>CAWCTP010000031.1:1055000-1271921 GCA_963798425.1 uncultured delta proteobacterium | reverse complement strand
CGGGCCCAAACGAGCGCGCGACCGGATCGTCCGGAGCCGGACTTCTTCGGCGACCTGAAGCTCGATCAGGTGATCGCGCGTATGACGGCGGCCGCGAGCGCTACCAGCTCGAGCACGTTCTTCTACGCTCCGCTGCGCGATCCGCTGTCGTCGTTACCGCCACGAGGTGCTGCGCGATCTCGAGGAGCCTGACGTGATGGCGGCGATTCGGGCGTTCGCTGAGGCGATGGAGCGGATGCGCGGCCACCTCGAGCAGGTGAAGAGCTCCACTATGAGCTGCAGAGCAGTCCTGGTTCGTGGACGCGGTCGAGATCTACAGCGAGGCGGTCGGGGCGCTCGCGCGCGACCTGCAGGCGCTGGCGCCGCGGTCCCGCGGGTTGCGCGGACTGCGTGACTACCTTAGCGACTACGCCGGCTCGCCGTCTTTCATCGTCGCTGGTCGACGAGACGCGGGCGCTAAAGGAGGCGCTGGCCGCGATCCGCTACTCGGTGCGGATTCAGGGGCCGCGAGTGACAGTGACCCGGTACGAGGGCGACCGCGACTACAGCGCGGAGGTGCTGGAGACGTTCGCCCGCTTCCAGCAGGGGGCGGTGAGGAGCTACCGGGTGAGCCTTCCGCGACGAGGCGGAGATGAACCATATCGAGGCCCAGATCCTCGACGGCGTCGCGCGTCTGCATCCCGATGTGTTCGGCGCGCGCGCTGAATACTGCGCCCGGCACGCGCGACTTCCTCGACTCCACCGTTCGCGCGGTTTGACCGCGAGGTGCAGTTCTACCTTGCCTACCTGGAGCTGGTCGAGCCGCTGCGGGCCGCCGGCCTGCCGTTCTGCTATCCCACGTGTCGCTCACTCGAAGGAAGTCGCGGTCAGCGACACGTTCGACGTCGCGCTGGCGCGACAAGCTCGTGCCCGAGCGTCGCCAGGTCGTCTGCAACGACTTCTCCCTCCAGGGCCCGAGCGGATGTTCGTGGTCAGCGGCCCCAACAACGGCGGCAAGACGACGTTTGCGCGGATGTTCGGCCAGCTGCACTACCTGGCCAGCCTCGGGCTGCTCGTGCCGGGCCGCGAAGCGCGTCTGTTCCTGCCCGACCGGATCTTCACCCACTTCGAGCGCGAGGAGGACATCGAGACGCTTCGGGGCAAATTCGAGGACGAACTCGTCCGCGTGCAGCGAGATGCTCGAGCAGGCGACCTCGAGCAGCGTCATCGTCATGAACGAGAGCTTCAATTCGACCTCGCTGAATGACGCGCTGTTCGTCGGCACTGAGGTGATGCAGCGGATCCTCGCGCTGGGGTGCTTGGGCGTGTACGTGACGTTCGTCGACGAGACTCGCGTCGCTGAGCGAGGCGACGGTCAGCATGGTCACCCAGATCGCGCCCGAGAACCCGGCCGAGCGGACATTCAAGGTGCTGCGCAGCCCCGCCGACGGGCTTGCCTACGCGTGGGCGATCGCCGAGAAATACGGGCTCACCTACGAGCGGTTGATGGAGCGGATCGGGACATGAAGGTCTTCCTGCTTCACCCTGACCGAGACTTCGACGTCCAGCCCGAGCTGCGCGACGAGATCTACGGCGCGATGCTGAGCGGGCACCCACGTGGGCATCTTCAACGCCCGCCGCGAGCTCGAGCGCCGGCCCCAGGTCCGGGACGCCGGAACAGCGGCCGGGCAGCCATGACGATTCGGTCGAGATCTCGAGCTGGAGACGCTGTGGACCGTGATGGCGGGCGGGGATGAGTTCCTCTTTGAGGTCGCCAAGCGTGCGTTGCTATCGAGCCTTCGCGACCCTGACGAGATCGTCTATCGCCAGGAGGTGCTCGCCGACTGCCTTGAGCATCCCGAGATCGTGCGGCAACTGTACGAGGTGGCGATCGAGGCGCTCGGCAGCGATCGCCAGGTCGGCGGGCTATGGAGCGGCGCGGGGCCGAGCTACGTCCTTCAGCGCTCGGTGCGGGTGCTGAAGCTGCACTCGACCTGCTTACGTCCGCTGCGCGCGATCGCCGATCAGCAGGGCCGAGCGAGTTTCGCTCCCGGGGGTTTCACGCGGCTCTTCGCGACGCTCCGCCGAGGAGCTCGCCGACGACTACCTGGAGGGCTCGAGCAACATCTGCGCGAGCTCGAGCTCAAGCGCGGGCGTGCTCGAGAGCGCCGAGCTCGGCAAGGGCGACAAGGGATGCGTACGTGTTCCACAAGCCGCCGCGCGAGCCGACCTGGCGCGAGCGGCTACCGCTGATCGGAGCCCGCGCCCCCGAGCAGTTCAGCTTCGAGCTTCATCCCCGCGACGAGGCCGGCGCGCGCTACCTGGACGAGATCCGGGCAGAGGCATCAACCACGTCGCCGATGCCGCTCGCGCAGTCTGCCGATCACGTACAGAGCTTCTTCACGCATGCTCCGCCTCGAGCTCGCGTTCTACCTCGGCTGCCTGAACCTGCACCGGTGGCTCGAGCGCAAGGGCGAGCCGACCTGCTTCCCCGAGCCGCGTGCCGCGGCGAGCCTCCTGCGCTGAGCGCGGGAGGCCTCTACGACATCTGCCTGACGCTGCATCTTGAACGATCGCGCGGTTGGCAACGAGGTCAATGCCGATGGCAAGTCGCTGGTGATGATCACCGGCGCCAACCAGGGCGGGAAGTCGACGTTCCTGCGCAGCCTTGGCCTCGCTCAGCTGATGATGCAGTGCGGCATGTTCGTCGGTGCGGAGTCGTTCCGCGCCAGCATCGGCGCCGGCGTGTTCACGCACTACAAGCGCGAGGAGGACGCCACGATGCAGAGCGGCAAGCTCGACGAGGAGCTGCGCCGGATGAGCGACATCGCCGACCGGATCGCCCCCGAACGCGATCCTGCTCTGCAACGAGTCGTTCGCATCCACCAATGAGCGCGAAGCCTCCGAGATCGCGCGACAGGTCGTGCGGGCGATGCTCGATAAGCAGATCCGCGTGTTCTTCGTCACCCACATGTACGACCTCGCCCACAGCTTCCACGCCCAGCGGCTCGACAACGCCCTGTTCCTGCGCGCAGAACGGGAGCCGGACGGCCGGCGCACGTTCAAGCTGCGCGAGCACGAGCCGCTGGAGACGAGCTACGGCGAAGATTCCTACAGGGAGATCTTCGCTCATGAGCCCGCTCGAGCGACTCATCGACGGAACGAGCCGGTGACCGTCGCGCACCCAGAACAAGCCGACCTTGACGGGAGCCGAGCGTGCCGTCCTTGATGAAGCGGATCAAACTCCCTCTACCACTCGGTTTCAACCTGCGACAGCGCGCTGCGACGGACGCACCGGCACAGCCGCGCGACGGCGTCGTGGCACGGACTCGAAAACCAAGCGCCGTCTCTACAGGACGCACATCTCATCGAACGCTCGGACCGCAGCTCCTATGGGGTTCGAGCTTGACAGCACCAATCGGAGGCTGACAATGCGGGACTTCGGCTTAGGAGACTTGTTCAGCAAACGGAGCCAGAAGGAGCGGATATCGATTCCACCGGCGCAGTCGGCTGCAGGGCCCGGGGGCTCTTCCGGCGCGTCGACGGGTGGGTCGGACAGCGGTGTCCCTGCTCCGCCGCACCTGGGCGACGACTCGCCCTTGCCGCTGCCGTTGCCGTCAGACGGCCCAGGCAGCTCGGACACTCGCGAGGCCGTCGAACCGGAGGCTCCCGGCGAGCAGGCCACCACCTCGAAACCGGCCTCGGACCACCGTCGGCGTGACGCCTCCGGATCCGCTTCGCGCGTGTCTGTGGTCGACGAGCAGCCGCACCGTCCTGCGCCGCCATCGGGCGCCTCGGAAGATGAGTACAAGTGGCATACCTACCGGGTGTATCCGTCGGGGCGTCCGGATGCGGTCGAGTTCATCGACACCTACAAGGCGTTTGGGCGGAACCGGATCCTGCGGGGGTTGAACATGGGTCTGCCCGAAGGGATGGTGTCGATGATCATTGGGCCGTCGGGCACCGGCAAGTCGGTGTGCATCAAGCACATGGTGGGTCTGCTCTACCCGGACCAGGGCGACGTGGTGGTGCATGGTGATTCGGTGCCGAACATGCCGGATGATCAGCTGTTCGATATGCGCAAGAAGTTCGGGCTTCTGTTTCAGGACGGGGCGTTGTTCGGTTCGATGTCGATCTTCGACAACACCGCATTCCCGCTGCGTCAGCACACCGAGAAGGGTGAGGACGAGATCGAGGACATCGTCATGCGCCGCCTGAACGAAGTCGGCCTAGGAAGCGCCCGCAACCTGATGCCTAATGAGCTCTCGGGTGGGATGCGCAAGCGCGCCGGGTTCGCCCGCGCGTTGGTGCTCGAGCCGGACATCCTGTTGTTCGATGAGCCCGACTCCGGTCTGGATCCAGTGCGCACGGCCCTGCTCGGCGAGCTGATCCTGGAGATCCACCGCGACATGATGGACGAGGCGAAGGCCAAGAAGAAGGAACACCTGCCCACGTTCTGCGTGATTACTCACGACATCATGAGCGCTCGCCGGGTGGCCGACTACATCAACGTGCTCTGGAAGGGACGGATCGTCGAGGCGGGACCCTCGGAAGACATGCTCAACTCCGAGAACCCGTTCATCCGCCAGTTCCTCTCCGGCGAGTCACAGGGCCCGCTGACCATGGACTGAAGCCAGGCCATGCGCCAGGCGCAAAGATCGAGGAGATGGGCGCGCGTGTCCGTCGCGGCGGTCGGGCTGAGCGCTGCGATCGCGTTGATCGCGATGGCCAGTCGCGACCCGTTATCTCGGTCGACGCCCGTCGACGCGGCCTCTGCGCGTGCGCCGGTGACGGCGCTGCTCATGCTGCTTGCGGGATCCGGGATCGTCGGGCTCACCGCGGTCGCGATGCTGAGCTGGCCGAGGCGTCGGCGCAAGGGCGACGACGAGCCGGAGCACGGGCCCGAAGCGCTCCGCGTGCACTGGATCTGGAAGCTGCTGGCGGCGGTGCTGCCCTTCGCGCTGGGCGCGGCACTCATCGCCGCCGCGGTGCTCGGCACACGATCGGTCAACCACGTTCCGCGGCTCGGCGTGGGCGGCAGCTTCCGTCCAGTCCCAACCGCTCCGGCACGGTCCGGGGTGGGAGCGGCGAGTTCGTCGTCCCTGGGTGGCTTCCGTGGGCGGCGCTTGCGATCGTATTCGTAGCGGTCGTCGGCGCATTACTCGTGGTGCTGCGGCGAGCGGAGCCCCTCGTGACGTCGTCGGAGCAGGGCGCGGCGCGCGACGCAGTGGATGCGGCGATCGGGGCGCTAGACCCCTCGGCCGATCCGCGCAGCGCGCTGATCGCAGCGTACGCCGCAATGCAGCGAACGCTTGCCGAAACGGGATCGCCTGCTCGCGCGCGGAGGCGCCACGCGAGTACCTGCAGCGGGTACTGGTGGTTGCCAGCGGCGCCGAGCCCGACGCCAGCACCCTGACCGGCCTGTTCGAGGAGGCACGGTTCAGTCCGCACCCGATCCCGGAGCGCCTGCGCGCGCTCGCCCTCTCAGCGCTCGGCTCGCTGCGTGCTCGACTTGAGGTGGCGAGCTCCGGGTGACGCTGCTCGCGGAGATCGCGATCGTCACATGTGCGGCGATCGCAGTCGTCGCCTGTCTGGCGCTGCTGCCCGAGGGCACCACGCGCAGCCGAGGTCGTGTCCCGGCCCGGCAACCGGCGCCGCCTGAGCAGCTCGTGCGGCTCGAGCGGCTGATCAGCATGTCGAGCTCGAGCGCGCTGCAGGTGCATGCCTATCTGCGGCCGTTGCTCGCCGAGATCGCATCGCAGCGGCTCGCCACCCGCGGCCAGACGCTGGAGCGCCTGTCCGATGCCGCCGGCCGGGACGTTCTCGGGGAGCGGCTATGGGAGCTCGTGCGTCCAGGCCGCCCGTTCCCCGAGGACAGGCACGGCCCGGGGGTCGCCTCGGCCGAGTTGAGCGCGATGCTCGAGGTGCTTGAGCGGTTGTGAGACGCTCACCGTCAGCTCGGCTGGCTGGCCTCCTCGCCGTTGCCGGCGCCGGGACGGTCGCTGGCCTCGCCAGCGGGCGAGCCGAGCTTGCCGTGCTCGCCGCGCCGTACCTGCTGCTCGCCGCCGTCGGGCTCGTGCTGGCGGAGGAGCCGCGGGTCGTCGGCAGGCTCGCGCTGGAGCGCGATCGGCTGCTCGAGGGTGAAACCACCCGTGTGACGGCCGTCTTACACAACGAGGGCGTCTCAGCTGTGGAACTCGAGCTCGCGCTGGTGCGTACGGCGAAGCTCGCGTCGAGCCTAATTCGACAAGGACGTTTTTTACTTTTTCGACGGCTTGGCATCGTTTCCTCCAGGTAATGGATACGAAACGATAATAAAAGAAGGGGAAAAAGAGGGAACTAAAGAAAAGTTGGTGGGTCTCTTAATCGTTGGGAGCTTATTCTTAAAAACCAGTGAGGTGGGTCCGTTTGTCGGCGGTGGATGGGTTCATCTTAGGTCGGGGGTGACAGACACATCTCGATACCGCGCGTGAGCCAATGCGTAGCTGGACTCATTACAGTCAAACTTACCAGCTCTATACGTATTCTCTGCCGATAACCTGGAACTATACCCAGAATCGTCCGTACAAAGGTGATACAATCAGGGCAGATCGCCGGATGTATCTTCATCTGTATTATTCACCGGATCGAGCCCTGGAGGATGAGAAAGCTTTCAATAATCGGATGGCTGTTTGGCAGGATGAATTGGAAAGTGGACAGCGTCACCCTGATCATGAGAAACACTATGCCAAATATTTTGTAGTGAAAAGTACGTCGGTCCGAGGCATGAAAGTTATTGCCAATGAAGAGGCGTTGGCTGAGGCCAAACGTAATTACGGATATTTTGCCCTGTTGAGCAATGAGATCAAGGAAGCGGTAGAGGCGCTGGAGATCTATCGGAATAAGGACCTGGTGGAAAAGGCCTTTGATAATTTGAAAGAACGACTGAATCTACGCCGGATGGCTGTCTCATCGGAACAAAGTCTGGATGGTAAGCTCTTTGTGCAATTCATTGCCCTGATTTTTTTATCCTCTATCACGAAGAGAATGCAGGAAAACAATCTGTTCAAGAACTACACGATGCAGGAGGTGTTGGATGAGTTCGACATCATTGAATGCTTTGAAGTGCCGGGGCAACAGTTACAGGTCGGTGAAACCACGAAACGGCAGACAGACCTCTACACAAAATTGGGTGTCACGCCGCCTACCTCGTTACAATAGCGCGGGAATTTAGGTTACAACGACTTTGTGAATTTGTCCAGACGAGATCAGTGGCGTGTTCGCATCCACTGTATTCATGATAATCTTGTGAGTAACGTTCTACTCCATTTCCTCAAATCCCCAAAACTGATGGCAGTTTCCTCAGTGCAGATGCAGAATTGCCCCCCTCGTTTCGTGTCTCAGTTAGTATCAACCATGTTGCCTAACGCTTTCTGTTGAAGTGACCAGCAACGCATTCTCTGAAATTATCTTCTCTTTTACTGTCAGCAACCCCGATGACGAAGGATGGAAACAAGGATTTTCTGGACTCCTATCATTTTGTCCAATGTTTTGCTATTTTCATGGCGGGTAAGTCATTGATATCTCGACACCGAAGCTCAAATGATTAGACAAAATAATCTATTTTGTCCAATGGTTTGAAACTTCCAAAATGATGCCCCCACATGATATCTTTCGCTATCAGTTACCACATTTTTCAGTTATGATAGATTGAAAATATGTGGACTTACTTACGGGTATCACACATTGTGATGGAATATCTGAAAACCACAAGATTACTTGTTAGCCAACCAGCAATCGAAAAGGGGAAGTATGAAACTCACAGCATTCCAAATAGAAATTCTCGACATTGTCCAAAGCGCAAACCCCAATTTTCTAACTCCCTATCAAATTTGCAATTCTCTGGAAGAGATTTATCCAACAGTATGGAAACAACTTACAAGTGCCTACCCTTCGGGTCAAAACAAACCTGAAATGGGAGCTGGCGCTGACAAACCATACTCACCTGCGACCTATGTTGCACAAGCCCTAGAGCATTTCCGAAAAAATGGATCCCCTGTTAGAAAAGAAAATTTCTCTTGTGAAAATGTAATCTTTAATGGAACCAAGCCAGGCTTTACAGGCAATGTGGTTTCCATATGGGCTTGGCAATAGTATCCAATCGGACAACAAATCATTCCAGCGGATTGTACCAAACTGTCCGTGCCGTCCGCTGAATTCAACGTTACCAAGGACAAGATAGATTCTATTAACCACAACAGAGCCATGTTTGAAGTTTAGTGGACCTATCGATATCGCCGATTTATGGCTTCTGGCAAGTTGGCCAACCATAAAATTCGGGATGTCAAATCATAGATAGATAAGGTTCAAATGAATAAAAACGATGTTGTAAAAGAAATATCTAAAAGAAAATATTATAAAAAAATATTTGGTAAAAACATTCAAAAAGAGGCGCTAAAACAAGCCCTTGATATAAGAAAGTTTGAAATCGACCTCTACTGGAGAAGAGCGACTTATTTTTGGTCGCTTATTGTCGCCTCCTTCGCAGGTTATTTTGCTTTGCAAAATGTTGAAATATCAAAAAGAGACCCAAGTTCAATATTTATTATTTCCTGTATAGGGCTACTGCTATCTCTAGGATGGTATCTAGTAAACAAGGGTAGCAAGTACTGGCAGGAAAATTGGGAACGCCATCTCGACGCACTAGAGGACGAAATAATTGGCCCACTGCATCGCACAGTAATCCCTTCTAAAAAAATGGGGTGGCTTTATCCTCATTACGGTTATCCTTTTTCAGTCTCAAGGGTAAATCAAGTAATAAGCTTTATTATAACAATTGTCTGGTTGTTTTTAGCACTTGATTCTTTCCCTTATTTTAAAAAATACATCACCACAGAAACTAAGTATTATTTGTTTGCCATTTTTACAGCAATATCTTCGTTTTCAATAATTTATCTAAGTTGGCCAAGCAAAAGTAAAATAAAATCGACATTGTTTTATTGCACACGCTTTAAAAAAGACTAACCTTGCCCCCCATTCAACTTTAAGTGGATAGATGTTGACAGCACTACATTAGATAAAACAGCTGGACTTTAGAGAAGCTATCTGTCACTCCGTCTGACACTGGGGGCTCCCTCCCGAAGTGCTCAATAAAGATAATTTCGGTGCTGAACCTCCTTGGTATCAGAACATAGGGCAATCTTTTTGAGAGAAACCATTAGTTGCTCCTTTTCTGTTTTGATTCCTCCAATAGACAAAATAATCCATTTTGTCTAATGGGCTTTGTCTCCAATTGTACACACCTGGTTTTTAACTTTTGATTCCCCCTCCTATATAGAGCAATACAGCCTGCTTGAACCAAGCTTCTTGGGTGCATTTAAACGTATCTCTACTCTTCAGCCCTGAAACTTTTATCAAAAAGTCTTTGCGTACGTATTGAACCTAGTGTATGTAATGTACGTAGGATACGTACACACAATAAAAACCTCTAAAGGAGACATTCACAATGTACATCGATCCAAACACGGTTGTATCTCCAAAGACTTCATGGAAACTTAAGAGAGTAATCTATAATTCAGGGGCAGGCGGTTGGAGCGCCGCTGAAGGAGAATGGGAAGGAACTCCTCGTCTCGGAATGCGCTGGAATGGCTCCGATACTGAAGATGGAGTGGGCAACCCCCAATCCCGTGGTCATGCAACATGGTTCATTATCCCTGAAGGACTTGAGAGCGCAATGCTTCGAGAAATAGATTTTCTTACTCAAACAGAGGACGTGGTTTCGTGTTCAATTAAAAGGCCTAATAATTATGATTACGGGGCCTGGCGAATAGAGGCAAAGCTTAGTTCGCAATCTCTCAAAAAGTTAAAAGGCTGTCCTTTGATTTTCAAACTTCCAACCTTGCAAAACCGGATGTACTATCCAGACAAAGGTTATGCTAGTGCTATCGAGGGCGAATTACGGGGGGTTTTTGTAGACGACAAATGGAGTGGCGACGTTTACTCTAACGGAATTTCAGAGGATGAAAATCCATCGAAAATTGAGGCAGTTCAAGAGGCATTTATCCAGAGCGTTATGCAAGCTATACGAGCCGATTAACAAATGGTTCCAGAGAATATCGATTCTCTGGAAATTTGCCTTAAAAACCCAACCTGACGCTCTTTAGCGAGGCGTTGACTCTCAAGGAAAGTTATGGACATTAATGAATCTGTATTAAATATATACCGTGAAAATTGGAATGGCCTTAGAAGCAGTCTAGGATTGCTAAGTACAGACAAGTATACGAACCCATTTCTGCTGGCGTTTGATGAGGAACAATTGAAGTCTTCAGACATGCGCGTCATGATTTTCGGCCAAGAGACTAAAGGATGGGGTGATCGTTTCGGAATTATCGATAATCCAAAAGATGTAATAGCCATGTATGATCGCTTTTTCTGTCAAAAAAAGTTTTACGGCGGCTATGGTAAGAGTTCATTTTGGAAGGCTTTCAGATATTTTGAGAAGAAAATTCAAGCTTCCTTCACCGACAAGAAAATATACTTTAGCTGGAATAATATAAATAAGGTAGGAAAGTCTAAGGGAAAAACTGGAGTTAATTCCGAAGTGCGAGATATTGAAAGAGAAAATTTTTCGGTGATTTTTTCTGAGGTCGAGGCATTTAAACCTGACATCGTAATTTTTTTAACCGGGCCTTCTCGGGACTCTGATATCCTGCATCACTTTAAAGATGCTGTATTTTCTTCAGTCACTTCTGACATCAAAACTCGCGCATTAGCAAAGGTCAAATCCAAGTCATTGCCGAAGCAAACTATTCGTATGTATCACCCTACTTATTTCGGAGGGTTCAATAAAGTTAGGGAACATGCAGTCGAAGAGATAACTGTTGCGAGCTAACAGCGCAATTTTAAATTACCCACAAACGACGTAGGCTGAACTCGTTGTCGATCACCTTTATAGAGGCGTTAAAGATACTCCCAGATTATCTCAGGCTTACGCCTTAGGTGTTGAATCCGTTGGATGCAAGAACAGATTCAACCCGATTAACTGCCTTTGTTTGTCATTAGACAAAATAATCTCTTTTGTCTCATGTTTGCGTGGTAACAATGTGTGTACAATTGTACACAGGGTACGTTTAAACAAACGGCTCCAAAGTTCCATAGTGTTTTACGTTACCCTATATTGAGAAAGCGGCCGAAGTCATGGCGGTTGCTCGTATGGCTGGCAACAATGAGAAGGCCGTCGAAGATTATTATTATCATCAAGAACTTACATGTATGGCAGATGTTTTTTTGTTTGGCCATGGGGCTCGTGGAGTGCAAAAAAATAATTTATCTCTTTTATTTGAAATTATAAAAATGATAGCATCAAATACGCCTATACAGTTCGTGTTTTTAATTTGCATAATGAGGGAGCCAATCAAGAAGTGGCCCGCGGGGGATGATGACTTTCAGTACGAGAAACTTTGACCCCAAAGAGGCTGTTGAAAATATTGCTGGCAGTATTGGGAAGTTGAGCAGACTCGATGTTTATCGCGTTCTCGATGCAAATAGCGAGGATGCAACAGATATCGCCGAATTTCTAAAAGAAGAGCGGCCAGATCTGGCAGGTGAGGTCAGGCGTGTCATGAATACTTACGGTTCTGGTTGGAACTGAAAGGAGAAAATTATGTTTGGTTTGTTTGAGGGTTGGGATCCGGATGACATTTCTGTGATTAAAACATTTGCCCTAGATTCTTTCAATTTGCTTTTTGTGTATGGTGGCTACAGGTTGGCCAAGGCTGCGAGGAAAAAGCAGGATATTTATTTTGAGAATGGTGGATCTTCAGAGATGAGTTATAGCGACTGTTTTGTTTGGGTTGTTTCCTTTGCTATGGGGCTCATTGTTGCCTATGCTTTCCCGAGTCTTTTTAACAAAATAGTAATTGATCCCTTTTTCCACACTGAAGTAGGACCTCTAGGTTTACTAACGAGTTACGTCCTTTGTCTCA
Source organism: uncultured delta proteobacterium (assembly GCA_963798425.1). Lineage (GTDB taxonomy): Bacteria > Desulfobacterota > Desulfobulbia > Desulfobulbales > Desulfocapsaceae > Desulforhopalus_A. The sequence goes on along the minus strand of CAWCTP010000031.1, from coordinate 1,259,979 downwards.
ATGTAATCTACATTATGATCAGAGGTATCAAAATCGTTCTTCCGATAGGCAGATTCGCTATCCTGGTTGTGTTGCCTATTTTCCTAATACTAGGACATTTTTATGGGTAACTAATAAGTTCGAGCGGCACCACCGCCCTGTCTGGCATCTAACCATCAAGCCTCTGTCCATTTGTTTGGTCAGGGGCTTTACGGTTTCCATCAATCTGAGCTCAAATGCAAGTGTCGTGGCCAGTGGCAACTATACAAGCAATTTAGAGAGTTTTGGTTGATTTTGGTCCACGGAACTTATTTTCGCCCATCAGTGTGGCTTGTCATAGCTACCCTCAGAGAAAATATGGAGGTTAGTTCGAGGGCCGACCTAGTTCGTTTTGCGCTCGGGTTCCCAAAAAATTATTTTGGCAGCAGAACTGTGAAATGTTGAATATTCTGAGTAATGTTTCCAAACGGCCCGTGGTTGTACAAATGTTGGGGGTACCCAACAAGGGAAATGACCAGCCTGCCCAAAGACCGGGTGGGCTAGTCATTTCCCTATCCATTATTCTCTAGCTTTATTTTCGACATTAGACAAAATAATTCCTTCTGTCTAATGTTTGTTTGACGATGCCGAACTGGAAAAAACATTTTCGCCTTTGAAATAAGAGATTTTGTCACAGACAATCGACTGAGACAATTACTCCATTTCTGACCATCATCGGCGTTGATACTACTTTCGTCTTCGCCATTTTGTTTCGACAGCGAACAAGTACAATTAGCACTTTCTCGTTGAGTTTGCAGAAAGAAAGACTACCTTGGGAATGGGACTGGAGATGGAGTATTAATATTACTACTGAGGTACAAAAGTGACTTCAAGCTTGTAGCCAACGGCTCGTGCGTATTCCTCGATGGTGGACAATTTTGGAGAGATCTTGGAATTAACATTTTCAAGCCTTGAAATATTACTCTTTTTTGTGTGCAAGAGTTCTGCAAGTTCTTCCTGGGTGAATCCAGCATCTTTGCGTATTTTTATAAGCTGTTTCCTCAGTTCGTAAGCGGATGATAAACGGTCATATTCACTTTTAACCTCAAGGTTTTGTAATGCCTTTTTCTTGAAATTTTTTAATGTTGTTCTCATTGTTTCACCTTATTCAATCTTTTTCTGGCCGTTGATAATTCCCTTTTGGGTGTTTTCTGAGATTTTTTGATAAATGAATGAAGAATAATTATCTCCTTACCTTTAACTGTACAATAAAATGATCTGCCAATACCTTCTTTTCCCTTAGCTCTAATCTCAAAAAGCCCTTCACCTATAGCCTTAGTATATGGCAAACCAAGTGCTGGACCAAATTCTTCTATCATTTCTGCTATGTGCAGAAAGTTTGCCAAGATTCCGGCTGGAAAATCAAGAGTTTCTTTCTCGAACTTCTCGCTATAAAATGTAATTTGCCAGTTCACAATCAATTGTTATCACAAATGATAACTTCGTCAACATAATTAGAAGATTTTGTTTATGCTATTTGAACCGAGATTTTTGTGTGCTTTAATGGGCTGACTGATGGGCTTTTATTCCGATTACATGAAACTCTAATCGTTTCAAATTTACTTTTTTTATTGAATTTAAAGGCAGTTAAATAAAGTCAAATCCTACAAATCGCCCTCTCACGCCGGTAACATTGCCATTCGGATGTCACGTGAGGTTAAAATCAGAGCATGGAGAGTACTGGTTAAACTCCAATCATATACACTGATTTCTCGAATAATTAGACACTTACACTGCATGTTTTTATGTATTAATAGGCTGGACACAATGTAACTTACATCGGGGGCAGCAACCCTTCCTTAGGTAATTCTCCCAAGCCGTCTTGATATGGTTAATATGGTTATATTAAGCGCCAGGCAAGAATAATCGTAACCGACTGAATGGCATGACATTGAGAAAAAGATATGATCTTATATGAAAAATAAAAAAAGCCCCCAGCTGAGAAACAGTCGGGGGCGGCTGAAACGACCTCTCCCATCCCCTTTTCTGGGGATCTTGCAACCATGAAAATTCAAAAGTTGGTCGCTCAAGAGGCCATCTGTCTCCCTCATAAGGGAGATTGCAATAGTCAAGTTATTCACTACAACAATCACTTGACATACCTACAAAGTAGTACATATTAGAGAGAAGTCAAGAATGTACTGCAACAAATCTTTAAAAAAATTATAAAAAATTATCGAAGACACCTGATGCCGCTAAACTTCGGTACAGGAAGCAGAGAGTAAGTCATTCTGTGTATCTCTCCGCTTCGATTTTGTGCCTTTTGGAGCACTCTTTTTAGTACTCTCGCAGAAATTAAGATATCTCGGGTTAAGATATTTGGAACAATGCTATTTCTAATCGAGCACATATTTTTCACCCGAGAGCTTGCGAATAGTCGTCACATCCTGTGAGACCTCCAGGCAACCCCGATAGCTTCCTTTTTTATCTCTCACTGCAAAATATTGAATGAGGACAAACTTTTCGCCAAAATTGATCCAGAATTCGGCGCTCTGCGTATCGCCATTCCTGAAGGAATCAAGTATCCTATTGACCGTAGCCACCGAATTGGCGGGGTGGGAGTCCTGCACGGCTCGTCCGATAACTTCCGGACTACGGGGAAAAATTCGGTTCGGACAGTCGGAAAAATAGATGATTTTATCATTCTCATCGACAAGTGAAATATCGATGGGTAAATGAGTGAGCATGAGATTAACCTGTTCCAGTGTCATTGTCCCAGTCTGCATTTTGAGCAAATTATCAGTTGCATCTGCCATAGCTTTCGGTTTTCTGATCCCGAGCATTGGTGGCTCGGTTATCCAGGCATAACCGATTGGCTCCTCTTCGTGTCGAACTTTCTGCCAATCTTCTTCAGTCAATACATCAAGTGCCATAGGAAACAGTATATGTTCTTCCTGGTAGATCATGTCTGCAACCTGGCCAATGATATTTTTAAATTCCGTGTGTAAGTCCTCAAGAGAGTTCGACTTAAGATCTTTGTTCGCTTTTTCGAACAGGCTGTTTATCTCATCATGAATGCTCTGCATTATCTGAGGCGGTCCGGTTACGCCGTGTTTAGCGAGGAGAGGAAAAAGCAATTGTTCCTTTCGGGTATAATGGATGGAGATAGCCTGAAGACTGGTGAGCAGATGGTAGAAAAAATTCATCTTACTCTCCATAAGAGAGATATTCAGTGGAGTGCCGCATTCGCCGAGCAAATCTTTAATCTTGGCGATGACCTTCTCGGCTTCTCTGTTTTCCTCCATAAAAGTGTGGATTGGATGGCCAGCATTCGTTTCCGGAACCTGCTGCGCATCAAGAGATTCCTCGAATATTGCCATGTGTAGTTCACAAAGACGCCGTACCTCGCGACTGGGCAGCCCGTCATTAATAAGGCTTTGTTCGAGATCGGCAATTTCCATAATGCTGGTCTCTTTGGCAAGAGAGGCAAATTGTTCCTTCAATCTTTCAGGACTTTCTCCTTCGTGCAAAGCAATGATGATATCTTTCAGGCGGGTCTTCTTAACCGGATCGACATATTTTTTACCTATAAAAGCCTCAAATCCTACACGGCTTTGCAAATGGATTTCATTTTTCAAAGCGTCAATCAGCTCGGTAACACTTTCACCGCTCATCTCGGCCACCTTTTCCAAGGAGGTAATTCTTCCTAGAGTGTTGCGCACAATCAGGTTATTCAGGTTTTTGTATCCGCTGCTGCGCTTAGCCAGAAAATTTTCCAGGTATGGATGGTTATCAAGGAGATCGTGTATACTTGTCTTTTCTGAAATATTCATAATATACCTCGCTTAACAAAGAGTTGATGGCTCGATATGTTTTTCACCTTGCTGGTTATGAATAGATTATGGTACCAAAGAAAAATTATAACCATTCTGTAAGCGCATGCCATTATGGATGACCCCGCCGCAGTAGAGGGATTATCTGATCTGAAGGTAATGGTGGGCTATAAAGGTTCCCCTGAATCAGTTCGCAACGCAACAACCTGAGCAGCTTGGCCTGTTCTTCCCGTTCCACCCCTTCGGCGATTACCTCTAACTTGAGGGAGTGTGCCAAAGTTATGATCGAGCTGACGATGGCCAGGTTGTTGGGATGCTCGGTCATGTCTTCAATAAAGGAAGCATCGATTTTCAGGGCATTAACCGGAAGGCGGCTGAGGTAGCTGAGCGAGGAATAGCCAGTGCCGAAATCATCAATAGCGATTTGAAACCCCATCTCGCGAATGGCCTTGAGTTTGGGAATGTTTTTCCTGACTTCTTTCATTACCGTGCTTTCGGTTATCTCAATATCAAGGCCGTCACTGCCGACCATCGGTTTCCTGGACCATCTCCCGCAGAGTATCTACAAAATCCTCCTGTTCCAATTGAATCGGCGAGACATTGACAGCAACTCTCGGCGGGTTGAGCTGCAACGAACGCCAGCGACGCAGATCCTCCGCAGCCCTCCGTATCATCCAGAAACCGACCTCAATAATCATCCCGGTCTCTTCCATCAGATGGATAAAGTTGTACGGTTGGACCAATCCATTTTCCGGATCATCAAAACGCAGCAAAGCCTCCAGGCCGACAATACGGTTATCTATCGTGGCGACCTTGGGCTGATAGTGCACCACCAGCTGGTCCAGCTCGATTGCCTTGCGCAGTTTCGCCTCCATTGTGACCGAGTGGATGATACGTTCATTCATGGCCGTATCATAGAGAAGGTAGGGCTTCCCCTCGTTTTGGGCCCGTTTGAGGGCGATCTCGGCATTCTTATAAAGTGTATCGGCGTTGTCGCCATCGGAGGGATATAACGCGATGCCGACTTGAGCGGAAAGATGGATATCGGTGTCGATGCCACGGAATGGGTCGATGAAGACCCGCATTACATCACGTTCCAGCTTGTGGGCTACATGGTGAGCATCGGTGATATGGGTAAACGATAATGCGAAACGGTCGGCTCCCAGTCTCGCGACGGTTTCATAACCTCCGGTGGATTCACAGAGCCGATCGCCAACCTGCTTAAGCAAGCTATCACCGATGTGACGACCATAAGTATCGTTAACATCCGAAAAATTGACCAGATCGACTACTAACAAAGCAACCGTCGTGTTGGACTTTCCGGAATCCAGGAGCTGCACAGGTAGACGTTCCAGTAAAAGGCTTAGGTTGGGTAAACCGGTCATCGCATCGTAATAGGCGAGGTAATTCAGTTGTTCTTCTTTTTGGATGTGCTCAAGCGAGAACGAAAGATCCCCCGCCATCTCAAGCAATAGCCGCATCTCCTCCTCGGTAAAAGACTCCGATGCTTCGGAAAATAGAGCAAAGATTCCAATGACCGCTCCATCAAGCATCAGGGGCAACAGGGCATAAGCAGAATAACCGATGACTATCTCGTCCAAGATGGCACTGTCCTGGCAGTCCCGATGACGAACCACCGCTCTACCGTTAAGATAAACTTCCTCTAGAGCGTCACGGACTTCAGCACTGACCGCCTCGATGGGCACGGTCGTGCAGGAGGAACTGCCGTGCACCAGATGACACCAACTGTCGGGAGCGGCAGAATCATCAAGATTGCGCATGGTGATTCCGGCCGCCAGGTAACCACCTTGATTGACGACGATCCGACAGGCCTCCTTAAATAATTCCTCGCGAGTTCGCAGGCGTACGATGGTGGAGTTGATACTGCTGAGAATCAGATAGAGCCGAGCCAGATCGGCGCTTTTGCGCTGACTGTCCTGGAGAGCCTTGGTCCGTTCCTCCACTCGTTGTTCCAGTGTGGCATTCAACTCCTGAAGCTGGTGGATGGTGTCGATAAACCCACGATGCATCATCTCGAACGGAGCCATCACTTCTGCCAGGAACATCTCACTGCGTTGGAGTTGGATCCCCCTTAACTGTGGACTGGCATCGACGATGACAGTGTTCAATATGATGTTTTGATGCATCGCGACCAGATCCAGGATGTTGCGCTGTTCATCAACTGCGCGCCGGCCAAGTTCATAGGCATGCATCAACGCCTCTTCCCCGGCTCCTGCTATGACGTATTCTTCCAAGGCTTTTTGGTAGGCGGTTTTGAAGGTGGCGGGGGTATATGCAGTACTTTTCACGGTGTACTCACTCCTCGCCAAAGCGGGAAGAACTCTGCCAGCGGACGATCAGGACCAGTGCGTCGTCGATGGGTTTCGCGTAATGGTCCAGAATGTAGTTTGCAAGCACTTCCGGCGGATGAACGGGTGAAATGGAACTAACGAATTCACCGAGTATACCATCGGTCGCCAGGGCAATGATATCACCATCCTGCAGTCGCAGATACGACGACTGTAACTCGGGAAGCCGATAACCGACAATACCGCCGCGCATAGTGACATATTCGGTCGTCGATTGTTTGCCTTCGAGATGGTAAACCACCCCTTCCACATTGCCGACCCCGACCCAACTAAGCAGGCTTTGCCTGGTGTCGATGGTCACAATGGTACAAGCTACTCCGCGGCTGTTTTTCAGCGCTTCGTGGCTGAGCCGAATCAAGTCGTCCGGGTTCTCATCAGAATGGCGATTCAATACGTTGGTAAAGATGGCGCTGGCAGCTGCAGCCTCAGGTCCATGTCCTAAACCGTCCGCCACGGCTAACAGCCAACCACTTGCTGTTCTGGTGACGAGATGGCAATCGCCGGTCTCTGTTTCACCTGGCAGTGGTCGTGCCGCTACAGCCCATTCCATTTTCTGGTTGTCTGAGAGAAGCATGGTTATATCTCCCATTTGATCATCGATATCGTTGTACCCTTGCCGGCTTCGGAAAAAATCTCAAAATCATCCATAAGACGCCGTGCCCCGGGTAGCCCCAAGCCCATCCCTCTCGAGGTGGTGAAGCCGTCCCGCATCGCCTGAGCGACATCGTCTATTCCGGGTCCTTTATCGCGGGCTATGATCTTCAGCCCACGTTTGCCACCACGCACAACACTGCGAAATTCCATTTCACCCCTACCGGCATATTGCACGATATTGCGGGCGATCTCGGAAATAGCAGTAGCCAGCAAGGTTAAATCACTCCCTTTTATTCCAACAGACATCCCCAACTCGCGCCCCTTCTGCCGAGCGGTCATCACGGTTTCGTCTGAGGAAATGGCGACCAGCTCAGTGTTCATAACGGTCACGTTCGCGCTTTCGATCTGCGGCCCTGAGCATGGCGAGCCCATCCTCCAGATCAAGACTGGTCATCGTTTCATCCATTTTCAGCCCCAGCTGGACCATCGCAAAGGCGACTTCCGGCTGAATACCGACGATCACCAACTTGGCACCTAACAGTCGGGTCATTATGCTGATGGAGCGCAATGTTCTCGCGGCAAATGAATCCATAACATCCAGTACTGTCACATCGATCAAAACCCCTTTGGACCGATGGTCGCGAACGGAATGGACCAGATTTTCCTGCAGGCTGGTCAAATCAGTATCCGTCAGGGCTCCCTGAATCGACGCAATGAGAAAATTGCCCTGTTTGAGAATCGGAACTTTCATCGTCTGCCATCCCTCTGATATGTTTCCTCGGTTTCATCGAATTTTTTCACTTGGTAACCAAGGAGACGTTCGGCGTGTTCTATCCCGTTCTGCAGATCGCCCACGGTATGAACCGGACCCATATCTATTCCCAGCGTCACCATGGTCAGAGCGATTTCTGGTGAGATACCGGAAATCACCACCTCGGCCCCCATCAACCTTGCGGCCTCAACAGTCTGCACCAGGTGATTGGCCACCCGAGAATCGACTGTGGCCACCCCGGTGATATCAATGACGATAACCTTCGCCCGATTGACTCGAATTGATTCTAGCAGATGCTCAGTCAATTGCCGCGCCCGTTGTGAATCAATCTGGCCGATGATTGGTAGGAGCAGCATTCCCTCACGAAACGGCAGCACGGGCGTGGAAAGCTCCCTGATAGCTACTTGTTGGAGCGCCTTGATAGTACGTTCGCGGGAATCGATATATGTGTCGATAGTGAGTGAGATATCCAGAAACACCAGTTTCATCAGGGAGAAAAAGGTAGCCGTGTCTTCTTCCGGGGTATTCCGGTTCGCCTGGGAGATATGGCTCCATACCTCGCGCAGATAGAAATTGTACATCCCAAGATAAGATTTGACCGGCAGGTCGATCTGCTCGTGAACGGTACCGATCTTCAGCCTCTCCTCTACATAGTCAAGGTCGTAATTGCCCTGAGTTAGACGGATAAAGTAGGCTTTTTGCCTAGCCTTGACCCGGGACAGCGAAGCGTTGTCCGGAAAGAAACCTTTCAACTCCTCAAAAGCAAGCAGATGCTTATAGAAGGCTTCGATGACCGCCTCGGCGTAACTCTCGGACAGGGGGCCAAGCTTACGTAAGCGTTCCTCGTCCTCTGGACCGAATTGAAGAAATTCTTTTCTACGGGCAAGCTCATGGTCGTCAATATTCATCATCTCGGCCATGGTCAGGAATTTATCGGGTAATTGTGTTCTAATTGGCGACATTGGACAATCTCCATTATCTCGGCGAGACAGCTGTCACCCCAGAAAATCAGATGAGGTGAACAACGCTTTGGAGAAGGGCAACAGGCATGAGCTTTCGTGATGATTTGCGGCAACTCACAGACCCACCTTTACGAGCGATTATAAAACAACCTCATTGAGAAGGCTCGGCCATAAACACCATTTTTAGCAATCAGGTAGACGATCAAAGAAAATAATATGCAGTGATTCTGGTACATGCAAAAAAAAACTGCCCCCCTTAGTCTATGAAAAGAAAAATTGTCCATCGATAGAGAGATTATGGCTAGCAATGACATGGATGTAGAAGATTAATGTCAGGAGATCATCAAAAAGGCTGCAGGTAGAATATTATTTTGATGTTGATATACCTCTTCAAAATCCTTATCAATATTATGGCGGTCATTGCGAAGAAGACTAACTAAAGCAGGAAGTGTTTGTAGCATTATTTCTTTCAAATGATTCATGAACCATAACGCAAAAGCAAAAGGATGTTGCTGAGACAGTACGCAACATGGGTTATCTATTGTGAAAATTTCAAAATCAAAGGAATGATCGACCCGGGTTTGACTTTTTACTTATCATGAGAAAGCATGGACGAGCAAAAACAGCGGAAAAGGGCCACAATGAAAACAGAACCTCAGGATTTCTGCAATTTCGAATATAAAGAAAAGATATGGCAACTCTACCAAAAAAATCCCCTGTCGGTATCTCCTGACTGGCAGACCTATTTTAACGAATTGGTCCAGGCAGATAGAGCTGCGCCACAGGTTTCTCCGGGAATCACTGTAGGGATACAGCAACTGCGTCAGGGCTTTGGACCGGGTGGCAAAACATGCGCCGGCTGCGGCCGGGCAGAGGCCATGTCGTTTCTGCAGTACAATGTCAGCCTGCTGGTACGCAATTATCGGGTGCGCGGCCACCTGCTTGCCAAAGTCAATCCACTTGGCAACCGTCGTACTTCCCTACCCGAGCTGGAACCCAGCTTCTATGGAATCAACGAAGATGATCTCGACCTGCTCTTTAACTTCGGTCATATTTCAGGTCAAAAGTCGCTGCCTCTGCGCGAGATCCTGCAGGTCCTGAAAGAGACTTACACCGCCGCCATTGGTGTTCAGTTCATGCATATTGATGCTTTGAACGAACGGGAATGGCTGCAGGAAAGGATGGAATTGTCGAGAAACAATATTGTTCTTAAGAAAAAGCAACAGATCCGCATCCTGGAACGACTAACGGATGCAGTGATTTTTGAGCAGTTCATTCAAAAGAAATTCGTCGGCGCCAAGTCCTTTTCCCTGGAGGGTGCCGAGACCCTCATCCCGCTCCTGGACCTAGCTATAGAAAAGGCCGCCTCCCAAGGGATAGATAATATCGTTATTGGTATGCCCCATAGAGGCAGACTCAATGTCCTGGCCAATATCATGGGGAAAACCCCGCAGACGATCTTCGACGAATTCAAGGATTCGGATGCGGAATTGAATATAGGTCGTGGGGATGTGAAGTATCATAAGGGATACTTTCGAGTCTGGAACACCGATGAGGGGGAAAGAGTCGACCTGAATCTCTCGTTCAACCCCAGTCATCTGGAATTCGTCGGGCCGGTGGCGCAAGGGGCGTTGAAGGCCCAGCGAGTGAAACTGGGAGATGACAAGACCCAAAAAGGTCTGCTCATTCTCATCCACGGGGATGCCGCCATGGCCGGAGAAGGTATTGTTCAAGAGACCTTGAACTTGAGCGGACTGGCAGATTTTAACGTCGGTGGTACCCTGCATGTAGTGATCAATAATCAGATCGGCTTTACTACCCTGCCGGGGGAATGCCGATCCACCACCTACGCTAGTGATGTGGCGAAAATGCTGCAATCGCCTATTTTTCATGTTAACGGGGAGATCCCCGATGCTGTGGCCCAGTGTCTTGATGTGGCACTGGATTTTCGCCAGAATTTTGAATGTGATGTGGTGCTCGATATGTACTGTTATCGCCGCCGGGGCCATAATGAAGGTGACGAACCGCGGTTTACTCAGCCGCTCATGTACGCGTTGATCGACAAGAGACCCACCGTCATGAAACGGTATCGGGAACATCTGGTCACACTTGGCGAACTGACTCCGGAGGAAGCAAAAACTATTCAGCGATCCCGCGAACAGTATCTGGAAGACGAATACAAGAAGTTGACGGGCGCCATGGAGAACGAATCAATACGTCCAAGTTTGTTCATGCCTGCCCACGGACCCTATGTCGGAGGAGCCGACGATCAGGTTCCCGAGATTGAGACAGGGGTTGACCCGGCAATCCTCCAACGGCTGGGGAAATTGCTTACAACCCCTCCACCTGACTTCAAGGTTCATCCAAAAATCGATAAACTGCTGGGCGTTCGACAGCAGATGTATAGTGATGAGCAGTCTCTTGACTGGGGGGCAGCTGAGGCCCTGGCCTATGCAACTCTGGTCGAGGAAAAGGTGTCGGTGCGCCTCTGCGGACAGGATAGTCAGAGGGGTACCTTCGGCCATAGACACAGTGTGTTGCATGATATGCACACTGGGGCGACATATATGCCGCTCGCCCATCTCAATGAATCGCAGGGGCGGATCGATATTGTCAACAGCCCACTCACGGAAGGAGCTGTTCTCGGCTTCGAGTATGGATATTCGACTGCCTTTCCCGAGTCTCTAGTTGTGTGGGAGGCGCAGTTTGGTGATTTTGCCAATGCGGCTCAGGTCTATATCGACCAGTTTATCGCTTCAGCGGAGACGAAATGGAATCTTTTGTCCGGGATCGTCCTGTTATTGCCCCATGGCCTGGAAGGAACCGGACCGGAGCATGCCAGTGCCAGACTGGAGCGTTTTTTGTCCATGGCCGCCACGGACAATTACCAGGTAGTTTGCCCAACTGAACCAGCGCAGATCTTCCACCTTCTGAGACGGCAGGTGATGCGGAATATTCGCAAACCGCTCATCGTCATGGCGCCGAAGAGTCTGCTCCGCCACCCTGCGGCCATTTCTCCGCTTGCAAATCTTACCAGCGGCTCGTTCCGAAAGATCATCCTCGACCAAGAGGTTGCTGCACAAGATGTAGAGCGGATTCTTCTCTGTACCGGCAAGGTTTATTATGACCTGTTGCACGCACGGCGGGAAAGGGACTTAAAAAATGTTGCAATAGTCCGCTTGGAACAACTTTATCCACTCCCGGCGGATACCCTGATATCTGCCTTAAAACTATACCCCGAAACCATTCCCCTTATCTGGGTGCAGGAAGAACCTCTCAACATGGGAGCCTATCCGTTTCTTTGCCTGAAATTTCTCGATCTCCTCAAAAATCACTGGGCGGTGGATAAAGTGGGCAGGCCCGAATCTGCCACCCCGGCTACCGGCTCGGCTGCAAGCCATAAGCTGGAACAGACACTGCTGATAAACCAAGCTTTTCAGATCGGAGGAAAAGGATGATAATTGACATTAACGTACCAGACATGGGTGAATCGATTAACGAAGTGGAAATCGGCGAGTGGCTTGTCAACATCGACGACCGTGTGGAGATCGATGATCCTCTGGTCGCGATTGAATCTGAAAAGGCCACTGTGGAACTCCCTGCCTCTCAGGCCGGTGTACTGGTTGAGATAATCAAACAGCAGGGGGAGATGGCTAACATTGGCGAACTGATTGGCCGCATCGACACCACACAGGAGGGATCTAGAAAAGAGGCTACCGCAAGCCAGCCGAGCAGCAAAGATGAAGCGAAGACCGGAGATTCTGAAGACAAAGCAGGTGACTCTGAGGCAAAGGTCATGCCGTCGGCGGCCAGAGTGATGGGCCAGCAAAAGCTTTCTGCCAAGGAAGTAACACCGACTGGTCCCGGCGGAAGGGTTTTGAAAGAGGATGCGATGCGTGCTGCAGCTGAGAAAGCGACCGGTGAAGACACGTCTCTCCAAAGGGAGGAAAGCCGGCCTCAACCGGTTATCAAAAATATAGATGATAATGCTGATGAGGAGCGCCGCGTGCCTATGTCTCTGCTGCGACGTACCCTTGCTGCGAGGCTATTGGAGGCCACCCAAAGCATGGCGATGCTGACGACCTTCAACGAGGTGGACATGTCGGAGGTAAAAAAGTTGCGCGCCACTATGGGCACGGTATTTGCCGACAGATACGGCGTCCGACTTGGCTTCATGTCATTTTTCGTCAGAGCCGCCGTGGCGAGTCTCATGGATTTTCCCGTGGTCAATGCCAGAATTGATGGCAAGGATGTGGTATATCGGAGCAATTGCCATATCGGAGTGGCGATCGGCGGCGGTAAAGGGCTGGTCGTGCCTGTCATCCGGTATGCGGAGCGGCTAAATTTTGCCGAGATAGAGCAGCAGATTGCCGATTTTGGCGACCGTGCAAAGAAGAATAGTCTGTCCCCTGCCGAACTTCATGGAGGCACCTTCACTATAAGTAATGGCGGTGTGTACGGGTCTATGTTGTCGACACCCATTGTCAATCCGCCGCAGAGCGCTATTCTTGGCCTGCACGCCATCAAGGATCGACCGGTGGCTGTAGATGGGGAGGTGTTAATCCGACCGGTGATGTATCTGGCCCTATCCTATGACCACCGCATTATCGATGGCCGTGAGGCAGTGAGCTTTTTAAAAAGCATCAAAGAGCGGATCGAACAGCCGCAAAAACTTCTCCTGGAGATCTGATCATGAGTACAGGCATTGACGACGTCTATGACTTACTGGTGATAGGCAGCGGCCCCGGTGGCTATGTCGCCGCCATACGCGCTGCTCAGCTAGGCAAAAAGGTCGCTTGCGTTGAGAAGCATGCCACCCTTGGCGGAACCTGTCTGAACATTGGCTGTATCCCGAGCAAGGCACTGCTCGAATCGTCCTATAATTACCACCAGTGCCTGACCGCCATGCAGGTTCACGGTATTCGGCTGGGCGACGTATCTTTTGATCTAAAGACAATGATGGCCAGAAAGGATGCCGTGGTACAGCAACTCACCTCCGGGGTAGTGTATCTGCTGAAAAAAAACAAGATTGACAGGTTAACTGGCACCGCCTGCCTCTTAGATAACCGGACGGTCCAGGTAAAGGGTGAAAAAGAACTGATTCTGAAGGCGAAAGTCGTGCTGCTTGCTACGGGGAGTCAAGCCGCTTCCATTGCCGGTGTAACGATAGATGGAGATCAGGTGGTTTCAAGCACAGAGGCACTGTCCTTTGCTGCCGTGCCCAAGCGTCTGGTGGTAGTCGGGGCAGGAGCCATCGGCCTGGAATTAGGCTCGGTATGGCACCGTCTTGGCGCTGAGGTAACGATAGTGGAATATCTCGATCGGGTGCTGCCTGGCGCCGACCATGAAATCTCTAAGCAATGTCTCCGTCTGTTCAAGAAACAGGGCCTCAAGTTTTTCCTGGGATCAAAAATAGAGGAGATTGAGCGGTCAAGTGAGGGCTGCACAGTGACTATTGATGGCAAGGAGCCTCTGGTAGCTGACAAAGTTCTTATTGCCGCCGGGCGTATCCCCAATACCAAGGATCTGGGTTTTATTGAGTTGGGTGGTAAGACGGATCAAAAAGGGTTTATCAAGGTGGATAACCATTGGCAGACCTCAGTTGCCGGAATCTATGCCATAGGCGATGTAATCGGCGGCGCGATGCTCGCCCATAAGGCTTCTGCGGAGGGAGTTGCCTGCGTGGAACAGCTTTTCACTGGATACGGCCACGTCAACTATCAGGCTGTGCCGAGCATCGTCTACACCCATCCAGAGGTGGCCTACGTAGGGAAAAGCGAAGAAGCGCTACAGGAGGAAGGCGTCCCGATCAAAACGGGCAGCGTCTATTTTAAAGGCAATGGCCGGGCCCTGGCTGCCGGTGACTCGGATGGGATGATCAAAATTATCGCCCACCAGAAAACTGACCGGATATTGGGGGTACATATTATTGGGCGCCAGGCCGGGGACCTCCTCGCTGAGGCGGTTGTCGCCATGGAATTCGCCGCCAGCAGTGAGGATCTGGCCCGTGCTTTCCATGCTCACCCAACTCTATCCGAGGTGCTGAAGGAAGCTGCGCTCAGCATTGAGAATGCTGCCATTCATGGATAATTTTGCACAAATGGGGCTACTCGGTTTCCCCGCCGCTGGTTTGCTACCTAACGCGGCTAGAGAGATATTGCGAATGCGAGCCAATTAAATGTAAACACAATCCAACTGCTCCAGTTTCGCTGACAAGAGATCCTGAAGCGGTTGGAAAGAACTATTGTTCTAGTGAATTACAAATATCCATCTATAATGGTTTTTTAAAACCGCTATTATCTGATTTCATGTGGAATACAGAGATTTTCAGGTTTTGCAGATACACTGCCACAAGCGTCGCATGAGTACTTCATGAGTGTTGTCTTTTTCTTGCAAACCTCGACTGCGGGAGCCCCACAAAATTTACTGTTCAACGCCTCATCAGTTGGATGGCAAAGGTTTGTTGCATCATTGGCGCTTACTCCACAGGCCTGACATATATATGACATTGCGCCTCTCCTTGAGGGTAGAAAATAGACTCCTAAGGCAGCTTTTGTGGTTTGCACACATTTTCAGCTTTTGCTGCACTACGACCACAACCTTGGCAATAGTGCGTCGCCGGTTGAATAAGCTTGATATAACTTGCAGGATCCTTGACATGGAGCTCTTCTTCAACATGGGCGCACAAAGTTTTTTGTTTATCTTTACTCATAGAACACCTCCTGTCTTATAGACGAAGAAACGAATATCTGAACCAATGAGTTGCCGACGTTCGTCTTGATAGCAACTCTTCTAAATAGATTTAGGCCGAGATTCGCTCATGTCAACCAACCAGCCATTTTTTTTCTTGACCGCTCTGCTGGAATAACTCCAAAATGATGCCTCATCAAATGGCTAATTCGTTCTTTGCTACAGTTTCTATACCACCAACCCGATACTCTGCATTTCAGAAATCAATCGATCACTCTCAATAGGTTTTACGATATATGAAGTCGCCCCCCCTCGGTAGTATGCTTTCATTACCGTCTTGGCGTCATCCAGAGCAGACAGCATAATGACCTTCACTTCCTCCGGTCCAATAATTCCCAGCGATTTCTCCATTTCGCGGATTTTAACCAAAGCCTCATGTCCATCCATAACCGGCATCATGATATCCATGCAGATGAGGTCATACGGCTGCTGTTTACGCAGAGCCACCCGAAAAGCCTGTACGGCCTCTTCCCCATTGACTGCGATATCAACAATAGCCCCATTGAGTTCCAATATTTCTCGAATGACCTGCCTCACCATAAAATCGTCCTCTACGACCAAAACCCTCAATGTACCGCTACGCTCCTTGATCATCTTCAGTCTCCCAATAAAGTCTGTACCCTTAGTTCGTTGCACAAATCTTCAAATTCATTTTTCATAGTCGACATCTGCCCCATCTCGACAACCTGCTTTCTTCTCAGACTCATCAGCAGGCTGAAAAGCTCATCACCAAAATTAGTTGCGCCAACCTCCATTGCCAACTCATGTAAGTGATGCACCTCCTGCACCAGCAAAGTTGAGTCATCGGCTTCAATATATTTATGCACCATTTCCAAGCTCTGAGGAGTCGTTTGCACAAAGTTTTTTAGCCGTTGGACCATAATCTCCCGGTCGCCGGAAGCCTTTTGCAAGGCAGCGTTTTCGTTAAAAATCTCTCCGGTTAAAAGTGAGGAATTCATTACCTTTTTTTCTTTTCCCTTCAGTTCGTCTTGAGAGGCATTGGATTTTTCACGAAAATTTTTCAAAATCTTCGCAAAAAGCTGACCGGCGGTAAAAGGCTTGGCGATGAAATCATCCATTCCGGCATCCAGACATTTTTGCTTCTCATTTTCCCCGTTAGCCCCGGTCATTGCAACAATCGGCAGATGCTGTCCATCACGGACACCCGACTGTTTTTCATAACTTCTGATCGTATGAACAACTTCATAACCGTTCATTTCAGGTAGTTGCAGATCGAGTAACATCATGTCAAATTGTCGGTTTTCAAGCTCTCGCAACGCCGACGCACCATCCGACACGTTAAAAACTTTATAACCTTGCTGCATAAGCAACTCACGAAAAACCCACTGATTGCTTTGATTGTCCTCTACAAGCAATATCGTCAAGGTCTCTTTGACTCTTAACTGCGGGAATTCTGGAATTTTCTCCGCTCCAGGCCTCTTCGTTTTTTTTTCCCTGATTCGAACTTTGCCAAAATTGCAGGTGAAATGGAACGTGCTCCCCTGCCCCGGTTCACTAACAGCCCAGAGCTTTCCCCCCATCATCGCAACTAATTTACTGCTGATATTCAGACCAAGTCCCACTCCTCCATATTCTCGAGTGGTGGAGCTATCCGCCTGAGTAAAAGCTTCGAAAATATCACGAATCTTAGCCTTATCAATGCCGATGCCGCTATCTTTTACGGATATATTGAGGAGTTGATTGTTTCCATTCAAAGAGGTGTTGTCCGAATTGTCTTCTGCATTTTTACAACTGACGACCACCTCTCCATAGTGTGTGAATTTGAGAGCATTCGACACCAGATTCAAAATGATTTGTCTAAACCGATTTGGATCACCGACAACCGATGCCGGCACATCGCTATCGATCGATGTGGTGATTCGAATATTCTTTTCTTCGGCTTGTAAATGTTGAAGATCAACGACCGAATTAATAACCTTTCTTGGATCAAAAGCTATTGATTCCAGAGTCAATTTTCCGGCCTCGATTTTGGAGAAATCGAGGATATCGTTGAGGAGATTGTGCATGACGACCGTTGAAACCCGCGCCATTTCCAGATATGTTTTCTGTTTTGGAAGAAGTTCCGTATCCAGTACGAGATTGAGCAGACCGATAGCACTGGTCATCGGAGTGCGAATTTCATGACTCATATTTGCAAGAAACTCGCTCTTGGCCTTGTTGGCATTTTCAGCAAGCACCTTTGCCTCTCTGAGGCAAACCTCCAGTTGCTTTCGTTCCTCAATTTCCTTTTCGAGAGCCTTGTTTGTTGTGGTTAGCGCACTCGTCCGTTTTTCCACCAGCTTTTCTAAATGTTGGCGATACTCTTCCAGCTGTTTTTGTTTATTCTGAATGTCCTGGAGCAGGTGTCTTCTTTCAAGACCTTTTTGGATGGAGACGTCCAACTCATTAAAATCAACTGGTTTTGACAAATAATTAAAAGCCCCTGCCCCCATCACATCTATGGCGGTTTTAAGGTCGCTGTAACCAGTCACAACAACGCTCTGAAGCATGGGGTCGATCTTGATTGCTCTTGCGATTAATTCGTACCCAGTCATACCCGGCATCTTAAAATCAGTTACAAGGACATCAATCTCCTGGCTTTGAAGGATTTCCAAAGCCCTCACTCCCGAAGTAGCCGTCTTCACCTCATAGGAAAGTTTCTCCAATCTTCTTGTCATTAATTCGAGAAGAACTCTTTCATCGTCAACAACAAGCAGTTTCGCCTTAACCATATGTATCCTAAAATTATATAATCTGATAAACGTACAATGACCAAATTTATCAAACTTTACTTATTGCTACACCACTGGAAAAAATGTTGAACAGTGTCTGCACAAAGCTGGCTACCGGCGACTTTCTCTATGACATCAAGGGCCTTATTGTGGGGCATGCCTTCCCGGTAAGGTCTATCACTCGTCAAGGCATCATATGTATCTGCTACGGCAGTCATTCTCGCCCATAAAGGGATGGCATCACCAATTAACCCAAAAGGATAACCGTTCCCATCCATACGCTCATGGTGGGAATGAACCACCGGAAGAATATCTGAAATACTGGGAATGTTCTCGATAATCGCAGCGCCAATCGAAGGATGCTCCCTGATATGTTCAAATTCATCCAAGCTAAGACGTCCGGGTTTTAAAAGTACATTATCTCTAATACCTATTTTTCCTATATCATGAAGCCTTCCAGCAATTTGGGCCCTCTCGACTTCTAAGTCCGTCCCACCCGACTGTTTCACCAGGCCCGCCAATATCTGCGAAACTCGTTCCGAATGGCCTCGGGTATATTGGTCACGGGCCTCAAGAGCTCTGACAAGACTAGTTATACCGGCAAGCATCAGTCTCTGCTCACCGGTAAGCCGTTCTTTTTCCTTTAGAAGAAGCGTAAACTCATATGAAAGAATATTATTCAAGGTCATGATGAGCTGTTCAATATTAAAAGGCTTGATAATGAAGGCCGCGGCACCATATTTCATCATCTGCCTCATGTTACCTGTGTCCTTCTTTGTGCTCATCACCACGAAAGGAATACTCGCAAACTTCGGATCTCCGTGCAAAGCTGCACAGAGTTCTATACCGCTCATTTCCGGCATGTATACATCAGAGAGAATCAGATCTGGTGGGTCTATTTTGATAGCATCAAGCGCAATTCTTCCGTTTTCCACGCCGAGTACCCGATATCCCTCTCTTTGCAGCTCATCCTGCAGAAAGAGACGGACGGATATCGAGTCATCTACCACAAGGATTTTAACCCCCGCAGTTAAATGTCCTGAGAATATCTTGGAGATTTTATTCTCAACGGGATCGTAGTTCACATCTTCTAATCTCCTCCCAACAATGGCAGGATATTGGGCAAATACAACTTGATTACCACTACAATTTTTGTCCATTTTTTCGAACCTTTTTCAAATTATATCAGCAGCTTTTTTGTTTATATCCCTCAGCTCGGTATGAAACAGCGTTCAGCTCGACTGTATTTTTGATTATTTTATTTTGGTCTTTTTCGTTATCTATGAAATATTGATTATATTGCTCTGGTTACTGCTTAGCGAAAAACATGCCAAACAGAAAGAAAGATAATATTAATATGTTAATACGTGGTGTTATGAGGAATTCGTCCGATGGTTAAAAGTGGGAGATGGCAAAATCAAACAAATAATATACTCATTCAATTAGTGGAGGAGGTATCTTCACCACCTTTGCTTCGATTATAAAATATCCTATCCTGATCTTATACTTTGTCCGTTATATAACCTTTACCAACCCAAGTAACAGACATAGAAATAACATCCAGTTCTGAAGAGATGTGGGCGGGATAGTTACCCAAAAAGACGAAGGTGGTTAAAATGCCTCCTTCACGTTTAAAAGTTTTATCCTCTTAGAAAAATGATTTTCCTCCACTCTGCCACTCCCATTTTTACTCTTTTGCATCGTTGTAATTCCCTGTTTCACTCACTTCTAGCCATTTCGAAGAAGATTTCCAAAGGTTCTGAATAGCAAAAAAGTAACTCAGGTATCTTCATATTCCGGGAATCGTGCTGAAGCACACCGATCACCACTGCAGATAAAGGGAGGTAGATACACCACCTTTTATCTGTAGTGGTATTCGGACCTTACCTTACCCCTCAAAAAAAATATTGACCATACAAACGATACCTCATGTTCTCAAACAGTTACGACATAAGAAGAGGTGTTTCTTATATTGGTACAAATATTGATTATACCGATTTCGTATTCTTTTCGACCAAAGCAACATGATTCAAAAGAACAATACCAAAGACAGAGGAAAAGCAAACGGGACCACAGAGGCCCAAAAATGACAATGTGGTTCCTAATTTTTTACATCTTCTCTACTCAAGTAATTGCAAGATTACTGGTAATCGACGAAGATCGGGATTTCCGTTTATTGCTCTGTAATTTTTTACGTCGAGCGGATTACTCGGTGACTGAATCAAAAGATGGACTGGGAGGGTTGAAACGTGCCAGGGTAGAATTACTCGACTTGATCATTACCAACACTGTTGTGCCAAACCAGGATGGGATTGGCACAATAATGAGCCTGCGTAATGATTTTCCTGATATTAAGATTGTGGCAATTTCTGGGGGAGGGAATTGGACTACCCGCCGTTTGCAATTGTCCAGGCAGAAGTGACCGCGGGCAGGTTCCACTGGTCAAAGAGGTACTCGGATAAGTGAGCGTGAGTAGCTTCTCCTTATTTCTCGCTCAAGGTCATAATTAACAGTATCGTGCAGTTCTGCCTTAGAGCAAAATGTTTCGAACTACATTTTCTCCCACACGTCATACCGAATCACAATCCACATGAAGGGAGTCTAATGGTAAAGGTTGTACCATTTGGTGGCTGTGATTTGACGTCGATTTCCCCACCGTGTTTATTAACAACAACATCATATACAATTGCTAGCCCCTGACCGCTCCCCTTACCCACCTCTTTTGTTGTAAAAAATGGATCGAAAATTTTATTCTCAATCTCTCGTGGAATTCCAACGCCATTATCACCGATTCTGAGAATAATCCATTTAGAATCAGCAGTGGTAGAGACTGATATTACGCCACTTTTTCTTTCTGGGGTTTTACCGAATTTCTCGGCTATTGTATGGGCCGCATTGACTATTAAATTGAGAATTGCTTGACCAATTTCGTCAGCATGGCAATGGACAACAGGAAGATTGGGCTCGAGATTGAGATTGATATCAGCAACGTATTTCCATTCATTACGGGCAACCGTAATTGTGTTGTTTATGATGAAATTAAGATCAATTTCTGATTTTTCCTTGGAACCAGGAT
This sequence comes from uncultured delta proteobacterium, assembly GCA_963798425.1. Lineage (GTDB taxonomy): Bacteria > Desulfobacterota > Desulfobulbia > Desulfobulbales > Desulfocapsaceae > Desulforhopalus_A. The sequence continues at coordinate 1,238,933 of CAWCTP010000031.1, read as the reverse complement.
GAGAAAATTCTTTCATAGCCTGAACGATTGTAGCAACACGTTTAAGACCCTCCTGCGATTGCTTGATTGCGCCTGGTATCTCACTGGAGAGAAATTCCCAGTCAGCATCTACAATCTTGTTTTGTAATAATTCGACCTGTGCTCTGAGGTGTGTTGTCTCTTCTTCATTTAAGGACAAAGCGAGGACATCGCGCATAATAAGTTCAATGTTGCTGAAAGAACCTTTTAGAAAATCTACATTGGAGCCGACAAATTGAGTTGGAGTATTAATTTCGTGGGCAATTCCTGCCGCGAGTCGACCAACTGCCTCAAGCTTTTGTGCCTGGAGAAGCTTGCTTTGCAATCGACCTTGCTCCTGCTGCATCTCTTGCCAATCAGTAATATCCTGGATTGTCCCTCGAATTTTCACACAGCCATCTCGCTCATGCACGCTACGAAAAACGAGGCGACACCATTTTCGATGTTTTTCTTCCCCTGAAAGCTCCGCTTCAATATTATAGTACTGATCCTTCTCTTTGTGGCTTTCCAGAGCCGAGGTTATCTCCGAACGATATTGGACACAAAATAGATCAGTGAATTGAGAGGGAGTGAGTGGCATCTCCAGTTCATTGCACTTTAAAATTTCAAAAGTTTGCTTGGTCCACACCGTTTTCCCGCTGTCAAGATCGATCTCCCAACCGCCAATCAGGGCGACCAACCCGACATCATTTAGTAATTCTTCGTTCTTCTGCAAAGCATTCTGGATCCTTGATCGAGCAGTCAATTCCCGTTGAAGATCTTCGGTTCGATCCTTTACCTGGGTCTCGAGTTTTTCCTGCCAAAAATGCTGATATTTCTGATATTCGGAAATGTCCCGTGACATTGTTTCCATGCTGCGAGCCAATATTCCCAACTCGTCATTGGTAAAAACAGGAATGGCTTCGACGGACGATCGCTGAGAAATAGCCTTGGCTGCGTCTGTAAGTACATTAATTGGGCGACTTAAGAATTTCTCAAAGAAAAAGGCAATTAAAAAATAACAGATGAAGGCACAGAGAGTTGCAAAACAAAATGCGGCAAAAAGTATCGAATGCAAAGCATGGTGGATTTCCGTATCTCTTTTGGTTAAAAAAATAGTCCAACCCCAAGGGGTGAACTTCTTACCCACAAAGATATCGTGTATCCCTTCAATTTCAATATGACCTCTCGTCATAGATGCTGTACTCCCGGCGATATCTGCCAGAAGAGGTTGATAGCTATCCTCGACAATACTCTGATCACCATAAGGTCCCTGCCCGTAAATAATTTTTCCCTTATTATCCAATATTAGAAAATGTCCGTTTTTTATCGCGTAATGATCTGCAAGACTGTCTATTGCATCCTTCTGATACGTCTCAACAAATGAAGCCACCTTTGTGAGGTTGTTTTTCATCAGGAGTGAATTCGCAAGTTCAAGCTGTTCCTTATAAAAAAAAGTGAGTACATACTCTAAATTTGAGTACTCCGATTGTCGCAACTGCAAACCTGACTTATAGACAGACCATTGCGTGAACGTAAGAAAAGATAACAAAATAATCGGGAGGATCGTCAATGATAATTTCGATCGTAACTTCATATTGTTGAGTTAATGGTAGACATTATCGCCTGCTAGATTAAGAATATCTTTTGGGACGACGATATGGGCATCAATTGCCTTTCGAAGATTGATGCCCAGCAAAAATGAGGTCACAGGTGTGACAGGAATCTCACCTGGATCTTGGCCTTTTAAAATTGCATCCGCCAATTGTGCAGTTTCACGTCCGTTGGCTTCCAGACTCACCACTAGACTGACGATCGCTCCTAACCGGACACTGTCCATCCTGTGTCCGAAAATGATCGGTTTTTTTGAGTATTTCAGCAGTGTCTCTGTATATTCCCTGAGTTCCCCCAAGGGTCCTGCGGCTTCCCACCAGAAATCAATGTTATCTTCTAAAATCCTTATCCCTTTGATCGTATCTTCTATCATCTGCGGGACACCTTGCGGAACAGTTCTGTAGGTTACCTGATAGGGTACAAACTCCATGTTTGAGGAATTTTCCTTGAGGTATTGAAGATCACCAATTGCAGATGGATAGCTGGGGAAAATATAACCAATTCGAATGGGCTTTTTGGGGCTAAGACTAACAAGAAGACGCGAAACTACAGTTTGCCGTATATCACTGGGCAACATTTTTACTTTGCCTGTTATTTTCTTCCCGGAAGAAACCCCAACCGCCTTAACTAAACCCGCTTTCACAGGTGTTCCAACTGTAAAAAATAACATCGGTATTTTAGTGTCTTGAAGGATTTTGTAACCAATCACAGAAGCCAGCGTCGCATTGGTGACGACAAGATCTGGGTGTTCCTGTCGAAGGAGTTTGCGAATCCTGGAGTCTGCATTCTCTTCATCGCCATTAAGATTTATCACAGTCAACTTGAGATTTTGTCCTTCGATATACCCTAAATTTTCGAGACCTTTTTTAAACCAGCGGGTACTCTCAAGAACAGCAGGAACGGGCATGGTTTCGATGAGTAGGATCTTTTTTCCCTCACCTGCAATGGCTATCTGACTAAAAAGGATAAAATTAAAACAAATCAGAGTGATAATTGAAATGGCCATGAGCCGTATCGTGTGTAGGGTAACGAGCTGTTTAAATGGATCAAAACTGTGAATACGCAAATTTCCCTCTCTTTTCTTGAAGTTAATGGACGAATGAGTTTGATTTGGGTAGAGTATCTCACAAAATATTTCTTATTTTTCGCAAAGAATTTTCCACATCCTCAACCATAAGCTCTTGAATATTCTATTTTTCATAAAGCTTTTCGACCCTTCGGTTATGTGCCTTGCATTGCCCCAGCAATATGAACAGCTCCCTCGTGCTCAGTAGACCATTTTCAATAAAAAACTGACCGATTTTCTTTTCCTGCCGTTTTTGTCTCTGTAATAACTCACGAACTTCGTCTTGCCGTCAAAAAACCCATATTTTGTGCTGTCACCCCAAAAGCTCCGACTCTGGCTGAATTCTTTAAAATTGTCACCACGGAGTTTCGATCAAGATATCCGAGACTGATCCCCAATTCGCCGATTCTCGGTCTGCCGGATTTCTGCCAGGTAAGCGCCATAATGAGCTGACGCCATTCGATGATCCCCATTCGATAAAGAAACCGGCCAAAGAGTAGCTTTTCCCTGGGCAGACCGTTGGGTTGTAAAAATGATCTGTCACGCTGCCCAGCAGAGAAAGTATCGCTTCGGCGAGAAAACGTTTTTCTGGAGGCGATGTGCTGACGCAGGGTTTCGTAGGCAAGCTTTAGGGAAACAAATTCATCCTGACATCTTTGCACAGACAATCCCGAAACAAAAGCACGATCCGGGTGGACCTCCATCGCCCTTTTCCTGAAAGCGCTGATCACACCTTCGTCTTGCAGATAACGGAGAAATCCCCTGGAAAGCTCTATATCATGACCAAAGAGGATGCGGCACGCCTCAAATAATAGGTCTTCCTGTTCCAAATGATCCGTCCATACTTTGATTGTGAGTCTCCATTATCAATAACAAAGGTTGCCAACGGCCTGAGCAATCTTTGTCAATGGTACAATCTGGTCGACACCGCCTAACTCAATGGCAACCTTCGGCATGCCGAAGACCACACAGCTTTTTTCGTCTTGTGCAATCGTCGCTGCTCCGGCCTGTTTCATTTCCAGCATCCCCTTTGCCCCGTCATCGCCCATGCCGGTCATAATAACACCAACTGCATTTTTCCCTGCATAGCGTGCTGCCGATCGAAAGAGTACATCGACAGAGGGTCTATGCCGACTGACCAGCGGACCGTCTTTAATCTGCACAAAATACCGCGCCCCACTTCGCTGCAGCAGCATATGTTTGTTGCCTGGGGCGAGCAGAACCCGGCCGGGCATAACAGTATCTCCATCTGCTGCCTCCTTGACAGTCATTTTGCTTAAACTGTTGAGTCGCTCGGCAAAAGAGGTGGTAAAATGCTCAGGCATATGTTGAACGATGATAACTCCCGGGAAATCAGCCGGCAACATTTCTACAAAGATTCGAAGCGCTTCAGTGCCGCCGGTTGAGGCTCCTACGGCAACGATAGTTTCAGTGGTCTGAATCATTGCCTTGGCTCCGGGCTTGGCCAGGATGACGTCCGCGTCATATTTTCTGTCGGTACTGATGGTTGTCGTTCGGCTCTGCCTTCTTACACTGGCCTTTGCCGCAGCCTTTACAGCATCGCAGATTACCACCTTCGATTCATCCAGAAACTGTTTTGTTCCCATCCTTGGTTTCTGAATGATATCCACAGCCCCATATTCCATAGCTCTCAGCGCCGTTGCCGAATTTGTTTCCGTCAGACTCGAACACATCACCACCGGAATGGGGTGCTGGGACATAATCTTCTGTAGAAAACTCAAGCCATCCATCCTCGGCATTTCCACATCCAGAGTTATCACGTCCGGCACGAACTGCCGTAGTCTGGCAGCGGCAACATACGGGTCCTGTGCCGTGACGACCTCGTCAATATCCCTGTCTGCCAGGAGTATGTCCGATAGGGTTTGCCTGACCACTGCGGAATCGTCGACGACCAGCACCTTAATTCCCATATATCCTCCTTTGACAAATAACAGCACTATTTTCCTTCATGCAAAAACGTCGCGACATGGATCTTTCCTTTATCTCACCTAAACGATTGGTATAAGTACCTTACACCCCCTTAAGGGGGCACTGAACTGAGCCCCGGCTTTTTTTCCGCTTACCGGGGTTAGTCCTGTCCATTCATCTTTTTAATGAGGACAATCCCGCTATCGGTTTTAAAAATCAGTTTGCGCCCCTTCTTTCCTCCTACATCCGAAGCCGTAAGTACCAGTCCGTATTCTTCCAGACAGCGCGTCGCAACTGAAATATTCTGCCAGCCGACCGTGAGATTACGGATACTTGGCTGACCACTGGCAAACATGTCCGACCCGCCGAAAAGCTTGACTTCAATCTCTTCCCTCACGATCTTTAATTGCTTGAAAAAATTTACCATGTACATCAGTGCAACATCGACATACTTAAAGCTGTCGCTTCCGTTGCCTTTCGGCAGCATACCGTGACATATTGCTGCCGCCCGTGTCTCCGGGTGGTACATCGTCACAGAGATGCACGAGCCAAGTACCGTCGTCACCATCACCGGATCCTGCGCTACTACCAACTCTCCGGGCTTGAGGTAAATCTTCTCCAGCGAAGAGTGGTTAGCCTTCATCACAATTTCCGATAAATGGTCGGTGCCACCTGGTCCAGAGGAGTATCGTAGCCGTGCAGAGATTCGGAGTGGCCGAGAAACAGATACCCTCCCTGATTTAGAAATTGACAGAATTTTATCATCAGTTTTTCTTGGGTCTGTTTGTCAAAGTATATGATGACATTCCGGCAGAAAATAATATCGACCTTGTACGGCAAACCAAAATCCTCATCCATGAAATTCAAGCGACCAAAACGAACCCGATTGCGCAGCTCAGGCACTATCCGAACCTCCGGATTCTTCTTGTTTTTGCCCTTCAGTAGATATTTTTTACGCATCAAAGGGGCCACCGGAGCTATCAGCCCCATGGGGTAGACTGCCCGACGGGCAATATCCAGCACCCGAGTCGAAATATCAGTTGCCAAAATATCAAATCTAAAACCAGCCTGATTTGCCTGAACCTCGGCCAGAACCATGGCCAGCGTATATGGTTCTTCACCGGTTGAACATCCGGCGCTCCATACCTTAAGACTGTTGTTCCCACTAAAAGTATTCACTTTCTGCAGGGTTGGCAGAGTCGTTTGAGTCAGATAAGCGAAATGGCTCGGTTCGCGAAAGAAATCGGTCTTGTTGGTAGTTATTACATTGATGAGATGCACCATTTCTTCTTCCTGCCCTTCCGAGCTGAAGAGGAAATCACAGTATTCCTTGAAAGTCGATAATTCAAGCGCCCGCAGCCTTTTCGTTAACCTGCCGGTCAGCATGGTGCTTTTCCCTTCCGGCATTTTAATACCCAAATTACTATAGATAAATGAACTCAACTGCTGAAAATCACGTTTGCTTAATGTTGCGTCCATAACCACTCATTTACCGTAGGATTGATTTTTATTTTGGAGACATCACTGTTTTCTAACTTTTTTAGGTGATGGCAATACCACCCGCTTCTTTTTTGTTTGATGCCGGGGAGTATGGAGGATCTGGGAACTCCCTCTGGCGTCGACCTTAAAAAAGGAAATGGTTTCCTGAAGCTGTTCCGCCTGACTGGAGAGTTCCTCCGAGGTCGAGGCCACCTCTTCAGAGGCCGAGGCATTTTGTTGAATAACCTTGTCAAGCTCCATAATCGCCTGGTTGACCTGATCGGCACCGGTATCCTGCTCTTTGCTGGCAGCCGAAATTTCCTGGATCAGCTCAGCGGTTCGCTGAATATCCGGCACCATCTGCGACAACATTATCTCGGTCTGCTCGGCCACATCGACACTGCTTCCCGAGAGTTCACTGATTTCTGCAGCTGCATGTTGGCTCCTTTCGGCGAGCTTTCGCACCTCTGCGGCAACCACGGCAAAACCTTTGCCATGTTCGCCGGCCCGAGCAGCTTCTATAGCTGCATTTAGCGCCAGCAAATTGGTCTGTCTGGCTATCTCTTCAACGATTCCGATCTTGTTCGGCTATCTCCTTCATGGCCGAAAGTGTCCTCGCCACCGACTCTCCGCTGGCCACAGCATCCTCGAGCGCTCTTGCCGGCTATCTTTTCGGTCTGCAAAGCGTTATCGGCGTTTTGACGAATATTGGCTGCCATCTGTTCCATGGAACTCGATGCCTCTTCAGCAGCAGCGGCCTGCTCGGTTGAGCCCTGACTCATCTCTTCGGAGCTAGGCTGCGAGCTCCTGACTGCCTGAGGCGACATTGTCGGCAGCGCTCTGAACGTTGGCAACCACCTCTTTGACATTGTCAATCATGGTGTTAAGGGCTGCGGCCAGCTGATCGGCATCGTCTTTCTGATCTATAGCAAATTTCTGGGTAAGATTACCTCCTGCAACCGATTTTGCAAAAACAACTCCCTGAGAATAGGTAGAGTAAAAGCCCGTGTTATGATTGTTGCGACGACAAGACCCAAGACCACTGTAAGAATGGTAAGGACAAGTGAAATTCTATTGGCTTCAGATTTGGCACTTTCAGCTTCGAGCTTGAATCGATGTGACAGTGCTACGGCAATTGCCTCGACACGATGCAACAGAGAACTCAACTTAACTGCTCCTCCATCGACTTTTAAGGTATTAACAATCATTGCACCAAGTTCTTCCTGATACTTCTCAAATTCTGCCTCCACTTTGGCCAGAATTTTCATATCAGTTTCAATTTTCTTACTATCTACTGATTGCTGTTTAATGAGCTTGCCACCCATCTCAATCTGGCCAAACAGCTGCCCCAGGTAATTCTCGGATGCATGAACCCTTTTAATATCTTTGTCGAGCAAAAAGCTGTTCTGATTACTGTCAAGCTTCAGTGTCAAAACCTCAATTTTGGCAAACTTTTCCACCAGCTCGCTTTGCAGTGCCTGTTTTTTGCGATCAAGATCAACAGCTGTCTCAATCTTTGCCAGATCCTCCTCTTGCTCGCGCAACAATTCTTCCACCTGCTCCAATAGTTTCTGTCCGAACTGTCTGAGATCTGTCTGCTCTTCTTGCGCTTTACGGAAATTCGTCACCAAATTTTCAAATTGCTCTCCATACTGAGCAACCAACGAATCGAGCTCTTTAATTGCCTTCAGTTCCTTCTCTTCGAGATTAAACTGCTGCAATTCAATAATATCAGTTTTGTATTCAGCTAAAAGTGCCCTCGCTTCACCAACAAATTTTTCGCCCAGTTCCTTATCAGAGACACCGTAGAGGATAAACTCAGTCTTCACAGTACTTATTTCACCCGCCATCATATCGAGCTCAAGGGCTGCTGTCTCCAGGTGAGATTTTTCACTCACCTGGCCAAGAAAATAATAGCTCCAAAAACCAAGGCCAACGGCGAGCAGAAGAAGAAAACCAAAACCGCCATAGAGTTTTTTACCAAGCTTGAGATTACGGACTACTGCAGTCTTTGCCCCAAAGATCAAAACTAAGAAGAGAACTAATGCTGTTGGCAGCAGGAACCAAAGTAGTTCAAAGGAATTACCATCGTCAGTAAAGGAAAACTTGGCTTCTGTATTATTGTGGTGCCGTCCGACATCTAACCCCCTGAGAATATCACCCTCAAGGAGGGTCACCGGCTTAATCTTTACTTCCTCTGCTTTAGTGATTTGTCCGGCACTATGTTCCTTCCTTTCATGAAGCCCATTGTCCTCTGACAGACCATTCTGTGCTTGGTGCGATTCAACTTTCTGGTGTAATTGGTCTATCTGATGTGTTTTGGGCTCTCCTTCAGCCATAGCATCCATAGCGCGGGTTGGATTCGTTTCAACACGGGAGAGGATTGACGCCACCTTCTCCTCCGACAGCCAATTGACCTTTCCGGTACCGACATCATAGATGGCACCAATGACCTTAACCGCCCCACTTTTGAAAAGTTCGCGTGTTGAAGGGCTGGTCATGAAGAGGTCTTCTATGCCTTGCCAAACATTTTCAACAATGGCTGCTGGTATTACTTCGTCGCCATGTAATTGTGGATTAGCTTGAATGGCACGTCGCACTGCTGGTTCAATATTATCAACCAGTGGCGGAATATTCAGTTCCAGGGCATGTCCGGTGCCGTGAACAGCATGGGTCACAGCTGTTACCGCACCACATTGGGTGTGGCCTAAAACGACCAAAACAGGTGTTTTGACATGGGCCAGGCCATATTCTATCGACCCAGCCTCATCACCATCAATGACATTCCCGGCAACCCTGATAACAAAGGTATCCATGACACCGGCGTCAAATATGCGCTCCACCGGTACTCGCGAGTCGGAGCAGGTGATAACGGTTGCGTAAGCATGATCGCCCTGGTCCTCTTTGCCCGCCTGAATCAAACGTTTTAAATCGATATTAGGATGCAAAGAGGTACCCGATACAAAACGTTCATTTCCGTTTCTTAAAAGCTCAAGAGCCTTCGCTGGATTCGGTTTTGCAACAGCAGATCCGGCAAAGATGAGCATCGAAACCAACAGACCAAGAAGTACAGAAATTCGTTTTGAATGGTTCTCTTTCATCGTAATAATCCTCCCCCTGAAAGAGTTTTTTCCGTCTCCTCAATCAGAGATACTTGTAGTTTCAGCCATTTGGAGCTCGACTCTCCTGCGATCTTCCATCGCATTATCAAGAGATAAAAGCAAATTTTATTCAGTTTTGTTTTGCTGATGAGCCAGCGTTTTCTCCTGATTCGAATCGTGCCCCTACTTCGGCCATGGCATTCATAGCGCGAGCCGGATTCGATTCAACTCTGGCGAGTATCGTGCCTATTTTTGACTCCGGCAACCATTTGACCTTGCCAGTGCCGACGTCATAGATAGCACCGATAATCTTCGCGGCATGGCTCTTTACCAGGTTGCGGGTCGACGGGCTGATCATGAACAAGTCTTCGATTCCCTGCCAAACATTTTCCTCGATGGCGGCAGGAATCACTTCGTCGCCATGCAAACTCGGGTTCGCCTTCATGGCAGCTCGTATAGCTGGTTCAATATTGTCAACCTGTTGGGGAATATTGCGTTCCAATGCGTGACCAGTGCCATGAATAGCATGGGTTACCGCTGTGACCGCGCCACATTGGGTATGTCCAAGGACAACCAATACCGGAGTTTTGACATGGGCCAAACCGTATTCAATAGAGCCGGCTTCGTCTGTATCGACGACGTTCCCGGCGACCCGGACAACGAAGGTATCCATGACACCGGTATCGAAGAGAAGCTCAACCGGCACCCGCGAATCCGAGCAGGTAAGGACCGTGGCATAAGCATAGTCGCCCTGGTCTTCCCTGCCGGCCAGAATAAGACGTTCTGAGCTGGTATTCGGATGGATTGAAGTTCCGGACACAAAACGCTCATTACCTTTCTTTAAAAGGTCTAACGCTTCGTCAGCGTTCGGCTTTGCGCTGGCCACCCCGCAAAAGATGAATCCCAATGATAGAAGACCCCCCAGTATGACAAATCCTTTCCTATTCCTTTTCATCATGTGTCAATACCCCCTTGTTATTGACTGGGATCAGTGCTTGACCGCACTGATCCCAAGGTTCTTCCAGATTGTTCGCAATTTTCTAGAATCGCTCGAATTCATCATCAAGCTTGCCACTGTCACTGCCCATATCAAGGTCAAGACCTCCGCCGGCGCTAGTGACTTTCCTGCCCTTTTTCAACACCTGTTTTGGGGCCGGCAGACTTACCTGCTTCTTTTTCGTCACGGGCTGCTGGGCATGGCGGACTTTTGCGCCTGCCTTGCTATCCACCTTAAAGAAAGCGATAGTATCCTGCAATTGCTCGGCCTGGCTGGATAGTTCTTCGGAGGTTGAAGCCATTTCTTCCGAGGCCGAGGCGTTCTGCTGAATGACCTGGTCAAGCTGCATTATTGCCTGGTTGACCTGCTCTGCACCGGTATCCTGCTCTTTACTGGCAGCCGAAATTTCCTGTACCAGTTCCGCGGTTCGCTGAATGTCCGGAACCATTTCTGACAGCATTCTTCCAGCCTGTTCTGCTACCTCGACACTGCTGCCGGAGAGTTCACTAATCTCGGCCGCGGCATGCTGGCTGCGTTCTGCCAGTTTACGCACTTCTGCTGCAACCACGGCAAAACCCTTGCCATGTTCACCCGCCCTGGCTGCCTCTATGGCTGCGTTTAAGGCCAGCAGGTTGGTCTGTCGGGCAATCTCTTCAATGATGGAGATTTTGCTGGCGATTTCTTTCATGGCAGAAAGTGTCTTCGCTACTGATTCTCCACCTTTCTTAGCATCTTCGGCGCTCTTGCTGGCGATTTTTTCAGTTTGAAGTGCATTATCGGCATTCTGACGAATGTTAGCTGCCATCTGCTCCATGGAACTTGAGGCTTCTTCCGCAGCTGCTGCCTGTTCGGTTGACCCCTGGCTCATCTCTTCTGAGGAAGCGGAAAGCTCCTGACTACCGGAAGCAACATTGTCGGCCGCACTTTGAACGTTACCTACCACCTCTTTTAACTTTTCAACCATATTATTCAGGGCGTTGGCCAACTGACCGATCTCATCCTTCTGCACTATATCGAGACGCTGACTGAGATCGCCATTGGCAACGGTTTCGGCAAATTTGACGCCCATGATAATTGGTTTGGTGATGGCGCGGGTGATGAAAAAAGCGATGAGAAGTCCTAAAATGGTGGCCACAATCAAACCGATAATCATTATATTACTGGAACTTCTCAAGGCCGAGACAGCTTCCTGAGCGATGTTGCCGGTGGTGTCCATTCCGGCTATGGCAACTCCACGAGCCTCACCAACAACTTTATCACCGACTTCAGTACGTTTTTTACCAACCTCGACATTTTGCAGCCACAAATCGAGAAAGGTAATCATCGCCTGCTTATAATCTGCGGCGGCACGCTCGGTATTCTCGATCCGCTTCATATCGTCCTCGGACCGGGTAATTTTCCTTAATGCTTCAAATTTTCCCTTCATGACATCGAAATTAGCATATGCGTCCTGAATGATTTTGGGCTCACGCAAGGCCTGCGATTGCCAGGCAGCAATCCGGGTGGCGTTACCGACATCAATAATTTCGTTGACCGTTGTTATTTTTTCCTGACGCTCTTTGAGCTTATCCGCGGAGGCTCCCTCGGTAATTTCTGTCTCCATCTTCTTCATCTGACCCGCAAGAAAATCACTACAGTTGCTCATATATTTGCTTGATGCTTCAATGAGCCTAGAACGCTCGGCCTCCATCTTTCCATTGAGCGTTACTGTTTCATCTATCAGTTTTTCGTAATCGGTGACTTCTTTTTCAACCTTTTCGACTGCCGGCCTAAGGGCTTTTAAATTCGGAGAGTTATCGCCCAGGGTTTTCGCTTTGTCTAATCGTTCGTGAAGTGCCTTAATATTTTCCTTGGCGTTGTCCAGTAAAGATTGTTCGCCGGTATAGCCGTAACCGCGCATGGCATACATGGTTCGGAAAGAACTGCGTTCCACCTGATTAGCGATGCCTACCTCAGGAACGTATTCTCTTTCGAGCATTGTCGATTTTGTTTCAACATTGCTCATATTGACAATGGCCATAGTCCCTAAAGTTATAGCGATAGCCAACAAAGCGGCAAATCCCAATCCGATTTTAATTCCAAGTTTCATTGTTAAACTCCTTTATTTTTTGTTATGAATTACTATCCAAAAACCTCAGATTCTGATCATCAGGCTGCTATTTCCGGCGTTGGAGCCCCTCCCTGAACCATGGCAATTTCTTCGTAGGAGAAGACCTTGTCAATATCAAGGAGGATAATGAAAACTTCTTCCCGCTTACCCATGCCCTTAATAAATTCGGTATTGAGTTTGGTGCCTATTTTAGGAGCCGGTTCAATCTGATCCGGTTCCAATTCCACTACTTCCTGAACTGAGTCAGCCAACGCACCCAGGACAGTCACTTCGCCATCCATTTCGATTTCTGCAATGATGATGCAGGTGTTGACCGTCTTCTCCGTTTGTTTCATACCGAATTTGAGGTTCAGGTCGATCACAGGTACTACACTGCCGCGAAGATTGATCACCCCCCGCATATATGCCGGTGTCTGGGGTACCCGTGTCACCGTGGTGAAATCGAGGACTTCCCTTACCTTGCCGATGGCCAGGCCAAAGACCTCTTCGTCAAGTTTAAAGGTAAGATATTGGTTCATTTCTATGCTGCCGATTTCGCTCATTGTCTTTTCTCCCATGTCCAATTTTACGGGTTTTTTTGATTATCTGGACGAGTAGTATCAAAGTGTTCTTACTGCGCCTTCTGCTACCGCCTGTCTTTCAGACACTATTATTTTTTTTTAATGCACCAGGTTTTGTTCATTTTACAGAGTGCCAGAAATCGACTCGAATGCCTGCATGTCCTCCCTGATGATGGCATTCACATCAAGCATCATAAAAAACTCCTCACCAATTTTACCTATTCCACGCAAGAATTCTGCGGGAATTCCGGTTCCCATCTCCGGAGGCTGTTGTATATTTGATGAGGCAATGTCCGCAACCTCCATGACCTGATCTGCCAGCACACCAAGGGTCGTCTGTTCCATTTCTGCAGACGCCTGCACTTTGACGACGATGATGCAGGTATTTTTGCTCTGCACAGTGGCGGTCATGCCAAATTTGATGCGAATATCAGCCACCGGCACTACAGCTCCGCGCAGATTAATCACCCCTTTAAGAATCTTTTTTGATCCTGGAATTTTCGTTTCCGGCAGATAATCGAGGACTTCAAGGACGGTATCGATAGGCACTCCGAACAACTCCTTCTCCAAACGAAAGGTGAGAAACTGACCTCCAGCATATCCCGTCGATTCCCTAAATTCTTCGCCCATATCCTCTTCTCCCTTCAATTTAGTGCTAACGGACCGATTCGACCCTTTGGTTCCGGTTGTCACTCGTTTCCTGTACCAGGCAGGGAACATCAAGAATCAAGGCAAGGGTACCGTCTCCCAGGATGGTTGCTCCGGATATTTCCTTCACATTTCTATACATATGGCCGAGATTCTTGATCACTGTTTGATGCTGCCCAATCACCTCGTCGACGACAAAACCTATCCGATGGCCATCAACATGGGTTATCACTATCTGCTCTATATCAGCTCTCTTGCCGTGGATATTGAAGTGACGTCTCAGGTGAACATAGGGGATCAGTTCTCCGCGGATATGGGCAAGATTTCGTCCCCTTGACGCTCCCGCCTGCTCCTCTTCAAGCTCCACACATTCCTCAACAGCGGACAAAGGTAAGACATACCTCTCATCGCCAACCCTGGTCAGCAAGCCTTCAATGATTGCCAGGGTCAAAGGGATTTTCAATGTCACCGTTGTACCTTTGCCTTCAGCACTCTTGACATCGACGGTACCCCGGAGCGCGTCTATGTTGGTGCGGACAACATCCATACCAACGCCCCTGCCGGACACGCTGCTCACCACAACAGCTGTGGAAAAACCAGGCGTAAAGATAAAACTGTACAATTCGTCATCGGAAATATCGGCACCATCCTCCATGAGGCCGCGTTCCACCGCTTTTTTTCTGATCTTGTCTTTATTGATTCCCGCACCATCGTCTCTCACCCGAATGAGAACATGGGCGCCGGAATGTTCTGCCTCCAGATGAATGGAGCCTTCCCGACTTTTCCCAACCGCCATTCTCTTGTCGGGTGGTTCCACTCCGTGATCGAGGGCGTTGCGGATCAGATGGACCATCGGATCGTTGAGTTTTTCGATAACAGTTTTATCAAGTTCGGTTTCTTCCCCTACGGTGGTTAGAACAACCTCGCGACCAAGATCACTTGACAAATCACGCACCAACCGCCTGAATTTACTGAAGGTTGAACCAATGGGAACCATCCTGATATTCATGGTATTGTCGCGCAACTCGGCGCTGAGGCGCTCGACTTCTTCTGCCAGAAACCTCAGTTGTCCATCTTCCCCATCGTTTGCCACCTGGGTGAGCCTGGCTTGTACCGTGACCAGTTCGCCGACAAGATTGACGAGCTCGTCGAGTTTTGACGACGGTACCCGGATACTGGATTCGACTACCGGTTTTTGTTTGTTCTGTTCTTTGACTTTGGCTTTGGTTTTTTTCAGGTGTTCCTGTTCACGGAGCGCGGCGTCAAGCTTTGCTTCAGAGATGAGGCCTTTTTCAACAAGGATTTGTCCGAGTCGTTTTTGACTTCCTATCGCTTCGGCCAGCTGCTCCCTGTCTAGCTCACCTCGCATGACCAGGATATCTCCCAGACGCAGAAATTTTTCCTGGGTATCTTCGTCATCATTGACCTTATGGTGTTCCACAACCTCAATTTTCAGGTCGGAATCCTCACCGATAAAGATGAAAACATCCTCGATTGCCTCACGACCTTTATCCGTGGTGAGTAAAATATCCCAACCGAAATAAAATCGCTCGGGATCGATTTCCGTCAAACGAGGGATATCATCAGTAAAACTGACCATATCGCAATCGCCAAGTTCTCTCAGGTCTTCGAGTAAAAAGAGTGGATTGGTTCCTGTGGCAAAGACATCCTCCGGCGGTTTAAAGCGAACCCGCCAGGTTGTCAGCGATGCAACCTCCTTGTCGGTTTGTGTGGGTGACGCTTCCTGTGCAGTTGAGATTTCCTGTACAGAAGGGGGTGCTGAAGAAAATTTTTGCAGTGCGGCAACAACCCGGCTCGCTTCTTCATCGGATACGCCGCCATCTTCCTGCTCCGCATCAAGCATTCCCCGAATTATATCACGGGAGGCCAACGTGAGATCGATGAGTTCACGACTGACCTGCATGTTTCCGGAACGGACCTCGTCGAAGACCGTCTCAACTTCATGGGTAAACGAGGAGACCCGATCAAAACCGAACATGGCCCCGGAACCTTTTATGGTATGCAGAGCTCGGAAAACACAGCCAACCAGCTCGACATTATCCGGTGACTCTTCCAATTCCAGCAGAGATTCTTCCAGCTGTTCGAGGATTTCTGTTGCTTCTATAAGAAAGACAGCTTTACCTGCATCAAGACCTTGAACATCACTCATGACTCATTGACTCCTGGATTTCCATTGATTGTCTCGCCGATCACCAGCTATAGTTAGTGCCTGTCCATAAATGAGATATTTTGCTCTAAATAGAGGCGCTCGATGAATTTAACCACAGGCATATAGTTGATATTCCGAGGATTAAATTTTGAGAGCAACGAATAGTTAGGGGAAAATAGCCATTTATGGACAGACACTAGTTAATCAGCATCGACTAGAGGCATCCTTGACTACGCCTAGCGCAGCACCTTCTTAACAACATCGAGCAACTGCTCAGGCTTAAAGGGTTTTACAATCCATCCCGTTGCCCCAGCGGCCTTGCCTGCCTGCTTTTTCTCAGCCTGCGACTCGGTTGTCAGCATGATGACCGGGATAAATTTACACTTCGGGTTGGCCCTGATTTTTTTTATGAATCCTATACCATCAAGTTTTGGCATATTCAGGTCTGTAATGACCATATCTACTGTCGCGCCGTTCAATTTCGTCAGGCCATCCTCCCCATCCACCGCCTCAAGTACCGTGTACCCGGCACCTTTCAGAGTAAAGGTCACCATCTGACGGACACTTGCGCTATCGTCCACAGTCAAAATTGTCTTTGCCATCGCTTTTTTTCCTTTTTGTGCTCTTATAAATATTTGTTCCAAGCGGTAATTCCATTGAACCCATACCGCCAATCCCGATATCCTATATCCGATATCCGGGAAGTTGTTCCCTATGCCTCTAAAGATCTCTCTACCTTACGCCATTGGCAGGAATGCAACGTGTCTCCACCGCATTTGCCCTTGGGTAAGTTGTCAATTACATTGGCACAGGTTTTCCACAAGCAACTCGTTCTGGCGCTCGGGAAACATCCACACTGTTTGACATAGCCGGCGCTTTCTAATAGGTTCTCCAAAATCTCACCGACCTCGCCTTGTATAAAAATTTCCTTCTTCGATAAAAAACATTCACGGTGCGCTGCGCAGAGCAATTGGATAAGAGAAACGTCGGCCGATTCAATTTTATTGAGATCGAGATACAGCCGATCAACTTGCCCTATTGCTCCGAGCAATGTGTCTTTAGTTTCCTGGACCTTTGCCATGGTCAGGTCTCCCACTAAAAAGAGCGTTCCTTCTTTACCATCGTCCGTCGTGGTGATTTTCAATGAATGATCCATCTTTTTTCTCCTTATCTAGCGTCGCCGGCACCTGGGCATTAAAACAGCTCTACATTGTCGCCGAAATCCTCTTCTTTTGTTTCCCCACCCGAGCTCTTCTTATTCTTGTCTTTATCGTCCTCAAATAGCTCGAAACCATCATCTACAAAAAGATCAACGTCAGAAGAGGCAGTATGAGTTCCGCCCTGCCCTGCAACCTGGGCATGAATTGAGCGTTCACGCTCCATTACGTATTGTTGTGCGAGCTTTTCAATCATTTGCTTGACTTCGGAACTTCGTTCCTGGAATCGAGGATAAGCTTCTTCTATCTGGTCGATAATACGACAAACAATCTGCCAGTTCCTATCGATTCTATCCCCCAATATCCGAGGAAATTTTATCCCGGGTACCAGTTGTGTTATCCTGGCGGAAAGATCCCGGCTGGAGCTGTCCATTTTCTGGCCAATTGTGCTGACTTCTTGTAAAGATGAAAGTATTGTCCCGGTAAATTGCTTTCCCTTCTCTATCATCTCATCTACTACGACACTACTCTGGTTGAGATCTGTGGCAAACTCCAGCTGCCTCTCGGTTCCTTCCACTATATTTTGCAGCAATCCGATGGATTCCGTCGCCTCATCTCTTGTTTCCCTGGAGAGATTACTCAACTCTTTTGCCAGTACAGTGAGAGTATTCCCGGCTGCATCGGACTTAATGGCCTCGACCATTGCATTTATAGCAAGCACCTTTACATCAAAAGCTATTCCTTCTATTTTATTTACAAAACTGCCGATATCCACGACATTGCCATAGACTTCCTGACTGACCTCAGCCGCCTGCTTGACGACCTTCAAAGATCTATTGAGCGATAGAGCTACATTATCGATCTCCTTTTCAAGGTCTGCGACTATTGATCTATTTCCGGTTTTACCCTCCATCTCCAATAAGGTCCTGGCGTCCTTTGCCTGCACCTGAGCCTGCTCCATGGTTTTCCCAAGACCTGCCTCAATCTGTCTCCTGGCATTGAGTACCTGCTCGTAAATTGAGTTGAGATGCGCTGCCTGGATGGATAAAATTGAGTATATTTCAAGAACAACCTGCTCAGCATCCTCTGAGGTCTCCCGGGAGGACATGGAACTGGCCTTTTCAATTACCTCACTAAGGGCGGAAGATACATTCTCAAGCTGCTGTCTGGTGATGTCGTGAAATTGCATGGCCATGACGACATCGCTAATTCCCTGCACCATCGCTGTTGAACGTTCCTGGATACCGCCCGCCAGTTGATCCGACCTCCTTCCAATATCCTCCAGAGATTGAAGGATTCTGTGAATTGCCTTTTCACCGCTGTCATCATAGGAATTGTCTCCGCAGTTCAAAACCTGACGCGAAATCAAGATCCCCTTTTCAGCAAGGTCCGCTTTATCGATGCAGTAACGACAATTGTCATGGACCAGCTTAGCGATAGCCGCAACCTCCGTGGCAAGTATGCTGAAACCCTGCATAACCTCAACTGTCCTGGAACTTTCGACCTTGATTCCCACCCCCAGAACTCGAAACGTCTTGCCGATGCTTTGTAACCTTCTGATAGGCTCGCGCAGTTTGTTCATGTCGGCAAGGAGCTTCGCAAGGAGGTGATCGCCTTCACCAAGTGATGCAAGCGTCGTCTTGACATGACTGGCAACCGCATCGAATATTTTTTTGTTCTCTTCTATAGAGGAATCTTCGTCGTCTGTGCTGAAATTCGCCAGAGTACTCAATTGCACGGCATTGTCAGTCATGCCGAAACATATGGTCGCCAGGGTATTAAGCACCTTGCCGATTTTCAGAAACTCGGGTTCGGTGTCGGGACCGAGTGCATTGAGGTCTTTTGCACAGTTAGCAATCCCGCCAAGATCAAATATTTGTTGTCGCAGAGGAGCAGTCATATATCTCTTCTTTAGTAATGCTCTATTAACATTGCAGGCGATTCAAACAACTCTACGAGCCTCAATTTCAGTACTCGTAAAATAGATGCCATTTCGAAAGCGCTAACAATCTTCGAAGACAATTTGCACCAAGCCGTTATAAAAAACTGTTGAAACCAAACAATGAGTCAGGCCTTTTTCAGTTTCAATTGTTACTCGTTCGTTGTAATGAGATTCCTGCTGTTCCAGGGTTTTCAAAACAAGGTTTCTTATTGTGCACGTTTGGCAATGAGTTGTTCTGCCGCATCCACCCGGTAAAATCGAATAACGGCACTCCATCGCATCACCACCCAACATTCCCATCACCCGCTCGATGGATTTCTCCATCATACGCAGAGCAGCCTCGTTCGCAGCAGCAATTCGTCTCTCAGAATCCACTACCATTACCGGCCGATCAAATGTTTCCAAATATTGATCATAGGAAAGCCCACCATTATCTTTCAGCAACGGGATAAAACAATCCGGGCAGATGCCATGGGTATTCTTTGTCACTTCAAAAGGCTTTTTTTCTTTGATGTATCGGCCGCAATACGAACAAATCAGATGCATGCCCAGCTCTCTTTTTGAATAAGTGATGATTGTCGTCACTTAAATTTTCCCCATAGTACCAATTGTAGACGAACAAATTATATGCCTTACTGCATTAATCGTACCAACTAATCCAAAGAGAGAGTGTCAAACAATAACAACGATCAATCGGCAACTTACATGCCATGTCATAGACAAAAAACGGAGTTACAACATTATTTGAGAGCAAGCAGACAAGAGAAGGAGGTATAAACACCACCCAACTACAGGAAGCAAGATTTGCCGGTTATAGACAGGTGGTAAAGCTACTTTGAGGAAAAAACAGCTAACTATCTACAACTCGTAGAGAATCGGACCTTTTTTAGAGGCGTATCGACTGGACTTCACGGGAGGTTTTTTTGCCTACGACGATCATGGAACCGAAAGGTTGGAAATTCTGTTTATGTACATTCCCTGATTTACTGAGAGATTCTAACTTTTATGCAGATTCATGAATGCTACCCTCAGAGCCAGTTTTCACGATAATGAGCTTAAAAACAAAGAGGAGTCGATTGTCGCCAGGGTAAGTTTGGAGAAGTTAAGGCGAACCTTGATAAGCGTTACCCTTTCAATAGTGAGGAATGTTTGGTGATTCGGGAGGTAAGTTTACCTACTATCCACTTTGACGAACATCATTTTCCTTTTCCCGTCAATTATATGTACTGCAGTTTATATAATTTTTTCTTCTTCATGCAGATTCTTCTGGCTGCCCACCGAGATTCAATTTTTATCAACTTCTCGGGAAAAATCTTTCACTGAAAGACCAAGTTCTTTTATCTTGATGTAAAAATTTTTCTTGTGCATTCCACTGAGTTCCAGGGCTTTTTTAAGGCTGCCTTTTGCAAGATAAAGTGTTTTCATCAAATACTCTTTATCAAATTCGTGCAGTACTCTCGCCTTGGCGTCCTTATAAATTTTAATTGCTTGTTTCTCGCCTGTGTCCCCTAAGGCCCTTTGTACATCAGCCAGCGATATCTTCCGGGTGTCGGCAGTCTGTGATATCTTGTATAAAGTCTGCTTCAACTGGCGCACGTTTCCCGGCCAATCTTCCTCCACCAGCCGGGAACAGGCATCTGCCGATATATCATAGGTAATATTTTTCGCTGTGCCGAAAAGGGTAAGAAAATGCCAGATCAGTGGAAGGATATCCGCTTTCCGTTCCCACAGGGGGGTTGTCTTAATTATGGCTCCCGAAAGTCGATAAAAAAGATCCTTGCGGAAAATGCCTTCATCGCACATTTTCTCAAGATCTCTGTTGGTTGCTGCGACAATCCTCACGTCGGCATGCCTAATGCTGGTATCACCAACCTTGCAATATTCCCCATCGTCCAAAAAGCGGAGGAACTTTGCCTGTACTTCCGGTAAAAGTTCACCAATTTCATCTAGAAATAGGGTACCTTTATCAGCAGCACCCACATAGCCTGCTGTGGTTTTAGACGCGCCGGTGAAAGCGCCGCTTACGTGACCAAAAAGCTCTGACTCAACCAGCGCCCCAAGTACTGCGCAGTTAATGGGAATAAATGGCTTGGCACTCCTCTCACTGTTACGATGTATATCGCGGGCAATAATTTCCTTGCCAGTCCCCGATTCTCCCATCACCAGAACCGGCAACTCTGTTTTTCCAACAGACAGGACCTCCTGGCGAACATCTCTGGTCGACATCGAAACTCCTATCAAGTTGCACCCACTGACTCTCTCGGAGCCAGTCATATAAGCATTACGAAGCCTTTGAAAATGCAAGGCTGCATACACTGTATAGACAAGCTGGGATTCGTTGAAGGCCTTGAACAGGTAATGGGTGAGTCCCATTTTCAAACAGGGGTCGAGATTGTTCTCTTCCGGGACCCCGGTGACGATAATAATTTCCGTATCCGGGAAGCATTCCAAAATTCTTTTCGACAACTTTACTCCATTAATACCAGGCATGTTGATGTCGATCAGGGCCAGCTGAAATTCCTGCCGATCAACTATCGCATACGCTTCCTGAGGATCTGAATACGATGTCACCTTATAGCCGTGAGACGTTAGTACCTCGTCAATAAAATCAGCAATGGAGATTTCGTCGTCAACAACTAGAACACTGACGTTTCTTTTTATTTTCAAAGTGTCATTTAGCATAGTTAACCAATTCTTCGATCTCTTTAACAGTAAAGGGCTTTTTTAAGAACAAGGCGTTACGCTGCAGGTATTGCTGTTCGTCGATATCTTCTCCGGACATAAAAATCACTTTAGCCTGGGAGCTTATCTGCAGCATTTTCTCAAGACATTCGAATCCGTCACTATCGGTCAAACCAACATCAATTAAAAGAACGGTCACTGCTTCGTGGACCAGCTCAAATTCTTCTACCGCCTCTGCGCAGGTCTCTGCTGAAAATACAACATGCCCACGGCGCTGCAGACTGCTTACAATTAAATCCCGCATAGCCTCATCGTCTTCTACAACGAAAAATATCTCCCTCTTTCTGCCAAATTCTTTCCTGATTGGGGGTACCTCTGTACTCACTTCGCCTTCAGGAGGCCTGCCGTTTGTCGCGGGCTGGGGAGGCAGTGGGATTCGTGCAGTAAAAACCGTCTCCCCATCTTTTTGGTCCGTAAAACTCAGTGTCCCGCTGTGGTCTTCAGCGATAATGCGTGCTGCGTACAGTCCGAGCCCCTGCAATCCTTGCTGAGTGGATTTGGTCGTCACAAAAGGACGAAAAAGAGACAATCGCACGGAGGCAGCGACACCTCTGCCTCTGTTTCGTACCGAGAGGATGATCGCATCTTCTTCACCTTGATAGACTTCAGCGATGATGGTTATGTTACCGCCTTCAGGCGTTGCTTCAAGACCATTTTCGCCAAGATAGAAGAGCATCATCACAATGTCCTTCATTCTGCAACGTAATCGTGGAAGTTTTCCTGGCTTTAGAACCTCAAACTTGTGGGAGCGGGAGAGTATATTGAGCGATTCAACAGCAAGTTCCAGTATTCGATCAAGGGAGTGGTCCGCTTTTTCGGTGATTAAATAGCGGGAAAATTCATAGAGGATCGAGGTTTGATTCACCCCCTTGGTCAACAAATCACTCACAAGTTGTATTCGATGCTCGCCGATGCCACCAAGAGCCGCTTCCTGAGTAATCAATCTCAACTGCCCCGACAATCCCGTAAAGATATTGTTATAATCGTGGGTCACTCCCCGTGCCAGAAGACAAAGAGACCGAAAATATTTATATTCCAGCAAAGCATCATCCCGGTTGGTCAGTACCTGCAGTTCGTTTACCGGCATAGTGTCATCTTTCATATTAAAACATCAGGTTTATCAACTCACTTCGTCAATCTTATAACCTATCCCTTGCTATCAGGAAGGTCCCAGACTTATTCGTCCTCTCACTCGACCGATTCCATTGGTACACAGCTATCGGCTTAAACATGGTGAGCAATTTTCATACCACTCATTCTTTCGATCTCAAAACATATTGTATTACCAACACATTACACATTTTTATAGTTTTCCAAATAGAAAAGAGTTAGATGGAATTGTTACCAGCGATGGATTAAGTGGCAAATTCACCTCCTCTTTTCATCCTACTCAGACTCGTCACTTCTACAAACCTCATGCCAAAAATTCGTGATCTTCTTCGATTAAATATATTACGGGAGTTTCTTGTTTTTTATGAATGCTCCAAGACAAGAAGTAAAGGAGGTCTAAAAACCTCCCCTGCTGACAGTAAGAAATGACAGAGATGCGGTCAGTAATCGCCCAGAATTTCTCTCAGCAATTGTGCTAACTTGCCTTTTATTAGAGGTTTGAAAAGAAAACTTCTAACACCGTGCCTTTGAGCAACCTCTTCATTAACATGAGAACTATAGCCAGTACACAAGATAATCGGCAGAGTTTCCCGTATCCGCAACATCGCCTTGGCCAACTCTAAACCTGTTATTTCGGGCATGGTTTGATCTGTAATAACCAGGTCAAAATCATCGGGTGATTCAGAAAAAAGATCCAGGGCCTTCCGACTGTCTGTCACTGCCGTTACTTTATAGCCAAGCCGCTCAAGCATCGTCTGCCCCATTTCAACAAGGAGCTGTTCATCGTCAATGAACAGAATGTGTTCCTTGCCAACAGAAGGATATTTTTGAGAGACGGGAGAATCAAGTACTTGCTGGCCACTTTCAGGTAGAAAAACATGAAATGCAGTACCGCTCCCAAGCACGCTCTCGACCTTAATCGTCCCTTCGTATTTCTGCACGATTCCATAAGCAATGGAAAGTCCCATGCCTGTCCCTTTGCCCTTGGGTTTGGTAGTAAAGAAAGGATCAAATATCAAATCGATTATATCAGCAGGAATACCATGGCCTGTATCTCTGATAATCAACTCAACATATTTTTTCCCTTCTGCCTTCACGTGACGATGGATGTTGATCGGCAGATTTAACGCTGGACGAAATTCAATGGTCAGGACCCCGCCATTTTCCTCCATTGCATGATACGCATTAGTGCAGAGGTTCATTAATATCTGATGCATGTGCGATGGATCCGCTTCGACAAGACCGCACCGTGCATCAAGTTTCTGCTTGATTTGAATAGTCGAAGGCAGGGACGCGCGGAGCATTTTGAGGACTTCCTTTATGATTGCGCGCAACTGTAACGAAATACACTCCTCCTTGGATTGTCGACTGAAAGCCAAGACCTGTCCTACCAGATCTTTCCCGCGATACCCTGCTTGCAAAACCTTCTCAAGGTCCTTTCTTATTCTGCTGCCTTGCGGAACATCATCTAACACCATATCAGTAAAGCCAATCATCACCCCAAGCAGGTTGTTGAAATCATGTGCTATACCTCCTGCCAATGTTCCTATTGCTTCCAGTCTCTGCGCCTGCTGCAGCTGTTTCTGAATATTTTTGCGCTCACCTTCGGCACTTTTACGCTCGGTTATGTCTCGTATGAAGGCAACCAACGATCCGTCATTCGTTGGGCTATACTGGACTCTGATCTCGACGTCGAATTGACTTCCATCTTTGCGATGGTGCTTAGACTCAAAACGTGCTTCTCCATCTGTTACGATTTTCCGGATACGGGCAGCAGTTTCTTCTCGCGATTCTTTAGCCTCCAGGTCGGTTAAGCTCATGGTGAGTAACTCCTGCTCACTGTAACCACTCATTTTCAGGTAGGTTTCATTTGCTTCCAGGATGCGCCCATTTTGGTCCGCGACCATGAATCCGTCCATAGCTGCCATAAGAATAGTTCGATACCTCTGTTCAATGGTGACCAATCGAGATTCAGCCTGTTTTTGTCTAGTAATATCCTGAAGAAGACAATAGGCCTGTGGTAATCTCCCCTGAGAGGCGATCCCGATCCTGCCTTGTAAGGAGACGACGACGGAAAGGCCGTCTTTTTTGACCATCTGAAGTTCGATATCCGAAATTTCTCCGGCTGCATTGAACCTGGTGTATTTCTCTTTGAAATCATCCCTCCATTCAGAATGCAGGAACTCTGCAAAATTTTTGCCGATGACTTCTTCTCTTGTAAAACCAAGGATATCCAACCAGGCTTGATTTATCTCAATCAAGCAACCGTTTGCATCCAGAGTCTGGCAACCGAATGGCGAGTTTTCCCTGAGTTCCAGAAAATATTGTTTTTCTTTGCGAAGGCTGGTCTCTCTGATTTCCAGCTCGATCAGTCGATTGTTCAGATCGGTGGAATCTGCAAAGTGTTGTACTTCTTTTGAGGGCGAGGGTTCCATATCATTATGCATATTTTTAGAGTCATTGCTTTTACGCATGCCTTAGAAAACCGGTTTCATAATGGCAAATCAAAGCACCAAGAAAACCGAAAAATGCTTTTAAGCGTTTGGGGAAATATCTTTTCGCATTATACCCCTAATCCAGTCAGCAATCAAATACAGGGACCTATTTGGTTAGCGTTTAGATAGAGTGAAGAGGAAATGGCTGTATCCAGAATAGGGACATCGCCACCTGCATTTTTTGCCGCCGAATTTGTCTCCACTGATCTACTGCACATTTTTCAAGGGCGATATATTCATAAAACCGATAACCAACAGACCACTGTGACTTTTTTGACTGGTCACAAACAAAAAACATCCATATATATTAAGAATATATGCTACAATGGTACCATAAACAAAACTCATGATGGACACCATGGTCGATAAAGAGCTTAGATCCCTCATCCGTTTTCAGGAGAATTCCGCGTGGCAAGACAATTGAAGATCTTTTTCAAAACAGAAACAATGACCAATGGAGAAGCCGAAGATCGGCAGTCCTTTACGGTCAACGAACTGATACCGGCAAAGGAAATCCTTGTCGCCCTAGAAGAAGTAGCGACCAATGCAAGCAAAATTTTGGAAGACATCGAACTTGTGCCCGGCGACTTTGTCGAGTTTTCCAGCAATAAACTGGCGCTACTCGCCACAGTGTCTGGGTATCCCAACCTTGTCAGGGAAAAAAGAGGGTCCAAGGAGCAGATAGTTGTTCACCTGGAACCACTGGTCTTACTCAACGAAGATGGCTGGTCCGCGAAAATGACACTTTACCCGCCTCTCGATGGCAACGATTTACCCGATAGTGCAGATATCATTGCACTGCTTGAAAAAGCCGATGTGCGTTGGGGAATCAGGGAAAAAAATATTGCGGCCTGCATTACGGCTGTGAAAACAGAAAAACGACCTCTAAAAAATCATGTCATTGCACGCGGCCGGTTGCCGGTCAATGGTGAAAACGCAAGGTTGCGCATCGATATTGCTACAGGTGAACAGCCGGGCAAAGAGCTTGGGGACGGTCGCATGGATTTTCGGGAACGTCGGTTATTCGTCGGCGTGGACCAAGGCCAGTTACTGGCAACCAAGATCCCTGCGACAACAGGCATACCCGGTCAGAACATCTTCGGCCACGAAGTACCACAGATTCCAGGAAAAGATCTGACTTTAAAAACTGGGGAAGACATCATCTATGATGAGAACTCCGGGGAAATCAGGGCGGCTATCGCAGGAGTTTTGTCGGTGATATCGGATACAGGTGTCAAAATTACATCGAAACATTCTCTTTCCGGTGATATAGATTATCAAACTGGCAATATTGACTCGCGGGATGCCGTCGAGATAAAAGGGTCAGTGAAGCCCGGGTTCACGGTGAAGACCGGCGGCGACGTGGTGATCGGCGGAAATGTCGATTCTGCATCAGTCATCAGCCGAGCCAACGTCGTGATACAGGGCGGGGTAACGGGAAAGGAAGCTATCATCCAGGCAGACGGAGATGTGGACGTCTCGGTGGTCAGGAATGGCAGTATTGTCAGTCAAGGAACAATAACGATAACCAGGGAAGCGTATTTTACCGAGATCCAATGTATGAAGGACATCATCTGCCCCGGACAAACCAAAGTGATAGGATCGGACCTGATCGCCGGCGGCAGTATCTCTGTTATGGATGTCGATACTGAAACCAGTCCAAATTCTTTTCTTGCCATTGCGGTAATACCGAATAGATATATAAAGTATCAAAAATTGCTCAAACAGTTCCATCAGGATCAAGCCGCATTAGAAGCCTGGTATCGTAGGTTCGGTTCTGATGCGTCAAATGATGACCTCGAAGAAATGAGGGAGAATCTGTCCAACTCCAAGGCCACATTAGGGGCCTTCAATCTGGTTCCCGGGGTGGGAGAAAATGATAAATCCGCTGGTTTGCGATACGCCTGCAGACAAAAAATTACGATAAATGGTAGTATACCGGCCGGAGCTGCCATTCGCATCGGCAATACCGAAACCACTTTAAAAAAGAAGTATGCAGAAGGGCATTTTGCCTTAAACAGTGATACCGGAAGTATTGAATTCCACTGCAAAAACGTTGGATCCGGTCCTAAGAGAATAGAGCAGGTCTAAATCGGTTAATAATGTATTGCCAGTGTGTGGCTCAATAACCTTCTAAAAGTTTTGCTCTTTTAAATATGCCTAAGAATGGCCGAAGGAGGCGAAAATGTTTGTTAAACTCTGGATGTCGGCTGATGTTGTGGCCATTGCTCCGAATCAGACCATCTCCGACGCGGAGAAGCTTTTGAAAGATCGCAAGATCAGGCGTCTTCCAGTTGTGGAAAACGATGAACTTATCGGCATAGTAAGTGTAAACGATCTGGGAAAAGTCATGCCGTCGATTCTTGATGCAGAGGCGAGCGGTGAAGAAGAATTTATTGCCGACCATACGGAAATCAGGACGGTAATGACCTCTTCACCGATTACCATTTGCCCAAACGACACCCTTATTGAAGCAGCCAGAAAGATGCGTCGCAATAATATCGATGGACTTCCAGTGGTGGAGAACAAAAAACTCCTAGGTATTCTCAGTATCAGCGATGTCCTTGATGCCTTTCTCGACATCATGGTTAGCGAACAAGGCGGAACTCGCTTTGATCTGAAAATTGATCAAACCCCCGAAGCGTTTTATAAGATGATCAAGGTATTTCAAAAGCAGAACAAGGAAATTCTGACCATTTCCCAGTTTCGCGAGTTCAGCAAGGAACACCAGATGGTCTCAATCCAGATACTCGGCGATAACAATGAAGATCTGATAGACATGCTCTGGGCCAACAATATCATTGTCGATCGAATAACCCCTGTCTCTTGTCCGTAACGTACTTTGTCTTTCTTGCTTTCTATAAAAGTGATTCTGTACGATTGGGCACCATCCTGTAATTTTAAGCACACCCTCTACACCTCTTTTTATTGCCAGTTCAATCACCTTGTAATATCCAAATGGAGCAATCATTCGGCGTTTTCTTACCCAAGCTCGAATTTAAAATGACTCTGAGTGGATAGACCATACTTGTCGCTATAGTTGACTTAGTTTTTCATGACTCCTATCTTGTGCGAATACCAAGAAAGCACTTCCTGTTGCAATACCCACCAAACAATTCGTTCTTCGCCGCATTCTGGACGTTACAGAGGCCAATCATCAAAACCATGGCCTAAACCCTAGGAGTTTCAATTATGAAATTCATAATCGCCCGTGAACAACTGAGGAGACAAAGACTGGCTCGTTCGTCTATATCCTACAGACCACCCTCGACAGGGAGGACAAACCGGGTGACATCGATGTGTCCTTAGGACGTTTTATTGCCGTCACTGATCGTCAGCTCGATCCTTTGGTGTATGCCAAGTGTCGGAAAGTCACAGTGGCCTGCACCTTGACCGGCAAAAAGAGTTACGATCTCGATCATGAGCATATCAATTATTGGTCACCTTATACTCACTTCGACCCGTCTAACTACAGTAAAGCGCGAGCAGGTCGTCCTTGTCATACATACCTTCCAATTGGAATTGTGTGTCATTCTGGTCCCTCCTCTGTTATTCTTTTTTTAAGAACATTATCAAATTATTTAGGATTATGTTTTTTGCAGGATGTATTTACCTAGAGGAATTGCTACTCAACCCTCTGAATAACTTGTATATATTCTCATGCTTATCAACAAACGAATCTCAGCCGGCCGCCTGATAGTACCTTTTTTGTTTGCCGTGTCTACCCTACTCTTTGGTTGTTCATCAATGAAAGAAGCGGAAATGCTTCATCAAAATGATCAATTAAAAGAGATAAACCGCGAATTGGCCACAGAACTCGCCGAAGAGAACTCCGTAGTCGCGAGCTTGCAGATGAAATTGGTTGAGAAACAGGCGGAGATTGACAAGATCAAATTCACGCAGGAACATCTTACCCAGGAAATAGCAAATACCAAGGCAAGGATGCCTACACCAAAGACCAAAGTTGAGGTTGTAACTTATCTGGCTGAGGTCGAGGCGGATATCAAGGCAGCAAAGGAACTATCCTCTGACAGTGAGCAACAAAATTTTCTACAGGTCGATCAGTTCATGGCTGAGAGCAAGGTTGAGTTTGAGCGAGGCAATTACGACACGGCCCTCTCTCGTGCGTCTCAGGCTTTGGAGTTGACACACATTATACAGATAAAAACAGCTCTAAACCGGAGACTGGATGAAGGTACCTATGCCGAATTCATTCTCCCCTTACATCTGCATCTAGCAAAACGAAGCAATATCCGAAAGACGCCCACCATACAAGGAAAAATCATAATGATACTGCCCCCAAGAACACTTGTTACCGCGATTGGCTATCAAGGAGACTGGATAAAAATAGCCATTGAAAACGGGCAGAAAGGCTGGATCCATTATTCTTTACTGGCCGTTCCCGAAACAACTCTCACGTTTCCCCAACCTGTCAAATAACGTACATTCATTCAGAACCATCTTAGTTGATATGGGGGTTGTAAGCCGGAACCGCCGAAAATTCCGTCATCCCAAATCAAGCCCTGCCACAAGGGAATCCAGGTCAATCATCTTGCCGTTGCTCTGGAAAGTGTAGTGCCCGTTCAGCAGGATGTGCCGCCAGGCAGTCGGCGACATCTGGGTGATCAGTGCCAGCGCCTTGGCGTTGCCGCTTGACTCGTACTTTGTCAGCAGCCGCGACAGGATGGCCGAGTTGTAGTAGATGACCGCATTGGCAATCAGCCTGGCACATTGGTTGCTGATCTCGATTTCGATGTCGGTGCGCCCGGTCAACTCCTTCTTGCCGCCGACCTGAGCAATGGTCGAGCGTAGCTGATGGTAGGACTCGATGCGGTTCTGCGAGCGGTGCACGTTGCGCTCCATTTGTGGATCGCGCAGGTAGCGCAGCGTATAGATACTACGGATGAGTTTGTCGAACTCGAAGACCGCACGCCGCGTCGGATTCGGCGCGGTGTAGGTGCACAGCTTGCGGATCAAGGTACCCTGGGTCATCTCTTTCAGGCCCAGGGTGGCAACAATCTTGTCGATGTTTGGCTTCTCGCTGACGATGAGCTGCCGATCTACTTGGCCGACAGGACGAATCAGGCATTTCTCGTACTGCGCTGGATCGTCAACGCAATACAGCCCCTTCAACTGGTCGTCGAGGTTGGTGAAGCGCGGCTCGAAGCGCAGGCCGAACCAGTGCAGAATAGCGAAATTGGCCTTGTTGACGCTGTGCATGTCGCCGGTGATCACGGTCGGCACGATGTTCGACGTGTTGCGATACCAAATATCGAACACGTGATGACCTTCGTATTCATGGGCACCGATCAGATAGCCGTTGAGCGGTACGTGGTTACACAGCAGCGTGTAAGCGACAACGCCCTTACCGCGCCCAAAGTATTTGCGCGAATAGCGTGCCTTCACTGTCGGCCGTTCAACGCCGAATTTTTGACCATCGACAGCACCGTACAACGCATTCAAGTCAAACGAATAATACGGGAAGATGGAAAGCGCGGCGATGGCGTTACTGATGCGATCATTGGCCACCAGAAGCGACGCCTGGCGCAGGTATTGCTGATAGGTCGCCTCCAACACATGGTATGGAATGTCACAGGTGCGTGACATTACCACATTGCCGTGGTTCATTGCCTGCGCAATGATCACCGCCATCAGGCTGTCCGGGTCAGCGACCTTTTTGGCGTAGCGCGGTTGCAGCGGTGTCAGCGCCGATAAAAACGGGCACTGGCCATTGACGAAGCCGGAACACGTCGGCTACATCGCAGAACGGCAATTGCTCGTAGAATGCCTGTTCGCGCGCTTTCTGGCTTTCGCCCTTAGCCTTGCGCCAAGTCAGCTTCTGCGTATCCCTGTCGTATTCCAGATGGGTCAGTTTGCCCTGTTTTATTTCGCGATTGAACGCCAGCCACTGCGTTCGCAGTTCGGCCGTCAGCGCTTCGAGCTGGGCTTCAATCGGTTCGCGAAGGAACCGAATATCCATCTGTGCAAGCACATCAGCCTTTTCGTCCAACGAGACCAGTTCGTCGGAAAAGTGGCGGTGTTGCAGGCTATCGTCGAGATAGATTTCGCCCGACTTGAAGCTCTTTCTGATCTGCCGGTACAGCCAGAATTCGTAACGGTCGGCGTGCAGCCCTGTCGGCTCCCCGTTTGCGTCAAAGGTCAGCAGATATGGCCGCAACCGTTTCGGCAGCGTACCCGCCGGACATTCGGCAAGCGGCCGGTGCGATAGTCGTTGCTGTTTGGCGAACACGCTCTTGGCCCAGGTCAGCGCTGTGAGCCATGGACTGTCGAGGTCGATGCTGGCGAAGTCGAGTGCGACATACAGCGGTCGCAGATGGCGGCGGATGCGTTCGGCCAGGCTATCAACCGCCTGCCAGTGAAAGGCCAGCTTCCCGTCGGCTTCACGCTCATGCGCTGGCCGGTGATCTGGAGCGTGTCTCTCGGCATGATCTTGTATGCGCGCTGCCGTATGTTGCCGAAGGGTGTGGCATCGGCCACGGTGTCATCGACATAGAGCAGAAGCAGGCGACCGACTTGCGGCGTGTTCTGCTGACGGCGCACCCGCTCGGCGACGAAAGACTTCTGCGCGCCCGCTCTGCTCTCTTCCTCCAACTGCTTCATGTGGTAACCCATCGCATCGACCAAGTTATCGGAGAGCTGTCGATAGCGTTGCCAGGCGTAGCACAGCAGATAGAGATGGGTTTGGTCCGCCTTGAGATTACGCAGGTCGTGGACGGTATAGAAGTTCGCTAGACTCGCATAGTACAACAGGTTCTGCTGCGAGACGCCGAGCTTGGGCAGCAGCGCCTTGGCGATCTGGTGCAGCGGTTTCAACAAGGCGCGCTTCCCGCGTTCGCGGGCCATCTGACGCCAGCCGAAATCCTTAGCGTCCTGCTTGAGCGCTGCCAGTTGCGACAGGGTGTCATCACGCACCAGGAGCTGGGCCAGCGCAGCCTTGGCCTCGTCGTCTAGCGCTTCGCCCAGCAGTCCGCCCAAGCGCCGGCGTTCGGTGGACAGTGTTTCGCTGACCAGCTCTTGCAGGGTGGTGTAGCCGGGCCGGATGATCTTATGCTCGTTGAGCCAGACGATCAGCTCGGCGGATACAAATCCCGGCGTCACATCCCGCCTCACAGTCTGCGTTGCCTGCTTCCCGAGCTGCAGCAGGAAGTCGGCCGTCCACAGCAGGTAGCCGAACAGCCCGGCGACCTGCTCGCGCTGGGTGTAGTGCTCGTGCTTAGTGATCAGCTTGCGATCGAAATTCTCGCCGTGGAAATAGTGGCTCAGCACGAAAGTGCAATCGTCTTCGACCTCGTTCCAGTCGAAGCGGAAAAAGGTCTGCTTGGCTTTGAAGTAACCGATCTGCAAGACGCAATATACCTGGGCATGGAGGCCTGGCCGACTGCTGGCAAGCGCCAGTTCTGTTTCAGACAATGCCAAGTACTCCAGTCGTTGGGCATCGTCGAAATCCGGTAGCCCATACAGTGCCTCCTGCTCGGCATCCGACAATACGGTCAAGCGCTCGCTTTTGGCCGTCATCGTGACGACGCTCCACGCGGTCCCGTCCAATCGACCCGCGCGAGCGTTTCGATCAAGGTGGTGCGCTTGACACCGAAGTTGCGGCACACCGCCGCCTTGGACATGCCATCGTCAAGCGCGACAATGATCGCGTCCAGTTTTTCGCCGACAATGCAGCGCGGCCGTCCGCCGATCCGGCCGCGCTGCCTAGCGGCGGTCAGGCCGGCGACGACGCGCTCTTGGATCAAGGCGCGTTCATACTGTGCGAGCGCGCCAAAAACGTGGAAAAAAAGTTCGCCGGACGGCGTACTGGTATCCATGTTCTCGGTGAGGGAACGAAAGGATACCCGTTTTTCCCGCAATCCATTCACAATGGAAATTAAATGGGTCAGTGATCGACCAAGGCGATCCAGTTTCCAGACGACAAACACATCGCCGGGATGGACATACTCCAGCGCCTCGCCCAGTCCAGTTCGATCATCACGGGCTCCAGAGGCGCGGTCCTCGAAAATATTTCTGCCATCGACCCCAGCTTTCAAGAGTGCATCGCGCTGCAGGTCTGTGCTCTGTCGATCCGAATCTGATGAAACCCTCATATAGCCGATCAACATATACGATAAACCTCCTTTCTTTAGTTTCCGTACATTATCACAATCCGACATGGGTTTCCGTAATTTACGCCGTGGATACGATTTTTTCATTCCTCTTTTGTCCCCTATCGGAAAACAGATGTTTTACGACAGGGATTGCTTGCAATTGAAACCCGATTAAGTTATATTAAAATATAATCTATTTTATCAGAGGTACACCATGCACACTACTAATCTACGGAAGGTTGGCGGCTCAATTATGTTGGCCGTTCCTCCTGCCATTCTCGATCTGCTCCACTTGTGCGCCGGTGCAACCGTCGGATTGGCTGTCGATCACGGCCGTCTGGTGGTTGAACCAACTCCAAAACCACACTATTCCCTGGACGAACTGCTCGCTCAATGCGATGTATCGGCTGAGATCAGCGAGGAAGATCGCGTCTGGCTGGAGAGCAAGCCGGTCGGAAGAGAGCTGCTGTAAATGGAGCGTGGAGATATTTATCTGGTTTCGCTGGATCCGACTTCAGGTCATGAGCAACAGGGAACGCGGCCTGTGTTGGTTGTATCTGCCTCCACTTTTAATCGACTGACGAAGACACCGGTTGTGTTACCGATTACCGGCGGCGGCAACTTCGCTCGTACGGCAGGCTTTACCGTTTCTTTGACGGGGGCAGGTACGAACACAACTGGTGTTGTCCGATGCGATCAGCCCCGCGCTCTTCATTTAGGTTCGCGCAATGCGCGTAAATTGGAAAGTGTCCCGGCAGCGATTATGGATGAAGTGCTAGCGAGGCTCACACCAATCTTCGAATAACTCAGCTGGTGACTGGTGACACGTTATGCAAAAAAATCCAGATAGTCAGATAGACAATACGTCAGAGACACCAAGGAGACGGAAGACTCGTCGTGCCCGACGAGAGACAGAATGTCGTGACAAAATCAGGTCCCATAATCATTGCGGGCTTTGTGGTTCAAATGATTTGACGGCTGAAACACTTTTTTATTGCCAAACATGTGGCGCGGAACAATTAGAACTCAGAGCAGAAGAATACAGCTGGCTCTGGTCGAAAGATGAACCTCATCTCTGCCAATGCGACAAACAGCGCTATTTTCCAAAATATCGCAATATCGTTATCTTGCATTGCAATGCTTGTCGTGCTCACAAAGGAGCGCATTGTCAAAACTGTGGCCGGGCGCTGTGGTTCCGTTTTGATCCCCTTAAGCCTTTGTTCCATTGCCTCGCATGCGGATTTATTAATTTTTAACCGGAAAAAGGTTTATCCGGAAATGTTGGGTCACCTCATGACGGAATTTTCGGCGGTTCCGGCTTACAACCCCATATGAGAAGAAACTGATGAATTGTCCGAGGCCAACATAATCCGGTTTCGGCCTGCAGCTTTTGCCTCATACAGCGCCTTGTCCGCCCTGCCAATCAGGCTGATACCATTTTGGTCTTCCGCAATGATTCCCGTTAAGCCAATGCTTATGGTGACATGAAGAGAGACATTCTCACAGGTAAAGACATGCTTGTCCACCGCCTTCCTGATTCTTTCAGCAGTTTGCAGTCCCTCGTGAATGTCTGTTTTTCCAAGGATGACGATGAATTCCTCCCCTCCGTAGCGTCCC
This sequence comes from uncultured delta proteobacterium, assembly GCA_963798425.1. Lineage (GTDB taxonomy): Bacteria > Desulfobacterota > Desulfobulbia > Desulfobulbales > Desulfocapsaceae > Desulforhopalus_A. Next base: position 1,204,088 of record CAWCTP010000031.1, on the reverse strand, counting down.
GCACTGTCCACTACACGTAAAGATCCCTTGAGAATTTGGGAGAGCTGAACCAAGACACTATCACCTACCAGATGTCCATGATTGTCGTTAACTTTTTTGAAATAATCAATATCGATCATCAGGATTGAAAATTCTGATGAATACCTCCGATAGTTTTCAATATTAATCGCCAAATCCGTCAAGATCTGCTTTCGATTGGCCAGTTCGGTCAGCGAATCGGTCGTTGCCAACTGCTCAAGCGTTTTCTGATTTCCCTTCAACCGACACACCATTTGATTAAACATTTCGGTGACAATGCCAAGTTCATCATTTCTATGTATAGAGACAGAAACGTCCAGATCTCCGCCAGCGACCCGCAACACACCTTTGGTTAAAGATTTAAGTGGGATAATGATCTGACTAGCGATGATAGTAGCAGTAGCGCCGATAAGTATTGTCAGGAAAATGGTAATTAATATAATTTGATTCCGTGCCTGGATAAGCCCTGCAAAAACACTCTCATAGTTTTCGGTAATGAGCAGTCTCAATGGAAGATTATCGAAAGAAATCCCGAGACCAACAACGCGAACGTTCCGATCATCAATGAAGTCATTCAATAAATGTGGATTTTTGAACAAATCCATCTCCTGAACTGAAGCACTCGCCTGTTCTTTGTAAGTCTCCGGCATAGCAGTGGACAAAATATAGTGACCGTCCTTTTTCATCAAAATGATCGTTCCGGAGCTATTTCCCGACAGAGACGCTTTAAGTGCCGGTAAAAGCCCTTGTAGCCGCACCTCCATAACAAAAAAACCAAGCTGAGTAGAATCCTGCTCCAACAAGAGTGGAACTCCGATAATGATCATGGGAGAAGGATCGTCTTCGATAAAATATGCGTCTCCCGTAAAATAATTTGACCGGACAATCTGGCTTTTCCAGTTTTCAGGCAAGGTAATCGGACGATTTTGATCAGAAGTATCTGAAGCTGCAATAATTTGCCCTTCGCGATTGAGCACTAATAATCGTCGGTAGTCCGACAATTGACTCCTAATATGGGTCAAATACGTGTTGAGGATGCGAAGATTCGACGAGGATTTGAGTTCCTCTTTTGGGACACTGCTTCCGTTAACTGCATAATATTGCTTCAAATTATCAATAACAACATACGAGTTGGCAAAAACGTGCAGATCGTAATTTCGTTCTTTGAACCAGAGGTTGGTTTCTCGTTCGGCGATATCGGCAGCATTGACCAATTTCTTTTCAACTTTCTCGGTTGTGGCCTTGTGTGTCAGGTCATACCAGAACCAACCCATCCCTAATGACGGAATCAGAGTGACCAGAATTGAGAAAAATATAATCCGATTTTTAATGGACCGAATACCAAGTATTTTTTGTATATTATTCATAAGATAAGAAAACAATGCGAAACTATGATCTGAAATGCATATTCATAATGATACTTCATTATGATTTGCAATCACAAGTATCCTGTTTCAATTATTATTTATAATCAGAACAAGCTCAGTTGTTTGTCGGGGTCCAAAGGCGTCAAAAGAAATGGGGAATGGTGAAGAGTTAACGCAATAGGCAAGAGAACAAAGGCCTAACGAGGAGGTTGTAATACCGCAGGTTATAGCGTTAGATTTTAAAGAGATAGAAGAATAGAGCTTGGTGTAAATGATGTGCTGAGGTATTTTCTCATCGAGTCCATTTTACTCAAGTCATCAACAGATTATTGCGCTACAAGGTCCCACTGCACCTGTTATTTGATTTGCCGAGTTGAATAGGAACATCTGAGCAATTAATCTTACGGCATGCTATACAACTTTCTAACTGTCTCAGGTATTTTTCCCTTAGGCACCAAATGGTTATCAGCACCCACCTCAAAGAGACCGAACCACTCTTCCGGATCTTCAAATTGGTGGCGAGATGAATCCGTTGGATCCTCACCACTCTTCCACCACTCATCCTGCAATTCAAAAAAGGAGATGCCGCAGAATTTCTCCTTTCCTTTGGCGGTACGTATGTCCTGCCAGATTGCAGTAAAGGCTTTTGGCACATCCTCTATCTTGTGGCCGCCAAAGCCAGGAACCCACGGCTTCGGCTCAAATGGTGAGGTAGACAACCCTACCTGGGTAACAAATATTGGCTTATTTACGCTGGCAGCCAGTTCCTCCAGATATCCCTGATAGCTGGTGCCAGTAACAGAACCAGGTGGCGAGGTTCGTACTCCCCTTGCATACGTATAAACGTTAAGACAAACAAGATCACCAAAATCTGGATTCAGGGCGTTTTCTTTTGGCACTTCAAGGTCAGACCGATCGGTGATGGGACCAATGTGAGTCCAGCTTGTGTGACAATAGAGATGCCTCTGGCCGTAACGGCTCAATTCATAATCAATAGCACCATCAATCAATCGTGCAAGAGCGACTTCTGTAGGAGTTCGGTTGATTACCTCCAGGTACTTTCCCTTGTAGTTGCGTACCTCAGGGTGACGAGAGTCTGTCCTCACAACCGAAGCCGCCTGCAGTTCATCACCAACTGAGAAGAGAACGAGTCGATCAGGTCGACCAACCGTATAGACATGATCGATTGTCGCCTTAATAGTCTCCATGGTACTGGTGAAAAACGACGTCGCGAGAAAATCCTCTTCATAGGCCCAGATCCAGATATCCTGTCCATAAACCATTTCAGTCTTATCAAGGGCAGCGAAGAATTTCTCAGGCATCTTCAAGGGAAAGACATGGATATAATTGACTGCCATATCTTTCATCAGGCTGAGGTGTTCAGTGTAACGGTCATCATCGCCTGGAGGCTCACCCTGTAAGGGTGTTTCACCGGGTAGATAGGGTGAGTAGCCAATTGCCCGAAAGAAAACCGGTTTGTTTTTCTGAAGATCAACGAGTGTAGTACCCTTCACCACAAACCTTAAGGGTTCCGGTGTTGTTGCTGATATTCCGTTGTTTTTATTTCCAGCATAAACATTATTGGTAACGCTGGTAAGCGTCAAACAAACCACACAGACAAACAAAATAGAACGTATCCAATGAGACATATCTGGCCGGGGAAAAATTGGTATGTTAACAACTCGTCTTCAGGTGCAAGTATCAACCAGAAAACCTTATCGAACTAATTCAAACCAGCAGACTTACCAGAAAAATCTGTAGTCCCCAAGGAAAAATACGCGCAGTGCAAAACCTAGTATTATGCACTATATTAGTTACCATCAAATAAGGGCAGTATCAAAACATTGCACATACTCCCCAAGAATATATCGCATAATTGTAAAGTGGTGAAAAATCCCCTGTTTCCAATACTAAAAAAGAGGCCACTAGCAACAAGATATCTCTATGAATTCATGAAACTATAGGAAAAACATCAATCAATGGCATCAGAATTAAAAGATAGTGCAAAACGTGTACAGGACTTCCTGTCAACCAGAGGGTTTTCTTTTGTTGTTAAAGAGCTTCCCGGTTCAACAAGAACCGCACAAGAGGCAGCTGACAGCATAGGATGCACAGTATCTCAAATAGCTAAGTCTCTAATTTTTAAAGAGAAAGAAACGAACCGTCCGATACTTGTCATCGCCTCCGGCTCAAATCGAGTCGACATTAAGAAAATCGAAAAAATGACGGGTTTAAAACTTGGCAGAGCTGATGGAAAGTATGTCAAAGAACGAATCGGCTATGGTATCGGGGGAATACCTCCAGTTGCCCATAATGAATCCTTAGAAACGATACTGGATCCGGATCTTCAGAAATACGAAGAAATCTGGGCTGCTGCCGGAACTCCCTTTGCTGTTTTCAAATTGACCCCGAGTGACCTTGAACCCCTTACCAATGGGAGATGGGTTGATTTAGCAGAAGATTTGTAACAAAGAGAATTCCTTTAGTTTGAAAAACCCTCTCCTGCTCCTCGTTCTGCTTCACAAAATTAGCCACCAATCTGTCCAGTGGTTATAGGCTGAGGTTTCGATATACAGTAGTCACTCCTCTTTTGGAGTTCTTCGCTCAGAACAGTGCTGCTTTACAACACTCCATTGCCCCAAAGAGTATCGATTTGTTTGGCTGAATAACCAATTTCTTCAAGAATTTTTCTTGTTTGTTCACCAAATTTCCCTGGAGCCGTCCTTATGGTGCCTGGGGTTTCGCTCAGTTTCACCGGAATGCCAAAACCATGTTTTTTTTCTCCATTCTCTCCAGTGTAGCTGTGCACCATTTCACGTTCTAACATAAGGGGGTCCGTTAATAATTCGTCCAGATTCTTTACTACGGCAAAACACACCTCCAGTTTTGCCAATTCCGAATCCCAATCACCCATTGTTTTGGCCAGAAATACCCCCCGAAGGTCGAGAATTATTTCATCTCTTCTTTCTTCGTCGTACTGCAAAGAAATATAATCGGGACGATTAAGATGTTCGCACAATCGTTTCCAGAACCTGTTCTCAACAGCGCCGATCGAAATGAATCGTCCATCTGATGTTTCATAGGTATTATAGCAAGCATATCGATGAGATAACATGGTGTCTGCAGCCTGTTGTTTCTGGCCACTCAAATTGGAAAAGTAATATGGAAGAGAGAGTAAACCGACCACGCCATCTGTCATTGAAATATCGATATATTGCCCCCGACCCGTTTTCTCTCTGGCAAAAAGAGCCAGGAGAATCCCAACAGTAGCGTTCATGCTACCGCCAGCTATATCTGCAATCTGAACACCTGGAATAACAGGTCTGCGCCCCTTCTCGCCTATGAGATCCAACACTCCTGCGTTACTGATGTAATTCACATCATGCCCAACACGGTTACGAAGCGGTCCGGTTTGCCCATATCCGCTAATAGAACAATAGATTATTTTAGGATTACGCTGCCTGACTGATTCATAATCAACCCCAAGCCGTTGTACAACGCCTGGTCGAAATCCCTCCAGGATAATATCCGCTTTCTCTGCCAGTTTGAAAAATATTTCCAGTCCCTCAGGAGTCTTGAGATTGAGGGACATGTGGCTCTTGTTTCGATTGAGATCATTGAAAAAGAGTCCGTCCGCCTGAAATTTCCGGTCTTCAATGGCAATTACCTCGGCTCCGTGATCAGCCAGAATCATGGAACAATATGGCCCTGGAAGCATTCGTGACAAATCCAAGACTCGTATTCCAGTCAAAGCGCCATGTTGTGTCATAGTCCCTCACCTGTTCGTTAAAATTCAATTCCCTTTTGTGCCTTTATTCCCTGATCATATGCGTGTTTGACAGGTTCAATCACCGAAACTGTATCGGCAATCTCAATCAGGCGTGCATGAGCTTCCCTTCCGGTAAGTATTATTGATAATCGTGACGGTTTGTTCTGTATCAGTTCAACAATTTTCTCTACATTAAGAAAATCATAAAGAGGCAGGTAAGTAATTTCATCAAGGATGACCAGATCGTAGCAATCACTTTTGATCTTTTCAATTGCAAGCTGGAAACCCTCCAAAGCAACACGTCGATCCTCTTCAATATTCTCTTTTTTAAAGACAAACCCCTTCCCGCAGATGAACCAGTCAAGATTTTCCATTTTTTCTGCCATCACCCGTTCCCCATATTTTCCCTGTCCCTTGAGAAACTGAATAACACAGACTTTTTTCCCATGCCCCAAAGCCCGAAACGCTGTCCCGAGTGCAGCTGTCGTTTTGCCTTTGCCGTTTCCGGTATTGACGATAACTCTTCCCTTGTCAGTCAAAGCAATCCCCTTTTTGTGTTTATTTTTAGTGTAGTTGAGTCATCCTTAAATTAAAAAATGTAAGCTCTCAAAATGATAACAGATTAAGCAACGACAGAACAGATATTCATCATCGTTACTAGACTTTTATCAGACACTGTCTCTTGAGGGATTAGTATTTACATCAAGACTGCCTCTGCAACTGAATGCCAAACCATCTGTCGAATTCTGTGTTCGATTAATTATCGGGTTGTTATTGTAAACAAATCGAAGTAATGATAATGGCAACGAGTGGATCGGAACTCAGGCCTGATAAGGCGTGAGAAACAACCTCCGCAAAGAAAAATAAGGTTGTCAGTAAATACTTTCCAGCCAGAATATAAATTCCCAGAAAATGCGTTATAAAGTTGCTATAAATGGTTATGGCCGAATCGGCCAGTGCGTACTCAGAGCGATCTATTCTTCGCCATTCAGATCTAAATTTATCATCGTGGCCATAAATGAACTGGCCGACATTGAGACGCTGACCTATCTTACCCGCTATGACACTACCCATGGGCGATTCCCCTACCCTCTTCGTTTCGACAGAGAATATCTTCATATAGGAGAGGATAAAATCAGGGTGATCAACGAACCGAATCCGGCAAAACTCCCATGGAAAGACCTTGATATTGATCTAGTCTTTGAATGCTCAGGGATCATTTGACGACAGGACAACGGCGAAACAGCACCTTCAAAGTGGCGCTAAACGTCTTCTTTTTTCGCACCCTGCCACTTCTGAAGTCGATGCAACCATCGTTTTCGGCTACAACCAGTCGCAATTACGAGCTGAACATAGAATCGTCTCTAACGCGTCCTGCACCACCAATTGCGTTGTCCCTATTCTTAACCTATTGGACCGAGAAATGGGGATTGAGAGCGGTGTTACAATGACTATCCATTCGGCCATGAACGACCAGCCGGTTATTGACAGTTACCACCATACCAATCTGCGTCTCACCCGCAGTGCACTCCATTCAATTATTCCCGTCGACACGAGCCTTGCAAAAGGAATTGACAGGCTGATGCCACAACTGGCAAATCGTTTTGAATGTCTCCATGTGCGAGTACCAACGATCAACGTCTCTGTCATGGATCTTTCCATCAATGTTAAAACCGAAACCACTGCCCTCAAGGTAAATCAACTCATACGTGAAGAAGCTCAAGGTGCACTTCGTAACCTTATAGGCTTTACCGAAGAAGCTCATGCCTCAATTGATTTCAATACTGATCCACGCTCATCGATAGTTGACGGCACCCAGACGAGGGTCTGTTGCGGGAAACTTGTTAAAATGCTTTGCTGGTTCGATAACGAATGGGGCTTTGCCAACAGAATGCTTGATGTAGCCAATAACTGGCTCGAACTCAGGTGATCTCTGGTGTCTTGAAGGTGTTGGTAAAGCAGACAACAGAAAAACATCGGAAGGTCCGGCATATAATCATAAGAATCAAATTATAATTGTAGCTCACTCCCATGAAGGTATGCTAATGATCATCTACGAACGAGGAAAAAATATGCAATGGAACCTGGACAAAATTCGTTTTCTTTTTCCTCCTGATGATTTCATGGGATCTTTCACCAATGAAAAAATGCAGTCCCGTCATAAAGCCTTGCAGGATCAAAAGATTAAGGAACTCCTCACGCAGCTTGAAAGCGCTGAAAATCCAATCGATGCCATGCGAATCCTCAATCCGATCGAACATATTCAATTTTTACTTAACAACCTCGATCAGTTCAAACAGCATGAATGCCTTGAAAAAGCCTTTCTGATACTCTATTACCGCAAAAACACTCCTTTCGCCGCTGCAGGTGATTACGATGTCTGGAAATTTCTTCTGAAAAACTGCGATAAAGACCGGCTCTATCAACAGGGTACTCCTTTTCCATATGAACGTGTCACTGCCTACAGGGGATCGGTAACGGGTGTTCGCCGAGGATTGAGCTGGACTGTCAGTCGTGAAACAACAGCCTGGATTCTTGACAGGTGGGAAGATAAAGAATTGGGTGGCGGAACCGTTTTTTCCTTGGATATAACAAGAGAGGATATATTGGTATATATTGAGAGCAAGGGAAAACAGGAGGTAATCCTCATTCCGGAAGTAGCTGAGAATGCTATTGTCCGAGAAATCACCTGTCTTCAAGACTAACATCTTGTTTTTACGACAATATCTGAGTTACCAGAGTTATTATTCCCAGAATTTTCTGGCCATGGCGGCAGTTACTTCAGGCTGGACAAACGTCGCCATATCTCCAAGCATGACCTCATACCCGGTATGATCGTTTCGCACCCAAGGCGCGTAATTAGACCGGGTCAGAATTACCGCTCGCAATTCCAGGCAACCATTACCATCCTCAATCGACATCAAACCGAAATTATATCCATTCCGGCAGAGACTTCGGTAGAATTTCTGGGTCTTTACCACTCCCAAGGCCAGGTTTTCCCAATCTTCGTCCTTGAGGTCTTGCAAAGAAGTGTAACCGGGTAGGATGCCCCAAATCTCATAAAAACCTTCCGGTGCAAAAGCAGCCATCCACTGCCAACGACCGGTGTTGCCAATATATCGTCTGCCATCTTCTTGTTCATGCCGCAGATAATCTGCAAAAAGGCGAGAACCAGTTGCGGAAAAATATTCTTTAGCTCGCAGGCCAAGAATCCGGTGATTATTTGATGCAATCCTGTCTGCATGAACCTGAAGGTGGGGATGCAAAAGCGATCCTCCAGCCGAAGGTAGATGATTCTGGGTTATGGCCATGTACACGGCCCTTGGGTCTGAGCCGATGATTCTGCGAAGGTATTCTGCAGAGTTTAAGAAACTATCGAGATAAGACTGAAGAGATGCAGTACCGATCTCAACAAAATGGTTATCATCAAAAAGGCTGACACCGGAATAGCGCCCATAAGGAAAAAGATTTGGAAAGAGTACGGACTCACCCCGAATGAGCCTACCGGAGGAGGTAATCCCTTCAACACACTGCGGAGTCTTTGTCATCACCTGAGGACGACAAAAAGGACACTCCGCTTTCCGGTCAACATCGGGTGGAGGATCAGGTAAGACTTCCGTCCCCTTTTCCTTTTCTCCGATGCGACTCAGGGTGACCCGGCAGGTTCGAAACGTGATTGGATTGGTACGGACCTCGATGATCCGTTCCACCTGATCACCTTCGGGTGCAATAAACCGGGCGATCACAGGTTTATTTTTAAAAACCAGGCGATAGTCCATTATTCCACCATCTACGCAAATATCAGCACAAAACTGACAGCTGGCCGCAGAATACAGACAAACACCCACAACCGTCCCACGAGGTAAGAATCAGTGGAATACTGACCTCAGATGTCACTCAGAGCGTAGGAAAACCATGGACATATTCGCCTGATTTTTATTTCAACTAAACAGAAAAGTACCCAAACCTTTTCTCTCTCTCATGAACCTTCATTTATCCTGTTCCGTAAAAGTCCGGATGGTTTGAAGGTTACAACTCTCCGGGCGTCTAAAGTCAAGTCATCGCCTGTCTGTGGATTGCGTCCACGGCGAGGTTTTTTATCCCTGACATTAAACTTTCCGAAGCCGCTTAACAGGAGATCTGAGCCATTAATAAGGGTATCCTTAGACAGACGAAGAAAGGCCTCTACTGATTCGGTAGCCTGAGCTTTGGTCAGATTTTCGTGATTTTTGTATACCTGCTGAACGAGATCTGCTTTGGTAAGTGTCATTCATTTCTCCTTGGGTTGCTGACATGTTGTTTTTTACTTCCTATAAGATCATATTCGAAAAATGGAAAAAGTTAAAGAAATTGGTGTCATGTGTTTCATTTTTCGCTATATTTTATCGAAAATCTCCGTATAACGAGGAACCATCCCCCTTTAAAGCAGTTATTATTAAGAAATGCAAACATTTGCAAACAAAATGGAGGGAATATGCATCGTGTAATGATACATCCGGCAACGTACGAAAACTGTCGAACAGCAGTCGATCACGCTTTTGAACTTTTCCCCCAGAATATCGCAGGAAAAAAAGTAGTTATCAAACCTAATGTGCTCAGGACATCCAAAGCGGAAGAGCATATTGTGACTAACCCTGCTTTATTACGAGCTGTAATTGATAAAATTGAAGAATTATCACCACTTGAGATCGTTGTCGGGGATAATCCTGGCTTGTTTAATTACGGCGATAATGAAAATAGTTTTGAAAAAACCGGTTTAATGACGGCAGCCAAGGGATATTACAAAAATCTAGGTGACAGCACGCAACATATGTCCTTCAATCCAGATTTCATGACCAAGGTAGGGGTCTCAAAAGAAATCATGGACGCAGATATCTTTATCAGTTTGCCTAAATTTAAAACCCATGGCCTTACAGTTATGACCGGGGCAATTAAAAATAGTTATGGTATTCTGCCCGGTGCTCAGAAAGCACGTCTGCACCAGATTGCAGGTTCACCTGAGCGTTTTCACGAGGTAATCGTCGAGGTGTTTCGGCTGCGGGTTCCGGATCTTTTCATTATGGATGCAGTGGTTGGCATGGAGGGCAACGGTCCAGCCTCTCCTGAATTGAGAGAGATAGGCCTGATCCTTGCCTCAGATAATGGAGTGGCTCTTGATGCAGTTGTCGCAAGAATGATGGGAATAGATCCATCTCTTCTTCGTTTTCTGCAAAAGGCAAAAGCCTTTGGCCTTGGAGATTTCGATTCTAAAATGATTCAGATAGATGGGGAAATGCAGGTTCTGCCCAATTTTAAACTTCCGCCTTTAGGTGGCGAGGCCATTGCGGGTAACCAGGCAATTAAGGATTTGATGAACGTCAAGGCCAACGTCAAGCCCAAAGCCGACCCTGAACTCTGTACTGCGTGTGGCGCCTGTATAGATCATTGTCCTGTTTCTGCACTCTCCATGACTAAGAACATACCTACGGTTGATGCTGACATCTGTATTGCCTGCTTCTGCTGTCAGGAAATTTGCCCGGAAAAGGCTATGAGCCTAACGTAATTTTGTAACAGTTTAAAAGACGATTTTAATTCCATGCCCTACAGACCTAATTTGAAAGAAATCGAAAAATCCTACCAGGAAGTACTGACAAAGTGGACGGATATAGACGATCAACTGGACCGCCTGAAAATCGGCAGAAAAGACACACCATTCAACCAATTGTTAATGGACAACATGTTGTGTGCCTGGGAATATATTGATTTTTTCATTCGAAAAAAAGATTACGATCTTCTCTCGAAAGAAGGCGGGCCGCATATGCTTGAAATAAATCACAGAATCCATTATGGGCTGGATTACGTGTTAAGAGATGAATACCAAAAATCTCTGGCAGCGACCACAGAGAAATTTTCCAAACATGTCGTTCCTATAAGAAAGTACTACAAGACGAAGACCACTTATCGAACCTCAATTAATAAAATTGCCTCGGAAGTGTATATTTCGATTCTCGGTCACCCTCAGCTCTTTATCGAGGGAAACCATAGAAGTGGCTCTATCATTGCCAGTTGGATAAATCTGGCTAACAACAAACCGCCATTTGTTTTATCCGTTGATAACGCTGTGGCTTTCTTTAGACCCGCTCAAGAAATAAAAAAATTCAACAAAAGATCGATGTGGAGGAGTTTAACAAAACTTCCAAAATACAAAAAGGCTTTCAAAGAATTTTGGATGACCCACTGTTCAATGCAGTTTGTCGACCGCTAAAATAGGCCAATAAAAAATGTGGTCTACCGGAAGAAAGGGAGCACAGCTGAAGAGACAGTTGTAGAATTGTCTCCTCAGCTGTCGTTGAGTAGGTTATTTCGGATCTGAATAAAGCTCTCATGTAGCATGACATTGTATTATTCCCATGCAATCATGCGCCACTTCAACTTTCCACTATTCTACTGTTACACTTTTTGCCAGGTTTCTAGGCTGATCCACATCACACCCGCGTCTCGTGGCTATTTCGTATGCCAGGAGCTGAGCCGGAATAGTATAGAGAATGGGATTCATCGCTTCGTGTACCTTTGGCAGAAGAATCACATCCTCGGTGATGTTTTTCAGGTGGGTATCCCCTTCAGTGCCAAAGAGGATGATCCGTCCCTGCCGAGCTTTAATTTCTTCGACATTGGAAATAGATTTTTGGTAGACCTCATCCTGTGGAACCAACGCCAGAATCGGCATCTCTTTGTCTATTAACGCGATTGGACCGTGCTTAAGCTCCCCGGACGCATACCCTTCAGCATGAATGTAGGAAATTTCCTTTAGTTTCAACGCTCCTTCCAAGGCGATTGGGAAGTTCACCCCCCGGCCGACAAAAAGAAAATCACGGCTATCATAGTAATTTTCAATGAGGGACTGCACTTCTTCTTGTATCCGAGGAAGCTCTTTTTCGATAACTCCTGCAATATTAATAAGTTCTCTGCCGAGTTCTGCACTCTTTTCAAGAGAGATGGTCTTTTTTTTCTGTCCAAGATACAGGGTAAAGAGAAAGAGAGCGGCCAACTGCGATATAAAAGCTTTGGTTGATGCGACACCGATTTCAGGCCCTGCATGAGTATAAATTGTCCCATCGGCCTCACGGGTCATGGTTGAGCCAACGACGTTGCAGATCGTGACTATTTTCGAACCAAGCTCTTTTGCCTTACGTATGCCTGCAAGGGTATCAGCTGTTTCACCTGATTGAGAAATGGAAACCGTCAACACTCGATCATCTATGAGCAGATGACGATACCGGAACTCCGAGGCTATATCTACTTCCACTGTGATATTGGCATATTTCTCTATCCAATATTTTGCAACAAGAGCTGCATGCCAGGAAGTTCCGCAGGCAACGAGAAAAATTCGATCGATCTTGTCCACATCAGCCTGTAACAAATTGATCTCTGAAAGATCTACCACTCCTGACTCTAAATTTATCCGACCGCTGACTGTATTTGTTATGGCCTGAGGCTGCTCGAAAATTTCTTTCAACATGAAATGTCTGAATCCGCCTTTTTCGGCCATTGCAGCATTCCAGTCTATGGTTTTTATCTCCTTTTGTAACAGCTTGCCTGAGATGAGTGAGAAAACCTGATGGCTGTCGGCTTTCAGGATCGCCAATTCCATATCATCCATAAAAATGACTTGATTGGTATAAGGTAAAAGGGCCGGAATGTCCGAGGCCATAAAGTTGCCGTCTTTCTCACTGATGCCAAGCACCAGAGGACTCTGGTTTCGCACGGCAATGATCGTATCAGGCATGCCTGCCCAAAGAACACCTATTGCATAGGAACCTTCCACGAGACTGATGGCTTTTTTTACAGCAACAACCAAATCACCGTCGAGATTATCTTCGATCAGGTGAGCCAACACCTCCGTGTCGGTTTCAGAGGAAAAGACATGCCCTTTTTGTTTCAATTCTTCCCTGAGTGAGTGATAATTTTCAATGATACCGTTATGAATAACAACAACATTCCCGGAACAATCGCTATGAGGATGTGCATTCCTCGTGGTTGGCGCACCATGAGTAGCCCAGCGTGTGTGCCCGAGACCTATGTGTGAAGGTGCAATAAGCGCGTCACCGATAATAGCTTCAAGCCGCGACAGCTTTCCCTCCGACCTGTGCTTGACCAGTTTACCATCCTCGAGGTAAACAATACCTGCCGAATCGTACCCTCGGTATTCAAGCCGTCTAAGGCCTTCCAGAACTACCGGCACAACTCGACGCGGACCACAATACCCTACAATACCACACATATATGTCCCCTATTTAAAGTCAAAAATGTTTCAGAATAGAAATTAGCTTAGTCAATAATAATAACTTATCGAGATAAGTCGAATCACGGTATTATTCTTTTGTTAAAATCATTAGCAAATATTGTTCCGTAACGTCATCCCATTGACAACGAGTTTGCCAGTACAGGCTAACATCGCTTTTCAAATGATTACCAGTTTTTTCTTTAAACATAATTAAAAAAAAGGTAGTATCGGCAGCAAATCATTCAACGACTGTAATTTATTATAATCCATCCATACTTACACTTCATATTGCCATGAACGACAGACAACGACTCAAGGATATTCTCCTCGAAAAATCATATCGTAAAGGAAACTTTACTCTTACTTCAGGTAAGACGTCAGACTTCTATATTGACGGCAAACAGACGACTCTTTCTGCGGAAGGGGCATATCTTTGTGGGAAATTGCTCTTCGAATTGTTGCAAAAATCACCCACTCCCATAGAAGCAGTTGGCGGTATGACTCTAGGTGCTGATCCGCTGGTTACCGCTGTATCTATTGCCAGCTTTGTTGCTGACCAACCGATTCCAGCCTTCATTGTGCGGAAAGAAGCCAAGGGACACGGCACCGGTAATTACATTGAAGGATTGAAAAATATGCCCAAAGGGTGCACCGTCGCTTTGCTTGAAGATGTGGTCACCACAGGGGGAACTCTCATTAAAGTCATTGACCGGGTGGAAGCCGCGGGCTTTAAGGTGGGACTCATTGCCACTATTGTTGAAAGACAGGAAGGCGGCACCGAAGCGCTTGCAAAAGCAGGCTACACTCTCGAATCAGTTTTCACCCGTGAACAATTGCTTAGCTAAACAGACCATGAAATGCAAGAAATGTTCAGGAAATCTCGAAGTACATCGTATGTGCAGGAAAGTACGCATGCGATGTGCGGCCTGCGGCCAGGAGTACCAAATCCACGAAGTAGCTAAGGATCTCGATACTGAAACTGAAAAAATTCTAGAAAAATACACTTCAATTATTTACGATTAACCAATTATAGCCAACGACCTCTGCCCCCTCGCATTATTTCATTTCACACACCATCCCTCACCATTTACAGGCTGTTAGAATATTTTTAGTACCTTAGAAATTCATGAAGCATCACTTATCTCTTGGTTTTGCCCCTCAAGGCGGCATTAAACTGCAATATCCCGTCAATTATAAAAATATGTAACTCAAGAACTTAGAATTAAACATTTTTATTAATAACTCACCGACACCTTTGTTAGCTTATTGCCTTTCCAAAATATGTAGCGTATAATATTTAAGTTTCTTGTTTGTAATAATGTTTCAGGGAATGTATAGTATTTTATGGAAAATCAACTAGCAACGCATAGATCCTTTGTAAAAGAGGATGATGAGGCGATTATATTCTGCCCTGCATGCGACAGTGCCAAAACAATATCTGTCACAAAATTTCGACATCGTCTCCATCTCATTAAAGTCAAATGCAAGTGTGGTCATTTGTTCAAGATCCAGCTGGAGTTCCGGCGTCACCCTCGAAAACCGACCGATCTCGAAGGAACCTATGATCTGAAGTCTTCTGCTGCCGGAAGCGGCATGATAAGGGTCAAAAACCTTTCTCTCAGTGGAGCTTGCTTTGAGATTCGTGGTATCCATGATCTAAAAATCGGTCAGCGCGGCTCAATGGTGTTCACTCTCGACAATCGGCTAAAAACTGTTCTCTTTAAGAAAATTATCATCAAAACAGTTTCCACAAACCGCATAGGCTGTGAATTTGTGCAAGACAGAGCTTTTGAAAAAGAGCTCGGATTCTACCTGTTACCTTAGATTTCTATCCAGGGTCTTGCCAATGAGTCCTTCCGCCTGAACAAGAAAATCTTTGAGCGTTTCCGGATGCAAGGCACTGATCGTAAGCCCCTCTCTGCCGATAAGCTGTTGTATAAGATCTCTATCTTCAACTTGGTCGATCTTATTAAAAAGGGTAAGAACAGGTATTGCACCAAGTTCAAGATCTTTGAGAATTTGTTCGACAACCGCCATCTGTTCCTGAAAACGAGGATTTGACACATCGACAACATGAACGAGAAGATCGGCCTCTTTTAATTCCTCCAAAGTTGCCATGAACGCCTGCATCAGGTCAGGTGGCAAGTTTCTGATAAAACCCACTGTATCCGTGATGATAACTTCCATTTCCGTAGGAAAGCGGAGTCGTCTGCTTGTTGGATCAAGGGTCGCAAAAAGCTTATCTTCTGCAACAATATCGCTGTTTGTCAGCGTGTTAAGAAGAGTGGATTTTCCAGCATTAGTGTATCCAACCAGGGAGAGAACCGGCAAATCTTTTTTCCTGCGCTTGGCCCTGCGCCGATATCTCTCATTACTTACCTGCTTCAGCTCTTTTGTCAGGTGGGCCAATCGATCATTAATCCGACGTCGATCAATCTCCAGCTTGGTCTCGCCAGGCCCCCGGGCACCGATTCCACCAGTCAGCCTTGACAGCGCATCGTCCCTTGATGAGAGTCGGGGAAGCATATATTTCAACTGCGCCATCTCTATCTGCAGTTTTCCTTCCCTACTCATTGCCCTATGGGCAAAGATATCAAGGATGAGCTGAGTCCTGTCGATTACCCGTAAGTCACTGAAATTAGTAATTGATCGTATTTGTGAAGGATTCAGTTCCTGGTTGAAGATCAACAGATTAGCATCGAATTGCAGAGCCCGGATCATGATATCAGCGAGCTTTCCCTTGCCGATAATAAGTCGTGGATTCACTCGGTTTCTGCGTTGCAAAACAGTATCCAGAATAATGATATTGTCAGAACGAGCCAGTTCCACCAATTCGGCCAGGGAATCCTCCGCCTGTCGCTTCTGTTCTGTTGTCACACTGATAAGAATGGCTCGATCCTCTCCTTGATCGACCAGGCTGATTTTCCTGCCCAGGCCAAACTCCCCTTCTATTTCCTCTATCATCTCTTCGAAGGATTCAACCTGATTGGCAGGATGAACGGGGGTGAGAAATGCCCAGTTTTTCCCATCTTGAGTTCCGGGCAGTAAGTGGGCTGAGTACATTTTTTCAGGTAGTCCTTCAGAATCTACCTTGATAACTGAAATAAGATCAAGCCGTAAAAAGAGCAGATCCATAAGGTCTTCATCACTGATATCCTCATCAGCCAGATGAGTATGTACCAACCTCAGGCCACGGAGCCGGCCTCCGGAAGCCCGAACATTTCCAAGCTGCGGCAGCATGATCTGAGAATAATCACCAACGATGATTGATTCAATTTTACCGGACCGATGCACAAGTAAACCAAGCTGTCTATTCAACTCGAAAGAGAGCTGACAGAGCGCCCGTGCCATTTCAGGATTAATTATCTTGTCCCGCTGAACCCGCTTTTGACCAATACGTTCAAGGACCTTCAGTTGATTCGCTTTTAAACCTGCTGTATTTCCACTTACTATTCCGATGTCTTTCCACCTTTAATTATAGGAAAATCTTCATCATGTCCGCCGGAAGACAATTCCAGTCGACGACAAACGGTTTGTCCATTGTAATTTTTCCATATCGTGTCGTCGTACCGGTTATGACACCGGACACAAAGTCCGACCCGTAGGATTGCCCGCAATTCACCTTTGTCAAATGGTCGCAATGTAGATCGAGAACTATGCTGTAATGGTTCACCATCTATTGTCACATAAGCATCAAAAGGCACAGTCGTGCCGGAGCTTGTGACAATTCCCTGATCTACGGATTCAAAGACCAGTTTGCCGTTTCGCATAAAAACTCTTCCCTCTCCTAAACCAACAATTTTGGTAGAGGCATGGCATTCAACACAATCACGACCCTTAGCCTGGGTTGTATGAGGATTGATAGCCGCCATGGTGAATCTGTCAAAGCTCTTTTCGATTTCTCCCTTTTTATCAACGACAGTGACAATATCCTGGCATCCGGGAGTAACGACAACTATCTCGTCTTGCCAAACCCCAAGCATAGGCCGTTCATAACGTATATAGGATCGCCCTTCCTCCCACAACCCCTCTGTTTCCTTAAGGCTCAACTTATCGAGATGAGTGGATGATGCATCACGCTTAACATGACAGCCATAGCACTGGGCCACCCAGGTGGTATGGCAAGCTTCACAGGTCACCCGTTTATGCGGAGCAAAGTCGCATACCCCTTTTTTTGATGTTTTGACCGGATGCACCTTTTCATCAACCTTTCCAATCAAAACCGGTTTTCCTTCCACGTTTTCAATGTTGGTAAGTCTATTATTTTTTCTTGTTGTTCCTGGATTATCGGAGTGACAGACCTGGCAGGAAATCTCCAACTGATCCTCATAATGGGCATAACTTGTTCCATCACCCATAATCTCGTTACGGGTATGACAGTCGATACATTCCATGCCTTTTTTATGATGCACGTCATCAGCTAACTTAAGATAAAATCTGGCCCCGGGAAGCTGTTTGGAATTGAGATGTCCATTTTCATATGGAGTACCATAGCCTTCGGACTCAAAGATTCCCAGGTAGGAGATTCCGATTCTGCCGGAACGATTATGGCACCGGACACAATTGACACTGTGAACTTTTTTAGTGATGAGAGGATGGATTTTCTTGTCCGAAGGCTCAGCCACCTTCTTATTGTCGGAAACGAGTATTTCGTCAATACCGGTTTTTCCGGGTACATAATAGTGACATGCCGAACAACCACCACCCTTTTCGTTAAAAAATTCAGGAATTCCCGAGAGATCGTTTTTTTGTTTCCAGAGATGACAGGTGGCGCAGAGTTTTCTGTAATAATCGAGAGCTAGAGAGGTTTTCCCCGTTTTCAGAAGTTTTTCCACAGTAATATCTGTATTCTGACTTTCACTCTCGCCCCAATAGTAGAGTAATGTTCCGATAATTCCCCTATTGGTGGCCATAAGAGAGTTCTTAACTTTATGAACATCCCCAGGGTGGCAGCCTTCAGCTGCGCATGTCTTTTCAACATGACGAAGATCACCTGGGTTAAGAACCATCCCTTCATGTCCTTTTTCTTTAGTTACCGCGAGTGGATTGCCGAGATGACAGGGTGAACATCCGATGACTGCAACATCGTGAGCTGGATCGAGTTTTTCATCCTTGTGGCAACTAAGACACATGTCGACACTACCTGAACTTGTCACATAGAGCTTTGCAGGACGTTTTATCAGCTCTTCCCGGGCGATCAACCAACCCAGGGCGCAAATGGTTCCCACCAGGATGAGGAATTTGAGAAATGATTGAAATGTAAACCGACTATCTTTCAAATTGACAGACCACAAAAAATATTATCCTTGGAAATTTTGGACATTAGGGTATCTACGTCCGAAGCCGAACGCCTTGGTGGTCACCTTCAGGCCCATAGGAGCTTGCTTTCGCTTGTATTCATTAATCCGAACACGGCGCAAAATATCACTTACCATCTGTTTATCAAAACCACGAGCAACAATTTCATTATAGCCTTGCCCTTCTTCGAGATGTAACTCCAGCACCTGATCAAGAATTTCGTATGGAGGCAGATCGTCCTGGTCTGTCTGATCGGGTTTCAGTTCTGCCGTTGGCGCTTTAGAAATGATTCTCGCAGGAATGATTTCCTTTGAGCTATTAACATAGCCAGCCAATTCGTAGACCAGTTGTTTGGGAACATCAGAGATTACAGCCAGCCCTCCGCTCATATCGCCATAAAGGGTACAATAGCCAACAGCCATCTCACTCTTGTTACCAGTAGTGAGAAGTAAATGGCCAAATTTATTAGACAGGGCCATGAGCAAATTACCTCGAATACGTGCTTGGAGGTTTTGCTCAGTCAAATCTTCATCAAGTCCAGTGAAAAGGGGACCGAGACTATGACGGAAACAACTAAAAAGATCTGATATCGGCAAAACTTCAAACCGGCAACCAAGGTTTTCTGCAAGTTTTTTAGCGTCATCCAGTGAGTCCTGAGAACTATAGGGTGAAGGCAAAGCCACCCCAAGAACATTCTCGGGTCCAAGGGCATCAACAGCAATTGCCGCAGTAAGGGCCGAATCAATGCCGCCGGAAAGCCCAAGTACCACGGAAGAAAAATGACATTTTCGAACATAATCTGTCACTCCCATGACAAGGCCCTGATACACAGCAGCCTGCTCGGAAATCTGTGGAGAACCGTTCATATCTCCCAGCCATGTCAAGCTGTCAACGACAATCATGTCCTCCTGAAATCCCAAGGCCTGGGCGACAACAGTGCCGGTCTTGTCCATGACCAGACTGCGTCCATCAAAGAGTAGAGAATCCTGACCACCAATCTGGTTACAGTAGAGAAAAGGAACAGAAGACTTGCGACTGATTTTTTGAAAGATACTCTTTCTTATTTCTTCTTTATTGCGTTGAAATGGAGAGGCGGAAATATTAATTATTCCATGAATCTTTTCCTGTTGTTTGGCGGCAAGAGACAAAATCGCATCGATGGGTTCGATGTCATACTCCATTACCTCCTCACTCCAGACATCTTCACAGACAGTGACCCCGAATTTGAATTCCTTCAATTCATACAGCTCGGAAGGTGATCCTGGTTCAAAGTAGCGAGTTTCATCAAAAACATCGTAAGATGGCAACAATTGTTTTCTGGCCCGAAAGATAATTTCACCCTTTCGTGCAACCACTGCTGAATTATACAGTTTTTTCCCATTTTGCCCTTCCCGCCGCTCGAAGCATCCAAACATGACATCAAGATCAGGCAAATCACCGAGCAGCTTACTCATTGCAATCTCATGGGCCGCCAGAAAAGCGCTTCTTTCCAAAAGATCCTGAGGAGGATAGCCGGAAATAGCGAGTTCAGGGAAGATAACCAGATCACAACCGCGTGTTACTGCTTTTTCTGACCAAGACTTAATTTTTCCGCAATTTTTTTCAAAATCACCTATAACCGGGTTAATCTGCACTAGGGCAATTTTCACCGTTTTCTCCCATCAACGACCATGTTATATCGTCCAGCCCTTACATCTCATAAATATTTTTTCGCTTCTCGCATATCCACCAACCTTCGCTGGTGACAAATGCGGGTTATTTCTTTTTAGTGGCCAAAATATTCTAGTTTCCATCCTGAAACGGCCCTTTTAACCCAACTCTTCGTTGTTCTCAAAATTTAATCCTCGGAATATTAGTTATAAGCCTGCGGTTAAATTTATCGAACGCCTCAATTTAGAATAAAATGCCTCATTTCAGGATAGAAACTAGTTTAGCACTCATCCCGTTTATTGGGGGTTAGCTTCTGTATCTGTTTTACCTTTTTTACCAGAATTATTCCTCTGATATTTTTGTACGGCATTATTATGTTCGGCCAATGTTGTTGAAAAATAGTGTGTACCGTTATTTTTTGAGACAAAATAGAGGTCCTTGGTCGAAGCGGGATGTAAAACAGCCTTAAGCGCTTCTTTGCCCGGATTGCAAATTGGGCCGAAAGGGAGCCCCGAACGTGTGTAGGTATTATAGAGAGTAGGTGTTTGGAGATCAGCTCTAGTGATTGATCCTGTAAATTTATTACTGCCGTAAACAACGGTAGGATCGGACTGAAGACGCATTCCCAACTGCAGTCGGTTACGAAATACACCGGCAATCAATGGTCTTTCTTCAGGTGCACCGGTTTCCTTTTCCACAATTGAAGCAAGTATAACCGTTTCTTCCAAGTCCGGTTTTTCTTTAAGTCCTGCCGATAATTCCCCCCACACATCATTGAATCTTTTCACCATAATCGGAATTATGTTTTCAGCACCACCCATATCCCTCGTAAGAAGGTAGGTGTCCGGGAAAAGATACCCTTCAAGGCTATCGAGACGATCAAAACCTAATTTTTCTATAAATGATGCATCGGAGACGAATTTGAGGAATCTTTGAGGGTCGCACAGGCCGGATTCTCCGAAAATCTCAGCAATTTCAGCTGCACGAAGACCTTCGGGAATAGTAATTGAGTACTCAATGGATCTAGCAAAAGCAAGTTCTCTCAGCACCGCTCCAGGTTTCATACCGGTGTGGAGGAGGAACTCACCTGCCTGCAGCCTACTGCCATAACCTGAAACTTTTGCCAACAAAAGGAACCTGATATCAGCGCGAATGATACCGTCGTGAGCAAGAATCTCACTGATCCCACGAACAGATGTCCCCTTTGGAATAGTGACGACTACTGTTTTGGCATCATTTGCCGGACCTGGTGTAAATCCATAGTACGCAAACCAACCGCCGCCTATCACCAGAACAAGAACAAGCAGGCGGATGGTCCAAATAAAAATCCGCCTGCTCCGGCTGATAGTTGCCGAATTGTGTTGAAGATCAGACTCAGTCACTGCTCCCACTCAGCTTGTCACTGACTTTCGTCGTTCGTTTTTGAGGGATTTTAGGAAAAGCGATCCTGACAACTTCGTCCATGTCTTTTACTGGAAAAAATTCCATTTTGTCTCTGATATCTTTTGGAATTTCTTCAAGATCTTTCTCATTTTGTGCCGGGATTATAACCTTATTAATATCAGCACGTAACGCCGCCAATGCCTTTTCTTTCAGACCGCCGATAGGAAGCACACGACCACGTAGGGTTACCTCACCGGTCATCGCCAGATGACTGATTACAGTCCTCTTTGTAATTGCAGAGTACAAAGCCGTCGCCATGGTAATACCTGCCGAAGGACCATCTTTGGGAATAGCACCGGCCGGAACATGGATATGCAAATCAATCTTATCAAAATAATCTTCTGCTACCTCCAACTCCTCGGAGCGGCTTCGGCAATATGTCAGTGCTGCCTGGGCGGATTCCTTCATAACATCCCCCAACTGGCCGGTCATAAGAAGTTTTCCTTTACCAGGCATTATATTCACCTCGATCTGCAGGATTTCCCCACCAACCTCAGTCCAGGCGAGTCCTGTAACAAGACCTGGCTGTTCGAGCTTTTCAAGCTCGGATTCAGGAATTGTTTTCGGGGGTCCAAGATAGCTGTTCAGATTTCGTTCCGAAACGCTGTAGGGTCCCTTACCACCTTCCGCCACCTTGCGGGCAACCTTTCTACAGACCTTACCTATTTCGCGTTCAAGATTTCTAAGACCTGCTTCATAGGTGTAATGGGTTACCATGTAAAGCAGGGTACTATCATCCATTCGAATCTGCCGTGGCTTCAGTCCATTTTGTTTCAACTGTCGGGGGAGCAAATACCGCCTGGCAATGACAACCTTTTCTTCCTGAGTGTACCCGGAAAGACGAATCACTTCCATCCTGTCGAGAAGCGGTCCCGGTATGGTATCGCTCATATTGGCGGTAGTGATAAACATCACCTTCGACAAATCTATGGGTAAATTCATATAGTGATCGGAAAACTCAAAATTCTGTTCCGGATCGAGTACCTCAAGAAGCGCGGAAGATGGGTCGCCACGATAATCAGAACCGAGCTTGTCAATTTCGTCCATCATAAAGACGGGATTATTGGTCGCGACAGTTTTCAATCCCTGAACAATACGCCCCGGCATCGCACCAATATATGTCCGCCTATGTCCTCGAATTTCGGCTTCGTCTCGCATACCACCAAGAGAAATACGATGAAATTTTCGACCCATTGCGCGGGCTACGGATTTTCCAAGAGATGTTTTTCCGACACCAGGAGGACCGACAAAACAAAGAATGGGCCCTTTAGTCGTCTGGTTCAGTTTACGCACTGCCAGGTATTCCAAAATACGTTCTTTCACCTTATCAAGCCCATGATGATCTTCATCGAGGATTATTTTGGCCTGAACCAGATCCAACATATCTTTAGTACTTTTTTTCCAGGGAACATCAAGAATCCAATCGATATAGGTTCGTATAATCGTCGCCTCAGAGGAATCCGGATGCATCATCTCCATCCGGCTCAACTGTTTTTTTGCCTCCTTACGGATGTTTTTGGGCATTTTGGCTTTTTTGATTTTCCGCTCGAGTTCATCTATCTCCTGAGACCGGTCATCAGTATCACCCAACTCTTTCTGCAGAGCATGCAACTGTTCTCTGAGGAAATATTCACGCTGAGATTTACTCATTTCCTCCTTGGCATCATTTTGAATCTTGGCCTGAACAGTAGAAACCTCAAGTTCCTTGGTCAACAGCTGACTCACCAGTCTCAGCCTTTCAACAGGATCACTTTCCTCAAGAATTTTCTGAGATTCAGAAATTTTCAGCCGCAGGTTCGACCCGACTAAATCAGCAAGTCGGCCCGGATCTTCGATGTTATTGATGATCATCATCAGATCAGCAGAAAGAATGCCACGTAGAGACATTATTTTCTCGGTCTGTTCTCTTACCGCTCTCATCAAAGCTTCTACTTCAACGGTAACCTCTTCAGCCTCGACATCCTCAATAACTTCTACGGATACCTGGTAAGAGGGTTCAGTTCTGATAAATTCTTTAATTTTGGCCTTGGACATTGCCTGAACCAGAACCTTGAGGCGGCCATCCGGTAATTTCAATGTCCGCATCACCACGCAGACCATACCAATATCGTAGAGGTCCTCTACCTTCGGATTGTCTTTTGTGGCATCTTTCTGGGTGACAAGCATAAGTAATTTATTTGTTCCCAGAGCCTCATTAACCGCTTCAACGGAACCAGGACGACCGACAAAAAGAGGGATAATCATATAATTAAAGACAACGACATCCCGTACCGCCATCATGGGCAGTACTTCCGGTATTTCCATTTCTTCATTATTTGAGAAATCGTCCATACCAATACTTAATGAATCATTAAATTCCACTCAATCCTCCTGCAAAACGCTTAACGAGAGTCCTGGACCGAAATCCGCGCCGCGTATACTGATCAGTTAATAGTACTGTAATTTTGCCTATATTCAGCGAGTTAGCACCTTCGCATTTGTACAATAGTGCAAGCCTCGGAAATACTAAACATCCGAATTACTTAAGTCAAGACCAGGTTTTAGAACCCCGTTCTCTTAATTTCCTTGAACTCTTGGAGTATTTTACTCATAGTAAAATACTCATGTACAGACACATTAACACCCCACAAAGGAGGTGCAAGTACCTTCGCAAATTCATTCATATTCTTTTTACCGACCCTTTGAAGGGTAAAAAACAAATTACCAAGATACTCAACACTCCGTAAACGTTAAGAGGATAATATGCTAACCACGCAATCTTTTTTTGATTTATCAGAATTCTCGGACCGTCAGCTTTTTAATCCAGAAGATCATGTATGGCAACCACTTAATGATCTGAAAGATTACATGGATGCATACCAATATCCTAAATACGATAATGTGTACATCAGAAACGGTGTACCTCTCACAGAACATATTATCATTCATCAAGGCCAAACACTCTGTTTTAACGACCTCGATGTCATCTATGGCGACACTACCAAAGGAGGATTACAGATAAGACGGGCAGGCATGTTACTCGAGGGTGCCTCAGTAATTATGGCCGGGGCTATTCTATTAGGCAACAAGATAGCCCTCGGTAAAGGAGTACTCATAGAAGCCGGCGCAATGATAAAATCCCCAGCAATAATTGGCGATATGAGTGAAGTACGACAGGGAGCGTACCTTAGGGGATATTGTCTTGCCGGTAAAAGATGTATTCTGGGGCACGCCACTGAAATAAAACACTCTATCTTATTAAACGATGCCAAAGCCGGTCATTTTTCCTACCTCGGCGATTCAATTTTGGGCAAAAATGTTAACCTCGGAGCAGGAACAAAATTGGCCAATCTCAAGTTTTTACCCGGTAATGTGACTGTTATTTACCAAGGAGAGCTAATCAACACCTCCAGACGCAAACTGGGAGCTATTCTTGGAGACGACTGTCAAACGGGTTGCAATTCAGTAACCAGCCCGGGAACCCTTATGGCTATGGGGGCTACCCTCATGCCAAACACTACGGCAAAAGGCGGGTTCCACGCGAAAAGGGCGATAATTCGTTAGTAACCAATAAAAACGACATTTAACCCGCATTTCCAATGAACATTGTGTCTGGTTTCAGTCGTACAAAGACTGTCCAGTTATAATCTGATATCAAGTACTTCCTGGCAGTTGCTAAAATGTTCATTGGAAATGCGGGTTGGGGTGTGGCAACTTCTCACCCACGCCTGTCTTTTCTCACCACCATAGTTGAGAAGTAATGGATATCGTGGGCGACCGCATCGCGAACGTCAGTCCAGATTTTTTGGTCATCCAGACTACAACGTTCAACAAGAACTGCATTATCCGCAAGACCAAGCTCTTCCAGTAATCCTACCAAGCGATCCATCACTTTATATACCTTCATGAAAACTACCACATCGCTCAACTCAAGTATCTCACGAATACGCTCATTTTCAAAAGTTGCCGGGATGACCACCAGACGCTCGTCTCCGAGACAAAGGGGTAAACCGGCAACCGCAGAAGTAGCTCCTATGGCAGAAACCCCGGGTACAATCTCAACCTTAAACGGCGAACCACATTCTTGCAAAGTTTCACAAACATAAAACCCGGTGGAGTAAATAGCCGGATCACCAAGCGTTGGAAAAACCACATCATGACCCTCGGCAAGAGACGCCATTATCGTTTTTGCCGCCTCCTGCCAGGCACTCTTCACTTCCAGATCAGGAGTGCCACCTCTGTATATCTGTTTCATTGGAAAATGGTGACTGAGAATCGTCTTTCCTTTACTACTGACTGCTCCTGAGGCAATTTTAAGGGCCATGCTGCCACCATTCTCAAAGGCAGAAGGGACAAACCAGACCGCACAATCTTCCAGAATTCTTGCAGCCTTCAAGGTCATTAACTGCGGATCTCCCGGACCTACACCAACAACATAAAACGTCCCTTGCATTACCCACCTTCTGTTGAGATTAGTTCGATGTTACGTAATCCCCTAAGAGAGTACCGAACTAAGTCCCGGCGATCTAATCGTTTGCCGGAGTTAATTTCTGTCTACCCTGAAAACATCCCTACTCGGAATGCTCCGAGGGATAAACAAACTTCACAATGTCCCCAAAATACCATTTATTTTCTATCCCGAAACGAGGCCTTTTATTCTAAATTGAGGCGTTCGAAAAATTTAACCGCAGGCATATACTTGATATTCCGAGGATTGAATTTTGAGAACAACGAAAAGTTAGGGTAAAAGGGCCGCTTCAGGATGGAAACTATTTAAGGGAGATCCCTCTCTCCCGAGCAGCATCAGCAATGTGCTTGATAAAAATATCAACAAATGCATCATTTGAACCCAGCCCTTCCAGTACTGGATGCACCTCAAATCCTTCTGCGGTTAAAATCGACTTCCATGAATCAGCCTCAGGGCCAGCCATGTCATTTTTTGCATGGTCCCCGGCGGTGATCATAAGTGGACGCAATATAACTTTTTTGTTTTTAGTAAGTTTCATTTGGGCAATAACGTCATCCAGAGAAGGAAGCCCCTCGACCACACCAATAAAAGTATCCACTCCTGGATATTCTTTACGTATTTCTTTCTGTGTTTCCCCATAAATACCGGTAGACCAGTGTTTGTTTCCATGGCCCATATACAGCAGGATGGCTCCTTGTTCTTTGGCTTCGGCTAAATGCTTTTCAAATGTTTTCACCGCTATTGTAACGTCGTCGTGATAATTGTATCTGTCACCCGGCATCCCCAACACAGGCCGACCCATAACCATATTATCGAACGGACGCCATTTCGCCTTCATGGTTCGAATGGATTCAAATCCTCTGATGTAACTGGCCAGATCATGGGATTGCTCCATAAAGAACATATGGGTTGGCTGAACAATTATATTGCGATACCCTTCTTCCTGGAGATCCCCCATGGTCTGAATGATATTTTTAACATTGAGAATTTCAGGGGGAATACCTTGATCCAGCCACTTCTTCTCTTCGGCTCTTCTTTTTTTCCACACCGAGCGGACAATGTTTGAGGTGAAAGTAATTCGAACTTCAGTATCGGGATAGGCTTTTTTGATCTGTTCTTCAATATTGATGATGGCCTTTATGCCTGACGGCACAGTGGTACCGAAGTGAGCAAGTACAATGGCAGTTTTGCCTTTGATCAAGGATTTATCAGCGCCTACGGCAAAGCCGGAGCCCAGATATAGTATGAAAAGAGAAACGAAAAGGGCTTTACTTACTTTCTGCAACATAAAGAGATCCTCCACCGAATGAATACGTCAGACCCCGGAGAATAAAAAAAATCCCCGAATCATAATTTATGATCCGGGGAGTCCCTGTTATTCCTCGTATCGATATGCATCCTTTTCCGCGGGATGACATGTACCGTCATTTCAGGCAGGTCTTCTGACTTCCGGATCATCCATCTTTCACACCTTCCCAGGATATGCTCCCAGTGGCCAAACGTGAAATCTGTTCCCGGTTACAGCGGCGGGTCCGTCCTCGACTCACACGAGGTTCCCTCTTAAGCTTTTTCAAAGCACCTGAAAACCGTCACATTTAAGCAACAGCACAAGAGAAAGTCAACTACTTTATAACGCACCAAAATCCTCTGGATCTGCTCTTTCAATACAACGATCCGGTAAATCATCCAGAACACTCTTTTTAATAAAAATTATTTTCTTTATAAGTTTTGAGGTGTAGTATCGGCCGTTAAACTCGAAACGCTCATTATCCCTCAGTGTCATGTTACATTGAGTAAACTCAATCTGTTACCTCAATTTTATCCAATGGAACAGGAACTCATAACCGCGATTTGGCCGCAGGTTGTTCTGCCGATCATCAGAATTACCTTCTTCATAGCTATTGGCTTATTTATTGCCAACTTTATTGAGAGCCTGAATTGGACGAACCGGCTGGCGACCTTTGCACGTCCTCTGATTCGAATCGGTAGATTATCGGCAATTACCGGGGCCAGCTTTTCGGTGGCTTTTTTTTCGGGAGTCTCTGCCAACACAATGCTCGCTGAAGCATTTGAAAAAGGACAGATGAGTAAAAAAGAACTGATTCTCGCCAATCTGTTCAATTCTTTACCGAGATTTTTCCTTCATCTGCCGACTGTTTTTTTTCTCACCGCACCACTTATCAAAACCGCTGCTTTTTTTTATGTCGGAATAACCTTCAGTGCCGCCATCCTGCAGACAATCGTTGTTGTCCTTGCTGGCAGACTATTTCTTCCTGCTTGCGACCAAAACTGTGAAATACCTTTTTCTCAAAAGGCCTCAATTGGCTGGAAAACTGCTTTTACCAAGAGCATCAAGCGGCTTAAAAAACGTATTGGCAAAATCATGTTATTCATGGTCCCGGTATATCTGCTCTTTTTTCTTTTCAACAGGTATGGTTTATTTACCTGGGTAGAAGAGTTCATCGCCAACAAGGCATGGTTCCTGTCTTGGCTCAACCCACAGAGCCTAGGTATTGTCGTTTTACATGTGACGACCGAATTTTCGGCAGGATTGACAGCCGCAAGTGTTCTGCTGGCGCAAAACAGTCTCACTTCGAAAGAGGTGGTGCTGGCTCTTCTGGTTGGTAATATTCTCTCGACTCCGATCAGGGCTATTCGCCATCAACTACCTTACTATACCGGGATTTTCGCCCCTAAACTGGCAATGGAACTCGTCACTGTCAGCCAGCTAACAAGAGCTTTTAGTGTGATCCTTGTTGCAGTTATTTATTATTTTATAGCTTGAATTGAAGTTAACCCCCGCTGATCGAGAAAACAATGTATCGTCATTCAGAAAAAAAATTTCTCTTTCTCACACTCACATTACTTTTCTTCACTGTCCTGGCAATTATTGTCTCGACAGGAATGGGGTATATGATGATCGCACCGGGAGACATTCTCAAGGTTATAGGGGCAAACCTTTTCGGAGATTCCTCCTTTATTGATGGTATTGATAAAACCATTTCCTACGTGGTAATTGATGTCCGGTTGCCACGAATTCTCACTGCTGCTCTGGTCGGTGCAGGGCTGGCACTCTCCGGAGTAATTTATCAGGGTATTTTACTCAATCCACTTGCCGATCCATATACGCTTGGTATTTCCAGCGGTGCTGCCTTTGGTGCTTCTTTGGCGCTTCTAGCCAACGTCTCCATGCTCGGCCACTTTTCAACACCAATTTTTGCCTTTGTCGGGGCTATTCTTACCCTGCTCCTGGTGATGCGTCTGTCCACCTTTAACGGACAGATCTCCGCCCAGACCCTTATTCTGTCCGGGGTAATTGTCGGGGCCATACTGTCAGCAGGTATCAGTTTTCTTAAATATCTTGCCGACGAACAGGTGGCCATCATCATTTTCTGGTTGATGGGCAGCTTTGCATCTAGTACCTGGAGTGGGGTACTGCTGGTTGGTTCTGCCCTCATCTTTGGGATGTTAGTGACGCTCTACTATGGCCGGGATCTTAATATTATGAGCCTTGGCAAGCGATCCTCGGACACCCTCGGAGTGGAGACAGCCAAAGTTAGAAAAATCCTTCTGCTTACTGCTTCTCTTGTTGCTGCCATCTGCGTTGCTGTTACCGGCATCATCGGCTTTATCGGCCTGATCGTACCTCACCTTATGCGCTACCTGGTAGGTCCCGATAACCGCAAACTTCTGCCGGTCTCCGCCCTGGCTGGGGCAATTTTACTGCTTTTAGCAGATACCGTTACCCGTGCAGTTCTGCCGGTGGAGGTTCCCATCGGAGTGCTGACGGCCCTCATCGGCGGGCCGTTTTTCTGCATTATTTTCAGACAGAAACAAAAGGGGAAAAGCTATGAGTAGTGATGCTCTCTTCAGCCCTCTTTTTGATCTTAAAGATGTTTCTTTTGCCTACGGTACCACCCCAGTCTTGGACGATGTCAATCTCACACTGCAGCGCGGCAAGTTTTACGGGATCGTTGGTCCGAACGGTTGCGGCAAAACAACCTTTCTTGATCTCCTCACCGGTACCAAAAAACAGCTCACCGGCACTATCTTGTATAAGGGGAAAGAACTCAATCACTACTCAAAAAGAAATCTAGCCCAACAGCTTGCTCTCGTCCCACAGGAATTCGATACTGGCTTTGGTTTTACCGTGGAAGAGATAGTTCTCATGGGTCGACATCCTCACATTGATCGTTTCTCATCACCCTCCGAGAATGATTGGCTCTGCGTTGATCGAGCCATAGAATGCATCGGCATCGGCAATCTCAGGGATCGCTACACCAACAGCCTGTCCGGCGGACAGAAACAGCGAGCAGTGGTCGCGCGGGCTTTAGCCCAAAACGCCCCGGTTCTGCTTTTTGACGAGGCGACTTCAAGTCTTGATGTAAAATACACGCTGCAGATTTTTAATATCGCCCGCAGTCTCGTCCAGACTGAAGAAAGGACGGTTGTAGCCGTTATCCATAACCTTAATCTGGCCGCAGCTTATTGTGATCAGCTTATATTTATGAAAGATGGACAGATATTCCGACATGGTCCAACTGCTGAAACCATGACAGCGGAAACGATTGCCCAGGTATTCGATGTACAGGCGAAGGTGGTTATAGACCCCTTCAATAAGGCCCAGCAGGTAAGCTTTCAATATTGGGAATAATAGATTCTAATGTCTCTAATAAAAAACAACTCCGGAATAGTGACGTCATCTTCCCCACTTAGCATCTTCCTCTTTTTACTTTTCTGGCTGATCCCGCCTGGTCTAGCAGCAGCTGACAATGTAAAAACCATTGTTGACAGCTCCGGGCAAACCATCAGTGTGCCCAAACCATTCAAAAGGATCATCTCTCTCTATACAGCCCACACAGAAAATCTTTGTAGTCTTGGGGCGGAAAATCTCCTGGTAGGAGTCTCCAGTTCGGATAATTATCCGGCATCAGTTACCGGCAAGCCACGTTTTTCTTACCGGGAGGATCCGGAAAAATTTATCGCCCTGCACCCCGATCTGGTTTTGGTTCGCCCGATGATCGAACGATCCTATCCGCAATTCATCGATACCCTAAGGCGGGCAGGCATTGTCGTAATCTCTCTGCAGCCAAACAATATCGATGAAATGTTTGGCTATTGGCAGGATCTTGGAATTCTAACCGGACATGAGGCCCAGGCAGAAGAGATGATTGCAGTTTTCACATCCCGTCTTAAGGTTATTCAGGACAGTCTTAAAGGTATAAAACTTGACCAGCGGCCAAAAGTTTACTTCCAATCGATCCATAAAAAAATGAAAACCTTTGCCCCTGAAAGTCTTGGCACCTTTGTTCTCGAGCAGGCTGGAGCTATCAATATAGCGGCCGACGCCGAGCAAGTGCGAAATACAAATATTGCTATCTTCGGTAAAGAGCAGCTCCTCAGTCACGGGTCGGAGATTGATATTTTTCTGGCCCAGCATGGCAGGATGAACCCGGTGGACGTAAAGACCATCATGAATGAACCGGGTTTCGGAGCTATTAAAGCGGTGCGTGATGGACGGGTGTATCTCATTGAGGAAGAGCTGGTGTCCCGCCCTACCCTTCGTATCATGGATGGAATCGAACAGCTCAATGCACTTTTCTACCCACGAAAGAAGAGACAATAAAAAGTAGAAAAAGAAAAGCAAATGACCAACAAAAGAATCCCCACATTTATTGTCTCAGGCACCTCCAGCGGTTCGGGTAAAACCACGGTCGCGTTGGGACTGATGGCAGCCTTCAGAGAAAGGGGCTATTCGGTGCAGCCCTTCAAATGCGGCCCGGACTTTATCGATCCCGGTTTGCACAGGCTTATCACAGGCAAGGTATCACGCAACATTGATCTGTGGATGAGTGGCGAGGAATTTTCCAGAAAAACACTCTCACTCAATAGCCAAGATGCCGACATAGCCATCATTGAAGGGGTTATGGGCATGTTTGACGGTGGGATTTCGTCCAGCGGTTCTCTTTCAGAAACTTTGGATATTCCAGGTCTTCTGGTTCTTGATGTGCGGTCCATGGCCGAGAGTGCTGCAGCCATCGTCAAAGGATTTGAAACTCTGCGGCCTAAAGCGGCCCCCAAAGGAATTATACTCAACCGAATTGCCAGCAAGAGGCATTTGCAACTCGTCAGCGATGCTATCAGGGAACACTGTGATGCAGAAATCCTCGGATATCTGCCCAGAACGATTGAGTTCTCCATCCCAAGTCGTCACCTGGGCCTTCTGACCGAGGACGAAGCACCTCTCAGCCCGGAAGCAATACAACTTCTGGCCAATACTGTTGCCGAATACATCGATCTGGACCGGATTGAACAACTTTTTAGCAGTGGTCCTGAATCCGTTGCCTTACCGCCTGTCAGTTCGCGGAAGAGTCGATGTCGAATTGGTGTTGCACGGGACAAAGCTTTCTGTTTTTACTATGAAGATAATTTTGACATTTTGCGCGCAGCTGGATGTGAGCTGATTTTTTTCAGCCCCCTCACAGACTCAAATCTGCCAGACGATCTCGACGCCCTCTATCTTGGTGGAGGTTACCCTGAGTTGTATGCACACATGTTAAGCAATAACCTGCCGATGATAACCGCGATCCGGGAGTGGATCGAAAACGACCGACCTGTCTATGCTGAGTGTGGCGGCTTTATGTATCTCACCGAAGGCATCGTTGATCAGGATGATTGCTTTCACAAAATGGTCGGCGCCTTTCCCGTAAAGGCCCGTATGCAAAAGACCAGGGCAAGTCTCGGTTACAGAGAAGTCCAAACACGATCGGCTTGTTGTTTTGGCCCTCCTGGTACTGTTTTACGAGGCCACGAGTTTCATTATTCCAATATTGACCAAATGCCGGAACATATTGAACGTGTCTATGAAGTTAATAACGGCACAAGCGAAGGCTACAGTTACAAAAAGGCCCTTGGTGGCTACCTGCATCTGCACTTCGGTTTCGCGCCGCAAGTGGCAAGTGAATTTATTAATTATTGCCGAGAGTGATATTATGGCTGCTACATTGCAAAAAATACTTCCTGGAGATATTGAACGGGAGAGCTTTAGAATAATTAAAGAGGAATTTGGCCCTACCGACCTTGACGAGAAAACGTTTAAGATCATCCAACGGGTTATCCATGCCACCGGTGATTTTTCTTTCCGAGATAATATGCGCTTTTCGCCCGGAGCAATCGAAGCCGGGATTAAAGCCATTCGTGAAGGGAAAGACATTCTCACTGATGTAACCATGGTGGCCGCAGGGATCAGTAAGACAATGCTCGCCAAATGGGGAGGGAAAGTGATCTGTCGAGTCGCCGATCCGGAGGTAGCTGACCGTGCCAAGGCAGAAAACAAGACTCGCTCGGAAATAGCCATCGAGATGTCGCTTAACCCAAATATTGGTATCGTCGCTATGGGTAATGCACCAACTGCCCTGGTCCAAACGATTAGAAGCCTTGCTAACCTCTCTCCGGCAAATGCTCCGCTTGTTGTGGGTGTCCCGGTAGGATTCGTCAATGCAGCCGAATCAAAAGACCTGCTCGTAGAAGAAAACAATTGCTATATAACAAGCCTTGGTCGCAAGGGCGGTAGTCCGGTTGCCGCTGCAATTGTCAATGCTCTTATCCGTCTTGCTGCGGAATAGTCATGGTTGCAAAAAAGCGCCTCAGAAGTGGCTTTACCACTGGTTCGTGTGCTGCAGCGGCGGCAAAAGCTGCAGCTTTTACATTAATTGATGGCTCATGCCCTAAAGATATCGAGATCCCTTTTCCTGATGGAAGCCGAAAAATCTTTGCTGTCCATCATTGCCAAATTGATAACAGCAAAGATGGCAGGATTTACTCGGCAACTGCATCGATAATAAAAGATGCAGGTGACGATCCAGACGTGACAAACGGTGCTGAGATCGAAGCAACCGTCACATCCGGTCATGCAAGCAAACCTTCTGACGAATGCGTCTTTTTGGAAAATGTCCTGTTATGTCGTGGTAAAGGTATAGGGAAGGTCACAAAACCTGGACTTTCCATACAAGTTGGACAACCGGCCATTAATCCCGTTCCCCGGCAGATGATTGTCGATGCTGTTCGGGAAATAGCAGTTGATGAAAGGCTCACCGTCACTATCTCTATCCCTAATGGTGAAGAGTTGGCCGAAAAAACGCTCAATAAACGACTGGGCATCTTGGGAGGCTTATCGATTCTTGGCACCACCGGCATTGTCCGCCCAATCTCTGCCGACGCCTGGACGGCCACCATCAAAGCATCTATGGATGTTGCTAAAGAAGCTGGTCTCTCAGACATCGTTCTTTCCACGGGCAGAACTTCCGAAAAAGGCGCACAGCAAATCCTTAATCTACAGGAAGAAGCTTATGCAATGATGGGCGACTATCTTGAATTTTCCCTAAAAGAAGCTGCTTTGAGAAATTTCAAAACCATTCACCTGGCAGGGATGTGGGCAAAAATCATGAAGGCGGCCTTATGTATTCCACAGACCCATGTGCGTAACGGCGCTTTGGAGGTAGAGGACGGTGCAAAACTGCTCGCCAGCCTCGGCGCCAAAGACGATCTGTTACAAAAAATCGAACAGTCCAATACCGCCAGGGAGATGTACACTCATGTTGAAGCAGCCGGAAAAGATGAACTGGTGAAAGCAGTCTGCCTCAAGGCCCGGGAATATTGTCAGAAGGTAACCGGCACCGAGGTGAAGGTTTACCTGGTAAATCACAAGGCGGAACTCATCACTCATGTATAAACTTTTTGTCCTGGGAATCGCCGATTCCATCCTGTCCTCAGAACAGGATAGAATATTGGCCCAATGCACCTTATTTGTTGGCACGAAACGGTTTCTCGAGTTAGCAGCCCACCTTCCAGGTCGAAGTGTGGCAATCACTCCCCTTCCTACAGCTCTTGCTGCTATTCGTGCCGCTTTGCAGGAAGGCAACGTGGCGGTACTGGCCAGCGGCGATCCGCTTTTTTATGGCATTGGCCGTCGGTTACTGGCTGAATTTCCAAAAGATACTGTGCAAGTACATCCCGCATTATCATCCTTACAAAGGGCTTGCGCCCTCTTCAAAATACCATGGGATGACGCCAAGATTACCAGCCTACACGGCCGCAACGCGATCCACACGCCAGGCTTATTATTAACCAATGAAAAAAACCTGGTCCTGACAGATAGTAACAACAGTCCCGATAGAATTGCCAGCCAGCTGCTTGATTACCTGCGACTCATCGGAGAAAATGTTTTGCCCGATACGATCAAAATGATGGTCGCCGAAGACCTCGGACTTGAGACTGAAAACGTTTTTCAAGGTAACCTTCTTGAAGGCAGCAAACAGCGATTTTCCTCCCTTAATATTGTGTGTTTGCTGGTCCCCATCAGCCTCAGACAACAGTGTCTATCGGTTTGGTCTAACGGAAAATTCAATTCAGCACAGCCGTGGGCTTATTACCAAAAATGAGGTCAGGGCGGCAACGTTACACCAACTCCAACTGCCGAAGAAGGGTGTCTTTTGGGATATCGGTGCCGGCAGCGGCTCTCTTTCTCTTGAAGCAGCGAGATCAAACCCGGAACTCACCGTCTATGCTATCGAACATAAAGCGGAAGAACTTGAGAATATAAAAAATAATATTGTCAAATTCCGTTGTTACAATATAGTACCCGTTTTTGGCAGGGCTCCAGAGGCGCTTGCTCATCTTCCAAATCCTGGTCGGGTCTTTATTGGAGGGAGCAGCGGTTCTCTCCCGGATATAGTCGACCTGCTTGACAAACGTTTAGAAAGCGATGGCCGTCTGGTAATAAATGGCGTGATCGA
Source organism: uncultured delta proteobacterium (assembly GCA_963798425.1). Taxonomy (GTDB): domain Bacteria; phylum Desulfobacterota; class Desulfobulbia; order Desulfobulbales; family Desulfocapsaceae; genus Desulforhopalus_A. The sequence continues at coordinate 1,168,039 of CAWCTP010000031.1, read as the reverse complement.
AAAAACTGTACAGGCAGCACCGGAACTGATGAAAAAGCATGGGTTCACCGTTTCCTCATCAGTTCTAAAAGTTACCCGAACGGAGCCGGACGGCAGGATTTTTGACTTCAATCCGATAACCATTATGACAGGAACACGATGAAAGAAGTAGATGATAAGATAGTGACAGCGGTTGGTATAACTCATACGGTCCATTTCGTCGGCGCCGGACCAGGTGACCCGGAGCTGATTACGGTGAAGGGACAACGGTTACTGAGCGAAGCCGATGTTGTCATTTATACAGGCAGCCTCGTCCCCAAAGCACTTATTACCGGCCTGAAAGCCGAAATCCACGATTCGGCCGGGCTCAACCTGGACGAGGTCTTTGCTATCATTTTGCAGTCTTGGCAGACTGGCAAAAAGATCGTGCGTTTGCACACCGGTGATCCGTCGATCTACGGAGCCATTAATGAACAGATTGCCCTTTTAAACGAGAAAAGTATCCCCTTTAGTGTGATTCCAGGCGTCAGTTCCGGACTGGCTACGGCCGCTGCCTTAAAGACCGAACTGACCTTGCCGGAAGTCTCACAAACAGTGATTTTTACCCGCCGCGGCGGCAGAACTCCGGTACCGGAGAAAGAAAATCTGGCTTTCCTGGCAACACATCAGGCGACCATGATGATTTTTCTCAGTGTCGGTATGATCAAAGATGTTATAAACGATCTTCTGGCAGGAGGTTATCCGAAAGACACGCCGGTTGCCGTTGTTGAAAAAGTGAGCTGGCCAGACGAAAAACAAATCCGAGGAACACTTGCCACCATTGCAGCACTGGTGAAAGAGGCAGGGATAACCAAGACCGCGATCATTGCAGTTGGCAAAGTACTGGCCGAGGGACCACCACCTGCCCTTTCCAAACTGTATGACGAAGCGTTTACCCACGGCTATAGACAGGGAAGCGATCGTCCATGAAAATTGGCATTATTGCCATAACCAGGGGCGGCAGAGAACTTGCGGAAAAGCTCAGTGCGAGACTTGACAATTCGACCCTCCTTGAAAAAGGATCGGGGGAGAAAATTGCCGATACAATCGCTGCAAATTGGCGGTGCTATGATGGTTTTATCTGCATTATGGCCGCTGGAATCGTGGTTCGTGCCATTGCCCCTCTCCTCGTCGACAAACTGACCGACCCTTGTGTTATTGTACTCGACGAAAAAGGCCGCCATGCCATCAGCCTGCTTTCCGGACATATTGGCGGTGGCAATGCACTTGCCAGAAAGGTTGCAGTGCTCCTCGGCGGGACACCGGTTATTACAACCGCCTCGGATACCCTGGAACTTGTTGCCCTCGACCTCTGGGTCAAGGCGCAGCAACTTGTCATCCCGAGTCGGGAAAAATTAACAGAACTGTCCACTCTTCTCGTCAACCAGGGACAACTCTTCTTATATGCAGATGTGGAAGTCTCATCCTTACCGACCGGTTTAATGCGGGTTGATCATGCCGCCAAGGCTGATGTCATTGTTTCTCCTGTCATTGAGGATGCGCTCCCCTGTCCAGTTTTCAGACCCCGCAACCTTGTTGTTGGAATCGGTTGCAATCGTGGCACTCCTGTAACCGAGTTCGAAGATGCCTTAAACGAACTTTTTAATGAATTGCAATTAAGCAGGGCCAGTATTAAAAACCTTGCTTCTATCGATAAAAAAAATGATGAAGTTGGCCTGTTGCAATTTGCAGAAGAAAACTTCTGGAAAATTGATTTTTTTGACAGCAAAACAATAAATACACTTAATAATCTTGAAATTTCCTTTGCCGCACTGAAAGCCGTTGGAGCCATCGGCGTTGCCGAACCGACAGCGCTGCTCAGCGCGCAAAGTAATCACCTACTCAGCAGGAAAAGAAAATGGAAAAATGTAACCATGGCAGTGGCTCAGGTACCCTTTACGTTGTCGGCACAGGTCCAGGATCAGTAAAAAATATGACTCTTGCTGCAAGCGAAGTGCTTGCAAAAGCCGATGTTATAATCGGCTACAAAACCTATCTTGAGTTAATTCCTGAATTTCTCGAAGGCAAGGAAGTAATTTCATCAGAAATGATGAAAGAAGTGGATCGTTGCCGAAAAGCCCTTGAAACAGCCTCCTCGGGAAAGCAGGTTGCTCTCGTTTCGGGTGGGGATCCCGGCATCTACGCCATGGCAGGATTGGTTTTTGAAATGGCAAAAGAGGCTGAATATCCATGCACAATTGAAATAATTCCTGGCCTTGCTGCCATCAACAGCTGCGCTGCTCGACTTGGTGCTCCGCTCATGCACGATTTTGCCGCAATCAGCCTGTCTGATCTTCTCACCCCTTGGGCAGTTATCGAGAAACGCCTGGAGGCTGCTGCCGATGCCGATTTTGTCACCGCCATTTACAACCCCAGATCGAAACGACGGACCGAGCAGATAGTTCGGGCAAGAGAGATATTCCTGTCCCATCGTGCCCCAAATACACCGGTTGGCATTGTTACAGCGGCAACCCGTGATAATGAAAAAATCGTTATTACCACGCTTATGGAAATGCTAAAGCAAGAGATCGGCATGCAATCAACCGTAATCATTGGCAATAGCCAAACATTCACCTGGAAGGACTTGATGATCACCCCCAGAGGGTACAGTGATAAATATCAATTATAAGTAGTTTCCATCCTGAAACGGCCATTTCTCCCTAACTCGTCGTTGCTCTCAAAATTTAATCCTCGAAATATCGACTATATGCCTGCGGTTAAATTTATCGAACGCCTACATTTAGAGCAAAATGCCTCGTTTCAGGATGGAAACTAAGTAGAAACAAGTGACGCTCTTGAACAGAGTAAAGAACTCTTAAACTGAGCGATTGTGCCCATTCCAATATCTTGGCTTTATATTTGTTGGAGCCCCCTTATGCAAAAAAAGGAATCAAATTTAAGGTTGATTCCTTTTTTCTTTTCCAGCTTCAAATCATTCAGAGCTGTCAAACAGATCACGCAACAAACTCGAAAAAACGAAAGAAGCACCAATAATCATAACAAAAATACCAGTAATAGTATCTGTTTCCTGGTAAGAAAATGCCCCTGCACCTCTGGCAAAATCAAAGCCTACTTTGATGACAACTAATCCAAGCGCAATTCTGCATAGTGTTATGGTCCATGCAAATATGCGTTTAATTTTCTCTTTGATAGTACCCTCAAGCGAGTTGAGTACCGGGTTAAAGATTATCCTGCCGCCACCCCATCTTTGACCTTATCTTGTCTTTTTAAAACGCCGATAGACAAACAACTTATCTTAATCAGAGTACTCCCTTGCCGCAATCCATGAGCCAGGAACAAGAAATCATTTCTTGAAAATCCAGAACAGGATCGACAGCACCACAGAAATGATAATGCACGTGGTCAGAGGAAAGTAGAATTTAACATTCCCGGACTTAAAGACAAAATCACCTGGCAGCCGACCCAGATTCATCTTTTGCAACAATGGCCAGCAAAGACCAAGGACTAGGAGAATAATGCCGATGGTGATCAGTGTTTTGGCCATAGTTGTATCCAACCATAAGTTGTTATGTTTTTCAATGAAGCTGGAATTTCAAGTGACAGCGAGTACTGGTTTCTTATTAGGTCGGCTAGCATACACAATTCCGGTGAGAAGCAGTCCGCTTCCCACCAGGGTCATCCCGTTGGGGATTTCCTGGAAGATAAGTAAGGCCAACAGCGTTGCCCCAATAGGTTCAGCGATGACGACGATGGAGACGGACGCCGCTGTGAGATAGCCAAGCGCCCAGTTATACGAGGAGTGTCCAATCAGTTGAGGGAAAAGAGCCATCAGCAACATGATAAAATAGGCATCAGTTGAATACCCAAATAGATTATGACCAAGCAAAAGAGCCATAATTATAAGAAATAAGGCGGCAGTAGAGTAGACAATGGCAGTATAGCTTAACAAAGACATGCCAAGCCGCAAACGACGCCCAATAATCAGGTAGGCAGAAGCCGCGACCGCGCCCATAAGCGCCAGACTATTGCCGAGGAGCGGGTTGGGTTGATTGGTGAATTGATTGAAACTGAACTGAAAGCGTCCATTTACCACCGCCACCACATCGGCCACACCAATCAATACACTGCCAAGCATTGCAAGGGCGATTCCGATTTTCAAGGGTCGTGATAATTGCTCCCCCAGCAAAAAGGGAGCTGTCAGCCCAACCCAAAGTGGTGATGTCGTTACCAGCACTGTCGAGCTGGCCACCGACGTATATGCCAACGAGGTAATCCAACTGGCAAAATGCAGCGCCAGCATAAACCCGGAAAGAATCGCAAAGCCCCAAGAAATCCCAGACATCCGTTTCAGTTCAGATCGTCGCTTTGTCAGTGCCAACGGCAATAAAACCAATGAAGCTAATGTCAGTCTCCAGGCTGCAATCACTATCGATGGCATGTCCTGGCCCTGCGCTAATCGCACCAGAATTGAACCTGACGAAATCCCCATTACGCCGATAAACAGCACAATAATTGGAGAGAAGCGCGGCAAGGTCTCAGTTTTCATAATGCCTATTACCTGTAAGCTATATTGACGTTGGTAATGCTCCGAGCTTGAGCAGCTTTCACTTAAAAAACAATTTACTACAAGGTACGTTGAACATGTACCTCACAACGAATAGGCTGGACTCGGCTATCTTCTCGCTTTTCCACTGATATGTTTAATTTCAATTTTGAAGACTTTTGTTGCCTTGTCTTTTTGTTCAATATAGAATTTGCCCTCTTCAATACATGCTGGGCTGTATTTCTTTACAATCCACAGTAATGCATCATACCGCTCTGGTCCTTTAACCTCCGAGGCAATGCCAAATGCCACGGCACTTTCATATTCAGTGGCAAATTGAGCCGACAAAATCTTTGTCTTACCAACGACACAAAAAGATACTTTTGAATTGGTTGTAATATTGTCAAGTTTATGTCCACTGAGAGCACAATGGAAATAAATACAGTTATCTTTATACACATAACTCAAAGGCACGCCATAGGGCTGGTTATCCTGGTCAACTGTCGACAAGACGCCGTATTCCGCGGAGTCGAGTAACTCTATTGCTTCTTGTGGTTTTATTTCACGGTCTTTTCTTCGTATACTTTTCATGCGACGCCTCTATGCCTACCCATTTATTCTGATTTTTTTTCGATCATTTGCAACAATTAATCTACATTATGCTCTGAAAAATACATACAGACAGGTAACTTTATATGTGACCATCGTTTCTTTTTGAACGAAAAACTGAAACCTTTTACCGCCCCGTAGCTATCTTTTCAAGGAGGTATATCTCAAAATTATCGGAAGTAATCATTTTCTGTCTCTATCTAAAAATAAATCCTTCAGGTACTACAACAATTCCTTGTTCTGTAACTGTAAACCGTTGTCGGTCTTTGGCTAAATCGTAACCAATTTGCTCTTTAGGGGGAATTTTAACGTTTTTATCAACTATACAATTTCGCAATCCGGCATCGGCGCCAACAAAAACTCCTGCAAACAGTATTGACTGTTCAATAGTTGCTTTATCATCAATATAAACACCATCAAATAAAACAGAATTCCTGACGTTACCGCCGGAAATCACAACACCGCTTGCCAGCATTGAGCTAATGAAAACACCTTCATCCCCGGAGGTTCCAGGAATAATCCTTGCGGGTGGCGTCTGTGGTTGATAGGTGCGAATGGGCCAGTCCGGTTGATAAAGATCTAACGGAGGAACTGGCTTGAGAAGATCCATATTTGCTTTATAGTAAGCGTCTATAGTTCCTACATCCCGCCAGTAGCGATCTTGAGTCACCCTGCCTTTTTTACCGCCAAATTTATAAGCGTACACTTTTTTATTTTGCACCAAAAGCGGCAAGACATCTGAGGCAAAATCATGATTCGAAGCAGTATTGTGCTGATCTTCTGTCAAAACCTGCTTCAGCAATTCTGTAGGAAAAACATACAAGCCCATTGAGGCCAGAGTTTTGTCAGGATCTTTCGGGAGAGGTGTCGGTTGTTCCGGTTTTTCCTCATAACCGATAATTTGCAACTGTTCATTGATAACGGCCACACCAAATGCACCTTTTGCTTCTTGGACAGAAACCTCCACACAGGCTACAGTGACATCCCCTCCATGATCCCTATGAAATCCGAGCATTGCCTCATAGTCCATGCGATAAATATGGTCACCGGAAAGGATCAGGGTATACTCAGCCTGGCTGCGGTCCATCAAATTAAGATTTTGGAAAATGGCATCGGCGGTACCTTCATACCAATGATCGCCACGGTTCATCTGAGCCGGAACTGCCGTAATATATTCACCCAATTCGGGATTAAAAATAGACCAACCGTCCCTGAGATGTTTATGAAGGGAGTGGGATTTATACTGTGTGAGCACCAATATTCTTCGCAATCCAGAGTGCAGGCAATTGGCCAGAGTAAAATCAATAATCCGGTATTTACCGCCAAAAGGAACTGAAGGTTTTGAACGTCTTAATGTTAGAGGAAATAGGCGAGAACCTACGCCTCCTGCCAGAATAAAGGTTAATGTCCGATTTTGCATAACAGCAGTTTACCTCAAATGATTGCAAAGGAATCGCCATTTTTTAGAATTCGAAAAGCTTCTACATCACGAAATGCTGTTTGGAGCTCGAAATTTGTTGCAGATCTACCGCTGAATTGGCTGCAGCACGTGGGACTCAGCATCCACAAAAATATTTTTATCAACCATTCGATTCACCTTCCGTTTGGATTTCCTTGCAGACTTCCAGCCACTTGTCAATTCTGTCGGTCAATCCTGCCTGCTCCAGATATGCGTGATTGATTACTGGTGGTTTCCCAACACATTTGTCCGGGTTCAAAACATAGTAAAAGACATCAGCGGCATGAACAGCTAGAGCGGGGCCAAACGACGCTTCTGGATATTTTTCCAATTTGTGGTGAAATGTGACGGCTTCAACCACTGCCCCCGTCAAACCCCATAATCCCAGCAGATATCCCCCCACATCACTATGATCAGCTTCGAACACCTGTTGCTCTGCTTGACAGAGTGGTTGGGACTGAGATTCTGCCGCCTCAACGGCCTGAAGATATTGCTCACCAAGACTTGAAACGAGGAGAAGTTTACCAACGTCATGAACAATACCTGCTATAAATGAATTCTCAACCACAGTCATTTCAGCGGATTCTGCAAGAGCAATTCTTTTAGCAAAATTGGCAGTAATAACACTGTGTTTCCAAAGAGCAGCAATGGAAAAACCATCGCCTTTGGCCGGTCCCATCTCGGTAAATATACCGACACCAAGAACCAGTGACTTTATCGTATCCAGGCCCAGCAGGTTGACTGCACGCGCCGGACTTTCAACAGTTTTATAGAGGCCGTAGAAGGCAGAATTAACCAATTGTAAAACTTTAGTGCACATGGCCAGATCTTTTTCGATTATGGCAGCAATATCAGCAATGCCACATTCCGGATCTTTGGTTTTTTCATGAAGTTCTGCATACACCTCAGGTAGGCTCGGCAGATTACCCAGGCTGGCAACAAGAGATTTCAGCTGTTTGTTCCCAATCATTTCCTGAAGTGCACAAGCCCGGGAAAGTACTTCCTTCAGGGTATCCGGATCCGTTGGTTTGGCTAGAAACTGATGCACTACCGGGATACTTTGCAAAATGGATTTGTCATCGGCGTGTCCGGTCAGCATTATCCGTATAACGTGCGGGTAACGTTCCATTACTGTAGTTAAAAGACTTGCGCCGTCCATTCCAGGCATACGCATATCAGAGACAATAACATTAATATCCTGGACGGAGAGAAGTTCTAACGCTTCTTTGCCACTTTCGGCAAAATAGAAATCCATATCATTTCGCATTGACCGTAACATTCGTTTAAGCCCTAAAAGGATGTTCGATTCGTCGTCAACAAAAAGTATTGCCTTAGGTATCATAGGTTTTCCTTGGGGTGATCAATCATAGCATTCTGCTGGGACGGGTTTGCCAATAGCGTTATGGTAAATGTGGTTCCGTGGCCTTCCTTACTGTTTACCTCGAGAAGTCCGCCATGCTTGTTGGTAACAATATCATAAGCAATGGTCAGTCCCTGACCGGTACCCTTCCCAACTTCTTTGGTGGTAAAAAATGGATCGAATATTTTTGCAAGGTTATCTGTCTTGATGCCACAGCCGGAATCAGCTAATGTTATAACAACATTTTGGCCTTCGTGTTTTGTAGAGATGGTAATTTGGCCTTTCCCTGTCTCCGGGTTTGAACCAAGTTTTTCTGCAATGGAGTGCGCAGCATTGACAATTATGTTCAAAAATACCTGTCCTATCTCATTGCGTATGCAAGGCACCGGAGGCAGCATGGGATCAAGTTGCAGGACTGGGTCCACTATGTATTTCCACTCATTACGGCTGACGGTAAGGGTAGTTTTGAGCAGCTCATTGAGGTCTGTCATCTCTTTTTCCGTGCAACCGGGATGAGCAAAATTTTTCATTGCCAGCACTATGGAACTCACCTGATTAACGCCATCACTCGATTGCTTGATAGCCTGTGGAATCTCCTCTTGCAAATATGGCCAATCAACTGCTTTCTGGGTGGCTTCAAACTCAGTTACGAGTTGTTGTGTCATTTGCTGTGATTTGACTGCCGCCAGTAGTTGATCAAAATGTGATACAAGTGTGGAAACATCCTTAAATGCTTCATTGAGAAAGTCAATATTGGAACCGATATACTGGGCAGGTGTGTTGATTTCATGGGCTATTCCTGCGGCTAGTTGCCCAACAGATGCCAGTTTTTGTTCTTGAAGCAACCTGGTTCGTAATAATTCTCGTTCAGTTGCTTTTTGTTGGCGAATGGTGATGTCTCTCACTATTGCCACGAAACGTCCTTTTTTTTGAGGCGGTATTATATGCTGCATAAATACTTCCACAGGAATGAGAGCCCCGTCCTTTCTCTGATGAGTACCAGTATAGGTTAGAGAAGCCCCTGGCTTTTCGGTCAGAGGAACTACCATTGACCTGAACTCTTGTTCGGTAACACTGGGTTTGATATCGAGCGGAGTCATACGGAGCAGCTCTTCATGGCTATAGCCGATGTGGTCAAGTGCACCTTGATTGGCGTAGATAAATTGAAAGGTGTCTGCAGAAAACATGAAAACGCAATCCAGTGTCTGGTCCAAGGTTAGTTTAAATTCATTGAGGTCAGCCACCACCTGTTCTCTTTGCTCGTGTTCCAGGTCGAGACTGACAATAGCTGTTTTGAGCCTTCTGTTCAATTTCAACACCAAAGCACCTCCGCTGAGGATGCAAAAGAGAAAAATTATGCTGACATAGATCCCTGTTTTGTACTGCCGGTAAAGCTGACTGAGAGTTATTGTGCCAAAATCGGCATATGGCGGGACTTTCAGCTGACGCAAACATTCATGGACATCATGATAATCCAGCGGTATTGTCCAGCCCTGAGTGCGAGAGAATTTTGCAGCAGCGCTGTCGACTGGCATCTGCATCATTGCTATAGCAACCTGCCTGGCCATTTCTTGACTGGTATGTTTTGCTTTAGCTAATGGCCATTCCGGATAAAGCTGTGTGGTACGGAGAAATTTGAACTCAGAATTATTCTCCTGTGGATCAAGAATGTCAAAATCATTCAAGGCGATCTTCTGTTCCCAGGCCATACGTTCGAGAGTATCAGTTCCGACGCATCCCGCATCAACCGTACCATTCGCAACGGCCATGATTACTGAATCCTGGCGACCTCCAAAAAGAAGCTCCTTAAAGTCGTGATATGGGTCAATCCCCTTCTCCATTAAATACCGCCAGGTGACTAGCCAGCCGCCAAAAGAGTTTTCGGCGACCGCCATAAATCTTTTGCCAACCAGGTCCTTGGCTTGCTTAATATCAGTTCGGCCGGATTTGTAAAAAATCACGCCTCCAGTTTGAGTGGAAGATCCATATGCACTTCTGTTTTTCAGGGTGGAAATGCGGGACGCGCCGTATCGATATTCCAGGTTCACGTACATCGACGGATTGGTTATGGTGAAATCAACATGTTTATCTCGCACTGCACCGTCTACCTCACTAAAATCCAGGCAGACAATCTGGACCTTTAAATCGGGAAGTTTTTCTTTCAAATATTCGGCAGTTGGCCTCCATTGTTGAAAACATTCCTCTTTCCCCCCTATAGCAAGTACACCGATATGAATAGTACTGGTTTCAATAAACGATGCATGCGCCGTTGTTACACCAGTACCTCCGGTCATACAAATTAGAGCAAACAAATAGACTGTGAATCTGAATATGGTCATTATTATTTATTCCCGGCAACCAACAGTGGCAGTTCAATTATAAAGGTAGTGCCATAGCCTTGTTCTGTTTCAAAACGCAAAATTCCGCCATGCTTTTCGGTGATAACCCGGTGGGCGATAGCCAGACCCTGGCCGGTGCCTTGTCCTACGCCCTTTGTAGTGAAGAACGGATCAAAGATGCGATGCTGAATGGCTTTGGGTATCCCGGTTCCAGTATCGCCAATATGGATTACTATCGAATCGTTTTTTTGGCAGGTTGCGATCGTTATTTTTCCTTTGCCATGTTTGTTATTTTCAAGAGTGTCTGCTATTGCGTGGGCGGCATTTACAATAATATTGAGCAGCACCTGATTAATTTCTCCTGGCAGACAGAATACTTCGGGGAGGAAATGATCGAGGTCTAGTGCCATTTCCGCAACATCCTTCCATTCATTTCGTGCCACGGTGACGGTATTTTTTATTGCATGGTTGAGATTCACCAGTCTTTTCTGGTCACTTCCCGGGTGAGAGAAATCACGCATTGCGCAAACTATCTCAATTACTCGTTGCACTCCTTCCAGACTTTGCTCGATTGCCCGGGGAATTTCTTCTGTCAGGTAGGGCAGATCTGCTGCAAGAATACTCGTATCCACCTCATCCAGCATGGCAGCAGTAACTGTGTCGGAGCGCACTGCTTTTAGCAGAGCTTCATGCGTGGAATAAGTTGCGAGCAGATCTTTAAAACCATCCTGAAGAAATCTGGCGTTGTCTGCAACATATTGGATAGGAGTGTTTATCTCATGGGCAATTCCGGCAGCCAGCTGCCCAATGGCCTCTAGTTTCTGGGTTTGACGCAAATCTCGTTCCAGGGTCAGCTTGTCAGTCACTTCCTCTACGAGTAATATTGCTGCAACAATGTTACCTTTTTCATCATGAATTGGAGATGAATGATCTCTGAAGTATCGGTCTTTTTGTCCTCCCTCCATCCGAATGGTAGTTTCAAAACTTTTCCCCTCAGCAAATGTTTTGATTGCCGGACAGTTCTCACAAGGCGATTCCTTTGGTATATTTTGGAAAGACTGGTGACAACGGGCACCAATACCGGGGGTAACACATGGGAACCACCTTTTCATTTGCGGATTCATCCGGGTTATTTCCATTTGTGGATTGATGATTGCAATCCCGATACCTATGTTCTCAACCGTCTGGCGGTATTGTTCTTCAAAGGTTTGCAGCGCTGCCTCCATTTTTTTTCTTTCGGTTATATCCAGCATAGTCCCGACTGTGCCGCCTACATGACCATCTTTGTTCGTGCAGATTGTCATACTGACCGTCATATGACGCAATTCTCCCGCCGCATCCTCCACTATTATTTCCGATTCATACTGGTCACTGCTAAGCGATTGCCTGCCGGGATCGCGAAAGATGTTCACCAGATTTTCAGGAAAACCCATAGAGATATTCTTACCAAGAATCGCGTCTCTCGGTTTTCCTACAAATCGTTCAAAAATCTTATTGCAACCAAGAAAAACCCCTTCCGGATTTAAATAAAAAATAGAACTGGGAATAGTATCCAAAAGATTCTGCAGAAAAACGACACGGCTGTGCCTTTTGTTAGTCTGCTGGCAAACCTTGGTTTCAAGTTCCTGCTGGTAGATTTTGTTCTGTAATTCCAGTCGATGCCTTCGCAACGCATTCTCTATATTGATGAGCACAATGTTATGCGTAAAAGGTTTAACAATATATCCGAAAACTCCCAAATCTAATGCTTCTTTCGCTGCATTTGGGCTATCGATGATGGACATTATGATGATGGCGATATCTGGATATTCTTGTTTCACGTACCGGGCAAGGTTGCTGCCTGATTCACCTGGTAAATTGATATCACAGAGGAGCAGATCAATGGATTGAGTCTTTAGGATGTCTTTGGCATGTGCTGCATCATTGGCCGTCCAACAAGCATAGTCTTTGTCCGCAAGAAATCGGCTGATAAAATTTCTAATAAAGATTTCGTCGTCGACAATTAGTATGTTTTTCTTACTGATCATTTGCTTGGGAGTTCAATTATAAACGTTGTTCCCCGACCGATGTCACTCTCGAAAGAGAGTGAACCCTGATGGTGGTCAACAATAACTCTGTGCGCTATAGCCAAGCCCTGTCCTGTACCTTTTCCTCTTGCTTTAGTGGTAAAGAAGGGATCAAAAATCCGCGCTCGAATTTTTTCTGGAATACCTCCTCCACTATCACTTATTCGAATTTGGACGCCATCAGTGGACGTCTTCCTGGTGCTGATGGCAATTGTTCCCAGACCTTCGGTCCCGCCGTTAGTAAAATCACTTATAGCATGGGCACCGTTGACAATGATATTAAGTAACACCTGGCTTATTTCTCCGGCAAAACATGGTACAGCAGGTAGATCTGGCAATAAATCCATTGTCAACTCAGCTACATACTTCCACTCATTTCGACAAACAGTGGCTGTCGATTCTATAATTTTATTAATATCCATCTCTTTTTTTTCATCACCACTGGGGTGAGAATATTCTTTCATTGCCCTGACGATTTTGTCTACTCGGTGAATCCCTTCAAGACTCTGATCAATAGTTTGAGGAATTTCTTCTTTGAGATATTGAAGATCCGCATCCTCTTTAATGGCTTGTAATTGCTGACTGATCTCATTGGAAATGGCACCTTCCTCTGCCAATTTATTCAAGACAGACTCGTAGCCGTCCAGAGCTTTGACGAGGTCTTTGAAAGTATCTTTTAGAAACCTTACGTTATCACCGACATACTGTATTGGGCTGTTTATCTCATGTGCGATACCCGCAGCCAATTGTCCAACTGATTCCAATTTTTGGGCCTGGTTCAGATCTTTCTCCAGCATTAAGCGCTCAGTAATATCATCATAAAGGGCAATGACGGCATAAACCCGATGAGTTCCATCGAAGATCGGTGACATCACTATCCTAAAGTCTCTTTTTCCCAGTGCCGTTGTCACTCTTCTCATTATTTCGCATGATTTTCCTGTCTTCAAGGCGGTTTCCATACAACACTCCTCGCAGATCTCATCACACCCTAAGGCATTGAAGACCTGGTAGCAGAACCTTGACTTGTCAGACGAGGCATCGGGGAAAAACTCAAGCATTTTTCTGTTTACTTCCAGTATTTTCAGTTCAGGATCCAGCATAGCTACACCGACATTGAGATTGTTCATTATGGCGGTGATCTTTTCCGTACGATAAGAAATCTTTTGCTCGAGTTCGTTTCTGTAGGCACGCATATGCAGATCCAGGCGCATATGACGCAAGGCGTTTTCCACTGTGATCAGCACTACATCTTTCGTCACCGGTTTGATCATATAACCGTACACACCGATCGCCAAAATTTCGCTGGCAGTTTCAACTGAACTAAAGCCGGTAATCATGATCCTACCTGTTTCCGGGTAGTGCTTCTTGGCATGCTTTAAGAGTGCCAGTCCAGAATCTCCTGGCATTTTCAGATCACAGAGAAGAAGATCAAAAACCTCGGAGGAAAGATATTTTTCGGCAGAGACGACATCTTCGGCACAGAAGCAAGTATACCCTGCCGCTTCCAGATACCTGGTCAGTAGATTTCGTATCGCTTTTTCGTCATCAACAATCAGGATGTTAGCCGCCATATTTTTCCCCAGGTTTTAGGTCGAGTGGGAACTTATTTGGTTGTCCGACAATAGGCCTTTTGGTTCATTGGCGCCTGTCGGATTGCGGTCAATAATTGTTTTTCAGAAAAAGGCTTTTGCATCAAGCATCTCACATCGTTTTTCATAACCGCTTCTTCAATATTAGTACTACTATAACCGTTGGCAAGGACTACAGGGATTTCCGGTCGTATTTCCAGCATCTCCTGAGCGAGTTGATTTCCAGAGATCTTCGGTATACTGACATCACTGATCATAAGGTCATAAGTAAGAGGATCTTTTTTGAATCGCTCAAGAACCACCTGATTATTTTTCTTTGCTGGTACAGTATAGCAGAATCCGTCAAGTAATCTCAAAGTCAATTTGAGGTTCGCCAGATCATCATCTCCAAGCAGGATATGTTCGTCTCCCCGATGTAACGGAAGGTACGAGTATTTCGAGAATTATATTTTGAGAACAACGAAGAGTTAGGGTAAAAGGGTCGTTTCAGGATGGAAACCAGATAAGCTCCGGGCGTTGATCTAAACCCGGCCACTGCCGATCCCGACCTGATTCCCATCCAGGTTAGTCTGGGTATTTATTTTTTTGTGATATCTTCGATGGTCGAGAAGGTGATAATCAGTACCCCATTAATCTGGACCACTCTCAATAAGAAGAGCTTCTTTATTTGCACTCAAAAAAGAGTTTCTGCTTTGCAGCCTCTGAAATAGCTGCAACTGCAGGGTGCTTGATAATCCGTTCCACGGAAATAGCATAAAATTTTTCCCTGATTTTATTAGTTCGTCCAATAACCTGGACTTGATATTGGCGTTCAACTTCTTTTTCAATCACTGTTGGTGCCATGAATATTCCTTCACCTGCTTGACCAAAAACCGTCAGCAGCGCATTATCATCAAACTCGCCCATTATAACAGGGTGAACCCCAATTCTTTCAAACCACTGATCAAGCATCCCCCTTAATGAACTCATGGCCATCGGCAGCAACATAGGCGATTCATTCAGGGAATACGGAAAGTTGTTCTGAAGTGGTTTGGCCAGCTTTTCTACCCCAAAAAATGAGACTCCGCATTCACCCAGCAGGTGATTGTAAGCCTTAATACTCAAACTTGACCGAAGTGGAGTATCCGTCAGAACAACATCGAGGTTATGTAAGGCCAGTTCGGCGAGCAGATGTTCGTCTTTCCCCTCGTGACAAATCAGTTGAACCCGTTCTGGTAACTTTCCCGCAGGTTCAAGCAGTTTTCGCGCTACAAGCTTTGGAACCACATCGACCAGGCCAACTTTCAGGGAGATGGGACCTGCAACCGGCCGTCCCCGCAGTGAGTCCATCATTTCCCGTCCCAGAGAAAATATCTCATCTGCATACCGATAAACCAGATGCCCCATATCTGTCGGTTCAATATTTCGGCCCACACGGTTGAATAATTTTCCTCCTAAATTTTCTTCAAACTTAGACAATTGGGCACTCACTGTCGACTGGGCCAAGCTGAGTTTGTTGCTCGCCGCGGTGACGCTCCCTTCCTGCATTACAGTCCAAAAATAAAACAGATGATGATAATTCAGCCATTCCATAATTTCAGCCATTCCATAATAATTCAATTTGTCAGAGATTAATTTCGCTTTTCCTTTCGGCAAAGTTTATCGATTCGTTTATTTCGATCAAAAATAACATATTTATCTATTTGGCCTAATTATTTCTGTGTCTTAGTTTTGATTTATTGCTGATTAACTTGCCGTCTTACCAAATCGCATTTTGGCTAAGGTCGACTCAATTAAAAAAAAGGATATCACGCTGCTGAAGCGTCACTGGCCTGCTGGTTCATCAAGGACACAGATTATGTGGAATCCTGGGCACCGTTTTCCAATGTACCGACCCAATATCTGATAAGTGTGGAGGGCGAGCAAAAATGGTACGGGCAGTGAGGAATCGAAGCGCTGGCCGTGCGCTGGCTCTTTCCAGATAAGGAAGTACGCATAGACTCTCACTGCCTGGATTGTGGAGAGACAATTACCATACGCATGTACAACGAGGATGTCCTTGAGGTAAATCCCGAGACAACTGTTGGGCACATCAACATCCCTTTGGCTAAGGCATTGAGTGGAGAAACCCCATGGGGGATAGCCTGAAGCCGCATGAACCTCTTCCGGTCGGAAGAGCATGTTAAGAATTGGGCTTCGTATGACCCTATTTCTGCTGAATCCATCATTCCAGTCGTCGGTTATGCCCAGGTTTTCAGTGGCCCTCTGTTCAGAAATCGGTTGGCGCCTGACTATCTCAGTCAGATGCAGAAATACGCAGGAGAGTTTTTAAAGACGCTGCAGGAAATGGGCAAGGGAGGTCCTTTCTGGATCCCGGCATAGCTGGTCTTTACGAGAAGCAACCGAGATTTAATTGAAAAGAATGTGTTAAACAGAACCAAAACAATCTTGCTGGTAAGCGAGAGGATTCAGCGCCAGATTAGAGGGAAAAAGGCTATAACCTTTTGACATTCCAAAAGCAATTCATTAATATTGCAGTGGTTGGGCATCAAACGTCGATGGATGATACTGCCCTCCTGCCTTCCGATGTCTTGGCAGAACAGACTCGCCTTGGTCGCGCAGAGGGCCTGATCTTTCTCTTCCCTCTTTGGTGGACAGACATGCCCGCCATCCTCAAGGGTTGGTTTGATCGTGTCTGGTCTTACGGCTATGCATACGCCTACTCAAAAAAAGACAGTCGGTGTTCCCAAATACCGGTCCGAATGGCCCTGGCTCTAGCTGTTGCCGGACATCCACTGGAGCATTTAGAGGCAACTGGAATGGTAGCAGCGATGGAGCGTGTAATGGTGCACGATCGTCTCCTCGGTGTGGGCATACCCACAGCCAAGCTCGAAATTCTCGGTGGACTCTCCGGGAATCCTTCCGAAATCAGAACGCGTCATCTCAGGCGAGCAAATGAAATTGGCAGAACTTTTGCTGAGTCCGACTCAGTGTAGCATCCCTCAGGCTGACTACTTGCTCTCATCGCAAGATATAGTCAAAAAGTTCGGACACGCTATTTTTCAGGATAGTTGCCGCATGAACTAAAACCCGTTATAAAAAGAGTGCAGGCAGTGTGCTGAATGTAAGCACATTTGTTATGGTTTTTTCGAAACTTTCCAGAAAAAACCTCCTGCCGGTCACCGCCTCTTTCGGTTATGGTGTATTTGTAATATTTGAAATATTTGGAATTACTTAAGGATATCATTCATTGTGACGGTAGTTTTCATCCTGAAACGAGTCATTTAATTCTAAATTGAGGCCTTTGAAAAATTTAACCGCAGGCATATAATTGATATTCCTAGGATTAAATTTTGAGAACAACGAAGAGTTAGGGCGAAAGGGCCGTTTCAGGATAGAAACTACATATGAAACACATGTACTACTTCGCATATGGATCAAACATGTCGATTGCCCGACTGAGGGAACGTGTGTCAAGCGCCTCTATTGTGGGATGTCACGCTCTTGAAGCCCATGACCTGAGGTTTCACAAAGCCGGCAAAGATGGCTCGGCAAAATGTGATGCATACTTCACTGATAATAGCGATGACATCGTTTACGGCACATTGTTCGAAATGGATCCTGCTCAGAAACCTGCTCTGGATAGAGCTGAAGGACTTGGTTATGGCTATCGATTGAAAGAAGTAACTGTTATTGCAGTCGATGGTTCGTTTATTACTGCAACAACCTATGTCGCTACAAAAATTGATAGAAATCTAAAGCCATATTCGTGGTATGTAAATCATGTTCTCATTGGAGCAAAAGAGACTTCTCTACCGGTGGACTACATTCAAAAGAAAATCGAGGCAGTTGAGGCTATCGAAGATGACGACAAAAAAAGGGACGCGAAGGAACGTGCAGTATACACGTAACAATCAACTGCAGCTGATCAGTTTTGATCCTACCGGATTATTGTATCATTCTCCTCAACTCCAAAAAACAGCACAAAACAAGGCCGGAGTGGCAGGCAAACATCTTTTCATGCATTTTTCTGCTGGCGAAGGATGATCCGGGTAATTTCCGCAGGTACCCCTAATCGGCATAAAAAGCCTGACCATATGCCGGTTCCCGGGCTGACATAGAGCGTCATACCGTCGAGATCAAACAACCCTTCGATAAAGCCGCCATTGAATGATGCTATCAACCGTTTGAGAAAAAACAGGTGACCTCCATGGGTATGACCGGAAAGCTGGAGATCCACCCCCTCTTTACCGGATCCACCTGATGGCCGATGCTGGAGAAGCACACGGACACCAGCCGGCGCTTCTTTGAGTAAATCTCCGAGGTTTGGCCCCGGTTTCCCAAAATGCAGGGAGGTCTCGTCAGGGACGCCGAGAAGCACCAGTTCGCCATCGCCAATCGAAAAGGATCGATAGTCATTATTCAGCATGACAATTCCAAGACTTTCGAAAACAGAAATCCATCGGTCGGCATCAAAATAGTACTCATGGTTACCGGTTATGCCGTATACACCATATTGAGCTCTAAGTCCGTTCAGCGGGGCTACATCATCATGGAGATCCTCGGGAGAGCCGTCGATCATATCACCAGTCAGAACCACAAGGTGAGGTGCCAGCCCATTGGTTTTTTCGACTACGTCTCTCAGCCACCTTCCTCTCAGCAATGGACCGATATGGAGATCGGAAAGCTGAACAATGCTTAAATCGTCCAATCCATCCGGTAGTCCGGGTGTGGTTATTTCAACGGTATGAACACTAGGAACGCGTACTGCTTGCCATGTACCGAAGAGGGAAAACGCAAGAGCAGCAATAACCAGTCCCCCGCTCCTCGTCACGGGCGTAAACGGCATATTATATGAACTGCCCATCCAGCGACTGAGCCAGAACAGCAGGGCAAGAAAATCCTTGACCAGCAGCAAGAAGAAAAGAATAACCATCGCGCTGTATAAAACCTCCATAATTACCAGAAGGTAACGCGCCAGATTCGGAGCGATAAACGAGCCGCCGATCTTAACATAGATGATGTATTTCAGACTGATAAGGAAAAGCACAATGCCCGCTGCCACACTGGTAAGAGGCTGGTAATGCAGCGGCCAGACCAGACTGACAAAAGTATAAACAAAGAGGACGAGTGACGGAAAAGCGAGTCGCATAGTTTTTCTACTATATTTTCATTCATATGCAACACGACTTCCGAATTATCGTTGCAGTTCATTACGATTTTCATATTCGTGGCATTTATGTTCATTACCCCCGGTAAACAACAAATAAGCCGGGATGAGTACCTTCACGAAACTCACTCATAAAAAACTAATAATGAATTTCTAAGCTACAAGGTAAGTTCATTTCGACAACAGGTGATTTTTTTTACTTGTCGTTTCCCTGAATATCATTCCGGGACGTAAGTGTACATCGCCCTCACCTGTTTCCAGTAATACGATCTCCTCTTGAATTATCGCCTGATCGTCCGTAATCAACGATAAATCGTTCTCCAGAACGCAGAAGATATTGTAACGTGACGTGAAAATAGCAAGTCGAAGACGCCTAGGGTCACAGTTCACACTTTCTCTTTCTTTAATGGTGTTGCAGAGCTGGTGGTGCCAGACAAGCCAGACGCCATTCCTTACCAGCAACATCCTTTTGGTGCGGGCGTGCTGCTGGCTATTTGTGAGAACAAGCTGAAGATACCAGATGACATAGCTTTCGCCAGCTTTGATGATACGATCTGTGGCCAGTTGCTTGAGCTGCCCATTACAGTCAATGAGCAACCCACTTATGAGATTGGTCGTTCTGCCACGGAACTTCTCATCAAGAGGATTCAGTACACAACACGTTCAAATCGTGAGGATAATCTAAAAACAAGACTCATTATTTGTCAGTCTTGTGGTTGTCAGAGATTATAAGAAAAAAAAATAATCGTCAGTCAGCATAACTACAACCGAACCGACATTGTTCTCAAAATTTGCAACTTAATCCACATCAAACAGGAGGCTGTCCGAGAATAGTCTTTTTGATTAAAATCTAGGTATTTACAGAAAAGTATTGATGGTCAGGAATCTGCTTTGATCATCTAAGGTTGGAAAAAGATGTAGTTTTGCTTGCCCATAGCCTTGGTTGCATACATTGCATTATCTGCGTTCTTGATCAGGGTCTGGAGATTGTTCCCATGATCAGGATAGATAGCGATACCGATACTTGCCCCGATTTTTATTATATTTCCTTGAACTTCAAACGAGTCGTTCAGTTGACGGAGAATCTTATCTGCAAAATGGGCTGCATCTGCATTACTGTGTACCTCGGTCTGGATAATCAGAAATTCATCTCCGCCGATTCGGCAAACTGTGTCTACTTTCCTGACAATTTTCAGTAAACGTTGAGCCACCATCTTTAGAACCATGTCACCTATAATATGGCCATGACAGTCGTTAACTACCTTGAATCCATCGAGGTCGATGAACATCAGTGCGGCTTTCCAATCCTTCCGTTTGGATATTGCTAAAGTGCCAAAAAAACGTTCCTGTAGCATACGAAGATTATAGAGACCAGTCAGGGGGTCTCTATTGGCTAATGAATGGACTTCCTCTAAGGTCTTTGCCAGTTGGGCCTGTGTGTTTTTATGCTTGGTAATATCGAAGTATGTTAACATCCTGCCACCGTCCGGCAATACCACACATTGGTACTGGTAGACTAAACCGTCTTTTCGATTTATTTCCTCCGGACGATTCCCCCCCTTCCAGGCTGCTGCCTCACGTGCATCAAGGTAGTTTTCAAACTTCTCTTCCGGAATATTGTGTATTCCTTCGTGACGATTGTAATTGATCAGATCGCGAAGGCTAGGCTTTCTTGCGAAAAACTCATCTGTTATCCCCCACATATCACGAAAGGCCCGATTAGCAACGCGAGCCCTGAGGTCAGAATCCATGAACAGAATTCCGTATTCAATGGATTCCATTACAGCATTAAATTCATGTACTTTTTTAGTTAGTTTTTCTTCTGTTACCTTGAGTTGAGTGATATCGTGCAGGATGGCGATAATGAAGAAGTCGTCATTTTCGGAAATACACACAAGTTTAAGGACAACCAGATGATTACCTAACAACAGGGGGCTATCGTAACTGGAGCAGAATTGAGGCAATCCTTCAGTGGAGATTTGAGCAAACCATTGTTCGACCAGATTGCATTCTTTACCGGCAAGATATTCTATTAATCGGCTTGAAAGAAGAGTAGCCAGGTCAAGGTCGAACAGCTCTTGCGCTGCTCTGTTTGCCTTGATTATCTGCCCAGAACTGTTCATCTCAATGACCGCATCAGCGAGATTCTCCATCATCGCATGATAGTGCCGTCTGGATCTGAGAAGTTCTATGGTGATACCTCTTGGATAGAGATCCTCTTTTCCATGAACAACATATTCCCGCCGTTTTCCGCTCCGAAGCCGGTCAAGGGCGTGGCGGATGTGACTTTCTATGGTAATGCTTGGTCCTTTCGCGATATAATAATCGGCTTCCAGCTCAAAGATATACTTTTCATCTTCGCATGCGATTGCCGAATGGATAACAATAAAAACGTCTTTGAATTTTGGTGTGTGCCGAACAACTCGGCACAGCACATCCCCACTGATCTTCGGCATAATGATATCGGTAATAAGGATGTCGGGGATGAAAGACTCCAGCACAGTCAGTGCCAGCAAGCCATCTTCTGCCAGGCGAATATCACATCCTTCAGACTGAAAAAAATGAGCAAGGAGCCTCATGATAGTGGGATTGTCTTCTACAATAAGTACCTTGTACATGCATTTACCGTTTTAGCTCTTCCAGAAAAAACTCATTGAGAGGATTATTTTGTCAATTTCTACCTCTGGCTTGAATATTTCAAATAGTTATTGAGGGTAGGTAATATCTATTTCAATTCTATTCGCCTTCGTCATTACTTGTCAAAATTTAATTTTCCCATCTCGCAAATGGTTACCTGGACTCTGTATTGCAATGCTCGTTGTTCCTGCGCATTCTTTGGCCTTTGACTTCTTTCGTTAAATAGATGTGCTCTGGTGGTCACGGTTGAGATGAAAATTAATCCATGAATTCGTCTTGTTCAATTCCCACATTCTGGGAGCGATACATTCGACGGGCATCTTGTCCTTGTGATAGGATAATCGATTATAAGCCCGGACCCAGACACATTGTTTATCCGGATAAACCTCGCACATTCCATCCCGACTTCCCCCACATTGACCATTCCTGATATGTTTGGGGCATTGTGATTCTGGACAGAGAAAACCCACATGCTGAATGCCGCAATCTCCGCAATGCTGGCAGTCAAGTAAAGCCCTTTTGGTCGTGATTTCAAGAAACGATACAACCTTTTTAATAGTATTTTGTTGATCGATCCAACGGCTGGTTTTGGAGCAGATCGAAGCAAGAGGTGACTTGACGGAAAAGAACTGGTCATGGGCTCTTTTCATCAGGGAATAATGCAATTTGTCCTTCATAGACAGATCGATCGGAGTCTGCCCGAACAAATCGGTCAAATTATCGTCGGAAGTGGAATTTGGAAAAACGTAGAATCCATCCGGCTGCGGAAAATCAAATTCATGATAAAAATCTTGCCAATCCTTTTCGATTTCCTGCATCCGATCCAGAATCTTGCCAACTATATCAAAACTTTTATGAACACCGCCGATATGCATTCCCCGATACCCGAGACCTTTTAAGACAGCTCCTAGCTTTGCGGCACGTTCAATGGCCAGTCGTAGTCCCTGTTTGGGTGTCTCCCACTCCTTTTTGAGGATTGCCAGTAGGGCGTCCGATACAACCACTCCAGGGATAATACCCTTGTTCATTATTTTAGCGGCCTTTGGATTGAGCACATAGACGGACCCCATAACAGGGATATCCAGGAGACCCTTTTGCCTGAGTATCCCCATCAACTCGGCGAATTTTCTGCCATCGTATCCCAGTTGAGTGATGATAAACTTGGCGCCTGCCGAAATCTTCCTCAAGAGCTTGTTGTATTGGGCAAAACATTCGGCTTCGGTACTTTTGAATGGCGAAACGGCACAACCCACGAAAAATCCATCAGGGTCGCCCGACTCAATTATACGTTCGCTGAGTTTTTGTAAGAGCATAATGGCATTCACAGACTCCAGATCGAAGACCGGTGCTCCCTGCCCTCCAAACCCTTTACCGGTATAATCACCCGTCAGCGCCAGAAGGTTTTTCATGCCCATCATTGCCAATTGGAGGGCACGGCTCTCCATGCCTACACGGTTCAAGTCCCTGCTGGTATAGTGGACAATAACATCCATGCCGACCTGAAAGATATCACGCCCCAAAGCATCGGGACTAAGAGATGGGTTTCCCCCGGGATTATCGGTTACTGAGACTGCAGAAATTCTCCCATCAGTAAAGGAATCCTTTGCGATTCCTTTCACGACATCCACTGATTTACCCGTTGAATATCTCCCTGGTACAAGCTCGAGAGTGACAATAAATTTTCCTGGATCCAGAATCTCTGTTTGAAAAACCTTGAGCATCACGACCTCTCTTTAATTACCTAATAGAATAATCCATGGCTTCACTATTGCACGCTAATTCACTTCCAAAAAAAATTCACTTGGTAATCCCTCGGTTGAAAGTATGACGCGCAGGTTAAGAATATTCATTATAATGTTTAGTTTTTCCATGCGACCGGATCTTTTTCTCTCCAGCTCAACCTTGCAGGCATTCGAGTAAAGATGCAAACGAATCGGCGGTCCGAATGAAGGAAAGTTGAACCTTTGTAAATTTCACACGTCTTACAGTTCATTATTCACCGGCAAAATTTAGTTGAATTGGTAGGTGACCAGGCTGATAGATCGGTTACCACTAGAAAACCCGGTGGCTTGAAAGAATCATAACCGCTCAAAGTGGTTTACAACCAGGAGTCGCCTAAAGGTGTCCGCTAGACCACTTCAGTTGCTTAATGCGTCTGCCCTCTTTCCCCTGCTTTTGCATATACTCTCGTACGGCATCCTCATCCTTACCAATTGTCGACACATGTTATCCTCTTGCGATACATCGAAATCCACACGATGTGAGACTTGCATTCCCCCATCGTGTGGCTTAAACTTTGTGCATCGTACATGGGACGTCACCTTTTCTTGTACTTTGGGCGGTTTAGAATTGTGAGGCGTCCCTATTATTCCCGTAATTGTCAAACCTTACGAGTCCACCGGCAGAGCTCGTGGTTTACCTGGTTTGTATTAAAATTTTCTCTATCTCGCTCCTAAAACATCAATAGAATTGTTAAAAAGCATGATTTTACCGATACGTAAATTTGTTTCACCGGAATTGATTTTCGGAAAAGGAGCAATAGACCTCCTGCCTCAATATGTTCAGAATTTTAACGGTCGGCGAGTTTTTATTGTAACGGATCAGGGTATTATTGATGCCAATTGGCTTAACAAGGTTACTTCCATGCTCCATGCTGTGGGGATTGATTTCTCAGTATTTTCCCATATTCATGCAAATCCTCGTGATACCGAAGTAATGGAAGGTGCCAGGCAATATCAAGACTCAGGCAGTGATGTGATTGTAGCTCTCGGAGGTGGCAGCCCTATGGACTGTGCCAAGGCCATAGGGATCGTCTCCACTAACAAAAAACATATCCTTGAATTCGAAGGTGTCGACAACGTTGACGTGCCGGGACCGCCTCTCATATGTGTTCCCACAACAGCAGGGAGTGCTGCCGACGTTTCCCAGTTTGCAATCATTAACAATCCCACAGAGCGTGTTAAAATTGCAGTGATCAGCAAAAGCATGGTTCCCGATGTTGCACTTATCGATCCGATGACGACAATGACCATGCCCCGTAGCCTGACCGTCAGCACGGGATTTGATGCTTTGGTCCATGCCATTGAGGCATATGTCTCTATAGCCAGCTCACCGTTAACAGATCTTCATGCCTTTGAAGCTATTCGGCTCATACAAGAATATTTGCCACTTATTCTCGACGATTTATCAAATTACTCAATTCGTGAGAAGATCATGCTGGCTTCCCTTCAGGCAGGTCTTGCATTTTCAAATGCCAGCCTTGGCGCAGTTCATGCTTTGGCGCATAGCCTCGGCGGATTTTACGAGTTTTCCCATGGCGAATGTAATGGCCTTTTGTTGGAACATGTCATTGCTTACAACTATGATTGTTCGCCGGAAAGATATGACCGGATAGGACATATCTTTGGAGCCGCAGTGCAAAGAGGTTCATTTCAAGAAAAATGCGCTGCCACTCTCCAGGCATTGAGGACATTTAGAGGGAAGATCGGAGTAAGTGGTACTCTTAGCAGACAAGGTGTGTCTCTTTCTGACATCCCTACCCTTGCAAAAAAAGCCCTGGCCGACCCCTGCATGTTGACAAACCCGAAACGTCCAACTCTTCGCGATATTGAGGCTATTTATGAAGAGGCGCTCTGATGAAAATACCTCCTGGGAAAATGATGTAAATAAGATAGTTGGACTTGGCAGCAAATCTATCAGAAAAAGTTATTTCCCAGAGCTGAAGGAGAAAATTGACTCTCTTGATCGTCAGAATGTTTTCTACCAATCAGTTCTCAATTCTATACCAGATAGTGTTGTGATCACCGACCCTTCAGGTCTCATCGTGCAGGTTAACCCGGCTTTGGTTGAAACATTTGGATATACTGTTGCGGAACTTACCGGTAAGCATATCTCTGTGCTTTACGCAGACAAAACTGACCATTTTCACGATAAATCGGTTTGGACCGAGGCAGCTCTTTATTATCGATGCAAAGATGGTGCTTTGCTGATTGGTGAAACACACGGGAGTGACATTCGCGATAAATTCGGTGAATTGATTGGGAGTCTTGAAGTTATAAGAGATATTACCAAGAGAGTTGAAACCCTTAACCAGCAGAAAAGACTGGAAGAGCAGTTACTCAAATCTAAAAAGATGGAAGCTATAGGCTCTCTTGCCGGAGGGGTGGCGCATGATTTTAACAATATACTCAGCGGGATAATAGGATACGCCGAACTTATTGAAATTTTTGACATTACCGACATCGAGGATATTCGGTATAACATTAAAGAAATACTGCAGGCGTCCTACCGCGCTCGTGACTTGGTGAAACAAATTCTCACTTTCAGCAGACAGGATGATCTTCATTTTTCTCCCACGGCCCTGAGCAATGTTGCCCGCGAAGCTCTTCAACTCATCCGCGCCTCTCTACCTCTTAACATCCTATTAGATACACAATTCGAAACTCTCGAAGATACTGTTCTGGTAGATTCGACTCAGATTCATCAAGTGATTACAAATCTCTGCACGAATGCCATCCATGCGATGACGACCAATGGCGGAACGCTCACGGTTCGCATTGCGCAGGTGGATTCAGAAAAATTTGATCTTTTACCACGCGATGGCTCATTGCCGAAGACACTGCTCTCACTGGAAGTTATTGATACAGGTTCTGGTATTCCTCCGGAAGTTATAGACAATATTTTTGAACCCTATTTTTCTACGAAACAGCCTGGTGAAGGAACTGGCTTAGGTTTATCTCTTGTTCATGGCATCATAAAGAGCCATAATGGCCATATCGAAGTTGAAAGCACATTGGAACATGGGACATGTTTTCGGATACTACTCCCGCAGAGCACTGAAGACCTACCGGAAGACGATGATGAATTGAAGATATCTTTTCATGATGGATGCGGTCATATTCTTCTCATTGATGATGAGACGCAACAGCTCGACTGTGGTAAAAAATTTCTTCAACGGCTTGGATTCACGGTAACAGCTCACCAATCCAGTGAAGTAGCTGTGGCATCTTTCGAAAAATCACCGGCTGCGTATGATGTTATAATTACCGATCTGACGATGCCGGATATCAATGGTTTGGAGCTCGCAGTACGCGTCCGGGCAATACGAACAGATATACCAATAATTCTATGCACCGGTTTTATCCATACCTTGACCCGTGAGAAAATCAAGACAGCTGGAATCACCCAAACACTCAATAAACCTTACAAATTTACAGAATTAGCTGAGACACTTCGGCAAGTTCAAGAATTGAGAAAAAGCTAATGGGAAATGTCCTTATAATTGATGATCATCTGGCAACCTGCACCATGTTACAACAGATGATTCAAAGAATTAATCACCATGCTGAGTATTGCCATGAACTCGGTGACGGCATGACCAAAGTTCTCTCAGGACAATTTGACGTTGTCTTTCTCGATGTGAATATGCCTGATGGTAATGGCCTGGATGCCCTCAAAAAGATTCAACAAATAAGTGAACCTCCTGAGGTTATAATTATCACTGGCGCCGGTAACAGAAGTGGTGCCGAGTTAGCAATTAAAAATGGTGCATGGGATTACATACAGAAACCACTCTCGCCTAAGGAAATCCTCCTCCCTGTAAAAAGAGTTCTAGAGTACAGAAAAAACCTCAAACGAGCCCATAAATCTTTTTCGATACTAAAGCGGGATGAGATTATCGGAAACAGTCTTAATTTGAGCCAATGCCTTGAACATCTCGCTCGTGCGGCGGAAAACGAAAGCAATGTCCTTCTCACTGGTGAAACAGGTACAGGAAAAGAAATCTTTGCAAAGGCGTTGCATGCCAACAGTCGCAGGTCGGAAAGAAAACTGGTCACAATTGACTGTTCAACCTTGCCGGATAATCTCATTGCCGACATCTTATTTGGTCACGAAAAGGGTGCTTTCACAGGTGCGGACAGAAACACAATCGGTCTGATAAAACTGGCTGATGGCGGAAGTTTGTTTCTTGATGAGATTGGAGATCTTGACTTAACCCTACAGAAGGCTCTATTACGTGTTCTGCAGGAAAAAAAATTTATGCCGGTTGGGTCAACCAAAGAAGTTTGTAGTGACTTCCGTCTCATCGCCGCGACCCATAGAGACCTGAAAGAAATGGTTTCAAATGGTCAGTTTCGCGAAGATCTCTACTTCAGACTAAACTCTCAGGAAATTAAGTTACCACCGCTCAGGCAGAGGCTTGAAGATATCGAAATACTGATGATGCATTACATAAGAAAACTGTCCAAAAAGTATGAAAAAGAATCGAAAGGTTTTTCACCCGACTACCTCGACACCCTTCGCGCATATAACTGGCCGGGAAATATAAGAGAATTCATGCATGTTATTGAGGACTCATTCCACGCTGCCGGAAGCGAATCAATACTCTTTGCCAAACATCTGCCAGAGACCATCCGCATCCAGGCCATTAGCAAATCAATTGATCAGGTAGGATCTTTGCAGGAAGCCCATTCTCAACAAGAAGTTACCTCGCCCAAGTCAACAGCTTTGCCTACCTTGCGAAATTATCGTGATTCAGCTCTTGATGAAGTTGAAAAATCTTATCTTCAGAAGTTGATGACAATGACCGAAGGCAACATAAAAGACGCATGCGCAACAGCTGATATAGGGAGAACACATCTCTATAACCTGTTGAAAAAACATGGTGTATCAAGAAACACTTTTCACTGATATTTCTTGAATCTCTCTACAATGATGATCACTTCCAGTGCGAATGTTCACTGAAAGTGGTCACGTGTCCATTCTGATTGAACAGTTTTGTCAGTTGTAAGTGAACACCCCCCCCCGTTTCCCTCTCCCGTTTTCTTTAGGACAAATAACATTATTCATAATTTCATAGCGTTAGACAAAATATTAATTTTGGCACAACTCTTGAAATAGATCTCTTATGACAACTTAATTCATTCTTTTTCTGAGGAAAGCTGAACCATTCGATCGTCGAGTTTCGCTTCCTCAGATATTTTTTTTGTACAAGGAGAACCCCGTGCATATTTCAGAGATATTTAAGCAAAATCCAATTACTTTTAGTTATGAGCTCTTTCCTCCCAAAAGTAAGGAGGCAGCCGAACAGCTCTTCGCCACTATCAGCGACCTGTCACCACTAGAGTTAGCATATGTGAGTGTCACCTATGGTGCCGGTGGTTCGACCCGCAATCTTACGCATGAGCTGGTCCTTCGCATCCAGAAAGAGACCGACTTGACAGTGGTTTCACATTTGACATGTGTAGGCTCAACAAGGGATGACATCAGATCGATTCTGGATACCTATGTCGCTAGTGGAATTGAGAATATTCTGGCCTTACGGGGAGATCCACCTCAAGGACAAGGACCTTTTGAGGCTGTCGCCGGCGGCTTCAAGTATGCATCCGAGATGGTAGAATTTATCCGTAAGCACTACCCGCAAATGGGAATAGGTGTCGCAGGGTTCCCCGAAGGCCATCCCGAAATGCCCAACCGACTGAAAGAAATAGACTACCTCAAAGCCAAAGTTGATGCCGGTGCTGACTATATTTGCACCCAGCTCTTTTTCGATAACAATGAATTTTATGACTTTTGTGAACGTTGTGAACTTGCTGGCATTCAAGTTCCAATCATTGCAGGTATTGCACCAATTACCTCAGTGAAACTGATGAAGAGAATGGCTGAAGTTTCTGCCGGAACTCGTTTTCCAGCACGTCTAATTAAAGCCATGTATCGTGCCGAAGATGAAGAATATCAAGCTAAGGTAGGCATTCATTGGGCCACTGAACAAGTCAGAGATCTCATTGATCACAATACTAAAGGGGTCCATCTGTATACCCTCAATAAGTCCAATGCAACACGTCAGATATATGATTCAATTGGAGTGACCACAACCCGCGGCTTGGTATGATTGAGCCTCTTTTTGTTTTATCCTTTGCTGCGAAACGTTCGATTGAGTGGCAAAGGATAAAAAAAGAGCACATCTACATGTTAACTGAACGGGTTTGTTATAAAGCGTTGCAGGATAAGATTACCGATCCAGCCAGAGCCGCCAGGCACATCCGAGACTGCACCAACTTGTTTATTTCAGAATTTCTGGATCAGTAATAAATGAATATCCCGTTCCAAGAACAATGCCAGATACGTTCGACAACCGTTCTCCTGAAATTCGTGTAACAATTTCACACTCTTGTAAATAAATTAATTATTTCAGAATGTTGTGGAAATTTCTCAATAAGCTTTTTTCTATCCGGAAGTTCGAAGTCTTCAAAGTCAAACCCAGGCGCAACTGTACATCCAACAAGAGAGAAGGCATCTTTATTGTTGATTTCAGCGGCAAAATAACATCCCCTCTTAACCACCACTTGAAAAGATTCTCCACATTGTATATCTCTCCCAAGTACGAAGGTCGAATATATGCCATCGGCAGAAATGCAATGAATAGTCAGAGAAACACCTTCGTAAAAATGCCAGAGTTCATCTTGTTTTATCCGATGAAACATTGAAATATCTTTTTTATTGAGCAAATAAAAAATACTTGTTGAGAATACTCGTCCTCCTGTAAATCTTGTTGGTAGAGCCTCGTGTGATATAGATTCATCGGATCTGTAAACTTCTTTGAAAAAACCACCCTCTGGGTGCATTTCCAGACCCAACCCATCGACCCAATATTCTGCACTTTTCATGATTAATTCTCATCGTTATAGCTTCTTGCATTGTGACCGTCTTTAAAATCTCAGGAAGACGACTACATTAATTATTACTCATGCCTTTGCTCAATAGATCGGAAGTACTAACTCGCTGGAGACGACCTCAACTCAGGCAATCTCCCTCCTTCATATTCCTGAATGAAATGAATAACATCTTCTTTTATGCTGTCTCTCATGATTCTTGTTTGTTGAAGCCTGTCAACTCTGCTTTCAGTAATTTTATCTGGATCAGAATGCCGCCAGTTTAGTCGCAGTAATTGACCAGGAAAATCAGGACATTTTTCATCTAAGCGTTTTGGACAGACTGTAATAACAATGTCATAGTGTTGTCCCATTTCGAAAAGATCCAAAACCGAGTGAGAGCAATGACAATTTGATATATCATATCCATCCAGTTTCATTATTATTGCAACCAGAGGATTTAATGGTCCGGCCTCAAATCCAGCACATTCAATAGCAAAATAATCATGCCCGAGCGCCTTGATGTATGCACTGGCTATGAGGTTTTGGCCGAAATTGTATTCAGATACTATAAGTAAATTTAGCATGACGGACTCTTCATTTTTAATAAAAATGATAGATACTTTAATAAAAAGAACACTTAGCTGCTTGTATGTTGTCTGAAAATTGACATATCAGGGGCCTATTGAATAAACGGTTCTCGCATCGTGACAAATTCTTCAGCACTGCTGGGGTGAATGCCAACGGTGCGGTCAAAGTCGGTCTTCGTAGCACCGGCTTTAAGGGCAACTGCAAATCCCTGTATGATTTCTCCGGCATCCGTTCCCACCATGTGCACACCTAAAACCCGGTCGGTAGTGCCATCTACTACAAGTTTCATAAGTGTTTGTTCTTCAATCCGGCCAAGTGAATATTTCATTGGTCGAAAAACTGACTTATAAATGACAACATGATCATATCGTTCCCTGGCTTGAGCCTCTGTCAGGCCTACGGTGCCAAGTGGAGGCTGGCTGAAAATTGTTGTGGGGATGTTGTTATAATCCATCACGCGATCCTCTCCGCCGAAATGATTGCCGGCAAAAATCCGGCCTTCATGAATTGCAACTGGAGTCAGATTGATTCTGTCAGTTACATCACCTATTGCATAAATATTTTCAACTGAAGTCTGCATCCGTTCACTAACTTTAATGGCACCTCTGTCGTTTAACAACACACCAATTGACCTGAGTCCTATTCCGACAGAATTGGGTCTTCGTCCAGTTGCAAAGAGAACTTGATCAAAGGTCTTGTTATCGCATTCTTCGCAGAAAACACGCAGGCCTTCAGTCGTTTTCTCAACTCTACTGATGTTGGTTGCGCACTGAACGATGATGCCCTTTTTTACCTGTTCTGCCCGCAGATGTTCAGCGAGATCCGAATCAAAGCCACGAAGCAGACGCGCACATCGAGTCACTATAGTAATCTCAACCCCGAGCCCTTGGAATATGCCGGCAAACTCCTGAGCAATATAACCGCCACCAACAATCGCCATTCGCTTGGGCAATTTATCAAGCAAAAAGGCGTCATCTGAGATGATTACATGTTCCTGACCGGGAAAATCCGGTACAAAAGGAGTACCTCCTGTAGCAATCACAAACCGGTCAGCAGTAAAATGCTGGGTACCTACCTGTACGGTTTTTTCGTCGACAAACTGAGCTAACCCCTTGTAAACATGTACGTTGAATTTTTCAAGAAGGCCATCATAGATACCGTTGAGTCGACGAAGCTCCGCCTGAACCCCATTACGTAATGCAGCCCAGTCAAATGTTGCTCCGCTGTAACTCCAACCAAGGCTTGTGGCGTTGCACATGTCTTCTGCAACGTGCGATGCATACACCATGTACTTTTTGGGCACACAACCTCGATTTACGCATGTACCACCCAGTCGGCCAGCCTCTGCGAGACCGACCTTCGCCCCCAGTGCTGCCGAAGTTCTCGCACAGGCTACTCCCCCTGAGCCACCTCCTATCACAAATAAATCATAATGCGGCATAGTGTTGCTCTCCATGTACAACGAGTCCTGTTGGTTCCTGAACATAGCACATTGTTCTGGCGCTTCTAAGGCCCGCCGTCACTGTCAGTTGAACCAGGGTAACATTCTGTTTATATAAAATAATTTCGACATTTCAAGCAACTCAGACAAAGAAACTGTTGATCCAACACCCTCTGGAACCGGCTAAAAAATAAGAATTTATAGAGGAAAAGAATTTTTCTTACTTTCCCCCACCCACTTTAATTCATAAAGATCCGTCCGCCGACTTTCTACATTGCGCACGCTTCCTTTTGCACGCAGTTCCTTGATTCGGTCGAGGTCGAGGTCTGTGATAAGAACAGTTTCGATACCTGGTGTAGCTTCAGCAGCAATAGAATCGTGTGGAAACGAAAAATCCGACGGCGTAAATATTGCAGATTGTGAATATTGAATCCCCATGGTCTCTACCTTAGGAATATTGCCAACACTGCCTGATATCGCCACAAAGCATTCGTTTTCTATGGCTCTTGCCTGAGCACAGCGCCTAACCCGTAGATATCCTGTTTTGGTATCGGTCCAAAAAGGCACCAACAATAGTTTCATACCCTTTAGTGTCTGCAATCGGGCAAGTTCTGGAAATTCGACATCGTAACAGATGAGAACGCCCACTTTACCGACATCAGTCTCAAACACTTTTAAGTCATTCCCGCCGGTAAAACCCCAGTTAGAATCTTCGTCGGGCGTGATATGCAGTTTTTCCTGAGAGTCCCACGTTCCATCCCGACGGCAGAGGTAGCAAACATTGTAAAGCCTTCCGCTATCATCAAGCATAGGTACACTGCCGCTCACTATGTTTATGTTGTACCTGAGTGCCATCTCTATCAAAGACTGCCTCATTCTGTCGCTATATCCGGCCAACATTCGCATCGCTTCAAATGAGTTGTTACCTTCATAGGTATGAATGAGCGGCGCATTCAACAACTCAGGGAAAAGGACAATATCCGCCTTGTAATCACTCACGGTATCGACAAAGAATTCCACCTGCTGCATAAAATCATCAAAAGAATCAAAACGGCGCATCTGCCACTGGACAACTCCAAGCCTGGCGATAGACTGCGTCCTGCCAATCAGCTTGGTCTTTTTTCGGTAATAAATGTTGATCCACTCTAATAACACCGCGTTACCATGGGAGTGGTGATCGATCGGCCAATAATCATCTAAGAGACTACGGACATGGAAGTTGTTGGATATCTGAAAAGAAAGTACAGGGTCGTGTATCTCCCTATTCTGGACACTCAGGATATACTCTTCAGGGGAAAGTTCTGAAGAATGTTTATGATATCCTGGGATTCGACCACCCAGGAGAATACCTTTGAGATTGAGATTTTCAGCAATTTCTTTTCGTGCTGCGTATAATCGACGTCCAAGTCTCATACCCTGAAAGGCAGGATCGACAAAAACCTCAATGCCATAAAGATAGTCTCCATCTGGGTCATGGGACTTGAAGGTTCCTTTGCAAATTATCTGGTCGTAGGTGTGCTGTTCTCCGAAGAGGCTATAGTCGATGACCATTGATAAGGCAAACGCTACCGGTTTGCCTTGATCTTCAATGCATATCTGACCAGCCGGGAAGAGTTTGATCAAAGTGCTTATCTGTTGATGAGTCCATTGAAAGGCCACATTTTTATAAACTCTGGAACTCGTCTCCCGCAGTATTTCGTAATCACTTTCAGCCAGGTATCTGACTTTCAGCTTGTGTTCTATTTCTTTCTCGATATTTTTCATAATTTCTAATCGGTAATGTTTGATTCTTTGCGTATGGTTCATTTGAACTCATAACATTTATTATTCTATATGCGCTTTGGCGGTTTGAAGAGCGATATTTTTATCCTTTGTAAACAACCTCCACATCATTTCTGACGAATGAATACCGGCCTTTTTGTCTTGTCCTCTCGATAAATACCAGTGCCCAAAGCGTTCCACCGTAGCAAAGGGATGATTTTCAACACAAAACAAGCCACATGGATTGAAATCCTTAAAAAAAATGGTTTCATCCGGGTCTTCATCATAAGACATGTTTTTAGGCAAAGTGATTTGCGAAACATCCACGTTCTTCGCTTCCTGTTCATCCAACCATTCTGAAACTGTCATTTGATTTTAGCACCATTAAGAGATTTTTCAGTTTTTTTTGCAAAAAGAGGAAATCCTGTAGATTTTCTTCTCCATCTTGTCAGCTCAACTCATACAAATATCTGAAGGATCAGGATGTATTCATTTAGAACAACTTACTCCCAATTTTAGCATTAACAGCAGGTGAAACAAATGTCGCCTCACCGCTTTCCGCTTTTGGGTATTGTACGCCCAGAATCAATACCTCTGAAACGACAGGCCCCATTGTCCTCGGAGGAAAATTTAATACTCCAAGTACGAGCCTGTCTTTAACCTCCTCGATAGGATGGCTAGTAAAACGACCGAAACTTTCTCGCTTTCCGAATTTACCGAAATCCACAACCATCCGATATGTCTTCTTATTCGTCCTAGTTTCCAGTTCAACCTCAACAACCCTTCCAACTCGTATATCGAGCATTGCCAGTGAGTCATCAAAGGAAACAACAGGTTTTGTATCGTTTGCCATTCTTCTATCCTTTCCACTTGAAAAGTGTAATAAAATCTAGATGACTATCGCCTTTTTTGTTCTTCGAACTTCCTTTTTACAGGGTTGATATGAGAACAGGGTACTGCAGCGAGACACTTACCGCATACATCCGCATAGCCGGCAGCTTTGTGTTTCTCAACGTTTTTGAGTAATTGATCGTAACATTTGAAGCGATCAAAGGAATCTTCGTAGAGTGCTTCGTTGACACATTTACTGATGCATTTTTTACAACTGCCGTCATATTTATAGAGGCAGCTTTCTACCTCAGGACGCGGATCCGGTTCTATAACAGCAGATGTGATCAAACTCCCAACTCTGCCGCAACACCCTTTATCGGTAATGAGCATATTATTGAGCCCGAATCGACCAAGCCCTGCTACAAAAGCCACATGTCGGTGAGACCAGTTGCTGATCAATTTGTCCTTAATCCAGTTATGGGTTGCGGGAATGGTGACCACTTTTTCTCCTACAGCAGCAAATATTTCTGTTAAATGGAGGCTAAGCTGGCTTAACAGTTCGTTGGTTTCGATATAACTTACAGCCCATTCAGGAGAACTTAAACGCTCCCTGATATTTGAGGAGGTGACAGACTTGGGAAATGGTAAGAAAAAAGAAACGACAGTCCCAGCATTGGTCAACACATCTCGTGGAACTGCGTGACTATGACTCACTACTGCTTTAAGTTGTTCAAAAAGTGGATCAGCGGCATCAGCAAACGCGACCAGAGGAACGCCCCAGCTTGAAGCTATATCCTTTTTGTTCTGATATTCTGCAACGAAATCCAAAGTGTGTTGTATCATTTTCTTTTTCATAACTCTTTTCTCTACCCTTTTGAATAATTCCGTACTTCTTCCATCTTTTGTGCTTGAATGAAACCCTCCTGCTCAGAAATAGAGAAAAGAAAGGCAGAGTTGAACCAAAGAAGATGCTCACTATGCAATTGGCGTGGAAATACAAAGCTCTTTGCACTTGAAAGAGCCTTGATACCTGAAGACTATGGCGACTTATACTAAAGTGCGTGTTCCATACGAGCCCAAATATTACATTGTTTTAACAGAACATAATAACTAAACTGGTATTTTCTATGCCTTGCATTCTAAGAAAGAGGCAGTACTCAGAAATTCTTTGCCAGAAAAGTTTTTTTTCCTACTCTCTTTCCATATCGATAAGGATGTTCTTTGCTTCTCCGACATATGGATCCCGTTTAATCCGCTCTTTCCAATTGGAAATGTTGTCTGCAGTATTATCTTTTTCATCCGCCTCCAACTGCTCGTCACCATATAGCCCTGTATTATTGTTTTGGAATTGGACACTGAGTTTTTTTCGTTCGACACGAGCCTCTTCAAACTTCTGACGTAAACCTGTCAAACTCAGTGATACAGTGGTATTTTTGCTTCGTTCCTCGGCCTTAACCACCTCTTCAGCAATAACTTGCAACCCTGAATCATGCTCGACCCTCTGCATACTCTTTTTCCGGATCATACTCAGGTCAATCGGTTTACCTGCGAAAGGAGTGGACTTTGCGGGCCCAATTTGGTCCCAGGGGAGAGAATAATCGAGGTATCTTTCGCCTGATTTCAAATTCTTGTGCAAATCCGGCAGTACAATATCAGGTATGACCCCTTTATACTGGGTAGAACCACCGGTGATTCGATAAAACTTCTGAATGGTCACCTTTAAGGCTCCGAGATCGCCGATTTTTTTTACCTCTGAGGCTTGCATGATTTTGTTCAGATCTAAGATGGCTTGCACCGTTCCCTTTCCATATGTCTGTTCGCCACCGACAATGAGGGCCCGTTTATAGTCTTGCAAGGCAGCGGCAACAATCTCGGATGCCGACGCGGAAAACTCGTTCACCAAAACGACAAGCGGACCGCCGTATTCGATGCTGTCATCATAGTCGTCTAGAGCTTTGATCGTTCCATTGCTGTCCTTGACCTGCACAACAGGTCCAGACTTGATAAACAACCCTGCGATATCAACAGCATCGGCCAGCGATCCTCCGCCATCATTACGTAAGTCCAGGATAATTCCTTCAAGTTTGGTTTTTTCCAAATCTGCAATGGCTTTACGCGTATCATCTGTCGCATTTCTAGCGGATTCGTCGTTATTGGTCTTTTCAAAATCCCGGTAAAAACTCGGAATCAGGATATATCCGATTTTCCCCCCATCAGGGGCATCCAGCACCATATGTTTTACATAGGTATCTTCTACCTGAACGACGTCTCGGACAAGCGGAATAACCACGATTGTCCCATCCGGTTTCTTCACCGTCAGAAGAACCTCGGTTCCTTTGGGGCCTCGGATCAGCCTCACGGCGTCACTAAGACGCATATGGGTAATATCAACAGCGTCTGCTCCTTTTTCCGCTACCTGAAGGAGAGTATCCTCAGCCTGGAGCATACCTTGTTTAGCAGCAGGACTTCCAGGGATGATACTGACAACCTTAATAAATCCGTTCTCCTCCCGAAGAAGGGCTCCGATTCCTTCCAAATTCCCGCGCAATTCGATATCTAATTGCTCTCTTTGATCCGGGGCAAGATAATTGGTGTGCGGACCGAAAGCCATAGCAATCGAATTGAAAAACCGGTCATACGAATCCTGCAAAGTCTCCTGATTCAGGCGGAGAAAGAAATCTTTATTGATCTTGGTCACCTTTTCTTTCGCTTGCTTCCACAGCTCTTCATCCAGTAGTTTTTCCTTCGCTTTTTTCCGTTCCTCCGCGAGATTGAGGTACTTGTAAATAACCTGAATCTGCATAATCTTGCGCCACCGGTCTTTCAATCCTTTCATATCATCGACATAGTCAATTTTTTTTGGATCAGTTTCGAAGGTGTCATGACTCTTCACATTAAAACCGGCAGCCATTATCTGATCTACCATCTTTTCAACCTGAGCAATCCGCTCTTTCATGATATTGTATCCTATTTCGGGTAGGACATTACTTCCATGCTCAAGATTGTAGGCTATATGAGGAGCAAAAGAGCGTAGTGCTGTCACATCGCTGCTCAGCAGAAATCTTTTCTGGTAATCCAACTGCTTCAGGTAAAGATCGAAAGTCGCCGTACAGAGTGATTCGTCCATCTGCTTATGACTGAAATGTATGGAGGGAAGCTCTTTATCCAGTACATAGCCGATCAGCTGGTTTCTCTTCTGCTCAACTGCCGGAATGTTTTTCGCAATTCCGGTACCACTAGTGAAAAAAAGAAAAACCAGAAACACCGGCAAAGAACCTTGGAGAAATTTTTTCATAACTTTTCAACCTTGAAGAAGCATGGTTTCAGCTTATGGTAGACTGATGTTTGATGATCCGCGAAACGGATCATTAGACAAGCAGCGTCCCAAAGCCATAGTAGAGAGTGATTCTTTCAAAAAACGCCACGGTAGAACACAGAAATTCAGCCAGGGCTCTGCAACTTCATCGGCTATGAAAATTGCGCAATGGGTATACAAGTTTCAACTATCAAAACAACTGACAGGAACCACGTTAAGGTTTTTTTTGGGGATGTAAACAGTATACAGTTTTCGGGACGATATTTTTAAGGCCCAAAAGCACCAGCTCCTTATTGACCACTTCTGCCATATCCGCTGTGCAAATATTCTCAACAGCAAGAGCTCATGAAAAAGATTCAGCAATAACTTGGTGCACCTGAATAGGATCAAAAGGCTTCGTTATGTAATTGTCCATTCCCGCATTCAGACATTTTTGCCTATCACCTTCCATGGCATTAGCCGTCATCGCGATGATCGGGATATGTTTCCCCCTGCAATTTTGCAGCAGCCGCTCTTTGAGGTATGCAGACAGGGTATAGGATGAGAGATCACCTTCCCTTTCACTCTCCCGGATTATAGCACATGTGGTCAACCCATCCATGATCGGCATCTGCACATCCATCAAAATGAGATCAAAAGTGTCTGTTTCCATCCGTTGCAGTACCTGTAAACCGTTTTCAGCTGTGATCACGATATGTTCGTCCTTTTCAAGGATGAGTTGGGCCAGTTCGCGATTGAGCAGATTGTCATCCGCGAGAAGAATGTGAAGATTCTTTCTGGGCATTATGTCAGTACCCGGTTGCGGAATGTTATCTTTCCTGCCAGGAGCCAAAACTATAGTGAAGTGGAAGATTGTTCCTTTTCCGAGCTCGCTCTCCAACCAGATCTTCCCTCCCATCATTCCTACAAGTTGTCTGCAAATAGCGAGGCCCAGTCCTGAACCGCCGAATTCTCTGGTTGTTGAAGAATCAGCCTGACTGAAACTTGCAAAGATTTTCTTATGTTTTTCAGCCGAAATACCAATCCCGGTATCACGAACTTCAAAATGCAACTGTATGCTATTTTCACTCTGTTTTTCCACCGAAACCCTTAATGTGACAGATCCATGTGGCGTAAATTTTATTGCATTACCAATAAGATTGAGCAGGATCTGCCGCAGGCGGAGTTCATCCCCCTTGACATAGACGGGTAGCGAGTCGTCATTTTGGGGAAAATTGAGTTCCAACACCTTCTCTGTCGCGTTGTACATCATAGTCGACTGAATATTTGCCAGCATTGTCAGGAAATTGAAATCATGCTCAACGATAAGCAGCTGCCCTGCTTCTATTTTCGAAAAATCAAGAATATCATTGAGCAAACCGAGCAGACCATCAGAAGATATCTTGATATTATTGAGAAATTTTCTTTGTGTCGGAGAGAGTTCGGTGTCAAGAATCAATCCAGTCATGCCGATGATACCATTCATAGGGGTTCTGATGTCATGACTCATGTTGGCAAGGAATTGTGTTTTTGCCTTGTTGGCCTGTTCTGCCTCAATGCGTGCTGCAACAAGCTTCTCCGCAGATCTCTTTCTTTCTTCGACTTCCTGCAATAGCGAAGCATTAAGCTTCTCGCTCTTCTTCTTTTCCCTCTGCAAGTGCTGGACGAGCGCCTCATTTTCAAATCGAAGCTGGAGAGAAATTGTCAGGAGTCTGCGAAGTCTTCTTGCCGCAAAGGAGATAAACAGAAGAAAAAAGATCAGCATCGAGCCGATAGAAAACGTTAGTTTATTTTCCAGGGAAAAGATGAGATAAACAAGAGGAGCGACCGCAGGTAGAAGTAGTGAGAGCAACACAGCTGGGACAGGAAACGTTGTTGTCAATGCCCCTGCTGTATACGCAACAATCACTAGTATCAACAGCAGATGTTGCTCAAAAGCCAGTGAGGGGAAGAAGAGAAGTGAGCATCCACCCCACCCCAGGCCGGTCAAGCCAGCCGTGAGGATCGCCAGCTTCCCCCACAGGGCATCACCTTGTTTTTCCTGCACACGTTTATAAGACCAATATACGAGCAACCTGACCAGCACAACCATCAGCATATAGCCAGCCCAGCCGTAGACGATGTAAGGAGGAAGAGAATCGTTAAAGAGGTATACCAGAAAGCCGACGGAAATTAATATGGCAGCAATGGCTGACAAGGTGGAATCATAGACCAAGCGAATATTTTCCACATAAATACTTGATTCTATGCTCTTTGAGATCGAGCCATCTTTTGCATTTGAAAAAAGGGTCATTGGTGTCAGGTTAAATAGACATAAAAAAACAATTTTGAAAAAGAATTTAAATTGTAGATGCCCACATCCGACCTGAATCACAACACTTAATCATGGAAGATTATTTACATTTGAATAATAGAGCAGCTACAGTCATGAAGGAGATCTCTGATTGGTTGAAGATGTCAGTAGCAAGCCACAACTGGCCTGAGCCCCAAAAAAAGAAAAGGGATCTTCCTTGAAAATACTGTAATACATCGGCTTCAATATTCACGAGAAAGTGATTGTTTCCTGCATTAAAACCCATGATTGGTGAATTGACAGCAAGGGAATGTTTGTTTGTGAAGAACCTTATCCCGCACTTTTCAGCGGGGTTAGATAGGTTTCACCCTTTCCATCAGGAGTCGAGAATCTCCTTATTGCTCGTACGGTTTTCAAAAATAGATCATCCAATAACCGCTCTGCCGCGCCAATTTCTTTCATCGATGAAAAGCCAGTGTCCAGC
This sequence comes from uncultured delta proteobacterium, assembly GCA_963798425.1. Taxonomy (GTDB): domain Bacteria; phylum Desulfobacterota; class Desulfobulbia; order Desulfobulbales; family Desulfocapsaceae; genus Desulforhopalus_A. The sequence goes on along the minus strand of CAWCTP010000031.1, from coordinate 1,126,962 downwards.
TCCCTGAAAATCTCTTCGTAGCGAGATGTCCAAATATCCGGGATTGTACGACAGACATCCGGCCTGGGATATAGACCATTTTCAAAAAAAAAGTTGCAGGGACCGAGAGAATTTTCCCGGCGATAAGGCCAAATGGACTTAAGTTCTGCAAATTCCCTTAAAGCATCCGCGGCCCCAATATTCTGTGTATAATCACTCACCGCGATCTGCCTGCCAAGGCGGGATTCCACTTCCCTGAAATAGGCGATCACCAGGGCATGCTCTGTCACAATCAGTCCGAAAATATACCAATTATCAAGAACCTGAACAATGATCGCCTGGAAAACAGGAGGCAGCTTATGAGTGGCGGGACAAAAATATGTTCGGCATGCCAGCTCGCCGTACCAGCTCAGAGATCGATAGTCTACGCCCTTGTTGCCAGGTACGGCTGGATGGAGGAGACAACCCACTCGACTTCTCTCACCACCGATGAGTCCCAGAAAAGGACAGTGATGAAATCCTGGAAACGGACGTGATAGCCTATGTGGTCCCTTGTTTTTTCTTTGAAACTCAAAGATGCCATCTTCGGTTCTTTGGACCGATGCAAAGGCCTCGGTCCGTTTTGTCAACATAATCTCGAGTTTTTCACGTGATATATCCGGCAAATTATACAAACCGCAACAGGCCCCGCAGGAGACTGTTTCACTCACCTGGCACAAGTAAGTATTGCAGGTATCATCCACACAAACACCTGCGTGTTGTGAGAGCACTGGAATACCAGAGCTGTCCTGGCAAACAATCACTAAATAACAATACGATACTTAGAAACTGCATATCTATTCAATCCTCTGCAGGAAATCACAAATACGACCAGTCTCTACAACCTCCAGAAACTGCTCACCCAGCCTGCTACTCATTCCAACCGTCTTCTCCCAGGCAGCAATACGTTCATCATCATGCCCGGCAAGACTGACGAAGTGGCGACGATTGGGGATTTCTCCCATTGGCAGTTCTGCCACAAAGGAAGGTGACGGAGCCAGAAGAAGCACATCCGAGAGCATCCGGCCATCGGCCAATCGACTTGGCCTGTTTTTATCAAACCAGCCAAGTGTCACCTGTGAGTAGAAGTGCGGATAAAGAACAATGCCATCTTCTCCGCCAAGAAAATCGAAAGCAGGATGATAGTGAAAGAGACCGCCATCCTTATATGCAGCACTGTCTGCGCCGGCAATTGTATGAACACTTTTCATAACACAGGGGATTGAGCCGCTGGCCAGCAATGCCTGTCTGAAATTTTCATGCGAAAGCGCCAACTGTCCGGCAGAAAAATCACCATTCATACGAAATGGCGGAGAGTCCCTCCTGTCGTAAAAAAGCAATGGTTCGCAGAACTTTCGAAGGAGGCCGCGAGAAACCCGGTTAGTCAGCCAGGCCATTGCCAGCCCCAATAATTCAATCTTTGGGTTATCGGATGCAAGGGGACCACGACAGCGAACAGCAGAAAGATGCAGGCGGCAATATGGATGTTGCAGCACTTCTTCAGGCACACCCGGCCCGATAAACGTATTCATTATCCTTTCGGCTTCGACCGCAACCTGATCAGGAGTTATCCTGCCCAAATAATGCTGATGAATATAAGCATCGGCGAGGCTGTCAAATGCAGCTTTAGGGTTCTGTCGGGCCGCTGCAACAGATTTCCAGGATCCAATCGAAGTACCGTATAGATGCAAGGGCTTCTGACGACAGGAAAACCACTGCCCGAAAAGAGTAGATTCCAGGCCATGCAGAACCAGCCATTTGGCCGCACCTGAAGCGCCGACTACAATTTTCACATCATCGGCACTGAGCCCCCTCGATCGGATTCGTTCGTAAGCTCTATGCCCGGCAAGAAATAGTATATCCATTGTTGTCAGAAAATCCTCAAAGAAGTCCCGAAATAGTACCATATCTCGGTACTGAACAATTATTTTAATGATCAGTTTTTTTATTGAAATGAATTGTCGCTCTCAAATACTCTGTGATTACAGGGTGTGCAGAGTTATCCATCGAGGACAATTGTGGTTGAAAGAGCATTGCCAGAAAAAACTGAGGTTGCTGAAGTTCCACAATTCTCATTGCACCATCTAGAGTTACTCCCACACACTGTAAATTCGAACTCTGAAATTTATCTCTATATTGTTCATTCAAACTGTAATTACAGTTGAATCGCTCAGATATATGCTCCTTCCTATAGATCTCATACGCCAAAGAACCAGGTTGTATAACTATGTCCTGTGTCTCCCCAATGAGCGAACAGGACATTGGGGCGATGAGCAAAGAGAAAAGTTCTGAGATTTTGTCATTGCTCTTAGCGACCGGCAACTTAAGGACATTCTTAGCATACTCCACCAGAGCATGTTGAAATCCACTTCAGGTACCTAAATATGGTATTTTCTTCTCTCGGGCTATCTGAATAGCATTAACAACCCCGAGCGAACTTTCAGGGTCACCCGGAGCTCCCCAAATACCATCAAAATTCTCTAATCTTTTGAGGTTGCTCTCATTTTCCAGCGGTTTTGTCGGAATCCAATGAGATTCGATATTTAGCGAGAGGCTAGCTGCTGAATGTTTCAGTGCTTTGTCTGTAGCCACATGAGAGGGGCGATTTTTATCAAAATCACCAATGACAGCAATTCTAGTCGTTTTATCCATGAACCACCTCACCAAGATTGAGGATTCCACGTTTTGGAATATATTTTTTTGGGCATTTATATAATTTCCTTTCCTGCCGGCTATCTTTAAGCCACTCTTCGTCCTCTTGGTCTAAAACTTCCAAACCTATTAGTACCCCAACCGATTCGACTAAGAGCATCATGTATCCACCATTGAGAGAGATCAGCGTATGGCAAAAGGTTATCTACCATCTTGCGTTATTAATTGGTTATGTTAGATTTGTCTCTTGTTTACCAGAAAACCTTAGAGTTTGCCTTCTAGTTTTTTTGCAAAAAATTGGTTTCATAAAAGTACTTATCCTGTTTATCTGGGTTGGAAGATCATTCATAGCAGAAAGGATCGAACCATGAAAATCGGTATTATGAACAACCCTTCGAAATCGGTCTACGACGAAGCTGAATTCTGTGGCAAATCCGGATTCGATTTTTTGGATTTGACCATTGAAGGTCCATATGCGACCACTGTCGATATTCCCACTTTTCGGCCTCTTCTTGATTCCTTTGGTCTAACCATAACAGGACATACCGACCCTTGCCTACCATATGCATACCCTATCCAGGCAGTACGGCATGCATGTCTTCAGGAACTTGAGCGATGTGCCAAGGTGTTTTCAGCCTTGGGTGCAAAAGTAATGAACATCCATCCCTGCTATTTTTGTCCGCCGGCTATGAAAAAAGATTTGGTAGCATTTAACATTGAGGCGCTTAAACCGATCGTTGCAATGGCTTCCACTCATGGCCTCACTGTAGTTTTCGAGAATTTCAAAGCACCTTTTGACAGGGTTTCCACCTTTCAAACCCTGTTGACAGCAGTACCGGGTTTAAAACTGCATCTTGATTTTGGACACGCAAATTTTGGCCTCGATAATCACGAGGTATTTTGTAAAGAGCTGGGAAAATCTATCCGGCACGTTCATTTTTCCGACAACCGATCCCGGTCCGACGATCATATGCCATTGGGCGTGGGAACTGTTGATTGGAAAAAAGCAGTCAAGCTATTGAAAGCCACCGGTTACGACAGCACCATTACCTTGGAAGTATTTTGCAATGATCCTGGTATGCAATACAAGTACCTGGACATGAACCGAAAATTTGTTATGGAGCTTTGGGATGAGATTTCTTGACTTGGCTGTCACGATCTAATACCATTTACCTACCATGACGAAAGAAGAAATTTATGAGCGATATTGGAAACAGCTTGTGGGGTTCAAAAGACAGTTCGCAGGTCGTGATCTCGACTGTAACAGGGCATATCTCAACCTCAAAAAACAAATTGTACTGGAGCGTGATACGCTCCTGAAGAGACATGGTTACACATCCTTTCGTTAATCTAGTGCCCATCCAGAAACGGCTCTTTTCTCCTAACTCTTCGTTGCTCTCAAAATTCTCGTTTCTGGATGGACAGCTTAAATCAATCAAAACGACCGATTATGATGTTCATTATCAAACCTGTTTCGAAAAAAACGGGATACTCATGCAGGTTAGCCCTGCTTCCGCTTTAACAAATTCCGTAATATCAGTTGATACGACCATATAACCGAGCGACCTGACCAACTCAATAGTTTTTGGGAAGGCTGCATTCATGCAGCTTGTACGATTGATTGACAGAACGTTCGCACCAAACGGCTCATCCGGCAGTGTTTCAATTATCCTGAACCCTCGAAACGAATCACTATCCACCCACTCAGGATTTATCAAAATAGTTTTGTCATCGAGAGCAGTACAGCCGGTTTTAAGATGAAGACACCCGGTCACCCTGACAGGGATAGTCTCATACCCCAAAGGTTCAATAATGTTTTTAAGTGCTTTTATGCCCTCGATGTCGGTTCTGGAGGATTCTCCTACATAGATACGTCGGCCAATTTTCAATACATCTCCACCCTCGATTTTTGCCGGTAGTCGAATTCGCTTTACTTCCCGATATTGAAGAAAAAATTTTTCCAAAGTCGCAGACTCCTCACGACGTGACTCAACGCCCATCGATGTCAGTATCGCAACTTCATCAAAAACAACCATCGGGTCTTCTACAAAGACACTGTCCGGTAGCAAAAGATTCTCAGATAAGGTAATAACCTCCGCGCCACAAGACTCCAGCATTTTACAATAATTGCGGTGTTGGTCTGTCGCGTTCCTTATATCTATGGGTTCGCTTTGAACAAATGTAAGCTCGCATTCCTGTAAAGCAGGTGACGGTAAATGTGTTACGACTATCAGCATCATATTTCTCCCTAAACAGATATTATCATTCAGGCAGATAATATGAGTTTAGTTCATTCACTTATTGCACGACGAACATCATAATTAGGGAATTACAAACGTACAACGACCAATCGTAGCCTTTTTGATCCTAATCCTGATTCAGGTCTAAGAGAGGGAAACGGTCGGCGTCCTGCGAGGACTTACGGGAAATCAATGCTCATCAGTATCCTATTGCCAGGTCTGGCGGTTTAGATTGTCAGTCCGTCCATTCCTTTTTGATAGCGAGAATGAGGTCAATATTAGAGAAGAACACGTCAATGATCTCAGGATCAAAATGACTACCTTTGCCATCCAGAAGGATTTTCTGACAAACTTCCTCGGGAAGAGCTTTTTTATACGGACGCTCACTCCCCAGATGCATCGTATACATCGACTACAGCAACAATTCGACCGACTAAGGGAATCTGTGTTCTTGAGAGATTACAGGGATATCCTTCGCCATCCCAACGTTCGTGATGGCAAAGAGCAATGACCATCGCCATTTCCAACAAAGAAAGTGCCTCTATATCATGACCCTTGCGAATAATTTCATCAAATTCCGCTCTACCATAATCCACCTTATCGGAAGAATAATGGCGTAGGATATCGCAACCGATTTCGCAATGTTTCTTTATGACATCCCATTCTTTCTCCGTCAGCTTTCCGGGTTTGAGAAGAACCATATCGGATATGCCGATTTTTCCAATATCGTGGAGAGGTGCGGCTTCTGCAAAAGTTTTGGCCAAAGTGGAAGTCATCCCCATGGCCTGGGCTAAAACACCACATATCTTCCCAACCCGAATAACGTGCCTCCCTGTTTCGTTATCACGATATTCTGCCGACTTGCCAAGACTATACAACAATTGACGTTTGATTTCTTCCAGTTCGATTGTCCGTTGCTCGACCTTCTTTTCGAGATTTTGTTGATAGTCCCGGTTTTGCCTAATGAGTTCAGTTGCTTCAAAAGCCTTATCAATGGTGTTTTTCACCAGAGAAAAATTCTCAATTGGTTTTGTTATGAAGTCACGGGCGCCAAGTCGTAGCGCTTCTACCGCCTGATCCACCGCCCCTATTCCTGAAACAACAATAATTGGCATATCCGGCCACCGCATCACGGCTTTTTGGATAAAATCATGGCCATTCATAACAGGCATATTGAGATCGACAGTTACCAGGTCCGCACGCCATTGTTCCAATAAAAAGAGCCCGTCTAAACCATTTTCAGCGGTTTTTGTCTTATACCCTTGTAGTTTAAGATAATTAGCAAGTAACCTTCTTATTTCAGGTTGATCCTCGATAATCAAAATACGATTCCCAATTTTATCGGAACAATCGTTCTGGTACTTACCTTCAAACAAGGTCATTCTCCTTCGCGCTCAGGTTCAACTACTTAGGTGATTATCTCATTCCTTGAGTATACTTATGGAAAAAAAAATTACAAAAGAGATTTATATTCTTTTTGTATCCTGAGTAATATTAACTGCTGAAGGGGTTAGGCACGAAGCCTCTAACTATTATACTGATCAAAACAGGAAACCAGGGAGTAATGAAATATCAATCTCCCAAACAAGTACCGACGTTGCGTGCTGCCCGAATCCATTGATGATCCAATGGTACCAATTTTTTTTTGCCAACAACATCTTTCAAGGGGACAGTTTTGGTACCTTCACCATGAACTGCTACCATAACCCCGTACTCTTCCTGTTCTATGCAATCCACACAAGCACTACCAAGTCGAGTGGCCAACATCCGGTCTGCAGCAGACGGGGTTCCCCCGCGCTGGGTGTGTCCAAGAATTGTCACCCTTGATTCCAGCCCAGTCATCATTTCAAGTTCCTGAGATAACTTGAGGGTATTACTTCCCTGCATGTGAGCAAATGCCCGCAATGCCTCATCCGCTTTTTTCACTGCCTTGCCATCAGATTTTTCCTTGGCTTTGTCTTTTTTTTCTTTTAATCCTGTCAACTTTGCATAATCCTCTGCGCACAGGGCCCCCTCAGCAACAGCAACTATACTGAAATTTGTCCCTCTCTGTTGACGCTTGCGGATCGCGTTGGCGGTTGCTTGCAGGTCATAAGGAATTTCTGGAATAAGGATAACGTCAGCACCTCCGGCAACTCCAGCGCCCAACGCAAGCCAACCCGCATTATGGCCCATGACTTCCACCACAATAATGCGATGATGGCTATGAGCGGTGGAGTGAAGACGATCAATGGCCTCAGTTGCTATCTCCATTGCAGTATGAAACCCGAAGGTTACATCGGTCATAGCCACGTCGTTATCGATTGTCTTTGGTAACGTCAAGATATTGAGGCCTTTTTGTGCCAGTCTATAAGCATTTTTCTGTGTTCCTCCGCCGCCGATGCAGATAAGGGCGTCAAGACTATGACGCTTATAATTATCACAGATCACCTCGGTCATGTCCATCACTTCACTTCCAACAGGCATTTTATGAGGTTTATCGCGACTTGTTCCAAGAATTGTCCCACCTCTGGTTAAAATAGATGAAAGCGTCTCCCGGTCAAGCCGCAGCGTCCTGTTCTCCATGAGGCCTCTAAAGCCATCGCGGAAGCCGACAATATGCATCGTTCCAGTAGCCAAAGCAGATTTACCGATCCCACGAATCGCGGCATTCAGGCCAGGACTGTCTCCACCTGCAGTTAATATTCCGATATGTTTACTCATCTTTCCTCTTCTATCCTTGATAACGTTTTGATAGTGATGTGTATGGTTACTCTTTATGTCCGTTCTGCGCTTTTACTTCAATTAATTGTTTAGTTTCGACACCGACACGCAGTCTTTCCTACTTACAACAATCGCAGTGCCCCGCCTTCCTTTCACTGCCATGTTTTTCATCGTTTATGGAATGCAGAGTAATCGGTGGAAACGGACTAATAAAAGTGGTCGGGATCGGTTTTGACGCAAATTTTTTCCGGATTGTCATGAAAACCGGTTTAACAGAGAGCCCGAGCAGCAATATACCTGCAACCAACTTAACACCTTCCGGGACCAACTCCGAGGCATCACCAATAATTGCCCGCGGTGAAATGCCGGCAAACTGATAAAAGCTATCAGCTCCGAGCCCGAAGAGAACAGCACATGCTGAAAGAATAACCAAGTACAGCAGAGTACTTTTTTTCCCCAGAATACCAGTTAGCACAGAAAGGGAGGTGACATTTGTAGCTGGCCCAACTAACAAAAAAACCAACGCTGCACCGGGACTCACCCCTTTCAGGATCAAGGCTGCGGCAACGGGCGTCGATGCAGTGGCACAAATATAGAGAGGCACACCCACGACCAGCATTACCAGCATAGAACTGAGTCCACCCCCCAGCAGACTGGCCATCAAATCGTCAGGAACGAAAGTGGTGATTACCCCGGCGAGAAAAACGCCAATAAAAAACCAACCGGCTATATCTCCCCATACCTCTTTATATCCAAAACGTATCCCTGCATACTATCTTTTCGACCAAGTGTGTGATGGTTGGCGTGGTCCTCCTCGGAACAGTCGACACCGTCGCAACAGTTGTCCACCGGACAACTTCGATCTACCACCATTTCTGCATTGTTCTCTTTCCAAAAGATCAGATTCTCAGCAAACCCCGCCATCATTGCGGTCAGAAAGGCAGCCACAGGACGTATGACTGTCATTACCGGATCTAAGAGTGCATAAGTTACGGCAATAGAGTCCACCCCGGACTCGGGAGTGGAGATAAGAAAAGCTGTCGTTGCTCCCTTATTTGCCCCCTGCTTTCCTAAGAGATGCTGCCGCCGGCAGCACACCACAAGATCAGAGCGGCAACGGCACTCCAAGCAATGCCGCCTTAACGACCGAGCTGTACCGACCACGACCCAGATGATTTAAAACAGTAGTGGGGTTGAGGATTACCCGCAACAATCCGGCTATGGTTATCCCCAGCAGGATAAAAACAGATGAATCCAGCAGAATACTCCAAATTTCATGTACTAATTTTAAAAGTATATCCAACATATGACGCCTATATTTTTACATAAATCACATTCATTGATCTAACGGAAAGCTCGTCTGTAAGACACTCTCACTTCCTACCTATGACTTCTTTTTCACGATCCTCAAGCAAGTAGATCCGGCACAGTTGATTAATTCGATCAATCGCTTGTTCGCCGGACGATAGTAAAGCACTGTACCTTCGCGCCTGTTAACGACATATCCCAAAGTGCGTAACAGTCGCAATTGATGGCTGACTGCCGACTCCGACACATTGAGCAACGCCGCCAGGTCACAAACACACATCTCCTGCTGCAAAAGTGCATGAAGAATGCGCAATCGGCCAGGCTCTGAAAACGCCTTGAACAGTTGACATAATTCTTCAACATCTCCAGGCTCAAGATCTTGAGATCTGGCCAAGTCGACTTTTTCCTGATGCACAATTCGAGTGACGCAACGGTCATCATTCATTGTTTCTTCCTTTTGTTTATATCTGTACATATATTCATATAACGACCTGAAGATGAAGTCAAGAAAAGCAGATGCAATTTTTCCATCAATTGAGCATACTGTCCATCAATTATTTTCTTTAAATTTTTTCATACAGTGAACATACATGACCTCCAAGATCCAACAAAATGATGGAACACTCTATATCGTTCCTACTCCGATAGGTAACCTTGAAGATATTACGCTGAGATGTCTTCGTATTCTCAAAGAAGTAGATCTTATTGCAGCAGAAGATACCCGGCATACCAAAAGACTGCTTAACCATTTCGGCATCGATACCCCATTGATCAGCTACTACAGAGAAAAAGAGGTGGAACGGAGTGAAGAGATTCTGCGTCGATTACAGGAAGGGCAAAATATAGCTCTGGTCAGTGATGCCGGAACCCCATGTATTTCCGATCCAGGTTCAATAGTTGTCAAACTTCTTCGAGACAATAATGTGACCGTGGTGCCGCTCCCCGGGCCATCGGCACTTACCACCGCCCTTTCGGCTTCTGGAATTACCGCACCCGGCTTTCTGTTTCTCGGCTTCCTTCCCTCAAAGAAAGGACAACGACGCAAATTACTCAACTCTTTAACAACAAGCGAGTATCCAATAGTGCTCTACGAATCACCCCATCGAATCGACTCTCTGCTGGGAGATGCCCTGGAATATATTCGGTGAGAGGCAATGTTACTGGGCAAGAGAATTGACCAAAAACTTTGAGGACTTGCAGCATGGAACGCTGAGTAGTCTTCTGGCAAGAAGCCTGGAAGGTCGGAACCGTGGTGAATTTGTGGTAGTAATCTGGCCTGGAGTAGAAGAAGAAGTCCAGGGGCAGACGGTAGAAGAACTTATTCTCTGGTACCGGGATAACTCGGATCTTTCTTTAAAAGATGTCAGCCGTCGTCTGGCTTCCGATCTTGGTATATCGAGGTCCCAAACCTATCAACAAGCACTTTCTCTTTGGAAGGAGAAGGAGTAAAAAATCATGAAACGATTACAAACATGCATCTTTCCTGGTGGCAGATTCCAATATGGGATCCATAAACCGGCCTATACTACGACGAACCTGAGACCGTCTACCAAACTTGAACTCCTTGGACTGACAGAGAATAATGAACCGGTAGATAATGAGCGAAATTATCCACCAGGGGATGTGAAGGTTACCGGCGCGGACTGGATTTTTGAGATCCCCAACCCTTTTCCGTTCATGGGCAGGACCTATATAGATAAGGAGTGGGCAGACGCCAGTGCCGATAATCCAGATCGTATCCGGATTCCAAAACCTGACCCTGTCTCCCTCAGTAAAACACTGCAGAAAAGCGACGGAGCAGATTTACTATTCGAACGACTCCCCGACCCTCTTCTGCTGGCACTTGCTACTTGCTCGACAGACCCGCAGGATTTAACAAAACTTGCTGAGTTGAGCTGCGAAATCATTAAAGACGCGAAGACTCCGACAGGACTGCGTTACAAACATGACAATTCCGGCTGCCTTAAACCGGTCATCCACAACCATGCGCTATTTGAGGCGGTTGCCAATAATCCATACCTGCCGGATATTTATAAAATCATCATGGTGATCCGTCCCGGTGCTCAGGGAGGCAGCGAAATTGTCGGCGAATGGCCGCAAGATGCACACAGTCATGTTTTTGAATACCTGCGTCAGAATTCCTATATTCCCGGTGGACACTATGCAGCGAATATGGCCGATGATGCCATCCGCTATTCTATAGATGCACTCACCTCAGATGATATACAAGGGTTGCGGCACCTCTACTATCAACGCAGTTATGTGCGGCTGGCAGAAGAGCTTGGTATACGTCCATCGACTATAACCTCCAAGGTATTATCTGAAGCTGAATTGGAAATCCTCAGATTAGAGGTACTCTCAAATTCAGGGAACAAAGGCAGTGCTCCGGCAACTCTTTGGGGCTGGAATTTCGGTTTCGATTTTGCCCCTTCCCTCTACCGGCTCCATGCCTCACACCAGCAGATCCACCAGCAATATGCGCTGGTTCCTGATCAGGTTGAAAGCTATCACCAAGGTACAAAGCAACCGTTCGGGAAAATGCCCGCCTATAGTTGTGGCGATCAAGTGACCGAGCTGATTGAACAATATTTCCTTGAATATGACAGTGATTTATTTGAAGATTATCGGCGGGCAATAGTCAACAATCTTCGGATGGATGATCGAACAGATCTCAATGCATCCTTGGTGGTCTGGAACGATGACAAGGTTATGCTTTTTGTTCCCAAAGCTCAAACATCTCAATGGGAACTGCAACTTATGACCTTGCCGGCAAAAGATGGCAGTCTGGCGGGCAATATTTTCGAATGCGACAGCGCCATGCGCCGTTCCCTGGATACCGGTATTCTTATGGCTCAAAAAGCACTGGCCGGGATTGGCGCAAAAATGGTCACATCCATAGAATATTCAAAAAGACTCTATGAAAAGCCCACCTTGCGTCAACCTCTTCTCTACGCCTTTCTGCCCCGTTTGCCTGAATCTCCCGGGGCTTTCAGTGAGGCTCAATTGCGCTTTATTAATGGGCATTATCCTGAGGACTTTTGTGCAGTTTGTAAAAAGGCAATTACTGTAGCAGGATTTTCTGCTATTTTTCCTTAACAGTCACTGCATTGAGCTGTGATCGTAAAATAACTTTCTGCAACCCAAGCTGGGTTCGTGGATTAATTACAAACGGTCCGGCAATGTTTGCATTGAGCGTAGGTGCCGGTTGACCATCATTTTCTTTTTTACTGAGCACCATGAAAATACCGAGTTCTTCTGCTTTTTCCGCCTGCAGCAGATTCCGTTCTTCATCGGTTAATTCCAACTCATAATTGAGTCCATATTGTCCAGGATCGACAAGTGTAAAGGTTACCTTAGGCTCCTCACAGGATTCCAGCCAAAAGGCACTGATATCATTTTCTTCCTTGTGATATACGATGTAAGTAGTGTATTTTTCAAACCCTGGAATGCCGCGGGGGAAAGTCAATATTTTGTTTGAGTCGATTGTCGGGTTGTTTACAACTTGTGGGTCTTTCGTCATACTATTCTCCTTGACTATAAAGGTAAGTGTTATGTTTTTATAAGCTTATCAGAAACCACCACCGACATACAAGCAAACCCCAACATATTTTTAAAACCGGTCGTACGCCAAGAGTATTCAACGTGCATTCCGGATTATTTCTTGATCACATTACGGAGAAGATAATGGAAAACAATGGCTTTTTTGGCAAATGGGGTGGCGCGTTTATCCCGGAAATACTTCATGAGACTTTTGAACAACTGAGAATAAGCTATGAAAATGCCAAAAAAGACCCCCAGTTCTGGCAGGAATATCTCGACATTATGTCTACATATTCATGCAGACCCACTCCTTTGACCTATGCCGAGAACCTCACCAAGCACTTTGGTGGTGCCAAAATTTATATCAAACGTGAAGATCTCAACCATACCGGAGCCCACAAAGCCAATAATGTTATGGGCCAGGGACTGCTCGTTAAAAGAATGGGCAAAAAACGGGTGATCGCTGAGACCGGTGCCGGCCAGCACGGGATGGCCACGGCGACCATGGCTGCCAAATTCGGGTTGGAATGTACCGTGTACATGGGTGAGGTCGATGTGCAGCGGCAACGCCCCAATGTATTCTGGATGGAAAAAATGGGGGCGACCGTTGTGCCGGTTAAAGACGGCTCCAGAACCCTGAAAGATGCCATCAACGAGGCCTTCAGAGATTGGGTCACCAATGTGGATACGACGCATTATGTTCTTGGCACAGCCTGCGGCCCCGCACCTTTTCCCGAAATGGTTTCCTGGTTTCAGTCAATTATCGGTACTGAGGCAAAAAAACAGATTCTTGCCCAGCATGGTAAACCACCGGCCCGTGTCTACGCCTGTGTGGGCGGGGGCTCCAACGCCATGGGGATTTTCCAGGGCTTTCTCGATAACAGTGAGGTGGAACTCGTTGGTGTTGAGGCCGGCGGGAAGGGTATTAAATCGGGGCGGCATGCATCGAGGCTCTGCGGCAGCGATGCCAGCCCGGGAGTTGCCCAAGGATATAAAACAATGTTCCTGCAAAACGACGACGGCCAGATGCTTGAAACCCATTCGGTTGCAGCCGGGCTTGACTATGTCGGTGTCAGCCCAATCCTCGCCGACCTGGCCGAGAAAAAACGGGTTCGCTTTGAATCGGCCACCGACGATGAGGTCATGCAGGCACTTGATCTCACCATGCGAATGGAAGGTATCATCCCTGCACTTGAATCTACGCATGGCTTTGTCCAGGCCTTTAAAGAGGCTCCTCTACTCAGTCCGGATGATGCTATTATCATTAACCAGTCAGGCCGTGGCGATAAGGATATTTTCACAATTGCCCACGCTTTTGATGACCCTTCATGGAAAGAATTTATCATCGCCCGAGGCAAAGAATACGATAAATAAACCAACCACTTTCTTTTCGTCTACAGAAGACAATATGGTGAAGCATTATGTTACTTGAAAATATTTTACGCGGCCGACTGGAAAACAAGAAAATTCTTTTAATGACCCATATCGTTCTCGGTTACCCATCTTTTGACACAAACCGCCAGGTTGTCGAGCAGATGGTCGAAAACGGGGTCGACTGCATCGAAATGCAGATACCCTTTTCAGAACCAATGGCTGACGGTCCCGTCATCTTAAAGGCCAACCAAGACAGCCTTGCCCTTGGCACTACCGTCGCCGACTGCTTTGCCTTTGGTGCCGAGATGACTGAGCGGTACGATATTCCTTTTCTCTTTATGACCTATTACAACATTATCTTTAAATATGGAGAAGAACGTTTTTTCAAAGATTGCCAGTCTGCCGGCATTAAAGGACTTATCGTTCCCGACCTACCACCGGAAATGGGCGAGGATTTTTTCCGGCTGGCCAAACACTATCAGGTTGTGCCGATCATTCTTTTTGCGCCGACCTCGACGGATGAACGTATGGCCGAACTGAACAAGTCTGCTTCAGGCTTCATTTATTGTATCGCCCGCCGGGGGGTTACCGGTAAAAAATCAGAATTTGCTGACGATTTTGGCTCATATCTTTCAAGATGTAGAGCGGCGACAACCTTACCTCTCGCCGTTGGTTTTGGGATTCGCAGCAAGAATGATGTCGCTGCCATTACCGGCAAGGCCGACATCGCTGTTATCGGCTCAGAGACAATACGACTGGTTGATGAAAAGGGGGCCGACGCAGTTGGTCCTTTTATCAACGGATTGCGCTGAAAATCGAGGAGAATACTATGTCCGATACAACTCAACTCAATGACACTCTTGGCACCACAAAAATCCTTTGGAACCTGACGGATCTATATTCCGGAACAGATGATCAATATATCGATTCCGATATTGAATGGTGTGAAGCCGAGGCAGTCAAAATAAAAAAGGCTGCTTATGGTAAAGTTACCCAATTAGATGCAGACGGCTTAGTTTCACTGGTAAAAAAACTTGAAAATCTGGATTGTGCACTCACCAAACTTGGCACTTTCTCTTTTCTCAATTTCACGACCCAGATGGACAATGCCGAGGCTGGTGCCCTCGACCAGAGGCTCCATGAATTATACAGTAAATGCGGCACTGAAACGGTCTTTTTTGAGCTTGAATGGAACCAGCTCGATGATCATCAGGCCCAGGTTTTGCTCGACAACCCACTGCTTGATCCATACCGCCACTACCTCGAAGCACTCAGACGATATCGTCCCCATCAGCTTACAGAACCCGAGGAAAAGCTACTACTTGAAAAAGAAGCAGTTGGCCGGAACTCCTGGACAACACTTTTCGATAAAGTTTTCAGCAATCTAAAGTTTGGCGAGAACAACCGAACAGAGGAAGAGGTCCTGACCGATTTATACCATGAAAACAGAGACATCAGAAAAAGTGCAGCCGCAGAGATGACCGATGGACTGAGAAAAAACAATCATATTCTCACCCACATCTTCAACACTCTGGCCGCAGATAAAATGATTACCGACCGGCTTCGTCAACACTCCAGCTGGGTCAGTTCCATGAATCTACATAATGAACTGCAAGATACCACCGTCGAAACTTTGATAGAGTCGGTTACCTCTCGGTATGACCTCGTCAATCGCTACTATCATGTCAAACGGCAGCTGCTTGGCATTGAGGAACTAGAGGACTTCGATCGTTATGCACCTCTCCCCTCTTTACCTACAAAGCTTATCGACTGGCAATCATGCCGGAAAACTGTTCTTTCCTCCTTTGCTGCCTTTTCGCCCCGAATGGCGGAAACTGCCGAATTGTTTTTTTCGCGCAACTGGATCCATGCCCCCGTAGGTACGGGTAAGCGCGGCGGAGCCTTCGCACACCCCTGCGTTCCCGAGGTACATCCGTACGTGCTGGTCAATTACACAGGCAACCTAAGAGATGTCTCCACAGTTGCCCATGAGCTTGGACACGGCATTCATCAGGTTCTTGCAGCAAGTCAAGGTCATTTCAATAGTGACACGCCTTTGCCGCTTGCTGAGACGGCCTCGGTATTTGCCGAACTTCTCGTTTTCAACAGTCAACTCCAACTCCTGGAAACCGACCAGGAGCGACGGGCGTTTATCTGTCAAAAACTGGAATCCATTTTCGCCACTGTTTTCAGGCAGACAGCCATGAATCGTTTCGAGAAATTGATGCATGAAGGGAGGCGAAGACACGGCGAACTCAGCAATGAACGGCTCAGTGAATACTGGTTATCCAGTCAACAGGAAATGTTTGGTGACTCGGTCAGGTTAAACGATGACTATTCCATCTGGTGGTCCTACATCCCTCACTTCCTGTCAACACCTGGATATGTCTATTCTTATGCATTTGGAGAACTGCTGGTTCTTGCCCTGTACGGAATCTATCAAAAAGAAGGTGATACTTTTGTAGAAAAATATCTTGAATTGCTGTCGGCTGGTGGATCACGTTCGCCGTATGAATTGCTGAAACCCTTCAATATCGATCTGGATAGTTCCGCATTCTGGATGTCCGGTCTTACCGTGATTGAACAGATGCTGGCAAAGGTCGAATAGTTATTCTTCGACCTTTTTATTGCGCCGCCAATGAGGATGGGTAATACCAAGCTTATTGATTTTATAGTTCAGTGCCCTTGGACTGATCCCGAGTTTATTGGCGGCATTTTTCTGCACCCACAGACATTCTTCAAGCAATCTCAAAATCAGCTCTTTCTCCTGCTCCGCCAGGGATTCCCCTAATTCCGGGCTCCTGCTGGATTCTTCCTGATATAAGGTTTTTGGCTGCTGTTCAACTGATCGCTTAGTTATCTTCTCCGGAAGAGCCAGGTTATGCGAATGTACAATGTTACTGTCCTCAAGAATGATCGCTCTTTCTATAGTGTTCGCCAGTTGTCTGATATTGCCCGGCCAGTCGTAATTTTGTATCAAAATTTTGGCATTTTCAGAAAAAGCCGTTATATCACTATGCATTGAGGTACAGCACTTTTTCAAGAGCAGATCAGCCAAAGGAAGCAAACATTCCTTTCTTTCCTTGAGCGAAGGAAGCCGAACCGGCAAGACATTGATACGATAATAGAGATCTTCGCGAAACAAGCCAACCTCCACCTGATGCACCAGGTCTTTATTGGTGGCTGCAATGATTCGAATGTCGCTATGAATTGTTTTATTGCCGCCCACCCGTTCAAACGATTTTTCTTCAAGGACTCTTAGCAGCTTGGTCTGCAGGCGTACATTGATTTCTCCTATTTCATCGAGAAAAATAGTACCGCCACTTGCTTGCTCAAACCTGCCAATCCGCTGTTTATCGGCACCGGTAAAAGACCCTTTTTCATGACCGAAAAGTTCTGATTCAAGCAGATCTTCTGGAATGTTTGCACAGTTTATTTTCACAAAGGGCTTTTTCCGTCTCGGTGAGTTGAAGTGCACCGTTCCGGACAAAAACGACTTTCCAGTACCGGTATCCCCGGTGATCAGAATAGTTGAGTCTGTTTTTGCAAATCGCTCCAGACTCTTCAGGATTTGTTTCATTTTGGAGCTTACAGCGACAACATCCTTGAAGTCATAAACCACATCCTGATTCCGGCGATGATAGGCGATCTCGAATCTCTGGTCTCGAATCTCGATGGCTTTGTCGACGGCTATATTAATACGTGTTGGAGAAATGGGGTGGATCAGAAAATCACTCGCCCCGCTATTCATCGCCTTTACGATTATTTCGGCCTTTTCTGTCTGGCTGGTCATGATAATCGGCAGAAACGGATCCTTAACGTGGATCTGATCAAGCTGAGCCATCGACTTTCCTTCAAGAGATTCAGTATCCAGGAAGATAAGATCAAACTGACGAGACTTAATCTCTTCTTGAAATTCGGCTTCATTGGATATACAAGTCAACTCGCACCTGTCCTGAAGGGCGGACATCAAGCCTTCCTTAGTCGCCTCAAAAGCATCTGAAATTAGAACTTTATACATAAAAGTAATTACAATACGGTAAAATAAATTTCGAAAACGTAACAGCCTCTCTTATTTATATGGTCAAAAACCAAAAAAAGCAAATAAAAGGGACGATCTTTTAGTTTCCATGATAAAAAAAAATTACAAGGATATTTTATTTTGATGGGGCGTAATACAACCACCCCGGATATTGATGAGTATTGGATGCACCAGGCTATTTTGCAGGCAAAAAAGGCTGCCGAAAACGGTGAGATACCTGTTGGTGCGATTCTTATCGACGAGAACGGGATTCTTGCAGCTGCCGGCAACTCCCCTATTCACAATCAGGACCCAACGGCCCACGCAGAAATAATCGTTATCAGGAAAGCTGCAGAACAACTGGCGAACTATCGTCTGCCCGGCACGACTCTTTATGTAACCCTGGAACCCTGTGTAATGTGCATGGGAGCGATGATTCAGGCGCGGATTGAACGTCTGGTTTACGGTGCAACTGACCCGAAATCCGGAGCAGTTACCTCAGTATACGCTATTGGGAACGATGGATATCTGAATCACAAAATCGAAATACGCAGTGGTGTGCTGGCTGAACAGTGCAGTACGCTTCTAACGTCGTTTTTTAAATCCAGGCGAAAAGATAAAAAATCAAACATCCTCAAGTAAGCCTGGTACCTTTTTTTGAAAAATGCTTACTTTTTGATTGCTAAAAGGTCATCGACGGTTTACATAGTACCACACAATTTTTAGAGCATTTTGAGATGGAGAGGTGACCGAGTGGCTTAAGGTGCACGCCTGGAACGCGTGTGTGCGCAAGTACCGTGAGTTCGAATCTCACCCTCTCCGCCAGATATGAGTTCGACTTTGATAGCCGGGCCCTGTGCAACAAAGAATCGTGAACTCCGCCAGGTCCGGAAGGAAGCAACGGCAGCGAATCTCTTTGTGTGCTTCAGGTAACCCGGCTATCATTTTTTTTACCGCTCCACCAGATATTTATTCTTATAAGCCCCGGTGTTGCATGTCTTACCTTGTTCTCGCCAGAAAAGCCAGACCTCAAACTTTCAGTCAGGTAATCGGTCAAAGTCCGGTTGTCACGACTCTTAAGAATAGTATCATCCGCAATCGGGTTGCGCATGCAATCCTGTTTTCCGGCGTCAGAGGTGTTGGCAAAACTACACTTGCCAGGATTATGGCTAAGGCAATTAATTGCCAGTCTGACGATCCGAATGATCGACCTTGCGACCAATGCGCATCCTGCCAACAGATTACGAAGGGTTCCTCACTTGATCTGTACGAGATAGATGGTGCATCCAATCGCGGTATTCAGGAAATACGTGAATTGAAGGAAAAAATTCGATTTCTTCCCACTTCTTCGCAATATAAGATCATCATCATAGACGAAGTACACATGCTGACCACTGAGGCGTTCAACGCCTTATTGAAAACGCTGGAAGAGCCTCCTGCACATGTCTATTTTATGTTTGCCACCACAGAGATTCATAAAATCCCCATCACAATTCTTTCCCGTTGTCAGCAGTATGAACTGAAAAGAATTTCGGCTAAAGATCTGTATGACCACTTTTCAAAACTTGTAAACGCTGAAGGGTTTGAAATTGATTCTTCCGCACTTTCTCTTATTGTCAGAGAGGCTGGCGGATCAGTTCGCGACGGTTTAAGTCTGCTTGACCAGATGTTTTCCTATGGTGAGAAAAAAATAAACACCAAGGACGTCGTCGAAGTCCTTGGTTTGATCAACCGCGAAGTCCTCATGAGACTTACCAAGGCACTTCTTGAAGGTACCAAGAATGAGGTTTTTCTAACCTTGGAAGAGATTTTCGATTTTGGCATGGACCTTAAACGATTTGTTGAGGATCTCATGGATCATTTCCGCAACCTTCTTCTCTGCAAAATCGACGGATGCACTGAACTAATTGATCTTCCGAGCGAAGAACTAACAGAATTCATAAACCTCGCCTCAAGTTACACCACCGAAACATTGCATTTGAAACTCTCCTTGCTCATGGCGATGGCAGAAGATCTCAAATTCTCAACCCAACCTCGCCTGAACCTTGAGACCTCTTTTCTGAAAATAATCGAAGCAACAAACGTGGTTCCGGTTGCTTCTCTGCTTAGCCACCTCGATAAAATTCTATCTTCGCTTCCGGCAAAACCGACAACACTCCAAGAGATTTCACAGGATAGCCAGCCAAACGAGGTAAAAAAAAAAATTGATCCCGTAGTCGCTCATCCCGAACCTCCGAAGCAGCATGTGAAACCTGTCGAACTACCACCTATTCCTACATATCCCCCCTCGACAGTTGATCAGGTAGAGCCATCGGAGTCGTCACCTGAAAAAGAGCAAAACACCGAGAAACCAAAAGCGCTTGAAATCCATCCCCACGAAAAAGACGTCCGCAAAGACTGGCTGAATTTCATCAACTATGTGAAAGAGCGCAAGGTCTGGATGTCTCAGGATCTGCAGAGAGCTGACGCTTTCAAACAAACGACCGAGGGCGAACTTTGCCTCACCTATAACGACCCGGCAAACTGTTCAGTACTCCGTCAAAAGGAAAATCATCAACTGCTCACAGAATTTGCCTTGGATTTTTTTCAAAAGCCGTTAAAGGTACGTTTTATAGTTCCGGAAATAGACGACACACCGGATGCAAACGGGGATGAATCTCCCCATCGAAAAAGACAACAGCTGGCCAACAACCCACTAGTGGTCATGGCTGCAGAAATTTTTAACGGCCAGGTAGGAGATATCCGAATTGGCCCGAGAAGCAGATAATTATAATTAAGGATAAGAACATGGATATTAATAATATTATGCAACAGGCAAAGGCCATGCAGGAAAAAATGGCCAAGATACAGGAGGATCTCTCAAAAAAAACTATTTCCGGAAGCGCTGGTGGAGGAATGGTTCTTGTCACCGTAAATGGCCAGGGAGACGTCCTCTCTATCGCCATAGAGAAAACGGTTATCGACCCCAAAGAAACAGAAATGTTGCAGGACCTTATCGTTGCGGCAACCAACGATGCAATAAGGAAAGCAAAAGAGCTCAGCAAACAGGAGCTTGGCCAACTAACAGGTGGGCTCAATATCCCCGGCCTTACAAACTTCATGCAGCCCTAAATATCTTATGCAGGTTATACCTCCGGCTCTTGAAAAACTTATCGAGGAACTGTCCCGTCTCCCGGGTATCGGTAGAAAAACAGCCACTCGCCTCGCTTTAAATATTCTGCGCAAGCCTCCGTCGCTTGCAAGGGAACTGGCCGAAGCACTCACCGAATTGCACAACTCCATTCAGCTTTGCTCGTGCTGTTTTTCATTTTCCGAAAGCGATCCCTGCTCTATTTGCGGCGATTCCCGCCGTCAAGCAGACACTATCTGTGTCGTGGAGCAATCGGGTGATCTCATGGCTATTGAGAAAACAGATAGTTTTCGAGGGCATTATCACATACTACACGGGGTCATATCCCCTATGGACGGCATAGGGCCCGACGAAATAAAAATACGGGAACTGGTAGCCCGGGTGCGTAACGGCACAGTCAAGGAGGTCATCATCGCAACCAGTTCTACAGTACCCGGCGAAGTCACTGCCTCATATCTCATTGATATCCTGCAAAACGAACCCATCCTGCTCACCCGGCTGGCGTGTGGTATTCCCATGGGTATGGATATAAAGTATGCCGATAAGTACACACTGGCAAAAGCAATTGAAGCCCGCGCAAAACCACGTTAGCCATTCTCCCATCCATCTGAGCAAAGATATCAACAGTTATTCTCATAATCGCTGATTTTTTTCACAACAAACGACGTCAGGTAATATTGAATTAATTAAACTCCAAGACTTAAAAAGGTGTTGCGGAGAGAATTCAATCATGTTAATAAATGGCTCTTGCCAAGCCTGGGAGGAGTTCTGTAAAAGTTTCAATCGGTTTCGAGGCTAATATAGCTATCCAGGCGCGTAGCTCAGTGGGAGAGCGCCACCTTGACGTGGTGGATGTCGACGGTTCAATCCCGTCCGCGCCTACCAAAGATAAAAGGCTAAAGTGAGAACACTTTTTTAAAAAGTGTTAATTCTTTAGCCTTTATTTTTATATAGAAATTTTCATGACTAACATAATCGTAACCCTTATTGATGGAGAGTCTGTCACAATTCCGAAAGGGAGCACTGTGCAGGATGCACTGGCCGCTCTTCTCTCCAATAAACAGCGTAAGATTACAGTAGCTGCCAAGATTGGCAATGTTATTGCTGATTTCACCACGCCTTTAACTGAAGATACAACTCTTGTTCCGATCCAGATTGGTTCGGATGAAGCACTTGATATCTTACGTCACAGTACGGCACATATCATGGCGCTGGCAGTCAGAAAGGTCTTCGGAAAAGATGTCAAAGTAGCAATAGGTCCATCTATTGACAACGGATTTTACTACGACTTTTTAAGGGATGAGCCTTTTAGTACCGAAGATTTTGAAATAATTGAAGCAAAAATGTCGGAGCTGGTTCGTGAAGCTCTGCCATTTACCCGCACTGAAATGCAAAGTTCGGAGGCCATACAATTATTTAGCAATGAAGAGGAAAAATTCAAGGTTGAGCTGATTCAGGATCTGGATATTGACACAGTGTCTTTCTACCATGTTGGCGAATTTACCGATCTATGTCGTGGACCACATCTACCGAACACTTCTTTTATCAAAGCGTTCAAGCTCTTGCGGGTCGCCGGAGCATACTGGCGCGGAGATGAAAAAAGAGATGTCCTGCAACGTATTTACGGAACGTCTTTTTTTGATAAGAAAGATCTAAAGAAACATCTCACTGCGCTCGAAGAGGCCAAAAAAAGAGATCATCGTAAACTCGGCAAAGAGCTTGAGCTTTTCACTATTCAGGACGATATTGGCGCCGGGCTTATTCTTTGGCAGCCAAAAGGTGCACAGCTTAGACGACTCATTGAAGATTTTTGGAAAGACGAGCACTATAGACATGATTATGAACTGCTCTATACACCTCATATAGCCAGGCAGGATCTCTGGAAAACATCGGGTCATCTCGATTTTTACAGCGAGAACATGTACTCCTCCATGGATATTGACGAGGTAAAGTACCAGCTGAAACCGATGAACTGTCCCTTCCATATCGGAATCTACAACTGTCAGAAAAGAAGCTACAGAGAATTGCCGATCCGTTGGTGTGAACTTGGTACGGTGTACAGATACGAAAGAGCCGGTGCCCTGCATGGCCTTCTTCGGGTTCGCGGTTTTACTCAGGACGATGCGCATATATTCTGTCGACCGGATCAGTTGGAAGATGAGATATTTAATATTCTTGATCTCAATCTCCATATTCTCAAATCTTTCGGGTTTGACAATTATGATATTTATCTCTCAACCCGCCCGGAAAAATATGTTGGCAGCGACGAGAACTGGGAAAAAGCTACTGAAGCATTGAAAAGTGCCCTTGAGAAAAAGGGACTCGGTTATGTGATTGACCCAGGCGAAGGTGTGTTCTACGGTCCGAAGATTGATATTAAAATCAAAGACCAGTTAGGTCGTTCCTGGCAATGCTCTACTATCCAGGTTGACTTTAATCTTCCCGAACGGTTCAAAATGAGCTATACGGGGAGCGACAACACTGAACATCAGCCGATCATGATTCATCGCGCACTCATGGGTTCCCTTGAACGCTTCATTGGGGTACTCATTGAGCACTATGCAGGTGCTTTTCCAATTTGGTTCGCACCGGTGCAGGCGCGAATAATGAACATTACCGATGATCAGGCAGATTACGGCGAGACGGTCTTCAAAGAACTACGTAAGGCTGGGATTCGAATTGAAAAAGATTTACGAAATGAAAAACTGAATTATAAAATCAGAGAAGCGCAAGTTGCCAAAATTCCATACATGCTTATTATCGGTGACAAAGAAGTGGCCGATAAAACGGTAACAGTTCGTCTGCGCAACGGCGAAAATTTAAGTCCAATGACGATTTCTGAATTTACAACCTTAATTTCAAATGAGGTTCTGGAAGGTCGAGGCTTTTAGTGACTTAGCAAAAATGTTCTTGTTCTGTTCACAAGAATGTTTTTTCGTTAAGGAACTTATCCCTGAGGTTTTGCGGGGGTTATGACTTAGAAAAAATGTTCTTTTTTACCCCTGAAGACGGACTTATATGAGTTCTGATTATAGGGATTAATCAATTTTCAATGGAAATGTTGCCCGGAACGATTTCAGTTTTATAACCATACCGGGTTATCACACAATATTAAGCTCGTAGAATCGGGGAGGTAAAGTTATTAACAGAAGAGGAAAGACAGGTCCGGTACAACGTGAGGAAAAAGCATTAACAAATGATGCGATCCGCTTTCCCAACGTCAGACTTATAGGTGACGACGGAACCCAGCTGGGTGTTGTTTCAACTGAAGAAGCACGAAACATTGCATACGATGCTGGGCTTGATTTAGTAGTTGTCTCGGAAAATGCCGACCCGCCTGTATGTCGGGTGATGAATTACGATAAATTCCGCTACGAGCAGAAGAAAAAGACCCAGGAAGCAAAAAAGAAGCAAACAATTGTTGAAACAAAAGAGATCAAATTCCGGCCTAAAACCGATGAACATGATCTCAATTTTAAAATCAATCATATTAAAAAATTTCTCGCTGCAAAAAATAAAGTGAAATTGACCATGAGATTTCGCGGACGGGAAATAGTTTATTGCGAGACAATTGGTGTTGATGCCATGAATAAAGTGGCTGAGGCCCTTGCGGATGACGCTGTTATTCTCCAGGAACCGCGAATGGAAGGTCGGCAGCTTGTGATGTTTGTAGGTCCAAAAGCATAATTTTGAAGTAAGAGCCCCGTTAAGCTCAATTTTATATAAATACAATTGCTGGTGAATGGTATTCTCTTTTCTCCAGCTGATAATTTGAAACTACCTTTAATAGCTGATTTTATTAAAGTGTAAAGGAGTTACGATATGCCAAAGATGAAAACCAACAGAGGCGCCGCCAAGCGTTTCAAACTGACGGGATCCGGCAAGATCAAACGCAATAAAGCGTTTTCAAGTCACATCCTTACCAAAAAATCAACGAAGCGTAAACGTGGTCTGCGTCAATCTGATATTGTCGACGCCACTAATTACAAAGGAATTAGACGGATTTTACCTTACATGTAAATGTAAGGCCTGTTTTTTCCTAACGAATTAAAAATGCTCTGTATGTACAGTATTAAGAACCTGCTGCAACTTGACGGCAGGAATAGAAGGAGTTAAGAGATGCCACGCGTAACACGAGGTTTTAAAGCCCGTAGAAGAAGAAATAAAGTCCTGAAGCTTGCCAAGGGATTCAGAGGTGGGCGTTCGCGTCTATACAAAACTGCAACTGAAGCAGTTGACCGCGCCTTGGTATATGCCTATCGCGACAGACGCACCAAGAAAAGAGATTTTCGCCGGCTCTGGATAGCCAGAATAAATGCTGGTGCTCATATGAATGACATGAGTTATAGTAAACTGATGGGTGGCTTGAAAAAAGCCAATGTGGACCTCGATCGCAAGGTACTTTCAAACCTTGCTATACTCGATGCAGAAGCCTTTAGCAGAGTCGTTCAGATAGCCAAAGAAGCGAACGCATAACGGTTCACCCAGTCATTTCTTTTTTTTGCGTGCCGGTTTTGGTTTTATTACCAACAACCGGCATGTTGTTTCTTTGAGTACCTAACTTTCGCATTCAACATGGAACAAGAGTTACAGAGCTTAGAAACCGAAGCCCGAGAGAACCTGCAAAGCCTCAACGATAAAAATTCTCTTGAAGATTTTCGTATCCGCTTTCTTGGACGTAAAGGTAAGTTTAGTACCATTATGCGCCAACTCGGTACAGTCTCCCCTGATGACAGGCCTCGAATTGGGCAGTTGGCAAATAGTATAAAGGCAGAAATCGAACACTTGTTCGAGGACAAGCAGAAAGCCTTAAGTGATTTAGCCACCAGTTCCCGATCACACACAGGACCAGATCTGACTTTGCCGGGACGTTGCCCTGCTGCAGGCAGACTACATCCTGTAACGCAAGTCATGCGTGAGACCTGCGCAATTTTTGAGAGCCTTGGTTTCTCCGTTGCAGAAGGTCCGGACATTGAACTTGATTACTATAATTTTGAAGCATTAAACATTCCCGCTCATCACCCTGCACGGGATATGCACGATACCTTCTATATCAGTGATTCAGTTCTTCTGCGAACACATACTTCGCCAATGCAGGCGCGCATAATGGAAGTTCAGCAGCCTCCCCTTCGAGTTATCGCTCCAGGAAAAGTGTATCGCTGTGATTCTGATATTACTCATACCCCAATGTTCCATCAGGTTGAAGGTTTTTTGGTCGACAAAAATATCTCTTTTGCCGATTTGAAAGGTGTTTTAACTGTCTTTACCCAAAAGATGTTTAAAAAGGATTTACCTCTTCGATTCCGACCTTCCTTCTTCCCATTCACCGAACCCAGTGCTGAGGTAGATATTGCCTGTGTTATGTGCGATGGCGCCGGTTGCAGAGTTTGCAAAAAAACAGGCTGGCTTGAAATACTCGGATCCGGCATGATTGATCCGGAAGTATTTAAGATGGTAGGATATGATCCCGAAGTCTACAGTGGTTTTGCCTTCGGTCTCGGGATCGAAAGGATCGCCATGCTCAAATACGGCATAGATGACATAAGGCTTTTTTACGAAAACGACCAACGTTTTCTGTCGCAGTTTTAGTCAGCCTCACTACAATTACGAATAATGCCATGAAGTTTACTCTTAACTGGTTGCAAAATTATATAGATATTAAAAGCTTGTCTCCCGATGAGCTAGCTGAACATCTTACCATGCTTGGCCTGGAAGTTGATTCAATAACCCCATTGTATCAGGAACTCGTTGCCCTAAAGACCGGACTTGTCAAATCTGCGGTGAAACATCCCGATGCAGACAAGCTCACTGTTTGCCAGGTACAGATAGGTGACGAACTCCACCAGATAGTCTGTGGAGCCCCCAACGTACGTCAGGATTTAGCGGTCGTCGTGGCCCTTCCAGGTACAATTCTTCCCGGCAATTTTAAAATCAGTAAATCAAAAATCCGCGGTGTCGAATCCTTCGGTATGATTTGCTCGGAAAGAGAACTTGGACTGAGCAACGAACACGATGGTATTATGGAACTCCCTGCTGGAACTGAACACGGCCAGACCTTTATTAAAGCAATGGGGCTGGAAGATACTTTCGTCGAGGTTGACCTCACCCCAAACAGACCAGACTGTGCTTCAGTAATCGGCATTGCCAGGGAAATTGCAGGAGTAGTCCGGGAACCCCTCGCCTTGCCTGTACAGACAGCTGCTATCGAAAACACAAGCAAAGAATTTTCCGTGGAAATCGAAGCAGTCGATCTCTGTCCCCGATACGCAGGTCGCCTTATAAAAGATGTGAAAATTGGTCAATCTCCCTGGTGGTTGAAAAAACGCCTCCTGAGTATTGGACTCAGGCCGATCAACAATATCGTTGATATTACCAATTTTGTCATGCTCGAGTACGGTCAGCCGTTACACGCATTCGATTTTGATACCCTTGCCGGCAAAAAAATAGTTGTGCGAACACCACGGCAAGATGAGATGATATTTGCAACACTTGACGACGCTCAACGCCAACTTGATTCCGAAATGCTCATGATATGTGATGGGGATAAGCCCATCGCAGTCGCCGGGATTATGGGTGGTCTTAATTCTGAGGTTTCTGGAACTACCACCAACATTTTACTCGAGAGTGCTTGCTTTAATCCGGTATCCGTTCGTAAAACATCTAGAAAATTAAATCTGGCAACAGATGCTTCTTACCGATTTGAACGTGGTGTTGATCCGGATGGCACAATAAAAGCTCTTAATCGTGCCGTCGAATTAATGTGCGAATTAGGAGGTGGTTACGCTCCTGATGACGGCATTGACTGCTATCCCGGAAAAGTTGAACGCGCCCCTATTACCCTTAGCGTTACCAGAACCGGTGAACTTCTCGGAATAGATCTTACGTCCGCCCAAATAGTCGATCTGCTTGAATCAATCGGAATCAGTTGCCTGGGTGAAGATAAAGACAAACTCACAATCCAGCCCCCATCTTTTCGTATAGACATCGAAAGAGAGGCGGATCTTGTTGAAGAGGTAGCCCGCCTGTATGGATACAACAACATCCCTGCCACTTTACCTGAAGTAAAGCTCAGCTATCCCGAACAGGACAGTAACCGTCTTAGACGATTAAAAATTGCTGAACGTCTTACCTCCATCGGCTATACCGAGGCAATCAACTACAGTTTCATAGCCGAAAAGCATGCTGAAATGATGAATATTTCAACAAGCGATGAGCGATACGAGCCAGTTCGACTTCTCAATCCGCTGAGTGAAGATCAATCTGTTATGCGCACCATGCTGTTGCCTGGACTGCTCGAGAACGTCAAAAGAAACATTAACCACCAAAAAACAGCGATTAAGTTATTTGAGATAGGTAAAGTTTTTACGCCAGTCGGCAGCAATGTCCAACCAAAAGAGAAAACAATGCTGGCTGGGGTGCTCTCAGGCAATCGACATGGAGAAAGCTCCGGTTTGCATTTCAAATTCGAACCTGTTGATATTTTTGATGCCAAAGGCTGTGTTGAATTCATTATTAAAGAAATGGAACTCGGAGGAATCAGCGAGAAGGAGATCGTCTCTTTTGTTCTTCCGGAAGAGGGATGTGAACAACCTTTCGCAGAAAAAGGCTACTCGCTCGACATACTCTGCGGAGGACTGAGACTTGGCTCGCTTGGCAAGGTAAAGACAGAAGTACTGAGGCGCTTCTCTGTTAAACATGATGTATATTATTTTGATCTCGAATATGATACAGTTTGTGAACAGAAGACCATGAGCAAACATTTCTCTTCTTTACCCGTCTACCCATCAATCAAAAGAGACATAGCCCTCGTCGTCTCTGAAAATGTATCAGCGGGTGAACTTCTAGCCAAAGTTAAAAATAGCCCTGATAAAATTATTGAGAGCTGCGAAATTTTCGACCTGTTTCAGGGTTCAAAGATACCTGAAGGTTTTAAGAGTGTAGCCCTTACTATTACCTATAGATCACCAACCAAAACGCTTACGGAAAAAAATGTGGAAAAGTCCCATTCCAAAATAGTACGTTTGCTTACAGATGAATTTGAAGGGAGTTTCCGCAATGCATGATAACGGCAATAATAATCTTACCAGAAAAGAACTGACTGAAACCTTAGCAAACCAGCTTGGTTTCTCCCAAAGTAACTGTGCTCTTATTGTTGACAGCTTTCTCGACAGCATGAAAGGCTCGATGATGTCCGGTGAGTCCATAAAACTAGTCCATTTTGGCACCTTTACGGTAAGGGACAAATCTCCTCGGAAAGGCAGAAATCCACGAACAGGTGAAACCATTACCATCAAGAAGCGTCAGGCCATAAGTTTCAGGCCAAGCAAAAAGCTCAGGGAGCAGGTGAATAGCTAGTAACTTTCTCTGATTCCTTGATGTAGAGATGAGGCTGGCATAATGAAAACAATAATACCAGATAAACTCTATTTTAAGATCGGTGAAGTAGCAAAAATGGCCGATGTGCCGACTCATGTCCTGCGCTATTGGGAATCAGAATTTACCGGAATCAGTCCGAAAAGGGCCAATTCCAAACAACGACTCTACAAGCGACAGGATGTTGAGCTGATCCTGAACATAAAAATACTCCTGCATGAACAAGGATACACCATAGCTGGGGCAAAAAAACTTCTGGAAAGCGGCCAAACTCCTCCACAGTTAGTCACTGAGGAAAAGCCGACTACAACGAAGGTGTCAACTACACTAAAATCAATAAAGCAGGAGTTGAGAGATCTCCAACACCTGCTGACCGGAAAAAAAGAAAGTTAATACCAGCTTGATATTGTTGACAGCATTTTCAACAAATGGTAGATACTCACCACGAGTCGGGATGTAGCGCAGTTTGGTAGCGCACTTGTCTGGGGGACAAGGGGTCGTAGGTTCAAATCCTATCATCCCGACCATTGATTTTTAGCACTTACAGTTTCTCTGTAGGTGCTTTTTTTTTAAGTTCATGATGTGCAATAAATCGACTCAATGAATCTTTAGTTTTTTCCACCTATCAAGGAACAACCAATACCGGACAGTATATCGTGTTGAGCACCTTATGCGTAACGCTGCCGAGAAAAAGACCGGCAATATCAGAGTGCCCGTGTGACCCCATAATGATGAGGTCATACTCTTTTGATTTTGCTAGATTGGTCAACACGAGCCCGGCTGGTCCAGCCACAATCTCAACTTTATAATCGACTCCTTTGGTCTCAAATATCCCTTCGGCTTTTTTTATTATTTTTTCGGCATCAAGCTTCATGTTTGATTTTATGTCATCAACCAGCATTTCGGGAACTTCTGGCATATACCCTCGCCACTCATAACAATTAAGAATGGTGACGTGAGCACCTAGAAGTTTCGCCAGCTCAACTGCATATTGGGTGGCATTAATGGAGTGAACAGATCCGTCGAAAGGTAGGAGAATTCTTTTGATTTTCATGAGTAGCCTCCTGATGTAAGAATCGAACATTGGAGTGTCTTTTTTTTCATACAACCAGCTAGTAGAAATCAATATAATACATCAACTGACTTAATCAAATTGATGTTACTCTCTTGGAATGAAGATAAATGGATAAAATCAAGGACAATCTCGAACCTGAACAGGCAAGACTCCTTTCCGTTCCCCATGGTGTGTTTGTCATTTTGCCGGTGCTCTTTCACTAAAAACTAATTTTAAAATTAGTTTCGAATTTCATATACTATCATAGCTTTTTCCTCAATTTCGAAAAGCTGATGTTGTAATTCATATACCGTATGATAAACTAACCACATGAAAATAGATCAGATCATTAGCCCCGACGGGTATCTCAGTGACATACAAGACAAGGTAGACGCTTCGGCCATTCTGCAGGCACGATTCTACTTTCCAGATGTTTCGGACTACATCAGGGGAGCCACTCAAAGAAGACAAACCGTTTCTGTTTTCAGGCAGAAGCGGAAATGCCCAAATCGGCATCAAAACGGACCTTTTATCTCCCGACACTGTGCCTGAAATCGATAATCTGGACGTTCATCTGGACGGAAAACTACAGAATTTGAATCCCCTCCTGGGTGACGCCCTGAAGTTTTTTAAATCCGGTGATGAAATTGGCAGGCTGGTTATCATGGACCCCGAACTGAGGATCCACGATGTGCGCCATTATCTCCACAAACGACTCTTCGTGGGGAGTGTAAACGGAAAAGGTCACTGTGACGGATTTGAAATCAAGCAAGAGACCGATCCGCTGACAGGAAAGGATAACGATTACATCCAAGTTGAATTGGAACCCTATCAGTATTGCTTTGAACCAGGTGCAATAAATGAATCAAGTGTCAATGACGTTATAAAAAAGGGACGCCTCGCCTTAGCGAAAATCCGCTCCAGGACTCCTTTGGTGTTAGAGCAGGCCATGATTCGGCCAGGTGAGCTCTTCATCGGTGCAATTAAAATTTCTCTGGGTGATATTTACGGAATTATCGACGCAGTTACAGAACCCGAGGATCAGGGAATAGTACATCTTCCAGCCAGGGTACTCGATCCATTTCGAACCTTTCGAGATCGCCAGGTTGAGCTCTATCACTATGGTACGGCCGATGTGCCGCTCAGCCGTGTTAAGGTAAGAATTCGATTTTTCAGGGCTAAAAACCCCCTCACGGTTCCCCTGATAAAAGCCAAGGTGAAGAACGGTTACAGGTTATTTGATCTTTTAACCAATGCCGAAGTGAGTAACCTCTTTCAATTTGTTGATGATACCTCTTTAGGCATGATTCTGAACAAGAATAATTTTATTCAGATCGTCCGGGCCATTGACTCCGAAGGGCAAGCTCAGCTTGAAATAATCAAAAATTCTGTTTTGGAAAGCACTGTTCGTAAACCCAAGCAGACTCAGCCGAGAGGGATTAACGGTGAATTTACTAAAACGCTTGAGAAACTCTCAGTACTTGGGGGCATTAACAGTAGGGTTTTCATCGGAGACACTTTTCCCTCTTCTGAAGTAATTGATGCATTGAGGATCAGCGGTGTCAGAACCTTTCTCATCAATACCGGGAATCCTTCCTTTGAGGATGACTATGTTAAAAAAATGATCAAACTCACCCACGCTGCTTCCTCGGATTGTGAATTCTTGCGCTATGATGCGGATACCGACAAACTCTATACCTTTTATCACGGTTGTTTTATTGAACCGGATGACAGGGAACGGTTCGATGTGGTGAGATACTGGTTTGCTTTTTATGGCTCACATACAAAAGAAGCCGACAACCAACTGACCATAGATTTGATCAATAAACTTGCCCTTAAATTCGGAAGTGAAATGGGCATCGTCCATGGTGGTGGACCCGGGCTCATGAAGGAAGCCAATGATCTGGCCAGGCTGCACAATATCATGAGTATCGGCATTGCCATTGACCTGGAGGGCGAGCACCAACGCTCTCTAACTACCTGTGACGGTTTAATCAAATACAGGGAAGGACTGCGTCTCGCCCGCCAGGATCATCTCCAGAAGTTGAGTAACCTGCCCATCGTCAATACTGGTGGTTACGGGAGTGCTGAAGAATTGTCGATCACCATCACCTCCATGAAACTTCACGAAAACCCCTTGGCTCCAGTAATATTACTGGACCCAGACAATCTCTGGGCCCACACACAAGCACAATTTACTGAAATCGCTAAAAATCATTATGGCCCACCGTTTATCCCAAACCTGATTAAACCATGTCGAAATGCCGATGATGCCCTCTTGGAACTGGTGCAATTCTGTATGGATCCAAACGCCTGGTATTTGAAAAACAATATTCCTGCAACCAGCGTACAAACAGCAAGGGTTAAATCTAGCCGAATCAGAACTGAAACCCTCTTCCAGAATTATGTTGAGGTATTTGGCATGCCCAATTCCAGACTTTCCCTTTGATGCAATTGCTGCTACCAATTGTTTCTGACAGGTTTAACCTGAAACTGTATAACCATTTATCAACATCGATGTGACTTCCATCCCCGATTTCAAGGAGAAGAATACAATGATTTTTCAAATACGCAGGATTGTCTTGTCATGTCTCGTTTTAATCATGGTTTCAGCGTGTTCGAACTCTGAAGAACCAGCAGAAAAAGGACGCATTGAACAAACCACAGACAAAATTGCACACGAGGCTGTTCAGAGTATCAAGACACCAATTGACAAGGCAAATTTAGCAAAAGAGCTTACAGAGCAACACAATAGTGCAATTGAAAAAAACGCGAATCAGCAATAACGGCTTCAGCTGATAAAGTTATGACTAATCTTCTCGATTATAGTCCGAAGATAGATGCATTTTGCAAAAAAAACGACCATCGTTAGCCAGTCAGAATTCCCAAAAACTTGGCTGATGTTCCTTTCAACGTTATTCCCCCCTGTCCTGTGCCGCCACGTCAACCATAACAGACAACATATGGACACCTCCCCCCATAACGACTCCCTTTACCGGAGCGACATCGCCATAATCACGTCCCCAGGCAACGGTGATGTAAGTCTCATTGGTAATTAAATTATTGGTTGGATCAAGATCTACCCAACCAAAATCCGGCACAAAAATGGAAACCCAGGCATGTGATGCATCTGCGCCAACCATTTTGGGTTTACCAGGTGGAGGAATAGTTTCCATATAACCGCTGACATATCGAGCCGCAAGCCCAAGTCCCCTGAGGCAACTGATGGCGAGGTGGGCAAAATCCTGACACACCCCTTTTCGGTTGGCCAACACTTGCGGCACGGTAGTATCGACAGAACTTGCTGTTTTATCATATGAAAAATCGGTAAAAATCCGACGAACCAAATCTACGGCACCGACCAACACAGGAGTCCCCGGAAGAAATGAAGGTTGAGCGTAAGCCACTGCATCGGAGTTGACAGTTACCAGTGGACTGGCAAAAACAAACTGGGACGCTTCAAGTTCAATCGACGTCCTATGAGCCTTCAACCGAACTCCAACTGTCTCCCATGGAGCCGTTGTATTTGGTACCGGAGTTACTGGTCGGGATGTCCTGACGATGCTGGTGGCTGACATGGCCAATTCATTATGTGGATGTTGCACCATAAATACATGAGCTATATTGCCAAAATAGTCGGTTCGGCATTGCCTGTATTGTGGCTCTGGAATGATTGACAATTGGCACTCAATAACCTCTTGCGTCGGTGTCTGACGAGGGTTCAGGAATAGTTCATTCTGAGACAGTGAGGCTGGGGCAGAATATTTATAGCTGGTATTATGAGTAATTTTATATTTCATTCCAAAAGCTTACCTGGGATCATTGCGTAATGTGGGGTCGCAGGAACTCGGCTTAGATAATGTCCGCTGACTTGTTGGGCAAATTCTTTAAGAAGAGTTTCGATGGAGACGAGAAATGTTGCCAGGACCTCACTTTGGGGATTTTCTTCTGCACATTGTAATCCTGCGAGATCGAGAAGTCGTACAGCAGTGAGCATTTGCAGAGCTGTGCGTTCCTCTGAACAAACGAAGCGCCGTTCACTTTGTCGGGGAAGTTGTTCAACATGGCCGGCAAGTTGACTCAACTGGAAGGCCAGTGATTTTGGATTGCTCTCATCTGCCAACAGAAGATCAAGTACCGGGGCTAATTGAAATGCGGATTTGTACCTTGCCCGATAGGTCATAAGACTATCAGACACTTCCAGCAGGGATTGGAGTGTATTGCTGGAATCGCTGCAAACCTGAGGAAGACCGATTCGAATTAAAATCGCCAGATTCACAGCCCGTTCAACCCTGCGCCCCATATCCATAAATCGCCAGCCCAGTCCTCGGGTCATGCTCTCCATAGCGAGTCCACTGAAAGCACTCAGGGTGAACAAAGTTTTGTCCAAAAGCTCCAAAGGATCACTGGATGGGTTTCCTGCAAAATCTTCAAGTCGGTTTATCACTCGGGTAGAGTCGATAGAGAGTCGATCCCGAACATTCCGAGCCGTTATCTGCACACGTGTCAAAATTGAAACGACGCTCTCAGGGCGATCCTTTCGATACAGTGCATCATGGAGATGCTGGGACAACTCCCGGTAAAGCAAAAGACTTATATCTGCATCAGGAGTCTTGGGAATGATGTTTTTCGTCTGAAGAATGTTGAGCAAAAACTTTAATTCCGGTACATCCTGTGGTCTGTCTTCTCCTGATAATCGTCGGTAAACGGATCGCAGAAGCCGTATTAGCCCTTCTGCACGCTCAAGATAGCGTCCTAACCAAAACAAGTTGTCAGCTACTCTACTGGGAAGATCATTGCTGCGTTTGAATTCGGAAATCGTATGGAATCCATCCATCAGGGTAAATGGTTCGATCGGCTTTTCTGACAATACCCAGATATCCTTGCTCTGCTGTCGCTCTGGATTATTTTTTTTGAGAATTTCGACATCACCTGCGGTAATTGCTAGCCCCCCTGGCATCACAGAAAAACCATGCTCTGTTGCGCAGGCAAAAACCCGTAATACATTATAGCCTTCTCTTACACCACGGTTATCCCATGTTGGGGCCAAAGAAGGTGTGACTGGGGCGGAAACCATAAATTCAGCTGGAGCCTTTCTGATTTCTGTCATCAGGTCAGCGATTTTGTCGATTACCACAGATGGGTCCATTGCCGAACCAATAGTCAGTTGATTGAAATGAGCCATGGCATGATCAAATCCATCGGTGTTACCACACCACCAGACCGGATGGTTCTCAAGCATCAACTCGTTGCCCATCAATTGCCGGCAGAGTAGCGGAAGAAAGGTTTTTAATGCCGGAGTATCGATAAATCCACTGCCGATGGGATTAACTATATCAATGTTCTGTTCACGGCAAACCTGAATGAGCCCTGCCACTCCATTAGCCGTTTCCCGCCGGAGGGCAAAAGGGTCACTACTGTGATCAGGGATATGTCTAAATATAGCCTCCACGGGCTCAAGCCCGGCCAATTTTTTTAAGAATACCTTCCCATTGCGTACGGTAAGATCCTGTCCCTCTACCAGTGGGTACCCCAGATAACGGGAGAGCAAGGCGTGCTCGTAATAAATATGGCTGTCCGGACCTGGAGAATACAGCACTATGCCTGGATCTTCCCTGCGAAGAGATGCCCGTTGTATCAGAGCACGATGAAAGGTCTGAAAAAAAGGAGCCAACCGACGAATCTGAGTTTTGTGGTACAACTCAGGAAATACCCGCGACATGACTATCCTGTTTTCCAAGGCATAACCAAGACCAGCCGAATTAGAACCGTAATCGCGAAGCACACGAAATCTACCATCCACACCGCGATAAAGGTCTGCTGAATAGAAGGTCAGAAAACGGTTGCCGGACGGTTGAATTCCATGGCAAGAGTGGAGGAAGTTAGGATTTGCAAAGACAAGTTCCGAAGGAATACTACCATTTTTCAATAACTGCTGCGGCCCGTAGGTGTCAGCCACTATTTTTTCGAGCAAAAGTGCTCGTTGTGTCACCCCCTCTTCGATGCCTCTCCATTCTCCTTCTGAAATCGGAAAGGGAATCATATCGAGAGCCCAGGACGTGACTCGCTCAGCTGGATCATCGAATGGGTTTATAGTAGCGCCATCTTCATGACGCATGCGTTTGGCCCTTTCGTGATGCTGCTCCAGTGCAACAAGCCCTTTCGCATCAAGTGCATCAAGAATTGGCCGCCAATGATCGCGAGGCTTTTTCTCTGCAGAAAACGCTTCACAATAGCCTTCTCTTCCCAATGAAACGGTGTCAAATATGGATATTGTGCATTCTTTCTGAGTAGTTGTAGCTTGAAAGTCTGTGTTGCTCATAAACCTGTTGATGCCTCGTTGCAAATAAAAAGGCGACAAAATTGTCGCCTCAGTCGCCTATTTACCGCTTTCAGGTTCGCAAATCAAGAGTATATGGAAAATATCGATTGGTTTCTAAGCCCGGTACAGATTTACGATTCCCCGGCGTGTGACCACTGGGGCTGAAACGGGCATTCCGTCGTCCTTCGGCCTCATAGGAATTAACGGGAAAGTCCTCACTACTACGCCCTCCCGGATGACCAACATGATAAGTACATCCTGCAACAGCCCGGTAAGACCAGGTGTCAAACAGATCAAAAACGAGTGGTGCATGTACTCCGATTGTCGGATGCAAACAGGCAGGCGGTTGCCATGCCCGATAACGGACTCCCGCTACAAAAACACCTGCCACTGTGGTTGGCTGCAGAGGGACACGTCGTCCATTACAGGTGACAATATAGCGCTCACCGGTCATACCGGAGATCTTTATCTGAACCCTTTCAAGAGATGAATCGACATATCGAGCTGTTCCGCCGCCTCCTGGTTCCTCACCCAAGACATGCCAGGGCTCCAACGCCTGACGCAACTCAATTTCCATGCCCTGATAG
The DNA here is from genome assembly GCA_963798425.1 of uncultured delta proteobacterium. Classification (GTDB taxonomy): domain Bacteria; phylum Desulfobacterota; class Desulfobulbia; order Desulfobulbales; family Desulfocapsaceae; genus Desulforhopalus_A. Next base: position 1,089,640 of record CAWCTP010000031.1, on the reverse strand, counting down.
TTCATCCTGCCGTAAATAGGGAATCGGAATTCAAAATGAGGATGGAAAAAATCCATCGAGACCGAATAACCTGCCTGATTGAGAATACTCAGAACATCGGCAAAATCATCACGTACCAGTTGGGGAAGCATAAAGCGGTCGTGGAGTCGGGTACCCCACCGTACCAGGTTCTGACGATAAGGTTTTGTCCAAAACCAGCTGACAAAAGTACGCAGAAGAAGCTGCTGAGCAAGACTCATACGAGCATGGGGAGGCATTTCAAAGGCACGAAACTCAAGCAATCCCAGCCGTCCGCTTGAGCTGTCTGGAGAATAGAGCTTATCGATACAAAATTCTGCCCGATGGGTATTGCCGGAGACGTCCACCAGGAAATTCCGATACAATCTATCCACGAGCCACGGCGGACATGGGTGTTTCGAACTTGTCTGTCGATCCTGTTCGGCAAAGGCAATTTCAAGCTCATAGAGGCTATCGTGTCTTGCTTCGTCTATGCGCGGCTGTTGGCTGGTTGGACCGATAAAAAGACCGGAAAATAAAAACGACAGGGATGGATGATTATTCCAGAAAGTGACAAAGCTACGCAGCAGATCAGGTCGCCGTAGAAATGGACTATCCGCTGGAGTTGCTCCTCCGATAACTATGTGGTTACCCCCTCCGGTGCCGGTATGGCGGCCATCGACCATAAATTTTTCGGTGCCGAGACGAGTCTCACGAGCCAGATCATAGAGTCTGGTGGTACAATCCACCATCTGCCTCCAACTGTGCATGGGTTGAATGTTGACCTCGATGACTCCGGGGTCCGGAGTGACCTTCAAACATTCCAGACGATGATCAGAGGGTGGTTCGTATCCCTCGATCACGACGGGCAGCTTAGTCTTCTTAGCGGTTGTCTCAATACAAGCCACCAGCTCCAGGTATCCTTCAAGTGATGTAATTGGCGGCATAAAGACATAAATACGTCCATTTCGTGGTTGCACACAGAGCGCCGTCCGAACCAACCATGCGGCGGATTTACCCACTTCAGGTTCAGGGTCTTTGAGGGGACCCGGCTGGGACTGAATCGCCTCACTGTTTATATGCTCAGGTTTGCCCAGGAGAACACCCTGCCCCTTGTGTAAATCAGGTAAAGGTTCTCGTGAAGCCATTGGATCCATCGAATATTCGTTTGGTAAATCCTCTTTTGCTACCCAGGGTAAGGAGCCCAGAGGAAGACGCAAACCAGCCGGGGAATCGCCAGGCAGTAAATACATGTGGCCACCTCTAAGATGCCAGGGCCCACTTTTCCAGGATCCGTGTTGCAGAGGTAAAACATAGCCAACCACTGCGCCAAGACCTCGCTGAAAAGCTGCGACCATCCGTTTTCTTTCCTCGGCATCTTCCAGTTTTGGATCGCTTGGCTCAACATTTACCGGGAGTTGCTGCTCTTTTTGCAGATAGTGCAGGATATCCTCGTAACTCTCACGAATATAATCCTGGCTTACCTTCAGGGTGTCGGCCAAGGTTTTGATGAAGACCTCTGCCTCGCTGATGCCAAAACCATAATCTTTGGCAATATCTGCCAGCCACTGTTCATTTTTCCAAATTGGTTTACCATCTTTTCGCCAGTAACAACCCAAGGCCCACCTGGGGAGAGATTCACCGGGATACCATTTCCCCTGGCCATAATGCAAAAAACCGCCAGGTGCCCACTCATTTTTGAGCTTTTTGAGGAGACTTTCAGCGAGTTCCTGCTTTTCCTGACCAAGTGCCTCGGTATTCCACTGCGCACCTTCCATGTCATCAATGGAAACGAAGGTAGGCTCCCCTCCCATACTTAGGCGGACATCTTTTCTTGTGAAGTTCCAGATCCACCTGATCGCCCAATTTAACGATATCCGACCAGACATCTTCAGGATAGGGGCGTGTAGAACGTGGTTCCTCAAGAATACGTTTGACAGACATAACATGGCTGAACTCCACCTCGCACTCATCTAAGGCACCGGTGATAGGAGCAGCACTCTGTGGTTCCGGTGAGCAGGCAAGCGGGATATGACCTTCTCCCGCAAAAAGCCCGGAGGTAGGATCCATACCAACCCAGCCAGCACCGGGAAGGTAAACTTCCGTCCAGGCATGTAGGTCGGTGAAATCAACTTCCGTACCGGAAGGCCCATCCAAAGACTTGACATCCTGCTTCAATTGGACCAGATACCCAGAAACAAAACGCGCAGCAAGACCGAAACTTCTAAGGATATTAACAAGGAGCCAGGCAGAGTCCCGACAAGAACCACTCCCTAATGTCAATGTCTGCTTACAACTTTGAACATTGGGCTCCATGCGAATCAGATAGCTGATGTCATTGCTGAGTTTCATGTTCAAATCAACGAGAAAATCTATGGTTCGCCTTGGAGTGCAGTCGATTCCTTTCAGATATTTTTTAAGTTTTTTGCCCTTGACCGCTGTATCCCGAGCCAAGATAAGGGCTTAGATCTTCCTTGAGTGACGGCTCGTAGACAAAGGGGAATTCCTCTGCATCGGGTTCCAGAAAATAATCGAAAGGATTGATGATAATCATGTCCGCCACCAGATCGATCTCCACCTCAAACTTCGAGGTCTTTTCCGGAAAAACCAGGCGACCAAGATAGTTACTGAAAGGATCCTGCTGCCAATTTATGAAATGATCCTTGGGTTCCACTCGCATAGAATAGCTGAGGATCGGTGTCCGGCAATGGGGAGCCGGTCGGAGGCGGACAATATGAGGAGCCAGATTTATGAGTCGATCATACGTATACGTGGTCTTATGATGGAGCGATATATGTATTCCCAAAATTTCACCGTCATGTGTTCAGGGTGTGCCAAATAAGTTAGTCAAAGGCTCCACCCGGATATTGTTAATGAGTATCTGTTAAAACCCGCTGCTACTGCTCTTGGCTGGATGACTCGATGAGGGGTTTCAGATTAAAAAACGTTGAACCGATTGCCGCCCCCACCTCATTGATTCTGCTTTGCAGATTGTCCAGATACTCATGCAAACCTATCTCGATGACTTCTTCAATGTCTGTATATTCAATATCAGCCTGAATACGTCCTAATTTTTTTTCGGCCAGGTTGATCACAGCTCCAGAAGGAGTTCCAGTGATGCGATGCAGGCATACTTTCGCCTTGTTTATACAGTGCCGAATCGAACGGGGAAACTGGGTATCGAAAATAAGAAAATCGGCAACCTTGTTCGGGGTGATATTGTGGTGTTCTTTTCGATACATCTCAAATGCGCTGGCGGATTTCAGCACAGACATCCACTGGATATGATCAATAGGAGCGTTGACCAGGCTGGCCTCGGGAAGCAGCATGAAATACTTTACGTCAAGAATCCTGGAGGTCTTGTCAGCCCGTTCCATCATCATACCGATGCGGGCAAAATTCCATGCCTCACCATGACTCATAGTAGAATCCATCAGCCCCGTAAAAAGGTGGCTGCGCATTTGAATTATCTTGAAAAAGCGATGGGGATCTTCAAGAGCCATGTTCACACTTTGTTCACTGGTCAGCTCCAGATAAAAATTATTGAGGTGTTCCCACATTTCCGAAGAGATGATTTCCCGAATTGATCTTCCGTTTTCTCGCGCAGCCGAAAGGCATCGCACGATCGAATTAGGGTAATCCCGATCAAAGGTCAGAAAACGAATGACAGCCTCTTGATTATAGCCGGGGTCCTTTTTCTCAAATATTTCCTGATCTCCGGTGGTCGCTACTATCGGTTTCCAGTGTTTACCTTCTTCGGAAGGCATGTCCAGCAACAAGTTAAGATTTACACTGATAAAACGGGCAACATTTTCCGCTCGTTCAATATATCGGCACATCCAGTAGATTGAGTTTGCCACACGGCTAAGCATTAAAATTCCTCCAAGAAATTAATTCGTAAGGTACTGAAAAGAATGACAAGCTTTCAGGAGTAAGGCACTAAACAACCCAGGTATCTTTACTGCCACCACCCTGAGATGAGTTGACGACCAGAGAGCCTTTTGTCAAGGCAACCCGGGTCAGCCCCCCTGGCTGTACGTAAATATCTTTCCCGTAGAGGATATATGGACGAAGATCCACATGCCGTCCTTCAATCCGTCCTCCCACGATTGTCGGCACTCTGGAAAGTGCTATCGTTGGCTGGGCCATGTAGTTACGGGGTTCTGCCTTAATTTTTTCAGCAAATGAGGCTCGTTCAGTATCTGTGGCATGGGGACCGATCAGCATACCGTACCCACCTGATTCGTTGGCAGCTTTCACGACCAGTTCATCAAGATGAGAGAGTACATACTCACGATCTTTATCGTTTCTGCAAATATAGGTTGGTACATTCGGCAAGATGGCATCTTCTCCTGTGTAGTACTTTATAATTTCGGGTACATACGCATAGATAACCTTGTCGTCTGCTATTCCCGTCCCAGGGGCGTTTGCCATGGCAATCCGGCCGGCTTTATAAACCTCCATAAGCCCCTTGACACCAAGCATCGAATCGGAACGAAAAACAGTGGGATCAATAAAATCGTCGTCTATACGTCGGTAGAGCACGTCTATTCGTTTGAGTCCCTTGGTGGTAAGCATATGAACAAAACCATCTGAGACAACCAAATCCTGACCTTCAACCAGTTCCACTCCCATTTGCTGGGAAAGAAATGAATGCTCGAAATAAGCACTGTTGTAAATACCAGGCGTCAGCACACCAATCGTTGGAGCCTGGACATGGTCAGGTGCTAAAAATTCAAGTACTTCATGGAGTTTACCTGGATATTCGTCCACCGGTCTTACTCTGGAAGCCTGGAATACCTGCGGAAATGTTCGTTTGAGTACCTGCCGGTTTTCGAGGACATACGAGACCCCGGACGGGCAACGCAAATTATCTTCAAGTACATAAAATCGACCATCACGGTCTCTTATCAGATCGGTACCGGTCACATGGCACCATATTCCACGGGGAGGGGTAAAACCTTCACACTCTTTTCGGTAGGCCTTGCTGGACATGACAAGATCTTCAGGCACGATCTTGTCTTTGAGAATCTTTTTATCGTTGTAGATATCCTGTAAAAACAGGTTAAGGGCGTAGATACGTTGCTTCAGGCCGGATTCGATCTGCTTCCAATCAACACTTGAAACGATTCGTGGGATCAGATCAAAGGGGAATATTTTTTCGGTACCTTCATCACGACCGTAGACATTAAAGGTAATTCCCATTTTGAGGAGTAGCGCTTCCGCCTCTTTTTGGCGCAAAGCCAGGTCACCTTCTGGAAGTGAATCGATTTTGTCGATAAGCAACTGAGCTCCGGGGCGGGGCTTGCCACTTTCATCTATCAATTCATCGTAAAAATCCTCAGGGTCATAGTTTTTAAATGTCTCCATCCAACGCTCCTCTTTAAAATATGTTTCGTGTTGCGACTAGCTCTGCAGGCGATTCTCATTCTACCATGACAATAATTTTTCGGATCCAACAGATCACTTAACAAAAAAGACAAATTCCACAGAATCAACGCTTAGATTTTGTTGGACTATTTTATCAAGAGATTGCACCATAACAATCTGTTCGACAGGGTACACCGGTGGCCCGAACTGATTATAAACTGCAACATCAGCAGCATCGCGGCCAATACCAAGAACAACATAGCCAACGCCAAGATAGGGCTGGGTCGCATCAAAGGTATACCAGCTACCTCCCACAAAAGCCTCAAACCAGGCGTGCAGATCCATTGGTTCAAGACCATGGAGGTAGCCGACCACCATTCTCGCAGGAATACTGATGCTGCGGCACAAGGCAATGCCAAGATGGGCAAAATCGCGGCACACCCCGTATTGTCGAACATTGACCTCGGCTGCAGAAACGAAGAGATCACTAAAACGGGAATCATAGTTGAGATATGTGCGTATCCAGGCTTCTATTGCTGAAACCTGATCATAGCCCGGCTGTTGCCCTGTGGTTATTTCTGTTGCCAATTGACCAAAGTGCTCAGCTTCACAGTACCGGCTTGGTAGCAGGAACTTAAGCACATCATCCGGCAAATCCTGGATATCCACAAATTGAGCACCAGGTGCCCTGAGCATTCTATCTGTGGTATATACTTCAGCCGCAGTTTTAATTGAGAAACGACCGACGGGGGCAACAAGTCTCTGACAGAAATTTCCATAATAATCAGTAAAATCATGAACAGGGACTGGTGGTGAGATACGATATTCCTCACTCGCTATCCATTGCTGTCCCCCACTGCGCGGGCGCAGCATCAACACAAAGGGTGCAGGAACTGCTATGTCAAATGTTAGAGCACAACTCGTTTGAAGCCTCATAAGTATCCCCTTGTGGGGTGTTAGGGGTTTGTACTTTTAATTTTTTCCTTTTGTTCTCAATAACATCGGATAGTCCTATAATGTATATTCGGTTTTCATGAACTTGACATCTTCTTTTTGCTGTCGCCCTCATCGTTTAGAATTATTGAAGAAAGCTAACTTTTAGAATAGTAGAGATACAATACTTAAAAAAAAGAATCATTACCATAAAGTTACTCTCCCATTGTATGATTATAAATATTAACTAGTTTCTATCCTGAAACGAGGCATTTTATTCTAAATTGAGACGTTCGATAAATTTAACCGCAGGCATATAATTGATATCGGAGTCTGCGCTTACCTCCGAGGATTAAATTTTGAGAACAACGAAGAGTTAGGGTAAAAGGGCCGTTTCAGGATGGACACTAACTAACTCATCTGCTCAGTTCTACCCCTGGAGATACTTCAAGGCGAGCACCAGAAACTTGTCGTCCAAATGTCGCACCGGCATCTCTAAGCCAACGACTTCACCCACAAATTGAGTTTTTACACCATGAGTAACATTATACTGAAATATTTGTTCAGAACCCTTGTTTACTCTATGTTCCTTTCAAGTAATTTGCTCGCTGGCTTTGCCCAAGCACAACAATTCAACTGCGAGAACCTCGAATTAATTAAAATTGAAGCACCAGATAACAGCATGATTAAGGAGATCTGCGTAGCTTCAAGAGAGGCTATTTCATTTTTGTCTGTATACAAATTACACCCAAAACGTGTCATTAGAATTCAGATAATTGAAAACGCTATTAACAATGATGGCTATTTAGCTTACGGCAGCTACGACCGACGGAACGATCTCATCTTGCTCACCTCTTTTCCTGCTATTTTAAAGAACGCGTCATCACCACAGATGTACGATCAGCCGTTTGACATGGAGTATTACCACAGTGCCATTGCTCACGAGATTGCCCATGCCATTTTTCAGCACAACGCCAAAAACATAAAAGACCAGTTAACCAATGCAGCACAAGAATATCTCGCTCACTCAACGCAACTTGGTGTTTTATCAAAAGAACGACGTGAAAAAATTATAAAGGCCTGCAATGTCGGCGCATGGGAATCCGGTGATTCAATAAGTGTTACGTACATGGGACTTAATCCAACACGTTTTGCTGTTAAGTCATACCAACATCTGAGTCAAATGAAGGATCCACAACCATTCATCAAACTTTTACTGAACAATAATTGGTTTTTCATATCGGTCCCATAACTCCTCTTTAACAATTGATTGACATGAATTCTCTACTAAAACTTCCGGAGCTAATGTGATGTGATACCTTGCCGTTACACTTTGAAGTAGTGCTTTTAGTCAAAACTGTTTCGATTTGTGATTTGACAATTACGAAATTCACGATATTGTTTTGTGACACATCGTGGTACTAATTAATACATATCAGAATTAACAATGAGGAAAATAAATTGTTCAACATTAAGGCAATATCCATTAGTGACCGTAAAGGAATACGGAAAAGAAACATTAATTCCACAAACCTTGTCGCAAATTTTGGGCTGGAAAACGATGCCCATGGTGGCAAATGGCACCGTCAAGTGAGCTTTCTTGCTCAGGAAAGTATTGAAACCATGCGAGATAAGGGTCTCGATGTGGTAGCTGGTAATTTTGCCGAAAACATCACCACGGAGGGACTCGACCTGACCAGTCTTAAGGTAGGAACCCATTTGACGATAGGCACGTCAGAACTTGTCATCTCCCAGCTTGGGAAAATCTGTCACACTCGTTGTGCCATCTATCATCAGGCCGGGGATTGTGTCATGCCCAGAGAAGGCATTTTTGGTGTAGTTTTAAAAGGTGGAAACATCCGAGTTGGTGATGAGATTGAAATTCAGGATAATATCTCAGAGGCAGCAGCCATCATCGGCACCAAAGAAACCGAGGCAAACTTTGGAGATAAACTGAAACAACTCGTCATTGAAACATTTAAGCCAGCCTTTATTCGTTTCGATACAATCAGCGATAAGGAGGGCGGAACTCTTTCGGCGATCCTCCTGGATCTAACCACCACTCAGCGGATAAAAAACATCATTATCTACGATCCTTCAGGGAGTTTGGGGCTAACCCTGACGGGTTTGTCGTGTCAACAGGATGGTCACAACCATTTTGAGATGAATGGATCAACAATCTATTACACCCGCACAATGGATGGTCTGATTGAAATATAGCTTTTAATGCAGCAAGTCATTGATGATTTGTCGATACTTCTTTTCGATGACATGTCTTTTCTTCTTCAAGGTATTAGTGAGCTCTTCTCCCAGCTTGAATTCTTTGTCGAGAAAGATGATGCCATGAAGTTTTTCATAGGGCTTGAATCCCTGCTTAGGCCGAAGTATCCTGTTCATATCATTTCGAATATGGTCCAGGACCTTAACATCCGTCAGCAATTCGGTTGTCTCTTTTCTGAGACCACTCATCTTCTGAGCTACATATTCCTTTAGCTCCTCTACATTTGGAACAAGGAGTGCTCCAAGTGCCCTCTTATCATGCCCAACCAGGATGGCCTCCTGGATAAACGGGAACATGGTCAGAACATTCTCGATTTTGGTTGGATCAATATTTTCCCCGCTGGACAGCACAATGATCTCCTTTGCTCTCCCGGTTATGAGTAGTTCACCTTTGATGGTCATCTTGCCAAGATCCCCAGTTTTGAAAAATCCATCTGCGGTAAACGATCTTCGATTTTCCTCCTCGTTATGAAAGTACCCCTTAGTTACCTGCGCACCACGAACCTCAATGGCTCCCTCCAGACCGGGGGCAAGAGTCCTACCTTCTTCTGAAACCACCCTGAGGTCTGTCAAAGGGACGGCCGGACCCACAGTGCCATATGTCCTGCACAAAACACCTCGACCAGCTATAGCAGGTGAACATTCAGTCATACCATAGGCGTTGACTATACGTATCCCAACGGCGTCTATCCACTCCTCAAGATATGTGGCGAGAGTACCGCCGCCGCTGATCGCAAGACGCAACCTACCGCCAAAACGGCTACGGACCATGCCAAGTTTTTTGTTAGCCAGCCGGTAAAGTGGAAACAACAACGCCATTTTTGCTGAGGCGATAACGATTTTAAATTTCTTTTCTATCGCCCTTCCAGTTTCAAATACCGGCATTCTACCGAGGGTCTTCCTTTTATTGCGGCGATATGCAGCAGAAATCCAAATCATGGCGTTAAAGAGATTACTGGATACCACTCCTTTTTTCTTTACTGCCATCTGCACTTTTGAATAAAGGGATTCCCAAACACGGGGAACAGTCGCCACCAAGGTAGGTTTATATTTTTCCAAATCTTGAGAAAATGTTTTAATCGACGAATAGACAAGGGTGTTCCCCCTGGCAAGCGCAACATATTCTGCAGTACGTTCAAAAATATGCCAACTCGGCAAGATGGAAAGCCAGTGATCTTTCTCTGTCAGCTGAATAACCTCTGGAACCACCCGCACATTGTGCATGATGTTTGAATGAGTCAGCGGAACCCCTTTGGGCATCCCGGTTGTTCCCGAGGTGTAAATGATCGTGAGAAGATCTTCGGGAGTGATTCTTTCACCAACTTCCAGAAACTGATGAATATCCTTGCTTGTATAACAGCGGTCGGCAAGCAGATCGTTATAGGAAAAAACATTGCTGAACCGGGTGTGCTCTGCGGGACCTGTCATAACGAACACAGACTTTAGCTGCCTGCATCCTCTAATGAAGTCGCCGTGTCGTTCCAGCAGTTTGTTTGTCTCAATAACCAGATAACAACTTTCCGAATGGTTAACGATGAACTCAAGTTCCAGAGTCGGGGTATCTGAACCCCGAGGGACATTGATTCCTCCAAAGGACATCAGGGCCAAATCAGTCACAATCCAGGCATATCGATTATCCGATAGAACCATAACCTTGTCGCCATAACGCACCCCGCGTTGACGAAAGGCCTTGGCCAGAAGCAGAACATCTTCAAATAATTTACGATACGTTACCCGATGCTCTACCGCGCCTACATTATAGATGTAGGCATCGTTGTCACTGTATTGTCTGACGCTGCTTATTAGAAAAGTGAATAGAGTGTCCTGGGACAAATAGAGAGGCAATTCAGCAGAACCAAATTCGGTTTTTCCGGTCAACACTTCTCTCCCCAATGAACACCAATAGTTCCAAGCATAAATTTTTCATAGCCGACATTTATAAATCCAGCGTCGGAAAACAAACCGGCCAGCTGTTCCGCGGTATAAAAATCCATTGTCGATCCGGTTAAATAAGCATACGCAGCCTTATCATCGGCAATAAATCTGCCCAAAATCGGGATACCATAACGGAAATAAAATCGGACAAAGGGGTAGAGGAAGTTCTTGGCTGGTGGCGTTGTATCCAGGCAGACCACCTTTCCACCAGGACGTAACACTCGACGCACTTCTTTTAGGACCCTGAGCGCATCATCTACATTTCTAAGGAGATAACCAAAGGTCACTGACTGAAAAGTGTCATCAGTAAAAGGCAACATGTTGGCGTCGCAGGCCTGCCACTTTATCGGTTTATCAGCAAAACGTTTTCTTGCTTCTTTCAACATGTTCAAAGAGAAATCCCCACCCACCACTCTTGCATGCGGGTGAGTGTCGGTCATCAAGGCACCAATATCGCCGGTTCCGGTAGCCAGATCAAGCGTCAGGCCATCACCCGGATCGCCAGCCTTTTTCACCACAAACCTACGCCATTTCTGGTCCTGGCCCATGGTCATCACCCTATTCATCAAGTCGTAACGACCTGCAATGGCGTCAAACATCTTCTGTACTCCAGGCCCCTTACTCAACAACCTTCCTCCATCAAATATTCACAGTCATGCTTAAATAAAACCACACAAGGGTATTGTTTTCTGCCCCCATGTTATGCGAGGGCTCTGTTCAGTGCCACCTTGAGGGGTATAACCGCCTTTTTCTAATTATTTTTTCTTGTTTATGTGAACTGAGATAACCTGTGAGATACTCACATTAACAAGGTGCTGAGCCAGGTGATCTTGGAAAGGCGATAGCCTCGCGGATATTAGCCATCCCGGTTACAAACTGGACCAATCGCTCAAAACCAAGACCAAAACCGGAATGGGGAACCGATCCATACCTACGCAGGTCCATATACCAGTTATAGTCGACAAGGTTGATTCCCGCCTGAATCATCCGAGCCTCAAGAACTTCATATCGCTCTTCGCGTTGACTGCCACCAACGATTTCACCGATTCCAGGCACCAGGATATCCATCGCTGCAACCGTTTTATTATCGTCGTTGACCCGCATATAAAAGGGTTTGATCGAGGCCGGATAATCAGTCACGGTTATTGGACACTGAAAAACATCCTCAGAGAGATAACGCTCATGCTCCGACTGAAGATCTCGGCCCCATTCGACGGGATATTCAAATTTCACCTTCGCTTTTATCAGATTCTCAACCGCCTCGGTATAGGTGATATGAGCGAACTCCTTTTTCACTATATTCTCTAGCTTTTGTAACAGCCCTTTTTCAATAAACTTATCGAAAAGCTGCATATCTTCAGAACAGTTGGTCATTGCATCATTGAGAAGATATTTGAGCATCTGTTCGGCAATCTCCATATTGCCTTGCAGATCGCAAAAGGCCATTTCAGGCTCAAGCATCCAGAACTCGGACAAGTGTCTCGAGGTATTGGAATTTTCAGCTCTGAAGGTCGGTCCGAAAGTATATACATCGCCCAGTGCAAGAGCATACACCTCAGCCTGCAATTGTCCACTGACGGTAAGGCCGGCTGATCGTCCAAAGAAATGTTCTGCTTTAGTTTTCTCTTGCCCTGTTGTTACCTGAAACATTTCACCGGCACCTTCGCAGTCGCTGGTGGTGATGATTGGAGTATGTACCTGAACAAATCCACGATCCTGAAAAAACTGATGCACCGCGTAGGAAAGTCTTGATCGAACGCGGCTGACTGCACCAAGAGCATTGGTTCTTGGCCGAAGATGAGATATTTCGCGCAAAAATTCAAACGAGTGCCGTTTTTTCTGCAAGGGATAGGTTTCAGCGTCTGCTTTACCTATGACCTTAAAACATGTGGCATGTAACTCGACGTCCTGCCCCTTGGCTGGCGATTCTTTTAGTTCACCCTCAACCATTATACTGGAACCCGTCGTTAACTGTTTAATCTCTGAGGCATAGTTATCCAGTTTTTCATCTCCAATTATCTGCAGATTGGCCAGACAGGAACCGTCATTAATCTCTATAAACGAAAAACTGCCGGTATCTCTTTTTGTACGTACCCAACCAGCAATAGAGACAAGTTGTCCAACTGGTTTTTCCTGCAGAATATTTTTAATGCGTGTCTTCATTATCGTCACCAATTCGATTTTTAATTTGAGTACCATAAAAATTCTTTCTTGTTTTTCACCTCTCATGAGGGCACCGAAAAGAGTAAGAAAGAATTTCGTGAAGGTACTTATACCCCTAAACAGAGTCCCCGTTCTTTGCGGAGGCCGGAATAATAAACCACCATTTCACCGCCACCTCTCAGCCTGTCCTTATTTACTCCGCTGAGCTCTGCCATATATCTTGCCGCAACTGCACATTTTATAGTAAGGAGGAAATAAACATCCCGATCCACTTCGGATAAACTCTCAAAATTGCCCTGTCCTTTTGAAATCACCAAATCGGCCGCGTTAAAATAATCAAGGAATTCCTGAGAACATTCTTCTAGCTCGGTTCCTGGGAATCTGCCGCCGTTGGTAATAATGTGACCGAATCTGTCTAATCCCGCATCAACGGCATCTTCAAAAAGTGCGTCATTAATAATAGGTCCGTCTTTAACTGCAATAGTAATATCAAAACCCTGTTGATAAAGATATTCTACCAGCAATGAATCATAGACTATTTCGCCACAATTATCGGTAAGATAGAGAATTTTACTTCCTTTTGTGAGACCTTCTATTGCATCAGAAAACTGTGGAAAGTGATCGACAGCCAAACTCGAGGAACGACTGCGCTCCAGAGCCACGTCGACATCAAACGTCTCAAAGGCGCCATAGTCTATAATATTTCCAGCGATGGCGAACCGGACCGCAGATGAAAGTTGATGACAAGTACCCTGGATCTCCTGCCGAAGACCAGATACAACCTTCATTGCCTGCTCATTGCTTGTTCTTTTTTTTTCGTAATAAGGATCCTCGCAACCGGTAATTTCTGCAATCTTGCGGTAAATAGGATTTGCGTTAGCCGGTGGACTTTTCCCAGCGTCCAGCCCGGCAATAATAGCAGAAACCGATTGAAGGATACGTAGCTGTTGGTTTTCTGAACAATTGGTAATACGGGCTACCTGGAGTGCCTGTCGCAACAAGCAGGGGAGACATTCTGCATTGGTTTTCATAATAAATAATCTTTTCGTACATTTGACAGCGCTGCGAACAATGAAGTCTTGGCTGATGGTTCATCATCGTATAGCGTTTGCAGCAGACTGCGAATTTTTTCACGTCTGGTATCATCCGATAAAGGACAAAGATTTTTTACCACCTCAAGCTTCAGCCCAGCAGCAATTTCACGGACCTCATCCTTTTCAAGATATGCCATTGGCCGCACAATAGAAAGTGTTCCGCCAAATAAATCCTGTTTGGGCACCATAGTTGAAATGTTGCCACTGTAAACAGCATTCAACATAAAAGTCTCAATCAGATCATCTTTATGGTGTCCCAGTGCTATTTTGTTGTAGCCTTTTTCGCGGGCAATATCAAAGAGCTGACTGCGTCTGTTTCGTGAGCAGAGAAAGCATGTCCGATCAGCTTCGTCTAAAGTCCATTCTTCTATAGACTCGAAATCCAGGGAAATTTCCTGAAGCTGCCTGAAGATAGCTTCACTCGGGTCGGTTGCGCCTTTCTCCCTCTTCCAAAAGCCATGATCTATATATTGTGCAGTAAGATCAAAATGTATCGGCGCCTTCCTCTGCCATATCTTAAGCACACAGGCCATGGTCAAACTGTCAACACCTCCTGATACTGCAATCAATATCCGATCACCTTCACAAAACATTGAATAATCGTGCATCGCCTGGCCAATTTTTCTATTAAGGTTGGCTGGCCATTTATAGTCGATCTTCATAATAAATAGAATGGAGGACGGCTGCCGGGCTAAAAGGAGTGTTAGAGGAGAAAACAAAGCCCGAGACCTGAAATTTACACATCGCCTCGGGCTTTTCAAGCTACAATAATTAACCTACTCTTTCAGATAGGGACATTCGCTCAATCGATCTTTAATTCCCTGTTCTGCGAGTTGCTCTACACTGACCCATTTAAAGCCTCTCTTTTTGGCTTTAGCGAAAGAAAAAAGGTTCTCTAGAAAGGATTCTTGTTTTTCACGAATCTCTGCAGACCACAGTACATTGCCGCTGTCGGAATGTACTAAAACCATAGAGATATCAACCGAAGCAGGAGCATCCGCAGAATACTCAGTTCCCTCACGCTGTTGGTAACGACGTACAGTAGTCAATAACACACCGCCACATTTAATTTTTTTCCCAAGCAAAGCAGCTGTTCCGAATATTCCTCCAGAAATTTCCGGAACAAGAGATGCCACCTGATTTGAGTTCAGGATACGTACCTTGGGGTTGCCATTCAACTCACTTGTAATGACGTCGGTAACAAAAGCAGCGCCCTTTTCAAGTGACTGCGCTCTTTCGATATCAACGGTCTCAACCTTACCAACTGATACATTTGCCGGCAACACAGCGATGCAGGACAAAGGTTTCCGCTGAGCCTGGGCCTGCTGACTCCCACCTTTTCCTGTCTGTGTGGAACATGACGATAGCAGGAGAGCAGCACAACAAAAAGATACAAGTACTCGGAATATTTTTCCCACAAAACCACCTATAGGTTGATGAACTGGTTAAGGAACGGGTTGAGGCACAATGCTTAATATGACTATTGCAAATCGGAATTATATCATAGACATCCCTTAGAGGAGAGTGCGCCTTTTATCTCTATTTTGGTTGTAGCCTTATTCATCGCTCGGCCAAAACCCTTAAATATGGCCTCAATAATATGATGCCCATTTTCGCCATGCAGAAGATCAATATGTAACGTGAGGCCAGCATGATGACAAACAGCCCGAAAAAACTCCTTTGCAAGAGCAGTATCAAAGGTACCAAGCTTTTGTTCAGTCACGACAGCATCATAGTGCAAAAATGGACGATTTGAAATATCGACAACCACCCGAACGAGACTCTCATCCATCGGCAAATAGCAACTTCCGTATCGTGCTATACCACCTTTATCGCGTAATGCAGTGGATATTGCCTGACCAAGACAGATACCAATGTCTTCAACCGTGTGATGATCATCAACTTGGATATCACCTTCAGCCTTAACTGACAGATCAAAGAAACCATGGATGCTAAAAAGAGTAAGCATGTGGTCTAAAAACGGCACCCCTGTGTTTACTTTATTGTTGCCGGAGCCATCGAGGTCTAAATTCACTTCGATGGAGGTCTCTGCAGTTGTTCTGGCGATAGAACTCTTTCTTTCTTTTATGCTCAGTGTCATAACATTACTCGCAAAAAAATAAAATCTTCTTCACTGCTTACCGAAGACAGAGGATATCCTGAAGGAATTCGTAAACATAGATTAAAATATATTCAATGAATATACTATATACTGACAAAACCATCTCTATTTTTCGTGACTTTCGAAGAGAAAATAATTATAATAGATAACTTATCTCGGTTGTTTTTTTGATTGACACTCAGTAGCAGACCTTGTATATACAGCGCAGTTTTGACACGCAAAAACTAAACGAGCGGGAATAACTCAGTGGTAGAGTGCAACCTTGCCAAGGTTGACGTCGCGAGTTCGAATCTCGTTTCCCGCTCCACTATAATGTATAAAAGGTTCGACACTGTTCGGACCTTTTTTTATTAAATGATCGACCATTTGAGGGATATAATGAAAACCTATCTTGCCCCAGTCAACGAGATCGAAAAGAAATGGTACGTTGTCGACGCAGAGAACAAGGTTCTGGGCCGTCTGGCATCAGAAATCGCCACTCGGTTGCGAGGTAAACACAAGCCGACTTTCTCCCCTTTCATCGATAATGGTGATTTTATCGTCGTTACCAACGCAGAGAAAGTTCACCTTACCGGTAATAAGATGGATGATAAGAAATACTATCGTCACACCGGTTACATGGGTGGAATTAAAGAGGCCTCCGCCAAGGAACTTCTGGAAAAGCATCCAACAGATCTTCTCATCAAGGCTGTCAAGGGTATGCTTCCTAGAAACAAAATGGGACGTGCTCAACTAAAGAAGCTAAAGGTATACGCAGGACAAAATCATCCCCATGCAGCTCAACAACCTGCTGAATTAGATATTTAATCTTGGAGAAATAAACATGGCTCAAGATCGCTTTTATGCCACAGGAAAACGTAAGACTGCTGTTGCCAGGGTATGGCTTACTCCTGGAACAGGTAAAATAATAGTCAACAAATTGGAGGCTGATGCATATTTTGGTCAGACTTTCAAAAGCCAAAGAATCATCAAACCTTTCAAAGTGACTGAAACCTTGGAACAATTTGATGTTATTGCCACTTTGAGAGGTGGCGGAAAATCAGCCCAGGTTGATGCGTTGTCCCACGGTATTTCAAAGGCGCTACTTGAATCTAATCCCGAAATAAGACTGCAGTTAAAACAGTCTGGTTTACTTACACGTGATCCACGAGAAAAAGAGCGAAAGAAATACGGACAGAAAGGTGCCCGCGCCAAGTTCCAATTTTCTAAACGTTAAGATTTCACTGAAAACGTTTTTCAGTACCTTAGGAATGTATAGAGGTAGTTTTTCCGACTTATTTTCCGCTTATCAAGGTTACTTGTTAAAACAATCAGTGAACTGCAGAGAATTGTAGTGACAGCACGGTTGGTATTGAGGGGAATGACAGTTTAGCTGTTGTTCCCCTTTTTTTATACCTTTTACACCCACACAACGCACCGGGATTCTTTACAATACCCCTAATCGGGTATAAGTACCTTAGACAGATAGTTTTGTTTCAAAGAACCAAAAAAACAGCCTGTCGGGTACTAAAACGATATAACTTTTCCCAAGGAGAAGCCATCATGATAAACGTTGGAATTATAGGCGCTTCTGGATATACAGGCGCTGAACTCGCCAGAATACTCTGCAACCATCCTGGAGTTAAGATTACCGTAGCGACTTCAAGAAAAAATGCCGGTCTTCCGCTCTCAGAGATCTTTCCTAACCTGAGGGGAAAAGTTGATATTATCTGCGAAAATTTATCTGTTGCTGAAATGTGCGCTAAAGCCGATTTCTTTTTCACCGCCGTTCCTCATAAAACCGCAATGGATCTGGTACCCGATCTACTCGCCGCAGGCAAAAAAGTTGTCGATTTATCGGCCGATTTTCGTCTCCGTAATGTATCCGTCTATGAAGAGTGGTATCAACCACACTCTTCCAGCCAGTTGTTGGGCGAGGCTGTCTATGGCCTTCCGGAACTCTACCGAACCGAAATTACCGATTGTAGGCTGGTAGCCAATCCGGGATGCTATCCGACATCAATCATACTGGGACTTGCTCCGTTACTGAAAGCAAATGCTATTGACGTCCAAACAATAATAGCCGACTCCAAATCTGGAACTTCCGGAGCAGGTCGCGCCGCCCAGACAGGATCCCTGTTCTGTGAAGTCCACGACGGCTTCAGACCGTACAAGGTTGGCAGAGCCCATAGACATACACCGGAAATAGAACAGGAACTCACCGTACTTGCTGGAACGGAAGTCCGCATCTCATTTACCCCTCACCTTCTTCCAATATCCCGCGGCATATTGAGCACTGTCTATGCATCGCTAAGCCCTGGTTTTAGTCGCGAAAAGATTGATACTCTCTACCGTAATCATTATCGAAATGAGCCATTTGTCAGATTACTTGAGGAAGATTCGTTCCCAGCTACGCAGTATGTCCGCGGCTCTAATTTTTGCGACATCTCTTACAAAATCGACGCTACAACCAACAGAATAATAGTAATGTCAACCATCGACAATATTGTCAAAGGTGCGTCAGGACAAGCCGTACAGAATATGAACTTAATGAGCGGTTTCGAAGAGACCACCGGACTTACGACTATACCGCTTTTTCCTTAAGATCACATAAGCGAGCTCGGATTCTTCAACAATGTCTCTTGATACTCGAAACATCAAACTGCTTATCGGCTACGATGGCACTAATTTCTGTGGCTGGCAGCGCCAACTGAACGGCCGTACCATTCAGGGTGAAATTGAAGATTGTCTTACTCTGATGACCAGGGAAAAGATTGACCTTCACGGTGCTGGTCGGACGGATGCTGGCGTCCATGCCGAAGGCATGGTTGCTCATTTCGTGACGAGTTCAGCTATCACCTGTCATGATTTTTTACGTGGATTGAATTCCATGCTTCCGGGAGCTGTTCGAATTCTCGATGCTGAACAAGTTGACCTGGATTTCCACTCTCGCTTTTCAGCCATAGGGAAACGCTATCAATACAAAATTTATACAGGCAAGATCCAACCACCCCACCTGAGGCTATACAGCGTACATGTTCCCAAAGAGCTCAATTTTCCCGCGATAAAGGATTGCCTCAAACTACTCGAAGGCACTCATGATTTTTCTTCGTTTGAGAACAGCGGATCCAGAGATAAAACTATTTACTCCGGACGTGGTGCAGTGAGAACTATTCATCGAGCCGAGCTGATAAAAGAACCGCCATTCCAACTGATATTTCAATTTATCGGCGATGGATTCTTGCGCAATATGGTAAGAAATCTTGTGGGGACGGTGCTTGAGGTGGGACGGGGTAGAACATCTGTTGAGAAATTTTCGGAAATTATGAAGGCCAAAGATAGAACCATGGCGGCTGCAACTGCACCCGCCCATGGCTTATTTCTAAAAGAGGTTTTGTACTCATCCCGGGAACCGGGTATCACTGAAGCGCACTCTAAATGTGAAACTTCCTATAAATGCTAAATTGAGAGAACGTTCCCAGAGCTATTTTTTCATTGCTGAGTGCCTGGCAAGGAGCGACTGGAGCTTCCAAGGGGAAGACAAACAGACCCTAGAATCATCACAAATCGTCATCACATCACAAAAAGAAAGAAACTCCGCTAGGGCTTCACTTATTTCAGTATCTTTTCTTTGAATAATTTTCAGCTGTCTTTTCATGTCGAGCCCTTCGACTTTCAATCCTTTTAACCATCCGTTTTCAGCCTCACGACAAATACTTAGGGCCGACAGACAAGTTATTCCAGCCCCGGACTCGACAGCACGTTTAACAGCTTCAGGATGCCCCATCTCCATCACGACATTAACATCGTTCATATACTTGCCAAAACGCTCCCTGACCGTTGCAGCAGTACCTGAACCACTTTCACGCATGATCCATTTCTTTCCTACTAGGTCTTTTTCTACATCAAAGACTTCATTGTGCGCCAGCGGATCAGTTGGTCCGCAAAGAACAACCAATTCGTCTTCAAACCAAGGGCGCCACTGAATTTCTTCTCTTCCTGTAAGAGGTCCTTCCACAAAGCCAACATCCACTTCTTTGTCAAAAACAAGTTTTTCAGCATACCTTGTATTAAACACCAACAAATTAACGTGAACATTCGGATGTACTTTTTTGAAAGCACCAATAAGATACGGCAGGATATAATTCCCAAGCGTCGTACTTGCAACTATATCTATGTTGCCATCGAGCTTATCATTACGCTCGGACATAATAGTTTCAATATTACTAACCTGACAGGTAATATCTTTCGAAAGTGGTAGAAGGAACCTTCCACGAGCATTGAGCAATAAACTTCTGCCATGTCTATCAAACAGCGAACCACCTAACTGATTTTCCAATTCTGCCAAGGCCATGCTAACAGCAGATTGCGTCACAAATAGCTTTTTACTGGCCTTTGTGACCTGAGCCGTTTCAGCTACTGCAATAAATATTTCTAATTGTCTCAAGGTAATAGACATGATAGTTCTCCAGACTACTAATCACTTTTGCTGATGTTTTTCATCTTAATTATTTAGGTCTCTTGTGTCAATATAGCATTTTTAAAAAGTTTAACAAGTCTTTTTACATCAAGGATTTCCAGGGAATAGAGGTATAACGAAGATCCTCAATGCAGTAGGGAGTAAATGAGTTTCTTATTGACACGCTTATAACAATTATTTAAGATAGGTCGCGAATTTGACCAGCGGAAAATGTTAACCAACTATCGTGTAACTTGGTGGCATTGTATTAATTTTTAAAATACAATCGAACAAGGCATCAGTATGGAACAACAACTCACTGCATTTCTGTACCCGGAACAAGTTCTCTGGATAGCAGCATTCACGATTGGCGGTTTATCTTTCGCGCTTGGCCCTATTGCTATTGTCTATCTTCTGATGCCGCTTAAAACTCGGCAAATCAATAACAAAGCGCTTCAATTTATTGAATGCGGCATGGACCCCATCGGCGACAGTTGGATCCGTTACGGGGTTGTCTTCTATCTTTACGCTCTCATCTTTTTAGCCTTCGACGTGGATGTCCTCTTCCTGTTTCCAGTGGCTACTGCATACAACGATGCAATTTTTGCATCTTCTATACGTGATTTTATCGAAATAGTTTTGTTTGTCGGAATATTATCACTCGCTGTAGTTTATGCATGGATCAAGGGAGTATTTAAGTGGGAACGAAAAACGTACCTTCGGCGATAGTTCAATTTGCAGCCGTAGACAAACTGATAAATATCGGCAGGGCAAATTCCCTGTGGCCCCTGACTTTTGGTATTGCTTGCTGTGCCATCGAAATGATGGCTACAGGATGTGCCAGATTTGATATGTCCCGTTTTGGTGCTGAGGTCTTTCGCCCCTCCGCCAGACAAAGTGATGTCATGATTGTCGCGGGCACCATCACCAAAAAAATGATGCCGGGAATCAAGACCCTTTACGATCAAATGCCCGAACCCAAATGGGTTATGGCTCTTGGCAACTGCGCAATTTCCGGTGGTCCGTTTGCCTTCGAGAATCAATACAGTATCGTTCTTGGCGCCGATGAATTTCTTCCTGTCGATGTCTACGTTCCTGGTTGCCCTCCGCGTCCTGAAGCGCTCCTTCAGGGAATAATCGAACTAGAGCACCTCGTTTCTGATTGGAAGAGGTGGAAAGACCCTGAGGCTGCCTGAAGGTTACGCCTCGTAATAACCCGTTTCATACCGCCCCATATCATGTTTTTTGAAGTTCTTGGAGCATAGCAAAATGATCTGTGAAAAAACAAAACTGGCCCTGCAAAATCTCTTTCCAGCTTTAGAACCAATGGAAAGTACGACAGATGTTTCAGGCGATGAATCAGACAAGAACGTCCCAAAAGAACCTCTCAAGAATGGAGTTATTGAACGCGATTATGCGGTACACGGATATCACCTTGATGCCCAAGTAGCTCCTGATCAATTGCTTAAAGCAATCACTATTCTGGATGAGGCTAAATTTTTCATTGAGAGCATAACCGGTGTCGATTGGATCGCAGAAAATCAGTTGGAAATTATCTACGATTTTTCCAGATATGATTTTGACCTCTGTCGTGTCGTCATAAGAACAAGGGTTGATCGCAAAGCCCCCTCGGTCCCGACGATTACCGGGATCTACGCCGGAGCGAATTGGCATGAACGGGAAACCCATGAGTTTTTCGGGATTAAGTTTGAAGGACATCCATATCTCGTTCCACTCCTTCTCCCCGAAGATGCAGATTTTCATCCACTCTTAAAGGATTTCAAGGCATGAATTCTCCAATAGAACTCCAACCCGACGAGACTTTCATCCTCAATGTAGGTCCCCAGCATCCTGCTACCCACGGTGTACTCCGGGTCAAGATGGAAATGAACGGTGAATATATCGTCAATGCCGAAACCGTCATTGGCTACATTCACAGGATGCACGAGAAGATGGGAGAAATAAAAACCTATCCTCAGTTCCTCATGAATCTTAGTCGCATGGATTACCTTGGTGCCCTTGGTTATTCCCACGGCCATGTACTGCTCATTGAAAAAGCATCCGGCATTGAAGTTCCTGAACGAGCCGAATATATCCGCGCTATCATGGTGGAATTCAATCGAATTGCGTCTCACCTCTTCTGGTTTGGGGCATTTGTCATGGATTTAGGTGGGTTTAGCCCTCTTATGTACGCGCTTCAGGACCGGGAACATATTCTCGACATGCTAGAGGGAGTCACTGGCTCTCGCCTAACTTATTGTTACTTCCGATTTGGCGGTTTGTACAACGATGTTGATGATCAATTCATTTCAGCTGCCAGACGATTCATACCCCGAATGCGAAAATCTCTCAAAAAATATCACCGACTGGTCACTGGAAACATCATTTTCCGCAAAAGGTTGGAGGGCATTGCCCCTCTTACCCAGGAAATGTGCCGTAAATATGGCGCTTCGAGTGCTGTTGCCAGGGGTTCCGGTATTAACTTTGATGTACGAAAAAACGAACCATATTCAGTGTATCCTGAATTTGACTTTGACGTACCCGTCTTCCACGAATGTGACTCACTGGCTCGGTACAATGTACGAATGGAAGAAATTGAGCAGTCCTTAAGAATAATTGAGCAGGGACTTGATAAACTGCCGGACGGCCCAATCATGCCTGAGAAAAAGCCAAAACTCATCAAACCACCCGCCGGAGATTATTATCAAGCGGTGGAAACGGCTCGTGGAAGTTTCGGAATCCGACTGGTCAGTGACGGCGGCAAGACTCCATATCGATTAAAGCTTCGGTCACCAACCTACTCAAATATGCACCTGTTTGATGAGGCATGCAGAGGTATGATGATAATGGATGCACTAGCATTTATGGGAAGTCTTGACCTGGTAATTCCCGAGATAGACAGGTAAGAGGAAATATTCTATGAGTTTAACACTATTGAATGTCATTATTGCTGTTGTGATAGCCATCGCGTTTGCAGCCCTCAATGCCGCCTATCTGGTTTGGGCTGAACGAAGGGGAGCGGCAAGAATTCAGCGTCGCCCCGGTCCAAACATCAATGGCCCTTTTGGTCTGCTGCAACCTCCTCTAGATGGCATCAAATTGATGGCCAAACAATTAACGATTCCTGGTGGTGCCGACAAGGTTCTCTTTATAGCAGCACCTGTCCTTGCTATGTTTCCGGCGATCATGAGTTTCGTGACCATACCGTTTAGCGATACGATTGTAGCCAAGAACATGAATGTCGGTATCCTGATGGTTTTTGCCTTTGCTTCTATGGGTGGAATGTCCCTTGTTTTTGCTGGGTGGAGTTCTCGTAATAAATATGCCATGATGTCGTCGGTTCGTGCTGTATCCCAGGCAGTTGCCTACGAAATCCCCATGCTTATAACCACCATCACAGTTGTGATGATTTCTGGTTCTATGGATCTCATGGAAATAGTACATCAACAGAGTGGATCTCTCTTACACTGGAACATTTTTCCCCTGCTTGGCAATTCACATAACATTCTAATGCCAATGTCTTTTTTAATCTTTTTCACTTGTACTTTGGCGGAGACAAACAGGGCGCCATTTGATTTAGGTGAGGCAGAAAGTGAATTGGTTGCTGGATTCCATACAGAATACGGATCCATGGGTTTCGGCCTTTTCTTTATGGGCGAATATGCCAATATCGTTATTGGCTCCTGTATGACCACAATTCTGTTTTTAGGTGGTTGGAACGCACCTCTTCCTTTTCTCAGTTTCATTCCTGGAGTTTTTTGGTTTCTTCTTAAGCTCTATATGTTGATTGCTACTTTTATCTGGATACGCTGGACTTTTCCACGTACGACCATTTACGGACTGTTGAATCTCAGCTGGAAAATTCTTATCCCGCTGTCTCTGTTCAACCTGCTGTTTACCGCAGGATTAATAAAGGTGTTTTAAGATGGTCACCTATTTTTCAGAAATATATCATGGCCTGATGAGCCTTTTCATTGGCATGGGCATAACATTCAAAGAATTCTTCAAGCCTACTGTCACTGTTTCCTATCCCTATGAGACACTTACCATGTGTGATAGATTTCGTGGCCATACCGAACTCATCGAAAACGAGGAAGGAAAACCAAATTGTGTTGTCTGCGGGCTCTGCGAAAGAGCATGCCCGTCAAATTGTATTTCCCTTGCCGGGGAAAAACCTGAAGGTGAGAAAAAGAAGGTTCTGACCAAGTATATTCTTGATTTCACCAGATGTTCACTTTGCGGATCCTGTGTGGAATCATGCAACTTCAATGCTCTAGAATTCTCTAAAGAATACAACCTGGCGAGTACCAGAAAAGAAGATTTTGTTTTTGATCTTCTCAAACGTCTGGAGGATAGAAACAAATGAACCCTTCAATAGTTACATCCCCAAGCCTTTTTAGTGTTGACGGACTTGTCGGGGTAGTCTTTTTAATTATGGTCACGATTACCATAATCGGCGGCATGATCGCCTGTAACTCTGAGAGATTGGTACGTTCGGTTGCCGGTCTTATTGTCTGTTTCGTCGGCGTTGCCGGGTTGTACTATTTTCTAAATTCACCTTTTGTCGCCATGATGCAGATCCTCATATACGTCGGAGCTGTAGCGGTGACAATTTCTTTTGCGATCATGCTTGCTGCCCCAGAAGAACAGAAAAGAGTTGGCCCTTCCGGCCCTCTTGTTGGACCTATGGGCTTTGCGACTGCTGCCCTTCTCGCCGGTGGATTTTCTATTCTTGCCATCAGAACTGATTGGAAAGTTATGGAAAAAATCAACGATGGCTCTATCAAAACCATTGGTCTCCATCTCTTAACGGAATATTCAATGGTGTTTGAGTTAATATCCATCGTCCTACTAATTGCAATTCTTGGAGCCCTGGTTATTGCCCGGGGCGGGAGGGAAAGCTGATGTCGCTGCTTACACTCTACAATGACCTCAATACTTTTCTCGTTATCGGAGCAGTGCTCTTCGGCATTGGAATTTATGGTATTGTCACACGCAGAACACTCATCGGGATGCTTATTGCTGCAGAATTGATTCTTTCCGGGGCTTCTGTAAATTTTATGGCGTTTAACCGGTTTACTTCACCAGATCCGGTTACAGGACAGGTATTCACGCTTTTTATAATGGCGGTGGCGGCCGCTGAAGCCGCCATCGGACTAAGTATCATTATATCTGTTTATCGCCAGTTCAAATCGATAGACGCTGAAGACACCGTTCAACTCAAAGGTTAGTCAAGGAGCCACCTGGAATGGATTATAAATTACTCATAGCCCTGCTCATTCCGCTTATTGGTACGCTGGGAGTGATGTTCAAGGGTGACAACCAAAACGTCCGGGAAGGGATATCTTCAGTTTCTTCCATCATCCTATTGCTGGTGGTTGGCTCTATGATCCCGGCGGTACTGCATGGAAAAACGCTCATTTTCCACATGTTCACCATCCTCCCGGGAGTGTCAGTTACCCTGCGAGCGGATGCCATGTCGATGATTTTTGCCATAGTAGCCTCGTCTCTTTGGACGATAGCTGTTTTCTACTCCATGGGATATATGAGAGGACTCAAGGAACATGCCCAGACTCGCTTCAATGCCTGTTTTGCCCTCTCTATCTTCGGTGCCATTGGGGTTGCTTTTTCAGACAATCTGTTCACGATGTATCTCTTTTACGAGATCGTCTCCATATGCACATATCCACTGGTTGCCCACCATCAGGATGAAGAAGGTTACAATGGGGCACGTAAGTACATCATTTACCTGACAACCACGGCCAAAGCTTTTCTGTTGCCGGCCATGATTCTCATCTATGTACTCACCGGCACTCTAGATTTTGCCTCCAATATCCATGGCGGAGTTTTTCCGGCAGGGGTAGACGGTACTCTGGTTATCATGCTATACATCTTTTGTATCCTCGGTTTTGCCAAGAATGGGGTTATGCCCTTTCATCACTGGCTACCGGGTGCAATGGTTGCCCCAACACCAGTTTCTGCACTGCTCCACGCAGTTGCTGTTGTGAAAGTTGGGGTGTTCTGCACCACCAGAGTCATGCTTTATACCTTTGGTACCGATACCATGCATGCTTTCAACCTTGGTATCCCCACTGCATATTTTGTTAGTTTCACTGTGCTTGTAGCATCTATTATTGCTCTCTCCAAAGATAACTTAAAAGCTCGATTGGCTTATTCCACCGTCAGCCAACTCTCATACATTATTTTGGGTGTTGCCCTGCTTACCAACCCTGGTATCCAAGGTGGATTGATTCATATCGTCAACCATGCCTTCGCCAAGATTACCTTGTTCTTTTGTGCCGGGGCCATCTACGTGGTTACCCACAAAAAAAATATTTCTGAAATGGAAGGCCTTGGTAAAGCAATGCCCTGGACTTTTGGAGCCTTCGGCATTGCGTCACTCACCATGATAGGTGCACCGCCTGTGGCTGGTTTCATAACCAAATGGGATCTGCTCATCGGTTCGGTTGAAGCACATCAACTTGGTATTCTTCTTGTCCTCATTGCCAGTACCATGTTGAACGCCGCCTATTTCGCCCCTATTACCTACAAGGCATTTTTCGGTAAACGCCCAGTAGGTGAACCTTATACGGGTATTAAAGAAGCACCTTTGTCCATGCTCATTCCTATCCTGATAGCGGCTACCATTACCATACTATTAGGTATTTTCCCTGACTTCATGTTGCAATTTGTAAAGGCGGTGACGGGATGATTGTAAATCTCATTGATTTTCTAAAAGAGCGGCTGCAAGCCGTGAAGATTGGCTGCTATATTGGTATTGCAGTTATGTTGGTCTGGTCAGTTGTGGGGGTTGATACCCATCACGCCCATACATGGATGGAAAAACACGTTCCAGGCTTCTGGTCAATTTTTGGTGTCTTATCCTGTGTGGTTCTCGTTTATTTTGCGCGATGGTTTGGAAAAAGTGGAATCATGACCCGAGAGGATTACTATGACAACTAGTTTTATCCATCCGTCTCTGATTTTGATATGTGGTGCACTTATTTTGCCATTTATCAAGGAGCCGTTTCGTAAAATCTACCTTTGCAGTGTTCCTATTCTTACCTTTCTGGACGTAATCTATCTCAGCTGGCACCCGGGCGTGCATGGGGTGGTCACCTTCATGGGTGAATGGACACTTACCTTTGGAAGAGTAGACAGCCTTTCTATGATATTCGGCTTTATAATGGCCCTGATGGCCATTATCGGCACAGTTTACGGACTACATGTAAAAGACAACCTGCAACATATTGCTGCTTGGTTCTATGTGTCCGGTAGCCTTGGGGCAATATATTGCGGCGACTATTTAGTCCTCTTTCTTTTTTGGGAAATGATGGCCTTTGCCTCGACCTTTCTTATCTGGTGCAATACGGACAAAGAAGCACTTGCTGCGGGTTATAGGTATTTGTTGATTCATACCTTTGGCGGAGTCGTTTTGCTGCTTGGCTTTGTCCTGCGCTATAAGGCCACAGGAGATCTGTCTTTTGTTCAACTCGACGAGCATAACACCCAACTCTATACCTGGCTGATCATGGCTGGTCTCATGCTGAATGCAGCCGTCCCTCCCCTGCATTCATGGCTACCCGATGCATACAGTAAGGCCACTGTTACGGGTGCTGTATTCATGTGTGCCTTTACCACAAAGACGGCTATTTACACTCTCGCCCGGGCCTTTGCCGGATTTGATATTCTGATTGTACTTGGCGTAATCATGGCTATCTACGGCATTATCTACGCCATGATGGAAAATGATATACGAAAGCTGCTTGGTTGGGAGATTATAAGCCAGGTTGGCTACATGGTGACTGGTGTTGGTATTGGTACCGCCCTCGCCATAAACGGAACCTGCGCGCATGCTTTTGCTCACATTCTTTATAAGGGCCTGCTTTTCATGGCAGCAGGATCCATCATTCATTCAACCGGCAAATCGAAATTCACCGAACTTGGTGGACTTTACAAAAAGATGCCAAGCACCCTCTTTTTTATGGTGATTGGCGGAGTGTCAGTTTCAGCCTTCCCTTTCTTTTCGGGCTTTGTTTCAAAATCGATGATCATTTCGGCGGGCTTCGAATCCCATTTACTTGTCGCCGGATTCCTCCTCACTATTGTGTCTGTTGGAACCTTTCTCGTCGCCGGGCTGCGTTTACCCTATCTCATATTTTTTGGTGAGAATAGGTGCAGCGACGAGACCTGGGCAAAAGCTGAGGATCCACCTTGGAATATGCATCTGGCCATGGCTGTAACTGCATTTCTATGTCTGCTGATAGGTTCCTATACACCATTTCTCTATAATATGTTGCCCAACGCAGATGTATCCTTTCATCCTTACAGTGGCTACCACCTGAGTGAAACCTTACAGCTTCTCGCTTTGACAGCCTTGGCATTTGTTTTTCTAAAGGATAAACTTGGACCCAGTGCCACAATCAGCCTTGACCTTGACTGGTTCTACCGTATGGGCGGCAGAAGTTTCCTCTGGCTGGCCAAACATCCTATTCAATGGCTCGACGATGTCTGGGGCGTAGCATATAGAGTTGTTGGTCTTTATTCTCTGATGACAACAGCTAGGTTCTGGTCGTGGTTTGACTGGCATGCCATTGACGGAGTGGTTGATGGAAGCGCTAGGTGTGTAAGAGCCGTTGGCCGGAGAGTGACCATTGTCTTGCAGAGAGGTCAGATTCAGCAGACAATATATATATCGGTTACTTTTGCTGCTATTCTTCTAATCTCGTATGTCTGGCTATAATATTTTGACCTCAAGGATCATTGGTAATGGACCAACTACTGATTAACTCCGGCTTTCCCATTTTGAGTGTACTCATTTTCCTGCCACTGGCGGGAGCACTTCTTCTCTTGTTTGTGAAGAATGAGTCACTATGTCGTAATCTTGCTCTGGCCACTACCAGTGTTGTGGGCGTACTTTCCCTTCGCCTGATATCCGGGTTTGACCAGACCACTGATAAATTCCAATTTGTAGAACACTATAGTTGGATTGAAGCCTTTAATATTAACTACACCGTTGGAGTAGACGGTATTTCCATCCTCCTTATACTTCTGACGACAATCATTATGCCGTTTTGTGTCCTGGCCTCCTGGTCGTACATCAAAACACGGATTCAGTCCTTTATGGTATGCCTGCTTATTCATGGAAACCGCCATGATTGGCGTCTTTGTTGCTTTGGATTTTGTACTTTTTTATGTCCTCTGGGAAGCAATGCTTATTCCCATGTATCTTCTCATTGGTATCTGGGGCGGCCCCAGGAAAATTTATGCTTCTATTAAATTTTTTCTCTATACCCTTGCTGGTTCGATCTTGCTTCTGGTTGGGATAATTTGGCTTTATACCCACAATAATTACAGTTTTTTTATTCCGGACATGATGTGGCAGAATTATTCTCTCACTGCCCAAATCTATCTTTTCCTGGCTTTTTTCCTTGCCTTTGCCATCAAGGTTCCCATGTTTCCGTTCCACACATGGTTACCCGCAGCTCACGTTGAAGCGCCTACCGCAGGATCGGTTATCCTGGCTAGTATCCTGTTAAAAATGGGCACCTATGGCTTTCTCCGATTTGCTCTCCCTATAACTCCTGAAGCAACTGTACTGCTTATGCCATATGTACTCTGGCTGTCTATTGCCGGCATCATTTACGGTGGTTTCACAGCTCTTGCACAGAGTGATATGAAAAAACTTATTGCCTACTCATCCGTTGGCCACATGGGTTTCGTAACCCTTGGCATTTTTGTCCTTAACGTTAACGGCATGAAAGGTGCAATTCTCCAGATGGTCAATCATGGAATTACAACCGGTGCACTGTTTCTCTGTGTTGGAATGATCTATGAAAGAACACACAGCAGGGAGTTACGTTCAGCAACAGGGGTTGGCAAATACATGCCCGTTTATATCACATTTCTGACCTTCTTTTGCCTGTCTTCTTTTGGTTTTCCAGGAACAAACAGTTTTGTCGGTGAGCTCATGATCCTTGCCGGTGCCTTTAAATTCGGGATCGCCAATGGCGGTTTTCCTTATCTTGCTCTCGCGGCAATCCCCGGTGCTGTTTTGGCTGCCGCATATATGCTACGTATGCTTCAGAAAATCATCTGGGGCGGTACTGATAACCCGGATCAATCCTGGATCACGGATATTAACAGTCGTGAAATTGTGACCCTTGCGCCTTTCCTCTTTTTCGTGTTCTGGATCGGCCTTGGACCTCAACCATTTTTGAACCTGATGGACACAAGCGTAACCCAGCTTCTTCAACATTTTGACGCCCACCAGGCCCAGGCGGTTGCAGTAGCCGGTTCGATACTACATTAATATTCTAACCCCGCTTTCAAAAGCGGGTTGAGTTCCTTCACGAAATGATATTCTTGAAAAAAACAGAAAATTATTTCTAAGTCAATAAGACCTCGTAAAGGTAACATGATGCTATTTCTACCTGAATTATCACTGTTAGGGGCTGGACTGATCCTTTTCATTTTCAGTTTGGGCAATCCAAGGAGTGGAAAAATTAAAAATGTGGCTATGCTTCTGGCTGCGTTGACATTGATTGCATCACTCGTGTGTGTTAAGAGTGAAGGGAATCTCTTCTATTCCGCATATCATATTGATTTTTTCTCACAACTTTTCAAAGTCCTTATAGCCCTGGCTACACTCATCATCATGATTTTCAGTGATACAAATGGAGATCTTAAAGAAGAGACCCGCTCTGAATACTACCTTTTTTTATTCATGTCGGTTTTAGGGCTTATGATGCTCGTATCAAGTGTCGAACTTCTTTCAATTTTTGTATCTTTAGAATTATCATCATTTGCCGTTTATATCATGGTACCGATGCGAAACAATGATACAGCCTCCGGCACCCAGACTGAAGCCGGTATTAAATTTCTGTTATTTGGAGTCATGGCGACAGGGTTAATGCTCTTTGGCATGAGCTATATGTATGGCCTGACGGGATCTACTCATTTACCAGTTATTGCAGAGAAGTTGTCTCATATGTATACTCAACCAGCTGCCGTCATTGCCATTATTCTTGTACTGGCTGGTTTTTTCTATAAACTTGCTCTCTTCCCCCTGCATTTTTGGGTGCCTGATATTTATGAAGGGGCTTCAAATGAGACAACTGCCTTTATCGCAGCAGTACCCAAACTTGCCGCAGTTGCACTTCTTATTCGATTGGTAACCCTGGTAAGTTCCGAAGGTGAAGTGATAGTTAATGTGCTCATGGTATGTGCCCTACTTTCAATGTTTTACGGAAACCTATCGGCTTTAATCCAAAAAGACGTAAAACGACTTCTTGGATTCTCGGGTATCTCACACGCTGGCTTTGTTCTTGTTGGTTTGCTGACGTTTAAGCTTACAGGATATGCTACGGCCATGTATTATATCATGGGATACGCCATCATGAATCTGGCCTGTTTCTTGGTCATATGTTCCGTTTCGAAAAAAGGAAAGAACGTTTTGGTGGAAGACTTCACTGGACTGCATAAACGGGCCCCTCTCTTGGCCATTACCTTGATTGTCGGCCTCTTCGCTCTTGCCGGTATTCCTCCCTTTGTTGGATTTACTGGAAAATTTCTCCTATTGCTTGGTGCCCTCAGACAGGGACATCTCATACTTGTTATTCTTGCAGCATTTAATACAGCCATCGCCCTCTATTACTATCTCTCCATTGTTCGGGTTACCTTCTGCTCTGATTCCGAGGACCGTGAAGCGGTAACAAGCTCCGGTCTAAACAATACACTCGCTGTACTACTCATCTTAACAATAATTGTGATGGGGGTTATGCCATCGCAATTCATTGCCATGACAACCTCTGCGATACAAACAATCATGTGACTTTAAGTTTTTCTTGGTCGATCAGGCCCAAAGGAATAAATCCTTTAGGGCCTATTGTTCAAGTGTCTTCTATGATTATATTTTTCAACGCTTGGTTGTTTGACCTCCTGCTTATCACTAGCTCGATTTGTACTACTCTTGTTTAGATACCTACACTATGAATACTTGGCTATTTATAATTATTATCATTATTATAAGTTCTTATCTGCTTAACTTTATCACCTCCCTACTCAACATCAAAGGTTTGGATCCTTGTCTTCCAAAAGAATTTGAATCGACTTACAGTGCACAGGAGTATGAAAAATCGCAGAACTACACACGAGCGACAAGTTCCTTTTCACTTGTTGAAAATAGTATTTCCACACTTCTCACCGTTCTCTTTGTTATCTACGGGGGATTCAATTATATAGATATCTGGGCAAGAGGCTTTGGACTTGGACAGATTGAGACAGGATTATTGTTTATCGGTGGATTGTGTACTCTCACCTTTATCGCTAATTTACCTTTTAATATTTATTCAACATTTGTCCTAGAAGAACGATTTGGTTTTAACCGTACTTCAATTAAAACGTTCATTCTCGACATGATAAAAGGTCTTTTGCTCGCAATCATTCTCGGTGTGCCCCTTCTAGCACTCATACTCTGGTTTTTTATTACCACCGGGAGGTACGGCTGGCTCTATTGTTGGTTCGGCGTGGTAATATTTTCCATTGGTTTACAATTTTTTGCCCCCATTTTGATCATGCCTCTTTTCAACAAATTCTCTCCACTTAAAGACGGTCCATTACGAGACGGTATCCTCAAATATACCCAACAAGAGCACTTTAAACTCAATGGCATTTTCACAATGGATGGATCAAAAAGATCTTCCAAATTAAATGCATTTTTTACCGGCTTTGGTAAATTCAGAAAAATTGTGTTCTACGATACTTTGCTTGATAAACTTAATGAACCTGAAATAGTTGCAGTACTTGCCCATGAAATGGGACACTTCAAGCATCAGCATATTATCAAAATGTTATTTGCATCTGTATTACAAACCGGTGTAATGTTTTATTTTCTTTCATTTTTTCTAGATAATAGCGAGCTAGCAAAAGCGTTTTCCATGACAGAGTCATCCGTTTATTCCAGCTTGGTTTTTTTTGGTTTTCTTTATACGCCAATAAATCTTCTTTTTTCTATCCTCTTTAATTTTATCTCTCGGAGGAACGAATTCGAGGCAGATCGTTATGTAGCCCGATCTACAGGTTCTCCAGATTACTTGATAAACAGTCTGAAAAAATTGAGCCAAGCTAATTGTAGCAATCTTACTCCACACCCTTTAATGGTTTTTATCCATTACAGTCATCCCCCCGTACTATTACGAATCGAAAAGTTGCATCAATTAAACAAAAGTTTTGGCCTAACGGAGAAATGCAACATAAAACTTGACACTATCGATAGTTAGATGGTTATCTAACTCTATTATTTCAGTTTTTTTCGTGCAATTAGGTATCATTTACTGCAGTTAATACAATGATGTATATCATATCTATCTAAGATTTTATCCATTTCTTAATATAGGAGAATAAAAATGAAAAAGAATGAATTTCGGGACCCCCTTCTTCAATCAGCTGCAGTTCTTTGCGGTGTACTTGTTTTATTCGCAATAGTTGCATCCTCTGGAGCAAGTAGTTCTGAAGGTGGCTTTCTTGCTATCGTTTTTGGCATCGGCCATATGATCCTATTTTTAATAGGTATGGGACTAGCTCTTCTTTTTTCAATTGGTTTGCTTATTGCGATTTTTTTAGCAGCTGTAGCAATGGTCGATCCTGCTCAAGCATCTCAAATGTATTCTGATTTAAAAAAAAACTTCGCTCAAAGCGTAATATCACTTAGTAAACAGTGCTGCAACGGCAGCACATCAGAAATAGCTATTACCAAGGAGGAGTATGACTTGATGAAACAGGAGATTGCACTACTTCACGAAGAAAATGCAGCATTGCAGAGAGATATCAAAGGACTTACTGTAGACAATTCACTTCTTCAAGGTAGTGTTGATAACTTGAGTGGGGAAAATTCGGTTTTTAAAAGCCGCATTGAAGAGCTGAATGAGGCCGTTGATAAATTGCAGAGTTCTGAAAAAGAAATTAAAAATCTCGTCACGAATCTTACAGAGAAAATTCAATCGGGTTCAGATCAGGATTTAAAGAGTCAAATCATTAAACTTGAACAACTCCATGCAGATACGCATATTGAGATCGAAAACCTTATGGATCGATTGAAAAATATTGAGGCCAGTCTCACCCCTTCACCCACGTCAGGCATCCTCACCTATGTTGATAAAGAGGAAAACCAGGCTCTCTTTATTCAAAAAGTTGAAGAAGCTCTTAAACAGGAAATGACCTATGCTCAAATTGATGATTACTTGACCAATAATCTTCCCAAAGAGCTCGATAAAATCATCAAAGAGCATCCTGCACTTACAAGAAATTA
>CAWCTP010000031.1:0-1050000 GCA_963798425.1 uncultured delta proteobacterium | reverse complement strand
GTCTGACGCCTGCCCGGTGCCGGAAGGTTAAGGGGACTTGTCAGCCGCAAGGTAAAGCAATGAACCGAAGCCCCGGTAAACGGCGGCCGTAACTATAACGGTCCTAAGGTAGCGAAATTCCTTGTCGGGTAAGTTCCGACCTGCACGAATGGCGTAACGATTTCCCCACTGTCTCAACCAGGGACTCAGCGAAACTGTAGTACCGGTGAAGATGCCGGTTACCCGCAACTAGACAGAAAGACCCCGTGAACCTTTACTATAGCTTGGCATTGGTTTTTGAGATAACATGTGTAGGATAGGTGGGAGACTTTGAAGCGGGCACGCCAGTGTCTGTGGAGTCACCCTTGAAATACCACCCTTGTTATCTTAGGAATCTAACTGCGGTCCATTATCTGGATCCAGGACATTGTCTGGTGGGTAGTTTGACTGGGGCGGTCGCCTCCTAAAGAGTAACGGAGGCGCGCGATGGTTCCCTCAGGCTGATTGGAAACCAGCCGTAGAGTGTAAAGGCATAAGGGAGCTTGACTGCGAGAGAGACATCTCGAGCAGGTACGAAAGTAGGTCTTAGTGATCCGGCGATTCCGCATGGAAGGGTCGTCGCTCAACGGATAAAAGGTACTCCGGGGATAACAGGCTTATCTCCCCCAAGAGTCCATATCGACGGGGAGGTTTGGCACCTCGATGTCGGCTCATCACATCCTGGGGCTGAAGCAGGTCCCAAGGGTTTGGCTGTTCGCCAATTAAAGTGGTACGTGAGCTGGGTTTAAAACGTCGTGAGACAGTTTGGTCCTTATCTGTTGCGGGCGCAGGATATTTGAGGAGATCTTTCCCTAGTACGAGAGGACCGGGATGGACGAACCTATGGTGCACCAGTTGTTCCGCCAGGGGCATTGCTGGGTAGCTAAGTTCGGCAGGGATAACCGCTGAAAGCATCTAAGCGGGAAGCCCACTTCAAGATAAGATATCCCATGGTGTAAACCATCTGAAGGCTCGTTGTAGACCACAACGTCGATAGGTCGGGTGTGGAAGTGTAGTAATACATGGAGCTTACCGATACTAATCAGCCGTGAGGCTTATCCATATTTTTTGATTATTTCTCTACTGACTTTTCTACTATTCAGTTATTGGACGACTCTTAGTATTCTCTCTTGCTTTTAAGAGAGAATACTCTAGAGAAGTCTATCCCCCAAAGGGGGACGAGATGAAAATAGCCATAAGGATAAGGGGATAACAAACATCACCTCCCCTACCCTTAACAAAATTGACCAAGTTTTACGGCGGTCATAGCAAAGAGGATCCACCCGTTCCCATTCCGAACACGGAAGTTAAGCTCTTTAGCGCCAATGGTACTGCACGGGCGACTGTGTGGGAGAGTAGGTCACCGCCGTTTTTTATAAAGCAAAAGCCCCAGGCAGATTCTCTGCCTGGGGCTTTTGTTATTTATCCTAACCGCGCTATTGTAACGAGACAGGCGGCGTGACACCCAATTTGGTGTAGAGGTCCATCTGCCGTTTCGTGGTTTCGCCGACCTGTAACTGTTGCCCTGCTACTTCAAAGCATTCAATGATGTCGAGCTCATCCAAAACCTCCCACACTTTACCCATGGTTAGAAGGAATTATTTAATATTGAGAACAATATGTGATATCCTTTTGTTTAGGAAATAGGACTTTACGTATTCAATAATAATTTGTTTCAAATATTCTCTCACCATAAAATATTAAAAATGCAGCGTTGGCAAAAAAAATCACCGGAATGCATTGACCTCCTAGCGACAACTCCATCCGGTATTCCATTTTCTACCCGTGTAAAGAGGCTTGTCCTCAGCCCTAGTCTTGAACAAAAAGTGTTGCAACAGGAGGACAGTTTGCCTGGTAACAACCATGCAACTCCTAAGTGTTTTGGTTATCTGACTACAGGGGATGAGAAAGAGCTGGCGACCGAGGTGCTTCTTCTCCGTCATCGTTTTACTGAACTCGTTTTGAATTCAAGAAAATTCCGGCAAGCGACTCTAACTATTATCCAAAATATCTATCTGTTCAGAAGTAGAAAAATATTTTTTGGCACCACCAGCTCAACATCCTCCGAAGATGAACGGCAGGAAGCACTTCTTCTGTTTAGTTCAAATCCTGCCAGGACATCACTCCCTCTGGCCAAAACCTTTCAACATCTGATCCTTGGTCGAGTTTGGAATCGCATTCTCAGCAATTCCACAGATAATGATCTTCAAGAACCCAATTTTATTGAGCTTCAGGCCACTGTCGAAAAACTCAACACTATTAGAAATATTTACATGATGCTGACCATAGGGTTGGTAAAAAAACTTGCAACCAAAATTAACAATATTTACAAAGAGTCGGTCACCTTCGAAGATGCAATCCAGATTGGTTCTTTCGGTGTCGCCAGAGCTGCTTATCGATATCACCAGTCGTCTGGTATTCGATTTTCAACCTTTGCTGCGAACTGGGTATTCAAAGAAATCCAACGTCAATCTTTAGATGGTCGTCTCATTCGGCTCTCGGCCAATACCGTGGAACAATACACCAAAGCAGCAAAAGGAAATGATACAGAAGGATTATGTTTATATTTATCACAAATCAAGAATGCAACCACTACTAACGATGATATTTCTGAAAGAGATTTATCTTTTCCCCTTCCTATGCGTTATCTGGATATCTCGCCAATCGCAAAAGATTTTGAATCCCAAGAACTCCATTCAACTTTACTACAAGCTATTGATCTGTTGCTTTCAGACAAATGTGGCGACATTATCAAACGCAGATATGGCTTTCCCCCTTATCAGGGCAGAGAACAATCAGTTGTCTCTATCAGCAAAGTTTACAAGGTTACCAGAGGTAGCATATACCAACTTGAACAAACCGCTTTGAAAAAACTCAGTTATCACCTCGAGTTTGAACACCTCTAATTTTTTAACATGCTATCAAAACCACTACCCTGTCCCGATGACCAAAGCATAATTCCCGGATTCAAACAGTACTGCACGGTTCGATAATACCCCGGTACACTAGAGGGGTTGGAGGTCCATTGTGAGGTAATCACAACATTTTATTAATAACACTCGATACCTTATCCTCCATTGTCTGGGATCGATCTGTCCTTGTTCCTAATTTTATCGTCGTTGTTATACGAGGTGCTCCCATGCCGTGCACTTTTTCATGGCAGGCTTTTACTGCAGCCATTGCTACGTCCCATTCACCTTCCACATTAGTACCGTAAGCATGCAATTGGGTCTTCAATCCTGAATTCTTCAGAATTTTATGGCATTCGACCACGTATTCTGAAACAGAAACGCCAACCCCCATTGGTATTATGCATACATCCATAATTACTTTCATAATTCTCTCCATATTTTGAGGTGGTATTTCATACAGTAAAAACGACACCCTCTATCATATTGTGAACGCGACAAGAAACGCTTCAATCGTTCACCAAAAACTTGACAGTTTAGCCCACACTCTTTCAAGGATCTGTTAAATATATGTTTTCCAGTTGTATTTTCAACAACACAACGAGATCAATTTAAATAGTCATTTAAAGTCAGAACGGGTTGACACACAAATTTTCTACTGTAAGTATAGCAAATAATAACATCGATCAAACACTTTTCAAATCCAATCTTAGTCAAGGCAATCCTATGATCTCAAAGCATTCCATCAATTCCGCCGTTTGGAACATTTTACTCATATCACTTGGCTCACTCGTCTACGCAATAGGCGCCCAAGCCATTCTTGTTCATCATAAATTTATCATCGGTGGAGTTTACGGTACTGCGCTTTTAATCTACTACAAAAGCAATCTTCTCTCTCCTGCCATTTGGTATTTTCTTCTCAATATTCCTCTCCTCATTGTCGGCTGGATTTTCCTAAGCAGGCGCTTCTTTTTCTATAGCGTCTATGGAGTGTGTTCCCTGACATTTTTCGCGCAATTTCTTTCACTTGATTTTGCCATCCACGATCAATTGTATGCTGCAATAGCAGGGGGAGCCATCTGTGGCGTAGGTAGCGGGATAACTCTCAGATCGAGAGGATCAGGAGGTGGGTTAGATATTATCGCTATAATTTTAAATCAAAAATTCAACTTTGGTGTAGGGAAGTTCTTCATGCTGTACAATGTTGCCCTCTTCACCTTTGTGTTCAGTCAATATCAACCGGATATCGTCATTGCCTCAATTATCCTTACCTTCATTGCCTCCATTAGCCTGGAACATGTGCTTGCCATGTTCAATCAAAGAAAGATAGTTTATATTCTGAGCAATAATTACCAGGAAATTGTCGACGCAATTACTAATGATATGCATCAGGGAGTAACATTGATTGAAGCCAAGGGAGCCTATTCACGCAAACGTAAAGAAATGCTAATGACCATAACCAACAATCTCCAGCTGAAACGTCTTGAAGAAAAAGTTTTCGCTATTGATCCGGATGCCCTTTTCATTGTTGAAAACAGTTTCAATGTCATTGGATCAAATTTTGGAAAACGAAAATTGTATTAGTTGTACGGAACTTATTTACTTGTTTTCCAAAAGAGTATTTCGTGAAGGGATTTCGACCACCGAAGGGAGGTACTGAACAGAGTGCTCCGCAAAAGGATTAAACGGAGCACCCATTAGTGCTTGAAAATAAAGAAATCAGAAGCATTCACTACTTACGAATCACAACAGATGGTGCTCCTTTTTCATTTCTTCGTAAACTAATGTTGATACTTCTCGAATGACCCGGCCGCGTGAGTTCATCCATTGTCCATAATTGGGGGCCTTGGAACGTCTTTCGATAATTCCGACAATAACATAGGGGAATCTTCCACCATTTTTAGTTTTTGGCACAAGTATTCCCATGTCCCCAACGAGGTGACCTGTAGTTCCGGTCTTGTTGTAGACCAGAGTCCCTTTGGGAATGGATGTTCCTTGATAAAGACGATCGCGCCCCGGCAGAGCCATCAATCTCCGAATCTCCTTTCCTTCCGGTAAATCTTTATTCCAAAGTGCTCTTAAAAATCTAACATAATCAGAGGGAGGTGCGCTATTGAGATAAGTCCTTCCTCCTGCCGGAATGTATTCTTTAATTTCCGTCTTTTTAAATATATTAGAATAATTTTGTTTTAGAATAGCATCACATTTTCCGGGTCCACCTACCTGATGCATAACCCAATTAGTTGCAGCATTGTTACTCCGCTGTATCATAGCTTCCAATTTCCTTCTACTCTGGGAACCATATATTAGCTTGCCACTCTTCACTTGATGGAAAAAAGCAAGAGCAATGAAGGGTTTTATCATACTTGCTGCCTGAAATTCCTGATCAGCATTAATATCAATAACACTCTCATTCTTTTCTAAATCGTAAACCATCCACCCGGTAGACTCATCGTTTGCAATCCGCCCTTCTTTCCTCAAACCAGTTATATATTCTTCAATTGAACGCTCAATTTTAGAAACTTCGTTCGATAGAGTTACAGATTTACTGGGTAATGTTGCTTTTATGACCTTTAGTACAGCCACAATTTTTTCCGGTATCAAAATCGGTGTCGGTTTCGGTGTTATGTCTTTAGCTGGAAGCTGACAAATTATTGGTTTTTCGGGACCAACATCATCTATCAGACTGGATTCTCCATACACCACCATGTTATTATTTTCAGTGGTAATTGAAGTCGATATCTTCTTTGACCGCATAATTTTGGCATGCTTTTTAGCTACCTGTGTGGTTGATGCTTTATCTCCCCGTCGGCGATAGATCAGGGTGTAATTGCCAAAATCGGTTTTTTCAATATAAAGATCATTTTTCACCTCTTCGCCAAGACAACCATAGATTTGTTCGTATTTCTTTTTCAGGGGTTCCAGATTCGGGCCCATTCCATAGCTAACATTATACAAGCTATGAAAATTTTGCTCCTTTGTTGCGTAAGGTTCATCCAAGCCTGCTTTCTCTAACAACTCTGCGTGCTTTATCAATGTATGGGTCACGGTTCTGGCCGAATCATTGCCATCATAAATCAACGCATAATCATCCCCCCGCCCAACTATTTTCAGCTTTTTTAACACCTTTGCATCGAAAACCGCATCCAGTTCTTCCTTATAATCGAGGACCCTCTCCAAATCTTTGGTTAAGATATAGATTATGTCATATTTATCCTTGCTCGCAGCCGAAGCGTTGTTGGCAAAATTACATGTCAAAGCAAAGACTTGTACAAGGAAAACTGTGAGCAGAACTCTGAAAAGTGGTATGTCTGAAAACTTCATAACTGAATTGGAACCATCCGGGCTTGAAAATTTGGTCAAAACATCTGACAATCGATTAACTGAAGAAACTCAATTCTAACTCAGCTTGCGTCGAAAATGCAAGTTAGACTTAACAAACAAGCACTAAAGGCATCATTTTTTTTCAAAAAGGACCATTTGGGCTTAATGGCAACAATGACTAAAAATTAACATTAAATAGTATCATTATTATTGCATTATTGCGTAATGCCTCCTATTGTATCGATATATTGAAGAAAATCCACTAATATATGCCTTTTATGCTGCATACTGATTCTTAAAAAACAAAAACAATTTCAAAAGTAATGCATCTTTAAATTTACCATGACTTTTTTTGATAATTTTCAAACACTTCGCCTCGTTGCTGCACACAGAGGATTCCGGGCGTGTTATCCAGAGAACACTCTTTCTGCGTTTAAAGCTAGTATAGGTCGCTGTCACTTCATAGAGTTGGATATTCAGATGACCAAAGACTTTGTGCCTGTTGTCTTCCATGATCCAACCTTAGCAAGAACCAGCGATGCAACAAGCAAATGCGAATTATTTCATTTACGATCGTTGACAGTAAATGATTGGACGCTCAGCCAACTCAAAACACTGGATATTGGATCTTGGTTTCTTGGTAGTGACCCTTTTGGCACCATAGCCAGAAAGGAAACCGCTTTCAACCAAACCATGAAAGATATACCCCAGACAGTACTAACTCTTGAGGAGGTGCTTCTCCACCGCTCTTTGAACAAAATTCCAATTAACATTGAAATCAAAGATCATCGAGGAAAGGAACAAAATAAAAAAGTGACAGAATATGTACTTGAAGTAATCCGGAAAACTAACTCTGCCTCCAGAGTACTGATTTCTTCTTTCAACCATGACTATCTTATCATAGCAAAAAATTGTGACCCAGCAATATCAACTGCAGCTCTTCAAGAGAGATCACACCCAAAAAATCTTGTTGATTACCTTAAATCGCTTGGTGTTGCGGCCTATCACCCCGATGACGACATCACAGACGCTTCCTTAATCAAAAAACTTCGCGCAGCCGGACTTGGAATTAATGTCTACACAGTCAATTCTAAAAAGCGACAACAAGAACTTTTTGCGATGGGTGCTACCGCGGTATTTACTGACTTTCCGGAACTGCCGATAACTTAGCCTCAGTCAGATCATATTCATCTAGCTATGCCCTTTCCATCCTTCTTCTTTAAGGATTGTCTTTTGCACTTTCTTCTGTTCAATGACCGCTGTTTTTATTATAGTGGTTTCCTCACTGCTTACAGCATGTTTTAAACGTCTACATGTAAAACAAACCACTCATTTCAGATGCGGGTATTCTACTAAAAAAGTTAACAACACACTGTCCTCATCAGCCCTACACAGTCCAGTCAGTTGAGACTGAACGAAATTCTACCGGTATTGACGATAAGTATGTACTGACTTAGTCGTAAAAAGAGTCAGAAGGAGAAAAAATGGAAAATGTTAAAGACCTTGACCCGGAAATCTACACATTGGTCAAACAGGAAGAAAGACGCCAAGCCGACAAAATTCGCTTGATTGCTTCGGAGAATTATGTCTCCAAAGCTATTCTTGAAACTACCGGGTCTATTCTCACCAATAAATACTCCGAAGGATATGCCGGAAAACGTTACTACGAAGGACAACAGTTTATCGATCAGATTGAGCAGCTGGCAATCAAACGAGCAAAGGATTTGTTTGGAGCAGAGCATGTCAACGTTCAGCCCTATTCTGGATCACCTGCCAATATTGCTATCTACCTTGCCTTTCTGAATCCGGGAGATACGATCCTCGGTATGGCACTCCCCCATGGCGGGCATCTCACCCATGGTGCCAAAGTGAGCATTTCCGGGCGCTATTTCGATGCACAATCCTACGAACTTGATTCAGCGACTGGTCTCATTAATTATGACACCATCCGAACAAAAGCTTTAGCAGTACGACCGAAGATTATCATTGCCGGCCATTCGGCTTATCCTAGAATACTCGATTTTAAAAAATTTCGAGACATCGCCGATGAGGTAAACGCAATACTCATGGTAGATATGGCACATTTTTCAGGGCTTGTTGCCGGGGGTGTTCATCCTTCCCCAATCCCTTATGCCGATGTCGTCACCACAACCACCCATAA
This sequence comes from uncultured delta proteobacterium, assembly GCA_963798425.1. Classification (GTDB taxonomy): domain Bacteria; phylum Desulfobacterota; class Desulfobulbia; order Desulfobulbales; family Desulfocapsaceae; genus Desulforhopalus_A. The sequence goes on along the minus strand of CAWCTP010000031.1, from coordinate 1,041,588 downwards.
ATCGCTCAGAGGTCCAAGAGGAGCAATGATTCTCTGCAAGGCAAAACATGCTCAAGCAATAGATAAAGCTGTTTTCCCAGGAGTGCAGGGTGGACCACACGACAACACCACGGCTGCAATTGCGGTAGCCCTGAAAGAGGCAGCTTCCGATTCCTTTAAACTATACGCAGCCCAGGTAATCAAAAACGCTAAAACCCTGGCAGAATCACTTATGGCAAAAGGCTTTACGCTGATCACCAATGGCACCGACAATCATCTCATGTTGGTCGATCTCACCAATAAAAATATCTCAGGAAAAACTGCCGCCAAAGCACTGGACAAGGCAGGTATTGTCCTTAATTACAATGCCGTTCCATTCGACAGGCGAAAGCCATTTGATCCCAGCGGGATACGTATTGGCACCCCCGCGGTCACGTCCCGTGGCTTCAAAGAAAAGGAAATGTTGCTGATCAGTACATTCATTGAAAGAGTCATCTGTGACCCGCAAAACGAAGGTCTCCTAACAAGAACAGCGGAAGAAATCCAAAAACTATGCAGCCATTTTCCTGCTCCAGGGCTCGAACATCTGCACTGATTGTAAAGGCACTGTCAGCCGGTAAAGTCCCTGCTTTTTATATCTATTAAGAGCAGGGCCATAAATGACTCCGAAGAAGAAACGTTCCGACTTATTGCTTTTGGCAGCCCATCAGAGGCTTGTCTCCATTTTTAACCCATCTGCCTAACAGAATTCTCACTGTTGGGTATTGCATCAATATGCCCAGAAGTTACCATTCAAATATTTATTATCTCTATCTTATAAAACTCTCCAAATGGCTGATGCTTATCATGCCCATTGTAGCTCTCTTCTACAATGAAAACGGTCTGAATGATTTTGATGTTTATCTGCTCCAGGCTATCTATTCAGTGAGTGTTGCTGTTATGGAAATTCCCTCGGGATATATGGCCGATATCGTTGGACGGAAAAAAACTCTGGTACTCGGTAGTATTTTGGGAACACTAGGATACCTTACCTATTCGGTATCTCATAATTTTTCTGGGTTTCTTGTAGCCGAGATCATTCTGGGAATTGGGGGGAGTTTTATTTCAGGTGCCGATTCAGCAATGCTTTTTGACAGTCTGGTGGCGACACAGCACCAACACCGCTATCTACAGTTCGAGGGACGAATAACCTCTCTTGGTAATTTTGCAGAAACTGCAGCGGCTGTCTGCGGAGGGCTGATAGCCGCTTTTATCAGCTACAGGGCTGTATATATTTCCCAGACGATTATTGCGGCACTGGCTGTGCCTGCTGCTCTTCTGCTCCTTGAGCCACCGAAGGAATCAGATATAGAACGACCGGGAGTCCATCACATACTCTCAGTCTGCAAAAACGCCATTCTGACAAACAAAAAACTAAGCAGTAGCATTTTCCTCTCTGCTGTGACAGGAATAGCGACACTTTGCATGGCCTGGACGTCACAAATTTATTTTGTTGCCAACAATTTTACCGAGGTAACTATAACTCCCCTTTGGGTATCTCTCAATCTCACGGTCGCAGTTGTTGCGGCCTTTGCCTCTGTTGCCATGAGAATATTGGGCAGGAGAATTTCTCTGATTCTGATAATATTGTATCTTCCTTCAGCATATATTTTTCTTGGGTGGCTGCCACTCTTTCCCGCGATTATAAGTTTGTATCTTTTTTATGCGATACGTGGATACGCAACTCCAGTCCTTAAAGACCTCATTAATCAAAACTGCAGCGCCTCAACCAGAGCGACAGTTTTATCCATCAGAAGCCTGATAATTCGCCTGGGATTCGCGCTCCTTGGACCTGCTATCGGCTTAGTATCCGATGGCTTTACACTCTCTTCTGCACTTATTTTAACGGGGATACTTCTGCTGACAATGGCAATCCTTGCCGGTAGTCGCTTAATTATGTACGTGCCGGAAATTTTCTACCGTGCCTCTTAGTTACTCTTGAGTCAGCATTTCTGATCAACCAAGGCAACTGCATATGTGAGAAGCTGAGCACTGGGCTATCGTCGCCCCTTATAGCTCCAGCAACGAAGCAGATACAGTCGAATGTGTAGAAACCTTTGGTGATCATTTTTTTGTCAATACACCGTCATACTATTGATCCCATGAATGCATATCTCGTTGATTCGAGTGTTCGGTGAAAAGGCCAGCTGAAACTGTCATCAACGTGGAGATAGCAATGAAGACCTGGTATACAATTACCCAAATTTCCTATCAATACTCTTTCTTTTTTCCTTTTCAATTTGACTCTCACTCACCATATACTGTAACATCATCGCTGCGACCTCATTTGGTGCTCATTTTACTCGATGATTTATAAAAATTGCTTAAAAACCCTGCCGTGTAGCTGATCATGCCCTCACAACTGATTAACGAGCTCCAATCTGAGTTGCAACAAGCCCAAAGCCGTGTAACAGAACTCGAAACTTTGATCTCTCAGCAGAAGGGTTCTGTTTTAACAACTGTCCATGACCTCTTCCTGTGTGGCGAACAAAAACAGGAACTTGAACAGAGCAGGAACAAATATCGCAAGCTATTCAACTATGCCAATGATGCGATGTTTGTAATTTCCCTTGATAAAAACAGTCCCAATTACGGATATTTTTCGGATGTTAATAATGTTGCCTGCAAGCGACTGGGCTACACCCGTGAAGAACTGCTGCAAAAAACTCCATTTGATATTAGCAGCGACCAGGATTTTGAGCACAACAATCAACTAGAAGCCCAACTCAATAAAAATGGCAATGCCACCTTTCAAACCACCTATATCAAAAAAGATGGCACCAAATTCCCGGTTGAAATCAGTGCCCTCCACCTGACAATTGACGGGAAAGACCTCTACATGGCAATTGCCAGGGACATTACCGAAAGGAAATCTGCAGAAGAAGCACTGCAAAAGAGTGAACATCTCTATCGATTGCTGGCGGATAATGTCCATGATGTAATTTGGACTACCGACGATACACTCCTTCCCAGACATGTCAGTCCATCATTTAGCCATCTTACCGGTTTTCCACAGGAAGAGGCTACCTCGCTCATTCATCGGGATGTCATACTATCATCACCATTCACAAATGACCATTTCCAGTTACTGATTCAGACCAAAGATAAATCATTGCACTGGGAATCTGAAATCAGAACAGCATGCGGAGAGAAGGTCTGGGTTGAAAGTATAGCCTCTCCCCTTCCGGAGAGCTCTAGCCACTTCACCGGCATCATTGGGGTCACCCGGGATATTTCTTCCAGAAAAAAGATAATGATGGAGCTGGAGGCTGCAAAAGAACAGGCGTTTGCAGCAAATAGTGCGAAATCTGAATTTCTGGCCAATATGAGCCATGAAGTGAGAACTCCCATGAACGGAGTTCTCGGCATGCTTCAACTCATGACCATGACCTCTCTTGACGACGAGCAACTTAAATATGTTCAAACTGCTATGGCATCAGGGGAAAGCCTGCTTACCATCATCAACGATATTCTTGATTACTCAAAAAATGAGGCGGGAAAACTGAAAATCACACCTGAAGAATTCCAGATCAGGGAATTAGTTAAACCGTTAATTATCTCTTTTAAGACCGCTATAAACAACCACAAGGTTAATCTGCTGTGCTCTATCGCTCCAGACATCCCCACTGTTCTCGTGGCGGATCATGTGCGCATCCGGCAAATACTTTATAATCTTGTTGGGAATGCAATAAAATTCACTGAGCAAGGTGAAATAAGAATCGGTATAAGGATCCTTGAGACGATCAGCAGAAACCTCGTAAGGCTTGAGTTCACTATAGCCGATACTGGTATCGGAGTCCCAGAGGACATTGGTGACGAACTCTTCGAACCTTTTACCCAGATAGAATCACCGAGTCAGAAAAAAGTCAAAGGAACAGGCCTCGGGCTAAGTATTGTCAAACAGCTGGTCACGCGAATGGACGGTACTGTGCATTTAAAAAGAAATTCTTCACAGGGAACGACAGTCACCTTCACTCTGGTAGTCGGTAAGACAGAAACTTCTTCCCCTCCAGAGCCTCCACACATCCCAACCCCCATTCTTACCAGCCCGAACCGTCGTCTTTCAACTCTGATCGTTGAAGACGAGCAGATTAATCAGCAGATTCTTCAAGCAATTCTCACCAAACTTGGTCACAAATCGAAAATTGCCGGTAACGGGAAAATAGCTCTTAAACTTCTCAAAACACAACAATTTGACATTGTCCTCATGGACGTGCAGATGCCGGAACTAGATGGCATCGAAACGACGAAAATAATTAGGAGTTCAGAAGATTACCGACATGTGCAGAATATTCCTATTATTGCCCTTACAGCGTATGCAATGGCCGGGGACAAGGATAAATGCCTTGAAGCTGGCATGGACAGCTATCTCGCCAAACCTGTCGACATCAAGGCACTTGAAAAAGGCCTGAAAACTCTGACATTAGATAAATGAATAACTCCATTACGACAAATCTTCAAACAACCATGGACAATCCTTCAGGCGTTCTCCTTCATATGCCTTAATAAGATCCGCTTTATCCAGAGTCAAACCGATATCATCGAGTCCTTTCAACAAACATTGCTTACGAAACATATCCAGATCGAACTCAAGATGCTCACCTCCCGGTAGGGTTATCTGTTGTTTTTCCAAATCAACTATCAGCTGGAAATTTTTACGGAATGTGGCCTCATGAAACAACAAGTCAATGACATCCTCGGCCAATACAATCGGTAAAATACCATTTTTAAAACAATTGTTATAAAAGATATCGGCAAAACTTGGCGCAAGAAGTACCAAAAAACCATAGTCAAGTAGAGCCCAGGGAGCGTGTTCCCTGCTCGAGCCACAGCCGAAATTTTCCCTGCTGAGCAGGATTGAAGCATCACGATATTTTTCTTTATTCAAGACAAATTCTGGATTTATTGGACGCAAGGAATTATCCATGCCCGGCTGCCCCTCATCCAGGTATCTCAGCTGATCAAAAAGATTTGGCCCAAATCCAGTTCGTTTCACTGACTTTAGAAACTGTTTTGGAATGATCAAGTCGGTATCAACATTTGCCCTGTCCAACGGTGCAACAAAGCCGATATGTATGGTAAATGGTTGCATCATATTAACTCCACTGACGGATATCTACGAAATGCCCTGCAATTGCAGCAGCAGCGGCCATCACAGGACTGACCAAGTGCGTACGGCCTCCAAATCCCTGCCGACCCTCAAAATTTCTGTTGGAGGTAGAGGCGCAATGTTCCCCATCACCAAGTTTGTCACTATTCATAGCCAGACACATGGAACAGCCCGGTTCCCTCCATTCAAAACCTGCCTCGATAAATATTTTATCCAAACCTTCTTGCTCCGCTTGCTCCCGGACCAAGCCTGAACCGGGAACGACCAGGGCCTGTCTTATAGAGTTTGCCACTTTTTTCCCTTGAATAACTGCCGCTGCCGCCCGCAGATCTTCCATCCGTGAATTAGTGCAGGAACCAATAAAAATTCTATCAAGCGGAATCTCGGAGACCGGCTGATCTTCTTTTAAACCCATGTATTTAAGCGCTAGTGCGAGGGAATCACGGGCCGTTGTGTTTTTTGCAGATTTCAAGGTTGGCACTCGACCTGTAATTCCCACCACCATCTCGGGCGAAGTTCCCCAGGTCACCTGAGGCTCGATCCCTCCTGCATCAATTGTTACCTGTTCGTCAAATACTGCATCTTGATCAGAAACAAGGTCTCTCCAATATTTTTCGGCCATGGTCCACATATCGCCTTTTGGTGAAAAAGGACGTCCCCGAAGATAGTCAACAGTCTTACTATCGACCGCTACCAGTCCCGCCCGAGCCCCGGCCTCTATTGCCATATTACAGACAGTCATTCGCCCGACTATAGACAAGGCCTTAATTGCTGAGCCACCAAATTCAATAGTACAACCTGACCCTCCAGCGGTTCCAATCCTGCCGATCACATAGAGAATGAGGTCCTTGGCAGTCACACCCGGCCCCAATACTCCATCTACCTGAACCAACATATTTTTCATTTTTTTCTGGATCAGACATTGAGTAGTCAGTACATGCTCTACCTCAGAGGTACCAATTCCCTGGGCCAGCGCTCCCAGGGCACCATGGGTAGAAGTGTGGGAATCTCCGCAGACAATTGTCATTCCCGGCTGAGTCAACCCCTGTTCAGGACCGACCACGTGAACGATACCCTGCCGCTTATCCTCCATGCCAAATTCGACAATGCCATGTTTCTGACAGTTAATATCAAGGATCTCCACTTGCAGTCGGGAAAATGGGTCGACAATTCCGGCAATGCCATTTTTTCGTTCTTTGGTCAGAGTTGGTACATTGTGGTCCGGTGTAGCGAGATTTGCGCCGGGCCGCCAAAGTTTTCTGCCTGCCAGCTTTAAACCGTCAAAGGCCTGAGGTGAAGTCACCTCATGAAGTAAATGCCGATCTATATAGAGAAGAGAAGTCCCGTCCGGGCGGTCTTCCACTATGTGGCTCTCCCATAATTTATCATACAACGTCTTGCCAGCCATCAAATCTCCTCCATTTTAGAATCTATGGAATTTTTTCCTTGTCTTTTTCCGTCAGAAAAACCCAAACCAGAGGACCTCAAAAAGGTGCTTAAAAATGTCCTGCTTTTCGAAGTCAGCACACTGACAAGAATCTCATCAGCAACAATAGTCACCAACAAGCGGAAAACAACATCGACTTCTCATATCTCATTCCTCGTTCTGGCCTTATACTCTTTACATTCGCTTTCAACCCCTAACACCTTTATTCTCTTGACCAGATTGAAAATTAACGATAGATTTCAGCAAAGTGTAGTATACTACTTACTATATCAACCCAATAGAATCCGATTTGTACAAAACAGGAGTCGCTGTAGAACAAGATCAGAATTTTTTTCTTTGACAAAACACGGTTAAGAAATTAGTCTAGTTAATCTTTTAATTAAATACCAACATACTCAAGTCCACCACGGCACGGAAAGAGATCGGATAACCATATGAAAAGATATTATATTATTATATTCTTCGGTCTACTCATTGGATGTTCCAATGCATATTCGGCTGAAAGCCAACCAACAAGCAAAATTCCGAAGATATGGACCGAAGAACAGGCTGTAGCCTTTGCCATTGCCGGTAATCCCGACAGCACTCTTGCCCTTAACCGTATTGAACAGGCAATGGCTGAGGCCACCAGGGCTGAGGCTGTCGATTACCCCTTGGTGAACATTTCCAGCGAATACGGCCAGACCAACAATCCCATGTATTCATTTGGCAATATTCTCAACCAAGGCGCGTTTAATGACACCATCAATTTCAATGATCCCGGCAGGACAGACAACCTCCAAGTCAAGGCCCAGATTAATTATAGGCTTTACAATGGCGGCCGGGACAGTGCCGACAAGGCAGCCGCTAGCGCAAATATCGATAAATCCCGAACCGACCTTACAGCTGTTCATCAGCAACTTGGTTTTGAGGTTGTAAAAACTTTCCAGGCTATCATTCAGTCCGAGAAAATGGTTAAAGTCCGTGAAGAAGCGCTAGCCTCAATTACCGCATCTTTAGATGTTGGCAAGGCTAGATTTGACGCCGGAGATTTGCTCAAACAAGACCTCCTCAATCTCGAACTTCAGCAATCACTTGCCAGCGAAAATCTCATAAAAGCCCAACATACAAGGGAGCTCACTAAACGAATCTTCCTCAACCTCCTCGGCCTTTCGGAAGGTGAAGTCACCGTTGATCCTGACAACGGTCTCGAACAAAACATCCCTGAATCCTTCGATATTCAGCTTCACCACGAGGTCAGGAGGCTCAAGGCCGTTGAAAGAGAGGCCCTGGCTGAGCTGAAAAAGGCCCGGGGTGGCAAGATGCCCTCCGTGGATGCCTTCGCATCGTATCAGATTGACAAGGGTTGGGTGCTTGACGAAACCGGTAATTCATGGATGGCCGGTATACGGCTGAACTACGCGCTGTTTGACGGCAAAAAGACCTCTTCACAAATTGCCATAGCTCAACTTAAAGTTCAAGAGATTCAAAGCAGTAGAAAAAAAACCGAGCTTGCCCTCAAACTGGAGATACAAAAGGCTCTTCTTGACTACGAACAGGCAAAAAAACGACAAAGCGTCACTGAAAAAATGGTTGGAGTCGCCACAGAGGCTACACGACTCAGTCGGGCCCGATTTAGGGAAGGGGTTATTCTTGCCTCTGATTTGATCGATTTTGAAATGCGCCTCTCCGATGCACAGGCCAGACATCTTGCCGCCAAAGCCGGGTATCGGGTGGCAATTGCCAACCTGCGAAGAGCTGCAGGACTCGAACAATTTTCCAAGAGATAATATTGGGGTAGGAGATTTGATTATGAAGTTCAAGCAATGCAGTTCCATACTCATCATTATAGTACTTACTGCTTTTCTCTCAGGCTGTGATAAAAACGAGGTTACATCCGAAAAAATTTCACAGCATTTACCGGCAATCAAAGTCTCCGTTGACAAGGTGACAAAAAGAATTGCCGGTAATCAGATCGAAGTGATTGGCACAGTCCAGGCTGTCCAACGGGCTGAGATTTCCTCAAAGATAACAGGTAACATAGTCACCCTCCAGGTCGATCTTGGCTCAAAAGTTAAGAGAGGTGATCTCCTCGTCGAACTCAGTGTAGAAGAGATTTCAGCTCAGGTGCAGCAGGCTAAAGCACAGCTTGAACGGACTCAACGTAACCTCGCCAGAGAAGAAAATCTCTTAAAGCAAAATGCTGCAACCCCCCAAACAGTAAAATCATTACGCGACAGTGCCAAAATTGCAGAAGCCGCTTATCAAGAAACGTTGACTATGCTCTCTTACTCTCGGATCAATGCCCCATTCTCCGGTATTATCACCCAAAAACTAGGAAACATTGGGGACCTGGCAACGCCCGGAAAACCTCTTCTCTATATAGAGGAGGAGAACAACCTTCAGGTACTAACGGATATTCCCGAGGCGATGATGCTTCGAATACATAAAAATGACCACTTATCGGTGTTTATCCCATCGGTGAATCTTACCACAGAAGGGATTGTTGCCGAGATATCCCCTATTGCTGATCCGTCTTCCAGATCTGCACCGATAAAGCTTCATATCGCACCAAATCCCCAACTTCGGTCCGGACAGTTTGCAAGAGTAACCCTGGCCACTGAACAGGCTGAAACCCTGACAGTGCCGACTTCGGCAGTAATACCGTATGGCCAGATGGAACGAGTATTTGTTCTGTTTGACAATAAGGCCATACTCCGTCTCGTTCGTACCGGTGCCAAAAGTGATGGCCACACCGAAATCCTCAGCGGACTCTCAGAGAATGAGGCAGTTATAACACAAGGCAACCTGACCCTAAAGGACGGGCAACCAGTGATTATCCAATAGATTTATTATGTTACATCAAACAACCAGGGTAATTTAGTTATGAAGTCCTCTTCAAATAACACAACAGGTTTTGCCGGAGGTCTGGCCCGTGCATTTATCAACTCCAAACTGACACCGCTCGGTATCATCGCTTCTCTTCTTCTCGGCTTTCTCGCAATCGTTTTGTTACCAAGAGAAGAAGAACCGCAGATTAAAGTACCCATGATCGACGTTCTTGTTGCCATGCCGGGTGCCACCCCGAAAGAAGTGGAGGAACAGGCAACCATTCCAATGGAAAAGCTGCTCTATGAACTGCCAGGGGTTGAGTATATCTATTCTACCTCCATGTCCGGTCAAAGCCTTCTGATTGTGCGCTTCTACGTAGGTGAGAATCTGGAGGACTCAATCGTCCGGTTAAATCAGAAATTGGCCACCAACTTTGATCGAATTCCCCATGGCGTCAGCCAACCAATCGTCAAGCCGCATACCATTGACGATGTTCCCATCCTTGCCCTTACTTTTCATGGCAATGGCTATGATCACTACACTCTCAGGCGAATTGCAGCCCAGGTTAATGACGCCATCAAGAGCATCAATGAGGTGGCGGAGACAAAAATCATCGGAGGAACCAAAAGAGTACTGGCCATCCACTTTGATCCCCTACGACTCGCCTCAAGAAATCTTTCGCTTACCGAATTGGCCCCAAAAATTCAGGCGGCAAACAGTCAATCGCTCTCTGGCACCCTCAAATCCCTCAATCATGAAATTCAACTGCAGACCGGTACCTTTTTGCACAATGCAGAAGAAATCGGCCGTATAGTCGTAGGTGTTTATGGCGGACGTCCGGTTTATCTGCATGAAGTTGCCACGATTCTCGATGGACCTGACGAACCGGCGGACTACGTCCTCTATGGTTCAAGTGACAGTGAATCTGAAGAGGCCGCGGTCACCCTTTCTATAGCCAAAAGGCCAGGAGCAAACGCCGTTTCGGTCGTACGAGATGTACTGCTGAAGGTGGAAGATCTCAAAGGGAGTCTCATCCCCGACGATCTGACAATAAGTGTGACACGTGATTACGGTAAGACCGCCTCGGAGAAGTCCAACGAACTGCTGCTGCATATGGGTATTGCCGTCTTCGGGGTGGCTCTGTTGATACTTTTTTTTCTCGGTTGGCGTGAATCGATCATTGTCATGCTGGCCATTCCGTCGACTCTCGCCCTCACCTTGCTGATTTTTTATCTCTATGGCTACACCCTGAACCGTATCACTCTTTTTGCGCTGATATTTTCAATCGGTATCCTAGTGGACGATGCCATCGTGGTCGTTGAAAATATCGCCCGACACCTTAAGTTACGCGGCAATAAAGACAGGTCGAAGACCCTGGTGGCCATTGAGGCAGTGGCTGAGGTTGGGAATCCCACCATCCTCGCTACCTGGGCGGTCATTGCAGCAATTCTGCCCATGGCCTTTGTCGGTGGACTGATGGGCCCCTACATGCGGCCTATCCCCATCGGCTCTTCGGCAGCCATGCTTTTCTCTCTGGTCATTGCTTTCACCGTTACCCCCTGGGCGGCAACACATATTCTGAAAAGCAGAAAATCGTTGAAGGCCCATGACTCTGAGCAGAAAGCGCCTGATGATTGGTTCACCCGAATTTACCACAAGGTTATGGAGCCACTGCTTGCCCATGGTCTTTGGCGGGTTGTCTTTTTCGCTAGTATTACTGCCATGCTCCTCGGAGCAGTCTCAATGTTCTACTTTGGCCTAGTCAAGGTGAAGATGCTCCCCTTCGACAATAAGAGCGAGTTTCAGGTTATCCTCAATATGCCGGAGGGCTCTACCCTTGAGCAGACGGCCCGGGTAGCAAAAGAGATGGCCGACACAGTCAGGCAGGATCCGACCGTCACAGACTTCCAGACCTATGTAGGTACAGCCGCTCCCTATAATTTCAACGGTCTTGTCCGTCACTACTTCTTGCGCAGTGGACCAAAAGTAGCCGAGATCCAGGTCAACCTCTTGCCCAAAAGCAAACGCTCTCTGCAAAGTCACGATATAGCAACCAGGGTACGACCTCCGCTCGCAGCAATCGCCTCTCAGTTCGGGGCAACAGTTGCCGTGGTCGAAGTCCCGCCCGGACCACCGGTACTCCAGACCCTCGTTGCTGAAATTTACGGCCCCACGGACACTGCAAGAATAAAACTGGCTAAAGAGGTGAAAAAGATTTTCACCTCGGCAACCGGAGTGGTCGATGTCGACTGGTATCGCGAGGCAGATCAACAGCGCAAGATTCTCACCGTCGACAAGGAAAAAGCGGCCATAAACGGAATCTCCGAAAAGCAGATCACCAGGGCCATAGAAATTGCTGTTCAGGGCTATCCTCTCGACCTTTACCACCAGCCGACTGATCTTGAAAGTACTGAAATTGTTTTGAAGCTCCCGGCTGAATATCGGGCCAGAGTGGAATCGATTTTAAATATTTCCCTGCGCTCCGAACGTAATCCATCGGCACAGCTAGTGCCCCTGCGAGAGCTGGTAACAGTCTCCGATCAGAAAGTTGAGCAGCCCATATATCGCAAAAACCTCAAACCGGTCATCTACATTACCGGAAATGTTGCCGATACAGTGGAGAGTCCTGTCTATGCAATTTTTGAGATGAACAAAAAACTTGCAGAGCTCGATGGCCGTGACTTTGGGGGACGACTAGAAAAGGTCGAAATCTACAATCTGAAGCAACCTTTTACGGAAAGTGAACCGGCCATGAAGTGGGACGGGGAGTGGCATATAACCCTGGAGGTTTTCCGCGACCTGGGCCTGGCTTTCTGCGTGGTCATGGTACTTATCTACATGCTTATGGTCGGTTGGTTTAAAAGCTATATTACTCCGTTAGCTGTGATGGCCGCCATCCCCTTCTCACTCATCGGTATACTACCTGCCCATTGGGGTTTTGGAGCATTTTTTACCGCTACTTCTATGATCGGTTTCATGGCTGGAGCTGGTATTGTCGTGCGCAATTCGATTATTCTGGTTGATTTTATCGAGCTGCGCGTCCGTCAAGGTGAACCGCTGGCCAAGGCTGTGGTTGACGCTGGAGCAATTCGCTTCAGGCCTATGCTCCTTACCGCGCTGGCAGTAGTCATCGGCGCCTCAGTAATTCTCGCCGACCCGATTTTTCAAGGGTTAGCTATATCCCTGATGTTCGGAGAGATAGCTTCACTCCTTATCAGTCGCATGGCGGTGCCGGTAATTTATTTTGTTATTAAAAAGCATCAACATCAGGAACCTGCCGAGATTTAAAAAGCTCTGGCAAGAAAAATTAACGTCCATTTAGCATACTACGTAACAGTGAAGACAAACATGACAGACCAGGTATTTAACCCTTTTGAAGACCGGCAGAGCCGCGATATCCGAAACGATTTATCAGAAGGATTAGCCAAGGCGGTGGAAACGGGGAATTCTGATAAACTAACCAAGATTGTCACAAGCCTCCGGGAACAGCGTCTTGCTGATTGCTATCGTGAATACCTTGAAGATCGGTATTCCCGCTACACAAATGCGCTCAAAATCATCCGTGGTGGAATAAACGATCCGATTCAGCAGGCGGTGGTGCTCTGGAATCTCGGACTTTTCTTCGAGGTTCACGAAGTGCTGGAACACGTCTGGTATACGGCCGAGGGTAACATGAAAGCCACTCTTCAAGCCTTAATCCGCTCGGCAGGAGTCTATATCAAACGTGAATACGGTTTTAATGATTCAGCAGACAGGATTGCTGCCAAGGCGATTCCAGTGCTTGAAGGCAACCGAAAAATTCTGGATAGGTATTTCAGGACAGAAACCCTAACTTCAGCCCTCAAGTCCCCGGAATCTTTACCGCCGATATTGAGTTAGCACCCATTGTTGCGGTGCCCATCCGAAGTAGGCAAGAGACGACGACCCTGCCGACTCCAAAAAACCATGGAAAGCGCTAACTATTCATGGAATATCGGGTAAATTGGGCGACGGGACCTTTCGAAGATGATCTTTGCAGCGTTTTTTCTACAAATTCAACACTCCCATTATCTGTAACAGAAATCACAGCAGAAGACCTGGTCCCATAGTCAACACCATCAATGAAAATTGTGCTCAGCAGGCGTTCCCACTCAAGGCCAACCTTTGTGTCAGGTAACTGTTCATCCGGAGGACGCTTCATGTCTTCGAGCAAGCCAAATATCTGTCCATGATCAATTCGATCCGCCTCCACCATATGTGGAAAAAGCAGATCTTTGCCCCGAACAACTTTAGGCCAGGGAACATCAAGCAAATGATTACTGAGGCCGTAGAAACCCGGTGCGAGAAGCTTCGGCCCAACCGACCTGTTAGAATAATAATAGAGTTCTTCTCTATCTCCAAGGATCAGATTAAATCCATTGTATCTGTCACCGCTTTCAGCAAGTGTTTGGATATACCGGCCAGCATTCAAATCACCGATAAGATAGTCCATCAGGATCCTCCCGCGAGAGGGCGCGTCAGCTCGATTCGCCGCAGGTTCACGATAGTTGGTAATTGCAGCAAATTTCAACTGCGCTGTAATCCCCAGCCAGGTCCCCCCTCCTTGAAGATCCCGCCCGGCAAGTATTGTTTTTCCTTTATCAAGAAAATCAAGTGGCGCGGTTGGGCGAGAGAGAAACTCATCCCGATTTGCTGCAACCACCAGCTGGTAACCGGGAGTTGTTCGATATGAAAAAAACAACAGACACATAGTCTCAACCTGCCTTAGGATTGACGGGGCCAATCCACCCCTTTTTCTTCGTCGACCAAATAACAGAACTTGGTCCATTCAAACTCTTTTTGGGAGAGAGGACATCTCAGGGTTATTTTGTGTTCACTGATTGCAGCAATCTCCCAATCCCCTTTTCTGCGTGAACCTTCAATACGGATTTTCTGGCCGATCTGAAATGAATACGGTCTAAAAACAGTCACATCATGTTTCATGCTGATCTCCCTTTGTAGACTAAGAAATGATTTCGAAGTTTACGCTTATCTCTTTTCTTTTTTTATCTCTGGAGAGATATGTTTCAATATTTTTATGTAATTATTTTTTTTCGTTCTCCAAGCCGACACTATTATACCAATTATCTAGTGAATTTCTATGTCCGGGTCCCAAACTCTGGAATGCATCAAGCATAGTTGCATTTCTTAAGACAAATGTTACTTTAGAAGAAATCGGTTTTAAATATCATTACTAAGCATTTACCGACAATAACTCTTTTTGCATGACAACATGTTGATTCCACCCAAAAGTGCCTCGGCGGCCGTCGCCATCATAAGGAGTCTTACACCTCATGAGAGTTTTTTGATTCTTAGGAGGGTTGCCCACCCGGACGATCCGTGGTCTGGCCATTTTTCCTTTCCAGGGGGCAGAAAAGAAACGAGGGATCAGGACCTTTTCGCCACCTGTATCAGAGAAACTCTTGAAGAGACAGGCGTCTTGCTTGAGGCAGCTCAACTGCAGCAGCGTCTCCCCCTGGAACCTGCTGGTCTCAGTTTACAAAGCCCACTCTGGGTGGAGCCTTTTCTCTTCACCATCGCAGATCAGCCACACCTCAACCTGAACCCACAAGAGATAGAAAGTGCCTGCTGGCTCAATATCCGGCAATTTCAAAATATGAAGCTGCACAAGAGCATTGAAATGATACCCGGTCGCCTTTTCCCAACCTACCCCCTCAATGATTACTACCTCTGGGGATTCACCTACAGATTGTTGTGTGCTATTCTTCAGATGGACGATCCACAAAAATAATTTGCCATTTCCACGCAGTAACTTATTACTATAACAAAGTGATTTGCAATAATTGTTTAATTTCAACATCAACGCTGCACTTAAAGAAGGCCAATCGTATGACTGAATATAAAAATGTTCTCGGAACTCCTTTGGAAATATGCAGTATCGAACCAATGACCGGTTTTACAAGGGACGGAAGTTGCAAAGTGACTGACGACGACTATGGAGTACATGGTGTCTGCGTTCAAGTTACCAAAGAGTTCCTGGAATTCTCAAAGAGTAAGGGGAATGATCTGTCAACACCCATGCCCATGGTCGGATTTCCAGGACTGCTACCGGGGGACAGGTGGTGTCTTTGTGCTGCGAGATGGAAAGAGGCTTTTGAGCACGGTGCGGCTCCACTCGTCAATCTGGCTGCAACCCACGAAATTGCTCTTTCCTTTGTCTCGCTTACAGATTTGCTGACCCACTCTCTAGACAATGGCCATAGTTGACGAAAAGCACCCAAAAGGTACAATTTTACTTTTCCCTTCACAAGCTTTGAAATCTGCCTTCTTTAGAAACTCGGGAACTGCAAACAAGTAAGAACTCATCCTTTCTTTTAATTTAATATTTTCTCGCCTCAATCTTAAAATCCTCTGCGGAACCCTTTCTACGCCGGGGCTTCAAATCGATTGATGCGACGAAATCAGTCGCCAATTTCAGGCTCATTCACGTCATGTCAGCATTAATGGATTCCCTTACAAATCTATAGCCATGCCTTTGGCTACCTCTTTCTTTTTTTCCTCTCCCATCAGAATACCGAGCAATTCCAGGCTAAATTCAATAGAAGTTCCCGCGCCTTTGCTCGTTACACAGTTTTTATCAAAGACAACCCTCTCCCCTGTATGCGTCTGAGCACTCAGCTGATCAACAAACTTTGGGTGACAAGTGGCTTTTTTCCCTTCAAGTAGCCCATGGTGTTCGAGGACAACAGCAGGTGAAGCACAGATAGCTCCATATAATTTATTTTCGTCATTCTGCTTTTTTAAAAGTTCGGCAAGGACGACTGAATTTTTCAGATTTACTGCTCCCGGAATCCCTCCGGGAAGGACAATCAAGTCATATGTTACATCCACACAATCATTGATTTTCTTATCGGCCAAAACTTGAACGTTATGTGAACTAGTCACCTGTAGACTATCTCCGATTGCAGCTAAGTCCACATGCGCCCCGGCCCGCCGAAAAACATCCACGATACTGAGTGCCTCTATCATTTCAAAACCTGGAGCAAGCGGTACAAGAATTCTTTTCTCCATTGGTGCCTCCTTGATTATTTTTATATATCCACACCTGACTAACTGTAATCAAAGTACGGAAATCGTCAAATTCCTTTTTTACGGGCACCTAATCTCTGATACCGATAACACTTTCCGAACTTTTATAGATCTTTAATGATCAAGGACTTATTAGTATATGCTAAAATCAATTATCTTCAATGCTATCGATTTAGATATTCACAACACAGGACAGGATTCAAACAATGACAGATGACTTACAGAAACAACAAGAACCAAAATTACGGTCTGGCTTCTCTGGAAGACAGGTGCTGGCCATAGTACTCGCGTCAACATGTATTGCAATTGTCGCCACTGCCTTTGCTATCAAACTATATCTCTTTCCTGCACCCTTTAGTCCGGTAAAGCTCTCCCAAGGGGAGGCGCAACAGCTGGCAGCAAAGCTCGACAGATTTGAAGATGCCAGCCGCCAGGCACCAAAAAAACAAAAAGAATATGCTAAAGACGGGACACTGCTCCCGGAACAATACAATGAAAAAGGAGCAACTCGGGATATCAAATTCACCGAACGTGAATTAAACGCCATGCTTGCAAAGAATACTGACTTAGCCAAAAAGCTGGCTATCGACCTTGCAGAAAATATGGTCAGCATAAAGCTACTTATTCCTCTTGATCCTGATTTTCCGATGCTTGGAGGACAAATTCTTCGTGTAAATGCCGGCACAGAACTCGCTTACCGGGATGGAAGGCCAGTGATTAAATTAAAGGGTGTCCGTCTAATGGGAGTCCCAATACCCAATGCCTGGTTAGGAGGAATTAAGAACATTGATCTCATTAAAGAGTTCGGAGGTAATGAGGGCTTTTGGAAAACCTTCGCCGACGGGGTTGATTCCATCACCGTAGAAGAAGGCTCTTTGAAAATTCGGCTCAAAGAGTAACAACTAAAAAGGCCGTCATCCAGCAGGAGATCGGCCTTTTCATTACTGTTTAAGCTCTTAAAATTATTGAATCTTGGGTAGAGCCAGATCAGTTTCAACTATAGGAGTCTTCTCCTTGGTCATAGGTTTCTTCCCAGACGCTGTAAATAGGGAATCAATGCCGTCATCCCTAACAACTGGTGAACCTTCCTGATCCGCCATGAACACAAGATTAGGGTCTATCGCATTCATCTCTTGTTCAACCCGTTCAATATTACCGACCACTTTGGGTGCAATTTCCACCTCAGGATATTTGACCAGAATGTTTTTCAAGAGTCTGCGGGACTCAACAAGGAGTTTCTTCTTGCTCTCTGGATCCGTTGTTTTGGTAAATCTGATAAAGAGATCAGCCGCTTTTCTCCTGTCAGCTTTTGCTGCCTCCAAGGACAGTTCCTTGATTTTCTCTTGAGCCTTGGTGGAGTAATCGCTATCCATCAAATTTGTAAAAACAACGATAGCCTCTTCATATCTACCGTCTTTGGCCAGCAACATACCATTGTTCCACTGGTTCTGCAGATCCTGCATTCTGGCCATTTTACCAGTTTCGTGTTCAACGGCCTCCGCCATCTCCAGTTCCTCGTTTTTTGATTTGATCACAAGCTGCTTTTCTGGACTGAGAATATCAGTTGGTATTGTTGCCAGCAGCTTAATAGCCTCGGGGAATCTTTTTTCTTGAGCGAGTTTATTTATTTGAGCTATGGAGCCATTAAACCACTTATCCGCCGCAGTCGAGATAGAATCTTTAATGAAATTAACGTTTGTTACGACAGGAGAATATGGGTAGCTCGCCAGGAACTTTTCTGCCTGCCAGATGATCTTATACCCATCCCTCTCAGGCACGAAACCTAAATAATTTCTAAGCACCTCGGAGAAATCCCTGAGTTCAGGGCTGCCATTCTTAGACCGATCAAGCAGCGCCAATTGGAGTTTAGACCATTCTTCCAGCTGGCCGATTTTCAAGTAATCTGCGGAAATCTTTTTGTACTCGGTGGTAGCCAAGTTGTAATTGCCGGAAGCAGTATAGAGGTCTGCAAGCATTTTTCGCAACGACACCAAATCAGTAGCCTGTTCATCTGAACCTGACATCTGATTAACTACTTGTTGATAAATCTCTGCCGCCTTTTCTTCCTGATGAAGAGAAATCAGAGCATTACCATAGAGAATTTTTGTCCAGAGATGTACCTGAGCAAGTTGAGATTCTGGAATCTTCAACCAAACCTGAACGATCTCCTCATATTCCTTATCGGTTGCATATCTGGCGATCAGAGTTTCAAGTTGAGTCAGACCAGCCCCTTCTTCCCGCTGATTCCAGCCAACGCTCTTGTCTTCTGAGTCAGCGAGTAAACGACCACAGGCATCTTCTAAAAATGCAATATCATTTTTCTGGAGCTCAAAGATTTCCTCATTGCTTATTTGGGCTGCGACATCGACCTTCTGGGCTTGGAGCATCTTGCTGCGTAAGTCACTGTATCCATTCAGCACACTCTGCAGCCGCTGAAAACAACTCACTCTCTGAGCCGCCACCTCATCTTTGAGCTTCATTGTCGCTGATTGACTGTCTAATTTCTTCCAGCGATCAAGCTTACGCCCATATTCGAAAATTCTGTCGTTAACATACTCAGCAGAAGGCAGCTTAACATCGCCAATCTCCTCAACACCCTTATCTTGCTGATCACTGATATCCAGATATTTTTGCTCATCCACCCCTGCAGGAACACCACCATCTTGAATAAACACAGGTGAAGACTGTTTGGAAGAGCTCGAAGAAGGAAGCTGACTTACTCTTGGTTTTTCAGGAAGGGCACAGCTGCTCAGGTTGACAGCACAAAAAGCTATAAGCGCACCCCAGATGATTTTTTTCATAATATTTTCTCAATCAATTAACGTTGTTTGTTTTACCTGCTTTAACATCGGTTAGAATCCACGGATGTTAAGTAATGGTTGTTAAATAATGCTTCTAAGAAAACTAAGCATGCTTTCGATTGTCATTGTCCTGCTGCTGATGTAGTTTTCCAAAATGGCTGAAAATCTCGTTCCACCACAAACCGCCCTGTGTCAGTTTTACTGCCGAAAGTCAGGATGGATGGTTGAGAACGCGCACTATCACTTACTTGCACCACAGGTTCGATCACCTTACCGCCCTGCTCCGGATCGACACCGAGATTTATCTGACCAAGATCGTCCCTTTGTATTCCAAGACCATTAAATAAAAGATCCACTGGGTCAAGTCTAGCAGCGTAATGTTGATCCTGCAATAAGACATTGGCGATCTCACTCCATGTGGGGAGAGCACCAGCTGACCCGCTAATACGGCTTGAATTTCGCCGCATGGGATCATTGTTGTCAAATCCTACATAAACTCCTAGAGTATACCCATCAGCAACTGTCATCGCCACCCCGTTCTCGGCGACTCCCGGCAAATATCCAAAGAAAGAGGCATTAGTATAGTCATTGGCTGTACCAGTCTTCCCCATTAACGGAATGTGAAGATTTAACTCAGCAATTCTCTTACTATTCACTTGCCCATCATCTCTAAACCTGACATCTTTATCGGCCCCTCTTCCGGTACCGAATTTCACAACATTTTCTAGAATACTACCAATAGCAATGCTGACTTTTTCGTTTATCACCCGTTTTTTTACAGGCTCCGGCTGAAAAAGTATTTCACCATCGGCCGATTCAATTCGATCCAAAATCGCCAAAGAATCATTATTTTCTTCCTGATCATTCTTACCAAAAGTAGTGACTTGTCCGGATACCAGACCTTCATACATTCTTGTAGCTTCCAGCAAGGTTACCACATTTGATCCAAGTGGAAAAGAAAGCACAGGTTCAAGACTACTGTTGATGCCAAGCTGTTCGGCCAATCGAATAAGATAATAGAGTCCAACAGTAACGCGAAAATCCCTTACCTGAGAAAGGACCTCGATACTGTAAGGAAGTTCATCACTTAGTTTTTGATACTCATGTTCCAGCTGCTCGGCAACCTTATCAAAAGCACCCACAGTCAAGGTACCATTCAACTTGATACTTTCCCAAAATCGTGTTTTTTCACCATCGCTCAACACATCGAGATACGTTCGGAGAGCGTCGTGGTCCACCCGTACCAAGCTTCCTTTTTCACCCTGCAGACGCAGAAAGTGATACTCATTCGACAGCCTGTCTACGTAAAGTGAGAAGCCCCCCGTTGAGTCAAAAAAATCGATTTCCCTTGATCCTGCTACTGGTTCGATAAGCGATCTGTAGGTTGTTAGCTCTTTCCTGAACGACTCAAGTAAAAGATAATTATCAGCCAACAGATTCTTACGCAATCTCAGTTCATTCACTTCAGATACGGATAGCTTCGCCTTCTGTTTTGCTAATTCTGTGTCCATTTCTCTAGAGAATTTTTCATAATCTAACCCGTACGGTAATTCCTTCAATAGCCCATATTCATCCATCATCCCGTCAAATATAAAATCCGTCTCCAAATTGTCAATCGCCAGACGATAGGCTGTGGCACGGAGGATATCACGATTTACCTGAATGCCGTATTTATCACGAATCATTGCCCTATAGCTCCGGTAGGGCATTTCTTCCGCTGTGCCAATTTGCGGGCCTAAACCGACCTTGTCAGCCACCTCGATTAACTGCTGAGGAGTGAGCTTATCACAAAGGTGGTAAAGCAACCACACAGAGGCAACATTTTCAGAGTGTACTCCGGCCCAACTCATCGAGACCCAGTCGTAGGGACTTATATGGTCAGGTCTTGGGAAATAGGGTTGATCTTGATAAACAAAGAGATTCCGGCTGTTTTTCAGGTTGTCCGCACTGTTCCACCCAAGCTGAAGTGCAGCCGTATAAACGAGTGGTTTAAAAGAGGATCCCATGGTTCTTTTCGCTTGGATGGCTCTATTGAAAAATCTGTTTTCGGTTCCACCTGCCATGGCTTTTATGGCACCATCTCTTATGACCAGTGCCCCTCCCTGCACCAGCGGATACTTTTGCAAATCAAGCATCGCCGGTTTATCTACCTCAACTTCGCGCACATTCACCCACACCTTATCTCCAGGTTGCAATTGAGTAACAAAATTGGCCTGATCTCCTTTCTCTGTCTCACTCCACCGGTTTTTCTGCCATTTTAACCGTGCCTTAACCAAACCGGAAAGGCCTTCGGAATCTATCACTCCTTCGCCTAATTGCTTATCCAGGGAGACAGTAATACGGATATTTTTGCCCTCCCCTTCAATTTTTTCTATATTACCAAACAGATAAGACCCTACGCTCAAAACAGAATCACCTGAATAATCAAGTTTGGCCAACTCATCCTGAACCTCCTGCCGTTCATAGCCCCTAAGACGAACATCCAGTCTGGATAATTCACCACGCAATATGGCCAGCGTATTCTCCTGCAGATCTCTGTCGACAGTGGTGATCACTCTTACACCGGAGGTAGAGATATTGGTTACATCGTGGGCTTCAAGAGCATTGAGTACTTCCGTTGAGGAAACTGCATCCCTGACCAACTCCATAGCATAATCCAGGTCATATCCGACTTTCCCCTTTTTAAATTCAATTTCCGAATTAATTGTCTCATTATATGTGGGAGCATCGATCATCCCTAACTCCAACATATTATCGAGAACATATTTTAACCGGGTTTTTGCCCGCGATTTAGCAAGTTCCGAAGCCTCCGCTGTACTTTTTATAAATGGATTGTAGTAATTCGGTCTTTTCACACTTCCAGCTATAAAAGCACATTCTATAAAAGACAATTCGCTCGGCGTTTTATCAAAGTAATATCTGGCGGCAACCCCGAGCCCATGCCCGTTACCGCTCACATAAAATTGATTAGCATAAAATTCAAAGATCTTCTCTTTGGGATAATAGTATTCCAACCGCAAAGCAAAGAGAAGCTCTTTAAGCTTTGCTTCGATTGATCTGTCAGAACGTTTAAAAAGATTTTTCGCTGTTTGCTGAGTCAAGGTACTACCGCCCTGAACAACTCTTCCAGCTTGAATATTCTTAATCATAGCCCGAACTATGCCTACGACATCAAAGCCAAAATGAGAAAAAAACCTGTTATCTTCAGAGGCCACTACAGCATTGACGAAATTCTTGGGGATATCGGCGTATGAGACATACTGACGATGCGCAGTATCAAAAAAGACCCCAAGTTTCGTTTGGCCATCACTATAGAAAACATGACTTTCTTTCCCGAGAATCTGTTGAATATTCTCTATTTTGATCTCATCCCCTGGTTCTAAAACTACCAACTGGTAAAGAGTTGCAGACAGGGCCGCCAGCACGATGATGCACGTAATTGTTACTAATAAAAATAGCTTTTTCAACATGATTCCAAAAATTGTTTTTCGAGACGCCTAACAGCGGTAGACAAATCAAACTTGGCAATAAATAGGTATAAACCTTGCAATTACTCAATAGTTCGGTTTTAAATAGTCAGCTGAAAATTATAAAACCGGACAGGTAAGAATGTACATGGTTAGCCAAGATATCTCAACAGGCTAATTATAAAATTGGCTGTCTTTTAAAGAACCTCCCCTGTCACAGATGACTAACAAGTATAAAATGAATTCGATTAAAAAATTACTTTTCGTAGGCCTCTCTCTGTCGTTTTTTGCAACTTTTCTTTCTAGTTGCGCGACTAACAATAATGTTAGCGGGATTCCGGATTTTTCAAATGGGAAACGAGCAGGAAATTCCAATAATGAAACAAATGATACTGAACTCGACAATATAGAGTCCAAAGTCTGCCTCAATGAAGAACTGGTGGCCCTCAGTCAAACTGGAAACTGGGACGAAAAACCTTCACCTGACTCTGTTGCTTTATCAGACAGTGTTGTGTTTGATTTTCCTGTGGTACTGAACAAGAAAGTCGATATGTATCTCAATCTC
Source organism: uncultured delta proteobacterium (assembly GCA_963798425.1). GTDB lineage: Bacteria > Desulfobacterota > Desulfobulbia > Desulfobulbales > Desulfocapsaceae > Desulforhopalus_A. The sequence goes on along the minus strand of CAWCTP010000031.1, from coordinate 1,018,301 downwards.
TTTCAAAATAAACAGAGGGAACAATTTAGCCGCTGGCTAGCTAAATCGGCCATGTATCGCCCCATGGTTGAAAAAGAACTGGAAGAAGCTGGTTTGCCAAAAGACCTGTTTTATCTGGCAATGATCGAAAGCGGATATAATCAGATGGCCTGCTCCAGTTCAAAAGCAGTCGGACTCTGGCAATTCATGAAGCCAACCGGCAGACAATACGATTTGCAGGTCGACAAGTACGTGGATGAACGCCGGGATCCTCTCAAATCCACTCGAGCAGCGGTCACCTATCTTTCTGACTTATATAAAGAATTTGATGACTGGTACCTCGCCGTTGCAGCTTACAACAGTGGACCGGGAACAATACGCAACGGTCTTAGAAAATATAATGTAGATAATTTCTGGGATCTGGCTGGTAAACAATATTTAAGTCTTGAGACCAAACGCTACGTGCCGAAACTCATCGCAGCACTTTTGATTGCCAAGGACCCTGAAAAATACGGCTTTACAGATATCGCTTACTCAAAGCCTCTTGACTATGATGCTATCACTGTCGGTCCAGGTATGAGCCTTGAGGCGATTGCCTTAATAAGTAATAGCTCACCTAAAGAGATTACACGTTTGAATCGGGAACTACGGCTTGGAAAAACACCACTCAATTTAGCTCGATATGAAGTAAAAATTCCGGCTGCAACAGCTGGTATTGCTAAAAAGAACCTCTCCCGACTACGTAGTGTTGTCAGCACTGGTTACAAAACCCACAAGGTCATGAAAGGAGACTCTCTTTCTAAGATTTGCAAAAAATACGCTGTCAATAAAACGACCATCCTTAGAGTAAACAAACTGCATAATGGCAAACTGGCCTATGGCTTGCGGCTTAAAATTCCTTATAGCAGAATTAGTTACAGACTCCTTCCCGAAAACTCCTCAGGATCTATGACTGCCTACCAGGACAGCCTGGTGCTCTATCGGATTAAGAAGGGAGACACTATTTCTAAGATAGCTCGGCTGTATCATGTCCCACCCAACATGATCGTTGCCTGGAATGGTTTAAAAAATGACCACTCCATACGTGCTGGCCAACAGCTCGCCCTTTACATAGATAATAGTGACGAGGGCGAAGATATGGCATCTTATACGAATGAAAATGCTATCAGGCTGGTAGCCTCGAAAGAATACAAAAAGATTTTACGACAGCCGGATTCAGACTCCTCATATCAATGGTACAATGTTAAAGACGGTGATACGCTCTGGACCATATCTAAAAAATTCAGTGCCTCTACTGCAGATATTAAAAAAATTAACAACTTGACGTCCGACCTGATTCATCCCGGTTCCATACTGAAGGTCAAAAAAGTGTAACTCTAGAGCCGGTTTGCCAGTTAGTCACTTAGAAATAATTTCGAGGTCAGCACTAATCTTTTGTTTTGCAAGAAAATCATTTTGTGAAGGAACTTATCCTCGCAAGAAGGCCTAAAAAAAACCGTTATCTTTAGAGTACTTACTGACTATCATCTGTCACTCTCCAATTTATGCATGACAAAAGTTTCAATGATGCCTATTCTTGATCCTGCCGTAACCACTGTAACTGAATCCAACATTTACTTTCTCAGCTAAAATCTGCTGCCACACAGCTACATGCCTTGAGCACAATCAAATTATCATGCCAATAACTGAAACACCTTTCCCCACCCATGATGACTATGGGAGTGATGTCCATGTTGTTGAACATGGTGAAAAAACAATAATTTTAATCGGAACTGCCCACATTTCCCAAGAATCTGTCATTCTGGTTAAAAAAGTCATTGAACAGGAGCGCCCCGACTGCGTCTGCTTAGAACTCGACGATAAAAGATACCAGGCTCTCACTCAAAAAAAACAGTGGGAAGCTCTTAATTTAAAAACAATAATTAAAAACAAGCAGCTCTCCACTTTGCTCGTCAGTCTTCTCATGGCTTCATACCAAAAAAGACTGGGGGGAAAACTTGGAGTTACGCCAGGAGCAGAACTTTTAATGGCAGCCCAGACTGCAAAAGAGCTACATATTCCTCTCTCTCTCTGTGACCGGGATGTGCGCATAACCCTCCGTCGAGCCTGGAAATCTACTTCCTTTTTTAAAAAAGGTTACCTGCTCGCTTCGCTACTCGCCAGCCTTTTCGATAAGAGTGAGATATCAGAAGAAAAACTGCAGGAACTCAAACAAAAAGATGTGATAACTGAGCTGATGGATGAAATGGGGGAAACTTTACCCGATTTAAAACGAGTGCTTATTGATGAACGTGATATTTATCTCGTTGAAAAAATCAAATCATCTCCCGGTAAAAGGATTGTTGCAGTGGTTGGTGCCGGTCACATTGCAGGGATGCTCACAAAATTTGACATTGACAACAAGCATAGAATTTCAGAGGTAACCCTCATCCCTCCCATATCTAAGGGATATAAAATTGCAGGCTGGACCATTCCTCTAATGATCATCGGCTCTATCGGTGTAATTGCTTTCCAGAAAGGTGCCTCTGTAGCAGGAGACAATATTGTCTACTGGATTCTAGCTAATGGCATTCCTGCTTCTATCGGCGCCCTGCTGGCTTTCGGGCATCCGCTGACAACCTTAAGTGCTTTTGCATCTGCACCAATAACCAGCTTGACTCCAGTAATCGGCGCCGGTTACGTCACTGCCTTTATTCAGGTCCTGGCCTGCCCGCCTGTGGTCAAAGAATTTGAAACTGCCGGAGAAGATATAAGTTCATTTACAGGCTGGTGGAAAAATCGATTACTGAGAGTCTTTCTGGTTTTTATCCTCACTGGACTTGGTTCTGCAATAGGTACCTGGGTTGGAGGTTATAAAATCTTTAAGAATCTTATTGGTTAATTTTATGAATTTTTATCTTTATTTTTATTAACACCCACCGGGGGTACTCTGTTTATTCTCCGATTAGGGGGATAAGTACCTTCACTAAATTCTTTTTACTTTTTCATTGCCCGCTTGAGGGGTAAAAAACAAAAAAGTGAATTTCTAAGCTACTAAAAGGAAATACCTGAATGTCAGAAAAGAAGTCTCAGTCAGTGCCAACACTAAGCACACGGCAAAAACAATACCTCAAAGGTCTTGCTCACCCGCTCAGTCCTCTTGTCCAAATCGGCAAGGAAGAATTAAGCCCCGGTGTCCTTGAGTCTATTAAAACCGAACTCATGAATCATGAGCTCATCAAGGTAAAGATAGGCAGCAATTGCGGGTTAGAAAAAGATAGTTCTTCCAAATCGATCGCTGAACAGACACAAAGCTCGTTGATTCAATTAATAGGGAAGACAATTATCCTCTACAAACCTAATCCCAAAAGAGCCAAAGAAAAAAGAATCGTTCTTCCTAAATCATGATACTTGCTATCTGGACAACCACCTATCGATAGTCCAGATACATTACAATTCGAAGAGAGTTGTTGCTTTCTCTTGGCTGGCGATAATCAGTGAAGTATCCCCCCATTCCTGCACAGAGTGTAAAGCTGCTTCTCGGGCCAGTTCGGGTGTATTATTTGTCTCACTCAAGTGCGCGAGTACTGCAGCACGAAGATGAATTCCCATAAGCCCTGCCAGGAATGCAGCAGCATCTTCGTTACAAAGATGCCCACGACTGGAACGAACTCGTTGCTGCAAAGGCAACGGATAGGGGCCGTTTTTCAGCAGTTGCAGATTGTGGTTGAATTCTAGAATGATACCATTGCATTCCGCCAGCCTTGTACCAATGAGGTGGGAAACCTTTCCTGTATCGGTACAATAGCCAATACTCTTCTTGCCGTCGCTTACAACATAACCAACGGGATCGGCAGTATCGTGGGAAATCCTAAAAGATCGAACCTGCAGATCACCTATCTGCAGGAGATCTCCCGTTGCAAACTCAGTATAAGCATAGAGTTTGCCCATTGTTTTTTCTCCGGCCGTAAACGTTCCTCCATTAAGATAGGTTGGAATCTTAAATCGTCTTGAAATGACTCCCGCGCCTTGTATATGGTCATTATGTTCATGAGTAATACACAGTGCACGAACATTTGATAAATCACGGTCAATCGACTTCAAACGCGTTTCTATTTCTTTTCCGGAAAATCCGGCATCGATGAGAATACTTGTCTTGCCACTTTCTATATATACCGAGTTACCACGGCTTCCACTGCCCAATACTGAAAATCGCATCTCTGTCAAATCCCGGTATGTCCAAAGCCACCGGTATCCCGCTCGGTCTCATCAAGAAAAGTAACCTCTTTCAAAGTCGCGCGCATAACCGGTGCCAGAACCAGTTGGGCAATACGATCCCTCCTATTTATTTTATAGGGGGTTTTGCCAAGATTAATTAACGCTATCTTAATTTCACCACGATAGTCAGCATCAATCGTACCTGGACTGTTAAGGACGGTCACTCCATATTTCACTGCCAGGCCACTCCGAGGTCTAACTTGCAATTCATATCCTTCTGGCAATGCGACACTGAATCCAGTTGGTATGAGTGCCCAGTCACCGGGTTGTATCACCATACTATCACGAACCCCTGCTTCCACGTCCATGCCTGCTGCACCAACGGTTTCATAACCAGGAAATTGCAGATCGCGTTCACCTTCAGGAACGAGCCAGCACACCCTAACTTCAATTTTATTCATAGTAACGGCCTGGTATCGTTTTTATGTTCGAATATTTTTTATAAAAAAAGCCGGCACCCTTTTAAGGATGTCGGCTTATAAAAAAATCTATTTCTCTGGTGAAGTACTACTCCTCCATCAAGGCCTTACGGCTCAATCGAATTCGACCTCGATTGTCCACATCAAGAACTTTTACCTCAATAACATCACCTTCATTAACAACATCTGTGACTTTGGCAACTCTCTTTATATCCAATTCAGAAATATGTACCAATCCATCGGTGCCAGGGAGAATTTCGACAAAAGCACCGAAGTCCTTGATGGTTTTAACCGTCCCCTTATAAATAGCACCAACAACTGCCTCGGCAGTAATCGCTTTGACTTTTGCCAAAAGGGCGTCCGCAAGATCGCCACTTAGCGCAAACATTTTTATAAGGCCGGAATCATCAACTTCGATCTTAGCATCGAATTCAGCTGACAATTCTTTGATAATTTTACCTCCAGGACCGATAATATCACGGATTTTATCGGGACTGATTTTGTGAACCATGTATTTTGGTGCATGCTCAACAACATGATCACGCGATTTAGTAATACCTTTCAACATCTCAGTAAGAATATGGACACGCCCATCTTTGGCCTGTTCAAGGGCTTTACCCATGATAGCCCGATCAACGCCATCGATTTTGATATCCATTTGCAATGAGGTAATACCATCACTCGTGCCTACAACTTTAAAATCCATGTCACCCAGATGATCTTCATCGCCTAGGATATCAGAAAGTATAACAACCTTATCACCTTCTTTTATCAGTCCCATAGCGATACCAGATACCGGTCTCTTCAAGGGAACACCTGCATCCATCATCGCCATGCTTCCACCACAAACTGTGGCCATGGATGAGGAACCATTTGATTCAAGAACTTCAGAAACCACCCTGATGGAATATGGGAAATCTTCTTCTGCTGGAAGTACAGCTTCCAGCCCCCGGGTGGCCAACGTACCATGTCCAATATCGCGACGGGATGGGCCACGTAGAAAACGAGCTTCGCCTACGCAATAGGGGGGAAAATTGTAATGCAGCATGAAGCGATTGAGCTGTTCGCCCTGCAGGGTTTCTACACGCTGTTTATCTCGCTCACTACCAAGTGTCGTAGTTACCAATGCCTGAGTCTCACCACGGGTGAACAGAGCTGAACCATGAGTGCGTGGTAGATATTCTGTTTCACAGTTGATGGTTCGAATTTCGTTAAATTTCCGACCACCTATCCTGATTTCACTGTTGACTATCTTGTCGCGCATGAAAGATTTTTTAAAGGAGGAGAGCAAATCTTTTACATCCCCACTCCTTTCACCCTCAGGGTCAAGTTCAGCCAGGACCTCATCTTTTAGTGCATCATAGGCAATGCCTCGTTCCAGTTTGTCAAAAGTATTGAAGACTTTCTCCATTCCTGCAGCCGCTACCTCACGTACCTTGGCAAGGAGTGCTTCATCAATCTGCGGTGCTACGACCTCAGCTTTAGGTTTGCCTGATAATTTTTGCAACTCATCCTGAATATCGATAAGTGGTTGCAAGTGCTCAAACGCATAAAAAATTCCAGACAGAACTTCATCCTCACTCAGTTCATCGACCTTGCCTTCAACCATAACAACGGCCTTTCTGGTACAGGCAACGATAATATCCATGGAGGATTTTGTCAGTTCGGAAATTGTCGGATTGAGGACATACTCTCCGTCAATAAAGCCTAACCGACCACCGGCAACTGGCCCACCAAAAGGAACATTGGAAATAGTCAATGCACATGAAGCTCCAGTCAGGGCGAGCATATCAGGTTGGATATTTTGATCTGCTGAAAGAACAGTCGCAATAACCTGTGTCTCGGCAGAGTAACCTTTCGGAAATAATGGTCGAAGGGGACGGTCAATAATTCTGCAGGTAAGCACTTCATTATCACTAGGCCTGCCAATTTCACGGCGGAAATAATTTCCAGGAATTCTTCCGACTGAGGCAAGTTTCTCCTGATACTCTATCGTTAATGGCAAAAAATCGGCGTCAGGCTTGCTTTTTCCTGCACCAACCACGGTGACAAGCACCATGGTGTCTCCTGAACGTACAACAACAGCCCCTGATGCCTGTTTGGCAATTTTACCTGTTTCGATGGATATAGTTTTTCCACCAATTTCGGTTTCTACTCTATTAAACATGTTTTCTCCAGATGTGCGGCATCAGGGAAAGGCGCAGCGCCAAATTATCCGACTGGATTATCCACCAGCCCCGTATGCTCTATTTTCTCGGACTTCCTTAAACAACAAAAACCTCAAACAGTTCCTAAACGCAGGGACTGTTTGAGGTAAAAAGATGGCACTATGCCCAGGTCAACAAGTGAACCTGCCAACAACAAACTCTACTTCCGAAGACCAAGTTCCTGCAGCATCGTTCTATATTTATTGACGTCTTTCTTCTTTAGATAATCAAGCAGACTTCGTCGCTGACCGACGAGCTTTAACAGCCCCTGCCTTGAATGATGATCCTTTTTGTGAATTTTAAAATGCTCGGTTAGGTACTGAATACGATCGGTAATAAGAGCGATTTGTACCTCGGACGAACCGGTGTCGGTTGGATGGATCTTGAACTTCTCGATTATTTCATTTTTACTTACTGCTGACTGTGCCACGACAATCCTCCTGAAACTGTATAATAAAAACCAGATAGTTAAAAATCATTATTTACGAAACTGTAGCCTTTAACAAAGACTATCTACTCTCTACAACAATTAGTCTGCGAATTTGGTGGCGAACCCTGCAGACCAGCTAGATACTTTTTTAATGCCTTACAAATTATTTTCTTATTTTTGCAGAAGAAAATTTATCAGAAAAGTTATTTTGCCCGTGAAAACGTGGTAAAGAGTACAATCACTTCTCCGACTTACTATAAACATTACTTACACATTAGCCAACTCTCGTGTTTTTTGCAATAGTTTACAGACCTCTTCAACAGTTATCATTTTGCCGAGACATTGATTTAACGCATCTTCACCGCTTAAATCATCCCAGGTCAAACTTTCGTCAATTGAAAAACCACCACTTTTTATCCTCCGCAACTGAACAAGATGCGCGCCACACCCCAAACTACGTCCTATATCCGCAGCCAAAGTCCGGATGTATGTGCCTTTACTGCAAACGACCCTGATAGGCAAATCAGCCTCTTCTCCGCTGAGATCCTGACAGCCATCAGTACGTTCAAGTAGTGTGATATCTACTTCCCTGGGGTCTTTACTGATCAGGATTCCTTTACGAGCGTAGTAATACAGTGGTTTTCCTTTGTGTTTCAGTGCCGAATAGGCAGGGGGAACCTGCATCTGTCTGCCCCTAAATCTTTGCAGACATTCTTCCACCTTAAGGCTTGAAATCTCGCCTACGGGTGTGCGGGCAGAAACCGCCCCTTCTGTATCTTGTGTCTCGGTTTCAACACCAAGTCGCAGGGTGGCCAGATATTCCTTTTTCCCTTCCATAAACTGCGAAATAAGCTTCGTGGCAGACCTACCTGCACAAACAATCAGAAGACCGGTAGCAAAAGGATCAAGAGTTCCGGCATGACCTACTTTTTTTATTTGCAAAATTCGACGCAACCGACTCACCACTCCAAAAGAGGTAGTATCGACAGGTTTATCAACAAGAAACACACCAGCATCGAACTCAGCTATAGTTTTCGGGATCATAATAATCTGCAATCTCGCCAGCGAATCAGGGAAATACGTGCTCGCTTTTCCTCAATTCAATGCCTTACTAAGCGCACCCTTTACCTCAAGGCACACCTGTTTAATGGTTTTTCCCTGACAACGAAAACCAGCGGCATTCCTGTGGCCACCACCTTCAAACAGCTTAGCGACTTCTGCAACATCACAATCGCCTTTACCCCGAAGACTGACTGCAATAAATCCATCACTCGCCTCTTTTATCAAAACGGCAACCCTGACCGACCGAAGAGATCGCGGAAAATCAATAAATCCTTCAACATCCTCCAGAGTTGCACCACTTTCAGCCAACATCTGATCCGACACATGCATAAAGGCTATCTGGTCAGATTCAAAAAAGCTGATAGTCGAAAGCACCATCTCCATCAGCTTCAGCCTCTCACGACTGAAATTATCATAGAGATGACTGGAAATCTCTTCTGGAAGAACCCCTATCCTTAATAGTTCAGCGGCGATCTGCATCGTTCTGGGCCGAGTACATGAATAGCGAAAGGACCCTGTGTCTGTACAGATAGCGACATAGAGTTTGTAGGCACACGTGTAAGTCACAGGAGCGTCTAAGGCTAACGCTAATTCATAGACCATCTCACCGGTGGAGGATCGACTAGATTCAACCCATCTTGCTGTTCCAAACTCTTTATGGGACTGATGATGATCAATGACCACAAACGGGACACTTTTCAAAAACTCTTGTTTAAATGTACCAAGTCGATCGTCATCACCACAATCGAGAGCGATACTCATAACATTCTCACCCGCTGCAGCCAAAAAGGATCTATATTCTTCCAATCTTGTGTGAACCTTGTCGATGCCAGGTAAGAAAGCATACAGGTGAGAAACCGGCTCTTCTAAAAAACAAAATACATTTTTGCCAAGCGCTTCCAGAATATCAGCTAATCCGAACAGCGACCCTAAAGCATCTCCGTCAGGATGTGTATGCGTGAAAAGAACGAAATTATCGACTGTTCGAATATCCTGGAGTATACGTTCAGGAATGGTCCTCTCGGGTCTTTCTTTCATTGGCAATTTCCTGAAATATTTCTTCCAGCTCAGCCACTTTCTCCACCACATTATCGTATCGAAAGATAAGAGCTGGTGTAAAGCGTAAATTGAGCGTTTTGGCAATATGGCTTCGCAAAAATCCTTTGGCACGCTCTAAGCCAATCCCAGCTTCTTTTATCTCTTTTTTTTCTCCAATAACGGTGAAAAAAATACGGGCCAGGCTTAAATCATCAGGCACTTCTACCCGTGAAATATTTACACCTAGAAGCCTGGGATCTCTCACCTTGCTAATTAAGAGAGTAGATATCTCATTTCTAATAGCCTCAGCCACCCGAGATGAACGTTTTTGCTCATTTTTTCGACCAACACCAATAGAGTCGAGTGTTTGTTTTGGATCCCAACTTGACACGGTATAACCTTTTTTTCTTAGAGGGTCGCAGCGACTTCATTCATAATAAAAGCCTCGAGATTATCCCCTATCTTAATATCATTGAATTTTTCGACGCCGATACCACATTCGTAACCAGACAGTACTTCTTTAACATCATCCTTAAACCGCCTTAGAGAAGATATCTTTCCGGTGTAAATTACAACGCCATCCCGCAACACTCGCATTTTAGCAGTTCGAAGAATCTTACCATCAATAACTGAGCAACCGGCAATGGTACCAATCTTTGGCACACTAAAGGTTTCACGGACTTCCGCCAGCCCAATGACTTCTTCGACAAAAGTAGGCTCAAGCATTCCGACCATCGCTTTACGAATATCATCCAAGGCGTGATAAATGACATCATAAGAGCGTACGTCAACGTTTTCCTTAAGTGCCAACTCTTTGACCTTAACACTTGCTCTCACATTAAAACCGATGATAATTGCGTCAGATGCAGAGGCAAGAAGGATATCCGATTCCGTTATCGTACCAGTACCTTCATGTAAGACCCTGACTTTGATATCTTTAGTTGAAAGATCAGCTGCTGCCTTGGCAAAAGCCTCCAACGTACCCTGCACGTCTGCCCTAAGCACAACACGAAGTTCCTTAACTTCACCTTCACTCATTTGCTCGAACAACTTATCAAGAGAAATCTTGTTAGTGGAACCAAGCTCACTTTCCCGGGCTTTGAGAGATCTTACCTGTGAGACACTTCTTGCCATCTTCTCATCAGTAACAACGATGAATTCATCACCAGCACTCGGCACACCTGATAATCCCTGAACTTCAACTGGAATTGCGGGCCCTGCCTCTGAGATTGTCCGCCCTTTGTCATCAAGCATTGACCTGACCTTACCACTAAACTGACCAACCACAAAATGTTCGCCTAGACGTAAAGTACCATCCTGAATCAACACTGTCGCTACCGGTCCCCTGCCTTGATGCAGTTGGGCCTCAAGAACCCGACCTCTGGCTTTCCTGGTACTGTCAGCTTGCAACTCAAGTATTTCAGCTTGCAGCTGAATTGACTCCAACAGATTATCGATACCAATATTTTTCTTGGCTGACGTCTCACAGTAAATCGTACTCCCGCCCCAATCCTCTGGCATAAGATTAAGCTCTGAGAGTTCCCGCTTAACCCTATCAATATCGGCATTATCCTTATCTATCTTGTTAACCGCAACAAGGATGGGTACGTCGGCTGCCTGGGCATGGTGAATAGCCTCTCTGGTCTGATCCATAACGCCATCGTCTGCCGCAACTACAAGGACGACAATATCGGTCACCTGAGCACCGCGAGAACGCATCTCTGTAAACGCAGCATGTCCTGGAGTATCAACGAAAGTAACATCTCCAGATGCAGATCGTACATGGTAAGCGCCTATATGTTGCGTGATACCACCAGCTTCCCCTTCAGCAACATCTGTTTTACGAATTGCGTCAAGGATTGAGGTCTTGCCGTGATCTACGTGACCCATTACAGTAACAACAGGCGAGCGAGCCTGTTGAACACCACCCTCTTCAGACTCATTCAGGAGCTGCATGCCAAGCTCTTCTGTCAATCCCTGCTCAACCTCATAATCAAAATCAGCTGCAATAAGTATCGCCGTTTCAGTATCAACAGATTGGTTGATGGTAGCCATTACTCCCAGTCCCATCAATTTGGCGATCACATCGCTTGCCTTAATTTTCATGCGCTGGGCAAGATCACCAACAGTGATGGCATCATAAACTTTAAATCTTTTTTTGCTGGCCTTCATTTCAGACGGTGGGGAAATAACTTTCGATGCTCTTCTACTTCTTTTCCCGCGACGCGCACCTTCTCTTCCTTGGAAATCCTGAGAAAAATGAGTGAATTTTACATTTTTCTGAGGCTTCTTTATTCCACGACGAGAATCAACAGCCTTCTCTTCTTTTATCGGAATATTCTTTTTGCCCTTTTTCTTGACCCGCCCATTATCATCAACCGTCGGAGCCACTGGTGTTCTTGACGGAACAGCAGCAGGAGAAGAAGGTCTCTGTTGGGCTGGTTTAACGCTTTTCCTTTTCACCGGCCGCGCTGGTCTTTCTTCCACAGTCGGCAGCTCAATCGTGCGTATTACTCTGGATATTGCCTTCTTCTGAACAGGTTGTTTTTCTTTTTTGGCAGGTCGAACTGAAACACCTTTCTTAGCGTTATCCTTAGCTTCATTCACTGCTTGACCATGGTCCTCAGATTGTTTATCAGATGAGATAGGCGGCGTTGCGACAACCTTCTCTTCTTCCTTTGTCTCCGTTTTCGTGACAGGAGCAATCTCTTGTTCAACGGCTGTATCAGATTCTTTTTTCTGGGTTGTTTCTGATGTGACAGTTACAGGTTGAGAAGTTTCAATTTTCTCCACCTCTGCAACCGGAGTAATTTCGGTCGGCAAAGCCTCTTTCGGTTTTTCTTCTGAAACAACTGTATTGACCGGAATTTCTTTAGGTTCTTCGGTTTCCGGTTCTACTTCTGGATGGGTTTCTGGTGTGTCTTCCACGACCTGAGCCCTCCGTCTGATCACCGTTGATCTTCGCCGTATCAGGGTAGGACCATCCTTATCGCTATCAATACGCTTTTCAACAAGCTCGGTATTTGCAGATTTCAGAACAGTACTCCGGATCTTTTCAGCTGTTTCATCGTCAACAGATGAACTATGGCCTTTGATATCGAAGCCGAGTTCAATCAGTTTATCAGTCAACGCTTTACTGCTCATACCGGCTTCCTTGGCCAACTCATACACCCTGATTTTGCTCATCCTTTACTCCCGTATTGCATCGCAACGTCATTTCATCCATCAATTTCAAAGGTTACCAAATCTACCCAACATTGATGAATCATTTTAAATCTCTTTGTTCAAAGACGAAACAATCTTTTCCACTTTTTTTTCTTATCAAATAAAAGCCGGAAACATTGTTCATCCTTACAACAATAGGCCCCCCTCCCCGGCTGTACTTGCCTTGGATCGGGCTCCACCATTTCATTTTTCCAGACAAAACGCTGTAGCGAATGCTTCGGTTTTTTCGTACCGCATGAGCAACAGGTTCGTAACGGCCCTGTCATTCGTCAGGGGTATCGACGACTCCCGTCTTACCCATCTCACCTTCGCTTGCAGCTTCTACAGGAGCGGCATCCTTTTCTTTCGCAACAGAATCAGCAGATTCTGTTGCAGGCTCATTTGTCTCAACTCTATCCTCCTTCGGCTTTTCTTTTGCCTCAAAGGGGATTTTCTTTGCTTCTTCTATCAGTCTATTGGCAAATTCTTCATCAATGGACCGTATTACTATGAGATCATCAATGCTTTTTTGAGCAAGGACTCCTGTTGAAAATATACCTTTTCCCAACATCTGGTCGGCCAGTGATTCATCCACTCCCTGTAACTTCAACAGAGACTGATAGCCCTCATCTGACAGATTGTTATATCTCTGTTCACTTTTTACGTCTATCCGCCACCCAATAAGTTTTGAAGCAAGTCGGACATTCTGACCCTGACGACCTATGGCGAGAGAAAGTTGATCATTGGGAACAACAACCAGCAACGTATTCGCTTCTTCATCAGCCATGACCATACTTACGTGGGCAGGGGCAAGGGCATTATATACATATTTGGCAGGATCAGGGCTCCAGGTGACAATATCAATACGCTCACCTTGTAACTCCTGCACAACATTTTGAACTCGAGATCCCTTCATACCGACACAGGCCCCTACCGGATCGACATCTCCTTCAGAACTACTAACGGCTATTTTGGCTCGAAACCCAGGCTCCCTGGCAACACCCATAACTCTGACGATCCCTTCCGCCATCTCCGGAACTTCCATCTGGAATAATTTATCAAGAAATTCATCACAAGTTCTGGACAAAATAAGCTGCGAATCGCGACTAGTCTGTCGAACTTCTTTCAGATACGCCCTAATCCGATCACCCTGCTTAAATGAACGTTTCGGTATCTGTTGATCTTTTGGCAAAATCGCGTCTGTACGGCCAAGGTTGACTATCATGTTTCCACGCTCAAAGCGCTGCACAATTCCGCTGACCACCTCACCAATACGATCCTTGAACATACCGTAGATAACTTCCCGTTCAGCGTCCTTCATTCTATGAATGATCACTTGCTTGGCTGACTGCGCTGCTATTCTGCCCAGATCGGAGATGTCTTCCATCTTTTCACCAAGCTCATCGCCAATTTGCACTTCGGGATCGAGTATTTTAGCCTTTTCAAACGATATTTCAGTCTGTTCGTCGTTGGCTTCTTCAACAACAATTCTAAACTGGAACACCTCTACTTCGCCAAATTCCTCATTATATCGAACTTCCATGTCTCGGCGGCTGCCGAATTTTTTCCTGGCAGCAGACTGGACCGCCTCTTCGATGGCCTCTATCAGTAATGTTTTATCAAAACCTCGATCTCTACTGATCTGGTCGATTATGCGTTTCAAATCTGATAGCATTCTCTTACCCCGTCATTATAACTTTCAGCTCCGACATGCGGAGAACATTGCATTGTTAAAAACGATATGCACTCATTCTGTTCAGATTGACAGCCTGGCCTTATTTATCTTCTCAAAAGAAAACACTATCAAACGACTATCTTCCAACCTTAGGTGTATCTGATCATCCTCAACTGCCTCAATTACACCCTCAAACACCTTCTCGCCATCAATAGCATCATGAAATCGTACCTTAGCCTTTTTCCCACAGCAACGGTAAAAATCATCAGTTGATCTAAGCGGCCGTTCCAGTCCAGGTGAAGACACTTCTAAATAGTATGCATGATTAATGAGATCTTCTACATCAAGATAGCGACTCAATTCGCGACTGACAGAGCTACAGTGATCCAAAGTCACACCAGTTTCAGACTCGATAAAAACACGCAACACCCAACCTTCCCCTTCCCGACGAAACTGAACGTCAAAAAGCTCAAGCCCCATGGCAGGCAACAGGCTTTGCACGAAATCCCGAACCTTATCGACAATTAATTCACTCATTACTCCTACCCCGGCCGCTAATACCCCACAGCCAATAACAACAGTCCTTTTCAATACCTACTAGCGCAATGGCCAACACGCGGACATAAAAAAAAGCGGGCAAAGCCCACTTCCAAAAAGCCGTCCTGCTACTGAAAGCAACAGGATGTATTACCAGCAACCCCCTACCTTGACTCAAATACCGGAACGTGACCACTTTATACGTCCGGTGGAAATGACTCCAGGACAAAGCTAAAAAAGGATTACCCGACGAGCGAGGAAACCATATATTTCAGATAATGTCAACACGAAAGGAACTAATGGTGTTCCACTTAGCGTAGAATCATGCCGACTTAGTTGATCCATACCACGGCCTGACTGCAATCAAGTTATGTTATTATAGCCGATCTGATTATTTTTTTCAATTCACTTTTATTATGAAGTCCTTGTATTACTGTCTTTATTTCAATGATAAAATTCCCTTTTTATTACGTTAATCCAATGAATTGCCTTAATCAAAAATCCACTCTATACCTGTCTGCAATTGGCTTAACCCCCCTTAAGCTATTAAAAATTCTATTTGACAAACAACGGTTGTACCTTTATGTAGACGACTGCTCCAAATACCTTCCAACGTTACGTTGTTTGCTGGGTCTCGGGTCAGTAGCACCCATATCCCTTTGTAATTTGATGTAAATTTCGATATTACTTACGGGATCCTTATTGTTGGGCCATTACTACAGAATATCACAATTAACATTGACCAGATTAAATCCTTTACTTAACTCGATCAATATATGATTTCATGACAGAGAAAATTCTTATAATTGCAGAAAAACCCAGCGTTGCGGCCGATCTGGCTAAAGTGCTTCCAGGCAAATTCAAAAAGGAAAAAACCCATTTTGAAGGAGACAACTATGTAGTCTCTTATGCCATAGGCCACCTAGTTTCCATCTGTTACCCTGAGGAAATTGATCCAGCATATCAGAAATGGGGTATGGACAACTTGCCCATACTGCCTGACTCCTTCCCTCTCAAAGGACTCGACGGAACAAAAGGTCAATTGAACGCATTACAAAAATTGATCCGTCGCAAAGATATCACAGAAATTATTAACGCATGTGATGCTGGTCGCGAAGGTGAATTAATTTTCAAATATATTATTAAATATGTTTGGAACAGTTCCGTCGCTAAAAAGTCATTTAAACGACTATGGTTGCAGTCAATGACAACTGATTCGATAAAAAAAGCATTCTCTTCCTTGCGGGAAAACGAAGAATTGCGTCCCCTGGAGGACACTGCACTTTGTCGATCGGAATCAGACTGGTTAATAGGCATTAATGCAACAAGAGCGCTAACCGGATTCAATTCACGCCGAGGCGGTTTTTTTCTTACCCCTTGCGGTAGAGTGCAGACCCCAACCCTTTCATTGCTTGTCAAACGTGAACGTGCTCGCCACGAATTCGTTGCCCGCCCTTACTGGAACCTGCTCGCACACTTTACCTTCAATGACGAATCTTATGAAGGAAAATGGATAAACGTTTCTTTTGTTAAGAACCCTAAAGATCCATATGAGAAAGCAGATCGAATTTGGAAAATTGAAGACGCCGAAAGTATTATAGCTCGGTGTACCGGTAAACCTGCGACAATCGAAGAAGAAAGTAAAAGAACAACTCAAGGCTCACCGCAGCTCTACGATCTGACATCTCTTCAAAGAGAAGCCAATTCGCGGTTTGGCTTTTCCGCCAAAAACACTCTGGGAATCGCCCAAGCTCTTTATGAACGACATAAAGTTCTGACCTATCCTCGAACCGACAGTAAACATCTTCCTGAAGATTATATAGCCACAGTAAAAACGACCCTGAAAAGTCAGGTTGATTGGAATCTTGGCAAATTTGCCGTAGAAGCACTTAATAAAAATTACGTCCGTCCCAATGGGCGCATTTTTAATAATGCTAAGATTTCCGATCACCACGCAATAATCCCAACCCCCCTTCTTCCGGCCAATTTATCGGAACCTGAATTTAAGGTCTACCAGATGGTTGTAC
Organism: uncultured delta proteobacterium; assembly: GCA_963798425.1. Classification (GTDB taxonomy): domain Bacteria; phylum Desulfobacterota; class Desulfobulbia; order Desulfobulbales; family Desulfocapsaceae; genus Desulforhopalus_A. The sequence goes on along the minus strand of CAWCTP010000031.1, from coordinate 1,001,466 downwards.
AACGCTTTTTGGCAGTATTCTTTCCGCCGGCAGAATTCCAGAACACCAAACGCTTATCTCACGTCCAGGAAGAAACCTTTCTCACCGAAGGAAAGATTTTACTGGAAGCTGGCTGGAAAGCTATTTACGGAACGATCGGCGGAGACGGCCAAGACAAAATCATTGCCCCCGTACCCAAAAACACTGAGATATCCTGTCGTAATATAGACAAGGATGACCAAGAAACTAAGCCACCGGCACGGTTCAACGAAGCGACTTTGCTCTCAGCCATGGAGAATTCCGACAAACTGGTGGAAGACGATGAACTGGCCGATGCAATGAAGGAACGAGGTCTCGGTACTCCTGCTACCAGGGCTGCCATTATTGAAAAGCTTATTAAAGAAAAGTATGTCGTCCGGGAAGGCAGGGATCTGACGCCAACAGGCAAAGCCTTTGAGCTCTTAGCGCTGCTGGAAGCTATGAAAATCGAGGTTCTGGCCTCTCCTGAGATGACAGGCGAATGGGAATTCAAACTTAACCAGATCCTCAAAGGTGAATTTACCCGTGAGAAATTCATGGATGAAATCAGGTCAATGACCACGCATATCATCGATCAGGTTAAAAATTTCGAAAACGACGAGGTTCGTGAAGAAGCGCCTTTCAGTCCTGTCAATGACATCCGCATCTTTTGTTCTCCCACTGCTTATATTTCAGAAGACCAAAAAATAAGTATTCGCAAAATACTCGGAGGTCGCATGCTGGCCGATTCTGAGGTGGTTGCCCTGCTCAAGGGTGACACTATCGGACCTTTCAGCGACTTCAGATCCAAAAAAGGTAAACCTTTTACGGCTTCAGTCCGACTTGCCAACAACAAAATAGAGTTTATGTTTGCAGATTCAAACGCAGATCTCGATATTGAAAGCATCAAACAGGGCAACTCTCTCGGAATTTCGCCCATAGACGGAACCAAAGTGTTTGCCGCACCAATGGCGTTCATGTCTGAATCTGCTCTCGACGGAGAAGAAAAAGGTCTAAAGATCAGCAGAATAATCCTCTCCAAGGAGATAACTGAAGAAAACATAACACAACTTCTGTCGCAAGGAAGGACCGAATTGATTGAAGGTTTCATATCTAAAAGAAAGAGACCCTTTGATGCCTTTCTGGTTCTTGCAAAAAATGGTAAAGTAAGTTTTGAATTTCCACCAAGAAAATCAAAACAAAAAGAACAAAAAAATTGACAGCCCTGAAAGAAAAGGGAACAGATAATTATGAAACAAATAAAAAAAGAGTACCAGAATTTTACCGGCCATGAATTAGTACAGATTTGTGCCCAGGCCGCACATGACACAAAAGCCGAAGATCTGGTTCTTTTGGATGTACGTGACCTGACCACCTTCACTGATTATTTTCTCATCATGAGTGGCAGATCAACTCGACATGTCCAGGCCCTGGCCGAAACAATCGAAGCCAAATTCCGGTCAAAACGGATAAAGACTTCCAACGCTGAAGGTCTCAGTGAAGGAATGTGGGTTCTCCTTGATTTTGATGATGTTGTAGTCCATATTTTTTACCATGAACAGCGGAAATTTTATGATCTGGAAGGACTCTGGTCTGAAGGCAAACGCCTTGAATTTCAACCTATGCCTAATGATTGATTTCCCTAACAAATATCTGTTGAATAAAAATGAGAAAAAACTAGGATTATGCAATACTTAAGCACTAGAGGAGGTATCTCCCCCATTCCTTTTACCAAGGCAGTAATGATGGGCCTTGCTGATGATGGTGGATTACTACTTCCCCGCACTATTCCCCGAATTGGCAGTGAAACTCTTAATTCCTGGCAAAAACTAAGTTACGCAGAACTGGCGTTCGAGGTTATGTCCAGGTTTGTCGATGATATCCCCAGCAGTGACCTGAAAGATATTATTAACCGTTCCTACTCAACTTTCACGAATGAATACGTCACCCCGCTGGTTCACAAAGGTGGTTTGCATATTCTTGAGCTGTTCCATGGCCCCACACTTGCTTTCAAAGATGTGGCCTTACAGTTTCTCGGTAATCTCTTCGAGTATTTGCTGGCAAAGAACCAGTCAGTTCTTAATATCCTCGGAGCAACTTCCGGGGACACTGGATCTGCTGCGATATACGGAGTACGTGGTAAGGATCGAGTAAAGATATTCATCCTTCATCCACACCAGAGGGTAAGTGAGATTCAAGAAAAACAGATGACCACGGTTCTGGATGACAATGTCTTCAATATTGCGATTCGTGGCTCCTTTGACGATGGTCAGACAATTATCAAAAAAATATTCAGCGACATTGAGTTCAAAAAGACTTTCAATCTAGGTGCAATTAACTCTATCAACTGGGCTCGGGTTCTCGCCCAGGTTGTCTATTATGTTTACAGCTGCCTGCATGTAGCAATGCATGAAAAAGACTCATCCGTTGATTTTGCAATCCCTACAGGTAATTTTGGTGATATCTTTGCTGGATTTATTGCAAAAAAAATGCTCCCTGCCGGAACAATTCGCCAGCTGGTGCTGGCAACCAACGAAAATGATATCCTTAGTCGCTTCATCAATAACGGTGATTACTCACTGGGTGAAGTGAAACAAACATCCAGCCCGTCAATGGACATCCAGGCTGCCTCCAATTTCGAGAGGTATCTTTATTATCTGATGGATAATAATCCAGTGCGCACCAAAGAACTGATGGAAGAATTTGCCCAAAATGGCAAAATTGATCTTTTAGGCTGCCAGGACCAGATTCGCCGGGATTTTGTCGCCGCAACTATCTCTGACACAGCAGTTTCAGAAACAATTGCATCCTTCTATACAGAGTATAACTATGTCCTTGACCCACATACTGCCATAGGCGTAAAGGCTGCTGAACAATATAAAACGGTTGGGGTCCCAATGGTTTGTCTGGCCACTGCCCATCCTGCAAAATTTGTTACAGTGGTAGAAGAGGCAATAGGCACACCGCCCCAGCTTCCTGACTGCCTCCTTGGGATCACTGATAAACCCGTCCGTTGCGAGCTCATGGATGCAGATATGAAAAAAATTCAGGATTTTGTTTCAATACATGCACTACGATCTTAAATAAAAGCCATCTGCATGAAAAAAGGCCACATTCAGATCGATGAGGACTTTGACAAGCGCTGGTTGCAAGCAACACTTACCACTCAACGATCCGGGATTACTCACAATACCCCTAAGGGCTGCTCAGTTTTGTGTCCCCTCAAGGATATAAGTACCTTGTAGAATATTTTCTTTAAAAGCTTGAAAATATTCTGTAAGGTACTAATGTCGTTTGCATGAAGATATTCTTACGAAGCCTTCAATAAAGAAAGCTTCTGTTTATTTAAAGTATTTTGGATGAGGTAAAGTTATGTTTGGACTTGGAATGCCAGAACTTATAGTTATTCTGGTAATAATTGTAATAATTTTCGGGGCTGGCAAGTTACCGGAAATCGGTTCCGGTATTGGTAAAGGTATAAAAAATTTCAAAGAAGCCACCAAGAAAGAAAATGATTCTGAAAAAATAGCCAAAAGTGAAAAAGACGATGAAGATAAGGTCTGATAATACAAATTTCAGGGATACTAAAAACGGTACCTCTCCTGAAGGTATTATGCAGAACACCTTTTTTACTTCTTAGCAATTGGAGGACAGCACAAATGTTTGGTCTTGGAACCCCAGAACTCATAGTTATCTTAGGTATAGCATTTCTTGTATTTGGTGGAAAGAAACTTCCCGAAATTGGAGCCGGACTCGGCAAAGCTATTTCTTCATTCAAAAACGGATTGCGGGATGTTGAAGAAAGTGGCAAGGATATTATCAACGATATTCCTGGAGTAAAGGAAGTAGCAGAGGTTAAACAACAAGTTAATCAGGTAAAAAACCTCGGCAAGATCGACAGTATTCTCAAGTAATCGCTTATCACCTCCATTCTTTCTGTATTTTCAGCCAACCCTCTCAATTACAGAGGAGTTGGCTGAGTTCTCTCGCCCCATCCAGATTATTCGACAGCCTCTCCTCTGTTCCCCCCCTGATTTGTTGTCACCACCAAGTATAACACCCCCGTCTTTCTAACCAAAACAACCTCAACCGGGCATAAACCAACATACTTTTGACTTCCTGCAATATTCTTGACTTTTTTGTCATAACTGGCTAAATAAATTGTCTTAGCCATACGTTTTTGTCCTTGTTTATCCAGCAGGAATCCCCCAACAGGTCTGCATCCGATAGACGTTCGATATACGTTTACCTTAGTAATCAATCATTTTACACAAGCATCAGGAGAGCAACATGTGTCGTTTAGCCCTGAAAACAGCGGATGAACCATTTTCGCCATACGAGGTCCTCACCGCGATGGAGGCGATGAAGGAAGGGTATGATGGATCCGGTCTTGGTTTATTGCTCCGCGGTATGGAGTTTGCAGATTTCAAATATGACCCGAGATTTCCGATTCTTTCGGGCATCGCCCACACTGAAAGAGCGTGGAAAAGACTGACCGAGTACATGGAAAAACGTGGGTACGAGCTAAAATACGACCACCGTTTTGCCATGAAACCTGAACTTATTGATGCTAATGATCGCCATCGGTATTTTCTAAGGGCGTACAGGATGCCAATTGCCTTTCGGGATCAAAGCAGAGAAGTACGTGAGGCCGAGATGCTTCGTACCCGCCTGGCCCTCAGAAAACTTGGCAAAGAAGAAGACAACATTACCGTCTTCTCATTTTACCCGGATGTTGCCATGATAAAAGAAGTGGGTTGGCCATTACAGATTGGTGATGCTCTTTGTCTCCACGATGGCCAGATCAAATCCCGAGTTTGTATGGCCCAGGGTCGACAGAACACTAACTATGGTATCAATCTTTATGCCTGCCATCCCTTCTTTATTCAGGGAATTGCAACTATGACCAATGGTGAAAATACCGCCTTTGTTCCCATTCGTGATTGGCTGATCGGCAAGAACATTCCAGGTTACATGGGATATCAAAGTGACAGTGAGGTGTTTACCCACATTCTTCACTATACGCTTAATAAATTACAGCTTCCCCTGCAGGCTTACAAACATATCATCACCCCACTCAACAATTCTGAATTGGCAAAGCATCCCCAGGGAGATTTTCTAACCGGCCTGCGTCTGGCATGCAAAAGACTGATCATTGATGGACCCAACGCAATAATAGGGACTCTTCCTGATGAGACGTGTCTGCTCGTTATGGACCAGAAAAAAATGCGGCCGGCAACTGTTGGTGGTCGCGAGGGAGTTTGGGCTATCGCCTCCGAGCTATGCGGCGTCGATGCGATGATTCCGGATCGAGATCCATCCCTCGACTTTCAACCGATGCGTGAACATACAGTTATTATCCCCCCACATAGAAAGGAATTAGAAATATGGTCTCAGCACGATCCGTTTCCATTACCCCTCGCAGCCTAACCCCAACAGATCTGTCCTGGATTATAGAGCACCGGGAAGACCGCTGTACCCTTTGCGGCAGATGCACTGCTGTTTGCCCGAAAGGCGCTATCAGGCTTGCACATATGCGACAGAGAGTACCTAAGCTTGATGTATTTAATAAAAACCGAGGTAACGATTACAGGACATTTACCGGTATCCGTCAGGAGACTGATTTGGATAAACTTTGTATCGGCTGTGGAATGTGTTCCATGGTATGCCCTAATGAAGCAATAACACCTGTCCCCGGCACCAACGAAAACAGAACAGTTTTCTTTGAAAACCTCAAAGGTGAACCGAGAAAACGAGGCGGCCGTCGAAATACCACGGGGCCTACCCTTCTGGACCGGATCATGTTTAACCGGATCTCTATGCTTACGGATCCGGCTCTTGATGCCGGCAGACATGAATTTACGGCAACCACAACCATTGGTCGAATCCTCTCCCCTGAAGATTTCCTCGAGCGCACCTTAAGCGGAGGATGGATCCCCCCAACCCGGGAAATATTCCCCTTTGTCATCGGTTCCATGTCTTTTGGTGCACTTTCGCCAAACATGTGGCTTGGGGTATTGCAAGGAGTTGCTTACTGCAATGAAGTTCTTGGAATTCCCGTTGTCATGGGCACAGGGGAAGGCGGCTGTCCTCCATGGATACTCAAAAGTCCCTACCTAAAGTACATAATTCTGCAGATCGCCTCCGGTTATTTCGGCTGGGATGAAATCATTCGAGCAATTCCGGAGATGCAATGTTACCCCGCTGCAATCGAGATTAAATACGGACAGGGTGCAAAGCCAGGCGATGGCGGCCTGCTGATGTGGTATAAAGTATCCAAACTCATTGCCCGTCTGCGCGGTGTACCTGAAGGCGTTGATCTTCCGTCGCCTCCTGTGCACCAGACTTTGTACTCCATTGAAGAAAGCGTCATGAAAATGATCCAGACTCTTTCCACTGCTTTTGATCACAAGGTTCCGATTTATCCAAAAATTTCCGCTTCAACATCGGCAAAATCAGTTTTGAATAATCTGGTCCGCAACCCATATGCCGGTGGTTTGATGATCGATGGTATAGACGGTGGTACCGGTGCTGCCTATAACGTCTCTATGGATGCCACTGGCCACCCTATTGCTTCCTGCGTTCGGGATTGTTATCTGGATCTTGCCGCTCAAGGCAAACAGAATGAAATTCCGATCTTCGCTGCGGGTGGTATCGGCAAAAATGGCAACGTGGCCCAGAACGGAATGGCGATGATTATGCTTGGCGCTTCAGGCGTTCACATCGGTAAATACATTATGCAAGCCGCAGCTGGTTGTTTGGGTAATGAAAAGAACCGCTGCAACGTCTGCAATCTGGGCATCTGCCCAAAAGGAATCACCAGCCAAAACACAAAACTGTATCGCCGGCTTGATCCCGACAAAGTTGCCGAACGTGTTGCAGACGTATTTATGTCCATTAATACAGAGGTTAAAAAGATAATGGCACCACTGGGTCGATCCCAGAGTTTGCCGATTGGCATGTCCGACGCCATCGGTATTGCAGACAAAGCAGCTGCTGACAGACTGCAGATCAGATACGTCTGCTAAATGAAACAGATATCAAACAACGAGAGAAATTAATAAAGGTGGTGTTCCGGAAGGTGCATTGCTCCCTTCCGCCCCCCTGTAATAAGGAGTTTCCAGTGGCTACTACGGTTGTAAAAGGTCTCAACGAACGAGGTGAGCGCATCGGCTCAATGGATTTCGAGAGAATGGTGCGACAGGCTTCAGCTTCGTCAGTCGACCTTACGCTCGAATCATTTGGCCAGCACAATATTGGCATCCGGCTCCAACGGGAAGAAGGGCTTAAAATTACTGTCAAAGGACCTTCTGGACAGCGGCTTGGATGTATGGGCATGCCCGGCACTACAATCATTTGTGAAGGTTCGAGTTCCGATGACGTAGGATACCTGAATATCGGTGCCGAAATTGCGGTTCTTGGAGATGCAACCAATGGTGTTTGCAATGCCATGGCCAACGGTAAAGTTTTCATCGGCGGATCCATTGGTGCTCGTGGTCTGACCATGACCAAATGGAACCCTGAATACGAACGACCTGAACTCTGGGTCTTGGGCTCCACAGGTGATTCCTTTGCCGAATTCAATTGTGGCGGTATCGCTGTGGTCTGCGGAATCAATCCTAAGAACCCAGAAAATGTTTTAGGATATCGCCCCTGTGTCGGAATGGTTGGCGGCACTATCTTTTTCCGGGGTAAAACTGATAACTCCTTTTCCAAAACAAACGCAAAACTTACGGTTCCAGACGATGAGCAATGGCAATGGCTTCAGAGTAACATTGGGGACTTCCTTGCCAAAATCCGCCAGCCAGAGCTTCTCGACACACTGAATAATCGTGAAGAGTGGCAGGTGCTTCTACCGATTACTCCTCAGGAAAGAGCACTTATGTTTGCCGGCCCCATGCCAATGGCCGAATTCAGAAATCAACACTGGAGCAAAGCCTTCGGTGGCGACCCCCTAAGGGACCTGGCGCCTGGCCTTGATCGCAGTGTTATCGACACTATTGTCACCGGCGAACTCCGCCGAAAAAAACCATATTGGGCCAATTGTGAGTCTGCCGCGCCATGTACTTATTATTGTCCGATACATATACCCACGGTCGACCGATTACGGCTTATACGCGAAGGGCGAATCGATGAAGCTTACGAGATGATTCTTCGATATACCCCTCTGCCTGCCTCGGTCTGTGGAGCAGTCTGCCCTAATCTCTGCATGGAAAACTGTTCCCGCCAGGGAGTGGACGAGCCTATCGATGCCCAGCTTTTAGGTAAATCGGTCAACAATGTTGAGCCACCAGCAGTAGCTGAGTCTTTAGGGAAAAAGGTGGCTATCATTGGTGGTGGCCCTGCCGGCATGAATGTCGCCTGGCAACTGGCTCTGGCCGGAATTGAAGCCCACATCTTTGAACAGGACGACAAAATTGGCGGAAAGCTTGCCCAGGTAATTCCATGGGAACGTCTGTCCCAGGCAATTTGGGATCAGGAAATCAAGCGCTTTAGTGAAACACCAAATATCTCAATCAACCTAAGTGTGGCAATGACAAAAGAAATGTTTGCCACGCTAAAAAGGGAATTCGACTATATTGTTGTAGCTGTCGGAACCCACGTTCCACGAAAACTGACTTTCCCAGGTAGCGACAAAGTGCTTACCGCTCTAGATTTTCTCAAGAAGGCCAAGAGTGTTTCGCCGATGCCTGTTGGTAAAGAAGTCGTTGTTATAGGTGCCGGAAACGTCGGTTGTGATGTCGCCTGTGAAGCATACCGTCTGGGAGCCGAGAAGGTCACCCTTGTCGATATTCAAAGGCCTCTCGCTTTTGGTAAGGAAAAGGAGGCTGCCGAAGCACTTGGTGCTCAATTTCAATGGCCAGTAATAACCAAGGAAGTTACCGATAGTGGTTTGGTGACCGTGGAAGAAGAACTCATTCCGGCCCAGACCGTCATTATCTCCATAGGGGATATTCCTGCCCTCTCCTTTCTACCGGAAACCATCGAAACGATATCTGTAGGAGGCGCCTCCTGGATAACCACAGACAAAGCTCACCTTACATCAGATGCGCAGGTACTCGCGGTAGGTGATGTAGAAAGGCCCGGCCTTGCCACCCATGCTCTGGGAGCTGGCAAAACTGCAGCAGAATATATCATCGCCGATTGCAAGGGAATAGAATGGAAGCCTTTCAATAAAGAGGTAATCCCCCAGAAGGCCCTGACCATCACCCATTATATTCCGACTCAAATTGGCAACACCGAAACAGACCAGGCCAATCGATGCCTTTCCTGCGCCTCCTGTCGCGACTGCCACCTCTGTGAAACGATATGCCCCACCGGAGCCATCAGTCGGATAGAATTGGAATACGGCTCAAAGAGCGGTTATCAGTTTGATACGGCAAACAGCTATGAGTATGTTTCAGACGACAAGAAATGTATCGCTTGCGGCTTCTGTGCTGATACTTGTCCTTGCGGTATTTGGACTATGAACGCTTTTTAGGGACTTAGAAAAAAGATTCTTGTGCTTTTTACAAGAATCTTTTTTCGTGAAGGAACTTATCCCGCGCTTTTCAGCGGGGTTAGTGATGTTTTGCGGCAGTCACTACATTGCAAATATTTTTCTTCTTATTCTTCAAGAAATGAAAATATTAACAGGTAGTACCTACCATTGCTAATGACACTATCCTGTTCTCCTATTGCAACCATCAATACTTATCCTTGTATTCACATTCGTGTGGTCTTCGCCCGCAAAAAGCCTTAATCCTCTCCTCATGCACGCGCGTTAATCAGCTGCTCAAAATGATCCTCAAGCTCATTAACAGACTCATCCGTAAATACGCAAATATCCCGTCAGGAACAATCTTCTCCTTGGACATGACATAAAATTGATAAATTATCACCACGTTCTTGCGTAGAGTGTTGTGATATCAACCCTGATACCTAAAAAAACCTATCCGAACTGTCCAATAAATTATGGTTCTACTCGTATAATCTCCTATCGGTTACCACTTCTGCCGGTTATGATAAGTTGGAAATTCCTTGACTTTAGGCCAAGAGGATTTGCTATGTATATTGTCGTGGTGTCTTACGATCAGCCTAACACTTTCGATGAAGTGCCCTGCAGACATAATCTGGAAACATCAATAATTCATACCGCTCCATTAAGAGCCATTTTTATCGGAGATAATCTTGAATTTTAGTGTGTAAAAATGCTCCATTTTTACCGTGATATTAGTTCCTGATCAAGGTTGAACTGATCAGGAACTAAGCTCAACTTACACTGTCAACTTACACTGTATTGTAAAAAGTTGAATACTGCCAGAGGACATCTTTTCCTACTGGAATTCATGTCTAACTATGATCTCCCTTGCAGATGTGGACTCGGGTTCTCAAAGAGGAATTAGAACAAACGTTCCGGGATTTGCATCCTGGCTTTCAAGTTGAGGGAGCCAAAATTTTCAAAGTGGCTTTTTTAGGTTCCTCGGTTTTGCATGCTCTCTGATTTCCAGCTAGAGACCTTATTGATCAGCATTGTGAGTATAAAAAACAGAGAGCCTTCGGTGGGCCAATAAACCCACCGAAGGCCAGTTTCAGCATGCTTAATCAGGCTGCAACGACTTTGACCTTAGTGTCAAAGAATGAGGAAGATCCGCCAATGGGATCAGTCAGACACATGTCACCCAGCACCGGATCGATGCGCAGAGCAGCGTTGGTGCAAAGGCCGGTCGCCCGGCGCTTGTCTCCTTTGACATTCTTGCCGTCGACCAGCTGATCGGAGGCGCCATAGGCCCAGTGGCCGCTGTGCCAGGAAACTGCGACAACGCCCGGCCGGATTCCTTCGGCGACCTTAACTTTGCCGACCATTGGCACTTTCTGACCGTTACGGAGGTCCCACTCTCCTTTCGGGTTGGATACAGAGACGATGCGAGCGAGAGCCCCATCCTTGAACCCTTGTTCCTTAGCGTCCAGGGAGTTCATGAGGATGAAGTTCTCGGGAAGCATAAGGGTCTGGCTCCAGTAGTTGCCTGGGGTACGCGACTGGCCACCGACGATCTCCTTGTAGGTAACTAGATGGAAGGGGTAGCCTTCGTCGACGACAGGGCTTCCATGAAGGTCGGTCACCGCTTCGTACTTGGCCAGGCCGGAGAAATGCTCACCGGTACCCGTATGCGTACCTTTTGCGACATTCTCCACATAGAGATTGAACATCCCCTTGTACGCGTGTGCCATTTTGTCCCCTTTATACCCCTTGTCGGCGTTTTCGAAGCGTCCGCCACGGTTGAGCACATAGATCACCTTTGGCCAGAGCGAATCCCCAACAATTTTCTTCCAGCGATCGGCATCGAAAACATGCTTGGGCAGATGGCGGCGAGATTCGGCAAAAAGTTTCATTTCTTCAGTTGAGGCATCAGGAACCTCGGTACCCGGTTTGTCCCCTTTGGCAAAGTTAGCGACAATGCGTATAAACCAGTCATCGACCCGCTCGAGAGCCTGCGCAGCGCCAAAACCGTTTTTCCCATGGTTGGGCAATCCAAGTTTTTCAGCGATGGCGAGCATTATTGCTTCCATGCCTATATTCTGCTTTTGTCCATAGACGCTTACTTCTTCGGTCATCGGAGCGACCAGCGGCTGTCTTACCTTACTCACCGCAGTCACCACGTCGGGAGTGATGTGCGGGGATCCCCAGCGTTCCCAGATCGCAGTATCTGGAAAGAGGTAGTCGGAATACATCGAGGTTTCGGCGATGACGATGTCGCAGGCAAAAAAGAGGGGGACCTTCTTGAGGTCAGTCAAGATTTCCAGTGCCGTTTGCCCGGCCGGGGCAGCGTAACCGGGGGTTCCCATATGCATAAAGAGGGTATCGATGGTGTAGGGATAGCCCATGCCGGCCGATGGGATAATCTCCTGGTAGACATTGCCAGTGTAGGGATACCAGAACCGCTTGGCCGGATACCCGGTAAAAAGCGTCGATTCCTCGTATTTGCTCTTCTCCCGGGTAAGGGGCACCCCAAAGGCTTTGGTCTGATCAACGTAGAGTTTTTTCAGCTGAAAAGGCTGATCATCCTTATCACCCATCTCGTGCCAGTGACCACCGCCGGCCTGAAGTCCACCTTTCCAACTGGCGTTGCCGATCAGGATGTTCAAAGTGATCAACGCCTGGCCGTTATAATAGCCGTTGGTGTGCTGCACTGGACCGCGATAAAACTCGGCAGCTGCTTGCTTGCCATAGGAGGTGAAGTCCTTGGCCGCCTTCTCGATATCGGCGACTGGCAACCCACATTCAGCCGCCCAATCCTGAAGATTTTTGGCATGGGCTGCTTCCGTCAGCAGCTGGAAGACCGACTTGACCTCTTTGCCACCGACAGCACCGGCAAAAAGCAGATCGCCGATGACGGGTGTCTTGTCATCGTTCGGATTGACTGCGTTGGCCTGTCCGCCGACCATGGCTACAAACTGATCGGCCGCGCCGAGACCCACTTCTTCGGCACGCAAGAGAGTAGTCGGCTGGCCTTTATCGATTTTCACCAGATAGCTGGCATTGCACCAGCTCGTCTCTCCAGCAGCATTGGCAGCTGCGGCGTTGGCGGCCCGCAGGTATTTCTCATCGTAGCGCTTGTTGTCGATGATCCAGCCGACCATCCCGTATGCCAGAGCTGCATCGGAGCCTGGTTTGATAGGCAGCCACTGCTGGGCTTTGGCGGCAGTCTTTGAAAAGCGCGGATCGACCACGGCAATTTTCAAGCGACCGGAAACAATCCCATCGGTAATCTTTTCGGACATTGGAGGTGGTCCGAAATTGGCCTCGAAAGCGCCGGTGCCAAAGAAAATGATGTATTTGGCATATGCAGCGTCGGGTTTCATATGCTCTTTACCGCCTGTCCACTTGCCGTCTTTCCACTGGTTGGTTACCTCTTTATAGGCGATGTGGTGGGACTGCTCACAGATGGTGGTGTGTTCATACCAGTTGACACTGCCATAGCTGTCTTTCAGCCAGCGCTGAGCGAACTCCTTGCGGCCATGCTCGATGCGGCCGGCCATAAATACAAATTTGTTATTAATTGGCCCCATGTCAGGATGTTCAGGGTCGATCAGCAGATCAAGTTGTCCAGCGTATTTGGTTTTGAAATCGGCGATGCTCATTTTCTTTTTGGCAACTGCCGATGAGTCTTCTGCCATAGTCTTGGCCAGTTTGCTGTCACGCAGCTTCCAGGTTTCTTTCAGCCCCTTGACTGTGCGGTTTTCTTCCCCGGAGACATGCTTAAAGAGCTTGCCACCATTGACAATCTCCGTGATGGCCTGGTCGAAGGAGACCACCTGCCACTTGTTTTCCCCTCGTTTGCCAGCGCGTTTGAGAACTTTGACAATGCGGTAGGGGTCGTACAGAGACTGGATGCCGCTTTGACCCTTGGGGCAGATTTTACCATCGGCCTTGGCTGCCTCGAAAGGACTGGTTGCGTAATCGAGTTGTGGCAGCATGCACATTGGGCTGTAGGGATTACCGTCGATCTTGACCAGCACACCGTCGAGAATCTTCCCCTTGATGGTACATGCCGTGTGGCATTGCAGACAGACCCCGTAGAGAATGTTCTCTGCCTTGGCGAGCAGATACCCTTCACCTGGAGCAAGGATTCCGGCCTCGGCTCGCTTCACCAGTCCCATAGCCCATTCCACTTGTGAGGCAAGCAGTAGCGATCCGCCCAGAAAGGCCCCACACTTCAGAATCCCCCGGCGGGTAATGCCCTTCTCATCAATGATTTCCGCCTTTTCGGCAATTTGTTTTTTGTCCTGAATCTTACCCATTGAGCCCTCCCTTTATTCGTGGCATTTAGCGCAGCTTTGCGGATCGCTCGACATGTAACGGGTCGTTGGTCCGGTCTTCAGGTCAGCGCGAAAGATGTAAATATTCATGTCTTTGGCCTTTTGGGCGACCACGCTGTCAGGATCGTTTAGATCACCGAAATAGTTTGCTGCACCGATACAGGTTGAAACGCAGGCCGGCAGCATCCCCGCCTCCACTCGATATATGCAGTAATGACACTTTCGGTTTTTGTTAATCTTCTCCTTACGTCCGGTCTTGATCCCGTATTCGAAGGTGTCGGCATCTTCATATAATTCGTGTTTAGGCGTGCCATCGGTGTAATAGTGACCTTCATCAATGGACATCGCGTCATAGGGACAAGCCTTTACTACCGCAGGATCTCCTGTATTTTTGGCATAATCTACCCGAACGACACCATCAGCCCCCTTGGTTATCGACCCATCCTTGCAGGCCTTGACACAGGGAGGATTTTCGCACTGCATACAAAGTGTCGGCATGAAGTAATGCTGAACATTTGGGTATTCACCGTCCTCAGCCTCTTTGACTATTCGGTAGTCGACTCCAGGTGGAGTCATATTCTCAGCCTTACAAGCGACTGTGCAGGCATGACATCCCACACACTTTCGAATATCAACGATCATCGCCCACCGTCGCTGTTCCATTGGTTTCTTCAGCGCTCGCTGGACATCCGCCCGCATTTGTTCCAGCAATGATCTTTCTGCCATTCTTTGCCTCCTTATGGGATGTGGTTTTATCCATTCCTTTGAAATGGCCTGGTAATGAGTGCCTTTTGCAGATTATTTTCAGACAGCAAATAAATAATCTATATAGTCCTGAGAGCACTTTCTGTGCCATGCGAAACGAGGACAAAAACGTTACTTCTGCGTAACATATTTCGTCTCCAACATGGAATATTTATCATAATAACGAATTGTTACACGAACAATATCTTGAAATACTTCGATGATTAGCCAGAGTGAACAAAAAATGTGGGTATTTCTGTTACATATCAGAGTGATATGTAACATCAGCAGATGGGCGAGTGTTACTTTGTCGTAACAAAGCACGAAGGTACAAGAATACTCTTTTGTGATAATTCTATATATCCAAGCCGTAATTATTGATTTTTTCCCAGAGTGTCTTCCGGTTTATCCCCAGGATCTCAGCGGCTTTTGATCTGTTGCCCTGAGTGACTCTGAGTATTTTTACAATATGATCCTTTTCTGCTTCGGCACTCACTTGCTGCAGAGAAAAGAGTGGGATCTTTTCCTGCTTATTTTTCAAAATGTGAGGCGGCAGATCAGACCGTTTTATAATTTTGCTGTTTGACAGGGCGATGCACCTTTCCACCACGTTAACCAGTTCTCTTACATTTCCCGGAAAACTATATTTGAGCAGCTCTGTAATGGCATCGTCTCCAAAGGTCACATTTGTGCCAAATTGATCATTAACACTGCGGGAAAAGGTATCAATGAGCAGGGGAATATCTTCAACCCGCTTACGCAAAGGAGGTAAAACAATGGGAATAACATTGAGCCGGTAGTATAAATCTTCTCTAAATGTTCCCTTCGCAACCTCCTTTTCCAGATTTTTGTTGGTTGCAGCAATAATTCTTACGTCGACTGAGACAGTCGAAGTGGCACCAAGACGTTCAAAAGTTTTCTCTTCTAGAAAGCGTAGCATTTTTGCTTGCGTGAGAGCAGGGAGATCACCTATCTCATCAAGAAAGAGAGTTCCTTTATCTGCCAGGTCAAAACGTCCGGGTTTCTTTGCATCCGCCCCTGTAAAGGCACCCTTTTCATAACCAAACAATTCACTCTCAATTAAATCGTTGGGTAATGCTGCACAATTGACTCGAACGATGGTTTCCTTTTTTCTGGCACTTTGGTAATGAATGGTTGATGCAACCAGCTCTTTACCGGTCCCGGACTCCCCCAGAAGCAACACGGTAGATTCAGTCCTGCTTACCTTATCAAGTATGGCAAAGACCGACTGCATGGCCTTACTTTCACCAATAATCCTTCCCGCACTAAATTGGCTGCTGAGTTCTTTTTTTAAACGAATATTTTCTTCTGTAATTGTATAAACTTCCAACGCCTTGCTAACAGTGACAAACATTTCATCAAGATTAAATGGTTTGGTTATATAGTCAAAAGCACCTATCCGCATCGATTCGACTGCGTCTTTGATATTACCATAACCAGTCATCACTATTACCGGTGCAGACGGCGCAATCTGCATACTTTGACGTAAAATTTCCATGCCACTGATCCCGGGCAAACGGATATCAGTAATTATGAGCGAGAAAGCACCTTGTTTTATAGCGAGTATTGCCTCCTCACCACTGGGTACGGCGAGAACGGTATAGCCCTCATCTTTCAGTGCATCGGCAAGAGAAATTCGGAGTATCTTCTCATCCTCCACAATCAATATGCTTTGATTCATGTAATCTCCGGAATGGTGATAAAAACGGTTGTGCCAGCCCCTTCTGTGCTCTGTAACTCTATGTTACCCTTATATTTCTTGACCAATTCATAAGTCATCCACATGCCCAGACCAGTCCCTTCACCGGCCTTCTTGGTAGAATAGAAAAGGTCAAAAACCTTGTCCAGTTTATCACCTGGAATGCCTGTACCTGTATCCTCAATCTGTAAGATAATCTCATCGCCTTGCTTCCTGGCAGTCGTCGTCAGCCTCCCACCGCTTTCCATCGCTTGAATGGCATTTATCATGGTATTGAGCAATATCTCCTCGAGATCGTGTGGCGCAACAGGGATTTTAAGGCCTTCTGTGAGAGCTTCTGTATACAAAATACTTTGCTTCCTCATTCGGTAATCCAGGAATTTCACTACACCGGCAAGAACGGCCGAAACATCAGAGCGCTTTTCCTCACCGTCCCTCTTCCCCGCGGTCCATAACAACTGTCCGACGGTCTCTTCAATGCTGTCCAATCCTTCTTCGATGAGGGCGAGATAATTCTTCCTGAACTCTCGGTCGTCTCCTCGGCGCTGTAGCATGTGTACGCAGTTAAACAGCCCCCCCAAGGGATTATTGATCCTATGGGCGACACTTGAGGAAAGGACGCCAAGTGTCGCCAGTTTTTCTGATTGAAGAAGCTTTTCATGTGCCAATTTCATTTCTTCGTTGGCTTCGCGAATTCGGCGAACCATTTCATTATAACTCTCAGCCAGCTGCGACAATTCGTCTTTACCTTTAACCGGAATAGTCTTTTCTACCATTCCTACCTCCACCTCCGCCATTGCCTGGGAGAGATCAATGATGGGTCGAATAAACCTTTGGCTGAGGAAATATATAAGGACAAAGAGGAATAGCAGGGCCATGCAGGTAAGCGACAGTATCTGGAAGAGTATTGTTTTGGCCTCTCGTTCTACATTTTCCAGAGAAAGCGAAAAAAGGAGCACCCCCCAGCGCTTTCCTTCAATGGACAGTGGTATGGCAAATTCCAAGGCATCTGTATGAGACGTTGCATGTTTGGTTTTCTTGACAAGAACATCGACTGCAACTTGAGCATCTTTAGCAAAGGGATCTTCATAAAACTTGCCAAATTCACCAAAATCGCTGTGTGATATTACCTGAAGATTGTTATCCAGGACGGCAACGTATTCCAATTCCAGCTCCTGGCGTTGGTACAACTCACGAACATAATTGTCTATTAACCCGCCTTCCTCAACGAGTCCCAATTTCTCATAAATGAGCTCATTTACAATGAGGACACTGACCGTCTTGGCGAGCATTCTCCCCTTTTGTTCTGTTGCATTATAAAGAGCTGAGCTTGTTTTCGTTGCTACAAAAAAACTTACAATAAGAGCTAGAACAAGAACTGATATGAATGCTATCAGTATGAATTTTTTTTGAAGAGAGTGAGTTACATGTTGTAACATATCAAAATACTCTTTTTGGATGACAGCCTAGACCACATGTCAATGGTACTTTGTTTATCATCTGTCTTACTTCACCATAATCCGCATCAGATGCTGCGACGAAGCCCCCTTGGAGATCAGGGTCGAGCATTTTCAGTACTTCTTTGCCTTGTGTGTTTTTGGTCATCAAAAGCAGAGCTTTTGCACCTTTCGCATAATGTCAGACGGTGTTTTGGGTGAAACAACCACAGGGCCAGTGGGAATAGGATCCGATGTGGCAATTATTTTTAATCCATACTGAAGATACTGTTCTGCTGTAGACAACCTGATTGCACCTGCATCAAATTCATGACTGATAATTTTCTTTGCTACTGTATCGTGATAATTAAAGTGTTGGTATTCAGCTAAATTGTTGAGATGGATACCCGACCATGCGAGCATGTATCGTGGCAGTAAATTACCTGAGGTGGACCAGAGTGCCGCAAAGGCAAATTTTTTATCAACCATTTGTGACAATTCTTTAATAGAACCATCAATGTCGGTTACGATCACACTCCTGAAGAAAACTTCCCCACGGGCAGTTTTGCTCCTGGCGATCGGAGCAGCATCATATCGACTGAAGGCATCAAGGTAGGTAAGGGCCCCCAAGAGGGCAAAGGAGGTCTTGCCCTGCCCCAGACTATTGACCACATCCTTGTAGCTTGTTTCCAGTTTCAGCTCGATTTTTTCACCGGTTTCCCTGGACAGATAATCTATCAACGGCTGGTATTTCTCATAGGAGATCCTCGGATTGTCTCGGGGCAATATACCGAAGTAGATAATGTCAGACGTTTTTTCCGAAGCTTTTTTTGCAGGAAGTGACTGACTGTCCGGCAACTTTTTGTTGTTGTCCATAAAGGCACCCATAGCTCTAATGGAATCGTAATTGCTATCGGGCACATTGATGAACTTCTCAATTTTCATTGCATCCAATATCCGTTTGCCATCCGGGTCATTATGCATATTGAGAAAAACCTCCCGAATGGCACTTTTCAGAAAAGGAGATAAGCCGGGAGGAACGACAACAGGTGGAATGCCAAACTGCGGAGAGCGATGAATGACCTTTGTTTCTTTTGCGTAAGGGGAATTGGTGGCCAACATAAAATCATAAACAATTGAGTCTACCGCTGCTCCATCGGTCTTTTTTTTCGCAACCATTTCTACCGACTTATTGTGGCTGTAACTATAAAGATACGAGCTAAAAAAACTTTCCGGGGTTTCGTGTTTCTTGGCCAGGTAATAGGTGGGATAGAGGCGGCCGGTATTGGATTTTGGATCAACAAAGACAAATGTTTTCCCTTGAAGCTCATCGACCATTTTTATCTGACTGTCTTGATGGACAATGATATTGGATTGATAAAACGGTTTCCCTTTCACCAGGGGAGCGACCAGTAATTCGACCCCAAATTTTTCGTTATCGATCACATAGGGCGAAGAACAGATGAACGCCAGATCGACCGAACCCTCTTCGAGCATGACGTCAATCTCGTCATAGGTGGTCCGGTGGACCATCTCTGCCGGAACTCCCAATCTGGCACCGAGATATTCGACGATTTGTTGGTAATATTTTACCGCGCTGACTGGCGTGATCATGCTGGCGACACCGGCTCGTATTGACGGCTGTGTCCCGCTGGCTGGGATAGCCGAAAAGACGATGAGTAGACAAAGGATGTAAGTCTTGAAACGCTTCATGGTGCCCCCGCGTAAGCAACAATTGGTAACGATCTATATTCTATTATTTTGCAATTTTCGCTCCACCAGCACATTTGATAGCTTCGGCTTAGATTTTGAATGAAAGAGATTTTACGATGTTTCGAAATTGTAACATATTTTCTGATCAATGTTTTCTTTTTCAGAGGTCTGTCAGCGGCATGTGCTGTAGTTTCACTTTAAAATTACTGTCTGGATAGCTTCAAAACAAAGGGATCGATGCCATCTTAATTTCTCTATTTCATTGCTGTTCACGATGGCACAGTTATTGTAACCTGTATTCCTGTCTGTAGACAGAATTTCACCCATAACTCCGAGCCGAAAAACCTGGGTCCTTAAAGGATATGGTTTAAGGCCGATAGGGTATAGCAGGAAACTGCTATGCCTCCCTATTTTGGAAAGGAGATAGTATGTCTGACCTTATTATTCCCATTTGGGTTGCTGCCGTTATTTTTGGTACCATCGCATTCTTTTACTCTGCCGTTGGTTTAGGCGGTGGAAGTTCCTACACAGCTTTATTGGCCGTTCTAGGAGCCAGCACCCAGGCGATACCCGCCATCTCACTGTCGTTGAATATTTTAGTAACTACTCTCGGGACAATTATTTTCCTCTACAAAGGCCATGGCCGATTGCGGTTAATAGCTCCTTTTTTGTTCACATCGATTCCTATGGCATACTTAGGCGGCTTACTGGAAAACCAGGCAAATCTCTTTTTGTCTGTCGCCTGAAAGATACTCTGCTTTTTGGCTTACCGGGGAATCCTGTTTCTGCGTTTATGTGCTTTATAAATTATGTTCGTCCTGTTTTAGCAAAACTTCAGGGGGCGAAGCCATGCAACAGTCTATCACTGCGAAAACGGACAACAGATAATCAATGAGTAGGGGAAGAGTGTCGAAATCAATATTGCGCGGATAAATATAGACCTACTTGATTTAACCCCAAAGTTGATGTTGACTGTGAAGAAAATCAGGAAGGTGTATCGGAAACCTAACAACACGGGAGGGTGTTCTTGACCTTTGCAGAACCCCGAATAGCCTAACAACTTGAAACCATTCCGAAATCCGAGATTCTTCCAGATAATCAACCAAGACAATTGCACCATTTCCGACCATAATCGGCGTTGACAGTACTTTCATCTCTGTCTTCCAAGAAGGTAACAAGCAACCATTTTTCGTGGTAGTTTTTTTCCAAAGTCTCTGAGAGATAGTAGAATTATTTGACGCGGAGGACGCTGACGACTCAGATTTCAAAAGTTCATATAGCTATATTGAATGGTGACTTGAAAGGCACCAGCTGTTTTCAAGAAATATGTTTCAAATTACCTCTTGGTAGGCTTCTTCCTCCTGTGCCAAGCCAAATCATTCTGATCTGAAAGGGTTTGTAGTGTGAGCGGGTGTAGGTGAGACTTGTCCTGTTCTCCATGGATCCACCCGTTCACAGCAGAGCAAATACATTCAGAAAATAATCAAGCTGCCCGCACATTGGATTCACCCGTTGGAAGTGGTTCTGGGTTACAATTTAAGGTAAATTCAAATTATTAAACAAATGAATAAATTGTCTGATATCATCTTCATCTGGATGCCCTTTGGCCGCAGGCGCATCTGCAAGCCAAGAAGGTTGAGGATCTTCTTGACCGGCTTGCTCCAATATCTCTTCAGAAGCTTGTCCGAGACAGCTGAAAACAGCGCAAATACGCGCAGGGGCAGCCAGTTCTTTGGCCTTCTTCAAGGCATTTTTAGCGTGGTCAGAATTATATGCCGCACAATAAGTAGTAAATAAAAGAACTTCCTTTTTACCGATCTTTGGCAAAAAACCCTGCGTAGCGGAATCAGGTTCCCCTTCATTCAGCCAGAAACCAACTGCGACAAAACCGTATTCGGTCGGATCTGGATTATCAGAAATGGATATTAATTTTTTTTCGAACTGCACTGCGTCATAGAGTTCTTCTGCCAGCTTTTTGGTATTTCCGGTCTTACTTGAATACACAACGAGTGCTTTCATAATTCATCCTCCTGTTTTGGAAATTTATCCGGTTGTTTGCTTCTTCTACAACTCTAGGTCATTGTCCTATTACCGTGGTAATTTTCGTAAAGACAAGAGCTACAGCAAAATACCAATATAGACAATAAGACTTATTTTATGCCAGGCCAATAATAGACTGGCCTCTCTTATTGAAAGGTGCGATAGATTGGTGTACATCCACCTAGGAGAAGATGACGTTCGTCATGACCGAGGCGACAAAGCTGCAGAAGGAGCTGTGAAAAAACGGAGGGATTTATTTACAAAAATAAAGAGACCTATATTGGATTTTGACAGCGATCGGAGTTCAGATCTCTCCTACCAATCATCATTTTCAGGAATAATGTTAAAATGGCCATTCTGTTTCGCTGATAAAATATCATTAGATGTCGACGCTAACGATTTACCGACAACCTCATTGTCGGCATGATATCAATGACAGTATCTTTTAAAAACTAATTTTCACATAGAGCAGTTAGTAATAACTATCTTTCAAGCAAAGGAAAAAATTGGCAAACATTCGATCAAAAGGCACTCTGAACAAATGGCTTGACGACAAAGGTTTTGGGTTTCTAAAACCAGAAAAAGGCAAGGAAGAGATTTTTGTCCATATTTCTACTTTCGACAGAGATCTTCCAAGAAGGCCAAAGGCCGGGGATACGATCTTTTATTATTTACAAACTGATGCCAAAGGAAAAACCAAAGCTGTTGATGCAATCATCGAAGGAGTGGCACCAATTGTCAAAAAGCCCATCTCTCGACAGAAAAAACATTACAAAGAGCATAGTTCCAAACGTAGCTGGAAGTTTCTGTTTTTTTGCATTGCGTTATTTATAGGTGCTGGTGGTACCATCTTCAATCATTTTGAATCAGGCAGTGTTCAACGGATACCAGCAGATCCACAGTATTCTAACGCCGCAAGCTCTTCAAAATACAATTGTGCAGGTAAGACCCGTTGTAATCAGATGAGATCCTGCGAAGAAGCAACGTTCTATCTTCAAAATTGCCCGGGAACTATGATGGATGGTGATGGAGACGGGATACCTTGTGAAACGCAGTGGTGTGACTGAGAAAATTCCACCACTATGTGTAAAAATATATTCCGGGCTTTACCGACGGCAGCTACGTAATGACGGTATCCGCTATCACAAAATTGGGCAAATCCGCTTTTGGATTTTGCAGTCGGACTTAAGGAAAAAAAATTAAGCCACCTTTTATTGATCCAGGCGAAGAGGTCCACTTTACCCCTCACAGGGAGTAGTAATATAAAGGCCCTTCATCAAGCAGACAGACCTTCAAATTCTCGCAACCGTTCACCAGCACCCCATTTTCGCCCGATCAGGCCACCTCGCATAGCCAACTATAGCTCGGATGACTGCTTGAACGAATCTGGACCACTGGATGAACGGCTACAGGTTCGGGTTATGCAGTCTTTGGATGTGTACCGTGAACGATTACAAACTTTCAACCTATCGACGAATAAGACGAATAGACACATCGTATTTGGCACTAGTCATATCAGACGGAAGCTGACTGGCATCGGGAACCATAATAGTAAGGACCCTACCCGTGCGCGGGTCATTAACCTTACTGTTGCGACGCTCCCTGCCTGACGGTCCGGCGATCCCTCTTCTAGGAGGCCTCACGTGTAACAGTTCAGCCTTTATAACAGAACTATTCCTCTGGGGCAGCCTCTGACTCTGAGGCATCAAGGGGGGAATTGATCCGATAATTATTTCCATAGTCTTTCCTCCTCGTTATGTGAATAACGAACTTCTACCCCATCTTAAACGAAACAGCAAGCAACATAACATACCGGTAATGTGTTACTTTAACTTTTTCATAAGGGATTGCCTACAATCCTTTCGAGAGTCACAGTTTTGCGACCTTCCATTTCATTTATCCAGGGTGTATATTCAACGAAACTAACCTTTGTCCAGAATTTCTAAAGATATGACGCAACGACCAAAAACATTTTTCTATCACCATCCCTTTTTCCCAATCATCCTTTAGGAACCAGCCTTCTACGATGACCGACCCTTTAAAAAAGATTCTTGAACCTATTAAGGAACTCCAAAACATTCGCGGAATTGAATTGCCTATAGGTTTGGAATTTCTACAACTTGTGGTCACGGGCCCTCCGGGCGCCGGGAAATCATACTACATTGAACAGATACGAGGATGGCCGAATGAAGGATACCTCGATCTAACCCAGAAGGGTTGGTGGAAAGATCAATCCCTTATATATAGACCCCGGGAAGTCCACCTTGGACTGCCTTTTCGTGGTCATAAAGAGGCTCTTACTGTTTTCGATAAAGAATGGCTAGACAGCGGTATTCCCCTGGAACTTGAACTCGACAGAATTAAAATTCCGCCTCTCAAAGAAGAACTTTCTACAAACCGATTGGCGTCACCGCTATATTTTTGAGTTTCTTATTCCAAGTCCGTCAACCATTTACCAACAGCGAACCGACCGGCAAAGCCAGGGATATTTCCCGGTAGACGAGAAACTCACCCTGGAAATGGTGAGGCAGCAAGTCGCCGTATATAGAGAAGTTGCCCTCTATATGCACAGAGCCGGACTCAATATCTATCTCCGCAAAAGTCTGGATAAACCACCTATGCGAATTGCCGAAAAAGGGGTGGCAAATGTACCCCGCTGGACAATTGGCCGAAAACCCAGGCGACCAAGCCTGAAAAGAATCGCCGGATGGAAATGGCTCATCCGCAGGCGCTATCCCATCCAGTGGCTGACACTGGACAATGAACCTCAACATCTTAACGCGACGGGAGAATCGCCCATGATGGCAGATGTTTTGAGCTCATAGTCGGCGATATACCTTTGCGATTTCAACCGGAAATAGCACTGGGCATCAAGAAAAAAGCCGCTGATAAGAACTGGATTATTAATACCGAGCAAGGCTGTTCCACTCGAAAAATTAACGGTTTTGTCCGAATTCGTGTGGGTGAAACAATAATTATCGGGCAGGCTAATAATGATTTCAACGAATTGTTTCATTTTAATGATTCAGTTGCCAAACGACATGTGAGTGTCACCAACCGAAGGGGCGATCTTCTGCTCACTCCCCTGGCAACAGAACGGGAAACAAAAATCGTTCAGAATCGACAATCACGATTACCGGGAACAACTTGAACTGGGCAGATATAATGCACTGCTTGATATTCGACGAATTTTTGGCCAGAAAATTGAGCCATTCCCTCCCGACAAGGCACTGCAAATCATTAGAGAAGTGAATACAGTTCTCCTTCATGAACCGTTTCGGCCCAAGGACAGAAGGGGTAATCCTGGCGGATTGGTTGAAATTACAGGAAATGCTGTCCCTGTCATTGTAGGCGACCTGCATGCCCAAGTAGACAATCTCCTGAAAATTCTCAGCGAAAATTGCTTGCTCGACTGCTTGAGGATGAAAACAGCAAATCTTATTCTACTAGGAGATGCTGTCCATTCTGAAAATATTGACGAGATGGACAAGTTTGAGACCTCAATTCTTATCATGGATCTCATTTTTCAACTCAAACTCAAATTCCCGGAAAATTTTTTCTATATCCGGGGAAATCACGACAGCTTTGATCCTGAAATCAACAAAAACGGTTTTCTTCAGGGTGTCCTTTTCCTTGAAACACTCCTTGAACAACGTGGCCAGGAATATGTAAAAGAGATGGAAATATTCTATGACCGACTGCCATATATTATCTGTTCAGACAGTTTCATTGCTTGCCATGCCGGTCCTCCACGCAATGATATTACCAAAGACGATCTTATCAATATTGCGGACAACAAAAAACTTGCCGGAGAACTGACAAATAACAGGTTACGACGGACAAATCACCCTGCTGGCTATTCGAAGAGGGACGTAAAAAGGCTCAGAAAATGCCTTGACTACCCTCAGAAAACCAGATTTATTGTTGGCCATACTCCGATGGACCCCTTTGGCAGTTTCTGGTTGCATGCAGGTGCTATCAAAAATCACCACATAATTTATAGTGCGCAGACAGAGGGGCCAAGCATCTTTATCCAGACCGGTAATAGATTTATGCCGATAAGTTTTCCGGCGGAACCGCTCGCCCAGCTGATCAACGATCTCAGATAAAATTATCTCTTATTTGCAGAACTGCTGATTATATTTAAAAGCATCCGTTGGAAAGCGTGACGATATTGTTGAAGAAATACTCAGGTCATCATTCAAACATTTAATCGCCGACAAACAATGATTTACAATTCACAACAAATCGATTGACTTTCCCGGTAAACTTAGTATTGAAGCGGTCAAAATCACCACGTTTTTATCGTTACGCTTATATTGAAAACACTCATATACGCAGACCTTGAGATCGTACATTTTGATAAAAAACCGTACCTAAAGGATACATTCTGCTCAGGAGGTTGCTGTATCATGCCAATCATGTCAAATCGTCATTTGTCCGGTCTTCTTCGAGGGTCACCATTCAAACCTATCCAACAACACATGAGAGTGGTGTTTTCCTGTGTTTGTTTGATCCCACCGTTGTTTGACGCTGTTTATCGGGAAGACAATTCTCTCGTTTCAGATTTTGCCGAACAGATTAATCAACTCGAAACAGAGGCAGACAAACTGAAGTCCACCTTCAGACTGAATCTACCGAGATCCCTCTTCCTCCCCGTTGATCGTGAGGACCTCCTCAGTCTCATCGGAGATCAGGATAAAATAGCAGACACCGCTGAAGACATAGGCAAAACCTTTCTTTTCCGAGAAATGACTGTACCGGAAGGAATAAAGGCGTTGTTGGATGAGCTTCTTGAAGGCACAATGGAGATTTCTGCCGCAGCCAAAGACATGATCGAACAACTCGATGAACTGTTGGAAGTTGGCTTTGCCGGCAGGGAACTCGACAAAGTTTCCAACATGATAGCCGGAGTTCGAAGAAGCGAACACAACATCGATGAGATCGTGCACCGCATCAAAAAGAAACTGTTCTCCATTGAAAAAGACCTTGATCCCGTTTCAGTAATGTTCTGGTACCAAGTTATCGATATGCTTGGAGTCATTTCTGATCAGTCCGAAAACCTGGCCGACCGGCTGCTTCTTTTTCTTTCTAAATAACTTACGAGGATTCCAATGGAAATTATTGCAGCATATGGAACCGCCATGTTAATTTTGGCAATTATTTTTGGTCTCTATATGACCTGGGGAATCGGAGCGAACGATTTAGCCAATGCGATGGGAACATCTGTCGGTGCAGGGGCTGTATCGGTGAAACAGGCTATCATCATTGCCATGATTTTTGAGTTTTTAGGTGCTGTACTGGCCGGTGGTCACGTTACAGCAACCATCAGGAACGGCATAATTGACCCCAGCTCAATTGTCAGTAATCCGGAAATCCTGGTCTATGGTATGCTTGCATCTCTGCTTGCGGCAGGAGTCTGGCTAATGATAGCTTCGGCAAAGGGATGGCCAGTCTCCACAACCCATTCAATTGTCGGCGCCCTCATCGGCTTTGGAATGGTCGGTCTAGGTCCCGATGCTGTCAGATGGAACGAGGTCGTAGGTGTGGTTATGAGTTGGATCATTTCACCGGTTATTGGTGGAACTATCTCATTTTTGCTGGTGATGAGTACCAGAAAACTCATTTTCAATACCGATGATCCCCTTAAAAATGCCAAGAAATACGCACCCGCTTACATCTTTCTGGTAGGTTTTGTTATCTCTTTAGTCACTCTTTTCAAGGGTCTCAGCCATCTCCATTTAAAACTGACCACCATCGAAAGCTTCGTTGCAGCAACTGCTTTTGGATTACTGACAGCAACCATTGGCTGGTCGTTTATCCGCAAGATCAAAGACGACCCGAAAGCTAATAAATCGTTCAGTTACGCAAGTGTCGAGAAAGTCTTCACCCCCATGATGCTCTTTACTGCATGCTCCATGGCCTTTGCCCATGGTTCCAACGATGTTGCCAACGGCATCGGCCCTTTGGCTGCAATTTACAGTATTATAAGTTCTGGCGGGCAGGTTATGCAATCCTCGGCTCTGCCATTATGGATTCTATTACTGGGCGGAGGCGGCATCGTGCTCGGCCTTATCACCCTCGGTTACCGTGTTATGATGACAGTCGGCAAAAAAATCACCGAGCTCACTCCTTCCCGTGGTTTCTGCGCGGAACTTGCTGCGGCGACTACGGTTGTGATTGCCTCTCGAACCGGTCTTCCTGTCTCCACCACCCACATCCTCGTCGGTTCAGTTTTAGGGGTAGGCCTGGCCAGGGGAATCGGTGCCCTTGATTTAAGAGTTGTGCTGAATATCGTCATCTCCTGGCTGGTAACCCTTCCTGCCGGAGCAATCATGGCAATGCTTTTTTTCTTTACTCTGAAAGGTATCTTTGGTTGACAGATCCAGCACTCCGCAGCTCTAAAGCCAAAAGCCTCTCTTGGATCAGTTGATCAAAGTGAGGCTTTTTACTTTAGAAAATATTAAAACGTACTTCGATGCCTGATATTTGAAATCAACAACTGGAATGAAACTAAACCTAGTCATTCCGAATAGCCAACATAAAATCACGCCAGATCGGCGCTGCAGTTGACCCGCCGCTGTCATGTGTGCCCATTGATTGATTTCGATCATTTCCCACCCATATTCCGGTGGTGTACCGCGCATCATATCCCACAAACCAGGCATCACGATTTTCATCTGAGGTGCCTGTTTTCCCGCCCCTGACTCCAGGGACGTCTGCAACCCTTTTGCCTGTACCTTCGGTTACCACCCCTCTAAGCATTGTCCGCATCTGTCCCATTACTTGTGGCCCAGCAACTGTCTGTCGGCTCCTCTCTTTTTCAGGGTAAATAATGGACCCATCAGCAAGTACTATTTTACTGATAAATGAAGGTTCTGTAATACTACCGTCTCCTGCAAAAGGAGTATAAGCGTCGGTCAACTCCAGAAGTGTCACATCCGCAGACCCAAGTGCCAGGGAAAGATCCGGTGGTAATTTCGATTTAAACCCTGCCTTCCTGGCTACTTCATGCACCACTTTGTAGCCAATTTTCTGCATAATCCGTACAGTGGCGGCATTAAGAGAATGGGCCAGAGCGTCCGCAAGGGTTGTCTGTCCATGATAAATACCGCCGTAGTTCTTGGGGCTCCAGCTTTTGCCGTTATTTCCGGTGACAGTGATTGGACTATCGTCGATGAGGGAACTGGGGGACCAGCCCAGATTTAATGCAGCTGTGTAGACAAATGGTTTAAATGTCGATCCAGCCGGTCTTTTAGCCTGGCTTGCCCGATCGAATGGTGATTTTTTAAAGGACGTGCCTCCTACGAGTGCCCTCACCCTTGCCGAAGCCGTTTCGATACAAACCAATCCGCCTTGGGGAACGGCCTCAATTTTATTCCCGGCCAGCGTCTGTCGACTCAGACTCGCTCTTACCCCGTGGCGTACGGCTGCAAGGCCTTTTTCCTGAAGTCTTGAATCTAAATGAGTATATATTTTTGCGCCGGCGGTCTGTAACGGTTCGTGCAATATTTCACGAGCCTGTTTTTTCACCACTTCCAGATAATAGCCATTTTCGTCAATTGCCTGTTGGCTACGCTGACTGAGTTTGACCACCTCGTCATAGGCTTTCTTTGCTGCTTCTGCACTGACAAAACCATCAGCAGCCATTCTGTTGAGAACATATTTCTGCCGTTCAACCGCCCTGTCGAGATGACTGAAAAGCGCATACCTGCTTGGTGCTTGCGGTAAGCCGGCCAAGAGTGCACACTCACCAAGGCTGAGGTTAGCTGCACTTTTGTCAAAGTAGATCTGGGCCGCTGCCTCAACTCCGTGGGCCCCTTCACCTAGATAGATCTGATTGAGATAGATGTAAAGGATTTCCTCTTTGCTGAGGAGTTTGTCGATTCGCCAAGCTAAGATAGCTTCTTTGAATTTACGCACATACGTCTTTTCCGGAGTCAAAAGTAACGATTTGGCGACCTGCTGTGTAATTGTCGACCCCCCCTGGCTCCTCGAACCTTCTCTAAAATTAATGATTACCGCTCGGAGAACCGAAAAAAAGTCGAGCCCGGGATGCTCAAAAAACCGGCCATCTTCAGCGGCAACAAAAGCCTTGGGCAAAAAGGGTGACATAGCCTTAAGAGGAACTACCGTTCTATTTTCGGTATACATTCGCTCGACGATTTGTCCCTTACTGTCGTAAATAATGGTTGCCTGAGCTGGCTTATATCTGGCAACCGTACTAATATTAGGTATTCGCAGGCTAATCAGCAAAAAAAGCAAACTTCCCAAGAAAGCTGTCTGCAGTAGACAGATGGTAATCAGGAAAATCGAAATATGTTTTTCTGTATAGACCTTGCGACGAACCGCTGGTTTTCCAGCCGGGCTCTTCCTTGTGCTGTTTGGTTTAGGAGGTGACACTATCTAGACACTCATGGTAATATTCAACTGTTTGAAAAGGCACTCGTTAATTGATGTTGGAACACTGTAACATCTGCCAATGATCTATCAACAGGAAATTCAGTAACATGTCAAAAATCCGTATACTCCCCGAGCAACTCGCCAATCAGATAGCGGCAGGCGAAGTTGTGGAACGCCCTGCATCTGTTGTTAAAGAACTCCTTGAAAACAGTCTGGATGCCGGAGCCAGCCGCATTGAAATTGAAATTGAGGGAGGCGGAACCAGACTGATTCGTATCATTGATGACGGAGAAGGAATGGATGAAGACGACCTGCTCTTAAGTCTTGAACGTCATGGAACCTCCAAGATCCAGACAGAAACCGACCTCGGTGCTATAAACACCCTTGGCTTTCGCGGAGAAGCCGTACCTTCTATCGGTTCTGTCTCCAAACTCACTATTACCTCCCGCCCTGAACAGGCTGAGCTTGGGACAAGGGTGGTGTTGAACTTTGGCAAATTAACCAAAGTGCATCAAGTCGGCTGTAGCTTCGGTACGACCTTCGAGGTACGCGACCTTTTTGGTAACACCCCAGCCCGACGTAAATTTTTAAGGACTGCTCGCACGGAACTTGGTCATATCGATGAAGTAGTGAAAAATTATGCTTTAGGCTCTCCTGATGTAACTTTTATCCTTCGAATTGACGGGAGAGATACCATATACCTTGACAATGCCCTGTCTATAGAACAACGACTTGGTAACATCATGCACTTCGACAACCCTTTTATTCCAGTCGGGACAGTAGGACATTCAAAGAGCACACGCTCTGTATCTGGCTTTCTAGTACCACCAGAAAAGGTAACCCTGGGACCGGCGAAGATGCGCATCTTTGTAAATGGCCGGGCAATAAGGGACAGAATGATCGTTCACGGTGTAACCGAAGGGTTACGCGGATTTTTAATGAAAGGTAAAAACCCTTCAGGCCTGATACATCTGGTTCTGCCACCAGAGGAAGTTGATGTCAACGTGCATCCGGCAAAACATGAAGTTCGGTTCCGAAATTCTCAAGACGTTCACACCCTCCTCAGTCAATCGGTTTCTAAAGCGATGAGAGAACATCAGCTGGCAGTAAAGGCCTCTCTTTTCGGACCGGATAGAACCATCGACAGGACACCGATTCCATTGGAATTTGAGCAATCAGACGCACACGCTTTTGTTTCGTCAGATGACTCAACTGAACAGCCAACCGATGATTTGCAACAGCAAAAAACTCATCAGTTATCTGGTTCCAATGAAAGTCGTCATCCTTTAACAAAAGATAAACCCAACCCAAGGCCTGCGCTACCACAGACCCAACCTCTTTTTGCCACAGCCGAGCCAATCCAGCAAATACCTCTCGAAAAAAGGACACAGCCGGATCAACAGGAAACAGTCAGAGAAGAACAAAAATCAATAACTCACAACTTGCTGGTTATCGGTCAGTATGATGATCTGTATATTTTCTGTAAGACCAGTGAAGGACTCCTGGTCGTAGATCAGCACGCCGCTCACGAAAGGCTGCTTTACGAAAAACTGCGAAATCAGTATCTGGACAATACTATTGTCCGACAGACCTTGATGTTTCCGGAAACTGTTGAACTTTCACTTTTTCAAGCCCAGTTGGTGGAAAAAAACGAAGAGGAAATAGATCGATTTGGTTTTTCCATTCGGGAATTCGGCGGCAACACCTATATTATATCCGCTGTTCCTGCACTGGCTGGGCTGGCCAATGCCCGTGAACTTTTTCTTGATATTTTGGAACAATTCGGCAGCGAGAACAGCAAAGGGGATGCAGGAGGATTTCTTGATACTATCCTGGCTACAATGGCCTGCAAAGCTGCTGTTAAAGCTGGGACAGCACTTTCGAAACAGGAAATAGACACTCTTCTCAGCGGAATGGCCAAGGCTGATTTGTTTTCACACTGTCCCCATGGCCGACCAGTGGTCAAACATTTCACCAAAGATGAGGTAAAAAAATGGTTCTATAGAACCTGAGAACTGTGAGCGACGTTCGCACAAAGCTTGCCATCTATCGAGAGATTGTTGAAAGGACTTATGACCATTTCATCAACACACAAGACTCTTATTCTTATCGTATTGAGGAAGCTCAACTCTGAATAAAACGATTTAGTCTCTTTTGATTTGAAATTATTGATGATATAATTGTTTCCTATCGTCGACCTCTTCGACATGCTACTGTTAAAGACGTCGAACTTTTTGAGATTTTATCTTTCATATCAAATCAGACATAAGTGCGGATGTAATCATGATGCAAAAAGACAAAATGAGTAGCACATCTTGCTGGAGCAAATGTGGAAAAGCACTCCTTCTTTTCTCAATTCTAAGTGTAATGCTGCTCAGCGGCTGTGCCAAGCCGCCGGTTGGAAAAGTAATGCAAACCACCGCCTATTGTGGCTGCTCAAGTTGTTGCAGCTGGGAACGCGGTAGCTGGCACATGCTCAAACTGGATTTCTGGAACCGATACGTCAGTTCCGGCCCCAGTGCCGGCAGAGCGTACAGTGGCCTTACAGCCAGGAACACTGTCCCCTACGAACCCGAGGAGGGGTTGTTCTCCACCGATTCCATCTCCCGTCCATGGATGATACCTGTTCGTCTTATCCTTTTCCCATGGTATCTGCTCCCGCAGGACGGCACCATTGCCGCTGACACGAAATATTACCCCTTTGGAACCCGAATGTACGTTCCGGGCTATGGGTGGGGTGTGGTGGAAGACAGGGGGGGCGCGATTAAAGGACCGAGTCGGATTGATCTCTATTTTGATTCCCACAGCGAAGCACTTGCCTGGGGAAGAAGAAAATTGCGCGTTATTGTCGAGTATCATAAATAATGGAAGACAATCGAAAGGCCTTTTCTCACTTTTCCCAAATGACCATTCCCCCCTTAACCATTTGCAGGGTCTTTCTTCCCTTTGCTGCCGGCTATTTTATATCCTATTTGTACCGTGTAGTAAATGCGGTAATAGCTCCCGACCTTATCGCAGACATTGGAGTCGGCCCCTCGGCACTTGGCCTGCTCACTGCAACGTATTTCATTGCCTTTGCCTCATTCCAGCTGCCACTCGGCGTTCTACTCGATCGCTTTGGTCCCCGAAAGGTGGAAGCTATACTCCTTGTGTTTGCGGCACTCGGCGCTTTTGTTTTTTCCCTGGCGCAAAACCTCACCGGGCTGATTGTGGGACGCGCTTTGATCGGATTTGGTGTATCCGCTTGTCTCATGGCTGCTTTCAAAGGCTATACCCTCTGGTTTTCCAGGGAAAAATGGCCACTGATAAACGGATTCCAAATGGCAGCCGGAGGTCTTGGAGCTTTGGCCGCCACCTCTCCTGTTGAAGCGACTTTACAGTTTACCGACTGGCGAGGTGTGTTTATGGGCCTGGCTTTTTTGACACTTTTAACTGCAGTTGCTGTTTTCTTTATAGTCCCTGAAAAAAAGATCGAAGGTACCGGAGAAAGCCTGCAAAACCAGCTTCGTGGAATCCGGGAGATCTTTACCAGCCGAAAATTTTGGCGTACTGCACCGCTGACGACCATGTCCCAGGCTGCTTTTTTAGCCATTCAGGGGCTCTGGGCCGGACCATGGCTCACTCATGTTGCCAAATTCGAGCGAACGGCAGTGGCAGGACTCCTGTTCTGGGTCGCAGTTGCCATGATTGCAGGATTTATTATTCTTGGTTCTATTGCAGAACGGCTGAGCAAGCGCGGGGTCTCCGTTACCACCACCGCAGTAGCCGGCATGACCCTGTTTATGATCGTGCAGCTGTTGTTGATTTTTGGTCACACTAACTGGAGTATTCCGATCTGGCTGGCATTTGGATTTCTTGGAACCTCAGGTATCATCGCTTATTCCGCTCTTTCCCAGTCTTTTCCGGTGTATCTGTCTGGCCGGGTAACCACTGCAATTAATCTACTGGTCTTTATCACAGCCTTCGCAGCTCAATGGGCTATTGGGGGCATTGTTGATTTCTTTACCAATGGTGAAATTGCTCTTTCTGCAACTGGTTTCAAGACCGGATTCGGTCTGATGATACTCCTCCAATTTGCTGGACTTCTTTATTTTATTCTTGCTGATCGGAAACAAATAATCGATTCTGCATGAAGCATGGTTGCAATCTTCTCGGTAAGTGAGTGTATCTCTTTCCAACTTCCCTCCCCGAAAAGGAGATCTTTCAGGTTCTGCCTTTTAAGCCTAAAGGACAATCGACCTCAACGTTTTAAAATCTTCTATTAAATAAACATATCCCATGGAAAATAAGCAGACAATTACAATTATAGGCGGGGGATTAGCGGGTTGTGAAGCTGCCTGGCAAGCTGCCGAGAGAGGCTGTAAAGTTCATCTCATAGATATGAAACCGCTGAGTTTCAGCCCCGCGCATCAATCAGAAAAACTTGGTGAACTGGTGTGCTCCAATTCACTCAGGTCAAATGATCGAACATCTGCTGTCGGGCTGCTCAAAGAGGAGATGCATCTCTGCAACTCTTTGATCATACGAATAGCATACGAGACCCAGGTACCCGCAGGCAAGGCTCTTGCGGTGGACAGGGAAACATTTGCTGCCCGAATCACCGAAATAATGGAAGAGCATCCCCTGATCGAGATAGACAGGCAAGAAGTATTGAAAATCCCTGAACAATCTGGCAGCCCCATTATACTCGCCACCGGACCACTGACCTCCAACCCTCTTGCCGAATCGCTGGCAGAGCTCACCGGCAAGAAACGGCTGGCCTTTTATGACGCCATTGCACCGATTGTAGACGCTGACTCATTAAACATGGACATTATCTATTGTAAATCGCGCTACGATGATGGCCCCGGGGATTACCTGAACTGTCCAATGGACAAGGAGACCTACCTGAACTTTATCAATGAACTTGGCAACGCTGAGTGTATGCCGCTAAAGGACTTTGAGGACGCTAAATATTTTGAAGGATGCCTGCCTATAGAGGTCATCAGGTCACGTGGTGACGAAACCCTGCGTTTTGGACCGATGAAACCTGTCGGACTTGCAGACCCTAAAACAGGAGAGGATCCTTACGCCGTGGTGCAGCTTCGCAAGGAAAACCTGGCAGGAACTACGTATAATATGGTCGGTTTTCAGACCAAGTTAACCTACGCTGAACAAAAACGGATTTTCCGACTCATTCCCGGAATGGAACAGGCAGAATTTGCCCGACTCGGCTCTATTCATCGCAATACCTTTGTGCTCTCGCCTGAGCTGCTGCGGCCAACCCTGCAGTTCAGGATCCGGCCTGATTTGTTGTTGGCAGGTCAACTCTCAGGGGTTGAGGGCTACGTGGAATCCGCAGCAATGGGGCTACTTGCCGGAATCAATGCTGCTCGCCTGACAAAAGAGCTGTCTCCCGTCGTTCCGCCACGTGAGACCGCCCTTGGCTCTCTGGTCAACCATCTCACCGAGAGCGACCCTGCTCGTTTTCAGCCATCGAACATAAACTTCGGACTTTTTCCAGCCTGGGAGAAGAAAATCAGGAAAAAATTCAGAGGACAGGAACGGGCGGACAGGGCATTGGCAGCGTTGGAGCAATGGCAGAAAGACGAACAGTTGTAATTGGCTATCAGGCTATTACTCTTTTTCCGGCATTGGTTGCTCCGTGAACCCCCAATAAGGGAAATCCTGGCAGTAGTTGGCAATCCTGCCAGGACTATGTTCCCTGCTTGCCACCAGACAAAGTGTGTTTCCTTTTCCTGCAGAACCTGCAGCCCCACCTCTTTCCGGGGCTGTGGGGTGGAGCACCATGGCATTATCGGCACTGTATTCAATATCCCCGGATCCCTTGAAAACGCCAAGATGCGGTTCTTCGAGATAAGAACCTGCAACACCTCTGGAAAGTTCCGAAATCACGAGAAAAGACACCTGCAACTCATCGCGGATAGATTCCATCTGACGCAACCAGGCATCAATGCCGGTGCGTCTCTCTGTGAATTGGTTAAACGGCAGTTTATGCAAACTATCGATCACCACCACAGTATATTCACTTCTCGTTTCGTGGCGGATAAAATCGATATGTTTACGCATCAGCTCAGGTGTAACCTTGCGATCATTTATAACTCGCCAGAAAAAAAACATTTTCTGGAGTTTTCGGCGGGCCGACTCATAATTTCTTTTCTGGTCTTCCGTTAATCCTTGTTCTCTCAATTGGTCGGTTGACAATCGAGCAAGTCGGCTCAAAGTTCGCTGATACATTTTCTGCCGACCATTTTCAAAGTCATAATAAAGAACAGGAATCTGTCTCAAGGCCATCTCTGATCCGATCTGGATCATAAAGGTCGATTTCCCAACTTTAGGGGCACCTCCTATCACATTGATGCCATGGATACCACCAAGGGCTGCATCCATGAGGGGAAACCCTGAAGACAAATTCAGGAATTCTTCACCTTGTTCTTTTTCCAGAGTTTTTAAGAAACTGTGATATTCCCGCAGAGGTGATGAAAAAGGAGAAAAAGCATGGGACGTTTTTAACATCTGTCCGAATTTCTCACCAAATGCTTTCCCTGAATCCTTTGCCAGCTGCCAAAGATTATATTGCTTAGGGCTCTGTGTTGGCCAGTCCAGGATTCTGGCCTTGTAACCGACCCTGGATGCTAGATTTCTGGCACTGTTCTCCGATTCAAGACTATTTGCGACACAAATAAAGAGCGTTTTCACCTTTTCAAACAGCAGCGTAGGGATTTTTTCCAAAACATTATAATGGGAGACCGCAATTCCTGGAAAACCGAGTTGCTTCAAGGTGAGGAGATTTTCTTCGCCCTCACAAACAAAAAGTGCCCCTTGCTCACAACGTTTAATATCCTGAATATTAAAGATGTTAAAGGGCTCTGTACTGAATTCTTCCTTACCGTGCCAAAAATAATCTTCCGACCTTTCAGGGTAGACACAGCGAGCCGAATAACAATTACCATCCTCCTGAATATAAGGATAAACTATATATCGACCGTTGAACCCTACCCCCATTTCCATCAGAGCAGCTTTTGCAATACCGCTCTGCTTGAATGCTTTATATACAGGGTCAGTGATCCTGTCCCTGAATGCACGTATTTCGTCATTGATATTTTCTACCGGGAAATCAGGTTGTTCCTTAACAATTTCCTTATCTTGGTCATAATCCGGAACTTCACTCAGCGGAATACCGGCAAGACGGGCAAACCAAGCTGGAAAGCCACCAGGAACACAACGATTAAGACATCGAAAATAACCATGGAAGAAACTATCCTTATTAAGAAAAACAATAAGGCGGCCTTGATCATAGCCATGATCTTTACAAAAGGGACAATCAGAGATGAATTTTTCCTGCCATTCACCACCCAGATGCTTCAGATAAAATTGGGAAATTACATCATTACCTTCGGACATAACATGCTCCGGATGAAACAATGTGGTCGGCACGAACCTGAATTGACATTTATTTGATCGCCTGTGATTCAGAAGGCATAGCTATGACAATATCGTCCAGTTGTTTCCGGTCTAATAATTTGTCAAATTTCATATTCAGCAAATAATCATTCTCCACAGCAAAGGTGTTCCTTACTGACAGAATATCACCGATGAGAGTAAAGCCGTCTCCGAATTTCTCCATTTCCGGCAGGTTAATCTGTATCTTCCTCCCGAGTAGCAGACGGGCGTTTTCTTTTTGTGATATCCTTACCAGAAAAGAAATGCCTCCTTCAGAAATATCACGGAGTTCCACTTTTTGATTTGTGCCAATACTTCGACCACGTTTATCAAGCAGTGTCGAAACAACTCTACCTGAGATTTTATATCGTTGGTTCAACCGTCGGTCAGTTGAGTTCTGCCGTATCAGGTCCTCAATTTTTTCAGATTTTTTACAAAAATCAGACAATTTCGATTCAAGCCCTGGAAAAGTTTCAGCCCAGTCTTCAAGTGTATCCACCTTCAAAACAGAAATGTCTGATTTTTCGATGGCGGCAACTGAGATTGTCCAAACTGACGCCTCAAAGAAAGCCTCACTCCCGAAGATTTCACCTCGTCCCATGGTTTTGACTAATACATCACTGCCGTTATCATCAAAATAGAGTTTTACCTTCCCTGAATTTATAAAGAAAAGGGATCCCTGCAAGGCACCCTGACCGATGACAAGCTCTTCATTATCGTAGTGTGTATGCTTGAGTGCATGATAGACTGCACTGAATTCGTCAGTGGTCAAAATATCATACAATCCACCCCAAATCTCCAGATGACTTTTATCAATAGATGCGACCTTCGCGCTATCAATAATCTCTGCAGCCCGAAGTATCCGACTAAGCTCAACTGAGTCAATTTCAATAAGCCACTCCCTCAACGATTCAGCCTGTACAAAGTTACGTAACCGGGCAGCTCTTTCGATAAGTTCAAGTATCTGTTCCGCAGCTTCGTTTTTCTGCCCCCGTGAAAGAAGGGTTCGAACGGCCTGTTCCTGTGGCAGCCCTGTGATCACTCGCTGGGCCATCGCTATCTTGCTCAATTTTGCGGCCTGCTTGAGGGCATTTTTTCGTAACTGGCTGGCTTGAAGATGTTTTTTCCGTGTTTCCTGTATCTCGTCCTGCAATGTCCTCAAGGCCGT
Organism: uncultured delta proteobacterium; assembly: GCA_963798425.1. Taxonomy (GTDB): domain Bacteria; phylum Desulfobacterota; class Desulfobulbia; order Desulfobulbales; family Desulfocapsaceae; genus Desulforhopalus_A. The sequence continues at coordinate 963,002 of CAWCTP010000031.1, read as the reverse complement.
TTCACCCGCTGCCCAGACCTCCGCAGAAATCTTTCTTGTTGCCCGCTGCCCTCGTGTCGAAAGAAACGCATGGATACCTTTCTGAGCTGCTGAACATTTACACTTACCGAGTGTTTCCATCAAATGCAGCAAAAGATCATTTCGGTTTTTCTCACCGAACCGCTCATGAGACATCACCATCTCAACGAGTTTTTCCGCGACTTCTGAATCACAGCAGGAGGCAAGAGCCTCAATTATATGAATATTTATCAATTCAGAGGATTGTTCAAGTGCTTTCAGTAACAACCGTTTCCGATTCCTCCCACCTACTTTATAGAGAGTGAGGAAAGCTTCGCGCTGTACCCGGAAATCATCATGATTCAGATAGGGCAAAACACTCTCGGCGTCTTCCTCATTGCCGCTCTCACCAAGCAATTTGATAAGATTACGTTTACCATACCAGGGCATATGTTCCTGTAGTCGCTCATGAACAACAGAAGAAAGGAAATTGGGGCTGGAACTGAGAAGTTCTAAAAGTGTAAGACGATCGGATTCTTCGTCGGCTTTAATGAGAGCGTCAACAAGAAAACGTAGAGCCACAGGTCCCTGAAATATCAAACGGGAACTGAGTGTTTTATCCTTTGGAGAACGAAGACACTGAGCAAGCAGATTCGGCAAATTTGCCCGTATAATTCCCTTATCTTGAACCTTTGCGACTATAGTCTTTATTGAAGCGGCGAGGCGTATATCTCCTAAGCGGATCTGATGCAAAAAGGTAAGTATTTTATCTCCACGATCATTCTCTCCGGCCTGCCAACTCTTTTGCATCACTTGTTGCAAAAGGGTTGCAGTCTTCTCCATCAATACATCACCGACACCACCTTTTCGAACTTCCTCCATAAGCGGTTCGATAATGAGATCTATTTGACTCCACTGACTATCGGCGGCGAAGTTTTCAACAATAGTTATTATACTGTTCAGCAAAGATTGGTTTGTCTTTTCAACACCTTCTTTAAAAGAATCGACCATACCTTTCAACAGTACCGCAACATCTCCATCACCACTTCTTTTCTGTATATGCTGGATAGCTTCGGGCAGATAATCAAGAAGCTCTTCATTTTTTAGCAGGCTGGTATTCCCCTGCAGAATTCCTCTTATTCCAGCCTCAAGACGTTGCTTCTTCCTTTCTCTTTCGCCCTTGTGGATAAGATTACTTACCTTTTGAGTACTCAGAAAATGTTTCCCTTTTTTGCTGTTCATCAGTGCCAGCAGTATCTTTCCAAGAAACTGGACCTGGGGAGATTGCACTCCTCCAATTCGTCTGGCTTTCGCGAGTTGCTCCCTGAAAAGTACCATTACCCCGGCAAGTTGCTCTGTGGAAAGAAAGACCATCAAACCATTATACAACAGGCTACCAAAACCATCTGTGTATTGCTGGGCCAAAACAACACAGAGGGCCGGCTCCTTAAGACTCTCGACAAATACTTTTGCAAGTCCCAGAGCCACGGTCTCCCTGTCTTTTGCTTCAATTAGCGTATCAGCCTTTTCAAGCATCACGGGGAAATTTGGCGATGCTACAATCATCTTTTCTTTCTGAACATCCAACAGAATATACGCTACACAGGCGGCCAGGATATCGATTGCCATTTCCGTGGTCGCCATTTTTTTCTTAAGCTCTGCTGCAATGACGGGTCTCTTATCCTTATCAAAAACACACGCCACTATTTCCGGTCGAACACTTACCAGATTTCTAGACCGCAAATCGTCTGTACGTTCTTTATTTATTGTAATTTTATCTTGAGAACCTGATTCGTCCGGGAAATAGCTCGCCAACCCCAGACTGGTAATATATTCTGCCCCACCACCCTCCATCTTGATTTTTGCAGCGGAGGCGTTAAACACAGAAATAAGTTGGCCAAACGCAAAACGGTCTATCGTTGAATTTATAATGAGTTCCGCCAGACCAAGTAGCCGTAACTGCCGATAGACGACTAGATTCGGGAAGAGATCGAGTGTTTCCTGTTTAAGCGGTTGCCCGCAAAGAGAGGATTCTCCCCCCTGTACAGAACAACTCAAATCACCATATAACCGCAAGTGGTCTTTGAGTATTTTGTACCCCCTGTCTATAGCCGTTGCTACCTGGGGAGCATCTGGAGGATACAGACGGCTTGTCACAATAATATTGTTAAATGACTTCAGTGCCTCAACACTCTTGCTCTGCGACTCAATCTCATTCATTATTACACACCACTATCCGGATATCTGAGGGTTTTTATCACGACCTCTTCATGCATTACCTGGAACCTTTTTTAAAAAGAACTGTTTTTACTGTCTTGAAAATTACCATGAGATCAAAAGCGATCGATAAATTTTTCATGTAGTAAAGATCATACTCCAATTTTTTCAGGGCATCCAGCTCAGATGCACCATAAGGATAACAGATTTGAGCCCACCCTGTCACACCCGGCTTCAACTCATGACGAATCGTGTAATAAGGTATTTTCTTGGCCAGTTGATCAACGAAAATCTGTCGTTCAGGTCGTGGACCTACGAGACTCATATCTCCTTTCAATACGTTCCAAAGCTGCGGCAACTCATCAATTCTCAGGGTGCGGATCACCTCGCCCACCCGAGTTACCCGATCATCATTTTGTTTGGCCCAGACCGCCCCGTTTTTTTCTGCATCCTGCTGCATGGAACGGAACTTAATAATTCGAAACGATTTGTTCCCTTCACCTACCCTTTCCTGAAAATAAAAAACCGGCCCAGCCGACTCCAGCTTGATAAGCAGAGCAGTCACCAGCAAAACAGGCAAGCTCCCCACAAGCAGGATAGTTGAAAAAAAGAGATCCATGAGCCTCTTCACATAATATTTCCAGCGACTGAGGGAAAAACCATCAGAAAAAATTATCCAACTTGGGGCAATCCTCTCCACCAGAACCTTTTGCTCAACCCGCTCAAAAAAAGTGGTACTCTGCTCGATGACTATTCCCCGCATCTTGCAATTAAGAAGAGCAGCTACGGGTGTTGTGCCCCGTGGATCATCAAGCGCAACAATGATTCGCTCGAGATGATGACCACTCAGCAATTCCTCGAAATCAGCTATGGTAGGCCGAACCGGAGCACCATGGGGATTAAAGGTCGGTTCTTTGTCCCCGACGAAACCTTTTACCCTATAGACGGAATCCTGAACTCCTTCTATTACCTTGGCAATATCGGATGCCAGAGTTCCAGTTCCGACCACCAATATATTCTGAACAAAAAGCCGCCTTCGCAAAATGTGATAATATGCACCTCGCCAAAGAGATATCGAAAGACAAATCACCAGATAGCCGAGCCAAAAAACCTTGGTAGATATCATCATAGACGGAATCGTGTAGTAAACTCCACCCAAAAGGATGCAACCAATCCCGAATGCCTGGGTCATACGGCTAAAAGTATTCGGCAAAGACACCTCATTACGGAGATCATATTGATCAAAAAAATAGAGACAGAGCTGAAAAATAAGGGTAACCAGGAACGCCCTGGCTGCATTAGGTAAAAGATCGATAAAAAATGACACCGATCCCAACAGGACCCAATCCACAACCAAAAGAGATAAAAAAATGAGCACACCTTCACCAAGAAAGAACACCATCGTTCTTAACGGATAATATTTCGTGAAAAAGGTCAACATCGTTTTAATCTTGAATCTATTTTTAATCTTATGGAACTACAAGAATAGTATATTCCAAATTGAGTCATAAGCCAAAATTTACAAACAAATTTATTGCCACAATTAGGCAACAAAGGCATCCAGCTCAATAACTCCATTCTCCTGCAAAACTTCCATCAGCTCATACAGCGGTAAACCGACTACATTAGAATAAGAACCTTCTATAGTTTTAACGAGAAAGGCTCCTTTCCCTTGAATGCCATAGGCCCCTGCTTTATCAAGAGATTCCCCTGTTGCGACATAGGCACGGGCAACCGACTCGGAAAAGTCTGCAAACCGGACCTTAGTTGTTACCGACTGTACAATATTCACGCCACGAGATCCGTGAGCAACACAAAAACCGGTTTTCACAGCGTGTTCCCGACCGGAAAGTGCCATGAGCAACGCAACGGCCTCATCTTCATCAGCGGGTTTGCCAAGAATTTTATCCCCAAGACAAACCACGGTATCCCCGCTGATCACCCAGGATTCAGGAAACTCGGAGCTCACCTCAACGGCCTTCTCACGAGCCATTCGCAACACAAATTGTTCAGGACCTTCGTGATCAAAATGATCTTCACTAATGGATGGGCTTTTAATTGTAAAACGAAGCCCCATTTCTTGAAGATATAATTGTCTGCGTGGAGAACCTGAAGCTAGAATTATTTTATCTCGATTGTAGTACATTTTTCTTTCTAAGTATTGGTTATCGGCAAAGTAATACTTTATAGCAGATTACAGTTTGCAATACCACATGACTATGCAGCTATTGCCAAATATTGCAAATAAAACCACCCCACCAATTCGCAGATGGCCCCCAACACCTAACCTGCATTTTACCCCAAAAACCTTTCAGATCCCTATCCTCGGATGGCATAACCGCCATCAACGGTGATCACCTGCCCTTGGATCATGGTCGACAACTCACTGCAGAGGAATAAGGCGATATCTGCTACATCCTGTGGTGTAGTCAACCGTCCTAAAGGCGTCCGGGCCAGTGCTGTACCGAGAATTTCATCACGATTAGGGAAATGTTTCAGAGCATCAGTATCCACAGCGCCGGCACTAATAGTATTCACAATTATCCCCTGCGGACCAAGTTCCACAGCAAGATGTCGCACCAGAGATTCTAAAGCAGCTTTTGATGACCCCACGGTTGTGTAATTTTCAATTGCCCGCACCGAACCAAGGCTTGAAACAGCAATCACACGACTCCCGCGATCCATGAGAGGAATTCCCTGCTGCACCAGTGTGAGTAATGCCCTGGCATTAATATCCATTGCCCAGTTCCAATGGCGTTCCGTCAACTCTAAAGCCGGCTTTAGTACGCCCGAAGCGGCATTGCTTACTAAAATATCCAGATGATGAAATTCAGCGGTAATGGTAGTAAACATATTTTTCACATCTTGATTATTAGCAACATTGGCTTTGACCAGGAGACATTTGCGACCCATTTTTTCAACCGCCGAGGCTGTCTCTTCGGCATCTCTTTTATGGCGTACATAGTTGACAATTATATCTGCACCATATTCAGCCAACCTGATAGCGATGGCCCTTCCAATTCCCCGAGAACCACCGGTTACAAGCGCGACTTTACCCTGTAAATCTAACATTTAACACAATCCTTTATGATTTATTTTAATGATTTTATTGTTACCATTGCAATACAGATATCTCTGCAATTCAGCTCACCCTGAAAGAGGCATACAATCTTCGCCACTTTTTAGTCGAAAACCTTCAGAGCCGCCCTTTTTACCAATCCTCGCAAAAATCTGAAAGGATTGAAACGAATATCGTTCAAAAAAGACGGGAGCTTTAAACCCAGAACCATGGAAATTTTGTGGCGAACGGAGTGGATAACAAAGGTTGCGACTATCGCTTCCATCGAGTCCTCTCATCGAAGCAACCCGCCAAAGTGGACTTTTAGTTTGATTAAGCTCAAGCAGATCAAGTAATGCAGTATCAAGTGCTACCGGACAACACGCCGCTGCCATACAGTTAAGTGCTAAAGATCTGCCGTCAAGGGGACCCGATCTATGCATTGCCTCTATGCCGTCTGCAAAGTGCAGTTGGGACGGTAGCAGCTGTACGAGATCCAATATAATTTCAGCAAACTGTTCGTGGGTGTCGCCATGAACCATATGCAACATTGCCTTATTGACCCCTTTGACGATTCCGAACATGTTCTTGACTGCCATGGTCACAAACATCTGGTTATGTGCTTTTATTTTGGGCAATCCAACAAAAAGATCACACTCCAACGCCTCCCTGGCAATAGTAACAGTAACGCCTCCTGCAAGTCGTTTCCTGACAGAGGTGTTAAAATGGACCATCTTAACATCCATCCCTTTCAATGCTTCTGTAATCCCAAAGGCGCGACAAACTTTTTCACCGCTGCCGAACGCCGGCGAGTCCCCAAGTAAGACCCTCGCCCCCTGATCAAGAAACCAACTGGCGACACCGGCAATGAACTCAGCATTGGTACAGGCAAGAGAGGGGCCTCTACTGCTGATTAAATTCGGCTTTAGCAATACGGTTTTCCCTCGAAAGGAATCAGACGACATGAGATGACCTACCATCTCATCAACAAGTGCAGCTATGGCGGACCGTGTCATAGTTATCGCAGTTCTGCAACACTACCGGCAAGGATGCAGTATTCATGAATTTTAATGAATGGATTTTCCAGATGAGACAGCATGAAAACAGAAAAACCGGACCCTAGCAGGGGGGTCCGGTTTTTCCAGGAGAAAAGAGAGAAGAGATAAAGCATAATATGTAATGCATATCGCATGCCATCTTTCGTTAAATATCGCACAACCGCAAATTCAAGATGTTACAACAGATATTGACGCTAACAGCCAATGCCAAACCATAAATGTTCAATTTTTTATACTATTTTTTTCCGAATCTACAGGAAAAGTAATATTCTTATCTGTAATATCACGGCACTAGAATATCTAATTTTTTTAACTCACCTGATCTTTCATTTTGCTATTGTTTGAAAATAATGATACGTGTGCGGATAACGTCTGAATTTTTCATGATTTGTTCAAGGACTACCGACGGAATCGCCGACCTCTACATCGATGATGTTGTAGCCGACTTTGCCGTTCGATTGGTTCAAATAACTTGCAATGTTTACTTTATTGTCACCAAAAATATTTGAAATGAAAGCAATCATTCCCGGAACATCCCGATTAATCACTATTAACCTGGAATGCACTTTGTCGCTCGGTGTCGATTCAATATTCGGGAAATTGACACTGTGGGTAACATTGCCGTATTTCAAATAGTTGGAGATCTCTTTGACCGCCATAGTAGAGCAATTTTCTTCCGATTCTGAGGTCGATGCCCCCAGATGAGGAGTTGTCAGCACTTTGTCGTGTTTTACCAGAGCTGGAGTCGGGAAATCACATAGATATGCCTCCAGATAACCACTGTCGAGTGCTTTGATCACAGCTTCTTCGTCAACAATGGGTCCCCTGGAATAATTTACCAGTATTGCCCCTTTTTTCATTCTGGCTATAAATTCATCATTGACCAGGTTACGAGTTCGATCAACTAGGGGTAAATGCAGACTTACTACATCGGCATCCCCAACCGCATCCCCTAAGATTTCGGCAAATCCGCACCTCCGGGGAAAGCTGGTGAATATTAGCGAAAGACGGTGCCGGGTCAAATCCATTAACCTTCATATTCCTGAATATGCCGGCATTGGCAAGCCGGACACCAATCTGGCCAAGTCCCACAACTCCCTAAGGTTTTTCCTGCAATCTCTTCCCCTTTAAACGCAGCCTTCCGCGCCTCGACCTCCTTGCCAACCTTTTCGGGTGCCATTGTTGAAAGGGATTTACAGAACTCTATTCCTCTATAAGATATTTCGCTTCCACACCCCAATCATCGGGAACACCAGGTCGACTACGGCATTGGCATTTGCTCCGGGAGTATTTAATACACAGATGCCTCTTTCTGTAGCTTGCTCAACGTTGATATTGTTGGTACCGGCTCCGGCACGCGCTACTGCGAGAAGCGTCGGATAGTCATCTACATTCAAGGGAGAACTTCGGAGTATAATGCCATCGGGGGCTTCTTCATCTGCGGAAACCGTAAATTTATCACTGAACAATCTTCAACCCTTGTTTGGCAATATTGTTTATTTTCTTGATCTTATACACCGGCATGAAATTCTCCCTCTTCCTTTTTTTTAATAATATTTCGGTTTCAATACGAAATTCAGCTCGTTGGAAATTCTTTTGCTGCTTTTTAAAAAAAGAATTTCGTAAAGGTAGTTATCCCCCTTGCTTTGCTGGGGTTAATGAAAACAGACGCTCACTATATAACGACCGTACCGAAGGTCAACATTTTTCCTTAATTTCTTTATTTATTTTATAATATCAGAACCTTATTGAATGCATTCAAGGACAACTCCCGTTCCTGCAGAAAACAGAGACAAGAATGCTCTGAGTTGGGTGATACACCAATTTCATCAAGTGCTTTTTGCGAAATTCGTAAAAAATATGATTTCCTAAAGAACTGGTTGCGATTATTTTTCCGGTATACCCCTTCCATTTCCGCAGGCAGTATCTGGTACAGTTTCGATTTTGTTTGTTCCGGCTGTTCTTTATCGTTTTCCAGCTTGAGACAGGAGGGAAGAAAACGAAAACCACAACGAAGCCAGTCGAATCGCAGAAGATCAACGATCAACTCCCCGTCGTCTCGTCTAGAAGCTAATTCAACAAGTTTCGTGCACATCAGTTCCTGGGTCGCTGCAAGTTGAAAGAAACCACCGGCGTGGCAAATGGCGAGTAACTCCTGAAAAAAAACATAAATATCTTCCTGTCGCTTACGCAAATAACGCCAAAGGGACACAAAATAACGATTATTGTGAAATTTTTCAACACCCTCGGAAAACCAATACAATTCACTGAGAGTGGCGTGATCCATCCATTTGGTTGAAGGATGGAATAAGGAGGCTCATTGCAGTGGAAATAGCCAAAATCATGAGCTCCATGACAAATAGGCGTATCGGGCAGAATTTTTAGCAACCCCATCTGAATATAATGGGCACCCATGGCGAAAACATCCCTGAAAGAAGCCGCAAAGCTTTCACGGGTTTCATAGGGCAGACCAAGAATGAGATCGACATGGAGGTGAATAGTGCCAATACGCACCAGCCTGCCAATGGTTCTATGGGCTTCGCACCGGATCAACTCGCCTGTTGACCGCCTCAAGAGTTTTCTCATGGGTTGACTGTATACCGAGTTCAAACTGAAAACGGCCAGGTTCAAGTGTCGTCAGAAAGTCGAACATCTCCTCGGTAAAACGATCGGGGGCCATCTCAAAATGAAAGAGGGTTCCTTTACCCTCGGCCGCAAGGAACTTCCATATAGCAAGAGCCCTGTCGGGAACATCATTGAAAGTCCGGTCAATAAACCGGACCACTTTGGGTTGATGAGCTGAGGATATCCCGCAGCTCTGTTATTACCGTTGCAAGTTCTTTATGATACAAACCTTTTTCCACAGCGGACAAACAATAAGTACAGCCAAAAGGGCAGCCCTTACTGCTTTCATAGTATATATGCCGATTTTTCAGATGATCTGCAAAATCGGCCTGTCGATATGGGTAATCGAAACATCGATTCTTCATCGAAAAAAAGGATCCCCGATAGCGGGACCGTAAACACCCCGCCTGCAGGTCGCTGTAAAATTCCTGCCCCACCGCCTCGATTTCACCCAGCACCACCGTACAGATATCCGGACCCAGAACTATCCAACCGATCACCCAAAACCGAAGCCTGGGGGCCCCCAATGACTACCCGGCAGAGCAGGAAGACAAATACGCAGGTCAAGTGTCAATTTCTCAATCAGACTACTGTTCCAAATCGCCGCTGAAAAGAAGATATACCTGGGACTGCCCTGGCTCAGACGCAGCAGCATCTCATAGTAATTGTCATTGATAGTAAACTGGAGCAATTCACCGCCAAAACCAGGGCAGTTCTTCTCCAGCTCATTCCGGACATAAAAAAGCGCCAGACAGGAATGGGTATACCTGGCGTTAATGCCAACTATTTTGATTTTTCCTTTATATTATCCACTTGTTACACCTTGCAATAACCATGAAAAATGTTTTTTTTAGTATGATAGATACTATTTTCTTCGCACTTTTTTCAGAAATTAATATTGTGAAGGTACGTATCCTGTTTATAGGAGTTAGCATAAGGGGACTTTTGGTATTACTCTATACCTAACACAAGGAAACATTTTTTCAGGCGGATCTTTCCATCCGGCATAAATCATACGTTCATAATGGGCTAAGTCAAATGGCATATTTTTCTGAGCACGTACCGAGCACTCCCACACTGTTCACTCTCATTTTTATCATTTGCAGTTGTTTTTGTACGGTATCTCAAGCTGCAGAACCCGACATCACAAACTACGAACTCTCGCTGTCCTTTGTTCCACAGGAAGGTCGACTTATCGGTACCAGCAAAATTATCATTGAAGCAGGGCAAAAACTCACCCTTTCTTTTCAAGGACTTGAGGTTACAGGTACCCTGCTAAAGGATAAAAACGGCGAAGAACATGCACTCCTGCCCACACAGGATGCGTTAATCCTTCCCTCAACAAACACAATCCGAACCCTCTATCTATCCTACACCAAAATCATTAAAAATGACTTTGACAACCTCATCGACCCAACAGGAATCTCCCTGACCAGCAACTGGTACCCACTGCCGGAACAACCAATGTTGTTCCATGTTACAGCTATCCTGCCGGACCATTTTTCTGCAGTAATGGAAGCCGACAGTTTTCCGCTCAAACAGCAGGGCAACACGGTCAGTGCAACTTTTTCCAAACCGGTAACCAACATTCATTTTGCCGCCGGACCATATTCTGTTGAGAAACATCTGGTTCGAGAGGGTCTCTTTGTCTACACGATGTTTTTCAAAGAAGACCAAAAACTTGCGGACGGATACCTCCAGGCGGCAGCGAATTATATTAATCGCTACGAAAAGGAGATTGGTCCCTTTCCATATAATCACTATATCATTGTAGCCAATCGACTCCCTACCGGCTACGGCATGCCAACCTTCACCCTTCTCGGACAGATGGTTCTACGTCTTCCCTTCATAAAGGAGACTTCCCTTGGGCACGAAATTGTTCATTCCTGGTTCGGCAATTCTGTGGAAGTTGACCCCTCAGAAGGAAACTGGTGCGAAGGCCTGACCTCCTTTCTGGCCGACCATGCCTACAGGGAGGATAAAAGGGAAGGTGTTGCGGATCGCCTGGAGAGTATTACCAAATACCTCAGTTATGTCCACAAAGATTCAGCCATTTCCTTGGCGAATTTCCGATCTGCCAGCCACAACCAACCCCTGGCTGAAGCAAAGCGAGCGGTTGGCTATGAGAGAGGATCGTTGTTCTTCCATGAATTGCGTGAGAGAATCGGTTTCAAACATTTTTTGGATGGATTACGTCGCTTTTACATAGAAAATTTCGGTAAAAAAGCGAGTTGGGACGCCTTGAAAACCAGTTTTGAGGCTGCATCAGGAACTGACCTTGGAGTCTTTTTTTCTGAAAGACTTTTGAGAAATTACATTCCCGAACTGGGGGTGGAAGATATCAACATAGAGTATTCAGATGATCACACGACTCTCTCTTTCAATATTCTCCAAAAGTCAGAACAACCATTTTCTCTGCTCGTACCGATTCGGATCAAGACAACTTCGTCGACCATTAACGTTAGAACGAAGATTACTGAAAGAACAAGCAGAATTCTCATCCCTGTTGACCAGTTGCCTCTTGAATTTACAATCGACCCCGACCATGATTTTCTCAGAAAGCTAACCGACAAAGAATTGCCTCCTGTCTGGTCTCGGTTCCTTGGAGCGGAAAAACAGCTGGTAATTCTAGATAAAGAGAGTAACCGGACTCTTTTTCAACCGTTGCTCAATGGGTTGGGCGAAAACAAGCTGGCCCTTACCACCGCCGCAAAAGTGACCAACCAGGAGCTCAGTCAAAACAATCTGCTCTTTCTTGGTACCGATCAGGCGCCAAGCAGATCACTTTTTGGCCTTCCAAACCATCTCAAAGAAGGGTTTACGCTGGACGTTCGACGCAATCCATTGAATCAAAGCTATGTTGCTGTACTGATTACGAGTAGCGACAGAGAACAAACCATGAGCATTGGCAGACGACTCAGCCATTACGGCAAATATTCCTACCTGGAATTTCTCAATGGTCAAAATGTGACAGAAAAAATTCAGCCGACCACTTCCGGTCTCCGTTTTATTCTGGAAGAACTGCCTCCTGGTGATGCTACCTCCAGTTTATCCCCATTTGAAAAGCTCACTCAAAAGCTTGCTGACGCCAAAGTGGTTTACGTCGGGGAGACTCACACTTCACTTTCCGACCATCTGCTGCAACTTCGAATTATTGAAGCTCTGTACAGTAAAAATAAAAAGCTTGCCATCGGTATGGAGATGTTTCCCGCATCCGCCCAACCAGCACTCGACAGGTACACCCTAAGCGGCAAGGAGATTGACGAGCGGACCTTTCTCAAGGAATCCGACTATTATAATGTCTGGCAATTCGATTACCGTCTTTTTCGGGATACACTTCGTTTTGCCAGGAAAAACCACATCCCTGTAATCGGGCTCAACCTTGACAGGAAGATTGTTTCCGAGGTTTTTCGCTCAGGAGGTACTGATATTTTAAGCAAAGCGGTGCAAAACTCGCTGCCAAAAGATCGGGATCTGGATATGAAAGGGTACGCTGAGCGACTTACCCTCATGCATGATATCCACACACAGAGTGGTCTCGGCAGTGGTGCGGAAAGCGGTTTTATCCAAGCTCAGGTGCTTTGGGACGAGACCATGGCGAAAAACATTGCCACCTATCTGACCAAGCACCCTGACTACCGTATGGTCGTACTCGCAGGCACCGAACATACCAGAAAAGACTCCGGTATTCCTCCAAGAGTGACGCGAAGGTTGCCTGCTGTGCAGCAGAGTTCAGTATTAAATATTTACGATGGCAGTGCACCTGCCAACCTGGATAAGGTGGCTGATTATTTTTTCCTTGCTACTCCCGCCGAGCTTCCTGAGTCACCCAAGATCGGCATCGTTCTCACCACAGAGACAGAAAACAATCAAACCTTTCTGAAAATCAGCCAACTTAGCCCCCACGGCAAGGCCGCATCAGCAGGACTGCTTGTGGGTGACATATTAAAGGAGGTCAATGGGTATCCTGTTTCTAACATGGCTGATCTGAGAATCGCCAGGTATGGTGCCAAGGAAGGCGAGATCATCAACATCAAGGTCGTCAGAAAAAAAGACGGTGATGAGCGGGAACTTCTTTTTAAAGTTGAACTGACCATTCCCCCGACATCACAATCACACCCATAAGAAACTCTGAGAAATCACTGTAAGTCGAAGTTACAATCCAGTATAGTATTGACCAAATTAATGACCATTAATTGATCATTATTGGGCAGCAATGTACCGAGTTACCAACTCATCGACCAAATGATTCACATCATTTGGTCATGTTTTTCCCTTAAAACCTTTGCAAAAGGACAATCTATGTATAGAATCTGCACCCTGTTTGTACTTATCTTTACTTTTATACTTTTATCTGGAGAATCAGGAATGGCAACAACAAAGCTAAAAGACGGCCTTTACGCAAAATTTGACACAGCCAAGGGAGAAATAATCTGCAAGCTGGAATTTGAAAAAACCCCTCTCACCGTGGCAAACTTCGTTGGGCTGGCTGAAGGAACTAAAGATCTCGGCGGTGGAGCCAAGGCCAAAGGTGATAAATTTTACGATGGTCTGAAATTTCATCGTGTCATCCCGAATTTCATGATTCAAGGTGGCTGTCCTTTAGGAACCGGCACCGGTGGCCCTGGCTACACCTTCCCCGACGAGTTTGATCCAAGTCTTACCCATTCCGGCCCAGGAATTTTGTCCATGGCAAATGCGGGACCGGGAACAAACGGCAGCCAGTTTTTCATCACCCATGTCGCAACCCCTTGGCTTGACGGCAAACATACCGTGTTCGGTCATGTTGTATCCGGAATGGACGTGGTTAATAAAATTGAAGGTAACGACGCCCTCAATTCTGTTGAAATTATCCGCGTCGGCGCGGCCGCTGAGGCTTTCCAGAGCGATCAGAAAGCCTTCGATGCATTATTGGGCAATACCGAGAAGAACAAACGAGCGAAAGAACTTGCGGCTCTGGAAGCAGAACAGGCCCTCATAAGTGAGCAATGGCCAAAGGCAGTGACTACCCCTTCCGGCCTGAAATATGTCGTTGTTGAGGAAGGTGCGGGAGAAAGCCCCACAAAGGGTCAAGTAGTAACCGTCCACTATACCGGCAAACTACTGAATGGCAAAAAATTCGACAGCTCCTACGACCGCAAACAGCCAATCGACTTCCCTGTTGGCTCCGGCCAGGTCATCAAAGGATGGGACGAAGCACTGCTCAGCATGAAAAAGGGCGAGAAGCGCGTACTGATCATCCCACCAAGTCTCGGTTATGGTCCGTCCGGACGCGGCCCGATCCCACCGAACGCAACATGGTCTTTGATGTTGAGCTGGTGAATTTCCAGTAAGTAAAACCAATAGGCCTCAATAGCAAAGGGGTATGGAACGACATTCCATTACCCCTTTGCTCGCTCTATGATACCTGCAAAATCCTTCGATATTCAAATCAATACGATCAAAGACCGATCTCTTCAGCAATTGCCTGCATGGCAAGAAGACTCAGTTCACAAAATTCGGCTCAACGGAATCCCAGCCTGTTCACACTCGGCGATGGTCTCCCGGTCAGCGCCTCGGGCAAAAGCTTTTTCTTTATATCGTTTCCTCACCGATTTAGCCTTTACAGCTGACAATTTCTTTGCCGGATTGACGAAAGCAGCTGCAATGATCAAACCGGTTATGGTCTCGCCCGCGGCAAGGGCGTGTTGAAAAACAGTGGTACGTTGCTCTCCCGGCCAGGCTGTGGGATTGTGCAGGCGAATGGCCTCAACAATCTCCGTATCAACCCCTTTTTCCTTTAAGATCGTGGCGGCCTCAGAGGTATGGGTTGCCAGGTCAGGTTGCGATTCACTATCCATATCGTGAAGCAGTCCGGCTAACCCCCATTTTTCCTGGTCTTCTCCGAGCCGTTCAGCCATGGCACGAAGTACCGCCTCGGCAGCGAGGGAATGGTTTATCAAGATTCTGATTCTTTAGATGGGTTCGGACGAGTTCCAACCCCTCTTCACGGGTCACACCATAGGTCATGTTCTCTTCCTCCGAATACATATTTCAAAGGTAATCGTCTCAATATTTCAAACCAACACGGCTGCGGACCAGATCAAGGGTAACAACCGCTTTTTCCCGAGCCTTTCTCTGCACCTTTAGCGAGGATTGCGCGCAACATCGTCGGGTCTGACAAATATTCCTTTTTTTTCTTTCTGGCATCGCCAAATTTATCATTCAGCAGTTCCAGCAATTCAAGCTTAAGATACCCGTAGGCAGCACCACCGTTTACATACAGATCATGTATCTCTTTCATCCTTGGAGGTGCAGCAAACAGCTGCATGATTTTATACAGATTACAAGTATCCGGATTTTTTGGATCCTCGACCGGGAGTTGCATCGGTCTCAATAGCCATGACCTGTTTTTTCAACTCCTTACCTTCGAGAAAAATTGGGATGGTGTTGCCGTAAGATTTAGACATCTTCTGACCATCTATTCCCGGGAACTGTCGCCATAGTTTCACTGATTGCAGGCTCCGGCACAACAAAGGTATCCCCGTATTGATTATTAAATTTAATGGCAAGATCCCGGGCAACCTCCAGATGTTGTTTTTGGTCCTTTCCAACCGGTACCTGTTCCGCCTGATACAACAGAATGTCTGCTGCCATCAGGACAGGATAAGAAAAGAGGCCGTGGCTGGGGGTAACCCCCTTAGCTACCTTGTCCTTATAGGAATGGCAACGTTCAATCAGTCCCATCGGGGCAAGAGTGGAAAGCACCCAGGTAAGTTCACACACTTCAGGGACATCCGATTGCACCCAAAAAATACATTTTTCAGGATCCAGACCAAGGGCCAAAAAGTCTGCGGCAGCCTCAAGGGTCCCAGTGGCAAGCCTGTCAGGATCATGTACAGAGGTAAGGGCATGGAGGTCGACGATAAAAACATAGAGCTCAGCGCTCTCCATATGAGAAATCATAGTTTGCATCATACCGAAATAATTCCCGATATGCAGTTGTCCGGAAGGTTGAATGCCTGATAATATTTTCATGAATGTCTTTCGAAGTAGAAATTTTATAGAAACTGGAAATGTGGACCATTAAATCCTTGGAGAAGGTTTTCTGATTATCTTTACAAGAAAACCCTCCCAAGAAGGCACTTAATCCTGTCAAGGGGTACTAAAAAGCATCCCATGTAGCAAGGTAAGTGCGATACCATACCGCAAAATAAAAAAAAGGGGAGTGGGGAAACACTTTTCCCCACTCCCCTTTTATTACCAGAGCGCTCATCGCTGCGCCACGGCTACTTCCTATTTCACCTCTTCAAAATC
Source organism: uncultured delta proteobacterium (assembly GCA_963798425.1). Taxonomy (GTDB): domain Bacteria; phylum Desulfobacterota; class Desulfobulbia; order Desulfobulbales; family Desulfocapsaceae; genus Desulforhopalus_A. The sequence continues at coordinate 946,751 of CAWCTP010000031.1, read as the reverse complement.
TGCATCTACCACATCATCGTCATCATCTTTCTTAGGCTTCGCTCCGCTTTCAGCACCAGCTGCGGCATCAGGATTTTCCTTAGCGGCCTGAGCGTACATCAGTTCTGCCAGTTTGTGAGACGCCTGAGTCAAAGCCTCAACCGCTGCTTTAATGACCTCAATGTCATCACCGTCTTTTACCTTCTTGACGTTCTCAATTTCTTTTTCGACATTACCTTTAGTTTCGGCATCGACCTTATCACCGAGATCTTTCAAGCTCTTTTCAGTTGCATGTACCAAGGCGTCAGCAGAGTTACGGGTTTCAACAAGCTCCTTGCGCCGTTTATCTTCATCGGCATGGAGTTCAGCATCCTTAGTCATTCTTTCGATCTCTTCCTTAGTCAACCCGGAAGAAGCGGTAATCTTAATGGATTGATGTTTTCCGGTCCCAAGATCCTTAGCTCCTACGCTGAGAATTCCGTTGGCATCAAGATCGAAAGTAACCTCAATCTGCGGTACGCCACGCTGAGCAGGTGGGATATCGGACAGCTCAAAACGGCCGATTGTCTTATTATCCTGGGCCATTTCACGCTCACCTTGTAGCACGTGAATAGACACTGCAGGCTGATTATCGGCAGCCGTTGAAAAGATCTGGCTTTTCTTGGTCGGAACCGTGGTGTTTTTCTCGATCAATTTGGTGGTCACACCACCAAGAGTCTCGATACCTAAGGAGAGAGGAGTAACATCAAGCAACAAGACATCCTTGACATCGCCTTGAAGAACACCACCCTGAATTGCTGCACCAATTGCCACAACCTCATCGGGATTCACGCCCCTGTGTGGTTCTCTACCAAATATTTCTTTTACCTTTTCCTGCACCTTCGGCATACGGGTCATACCACCAACCAGAATTACCTCGTCAATCTCCGACGCTGCAAGGCCTGCATCTTTTATCGCGGTCATGCATGGTCCGACGACACGTTCGATCAAATCCTCCACCAGATTCTCAAGCTTGGCACGACTCAACTTGAGATTGAGATGTTTGGGACCAGATGCGTCGGCAGTAATAAACGGCAGGTTGATATCAGTTTCCTTAGTGGTGGAAAGCTCCATCTTTGCTTTTTCGGCCTCTTCTTTCAAACGCTGCAAAGCCATTTTATCAGATCTGAGGTCAATACCTTGCTGCCGCTTAAACTCATCAGCCAGCCAGTTTACGATCCTCATATCAAAATCTTCGCCACCTAGAAAGGTATCACCGTGAGTCGATTTTACTTCAAAGACACCATCACCAATCTCAAGAATGGATATATCAAAAGTACCTCCACCGAGATCAAAAACCGCTATTTTCTCCTCACCCTTTTTATCAAGACCGTAAGCAAGCGACGCTGCGGTAGGCTCGTTGATGATTCGCAACACATTGAGTCCGGCAATCTTCCCGGCATCTTTGGTTGCTTGACGCTGCGAATCATTGAAGTACGCAGGTACAGTAACTACTGCATCAGTTACTTCTTCTCCCAAATACTCTTCGGCTGTCTGCTTCATCTTAGTGAGAATCATAGCCGAAATTTCCGCAGGCCGATATACAGTGCCATCGACATTAACAGCAACGCTTCCGTTGGTGCCTTCGACAATTTTAAACGGACTGATTTCAATCGAACGTTTTACCTCGACATCACTAAATTTTCGTCCGATAAGTCGTTTTATCGCATAGAGCGTACGCGTTGGATTAGTAACAGCCTGGCGCTTGGCAACCTGCCCTACTAATCGCTCATTATTGTCAGTGAAGGCTACAACCGATGGTGTGGTTCTGTTTCCTTCAACGTTGGCAATTACCTTTGGTTCGCCTCCTTCCATAATTGCCACGCATGAATTGGTGGTACCCAGGTCAATTCCAATTATCTTACCCATCTTCTCTCTCCTTAAATCATTCTCAACGGATTTTGTATCCGCTCAGCATTCTATAAACGTTATTTTAATTGCTCTACCTATTGTAGTGTCAACCGATTGTAGTGGCAACCTCTTCTAAAGTTGTCATCTTCCCTTCTTTGTCAAGAGATTGACACGGTTTTAGGCATTGCTCATCCTTTGGATTCTTCATCTTTCTTACCTGAAGAGACAACTACCTTGGCAGCCCGCAACAGCCTGTCCTTGTAATAATATCCCTTCTCAAATTCGGTGACGACATGACTGGCAGGGACGGTATCACTTTCAGCCATGGTCAATGCTTCCTGGTGTTTGGGATCAAAAGGCTTGCCGACACTTTCAATTTGCTTTACTTCAAACTTTTCCAGCGTTGCGATAATCCTCTTTAACGTCAGCTGTACGCCTTCAAGCAAGGCAGCAAGATTTTTCTCAGCGGGAGCGCCTTCGGTCACCCCCTGCTCTATGGCCCGTTCTAAATTGTCAGCTACGGGTAACATTTCTCTGAAAATTATTTCCCCAGCATATTTCAAACTCGCCTGTCGTTCACGTTCTATCCGCTTTTTAAAATTCTCATTTTCCGCAGCAGCCCGTAACATTCTGTCACGAAGATCAGCAATCTCTTTCTGAGCATCAGCGAGTTCTTTTTCTAAATCGCGTTCCACCTCAACTCCCTGCTCCTCAACTTCCGCGGTTTCCTCAGGGACTTTGGAATCGTTTCCGACCTCAACTGTTGCTTCAGATTCATCCTGAAACCCTTCGTTTGCTTTCTCTACGCTCACCCACTCCTCCCTTTTTGCTAAAACATCCAATTCTTTTGCCGAATATCGTTCAATGAGCAACGACCATCTCGACTACTCCATATTCAAACTTGTGCCAACAATAAGTAGCGGGTTTTTCCTTGTCAAGTAACCCTGAACCTTTAATAAAGGCGAGTCATGTCGAGTGAGAAACGACCTGAATTGTGTCAGTTATTGTTTTACTGAGAGGTCGAAAGAAATATCTAGATCAAGGTTGACAGCTGCAGAAAACAACTCATACAAAATCAACAACATAGCAGGATAATCCTAAAAATATTCTACTCAAAAATTACACTCAAGATACCATCTGGCTTAGATGTAGGAGTACCTCGTATTCCAGCCTATGAGTTTTCATATTTGTTTAATTTACTCTGGAGAGTTTTCCGTGTAATCCCCAATCTTCTCGAAGCCTCACTCTTATTACCCTCTGTGTCGACAAGGGTTTTCAAGATAAGTTGTTTCTCTGCATCAAAGAGAGATACAGGCTCGGCCATATCAGGATCACCATGTTTTACGAGTTGCTTTTGTATGGGCAGCGGTAGGCTTTTTTCAGTCAACTCAGTACCCCGCATAAGAATGATACCGCGCTCAACTGCATTTTCGAGTTCTCTGACATTGCCAGGCCAATTGTAAATAGAGAGCAATTCCATGCATTCGGAAGTTATTCCATCGAGAACCCGCCTGTTTTTATCGGCAAATTTGTGGGCAAAATATTCCACCAAATTCGGAATATCCTCTTTCCGATCCCTGAGAGGTGGTACCGTAAGCATAACTACATTCAGCCGGTAATAGAGATCTTCCCGAAAATTATTTTTAGAAACCTCTTCCTCCAGGTTCCTGTTTGTGGCAGCTATAATACGGACATCAACACTAATCGTTTGTTCACCACCTACCCGCTGTAACTCCTGCTCCTGCAATACCCGAAGCAGCTTAACCTGCATAGCCTGGGAGGTCTCACCTATCTCATCTAGAAAAAGGGTGCCGCCATCGGCCTGAACAAACTTCCCCTCGCGCTGTCTTTCGGCTCCGGTAAAAGCACCTTTTTCGTGACCAAAGAGCTCTGATTCAAGAAGACTTTCGGCAAGAGCTGCACAGTTTACCTTGATAAAAGGTTTGTGTTGTCGCTCGCTGTTCTTATGCAACGCCTCAGCGACCAATTCCTTTCCTGTACCAGACTCACCATAGATAAGGACAGTCGCCTCAGTCGGCGCCACATAGCTGACCATCTCCAGCAACTCAAGCATGGGTGCTGAGGTGCCGATCATCGTTGTTTCCAGCTTGGGTCTGCCAGGTTCCGCCTGCTGTTTTCTGCTCACCACCTGATGATGATCGACTGCACGCATCAAGGCAAGACGCAGCCTGTCGAAATCGAGCGGTTTGGTGAGATAATCATGCGCGCCCTGTTGAATAACTTCCACGGCATCATCAACAGAAGAATATGCAGTCATTATGATAACGGGCAGACTCGGATGACTTGCATGGATACGGGTGAATGCCTCACGTCCATCCATTTGGGCCATTCGAACATCCATCAAGACAGCGTCGTACTTCTTTTTTTGTACTGCAGCCACCGCAGTGATACCATCATCGGCTTCAACACAGCGCCACCCCCACTCTTTCAACATAGAACAGAGCATAAAACGATGCACCTGATCGTCATCCACCACCAGAACCGTTACCGGATCTTTTTTCCCCACCACGTTGTTCCTCCCTGAAAAGAGACTGTTCTTTCATCGAATAAAATGCAACTGACTTCCAATTAATTTCGCTCTTTTGATTTACTCTATAGGTATCTCATATATCTCAAAATACCTATAAATGTATAGCTCTATCCGGAAAAGTGAGGCAAAAAGCTTGGATTTTCGCTGCACCAAGTGTATGAGTGATCTGAAATGTTTTATTAGATATACATACTCAGAGATTTTACCATGTCTTTTTTTTCGGAGATTCATATGAGCGAAATTTCGATAATCGCTGTTGGCGGTACCATAGACAAAGTTTATTTCGATGCAAAAAGCGAATATGAGGTAGGACCGCCAAATATCGCAAAGGTGCTGTCTGAACTTAATCTTTCTATCAGTTATTCTGTCAATTCTCTGATGAGAAAAGATAGCCTTGACCTAACAGCCGAGGATCGGGCTTTGATTGCAGAGACAGTGGATAATGACCCGTGTGACCGAATCCTTATAACGCATGGCACTGACACTATGGTGGAAACAGCAAAAGCTCTCATGACAATCCCCAAAAAAACAATAGTACTTACCGGCGCCCTGGAACCTGCTCTTTTTAAGACAAGCGACGCAGTCTTTAATATAGGCTGTGCCCTTGGTGCCGTTCAATCGCTGGCGCCAGGAGTCTATATTGCCATGAACGGCAAAATATTTCCTGCCGACAAGGTATGGAAAAACCTTGAGAAAAACAGATTTGAATCACTCAACTCAACGTGCGCCCGTCCATAGATGACTATTTCAACCACCTCAGCCGTTTTCTTCTATTTACTTAGATAAACTCCATTTCCAGCCTACCTTTCAAAGGTATACAGGAGATCTGCGCCGGTCGATTCTGACGAGCTTCTGGTTTCTACTGAGAAGCCCCGTGTCAAATCGTAACGCACCCGAAATTGCCCGAGTCGGTTGAACATATTCAAATCATAACCTATATACAGATCCTTCGTAACTCGTTTGCCAACGACCAGTGACACATTTTCCTTAGTGCTGCTGCCCTCGAGATGTAAATCATCCAGTTGCAGGAAACTGCCAATCCCCTTGACGAATTTTGAACTTCCCTTCAAGCCCAACGTCACCGCAGCCGCCTCCAGAATATTTCCCTCCGTCTGGGTTGAGTCAGCCAGAGAATGCCCCACTATCATGAGTGACAATATTTCGGTGTCCGCCATATACGGATCAGAAAAAAGATGGTATTGCAGGTCTTGAACTAAACCACTAATGTCCATCCCCACTGTATACCCCCTCCCCCTGGCCTCCTCATCACTGACCTTTACCTGAGCTCTGACATCAATTCCAGGATTGTCTATGGGGCCACCGGTAAACAACATCCGCCCCCTTGCTATACTGAGGGTCCGCCCATAAATAGAAAAGGTTCCTTCAACCAGATCAAGTTCTCCCCTGCTCGACAACGAATTGTCCGGCGTAGTATTGACTCTCAAATCGCCCTTAAGCCTGCCTTTTAAACCATATCCGTCAACGCGTACGTCGTCACCCAATCGAACATTGATATTCATGTCAAAGGGCCACCCATTCAAACGTTCCTCCCTGGTGCCGTGTATAAGAACGACATCCTCTGAGGCACTGATCGAATCCTTCATTTCCTCCGGTGTTATCAGGCCATAAGGAACGTCTACCGTGCCTTTTATTTCGCCTTTCTTATTGTTGAAAGTCAACAACACATCGGGGTTGACCCGAAGAGCATATTCCGGAAGGTTAATCAGAAGAAAATTTTTCCCCTGGATAGTCAATTCACCTTCAATTCCTTTTGTTCCATATTGTAGTGTACCGACGGCTTTCAGTTGTCCCGGACCCGACGTTGCTTTAGCGGTGATCTGTGCAGCATTTCCTTTAGCTTCAACAGATAGCACAATGTTTGCCAAGGTTATACCTTGATAAGGCAGGTCTACCCCCCCATCCTGTATATTAATTTCACCATAGATCATTGGCTGGCCGACCGTTCCTGCCAGGGTTAATGAGTTGTCCACCAAACCTGTCGGTTCCACACCATAACCGGTAAAGACACTGAGCATAGCCAGATTAAATTTTTTCAACTGAAGATTCCCTTTTACAGGAAGAGACCCTATCGGAACAGCAAAGTTACCTGCGCCCTCAACATCTGCGGTCAAGACAAGCTGGCTGCCGTTTCGCATACGGAGATCAAGGTTCCCATGCAAAAGGGAATCGGCCAACTCCACAGTCAAAACAGAATTATCAAAATAAAGCGGGACACTTTCAGTGTCTTTTGCCTGCACCAATACACCAGCTGCCGCAACTTTGGCTTTCGCCTTTGCTGAGAGGATGTGGCAGATCATCGCCATTTGCTTTAAAATCCGCATTAACCTCTCCTCTTACAGGCACAGCTACCAGATTCAATCGGTTGAACCAATCCAGTGGTACCGATCGAATTTCACCGTGTGTTGCCCATAATATTTTTTCTCCCAATTGCACATCACCTGCCAGGCAGACCGTGCTCTTCCCGTCTGCCAGGCACAACCTTTCAAGCAAAACACCATTTCTACCGGCTTTAACTGACGTATTGCCCTCCTGCCGCCAGGAGCCATAATCCGCAGTTTTCGCATATAACTGAGATAATTTTCCTCGCCACTCCTTGAGATAGTTTCCACGAGCTCTGAACCCAAACGCACCCTTGGGTCCGGAACCGTCAACCACGATTTGATGATTGGACAGGGTACCATTCAGATCAACGTTGCCTTTATCAATGAAAACACCTGCCAAAGAGATTTTTTTACCGGACAGTGAACCAATCAACCTGCCGTTACTTTTCAATTGAGAATGGATCTCTGCTTGCGCACGGTCAACGCTGTTTCCCCTGTAACGGAGACCGGTTACCTGCATTTTTGCATCGAGTTGCGGTTCGCCCAGTTTGCCTTGCAAACTTGCCTGAAGAAGGATGCGCCCCTTACTGTCCGGCAAGATGATGCCGATATCCGGAGAAGAAAAGCTGACGTCCAGAGCCAGACCTTGTCCTGCCCGGCCGTTGACTACCAGTTTAGACGGCCCACTCTGCAGGATGAGGCCGGATGTTCGGAGGGTATCACCCGAGAGTGAGATTTCTCCGCCGCCTGAGAGTTCATTGCCCCGCAGTGTGCCGGAGATTTTCTTGATATTGAGCGATCCCGCAAGGCCGTTATTACCTACCTTTCCCTCACTTGTAAATTCGCCATTGATACTGCCGGGAAATTCGGGATACAGCCAGGATGGGTCAAAACCATCCAAACGTATTTTTCCGGTCCAGTGAGGCTCATCAGCCCAGGAAAACAGTCCATTTTCAATATAAGCTACGCCTGCAACATCACCGCTCCTTATGGTCAAACCATCGGTATGCACATCGGTTTCAGTGAGAAAAACTTTTCCCTTCGCCGAAACCTTATGATCTCGCAACACTCCATTCAGGCTCAAAACATCAAAAGAGGCAACAACACCATTTTCCTTAACATCTCCAACACTGACCAGCTCGCTGGTGAGTCGCCCATGCAGCTCCTTGTTGATAACCGAGGGGTCGAAGTTCTTGAACAGGAACCGTCCTTCCCAGGAAAAGATATCTTTCCAGTTAATTTTACCGTTTTGGGCCTCTGCAGAACTGTTTTTAGTATCAATGTGCAGCGATTGGAAATCTATCCCCAGAAAATCACCCGTAATATCACTTACAAGATGCATTCCTTCTAAAGTATCCCACGTCCCCTCAGCCTGGACATGACCACGGTAGTTCGCAAAATCCCCGACTAAATCCCCTCTTACCGTGGCCAGATCTATCTTCGGACAGTCTTCGATGAGGGTCGACAGGTCGACGTCTTTGGCGGTGAGTTTTGCTGTCCACTCCTGATTTTCCAAAAGATTGACAAAATCACCCGCAACCCTGATACTGGCGGGACTATTTACCCCAAGTTCAAGATGCGGGCCTTTGAGCGTTCCATTTGCGGAAAAAGTACCGGCCATCCGATGAAATCCGAATCCAGCCAATCGCCACTTACCCAGCAAGTTCAAGGTCCAGTCCCTCTTAACTTCGATATTGCCATGCAGCGCCAGACCTATATCTGGTCCCTGCATGTCAAATTGAGAGATAGTTAACCGATCTGCGTTACCCTCCAAACTGACAATGGCCTTGTCGACGACGAACAGATCTTTCCCGTCACTGCCTATAATATTCAATTTGTCGACAACGAGATTTTCGAGCAGAACAGCAAAGGGCAGGAACACATCAGGCAATTTAATTTCAGGCGGCTCACCAGTAACTATTGCCGGAGAGTTTCCCGAATTCTCTTTTAAGGCGATATTCACCTCGCTTGCCACAAGTTTCACAATATTGAGCTTTGCTTTGAACAGGCTTTGCGGCCGCCAGGAGTATTCCAGCCTTTGCACAGCAACATCTGCACCGGAACTTGCGAGTCGAATATGGCTTAAGGTTCCATCGCCGAGCAATCTACCTTCTACTTCACCAATAGATACCACCCCATCACTGTATCGATTGATACACTTTTGTATGAGTATCAAACCGGATTCCGTCATGAACAGGAAGACGAAACAGACAACCAGAAGAAAAAAAAGAACGCCAGCAAAGATAGAGATTTTTTTCATCATAAATCTCCTCCCACAGTCAGATGCACGCGGAAAGGATACCCTTTCTCAGTGACAGCAGAGGCCAGATCCAGGCGGATCTGGCCAAAAGGTAGACGAAACCGAATTCCTGCTCCAACCCCCTGGCTGAAATCAAGAGACAGATCGTCGGTTGCAGTCCCTACATCCCAGAAAGAAGCAAGACTCCAGTTTTCGGTGATAACCCGCTCTATTTCCACGCTTCCCACCACAAGATATCGGCCACCAATAACCGCTCCGGATGAATCCTTTGTACCGATGGATTTGTAGCTATAGCCACGGATAGTATTGTCACCACCGGTATAAAAGCGCAATGATGGCGGCAAGCTGTCAATGCTATCGACGAGCGTCGCCCCAAGTGAGCCTCTACTGATCAGTCGCCAGTCTTTAAACGGCGAGATGATTGCTTTACCGTTTATCGTCGCCTGAAGAAAGGTGACATCGGAGACCAGTCCATTGACTGAACCAAGAAAAGCCACCGACGCCTCAAATCCATTTTTCGTATTGATAACATTATCGGCTAACACCATACCGGCTTTCAGTGAAGGAACCAAAAGCGTCGAGTCGCCGCTGGTAATACCCACATCGTAGACCTCGTCACGCAATTCCACACCACCGCCGAAGCTATAACGGGGGCCGGAATATTCCTCGCCCACCGCTGCCGTAAGTAGTTGGGTGTTTGTATCTTCCCATTTTTTATCCTGATAGCCCAAGCTATATACTAATTTTTTATACCGAGGGTCAGCACCGGGAATCTCGTATCCAAATGATATGATATTTTCTAACTCAGCCAGCTGCAGACCGGCGCTTATCTTATGTCCCCTCGAATTAAACAGCCTGTTGCTCCAGTCCACCTTACCATTTATTCCAGTATCGGTGGCATAACCTAACCCCAATCTATACTTATTAAGATGTTCAGGAGCCGTCAGTTCTATATCTACCGGAATACGAAAATCTGTAGCCTCCTCAGTATGCCCTCGCACTTCCACCCGACTGAAATAGTCCGTCCTATAAAGAATCGACTGTAGCTCGTAAAGTTTTGCCGGATTATACGGATCACCCGCTTTATAAGGAAGATACTTATCGAGTAGATCCTGATCGAGAATATGCTGGACGCTGGTTGTTGCACCAAAAAGATACTGACGGCCAGTATCCAGACGCAGATGGATGGCCGCACGATTCGTCTCGATATTTATGCGTATGGACCTTTCAGGAAAGGTCGCATCCAGGAACCCTTCACTAAGAGCAATGTATATCAGTTTCTTTTTTTCCTGCTCATACAGAGCCTGATCAAGAATGTCTCCAACCTTGACCGAGAACCTTGTCGCCGCTATCAGAAGCTGAGTATTTTTCTTACCGGCACCAGACACTTCAACATCCACGCCTTCCACAATGACCGGTGGCCCTTTATCAATAGTGTACTCAGCACGAAAGACATCACCCTTTTTTTCCAAACTGCTCTTTATAACCGGATTATAATAACCGAATGGCGCTAAGGCAGACCGGATATCATCTTTCGCCTGTCTATTCAGGCGCCTGATCGTTTTCGGCTGTAATCGTTCATTGTTTTTCTGCAGGTTGATGGTCAACCGTGCCATTACATTTGTATATAATGGACCAGTGACTCCAGTTACCGTAACAGAAACCTTTACCGAGGCTGAGGCTGTCGTTGCTATAAGCAACAGAAGAGTAAAGAGAAAGAATACTATTCGACAAGAGCGGGATGGTATATTAAGAGAGAGTGGAAATTTTGGAATGAATCGTTGCACTGACGATGTCCGTTTCAAACGCATGAATATTGCACCTTACCTGCCAGGAAATGAAAGATGAGCCTAGAAACAATAAACATAACAAAAATAGTCAACGGAGGTTATGGGTTAGCCCACCTTTCCACGGGGCAGGTTACTCTCGTCCGGCATGTATTGCCGAATGAGACGGTAATGATAACCACAGAAGAAGCCAAAAAAAACCATCTATTTGGCAAAGTACAACAAGTCCTGCAAAAACATCCGGCCAGAATAATACCACCATGTAAATATTACGGCCAGTGTGGAGGCTGTGATTTGCAACATTGCGACTACGAAACCCAATTGACTATCAAGAAAGGGATCATCGAAGATCTTCTTGGCCGACAAAGCCAGGCAGCAATCCGTGAAGCTGCCGCTCTCATTGAAGCCCCTGTACCCTCGCCCTCCGTTTTTTCCTACCGGCAACGCATCCGACTTCAGGTGGGTATACGCGGTGTGATCGGATTCCATCGTTTTCATTCCCATGACATCATCCCGATTGATGCGTGCCTGCTGGCCGGAGAATCTATAAATGGTACCATCACCGCCCTGCAAAAACATGAAGACGGCATCAAGTTGTGTGAACTTTCAACTGAGGTTGAACTACAGCTCAATCCACAGACGAAAAAAACTGTCTGCATTTTCAATTTTTCCAGAAAAGTTCGACCAGCCGATATAGAATCAGCAAAAGCTTTTTGCCAGGATACCAGTCAGGTGGAGAGAATTTTTTTCATCGGCACTGATTTCCCGATCACAGGACCTTATTTTGAAGACGGGAAACAGGACAGAGAAAAAATGGATAACCTCTTCACTGTACATTACCCGGCTATCAGCAGAACAAACAAACCTTTCGACCTTTCCTGGGAGGCTGGTGGGTTCTGCCAGGTGAACCTGGAGCAGAACAAAAATCTCATTCAGATCGTGCTTGAATTTTGTCAGGTAAAAAAGACAGAAACAGTTCTCGATTTGTACTGCGGCATGGGTAATTTTTCTATCCCCCTTGCCATGGATGCACAAGAAGTTTTCGGTATTGAGGGTCAAGGGTCGGCCATCCGCAGTGCCAAAAATAATGCCAAGAAAGCGGGACTAACCAATAGCCGTTTCCTGAAGAGCTCGGCACACAGTGCGTGCATAGAACTCGCTGAAAAAGGTGAGCAGTTCGATTGTGTCCTTATAGATCCTCCCAGACAGGGTGCCCCCGACCTGGCACGTCGACTGGCAACCATTACCACCAAACGTCTGGTCTATATTTCCTGCGATCCCGCCACATTATGCCGCGACCTGGCAGCACTTACCGATGAAGGTTTTACCGTCTGCAAAATCCAGCCTGTCGACATGTTCCCCCAAACCCATCATATTGAAACCGTAGTTCTGCTGAACAAGTAATTGACTGTATCTCCGTCAATTTTACCGGTCCAATTCGCATCTCCCTCTTTACCTGCTGTTCTCCTACACATTTTATCAGCCTCTTGTCACAATTGATCACAGCACGGTTTGTACAAAAAAACTACAGTAACCTGACACAATTCTCCTTGACACTCGACCAATCATTACTGTATCAATACCGTATCAATATACAACAAGGAGCTCAACATGCAAAAGTACACTGTCGACAAACAATCGGACATCCCTTTATACATGCAGATACGCACCAATATCGAAGATGCGATTTTAAAAGGAGAATTGAAACCCGGTGACAAATTACCATCGGTCACCTGCCTGGCAAAAGACATCGGAGTCACCCAAGCCACTGTTCGCCGAGCACTTCAGGATCTTGGCAAATCTGGACACACCAGCTGCCATGTCGGTCGCGGAACATTTATTGAGGACGCAACCAGGGTGTTGGAAGAAGATCAGACAGAGACTGCCGATGTTTCCAGCAACTCCGGCATGGAAAAAAGGAACAAGCGGCCCTCCATAGGCCACTCTCGTAAATTTGCCACAAAGCGATTGCGAATGGGGATCGGCAAAGCCCTCAGCGACATCATGTCGCTCGCCGAAAAGCCAGGTCTCATCCGGCTGACCAAAGGAGTGCCAGACCCTAGCCTGTTGCCCGAATCCTTTCTTCTTGAAGCTACGATGGAAACCCTGCAGAATGGCGGCAACGAGCTCCTTGAGGCAACTGCTCCCCTCGGAAGATATGATCTTCGCCAGGAAATTGCCGACAGATTCAGCAAACGGGGAACCAGGGTCACCCCGGACCAGGTGCTCATCACCAACGGTTCGATGCAGGCCATTACTCTCGTTGCCCAGGCAAATTTGGAATCAGGTCACAAGGTGGTATGCGAGACCCCCTGTTTCAGGGGAATTACTGAGATCTTTACAGCCATGGGTCAGTGGGTCGAGACCATCACCCGCGATGCGCAGGGCCCCATACCAGAGTTGCCCGTCGGACTGCCTGGGGAGAATCCTTTTCTACTCTATCTCTGCCCTTATGCCCATAACCCCATGGGAACAAATCTCAGCAAAGATCGATACACCATGATAGTCGAGTGGGCCCAAAAAACCGACAGCCTGGTTGTAGCCGATGAGATTTTCAGAGAGCTCTGTTTGGACGAAAACCCACAGCCAAGTCTCATGCAGGCGCTGGGCGCAGAACGAACTGTGGTCGTCAGCTCCCTTTCCAAATCGATCATGACCGGTCTGCGGCTTGGCTGGTTGATCAGCTCACCGCAACGAGTTCAGCAGCTTGCAGAACTCAAACGGCTTATGGACCATTCATGCGCCTCTCTTATTCAGGGGCTGGCTTTGACCATATTCAAATCAGGCGGCTTTGATGCCCATACCAAGACAATGCAGGCCATATACAAAAAGCGTAGGGATACCCTGATGAATGCGCTCAACAGACATATGCCAAAAGAAATCACCTGGACCGAACCGGATGGCGGCTTCTCCATCCTACTTGAACTACCGCGTGGCTATTCCAGTGTCGCGATGTTTCTCGCAGCCATTGAAAAAGGTGTGTCCATTCTTCCCGGCCCCTTATTCGACATTGACCACCGCTTTGTCCACTGCTTTCGCATCAGCTATGCATGGGCAAATGAAGAGCAGATTAAAGAAGGCATTGAGCTCCTGGCCAGTGCGGTGGAAACGTTTATCAGCCGTCCCCCGGGAGATTCCGGACTCAGCGGAATCGGCAGCTACCAGTAATAAAGTAATATTTTTCTATATCACTCATTTACCCAATACAACATATAAAGGTGATCTAATGAATCCGCTCTTACTGGAATTAACGCTCAAAGAAAAGCGAAGGGATTTACTGGAAGAAGCAGGGCGACAAAGGCTGATCGCTCTCTACAATGCCGACAACCCTGGCTGGCGGACAAAATTTCAACTTGCCCTTGGTGACGTTCTCATTCGTCTCGGGGAGAGACTGAAACGTCGTCACACCCGACCAGTCGATCTTGGCGACGACCTCTGCCGCGAATAGTTATGTACTGAATAGTTGCAAACCGCTATAAGATAGCCTATCTTATTATGCGTGACGCGGGAGCTCGAATTAACCGGGCTGAGAGGGGTTTCACGATAACCCGACCGCTTGACCTGATCCGGATAATGCCGGCGGAGGGAACAGTGTGACCAATATAGCCGTCTCCTGACCGGAGGCGGTTTTTTTTATGACATTCACACACTCCCAGCAACAACTGATTTCTTGTATTTAATCTTTTTGGAGGCTTGTATGAAGAGAATATTTCTCATCACAGGGTGCCTGATTCTGTCAATGGGCCTGATGTTGGCAAACACAGTTCAGGCGGAAAGTACCATCACCCTCATGACCCATGACAGTTTCAATATAGGTAAAGAAGTTATCACAGCCTTTGAGAAGGAAAACAATGTCAAGATTCGTTTTTTGAAATCAGGAGATGCCGGAGCAGCTCTGGTGCAGGCCATCCTCTCTAAGGACAATCCTCTGGCCGATGTCTTTTATGGAGTTGATAATACCTTTTTTTCCCGGGCAATTGATGCCGGCATCTTTCTACCGTATTCTTCACCACTACTTGCGACGATCCCTGCTGCGTTACAACTGGACAAACAAAATCGACTGCTGCCCGTGGACTACGGAGATGTCTGTCTCAATTACGACAAGGAGTGGTTCAAAAACCACAACCTTACTCCTCCAACAGATCTGGCCGACCTGATCAAACCGGAATATAAAGGGCTGACCGTGGTTGAAAATCCAGCCACCTCATCACCAGGTATGGCCTTTCTCCTTGCCACCATTGGTAAATTCGGCGAAAAAGGGTATCTCGATTTCTGGAAAAAACTGCGAGCAAATAAGGTGATCATCGCCAACGGTTGGGAGGATGCCTATTACGGTCATTTCACTTCTGCTTCAAAAGGCGACCGGCCGATCGTCGTCAGTTATGCAACCAGTCCGGCTGCAGTTGTCTATTATTCTGAAAAACCGCTCATCGAGGCTCCAACAGCCGCACTCGTTGCCGACGACACAGCCTTTCGTCAGATCGAGTTTGTCGGCATCCTGAAAGGTACCAAGAATCTGGAGCTTGCTAAAAAACTCGTTGATTTCATGCTGAGCAAGCGCTTTCAGGAGGATATCCCGCTCCAGATGTTTGTCTTCCCGGCCACAACAACAGCTCGGCTCCCGGAAGTTTTTGTAAAACACGCAGTTGTAGCCGACAAACCGGTATTGGTCAGCCCTTCGGCCATCGAAGCCAACCGGGACAGTTGGATCGAAGCCTGGACGAATGTCGTCCTTCGCTGATAATCAGGATAACGCATCCAGTTAGAAGGGAGTAGAGTACGTGAAACGGCCCAAACCTCTGTTCCGGTGGTTACTTTTCTCCCTTCCCTTAATTTTTCTGGCACTGTTCTATTTTTATCCAATGATAAAAATAGTTCTGTTAAGCTTGCTGCCTGAGGGTACCTGGAATCCGGGCAGACTGAGCAAACTGGTCAGTTCTCCTGTCTATGGCCGCATCCTCTGGTTCACCTGTTGGCAGGCAGCGTTATCCACAATCATTACTCTGATACTGGCCCTGCCCGGAGCCTATGTTTTTGCCCGTTATCGGTTTTTTGGTAAAAACCTGCTCCAGTCCCTGATGACGGTCCCCTTCGTATTGCCGACTGTCGTCACAGCTGCCGCATTCATGGCGCTCCTTGGGCCAAACGGGTTACTCAATACCTGGCTAATGGCTGGCTTTGACCTCTCCCAGCCTCCAATTAGAATCGACCAGACGGTATATTTCTTCCTCCTCGCCCACGTCTTCTACAATTACACCCTGGTCTTAAGAATTGTCGGTAGTTTCTGGGCAGGACTCGACCCAGACCTACGGTCGGCGGCGAGGATGCTTGGAGCCACGCCCTGGATGACCTTTAGCAAGATAACCCTGCCTTTATTAATGCCCGCCATCGGCTCCGCATCACTTTTGGTCTTTATCTTTTGCTTCACCAGCTTCGGAGTAGTGCTGATCCTTGGTGGCCCCGGATATGCGACCCTTGAGGTGGAGATTTACCGACAATCAGTGCAGCTCTTTAATTTACCTATGGCAGCAGCACTTTCCCTGATCCAGATCGCCGTCAATTTCCTTCTTATGTGGATGCATGCTCGACTTGGTAAAAATTCTCGGATCGCCTTCTATGCCGACACGGCAACCAGTACTGCTGTAAAAGTCGAAACACCCGGCCAGAAGATCTTTATCGGTACCAATCTGCTGTTTATGGTATTCCTGCTGCTGACCCCACTGCTTGGCACTGATAGTCCGGTCGATAACAGGAGAGCACGGACTGACTCTTGCGTACTACTTTGCACTCTTTACGAATCCGGCCAGGTCCATCTTTTTTGTCCAACCGATTTCTGCAGTGGCCAATAGCGTCGGGTTCGCCCTTGCCGCGATGACCATCGCTGTTATCCTAGGCCTGCTTGCCTCAACTTTTCTAGCCTCGACGCGTGGGAGAGGGTCGTCCTTTTGGGACGCAATTATCATGCTGCCCCTTGCCACATCGGCGGTTACTCTTGGCTTTGGCTACATAATCACGCTCAACAGACCACCGCTTAACCTCCGGGACTCTTTAGCGCTAGTTCCCATTGCCCATGCGCTGGTCGCCTTTCCTTTTGTTGTCCGCTGCATCCTCCCCAGTCTTCGACAGATTCCGCAGACTTTGCGGGAAGCGGCAGCTCTGCTCGGAGCATCCCCCTACCAGGTATGGCGGCGAGTGGATATCCCCATTATCAGCCGGGCAATTCTGGTGGGAGCAGTGTTTGCTTTTTCCATCAGTATGGGCGAGTTCGGCGCTTCAGCCTTTGTTACTCGGCCTCAAACCCAGACCATGCCGGTGGCAATTTTTCGTTTTCTCGGCCAGCCCGGCGATTTAAACTATGGACAGGCAATGGCCATGAGCAGTATCCTCATGCTGGTCACCTGTTCCGGCTTCTGGCTGCTAGGCAGATTGGACGGCTCGAAAAAGAATACACACTCTTAGAGTGAAAGACTTGAAAGAAGAACACTTAATGCAAGACTCCAAAAACATACTTGAAGTTGACCACCTCTCGAACCAATATGAAGGGCAGCCGCTTCTGCAGGACATCAATTTCTCACTGAGGCAAGGGGAAATCCTCTGCCTCCTCGGCCCCTCCGGTTCCGGCAAGACTACTCTTCTCCGTCTATTGGCTGGCCTTGAAAAAGAAGACGCCGGTACAATCAGATTTTACGGCAAGGACATCCGGGATGTCCCTCCTCATAAGCGTAATTTTGGTATGATGTTCCAGGAGTATGCCCTCTTCCCCCACAAATCAGTACTAAAAAATGTCGCCTTCGGTTTAGAAATGCAGCATTGCCAAAATGATGAGTTAACCAGACGGGTACAAACTGTTATTGAGATGGTTGGCCTTACCGGCTTGGAACATCGAAAAATTGACGAGTTATCTGGAGGAGAACGACAGAGAGTAGCTCTGGCCAGAAGCCTTGCCCCGGAGCCTCAATTGCTGCTACTGGATGAACCTCTAGGCTCTCTTGACCGGGCATTGAGAGACCGATTGACTGGAGAGATCCGGACAATCCTTAAATCCCTGACAGTTACGGCTGTTTTTGTTACCCATGACCAGGCGGAAGCATTTAGTATCGCCGACAAGGTTGCTATCCTCCATCACGGTATCCTTCAACAATTCGACACCCCGGAGAACCTCTACCGAAACCCTATAAATACCACTGTTGCCAGTTTTCTGGGTTTTCGGAATCTCGTCGAGGGCACAGTCGGTGCCGACCACATGTTTCATTCACCTCTTGGCAACCTGTCACTATTGGCAAGCAATATCCAACCAGGAACACCGACCACTCTGCTGATTCGACCAGAAGGTGCATGCATCCGCCTGTCCCCAACAGCACAGACAAACGAACCAGGATTGACAGGAACCATCACCGACAGGCTCTTCCAGGGCAGCACGTACAGACTCACCATTCAAGTTGGAGATATTCCCTTAACCTTCGACCTTCCGATCGACCCACCACCTCCCCAGATTGCCCAACCGATATATCTGTCTCTCAACCCTTCGGCACTTATCCTGATAACAGCTTAGGACCTGTCGACCTAGAATGGAGGAACCCAATAATAAGCATTTAAATGAAGCTCTACACTCAGGGAAGCATCCGTATTTTGTTCTTGGTTTTCCCCTGCTCCTCCTTTTTTCTGACGTCAACTTTATCCACCGATATCTCCAGCGTCTCAACAATGATGCCTGTATATCTCTGAATTGAACTCTGGATATACTTTCTCATTTCTTCCAGGTTGGTGTTAAGGGGCTTCCCGAATGAAACAACAATAAACAATTCGATACTGTAACCGGACCGTCCGACTCTGACCTTAACCTTGTTCACCTTGATGTCATCATCGTATTCGTCTATGCAATGGAAAATCATCTGAGTAAGAGCCGCCTCGGAAATTGTCACTTTTCCGCTGGATGCTTCACTATGATCAAAATCAGGTTGCACTATCGATTTTTCAAAAAACCGTGATTTTTTATCGCCATTCTGACGTTTGTCACCTTTAAAAAATATACGGATAGAATCAGAAAGAATCTGGGCATAATCTTTTCTTACTTCAATTGCCGGCACGGGAATGACATGTTTTCCTTCTTCGTTACGGGATTTAATTGCATCTTCGATGTCCTTTTCACTGGCAATCTCTTCAATTTTAATTATCTGGCTAATAGGCGGTAACTCAAGTCGTTCTGCCAATTGTTCAACCATTTTCACAGAAGTCCCAAGAAGAAGAATTTTTTTGATTTTTCTTTCCTGGATGATTTTAATGACGTCATTTCTGTGTTGCAGGTTTGCAAAAAGCGCTGTTTTTATGGCGCTGATGTAGAGTTTCTCCAGCTTGGCCGATCGGCCAGCTAAAATAGTTTCATCACAAATGAGCAAACCATCGTCGACTATATAGGGAATACCAATTTTTTCAGCGAGTAATTTAGCACGAAAACTCTTGCCTGTACCGCTCTTACCAACCAGCGCATATACGGCAATTCCCTGCAGGCGACCTTTAACCCGATTAAAAAACTGGTAAATTTCTTTTCCTGTTAAATACACCATTCGTGCTCTCTGCTGTTTTGTTCAAAAGACATATAGTTTCCATCAAATTCAGTTTTACTTGTTCAACGTGCATTATGAAGATTACCTCAATGAACTGTACTATTTTTTTACAAATTCAGCCTATAGAAAAGAAAATTTCCTCTGGATGGAATATTCCAACCCAATGAGGTGACTCCATTTTGACAGTTAACCTCCCGAGACCACGAGACAACTTCAATTTATCGCATATAAGTATAGATATATACTATTGTAATTCGACCACCAATGAAAATACTTTTTAATGTGTAATCGACTCGTTACCTTGAGAAAAATCCACTTTTCACCTCCAACGTTCTGAAGCATCAAACTTATTTTCCAAAGCTAATCAATTTAATGATAAAATTTGATTTATATTTTTCAGTCACATATAATTCATATGTAGCTTTTTAGGCCCATCATTTTTTTGGTGCTCACACTATGTTAACTCGGGGGTTTAATGAAAAAAATTAATTTCAGATCAATAACTTTCAGACTTGTTTTTGGCGGATGCATTCTCGTACTCATACCACTGCTCATCGTAGGTACGGTTTCTGTTATAGAGTCTACCAATGCTCTGTCTGAGGTGTCAGAGAAAAACGCGCAGGAATATGCTCAAAACCTTTCTCACACAATTGAAACAACAATTAGCCTGCAGACTGTAACAGCCAGTGCGTTTGCCACTGATAGTAATGTGATTAATACCCTGACAAAAGTAAAGGATCAGGGAGCTGAAGCAGCAACTGGAGAGATAGCCTCACTTAGGCAGGATATGAAAAAGAAATTTGGGGTGTTTGACCAAAATTATCTTGGTATTTTCGTGACAGATGAGAAAGGTCTGCTGCTGACTGGCGAGCTTTCTAACGGCGATGAATACAAAGGGTCAAACATTTCGAGTCGTGATTATTTTCAAGAAGCAAAGAAAACAGGGTCTACCGTGGTTGGAGAAATTGTAAAATCAAAATCCACAGGAAAAATGATATACGTCGTTTGTGCTCCCGTTAAATCAAACGACGGCGCTTTTCTGGGTGTTTTCGGGATGTCAGTCAAGGCTGATTTACTAATAAATATCGTATCTGGTTCAAAGGTTGGAGAGACGGGTTACGCGTTCATGGTTGACAAAAATGGAATTGTCAATTCTCACCCTAACGAGAAATTCATTCTCGAACTCGATATGAAAACACTGAAAGGCATGGAAGAAATATCAGCAGAAATGCTCTCCGGCAAAAAAGGTGTTAAAAAATATAATTTCAAAGGTGTTGATAAAATAGCAGGTTATGCTCCCGTTCCGATAAAAGGCTGGAGCATTGCTTTAACGCAAAACAGAGAAGAATTTCTTAAAGCGCCTCACGCTATCCGCAACAACCTGATCACTGTTGTGCTCGTTGCTCAGCTTTTGATCGGGTTTTTAATATACTTTTCTTCGAAAAGAATAACCAACCCAATAAATGCTGCTGTAGCAGGACTTAAGGATATTGCAGAAGGTGAAGGTGATCTCACGATGAGGCTTGAAGTCAAATCTCAGGATGAAGTCGGAGAGATGGCCAAGTGGTTCAATTTGTTTATAGATAAACTTCAGATCATAATCAAACAAATAGCGGAGAACTCGACACAGGTTGGCGAGAGTTCGACAATACTCTCCCGTATTTCGATAGAGTTACTCTCAGGTGCAGAGGATACCTCACAACGCTCAACGAACGTTGCAACAGCGTCTGAAGAGATGAGCACAAATATCAACAATGTTGCTGCCGCTATGGAGCAATCTGCTACAAATTTGTCGATGGTCGCTGCAGCATCCGAAGAAATGAGTGCAACAATCAAAGAGATAGCTGAAAACGCTGAGAAAGCTAGAGGCGTTGCAAGTGAGGCAGTAGGCCAGTCACAAAGTGCACATGAAAAAATGAACGAACTGGGCGTTGCTGCTAACAAGATAGGAAAAGTAGCTGAAACCATAACAGAGATATCAGAGCAAACCAACCTTTTGGCCCTCAACGCAACCATTGAAGCTGCCCGGGCGGGAGAAGCCGGGAAAGGCTTTGCCGTCGTCGCCAATGAAATTAAAGAACTGGCGAAGCAGACCGCGATAGCAACACTGGATATCAAAGCAGTTATTACTGAAGTCCTTAACACCACCAAGTCTGCGGAAACAGAAATTGGACAGATAAGTGGCGTAATGAGAGGCGTTAATGAAATAGTGGCAACTATTGCAACAGCAGTAGAAGAGCAGGCTGTTACAACTCAGGAGATTGCAAACAACATTGCCCAAGCCAGCCAGGGCATCCAGGAAGTAAATGAAAATGTCAGTCAAAGTTCTGTTGTCTCAGCAAGTATTTCCCAGGATATTGCCGAGGTCTCGGAAGCGTCACGGAATATTTCAAATAGTAGCAACGAAGTCAAATCTAACTCTCAGGATCTATTTAATCGGGCAGAAGAATTAAAGACCATAGTTGGTAAATTTAAGGTGTGATAGCAGCAATACTGACGAGTTCTGCGGGAACAATCTGCAACTTCCCGCAGAACTCATCTTATACATTTCAACCATTCCGAATTTAAGGTGACCAGCAGACCAGACCCCATTATTTAGTAAGAGAGGAGAAGAGGGTTACCATGCAAAACATTCAGAAATCGCCTGTTCCAGCCCTCTACAATCAGGCAATACATTAGTTCCATCTGGAAAAGTAACCTCGCCCTGAATACCAATGAATTGCAGATTGGTTTCCCTGGCTGCATTATAATCAGTCAGAGCATCTCCAATAAAAACGCAGCGCTCGGGGACCAGCTGATAATCTGAGAGTAGTTTGCGGATATGGGCAGGTTTTCTGATCGGCGAACCGAGGATCTTATCGAAGTAGCCGGATATTTTCCTACGTTCAATTATTTCTTTCAGTTCAGGTTCCGGAGTACCGGATATCACAAAAATTGGAAGAAGACCTTGTATCTTAGCCAAAAACTCATGCGCACCCTTAATCCAGTCAGCACAAATAACCTTTTCCATCACCAGCCTCGAGTATTCTGTAGCCCATGAGACAAGCTCCTCATCCGTTAAAGGTTGTTTGATGATATACTGATGAGCATACCGTATCTTCTCCACCCTGCTTATACCGCCGCGTTGTTGATGATAGGCAATGATTTGTGCTACGATTTTTTCATTATAGTCGCTGAACAGGGTTCGAAATGCTTCAGTCTTGGTAGCGATTGAGTTCACGATTACGCCGTCAAAATCAAAAAATATTGCCTGAAGTCTTTGTTTATTAGCCATTTTAGTATCTTCCGGATGTGTATCCAACTCCTTTGGCCGGATACCGTTTTGCGATAATTTGGGAAAGCGGTTGAATCGGATCTCCCACTTACTTAAAGCATACTCAAAAAAGATGCTTGGCGAACAGCGTAGTTTGCTCTATCTTCAGACATTGTTCATCATTCTCCCTTACAATAGGTCAACAAACTGGAAGACGGAAGTGAAAAATATCAAGAAAAGTATCGAAGGCAATCAACGGCAGGTATCAGCTCTAAGAACGCTTATTACAACTCCGGTAATGAAGCTGCTGGCGGGCAGAGTTCATAGTAACCGAAATGGGATCGAGAGAGAATTTTTCAAACTGGATTTCTCACGATGGGTGAACATCGTCGCCTGTACTGAGAAAAACGAAATCATTCTTATTCGCCAATATCGTTTTGGGACTGATCGGATCGAACTGGAAATTCCCGGAGGCGCGGTAAACGACGGTGAGCCACCACTTGAAGCCGGCCTCCGCGAGCTGCTTGAAGAGACCGGCTATGCCGGCGACAATGGCAGAATCATCGGAAAAGTTTGTCCGAACCCTGCGATTCAGGATAATTTCTGCTATACCGTTTTGGTTGAAAATGTAAAAAAGGTAGCAGATCCAACGCTTGATGAAATGGAAGACATTGAAGTGCTCACCTTATCAGAGGACGAGACCTTTGCCCTTATTCATGATGGTACCATTAACCATGGCCTGGTCCTGAATGGATTGATGTTCTACGCGATAACACAAAACGATCAGAACAAGATCATTCTAGTCGACAGCCTCCCGAAAAGAATTGACAGAACGAGCATTTCCCAGTAATTCCTATAGTGTAAATTCAGACGACGAACTGGCGGCAGATTTCTGCCGCTTTTTTTATAGCCCACCCCCATTTCCCTATGAGCGTTTATCATGAGTGAAGAAAATCAAACCCTTGCACAGCGTAGAGAAAAAGCAGAATCCCTGGCAGAGCTAGGTGTAAATTTGTATAGCAATAGCTTCAAACCTGCCAATGCAGTAAAGGAACTTCTCCCTAAAGGCGAAGGCCTTGCTGCACAAGAAGCTGAACCTGGCGAAACGACCTATTCGATCGCTGGGCGGATTATGGCCATGCGCAAATTTGGCAAAGCGGCTTTCTGCACTCTTAGTGATAAAACCGGTCAGATTCAACTGTATATCAAAAAGGATATTCTCGGCGACGAGGTTTTCGAGACCTTTAAAAAATGGGACATTGGTGACATCATCGGTGTCGAAGGCACGCTGTTTAAAACCAAAGTGGGGGAACTTTCTGTTCAGGCCCGGCAGATAACTATGATTTCCAAATCCCTTCGCCCTCTCCCTGACAAATGGCATGGCCTGACCGATGTTGAGACCCGCTACCGTCAGCGTTATGTTGATCTTATCGTTTCCCCGGAAACCAGAGTGACATTCAAAAAGCGTGTGGAAATCATCCGCCTGATTCGTGATTTCCTGAACGTCAACGACTTCATGGAAGTCGAAACTCCAATGATGCAGCCAATTCCCGGCGGGGCCACTGCTAAACCATTTCAAACCCACCACAACGCCCTGAATATGGATCTCTATCTCCGTATTGCGCCGGAACTCTATCTCAAACGTCTGCTGGTCGGAGGCTTTGAACGGGTTTTTGAAATTAACCGGAATTTTAGAAACGAAGGGCTTTCCACCCGCCATAACCCGGAATTCACTATGCTTGAGTTCTATCAAGCCTATGCTACCTATAACGATCTGATAACTCTTACCGAACAGATGATTTCATCCATCTGCCGAGAAAGTGAACGGCACCATGAAAATCACCTATCAGGGAACTGAGGTTGATCTGGCCCCACCATGGAAAACAATGACCATGGATGAATCGTTGATCGAGGTTGCCGGCATCGACAAAGCAATACTTGGCAGACGACGCCAAGGTGATAGCACTTGCAAAAGAAAAGGGTATCAAGCTCGAAGAACAGGCGGGATCAGGCAAGGCCAAAACTGAACTGTTCGAGCTGCTGGTTGAAGAAAAGCTCATTAATCCGACTTTCATCACCTCCTACCCTACCGAGGTTTCGCCACTGGCCAGAAGAAACGAACAGGATCCGACAGTGACCGATCGCTTTGAGCTTTTTATTACCGGGCGAGAGCTGGCCAACGGTTTCAGTGAACTAAACGATCCAATTGATCAGCTTCAACGTTTTGAAAAACAGATAGCCGACCGAGGCGATGACGACGAGATTTACCCTGAACTTGACACCGATTATATTCGCGCCCTGGAATATGGCATGCCCTCAGCTGCGGGTGAAGGTATCGGTATCGACCGACTGGTAATGCTTCTTACCGACGCACCATCGATTCGCGACGTCATCCTCTTTCCCCACCTCAAACCTGAGACAAAATTGCAGCAGGAAAAAGAGGATAACATCCATACAGGCACAGAAATATGTTTGAATGGTTTGTTGGCCTGAGGTATCTCAGGGCGAAACATAAGCATGGGTTTATCTCGCTCATCTCGTTGATATCCGTCGCAGGGATCACCGTGGGAGTCATAGCCCTCATCGTGGTGCTGGCTGTTTACTCCGGCTTTACCGACGGATTGCGCGATCAGATCCTCGGGGTCAACTCCCCTATCATTGTTCAAAAGCTTGGTGGCCCAATCAGCAACTATCAGCTGGTAAGAGATCAAATCCTGACAGTTAAAGATGTGACCGGGGCCACCCCATATCTCTACGCTCAAACCCTGCTGAGCGGCTCAAGCGGAGGGAATGGAGTCGTCCTGCGCGGCTTGGACCCGGCAACCGCTAAAAATGTCGTCGGACTCTCAAAACAGATGATTGAAGGATCAATCGATGACCTTGATCAGGACAAAACGGCACGGGTACCAAATATCATTCTCGGGAAAAATCTGGCGGCGGATCTAAGAGTTGGCGTCGATGACAAAGTACGGCTAATTTCCCCTTCAGGACCTCTCACACCCATGGGAATCATTCCAAAAGTCAAAACCTGCCGGGTGTCTGGCATTTTTGAAACCGGCATGTATGAGTACGATTCGACACTGGCATATATGTCACTTGGCAATGTCCAGAATTTCCTTGGAGTGGGCGACGTTGCCCACGGAATAGAAGTTGCGGTGACGGAAAGATCACTGGTACATGCCGATCAGGTAGCCAAACAGATCACCCAAAAACTCGGTCCAGGTTATATTGCCAAAGACTGGATGATGATGAACAGCAATCTCTTTGCTGCGTTCAAACTGGAAAAAATCGGTATGTTCATTGCCATGGCCCTCATCATCCTGGTGGCGGCGCTGAACATAATTAGTGCCCTGGTTATGGTTGTCATGGAAAAGAGCAAGGATATCGCCATCCTAAAATCGATGGGAGCTACCTCCCGCGCCATCATGAAGATATTTTTCCTTCAGGGACTGGTAATCGCCGTTGCCGGAACAGCCCTTGGAGTTGCCGGAGGGCTGGGGCTATGCGAACTCCTCTCCCATTATCATTTTATCGAGTTGCCTTCTAATGTCTACCCGATGACAACCCTTCCAATTAAGGTATTGCCACTGGATGTCACGATAGTCGCCATGAGCTCGATAATTATAACTTTACTGGCAACCCTTTATCCTTCATGGAAGGCATCCACCGTCCATCCGGCTGAGGTGCTTTCGTAATGGCTCTTTTTAATGCGGAAAATATCACAAAAATCTATGGTAATGGTGTAAATCCATTGACCGTATTAAGAGATGTCTGCCTCTCGGTCGAGCCTGGAGAAATGACCGCTATTATCGGAGCTTCGGGTTCAGGTAAAACTACCCTATTACAGATTCTTGGAACACTTGACCAGCCCTCAGGCGGGGAACTTTTCTACCGGGGTAAACCCTTGCTGAAAAAGAGCCCCAATGAACTTGCCGCATACAGAAATTCCTCGGTTGGTTTCATTTTCCAGTTCCATCACCTGCTGCCAGATTTCACCACCCTTGAAAATGTCATGATGCCGGCACTGATTAGTGGCAGGAACAAAAAAGACATGGTGGAACCGGCGATGGAGCTGCTTGAACGTGTTGAACTCGGTCACCGCCTGCACCACAAAGTCGGAAAGCTATCAGGCGGTGAACAGCAAAGAGCCGCGCTTGCCAGAGCTCTTGTCATGAATCCTGAATTGTTACTAGCTGACGAACCAACCGGCAATCTTGACTCAAGAGCCGGGGATGTTGTTTTCGATCTGTTACACGAACTATGTCGTGACCGCCAGCTCTCAACTATCATGGTCACCCATAACATCAAACTTGCTGAAAGGATGGATCACTGCCTCACCCTGCAAGACGGAGTCTTGAGTCGTACTGCAGCAGCTTTCTAAAATGATTGCCTTATGTGACGCCTTAGCTGACAGTCATTCCACGGAAACTGATTTGGTAGAAGTTGTACCTCAATGCAAAGAATCTTTTTGCTGTAAGGGATGCACCCGCATCTTGCCGGATCCTAATTTGAGATGTTTTTTCTCCTGAGTTTTTGAAATCACTAGCGGCTGAAGGCCGAAACGCTGAGCAACAACGGCAGGATTGATAAGAGTTTCACCGACCAAACTTTTCACATCTGAATGGACAGGTGCAGGATGTTTCTTATCAACCAAAGTCTGCATATTCAGTTGCTTAGGCAGTTCCACCTCTCCCGGAGACAGATATTGTGCATCGATATTTATCTTCGGCTTGTCAAAGCTCCCTGACAAACCGAAAGGGATGGATCCTTCTGAGGATTCTGCCCCCTCTTCCTGTTTTTTTGTCACCACCACAACAGACTTTGATTCAACTTTTAAATCCAACTTTTTACTGACCAAATCAGCTGTCCCCGATAGCAAAATGCTGGCAAATGGCGATTTCAAGACTGTTTCTCGGCTGTCGACTAAACCATTTCTTATGGTAAAACTACTCTTGAGTTCTGAAAATTCGGTTCGGCGTTTAGGCAGAGATTGGTCCGAGCCAACAGGTGCAACTTCGATATTTTTTTTCACACTCACCATATCAATTCCTTCAAGAACACCATTTTTACAAACAAGTGTTCCATCTGCATAAAGACTTTTCTCTATGGCATTGAAGTTCTCCCCGGAGAAGAGAAAACGAATATCTGTATCAACGGTTCCACTCAAAAAATCCTTTGCAAAAAAATCATGCAGAAATTGTTTGGCCTGAACTCCCTGCGCCTTAATATCTATGATCGTCTGTGGAATTTCGCTCTGAAAATCCATAGTCACTGTGGTTTGTACGTGTCCCTCATTAAGGACAAAAGTAGCTGGATCAATCTCAAAAATGCCATCTACACCATGTAGATGACCATCGATATCATTGATAATCCCTCCGCCAACTATCAACGTTTTGACCCTTATAGCTCCGTCCAGAGTAATTTCACGCCAAAGACCGTAATCTTTCAGTTGCTGCCCTGTCTGGATCGAATTCTGCTGTTCATCGGATTTTTTTCCACCAGCCGCCAGATATCGATCAATATCAAGATGATCAACATCGAGTGTATAACCCAGCCGAGGATGATCGAAATTGTTCACCACAAGATTGAAATCAAAAAAAGTGTTATCAACTTTGATCTTGGCCTTTTCGATCGAAACCTTTTTTTTATCCCCTTTGGCAGTGAGATCAACACCAACTGACCGGAAAGTCGTTGGATCGGCGGCTGCAAAGGGAAAATTTAGCCCAAGAGACGCAAAAAGTTCTCTCGCCGAAAATGGCAACACATGCAGAACAAGATCGTAGCCAGGATCTTTTGACAGATTTAGGATTTGCCCTTTAACCTGCCCTCGCAAAGTGTTACCTAAACTCACAGTGAAATCGACAGGCAAAGCTCCCTGGCCTCCGTTTTTCCAAAGAGGTCCCATTTGGCCTTCTGCGGCAAAGGCTTTTCCACCAATAGAAGCCTTGAAATCTACAGGAATCGGCTGATTCGGCGTGACATTATTGAGAACGAGCATCAGATCCTCAATCTTGTAATGGGAATGTTGAGCCCTGTCCACCCAATTTACCGTACCGTCGGTAACAGCAAAAAGAGTAATGTCAAAATCTTCAGGGAAACAACTTTGTACTAAAGTCGTAAATGGTGTAGTAATTATTTTCCCCTCATCATTCACCCGAGAAAAATCCCAGTTTGCTTCACCATCACTTTTCTTTTCCAGATTGACTTCCAATCCACCAATGATAAATCGGCTGATTTTCACTTCTTTTCTTAACAAAGGCAGCAACTTGATCCTGGCTTCAAAAGATTCAATTTTTATGAACCCATCTGAGATATATCCTTGAGGATTATCTATCTTCAGGTCGGAGAATGAAACACTTAACCACGGGAAAAAAGAGAGTCCCAGGTTCGATCCGATAGAAACCTGCCTTCCGCTTACCTCACTCAATTTCTTTTCAATTTCAGGAAGGAATTTCTGAACATTGAGAACTACAGGCAATACTACGACGGTAGCGAAAAACAGAGATAAAAAAATGAGTAAAGGAAGAACACCATATTTGATAATTCTTTTCATCCGGCGACTCCATAAACAACAACCTTCAATAGCCCAAAGAACATAACCAACCCTCGCCCGATGAAAGATCTTCGGAAAATTGGAATCAGATGCACGGCATCAATTAGGTTTCTACAAACAGTGCCTACCCAAAATTCCAGTTTCTTATTATCACAGCAAATTTTTTTGATGTAATAGCTAACATAAAAACGCACCTCAAGTCTAGCAACAATTAGTACCTTCGAAATTGTCTTCTTGTTTATTACAAAAAAAAATCTAGGGAAGGTACTATCTTGGTTGTTGTTTCTGTTAATTTTTGACAGACATGTACATCGTTTTTACTTTTTATCTGTAATTGAAACGGATTCTATTTTTCTTTACAAAAATAAGTCAATAAACCTAATGATAGTATAAATACAGGGGATATTCTTCATGAAAACACATGCAGATGCCATGGTGCTCGCCTCTTTTGCCGCAGATTCTCTCGCCTTAGGGGCACATTGGATATATGATACAAGTAAAATTGATCAACAATTCGGCAGGATCACCTCCCTACTCCCGCCACACGAAGGTACTTATCACCCTTCAAAAAAATTGGGCGATTTCACCCACTACGGTGACCAATCTTTCCACCTGCTCCAACATCTCGTAACACACGATGGTCAATTCGACATCGCAGCCTACGCCCAGGACTGGCAATCATTTATCACTGAATATGATGGCTACAAGGACCATGCCACCAAAGAGACGTTACAGAACCTTGATGCCGATAAAGGACCCAACAATTGTGGTTCCACTTCCACAGATCTCGGCGGTCCGGCAAGGATGGCACCTCTTATCTATTGCTACAGAAATGATTTGGACAAAATGCTTGCCACAGTCAAAGCTCAGACAGTACTGACCCATTGTGGCCCAGGAGTTCTCGATGGCGCCTTGTTTCTGGCCAGTAGCTGTTACGCAATTCTACACGGTTCATCCCCGCGTGAGGCCTTTGAACAAGCACTTGCACAGACAAATAACAGTCCAGAATTAAATCAACGCCTCCGAAAATGTTTGGAACCGGCACCTATGAGCACCCGCCAGCAAATAACCGAGTTTGGCCAGATGTGTTCAATAAATGCAGCACTTCCTGGGGCGATTTACACTGTTTTAAAAAATGAAGAGAGTCTTGAAGAAGCCTTGATCGAAACGGTCATGGCCGGTGGGGACTCTGCAGCCCGGGGCATGACCGTCGGTATGCTGCTTGGCGCTTACCACGGCAGAGATGAAATACCTGCAAAATGGCTGAAAAAGCTCAACAAATACGACCAGATAATAACCGCATTAGACAAGCTTGCGTAAGCATTACGAGGTGAGATACTGTAAAAGGCGTTTTTCTGTCTTTTGAATTACATGAAAAAGGTCCTGAATTACATATCGGAAACACAAAACAAATTATGTAATTGACGAATTACATAATTTATTGAGAGTTGGCCTTTTTTCTCGAAAAATAGGTGGGTTAACCATATTTTAACTTCGGACGAAATAACCAATCGAAGGCACGCCGATTGCTTTAACGAAATTAGTTCCAAGTGGAACACTAATAAGCCCCCCCAATCGGGTAGAATTTACGCAATTTGTATTTTCTGCCCGATTTTTTTTGTTTTCAGCCTTTAGCAATACTCAGTGATCTACTAAAGCCTTCCTGTATTCGTAATAGGCTTGCCGGGAGGCTACGTAGGGGTCAAGCGAATACCGCTTTAAATCCTCATAAGCATTTGGGTGCAATGACAGGCTGTTCACCCTGTTGGCTGCATAATAGGACGCATCAATCGTGTAGTTATCATAGAAGTAGGGTACGGGATGCGAATAGGCATCCGCAGCCAAGCCAAGAGAATCCTCTCACACTTGAAGGTCCAACTACCGGCCAGCAGAAATAAATCCCTGCGCCCATCCCCCATTTCCCAAGGGTCTGGTCGAAATCCGCATGCTTTCGCTTGATATCAAACTCAACATCTGCTATATCGGCAAACCCATAGACACCGAGGGTACTATTAATCAGGAATCGTTCCAAAACGACACCAGTCTTTTCCATATCTCCCTGGAGAAAGCGATTGAGAACCCTGACCGGCGTAGCAAAATTTAAAAAAAAGTTACCGAAAGATTCCCGCAACTCAAGGGGCATGAACCCACATATAGCCATTTGTAATCGGTTTAAGAAACCACTCGTAAAATTTATCGTTGAACTGGAAAAAAGCTCGGTTCATTGGTTCCAGTGGGTCATGTGACGACGACTTTGGGCGGCTCATCAAGTACGTCTTGTTGAGTCGAATCATCTCCGAGAAGATCAGGATAACTGTTTTGGGCGGCGGTCCCTACCCCTGCTAGCGACCAAAACAACAACATGAACACAGAAAAAACGACAATATACCGGTTAGTTTTCATAAACTTAATCGTAACGTAGTTAAATTTTTTAAAGATCCATCACATTATTTACTTAAACAACGGCAGTATCTTCTTTACTTCACCAATCTGACAATATTCTGACCGGATTATCTATCTTTAGATAGTATATATTGTCGCAATTCGACAGCAAATAGTCAATCTGTTATTTTCAAGAATTGAGATGCTAAAAATGAAAAAGCTAACCACCTGTAAAACAGGATCCACCATAACATATATTCCTAAAGCGATTACATCACTGCCCAATACCTAGAAAGCTGTCAGATTATAAACACAAAAAGTCCGGCCAGGATGAATAGAAAGCTAAAAGGAATAGCCAAAGATTTCGATGTCACGGTATCACCGGCCATAGCCCGATCAATCACTCTGTACGTTGCGTAAAGGGATGCCAGCAAGCCTCCGGAAACTGTTAGAAACTGCAGAACAAAGGTTGAATCCGAGCTGATCAAACGAATGTTGTCATAGGAATATTGCCAACCGAACAACTCTTGTATGTTTGGCACGATGCGGCCCGCTCCTCTGACAAAAGAATCAAGATGAACCGCCATAAAGCCACCAAGAATAAGAGGAATACAACCGTAACCGAACAGCGGAAGGAGGAGATTCTTGTCCATTTTCGCATACAGAGATTGAACGACGACCATAAGGTAATAGCCCAACTGGAAAACAAGAATCCACAAAAAAAACAACACGCTGCCAACCACATGTTCCGGCAAAATTAATCCCTGCGTGCGATAAAACCGACACCAGCCAATCCACCAGCCGGGAAAACTCAGCCTGCAGGGCAAAAGGAAAAAAGATTGCTCCCATGGACACGATCAGAAAACTATCGGCCCGCCTTGGTGTCTCCAAGAGCCCATAACTCCTGCGGAGCCAAACGAAGATTCAGCTGAATAGAACTGTTGTCACAATTTTTGATGCACTTTGCACACATGATGCAATCCCTGTTATTGTCGACCAGATACGGATGTCTAAACATCGGACAGCCGGAAATATCAGCATCTCCGGTAAAACATGCGTGGCTTTGACACCGGTTCAGACAGACATGCCTGTTTGAACGCAGCTCAACCACCGATGGCATGGAAAAAATCGCATTCACGGCACCTAAAGGACAGAGATACCTGCACCAGCTTCGCCTGGAAAACAAGCACACTGAACAGAATCGAACTGAGGGTAATAATCAGGATAATTCCACCAGTCAGATAGGGGTTATCGTAAGCATCCCAAATTATCTCAACCCAGAACACCAGATATACAGAGCGCAGCCATGATCCAGCCGGAGTAATTTTTGATGAATAAAGGGGTCTTGCGGGTTGGCTTGACAATATTCTGTAAGAATGTTCCCGGCACGGCAAAAGAACAAACACTGCACCATGTTCTTGCCAAAAAAAAGAACGAGAAAAATAATAGCGGCCAACCTATATACCAACCCAAAGTAAGACCGATATTGGATTGTGGGTCTGAGGGTCCAAAAAAAAGAAACAAAACAGTTATCAGAAACACGCAACCTATAATCACCTGCGGAACCCGGGGAAAAATCCAACTCGTTAGAAATTTCCGGATCCAGTCAATCCGCAGAATGTTATATTCCCACTTCCCTTCGGTTTTGGGCAGACCGAGCAAGATCTGCTCGGGAATTATTTCATCTTTTTTTGCCAACATGACCGCCCGACGTATAACACTCGACAACTCTGTCAGGTTACCCGGCCAATCATAGTTCATAAAAATCCCGAGGGTTTCAGGCGTTACTTTATGGATATTTTTACCATATTCCTTACTGTGAAGTCCCAGATAATGAGAAACCAGTCTTGGAAGATCCTCTTTATGATTCCGCAGAGGCGGTACACTGAAGTGCTGTGTTTCAAATAAGGCAAGAAGCTCAGGCAACAATTTTCCAGTACTCGAAAGATGATCGAGGGGAAAAGTGCTGATAAAAGCAATTCTCGACTGCATGGCCAGCTGCCGCACACTGTCGACATGACTATAAGTGCTGCTTTCGATAATCCTTATAAGCTTTTCCTGCAGCTCCGTTCTCATTAAATGTATATGAGTAAACACGACGGTTCCCCCGGAGGTCTGCTCAAAAAAACCGGCCTGACGGGCCTGGGCAAAAGGAAAACCACTCTGTTCCATGCCAAAGAGTTTTCTTTCAAGGCGCATGGGCTCATATTCCCGCAAATCGATTTCCCGGTATTGCCCACCGGCACGTCTACTTTGAAGATGAATCTGCTTCGCAATAATCGATTTTCCGGTCCCTGCTTCCCCTGTCAATATAAAGGGCGTGCTATTACCAGCAAAACGGTCAATGACAGCCTGAGTTCTTTTCGCGGTCTTTGACCCGCGTATATCAGTATCTCTTTGTCTGGCTAACCGGCGCAGCTGAATTGCCGACAAAGATTTATCTTTGAATAAAATTACATCATCAGCCGCAGATTTATCCTCATACCGGCGCTCATCGCCATTGTTCTCTCCCTGATCAACAAAGGCAACCCTCAACCTTTCAGCCAGTGCCGCATCTAGCTGTTTATGGATTCGATTGTTTGAGAGAAACGCGATCCTGAAATATCTTTTGTCAAAACAGATAACCACCAAATCGCACAAAGCCCGAACCGAAAGCGAGCGGGGCTTACCGGTAAGAATACCAGTCTCACCAAAATGGCCTCCTGGTCCAATCCTGCCGACGACTCTTGACACACCGTCGTCCCGCCCAAGAACCAATTCCGCATCCCCCATAGCGATAACGAAAAAAACTTCACTGGCATCACCCTGCAGGTAAACATACTCTCCCTCAGGGATAATCTCGACCCTGGCAACCTCTGCAAACGAAACAAGCTCTGCAGGTGTTGCGTCTTTAAAAAGGAGAGAACGCTGAAGATTTTGTGCTATAACTTCTCGTTTCATTCGCGGGTCAGGAGCTAAATATCGTAACTTAAAGACATATCATATTTTTCGGAATACCTGGTTGCGGCAGGACCAGGAGGTTAAACCCAAGCCGCAGGTTCGTCATCTTTCCAGGTAACCTTTGATCACAGATGTAAATGCGCTTCAATAACCTCAGCTAATAAGTGGTGCTATTGAATAGACATCCAGCAAGTTACCACTTTCTCTTCCCGGATAAGTATCCGAACCAATCACTTTTGTGATTGGTCCTTGTTTGAATTTTTCCATGGCATCGCCTGCCATCACCAGATGCGTTGCATGCGCAACCACCTCCTTTGCACCCGCATCCATGCACCTTTGGGCTGTCTGAAGAATCGAACCGCCTGTGCGTATCATGTCATCGCAAATTATCGCAGTTTTTCCTTTCACCACGCTGGACACCTGACTGACAATGGTTCTATCGGTGTCGTACCGGTCTTTATCCGCTGCAGTATGTGGGCAATTCAATAAACTTGCCAACCGTGCGACCCTCTTTGGAAAACCCGTAATCAGGAGAAACCAGAACATAATCGGTCAGGCCACTCTGTTTAATTTTCTCGACCACCAAATAATCCGACCAGACATGTTTAGTACTTATCTCCCCCGCATGAGCGTGCAAAACAGCTTCGGAGTGCAAATCAACAAAGGCGACAAAATCCGGTCTTGCCCTGAAAATTTGTCTGGTCCTGGTTATTCCCTTGGGAATTTCGTAAGAATTCGGCTTGGCCCTCTCCATGGTTGAATAACCGAGAAAAGGAATGATGACATTAATGGAGGCAGCGTTCCAATACCTCCCACCCGAAATCAAATCAAGCAATTCCTGGTGTGAACCGTCATCATGCGTCACCCCAAGAATGATCAGGTCCTTGCCGGCTATCGATTTCGGAAAAGCATGGTAACCCTCTCCATCGGCAAACCGTTTCCTCTTCATTTCGGTAAACGGCATCCACAGCCTTTCGGCAAGTTTATACCCCAGCTCGGCGGAGGCTTCGTTGGCCACCAGAACTACATTTTCCATTTTGGTCATGTGTGTTTCCCGGTTTTTAAAGACCTGTTCCTATCCCTGCATTGCCTTGACTATGGCATCACCCATGGCGGCGGTCCCCACTGCCTTCGACTTATCTCTGGTCAAATCAGCAGTCAAAATTCCCTTTTCCAGGGTTGTGGCAACAGCATTGTCAATAGCAACCGCTGCATCATCCAAACCAAAACTGTAGCGCAGCATCATCGCCGCGGAAAGAATCTCAGCGATAGGATTGGCGATCCCTTTCCCGGCGATATCAGGTGCCGAACCTCCTGCCGGCTCATAAAGGCCGAACCTGTCGCTGTTCAGCGATGCAGAGGCCAAAAGCCCCATGGATCCGGTGAGCATTGCAGCTTCATCGGAAATGATATCACCAAACATATTTCCGCACAGCATGACGTCAAATTGATGAGGGTCACGGACCAACTGCATGGTGGCGTTGTCCACATAGATATGATTCAGCTCAATATCCGGATAATCAGCCGCGATTTCTATCACCACCTCTCGCCAAAGCACCATCGTGGTTAACACATTGGCCTTGTCAACCGAAGTTACTTTGCCTCTCCTGAGGCGAGCTGCATCAAAGGCCATCCTGGCAATTCGGGCAATTTCCGATCGTTTATAGCCCATGGTATCAAAGGCCCGCTCGTCCGCGCCCACTCCCTTCTCTGCCCTTCGGTGTACCGAAATAAATGCCTGAGGTCAGCTCGCGCACACAGAGGATGTCAAACCCG
The DNA here is from genome assembly GCA_963798425.1 of uncultured delta proteobacterium. Classification (GTDB taxonomy): domain Bacteria; phylum Desulfobacterota; class Desulfobulbia; order Desulfobulbales; family Desulfocapsaceae; genus Desulforhopalus_A. The sequence continues at coordinate 910,474 of CAWCTP010000031.1, read as the reverse complement.
TCACCGATGATATCCGGGCGAAGGGGACAGGCAGCAGTCAAAGATTTAAATACCTTTGCTGGTCGGAAATTACAGAACAGATCAAAATGCTTTCTGAGAGGCAACAATGCCGCACGCTCCGGCTGCTTTTCAGGAGGCAGACTTTCCCACTTCGGACCACCGACGGACCCAAAGAGGATGGCATCACTTTTTTCACACAGCGAAAGCGTTGATTGAGGTAAGGCCTCGCCGTGATTGTCGATCGCAATCCCGCCGACATCAGCATGTTCATAGGAGAGTTCAAAGGAAAATTTCTTCTGAGCAACATCAAGAACCTTAATTGCCTCTTTCATTACTTCCGGACCGATACCATCTCCGGCCAGGACTGCAATTTTTTTCATTATTTCACCTTATATTTTTTTTGGTTAAGTTCCTTTACAGCAAATATTAAAAGACTTCGTTCTGCACCTGAAAAGGGCAAAGCACACTCCACAACACGGTCCAAACGATAGGGAGAACGATCAAGAATCTCTGAAGCAGCAGCAAGTTCCTCCCGCCACTTTGGCCCCTTCATACAGATAAGTTGCGGGCTGGATTGAGAAAACCTCTCGACCATTTGCAAAAAACATGCGATCTCAGTTACCGCTCTTGCCGTTATGTGGCTAAACTGAAGCGCCGAAGGAAGCTAGTTGTTCGTCTTCCACACGACAGGAAAGTATCTTCACCTCTTGCAAGCCAAGGGTTCTGGTTATATGTCCAAGAAAACTTACTCTTTTTAAGCGAGGCTCCACGAGCGTTATAGCTAATTCCGGATATGCGGCCTTGCAGACCAGAGCAGGAAAACCTGCCCCGGTACCGATATCCAGAAGATGTGTGTTTGCTCCGACAAGTAGAGGCAAAATAGTCAGGGAATCGATGAAGTGGTTTTCGACGATCTGCTGGTCGCTGCTCGACTTGGCAATCAGGTTGACCTTCCTGCCCCATTTTTTCAGCTCATTGAAATACAGGTTCAGTCGGTCGAAAGCTTCGGAGATCAATTTCAATCCCCAGAATCTTCAGTCCTGCTTCCAGGCGCTGATGGAAATCAAACATTATTTTCGAAGCCTGACTGCAACAGAATTGGCATGGGCACTCAGCCCTTCAAGCTTTGCCAACCTCATTATATGCTCACCGTCTGCGGCAAGAGCTCCTGCTGAATAACTGATAATAGAACTCTTCTTCAAAAATGTTTCAACTCCGAGAGCTGAGGCAAACCTCGCTGTTCCCATAGTTGGCAAAACATGGTTTGGCCCGGCAAAATAATCGCCTGCGGCCTCTGGGGTATTGCTACCCAGAAAAATCGCCCCGGCGTGGCGAATGTGTGGAAGCTGAGCCCAGGGATCTTCGATCATCAGCTCAAGATGTTCAATGGCTATTCCATTAGCCACCTCAATGGCCTCTTCTAAATCGGCAGCGATGAGAATCACTCCCCGATCCACAAGAGATGTTCGGGCGATATTCTCGCGAGAAAGAAGCGGTAGCTGCAATTCAAGCTCGGCCAGCACCTCACCGGCCAGTGGCTCATGGGTGGTAACAAGAATTGCCAGGGCGAGAGGGTCATGCTCCGCCTGGGCCAGCATATCAGCTGCCACACTGGCGGCGCTTGCTGACTTATCTGCCACTATCAACACTTCCGACGGTCCTGCTATCATATCGATGCGCACCATGCCGGACACCTGTCTTTTGGCTTCGGTAACATATTGATTACCAGGGCCGACAATAACATCTACTCTTGGAATCGTCTCAGTACCGTAGGCCAGCGCGGCAATTGCCCAGGCAGATCCTGCCTTGTAAATCTCGGTAATACCAATTTCCTGAGCAGCAACCAGCAGGTGTGGGCTAACGGAGCCATCCTCCCCGGGAGGAGTGACCAACACTCGTTGGTTAACGCCTGCGATCCCCGCCGGAATGCCATTCATCAGGACAGAGGAAACCAGTGGTGTGGACCCCCCTTTTCCTCCCGGGACATAGAGCCCGGCAGAATCAACGGGACGAACTAATCGTCCGACAATGGTCCCATCCTCTCTGGTTTGCAGCCAGGAGTCTTCCATTTCCCGCTCATGAAATGTCTGAATACGCTCAATGGCCCTGCCAAGAGTATCAAGAAAATCTTCATCTACCAGTTCGTAAGCTTTTTGTAATTCTGCACTGCTTACCTGTAACTGCTCTACGGTAAGATTCGGCGCATCAAATTTACGACCGTAGGTCAGAACAGCCTTGATCTTTCTCGTTTTTGACCACCTCTAAAATTTCCGTAACCGACTGCTGACAAGAACTGTCAGGCGCCTGGAAACGATCGACTAAACTATTGAGAATATTTTCGCCTTCCTGACTGGCAATGGCAACCGGTGAAATCAACATATTTTCCCTTTAATTATAAACCTGATGACACATATGATGGCAAAGAAACACTTTGTCTTTTATTTCAAACAATTTGTACGACATAATCTATCGACGCTCGCGTCCAGTGAAAACAAGATAGGACTATAAGCTATTTATAGTATTTTATAAAGTTCAACAATACAGTAAATTGTCAATGTCCACAAAATCACCTTATTCCATTTCGTCCCGCAGTAAGTGACTAAAAAATCTTTTCCACTTCTCCTATCTAAAATATTTCAATCCCTTCAGAAGAGTATTACCTTTATTTCTCCGTGAAAATACTTACTATTTTTAACCTTGATGGTGTATGTTTTTGATGAGATCAAACACAATCTCAATCATACATAGCTTATATTATTCTATATTATTTTATTTTTATAACATTTCAGGTTGTCGGCGAACGACCGCAACACCTTCTGGAGTAAATTTATGGATTTTGAACCGAAATGGATAGCCTGGGAAATCACACGACGCTGTAATCTCAAATGTGTACATTGTCGTTCCTCCTCGGAACTGAATGTTGCAGGCCATCCGGATTTTTCTTTCGACGAGGCTAAAGCGATTATGGATGACATCGCTACCTACGCAAGCCCTGTTCTGGTTCTTTCCGGTGGAGAACCACTCCTACGCGCTGACGTATTCGACATTGCCAGGTATGGTACAGAAAAGGGATTCCGAATGTGTCTCGCCACCAATGGTACCCTGGTAACAGATGATGTCTGCCGCGAGATAAAAGATGCGCAGATCAAAATGGTCTCGCTCAGCCTGGACGGAGCAAAAGCTGAAACCCACGATAATTTCCGCAACCAGAAAGGAGCATTTGACGGCACCATGAATGCCATCAAACTTTTTAAAAAATATGATATCCCCTTTCTTGTCAACTCCTCCTTTACCGTACGTAACCGCGAAGAAATTCCCGACATTTACAGACTCGTTAAAAGTCTCGGCGCAACCGCCTGGTACATGTTCATGATCGTTCCCACTGGTCGAGGGGAAGACATTATGGAAGAACTTATCCCCGAAGATGTCTACGACGAGATCCTGGAGTGGCATTATGAAGTTGAAAAACAAGAAAATGAATTATTAATGCGACCGACCTGCGCCCCCCATTATTATCGTATTGTGCGTCAGAAAGACAAAGAAGATGGAGAAATTCACAAACGTCGAAATTTGCAATTTTCCACTGGGGGCTCCAAAGGTTGTCTGGCCGGTCAACTTATCTGTCTCATCGACGTCGATGGAGAGGTGCAGCCCTGCAGCTACTTTGCCAAATCTGCCGGCAACGTCAAAAAGACCCCATTTAAGACAATTTGGGAAGAATCTAAACTTTTCCTTCAACTTCGTGATTTTAAAGGGTATAAAGACAATTGTGGAAAATGTGAATATGTCGGAGTGTGCGGTGGATGTCGGGCCAGGGCCTATTCCATGACAGGCGACTACCTCGCTCAGGAACCGTTTTGTAGTTATGTCCCCCGACAAATAGTACTTAAAGATTCACAAGAATGATAACCTCGTAACAGTCGGATTTCAGGATGAATGAGTAAAAAACTTCATCGAACAGTAATGTTGTAGCAACAAGGCAGATGAAGAGTTTTTACGACGCCATCAAGAATCACTAAAAAAAGAAGCCAATGATTCTTCAACTAGTACTCAACCTAAATGAGCCCATATGAACGAAACATTTCTCAAAGCATGCCGCGGTGAAAAGACGGACTATACCCCGATCTGGATGATGCGTCAGGCCGGACGGTACCTCCCGGAGTATCAGAAAGTTCGTGGAAATGTGACTTTCCTGGAGCTCTGTAAATCCCCGGATCTCTGTGTCGAAGTAACCCTCCAGCCTGTTGATCTCCTCGGTATGGATGCGGCAATTCTCTTCTCAGATATTCTGATTCTTATGGAAGCAATGGGGGCACCCCTTGAATTTCATGAAGGCCGTGGACCAATATTCCTGGAAACTATTCGAAATCAGGCAGCCCTTGATAAGTTGATTATTCCAAACCCAGACGAATCGACGGGGTTTGTCATGGAAACCATCAGGTTATTACGCAGGGAACTTAAGGTGCCACTTATTGGTTTTGCCGGAGCTCCCTTCACCTGTGCCACCTACCTGATTGAAGGGGGTTCATCCAAGGTGTTTTGGGAAACAAAAAAAATGATGTTCACAGAACCTGTACTGTTTCATAAGCTGATGGACAAAATCACCCAAAGCACCATACTGTATCTACAGGCCCAGGCGCGAGCCGGCGCACAGGCCTTGCAACTCTTTGACAGTTGGGCGGGAATACTGGCACCATGCGATTTCAATGATTTTGCATTGCCCTATGTGCAGAAGATATTTTCCTCCTTGAAAAGTTATGATATTCCTTTAATTTATTTCGCAAATAACGGCGCTACTCTGCTGGATCTGTCGGTTACATCCGGAGCTGATGTCATTGGTCTTGACTGGCGCATTGATATTGGCGACGCAATCAAGAGAGTTGGCTCAAAAGCGGTGCAGGGCAACATTGACCCATTCGCGCTGTTGCTGCCAAAAGACCAGCTGCGGCAGAGGATTGGCCATTTACTTGAAGGCGCGAAAGATGCATATGGCCATATTTTCAATCTCGGTCACGGAATTCATCAATTAACGCCCCCCGAACAGGCAAAAATTGCAGTAGACGCAGTTCATGAACTAAGCAGCAGATAATCTCATCTTTCCAGGTGAGTGCCTTGTAAGGTGTTTGAAGTTTTACTGCTGCTTACAAACCTATAACCAATGCATTTTATGGCAAAACTCATTCCTTCTATAACCGAGTGTCTCGAGTTTCACGACAGATTCGAAATGCTTGATAATATCCGGGCACATTCGTTTGTTGTCGCCCGGGTTGCGGAGTCACTGATTGACAGTCTCCACAGAGCCGGCAAAAGCACAGGTCCTCTGCCGAACAAGAAAGAAGCAATTGTTGGTAGTTTGCTCCATGATATTGCCAAAACACTCTGTATTAAAACCGGTTGCCGCCATGCCGAAGTTGGCCGACAAATCTGCATAGAACTGGGCTATCCAGAACTCAGTGAGATCGTTGCCGAACATGTAGTGCTGAAAAATTTTACCGCAGACCTCTACGCACAGGGTATTTTTGGTGCCAAAGAGATCGTTTTCTATTCCGATAAACGAGTCCTCCATGACCAAGTGGTTTCGCTTGATGGAAGACTCGAATACATCCTCGAACGTTATGGTGACAATAACCCAGCTAAGCAACAGCTTATTCGGCAGAATTTCAAACAAACAGTGAACTTCGAAAAATATCTCTTCAGTTTTCTTGATTTTCTACCAGAAGAAATTGCTCAACACGTGTCCCATGAGCAGTTTATCGCAACAGGATGATTCGGTTCAGGTGACGAAACCTGCACAAATTGTCCTCTCTATACTGTTAGATTGGTTATGCAAAATTTAGTTCAATGGCGCCAAACGGCTTGACAGAACTATTGTTTTTCGATACTCATACAAATGTTTTAATCAGGTCGATCAATTTCGTTTATACTTACAATTTTATGTGTCTGGGCGGAGAAATAGATGGATGATGGCTGTTAGTAACAGTCTTAAGGCAGTAATATAATTTTTCCCATTTAAAGGAGGTATATTCAATGAAAGAATTGAAGCAAGTTGTTCCTACATTGGTAGTAGCGTTTTGCTTGAGTGCAGGGGTTACTATGGCCGGCACCCTTGATGACGTAAAAGCCAAAGGCTTTGTCCAGGCCGGGGTCAATGGTGATCTTTTCGGCTTTGGAAAGCCGGATGAAAAAGGTGTTTGGAAAGGGCTTGATGTTGATACGGCCCGTGCGGTCTCCGCCGCCATCTTTGGCGATGCCAACAAAGTTAAATACACTCCTCTTACCGCCAAAACACGTTTTACTGCGTTGCAATCAGGTGAAATTGATGTTCTCACCCGAAACGCCACCCAGACACTCACCAGAGATACAGACCTAGGTCTTAATTTTGTGCATGTAAATTATTATGACGGCCAGGGTTTTTTGATTCCTAAAAAGCTCGGCGTTAACAGTGCCAAGGAACTGGATGGCGCGACGGTCTGCGTTCTGCCCGGCACTACCACTGAGCAGAATGTGGCGGACTATTTTCGCTACAACAAATTAAAAATGAAACCCGTTGTCATTGAAAATACTGCGGAACTCTCCAAAGCTTTTTTTGCAGGCCGTTGTGATTGTTTAACTTCCGATGCCTCTCAGCTTGCCGGTATTCGTGCAGTGGCCCCCAACCCGAGTGACTATAAGATTCTCCCTGAAATCATCTCCAAAGAACCTTTAGCTCCTGCCGTTCGTCATGGCGATGACCAGTGGATGGACATCGTTAATTATTCAGTAATGGCATTGATTGAAGCTGAGGAGTTAGGAATCACATCCCAAAATATTGACGAGATGATGAAGAGCACCGACCCTAAGGTGCAGCGCTTTCTTGGAGTAACACCAGGAAACGGCAAGGCTCTTGGTCTGGATGAAAAATGGGCGTACAATATTATCAAGCAGGTTGGTAACTACGGAGAAGTCTTTGAGCGAAATGTCGGCGTGCATACTCCACTTATGATCGAACGCGGTCTGAACGCACTTTGGAATAAAGGCGGTTTGATGTATTCTGTTCCATTCAAGTAACGAGCAATCTGAGTAACTTTAGTAAATAGCTACCCGAAGCGCGCTTCGGGTAGCTACACAGGTGGATATGAAAACATCAGCACAAGAAAAGATCCCGTTTCTGCATGATCCGGCCAAGCTTGCAGTTTTATACCAGATCCTCACCTTGGCAGGGTTCGGCCTGCTCAGCTATTACCTGGTCCATAATACTCTCGTTAACTTGGAGAGACAGTCAATTTCTACCGGGTTCGGCTTTCTTCACCGGGAGGCTTCCTTCGAAATAGGGGAAAAGCTCATTCAGTATTCTGCAGCAGACTCCTATGGCAGAGCTCTTACCGTCGGCTTTTTAAATACCCTGCTTGTCTCCTTTGTTGGGATAATCATCACGGTCATTCTTGGGACCTTTCTTGGTATTGCAAGGCTGTCTTCAAACTGGCTCGTGGCAAAGCTATCTGCCATCTATATCGAATTGTTTCAGGATATTCCTATACTATTGCAGCTTTTTTTCTGGTACGCCTTTTTTTATGAAATTCTGCCTTCACCACGCCAGGCACTCAACCCTATTTCAGGAGTGTTCTTGTGCAACAGAGGGCTGATTTTTGGCGTTCCCGAGTGGCACGCAGCGTATAAATTCGCGTTTTTCTCCTTGATTGTCGCCGGTGTGATTGTCTTTTTTCTGAAAAAATGGGCGGCCAAACGCCAAGCATCGACCGGACAGATCTTTCCAATCATTAAGGTCTCTCTAGTCCTTCTCGTAGGCTTGCCACTCGTAACTTGGGGATTGGCCGGAGCTCCTACGGAAATGAACATACCTAAGCTTTCCGGTTTCAACTTCAAGGGTGGAGTAATTGTCAGCCCCGAATTTACAGCTCTGCTCCTAGGTCTTGTCCTCTATACCGCGGCCTTTGTTGCCGAAGTAGTTCGGGCCGGAATCCAGTCGGTAACCAAAGGCCAGACTGAAGCAGCCATGAGCATAGGTTTAAAACCGGGTCAAGTACTTAATCTGGTTATCCTACCTCAGGCAATGAGGGTAATCGTACCACCTCTTACCAGCCAGATGCTCAATCTGACCAAAAACAGTTCGCTGGCAGTAGCCATTGGTTTCCCGGATTTCGTATCTGTTGCAGGAACTACTATTAATCAAACCGGCCAGGCAATCGAGGGCGTAGCCATGATCATGATGGTCTACCTGTTTTTTAGCCTGTCGACGTCAGCATTCATGAACTGGTATAATAAGAAAATCGCACTCGTAGAAAGATAATTACCCCTATGGAAAAGAGTCTACAAAATAATACGGCTGAAATCATAAGGCCGCCGTTGACCAATATTGGGGTTATCGGCTGGATGAAAGCCAATCTTTTTAACGGTTGGTTTAATTCTATCTTGACCCTGACTGTCCTTTTGCTACTCTGGCTGTCGGTACCGCCTTTGATTGACTGGGCTTTTATCAACAGTAGTTGGGCACCATCCGGAGATCAGTGCAAGGCCGGAGGAGGCGCCTGTTGGTCTGTTGTCACTGCCAATATTCGCTTTATTCTTTTCGGCTTTTATCCCCACGATCTTCAATGGCGTCCGGCTCTGGCAGTGGTCATTTTGATCAGCTTACTTGTTTACAGTCAAAACCGTAACCATTGGAAAAAATCACTTTTCTATTCCTGGATGATTGGCCTCTTTGTCATGGGCGTTTTGCTGAAAGGTGGTCTCTTTGGCTTTGTAGATGTTGAAAGTAATCTTTGGGGCGGCCTCCCATTAACTCTGCTTCTCTCTGTTTTTGGTCTGACTGCCGCGTATCCGGTAGGAATAATACTGGCTCTGGGCCGTCAGTCGAGAATGCCGGTCATAAAATCATTTTGCGTAGTGTATATCGAATTGATTCGAGGCGTCCCTCTGATCAGCCTGCTCTTCATGTCCTCAGTGGTTTTTCCCCTTTTTCTACCCGAGGGACTGATCATCAACAAGATACTGCGCGCACAAGTGGCTATCATTTTGTTTACGGCTGCCTACATCGCAGAGGTTATCCGGGGCGGACTACAGGGTGTAAATAAAGGCCAATATGAGGCGGCTGAATCACTCGGCCTGAACTACTTTCAGACCATGCGGCTGATTATTTTGCCCCAGGCACTGAAGATCGTTATCCCGCCCTCGGTGAGCATTCTGATCTCTGCATTCAAAGATACCTCGCTGGTGGTTATCATCGCTCTTTATGATTTGCTCAAGACAACACAGACTACCCTTTCTGACCCAAAATGGATGGGCTCTTCAGCCGAGGCATATATTTTTGTAGCCCTCATCTACTTCGTTTGCTGCTTTTTCATGTCCAATTACAGCAGACGACTGGAAAGAGAACTCGATACCAGCCTGAAATGATTTCTAATCGATCAACATTGACTACGACCCAGGATAGAATTTGATGAACACCAAACAAGCAGAAAAAACAATCGACGAAACTCCAATCATCACCATTGAGAATATGCATAAGTGGTATGGTGATTTTCATGTTCTAAAAGATATTAACCTGACGGTGAAAAAAGGTGAACGGATCGTAATCTGCGGCCCCTCCGGCTCAGGTAAGTCTACCCTGATTCGCTGCATAAACCGCCTTGAGGAACATCAGCGTGGTAAAATTATCGTCGACGGTATCGAACTGACCAATGATCTGAAAAATATAGAAAAGATCCGCACCGAAGTCGGGATGGTGTTCCAGCACTTCAACCTCTTCCCCCACCTCACCATTTTGGAAAACCTGACTCTGGGCCCAATCTGGGTTAGAAAAACCCCGAAAAAGGAAGCTGAGGAAATTGCCATGTACTACCTAGAAAAAGTACGTATAGCAGAGCAGGCTCTCAAGTTTCCAGGACAATTGTCAGGTGGACAGCAACAACGGGTGGCCATCGCCCGCAGCCTTTGCATGAAACCAAACGCCATGCTCTTTGACGAACCGACTTCCGCCCTTGACCCTGAGATGGTTAAGGAAGTACTGGATGTCATGATCAGCCTCGCCCAGGACGGCATGACAATGCTCGTCGTCAGTCATGAAATGGGCTTTGCCAAGAGTGTGGCCCACCGAGTCCTCTTTATGGACGGAGGCGAGGTTCTGGAAGAAAATAATCCAGAAGAATTTTTCAACAATCCACAACACGAGAGAACTCAGCTCTTTTTGAGCCAGATTCTTGACTGATTCCTAACCTCGATAAACGGATGTTTTTATAATGCCCTTGTGCGTTTTTTTTCGCTTTCCCCTCCAAGGGTCTACCTACCTTCACGAAATTCTCTCTAAGGTACAAGACACCAGTTTAATGGATATCAGTGAATACCTGCTACTATCAAACGACAAATCACTCTTCTGTTTAGAATCGCAATGATTAACATCTCCCTTTTAGCAGTTTTTATTCCGACATGCTTTTTGATTTCCTTCACTCCAGGTATGTGTATGACCCTCTCACTGAGTCTCGGAATGTCCATCGGCGTGCGTCGTACTTTTTGGATGATGTGGGGTGAACTTGCGGGTGTGGCGTTGGTATCGATTTCTGCGGTGGCTGGGGTGGCAACCATTATGCTTAGCTACCCTACACTATTTATAGTGTTAAAATATGTTGGTGGCGCATATCTCTTCTACCTCGGTATTCAACTGTTTCGCTCAAAAGGCAGGATGGCTATTTCCAGGAAAATACAAGCGACACAAACCATCAGTCCAAGAGCACTGGTAAGCCAAGGCTTTATCACCGCCATTGCCAATCCTAAGGGCTGGGCCTTTACAATTTCATTATTACCGCCATTCGTAGATCGGGCATATCCAATTATACCGCAAATGTCTATTTTGCTCGTCATCCTGCTTGCCGTTGAATTCATCTGCCTGGTTATTTATGCTAATGGAGGACGGCATCTCGGAACTTTTCTGGATAAGAAAGGTGGAACCGGTCTGCTCAATAAAACAGCAGGAATTCTGATGATTGGTGTCAGTGGTTGGCTAATCGCCAGTTGAAAATCTTCTTGGGCCTCCTTCCAAATCATATATTGAATGCCAGAGGCAGTAGTTGACTAAATCAAGGCGTTAGCCTAAAAGAGACACGAATCATTAACCGGAGCAGGACGAATACCAACTATTCTCGACGCAGGTCATGGGCATAGGCGGTAATAGAGATGGGATGCATACGGACTTCCTTTACCCCCGGCATCTCCTTGACCAAGGCTTTTATCTCATCGGTCAGTTCTGGCTCCACTGTCTGGTTGAATTTCACATCGACTGTCACGGTTCCGTTATCGGCATGAACCTGAACCGTGGGATAATCATGCACCAATCTGGCCCTCACCAGGGCTGCCATGACTAGATTGTCGAGCAAATTCTGCGATTCTGCTGTCGCTTTAAACTGTTCCATTTGTGCGGCCTGACTGATGAAGTTAGCGGCGTCGTCCACACTGAGTTTATGAATGTGCAGTACCATATCATAGAGACTTGACACCGAGGTGTCTACTCCGAACAGTTGTTTGCTCCATTGCTGCCGCTCATGATCGTCCCTGTGCAGTTGATTAATCGCCTGCTTCTTGCTCAACTGCTTGCGGGTCATCATCAAAGCGACCCGGTCATCCATATCCGCCAGAATTCGCACCTTGAGTACGTGTGACACCCCCCGCAGGAAAAATTGGCCGGCCAAACCGTGGTAAATCACATTGTCATTTTGAACTTTTTCGAGAATAGCCGCGGCAATATAGGCAAGATAGCGCTCTCTGCCGTAGGTGAGGCGCTCTAATATCGAGGGCGAATCGTGCAAGGCATGTTCTAGTTTGATCTCATTTATATTGAAATGCTCCGATGCCTCTAAAAGAACCTCGCGCGAGATACAGGCATAACCAAGAGTTTGAGCTACCTTCTCGGCCACCTCCCTTCCTTTGCTGAAGGAACCGCGAGAAATGGTAATTATGGCCATGGGATCCTCCTTGTGAACGAAAAACAAATAATTTCGATCATTTTCTACGATGCTGCTTTCCCGGTAATAGCTCGACCAGCTGCTAATGACCGCCACCTTTTCGTCGAAAAACCATGCCGGTGAGCATACCAACCGTCACGGCTACTGCCACCGCCAGCAAACCGTACGCTACTCCGTGCTTTTTCGCCATACCTTGCAGAACTGCCGGCATTCCTTGCAACTTGACGTCGAAGGTACTGGTACGCTTTTCCTGGATCTTACCGTTCTGAAGAATCCACAGGGTCACATTATAGGTGCCGGGTTTGATTCTTGACGGCAAATGAAAGCTTGCTCGTGCCAGTATCTCGCCGGTCCCTGAATTGGTAAGCTCCAGACCTCCCGGATAGAGGTGGTAGAGTTTGTCACGCTCCTTGAGCTGGATGAATTCCTTGAAAATAGTGTCATCCTCCACCGGCTTGAGCCGACCGGTGAATTCGGCAACTTTCTCTAAGGCGGCATATCCCCAGGGAAAGTCGCCTTTTTCACGATCAAGCAAAGTCGGCTCACTGCTCAATGCTATATAGAGCAGTGGTGCATTATCAATATCAACCTCGCCGCTGTTCATCCATAAATCCCAGTGTCGGGACTTACGCATCATTTCCTCTTCAATCCTCTTGCCGCTGATGGTCAGCACCGCCTGGCTGCCCAACGGCAGATCGCCGCTGATGTTCATGTCAATACCGGAAAAGAATGACGAAATCGATATCGATTTTGGCTGTAAGCTCCAGCGCGCCATCGGCTGCAACTGCCGATGAAATCGACCACAGCGTCACTATCATGGTAAATCCTGCGAAAAAGAGGAAAGATTGTGGAAAATTCTTTTCTTTCATCTTATTCTCCCCCTTTGAAATCGAGCATGTAGTGAGGAGAGAGGAGCAGTCCCAGAAGAATTTTCACCATTACACCCAAAACAATACAGGCCAGCAGGGCCTTGAGATGATCTGGCTTGAGGCGATGACTAAACCGCGCACCGATCTGAGCACCTATACTTGAACCGAGCAGCAGAAGGATGGCCAGAATCATATCCACTGTATGATTTGAGGCAGACTGCATGACGGTAACATTGGCGCAGACAAAAACTTCCTGAAAAAGATTAGTCCCGACCACAACATGCATTGGCATCTCCAGCACATAACACATCAGAGGCACCATTATGAAGCCGCCGCCTAATCCCATTATCGCAGCCAGCATACCGACAAAAGCCCCAACCAGGAAAGGAAGGATAGGAGATAAAGTCACGTTCGATTTAGCGAAATGGGTTTGCCAGGGTAAAGCCGAGGTGAACCGACGAAAGGACGAGATAGGCATCTCTTCGTCTAAAACACCTTCACCCGCTTTTTTGCGGGACTGGAAGCTCTCTATCAGCATATAGGAACCAACCAGGGTCAACATTATCACATAGGTTATCTTGATAAAAAAGTCGGCTCCTCCCAAAAGACGGAGGACTTTAATAATTTCGACACCAATAGTACCGCCGAGGAAACCGCCCAACAGAAGGATGGTTCCCATTTTCAAATCAACATTCCCCATGCGATAGTGGGCAAAGGTGCCGGAGGTCGTTGAGGCGACGATCTGGTTGGAGTCTGAGGCTGCTGCGATAGTGGGAGGAATGCCGGCCATGATCAAAAGTGGCGTCATCAAAAAGCCGCCTCCTACACCAGTGAGACCGGAAAGACACCCAACCCCCATTCCCAGGCCGAGCAACATGAAAATGTTCAAGCTATGCCCAGCAATAGGCAGATAGAAATTCCAAAACATGATAATTAATCTCCTTCGTACCAAATATTACGAAACCGGGAATCCTGGTAGGTCGGAGAAAAGTAATTTCGTCAGTTGGGAGCAGGTTTCGCAGGTACAGGGAGAAACACTGCAGGCACTATGACACCACCTTTCAGCCGATGTCTTACAATAGGATAGGCGCAGGAACGATTAAATCATTATGAGAAACTAGCCATTTCTTCACCTCTTGCAAGCAAAAATACTGGAATGATTATTTTGGGAGAGGTTTTCCAAAATAGGTCCTGAGGCAACCTGGCATGTATATAACCAATTTATTTTATAGATTATTCTTTCAGCCAATCGACATTGCCCCATGATTATTCTCAGCGAGAAAACATACCAGATGGTTATTGCCTCCATAAATTATTTGTACAGCGATACCCATAGAAGAATCTTTTTGGCTCATCTGACTAAAGCGTACTTCGTTTCATGAAGAGCCTGGATTTTATATTTAAAAATGTTGACTTTCCAACAAGAAGAGAAGGACTAATCATTATAGGCCCGATCAAATGCCACAAAAGACCCTGGTTTGAGGTTTAATCGTGTGACAACTGTCAGATCATGCTGCTTTGCCTTTGTGATTTGGACACATGAAGGCATGTCGTCATCTTGATCGAGTAACAAGCGAACTTCGACACCGCCTTTTGCGTGCCGAAATTTGGCAGAGGGGGAAGAGATTCATTTATTTAAAATTGATTTTTTTTCAACAGAGCTTAAAAAATATATAGATTGAAAACAGAAAAACATATTTTTGGGAGAATACCATGCTTAGAAAAAGTTACTCAAAAACAGGTAAAATCTGCCGTGTTACTTTCAATTACAATAATGCTGAAAATGCTGAAACCGCATCGATTACCGGAAAGTTCAATAGCTGGTCATTGCAGGAAAATCCCATGAAAAAACTAAAAAACGGAAGTTTCTCTGTCAGCCTTTCTCTTCCAGCCGGAGACTCCTATCCTTTCCGCTATGTACTTGACGGTAATTACTGGGTAAATGATGAGGAAGCAGACGGTTACTTGCCAAATGAATACGGAGAAGAAAATTCGGTTGTAGATGTCTGATTAGAACATGACTGGAGAATGTGGCACATATCAATCAAAGAGAGTTCGAGCTATGGACACCGCTCAAGCCGGTTCGGAAGATTGGACTCAAAAGTATGCGCATTGTGGCTGAAAAGGTGGTACCACACTTTAAAATTCAGTATGAGTTGAGATAGCCCGTGTAACAGTTCGACGCATTGGCGATCACTCCACATTCTATTTGAATACCAACCAGAATACCGAACTATCTCCACCAGCGTCTCGGGTATATTCCGGGTAATTTGTGCGATAAATTCAATGGATATAAACGTCTGAGAATTCCGCATATTATCGCTATGGCTCATCTTCGAACAATAAATATTAAAAACCACTTATGTTTCCGGTACACGGCCAAGAGGGCAGCATCTGTAAGGCCGGACAAATCTGCCCTGATAAACCGGATTAGTCCATTCAGACAGGACATAAGAACCATTTTTACATCATCTTTTTACTCGCCAGCACGTTGCATTACCCGTCGAAAGATCATTTAGCAAAATGGCATACAACTTGCTCTCTATTTCTTGCTAGGCATTCTCTGAAAAAGTGTAGATCACCGACGTCGAAATAAGGCGCGGCTGCTTCGGTGATCTCCGCCGTTGCAGCGCATAGTGGAGTATTTTTCGCTAAGCCCGGCAAAGCCGCACAGATAAAAAAAGGCTATCAACATGGAGGAAACATGCTTCAAAAAAATTCACCAAGCCAAATACCCTGCATTCATCGCGATGGGGGTGAGATGCCGAAAATTGGTCTCGGCACCTGGGAACTTAAAGGTAAATCCTGCAGTGGGATTGTGGAAACGGCCCTTAACATGGGATACCGCCATATTGACACGGCTCGTATGTATGAAAATGAAACGGAAGTAGGTCAGGGCCTTTCGAATTCCGGTCTACCGCGGGAAGACTTCTTCCTGACAAGCAAGGTATTTTGTGACAGTCTCGCCCCAAAAGATGTGCGAACATCCTGTGAAGCCAGCTTGAAGGATCTAGGGACCGACTATCTCGATTTGCTGCTGATCCACTGGCCGAGTGACACCGTGCCCCTGGCCGATACCCTTGGCACCATGTCAGACTTGCGTGCAGAGGGAAAAATCCGCCATCTCGGCGTGAGCAATTTTACATCGAAATTGCTACAGGAAGCGGCCAAGGTTACCACCACGCCCATCTTTTGCAATCAGGTTGAATTTCATCCCTTGCTTGATCAGCGCAAGCTACTGGCTTACCAATACGATCTGCATATTCCACTGGTGGCATACTGCCCATTGGCGCATGGACGCATTTTGCACAATCGCGTGCTCATCGAAATCGCAAAGAAATATGGATTGTTACCGTCGCAACTGTCCCTTTATTGGATTACCCATCATGAACAGGTGGCGGCGATTCCCAAGACTTCCTCTGACACGCATCTCCATGAAAACCTCGACATCTTCAGCATCCATCTTGAGAGAGAGGATATCGAAGCCATCAATGCGCTTCAGGGAAATGATCGATGCATAGACCCCGATTGGGCTCCCGAATGGGATGTTCCTGACGCAGTGTAGGTTTTTAGAGCCGGAGTTACAACAGAGAAAAAGGAGGTAGGCATGAAAGCAATGGTAGCAGAAAAGTTTGGAGAACCGGATGTTTTGGAATTGCGCGAGATTGAAATGCCGGAACCCACATCCAGGCAGGTGCTTGTCAAAGTTGTGGCAAGTTCGGTCAATCCCGTGGATTACAAAATCCGCAAAAAGGGGGGCGATTTCGGACTATCAGCACCTTTGATACTTGGCTACGACGCCTCTGGCGTAGTGGAACGCATCGGTGGTGAAGTGAGCAATTTTAAACCGGGCGATGAGGTTTTCTATACCGCGGAAATTTTCGAGCAGGGTTGCAATGCGGAGTATCACGTGGTCGATCAGGACATCGTGGTGCTCAAGCCCGAGAACCTTTCACACGAACAAGCGGCATCATTGCCATTGGCCGGATGTACTGCCTGGCAAGGTCTTGTTGTACGGGCCGGCGTTCGGGCAGGTCAGCGTGTGTTGATCCACGGAACAGGTGGCGTCGGTTCGCTGGCCGCACAGATTGCGGTGGCCGCCGGGGCGGAAACCTATGTTTCATGCAGCGACTACATGATTGAGGAAGTGCAGAGCTGGGGCGTTGCCGCCGCGATCGACCACAAGCAGGAATCTTTTGTAGATGTGGTGATGGATGCCACAAAAGGTGAGGGAGTTGATATCGTCTTCAATACGGTGGGTCAGGATCTTTTGACACGTAGCATTCCCGTGACCAGTTCGTTCGGCACTTTGGTCTGTCCTCTCGATCCGGGCGGATCGTTGTCGGGCGCCTATCGAAAGAATCTTTCTATCGAACTGCTGTTCATGCAACGCGAACGGGAATCCATGCTGGCCTTGCGCCGCATGGCTCTAAGGAAAAAAATCCGCCCGATTGTTGATTCCGTGGTCGCGCTGGAGGATCTCGCCCAAGCACATATGAAGCTTGAGCGCGGTGGAGTGAAGGGAAAAATCGTGGTGCGGATATGAGCGACGAAATTAAAGACCCGATCTAGCGGAAGAATACATTTTCAATGATGAGCTAAAGAGACAGCGGCCATAAAAAATTATGATCAATCCATTTCATGCGAAACGCTCCGGCAGCGAATCGTTCTGAACGCCTAGCGCCGTGCTCCGTTCCGGATCCGAATCCGGGACGGAGCACAGATCTACCAAAATTTCACTTTCACTGAATGTTATAATTTTCGATGCCATAGTTAACGGACCGGCGGCTGACGGAAGTATTGGCACCGAAGTCAGCCATATGGATGGGTAATGGTAGTCTGGAGGATGAAAAGAGAAAATATATACGAAGTGGAGAAACGGACACTGTCCGACCCAGCAGGACAACGACAGTTTTTTTTACGAACGTTCCAAACCATCGATAAACCGGTCGAGTTTTCGTCTGGGCTTGTTCAGCGATCTG
Source organism: uncultured delta proteobacterium (assembly GCA_963798425.1). GTDB lineage: Bacteria > Desulfobacterota > Desulfobulbia > Desulfobulbales > Desulfocapsaceae > Desulforhopalus_A. The sequence continues at coordinate 892,672 of CAWCTP010000031.1, read as the reverse complement.
CCGTTCCGTTTCATGCCGTACCAGGGGTCGTCTCTCTGACCAAGTCGATGGAAAATATTGTTGATTGTGTATTTCGAGCTATCACCTGAAAAGTTGATAAATTCCCTCCATTCCAACGGAGTTGCCACCGGCGCTCCGGGAAGTGCACGGAGTGTGTACGGAGCGACGCCTGTCTGGCCGTAACCGTTTCGGAAGACATCGATATAGAGCCGACCTCGCCGCTCGTCCTTTCTCTGTGCATCGGTGAACGAATCCGGGTTCGCTACGGCAAGGAGTCTTGCCGTAGCGGCTGCGAAACCACGTACCGTAGCGAAATCCGCCTTCCGGTCGAGCGGAACGATAACGTGCGCGCCTTTTGAACCGGTGGTCATCACGAAGGAAGGAAGGCCGAGCCGATCAAGAAGATTCTTGAGTTTTAGCCCCCCATCTACCACATTACCAAAATCTCCACCTGGCGGATCCAGATCGAATATCATTCTGTCTGGACACTCCGGTCGATCAAGCCGACTCAGCCACATATGAAAGGTAATAGCGCCGAGATTGGCCAAAAATACCGGACAGGCGTCAGTATCGCAGACGATATGTTCCAACTCACTTCCATCCTTTCTGGGTAGTACATGGCTTTCCACAATCCTGTCGAAATAGTCGGCCCGCTCCTGCTGAAAGAAACCGTTTTTTCCTATTCCATCAGGAAAGCGCTGTATGGTCAGGGCACGACTTCCGATGTGGTAGATAAAAGAGGAGCCGATTCTGGCATAATACCTCGCAACATCCTCTTTTGTAATGGAGCTGCCTGGAAAAAGGACCTTCTCCGGGCTGCTGATTTCTATTGAGCGCCGTCCCGCTTTTACTTTCACCAAAATTCTGCCCTTCCTTCATCTGGGTTTCAACTGCAAATTACAGGCCTCCAGGCGTCTGCAGGATTATTCCAGATTAGACGTCTTCCCGGACAACCTCCCGGACCTCCTTATCCCGCCTGAGACCGAGATAGCGCGGATGACGCAGATGTCCGCCCTTGGTCCACTCGGTAAAACCCACCTCCGCAACCAGTTTGGGAGTGATAAAATGGACATGCTTCTCCCCAACATCTCCACGGTCAAAAGGAGAAGTTTCCCGTTCGATGGCAGACATTTTCCCATGCAGTCTCTTCAGTGTTTCCTCGTCGTATCCCGTTCCAACCTTGCCGGCATAGACGAGTTCATCACCATCGTAATATCCGACCAGCAGAGCACCGAAGCCTTTGCGCCGACCGCCTGGATCGGTGTAGCCACCTATAACCAACTCCTGCTGGAGAACGCACTTGAACTTCAGCCATTTTTTCGACCGGCCGTGAGTATAAACCGCACTGCCATCCTTGGCAATCAGCCCTTCCCAGCCTTTTCTGCAGGCGGCCTCATAGTAATCTTCACCCTGCTCATTCCGGTGGGGCGTAAAACGCAAAGAATCCTTAAAATCAATGTAGCGGCGGAGTATCCCTTTGCGCGATCGAAGCGGCAGTCTGTCAGTCATGCTGGAATCAACATGGAGAATATCGTAGAGATAGTAAAAAACAGCGATTCTGCTCTGTCGTACCTCTTCGGTATCCTTGAGTTGCATGCGCCCCTGCAGCCTTGAAAAGCTGGTAACCCCTTTTGAGAAGGCAACCACCTCACCGTCGACAACGAAGTTTGTCAACGATTGTCGTCCCAGCGCATTGACCAGTTCTGGGTATGTTGCAGAAAGGTCTTTACGGTTTCTGGACAGGAGCCTAACCCTCCGTCCTTCTTTGAATGCCAGTGCGCGCTCACCGTCCAGTTTTCGCTCATAGATCCATCGCCGATCACTAAATATTTCTTTGCTGATTGTTGCCAGCATCGGGTCCAACCATTCGGGAACATCGCCTGCTTGAATGAGCACCCGCTCTTTCGGTTTGATCATGGCGAGCAGTTCAGTCATCATCTCCCTCCGCTTCTATTTTATCAAGGTCGCGCCCGCTGGCTACCGATAGCGGCTCTGTCGATACCGGATTTCTGCGGGCGTCAGCCTTGTCATCATCCATTTTGACAAGCAGCCAGCGCTCCTCCTCCCTCCCGTCCATTCTGATCAGGGCATATCCCCCTTCTATTTTCTCGCCTTTAAGCCAGACGGTGAGGTGGCCATTCTCCAGGCAGCTGTCCATACTGATCTCGTTTCCATCGTCATCTTTTTTGAGGTTCTCATATGTTCCCCGATCCCACAGCAGCACAGTCCCGCCACCGTAGTTGTCCTCGGGTATGACACCTTCGAAACCAGCGTATTCAAGCGGATGGTCCTCGGTAGGCACCGCCAGGCGCTTCTCCCGCGGATCAGTTGACGGCCCTTTGGGCACCGCCCAGCTTTTCAGTACACCATCCACCTCAAGGCGAAAATCGTAATGGAGCCGCGACGCATCATGCTTCTGAACAACGAAGATAGGCGAATTGGAGTTGTTCCCGCCCTCACCCTTCGGTTCAGCGGTTTTGCGGAAGTCACGTTTTCCTCTGTATTTTTTCAGCTTTGCTGATTCACTCATACTGTTCTCCTCTGAAAATATGACCGGGAACATCGCGAAGCATCTTAAAGACTTCTATACCAACGTTGTCACAGGGAACCATCATCGCAGAAGATATTTATGGACAACAAAACCCAATTCCTTGGATTTTATATCTGCTGTGTCATTGCAACTTCATAATGCATGGACACTCTCCTACGCATAGGCACCTGCAGTTTGAAATACGATTCACGGAAGAGATTGTTATATCCGGCTGTCAAAATTAATGAGTGGGGACGAACAACTCCATATGGGGAAAGTTTGACAAGTCTTTGGCAATACCTGCCCGCAGGAACGAGTTGACCCAGAAATAGATGTCCTGTTTGTTGATGGAACTCCGGAGACTATTCATTTTTACTTTTCTCTCTTCCGACACCATGGAAAACGCCCGGTGTATTGCATGAGCGACTCCATCGACATCATGGGGATTCACCAAAATGGCGCTGTGGTGCAATTGCGCGGCTGCGCCTGCGAACTCACTCAAAATAAGGACTCCGTTTTCTTCAATATTGCAGGCACAGTACTCCTTAGCCACTAGATTCATCCCATCCTTCAGCGGTGTTATGAGAGCAATCTCACTGGTTCTGTAATATGCAAGAAGCTCTTCCTTGCTTAATGACCGGAATTTATAGGAGATTGGTATCCAGCCTACTTCAGAGAACTGCCCGTTAATTTCTCCTACCAGTCGATCAATCTCCTGCTTGAGGAGCGCATACTCAGGAAGAGATTTCCTGCTCGGTACAACGACCTGTATCAAAGTAACCTTTCTTCTCATTTCAGGGTAGAGTTCGAGAGCTTTGGCATAGGCGCGGAGCCTTTGGGGAATTCCCTTGGTGTAGTCAAGTCGATCGACGCCAAAAATGAGTTGGCGGTTAGGGAGGTTCTCATGAATGTCCCATGCCAGGGAAGCAACTTCCTCTCCCGATGCCCGCTCGGCGAATTCCTTGAAATCGATACTGATGGGAAATGCACCTATGCGTATTTTCCGTTCAGGAGTGATGAGATTGCACACTTGCCCACGCCCGAAAACTCTGGATCCTGGAGTAATCGCCCGAACGCAGTCAATAAAATTTCTTCGATCCCGGATAGTCTGAAACCCCACAAGATCATATTCCAATAAAGCCTTGAGGATCTGTAACCGCCAGGGAAGCCTTAAAAAAACATCCAAAGGCGGAAAAGGCGTATGTAGGAAAAAGCCGGTATGACGTTCCCGACCGAGATTCTTCAATTCTTTGGCCAACAAAATAAGCTGATAGTCATGCACCCAGACATAATCGCCTTCATCGGTATTATCGAGAACGGCCTGAGCATACTTTCTGTTAACGCTCTCATAATACTTCCAATAGCAAGGGTCAAAATTACAACGGGACGGCAAATCATGAAAAAGAGGCCACAAAATTTCGTTTGAAAATCCGAAATAAAAGTTTTGAACCTCTTCGTTACTTAAATTCACAGGTTTCAGTGTGTAACCTGTTTCGGTTTCTGCTCTTTGAAGCAGGTCGTTCAATTGGGATGGATTCTCTATTGCTTCCACAGGGGTTCCAAGCCATCCTATCCAAAGTCCTCCGCGGTCGCGCAGAACAGGTCCCAACGCAGTTACAAGTCCTCCCGAACCCGGGCTTATGTACCACTCCCTATTGGGATTTCTGTTTACTACGATGGGCAACCGATTAGAAATAACTACAAGCCTTTCTGTTTCCATTATCCCTCCCGAGTAGAGTTTGATGAAGTAATCCAACACCACGTTTCCAGAAAAGATTTCACCCCCTCGCAATCGGCCAGAAAACCCGAGGCGGCTGTGGGAACTTCCGGGCTCCCTACTTTAATGCCAATTCCCATACCACTTTCCGACAATTTGCGAAAAGCATCCTCGTCGGTGTCGTCATCCCCCACGTAGACATTGAGGCAGCCGCGAGTTTGCTCTCCCGCGATAGCCAGGATGGAATCCCCCTTGTTAATGCCTAATGATCTGATTTCTACGCCGCCCTTAAATTTGCGACACTCGAGATCGTGAGAGGGTGAGAGGATGGACCAATCATGAATCAATTGCTGTTCCAAGTGAGACGCTGTAGACAGGTCCATTCCCCGAGTATGAAACGCCACGCTGGCCACCTTAACTTCGAGTTTGTGGTTGAATCCTATTCGCGTTGCTATTTCCGAAGCCTTTTCCAGTCCTGTCATCTGGATCGGACTTGGCTTTTCTACGATGATGTCACTTTTTGCCTTTTTGATCTCATAACCATGGCTGCCGATCATAATGATATCTATGCCGCCGAGGAACGTCTCAAGCTCCTGTAGTGGACGGCCGGAAATGATCGCCAGGCGGGTATTGTCGCTTTCGCTCATTGCCGTCAGGAGCTCTCGTATCCCCGGGAGGGGATAGGCCTTCTTTGGCTCGACGTGAAAAGGAGCCAGGGTGCCGTCGTAATCGAGAGCGAGAAGTCTTGTTTGAGACCTGTCAACACGGAGCCAAAAGTCTGGAATGTTTGCGACCTCAATCATTTGCCTTTTTATCGATTCCATCTGTTCGACTTGCAAGAAGGGGCTTCTTCATCCTTCTGTCTGGTGTAATGCGGTTGGCAAAACCAACCCACAATAGGAATATATATGCAACTATTGCACTCTGCCGAGGGTAACCGTATTTGCCAGCGGTCCGGTTTGTATCGTGGTTGTGCTTTCTTATGCTCCTTGAAGCATAATGGTCAACCCCAATAAGTCAAACATAAGACCGGGCCGTTGTGTATTCAAGGCAGAAGGAGGCCTGAAAAAACCCGAGAATGAAAAGATGTTGGGCGGCGTTTAAACACCCAAACTGATCGTAATCCAAGAAAGGGGTCCTTTTCCAATCGCCCCACAAGAGATTCGTCAATACAACGAACGCAATGTCACGGAGCGATTCAATAATCGATTGAAAGAGGAGTTCGTTGGTCGCTACGTGACGAGGAGAGGATAAGGATTATTTTCTACTTATCTATCGAAACTGAAACCTCATAAAACAGCGGGTGACAGTATAGTTCTGGCATCTTGGTTAAAAAATATTAACCTGACAGCTTTAAGTGGTTGACAAACACCACAACAACTTGTTTTGCTATAAATAATTCTCAGTTAAAATGAGCAATAAACCTGGACAGAAACCAGGAAATTCCACCAATGAATTCCATGACAGAAATAATTGATAAAAGCTATTTTGCAGAACTTGAACTTGCAGACCCCGAGATTCTCTGCAGAGAAGGCAGGTGTAATTATAGTAATGACATGCGCCAGTACACAATTGAAGTTTGGGGCGATCAATATCTCTTTGATCTCACCAATTCGAAAATCGACCATGTGTTTGCTGCAGGTCCACTCCCCCACGAATATTTCGATCTTTTTGTTATGTATTACCTTCTACGTGCAAAAAATATTTGTTTAACTGGAGAGTGGGTTTCGGAAAAAGATCTTCCAGGTGGTTCTACTTTTTTTAGAGGCCCACACCAAATACCAACCGACCTCATCAGCAAACGGTTTGACAATGATCTCCAAAAATTCAAAATATGGTGCGAAACTCTAGGTGGGACACCTCTTGAGATGGCAGATGCGGCCTTTCGTTTTTTTATTACCCCTGATATTCCTGTGGCTGTCCTTTATTGGATTGGGGATGAGGACTTCCCCGCTGAGGCGAAGGTTCTCTATGATCGATCTGTCACCGACCTGCTTTCACTTGATATTCTCTTTGCGCTTGCGGTGAGCGTGTGCAGCCGAGTTGGTACAGTAGGATAAGTAGATACGAAGACCACATCGGTATACTTCCAATGTTGAACCAAATAATCTCAAATTTGGACAATCTGGTTCAACACGATTACTCTCAGATTAACAAATAATCTCCCTTGGCAAGCGGGAAGATTGCCGGTACTTTGTTCAGCACATCTTCCGGGGTAAGTACCTTCACGAAATTCTCTCTAAAACGACAAGAACGAATTCCTAAGGTACTAATAACCGCTACCGACAATAAGATTGTTTGTGGTTCTTTTGGCATAGGTGTTTTTCTCTTTGCCCTTCCACTCATATTTAACCCACGCCCCTTCCGGACTTGCCTGCATAAGTGCTGCATAGGCAGGGGGTGCTGCTTCTTTCAAATTTTTCCCAGCGAGTGTTGGGTGTACAAGTAAAGTTCCATCCTGTTCCATAACGAACGCATATGGTTCATATGCATCTGCTTTAATGCCCGTCAAATCCTTGCCGTTCTCAATTTCGACAACGATGGTATCAACGGTATTGCTGATAGCACCCCTATCAGCTGCCCAGGCACTTAGTACAGCAAAGAATACTGCGAAAAAAGAAAGCATAAGAGTAAATCGTTTCATTATTTTCTCCTTTTTAAAAGAACCAGCCTTTCGGGGCCGTAATGAAATTCAACCAGACGGTCGATTGCCCCCCTAACTTCATCAGTTTGAACCAATGTATTGAATGTTGCCAGCATCACCTCCTTGTGCATTTGTTATCAATTCAGGTTCAAAAGTACTAATGCCCCACTTGGTAACACATCATGACCTTACTCGCGCAGTGTCAGCGTGTTAAAAAGGTGCGAATGAAAACTCAAAAGAACTGAACTCTTCGCCCTAAAATCCAAATAACAGAGCAGGTTTCGTGCCAGTTCAAAGAACCCACATATTCCGCGGTAACAGTGAGATGACCTGAATTTCAGGCTGGAACCAATTGCATAATTTGCGCATCAGTGTGCAAATTATGGTTAGGTAATTATTGTTTTGAATGCTAATGAAAAATGTTTTTTTCGGGATCGGAACATGGAGCAAAGGACTAAAAACAGAGAGTACCCTGGGAATACTTTTTGATATTTTTCAAGAAAGAATTTTCGCCAGGGTACTGGTACTCCAAATAAAGAGAGATGATTTTAATGAACAAGCAAATGCATTCCCTTCAGGGTGATGAGAGAATAATGAGCTTCAAGGTCACTTTCAATAAACCCTGACTCACACAAGGAACGCACAATCGCCCTGGTCTCAATCAGGTTGGTATTAATTTTCTCAGAGATAGTAACACTGTCAACAAGCTCAGGGTTTTTATTGTCGGCAACATTTGCTGCCAAAATAGAAAGAATTTTTCTTTTCATTATCATCGAGCACATATACGTCCTCCATCAGACAAAATCAGACCATTTCACTCTGGATTTCAACTATGTGACAGTTATAAACCAAGGTGAAGTGAACAAAAGTTATCAAGCTGTAATGGTACTTTTTTCCAGCATTCCGTGACTGCTCCAGCCCCTGAGGCGGTAGTAGTCACGCAGTAAATGTTCCATCTCCTCCTCGGCGAGAGACCTGCCGTCAGGGAGTGATTCGTTATGAAACCGCTTGGGCAGACGGTCATCCTGTGCCTGCAATCCCTCCCGAATATTAAACTCCCTTGTCATATCGCAGATTCCGGCGGCTATTTCCTGCAAATCCAACTTACCTGCAACCTCTCCAGTAACCAGAGCAATGGCTATTTCCAATTCATCCCAGGAATAGAGATCCCTATAAAAACGGCAGAGGATCAAGGTATCAAAGATGTTCAGCCGATCCTCGAATTCGATCAGCATTGCAGCCTTGTCTTCAATCTGATCCGCAGGAATCATACCCGACAACTCCGGTTTATAAAAAGTGGTTCGCAGGTGACATGCCCCGCGAGGCGAAGTCCCGAAAGTAAGGCCCATGCCTTTAAGCACCCTTGGATCATAACCTGCAGGCTCCATCCCCTTGACATGAATTGCCAGCTCCTCCAATCCCAACTGCCTGGAAGCCGGAACGATCCCGTCTGCCAGAATATTGCCGATATCTTCACGAGCAGCAATTTTACCTATCAGCGCAGCAAGTTGGTCAGCATTGCCATAATCTATCTGATATTCCAGCAAACCTTTGCTTTTTGCCTCCATGGCAAGCGCACAGAGATTGCCGGCTGTGATGGTATCCATGCCCAGACGATCGCAGAGATCGTTGAGAAAAGCGATTTCCTCCATCTCTGTGATCATGCACAAACCACCAAAGGAGTAGATAGTCTCATACTCCGGCCCCTCAAGTTTCAAATCCTTGTGTCGTCCTTTTTTTAAGCGGGACATACGTCCGCAGGCCATAAAGCATTTGGCACAGGCATGGGGTTTCACCTCGTGCTCCTCGTGATATCTCTCACCACTAATTTGCTCCGAGTGTTCGCAAGAGCCCTGGTTCCAATAGCGTGCAGGAAAAGCGCCAGCGGTGTTCATCAAGGTAACCATCATGGTGGTACCAAACTTCCGATAAGCCTTAACCCCGGGATGCTCCATATTCTTCCCGGAAAAATTAAGGGCATAGTCAGCGACGCCTTCAGGGTCTGCATATTGGCGCTTTCGATCACCCTGAAACACGATACCTTTGAGCAACTTTGCTCCCATCACCGTTCCGACACCTGCCCTGCCTGCACAACGCCATTTGTCATTGGCAATAATTGCAAACTTGACCAGATTTTCACCAGCCGGACCGATAACAACAGCACCAGGCTTACGAAAACCTTCCTGATGTCTGGAAAACCGGATCAATGCTTCTTCTTCGGCGACGAAGGTTTCCATCCCCCAGAGATCTCCGGCCTCATGAAAATCAACGCCCTCTGGATGGATGGACAACACTGTGGGTTTTACGGATTTTCCGTGCAGAACAATCGCATCAAAACCGGTTGCATCAAGAGCTTCTGGAACCTTTCCGCCGGAATATGATTCGGCATAGAACCCGGTAAGCGGTGATTTGGTAAAAACGCCGTAGCGGCTCCCACCCCACATACGCCCACCACAGAAAGGTCCCGTGGCAAAAATCAGATGGTTGTCAGCAGAAAGCGGATCGACACCTGCTTTGTTGCGATCAAGAAGCAGGCGGGTGGCCAACCCTTTACCACCCATGCAGGTCTTGAGCAATTCGTCGTCAATCGATTCAATGACAAAAGAGCTGGTGCTCAAATTGATCGTCAGAATACGGTTGTAAAACCCAAACATCAGTTTTTCCTCTCGATTAGAATTTATGAGTCCGTTGAGCTATCAGGAGACAGTCTGAGAATAGGCATTTTATCCAAAATCGAGGCATTTTCACAAACCAAGCGCAGCCATATAGCTGATATTGAGAGCATTGTTTTGTGAAAATAACGAGAAGTTTGGGCAAAAGGGCATTCTCGGACAGGCTCCTAGGATTGACTGGCAGTCAATCCGTCACGGATAATTTGAAGACCTTTTTGCAGCTGGTCGTCAGTAATGACCAGTGGCATCAGGAATCTGATAACATTACCGTAGGTTCCACAAGCCAGAATCAACAGCCCATGCTCAAAACAGAATTTAACCAGAGCTTTCGTTTCAGCCGCAGCAGGCTCCTTGGTTTTTCTGTCGTGAACCAGCTCCATCGCAATCATCGGACCAAGACCACGTACATCACCAATGATATCAAATTCTTTTTGGAAGCCAAGTAACGTCTCCCGCAGTGTGTTGCCGAGTTTTTGTCCTCTCGCTAACAGATCTTCCTGTTCGAAAATATCGAAAACGGCAAGAGCTGCTGCGCAAGAAATAGGATTACCGTTGTAGGTACCACCGATCCCGGAAGCATGAACGGAATCCATTATTTCTTTCTTGCCAACAACTGCGCTAAGCGGCATACCGGCAGCAAGACTTTTGGCAACGGTGGTCAGATCAGGCTCGACCCCATAATACTCCATGGCAAACATGGTGCCGGTCCGCCCCATACCAGACTGCACTTCATCGGCAATCATCAGAATATTATTTTCCTCACAAATCGCTTTAAGCTTTTTGAAATATTCCTTAGGAGGAGCAATGAAGCCACCCTCACCCTGCACCGGCTCGACGATGATGGCAGCAGTTTGTTCTGCTGCGACGTAATTGATAAAGAAATCATTCAACCGATTCGCACATTCAACGCCACAATCTGGATATTCGAGGTTATAGGGACAACGATAGCAGTTTGCATAAGGAATCCGATACACTTCAGGAGCAAAGGGACCAAGTCCAAATTTGTAAGGTTTAACCTTTGAGGTAAGAGTCATACCCATCAAAGTTCGTCCGTGAAAGGCATTTTCGAAAGCGATAATACCGGATTTGCCAGTGTAATAACGGGCTATTTTTACAGCATTTTCAACTGCCTCAACGCCACAGTTGGCAAACATCACTGCCTTTGGGAAATTTCCGGGAACCGAATCACACAATTTCTGAGCAAGTTTTACCGGTCCCTCATAGGGACTGACCATAAAACAGGTGTGGGTGAATTTATCGGCTTGATCCTTGATGGCTTGAACAACTTTGGGATGGGAATGGCCTACGTTCATAACCGCAATACCACCACCAAAATCAAGATATTCGCCCCCTTCAACGTCTGTAATCAACGCACCTTTGGCATGGGAGACATATCGGTCGGTACCGCTGGCATTTCCTTTGGCGATAACACTGTTTCGAAGCTCATGTAAACCGTTGTTTGTTTGTAAATTAGCCATAATTTTCCTCGATATTAAAATATTTTATTTGAGCAACAACCCAAAACCATCATTACATGCATTCACGTAATTCTAGCAAAATCCAGGCCACCCCCCAACACGACCAGTATTCGGGAGGATAACGTTTCGAGTCATCTCAAGGGTGTGCCTCAAGACACCGACACCGATCAACAAATGAATCAAAATTCCATTTTGCATCAAAACAACAGCTAGATATAATAGATCTAATTTCGAATCAAAATTGTTTTAATTTTGCAGCGTTATTTCATAGAGATGGCGGCCAGTTTGATTCGAATATGAATCAAACAATATTGAACTGTTTGAACTTTCTAACCACAGAGGGTTGACTTATTCCCAGCAACCGCGCAGCCTCACGAGTAGTTCGGCACCTCTTTCTGGCCTCACTCAACAGATGCTTTTCATAAACCCGCATTTTTTCGGCCAGTTGGAGGTCGCCGGTTATAGGCATAGGCATCTTATCAGCTTCAATTTGAGCTTGATAGTCATTGACACTGGCAAGGATGAATTCATTGATCTGATCATCATTGCTCATGACCACAGCATTTTCCAGAATATTTTTCAGCTCGCGGACATTACCGGGAAACCTATAGCCCTGCAGCGAACGCATTGCCCTTGAACTGATGGTTTTGGAACACTGGTAGGTGCGATTTGATTCATTGAGGTAAAAACGTATCAATCCGGCAATGTCTTCCCGTCGTTCCCGCAATGGTGGAATATTAAGGATAAAAGAATTAAGTCGGTAATAGAGGTCGTTACGAAAGGCCTTTTCGTCGACCAGAGTTTTTAAATCCTTATTGGTTGCGGCGATGGTTGCGCACTCAACCTTAATTGATTTTGTTCCTCCTACTCGACGAATTTCCTTATTATCCAGATATTTCAAAAGTTTCGCCTGAAGTGCCAGAGGCATATCTCCAATCTCATCCAAGAACAAAGTGCCTCCCTGGGCTAATTCAAAAAGCCCAATCTTTCCTTTCTCGTCGGCACCGGTAAAAGCCCCCTTTTCATAACCAAACAGCTCTGCCTCCAGCAGATTTTCAGGCAATGCAGCACAATTTATTTCAACCAGAGGATGACTATTACGCGAGCTGTTTTTATGAATCAATCTGGCCAAAAGCCCTTTACCGGTCCCTGATTCTCCCAGAATCAGAATATTTGAGGCACCAATATGCGAGAGCTTCAAGGCCATCTGAAGTATACGGCGCATTGAGACACTTTCAGCGATTATATCATTTCGTTCCAGCTCCAGCAGGGAGATGTCGGTGAGTTCCTCACGGTACCTCTCCCGTACTTTCTGACTCTGCTCAAATTGATTTCGAAGCGTATTCAACTCGGTCATATCCCGTTCGTTGACCACGATCAGCGCTATCTTACCATCCTCCGTGAGTGATGGCGTCCCAGTTGACAGTAGATATTTACCGGTCTTGGTAATATGCTGCATTACAGTCTGTCTTTTGCCACTCTCCATAACCTTGGTTGTTACCGATTTATCAAAAATCTTGCGCCCCACCAGCTGTTTAATGCTATGTCCAATAACATCCTCTGCCCGGATTCCGTTTAAGGTCTCTGATGCCTTATTAATATTTATAACCACACCATTTCCATCACACACCCAAAGCCCGTCTGAGGAAGAATGAAAGATGGTTTCGAATAATCGGCTCAGATATTCGTATGAAGAGACCGCATGAGCAGGTTGATCCCAAGAACTGGAATCACGAAAAGTACACAATGTACCAAACACCTCACCTTGTCGGACAAGAGGTGTCACATCAAGGAACAACTGTGCCCCCTTCCACAACAGTTGTTTTGTGGCATACGATTGACGCTTGTCGACACTTTCGGTCACCAGTTCAAACGCTGCAGGAGAAATATCGAGCAAGTTCAAACCAAGCAATTTTTCTGAATCAATCTCCAGCTGAGCCACTCCCCGAGCGTTGGCAAAGCTAATTCTCCCGTCTTTATTGACGATCAGAATTGCCAAATCTATAGAATTCAGGATTTGTTCAACAGCTATGTCTATCTTCATCTGAGCACTCCGACCTTCTTCTGGATGGAAAAAAAAATCAACTGGTTGACTGTTTCTCAATAAAGGTGTTTATGACTTGCCAACAACTGACAGGGCGCAACGAGCGACATACATACCGTGAACCTTTCCTTGCACTTGACATCAGATTCTGGCTTCAATATTGCAAAGTCCGTTGATAATGTGACATAGAGGGGCTGAATATTTTTTTGGGATCCACCCTCATGGCATTCATCAAAAGGGGCAACTCCACCTTCCATTCTTCAACAATTTAAGTTTAATTGTCTGCAGTGACTGTCGACTCGGTAATTGCAGTGCAGGTAAACCATGAAATACCATATAAAGAAAACAATTATCATCATAACTCTTTCGTCTCTGGCAATCCTGACAGCCACGATTATTAACTACAGGATTACCCAGCATGTAGTTGAAAAAACAGTTATTGCTCAACAGGAGGATATTGCAACTAAAGCAGTAAATACTGTAGAGATCTGGCTGAATCAACAAATGAAAATTCTAAAAGCGACAGCCGACTCAGTTTCCTTACGCTCTCTTAACCGCTCCCCCGCCACCATGCTACCGCTGCACATGGCCATGAAGGCAGGTCACTTCACGGATGTCTATATCGGCACGACCAGTGGTCTGCTTATCGATGGCGCTGAATGGCTACCGCCGTCAGATTACGACCCCCGCAACAGACCTTGGTATAAAAGGGGTGTCGAAACAGGGACCGTCAGCTTTACCACACCCTATATCGATCTGGTAACCAACCAACTGGTCATCGCCCTGGTAAAACCTCTCTTTGCTGACAACAATTTTGTCGGTGTGATGGGCGCCGATACAGTTCTTGATTCACTGGTACCAAATGTCCTTAACTACAAACAGAGCGAGACAGGATTTGCCTTCATCATCGAAAAGAACGGAACAATTATTATCCACCCAAACAAAGCGTATGTTATGCGCACCAAACTGCAGACTATCGAACCGGAGCTGAAAAATAAGGTCAGCGCTTTCAGCACTACTGGCCGTGGCACCGTTTCCTATCGAGGAAAAAACGGTTTGGATAACATTCTGTCATTCATACAGATCAAGGGCTCCAACTGGTTTTTGTGTGTTACCGTACCCCGCGACGAAGCCTATTCGATGACCAGGAAAACCACAATGATTTTTGCCATGGAGATTGTTCTTCGAATCCTTGGTATTTTACTGTTTATTGTCATTGTAGGACTTACCGGCAGCAGCATCATTTTGTTTCTGTTCAATAAACGTTATAGCACTGCGGTGAAGCAGCACCAGGAAGAACTCTCCGGGATCAGCAAGGATCTGGAGTGGAACATAACCAAAAGAGTAGAGGTTGAAACCTATTACAAAACCCTCTTCAATGTGGCCAATGATGCAATTCTTCTCAGTAATCAACTGAGTTTTGTCGAATGCAATCAAAAGGCCGAAGAAATGTTTGGCCTGCCCCGCGAACAATTAATAACAAAAAGCCTCCTCAGCTGCTCACCAGAACTACAACCCGATGGCTCCCATAGCACTGACAGGCTCGCAACCATTCTCCACGAATCACACAACGGCAGGCAGAATGTTTTCCGGTGGTCCTTTATTCGAGCTGATGGCATCGAATTCCCCGCCTCGGTCAGCTTGACCAGTTTTAGGCTCAACGACCGGGATTTAGTGCTGTCGAGTATCCGCGATATATCCAAGCGTGTTGACGCAGAAGGACAGCTGATGCAGGCTCAAAAACTGGCCGCAGTAGGTGAAATGCTCGGAGCCATTGCCCATCAGTGGCGGCAACCACTCAACACACTTGCAACCTATATCTCAACTCTGCAGGCAGCCTATTACAACTCTATGCTCACCAAAGAGGTAGTCGAAAGAGTAGTATCCGGTGCAGGCGACCAGATCAGTTTCATGTCCAAAACCATTGATGATTTCCGAAACTTTTTCAAGCCGTCTAAAATGAAGGGCCCTGTTGATGTCTTTAAAATTATAATCAGTGCAGTCAAACTGATGGAAGCGCAGATGCGAAATAACAGAATCAACCTTACCGTCAAGAACAAAACAGGTTCGGACTCCCTGATGGTCTTTGGATACCATGGCGAATTTATTCATGCGATGGTCAACATCCTGGCCAATGCCAAAGATGCTATTCTGACCAATATCGAAGGAAGCGAACGCCTTACCCGAACTATTGATATTGTTATCTCAGACAGTGAAGATCAGGCAATTATTGAAATTATCGACAGCGGCTGTGGTATTCCGGAACATTTGCTGCCAAAGATTTTCAACCCCTACTGCACTACAAAAGGCACCTCATCAGGGACGGGGATGGGACTCTATATGTCTAAGATGATAGTAGAAAAGGAAATGAATGGGGAACTTCGGGCAGAAAACGCCGAAACCGGAGCCCATTTCACCATCAAACTGATGAAGATAACAACACAACAGAATCAATGATTACCTCAGAAATGAAAAATTGCCACGTACTTTTGGTGGACGACGAACAAACGGAACTTGATGCCTACAGTTTACTTCTCACCTCGATGGGAATGAAAAATATCATCACGCTCAACGACAGTCGCAAGGTGTCGTCTACCTTGAACACCATGAAATCGCCGATTGTTTTTCTTGATCTCAATATGCCCTACATGACGGGCCAGGATGTGCTTCGTGAGTTAAAAATCACCCACCCCCAGGTTCCGGTCATTATAATAACGGCCAACTCAGAGATCGAGACCGCTGTTGAGTGTTTACGACTCGGTGCCCATGACTATTTAGTGAAACCAATTGATCTGAAAATTTTCAGCTCTGCCCTTCGGAATTCCCTGGAAATCAGCCTGCTCAGAAATGAAGTCATGTCTCTCAAGGGTATTTCCTTTGGTGGAGGGACGAAAAGACATAAGGCCTTTGATGGAATTATCACCCAGAGCCCGAACATGCTGGCGATTTTTCAATATATTGAGAGTATCGCCCAAAGCGGCATGCCGACTTTGATCCTTGGTGAAACTGGCTCCGGCAAGGAATTGATCGCCAAAGCAATTCATCAAATCAGCGGTCTTCAGGGAGAATATGTCGTTGTCGATGTCTCAGGACTTGACGATAATCTTTTTTCGGACACCCTTTTCGGCCATGCCAAGGGTGCATATACCGGAGCTGAGGGTGTTCGTTCCGGCTTGCTTGAAAAAGCAGCACACGGAACGATTTTTCTTGATGAAATAGGCGACCTGAGTGAGATGTCCCAGGTTAAACTACTCCGACTCCTGCAGGAAAATATCTATTATCCTCTTGGATCGGATCAGGCAAAGCACTGCGATGCCCGGATTATCACCGCGGCCAACAAGGATTTGACCATGCTGGCCGGACAGGATGGTGAGTTCCGAATGGATCTCTACTATCGTCTCAGCACCCATCTCATTCGACTTCCCCCACTTCGGGAACGAAGAGAAGACATTCCCGCCCTTGTTGTCTTTCTCGCCGCCAAGGCCGCTGCCGCTATGCATAAAGAGCCCCCTAAAATAAGCAATGATGCAATGAAACTACTACTGCATCACCCATTCTGGGGCAATATTCGTGAACTAAAGGCATATATCGTCGATGCTGTTGCCCGCTGTGACCATGGCTACATTGAAGAGAACCTCATAGCCGAAAGACTCATCTACCCAGCTACAACAACCACAGGTACAAATACTCCAACAACCAGTCTTTCTGGAATTTTCGGCCACTTCCCTACCCTCGATGAATTATCGGAGTATGCGGTAAAACAAGCTCTAGAAGCTACTGACAATAATCAGAGTCAGGCTTCGCGCCTCTTGGGAATATCACGGCAGGCGCTCCATAAGCGAATCAAAAAAGATACCAGCAGGCCTCCTTCATAAGAGCCTTACATTCTGACGACCACCCCTGATTGCTGTCGATTGCCCCCTCACATCACCCTACAAATAGCACGACACTTCCGCCACTTCCGGTGTCAACCCTGGTTTACAATGTCAACCAGGGTTGACGTTTAGGTTGACACATGCCCCTCATTTGCATTCAGTCATACCTCACTCCTGCCTGATCATTTTTGTCCGACAACGTTTGCGCCGAGAACTAATCCAAGCTCAGTTCAAAGAAGGTCGGTTTCTGGCATGCTATTTGTTATGAGAAGGCAAAGGAAAGCCGTCATCGCAGACTATCGCGGTGGTCTTTTTTACGCCGTAAGGCCGAAACATTTCACCAAAGAGGATTGTATGAATATGCTCAACAGATTTACGCTTCCCGTCGTTGCTTTTTCGCTGGCCCTTGGCTCATTTGCCCTGGCCAACGCAGAAACAGTAAAAATTGGTAATATCGTCCCCCTTTCAGGTCCCTCTGCGACAGTTGGACAGCAAGGCAAGGCCGCACGTGAAATGGCAGTAGAAGAAATTAATGCCGCCGGCGGCATCAAATCCCTGGGTGGTATGAAACTGGAACTGCTCTTTGCCGACTCAGAATCAAAACCGGAAAAAGGTGTCTCCGAAGCTGAGCGACTCATCAACACTGAAAAGGTGAATGTATTGACCGGCTGCTGGAACAGTGCCGTCACCTATCCAACCACGGCCGTTGCAGAGCGATATGGCATTCCTTTCGTCGTGCCAGTCTCCGTATCCGATAAAATCACAGACCAGGGTTTCAAAAACGTCTTCAGAATTGCTGCAAAAGATTCCTGGTGGACCAGGGACCAGTTCACGTTCCTCAAGGATATGCAGGCCGAGTTCGGCACCAAGGTAACAAAGCTGGCGTTTGTTTATGAAAACGGTGATTGGGGTAAAGGCTTCGCCACTCAGTGGAAAGACCTCGCCAAAGAGGCTGGATATGAAGTGGTTCTTGATGAGCCCTATCCTTCCACCACAACAGACCTGAGCCCGGTCGTTCAAAAAATCAGACGGGCCAGACCGGATGTCTTGATGCTGGTTTCCAATGCAGCCGATGCAATCCTTCTCACCAACACCATTGCCGAATACAAGGTAAAACTCAAGGCTATCATCACCAGTGGTGGTGGTCATGCAGACCCATCCTTTCTTTCCACTGTTGGTAAAAATGCCCAATATCTCTACGATATCGTTGAGTGGGAAACCGATATAAACAAGGCTGGTGCTAAAGAAACCAACGAGAAATACAAAGCAAAATATGGCCAGAACCTCACCGGCGAAGCTGTTGATGCATACGTGGCTATGTATGTCATCAAAGATGCCCTTGAGCGCGCAGCCTCTCTAGATCCTGCCAAAATCCGTGAAGCCCTGGCAACCACCAACCTTACCGATGGCCCTGGTATGATAGTTGGCTATGATGCAGTCAAATTTGATGCAAAAGGTCAGAATGAAAAGGCCTCCCTGGTCATGATTCAGGTCAATGATATCGGTAAAGGACTGGAACGTATCACTGTCTGGCCGAAATCAGCTCGTCGCGCCGGTTACACCCCGGTTTTCCCAATGCCCAATAAATAGGATAACGGAAAGTAAAGGCTGACTGCTTGGCAGGCGGGGAAATTGAAAGTTTTCCCGCCTGCAACTATCTTTTCGGCTCTACAGGGAGGAAACAATGCAATATATCTTAGAGGACATGATCAATGGTGTCCTTATGGGATCAATTTACGGCCTGACGGCAATGGGACTCACCATCATTTTCGGTGTTCTCAAGGTCATCAACTTTGCCCACGGCTCGATGCTGATGGTCGCTATGTACGCAACGTACTGGACAATAACCTTGACCGGTATTCATCCCTACCTGGCACTTATAATCGTCATCCCGGTTATGTTCATTTTTGGTTATTATCTACAGGACATAGTCATCAAGCCGATTTTCATCGCCGAAAAGAACGTCCGCGAACCTATCACTGTAATTATTGTTACCACCGGCATCTGGTACATTCTCGACAATCTGACGCTTTTACTCTTTGGCCCACAGTATCGTTCTCTGACTAACAATCCACTTCAGGGGCAGATGCTTGAATTCCATAACATGTTTGTCTCGGTTCCCAAACTCTACGGCTGTATCACCGCAATCATCACCGCCGTTGCAATCCATTGGTTCCTGCAAAAGACCTTGATGGGACGTGCAATCCGAGCTACCAGCATGGACCGGGAAGCGGCAAGTCTGATGGGAATTAATCAATACCGAATCTACAACGTAGCTTTCGGCCTGGGTTCTGCAACAGCGGGTATAGCCGCCGTCACTCTTATCCCTTTCTACAACGTCTTCCCAACGGTTGGTGTTCTGTTCGATATCAAAGGTTTCATCATAGTTGTTCTCGGTGGCCTTGGTTCGATCAGCGGAGCCCTGGTCGGAGGCATTATTATCGGTCTGATCGAGTCGGTGGGTCCACAATTTATGACTGCCACCTGGACTGAGGCAATTGTTTACGGCCTTTTCCTGGTCGTTCTTTTTGTCAAACCGTCGGGTCTTTTCGGTCAAAAACACGATTGGTAGAAATCAGGGTGGCTGGACCATCCTCGGCGCCCCCAGCTACATAAGAATTATAAAAAGAGTCAGTCAGCCGCATAACACAAAAAGGCTCTTTTGGAAAATAAGGACTCATGCAATGAACCATCAGCATATCAATAAAATTGCGCTCGTCGGTCTCCTGGTGATCGCCTTCAGCCTGCCGCTTGTCGTCCGAAGCGCTACCTATCTGCATATTCTGGTACTGTTGTTCTTCTATGCTTATCTGACAACCAGCTGGAATATTGTCGGCGGTTTCGCCGGCGTTCTACCGCTTGGACACGCGGCCTTTATCGGGATCGGCGCCTATACCTCGACGATACTGTCTCTGCAATACGGTATCAGCCCCTGGCTCGGTATGCTTGTTGGTGGTGTTCTTGCCACTATTGCAGGTATAATTATCGGTCTGCCCACCCTCAAGATGCGAGGTGCCTATTTTGCACTTGCAACCATTGCCTTTGCAGAAGGGCTGAGAGTGATGGTAGAAAATATCGATTACCTCGGTCCACTGAAATTAAACGGACCACGGGGCCTGCAGATTCCACCTCTGGAAACGGGTTTGGCACATTTCATGTTCTCCACAAAAGAGCCCTATTATTACATCATCCTCATCATGCTCATTGCTGTTACACTATTGACATACATGCTTTCCCGCTCAAAACTTGGTTATTATCTCATTGCGGGCGGCGAGGAACCTGAAGCAGCAATGGCTCTTGGTGTCAATGTAGCCAGAGCACGACTGATTGCAATGGCCGTGAGCTCATTTCTGACAGCCCTTGCAGGTACATTTTACGCTCAGTTCAGTCTGTATATTCATCCAAAGAGTATAATTTCCCTGGATATGTCCTTTGAAATTGCCTTCATCGCTCTTATTGGCGGACGAGGTTCCATCGCCGGGCCGATTCTCGGCGCACTGCTGCTACGACCAGTTGGCGACTTCTGTCGCATCTATTTCGGCGATACCTTGCCGGGATTGCATCTGATTATTTTTGGTCTGGTCCTGATTCTGGTTATGCTCTTCCAACCACGGGGTATTCAAGAACCGATCAACCGGGCATATCAGAAACTGATCGCCCGCTGGACACCAACAACTACCGGGAGTTAATTACATGGATATTCTGAGCGTAAAGAATATGACAAAGGAATTCGGCGGACTTCGGGCCATTGATTCGCTGGACCTGTCAATACAAACCGGACAGATTTTGGGCCTTATAGGTCCCAATGGTGCCGGCAAATCAACTGCCTTTAACTGTATTGCCGGATCTTTTGCCCCGACTTCAGGGGAAATCACCTTTAACGGTGAACGGATCAATGGCTATAAGCCTTGGAACCTCTGCAAAATGGGCATTGCCAGGACCTTTCAAATCGTCAAACCATTTGCCTCGAAAAATGTTCTGTATAATGTCGCTGTTGCAAGTTTTTCGACAACCAACAGCAAAAAAATCGCCGAGGAAAAAGCCATGGCAGTCCTCGAATCCCTGAATTTTGCAGACAAAAAAGACATCCTCTCCGGCAATCTCACCATTGCTGACCGTAAGCGTCTGGAAATAGCCAAGGCCCTGGCAACAGAGCCCAAATTATTATTGCTGGATGAAGTTATGGCAGGGCTACGCCCAAACGAAGTGGATGAGATGGTGGACATTCTAAAAAAACTCCGTGACTCGGGAATCACTATCTTTGTCATCGAGCACATTATGCGGGCAATCATGGCACTTTCCGACCGAATTGTAGTTATTCAGTTTGGAAAAAAAATCGCAGAAGGAACACCAAAAGAGATCGCCAATAACGAGAATGTCATTAAGGCCTATCTTGGAGAAGATTATGTCGTTGCTTGAAATAAATAAAATCAACACGTCCTACGGCGATGTCCAGGTTATCTTTGAACTTTCCCTCAAGGTTGAAAAGGGGGAAGTGGTCAGTATTATTGGTGGCAACGGTTCCGGAAAGTCCACTCTTCTTCGAACCATTTCTGGACTGATGAAGACTACCGCTGGTCAGATTTCCTTTCAAGGTCAGAATATCCACAATGAAACGCCGGAAAAAATAGTTACCCATGGTATCGTCCATGTCCCTGAAGGAAGGCGACTCTTTCCCTTGATGTCAGTTAAGGATAATCTCCTGGTGGGTGCATATAACAAACGAGCGCGACCAGATCTTGAAAAGACACTCAAACAGGTTTATGAGTTACTTCCAAGGCTTGCCGAACGGGAAACTCAATTGGCAATGACCCTGTCCGGAGGGGAACAACAAATGGTTGCCATAGGCAGAGGGCTGATGGCCAAGCCGCACCTGCTAATGCTGGATGAACCCTCACTCGGACTGGCTCCGATACTGATCAAGGACATCTTTGAGACAGTACGAAAGATCGCCGATCAGGGCACGACTGTCCTGATGGTGGAACAGGATGTCAGGCACTCACTCAGCTTGAGCGATCGCGGCTATGTTCTGGAGCATGGCAGGGTGGTGATGGAAGGCATGGCAAGTGATCTGATTGATGACCCTCATGTCAAAGAGGCATACCTCGGGATGTAAGATCATCTCACCGTCTTGACTCATACTGCGGATGGGGCGAAGGTCACAATCATTGAGACCTTTGCCCCTGTGCTTTCGATGGTCAGCTATGATGACTTCAGCCTCCAGGCGGAAATCTGAGAAAAGTGCTGTTATTTATCCATGTTGGGATTGATCACGCATTTTGTGAAAATAGAGCGGTATAAGGAGAAACCATTCCAACCGTTCATCAAAACGTACTGCCACACCATCTTTTTCTTTTCGAATTATGACACCACTTACGTTCTCAATCGTCAGACGGCTGTGCTTACCTTGAAACACGATTGTAATATCGCAATGATAGCCAACATTCGGACAATCATCGAGTTCCAAAAATAAGCCAATTATACTAACATCACGCAACGCGCCAGAGTACTTTTTGTCAATTTCACGTACATGGCAAAATCCTTTTGAAACAAATGGCGTTCGAACCGATACTCTACGTTCATCCGATTTATCCATATTTTAAACACCTCTCACAAAAAACGACTAACACTTCCAATTAAACCAGCATATTGACCTGATAAAGCACCAATTACAACTGACAGAAATACTACACTTAGAGGGGATTGATAATAAACGAGTAATGCAAGAAAATCCACCGTCAAATCCAATAATTATTTTCCTTAAAGGATCATTTAAGGATGACATTTGACAAATCCAAGCACTGTAAAATTCTGCAAAAACCACAGCTCTCGATGTAACAGGAGAGAACCCCGCCCTGAAATAACTTTATCAAACAGTTCTGACATATACACAAGACCACCCCTTTGTGATACATCATTGCAAATAACACCAGCATAACGAACTCTTGTTACAATATCACCACACGGATGCATTAGAGAAGGTATTGCAACTGATTGTGAGGTTTAGATATACCTTTGTGATCAAGAAAGTATTCAGGAGTGGAGAATAGAAAAAAGAGATGTACCTGAAAAACGCTCCGTTTTACAGTAATAGTTACTATAAATTAATTCTCCCCAGTCCAGGAGAATCAGCAGGGTATAAAATTCCTTTTTCCAGGTGAAAGAGTTCTGTAAAAGGGTCCTGAAGGAGATCCAGGTGTCCGTCCAAATCGGCATATTCTATGTTGCCTCGACTTAAGGCAAAATGCAGGCCGGCGGATATGCCGAGAGCGGATTCATCCATACATCCTATCATAACTTCCATACCAGCCGCTTTAGCCACGGAGTTGATATGTTGAGATTCAAAGATCCCACCCATTTTCATGAGCTTAATATTGATCATGTCTATCAAATTGTTGCTGGCCAGCCTAAAAGCATCTTTTAGGGTCTTAATGCTCTCATCAGCCATGACCGGTACAGACACCGCCTGGGTAACACGTCCCAGTCTTCCATCCCTTTTCTGGCAGGTGGGCTGTTCGATGATTTCAAGGTTTGCTGTTTTGATGCTGTTTATAAACTCGACAGTCTGATCAAAAGTATACCCCTGGTTGGCGTCAAATCGCAGCAGAAAGTCTTCGCCAAAATTTTCCCGTAGCTTGAGGACCTTTTCAATGTCCTCGTGCAGACTGAAGCCACCTTTGAGCTTAATTATTGAAAATCCATTATCCAGGTGTCTTTTAGCCTGCTCCAAGGTTTCAGACAGGGATAAAATACCTATAGTAATGCTGGTATGTATATGATCCCTGAAACCACCCAAAAGTTGATAAAGAGGAAGGTCAGCCTTGCGGGCCATAATATCGTATAAGGCCATATCCACCATGGCAATAGTAGAAGGTGCTTTGGGCAGAAGTTGCTTTAACTCATGGGTTATTCGAGCAATGTGAAAAGGAGACCTGCCTTTCAGCATTCCTGAGATCACATTTTCAATTGATAGAACAACCTCTTCAGGCGTTTCACCTGTCACCATCAAATCCGGAGCTGCACAGCCCCAGCCGATGATTCCTGAATCCGTAACAAGCTTTAAGATTATATTGGTAGCATGACTCACCGTCTCATAGGCGATGGTGTAAGGAACAGCCAGTGGCATATCCAGTCTAAAATACTCAATTTGGCTGATTTTCATGTTAATTTTCTATAATACCAGAGGGATCAAGGGAATCACTTTACATGCTGCCTTAAAAGTTGAATTAACTCGTCTGCACCAAACTGAAGAACATCAAAGGCTGGTAATCCTGTTTCCTTAGTGATCTTCATACAGGCAGGCACTATGTCTTCAGTTGCCATAAGTTCATGATTGACAGTGACCGCGATAACCTTTTTGCCGGAGATTGTCTCAATGGCGTTGATTTGTTCAGGAAGTGAATGCAATCGGTATCCGGGGAAACCATCATATTCCAAACGCATTGGGGCATGCTGAAGGATTACATAATCAGGACGACCTGCAGCAAGAATTTCAAATCCCCCCGGGTATGCCGGGTTCATGAGACTCCCCTGCCCTTCGATAAAAATAATATCAGGAGATTCATTTGCCCAGGCTTCATAAACGGCATGCTCGATTTCCCCGGATACAAAATCATTGATACAGCTATCCATGATCATTGAATATTTTGCTCCCTGCATCCAAGCGGTCTGCCCCGTTCCTGCCATTTCAGCTTTAAGGCCTGCTCGCCTGGCTGCATGGACCATAATCCAGGCCGTAGTGCGTTTGCCAATGGCTGAATCGGATCCGAGAACAGCAATTTTCAGGCAATCCACCTTTTCAATCTTGCCGGTAAAAAAATGCAGTTCATCCCGGTCAGGCGTTCTCCTGATATCCCGCACCCGGCAATGATTCTTTTCGGCAATAGCCATAAGGCTTTTGTCCTTATACAAAAAATCATGCAGTCCGCTATCCACATTCAAGCCCATTTCCAGTGCTGCCCGAATAGTTTCTTTTGCCTCGACCGGCAGGCGACCACCATCCGGGGCCAGACCAACAACTAGATTCCGAGGCTTCAACTCATCAGTTAGTTCAGCCATCGCAACATCGAGACTCTCAAATATGGGGATTTTGTTGTTTTTATGGTCAAGGACTTCTCCTGCATCTTGTCCAGCATAAACATGATCGATAACGCCGACGACCTCATACCTCTCTGTGAACCTCACCAGACCATGAGCGGTTTTTCCGTTTGGGGTGTTAAATGCCCCATCGGCATAGACCAGAGTTTTCCCATCAATTGTGGTTTTCATTATTCAATATTTCCCTGTTAAAATAGTTACATACCTGTCATGTGAAAATTCCTTTTCTTGATGCTTTTCCAGAAAGGCAATCAAACCGGCGGTAGAAGCCGGCAATATCCTGTATCCTTCTTTTTTCAAAAGGAAAGTGCTCATTTCCCGCATCTTCTTATCACTGATATGCCTGGCGTCCCCTTCTGTCTTTCTGAGGGCATAAAGCGCTTCGTTGCCGTCAAAACTGTGCCAGTTGATCAGCGGTTCGTTAATGGCTGTCTCTTTGACCTGCTTGGGATCAATATCCAGGCACTGATCAAGTCCTGCTTTAAAGGAAGTGATTATCGGATTTTTGTTGGCGGCAGATCCTGCTATAAACAGAGGTATTCGGGAGGTTTTTCCACGTTTAAAAAGGCTGACAAAGCCCCGGTAAATTCCAGCCAGTAAGGTTCCGTTTGATACAGGAGCGGCAATGCATTTCGGTGCCTCATGCAGTTGATCATATATTTCATAGGCTATTCCGGCATATGCTGAAATCTGCAAAGGAGTATTGACACCGCCAGGATTTGCATCATACCATTCATTCTCTGCTGCAATTTTGGTCGATTCAGTTACCGTATCTTCATAGGAACCTGGTAAGCGGACAATCTGTGCATCAAATTTTTCCATCTCCTTTATACGATCAGTATGATAACTTTCGGGAATATAAATTTTGCATTCCAGTCCGGCGAGAAAAGCCGCAAAAGCCACTGCTACCCCGTAATTGCCACATGTCGCCAGTGAGATAACTGGATACTGCCTCCTGAAAGCATCATGAACCTGGGCAAAAGCAATCCTGTCTTTCTGGGTTCCGGAGGGGTTTTCACCCTCATATTTGATATACAACTGACGGATATTTAATTCTCTTTCGAGATTACGCGCCCTGTTCAAAGAGGTATCACCAATCTCCAGACTGATAATATCGTCGAAACATTCGATCCTGTCCACCATGGAAAGACTACTATCCTTGACAGAATCACTCAATGCCTTAACTTCCTTGGTTATTTTAATATCTGCGGATTTAACACCATCAAGTAAATTCAACATAATCGTCTTTTTATCACCTTTTTCTTTGTCTAGTAATATTCCAATCATTTCAAATAGACTAATGATAATATTACCACTGATCGTCTGAACTGGAGGGAGCCGTAGAACAAGCTATGGGCAGCACCAAAGCGATGCTTTTTCTAACTTGCTGATAAGTTTCGCTGTCGTTCCTCCAGCCATTCTCATCTTCCCATCTCTCTGTTTTTTGCCACCCATCCCCAAGGCAACTACAGCATAATGGCCTGATTGCATTTCACTTAAGATAGTGCCTGGAACAGAAAGGCCCCAGATGACCTTACGATTGATACGTTTTTCATCTATTTTATGAGTTTGCAGGATAGACTCAGCTCGTCGAAAGAATTCCACACACTCTGTACCAACACTGTTCTCGACATGCAAAAGTGTAATTTTATGTTGGACCTGAGAAGAAAGGATGAAACCAACATGATCTACTGCGCGATAACCACTCTCCGACCCATCTATGCAAAGCAGAACATCTTTTCTACTTGGGTCCACGTCAGGACATATCCATAGAGGAGAAACACAGGAATGCTCTTTGATCATTGCCTGAAAGGTCTCATCAGCAGGTCTATCAAACATCCACTGCAAGGCATATGATGCTCGTCTTCCGAGAACAATTGCATCGTACATTCCCCGCGAACTTTCAAGAATTATATCTTTGATCTTCCCGTACTTCTCAGCGACTGTCTTTATCAGTACCTGATCAACCGGCACTTTATATTCGTTCAGCAGCGCCTGAGCCTTGTCAATTGACTTTTTAGCTTGAGGTGAAGTTTTTACAGAATTGCTGTCAGCCGGACCTTCCCACATCGAAGTCAGAACCTGACTCTTACTATCAAGTCTGCAAATATGGAGAAGAGTTACGCTGTTCTCAGACATTTTATTGAAAAACGTACAGATAAAACGAATGCCGAAAAGATGATCCACATCGCTACTGATTGTAGCCAGAAAATGTTTGTCCATATATCCCCCCTCTTGTAAAGAAAATTATAGTCATTATGCCATAATGGTAGTTGCCATGGTATTGGAACGCCATAAAAAATTAAGCCGTTTTGAACCAAAATGCTTCAGCAATAAGGATAAACTGCAATTAAGCGGGGATATTCTCAGATAATGGAGAAAGAATCATAACTTTTCGCCGCGCTTGCTTAAAAGCAGGTTAATGACAGCAAGCATCGACGTTGAAACGATTAAAAGACAGGACACCGCGTTGATAATCGGGGTCGAGCCATCACGAACCTGAAGATACAGATTAATCGGCAGGGTTGTTTCAGAACCAACAAGAAACAGGGTCGTGTTGAAATTCTCAAAGCTCATCAAAAAAGCAACTGCCCCGCTACCGAACAGAGCTGGTCGAAGAAACGGCAGAGTAATGAAGCGAATGACCTGAAATCTGGTCGCACCGAGATTAAGTGCAGCTTCTTCTAATGAATGATCGAATTTCTTTAACCTGGCAGATACCACAAGTAAGACAAAAGTAGCGATGAAGGAAAATTGGCCGAGTACGACGAGCCAGAAACTCGGTCGAAGAAACGGAATATCCACACCAAAAGTTTCTTCGAAAAAGATACCGAGACTGTTTGCGGTCAACAGCAGTGAAATACCAAGGATCACCCCAGGAATAACCAGCGGGCTAAGAGCCAGAAAGTAGAGCCCTCGTTTCCCCCAGAACTCCTCCTGTTCGAAAAGAAAAGCACCCATTGTGCCAACCACCACTGAGAGAATAGACACCCAGACTGCGGTCTGGGCACTGACCCAGATCGACCTGAGATTCGAACTATCATGCAGGAGACCAATGCGTTCGGGCCCAGCGGCCAGGAACCAATCAAGACTGAATCCCTTCCATGGCAGGGAGGGAAAATTCGAATCGTTGAAAGCCAGAATGCAAGTCACGACCAACGGCGCAAAAAGAAAGGTATAAAAAAGTATGATGTATATGCGAAAAGCAGTTGTGTAGCTTTTTTGCTGGGGAAGTGTACGAATCATGTCAGTGCTCTCCCAAGTTTTTGTTTGCTCAGTTTCAAACCGGTCCAGATAATCACCGAACTGAGAAGCAAAAGGAGAAAGCCAAAGGCTGCACCCTGGTTCCAGTTAAAACTTGCTATGAATTCATTGTAGATCTGTTCGGTAAACCATAGCGAGTTCTTGCCGCCCATAAGTTTCGGGGTCAGATAGTTGCCAAGAGCAAGCATAAAAACTACAATGGAGCCGGAGGTAATTCCCGGAGCAGCATAGGGGATAACGATACGTGTGAAAATAGTAAACGGAGAAGCGCCAAGGTCATGAGCAGCCTCGATCAGGCTGTCATCCAATCCCTCAAGAGATGAAATAAGAGGAACAACCATAAAGAGCATGGAGGTGTAGACCAGTCCCATCAGCATAGTGATATCATTGTAGAGCATCTCTACCGGAGCATTGATCAATCCGGCACTGACAAGCAGATGATTAATAACCCCGCTCTCACGCAGTAGAATCATCCAGCCATAGACCCGAACCAGTTCACTGACCCAGAAGGGCATCAATAGCAGGATGGTCAAAAAACCGGTTAATCGCGGTGACACCACCTTGGTGATATAGAATGCCACTGGGAAGGTCACAAAAAAGGTCAGTAGAGTGACGATTGTGGCATAGAGTGCAGTGCGGACAAAAGTATACCAATAAATTTCCTCGGTAAAAAAATTGCCGTAATTGGCCAAGGTCCAGACACTATTGCCCAGATCGTCCTTGCCATGCAGAGACATCAACAACAGCTCGATATGGGGAACGACAATCAGCAACACCAGCCAGAGCAATACCGGCGTAAGAAAAATAAACAGACCAAGATGAAAGTGTTTCTTCATGATCATCCCCTGGGGTAGCAGCGGCAACTGCTGAGATGGACTCCGGCAGGGATGGTGTCACCTTTGCCTATATGGGCAAACTGTTGGTTTTGTGGGAGAGCAACAGTCAATTCGCACGTACTCCCATCCACCGTTGCCAGGATCTTGGTGTTGGAGCCATCAAAGAGGATGTTACGAACGGTTAGAGAAAAGCGATTGGTGTCTTCGATTGAGTCGGCAGGGTCAAGGATAATTGATTCCGGTCTGATAAAGAGGTCAAGCTGATCATTCTGGGCATCTTGATAATCTTTTACCGAGGTCCCGAACAATTCCAGGCCAAAATCAGTTTTCACCTTCAACGGTGAACGGGAGATCACTCTTACCGGCAGGATATTAGTCTCACCGACAAAACTGGCAACAATACGGCTTGCTGGATTACTGTAAAGATTTCTGGGTGTGTCGATTTGTTCAAATCGTCCCCCATTCATTACTGCCACCTTATCAGACATAACGAGTGCTTCAGATTGGTCATGGGTAATATACATAAAGGTGGTACCGACATCCGCCTGCAATTTCTTCAGCTCGATTTTCATCTGTTCCCGCAGTTTAAGATCAAGTGCACCAAGAGGTTCATCAAGCAAAAGCAAAGATGGTTCAAGAACCAGGGACCTGGCAATGGCTACCCGCTGTTTCTGACCACCGGAAAGTTGGGAGACATCTTTTTTCCCAAATCCCGAGAGATGGACCCGTTCCAAAAGAGCATCGACACGCCGTGCAACCTCAGCAGACCTCACCCCCTGTCGCTTTAAACCGAAGGCAATGTTTTCATAGATGTTCATCATAGGAAATAGGGCCAGATTCTGGAACACCAGATTTACCGGTCGACGGTTGGGCGGAACATTGCTCATGTCTTTGCCGCGGATAAGTATCTTGCCTTCTGTTGGTTTCTGAAACCCGGCAATCATCCGCAATAAAGTGGTTTTACCACAACCGGAGGGGCCGAGAATCGAGAAAAAGCTGCCGTCTTCCACTTGAAAGTTGAGGGTGTCGACCGCGGTGAAACGACCAAAGCATTTTTTAAGATTCTGTATATCGAGAACTGGAGCCATCGAGTTATCCGTAATCCGAGCTGAGATATAAATATAGGCCGGCCACCACTTCCTCAAAAAGAAGTGGTGGCGTGAAACAGAAATTCAGAGAATGAGATACCGTTACTTTGCTGCTTTCACCATATCAAGAATTTTCCCTTCAATCTGTTCAATGTTTGCTGAAACCGGTGGATACCATTTGATGTTATCTATATCAGCAGGGGTAAAGGAGCGATTGATATTATCACGCACCTCGGCGTCAAGATATTTACCGGCATCTTTGGAAGCCGTTGCATACTTCTCCTGGTTGGAGAAGACAGCCGCATTTTCCGGGCGCAGAATGAAGTTGATCCACTTATAGGCACCATCCACATTCTTGGCTTTTGCCGGTATGGCAAAGGTATCAATCCAGCCAAGAGCGCCACTTTTAGGTGCAACAAAGTCGATGTCAGGATTTTCCGCATGGAGTTTCCACCCACCATTGTCCCATCCCATGGCTACAGTCACTTCACCACTCCGAACCATCTCCAGCAAAGCATCACCATTTGACCAGTAATTTTTCACATAGGGTTTCGCAGCAATCATTTTTTCTGCGACTGAATCCATCAACGCTTTGTAAGCCACCGGGTCTCCATATTTCGCAAATGGGTCATCGCCACCGGCGAAGGCCAGTCCGATCAGGGTCGGTCGTTTCAGGCGATAGCTGATCCGACCGCTGTAGGCCTTATCAAGTAGAGCAGAATAATCTTTAGCATTTGGAGCGAGCTTGGTGTTGACGATCAACCCTGAAGTACCATAACAAAATGGTACACCGTAGGATGCATCCCCAACCTTGGTGTTCTTTTTCACTGCCTCGAGCATGGAAGGGATAATCTGGCCGGATTCAATTTTGCTGTAATCCATAGGCTGGTAGATCTTAAATTCCGCCTGTACGGAGGAGATGCGATCCTGGCTGGGTTGCGCCAGATCAAAACCAGCACCACGGGTAGCACGCAGTTTAGCAATCATCTCTTCGTTGTTGGTCAAGGTCAGCTCAACCTTGATACCGGTTTCTTTCTCGAATTTTTCAACCAATGGTTGGGGGGCATAGCCCTTCCAGGTAAGAATTTTAAGGGGCTCGGCAGCCTGAAGATTTCCAGCCAATCCCATCAGCACCAGTGTTGCAAAGGTAATCAGTTTTTTCATGAAAGGTCTCCTTGTAAGAGTTTATTTTCACCAGTCATCTCAAGCAAGAACCCTCGCTCCTCTTCGAGAAGATCGATGACATCAAACGACATTTGGAACAGCCTGAATACACATCTTTTTCTGTCTCTCATCCTTTGTGACGGGAACAAACCTATTCGGTAAAACGTGGTCAAGCAACCGATTTCAAGAAACTAACACAATTTTAAAATTTGCTTTCTACTCTACTTGAGAATTGATTTCTCTTTCGTATAACTGGGTTATGTACTTTTTGTTTAATACCGCTGGAGTAATTCTAATATACCCAGCAACAACTGGAGTGGATTAGGGGGACAACCGCGAATGACAGCGTCCACCGGAATGACATTTGCAACAGCGCCGCAACTGGCATATGAAACCCCGAATTCTCCACCGTCCGCACCACAATCACCCATGGCAACAACCAGTTTTGGTGCAGGCATAGCATCGTAAGTCCGTTTGAGTGCGGCTTGCATATGTCGGGAGACAGGCCCGGTCACCAAAAGTAGATCTGCATGGCGCGGTGAGGCAACGAAATGAATGCCGAATCGCTCTATGTCGTAAAAACTGTTATTCACCGCATGCATTTCCAGCTCGCAACCGTTGCAGGAACCTGCATCTACCATGCGAATTGCAAGACTCTTGGCAAAAAGACGAGCAATCTCTTTCTGACATGCTGATCCGATTTGGGTCACCGATTTATCTCGGGCTGGTAGTTTTTCCGTTAAGCAACCGGTTTTAAAACATTTACCAAGAACACTGAGCATGGGATTTACCTACTGTTAAAACTTATCGAAAAATTGAATTGCAAGACACAAAACTTAAGAAGTTTACTCATCATCTAGTGGCTTGTGCCTGCATTTTCTACAAATCGTGTCCGGAATATGATCCGTTTACTGATTTGTTGCAGAGCGGGAAATCAGGCACAATTTCTCCGTGGATCAGAACTTCAAGTGCCGGCCAATTTAACCAACTGGGGTCGCGAGGAAAATACCTGGAGACAATGCCACCAACTTCCAGACGAACATAGGCAAGTGTTTCTCCACGCCAACCCTCGACGATACCCACCCCGCAGCAAGCTGTTTTTACAGCTGGAATCTCTCCTCGAATATCACCTGTCGGAAGATCAGTAAAAAGTATATTCAGCAAATCAAGCGAATTAAGGATCTCATCACAGCGCACCCGCAGTCGATTAGACGATGCGCCTCCAGAGTAGCAGGGAACATCGATTTTGACTTGTTCATACGGCTCATAGGGTGCATCCCGGCGTACATCCCAGCATTCGCCACTAGCCCTTGCGACATAGCCCAGGGCACCGATATTTCTGGCCATACTAAGAGATAAAAAGCCGGTTGTGTGTAGACGATCCTGTAGAGAGGGGTACTCGTAGAGCAAAGGAAGCAATTCCTGCAATTCGTCTCGCAACTGTTTTACGGCTATAAGCAGGAGTTCAATCTGTTCTGAGCCGATATCCAAGGCGACCCCTCCTGGAACCACCACATCCATCAAAAGGCGATGACCAAAAACGATTGCGTTCTGCCGTTGCCATAGTTCACGAAGACGACTGAACTGCACCTGGGCAAAGGCAAAACCCACATCATTGCAACAGGCACCGATATCACCGAGGTGGTTGGCAATCCGTTCTCTTTCCGCAAGGATTGCCCTTATCGTTATAGCCCGCGGCGGTACATTAATCCCGACAGCATATTCGCACGCCTGGCAGGCAGCCCAGGAATGTGCCACTGTACTGTCTCCGGAAACTCGTGCTGCGAGGCGTGCGAGACCAGCAATATCCCGTCCTTCCGCACATTTTTCTATACCTTTGTGGACATAACCCAGATGTTCTTCCAGGCTGAGCACATCCTCGCCCATTGCCTGAAAACGAAAATGGCCGGGCTCAATAATCCCGGCATGAACCGGACCAACCGGTATTTCGTAAACACCTTCACCTTCAGCCGGTATAAAAGGATATTCAGAATCAGGTGGGGTATCGACACGAGGTGTTCCCGCCAGCGGAAATTCTTTTCTCAAGGGGTATTGATCATCATTCCAGGCCAGATGACGCATCCAGCGACGCTGATCCGGGTGGTCAATGAAACGAATCCCAAACATATCCTGAATGTATCGTTCGGGTCGGTTGGCGGCCGGGAAATAAGGCGTTTGCGATGGGAGTTTGCCCTGCCCGTCGGGCACGACAGTACGGAACAGCACATGACCGTTTTTACCTGCAAATGCTGCGGTAACAAGCATTTCAGGAGGACGGTGTTCTGCCCACACGGCGCACCAACGAACGCTGTGTGCCGCCATCACCGCGGCGACCTTACCCCAGAGCCGGGAATCGATGAGCATAGCTTTGACCGCCCCTTTAATGTCAGCACATTCGGCGATAGGAATACCAACTTGATTAAGCAATTCCAAGAGAGAGTCAACATCCGGAGCAGCGAGCTGTCCTTGATTTTTATTGGTGCTCATAGAACCCCCTGTCCAACAATCATGAGAGTTGCCTGGTTAAGCCATTGCGCCAAAACAGTGGGTATTGAGATACCAAGCCATAAGACCAGAGCGAGATGCAGGACTACAGGCCACATGTTGGCGTCAACCTTAATCTGGTTTGCGGGTGGTTCACCGTACACCATTGGTTGCAGATTTCGGAACAACCCGGCAAAGGCAATGGTCAGCCCCATGAGTAGAGGCGCCACCAGCCAGGGATAACTCTTCATCGTCGCAGTAAATAATAAAAACTCACTGGTGAAGACACCAAACGGAGGTAGTCCGGCAATGGCACAGGTGCCAATTAACAACCCCCAGCCAACGAAGGGCTGGGTCTTAATGAGCCCGCGAATTTCACTTATCACCTGAGAACCCGCAAGATGAGCAGCGTGGCCTACCGTAATAAATATTGCTGATTTTGTTAATGAATGGACGATCATATGCAACAGTGCACCAAATGTTGCCAACGGTCCGCCAATTCCGAAGGCAAAGGTCATTAAACCCATATGCTCTATTGAAGAATAACTGAACATTCGTTTCACATCATATTGCCGATGAAGTAAAAGCCCCGCCACTGAAAACGAGAGCATCCCAAAACCCATCATGAGATTACCGGCAAGGTGGTTGCCAAGAGCCGGATCAACCAACATTTTAAAGCGGACAATCGCATACAGGGCAATATTAAGCAATAATCCTGAAAGGATGGCGGACATGGGCGTCGGCCCCTCTGAATGGGCATCAGGTAACCAGTTGTGTAAGGGGACCAAGCCAACTTTGGTACCATATCCAACAAGCAGAAAAACAAAAGCCAGCGCCATCACGCCGGAGTCCATCTTGTCGGCATGTTCCAGTAACACCGTCCAGAGTAATCCTTCATCATGCCCCGGAACCAACTTTTCACCTGCAAAATAGACGAGGATGGTCCCAAACAGGGCCTGAGAAATACCCACACCACAAATGATGAAATATTTCCACCCGGCTTCAATCGACTCAGGGGTTCTATACAGGCTGACCAATAAAACGGTTGCCAAAGTTGCCCCTTCAATAGACACCCAAAGTACGCCGAGGTTGTTGGTCGACAAGGCAACGAGCATGGTGAGCAGAAAGCCCTGATACATGGAATAATACAACCTCATCCTCCCTTCAT
This sequence comes from uncultured delta proteobacterium, assembly GCA_963798425.1. GTDB lineage: Bacteria > Desulfobacterota > Desulfobulbia > Desulfobulbales > Desulfocapsaceae > Desulforhopalus_A. The sequence goes on along the minus strand of CAWCTP010000031.1, from coordinate 857,611 downwards.
CCACCCGGCCGATCTCCAACTCGTGAGCCATATAGCGTCCTGAGAAAACGGCTGTTGTCATGCCGACGAAGGCATTGAGCAGGATGAGGTATACATTGAAAGCGTCGATGTAAAAAAACTTGCCGTCAGAAAGGATGGGACCATGCTGAAAGACGTCAATGGCGGTAAGCAAGGCGGTTGAAAAAGTCGCTATACTGATAACGAGATTGATAGTTCCTGCGGATCGCCAATGGCCAATTAGCCCAAACAAGAAAATGCCGAAAAGTGGAAAAGATAATGTCAAACCGAGAGTAATCATTTTTCGACCTCGGTCAGATGATTGAGACGATCGGTATCGAGACTACCGATTTCTGCGCGTATGTGAAAAAAGAAAACGCCGAAGAGAATGACAGCAACAAGGACATCAAAGGCAACTCCCAGTTCCACCACCATCGGCATACCGTAGGTGGCGACAACCGCGGCAAAAAACAGGCCGTTTTCCATGGACATAAAGCCCACAACCTGTGTGACGGCTTTACGCCTGGAGATTATTATCAACATCCCAATCAACACAACCGCCAGGGAGATTGCGATGGTGTTGCGAGTGGCCAACAAAGACAATGCACGAATGGGTAAAGCAACATAGTAGCTAAAGAGCACCAGAGCAGCAGCAGACAGCATGATCAAAGAAGGGTTGGTTATGCTCTCTACCTCTCGGTTAATATCGAGACGTACAACCAAAAGACGCAATTGGCCGGGAATAAAGAAGACCTTGAGAAATAGAGTTAAAGCAGCAGAGATCAGCAGTTGGTATTTCCCGGAAATAAATGCCATAAGGAGTGTGGCGAAAAACAACAATAAGCCCTGCAGAGCAAAGGTGTTGATCAAACTTTTCATGCGTACCTGTGCCAGCATGAGAAAAGAGGACAATAAAATTAAAGCGGCCAGTGTCAGTACTACCTGCTCCGGGAGTGAAAGTGACGTCATCAGCATCTTAACCGACCTCGAGAATAATATGGCTCATCATTCCCAGTAACGAAAGGACAAAAGCCAAACCAAGAAATTGTGGTGCACGAAAGAGTCTCATCTTGGCCTGTACGGTTTCGGCCACAGCCAAAAAAAGACCAAGAGCTAACAGCTTGCAGGTAACGCTTACGACACCTATGAACAGAGCATCCGGCGCCAAGGTCATAGCCACGCCCCAGGGAACTATCAAATTAACAATCAGCAAAGAGTAGAGAGTGAGTTTGAGCATAGCCGCCCATTCCATCAGGGCCAGGTGGCGACCGCTGTACTCCAGAATCATGGCTTCATGTATCATGGTAAGTTCAAGATGGGTGGCGGGATTGTCAATAGGAATGCGGCCTGTCTCTGCGACCGAAACAAGGATTAAGCCCAACGAGGAAAAGATAAGCGACGGATAGAGTATAAAAGGACCCTGGACTAAATGCGTTATAACGGTTGATAAATTTGTGCTGGAAACGTTCATCGCCAGGGTAAAAAAGGCCATGAGTAGTGCAGGTTCAGCAAGAGACGAAATCGTTACTTCCCGGGACGATCCCATTCCTCCAAATGCAGTACCAACATCCATGCCGGCTAAGGAAAGAAAGAAACGGGCAAGCGCCTAAAAATCCGACCAGGACAATAACATCCGCCAGGGCTGAGGTTGGCAATTGCACAGAGACTACCGGAATGATCGAAACCGCAACTATAGTGACACTGAAAACCACATAGGGAGCAACACGAAAAAGAACAGATGCCGAATCCGCCAACACAACTTGCTTTCTGGAGAGCCGAAGCAAATCCTGGTATGGCTGCCAGGGGGGCGGTCCCTGCCTGTTCTGCAGTTTACATTTCAACCACTTGACCCAACCCGCCAGAAACGGAGCGAACACAACAACACAGATAGTCTGAACAATTGCAAAAATCCAGCCTGTCATACGATCACCCATAACAGGAACAGTAAGGTAAAAAAGGAATAGGCAAGGTAAACACGAAGATTTCCTCCCTGGATGCGAGCTGCTCTTTGAGCCATTTTCAGTATGACCTTACCTATTGGAAGGTAGACCATCAACCAGGCCCAATCTTGAACCTGTAGATAATATCGTGGCCCTCTTCTCTGGTTTGCCGGTTCAACCTTTTCAAAGATTCGCCAGACAAAGGAGAAAACACGACGGATCGGCATGGCAAAGGAAGTAGCGGTGTATTGCATACGGGGGCTCAATGGACCAAAGCCGCAATCCCAGGCAGGCGCAATACGAATGCGATTGTCACGTTGCGGGGGGTGAAGAAAGAAAAACACTATCAACCAGCTCACCGAAAGTCCCAACAGGACAGCCGGTGCGCCATATGAAGCCGTCTGTTTATCTATCGGAGTCAGCCACAACCAGCCATTGTCGGCGGCCTTTGATAAGCCGGTACCCAGAAGTTTTGCGGGAATGGTATTAATTGCGTTTACCGTCCAGCTGGGAAATATTCCGAAAGCCAGGCAACAAATGGCCAGAATAATCTGGCCAAACTTCATACCGAAGGGAGCTTCATGGGCCTCTGAAACTTCGACACTTCTGGGAAGTCCCAGGAAAATAACACCGTACACTTTGACGAAGCAGGCAATTGCCAGAGCAGTGGTCAAGGCGAGCATGGCCGAGGCAACAGGAATCATTGCCCCAAGGATGCCACTTTTCAGGGCCGTTCCTTGCAATGCCGCCTGAAAGGTCAACCACTCCGAAACAAATCCATTAAAAGGAGGAAGTGCACAAATGCTGATACAGCCAATCAGAAAACAGGCCGCCGTCACCGGCATTTTCCGAATCAGTCCCCCCATTTTTTCCATGTCATGCTGTTGACTCTGTTGCAATACTGCACCTGCCCCAAAAAAGAGCAAGCTTTTAAAAAGAGCATGGTTCAAACAATGATAGAGCGCGGCAATTAGGGCAAGAGCGGCAATTTCCAGGTGGTTGGTCGCAGAAAAAATCATGGACAAGCCAAGACCAATATAAATAATGCCAATATTTTCAACGCTATGGTATGCCAACAGTCGTTTGAGGTCGTGCTGCATCAGAGCGTACAATACCCCCAAAACCGCTGAAGCGGCACCAATTGAAAGGACCAGTACTCCCCATTGCCACTGTATATCCCCTAAGAGATCCCAGACAAAACGAATAAATCCATACACTGCTACCTTGAGCATAACACCGGACATGAGGGCGGAGATATGCGAAGGGGCGACGGGATGGGCCTGCGGAAGCCATACATGCAATGGGACAATTCCAGCTTTCATGCCAAAACCAATAAAGGCCAGCAAAAAAGCTGTCGTCGACCACATCGGGGTCAGGTTGGCCGTCGCCATCACCGAAAAGCTGAAACTGCCGGAGAAACCGGCAAGAACACCATAGGCGAGTAAAATAACAGCTCCACCGACAACTGCCATCAACAAATAAACAAAAGCAGCACTACGATTCTCCGCCTTGTGATGCTCGAAAACGACCAGAAAATAACTTGCGACAGACATCAGTTCCCAGGCGATCATAAAGAAAAATGCATCGGCTGCCAACAAAACGAGATACATTCCGGCAACAAAAAGACCTGTAAAAAATGTTAAGGTGCCTATGGGCTGCGGTCCGCCGATATGCGCTTTTATATAGCTGGGAGCATAGCATGAGGTTACAAAGGTGACGAATCCAACAATAAAGAGAAAGAAACCGGAAAGTGGATCAATACGGAGAAGCACATGCAGCCAAGGGAGGCCGATTGGGAGGACAACCTGCTCAGTGGAGTTCGTCAGGAGTGCCATTCCTCCTGACCAGGCGGAAGCAACGCCCGAAGCACCTAAAAGAATACACGATAACCGAACCAGAAAAAACGGCCATCGCAAAAAAAACAAAGGCACGATTGAAGAAAGCAGGGTCAAAAAAACAGCTAATTCAGCAATAGTTAAAGACATATTTGAATCCATTGTGCCCTATTATAAAATCAAGGTCTGAGCGGTGCCGATACTCACACAAGTCCAGTAAAAGAAGCTCATTCTCCTTGAAGGTCCGACCTTACTCATACAACAGGCAGTTTTTGGGAACCTACAAATTGTGAGTTAATTGACTAAACAGGAGATGCTTTTCAAAATCCTTGTCAGGGATCAGTTATTGTCAATCGCGCTGATCTCGACACGCCTGTTCATCATACGACCTTCGGCCGTATCATTTTTGTCTACTGGATTTTGACTTCCAAATCCTAGAGTTCTAATTTGTTCAGGACGTAAATTTTGTCCCATAAGAAAACTCTTGACCATGTTAGCCCTGAATTGGGAGAGCCTTTTATTGTACCCTTCATCACCTGTTGAATCTGTATATCCAGAAATGTTGACAGTTGCATCCGGGTGCTCCTTCACGATCCGGGCAAATTCTTTCATCTTCTCAATATCAGAGACACTAAATATATTTGAATCGTATTTAAATCGTAATACAAGATTCTCTTTGGGTAATGGCGGAACCGGGGGTACGGAATTGCTGTTAATAATTTTTTTAGCCAATCCCTTAGGGGGAATAGGAGATTGGACAGTTGCTGACTCAGGTAACACAGGCTCAACGATTTTATCCTCTATTGCTGCCGGTGTGATTTTTGTTAACTCAGACAGCATAGCTTCAGAATTTTTTTTGTCCAGGTTTGGTATACCTTCCAATACTTTCTGTTTTCCAATATTCACAGATGTGGTTACTGCTGTCTGCTTATTTTGGGGGGAAACATTTGTTGTTTTTGCAGATAAAGGTACTTCAGGAACGGGAAGGACTTTAGGTCCATTCTTATTACCATTGGAGGCTGCCTTCTCTTGGAGTTTCGGTTGGATATTTTTCCCGGATGAGGCGTGAAGATTCAAGTCTGTTTTGTCTTGAATCGAAACTACATAATCAATGGCTTGTTTATATGTTTTATTTACAAAATCGGGAAATATAAAGTAACAAGACAGCAAAACCAAAACAATCAACACAAGACTTCCAATTACTCTGGAAAAAGAAAAAGTACCTGTCTCTTTTCGCCGCCGAACTTGAGTTAATTGCGTTGGTCCTATTGGTCCTATTGGTTCAATTGGGTGACTGGGTTGACTGGGTTGACTGGGTTGATTAGGTTGAGCACCAGGTTGCCCTGGAGAAACAGCCGTCAGGGTATCAAAAGGTTGCGGCACAGTAATTTTACTTTCCTGATAATGATCTCTTCTACGCTCCGGTATCTGCAAATCTTTGGAGGATTCCTTGACAACAGAACCAGTTATCGTTTTCAGATCTTCAGCATATCCGCTCATCAGGGAATGATCACAGATTACGTTGATTCTTCTGGGAAATCCATGTGAAAAAGCATAAATTTCCCTAATCGCAGAAGCATTAAATATTCTTTCTGTCGTGCCGGCAATTTTCAATCTATGCCTGATATATTCTCCGGTTTCTTCAAAGGTTAAAGGCTCAATGTAGTAATTTAACGTTAACCGCTGCGCAATAGCTCTATTCTCAGGGCGCCTGATCAATTCATTAAATTCGTATTGGCCGACAAAAAAGATATTGAGCAGAGGATTGCTGTCTTTTGTTACAATATTTGACAGAAGACGTGTTTCTTCCAACAAATCCTGAGTCAAAAGTTGCGACTCATCTATAATGAGGAGTACCTTTTGATTATTTCCATAGGCTTGATGCAAAAATTTGGAAAAACTCGATAAGAATTTCCCCTTGCTGGTAAACTCACCACCAATACCAAAAGCTGTAGCAATATAATTAAAGAAATCCATTTTATTCAGACTCGGATCAGGAATCGAGGCATAGATCACGTCCTCGCTCAGACTCGCGATCAGTGAATTGATAAGGGTTGTTTTCCCTGTGCCCACGTCACCTGTCAGAAGCAGGAAACCTTTATTGTCGAGGATGCCATACCTCAAGGTTGCCAAAGCCTCTTTATGTTTTTCCCCGAGCCACATAAAAGTAGCGTCCGAGGAGATCTGAAATGGCTTAATCTTTAAATTATAATGTGCTGTATACATAGTTCTGTGTCAGATTGAGTTTTCAAGGTTTTGGGTCGAGAGGTTCATGATGACGACAATATGTAAATTCTGGCTCCTGTTCGGCACATCAGGTTGAAAGCGAACGACAACGAGGAAACTAATTGCCAAGCAAGAAAACAGGGAATATTAGCAACATGTTGTTACTGAAGAGTTGCCATTTATCATATCCGGTTCATATCTCCAGCACAATGATTTTCCAGCTATCCGCAACAAACGAAAAGATCAGCCTACCTCACTTTGTCCACTGCAATTTTAACAACAACCTTATGAAGTTTTCCTGACGAGATAAGTGGCATGTGTGCATCTTCCGGAAAGAATATCGCAAACGCTCCACGTCTCGTCGCCAGCCAGGCATCAGGTACATCTGCAAAGAATTGAAGATCTGTTTCCTTATCATATGCTCCAGATGGCAGCTTACAAGTTGCCTTGGGCCTCCATCCCATAGTATCGATTCCTGAAAGTATAAATTGAATATCAATGTATTTTTCATGTGTTTCAAGTTGAGCTTCTTCCTTTACCCGACCGGAATCAATTGCCACCATTGCATAAATCCGATTTCCGTCAATCTCATATCTGCCAACAGGCAGCTCCATCAGATCCGGACGGGAGAGGAACTCAAAAGCCTTTGCAAACCCGTTGTTCATGGCTAAATATTGGTGTGCGTTCTCAAGTATATCTAAAATCACAGGTATTCTCCCCTTGGTAAGACAAAAGTATGTAGGCAATGTCACAAGACACGGAGACCTTCCGGTGTAACAATATTTTCAATTGGTTTACCGCCTCAAGGCCATGAGACTATGGAAAAGTCCCTTAATGGTTGGCGTGAGACGTTCACGGTTATAGGCGTCACCGCATTGTCGAATGGCTTCAGCGGCTGTTGGATAGGGATGAATAACACCGGCAAGTTGGCTAAGACCCATTCCGCTCTGCATGGCCACGCTTACTTCACTGATCAGATCACCTGCATGCTGACCGACGATGGTTGCTCCCAAAATCTGATCTTTACCTTTAACTACATGGATTTTAACATAGCCGGAATCTGTTCCGTCGACAATACTTCTATCCACATCACGAAATTCACGTTTAAAGGTGGTAAAAGGAAGATTACGTTGCTCAAGATCCCTCTCGTAAAGTCCAACATGAGCAACTTCCGGATCGGTGTATGTTGCCCAGACAGGCAAGAGGTCGGACATTTTATCACGACCAAAGAACAGAGCATTCTTTATGGCTATACGGGCCATGAAATCAGCCATGTGTGTAAACTGGTATTTACTGGCAACATCCCCCACTGCGTAAATATCAGGATTTGTCGTCTGTAGTCTATCGTTTACTACTACACCATTTCGGGCATTGAACTCTACCGCTGCTTGTTCTAAACCCAACCCAGTGACAGAAGGTTTTCGACCGGTGGCTATCAGTAGAGCATCGAATTCGAGGAAACTTTCTGTGCCTTCTTCATCTAAGACAACACAGACCAACCCTTTTCCACCCTGTCCGTCGATACGTTTATATCTGGATTTAAGAGAAAAGAATACTCCCTCTTTCTGCATCGACGCTTTGACTATTTCGGCTGCTTCCGGATCCTCCTTGGGCATGATTTTCTCACTGCGTGAAAAAACCGTTACCTGGGAGCCCAGGCGCTGAAAAGCCTGAGCCATTTCAAGTCCTATAGGTCCTGCACCAATAACTCCAAGTCGTTTCGGCAGTACCGTCAGATTGAACAACGTGCTGTTGGTGAGATAAGGAGCATCGGCCAGGCCTGGAATATTCGGAATAGCAGCGGTTCCACCTGTGGCAATTACAGCTTTGGCAAAGATGAGTGTTTTACCGTTGACCTCAATGCTATTTTTCCCTGTAAAAACGCCTTTTCCCATGAATAAATCGACACCCAGCTGCTCCGAATACCTTTTAGCTGAATCTACTGGTGAGATCTGAGCTCGTAACCTGCGCATGCGCTCCATCACATGGCCAAAATCGACAGTAATCTCTCCTTTAATCTTTACCCCAAACCGGCCCGCATCACGCACGGCGGCCACTGCCTTGGCACAACGCAATAAGGCCTTAGACGGAACGCAGCCGACATTGAGGCAATCGCCCCCCAGAAGATGCGATTCAATGAGAGCCACACGGGCACCGACGCCTGCCGCCCCGGCAGCAGTAACCAGGCCACCCGCTCCCGCGCCGATCACTACCAGATTGTACGAGGGTTTGGGTGCTGGATCGAGCCATTTTTTGGGATGTACATTATCGAGTAGTCGAGCATTATGCTCATCAAGAGGTGATAGTCCGATGGTATTAAGATCCTCTTGTTCCATTTCCGCAAGAGCTGCATCAGGTCCGGGTAAAGATGGCTGTAATACACTATTCACAGCCTCATGCGATGTTGATGTTCCAATGAAATCGGCCCATTTCACAGAAATCCCATCAGGAACCTGTTCCGGAATTCCACCATGATCTTCATCTGTTGCAAAACGATAAAAAAGATACTCATTTTTAAAGGTATGAGCGCGCTGGACATGATGAAATATCCCACTCTGCATCAGCAAGTTGCCAATGCGAATGGCATCATCTTCGTCTGTAGCTATCCCCTTTTTAATCAGTTCGCCTACCGCCTCACTGCCGATAAAGCAATTCTCGTATATCTTTGCCGGAAAACCATAGTGCCGATCACAAATATCAACAATTTCCTGAAAGGACCTCTTTAACTCACCAAGATCATCACTCTTTAGAGAAACCTGTTGTTTGTCAGAATTGTTGTGGCTCATTGATCATTCCTCTCCAAAAGTTATCAAGCGCATATCGTTTATATATTTTCAGACAGGACAGCAAGGCATCGGCCACACAATTAACAAACGAGAGACCAACGACATTGCTGGCTGCAAAGAACTCCGATATAAAGATAGGTATTGACACGATTACCAAACAAACATAACTTACAAATTAAGCGTGAATAATCAGAAAGCTATCCTGTTTACAGAATGTAAAATAATTTTCCTGAGGAATTCTTAAAGAACACTCAAAAAAAACGAGGGCACGTCAGCAGGTCATCAGATCAAATCGAAGGAGCCTATCATGGGGATGATGAAAGAATTTAAGGAATTTGCGGTAAAGGGAAATGTGGTCGACATGGCCGTCGGTATTATTATTGGCGCAGCATTTGGTAAAATCGTTTCTTCGTTTGTTGGCGATGTAATTATGCCTCCAATAGGAGTGCTGTTGGGTGGTGTCGATTTTTCCAACTTGGCAATTACCCTTAAAGCGGCTACAGGCGAAATCCCTGCTGTAACGATCGGCTATGGAAAATTCATACAAACGGTTATTGATTTTACAATAATCGCTTTCACAATTTTTATCGCTATCAAAGCAATTAACACCCTCAAACGAAAAGAGGAAGCCGCACCTGCCCCTCCACCAGTTCCTTCTGCTCAAGAAGTTTTGCTTACGGAAATACGCGATTTACTCAAAGAAAGAAAGTAAGCAACCAACAGAATCACGCAGGATTATAAAAAATTTCAGATAGCCGCCCACGATCTAGTTTCCATTGACGGTCGTTTGATTTTGATCAGAAAAATTATTCTCGCCAAGCTTTTATGGCTACGTGAAACAAAAAGAAACGAAAACGAATACAGCAAAAGGTAATATTATGGACTTTTTATCTCAACGAACAAAACCGGAACGTAGCATATGCAGCAATCCATCCAGAATGACTGGGATCTCTTGATCGACATCCAACAAACCCGGAAACATAATCCAGTTGTTTATCAGGCCGTCGATAAAGGCCAGGGTGGCAATGCTGCCCAGTCGGACATCAAGGTTCTTCGGTAATTGTCCATGAACTATCGCACTACGAAGAATTTTTTCAATTTTCAGTTGTCCTTCAAGATGACAATTGACCCTGTGCAGATGAAGCGTGCCGGTCTCTTCTACGGCTTCGCATTTGTTGAGGAGAATCTGGGAAAGCTTGAGTAGTCGGGGATCCTCTTTCAAGCTTTTAAAAAAAGCTATATGCGTTTGCTGAAATTTGCCAAGAGGGTCAGGTTCATCCGTGTTTGCAATTGCCTCGTTAATTGGTTCGAAAGGCAGGAGGAGCTGCTCCCAAAGCGCACTGAGTAGATCCTCCTTGTTCTTGAAATGCCAATAAATGGCACCTCTGGTCACTCCCGCTTCTTTGGCAATGTTTGCCAGAGTGGTGCGGGAGACCCCTCTGACTGAAAAAACCTGAATCGCTGCATCCAATATCGATTCACGGGTTTTTAAAGCTTCTAGTTTCGTTTTACGGGCCATAATACTTCCTTACTTTCTTACGTCTATTCTTTCCAACCGCCGCCCAGAACCTTGTATAGGTTTACCTCATTGACCAGTTGGGCAAGATTCAGAGAAAGATAATTCTGTCTGGAGCTGTAGAGCGAACGCTGGGCGTCCAACAGGACGAGAAAGCTGTCTACTCCCTGCTGGTAACGTTCCCTGGCAAGGCTATAATAATCTTCATTTGCCTTCAGGTTGGCTTTTTGAGCACGGGCTTGATCCGTGTAAGTTTCTCTTGCAACCAGAGAGTCGGTTACCTCTCGAAAAGCGCTCTGGATCGTTTTTTCATATCGGGCGACATAAATCTCTTTTTGGATTTTTGCGACATCGAGCTCAGCTTTTAATTTGCCGGCAGTAAAGATAGGAAGGCTTATGGTCGGAGAAAATAGCCATGAACCAGAGCCACCATCGAAAAGGTCGGTAAGGTCGGAGCTGATAACACCAGCACTGGCTGTCAGACTAACGGTTGGGAAAAAGGCTGCTCTGGCTGCTCCGATATTGGCGTTGGCCCCGATTAATTGGTGTTCTGCTGCCATAACATCCGGTCTTTCCAGCAACAGCGTGGATGAAAGTGTCGATGGGATGCCGGACAGCGGCGCAAAATCAACGAGTGATTTTTTTCCAAACGACTGGGTATCCGGCAAGGTTGCACCCGTAAGCAGGGAGAGGTAATGAAGATCCAAGGCCACTTGCCTTCGATATAAAGCCAGATTAGCTTTTACCGTTTCAAGACTGGTCCTGGCCTGTGCCAGATCAAGTTCATTGGCAATTCCTGCGGATGAACGTTGCTGGACAAGTGCATAGGATTCTTCTTCATTCTTCCTCGTGTCCTCTGAAATCTGCAGGAGTTCCCGATCTGTAAGCCAGGTAAGGTACGCCTGGGCAACCTGCGCAACCAGGCTGATAGTTGCGCTTTTCTGAGTTTCCTGCATCGCCAGGTATTGATCAAGCGCCTGATCCTTGAGGTTTCGGACCCGACCATAAAGATCGAGTTCATAAGCCGTAGTTCCAACTTTCAACGAATAGGTCTCGCTGGTAGTATGACCGCCTGCCCCGAGGGTGCGCTGCTTTACTCCATAACCGTCCCCCGTAATGGTCGGGAGCAATGCTGAACGTTGGATACGGTATTGAGCCTGGTATGCCTCAACATTGAGGACCGTCTCGCGTAAATCACGGTTATTAGTCAGTGCGGTTTCTATCAGCTGCTGGAGCAGAGGATCAATAAAAACATTGTGCCAACCCAGTTCAGAGACTTTGCTCTTACCTTGAGTTTCTATAGATGGCTCGCTCTGCCCAGCTTTGAGGCCTGTCATGTTATCCGCCACAGGCATTGTCGGCCGCAGATATTCCGGTGCCATAGTACAACCGGTTACAACAAGCAATAATAGGCTTACTGAGAGTAATTGGACGAGGGACATTGATTGATTTTTCATACCATCAACCCTCCTGAACCGATACAGCAATATCCTGCTTTACGGGATTTTTTCGAGATATTTTCATAACAAAAACAAAAAAGAGAGGAATAAAAACGACAGCCAGAATTGTCGCTGACAACATGCCGCCAAACACACCCGTACCGATGGCATGCCTACTATTGGCGCCGGCACCGGTACTGATAACCAGGGGGAAAACTCCGAGCATAAAAGCAAAAGATGTCATCAGGATTGGCCGAAGTCGCATTTTACAGGCTTCTACTGTAGCCGTGATGAGGTCTTCTCCCTCATCATAGAGCGATTTAGCAAACTCTACGATCAGGATGGCATTTTTCGCTGACAAACCTATGGTCGTCAACAGACCCACCTGGAAATAGACATCGTTTTCCATACCGCGGAAATACGCTGCTCCAAGAGCGCCGAGTACCCCGAGAGGTACGGCCATCATAACCGAAAATGGTACAGACCAGCTTTCGTACAGGGCAGCAAGGCAGAGAAATACCACCAACAGAGAGATAGCATAAAGAGCAGGGGCCTGAGAGCCAGATTGTTTTTCCTGAAATGACGTTCCAGTCCACTCATAGCCAAAACCACTGGGAAGTTGAGACACCAGGCGATCGATCGCTGCCATCGCGTCACCACTTGATTTGCCAGCCGCCGCTTCTCCTTGAATCTCAACTGCCGGATTGCCGTTAAAGCGTTCCAATCGTGGAGAACCAAAACTCCAATGCCCACTGGTAAAGGAGGAAAAAGGCACCATGCCACCGTTGGTGTTACGCACATACCATTGTTTGATATCTTCAGGGTGCATCCGAAAGGGTGCATCTGCCTGGAGATAGACTTTTTTAATCCGGCCCTCATTAACAAAGTCGTTCACATAGTTCGATCCCCAGGCAGTGGACAGAGTTGTGTTAATATTATTAACCGTGACACCAAGAGCCATAGCCTTTTCGTAGTCGATATCCACATTGTACTGTGGTGTGTCTTCCATACCGTTGGGACGAACGCGTGTGAGATCAGGGTCCTGCGCAGCCATACCAAGGAGTTGATTTCTAGCCTCGATCAATTTCTCATGACCTAGCCCGGCACGATCCTGCAGATAAAAGTCAAAACCGGTTGAAGTACCGAGAGCCGGGATTGGAGGAAGGCTAAAAGCATAAACCTGCGCCTCCTTGATCGTTGGGAAATATCCCCCCATAGCCCTGCCGAGTATTGCATTGACCGATTGGTCCTTCCTTTTTCGTTCACCCCAGTCTTTCATCTGCGTAAAAACAAGGCCCATATTCTGTCCGGTTCCCGCAAAACTGAAACCCGCGACTGTAAAAGCAGAGACGATGTTATCGCTTTCTTTGGTCAGATAATAGTTACGCACTTTGTCAAGAACAGCCTGCGTTCGCTGTTGGGTGGCACCTGTTGGTAACTGCACCATGGTAAGAAAAACACCCTGATCCTCATTGGGCAGAAAAGATGTCGGCAACTTGGTGAAAAGAAAACACATGCCTCCGACAAGCAGAACATAAATCAACCCAAACCTCCCGGTTCGATTGACAACATAAGCGACGCTTCTACTGTACCGCTCAGTATTGCTCTTGAACATACGATTAAACCAACCGAAAAATCCTCGCTTTTCTCCATGCCCGCCTTTCTTTATTGGTTTCAACATGGTCGCACAGAGAGCAGGTGTGAGGATGAGCGCGACGAAAACTGAAAGGACCATGGCTGAAACAATGGTTAAAGAGAACTGCCGGTAAATGGCACCGGTCGACCCACCAAAAAAGGCCATGGGAACGAATACAGCAGACAAGACCAGTGCGATACCGACCAGGGCGCTGGTAATCTGATCCATGGATTTTCTGGTTGCCTCCAGAGGCGATAACCCTTCCTTTTCCATTATACGCTCAACGTTTTCAACCACAACGATGGCATCATCAACCAGAAGACCTATCGCCAGTACCAGTCCAAACATAGTGAGGGTATTAATTGAAAATCCAAATGCAGCCATGACCCCGAAAGTACCTAACAAGACGACAGGCACGGCAATAGTTGGGATCAGCGTTGCCCTGAAATTCTGCAGAAACAAAAACATTACCAGAAAAACGAGGATAATCGCTTCGATAAGGGTTTGTGCCACCTCTTCGATGGATATCCTGATAAAGGTCGTGGTATCGTAAGGATAGACGATCTCGACTCCAGTCGGAAAGTATGGCTGCAAATTGGCGAGCTTATCTCGAACAGCCTGGGCGGTATCAAGTGCATTGGCACCGGTTGCCAGCATTATGGCCATACCGGCGGCCGGCTGGCCATTAAAGGAAGTCACTGAATCGTAACTTTCTCCACCTATTTCTACCCGAGCGACATCTCGCAGGCGGATCTGAGAGCCATCGTTGTTTACCTTGAGCAAAATATTGGCAAATTGTTCCGGCGAGCTCATCTTGGTTTGAGCGACCATACTTGCACTTACCTGCTGACCGGCAACAGAAGGGGTTCCGCCCAGATCACCGACGGCCACCTGGTTGTTCTGGGCCGAGATTGCCGAACTGACATCGCCCGGTGTCAACTGAAAACTGTTAAGTTTGTGGGGGTCAAGCCAGATGCGCATGGCGTATTGGCCACCAAAAATCCGGATATTACCAACACCGGTGGTACGGCTTAAAGGATCTTTGAGGGTGGAAACCATGAAATCTGTCAGATCATTCTTGTCCATACTACCGTCAGAGGAAATGAGACCAATAACCATCAAAAAGGTCGAATTGGATTTGGCGACCTGTAAACCCTGCTGTTGCACTTCTTGAGGTAGCTGGCTTGTTGCCTGCTGCAATTTGTTCTGTACTTGCACCTGAGCTATATCCGGGTCGGTACCGGCCTGGAAGGTCAGTGTTACCGTCACCGATCCGGCAGAGGAACTCTGGGACGTCATATACAACAAATTATCGAGGCCATTCATATTCTGCTCGATAATCTGGGTCACACTGTCTTCTATGGTTTTGGCTGAAGCGCCGGGGTATCTTGCAGTAATATTTACCGCCGGAGGGGCGATTTCGGGATACTGTGAAATTGGCAGACGAATGATGGATAAGGCGCCGGCCAGCATGATAACAATTGCTATAACCCATGCAAAAATGGGTCTGTCTATAAAAAATCTGGCCATGATTTACTCCGCCTGTGTTGCTGTAGCTGTAGGTTTTGTCTTCTGTGCAATCTGTCCTGATAATGAAACCTTTTGCTCAACTGCCTTGACTGGAGCTCCGGGTCTGATTTTCTGAAGACCGGCTACAATCACCTGCTCTCCGGCGACAAGACCCTCATTGACCAAAACTTTCTCACCCATATTTTGTCCGCTGGAAATGATACGGCTCTCAACAGTTGACTGAGGATTGACCAACATAACAATAGCCTGTCCTTTCGAGTTTCGACTGATGCTCTCGGCAGGTACCAGAATGGCATCCTGTCGCATACCCGTGGTAACGCGAGCCCTGACAAACATTCCAGGCAATAATTCCTGATCGGGATTGGCAACCCGGGCACGCAGAGTAACTGTTCCGGTCGATTGATCTACCGTCACATCAGAAAACTCAAGTGAGCCGGTCTTTCCATATTCCGAACCATCTTCAAGCAGAATCGTCACATTCGAGTTGACTTTTTTGCTGTCCTGCATCAAGCCATCGGTCAGATTCTTTTTCAACCTCAGCATTTCAGTACTGGATTGTGTAACATCGATGTAAAGCGGATCCAGCTGCTGGATAATTGCCAGAGGTGTGCTCTGCTGAGCAGTGACCAAAGCTCCTTCAGAAATCATCGATTTACCGATCCGGCCGCTGATCGGCGCTGTTACCCGAGTGTACTCAAGATCAATACGGGCACTGCTTAATGCTGCTTCAGCAAAGGCTACATCAGCTTCGGCCTGTTTCCATTCCGCCTCGATTTCAACCTGATCAAGCTCACTTACCGCTTTAGTGTGAACCAGTGTCGCGTATCTTTTCGCTTTCAGTTGCGCTGAATGTTCAACAGCCCTGGCCTTGGCGAGAGTTGCCTTGGCGCTGTCAAGTTTTGCCTGATATAGAGCAGGATCTATCTGATAGAGAACATCCCCTGCATTGACAACACTCCCTTCGGTAAACAGTCTCTTCTTGACAATGCCGTTTACCTGTGGGCGAACTTCTGCTACCCGATAGGCGGCAGTTCGTCCAGGCAACTCGGCCTCAAGCTTAACTGATTGTGCTTTAAGGGTGACGACGTCAACCTCAACGGGAGGTTTTGCCGCCTGAGGTTTTGGTGTCTGGTCCTTGCAACCGCCGAGCAGGGATATTGCCAGAAAAGTAGTCAGAAAAATGCATGTTTTAGGCTTTAATTTCAACATAATCATACCATTTATATCTTGTGTTTTTCTCATTAGAAATATGTCCAAGGCATTAACTACCTTAGAAATTCATTTCTCGCTTTTTTAATGAATTTCGGATGATACTTGTACTTATCGCACAAGAGGGAACTAAAACAAATATCCTCTCGTGGAGTGTTAAATACTGCAGCAGGAAACCTATACATACATTCGCGAATGTATGCAAGGATTTTTTAAAAAATTCCGATAGATGAATTTATCTCCCAAAAGAGGGAGGACTGAGCGAATACGCCGTTGAGGGAGGCTAAAAAACCTTAAAAAGAAGATTGGGTGAAGGACACAGTGTATCCATTTCTGCCAGATCCTTTTCGTTGCAGTATCCCTTTGAAATGTATCCCGACCCCAGACCTTTTTCTGTAATAATCTGGAGATGAGTATGGTAGAACCAGTTGCCGTTCTCATGAAAATCACCAATCTCAGCAAAACGCTCCCCGACATTAAAGGTTCTGCCTAGCTCAGGCAGGCTGCTGCGACACAGATGGCCATAAAAACTATAAAAAGTCTCAAAATGTTGGCTGTCGTGCCGGAGCAGGACAAAGCTGCCGTAGTTACCCTCACCGCTTTCGTACCCGCTCTCGACAACACTGCCATGGAGCGGCGCATGAAGCTGGGTACCAAGGGGCACTATGATATCGAGCCCCAAGTGGAAAAATCGTTTTTCCGCCACCATCTGGGGGCAATCCGAAAGAAGGGTGGCCCTGTTTTCAAGGTAAGCAGCAACGCCCCAACTGTGTTCCCGCCCCATCTTGTCTTCAAGAATCTTCTGGAACCCACGCTGATCACGCATATCTATTTCGCCCAGGAGCTTACTGTCACTTGAGAGATCGGCAACATATGGATCTCCTGTCAAATCCTTAAAGAGCAGACGGTGGTCCACCTTACGGCTATAGAGCATAAATGGATAGTGCATAATCCCTCCTCAGGATAGGACAAAATCGGTGGTTTTCAGTAGACCAGCTACCGGCACAATCGGTATGCCATCGTCACCTTCCCTGACTTCCTCCGGCCACTGAAAATCGGCGGCGAGATTCTTGAAGTAGAAAAGATCATAGGGCAACAGTTTGAGCGTTAGTGCTTCAGCTGTCCCACTGATGATTGACGAAAGTCCGAAATCCACTTCACCCACAATAGTGCGAATAATATACCGGGGCACCTCCCTTCCGCTGCCGTCTCGTCGAACGCGAGTGGCGATATCCACCACATCATAAAGTGCCACTGGATTTTTGGCGTTCCATTGGTTTTGCACTGGGAGTCCGGCAACATAAAGATGATGAAATTCAATTCCCGCCTCCCGACAATTGTAGGCGAGAAGCTGGATGATTTCCGGTGTATCGTTGATCCTGCCCAAAAGAGGCGTATTATTGTAGACGGTTATGCCCTTGTTCTTCAGTAACTTTGTCAGACGAGTATGCTCGGCTCTAAACTCATCGGGCATAAGGAACTGAGTTTCTATTTCAAGTCGCTTCGGGTTAGCAACTGTCAGTTTATTCAGGCTTGCCAGTTTATCGATAACTTCGGCAGTAAAACGCTCCGGCTGATAGTTGAACATCAGACTGCGCAGACGAACAGCATTTACGTGAGGAATATCTTCCAACACCCGGATAATTTTTACAACCTGAAATAATGACTCTACCCCATCCTTTTCGGAGATGATCACCACATCAGTAATACGCTCATCACTCCGGATATAATAGAGATCTTCTTCCGTACATTGGTCGCTGACCTCAACACGGGTTTCATGCACCCTGGAAACTCTTAAAGATCTGGTGTCAACGAGTGAAGGTGACAGTTTTTCACTTGCAAGTATTGCCTCCATGACCGCTTCGGTCGTTTCAGGTTGTGTCATGCCGCCGCCAAACCTAAAGGGACGTGAGCCGAGAAAAAGCGTATCATCGCCAAGTTTGGCCATATATTGAATGTCAATAGTTCCCTCTTCATTGACACGGATATTTTCCAGTTCATTGGCAATAGGAGCAAATGCCTTAAAATAATTCGGGGTATAGGGGCTGCGAATCCAGATAAAGTTATCATTACCCTCAACTGGCTCGACGGCCCAGCCGCTCGAATTCCAGTCTATCTTGCCAATGGGGGTGGCAGTGCAGATTCTCGGCACAACACGATCGGAAAG
The DNA here is from genome assembly GCA_963798425.1 of uncultured delta proteobacterium. Classification (GTDB taxonomy): domain Bacteria; phylum Desulfobacterota; class Desulfobulbia; order Desulfobulbales; family Desulfocapsaceae; genus Desulforhopalus_A. The sequence goes on along the minus strand of CAWCTP010000031.1, from coordinate 839,330 downwards.
ATGCGCCCTGAGATAATTGCCCACCTGCAGACCTTTAGATATGGGCGACCAATAAATACTGTTGCCGTGAATTGGACTGCAGGGAATATAAATATAGTGTAACTCAGCTCCGGCACCACGCAGCAGACTGAAGAGTCGGACCAACTCAGGCCCCTCATCGTTACAGTCCTTCAAAAACGGAGTCTGCACGTAAACAGTAATACCGCTTTGGACAAGTTCAGAGATGATCATCAAACACTGCGGCGAAATCTCGTCAGGATGAATAAAATGGGTGGCAATCTCCATACGTTTGCCTCGCTCCTGCAACTCAAGATTCTTGCGTTTGAGATAATTAAGCAGGCTGGCATCATCTGCCAAAAACATATGAGGATAGTAGGCGATAGAGCGGGTTGCAAGACGCAAAGTCTGGACATGCTCCACTTCCATCAATCCATCAATGGCACTTGCCATATTTTCGCGGTTCATGAAGGGATCGCCGCCGGTTATGACAATTTCCTTGATGGACGGAGAATTGTTAACGAGTTCAACCGCCTCTCTAACATCCTCGGCGGTAGGATTCGCCTTGTTTCGTTCCTCTTTATGCTTGCGGAAACAAAATCTGCAATAGACCGGGCAGGCCATATTCAGTAGAAAAATCACCCTATTCTGATACATCTGCTCAAGAAGCCCCTGGTGGAACTGACCGATCCAGGTATTGGTATGACCGATGGTATCGAGTTCCTCAACAAATGGCAGATACTGACAGGCAACATTGCCGGATACCCGCATCTGTCGAACGGTATGCATGGAGAGACGGACGGGATAGGTCTCGATGACCTTTTGCATATCCGCCCGATCTTTCTCTTTGAGCTTTACATTGGTTACCTCTTCCAACTGTTCAGTTGTCTTAATTGAAATAAATCTATTACCGGGCAACACCAGTTCCAGGATGGCCATGAGTAGAAGATGTGGCATCTCTATATTATTGATAACGATTTTCTTGGTACCATCAGCGCTGCCGAGTTGCTCCAGCAATTCCTTGAAAAAAGCCTTAGCGTCATCGCCATATCCACAGGCTTCGAGCAACCTGACAAGTTTTGTCTGGCCATCGCCGGTCTGTATTACTTCAACAAAGGCCCGGTCGACCAGAGGGCTTACCCCGAGATGTTCAAGAAAACCGGTCAATGCTGCTGTAAGGTCGGAGAGGACTACCTGGTTTTCTTCCCCTGAATTCCGGTAAAGAATCCTTAAATCCATGTCATTTGGCGTCATCTGCCGCTCCCTTTAATCGATGATTTGAAAAAATAATTGACATTAAGTGACAAATATGTAATTTTAACTATAATAGTAATCGATTGCCTATAATAGTGTGATAGTAATTCATCCAAAATCAAAATGTCAAAAGGAAAATTTTACTTTTCAAAGTCACTGGAAAAGGGGCTAAAAATACTGGCTCTTTTTAAAAGAGATACCCCCGCCTTAACCCAAAGTGAGATTTCCAAGACTTTGAGTCTAAATATGACCTCGACCTACCGCTACATCAACACTTTGGTAGAAATGGGGTATCTGGAAAAAGACGCGAAGACCAAGAAGATCAGGCCTTCAATGCACTGTTTACTGCTGTGCATTAATTTGATGCAGGCCACCGATAATCTCAAAATTATCAAGAAAGTTGTTGACCGAATCAACCATGAAAAGAATATCAGCATCGATGTAGCTTTTGCAGTCGATGACGCACTGGTACGAATCTATCATAAAGAGGCAGAAGAGACCCTTACTTACAGTTTGCCGGAATTCTCCAAGAACTGCCTGCATAACACAGCTATGGGGAAGGCATATCTGTCCAGCCTGACTGATCAATTAATAGAAGAAAAGATCGCAACGATGGATCTGGTCGCCAAGACCCAAAAAACCATCGTCGACAAGGTCAGACTATTCCAGGAAATACAAACCACGAAGGAACGCATGTTTTCCATTGCGGATGAAGAATATCTTAATGGCTTGGTGTCTATTGCCGCACCCCTGTATGATCCCATCAGTGGCATGGGTGTCGGTGCAATATCCTTCGATTTTTCAGTACTGGAACATAATGTTGCTGAAATAATGGCAACCTACGGGGAAATGATAAAAGAAACAGCTACGATTATTTCAGAGCTGCTGCCTGCGGCAAAATACCACATGTAATTTCATAACCTTACTGTTTATATCTTGTTTTTAAAAAAAGAATCTAACCCAAGGGGGCACTAAAAAGTCCCCTGGCTGATTTCCCGTTTACCGGGTTTTGCAAAATAACATTACCAAAGAAACCTTCTGAGAATGACTGGCTATCTCGGAATTTTCTCAAGAAAAGCATCATAGGTCTAAAAATATTGTGAAAATATCGTGGGTTATCAATACCATTTTTCAAAAGATATTTTTCGACACATAATCAGCACCTTAAATCAAAATTCGATTAAATTTTCATGAAATCTATCAACTGGAAACCATGGGCCCTGCTGGCGCCATCAATGACCGCAGTTTTTTTGCTCCTCGTCATTCCTGTTTGCTTCATCGTCGTCTACAGCTTCTGGCTCCGTGCCCCGAGCGGTGCGGACATCGCGGCTTTCCAGTTTGGCAATTATGCCAAATTTTTCGACGATTTCTTTTATCCAGAAATCCTTCTGCGTACCATTCGTATCTCCTTTGAGACTGTCTTTCTCTGCGTTATCATGGGTTATATCCCCGCCTATTTTTTCTATCGCAGCACCAGCCGTTTTAAAAAAATATTTCTGCTGCTCATTATGCTGCCCTTTTGGGTCAGCTTTATTATCCGCACCATGAGCTGGATCAACATCATGGGGGACTCTGGACTCATCAACCATTTTCTTTTGAAAATAGGGGTGATAAACACCCCTATCCCCATGCTCTACAATGAATTCACAGTCCTTATGGGACTAATTATGTACCTGCTGCCCTTTATGATTCTCAACATCTATGTCAGCCTTGATGGCATAGACAAAAGCCTCCTGGAGGCGGCTCGCTCTATGGGCTGCAGCGAATGGCAGGCTTTTCGTGAAGTGACACTCCCTCTCAGCCTTCCCGGTCTCAGCGCCGGATGTCTCCTGGTCTTCGTCCTCACCGCGGGCACTTACCTGCCGCCCATGATCCTTGGTGGACCAGGCAACGACATGATCGCCAATCTCATTTTCAAACGGGTAATCGGCACCCTTGACTGGCCCTTCGGCTCAGCCATCAGCGTTATTCTGCTTTCACTGTTATTTGTGATTGTCTGGACCTACAACCGTTACCTGGGGATCAATCAAATCTTCAAAAGCTTTCAAGGGAATTAATCTATGCGACAGTCTTCTATTGGATGGAAACTCATCAGACTCCATACGATCTTTGTCTATTTATTTATGTTTACACCTATAGTCGTGGTCATCGTGCTGGCATTCAACCCCAAACAGTTCGGCATCTTCCCGATGGAAGGATTCAGCTTTCGGTGGTTTATCAAACTTGCTCAGAATGATTCAATCATCGATGCCTTTAAAAATTCATTGATCCTTGGTTCTCTGACAGCTGTAATATCAACAGCTATCGGCATTATGGCAGCGCTTGCTTTTATACGCTTTGATTTTCGTGGCAAAAACACCCTTAATACTCTGCTGCTCTCTCCTATCATGATTCCCGAAGTGGTTCTAGGTGTTGCCCTGTTGCTCTTTTTACGCTTTCTCCAGTTGCCGAAAAGTTTTGCTCTGCTGCTTATCGGGCATGTGGTGCTGACTCTGCCCTATGTCCTTTTAATCGTCCAGGCACGACTGGTCGGTATAAATAAAGAATACGAAGAAGCGGCAAAATCCCTGGGAGCAAATGGATTTCAAACTTTCAGGGAAGTTACTTTTCCGCTTCTCTTGCCCGCTATTCTGGCAGGAGCCCTTTTTTCCTTTACCATCTCTTTTGATGACATAACGGCCACGCTCTTTTGGGCAACCGCCGAAAACCAGACTGTTCCAGTCAAGATTTTCAGTATGCTGAGAAACTCAATCAGCCCTGAAATAAACGCCCTTGGTGCAGTAATGATCGTGATGACTGTTGCCACCCCATTGTTGGCAGGCTATCTGTCTCGCAAGTTTTCAAAAGCAAAGGCATAGCAATCCAATATCAACACAACAAAGAGGAGAATCAATGACCACCGTAACGAAAGAAAAACTAGACAGGGTTTATGATGCGTATAAAAGCGGCAAACTCAGCCGTCGACATTTCCTCAAATACCTGGCCATGGCAGGTGCTTCCATAGGTCTGCTCGGTTCCCCTTTTGGCAATATGTTAGGAGATGCCCGGGCCGCTCAATCTATTCGATTTGATGGCTGGGGCGGCAGTACCTCAGAGGCCTTTCGCAAATACGCCTTCAAGCCTTTTACAGAGAAAACTGGCATAGAAGTAATCGAAGGTGAGTTCGGCGACATGAATTCTTATCTCACACGTGTCAAGGCCTCCTACCCACCAGGAGGCGAATTTAATATTGCCCACCTCAGTGCTGTCTTTGATTATGCCCGCTATGCCGAACTGGGATTTGCTTCTGTGCTTGATGAAACTAAAATCCCCAATCTGAAAAATGTCATGTCCTCCATGATTAAACCACTGCGAGATATAACCAAGGGAACCCTTTCCGCAGTTCCTTATGATCTTGGACAAACTGGTATCGCTTATAACACCAACAAAATCAGCAAGGAAAAAGCAGAAAAACTTGGTGTTGCCCTGCTATGGGACAAGGAGCTGAAAGGCAAGCTGGGCAGCTGGGGCGGAGACTTTAGAACCAACATGTGGTATGCCGCACTGCAAACTGGCCAAAGCCCAAATAACATAACAGATCTCAAGGCAGTCTGGGCCGCACTGCGTGAACAGCGCGACCTGATGAAAAAATACTGGAGTTCCGGCGCTGAGTTGATGAGCCTGCTCGCCAATGAGGAAATCTATGCTACCGTCGCCTGGTCAGGCAGAGTAGCCGCGCTACAACTGGAAGGTCATCCCATCGGTTATCTCTCACCCAAAGGCACCTACTCATGGATGGAATACCTCTTTGTCCTGAAAGGCACCAATATGGAAGTGGCAGAGAAACTCCTCAACTTCATGCTTGAACCTGCTGCTGCTATTGCCGTATCCGAAGGTCAGAACTATCCACCAAGTCTTGATCCGTCCAAGGTTACACTGACCGATAAAATCAAAAAGATGCCGGCCTTCGATCCTACCGGTAAACTGGAAGGCTATCTCTTTGCTGATCCTGCTTACTGGAACGCCAATCAGCTTGAATGGACTGAAAAATGGGACCGCATCAAGGCTGGAAGCTGACAGAATCTCTTGGATCAATGTAGTTTCTGATGAAAATAAGGTCCGGACTCTCAGCGACAGTTTATTAATATCCGGTCCTGCAACGTAGAATCACAAAAGGGAGCAGAGTACATTGGCAACCGGCAAGAAACAGCCCTTGGTGCAGTTTAGAGGCATAATGAAAAAGTACGGCAAGATTACGGCCGTTGAGAAAATGGATTTTGACATCGAAGAAGGCAGCCTGGTTACGCTGTTGGGCCCTTCCGGCTGTGGTAAAACCACCCTTCTGCGAATGGTAGCAGGACTGGAAGAACCGACCGAGGGTGATATTTTCATCAAGGGTGTACGAATCAATGATGTCCCGATCCACAAGCGTAACCTGGGAATGATATTTCAGAACTACGCTCTCTTTCCCCACAAGACTATCTTTGAAAATGTCGCCTTTGGCCTGAAATATAGAGATATTGCTAAAGACGAGGCCCGGGAGAAAGTAACAAAGGCCCTGCAAATGGTTCGGTTGCCTGGCGTCGAAAACCGTATGCCAAGCCAGCTGTCCGGTGGACAACAACAGCGAATCGCCATGGCTCGGGCCATCGTCATTGAACCCGATGTCCTGCTGATGGACGAACCTCTCTCCGCCCTCGATGAAAACCTGCGCGAAGAAATGCGCAGGGAGGTGGCCAATCTTCAGGAAATATTGGGAGTCACCACCATCTTTGTCACCCATGACCAGCGTGAAGCACTGTCCATGTCGGATCAAATTCTGGTGATGAAGGCTGGCCGGAAACAGCAGGTGGGCGCCCCGCAGACCGTTTATAACAAGCCGGTTAACCATTTTGTTGCCGACTTCCTGGGACATTCCAACTTTATAAAAGGCGAGATCGTCGACGTCAACGATGATCATGTCAACGTCAAGATTGAGACAGGTGACCTGCTCATTGCCGATAATAAAGGCACCTTCAAAAAAGGTGATTTGGTCGAGTTGGTGGTCCGCGCCCAGCGCTTTGATCTTTTCCCAAAAAATGAATTCTCTGCAGAAGCAGGTATGAACTCCTTTGAAGGTCGCATCAAGGACCTCAGCTATATGGGAGGTGAAGTCAGTTACTTTATCGAGCTTGGATCAGGCCGGGAAATACATATCATCAGTATGATGAGGACCAGAATCTACGATATCGGCGAGAAGATCAGCGTCCAGGTGGCACCGCATCACTGCCACCTGCTCTCTGTTGAAAACTGATTGCATTATCGCGAAAATTTCTTTTTTTCGTCAAAGCACACAACCTGAGAACGTATTGTTTTCAGGTTGTGTGCTTTGTAAGGTTAACGGTTTTTGGTGACCTGCTACCAATATCTACGCTTTAATAGATTCTACGACAGGATTTTTATGCTCAGACTTGATCGGGCCAAAGCTGGTTTTTCACAGCTCTACCCAGAACATTTTCAAACTATTGACTCGCATACCCAAGGCGAACCAACCAGATTATTGATAAGCGGCATAGGCGATCTTCCGGGCAACACTCTCAAGGAAAAACGTGATTTTTTTGCCTCGCGGTACGACAACCTCCGCTTGCTACTCACTCAGGAACCGCGGGGACATAGAGATATGTTTGCCGCAGTGGTCACCCAACCGGTAACTAAAGAGGCTCAATTCGGCCTCATTTACATGGATGCCAAACGCTACCCGTATCTCTGCGGCCATGCCACCATCGGCGCTGTCACTACCCTGATTGAAACTGGTGCCATAGCAGCAGAAGATGGCGATTCGGTTATCACTGTCGATACTCCGTCCGGCCCGCTCCAGGCCCATACACTGGTCGCCAAAGGCCGTGTACTTTCGGTCGGAATCGACATGGTGCCATCCTTTGTCTTCAAAACAGATTGTCCGCTTGAGGTACCCGGCTTTGGCAAGGTTACCGTGGATCTTGTTTGTGTCGGCGGCTTTTTCGCCATGGTGTCGGCAGCATCCCTCGGTATCGATCTCACCAGCGCAAACAGCAAGGAGCTCATTTCACTGGGTATGGCTATAATCGACTCGGCCAATAAGCAGCTGCAGGTCTATCATCCACAACGAGCCGAGGTCAACACCATTGATGTTACTGAATTCTACGCTGAAAACCCTGATGGAGAAGGTATAAGTGTGGTGACATACGGTGAATCACACATGGACCGATCTCCTTGTGGTACCGGCACCACTGCCAAGATGACTTTGATGCATCACAAGGGCAGGCTTAACCTCGGAGAGACATACCTGAGTAAAAGTCCACTGGGCACTGCATTCGAAGGCAGGATCGTTCGAGAATTGACCATTGGTGAATTTAGCGGTATCATCGGCCAAATTAGAGGGAGCGCTACCATTACCGGCTTTCATCAATTTGCCCTTGATCCGAATGACCCCTTCCAGCAAGGTTTTTTGCTCTAACGATTATGAACGACTATCAAAAAAGTGACTATATTCTCTACAACGGTTGTCTGGCCAGCGGGAATATCAATATACCCATTCTGCCGAACACTCAGGCGCTTGCCGTTTCCAAGGGACGCATTACCGCTCTTGGCTCAAATGACGTTATTCTCCAGCTGGCAGATGCTGCTACGGAGAAAATTGATCTTGACGGCCGCCTGGTCGTCCCCGGATTTATCGACAGCCATATTCATTTTTACGAATGGGCACTGAAACGTCGGGATCTCCAACTAGACGACCTCAGCTGCCTTGAAGAGCTGCTTGCCCGCATTGAAAAGACCACCCATTCCCTTGCACCTGCCCAATGGATCATGGGCCAGGGTTGGAACGAGACGGACTGGAGTATACCGCGCCAGCCTCATCGTTTGAGTCTCGACAAGGTTGCACCGAATCATCCTGTGCTGCTTTGGCGATGTGATCTCCACCTGGCCGTCGCAAATTCAGCGGCTCTCCGCCTGGCCGGAATAAACAGCTCAACTCCCGACCCACCAGAGGGCAGAATCGAACGGGATGCCGAAGGAGAGCCCACCGGCATTTTGCGGGAACTAGCCATCAACTTGGTGCGCCAGGCGATTGATACACCGCCGACCGATCAGGTCGTCGACGCTTTCAAGGACGGTATCGGGGCTCTCCACCGCATGGGAATCACCGGTATTCATGATATACGCCTGATGGCGGATAGTGATGGCGCCCGATCTTTTCAATGTTTCCAGAAACTTGACCGGACCAATCTTCTCAATCTTCGCTGCTGGATGAGCCTACCCGGCCACCAACTCGACGATATCATTGGCCTTGGCCTTCAATCCGGTTTCGGTAATGACAGGCTGCGTATAGGCCATGTGAAGTTTTTTTCCGATGGTGGTATGGGAGCGCGCACTGCCTGGATGATAGATCCTTATCTTGATGCTGAATGCGGGATGCCGCTGATGGATATGTCGTTGCTGGCCAAAGACATCGAAAAAGCCGACCAGGCCGGACTCTCCGTCATGGTCCATGCCATTGGTGACCGTGCCAATCGAGAATTAATCACCATTTTCGAAAACCTTGAATCGCGGCGCAGTAAATCCTCCGTTTTGCCGACCTTTCGCCATCGTATAGAGCATGTACAAATGATCCGCCCCGAAGACATGAAGCGGCTCGGCAAGCTCAACCTGGCTCTCTGCGTCACCCCGGTTAATATGATTCTCGATATTAATCTCATCGACAATGTTGTAGGAGAGAAAGGTAAATGGACCTATGCCTTCCGGCAACTGATGGATACAGGAGCGCCAGTCATATTCAGCTCGGACTGTCCTGTTTGTAATCCCGATCCACTACCGGCCATCCATGCCGCTGTAACCCGGCAACGTTTTGATTGCACTCCAAAGAATGGTTGGTATCCCGAGTCCCGGATCAGCGTCGCAGAGGCACTTAATGCCTACACCTCAACTCCCGCAGCAGTCCATAATGCTAACGACCTGGGCACTATTGCACCGGGCAAAAGGGCAGATCTTGCGGTGCTCAGCCAAAACATCCTTACCCAGCCGTCAGCTATCATCCCTGAAACAAAAGTGGATATGACATTTTTTGACGGATGTATTGTCCACAGACTCTTTTAATATTGCGCTGGCTTTGCTCAAGACCGCTGACCACCTGTCTGAAAATCGAATTACAGTAAACTCACCCGCCGCAGCGCTTCACCCGGTAGCCACGCTTTTGAAGCTCTTCGAGGAGCATATCTCTGTGATCACCCTGGATTTCAAGAATACCGTCTTTCACAGTGCCGCCGGAACCGCATCTTTTTTTTAGTTCTTTGCCTAATGCCAACAACCCTGGTGGATCAAGAGGCACGCCCGAAATTGTCGTCACACCCTTTCCTTTGCGTCCCTTTGTCTCTCTCCCCACCCTGACAATGCCATCACCGGCAGTAGTCGGTTTTTTCTTGCTGCACACACAACCAGCTACAGGTTTGTTACAAGCTGGGCAGACTCTGCCGGATTCAGTGGAGTAAACTATTGGATTTGAACTTTTTGTAAATTTGGCCATTTTCATTCTTCAATAATCAAACAAACCGATTGCAACAGAATCATCAGCTTATCCACGTCCACGATAATGGGCAACATCCTGATCTGGGATCCAGAGACCTTTGGGCACTTCTCCTGTCTGATAAAAAACATCAATGGGAATGCCACCCCGCGGATACCAGTATCCCCCAATTCGGAGCCACTGTGGCTGTAGACATTCTATAAGACGAAGAGCAATGGAGACTGTACAATCTTCATGAAAAGCACCATGATTACGGAACGATCCGAGAAACAATTTCAACGACTTACTCTCTACCAACCATTCCCCCGGCACATAATCAATCATTATATGCGCAAAATCTGGTTGACCGGTAATAGGACAGAGGGAGGTGAACTCTGGCGCGGTAAAACGCACGGCATACAATATACCTTTCTGAGGGTTTACCACCCGCTCCAGCACAGCATCTTCAGGACTTTCAGGCAATTTTGCCTGGCCTCCGAGCTGTGTTAAGTTGCTATAGATTGTCTCCTTGCTCATTGTATTCTCCTTCATTTTCTCTCCTCTCGACAAAAGGTACCAGGCCTGTTTAAAGGGCGGGACTCTGTTCATTACACCTTTGTGAGACTTTCCTTCAAAAATATAGTCTGTATGCCACTCACCCCACCAGAAAGGGCGGGATAAGTACCTTCGTGGAATTCTTTTTTAAAAAGCAACATATAACTCGCATGTCACTAACCCCGCTAAAAGCGCGGGATAAGTTCCTTCATGGAATTCTTTTTTAAAGAGCTAAATATAACTCGCAGGTCACTAACCCCGACAAAAAGCGCGGGATAAGTTCCTTTGCGAAATTCTTTTTTGAAAAGCAATATATAACTCGCAGGTCACTAACCCCGCCAAAAAGCGCGGGATAAGTTCCTTCACGAAATTCTTTTTTGAAAAGCAAAAAGAATTTCTAAGTCACTAACCCCGCCAAAAAGCGCGGGATAAGTTCCTTCACGAAATTCTTTTTTGAAAAGCAAAAAGAATTTCTAAGTCACTAAACACCACGCTTATTTCCCCAAAGCATTACATGCAGTTGCGGAAGAACCCGCGCGCCAAACCATGCATCGGAAATCACTCTTTCTACAATCCACAGCATCCGCTCGCGGAGGGTCTCCATTTCGAGATTAAGCACGTTACCATCAGTCGGGGGGATATGATTGCAAGGTTGCAAATAAACGGGCAGAGAAGGAAACCTCTCTGCAACCTCTCGCGCATACAGGTAATCGGCTTCATCCAAAAGAACAAACTTCAGCACCGCCGAAATTTTTCCGGCAGCCTCCACACACTCCTGCAATCTACTCCAATCAGTTTGCATTCCGCTGGATGGCGGTTTCGGGCTGAGCGTCAGGACATCCAGCTTAGCAAACCAATCCTTTGCAACGCTGCCTTGCGTTTCCAGACCGAAGGTGTAGCCCGAGGATCGACCAAGATCAAGTAACCCGCCCAATGGCTGAAGGGCTGGATTGCCACCGGACAGAGAGACCATCAGGGGATGTCCACCGGAAAGTACGTGGACTTTTGCCAGAATCTCCTGCGGCGACATGTCTATCCAATCACTACGATAACGATGGTCCACTGCGTACAACGTATCGCACCACTTGCACCGATAATCACAGCCACCCGTACGAACAAATACTGTCGGTTGGCCGATTAAAGAACCTTCTCCCTGAATGGTGGGACCAAAGATCTCACTGACGCAGATGCTTTCAGTCACGCTCATGGCCGATATTCTGCCCATGTTTTTGGCGTTTCACTTACGCGAACAGCAGTAACTTCAGGCCAAAATCCTTTGCACCACTCATAAAAATGTTTTGCTAAATATTCGGCTGTGACGAATTCGTTTCCAAAAATATCATTGAGATGTCTATGGTCTATAGTATCATCGATATAGGTTTTAAAGGCGTTCAACTCCCGGTAATCACGCACAAAACCATGACGGTTCAGTTCATTACATGACAACTCGACCTCAACAACATAATTGTGCCCGTGCAATCTTGCGCAAGGATGATCGCTGGCTAGTCCAAACAATTGATGCGAGGCAGAAAAGGAAAATTCTTTTGTTATTTTAAACATTTATATCAAATCACTTTTGTTGGGCATTCAAGACAGCCGTTTTCCAGAATTTGGAATCTGCATATTCGGTTGGGTCTACCACCTGGGCAATATCAAAAGCCTCAATGCGCTCGACACAGGTACCACAGCGACCGCAGTGTATTGCTTCACCCTTGTAGCATGACCATGTCTTTTCAAATGGTACGCCCAAATTCCCTCCTATCGAAACGATATCGGCTTTTGAAATCATGACGAATGGCGTATACAATTTGATATTCGACTGGCCGTCCAATGCATAGTTCTGCATGGTTTGAAACGCTTCAATGAAAGCAGGACGACAGTCAGGGTAAATGAAGTGATCTCCGCCGTGAACAGCCGCGGCAACTGCATCCGCGCCGTTTGCCGAAGCAATGCCATAGGCGATTGCCAACATGATAGCATTTCGGTTTGGTACGACCGTTATTTTCATGGTTTCTTCGGCGTAGTGCCCATCCGGAACAGCAATATCATCAGTAAGGGCAGAGCCCCCAAGCATTGCACCAATATGAGATATGTCAATGAGGTGATGGATTACACCGAGTCTACCGGCGCATTTTTGGGCGTACTCGATCTCTTTTTTGTGACGCTGGCCGTAATCAAAGGAAACAAGCCCGATCAGCTCATTTTCGACCGCCACTTTATGGGCGAGGGTGACGGAATCCAATCCGCCGGAACAAATTACAATAGTTTTCATTTTTTTGTCCTTGTTTTATTAACCGGGTAGGTCCGCGACCGGTGCTGTCTTCACAGACTGGCAAACCTATATCAATTTTAGCCAGAATTTGTAAGATTTTTTTTTGTTTGTATTCATTTTCCCGCTTTAAAGCGGATAAACTCAAAACTTGTTTGGCCAAAGGGTATATGCTATCGTTGCTTTCTTCATAACATCAAGAAAGGACCGACAACAGCGAGAACAATATTATATGGTAAGAATCTATCAGGATTATAATGATGAACCCAAGGATGTCTTTCTTTCCTTACCCGAGCAGCTCGCTTGTGAATTTTATGCTCTTGAAATGGACGACTATACAGCGGATATTGCTTTCTTTGAAAAGCTGCTGCCACAACAGGGCAGCTTTCTTGAACTCGGCTGCGGCACTGGCCGTATTGCGCGTAAACTGGCCGAACAGTCTGAAACCGCAGGCCTTAGTCGTTTCGTAGTCGGAATCGATATATCCGGCCCAATGTTACAGCTGGCTCTACAAAGACAACAGCCTTCCGCATACATTCCCAACTATCTCTGTATGGATATGGTCAACCTGGCTTTTTCTCTGAAATTTGACGCTATCCTCATTCCCTACAATACCCTCAATCTTCTTGGCTCTCGAGATAAAATCATTCAATGCCTGCAAGGCTGTAAAAATTCTCTGCAGGCTGGAGGCAAACTTCTGGTTCAGCTTTTTGTTCCAACTGAAGAGTTCATCCGGCAAAAAAAGACTTTCCAATTTCAGATGCTTGATCGCCCGGGAGGCGGGAAAATAATCAAGGAAATACTCAAACATTATCAACCAGAATCTCAGTCTATTCTGATAGAAGAGCGATTCCGGGTACGCCCCATGCAAGAAGGCGAGGCCAAGGAAGATTGGAACTCTATTTACACCATTGCCGGTTTTTCCGCAGATCAATGGCTCTCCTTTTTCAAACAAGCCGGTTTTACCCCGACAAATACCTATGGTGACTATTCCGGCAATCCATATCATAGATCAACAACTTCGACCCTTCTTGTAACCCTCACATTGTAATTATTTTTAAAATAACTACATTCTTGACCTAAATCAAAGATACTGAAACGCTTGTTGTGTATTCTCCTCTTAACATCAGTTGAGGCAGGCGAGTATACGCTCCTCAATTGAACATGTCATTCAACAACTCACTACATAGCTAAACTATTCGAACAACGGTATTCGAACAGTGAATACTAAAACTTGTCTCAGGAGGATAATATGTTTTGTAATCAATGCGAGCAAACTGCCAAAGGAACCGGATGTACCAAAATTGGTGTGTGTGGAAAGCCAGGTGATGTTGCAGTACTTCAAGATCTTCTCACCTACGCAGTACAAGGCTTATCACTAGTAGCAGTTGCAGGAAGAAAAGTTGGCCTGATCGACAATGCGATAGATCGTTTCAGTCTCGAGGCAATTTTCGCCTGCCTCACCAACGTAGACTTTGACCCGCTCCGTTTTCAAAACTGGATCAACAAAACAGTCGAATTACGCGATGCACTTAAAGTAAAGGTAATTGCTGCCGGCGGAACCGTCGACTTTGCGGCGAAAGCGGCGTCTTTTACTCCAGCCTCCACCCTTGAAGGTCTTGTTGCCCAAGGGGAAGATCTCGATTTCATTAACAAACTCGATGAAAACGAAGACCTCCGTTCACTGAAACAAATTACCGTCTATGGCCTTCGCGGTCTTGCCGCTTATGGGGATCACGCTGCCATTCTGGGGCAGGAAGACGAGTCGATTTACACGTATGTCCATGAAACCATGGCAGAGTTTACCAAAAGTGGCCAAAGCCTCGAACAATTGGTTGCCTTGGCGATGAAATGCGGTGAAGTCAATCTTAAAGCAATGGAACTGCTTGATGCAGGAAACACCGGAACCTACGGTCATCCGACTCCCACTGAAGTGCCTCTGGGTGCCAAAGCCGGTAAAGCAATTTTAATAACGGGCCATGACCTGAGAGATCTTGAATTATTATTGAAACAGACTGAAGGAAAAGGCATTAATATTTATACCCATGGTGAAATGCTTCCTTGCCATGGCTATCCTGAATTGAAAAAATACAGCCATTTTTATGGACATTTTGGAACTGCCTGGCAGAATCAGCATAAAGAGTTTCCGGAATTTCCAGGTGCAATTCTTTTCACCACCAACTGCATTCAAAAACCGGCTGATAGCTACAAAGATAAAGTGTTCACCACGGGTCTGGTTGGCTGGCCGGGTCTGGTTCATATCGGAGAGAACAAAGACTTCACTCCGGTAATTGATCGCGCACTTGCGCTTCCCGGCTTTTCTGCTGATACTGATAAAGGTAGTGTTCTGGTAGGCTTTGCACGCAACACGGTCCTTGGCGTTGCCGACAAAGTGATTGAAGCAGTAAAAAGTAAAGCAATTCGGCATTTTTTCCTGGTCGGAGGATGTGACGGTGCCAAGCCAGGACGTAACTACTACACTGAATTCGTTGAAAAAGTACCTAAAGATTGCATGATTCTGACCCTTGCCTGCGGTAAATTTAGATTCTTTGACAAGAAACTTGGCGATATCGGTGGCATTCCTCGCCTACTCGATGTTGGGCAATGCAATGATGCCTATTCTGCCATTCAGATCGCGGTGGCACTTGCAGGTGCATTCGAATGTGGCGTCAACGACCTGCCGCTTTCCATGATTCTCAGTTGGTATGAGCAGAAAGCTGTGGTTATTCTGTTGACTCTTTTTAGTCTAGGCATAAAAGACATCCGACTCGGACCCTCCTTGCCTGCCTTTATTTCTCCAAATGTTCTCAACGTTTTAGTTGAAAACTTTGACTGTAAGCCTATTGCAGCAACACCTGAAGAAGACCTACAGACCATACTCGGTTAAGACTTCATCAATTCATTAAAGATCAAGGCGTGGTATCGATTACGATATCACGCCTTTTTTTGTCTCTTCTACACTTATCTATTCGATTTTTTTTCATGTAATTGGGGTAAAATCAGCAGAAAAAATATCTTAACAAAAGAGAAGAGAACTTGACCCAGATCAAAGATTTCTGCGTCTTCTGTGTTACAATAGAGACATAAACATTGATGATTATCATCTACATATGAAAGATAGAAGTAGAAGTGATTTTGTAAGATCAACAGTTCAAAATACCATCACAAATCACCTGATTGAGAGGATAACAGTATGAAAGAAGTCAGAAACATTATTCAAATAGATGAAGAATTATGCAACGGTTGCGGACAATGTGTACCTGATTGCGCCGAAGGCTCTCTGAAAATTATTGACGGCAAAGCGAGACTGGTTGCCGACAAACTTTGCGACGGCCTGGGAGCTTGTCTCGGTTCCTGTCCAACCGGAGCCTTGAAGGTGATCAAACGGGAAGCTGACGAATTTGATGAAGAAGCGGTTGAGATCTATTTGGAGGAAGAAAAGAAAAAAGCTGCCACCCAAAAACCAGCTATGATGGATTGCGGATGTGCTTCGACACATATCCAATCGTTCAAAACAGCCCCGCCAATTGCCGGTTCTTCCTGTCAGGCTGCCAATAGCCCTCAACTGGTCCCCACGACTAAGACAGGTGATTCGGCACTTACCCATTGGCCAGTACAGATTCGTCTGATCCCTGCTCACGCCCCATTTTTAAAAAATGCTGATTTGCTGGTTGCTGCAGACTGCACGGCGGTAGCGGTTCGAAATTTTCAGGAAAAATACCTGGAAGGTAAAACGGTAATGATGGGTTGCCCAAAATTTGATGATGCTGAGAGCTACGTGCAGAGATTCGCGGAAATTATCAGCACCTGTAATCTGAAAAGTTTGACTGTTCTGATAATGGAGGTGCCCTGCTGTTCAGCAATGAATGTCATCATTCAGAAAGCAATTGAAAAAGCCGGCAAATCTGTTCCCGTAGAGCAAATAACCATCTCTACCAGAGGAGAAGAGCTCTCGAGAAAAAAATGGTAACGGGTAATGATTAGTCTATGCCCCGGGTTTTCCCAAACGCCTGGGCATAGACCGCTAATTCCTCCAAGTGATGAGAATCCCAGCCGACGATTCAAATATTCGTATTCCTAAAGGTTGCAATAATTGGAAGAACGGCCGACCGAAATAGAAAAGTTCCCCACTTACTTTCAATTGAAAATCAGAAATGACCCTTGTCCGAAAACGCAGGTCGCTACGGATCCGTTTTTCCAGCTCACTTTTCTTTTGATCCGTCAGGTGATCGATGTTGGTCTGAATAAAACCCAAGTCATCACAGGGACAAACTCGCTCGTGTTCCAATATTGCCAGAATCAACGGATCGTCTTTTTTGAGGACATCCAAGCGGCTCAAGGTGTCTTTTTCCACAAGCCCCAGAATCTCTGAGGTATCCCAACACTTCAGAACCCGACAGGCGTGCGGCCTGTTCTCATAAACCGTACAACCCAATTGTTCATCATAGTAGCAACAATCCCATTGGCGCCCGGTACCGACTATCTTCACCAGCTCAACCGTAGTCGGCTGAATCGTGCCTACCAATGGGTTATGAGCCAACTCCCCTTTTCTGATAGTAATCAGGCTGCTTATCGGAATGTTCCCACTTGCGACCAGCACAAGATCCTGACTATGTAAAGCAGGTCCGCCCTGTTTGCAACAGTTGCCACACTTCCTGCACGTTGTCTGTTCGGTTGTCATGTCGCTCCTGATAAGAGTACTGTTGGACAGATTTTTTTTCCCACAATTGCTTTGATGCAGGACTATTTATTGTTCCGGACAATAAATAGTGTGTTGATCCTTTCCTCAAAACAGACAACTCAACCCCCGACATATCAGACTCGCCCCAGTCTTTAGTTGTGAAAAGATTAAAGATTAGTTATCCTTAATCTTTAAAAATATTCTTTTCCCATAGACCAAAATGAATCCTGTTGCAAATTGCCAACTCCTACCTACTATTCTAATGCACATAACGCTCTACAAATCTATGTTTTGCCCACGTTGCCATTTAGCCAAAAGATATCTCCTTGAGATAACTTCCCATGACCCCGAGATTCATGTGGAAGAAGTAGATGTTATGGCTTCACCGCGACGAACCTGGCATGATGGAATCAGAATGATTCCTGCACTGAAAATTGACCACCATATTATGAGTGCAGTACTTTTGACCAGAACCAGTATTGTTAATTTCATCGCCAACAACAGACACTGATTTCAACCACTTTCGCAATTAATCAACTATATCTTGAAGAAATTTATAAAAAACTCTCTGGGATTGCTGGATCTTGCCTCCTGGGTGTTGGTCTTGGTCTTTTTTATCGGCAGCTCACTGCTCTTTGATGGAGATGTATTTTGGGCCACTACTGGTGCTGCTGGAATCATCGTAGCAATGCTCTGCATAAGCGTTGCCATCGAAATAATCATGGAATGCCTGAAAAACTATCGCGGTATCGGCACGTTAACAGGGTTTATCACCAATGGTCCCGAGGCTGTTTGTGTGCTGGTCGGTATGCTGGTCGGTGACGTAGTATTTGCTGCTTCCACGCCTTTAGGATCCAACTTCATGAATCCCGTCCTCCTCCTGATCGCAGCTGTTATCTGCAGACAGGTAACAAAAACATTTACCACAAACAGAATATACACTGCTATTACCATTACATGCACAGCCAGTTTTGCCGTTTTTTTCTTCTTGCTTGATCCGTCCCAATACTTTTTTTGGTTGTCTTTCTGCATCCCTGTGACTCTCATTCTCTTTTTTTTCCGCCCCAGGGAAGCGGAAATTCAAGAGCCTGAAGAGTACTCATTTAACCCCACGTTCTGGCTTATACCAGCGATAATCGGCTTGACAGTATCCGGCTATTATCTCGATCCGGTTGTATCCTTTACATCAATCCATTCCAAAGCACCCAAGGGGATAATCGGTTTTATAATCCTTGCCACTTTGACAAGTTGGCCGGAATTCAAATCGTGCCTGGCACTGCTTACCAGGGGAAAAACAACAGCCGCTATATTGAATATAACCGTATCCAACATTACTAATATCTGGCTTGCTGCGATAGGCATAGCCACCTATTTATTCGTTGATTAATTCAATAGTTACTCTGTGGGAATTTCTGAGCTGTTTTGTCACGTTGATGCAATATCTTTGACCTTCGAGTCATGAGCACACTTTTCAAGGCGGTTTAAACTGCTCAAAACTGCCTTGATTGAGGCGACGATGATATCTGTATCAATTCCCGTCCCCCAACTTACCAAACCATTCGCAGCCCTAATCTCGATATACGCAGCTGCCTGCGCACTTGACCCACCATTCAAAGCATGCTCGTGATAGCTGGTAAGTGTGAAATCTTCTGTTATCTTTTGTTTCAACGCCAAACAAAAGGCATCCAAGGGACCGTTGCCGGATGCCGAAATTAAAGTTTCCAAGCCATTAACCAAGAGAATGGCTTCAACGTCTGCAAATGATTTTTTTTCCTGCTTGTTAATATGTCTTTTAACTACATTGAAGGTGTCGAGTTCGTATGGAGTGTTCAAAGTGAGATATTCATTTTCGAAGCAACTAAAAATTTCACTATGCTGCAGCTCTCTTCCCTCCCTGTCGGTCACATCCTGGATAATCTTGCCGAACTCCGGCTGCATAGCTTTAGGTAGTTTGAAACCAAAATCCTGTTCCAGAACATAGGCAACACCACCTTTCCCTGACTGGCTATTGATACGGATAATTGATTCGTAGGTGCGACCGACATCGGACGGATCTATTGTAAGATATGGCACAGCCCATAACCCTGATTCGGTCTCATCATAGTCGTGCATACCTTTGTTAATAGCATCTTGATGAGAACCGGAAAATGCCGTATAGACCAACTCACCAGCATACGGATGACGTGGATGGATCGGCAGGCGACAAACTCGCTCGTAAGTGTCAATCAGGCTATTTATATCACTGAGATCCAGCTCCGGATCGACTCCTTGAGTAAACAAGTTCAGGGCAAGGGTTACGAGGTCGACATTTCCTGTTCTTTCACCGTTACCAAACAATGTTCCTTCGACCCGCTCCCCGCCAGCCATCAGAGCTAACTCCGTTGCGGCAACAGCGCATCCACGGTCATTATGCGCATGAATACTTATTATGGCAGAATCTCTCTCTGCCATATTGCTACAAAACCATTCAATCTGATCTGCGTATATATTCGGAGTTGAAAGCTCGACTGTTGCAGGAAGATTAATAATCACCTTATTTTCTGGGGTCGGCAGAAGAACCCCCATAACCGCTTCACATATTTCAAGAGCAAAATCCAACTCGGTACCAGTGAAACTCTCCGGCGAATATTCATATCTAAAAACAGTTTCAGGATATTTCTTTTCTTCCTCTTTCAGGACCAAAGCACCTTGAACAGCCAGATTGACGATCTCTTTTCGGCTCATCTTGAAAACAGTCTTTCGCTGCAAAGTCGACGTCGAATTATACAGATGAACCACTGCCTCTTTTGCTCCTTTCAAGGACTGAAAGGTTTTTCGGATCAGACCCTCTCTCGCCTGAGTCAGGACTTGAATCAACACCCCGTCAGGGATAAGATTTTTTTCAATGAGCATCCGAGTAAAATCATATTCCACTTGAGATGCGGAAGGAAAACCTACTTCGATCTCTTTGAATCCTATACGAGTCAGGAGTGCAAACATCTCTAGCTTTTTTTCAAGACTCATCGGCTGAACCAAGGCTTGATTGCCATCTCGAAGATCAACACTGCACCAGACAGGTGCCTTAATTATCTTTTTTTCAGGCCACGTTCGGTTCGGCAAATTGATTGGCGGAAAAGGGTGGTATTTTTTTACTAACTCAGGCTTCATGTTTTCTCCTCGACAAATTGAGTCTGACAATTCCAAAAAAAAAGAGGCCACGGTTTTCTAACCGTGGCCTCTTAGTGTCTCGAGTTCTTAAACTAAACTACAACTCCTCCACCTCCGCCACGGATTCAGGCAGTAGATAACCTAGTAGAAGACAAAGTAGCGAGTTTAAGAAGTTCATACATTTAGTTTTAATTAATAGAAATCTCATATTATTTGAAAGAAGAGAGTACACATCTTCTGCTTAACTTGTCAAGCTGGTTTTTCTTTCGTGGCACAAGATGAGAGCCATTTTTATATTTTTGGACTTATAGCGAACAACATAACTGCCCTTTCTTTATCAAGAGAATTGTCTCATGCAGAAAATATGCAACTAAGGGGGAGGGAGTTTTCAAGTAATTACATTTATTGTGTCCTTTGCCGGTTGACAGATCCTGACTTGACAGATATATTTTCGATTCGTTTAAAAATCATTGGTTTTTCAATATGTTCTTCAATACCGATGAAAAGTTCTCAATTATTTCAGGGGAATACATTGATGGGGAAAATTTCCGGATCCCAGGCAGTCGTAAAGTGCCTTCAGGAAGAAGGCGTCAAAATAATATTTGGATATCCAGGAGGCGCAGTCATCGACCTCTTCGACGCCTTGATGGATTCCGATATTGAGAATGTCTTGGTCCGACATGAACAGGGGGCAGTTCACGCCGCAGATGGATTAGCCAGAGTCACTGGCCAAGTAGGTGTAGCCCTGCTTACCTCCGGCCCAGGGGCTACTAATGGGGTAACTGGAATCGCGACTGCCTACTTGGATTCAATACCTCTTGTGGTGTTAACCGGCCAGGTACCTCGCGCCCTCATCGGAAACGACGCATTTCAGGAAGTGGATATTGTTGGTATTACTAGACCGTGCACTAAACATAATTATTTGGTCAGCAAATTAGAGGACTTAGTCCCAACCATTCGTGAAGCTTTTCATATTGCACGCACAGGGCGTCCCGGTCCGGTATTGGTTGATTTGCCCAAGGATCTTTTAGGCAGCCAACTCACCTATCCGGAAAAAACAAATATAAATATGTTGAGCTATCAGCCAACATACAAACCGCATCCGGTACAGATAGAAAAAGCCTGCAAAAAAATCATAAAAGCCACCAAACCTGTTCTCTATGTTGGTGGCGGCGTTATCCTATCTGATGCTTCCAAAGAACTGGCCGAGCTTGCAATAAAGCTTAATATACCCGTGACCATGACCTTGATGGGTCTTGGAGCTTTCCCCGGTACGCATGAACTTTCCATGGGTATGCTTGGAATGCACGGCACATATACCGCGAACATGGCAGTTGCGGAATGCGATCTTTTAATTGCCGTCGGTGCTCGGTTTGACGACAGGGTGACTGGCAAACTTAAGGAATTCGCTACGCATGCCGAAATCATACATATTGATATTGACCCCACTTCCATCAGCAAAAATGTAAAAGTCGATATCCCGATAGTAGCAAATTGTAAAAACGCTCTTGCTGCCATAAATGAGTGGTTTAACACCAAAGCAAATATCAGCCTTGACGAAGAGGCAGCTAGACATAAACCGTGGTTTAACCTGATTCGTGAATGGACGACGAAGCATCCCCTGTCATACAAAGAAAACAGCGACGTTATTAAGCCTCAGTACGTCATTGAAAAACTTCATGAATTTACTGGTGGCAAGGCAATTATAACCACTGAGGTGGGCCAGAACCAGATGTGGGCGGCCCAGTTTTATAAATTTAATTTTCCCAGACATTTTGTTACCTCCGGAGGTCTGGGCACCATGGGTTTTGGTCTCCCTGCAGCAATTGGTGCGCAAATGGCATTTCCGGATAAAACAGTCATCGATATTGCCGGCGATGGCTCTATTCAGATGAATATCCAGGAATTGGCCACGGCCAAACAGTATAAATGTCCAGTCAAAGTAGCAATTCTGAACAATGGTTATCTTGGTATGGTAAGACAGTGGCAGGAACTATTCTATAGTAAACGTTACGCATCTACAGCCATGGAAGTAACCCCCGACTTTGTTGCTCTTGCCAGGGCTTACGGGGCAGTTGGTCTCAGAGCTACCACTAAAAGCGAAGTTGAACCGGTTATAAGAGAGGCCTTAGCAACCGACAATATTGTTATTATGGATTTTAAGGTTGAAAAAGAAGAAGGTGTGTACCCTATGGTACCTGCCGGAAAAGCAAACACTGAAATGCTGCTTGTTTAGTACCTTAGAAATCCTTTCTCTGCTTTTTGAGAAAGGATTTCGTGAAGGTACTTATCCCGTAATGCTTTTGGGCGGGATTAGTACCTTAGAGGTTATTCACTTGTTTTTTTGAAAGAAAATAATCTGTCTCAAGGTACTTGACCCCTCAAGTGGGGAACTAAACAGAGTCCCATTTTCTTCCCTTTTACCGGGGTAATTGAAATTATGGCAAATCCGAATTTACTACACTCAGGATCATGCAGATGAAACATACAATTTCTGTACTTCTTCAAAACAAACCAGGTGTACTCTCCCGGGTAACTGGGCTTTTCAGTGGTCGCGGTTTTAATATCGAAAGTCTGTGCGTTGCAGAGACACTCGAACCGGGCGTCTCTTCCCTCACCGTTGTCTCAAGAGGTGATGAGTCTGTTATCGAGCAAATCACCAAACAACTCCATAAGTTGATAGATGTCATTAAAGTCACAGACATAACAGACAAGGAATATGTCGAAAGAGAAATGGTACTTATCCGTATGAAGGCTGAAGCTCATACTCGTGCCGAAGTCCTGCGTGTCATCGATATCTTCCGGGGAAAAGTTGTTGACGTGAGTGCAAAGAGCTATGCAGTCGAACTCACAGGTTCGGCCTCAAAAATACAAGCAGTCATTGATATCCTTCGCCCTATAGGCATCAAAGAGATTGTCCGAACCGGTATCATCGCCATGGGTCGGGCAAATAAGACTAAATAATAGACCCCTCAAGCAAAGGTTATACAATTTCATGCTAACTCCACAAGTACCGGTAGCGAAGGAAGGATACCCTTTCATCGGCTTTGCTGTTCTTTGCACTGTTATTCTAGCTATTTTTAATCTTCCTGTTGCTACAGCAATTTCATTTATCGCAAGCACCTTTATCCTCTGTTTCTTTCGAGATCCTGAAAGATTTACTCCGACAAGGCCAGACGCCCTCGTCTCTCCAGCCGATGGAAAAGTTATCCATGTTGAAAGGGTTCCGGAGAATCCATTTACCAAAGGAGAAGTCATGAAAGTCTCAATCTTCATGAATGTCTTCAACGTCCATGTCAATAGAATTCCATTCAATGGTAAGGTCGAAAAGGTTGCTTACAGACCGGGTAAATTCTATTCGGCTGACAGCAAACAGGGTGGTCTTGAAAACGAATATTGCGCAACCGTCATTTCAACGCCACAAGGGAAGACCTTGGCTTTTGTACAAATTGCAGGATTGATCGCCAGGCGAATTGTCTGTTGGTTGGAACCGGGCGACGAAGTGTCCTGTGGCAGACGGTTCGGCCTCATTAGATTTGGCTCAAGAGTCGATCTCTACCTGCCACTCGAAACTGAGATGCTCATCAAAGTAGGAGACAAAGTACGTGCTGGCGAAACTGTCCTTGGCTATCTCCAGTGATATCGTTTTACTACATTTCGATGAAATATTTGGTTATAGCCTACGGCCGACTAAATTAATCTTTTCTAAAACCCACAACTACATCGATTACTTTTGAGAATTATTGGTGGAACGGCAAAAGGCCGAAAATTATTCACTCCCCCGCCGCACGAACAACGCATCCGTCCCACTTCTGACAGGGCACGAGAGGCTCTGTTTAATATACTTGGTAAACGAGTTGAACATGCAACGGTTCTCGATCTTTTTGCCGGTACAGGTGCAATAGGACTTGAGGCCTTTAGCCGCAATGCGCGATTTGTTGTTTTTATTGACAACAACCGTCTGGCATTGCAGCTCATCAAACAAAATGTTCTCCTCTGTCTCACCGGCTATACAGGAGATTGTGAAATGCGAGTCATTAGCCATGATTTGACCAAAAGCATTCCTCTTAGTAAGTTGCCAGGGGAGACGTCTTCAGGTTTTGATTTCATTTTTGCAGATCCACCCTATGCCCAAAATATATCTCTTTCTATACTTGAATTTGTAAACAATAGTAGCCTATTAACTCAGAATGGCCTACTAATACTGGAAGAGAAAACCAGTGTGGAATTACCCTTGTCTCTATCAACTCTAAAACGAGTCGACAGACGCGTTTATGGTGATACGGCTTTTTGTTTTTACAGCTCATCGAGCGGCAACATGTGACCTGAATAACAACAGAACGATCCCTCATTAATTCAATAAAGAGAGTATAATGATCAGCAAAGAAACCGGTGAACCATCCATAGCAATCTATCCGGGAACTTTTGACCCCATCACTATGGGCCATGTGGATATTATAGACAGAGCACTCAATCTATTTGATAAAGTTATTGTTGCAGTTGCAGTAAACTCAGCAAAAGATCCGGTTTTCACCCTAAAAGAACGAATTCAAATGATCGAACAATCCTTTATAGGGAGAAAACGCATTCAGGTTAGATCTGTTTCAGGTCTTCTGGTCGACTATGCTTACAGGCACAACGCCAAAGCTATTGTTCGTGGGATTAGGGCGGTGTCAGACTTTGATTATGAATTTCAGTTAGCACTTATGAACAGAAAGCTTCAAAGGGAAGTCGAATCTGTATTTCTTATGCCCGGTTTTCGTTGGATTTATATTAGTTCATCGATCATTAAAGATGCAGCGAGAAACGGTGGTGATGTCAGTGACTTGGTACCACATCATGTGAATGAGATGCTGAAAGACAAATTCTCCTTATCCAAACCATGAAAAGTACCGGCAAAAAACACCAGAAACACTATACTAGAAGAACATGTTTGACATTTTTAGGCGCATTAGCATTTTTTTATCCTGTTTTACAATTTGCAGGTTTCAAAATCCCACGAAAGCCCAACTACATAAACATCAACAAGCCTGTTCCAATATCCGGTTATTTGGTCACAACAGGTTTTATTCTTTTTGACCGTGACAACAAATGTTGGGCACTTTCCCGTAAATGTACACACCTTGGCTGTAGCCTCAATTACCATGAAGATAAGGACATTCTTGAATGTCCCTGTCATCAGAGCCGTTTTAACGTCGAAACAGGTGAAGTTGTAAATGGCCCGGCCCAAAAATCTCTTTCCTTCTTACCGGTCGAAAAAAGACAAGAAGAACCGTTCTATGTTGTTACGACCTAAACCTAAGTCTTTTCACAGCCCCTTTGGTACCATTTGCCAGCATTTTTCTGCTGTAAAAGAGATCAAATGGGGAGCATGGGGTCTGATAGCATTCTATATTTCCCTTCTCTCTGGAATAATTGTCGGTTTGCAATATGACTATCTGAATCCATTCTACTCAACAACCACTATCGATCTACTCGCTCCCTATGGTCGTTTCTTTAGATCTTTACACTTCTTTTCCAGTCAATTTTTTCTCTTTTTTTGTTGCTTCCATTTGCTCGCAATTTACTCTAAAACCCTAAATTATAGCAGATTGGAATGGATGAGATTGATCGGCAGCCTTCCTCTCATCCTTTTGCTACTTTTTACAGGCTATATTCTCAGAGGTGACAATACCGGTTCTTCAGCTGGAACTATTGCCGAAAACATTATACAAGCCATACCTATTATTGGACATACTCTCAACAGTCTCTTCTTCTCTATAAGCGACAGTGGGTTAAGGAAAGTTTATATACAGCATGTTGTTGCCTTAGATATTCTTCTGCTGATATTTGCCTGGAATCATTTACGCATATACCGAATTAACATTCGCGACCACCTCCCTTTAACCGCCTCAATCCTGATTTTTTCAGTATTTTTTTCTGCACCATTTGAACCGTATCGACTCGGGATAAGCTATCTGCCGGGACCATGGTTTTTTCTTGGTCTTCAGGAACTATTGCGATATTTTCCTCCACTAGTGGCTGGATTCGGCGTACCTGTACTCTTTTTTATTGCCTTAATTTCAGCTCATCCAGCAAATAAACATTTTCGAGTTATTCTGATAATCATTGGTTGCTCGCTGAGCTGCTACACAATTTTGTCCTGTATCGCCTGGAACCGATAGTTCCGAAAATAAGAAACGGCGTATCTCTTAAGAGATACGCCGTTTCGGTATTCGCTAAATTTTATCCTGCTAGATAATCAAGGATAATTACCTTTTAACTCTCTCCGCAGCTCTGCAATCTCATTTTGCAGGGTTTGACGCAGCGTCGAAATCTCTTGTTTAAGGTCATCAGTGAGTGCTTGAGTGTCGCTCCCTGTCACAACTCTCTCTTTTGAATCGTCTAATCGCGGTGATTCTTCTAATTCGTTCTGTTCGGAAAACTTGCCATTAGCATATTCTTTTGCGAGATCCTTATGATCCTGACTGTCATATGTTTCAATTGCGGGCTCTTTGTCTTCTCTGTAGTTCTGGACCTGTTCATCAAAACCACCTGACTCGCTCGCCTGTGAAGTAAGCAAAGAATCCCCAATGGTCAATTCTGCTTCACTTCTCGCTAACTGCTCTTCCATCAATTGCTCATGCCATTTCAAAACCTTGTTAGTTTCTGCAAATAATAATTCCTGGTTTTGATGAAGATCGTCCTCTTGCAATCCTGCCAATGAACTACAAACAGATTGCAATAAAACATAGGCATCCGCACTTGAATCATAACGATTCT
Organism: uncultured delta proteobacterium; assembly: GCA_963798425.1. Classification (GTDB taxonomy): domain Bacteria; phylum Desulfobacterota; class Desulfobulbia; order Desulfobulbales; family Desulfocapsaceae; genus Desulforhopalus_A. Next base: position 812,168 of record CAWCTP010000031.1, on the reverse strand, counting down.
TATCAATATGCCTGGCAACAGTTGAGAGTAGCTGCAGGAACGTTTTTTCGAGCGGTTTACCATTCAAAATCTGATGAAGATGGTCTATCTCTTTCCAGAGCCCCAGAATAACCTTATCATCTAGTTCAATTCCAAGGGACTCAACACACATTTGCAAGGAGCTATAAATATCAGTGGCCCTATCAGTCTCAACAGAGGAGGTGGCAATCTTTTCTGAGAATGCCTCAATAACCTCATTGTCGTCCTCAGAACCCGGAGCCTCGGACAAGATGTCTTCTTCACCTGTTAACAATTCGTCAAAAGATGACTCTTCAGTTATTCCGAGGTCAGACTCTATGTCAGAAAAAAGGTCTTCTTCTTCAACCAATTCAAAAACGACTTCATCCTCCTCGATATTACCCGAGACAGGAGGAACAACATCTACATCATCAGTTACAATCTCCTCAGCCTCTTCCTCCGGTGGAACAAAAACCAACTGCTCCACATCAGGTTCGTCAATGTCCTCATCAAGATCGAAAAAGGAATCAAGTCGCTGTTCAATCTCTGTTGAATACTCCTCTTGTCCGTGTCCCAAACTCTCTTCGATGCTTTGTTCAAAATCGGTGTCATCAAAAAATGAATCCAAGCTTTCTTCTTGTTCCGATTCTGAGATAAAGGCGACAGTCTCAGCAACGTCTTCTATCTCCTCCTCAGTCTCTTCTACTGTCTCCAGCTCTGTTCCTGAATACGTCTCAGATGTATCATCTGTTTGATCCTCATCCACCAGGTTTACGGGTGTATCTTCGAGATCTAATTCATCGTCAATTGCAAATACGTCCCGCCCAACCTCATCACTTATGTCTGTTTCGGCCCATTCTTCAGGCTCAGAAGACTCATCATCGACAAGAGGTAAAGATTCACTGGGGCTTTCGGATTCGATTTCATCATCTGTCGAATCAACAGCCAAAGGTACGGGCTCAAGATTGTCATCTTCTTCTTTTGAGGCTGCTGGAAAGTGTGATTGGATTTCATCATCAAAGAACCCACCTAAAGTACCAGCTATTTCATCATCAATATTTTGGGCTTCAGCAGAATGTTCAAATATTTCTGCATTAAAAATGCTCACTTCATCATTGTCAGCAAGAGCGGGGGCTAATTCTCCTCCCATCATCGGGAGGGCTTCTTCATCTGAATCATCATCGGCTTCGCTTTCAACCGCGACCCCCTGAAGAACCAAATCTTTATCCAAATTACTGAAATTCGGTTCCGCCTTCTCCTCTTCCTCATCTGCAAAATAAGAATCCACAGAAATATCTTCATTTCCTTCAAGAGGCAAAACAGTGTTATCTGCCGGCACAGACAAATCATCATCCTCTGCCAGATCATTTCCTTGAAATGCTGGCGCGAACGGTTCGGTCTCTTCTTGCTCCTCACTCGCCATGCTCAATGCAGGAGCGAGCATATCGCTCTCCTCTATTGAATTTCCTTCATCAACCTCATCTTCGAAATCCACCTCTACATCCACGCCCTGCAGAGCAACTACACGATTTCCTCCACTTGCTGAGTCACTTCCAGCAGTAGAGGTGGGTTCCTCTGGCTGTTGATAGCCGTTATCCATAAAAAAGTTTTCGACATCACTATCGACACTAACTGAAGTATCAAGGCCTAGAGCCTTAGCCTCTTCTTCCGCCTGAAAACCAACATTTTCCTCCTCTGGAATATCGGCAAAAGCGGGAGCAATCGTATCTGAATCGACGAGACTGCCACCTTCGTCTATCTCCTTCTTGTCTCGATTAATTGCCTCAGGCGCAATTGTGGCACCTAAAAGAGTCTTAAAAGCGTTAAATTTTTCAACAATCGGAAAGAGAATAACCTTTTCCTCTTCAAGTGTCATTGGTGTGACAACTAATTTTTCCAGGTTTTCATAAAAGAGGTGCAACAACTTAAAGGCATCCGCGTGGGCATTACTTTTTTTCAACTTTATGTAGGCACCCAGAGTACCAATCCCCTGTAAAAGGATAAGCTTCGGTCTGCTACCAGCGAATTTTCCTTCAAGCCGAACTACTTCCTGTCGTAAGTCATTGAGATCCTGGTCGGTTATTTCCCAATCAATTCCAAGTACAATAGCTTTGAGGTTGAGCATATCGTTGCTGGAATAAGAGTTTTCCGGTTGTTTTTGTGTTTTCGGCTGAGAAACAGGCGGTTCATCAACTACAGTCTCAGCTTGTTTTCCGATATGATGTTTTAGACTTTCAAATCTTTTCACATCTTCAAGCAAGATCTCTTTTTTCTGTTCTTCGGTCAGGTCAACGGACGAAACAATTTTTTCAAGGTTATGATACAAAGTCAATAGCAGTTTGATGGCACTGGGGTGGGAGTCTGCTTTTTTCTGGTAGATATATTTACTGATTTTTTCCAGCGCCTGTACATAAACCAGATTTATTTTCTCTCGGGCCCAGATTCCACGGAGATCGACTAATTCCTCGTTAAATTGCATGAGGATATCGTCTGTAATCTCCCAATCTATTGATAATATCAGGCTTTTCAACCTACTGATTGGCGATTCTTCATCGTTTGCAAATTCAAAAAGGTCAACTGAACCAGTGTAATATGAATCATCATAGTCATCAGTGCCAACAGTCAAGTCATCATCATATTGGTTTTCGGTATACTGTTTCACCACAGCTCTCTCTCTAGAGTAATTTTTTCTGTATTGAAATCACCGATGAAGAGATGATTTTCTTCAGGGTCGCGGCGACATTATACCCGGTAATTGCACTTGCCTCAAAATAGGGTACCTTCAATCGACTGTTTAGATCTTTTTCCAATACCGAGGTCGGAAGAATTGGAATGCCGTGCTCTTTAAGATCAACTTTGTTGTACTGCATAACAAGAGGTATTCTAAAGATACTTTCCTTATATGATTGGAGATTTTCATGCAACTGATTCAGAGACCGAATGTTTTTTTCCCGCTGTTTCTCCATAGCATCGGCTACAAAAACTATCCCATCCACACCTCTCAGGACGAGTTTTCGCGTTGCATTGTATTTAACCTGTCCCGGTACAGTGTAGAGCTGGATTTTAATATCATAGCCTTTGATTTGCCCCATATCAAATGGGAGAAAGTCAAAAAACAAAGTTCTATCGCCATGGGTTTTAAGACTCACCATCTCTGAGACAATCTGTTTACGGTACGTACGGTTAATATATTCAAGGTTAGTGGTTTTCCCGCACCGACCTGGTCCGTAGTACACTACCTTAACCTGAACAATTTTGTCCTTTAAGTTGATAAAACTCAACGTTCTACTCCCTATCTATTTTCCATTCAGAAAGATCAAGTCATTAATTGATAACTCCGGATATTGGGTTACATAGCTCCCCAGAATTATTTTTTATTCCAGATATTCCGTATTTTTTCAATAACATCAACAACATTCAATCTAAGAAAGCCAAGAGATATATCCCTGCCAAACATAGAAATAAGAAGCAGCTCATCGTCGATTTTACTAAAATGTATGTTTGATTCCTTACCTTTATGAAACAATAGCGAGAACTCCTGCTCACCAACAAGTTTGGCCATAGCATCAACCGTAGCAAAATTACCAGCTGCCAGTGCTGCAAAAGAATAGACGTCATATTTGCTTTCGCCATTATCTTTTGCGGTAATAATATTTCCAGCCATGTCAATTATAATGACACAATCAACACCGAGTTTTATCAGTTTATCTGACAAAATCACATCTATCTGCTCGAGTTGTTCTTGACTGACGATCCCATAATTCATGCCACAAACCTCATCGTAAATGTTGGTCGCTGGTATCAGCTTTGTAAAGTATGCCAAATATTGTTTTGACATAACAGAATATCGAAGCGTAAGTGTCAACGCGTTCCTTTTCCCGTAGCCTTCTGAACTCTTTGTCTAAGGAAGCGGGGTCTTTTCGCGCAACACACAAAAAATACAACAAATTATTAGTCTTACCACTATACGATAGTTTTTTATCTATATGAAGCTATATTATATTTATTTAGTTATTGCAAATCCAACCTGCTGATAAATTAGAAAAGTCTTTTTTGTTGCTATTGTAGCGTCTATTGCTACCATTGAACGAGGATTGAAAATTCTAAATTGTAGATTTTTACCATTTTTGCTAAAAAAAAAGCAAAGGAATATGCGTTGAAGACATTAGAAAAAGAACTACCACTGCTCTCCCGATCCACTCAGCACCGATTCATTGATACACACTGCCATTTGGATATGCCTGCTTACCACGAAGATCTTGAGCAAGTAATTAGCGAAGCATTTACCAACCGCATCGAGAGAATTGTAACCATTGGCATTGATCTACCCAGCTCCCGAGATGCTGTGTCACTTGCTCGTAAATATAAGCAGGTATTTGCCACTATTGGCATTCACCCTCACGATGTTGACAATCTTCAAAGTTGCCACTATGCCGAACTCGAAAAACTCTACATGTCTCACTCAAATTACATCGTCGGGTTCGGTGAGATTGGGCTGGATTATGTAAAACTACACTCTACACCTTCCAAACAGCGGGAACATTTCAGGAAGCAGCTTGACTTAGCCCACGCACTTAAGCTACCAATAGTGGTTCATAATAGAGATGCCGACAACGATACATTGAAACTTCTTAGTGAAAGCAAGCCTCTCGATTACGGCGGTATCATGCACTGCTTCTCCGGCGATACTGCTTTCGCTAAAAAAGTTTTGGATCTTGGCATGCTGATTTCAATTCCCGGAATAGTTACTTTCAAAAACGCAAAGATGTTACAAGAGGTAGTCCGAGAGATCCCCTTAACTTCAATGGTTCTAGAGACTGACGGTCCTTTTCTGGCACCCCACCCATTTCGCGGCAAACGAAATGAACCATCTTATTTGTTATATACTGCAGAAAAAATTGCTGAACTTCGACAAATAGATATTGAACAAGTAAGTAGACAAACCACAGTCAACGCAGAGAACCTTTTCAAATTCAACAGGAAATAATTTTGGCCATGATTTCAGAAAATATACAGAGGATAAACGAAAAGATTGCAAATGCTGCAATGAAGGTCAACAGGTCCCCTGATGATATAAAACTCGTCGCTGTCTCTAAACGTTTTCCAGCTGAGAAAATCACTGAGGCATACGCAGCAGGCCAGATGATTTTCGGAGAAAATTACATCCAGGAGGTTCAGGTTAAAAGAGAACTGGTTCCTCCTCCTGCCATTTTTCATTTTATCGGCCACCTCCAAAGCAACAAAGCTAAAATAGCTGCTTCAACATGTGACATGATTGAGACAGTAGATGGGTTAAAACTAGGCAAAGCTTTGAACAACCACCTACAGGCTCTAAATAAGACTCTGGATGTACTAATTCAAGTAAATATAGGCGATGATAGGAACAAGGCTGGTGTCAAAAACAGCGAAACGGCAGAATTACTCAGTCAGCTGAACGAACTACCAAGAATCAGGGTATGCGGTCTTATGACCATGCCACCGCTAGTGGAAAACCCAGAACTATCTCGGCCATACTTTCGCAGTCTTCGACTGCTGATGGAAAAACTTATGGAAGAAGATCTGTTTCCGGCAATTAAAAAACCGGAACTTTCTATGGGGATGTCGAATGATTTCCATATCGCCATCGAAGAAGGCGCTACCATCGTGAGAGTTGGAACAGCAATCTTTGGTGAACGCCTGCCGACAAGTGGGTAAAAAATAAAAAAAGGGACGTGCCCTAGACACGTCCCTTTTTTTCCGGTATTACTGGGAATTATTTCCTTTTTGAAGCTCGCTTGGCAGCTTTCAATGGATTAATTCTAACTTTAATGATATCAATTTCTGGTTTTGCATGGGTAGCAAAATTACAAAAACCCAACTTCCACTTCGCAGCCGGATACAAATAGCTTTTACAATACTCTACTTCTTCCTGCTCAACAACACGTCCACACCCTTCACACTTATCTATGATAGGCTGAAAACGACCATCTCTGTAATTTACTGTGGTCTGATTCTGCATATTTTTTCCTCCAATTGGTCAATCACTTACTGGCACTCCTACTAATCACGCCAGGAACAACAGTCGCGGATAACCAACGACTGACATAGCCAAATATTTAGCAAATTCTTATTATACCAAGCCGAATTGTTGCAGACAAGCTTTTTCTTTACTTTCCGGGTTCACTAATAATTACTACTCTTCTTAGTCTTCCCCGTAATTTAAAAAACAATTTGAGTGCCATATAATATGTCTGAGCTTGTATTATGGAAAATGATAATATACAATCGACATTAATTCATTGTTTGTCACAAAAACGAAGAACTGATAATTCTTTAATTACGAGTGCCGCAAAATCGGAGAAGAAAATGCCAGTATATGTATGGAAGGGAAAGAACTCTTACGGTGAAAAAAGAAAAGGTGAAGTAGAAGCACTTGACCAGACATCAGCCCTGGCAATGGTTAAACGGTTAAGAATTTCCAATCCGGTCGTAAAGGAAAAACCCAAAGACCTCTTTGAAAATGTTGCTTTTTTTCAACCCAAAGTAACGGGAAAAGATATTGTTGTCTTCACCCGACAGCTGTCAACTATGATCAATGCGGGTTTACCCTTAGTTCAGGCTATTGAAATATTAGAGAAACAGCAAAGTAATGCATCTTTTAAAAAAGCACTTGGAGAGATTCGCCAGGATGTCGAAGCAGGATCAACTCTCGCCGACTCCATGCGAAAGAAGCCGAAAGTATTTGATAACCTTTTTACTAATATGATTGAAGCTGGTGAAACTGGCGGTATTCTCGATACCATCCTTGGACGGCTTGCTTCTTTCATGGAAAAATCCATGGCTTTGAAAAAGAAAGTCAAAGGCGCCATGACCTATCCGACCATCTGTCTGGCAATTTCAATACTTATTCTTGTAGTTATTCTGGTTTTTGTAGTTCCTGTTTTCACTCAAATGTTTGAAGATTTTGGATCTTCTCTACCTCTCCCTACTCAAATTGTTGTTGATCTGAGTGATTTTTTTAAAAATAATTTTATTTACATATTAATAGGTTTTTTCGTTCTTGTTATGCTTTTTAAGAAATTTTATGCTACAGAAAAAGGAAGATTATTCACGGACAAAGCCTTATTGCGAGCACCAGTTTTTGGCATGCTCTTACGAAAAGTAGCTGTTGCCAAATTCACCAGAACACTCAGCACCATGCTACAAAGTGGTGTCCCAATACTTGAAGCTTTACAAGTAGTCGCGAAGACAGCTGGCAATAAAGTTATTGAAATTGCAGTATTCCGGGTGGGTGATTCCATAGCAGAAGGACGCCCGATAGCTGAACCATTGGAGGAGTGTGGAGTATTTCCAAATATGGTGGTACAAATGATAAATGTTGGAGAAACAGTTGGAGCATTGGACACCATGCTGGAAAAAATTGCAGATTTTTATGATGAGGAGGTCGATCAAGCAGTAGATAATCTCACCGCCATGATTGAACCATTTATGATGGTATTTCTTGGTGGGATGATCGGTGGACTTGTTGTCGCTATGTATTTGCCAATTTTCAAAATTGCATCTGTTGTTTAGAGTATGTTAATGAGTAACATATACTTTTCTTTTACAGAAAATTTGACTTTCTGTATCAAAAGTTTATCATTACTTAATCTTTCACAACTAAAACAGACAATTATGGAGGAAATATGACTCTTACAAAAGCGGACTTAGTCCAGCAAGTTTATAAAAACCATGAGGGGTTGACGAAAGCTCAGGCAACTGACTCTGTTGAGGCTTTTCTCAGAATTTCCAAAACTTCTTTGATAAATGGTTCTGATCTCCTTTTAAGCGGATTCGGCAAATTTAATGTAAAGAGCAAGAGCTCCAGGAGAGGTCGCAATCCTCAAACCGGTGACGAATTAACCCTTGATGCGCGACGTGTCGTCACTTTCAAGCCATCAGGTATACTCCGAGAAAAAATCAACGAAAGTTGACCTTAGGAGCTCTGAGTTTTAACATCCTCCTCTGTTATCTGATCCAAATACCCTGAGTATGTAAATGCATGCTCGGGGTATTTCATTTTTGCTCTGAATTAAGATAACAGACATAATCAACAATTTTTACTCAAGCGCTAATCATGTTTTTATCCCACCAATTACTATCTTTGGATTCAATCAATTTTAGCACTGAATGGAACCTTCACCCTTGGGAATTCAGCATTATTTCCACAGAATTACAAGAAGACCTTGCCCAAAATGGCATTATTCATCCGCCTCTTGTCATTGCGGATTCCAAGGAGACTTTTGCGATAGTTGCGGGTGCCAAACGCCTGGAGTTTTTCAGAAGAAATATAAGGTCATCCCAAGTTGATTGTATTGTTATAGACAAAGACGCTCCTTACAACTTTATCTTAAATGTCATTTTAGCTGATCAAGGTTGTACGTCTAAACTATCTTTCGCTGAAAAAGCCCGATTTGTCGAAATAGCCTGCCGAACGCTTAAGATCGAAAATATTTTAACTATTTTCCAGAAAAAACTTCAGCTTAAAAACGGACGTTCAACAATCCCCAACTTATTGAATATCTTACAGCAAGATCAGCAAATCATCAGGGAAATACATGCGGGTCGCATTCAAGATCGGATGGCATTGGAAATTATCTCACTCCCGGAAGAAGCAGACAGACTGGCATTGGTGCAGTTATTTGTAGATCTCGGCATGGGAGATGGCAAACAGAAGAGATTTTTCAACCTCATCCGTGATATCGCGGCCCAAAAAGGAGCATCCATCTCTTCGTATTTACAAAAAAAAGAAATCACCGAAATCCTGGGTCATGATGAAATGAACATTCCGCAAAAAATTCAACATCTCGGTAGCCTGCTACAATATGCTATAAACCCAGCATCTTCATCTGCAGAAGAAACTTTTGTAAAACATATCAAGGCAATGCACCTACCGAAGAATCTCTCAGTTTCTCACTCACCCTCATTTGAGAAAGACGAAATCACCCTATCAATAACCTTTAAAAATATCGCGGATTGTGAAAGATATCTTAATCAAGAACACAAACGAATTCTGTAATATAATGAGCTATTAGTAACTCACTTGTCCCGATATCAGGATATCATCTCCAAGCCGTTTGGAGGTAACATGTACCAACCTAGGTGCCACATTACGGTTATGCACATTATACCCCTCAACCAACGAAACACCCTGATCACCAGCAAAGAGGGGCGCATAGAAGAGATGTGCATAATCAAACAATTTCTCCCGAAGGAAGGCACCATGCAGACGGGCCCCTCCTTCAACAAGAACGGAACAAATGTTTTCCTTTCCCAACACTTTTAACAGCTTACGTAGAGCCAAACCTTCTGCAGCATGATCAACAGAAATCAACTTAATTCCCTGGTCTTGAAATTTCCTTTTTCTTAATTTGGGAGCATCGGCTGCACAAACAACCCAAGTAGGTGCCTTTGAATCAAGGAGATACACCTTCGAACTCAGTGAAGTTGACAGGTCACTATCAAGGATAATCCTGATTGGATCTTTTGACACGCCACGTAACAATCTCGTGGTGAGTGAGGGGTCATCAATCTCTACCGTATTCCTGCCAACAAGGATTGCATCGACACTATTTCGAAGCTTGTGTACCTCATGTGCAGATTGCTCACCTGTAATCCAGCCACTGTAACCCCGCTGATAATTCAGCCTACCGTCAAGACTTACCCCAGCCTTCATAATGGTCCAAGGCACGCCCTGGGTAATGTGCTTAATAAACGGATAATTCAGTGCTTCACATTCCTGCTCTCGCACTCCACTAATGACCTCAATATCATGATTTCTCAGAAATTGAAGACCTCCCCCATTTACCAGCGGATTTGGATCGGTCATACCGATCACCACCCGTGAAATACCGTGCTCCAGAATAGCCTGGCAGCACGGTGGTGTTTTACCGGTATGGCTGCAGGGTTCCAATGTAACATAAATAGTTGCACCGGCAACCGATTCAGAAGCATTATGAATAGCATTAATTTCTGCATGAGCCGATCCGGCTTTTTTATGATAGCCCTTACCTATGACCTGTTCATTTTTAACAATTACGGCACCGACACAAGGATTCGGTGAAGTACGTCCCATTCCTTTCTTGGCTTCTTTAAGCGCAAGACGCATATATTTTTTATCCTGCGTTTCCTTCATCCTTTCCTCTAGAATCGAGCAGCGTTTTCAGTTCATCCATAAACTCATTAACATCTTTAAATTGCCGATAGACTGAAGCAAACCTGACATATGCGACTTCATCGAGAAGAGGTAATCCTTCCATTACCCATTCCCCCACTACCTGAGAAGGGATCTCTTTTGCGCCATAATCCTGAAGTTTATGTTCAATATTGTCTGCGAATTCATCAATTTTGTCTCGACTGACAGTTCGTTTCTCACACGCTTTTTGAAGCCCTGCGACGAGTTTGTGACGGTCCCACCCCTCTCTTCTTCCATCTTTTTTGACCAACATAGGCAACATAACTTCGAGACGTTCATACGTTGTAAATCTTTGATCACAAGCCAAACATTCTCTTCTTCGCCTGGTGATCGTCGCATCCTTGTTGAGGCGCGAATCAATCACACGATTGTCAAGATGCTCGCAATATGGACATTTCATTGAACACCTCCCCATAATACAAATATTTCGTACATATTTTCATTCATCCAGTTGTATCGTACTGCTCGTCATAGCTGACCTTACTTTTTTCTGCACTAAATGGAGTGGTGTACTAGCCACAAATTCACAACATATTAATAACAAACAGTATAATAAAAAGAGAACACCACAAAATAATAAAGCCGATTTTGCTAGTGCAAAATCGGCTTTATTATAGATCGACAATGAAACCATGTCATGTTACTCACTGAATTTTGCCACTCTCTTTTGATGACGGCCCCCAGAAAATTCAGTCTCAAGCCAAATTTTTACCATCTGTATGGCTATGTCCGTTTCAAGTACCCTTGCTCCAAGACAAAGAATATTGGCGTTATTGTGTTCTCTGCTTAATCTCGCAGTGTTTATATCAAAACAGTTAGCAGCTCTGATGTGTCTATTTCTGTTTGCAGCGATAGACATGCCGATACCGGTACCACAAACCAAGATGCCACGTTGACAATCTCCGTTCACAATATTCGATACAGCTTTTTCGGCAAAATCCGGATAATCTACTGAATCAGTTGAAGCACACCCTACATCCATTACATCTAGACCAACCTGAACAAGACTTTCCTTAATGATTTCTTTCAGTTCAAATCCGCCATGATCAGCGGCGAGGACTATCTTCACTTTTCCCTCCAAAAACAGCTCACGCCCCAAACCTCTTCATTGCAATAACCGCGTTGGTTCCCCCAAATCCAAATGAATTGGAAAGGGCAGCTCGGATATTCATCTTTCTAGCAACATTAGGAACGTAATCCAAATCACATTCTTGACTCGGATTCATTAGATTAATTGTCGGAGGAGCGATCTGGTTATGGATAGCAAGAGCAGTAAAAACAGCCTCTATACCACCTGCGGCACCGAGCATATGTCCTGTCATTGATTTAGTGGAACTGATAGCTAGAGCCTTTGCATGGTCTTTAAACACAGTTTTTATAGCTTGGGTTTCACACTTATCATTCAACGGAGTTGAGGTACCGTGTGCATTAATGTAATCAATGTCTCCAGGCGCTAACTCTGAATCTTTAAGCGCAATTTTCATAGCCCTCGCGCCACCCTCACCATCTTCAGGAGGTGCTGCTATATGGTAAGCGTCGCTACTCAATCCATAACCGCAAAGCTCGGCGTATATTTTTGCTCCGCGGGCGACTGCATGTTCGTATTCTTCTAAAACAAGCATACCAGCCCCCTCAGACATGACAAAACCATCACGATCTCTATCAAAAGGTCTGGATGCCTTTTGTGGATCCTCGTTTCGTACAGACAATGCCTTCATCGCAGAAAAGCCAGCAACTCCAAGACCACAAATTACAGCCTCTGCCCCCCCGCCGACGACCATATCGCACATACCATACTTGATGTGCCTATATGCCTCACCGACAGAATGTGTTCCAGCAGCACAAGCAGTAGTTAGAGTAAGGTTTGGCCCTTTTGATTTGATAGCCATGGATATATGCCCAGATGGCATATTGGGAATAACCATAGGGATAAAAAACGGAGTGATTTTTTTGGGTCCCTTCTCAAGAACGACACTATGGTAGTGTTCAATGGTGGGTAACCCTCCCATCCCGCAACCAGTAATAACGCCGACCCTCTCACAATTCTCTTCGGTTACCTCAAAGCCACTGTCCTGAACGGCCATCTGGGCAGCTGCAAGACCATATTGAACGAACAGATCCAAGTGTTTCGTCGCCTTTTTCTCGAAAAAGTCCTCGGCTCGAAAATCTTTTACTTCCGCAGCAATTTTTACAGCGTAATCACTAGTATCAAATCGAGTTATCAGATCGATGCCACTGACCCCGGAACAAATATTCCGCCAACTTTTCTCAACACCGGTACCAAGAGGTGTAACTAAACCGACACCTGTAACGACTACCCTTCGCTTCACAATAATTACTCCTTTTATATATTGTTACTGTCGCACCGTGTAAACGGGGGTATATAAAAATTGCTACTTTTAGCCAAAATTCAAAATTTATTTCAGCTTCTTAACGTAGTCAATAGCATCCTGGACAGTGGTGATACCCTCAGCATCTTCATCTGGGATTTCAATGTCAAAGCCCTCCTCCATAGCCATAATCAATTCAACAAGGTCGAGAGAATCAGCCCCAAGGTCATCGACAAAAGACGCATTTGCCACAACTTTCTCTTTCTCAACACTTAACTGCTCAACTATGATATCTATCATTTCCTGTTCTACTGCCATTATCGTTCTCCCTGACTTGAAATTAGACACAGCTTCTAATAACCGTGTGCAATGATTTTTCTTTTCTAAAAATACATAACTATCCGTATGCCGGATTACATATACATTCCGCCATTTACATGAAGCGTTTGCCCGGTAATATAGCGTCCATCCTCGGATGCTAAATAGGCTACCGCAGCGGCTACATCCTCAGTTCTTCCAAAAGTACCAAGAGGAATGTCCCCCTTAATCTGCTCCTGAGTCTTTTCATCCAGCAGATCGGTCATTTCTGTTTCAATATAACCGGGGGCTACATTGTTAACCGTAATATTACGCGAAGCATACTCCCTGGCCATAGACTTGGTGAGTCCTATGAGTCCGGCTTTGGCTGCCGAGTAATTCACCTGTCCAGGGTTGCCAGCAACCCCGGAAACCGAAGAGATATTAACAATCCGGCCCCACTTTTTCTTCATCATCACCCTTGACGCCGCTTTTGCACACAAAAAAGAGCCCTTGAGATTAGTATTCATAACCTCATCCCAGTCAGACTCTTTCATTCTCGCCATAAGGCCGTCTCTCGTTATCCCGGCATTGTTTACCAGGATATCAACCGATCCGGCTTCAGCAATAATTTTTTTAAAGGCCTCTTGAACTGCACTACTTTCTGCTACATCAAAACCAATTATTTCAGCCTTGCCATCTGCGTCTTGAATAAGTCTTTGAGTTTCTTCAGCTGCCGACGATCGACTGACATAATTGATGTAGACCAAAGCTCCCATAGAAGCAAGGCGAATACATATGGCACGTCCAATCCCACGGCTCCCACCAGTTACTACGGCAACTTTTCCATCCAGACTCATGAGTTAGCGACGCTCCTCAATTTTTCTAATCAATTTAGGAATGATTTCGAAAAGATCGCCTACAATACCGAAATCCGCAACATTGAATATTGAAGCATTTTCATCCCTGTTGATGGCAACAATGGTTTCAGCAGATTGCATGCCTGCAACGTGTTGCACTGCCCCCGATATTCCGCAGGCAATATATAATTTAGGGGCCACAGTCTTCCCAGTCTGTCCAACCTGATGAGGATAAGGAATCCACCCAGCATCAACCACCGCTCGCGATGCAGACACCTTTGCCCCCATTGTTTCAGCAAGTTCTCTTATCAACTCGAAACCTTTCGCGTTTTCAAGTCCCCTCCCACCCGAAACAAGGATGTCAGCCTCTTGAATATTGACCCGTCCAGCTGCAGCTACGACAGATTCGAGGACAGATACGCGGCTCTGCAACTGCTGTTCAGTCGGTGTCACTTTAATTACTGTTCCTTTGCGGGAACCGTCGAATTCAAGCTTTTTCATGACCTTTTGTCGCACCGTTGCCATCTGAGGTCTCGTCGATTCACAAACAATAGTAGCCATGATATTGCCACCAAACGCCGGTCGAGTCTGCAGTAGCGCACCATCTTCGTCACGTATTTCCAATTTGGTGCAGTCGGCAGTAAGCCCTGCATTCAATGCTGTCGCGACTCCAGGGATAAACGACCTGCCAATTGCGGTAGCCCCTGCCAGAACGATCTCCGGTTTATATTTGCGGATGGCTGCTGCCGTTACTTCACTATAACAATCATCCCTAAACTCTTGAAGGGCTTCGTGGTCGGCAAGGTATACGACATCTGCACCATGACAGATAAGCAAGTGTGGGGTCTCTCCGGTTTCATGACCAAGCAACAAGGCACTGAGCTGCACCCCAAGTTTGTCTGCGAGTTCCCTGCCGGCCCCTAAAAGTTCAAGGGAAACCGGTGCAAGTTCGCCCCGTCTGTACTCGCAAAAAACTAAAACACCAGCCCACGTAGATAAATCGGTCTGAACTTGCTTGGATTTTACCACTAGACTGAGAGCACCAAGATCGCAACTTTCGACGCATGCCCCGCACAAAGTACAGGTATCGCCAACTACAGCCAACCCATCTACAACAGTAATAGCACCAAAAGGACAGTTGTCTTCGCAAATTCCACAGCCTATACAAAGCTCTTTATTAACTTTCAACATAGTATTAATACCCCGCTCTGTTACAGATATGGAATCAATTTTTCAACAAGCTGATCGAGTTGTTCATCAAGTGTGCCAGTTAACACAGCCCGCCCCCCTCTTACCTCCGGTGGGAATACCCTGACAACTTTGGTAGGAGAACCAGGAAGACCAATACAGGTTGGATCAGCACCAATATCTTCTGCACTTAACCTGACAATTTCAGCCTTTTTGGCTTTCATCTTCCCTTTAAGTGATGGTACCCGGGGTTCGTTTATATCCTTTACAACAGTGAGTAGGGCCGGATAGTTCACAGCAACAACGTCGTATCCATCATCCATCATCCGTTCAACTATCACCCCTTTGTCTGTTTCCTCCCGCACCTTTTGAACACAGGTTAAATAGGGGATACCAAGGCGGGTAGCAAGTCCAGGACCTACCTGTGCGGTGTCGCCATCAATTGCTTGTTTACCGCATAAAATCAGATCAAAGTTACCAATTTTCTTCAGAGCGTGTTCAAGAGTATAGGACGTTGCCCAAGTATCAGCCCCTGCAAAAGATCTATCAGAGACAAGAACCGCTGTGTCGGCGCCGCAACTGATAGCAAGCCTGAGCATTTCTTCCGCTTGCGGTGGTCCCATAGTCACAACAACAACCTCGCCTCCAAGTTTTTCTTTAAGACGAACTGCTTCTTCCAGTGCATGTTGATCATACGGATTCATGATCGACTCAACACCTTCCCTTGCAAGCGTATTGGTAACTGGATCCAGCCGAACATCTTTGGCATCCGGAACCTGTTTTATACATACAATAATTTTCATTCAACAACCTGTGTTTATAACAAAGACCCTCATCTACCTATTATGACTGTAAGATAGAGGAAAACAAATGGATTCGATTAGGAGTATTCTTTATTCAGTTCCTGGCCAATTACATTACGCTGGATCTGATTGGTTCCCTCGTAAATTTGTAATATTTTTGCATCTCTCATCATTTTTTCAACAGGATATTCACACATGTAACCATAACCACCCATGACTTGAACTGCATCGGTTGCGACCTTCATAGCCACGTCAGTTGCATACGTTTTGCACATCGCGGATGCCTTCGACATATCTTTAGGATGTGCCTGAATATGTTTTGCAGAAGAGTAGACAAGAGCCCGGGCCGACTCAATACCTATCGCCATATCAGCCAACATATGTTGGACTGCCTGGAAAGCGATAATTGGTTTACCAAACTGTTGACGCTGTTTAGCATATTTAACAGCGACATCGAGAGCACCCTGTGCCAATCCGACACCAAGTGCCGCGATACCGGGCCGTGAAAGATCCAATGTTTTCATGACCGTGATAAATCCTGTGCCCGGACGTCCAATCATTCGGTCTTTCGGAATGCGGCAATCTTTAAAAATAAGTTCAGTAGTCGAAGAAGACCTGATTCCCATTTTCCTTTCTTTGGGTCCACAAGTAAAACCGGGATCACCCTCTTCCACAACAAACAACGATGCCCCGCGAGGTCCGCGGCTTCTGTCGGTAATGGCAACAACTGAATATATTTGTGCCTCACCACCGTTGGTTATCCACTGCTTTGTGCCATTCAGCACCCAATCGTCACCATCCAACACAGCAGTAGTTTGAATACCGGACGCATCTGAACCAGCATTGGCCTCAGTCAGGCCAAAGGCACCAAATTTTTTACCGCTTGCCACATCGGGCAGATATTTTTGTTTCATCTCTTCGGAACCACCAATGATGATGGGGTAAACACCGAGAAAATTTGCTGCAAAAGCGGTTCCAACTCCAATACATCCGCGTCCAAGTTGTTCTACCGTGAGCACTATATCAAAACAGCCACCGCCAAATCCGCCGTATTCTTCTGGGAATCGGCACGCCAAAAAGATCAGCCTGAGCCATCTCGTTGAGAATCTGCCGCGGAAACTCATGCTTTTCATCGAGCTCAGCACGTTTGGGTATTATTCGTTCATCGGTAATTTGCCTTGCTATATCGACAATCATCTGCTGCTCTTCGGATAAAAAATAATCCATACTCATATCTCCTGTTTACCACTTAATCAGGGTTGCTCCCCAGGTAAAACCACCACCAAAGGAACAGAACAAAATTGTATCGCCTTGCGAAATCAAGCCACTGTTATTTGCTTCATCAAGAGCGATTGGGATTGATGCAGCGGATGTATTACCATACTTAGAAACGTTTATAAATACTTTACTCTGCGGTATACCAAGCCTATCGATCAAATTACTGAGAATTCTCATATTAGCCTGATGCGGGATAACAAGGCTCAGAGAATCCTTGCTGATCTTTTCTCTTGTAAGAAGACCGCATACCGCATCTTCCATGGCTCGTACTGCATGCTTAAAAACCTCCCGCCCTTCCATCTGGATATAAGCCCCGATATTGCCCTCAACAAGAAGATCCGGATTGGAACTTTCGGGGGCATGCATACAGAGGAGTTCCCATAAACTTCCGTCAGAATGCATATTCGAGCCAATTACACCACGATCGCTATCTGAATAACCAAAAACAGCTGCCCCGGCTCCATCGCCAAAAAGGATACAGGTGTTTCTGTCCTGCCAATTCAGACGGCTTGACAAAGTTTCGGCACCAATAACCAGCACCTTCATGGAGTGATCGGCTTGAATATATTTATCGGCCAAGTCGAGTCCATAAAGAAATCCGGAACAGGCCGCATTCAAGATCAAAGGCGAAAGCATTTTTTGCGCCAAGTTCAGTCTGTACAAAGCAGGCGCTTGAAGGCATAAGCATATGAGAGCTAATGGTTCCGACAACTATAAGGCCAATTTCCTCGGCTGATACACCCGCAGCGGCGAGGGCTTTTTCTGCTGCTTTTGTTGCAAGCTGGTAGGTCTTTTCACCCTTTCCACCTATATGCCGGCTTTCAATACCTGTTCGACTTTTTATCCAATCAGCACTCGTATCGACAATCGATTCGAGCTCAACATTGGTGAGAACCCTTTCAGGTAAACATGAACCGGTCCCCATTACAACAGTTCCCATTACATCTCCAAATGTTCGACGACATTGCTGGTGGCAAGACTTTCGAGGATATCCTTATTGATATTTCCCTTGGCCATCTTGGCAGCTTCCAAAATGGCGTTTTTTATCGCATGAGAGCTTGATTTACCATGACAAATTATTCCAATTCCATCTATTCCAAGAAGTGGAGCCCCACCATACTCTGCGTAATCTACACGTTTCTTAAAGGATTTAAAGGCGTGTTTTGCCAGTAAGATACCCTATTTTTGCACGGAGCGATTTAACTATTTCGTCTCTTAGCATTTCCATGGCAGCCTCAGCAAGTCCCTCACTGACTTTAAGGCAAACATTGCCTACAAATCCATCACAGACGATAACATCAACGTCACCCTGAAAAATATCCCTTCCTTCGACATTACCTATGAAATTCAAAGAACTCTTTTCCAACAATGGAAATGTCTCTTTTATCAGGCTATTACCCTTCCCTGTTTCTTCACCATTGGATAACAGGCCCACCCGAGGGTTTGTAACATCATTAATACGGGAAAATGCCGATGCCATTACTCCGAACTGGAAAAGATGTTGTGGGCGACAATCGACATTTGCGCCAATATCCATCATGACTACAGGTTTTTTGAGGGTCGGAAAAATTGACGCAATACCAGGACGGGAAATCCCTTCCAGTCGACCAAGTTTACGTATTGCTGCAGCCAGAGTTGCACCCGAATTACCCGCACTTACAACAGCATGAGCCTCTCCTCGATGAACAAGATCAAAGGCTACCATGATGGACGCATCTTTTTTCTTTCGAATTGCATCGACAGGATGTTCATTCATATCAACAACCTGAGAAGAATGAACAATCTTGATCAACTTCGCAGTCTTGGAATCAGGAGCTAAAATATCGAGGTGTTTACTGAGAAGACTTTCGTCCCCAACCAAACTTACACAAAAGCCAGTTTGCTTAACAGCAAGCAGCGCCCCGGCAATCAGTTTCTCTGAGCCATCGTCTCCACCCATGGCATCCAGGGCTATTTGCACACTACTCTCCTATTTTACTTCAGTATCAAGAGAGTAAACAGTTCTCCCTTTGTACTTGCCACAACTGCCGCATAAACGATGTGGCTGTTTAGGTTCACCGCAATCTCCACAAACCGAGAGACCAGGCGCAGTAAGAAAATCATGTGAGCGTCTTTTTCGAGTACGGGAATGAGAATGTCTTCTTTTGGGTAGGGCCATTTTATCCTCCAAATTAGGTATGTATCATACCATTTTTTATTTTATCAATAGTTGGTGAGTTTTTTTAGAACAGCAAAAGCTGAATTGCTCTTATCGAGAGAACAACAGCAGGTTTCATTATTCAAGATAACCCCACATCCAGCGCATATACCTTTACAGTCTTCACTACATAGAGTTCTCAACGGGATAGCCAAAAGGGCCTGCTCACGCAAGATCTCATCAACATCAATTTCCGCTTCCTTGAGATACAGAGTAATGATATCTTCATCACTGCATTCAATCTCTCGATCTACGGTATCTTTTTCTTGTCTGGTTGTAACCAGATAGACAAAATCGCAAAATATTTTTTCTCTTACTTGCTCTCCACACCTGTCGCAAGCAACTACACGCTGCCCCTCTAACTCTCCATTGAGATGCACGGTCTTGCTATCACGCCTTGAAACATAAATTATTGCCTTGGCTTCGAGGAGGAACTTTTCATCTCCAGAGGGGAACCAGCAGCTATCACTTATCGTGTACCGATGGGATTTCCCTGTGATTTTTTCAAAAAGCAGTTTCATAAAACAACAATACGATCAAAATAAACAACGAATCAGAAAATAAAAGAAAGGAAAAGTAATCAATTTATATCAGATTGGCTAGAAAAAAACACCATTGAAGAGAAAATCGATTAAGAGAGAGGTCGAAAACCTAAAAATTCCGTAACGTTGGCGCTAGTCAGATAATCTATAACTCACACCTTCTCCTTTTAGAGAACGAGGGCAAGACGCTCAGAATTCTTTTCCAGACGTAACGAAACTCTATTCAACAGCCATTTCAGCAACTTGATTACCAGAAAGGGTTGCTCATTAGCTAACGTCTCAAATGATTCATGGGACAGAACAAGAAGCTCAGAATCTTTCACCGCAGTAAGTGTGGCCCCTCGAACCCGACCGCCGAACAGTCCTTTTTCTCCGACAGGAGCCCCTGGGTCAAGCAGAGCAATTACTTGCATTCTTTCCCCAAAACCTGTTTTATTTTGTACAGCGACTTGTCCGTTTTGAACAAAATACAAGCAATCGGCGGGATCTCCTTTTTGAAATATCTTTGTTCCTGCCGGATATAACACCCTCTTCAGGTTCTTCAGCAATACCCCAGCCTCCGATTTATCAAGGAAGTTAAAACAACACTCCTGTAGCTCAACAGTATACTCAACCATGGGTATCCTATTGCGCCTCCTTAAGAAAGGACCTATTCTTGTCTTCTAGTACCTTAACAAGACCTTTGAAATCTTCTGTACGCAGTATTGACTTAAATTGTGCTTTGTAATTTGCCACCAAGCTTACACCTTCGATGTTGATATCGTACACCATCCATCCGGAATCTGTCTTATTCATGATATAGTGTACTGGAATTTTTGTATCACCGTTTTCTACAAGAGTCGTAACCTGAGCCCTATCGCCTTTGACTATTTCTTCAACGAATTCTATATCTTGACCAGAATATCCCTCTAGTTTGCCAATGTATACATTTTCCAGCAACTTCGTCATGACCTCAGTAAAATGATCCTTTTCCTTTTCATCAATCTGTCGCCACGTTATTCCCAGAACACGTTTTGACATCTCTCTAAAATCGAACTCACGCTTAACAATTGACATAATCTTGTCCCTTCGCTCGACAAGATGTTCTTTCCCTTTCAAATTTTTATCTTTTAGAACAGCAGTGAGATCATTCAGCACCGGTTTAAGAACGGAGAGAGGACTCGGTTCTTCTGCCCAAACTATTCCAACCGAAAGGCTACAAAGGACCCCTAGCAATAAAAGTATTTTTTTCATTTTTTTTCTCTATAGTTCATAAATTATAATCACGCGTATCAATCACAATTACTGGAATGCTACATATTATTACCAATTTTTGATGAAACAATTTCTAAGGAACGATTCCCGAAAAAGAAAACTAAACTAAAACTATCGATCAAAGGCAGTATAAATTTTGCAGTTGACCTGAATAATCATATTGTTCACTACTTTGCACTACCAAAAGCGAATTTACTAATAAGAGATTCTATATCAAGCGACGACTCGGTATCCTTTATTATTTCACCGGGCTTGAACAGCTTCTCGTCCCCTCCAATACTCAACTGGATATACTTATCTCCAATTATCCCTTGAGACTTAACTGAAGCCATTGAATCAATAGGTACTTTTAGACTGTTGTCAATTTGCAGGGACAGAATAGCGTACATATCCTTACTGAGCTTGATCGAGGTCACCTGACCTACATCAACACCCGCAACTTGAACAGATGCGCCTTTCTTAACTCCGGCAACATTATTAAATTCCGCTTTAATAACATATGTTTTACTGCTCGTTAAAAACGACACCTCTCCTAATTGCAAAGCAAGATAAACAAAGGCGGCAAAACCTATGATCATAAACAACCCAACAACCATTTCTAAAGTATTATTTTTCATTATTCCACCAGGTGACTTTGATAGATGTCTCCCATTGTTGATTGAACAAATCCCTGAATATGTTTTTTTTCAGAATACTGAATTTCCTCTGGGCTGTCGAATACATCGATCTTGCCGTTATTCAATATGATAATCTGATCAGCCAGATTAAATATTTTTGGTACGTCGTGACTCACAATAACAGAAGTAAATCCGAATTCGGCCTGTGTTCTGGCAAAAAGGTGATATATTTCATTACTCATAACAGGATCGAGACCTGTGGTAGGTTCATCAAAAAGCATAATCGAAGGCTTGAGTTGCATAGCACGAGCTAACCCAACCCTTTTTTTCATACCACCACTCAGCTGCGCTGGGTATTTTTCTTCATGCCCGGTAAGCTCGAATTGGGAGAGCGTCGCCGCAACTTGATTCTGAATTTCCTCTTCCGTCTTTTGAGTCAGCTCTCTCAGCGGCAAGGCAACATTTTCAAAAACAGTCAGCGAATCAAAAAGAGCTGACCCCTGAAACAAAACCCCAAATTGAGTGCGAAGCTGCTCAAGATCCCTTCCCCTAACACCCGTAACATCCTTATCATGGACGAAGATTTTTCCTGAATCAGTTTCTATGAGTCCCAAGACGAGTTTCAGAGTAACACTTTTCCCCTGACCGCTCCCACCGACAATAACAGTGGTTTTGCCAGTCGGAATTGAAAAATTGACGTCATTGAGTACATACTGGATACCACCATCTTTTTTGACAAAGGTTTTAACCACATTTTTAAATTCAATAGCAGAGTTCATTACAGAAGTACCGCAGTCAAAAGGTAATCAAAAACAAGTACGGAGATAGAAGAAAAAACAACGGCCTGAGTTGTTACCCGACTGACACTTTCCGCACCGAATCCAGCCCCTCGAATTTCGCGGACAAAAAATCCCCGCCCCGAGCAAATCCAAACCACTAGCAGAGCAAAAACAAAAGACTTTATTATTCCTATCTGAATATCGTGATTGGTAACACTTGTCTGCATACCCTGAATATAGCTTCCGGGACTAACCCCCATCATTCCAACACCAGCAATATAACCGCCTGCAATACCAACCACATCAAAAACTGCGGTCAGAAGGGGCATAGCAATGAGCATAGCGAGAAATTTCGGAGTGATAAAATATCGAAACGGATCAATGGCCATACAGTCCAGAGCATCGATCTGTTCGGAAATTCTCATAATACCGATCTCTGCACACATAGCAGAACCAGCTCGCCCTGCAACCATTAAAGCGGTCAGCACAGGGCCGAGTTCCATAATCAGAGTAAGAGAAACAGCAGAACCAAGCATCCCTTCGGCGCCGAACTTACTCAGAGAATAGTACCCCTGTAGACCAAGTACCATCCCGGTAGATAATGCGGTGAAAAAAATTACTATCAAAGAACCTGCACCAATGAAATGCACCTGTCGCACAAGTTCTTTCAATCTAAACGGACGCCTGAACATTCCTCGAAGGGACTTCAGAAGGAAAATAGCCATTCGTCCGAGATCAGTCAGCACATAAAGTCCGGTATTGCCGAGCTTTGCAATTGGGTTACTTTTCATGGAGTTTGAGTCTGTGACTGTTCAGGGACCGAAAATAAAATTATCTAACTTCGTTATTATCAAATAAAAAAACACAACTCGTCCTACGATATAATCAGATAGGCAAGAAGTCAATATATAGAAACTCTCTGCAAAAATTCCAATAGTCGACAAGAGCGATTCTCAATCTAATAATTCAATTTCAAAGGCCTCAGACTAAGCTGAATTTAGTTTTTTCTTGGATCATAGGTCTCTCGCAACGCTTCCCCTATAAAAATGAGCAGAATCAACATGCCAACAAGAACAACAAAAGTGGATAACGAAAGCCACCAGGCTTCGATATTCCCCTTTCCCTCTGCAAGCAATTCACCAAGACTTGGTGTAGAGGGTGGCACTCCCAGACCTAAAAAATCCAGGCTCGTAAGAGCCAATATCGCAGCAGAAATCCGGAAAGGAAGAAAGGTTATAACCGGCGTTAAGCCATTGGGTAAAAGATGTCGCCACATTATGGTTAC
The DNA here is from genome assembly GCA_963798425.1 of uncultured delta proteobacterium. Taxonomy (GTDB): domain Bacteria; phylum Desulfobacterota; class Desulfobulbia; order Desulfobulbales; family Desulfocapsaceae; genus Desulforhopalus_A. Next base: position 788,528 of record CAWCTP010000031.1, on the reverse strand, counting down.
ATTTCCGACACCCAGGGCTCTGGCTGCATTAACATATTCAAGATTTCTGCCTCGTAAAAATTCTGCCCGAACATAGTCTGATAACCCCATCCAACTGAACAATGATAGCAGAAAGAGCAGAAGAAAAATACTCGGCTTAAATATCGAGGCAAAAATTATCAGGAGATACAATTCCGGCATGGCTCCCCATATCTCGATAAATCGTTGAACCAAAAGATCTACACGACCACCGAAATACCCTTGTACAGCTCCTGCGACCACCCCGACCAAAGTCCCTGTAAAGGTGAGTGCCAGGCCAAAAAGGATACTCAACCTGAAACCGTAGATAATTCTGGCTAAGACGTCTCTGCCCCTATCATCGGTCCCGAGAAAATTATTTCTGGTCGGCGGTGAGGGAACCGGACCGACAATTTCCTCATTGATGGTATTGTAACTATTTCTATTAATGGGAAACAGAACGAAATTCCCTGGTTTGTGCAATTTTTCGAGGATATAGGGATCACGATAATCAGTCTCGGTCTCAAAATCACCACCAAAAGTAACCTCTGGATATGAAACGAAAATAGGAAAATATAGCTTTCCATCATACTTCACCAGAAGCGGTGAGTCATTACTGACCACCTCAGCCATCAAACTTATCCCGAACAAAATCGCAAAGAGAATGAGGCTGTAATACCCCCGCTTGTTGCGTTTAAATCGTTGCCAGGTCCTGGCCCTTTTTTTCGATACTGCAAGTTTTAGCTTACTGGCAGGGAGATTCGATCTACTCATCTAGGCCCTCAAAACTGATGCGGGGATCAACCAGTACATAACTCAAATCGGACAGCAATCTTGAGATAAGACCAATAAGTGTGAAGAAATAGAGCGTTCCGAGAACCACTGGATAGTCGCGATTGAGAACCGATTCATAGGCAAGTAACCCCATGCCATTCAAAGAAAAAATGGTTTCAATGAGCAGGCTACCGGTAAAAAAGGAAGCAACAAAATAACCAGGAAAACCAGTTATGATGGGAATGATACCGTTTCGAAAGACATGCTTATACATCACATGGTTTTCAGAAAGGCCCTTGGCCCTTGCTGTAAGCACATACTGTTTTCGAATCTCCTCAAGAAAGGAGTTCTTGGTGAGCATGGTCATAACGGCAAGACTGCTGACTGCTGTTGCCGTTATTGGTAAAACCATGTGCCAAAGATAATCAACTACTTTCATGCCAACGCTCAAATCCTGCCAATTATCGGAAACAAGCCCTCGAAGAGGAAAGATTGACCAGAAACTCCCGCCGCCAAAGAGAACAATTAAAAGGACCCCCAAAACAAAGCCGGGGATGGCATAACCAACAAGAATAACCGATGAACTGATGACATCAAAGCGCGAACCATCAGTCACTGCCTTTTTAATTCCGAGTGGAATACAGACCCCGTAAACAATCAAAAATCCCCAAAATCCAAGAGACATAGAAACCGGCATACGTGAGACGACAAGCTCAGCCACGCTTTGATGATAATAATAGGAATTTCCAAAATCAAAGACGATATAATTTTTCATCATATTGATAAAGCGGGTCACAGGCGGCTGATCGAATCCATACAATTTTTTCAATTGATTAATTTTTTCTTCGTCAAGCCCGGAATTTCCGCGGTACAGTGCTGACGAACTGGATCTCACCTCCCCGCCCCCACCACTGAGTCCCTCAATCTCACCTATCATCTTTTCAACCGGACCACCAGGCACAAACTGGGTGATAGCGAAGGTAATTACCATCACTCCGATAAGGGTCGGTATCATCAGTAAGATTCTTTTGAGTATATAGACAAGCATAGTTTTGGCACCGACAAATATGTATTCTGTAACTATTTCTATCCGACAATAAGAAAAATATTACAAATATACAGCATAAAAGAAGAATATTTCTTGTTTTTTCTGCTTCTTTATGTCTTCTTAAGCAGAAGATCATCAATAAATAATGCACCATGTAACCTTGCTAAAAATACTAGCAGTCGCAACCAACCCCGCTGACAGAAGTGCCCTCCCAAGGGACTCTAAAATAGCGGGATACACCCCTTCATGAACATGCTTTTCTTATAAAAAAGAACAAAAGCATTTCTAAGTCACTGATCAGCCAATCTTATGGAAAAAACTAATACTCTTATTCAAAATGAAGCAGAATTAGACAATCTGGTACAACGGGCTCGAAAAACCGATGCTGTAGCTCTGGATACCGAATTTGTCTGGGAGCGTACTTATTACCCACAATTGGGCCTTATCCAGTTAGCGTTATCCGACGAAGAGTGCTATCTCATTGACCCCATCGTCATAAAAAACTTACAAACGCTCGGCAAACTCCTTTCGGACCGGGGAGTCATCAAGATTTTTCATGATGCACCTCAGGATCTTGCAATTTTGCAACGAGCGACCGGAGCAACGCCGCAAAATATCTTCGATACTCGATTAGCAGCAGGTTTTTCCAACCTTCCAGCTACGCTCTCCTTGGTCAATCTGGTGAAGGAACTCCTCGACATATCTCTTTCTAAAGAGGAGACTCGTACTAACTGGTTGCAACGACCACTCAGCGATGATCAAACACGATATGCCCTTGATGATGTCCGCTATCTCAGGGCGGTAAGAATCGTTCTACTTAACCGAATTATTGGCCCGAAAATAAAATCCTGGCTACAGGAAGAACTCAACCTGCTCAACAATCCGGCGAGCTATTCCGGACCAACCGACAATGCACGCTTTCAAAAGATCAGAGGGAACAGCCATCTCGACAAACAGGGATTAGCCATTCTCAAAAATCTGACAACCTGGCGTGAGGGAGTGGCAAGAAAAGTCGATCGACCTCGCGGACATGTCATTAAAGACACTATTCTCTTTGAAATCGCCAGACAAAAACCTGTAAACATTCTCGATCTGAAATCGCAAACCGGGCTATCTGACAAATCTACCGCAAAATATGGCAAGACAATAATCGCCATTATCGAAACGACTTTAGAACAGCAGGAGTCGACATACCCTGATCTCCATCATCCTGTGCGTCTCAGCAAAAACGACAAAATCAGCATGGAAAATCTCAACAAACTCATTACGTTAAAATGTGATTTACTAGGTATTGACCCTTGTCTTATTGGCAACAGTTCAGAACTAAAGCGGCTGGTAAAAACAATTAATTCCACAAGGCAGGATGAACCGGAACAATTACGTCAAACCGACGGCTGGAGGAAACATTTTCTAGAAGATTTTTTCAGACAAAACAGAAAAAAGTGATTATTTATTTTGACTATTCCTGCCAGGTATCTCCCTCATGGAAGTTTATGATGGGAGAGGAATGTAGAATAACTAGATCACGGAGCAATTATATCTTTCAGGAGACTAAAAATGCGAATCCCCACGACAAACAGCATGCTCCATTACTGCACAGTAATAGCCGTCATTTTCTGCCTCTTTTCAGTGGCTGAAGCTGCTGACCATGGCAACTATATCGGATGGGAAAAGAATTCCCCATACAATAGACTTTACAATGCCAAGGAAAGGGACTCTCTAAAAGGAAATATTCTACGATTCGAAGAAGTTACCCCTCTCCCTGGGATGGCTCCCGGAACAGCCTTCATTTTGGAGGAAGGTGGTGATGAAATACTTGTACACCTTTGTCCCGTAGCCTTTAGAACCGCTAAAGAGACCGGCATTCGAACGGGAATCAAAACCAAAGTAAGCGGAAGTTGGGCGGTAATCGATGGGAAAGATGTATTTATGGCGGCAAAAATTAAACAGGGTGACAGTTTCGTGTTTAAGGTTCGTTTAACTGCTGACGGAAATCCTTTTTGGAACTTAAGTCCGGAAGAATTGGCAAAGGAATCAACGCCAAATTGACACATTGTTTCAATCTCTTTTGCCGAGCAAAAAAGACAAGGATCAAAATTAGTCTTTTGCAGCTGGTGCCCGACAGGCTTGAGGGTCTTCTTGACACAATAGCTGAAGATTTCTTTTGGCTACTGCATTGCCTCCCTCTGCAGCTACAGTCCACCACCTAAATGCCTGCCTGGGATCTTTATCGACGCCTAATCCTTTTGCATAATTGTAACCCAACCTGCTTTGGGCGAGAATAAATCCATTTTGAGCTGATTTCATCCACCACAAAAAAGCTTTCTGCTCATCACGTTCTACCCCCTCCCCTTTTGCAAACATTCTGCCGATATTATACTGGCCAAAAGCATCACCATTTTCGGCAGATTTTTGATACCAGAAGGCAGCCTTTGCACTATTTTGCTCAACACCGATTCCCTTACTGTATCTCCAGGCTAATGTATTTTGAGCCAAAACATATTCCTGTTCAGCAGCCATTTTGTACCATTCCGCAGCACTTGCACTCGATTGCTCCGTCCCTGTACCATTATCATACATCATTGCCAGATTGTACTGGGCACTGGCAACTCCCTTCTCGGCTGTCTTTTTCGCCCAATAGAATGACTTCTGCTCATCTTTGACTACCCCTTCACCAAGGTAGTACATATTGGACACTTTAATTTGGGCATTTTGATTGCCATTTCTAGCAGCTAGCAGAAACCACTGAAAAGCTATAACCTTATCGACATCCACCCCTTCACCGCGATAATACCGCCACCCTATATTTATCTCAGATAGGTTATTACCAAACTCCGTGCCCCTGTTCTCTGATAATTGGGTTTTCGTCAGCCCCTGTTCATACCCCTTTTCAACAGCGTACACGGCAACATCAAACAAAGGTAATACAATAAAAATCAGGTTAAACCCAAATATCAATATCGATTTTTTACTCATAACTCTCTAAATTTCCAAAATAATATCTACCAGAATATATTCTTCAGCCTGAAGCAGTATGGATCTCAATTGATTGTAGCTGTTTCCAGGTAATGAGAGATCGTATTTTATCATTTCCGACACAATCCTCGAAACAAATATTCTATGTAGTTTTCATCCTGAAACGAGGCCTTTTACCCCAACTCTTCGTTGTTCTCAAAATTTAATCCTCGGAGGTAAGCGCAGACTCCGATATTACCTATATGCCTGCGGTTAAATTTATCGAACGCCTCAATTTAGAATAAAAGGCCTCGTTTCAGGATGAAAACTATGTCATAAAGTGGTCAGACCAGCATCACAATCCATAAAGCAGAAATGCTTGAAACCGAGGCCTCAATGAGAAAGAACGACTCAACATAAATCCATTCACTCATCAGGCATATGGCCAGCTAGACGCTTCTACACCACCCTGCCTCCTCCAGCTTTTTAGCTAGACTGCCTTTAACAATTACATAAAATGATCAATAAATTCAAACACCTAACGTTTACTTTCCATAAGACAGAGAAGAATTCATTAAAAACCAATTATCAATACGAAGGAAATTTCCTCCTTACTTTAGGGAGCAGAACCATAAGAAAAAGCAAGGCTCGTAATATCGCTTGTATGTCTGTGCGTATATTTTTACATGCGTCGATTGTAATCAAAATATCTATTCCTGGACAACCTCCTAGCTTTTCTGGGGTAACTGCTTCAGATACCACTCCATGGGATCGATCAGTTCAAAGCCAGCTGCCAGCAACTTCTTTTTTACGTTGATAACATTGTTGGTCAACAAATAAGGAAAAACTACTTTTCTTTCCTTATCCCAATCCCTTGCCACCAACACACTCCCCAAAGAAATTTTTTCTTCTGTTACAATATCTACTATTTTCTTCATCTGTCCCTGTTTTTCATCGACGAGAATACATAACAGACTACCGGGTTCATCTATGTTCATTATATTTACAAAAGCGGTCAACAGATCTCGTGTCGATAAAATTCCCTTGAGATATCCATCTTCGTCAATTACCGGCAAGGCCCCTACTTTCCGCTTCTGCATGACCAGTAGAGTATCCTGAATTGTATAATATGCATAAATGGCCATTGGTTTTTTGGTCATTATATCGCCAACAGGATGATTACCTATTTTGGCCAGGGTAATATCATAGTCCGGTTTTTTTAGCAGGGTCGATGGCATCGAATCGCGAATATCACGGTCCGTGACTATACCTATTAGCTTGCCGTCCCCGTCAACAATCGGCAAATGGCGAATGTTCTTTTCCAACATAAGAGTTTTGGCATCGAATATTGTCATTTCCGGACCCGCAGTAATGAGGTTTTTTGACATTCTATCGCCTACAAACATAATACCTCCTAGAAAACTTCTTTTATCTCAGTAAATGAATGAGTACCAACTGTCTTAGCTAGCTGATCGCGCCAGCATCTTGATATGATTTTCAACCAGGATTGGTAAAACGTCGAGATTATAACCACCTTCCAGCACCGACACAACCCGGCCACCGGTAAATCGGTCAACCAGATTCATGATCACTTCTGAAACGAAATCATATCCATCAGTCGACAGGTTAGTACCGGACATCATGTCAGTTTCATGGGCGTCAAAACCGGCCGACAGGATGATGAATTCCGGCTTAAACTTTTTAACAGCAGGGACAAGGTCCTGCATTATCAAGCGGCGATACTCATCATCGCCTCTCCCCGGCAGGACAGGAGAATTTACAGTACACCCATCGCCCTCACCAATGCCGACCTCGAATTCCCTGCCGGTCCCTGGATAGGCAAAAGAAGGATGCTCGTGAATTGAATAATACAATACAGTGGAGTCGCGATCAAAAATATGCTGTGTGCCATTACCGTGGTGAACGTCAAAGTCGATAATGGCGACCCTCTTGATATTATATTCCTTTTGGACATACCTTGCCGCAATTGCAACGTTGTTGAAATAGCAGAATCCCATGGGCTTATCAGCCTCTGCATGGTGTCCTGGTGGGCGGACCGCGCAAAAAGCATTGTCTATCTCACCTTTCATCACCATATCAATGGCCTTAAGAACCCCACCGACTGCCAAGAGAGCAATCTCATAGGTGTCCCGACAGATCGCATTATCAGGATGCTCGAATTCGGTCAAACCCGAAATGCAAGCCTCATCAAAGCGCATAATATAGTGAATACTGTGGATAGCTTCTATCCACCTCTGGTTGGCCTTGTCTGGCTCAATAAGGATGAGTTTTTCCAATAATCCGGATTCTGAGAGCCTCTTACAGATCGCTTTTAACCGTTCCGGTGATTCAGGATGAAATCCTCCTGTATCGTGCAACAGATACCTGTCATCGTACACAAAACCAGTTCTTTTCATAAAGTCTTCCTGTTTCTCAGTTAATACCTCTTTTGCCTCTTCAGTCGAAGGTGCAGACCAGAGCTGTATTCCAAATATATTAATTCAACACTCCTTCTGCTTTTCATTTTAATACAATTTCGTCTCCACTTTTCGTTATACATCCATTCGGACAATAATCCTGCCAGTCTGCCCACCCTTTAGAATCAATTCAATTTCTCTCCCCAGATCATCGAGGGATACCTCGCGGCAAAGATCATTCAACTGGGCTGGTTTCCAGTCGGAACCAAGGTGCTTCCAGACCTCACGCCGTTGCTTCATGGGGCAATTCTGGGAGTCAATTCCGACAAGGGAAACTCCGCGAAGGATAAAGGGAAAAACAGTTAACGGGAGCTCAGGAGAGGCAACATTACCGCAACAGGTGACAACTCCCTGAAGATCCGTAGACTTGATAGCAGTCGCTAGAATCTCCCCACCAACTGTGTCGATCACTCCCGCCCAGATCCCCTTAAGTAATGGACGTTCATTGCCGACGGTAGCCTCAGTTCTTGAAAGAATTTTCCGGGCACCGAGACCTGTAAGAAACGGTTCTACGCCATCTTTCCCGCTGACTGCAGTCACCGAATAGCCAAGGCCCGCGAGCAAAGCTACAGACAGACTACCGACACCGCCTGTTGCCCCCGTAACCAGAATATCTCCCTTATTTGCCGGAATACTGTTGATAAGGGCATAAACAGACATGCCGGCAGTAAAACCAGCTGTACCAAAAATCATACTCTCCCGGAGATCGAGCCCGGCGGGCAATGGAACCACCCAGGCTGCCGGCACCCTGATATACTGTCCAAACCCCCCGGAGGTATTCATCCCCAGATCATAACTGGTAACAATAACCTCATCACCAGTGTGAAAGGCATCACTGCTGCTCTCCACAACAACCCCTGACGCATCAATACCAGGGGTATGAGGATATTGCTTTGTCACCCCCCTGTTACCATTAGCCGACAACGCATCTTTATAGTTAAGAGAAGTCCAGATAACTTTTATCAAAACATCGCCATCTGGCAACTGTTCGACGGTTTTTTCCTTTATTGAACGTGAGAAGCCATCTTTTCCATTTTCCTCAACAACCATTGCCCGGAATGTTTTTATACTCATAACCGATAACCTCTAGATATATTGTTTTCTTTGTTTATCCAACACTCATTGCCGGCTGTTTTTTATATGTGATCTTACCAATTCATCGGACATCTCAACCGGCCATGTGTCTTTCACCTTGTACCCTGTATCCAATCTGCATGCCCTGACAAAGGGATCGTGATAAAACGTAAACCAACTGTTCTGAGGAATATAGTGGTCAAACAACTCCTTCTTACGATCTATTACCTCAAGAGGAAAGTTGTCGTAAGCCATCCCCCACAATGGGTTTGAATGCGCATGCGTCGGAAAGAGATCCCCAAGATGAACAGCCACCTGATCCCCAGATCTGATTTCAACGAATTGATGCCCCCGCGTGTGGCCACCAGTAGGACGTAGGATAATCCCGGGGGCGATTTCTCTCTCCCCCTCAAGTAATACCAGTTGATTACTCTTTAGTATTTGAGAAAAATTATCCGCAAAATAGGTGGATTGTGCACGCAGATGAGGGTTCTGGACATCCTCCCATTCTTTTTTTTGAATAAAATGAATAGCCTCAGGGAAGGTCGGCTCTTTTATCCCTCGCTGAATGTATGTTTGGATACCGCTCGCATGGTCAAAATCACAGTGGGTCAGAACGACATGTGTCACTTCTTCTCGCCGTATACCATAGGCTTCCAATTGAGCGATTAGATTACATTCATCACTGACTCTGAAAATACTTTTTTGTTTTTCAGTAAGTTGATCACCAAGTCCGGTGTCAATAAGAATAATGCTTTTTGTTGTTATAATCAGGAGGGGATCATTACACATCGGGATTGTGTTTTCCGCATCGACTGGATAACTTTTTTGCCACAGCACCTTCGGTACCGCACCAAACATTGCCCCCCCATCCAGTCTAAAATTTCCACCACTCAACCAGATGAGTTGGATGTCTCCAATCTTAAAAGAACCACTGATGTGCATTCGACCTTCCTCTCTATTCCAAACAAGAGACCAAGCGAGATCCCAGACACTCTGCGCGAACTCAAAATTAACAACTATAGAACTATAGCCTAGGAGGCAGCCTGATAATAGTATTTTTTTCTAAAAAGAAACAGAGGGCTAAACCAGCCTGATAACAGACAGCAGATTTTTTGTAATTTGGGTATGTTCACAAACAAGTGTCGAATCTTGACACGACCATCAGCGCTTTCTCCTTGACAAACAAATTATATATCATTTAAATAAAAGTGTAACATTGTTACTCTTGAACAAACAACAACCACAAAAAACTGTATTTTTATACATTCATATTGGCATGTTACAAAACATAACATTTTCTTCATAAACACAAACAATGTTCCAGGACAGCACGACAGTCATATAAGAAATTTTTCGATTTATGTATTTTTTTAAATATTTTACCATCGAACAATCAATAGTAACCATAATCTGCGGGACAAATTAAAAGTAACGATGTTAGATGAACTCAATCCAGAGGTAAAACAACGACTGGAAAAGGCAGTTATGGAAATTTTTTCCACTTCAGATTTTCATAAAGCCAGCATACGCGTAATAGCAGAAAAGGCAGGTGTAAGCTTCACAACTATCTACAAGCATTACGGAAGCAAAGAGAGACTTCTCTTCGCTTTTGTCAATATCTGGATGGGCAAACTCACCAACCGCATTGCGGATCATCTCAACGGCATTGAGGACCTCAAGGAAAAACTCAGAAAAGTGTTTTGGCTGCACCTTGATTACTATGAACGAAATGAGGGACTCGGCCGCATTCTCTTCATGACCCTGCCCATGCAGACTTGGATGACGGATGAATCCTTCGACCAGAGAAAAAGAGTGAGCCTCATACTTGCCGTACTTAAACAGGGGCAACAACAAGGCATTATCAACCCGAACGTCAGGGCGGGATCCCTTCTTGACTTTATGCTCGGATTCATTCAACGCACGTTCTTTATGTGGATAATACGAGGCAAACAGGGCAGCCTTGTCGAAGAGGCAAACGACCTATTTGAGATGGTCTGGCAAGGTATGGCAAACCCCGAAATTATCCGGTACGTCACCCCAACGGAGTAGTCTAACCAACCAATAAGTAATACAGAACAGCCATTGCCCAACCCACGGCAACATGCAGGCTGGGGATAGAGACAAAACTAAACCAAGGAGCACGAAACATGTCTTTAGACAAAAGAGCACTCTTGCTGAACAAAAAAGAAAAAATCGCCCTTGGGGGAGGAGAAGAGCGACTAAAGAAACAGCGAAGTAAAGGCAAGATGAGTGCAAGAGAAAGACTTCTGCATCTTTTTGACGAAGGCACTTTCATCGAAATGGATGCTTTCGTCAAAAACAGGTGCACCAGATTTGGCATGGACAAGCTCGAGTTCGAGGGTGAATCGGTCGTTACCGGATATGGGCAGGTTGAAGGGAGAGTTGTCTTTGCTTATTCGCAGGACTTTACCATAACCGGAGGATCGCTGGGTGAAATGCATTCAAGAAAGATCGTCAAAGCCATGGATAGTGCGGCCAAGGTGGGTGCTCCTATCGTAGGTCTGAACGATTCGGGAGGGGCCAGGATCCAGGAGGCAGTCGATGCCCTGTCTGGATACGGCGACATCTTCTACAGAAACTCCATATATTCTGGAGTAATCCCCCAGATATCAGCCATTATGGGGCCATGCGCCGGTGGTGCAGTGTATTCTCCGGCACTTACCGATTTCATTTTCATGGTCGACAAGACATCACAGATGTTTATAACCGGCCCGCAGGTCATTAAGACGGTTACAGGGGAGATAGTATCAGCAGAAGATCTCGGTGGGGCGATGACTCATAACAGTGTCAGCGGCAATGTTCATTTTATCGCCGACTCCGAACTGGAATGTCTCGCGAAAATCAGAGAACTGATCCAATACCTGCCCTCCAACAGTATGGAAAAAAGCCCTGCATTGCCAACCAGCAGCGACATCAATCGACATATTAATCAATTGGATGATTTGATCCCGGAAAACCCAAACAAACCTTACAATATACTTGATGTAATCCATCCCATTGTTGATGATGGGGAATTCATGCAATATCAAGCCTATTTCGCAACCAACCTTATAACGGGGTTTGCCAGAGTCAACGGTAAATCAGTCGGGATCGTCGCCAACCAACCAAATGTCATGGCCGGCTGTCTCGATATGAACGCCGGCGATAAAGCGGCCAGGTTTATCAGAACCTGCGACGCTTTCAACATTCCTTTACTTACCATAGTTGACGTCCCGGGATTCCTGCCAGGCACGTCTCAGGAATATGGCGGCATAATCCGACATGGCGCAAAAATTCTCTACGCTTATAGCGAGGCAACCGTCCCCAAAGTGACCCTTATCACCCGAAAAGCATACGGGGGGGCCTATGTCGCCATGTGTTCCAAATCCCTCGGCGCTGACATGGTTTTTGCCTGGCCGTCAGCAGAGGTTGCTGTTATGGGCTCGGAAGGCGCTGTAAACATCATCTTTAAAAACGATATAGCCAAGGCAGAAGATAAAACCGCAACCAAACAGAAAATACTCGAAGATTACGCAGCCGAGTTCGCCACCCCATACAAGGCAGCAGAACGTGGTTTTGTTGACGATGTTATCGAACCACATACGTCCCGCCAGAGAATTATCGACGTCTTTAATATGCTTGAGGGGAAACGGGAAAAACGACCTGCCAAAAAGCATGGCAACATACCACTTTAACTGGAGAGAAAGATTATGATCGTTACGGAATTGATGGCACAATTCGCCAATCCCGAGGTCATGCAGTCCTTGTCTATTTCGGACAAACTTTTGGCTGGGCTCATTACAACCATTCTTGGGATGGGAATTACTTTCGTTGCACTTATTATCCTGCAATTTATCATTTCTTTGATGGATAAAATTCTTAATAATTCCAAGAAAAAACCAATACAAATTACACCAACAGCCTCCATAAAAGAAAAATTACCAGCCCCCAAAGTCGAGCCCCACCTGGATGACAATGAACTTGTGGCGGTAATCGCCAGTGTAATTGCCATGAAAATGAAAACGTCGGTTGGACGTATAGTGATTAAAAACATTGAGAAAATTGAAGATCGTTCACCCGTCTGGAATCGGGCAGGTATTATCGAACAGATGAACAGTAGATTTTAAAATACCAACGGAGATCAAATAGATGAAAATGTTCAGAGTTGTTGTAAACGGCAGCGAATACAAGGTAGGAATCGAGGAATTGGCTGAAGAAATTGCGTCCCAACCTAATCAACAAAAAACTGTTGTTCCTCCGAAAAACACCACCCCTAAACCCGCAGCAAGTGTTCAACCAGCCCACGCGCCTGCCAAGATGGAAGCTGTTACCTCCGGAGGAACCATTGTCGCCCCCATGCCGGGAACAGTGCTCCAGGTTGCGGTTAATGTCGGAGATAATGTCACTAAAGGCCAAACTCTTTTGATACTAGAAGCAATGAAGATGGAAAACGAAATCATGGCCCCCGCCGATGGCGTGGTTCAGGAAATCAACACGACTAAGGGCGTATCGGTTAATGCCGGCGACATCCTGGTTGTCCTGTCATTTTAAAGGGAGATACCTACCATGCTGGAAGCTCTTCTCGAATTCGTCCAAAGTACAGGATTTAGCGGCCTGACTATTGGGACAATCATCATGATCGGCATATCCTGCCTACTCCTTTATCTGGCAATTGTAAAAAAATTTGAACCACTCCTTCTTGTCCCCATAGCCTTTGGCGTCTTGCTGACCAACCTCCCTTTTGCTGATTTAATGGTACCGCCGGTAATGGAAATTAAGGGCAACGTCATCCATACAATCCAACCCGGTGGTTTACTATATTATTTATTCCAGGGAGATCATCTGGGTATATTTCCTCCACTTATATTTATGGGTGTGGGAGCAATGACTGACTTTGGACCACTTATTGCCAACCCCAAATCACTGCTTCTTGGTGCAGCTGCCCAATTTGGTATTTTCATCACCTTTATTGGCGCAATCGCCTGTGGACTTTTCACTGCGCAGGAAGCTGCTTCCATTGGAATTATAGGGGGAGCAGATGGACCTACTGCAATTTTCCTCTCTTCAAGGCTCGCCCCGCATCTTCTTGGACCTATTGCCATTGCCGCGTATTCTTACATGGCCCTGGTACCAATAATCCAGCCACCAATTATGCGCTTGCTCACCACAAAGAAAGAAAGATCAATTAGGATGAGCCAGCTTCGGGATGTGACAAAAAGAGAAAAAATTATCTTTCCAATTGTTGTAACAATTATAGTCTCGTTGATGGTACCTCCGGCCGCAACACTCATCGGTATGCTAATGCTCGGCAACCTGTTCAGAGAATCAGGAGTTGTCGGCAGACTTGAAGATACCTCAAAAAACGCTCTTATCAACATCATCACGATTTTTCTTGGCGTAACTGTTGGGGCAACGGCAACTGCCGAGCAGTTCTTAAAGATAGAAACCCTTGCTATTCTCACTCTGGGGGTAACCGCATTCGCCATAGGCACTGCCTCTGGTGTCCTTCTTGCGAAGCTTATGAATAAACTCATGAATGTTAACATTAACCCGCTTATCGGTTCGGCTGGTGTTTCGGCTGTACCTATGGCGGCCAGAGTGTCTCAGGTAGTTGGCCAGAAAGAAGATCCCGGCAATTTCCTTCTTATGCACGCTATGGGACCAAATGTTGCCGGTGTTATAGGGTCTGCGGTTTCTGCAGGTGTTTTACTGTCCCTATTCGGCAAGTAGCTGTTATAGTAATGTTTTTAGTAAAAAAGCAATACACACATGAACACAGCCCTGCTCTAATGGATATTTTGAGGTTACCTCTAAAGCTTGCAGTAGAGCAAATCCACAAAGCAGGGTTCGCAGCATTAGTCCCAAATTACCAAACCGCATCTGCAATGACACACAGACGCCTCTTTACTTGGTCTTTATGTTTTTTTCTGTTTCCACACTTTAAAAGACATGAATGAGCACAATATAGCTTTTTACTTGTAAAGATTTGAGCAATACATTACAACATATGTGTAACATTGTTATCCGACAAAAGAACCTCAACAAGCTGTCACATTTTTTTTCACGACAATTCAGCAAATTAAGTTTTTTAATCAGCAATAACGATACTACATTTATCACACTGGTAATGGTTTTACCCTACCAATTCAACCGGGAAATTTCCCTATAACAAGAACAAAGTTTTTAAACTATAGCAAACAGAGCAATATGTCAGATGAACTGAACGAAGATATACACAAGCGACTTGAGAAGGCTGTTCTGGAAGTTTTCTCCAGCTCTGATTTCCACCGTGCATCCATTCGCGATATTGCCAATAAAGCTGGCGTCAGCTTTACCACGATCTACAAACATTACGGCAGCAAAGAACGGTTAGTGTTCGCATTCGTCGACATCTGGATGGGTAAACTAACGGATCGAATCGTTGATCACCTACAAGGCATAGAAAATCTTAAAGAAAAACTTCGTAAGGTTTTCTGGTTGCAGCTCGATTACTACGAGCGCCATGAAGGCCTCGGCAGGATTGTCTTTATGACCCTGCCAATGAAAACATGGATGGCAGACGAAACTTTCGACCAACCCAGGATGATGTCACTCATGATTGATGTTCTGAGACAGGGGCAAAAAGAAGGGATTCTCAATCCACACGTCAGGGCTAGCACTCTGCTTGATTTTTTAATGGGTTTTGTTCAACGCAGTTTTTTTATGTGGATTCTTCGCGGTCAGAAAGGATCTCTCTCCGAACAGGCAAACATTATGTTCGAAATGGTCTGGCAAGGGATGATGGCAAACCCACAACAACCTGGTCAGGGTTCTGGTTCTGAGAAATAATAGAGCCTCATTGGGCTACTGAAAGTTGCTCATTCGATAACATATTTTACGTAACAAATTTCACTCACTGGAGGGATGTAATGGAAATACTTAAAATTGATCATTTAGGAATAGCCGTAAATAGCATTGATGATGGAAAAAACTTTTGGTCCGAGATACTTGGCCTTAAGTTTGAAGGGTCGGAAACGGTCGAAACCCAAAAAGTGACTACGGCGTTCTTCCCAGTTGGAGAAAGTGAAGTTGAGTTGCTTGAATCTACCGCACCAGATGGACCAGTAGCAAAATTCATTGAAAAGAAAGGCACGGGATTCCAACACGTAGCCTTCAGGGTCGCCAATATTGATGAGGCTTTGCAGGAACTAAAAGATAAAGGAATACAGCTCATAGATCAGCAACCACGAATAGGCGCAGGCGGTGCCAAAATCGCTTTTCTGCATCCTAAAGCGACGGGTGGCGTACTCGTTGAGCTTTGCGAACGTTCATAGGTACAACTCACTCAAGCCCCTGCCGGGGTAATGATCTCATGCACAAAAGGAGTAAATGATGTCAGAGCAGCCAAAATTAGAGAAATGGGCAGAACTCGCCTCCAAACAAATGAAGGGAAAATCTGTTGATTCACTCGACTGGATGACCCCGGAAGGAATTAAAGTTAAAGCACTTTACACCGCAGACGACCTCAAAGGCATTGAAAGCGCTGATAGTATGCCTGGGTTACCCCCATACACTCGTGGACCTATGTCGACGATGTACGCTGGACGCCCCTGGACCATTCGCCAGTATGCCGGTTTTTCCACTGCCAAGGAATCAAATGCCTTTTACCATAAGGCTCTCGCGGCCGGCCAGAAAGGCTTGTCGGTAGCCTTCGACCTTGCGACACACCGCGGGTACGATTCGGATCACCCCAGAGTCGCAGGTGATATCGGCAAAGCTGGTGTGGCAATTGATTCAGTAGAAGACATGAAGATTCTCTTTGACGGTATCCCGCTTGATAAAATGTCGGTCTCCATGACCATGAACGGAGCAGTCATTCCGATTCTGGCAGGGTATATCGTTGCCGCCGAAGAACAGGGTGTCAGCCATGACCAATTGTCAGGCACAATCCAGAATGATATTCTTAAGGAATACTTGACCAGAAATACCTATATCTATCCTCCTGGTCCATCCATGAGGATTATCTCAGACATCATGGCCTTCTGTTCCAAAACAATGCCAAAGTATAACACTATCAGCATCAGCGGTTACCATATGATGGAAGCTGGTGCCAACAGTGTATTACAAACAGCCTTCACTCTCGCTGATGGTGTTGAGTACGTCAGAGCTGCTTTAAAGAGTGGTATGGATGTTGACACCTTTGCCCCAAGACTCTCCTTCTTTTTTGGCATTGGTATGAACTTCTTCATGGACATAGCCATGCTGAGAGCGGCCAGAACACTCTGGCACCGACTGATGAGTGAGTTCAAACCAAAGAATCCAAAATCTTCAATGTTGCGAACCCATTGCCAAACCTCCGGCTGGAGTCTCACTGAACAGGATCCCTATAATAACGTGATCCGCACAACACTTGAGGCTATGTCCGCTGTACTCGGCGGAACCCAGTCCCTGCACACTAATTCCTTTGACGAAGCAATCGGTCTTCCCACTGATTTTTCAGCCCGCATTGCCAGAAATACGCAGATCATCATTGCAGAAGAGTCGCAGGTTTGTCACGTCGTTGACCCATTAGGCGGCTCCTACTACATCGAGTCGCTTACCAATAGTATCATCGATGAAGCGCAAAAGATAATTGATGAAATTGCCGGATTAGGCGGTATGGCCAAGGCCATTGAAACCGGTATGCCCAAAATGCGTATCGAGGAATCCGCTGCCCGCAAACAGGCGAGAATTGATCAGGGACTTGACGTTATCGTCGGTGTCAATAAATACAAGCTGGCAGACGAAAAAATCGATTTCGAGGTGAGAGAAGTCCCGGCAACGGTCCGAGACGAACAGGTTGCCCGCATTAAAGAAATCAAAGCTAGCCGTGATAAGGCAGCAGTGGAAAAAGCGCTCGCTGATCTCACTGAGGCTGCTAGAAATGGAGGCAATCTGCTTGAAGCCGCACTGCCTGCAGTTCGTGCCAGAGCTACTGTTGGTGAAATTTCCGATGCTATGGAGGTGGTATTCGGTCGCTTCGTTGCGACAACTCGATGCATTTCCGGAGCGTACTCATCAGAATTTCAAGCAAATGATGAAACGATCATGTCTATCAAACAACGAACGAATGCTTTCCTGGAAAAACAAGGAAGACGTCCTCGCCTACTCGTCACCAAGATGGGTCAGGACGGACACGACCGTGGCTTCAAAGTAATCGCCAGCGCCTACGCCGATCTCGGTTTTGATGTGGACATCAGCCCGATGTTCCAGACCCCTGAGGAAGCCGCGAAGATGGCAATCGAAAACGATGTCCATGTGGTAGGGGCTTCCAGTCTTGCTGCCGGTCACAAATCACTTATTCCAGCCCTCATCGAGGAACTGAAAAAGCAAGGCGGTGAAGACATTCTCGTTGTAGCAGGTGGAGTCATTCCACCTGCGGACTACGACTTTCTCTTCGAAGCCGGAGTCAAAGCAGTTTTCGGACCGGGAACTCCAATTCCCGTTTCTGCGGACAAGACTCTTTCGCTCCTAGAGGAAAAATATCAATAAGCCACAAACCGGCTGTACCACAACGGGTCCGGGGGTTTCCCCTCGCTTAATCTCCGGGTCCGTTGTGTTTTCGCCTTTCACTAGCAAAACATCCTTCAATTAACCACATACTATAATTTCTCACATGCTTAAAAGTGCTCAAGAATATGTCGATGGCGTTCTCAGGCGAGATCGTCTGACGCTCGCCAGAACCATCACCCTTATCGAAAGCACCTTGCCCGCTCACCAGGAATTGGCTCGAACAATTGTCGACCGATTGCTTCCTTATACGGGGAAAGGTTTCCGAATTGGCATAACCGGTGTCCCTGGTGCAGGAAAAAGCACCTACATAGAAAGCTTTGGGAACATGCTGACAGGGATGGGTCATAGAGTAGCAGTTCTGGCTATCGACCCAAGCAGCAGCCGAAGCGGCGGCTCTATTCTTGGTGACAAAACCCGCATGGAACGGCTGGCAGTTAACGAAAATGCCTTTATCCGCCCATCGCCTTCAAGTGGAACACTGGGTGGTGTCGGAAGAAAAACCAGAGAAACCATGCTTGCCTGTGAAGCCGCTGGCTACGATGTAGTGATTATCGAAACTGTTGGTGTCGGTCAATCAGAGACAACAGTCGCCTCAATGGTTGATTTTTTCCTGGTGCTTATGATAGCAGGCGCAGGCGACGAGCTTCAGGGAATTAAAAAAGGTGTTCTCGAAGTGGCCGATACCATTGTTATTAACAAGGCCGATGGTGACAATGTTATGCGAGCGGACATTGCCCGTAAAGAATACGAAACGGCCCTGCACATGCTTATGCAGAACAGCCCGAACTGGAGTCCACAAGTCCTTACCTGCAGCTCACTCGAACATACCGGTATTGACAAAATATGGGAAACTATTCTGGATCATCGCAAGAAATTGACTGAAAGCGGCGAAATGTCGGCAAAAAGGAAACATCAGGCGCTCGACTGGATGTCTTTTCTCCTTGATGACGGATTACGACAATGGTTTTACACCGATCCGAAGGTAAAAGCTGCACTTCCTGGATTGCGAGGCGATGTGGAAATGGAGCGAACTTCTCCTACTGCTGCAGCAGATGCCCTACTCGCTTTCTTGAAAAGAAGTGCGTTATAAAAAACCAGACGCTTAAGCTTTATAAAAAGCTCTCTTATTTATACCAACCAGAGTATTCAATGTAGTTAGTGGCGATCCTCTCAATTTCGCCGGCTATAAGTTCCTGACTGATATCCTTTATTTTTTTTGCCGGTACCCCAGCATATATTGTCCCTGCCTCGACATGGGTTCCTTGCGTGACCACGGCACCCGCTGCAATGATAGCATTACTCTCAACGACGCAATCATCCATAACAATCGCCCCCATTCCCACCAACACATTATCATGAATGGTACAGCCATGGACGATGGCATTATGTCCCACAGATACATTGTTACCAATATTAACAGGGTATTTCTGATAAGTACAATGGACGACGGCTCCGTCCTGAATGTTTACCTTATTACCCATCCTGATGTAATGCACATCGCCCCGAATCACTGCACTATACCAAACGGAGCATTGATCACCCATTTCCACATCACCTATTATTACGGCATTTTCTGCAAGAAAGCAGTCCTCGCCAAACTTCGGAGTCTGCCCATTCAGCTCTCTGACAATCATAAAAACCTCACAGATAATTTACCCCGGCAAGTTGAAACCAAATTTCGGAATCAACCGGAGCAAAGAGAATCCATAACAAAATGTTTTTTGAAAAAATAAGACAATTCTAAGGGACCAACATAGCAAATGTTTTGACCCTCAAAAAAACAAGTAGGACGAGGCGCGAGACTTCGCTGGCAGAGACAAACCGAAAGTCCCGCGCCTCAAAACGTGAGTTAACTAATTACGCAGAGTACAGCACCCTTGGCAACAGTGTCACCACTGGCAAATTTTATGCCTTGAACGGTTCCGTCACAGGGAGCAACGAGAGCATTTTCCATTTTCATTGCCTCAAGAACGACAAGGGTATCACCTTTTTTAACTGTATCTCCATTCTTTTTCTCGTATTTGATGATCATGCCTGGCATCGGCGCCAAGAGCAAAGTCCCATCTATTGAGGCTGCTGCCACCGGTTCAGGAGCGGAGACCTGCGCAGGCGCCACAGTGGCGGCTTTAGCAGGCACCGGAGCAGCTGCCGCAGTCGGTTGAGCTACAGAAACTGCCTGCATAGCTCCGGTTGGATCAACAGCCACATCGAAATATTCATTGTCTACAAAAACATTGAAGGTCCGAACGGCCTGGGACTTCAAAGGAGCATCTCCTTTTGGTTCAATGAGCTTGCCAGCCTTAGCTTTCTTTATTATTTCATCCTTTTTCTTAACTTCCTCAAGGGTGATCGGCTTTACGCTCGCTGGTGGTTCGGATTTACCGTATTTCCATTCCAAGAATTTCTTTCCGGTAACTGGAAACTGGGCATAAAGAATGAGATCATCAAGATCAACCGCCAGATCTCCAATTTCGGCTTTTGCTTTTTCAAGTTCAGGCTCAAGAACTTCTGCAGGCCTACAGGTAATTGGCGTTTCTCCACGAGGATAGCCCTTAAGAGCCTTTTTCTGCAGCTCGGCATTAATTGGAACGGCAGTTTTGCCGTAAAGGCCATAACAAAGATCCTTTACCTGTCCGGTGATCATTTTATAACGCTCATCTGGAGTGTCATGTAAAACATTATTGACTGTCTGCACTCCAACAATCTGACTTGTAGGGGTAACAAGAGGTATCTGTCCAAGGTCTTTACGTACTTTCGGCAATTCCTTATACACTTCGCCGATCTTATCCAGCGCGTCCATTTCACGCAGCTGGTTGACAAGATTCGACAGCATCCCGCCGGGAGTCTGATGCAGCAAAACGTTAATGTCGATAATGGAGACTTTTGAATCATCAAGCAGGTGTTTATATTTCGGCATCACCTCTTTTTCCAGAATCTCATTTATGACAGCAAGTTTTTTAATATCAAAACCGGTATCGCGACTCGTGCCGAGAAGAGCCATAACCAATGGTTCCACAGCTGCATGGGAAGTTCTGTAGGCATATGGTGTCATACAGGTATCGATAATATCAACTCCAGCCTCGATAGCTTTTAAATGAGTCATCGGAGACATACCTGAAGTGAAATGACTATGCAGGTGAATCGGTGCCTTTACAGCTTTTTTCAAGGCCTTGATCAGTGGATAGGCGTCATAAGGAGCCAACAAACCAGCCATATCCTTTATGCAGATAGAATCAGCCCCCATGTCTTCCAGTGTTTTCGCCCTGTCAGTGTAATAATCGAGGTTGTAAACTTCTCCACCAAGACGCGGTTCGGTAAGGGTATAACAGATACAACCCTGGAAATGTTTGCCGGCTTTCTTGATACCTTTGACTACGGTTTCAAAATTCCGGTAATCATTTAAGGCATCAAATGTCCTGAAAACATCCATGCCGTTTTCTGCTGCCCTGTCAACAAAAGCATATGCCAGATCATCTGCGTAGTTACGATAACCAACAAGGTTTTGCGCCCGCAGCAACATGGAAAACGGAGTCTTTTTAATATACCTTTTCAGGGTACGTAGCCGTTGCCAGGGATCCTCGTTGAGAAACCTGTGCATGGTATCAAATGTTGCACCACCCCATGTTTCAATTGCCCAGAATCCGACTTCGTCCATGAGTTCTGCCACCGGGATCATGTCTTCAGTACGACCACGGGTCGCAAAAAGGGACTGATGCCCATCACGTATGGAAAGATCCATTATTTTTACAGGATTCTTTGCCTTTGGCCGATCCGCAGAATAATTCAATGGGGTCATCTTAACTTGATCACTCATCCTATGTCTCCTATCGCCTGATCTTTAAACTTTAGATTCTATTAAAAGCGGGTAAACGCTCTTAGTTGGATTAATCTCCGCATAGTCATCATTTCCTGAGAACCACTCTGCCCCCACGGACTAAACACAACACCTTCAGTCTCTCCGAAGGGCACCTGTTGCTCAAGTGCCATTGCCTCTTCCTGTTGCAGATAGAGACTTACAGCAGCCAGGGCAGCGGCCAATTTCTTTTTTTTATCTGCCATCAACTCACCCACTGATTATAATGTCTTAAGGTCGTCTTCTCATACTCAAGAAACTGTACCTTGGGCGGCATAAAATATTTGAACATTGCGCATTCCAGACACGAAATGCACTCTTATGCGCTATACATTGCATAGTCTGTTTCCTGACCAAGCAGTTTGTCTATTTCAGTCTGAATTTCATTACGCCTGGGATTATTCACCCAGCTATTCCAGTCTTCCACAGAACGCCAAGTGCTGATAACCATATACTCATCCTTCTTATCGATTCTACTGAGAGTCTCTCCCGAAATATAACCTGGCTGTTCCAGAGTAAGGCCTCTCAATTTCTTCAAAAGGAGTGTAAGGGTACTCACGTTGTCTTCCTGCACCTTCCGTTTTATAAATATTTTGACTGTCATATAAATCTCCTTGTTCTTTTCGAACCAGAAACACTCAATTATAGTGGGATATTACCATGTTTTTTCATAGGATTAGAATCTCGTTTATTCCGTAATAATTCCAACGACCTAACGATTCTTGCCCGGGTTTTGGAAGGCTCTATAATATCGTCGATATATCCTCGTTGCGCAGCAATATAGGGATTAGCCACTTTATCCTGATACTCTTGTTCTTTTTCAGCGAGAAATGCGGCTGGATTGTCAGCTTTCTTAGCTTCTCGGCCATAGAGTACACCTGCTGCTCCTTTGGCGCCCATTACAGCAATCTCAGCACTTGGCCAGGCGTAATTAATATCTCCCCGAAGATGCTTGGAAGACATTACACAGTAAGCACCGCCATATGCTTTTCTTGTGATAACAGTGACTTTGGGCACAGTAGCCTCAGCATAAGCATAGAGAATTTTTGCACCATTTCTAATGACTCCACCATATTCCTGTGCGGTACCTGGCAAAAATCCAGGTACATCAACAAAGGTAACAACGGGAATATTAAAACAATCACAGAATCGCACAAACCGTGCTCCTTTTACCGATGAATCGATATCTAGAACTCCGGAAAGATGTGCAGGTTGATTAGCAACGATACCGACGCTCATCCCGTTATATCTGGCAAAACCAACTATCAGATTAGGCGCAAAATTTGCTTTGATCTCAAAGAAATCCTGATTATCAACAGTTTGCAGAATAACTTCCTTCATGTCGTAAGCAGCATTAGGATTTTCCGGAATAAGAGCGTTGAGATCAAAACACTCTCGGATCCCCGAATCCGTGCATGGCAAGACAGGAGGATTCTCCATATTATTTTGCGGCATGAAAGAAAGCAGTCTTTTTACATATTCAATAGCATCTTCACCAGAGGTTGCAGCATAATCGGACACGCCACTCCTACTCGAATGCATTGCCGCCCCACCCAAGGCCTCAGTGGTTACATCTTCATGAGTCACAGTCTTAACGACCTTCGGACCGGTGAGAAACATATATGACTGATTTTGTACCATGATTACAAAATCGGTAAGCGCGGGCGAATAAACAGCTCCTCCTGCACAAGGTCCGAAAATTGCTGAAATTTGCGGTACAACTCCGGAAGACATGACATTACGCTGAAAGATCTCCGAGTATCCGGCCAAACTTTCAATACCTTCCTGTATACGAGCCCCGCCGGAATCACCTAAACCAACAACAGGAGCCCCATTTTTCATGGCAAGATCCATCACCTTGCAGATTTTTTCTGCAAATGTTTCGGAGAGAGAACCACCGAGCACCGTAAAATCCTGAGCATGAACATAAACAATCCGACCATTCACCGTACCATACCCGGTGACTACACCATCGCCGGGAAAAACCTGTTTCTCCATGCCAAAGTCCTTACACCTATGAGCTTTGAACATGTCGAATTCTTCAAACGATCCCTTGTCGAGCAGCAAGTCAATACGTTCTCTTGCGGTCATAAGCCCTTTCGCATGCT
The DNA here is from genome assembly GCA_963798425.1 of uncultured delta proteobacterium. Lineage (GTDB taxonomy): Bacteria > Desulfobacterota > Desulfobulbia > Desulfobulbales > Desulfocapsaceae > Desulforhopalus_A. The sequence continues at coordinate 764,708 of CAWCTP010000031.1, read as the reverse complement.
GCTTATCTATCCTGTCCTGACCACCACCCAGTCGGGCTTCAGCCCTTAGTTTCCCGAGGTGGTCGAGTTGGTCATTTGTCTTCATTGTGTCTCCTTGAAACAAAATTCAAAGTGCAATTTGCAGGTCACCATCATTTCCGGGGGGATAATCAGGAAAAAACTTCCTTACATAATTTACCTAAAGAACCCAAATCTTCACACACATAGATTCCGGCCTGCTGCATGGCTTCGATCTTTGCCTCTGCCGTACCTTGCCCACCACTCACAATCGCGCCGGCATGGCCCATGCGTCTGCCTGGAGGGGCAGTCAGTCCGGCAATAAAACCAACTACCGGTTTTTTCATATTGGCCTTTATCCAAGCTGCTGCTTCCTCTTCAGCGCTGCCACCTATCTCACCACACATGACCACTGCCTTGGTATCTGGATCTGCATTGAAAGCCTCTAAACAATCAAGAAAGCCGGTTCCATTTATAGGATCACCACCAATGCCAACACAGGTGGTCTGACCAAGTCCAACCTGAGTTAACTGATGTACTACCTCATAGGTGAGCGTTCCTGAACGGGAAACAACGCCTACCGGTCCCCCGGGGGTGTGAATCGCAGCAGGCATAATACCAATCTTACACTCACCAGGGGTAATAATTCCTGGGCAATTGGGCCCTATCAGCCTTGAAGTCTTTTTCATTGCCAGGTAATTCTTTATCTTTAACATATCCATAACCGGAACTCCTTCGGTTATGCAGACAATTAACTCTACCCCAGCATCAATCGCCTCAAGAATAGCATCGGCAGCAAAAGGAGGAGGAACCAGGATCATGGAAGCATTGGCTCCGGTCTTATCCCTGGCCTCTTGAACCGTATTGAAAACAGGCACCGAATCCATTTTCTGGCCACCTTTTCCCGGCGTCACTCCTGCAACTACATTTGTGCCATAAGCGATACATTGCTGGGTATGAAACTGCCCTTCCTTGCCGGTAATACCCTGAACAAGGACACGTGTTTGGGAATTAACTAGAATGCTCATTTTTTTCCTTTGCAAGTATATTTACACATACACCTATTTAGAGCCAGGCGGTTATTCTTCAATCTCCTGGCACATCACCCTACATCAAAATATCTTTCCTTTAATCACAGAGCTTTTGATGCCACAATTACCTTTCTGCCAATCCAGTTTTTATCATCAAAAAAAAGTAAGTATCCTGCTGAAGGAGTAGAAAAACTCTCACTCGCCCCGATTTCCCTCTTTAGTTTTGATATTTTTTATTACTTGAGTATTGCTAGATAGTCCGGGTGGCGTAGCGATTTATCAATCAGGCTACAATTTCGGCAACTTTTTTGGCAGCATCGGCCAAATCAGTTGCATTTATCAACTTCAGACCAGATTCTGCGAGTATCCGCCGTCCTTCTTCAACGTTGGTTCCTTCCATTCTGACAACGACAGGAACCGACAAATTTATTTTTTTAGCGGCTTGAACCACCCCCTGAGCCAGCACATCACAGCGAAGTATGCCGCCAAAGATATTGATCAAAATACCTTTCACTTTAGAATCGCTGAGAATAATACGAAAACCATTCTCCACCATTTCAGCATTGGCACTACCACCAACATCAAGAAAGTTTGCCGGGTCTGCGCCAGCTTGCTTGATGATATCCATGGTGGCCATGGCAAGTCCGGCACCGTTCACCATATTGCCGACATTACCGTCCAAATTGATATAATTGAGGTTGTATTTTGCGGCTTCTGCCTCGGCGGGATCGTCTTCATTTGGATCATGCATGGCCAAGACATCCGGATGCCTGAACAAGGCGTTGGAATCAACATCCATTTTAGCATCCAGAGCTATAACTGCATTTTCTTCCGTGACGATCAGTGGGTTGATCTCAACCATGGAGCAGTCATAATCGACAAAAAGGTTATAAAGATTTTTCAAAATAGCACCGAACTCTTTCATCAGCGCCTTATCCAGCTCCAACCCAAACATAACCTGCCGTAAATGATACCCTTGAATGCCGGTTACTGGATTTACAGGAACCTTGATTATCCGTTCCGGGGTTTTTGCGGCAACTTCTTCAATATCCATCCCACCATCCTGGCTTGCCACGATTGTGATGTTTGCTGTACTACGGTCGGGAATAATTGATAGATAGAGCTCTTTTTTTATTGCTACCCCTTTTTCTATCAAAACTGTTTTGACTACGCGTCCTTCGGGGCCGGTTTGCTTGGTTACCAGCGTCATACCAAGGATCGCTTTGGCTGCCGCAGTTACCTCATCGCTTGTTTTCGCAATCTTCACTCCACCTCCCTTGCCTCGTCCGCCAGCATGGATCTGGGCTTTGACGGCAACAGGTAGACCTAGATTCGCAGCAATCTCTCCAATACCCTGTACGGTGTTGCTTACACCTCCTTCCGGAGTTGGCACCTTATACTTACGGAAAAGCTCTTTAGCCTGGTATTCATGGATCTTCATAAACACTCATCCTAGGAAATGGCGCAGGAGTTCTCTCCAGCCCCTGAGAATTGTTGGAAAAAGGCAACTGCCTGAAAAAGGCAGTTGCCCGCTTTGAGTTAGCTTACTTCTTCACATATCCCATTTTGGTCAATGTCTCGGTGATCTCATTAAGAATGGCGGGATCGTCGATAGTTGATGGAACCTTGTAATCCTTGTTGTTGGCGATAGAACGCATTGTACCACGTAATATCTTACCAGATCTGGTCTTTGGTAAACGTGGAACCTGGCAGGCATCTCGGAAACAGGCAATTGGACCGATAGACTCTCGGACCATTTTAACCAGCTCGTCTTTGATTTCATTACCATCGCGGGTAACACCGGCTTTGACGACAAAAAAGCCAACGGGCAATTGACCTTTCATTTGATCATCAGCTCCGAAAACAGCACACTCAGCGACATCCGGATGGTTAGAGATTATCTCTTCCATGGCTCCGGTTGACAGACGATGTCCGGCAATATTGATAACATCATCCATTCGTCCCATGACATAGACATAACCGTCTTCATCAATATATCCGCCATCACTCGTTTCGTAATAACCTGGAAACTTGGTCATGTAAGATTTGACGAAGCGATCATCGTTGCGCCACAGCGTTGTTAACGTTCCTGGAGGCAGCGGGAGTTTACAGACGATATTTCCCTCTGTCCCCCGAGGTACTTCCTCACAATCATCGTTCACTACACGAACATCGTACCCAGGTAACGCCTTGGTTGGAGATCCTTCTTTCACTGGAAGTTCTTCGATCCCACGGCAATTACCAACAATTGCCCAACCGGTTTCAGTCTGCCACCAATGATCAATAACCGGCACGCCAATCATATCCTCAGCCCAGTGCAGGGTATCAGGATCAGTTCGCTCGCCAGCAAGATAGAGGCACTTAAAACAGGAAATATCGTATTTCTTAATGAAATCACCGTTTGGATCTTCTTTTTTGATTGCCCGAAAAGCCGTAGGTGCAGTGAAGAGAGTTTTTACTTTATGCTGCGAAATTACCCGCCAGAAAGCGCCGGCATCTGGAGTTCCGATCGGTTTTCCTTCGTAGAAAACTGTGGTTGACCCCTGTAACAAAGGTGCGTAAACGATATATGAATGCCCAACAACCCAGCCGACGTCGGAAGCAGACCACCAAACCTCACCGGGATTAATGTCGTAGAGGTTCTTCATGGTCCACAGAAGAGCAACCGCATGGCCTCCGTTATCTCTCAACACGCCCTTAGGCATACCAGTAGTGCCGGATGTATAAAGAATATACAGCGGGTCAGTGGCATCAACTTCAGTGCATCCTACCGGCTTACTCTTACTGACAAGCTCTTTCCAGTCGACATCACGACCTTCAATCATGGTAGACTTAACGATATCCCGCTGAAATAAGACTACTTTTCCAACTTCATGGGTAGACTGCTTAATAGCACTGTCTACGAGAGGTTTATACTCAAGGGTTTTCTTCCCTTCGATAGCACCGGATGCCGTAATCAACACCTTTGGTTGTGCATGGTCAATTCTGATCGCAAGCTCATGGGGGGCAAAACCACCGAAAACAACCGAGTGCACTGCACCTAACCTGGCACACGCAAGCATTGCCACTGCAGCTTCAGGAATCATTGGCATGTAAATGACTACTGTATCTCCTTTTCCCACGCCAAGACTCGCCAGTCCGCCGGCAAATGTCGCTACTTTGGTTTGTAGTTCCTTATAAGTTATTTTGGTAATAGTGTTGGTCACGGGGCTGTCGTATATTATTGCGGTTTGATCAGCACGACCATTTTCCACATGACGATCAACTGCGTTGTAGCAGGTATTCATCTTCCCGCCTACAAACCACTTATAAAACGGGGGATTAGAATCGTCTAGGCCCTTCTCGGGTTTTTTATACCACGTGATATCTTTTGCAGCTTCCGCCCAGAACTTCTCTGGATTGTCCACACTCCGCTGAAACACCTCGTCAAACTTACCCATAACTGCTCCTTTTGGTCTGAATTTTAATCCATCCACCAGTCTCAATGAAAATTTATACTGCATAGCAGATTATAGTTCAAGAGATAAATCAAACATTGTTACACAACAGCCACAGGTGATCTTAGCATATATTTATAATTACCAATGTATTTACAATAGGTTAGTCAGATAGCTACGCATTTTTACAATTTATTTTTTTACACCTAATAGAAAACAAAAAGGACATCGTTATTACTATGTTTTTTCCTTATCATACTGTTATTACGATTTTTACTAATCATATAAATACACAATTGCACAACGAACAGAACATTGTTACACTAAAATCATCATTCAAAATTGACGTTATCTACATCTTCAATTAATTTTATTAAAAAAAATCAATTAGCGCCGTATTACAACAAATCCACCTCGCATTAAAAGTCTGTTTTATTGATGTTCTGGTCGGTTAGCAGGTTTATTCCTGATCCTTTAGTTACTGGTTCAGAAAAACTTGAGCAGATTAAATTTATTAGACAACATTATTTCATTGCGGAATATCGTTCTGCTAGTATTCTTGACGCGTTCATTAATTAATATCAATTGAGAGAGAAATGAAAAGCCCACCAAAGCCCCTTTTCCCAAATGTGGTTCCAGCAAAAATTTTCATGCCGGTTCTTCTCTCTATGTTTTTGTTCATTGGCACATTTTTCGGCTACATTCTGCCTAAAGTTGAAGCCCACCTCATGGATCGAAAACGTGAGATGATTCACGCTTTGAGTGAATCAGCCATGAGTTCTATTCGCTACTATGCCGCACTTGCCCAAAATAAATCCATCACTGTTCCAGAAGCAAAAAGGCAGGCGGCCGCACACTTAAGAAGTCTTCGCTACGGCCCCGAAGGGAAAGACTATTTTTGGATCAATGACACCCACCCCACAATGATCATGCATCCCTATCGTCCAGATCTTGAAGGAAAGGATGTTACAGACACAGTTGATCCTGCCGGTAAGAAATTATTCCAAGCCTTCCTGGAAACGGTAAAAAAGACCGGTGGCGGATATGTCAGCTACCACTGGCAATGGCAGGATGAACCTACGAGGATATTCTCCAAGATTTCCTTTGTCCAGGAATATAGGCCATGGCATTGGATAATCGGAACAGGCGTATATGTTGAAGATGTCCGCGCTCAAATTGCTCATATAACTGAGCGTATGACCTACATTTTTCTTGGAATTCTTGCAGTGATTGCCATGCTCTCGGTATACATTGTCTGGCAGGGAGCTGCTGGGGAAACTCATCGCCGGGAGATAGAGGAATCTTTACGAAAAAGTGAAAATAAATATCGTTTGCTGGCCGAGACTGCTCGGGAAATCATCATGCTTTTCGACTCAAACCTGCATATCAGCTACGCCAATACGGCATGGAAAAGAATAAGCGGCTATCTTCTTTCCGAGATGACAGATATGGTGATCATCGATATGATTCCGGATGACCAGCAGGAACCATTTAAGGCTAAAATATTGCAAATCAGCAACGATCAGCCGGATGACTACTTATTGGAAACTATTTTTATCCTAAAAGATGGACGCACAATCACAGTTGAGGCCACCTTTGCTAAATTGGAAACAGCAGATCAGTTATCAACTTTTCTCATGACTGCCAGAGATATCACCGAGAAAAAGAAAATTGAAGCACAGACAAAAATGCAACAGGAACAGCTGATGCAAACCGACAAAATGGTCTCCCTTGGAACCCTGGTCTCTGGTGTGGCCCATGAGATCAATAATCCCATCTCCTCTGTTATGCTCAACATTCAGGTTTTCGACAAACTGTGGCGTGCGGTACAACCGATCCTAGATAATCATTACGAACTGCATGGCGCTCTTGAAGTTGGTACCATGGAGTACCCACAATTAAGGGAAAGAATGCCCCGACTTCTCCTTTATTCTCATGAGGGAGTTGAGCGGGTAAAACGTATTGTCGGCGATCTGAAAGATTTTTCTGGCCATAAGCCATCTGACCTCAGAGAAACGGTTAACCTCAACCAAGTGGTTGAAAAAGCAATAGGATTAATCTCCAGCCTCATCAAAAAAGCGACCTATGATTTTCAAATAGTTTATTCTGAAAATCTGCCAACTATACAGGGCAATAGCCAGAGGCTTGGCCAGGTTGTGATTAATTTGGTGGTGAATGCCTGCCAGGCACTCACTGAATCAAACCAGAGCTTGCGCGTCACCACCGGTTATATCGAAGAATCAGAAGAAATTTTCCTGGAAGTGCGTGATTCAGGTCCCGGGATGCCCCCGGAAGTTCTCGCCCGCATCAAGGATCCTTTTTTTACAACTAAACGCGACAGCAGTGGAACGGGACTTGGACTTTCCATCTCAGATACCATCGTACGAAATCACGGAGGTTGGCTCGATTTTCGTTCTAAACCTCAGGAAGGAACAACCGCTACCATTTTGCTGCCTCGATACAGTTCTGACGAAGTAATTGGGAGAATGATATGAGCAAAAGACCATACCCTTCACATCCTATTCTGGTGATTGACGATGAAGAGTCAATCCTTCTTTCAATAGACACAATCCTCCAACTTGCCGGAATGAACAATGTCCTTACTTGTGCAGACAGCAGACAGGCAATGACCATAGTGAAACAGCGACCACCGAGCGTCATCCTGTTGGACCTGAACATGCCTCATGTAGATGGAGAGTCTATCCTGGAACAAATAACCAGCCAAAATCATCGATGTTCCAATCATTATCATTACCGGTCGCATTGATGCCGAAACCGCCGTTGAATGCATGAAATCCGGCGCTTACGACTACATAGTCAAACCGGTTGACGAAAACCGTCTTATTGCTTCGGTTAAAAAAAGCCTGCAATACGGCGAGCTACATCAGGAAAACCAGGCCTTAAAACAACAACTACGTGAAGGCAGTCTAAAGCACCCGGAAGCATTTACAAACATCATCACCAACTCGCCTAAGATGTTGCTCTTATTCAATTATATCGAATCTACGGCTAACACAGCAGAGCCTGTGCTTGTTCGCGGGGAAACGGGCACAGGAAAAGAATTGATTGCCAGGGCCTTTCATCAGTTAAGTGGCAATACGGGAGAATTTGTTGCGATCAATGTGGCTGGACTTGACGACAACGTCTTCTCTGACACCCTGTTCGGCCATATCAAAGGAGCATTCACCGGCGCTGACTCTGATCGTCTCGGTCTGATCGAACGCGCTGCAAATGGGACGCTTTTTCTCGATGAAATTGGAGATTTGAGCCCAATATCCCAGATCAAACTCCTTCGCCTTCTCCAGGAAAAAGAGTATATGCCGCTCGGCCAGGACACCAACAGAACGAGCAGCGCCCGTATCATCGCATCAACCCACGTCGACCTCTGGGAACTTCAGCAGAAAGAATTGTTTCGCCAGGACCTTCATTACCGTCTTCGGACCCATCGCATTTTTCTGCCTCCACTCAGAGAACGCAAGGAAGATCTGGGTGTGCTCGTTGACCATTTCGTTCAATGCGCGTCTGATACACTCAAGAAAAAGAGACCAAGAATCCCCGATGAACTGATGGTTCTACTGGAATCATATAATTATCCAGGAAACATACGCGAACTGCAGGCTATGATTTTCGATGCCATAGCCCAGAATAACAATGGGATCCTCCCCCTCAGCGTTTTCCGCCATCATATTTCCAGAGCACAACAAGAGGAAAACTAAACACCATACAAATGGCCAAACGGATGGTATTCCAATCACTTTTGCCGACCCCTTGCCTACCATTAAACAGGCAACCCGCATGTTGGTTGAAGAAGCAATGCACCGAACAGGCAACAATCAATCCATTGCAGCGTCTATACTTGGTATCTCCCAACAAGCTCTCAGCAAAAGACTAAAGAACCTATAATTTCAAACAAAACAGGCCTACAACTTTAATTGTACTTACAACCAATATTGTTTTGCTCGAATATGAGCTAACTGTGGCTCTCGACGGCACTGCCCCCCTATCATCACAACTTTAGTTGTACCCCTCTTGCTTTGGATATCGCCATACAACAATCCAGAATTACAGCATATTTCCACAATTCCCCAAATGGCATATTGTTTGCTAATGTACTTGTGTTACACAAATGTCTACACTCAACATTCAATATTCTCAACAAAGGAGAAAAACATGGCAGACAAGCAAACCCCGATGGGAAACCCAGCAGTAGTAGGATTAGCAGGATTTCGGTCTCACAACATTTATTCTGCAGATTCACAATCTTGGACTTTGCGGAATCGGCGTAGTCATCGCCTGTGGTTTGGTTTTTGGCGGTTTTGCCCAGCTGATGGCCGGCTTGCAGGAATTTAAGGCAGGAAACAACTTTGGTTATAGCGCTTTTTGTTCATATGGTGCCTTTTGGATCGCACTCAGTATAATTCTGCTTTTCAATCAATTTGACATTTATAAATCCAGCGGAACCGACCTTGGTTGGTTTCTCGTCGTATGGACTCTTTACACTTTGATCTTGTGGGTTGGAGCTATGAGAATCCACGGAGCAATGGCCTCCACCTTTACCTTACTTGTGGCAGGATTCATCCTGCTGGATCTTGCCCACTTCGGCTATCCAGCTATGAAGCAGGTTGCAGCCTACGTACTCATTGGCTGTGCTCTTAATGCCTGGTACATGATGGCTCATGTGATCTTTCTTCAGGTTTTCGGACGTGACGTACTCCCCGTCGGTAAACCTTGGATCGAGCCTAAGCCGGCTCCCCAAGCTCAAAAAATAGGCGCAACCAGCTAAGAATAGCCTTATTACGGATCGAAAACTGTTCAACAAAGACTAACAAAAGAATCATCTATCGGATGTTGTTGGCAAGCGACCAAACACCAGACTCTCGTTTCACTTACACAGGCTGAACCATACGCCTACATAAACAATTGCCGCACAATCGATTAGTTGAAGATCAACACCACACTGATGAGTAATTTTCGAACCTGAGAGGCGGCACCGGGAAGTATCTATTTCCCGGTGCCGTTTTTTCCTTATTTTATCTCCCCTATCCCTCCACTGCAATATCAGCTCAAGTCAATATTTTGGAAATTAGTTGTGATTGAATCCTTAGTAAGCTAAGATATAGGATAACTTTCAATTTTTCTTCCGTTTCAATGGAATTTTCTATTAAAGACTGCCAGCAATACGATCAACCTACTGAGAAGAGACACTCTTCTGGTGCGTTACAGCTGTGCCCGACCAAGATCAAAAGGAGCAAAACATGCCTAATTCCCAATACTGGGCTGATACCTATCTGGAGAAATTAGTAAATCCGGCTGAGGCTATCTCGCGCATTCGCTCGGGTCAACGGGTATTTATAGGGTCCGGCTGTGGAGAGCCCCAGACGCTCGTCAAAGAACTAGTTGATAAAACTTACAATTTCAGTGGCCTGGAAATAGTTCGTCTGCTTGGTCGTGAAACGGCATCGCTGACGGCCATTGCCGACAAAACCAGGGATACCAACCTGAATATTCGTTCTATTTATCTCGGCTCGACCAAATCTGAATCTATTGCCAAACAGCGACGATTTATCACTCCGATGAACATGTCCGATGTACCCAGCCTTTTCACCACCCGCAAGATGCCATTGAATGTTGCATTGATACAGGTTTCACCTGCCGATGATTTCGGTTGGATGAGTCTTGGCATTAGTGTAGACGTTACTTTAGCTGCCGCCCGATCCGCTGATTTTGTCATCGCCCAGGTAAACCCCAGGATGCCAAGGGTCATGGGCCAAAGTTTCATTCATGTGAATGATATCGATCTCATTGTGGAGCATGAAGAAGACCTGCTGTCAGTACCGCCTCCAAAATCATTTTCTGAGGCTGCGACTCGAATTGGTAATCATATTGCACGATTGATTGAAGACGGTTCAACCCTGCAAATTGGTCTTGACGCTGCATCTCAGGCGACCGTCCAGGCTCTTTCTAAGAAATCAGATCTTGGTGTCCACTCTCAATTTCTGACTGACGACATTATGCATCTCTATGCAACAGGAAACATCAACAATAAGAAAAAAGGCATAAACGAAGGAAAGATGGTTGCATCAATGGCAATCGGCAGCCACAATCTTTACGAATTCCTCAACGATAATCCAGCCATTGATTTTCACCCTTCGGATTATGTTAACGACCCATTTGTCATCGCTCAGCACAACCGAATGGTTTCAATGAATGTTGCGCGAATGATGGATCTTACCGGCCAGGTGACAGCTGAGGCCTCTGCATCAACACGATTTGCCGGTGTATCAGGTATTCCTGATTTTGTTCGCGGTGCCAGGCGATCACCTGGTGGAAAATCGATTCTCATGATTTTCTCGACTCAACAGACAGAAAACGGCCTCGTATCAAACATTGTCCCTCACCTCCAGGACTATGTAGTGGTGGTTCCTCGAGGTGATGTCCATTATGTGGTTTCTGAATATGGCTCAGTCAATCTCTTTGGGAAAAGCATCCAAGAGCGCGTTATTGCCATGATCAGTATCGCCCATCCGCAATTCAGGGAAGAGCTTTTTGAAGCAGCAAAAGAGCGAGGATTCATTGGTGCCGAAAGAAATCTAGGTGAAGCGGCCAAAGCAGTCTATCCGATCCAACTTGGAAGAAGCCCTTTCAATCGACGGCAAAACTGTCACTATACGCCCATCAAAACCAGTAGATGAACGCCGAATTCAGGAACATTATTATAGCCTCCCAAAAGAAGATGTCCTGACAAGATTTTTCTGTCAAAAAACTATTTTCGCCAGACCGGAAATGGAAAGCCGTTCCCAAACTGATTATGTAAATGATCTGACTCTAGTGGCTGTAGTTGGAGATTTCGGATTTGGTCGGGTTGTGGCCGTCGCCGAGTGCATGAAACTGGAAGGTGAAAACACAGCCGAAGTTGCATTTTCTGTGAGTGAAGAATATCAGGGAAAAGGACTTGGTACCTTTTTCCTTAAAAAACTCGCAGCGGTTGCGAGAGAAAACGGCATTGCAGGGCTGATTGCTTATACGTTCCCGACCAACAAAGCAATGATAAGACTCTTCAAGACGTTACCCTACAAGGTCAAAACTGTCTACGAAGACGGCGACTTGGTTCTGAGTTGTCGTTTCAATGAGCTTTCCTGAAAGCTAAGGCAAGGACGCAAGCACGATCAGGTCAACTTCCGCTATTTGACGAGAAAAGAACCTTGCCGCCGATAAACAGTACTCTATTCAATCCTCCCCCTGAAGTGAATACGTTCCTTTAGGAAATGATTTTCTTGCAGAAGACAAGGGAATCATTTTCAAGACACTAACCCCGCCAGAATGCGGCGGGATAAGTTCCTTCACGAAATTCTTTCTTAAAAAGCAAGAAAGAATTTCTAAGTCACTAGCCCCGCTAAAAAGCGGCGGGATAAGTTCCTTCACGAAATTCTTTCTTAAAAAGCAAGAAAGAATTTCTAAGTCACTAAACATTCAGAATAAAAGTAGTAATGGTGGAAACGATTGGATTGAAAAAAGAACTGATCCCATCCCAGCCGCTCAGCCTGACGAGAAAAAATGTACCAACTATCAAATACGGCCCAACAATACAAATCCCTTTCTTTACCTTCTCAAAAAACTGCCTGTTCGGCAAAAAAGCCAAGAGCAAACTGTACCCCGGAAGTGGCGACACCATGATCAGGCCGTAGACGGCCATGGTAACGTTAACAACTACGATAGTGGAAAAGACCTTGTCTTCAAAACCCTATCTGCCAAGAATCCAGGTAAGGCTTGCGGCAATGTTGGCCATCAGGATGTTAGCAATAGGGCCTGATATTCTACTCAGCAAAAGAAAGAGCCGGGGATATTTTTTAAAGTTTTTCGTATCAATATCAATTTCTTTTGCCCATCCAAACCCGGCAATAAAAAAGTTCAAAGTGCCGAGTAGACTCATGTGCATAAAAACATTAAAATGAAAACGATCTTTGGCAGCTATCTGTGAATCACCGAGAAGGGTGGCAATAAATGCTTGCCCCTCAGCACTGACAATTATCGCCGTAAGCATAGCGACACAAAAAATTACAATATCTTCGGCTACCGGTTGAGAATAGTTTATGAGATAAGGTAGATAGAAGTCCGGTTTCATAATTCCCCTTTATGCCGACAGTTAATAAACGAATCAGTCCACTTTACCGTAAAACTCCCCGGAAAACCAAAAAAAATGGTGGGAGCCATTAAGACTCCCACCATCTTGCAGCTACAGGTGGATGGTTGTAGATGCTACCCTGCTTACAGATACTTCCTACTTCCTGACTATCTTTTACCATTTTCTGGATTTGTTCAACAATCTCAGGATTAGCCAGCGTCATGACATTGCCGACATCTCCCTTATTCGAGATCGCGCCAAGTACCCTTCTCATAATCTTACCGGAACGGGTCTTCGGCATATCGGGCACAATCCAGACATTTTTACACTTAGCAATCTTACCGATCTGGAATGTAATTGCATCGGCAATTTTTTGCTGGATTTCTGGGGACGCCTCAAAGCCTGGCTTTAATGATACATACACTTCAGGCTCCTTACCTTTTATTTCGTGATTAACCGGAACAACCGCCGCTTCAGCAACCTCTGGAACCGTCAAACATACCGATTCGATTTCCTTGGTACCGAGACGATGGCCGGAAACGTTGATAACATCATCAATACGACCAAGGATACGGAAATATCCATCCGCATCCTGCACCGCTGCATCACCGGTCAGATATGGCCAATCCCGCCAATCCTTACTGTTGGGATTTTTGTTATACATACCAAAGTATGTATCAACAAATCGCTGCCTGTCACCCCAGATGGTCTGGAAACAACCCGGCCATGGATTCTGGATACAGATATTGCCGGCTTTTCCTGCACCGGCCGGAATTTCCTTGCCGTTTTCATCAAAGATGATCGGATGAATACCCGGCACACCAGGCCCTGCACTACCAGGCTTCATTGGCTGAAGCCCCGGTACGGTCGAGCAGAGAAAGCCACCAGTCTCCGTCTGCCAGTAGGTGTCGACGATAACAGCCTTGCCCTTACCAACCTCTTTCTCGTACCATTTCCACACTTCAGGCTCGATCGGCTCACCAACTGTGGTCATGTGCTTGAATTGGAAATTATATTTGGCCGGCTCATCCGGTCCAACTTTTCTGAGTGCCACGGATAGCAGTCGGTGCAGTATGGAAAATATTTACATTGAGTTCCTGAGCAATTCTCCAGGAACGCCCGGCATCCGGATAGGTCGGAACACCTTCAAAAATTACTGAAGAAGCACAGAGAGCCAAAGGTCCATAGACAATGAAGGAATGCCCGGTGATCCAGCCGATATCCGCCATACACCAATAGACATCCTCTGGATGAATATCCTGAATATATTTTGACATTGCAGTAACATAGGCAAGATACCCACCGGTACCGTGCTGGGCACCTTTTGGTTTGCCCGTTGTACCGCTGGTATACATCAAAAAGAGTGGCTCTTCTGAGAGCATTTCCTCTGGTTCTACACGTGCGCCGTAATATTTTTTCAGTTCATTGTTAACAACTATATCACGTCCTTCAATAAGCGCCGAATCTGAGGACATCTTACCTGGATAGCGTTGCCAAACGAGCATCTTGTCAACTTTCTGGCCATCTTTTGCCGCCAGTTCGCATGCTTCATCATCTACTGCCTTGTGATTCAAAAGCTTACCAGCACGGTAATAGGAATCCATGGTGATCAGAACCCGACTGTTTGAATCAACAATCCTGTCTGCACAGGCACTGGAAGAAAAACCGCCAAATACCACGGAATGGATAACTCCAAGCCGGGCACAGGCCAACATGGTAATAGGCAGTTCAGCCGACATCGGCATATGAACCGTCACCCTGTCACCTCTCTTCAAACCAGCGGTATCTCTTAACAAGAGCTGCAAACTCGTTGACGCGGACATAAAGTTCCTGATAGGTGATATGCTGAACTCTTTCTTCTTCCAACTCGGGGACAAAATGAATCGCTGTTTTGTTCTTATTCTTGGCCAAATGCCTGTCAATACAGTTATAACTGGCGTTAATCTTGCCGCCTTTAAACCATTTAAAACAAGGCGCATCGCTTGAATCCAGTACTTCGTCCCAATATTTATACCAAGTCAACAACTCTGCAAACTCAGTGTAGTAATCAGGGAAATTAGCTAACTTGAAACGCTCAAAAATTGAACTATCAGTAAGGTTTGCCTGCCCGATAAAGTCTGGAGATGCATGATAGTAAGCCTCTTCCGTCCAATGAACCGCGATTTCAGCTTCAGAAGTTTCGACTACATCTTTCTTGTCACTCATAAAAATCACTCCTTGTACATGGCTTAATATTTTTCAGTTGGGTTCACTGATTTTATTGGAACCCAACCAAACCTGACTCAAGAAAAAGATTTTAATTATGCAGTTACTTTATCAACTCGAACTTCATCCGTATGCATCGGACGCCTGGTCATCTGTGCAAGAATAACCCCGCGACAAGCAACGCACCAGAGATGTAGAAGGCATAGTTCAAACTGCCGGTAATATCCTGAATAGTTCCACCCAGTCTGGCCATGAAAAATCCAAGTCCCCAACCGATGAATACCAACCCGTAGTTCATACCAAGATTTTTCGGTCCGAAAAAATCAGAAGTAAAGGATGGCATAAGAGCAAGGCCACCGCCATACTGCCAGTAAGCAATTCCCACAGCAATGAAACAGCAGGAGGATGATTCTGGGTGGAGATTACATAAGGCAGAGAAAACAGACAGATAGCCGAAACACCACAATTCAGACAATAGGCGTTAAGTCGTCCAATCTTATCCGAATAAAATCCTGTACCAACACGGCCAAAAGCATTGACCAAACCACCAAATGAAACAAGAAGCCAGCCATTCGCTACGAAAAAATCCATACCTTTTGCGGCTTTCATCAATAATCCGTTGGCATTGGCAATAATAAGCAGACCAGACTGAGTAGTAAGGATAAACATGACAACCAAGGCATAAAATTGCCAGGTTTTAACAACGTCCGACGCTTCCCAGTTGGTAATTGTCGAATTGGCAGTAGCCACATTTCCTCCGGACAAGAGTTGGAGGCTTATATCCCTCAGGTGGGGTTTTCAGCATCGATCCTGCAATAACAACAACTGCAGCGAAGAAGACTCCCAGCCCAACAAAGCTCCCTGTAATACCGTAGTTCTTAATGAGATACGAACCTAGAGCACCAATATACAATGCTGCTCCACCATATCCACCGACAACTATACCGGCAATCAAGCCACGCTTATGAGGACCAAACCATTTTAGAGCAGCAGGTGTAGGTGCGGCATAACCGATTCCCATTCCAATACCACCCAAGACACCAAATCCAATCATGATACCTGTGTAGCTTTTCATGAGACCGGCAATTATACATCCTGCCGCGAGAGTTAAACCACCGAGTGTTGCACCAAATTTCGGGCTGATTTTATCCTGAATACGTCCGCCGGGGATCATCAGGAGGGCAAAAATGATTACACAAAGGGAGAAAGGGGTTGCAGCCTGAGCATTGTTCAGATACACCCAGCCCGCATTTATTCCGTCCATGGTCTGACCAGCTTTATCAACGTCAACAAGAGCTGATTTCCAAATACTCCAAGCATATAAAATACCGAGACAAAGGTTTATTGCCATTCCGGCAAAAACCGTAACCCAAGCTTGAGTCGGAACTGATTGATTCTGTTGCGACATTTGTATCTCCTTATTGAAATAGTGATCATAACATTGTCAATCACTCAACCTTACATCAGCCCAACCATTTGGTATTTATAGCATTTGATCTTTTTCCGAGTGATTGATTGGCACACAATGAATTGCGAGTTCATGTTTCACCTTCGCTCTTTTTTGCACCTCCCTTTTGGTTAAATTTAGTGGACTCTGCAAGTAATGTCAGTCAAACAAGTACATTCAAAATCGAAATTGAAACTACATTTTAGAAACCGAAATAAGACTTTATCAATTTTATTTATCAAATATCCAAGCAATACTCAAGATAAATATGCTGTGCTTTGCACATTCGTCATTCATTTGTATGGGAATCCTAACTTTCTCAAAATGCTAAAAAAAACATGGCCATGTTTCTACTATCCCTACGAGGAGAGACTTCGATTCACAATACAATTGAGTCAAATTGTAATGTTCAGAAGAAAACCTAGCCAAGATCTACTTATAGTTAGGTCCATATTAAAGAACAGAGCAGTGTGCTTGGAAAGAATCCTTTCCTATTGCTTCGGTGCATAAATATCTGACATTCCGAAAAGAGGTATTCAGCCGAATCCCCATGTGAATTTTGGCCTCTTCCTGATCAGCAGGCAGTTACTTTTTACTGCTCTAACCGGCTCAAAAGCGTCGAGACTTCGTTCAAGATCAGCTAGTGAGAAGCCGATACATCTCCGCCATTTTTGCAGGCAACGACAAGACCTCATCCACAAAGATATAATTGCCCCTGCCAAACATATAGGCCAGATAGTCATGGGCGGATTTATCAATGGTGATGCAGAAGGAATACACCCCGCTCCCTCGTGCCTCCAGGAGCGCTTTTCTGGTGTCCTCAATCGCGTATTGCCCTTTGTAGTCATCATAGTCCTCAGGCTTTCCATCGGAAATAACCACCAACAACCGAACAGTACTTTGTGCTTCAAGAAGTTTTTTTGTCATATGCCGTATCGGCGGTCCCATACGGGTATAATCCTTTGGTCCAATTGCAGCTATTCTCCCCTGCACCTCGGTGTCATAAGGCTCATGAAGATGCTTAATATGAAAGATTTCACTACGGGAACGCCTCATTCCGGAAAAACCATATATTCCATATCGATCTCCAACCACCTCAAGCGCCTCCGACAAGAGAACAAGCGCCTCTTTTACAGCCACCCCCACCCATCCTTCGGTTGAATTTGACATATCGACTAGAAATATGACGGCAATATTCCTTTCATCTCGTAAAAGCTCTACAAAAAGACGATCCGATGGGGAACGCCCAGCCCTGGCATCCCCCAGGGCTTCGACAATGGCCTCAAGATCAATATCATCCCCGTCACGACGTCTCCTGACAAATCGATATTGGGTACGCAACATTTCAAACTGACGACGTAGTTTATTAAGCTGTGGTTGGTATTTTTGTAAAGTTTTGGCAACAAAACCAGATCGAACCGGATGAAGAGTTTTTTCAGTCAGGGTGCACCAGTTGGTACGATATCCTGCACGTCGATAATCCCACTCATTGTATGTATGTGCATTGTTCGGGATAAAGCTGACAACAGCCTCCTCGGAACTCTCAATCTCCTGCCTGTTAACACCTCGCCCGGCCTTGCCGGATGCGGCCTGCACGTAGGCTTCAGGCACAGCTCCAAGATCATCTTCGATTTGCCTGATCAAAGCCGCAAGCTCTTCAGGGATTTCCATACCTTCATTGTCGAGAAGTATGGCATCTTGTCCAATTGAGTTTTTCTCCATTTGCTGCTTCTGCATAAAAAGAAGTATATTTTCCTGCAATTTGCTTGTTGTATTGCCACCTTCAGACTCTTCTTTTGCAGTGTCCCCTGTTGTTCCAGAAAACCTGCAAGCATCGCTACAAATTTCTCTTTTTCTTGATCCCGCCTTAAGCTGATAGTTTCTGCTGCTCTGGCAAAATTAAACTCACCCAGAAGTAAAGCAGCAGCGTCAAGCCTGTAGGAACCTGACAATCGTGTAAATGTCTCATAAAGATCCGATAACACGCCAAGAACTCTTCCAGTCCATAGACCATTATTTTTTTCCAAGTCGCTATGCTTCATCCACAAGAGCTTTGAAGCTGCGCGTCCTTCACCACTGACCCCAAGCATAAGAAGATTCTGCAAAGCGATACTTTTTTCAATCTGGTCAGATCCAGGAGCTATAGTTTTAAATAAGTCACAACAAAGTTCACGACCTTGTCGGATGAGCCCAGGTAATTCCAACTCAAGATGATGAAACACTTTAATGAACTGGATCACCGAAAAAAGATCTACCGCCAATTGCCTGTCGGGATAACGCGAAAACAAATCCTGTGTATTATTGCAGGACCTTAGAACTTCGGGAAAAATCCTGGAATCGACATGCCCCAGTTGCAGGCTAACAAGAAATTTATAGAGAAAAATATTATTTTCTTTGCCAGGAAAAGTATCCAGAATCCCTGGCAAGAAAATTGTCCTGGTGTCAGTTGATGGCAATGGAGCTACACCAAATTCAAATGAACGTCCTGATATTCCGCGTAGATAATGGACCATTCTTACCGAAATTTCATCAAACGCAACTCCGGATTCTCCACGCATGGGACCTAGAAAAAATCTATCGACATCAGCCATAAACTGGCGCGCGCCAAGTAAACCACTGCTCTCATACACACCAAGAATCTGGCGCACCCATTCACTGAGGAGATTTACGTGAAACAAGCTTTAACGCCTTAACACCATTCGTTAAATATTCAAAACAGAGACTATGACTGACCGGCCATATTGCCTCGACATGACGTAACAGTCTCCCGAGGTTGTCTCGTCCAGTTCCGCCAGTCGTTCAAAAATCTCATCTACTTCCCAAGCATTTGGTCTGGATGGAAAAACGCTGGAGTAAAATTTCAGTTTTTGGTCAGAGAGTTTCATACAAATCAGCTAAAAGAGAGAAAATAACATCTCATCCATTGCTGCCAGCAATTCATCATCATCGGTCAGGCTGTGCAGCATTCCTGCCCTGCAGGCGCTAACTGCATCTATGCCGGAACTGATCAATCTGACAGTCTGAATAATTAGCCGCGTCGAGGCTCCTTCGGCCAAGCCAGACTCTTTTAGACTTCTGGTCATGGTGGCCAGCTTCACCATTTTCATCGCCATCTTTTCATCCATCCCACTCTCCCGCACCACAATTTCTTTTTCAGACTCGGCAGATGGATAATCAAAACTAAGAGAAACAAATCGCTGACGGGTAGACGGTTTCAGATCCTTCAGCACGCTCTGGTAACCGGGATTGTAAGAAACGGCCAACATGAACTCTGGAGGAGCGGAATAAAGCTTACCGAGTTTTTCAACGGGTAATTCTCGCCTGTCATCGGTCAGTGGATGAATGACAACAGTGGTATCCTTTCTTGCCTCGACTATCTCATCCAAATAGCAAATCGCCCCCGACCGAACGGCAAGAGTGAGAGGGCCATCCTGCCACACTGTCTCATTTCCTTTAATTAAATATCGCCCCACCAGATCGGAGGTAGAAAGATCGTCATGACAGGAAACGGTGATAAGTGGGCTTTTAAGACGCCAGGCAAGATATTGCATAAACCTTGTTTTACCGCAACCAGTAGGTCCTTTGAGCAATAAAGGGAGACGATTGGCACTTGCAGCCAGGCCGATTTCAATTTCATTTGCCTGGGGAAGAAAAAATGGCTCTGCTGTTATTCGGTGTTCCTCGAGTCTGCACTCTAATATGTCATTCATATGTTTCCTCATTTTAAAGATATTCCTAGTATGAGAACATATGACACTTTCGCGCGCTGGACAAGGCACAGCAAAGAAGTGTGTTTGAAGGCTAGAAGCCGTGTATGGCTACCTCACTCCTGTTACAGTTGACCTGGTATGACAAATATCGTACAGTATTCATCTTTGATGAAGGCTCCCTCGCGGTCTATCAGTCTTCAGTTATTTTTTCGGATCATGAGGATTTTTTTGATTTCGTCGAACATCACTTCACTTAATGAATTACCATGAATATTTTTGAAAAAATTTTCTCTTTATTGGCAATTGCTTTTGCTGGAGGGCTCATAATTAGCTTGATATATTTCCCCCAGCTACGCCAACTCCATCGCCTGATTCCGATATGCCTGGTAGGCCTTGCGATCAACATAGGCTTGATGTTCGTTGTCCTGCGTGATATTTTCTCCCGCAAATTTCGCAGCGAAGGGAGTAAATATGTCTGGATAGCATTGGTTTTAATTTTCTGGCCTTCCATTCTTATTTATTTGCCTAAATACGGATTTTCACCAAGAAACCAGTAAGGTCTGAACAATGACTTCCTATTAAAGGAATTAAATAAGGTATCATTTTTTCCTCGAACACTCGTTCCTTTCTTGACATCCATATAAATACAAAGTATTTTTCTTCTCTTTTGATTTCAAATCCATTGACGTTTATCATTTTTACAGAAAACTGGTAATTTGCAGTGAACGTTTTGGTAACTTTAAAGTTTTTTTATTTTGTGTGAAAAATATTCCGTGAAGGAACGTATCCCCAGCAAGGGGACATTATAACGAATCCCATTCTTTTGATGGGTGTTATAGATAATGATTAATGACCGGCATCTGAAAAATACTATCTGTGCCATTTGACTGCAATAAAACACTATGTTTGAAAACTTAACAGACAGGCTGGAAGGAGTATTTAAAAAACTTCGCGGCCATGGCACACTCTCCGAAGAGAACATTGATGAGGCTATGCATGAGGTGCGCACAGCTCTTCTGGAAGCCGATGTCAACTTCAAGGTAGCTAAGAACTTCGTTGCAGCAGTCACTGAAAAAGCCATAGGCCGGGAAGTATCTAAAAGTCTCTCGCCCGGTCAACAAATAATTAAAATTGTCCATGAAGAACTGGTCACGCTTCTAGGTGGCGACACTCAGCAGATAGTCCTGGACGGCAGACAGCCGGTTGTCATTATGATGGCAGGACTCCAGGGTTCTGGTAAAACGACCACTTCCGGAAAACTTGCTAAACTACTCAAAGACAAAGGGCGAAAACCTTATCTTGTCCCAGCCGATATATACCGCCCCGCCGCTATTGAACAGCTTCAGGTGCTCGGATCACGACTTGATATCCCTGTACACCCGTCTACTGCTGATATAAAGCCTGTCGACATCTGCCTTCAGGCGATGAATGAAGCAGCTGTTCGTAATTACGATACAGTGATCATTGACACGGCAGGTCGTCTTCATGTTGACGAAGTCCTGATGGCTGAACTGCAGGCTATTCAGGCAGCGATTCCACTTTCAGAGATCCTGTTTGTGGCCGATGCCATGACAGGTCAAGATGCAGTATCGGTTGCTGATAAGTTCAATAAAGACCTGGAAATCACCGGTATCGTCCTCACTAAAATGGAAGGTGATGCCAGAGGTGGTGCCGCACTCTCCATTAAAGATATCACTGGAAAGCCAATTAAATTTGTTGGTGTTGGTGAAGGACTTGAGGACCTGGAGGTTTTTCATCCGGAAAGGGTGGCTTCCCGTATTCTCGGTATGGGCGACATTCTCAGCCTGATCGAAAAAGCAGAGGCTGTTGTCGACAAAAAAGAAGCCGACAAACTTGCAGAAAAACTAAGAAAAAACCTGTTTACTCTGGAAGATTTTCTTGATCAGATCCAGCAGATCAAGAAGATGGGTTCCCTCGAACAGATCCTGGATATGGTTCCGGGTATTAATAAGCTTAAGCAGTTGAAGAATGCCCCAAAGCCCGACGAAAGGGAGCTTGTCAAGACGGAAGCTATTATTCGTTCCATGACTAAGAAAGAAAGGCAAAATCATCAAATCATCAATACCAGCAGACGGACACGTATCGCGGCAGGATCCGGCACGAATATTGGTGATGTTAACAGAGTTCTGAAAAGTTATTCAGAAATGTTGAAGATGATGAAAAAGTTTCGTGGTAAACCGGGAGCTATTACCGGCGTGAAAAGAAGAAAAATGCCCAAAGGCATGAAAAGAAGATAAATACTCTCTGGAAATCGTATTTTCCTGAGGGTCATTGTAATAACAGACAAAATTAACCGGAGGATATACCGGAATGGCAGTTCGTATTCGATTGACACGACTTGGCAGAAAGAAAAAACCTTTCTATCGTATTATTGTAGCCGACAGTGAAAGTAAGCGTGACGGCAAATTTCTTGATGTAGTTGGAACCTATGACCCGCTCAAGGATCCTGCTGCCATCACTATTGACAATGCTAAGCTGCAGGATTGGCTGGGCAGAGGCGCCTTGCCTACGACAACTGTTCAGAGCCTGATCAAGAAATCAACTGTTGTCGCACAATAGTAATGGAAGAACTAATAGCCGTTATCGCCAGATCTCTGGTTGACCAACCGGATGCCGTCAAGGTCACACGAACCGATGAAGACAATAGCGTGATCCTTGAACTGGCTGTTGCACCGGAGGATCTAGGCAAGGTCATAGGTAAGCAGGGAAGAACTGCCAGAGCACTGCGATCCCTACTCGCAGCATCTGCGGCAAAAGTTGACAAACGATCGAGACTTGAGATTGTTGAATAAGTACTAGTTGTTATGGTTAAAGATTTTTCTTACCCCTCTGACGAGTACGTACTCTTGGGAAAAGTTGCCAAGGCACAAGGCTTACGGGGTGAGGTAAGAATCTTCTCCTTTTCAGGACAACCTGAAAATTTTTGTGGGTATAGAGAGATTGTTCTGGTTGATTCATCCGGAAAACTCTCTCCGCCCCTGACTGTTGAAAGATTCAGGGTTCAGGGAAGATTTACCATTGTGCAACTGGCGTCTATAAAAAGTCGAGATCAGGCAGAAGAGATTGTAGGCAGGGGTGTTCTTTTGGCTAAAAGCCTTCTCCCTGATACCGCTGACGATGAATATTACTGGTATCAGTACGAAGGCAAATTGGTCATTGACCAGAGCGGCCGAACCATCGGCAGAGTAGAAAGTCTTTTCAGCAATGGTGCTCAGGACATTATGGTTGTCAAATCTGGAGAAGAGGAAATTCTTATCCCGATTACTAAAAGCATCATTGTGGAAGAAACAGCCGAACAACTTATTGTAAATCCACCGCCTGGATTGCTGGACCTCGCGAATGAAAATGGCGACTCATAGCAAAAGATGTCCCTGAATGATTTTTGATATTTTAACGATTTTCCCAGATCTTCTTGAATCACCTCTTAAAGAGGGGATTATCCGAAGGGCACTCTTAAGTGGGCAGATCAGTACAAACATTATTGATCTCAGGACGTTTGCAGATGGTCCCCATGCAATGACTGATGATAGGCCCTTTGGCGGCGGCGAGGGCATGGTAATGAAAGCCGAACCTTTGGCGGCAGCGGTTGAGAGCAGAAAAAAAGTCGAAAAAGATGCAAAAATACTATTGCTGACCCCACAGGGTCGCTGTTATAACCAGACGATTGCCGAGGAACTCTCGAAAGAAAAACATCTTGTTCTGGTATGCGGGCGATACGAAGGAGTCGATGAGCGGTTTCGTGATTGTTATGTAGATGATGAAATCTCCATTGGTGATTTTATCCTCACAGGCGGTGAATTGGCAGCTATGGTGGTTATCGATTCAGTAACCCGATTGTTGCCTGGAGTTTTAGGTTGTGCTGACTCGGCAAAAAAGGATACTTTCAGCAGAAACCTGTTAAAGCATCCACAGTACACCAGACCACGAGAGTTTAATAAGCAATCGGTACCAGAAGAACTACTTTCTGGTGACCATGAAAGAATCGAGATATACCGGTTTATCGCTTCAGTTTTGCGAACGTTGGAAAGACGTCCGGATTTACTGCGGAATGAAAAATTCACCGCGGAAGAGATTTTGCTGCTGAAAAAACACAATCTTTTGAAGGTAGTAGCAAAAATTCAGTGCAATCGTGATTGAAATGACGTATCAGGGTATACCACCTTTAAATATTGCCCTTATACATCATCCTGTGGTGAACAAGAGAGGTGAAATTATAGGCTCTGCCGTCACAAATCTGGACATTCATGACATTGCCAGAACGGCTAAAACATACGGAGTTTCTAATTATTTCATAACTACTCCGTATCAAGACCAGCAGCAACTGGTCAGGGAATTGTTAGACCATTGGCAGACAGGGCATGGCGCGACATACAATCCAGCAAGAAAGGAAGCGCTCAGTATAGTGCAACTTGCCGATTCGTTGGAGGAAGTGACAAAAACCCTCACTGAACAATATGGAAAACGGCCGCTGATTGTTGCAACCAGTGCCGTTTTACGTGACAACACAATTAGTTATATCGAACTTAACAAAAGAATGACCAAAGGTGACCCAGTCCTGCTGCTTTTCGGTACAGCGCATGGCTTGGCCCCGGAAATACTGCAATTAACGGATGTAACACTCCCACCGATTAAGGGTGGAACCCAATATAACCATCTTTCGGTCCGTTCAGCTGTGTCGATCATCATCGATAGACTGCTCGGATCCTGAGATTTATAGTAATTATTTATTAAATGTATTTTTTCATCAACAGGATCTAATCCTCAATATACTTCAACCAATAGAAGACGCTATGAGCATAATTATTGACAGAATTAACCAAGAGCAAATGAGACAAGACATTCCGGAATTCCGTCCCGGTGATACCGTGAAAGTACACATCCGCATCATTGAAGGTGGAAAAGAGCGCGTTCAGATGTTTCAAGGTGTCGTGATCATGAGAAAACGCGGAACCATGGATGCCACCTATACCGTACGGAAGATCTCCCATGGCGTCGGTGTAGAAAAAACTTTTTCCAATCATAATCCTCGTGTTGAGACCGTTGAAGTTATAACTCGTGGTCGCGTTCGTCGTTCTCGCCTTTACTACCTGCGCAACCTGACCGGTAAAGCCGCTCGTATCCGTGAACGAAGTCTGCCACGCTAAGCATACCCAGATTTACCATCCCGGTTCTGACTCAGGTACATTCCTACAGTCAGGACCGGATCAGGGCAGATATAACTTTCTGCCTCGATGATGAACATTATTCCTTTCGAGCTTAGTGACAATGGGAATAACTTTGGGATTGAGAGATTCCTCTACTCAAAGGGATTCTTTTGCGTGGCCGGTTGTGACGAAGCTGGTCGTGGACCACTGGCCGGACCTGTTGTCGCCGCATGTGTCGTCCTACCAACAGACTGTAATCATTCTTTTTTTGTTGATTCAAAAACTATCTCCCATCGAAAAAGGCTTGAACTGCGCAGCCACTTGTTGAATATCGGCGCCGCCTTTGGTATTGGTATTGTTTCCGAGCAGAAAATTGACGAAATCAATATTCTGCAGGGTTCGTTACTCGCCATGAAACGTGCTGTGAACAACCTGAAAGGAGAAGCTCCCGATTTCATTCTTGTCGATGGTAAATTCATCATTCCTTTGCCCACCTCCCAGGCCCCTCTTGTCAAAGGAGAATCGAAAAGTAGTTCGATTGCAGCAGCAAGTATCCTGGCAAAAGTAGAACGAGACCGTATTATGGTCGAACATCACCAACAATTTCCTGTTTATAATTTCCAGAAAAACAAAGGTTATCCTACGAGGGAACACCGTCTCGCAATTCAAACTAATGGGATCTGTCCTCTTCACCGTAAAACATTCAGGGGAGTCAGAGAATATGTTGAACAGTCGGCAACTTCTGGGGAAGAGCGGTGAGGAAACAGTCGCAAAATATCTCCGGAAGAATGGCTATAAAATACTCATCAAGAACTACCGCTGCAAACTTGGCGAGATAGATATCATCGCGCAAGATGGTTCTGATCTTGTATTTATCGAGGTCAAAACAAGATCCGGACTTCACTACGGTTCTCCAGCAGCGGCCGTTAATCTAAGAAAACAAAGGCAGATAAGCAGAGCAGCACAATGTTACCTGGCGGAACAGCGACTCTTCGACACCCCGGCCAGATTTGATGTCATATCATTACTCTATAGCAACAACGACCATCAGATAGAACATATCAACAACGCATTTGACCTTTGCGAATTTTAGTCCAGCCGATTACCATGTACAATACAATTTCAAAAAACACGTAGTGCAGGTAATTTTTAAGCTGACACTACACAAAATAATTCAGATACTTAGTATTTTTCCCTGCTTTTCTTAATCTGTTTTTCACGGTACACTATTTCTTATGACAATAATTGGAATCACCATGGGTTGTCCTTCGGGAATTGGCCCTGAAATTATACTTCGCTATTTTGCCGGGATCGACAACTCCTCCGATATTCATCCAGTTGTACTCGGAGACATAAAGGTTCTTGAAAAATGTGGCACCGACCTGACTTTGCCTGCTCCATGTGTACCATGGTTGCCTGGTTCTTCTTTACCTGCCTCTGGTATCCCTGTCATTCAACTTTCAGCACTTGAGCAGCAGGATATTGAATGGGGGCATCCCAACAGAGCCACCGGTCGTGCCATGGCGCATTATATTGAAGCCGGGGTGGAATATGCTCAAAAAGGTCTCATTCAGGGAATCACGACGTGCCCTATTTCCAAAAGTTCGCTCAATGAGGCAGGATACCACTTCCCGGGACACACAGAAATGCTGGCTGATCTTACAAAGACAACCACCTTTGCGATGATGCTGGCCGGCAGCAGGTTACGAGTGACTTTAGTCACTATCCACTGCCCACTCCGTGAGGTTGCTGACACTCTTACAGTGGATGCGGTCTACACCATGATCCACACTACTCACCGGGCTCTGACGGTTGATTTTGGTATCAACAATCCTAAAATCGCTGTTGCCGGTCTCAACCCCCATTGCGGAGAAAACAAACTCTTCGGAAACGAAGAAGAAAAGATTATAGGTCCGGCTATTAAACTGGCCAAAAAAGACAATTTGAGTGTTTTCGGTCCTTATCCTCCAGATACAGTCTTCTTCAAAGCCTCCTCAGGTGAGTATGATGCGGTGGTCTGTATGTATCACGACCAGGGGCTTATTCCCTTTAAGCTCCTCCATTTCGATGATGGAGTGAACATCACCCTCGGCTTGCCTATAGTCCGTACTTCCGTTGACCATGGTACAGCCTATGATATAGCCGGGAAAGGCTTGGCCAGCCATCGAAGCCTTGCTGAAGCAGTCAGACTAGCCGCCTTCATAAGCCGCAACAGATACATCCATAACCTGTAATAATAACATGATGACCAACGTGGTAAGAAAAGGAAGATTAATTGTTTTCGAGGGTACTGACGGCACCGGAAAATCAACCCAATTGCAGTTGCTCAATAGTTATCTATTGGACAAAGGCTATCCGGTTATCACGACACGTGAACCAACAGACGGGCAATATGGAAAGCAAATACGTTCACTTTATATAAACCGCAATAAATACAGCCGTGAAGAAGAGCTGGAATTATTTTTAGCTGATCGACAGGAGCATGTGCATGAACTGCTGATACCGGCACTGGAACAGGGGAAAATAATTCTTTGCGACAGATATTTCCTTTCGACAGCTGCATATCAGGGAGCCAGAGGATTTGATCCTGAAAACATCCTGACCTTGAACGATTTTGCCCCCGATCCTGATCTGGCATTACTCTTCCAGGTTCCACTTGATACGGGGCTCACAAGAATCACCTCAGGACGTGGGGAACAACTGAATGATTTTGAACAAAGGGAAAACCTTGATCAAGTTGCAACCATTTTTTCTTCCATCAAACGACCATACATTCAACCAATCGACGCAAGTGGAACGATTGATGAGGTTCACCGCAAGGTCTTAGAGTACGTCAATGCTCTTCTCCCTGCACTATTAATCAATCAGGTTTAAACCATGACCCGCTGTTTTCAATTCATTTTCGTTTTATGTAGCTGTATCATTCTCGACTCATGTGCTGCCAAACAACCTGTCTCATTTCAACCAACGGTAGTACAGCAAGCCACACAAAATCAGACAGCTCTCTCCTGCGCATATTTTCATTTTCTCTGGGGGACCCAAGCAGAATTCCAAGAGCAATATCCCGAAGCGCTGGATGCCTATGAAAAAGCCTTGGCCTGCGACCAGGATGCTGTCTATGTGAAAGAAAAAATCCCAGTACTCCTGCTTAAAACAGGAGAGTTCGAAAAGGCCGCGGATTGGCTAGCCAAGGCCATAGTGGATACCCCTCAAAACAACACGTACAGGCTCCTTCTGGCCAATCTATATATACAACAGGAAAAGGTCGAAGATGCTATCCTTTTGTATAACCAAGTTCTAAAGAGTGAAGGGGACAATGAAGGTGTACAATTACGACTAGCAATACTCTACACCCAATTGGGAAATTACCAAACCGCAGAAGCGATATTCAAGAAATTGCTAAAAAATGACGTCGATTCATATTTTGCCCGATTGTCCTATGCCAGATTGCTGAAGGAGATGCAAAAACATCAAGATGCAGCACGCGAATATGAAAAAGCTCTTACCTTGAACTGGTCAAAAGAGTTAGCCTATGAAATCGGCTACTTTTACGTGGCAGACGAGAAATTTGCTGATGCTCTAAGAATCTATACAACTATAACTGACGAAGACCCCTTTGATGAACAGGCAGCCTTGAGTCGCATTCAGACCTTAGTCGACCTGGATCGTAACGACGATGCTCTAAACGAGTTGCGTGATACTCGCCTGTACAGCAAAGATCCTGCCAATATTGATCTCATAATCAGTAAGGTGTTATTACGAAAAAATGAAACACAAAAGGCAAAGAAAATCCTGACCAGACTCGTCAAGGAGACTGATGGATCCGAGCCTAGATACATCCTTGCGTTGCTCGCCTACCAAGAAGAAGACTATAAAACCAGCCTCGCTCATCTCACTCATATTGATCCTAAGAGCGACAAACTCGAGGAGTCGGTTTATTTACAGACACGCATCCACCAAAAGCTGGGGAACATTGATCAAGCTATAAACCTTCTAAAAAAGCATATCGAATCAGAAGCCACTCGCAGTCCGCTCTTCTATGCCCTTTTATCTTCTTTATATCAGACAAAAGGTGAAAATCTCGCGGCATTGACTCTCATGAAAACAGCAGTCAGTGTCTACCCTGTCAATCACCAATTACTTTTTGAATATGCCTTGGTGTTGGACAAAAACGGAATGACTGATCAAGCTCTCATTATGATGGAAAGAGTGCTGGAATTACAGCCTGACCATGCAGAAGCTCTCAACTATATTGGATACACCTGGGCCGACAAGAACATTCATCTTAAAAAAGCGCTTGAATATATTTTACGAGCAACGAAGCTCAAACCAGACAACGGCTTCATCATCGATAGCCTTGGCTGGGTATACTACCGTCTCGGTGATTTCCAACAGGCAAGAAAAGAACTCGAACATTCGTTAGAGCTGGTACCGGATGACCCGCATATATACTGAACACCTTGGGGACGTATACCGTTCTCTTAATAGATTTCCCGATGCTATAAAAATCTACAAAAGAGCCTATGAGCTGTTTAAAGATGAAAAAGATAAAACAGGTATTCAACAGAAAATTGATGCCCTGGAAAACCGATAGGCCATTGTTTACTTATATGAAACCGGTTCTGCTCCTCCTGCTTGCGGCCTTTTTTCTCAACGGCTGTGCCTCTAAACCCTGGAAGGAGCCATTGGGTAATACGGAGGCTGACTCCGCCAGACATTTGGTTGACTCACTTGTTGCCCGAGATTCAGCTTGCGGCGGAACTTTGGAGGGAGATGTTCTCATTTTTTACCAAAACCCGTTTGAAAAGAGAGCATTCAGTGGATTTCTGCAATTTTCAATGCCATCATCCTATAAATTTGTGATGACAAATCCATTTGGCCAACCGATGCTGGTGATTGCCGGAGATCGGGACTCTTTTCAGGCCATAAACACGCTGGAAAAGAAATATGTCTCGGGAAGCCTTCGTTCCTTCGGTCTACGCAATGATATACATGCCGATTTATTAAATAGTGATTGGGGTTCCTGGCTCACCGGCAGAAATCAGTTATCCAGTCAAGCAATAACTGATTTCCGTGATGATCGAGATTCGAGGGGCATCTGGCTTACTTTTAAGAACAAAGAACAATCAGGTGTGTACCACGTGCTTTTGGACACCGTTAAAAAAGTATTTCTTGTCCGAATTCTTGAAAATGTGCATGGCAAAGAAATAGCGAAAATTACGTATGACGATTGGATGACACTGGGAAAATGCAAGCAACCTCTTGACATCAATATTGCCGGACTCGATTACGGGACAGACTTACACCTAAAGCTATCGAATGTTCTCCTTACCGACGAGAAGAAGACCTTCCGGCTACGCCCCCCACCAGGATACAATCAGCTGCGTTTGCCGTAATAACTGTACCTTGCTAATTATCCTTTTTTTACCTGAGATCCCCCAAGGGAGTACTAAATAGAGCAGCCCTCAAGGAGGCATTATGATAAATATGCGCGAATATGATTTGTACGACGCTTATGTACAGCCTACATTGGAGCAAGCTCACTCACTATCAAAACAAAAAGGTTATCATTTTTAAAAAAGACCTGCTGCAAGTCGTAATCTCGATCGGGAGAGAGATCAAGGACAACCCGAACTTTATCAGGATTGTGGTGTCTTGCGGTTCGAACACGCTTGATATATTTGCCCTTTGTTAAGATGGTTTCTTGAACATCAGGGCTCAGATTCATTGCCGAGAAATCACAGAGAACCCGAGGGACATCTTTTTCGATTGCCGAGACGGTTGGTGGATAAAAATCATTTAAATGGAAGAGAACCATCTCCCCTTTGCTGGAAGAATCGTCAAAGGAAATATCAAGAATTGTCGGCACCACCGGAGTGGCGATACTCTTGCCGGCAGGCTTATCTACCACTTTTTTAGCAGGCAACACAGGAGGTATCGCTTTTTCATCCACGGGGCTAACTAAGGACGCCTCTTTTGTCGGCTGAGTGTTTTGAGTCTCTGGTTGATGATTTGGAGCAAGACTTAATCGCGGTTCATTCGTATCAGGCGTCAATGTCACAATTAAAGTGTTGTCTTGCTCCGAGTATTCACTGGCATACTGAACCGGTGTTTGCTTTGATAAATCAACAACTACTCTGGTTCTTTTAACAGGTGTTTGATGCAATCCTATTCGTATAGCTGATGCGAGAGTAGTATCAGTCAGCTCAATAAGTTTTTTCCTAAATACATGCTTTGAGGAAAATCAATAACCAGACGAGGACTTCTCTCCCCGCAAGGTAAATATTTTTGGGACCACGGAAGCAGTCATCTTAAAGGTTATCGTCTCTTTGACCACGGAATCGTTGAAGTGGGAAATCGATTTAATTATTACCGGTTTCTCGGCTCCGAAAAAGCTATCGAAGAAAAAAACAAATTCAATGCGGCAATAGTGACAACAAGAAAAGAAAACCATTTCATCAGACACATCCTTTTTTACATATTATAACGAATGTTTATGTTAAATGTTTTACATGAACTCCTTTGAATACATCATCCTGACTTGAAAAGTCAACCAAATTTAAGTAAATGGAGAGGATGGCCGACGAGGTACTACCTGTCCAAAAATCAGATATTTTGTTCTAAATCGAGGTGGTCAAAAAGATTTTGCCAGAGACATATCGAAGATATGCTGAGGCTCAAATACAGAGACCAACAAGGAGTTAGGATAAAATTGCCAAAATTTGACAAACACTTGATAGCACTTTAA
Source organism: uncultured delta proteobacterium (assembly GCA_963798425.1). Lineage (GTDB taxonomy): Bacteria > Desulfobacterota > Desulfobulbia > Desulfobulbales > Desulfocapsaceae > Desulforhopalus_A. Next base: position 732,846 of record CAWCTP010000031.1, on the reverse strand, counting down.
GACATGAAGTCTTAAGCTCTTCTCTTTTGTAATTTTCTATGGATACCTAATGACAGATCGCACAATTCTCTCCTCTATTGCCCACCCTGGCCGCTACATCGGCCATGAATATAATTCAGTTCGAAATACCTGGGAGTCGGCAAAAATCCGTTTTGCCCTCATCTTTCCCGACCTTTATGAGATAGGCATGTCGCATCAGGGGCTGCAAATTCTCTATCACCTCTTGAACAACAAAGAAGAATTCCTGGCAGATAGATGCTACTGCCCGGATATTGATCTTGAACAGCTACTGCTGGAAAAAAAGCAGCCACTGACGAGCCTTGACTCGGACCGTCCTCTCACTGATTTCGATGTTCTTGGTATTACCCTACCCTACGAACTCTGTTATACCAATATACTGACAATACTCAATCTGGCTGCTATTCCGCTCTATTCCAAAGACAGGGACAATTCGTTTCCATTACTTCTTGGCGGTGGGGCATGCGCCCTTAATCCCGAACCGGTGGCCGACTTTTTTGATGCGATCCTCCTTGGTGATGGTGAAGAAGCAATTATCGACATTGCAACTCTTCTGGCAGAACATAAGGACAACAAACTCGCCAAAGATGATCTCCTTAATCTGCTCGCCGACATCAATGGAGTCTACATACCTGCACATTTTCGACCGGAATACAGTTCCAATGGGAAATTACTTACAATTCACAGGACTGGGGGAAGTAAAGAACATATTTCCCGAAGGATCGTACAAGATCTTAACCAGATAGAACACCTCAAACACCCAATAGTGCCAAACGCTAAAATCGTCCACGATCGATTGGGAATTGAGGTCGCCAGGGGATGTACCAGAGGTTGTCGCTTTTGCCAGGCGGGTATCACCTACAGACCGGTGCGGGAACGAAGTCCTGAAAAAATTATGGAACTCGCCCAAAGTGGCTTAGATGATTCAGGATTTGAGGAACTGGCACTGCTGTCTCTTTCCACTGGCGACTACTCCTGCCTGGAACAGACGCTTCCCCAATTGATGGACACGTTTGCCGGAAGATTTATCTCGGTAGCCATGCCTTCAATGCGGGTCGGAACCCTTACCCCTAAAATTATGGAGCAAGTGAAAAGGGTTCGAAAGACTGGTTTTACTCTCGCCCCTGAGGCTGGCAGCGAAAGGCTACGTCGGGTCATAAATAAGGGGATCACAGAAGAAGATCTGCTTGCCACCTGCACCGAAGCCTTCTCGCTCGGCTGGAGGATCATTAAATTCTATTTTATGATCGGCCTGCCAACCGAAACGGAACAGGACATCGATGAAATTATCCAATTGGTGCAAAAGGCTATGGCAGTGCGCGGTAGCGGCGGATCACCCAAAGGTAAAAAACAGATCAATGTGAGTGTTGGAACCTTTGTACCTAAACCACACACGCCTTTCCAATGGGAAAAACAACTCAACGTGGAAGAAAGCACACGAGTTATACGTCGGTTGCAAAACGGACTACCCAGAAAAGGAGTAAACTTCAGATACCATAGCCCGCAAATCAGCTATCTTGAAGGAGTTTTTTCCCGCGGCGACAGGCGCCTCGCCAAACTTATGGAATTTGCCTGGGAGGCAGGTGCACGCCTTGATGGCTGGGACGAACATTTTGATTTGACACGCTGGCAAAAAGCAGCAGAGCTTTGCCAGCTTGACCTTGACGATTTCCTGCGAGCAAGAGAGAAAGACGAAACACTGCCCTGGCAACATCTCCAGACAGGAGTCGATCTCCAATTTCTAAAAGGCGAGTTGGAAAAAGCAAAAGAAGAAACCTATACCCCCGACTGCAGATACCACGCCTGTCAAAAGTGCGGCCTCTGCGATTTCAAAACCATCTTACCTGTTGTTTATAATCGTTCGGGAAAAGAGGTTATTACTGAACTATCATCCTCCCCCTCAACAGGTATTGAAAAAGCCACAGGAGAAAATTCTGCCGAGACAGGCCACTTCAAATACCTGGTTCACTATTCGCGAACAGGAGATGTTTGTTTTCTTGGTCACCTGGAGATTCTTCAGGTTATCTTTCGCACCCTTCGCCGTGCCTCTGTTGAGACTAACTACAGCCAGGGATTCAACCCATCCCCGAAAGTCTCATTCGGACCAGCTCTGCCCGTAGGAACAGAAAGCCTTGCTGAGTTTTTCATTATGGACCTTCCCACACCGCTCAAAAGCCCGGCATCAATTGTGGAACAACTCAATGCCAAACTGGTTCCCGGTTTAAAAATAACAAAAATTGAACTTCATTCTGGGAAGGTTCCGGAAAAAATCCGTATCACATACAGTCTCACCCTGCCTGGAAATCTTACCGACGCTGAAAGGTTGAGATCTGTCGAATTTGTCAACAGCGACAGTTTTATCATAAACAAAACGAGAAAAGGAACGACCAAACAGATTGATATCCGACCACTGATCAAATCCTTTTCAATCACTAGCCCCAATTCTGTAGAGATAGAAATGATCTCTGCCAGTGCTCAACCAGGAATCAAACCCCTTGAAGCTCTGACAGAGATATTCTCTTTGGATCACGAGCGCAGCCTCAAAACAAAGATTCTTAAAACCGGTTGGGATGCATTTCATTAAAACTACCACCTCACTAGTGGCAATTGTAATAAATATTAACGCCCTCGCGTTTCAGGACATCGTGATATATTGAAATCTCCAAATTTTTCCCTCACAGGATTGAGGATATTTTGCTCTGCAGTCTGTATACTGCTACTACTCCAGCCGTTCTGCGCCATTAGTTCGCAAATAGCTCAACGATACATCGACAATGGCGGATATATCGTTAGATCTGATTCCGGTATATTGAAATACCGGGAACAGGATCTCTTTATTCCCGCTTCCACTCTCAAAGTTCTCACTTGCCTTGTCGCTCTTGAGAAACTTGGAAAAGAGTACCGATTCGAAACGCATTTCTTTCTTGATGAGCAAAATAATCTCTATATCAAAGGCTATGGCGATCCCTTTTTGACATCTGAAATCATCAAGGACATTGGAATAAAGCTTGCAGAACTAGGTATCAAACAGCTGCAATCTCTCTTTCTAGATGATAGCAGCTTTGCCTTAAATGGCGAGACAGCCGGAATCGAGAATTCCGCCAATCCTTATGATGCCCCTAACGGCGCTTTGGCGGTAAATTTCAACGCCCTGCCGGTACAGGTGAAGAAAGACGGTACAATTGACTCAGGCGAACCCCAAACCCCACTTATCGGCTTAATGACAGAAGCAGGCGCCCGCCTTTTACCAGGCTTCTACCGTATAAATATTGACACTTTGTCGCGACCGGGCCAACTCTCCCCGGCCCTTCGCTACACTGGAGAATTGTTTACTGTTCTGTTTAAACAAGCTGGAATAAACATAAGCAAAGGCTACAGTAAGAAATTAGTCCCAAACGGCTTGAAACCGAGCTATGTTTACCGTAGCATAAAATCACTCGATGAAATCATCAGGGCTTGTCTGAAAAACTCTAACAACTTTATCGCCAACCAACTCTTTCTTACTTGCGGGGTTAAATCGTTCGGACTACCGGCCACCTGGGATAAATCACGTCAAGCCTTTGCTCTTTTTATCGACAAAACGTTACAACTCAGTCCAAAGCAAATCACTGTGTTTGAAGGCTCTGGACTATCGAGACTCAACAGGGTCAGTCCCGCATCACTTCTTACTATTCTTTATCATTTCAAGCCCTACAGTGAGCTCCTCCACAAGAAAGACGGTATCCTGCTGAAGAGTGGCACAATGAAAGACGTGTACTGCTACGCCGGATATTTTCCGCAGGGAAATAACCTGACACCATTTGCCATTTTACTTAACCAATCCAAGAACAATCGAATCAAAATTCTCGAATTACTCCATGCTGCCCTGCTGCAACAGCCCCCAAGCCAAACAAACCAGTAACCGATTGAAATATTAGCCAGTCTTAAATCCCTCTCCTTGGAAAAGGACTTGCATTTGATCAAAACTTGGTTCATTGTTCCAAGGAGCAACTTTTCAGATGGTTTCTATCCTGAAACGAGGCATTTTATTTTAAATTGAGGCGTTCGATAAATTTAACCGCAGGCATATAGTTGATATTCCAAGGATTAAATTTTGAGAACAACGAAGAGTTAGGGTAAAAGGGCCGTTTCAGGATGGAAACTAGGTAGGCAACTGCCAATAGATCGTGTGACTCCTATTGGTGGTCTTGATCGCGCACTTGCCCAACTACTTTTTATTTTCTGACAATGACATATTCAGGAGGTTATAATGCTACCGCACAGTTATTCGCGTGTTGTTGCCGCAGGGCTTTTTCTCTGTCTTGCCTTCCTTGGTGGTTGCAGTGCTCCACCAGGAAATCCAGCAAATGGGAAGAGATGGTTTATGATGAATAATTGTTCTGCGTGCCATGGCCCCCATGGTAATGATGGAAAGGCTGCCAATATCGCGGGAATCAAGATGGGGTTTGGCAGCTTTGTTGACAAATTGAGAACGACAGATGCCCCAATCATGCCCCCTTTTCCAGCGTCAAAAGTCTCCAAACAAGATGCAGCTGATATCTATGCCTATCTGAAAACCATGAAGCGGGAAAAAACTTCCAACTAATAATTAAAAATTCTCGACTATTGATGATAATGATTACTATTTAAAACAAGCTATTATCCCTTTATTTACGCCCAGCTAAGCAATAGGGAACTTTTTTTAGTACACCTTAGATGAATAAAATAACAAAATGCTTCTGAGTCACTAACCCCGCAAAATAGCGGGATAAGTTCCTTAACGAAATTCTTTCCAAAGAGCAGGAAATAATTTCTAAGTCACTAGCCCCGCAAAATAGCGGGATAAGTTCCTTAACGAAATTCTTTCCAAAGAGCAGGAAATAATTTCTAAGTCACTAAAAGGAGAATTGTATGGTAGAAAATATTTATGCATTTCTAGAAAAAATGGGATATAGCCACCCTCTCCATCCAATGCTCACCCATGTACCAATGGGCATGATAATTGGTATGGTAGTTTTTTCTTTTCTCGGTTTAATCTGGAAAAACAAGAACTTTGACCAGACAGCGTACTATTGTTCCGGACTTGCCTTAGTGGCTATAGTGCCGGTAATTCTCGCCGGTCTTCTTGACTGGCAACAATTCCAGCAAGGTGAGTGGAATAAATACATTATCGCTAAAATGATTTTGGCGGCGATTCTTACCATACTCCTCATCTTTTCTGTTGTACTCAAAAGAAAGAATACTACCCCCGGTAAGATGTTCCTCATCTATATTCTCTGCCTTGCCTGTGCAGGTGGGCTTGGATATTGTGGCGGACTACTTGTTTACGGTTGAACCCTTCCGGCAAAAATGGACCGTATCATGGCCTTGTGTTAAGAAAAGCCATGATGCGGTAAAAAGATACCGGGATATTTCAGCAGAGATCTACGCTGACAGTTTTATCTGAAGATTTTCGGCGAGAACATTCAAAAACTCTTCGGTGTTGAGATATTCACTGACCTTCAAGTCTTTGCCATGGATGCAAAGTGCCAGGTCTTTCGTCATTTTACCGCTCTCGACCGTCTCAACACACACATTTTCCAGGGTTTCACAAAATGCGATAAGCTCCGGATTGTTGTCAAGCTTGCCGCGGAAAGCCAATCCTCTGGTCCAGGCAAAAATGGAAGCAATTGGATTGGTCGATGTCGGATGTCCTTTCTGGTATTGCCGATAATGGCGGGTAACAGTGCCGTGGGCGGCTTCGGCCTCCATGGTCTTTCCATCCGGAGTGACAAGCGTTGAGGTCATTAATCCGAGAGAGCCAAATCCCTGAGCCAGAGTATCCGACTGCACATCCCCATCATAATTTTTGCAGGCCCAGACAAACCCTCCTTCCCACTTCATTACGGCGGCAACCATGTCGTCCATCAATCGATGTTCATAGGGAATACCCAGCGCATCCATCTGCGATTTATACGTCGTCTGATACAATTCTTCAAAAATATCTTTAAACCTTCCATCGTATTTCTTGAGGATAGTATTCTTAGTAGACAGATACAGCGGCCATTTTTTATAAATTGCCTGGTTGAAGCAGGAATGGCCAAATCCGTAAATTGACTCGTCTGTGTTGTACATGGCCATGGCTACCCCACTATCTTCGAAATGGTAAACATCAAACGTCTGAACCACATCACCATTATCGGGTGTAAAGGTAATTGTCAATTTCCCTTTCCCTTTTACCACAAAATCGGTCGCACGATACTGGTCGCCAAAAGCATGACGTCCGATACAGATCGGTTTTTTCCAAGCGGTTACAAGACGGGGAACGTTGGATACCATGATCGGCTCACGAAAAACGGTTCCACCAAGAATATTCCTGATAGTACCGTTTGGAGAAAGGTACATTTTTTTTAACTTGAATTCTTTTACTCTTGTTTCATCGGGGGTGATTGTCGCACATTTGATTCCGACTCCATATTTTTTTATAGCGTTAGCGGAATCAACCGTAATCTGATCATCTGTTTCATCACGTTTTTCAATTCCCAAGTCATAGTATCGAATATCCAACTCAAGATAGGGAAGAATCAGTTGGTCCTTTATAAGTTTCCAGATAATGCGCGTCATTTCATCGCCATCAAGCTCTACTACCGGATTAGCTACCTGTATTTTTTTCATCGATTTCGTTTCAGGTTAAAGTTATTTTCTGTACAAAAAAGGCAGAGTGTCTCGTTTTTTTCTACCTAAGATACTTATATTATAACTATTAATAAATATTGGGAGTTTGTTATTTCCACTAGTAAATGCTTAACTGTACAATACATACAATCGACTAAAGTTGCTATCATACTCCACAAAAAACAATTGTCACAATTCGAGTGAGAGAACAATCAACATTTTGATATAATTAGATATATTGTCTTCTCTTGAGTTCTCCAGAACTTGATAATGCTCTTCTGATACTGGGTTACTATAAAGCACATGTTGTATTGTCCTTCGAGCGACTCTCCGCAGCAACACAACACGCACAAATCGCTCAGCGTTTTTGTGCTGCATACCAGAGCTCATCCGCCAGACACTTTCAGATTTCGTTGAGAAGGTGCAATATCAATTTATTCGCCAGGAGTTGTGAACTACCTCCCGTATAATTCAGTTTCATCAGGAATGGCATTGTAACGCATTTACTTTACATTCAACTCCTCCCCGGACATCTCCTTTGGTTTTTATATGTTACAATGTCACCTAAGCAAACATACCTATACAAAAACCAGCATTTTCCCCTATTGTCTCTCTGCTATTTTTATGATAAAGATGCCGGGAAGCTATCTTCTCTTTTTTTGACCAAATTGCACAAATCGACAGCGAAAAAAATCACCGGATGAGCAAAACAATAGGGTAGTTCCAAACCGAAGGAAACTAAAAGATCAAATGAAAACAAAAAAACAAGAACTCATTGGCTCATTCACAGTTATCAATAACAAGCAAGAACTGAAACAAGTAATAGTGAGCCAGGATATCGTCACTCACTATAGCGGCGAAACCAGCCACTCAAAAAATCTCCATTTAGAAACAATAGACGGACCTGAAGTATACAAAACCAAGGATCCGGATATTTTCAAACTCTCCGACGATACAACACTACGTAAAATAAATAGCTCACGATCAAATAGATAATATAACATCATTGCCCACATGTTCATCTCGCACTCCCCCTGATACAAGATACCCTTGTGGCGCTTAAGTAATTTTTGATTTACTTTCCGACAGTTTCAAAGCACATATGTTCGATTGTTGATGTTTTTTATGCTACTTACCACAAAATCAGCACAAACTTAAAAACACACTGCAGCTCCCAACCCACAAGACTCTCCCTTTATTTTCTATAGAATTTCGTTTTCTGTTTCCATTATTGGAAAAAGGACCTATGCTGTAAGATTTCTTTCTGCCTGCAGTTACATTAATTTCATTCTATAAATCAAAGTCACATTTTCATCAGTTATGAACAAACAACTCTCCCAGGAAATAGCCAAAAGACGAACTTTCGGTATCATTAGTCATCCGGATGCCGGAAAGACAACCCTTACGGAAAAACTACTTCTCTTCGGTGGCGCCATCAATTTGGCAGGTGCCGTTAAATCCCGCAAAGTTGAACGCCACGCAACCAGCGACTGGATGGCCATAGAACAGGAGCGCGGGATTTCCGTCACCACCTCGGTGATGAAATTTACTTATAGGGATTACGAAGTTAACCTGCTCGACACCCCCGGCCATCAGGATTTTTCTGAAGATACTTACAGGGTTTTGACCGCCGTGGATTCAGCCGTCATGGTAATAGATAATGCCAAGGGAGTAGAGGCGCAAACTGAAAAACTCATGGAAGTTTGCCGTATGCGCAACACCCCGATCATAACTTTTATCAACAAACTGGATCGTGAAGGGATATCGCCTCTCGATATCATGGCCGAGATAGAGGAAAAGCTACAAATTGAGTGCACTCCCCTCTCCTGGCCTATCGGTATGGGTAAGACCTTTAAAGGAGTGTACAATATCTACAAAAAAACACTCCACCTCTTCACCCCGGGACAGAATACCAGAGATATCAAAGGGATCCTGATTGAGGACCTGAACGATCCCCAAGTTGATGAACTTATAGGGAAATTAGCTGCCGATGATCTCAGGGATGATCTCGAGCTTCTAGAGGGCGCCGCCAATCCCTTTGAGTACGACCATTACCTGGAAGCCAGTCAAACTCCGGTATTTTTCGGCAGTGCAATCAATAATTTCGGCGTCAGCGAAATGCTCGACTGTTTTGTGGAAATGGCGCCGCCTCCTGGTCCCCGAGAGTCAGTGAGTCGAATAGTTTATCCTGACGAAGAAGATTTTTCCGGATTTGTTTTCAAGATCCAGGCAAACATGAATCCGGCGCATAGAGACCGCATTGCCTTTTTCCGAATCTGTTCAGGGAAATTCACCCGCGGCATGAAAGTAAAACATCATCGCCTGGGTAAGGAAATAACCCTTGCCAATGCCACTATCTTTATGGCTCAAGAGCGCGCCAATGTGGACGAAGGTTGGCCTGGAGATATTATCGGCCTGCATAACCACGGAACCATTAAAATTGGTGACACCTTTAGTCTGAAGGAAATGCTGAAATATACCGGTATCCCCAATTTTGCACCGGAACACTTCAGGCGGGTGTTACTCAAGGATCCGCTCAAAATGAAACAACTGCAAAAAGGTCTTCTTCAACTCGCAGAAGAAGGAGCTATACAGGTCTTTCGCCCGCTGATGGGGTCAGATTACATCATGGGAGCCGTTGGTGTTTTACAGTTTGAGGTCACTATGGCCCGGCTGCAAAACGAATACAGCGTCAAGGCAATTTATGAACCGGTTAACTTCCAGGCCGCACGTTGGGTTCGATGCGAGGACAAAAAGGCCATGGCAGAGTTTGAAAGAAAAAACCAAGGCGCCCTCGCCTTTGACTCAGAGGGATTTCTTACCTACCTGGCACAGAACGAGTGGATGCTCAAATACTTCATGGAAAAGTGGCCGAACATTACCTTTGACAAGACCAGAGAAAATATTTGAGATAGACTGAAATTCGTTGAGGAAGTTGAATAACCATGAGAGAGTGATTATTCGACTTCCTCTTCATCGACAAAGATTAAGGCTTGTCCGGCAGTTAACGCCGTGGCGGTTTTTTTCCGGGCGATGGTAATTATTCGCTGAATCGTTCCTCTCGATACCCCCATACTCTGCCCGGCCTCCTCCTGGGTCATCCCCTCCTTGTCACACAATCGCAATGCTTCCAGTTCATCCCGGTGCATTTCGATCTTTATGAGGTCGGTAAGAGGAGTTCCCGTCGGTTTAAAAGCCCTACCACAGAATCTCCCCTGACAATTTCTCGTTTTTTTGGGCCTTGGTGACATTTTTAATTTACTCTGCCTGAAACGATGTCCGGATAAATTCCCGTCGGATCGTTTGCACTGTTCGTCTTTAGCTAAAAATTCAAATAAATGACTATTATTTTACTGAAAAAAACGAGCAGAACACTCATGGCTACAGGCATTCACTCGGCAATCATTTATACTGGCAACAGGTGGAAAAATTTGATTTATCAGTGATGACAATTGCCCGACCCCTTACATACCTGATCCGCATGCATGATAGGCAACAGGTTTGTAGTAAATCCTCGAACAACATCTTGTACTGTTTTCATAGTGCTTCGGTCGGCAAAATAGACAGAGATACCAACATCAGCAAAACCACGCATAGGCCTTGCCCCCATTCCTCCTACTATAATCGCTTCCGCGCCGGCATCCTGCAGAATTTTTACTGGAACCATGCAGCCACCCGCCTCATGATCGCCATTTTTGATGATCGCCACATCTCTTATTTCATTCTTATCATCAATATCAACCATGGTAAACATATCACAATGACCAAAGTGATCTGAACGGTCCCCATCAAGACCACCTGGAGAATTTGTCGGAATAGCTATACGCATTTTCATTAAACCCTTATTATTTTGCATTTAATTCTTAAGATCACAACCAACTCAAAGCGACGCAACTTCTCATTGTGTTCATATGCACAATACTATGCTTCCTGTTTAATGTCAATCAACCATGCTCGCATTCTTTACAAAAGAGTAAGCGGGAAAGGATCAGTGAGCAAAGAACAAGCAATAGACATCTGGAACGAGATCAGGTAGATTACCGTCAACAAAGATTGCGAAATTGTAACATCGAAAAGAAAAAACTAAAACAAAAAATATTGAAGGGTTATCCAGCCTGCCACAAGATTGCCCTAACGAAGAGAGTTTTTTTCACAACACCAATATCGGTTAATCCGGTTTTACATAATTAAAAACAGTATGCGTTATAAAAACACATTGTTCATTCTTCTATTGCTTCTGACGTTGCTCTTCCCTGCTCTGGTTCTCTCAGATGTCAACACAAAGCAGAAAGCCGCCATCGATGAATTGACGGCGACCACCTCGGAGACTCATCTGATTGTTTTTGGAACCTTGGAAAACAGCTTCACCTCTGAAATGATAGAAATCCTCAATAGCGGAATTCCACTCCGTTTCTCTTTCTTTGTTGAATTATACAAAACTACAGAAAAGGGACCTGACGAGCTGATTATCGCAATTAATTTTCAGCATATCATGACCTTCGATACACTTAAAGAAAACTATAGAGTTACTCTGGAAGAGGACAACAATAAGGTGCTGTCGTTCCAATCACTTTTTGAAGCACAGAAAGCAATTAATGAAATAAACGGTGCCAAAGTTATAGAGCTGAAACAACTTCTTCCCAATAATACCTATAAGCTCAAAATGAGAGCGGAACTCTATCAAAAGACCTTGCCTTTGAGCCTGCATACTATACTTCCATTTCTCTCCTGGTGGGATGTCGAAACCGACTGGAAAATTATTACGTTTAACTACTAGCCTTGACCATGGGAACACCTTCACCAGAAGGCAAGCCGAACACCAAACGGCCGTATACTGCCAAACAGAGACTTCAAAAACAAAAACTAATCCGTCGGGTTATTTTATTTTGTCTCCTCCTCATTCCCATATTTATCTGGCTACAAAGCCATCTTCTAAAGAATGAAGTTGAATTACCTGTCAACAACAGTATCCTCGTTTTTGCCCTTATCAACATTAATGTTCTCTTGGTCTTGTTCGTTCTCTTCCTGGTTTTACGAAATCTGGCAGAACTTCTATTTGAACGAAAAGTCAATCGCCTTGGCAGCAAACTCAAAACAAAACTTATAGCTTCTTTTCTATCGCTTACCCTTATCCCAACAATTTTACTTTTTTTTGTCGCTCTCCAATTTGTCTCAACCAGCATGGATTACTGGTTTAATGCCAGCATCGAAGATTCTCTGACGGAATCCCTCAAGCTCGCCCAATCCCTGTTACATGAAAAAGAACAACAGGTGACCCTCATGAGTGAAGGCATCGATGTCCGTCTGAAGAATCTGGATATGGCCGCATACACACCCGATACCATCAACAATGCGCTGGATAATATTCTCACCTTTAATCCCATAAACGGCCCCGACAGCCTCACTCTCATAACCAATGACAAAAATCTGGAAATAAGCGTCAAGGGACCGCAACTTCGTGGCATTATTCTTCCACAAATATCCTTAAAAATCCTCGATAGAGTTCGGAACAAACATAATCGGGAGATTGTCATTCAGGAGATCAAAATCGGCGATCTGGTGAGCTGCGTTGCCGAGGTCGAATTAGGAAACGGGGGACTAGGCCGGGCGATTCTTATCACCTCCCTCCTGGTAAAAAGCGAACAACTTGTCCGCATGACCACTATCTCCCAAGGTCTTGAAGGCTACCGGCAACTTAAACATTTCAAAGAACCATTTAAATTCTGGTTGCTGATCATTCTTCTTATCGTCACTCTGTTGATCATTTTCGCAGCTATCTGGTTTGGTCTGTATATTTCCAGAGGTATCACCGATCCGCTAGAGAAACTGGTCGTGGCCACCAGAAGAGTAGCCGATGGCGATCTGGAGTTTGTAATGGAACGGGAATCCAATGACGAGATGGGATTGCTTGTTAATTCCTTCAATCAGATGACCCTTAATCTTAATTTCAGTAATAAAAAACTCGCCGAGACCCATACCGCTCTCCAGAGAAGCTCCCAGGAATCGGAGCAACGCCAACGATACACGGAAATCATCCTGCAAAACGTCTCTGCAGGCGTCATATCTCTTGATGACAACAGCAAAATCACCACTATTAACAGGTTCGCTGAAAGACTACTGAACATAGACAAATCAATGTTCATAGGACTTAAAGTCAATGATGTCCTGCCACCACATCAGGCGGCTATTATAGACGGTTTCATCGAAGAAATTCAGGTGACCGGCAAAATTACCGTCGAACAACATATCAAGCTTAACGTGATGGGCAAGTATTATTCTCTGCTTGTCAATTTTACCAGACTGGAAGACGAAGAGGGGAAACCGGTTGGTTTCGTTTTGGTTTTTGACAACCTTACCAAACTTGAAAAGATGCAGCGTATGGCAGCATGGCGCGAGGTTGCGAGGCGAATTGCCCACGAAATAAAAAATCCGCTCACCCCCATACAACTCTCCGCTCAGCGACTACGAAGAAGGTACCCAGAAATACTCAATGAGGAGAATAGTATCTTCGACCAGTGTACCAATACCATCATCACACAGGTGGATGAACTCAAAAGATTAGTCAGTGAATTCTCGCAGTTTGCCAGAATGCCAAAGGTACACAAATCCCCTGACAATCTGACCAAATTGTGCCACAACACCCTCTTTCTCTATCAGGAAGCACATAAAAATATTTCTTTAAGCTGTCGGGAACAAATACCCATTCCGGTTTTCAGTTTCGACGCAGAGCAGATCAAACGATGTCTGATCAACCTGTTGGACAATGCTGTTGCAGTTTTGCCTGATGGAGGTACAATAGAGATTGAACTTTCCCTTGACCAGGAGCAGGAAAATGTGTTCATCAAGGTACATGATGATGGCCCGGGAATTTCTAAAGAAAATAAACTGAAACTTTTTGAGCCCTACTTTTCTACAAAAAAAACAGGTACCGGTCTTGGTCTGGCCATCGTATCCACAATCGTTTCTGATCACAATGGATACATTCGAGTGCAGGACAACATACCTCACGGATCAATTTTCATAATTGAATTGCCACTCCTGAATAGGCAGTAATTATGCTAACCCCTCTCAAGGGGCTTTTTCATTCATGCATGCAGCCATCACTAGTTCAATGAGTAAACGCATACTAATAATAGATGATGAAATAAGTATTCAGGAGAGTTTGGCCGGCATACTTGACGATGAAGGTTTTTCCGCCATTGGCGTCTCTTCCGCCGAGGAAGGTCTCGAGCTACTTGAGACAATGAACATTGACCTCGTCCTGCTCGACATCTGGCTTGGGGATAATATGGACGGCATGACTGCTCTTGAGAAAATCCATGAGCAATACGGTATGCCGATTATAATGATTTCCGGACACGGAACAATTGAAACAGCCGTCCAGGCTACCCGCAAAGGAGCTTTCGACTTTATAGAAAAGCCCCTTTCCTATGACAAAATCATCCTGGCCATCTCCAACGGTTTACGCTTTGCAAAACTAAAAAACGAGAACCGTCTACTGCGCCAGGGTTCGACACAGCACTCGATTCTCACGGGAGAATCTGAGGTTATCAAGGGACTGAGACAACAAATTGAGATGGTCGCCCCAACCGATGCCTGGGTATTGATCAGGGGTGACCACGGTACAGGAAAGGAACTCGTTGCCCAGTCCATCCATCGCGCCTCCCGTTCAAACGAGCAGCCGATGATCGAAGTGAATTGCGCCGCAATTCCCGAAGAGCTTATAGAGTCAGAACTATTCGGTCACGAAAAGGGCTCTTTCACCGGGGCTCATGCAAGTAAACGGGGTAAATTTGACCAGGCAGACGGCGGCATCCTTTTCCTCGACGAAATCGGTGATATGAGCCTGAACACCCAGGCCAAGATCCTGCGCATCCTGCAGGAACAGAAATTTGAAAGGGTCGGCGGCAATAAAACAATCAAAGTTAACGTTCGGGTATTGGCCGCAACCAATAAAAATCTCGAAGAAGAGATCGTGGCCGGGAATTTCCGGGCAGATCTTTTCTGGCGGCTCAACGTTGTACCCATCCATGTCCCGAAACTTTGCGATCGATTGCAGGATATCCCGCTGCTTGTTGATGCCCTGATGAAACTTCTGGTCAGCAGGGGAGTACAATATAAAGAATTCAGCCCCGATTCGTATCAAGCATTGATGGAACATCATTGGCCCGGCAACGTTCGGGAACTCCGCAATTTCATTGAGAGGCTGGCGATCATGTGCCAGGAACAAACCATAACAGCTGTCCAGGTTCGCATATTCCTCCAGCCAAACCAGGTTACCGAACCTGCCGGGATCAGCTCCACTCTAAATCCCTTTTTAGCCGCAGACTACAAAACAGCAAAAAGGCTGTTTGAAAAAGAATATCTGCAGCAGAAACTTTTACAAAATGAAAACAATATCTCTAAAACAGCAGAGCAAGTGGGGCTCGAAAGAAGCCACCTGCATAAAAAACTCAAATCATTCGAGATCATAAACTAGCTACAATAACTTAATATCACAAGGAAAAGAGATATTTTTTATAGTTAGTTTCTATCCTGAAACGAGGCATTTTATTCTAAATTGAGGCGTTCGATAAATTTAACCGCAGGCATATAGTTGATATTCCAAGGATTAAATTTTGAGAACAACGAAGAGTTAGGGTAAAAGGGCCGTTTCAGGATGGAAACTAGTTAAATCGACCTCTTTATCCTTTAATGTACCAACCCCTACCCTTCACAGGAGCTTTAATGGTTTTTCCAGAATATAGACCCAGACGACTTCGTAAAAATAGTGCTTTCCGTGCCCTCATCAGAGAGACTCAGCTTTCTGCCGATCAATTTGTCTATCCCCTGTTCGTCATGCCAGGCAAGAACAAAAGGGAAGAAATTTCGTCTATGCCGGGAGTTTTTCGCATGACTGTTGACCGTCTGGCGGCAGAGGCCAAAGAATGCTTACAGCTTGGTGTTAACTCAGTGATCCTTTTCGGCTTGCCAGAGAAGAAGGACGCCGTAGGCTCGGGTGCTCATGCCAAAGACGGTATCATTCAGACAGCTATCAAAGAACTGAAAAGGAAGGTCCCTGAAATCCTGATCATCACCGATGTCTGTCTGTGCGAATACACTGATCATGGCCACTGCGGCTGTCTCATTGACAACGAAGTGGATAACGATGCAACCCTTGAGATCCTTGCGAAAACAGCCCTCTCCCACGCCCAGGCAGGCGCTGACATGGTGGCACCATCCGACATGATGGACGGCAGGGTTTCCGAAATCCGGGCAGCCCTTGACGAAAACAATTTCGATTCAGTTCCTATAATGTCTTACGCAGTTAAGTATGCCTCCTCGTTTTACGGTCCTTTTCGAGATGCTGCAGATTGCACACCTCAATTCGGTGACAGAAAAGGTTACCAGATGGACCCGGCCAACAGCAGGGAAGCGTTACGAGAGGCAACTTTGGATGTGGACGAAGGGGCAGATATCATAATGGTAAAACCGGCGGTCGCCTACCTCGACATCATTTCACGCCTTCGTGACGAATTCGATTTGCCGATTGCTGCCTACCATGTGAGTGGTGAATACGCCATGATCAAAGCAGCAGCAGAAAAGGGTTGGATCGACGGAGACAGGGTTATGGAAGAGACCCTGCTGTCTATCAAACGGGCAGGAGCAGATATAATCATTACCTATTTTGCCAAGGATATGGCAAAAATACTGCAAAGCCGCAAGTAATCAGAACTGCTGAAAAATCCAAAAAAAGGGGGAGCAAACATTCGCTTGCTCCCCCCGGTACAACATTTTCGTCCTAGAAAAAATCACTAAAAATAAGATTTTTTGTACCCGCAAAGGGGTATAAGTGCTATTTGCAGATTATTTTCCTGTTTTTTATGAACGAAATTAGTCCGTATGGTACTAAACTCTGATATCGAGAAACCTGGAAGTACTGTTCTGACTTTTCCCTTGTCTCTGCCCTTGCTGTTCTGTCTGCCCCTGGGCTTGATTTCCACTCACAGGAACAATATTTTTGGCAAGTGCCATTGCCTCAGAAGAAAAAGAAGTTACATCAGAAATGTTTCCTTCCTTTGCCTCTTCGGCTGGATCAGGAACCTTGCTCTCCGGCCTAACTTGGTTTTCTCTTTGTATTCGCTCATTATTAATAACGGTGGTTATACCGCTTGATTCACCAATCATAATTCACCCCTTTCGCTAACACTAAAATATACATACCTCCCCCCAATATTTGGGAAAAAATTGGTAACCGTTCACCGGGATTTTAACGAACGCTGGAAAAAATTACGAGCGTTCAGAAAATGATTCTGTTATGTTCATTTTCATGAACATTCCTTTCACCTATCGCAGAAGAGTTATAACCCAAGATGATCTCACCTTTATTTGTAAGGT
The DNA here is from genome assembly GCA_963798425.1 of uncultured delta proteobacterium. Classification (GTDB taxonomy): domain Bacteria; phylum Desulfobacterota; class Desulfobulbia; order Desulfobulbales; family Desulfocapsaceae; genus Desulforhopalus_A. The sequence continues at coordinate 715,818 of CAWCTP010000031.1, read as the reverse complement.
CATCGATGAGCATCAAAGTAAAGGTCGCAGCGCCATTTCCCGTATTCTTTGTGAAGCCTGGGATTGGCGTCAGACCAACAGACAGCTTAAAGATGGTGTATGCCGTGGGCTTTTACTCCAGCTCGAACGAAATCAGCTGGTGACTCTTCCGCCAAGGATTATTGACAACAACAATAATTCACAGAGGCGAAAAAAAACTCAACCCACTTTCGACTTCCAGCCAACCCCGATAACGGTTTCCCTGGCTGACCTTACACCAGTCGAAATTCGACAGGTCAGAAGGACACCAGAAGAAAAACTTTTCAACAACCTGATCCGGCAGTATCACTATCTGGGATACACCCAGCCGGTCGGGGAACATCTTAAATATCTGGTCTATGGCAGAGACAAGCTATTGGCCTGCTTTGTCTTTTCATCGGCACCATACGCCATTGACTGCCGTGACAACTTCCTCGGCTGGTCCAGTGAAGCTAGAGAACGCAACCGTCATCTGCTGGCCTACAATAGTAGATTCCTCATCTTACCATGGATACAGGTACCACATCTCGCCTCACACCTGCTGGGCCGTATCGCAAAAACCATTTCTCAGGATTGGCAGAAGGTGTATCACCATTCGATTTATTGGCTCGAGACCTTTGTTGATACCGAAAAATTCGCTGGAACCTGCTATAAAGCCGCAAACTGGACCTTGCTCGGATTGACCTCAGGCCGTGGTAAATACAACAAAACTCAAAAACAACTGACCTCCATCAAAGCCATGTATGGCTACCCCTTGACCCGCAACTACCTCGAGAAGCTTTGTAATGAATAGAGAGGAAGCTATACATATTTACGAATCCGGCAAAGAGGCGGTCATTGAAAAACTCATGGCCTACGCTGAGCACATTTGTAAACTTGAACAAAGCATCGCTGCGTTGACCAGAAATTCGTCAAACTCATCACGCCCTCCTTCATCTGATCCACCTGGTATCAAAAGGAACAAAGCCAAAAAAAAGAGCAAACGTAAACAGGGCGGCCAGCCGGGCCATAAGGGCAAAAATCGAACGCTTCTACCACCCGAGGACATGGACCAAATCCATGATATCTTCCCAGAGCATTGTAAACGTTGCCAGAGCCCGTTTTCTCAATCTCTTCTTACTCCGAGTTCTCAACCTGTACGACACCAAGTTTTTGAACTGCCAGTAATCATCCCAATTAAAGAGGAGTATCGCTGTCATTCGTTACTCTGCCAATGTGGTCACAGCACAGTCGCCGCATTGCCAAAAAATGTGGCTCAGTCGAATTTCGGACCTCGAACACACGCTGCCATCGCTTATCTAGCCTCAGTTCATCGCGTTACCCGTAGGGGTATTGCAGAGATTATGCAATCGCTCTTTGGTATCACAATCTCCACCGGGGCCATCTGCAATGCCGCCAAACGTGTTTCCGAATCCTGTTTGCCTGCCGTCGATGCCATTAAACAGTATGTTGCTTCAGCCCTGACCCTGAACATTGATGAAACCGGCTGGAAACACAAAGGTGAAAGACGTTACCTCTGGACCTTTGTTGCTCCTCGGGCCGTTCTCTTTTATGTCTCACCCAGCCGCGGCGCTAAAGTGCTACGCGAAGTGCTTGGCCAAACTTTCGAAGGTGTGATCACAAGTGACGATCATTCGGCATATGCCAGCTACCACAAAAACGGTCTTCGTCAGCTCTGCTGGGCCCATATTATCCGGAAGCTAAAAGCTCTCCTGGAAGATCGCTCAAGTCCTCATGCTTATTGCTTCGCCAGACATATGCTTGAGGATATCAGATCCATTTTTTCCTGCTGGCATGCTTTCCAAAAATCACCGGGATCCAGGGAACAATTGTGGATTGACACTCAACCATTCCGGGAGCGAATGAACGATTTCTGTGTGATTTTCCGTTATAGCTTCGATCAAAGAGTACAAACGCGTACAAAACGATTGCTTGACAATTGGCAGCACCTTTTCACCTTCCTTGAACATGATGGTATTGAACCTACAAACAATAGAGCAGAACGTGCTATCAGACCTGCTGTACAGTGGCGGAAAATCTGCTTTGGTTCGCAGTCGGAAATTGGCGAACGATTTACCGAACGTCTGCTGACTGTCGTTAGAACGTTCCAGATGCATAACTACAATCCATTCGAGATTTTGACAAAGCTAGTTAACGCCTCTTTCTCAGCAAAACAGCACCTTCCTTTCAGTCCAACTTTTTTACCTCTTTAATTCTGTTGCTTCCTTGACCTACATTGGTTCAATTGGCGTTGGTATTTGTACCCGGTGAACGTAAGGTACTAAGAGGAGTATACGACGATGAATTTCGTTTTGCAAGAAAAGCACCTCAACAATATCGCATCTACCTGATCATTGCAGTTCTCTGACGCCACCTTGCCCAACAAAAGCAGACAACTGCAGCCCCGGCACAATCTGCAAACAGATCGTAGACACTGGCGGTCCTTCCTGGAATAAAGGATTGATGAAACTCATCCGAAATACCGTAGAGAAGACAAAAGACCACGGTAAACAACATTACGATGCGAGGTTTGCTGTTTCTTTGTTGCTCATTGTGGGCAAGAAGGACAGTTCCCCCCAAAACCCCATAAGCAATCATGTGGGCTACCTTATCGATACCAGGAATCGGCGGGAGGGAAAGCTGGTCGCCCGGTTGGTTTGAGAGAAAAAAAATGGTTCCCATGACGACAATCATGGGAACCATCCGTAAAGCTGTAGCTGCTTGCCGTTTCACGAAACAGTCGACTGTTCAGGTTGAGATGACAAGTGTACTTTTTTGAGCTGCTCTTCACTGAATTTTTTACGGATACGTTTCACTGCTGTCTTGAGCTCCCATCCTGGAGAATTCTCCAGGATCTCAACCTTTTTGTTTGCATAAGCAGTTATTTCAATTTGCTTGTTGCGAATAGCAAAGGTATGACTCCAATTAATCTCAATTGTCTCGGAGTTTTCATCAATAGGAGCCTCAAGTGGTTCCCCGCCCCGGGCAACCTGAACACAGTCGCACTCAGTCATCTCCATAAGCCAGGCATCCCCTTCTGCCGTCGAGAAAAAGAAGAAAACACCAAGCTCACGGGATATCACCTTTTTCTCCACAGCATCTTGCTGGATTTCTTTCACAGCACTCATCAGGGTGATTTTCAATGCCTGTTCCGGAGAAAGCTGTGGCCTTTCTCTTTGTTCTTTCAGTGCACAGCAATGTTTAAATTTCTTTCCGCTTCGACAAGGACACTTCTCATTTCTGCCTATTTTAGCCATATATATTCTCCCAACACAAGATTATGCTTTTATGAACATTTACTATACCCACAATCGTGACAGGTTTCACACCCTTCTTCAAATCGAAGCTGGCCGGAACATTCAGGACAGATAGAAGAGAACCCCTGTTGAGTTCCAGCCAAAAAGGATTTAAACAGTTTACCTAACTGGGCAGGCAAATCTTGCATATGGCCGCTGGACCTGTCAAGCTGTTTAATAATTTCATCCATAGGTACGTTAAACCGCAAGGCCAGGGAAACAAGACGACAGGTCGTTGTCCACATTGTCGATTTATCTTTTAAATCAACGCGATTATCAAAAGGAAATTTAGCGAACACTTCCATCGGTTTTTCATTTTCATCAAAACAGACAATAATATACACCGACTTCTGGAACTGATCCTTCACCCGATAACGCTTGGCATCGAGAGTATCCGGAAGATTCTGTTTTACCGGCCCCCTTTCAGAAACGATTGCAGTTTGGTCCTTTGCTGATCCTTCCTTGGTATTAAGCACCTGGTGATCCCGTGAGCCATCCCGATAAACAGTAAGGCCTTTACAGCCGAGCTTATAACCGCTCATATACGCAAGCTTAACCTCCTCACGGGAGGCATTATTGGGCAGGTTGATGGTTTTCGAAATCGAGCTATCGACACCGCTTTTCTGAAGAATTCCCTGCATTTGAATATGATCTTCAGGTTTGATATCCTGGGCTGTGCGAAATATTTCCTGCCATTTTACCGGGATTTCCTCGTGCCCGATTACCGTTCCACTGTCGGCGACCTTGGTCATGAGTTCAGCCGAGTAAAATCCCTCTTCCCTGGCCACTCGTTCAAAATGCCGGTTCACCATGATAAGCCTGTCACCATCCATGACGTGCTTTACCATGACAATGGAAAAATAGGGTTCACAACCGGAAGCACAATCGGCAATCATTGATACCGTTCCAGTCGGTTGGATTGAGGTAAGTGCCGCATTCCTTCGTGGTTTATATGTATTGAATTTAGAATCATAGGCTGGAAAGGGTCCCTTTTCCTTGGCGACCTCAACAGAACGCTCTTCTGCCGCATCCCTGATAAAATTCATCACCTTACTGGCGACTTCCCTTCCCTTCTCGCTGCCATAAGGAATTTCAAGCTGGATAAGCATATCATGAAATCCCATAATGCCCAGGCCGATTTTCCTGGTTTTCAGGGTCATTTCTTTAATCTCGGGGATAGGAAAACGATTGCAATCTATGACATTATCAAGAAAATTCGTAGCCGTTCGTACGACCTGTTTTAACCTTTCATAGTCAACTTTGCCCTTCTTGACAAAATTTGCCAGATTCAACGAACCTAGATTACAGCTTTCATAGGGAAGCAACCATTGCTCGCCGCATGGATTGGTTGCTTCAAAATCCCCAAGTTGGGGAGTCATGTTGTCTTTATTGGCCGTATCAATAAAGAGAACCCCCGGTTCCCCATTATGCCAGGCCAGCTCTACAATCTTATCGTAAACCATTCTGGCGTTCAGTTGCGTCACAACCTCACCATTCGACGGTTCGATCAGATCAAAATCAGAATCATCTTCCACCGCTTGCATAAATACATCGGTAATAGCAACACTGAAGTTAAAATTATTAAAGGTGTTCTGATCCTCTTTCGCGGAAATAAAATCAAGGATATCCGGGTGATCTATCCGCAAAACACCCATATTGGCTCCGCGCCGCTTTCCCCCTTGTTTGATAGTCTCGGTGGCCGCATCAAACACAGCAGCAAAGGACAGCGGTCCCGACGCCACCCCTTGGGTGGAACGCACCGAAGCATTCTTGGAGCGAAGGCGGGAAAAGGAATACCCCGTACCACCACCAGTTTTATGTACGAGAGCACCATTACGAATGGCGGTAAAAATACCATCCATGGAATCTTCAATAGGCAGGACAAAACAAGCTGAGAGCTGACCCAGGTCCGTTCCGGCATTCATTAGGCAGGGTGAGTTTGGTAGAAAATCCAAACAATAGATGATATTGAAAAAATCTTCCTGAAGCTGCTTATGATTTTTTCGATCTTTATCAATATCCGCCACTGCGTTTGCGACACGACGAGTTAAAGTTTCCCATGTCTCGATGGCGTTCCCTTTTAAATCCTTCAAATAATACCGTCTCGCGAGTACTGTTTCCGCAGTACTCGTCAAAACCTGTTTGGTCAAGTCAGGTGTCATGCAGCCCCTCTTTAAGTTGGATGATTTTACGATGAGGAATCTCCGGTCTATGAGAAATGTGCTCAATTCAGCGTGAAAAAGAGGGCTTAAAAGTCGGCCATTCCAGCTAAAACCAGAGATAATTTCAAAAGTTGTTATACACCACATTTATTGATGGCTCAACACCAAACTACAACATGTGGTAGCTTTAATGAAGATTGGCCGTATTCCGGGAGCTTCAGGGAAAATTATTTTTTTCAACAAAAAAAAGACATGGAGATGCTATTTTTTTCATCCACTCATCTGAGTGTCGTGACGACAGTGCTGCTGCACTCATACATCACCTTTAGAGGCAAATTCAACTGCAAATCATTGTAGTGAAATAGTAGAGCGCATGAGCCATACCAGTACAAAAAAGCGATCGTGATTTGCTTTACCACCAAGGAGGCAGTCTATCTCTTCTACTCCTGCTGTAATCATGATGATTGTCAGCTTTCAAAAGGCTAAACACTCCTGTGGTTGACATTTCAACTCAGAAAGCCAAGAATGCAAACAAAAGAAACACACCATGCTCAAGTAGTTTTATCAATATTTTGAGCATTTTCATAAAATACTTAAAACTAAGTGTCCGCCTATGCAGAAAAAGTCTGAAACAAAAGACCAACTCGTGTCAGAAATAAAAGCACTACGCCAAAAACTAGCTGACTTCAAGGAAATTGAACAGCGCTGCCAAACGGCCGAGGCAGCACTCCAAAAAATTGAAGCAAGAAACAAGCTTCTGGGTGACAGCGCTCCACTGGGAATGTTCGTTATAAATGCTCAGGGTTGTATAACCGGCATTAACCGGAAAATGCAGGAAATGTTCCCCTGGCCACCCGGCAGAGATTTGGAATCATTAAGCCTCTCAGACAGTCAGACCATAATTGCATCGGATATTTTCGCCGACGTTAAACAGTGCATATTCCAGCAAAAATCGCACATCGCTGAACGTTCTTATAGCGATAATCATGGTGCTCCGATCCATTTGCGATATCACCTCAATCCAATACCTGGAGCAGACAATACAACCACCGAAGTTATGGCTATTGTCGAAGACTGTACCGATCTGAAAAGGGCTGAGAGGGCTCTCAAGGAGAGTGAAAACCGATATCGTCAGTTGTATCAGTCTTCACCTATCGCCATGATCGAAAGAAATGCGGCTCTCCTGAAGACCCACCTTGAACAATTGCAATCATCAGGTGTCTCTGATTTCAGGAAATATCTGGAACAAAATCCCAGCCAGATACACCACTGCTGGTCACTCATCAAGACCGTCGATCACAATTCGGCTTTTGCCAAGCTCATGAATCTCGAGAAAAGTGCACCCCCCAGCGGTATTTTCCCTCAAACCGATTCAGAGACTTTTAGGGAAATGGCACGAGAAATCATTTTAACAATTGCCCAGAGAAAACATGAAAACGAAGGGGAATTGATGCTTGTTACCGCTAGTGGTGAAACAAAATTCATCATGGGAAAATCGATGGTGGTCTCAGGTTGCGAGGATACTTTGGAACGGGTGGTCATAGCTCTAGTGGACATCTCTGAGCAAAAGAAGGCGGAAGAGATTCTGCGAAAAAGCGAACGACACTTTAAAGATCAATCCTATACCGATAATTTGACGGGTTTATTCAATCGACGTTACCTCTATCAGTCTCTTGCTGATATGATCAAAACCGCAAAAACCGATGGCGCTCAGATCTCGTTGATATTCCTGGATTTAGACCACTTTAAACAGATCGTTGACACTCATGGTCACCTCAACGGTAGCCGAGCCATCAAGGAAGTGGCACATACTATCGGCAATTGCCTGCAAGAGCCGGCTTTTGCCGTAGCCTATGCTGGTGACGAATTTGTAGTGGTACTACCGGGGCATGATCAAACACAAGCGTTCCTCAAAGCAAATGATATCCGCAACCGTATGCGAGATTCTGTTTATGTACTTAACCAGAACATCGAGGTTCGCTTGCAGGCAAGCTTTGGAATAGCAACTTTTCCGGAAGATGCAAAAGACATTGACGCGCTGCTGGCCGCCGCAGACCAAGCACTTTTTGCCGTCAAGAAGAGTGGGAAGAACGACATTGGGCAATACAAAGACCTAGAAGGGTTGGGGAATATGGCCTAACTCCATGTCCACCATATCGTGGAGAGATCAGTTGTCGATGATCGATACAAGAAATAGTCCGAAAGGTACTAATTCATCCATTTATTTTTAATTTTATCCAGCTCTCCATCCTGGCGCATCAATCTGATAGTCTCGTCAAATTTTGGAATGAGGTGCAGATATTCCGAATCTTTTCGAACAAGAAGATGAAACTCAACCTGTGGAACGGGAGCATCAAATGACACAAGATGATCGTAGTCGTGGGTAGGTTTTTCTTCGTTATTTCTCATGTTTTTGATTGCGTACAAGACCATGGACTCGTCCTGCAAAAAAACATCCCCTCTATGCGCCATAATCATTTTACATGCTAAAGTGAGAGTCGGTGCCCATTCAACTCCGTATTGCTTTAGATTTTTTTCTGCCCAGCCGTCACCAATATAATCTATGACTTTCAGTCCCTTAAGACCAGACAAAGATGTAATTGATTTGATTTTTTCAATGTGTGGATTGTCCGGCTGGGTAAATATTTTATATTTCATCACGAACACCGGTTCCCGGCTCGGCACCAGATACTCAAGACGAGCTGAAGTGGGGGTCGTTATCAGCGCATCAGCCTGTTTCGTTTCCACGATCCTCTGTGCCCTTTTCCAAGGATAAACCCTATATTTAAGAGGAATACCCATACGTTTGAATGCATTTTCGCAAATATCGTAGAAAAGTCCTTCCGGTTTTTTTTCCGAGTTTGCAAATATATATGGAGCCGCATCCATGTCATCTGCAATAAAAAAGGACCTCTCGTCACAAGAGGCTGAAGTAACGCAGACAAACACTACAAAAACGGCAACTATACTGATTTTGACTACTCTACTCTTCAATGAAATCCCTCTCCAGGAATGAAATTTTTTTAGCATTCGCCTTCACCCGTTCAACAGGTGCCAAATCAGGCTGAGCTTTTGGGAAGAGAAGGTATAAACTGTCAACTGTGTAGACGCAACACCCATATACCTCTAAGGTCGGGTCCGTTCAGCGCGTTCATAATGCAATTTTTCTTTATAACGATTGCACTGTCATATCTCGCTCTTGTAAAAGCGCCACAATACTACAGCAGCAAGCGCCGCTATGTAGAAAACAATATTGCCCCACACATATGTGGGGGACATACCAACAAAGGCATTATTCGTGATCAGGGTGGATGCATAATGCTGAAACATGTAGACTTTAGGATAGAGGATTCGCCAGAGCGAGGTATGATTTTCACTAAAAATCAGTTGCCGAATTTGTTCACTTTCCATAGCCTGGTAGGCTCCGTCCGATAGGAAGCTGATTCCGATAATTCCCAGACTGAAAATTGCGGCCATAACATTCGGCAGAAAAAGAGACAAAAAGCAGGTCAGGACAATTGCATAAAGCAGATTGACCGAACATAAAAGAGATGCGGTCAGATATCCGGTGATCATCCCCCCTGTGTTGGCCAGGGCAATCAGAAAAATGGCCAGATGAAGAATGAACATAAAAGCAGTTGAAAGAACCCAGGTCCCCAAAATTCTGCCGAGCACATACTGCCATCTGTCAACAGCGTGGGAGAGAAACATCACCATGCTGCCGTCGTCACGATCCCGGGAAAAGATACCCATGGAAAGCATGGATGCCATCAGCAGCATGCCTGCGGCAATAACGTGAAATACAATCAGTGACGCATACCAGGCCACGGAAACGTTGTTAACTTGCCGCCCGTTGACAGAATAATCACCATGATAACACCCCCTGATAAGCAAGACAAAAACAATAGCGATAGCCAAAAGCAGATAAAAACTCTTCTGGCGCATTTGGTCATTTATGGTGATAAGGGATATCCGGATCAGGTTATTCATCTTACAAGTCTTTATCCTCAACATGTCGAACGAACACGTCTTCCAGTGTTTCAGCGCCTTGAACGATATGGGAGAGTGGGCCCTTTATCTTAATTCTGCCTTTGTTCATGATGGCAACCGTATCGCAAAGTTTCTCCACCTCTGAAAGCAGATGAGAATTGAGGATAATGGTTCCCCCACCCTTCTTGAATTTTTCAAGAAGAGCGCGGACATCTCGCATTCCCAGAGGATCCAGACCGGAGGTCGGTTCATCCAGAACAAGCAGCTCGGGGCTGCCCAGGAGCGCGGCCCCAAGTCCCATTCGTTGTGTCATCCCTTTTGAATATTGAGAGGCCTTTTTCTTTTCACTGCCGTTCATCCCAACCTGTTCTAATATCTCCCCCACAGAGTCTTTAGCACAACTACCGGTCAGACCACAAAATGCAGCGTGTCGCATCAGATATTCCTGGCCGGACAGATAAGGCGGAATACGGTTTAACTCAGCCAGGTATCCAACCTTCTTTCGCGATTCTGATCTCCCGGCGGGCACCCCTTCTATGACGATGTTTCCGGCTGTGCAGTGCGAAAAGCCGAGAAGCAGTCGCACGAGGGTCGTCTTTCCGGCCCCGTTTGGTCCTAACAGAGCAAAAGACTCCCCTCTATCGATAGTACAGGACACCCCATCCACAGCGACCAGATTGCCGTATTTTTTAATTACATTTTCAAATAGGATCATAGCCAAAAGTTTTTTCGACCGTAGGAGAACTACCCCCCGCAACGTACGGGGATTCTATATAATGCCCCCTTGAGGGGGGAGTAAGTATCTTCACTAAATTCATTTTAAAAAACCAAGAAATGATTTTCTAAAGTACTAACACGAAACAGTAACTGATGGCAAGGGCGTTACCGATAGGTAACAAAAAACTATATCTTTTTGGGTGCAGCAGGAGACGTAGTCTAGAAACAGTGGACACAAAGTTACCACCTGTAGCAGTTGTCAATTTGTACTTACTCCATACACCAGCCATGGCTGACGATTAAAGACTGACCGGTCAATGCGTTGGTCTCCAAACTGGCAAAGAGCAACGCCACTTGAGCGACATCATCAACGGTGGTAAATTCACCATCGACTGTCTCCCCAAGCATGATTTTTTTTATAACATCCTCCTCACTGACTCCCAGAGTCTGCGCTTGTTCTGGAATTTGCTTATCCACCAAGGGTGTTCGCACGTATCCGGGACAGATAACATTGCTCCGCACCCCGTGTTCGGCCCCCTCTTTTGCGATCACTTTGCTCAGGCCGATTAATCCGTGTTTTGCAGTTACATAGGGAGCTTTCAGTTTTGACGCCTCTTTGGAATGCACCGATCCCATGAATATAATGCTTCCGCCGTTCCCCGCCTGATACATCTGCCTCAGACAGGCTTTGGCGACGATGAACGCACCGTCTAAATGGACCGACATCATACTCTTCCAGTCGCTCAGCTCCAGTTTATCAACAGCCTCAATATGTTGATAACCGGCATTACTTACAAGAATATCGATCCCGCCATAGACCTTTACCACCTCATCGATCACCGCAGTAACTTCCTGTTCGTCAGACACATCCATGGCGAAACCTATCGCTTCTCCACCTGCATCCTTAATCGCCTGCGCAATCTTGACGGCATCATCGACGTGTCGACTGGAAATTACAACTTTTGCTCCTTCTTTTGCATAGAGTTTAGCAATCCCCAGACCGATTCCACTCGTTGATCCGGTTACTAACGCTACTTTATCTTTCAGTTTCATTTTCCTTCCATGTTCACATTTTTTAACTAATGTCTGTCCATAAATGAGATATTTTGCTCTAAATAGAAGCGCTCAATGAATTTATCCACAGGCATATAGTTGATATCGGAGCGATCGACGAGTCCAACACTTCTTTTTAGTTTCGGATTTCCCTTGCAAACTGTGCAAGGCCGCTTTGAAGCCGGTCCAGCAATTTTGCCACTTCTGTTTTGGTGGTTACCAGGGGGGGAGCCACCAGAAAGATATTAGTGTCAACCCCATTAATGTGGCAGCCGCCGGGATAAACGATGAGACCATTGGCAAGGCAGGCGGAAAGTGCCCTGGCCGTGGCTTTATCCTGAACGGGAAATGGCTGTTTGCTTTCTTTGTCTTTTACAATCTCCATGGCCCACATATACCCTCTGCCTCTGACATCTCCGATAAAAGGAGAGTCTTTTGCAAGGTCCATAAGCCCTTCTCCCAGCACTTTGCCGTTTTGATAGACATTTTCTATGAGGTTATGACGCTTGATGTAGGCGAGAACGCTTGCTACGGCCCGGCAGCTTAAAGGGTTGGCATTGTAGGTATGGCCGTGGATGAATGCACCACTGCCGTTTTTAATGGTATTAATTATGGATTCGTTGACGAAGATACCGCCTGTGGGGATATACCCTGCAGCCATTCCCTTGGCGGAGGCGATGATATCCGGGATCACATTCCAATGGTCTACACCAAAGGCTTTCCCGGTCCGGCCAAAACCGGTCATGACCTCGTCAGCAATGAGCAGAACATCGTATTTATCACATATCTTCCTGACGGCAGGCCAGTAATTGTCATCTGGTGTCAAGGCACCGCCGGCTGAGCCCACAATGGGTTCTGCCAGGAAGGCCAGAACATTTTCAGCTCCCAGCTTCAGAATCTCGGTTTCCAGGGAATTGGCGCAATGATCGGCAAATTCCTGGTCTGTAAAATGATCGGGTTTGCGGTAAAAATAGGTGGCCGGCAGCTTGGCAGATGGATTAAGCAGGGGGGCATAGGTCTCCACCCGGCCGGTGCTGCCCCCTACTGACATGGTCCCGATGGTGGCACCGTGGTAGGAGCAGTGGCGGCTGATCAATTTGTGTTTGGGGCTTTTTTTTCCGTCCCGTTCCACAAAATACTGCCGCGCCATTTTTATGGCAGACTCCACCGCCTCTGATCCCCCTGAGACAAACCAGCAGTGGTTAAGATCTCCAGGAGTCAATTCTGCAATGAGCTCCACCGCCTCCTGGGATGCACTGTGATGCCACCTGGAAGGATGAGCAAAATCCAGGGTCTTCATCTGCTGCGTCAGATCTTCAATAATCTCGGTAACGCTGTGACCGAGGTTTGAGACCAGGGCGCCACTGCAGCCGTCAATATAGTCTTTTCCCTGGTCATCATAGATATAAATACCTTTAGCACTTACAGCCAGAGGGGTGTTTGCTAGAAAATTTCGGGGGATGTTTTTTCCGTTTGCCATGGTTTTATCCTTAAAAATTCATTTGTTATTAGGCTGGAGCTTTTCTGCCCAGCTGGGTACAGTCGCAGCGCTTTGCTTCAAATATACTGATTTTTCTTCCCATATTTCTTCTAAAACCTGAAGCCTGGACATGGTCTTATGGCCGTCCAGATAAGAAACTCCGGCCAGCACCGCATTAAAAAAGCTCATCACCGCCACATTAGATTCAAAAAAAGAATCAACCCAGAAGGGCAGTGGGAAAACCAGATTTCCCAATTTCGCCAAAGGGGAGACCTGGCTGTCTGTGACCGCGGCAACAAAGGCACCGGCATCATGAAAAAGCTTGGCGATTTCAATCGTCTGTCGGCAGTATCTGGGAAAGGAGATGCTGATCAAGAGAGCCTCCGGATTGAGGCCCGGCTGAATCTGGCTCCAAACAGTTCCTGCATCAAGATTGATGAGATTGACCCGTCTGGACAGAAATCTGAGGTTTGTGGCAAAGTAGTGTGCCGCCCCATAGCAGGAGCGCAGTCCGAGCACCCAGATCTCCTGTCTGCCTTGAATTTCAGTGACCAATTGCTCAAACAGCTCAGAGGACAGGTTCTGGGCGGCAATTGCCAGGTTTTCCTGATCACTTTTTAAAACGGTTTTTAAAAAATCACGAGCCTGGATAATATTGGCCGGTTGTTTCTGCAGCCGCTGGGGTACACTCAGTCGAGTTTTAATCTCCTGGCGAAGATGGCGCTGAAGATCCATATATCCTTTAAAACCAATATGCTGACTGAAGCGGACAATGGTGGCATTGGACATACCAAGGGTCTGGGCGAGCTGACTGCTACTCATGTAAGCCACATTATCCGGATGGCTCAGCAGGTATTCCAGTATTCTGTTCTGGGCCACTGTCAGTTTGGGCAACGGCGATTTGGATAAGAGAAAGTCTTTGCTCAGCATTTTATACCCCTGTTTTTTGGTTCAATTGACCATATTCATATCAAAATAAAGCTTGCATTGCAATGGTCATTACATTATTTTTTCATAAATACAGCAATTGTTACATTGCAGCATCCAGAGAACACCAGAGAGTGCTGTCTCTGACAATATAGGACCAGGACTATAAGGAAAATCGCTATGGAAAAACTCATAATCACAACGGCATTGACCGGGAATGTACCCACCAAAAAGATGAACCCCAATCTTCCGGTAACCCCTGAAGAGATTGCCCGGGATGTCAAAGACTGTGCCGATGCAGGCGCCAGCATTTTCCATGTCCATGCCAGGGATGAGATGGAAAGACCAAGCCTGGATCAGGAAATTTTCAAGAAGATTGTGCGCAAGATCAAGGAAAAAGCGCCTGAGGTGATTGTCCAGCTCTCCACAGGTGCCAGGGCGGGTAAGGATTGGGCAGACCGGGCAATTCCGGTTCGTCTGCTTCCAGAGATGGGATCTTTTACCACCGGGTCAAATAACCTGCCGGGTATTGTCTATGAAAACTCTCCCCAGTTCATTGAATTTCTAGCGCAGGTTTTTAAGGATACAGGAGTCAAACCAGAGATAGAGGTGTTTGAAGCTGGTATGATCAACAATGCCCTTTTCCTTGTGAAAAAAGGCATCCTTTCATCACCCCTGCATTTTGATTTTGTCCTGGGAGCACCTGGAGCCATGCCTGGGAGTATAAAAAATCTGCTCTTTTTATCTGAGAGCATTCCCATAGGTTCCACATGGACTGTGGCAGGCATTGGAAAAAATGAAATCCCCTTAGCCACCGCTGCCATCCTCCTCGGCGGTCATGTCCGTGTCGGGCTGGAGGATAATTTGTACCTGCCGGACGGCTCCCTTGCGTCAAATCCTGCTCTGGTTGAGACTATCGTCAGAATTGCCAAGGAAGTGGGGAGACAGATTGCATCGCCTGATGAAGCTAGGCAGATTCTGGGGCTGCCAAAAGAACATAAGGAGAGGATATCCGGGATGATAGAATAGATATGAACACCATTTATCAGCTCAACTCCTTACATTTATAGGGAATGAAGCTGCACTTTGGCATCAGCTATGAAGTACATCCGCCAAGGGAGAAGATCTTTATAATCCTCAGGTTTCTGGCTGGCCACCCACTGTAAATCTTTACGGGCGCTTTTCAGGTCTCCTGTTACCTGATAAAAATATTTTCCTTTGCCCCAGGTCGGCAAGAGATAGCCTTTGCCTCTGGCGATTGATTCTTCAAGATAGGCCTTACCCAGATTGGAATCTCCGCCGAGCAAAGTCGGCAAGGCCAGGTAGCAGATGCTGTAAGCGAATTCTACAGCACCATTGCCAAATTCAGGTGCCACCTTTTTGATTCTGTCGAGGAAAATGATGCCGTGCTGCAGCCAGCCGACGTTGATGATTTTCTGAGGCAGTGTCATGCCTTCCTTGAATTCGTATTGCAGAGCTGTTACCCAGAAAAGCATAGCGGGGGCATCTTCCGCCTGGAGAATTTGGGATGCCTCCCAAGGTTTCTTGCCATTCTTGACGGCTTCACGAAATTCCGGATTGACATACATAGACAACTCACAATACTTCATTGCCTGGCGGAAATGAGCTATTTTTTCATCTCTATCAACCGTGTAAGCAGTGCCGAGAAGAATATGCAGATTGCCGAGATAGGCCAGAGCATCTCGGTGCATGGGTTCGACTGCCAAAACCCGCTGCATCAAATCCATACTTGCCATTATGCTCTCAAGGTCAGCCGCCTGCTCAAGTGTATGACTGGCCTCGGCATAAAGCAACTCAGCCTGAGTTGAACCTGTTGCCTGCCCTGCTTCTTGCCAAGATGCATGCCAAGTCTTCTTCCCACAACCGGAAAGCAAAAGAATCGATAATAACACTGCAAAAACAGCAACTTTGGTCGACATCATATCTTCCTGTGTGTGTTGATTTTTATTTTCTAGAGAACCTGTCTTTGCTCATTACTTGATCGTATATTGCGATGTCCAAACTGTTGAGATATTAACAAATATAGGAGCTATATGGACAATTGAAGTTTGAGGGTTAAATAGATCAATCCCAATTTACCGAGGAGCAAGCAAATTTTTGGAAAACGAGGCCAAGCAGTTTCTGCGCCTCCATATGATCAGTCCGAAGCCACCCATGTTTTTGCCTCATCAAGTTGACCGTATTGAAAATGTTTGATCGTTGCCGCCACAAAATGCGATGCGATGTGCTCGGCAGCCTCGCCGAGAATGGAGTCAGTAATGATTGCTACTTTCTTGATCTTTCGGTGGTGATCACGAACGAATCTAAAGTGGCGAGTGGCCGCTGCCAAATTTGTCCACCCTGGGAAGTGTACTACTTCTATCAGCAGGCCTTTAAGCCCGTCGGTTCGTTCAATGAAGGGATCTATTTCCTGTGAGAGAGTCTTAAAATCATTTTCTTGCAATGGTCCTGAGGGACGAACGTGGAGCACAGAGTTGGTCTCATCGAGCGTATAATCAAACATTTTTTCTTCTCCTCGTGGCTCAACTGGTTGTTTTGAAGGTTCTGTATGGTTCCTTTATTTGATCATGTCCGAAGTTCTTAGATCGTGGTATTACCGCTTGTTCAGGCACGATAGATAGGAGATATATGGACTTTTGGCACCAGTTTTTTCCGGCAGTTTAGGTGCTATTTGATTAAAAGATGATCTTAATTTGGAACTTTGGGAAAAGCCCTATCGCGCGGCCGATAGCTGTCCGGTGTAAACATTTGTTAGACTCAAAATAGATTGGTCTAAATCAATAGTCATAAACACACTATTCGGATTATCAATATAGTCTGAAAATGGTTCACAATACTTAAAACCATATTTTTTATCACTAGTGTCCGGTTAAGCAAATCACAACAATGTGTAACATATTGTTTTAGAAAAAAATAATTAGCAAAAATGACCATAATCGACTTGAAAACCTATCCTTTCCTGTGTCAATTATCCAGTAAAACCCTGGAGGGGGGTACATATGTACACAGGACGATTGATTTTCTCGCAGGTTATGGACTTCATGCCGTTGCCAATTTTTCGCCGTTGTGTAGTCAAATACCAGGGCGACTTCAAAACAAGAAAGTTCTCCTGTCTCGACCAATTTCTCTGTATGGCCTTCGCCCAACTCACCTACAGAGACAGTCTTCGAGATATCGAAGTATGTCTTCGTTCTCAAAGCAAAAAGCTTTACCATATGGGCATTCGTGGCAAGGTGTCCAGATCAACTCTAGCAGAAGCCAACGAAAATCGAGATTGGCGTATATATGCAGAACTGGCTCAAACACTTATTGCCACAGCGAGAAAACTCTACAGCACCGAAACCTTTCTGGACGAATTAGAGGAAACTGTTTACGCACTCGATTCAACAACTATCGATCTTTGCCTTTCAGTGTTCCCTTGGGCATCCTTCCGAAAAACGAAAAGTGCCATCAAGCTTCATACATTGCTGGATTTAAGAGGAAACATTCCAACATTCATCCACATTTCAGATGGCAAGCTCCACGATGTAAATGTTCTCGATATCATGCCCTTAGAAGCCGGAGCCTATTACATTATGGATCGAGGCTATCTGGACTTCAAGCGACTTTTTTTGTTCAACAAAACAACGACATTCTTTGTAACTCGAGCAAAATCGAACACAAAATTCAGAAGACTCTATTCACATCCCGTGGACAAATCCACCGGCTTGATTTGCGACCAAACCATTGTCTTAACAGGCGTCAAAAGCAAAAAAGAATATCCAGGCAAACTCCGGCGCATCAAGTTCAAAGACCCAAAAACGCTAAAAACACTAGTCTTTCTTACAAACAATTTCACTTTGCCGCCATTGATCATTGCGAAATTGTACAAAAGCCGCTGGCAGGTAGAATTGTTTTTCAAATGGATCAAACAGCACCTCAGAATCAAGAAGTTTTTCGGCACATCTGTGAATGCAGTAAAATCTCAGATCTGGATTGCAGTCTCAACTTATGTGCTTGTGGCAATTTTGAAAAAGAAATTGCAACTCCAAGAAAGTCTCTACACAATTTTACAGATTTTAAGTGTGACTATATTCGAAAAAGTTTCGATTTATCAGCTAATTACAGAGAGGGATTGCACGACCGAGGTACAACCCACTAGTAAGCAGCTGAAATTATTTAACTAACAACCGGACACTAGTGATTTTTTATAGAGATTTTGAGCCGGCTTGAAAGCATCATATGAACCAGTTTCTAAACTGCCACGCTGATATCCCCTTCTATTTGCCTCAGCAAGAATATGTTTAAGTAATCGTGATGCCACACCTTTACCTAAGTGAGAGGGAGCCGTTCTCATAGATTTGAGTTCAGCTTCTCTGGAATTAAGTTCTTTCAGTGCGCCACAACAAATCAATTCCGATTCTTCCCATACACTCCAAAAAGTGACCTCTGGTTTTCTGAGAGCCTCAACATCTAAAGCATGAACACATCCAGTGGGTGTGATTCTTATCATATGCTGGAGGTGATCATTTAAGAATGTGATAACCTCAGGATTCGACAAATCGTCTATTCCAATGGTAATTGAGTTCATTATATTTCCAATCTATTTCTCCAAATACATAGATTTGTGGAACAATCTTCTACCGGGTGTTTGCTACATCGGGTGATCTATGCGAATAACCGGGGACACGGTTTTCTGGCTGTCAAACACCTCACTAAATCGTGGCTTGTCCCCGATTTGATTTGACCCGATTTGACCCAACAAATAAAAAAACGTCTCCAAAGAATGTTTAATTTTATGGGCGTCCCCTTACACCACCATCTCCATTTTCAATTATGCAACCAATAAAAAATGGCTACATTTGGTATTACTTCCGGTTCTTTATTGAGTATTTCTTCCGAAAGATATGAATTACTAGAATAATAATCGCATTGCTCTGTTCCATTTGAAAACAACCATTTAGAATCAATATATGAATAATTCAATGAAATATTATATGGAGGTATAGTTAATTCGAATGTTGTTGATTCTTCAGCTTCTTTCTTTGAAGGATATAGATGTGATTGATCTATATCGAGCTCAAAAGATACCATTCCCAACAAAGGACTTATCAATGAATCCGTCTTCTTCACATCGTATTTAATTCGAGAAACAGTAAAGCGACGTTTCGCCCAAGCTTGTTCGTATTCATTAAAATAAACGGAAGTGCTGCAGTTAGTAAGTTTTTCTGATTCAATTATGATTTTCTTGAACTCGTAAACTGGATCTTCATTAGCAAAGGTGGTTTTGAGAAATGTCATAAATAGTAAGATACAACAAATGGCACCACATATCGTGTAATTTTTCATAGTTCATTCATAGTAAGATATGGTTTATTTATGTGCTGTTTGCTAGCTCAATAGTTTGAGCTAAGCCTTGGATATTCGACTTTAGAGGAGACAAACATAATTTTACGGCGTGCCGGGCCAATAAATTTAGCAACAGTGTCATAAATGGCTTCAGAACCGTCCATTTTGTGGTAAACGAATTCGGTTACCGGAATAGTGCATCTCTGAATGAGGTCAACCTTGAACCAGAATTCGTATTTGAAGTTGTCATGTTCATCGTACGGTTGGGGACCTTTGATCGTCGGCCATGGTGAGGCTATTACTGTAGAGGATACCTGGCAGTCAACCACCCGACACGCAAATTCAATTGTTTGAGAGCCGTTAGGGGTGCCATGGTATTTCTTAGGTACGTACACAAAAAGCGGAAACGGTTTTGCGAGCAAGGAAAGTCTTTGCTGGGCATCTTTGAGATTACGTGCTGTGTATTGCATAGCAGTGGAGGATTTTTCTTCGAGACGTTGTTGATGATCATTGCCCCATTCGCGTGGACCTATTACTAATATGCCTTTCATCATTTTCCCTCCACATCAGAGACTTCATCACTACTACAGGCTACTCCGCCCCTGTGCTCCGCATCGGTACTCTCATCCTTGTGGGTCCTCCACTTGGATTTCTCCCTTAACATCGGAACGACAGGTTCCCACGTTCCACACGAAAGCCAAGATCATGTTCACGCCACCTTTATGCCGGCCGCCGCTCAGGCAGTAAACAGGTTCCCCCCGAACTTATCCTGGGATGGAAATAGCTCCCAGTTTTGACGACACCCTTAATCTTTCGACACCTCATCAGTGGTTCGCTTGCGCTCGTCTCCATGATCCATACCTGACCCAGTCTTAGCCGGGCCTTTTCCTTAACGCTCACCACCATGGCTCTTTACCACAGCAGCTTAAGGTGGTTTGAAGCCTGCTCCTGCAAGCCGACTCCGAGGGACCTACCCTCATCTTTCGTGTAGCTTCGTGGCACACTATTTCCAATCAGTCTTTCCAGGTCGAGAGGAAATATCTGGACTCACGCCTCAGTCAATCTCGAATATGGATATCTTTACGCTGGAAGTGAGGGACACTTAAAACCTAATCCATCGGCCGCTGAAGTAATAAAATCGCATCCTCTCGACCTATTTGTTATGGTCTCAAATACTGTAATGTTGCGATCTCCTCAGATGTTATAAAAAAATCGCCTTTATCCAAATCATATGACTCGCAAGCACCTTCATCCAAATCAGAAACAATCTGATTATGATAATTTGCCATCCATACAAATTTACGTAGTATGGCATTGAGTTGGGAATGCTTTTGAGCACCTGCAAGAATTACCTCACGATGCCTTCGAAGAAAAATTGGATACATTTCGGGCTCATCCAATTCACCTTCCAATGCAGCAACGTAATCTATGAACCACATGCCATCGTCTCCTTGCCTGAGCAATTTTCCCATTATTTCGAGCTCATCCTCGACAGTATGCCATTTAGCCTTAAGAAGCTTATCTGTTTTATATTTTTGGATTAAGAGCGGATCAATGATAATTCTAGGATACAAAGCGTATTTACTTTCAAGTTCATATGCCTGAATTAGCCCCGGACCAAATACACGGCCTTTTGAAATATAAATATCGCCTACAGACACACCTCCTCTAATTAAAATATTAAAATCTATCAACTTACCTTGAGCATGAACAAGGCTGAGTATTTCTTCAAAAAGAACCCCCATTGGGTATTTTTTATTTTTTTCCGTTTTGATTTTTCTTACCCGGACAATTGAGTCTGAAAAAGATATAACTTCTGCATGGTCATCTTTTTCGACATTTATGTCAAAAATTGGGGGCGAGGTTTCTTTATGAAGCGCATCAAGAACCCTGCTAATACTTGCGGCGTCAGATTGTTTTACAAAATCACCAAACCCGAGGATATCAATGAAAGTGACTATTGCTTTTTGATACATTTTCTCTATTCCATAACGGTCTGCTCACCGAATCTGCGCTCAGGTCCAGTCCAGTGAGCAGATGGTTGTGTAATTTTTTGATTATTCTTTATATAGGTCATCATGTAATTTAACCTTAGCGTTTGCTTTTTCAGAGAACGACATGTCACTGTTGTTGATATCGTCTCTCAGGTTGTTAAATAGACGGTCTCGTCCTGCAAAATTTTTTCCACTTTCCACACTAACACCAGAACCACCATATATCATATGGTGGTATCTCTCTTTTTCAGGGCCATCCCATTCAATTCCATAATATTCTAAAAAACTAGCAGCCTCGGACATTCCTCTGCCACTTGCTTCAATAAGGTCTTTAATTCTTGCTTCTTTTTGACCCAAAAGGAACAATGCTCTGCCACGATATGAATATGCACCGTGCCATGTTTTCTTAGTGTCCATCTCAAGAACATGATTCATACAATCAACAACTTTTTCATTTTTATTTTGTCCGTAATAAATAATTCCGAGATACCAATAATCACGCTGCTCAGCCTTTCCACTAGAAATTTTTTCCTCATATGATTTGGCATTACCAAGAACTCTTATTATTTCAGATGGTATATCTCCAAATGGTCTATCTTTTTCGATTGCCGAACCTTGATCACAACCTGTAACCGTTAGCGATAATAGAAGAATAATAATAAAGAATAATATTTTCACTTTCACTCCCCTTAAAAATATTTAATTACTAACAAGTTGATTGTTGAGACGGTACTGTAAAGAACAGTTTAAAACACAAGCCATCCAAAGATACACTGCTGAGAATTTATACCAGTGAAAAACAACTATGGCCCATTTTTTACACGCTCTCGAGTTAGGACGATCGATATTTTTACTAGGCTGAATGTAAAAATACACATCAACCGGGGGGCAGATCACGGTTTTCTTGAAAGTCAACATATTTCCAACTTATCTTGACTATGCAAAATGCATTCATTGAAAGCGTCCTTTGCTCCGGCTTACGCTATGACGAGGTTCTCTCCATCGACTCGACATCCACTATTCTTCTTCATGAGTTGTATGCCCTCCTTGAAGGACGACCGCACTTTGTTACCCAACCTAGTAATGCCGAACACGTTTGCGGTTTCTCGCATAAGGTCATCTTGGTTCATACTGATGTGTAGGGTAAGTACCTGAGCCGCCGCATTGGCGATCTCCTCCGGGCAGATTTGTTCCGCCGTGCGCGACTTTAAATCCGTCTTTTTGGGGATGCGGAAACTCTCATAGGGATTCTTGGCCAACTCTTTAGTCCAGACAAATTCGCGCTTCCCCGAGTAATGTACTGGAAAACCATTTTGTTTTACCGCTTCCCTTACTACCTCGCGGATTCGGCTGCCTGCCCTTTGTAGTCCCCAAGCGGACGCTACTTCAGAGCAGAGGGTATCGAACAGCAGCGGTGCTTCGGTGGTGACGATCATCCTGATCAAGTCGCTTGTTTTTCGGGCGTTGGCCTCATCATGGAACTCGCCGGAAAACGTCTGCATACCCGACTCATATCGTTGGTAGATCATCTGCCCCGGAAGTTCAGCGACAACCGGGGGAGTTTCGATAGGTTTTCGCTCAACAACTGAAGCCGCACTGGCGAATCGCAGGTTTATGTCCTGCTTGCCAGGGCTCTCATTTGGCAAATCCTTCGGTGAAATATTTGTCGGTGGGCTCAAATCCACATTGTCGGCCGCAACAAGCCGTTGCTTCGCAATTTTTAGCGCATCTTCGAGTTTGGCGATCTCCTTGGGGCGCTGGAGCCACCAGTCGGTCGACCAGATGCGGTGCAGCCGCCAGCCGAGACCCTCCAATACAGTTTGGCGAATCCTATCACGGTCCCGCGCTGATTTGGCGCTGTGGTAGTTCGCACCATCGCACTCAACACCCAAGAGGTATCGTCCGGGCTCGTCGGAATCTCTAACAGCGAGGTCAATCCGATATCCCGAACTACCTACCTGCGCATCCACGCGCCAGCCCCGATTGGCCAATACATCAAAGACCGACTGCTCGAAAAAGGACTCGACCTCACCGGTGGCGGGAGAGATCTCCTCTATGAGAGCTGCCTGACCGCGCTTCGCGTAGTCGAGAAAGGTTCGTAAGTGATGAACGCCGGTCGCCTGAGTCCGGGAGAGGTCGATTTGCTCGGGTCGTAACCGCGAAAAAACCAACAATTGTTTACGTGCTCTGGTGATAGCCACGTTAAGTCTCCGCTCCCCGCCTTTGTTGTTCAGTGGTCCAAAATTCATCCGGATCACCCCTGCTGCGTCAGGCCCGTAGCAGATCGAAAACAGAATTACGTCCCGCTCGTCGCCCTGGACTGTCTCCAGGTTTTTAACAAATACAGGTTCATTGACCGTTGTGAAGTATGGTTCGATTTCCGGGTTCTCGCCTCGAGCGGCATCCAAGAGATCCTCAACGAGACCCTGCTGAGCCTGGCTGAAGGTCACTACACCCAGTGAGTCATTCTGTTCCTGAGGATCGCGGAGCCTACGGATGATCTCGAAGACCACTGCCTCCGCCTCCTTGAGATTCGTACGAGACTTTCCGTGGTCGTATACCCCGTCAGGGACTTCGCACCATCGGACTCCGAGTCGGGGATGCTCTGCAAACGCGGCCGGGAAAGTGTGAAGTCGGTTCTCATAGTACTGCCGGTTGCTAAATGCAATCAGACTCTCATGACGGCTGCGGTAGTGCCAATTAAGACGCAGGGGCTTTATTCCCGCTGCTTCAGCTTCCTCCAGAATACTCTCTAATTCCTCGGGCAGGTTGTCCTCGCTGTACTCCTCGTCGCCTTTCTGTCGCTCGAAGAAGCTAGTCGGCGGAAGCTGTCGGGAGTCACCTACCACGACAAGTTGGTTTCCGCGTGCGATAGCGCCAATTGCGTCGTAAGTTGGCATCTGAGACGCCTCATCAAAAACAACCATATCGAATTTCGGAAAATCCGCGCCGATAAACTGGGCCACCGACAGCGGACTCATGAGGACGCACGGTTTATATTTGGCGAGCGCGTTAGGACACTCCTTGAAGATACGCCGAATCGTCTTTCGTCCCCCTTGTGCGAACCGTTGAAGCAACCCGGCTTCAGAGCTGGCGGGTGTGCGCTGTCCAACAGCAGATCGTGGCATTCCGCTGGCGATCCGAGCGAAGGTCTCTTTCCTGGTCAGCTCGGCAATCTTGGCCTCATGTTCCCGGAACTCCAGAATCTTTAAGTCGTGCCGCCCCCCGATAAAGCCGGAAAGAGAGGAGACCGACCTCAGTACGGTCCGCGCCCACCAGTCGGCAAAAGAGTGCTCGAACACGGCCTCCAGCTGATCAATACCTATCTTGCCGTGTTCGAGGGCGTCTGTGAGTGGGGTTAGGTGAAGATCCAGGAGCAGCGCTCGAGAGGCCTGGTAATGGGACCACGCCCGCAGTCGAGGCAAGTTTTCTGAAAGATTCCTCAGCGTAGTCTCGACCTTTTTCAACATCTGTGCATGAGGATCGCAGCCCCAAGCCTCATTGGCATCAAGCTGCAGAAGGTTCCCGAGGCGTTCTCGTTGCTCCTCGACTTCTTTAAGGGTGTCCCGAAATGCAAGTGCCTGCTGTGCGGCAGGAGCTCCAGTGACAAATAAAGATTGGCCTTCCGTAGCCAATCGAGTCCATATTTCCCTAATCTTAATTTTCGTGTTCAGGTCTCCTCCAGGAGCGCGTTCAATGAATGTACGGAACCTATCCGTCCATTCTACTATCCTTTGCAATTCGTCCCACTGCGACTCGAGCCCTTGCCAGGATGAGCCAAAAAGCCTGGAGAGGTTTTCTATCTGGGCTTTCAGTCTGGTGCTCTCCTCGACCACGATCTGGGTCTGACTGAGCTCCTCCTCCAGCAAGGTCAAGTCACTTGGCTTCTTGCCGTCCTTGCGAACCCCCCGCACAGCATTACGAACGAAAGCCTCCAGACGCCACTTTTTCCAAAACCAGGTTTCTTTCCGCGTTCGTAGTTTCTCCATCAACACGGGAAGTTCCAGCGCGAATAGTCCAACAGTATTGGCCTCCAACAGCATCGATCGTTTCGCAGCACATTCGCATCCCAGCTTGATCCATTCCGTCAGATCGGACCTAATGCGCTGCCAGTCAGGCTCCGAAAGAATTGCCAATGTTACGTTCGGTGCAGACTCCAAGAAAACTGTTAGCTCATCGGCCAACCTAAGGTCGGAGAGTGAGGCCTCGTCGATCACTAATCCCAGGTCCGACAAAATCGATGCCCCTTTGGCTCTTAGGCTGCAGTGTGCCTCCTCGGTAGCCTGGATCGCTTTCTTCGCGTCATCCTCTATACCCCATACATAAGTAGATAGGCGAACTGTGTTCAGTGGGTGTCCCACCATGTCACCGGAGAGCCGCGCTGCTTCGGTCACATCACGAACGGCAGCCCGCATTCGCTTAAATTCCTCATCCGTTCTTCCCACGTGGTCACCGAGATCCAGAGAAACCTTTGGCTCATCCCTACGGCCGATTAACTGAGAAATGACCCAGTATGCACTTTTGCCAAAAGCGCGGGGCTGATGAAGATTGTGTGCGTACTCGTTTAGCTCCCTCCTTTGCTCGGAGAGGCGATTCGTTTCCGCCTCCCAATATTTGCTGGACCCGGTACCGGCTACACTGAGAACCTCACGCATTTGTGTACGGAAGGACTCCTTCGTTGTTTTGTTCGAATGCAGCTCCAAGCAGAAAGGACCGAGACCTATATCTGCCAGGCGCTTGTGAACTACATCGAGCGCCGCTCGCTTTTGGGCGACGAACAACACTCGCTTTCCAATGGTCAGGCAGTGGGCGATCAGATTGGCGATCGTTTGGGATTTCCCAGTGCCTGGCGGGCCCTGAAGCACAAAGGTTCGTCCTTCTGCCGCCGCATAGACAGCGCGTAGTTGTGAGGAGTCGGCGTGTAGCGGGCAAAATGTATCGGATGGTGGATAATGAGCGTCAAGGGTTTCAAGGTCAGGAAACGTCGCGCCTGGTTCAAAGACCTCGTTCGAAGTCTCGACCAAGTGCCGAACGACCGCACTCTTCTTGATTTCCTCGGCGTTCGCCTCCAGGTCTAGCCACATCAAGAATCGGGAGAAAGTGAGGATAGTGAGGCTGGCGTCTTCATCTACCTTCCAGCGAGGCTCACGCTTGATGGCTTCGCGAATGGTCCGCAGGATTTTTGGCACATCAAGGCCAGAGTCGTCTTCGGGTAAAGGGTCCAGACCGTCGATACAGATGCCAAAGTCCACCTTAAGCTTTTGGAGTAGCGTGATATTGATCCGAGATTCCTCGTCGATACGCTGGAGTCGGAATCCGTCACGCACGGATTTACGTTCAATACTCATCGGAATCAGAAGGATCGGCGCACGGCGCTCGACGTCACTCGAAGCAGATTCAGTCCAAACCAGGAAACCGAGGGCGAGGAACAGGGTGTTCGCGCCCCCCTCCTCCTGGCCGAGGCGAGCGGCGCGTTCGATTTCTGTGAGGCGACCTGCAAGATCGCGCTCGGTCACAGCGGCATGTAGCCGTTGCTTAGTCATCTCTTCGTGCAGGTAATCAGCCAAGGCGTCACCGCCTGTTTGCTCTCGGTAAAGAGCGGCATCGCGCGGATCGTCCTCCCCCCAAGCATCAGGCTTGGGCCGTACGCGAAATGCCGCATCAGCAGCAAGCGCGTCCTCTAGTCCTGCTATATCGGGACAGAGCAGTGGAATCGATTTTTTAGAGTCCTTGAAGTTGAGCAGGCGGTTTCGGAGACTTAGGTCGAGCAGGCTTGTCTTCCATCTGGCTAGTCGATCAGCGGCGCTCTCTTGTTCGCGTAGAGGGCGGATCGACTTTAAAATGCCGGCATCAGCGACCGCTTCTGGGGCGGAGAGGTCTACAAGGAGAGAGTCAGCCTCTCCGCCAAGGTTGATATCCTCGTCTACAGACCCATCAATCTCATCGGTCAGCGACAGCGGTCGGATACCGATTTTACGTGCAGCCGTTATGTCCACCGCAAAGTGGAAGCGTGCTTTGTTTTGGAGATGCGTCTTTGCCTGTTGAAACGCAATCTTAAAGCTCAAGGGTGGTGTTTTGACTATTCCCGTCGATTCAAAAACAATGAACTCGCCCAGGCCGATTCGGTTTAGGAGAATTGAAGCATGGCTGGTCACGGTGTCATCGAATGACTTATCCACGAGCCACACTCCCGGGAAGGTGTGCCCTTCCACCAGCACAATCGAAGGGCGCAGCCCAGCCTGTTCAAGACATGCAGCGAGAAGTACTGTTGTGTCCATGCAAGTGCCGAGTTTCCGGTCAAGCAGACGCTCCGGTGTTCTAATCTTCTGACCAGTTTTTTCGAAACTCGCTGGGGGGTTGATGTAGTTAATCTTCTGGCGCACCGCTGCAAAGTAGATGGCTGCAGCCTGCGCGAAAGCGCGGCGGGGGTCGCCACTCTGGTATCCCGACAGCGAGCCGTCCTGAGTCTTCTCTAACAACAACTTCGTTGCCTCGCCCAAGATGCGCTCCACTGCGGGGTCGTTGGGAAGCACATGCGCAGCGATGATCTCCGGTAGCGAAGATATCCCGTACCACTCGTTGTAGGCCAGTACTGCCAAGGGAAGCGGCTTTGGTTCGGCTGTAATCCCGTCGGCTGCGACCTCAATCCACAAATGGCCCTCCTCTCGCTCGGATTGTTTACGGAGGGGGTCGCGGAGAAAAGTGATAGCAAGGTCCGAAAAGGCATAGCTCGCACCTGGAGCTATCATATCCAACCTCAGCGTCTTCTCTGCGACGACCAGTGGGTCGGTCCACACTCTCACCACCAGGTGAGTCGCTTGTTTGTCAGAGATATTCGTTACCGTGAGAGCGCGAAGCAGCGGGACTGCGTTTTGCTGCATCGCGAAATTCACGAATGGTGTATACTCCGCCTTTACGGAGAGAGGGAACTCAGCGAGCGACTGTTGGGATAATTCAACCATTGCGACTCCGAGACTTTATATCTGAAGCAAAAGCTCGAGTTAGTTATGATACCTCCACCGAACCCTAACTTTGTTGCTGAAAAAAAAATCAAGAAAATTTATTGTCTTAGTTATCGGCCAACATATATTTCACCACCACACCGTATCACAAAAAGACACCGCAATGACAAAAGGCGAGTAAAACGTACAACCAAACTATCAAAACAACAGATATACGCTGACTTATTAATATCTTGTGTATTGTTGTAACCAAACAAGAGTAATGAAGAAAAAGCTACAAAATTATTTCCTCCAGCTGATTGAAATTCAAAGTTTTAATTTGTTATCACTTGAGCCAAAGACTCTTCACTCCATATCTTGATTTTTGATGCCATAATCATTTTGATCTCGAAGCGCCCTTAACACTTTAGTTGTGTTGTTCATGCCTTGGAGTCATCTGTCACAGCCCGGCACAGTTCCAAAGAAAGCAGTAAAATCCCCTTCCCTGCAAAGACAGATGGCTACCGGAATGAAATTGTCTGGCTATTTTCTTCAATATGGGATTCAATCTCAAATACATGTTGTTCTCAAAACACTTCCCTCCACTTTTACTGGTTTCAAAATATTTGTAATGATCATAGCTTCTTATTTTTTTCGCCCATTTTCTCGCGACTATATTTTTCAACTTACCGTTCTGTTGAATCGACTTCTCATTTTCGGCACCCTGGTATTTTTTATGAGCCTGGCTGCCTGCGGGGGGCATCAGGACCAGGAGCACACGGTGGCCATGGTTGAACAGCAGCCAGAGCCTTTAAGCACAAGTTCGACGGTGGAGCCGACTGTGCGTGCATCGGAGGGGGACTATTGGGCCCGATCGATCTCAGGTGATTATGTCGGGTATGCGAGCCTGGAACAGTTTATTGAGGAGATGGTACACAAGCACGGTTTTAGCCGCGACTACTTGAGGGGACTCTTTTCTCAGGCGCACCGCAAAAACTGGACCCTCAATTATCTTGCCAAATCCGATCAGGCGCGGAAAGAAAGGTCTCCTGTGGGCGGATGGACCAGATATCGGGCCAAGTTCCTGGATGAGCTCCACATCAGTAAAGGGATTGAATTTGCGCAGATCCATCGCACCGTTCTCGAGAGGGCGTCCCGACAGTATAATGTTCCTGAAGAGTATATCCTTGCTATCCTTGCGGTGGAGACCAGATTTGGCGGCAATGTTGGTAATCACCGGGTTCTTGATGCCTTAACTACGCTGAGCTTTGATTACCCCCGGCGGAGTGATTTTTTCCGGAGTGAACTTGAAAACTTTTTAATTATGACCAGAAACGAAGGGCTTGACCCGGCCGAACCGGTAGGGTCCTATGCCGGGGCTATGGGACTCGGGCAGTTCATGCCCAGTAGCTTTTTACAGTTTGCGGTCGATTTCAACAACGATGGCCGCCGGGATCTTTGGGATCCGGAGGACGCCATTGGCAGCATTGCCAACTATTTAGCCCAGCATGGCTGGGAACCTGGACAACCCGTGGTGACTCCCCTGACAACAAGAGGCACTGTCGCCCTGGCAGCTGGTATCAGTAGGCAGTATACACTTTCTGCAATTGAGCAGGCTGGGCTTCAACCTGTTCGCCCAATCACCACTGACGGTCCCTTTCATCTGCTCTTGTTGCATCATGCCAGCCACGATCAATACCTCATCGGACACCCTAACTTCTATACCATTACCCGCTATAACCATAGCGTCTACTACGCTATGGCAGTCCATGAGCTGGGCCAGGCGATTAAGCGCGGCTATGACATTGGATCAGAAAGATATCAGGGACAAAGCAGATTGACGAAGAACAACAGGTAAATCATATTGCTGTCGTCACCAGAGTGATGAATTTTTCAGCTTCCTCTGTCGCCTGCTGCATACTGGTCAACCGCACATCCATCAGTCTGGTCGCAGCAAGCAGCATGCCAAGCTGATTGAGGGCAAGTTCTGTAGCAGATTGGGAGGCCCTTGCAAAAGTTGCATCGAGCATATCACCCTGACAGGAGGTCTCAAAGCCGAATGCGGTGAGGGTTTGATCGATGAATTGGAGACGAAAAAGCTTTTGCTGGTGCGCCGCACCGCCGCCTTTGAAGCGGAAATTGACGTAGTTCGTGCCGCTCTCTTTCCCGCAAAGAGAGTCTACGATGGAGAAATGGTATCCAAAACGGATATTGAGATGCAGATATTCCCGAGAGACAATGGCATAGCTGGCCAATAGCTGTGAATCAAGGGAAAAAATGCCGCCACTGATCTGATCAAACTCTTCCCAATCAACATGGTGCTGACTGGTATCCCAGGAAATTCTCGGATCTGATATCCCCTGCCAACAGGCATGCAACGGCAGACTCGACAGCTCCGACAGGGTGATCGTTGCATTTTTTTTGTTTGAAGATGCGGCCTCAAGATCAAGGACATACATGACCAGAGGCAGATCGGTAGCAAGTTTTCGAGCTTTACCCAGCCCCCTGCTTTTTCGTCCAACCAGACTGAACATCTCCAGCACACTCTTTTCATGACAGAACCGAACCATATCGTGCATCGAACGACACTGTGCCGGAGTAAACCCTTCTCCATCGGGGTCGGTGAGATTGAGGTGGGTTGTGCGGGCAATCAGTTCTGCATATTTTTTGGTCGTAAATTCTTTATTGGCATTGAGTTTACCACTTTGCAGAACCGTATTCACACAGCCGTTGAATATCCTCCCTGATGCGGCGTCGATAGTCACAATCTGGCCTGTCGTCAGTTCAATCTCACCTCCGACCAAAACCGGGATGCCTCTTTCTCTTGCCACTGAGGCAAAATGGCTGGCACGGCTACCGCTCGCGGCAACGACCCCGACAACTCTATCAAGAAATTGTGAGAGGGCCGGGCGAAGTGTCTGGGTAAAGACAACTGAACCGGCAGGAATCTCGCGAAAAGCCTTGCCGGTCAGCGCGAAAAACACAGGTCCGCAGGAAATTCCGGCTGATGCACAGTGGAGATCACTGAAAGAGCAGGCTACTCAGCTCCACGTCCTGGACAATCGCCGGTGGCGGATCTTTTTTCTGGTGCAGGCGTCGACTCTGCAGAACAGTCAATCCTTTAGTATCGATAGCCCACTCGACATCCTGTGGACAACCAAAATGGGCTTCCAGCTGCATTCCCCATTTTTTGAGCTGAATCAACTCGGATGCGCTTAACAGTGCCCTCTCCCGGCCTGGTGGTTCCTGCTCAGAGATGATGCTCTCTTCGCGGGGCAGATGATATTTGTCAGGGGTTCGTGATCCATCCACCAGACCCTCGGCCAACCCTTCCACGGCGTATACCCCAAGGAAATCGCCTCCGGGCGGAGAACTCGGGTCGAGGGTATAGACAACCCCTGATGTGCTCGCCTCGACCATAGGCACGACCAGCACCGCCATGGCGGTATCGGTATCGCTTAATCCGTGGTGGATACGATAGGATATGGCGCGTGGACAATATTTCCCGGCGATAACCCTCTTATATGCAGCAATCATTTCCTCCACGGGCACATCGAGTTCACTGGCATACTGACCGGCAAAAGATATCTCACCGTCTTCCGCCAACGCACTGGAACGAACAGCCAGCAGCGGTGCGGGCTGCAAATGCTCGACATTGCGTATAATCTGATCGACGATATCCGTTGGCACCTCACCGCCTAAAATCAGCTCCTGTAATTCTCCTGAGATGCGAATGATCGTATTATGATCATCGGCGTGGACCAGCTGGAAACGGTTGACAAGTTCGTCCTCTAAATTGTTGTCAAGAATATAGCGGTGAAAGGCGTTGGCAGTGATGACAAACCCCTTCGGGACAACAACTCCGGCCCGCCCTGCTGCAGAAAGATTGCCAGCTTTGCCCCCTGTGAGCTCCGGACAGTCTGCAGCCTGATCCAGCGGCAATATATACGGCGGCATAGAATCAGTCTCTGCCAGTGCCGTCATCGCCCTTATTTCTGCTGATAACGAGGCATGCTGTTCAGCCAGTTGGTGGTAGGCTGGGTTCATTGCCTGGAGACCGACTGCCATGGATCCGACCGTGTCTATAATCTGGTTGCAAAGAAAGTTGATCCGCGAGTGATCGGCCGGATCCTGACCGAACAGATGTGAATCCAGGTCGGTCAGGAGGTTAAGGGCATGGCTATCAAGGCGCAGGACTTCGCGAAAAGCCGAATATTTATTTTGCAGCAGGCGTTCCGGTGCAAAAATTCCCATCAGCCGATGTCGGCAAAGTTGCCAGATGATGCTTTTCCCTGGAAAGGAATTTTTCATTGCACTCCTGGGGCCTTATCTATGAGTCTGTTGATTTACTGGGTTTTTGTCCAACAAGCTTTGCCTTCATCTCGGTATACCAGGAAAAACGGCTCATTCCCATGGAGTAGAGCATCCGGGTAGCAATATAGAGCAATAGAAAGGATGGAAAATATTGCACGGTGCTCCCGACAAAAGGCAGGCTGAAGGGAATTTCCAGTGGTGCATCGGCAAAACGGAGATTCAACCAGGCGAGTGCAAAGGGCATTGGCCAGATAGATACACAGAAAATAGCCGCACCGAGTGAAAAAGAATGGCCGAAAGCATCGAGAGCCTGTCGGTTGACGGCTTTATAGCTCTCTTTATCGCCCTGCATGAGCGCTTTTTCCGAGAGATTGTGATGCCGATCCATTTCGCCCTGGATTTTTTTTATATATCGCCTGTTGAAAAAGGTAACCAGCGTGGCTGAAAGATCGCCAAGGATAATGCACTGCAAGGCGAGAAGTATTACCCCTAAAAGATATCCTGCCGTCGGGGAAGACAGTAATCGGAAAGGAGTGATGAACAATGGGTCTATAAAAAGTAGAAATGAGGTCATTGCATTCATAATAAAAGGCTCCGGTGGTTAAGCCCGGAGCCTTTTGAGGGCACAAGGCTGGTTCTGTTTTAACCAAACATCCTGTAGTTCAAAAAGCCTCTCAGCACATAGTCAACACCTACATACAGGGCCAACACTATGAAGAGCCGTTTCAACCAGAGGTCGGAAAAATACTTTGAAGTTCTTGGCCCGATCACCGAACCAACGGCGATGCCCACCAGTTCAAGACCGATCAACATCCAGTCAAACTGAACACCCTTGGAAATAAGAGTAATAATACTGGTAATCATACTGATTAGAACTGCCAGAGCCGAGGTTCCGGCGGCCAGATACATCGGCAGCTCGGCAACACTGGTCAAAAAGGGCACCAGGAGGAAACCACCACCAACTCCAAGAAAAGCAGCTACTGCGGAAATTACTATTCCACCAATAAAGGGTATTAAAGGGTTGAATTTGAATTCAACACCATAAAAGGTGAAGAGAACTTCGGTGAGGGAGAACTTTGTTACTTTGACACCTAAGGCCGATGTGTCTATTTTTTCGCCGCTTTTTTGTTTTTTAACAGTTTCCTCAAAAGCCTGCGCAGCACTCTTCGCCTTCTTTTTACTGGCCTGTCCTGCAGATGAGGTCTCATAAAGGAGATAGACACCGAGGGCCAGGACAAAAAGGCCAAAATACCCCTGGTACTGGGAAAAGGAAATTTTGCCAGCCGAAAGAGATACCGAGCCCCAGGCACCGAGGATCGAACCGAGACCCAGAGAAACAGCCAGCGGTACAACGAGCCGTCCCATGCGATAATAGTTAAAAGATGAAATGAGTGCCGACAGACCAACCAAATACTGGTTCGATCCGCGAATCGAATCGGTAATGGCCTTGTTCAGGGATGGTGCTGATTCTTTGAAAGATTTGGCATAGCCGCCAAGACCGAAGATAGTCATATGCCCCACACCAGCCATTACACCGCCGAAAGCACCTACTGTAGAAAAAATCCAGCCTACCCATACTGCCCAGAAAAAAGCGACAATCAGGTTTACCTGTGGCCCTCCAGGAATACCGAGAAACCCAGCAGGTTTACTGGGGTCAATTTGGCCTTTGTCTGTCCCCGCGGGAACAGAGGCAATAGCATCCTGCAGTTTACCTGCCCAGGCAGGTTCCAACCACATACCAACGGCCAAAACCACAAACGCTGCAAACAAAAAAATCCGATGATTCTTTGTCATCACAACCCTCATAAATTAAAATAAATAATACCAAGCAGTTAATTTGAAAATAAAACTGTAGTTTCCTTTTTGGTCGCCCTCCTCTAAAAAATATTTCAGATAACCACCTCTATACGTATTGTGTTCTCATCAGCAACCTCTGTGCCAGATAAATTGATCGCCCGCCGATTGTTTGATTCAGGCTGTATTGAAAGAAACCATTTTCACTTTGTTGACAGCGGAACCAATGAAAATGTGGCACGTGCATGTAGTGTCTATAAATTATTAGATACTCGTCAACACCTGGGCAGCCAT
Organism: uncultured delta proteobacterium; assembly: GCA_963798425.1. Taxonomy (GTDB): domain Bacteria; phylum Desulfobacterota; class Desulfobulbia; order Desulfobulbales; family Desulfocapsaceae; genus Desulforhopalus_A. The sequence continues at coordinate 681,489 of CAWCTP010000031.1, read as the reverse complement.
TTGATTGTCCGGCACTGAGAGAGGCAGTCTTACTTTGTCGCAGACCATGCAACAATTATGATTCAGGCTGCTTTTAAATTATCAATGTTTACTGGTGCTGGAATACTTTTTAACTGCTGCACTGATTTAGTTGCAGAGCAACAATTTTACTGCACCAAAAAAGTGTCGGGAAGACGTTGAACCAGTGACAATTATCAAGTCCAGGAATTTACTGGATACGGGAATAAACAGAACAGGAGGCAGTTTTTTGGTAACACCGTCAGCAGAGGTCATCTTGCAATCAATTTGAGGATTATTATAATGATCGAAGAACTTATCAAATGAGTTACAAACCACTCGCCACACAATCAGAATCACAGTCATACCCTATCAATGTAACAGCATGAAGATGCAACATCAATTGAGACTTATGAGGGGAGACGCACGATGGAAAAAACCGCCGAACACCAACGGTTGGCCGATCATCGGGATCGTAAAGCCAACTGGAAGAAGTGGGGTCCATATCTGAGTGAAAGAGCCTGGGGCACCGTGCGGGAAGATTACAGCGCATACGGCAGCGCCTGGGATTATTTCCCCCACGACCACGCCCGCAGCAGGGTCTATCGCTGGGGAGAGGACGGAATCGCCGGCATCTCCGACCGATATCAATATATCTGCTTTGCCCTTGCCCTCTGGAATCATAACGACCCTCTTCTCAAAGAACGCATGTTCGGTCTGGCCGGGCCGGAAGGCAACCACGGTGAGGATGTCAAAGAGTACTACTTTTATCTCGACGCTACCCCGACCCACAGCTATCTGAAGATGTTGTATAAATATCCACAGCGCGCCTACCCGTATGCGGATCTGGTTGCTGAGAATCGTGCGTCGGGGCTTTCATGATTTTGAGTATGAACTGCTCGACACCGGAATCTTTGACGACAATCGCTATTTTGATGTCTTCGTCGAGTATGCTAAGGCAGGCACCGACGATATCCTCATCCGAATAACCGCCCATAACCGTGGTCCCGAGGAGGCGTCCCTGGACCTCCTTCCCTCTATCTGGTTTCGCAACACCTGGAGTTTCGGCTACGATGCCGGGCCTAAAAATGATGTACCGGGCCGTCCGATACTTAAGCGAAGCAAGGGGACGAACGACGAGGATATTGTACACCTTTCCCATCCGGCGGCAGGCGACTATTTTTTTTATGCCGACCGGCTGGAAGATACAGGTAATCCTGAACTGCTTTTTACCGAAAATGAAAGCAACACAGAGCGATTGTTCAACTGGCCAAACAGCAGCGCCTTTGTCAAAGATGGATTTCACCGCCATGTGGTCAATAACGAGCCTAATGCAGTCAATCCGGCAGGTGTGGGTACCAAGGCCGCTGCGTGGTATCGGTGCCAAATTCCCGCAAAAGGCAAGTGCACGCTGCGCCTGCGCCTCTCCTCCGTCGCCTTGGACAATCCCTTTGCGGAGTATACTGCTTCTTTTGACCGGTGTCTGGCCGAGGCAGATGATTTTTATAAAGCTATCCAGAGCGACGTCGGGCCTGAGCAGCTAACCATCCAGCGTCAGGCTCTGGCCGGGATGATCTGGAACAAGCAGTTTTATTACTACGATGTTGAACAATGGCTGCTGGGCGACCCCGGTCAGCCAACACCACCTTCCTCAAGGTTATCCGGCCGTAATCACGATTGGGAGCACCTGAATAACTTTGATATCCTCTCCATGCCCGACAAATGGGAATATCCCTGGTATGCAGCCTGGGATCTGGCCTTTCACACTATCCCTTTTGCCTTGGTTGATGCCGAATTTGCCAAACGCCAGCTCGCTCTGATGGCTCGGGAATGGTATATGCACCCTAACGGACAATTGCCTGCTTATGAATGGCAGTTCGGCGATGTCAATCCACCGGTGCATGCCTGGGCTGCGTGGCGGGTCTATCAGATCGACGCCAAGCAGCGTGGCAAACGCGATACCCGTTTTCTGGAAGCGATTTTTCACAAACTGCTGATAAATTTCACCTGGTGGGTGAACAAGAAGGACAGAAATGGTCGCAACGTCTTTCAGGGTGGCTTTCTGGGGCTCGATAACATCAGCGTCTTCGACCGCAGTGCACCTCTGCCCTCCGGCGGCCAAATCGATCAATCCGACGGCACTGCCTGGATGGGTTTTTACTGTCTGGTACTGCTCAAAATCTCCCTGGAGCTCGCTCAGGACGATCCTGTGTATCAGGACACCGCCAGCAAATTCTTTGAACATTTCCTGCGTATCGCGAAAGCCATGGCCGGCGACTACCGTGGCGGTTTGAGCCTTTGGGATGAACAGGATGGCTTCTTTTACGACACCCTGAACACGCCTGATGGAAAGATGATCCCACTCAAGGTCCGCTCGCTGGTTGGCCTGATGCCACTGCTCGCCGTAGAAACTCTGGAGCATGAGCTGTTGGAAAGTTTGCCGGTTTTCAAACGAAGGATGCATTGGTTTTTCGATAACCGGCTCTATCTGCGCGACGAGGGCCATATGGCCTGTGTCAAGTCACCGGGAAAAAACAGTCGGAGGCTGTTGTCGATCATCAATCGAGACCGGCTGGTAAAGGTTCTAAGACCCATGCTCGATGAGCAGGAATTTCTCTCGTCCTACGGGATTCGTTCTATATCCAAACTCCATCAAGAGAGGCCCTTTACCATAAAGTTCGATGGACAGTCGCATACCATCAACTATCAGCCCGCGGAATCGGAGAGCGGGCTGTTCGGCGGCAATTCCAACTGGCGCGGGCCTATCTGGTTTCCTATCAATTATCTGCTGATCGAATCCTTGCAAAAATATCACCATTTTTATGGCGACACGCTGAAAGTTGAGTGTCCCACCGGATCCGGAAACCTGATGCATCTTGGCGATGTGGCAACCGAGTTGTCGCTACGCCTGATGAAATTATTTCTACGAAATGATGATGGGGTTCGCCCCATTTATGGCGGCAATACAATTTTTCAGGATGATCCCCATTGGCGGGACTACATTCTCTTCAACGAATACTTTCACGGCGACAATGGTGCCGGCCTGGGTGCCGGTCATCAGACCGGCTGGACAGGACTGGTGGCCAAACTGATTCAGCAATCCGGCGGCTTGCTGAATGGGAACCGATAAGGAGACAAGGCGATGAGTGGTGATAAATTACCGGATATTGAGATGCCGCAGTGTCAGACGGTAAAGCTTTTAAGAGGACAAAAAGCACTGGTAACAGGCGCCAACACCGGCATAGGCAAGGCTGTCGCTATTGAACTGGCGAAGGCAGGAGCCGATGTGGTGGTTAATTATGTCCGGGGAGAAGATCAGGCTAATGAAGTAGTCAGCGAGATTGAAAAAAATGGCTCTCGCGGCTACGCCCACCAGGCCGATGTATCCCGGGAAGATCAGGTCAGGGCGATGTTTACCAAAATGACAGCAGAGCTGGGAACCATTGATATCCTTATCAATAACGCCGGGCTGCAGCAAGATGCCCCGTTTGATGAAATGACCCTGGCACAATGGAAGCTGGTCATAGATGTCAACCTGACCGGGCAGTTTCTCTGTGCCCGGGAGGCGGTTCGGGAATTTAAACGTCGCGGTGTGGTGCCTGCAATCTCTTGTGCAGCAGGTAAGATCATCTGCATGAGTTCGGTACACGAGACTATTCCCTGGGCCGGGCATGTTAACTATGCCGCTAGTAAAGGAGGTGTGATGCTGATGATGAAAAGCATTGCCCAGGAGGTGGCGCCATACCGCATCCGGGTAAACAGCATCGCTCCCGGTGCCATACGCACCCCGATCAACACCAGTGCCTGGCAAACCCAGGAGGCCTACGCCTCCCTGATGCAACTTGTTCCTTACGGGCGCATCGGTGAACCTGATGATATCGGTCGCGCTGCGGTCTGGCTGGCTTCGGATCAAGCCGATTATATTACCGGCACCAGTCTGTTTATCGATGGCGGGATGACGTTATACCCCGGTTTTGCTACCGGCGGGTAATACTCATACAATCATAAGGAAGGAAAAATTATGGCAATTCATTTGGATAGAGATATAACAAATAACTTTGCCGAGTCGATTAAACGGGAATGGCTGGAGACGAACGGCCTTGGCGGCTGGGCCGGTTCGACAATCAGCAATTGTCATACCCGGCGCTACCACGGATTGCTCATCGCGGCAACCCATCCGCCTGTTGGTCGGGTAGTGTTACTCTCCAAACTCGACGAAACCCTGGTTTTGGGCGATACACGCATCGAACTTGGCACAAATATCTATCCGGGTACAGTTCACCCCCAGGGCTATCGCTATCTGACAGCCTTTTCCCGAGATCTGTTACCGAGCTTTACCTATGAAGCAAATGGTATCGTACTGAAAAAGAGTGTCGTCGCCATTCATGGAGAAAACACAACCGTTCTTTTCTACCAGGTTTTAAAAGCACAGAACCCTTTCCCGATGGAACTTCGACCTTTTATCGCTGGCCGTGATTATCACAGCCTGACACGAGCTAACAACAACATTTCCCACAAGGCGGATTTCACAGGCGATCTCTTCTCATACCAGCCCTATTCGTGGATGCCGACCTTATACATGCGTATGCCGGGCACAACTTTTGAAGCCAGACCGGAATGGTACTATAATTTCGAATATCCGATTGAAAACGAGAGGGGCCTGGACTGCAGGGAAGATCTTTTCACCCCTGGTGTCTTCACCATTACACTCAAAACCGGAGATTGCCTGGGTATCGTGATCTCAACCACCAACCCGACGAGCCGGGATGCGGAGCAGCTGCTTGCCGAAGAAACTGCTCGACGAAAAAATCTTCTCGCCGCACTGCCTGTGCTCGATGATCTGACCCAACCGTTGACCCTGGCCGCCGATCAGTTCGTGGTTCGCCGCGGGGAAAACCTAAAGACCGTTATTGCCGGCTATCACTGGTTCACCGATTGGGGCCGCGATACCATGATTGCCCTCCCAGGCCTGACCCTCATCACCCGACGCTATGAAGATGCCAGAATGATCCTGCAGACCTTCGCCGAAAACATCGATCAGGGTATGCTCCCCAACCGCTTTCCCGATGACGAAGTAGCACCGGAGTACAATACAGTTGATGCCAGCCTGTGGTTTGTTGTCGCAGCCTACAGATACTATCTCTATACTACGGATAGTATCTTCCTGAAAGAAACGCTGCTTCCGGCAATGGACGACATACTCACCTGGCACCAGCGAGGCACCAGATATGGCATTCGAATGGACAGCGACGGCCTTTTGCTGGCAGGCGACCCGGGTGTTCAACTCACCTGGATGGATTCCAAGATCGGGGATTGGATCGTCACTCCCCGTAGCGGCAAAGCGGTGGAAATTAATGCACTCTGGTACAACGCACTGGCCATCTATGGACAGTTGCTCCAATTAGTTCGCCGCAGGAAAAAGGCTTTGGTTTACGAGCAGCTGGCTGAAAAGGTTTTGAAACGTTTTGTCCAGCTTTTCTGGAATCCACAAAGCAATTGTCTCTTCGATGTAATCGACGGTGAAAAGAGCGATGGTGCCATCCGACCCAACCAGCTTCTGGCCCTCAGTCTACCTTTCCCTCTACTCGGCCGCAATCGTGCCAGACAGGTGTTACGTATCATAGAAGAGCAACTGCTGACGCCTATGGGACTGAGAAGTCTGTCCCCGCAGGATACAGATTATCATCCTGTGTATGAGGGTAATCAGTTCCTCAGGGACTCTGCCTACCACCAGGGCACGGTGTGGCCATGGCTGCTCGGTCCTTACCTTACGGCTCTGGTGCGACTCAGAGGCGAGGCTGGCCGAAAGCAGGGTTTAAAAATGATGGTGTCCATCCGCAAGCATTTAAGCGAGGCCGGTATCGGACAGATATCGGAGATCTTCGATGGCAATGCCCCCCAATCGCCCCGCGGCTGCATCGCTCAGGCCTGGAGCGTGGCCGAGATCGGGCGTGCTTACGTGGAAGACTTGCTTAATACTGGTCCAAAAGAAAAGAGTGGCCCGAACAAGATGGTAAAACAGAGAACCGGGAAGGATTGAAGAAATCATTCTGCCAGTCCCGGCTGCCAGGGGAGTCAAGGCTATCCATTCGATATTTACTCTTTCATGACGATGACAAAAACTAGATTGACATCTCTGCATATATGGATAAATACCTTAGAAATTCATTTCTTGTTTGTTCAGAATGCATTTTGTGAAGACTTCCTGATTAATCAGGACCAACCCATCAACATGAATAAGGAAAGCTGATGAAGACCGAACAAAAAAAACTCTCTTTTCTTGATCGTTTCCTTACTCTTTGGATTTTCCTGGCGATGTTCGTTGGGGTAATGACAGGCTTTTTGTATCCTCCTGTAAAAGATATCATCAACTCGTTCCAGATTGGAACAACCAATATTCCCATCGCAATTGGCTTGATTATGATGATGTATCCCCCCCTTGCCAAGGTAAAATATGAGGAACTTGGACAGGTCTTCAAAGATATCAGGGTCCTGGCATTATCACTTGTACAAAACTGGATAATCGGTCCGGTCCTGATGTTTTTGCTGGCCATCACTTTTTTGTCGGGACACCACGAATATATGGTTGGTCTTATTCTGATCGGCCTTGCCCGGTGTATTGCCATGGTCATTGTCTGGAATGAACTGGCCGACGGAGATAGTGAATATTGTGCCGGCCTGGTTGCCTTCAACTCTATCTTCCAGGTCTTTTTCTTTTCTTTCTATGCCTGGATTTTCATCACCATCGTGCCGAAATGGTTTGGCCTTGAAGGTGCTGTCGTTGATGTTTCGATCAGCCAGATAGCCAAATCTGTCTTTATCTACCTGGGCATCCCCTTCCTCGGTGGCATGATAACCAGGTTTATTGGCATTAAAATGAAAGGAAAACAATGGTATGAAGAGGTGTTTATTCCTAAAATCAGTCCGTTTACCCTGATTTTTCTGCTGTTTACAATTTTGGTGATGTTTGCGTTAAAAGGTGAATACATCGTACAGCTGCCATTCGATGTCATACGCATTGCCATACCACTGACTATTTACTTTCTGGTCATGTTCCTGCTTTCATTTTTCCTGTCCATGAAGGTTGGGGCAACCTATGAACAGACTGCAACACTAAGTTTCACTGCTGCTTCAAACAACTTTGAGCTGGCAATCGCTGTGGCCATAGCCGTATTTGGAATCAACTCCGGAGAAGCATTTGCGGCAGTTATCGGACCGTTAGTTGAGGTTCCGGTGCTCATTGCCCTGGTGAGTGTCGCCCTGCGTTTTAAAGAAAAGTATTTTCCTTTTGAAAAGAAGACTCTTGCCGGTGTTTGCCATGTACATGTGAAGGATGTCACGAATCGTTAAAATTTCTACAAGCGAGGCAATGCAGATGCTACTGACAGGGTATTCTCTGGAAATATTTAAATCGAAATGTGATTCGGAAGCCAAGGGTGTGCATTGCTTTGCCCATCTTGATGATGATGTCAGCGAGGTTCTGCCGTTTTTGAATACTGTTCTCGGGGGTTTTGTCTATACCAAAGAACCACCATCGCTCATGTTAAAAAATTACGGCAAACTGATAACTATTCATCCTCAAAAAATTGCTGTTAATGCATTGCGCGATGGCGAGGAAGCCGAAAAAATAGTTGCCTGGCTGCAGCGGGAGATAAATGAGACCTGGGAGAGGCGTGCTGAGATAGAGCCCAGCACAGAAAGCATGCGGCAACCGGTCCTGATGGATGTGCTTAAATTACTGCCGAAAACCAACTGCAGACAATGTAACGAACCAACCTGCATGGTCTTTGCTGTCCGGGTGATAGAGGGAAGTATGGATCAGAACGATTGTCCGCCCATAGATTTGAAAAATAAGGCAGCACTCCAGAAGTACCTGTCTCAATTTCGCTTTGATTAACCATGTTCATGGCAGTCCGTAAACTATTTTCACTATGGGTTACCCAGGTGGGATTTCATTCCCTTATTCATCTGTTCCATCAGACGTTTGTGAAGAACTTTTATCAGGTCTAATGCTTCTTTATTGTCTTCATCCAAAAGAATTTGCTTCATTTTTTGCAATTCTTCCGCTTTAATCTGGATAACCACTTTTCTTCTCTCCGTTCTGAAAAATCCATTAATTCAAGAATCTATCACAGTTGTTTTCTTTTCAACACTGTAGGCAAATATCGGGATATATATCAGAGTTAATATGGTACCGACAAGCAACCCGCCGATCGCCACGTCAGCCAAAGGTGACAACCGCTCCAATCCCACTGCCCATTCGAAGGCGATGGGAATCATTCCGGCAATGGTGCCAAAGGCTGTCATGAAGACTGGACGGAAACGCACCCTGACACTTTCCAGTGCCGCATCAAAGGGACTATTTCCTGCCTTGCGGTAATGCTGGTAAAAATCGATAAGTAGAACTGAGTTCTTAATGATTATGCCAAACAGCAGCATGATCCCGACCAAGCTGGGCATACAACTCGGTTTGTTAAATATCAGCATCCCCCATGACGCGCCGATCATCGCCAGCGGGAGAACCAGGATCATGACGATGGAGAGCCTTACCGACTGATAAATGGCGATCAGTGCCACCAAAAGCAGGATGATGCCAATGCCGATGGCCTTGAATATCCTCCTGAAACTGTCTCCCATCTGCTTGATATCCCCTTCCTGATGGACCTCGACTCCTTTCAAACCTGCCTGCTGCAAATGAGTTACCGTATCTTCAGTCAAGGTGGAAATTGCTCGCTGGGAGCGATAACCGGATACATCTAAGGAATAGAGCAGATTATTACGTTCAATTTTATTGGCTGTCAGATCATAGCGGATCGTCCCCAAAGCTTCGAGAGGTACAGGTCCCTTGGCGGTTTGAATCGGGATGAGGCGCAACCCCTGGAGATGAGAATCAAAGGGACTGTTAAAATAAAGTCGAACCGGCTGGGTTTGCATGGAAACCAGATTGCCGTTCAAGGAAATCGGGATACCAGCCAGAGGAAGCTGAGCTGCTATCTGTACTGGCGTAATGCCGTATGCCAGGGCGCGGTTGGTATCGATTACCAATTGGGCTTCGGTGAAATCCTGGTCCCAACTGGTATTGATCGAGGTGAGTCCCTTCACCTTTGCCATGGCCGCCGCTGCCAACCGACCAGCCTGGGGAAGGAGGTGATAATCTTCAGCCAACAGTCGTACATTCACCGAGGCCTTGATGCTTGACATTGGAGTAGCACCAAAATCGTACACATCAACGGCCTTGACATTACGAAGCGTACTCAACTGTTGACGGATATCTTCCTCAATCTGCCAGATTGTCTCTTTTCGTTCAAATCGGTTGGTACAGTTTATGGTCATCATTGCTTCGGTCGGCAACGAGCCGGAACCAAGTGAAAGCACCCCCGGTTCACTGCCAAAACTCACCGAGCTCATAACCACGTCCGGCCGCTTATGCAGCCAAACCAGAAACTGTGCAATGCGATGCTCTGCAGCCTCGACGGTTTCGTTGGCACTAAAGCGGATATGAGCCTTGATGATGCCCGTATCCATCGGTGGCATCAGATCGCGACCGATCACCGGCATGATAGTGCGCACACTGAGTCCAAGCAGGACAACCACCCCGAGTGTCATCAGGATTCGCTTCAATCGGGAATGACGCCCTGCTGAAAACCTCAGGATAGACAGATAGGGAGAAACCAGGCGACCAAAACTTTTCTGATAGACTCTCTCCAATCCCAATTCAAAACGAGTTTTTGAACTGCCTTTGCGATACAGAAAAAAACAGATACTGGGAATAAAGGTGATGGAAAGAAAATACGACACCAGCAGGGCAATGATCAGGGTGGAGATCAAGGGGCGAAATATTTGTTGGGGGAAATCTCCGACAAAGAGAAAGGGAAACATGATGGCAATAGTTGCTATCGTCCCGGCAAATACAGGACCGATGACCTCCTTGGTGCCCTGGACGATGGCAGTCTGCAGCTCCTCTTTCAGCTCAGAGAGGTGTCGCTCTATATTTTCCAACACCACAACTGCATCATCGACCAACATTCCTAGTGCCAGAATAATGGCCGTGTAGATGATGATGTTCAGCTCGCCGCCGGTGACCCAGATAATAGCTATCGTGGCAAAAAAGACCATGGGAATTGAGACGAGAGCGGCAACAACTGCCCGCAGGTTGCCAAGAAACAGCAGGATAACCAGCAGGGTGAAGATTACCGCATCACGGAGCGCATCCAGCATATTGCTGTTGGCGGTCTCAATCAGAGTGCGCTGGGTGTCGGCAACCTGGAAGGTGATCTTGGGATACCGTACAATAAGTTGGTCAATCACGGCATGAGCAGCCTTGCTGGTTGACAGGACCGACCCACCCGGTGCGCGCTGGACGGCAACTGCAATCGCCGGACGTCCATTACCGAGGTAGCCCGAGAACCGGCGTTGATGCTCCCATTTGACGGTGGCCACATCGCCAAGAGTGACATTCGGTCCCACCGGCAGACGTTTAAGATCCTCCATCCGGTCGCGTTCGCCGTACCAGGTGACAGTATAAAAAGAGTCGCCTCCTTTACTGAAACCTATCGGCAGATCGCGATTGAGGTTTCTAAGAGTCGCCACTATTTTATCAAGCTCTATACCATGAGATTTGGCGGTAAATGGGTCAATCGCAATGGTGATTGCACTTTGATATCCTCCGAAGATTTCGACATTGCCGATACCCGTATTGCGGAGTAAGGCGGGCTTAATATCACTTGCCGCTAACTTCTGGATATCATCCAGACTGAGATCATCATCGGCTGGAGAGAGGGCAAATACATCCACCGGCAGAATGAACGACCCGGCAGTATAGATTGACGGATTGACGTTGGCAGGCAAGGTGCCTCTGACCTTATTGATTGCGTTGTTTACATCGACCGCCGCCGCATCCAATCCCTTTTTATATTCAAACTCAGCCGTGACTATCGACATCCCGGCGATGTTAGTGGAGCTGACCTGACGGATCTGCGCCAGGGTTGAAAGTTCCTGCTCAATCGGTTTTGAGACCGTTGCGGTGACCACGTCGGGGGTTGCACCCGGAATCTGGCTTATGACAATAACCGTGGGCCGGTCACTGTCGGGAAAGAGATTTTTCGGCATGACAATCAGCCCGTAGACACCGAGAATAAAGAAACCGGCGATCAAGCTGTACAGCAGGTAGGGACGCTTATGGAAGTAATCAAACATGCATCTTCTCCCCGAATCAGGATTGAGTTTTCGTGGAGGCAATGATGACAGGCACCCCGGAAGAGGCCCGCAGCAGGAGGTCAGGTTTTGCCAGGAGCAGAGTACGCCCGGCCAGATTTTCTTTAACCGTCACGCCTTCGATTCCCCGTTGTGTAATTGTTACCGGAAGCTTTTTGACCTTGCCGTTCAAGTAGGCCAGCACCCAGGTCTTGCCTTGGGCAGAGAGGAGAACATCGTCCGGCAACAGGACACCTTGCCCGGAAAAGACAATCACCGAAATGTTCAGAAATTCTCCTTCGACAGCCGAGGTGCCGGTCGGTAAGCTCGCTCGATACTCACGCAACCCACTAGGCCCTGCCTGGTTTTTCGGAGTAAGGGCCAGTAATTGATCGTCCAGACGGATCGATCCTGCCGTGATGGCTGCGGGCAGTTTGACATCAAGATAGAGCCCGTCTGTCGCCGTAATCTTCACCAGGGGTTTACCCGGCACAGCCATATCACCGGTCATTACCAGTCGGGCACTGAGTGTCCCGTCAATCGGTGAGATGATCGAGGTATAGCTCAGCAGGTTGTCGATTTCCTTTTCATTTTCAGCCAGTTCCCCACGTCCCGACTGGAGCATGGAAACACCGTTTCTTAATGCCTCCATCTGCGCCTTAAGCTGGGCTATTTCGGTCTCTTCTTTACTGTATTGTTCAACAGAAGCGCCTTTGACATCCAGCAGTTCTTTCGTTCGGCGATGGCTGTCCAAGGCATTTTGTAGAGCAGTCTGCAGGGCTTTCAGATTTCCCCGCTTACTTGCAATATCAAAATCCAGGCTGGAGCGCTTCAGGCGCAGTCCTTGTTTTTTGGCCTGCAGTTCCTGATCATCGATACTGACCAGCAAATCGCCTTTGTGTACCAAATCTCCTTCTTTTTTAAAAAGCCCCTTGATCCGACCGCTGACCTTAGTCGAAAGAGTTGTGGAAACATCCGAGGAAACGATTCCTATGGCGGGGAGGCTCAGGGTCCCCGCTTGACTGCCTGGTACCACCGCATCAACCACCACCGGCAGAACCGCGGCAACTGGTACTTGCGCCAGGTCGTGTTTTCTTTTCATGAGAAGACCAATAGCGGCACCAATCACCAGCAGAATAACCAATAGACGCAAAGCGTATTTTATCATTGTACAACTCCTGTTAAATCGTCACCAAAAAGAACAGCCTGGCGACAGATTACCTGCCAGCGGTCCCGGGTAGTCTTATGAAGGGCGGCCTCGTTGTCGAGGACATCTGCTTCGTTGCGAATGTATTCCTCGGTAGTAATACGTCCGTTGCGGTAAGCCACTCTGGCAATTTCGAGAATCTTCTTGCTATTAGCCAGTGATTTTCCGGCCAGCAGTTGTGACTGTTTGAGAATTGGTAGTTGTTGGCTGAGGGTATCGGCTTCGGCCTCCAGTTCAATTTGCAGCTGGGCCAGACGCAACTTTTCCCGATGGAGTTGGTTTTGTGCCAGGTCAATCGAGGTGCTGATACTCCGGTCAAAAAGCGGGATTGAAATATTGATACCGAAGTAGTTATAACTGCGATTGACTGATTCATCGGTATTATAGGCAGTGCCGTAATTTTCCGTGAGCGTGCCAACCAGCTTAACGGTTGGATAGTGTTGGTCCCGGATACGCTGAACCTCTTTTTCAGCAACAGCGACATTTGCCTTTTGCTGCTCTTCACGCAGAATTCCCCCATCCATTATGGGCCGTTGCTGCGTCAGCATGACAGCTTGATCAATCGCAATCCCGGTCAATTTCTTGAGCTCACTGATCAGGGACACTCTTTGTATCCGTAAATCGTTTTGCTGTTTTTGCAGTGTATTGATGCTGGTTTCCAGCTTGAGAAGTTCCGATTCAGGGACACGACCATTATTGACTGCCATGTTGAGATCGTCGTGAGTTTTTTGTAACGAACCCTGACGGGCAACGATAGCCTCGTTGAGCTGAATAAGGTAAGACAAAGAGGCATCAACAGAGACTACCTCTGCCTGGCGTGTTACTACATTGAGCTTATGTCCAAGTCTGCTTACTTTCTGCAATTGTTTAACTTTTTCCGCCAGGGTGTAGATCCCTTTAACAAACAACGGCATCTCCGCCTTTACCCCATAACGTTCAATTTGGTCAGAAAATGGAATTGAATCACCTGCAGCAATATTGATCTCAGTCGGTGGCATGGGCCGCAAATTGGTCGGCGAATTATATCTTTCGTAACCAGCGAATGCGGAGAATTTCGGATAGAGTTCGGAACGAGCCTGCTGCAGTTGAATTGAGGTGGCCTCTGCTGCCAACTGGCTTGATTGCACACCCGGCTGTTTCCCGACTGCTTTCAGCAGAGTTGTTATATTGAGCTCAGCTGCTGAAAGCGGCGCAACAAAAATGAGTATAGACAATACGCTACTCAGGTATTTCATCTATCAATTCTCCAGCAGAGTAAAAAGATCTGCTTCATTTTATGGGACTTCCGGAGTCAGCGGACTTGGTAGTATTCTCATAATGTCCCGGCCAGCACCGCCCATGTTTGCCTCCATCGGCGGTATGACAAGCTCCGCTTATATCACTTCGTTCGATCTGAATCGTCGTGTGGTGAATTTTGAAATCATGATGCAGTCGTTCTGCCGTCTTATGCAAAAAGTCGTCACTGCCGCCATCCGGCATAACCAGATGGGCGGTAAGGATGTTTTCCGTGGTGCTTGCTGCCCAGATATGCAGATCATGGACACATTGCACTCCGGGTATCCCGGCAAGATATTCCAGTACATCTGTTGCATCTATATGGGCAGGTACTCCTGCCATAGTCAGATGCAGAGAGTCTCTCAGCAGCCCCAAACCAGAGATCAAAATGACGAAAGCAATCGCGATTGAAATCACCGGATCAAGAATATTCCAGCCGGTGAGAGTTATAAGCAGCCCTGACACCACCACTCCGGCTGAAACCGCAGCATCGGCTGCCATATGCAGAAAAGCACCTTTGATATTGAGATCATTTTTTCTGCCGGCCATAAACAGCAATGCTGTCGCAGTATTAACCACCACGCCGATAGCGGCGACCACCGTGATAGTCATACCGTCCACCGGCACCGGAGATCGCAGTCGCCCGACAGCCTCCCAAATAATGACCCCAATAGCCACACATAAGAAAAGAGCACTGCCAAGAGAGACAAGGATAGTTGCCTTTTTGAGGCCAAAGGTGTGCCTGGCCGAGGCTGATCGATTTGCCAGCGCCATGGCTCCCCAGGCCAAAAGCAGGGTCATGACATCGCTCAAATTGTGACCCGCATCGGCAATCAGGGCCAAAGAGTCGGATAGAGTGCCGTAACCGGCCTCAATAATGACAAAAACCAGATTTAAAACCGTGCCAATGGCAAAGGCACGATTAAAGTTCGTTGGGCTGTGACTATGGGTATGATCATGAGCCATTGTGAGTCTCCACAAATCAAAATAAAAAGATTCCAATACGGATCACAAGCAAAGACTGGGGTCAGTACCAGCAACATTTAACAGCAATAATGGTTTTGCGAGGGCAAGTTTTACAAGAAAATCATCCTGTACGTTCCGAAGCATCCAAAGATTCAGGCAGGGTTTCAACAAATGCCCGGATTTTGTCACGCACCAGGCGATAACAGTCGCGTTGTTCTTCTTCTCCCGCACCCAGCGCAGCCAGCTTTGACGCCATCACCGGAGGGTCGGCGAATCCGACATGCAGCACTCTTTTGGCTCCTGGGAAAAAGGGGCAACTCTCCCGAGCGTTATCACAGACGGTGATTACGGCAAAAAAGGATTTGTCGCTGAGGGTATCAATATGCTTTGAGGTGTGCCCGGAAATATCTACACCTGCCTCAGCCATGACCTCTACTGCTATTGGATTGAGACCATGGATCTCTGTACCGGCGGAGTACGCCTCGATCAAATCTCCTTTAAGTGCACGTGTCCACCCTTCTGCCATCTGACTGCGGCAGGAATTACCTGTACAGAGAAAGAGAATCTTGAGTTTTTGGGCCATGCTGCTCTCCTGACTGCTCTACTTTAAAAATGGTTGTACTATAAAATACACGCCAAGCATGGCTATCATTACACCCGCAAAACGCCGAAAAAATCTACCGCCCTGCTGCCAGCTGCTGCTCACCAGCAGACGCTTGACCATGGCGGTCGAGCTGCCGGCCACGACAATTGGGATGCAGTGACCGATGGCAAACAACAAGATAAAGAGCACGCCGGTGAATACCTTGGCCTGCACGGAGACAATGGCCAGTATCGGGGCGATGAATCCAAAAGTGCAGGATCCGGACAACACACCATAGGCCAGACCGAGAACAAAAGCACCGGCAAGACCCTTAATTGTCAGTCGGGATAAGAGCCCTCCAGGAAGAGAACATTTCGCTATCCCCAGCATATCGAGGGCAACCCAGATCAGCAGCAATCCTATGGCAATAGTCCAATACGGTCCAACATCACCGAGCATACGCCCAAGCAGCGAACAGACGAGACCGACAACGGCAATAGTGATAAAGAGCCCGGTTGTAAAGACGATGGCATAGAGTGTTGCCTTACGTCCTTCGATCAGTTGATTCTGCCCACCCACATAGCCAATGATAAGTGGAATGGAGGCCATGTGACAGGGGCTGAAAAGCACGCTCACCATCCCCCAGAGAAAGCAGCCAAGCCCTCCTAAGAAGAGGCCTTGGCCCATCCAGGAATTAATGGTGAGAAAATACTGATCCATGAATTACTTAACCCCGAGTTTGGTCAACTCGGCAATTATAGCGGCCTTTTCGTAGAATCCTTCGTGCCGGAGCATTTCTTTACCGTGAGCATCGAAGAAAATCTGAGTCGGGATGATCCCGATGCCGTATTTCGGTCCGGCTTCAGGATGTTCCCAGACGTCGATAAAGACAATCGCAGCCCGATCCTTAAACTCCTTCTCCAGTTCTGCCATAATCGGTGCCATCATTTTGCATGGTACGCATTTCTTGGCACCGAGATCGACCATGGTCACCATACCGGGGACAGGGGCCGTTGGTATTCCTTCAGTGTCAGCGGCAAAACAAAGTAAACCGGAGAACAGCAGGAAAAATCCAGTGAGGACGAAGGCCGTTAGTGTTGTTTTGGGAGAGAGTTTATTATTCAAGATATCCACTCCTCAACTTCACTTTGCTTCGGGGCACGACCCACACATTTGACCTCTCCGTCAATAACTACAGCCGGTGTCGAAAAAATCCCCAGCTTGGCAATTTCTTGAAAATCCGTTACCTTAATAACGGAAGCCTGGACCCCTTTTGCAGTAATTGCAGCTTCGACTGTTTTTTGCGCCTTTTCACAGGATGCACATCCCGGCCCACATACTTTAATTTCCATTTTGTTCCTCATTTTGTTGTGTTGAAATAATGATGGCGTCGTAAAAACTCTTCATCTGCTTCGTTGTACCCCAAAAAAGGCGCTTCCTATTTAGCATCACAAAATTATTAGATAATCAGATTGAACAAGAAACCGGTGAAGAGAATTCCGCAGCCGACAACTCCTATAAAGACGGCAATCAATTTTGGTTTAAGTACTTTGCGGAGAATGACCATTTCCGGTAATGACAAGGCGATTACACTCATCATAAAGGCCAGCACAGTGCCAAGTGCGGCGCCCTTGCCAAGGAGCGCTTCCACTATTGGAACAATACCTGCTGCATTGGAGTACATAGGGATACCAACAACGACGGCTGCTGGTACTGACCACCAGGCATCCTTGCCCATAATAGAGGCCATAAAGGTCTCGGGTACATAGCCGTGAATGGCTGCACCCACTCCAATTCCTGCAACCACATAAATCCATACCTTGCCAACGATATCACGCACGGCTTCCCGTCCGCGACCAATGCGGTCGGGCCAGTTGAGATTTTCTTCAATGACTATCGCTTCACCTGCCCGAAGTTCCTGCACCCAGTCTTCAATCCAATGCTCAAGCTTGAGACGGCCGATGACCCAGCCGGAAATTATGGCAATCATGAGTCCGGTCACAAGATAGATTGCAGCGACTTTCCAACCAAGCAGGCCATAGAGCAGAATCAAGGCAATCTCGTTGACCATCGGAGCGGCAATAAGAAAAGAAAAAGTTACACCTAAAGGGATTCCGGCCTGAACAAAACCAAGAAAGAGCGGAACCGCAGAACAAGAACAAAATGGGGTAAGGGTACCAAGCAGGGCAGCCATCACATTGCCTGCTGTCTCACGTCTTCCAGCCAGATATTTACGGGTTCGGGCCTGGGTGAAAAAAGATCGAACGATGCCGATGGCAAAAACAATAAGCGTCAACAGCATCATCACCTTGGGAGTGTCATAAACAAAAAACTGGATTGACGCTCCAAGATGGTGGCCCCTTTCGAGACCAAGCAGCGAGTAAGTGAAAAAATAGGAAAATGGTTCAAGCTGTCTGTAAACTATATACCAGACAGCAAATCCGAGCAGACCAAGAATGATAGCCTTGACCATATTGGTATTTTTTGTTTTTGGTAGTTGGTCGACAGCCGTTGTTTTGCAGTCACAGCCACAATCAGTGGCAACTGGCGGGATGGGTTGAATCGCTTTCATTGGAATATCCTTTAACCTTTTGGTGCGAGATCTCGCAGGACAGCCGCAGCCGGCAAAGCCTTACGCATCCTGTCCAGTTCGTTATCACTATCCAGCCAATCGCTCAGTTTGGTCAGCATTGTTTCTGCATAAGTTGACTCCCTGCCATCAGCCAGACTATAAATCATCCAGGTTCCCTGCCGATTTCTTTCAACCAGCCCGGCATCTTCCAGGATTTTCATATGCTTGGAGACTGTAGACTGGGCCAGCCCCAGAACCTCTTTAATCTCGCAGACACAAAGCTCCCCCGTCTGCAGGAGTTTTATTACCCGCACCCTGTTTGGGTCAGACAAAGCTTTCATCACTCGAATAAATGTTTTCATTGCGCAAACTCCTATATTCACATATCGCCATTTGACGATCAATGTAACTCTCTCGTTGTTTTTGTCAACGTTTTTTTATGCTTTTGGTAGTTTCAAAAAATCGACAGTGGGATCATGGGACTTGAAGGTTTCTTAGGAAACTATCGAGGACTTGAGACCAGCCCCATTTGGCTCTTGCCCAGCTGCCGGGAAACAGCCGAATGGGGCACCTACTGACTCACGAAACTTCTATACAACTTTTTTAAATTCTATATTTTCTTTTCTAAAGCCGGCTTGGAACTCGGGAAGCGCCGACACCTGATCTATAAGTCTCTCTACATTCTTTCCAAGCGTGATTTTGATGTCTTGGAAATTTTTCCCCCAACTTGAGTAAATGGTTGCCAGATAGTCCACAAGAGTCGGTTGGTCACCCGTTATGAATTTTTTCTTCTCCAATTCTTTATCAAGAATTGCCCATAAGCTGGATGTATAAACAGATAATTGTTTGAGGACACTGATTCTCTCCTGTTCGTCCATTTGCGTTTTGTACTGAATCGCAAACATTCTTCCATAGGCAGGATGCAGTGTCGCATAATCAAACATTAACCACCGCAAAAATTCTGCTTTCCGAGATAAGTCGGCAGGTAACATCGGTGATTTATGCTTCTCAAGAAGGTAGAGCGCAATTGCAGCACCTTCGGTAATAACTTGACCATCCGGTGCCTTCAATGCCGGAACCTGGTTGGTCGGTACGATGTCAGAATAATTTGGCACGTCTTCACGTTTAACCGCCGTGTAGTCAAGCTGCATTTTTTCAAGCAGCACAGTAATGCCTGAAGAACATGAGCCGGGAATAGTATACAGTGTGTACATGATGTCTCCGCTTTTTCATGATTGTTAACTAGTTTCCACCCTGAAACGGCCCTTTTACCCTAACTCTTCGTTGTTCTCAAAATTTAATCCTCGGAGGTAAGCGCAGACTCCGATATCAGTCATATGCCTGCGGTTAAATTTATCGAACGCCTCAATTGAGAATAAAATGCCTCGTTTCAGGATAGAAACTAACTAAAGGTTAGACCTGTAGCTGCAGTCGTTGATCTGGTACACAGTTCAGCTTCCATAGCTACAAATCGTTCTGGAGTTAACGTAACCATTATTGGTAGTTATACAATATAACCTCTCCTGAATAACGAGAAAGCAGAGTCATTATAGAAGCCGTGATCTACCTCTTCGACCTTTGCGGTCACTGGCGTGAGCGGAGAGTGCAAAACGAATCAGGCGGATGTCTCCACCCTACCTAAACAACGGAAATCATAACCGCTGGGATTTTGAAAAATACGCAGACCGAACTCGGGTACTGCGGCAAGCAGGTGATCGAAGATATCAGCTTGGATCGCTTCGTAGTTGGCCCAAGCTTGGTCTTTTGAAAAAACGTAGATTTCGATAGGCAGGCCATGCTCGGTCGGAGCAAGTTGTCGGACCAGAAAAGTCATCTCTTGATTGAGTTTGGAATTATTTCTCAGGTAGGCGATAATATAGGCACGGAAAACCCCTACGTTGGTCTGGCGGCGACCACAAATGTTGAAGTTTGGGTCATAGTTATGAAGCTGGTTAAATTCTCCAATTTCCTGCTGCCTACTGCTTATGTAATCGGCTATCAGGGAAATTCCAGAGAATTTGTCCAACATTTGCTCATCACAGAACCGGATCGATTGAATATCTATGTGCAACGCCCGTTTAATTCGTCTGCCTCCTGATTCAGACATTCCCCGCCAATTTTTAAAAGAGTTAGAGACAAGGGCATAGGTGGGGATGGTCGAAATGGTTTTGTCCCAGTTCTGGACCCGAATAGAATGTATGGACATATCAATAACATCACCGTCGGCACCATACTGCGGCATCTCTACCCAATCACCAAGGCACACCATGTTGGTCGAACTAATCTGGACGGAAGCGACAAAGCCGAGAATCGAGTCTTTGAAAACCAACATGGATACGGCGGTCAGACCACCGAGGACGGAGAGAATCCCCCATGGAGATTTCCCTGTGAAAACGGAGATAAGAAAAATTGCCCCGAGAACATAGGTCAGTATTTTGCCGGCATCGGTGTAGCCGCGAAGACTGGCCCCCTTATTCTTTCTGACAATTCGGTGGATATCGTTAGCTGAAGAAAGTAAAGCGGTCAGGCTGCGAACGGAGACAATGACAAAGCAAGCGGTTATCAGCCGTTTTGCCGGAAGGTAACTTGTTGTCCCCGGATCGAGAAACATATCTATTGCCAGGGAAAAGATGGTCACAGGCACGAACCAGCTGATCTTGGTGAGCAATTCGTTTCCGGCCAGAGGATCATCCCAACTGTATCTATTTGTTTGGATCCAGCTGGTAAGGAATTTCAGCAGGGTTTTGCGGACAATAATGGTTGCCAGAATGGCTGTCAGGATTACAGCAATTACGGTCAGCATGCCTGCCAGTAGTTCTCCTGTTGTTGATGACAAATCGAGCTTTTGCAAGAGAGAGGTGAGCCAATTATCTTTCATAGAAAAACATCCTTACTGTATAAATCAAAGTTTTGATTCTGCTCTTGATTTTCATTCTTGTATGCTCGTTATACGATTATAATTTTTATTCAATTCTGAATTTATAGCTATACCCATGCTGGAAGTAGCCCAGTGTTTCATAAAAACCATGAGCTTTCTTTCTTTTTAAATCTGCTGACAATGTGATTTTGTAGCAACCAGCCTCTTTGCAAAGATCCATTGCGTATTTTATGATTGCTTTTCCTATGCCTTTATTTTGATATCCCGGCATAACAGCAAAGCTTTCAAAAATCGCTGACGGCTTTCCAAGGTGACCCATATTGTGCATTATCAATACCGCGATAGTTCCCACTATCGTCTTATTTGTTTCAGCCACATAGATTTTGTAATTTGGATATGATTCAATCATTTTAAATATTTCTTTTGCTTCTTCTGATTGCAAAACGACGCCATTGTCAATCATGGGCTGTGAATATATTTCCAAAATTTTATCAATATCACATACGCCCGCTTCCCTGATGACCATCCTCATTTCCCCCCGAATAACGCCGTGCTCTAGAAGCACTATGTTAGCATGCCGGTTACCAAAGATACATACTCGATTTCTTGTTTAAAATTCGGAGTTCAAAAGACTCGAAACATCTCTTCTGAGCGATGCCATAGCAGACATGCAACGGCAATAAATGCTCTTCCCTAGGGTGACAAAAACGTGCAAACGGAGCATTTTCCCACTGGGTGAGTCGCTCAGTTCTTACTTTTTCATCGACTGCCGGATTAGAACAGGTTTCCAATAACCATTTTTCAAAAGATTCATTCATCATTTTCGATTCGTTGGTTTCGGAAGCAAAAAAAGCCTTCATGTTGTGGAAGGAAAAACCTGAACCAATGACGAGCAAATTATTATAATCCAGACTTTGAAGAGCCTTACCCACCCTTAAGTGCTCAGCGGCATTGAGGTTGTCAACAAGAGACAACTGAACACACGGAATATCCGCGTCTGGATACATAATTTTTAACGGCACAAACAATCCATGGTCAAAGCCTCTCTGATCATCAAGCCTGGATGCGATACCATCGTTTTCCAGGAGGTTGTGGATCTGACGAGCGAGTAATGGTTCCCCTGCACAAGGATATTTTATTTTGTAGGATTCTTCTGGAAACCCAAAATAATCGTAGAGAAGAGACGGATTTTTTCCTGAAGTAATAGTGGGTACCTTTTCTTCCCAATGTGCACTGATGACAATGATGGCTGATGGCTTTTTTAGCTTGGCTGAAAGTTCTTTCAAACAAGCAACCATCTCTCTGTGTCCTTCGTCTCCAAGAAGCGGCAAGGGCCCGCCTCCATGAGACAAAAATAATACCCGAGGTTGAGTTGTCATCGAGGTCTCCCCCCTATAAGGATGCGGACATGACGATCACAGTTTTGTCCGGTGTAATGGTTATTCGCGTACAGTATCTTTTATAAAATTTGAGATATAAAAGGCTGCAAACTCAATTGCTTCACAGGTAATTGGCTCACAAATATGTAATTGATTCTCGGTGTTAAATCCCTCTGGCCGTAACACCTTGCATAACAAACTGCCAAACCTGCTTTCGAATTTTCCAGCAAGTTCCCTACAAGCATCTATTGTGACATCATCCTGTATCTGGTTTTGCCTGCCAAAGATCCCCATAAACATAATTGTCCCTTCAACCAAACCGCATTGTGCACCATACTTACCGGCACCATGCATAGCCAATGCGGAATCAACGGTTTGGGCGTTTAAGTCAATTTTAAATATTTCAGATAAAATAGATAAGGCCGTCGTGGCACAATTTCTGTCGTGTATCCAATAGAATTGCGAAACCTTTTGTCTGACGATGTCAGCTATGTTCTCAGGAAGCACAGTCATTTCCTTTCTTGATTATTAGGGTTCACTATTTTCGAAATGAGGTAATCATTGAGCTTTTGCCATTCTCGAATGTGCCCCTTCAATTAAGCGACTCTTTGCCACAATTGCCCGTGTATGTCTGCCACCGGCCACCTTCCCGGCCCTGTCAAAGACTTCCACTTCAAAGAGAAATAATTTACCATCCGGCTCAAGAAAAGTAGCCACGACCTTGACCTCCTCCCCCACTGGAGTCGGGGCAAAATGTTTAATATCTATGCCAACTCCGACAGAAAGCTCCCCTGGTTTGAGTAATGGTTTCAACAGGCGGGCAGCGGACACTTCCATCAGCCCAATCATTCTCGATGTGGCCAGGACCTCAGGAAATTCATCCTCAATGCCGACGCCCACCTCACTTGCCAGATCCTGCTGGAGTACAGTATAAACGAAGTCTCCTTTTGTACCTTTTTCCATATCGCTCTCTCCTTTTGAAGATCAATAATTGCAAAGTTTATTCGGTTTGATTCATCACTTTATTTACTGCTATAAATTCCGGTTGTAAAGCTGAACCACAACGTTAGAACTAAGGAGACTACACCAAATCCTTATCACCTGAAATTTCCAGTTCAGCAGCGCGAACGTTTCAACTACTCTTCACCCACAGAGTCTGGGGTAGCTGCTTTGGTCAATTCTTCAGGTTCAAGGCTACATGATGCTTGCAATCCGAACGTGTGTGGTTTAGGCTCTGTTTGATTTTTTCAAACTAACTCCCCAACTTTGTTAAGATTAATAAGATGGGATTTTTTCTTCACCGCTAAATAGTTAGCTAAAGTTTAAACTGCCTGGATTCTTTGAATTAATTATTTAATATGTTAACGAAAATTTTTAAAACAATTGATAAAACCTTGCAACATGTTGAAGAGTGGTCACTCTTTGCCGCCGTGTGCGTTGCACTGCTCACGGCCATGGCCAATGTAATCCTACGCAAAACTACAAATGACCTCAGTCTCTACTGGTCAGACGAGGTAGTGCGTAAGGTTATCTATTTCTCGACCTATATCGGCTGTGTTGCGGCGATTCGCACCCGTTCCCTCATTCGAATAGATGCCCTCCCACAGATGCTGCCTATTCTAAAAAAGCCACTCGCCTTGTTTTCACATTGCGCGGTACTCCTCTTTTCTGTCGTCATGGTCTATCTCGGAATAAAGATGACAATCATGATGTACAATGATGAATATGCTCGCTCAGCTACATTGCAAATTCCTGAATATTATTTCTATGCAGTACTCCCTGTTATGGGCTTCATGATGTTTCTGCGAACGCTTATTGTGATGTGGGAAGATTGGACCGGAGAAAACGACCTGACAGGGAGGCAATAACTGATGGATAACAATTACCTCCTTATCTTTGCCCTGTTACTCGGTTGCCTGGCATCCACGGTTCCTGTTTTCATGGCTCTCTTTTTCACTGGCACTGTTGGCCTCGTTTATCTGGTCGGAATTGACCCGCAGATTGTCATTGAGGTACTTTATCGAAGTATGGATAAGTTCGCTTTGGTGGTGGTGATGTTTTTTGTTCTATGCGGCAATATTATGACCACCGGATCCATTGTCGAAAAACTCATCAAGACAGCAAATGTGTTGGTTGGATTTCTTCCGGGTGGACTGGCGATGGCCGGAATTCTCGCCTGCGGTTTTTTCGGAGCCATATCAGGTTCCACCGTTGCAACCGTTGTTGCTATTGGTGGCTTCATGATTCCTGCTCTTATCGAAAACGATTACGACGAACAGTTCTCCGTTGGCCTCATGACCACGGCACCAATTCTTGGTGTTGTTATCCCACCGTCTATCGCAATGATCCTCTACGCTATGGTCAGCAACGACCAGTTGGAGGCTCTTTTTCTTACCGGTTTTATTCCGGGGATTATCATTATGGTGGCAATGAGCCTCTATGCCTATTTTGTCTGTAAAAAAATGGGCATGAAGCACAAAAAACGACCGTCACTCAGTGAGGTTGTTGCGATATTAAAGGAAAGTGTCTGGGCTCTTATGCTGCCTGTGCTCATTTTCGGCGGCATCTATTCGGGACTCTTTACGGCTAACGAAGCGGCAGTCGTTGCCTGTTTCTATGCTTTTTTCGTCGAAATCGTCCTCCATCGCGACATGAAATTTGGTGACATCAAACGGGTTATTGTTTCTTCAGCCGTTACTTCGGCGACACTGCTTATAATTGTCGCCGGCGCTTCTGTCTTTGGTGAATATTTAACTTTTGAACAGATTCCCAATAAAATCGCCACAATCGTGGTCACTAATATTTCATCGCCTTGGGTATTTCTGCTCTCGGTAAATATCCTACTGCTGTTCATCGGCATGTTTATGGATATCATCTCAGCAACACTTATTCTCACCCCTATCTTTCTACCTTTACTCTCAAAATTTGGTATCGACACCATGCACTTTGGTCTTATCATGACCATCAATCTCGGTATCGGATATTGCACTCCACCGCTCGGGGTCAGTCTATATATTTCCGGGGCCACGGTTAATCGAGATATCGTCTATGTAACCCGCGCCGTCCTTCCATTTCTTGCCATTCAGATTGCAATCCTGTTTGTTCTGACCTTCTGGCCGGATCTCGTTTTATTACTTCCACGTTTAGTTTACGGCTGATATAATTTAGTGACTTAGAAAAAATATTCTTGTTTCTTTCACAAGAATATTTTTTCGTGAAGGAACTTATCCCGCTGCTTTTTAGCGGGGTTAATAACTTCAGACCTCGTAAAAAGTCGTTATGCGATAGGCTGCATGGTTTATATTTACTTGAAATCAGGCCACAATTGAACAATCACTTTGATCATTCCGGCATATAATTAGCCGGAATGACCTGAAGAAAACGTCCAAATTTTAGAGGTAAATTCGCAGCTTTTTAGCGGGGTTAATAACCTATAAACTCTTCTTCACCTGTTGCTTTAACAAAGACTTCTGTGAATGTACCTTTCCCTGCAAGGGGATTAAAGACGTGAAAATGATTTTTTTATGTTTTTGAGTCGCTTGTCATTCTCTGCCAAGGGCTGCCTGATTAAAGATTATACGGAGGTTGATATGATCCCGAAAATATTAGTTCCAATCGACGATTCCCCCACAGCCAAGAGGACAGTTGACACCATTATCAATCTGAAGGATCACTTTTCAAAACAGCTGACGCTTATTCACGTTATCAACAAAAGCCAGCTGGCCTACCGAATGATCCCTGAATTTCAGGTGGATATGGTAAAGGAAAACGCCACGAAGGCAGGCAGGAAACTTCTCGAACGCGCCAGTGCCAAATTACAAGAGGCAGGTTTCACCAATGAGCTCATTCTTGAGTTTGGTGAACCAAGAGATATAATAACCCACACTGCCAATAGCCAAGCGTTTCAACTGCTGGTTATCGGACGCCATGAGGGTGGTGGAGAAATACGGGACGTACTGTTTGGCTCAGTTGCAAATCACGTCCTCCACAATGTCAGATGCCCGGTATTGCTATTCTAGAAGACCGTAAGCCCCATAAACCCCTTACTGGGAATACGGGGCTTTTATTTTCAGCATTAATTTCCCAATATCCCTCTTACTATTTCGCTGCCAGGTAAAGTTCGTTAACTTTTTCCCAGTTAATGATATTGAAAAAAGCGGCAATATACTCTGGCCTTCGATTCTGATAGCGGAGATAATAGGCATGTTCCCACACATCCAATCCGATTAGCGGGGTTCTCCCCGTACTAAGAGGACTGTCCTGGTTGGCTGTGGTTATGATTTCCAGTTGCCCTAAGTCATAGACCAACCAAGCCCAGCCACTCCCAAAAACCGTAGCAGCAGTATTTGAAAATTTTTCTTTGAAACTTTCAATGCTGCCATATTTTTTCTTTATGGCTTCAACAGCAGGGCCAGCCGCAGCGACATCTTTCTTGAGTATTGGCCAAAAAAAACTATGATTGGCATGCCCTCCTCCGTGGTTTCGGACCGCTGTACGGATCTCTTCAGGAACCTCCCTGAGATTCCTCACCAACTGCTCTATCTTAAGATCCTCAAGTGAAGCGTTGCCCTTAATAGCCGCATTCAATTTGTCAATATACGCCTGATGATGCTTCGTATGGTGTATTTCCATTGTTTGAGCATCGAAATATGGTTCTAGCGCATCGTACCCATAGGGTAAAACCTGTAATTTATAACTCATGGAATTTCCTCCTTCCAAATCAAGATGCATTTCTGTCGATCGGCAAAACAGACTATCGCCAACGAACGAACATCGGAAACTTCGCATTCGCACCACAGCATTCTGAGATGCTGTGAAAACAATTGCATTACTCGTTCTCTCGATATATATACAAAGTTTTGCGATGATATGGTGATTTGTCAATGGGGGAGGTTTATGACTTTTCCTGATGAGTACAATAACCAAGAAAAATCCAGCAGGTAAGGAAAACACATCTGGATATAACTTTTTTAATCAAAAATTATTCATGTGTAAAATAACCTTATAACGCAGAAAGGAAGTTGTTTTCTATAAAGTTCCAGATGAATTTTCAACAGCACAAAATCTCATGAATAATCTCTTTACTTACGGATCACTGATGTGCAGCGACATCATGTGCAAAGCTGCTGGTTGTCGTGCCAACTCGACCCCCGGCACTCTTGTCAATTTTTTTTGTTCTAGAATTATCGATCGAGAGTATCCTGGCATTATGCCACAAGCAGGGGCCAGGGTTTCCGGCGTCCTTTACCAGAATCTTCCTACTGAGGCGATAAAACGCCTGGATGCCTTTGAGGGGGAAATGTATCAACGAGAGGAGGTAGAAATTATAACCGAAAACAATCGCTCAGTCATCGCAATGACATATGTGATCAAACCCCACTACAGGACGTTGTTAACTAACGAAGAATGGAGTTTTGCTGATTTCCTCTCCTCTGGAAAGAAAAAGTTTGAAAAAACATACTTTGGTTTTCAGGAGATCTAACTCGTAGAAAAATCAACAATGCTTTCATCTACTGTGCCTCAGTATCGGAACCTCCAGAAAAAAAAGAGATCATGCTTCCAAACCAAGTACAGTGTCAAGCCCGGACAGTTCCGTTACCTTTGCAAACACAGACGCAAGAGACGCCATATAGGCCCCATGCACCTGAGCTGCTTCAATGATTCTATCACCATAGACGAGATCACGTGTCGCACAACCATCGGCAACCACAACACAGCTCAACCCAAGATCAAACGCAGCCCGCACAGTGCTATCGATGCACATGTGGCTCATTGCCCCACAAATAACCAGCTCCTTGATGCTGAGATGCTTCAATTCGGCGAGTAACGTCGTGTCCCTGAAACTGTTGGGGAAATGCTTTTTGATTACTACCTCCCGATCTTCCGGGGCAACCGATGGATGAATTTTCACCCCATTCGTGTCCGGTAAAAAGAAAGTAGCTCCCGGTTTGGTCGATAGATGCTGGATGTGAATAATCGGTAGTTTTTTTGTGCGAAACATCGCCAACAGCTGACCGACAGTTTTAGCAGCTGCATTAATCCCCACAAGCTCCATGTTGCCACCGGGGAAATAATCATTTTGCATATCAATAATTAGCAGTGCCCGTTTCATACCTGCCACCTCTCTCTCATATGTTCAGGTTTACAATGGATACCAACGTTACCGTTCTTCGTCCCTATGCACTGTAGCAGAAGTGAATGCCGGAAGACAAACTGCAATGTATTCAGCACCTTCCTCTGAAGGACTACTGTACTGTACCCACTCCCCCGCATCAACAATAATGGCCTGATTGGCCTGCACCTCATACATACGATTTTCCGTTTTAACCTGCAATAGACCTTTCAGAACTATGAGATATTCGGAAAATTCCGGAGTCTGGCCTGGCTCAATCCAGCCCGAAGGACTTCGCATAAGGGCAACACTGAGTTCTTTTGTCCCCGTGTTTACGGCACCAATATACTCCTCTATAATCTTCGGTTTGTTGTCGACAGCTTCTATCACAATCGGCTGATCAATAAATTTAGCCATTTTTCTTCCTCCTCTTACAAACTATTCCTTGCCGAAGGTCCTCGAATTATGATGTTAACTGTTTGAGCATATTTTTTATACCAAAATCTCATTACACCTCAGTTCTTTTCATTGTTTTGAGTATCTCTCCAGAGCTGGATGATGAAGGTGGTAATATGCTTTCAACAGATCAGAATCAGGGCATGCTTTGCCTTATTGTACCGAGAAATTCGGCAGAGCCTGTGGATACTAACT
The DNA here is from genome assembly GCA_963798425.1 of uncultured delta proteobacterium. Taxonomy (GTDB): domain Bacteria; phylum Desulfobacterota; class Desulfobulbia; order Desulfobulbales; family Desulfocapsaceae; genus Desulforhopalus_A. Next base: position 652,676 of record CAWCTP010000031.1, on the reverse strand, counting down.
TGTCCTGCTCATCAATACTTTAATACCAAGCAAGATCATGGCACCGCCAAGCACTCTGTCAATCCAATGACCAGCCCGCTGAAACCTTCTGTTTACGGAAGGGATTGATAGAACCAGAACAACAAAAGAAAACCAGCATAACTGAATGAACATAATCCAGAGACCAAAAATGGTTATTTGATACAATGGCATATCAGGAGAAAGAACCAGAGTAAAAAGTGACAGAAAATAGATAGGCGCTTTGGGGTTAAGGGCATTGCAGAGAAATCCTGCACCGATTGTTTTAAGAGGAGATTCAGACGGACGTTTTATGTCCCTGCACATCGTGTCCTGCCGATGCCTTAGCCTTCAGCCCTTTTATTCCCAGAAAGATCAGGTAAGTTCCACCCAACATTTTCACCCACCATAACAGCTCGGAAGAATGAGCAACGATCGCTGCCAGCCCAAAAGCCGAGTAGGCAATATGAACAGAGAGTCCCAGAGCAATCCCCAGGCTGCACAACAAGCCGGTACGTTTACCGTTGGCGAGTGTCTGCTGAGATACAAATACAAAATCAGGACCCGGAGATGCTGCAGCCAAAGTATGCACCACCGCCAGTACCAATAAACCATGCACAATATCCAAAACAATCTCCAGTAATATTCAGACAAATCAGCGTTGATAAACTCGTTAAAAGTCCGATTTCCGATGGATAAGCAAAAAGCTCCATATTGGAGGCGTGCAATTTTCCTTTTATTTCGGCGTACATACGGTACGTCGTAATGATAGGAAAATTGTAACAACGAACAAGATGAAGAGTTTTTACGACGCCATCACAGTTGACGCTTGTCGATTACCCGCGCGCCTTTGCCGTTAAAACGCTCAAGGGTTCGCTCTTCAACAAGCTTAATCTGTACACCAATACCCAATTCAGAGGCGAGGCGTTTTTTGATAGTATCCACCAGAGCACGCTGTTTTTTCATTTCATCAAAGAAAATCGACTCAACGACCTCAACCATGACGGTCAAAATGTCCTCATTATTCTCCCTCTCAACAATCAGCCGATAGTGAGGTTCGGTTCCTTCGATTTCAAAAAGGACGGATTCAATCTGAGTTGGGAAGACATTAACACCTTTGATGATAAGCATATCGTCGGAACGACCCAGCATCCGATTTATCCGCATGGAGGTTCGGCCACAGGGACAAGGTTCGGGGATTATACGGGTCAGATCACGGGTACGATAGCGGATTACCGGAAAAGCTTCTTTCGTGAGGGTGGTGATGACCAGTTCTCCAATCTCACCAGGAGCCACCGGCTCCAGGGTATCCGGATCCAGTAATTCCATCAGAAAATGATCTTCGCTCACATGCAGGCCATTACATTCTTTACATTCACCTGCGACACCAGGTCCCATAACCTCAGAAAGCCCGTAATTATCCGTTGCCCGTATGCCCAGCCGCTCATTGATTTCAAGTCGCATGGCCTCAGACCAGGGCTCAGCACCAAACAAGCCGTAACGCAGAGATAAGCCATTGGGATTAATCCCCATATCCATCATTACATCGGCCATTTTCAGAGCATAAGAGGGCGTGCAGACCAGAGCTGTAGTCTTAAAATCCTGCATGATCTGAATCTGCCGCTTGGTATTCCCTGAGGAAATTGGTATGACCGAGGCCCCTAATTTCTCCGCCCCGTAATGCAGGCCAAAACCGCCGGTAAAAAGACCATAACCAAAGGCAATCTGAATCACATCATCGGGAGTTACCCCGGCACCGCAGAGTACCCTGGCCACAAGATCCGACCAGGTATTGATATCATTTTTACTGTAACCGACAACCGTTGCAATCCCTGTTGTTCCGGAAGAGGAATGAACGCGAACAACGTCTCTTAGCGGAACGGCAAAAAGTCCGTAGGGGTAATTGTCACGCAGATCCTGCTTCATGGTAAACGGATAATCCCGCAAATCATCAAGCGAGGTTATCTTTTCCGGATCAAGTTTTAACTCATTGAACTTATTCCTATAGAACGGAACATTGGTTGCCACCCTTTTCAGGGTGTTTTTCAACCGATCGAGCTGCAATTTTGCAAGATCCGGACGCGGCATGCACTCTTCTTCTTTTTGCCAGTACATTCGTTTAGTAGGGTTAAGGTTATCGTGGTGGTCTTATACTCTCATGATTACAGCGCTACAAGAAGCTCTCAATGGAGCAATTTTCATCTTATAATGCGCAGATCTGCTCTCTCGTCAAAATAGTAAAACCGTCCTTTTTAAGAGCGGCAATGGCATCCTCTGTCTTTTCAAATCGGAAAATTAATACTGCATTCTCTCCTGTTTTATTGACAAAGGCGTACATGTACTCAACGTTGATTTTGGCATTGTGGATGCAACTCAACACCTTCGCCAGTCCACCCGGTTTTATCTTCAACCTCGACGGCGATAACAGTTGTCTTGCCAACAGTAAAACCGCTTTCTTTCAGGACGGCTTTAGCTTTTTCCACATTGTCGACAATCAGTCGGAGGATACCAAAATCAGCGGTATCCGCGACGGAAAGGGCCCGAATATTAATTTTATTTTCAGCCAGGACAGCAGTGATTTCTGCCAATCGGCCCGATTTGTTTTCCAGAAATACGGCAATTTGTTCTACCAGCATATCAACCTCCATTCCTCAGATTTTGCGCTTATCGATAACCCGCTGCGCTTTTCCTTCACTACGTTGGATAGTTTTCGGTTCAACCAGTTTCACTTTACAGGTGACTCCGAGCAGATCTTTGATTTCCTTCTGGATATGTTTGGTCAGATTCTCAAGCACCCTGATCTCGTCGGAGAACACCCCGTCACTCACCTCGACCTGAACCTGCATGGTGTCGAGATTTCCTTCCCGGTCGACAACGATGAGGTAATGGGGCTCAACCCCGTCAACGCCCATAAGAACATGCTCAACCTGCGATGGAAAAACGTTAACTCCCCGGATGATCAGCATATCGTCTGTCCTGCCGGTCACCTTTTCCATACGAACGAGGGTCCTGCCACATTCACAGGGTTCATAGAAAAGCCTGGAGATATCCCTGGTCCGGTAACGAATGAGCGGGAAGGCCTCTTTAGTGAGCGTGGTGAAAACCAACTCCCCTTTTTCACCCGGCGGCAGCACTTCTCCTGTCACAGGATCAATGATCTCCGGCAGGAAATGATCCTCAAAAATATGCATGCCCCGGGTTGTATGCAGACATTCCTGGGCGACACCCGGCCCCATGACCTCGGAGAGTCCGTAAATATCGGTTGCTTTGAGGTTTAACTTACGCTCAACTTCCTCACGCATGTTTTCACTCCACGGTTCGGCCCCGAAAATGCCCACCCGCAGGGAGAGAGATTTGGGATCGACATCCATGGCATCCATGGCTTCAGCGAGATTGAGGGCATAGGAAGGAGTTGAAAGTAAAACGGTGGAGCCAAAATCCTTCATAATGTTGATCTGACGTTTGGAGTTACCACCGGATACCGGAATAACGGTGGCCCCAAGTCGCTCAATACCATAATGGGCCCCGAGACCACCGGTGAACAAGCCATAGCCGTAGGCATTATGCACCATATCACCTTTTGTGGCACCGGCACAACAGAGCGCCCTCGCCATAACATTGGACCAGGTTTTGATATCGTTTGCGGTATAGCCGACAACAGTTGGTTTGCCGGTAGTTCCGGAAGATGCATGCACCCGCACAACCTCATCCAAGGGCACGGTAAATAACCCAAAGGGATAGTTGTCCCGAAGATCGTTTTTTACGGTGAATGGAAGCTTAGCCAGGTCGGCCAGTGTCTTGATATCATCAGGCTTCAGTCCAATCGCATCCATCTTGCGGCGATAGGGTTCAACCGTCTTGTACACCCGGGCGACAAGATGTTTCAATCGTCGTAACTGGATGGATTCCAAACCCACCCGGGGTAATGTCTCAATCTCTTCTTCCCAATATATTTCTGACATCTCGTATCCTCTTGCTTAGTTACTGACAGTTCGTCCCGCTTCAAATGCTTTGAGATTGACGTCCCTGAATCGTTCCGGCACCCGTGTTCGGATGACCTCTTCATATATAGCTGGATCGATTGGCAGGAAAGCTGAAAGCGCCCCAACCATAACCACATTGGCTGTTTTTATTTCACCAACATCTCGGGCAATATCAAAGGCATCCACCGGCACTACCACGATATCCCGCTCTATCAGATGTTGAAGGACATCTTTGGGATATTCTGCCTGACCGGTAGCCACAGCTGGTGGTAAAATTTTCTGGGTATTGACGATGACTTTACTTCCTTTATGAAGAAATGGCAGATAGCGAACAGCCTCCATCATCTCAAAAGCCATTTGGATATCAACACAACCCGGCTCGATCAGCGGTGAATAGACCTTCTTGCCATAACGCAACTGAGCAGTAACGGAACCGCCGCGTTGGGCCATACCGTGCACTTCACTTTTTTTGGCATCGTACCCTGCCGCCAGTAAAGCGTAGACCGTAATTTCACTGGCCAGTAAAATCCCCTGACCACCCACCCCTGAAAAAAGGATATTTCCTGTATCTTCCATTATTTCCCCTCTCCTCTGGTGATGGCGTTGAATTTACAAAGCGATGCACACTGACCGCAGTCGTTACAGAGAATCTCATCAATCTTGGAAATTCCTTTCTGTTTATTTCGGTAGCCGCGCTGCTTCGGCCTCACCTTCAGCAAAAGTTGTCCAGCTGATGGCCGGACAACCAAGACGGATACAGGACATGCAGCCGACACAATTTTCCTGATTGGTAAAATATGAAACCGGTTTGCGTTCCTTCATCTCCGGCAGCAGCACACAGGGCGCCTGAGAAATAATGACAGAAGGTTCCTTCAGTTCTACTGCTTCCTTCATTATCTTGCGGGTTTCGACGATGTCGTGGGGATTCACTTTATAGACGTGTTTTACACCAACGGCCCGACACAACGCTTCGAGATCAAGGGCGCTTGCAGCCTCTCCTTTAATGTTATAACCAGTTGCCGGGTTCTGCTGCTGGCCCGTCATGGCGGTGATCCGATTATCGAGGATAATAAGTGTTGAAGCAGAATTATTGTAGACGGTATTGATAAGGCCGGTAATCCCGGAATGTATAAAGGTCGAATCGCCGATGACCGAAACCACCTGATTATAGCCATCCTCGCCAAGAGCCTTGGCCATCCCATGGGCAATTGATACCGAAGCGCCCATGCAGACACAGGAATCCATGGCTGACAGCGGCGGCAGAAAACCGAGAGTATAACAGCCGATATCGCCGGAAACAAAAACTTTCATGCGCGACAGATTGAAGAAAATCCCCCGATGCGGACAACCGGCACACATATTCGGCGGTCGGTTAGGGAGCTCGACCGGCTCAAACAAAACCGGGCCGGAACCGGGCTCAATCGCCTGGCGCACGATGGCGGTGTTCAGCTCGCCCTGATTGGGGATGCAATCCTTACCATGACACTCTATACCCATGGCTTTAATATGAGTTTCCAGAAAGGGATCAAGTTCTTCCACAATGATAACTTCATCCACCATGGCGGCAAAATCCCGAATTTTTTTCTCCGGCAGCGGCCAGCACATACCGAGTTTGAGAACGGCCGCTTCGGGAAAAGCTTCTTTCACATAAAGATAGGAAACGCCTGAGGTGATAAAGCCTCGTTTAGTGTCACCTTCTTCTATTCGGTTAAACTCTGCCGTTTCAGCCAGCTCCCGACATTTCCCCATCCGCTCTTCGACATAAACCCGGCGTTTACGGGCAATGGCCGGCAGCATTACTAATTTCCCAGGTATCTTAGTAATACCGCAGGCAGCATGAGATGTTCGTTTTTCCCCTTTCTCAACAACACCTTTGACATGGGACACACGGGTAGTAATACGCAACATCACCGGAGTATCCAGATCCTCACTGAGATCGAACGCCAGTTTAGCCATTTCCTTTGCTTCGCTTGGGTCTGAAGGCTCCAACATCGGCAACTTGGCGGCAAAGGCATAATTCCGATTATCCTGCTCGTTTTGAGAGGAATGCATTTCCGGATCATCTGCACTCACCAGCACCAGGCCACCACAAACACCGGTATAGGAAGCAGTAAAAAGCGGATCGGCGGCAACGTTAACTCCGACATGTTTCATGGTGGCAAGAGCTCTCGCTCCAGCAAAGGAAGCACCGATAGCAACTTCCAGTCCGACCTTCTCGTTCGGTGCCCATTCAGTATAAACTCCCTCATATTTCGAGAGGTTTTCCATGATCTCCGTTGAGGGCGTTCCGGGATAACCGGAAGCGACCTTCACTCCCGCCTCATAGACGCCAAGAGCAATAGCCTCATTGCCGGACAGCCAGAGTGCGTTGTCATTTATTTTTGTCACAATTTCTCCTGATGAATAGAAATCATATATTGTGGATTTTCGGATTCCCCTCCTTCGAGGTGAGCATCGTACTCCTTGAAAGAACTCAGCAAACTACTCTGAAATTCAGTAATCAAGCAAGTTTTTTTTCATTTCCCAGAAAACCATACTCGCCCCGCATCGTCAACTGTTTGCGGTAGAGTTACGGGTTTCGCATTCATCTTTCCGCCCGGGTTTCCTTTTCTTTACTTTGACAACTCGTGTCACCAACCTATAATAGAGAAGAATTTAAAAGAAAATTTGATTTTAGTCTATAAAAACCAAAAGAGAAGAAAGCATACTTCAAGACTGTTTCCAGGGGGGAGAAACTCACTCATGTACATCGACAGAATCATGCATACAGACCTTATCACCGTATCACCGAAAACCACGCTCGTTGAAGCAAAAGATTTGCTGGAGAAAAAACAGATAGATCACCTTCTGGTCGTCAATGATCAGAAAAAACTGGTTGGTATCGTCTCAGACAGGGATCTCAAACAAAATTGGGCCTCTCCGGCCACCTCGCTTTCCACCCACGAACTCAACTACCTGCTCCAGAAGGTACTGGTCTCCATGATTATGATCAAAACAGTAGTGACTGTGCCCACAAACACTACGATCGAACGGGCAGCGCTGGTCATGCAGCAAAACCGGATTAGTGCTTTGCCCGTGATGGAAGAAGGCGAACTTGTGGGTATAGTCACCAGCACCGATGTCATGGGGGTCCTGCTCCAGGCCATCGGTATCAGCGACGACAGCACCCGACTCAGCATCTTTGTTAAAGACACCATCGGCAAACTTGCTGAGGTTACGGATACCTTGCGAAATGCAGAAGTAAACATTCAGAGTTTGTTCTGCTGGCCGGAAACAAAATATGAGGGGATAACTCAGATGGTCGTCCGAGTTACCAGTCAGGATGGTGACAAGGCAATTTCCGCCTTAACAGCAAAAGGCTTTAAGGTGAAAAACAAGTATGAAAAGGACATTAGTCCTTTTTTGCCAGCATGACATTGCGGTGAAGGGGTAAAAACCTGATACTGACCCCGGAAAATGGTACGGACAGGAACACCAACCCCAATCATTTCATTCGCTTACAAGCGAATGAAATGATTGGGGGGCAAACATGTCACCCCCGTGATGCAAACACCAGCTTCCCGCCAAGATAGCCAGCGAGGCCGACTACACAAAGCATGCCCGCCGCAATTCCCAAATAAATAAATTTCCAGGGAGAGCCTTCTGCGACAACGCCGGGATCAAGCAGACGCCAGAACACCAGGATATTGACGGCTCCCAGTATAATCAGACTGCAGAGTATCTTTGTTATAAAGATTGCCGACTTGATGCCTTTATACCGCTTCTGCCATTCAATGAAACCGGTCAATAGAACTATCGGCAGCATGAGCAGCACAAAAATCAGGTTATAATATGCTGCTGTTTCAAGCGTGACGATATTGAAATAAACAGACAGTATTAAAAATAGGACGACCGCCGGCAAGATGCCGTTGGGGAAATGGACCGTCACCGGATGGAGATGGTGTTTTAATGTGAAGTTGGCAAATTTATCAAAAAGAGAAGATGACTGTTTCTTCCCACTCTCTGATCCGAGCGATATCGCTGGATCGACTTCTTCAATCTTTAGCTCTTCTAATGCCTTTCCATCGGAGTCAATTTCTACAAACATTTTTTTCGGAGCATCACAAATAGGACATTTCTCCGGTGGCTCATCCCCGGTATGAACATATCCACAGATGGTGCATCGCCATCTTTTCTCAACAACGGCTTCCGGCTCTACGACGTCCTGCTTTGCTCCTGCTATTTTTTCAGGCTCCTGCTTTACTTCTGCATCGTTTTTAAACATCTGAGTCGGCGCTTCACAAACAGGACACTTCTCCGGTGGCTCTGCTTCTTTGTGAACATAACCACAAACACTGCATTCCCAATTAGTCATATGCTATACCTCAAAGGTTTAGTGGATAATCTGTCGATATCGTCCACTCTTATTAAGAGAATTTGTTGGGAAGATCAAGAACAGAAAATTCATCACCAGATGCGAGAGCAAGAGAAAGAAAAAATTCCGATTGCAGACAAAGTATACTTTTACATAATGATTTTGCATGGTCCAACTGAAATTCCGGGCTTGCTGATTTTCTTTTTTTCAGAACTGCGTCAATAATTATTAAGAGAGAAATTTTCTCGATGGGAGTATGGTCCCAAGTACAGCAACCAGAACCTTGAAAGAATATCCCCCACCACCTCTAATTACGTACAATGTGACTATGCTGCAAACGAGCACACCATGAACAAAATAATATTTTTAGTGCATGAACTTCTTACCTGGCAGGCAATATTGGATATAGCCATTATCAGTGCTGGACTTTTTTTTCTCTATCGAACGTTGGTTCGCCTTGGAACCTGGAAAATTGTTGTCGGAATTCTCGCTGCCTTCCTGGTAATTGCTCTGGCAAGCATCCTCAATCTGGAAGGCATAAAGTGGATATTTCAAAACGTGAGCAATGTGGCAGCCATTGCCTTGATTGTCATTTTCCAACCGGAGTTGCGAAAGGTGTTTGAAAAAGTTGTCTCCTTGCAGAAAAAGAAGACAGTTTCCATTGATGAAGGGCTTATTGACATGGTTGCTTCAAGCCTGTGGCAACTGGCAGAGCAGAAGAGAGGAGCGATCATAGTTTATCCAGGTAAGGAACCTGTGCTGGAACAGTTATCTGGAGGCCACCGTCTGGCGGCAGAACCGAGCATTCCTCTGATAATGAGCATATTCGATCCAAATTCCCCAGGACACGATGGGGCGATGATCATCGAGGATAACAAACTGACGAGTTTCGGAGTCAGGCTGCCCATTTCCCAGACGTCTCGACTGGCAGAAGATTACGGTACGCGCCATCATGCAGCCATGGGGCTGTCTGAACAGACCGATGCACTCGTGCTGGTTGTCTCTGAGGAACGGGGTGTAGTGTCCGCTTTTAAGGACAGGTCAATGAACATTCTTGGTTCAGTTGCAGAAATCAGCTCGGTCATCAGGGACCACAACAGCCAGAACGGCTTCCTCGACATGGAATTACAGAGCCTTCTTCATCGGCGCACTTTGATTCCGGCTGGAGTAAGTCTCGCTATAGCTGTTGTTTTCTGGTCAACATTGATAACGGTCAACAGACAAGTTGTGGAAAAAACCTTTCCTTTGGCAATTGAATATATTCCACCTTCGGAAAATCTTATACTCGTTGGCGAAAGAACCGAACAACTACGGGTACATCTCGCCGGCCCAAAATCTGAAATCGACAATTTCTTCATTTCGCAGCCGATGGCAACGGTCGATCTCTCCAGTATGGTTAAGGGGAAACAGACAATTTTGATGACAAGTGATAACCTGCGACTTCCCTCCAACCTCTCTTTTCTAGGCAGTGAGCCAGCACAGATAGAAGTTAACCTCGCTAGCATCATCAAGAAAACCATCCCGATCGTGCCGCAACTCGTCGGTAAACTGCCGGCCAACCTTAAAATCAAAAAAGTGCACGTCATTCCCAATGAAGTACAGGTAATGCTCCCCTCCCCGAAACAAGGTGAGAAATCACCTTCTGTTGCAACCACTCCCGTTTACCTGAATTCCATACAGGGTGACAGCCGAATCTTCTGCAAAATAATCGCTAATCCAACCATTCAGCCCGTGTTTAAACCCTGGCAGGATGTTGAAGTTTTCATCGAAATACAGGACGAAAAATGAACCGTTAACCTCCCCTCTCTTTCCATTTTTTTTGTACCTTACGTGATCTGACGATACTTATCCCTGGTTGTCAATTGAACGCAAGAATCTCCTTGCATCGCTTTGGCGTCTCGTGGTAGTTTCCAACAATTTTTTCTTTATTGTCGACTATGATACATTTAACGAATATCCATATGCAGCACGGCTCTCAAGTCCTGTTCCAAAACGCCAGCCTACAGGTCCTTCCAAGTACAAAGACAGGCCTCGTCGGCCCTAACGGCGCAGGCAAGACCACTGTTTTTCGTCTGATAACTGGTGAGGAAGAAGCGGATAAAGGCGATATCTCCTGCTCTAAGAAAACCGTTATCGGCTATTTTTCTCAAGATGTCGGTGAAATGTCCGGTCGTTCCGTCATCGCCGAGGTTATGTCGGCAGCCGGAGATATTGTTCGGCTCGGCGAAAAGATAGCTGAGATGGAAGCGGAAATGGGTCAGCCCATGGAAGATAATGAAATGGCAGATCTTCTTGAGCGTTATGGTGAGTGCGTGGAAATCTTCGAACAGCGTGGTGGCTATGATCTCGAACCGAGAGCACAGGCAATTCTCACCGGTCTCGGAATTTCACCGAACGATTTCGACAGCCCTGTGGAGATATTCAGCGGTGGTTGGAAGATGCGTATTGCTCTTGCGAAAATTCTAACTATTAATCCGGATGTTCTGCTGCTCGACGAACCGACCAACCACCTGGATATAGAGTCAATTCTCTGGCTGGAAACATGGCTGCTCACTGAGTTTAAAGGTGCTCTGCTCATGACCTGCCATGACCGGGAATTCATGAACAAAATAGTCTCCCGGATTATTGAAGTGGCCAATGGCTCTACCACAACCTACAGCGGTAATTTTGATTTCTACCTGAAGGAACGTGAAATCCGACGTCAGCAGCTCGAGGCCAGCTATCGTCGCCAACAGGAAATGCTGGCTAAAGAAGAGGAATTCATCGCCCGGTTTGCTGCTCGAGCCTCCCACGCCTCCCAGGTTCAGTCTCGAATTAAGAAAATTGAAAAGATTGACCGCATTGTCCTGCCGGCTGAGCAGAGGACCATAAATTTTAATTTTCCAACACCGCCGAGGAGCGGTGATGATGTCCTCCACCTGACCAACCTCGGCAAAACCTGGATAAGCCATGACAATAGAGAAATCCCCGTGTTCAGCGGACTCACAGGTACAGTACGGAGACTCGAAAAAATTGCTGTCGTCGGAGTTAATGGCGCAGGTAAGTCCACTCTTCTTAAAAGCATCACTGGCAACACCGAACCAACAGTTGGAGAGATAGCTGTCGGTGCCGGTGTCACCACAGGCTATTTCAGCCAGCATGCCATGGATATTCTTCACCCGGAACAAACCGTCTTTGAAGCAGTGCAAGCAACTTTACCGCTCGAAAATATCGGAACGATCCGCAACCTCTGCGCCGCTTTTCTGTTCCAGGGTGATGATGTCGACAAACGTATTGCCAATCTTTCCGGCGGCGAAAAAAGCAGGGTAATCCTCGCGACACTGCTTGGTCGTCCTTTAAACTTTCTCGTGCTTGATGAACCAACCAACCATTTGGATATCCAATCCCGAGACGTGCTTCTTGACGCCCTGCAAAAATTTGAAGGTACAGTCATTCTGGTAAGCCATGATCGCCATTTCCTGCGCTCTCTGGTCAATCGGGTCTTTGAAATCGACCATGGTGAAATGCGGATTTATGAAGGTGACTACGACTATTATCAGCGTGAAAACTCAAAAAGAAGAGCGGAAAACCCTCAATAGAGATGCCTTAGTGCTGGTGAGAGAATGAACATGAAGGTAAGAGGGAGTCTTTATAATATATCCATTGCTCGTACTCTATTTATCCTCTTCTGGAGGAGATAATTAGCTCTCAAAGATTTTTCTCAAATTATATTTAATATTTTAAGGAAGTTGGAAATTTGTGTCACTCGTATTGCGGCAGTTGTGTCCCGTGTTATTTGCTTGTATTTTTATAGAATTTAAAGTATACAATATGAGTTAGTCCTAACGTAAATCCGATCACGCATAGCGTTTCTCGCCAGTCATCTTGCAGTCTTTCTGCATTTTTTGTTGCCGGTAAGGATTCTTGCCGATCATAGTCCCCAGGGAGCAGCAGATTGAAACTCTTTATAGGCAACTTGCCTTATGATGTAACAGAAGCAGAGGTTTTACAGCTATTTAATGATTTTGGCGAAGTCGTTAATACCAACTTGGTAATAGATCATTTTTCAGGCCGACCAAAAGGTTTTGCTTTTGTTGAGATGGCTACAAGATCAGAAGGCCATCGAGCCATGGAAACTTTAAATAAACAAGATTACAAAAATCGCCCACTGGTATGTAACGAGGCACAACCTCTGAAAAAGGGCAAAAAACGCAGATAGAGTTGAAGCATTGTCTTCTCAAAGAGAAAAGTCAATGAGTCTTTGCTTTGTTTAGATATCAATATCAGCGTTTGACAGAAACAGATCTGGGCATATAAAAGCCCTCAAATTTCGTCTGTATAACTGTTTTTTTTACAGACAACAAATTCAGTTTGCAATGCAGACTGATGCCTGAGTCAGCACACAGCACTGAGGCAATCGAAAAAAGGGGCCAAAATGGACCCCATTACACAGGAGTAGTTAGCAATGGCAGAAGGAACAGTAAAGTGGTTTAATGATGCAAAGGGCTTTGGCTTTATCGAACAAGATGGAGGCCAGGATGTGTTTGTACATCATTCCGCTATTAAGGCAGACGGGTTCAAATCTCTCTCTGAGGGAGAGCGTGTCAGCTTTGAAGTTGTAGACGGACAGAAAGGTCCAGCTGCACAAAATGTAGTAAAGATCTGATCTTCCTAAGGATCAGCGGGAGCTCACTTAGTGTTCCTGCTGATCCTTCTTCGTTTTTGTTGTTCTCTCCAATCGCGTTATTGCAGTACAATTTCTAATAAATTATTTGCCTGTTCTTGTCTTTAATCGTTTTTCAGCTCGTCTTCAGAAGTTGAAGAATCTTTTAAACTCGGCTGTTGGCGGGCAGACGACCTCCACATTTGAGCCGCTGCTTCATCTACCGAACGTAGATGCAGATCGGTCTGTGGAAATGGTATCTCAATGTTATTTGAGGCGAATTCCTTTTCAATATCCTGATTCAAATCGCTTAGCACCTGCAACTTATCAAGAAATTCCGAGATCCAGACACGAACCTCAAAGTCAAGGGAACTCGAACCAAAAGCCAGAAAAAATGCTGTTGGTTTGGGGCTGCTGAGAACCAAAGTATTCGCTTTGGCACAGGCAAGAAGAACCTCCAGAACCCTGGCGACGTCCGTTCCATAAGCCACGCCCACGGGTACCCGAATTCTCACTTTTCGTTCACCAAGGGTCCAGTTTGTTACCTGCCCGGTAATGAGATCGGAATTAGGAACGACTATTTCGGCGTTATCAAAGGTTTGAATGATGGTGGCACGCAAGCCAAGATGCTTTACTTCCCCGATATCAGAGCCAATCTGGATAGTATCCCCGACCTTAATCGGTCTTTCAAAAAGCAGAATCAGACCGCTGGCAAAATTATTGACGATCGCCTGTAAGCCAAATCCAATTCCCACTCCCAACGCACCACCGAGGAGAGCGAGTTGGTTGAGCTGAAAACCCAGCACCCTCAACATGACCAGAAAACCAAGAGTCAAAATGGCGTAGTGAACCAGCCTGGTTATTGACAACTGTACCCCTTTTGTCGCTCCGTACCTTGGAAGGACTTTATTTAAGAGGAGCGTTTGGATGGCCTTCGAGGCAAGGATCGCTGCGTATATAACGAAGATAACTGTAAGAAAAAAACCTGGCGAGACATGGATATCGGAAAAGACAAAGCCCAGGTTGAAAATTCCAGTAAGTGCCTCACTAAGGGTAGAGAATAGGCCCAGGATAACTGCCTGGACCCCAAACAGAAGGAGAACATGCAACCAGAGAATTATCGGCTGCAAACTCTTTAAAATTATTTCCCTGCTTTCCCTGAGTAAACTAAATGGCAATACTACGAGCAATAGATCGAGAAAACCGAAAATTAGGCGATAAAGCATCCAGACGATCAGACAGGCAATAATAGTCGAAAGCAAGGTCTGAAAAAGGATCACCGCAAACTGATCATAGCCGGAAATACCTAAAACCAGAATCGCAGCCGGAAATATTCCGCTGATCCGACTCAACCATGCTTTTAGGTCGGTCTTGCCTCTGGTACCTGGCAACTGGTAAATGTAGTAAATAAGAGCTACCAGCGACACGTAAAAAACATAGAGCAGCATCAGCACCTGAGGAAGATCAAGAACGACCATCAGCATGGCAACAGCCATAAAGATGATCAGGCGTTTAAGCACCCGCCGCCGAAACTTGTTTTCAACAAGAAGGGTAGTCAGACGGATTGCTGCAAGGAGTGACAGTATATGCAGCAGTGCCTCCCACTGTTGCGGCAAATCAAAATTAACCTGCATTGTACCGATGAAGGCATTGATACTTGAGGCCATGAAAACAGTAGTAGCCAGAGGATAGACGGCAAAAGGGTACCAGCGGGAGGAGGAAGAAATCAGATTTTTTGTTTTATACATTCCAAAGCAGACCAGTACAAAAGTAACCAGGCTGAGCAGGAGAAGATTCCGATTATTCTTCAAACTTTCCAATTGGTCAGCAATAAATTGCCGGGTATTCGAATAACTTTGCAGGAAGAGCCTTGTATTGATTCTGGTATAAAACTCACTGGAGAGCATTGAGGGCGAGGTTTGCTGGATGGAGTTCACCCTCAGCTCGGCATCCATGGACCTCAGGTCGGTATCAGCGGAATAGAGTACAATCTGGAGATCGCCTATTTTTTTTCCGACCGCCAGAACCAGCTTCAGCTGCTCCTCAATAAACTGAAGAGCTTTGTCAACCGTCTCGACCAGAATTTTCTGTTGTTCCTTCGCCAGGGCCAGAGCCAGCAATTCCTTTTTATCATAACCCGATATCTGATCTTTTTTCGTTTGCCATTCTTTTCTCTTTGCCGAAAGATCTGAAATTGTAGAGGTTATAGGTTCACTAAGATTTTTTAAACGATTGGTAATCTTGTGGACTTTGGTCTGATAGTTCGTCACTTGGATCATTTGCAGATCGGAGACTTTCTTCGCTGCAGATATATTTTTTTTAAGTTCGTCGGCTTCCTTGCCAAGACTAGAGACCTCCTCTTCTATAACCTTGATATTTTTTTCTTTTGTCAGGTTGTTTTGTAGATCAATTAACTCTTTGGGTAGAATTGTAGCCCATGAATAAATTTGAATAAGAGTGGTCTTCTGCTCTTCTTTGGCAGTTGTCTTCTCTACTGCCTTAGCCGGTTTTTCTTCAGCTGATAAGGATGACAACGGAGAGCCAAGACCAATCATAACGATCGTAACTAAAAAGAAACACTGGAAATAACTTGTCAACTTCATAAAAAAACCTGATTAAAATGAAAATATTCCGAGCGCCACAGATTGAAGTTCTCCATCCTATCTTACTCCTGATAAGAATGACAACCTTTTCCGCCAACATCATTCCTGCCACATCCTCCCTTGCCTTGCTGCTAATCCTTCTCTCACATAAGTTTAAAGAAAACCAAACAACATTCGCCTACTCTGCCAATCGTATCAGATAGCTTTACTGAGACGACACATTACACAGGTGTTTTCGTAACAAATCAGAAACAATCGTTCTCAAACAGACCTATGATCTATTCATGAAACCAAATCTAAAAAACAATAGGCAAATCAATCGCATGTCCCATTTGAAGCTGATTTCTCAACAGAGTACCCTGTTACGAACTGCACCTGAAATCACCAATGAACCGGATCGAACAAACCGTAATATACTCAAGGAACTCATTGAAAAAAACCAATTGACCTCCCATTTTCAACCAATTGTTTCCCTTGAACAATCGACCATCTTTGCCTTTGAAGCGTTGTGCAGGACAGTTGGCCCTAATCCGTTTGAGACGATTGACAATCTCTTCCAACAAGCCCGAAGCCATGATCTGACACTCCAGCTCGATATGCGCTGCCGCGAAAATAGTATCAAGTTGGCCGGGCAACAAGGCATTTCCGAGCGAAACGCCCTCCTCTTTCTGAATATCTGTCCAACCAGCCTGGGGCTTCCGGGCCGCAGTGAGGGAACGACAGAATTATTTGTCAAACAGAGCGGTATCCGAAAAGAAAATATTGTCCTGGAGATTACCGAACAGGAAGCAATTTCCAACTATGGATTATTTCGAAAGGCCATTGATCATTATCGAAATCAGGGATTCAACATTGCCATTGACGACTTCGGGGCCGGATACGGTGGCTTGAAAATGCTTTCCGTAATCGAGCCGGATTATGTCAAGATCGATCAACACTTCTTCCGAAACCATCAAAAAAATCATATTAACTACAATCTCATTGATGCCATTGCTACCGCTTGTCACCGCATTGGTATTGATGTCATTGCTGAAGGTATTGAAAACGAAAATGATTTGCGGGTATGCAGGGAAGTCGGAATTGACCTCATCCAGGGCTATCATTTTGCAAGACCAGCTCCAGAACTGGTAACTGCCAAGGCTCTTAATCTACAGATCGAACCAACCCTGCACATATCCAGCACCAAACTGTTTGATGAGATTATCTGCATCGGGGATATCTGTAAATATGTGCTGCCTTCTTCAGTGAATGAACGGGTCATGGAAGTCCTGGATCGGTTCAACACTACTCCTAAACTGGTCTGCATCCCTGTGCTCTGCGGCGGGCTGCTTTGCGGGCTCATCAACCGCAATAGGTTTATGGAAAATCATATGGTCGGCAGAAATGGTTACGGCTTGAGTCTCAACTACTACAAAAAGGTGGGTGATGTTCTCGAAGAAAGTTTTCTTCAGGTCCCACACTATATGTCTGTGGAAGATGTCGCCCGAAAAATTCATCTACGCCAGCAGATGTCTATATATGATGATATCTGTGTAACCAAAAGTGGTAAATACATTGGCACTGTTTCGGTAAGTGCCATCCTTAGTGCAGTAACGGATAACTCCATGATGCTGGCAAAAAGTGCCAACCCTCTCACCGGACTCCCGGGAAATGAGTTTATCCAGCGTCAAATAGCCCATATGCTCTCCCAATCCATACATTTTGATGTCTGTTACATCGATATCGATTGCTTTAAACCATTTAACGACCGCCACGGTTTCGAAATGGGAGACAGGGTTATCAAGAAAGTTGCTGCCATTCTTGTTGATGCGGTGAAAAGATGGGACAAAAGCACCATAGGTTTTGCAGGCCATATCGGTGGTGACGACTTCATTGTCATCTCACGCCCGAAACACTCAATCACAATTTGTGAGGATATCATCGAACAGTTCACTCAGACAGGGGAAATTTTCCACACTGAAGAAGAGTGTAAAAACGGTTTTTATTGCAGTATTGACCGTCATGGAAAACAGGATAAGTTCGGCCTGCTTTCTCTCTCGATAGGTATTGTTTCAACCGAGATCCACCACATAGCATCCTTTGCCGAGGTGTCCTCCTTAGCTTCGGATTTGAAAAAACGGGCAAAGAAAATAGAAGGCTCTGTTATTATCCGGGATCGTAGAGAAAACTGATTTCAATAGAGGAGGAGGTTTTATTGCTCCATGTCTCCATTCTGGTATAATGGAGCGCATGAAGACAAAATGGCAATACAATCATATAATCGATCTGGAATATTTCTGTCATCAGGACTCGGATGCTGACAAGAGCAAACTCCACCTGCGGGACAGAAACATATTTCTTGCAAACCAGAATCAACTGAATACAAAAAGCGATCCATCCGATCGTGATCTGATCCGGTTATGGCTTACCGAGAGGATAAACAAGGCGTTTCCTGGTGCTGACCACAAAAGCCCGGGCACAATTTTTGGTGACATTTATCTGCTTGCTCGAAATCTCTCTGTAATAATCGGAATATTCTTGGGGCTGGCCGCTGGTTTCTCATTTTTCACCTACACCGGAACTACCCCGGTGAACGTCTTTCACTTCCTGCTTCTTTTCGTCGTCTCCCAACTCACCCTCGTCGGATTTCTGATTACGGCCTGTCTTCTGCGGCGGCTGTTTCCTGGATTTAAAATACCCTCATTTTATTCTTTACTCTTTCGGCAGCTATTGAGCAGAGTCGTTTCTTTTTTCCATAAACAGTGGCTACGTACGATGGCTGCCGATAAAAGGGTAAGTGTCAACCATGCCTTCGGCATCTTTAAGGCACGCAGTACAATCTACGGATCCC
The DNA here is from genome assembly GCA_963798425.1 of uncultured delta proteobacterium. GTDB lineage: Bacteria > Desulfobacterota > Desulfobulbia > Desulfobulbales > Desulfocapsaceae > Desulforhopalus_A. The sequence goes on along the minus strand of CAWCTP010000031.1, from coordinate 634,267 downwards.
TCTTCTACTGGCCGCTCTTTACTCTTTCACAGCTCTTTGCCATCGGATTCAATGTTGGCCTGCTGACCGCAACTCTGGTGAAAATTTCAACCAGTGATTTGGCTTTCGGTTGGCAATCGACCATGCAGTTCAGTGCAGAGGCTATACACCGTGCTGTCATGCTCGCAGCCCTCCCTTGGTCCTGGTTTGTTTCTCCGGGAAGCAGCTACCCGTCGCTTTCGGAAATTGAAGGCAGCCGGATTATTCTCAAGGAGGGCATTTACCATCTTACCACCGGAAATTTGATCGCATGGTGGCCCTTTCTGGTTTTCTGCCTACTTTTTTACGGCCTTTTTGTTCGAATGACATTTTTTTTAATTGGCAAGGTGATGGAACGAAAATCCCTGCAAGATCTGAAGCTGGATACCCCAGCCTGCCTCGCTCTACTGAGGCGACTACAGACTCCTTTGGTCTCGACCCAGGCAAAACCAGAGTCGAAAGGTCTGCTCCCTGAGGACCACTCAAAGCGGAATACGGGGGCAATGCCACCATCTGCTCCAAAGCTTATGAATCAGGTTGTTCTTCTTCCTGATGATATCTTTGAACTTTGTTCAACCGAGAAACTCGAACCAATGTTGCAGCCAAGCGGATTTACCGTAAAAGAGGTGTATAGATTTATGGTAAGCTATGAGAAAGACCAGGAGCTTTTGCAACTGCTTGCGGATAAACGGTGGGAATCCGGGGAAGGAATCTTTATTGTAATGGAAGGATGGATGGTCCCTCTTGTCGGTTTCCTCACTTACCTTAAAGAGTTGCGCAAAATACTACCGAAAAATCGTATCATTTTTCTGGGATTAGTTGGACGACCAGCGGAAAATTCATTTACGTCGGTTGCTCCGGAAGACTTTACCATTTGGCAGCAAAAAATTGAGGCCGTAGGAGATCCATACTTAAGCCTCTTCTCTCTGATTTCCTCATAGGAAGACCTCATGACACCTGAATTTGCAATACTTGGACACCCAAACGAAGGAAAATCCTCCGTGCTCTCCACTTTGGCCGAAGATGATTCAGTACGGGTCAGTCCAACTCCTGGCGAGACCACTGAATGCCGCACCTTTCCGGTGGTTATAGATGGCCGGGAAGTACTGCGTTTCACAGATACCCCAGGTTTTCAAAATCCCGGAAGAGTGCTAAGTGAATTGAAGAAACGTGCTGAAAATGAGGAAAATCCCCTCAAAACATTTAGAGAATACGCTGCAACCATCCCGGAACTGCACGATGATTGCGAGCTGCTCGGCCCCGTCGAAAGAGGAGCGGGGATTATCTATGTGGTCGACGGATCTCGACCGGTCCGTAATGTCGATCGGGCAGAAATGGAGATTTTACGCCTCACAGGAAAGCCCCGTATGGCTGTCATCAACTGCAAGGAAGATGAACTGAATCATCTGGAGTCCTGGAAAACCGAGTTCCGGAAAAATTTTAATTCTAATCGGGTTTTCAATGCGCACCGGGCTACCTATGCTGAACGAATCCTTCTTCTTGAAGCGCTTAAGTCCATCGACCAGGACTGGCACCAGGCACTCTCTGACGTGGTCAACGCCTTTAAAAAGGATTGGGAAGCGCGCAACAATACCACGGCGGACATTATTACCAGTTTGCTGACCGACGGGATCTCTCTGCAGCTCTCCAAGGATTTCAGTTCTGAACAGGAGGCAGAAAAGTGCCAGGAGAAGCTTTTTGCAATCTACAGTAAAAAAATAAGCAGCATGGAAAAAGATGCTCACCAGCGCATCCGTGATCTTTTCAAGCACAATATCTTTCAATATGATCTTCCACCACATTCACTGCTCAATAAAGACCTCTTCGATGAGAGAAGCTGGCAGCTCCTGGGGCTCACTCGGCAACAGGTTATAATCGCAGGAGGATTGGGTGGTGCTGCGATTGGCGCTGGCCTGGAGATGGCGACTCTCGGCCACAGCCTTGGTATTTTCACCGCCATTGGAACCCTTGCCGGAGCACTCGGTGCCTTTTTCGGTGGCGAAAATTTTTCTGATAAAGCTAAAATCCATGGCATTCCGTTAGGCGGCAAACGGGTTCAGATAGGCCCCGCCAAATCCATAGATCTCCTCTTTGTCTTACTGAACCGGTCCCTCCTCTACTACCAGCATACCATCAACTGGGCCCACGGCAGAAGGGACTATCAAAGAGAGAACCACCAACGGCTAACGAGCGAATCACCTCAAGGATTTACCAAGAATTGGTCAACTGGAAATATCAAAATTTGTCATGATTTTTTCAAAGTCATTAGCGATGACAAAGGAAACAACGGGCTCAAAGCTGTGGAACAATTCAGGGAGCTTCTCCTAACAACAATGAAGGATATTTCAGAAAGTGATTAAGGTTTAAAAGCTGCTGTTATTTTCGACTTATTCTGGCTAGAGATCCTTTCCTGCATTACTGTGCTATTTAACAAGCAACAACTCCCAACAGAAGAGACGTTCCGTGAAAGATTGGAGAAAAGGAGAAACGAATGGCACAAGTAATTAAAGGTGTTTTTCCACAGAACAGCAAACCCGCAAATAAAGTAGACGACAAACAGATCCCGAGTTATGTTCTGCATATCTCTTTAACTTTTTCGGAACCTCTCATTTGGCGACGCATCCAGGTCCCCGGCACCTTCACTCTTGCGCAACTCCATGACATTATCCAGCAAAGTATGGGTTGGAGCGATTCCCACGTTCATCAGTTTATAGTCGGCAAGATTAGTTACGAGCCCACCATAAAAAGCAATGTTCCAAGAGAATCTAAAAGATTTGACGAGCATAAATATAGACTGCACGCTCTTGAGGAAGGAATGAGATTCATGTTCACTTACCTCTATGATGCAGGTGAAGGGTGGGAACATGAAATCCATTTAGAGGAAGTTGTGCCCCCAACCCGAACGCTCACACACCCTATCCTTCTTTCTGGAGAAATGGCTTGCCCACCTGAAACGGTTGGTGATATTCATCAATACCATCAACTTATATCTACCCACAAATCAGAAGACAACAAGAGCGAAAACAGCCTGTATGAACTAACCGGCCGACCGGATTTTGACCCAGCTTACTTTGATATCGAAGCTGCAAAAAAAAGGGTGAGTGCCGGGCGGTAAGCGATCTTGCGAGTAGTATCTTTTGTGAATAAAAAGGTGTTCAGATATAAGCGCATTCTCGGACAGGCTCCCAGGCGATCGACGAACATATTGTCTCAGTCGGCGGGTTACCTAACCAGAGCTGCCTATTAATTTTGCAAAATACAGCAGAGTGGGGAGTGCACGGTTGTCATCATTTTTCTGCGATGCTATTAACATACAGCCTTCTTTTCTTGCTTTAAATACGGATATGTTCTCGATAATCCTTGACATTTTCGTCATTCTGGTCTCTGTTACAAATAAGTCATTAACGTACAAAGCTCAGTTTTTTGATCATCCGGGTTAGCTCTCGGTTTGATAAAAGGCGATGTACTACACTCCTTCCTTACCTTCGAAATCCGAGGTTGGGGAACACATTCAAATCCAAGGGGAAAAATATGGAAAAAAGAACAACCTCGCTGTTGACTGCAATCACTTTCGGCTGTGCCTTATGTCTGGGGGCTGTCACAGGTTCGGCTATGGCTGCCGAACAGAAATTTATCACCATCGGTACAGGTGGTGTGACCGGCGTCTACTATCCTGCCGGTGGTGCTATTGCCCGCCTTGTCAATAAAGGGAAAAAAGAGCACGGTCTTCGTGCCACCGTCGAAAGTACCGGCGGATCGGTATACAATGTCAACGCTGTCAGCACCGGTGAACTTGATTTCGGTGTTGCTCAGTCCGACGTTCAGTATGACGCCGTAAAAGGTCTGAATAAGTTCGCACCTCAAGGTCCAAACGGCGACCTGCGAGCCGTATTCTCACTGCATCAAGAACCTTTTACCGTTGTTGCCAGAGCCGATGCCGGCATTAAAACGTTTGAGGATCTGAAAGGCAAACGAGTCAACATAGGCGATCCAGGTTCCGGACAACGCAGCACTATAGCAGTGGTGATGGCTAAGCTAGGCTGGACGAATGCGGACTTCAAACTCGCATCAGAGCTGAAAGCTGCCGAGCAGTCAAGCGCCCTTTGCGACAATAAAGTCGATGCCATCGTCTACACAGTCGGTCATCCAAATGGTTCCATCCAGGAAGCCTGTACCGCTTGTGATTCCGTGCTGGTAAATGTCACCGGCCCGAAAATTGACGAGCTGGTTGCGGCTAATCCTTACTATAGTGATGCTACCATCCCGGGTGGAATGTACCGGGGCAATCCTGACGATGCCAAGACCTTTGGTGTCAGTGCAACAATCATCACTTCATCCAAGGTTTCAGCCGATACGGTCTACCATCTTGTCAAAGCGGTTTTTGAAAACTTTGATGAGTTCAAACAGCTCCATCCTGCCTTTGCCAATCTTGATAAAAAGCAGATGATCAAATATGGTCTTTCCGCTCCTCTGCATGAAGGGGCAATTAAATACTACAAAGAAGCCGGTTTGATGTAAGTCGGTGACAAAAAGGGCGGGTGAGATCCAAGGCTGATCATCTCTTACCCGCCCCACCTGGCCAAAGCATTGTATCAAGGGACGTGAAGCAGAACTGACAGAGAGGAGCTGGATATATGACGATTGAGAAAGAAAAGTTTCTTGCCTCGGATGGATTGGAGCAGATGGTAGCCGATGCCGATACCGGTGGCAGGGCTCCGCAAAACAAATTTCCCAAAGCGGTCCTCTTTACAGTGCCGTTGCTCTGGGCCCTCTTCCAGCTCTGGTATTCCTCTCCACTGCCTTTTGTCTTTAACTTTTTTGTCATCAACGACACGGAGGCCCGCTCAATTCATCTGGCTTTCGCCATGTTTTTAGCCTACGCCGCTTTCCCGACCTTCAAATCATCACCGATAAAGCATATTCCCATTCAGGACTGGATTCTGGCGCTGGTCGCAGCTTTTTCAGCTGCCTACATCTATCTCAATTATACCGCGCTTTCTTCGCGTCCGGGAGCCCCGACCACTTTTGATCTGGTTATTTCCGTGATCGGCCTCATCCTGCTCCTTGAAGCAACGCGCCGTGCCCTTGGCCCGCCCCTGATGATCATCGGCACTCTCTTTATCATCTACACCTTTGCCGGACAGTATATGCCCGACATTATCGCTCACAAGGGGGCAAGTCTCGTCAAGGGCATGTCGCATTACTGGCTGTCAACCGAGGGCGTTTTTGGTGTCGCTCTGGGGGTCTCAACCAGTATGGTCTTTATGTTCGTTCTCTTTGGCTCGCTGCTTGAAAAGGCAGGCGCCGGCAACTATTTCATCCGCGTCGCCTTCGCCGGACTTGGTCACATGCGCGGCGGACCGGCCAAGGCTGCAGTCGTCAGTTCGGCTATGACCGGCATGATTTCAGGCTCATCGATTGCCAATGTTGTCACCACCGGAACCTTCACCATACCGCTGATGAAAAAGGTAGGTTTCTCTGCGGAAAAGGCCGGAGGGATCGAGTGCGCCAGTTCCGTCAATGGCCAGATTACCCCGCCGGTCATGGGTGCCGCCGCCTTCCTGATGGTCGAATATGTCGGCATCTCTTATCTGGAAGTCATTAAGCACGCCTTTCTGCCGGCAATAATAGCCTATATCGCCCTGGTCTATATCGTTCATCTCGAGGCATGCAAGATGGGCCTTAAGGGACTCGAAAAAAGACACAAAAGGACCTTCGCCCAATCCCTGTACGGCATTGTCTCCGTCTTCCTCGGCGTCATCCTTACAGGAGTTGTCACCTATTATGGCCTGGGTTGGATAAAGACGGCAACGGGAGAGTCGGCGATTTATATTATCGCGGTACTTGCCCTGTTGATCTATTTTCTGCTGCTTTATCTCGCCTGCCGGGTTCCTGAGCTCGAATTCACGACAGATATGACCGAATTGCCCGACCTTGGTCCAACCGCCCAGGCTGGTCTGTACTTTCTCCTGCCGGTTGTGCTGCTCATGTGGTGCCTGATTGTAGAACAGTTTTCTCCTTCGCTGTCGGTATTCTGGGCGACGGTTTTTTTACTGTTTATCGTCGTTACCCAAAGACCGATCAAAGGCTATTTCCGGAAGATACAGAGCGACGAGTTTAGCTTTCGACGGGGTCTCGACGACGTCATTACCGGTATGGTCGCCGGGGGCAGAAACATGATCGGCATCGGTGTTGCGACGGCTGCTGCCGGCATCATCGTCGGTACCGTCACTCTTACCGGTATCGCCCTGGTTATGACCGAGTTTGTTGAACTGATATCTCTTGGGAATATGCCCTTAATCCTGATATTTACCGCGATATTCTGTATCATTCTCGGCATGGGTTTACCGACCACTGCCAATTATATCGTCGTCTCGACCCTCATGGCACCGGTCATTGTCAGCCTGGGTGCCCAGAACGGCTTGCTCATCCCCCTCGTTGCCGTACATCTTTTCGTCTTTTATTTTGGCGTTCTCGCCGACGACACCCCGCCTGTTGGTCTGGCCGCCTTTGCTGCCGCGGGTATTTCGGGGGGCGATCCCATCCGCACCGGGATCCAGGGTTTTATGTATGATATTCGTACTGCAATCCTGCCCTTTGTTTTTATTTACAACACCGAACTCCTGATGATAGGGATCGGCTCTCCCATCCATTTTATCGTGGTGGTCTGCAGTGCCGTCATTGCCATGCTGGTCTTTGCCTCCGCAACCCAGAACTACATGTTAACCCGGAATAAGCTGTGGGAGACGGCGGTTTTGCTGGTGGTTGCCTTTACCCTGTTTCGTCCCGGCTATTTCTGGGATGAAATCTATCCGGAACTTGAGACTCGACCGGCGGCGGAACTGTCCCAATTTGTCGATAGTATGCCTCCAGGAGAACAACTGCGCCTGACCTTAAAAGGTGAAAAAATGAGTGGCAAGGAGTTCACCATGGTGGTCTCCCTGGCAGTCGGCAATGAAGAGAGCGGTCAAAAACGGTTACAGGCGATAGGCATGAGTACCCGCAACGAAGATGGCCGGATATTTGTTGATAACGTGGTCTTTGGCAGCGCCGCTCAAAAAGCCCGCATTGATTTTGACCAGGAGATTCTCAATTTCCAGGTGCTCACTGACCGACCGCCCAAACAGCTGATGTTCATCCCTGCCATTGCCTTGCTTCTCCTGGTCTGGTTTTCCCAGAAACGCAGAGTAAAAAAGGCAGCACGACTAACGGACAGTAATTTAGCTGATGCCGTTTAGTAAAAATTGACAATGAGGTGATATCATGATTCGTAAAATACTTGTTCCCATCGCCTTTTCCAACTTTTCGGAAGGCATCCTGAAATACTCAGCCGATTTAGCCAAGGCCTTCGGGGCAAAACTGCTGATTGTCAATGTTATCAACGAGCGTGACCTGGAATCAATACAGAAGATCTCCTCCTTTGGTTACAATGTCGATGCTGAACACTACCTACACACCCTTCAGAAGGATCGGCAGGAAAAAATGACCGACCTTCTCCAAAAAACCGGACTTGCCGACGAGATGTCTTCTTTCTCCTTCCAGATAGGCAACCCTGCTGAAAAATTACTCCAGATGGTCGTCAAGGAAAATATAGATACTGTGGTGATGGGGATGAGGGAAAGGGATATCAGTACCCTTTTTACCGGTTCGGTGGCCGAACGGATGTTTCAGCGCTGTCCGGCTACGGTGATCAGTTATAGAGGGAAGGATATTGCAACGCACCTCCGGGAAAGAATAGAAAAACATATGGATAAATGAGTATCCCCCATATGGGATACTCTTGTTAATCTCTGTGTTTTGGGGAGACGCAGTCCAATTCCCAATTAAGGGTTATTATTGCCATTCGCAGATTTTTTATCTCTTTCAACGAGATAATGCATAAAAACAATCTGCCGATCAATACGTAACCAACACTTCCTTAGCCTCTATTCAAAACCGTACAACTTGATTTTTCTCCAGAGCGTTGTTCTTGGAATATCAAGAATCTGAGCGGTTAACCCCTTGTTATATCCAGTCCTTTCAAGCACCTTCATAACATATCGGCGTTCCATTTCGGCAAGTGTTGGAAATCCATCCCCTGCAAGAGTGTCGAATTCAAGATTTTGTAAATCCTTAGGCAGATCCTGGGGCCCTATCTCCTCACGATCCGTCAAAGCCAATGCTCTTTCAATGATGTTCTCGAGTTCACGTACATTGCCGGGAAAACTATAATTCGTCAAAATAGCAAGAGCCTGTTCTTGAATTCCGGTTACTTGTTTGTGAAACGCGAGGCTGTATTTTTCTATAAAGTGCCGAACGAGAAGAGGGATATCCTCGCGACGATCTGACAATGATGGAACAGCAATTGAGACCACATTGAGACGAAAAAACAAATCCTCCCGAAAATTGGCTAACTCCACCTCGTGTTTGAGATCTTTGTTCGTTGCCGCGATGATCCGGATATCGAGATCAATTGATTTGGTCCCACCAACGCGAAAAATCTGTCTTTCCTGTATAACATGAAGCAGTTTCACCTGCATTGAAAGAGGCATTTCACCAATTTCGTCGAGAAAAACAGTACCACCTGCAGCCGATTCGAGCAGACCTATTTTGGTCGTTGTAGCACCGGTGAATGCGCCCCTTTCGTGTCCAAAAAGCTCACTGTTGATCAATTCATCGGTAAAGCCACCGCAGTTGAAAGCTACAAAAGGGTGATCTTTTTTCAAACTAAGTTGGTGAATCGCCCGCGCGACAAGAGCTTTTCCGGTGCCACTTGCTCCCTGGATAAGTACATTGCAGTCAACCGGAGCAACCTTGCGCAACATTGAGAACAGTTCCTGTATAACCGGACTGTTGCCAATAATGGAGGTCAATCCCAAATCGCCTTTGAGCGCCTCCCGCAACCTCAGGTTCTCAAGGCGCATGGAGATTTTATCTCTGGCACTTTTAGCCAGTGAGCGAATCTCGGTAAGATTGACCGGTTTAGGAATATAATGGTACGCGCCGTTACGAATAGCTTCAACAGCTGTTTCAACACTTTTATGGCCTGTAATGATAATCACTTCAGTTTCAGGTCGAAGGCCTTTAACTCTTGACAATATTTCGAGACCATCAAGGTCAGGCAATCGCATATCCAAAAAGACAATGTCAAACGGTTGCTGAACCATCCGTTCCAAAAAGGAACGGCCAATGATGAATGCCTCGACTTCATAGTCTTCGCGGGTCAACGCCTGACTCAGTCGCCTACAAACAATCTCTTCATCATCCACAATCGCTAATCTTAGCTTCATCCGACACTCCATCCTTCAAAATCGTTGACGACCTGAGGAAGCAGAACAGTTATCTTAGTACCCTGACCAGGCTCGCTGAAAACTTCAATTCTTCCACCATGGCGCTTGACAATCGCATAGCTGACCGAGAGCCCAAGTCCCGTTCCTTTTCCTACCTCTTTGGTTGAAAAAAATGGTTCAAAGATTTTATCCTGATTTTCTATGGGGATGCCTGCCCCTGAGTCCTCAATAGTGAACTTGAGGAATCCCGGAATATCGGCCAATCCAACGTGCATACCGACTTTTCCTCCAGTCGGTGACGCCTGTATCGCATTAAGCAACAAATTGGTAAATACCTGTTGCAGGTTTCTCAGATTTCCTCGAATTTCGGGAAGATCGTTGGCAATAGAGGTTTCGAGCTGCAAACCCACTATTACGAATTGATTTTTAACAAGATTGGCAGTGCTCGTCACAATGAGAGTAGGAGAGAGCTTTGAAAAGGCCGGGTTTTCTGTGCGTGAAAAGTCCAAAAGATTTTTTACTATATCTGCGGCACGTTCTGCCTGACTGAGAATATCCCTGAGCATTTCCGAACAATTTTCATCAATGTCTTCACCAAATTCTTCACTTAATCCCTCTGCGGTCAGAGCGATATTATTGAGAGGGTTGTTCAATTCATGGGCTATTCCGGCAGTGAATGTGCCGATGGCTGCTATTTTCCGCGTCTGAATCAAATCCTCCTGATTGACTTCGAGTTCATGTGCCATGCGGTTGAAGGCCTCGATAAGACCGGAAATCTCCTCCAGACGAACACCGTCATAATGAATGGGACTGAAATCACCCCTCCCCACTGAGAGTGTGGTTTCCATAACTACATCAAGTGGCTTTAGCAGTCCTTGAGAAATAAGCCGGTACACGAGGACCATTAATCCCAGAAGAATGCCCAAAACTACGAAGGGAATTGTTAAAGTCCTTGTAATGGTCGCATGAATGCGTTTTCGCTTGATCGCGCGAAAACGATCAGCAGAATCTGTAAGCGTTTTTCCCAAAGTACGGATTTTTTCCGGAGGTATGCTTTCGCCTTTACTTATAAGATCGATAAATTGACGGTAACTCAGCAAGGAATATTTAAAATCCTGAAATGTTATTTTTCCATCCAGTAAAGGAAGATCCTCAGCTAATTCTACCATCAGTGTATCAATGCGATTGAGATATTCAATACTTTCTGAGAGACTCTGTTTATCGGCATAAATAAGAAAATTTTTTTCAAATCTTCTTACTTCCAAAATATTATTCAACAAATCGTCATACCGCTCACTCAATACCAGACGCGTCTTCAGCGTAGAAAGGTTCCAGAAGTCAAACGCAGTGAGTGCCCCGATCAAGACAAAGGTCAAGGCAAAAACAACGAATATTTTCCCCTTTATTGATCCCAACCGTAAGCGCTTTTCCCAGCGCTGAGAGAATTCGTTGGAAAGAGATCCAGAGTTGAAGTTCATAATTGCCACCTCCAAAGTCGTGATAGGACAAAAAAAGCATTTCAAATTGAAACATATTCGACCAACTATACCTAATCTTGTTTCAATGTGAAATACAGAAAATCTTATTTCATTTTCCAATACTCATATCTACCCGAAATATCAAACATTATCTTTTAAATGAATTGGCATTCACTTTGCTATAGATAAGGCAGTGAAGGAGCTCAATGGAAAAGATACTCGTAGCAATTAACAGCAAACATGGAGCTTGGGAGGCACTCTCTCATGCATGTTCTCTGGCGAAGCGAATCGATGCTATACTCAATATCCTTCTTGTGGTTCCACTGGACAGGCAGAAGATGCTCAGTTCTGAAAAAGAAGTGGAAGAAGCGATCAAGAAAAGGCTTGAGTTGCTTATCGAGGCTGCCAAAGCAGAGGGCATTCTTATCAATTATTTCATCGCGGAGGGTCGGTATGAAGAAGAAGTGATTAATTTTGTCAATCATAACAAGATATCGCTACTGGTGCATGAAGCTAACCTTGAAGACACTCGCTCTGCCAACAAGGACTTGATCTATTTACGTTTGCTTCAACATAGAATTACATGCTCTGTGGAAATAGTTTCCACAAAGAAACCAAATATCTCAAAAAACGAGAGGATTACATGAGTTTTGCAATGAGTCTTTATCTTCCCATCGCCGGCAACAGTGTCAATTGCGTGGCGATCCTGGGACTTGGAGGAGTTGTCGGTCTTTTATCCGGCATCTTCGGCGTAGGCGGAGGGTTTCTGATGACACCTCTCCTCATTATGATGGGTATTCCGCCAACTGTTGCGGCAGCATCGGATTCCAATCAAATTGTAGGGGCATCTACCTCTGGAACACTTGCTCATTTTCGTCTTGGCAATGTAGATATCAAAATGGGACTCATCCTGCTGGTCGGCGGTATAGCTGGCGGTACTGTTGGTGTACAGATCATTAAAATTCTTCGGCAACTCGGCAATGCCGATTTTCTGATCAGCGTAACATATGTGCTCATGCTTGGCTTTGTTGGAGGATATATGTTCCTTGAAAGCTTACAAGCCATGCGTAAGTCTTCGCATCCGGTGGTCGAAGTAAAGCCCAAGCGTGAATCATCATACGCAAAAATGATGCGCAGCCTGCCTTTCCAAATGGATTTTACGCGCTCCGGTATACGCATGTCACTGCTTATGCCTTTAGTACTTGGTACCCTCGTTGGAGTGCTCGCGGCCATTATGGGTGTCGGCGGTGGATTCGTCATGGTTCCTGTTATGGTCTATCTATTACGGATGCCGATGCATGTCGTCGTGGGCACCAGTCTCTTTCAGATTCTTTTTACCTGTATCAACGTCACCATCATGCAGGCTTCCCAGAACCATACGGTTGATTTCATCCTTGCCTTGTTACTGCTGATCGGATCTGCCTTAGGTGCCCAAGTTGGTGCCAAAGTTGGCAAAAAACTCGGTGGTGAGCAATTAAAAATCTGTCTTGCGTCCCTGGTTCTCGTAGTGATGTTTAAAATGCTTTATGACCTCCTGGCCAGACCCGATATTTTACTAAGCTACATGGGAGGACACTGAGATGATACGTACTCACTATAAATCGTTCAAGTGGCTTTCTCTTTGCGTTCTGGCACTTATCCCGTGCCTGGCATTTGCCGACGCACCTGTGACCATGACCGCATCGCCGACAAATATACTGATGGGAGCACGCTTTGATGGCATCACCTTGAAGGTAGAAGGCACTGCACCTGCCGGCAGTGATATTTTGTTACGGTTTACCGGCGCTCCCGAGGAACTGCATCTTCGGCAAAAGGGCAAGGTCTTCGGATTGTTGTGGATGAATACAGGTAAGGTAATCTTGAAAAATGTACCCAAGATCTGCCTTGTCGATTCCTCACGGTCCTTTGACGAGCTCGGCGCTGTTGCAGTTCCTTTTCAACTGGCGAGTCTCAAAAGCACCATTGAGGTAGAAAAAGAATCTGCTTCCGAAGATATGGACGTGATACATGAACTCCTTCTGCTGAAAAAGAAACAAAAACTGTATAACGAAACGAGTAAAGGTGTCCATCTTGGCCCCGATACCGGGACGACTCGCAGCTTCTCTGCCGAGATCGCTATTCCTTCGGCCGTGGCTCCAAGTCACTATACCATTGAAGCTGTCGCTGTTAAGGATGGTGCCGTAATTGGCAAGCAAACAGCGGAAGTAGAAGCTAAATTGATTGGCTTTCCTGAGTGGTTAAGTAAAATGGCATTTAACAATGGCTTGCTGTATGGTGTACTTGCAACCGTCATAGCTGTTGTCAGTGGTCTTGGAATTGGTCTTATGTTTCAGAGCAAGGGAGCACATTGATCTCGTGAATCAAGCATGTATAATGTCATTAAAAAACTGCTCACTTATCGACGACGCCAGAAACAGTTTTTACCCTTTACGGTACTCTTTAAAAAATTTCAGAGCATTCTAGAGGGCAACAACCTGATTCTGGAACTCATGGCCGACATGGGTGACAAACTCGGAGGTGAGTATGTTTTTGACCGACGATACATTGAGGATGCTACCGAGAAAGTGGGCGACGAAGTTTTTAAGCTTATTTCCGGTCTCAGCATCCTCACCCAGCGCAAAAATGTCCAACTCTTCATGGCCTTCGAACGGATTCGTCAGGCCCTCCAGGGGGAGTTAAACGGACAGCATCTCCTGCCGTCAGGCAATCTCGTCCTCCCTCTCAGTGACCTGAGCTCTGAAATGAGCGAACAGGTTGGCGAGAAGATGGCAAAACTTGGCGATATCCATAATCGTCTGGGATTGGCTATACCTGACGGCTTTGTCATAACGACCCAGGTTTTTTTTGAATTCATGAATCAAAACGGCCTGCTGGAAAAAGCCGAACAAGCGGTGATGCACTGGGATTCCAATGATGACGCCGCTCTCGAACAGTTAGCAGGTGAGATGCAGGAGAGCATTCTGAATACTCCGATGCCGCGTCACCTTACAGCGCAAATATTTGCTCAGTATGATGCTCTGGCTGGGCGCTTAAAGCGCCCCAAAGTTCCAATTGCCATGCGGAGCAGCGCCTGGGGCGAGGGTGGAGATGCCAGTTTTTCCGGGCAGTATGATTCCATACTGAATACTTCTCACGACCAGCTCCTTAACAACTACCGCAAAGTCGTGGCCAGCGCCTATTCCTTTGAGGCGTGGAGCTACCGTCTACACAAAGGTTACCATGAACACGAGACAGCAATGGCTGTCGGTTGCCAGGCCATGGTCGAAAGTCATATAGGTGGCGTACTGCATACCTATGCACCGCATGTGGGCGATGGCGCCATGCTTGTCAATGCAATGTGGGGGCTCTGTGCACCTGTGGTTCAGGGTAATCACAAAACAGATACTGTTACCCTTGATCGCACCCCGCCTTATACCGTACGTTCTTTTAGCGTTGCTGCGAAACCACAAAGACTTGTGCTTTCGCCTGGAGGCGGCGTAACCTGGGAAGAGACTCCCAAAGAATTGCAAGATGCACCCTCCCTGACATTGGAACAACTGCAGAATCTTTCACATGTCGCGATGAGCATCGAGCGCTACTACAAGCGACCTCAGGAAATTGAATGGACTTATGATGCCAAAGGACAGTTACTGGTATTACAGGCTCGTCCATTGCGCTTATGGGGGGCTCCTTCCACCCCGGAACCACAGCTGAGTGAAGCCACTCGTAACGCGGAAATTATTTTTTCAGACAAAGGCCTGGTGGTTCAACGAGGCGTAGGCATAGGCAAGGTGTTTCTGGTAGAAAACGACACTGACCTGAAAGACTTCCCCTATGGGGCAATAATGGTCACTCGATATACTTCGCCCCGATTTTCGTCTATTATGCATAAGGCCATGGGAATCATCACCGACGTCGGCTCTCCTACAGGTCACATGGCATCGCTGGCACGGGAATATCGGTTGCCGACAATCGTCAATACAGAGGTAGCTACCTCCCTGTTGCAAAATGGTGATGAAATCACTCTGGATGCCACCCAAGGCATTGTCTATCGCGGCAACATCAGCACCCTTGATCGTTTTGAACTGACCGAAGAGGAGGTATTTGAAGATTTCTATGAGTACCGCCTACTCCGCCGATTGCTCAAGCATATCAGCCCGCTCAACCTCTTGGACTCACAAAATGAGAATTTCACTCCGTCGGAGTGTCGCACTTTCCATGACATTACCCGGTATATCCATGAGAAGGCAGTTGAAGAGCTCATTCACCTGAGTGAGAAAAACGGTGCGCAGTATATGTCTGCCCCAAAACGTTTGAAAGCCGAGATTCCCCTTGGTTTGATGATCATTGATGCAGGCGACGGAACACGCTGCCCACCGGAGTCTCAAGTCGTCACACCGGAAGAGATTGTCTCCCTGCCCTTACGTGATTTTCTTTTTGGCCTGGATGAGTCAGGAATGTGGTGTACCGACCCGGTTGCTATTAATTTAGGCAGTTTTATGTCGAGCCTTACCCGTACTTTTCCCGGATCAATGGCCAGCCCGAAACAGATCGGGAGAAATCTGGCGGTGGTCATGGAAAATTATCTCAATATTAACATGCGTCTCGGCTATCATTTTACTATAATCGATGCATATATTTCGGATACGATTAATGACAATTCGATCTATTTCAGGTTTCTCGGCGGCGTAACCGAATTTATCCGCCGCTCACGACGAGCAAAATTTATTGCTCAGGTACTGGAACATTTTGACTTCCGAGTTGAAGTGCACGGAGATCTTGTGATTGGCAGGGTTAAAAAACTTTCTCAACCGCGAATGTCTGAGCGTATGCGGATTCTGGGAGGACTTGTTGGATACACACGACAACTTGACGCGAAAATGCACTCGGACAAGGATGTTGCCTTACATACGCAACTGTTCATAAAGGCCATGGACACAGCAATAGGAGGAGTAACATGACACAAGAGACCAACCAGGGTGATTCCAAACTTCGCATACTCATCCTGGACGACGAACCAATTGTCTGCAAACGACTAAAACCCGCATTTCAAAAAATAGGCTATGAGGTTGAAGCCTTCACAGACAGTGCTTCCGCCCTTGCCCGTTTAAAAGAGACTTCGTTTGATATTGTTATCACCGATCTAAAAATGGAAGGTGTCGACGGCATGCAGATCCTGACGCAAGCCAAGCAAGCAGCCGCGGATACCCATGTTATTATTATTACCGGATTTGCCACATTGGACACAGCAAAAGAGTCGTATCGAAAGGGTGCTTTTGATTTTGTGGCCAAACCATTCAAGCTCAGAGACATATTGGATTGTGTAAAAAAAATCGAGGTCCAGAGACAGCTTAAAAAAGGTTAGTGATTCAGAGCCGAAGTCGAAGTCTGCGCTTCTAACTTGTTCTGTATCCCCCTCAATGCGGTTTTGACCCCGATAACCTTGAAAAACCGGGATGTAAGGAAATACCCATTAGAGGTTAAATGTAAAGAATCCCGTTCTGTAGAGTGGCTTCACCTTCTCTTTCTATAAACTAGTTTCTATCCTAAAACGAGGCATTTTATTCTAAATTGAGGCGTTCGATAAATTTAGCCGCAGGCATATAGTTGATATTCCGAGGATTAAATTTTGAGAACAACGAAGAGTTAGGGTAAAAGGACCGTTTTAGGATGGAAACTAAACTAACCCCCGAAAAGCACGGGGACTCTATTCAGTGGGGGATAAGTGCCTTCACAAAATTGTTTTCCTGCAAAAAAACAAGAAGACAATTTCTAAGACACTCAATATGACGACCCCTGCGGAGGCTTGAAAATGTGGTGGAAGAGACTACTTGGGCAAGAAAGTTCCTCCCGTACGAATATTGCTGAGATCAATATCTGGCGCCTTCAGTCTCTTTTTAACAATTTCAGGAGAATTCTCTTCTTAAATAATGCCGTACTGGAAAATATGGCTCAGATGGAACAAGCCCTCGGCGGCGAGTATATTTTCGACAAAACCTTCCTGGAAACCACGGTTCGTACCATTGCCTCGCATGTCCATCACGTTACCTACAACCTCAATGCTCTCACCGGCAACGCCTATATTCCACTCTACGATCGTTATCAGGACATTCGGACAATTCTCGACGACATTCTTTCAGGAAATACCAGGGCACTTGCCTGTCCGCCGGTTCTACCGCTACGAGACATCGGCTGGGAGATGGAACCACTGGTGGGAATTGATCTTGTGTGCCTGGCAGAGTTGCGTCATCACCCGGGTATCCACGGTCCGGAAGGTTTTGTCATTACCTCTGAGGGCACCAATGCCTTAGCCGGGCTGCCGACTGCGGAAGGCTCTGAGACAGTCAAAATCTCTGCCAATTCAGTCAGAATTGAGATGAGAGAGCAGCTGGAAAATCTATTGCAAAACTGCGAAACGAATAAGCTGTCTGTCGTTGTCACTCAAGTTGATGATGACGCAGAACTCGCCAGCGAAGTCGGGAGATTTGTCATCGTACCAACCGGAGATCGGTCGGTGCTTACGATCATCGAACAAACGGACAACTCGACTGAGAGCTCAGTTTCCTTTGATCCCCCCGCAATTCGGTCTGAAGGTAAACGAATCACCACCTCAACACCAACACACCTTAAAGATGATTTATCCGTCAATCTTTATGTCCGCTGCCTTGAACGTATTATCCGTACACTCTTGACACGGACCTCGAAAACAGGGCCGAAAGATATTGTCCAATATGCCGTTTTTGTAAGATGTTCGCCTGCTATCGCAGGCAAAGGAACGGTGCAGAGCCGTACCGCATCCGCCAACTCCTTTGATGTACTCTCAATTTCCTCTACTCCTGCTGAAGCGGAGCATGACACTGACACTTTTCTACTCCACCGGACATTCCCTTTCGATCTTATTCAATCGTCGATCACTCCTCCTTCTGCCAAAAGAGTAGTTGCCGACAAGGAACTGAAAGCACTGGCCGAAACAGCAATGTCCCTTGAACGAATGGTTGGGGTACCAATCGCATTGCACTGGGAATGCTCCTTGGATGGGACTTATAGTATCACCCGTATTTTTCCTCTCCAACTTGTCCTTAAAGAGATATCCGGCGAACAACTGGCACAAGAACAGAAAGATGCTCAAGTCATCTGCCAGGGAGGCCAGCTGGTGCAGTCCGGGGTTGCCGCAGGATGCATTATTCATGTTACAGATGAAATGTCACCTGCCGATTTTCCCGCAGGGGCTGTGGCAGTTGCCCGGGTGGCTTCACCTCAATTGACGCCTATACTGCAACGAGCAGCAGCTGTGCTGACAGAATATGGGAGCGCCACCGGCCATCTTGCGACCGTGGCCCGGGAATTACGTCTCCCTGCCATATTTGGAGTACCGGACGTATTGAGTCGATTACCGGAAGGAACGGAGGTGACAGTCGATGCCGGGGAATCAACGGTCTATCGTGGTATTCTACACAACCTACTGCTGCACGGGAGCGCGGGGATGGAATTATCTCCAACAGACCCTGAATATAGAGTCTTACGTCGCCTTTTACGTTTTATTATGCCTTTACATCTGGTCAACCCGGACTCAGCCGATTTTTCCCCCGAAGGCTGTCGCAGCTTTCACGATATCATTCATTTCTGCCATGAGAGAGCGGTTGACGAACTGGCACATTTCCAGGAACGCCGTCCGGGACTGGGATCAATCCGAACCAAACGAATGCGTCTCAATGTTCCTATGGATATCAGGGTTCTTGATACTGGTGGAGGAATGAAGAACGATGCCGGTAGCGAATCTACCAGCTCCGATATCTGCTCTGAACCATTTTCGATTTTTATGGATGGCCTGCTGCAACCCGAGGCATGGACGACGGACCTCCCCTCTCTTGGTTTGAAAGATATCATTTCAGGTATGCCCCGCAGCATGAGCCTTCTGGCGACCCCAGCTGAAAATCTTGGGGAAAATCTTGCTATTGTCAGCAGCGACTATATGAACCTCAGTCTGCGTCTTGGCTATCATTTCAGTGTAATTGATGCTCACCTGGGAAGTGATGATCAGCGCAACTATGTCTATTTTCGGTTTGCCGGTGGGCTTGCCGATCCTGAACGACGGGCTCGCAGAGCTGGGTTTATCAGAGATGTCCTTAAGGCAATGGACTTTAAGGTGACAGTCAAGGGCGACCTTGTCATCGGCAGACTCAAATTGGTTGAAACAGGCTTATTGCGATCAGCACTTTACATCCTGGGTGCTCTGACTGCGTTCTCGCGACAGAGGGATACCGGTCTCTATACTGATGCAGATACCAAAGCCCTGTTCAGTACTTTTGCGACCAGCTTTCTTGGCCACTTCGACAAAGACATCTCTAAGACCTTCAAACAGAGCGCTCCGGTACCAACAACCAGAGAAGACGCTGACGAATTTAACTGAGAGCCCGTAATAAAAGACGATGAGCATATACCATTCTCTGATTACTTTTTTCTTAAAACGTAAGCAACAGCGCGAAAAAAATGCACTGGAAGACCTGAAGGCACGTTATCATACCTTCAGAATTTATCTTGAAAACAACGGCAAAGCACTCGAATTGATTGTCGCCATTGATGGTCAGCTTATGCGTGGGGAGGAAAGAAATCTCAATACCTTGATAGAAGAACTGTTTATTGTCACCAGCGAACTGGTCGACGGACTCAATCTCTTGTCGGGGGATGCTCACGCCGGCCTCTATGCACTTCATGGCCGCATGGTTGCTGAGGTGAATCAACAGCTCAAAGAGCTTGCTGATGCCCCGGCTCAAGTAGTCTATTGTCTTCAGCTGGACGACCTGGCCCCTGATGAATATTTTCAGGCAGGAGCAAAAGCCGCAAATCTCGCCCGCCTGAGGCATATGGCCTTGCCTGTACCTAATGGATTTGTGATCACAACGGAGGCGTGCAAAAGCTTTCTTACCACAGGAGAGTTAGCCAGCTCTATTCGTCAACTGCTCCAGGATGTCGAGCATGACCACAAAGATATAACCACTGCAGCCCAAGAGATACGAGCGATGGTCTTAGCCAGCCCATTGCCGGAGGCACTCGGCCGGGCCATTGAGGAAGGCTATCTGCAACTCTCCAGGACCGAAAATAAGGCGGGCTCCCTGGCTTTATCCGTTCGCAGTAGCGGTGTATCTGAAGACGGATCCGATCACTCTTTTGCCGGCCAATTTTCTTCGATGCTTAATGTCATTGGCCGCCAGGCACTGGCTGACGCATATCGTGAGGTGATTGCCAGTGGTTTCAGTGCCAGAGCAATTTCCTACCGCCTCAATGCAGGTCTTCCCCCTGTTGATTTTGATCTGGCGGTATTATGTCAGGTGATGGTCGAACCGTATTGTGCCGGGGTAATGTTCACCCGTGACCCTTCGCAACCGGAAAGTGGCCGAATGCTGATCAGCGCAGTTCCTGGCTTGGGAACCATGGCGGTTGATGGATCTGCCCCGGTCGATTTATATAACCCATGGCGAAATTGGCAGGACGGTGACGCATCCCAGAGCTCAAAATTATCACATGGAGAGCCCCCAGGCAAAATCGGCGGAGAGCAGGCGACACGACTCATGGACGGTGCCCAGATACCGAATAAGACAGTTCGCGAAGTCGCGACAGAGGGCGGAGGGATACGTCAGGAGCAAGTTCCTGAAGATGAAGCGTCCTTATCTCTACTCCCCGTTGAATCCCTGGCCGAATTGGTGCATTTCGGAGAAACTATTGAGAGGCTGGCCGGCAAGCCTCAAGATGTGGAATGGGCATATGGAAAGAATGGCAAAATGACCATTCTCCAGGCCCGCCCATTGAATCTTGTAGCAGGCATTGGACGGCGGATACGTTTGTCACCGGTGGCGGAACCACTGGTGTCCGGGACGTGCGCCTCCTCGGGAAAGACAGTTGGCAGAGTGCAGCGTGTCCATTCGACCACAGAACTGAAACATTTCAACGATTCCCACCGCAATAATATCAGCGAAGATCCATCAATCCTTGTCCTTCCCCAAAGCATCGTCGATGCTGCACGCCTCATGCAGAATTATGTCGGAGCAATTATTGATGTCGGTAATCCGACCGATCATTTATCCTGTATTGCCAGAGAGTATGGTATTCCGATGATCACCGGCGCAGATAACGCGCTGGCGACTTTGGAGGATGGGCAATGGATCATGCTTGATGCCGATCAGGGATTGGTAGTCGAGGCACCGGAACCGATCCGGGCTGCAGCCGGTCTCGCATATGGCGAACGTCTGCAGAAAGCGACCCAGACGCAGACACACAATGGGGAAAAAAGGCTTACAAACCAAAGCACCATATCACCGGAACGACAAAAACTACGAAAATTGGTGGTTCCACTCAACCTGACCGATGCCTATGGTCCGACATTTTCGATAATGGAGTGCAAATCGATCCATGACATCGTAAGGTACACGCATGAGATGGCCGTACTGGCCATGTTCAATGTCGGGGATCGCATCATGGAAGAGGCGGGAGGGTTGCTGCGTCCTCTCGATATCGGAGTTCCGTTTGATTTCCTGGTCATTGATGTCGGGGGTGGATTACGCCGGGACCAGAGCAAATCTCTACGAAGACGATTGGCTGTGCATAAACCACTCAAGATAGATGATATCCTTTCCATTCCCTTGACGGCGTTTTGTGAAGGTCTTCTCACACCAGGGTTAAGTTGGCATTCCGGGCCCGATGTCGATGCACTTTCAGACATCTTCTCTAAAACATTGTTGGATACCAGAACAACTCGCCCCGCAGGCTCCTTTAATTATGCGCTGGCTGCTCGCGATTATCTCAATCTCAATGCCAGGGTCGAATTCCATTTCGCCATGCTTGATGCAATCTGCGGCAGAGATTCCCATGCCAATTATATCCGTTTTCGTTTTAAGGGTGGCGGCGCTGGATTGCAGCGAGGTCGAAGGCGAGCTATTTTTCTCCGACATATCCTTGAAAATAATTCTTTTTACACAACAGTTGCCGACGATTTGATCACCGCTTCACTGGAAGGAGCCTCAAAAGAGATCGTTTATGAGCGATTGATCATGCTGGGAAGATTAATGGGGTTCAGCAGATTTCTCGACGGAGTCATGACTGACGACAGTACCCCCTTGAAACTCGCCGAGGCATTTTTAGGCGGACACTTCAATTCAAGAAGTGTAACTGAGCAGGAGGCAGGAGAATGACTGTTACAGCTCCTCTCTTCTGGCTCACTTCAAAGCTATAATATTCTCGAAGTTTCCGTTTGTACCAGGGCAATTCAGTAAGAGCGTCGGACAAGTGTTCTCTCATTTTTCCCTCGAGATACCGCGCATTTTCTTTGAATACAATCAGTCGCCCCTTGTTCGTATCAAACAGATGTTTTATACTTCCGTTTTAATATAGCTTTTATGCAGGAGCTTCCATGTCTGATCATACAACGCCAACGAAACAACGGATTCTCAAATCGGCTGGAGTTATCTTTGGCCGAGAGGGCTTTAAAGATACCACTATTCGCCAGATCGCCAAAGATGCTCAGGTCAATGTCGCCGCAATAAATTATCATTTCCAGGGTAAGGAAGGGCTCTATGGCGCTGTTCTTGAGGATGTCTTTCATACAGGCTTCACCTGCTTTCCCGCAACATCAGATACAGACGACCAAGCCGACCCGAAACAACGTCTCCGTTTTTTTATTAGAGCAATGTTTTATCGATTACAAAGCCAGGACGGTTGGGGAGGAATGTCCGGGCAAGGTCGTCTTATTGCAAGAGAACTGCTCGAGCCCAGTCCCGCCTTTGAACCCATTTTGAACCGGTACATAAATCCGCACAAAGAGCTCCTGCTGACCATTATTGCAGACATAATGCAGATCAACCCCGGTCGTGAAATACTCATGCCCTGTGCCTTTAGCATTATAGGCCAGTGCATCTATTATGCGCTGGCCTCAACGGTCATCAAAAAAATAAGTGAAGACAGCGCCCCTACAGAAAATAATCTTGATCAACTATCCGACTCTGTCTGGCTCTTTTCCCTCGGAGGAATAGCCAGGATAAAAAAACAATTTCTTTCTCCATCTAAGGCATAGATATGAAAAAAAGGTTACGCATCATTCTCCCTCTTCTGGTTGCGATCATCATAGCCGTCATTGTCTTCAATGTTTTCAACCACCGACACGATGCCTCGTCACTCAGATTTTCGGGCAATATTGAGGTTACTGAAACCCAAATGAGTTTCAGAATTCCCGGTCGTCTCAAAGAGCGGCTGGTAGATGAAGGCGACTCGGTCAAGGCTCATCAAATGGTGGCAAAACTCGAAGAACGTGATCAAACTATTGCTCTGGCACAGACAGAGGCAAATCTGGCCTATAGCAAATCGATCCTGGCTGAACTTGAGGCAGGCAGCCGAAAGGAAGATATCGACCGGGCTGCGGCCAAAGTCATGCAGGCGCGGCAGAGTCTGACTGAATTGCAGAACGGCAGTCGTATTGAGAATATTGAGAGTGCCAAGGCAGATCTGAACAGTGCCAAAGCGGCCGAACAAACGGCAATCGTCAATTTGAAACAGGCCAGGATTGATCAGAATCGCTACCTCAGCCTCTACAAGGAAGACGGTGTCAGTAAAAACACTCTTGAAACATACCAGCTCCGCTTTGAAACCGCAGAAAATCAGGCAAAAGAGGCCAGCGCACGAACCAAAGCCGCAAAACAAAGACTCGAGCTGCAAAAAGTCGGTCCACGTATCGAACAGATTCATGGTGCAGAGGCAGCGCTAAAACAGGCTGAAGCAGAGTACGCCTTGACCAAGGCCGGTCCACGCAAAGAAAGCATCGACCAGGCGAGAGCCAAAGTTCAGGTGGCAGGAGAAACCGTAAATCAAGCCAAACAACAGCTGAACTACACCACGCTCACCGCGCCGATGAATGCAGTGGTGCTCAGCACCTCGGCAGAAGCAGGAGAATATCTCAATCCCGCTTCTCCCGTGCTCACCCTTGGCCGTGTCGATAAACCGTGGCTTCGTGCCTATATCCACGAAGCAGACCTTGGTCGGGTCAAGCTGGGTCAGCAGGTGGTTGTCACAACTGATTCCTTTCCCAAGAAGACCTACCCGGGCCGGGTAAGCTATATCAGCAGCCAGGCAGAATTCACCCCGAAAACGGTGCAGACTTTTGAAGAACGGGTCAAACTCATGTACCGCATCAAGGTCATGGTCGATAACCCCGACAACGAACTGAAGCCCGGGATGCCTGCGGATGGACTCATTGAGTTCTCGGATCAATAGGGTGATGGAAGTGATGGAAACAACAATTTCTTCCTCCACGGAAAAACGATGACTCTGCAAAAAGCAGCAGAAGAAACCGTTCCAGCAATTGATACAGATGGATTGACCAAGAATTTCGGTCCACTCACAGCTGTCGATGGGTTGCGGTTCACTGTCTTTCCGGGAGAAATCTTTGGACTGGTAGGCCCTGATGGCGCCGGCAAATCAACCAGTCTCCGGATGTTGGCAACCATCATGGACCCCGATTCCGGCACGGCCCGTATTGCCGGTTTTGATACCTCTGCGGAGGCAGCCGCAGTAAAAGAGCAACTCGCCTATATGAGCCAGAAATTTGGGCTATATCAAGACCTCACCGTTGGCGAAAATATCGATTTTTATGCCGACCTCTACGGCATGAGTCGCAAAGGCCGGAAGAGCCGTATAGATGAACTGCTGGATTTCAGTCACATGCGACCCTTTATCCGTCGTCGGGCGGGTAATCTTTCCGGAGGCATGAAACAAAAACTCCAGCTTGTCTGCGCCCTCATTCACACGCCTAAGGTGCTTCTGCTTGACGAACCGACTAATGGTGTCGACCCGGTGAGCCGACGGGACTTCTGGCGAATTCTCCACCAACTTCGACAACAGGACGTTGCCGTGCTTATCACCACCGCCTATCTCGATGAAGCCGAACGCTGCGACCGTGTCGGACTTATCGATCAGGGCAAATTGATGGCAGTCGGTACACCAAGTGAAATTAAACTTCTGATGGATGGCCAGATACTGGCGATCAGATCTCGTCAGGCCAGGAAGATAGTCAGTCTTCTACGTGAAAAAGCTTTTTCCAAAAGCGTCAATTTGTTCGGCGACACGGTCCATCTGGTCTGCCAAAACAGCAAAGAGACCAAAGAGCTGGTCTCGACGCTTCTCGATCAAAACCATATCGATTATGAGCAGGTCCGTGAGACCCAGCCATCCCTTGAGGACGTTTTTGTCAGCTTACTGGGAACGGACAAACAGCCGTCGACGGAAGTACAGAAGACCGCTCTCGTTGCACCCGTCACGACAACAGCCGTTGACGCCCTGGCCGTCCAGGTAGAACACTTAACCCGACAATTCGGTGAATTCATAGCCGTCGACGATGTCGGATTTAAGGTTTCAAAAGGTGAAATCTTCGGCTTTTTGGGTCCTAACGGGGCCGGCAAGAGTACGACCATCCGCATGCTCTGTGGGCTGCTCAGCCCCAGTTCAGGAACTGGGACGGTGGCAGGATTTGACATTTTGACCGAAACTGAACAGATAAAGCTACATATCGGCTACATGAGCCAAAAATTTTCCCTCTACGACGATCTCACGGTGGAGGAAAACATCAGTTTTTACGGTGGCATCTATGGCCTGCGCGGTAAGTTTCTTGAAGATCGCCTCAAGTGGGCGCTGGAAATGGCCGGTCTTCAGGAACATAGAACCAGTCTTACCGCTATACTCAGCGGTGGCTGGAAGCAACGCCTGGCACTTGCCTGCGCGATTCTCCATGAACCACCGATAATATTTCTCGATGAACCGACCAGCGGTGTCGATCCGCTCAGCCGTCGTCAATTCTGGGACCTTATCTACACCATGGCGGATCAGGGCATCACCATCTTCGTCACCACCCACTATATGGAGGAGGCCGAGTACTGTGACCGTATTGCCCTCATCTACGATGGAAAGATGATCGCCGCCGGGTCGCCGACGGAGTTAAAAACCCGCTTTATGCAGGACAAGATCATCGACCTGCGCTGTGCCGATCCCCAGGCTTTAGTCACTTCGCTCAAAGCCCTGCCCGAAATCAGAGATGCAGCCCTCTTCGGCTCAGGCCTGCATATAGTCACCCCTGACGATGCGGTAGCCACAGTGGCGATCAAACGTCTTCTGACTGAAAGTGGCCTGAGCCCGGATAACGTGAGCATGGAGACCATCCTGCCAAGTATGGAGGACGTGTTTATCTCCCTTATCGAAGCGGTTGACAGAAAAAACGGCACTGAACGGGACCGGGAGGCGACAAAGCCATGAATCTCCGACGTCTCACCGCTGTCGCTCGCAAAGAAACCCTGCACCTTATCCGCGACTGGCGAAGCCTGACCCTGGCCCTAGCGATTCCGCTTGTTCTCATCCTTCTCTACGGCTATGCACTTACCCTTGATCTACGGCTGGTGCCCACCGTGGTCTGGGATCAGTCCCGAACCCCGGAAAGCCGCGAGTTGCTCAGTCTTTTTCAGAGTTCTCCCTACTTTGCCATAAAAGGCTCTCGTGACAATTACCGTGGTCTGCAAAATGATCTCGATCGGGGTATGGCCATGGTCGCGCTTGTCATCCCCGGTGACTTTGCAGCCAAGGTGCAGGCAAATAAACCGGTAAAAATTCAAATCATAGGTGACGGCAGTGATGCCAACACCTCCCGGCTGGCCATGGGCTATGCGACCAACATCTGCACCATTTACGCCCTTCAGGTTACCTCGGAACAGATGCAACTCAAAGGACGGGGAGAGCTGAAACAACCGATAGAATTACTCCAGCGCTCCTGGTACAATCCGGATCTCAGAAGCCAGAACGTCCTCATTCCCGGCATTATCGCCCTGGTCATGATCGTTGTCGCCGCCCTGCTCACCAGTACCACAGTTGCCAAAGAGTGGGAAACAGGGACTATGGAACAGTTGATCAGCACCCCGCTACGCGGACCTGAACTGATTTTCGGCAAGGTTATCCCTTACTTCTGTATTGGCATGACCGATGTGGCTATGGCCGTTCTGATAGGCAAATGGATTTTCGATGTACCGATAGTCGGCAATGCCGGATTGTTGTTTGCTCTCTCTTCTCTTTTTCTGACCGGTGCCCTGTTTTTTGGCATGACGCTCAGCATTAAACTCAAATCGCAGGTCCTTGCCAATCAGCTGGCTATCATTGCCGGTTTTCTGCCGACGCTTATCCTGAGTGGTTTCGTTTTCGCCATCGAAAATATGCCGGTGCCGCTGCAGTTTCTCACCTATATCGTCCCGGCCCGCTATTTCATCGCCATCCTGCGAGGCATTTATTTAAAAGGTATCGGTCTGGAGATTCTTTGGCTTGATGCCTTGTTTTTAGTCGTTTACGCGACCTTGATGATAATTATAGCCAACCGCAGTTTTTCCTTCAAACTGGAGTAACAGATGCTGCAACGACTTTTCCGCATGCTCATCAAGGAATTCCTGCAGATGCTCCGCGACCCCCGGATGCGGGTGGTTATTTTCGGTATGCCTGTAATCCAGATGACCATCATGGCCTTCGCCCTGACTACAGATGTCACCAATATCCGCCTGGCAGTGCTGGATATGGACAAGACGCCAGCTTCAAGAGAACTGATCAGCGCCTTTACTGCCGGTGAATATTTTCGTGTTACCAAAAATCTGGTGTCCCAAAGCGAGATCGCTCCCCTGCTTGATCGTAGCGATGTCCGCGCCGTACTGCAGATTTCAGCAGGATTCAGCAAAGATATCCTCACCGGGCAAACGGCCGATGTTCAGCTTATCACCGACGGCACTGACAGCAACAGCACCTCTATCGTTCTTGGTTATGCTGGCTTTATTGTCAGTGATTACAATGACAAACGCTTAAAGGAGCGACAGGGGCGAAAAGGCATCACAACATCACCACTTCAAATCAAAACCGAGAGCCGCGCCTGGTACAACGTCAACCAGGAAAGTAAATATTATTATGTTCCCTCACTGATTGCCACTATGCTCTATATCTTCAGCCTGCTTCTCACCAGTATCGGCATCGTCCGGGAAAAGGAAATCGGCACCATCGAACAGGTCATGGTCACCCCAATCCGCGGTATTGAATTTATCCTCGGCAAGACTATTCCCTACATGATTACCGGCTATATCACGATGTCGGTCATGCTCATCGTGGCCTACTTCCTTTTTGGCGTCCACGTCAAAGGCAGTCTCATCCTCCTCTATGGTTTGACCGGAATTTACCTCGCCGGGAACATGGGTATCGCCTTAATTATCAGCGGCAGCGCGTCGACTCAACAGCAGGCTTTGCTGACCAGCTTTCTGATCCTCATGCCCTCGGTTATGCTGAGCGGTTTCATGTTTCCTATCAGCAATATGCCCGACCCTGTTCGCTACGCGACTATCGTAAATCCTATGCGCTGGTATCTTGAGGTGTTGCGGGGAATTGTTATGAAAGATGTTGGAATATCATCCCTTTGGCCGGCAATTGTTGCCCAAACCATTCTATCATTCACCTTCCTGACCATTGCGATCGGACGGTTCAAAAAAACGTTGTCATGAGCACTCTGGAGGCTCTGGAGTCCTAAAATCATTCGCCTCCAGTTGCCCGAGTGTTTAGAGTCTTTATTATAAATACGTTTTGATTTCACCAAGGTGCAGATCAACCAAAAAAGCAAAAATAGACAACGCCCATGATCAAAACAATAGATACGGAAAGACGACCGATTTTACTATGGTTGGAACATATCGACCGTGACACCCTGGAGCAGGCAAAAAATCTCGCTAATCTGCCTTTCCTCCACCACCATGTGGCAATCATGCCGGACGCCCATGTTGGCTACGGCATGCCGATTGGCGGTGTGGCGGCAACCAAAGACGTAGTCATCCCCAATGCGGTGGGAGTTGACATTGGTTGCGGAATATGTGCAGTGCAGACCTCCCTGCGCCATATGGAAAAGGCGCAACTGAAAAAAATCATCAAGACTGTCCAGCTGACAGTCCCTCTCGGTTTCAAGCGCCACAAAAAATTGCAACCCGTCGAGTGGATGCCTGACTTTAGGAGTAAACAACCTGAAAAAGATTTGCCTATCGTCTGCCGGGAATATGATAATGGTCGAATGCAACTCGGCACCCTCGGCGGCGGGAACCATTTCATCGAACTGCAACTGGGAGATGATGGCTATATCTGGCTGATGATTCACTCGGGCAGCAGAAACATCGGCTATCAGGTCGCAGGCCACTACAATCGACTCGCGACAGCATACAATCAGGCACATGGTACAAAGATTCCAGCCAAATGGCAGCTGGACTATCTCCCTCTTCAGTCCGACAAAGGACAATACTATCTCAATGAGATGAACTATTGTGTTCAATTCGCTGCGGCCAATCGACGAACCATGATGCACAGAGTCAGCGAAATTCTGCTGGATTTTGAACCATCTGTCTCCTTTTCCCCGGCCATTGATGTTGCCCATAATTACGCCTCGCTGGAATACCATTTTGGCAAGGAGACACAGGTTCACCGAAAAGGTGCAACCCGGGCTGCAGCTGGCGAGCTAGGGATTATTCCCGGTTCCCAGGGAAGTACCAGTCATATAGTTCGTGGTCTC
Organism: uncultured delta proteobacterium; assembly: GCA_963798425.1. Lineage (GTDB taxonomy): Bacteria > Desulfobacterota > Desulfobulbia > Desulfobulbales > Desulfocapsaceae > Desulforhopalus_A. The sequence goes on along the minus strand of CAWCTP010000031.1, from coordinate 604,925 downwards.
GGCAACAAAGAAAGTTTTAATTCCTGCTCACACGGGGCCGGAAGAAGACTCGGCAGAAAGCAGGCAAGGCGGGAACTTGACCTCAAACAAGAGATCCACCGCCTCGAAAAACAAGGCATTCTACACGCCATTCACCATAAAAATGATCTCGATGAGGCCGCAGGGGCCTATAAGAATATCGACGAAGTGATGAACAACCAGCGAGACCTGGTTGAAATAGTTACAACGCTGAAACCCCTGGCGGTAGTAAAGGGATAAATATCTGCCCGGTCTGTTCCAGATAAAAGCACCAGTTCCCGGCGCTCCCATCATCTGTTGTTAGCCCGCATTTTTCATGAACATTCTAACAGACCATTGGAAAATGGAATAAAACCGTATAGAATAGCATCGTTGTTTCAATCTCTCCGGTTTTTAAGACTCCCCACCTCCAGAACGGCGGGAGGCAGCCCGGCCAACAGACAGTATCAGGCAGGAGAAGCAGGCATGTGGCGCCACCTATTTCGTAATAACATGAATCAGCCCATAAGCGGGACACAGGAAATTGATATCTGGAGGGTCAAGGCTCTCTTCAACAATTTCAGAAAGATTCTTCAGCTCAACACCCTGGTATTTGAGCAGATCTCAGCCATGGACCGCGCCCTCGGCGGAGAATATATCTTCGACCGAACCTTTCTGGAAAACTCGGTCCGGACCATTGCCAGTCATGTGCACCATGTTACCTACAATCTTAACGCCCTGACCAATAACGGCTATGTCCCGCTTTATGACCGTTACCAGGAGATCCGGGTCATTCTCGATGACATCCTCGCCGGCAATACCATAGCCCTCTCCTGCCCTCCGGTTCTTCCCCTTGAATCCCTGAGCTGGGAACTTGAACCTCTGGTAGGCATTGATCTTGTCTGCCTCGCTGAACTGCGCCACCATCCTGGAATCAAAGCACGTGACGGCCTGGTAGTTTCCAGTGATGCCGTCCGGGCCATACTGAACAAAACAACCTCGGCAGCCCCATCCGAAACGATACTGTCATTCGAGCTGGTAACAGGGAGTCTCAGCAACTTTCTGCAGCCAATGCTGAAGGAACACCGCAGCCCACTCCTGTCCATTTCTGCCACCCGTCTTAATGGCCAACCAGATGATCCCCGGGATCTTGGCGAATTTTTGCTCAAAGAAGACGACCTTGACAGTTTGGTCATGCTGGCGGAGGATACCCTTCCCCTTGAACAGGCAACCGGTAGTCCCAGTCCAAGCTCACCGTCTCCACAAGAAAGCATTACGAGAGATACCGAAAAGACCTCCCTCGAAGATTTATTCCTTAAAGGGATTATCCGTATCATCGAGATCGTCGCGGAGCGCTGTCACACTCTTTACCCTGACACCGAGCCCAATTTTGCGCTCTTTCTTCGAACCGCGTCCAACGCTCTCGCCCGCGGTACCATTACAACCCGAGCCACCATCAAGACCGCCACACCAATGCTGACTGCTACGTCATGGCTCCCCGGTCATCGACAGGAAATGGATATCCACCATTTACGACGCATCTTCCCTTTTGATTTCGTCTCTTCGACCTTGGCCCCGAAAAGCATAAAACAAACATTTCCTGATGGACTGCAGGCCACGCACCACCCCCCACAACAAGGACACTTCCGGCGTGGTTCGGCCACCATCCTGCCCCAAGAGATCCAGGCTCTTGCGGAAACAGCCATGACCCTGGAAAGAATCATGGGGGTTCCCGTAATAATGCACTGGGAATACCTGGAGAATGACAAATTCGTCGTTACCCGGCTTTTCCCCTTCCTGGAAAAACCTGTGGAACCCACGCCCCTTGAACTTGAACAAGAACAGGAGAACTCCATTGTCCTTGGCAGAGGTGGCCAGGTCATCCAATCCGGTGTCGCTGCTGGGACAGTTTTCCATGTCACACAAGACACCAACCTCAACGACTTCCCCGTTGGTGGTGTTGCAGTGGCGCCAATTGCCACCCCGCAGCTCACTCCTATTCTCCACAGGGCTTCAGCTATACTCACTGAGCATGGTAACCCCATCGGCCACCTGGCTACGGTGGCGCGGGAACTCAGTTTGCCTGCGCTGTTCGGTGTTCCCGGAATTCTTGAGCAACTGCCCAACGGTACAGAGGTCACGGTGGATGCCGGGCATTGCTGTGTCTATAAAGGAGTCCTCAACCATCTTCTGCAACAGGGCAACAGTGACAACGGCTTCTCTCCCATAGATCCTGAATATCGGATACTCCGCAGGCTGTTGCGATTTATATCTCCGCTTAAACTCGTCAATCCGGATGACCCTAATTTTTCTGCGGAGAACTGCCGTTCCTTTCATGACATTATTCATTTCTGCCATGAAATGGCAGTAGATGAGTTGGCACATTTCCAGGAAAGACGTCCAGGACTGAGTGGCATTCGAACGACACGGCTCCATCTGCCGGCGCAGATGGATATCAACCTCCTGGATATCGGCGGAGGTCTGCCGGATGGCTCGGTGCAACAACCAGGGCCCGCCGACGTACTCTCGGAGCCTTTTGCGATTTTTCTTGATGGATTACTGCATCCCCAGGCTACTGGCGAGGAGCTGCCGACACTTGGCCTGCGAGATATCATCTCTTCCATTCCCAGAACATCACGACTCAGCAGCGTATCTCCCGAGATGTCCGGTAATAACCTGGCCATCATCAGCCAGGAATATATGAATCTGAGTCTGCGGCTGGGCTACCATTTCAGTGTCATTGATGCCCATCTCGCCAGCGACCGGCACCGCAATTACATCTACTTCCGGTTTATTGGCGGCCTCGCCGACCAAACCAGACGCGCGAGACGAGCACTCTTTATCAGCGATGTGCTGGGAGCCATGGATTTCAAGGTCTTTTGGAAAGGAGATCTGGTTGTCGGCCGGATGAAATTTGAAGAAAAAGACGTCCTGCGCTCGGCCCTTTTTGTCCTTGGCGCCCTGACCACCTATTCCAGACAACGGGATACCAGCCTCTATAGCGATGAGTTGAGCCAGGAACTCTTTGATAAATTTGCGGATACCTTTCTCCTGCCCTTCAGCAAAAAATCGGCGACCCACCGCAGCCTGCGCACAGCGGCCGAATCAAATCCAGCAGGCAGACTGAGAAAATCGCCGGTCTCCATCCCTCAAGGTCAGCAAACGGGAGAAGAGTCATGAAATTGGTCAATCCTTTTACAAAAGTCATCGAAGCCTTCCAGAACCATAAAGAGCAGAAGGAAGCATTCGCCATCCATAACCTCAAGGCTCGATATCATGCGTTCCGTATCTTCCTCGAAAATAACGGTATTGCCCTGGAAAATATCGCCCAAATTGATACCCTGTTGATCCGGGGAGAGACCGACGAAGTGCGACGGCTGGCAACAGAGCTGATCAGCACCACCGCCGAGCTGGTCGATGGCCTCAACCTCCTGTCAAACGACACACACTCTTCTCTCTACCGATTCCATGGCCAACTGGCGGAAAAAACCCTCGCTCACCTTGACCGGCTGCAGGATAAAAGGCGGGATGGGTATTGTATTCCGCTGGACACCCTGCGAAGAGATGCAGCAGGAATAGCCGGAACGAAAGCTGCCAACCTGGCCAGACTGCGAAGGTTGACCTTGCCGGTTCCCGACGGATTTGTCTGTACAACTGCAGGAACCAGGCGTTTTCTTTCCATGGAAACGCTTGCTGCGGATATCCGCAGATTGCTGCGTGACATGGACCGAGGCATGAGTGATCTCAACTTCGCCGCTGACCGTATAACCAGAAAAATTCTTGACGCTCCACTGCCGGATGATCTGGCCCGGGACTTGGAAAACAATTACCATCTCCTCAAAGAGAGGATGGGCCAGCAACCCGGAGAATCTTCTTCTCTTGCCATCTCCGTACGCAGCAGTGGTGTATCCGAGGATGGGGTAGAACGCTCTTTTGCCGGACAATATACCTCGATCCTCAATGTCATTGGCAGTCAATCACTCCTGGTGGCCTACAAGGAAGTTTTGGCCAGCGGTTTCAGTGCCAGAGCCATCTCCTATCGAGTGAATGCGGGCCTTCCTCCTTTGGATATTGACCTTGCCGTTCTCTGCCAGGTTATGGCTGATGTCGACTGTGCGGGAGTCCTTTTTACCGTTGATCCCTCAGAGCCGGAAAATGGCAGGATGCTGATCAGCTGTGTGCCGGGACTCGGAACCCAGGCAGTAGGAGGCTCATCACCGGCTGATCTTTATCGCCCCCAGCGCTCTGTCCTGCCCATTGAGACAGAAACAATTAAAGACGCAGGAAGAGCGAACGATCCAAGAGATTAACACTATCGAAGCAGAGATCATGGACCAGGCCGAGATAGGTGTCAAAACTATCCGCGAGGTGGCAAAAAAAGAAGGCGGAGTCGAACTGGAACAACTTTCTGCAGATGAAGCCAGTCAGCCGCTGCTGGAAGTGGCTACCATCTACGACCTGATGCGGTATGGACAACTTCTGGAAAATATCTGGGGCATGGCCCAGGATATTGAATGGGCATTTTCATCCACTTCCGGTTTATCGCTCCTCCAATCAAGACCCCTCAGGCTCGCCTCTAAAGGACGCCGTAATCCATCCCACGACACAGCGAAACGCCTGCTCTCCGGCACATGTGCTTCTTCGGGCAAAGTTATCGGCTGTGTGCGCATTGCCCTCTCCCTTGCAGATCTTGTAGCCTTGGATAAAGATAGGAACAATGAACTGGATCAACAACCGACCATTCTCGTTCTCTCCCAAAGCATCGTCGATGCATCCCATCTTTTTGCCCAGTGCAGCGGTGCCGTTGTCGACATTGGAAATCCGACGGATCACCTTTCCTGTGTTGCAAGAGAACTTGGGATACCCATGCTCACCGGCACCCGGAACGCTTCCACAACTCTGGTCAAAAATCAGTGGATCATACTTGATGCAGATGATGGAACGGTACGCGAGGCCCCGGAATCAGTGCGCGAGGCAGCCTTCAAAGCTTTTACGAAACGAAAAGAACAGGCTAAAGGCAAGCAAACTGATCTGTTAACCAGCCTGCGGGCAGAAACCATCTCCCCTGAACGGGAGGCCCTACGCAAGTTAATTGTCCCTCTCAATTTAACAGATGCCTATGGTTCGACCTTTTCCCTCCTCGAATGTCGTTCTCTGCACGATATTATTCGTTATTCCCATGAAATGGCTGTGATGGCCATGTTCGACACCGGGGACATGGTTATGGATTTTGCAGGCAGCTTGCTGCGTCCTCTTGACATTGGCGTTCCTTTTTCCTTTTTGGTCATCGACCTTGGTGGGGGACTGCGCAGGACAGAGGAGAGTTTTCTCAGAAAGCAGCTGTCTTTCCATAAACCTCTTGGCCGGGAAGATGTCCTCTCCATTCCCCTTGCAGCACTTTGTGACGGGCTGATGACTCCAGAGCTAAGCTGGCATTCCAGCCCTGATGGTGAGGCAATGGGCAACATCATGTCTCAGACCATGTTGAGTGGTCGAGGACGCAGGCCAGCCGGATCCTTTAATTACGCCCTGGCAGCCCGGGACTATCTCAACCTTAACGCCCGTGTTGAATTCCATTTCGCCATGCTGGATGCGATCTGCGGTCGGGATACCCATGCAAATTATATCCGTTTCCGTTTCAAAGGGGGAGGAGCAGGCCGGGAACGAGGCCACCGTCGCGCCCTTTTCCTTCAGCACGTTCTGGAAAAAAATGGGTTTTACACAACAGTAATAGAAGACCTTATTACCGCCACTCTGACGGGGGCAACGAAGGAAATCGTCCACGAACGGCTCATTATGATAGGAAGGCTACTGGGTTTCAGCAGATTTCTTGACGGAATAATGAACGACGATGCCACTTCGATTCGTCTGGCAGAAGAGTTCTTGGCAGGTAATTATAAAACGAGAGAGACAGAAGGCTTTTCAGGCATGAAAGAAACGGAGCGAGGGTAACTCCACTGCTGTCAGCATATTGCCGTAAACAGCACCAGTATCAATGCCAATACGGTCTGCTAAAAGCAGGGGTGAGGCAAAGGGAATATGCCCAAAAACGATAACGGTATCGATATCAGTCGTTTGTTCCTGAGCTAACCGTCTACTGGAGAGCAACCCCGTCTCCATAATATAGCGTTGCATCCTCCCCTCAGACTCCTTCATAGGACAGCGAAGCATCTCCTTGTTAATATCGGCGTGAATAAAAAGATAGTCATCTTGGAGATGGAAAAACTTAAGAGAATGGAGAAATTCCCGATGTTCCAACGGGAAACAAACAAGCCCTGTAAGGGAATTTACCCTGGCGCCATAGCTCTCGACCGTTGCCTCAACCCCCATCCCCCGAAGCGCCCGCAAGGAGTCCATATGACCGGAGGCACTGTATTCAAGGAGCTCTTGTTCGTGGTTACCCTTGAGGAAATGTATATTTGCACAACTCTCTTTCAGCTCAAGCAGAATATCGAGCACACCTTTTGTGTCCGGCCCACGATTGATATAATCCCCAACAAAGATCAGCGTATCCCTTTTTCGATCATAGGGTATACGACCAAGCAGTGTGGAAAGCCGCGTAGCGCAGCCATGAATATCACCTATGGCAAAGATTTTCGGTTGGGACACACTCTTTTCTCCTGATAATCAGTTTTATTCTTCCCTTTCGCCTGGCATTATCAAGCAAAGGGAGCTTCAGAGTGGCTCTCTGAGTACTCAATAAATGCGTCATATTCTGCCCTTATCAGCCCTCTGCCCATTGCTTCCACCTTCGCGCAATATATCTCTATTTCAGGATGATTCGAGCGGAGCTCCAAAAGTTTTTCTAGATGGGGCCGGTAGAGCTTTTTATAGGCTTGCAGCCGGTTTCCGAACCAGGTAACACCAAAAGATGATCCAACCAGAGTGCCAATAAGCCAATTGTCCAGATTCTTGTAATGAGGAGTGCCAAAATAGACAGCAAATACGGCAACACCTACACTGACACATGCCCCCAACAGGAAGAAAGCAAACCAGAGAGCATATTTTTTCCTGTCACGGAAGATGTCCGGATCAGGCTGGCCCGGGATTTTAACTTTCATTTACGTCACTAACCTCTTTAATCTTCATGAAAAAGAACCCATTTCAGAACACGAATGTACTACAGCTTTCCTTTAATAAAAGGAGAGAACCTCTCAGGGGGCCAGTCGTTCGATAGCCCATTCGTTCGAATCAGCTATCTTAGTATAAAGGAAACGATCATGAAGACGGTTTTTCCTGCCCTGCCAAAACTCAATTTCAACAGGTTCGACTCGGTAACCGCCCCAAAACGATGGTAGCGGCACCTTCCCTTCCCCAATCTTTGTTTTCATCTCCTGAAATTTCTGTAACAGAATCTGCCTTGACGTCAAGGGGTGACTCTGGCTTGAAACCCAGGCTGCCATCTGACTTTCCTTTGGCCTGGTCATAAAATATTTCGCTGATTCGGCAGCTGATATTCTGGAGGAAATTCCGTTAATCATAACCTGCCGCTCAAGATCGAGCCAGACAAAGAGTAGACTGACCTTGGAATTATTCTTTATTTCTTTAGCTTTACGACTCTCAAAATTGGTAAAAAAAACAAAGCCTTTCTCGTCAAAGTACTTCAACAACACTGTCCGCTGACTTGGTTGCCCGTTGCTGCCAACAGTCGCCAAAGCCATAGCTGTTGGATCGGATATTTCGGTTTTCCGAGCTTGATCAAACCACTCTGAAAACTGGAAAATCGGATTTACATTGAGATTAGAACGAGAGAGACCTCCCTTTAAATATTCCCGACGGAACTGACTGATATCCACACGTACCCTCTCTTTTAAAATCCCAGGAAGACTAGCAAGAATGTGTTGAACTCAATTGCACTCAGTTGAAAATAATCTGAAATAAGATGCAAGAAATTCGATCTGTTTTTGCTAGCTGGTTCCCATATTCGTCTTTTTTGATTGATCATCTACAAACTCGGGCTACATTATAGTGCAACTTTGGCAAGAAGCCAGAGAAACCGGGAAATTATTCAAAAGAGAGCCTTCATGCTGATCGTCCATCCGCCACTTACCAAGCCCTGCGAGCCACCAGCCGCACTTGCCTACCTTTCTGCGTCCCTTATGGCCCATGGTCACTCGTGCACGATTTGCGACATGAATATTGAAGGGTTACACTACCTCTTCGATACGGCTGAACCTGCGGCAGACACATGGTCAAAAAGAGCGCTGAAACATCTCAAGCAAAATATTTCATCCTTGCAGACAGGGGAAATCTACAACAATGCTGACAGATATCGGCGGGCAGTAGCAGATATTAACCGAATCCTGGAAATAGCTGGGAAAGGGTTTGGGCTCCAGCTGTCACTGGCGAATTACCAGGACGACAGCAGATCCCCACTTAAAAGTGGCGATTTACGTCTTGCCAGTAAAGAGTTTTCGGCAAATATCTTTTACCCATACTTCAGTAAAAGACTTGAAGAGCTTCTTGAAACTGACAATTCCAGATACTTTGGCTTTTCCCTGAATTATCTTAGTCAGGCGCTATGTACCTTTGCAATGATTGGCTACCTGAGAGCGCACCATCCGGATGTGAAAATCATCCTGGGCGGTGGTCTGGTAACAACCTGGTTAAGCCACCCCCGGTGGACGAACCCTTTTACCGGGTTAATCGATCACCTGTTTGGCGGCCAAGGGGAGGAACCACTCCTGAACTTGTTGGGAACTCCACGAAAATCAGCACACATTCGCCCATACTATGAGGGACTTAAGAACAATGGCTATCTTTCACCAGGTTTCGTCCTTCCCTATACCAGTTCTTTTGGCTGTTTCTGGAAAAAATGCAGCTTCTGCCCGGAAACAAGCGAAGATAATCCATATCAGCACGTCGCACCGAATACCAGCATCGCCGATCTGCACTCACTGACCGCAGCCACAACCCCAGCCCTTATTCATCTCCTTGATAATGCAATCAGTCCTTCAACAATGAGGGCACTGGCGGATAAACCACCACCTGTACCCTGGTATGGTTTTGCCCGCATTGATACACTGCTTGCCGATAGAAAATTTTGTCGCCGCTTAAAAGATTCTGGCTGCAGGATGCTGAAACTTGGACTTGAATCTGGAGATCAGGAGGTTTTAAACAGGATGCAAAAAGGGATCAACCTGGAACTTGCCGCAAGGGTACTGGAAAATCTGCAGGACGTTGGTATTACAACCTATGTATATCTACTCTTTGGCACTCCTTCTGAGGGACCTGAGGAAGCAGAGCGAACACTCAGCTTTGTGGAAGACCACTACCAAGCCATCACCTTTCTTAATTTGGCAATCTTCAACCTACCCGTCTGTAGCCAGGAAGTATCGAGTCTTGAGGTAGCCGATTTTTACGAGGGCGACCTGTCAATCTATCGCAGTTTTATCCACCCAAAAGGCTGGAACAGAGGAGAGGTTCGGCGTTTTCTTGACAGCACCTTTAAACGTTCTCCCAAAATTGCTGAGATCCTCCGCCACGATCCACCTTTCTTCACTTCAAACCATGCACCATTTATGAGAAAGACGACGATGGGCTGTTCCATTCAAGATGATGGCAAAAGCGAACTTCTCCTGTAAACAGTCGGGATTCTTCTCAATGCCCCTTGCGGGTACTCTTTTCAATGTTCACTTGTCGGGTGTTATTTTCAATACCCCCTTGAGGCTGCTTTTTCTATTTCCATTGCTGTCCGGGGATAAGTACCTTGGTGGTAGCTTTAAATAAGTACCTTGGTGGTAGCTTTAAATTTCTAATCCCGCCAAAAGGCGTCGCGGGATAAGTACCTTCACCTAAATCCTTCTTGTGAGAAGCCAAGAAGGATTTCATAAGGTACTAAGCTCTCAAAGTTGGTCGTTGGTCACGGCTAGGTCTTGCTTTATCGGCAGGTTTTACAGCTGGACCTTGTTTTTTCTTCGGCTCTTTTCCATAGAGATCCGAGCAACTAAAGAAAACATACCAATCGCTTCGAATGTTTTTCTTAACCAAATCTCCTGAGGTGGTACGTTGCTCAGGATGACTCTCTGCCCACCATTGAGCAACGTGCTCTGATGCCATGCCAACAAGATGAGCTGCACACATGACTAATATGAATTCAGCAAACACTATAGAAGGTTCCATAATTCACCCCTTTTAATGACTTAGAAATTCTTTTCTTGCTTCCTGGGAAAGAATTTCGTGAAGGAATTTATCCCGGCTTTCTTCCATTTTACCGGGGTTCTGTAAGAATTCTCTGAACCACTCACTCGGTTCACGTTACATTTCAGTTTTCTTTTTCACATTGCTTTTGACTACCTGAACCGGACAGGTTGCCAGAGCAGCGACCCGCTCCACCACACTGCCTAAAAGAGTATCACTCACTCCGGAATAACCTTTTGAGCCCAAAATAATATGTTGAATATCGTTTTTGTGAGCATAACCTGTCAGACATTTTTCAGGAGAAGCTTCCTGCAACTCAGTCACGACACGCAACCCAAGCCGCTCTCCCTCCCTGGTGATAGCTTCCAAAGCCTTGAACCCCTTTTGCCTGGCGTCTTTTAACACGCCATAACGGAGTCCCCGATCCGTTGGTATATCAATAGCAGTAATGGCATGCACCTCGCTGCCGTAACTCCCGGCCAGATCGAGTGCTCGCAATCCGGCTGCTTGACTTGCAGGAGTACCATTTATACCAACGAGAATTTTCCCAAAACGAATTTCCGACATTTCCGGCACGAGTAAGACGTCGCAGGGACTACCGGCTATTACTTTTGAACTCAATCCCCCGAACAACACCAGTTCTACCTTTGAACGTTTTGCATTGCCAAGAACAATCAGGTCGACGCCTTGTTCCGCTGCCACATGGACTATTTCCTCACTCGGTTCACCTGTCCTATGGATGGTCTGAACCTCGAATCCTAAGGACGCGGCATAGGCTGCCACATCCTCAACACTCTTTCGAAACGGTTCGCTGAGCTGTCTATTCGCATCTTTAATTTTCAGTCGGCTCATATTCCCTTCATACCTGGGGGTCACGCCTACAACCAACAATTTTGCACGCATCGATGACGACAAAGCCAAGGCCTGTTTGAAAGCTGATCGACTAACGTGGGAAACATCGACGGCTACCAGTATTGACTCCATCATCGCGCACATGTTTCTTCCTGAGTCTGTAAAATTGTAGGTACGTTTACCTCACTCTTCGTGTTAACCATGTTCATCAGGATTATCGCGGCTCCCTTTATATATTGTCCGTGCATGATATACTTCTCCAGTTATGCGGCGAAACCTTATGCCCCTGTTTGAACTCGCGGTTTGGTATCCGAACGTTTCTCGACGGATTGGGATTCATCAGCATTTTTCTCAACAGTAACCTTTGAACCTTCGATTCTAAGAGCAGACCATAAATTACTGATAAAAGAACCATGCAGGTAGAAGAAAACAAAGGCCGCAGCCACAGGCAATAATGTGTATATCCCGCCTTTAGTAAAATAATGCATGATCGTCTCAAAATTACTGAAAGCTGCGGCATAGAGCGCCCCTGTTATTATTCCAAACACAAGGGTTTTCATCCAATAGCTTTTTTTGTTTGTCAATGCAATGTGTTTTTCTTCTGGTAATTTTTTGTTTGCCTGGCGATTCTCAATCATCTTTCCTGTTCGCGAATCGGTACAAACGATGTTGAAGACAGGGACAGGTGAACCAAAAGCCGCCTCTTCGATTTTTATTCCCTGATCAATAAGTACGAACTCAATTCTTTTTACAATATGGCATAATCTACTGATTATTTTACTTATTTTACCTGATTCCTGAACATATTCAAAGTCTACCCCTCTGGCGACAGCCTTCTCTTTAAATTCCGCGGCGTTCTGCTCCATCGCCAAAGCGAATTGTTTGTGATACACATCGCCGTTACCAAAAAGTGGCGAAGTATTTATATAAGTGGCCAATATCTTGCTTTTCATCCGGTCAGCTACGTTGACCGCATAGTCCATTACCGGTTCGGCCAGATGACTACCCCTGGTCACAAGAAGGATGCAGGACTGTTTGGCCAGACTGCGCTGTCGCGAGACATCGTCGGCATCGTCGATCTTAGACCTATGCAGAACCGTTAGTTGTGTAACGTTGCGATGTATTTTCTCATCCATAACCAGCCTTTTGCCTTATCCGTTCATCTTTGACTAACTTTACGTTGTTACATCAAAAATCACGCCATCCTTATCAATAAAATTAATTTTCTCAGTGTATTTTTGGACCCTTAGCACCTCCTTGAGGGGTACTGAAATGAATACCCCTCAAAGAGAAATAACAAACAATCCTGACCTTCTTACCGTTTTACCGGGTTATTATATTGCTTGTGAGACTTCTGTCTGTCAACCGACAGCATTATTTACGACTTGCCCCTGTTTTTCTGAGCGATCCAGAAGCATTCCTTTAATCATAGCGGCAGAGATTATAACACCGGCAACTGCTAGCGCAACCATCAATGCCCAGAAACTTATGCCATCGAGAGTGACATAGAGTTGATGCTGCAAGCGGGGAATAAGATCCAGGTCAGCAAGATAAAGAGGTACTTTGGCCCCACGTGAAACAGCAACAATCAGCATTACCGCTGCCATGACCAGCTTAATCGTATAATCCTTGACATAGGTCGTCCCAAGTGCCCCCAATTGTACGCCGATCAGTGATCCCGCCAGAATGAGCAAAGTCATGCGGATATCGATAAGACCGGCTATCCCCCACTGAACAGAACCAAAGGCGCCCATAACAAAGGCAACAACAAGCTCGGTAGCACTGGCAACCATGGCAGACGCACCAACCACATAAATCATTCCCGGCACGCCGATAAAACCGCCCACTGCAATAGTTGCTGCCAGCATTCCGGTAAAGAGGCCAACGGGAACCGTTATCCAGGCAGAAATTCGCACTCTAGCCACTTTAAATTCCATCATGGGCCAGAGTTCAATTTTTTGAAGTCTCAAGGCCAGGTTCGATGTTTTGGCCTCGGTTGCTCCTTTAGTCATAGTTAAAGCATCACGCAGAATGTATCCACCAACAATGGCCAGAACCAGAACAAAGACCACACTCACATAAAGGTTAGAGCCTGCGTTGCCCCAATGATTGAGGATCATCTGTTGAATTCTAATACCGATCTCAACACCAATAATCGCGGTTACCGCCATCACCAAGCCAAGCTTTATATCGACTTGTCCGTATTTCCATCGTTTATAAGCGCCGACCATGGCCTTTGGAAACTTATGGCACATATTGCTGGCCACCGCTACAGCACCTGGGGCGCCCAGAGACATCATCGCAGGAGTGAGAACGAATGCTCCACCCGAGCCGATAAACCCAGAAAGCAGACCTCCGATAAGGCCGATGATAAGAAGGGCAATAACCTTAGTGACGGTCATCTCAAAAAACATCACGGACACGTCTTTTATCACATTTGGTCCAGCATCGGGGTCAAGGCTGACCATAACTTTTTTATCGAGAACTATCTTATCGATGTTCACATCCGGACCAATATTCAGGACTCTTAGATCATCATGTCCATCAATTTTTATAGTTACAGTTTTGGTCGCTGGATCAAGCTGAGTAAAAATACCTTTCATCACGTTTTTAGGTGGTGGGCCGCCTGCATAGGCATTGTGTACCAGTAAGCTGCCTATCAATACTGCCATTAAAATAGTTAGAATTTTCTTCATGAATTCACTTTCTCCTACTTGGGGGTGATAGGTTGTACTTCCTGTTATAATCAAGCTTTCTTTGGTTCAAGTCCCAGAACGCTGAGTAAGTTGCTGGCAAAAGCGCCGTGCACAAAAGAAAACAAGAAGGCCGTGCCAACGGGAAGCGCCCCATACCATCCTCCTAACGTAAAAGTATCTGTAACGATCTTCATGTTAGATAATAACAGGGCATAAGCCCCCAGAGACATCGCTCCAAAGAGAACCATTTTTCCGATTGGCTTTTTCTTGCGGTAAGCCGTTTGGGTCGCTTTTGTCGTAGCAGTAGTTTTACTGACACTAGCGGTCTTTGATTTGCGAGTGGTTTGGTGAACTGACAACTGAGTTTGATGAGGGTCATTTTGTCTCATTTCCATTTCTCCTTTAAGATGAATATTAACTATTTGCTATATTTTTCAGCCAACCGGCAATTGTGTAGAGGAGATGATGCCGAACCTTTCTTTGAGTTAAGTATTGCAATCTTAATGCCAGTCTCCTATATCAATATATTCCTTTAATTATAGCTACATATCGAGTTACCAACAAACGTGATATTTGTTGCAATATGCAACAAAACATCACTAGTATTTCAAATATATATAATAATACTATACAGCTAGCAGCATAGTTTCCGGATTATCCTCTGGCGTTGCATAAAGCAACGCGTTTTTGCCTCTCAGGACCTGAAGAGATGAGCAAGCAGACACCCTCTTAAAACAACAGAAACTGCCTATACTATAGTTATTATTACATTATATTAATGCAAGCTCCTGTCTGACAGAAGATGATTACAAACCGGAGACCAAGCTTTAGACGTGCAAGGCGTTTCATTATGCAACGGCCCCTACAATTACTTATGCTCGTAGAGGTCTGATAACTTGAACAAATTCTAACAGATGGACGATATAGAGCCAGGCCAGACAACCGTCCAATAAGATAAATTCATCCCACAATTTTCATATACAAAAGCGTGCCTTAATCTTCGAGTCTATTTCTTCTGTCACCTCATTGCCGACAATCCTGATGAGATCCGAGCGTCGGCCCTGTATGTTTGCCGGGCAAACACTAACCTCACAACAAAAGAGTACTTTTTTATATTATATGGTAAAAGTAACTTGCAGAAAAATGCAGCAGTTTCACCTGTAACCACGAGGACACACATTATGTTTTTCAAAAAAAGCCCCAAAAAAGACGATATTGTTCCTGAAAAAACAGACCAGGAAGAGTCTCCTCTGACCAAACTGCAAAAACAGATTAACGAGGCGAATCTCCCCCAACATGCCTTGGATGCAGCCAATAAAGAACTGGCGAAACTGGCGACGACCGATTCCGCTGTCGCTGAGTTCTCAGTTGGTCTCAATTACATTGAGTTGATCAGTTCCCTTCCCTGGAATGTGTCCACAAAAGGGACTCTGGATATGGCACGGGTTCAATCCATACTTGACGGGCGACATTGCGGACTAGCCCAGGTCAAACAGCGTATCCTTGAATTTCTGGCTGCTAAAACATTACGGGGCAGAGTTAAACAAAATATTCTTATTGTAGATGATGAAGATATCGCCAGGAGCAATATGGCGCATGTCCTCAATAAAGATGGTTACGCATGCCAAACTGCCGAGAATGGCCTTGCCGCTCTAAAAATCCTGGCAACAGAGGATATTGATCTCATCATTAGTGATCTGAAAATGGATCATATGGATGGACTGGGACTGCTTAAAGAAGTCAACCACACCTTTCCTGATATTCCGGTCATCATGGTAACCGGTTTTGCTACCATCAATTCTGCGGTACAGGCGATGAAGAGCGGTGCCGCACATTATCTCGGCAAACCCGTTAATCTCGATGAACTACGAAAAACCGTTCGGCAAGTAATCGACCAAAAACTCACCAGTGACATCGGCAAAGGACCTATTCTCTGCTTTACCGGCCCGCCGGGAACCGGAAAAACTTCGGTGGGGCGAGCTATTGCCGAAGCCCTGCAACTCCAGTTTATCAGAGTTTCTCTGGCAGGCTTACGTGATGAAGCAGAACTCCGTGGTCACAGGCGCACCTACGTGGGTGCCATGCCCGGCCGTATAATCATGGAACTGAAAAGAGCGGCGGTGAATAACCCTGTCTTCATGCTGGACGAGATCGATAAAATAGGTCAGGACTTTCGGGGCGATCCTGCATCCGTCATGCTGGAAGTACTGGACCCCGAGCAAAATGTTAAATTTATGGATTCTTACCTTGATATCCCTTTCAATCTGTCACGGATCATGTTCATCGCCACAGCTAACGACGTCTCGAAATTACCGGGTCCCCTGCTCGACCGCATGGAGCTGATAGAGTTCACCGGCTATACTGAGAAGGAAAAATGTCAGATTGCCAGTGATTTCATCATCCCTCGTCAACTGAAAGCAGCCGGATTAAAGAGTGTTGGCATAGACTTTTCAGAGGAGGCTGTCGCCACAGTGATCAGTGATTACACCAGAGAATCCGGTCTTCGTAACCTCGAAAGAGAGATTGCCAATGTCTGCCGTAAACTTGCCCTGATCTATCTCGATTCTAAAACGGCAGAAATCGAAACAAACATTGAGTCAAGCACCATCGCCACCCTTCTGGGCCCTCGTAAGTTCATCAGGAACTTCGCTGAGCGTGAACCCAAAGTGGGAATAACCACAGGTCTCGTCTGGTCCGGTGTTGGGGGGGAAATTATCAGTGTAGAAACAGCTTCGATGAAGGGTAATGGTAATCTTTTACTCACCGGATCCCTTGGAGAAGTGTTGCAGGAATCCGCCCAAACCGCGCTGAGTCTTATCAGAAGCAGGTCAGAAGAGTTTGGCATTAAGGAATACTTCTTTAAAGATATGGACATTCACATCCATTTCCCGGCAGGCGGCATTGCAAAAGACGGTCCGTCCGCCGGTATCACCATTTTTGCTGCACTTCTCTCGCTCTTAACAAAACGTCCGGCACGAAGAGACGTCGCCATGACAGGTGAAATGACACTAAGTGGACGCATTCTGCCCATCGGCGGAATCAGGGAAAAACTGCTTGCAGCGCAGCGAGCGGGAATTAAAACAGTCCTGTTACCACTGGCGAACAAGGAGGAAGTGGCAATATTACCACCCGATGTATTGGATAAGATTGAAGTAATACTAGTAGAAAACGCAGATGAAGTAATCCCCCGTGTTCTCCTCTCTGCAATGTAATTGATCCTGGACCACTTCGGGGACAGTGAAAATCCTGACGAATCGTTCGAGAGGACTGCAAGGTCCATTTTCAAATCATACAATTAAAAATTATGGCAAAAATACTCGTAATTAATGCTTCATATCGGGACAATGGCGTTACAGACCAAACTGTCGAAGCTCTAATACTGGCGGTCGAGTCAGCTGGGGCAATAGTCGAGGTTGTCCGTCTACGTGAACACCCTATTGAATTCTGCCTTAATTGCCGAAAGTGCACACAACAGCCCGGAGCTGTTCCGGGTTGTTGTGTGCTACAAGATGGGATGCAGGAATTGATCAACAAAATAGAGTGGGCTGATGGTTATATTCTGGCCTCACCTACTAACTTTGGATCAGCCACGGCTCTGTTCAAACGCTTTATGGAGCGACTGGCTGTGTATGCCTTTTGGTCTTGGGACATGAATGCCCCCAAGTACAGAAAAGCTAATATGCCCAAAAAGAAAGCAGTACTGGTTTCCTCATGTGCTGCTCCAGGGGTTGTAGGACGTTGGTTATTTGCAACCAGAAAACAACTCAAAATGACTGCACAGACGATAGGTGCCGCCACAGTTGGCGTAATATTTACAGGATTGATTGGCAAAAAAACCCAGCCAAACCTTACGGCACGAGTGCAGTCAAAGATCCGGAAGGCGGCAGCAAAGCTGGTTTGACCAAGATCAAATGCAAATTTCTACACCCAAATCAGTTGTCTGGAACATCAAGGCCATATCTTTTGATCTTTCGCCAGAGAGAAACCCTGTCGATCTCTAATATTTTTGCCGCCTTAGATTTGTTGCCTTCCATCTCATCAAGGACTTCCAGAATATAATTTTTTTCATGTTCCTCAAGAGACGGCCAGGAATTCACTGTGACTCGGGAAAGGGTGGCTGAACCGCTCTGGAGATCTTCAATAAGATGACATGACTCAATAACCTCTCCGTCACACTGAACCAACAAGCGCTGAGCAATATTCTCCAACTCCCGAACATTTCCCGGATATTCATATTGTTTAAGCTTTTGTGCAACTTCCAGAGAGAGCTTTGGAGGAGTAGAGGCAGGTGGAGAATGTTTGACCAAAAAATGATTGACAAGGATCGGTATATCTTCCTTTCGTTCTGCGAGCGACGGAACCTTAATGGTCAGGACATCAAGTCTGTAGAAGAGATCAAGCCTGAAAGCCCCGTTTTCCGCCTCCTTTTTCAAATCTTTATTGGTTGCAGCCAGAATTCTTATGTCGACAGGAATCTCTTCGGTTCCGCCTACCCGCATGAGAGTACGCTCCTGCAGAACCCTGAGTAGTTTCACCTGCATCGGCAGGGAAAGTTCCCCCACCTCATCGAAAAATACAGTCCCGCCTTCAGCGAGTTCCAGCAATCCTTTTTTTACGTGAGAAGCACCGGTGAAGGCACCTCTTTCATGGCCGAAGAGTTCGCTTGTTATCAGCTCTTCGGTAAAAGCACCACAGTTAAATGCAACAAATCGATGGCCGGATCGTGGGCTATGTTCGTGAATCGTCCGAGCTACCAATTCCTTACCGGTGCCCGTTTCTCCCTGAATCAACACATTGCAGTCCAACTGGGCAACCTGCACTATACTCTCGCGTAACAGCTCGATTTTCAAACTCTTGCCGAGTATTTTGGTTATGCCGGTATTTGACGAGACCTGTTTCCTGAGTTCAATGACCTCTTTTCGCAGCGCCCTTTTTTCAAGGGCTTTTTGTACCAGAGCCAGCATCTCTTCTTTTTTGACCGGTTTTGCTAAATAGTGGTAGGCACCTTTTTGGATTGCCTCCACAGCTGTATCAACACTGGCATAGCCGGTAATGACAATAACTTCGGTTTCCGGCCACAGTTGTTTACTGGCTGTAAGAACCGCCATCCCATCCTGCCCCTTCATTCGCAAATCAGTCAAAATAAGATCAACTTCCCGATTGCGAAGAATTGCAATAGCCTCATGACCATCTCCAGCGGATAAGACTTCATACCCACCTTTCTTCAGCATATAGGCAACATTGTCGCGAGCAATAGCCTCGTCATCGACTACCAGAATCTGCTCTCCACTCACGACAGTTCTCCAAGATCGACACTTTTTTCCGTTTGTAGCGGCAGATGAATAAAAAAGGATGCTCCATTTCCAGCCTCGCTTTCCACCACGATCTCGCCATTATGCTTCCTGATAATTCCATAGGCGATGGACAAGCCAAGACCAGTACCCTGGCCTTCATCCTTAGTGGTATAAAAAGGATCGAAAAGACGATCTTTTATTTCATCAGAAATTCCCAGACCGGTATCTGTGATCTCTATTACAGCTTCATTTTTTGCCACATTAATAGACGCTGAAAGGGAGATTTTCCCTTCACCGATTATGGACTGCGATGCGTTGATGATCATAATAATCAACACTTCCTGAATTCTCTGAACATCCATCGGCAAACACAGATTTTCCGGAATGTCCACAAAGATATTGATTGCCGAAGGTACCTGGCTTTTGACGAGTTTAACAGAACGGTCTACCACATCCAGCAAATTAGCAGGGTGCAACTCAAACTCTTTTACCCTTGAAAATTCAAGAAGCCCCTGAACAACATCTCTTGCTCTATATGTTTCCTGTTCAATATTCGCAAGCATCTGTTTGATAAACTCAGGGGCCCCTGTATCAAAATCATCTACAGCGATCTGACAAGAGGTGGAAATATTGTTCAGAGGATTGTTTAGCTGGTGAGCAATACCGGCAGTCAGAGTACCGATAGATGAAAGCTTTTGTGACTGGACTAACTGATCCTGTCGCCGCTCCAGCTCCCTCACCATAATATTGAAGGCCTCAATGACCTGCTGCATTTCATCTCTGGTATCGACGACTTCAATTTTACTGAAACGACCAAGAGCGATATCCTCCGTTGCATCTTTAATAATCCGCAACGGTTTGAAAATCCGAAACGACATAATAAGAGGCATAAATATGCCCACGGTAATCGCAACAAGAGACCAGATAATAAGTCGCGTGACCAATTCATTCAAAATGGTGCGAATCTGATCGTGCTCAAAACTGACCAGCTCTTTACTGAGCTCGGTCATTTCCTGCCCCTGATACCGGAGTTCATCCTCTAACACACCGTGTGCTGCCTGGTTGTCTGAAGCTGTTTTCCTTGACAACATATCCATCCCTGTCTGGTAGGCACGGGTAAGGTTAGTTAATTGAATAAGCATGGGATGAATTTTAAACTTCACAACTCTCTCTGATATTACCTCTATCGTTTTGAAGGCTAGAGCCAGCTGCCTGGTATTCTCCTGCAACGCCTCCTGCGTCCCGTAGAGTAAAAAGTTTTTTTCATATCTGCGAACTTCAAGAACAATGGTATTAAGAGTGTAGGCGAGCTCAAGTACTTCAAGCTTTTCTTTAGCTGTGTTCAGATCCTCCTGTGAGACAATAAACATAACAAGAATCCCAAAGACATAGCAACCCAGGATAGACAGGATTTTATATCTCAAACTGAGAGACGGTATGCTGAGTTTCATCATTTCCTACTCCAAACACTCCACGACATCACTTACATGCAAGACCGTTAATGCAACGAGCTATCTCAGCAGACTTTCCACCTTTTGCTATACAGCAATCGTTTACATCAAGGATCAAATTGTCCCATCTATTCCAGTAAATCCTACCATATACCAAGACGATAGCGAACACAACCAAATCGTTAGCTAACCGTGAACAGTCGGAAAATTGATTGCGGCTAAACAGAAGTGATAGACCAGAAAACGAACCTGACACAGAAAAGCGGAATTCTGGTGTGCAGAAGATATCAGGCCTGATCTCAGAAAGCGGCATTGGTAATTCCCAAAGTATTTTACTACTCACTCGAATATATAATATTTTTTTTAGCATTTTTATATTTTTTCTTCCATACTACTGCAAACGATATGCATTTGACTCCTTATCGAAACCGATGAGCTCCGATCAGGTCAAGATAGGTTTCTCTTTATGAATCAAAATATTACAATTTTTCCTAATGGCTTAACCATTCAGCCAGGTAGCAACCGAAACGCTCATGGGAGCCGAGGGAATTTTACTCGTCGATGATGAAGTAATGATAACAGAAGTAGCCATGGCCATGTTACGACATCTCGGGTACCAGGTAACTACTGCCGGAAGCGGAGAAGAAGCGATAAAAATCATCAAAAATGAAACAGAGCACATTGATCTTATAATTCTCGATATGATTATGCCCGGCCTTGACGGGGGAAAAACTTTCGATAAGTTACGTGATCTGCATCCTTCTATTCCGGTTATTTTATCAAGTGGATACTCTCTTGATGGTCAAGCTACCGACATTATGCAAAGAGGATGTAAGGTCTTTATTCAAAAACCTTTTGACTTATCTGAACTTTCTCGGAAAATCCGACAAGTAATTGATTCCTAAAAGCAGACTGAACAAAGATTGCCTGGAAAGCTTCCTTGATTCCAGTAAATGACAGTATGAAGACGGTCACGGTCATTACTTGAAAAATGCATATTTTACGCTTGCATTATTCTCCGGAAAACTGGAAAATGTCCTGTAAAAGCAATAAATCGAATAACATGTCACCTTGCTGTCGTTGTTCGGGTTGATATGGCTTTCCTCTAAACGTGTGTACCCGGATTTACAACTACCTCAAAGGAGCAATCAAGTGCCTGTTATATCAGTTAATTTTAAGGGTAAGAAGATCGACGAACATTCACTGATCATAGGATTGGGATGTAACATTGGACGCAAAAAAGAAAATGATATCTCTATCGATAATTTAGCAGTTTCAGGATTCCATGCCCAAATTGACTCCGTCTCCAATACTTTTGTACTAAGAGACTTAGAAAGCACCAACGGTACTTTTGTAAATGATAAAAAAATCACGCTGCACAACCTCAAGCACAACGATTCCATCCTCATTGGCAAGCACGAACTGATTTTTGATTGCTCCGACCTTATGAGCACGCAAACAAATGGTGTTCCTAACAGCGATGAAAAAACCAGAATTTTAAATACTAATGATTTAAGAGAAATAGCGGGATGGACAAAGAATGATTCCGCCTACGACTGGTACGACAAATCAAAAATTCCCGACTCCGACAAGCAAAAGAATGCATCGTTTATTTCAAAGTTTTTTCAAAAATTGTTTGGGTAAAATTGCCAAAAAGAGCCAAGTGACAACAGAAAACATTTGAGCTGGACAGGTGAAACAATCACCCAGACCATTATTTAAAATTAATGGCGCTTTGTAAGTTTTTCTGCAAACTTTTAAAAAAGATTCCTGGTTTGCTGAGCGCTAGATCTTGTTGCAGGCTCAATAGTCTTTCATGGTTAGGTTGAACATCTAAGCCTTTCTTTACATACTCGCGGGCATTTACCAAGTGTAAATTTCGATAAGCAGTATCAGCAAGATCGGCATATTTATTCGCTATTTTCCCAATACCTTGTCGTGCAATGACACTGTCTGGGTCTAAAACAAGGATGTCCCGGTAATAGCCATATGCACAGGCTCCCGGAGGAGAAGTCAGATTATTATTTTCAAGAGCCTGCTGAGCCTTTGT
Source organism: uncultured delta proteobacterium (assembly GCA_963798425.1). Classification (GTDB taxonomy): domain Bacteria; phylum Desulfobacterota; class Desulfobulbia; order Desulfobulbales; family Desulfocapsaceae; genus Desulforhopalus_A. The sequence goes on along the minus strand of CAWCTP010000031.1, from coordinate 582,445 downwards.
CGCCAATTCCTCAATAAATAGCTTTTTTTCTTTTTCGGCTCTGGCTCTGAGCTTTGTTAATCGATCACTTTGAGGACTTACTTCCAATCCTTTGTTAATATTTTTCTGTGCTTCAAGTATCTTTTTAATTGAAAGTTGTTTCTCGGCATATCCAGCGTACATTTCACTAATCTGCCGCAGTCCGTCAAGAGCATCTTCATTTCCCGGAGCAATGTCGAGCACTTGTTTATAATAAAAAAATGCACAATCGCCCTTAGGCACTGTGAAACGCTTATATCTAAAAGCGGTATCGGCGTTATCCAGAAGAGATTGAATTTTACGCTGCCGGGAAGACTTTTTTTCTTCCTGTTCTTGCTTAAGAACAAGAAGCTGGTGGAGCTGTGGTGATAAGTCCGGGGTACTCTCCTGATCTGTCTTACTTTGTTGCAATACGGTAACTTCACTCTTTTGACTGCCTTCAACGCTGGGCTCAACCTCCGTTGAAGACAGACTTAAAAATATTGAAATAATTGTAATACAGACAGTAAAACCAGCAACAATCATTCTCCGTGCCGTTTTGGCCGACGGTGCAAAAATCTTATGAAAAAAAGAGCTGGATAAATTGGTTGCGATATCACCTGTATCTACAACAAGCGTACCCTTGTGATTAAATATGACCGCCGTTTGCTCTTCCTCTTTGTCAAACAATGACAAACTCTGTCCGCCACAATAGGTCCCGACGTTACCAGCACTATGAGCCTCTACCGATCTTTCAATTGCGGTAACCAGCTGTTTCTTTTCATTTTCAAAATCTTGAACGAACAATTGCCGAATATACTTTTGTAAATTCTCAGTTTTGTGTCTACGTCTCATTGCAAAAAAACAATTTTCAATAGCCTCGCGCATCTCTAAACACGTCTGGTATCTCTTGCTTGGATCCTTTTGCAATGCCCGATTGACGATTTCATAAACTTCGGGAAAAAGATCAGGTCTTACACTTTCAATCCTTTCATAATCGACCTGCATGCATTTCCTTATCAATGTCGCAGTATCTCCCTGAAACATACGTTGACCGCTCAGCATTTCATAAAGCAAAATGCCAATGGAGAAAATATCGGAGCGCAAGTCTATCTGTTTTTCACCGAGTTGCTCCGGTGACATGTAGGAGATTTTTCCTTTAATGACTCCTGATCTGGTTCGATTATCGTATAACTCTGCCTTTGCTATGCCAAAATCGATTATTTTTATTTTGCCGTCATAGGTAACAAACACATTCTGGGGACTGAGGTCTCTGTGAATAATATGCAGCGGCTGCTGTTGCAGATCCTTCAAGTCATGGGCACATTGCATGCCTTCACAGATTTTTGAGGCGATAAACAAACTGTTTTCAATTCCTATTGGTCTACCCGTCTCTTTTGACCGCTGCATGATGGAATATAAATCTTTGCCGAAAAGATACTCCATGGCGATAAAATAACTCCCATCCAGTTCGCCAAAATCGTAAATGTGAACAATATTTTCGTGTTGTAGGAGTGCTGCTATCCTGGCTTCGTCAATAAAATTATTTACGACAACAGGATCTTGAACGGCCTCGGGAAGTAATTTTTTCAGAACAACGATTTTTTCAAAACCCTTCTGACCTGAGAGTTTGCACCTGTAAACTTCAGCCATACCACCAATCCCAATAAGATCGAGAAAGATATATTTATTGCCTAACTGTGATGGCTTGGTATCACTCATTATACTCCCCGTGGAAATCTCAACACGACACAACCTGCCAATAACTATTGGACATAATTCATTTTACCATCCTATCACATTTTTTTTGATTTTCTAGGATAAACTTATTAATTGTATTGCAGCGTTACCTTCGCTTCAGCTACAGAGAACGATTTTATTCATCCTTGTTATTCTACACGAAAAGCGGACATGGATTCCAGAAATCAAATTAATGCACATTGTCGATCAGACATTGGTTTGCAACGAAAACGGAATGAGGACATTTGCTCAATTTGCCCTGAATTTCAATATTTTTTAGTTGCGGATGGTATTGGTGGAGCCGTAGCTGGGGATCTCGCCAGTTCTTTTTTTCTCAAGGTGGTATCTGAAACCTTATCGATCCCGGGAAAAATCACTCTGGAAGATTGCGGTGAAAGGCTCAAGGCATGCTTTAAAAATGCTAACAAAACAATTCAACAGCATGTTGCTGCAAATCCTTCCTGCAAAGGAATGGGTTGTACTGCGGAATTGCTCATTATCTGCGGTGATGAATTTATTCTTGGTCATGTTGGTGACAGTCGGACATATTCTTTTTACCATAACAGGCTTAAACAGTTGACAGAGGACCACACCCTTGTTCAGGCAAGACTGAACCAAGGACTGATATCAGCACAGCAGGCGAAAAACAGTGCCTTCAACAATGTTCTCTTACGGGCTGTTGGAGTGGAGTCGGAGGTAAAAATTGACATCCTTCAAGGCAAGATTGTTCCAGGAACAGTTTTTATTCTCTGTACCGACGGGCTATACAATATGGTACAGGAAGCTGAGATACTCCCTGTTTTACAGTACAACGCACCACTTGATCTTAAAACAGAAATGCTGATTAATATGGCTAATAATGCGGGTGGAAAAGACAATATCACCGTTGCCTTGGTAGAAATTTCAATAAGTAAAGAAATTTCTACCGTAACATAGCGGCCGAATTTGATATTGAGCAACCGAATCTCGATAGCTGATGGAGATATGGCATTTGAGAGCTCTATTTTTTCTCGGCAACTTCATCGTACCAGAGATCCGCATGCTGCTTGGCCCATGATGTATCGACCTCGCCTTTCCACATGGCGTCAAAAGCGCCCTCGGATCCCAGAGAGCCCATATACATATGACCAAAGGCGGCGGTGATAAAAAATACTGCCACTGTCGTATGTATCACATGAGAAACCTGCATGACGTAGCGACTCTGCCCCCAGATGGGAAAATCAAGCAGAACACCGGTAATGCCCACAGCAATGCCGAAGATGACCATCAACCAGAACCACATTTTTTCTCCGCCATTAATCTTTCCCGTATGTGGATGGGGTCCGCTGCCAACCATTCCCCCCATGTTTTTTAGCCACTGCAGATCTCTCTTATGGAATATATTCTGGCGAAACCAGAGGAGAAACTCGACAAAGATCCCGGCCAGAAAGAGCGGACTGGAAAAGTTATGTGCCAGTTTTGAAAAACTCAGATATGAGGCAGCCGGCCCATGGCCCAGTACAAGTATCAGCCCTGACCTGCCGAGCAGCAGACTCAGACCGGTGACTGCCAGGATGATAAAAAAGGTCGCCGTATACCAGTGGAGTATCCTCTCACCAATACTGTACCGTGGAATCATCACTCCGGAGCGGGGCTCCTCCAATTTGTCACCGCCAATAATCAGATGAAAAACAGCCATGGCAGCAAGAGCCACTCCGAGAATCCAGGGAGAGACTTTGATCAACAATAAATTGCGAATCTCCCGCCAGTTTTCACCGCCATTCTGGATAAGCACCGAATGCCCCTCCGAAGACACCGCGGTATATCCGGGCACGCCGTGTCGCACGAGGCGCCAGAAATCGGCCCGGGGATTGACCGGGTCGGCAGCTATTGCCAACAGATAGATGGCACCTCCCAGCAGAACAATAAGGAGTGCTCCCAAAGCCAGATAAGCGCTCAATCGGGTATCTTTATTCGTCAGCATTTTCATCGCTCCCTCCTCATTTTATTCAGCGGTCAGTTTGCCCTATCATAAAACGATTGTTTAGCTCCGGGTGCTGCCCCTTGGCCAGCAGAGGGTCGTGGGTGCCTTCGTATTCTCCGGGCTCATGGATCGTTAATTCCCGGGGTTCATCGGAACAGGCAGCCAAACCGACAAAAATAAACAATGCAGCTAATATACATATGTATTTTTTCATGGAATTTACTCCTTGCTGCTATTAAAATCGTAAGCAGTCTTCCAGCCCCAGATATCAGGTCTGCCGCCGCGTTTAACTATCCGCTTTCGATAGAGGTCCGAGACAATTGTCCCATCACCTGCCAACAAGGCTTTTGTAGCACACATCTCGGCACAAAGCGGTAATTTGCCTTCAGCTATACGATTGCGGCCGTACTGTTGATATTCCTCCACCGAGTTATCAGCTGGCGGTCCGCCAGCACAGAAGGTACATTTATCCATCTTGCTGCGGGCGGCAAATGCGCTCTGTTCAACAAACTGCGGCGCACCGAAAGGGCAAGCGTAAAAACAGTAGCCGCAACCGATACACAGGTCCTTATCATGCAGCACAATGCCGTCAGGGGTGGTGTAAAAACAATCAACCGGACAGACTGCGGCACAGGGTGCATCGGTACAGTGCATACAGGCAACCGACAGGGACTTTTCACCGGCCTCGCCGTCCCGCAGGGTAACCACATGTCGCCGGTTTATGCCAAAGGGGACATCATTTTCATTATTACAGGCGGTAACACATCCGTTACATTCAATACAGCGTTCGGTATCGCAGAGAAATTTCATTCGAGCCATGGTTGTTCTCCTTTCACGCCGGGCTGATACGGCACAGCGTAGCTTTAGTCTCCTGCATCTGGGTCACGGAATCATAGCCATAGGTAGTGGCGGTATTGCAAGCTTCTCCGCGGACATAGGGGGCGGTTCCATCGGGATATCGATCGACAAGATCCTTGCCCTCGAACCAACCGCCAAAATGAAAGGGGGTCCAGACCACGCCGGCGCCGACCCTTGGAGTGATCATGGCCCGCACCTTGATTCGCCCTCCTTCCGCACCCTCCAGCCAGATATATTGCCAGTGTGAGATACCAGCGTCATTAGCATCTTTCGGATTAATTTCCGCAAACATCTCCGGCTGCAGTTTGGCCAACAAGGAATTTGACCTTGTTTCCGCACCTCCACCTTCGTATTCAACAAGCCGGCCACTGGTGAAGATCAATGGATATTTCCGGCTATGATCCACCTCCTGAATTGAATTGTAGCGGGTGGGTAATCGCCAGAAGGCCTTCCGGTCAGCATAGGTGGGATAGCTCTGGACCAGATCGAATCGCGGCGTATACAACGGTTCGCGGTGAATAGGCACCGGATCCGGATATTCCCAGACCTTACAGCGGGCCTTGGCGTTGCCGAACGGGGCACAACCATGCTTAATGGCTACCCGCTGTATACCTCCCGACAAATCAGTTTTCCAGTTGCGTCCCTCCGCGGCCATTTGCTCTTCTGCGGTAAGGTCCTTCCACCAGCCCAGTTTTTTAAGCAGTGCATCGCTGAACTCCGGATAGCCGTCTTTGATCTCGGAATCCACTGAATAGACACCTTCGGCCAACAGGTTCTCCCCATTATGTTCCGTGCCGAACCGAGCCCTGAAGGTCAGCCCACCTTTGGCCACCGATTTACTTGGATCATAGAGAATGGGAGTACCCGGATGCTTGAATTCCGGAGTACCCCAGCATGGCCAGGGCAGGCCGTAATATTCACCGTCGCAGGGACCACCTTCGGCCAATAGGGTAGTGGTGTTAAAAGTTTGTCGATGTTTTGCCTGCAGCTGGAGCCTTTCCGGGCTCTGCCCCGTATAGCCTATGGTCCAGGTTCCCCTGTTTACCTCGCGCAGGACGTCCTCTATCAGCGGTTCCTCTCCGACTACTTTGATATTTTTGAACATCTTGTCGGCAAAGCCCAGTTTTTTGGCCAAAAGGTAGAGGATGACATGATCCGGTTTTGATTCATACAACGGCTCGATAACCTTCTCCCGCCACTGAATGGAACGGTTCGAAGCGGTGACCGAGCCGTATGTCTCAAACTGGGTAGATGTCGGTAACAGGTAGGTATTATTTTTTCTATCGCTCATTACCGCCATATGGGTCGGATAGGGATCGGAGATGACCACCATTTCCAGCTTCTCAATGGCCTTTTTCATCTCGGTCCCGCGAGTCTGGCTATTGCAGGCGTGTCCCTGGAAGAAGACCGCCCGGAAATTATCTCGCTGCGACATATTTTCCTTGGTTTCAAGGATGCCATCGATCCAGCGGGAGACAGGGATACCGGGGATATTCATGGTATACTGCATATCCCCATTCCCGGCGTCATACTTATTATTCATATCAAACCGAGTCTTAAGCCACTCGTAATCGACCTCCCAGACCCTGGCCCAGTGCTGCCAGGCACCGGCGGACAAGCCATAATAGCCCGGCAGGGTGTGGCTGTTGGGACCGATATCAGTTGCACCCTGGACATTGTCGTGGCCACGGAAAATATTGGCGCCGCCGCCGGCCTTGCCGATATTACCGAGTGCCAACTGCAGAACACAAAAAATTCTGGTGATGTTGTTGCCGATATGGTGCTGGGTCCCCCCCATACACCAAACAATGGTGCCGGGACGGTTTTCCGCAAGCGTCTGGGCGATCTCATGGACCTTGGCCTCGGGCATGCCGGTGACGTTTTCCACTTTCTCTGGAGGCCAGTTTTCCGCCTCGGCCTTGATGTCGTCCATGGACCAGACGCGGCTGTCGATATATTCCTTATCCTCCCAGCCGTTCTTGAAGATATGCCAGAGCAATCCATAGATAAAGGGTACGTCCGTACCGGGTCGCAGGCGACCGTAAATATCGGCATGGGCAGCAGTCCGAGTAAAGCGCGGATCGACAACGATCATTTTCGCCCCGTTTTCCTTGGCCCGCAGGATATGCTGCATGGCAACCGGATGAGCCTCAGCTGCATTACTGCCGACAAAGAGCATAGCCTTGCAGTTGTGCATGTCATTGTAGGAATTGGTCATAGCCCCGTAACCCCAGGTGCTGGCAACCCCTGCCACCGTGGTGGAATGACAGATCCGTGCCTGATGATCCATATTATTGGTGCCCCAGAAAGCCGCAAATTTACGTTGCAGATACGACCCTTCATTACTGGCCTTGGAAGATCCGCACCAGAAAACCGAATCCGGCCCAGATGTTTTACGGATTTCCAGTAGCTTGTCACCGATTTCATCTATAGCCTGTTGCCAGGATAGCCTCTGCCAGGTTCCATTGACCAGCTTCATGGGGAACTTTAACCGACGTTCACCGAGACCATGATGCCTGACAGAAGCTCCTTTTGCGCAATGTGAACCAAGGTTGATGGGTGAATCGAAGTCAGGTTCCTGGCCGGTCCAGACACCGTTCTGCAACTCGGCAATAACACCGCAGCCCACTGCACAGTGGGTGCAGATGGAACGACGTTCTTCAATCGGCACATCCGGCAATGGAATATTCTCTTTTTCCTGAGCCGAAGCCTGTCGTACAACCGACAAGGGCAGTAGCCCCATCAAAGCGCCGCTCCCCAACACCACACTGCTCCGGCGTAAAAAGGCCCTGCGATCAAGGCCCTTCTGCCTTGATGGTTGTTCATCAATCCGTTTCAGCCATTTTTTCCTGAATTGTTCCATATCGGGCTCTCCTGTCAGGACTCTTGAAACCCCTTTCGTTGCTCGGAAAGGATTTCTGTTTATCGCGGTTGGTCTGTTCGATATCAACTTTCAGTGGTTTGATAATATTTCTTGATATGCTCGGTTTCCCGGTAACCTTGCTCAGGTTCTTCCGCCAGCAGCAGGACAGGCTTTCCTCCGGTAATAGCCTTTCTTGTGAGTGGCAGTGAAGCAGCTGCGCCACTTAGAAGGGCGATGGTTTTCAAAAAGTTACGCCTCTCGTCAGAATAATGTTCCGTCATTGCCTTTTCCTCCTGTACAATGATTTTGGACCTTCCAGGCACAACCGGAAAAATCCAGTTTCTTCATTTCTTTATGAAAAACCTTATACATTCTCCTGCTGCAGGACCTGCAGATAGTCCATCTCACTCTCCAAAAGACGACATCCGAAGTCCCCGACACACTGGTAAAATCCTTTTTTTCCCACCCTCTGCAGATCTCTGAAAAAATCCGGCATCCACGAATCGACATGCCGATTAAAAAAATCTGCCTGATCCTGATCGGCTATCCCGTTTTCCGGCAGGCTGAGCAGAGCCATGATTTCACACAGGGCACCGGCATGGTCCTCCGGCTCGAAACTGTCTGATTGCCTGACTATTCCTAACCGTGCGAGATCGGATCGTATGGCGGCGAGGGGTGCGGACTGGATCATTTTCTCGCGATACCAGGAAGCGTACGGCACCAGTTCCCCACAACCCAATCCCACGAAAATTCGATCAAATTCTTTCGATATGGCAGCTATTGGAAATCTGCTGCCTGCATGGTGAAGGTCGACCAACGCCTCTTGCACACGCTCCGGAAGGTCGATGCTCCAGCGCATATTTTGTACCAGGTTAATCGCCGCTTCGGATGGTTTGTCCAGCAGCAGTGCAGCTAGCAACACGTAGGCATCGGTCCGGAGACTGGCATGTGGTCCATGCCAGAAAGGTCGACCCTGATCTTGGAAAAATTGTTTCATGAGCGATAGTCTCCTACTGTAAGTGCGTCACGGGTTCGACAGGTGCGGCACATCTGCAGCCGTCTCACCTGCTGGTCACTACTGTACATCCAGTGCCCCTCAAGTTTTTTCCGCATCCGGTCGACCATAGCAAGAGAAGCAAACGGCTCGCCACACTCTATACACTTGAACGGCTCAACCTCTCGCAACAGAGCAGAAGAATTCGCCGCTTCTAAGTCACAAAGAAGACCTGGCTGAAGCTGGATGGCATCCTCAGGGCAGGCTGCAGCACAAAAACCGCATTGGTGACAATTGGACTCTACTATGGAGAGCCGCGGTAGATCTCCACCCGCCTGAAGGGCGTCGGAAGGGCAGGCGCTGACACAGGCCATGCAGAGACTGCAGGAATCATTGATGGTAATGGTGCCGAAGGGCACACCCGCCGGCAGGGAAACGAATGTTTGAGGTACATCACTGAACCGAGAGAGTTGTTCCGCTGCGAGTCGAATCAGTGTCCGTTTGTCGTGCTGAACGCCAAATCCGATGGGAGAATCAACACTCCCGTAATTTCGCCTTATCTTTTTCTCTGCCGTGCTAACCGTCTCCCAATCGCTTTCCCCGAGGAAAGTATCGGTAAAACGGAGCAAATCCGTTGTAAAATCCAGCCCCTGAAGAATTGCCGCCCCAAGTTGTATTTGTCGCTCCAGGGCCTCTCTGATCCTCGACGGCCTCTTTGGATCACAGACTAAGGTGACGTTGCCTGCTCCATAGGCCATTGCAACAAGCACTACCTCGAGTCCGATATGGGCGACATCTTCCACCTGAAGAACTATTGTCTTGTCACTGTCTGGATGAAACCTGCCTTTGGGTATGCCTTCGTCAATACTCTGATCATAGAAGATGACATCGGGAGGACTACTACTTTTGACATGAAATTCGGAAATCAACCTGCAAAGATCAGTTAACAGCTCGTCCGGGGGTGGATTCATTCGTTGTATAGCATCGGCAGGGCAGACCAGGGCGCAGGCGCCACATCCCTGGCAGCGGTATTGGTCTATGGTAAGCGCATAATTGTCCTGTTTGATGGCTGAAACCGGACAGATTTTCAGACACCGTAAACAACTATAATGGCGTGAACGACCATGGAGACAACGATTTTCCTGAAGCACCGTAAATTGCGGTTTTTTGAATCGTCCGCGCATCTCGGGCAACTCCGCCAGCGCCGTCTCAAGCAGCACGGAATCTTCCCCCGGTGCATAATATCCCACCGGCAATTGATGGCCGGTATAAGATGGTGACAACTGTAAATCCAGAACAAGATCGAAATAACTGTTATTTTGTCCTGTCAAAGAGGACAAGTGTCTGACCAGAGCGGATAGATTCACCGAACTGCCATCCACCCCTGTCACAGCGGCGGTAAAACCACAGAAGCAGCCGGTAATGGCCACTGCATCAGTCTCGACAAAGGCAAAGGAATCAATTTGAGTAACGGAGAGACCGATACTGTTGCGGCTGGGCACACAGAGAGTGCAAATAAGTCCCCGACTGTCCAGGCGCTCGGCGCAATTCAGAGCTCGATTCAGGTCAGTATCGACAATCAACAGACGGCCTCTTGAGACCATCGTCAGAAGGGGCAGATCCTTATTTTTTGGTTCCTCTGCTACACTCCTCTCTTCCTCCTCAAGGACAGTTTCTTCCTTTGTAATGGCAGGAGGTAATCGCTCCAGTCGTTTACGCTCCCGATGATGTCGCATATCTGAGGTAACAATACCTGCAAGAGACTGGAAGGATCGATAATCCCCTGTATTATCATCTAGTTTGTCTATGAAATTGAATTCAGGAGAATTAAAGTCAAACCGGGAAAATTCAGTCGCGTTTTCTGTCAGGGAATCCCCTGAAAATCGACCTCCTGTCTCATCAACTACCGAATATTTTGCATGTATTCCTGATCCTGAATGGGGTTTTGGTGGCATGGCAGACCTCTCGTCTATTTGATGCCATAGACACATCCTGCAGATTCTGGATGCTATCCTGCATCTCGAGTTCAGTTTAACAAGAAAGATAGCTGTGAGAAAATAGGGTTTATGGATACACTTTCAATTATCATGCCATCACGAGTCCTGTGGCACACATCTTGCTCAGTATCAATGGATAGATAAACCAGCCATTGGTCCGGATTGTTCGCCATGTGCTGTGAAACAACGATATCGAGATTGAAACAATCTCCCTCTCTCACTGAAATAAAAACATATAAAAATCATGGAATCAAAATGGTTGTCCACAGCTATGGCGGTGAGCGGAATTTTAGCGATGACCTTAACCGGATGTACAGTCGGACCGGATTTTCATTCTCCCGCGCCTCCGGATATTGATCGCTACACAGCCTCTCCCCTGCCGAAACAGACTGAAAAAACGGCTGTCATCGGTGGCGCAGCGCAGCATCTCGATTTTACAAGAAAGCTCTCGGCCCAGTGGTGGAGGATGTTCGACTCGCCGGAACTGAACGCCTTAATCAAAGAAGGATTAGCTAAAAATCCGTCACTTGCTGCGGCCGAAGCAGCTATAAGAGAGGCCCACGAGAATCTTCGTGCCGCAGGCGGTTCCCTGCTCTATCCAAATGTGGATGCCAAACTGTCTGCTTCAAGACAAAAAATTTCCGGAACTTCATTCGGCGGAACAGGTACTACTTTCAGCCTGTTGAATGCCTCGGTAAATGTCTCCTATACGATTGATGTGTTCGGTGCATCCAGACGGCAGCTGGAAGGATTAGGCGCCCAGGTCGACTATCAGGGATTTCAATACGAGGCTGCCCTTCTGACCCTGACTGCAAACCTGGTCACCACTGCCATCCAGGAAGCATCTTTTGCAGCCCAGATAGCTACGACAAGAGACATTGTGGCAGCCGAAGAGAAGCAGCTTTCTCTCGTGAAGAAGCAATTCGAATTGGGGGCGGTATCAAAGTCGTCGATCCTCACTCAGCAGTCTGAATTAGCAAAAACCCGAGCAACCCTGCCTCAGTTGGAAAAGCAACTGGCTATAACCCGCCACGCACTGGCGGCACTTACCGGACGGATGCCGGGCGAAGGAGGTCTGCCCAGTTTCCATCTGGATTCCCTGCATCTGCCGGAGACGCTCCCGGTGAGTCTTCCTTCGACTCTGGTACGACAACGTCCCGATATCCGTGCAAGCGAAGCTCTTTTTCACAAGGCATCGGCGGCAGTTGGCGTAGCAACAGCCAATCTCTTTCCTCAGATCACCCTGAGCGGCAGCTACGGGGTTGAGTCTTCCTCTTTAGGAGATCTGTTTACCAACCAGAAAACGGTTTGGAACCTTGGGGCTGGTCTTTTGCAACCACTTTTCCATGGCGGTGAACTCGAGGCTAAACGTCGCGCCGCCATCGCTGCATACGACCAGGCGGCGGCTCAGTACCGGATGACAGTACTTTATGCATTTCAAAATGTGGCAGATGTACTGCGCTCGCTCGAAACTGACGCGCAGAACCTGCGTGCTCAGGCGGAAGTTGAGGCTGCAGCGAGGGGAAACCTCGAGCTGACGCAAAGACAGTTCCAATTCGGAGCTATCAACTACCTGACCCTGCTGGTCGCCCAGCAGGATTACCAAAAGGGGCGTATCGACCTGATCACGGCCCGTGCTCAACGGTACGCAGATACTGCGGCCCTCTTTCAGGCCCTCGGCGGCGGCTGGTGGAATCGTTTGCCCGCAACTGAAGTTATTCAAAAAGATAAGGAGCAAAACTGAGCTATCGACAACGACACGTTGGCACGTCTTTTCAAAAAGAGGTTTCTGATGACTAAGCGTATGATAATTATGCTGATATCCGTCGGCATATTGTTCGGTGGGATTTTTGGCTACAAAGCCTTCAAAAGTGCGATGATTAAAAAATATATGGCATCGCAGGGCACTCAGTCACAAACGGTTTCCACTATCAAGGCGAGCACTACTCTCTGGCAGAACCGGCTCGAAGCTGTAGGAACGCTGCAGGCTGTGCGCGGAGCCGATTTGGCTCCGGAGGTCAGCGGGCTGGTAGCCAAAATCAACTTTTCCTCCGGGCAGGAAGTAGAAGCCGGTGCATCGCTCCTTGAGCTGGATGACAGTGCCGACCTGGCCAAACTCCAGTCCCTCAAGGCAAATGCCGAATTGACGAGAAAAACCTATCAGCGGGACCAGGAGCAGTTTCGAGCACACGCCGTAAGCCAGGCAATTCTGGATACGGACATGGCCAATCTCAAAAGCGCCGAGGCCCAAGTAGCGGAACAGCAGGCAATGGCCGACAAGAAACACATCAGAGCACCCTTTTCCGGTCGCCTTGGCATTCGAATCGTCGATATCGGCCAATATTTGAATGCCGGCACCATGATTGTCACACTGCAGTCACTCGATCCAATCTATGTCGACTTTTATCTGCCTCAACGTTACTTGAGTCGCATTGCCGTCGGAATGGAGGTCAAGGTCGAAAGCGATGCATTTCCGGGAAAAACCTTCTCCGGAGAAATCTCAGCCATCAATCCGAAGATTGATACCGATACACGCAATATCCAGGTTCGAGCCAGAATCCATAACCCGGGCCATCTGCTGTTGCCGGGAATGTTTGTGTCCACTACAATCGACATCGACAAGCCCAGACAAGAAATCACCTTGCCGCAGACGGCAATTTCCTTCAATCCTTACGGCGACATAGTCTTTCTGGTCAAGGATAAAGGGAAAGGACAAAAACGGTAAACCCCAACTTGTCGCCGAACAAAAATTTGTGACCACCGGCGATACCAGGGGAGACCAGATTGCAGTCCTCAAAGGTCTCAAGTCGGGCGATATCGTCGTAACCTCAGGCCAACTCAAATTGCATAACGATACCCCGGTAATCATCAACAACAAGATCAAACCCGACGACAATCCGTCCCCGACACCCAAGGACGAATAATGAGGAAAACGCAATGAAGTTTACCGACATTTTCATCCGCCGCCCGGTACTGGCTACCGTACTCAGTCTTTTTATCCTGGTACTCGGCCTGCGTTCCATCGGCATGCTTGCCCGTTCTTCAGTTTCCCCGCACCGAAAATGCAGTGGTAACCATAACTACGGCGTATGTCGGGGCCAATGCCAACCTGGTTGCCGGTTTCATCACCACACCTCTGGAAAATTCCATCGCCCAGGCCAACGGCATCGACTACATGACCTCCACCAGTACCCAGGGGCTGAGTACCATTACCGCCAACCTTCGCCTCAATGTCAATGTCAATGAAATCTTGACCCAGATCAACACCAAGGTTAACGCGGTGCGCAACCAGCTGCCTCCCGAATCGCAGCAGTCGGTATTGAATGTCAAGGTGGGGCAAACCATCGACGCCATGTATATCGGCTTCAATAGTCAAATGCTGACCCCGAACAAGATCACCGACTATCTCATCCGCGTGGTACAACCGAAACTGCAGGCTGTTGAAGGTATCCAAACCGCGGAAATTCTCGGCAAAAAGCTCTTCGCCATGCGCATCTGGCTCAATCCCGAAAAACTTGCCGCCTACAATCTCACGGCAAGCGATATTTCCGCTGCCCTCGCCGAAAATAACTATATTGCCGCTGTCGGCAAAACAAAGGGACAGATGGTTCAGGTGAACCTGACCGCCTCTACCAATCTTCACTCCCTTGACGATTTCCGGAACATGATCGTGAAACAGCAAAAAGGTGCAGTCGTCCACTTAAAAGACGTGGCCAATGTAACACTTGGCTCCGAGGATTATGAATCGGAGGTGGCTTTTGATGGTGAGAAAGCGGTATATATTGGTATTCAGGTGGCCCCCGCATCAAACCTGCTTGATGTGATTTCCCGTGTACGCACTCTCTTCCCATCGATCCAGCAACAGTTTCCGGAAGGCATAAACGGCCAGATCGTCTACGATTCCACCAAGTTCGTCGACAGCTCCATCTCTGAGGTGGAACGTACCCTGATCGAGGCTCTACTGATCGTGACCCTGGTGGTCTTTCTCTTTCTCGGATCTTTTCGCTCGGTTCTGATCCCTACCATTGCCATTCCTCTATCGTTGATCGGTGCCTTTACCATCATGTTGATGCTCAATTTCTCGATCAACCTGTTGACGCTGTTGGCGCTGGTCCTTGCCATCGGCCTTGTAGTCGATGATGCCATCATCATCGTCGAAAACGTCAACCGCCATCTTGAGATGGGTGACAATCCACAGGATGCAGCCATTGCCGCAGCAAGGGAGCTGGCTAATCCGATCATTGTCATGACTGTCGTTTTGATCGCCGTATACATCCCTATAGGCTTCATGGGAGGCCTTACCGGCGCACTTTTTACCGAATTTGCCTTCACCCTGGTAGCCGCCGTCACCATTTCTGGAATTATTGCACTCACCCTGTCACCAATGATGTGTTCACGGCTGCTCAAGCCTCGCGATCCCAACCAAAAAGGTTTGCAGGCTAAATTTGTAGCCCACCTCGACGGAAGGTTCAAGGCACTGCACCAGCGTTACCGTGCCATATTGCACAGGACTCTGGAATTTGTTCCGGTAACCCTGATCTTTGCATTGATGATACTCGGCAGCATCTACTTTCTCTATACCGGATCAAAGTCAGAACTGGCCCCGCAGGAAGATCAGGGAGTCATTATCACCTCCGCCACGGCAGCACCAGATGCAACCCTTCAGCAAAGAGAGCTCTATACCAGTGCCGTCTATCGAACATTCGCGAAACATCCGGAAACCGACCATGTCTTTCAGCTCAATACGCCCGGCGAATCTATCGCCGGTATGGTTTTTAAACCATGGGATCAAAGAGAGAAAACAACGAACGATCTTCAGCCGATCCTCCAGAAGGAACTGAGCCATATCTCAGGCATCCGGGTAGTAGCCTTTCAGCCGCCGCCCCTTCCGGGCAGCCGCGGACTGCCGATTCAGTTCGTCATCCAGACCACGGAACCCTTCAACCTGTTGAACCAGATAGCCGATAATTTTTTACAACAGGCTCAAAAAAGCGGCATGTTCATGTTTCTGGACACCGACCTGAAATACGACCTGCCACAATCCGAAATTGTCATAGATCGGAATCTGACCGCCCAGCTCGGTCTTTCAATGCAGGATATAGGAGCAGCCATTTCCGCCATGCTCGGCGGCAATTATGTTAATTACTTCAGCCTTTATGATCGTTCCTACAAGGTAATTCCTCAAGTTCAGCAACGATATCGGCTCAATACCGAGCAACTGAACAATTATTATATCAAAAGCGCGGGTGGCAAGGCAATTCCACTGTCAACAATTGCCCAGATCTCCGACACAGTAGTGCCTGAATCGCTGAACCATTTCCAGCAGCAAAATGCGGCAACCATCTCCGGCGTCGCTTTTCCAGGAGTAACAGTTGGACAAGCTTTAAATTATCTCAAACAGTTGGCAGACAAAACACTGCCCCAAGGCTACTCCATCAACTATTCCGGTCAGTCACGACAGTTCACCCAGGAATCGAGTGCACTGGTGACGACCTTCTTTTTTGCTCTGATCATTATTTTTCTAGCCCTGGCCGCCCAGTTTGAAAGTTTCCGCGACCCGATCATCATCCTCGTCACCGTGCCGATGTCGATCTGCGGTGCGTTGATCTTTATCAGTCTCGGAGTCGGTGGAGCAAGCCTCAATATCTATACGGAAGTCGGCCTGGTCACCCTCATCGGGCTGATAAGCAAGCATGGCATCCTGATCGTCGAATTTGCCAACAACCTGCAGCACGAGGGGCATGGCAAACGTGAGGCCATCGAAATGGCTGCGGCTATTCGGCTGCGACCGATCCTGATGACAACCGGCGCCATGGTGCTAGGCGTGGCTCCTTTAATCCTGGCCACCGGAGCTGGGGCCATCAGCCGTTACAACATGGGCCTTGTTATCGCTTCCGGATTGTCAATAGGCACCTTATTCACCCTCTTCGTAGTCCCGGCCATGTATATGCTGCTCGCAGCCGAGCATGAACATGAAAACGTCCAGGAAACGATGGCTGCACAAACTGAATCAGTACCATCCTGACCCCAGCAATGCCGCAAAACAGTCCTGCAAAAAAACGTTTTCTGCGGATGCACCTGATTTCATCCACTTCTACAGGACAATTTTCCGATAAAAATGGACAAAAAACTGTAAAATAAATTCTAGAGAACAACTACAATGATGATTGAACCTCGCCATCTCTACATTTTTTTCAGAAAGCTTCTTTTAGAGAGGAGCAACTCCGGCCACGCCCCCTGCCGACATTCACCACCGCTACCACTCACGTTCCTCACGCTTACCTTTTTATTACTATCGATAACGGGATGTAACGATGAGCGGTCATCCTCGCCCCCGTCGCTCAACTGGTATGTTTTTGCCGAACCTTCAGGTGCCTTTGCAGATGCGGCTCGAAGTTGCTCTCAGCAGTCGGCCGGCAGATACTCAATAGATCTGGTTCCGTTGCCGGCGGACGCCGATCAACAACGGGAGCAACTGGTGAGGCGATTGGCCGCCCATGACACAGCCATCGACATTATCGGCATGGATGTCATCTGGACAGCAGAATTCGCTGCTGCCGGCTGGATTCAGCCCTGGCCTGCGGATAAAGCAGAGATTGTCACCAGCGGAAGACTGGACAGTGCTGTGGCAAGCGCGACCTATGCAAATCGACTCCAGGCCGCACCTTTTACCACCAACACGCAACTGCTCTGGTACCGAACAGATCGAATCGCATCACCGCCAAGAACCTGGGAAGAAATGATTCAAATGGCTGAATCTTTAGGTGAAAAAGGTACGATCCAGGTCCAGGGAGAACGATATGAGGGGCTGACAGTTTTTTTCAACTCTTTGCTTGCATCTGCGGGAACCACTATTCTCAAAGGTGACCGGGTACAGCTGGACGGACCGGCGACCCGCAAGGTTTTAACCCTGATGCATCGCCTGGCAACCTCTCCGGCAGCGCCGGTTTCCCTGGCTACCAGTCGCGAAGATCAGTGCCGCCTGGCTTTTGAAACAGGAGACTCAAGCTTCATGGTCAATTACACCTTCGTCTGGCCCAGTGCCAGGCAAAATGCTCCGGCAATCGCCGAACATATGGGCTGGGCCCGCTGGCCAGCCATCTCCCCGAACCGCCCCAGCCGGGTAACCATCGGTGGTATCAACCTCGGAATCAGTGCTTATTCCAAAAATCCCGATCTGGCCTTTGCCGCCGCAACCTGTCTTGTCTCGGAAAACAACCAGCGACGTGCAGCCGAAAAAGGGGGACTCCCTCCGACAATCACTGCCCTTTACCATGACGACAAGGTCCGCAAGACCTTTCCCTTTGCCGATCTTCTCCTGGAAACCCTTGAAAGTGGAGTACAACGGCCGCAAACCCCTTTTTACAACGACATTTCCCTGGCGATCAGTCATACGCTGCATCCGATGCGTACCATCAATCCTGAGAAAGATGAGCGGCTGTTGCGGGAGAAGATTACCAGAGCTCTTCAATCGGAGGGTTTGTTATGAAATCACCCGGGCTCAACAATAATAAACTCGGCTGGCTGTTGTGCACTCCGGCTCTGATTGTCATGATCACCGTAACCGCCTACCCTATTTTTTACGCCTTCTGGCTCAGTCTTTTTCGCTATGATCTCCGTTTTCCCGACAACCGGGCCTTCATTGCCGCCGACAATTACCTCTCTGTTCTCAGCTCGCCCATCTGGTGGGAAGCTTTGCTCAACACCCTCTTCATCACCATCTGTTCGGTGAGTGTAGAGTTGCTGCTGGGTATGATCTTTGCGCTGTTAATGCATAGGGCAGTTATCGGCCGTAAGCTGGTGCGAGCAGCAATTCTCATTCCTTACGGCATTATCACCGTGGTAGCCGCCCTGATCTGGAAATTCGCCTTCATGCCAACCACCGGCTTCATCAATGAACTGACGGGACTTTCACTCCCCTGGTTCGGTGAACGTTGGAGTGCTTTTCTCGTGATTATTCTCACGGAAATCTGGAAGACTACACCATTTATGTCACTGTTGCTGCTGGCCGGTCTCACTCTGGTACCGGAGGATCTGTTGCGAGCCGCCCGAGTAGACGGAGCTTCCGTCTGGCAGCGATTCACTTTGATAATCCTGCCGATCATGAAACCAACCATCGGCGTCGCCCTGCTCTTTCGAACACTTGATGCCTTCCGCATTTTTGATACGGTCTTTATCCAGACAAGAGGAGCTGAGCATACCGAAACGGTATCCATCGTCGGCTACAATGTCTTAATCTCCCGGCTCAATTTGGGACTTGGTTCAGCGGTATCCATTTTGATATTTTTCTGTGCACTGCTGATAGCCGCAATTTATCTGCGCGCCTTCGGCATCGCTCGCTCCCTGACCGGCGAGGAAGGATCATGAACAGTTCAGAAAATACCATTGATCGTCTCTGCTGGGCTGCCGGCACTGTCCTGGCGATGTGCTACGCCCTTGCTCCCGTTGCATGGGTTGTTTCCCTTTCCTTAAAACCGCCAGCCGACTTAGGCGACAACCGGTTCTGGCCACAACATATCAGCTTCGAACACTACCGTGCGCTAATTACCGACGGACAGTTCCCGGCTGCCCTGTGGAACTCGCTTGGTATTGCACTGATTTCAACGGGACTGGCCATTGTGATAGCCATGTTTGCCGCCTATAGTGTGGTCAGGCTCAGATTTTCTGGGCGCAGGATATTCATGGCCTTTGCTCTCTCCATCGCCATGTTTCCGCCGGTTTCCATAATCGGTCCATTATTCAACACCTGGCGATTTATCGGGCTCTATGATACCTGGCCAGGCCTTATCCTGCCCTATATCACCCTGACCCTTCCCTTGTCAGTCTGGACACTTGCCGCTTTCTTTCGGGAAGTGCCCTGGGATCTGGACAGGGCCGCCCGGGTTGATGGCGCAACGCCCTTTCAGGCATTCAGGATGGTTATTGTTCCACTGGCCGCACCGGGTGTCTTCAGCACCGCCATTTTGGTGTTTATCTTCGCCTGGAATGATTTTCTTTTTGCCATCTCACTTACCTCCACCAATCGGGCAAGAACCGTTCCGGCGGCGATAGCTTTTTTTACCGGTAGCTCCCAGTTTGAGCAGCCCACCGGTTCCATTGCCGCAGCGGCAGTCGTCGTGACCATTCCGCTCATTATCCTGGTGCTGATTTTTCAGCGCCGTATTGTTGCCGGGCTGACAGCCGGTGCGGTTAAAGGGTAAAAGGGAGAACAACAATGGCAGAAATTCAGATGAAAAATATCAGCAAAAAATTCTCCGACGGCACAGTGGCAGTCAAAGACATTTCTCTCACCATCGCCGATGGTGAATTTTTCATCCTGCTCGGACCCTCCGGCTGCGGTAAATCGACCCTGCTCAATATGATCGTCGGTCTTGAGTCAGTCAGCAGCGGCGAAGTTCGGGTTGACGGCCGGTTGGTCAACGACCTTGATCCCCGAGAGAGAAACATGGCTATGGTTTTCCAGAGTTATGCTATTTATCCCCACATGAACGTGCGAGATAACCTGGCCTTTCCACTTAAACTGGCGAAGATGGAGAAACAGGAAATCAGGCGCAGAGTAGGAAAAGCGGCTAAGGCCCTGGAATTGGGAGAATTGCTAAATCGCATGCCACGCAACCTTTCAGGCGGCCAACGACAGCGTGTAGCTATGGGTAGAGCCATGGTTCGTGAACCGGATGTCTTTTTGCTGGACGAACCTCTCTCCAATCTCGACGCCAAATTGAGAAGCCAGATGCGCAATGAAATTGCCCGGCTGCAACAGAAACTGCAGACAACCATGATCTACGTAACCCATGACCAGATCGAGGCGATTTCTCTGGGGCACCGGCTGGCTGTCCTGCACAAAGGGAGATTGCAACAAGTCGGTACTCCTCAGGATCTCTATAATAATCCGATCAATCTTTTTGTTGCGGGTTTCATCGGTACTCCGGCTATGAACTTTTTCCCGGGACGATTGGACGAAGGGGGATTATGCCTTCCGGGGATGACAGGAACGCTTGATTTGCCTGGACTTGACAGTCATAGTTTAGACAACAAGGTCATTGTCGGCCTACGTCCGGAGCATTTACAACCGGCTACAAAAAACGATGCCGGCCCGCTGTTTTCCGCGACTGTCTCCATTGTTGAATGGCTGGGCGCCGACGCCTTCGTCCACTTTGAGCTTGATGCAAACGATAAAGATCAGTTTTTTACTCTTCCCGAAGACCTTACACAGGAAATCTCCCAATACGATAAACTCCAGGGCATTGTCAGACTTGACCCGACGCAGCGTATGCATCACGGTGATGTTCTCCGGTTACGAGCGGATGCAGAAAGATTGCATATCTTTCATCCTGAAAGTGGAGCCTGTCTTAATCGAAGGTCTGAAACCGGAGACGAAACAACTACCTCCTGACACATATCCATGGTGTTTTTGATACTCTAGAAACTCTGATTAAAGACAATATCCACACCTATGCCGGATTTCAGAGAGTGACGGCTGGAATTTTGGAATTATCGCCATCAATAATTTCATTCCATTCACGGTGATGGTTTCCTTTTTTCGGATGCTGATTGCTGCCAGCATGAACTTATACAGACAGCATGTTTTTTTTCCTATTCATGATAAAGACATTTATCCTGGTTTCTCCCCGCCCTCCTTTTGGGAGAAGGCGCTGCTTTTATCTGGTCTCACCACTTTCTTTTTTTCCCGGTCATTCTGCACACATTTTTTCGAAGTAGAATCTTGCGAAGAAGAGCGGACTTTCGATATTTTTTCAGGTTCGTCGTTCTTTTGTTGGCTAGTTTGATCCAACATTTGATCGAGCTGGTCAAAGGTGTTTTTCAATACCTGATCTGCGGTTAAGTTTTTCATATACTGTCTCCTTTTCCTGGTAAAGGAAATCTGCATTCAAAATGCAAATTGCATTTTTCATTGACTCCCGCTCTACATGTTACAAATGCAAATTTCCTGCCTGATTATTTTCTCAGTTTTTCATTTGCCCTTATTTGAATCACGAAGGACATCTGCATCTTGGATGGATACAGTTCTTAGAAGCCGGATACCATTCTGCTACCCCAAAAATGAAATCAAGTCCAGTTTGGGAGGATGTAGTCCAGCACGACAAGACTTCATATTTTTATAGATGACGGGAAAACTACAAACGACAAGAAACAGTGAAGGTTGCCAAAAACCAAATAGGAAGTAAAATTACTAACTAGTTTTCATCCTAAAACGAGGCAGTTAATTCTAAATTGAGAGCGGTCGATAAATTTGACCGCCAGCATAAAGCAATATCGGAGTCTTTACCTCCGAGGATTAAATTTTGAGACCAACGAAGAGTCAGGGTAAAAGGGCCGTTTCAGGATGAGAACTAACTAATCGATATGAAAGCCCAGGAATACCGGTACTCGCCATGACTGATACAGAGAAACGAACCAAAAAACCGAATGTACTCTTGCGTTTGTGGTTCTGGTTTATCCGGGACTTTCTGGGTATTTTTCGTGAAATGCGCTGGAGTTATTTTCCTCCGCTGATGGTCTATTTTGCGGCAGGTATCTCTGGATTTACTGGTATCGTTGAAAGTTTCTATGTAAAAAAGGAGCTCGGTCTCAGCGCAGTTTTTCTCGCAGGGCTCGGCTTCTGGGCCGGACTGCCCTGGGCAATGAAAATGCCCGTTGGTCATCTTGTTGATCTTTTCTGGCGGCGCAAAGCTCTGTTTGTCTATTTTGGAGCCCTGCTCATGGCTGCCAGCCTGCTGATCATGGTAGGAATAACCGGATTCAGGCAGCAGATGGAGCAATTCCTCAAGGCTGAAACCTGGTACATCATCGCCACTCTTCTGGCCCCCGTAGGATATGTCATCCAGGATATAGTGGCAGATGCCATGACGGTGGAGGCTGTTCCGACACTTGATAGCATCGGTAGGCCTATCGAAGAAGAACAACTTAAACGCATGCATATCACCATGCAGACCCTCGGCAGGATTGCTATCATCGGTGGAAGTGCAATGGTTGCCGGACTTGGTGGATGGCTGGCGGAGACCTTGTCCTACAAGGTGATGTATGAAGTGGCTCTATGTATCCCTGTTATTTCGGTCCTCGGTGTTACCCTGGGCCAAATCGACACGAGGCTTCGCCGGTTGCGCATGAAGCAAGAAGGTATCGACGAAGCCGATATTCAACTAGCCTTCCGGCAGGATCATACTGCAATACAACCGGATTATCGCATTCTTGGCGGTAGTGCTGTTTTTGTTCTCGTGAGCGTTTTCTTCGGACTGTCTGAAATTGATGGAAAAAAAGAAATTATCTTCCTTGGATCACTTGCGATTATCGGTTATCTGATGCATTCGCTTATGCAAGGATTGGATTCTCGAAAAAAACGGGAGATCGTCAGTATTGCCCTGATTATATTTATTTTTCGTGCCATGCCTACCATCGGTGCAGGGGCCAGCTGGTGGCAGATAGATGTTCTGCATTTTGATGAGGCATTCTTCGGTACCTTGCGCCAGATATCCTCCATTCTTGCCATTGTTGGATTGTTCGCCTTAAGAAGCTGGATGAGTAAGAGACCAATACCATACCTGGTGGTTATTCTTTCCGTGTATAACGCAATTATGATGCTGCCGTTTATCGGCATGTATTATGGGCTGCATGAGTGGACCCAGTCCCATTTCGGTTTTGGAGCGCATGCCATTGCCATTATTGATACCATGGCCGATTCTCCTTTAGGACAGGTGATGATGGTTCCCATGCTTGCCTGGATTGCCAGAGAAGCACCAGCTGATCAAAAAGCAACCTATTTCGCAGTTATGGCTGCCTTCACCAACCTGGCATTATCCGCCTCTAATCTGCTGACAAATTACTTCAACCGGATCTTCATCATCACACGGGATGATTTTAGTGAACTCGGATACTTGATGATTGCAGTAACGCTGACTGGACTGGTCGTCCCTCTGGTCAGCGTATTGCTGGTCAAGAGATTTCGACAAAAATCGATTGAATAAGGACGTTTGGGACAGACAAAGCCAGCTTACCTGGCTCTGCTCTATTCAACAAATGGGCTTAACATATAAACGATGTCGCTTTCCCGTGAAGGATAAGGTGACATTATATTGTCCTTGTAGAGTCTGGTCACAGGAGTTTTGTCTCTCATTGCCTGTTTAAAGGTGTTGAGCAGACCTGTTGTGTTATCAGATAAAAAATGAGCCCCCAGTATGAGATCATCCTGGTCGACCAAGATTTTATAGGCCGCATATTTCAAACCAACCCGACGATATGTCGGCCAGCTCAGGTGAGTATCATAACTTTTCCAGTATTTAATCTTTTCCTCCTTGAGCTGCTCTTCTGTTTTGCCAACCATCCCTAATTGCGGATAGGTAAAAAGAACGGAAGGAGTCGTGCTGTAATCGATCCCGGTCGCCACCTCACCTTCTCTTAAAGCAATGATTGTCTTTGTTGCGACATGGGCCTCCATATCAGCTACACGGGCGAGTTGGAGGCTTTCTGCACAATCGCCGACGGCAAAAATAGTATCGTTTGAGGTTTTCATATTTTGATCAACAGCAATACCTTTTTTAGAAAATTGAACACCTGCGGCTTTCAGATTCAATGAGTCGATATTGGGAGTGCGGCCGGCTCCATTGACTACCATATCGACCTCCATAGGATCACCGGATTCCAATACAACAGTATAACCGGTGTCACCCTTTTGTATTGACACGATCGAAACATTTACATGAATTCGGATGCCTTCAGCTTCTGAAGCCTCCACAAGCTGCCGGACCATATCGCCATCAAAAGGTGCCAGCACTCTCTCGCCTGCTTCAAGAACATGAATGTCTCCTTTACTGCTCCCCAGACGAGCCACAAAATGAGCAAATTCAAACGAAATAAATCCTCCTCCAATAAAGGCGATACGTTTCGGCAGAGCTTTCAGCTCAAGAAATTCATCGCTCGTTATCATGTGTTCATTTCCCTCAATCGGCAGGGGCGTTGGGTATGCACCGGTAGCAACTATAAAAAAGGATGCCGAAAGTATTGATGTATTGACAGAGATAGTTGATTCGTCGATAAATGTTGCTTTCCCTTTAATAAATTTTATTCCATTTCCCCGGAGGTTTTTTATCGTTTTTTCAGGCACCTCGGATGTGAATTTGTTTTTTTCTTTGAGGATTTGTTTCCAGTCGGCTTGAGGTGGAGCTGTAATTCCCAAACCCTGAAGATGGTTGCAGCGGGCAACAAGTTCGGTAACCTCATAAAACCATTTTTTAGCCTGACAGCCACGAAGCGCACAAACCCCACCCGGAGTTTCACTCTTTTCAATTATCGCCACATCATAGCCTTCTGCTGCAAGGTCGAATGCTGCGCTTTGTCCTGCCGTTCCTGTTCCAATAACGATAACATCAAACTTTTCCATGTATTATCTCCTTAATCTCTAGGATAAGGCATCAGCTGAATGGGGTATGCCTGGCGAGCTCATTTTGACCTAACTAATGAAAGCGAATGTCTTCTGCCAAGTCTTTTAACTGCAAGATATTGGAATTAAAATTTAGAATCTAACTATTCTATTGGCTTATTTCAACCGGGTAGTACCTAAATCAACTTAACAGTTCCGTGTCAATCCAAACGAGTACGGAATCTACAGGAAACAGAATGTGTTTTACTAACAATTCTATAGGCTACCGGTTGATATAGTGTCTTCAATGTATATCTTTGTTTACGAGAGTAGCTAACCCTGACAAATAGAAAAGGAGAAAAATATGGGATTTGAAGTCAGTGGTCTTTTCGGTCTGATTATTCTAGTCGCAGATATCTGGGCGATGCTCAACATAATACAGAGTCGAGCTTCAACCGGTAAAAAAGTTTTGTGGGTCGTGCTTGTCCTGATCCTGCCTGTCCTTGGACTTCTTTTGTGGTTATTACTTGGTCCCAGACAGTCAAGGATGTAACCTTACACTCTCTCTTGCCTCACCATATGACCTCCAAACATATCCTATCAACCGGCCTGACCCATTGCTACAACGAAGCTGGTGAGCTTATTGACTGCAGGGGCTCAGGCCAGGATGCCGAGTTTTCTCCAGGTATTGGTTGGCCAGCGAAACGATTTGAGTTATTGAACGAAGATTTGGTGGAAGACAAGGCAACACATCTTATCTGGTCGAAAGACTGTTGCCCATCCGTATATCCCTTAAGCTGGGAAGAAGCGTTGGACTTTGTTTTGCAGATGAACCGGGATGTCAAATATGGCAGAAACGACTGGCGTATGCCAAATCGACGTGAATTGCGGAGCCTTATTGATCATAGCGCGAAAAAGCCGGCTCTGACCAGAGGACACCCCTTTCAAAATATGTTTCTTGGCTGGTTTTGGACATCTACTACCGCAGCTATCGACACACGCTACGCCTGGTACGTGCACCTCGAGGGCGGCAGAATGTTCTACGGCAAAAAGGATAATTACTACTGGGTATGGCCGGTTTGCGGTCCGGCTGACACCCTCCCCTTTACGGGAGCCAAAGAGTGTTATGATAAACAGGGTTACATAATTGAGTGTGGCGAGAAACGTCAGGATGGATCGCTCGTCATGGGAGTCCCCTGGCCCAAACCCCGTTTTGTTCCAACCGAGTCCGGCGTGCTGGATGCACTAACCAGCCTCATCTGGTATAGAGTGGCCGGAGTCGGGAACCGGATCAGCACATGGAGCGAGGCGCTTTTACTTGTTGACTCTCTCGCGAAAAAAACACATCTGCCCTGGCGAATGCCGACTATCAATGAACTGGAAAGCCTTGTCGATGCATCAAGACATAGCCCGGCTCTCCCGGAGGGACACATTTTTACAGATATTCAAGACGGCTACTGGTCGTCCACCACCAGTCTATTTGAAACAGATTGGGCCTATGTGCTTTATTTACATAAAGGTGCTGTCGGTGTCGGATATAAAACAAACCGCGATTTTTTCCTCTGGCCGGTCATGTCGAAGACGCCGGTAAATGAGGTGACAGCAGATCTCTAACTCTAAGAAAATGCTCGCAGAGGTTGACGTTGGAAAATCTATTCAAACCCCAAAAAAATTGTTGGCAGGTAAAAAAAGCCCATCGTGCTTCATTTTTAATAGATGGTGAAGCATACTTTCAGGCTTTGCACGAGGCCATGCGACAGGCCTATCAATCGATCATAATTGTCGGCTGGGATCTGCACAGCGAACTTCGATTGACCCGCAATGGCACAAATGAAAATTTTCCACAGACGCTTGGCAAGTTTCTCGATTTTCTGGCAAAGAAAAGAGATGGTCTCAACATTTATCTACTAGGCTGGGATTTTGCCATGATCTATGCCATGGAGCGAGAATTCTTTCCACGATACAACTTAAATTGGAGAACGCATAAACGTATCCATTTTTGTCTCGATGGCGAACATCCTGTCGGCGCCTCCCAACACCAGAAAGTAGTTGTTATTGATGATGCCGTGGCATTCTCCGGCGGTTTTGATATCAGCAAATGGCGTTGGGACACATCTGCTCACCGACTAGATGAAGAGCAGCGTGTCGATCCTAGCGGCAGATCATATCCACCTTTTCACGATATACAGATGGTGGTTGATGGAGAAGCAGCTTCCGCCCTTGGTCAACTGGTACGACAGCGCTGGCTGCGGGCCTGCGGAGAACTACCGTTGGAAGTTGATCAGGACAAGGTAAGAGATCCATGGCCAACCAGTGTCATACCTGACCTACAGCAGACATCAGTCGCAATAGCCCGTACCCTGCCACGCTATAAAGAACATGACGAAGTGCACGAAGTCGAAAAGCTCTATATGGATAGTATCGCAGGGGCGCGTGAATATATTTATATTGAGAATCAATATCTCAGTTCCTACCAAATAGGAGAGGCATTAAAAAGTCGCCTCAGCGAAGAAAATGGTCCGGAAATAATAATGGTTCTACCACTGAAGACAGGAGGCTGGCTGGAACAGCATACGATGGATGTGCTACGGAGCAGGTTACTATACGTTCTGCGGGAAGCCGATACTCACGACCGATTGCGAGTCTATTATCCGCAACTGGGGGAGAATTCTGCCACCACCCTTATGGTACATGCCAAAGTGATGGTAATCGATGACTGCTTTGTACGCATCGGTTCATCAAATCTGAGCAACAGGTCACTCGGTCTTGACTCGGAATGTGATCTTGCTGTGGCCGGAGAGAAAGGGAGCGCGACATCTGAAGCTATAACATCTTTTCGTAATCGGTTATTGGCAGAGCACCTCGGGGTTGAGAAGAGAGATTTGACTGAGGCAGTAGCTGAACACGATTCGCTCATACTAGCTATTGAATCATTGCGCAATGGAGAACGTACCCTCATGCCCCTGGAGGGGAAATCGGCGGAAAAAATTGCCCCATGGCTGTCTGAGTCAAAACTTCTCGACCCGGAAAAACCGATTGAGCCGGACGAGTTCCTGGATTATCTTATCCATCCGGAAAATCAACGTCCAGCCTATCGTCATTTTTTGAAAATTATCATCATCATAGTTCTTGTTTTAGGCCTGGCAGCAATATGGAGATGGACCCCACTGAGGGAAAATCTCACCATTGAAACCGTAACAAAATCAGCTCAATGGCTCAAAGACAATCCATTCAGCCCTGTGCTGGTTCCTTTAACTTATATTGCGTTAGGGCTGCTTTCCTTTCCGGTCACCTTGATGATTATGGCAACCGCAATTGTCTACGGTCCTTACTGGGGAGGCTGGTACGCATTGCTTGGAACCACACTCAGTGCAGTGACAATGTTCCTGCTTGGGCGACTCCTTGGAAAAAACATTGTCAGCAGGTTTTCCGGCAGCCTTATTAATCGAGTAAATCAGAAATTGTCCAACGCAGGCCTCGTTGCGGTAATTACCTTTCGAATCATTCCAGTTGCACCTTTTTCTTTAATCAACCTGGTATCCGGTGTATCGGCAATTTCATTACGAGATTTCTTTTTGGGAACTTTAATTGGTATACTGCCTGGTATTATAGCGATTTCTCTGATTGCGGACCAATTGTCTAAATCTCTGTACCAACCAGATCCTGCAAGTTTTGCCGGACTCTTTGCTCTGGTTGCCGTCTTCGGAGCGAGTCTGATTGGCCTGCGCAAATGGATCCAGTTAAAAAAACAGAACAACACTTCTTAATGCGAATTCGAATTGCGACGTATAACATCCACCGTTGTGTTGGACGAGACGGCGTGAAAAACTTTGCACGAGTTGCAGCTGTCCTTCGTGAAATAAATGCTGATATCGTAGCTCTCCAGGAAGTCACCTCACACCATGAACCTTCAGATAATATGCTTGATTATCTGGCTGAGGCAGCTGATATGCATCCGATAGAGGGGTTCACCCTCACTAACGCCGGGACGCGGTACGGTAATGCCATCTTAACCAGACTGCCGGTATCAGAAGTTGTCCGCATAGATATTAGCGTTGCGGGAAGAGAACCCCGTGGTGTTATCGAGATAATTCTGAAACTTCACAACTGCAAAATTATTTTATGGGCCACTCACCTTGGGCTCGGTATCCGAGAGCGACAATCACAGCTCAAAAAAATACTGCAAATAATTGATGTCCCCAGGGATGCTGACATAAGTATTCTTCTGGGAGATTTGAACGAATGGTTAGCATGGACCCTTCCCTTACGTGCCCTTCGCCGGTATTTTCCAGCAAGTCAGTCACTTGCCACCTTCCCATCCGGGAGACCATTGCTCAAGCTGGACCAAATCATGGTTAACCCCAAAGAAAGACTTGATAATTTACAGGTACACTCCACTGAACTGAGCAGGGTCGCTTCTGATCACTTACCGTTAATTTCTGACATAATTGTTTAATCAATACAATGCACTTCGCCAATTGATGTGGTGAATGGATGCCTGGTTAAAATAGATTTTCATGAAATTTGGCGTGGAAATCTTTAATAATTGATGCTCTATGCATATGCGTACGCATGGAAATCCAGTTATTACCTTTGCTTATTCGTGTATCTCTCGTCTCGTTTCCGGCCACAATGTTTTTTACCTGAAGCACCCCGTATCGGGAGCAAAGAGTTTGTCCTTGAAATACGCTGAATGAATTGGTAGAAATGGTTTTTTTAATTTTCTTTAAACCCACTCCGTTCCATGAATCCTATCGATACAGCCACCAAAACACCGGTTTTTGAATTGAAAGGCAGCGTAATGACGATATTAGTGCTGCACATCAAGGAAACCAATGCTGCTTGCCTCTATCCGCAACTGGAAAAGAAAATGGGCAAAGCACGTCCTTTTTTTAAAAGCGCCCCTGTGTTGATAGACCTGAGTGCGGTGGAACCAGAAGGACAGGAAGTGTTGGACTTCATGTTTCTTGCAGAAACACTGCGCAAACTGGGATTGGTTCCGGTAGGTGTCCGCGGTAGCGTGGAATCTCAGAGTGAACGGGTGCTTCTGGCTGGACTCGGGCTGCTGCCAAGTATTAAGACAGAGAAAACGGTTCTAGCCTCGACGGAAGAGCAGGTTTCCGAATCAGTACCAAATGAAGAAAAATCTCAGCCTGAATCTTCGGACGATGGACCAAGTCAGGCAGGTAAACTGGCCTCGACTAAGGTGATCACACTTCCTGTTCGCTCCGGGCAACAGGTCTTTGCCCCTGAAGGAGATCTGATTATTCTCTCTTCGGTCAACGCCGGAGCAGAGGTTCTGGCTGCAGGGAACATCCATGTATATGGGGCTCTCCGGGGCCGGGCCATGGCTGGTATACACGGAGATACGACAGCCCGTATAATGAGTTTGCAGTGCAACCCGGAGCTGGTTGCAGTGGCAGGTGAATACGTAGTAAACGAGTTGCTTGACGAGACCCTTCTTAATCACAGTGTGATGATCTCTCTTGAGGATGGGCGCTTGAAATTTGCAGTTGTCGGTTCGTTCAAAGCTTCTCCATGAACGAGCTTTAAATATAGTTCAAACAGTTGTCATCTATCATAAAATATGACTGAACAAAGATTTGCAGAAAAACTTGAACAGAAATTGGCCAAGGTGATAGTCGTAACGTCCGGCAAGGGCGGAGTTGGAAAAACAACGACCAGCGCCGCTTTCGCAGCAGGTCTGGCCATTCGCGGATATAAAACAGTTGTTATCGATTTCGATGTCGGTTTACGCAACCTCGACTTGATCATGGGGTGTGAGCGAAGGGTGGTCTACGACCTCCTCAACGTCATCCATGGTGAAGGCTCCCTTAATCAGGCCTTGATCAAGGACAAACGGGTGAGCAATCTCTTTATTCTACCCGCCTCTCAGACCCGCGACAAAGATGCATTGTCAATGGAAGGCGTTGGTGAGGTGATTTCGACATTACAGCAGAGCTTTGACTACATCATTTGTGATTCTCCGGCAGGCATTGAAAAGGGAGCTATGACAGCTATGTATTTTGCTGACGAGGCCCTGGTGGTAACTAATCCTGAGATATCATCGGTGCGCGACTCAGACCGAATAATTGGCATGTTGGCAAGCAAAACCCGTCGGGCAGAACAGGAGCTAACCCCGGTAAAAGAGCATCTGGTGATTACCCGCTATGATCCGTTACGAGTCAATAAGGGTGATATGCTCAGTGCCGAAGATATTCATGAGATTCTCGCAATATCTTTTCTCGGTGTCGTACCTGAATCCAAGTCGGTACTTGCTGCTTCCAATTCAGGAATTCCTGTTACCTTGACCGATGAGAATGATGCTGGCGAAGCTTATTTCGATATGGTAGATCGTTTTCTTGGACAGGATCGTCCATTCCGTTTTATGGATGTTCCCAGAAGAAGTCTATTCTCCCGCTTATTTAGAGCTCAATAATATGAAATTTTTTGATTTTTTCCGATCTAAACGACCAAGTTCTGCTTCGCTGGCAAAAGAACGCCTCCAAATCATCGTTTCACACGAGCGGAGGCGTTCGTCTACTCCAGACTTTCTGCCGCGGCTACAGAAAGATATTCTTGAAGTTGTACGAAAATACATTCAGATTAACGAAAATCAGATCAAGCTGTCGGTGGACCGAAAAGGTGACTGCGAGGTACTGGAACTTAATATCTCTCTTTCTGATCCTGGTGGAAATCCAACTTTGTAGCGGGCTGGCGCAATTTTATCTTATGGTTTTGGTCAACATACTGATACATGTTTCAGCTATGTGGACTTCTGAACAAAGGAACACCACTGAATCTCAGGATCCCTACATATTCTAAAACATCAAATATGTCACGAAACGGTGGTGTTTCCCCTGTTCCATTATGCCTCTATTCTCCACATTCCTCGATCCGTATTAATAGTTGATATGCTTAAGTAAACTCCTGAAGAGGCGTCATAGAGAGCATTATCGCCTTGTTTATGGTCTCTATGTCCCTTGACGACTTCAAGCTTCCGGCATGGCGAAGACACTTTACTTCCGACAACAAATCTGCCTGACTGGTCAACCCCCTCGCACGTTACTGACTATGACTTTTTTTTGATGACGCTCGGGTGCTGCTTTTGGTATTTTGCTGTTTAATAAAAAAAATGACACCCTCTCTATTTGACTTTGCATCTAACTCTCTAAAAGGCTAACATTATTCACGACAAAATTTCATCTACTTGCAATATTTAGATAAAATAGAAGCAGTGACAAGATAGTGGGCACATCTATAGTCTTTTGTTGTCTGGATATGGTCCTGGCAAATTCCAAAATTTGACCAACATAACCCGAGGGTATTGACCAACTCGCAGATGTTACGCTCATAATTCACAGAACTTAATACAAGGCACGATTGATGAAATATATTTGTAATTCTAAGAAACTGTTATGTTACTTATGTATACTGATGACATTGTTCATTTTTACGAAAGCTGCCTGCGCAAAAAATACTCCCCACAACACTGGAACCGAAAAACCCTTTCTCGAATTTCTCAAAGGTGAACCGACTACCAATCAGTTTTTTTTGGGAATGGCCACCATGCACTTCAACTCAAAAAGCCGAAGAATTCGCAACTGGGATCAAAAGCTCGTTGGTATCCAGTACAACAATTTTTTTGCATGCACCTTTGAAAACTCATTTTACAACCAGACTTGGGCCGCAGGCCTGGCAAGAAACTTTTCCACTATAAAGCTTGGCAACAACTGGGAGACAGATTTCGGCTATCGCGTTGCTCTTGCTTATGGTTACAAAGAAGATGAAGCACCTTTTTCCAGCATTTCTCCCGTGATACCTATCATCGAACTCTACAATCAGTATTCTTACAATAAGCACTATGGGGTTGAGCTGATGTTGACAACCTCTCTCTCCATAAGTTTATTTTATCAGTTTTGATTTGATAGCAGTGCATTTTGCAATACTGCCAATTTCATAGATGTGCGATTAGGGGAGAAATCATTGCGACTAGAAGTGGCTCTGTGTGTTAAAAAAATTTCTATCATTTTCCAGGATAATTACGGAAGTGACGCTCGGTAAACCGAACCGAAAAATCGTAATAGACACCATTACACACACGACATTGCTCTATGAAGGAAGGGACAAATTAGGGGACAAACGCAAAAAGACACCTAACGAAAATCGCAAGATGCCTTTATATAACTGGTGGGCGAGGCGGGATTCGGACCCGCGACCTTCGGCTTCGGAGGCCGACACTCTATCCAGCTGAGCTACCCGCCCATGGGGAAATAGTTAATCAAATTTTGAATTTTGCTCAATGCTTTTAAACGAATTTGGTTAAACAATCGAGAAGAAAATGAATTTTTACCGCATTTTCAATCATTTTCTTTAGCCACCTTCTCAAGATAGTCTTCCCATTCCAGGGGCAGCATACTTTTTTTCAGATTGTTGCACTCCTTGCAACAAGGAACAAGGTTATCCTTTGTCGATCGACCGCCTCGTGCAAGGGGAACGAGATGATCCATGGTTATATCCTGGAAGGCAATTTTTCCACCGCAGTAGTGACATAGTCCCGGAGCGGTTTTTTGCTGCCACCAGCGTGTTTTCCGTAGATCTCTGGCTTTCGCACGCTCTGTCCTGATCTGGGCATCATCTGGTGCATCAAAATCAATATATTCCCTGGCCACTAAATCAGATCTCCAAGCAGGAGATGTCGTATTTCCCCGAGGAGATAAAGAGAGCCACCAACGACAATAAGATCTTCGTTTTCGGCAGCACATTGAGCTGCAAGAAGTGCTTCGTTAACGTTGGCAACACATCGGGCTTTTTGCTTTTGCTCTTTACTAAGAATTGCATAAATTTGTTCAGGGCTGGCCGCTCGCTCTCCATCCGGTTGAGTTAAGATCAATTCATCCAAAAGCGGGCATATTAAGGCAAGTGTTGAAGTGAGATCTTTGTCGACCATAGCACCCCAAATCCCAACAAGCTTTCTGTACTTGAAATTTTCACCAAGGGTGTTAGCCAAATTTCTGACACCATCAGTATTATGCGCGCCATCAAGTAGATAGCGAAGAGTCTTATTATCATTCCCCACTATATCATGAGTGGCCTCGGCACTAAAGTTCTGTTCAAAATACTCCATCCTGCCCGGCCACTTGACACTGGCGAGTCCCTCGCGAATCTGCTGCTCATTGACCTTGTAGCCACTTTCCTGCAGAAGGTACAATGCCGCAATAGAAAGAGAATCATTCTCCTGCTGAACAAGGCTTGAGCGGCAGCAACGTAAATCCGCTATCTCCTTATTTCCAAGAGCTTTCCCCCCTGTCCATCGCCACGTTTTATCAGGACTCACGACATAGTCAAAATCTTGACGAAGGGAAAAAAGTGGAGCATTTTGCGCTTTACACACTTTCTGGATAACCTCAGCCGCATCCGGATAAATAGCCCCTGACACAACGGGAACCCCGGCCTTGATAATCCCGGCCTTTTCGCCTGCAATTTC
This sequence comes from uncultured delta proteobacterium, assembly GCA_963798425.1. Lineage (GTDB taxonomy): Bacteria > Desulfobacterota > Desulfobulbia > Desulfobulbales > Desulfocapsaceae > Desulforhopalus_A. The sequence continues at coordinate 548,172 of CAWCTP010000031.1, read as the reverse complement.
AGTAAGGCTTTTGCCAAGATACGCCTCATGATCCATACTAATGCTGGTGATGACCGATATAATCGGCGTTACCACATTGGTGGCATCGAGTCGTCCCCCCATTCCTGTTTCCAGCAGGACCAGATCGACATCAGATTCAGCGAACCAAAGTAGACCAAGTGCAGTGGTAAACTCAAAATAGGTTATTTGTTCCTCACCGAGAACCTTGCAGATTCTGCTGCCAAGCGCAGCAAACACTTCCTCAGTGATGTATTCGCGCCCGATCCTGAACCTTTCCCGCACACTGCTCAGATGGGGTGAAGTGTAGACGCCAACCCTATAGCCAGCAAGGCCAAGCACCTCGGAGACAGCTGCACAGACGGAACCTTTACCGTTTGTGCCTGCGACATGAACAAAATTGAGGCGACTTTCGGGCCGATCCACTTTTTCAAGGAAAGACTGCATTGCGTCAAGGCCCAGCTTTATTTTATGCATCTGCAGAGCATCGAGATGAGCCAGAACTTCTTTATATGTCATGATGGTGAGTTATTAGATAAATGGTGAGTGTCAAAGAATTGTCAGTTTTGCGTAGTCCAGATGGAGGGTTTTCATACCATGTCTATCGAAGTGAATATCAAGCGATCGAGCTTTAGAAAGTTTCGTTACAACACCGTTACCAAAAAACGGATGATTTACTTTACACCCCACGGAAAAATCTGTCATTTCCAATTTTTTCTGTTTTTTCTTTTTGGCGGGTGGGGGTAAAGCATCTGATTGAAAGCTGAAAGAACTCCCAGCATCCGAGGAGGTATCCCTCACCTGTTCAAACAGCCCCCCACTCAGTTCGCTTAAAAAAGGCGACATTCCGACTCTTCGAAATTGTCTGTCCTGAGTCATCATCTGCCTGGGATAGGTCAGATACAGGTATTTTTTTGCTCTGGTTGCTGCCACATAGAGCAATCTTCGCTCTTCTTCCCATTGTTCACCAAATATTGCAGCACCATGGGGAAAACGCCCATCAGCCACACCGATAACAAAAACTGCTTCAAATTCCAACCCCTTGGAAGAGTGTATTGTTGACAGAATGAGCCGATCGGTTCCCCCGCTCTCCACACTGCTCTCTTCGGGTGGATCCAGAGTTGTGTCATCAATAAAACTCTGTAGATCCCCATAGCCATCCAGAATGCTCTTCAGCTGATCAAGATCTTTTTGACGCTTAGGAAAATCATCACTATAAAGTCTCTCAAAAATTGGCTGATAATAAATGAGGGCAATTTCATAGAGCGCAGAAGGGGTTAGATTGCCGCCATGCAAATCGATAAAAAGCTGCACCAGTTTTGTATAGGAATCTTTCCATGTTTTCCCGGGCGGATAGGCTTTCAACGCCTCAAGCGGATCAGTCGCCCCGGCAATAGTTGCTGAAATTTTCTGGGCGGTTGCCGGCCCTACCTTTTCGAGCTGGAGCAGGATCCTATTCCAGGAGAGCGTATCCTGCGGGTTTACCAGTACCCTGAGAAAAGCAATCATATCTTTCATATGAGCCGACTCAGTTAGTTTCTGCCCTCCCCGCTTCTCGTATTCCAGATTCTCCGCGCCCAGTTCTAATTCAAGCTTATAAGAATGAAAGCTTGAGCGGAACAGGACGGCAATGTCCTGCAACACGACTCCTTTTGCCAGCAGCTTCTTTATTGTCCTGACAATAAATGCCGCTTCGTCACGCTCATCCCTTCCGGCGTAGACCATCGGACGCAGATCACCTTCGATACGGGTAAAGAGTGTCTTGGTATATTTTTCCGCAGCATTTCTAATGATATCATTGGTGAGGGAGAGTATCGGCTGCGTCGACCGGTAATTTTCCTCAAGTTTGATTATTTTGGTGTCCCGGAAGACCTTGGGAAACCGCATGATATTGTAGAAATCAGCACCTCTAAAGGAATAAATTGACTGGGAATCATCGCCAACGACCATGACATTTTCATGGGTATGGGCAGCCAGCCGTATAATATCAGCTTGAATGAGGTTGGTATCCTGATACTCATCGACCATTATGTAAGAGAATCTCTCGGAGATGGCCCGCTGTACTTCAGGTGACTCCGCAAGCAATTTCTTCCAGTTAACCAACAAATCGTCATAGTCCATCAAGCCGTGATCAAACTTAAACGATTGATAATGTTTGTGCAGGGTGAGAATGTCTTCAAGATGTTCGGAGAGATGTGCGTATTGGTCCTGAACCAGTCCCTCAAGATCGATTGACCTATTTACTGAGCCACTGATCATATTGATAATGGCCCGCTTAGAAGGGAATCGTTTGTCTTTTTTGACAAGACCAAGTGATGATTTCAGCAGATTAATGATCCCCTCGGCATCGGAGCGATCAATAATGGTAAATGAACTCCCGAAGCCGATATGCGAACCATAGCGCCTAAGCAGCATATTCGCCACGCCGTGGAAAGTACCTCCGACAACCCTGTTGCAGTTTTCATTCAGAAGTCTGCCGGCACGCCACAACATTTCCTGGCTGGATTTTCTGGTAAAAGTGAGAAGTAGAATCGCTTCGGGTGGAACACCTTTTTCCACAAGATGAGCTACACGGTATACCAGGGTCCTGGTCTTGCCGCTTCCAGCGCCGGCAATAACCAAGACAGGACCTTCTGTGGTCGTTACTGCTGCGTATTGCGATTCATTCAGCTCCTGCAAATTTATAACAGCGGAAGCCGGATGAGATGTATGAGAAGTATTTTCGTTTTTCATGGCGGCTACATTAACACAGGCCATTTCCGGCTGCAACGTCGGTTGACAAAATTGCTTCCACTGTTGTATTGTTGCACAAATAATCCGGGCAATTAATTGCTCTTTCTCCATCTAACATTATAATTTGCAACGACTCTCCCCATGACAAACAATACGATTGAGACTGTTCTGACGAAAGAAAATTTAGAGAAAATCTTTCCTAAAGAAAGAGCCAATGATTTTTTTGAGGCCCTCTTTGGAGACGCCGATGAAGGCGCCTATGACATTGAGTTGGCGTACCGGGAATACAACGGGAAAACGCTCGTCATGGACTTGCTTCTGCATGAACGACCAAATTGCTGTTTGGCCTGTAACCTTACCCAGGGACTTCCCCAGGTTTTCTCGCGCCATCCGATTATAAACATAACCGGTATTGTCAACGACCTTAATGCATTGCTTGGCGACGATTTTCAATGCGGCGAGTGGAGCCTCGGCTCTACCGTGCAACACAGCAGATCACTGCATGTTATTCCAATCAAAATTGCAATGAATGGAGCTTAACCCCTTCGCACTTTTTACCATCTAACAAAAAAGGCCGACTTTTCCAAGTCGGCCTTTTTTCATTTATGATACTCTGAAGAGGAGTTTTATGCTACGGCAACCCTTGATCGTCCTTCAGCTTTGGCGTGATAGAGGATATCGTCGGTGCGCTCCAGCCACTGTTGCAGGGATTCCTCTTTTATGAGTTGGGTAAGACCGATAGAGACACCTAGCTTGATTTCATCGTTTGCCCAGATATTGAGCTCATCGACAGCGACACATAATCTCTCTGCCAAAATTCTGGCATTTTTCAAATCAGTGTTATCAAGTATGAGTAAAAACTCATCACCGCCCATTCTTATCAGTAGATCAGTTGACCGAACCGCTTGTTTCAGTACCTGAGCAACAGATTTCAGAACATCGTCCCCTTTTTGGTGACCGAGGTTATCATTAATTTCCTTGAATCTATCCAGATCCATGGAAATCATAGAGAGAGGATGGTGGTACCGTTTGGCACTGTCTATCATGCCATAGATGCGTTCTTCGAAAACTCTTCTGTTTGAAAGCCCCGTAAGTGCGTCATTACTAGCTCTCTCGAACAGGTCCTCATATTCCAGTCCGCGTCGGAGACAATCTGCCAATATTTCGATGGAATGATTGATGAGATCAATTTTGTCAGATGACAGTTCTTGGCCTTTCTTTAAAATTAGCAAAATTCCAGAGTCATCTCTCGATTCAAAGACCCATTTATATCCGAACCTTCCATCTTTTTTAGTTATAGAACCGTCAAGCTGCGACTTATCGTTGATGATCTGCTCGGCAAGGGCAAACGCTTTTCGTCTATTAGGTCCATGGCCGGAGCAAAACAGGTGGCGTTTTTTTCGACTGCTGTTGTTATAACCAATAAGTTCATGTTCAACTTGTGGCATCAACCAGACCGAGTAGGCTTCAATCATTCCGGTCAAACTGAGAACTCCAGCCATTCTTGCATGGAGTTTATTGATAAGATCGAGTCGTTCAGACTGTTTTTTTACATAGTTGAGCTCGACCATAACCTTTTCCAGCGCTACTTGCTGCAGGTTCAATCCTGAAAATTGAGCTTCTTTTGTTGGGAGAGTCATGAGCGAAATTCCTAAGTATTATACATTTTGAAAAGATTCTTTTGTCTCTTTTGCTTATCGACCACCATCTAAAAAATCTTTACCTTTTTTCTACTGTTTTTTATTTAGCATTTTCCATGCCAACGATAACTCCTCCATCCTGTTCAACTCACTAAGACGGCGATAACATCTCGACATTATAATATTTTTACCACAAACTGGCTTTCTTTCCTGATTCCGCACCCCTCTCCACTTTCATAATTTTCGTGTATCCTGTCTACTTTGTCATAATTTTGACATCAATAATCGTTACAAAAATTCTTTGACAATTTGATCCTCTAAAAGTACTCCTCAAGTCATAACCGAAAGGATCAATCCAACCACTGCAATCACACCCGGTAAAAATGACGCAACACTCTCTGGAACAGAAAATTGGCCAAATGTTTATTTTGGGTTTTGCAGGGGCCACACTTCAACCCGAGCTACCGATTGCCCAAGACATAAGCAAAAGAAATCTTGGGGGGGTGATACTTTTTGACCGGTTCCTTGCTGCCTCTAAAGAGATTAATAATATTCTCAACGCCGAACAACTGAGCCAACTCACCGCATCCCTTCAGGAACTTGCAGATGAACCCCTCCTTATTGCAGTAGATCAAGAAGGCGGCCAGGTCAATCGCTTCAAAGAGGAGAGAGGCTTTCCGGTCACTCCCGCTGCAATTGAGCTTGGCAGGTCCTCAGACCTGACGTTGACTATTGAAAGCGCGCAGCAGACCGCAAAAATGCTTCGAAGTGTTGGTGTAAACTTGAATCTTGCCCCGGTTGTTGACCTCAATGTCTATGAGGAAAATCCGATAATTGGAAAATACGGCCGAAGTTTTTCAGCAGATTCAGCGATTGTCACCGCCCACGCACGGGCATGGATCAAAGAACACAGACAACAGGGAATTCTCTGCTGCCTCAAACACTTTCCTGGCCACGGCAGCTCCCACACCGACTCACATCTTGGATTTGTCGACGTAACAGAGAGCTGGCAGGAGACCGAACTGCTGCCATACCAAAGCCTCATCAGTGATAGTCTGGCGGACTCGATCATGCTCGGACATCTGTTTAATAGAAATTTTGATGCGCAAAACCCTGCGACCCTATCCCGTTCAACTATTCAAACGCTCGTCCGAAACAGATTACAGTTTGAAGGTGTCATTATCTCTGACGATATGCAGATGGGAGCAATTACAGGACACTATGGACTTGAGGAAGCATGTTGCAAGGCAATCACCGCAGGGGTGGATCTTCTGATCATTGGCAATAATCTCAACCATGATCCATTAATACTCTCTAAAGTAAGGGATGCTATTTTAAGAGGGCTGGACAAACGAACAATAACTGAGGCGAGAATAGAAAAAGCCTGGAACCGAATCCAAAAATTCAAACAAGCGATACCAAAACAACATGGAAAACGATAACGATACGACACATTCTCTTCTTGTTGGCTACCTGCTCTGGCTTATCGGTTTTCTGGGGGCACATCGTTTTTATTATGGAAAACAATTCAGTGGCACGATCTACTTTTTTACTCTGGGATTACTTTTTATTGGCTGGTTCATCGACCTCTTCCTCATCCCGGGGATGAACAGAAAAGCCGATATCCTCTATCGTAAAGGCCCCATAGATTTCAATCTTGCCTGGCTACTCCTGGCGTTTCTTGGTCTATTCGGCATTCACAGGATGTATATGGGAAAATGGATAACCGGCCTTATTTTTCTCTGTACTGGCGGGTTATTGGGTTTTGGCTATATTTACGATCTTTGGACACTCAACGATCAGATCAGTATTATTAACGCATCTGATCGTTAAGCAGAACAATTTTAAAAAGTTACCTACCATCTCCAAGAAATCGCCCGATTACTCTCGATAATGCTCTCATAGAGATTGGTTTCATGCAATACTCGGCTATCCCCGCCTCCACTGCGGCATCTTTAGACACCTGATCAGAATATCCGGTAAAGAGAATAACAGGAATATCCGGTCTTAATGCTTTCACCCGTTCACTCAGCTCCAGCCCAGTCAAGCCCGGCATCGTCAAATCAGTAAGAACAAGGTCAAAATCATGAGGCGCACTTGAAAAAAGCAGCAGAGCCTCCCGGGGTGATGTTCTGCCGACGATCTCATAACCAAGATTCTGTAGAATCTCTCCGGTCACCTGCACTACCTGCTCTTCATCATCGACAAGCAGGATTCGTCCCGAGCCTCCCTGCAAGTCCCAGGAGACAACCTGTTCCATTGCCGTTTCAACTTGAGCTACTGGCAGACGCACCCTAAAAATCGAGCCCTTGCCGACCTCACTTTCGACTGTGATATTTCCTCCTTGACCATTAATGATGCCGTGTACCATTGCCAATCCCATTCCGGTACCACTCGTCTTCTCTTTCGTTGAGAAATACGGCTCGAATATTCTGTCGAGATATTCCTTTTCGATACCGCTACCTGTATCTGCCACACTCAACTCCAGCCAATCCCTGCCGTCTCCTGCCGGTGATACCTTGTCAAGCTCAACTGTCAACTCCCCATGCTTGCCAACCATTGCATGGGCAGCGTTGGTACAGAGATTAATAAGAACTTGATGAATTTGAACCGGATCAATCAGCACTCGTCCGCATCTTTCATTAACCTTTTCTTTGATGACAATAGTACTGGGGAGAGTAACGCGCATAAGCTTCATCACTTCTTTGACAATAGGATGCAAGTATTGCAATACCGCCTTCTTTTCGATACTTCTCGAGAAAGTCAGTACTTGCTCCACAAGTGATTTTGCTCTTTTGGATGCTTTAAGAATTTGTTCCAGATAATCGTAAACAGCCTGATCGCCAAACCCGTCCTGTGTCAGTTTCAGACGGATTATTTCCGTATATCCCATTATCGGGGTAAGCACATTATTAAAGTCATGAGCAACCCCACCGGCCAAAGTACCGATAGCTTCCATTTTCTGAGTATGCCGCAACTGTCTTTCGAGCCGGTATTGCTCCGTCACATTCTGGGCAATAACAATAACTCCGGACACTATGCCATCTCTATCCTTTACCGGGGCGGCGGTAATGTCAAAGACTGCCTCATCTTCGTCTTTACCAAACATCCCAATCTGTTGTGTACTCGATTCAATACGACCACTCTCAAAGCTCTTTTGAAAGGCGCATGAATCACATTTATCAGTTTGAGTACAGAAGATCTCGTGACATGTTTTCCCGATGGCATCCGGGTATTTTTGAAGAAGTGCCCTATTGATCCACTGGGCCTTCATATCGCGACCAAAAAGAATAAGAATACCGGTGAATCCATCGAAAATTGCCTTTTTCTGAGCTTCACTCTCAAAAAGCGCATCGAGAATTGTTTGTTTTTCGCTTGAATCCAAAGGGTTCCTCTTAAGTCTGGTGTTTTCTAATGAGTATCTACTTTTTCCATTAGCCGGGGACAGAATGAATTCTGTTCCATATAATTTATGCTCAGGCTCACTGATAATATCATCTAACTATTTTTTATTCAAAAGAGTATTTCTCCTCAGTTTAAATGATTTTCGAGCCGGTTACAAAGTCTTAAAGTTCCGAACGGTCTTTTTCTTGACTCTTGTCGGCTCATTCATTATTACTTTTGCAAATTGATCCATGCTCCACAGAGGATCCAGTAACCACTTAGTTTCCATCCTGAAACGAGGCATTTTATTCTAAATCGAGGCGTTTGATAAATTTAACCGCAGGCATATAATTGATATTCCGAGGATTAAATTTTGAAAACAACGAAGAGTTAGGGTAAAAGGGCCGTTTCAGGCTGGACACCACTTAGCAAAAAGGATAATAATGATACCCCCTAGTAAAAATCCACCTCTGAACTCAGAGCAGCGGCCTGAAATAGAATACCCCTGCACCTGGGTGTACAAGGTTATAGGAGAGGATTGCAGTCTGCTCAAAGATAGCATAGTGTCTGCATGCTCCCCTATCCCCGTCAAAATCAGCCATTCCCACACGAGTTCAAAGGGTAAATATCACAGTCTCAACGCAGAAGTTGAAGTTCCCACGGAAGAAATCAGACTAAAAGTTTATGAAACCCTAAAACGCTGCCCTGCAGTAAAAATTATTCTTTAACAAACAACGATCCGATGGAAGAAAAATCAACAGAAAAAAAATCACAACTCGTCAAATCACTGCGTGAAGGGGTGAGTGTCGTCCAGATGGTACTCTTCAAAGAAGTACGAGCCAATCTTGAGAAAAAGGGGCCGGATCTGGACAAAACCCAAATCTCCATGCTGGCAGGCTCAATCACCAATGAAGTTTTCGGGACACAAAATCCGGAAGAAAAATTTGCCCGTTTTTGTAAAGAGAATTGGGGAAAAATTGAACAGGAACTTCTAAGCCTCAAAAAAGAACTGGGCCCGTTTTGTACGATTCTTACCGATGCCCTGCGAATTCAGACCCTCTGTGATCATCAGGAAGGTGACGAGAGTACTGCTACTCTTCTCCGAGCAAAAGAATTTGAATTTCTCGTTGAAGAACAGGATCTCCCTCTCCCTTCATCGTTTCTAGTATCAGTAAGAGAGCTGGGAAAACAACACAATCTGATCATTCCACCGGTACAAATCACCCCCGAGCAGGATGATTTCATGATTCATTGAGGCTGTTTCCTTTGCATCCTTACCCTCACCAGTCCTCGCACTGAATTACAGACGAAAAGAGCCTCAGCTGAGAGGACGTCCTGCCTGGTGAGTACTTTTTCAACCAAGTGAACAGTCCTGTCCGCCAGCAAATGGTTACGCATAACACCGGGCAACAGGCCGCTTGCAACCGGAGGTGTTACATATATACCTTCGGTATAAGCTATTATATTTGTAATGCATCCTTCCGTCACCTCTCCGGTAGTATTGCAGAAAATGTAGTCGTACAGCCCATTTTCCCGAGCTCGTTGATATTCTGCATCAAACATCATCCTCATAGTGGTTTTATGGTATCGCCATGCGCTGCTGCTCTCTGTTTTGTTCGGAGAAAAATCGACAAATGCGCAACCGGACACATCTTCATGCATTGGATTACGGGGCAGCTTGGTTACTTGAGGAGCATCGCAAGGCACTGCGGTGAGTGAAATCCGACCATCCTTTGTCAAAACCAGGCGTACCCTGCGGCAGTTCTCACTGAAGGTGGCTTCCTCTTGAGAAAGTCGTGAATGTATGATGTCCAAATCACACGAGAAATTAAAAAACTGCGCGCCACTGGCGAGTCGCAGAAGGTGTTCCTCAAGCATCCAGAAGCCACTGTCAGGCCTCCACAAAATAGTTTCGAACAATTGGAAATCAGGTTGGGCATGGGTGAGAAACCTCCCTTTCAAGAGAGATTCCTGCCATTCTTCCTCCGGTTTCGAATCATGGGTAATACCGGCACCGATGCCCATCTCTCCAGCATTACCCTGCAGTCGAATGGTCCGAATGGGAACGTTAAACACCGCCGATCCATCCGGACCGAAGTAACCGATAGCCCCGGTATAGACACCACGTCGCTCTTTTTCCAGTTCATCAATAATTTGCATTGTTCGAATTTTCGGCGCCCCGGTTATCGAACCACAGGGAAATAAAGCTCGAAACAGTTCGGTGAGTTCCAGATTTCCCATGTTTGGTGAGGAGGTTGTGGCCTTTACTGTGGAAGTCATCTGTAGCAGACTCTCGTAAGACTCTACGTCAAAAAGCGAATCGACAAATACTCGACTCTCGCCGTGTCCGTACATCAATCGCGCGAGATCATTGCGAAGCAAATCAACGATCATGACATTCTCACTTCTGTTTTTTATGTCATGATGGAGGTCACTCCTGTTACGCCCCTCTTCCTCACTATTTCTTCCCTTGGAGGCTGTTCCCTTCATAGGGCGAACTGTGATCTCATCACCTTTTTTTCTAAAAAACAGCTCTGGTGAAAAAGATAATGTACGTTGTTCGCCGTTTCGAATATAGGCGCCGTAGGCAACAGACTGATTTTTACGTAGAACAGAATAGAGTCTTTCGGCAGAACCCTCAAATTCAAAAAGTAATTTCATGGTATAATTGACTTGGTATGTATCACCGGCCAAAATATACTCTTTCACACGACCAAGTCCCTTTATAAACTCACATTTTTCCATGTTCGGTCTAAGATTGTGAATGGCATACGTACCTTCCTCCGGCTCGCCATTTGAATCAAAAGGAAAGTTATTTTCTCCTGTATGGTGGTCAAACTTATATGGTTTTAAAAAAACCCCTAAATCGGCTAATACCAATTGATTATCGGGAGAAACACTGTTTTTTACCCCAACTCGTCCTTCGAGCATTGCCCCGAATTCGTACCCAATCCAGCCGGCAAGGTAGTATCCATCGGTCAGGTAAGCCTGCAGGTCAATCAAAAATTTTTCAAGATTGTCACCAACCTTGCAGACCATCCTCTTGATCGGCTTAAGAAACAATAATGACTCAACATTTTCATGATCAGGCCGTGATGTATCCAGGAAAACAAACGCCTCTTGCCCAGCAAGAAAGAAGAGCAATTTTTCCAAATCCGGCTCCTGAATTTTCAACATACGTATATCCTTTCAATGCGTGACTTTTTCGCAATACAATCGTTCTCCCAGACACCACCAACAACTGCAACAGCCTGACTCTTGTTTGGTTTTATTTATGATACCAATCAACGATTTTCATTCGTTGCGTCGGACTGTTTATTAGCATATAGTGCTCATCGAAAATTATCGCTGAATTAGTTGTAATTCGACGAGCCATATACTATTATCACCGGGTATTTCTTGCACTATCGTGCATACCCCTCATGACATTTATACTATTTTGGCAGTTTCCGCCACGTTGCTGGCACAATTAATAGTAATAACAAAGGAGAACAAATCATGTCGCGAAAGATGGTTACGATTGACGGCAATCAGGCGTGCACGCACGTCGCCTATGCCACTAGTGAAGTCATCACTCTCTACCCCATTACCCCATCCACCCCTCTTGCAGCAGAGGCTGACCAGAAGTCTGCATCTTTGCAGAAAAATATCTGGGGTACTGTGCCTGTTGTTAACCAAATGCAATCAGAAGCAGGGGTTGCAGGCTCCATTCATGGATCGCTCACTACCGGAGCTCTCTGCACGACCTTCACGGCTTCCCAGGGCCTGTTGTTGATGATTCCCAATATGTACAAAATTGCCGGTGAACTCACCCCGACAGTTTTCCATGTTACTGCAAGAGCCATAGCCTGTCAGGGGCTTTCCATTTTCGGCGATCATAGTGACATCTATGCTGCACGTCAGACAGGTTTTGGTATGCTTTGCTCTGAGAATGTCCAGCAAGCTATGGATATGGCACTGATTGCCACCCAGGCAACCCTAGCTTCCCGGATACCGTTTATCCATTTTTTTGATGGCTTCCGTACTTCTCACGAAATTCAGAAGATTGACGAAATCAGCCATACCCAAATGGCTGAGATGATCGACGAGGAACTGATTTTTGAGCACAGACACAGAGCACTCTCCCCCGATCATCCAACCATTCGTGGTACTGCTCAGAATCCGGATGTTTATTTTACCGGACGAGAGACTGTTAATAAATACTACAATGCAGCCCCTTCTATCGTACAGGAAACCATGAATAAATTTGCTGGCATTGTCGGACGCCAGTATAATCTCTTTGATTACCATGGTGCTCCCGATGCTGAAAATATCGTGGTCATGATGGGGTCTGGCTGTGAGACCGTTGCTTCAACTATTGACTACCTCATCTCTCAAGGTGAAAAAGTTGGTATGGTCATGGTTCGCCTGTTCCGTCCATTCGACAGCAAGGCCATGGTTAACGCCCTTCCCGCATCCGTGGAAAGAATCACGGTGCTCGATCGAACCAAAGAGCCGGGTTCATCTGGTGAGCCTCTCTACCTTGACGTCCGTGCAGCAATTGGTGAGGCCGCTGAGGCGAATTCTTCTATCTATCCGCCAGTCATTCTTTCCGGTCGATATGGTTTGGGTTCCGCAGAATTTACTCCGGCAATGGTGAAGGCTGTATTCGATAATATGGACTCAATGGCTCCTAAGAGCAGATTCTGTGTTGGTCCCAACGATGATGTCACCTTATCGAGCCTCAGCTACGACTCATCATTTAACATCGAAGGCCAGGATGTTTACCGCGCCATGTTCTACGGTCTCGGATCTGATGGTACCGTAGGTGCTAACAAGAACACCATAAAGATCATCGGTACCGAAACAGAGAACTCTGCACAGGGTTACTTCGTATATGACTCCAAAAAATCAGGGTCTATCACAACCAGTCATTTACGCTTTGGTAAAAACCAGGTTATTGCACCGTACCTGATCGACAAAGCTAATTTCATAGCCTGTCATAACTTCGCTTTTCTCAAGCAGGTTGATATGGTAGGCAATCTGGATGAAGGTGGTACCTTCCTGTTGACTACCAGCTTTGATAAAGATACCGTCTGGAATGAACTACCAGGAAAAGTCCAGCGTGATCTGATCAACAAAAAAGCCAAATTTTATATTATCGACGCTGTCGCTTTAGGTCTCGCCCTTGGCCTTGGCGCCCGCATTAACATGATAATGCAAACAGCATTCTTTTTGATCTCCGGTATTCTGACCGAAGACGAAGCAATTGCAGCAATCAAAAAGGCGATTAAAAAGACCTACGGCAAAAAAGGCGATAAAGTTGTTGAGATGAATTACAGCGCGGTTGACGGCGCAGTAAAAAATATCGTTAAGGTTGAGCTTGGCACCAGTGTTGACGGCAAAGAAATGCCCCCAACAGTACCTGAGCATGCTCCTAAATTTGTCAAAGAAGTGACCGCAAAGATCATTGAAGGCAACGGTACCAAGCTGAAAGTATCCCAGATCCCCTCAGACGGCACCTGGCCGACCGGCACAACCCAATACGAGAAACGTAATATCGCCGTTGCCGTGCCTCGCTGGATTCCTGAAAACTGTATCCAGTGTGGCCAATGCGCACTCGTTTGTCCACATGCTTCAAACCGCATCAAGGTCGTTCCGGAAGTAAAAAATGCTCCGGAATCCTTTAACTCTATAGACGCTGTCGGCAAGGCATTTAAAGGGCAGCAATTTGCCCTGCAGATTTTCACCGAAGATTGCTGCGGCTGTACCCTCTGTGTCAGTGTCTGTCCTGCAAAAACCAAAGCACTTGAGATGATTCCAAACAATGATCAACTCAAAGCTGTTCAGTCCAAAAACGTTGAGTACTTCCTGGCTCTGCCGGAAATCAACCCGGCTGATATCAATGTTGCAACCATCAAGGGCAGCCAGTTGAAGCAACCGTTGTTTGAGTTCTCTGGTGCCTGTGCCGGTTGTGGCGAAACTCCTTACATCAAGCTCATTTCCCAGATGTTTGGCGACAGAATGTACATTGGTAATGCTACCGGCTGTACCTCTATTTACGGCGGTAACTTGCCGACTACACCATACAGCAAGCGGAATGATGGACGCGGTCCGACCTGGGCTAACTCCCTCTTTGAGGACAACGCTGAATTCAGTGCCGGGATGCGTACTACCATCAATAAAATGAGCCAACAGGCCGCTGAACTTTTGGTCAGTGCTACTGAGGCTGGCCTCATAGGACAGGATCTGACAACTGCAGTTCTTGAGGCAGAACAGAACACCCAGATGGACATAGAGGCTCAGCGTGCAAGAGTTGATCAAGTGACTGCCGCGATTAAAACCAGCAGTAATCCTATTGCTCGACGCCTCCTCCATCTCACCGATTTTCTAGTGAAGAAATCAGTTTGGGCTTTTGGCGGTGACGGCTGGGCATATGATATTGGTTATGGTGGTTTGGATCATGTCCTTGCTTCCGGTGAAAATGTCAACATCCTCGTTCTCGACACCGAAGTATACTCAAACACCGGTGGCCAGATGTCAAAATCTACCCCGCGTGCAGCCACTGCGCAGTTTGCCTCAAGCGGAAAGAAGATGCCAAAGAAGAATATGGGCATGATCTTTGCCACCTACGGCAATGTCTATGTTGCACAAATCAGCATTGGCGCCAACCCGGCACAGGCGATAAAAGCTATTGCCGAAGCTGAAGCCTACGACGGACCTTCTCTGATTATCGCCTATGCACACTGCATTAACCATGGCATCAATATGGCTCTAGGTCTTGAACAGCAGAAAAAAGCGGTTGCCTGTGGTCACTGGCCGCTGTACCGATTCAATCCAGACCTGGAAGCTCAGGGAAAAAATCCCCTGACCATTGACTCTAAAGCTGAGCCGACCATCAGCTTTGAAGATTATGCCCTTGGCGAAAACCGCTACCGTACCTTAAAGCGAGTCAATCCGGCTAATGCTGATTCACTTCTTGCTCAATCCCAGAAAGACGTTCTGAAGAGCTGGAGATTCCTCAAGAGCCTTGCAGTGGCTCTGGAGCCTGAGGCCAAGGTAGAAGAATAATTTTTTCTTTTCCACACTGCTCCATCCCGACATTTTCAGGAATGGAGCAGTTGCAGTCAAAATAAAAAAGGCCTCGTGATTTTAATCACGAGGCCTTTTTTATAGCTGTTAATTCATGCCTCCCCTTTTAAGGGCGACATGAGATAGTTTCGAAGCTATTTCTTTTCAACCCCTGTTTTGGCTTTACTCTTAGCGGTTTGAGCTTTAAGCTCCTCATATTCCTTGATAGATTGAGTGACCGTTTCATCCTGTCGAGCTTTCATTTGAGCGACTTTTGCTTTAATTTTTTCCTCTTTAACAGTCAAGGTTTGGGCCCCAAAAAGAGTTGCTGCCAAATACTTAAAAGAAAAGAGCATGAGCTCGACATCGTCCTCTCGGATCTTATCAATTGTTTCTTGATCTAACTCGTAGGTGTCAAGAAACGAGCTCTCGAAAACGAATTTACGAAAGGTGGCTATATCAGTCGAGGCCATAAAGAACATGCGTTTCGCCTGCTCTGACAAGGTTGCCTGGAGACCAAAGGATTTACGCCGCATTACCAGTCGCAACCACTCCTTGTTCATCTCATCCCGCACATCAACCCCCTGGTCCGCACGCCATTCACGGATAGTCCATTCTTTATCCTCTTCAAAACCTTTGCAATGATCTTCTCTTACTGTGAAGAAGAACTTTTCTTCTGCAGACTCAACCTCTTTGCCATCTGCGTCCCTCGACCCACCCTCATGAAAATCTGCCATACCAACCGGATAATATCGACAAGCCGTGGGACGATCAGTATAGACAGTACAGCCTTCAGGGGTAACGAATGGACATTTATTGTCTTCCTCCCGCAATTTGATCATAACACCCGGCATATCAGTTTTTTCAAGGTAGGTCGGTAGACTGTATTTGTGAAGAAATTCATGAGCAGGAATTCCGAGTCTCTTCGTCAGCTGTAAAATATCATAGGGTGTCAGAACAATTTTTATACCACCACAACATGCGGTAAAACATCTTACCCCGGGATGACAACGAAATTTCAGTGGACTATCCAAGGTGAGTTTTTTGGGCTCAATTGACGATGGATTTTTTTCTTTGCCAAAGATTGTTTTTGCCTCGGCACTATGTTCTTCATTACTCATTACATCACCTAAAAGTAAATATTATATCGGAACCCTTTAAGCAGGGTTGAGTTTATAGCAAACAGCTCTCATATATAAACATCTCCACCCATTGTGTAAACCAATTTCACCTTTTCCCCCCAAGCTCTTAATCATTCCTTACGACATGGTCCCCCAATTCAACAGTTCCAGCGGAAAGAAACCTCGATTTATGCAGGTTATCCCTTGCAGTTTTCCTGAATAGTTCGTATATGTCAACTTGCTTCAATTTTTTATTTATTTTTAGTATGCTGGGTGACCGGCATCGCAAAGGTTTTTACAGAATGAAAATATTTAGTCGTCCAATTGATTTAACCGGTGTCAGCACAGTTGTTTATCATCTTCCCGATGGTCCCGCTCTCTCTCTGAAAATTGAAGGTATAGAAGAATATCTCGATCTTGAGCTGGAACTGGGCCACGTATGTGATACCTCCGACATTGATGGAGTATTGCACTTTTTCCCTAAAGGAAACGCTTGAGTTAGCACATCTCCCAACCAGGATTGGACACCTGTGCAATGGTGAAAAATAATCCCGGATTTCATACGATTTCTCATTGTGACAGCCATATCCATACTCATCTTTGCGGCCATGCAACAGGTGAAATGGAAGAGTATGTGCACGCCGCCATCCAGAAAGGTCTCAAAAAAATCATCTTTCTGGAACACATGGAAGAAGGCATACGGTACAGTCAGGGGAAGACATGGCTTTCTGAAGATGATTTTGACAATTATTTTTCCGAAGGTCAGAGGCTGCGATCAGTACACCAAGGTGAGATTGAAATTGGCCTCGGGGTTGAGTGCGGCTACAATCCAGCTTGCAGTGACCTCCTCAAAACACGACTGGGTAGAAGACGTTGGGACCAGATAGGCATTTCCTGTCATTTTTTAAAAGTTGAAGGAATGTCCCATCACCTCAATATGTTCAGCAGGAAAGATCAGAATATCTTGCTCGCCCGGAAAATCGGACCTGAAAAAATCCTGGATTGTTATTTTTCAACTCTCACAAAGGCAGTCCGAGATCTGCCTGGTACCATGCTTTGCCATCTCGATGGGGCACTTCGTTTTTTACCCGAAATCAGCCTGACTGAATCTCACTATATTCTAATAGACCAACTGCTCCAGGCGGTAAATGAGAAAGCAATAGCCATAGAAATCAACAGTTCGGGGTTTGAAATACGGCGGGAACAATTTCCTAACCGGCGGATTATCACTATGGCAAAATCCTACAACATTCCTTTCGTTTTCGGCTCTGATGCCCACAAGCCTAATGATGTAGGCAGACATTTTGGCATCATCGACTCACTGCTTCACCCCTTAGTACCTTAGAAATCCATTCGAAGTCTGCGCTTATCTCTAGTTTTTTAGAATGAATTTCGAGAAGGTACTTATACACCCTTGTGGGGTGACAGAAGTTTATCTATAGCAGCTCCAAGGCTTTTCGAGTTAAACGGCTTATGGACGATAGCGTTAACACCCGCTGCATAGGCATCTTCATTATCCTGAGTCTCATTTTGAGTCGTCACCATAATAATCGGCAGAAGTTTTGCCGAATATTTAGCCCTAATCTTCTCTGTCAACTGCACCCCGGAGATATCCGGCATATTAAGATCGGTGAGAACGAGCAAAGGTTTTTCTGTCTGCATCCATTCCAACGCAGATGCAGGGAATTCAAAGAGTATAGGATCAAAGCCCAGTTCATGCAGTGTTGCTTTATATATATTGAGGATCATCCTTGAATCGTCAACCGCCACAACCTTGGGTCGCACAACCTTCTCTTCATCTCCGATAAGTTTGTTTGCAAATTCATTCTTCCCGGCCTGCTGCAGGAGTGATTGATAATGGATTCGGATATCCTTATGGGCGTGGGGGAGATAGTAAAGTGCAAGTTCCTCAAAGACTTCATCGTCAGCAAGGTGCATAAAAATACTGTCAACCTGAGCATTAACAATAGTTTTGGCTATATGCCGTGCCTCATTTTCCGGACCACGTAACAGGTTTTTTATACCCGCCCCGAGGATCGTGGAAAAATTTTTATCGATCGCCCTGGCTGCGGCGATACAAACATGGTCTTCCGGATCCGACAAACCGGCAGTAAGAGTATATGCACCCTTTTTTAGAGGCAAAAGAGCCAATGCCTCGTATGCAGCAAAACGAACATTCGCACTTCTCGGTTCATTGCTCAGTAATTTTCTAATTGGCACGACCGCCGACTCGTCACCGATATCTCCAAGCACATTCAAGGTGTGAATCTGAAAATCAGGATCGTCATGGAGAAGGTTCTCAATAAGCACAGGTACGGCTTTGGGACCGATTTTTACCAGCTCTGATTTAGCAAAGGTACGCATATGGGCATAATGCGAACGGATCGTATCATTCAGCTTGTCCAGTGAAACACTATCCTGCACTTCCGAAAAAATTGAGAGTATCAGGTAATCGATCTCATTATCAGTTCCCATCCGTTCAGCAAGCCTGTGCATGGCGGTAGGGGTTCCAACCTGGCCAAGCGACTGCACCGCAGCCATGATGAGTTCCCGGTTAGCTGCATACAGGTAGTCAGTCAGGGTATTTATTGCCAATGGGTCGCCGATCAGTCCGAGACTTTCTATGATCAAAAGAATTTCTGTCTCATTCTCAGATGTCCCAACGAGATCCAGTAGCATGGGTGTAGCCAATTCAAAGCGGAGCTCCCCCACAACCCGTATTAATTCAGTTTTGTCATTGATTTTTGAAGAACCGAGAAATTCAACCAGTTTTTCAGGATAAGCAATAAGAATGGAAAGAAGAGTTTCGCGGATGATCGGCATTTGTTCAGCAACGGCCATCTGATCTGAAAGAAGATAGATATAAAGTGGAACGGAAAAATCGGCATCAGCTCTCGACAATATATAAAGTAATCGATTACGCGTTTTCTGATCAACCTTCTCCAAATGAGCCATAACAAGTTGCGCCTTGAGAGCATCACCTGTTTTGATATTTTCCTGCAGTTCTTCGATCATATGTTGCGGATTCAATTCGGCCATTATTACTCTTTCCTTTACGAATTTTTCATCAATAAATAACTCCATCAAGAGTTTGTTTTTTGATCATACCACAGGATAACTCTCTTTGTCGAATCCGGTCAATAAGAATGGGAACCTTTATTAGAAACCGCCAACAGCTTAATCCATTCAGTTCACAGGCAACCAGTCAGCCCCCATTCGCCTGATAACATTAAAGCCACCGGGGAGCACGGTACTATTCTCCACCCCGACCGAGTCCAGAAATATTTGGACTTCAAATGATCTCGAACCAGCATTACAAAAAACAATAAGTTTTTTATCTGTCGGTAGTTCCGAAAATCGGTCACGAACCTGATCATACGGCAAAGAACTCCATAAAGAAGCACCAAATCGTTCAACAAATGGCGCTGCCTGAGTCGCATGACGGACGTCGAGCACCTGCCAGTCCGGATGGCTTGCCGGATCGGACATCCAATCATAAAAATCTTCCATAGATATCTGGCGCATGCGTTTATCACAAAGATTGTCGGCAATGTAGGCTGCAGCGTTGATTGGATCTATAGCCGTTGAAAAAGGTGGCGAGTAAGCCATTTCAATATTTGCAAAATCATCGATTGTGGCCCCAACACTTAGCGCTACAGCCGCTGCATTGATACGGGCAAGCAGCGCATCATTGATTGCCCCGGTCCCTTGGAGGCCAAGAACTTTGCGGGTACGTTTATCAAAAACCAACTCCAGGCAGATGACCTCCTGACCTGGAAAGAAATGTGCCCGATCGGAGGGAGCAGAAAGTGAAAAATCGGCATCAAAGCCTTCCGCCCGAGCAGACTGGAGACTCAGCCCGACTGAACCAACACAGAGTTCGAAAGCCTTGACAATGAAGCTGCCCACCCCACCTTTCAATACCGAAGGGATCCCTGCTATATTATCGGCTGCAACGCGACCTTCTTTGTTGGCCATGCTGCCAAAAGGCGCCACGAAGCGTTTTCCGGAGACAAGATTGATAATGTCAATACAATCACCTGCCGCGTAAATATCCGGATCGGACGTCTGCATCCGTTCGTTGACAACAATTCCACCTGAAGAAGACACCAACAATCCAGCGTCCTGTGCAAGTTTGGACCGCGGTCTTACCCCTACAGCCATTATCACCATATCTGCATCGAGGGTCCGCTTTCCCGTCCGAACACCGCTAACCCTTCCGTCCTGTACGACAATTTCTTCTGCTGCTTCTCCCAGATAGACAGCAACATTATGATCACGAAGATTTTTCTCCATGATTGAGGCCAGCGGCCAATCTATGATTCTGGGTAACAGTTGATTCATGTACTCAACAATTGATGTTTCAACACCCCAGAGATCAGTAAGTGCCTCTGCCATCTCAATGCCAATGGCGCCACCACCGATGACGACAGCCTTGCCAACCTTCCCTTTAGCAATCATTTCCTTAATGGCTATTGCCTTATGTAAATCGCTAACGGTAAAGACGCCTTCCGCACCGGTTCCCGGGATCGGAAGTACCAGTGGCTGACTACCCGTGGCAAGAATCAGGGTGTCATAAGCAATTTCAGAAATCTCTCCCGTTTTGAGATATTCAAGCTGCACTGTCTTATTTTTTCGATCAATTGCCAAAGCACGGGTAGAAGTTAATGTTTTGACTCCTTTAGCCTTGTCAAAAAAATATTCGTCCCGCACCATATGAAAACTTGTCGATCGCAATTCTTTCTCATCGGAGACATCACCAGAGACATAATAAGGTATTCCACACCCGCCATAAGATATGAGATTATCCTGATCAATAACGGTTACCTCAGCAGTTGGCATGAGACGTTTTAAACGACATGCCGCCTTCGGTCCTGCCGCAACTCCTCCAATAATCACAATTCGTTTTCCCATTTTTTACTCCACTTTTTTGTTCTATAATTATCTCAGCAACAACGCTTTAAAGCGCTACTGGCATCTCGATTATTTGAAAGACACTACCTCCACAAAACATTCAAATGCCACACTGCCGTCTCTCTTAGTACCTTGCAAATTCCTTCAAAGTCTGCGCTTATCTCTTGTTTTTTTTAAAAATAAATTTCGTAATGGTACTTTTACCCCACGAGGGGGGAGTAAACTGAGAGCCTGCGATAGAAGGCGTTAGAATATCCAATCGAAGTCTATGACGCTCATCAAAAAGTTGCAATCCAGACATCCAGATCGCACTGACAACACCAAAACCAGTTCCAGCCGCGATAAGAAACATAATAAGAATCTGATATTTAACGGCCTCAATCGGCGGCGTCCCTCCCAAGATCTGCCCCGTCATCATTCCCGGCAAACTGACCAGACCAGCAGCTGCCATAGAATTTATTATCGGCATCATCCCTGTCCTCATACAATCGCTCCGAATATCCCGACTCGCTTCCTGCCAGGTCTGTCCCAACAACAGTCGCTGTTCAACTTCACCCCGCCGTCCATATAACTGATCCGTCATCCTGTCCATGGCAAGAGAGATACCGGTCATGGTGTTACCAAGGAGCATGCCGAGCAGCGGAATAGCATATTGCGGGGTGTACCATGGTTTGACCTGAATTATAACCAGCAGCGCCAAAACAGTGACCGAAAATGAAGAGACAAACATAGCCGAAATGCTGATCAGATATCCAGAATAGCCAAATATTTTGCGCTTTTGTCTGGCCTGAACTTCCCTGCCTGCCGCAAAAAGCATGACACAGGACATCAGCAACACCAGAAGAAGGCTGCCGCTGGCAAATAAAAAACGAAGCACCAAGCCGACAAAAAGAAGTTGGGCCGTCATTCGACACCCAAAAAAAAGTATTTTCCACTCCAGCCTGAGGCTGAACATCATACTGAGCCCCGAGAGCAACACCAAAAGAGATGCTGCCAGGGCCAGATCGACACTGCTTAAACTTATGACCCCCATCGCTTCACCGGATATGATATTTTGGTACCTTAGAAATTCTTTTACTGCTTTTTCAAAAGAATATTCTGTCTCAAGGTATTAATACCCCTCAAGGGCTACTTGATCTCTTCAAGTTCCTTCATATAGTCCGTTCTGTTCCATCCGAAAAACTCTGGAGGCCACTCTTCGAATTTGCTCCGGATCATGACTGACCCATACGATTGCAGTCATATTGACCTTTCGATACTTTTCGATAAACACTTCCATCAACCCGGTATGATATCCATCAAGTCCGGAACTTGGCTCATCGAGTAACAAGACAGCCGGTCTGTTTTGCAAGGCCCGCAACAGGGCCAATCGCTGACGCTCTCCAGTGGAAAGACGGCTCACCTGCCAGCCCAGCACGCCTGGATCAAGCCCTAGCTGCATACAACTTTCCTGGATAAATGGAGTGTGACCAGATACAGAAAAGTGGTCCTCTACTTTGTCGTACCACCAAAATGACTCAGCCGGTACCATGGTAACTTTTGATCGCCAATCGATCGGGGTGAAAGAACTGGAGAGAAGTCCCTCCAGCAATATTTCTCCATCGAATGGAATGAGATCGGTTATAGCCCTGAATAATTGTGTCTTACCTATCCCTGATCTTCCGATCAAACCAACACATTCTCCCTTTTTCACCGAAAATGCATAGGGTCCCTTTCCGAGAAAAGTAATATCTACGACACGAAGGATGACCTCACTCATGTTACCGGCGGTAGAGTAATGGTAAAAGTAGTCCCTTTACCTTCTTCACTCTGCACGGCGATTTCAGCTTCGTGACTTTCAATTATTGTCTTTGTTATGGCCAGCCCTAAACCGGTCCCCTTATTTTTGTCAGTAAAAAAAGGTTTAAATATCTGAGCAGTCTTTTCAGGAGACATACCAATCCCGGTATCCCTTATCGTTAATTCGGTACCTCCGGATAAAGATCGAGAGGTGCTCACCTGCAACTCGCCATTTTCTGTCATCGCCTGTATGCTGTTCATCAAAATATTTAACAAGGCACGATAAAAAAGTTCATTATCAATGTTGTTCTGCGGCAGGTCAGGAGCGAGGTCAACTACTAATTCGATACTCTGGTGTTTCAATTCATAGGACAAAAAGTCGAGCACCTTCTTGACTACATCATTCACACTTGATGGCTTCAACTGAGCCTTCTGCGGTCTGGCGAAGTCAAGAAATTCAACCACGATATTATTCAACCGTATCGTTTCATTGACGACGATTTTGGCAAGATGTTCATTTCCGGGTGCCAATTTTGAGATCCGTTTTTCCAGGATTTCAGCTGTGCTACGAACGATGCCCAAGGGACTTTTAATCTCATGACTTACCGTTGCAACCATTTTTCCAAGATGAGCCAGTCTTTCTGCCTGGTTAAGCTCCTCTTCAAGTCGTAAACGTTCAACTGCCCTCTTCTCAATTATTTCACCAGCCCGCGACACAATCGATCGCAACACGAGAAATAATATAGCCATGACCACGCTGGAAACAACTATAATCCGGCCTTGAAAATTAAGGATATTAGTATAATTTCGTGAAAGATTTTTTTCGATCTCAATGACACCCATTATAAGATCGCCCTCCTCACCGTCACGACGTACCTGCCGGAAAGGGATAAAGGTTTTCAGTTCACATTCCACTTCAGTTGTAACATGTATCAGGCTCAGAACTGAACCGCTATAGATGAGTCGAGAATTGGGGATTCCCACCAGGGCCTTATAATACTCTGCCCCGCCCATATCCTTTTTCCCTATGAGCCCAGGAATTGTCGAATAGGAGATAATATTCATACTTGAATCATAGATGGTAACCGAGTCAATCTTCAACCCCTGAGTGACCCCTTTGATTATTCCATCAAGCAATTCAAATTGTTCAGGTTTCCGTAGAGCGATACCACCATAACGGATAACTGCGGGGAGCACAAAACGCCGAAAAACCTGTTGATTAATGTTTTCAGCCAGCAAAAGAGAATACTCCTCATTTTGCTCCAACATAATTTTTCGGGCGTTATTTGAAATAATCCAGGAAAGAAGAAGGGTGAATACTAAGATAGCGGCTAGACTGGAAAATGAGAAATATTTGACGAGTTTGAACGATTCAAGCCCAGCCTCTAATTTCTCTTTCCGAATCGAATCAAGGACCGGATCAATATCATCCCCTTTAGTCATTTTATGTTCTCCCGGGGAGATAACTCATCAATTTACTTCGTCAGAACACTCACCAATCATCATGCAAAAAATGAGAAGATGAAAAAAGTAGTTACCTTACAGACTATAGTCTTGTTTTATTGAAAAAAAACAATCCGTTTCAAGGTGCTTATACCTCACAAGGTGGTGGAAAAAAAGAACCCCTTGTTAGGTGCAACATACCCAACCCGTGCTTTGCGGAAATAGAAACTTTAACATGACATGCAATTTTTTGTACGCTCAGTTCTCCAACCAAGAGGAACATTTAAGTTTCATTCCCTGGAATGTTCCCTCTTCTGATGATCTCAGCTTGGTTTCTCAGTTAGCCTTTTTACGAAGATACGTGGGAGTCTCAAGATAATCGTCATTCCAATTAAGGGCGTTTGTGGCCTTCCCTTCCTGTAACTTTGAACTTCCAACATTATCCAATGCATCAAAATTCGACCCAGGTAATCGTGTCACTCTAGGCTGTTTATTCGGCGATGCCGGCGCTCCTCCTGTAGGTATTGTCTCCGTTTCCTTTATGGCTGCCGGTCGACGCATATGATCTTCAACCGGGTTGATGGTCTCTTTCTTATGGACCATCCCCCCTACCCCGGTGGCAATAACCGTTACATGCATTTCATCTCCAAGAGCGTCGTCATACAGGGCACCAATGACCACTTTCGCATCATCATCGACTTTCTCCTGGATGAGAGCTGAAGCCTCCATGAACTCCGCCATGGTGAAACTTGCTTCCGAAGCAGATATGTTAATAAGCAGACCACGTGCTCCATCAATGCCAAAGTCCTCAAGCAACTGGTTATCGATTGCTTTCCTTGCAGCCTCTGTGGCTCGATTTTCTCCTGTCGCAGAACCGGAACCCATAACAGCAGGACCGACTTCTTTCATCACCGTTCTGAGATCAGCGAAATCGGCATTTATTAGCCCAGGTACATTTATAAGGTCAGTAATTCCCTTTACAGCCTGGAGCAAAACATTATCTGCCATAGACAACATATCAGACAATTTGCTGTTTTTCTGCATAATGGAGAGCAGTCTGTCATTGGGCACAGTGATAATCGTGTCTGCATATTTTTGCAGTTCCTGCCAGCCATCCTCCGCGTTTCGGGAACGATGTTTCCCCTCAAAACTAAAAGGCTTTGTTACAACAGCGACAGTTAACGCTCCCAGTTCCTTACTGGCCTTTGCCACCACAGGGGCCGCACCCGTTCCCGTTCCCCCGCCAAGACCGGCGGTGACGAACACCATATCAGCACCTCTCAGAGCCTCTTTAATCTCCTCTAAAGACTCCATGGCTGCCATATTTCCAGTCTCTGGATCCGCTCCTGCTCCAAGACCTTTGGTTATGCTGGGACCGATTTGCAGGCAGACATCAGCCTTTGACTGATTTAATGACTGCTTATCAGTATTGGCAGCAATAAACTCAACACCCTGAAGTCTATTGGTTACCATTGTGTTGATGGCATTACCGCCACCACCACCTACACCAATAACTTTCACGACTGCAACACCATCTGATTCGGCCATCCTGAACGGCATATATACCCCCTCGGTTGTAACTTGAACGTCCACTACATGCAGATATAAAGTACGAATATTATCAATGCAATACTATAGCATCCCGTAGTTATCACTTAAACAAGAATCTTAACAACTACATGATTTTTTTTAACCAATCTTTAACACGACCAAAGACAGAGACATCCTGCCTACCTTTTTGATTACGCATGTCCCTGCCAAAGAGCACGAGCCCCGTCGCCGTTGTACAACGAGGGCTGTGAAGCTCTTCAACCCTGCCCGTTATTCCGGTTGGATAGCCAATTCTAACCGGCAGATCAAATATTTGTTCTGCCAATTCAACAATATTTGACAAAAGAGCGGTCCCGCCGGTCAAGACCACTCCACCATTAATTTTATTTTTCTTCCCCGAGGCAATCATTTCATTGTTCATCATCTCCAGAATCTCAACTATTCTTGCCTCGAGGATATCTACCAGTACTTTTTGCGTTACCTTCCGTGGTTCCCGATCACCAACCGTTGGTACATCTACCACAAGATTTGGCTTAATAAATGAAGCAATCGCTCCCCCAAAATCTTCCTTCAATCTTTCCGCCTCTTGAAGCGGTGTGCGCAGGCCGACAGAGAGATCGTTGGTAAGATTGTGGCCACCCAGGCCGACTTCGCAGGTATGACGGATAGTACCATCACAAAAGATAGCCAGATCAGTCGTTCCGCCACCGATGTCAATGAGAGCGACGCCCAGTTCCATCTCATCCTTACTCAACACCGAATTGGCGGAGGCGATAGATTCGAGAACCACCTCAGCCACTTGCAATCCGGCCTTATTGCAGCAGGTCACCAAATTGTGCACCGCTCCAATATCTGCAGTGACGATATGCACGTTGGTGACTAAGCGAACCCCGGTCATCCCCACAGGGTTCTGGATGCCGGTATGATCATCAACCATATATTCCTGAGGCATTACATGGATGATCCGTTGATTTTCCGAAATTTTTACGGTTTTCGCGGCATTGACGACCTCGTCAATGTCAACCTGTTTGATCTCCCGATTGTTCACCGCAACAATGCCCGGACTGTTAAAACCTTTAATATGGTTACCGGCAATCCCGACATAAACATACACTGAACGTAAATCACAACCAGCTGAATCCTCAGCGAGTTTTACGGCCTGCCTGATTGAGTTAACCGTACTCTCAATATTGACGACGACACCTTTTTTAAGGCCCAAAGAAGGTACAGTCCCCACCCCGATTATTTCAACCCGGTCATCAAAAACTTCACCGACGACACAGCAAATTTTGGTCGTTCCAATATCTAAACCAACGACCAATTCACCTGATTCCTGTGAATCTTCATTGTTTCCCTCGGACCCAACCCTGTCAATATCGGTAGTCACTACAGTTTTATTATTTTCATTCATGCTGTTTTTTTCTAACCCCGAAAGACGGGAAATAAGTCAGGATATTTTAATGCTTTGCAGATTATTTTCATGCACTCTTTTTAGTGCCCTCTTGTGGTGGCAGTCCTTCTTGAAAGGCAAATAAGGACGATAACCCTTAACTCACAATGATACTAACCTTATTCGTTCTGAGCAACGAGCACCTTGTCGTTCAAATAATCCATCTGTATATATTCAATCTGAGAAATTGACTCTTTTTTACCATTCTCTTTTTTATATAATGCCTTGAGAACCTGTACCAGACGAGAATATTTCTTGCTAGTATTACTCTTTCCGAAAAAAATTGGGAACGGATATTCAACTAAGTACACCACGATTTCCCCATCTCGGTTAACGTGAATCTCTGATACCGACTGCGCCGGAAGATTTGGGTCATTGCCGTTTACATCTTTAAGAAAGACCAGCACTTCCGCCAAAGCCTTCTTCTTCACAGCTGGTTGTTCGATTTCAGTCAGTCCTGTGATAACAGGAAAATCAATATCTGCGCCTAAGCTGACATGAAAAATAGGCACGCCTTTTTTGTCGATGTATTGCAACTGGTCTCCGCCCTTGTTTTCGCTGTGAAGAAGAGCTATTGGGATATTTTCCTCAACCGTAATTTCAACGGTTGACGGCCAATTCTTTTTCACTTCAGCCCTGGCCACCCAAGGAACGGTGACCAATCGAGCCTTCACCCGAGAACAATCTAAGCCAATCAAACTCGTCTGGTATGGAATAATTCCCGAAGCTTCTCTTAATTTTTCTTTTGAGATAGTTTCGACCCCGGAGAACACAATCTCCGACACTCTAAAAAAAGGTAATGATTTAATATTATTTAACATTACCTGCCCGCCACCAATCAGTACAAAGGTGAGGATGGAAAACATTAGAATGGCTACCCCCACCGCCTTGAATATCGATTTTTTCCTGTTGACCGGCACCTTATAGCTGGCATGGCCAGCTCTCTTTTTCGTTATCAGTGACTGCCAGAAACGAAGAAATTGATTTTTCCACAGCCTAACTTTTCTACTTTGATGGCTATTTCGCACGGGCAGAACATGCTGATTCATCTCAGCTTTCAGATAGCCATTCCTCAGCCTTTTCTTTCTATTGAAAAGTGAAGTTATTCTTTTAATTCTGGAGAGTAACATAGTTTGTCTCAGATAAAATGGATTTCCGGTTCGAGATCAGCACCACTATCGGTTTTAACCCTCGCCTGAACGATTTTCATGAGATTCAAGACATCAGCAGCGGTGGCTCCACCTTTATTAACCAAGAAATTGCCATGATGTTCAGATACCATGGCTCCTCCAACAGTCGTGCCTTTCAAGCCGCTTGCATCAATCAAGCGGCCGGCACTATCGTTGAGCGGATTCTTAAAAAATGATCCGGCGTTAGGGTATCCACAGGATTGTGTCATCTTTCTTTTCTTTTGCAATTCACTGCAATATTGCCTGATTTCGCTGGGGTCTCCATTTTTAAATTCCAATTCCACTTCTGAAACCACAGCTCTCCCCATGTATGCCGCGAAGTCATTCCAGTGTCTATATGAAAATTCGAGTTCCTTACGAGCAAATCGTTTTTCGCCTTCAGCAGTCATCAGACTGACACCCTCAACTATCGATGAAATTTCTCTGCCCCATGCCCCGGCGTTCATTACTACAGCGCCTCCTATGGTTCCTGGAATGCCACAACCGAATTCGATCCCGCTAAGTCCCCATTCCATACATTTGGTGGATAATTGTGCGAGACCACAGCCAGCACCCGCTCGAACGATGACAGTGCCTGAGGCTTCGCACGCTTGTCTCAAGGCTGTTCTGAATTCGCCACCCAATATTAAAATTACCCCGGCAAATCCTTCATCTCTCACCAATAGATTCGTTCCGCGACCTATAACCCTCCAGGGTATGCTTTCCTCGGTCAAAAAAACTAACAGCGCTTGTAATTCCTCTTTTCTCTCAACCTTAACCAAAGCTTCGGCAGGACCACCGATTGCAAAGGACGTAAAACGATCCAATCTGCATTGCCAATTTACCGGCTGCGAAACCAAAGCCGTTAATTTTTCTTGTTGCACTCGATTCATTTAGATTGCGATGTATCCTTCTGCAATAAAAGGAGTAACTCCTCCCCGACCTTGACAATGTTCCCCGCCCCAAGAGTGAGAACCAAATCCCCCTCCTGCAGCATTGGTTGGATTTCTTCGGCCATTTTATCGATTTCACCAATATACTGGGTGTGTCGTTGGCCATGAAGTCTGGTTGCCTCAAGCAAACTTTCACCGGTAACACCTGCAATAGGCTCTTCACTGGCTGCATAAATATCAGACATGATAAGATAGTCGGCTTTATGAAAACAGGTTTGGAACTCCTTAAACAGGGCCTGAGTCCGGGAATATCGGTGGGGCTGAAAAAGAACGACTAGACGTTTTTGTGGCCACGCCTGTTTAATTGCCTCCAGGGTAGCCCTGATTTCCGTCGGATGGTGGCCATAATCGTCAACTATGGTAATCCCGGCAATTTCCCCTTTCTGCTGCATCCTGCGCTGAACACCGGCGTAACCTTGTAGTCCGGCCTGAATTTTTTCAAAGGAGAGTTCCAACTCCAATCCGACACAGACCACTGCCAGTGCATTGTATACATTGTGAATTCCGGGTGGGGCTATACTTATTCTGCCAAGTTTGCCGGAAGCACTTTTTACAGTAAAAGAAATCCGGCCATCCTGCCATTCTATATCATCTGCATAGATATCTGCCTGTGGAGTCAAACCATACGTTATCGTTCTCTTTTTGATCAGAGGCAGGATATCTGCAATATTCACATCATCGAGACAAACGATGGCCGCACCATAAAACGGAATCTTATCTATAAACTCAAGAAACGTCGATTTTATGTGATCAATATCCCGGTAAAAGTCGAGATGCTCAAGATCGATATTTGTGACAACTTCCACGACCGGTGACAATTTTAAAAATGATCCGTCACTCTCATCGGCTTCAGCAACCAAATACTCGCTTCCACCCATTTTAGCGTTACCACCAAGTGCATCAACCTTGCCGCCAATGACGATAGTCGGGTCGAGACCGGCTGAGGCAAGCATCCAGCTAAGCATGGACGTTGTCGACGTTTTACCGTGACTGCCGGCAATGGCTATCCCGTATTTTTTTAAACGCATCAGTTCCGCCAGCATCTCCGCCCGCATTATTACCGGTATATTGCTCTCTTTGGCCCTGACAACTTCGGGATTAGAGGGTGAAATCGCCGATGAAGTCACCACGACATCAGCTCCTTCCATCCATTCGCTCTGATGCCCTTTGTAAATTACACCCCCGAGCCTGGATAAATTTTCAGTGATAGCCGAACCGTGCAAATCCGATCCTGAAACCTTGTAGCCCAGATTAAGCAGCAGCTCAGCAATACCGCTCATACCAATACCGCCAATTCCGACAAAATGGATATGTTTCGTTTTCCTATTCATGATACACGGCGTTTCTCAATTTCTTCTAAACAGCAGGCCACAATCCTCTCGGCCGCATCAGGAAATGCGAGTCGTTTCATTGCCGCCCCCATGTTATCTAATTTTACATCATCGTTTATCAACCCAAGAATAGTCCTGCCAAGCAGATTTGCAGTCAGTTCTTTTTGGATAAATTGTACAGCCCCACCCCCAGAAACATAATACTGACCATTTTTTTCCTGGTGATTATCAGCAGCAGAGGGATAGGGAATAAAAATCGCTGGTTTCCCAAGCACCGCAAGCTCAGACAACGTGGTGGCCCCCGCTCTGGAGACCACGAGATCTGCCTGTTCATAGACCTCATGCATCTGCATAAAAAATCGAGCTACCTCGGCGTCTATCCCTCGTTTTTGATACGCTTTACGTACCTGCTCTTCGTCTCTATCGCCTGTTTGATGGATCACTTTGACATTCTGAAGCTGTGCGTCAGTAAAAGAACCTAAGGCCTCAGTGATCAAACTGTTTACAGCCTGCGCCCCCTGGCTTCCCCCTAGGATAAGCAGAGTTCGTTTTTCTTTTTTTCGCAGGTGCGATTTTCCTGCAAGTTCGAGAATCTTGCTTCGCACCGGGTTCCCGGTGTAAAGGATTTTATCCTGCGGAAATTCTGCTCCACTCCCTGGAAGCGACAAACAAACCCTATTGGCCATTCGGCCCAGTTTTCTGTTTGCCAACCCCGGCACTGAATTCTGTTCGTGAAGTACTACGGGAATACCCCGGTTTTTTCCGGCCGCGACTACAGGGCCGGTAACATACCCTCCAACTCCGAAAATAATGTCCGGCTTAAAACGTCGGATAATCATAAGTGCCTGAAGGTATGACATAGGCAGTACAGCAACAGCTTTAATCAGCTCCAAAGCGTTTTTGCCTTTCAAACCATAACAAAGAATACTCTCACTTGCAAAGCCATAGGCGCCCAAACTTTTTGTGTCCACCTTTCTTTTTGTGCCGACAAAGAGGACTTCCGTGTCCGGCATCTGTTTTTGGAATTCCTGGGCAGTTGCCACCGCCGGAAACAGGTGACCTCCTGTTCCGCCACCGGTCAACAGAAGCCGTATTTTTTTATCTTTTAAGCTCAAGCCGCATGTCCCGTATAGATTTTCCCAAGGGTGGTTGGTAAAGCCAGTACTGCCTTTTTGAATTCATTGCCTCTGTGGCCATAGCTGGTAAACATGTCAAAACTCGAACAAGCTGGAGAGAGCAGTACGACATCACCAGAAACAGCTTTTTGGGCGGCGGTCTGCACAGCATCCTCTATGGAACTCACCGTCACGATATCTGCCACACCTGCCAGCGCCTCGCGAATGAGTTCAGCGGATTCGCCAAGAACTATTACTTTTTTGACCTTTGCTGCCACACTCTCCCTTAGCAGGCGATAATCATCACCTTTGTCACGGCCCCCCGCAATAAGGATGACATTATTCGTGAATTGCGCCAGAGCACCTATCACCGCACCGGTATTCGTCGCTTTCGAGTCGTTATAATAGGAAACCCCATTTATATCGGCGACAAACTCTATGCGATGTGGCAGAGGACGAAACGCACGAAGTCCGACCAGCGTTTCAGGGTAAGAACAGCCCTGCGAGCGTACAGCAATTATCGCTGCAGCATAATTCATCAGAGTAATATCATTGAGCTGCCCCATATCTTCCAGCCGATATTCTTCTATTTCATCACCCAAAGTGAGCGTTATCTGATTATCGCTTATAATCGCAGTACATCCTTCTTGTTTGCCAAAAGTACACACAACCGACTGCAACCCTGAAGGAAGTTTTCGGCAGAGCATATCATCTCCATTGATAACGGCAATATCACCAGGCCGCTGATGCACGAAAAGCTGCATTTTGGCCTGCACATAGTTTTCCATCGACAAATGTCTATCCAAATGATCCGGACTAATATTAAGCAGCAAGCCGACATCAGGGGAAAAATCCCCTGCACTCTCCAGTTGAAAACTCGACACTTCTACCACAATAATATCGTAATCTTCTGGTTTCAGGAGATATTCATACAAGGGCGTTCCTATATTTCCCCCGACAAAAACTCTTTTTCCGGCACCTTTGAGAATTTCACCAATAAGTGTCGTCACTGTGGTCTTGCCATTTGTCCCGCTTACTGCCACCACCGGCACATCTATCTGCCCAGCGGCTACAGCAAACTCGCCTGCAATCCTTACTCCGTCGTCCCTTAGCGACTTCAGCAGCGGGAGTTCCAGGTTCACACCAGGGCTCACCAAAAGCAGGTCGGCTTTGCCTAAAAACTCACGACTATGTCCACCGGCTTCCCAGTCAACATGAGTCTTCGCAATGAACTCACCATCCTCGGCAAGAAAACGTTGCTCCTGTCGATTATCCGAAACAAAAACCTCAGCCCCGCAATGAAGAGCATAGCGAACGGCAGCCCGCCCGGAAACGCCAAGTCCCAGTACCGCAATTTTGATACCGGGGTATATTAAGGAATCTTTTTCCATTACCGTAATTTCAACGTGGCTATGGCAACAAGGCCAAGAATGATAGATACAATCCAGAACCTGATTACGACCTTTGTTTCATGCCATCCTTTTTTTTCAAAATGGTGATGAAAAGGAGCCATAAGAAAAATCCGTTTCCCGTGGGTCATTTTGAAATACCCAACCTGCATAATTACGGACAAGGCCTCCATCACAAAAACCCCACCAACAATTGCCAACAGAAATTCCTGTTTTATGATTATCGCCGTGGAACCAAGTGCTCCACCAATGGCCAGCGATCCCACATCACCCATAAACATCTGGGCAGGATAGGCGTTAAACCAGAGGAACCCGAGGCTTGCCCCGAAAATGGTACCGCAAAATATCGCTAATTCACCACTGCCAGCAACATAAGGGACCTGTAAATATTCAGACAAAACAACATTGCCAGCCAGATAAGAAAACAGCAGATAGACTGCAGCGGTAACCACGGTTGGCCCGGCAGCAAGACCGTCAAGCCCGTCGGTGAGGTTAACCGCATTAGATGCCCCGACAATGACTATGATCGCGAAAACGACATAAAACCAACCGAGATCGGGATGAAAATTCTTCAGAAACGGCAGACTCAAATGTCCATCAAAACCGGAATGCAAAAATATAACCACCCCGACCACCGAGGCGCCAAACAGTTGCAGTATCAGCTTGCCTCTGGCGCTGAGACCTTTCGAATTATTTTTTCGTATCTTTTTCAAATCATCGACAGAGCCAATGCAACCATAAAACAGCGTTACAAACAATCCCAACCATACCATATAGTTATCTAGTCTTGCCCAGAGCAAAGTTCCGATACTTATGCCCGCAAGAATAAGCAAACCTCCCATGGTTGGCACCCCTTGCTTCGCCAGATGGGTTTCCGGTCCATCGTCACGCACCACCTGGCCAATCTGAAAATGGCGCATAGTACGAATAAAAATCTTTCCGAAAAACAGCACAATCAGAAAAGCGGTTACTGCCCCGCCAATGGATCGAAAGGTTATATAGCGGAAAACATTGAAGCCGCTTAAACTGGTATGTAATGGATAAAGAAGGTGGTACAACATATAAATTCAGACCCGGAAGTAAAAATTTCAACAAAAGAAAGGGCATTAAGTCTCCAATACCCTTTCTTTCAATAATCAATAATTTTCGACACAATTGTCTCAAAGCGAAGACCTCTGGAGGCCTTTACAAGAACGACATCATCTTGTCCAAGTTTTTTTTGTTCGACCAGTTTATTTATCCAGGAAACTGCGTCGTCTTTCTTCTCAAACGCCTTGATATGCTCCTCGGGAAAACCGTATTCGAGAGCGCCTTGCACCACGCTCCCTCTAAATTCTCCTACAACTCCAACATGGTCGACTGCCAATTCGGCAATTAATTTTCCAATCTCATGATGAGCCTGCCTGGACGTCGCACCAAGTTCAAGCATATCACCGATAATGCAGACAGAGGATTTTCCAGCGATCATTTTTAACGTTTTCAGCCCTGCTGCCATTGAAGCCGGATTGGCATTATAGGTATCGTTAAGTATGCTGAATCCTGATCTGGCCCGCAGCATCTCCATTCGTTTATCCGGTGGCCGGAAATCTGCGAGCCCGGCAGCAATGTGATCAAGTTTCGCCCCGGCTGCCAGACAGACGGCGGCAGCACAAAGGGCATTTGACACATTATGTTCCCCAGCAATAAAGAGATGAATTTCGACCATCTCTTTTTTGTGATGGAGGGTGAAGGTAAGAACGCCACCATCACCCATCCTGACATTGGAAGCCGTCACATCCGGTTCGAGCTCGCCCCCTCCACCTTGCACTGCAAAAGTAACCTTTCGATTTTTATATTTGGCAGATAGATTTCGAACTCTCATATCATCAAGGTTGACTATCAACACCCCCGACTCACTGGTAACAGTAAAAAGTTCTTCTTTCGCTCTAGCGACCCCTTCTATTGATTGCAGCCCTTCAAGATGTGCTCCATGAATGTTAGTGATGCAGCTTATATCAGGATCAACAATTGCACCAAGTCTAAGGAGTTCGCCAGGCCGATTCATGCCCATTTCCAGCACCGCCGCGCGATGTCCGACATCCAGAGGCAATAGAGACAAAGGCACGCCAATGAGGTTATTAAAATTCCCTTTGGTTTTGAGAACACAGTGTGCAGGGAAATCCGGTCCTTCCGGCCACATTCTGGCTAGTATGGATGCAACCATCTCTTTAACGGTGGTCTTTCCACAGCTACCGGTAAGCCCAATTACCACCTGCTCGCATTGCCCAGCCAGCGCTTTCCTGCGAAATGCCGCGAGATCACCTAAGGCCTGCAAGGTATCTTTAACGACTATTTGGCTAACAACCATCTGGTCAGGCAAGCTGAGCCGCCTTTCAACCACCAGACATGTAGCACCATTTTCTACCGCCTGTCCTGCATAATCATGGGCATCATGGTTTTCCCCTTTCAGGGCAACAAAAATCCCATTCCTGCTCACAATTCTGCTATCGGTAGTGACCGAGCCTAATAATTTCCCAGAGTTCGGTTCAGCATGCAAACTCCCATTAACCGCAGCCGCGACCAACTCGTCTGTCCAGGAGAAGAGAATATTTTTTGCCTCAAGCCTATCATCAAAAAAACGTTTTCCCTTAAGGGTCAATTGGTAAGGCTCATGCCCTTTACCCGCAATAACAACGATATCTCCAGACGTCGCCGCTCGAATCGCTCCATCGATTGCTTCTTTCCTGTCACGTATTACCACATATCCACTGTCTTTTTTGTCCCTTGCAGAGAGCCAAACCTCATTTTTGACTTTCAGTGGAGTATTGTTTAACCCGCCGAGAATCTGTTTCACTATCTGGTCAGGATCTTCATTGCGTGGGTTATCGTCGGTTACTATAGCAACATCACATATCTTGCCGGCAATCTCACCCATCAATGGCCGTTTCCCCTTATCCCGGTCTCCACCGCAGCCAAAAACACAGAAAAGTTCTTTATGAGGAAGAGCAGCGACTGTCGTTAATACTTTTTCCAGAGCATCCGGAGTGTGGGCATAATCAACCAGTACCACCGGCCCTTTTGAATCCCAATCAGAACCGGTCGAAACCCTTTCGAGTCTACCAGGAGCACCTGTAGCAGAGGAAAGTGCACTGCAAATCAGCGATTCTTCAATACCCATGGCCAAACAAAGTCCGTATACAGTCAATACGTTATCTATATTGAAACGTCCAACAAGAGGGAATGAGAGGGTGTGTTGACCGGATGGAGTTTTAACGGTCAAATCGGTCTGCTTAAGCGCTGTGGAGAAACTTTGCAGCTGTATTTCCAGCCCCTCTCCTTCTCCCCATTGTATCATATTTCTGCAACTTTTTCCACAAGCCTCCTGTAGCTGACCAAGCCATTTGCCATCGCCATCGCTGCCAACAAGGGTCGGAAGAACTGCCGTTCCAGCTTCGGTCATATGCTCGGAAAACAGTTTGGTTTTCACCTGAAAATAGTCATCCATATCCGTATGGTAATCCAGGTGATCCCGGGATAGATTTGTAAATGCAGTGAAATCAAACATTATGGAGCCGATTCGCGATTGGGCCAAAGCGTGGGACGACACCTCCATAATCACATAATCCACCCCATTATCGACCATCTCCCGCAGCAGTTCCTGAAGCAATAAAGCACCGGGGGTAGTAAACCGGGTATAGAGAACTTTTGTATTCCCGCTTCTGCCGGTATATCTGTTGTTGACAGTCCCGACAACTCCAACAGTCATCCCCGCCTGTAATAAAACATGCTCAAGAAGGTAGGTCACTGTTGTCTTACCATTGGTCCCGGTGATTCCGATGAAACGCAATTTTTCTGCCGGGTGACCATAATAGTTTGCAGCAATAGCCGCATATGCACTCGCAGTATCCTCGACCTCGATTACAGTTGCATGCAGTTTTCTCGCCTCATTTTCATCAACTCTACCAAGGCCACAAACTATTGTCCGACATCCGCCGGTAACAGCTGCCTCTATAAAATTGTGCCCATCGCTGACAACCCCTGGAAGAGCGATAAAAAGACAGTCAGCAGCGACATCTCTCGAATCAACAGTGACTAATGTTACAGGCAGCTCATCGATCGATCTATCGGTGAAGGCCCAAACCAAGTTATATTTCAGTCCCTTTAGAAGAGATGCGACTGTATGTTGTGTTTTGGCTGATGTCATTAAGTAATATTAAAACCCCAATAAACAGGAAGTACCTTCACGAAATAATTTTTTGCTAAAAAACCTGCAGGGCATTTTTTCTAAAGTACTAAAAGATTGTCAGTTTACATCATGGCTTATCAGGAACAAATTATTGGTTCCGAGGCAGCTCCTTCGATAATTTTTCCGGAACAATACTCTCCTGCTTTTCGAGAATCAGCACACATTCCGATATCCCTTTCAAAGAAACTCCCGGAAGTGGTTTTTGGTCAAGAATTCTCCCTGTCCCGTAGATATGCAATTCCATATTTGTTCCCTGCAACAGACGAAGACTCTTTCTGAGACTCAAACCCTTAAGATCCGGCATGACTCCCGTTACAGTTTTTTCTTCCTTTGTAACTTTTAGACCGCCAGAAGGCTCAGTGGACAACCGACTTTTCCCCTGATAATTGCCATCATTGCCGACCTCGGGTTCGACTACATCTGCAACAGATTTGCCGATTTGTTGTAGAACGGAAATCCTCTCCACCCTTTCTTCGACGATTGTCTCAATACTTTTGGTCTTTTCACTCTCGTCCGTGCTCACTCCAAGCGGAGGGCGTTGAACGACGACCAGCATAGTTAAACTGCTCTTTCCGGCGGGTATTTTCACAAACAGTAAATCATTTATGAGGAATTGCCCATGACCACCTTCCTCAACGCTGACCAAGGATTCATCTCTGAAAAAATAGCTGTTGGATACTCCTCGATCTGCCTGACTACGAAAAAGAGATTCAATTCTACGCCCTTCAGCGTCAGACCAGCCGTCGGTTTGTCCACCGGTTTGTTTTGTTTCAGAGAGCTGCAACTCCGTTCCCGTTTCTTGAGCAACAATCTTTTTTACTACAAATGGATGAGTTTTTTTCCCCTCATTAAGCAAAATGGAATACGTCGTCAAAATGCTCATAGGAGTCGCGAACTCCGGAACAAAGCCGGCATCTATTGTTGGCGCGATTACTCGTTTCTGCTGACCAGTTACTGTTTTTTCTGATTGGATTGACACATGAAAATCTGTTTCTGATGAACCATCTCCCCCCAACCATTTCCACAGGCGCTGCTGGCTGACAAGATCATTATCATTAGGGACCAGGCTCCAGGCAGAAGGCGAAAGTCCATTCATACCATGCGCATGCAACATTATTGCATCCCGCAGAAAAAGCCGAAATTTTGCAGGAATACATAAAGGCGTGAAAAAAATATTCTCCATCTGCTCTGGAGAATATTTGACAAAGGTATTGGGATTAAACTCCGGCAGATTGGCTCCGCCGATTATTTCTCCAGTTTCACTCTCCAGAAGATACGCCGCAACCTTTTCAACCTTTTCACTCAAGGCAATATCCTTAACGATGTTTTCCAGAATATCCTGTATCTTAAGGTCAATAGTCAGAACAAGATCTACCGCATTACCGACAGGCTGTTTTTCTTCCTCTTTCTTTATGTCGCTGCTGGCCAGAAGTCGATCATAGTAGAACTCCACCCCAGAAAGGCCAATACCACTCTCAACATAGCCAACTAAATAGGCCGCATGCGAATTATTCGGGTAATATCTTTTTTCGTCTTTTTGCAAATATACCCCTGGCAGACGGAGGTCTTTAAGGGAAACTTCCTGTTCTTGAGATATATCTTCTGCAATCCAAAGTCGCAACACACCACTTTCTAACTGGTTTTCCAGTGTTTCCCTGTCAATACCCAACACCTTACTGAGCTGTGTTGCCGTCTCAGGGATAGATCCAATTTCCCGGGTTCTTGCATAGACTGAAACCCGTTCAAGAGTCACAGCGATCTGCCTGAGGTTTCTGTCATAAAAGGTCCCTCTGGCTGGACCACTCTGAGAAAGAGTCTCTTTTATGGTGTGCAGAACCTCTTTAATATAGGTAGTGATTCCATAGTGCTGTTCAAGCTGGTAACCAACTGACCCGAGCACCGCAAAAATCAACAGATAGAGAATCACCCACCTCCCTTTTTTTTGTTTCTGGACTCGGAGGCGGGATTTTTTAATCATATTTTCATTTAAGGATAAATAAAAGTTCCGGTTCTGCGATCAAATCTTCCTACCTGATCGCCTGAGGTTGCATGCAGTGCTAATTTTTCTCCTGCAAGTCGCTGCACACTATCAGGAGACCAGAGCATAGCTTTACGTGCAAGCAATGCCATGTTTGTGTCGATCAGTTCATGCCGTTGATTGTCCACATTTACAATCGAACGGTCAATATTTGAAACCACAGATGCCAAAAACATATTCACAACTACAACCAAAGGGAAAATTATCAACAGAACTTTCCCGGTAGGTTTCCACAGGGCCAACCAGCCAGACAGATCAATGAGATCACGAGGCCTAAACTGCCTTATGCCAATTTTTGTAACGAACCGCATATACGATTCTGTAGAGTTATTATAATTCATAGTGTGCCCTCAGCTACTTTGTTTCTTTTCCGTGCAACCCTCAAACGCGCACTGCGTGATCTGGGATTGACAGCTATTTCCTCAGGTGACGACATTATAGGTTTATTCGTTACCACATCCAACAGCTCGTTATCCCTAAACTTTCTCTTAACTATCCGATCTTCAAGAGAGTGAAAAGATATCACACAGAAATGGGCCCCCGGCTTCAAAAACCTCACTCCATCGTCCAGTATACGAGCCAGATTTTCCAATTCAGTGTTGACAGCTATCCGCAAGGCCTGAAAGACCTTGGTTGCCACATGAATTCGTTTCGGATGAAACCGCTTTGGGACCGCATGGGCAACTATCGACACCAGCTGCTTGGTCGTCTGGATTTTTTCCTTCTTCCTGAACTCGACAATTGCCAAGGCAATAGGTCGCGCCTGCCGCTCTTCTCCGTAATAATAAAATATATCCGCCAACTCCTGTTCTGAACAGGTTGCCAGGATGGACTGGGCTGTTACTTTCCCCCGGTTGTCCATGCGCATATCAAGAATTTCATCACGCTGAAAACTGAACCCCCGCTCTCCCATGTCAAGTTGAAGAGAAGAAACCCCGATATCTATCAGCAAACCATCTATCTCCTGGACACCTATTTCTTCCAGCCCAAGCGGCAAGTTCAGCGAAATTCCGTCGAACTATCGTCAATCGATCCTTATAGTCTTCCAACCTGGTAAGAGCATGCTGTAGTGCGCTGTCATCCCACTCAAAAGCTATCACTCTGCCATCAGGTGCCGAAGCGGTCAGAATTGCCTCGGTATGTCCTCCCAGTCCTAGTGTGCCATCAACATAAACTTTGCCGGCCTGAACATCCAAATAGTGCATACATTCAGGCAATAATACCGATGTATGGATTTGCTCTGCCTGCTGATCATTACCCATTAGAGAATCCCCATCCTGGCAAGGCTCATTCGATGATCTTCAAATGATTCACGAGTATCACTGATTTCCACTTCCGAGGATTCTTTGTCCCAGATTTCAATCCAATCCACCATCCCTGACAACACTATGTCCTTGGTCAAGTTTGCTTCATTTCCCAGCATTCAGGAGGAAGACGAATACGTCCCTGTTTGTCTAAAGTGCATTCAACGACTCCACCGACGACATAACGAACTATTTCTGTCAATCCCCGGCTCGCCACTCGGAGTCAACAGTTTGGTCTCCAGAGCCTCCCATTCAGCAATTCGGTAAGCACGTAGCGATTCTTCCAAGGCGCTACCATAAGTATATCCGAGCCGCTTTGACGTAAAACCTCACGAAAACGAGCAGGAAGATTCAGCCTTCCTTTCTCATCCAGCACGTGTTCCGTTCTGCTTCGAAATCTACTTTGTGTCAAA
The DNA here is from genome assembly GCA_963798425.1 of uncultured delta proteobacterium. Lineage (GTDB taxonomy): Bacteria > Desulfobacterota > Desulfobulbia > Desulfobulbales > Desulfocapsaceae > Desulforhopalus_A. Next base: position 507,153 of record CAWCTP010000031.1, on the reverse strand, counting down.
TTTTAGACCCTCGCCCCACTTCCAACCACTTTCCTGCACTATCTCCCCACTTCACCCCACTACACTTCTTTTATATAGAGACAGGGGCAGTGTCAAGAAAAAAATATTCGTAACTTCAACTGGATAGAAGGTATACAAAAATTACAAAACCACAACATGTTGGGTAACAAAAAAACTACCCCCACAGCATCTAGTAAAAATTGAGAAAACAAGCCACCAACAGCCCAACCCACCAATCACCCCATAACAAGAAGTAACTGAGTCTTTTCAAATGGTTCTACAAAATTCAACAAAAAGCAGAATCTTCGATATTTTTTAAGGTGGGGTAAAGTGGGTACTAGACATAAACTGGTATAAATGAAATGGGTCAACTGAACATCTGTCAGTCGACCCATTGTGAAGGAAGGAGAATAGTAGAAGTTTTGAATTTATTCAGTCAACAATTGACGATAATCTGACTCACTGGAAAAACTGTGTTCGGAATCAGGGTAGGAACCCGTTTTCACTTCCAGGTTATACTTTTTCACACTCTCTTTAATAAGAGGAGAGAGATTCGCGTATTTCTTGACGAATTTAGGGGTGAACTTGTCGAACATTCCGAGCATATCGTTAACGACAAGAACTTGTCCGTCACAATAAACTCCAGCTCCGATACCGATGGTTGGAATGGAGATCGATTCAGTAATGACCCGAGCAAGTTTATCAGGTATACATTCAATCAACAGCCCGAAAGCACCGGCTGCTTCGAGTCCCTTTGCCTCAGCAAGCAGTCTCCTCGCATCATCAAGCCCTTTGCCCTGCAACTTAAACCCGCCGAGCTGACTGGCCGTCTGGGGAGTGAGACCAATGTGAGCCATGACCGGCACACCTGCGTCAACCAAAGCCCGAACGACTCCACACATTGCCAGTCCGCCTTCCAGTTTTACCGCATCAGCATCGGCTTCTTTCAAAAACCGTATACCGTTTATAACGGCATCCCGCTCGCCGGTATGATTGGCTCCAAACGGCATATCAGCAATAATAAAACTCTCCGGAGCCCCACGACGAACAGCCTTGGTATGATGCAGCATCTCCTCCATTGTCACAGGAACAGTTGAATCATAACCAAGCATCACCATACCGAGCGAATCTCCAACCAGTAAAACATCCACATCACAGCTGCCGAGTAATCGTGCCATCGAACTGTCATAGGCCGTCAGCATGGAAATTTTTTTCCCTTCCGCCTTCATTGAACGGATTTCTGCAAGTGTTTTACGCATAATAGCATCCTGTTTGTAGAGGGAGCATGTTTTTGTTTTGCCTCTTATTACTCATCAAAAAGAGACTGCTGTATGGCTATCTGCCTGGGAACTTTCCTTTTAAAATGTTCATAGGCCCTCGTCGTTGCCACCCTGCCACGCGGCGTTCTATTTAAAAAACCAGATTGAATCAGAAAGGGCTCGTAAACATCCTCGAGGGTGTTCTTTTCTTCACAGACAACCGTCGCCAAAGTTTCCAGACCAATCGGACCACCCTCAAACTTATCAATAATTGTCAGCATAATTCTTCTATCCATATCATCCAGACCGAACTGATCAACTCCCAGAAGATTGAGCGCAGCATTGGCCACCGCACTATCTACCACAGCATGGCCACCCACTTCGGCAAAATCTCTTACCCGACGAAGCAGCCTATTGGCAATCCTTGGGGTTCCCCGCGATCGCTTGCCAAGCTCTAACGCACCGGAATCGTCGATATTCATGCCCAGAATTTTTGAAGATCTCTGCACAATGGTTACAAGCTCCTCTGGAGAGTAGAACTCCAACCGCAGCACAACTCCAAAACGGTCTCTCAGCGGTGGCGTCAGGAGACCTGTGCGAGTCGTTGCCCCAACCAGAGTAAACCTCGGCAAATCCATTTTTACCGATCTTGCCCCCGGCCCCTGGCCGATGATCAGATCCAGCTGAAAATCCTCCATGGCCGGGTACAGAATCTCTTCCACCGCATGATTCAACCGGTGGATTTCATCAATAAAGAGAACGTCACCTTCCTGCAGACTGGTCAGAATAGCAGCAAGGTCTCCCTGTTTTTCAATAACAGGACCGGAGGTGACTTTTATCCCCGCTCCCATTTCGTTGGCAATAATATAGGAGAGTGTCGTTTTGCCGAGCCCTGGAAAACCATGAAAAAGTGCGTGATCGAGAGGCTCACCCCGGCCGAGGGCTGCCTGAATGAAAATTGAAAGGCTTTTTTTTACCTGCTCCTGCCCGATATAATCGGCAAGTCTTTGAGGGCGCAGGGAGTTATCGTTGGCAGGTTCCCTGACGAGAGGCTCCGGAGTTACCAAGCGGTTGCCGGTTTTATCAGATGTGATCTCTTCCTCAATATTCATGCCAGCGCTCTAAGAGCCTCCCGGATAAGAACTTCGACCTTCTGCGTATTAAAATTCTCTTCTCCAAGCTGTTTCTTGACTTTGCCAAGCGCTCCTCTGGCAACACCATCCGGATAACCGAGATTCATTAATGCAGAGATAGCATCAGCCGCGGCGGAGCCTGGGACTGCACTTACTATGGAACTACCACCTTGAACAGACACGTTTCCGGAGATTAAATGCGTTACCTTTTCCTTTAAATCAACACAAACACGCTCTGCCGTTCTTTTGCCCACCCCGGGGAGTGTTGTCAACCTCTTGATGTCTCCATTACTTATAGCCTGACAAATCTCACCAACCCGCAACCCCGAAAGCATCGCCAAAGCGAGCTTTGGACCGATTCCGGAAACAGTTTTCAGAATTAAAAACAGTTCTTTTTCCTGTTCCTCCAAGAATCCGAAAAGAGTGATAGCATCCTCCCGGACATTTGTATGAATGTAGAAAAAAGCATCCTCACCTTTCTCCGGCATTCGGGCAACGCTATCGGTGGACAGAATTACCTCATAACCAACTCCGGCGACGTCGACCACTGCTCGATCAAAACCTTTAGAAAAAACTCTGCCTGTTAATGTTGCTATCATAAGTATAACACCAGGGATGGCTAAGTAAAAATCTTCCTATACGAGGCGCAAGATGCATCTATTATTTCAGCGTACTAAAATCGTAATGATAGAATAATTGTAGCAACGAAGCAGATAAGCGAAGACTTCGGTTGAAGAGTTTTTTACGACGCCATCATATTTGAAACTGATTAGCATGGCAAATCGCCACAGCTAAAGCATCGGCCGCGTCCGCACTGGGTGAACCAGACAGCCCGAGTAACACTCGAACCATATGCTGAACCTGTTCTTTTTCTGCCTGCCCATACCCCACAACCGCCTGTTTTACTGCTCGGGGGCTATAGTCAAAAACAGCCAGTCCATTTTGCATGACCGCAACAACCGCAGCGCCACGGGCATGTCCGAGTTTGAGTGCGGAACGAGGGTTCGTAGCAAGAAAAACATCTTCAATTGCCGCCACAACAGGCCCATGCACCTGAACAACCTCGTTTATACCTTCAAAAATTTCATTGAGTCGATTGGAAAAAGGATACTTGGGAGTTGTTTTCACAACTCCACAAGCAACAAAATACAATTGACCACGATCGGCATCAATGACTCCATAGCCGGTAATCCTGCTTCCCGGATCAATACCGATGATTCTCTCCACAATCCCTGCCTATTCGGACAGCTGCTCCATAAGATCATCATCTATATCAAAATTAGCATAGACATTCTGAACATCATCATGATCCTCAAGGCTTTCCATCAGTTTCATGAGTGAACGGGCAATCTTTTCATCGACTACTTCCACAGTATTTTGGGGAACCATGGATACAGAAGCATCCAGAAAACTAACGCCACCCTCCTCTAAAGCATCGCGAACAGCGTCAAAATCTTCCGGAGCAGTAACTATTTGAAACTCACTTTCCTCCTCGACGACATCCTCTGCACCAGCTTCAAGAGCCTTGTCCATCAACTCATCTTCCGTAATGGTGGTTTTGTCGACCAAAATCATGCCTTTTTTGTCAAACATATAGGCCACGCATCCTGACTCACCGAGATTGCCGTTACTTTTAGCGAAATAATGCCGGATATCAGCGACGGAACGATTACGATTGTCGGTCAGGCATTCGACCAGAATAGCCACTCCGCCAGGACCGTAGCCTTCATACATGATCTCGTCGTAGATTTCGCCGGCGATCTCTCCGGTGCCCTTCTTGATTGCCCTGGTAATATTATCCTTGGGCATGTTTTCAGCCTTTGCGGTGACAATCGCCGACCGCAATCGTGGGTTCCCTTCGGGATCTCCACCGCCACTGCGTGCCGCAACCGTAATTTCCTTGATCAAACGAGTAAATATCTTTCCCCGCTTTGCATCAATTGCACCTTTTTTCCTCTTAATTGTCGACCACTTAGAATGTCCTGACATATATCACACCTGGTTATTTTTTAATCATTTTTCTTTCTTTACTACGACTGTTCCCCAGAGATCACTTTTTATACTCCATCCCCAACACAAACACTTCTCTACTTTCAATTCGCGAACTTTTCGGTTTAAGCACCTTGACCATTACAAAACGCTTCTTCAAATCATCGACAAATTCCGGAAAATCTTCACCCTGAAAAACTTTGCAGATGTAGTGGCCGTTATTCAACAAAAGCTCTTCAGCAAGTGCCAAGGTTTTCCGAACCAGAAGCAGCGATTTCTGAGCATCGGCCCATTTATTGCCGGTCGTGCTCGGAGCAAGATCGGAAATAATCACCTTAAAGGCCGGACGAAATTTCCGGACCATAAGAACCATTTCAGGCTCGAAAATATCCTGACAGAGCCAGTGAATCGGTGCTCCTCCCGGTCGAACAGCCTGATCCGCCTGCTGCAAATCTACTCCGACAACAATACCTTTAGGGCCAATAACCTCGGATGCATACATCGACCAACTCCCGGGATAACAGCCAAGATCAAGGACACTGTCTCCCCAATGGAGAAATTTGTACTTCTGCTGTACCTCTTCCAGTTTATAGATAGACCTGGCCGGATATTTGTCTTTTTTGGCCTTTCTTGAATAGTAATCGTTTATTTTACGCACGTTTTAGTCCATTTATTTTTCTTTGACAAGACGAAAACCAGTATCAGGTGTACTCTTAGTTGAGCTTTCTCTACCGGTTTTTCTCCTGCAAATAATCATTTACCCAATCAAAAGCCGTTTTTCGATCGACCACTTTGCCTTCAACTCTTGCCGTTTCAAGCTCGTCCAATATTTCCCTGAAGATCGGCCCAGGGGCGAGATTCCATCGTTCGATCAAATCCTTGCCGGTCACAAGACGAGGCCCTTGTAACACTGGAGCTATATTTTCATCATACATTTTTCGAACAGTAGTGAAGAGGGTTACCAGCTCCTCCTCCATCCGCTCCGGCTTTTTTTCCCCCAGGCTGGCCAAACTGTCCGACATTGCCAACAAAAACAAACCGGTCAACGATTTCCCTGCCCGACGGCAGAGATTTAATGCGGCTCTTTTGGAAATCCCGTTCTCCCTCTGAACATTACAGAGGTGGAACGGATGCATATGCATACCAATTAAATGACCGACCTGTTCCGCATCCGCCCTACTCCATTTTAAGCGCTCCGCAATCTGTTCAAACAGTTCCCTTCCCACTTCATCATGCCGGTAAAAAGTTACCCGACCATCCTTATCGGCCCGTATTTCCTTGGTCGCCGGTTTTCCAATATCATGCAGCAGGGCAGCCCATTTAAGGCATCGCGCCATCCTCTCTTTCTGGAGATAAGTACTGATTTTGTCACCATGGCCCGGATAAAAACGTTCGGGCTCGGCAATAATAGTCTCCATCTTCTGAAGAGCAAGGACACAATGGTCAAAAACATCCAAATGATGAAACTCAGGCTGTTCTACCCCCTCTCCCCTGTATAATTCAGGGAGAAGCCGGCTCAGAATGCCCTGCCTCACCCATTTCCCGAAGAGTCTCGGTGGTTCGGGGTGAGTCAAAAATCACCTTCAGTTCATACCATATTCGCTCGGCGGCAACATTTTCAATGAGAGGTGCACGTTGTTTAATCGCCTTCTTCGTCCTTTTTTCAAGCGAAAACCCCAGGGTTGCACACAGTCGATACCCACGCAACATTCTCACAGGATCAACAACAAAAGCACCGGGACAGCGTCTCACCAACCCTACCTGCAGATCGCCCAAGCCGCCGGTAGGATCAAGCAATGTCACAGGCTGCTCGTTTCCAAAAACTTCCAGGTAATTTACAGCCATGGCGTTGATGGTGAAATCCCGCAGCCGGAGATCTTCTTCAATGGAGGTAACACCTGCCCGAAAGGCAGAGAAATCCACCTGCTCCCCACGCCAGACCAATCGAATTGCTTCATCCTCCGGACCAGAGAGATCAACGAGGGTTCCACCGCCAAGTTCACGCTGTAACATTTTCGCAACGGTCATAGCCCGGCCGGAAACAGCAAGATCCAAATCATGGGAGACCCGGCCCAACAGACAATCCCTGACAGTACCGCCGACAAGATACATCCATACGCCATTTTTCTCGATTGTCCGCTTGAGGGCCTGCAGCAATTCAACAGGGTAGCTTTTAATCAATTCCGATAAATTTTCCAGCACTATGCGATGCACCCTTTTCTTTCCATCTGCTCTTGACTATACTCAGAGTCCAGTATGTACCATGACGACATGTAGTGTCTTACAGTTTTTTTTACAACAAGCCGGTCAGTTTGCCAGCGAAAGGCCACAAACATACCATATCCTGCCAAAGAAAGAAAAACTCTCTCTCAGCTTTCTATTTTCAAAGAGTCTTATGAACCTGCCCCAACCATTTCTTTACCTCGCCCCCATCAGGGGACTCACTGACGTGCTCTTCCGAGAAACGCTGGCCAGCCACTTTGCCGGTTTCGACGCTTCGGTCGCCCCATTTATTACGCCTCAGAAAAAATCGCTCTATGAGGATAAACAAATCCGCGATGTGCTGCCGGAAAACAATATAAACCTGCCGGTAGTTCCCCAGCTGCTCCACACCGACCCTGAAGACTTTCTTGTTCTGGCTCATCGTCTGGCAGGTCTTGGCTACACGCACATTAATTGGAACCTCGGCTGCCCGGCGCCAATGGTCGCCCGAAAAAAAAGAGGCTCCGGTCTCCTCCCCTACCCAGAGGAAATACTTGACCTGCTGACCAGAGTTTTGCCTGAACTGGAGATTGAATTATCGATTAAGACAAGGCTGGGTTTCAACAACCATTCGGAAACCATAGCTCTTCTTCCGGAACTCAACCGCTTCAAGTTAAAAGAGATAATTATCCATGCCAGGCTTGGCAAACAGCTCTATAAAGGAACGACAGATCCTGATGGCTTTGAGGTATGCAGGCAACTCAGCAATCACCCCCTCACCTATAACGGCGACATAAACGATATCAAGACATTCAGGTCACTTGCCGAACGCTTCCCTACTGTTGACCGATGGATGATCGGCAGGGGCGCGCTGAGCAATCCGTTTATTGCCGAAGAGATAAAAGGGTACCCACAACAAAGCGCTGCGAAAAGAAAAATGCGGCTATACAATTTTCACAACGAACTGTACAAAAACTATACCGAGCGCCTCTCCGGTCCAAGCCATTTGCTTGGTCGGGTTAAGCATCTCTGGCTCTACCTCATTACTTCTTTTCCTGGAAACCAAAAAATGCTCAAAAAAATCCTTAAAACCAACAATCTTGCAAGCTACCTTGATATTGTCGAACAGCTGTTTGAAGGGTAAATACCTTACCGGTGGCCAGCCTACCTTACCGCCCATTCACCAAAGATATCGTCAGCCAAAGGCTCAGCAAGAAGCACCTGACGGGTTCCACCGAGGGTACAGGTCACCTCCCCCTTGGTTATACCTTCCGGCAGTTTTTTTGCATAACGGACAACCAGCGAAGCGGCAAGTGTAAGATCTCCTGCCAGCCTCTCCTTATCAGAATATTGACTGCCGGCTTTTTTCAGCACAGCCAGAGGCCCCGGCCACTCTTCCATCTGCAGCACTGCATCCTCAGTCTGAGCCAATTTTTCCAAGTCTGTTATTATCTTTCTCATCACGACCGAGTATCAACCATCCTCCACCTGGCAGACTGAACTGCCGACCAATCAGCAATACCCTGATATCAGGCACAGTAATCGTCGCCGATTTCAGAACGGACTCAAACGAATAGATCTGTGCAATACGCTGACTGAGAATTGGATCGGCGAGAATACATCCTCCCGCAGGCGTAGGAAAATCGGTAATACCGAATTTTTTCGCCAAGGCGATCTGAGGTGAACGACTTCGTCCACTCATTCGTAACAGTTTACTGCGATCAACCCACCCCTCTAACTCCGCCTCCGTTTCCTTCATAAGCTGGGCACAGAGAGGACGCAAAAGGATTGACCTTGTCCCGGAATCCCGCTCGATAACATTCAGGGTATCGCGACGCTGGGACATTGGCCGCTGCCCCAGAACTTCGCCGGAAATTAGAAAGGATGCACCCTTTTCCACAAGCATTGCTTTGGCCCTGGTAAACATCATGATTTTACAGTCTATACAGGGGTTAAAATTTTTACCGAACCCATGGACAGGATTATGGAGCAGCTGCAGATAACCGGTGCTGATATCCTCCACTTCAACATTTATCCCGTACTTGGCCTGCATCCGTAGCTTATGAGCCTCAATATCGTCAAGAACATCGTAATTAAAAAATGGAGTGACAAACTGAATTGCCTCCACCTCCAGTCCCTGCGCCATCACAACACGGGTAGCCAGGATGGAATCGAGTCCACCTGAAAAGAGAGAAAGCGCCTTAATTTTTTTCATGCGGAGGCACCCCCTTTAACCAGAAGTTCTTCGGCCCATGCCTGTGTCTGTTCAGTAGCAGAATCTCCTGCCAACATTCTGACTATTTCCTGCACCCTTGATTCCGGTGATAGCCGGACAACAGCGGATTGAGTCCGGCCATCGCCTACCTTTTTGGATACCTGAAAATGCAAAGTCCCACGAGCGGCAATCTGAGGGAGATGAGTAATACAAAAAACCTGATGATGAACTGACAGCTCCTGAATCTTCCTGGCTACGGCCTCGGCCGCTTCACCACCTATTCCGGCATCTACCTCATCGAAAATAACCGTTTCCACCATATCTTTTCGAGCCAAAAGACATTTCATAGCCAGCATCAGCCTCGACAGCTCGCCACCAGAGGCTATTTTTGCTAGAGGCTTTACCGGCTCTCCAGGGTTTGCAGAAAAGAAAAACTCTCCCCTTTCCCAACCGCTTGACTTCATTGTTTCCGGAAGCTGCTCCACTTCCTTCCACACCATCTGAAAGCTTGCCTGATTAAAAGCAAGTGAGGACAACTCCCTGGTCATTGCCTCTTCCAGTGTTGCGGCTGTCATCTTTCGTTTTTCCGAAAGGAGCTTTGCCCGATCACACATGTCACGTTCAAGCGCGGCAACCTCCTTTTCAAGGGCAGCTATTTCTTTGTCCATGTTATCCAGATGCTGCAACTCGATTTCTCCCTGTTCGGCAAATTCGAGAATACTTTCCACCGATACTCCGTATTTCCTCTTGAGCTGCTGGATAAGATCGAGTCGTTCCGCTACTTGCTCCTGTCGATAGGGATCACTTTGCAGGGAATCCCGATATTCTTTCAGCTCGTTGACATAATCTTCAGCTAAAAAAGTATACCCGCTAATATCCTCAGAAAGCTTGACTATCCCTGGATCGATTGCAGCCAGCTGTGCCAGATTCTGGCGCAAGGTGACGAGGTTATCCATCAATTCATGGGATAACAGCCGATGGGTCGCCTGACTGAGACTGATCAGCATGTGGGCATTTTTCAATCTTTTCTTTTCTTCAACCAGCAGCTCATCTTCACCGGGTTGCAATGCCGCCTCTCTGATCTCACCGAGCTGGAATCTGAGAAAATCCTGTTTCTGTTCTTTTTCCTGTTCCTGTTGCCTGAGCCCATTGAGTTCAGCATTCTTACCCTGCCAATTTCTGTGGACCTCACCAAGAAGCTGTCGATCCGACCACAGATCACCCAAGGTGTCCAGATAGTCAAGATGCAGCCCTGGCTGCAACAGTTGCTGATGATCGTGCTGGCTGGCGACACTGAGTAATTCGTTGGTCAATTCCGACACAATTTTGGCTGTTGCCAGAGATCCATTGGCATAAAACCTGCTGCGGCCGGAACTGGTCATTATTCGTTTAATAACAAGCGAAGGCTCACTTCCGAAACCGCCTTCTTCCAGTTTTTGCAACAGGAGATGGTGGCGGGGATTAATCTCAAATAACGCTTCCACCTCACAGCTATCAGCGCCGCTTCGAATCCAGTCGGCAGATGCCCTTCCTCCCGAAAGGAGATGAATAGCACGTAACATGATAGACTTACCAGCTCCGGTTTCCCCAGTCATCACAACCAGTCCAGCCGACTCTCCTTGATCAAAACCCAACTCCAGGGATTCGATCAGGGCTAAATTCTTTACTCGCAGTTCACAAAGCATCTGTTCTCTTTAACATTTTAACAATTAGTAACTTAGAAAATCTCTTCTTGTTTTTCAGAAAGAATTCCGTGAAGATACTTATCCCCCACAAGTGGGGACTAAAAAGAGCCCTACTCGCCGGAGTTAGAAGTCCTTCCTTGACTCTCCGGCAAAAGGACAGTAATTTATTTATGATTCAAATCAGTTGTACCGTGAGTCTGTTGTCGACCACCCGACATTCATATTCTCACTTCCCATTAATCAACAACAATTGAATATGAAAGAAAAAACGGACCTCAGTGCAAGCCTTGAAGATTACATTGAAGCAATCTATCATATTATAGAAGAAAAGCTCGTTGCAAGAAGCAAGGAGATTGCCGCACGTCTGAATGTCAGTCGAGCCTCTGTTACCGAAGCGTTGCGTGCCTTGTCCAAAAAAGGCCTTATCAATTACTCTCCTTACGAGGCTATAACACTTGACAGGTGAAGGGAAAGAAGTAGCAGAAGATGTTATTTTCCGCCACGATTCCCTTAAACGTTTTTTTGTCGAAGTGCTGACTATCGAAGATTCGATTGCCGAAGAAGGTGCCTGTAAGATCGAACATGCGGCACCTCCCGAGATTATTGCCCGGATGATCAGTTTTACAGAATTCATGCAAGTCTGCCCCAGAGGTGGGGACGAGTTGATCAAGGGTTTTGCCGATTATTGCAAACGGGGTAAACAAAAGGATAATTGCGAAAGCTGCGTTTCTCACTGCCTCGATATACCTAAAGCCGACTGATCTTCCTAAATTTTAACGACGAGCCTGCAGCAAAAGAGCTACCTCCCCTTCTTCCGGAAAACGCTGCAGACTTTTTTTTGAAAAAACCAACTCGTTATCAACGACTACCTCGAATACTCCTCCCGAGGATGATATCAATTCCACGATTGCACCAAATGTATCTTTTAGTTCTTCCCCCAAACTGGAGGCGCGTGGTTGATAGTTTCATTTTGAACAGTATTCTATGGATATTTTCATTAAATTTTCCTTAAATGTCCTTTTTGAATAATCCGCAAAGAATAATTATAGTATTATATTGTACCGCGTGAAATGTAGCCATTTTTTATTTCTATATCAATATGAACATGGATAAATTAACAGCCGAGATATCTAACCCGCCTCTTTTAGCGGAACTTGCAAGACTGGACCTCGAAGAATATCATCGTCTGTCTCCGGTTGCCACCATGTCCCCGAAGGGTTTAAGAAGGTCTCCCGAAGCGTACTGCGGCATATCGGCAGCAATTTGCACTCGATGCAGACAGGATTCTTTATTCCAGGGCCTACAGTAGATATATAGACAAAACACAGGTATTCTCTTTAGTTGCCAACGATCATATCACCCACAGGGTTCTTCATGTCCAACTTGTTGCCCGCATCGCAAGGACAATCGGTCGTTTCCTGCGCCTGAATGAAGACCTGATCGAAGCCATTTCCCTGGGACACGATGTCGGCCACCCACCGTTTGGACACGATGGCGAAAAATTCCTCTCCGACATCTGCCTTGACCATGGCCTCCCACCGTTTCAGCACAATATCCAATCGGTCCGACTCCTCGACAGACTCGAACGAAAAGGCAGGGGCTGGAATCTCACCCTTCAGGTCTTAGATGGCATTCTCTGCCACGACGGAGAAGTTCATTCACAGTATTTGCAGCCTGCGCCGATAGAGACATTTGACGAGTTCGACCAAAAGCTGGAAGAAAAATCTAAGAATCCAATGCTCATCAATATGCCGTCAACTTTGGAGGCTTGCGTTGTCCGTCTGGCCGATACTATTGCCTATATTGGAAGAGACATGGAAGATGCGATTATCCTTGGACTCATCCGCCGGGAAGATCTTCCCAAAAATTGCCAGGCAGTTCTTGGCAGCACCAACGGCACCATTGTCTATAATCTGGTTACGGATCTGATCACCCATAGCGATATTAAAGATTCCGACTCTTCTTCCATTGGCTTTAGCGAGCAGGTCTCCGCAACGCTGAGCGAATTAAAAAAATTCAACTATGAAAGAATCTATCTAGCCCCGAAAACCAAACAGCAAAACCCTCTTATCAGAGATTGCTACCGAAGTCTTTTTGAACATTATCTGAATTGTCTGGACAGTTCCCCCCAACACCTCTCCGTCGATGTTGATTTGATGACCGACATAAATCCCCATTATCTACAAAAATACAGTTCAGAAGAAAAGGTCCGCGATTTCATAGCGGGCATGACAGATGATTTTTTCCTTAAGCAAGCTAAATTCATTGGCTGTAAGGTCCCGATTAAAAAATGACCATCAGCCTCAAAGCCAGCCCCACCTCGAAGACGATGATTCAATGTCTCGAGTTGAGATATCTGACGCTTTCTAATCTTGATGGCACTCAGGCACCTCACTTGTTATTCTTAGTATTCATGAACCAGATAATGCAGTAAACTTTCCAAGAGGATGAACTCTATTTAAAGGATGTAATATGACTAAACTTACTATTTTTGCTGGCATTTGTGGATTTACAACAACAGTTATCGTAGATGATCGGGATAATTACATGGCAGAGCTGAACATTGACAGTGAATGCCCTAACTGGAAAAAAGTCAACGGAATCCTAAGCGGACAGGTTTTGAATGTGATGGCCGAACTGTTCAAGGATAGGGAAACAGGTACCTTACAATCCCAGGTGTTGGACGTCTCCTTTAAAACCATTCCTCATATCTCCTGTCCCGTGATATCTGGTGTTCTTAAGGGACTGGAAGTAGGTGTAGGTTTGGCTCTGCCTAAGGATGCCACAATCGCTTTCAAAGAGTAATTCTTGCTGCAAGTGCGCCGATCATTTTTAGCTAGGCGAAAATGGCTTCAAGGCTATTTGAGGCAAAAGAACGATATGGATTAGTACTGAAGTCATATTAAATTTTACTGTTACATCTAATTCTCCATACCGAAATCACTTCTGCAAACATATTACCATTGACCTCGCTTCATGAACATGGTATCAATTTCGGTCTCCGCAGACCTGCACCCGTAGCTCAGCTGGATAGAGCACCGGACTTCGAATCCGGGTGTCGCCCGTTCGAATCGGGCCGGGTGTACCAAATAAAAACAAGGCGTTACCTGTTATTTCAGATAACGCCTTGTTTGTTTAATTCGTCCACATTTGTCCGCATTTGTTATATCGATACCTCCCGATCACCTCAATCTCAATATGCTGCCTACCGTACTTCAACTTCTATCTCCTTTGAATCGCATTGAACCATGACACTTTCTATTGAAAGTTTACTCAAAGAATGACCTTGATAAACGGGAGATTTTTCAGCACCTCTCTACACGTGATCTGTTTTCTTTATCTCACCGACTGTTGGCCGGGTCAACACTAGCTGCGATTGCCTTTGTACTTGCGCAGAAACACTAGAACCTGCTCGATGACGGCAAGCCCCAGCGTAAGATTTAAAACCGTATTGAACAAACCGCTCCAGAAGCTATGAATCTCGATATGAACCAGTTTACGACGCAGATCGCTACATATGGCCAGACGGTTTTTGGCTTCCTGAATCTTGTTTATTTTTTGATTGAAAAACATGTCATATCCTCTTTCAGTTCTGCAAGGCTCTGGTCGAAGGCCAGCGGCTTTTGTCCTAAGTGTTGGCTGAGGGCAACGAAGAGAACCACTCCTGCCAGCAGGAGACCAACCCTGGAAAGGACAATTCCCATACAGGCCAGAAGCCATGCCTGGACCAGACGTATCTTGGCTTCGCGCAGTTCCAAAGCCAGTAGTTCTAAGCGATCTTCGAGGATTTGACCGGCTAACCCACTAAATCGCCCTGCAGCCCCGGTAAATATAGAAATGATCCGCGGAAGTCTGGTCATTTTATTTTCTTGACATGAACCAGCCAAGGAGCAGGCCACCGATAAATGTGCCTCCTATAGCCTAGTACGGTTTTACATGAATGAAATCGTCAGCCTCCGTGACTTTGCTCATAAGCTGCTTTTCAAGATTGTCATACCCACTTTTACTGGAATTAAGGCGTTCTTTCAGGGCCTCTCTAGCTGATTTGATCCGATCATCCAGTTCTCCGGACGTGGCATCCACGAGAGCTCGGGCATGGTCCATGATGTGCTGCATTTCTTCACTCATTTTTTTGGGTATTATCTTGTCTGTTTGTCATGTCGCGTTTTCTCCTTGAGGTTATTTTCTTTTACTCAGTTTATTGTCGAAATATGGATATTGGACTAAATGGAATAACCATCGCTATGAAGGCTAACCATTCCTGTCTCAAAGACTACATGAAATTCAAGCCGTTCTTTCTTTGGTCGATCATATTCTGCCCATTAAGAGCAGGATAAAAACTATAAGCACAATCAGGTCGACCTCACCGCTGGCAATATATTTCCATGATCGGTAATGCAACCATACTGGAATCAATCCCAGAAGTGCCAGTATCCAAATCGACGAAACCGCTCAACTGCACAATCCCCGAGTAAAATTCGACATTAATCTGTAGCACCTCGAGCGTAGAATCATTAAAAATATCAGCTTTAACCTTCGTGGTAATGGTCGAATCATCGAAATACTCTCCGGTACGTTCTCTTTTTGAAGTTCCGGCACAGCCAGCAATAAAGATGACCAGAGTAGGACCTATCAGAAAACGTTTGAAAACTTGTTAGCTTTATGAGGTTTCTCCTTGTTGTGTGAAAGCTGCGTTGCCGGAACAGTCATTGCCGTTCAACGATCTGGATTGATCTTCTGTGCTGTACCGACCCCGTTGGTCATGCAGTTGGAGACGTAAAAATCGCCGACCAATGTCTTTGTTACAAAGCTTTCAATTCTCGTATTTGGCTATGGCATCTTGAACAGCAGTGTTCAGTGCACTCCACCCATGCTCCACGCCATTCTTAAGTTACTCCCAGTATTCATCGCTGGCCCCGGCCATCTCTTTCGTCTTGCTTTTGACGGCGAGCCCCCCCCGTTCTGTCTGTTTGCTATATTTGATACGAGCATGAGCTACAGAACTTCTCGCCTGCGCCTTAAGTTTGGTTAACTTAGCCAGCGCCGGTTCCATCTCTGCCTAAATGTTTTCTTGATAGACTCCTTCAGAGCTCATATAAGTAGATTCTCTCTGGTTTCAGAATTAAGCTTCTTTTGGTTTTATAAACAATTAGACATATACAGCAGCACCCTACTCGCACACCGGATGACAGCAATACAATTTACCGGGGTGGGTTAGATGCGACGTCCCTGAATGAGCCGAACCAGAATCACGATGACGGCAAGAACCAGAAGGATATGTATAAACCCTCCCATGGTGTACGAAGAGACAAAACCAAGAAGCCAGAGGACAATGAGGATGATTGCAATTGTTTCGAGCATGTCAGTTCTCCTTGTAAAATTGAAGGATATATTAAATAAAACTCCAAAAAAGTCGTCTCCAGGTCCACATCAAAGATCTTGGAGCAATGACGGCGATGAGACAGTCAGCAGGAAGCGTAATGCCGATTTCTTTATTTCTAATATTTCAAATACCGTGCCAACTTAATGCGCATTGCAACAAATTATGGGCTTAGCAACAGATTGTGTACTTATATTGTTAGAAATTATTAGATTTTTAAATGTCTTAACTCTAACTGATAATTTCATCTCGGTGGTCACATGTGCCCCCCGTTGATTCCATCGCTGGAACGACAAAATTTATCGGAGTGAGACCTCGGGCTCTGTTGCAAAAATCTCAAAATGAGATGATATGCCTCATATTCTCAAAGAAACAGGAGACGGTATGAGTGAATTCAAGTGGAAACATTTCCAAGGTGAAATTATTGTAGGAATTGTGCGTTGGTACTGTAAATTTGGAATAAGCTACCGTGATTTAGAAGAAATGATGATAGGACGAGGAGTTGATGTCGATCATACAACTCTGTATCGATGGGTACAGCAATACGCACCTGAAATAGAAACGCGCGTACGTTGGTACTATAAGCCAAGTTTAGGTGAAAGCTGGAAGGTTAATGAGACGTATGTGAAAGTTAAAGGTAATTTGGAAATATTTATACCAGGCCATCACTTAAAGTAGGAAGACCTTGGATTTCTACTTATCATCCACTCGAAACGGTAAAGCTGTTAAACGTTTTTTAGTTAAAATCCTCCGTAAAATGAGGGAATATGAAAAACCAGATACAATCAATACTAATCAAGCTCCAAGCTATCACCTGGCAATCCGGGAACTAAAAAAAGAAGGTCTCTTGAATAACCACATATTCCATCGAAAAGTCAAATATCTCAATAATCTAATTGAAGCGGATCATGGTAAATTGAAACGCCTGATTAAACCTACTTTGGGGTTCAAATAAAACTCCTCAGAACAGCTATGAAAGGCCCCCACCAGTAAGAAAGTAGCCCTACGGGAGCAATTTAATAACAATTGGAGACATAGACGAGATATCGCGCAAGCGAGTGATCCTACCCCTTCCCGAATTCTATGGCGTATGAAATTTTAGACCCGTTTGTGTAAACGTACCCAATTATATGAAAAAATGCAGACCGATCCCAACATATTCTTCTTCATCCCGAAAGTAAAATTGACCATTTGGAGAGCTGCCTTTGTAATATTCAAGCATGATATTCAGCTTTCGACCTAAAAAATCTGGGTTTTCCAACTGTATTCCCGCTCGAAGCGACACATCCAGATTCCAATCGCTTGCTTCCCGGCTTTGGATGTCTACAGCGGCTATTGGTCTAATCGATCCATTTAACCAGGCTACTGGACTATTAAACTCTACCCCTGTCTGGGTAATCCAAGGTTTCAAATCGTCGGGATTCCGATCAAACAAATAGCCGCCACCTCCATAGAGACGGAAGCCGAATGGAAAATCGTACGACAGGATGGCGTCAACACCTTCATAACTGAAATTAATTCGCTCGCCAGTATTTCCTCTGAGCAGAAATTCATCCCCTAAGTGTGAACTTTGATGAAATATTTTTGCTATTGCTGAAAAGTTATTCTTTTTGAAAGATAAGGGGAAGGCAACTAGATAATCGGCATTGACAAGATCTTTCGAATCGGAAGCTAAATCAAAAATGGAAAAAACACCTGCCTGAAGACCTACTTCCATCTGGGAGCCCCAGGGGCCTGCAAAACGGTAGATGCTGAAGGTCTCACCAAATGTAGCCGAACCTACATTTTCCAGTCCGTTGGTTGAATGTTGCTGATAAGATACAGAAAAGTGAGGCCAACGAGGGTCAGCCATCAGTGAACTAAAAAGCAGGTCACGCGGCAGAAAAACGTTTACCTCAGTGGTAATTTCCGATTTTTCTCCATTCGCGACCACCTCACCTTCCTTGGTAATCACCACCTTTTTGACACCTTCAATGGCAGACAGGGAGGTTTTAATCGTGTCACTCACTGTGTCGGATGCCTCCAGGCCTTGGATATAGATGACACCACGCTTCACTTGCAGTAATTCGGCGGAAATTTGAAAATCCCGCTTGAGAACAGCTGTTGCATATCCGGCAATGAATTGATCGCTTGTCGGACCGGTTGCTGCAGCAGACCCTTGGTGAAAGAGTAAAGATAGCAGTATTCCTGCAAAAAATGGAACAACCTGTGAACGCCTTTTTGGAAACAGCCGGTTCACCTTAAACTTGGATTTAGTCCCCCGAAGATCGAGAAAAAATAGTGCCATATGATTGCCCTCGCTGTAGTTCAAGTTATTTGGTCCTTTTACAAATTGAATTTCGCTTCCTTTACCGTGTGGTCGAAAATTACACAGGCAGGAGGCCAAGAAGAGATTTAATTTTTAGAAGGAGCCGATTCTTGTATTTTTTCAGCCGTCTTGTCGATCTTTTCTCCAGCTTTTTGGGCAGGACCCTTTCCGGTAATTTTATCGGCGGCATTACTTGCCGCATCCTTCGCAGCTTCAACCGTCTTGTCCACTTTTTTACCAGCTTTTTCTGCCGGTCCCTCAGATTTGCAACCAAAATTCAGCAAGGTCAAAGCTAGAGTCGCTATAAATAACAACTGGATAAGATTTTTTTTTCATAACGTTGTCTCCATGTTCGGATTGTTCTATCATCCTCCGGCAATTTTTGCCGATACGCCGGGTAAACCGCCGGAAGATCCTGGGAATTTACAGTGGTTGATAGGTGAATTTCTGCCCGCCAACGGAGAACTCGTACATCAGACCACCCTGGGCGTGGACGAAAGTGGCCATGCCTTTATAATAGTCCGTTTTCATCTGAGCCCCGGTCTTAGGTCCGGCTGAAGCCCCGGCAGTGACCCCTGACGTCCCGGCCTCGGCTCCGGCTCCGGCGGTTACCGCGACTGCCTGTGCGGTAGCGCCAAATTCGAAATTCCCACTGGTGAATTCATCGAAGGCCCTTTTGTCATTGAAGAAGATTATTTCACTAAAAGCCTCGGCGCCCGCCTGCCATCCTATCGAGCCCTCAACCAAGCTCGACTTGCCGGTTACTTTCCCTGCCCGGTAAACCTGCCCTTCACCATAGGAACCGCCGACGACAAACCCGGCTTTACCGATTATTGGAAAGACCGCATAGCCGTAGGAACTTTTAAAAAACCTTTTCACCACGGGTGAGTTTTTAAAGACCTGAATCGTCGATGAATAATCTTTCACCTCAGCGGCAAAAACAACCGCGTACAAACCAAGAATAAGTACAACCGTAGAAAATAAAATGGATATCTTTTTCATTTTCGTGCTCCTCATGTTGTTGTAGTTTTACTGGTTCCGTGTCTCTTTTCTCCTTTTACTATCCTCGCTATTTTCGGGCAATAAGTCATCGGGTGAAAAGAGACTCCTTCAGTTCCGCCTAGCAAACAGGATTATCACTTCGTGTCCATTTCGTAAACATAGCTGCCTACTTCCTATTCTAATCCTGTTTATGGTCCAGTATTTCCACCAGTTCGTGGTCCCGATAGACATCTAGTCTTTGATCGATATAGGAAAAGAGTGTAATCGGCGGGACCCTTACTGGATTACTTGAAGGTTAGATGCGACTTCTCAATAGATTCTTGTGTATCCTGCTCGAGTTTTTCATAATTAATTTTGAGATTCTCCCGGCTTTCTTCAACGCCATATTGAGGTTTTTTAAACGGAGGGTACTCTTTAAAAAACGGTTCTAAAGTTCCATAGTATTTTGCGTAATTCATCTGTCCGAAAGGCTTTTAGCCGATTTTTGACCTCCTATTTTCAACTCGGTTTTAGTCCCGGATTTTTGGTAGATTTTAAACCTGTTGAATCTACCGTCCTTTCGTTCGGCATATGAGATACTCAGAGCAGCTTGGGAAATGCCTACAACATTAAAGAAGCCTTACGGGGACAATTTAACAACAGTGGAGGTGCAAACGAGATATCACTCCTTGAGTGATCCTGCCCCGTCCCAAGTTCTATGAGGTAGGCCATCAATAGTGGTATCGCCGATTCTTCCGCCATAATCTCGCAATTGAGCTTCTCATTCCAGGTTCAAGTGATGCTTCCTTATTTTAAAAATCAATCGACATAGAAAAGGACGTATAATTATGAAATATCAGGCCACGAACCGAAAGGGTGCACAAGGCACCCTTTCGGCAGAGATGAATGTAGAAAGCTAGATGTTTAATACATGCTTTTGTTTTCAGGAGATAAACCATACTCTAATTTGATTTAGGAGTTGTTTCCATATCCTGCTGTCTCTGGTCCATAGATCCTGGTGATTCAGTACCCATTTGCGTGGAGCCTTCCTTCCAGGCGGGTGCTATTCCGTAATGCTGTTCTAGATTACGCTGGAATTCGTTATCAGACAAATCAGCCTGTTTCGGAACGTTCTCAAGCTTGTCTTTACTAACCGTGAGTAATACTCGTTTGTTCGTTTGATCAACGCGGAATGCCTCTTTGGGAATGGCAATATCCTTTCCACCAATACCTAGAATACTACCCTTAGATAGGGTCACAAACCTGATGTCGCCGGACTGTGGATCTGTATTGACACTCTCAATCTTGCCCAACTTCTCACCGGCTTTCGAGACGACTTCCATACCCTTGAGTTCTTCAGGTGACTGAACTTGACTGGTTCCTAACCTGGATTCGGTCATTTTTTTGTTACCTGACAAATAGTCTCCGGTTGCATACAATGGGCTGGCCATAGCCAGTGTTGCCACTGCAGTGATACAGAGTGATATTAGCTTTTTCATTTTGGACCTCCTTGATATGTACTTTGCCGAAAGAAGAATTTATACATTCATTCTGACTAATTCAGCATGCCGCCGTGAAGGTTGTTCCGGTAGCCATTATCTTGACTAGCAAGTATTGTGCCAGATAAACAAGGAGTGATGCAAGGAATAATGGCCTGAAATCCATAGAACATCCCAGTCATCCGTTGCTTGGGGAAAAATACATGTCCACCCGGACAGGAATTTTCCTATAATGCCGGAAAAAGAGAATTATAAGCTAAACAAGGGGATATAACTGCCTTCCGCAGAAAATGGACAGTTGAAGAGAATTCTACCGGACGTGTTCCGGAGATTTATCATCTGCTAGAATAATTCGGTCAATACTGGTCACCTGCACCAGCTTGTGATCATTTGCCAGGGTACGGGGAATAATGATGGTGACACCATAGCCTGTGTTCAGAAGATTGAGGCTGGAACAAATAAAGTCGGGCTGAGCGACCAAACCTATCGGCGATGATATATGGATGCGATCATTTTGAATGTAGCGAAAAATATCCTTAATGTGGTTCAAGCCGATGGCAACAGGCAGACGGTTTTTAATAGCTCCGAGTTAAATTCATTCTCAATTGCCTCCGGTATGTTTTGCAGGATTTGAGCGGTTCTGATTTCTTGAAGATACCGCAGCTCCGTTTTATTGCCCGACGGCTGAATGCCGGTTCCATTAAATTTACAAAGACTATCGCGTACTGCGTTGTACATCCCCTCGTCCTCCACCTGGGAGGCACGAAATCCGTGATATTCCATGAGAAGCATTTCAGCATTTAGAGATGTTTCGCCGGACAGACGATTTTGGAGATGGAAATTGTCCAGATGGACCGGGTTGTAACAATCAAGTGCCTGAAAGGCGGATGGCTTAGGTCCTACTACAGCTTTGCGCTCAGAAAAGAAGCCTTCAGGCAACAGCAGGTTGAGGCTCATGTTTTGTTTCAGCCATTCACCAATACGGAATATCTCCATCTGTGTCTGGACTGTTGTGCTATTATTCCGGCCACTTTCAGGATCTTTGTGGTTGATGCCGACGATATAGAGCTGCTTGGGGCTCTTAATATTTATACGGAAGATTACTTCTCCATATTCAGATGGCATGTTCAGGACATTTGCCGGAGTTTTTGAAACTTCAGATGAGGCTGAAACAGCGGACAAGGTCGACAATATCCAGAAAAAACAGACAAGTAAAACAATGCCGAAACTAGCCTGATTCCCTATTACAGATCTTTTGGATGAATGAGTGGCTATCTGTTGCAGGAATCGGACAGTATTGTGGAGTGAGGCAACAAGCGACATTTCTGTAAATCACCCGAGCGGTTATCTGGTTCATGCAGCAGGATAATACAGAAAATTCCTTCAAATCCGTCTCTGGCAATCCCCCTGCCTTTGGGGTAATCTAATACCCCATCGACCGGTAACTTTACGTATTCATCATGCGATGAATTTGCTTTTATCAGATAGTGTTTTAGTGAATGATAATGTATCTCACTCACATTTGAGACAGGCTACCATGTCTTCCTGTATGTGCCAATGGATCAGAGCTGAATTTGGCACTCTAGCAGCTCCGCTTACAACTTCAGTGAGGACAGCACCAGATCCATATAAAATTGAACCTATCTAGTTTCTATCCTGAAACGAGGCATTTTATTCCAATCTGAGGCGTTCGATAAATTTAGCCATAGGTATGTAGTTGATATTACGGGGATTAAATCTCGAGAGAGTTAGGGTAAACAATAACGATCCGTTTCAGCTTGGTCAACGGTTGCGACCTGCAACGAGAACGCTTCGTTGTGCTTGAACATAGGTCCACCGTTAGGCCCGAGGCACGGAATGACCAGCAGATGCAGCCTGGAAAGACAAGTCGGGTCTTGAAGCACTTCCATTTTTTCTTTCGGCAGAAGACTGCCGGGGCCGCCGGATAGCGCTTTCATGAGCAATTGATGCCGGGTTTCGGAAAGTTCTTCCACCATTTTTCCTTTTTGTCTTCGAAAGGCAAGATGCATGCCGTTCACCAGAGGATCAACTACCGCCTGAACAAATCCAAAGTTCATTCCGTGTATTCCGTTTATTCCGTGTGCAAGAGGCTGTGAAATATTACAGACCTCCAATCCGGAAGCGCCTGCCATCACCAACTCGGCAGGCGGGGATATTTCTTCCGGAATGAGGAATAATCCCCGGTCTCGCGTGCTATGTCCCAGACTGACTCTGCTGGACCAGACGGAAATCGGTACCGCAAATATCAGGAGAACCAGCACCGGGACCAGCCACCAGAAAAAGGGTCGGTTAACTATGAAGAGAATAGCGCTCCAAATCAGGGCAAGGATCATGCCCCAACCATGAAACCGGAAGGCAACTCCCCAGCCGGTATCCTTGTCCTCACGAGGCGGTGGGTTCCAGGGAATATTCCGCCCCAAAAGAGTCAGGAAGACAAATTTACTGTGGGCCAGCATTCTCAGCGGTGCAAGAAGCATCGAGGCGAGCACTTCGGCGCAGGTACTCAGCATTAACCGGAGAGGACCACCAAAAGCACCGCCTCTTCTTTGTTTGAATACGATAAGAACAACACTGAGTATTTTTGGCAGCAGCAGAATGATGAAGGTTGATATCAGCAAATTCAGAGCCCACCATAAATTCCATATTGGCCAGTCCGGGAATAGGCCTCCCTTCACGGTAAAGTAATCGGGACCGATTATCGCCTGGGAAACTGCTTCGATACTACTGATGCTGAGGAAAAGGAACCAGAGAAGGGCCGAAACATAGGACATCGCGCCGTTAAGAAAAAGCGCCCGATGTTCTCTGATTGCTGTTTTCACCATAAAAAAACATACTGGTCAAAGGGGCAATGCCGATTTTTTGTATATTCTCACGTCGAAACAGTTTGCCTTCCACTTGCATATCGGTCTTCACCCCCGGATGGATAGAGAATCGATACGCTCCGGTTATCCTTTTGCTGTCAAGCAGTTCAAAGATAGTAATGTCCTTTGCATCCGCTTTTGGTTTTTCGATCCAGAATTCCTTGAAAAAAGGAAATTCTTCTCCTGAATCCAAGCCGGTATCGATAGCCAGGCCTCTTGCCGAAAGACCGTAGACCTGATTCTTCCCGACAGCCCGGAAATAACTTGCACCGAGAAATGTATATGGAAAAGACATCCAAGAATCCCATATTGTTCAAGAGAATCAACCACCACGCCTAACACTCATCCTGAAGTGACCAGCAAATACTTTCTGGAAAGAGAAATGATTTTAAAGACTCCATTTATTGTCGTATTTCTGGAAATAATTTTGAATATTAAAAAGAGCCAGAATGCTCCTTTTCGAGTAAGATTTGTTGGGTATGATATCTTTTCTGCTACTGAGAAAGTCTAGAATTTCATCTTTGTTAAACAATAGTGTTACAATGAATTGTGGTATTATTTACTTTGAATGTAAATATTTTCTTTTCATTTGCTATAATATGATGAGTTCTCAATTGCTCTGCTTATCAGCATTTCTAGTATTAGTGTCAAAATCTGTGAGGATTAACTATGTCTGAAATACAATTATCTGATTTTATTGATATAGGTGATCTACAGGAATTGCAGGATGCGTTTGCAAAGGCAAATGGATTCGCATCAACCATTATAGATCTTACAGGCAAACCCATCACAAAACCCAGTGTTCATTCAAGGGTTTGCATCTTAGTCAGGAACACTTCAAAAGGCTTAGCGAACTGTATGGTATCAGGTGCAAATTTAGGACTCAAGGCGAGTGAAACTCAAAAACCATATTCTGGTGTATGTGAGAGCGTTGGTTTTGTGGATGCCGCCGCACCTATAATTATAGAAGGGGTGCATTTAGCTAACTGGATTATTGGGCAGAACTGTGTTGGTGATGTTGATGATAATCGTATCATGACTTATGCCGACGAAATAGGCGCAGACAAACAAGAGATGCTTAATGCTTTCCATGAAATGGATAAAATCCCGAATAGCGAGTTTTTAAAAAAACTGGACTTTCTATCGGTCATGGCTAACCAGATTTCACAGCTTGCTTATCAAAACAAGGCCAGAATGGACTTGATCAAAACTCTCAGAACAACACAAGAAGAGCTCGAAGCGTATAAAGTCAAATTAGAAGCACTGGTTGAAAAAAGGACATCTGAAGTAAAAAACCTTAGTGGTCTATTGCCAATATGTATGCATTGCAAAAAAATTCGGGATGACGATGGTTATTGGAACCAGCTAGAATCATACATACAATCGCACTCTTTGGCTGAATTCAGCCATGGTATTTGTGATTCTTGTTTAGAAAAATATTATCCGGGAGAAGATGACGAAAAATAAATATCGAGGTACCCGCTAGACGTCAAACTCACATCTAATAATTTTTCGAGTTTTAGTTATTCTACCTATTAGCAAATAGGTTACACCCCAACGCTAATCAACTTAAATAGTTCTTTCCGGCTCTTTGAAAAACAAGATTTCGTAACGCTTTTATCATGATTTTAGACTGATAGGAACATGAATTGTTGTTAATTATTTTCAAATGTACGCATATTTACGAAAGACATTACGTCGGTGCAGGATTGTTATGTAATTTTAAAGTGCTTAAGATAATAGCAGAATGCGTTTCTCAAAATAATTGAAATTACCAGTATCAATAAGAATTCTGGGGGCAAGATACCAAATTTTAACATATAAGTGCACCGGACAAACTGGTCATGATGTTCTTGGGGAATCTGATGGCATGCCGACAGAAAACCTGTGCTGAGCACCAATGTTCACCCCAAAGTGTGTCTTCGCTCGCTTAGGCATATGACATCAGAACTCGGCCAGGTTAGGACCGGAGCCTCAACACGCAGTTCCGAACCTTAATAAACCGTTGAGAGGCCACCATCATGAAAAAATCACTTCTATATATGCTTCTTACCAGCATGGGAGTTGTTGCGCTACTGCCGGCAGCCAAGGCCGACGGGCTGTGGGCGATTTACGATCATTCGCTGAAGAATGCCAAGTACATTGACCTGACGCATACGTTGGCGCCAGCCATCCCGGTGTGGAAGGGTTTTGGCAAGTCCACATTCGGACCGGCTTTGAACCCGGAGACCGGCAAGCCATATCGGTACGCGACTGATGGTTTCGAGGCAACCCAGTACAACCTGAGCACCGATCAATTCGGCACCCAGCTTGACCCTCCGGCCCATTGGGCCTCGGAATACCCAGCCATTGACGAGTTACCGGCCACATATGCGATACGCCCACTTGTCGTCATCTCCATCGTCGGGCAGGTAGCCAGGAATCCGGGGTACAGCCTTCAGGTCTCTGACGTCGAGAGCTGGGAAACCAAGCACAGCAGGATTCCCGCCGGATCGGTGGTCATGGTACGTTCTGACTGGTCGAAGGAGTGGCCCAATCCCGCGCTTGCGACCCGGTCAATATTTCCGGGCGTATCCCTTCCCGCACTGAAGTTCCTGCACGAACAGCGCCAAATTCTCTTCCATGGTCACGAGCCGCTGGACACTGATATGACGCCAACGCTTGAGGGCGAGCATTGGCTGATGCACCACGGGTACACACAAGCCGAAGGTGTGGCCAACTTGGATAAAGTGCCGGAAACCGGTTGCCTGGTAACCATTGGCTATCCCAAGTTCAAAGGCGGCTTAGGAGGGTATGCCCGCTACATTGCCATCTGCCCCGCTGATTGGCGATACGGCGTTTCAGTGGGCCAAGTTCCTGAGGCACCGTTGCTAAAGAGTGACAAGGTATTGCAGTGGGACACAGAACAGGGCGTGCGTGTGCGCAAGTAGCGGAACAGCTGAGAAAAATGGTCCAACAATTACAGATTAATCTTGCAATAAATGGTTTACACCGACTCGACTTCACCGATGATATAACCTCTGCGTAATACGGCTGGGACTCGTGATAATTGTTTGAAATACTTTATAAAGTATTCTCACAACATTCATGTTTCTGCATCCATGTAAGAGAAAAAAGGAGAGCATAGAATGACAAATTATAGGACAGAAACCGATAGCCTCGGCGAAATTGAAGTTCCTTCAGATAAACTCTGGGGTGCACAGACTCAACGCTCTCTACAGCATTTCAGCATCGGCAGGGATTTAATCCCCCGTGAAATGATAACGGCGTACGCCATTTTGAAAAAAGCCGCTGCCACCGCCAACCATAACGGCAAACGTCTTGATGACCAGCCATTCAAGTTGATCGTCCAGGTATGCGATGAATTGCTCGCCGGCCAACATCACGATATGTTTCCATTACACGTATGGATGACTGGTAGCGGCACACAATTCAACATGAACGTGAACGAGGTAATTTCCAACCGCTGCTGCCAGCTCGTCGGCTCACCACTTGCGAGCAAGTCGCCGGTGCACCCCAATGATCACGTCAACATGGCGCAGTCGTCCAACGACACCTTTCCTTCCGCTATGTATATTGCAGCAGCTGTCGGTGTGAAGCAGCGGTTGATTCCCGCAGTTAAGGCACTTCACAAGTCTATCGAAGTAAAGGCTAAAGAGTGGAAAGACATCGTTAAAATCGGCCGCACCCACATGCAGGACGCAACACCGTTAACCCTCGGCCAGGAATGGTCAGGTTATGCGGGCATGCTTGCAGATAATCTTGAGAGAGTCGAGAGCGCCCTTCAGGGCGTGTACCAGCTGTCACTCGGCGGCACGGCGGTGGGTACCGGCATCAACTCGGCCCCCGGTTTTGCCGAGGCGGTCGCGGCTGAGATTGCTGAACTTACAGGCCTGCCGTTCGTCAGTGCACCGAACAAGTTCACGGTCCAGGGCTCTCACGACGCACTTGTACATCTTTCCGGTGCGCTGCGTACGCTTGCGGTTTCGCTCTACAAGATTGGCAATGACATTCGACTTATGTCCTGCGGTCCGCGGGCAGGCTTCGCCGAACTGATAATCCCCGAAAACGAACCAGGTTCATCGATAATGCCTGGCAAAGTAAACCCGACCCAGGTCGAGGCGCTTACCATGATTGCCGTACAGGTAATAGCAAACGATGTAGCGGTTGGACTCGGTGGTGCCGGTGGTCATCTCGAGATGAACGTTTACAAGCCGCTGATGATCCAAAACATCATGCACTCCATCATCCTCATGACGGATGGCTGCACAAACTTCCGAAAGTTCCTGATTGTTGGAACCAAGCCGAATCTTAAAAAGATCGGGGAATATGTGGACCACTCCCTGATGTTAGTGACCGCGCTGGTGCCGGTTATCGGTTACGACAATGCATCGAAAATTGCGCACTACGCAATGGTCAACGATCTCACTTTGAAGGCAGCCACGCTGAAGCTTGGCTTCGTCACGGAGGATGAATTTGACCGTATTGTAGATCCTGCGAAAATGGTCAAACCGTACATCGCGACCGGCAAATAGCAACGTCGCACTCACAAAGCCATGAAAGACTCCACATAATGGAGGTTTTCAACTGGAGCAGCGAGGCATCGCTCTTCTGGGTGCTGTATTGGTCTTGACCGGGAGCTACAGAATCGTGTTTCTGATGACCGGTAGCCTTGTCTTTTTCGGATTATTGTGCTGTTGGTTTACCGTCGATCGAAGGTAAAGGGCCATGGTGGTGGAAACGCAGACGACACTCTGGGAAACTAAGGTGGAAATTTGATTTACGCCTGACTGCTGAAGAGATCGGAGCAAGTTCAGGCTTGACCTGTTTTGACGAGTTGTGTCGCAGTCTGCACTTGAGGATTCATCATTTGTTCTACCAGGTCCATTTGAATTGCATTTTCGAGAAGTTAATGGAAAGACAACTTAAAGAACGGTACCCACCATCAATAAGACAAGTGTTTGATGTTTGTTGAGAGGTGCCATTATGTTATGAGAACTGGAAAATGGATAGAATATCGAAGGCAGGTAAAAACAGCTCATCACATGAATTGTTTTTCTTCGTTGAGATAAACAATAGATATTATAGATATCTATGTATTTTATCGAAGGTTTGGCATAAAAAATAGAGACTATTCTCTTGATTATAGCATGTTCGATCTTATGATTGAGGAATGGTTTTGAGATTCCATTGTTATGGTGCTTTTAAAGTCTAAGCAAGGTCTGTATATCAATAAATCATTCACCATACCACTGCCGCCCAAAACCATTCAACGTCATTTGGAGAATTGGCTGAACGGGTGAGTGGTCGAATGGATTGTGGAAGCCAATCTATCAGATTTCATATAGGTAAATAGACTGAGACTTCATATTGTCTTCAGGTTTGATATAGATCAGCAAAGTTCTGACATATAGTGCAAATAATTCAATTTCAGAAAAGCAATAAGGGCTGCGTAAACCTGGATACAGAATACATTTTTCCATATCTCAACCAGTAACTTAAAGTTCAACAAACTTTAATCTTCCTCCTTTCCCCTTTCGCCATTCAGCCGAATTCGGTTCTTCACTATGTAAGATACCGAATTTTCTACAAAAACATGCTCCCACAGTACAGAACTCATGTAGCGGGCCAGCATGAGCCATCTGACAGCAACACCTTACGACCAGATGAATTCGGCGAGGTTTTCCTCGCTCGTTTCTCAGCTTCACAGAAGGAAGGGAAGCCATGGAAATGATACAACAACATGAATTTATGCGTCTTGAGAAAGAGGGCAAAAAGGCCTGGGTGACCTTTTGTCGGGAACGTTACCTCAATGCCATGAACAATGCCTGTACCCTTCAAATTTCTGAAATTGCAAAGACCTTGGGAAAAGACCCGGATGTGCGAGTGGTCATTATACGTGGGATGGGTCGTGCCTTTTGCACTGGGATCGACCTCAAGGAATTGGCCAATGATCAGATTGAGATGGACTATCATCATCGCTGGGAATCGGCCCTGCGTAAATTCGAAAGCATGGAGAAACTGGTTATCGTGGGCTTGCATGGCTATTGCCTGGGAGGCGCCCTGCAACTGGCCCTGGCTGCTGATATCCGTGTTTGTACGGCTGAATGTCTGATTGGCCTGCCAGCCATCAAAGAATCCCTGATCCCGGGCCTTGCCACGTGGCGCCTGCCTCGCTATATCGGATGGGGACGCGCTAAGAAGATGATCCTCGGTGGACAAACTATTCAGGGAAGCGAGGCATTGAGAATCGGCCTGGTGGATCATCTCGTTCCACAAGAGAATTTTTTTACCTATCTGGACGAGGTAGCAGAAACATACCTTGCTGCCTGCTCAACAGGAACCTGCATGAGCAAACTTGTGACCAATCAAGCCTTTGACATGGACTACGCCACGGTCCTCTCGACTTATTTCCAACTACAGGAACTGGCACAAAATAGCCTGGATGCCCAAGAGGCTAAACGGGCATATTTGGCTCAAGAGACACCACGGTGGCATTAAGTATTTGTAAAAAACCAGGAGGAACAGCAATGAGAATGCTACTGATGATACGACTTGATCGCGCAACTTTCAATGCTGCCGTCAGGGATGGCAGCGCTGGTTCGAAAACCAAGGCAATTCTTGATGATGCACAACCTGAAGCAGTCTATTTCACAGAGATAAACGGGTGTCGGACAGTCATGATGATTGCTGATTTGGAAAACCCATCCAAGATTCCGGCGCTGGCAGAGCCCTGGTTTCTTACTTTCAATGCCGATGTTGAATTTCACGTTGTCATGAGCGAGGAAGATCTGCAATCTGCCGGACTTGACAGGATCGCGACAAGATATGCATAACCTGGTGGATTTTTTCGTGTACGAAAACAAATTCGGTTCAGAACACAATAAACAGTAGATCGAGGATAAAAATAGCGATAAGGGGGGGAACGTAATGGAAAACAAGAAAAAACCGGTAAGTAAACCTTCCGGAAAAAAGGTAAAATCGCGTCCCAGACTTTCCAAAAAAGTACGTGCTTCTTTAGCTCGTATTTCTCTGGATCCTATAAAAAAAATTTACCCTACTACGCCATTAAAAGAGCAACTTAATCTTTTGGCGAAAGCAATGCATGGTGATATTTCCCGTCGAGAAGTCATAAAAGCAGGCGCAATCGCAAGTGGTCTTGCAGCGATTCCCGCAAGCGTGCTGGCTATGGGAAGGGAGAGGAAAAGACACAAAAACAAAAAATCTCGACCAACTGAAACGCGGACATTCCTGTTTGACTTTTCGTGGTGCGATACCAGTAACCACGATATCGTCCTGGCATCGGGTAAAAATTACCATCTCCTGTCGCCCACTTCTCCAGCCAAACTTCGACAGCTGCGCAGAAGACATCCGATATTGCTCCGGGTTCCAGATTCGCGGGCCACGCATCATGTTGTTCTTGATATGCCTGCCGATGCGATTCAGATCTGTTATGTGCAGCGCTTCAAACGCGATAAGAAATTCCATTCGGGGCACCATGCTGACCATCGTCACGATCGGCATGACGATCGTGACGATGAAAGATTCCATAATGGCTGGGATGATAGGAGAAGGGACCAAAAGAGCGAACGTTTTACGCATTGTCCCAATGACGGGAGCTGGGACATGCTCGGGATGTTCATACATCATCCAATATTCGCGCTGATTGCCGCCGCAGAAAAAGAGGCAAGTCTGCTTGGGTCATCCGAATTTCCGAAGGTACAGGACAAGTGGAAGAGGTTAGGCCTGACAGGCCAGGAGCTTGCAGCTCTGGGCGATGCAATAGGGCCGGATACCTTTAAGGATTTTAATGATACAGCCAACGCGATGATTACCACTCACCCGGAGATACTGTGCTTTGACCCCACGAATAATACCTATATCGATAATACCATCGTTTCGCAAAACAGCGGTTCCGTCGCCGACGATCTTCAATTTCAGGGCGCAGCCGCTCCACAGGCGAACTGGGTGAACTGCAGCACACCATTTCAAGCGAATAATACCGGTTATGCGACACTCGTGCCGATGTGCAACGAAGACGGCACCCAGGCCATAAACAGTTCGACAGGGGCCAAACAATATATCCCCAGCTTTTCGGATGAGACAAACAGCTCTCTCAACGGTAATGGACTCCAACCATCTCTGGAATCGGCAAAACAGGATACCACCCTGGGCGGCAACATTACCAGCACCCCTGATTCGACCCAGGGCTTGATCTGGCGTACGCAAGATGGCGTCACAACCTCCGCGCAGGATGAAACATCATTGGGGGCTAATACGGGGTTTTCTTACACAACCAAGGATTTTTCTCCGGGTCATGGCTATTCCGTGGAGATTGCCAGCGTCGATGACAACCCAAGCGAGCCGACGCTTAATGCTACGATCACCATCAGGGTGAAGAATTGGTATGTCCGATATCTTGGACTCTACGTTCGCTATCTCGATAGCGCCGGAAACATCATTACGCCAAGTGAGATTACAACTCAACTTGGCACAGATACAATGGATAATTATTTCCAATTCCACCAATGCTGCGATTATTTCGATACCGATTCCGAGGTGTTTTTAGACTTGTTATCTCCGGAATTCGAGATGTATGGCATGCCGCTTAGCGAAACCAACGAGGAGTTCACCGTCCCTATTCCTCTTTCTGCGACAAGTATTGTGATACTCGGCAGCGGTATGGGTGCGTCGAATCCCGGCTCAAACCCATTCAGCTCGTCATCGGGTATTGGTGCGACAATGACCGGGGTCGTCTCATTGGGCCTGACTATGTTTTTTCTTTCTTTGGATGCAGCGGAGGGGGTCGCACCGTTCATTGAATCACTTGAAGGAAACGACAATGTATTCACATTTTTACCGTTAATAATTGACTTATTTGAAGAGACGGTTGAAGCCGTGGATTTTCATGATCCCTCCGCTTTCATAGGCCTTGGGATCGATATTGGCAATACCTTGCTGACTTCCGGTGCCAAGGCTCTGGTGACTTATGTGGCAGGTTTTATTACCGAAGCCGAGGTCGCCCAGGATGTTCTAGATACAATTCCAATCTTCGGACTGATGTATTCGGCGATCATCGCAATCGGCACGTTGGCGCAGCTTGCCCAGAGCGCAACAGACGTTCTGGTTTCGCCTTCGACCTATGCCTACGAAGTGACCCTTACCCATGACATCCCCGTCACCGTTCAACCAAACCTCGACCAAGATCCGAGTGGATGGCCGGCCACGGCGACCCACTTCGAGGTACTGGCTCACTTTGATGGCGGCACTCCGACAACCGTAGCGGCAGATGTCCCGCCGAAGACGACTACAAGTCCGCTTTCAGTTGTCCTGGCATCGGTGCCGCTGGGTGGCCAAGTTACCCTTAGTGTCGGGGTGTATAGCGATACAAATTATCTGGTTGGTACAGCCAATGTAGGGCCCTTTGCCAATGATGACAATTCAGCCTTTACCATCACCTTTACCGAGCTTATGGTGCCGCTCGATGCGTCAACCGTGTACAGCCACAAAGAAGTCATCGAACTTGATTCTTCAGGTAATCATACCTGGGTGGCAAGCACAACGCCTCCGGTGCAGGAGCCAAGCGGCTGCAGCCCTTCTCAAGGTCAGCTCTGCAGCTTAACCGGAATAACCGTGAACACTTCGGCCGGCGACGTCGGACAGACGTATCAGTCATATAACAATGCCGTGCCGAACTGCAGCAATCCCAATTCAATCAGTAACGCATTCCAGTTCTCGAACATCTCGACAACCGATGATCCCCAGTCGCAATTCTTTTTTACCGGGTGCACCTTTGAATCGGCACCAAGGCTGGTTTATGACCTGTTGAACCGCAAAAACAACAATTTTTATCTCGATACGACCTCTAGTGGCCCGAACTACCAGGGGGTAATTCGCCAGGTTCGTCTCGATAAGAATAACAATCCAGGTTTTGATGAGCCGACATCAAATCTTGCCTGGGGCAAACTGCAGCATCCTTCCGATGCTCTGCTGTTGCATCCGGCCGGCAAGATTATCAGCATCGCCAATAGCCGAAATAAATTTGAGGTGGTCGACTTGCCCGATGCGGCGATGTCAGATGCTGATGCACCATTTAGCAATAGCTATGCAGCCAAGGGCCTAAGGCCGGGTTTGCTGTACGGACCTGTGCTGGCAGCACTGGATCCGGATGGCACCATACTGGTGATAGAGGCTGGCAACAAACGTATCCAGGCGTTTGATATCAATGGCAATGCGGCACCGATCTTCCCGAATGGGGCCTACTTTGTACCGCTTAAAAATCAAACGGTTATTCGATATCTCGATTTCAATGTGGAATTCAAGGGCTATATGTTCGTACTGTCGATTGTTAATGTCAACAGCAACGAGGTATTCACGCTGGATATTTATGAACCGACCGGCGAGTGGCTGGCTGCCACGACTGGATTCGAAGCCGCCAGAATCGCAGTCAATTACTGGCGTGATATTTATGCTCAAAACTCACAGGTGTTGTTGTTACCGGGAGGTGCGCTGCCTGCCAGGACCGAACCCTCGATCAGCCACTGGATCCCTAGCACACCATAAGAGGAAGCCTTTCAACCGAGGTGCTCCGCCGAAACGTACATATCGAATTATCAACGTGGGCGGAGCCCTCTATAAAGAGTTCCGGCTTTCAGGCGTGACTCTCAATTTTCAGAGCGAAGAGGGTTGAGTTATGAACCGATATATTCACTACATCACTAAGGCTCTAGTTCTGCTCCTTGTTGCATTCGTAACACCCAATGTAAAAGCCGTTGAAATCACAACGAATCATAGACCCTGGCTCGAAGAAAACGAGTTTGCAGTGGACTCGTCTTTGCATGCGACCCTGGATCAGATCATCATCTTTGACCTTGAACCGGTCGATAGACCTGGCAAACAACATGCGTGGATGAAACAGGATATTGATTACGATCATAATCAAGGTCATAACGATCGTGTCAAATATAACAGTAAGCGCGAGAATGACGGTGATTGGCACCAGGCGATACTGGGAAATGGCAAGGACAGGTATCACAGGAAAGAGAAAGTTCTTCATGGAAAACAGAAAAAATTCTATCTCGGCCATCATCAACTACGGTTTAATTCCGCTCGTTTTGTTCTTCCAGATGTGGCCGATATCAGTTTCTGCATCCCAGAAGAAGACCCGTATATCGCAGCACTGGCCATTGAGACGGTAGACGGCAACAAAGTATTGTGGTCTGAGCCGGGCGATGAATGCCGGATTCTGAACCTTGCGGCCGGCAGCTATCGCCTGCACATCCTCCACGATCCTCTACGCATCAAAGGCCATCCCAAGAAAGTGTTTGTCCACCGTCTCGCCACGCCCTTTCTGTTTGGAGCGAGCAATAGCTCCCTGGTGATTCCCGATTTTACGGTACTAAGAGGGACAAACGGCAGATATGTCACTGATGCAACACCTGGACCGGTGGTACCGCTGGAACTCTCAGCCGCTACGGTCGGGCCGCACGAAGTCTGGCGGATAGACCTGGACTCCAGCGCAGTAGGTTTCGGCACGCTGTATAATTTAAGCGACGGGAACAAAACTCCCGTTAAATTCCAGGACGGCTATGGCGGTGAAGGTATAGATGTCGGTTCCCTTCTTTTTACCGGCACCACCGAGGAGTGCTGTGGCGCCGATATTACAGTACCTTTCATAATCCGGGACTTCGGCAGCGGACAGATCACCTTAACCTTGGAGTACAACCATTCCGGCGAAAGCCTAACGCAGCCTGTGACCTTGGATGCCAACAATCAGTTGCAATGGTTATATCAGGATTCAGGTGCAACAGTTTTTACCTGGGATTACAAAGGATTTGACTGTGGGACCGAATGTGATGGCAGCCACCTGCCCCTCCAGGAAGGAGAAGTCGCGCTCTTTGCGGGGTGTGATTATGCCGGACCGGCAATTGTCTTTCAGACAGATGTGCCGGATTTATCCATTTACAATAGTGCGGCCAGTCAGGGACTGGCTATGGGTGACAAGATGGTCTCCTCGGTCAGGGTCGGGCCAAACACCCTGGCCTTTCTCCATACCGGCAGCCAGTATAGTGGTTCCGTTTTAGGTATCGGCGGGGACACCGCCTGTCTGGACGGAGCAACGCCAGGCAGCGAAACCGCGTCCTCGTTACAGATCAAAAATCTCAGTCAATATATCTTGAGTACCAATACCTGTGTAAATTGTATTTTGACAGGCGCAGATCTCAGTAACGACGATCTCAGCAGCGGTAACTATTCCGGAAGCACGTTTTCGGGGGCGGACCTTACCGACACCTCTTTTCAGGGGGCCACGCTAAGCTCATCGGATTTTTCCGGTTTAGGCACAATACTCAATCAGACCGACTTCACCAGTGCAGGTCTGAATTGCACTGATATGAATAGTGCGGACCTCACCGCGGCTACCTTCGGTAACAATACATTGGTGACGGATCACAGCTGCTTTTTAGACCTGAGTGATGCGGTACTCGACTATACAACTTTCGATACCCAAAATTGGCGATATTTCAATCTTGCCGGCTCCACCATGAATAAT
This sequence comes from uncultured delta proteobacterium, assembly GCA_963798425.1. Lineage (GTDB taxonomy): Bacteria > Desulfobacterota > Desulfobulbia > Desulfobulbales > Desulfocapsaceae > Desulforhopalus_A. Next base: position 471,070 of record CAWCTP010000031.1, on the reverse strand, counting down.
GTTCCGGACATCCTCTCCACCGCGGAGGCTCCTCTGGACCTCTCCGGTGGCAATATCAGCAGCGTCCAGTGGCTTAATGGTAAAACACTGGATTATGTCAATCTGGGCTGCTATGCGTCCGATCCTTCCTCGACTACAACCTGTCCCGATCCCAATGGAGTAAGTAGCTGCAGCACCCTGCAGGGTACGGGGCTGACCGGTGCAAGCCTGAAACACGCCTGCTTCAAGAATGGTTCGATGGAAGGAGCTTTCCTTGATTACAGCAATCTCGATGGCGCAGACTTGAGTGGCGCACAGCTGGAAGGCAAGAGCGGCGGCAAGGCTGCAACCCTGATAGGCGCATTTATGCGCAATGTCAATATGTCAGGTGCAAATTTAACGGGGGTGAACGCCAGTAACGTCAACTTTTACAGTTCATCGTCGACAGAAACGGCCCAGGCAAATGATCTCACGGCTCCCGGAGCGAATTTTTCCGAGGCATATCTGGAAGGCGCCGATTTCAGCGGCTCCACCTCCAACCTGCAAAGCACGATTTGGACTGAGGCCATGCTGATCAACGCCAACTTTAGTCAGGCGGACCTGTCGACCAATACCTCAGGCGGCGTCAACAGCGGCACCGACACAACCTTCAAAGGGGCTTATCTGCAGGGAGCTATTTTCGATCAGGCAAATATTTCCGACGTCGATTTCACCAGCACCTACTGGGATGCAACGGGTAGCGGCGGTGAGTTCAACTTTCTGATCCCCCAGAACAACCTTAATTTCAACGGCTACTGGAAGAGCATCAGCCTGCCGGAATGTCCGGCCCCGGAGGTAAAGTATGATCCAGTCTCACCACCGACGACACCAACAGGTACGGATCAAAACAACACCTGTCCGAGTGGTGCTGGCGGCTCCTGTGATGGATTTTGGGACCAACCCAAAGACGACATCAGCACCGCATTTTTCAAGTCAGAGTCGTCGGGCTTTCCACAGGTTGGAGAAGTGGCTGACGAAAATCAATGCGGTGGAACAAACAACCCGGCCGACTTTTGCTGGACTGTCACTGATAACCCGGGGAAGTGTCCGGAAAATTAACAACGGGAACGGGCTTCTTATTGACAAAATTAATACGTTGGGAGGTGAAAAATGCGTAACCGAATCTATCTGATGGCCTTAGGGGCCCTGAGCGCGCTCCTGCTCACCGCCTTCAAACATATTCCAGAACCGGTCATCACCACCTTCGACAGTCCCTGGCTGCTTGAAGAGGATTTTTTAAACGACCCTACCCTGCATGCAACGCGGAATCAAACCATAGTCCTCAACCTGGAGAGTTCTTTCCACAACAAGAAGAAATCGCACAGGCATGAAAAAGACTCCTACGAATACAGGAAACACGATCTCGAGGATAGAAGATACTCCGATAAAGACGAGAAAGAATCACCTAGAGGCAGGCGGGATATCCGTAAAAACTCTATACGTTTTCTCGTCGAAGAAGAACAGCAGTTCAGTTTCTGCATCCCGGATGACGAGCAGGCTATCGTGCAGATAAAAATGAAGCACAGCTCTGGACGTACAGTGATGAACAGTCGTCGAGGTGCAGCCTGTGAAGCAGTCATGCTAGAGCCGGGCAGGTATAGTATGGATATCATTCACGATGGTCGCAGAGTCGGTCTGACCGGCAAGAAAGCCTTCCTGCACCGGCCAGAGCGACGCCGCCACCTCCGCAGCCAGACTCTTGCAGACAACGATCCGACCAAACAAACCTTGCAAGAGCAGCTTATATATCCGAATTTCTTTGCAATGAGCGCTGGGAGCAACTCTATCGGCAAATTGTATCCTCACCTTGATACGACCGGCAGCTTTCCGAAGATGTCTCTTTCCGCCAACGCCAAAGGCGTGCTGGACCAGTACGTTTGGACTTTCTATGATGAAACCACGGATGATCGACAATTCACCAACAGTCGACCGATGGTGCCCTGGCTTCCTCAGGCTGAATGGAATAAAGGTATTACACCACTTACCGTAACGCCTTGGGTGAATGGTACCTTTGAGTTGGCACCATACACAGTCAAATTCCATACACGCAACTGCCCAAACCTCTTCAATGATAAAATTACCTACTACTGTGCTCCAGCCTATATTCTCAACGACATGGGCAACGGTGAATACACCATGTGGGCTGATATCGAGCTTGATACTCTAATATATCCATGGGTTGACGCCCAATCCGGCAGTCCGGCGAATCTTATTCCCGTTATACTCTCTGCTATAGAAGGTGGTGCTCCGGATCCCAACGCCCTTGTCTGGGATTTCACCTACATCGGTTATGTCAACTCAAAAAACATGCCCAAGCTGCAGGAGGGCGAGTTTGCTCTCTATAACCAGTGCGATTTCAAGGGGACGGCATTCGTTTTCGATGAGAACGTCGATTACAGCAAGTTTTCTGCCATGACGCAGCCGGGTATTAAGCCGCCAGGCAGCATTGGTTCGATCAAGCTCGGTCCGTCGACCTTTCTTGAGATGTTCAAGAACAGTCAGAACGTGGCCAACGTTGGCACAGATGTCAGTTGTAACACTGAGCCTATTCTGACCGATCAGATCACCGTCTTCGTCGATGTATTAAAATTCATCGCAACAACAAACAGTTGCACCAACTGCAATCTCGCCGGCATGGACTTCAGCGGCGATGATTTCAGTGGAGCGGATTTTGGGGATGGTACCAAGGGTGTCGATTTCTCCGGAGCTATTCTGACCGGTGCCAACCTGGTCAATACCAATCTCACCAATACCAACCTGACAGACGCTGATCTTGACACAATAGGCGGTGTGAATGGCTCCTCCATGTCCGGAGCCATTTTCACGGGTGCAACTCTCGGCTGTACCTCTTTTAAGGGAAGCGATCTTTCTCCAGCCACCTTTGCTAATAATAGTTTCATGACGGATCAGAGCTGCAATGTTGACCTGAGCGCCGCGACACTCGACTATTCGACTTTTGATGAGGTGGACTGGCGCTATCTTAATCTCACCAGTTCCAACGTCAGCAATGTTCCAGATGCCCTTTCCTCAGCAGAAAAGCCCCTGGACCTTTCCGGCGGAAATATCAGCTATGTCACTTGGCTGGAAGGTAAAACCCTGGATTATATCAACCTGGGCTGCTATCCGTCCGATCCTAACGCGCAAACGACATGCCCCGGTGAAAACGGCAATAAGGTTTGTACGACGCTGCAGGGCACGGTGCTGTCCAAAGCAAGCCTGAAATATGCCTGCTTGAACCAAGCCTCAATGGAAGGTGCATCCCTTAATTTCAGCAATCTGGATGGTGCCGATTTGAGCGGGGCACAACTGGAAGCGAAAACCGGCAAGGTGGCGACAATGGAGGGCGCATTCATGCGCAATGTCAAGATGTCAGGAGCAAATTTGACCGGTGTCAATGCAACGAATGTCAACTTCTTCAGTTCATCATCGACAGAAACTGCCGAGGCGAACGATCTAACCGCTCCCGGGGCGAATTTTTCCGAGGCATACATGGAAGGCGCCGATTTCAGTGGGTCTACCGCCAACCTGCAAAGCACCATTTGGACGGGGGCTATGCTGATCAACGCTAACTTTAGTCAGGCTGACCTGTCGATCAATACCTCTGGCGGCATCAACAGTGGTACCAACAGCACCTTCAACGGAGCTTACCTGCATGGTGCTAATTTTGATCAAGCAAATATTTCCGACGTCGACTTCACCAGCACTTACTGGGATGCCCAGGGCAGCGGCGGTGCGTTTAATTTTCTGATCCCAACGAACAACCTTAATTTCAACGGCTACTGGAAGGACACCAATCTGCCGGAATGTCCGAACCCTGAGATAAAATATGCTTCTGTCTCACCTCCGACGACACCAACAGGAACGGATATGAATAATACCTGTCCGAGTGGGTTAACCGGTCCATGTGATGGATATTGGGATCAACCCGCAAGTGACATCAGCGAGGCATTTTTCAAGTCAGAGACTTCGGGCTATCCGCAGGTTGGCGGCGTGGCTGCCGAAGATCAATGCGACGGAGCGAACAACCCCGCCGACTTCTGTTGGACTGTCACGAATAATCCGGGGAAGTGTCCGGAAAATTAATAGGTGCGAAAATTTCGTTAAGGTTTCTTGTCCCATATCATTCAGAATCTTGATATCTTAGGAGGCAACCATGATACAGCCAGCAAGAGTAATCCTTAAAGAAAATCTAAAATACTGGCACCCCAGGAACTATTACCTAATGTCAGCTCTGGCATTTTTGATATTGCTGTTATTTGATCAGAGCATGGTTATTGCGGCCAATCCAGGCAATAATAACCCCATCACTTCACCCCGCAGAACACTTTTTCCGGACCAGCATGCGCTTGTTGCAATGCCGCAGAATCCGAACTCGCTGCAAGTCTCAACCACATATACGGATTGGGCGCGCAGCGCGAATGTGCAAAACCTTGAATTTCAGGAGGCCTTTGACAACCCGCTGCAGGTTAATCGTCAAGCTCGGAGCGCTACGGGTCACATCCTCAGCCAAAAACTGGAACAGGTGGCGGTGGGAGGCTTCGTCGGTAACAGCGATACCTTCCGGGTTGACATCCTCGAACCTGATGGCCAGATAGACCCGAATGCCGGCACCTCGTTCAATGGTTACTCGACCAATCGAGGGGTGGGGTTGGCGGTGCAGGCGATTGACAGCTTTGCTGTTACTGCCGGCGAGCTTTCCCAACTTTCAGATGAAACGGGTGCCGGGCACGATGAAGTCGCCGTTTGCTACCCCGTCAATGAGGGAGGCGGTGGCTCGACCGATTCCCTACGCATGCATGTGCGCGTGCTGGACTACACCAACCTCGAGAATTCCGGTGTTATTCAAACTTCGGCAGTCTCTTCTCATACCTTCACCAATCAGGGCAATTATAAGTTTGATCGGGTGATCCGTGAAAACGGTTCGGACAGCTTCATCGGCTGCTCCGCGGCAGACGTAAATGGCGACGGTGTGGATGAGGTGGTTATGGCCTACATGACCGGTGCCTACGACCCGATCTGGGTGGATATTTTCCGGTATACCAATAACGGGGTTGATCCGCCTACTCTCGAACGCGTCGGTTCTCCTCTGAGTCTTGAACCATTGGTTAATCCAGCCCTACCGGTAATAACCTTTCCCCAGTTCGTCGGTACCGTCGATCTGGTAGCGGGTGACTTCAATGCCGACGGGAGGCAGGAAATTGGCATAGCTACGGTCACGATGGAGTTCACCTCCTCGGAACCGGGCCTTGCTTATTTTCCGGCGATTTTTGTGTTGTCAAGCGACAATAGTTTTAATTTATCCCTCAAGGGCACTTTCGTAACCGAAACCATCGGTTTTCTTGACGCCGTTCAGTTTAATAACGGTACGGGAAGCTTCGCCTGCCGCAACATTCGTTCAAGAAGCGCATGTGAATATATGCGGGCAGCGTTGGTGCCCGGGTTGTTCAAATACAACCCCGACCCGGTAGTTGGTTTCGACTTCAACCGCCGCCAACTGGCAGTCGTGTTCAACATGCCTTTCGCTCAGGACGGTGGCCTGCGGGTGCTGGCGTTGGAAATTTCCAATGACCTCCAGACCATTACCCAAACCGGTGATACGGTCACGATACCTCAACAGACCTGTACATCGGGTTTCTGCCCTTCTTCGCCGCGTTTTTCGGTCGGCACGGGAGGTTATGTGGGTAGTGCCGATATTGAGAATCCTCTCTGGTCGCTGGCAGTCACCAACTGGGAGGCTACTCGCAACGGCAGCGAGGATTTACAGTCGGCCGGTCAGTTTCGTCTTGCCTGGCTCAAGTCCCTGCCTCCGGGATCAGAGGGAGGGTTCTCACTTACCCAGAATATAACCCCGCTTGGGAGTAACGTCATCGGCGGACCCACCAACGGCCGTCTACCCGCGGCGGCCTGGGACAGGGACGGCAACTCGGTCTGGTTGGGCTCCCCCATTCACCTGGTGGTCTATGACCTGATCAAACCGGAATACATCATCCAGGAACCACCCAAGCACACTTATTGGTGGCCGCCCAACGCAACCGATCCGGCCGATGGTCAGATCATCGACGTCAGTCGTAAATTCGGGTTTTTCGTTGAGCTCTCGGACGAGGAGAATCTGGACTACTCCTTCATGCACCAGGATCAAACTGACTGGACCATCGGCGGCAGTCTAGCGGTAACGGCCAAGGCCTCGGTTACCACTGGCGTCGACGCGGGTATTTTCGGCAAGGCTTCGGTCACCGGTTCGACGTCTGTCAAGGGGAAGGTTGGCTACGACTATAACGAGAACGTGGATGAATACGAAAGCAATTATCGCTCGCAAACAACTACGTTTACCGGCCAGACCAACGCCGATGACTTTGTGATCGCCGATCTGACGCGAATGGATATTTGGCGCTACCCTGTCTCCGGAATCGATTTCGGCGATGGGCTCAATTCCTTTTGGGAAATCGTCTTTCCCGGCGACACGATTACCGGGCGCGGAGGCGGGCTGACCTTCGACTGGTACGAACCGATCCATGAGAATGGCAATATTCTCTCGTACCCACCCTTGACGGGTAACAGTTACACGCCGCAAGACTGCTGCGCTGAGTTTACCTTTCTCGAAAATTCAAAGGAAGTCAGCGAAGCCATTCCGTTTCTGGCTCCGACCCGCCTTGGCTGGGACGGCACCTCTGGTTCTATCGCCCTGAACTTTTCAGAAACAACCGGCGAGGGCAGCACCAAGTCCTACACCCACAAACTTGCTGAGAGCCTTGACGTGCAGGTGGGATACAAGGCAGAGGGTAAATCCCTTGGAACTAAGGTCTCAGCCGAGGTGACGGTAGACGCTAACATCAGCAACAGCAACAGCTGGGCGGATGTGGACACGGAGTCGGCATCGACCAACAATTCGACAGGCTTCAAACTGGTCAAGCAGGTCGGCAACACCAACCAGTCCTACTTTTTCATGCCCCAGTTCTATCTGGCGCAAAGCGGAACGACCAAGGTGTCGTATGCCGTCGATCCTCTGGGGACCGGAGCGGCTTTCTGGCCCTCCACCTATGGGCAGCTACCCGATCCCGCCCTCAATCTGCCCCGACGATTCAGTCCCACGACCCCGATAAGAAACGACCAGATAGTCTGGGTGGTCAATCCCGAGGACGATGCCAAGCGTATGCGAGGACTCTTCTTTCGTTACAATACACCTGACGAAACCGGTATATTTCCACTGATCGCAGGGGCTGCGACCGATGGAGACATCCTTCGCGTCGAGGCAGATGTGTATAATTACAGCGTTGCCCAGGGTTTTGCTGGGATGAATATAGCCTTTCAAGCAGTCAGGTACAACGCTGCCACCAACAGTGAAATCGGTGAACCTGTGACCTTGAATTGCGGCAGTGGCAGCATCACCTCCCTGGCCCTGGACCCCCGGGCCAGAAAACAAGCCGTCTGTGTCTGGGATACCTCCGGATTCGGGCCTTTGGTTCCCGGTGCGATCCAAGACTACCGCATCTATGTGACACTGGATCCCGATAATCGTATCAACGAACTCTACGACACAACGATCGGTCCGGGCCAGAACAACCAGGGCTGGGGCTTGGTGGGAATAGCCAGTCAACAGGAGACATTTCGCACTCCCGTTGCAACAGATTCAGTTCCAAATGGTGCTGACGTCAACGTCACCAATGACGCTCTCGAGATACTCGTTGATGGCGAGCTTGTCAGCGACACAGCCCATTTGGTTCGGGAACAGACAGCGCCACTGAGAGTTTGCGTCGACAGTGACCAGACCCAGACCGGCTACCATCATGTGCTCATCTGGAATGGCGATCCGCAGAACGGCGGCACTTTAATTGCCGACAAGATGCTCCCCGGCATAGATCGGAATGGAGACAGCTGTGTCTGGCTACCGGCATTTCATCCGGAAGCTACCGGCAACCTGACTTTCTATGCGCAGGTGCTGGAAACCGAATCTGACGGACTTCCTGGCAACGCCATTGACACGCTCGACGTTGTCGTGGACGACATTCCTACAATCTTTTTGAAACATGCAAAAGGAACAGCAACGCATGTTGGAGACGATAGAACTCAAGGGGACCTGCACTTGTCGGGCAGATTTTCCTATGACGGAACCTTCGATCTGGCTAAGGCACAACTGGTAATTGACAGTGTGCTCAACGAAAGAGAAGGCGCCGGAGAACTCATCCCCGGCGTAACTGCCCAGACCGGACAGGATCTGGTACTTCACACAACACACAGTACGAAACACAGCGCTGTATTTAAAACTCCCTCCGGGGTAGTGCCAAAGGTACGTGCCATGCTGAACAGCCGAAATGGCCAACTCCGTTTAGACCTGCACATTAGCGATGTCAGTATTCTGAGACCAGAATTTTGCGGCGACAAAACGGACTTGACTACAGAGATGGTGATGCTCGATGGTGAGAACGCCCCTGTCAATTTCACCATATCCGAACCTTGGACATGCAAATTGGATAAGCGGAAACACGTTAGAAAGCTCACTCTCTGGAGTCATTTCCACGAGAATGGACACAAAAGGAAAGGATATGTCCATATCAGCAAGAAATAGTTGAAATAAAACATCAGGACGTCGATGACCGCACGGCAACCTTGTTTATGAGAATATAACTGAGGAATAAAATGAAAGTGCACAATTACACATTACCATTACCTGTCATTGTCACAATCGGAATGATCCTCATGCAGAGCCTTGTCGCTCAGATAGCATTTGCGGTCCAGAAAACTCCTGTAACTATTCACCAGATAATGACGCATTTATCTTTCGACAAGTCCAACAAGCAAGCACTTCTTGATGGTAATATTTTGTCTACCGGCATGCCGGAGATGGAACAGTTGAGAGACGAACTCTCTGTTGCTGCGGTCATGCTGGTAGTCAAAGCCCCTATTCAAAAGGTTATCGACGCCTACCTGAATGAAACCTCGTTTCGGCAGAACTGCGATATTTTGGCGTACAAAATGATACAAAGTACCAGCAACAGAAACAGCTTAACGCTGGAAGAAGATTTTAGACCCGCCGGTTTCACGAAAAATGAATTGTCCGAGATTCAAAAGCTGATCTCTTACAAAGGCGGTTATGGTTTCAACTTCAGTCAGGATGAACTCAAACGATTACAGGCTATTGATTCCAAGGACCCGGCTGTTGCTGAAAAAATTGCGCTGATTATACGACAAATTCTGATGCAACGATACCAGTCATATTTCAAAGAAGGACTTGAGGGAATACAACCTTATGATCGAGATCGTGGCAAACATTCTTTGCCGAGAAGGGAGCTTACGGTTGCTGTAGGGTCAATCAAATTACTGGAAAATCATTTTCCTGATTTTTACCAGTCCCTTCTGAAATACCCGGAAGAAGGAGGAAAAGTAAAGCACGAGTTCTATTGGTTCAAAAACAGGATAGACAATCGGCCGGTATTCCAATTGTCTCACTACATGTCTGACATCCACGGCCATTATGCTATTGTCGCCGAGTTGCAGTTCTACGTTGAGCACTCATACAATTCCATGCTCACGATCATCGGCTGCGTACCTTACGAAAGCGGTTCAGTAGTCTTCTGTGTAAACCGGACCTTTACCGACCAGGTTGACGGTTTCGGCAGTAGTCTTAAGCGGAAAGTTGGACGTCGGAGAATGGAAGATGCGATATCAGAACACTTCGCCAAACTGAGAAGTATGCTGGAGGTCGAATCAGACAACTAAGATTAAATTGCATATCGAGCCATCGATGAACCACCGGATTCCCCCCATGAACCACGAGGGAGGCGTCCACGGATGCCACGAAACTGTACAATCGGTGCAGCGGCAACACCATGGATATTAACAGGAACCTCTAATGAAAAGGAGTGCAATCTTACATTGAGATCATCACAAACAATTTTGTATTTCATACCCTCTCCACAAGGAGGGACTCAGTTCAGTACTCGCTTGACCGGTACACTTTTAGTCCTCGGGTTTTGCGGGGATAAATGCCTTGGATGCGGGTCTAACGTTCTGAATTGAAAACTACCTCAGGATTTCTTGTTTTTTATTATGGTTTTCATGAAGTAAGACACTAAATCGAAAGGAGATATAAAATGAAAAAGATTATGATGATTCTTAGCATGATGGAGCGTATTTTTTTATTTATGGTATTGGTCCTTTCACTCGCCTTTATACCTATTGGACCTAATACAGAGGCAGCAAGCTATAAACATCACCAATCTCAACACAAAGGAGAAGGCTCGCAGCAAACTGGGGATATTTCTCACCTGGAACAGTGGGGTCCTTTTGAGACCACCGTGGCTTATGTCGCGCAATTCTACCCACTGTGGTTTACCTACTATCAGTCGCAGATCGTCCCCATTAACCGCTTTGCCGGACCTAACCGCATATCACCCATCTACCACATAGTCGTTGCGATTAATGACGACACGCTCTACGCCAGTAGCCTAGTAGATCTGAGCGAACAACCGGTGATCGTGACGATCCCGGAGACGACCGCCACGTATTCCATCCTCACTCTGGACCCCTATGGGAATATTTTCGATACAACCCTCGTGGCGGGGACGCCGGAGACCTATGCTCTTATCGGGCCCGGATGGAAAGAACCGTTTCCCTCAGGAATCACTCCCGTTGAAATCCCGTTCAATTTTTTTGCTCTGATCTTTCGGGCCGACAAGTTCTCAGGAACTGTCAACAACACGGCAGAAGCCGATTCATTCCGCAAATCACTGCAGATTGCAACGCTCTCCGATTATCAGGATGATTCGACGACGGGCGCTACGAGAATTTTCCCAGAAATCTTCTTTTCCCCACCTTTCAAGACAGCCGCCGATTCTCTGGCCACGTATGCCCCGATTGTATTCCTCAAGCAGCTCCAGGTGGCAGTGGGATCGACTAACACACCGCCATTGTCACCCTACGAGAAACTTCTCACGCAGCGATTCGACAGCCTGTTTGGCGACGGCGAATTCACCGATGGAGGCGGTGTCGGCCAGTTAGAAAAGGCCGAATTCGCTGCAGGCACCCGGAGAGCACACCAGTTGATTGTGAACCGTTACCTCAACCATACGGGCCCGACGAACTGGATTAATTTTACCAATATCGGCGCATGGGGCAGCAACGTCATCGAGCGGGCATCGATAACTGAGTTCATCCAGTACGGCAATGGACATAATACAGCCGCATATTATCACGCGTTTAAGGATGGCAGCGGCATACCTCTCAGTGGAGACACAAGATACTCGGGTGGATATGTCCTGACGTTCCCTGCGGATCAGGTCCCTGACGCAGAGCGATTTTGGTCCGTTACTGCCTACACACCGGACGCAATTGAACTAGTCTTCAATACTGAGGAAAAATATGAAGTTGCCAGCTACACGCCCGGGCTGGAGAAAAACTGGGACAAATCGATCTCAATTTACATGTCTCCCAAACGACCACAGCGCGTGCCCCTGGCCAACTGGCTTCCCGTGCCGACTGGGCCATTCAACATCATGCTGCGCGTCTATGGCCCTAAAGGAAAAGTAGCTGATGGCACATATATCCCACCGGCCATTGAACGGTTATACACACACGGGATGCGCTAGACCCGGACTGATAATTCCTTATGGACAAGACAAATATTACAGGCTCAAAGACAAAAAGGGAGGGATTATGAAAACGCAATTATTTGAAACATATAAGCAATATGCAGTTATCGCCCGTCAATGGGTTTTAGAGCAACATAGGCAATTCCGCAGAGTCGCTAGCCGGTCACAGTTGCCGCGATGCTTACTGTTGGCTGTCACCGGGTTGCTTCTCGCCGTTGTAATTGCTGTTCCACCTGGTTACGCCAGGGATAATCATCACAGACATATGCGCCATCACCATAACCAATACTATGACCAATACGATCGCCTGGAATCCTACTTAAGAGCTAATGCAGAAAACTTCCGGCTTGCGCTGTTGCGTACCTACCTTCCGAAGAACGGGCGCCGGGCGTTGCCGTTGCCGACGATCCAGCAGGTCATGGCTGATGGCAGCGTTCAGGCACCTTTGCCAATGTGCCGGCTCACTTCGTCCATCGCCGATGGTAACGTGGATTTCACCTCACTGCTGCAAAAGCTGGAATCCGGTGATGGTGACGAAATCAGTCTCATCGTGGAACTGGCGAGAGCGCTGCGGATTGACCCGGATCCTGCGAATTTTCCATCCTGCGCTTGGTGGGGCTATGTTGACGAGCGTTTTATGAACTGGATCTTTCCAGACGCGACGGCTACTTACTGGTTCCAGCCATTCATCGCTCCGCCGCAGGAAGACAACTACCCACAGTGGTTAATCCGAGGCAAGTTTGTCGAGGAGCGTTACAAATCCTACGCCCTTTACGATACCCACTTCAATCCTTTCGAATGGACGGTCACCGGCCCCACCAATAATATGCTGATTTTCGATTCGACAGTAACCGACTATCAGATGAAGCCCAGCGATGGCCAGAATCCATTTATAATGGAGAACCTCCCGGTCAGCGATTACGGCTCCTTCCAGGTGCTCATGAAGAACCAGCCCACATACGAGGATTCCCTGCTGCCGGAAACCAACGTCATACCCATGCAGACTAATACGCAGCAAGGGCAGAGCCAGTACACTCGTGAGGGCGGCAGCATACCTCTGCCAGTTCCTTGCGGTCGTGACGATTCTCTTTTCCCCTGTCCGGTGGAAGGGATGTTTCAGATTCCTTCCAAACGGCTTGAGCAGGGCGTGGTCTCGAATGTCAACAATGCCTACGTGGTGACTATCACCGATCAACTAACACCAAGTCTCAGCGAGCCGCTGCAACACGGCCCTTACGCATTGGTCATTCGTGGCCGTATGCCAAGGACTATCGGCTCGGAAAATCCGCCAGCGGACATCGACTGCCAAAAAAGTCCGGGGCAAAGTTTCGACGTGTGCTATTGCCAGCGCAATCCGAGCGCTTGCGAACCGATTCCATGGACCGGAAAAGATAACGTGTACGACCCCAACGAGACGGTTTATTCGGGCCCACGCTTCCGGCAGGATTCCATCGACATGCGCTACTGGTCGATCTGCACCGCCGTTTACGCGCGACCGTATCCTACAATCGGCAATATCCTGCCTGCGCACCGTTTCCGGGAAAACACCGGCTGCGTGCCGGACTCGGACATCATGCAGACCCGCGCCGATGGAACGCCCGACCCTCAAGGCGGCTGGTTTACGGTGGTAGTCACTACAGAGGAGAACAAACCAGACATCTTTAAAGAGGAGAACGGCGGAGTACGCAATGCGACAGTGGGGGCGAACTGGATTGAAGGCGTGGCCGGTGTGAAGATGCTGGTCAACCTGCGTAACATGTTTGCCAACGATAATTTTCCATTCGCCGGAACCAGAGCAGGTGCCGACTCAGCCTGGCAATCAACCTTCAACACCATGGAGGAGTACTACCCGGTCGTTTCCGCAACCTGCACGATGGACCTGATCAATAAGGAAGGCTGGGGAGCCTGCGTCGCCCCCGCCATCGTGGTGGACACCTGCGGATCTCTGGCCACTTGTAACCGTAGTGACACGCTCAGCCCTATCGGCGTCGCGGGCGTTGTCTCACCATCCCAGTAATCAAACGGCAGATACGAAGGTCAATTCGGTAAAGTACCTTCATACATTAGTACGAAATTTTAAATGACGGTTCTTTGAACCGGAAAATATAATATATGTGCTTGTTGAGATGCCCGTCAACGGTGGAGACTAAAGCTCTCTATTGCATTTCTTTAGATTCTTGAAAGCTTCACCGTTATTCGAATGCTTGATGGTTCCCTTCTGAACCGGTATTGCTGTGATCAGGTTTACGTTTTCCTTGATTTTTCCGTCGGTGACAGAAGATCCAGAGCGTGATTGCGAGTATTGCAGATGGCGTGCCACAGGAGCAAAACGAGCACGGCATACGGCTCGCCCAAGGTGTCATGTCAATGTCTTCCTGGACACAAATTACCAGGAATAAGGTCAATCTCAGAGATAAGCTTTCCTTCCGAAGACAGCCTAGGAATACCATTACATACCGCAGCATTGGATGAGTCATAGCTGACGAGAAATGTTCTAAAAGCACCTCTTGTGAGATGGCCCCACTTCCCAAGCCAATCAAGCATTAGAGAAGTTTGGCATCCACCTTTTTCAACCTACCTCGGATTTGATTTTGGCAAATCATTCCACTAGGATTATTCAATTCCCATCGAGGTCCCAACTGCATCTTTACCACTCGACTTAATATGAAACATCGCCTCATCGGCTAGAGCAAGTAGTCCCATACTATTCACTGCGTCATCTGGATAAGTGGCTACCCCGAAGCTGGCAGACATATGCACCTCAAGATCTTTCTTGCTTAAATAGACAGTTTCTTTCATAAGTTTTCGGATTTTATCCACATGTTCGAGGGCAGTCTTTTTGTCGGTTTTGGGGAATACCAATACAAATTCATCTCCTCCATATGCAACGCCATACGACGGTTCAATCAAACACTCTTTCAAGGTTTCGGCGACTTCCTTCAACGCCTGACTTCCGTTCAGGTGGCCATATGTGTCAACCACATGCTTGAAATTATCCATATCAAGAAAAACCAATGAGAAAGGCTCCTTGGTTTCATTATTCTCAACGATCAGTTTATCGAGGGATTTGTAAAGATATCGTGTGTTAAAAAGACCGGTAAGGTTATCATGGATGGCTAAGTATCTAAAATGTTCTCTGCTTCGACGTAGTTGATTCTCTGCCAATCGTTTTTCGGTGTTATCGATGAGAATGCCATCTATAATCTGGGTTCCATTTGTATCGTCTGTCAATCTGGCGTTGATCATTGCCCACACGGATTTGCCATCCCTGTCTTGCATTTCCACTTCATAATTGGTGATGACCCGGTTCTTTTTTAAAGCAGAGACCAGCTGTTGCCGATTATTCTTGTCTTTATAAAGGGTTGTTATATCACGTACTCGATTGATCATTTGGGTAGGCCGTTCATAACCAAAAATATCAGCAAAAGCAGGATTGACTCTAAGAAGAATGCCTGCCACAGTACTTTGATACATCCCTTGTGCCGCGTTTTGGTAGATATTCCGATATCTCGCTTCAGCTTGCCTACGATCTTCGTGGGCTTTTTTAAGCTCTGTGAGTTCTGTAAGAAAAACAAGATAGCCGTTCGGCAGACCATCTTTGTCGCGAAGAATGCTTCGTTTGAAAAGCATCGGCAGTTTTTCGCCTGTATGTTTATGGAAAACTGCTTCAAAACTTAAATGGTTCTTGCTGGCAAAATGGACATAAATAGTTCGCTTGTCATAGAGATTTCCAACAGGACTGTGCATAAGATTTTCGCCACTAATGCCTGTTAATTCAATTACTGTCGCATTAAAATCTATAATTCTGGATTCTAAGTCTAACTCAAGATACCCTTCTGAAGTAGCCTCTATCACCCGACGGTACTTCGCCAAACTTAACTCTACTTTCTCCTCACATTGCCGATTGAGTGTTGCTGTTTTCTCCTCAAGTTCGTGAATTTTGGCTATGACGTCCCTTGGTAAAGACTTGTCCATATTCAGTTCTCTTCGAAATTTATTATTGTGAACAGCAAGGAGCAGCCGGACGCTGACGAATTGCTAACTTTTTCAAATATCTTGACTAATGCTGTAATATATTAGTGCTGGAATCACTGTGAGACAAGTAGCTCAGCAGACTTTTAAATGCATTTCTACCGAAACCATACAACACTGATGTGGTAGGAATTCAACGGACAATTTCTTAAGTGTGGATTCACAATTTTTAATGAGGTGTTCAATAAACAAGAGAAACAGGAACACGGTTGATACTATCGTATCAACTGCCAATCGAAGGCTTTATGCTACCAATGCGAGTATCAATTACAAACTCTAACAATTGAGGCTTTTGCAAAAGTCACAACCTAAGGGCTGAGTATCTCTACATAAAACTAGTTAACATACTAGAATATTTGAACTTCATAGCTATTTCTGTAAGTATTTGTTTGCAGACAAAAAACAACAGGAGAACAATTATGAAGCACAAAGATAAAATATCATGGCTAATGGGGAGATTACAACGACAGTTATTTCCCTGCTTGGAAGAATGTTTGGTTTCTCCTTTGACGGAACAAGAGAAACATTTGGTAAAGATTGAAAGCCAGAGCCCAGTAGATGAAGAGTACCTGTGCAATAATAGATGACCCGACAATGCTGTAAATGGTATCTGCTGTACCTATAAGCAAACCTAGAATTACAATTAAGGGGACTGCCAAAGCTGCCAGTCGAGCCCTTTCGAGAAATTGAACCACGTTGTAGTTTTTTTCATCGTTGTGAATGTCTATCCGTAAATCTATCAACGCAAAAAAGGCGCCGATGAACGCGACAAAACCTGATAGCGAGGCAAAAGGATTACTGGTTAACCATGGGAAGAGGATTGCAAAACTCCCTGTCAAAGCAATTCCACAAAACAATTTTCCTGTCAACGGTCGCCTAAACAGTATAAGCCCACCAGAAAATGCGGCAATGGCCGCAACCGAGGCAACTAATAACCGCCAAAGATGAGGCTTTTCCCCATCAAGCCCAACAAAGAGTAAAAGAAATGGGAAGGGAGAAAGAGTCATTAAGGCCCCTTCCATTGCTATTCCAGAAATGGTTTGACTGAATTTTTCAATAATTTTCATGCAATGATTCCACCAGAGATGGTGTAACAAAAAAAAGTGGCACTCACAAGATACTTCGGGGAGTTATCGACAGCCACTGCGATGGTCTCGAAGGGGAATGGGGGGAAGCCTTTTAATGGGTTATAATCCATACATTTTCGTTGGAAAAATGATTGCTCGCATCCTACCTTTCAGATTAACCGAAAGTCAAAAATTCTCGTATGGCATTTCCAATATACCATACCCATATCGCTCTCCAGGTAGAAATCTGACGACCGGCTCGTATTTTTATTATTCTGTTGATGTATATTTTCACCGCCATATTGTAACGTAACAAAGGTGCATTATTACATTTGATATGAATCATTCATGTATCCTGCCCCAAAAGCCTCTCTCTTTCTTTTTCGATAATCTCCAAGGAGTTCCATGAACACTTCCCTCAGGCTCAAGCTCGTTGCTGTCTTTTTCCTTGTGCTTTTCTCTCTCATTACAATTTTTCCATCTTTTTATTCCGCAACGCCCGATTGGTGGAAAAAATACCTGGCACCCGGAGGACTTGCATCTCGGACTGGATCTGCAAGGAGGAATGCACTTGGTCTTAAAGGTTGATCTTGATCGTGCCGCTCAAAATTCACTTGAGCTGGTTGCCAATGACTTAAAAGATCGTCTCTCAGAACAATCCATCAGTATCGTGCAAAGCAAATCGCAACAAGCTGGAACGATTATCTTCACCTTGCCAAATGCAAATGCCGTGGAACAGTTAATCCCAGTTGCTAAAGAGGATCCGGATATCCATTCTTCGCTCGAGACAAAGGAGGGGACTTTTCCGCGTATCTTCCTGAGCTTATCAAAGGCAAAAATCGATTATATCAGAGCAAATGCGGTCAATCAGTCTCTTGAAATCCTGCGCAACAGGATTGATCAGTTTGGTGTCGCCGAACCTATGATTATCCGTCAGGGTGATGATGAAATCGTTATCCAGCTTCCGGGGGTAAAAGATCCCAAAAGGGCCTTGAAACTTCTTGGTGATACCGCCCAGCTCGAATTCAAGATGGTGGCCGATACCGAAGGGATTAATGTCTCGGAGACTTGTCGCCCAAGCCATTCAAGACCGGGAAATGGCATCGAGGGAGAGGATGTGAAAAAACTTAACCGGACTCCTGGAAAACCAGCTACCCAATGACACCTCTATCTCTTTTGAAAAGGAATGTCGATCCGGAAACCAAGAGAGAAACCAGCCGTCCCCTGCTTCTGCAAAACAAAATACTGATGACCGGGGACATGATCAAGGATGCCCAGGTCCGGATCGGAGGTAACTTTAATGAGCCCTATGTCAGTCTTGAGATGACCGGCAACGGGGCCAGGCTGTTTGGGAACGTTACCGAGAAAATGTCGGGAAGAGACTGGCAATCGTCCTGGATGGTATAGTCCGCTCCGCCCCGGTAATTCGCGAAAAAATACTCGGTGGTTCGGCCCAGATTTCCGGGAACTTCACCCACGAAGAAGCCTCGGATCTGGCCATCGTTCTACGGGTTGGAGCACTTCCTGCCCCGTCGATATTATCCAGAACATGACGGTTGGGGCAAGCCTGGGACAGGATTCCATCCAGAAGGGAATCTTCTCCGGTATGCTTGGCGCTGATTCTCGTTATCGGATTTATGCTTATCTATTATCGCCTTTCGGGGATCATCGCCAATACGGCCATGGTTCTTAATATTCTGTTCCTTTTTGCCGGCCTTGCCATCCTCAGCGCCACTCTCACCATGCCCGGCATTGCCGGTATAGTCCTTTCCGTCGGTATGGCTGTGGATTCGAACGTGCTTATTTTTGAAAGGATGCGGGAAGAATTTGCTCTGGGAAAATCGATCAAATCCAGTATTGACGGCGGTTTCAGCAAAGCTTTTCTGACTATTATCGATGCCCACGTAACAACCCTGATTACCGCCCTGGCCCTGTTTTTGTTTGGGACCGGCCCGGTCAAAGGCTTTGCAGTCACCCTTTCTCTGGGCATTATCTTTAATCTCTTCACCTCGATATATTATTCCCACTGGATTTTCAACAGCCTGACCTCCCACAAAATGATAAAACGACATCAACTATATGCAATTTATCAAGAAACCAAATCTTGACTACATGAAATTGCGGAAATTCGCCTTTGCTCTTTCCGGTGCGCTGGTTATTTTGGGAATCGTAGCTTTTGGGGAAATTCTGCTTGGCCATGCCAACATGGGAGTCGATTTTGCCGGTGGCTCCCTCCTTCAATATAAAGCAGGTCGGGATTTCTCTATGAATGAGGTTCGCGCGGCCTTTAACAAAAGTCATTTGGAAGGTGTTGACCTGCAGAAGGTTGAAAACGAAAATCGACTGATGGTCAAAATCAAAAAATCGTCGAAAATCATTGCTGCGGAACTGAGCGAGACAGGTTACCGCAGTGCTCAACAGCCAGCTCCCCGACAAAAAATTCTCCTTAGAAAGCCAAACTGAAATCGGCTCATCGGTGAGTGCTGTCCTTCGAAACAAGGCCATGCTGGCTATCGCCCTTTCCATGGGCGGTGTCATTATATATCTCGGTTTTCGTTTCAATCTCAGCTTCGGCATCGGTGCGGCTGTTGCAACCTTCCATGATGTCCTTGCGGTCCTTGGGATATGTTGGGTTATGAATATTGAGATGACCTTGCTGATGGTCACAGCTTTGCTCACTCTGGCTGGTTATTCATTGAACGATACGGTGGTTATCTTTGACCGGATCCGCGAAAACATGAGAAAATCCAATAGTCCGTCTTTATTGAAAGTCATCAATAACAGTGTCAACGAGGTACTCTCCCGTTCCATTGTGACCTCTTTTACGGTTTTTTTAAGTGTTCTGTCTCTCTTTCTGTTTGGCGGTTCGGTAATTCACGATTTCTCACTTGCCCTGCTTTTGGGGGTCATCATCGGCACGTATTCATCAATTTTTGTAGCCAGTCCGATCCTGACGCTTTGGGATAAAAATTAGATTATGAGTAAAAGAATGTGCCTGATCTGCCTGCAATGATGCTAATTTACATTTTTATTCAACATAGTCGGTTCAGCATTGTTGAGTTTAGACAGACGGGACTGACAAGGGGCAATATCCTGGGGACACTCATCAATAAAAGGAGCAATCACCATGAATAAAGAACAAAGAGGCCATCGGGAAGGAAAGAAAAAAGCTTCCATGTCCATGAAAGAAAGAAGAGCGGCTAAAAGGTCCAAAAAAGAGAAACAAGGTCTCTTGGATAGCGACAAATCAAATTAAAATTGCCGAAGGTCGATTGCCGGATAGAAAATCATTATCTAATAATCAAAATCTGGGATATCAGTTCCTCTTGATTCCGGTCTGAGATGTAAGGTTTTATCCTGGCATCGAGTACTATAAATTCGCGCGCCTTCTTTCTGACAACTGTTTATTCCAACTTGAAAGTATCAGAAGCGTTAGTCAGGGGTGTGCTCAACTAGACCACGGCGAAAAACTACGCCTTGCGGTAACCGTGATTATCCAAAATAAGTAGATGTGAGATTCAGCATTCATGAAAAACTAAATTATGTTTTCACTCTCTGAAATATATGCATTACTGCAGGTACTTATGGCTGATCTCGCTTTGGCTGGAGATAACGCAATAGTCGTTGGATTGGTTGCTGCTTCTGTGCCACGGGATTCAAGAAAAAAAGTAATTTTTATTGGTATAGTTCTGGCAGCTGTGCTTCGAATAGCTTTTTCCTTTGGCGCTGTTGAATTACTTCAGGTGATTGGCTTGATGCTGGCGGGTGGGCTACTTTTACTCTGGGTAGGCTGGAAATTATGGCGTGAAATACGGGATTCAAATGTAGAAAATAACTCGAAAGAGTTATTCAATAGTGGGGGTTCTACTCCTAAAACCTTTGGTGCGGCTGTATCTCAAATAGTGCTGGCCGACGTATCAATGTCTTTAGATAATGTCCTTGCTGTCGCTGGTGCGGCACGTCATCACACCTGGGTTTTAGTCGTTGGTCTGGCACTGTCGGTTGGTTTTATGGGACTGGCCTCAACCATTATCGCTGATCTGCTGAAGCGATATCACTGCATCGCGTACATCGGAATAGTCGTTATATTTTATATAGCGGGAGCTATGATTTGGGAGGGCGCACATCAGGTGTATGCTAGTGTAATCTGATAGCCGCTGAAACGGCACAAAAGGTATGATATTACTGACATTCGGATTGTGAGATTCTTGGATCAGGATGGTAATGGCATTGATGCAGGTGGCAACTGCCAGAGTGATATTGATGGCATAAATCGAATTCCTCAAGAGAATATCATCACGGTTGTAATCGTCATTGTTGGCATTCGCCGATACATACCTGACATCAGGCTCAACACTCCCTGATTTTTCTCCTCTATTAGATTTTGATCTTCATTTTTCTTATAAAAATATCAGCCGCAATTCCCACACCGAATGCCCAACCCATGTTGGGTACAACCAGCGCGATTCCGGCGATCAACAAGGCAATAAAATATTCCTCATTTGTCTTTAGGCTTCTCAGCAAGGGGCAGAGCTCTAAACCGGCAAAGATCAAAAGTACACCTAGAACCGATTGGGGAATTATTGCAAGAAGGGAAAATCCAAGCTCTCCAAGTACCAAGGAAATGACGAGAAAAAAGATTCCAATCATAATTGGCGCACCGCCGGTCCTCGCCCCAAAGCGAAAATGTGCAGCCAATCCACCAGTGCCATGGCACATGGGTATTGCTCCCAATAGTCCTGCGGGAAGATTCATAAGCCCCATTGAAAAGGCAAATTTTCCAGCCTTGGCCTTGTGAAGTTGAGGATTGCCTGTAAAGAGGTTGTTGCAGGTATCGGCAGTTCCAACGCACGCATTACCGATGGTGAGTGGGATTTGTGGCAGAATCAACATTATTGTGGCAGTCCAATAATCTCCCATACTCGGGTTGACAAGGTGCATATCTGTGGGGCCGAGAGAAAGCGTGAGCATGGAGAAACCGCCCAGGGCAATTCCCGAAACGATTCCAACAGCAAGTGCAACTAAAGCTGCTGGAAATTTTTTATTGTCGAGAAGGAGCAGAACAAGGGCAAAGACCACGATACCAAGAATTAAATTAACTGGATATTCTGACAACTTACTCTGCATTCCTGACATAAATATTTCTTTATTCAGAATGAGTTCGATACCCTTTTTGAGGAATATGAGTCCTAATGTCAGTTGAATGCCTCGAACAACTGCTTGCGAAAAAAGTTTGGCAAGTTGATCAATCATTCCAGTCAGGGAGAATATAAGAAGGAAGACACTGAAAATAATTCCAGAAGCACCGATTACCGATTCGGTGATGACAGCTGGATAGGCAATTGCTATAGCTCCCACAGCTTTCAGGGGTTGGACGGGAATTGGTAATCGAAAATAGAACCCAGACACTAGGTAAAAAAGCCCAAAGGTTAGGAAAACCGAGGATGGACTCAATTTGTTAATGAAAATCATAGCGACAACTATAGGCAGCAAGGTACCTAAATCCCCAAAAGCACCTGCGAGCTCAACACGATCAAACCGAAAGCGTCGTGATTCCTTAACGGCATCTTCGGCCTCAGGTCTTATTGCAGAATCCAATCCATGTGGGGAAGACGTCTCAACGTTGAGTTTCTTGTCCATCAAGGTAACCTCACTGTTCCTTTGAAAGGATTAATACCTAAATATTGAAACGGGAGCCTATATAGACACGATTATTTTTATTATCGTGACTGTTATGATATTTAATATTATAATTGCGATGTTGTCAATATGTTTTTGTGTGCTTTGCTGGGTAGATATGCTACCAATAATAGCTTGTCAAGCAATCCACAACCTTACAACCACCTAAAGTGATAGAATCACCATGACATCAAGGGAAAAAGACAAAATAATTCAGCCAAATTCAATGATAACGTTGTCAAAAAGCAAGAATCACGGACGCATCATCTCAATTCCTGACTCAGACCAGCACCTGGATACCGGTCAACTCAACTGTATAGAACAATCATTTCGTGAATGGGTGGATAATACAACACGTAGCGATATCCGTTTTTCGCGACAACGTATTTTGATCATTTTTCTTTTGATCAGATATACCGGTGCCAAACTGAACGAGGTCTTGGTATTGAATCCGTTTAAGGAAATAGATTTTGTTCGGCATGCTGTACTCTTTCGTGGCAGTGACACAGGTACGGGTTTAAACCAAAGAGAAGTCCATATCTCGGAAACACTCTCTCGTGAAATTAAGAACACGTTAGCAGATCCTTCTTTTCTAGAGACAGTTGGAAGTGTACTTGATGTCGATCCTGGTTTTGTGCGTCGTAAGTTTTACGAACGAGCCCTGGTCTGCGGTTTTCCCAAGCAATTAGGAGGTCCGGAGGTAATTCGTAAGGCTCGGGCCGTAGAGCTGATGCAAAGCAACTTGCCATTACCGGTGGTTCAAATGATGTTGGGGCATTCAACGCCTAATCTGACATCATCTTTGGTTTCCTTTTCAAAAGATGAAGTCCAGATGGTCGCAAAGATGTTCATGGAAAAGGAGTCTATGCGTAAGACCAGTGCTCGAAACTCATTTTTTGGTAAAATTCATAACATCCAGCGAGGCGATATACAAACACGCGTATGCTTGACTACCATCGATGGCATTTCGGTCACCACAATGATTACCAACGATAGTGTGGAGAGGCTTGATTTAAAGCAAGGCCGGCTGATTACAGCCGAGGTCAAGGCACCATGGGTTATGCTGCAAGGCGGCGACGATGAGCCTGTATGCAGTGCCGATAATCGTTTTCAAGGGGTCATCGTCAGGTTAATCAGAGGCAGGCTCAATACTGAGTGCGTTGTTCGAATTTCTGATGGGATTGAATTATGTGCCATTGTTTCCACTGCTGGGAATCAGCACCTTGAGCTGAAAGAAGGGAATAGCATTTGGGTGCTATTCAATTGCTTTTCCGTAGTTCTACATGCCGATTAACAATAAGAGCGGCGGCTAGATCGCGCCAGCGAAAAGAGGCCTGTAGGGAGAGTTTCCTTGCTGCTTCGTCAACGGCTTGACGGTTGTTACCTGCAAAGTGCTTAACAACTTTTTGTATTTAGGGGTCATCGGCGTAGTAGTCAGTTTGGTTTCGCCGGCTCAAACTCATTGGAAATCTTGCCCACGCCCAGGAAAGGCTGGCACAGAGTGGCCACCTGGTTGCTCACTTGATATGCTACAAATCGTCCGTCGGGAGCCAGCACAGATGCTACTGTCTCGAGAATTTGAGACCCGGCACTATGACTCATGGTAGAAAAAGGGATACCGGAAATTATTACGTTTGGTGGTTTTAATCCATATGTCGAAATAATTTCTCTGAGATCACTCGCGCTGCCCAAGTGTGCGATGAGTCGGAAAAGGGGAGCTCCCCACTTTTGACACTCAAAAGGTTGTCAAGCGGCGGCATCGCATGCAGTATTGCACGGGTTACGCCTCCAGTTCCCGGACCTAATTCTATAATAACATCGCTTGAAGCCACCTCGGCAGCTCTTACAATCCGCCGCTCCAGGAAACGAGAGCCAGGAATTATCGACCCAATCTGAAAAGGGTGTTTCAAGAATTCTTGAATAAAAACCAGAGAACCATTGAATTTGGTGCCGTTCAGTTTTGTATTTGTCATCCATCCATTCCCAGGAGTTTATCAGCGACTGAGAAATGATTTTTTGCAAAAGAGCAAAAAATCATTGAGTAAAAGGCTTTTTCCCACTTTTTTTTAATGGAGCTTAACTGGATATTGTATTGAGCTCTTTTCTTCCGACTGATCTTAAGAGTGCAGAAACGGTTCCCATTGTTTTGATGACGATTTTATCCTTTGATGGTGTGTCGACATATTGCCGGAATTAAATTTAATGACTTTTTGGCACGTTTTTTTCATGGTCTATAGTAACAACGCAGGTAAGACATGGTTGGCTGAAGAAACAATTTTTCCGAAAATATTGAGGTACCGTTATGGAATTACGAAAAAAAGAAATATTTGCAGAGATGCTTCATGAAGAGCGTCAACGACTCCTGCAAAGACACCGGATTACCGAGGAATCCTGGCAGAGTCTGCACCAAAAGGAAGTTGAATTTGAGGAAACGGCAACCAAAGAGCAGCAGGCTGCCGAGCTTGCAACTCTTGATGAACAGGATAAACAGACCATAGTCGCCATTGATCATGCCTTAGGAAGAATCGACAGGGATGTCTACGATGTCTGCGAAGACTGTGGCGGCATTATACCTCTGAAACGTCTTGAAGCAGTGCCTTGGACGACCAGTTGTATCAAATGTTCCGGGGACAATGCCAAAACCAGCGAGACTTTTGATACCGAGACTGATCCAACCGAACTCCCCTCGAATTTGCAGGGATTGAGCGACGGCCAGCTGGAGATTGCGGTACAAGATGCTGTTCAAAGGGAAGACATGTTTCCGGCGGAAGAACTGCGCATCAGCTGCAAGAACGGCAAACTTCATCTGACTGGACTTTTGCCCGATAAAAAACACCACAGCCGACTGATGCAAATTGTCAACGATGTACTTGGATTCAGAGATGTCGAGGACCTGATCAAAATTGATCGAATGGCCTGGCAGCGCAGGGATCGTACCCCAGGACTGGAACCAGACACAAACAATGATGATGAATATATGGAAGAAGGCGGCGCTGCAACCATAGATGCCATCAAAGAAGGCAAGATCATGGCCCCGGCCGATCAGATCATTCCTGAAAAATCCCGAAAAACGAAGGCGCGGGATCAATGAGCAATAAAACCACATAGAGCAGCCATCACCGTCACGATCACAGGGCTCTCTGGTTGCCTTCCCGCAGTGTATTTTTAGAAAAAAATATAAACAGGAAGGTGTGAAGATGAAGAAGTTTGAAAGACTTGAGCTTGAATCGCTTATACAGCATGAGGATTGGCCGGCAATATCAATCTTCCTGCCTGTCAGTCGGATTGGGGATCCACAGGATCCGATCCGGTATAAGAATATTCTCGCCGAGGTGGAATCGATTTTGGTTTACGATGGAATGCGGACACCAGAAGTTCGCAACCTGCTGGAACAGGAATATCAGCTGGTGAAGAATAGTGGCTTCTGGCAACATCTCGGCGTGGAAGGACTGGCAGTTTTTCTCTCCCGGCAACGTGTGTTGCGCTATCCTCTCCCGGCAGTGGTCAAAGAACAAATTGCAGTGGGACGACGCTTCCACATCAGACCTCTTTTGCCATTGTTCACCGAAGGACCCTATGTGGTTTTGGCTCTCAGCCGGGACAAGATACGCCTTTTTTGGGGAGACTGGTACCATTTAACAGAATTCGAACCTCCCGGAGATACACCTGGAAGCATGTCCGAGGCCCTGAAATACTACGATCCGGGGGAACAGCTGCAGTTTTATACCAAAAAGTCAACAACAGTACGAAAACACAATGCGATGTTTCATGGTCAGGGAGTTGGGGTTGATGATCAGAACGACAACATTGTCCGTTTTTTACAGGCAGTTGATCGGTCTCTTTTTCCGCTTCTGGAGGACAAGAAAGTTCCGGTTATACTTGCCGGTTCTGAAGAAACACTGGCAGCCTATAAAAGAATCAGTAAATGTAACACTCTCCTTGCCCAGACTGTTACAGGCAACGTGAGCGAATTATCGGCCGATGAACTTTATCCCAGAGCCAAAAAAATTGCCGATGACTATTTCAAGAAAAAAGAACGGCATGCCATACAGAAGTTCCGGGATAATCTTGATGGATCAAGGTCTATCGACGAGCTGCAGTCGATTTTGACAGCTGCAGTCGATGGTCGGGTCGAAACACTTTTCCTGGCGGATAAGGAACGGCTATGGGGCACTTTTGATCTGGAGAAAAGGTCGGTACGTGTCCAGCAACAGGATGGTGACCAGATCGTTGACCTGCTGGACGAGGCCATGTTCTGGACCTTGCGTAAAAAGGGAGTGGTATACCTCGAAGAAAGAGATTCCATGCCGATTGATACCAAGCTTTGCGCACAGTTGCGATATTGAAATCGAGATATGCAATCCGGCAGTTTTTCTGAAACCGGGCTGGACCGGTGGAGATCCGATTCTTCTGTAATCCCGTTAAACCTGCAAGCATGTTTTATTATCAATTTCAGTATCTTGGCATCGATCAATAAGTTCCAGGTCATCTTGTTCCAACCGTCAGCCGATCTCGCAGAAAAAGTAATCGAGATACTGCAGCCAACCGTTGATGACGTGTCCTGTTCGGCAAAAATTTTCAGGAAACCGTCAATCGGCGGCATCATTGCCGTCAATCGCCTTTTCCACGTCGCTAAAGCTCGACACCTTCGGTAATGCAGTAGGTTTATCAACAGCCGGGAGTTTTTCCCTGCGGGCATATTCCGCAACTTCGAGCCCGACCAGTGCACCTCTTTCCTCAACCTGGAGGTAGGCGACCAACTCCCGATTAATTGCATACATTTTAGCCAGATGCGGATTTTTAAAAGGGGGATTCAGGACTCGCTGGACCACCGGAAAAATGTGCTCGTGTACAACCCGGGGGTCCTCTATACCCTAATCAAGAAGCAATGTGACTATCTTCCGTGATCGGGTTGTATCTGACTGCTCTATGGAAAGGTTCAAGGTCTCTAGCAAGGTGCCCTCCGTAGAAGAGAAATATTATATTGACGAGGAATGACCATCTCATTTTTTCAGGGAAAGACGGGCAGGCTCAGTCAAAAGCTCTTGAGTCTTCTTCTTCAGGACTTATCCTGTCCGACAGGACAAATGCAGCACTGTTTCCCCATGCTTTTCCGTCTGACTGGTCAGAGTGGTTTACCGTAAGCGTTCACCCATATGAACCTAAGGGCTATTTTTTCAATAATTTTATAATAGCTTCTGCAGCAGCCTGGGCTGAAGCAGGGTTTTGACCAGTAACCAGATTGCCGTCAACCTCGATATGGCTTGTCCAATCATCACTCTTGCTATAGAGCCCGCCATTGATATTCAACATATCCTGGACCATGAAAGGGACGATCTCGGTCAACTGAGTCAACGACTCTTCGCTGTTGCTGAAACCAGTCACTCTTTTACCCTGCACCAGAGGGTTCCCTTCACTATCTTTAACGCGGAGTAAAACGCCAGGCGCATGGCAGACGAAGCCAATCGGTTTTCCCCGTCGATTAAAAGATTCTATCAGGGTAATGGAATTGATATCCTCCGCCAGATCCCACAGAGGGCCATGGCCACCCGGATAAAAGACAGCATCGAACTCTTCCGGGTTGAGCGCATTGAGACGCCGGGTATTGGCCAATAACTCCTGAGCTTCATTGTCGTTGGACAAGCGTTCCGTCGCCTCTGTCCGCGTACCGGTCTCATCACTTTTCGGATCGACCGGAGGATGCCCTCCTGCGGGAGAGGCAATGGTTATCTGACAACCGTTATCCTTGAAAACATAGTAGGGAGCCGCAAACTCATCCAGCCAAAAGCCTGTCTTCTGGTTTGTGTCGCCCAGTCTATCGTGGGAGGTGAGAATCATCAGGATCTTCATTGTAATCTCCTTATTCTTAGTTAGTTTCCATCCTGAAACGAGGCGTTTTGTTCTAAATTGAGGCGTTCGATAAATTTAACCGCAGGCACATAGTCGATATTCCGAGGATTAAATTTTGAGAGCAACGACGAGTTAGGGGAAAATGGCCGTTTCAGGATGGAAACTGGTTAGATGGAACCGCTGTTGGGTGCAAAAAGCGGCCACTCGACCATTCTGCCTTTCGGCTAACCTCTCGTTTATCTTTCTACATTAATCATGACCGGACGGTCATGCAGCAAAGCCTGCGCCCGAATAAACAGGCAATCAACAACCGCCGAATCCGGGGCCGTTTCGGTCAAAAAGATTACCACTGTATAACCGACAATTTTCCTGGCAAGATAGGGTTTTTCCTCCGGATTGTTCTTCTTATCATTTTTGAACCAGGCCGGCTGATATATGTCTTTTTCTTTGTCCCCTGGATTACCAATGCCGCACTCAGGCCGACGTTAATCAAGAGACGAGAAGAAGCCGGAGGGAGTCCTTTTGAGATTGCGGCTTGTGTCGCGGCAAGACCTTCATTATATTACTGATGAACGTATTTTAGTAAGCGACGAGGGTTAGCTATGATTCGAAGAATACCCATTTCTGTTGCTATTATAATCATGGCGATCTTTACTGTTCTGATATTGGGACTGCCTTTGATTGGTGTTTATCTGTCGAATCGCCCGGTGGAACTTTTTGTTTCATTTCCGCCTTTGACAGTTCCGGATGTACACCGACCCTTCTCGTGGCTGGTATTTCTGCTGTATCTCATACCTTCTGCCGGAGTTATAGCTCTTATCGCCGCTGCCGCCCGCAGCAAACCGGATGGTCCGGAATCAGTTTCATCTGAATTAAAAAGGCCTCTACCTCGGTGGGGCTGGGTTGCACTGGGAGTGATAATATTCTTCTGGATTCTAGCCTGGAGCCGATTTCCGTGGTTTGCTCCCTATCAGCGCCTGACTTTTATTCCCCTCTGGGTCTCCTATATCGTCCTGATGAATGCCTTCTGTGTTCGTCAATCCGGCACATGCCCGCTGTTGCATGAATCCGTGTTCTTTGTCAGCTTATTTCCGCTCAGTGCTGTTTTCTGGTGGTTTTTTGAATATCTCAATCAATTTGTGCAAAACTGGTTCTATACAGGTGTTGATTACGGACCGCTGGCTTACAGCATTCATGCGACTCTCTCTTTCTGCACGGTATTGCCCGCGGTCTATACAACCCAAAAGTGGATCTCCAATCTGACAGGATTCAGAAGCCGTTTTTACGGCTTACCTCCCGTAAAAAGAATACCATGGAAAATTTTGAACTGGACGGTCCTGATTTTATCATCTGCTGGCCTGATCAGCGTCGCTCTCTGGCCAGAAGAATTGTTTTCTCTGCTGTGGCTTGCGCCTCTGCTAATCTTGACCACTCTGCAGCATCTTGCAGGACAGCCGACCCTTTTTACCGCTCTGGTTGATGGCGACTGGCGACCTGCTGTATCTGCCGCTTCGGCTGCTTTATTGTGCGGTTTTTTCTGGGAGATGTGGAATTATTACAGTCTCGCCAAATGGACATATAACATTCCCTTTGTCTACCGGTTCAGAATATTTGAAATGCCAATCCTGGGATATATGGGATATCTGCCCTTTGGTCTTTTGTGTATTGAGATAACTGAATTTTTTAAAGCTAGCATCGAATCCAGACCGATAGTGAAAATTGAGAAACTGGATCTTGAAAAGTTGGGTTAAAGCGTAACAATTACAACTTATCCTGAAGAATTTGTCGATATGATATTGGAGTAGCCAAACGATTTTGACCTGGTAATAACCGACATGACCATGACAAAGATAACTGGCCTGGTTTTAGCGGAGAAGATCATAAATTCGCCGGGCTAATCCATTCCATGAGAGCACAGGATTTCGTGATGGAACGATACAGCGCAACCAATCTCGATTACGCCGAACACCGGGGCTATATGAATGTTATTGAGCTCATGCGGCCGCAGAAAGCCGGGCAAGGGCTGGCTGCAATAAACTCCCGCCATTGCCTCGAAAGGCGCTTTTCTCCCAATTTCAGTACCAACTCAAGGAATAGAAGCTCAGCAAAAGCATCCGAAACAAGAAAAGCTTCCATGGGAAACGGCAATTTTTAAATTACCTTCCAGAAATCCACAGATCTAATCGGATAGACGGTTTGGCTTTCCAGTCAAATTTCCAGGGCGAGACGATGGAGGCACCCTCCCCCGTTGCGAGTTACCCTGAACGGACGGATCTGCAAGGTAATAACTTTCATGGGGAAACAACCAAATCCCCAAGTTGGCATGAAAATTGAACATATTACAACAGAAGGTTGACGGATTCTCGCTCTATACGTAGCGGTTTAGCCATCTCCAAGTGAGATTCTTGAAGTAAAAACAGATAATATTCCTGACACCACAAAAAAAGAGCTTAAGAAAAAAACGCTGAGAATGGCTCGGCAGGGGTAAGCTCAAAACAATCAACAGAAAGTGAAAGGAGGATATCATGTTACACGTAAAATCAATTCTCTGGCCCTCCGATGAGAGTGAATCTTCTGTTCGGGCTCTGGAAATGGCCGTTGAACTGGCAAAACAATTTGGGGCGAAAATCTATGGCCTCCAGGCTGTACCGCAGGTGCCGGTCTATACCGATACAGCAGTGCCGATGACAGGCTTCGACATTCCGCAATATGAAGGGGAGCTGAAAAAATCAGTCCACAAGGCGCTGAAGCAGAAAATTGCTGCTAAAGTGCCCGATAACTTAGAGGTAGAGACCTTTGTCGCAATAGGCAAGCCTTCGGACGTTATTATTAATTTTGCCAAAGAGAGAAAGGTTGATCTGATCGTTATGGCGACTCATTCACGATCCGGAATTTCTCATTTCCTTATTGGCTCGGTCACCGAGGATACCATGCGGCGGTCAACAATACCGATCCTGGTGGTTCCCGAATCCAACAGCAGATAAGATATTGTTTCAACATGGTAAATACGGGCAAGCCGGAGGCAAAACAGACCAGTTCCGACAGGGATAGACATGACTTTTAGCTCACCGGTTGCTGCAGCCAACGCCGATGTTAAAACAAATCAATTTGCAAGGAGAAGATGTATGAGTCATCAATGCTCGTTAACGTGGCCAAAATGGAAAATCCGATAGGAGTGATTTATAATGAAAGCTAAACATTTCACAAAAGACTTTCCTATCGTTTGCGTGGGTGGTTCGGCGGGTGGTCTCGATGCGTATAGCCGGTTACTCATGCACCTGCCGACCAATATGGGAGTTGCAATCGTCATCGTTAATCATCTGAGAAAGACAGCTGCAATGCTCCACAAGATTCTCCCCCGCTTCACAGAGATGCCGGTTGAGTTGATCACGGAAAAATTAGACATCAAGCCAAACCGCGTGTTCATCATCCCCGAAAATCGGGATTTGTACCTTCTTAATGGCGAATTCCGCTTAAAGCCGATATCAAAGCCCTGGGGATGGCCCGATGTGATCACGATTTTTATGCATTCTTTAACAGAACAATGGAACGGAAAACTTATCGGCATAATAGTCTCTGGTTGTGATAGCGATGGGGTAGCAGCTCTGTGCGGCATAAAAGAAGTGGGCGGCACTACAATTGCCCAGAAGCCCGACACAGCCGTTCAGCCAGATATGCCTGAGAGCGCCATAGCGAGTGGATGTATAGATTTTGTTCTTGCCCCCGAGGAAATCGCTTTGGAAATAGTGCGAATTGCGCGGGTGGACCAAGAGCAGAATGAAGAAACCGTTTAATATGATTCGGGAAGCAGACATCAATCCGCGTAATTAATATTTCATTAATCCCCTATCATTTTGAATTGAATCTCAATCCTAGTGAATTCAGGGTGCACTACGAAAAATTGGCTACGTTAGCGAAATCGCAGCTCGTACTGAGCAATATTGGTCCCATTAAGTATGCCCGTCGAATCAAAGCCGCGCACAAACGATATCCAAATGTTTTTGAGTTTTGGGATGAAGAAAGTTACCAAAAAGTTTTGGAGCACCATCGTGGGAAGCTGAAGACTAATGAAAGGAAGAATTGAACATAATGAGTGAACCCCAAACGGAAAAGGGTGCCACCACCCAAATATTGTCGAGACAATTGTTGAGCCGCCTCAGCAAGCGACTTCTTATCATCGATTTGCCATGACCGAAATATCACGAGATGAAAGAAAGCAAAACGAGAAGGAAAAAGCGTCTTCAATGAAAGAGACTGCGAAACGATGCTATAGCGTTAGCAGCTTCGCACCCTTTCCGCCAGCAATGGCGAGGTAATACTCCGAGTCAAGGCCAAACGATCTGTTGCTGAGATTTCACGATCCCACCCGGGTAAAGCAATCGTCAATCACCATCACTTTTGCATGGACCATGAGCAAGACTTGAGGATCAACTGCCAATTGTGGGTAACAGACGCGCAGCCTATCATAAAAATCGGCTTATCTCAGGGAAAGTAATATCCTGCCGCGCAATACATCCATAGCTTGCTGCTCCAGCCAACCACCTGATTTCATAAGTATAAACATTACAATCTCTCGTCCTTGTTTTTCGATGAGCTGCTCCTTTATCGCTCCTTCTATCCTATAAGAACTGAGATACTGGTTCTCAAGATAAAGAGACGTGTGCACCCCAGCAATACTCTCGAGGTAACCAGTCTTCGAGTCGGGACTACTGTATCAAATAAACCAAAACGGATAACTGTGTATCACAATAAATCCCTTCTTATATGTCTCCAAGCCTTCTGAATTCCTTCTTTGGATCAGAAATATTTTGCTTCAATTGTTCCGGATTGCCGCCTTCGTTAATGGTGGGATTTTTAATGCTTACATATTGTTTTCGTTCATGCTTTATTTTGTACCTCCCTTGTGGGGTAAAATTTCTCTATTTGGACATCAGCCGATCAATTTTCACCAGCCATTTTCAACCAATTCGCGTTAGCCTTTCTGATGTTGCCTGGGATATCTCTGATCCATTTTTCAAAAGCCGACCTGCTGCAGTTCAGATAGAGCTTGCCATCGACGATCTTCCATACTTCTGGATCAGTTACAGCCTTCCTTCCCTCCGACATGGCCCAGGCACAATAACCATCATATTGCGGAGCATATTTATCCGGGCTGATTGCAAAAAGATCCCTGTTCTCTTTTGTCGAGAAATACCAAGTCAGGCCATGCCATTGGAGAGAAAATGACTTGTTACCTTTCAGCGCTTTGTTTTCCATGAAATATGCGACTGTGTCATACTTTTTTATGGCTACAGCACCTTGCTTTGAATGGCTGACAGAAAAACCAGCAGATACAGTCAAAAGAAATAATGCCAAAAAGAGTCGCGATAACAGCTGATTGATTGCCATACATTTTTTCATAATCATATTCCACCTGTGAAATACCCTTCTTGTTATGATGATTTTACCTATTCACCTCATCCACAGCCAGATCCTGGTACGCATGGAAAAACCGGTGACAAAACGTATCCCATTGCTGACAGA
The DNA here is from genome assembly GCA_963798425.1 of uncultured delta proteobacterium. Lineage (GTDB taxonomy): Bacteria > Desulfobacterota > Desulfobulbia > Desulfobulbales > Desulfocapsaceae > Desulforhopalus_A. The sequence goes on along the minus strand of CAWCTP010000031.1, from coordinate 437,316 downwards.
TCTTTATTGTTTGTTCATTATTTTCCTTGAGGTTGAGAGATGGTGCTATAAGTTTTTCTATTTCCTCTGCAAACTCGGCAATCTTTATGGTATCCGCTCCTTCAAGGACATTCCTGACAAATTCTGCCGGTTTATATACGGATCGTACCTGTTGGAGATCCCTATAAATCTGGCTGAGCAAAACATTTCTCGGACCTTCCCAGAGCTCATTTACTGCCGCATCCCGATACAACCTGGGCAGTGACGAGAAATCTTCCATAACACCATGTCCGCCAAAAATAGACATGGCCATTCGCAGCTGATCCACGGCATCCCAGGCAGCAGTTATTTTTTGAAGCATCACCAGTTGGCGGACATTAAAACGTTTTTGCTGCACGTCGAGAGGCTCGGCCGGATTGATGGCGGTTTTAATCTTTCCGTCCAATTGCAGGAACTTCTGGTAAACCTTGAAGGCTCCTGTTGTTGTTCTCCTGGCGAATTTCTCCAGCGCGGCAAGCTGGCCCGTCACCATCGGAAAATGTTTGAGCTCCTGATCGAATGCAGTCCTGAATTCGCTGTACATTTTTGCTTCACGCGCTGCTCTTGTCATACTGGCCGCACCGGACAGCCCGACCGTCAGGCGGGAATAAGTCAGGACGATACCGACTACATTGGCCAGACCTCGATCAAGCAACCCCACGGGATAGGCAACCGCGCCGTTGAAGGTGATTTCCCCCGTGGTCAGTTCCGAGGTACCCATTTTCCACTTTATGCGATCGATGGTACAACCGTTTCGAATCTCTTTTTCCTTGTTTCCCGGCATCCATGAGGGCACGACAAAGATGCCGATTTTCGTGGAACCGCTCGGCTTTGCGGTGACTATGGCATAATCGGCATGAGTTGCGGAACAAAAAAACTTAGTTCCATACAATCTCCAGGTATTCCCCTCTAAAACTGCCTCCAATAAATTGGCCGGAACATCCGAACCTCCCTGGATTTCTGAGAGATACTGAGCTCCAATTGCAAAATCGTCTCCTTTTCCTTCCTTACAATGAAGCAGGATTTCCCGAGTCTCTGGAGTATCTGCAAAGGAATCAAGTAGGGCCACCAATCCTTCTGTGCAGGTGATAGGACAGGCAATACAGGCTTCCCCATTTTGATAAATCAAAAACATCTTTATCAAACGTTCCCACGGATTAATTTTTTCAGAAAACAGGCCCTCTGCGAAAACTTCTTTTTCCATGATAAGGGTTTCCATTGGTCGAACAATCCGGTCTACCCGGTGGTGGTGACCGTCGAAATGGAGAACAGATGGCCTGTTTTCAGGAAGAGCAGCGGCGGCGGCTAGATCGCGCCAACGAAAAGAAGCTTTCTGAGAGAGTTTTCTGGCTGCGTGATCAACGGATTTCCAGTCGTTACCTGAAAAGTAGTTTCACAACTTTTTGTAAATAGGGGTCGTCGGCGTAGTAGTCAGTTTGGTTTCGCCGGCTTAAAAAGTTATCGAAGGTGTATGGGTTATTCCTATTGGGGTGCGACATAATATCCTCCAATTCGAAACCTTCAAGGAAAGTCAATAATATTGTTTATTTTCAGAGACTTAAACAGTACCCTGAAATTCATAAACCAGCTACTTCCAGTTCAATCTATGAATGATTCAAGCCTTTTTTATCCACTCGAAAACACGCATTGGAGGGATATTTCGAAACTCATTGGAACTCTGGCCCACGCCCAGAAAAGGCTGGCACAGCGTGGCAACCTGATTGCTCACCTGATATGCCACAAATCGTCCGTTTGGAGCCAGCACAGATGCTACTGTCTCGAGAATTTGAGACCCGGCACTATGACTCATGGTAGAAAAAGGGATACCGGAAACTATTGCGTTTGGTGGTTCTAATCCATATGTCGAAATAATTTCTCTGAGATCACTCGCGCTGCCCAAGTGTGCGATGAGTCGGTTATCTCCTATTCTGTTCACTATACTATTAAAATGTGCATTAATTTCGACACTCAAAAGCTTGGCATGCGGCGGCATCGCATGCAATATTGCACGGGTTACGCCTCCGGTTCCCGGACCTAATTCTATAATAACATCGCTTGAAGCCGCCTCGACAGCTCTTACAATCCGCCGCTCCAGGAAACGAGAACTAGGAATTATCGACCCAATCTGAAAAGGGTGTTTCAAGAATTCTTGAATAAAAACCAGAGAACCATTGACTTTGGTGCCGTTCAGTTTTTTATTTGTCATCCATCCATTCCCAAGAGGTTATCAGTGGCTGAGAAATGATTTCTTCATAAAAGAGCTAAAGAATCACTGAGTAAAAGGCCTTTTCCCCACTTTTTTTAGTGGAGAGCTTAACTGGTTATTGTATTGGGCCGTATATCAAATATAGTCCAATATACTGATGTTTCAATTCATGTCAAAGCGGTATTTCTCTGTTATCAGATTACCTGACTTTCTCGGAATACGCTGGCAATAAATTGCCACACAAGATACGCTGGCAGAAAAAAAACCGATTGTGTATTTTGCTGTGGTACATTAAGAGCAAATTACCTTCGTTCCAATAATCCAGAAAAAAAATAGGTGTCTTCATGCGCAGAAAAACCAAAATTGTTGCCACCATCTCGAATCAGAACTGTTCTGTGCAGTTCATTGAAAGATTATATTCGACAGGGATGAATGTTGTTCGGCTTAACACGGCCCATATGAATCACGATGATGCCTTAGAGATTATTCGTAACACCAGGGCAGTATCAGAAAAGATTGGTATTCTTCTCGACACCAAAGGTCCGGAAATAAGAACGTGTGCAACAGAAAATGCCCTGCCTGTTAAGTTCGGCGATATAATCCGGATTAAGGGTGCCCCCGATGAAAAGTCGCATGATGATGTAATCTGTGTATCACATGCCGACTTCGTCAAAGACATTCCCATCGGCAGTTCCATCCTTATCGATGATGGACTGCTTGCCCTTGCAGTAATTGATAAGGATGCAGACTTCTTAAAATGTACCGTCGAAAATGACGGGATTATCAGACCACGGAAAAGTATAAATATCCCATCCGTCCACGTCAAGCTTCCTACTTTGAGCGCGAAAGACAAAAGTTTCATTCACTTTGCAGCAGAGCACGATCTGGACTTCATCGCACACTCTTTTGTCAGGAACAAAGAAGATGTCCTGGCAGTTCAAAGTATCTTGGATGAAAAAAACTCACCCATCAAAATAATTGCTAAAATTGAGAATGCTGAAGGGGTAGAGAATCTGTCTGAGATCCTCGATTGTGCATACGGGGTGATGATCGCCAGAGGAGATCTGGCCGTGGAAATTCCAACAGAACAAATTCCTTTAATCCAGAAGCAGATTATCAAAGATTGTATTGAAAGAAGAAAACCAGTCATAGTTGCGACCCAGATGCTCCATTCCATGATAGAATCACCCAGACCAACCAGGGCAGAAGTCTCAGATGTCGCCAACGCTTGCCTTGATCACACCGACGCACTCATGTTATCAGGCGAAACCGCTAATGGGAAATATCCGGAACAAGCTGTACGCATGATGGCTAAAATCGCCGAAGAAGTTGAAAGCAAGAATAACGACAATCTTGACATCCCTTACGGCAGCAGCAATAAGCTCGCGGCATACCTTGCCAAAGCAGCTGTCAAGGCTGCCTTACGCCTCGAGACCAGGGCAATTGTGGCAGATTCCCTCACCGGAAAATCAATTCTTGCCCTTGCGGCTTACCGTGGTACAAATGTCATTTACGCACAGGTCTACAACAGACGCGTGGCACGACAGCTTTCTCTTTCCTACGGTGTGTATGCAGACTATATCCCCTTTGATCTAACAACTAATCAATCGTTAAAACAATCCATTTGCCGCCTCATAACGGAAAATCATTTCAAGGATAGCGATCTTATAGTTGTCCTCGCCGGCAGTTTCGGACCAAAACTTGGAGCTTCCTATATCGAAATAAGCTCCGCAGAAAATTTTAGACAAATTTGCAGATGACCGTAAAAATTTAGCCCCTGTTTTCCGATCTTTCCATATACCCAGACTGAAAGGAGGCATCAACAAGATACCGCTTTTGTTGAAAAGTCAGAAATCAAGAAATTCGATTCGTTCATTTAATACTGGCGACCACTACAAAGGACGACATGAATTACCAAAAACCGATTTGGATAGACACCGATATTTCGCTCGGACAGGAACACTCCCCGGGCTTTTACAAGGACATCGACGACGGCCTGGCGATGATTTCGCTGTTTAACAGCAGAAAAGTTGCAGTAAGGGGAGTAAGCACCACCTTCGGCAACACTGATACGGACAGTTCCTTTCGCATCGCAACCGAGTTGGTGAGCCGGTTCGGACCCGACGGCCTCAAAGTATTTCACGGGGCGAATAAGCCCATCAAAGATCCTGAAAATCCACCAACTTCGGACGGTTCTGAAGCCTTGGCCGCCGCCCTCCGCAAAGAGCGACTGACAGTTCTCTCGCTGGGGTCGGCTACCAATATCGGGGTGGTAATCAGGAAATACCCCGAACTGGTCAATCAGATTGACGAACTGGTGGCTATGGCCGGTTCCCGCACAAGTCCCAGGGAACTGTTTATTGTCGGCCCAAAACAGGAGAAGCCCTTCCCTGCAATGAATTTTGAAGCCGACGTGACGGCCTGGCGCATCATCCTGGCCAGCAATGTACCAATCACCTTTGTGCCCTTCAAATGCAGCAATCAAATCTGGTTGACAAAAGAAGATGCCAAACAAGTGGGTAAAGGTGCTGAAACAGGACGTTACCTGGAGCCTTACATGGAGCGCTGGGCTGGGGAATGGGTGCGTGAATGGGGAGCACCTGGCTTTAATCCGTTCGACGCCCTGGCTTCAGGATACATTTTGGTGCCGGATATGTTTGAAGTTGAGGTTCTGCCGGTTTGTATCAAAAAATGCCATAATTACGATGAGCTGGCAATTTTTGAAAAATTACCTCTAAAAAAGGACTATCTGCTGGTTTCCAACGAATTCGAAGGTTGCCGTCGGGTACAGTGGTGCTCCGGCGTAAATCAGGAATTCAAGCCCTATCTTATCAGCAGTCTACAGGGTGGCTGGGACATGTCGATGGAAGTTCTGGCTCTGTCCCATGTGAATATTGTGGTTGACGATCTGGACAAGGCAACCGAATACTACCGCCGCACCCTGGGTTTTGTCATTGCCTCTAATAAGGACGGCCTTATTGATTTCCCTCATTACACATCGGCTGCTTTTGCCAAGGATGCCGGTTTTCTGGACGGCAAAGTGGATGTGGACGTACGTTTTCTAAAACATCCCCAAGCCGGACTGTATCTTGAACTTATGGTCTATCATTATCCCATGGGCGGCCAACATGTCCCTGAGTTTAAAATCAATGATATGGGAGGTCCACGTCACGTGGCTCTGGAAGTCACTGACTTGCCCAAGGTCTTCGAGCACCTGAAAGCACAGCCTGATGTTCTGTTGATCAATCCATCCCCCGATTACGGTCCCCCCCTCCCTCTGAATAGCTCGGAAGTGTCGTTCTTTTACTGGCGGGATCCCTATGGTATTATCTGGGAGATGGAGACCGGTAGACCGGTTGGTTATGGTGCCGAGATAACAGGATAACCTCAATATTAACATGATACAGAGAGAATAAGAATGAAAAGGATTCTGTTTGTTTTGTCCGGCCATGCAGATATGGGGGAAGGCAAGCCAGCGGGATGTTATGCCCCTGAATTGGTTCACCCCTACTATGTAATGGTCCGGCATGGGATAGAGGTTGATTTCACCAGTCCCGGCGGCAAGGGCCCATCCCTGTCCGGGACCGATTTTAAAGACCCTGCCCTGGTACGCTTACTTTCCGATGCTGTTATTATGGACCGCATTATAGGCGCTCCAACTCCAGGATCAATGGATCCGGAGAAATACCAGGCCATTTTTTATACCGGCGGCCATGGGGGACTCTACGACTTTCCGGATGATAAAGAACTCATCGCTCTCGCTGAAAATATCCACACCCGGGGAGGATATGTCAGCGCCATGTGCCACGGTCCGGCTGGGCTTCTCAATTTAAAAGACCAAAACGGTGAGTTATTGATAATGAACAGACGGGTGACCGGCTATTCCAGAGCCGAGGAGATATTCAACGGGACCCTGTTTGACATCCCCTTTGTTCTCCAAGATCGCCTGGCTACTGCAGGCGCAGCTTACTCCTGCTATGGAGTAAATCAGGGGTATGTTCAACATGACGGACGTCTGATCACAGGCCAAAATCCCATGTCCAGCCAGGCAGTGGGCGAAGCCATTGCCAATGCTATGATGCAAGGGTGAGAAATTCAAATTAAGAACTAGAGCCTTGTTTGACTGGACACATAGAAATAACAATAAATTATTTGATATGGTAAGGGTTAAGCTATGTTGGAATTGGTCGGATATCAAGATATTCATTTAATTCATCAAAGTAAAAATAGTCTTGTATACAGTGCAGTTCGGGAAAACGATGGCTTTGTTGTCGCTCTAAAAACCCCTGCGCAGGCAATCCCCAGTGCCCGCAAACTCTCCTCAATCAGCCGTGAATACGAGATTTTGAGAGGTTGCTCCTTTGCATTAATGCCAAAGGTCCTTGAACTCATTAACGTCGGCCCCACCATGGTATTAGTACTGGAATACATCGACGCACCAGCCCTTCGCGACTTTCTTTCAGACGCCCCCATCGACGCAGACAGCTTTTACCTGATCGCCTTAAGCGTTACCAAAATCTTGACCTCAATTCATCGACAGGATCTGATCCACCGCGACCTGAGCCCCGGCAATATCCTCTACAATCCGAACAACGGCCTCGTGCGGGTCATTGATTTTGGGTCTGCGCTTGAATTTCCCCGTCAGGCAAGGGCTGTCATTAATCCTCACTTTGTAGAAGGCAGTCCTCCTTATATGTCTCCGGAGCAGACCGGCCGTCTCAACCGGGGCTTGGATTACCGAACAGATTTTTATTCTTTGGGTGCGATTTTCTATAGGTTGCTTACGGGTACACTGCCATATTCCACGACAGATCATAACAAAATGGTGCACTGCCATATCGCAGTGCAACCTAAACCACCTTATTCCCTGGTTGCAGGAATTCCCCAGCTGCTTTCTGACCTCGTACTTAAGCTGATGAGTAAAGATGCCGCCGACCGTTATCAAAGCGCAGAAGGTATCCACGCCGATCTCCTGAAATGTCGAGAAATCCATGCAAGTGCCGAGGCAGAACCACTGTTTGAGCTTGCCACAAATGATATCAACGATCGTTTTCTTATGCCGGAAAAGCTCTATGGCCGTGAAGACGAGATCCGGCAACTCGTGACTGTCTGCAACAAAACTGTCGAGGGAAAAGGAGGAATGGCATTTATCTCCGGCCATTCCGGCGTGGGTAAGACTTCTCTTATGAGGGAGTTATATAAGCCCCTGACCGAGATTGACGCCTATATCACCAACGGTAAATTCGACCAATACCACCACAATATTCCTTACTCGGCGCTGATGGAGGCCTTCACTGACTTCATCCGCCAAATTCTTGCCGAAAGTGACGACAAAGTTGCAGCCTGGAGCGACTCTATCATCCAAGCTTTGGGCCCCAACGGCCGTCTTCTCACCGATGTAATACCTGATTTGGAGTTGTTAATCGGCCCCCAACCAGAGGTGGACGAATTGCCTGTCGCGGAGGCCAGGACCCGTTTCAGTAATGTGTTCCAGACCTTTTTGGAACTACTCGGGGAATCTGACCGGCCGCTTGTCATCTTCCTGGACGATCTGCAATGGATTGATGGCCCGAGTCTGGCACTCTTAGAGGCAATGGCTACCGACATAGGTAAAAAAAGCATGGCACTTATCGGGGCCTACCGAAGCAATGAGGTTCCCAAAACCCACCATCTCGCTATCTCTCTCACCGAATTGCGTAAATCCTGTGCAGAGTTGCAAGAGATCCACTTACAGGAGCTGGCTCCACAAACCTTAATTGAGTTGCTGGCCGATACTTTACGTCTGCCCATGTCTACGTTAGTGCCTTTAAATGAGGTGCTATTGCAAAAAACCAAGGGCAACCCCCTGTTTTACAAGACTATGCTGAACAACCTGGTGACAGACGGATATATCGAGTTCGATTATAGCCAAAAGATCTGGACCTGGAATCAGGAGGATGTTGCCTCCGCACCCTATGCCGATAATGTCGTGGATATGCTGCAGGCGCTTATTCCCTCGCTCAGCGGCGAGCAGGCCGACCTGCTTGGACTCGGAGCCTGTCTGGGCAATGTTTTTGAGTTGAACCACCTGGCCCTGCTGGCAGAAGTAAGCCGGGCTGAGGCAGCTCGCGGTCTGCAGACAGCTGTTTCGGCAGGCTTTATCCAGCCTCAGGATAGTGACTACGAACTCCTCATGATGCAGAGTTCTGAAGAGTTACCGGGAATCTGTTTTCGCTTCGCCCACGATCGTATTCAGCAGGCGGCTTATACTCTGATAGATGAACCCCGAAAACCTGGTTTGCATCTAAAAATCGGACGAATGTTGTTAAAAGAGCTCACGAAGGCTGAGAGTGGCCAGAAGCTGTTTGGGGCAGTATCCAACCTCAACCAGGGTGCCTCACTCTTAGAAGGCGACGAACGGTTGCAGGTTGCGAGTCTTAACCTGCAAGCCTCTAAAAAAGCTAAAGCTTCTGCAGCGTTTAAAGATGCCCAGACGTATCTCTTAGCTGCGCGTGAAATGCTGGAAGAGAACTGCTGGGAAACACAGCATGACCTGGCACTCGCCATTTACCTTGGGCTGGCGGAGGCCTGTTATCTGGTGTCCGACTTTGAACAGGCCGAAAAATTGTATGGCCTCATCCGCACGAAAGCCGACAACAATGAAGATATCCTGACCTTAATCAACATCCAGGCCAAACAATACCATCATCAGGGCCGTTACAAAGAAGCTATCAACCTTGAGGTAACAGGGTTGAACCTTCTTGGCATTGATCTACCGGAGAGCGATGAAAAACTTTTTGAATTGTTCATGAAAGAAGGGAGGAAAATAGCTGAACTTCTGGACGGAGCGGCAATTGAATCACTCTATGATCGGCCTGAAGTGGATGATGCCAGCCTTACACGTACCCATGAGATACTGTTCGATCTGTTCGCCGACGGGTACCTTATGGGACGAAGTGCCCTTTTGGCTTGCGCCGCGGCAATCAGTACAAGGCTATCAGTAGAGCTGGGCACCTGCCCCATGACCTCGATCGGCTATATCAACTATGGAACCTGCCTCTGTGCTGGCGGGGAATACGTCATGGGCTATGACTTTGGTCGAGTTGCAGTAAAACTAGCAGATAGATACCAGATGGCGGCACTAAAGAATTACACCTATCACCTTTTCTCTTTAAGCATCAATCACTGGAGAGAGCCCCTGGCAAGTAGCTATTTTTATTGGCGTGAAGCATCCAAGTTAGCCCTGGAGTCGGGCTCGCCCTATGCGGGCTGGGTGTTTCTGCAGCTGGCCCATGTGCTCCTGGCTTCAGGTGCCCCTTTGGACAAAGTCGAAAAGCAGATAGCCGAGAGTCACCATTACCTGACCAGTGCTGGAATGAACGACATCGCCTTTATGCTGCAGCTTATCGTTGCTCAACCGGTAAAGCACCTGCGGGGCAAGACCAATGATATTACCTCTCTGGATGATGATACGTTCAATTGTGCTGAGCTGATGCAACAGAATCGGGATGCCTTGTTTTTTTTGAGCCATATACCGTATTCCATGCTGCGCGCCACCTTGATCGGCCGGAACATCCAGTCTCTTGAAACCATGTCCCAATGGATGCCCCTGTTCCAGCAGACCATGCAGGGCCAGTTCATTCATGTGGACTGTTATTTCTATTTTTCCCTTCACCTTGCTGCGGGGTGCAAGGACCAGCCGAAAGAACAACAGTCCGCCTACCTCGCGGCAATCGACGAGAATCTGGCACGATTCAAAGATTGGGCAGACTTATGCCCGAGCAACTATAAACACAAGTACCTTCTGATCGCTGCCGAAAGGGCGCGACTGGCAAATGATTTTCTGGAGGCAATGGACTTCTACGACAAGGCGATTGACGCTGCCTATGCTTCATCTTTCCTGCAAGATGCAGCAATAGCCAACGAAATAGCCGGTCAATTCTGGAAAGAAGCCGGGAAACCTCACCTGGCGGCTCCCTACCTGCAACAGGCTCTGGCCACCTACTCGAGATGGGGAGCAACAGGTAAGGTTGTTCAACTGAAACAGGCACATCCCGAACTGACCCTAAAGTCGGCTGCAGATATGAATTCGCCAGACAATATGCTCTCTTCCACCGGAACCAGTGATTTCTCAGCCCAGCTTGATCTCATGTCAATCATCAAGGCTTCCCAGGCAGTTTCCCAACATATGGTTCTGGACAAATTGGCAGAAGAACTGGTTGATCTGGCCATGCAGAACGTCGGAGCCACCAAGGCGGTACTGCTGCTCAAAAAAGACCAGACATTTGTGGAAATGAAACGTAGTACTTCTTCAAGTCAGGAGAAACACATCGCTCAGGTTGCTACAGGAGAATTCTCTTCCGAACTGCCGACTATGATTATCAACTATGTCATTCGAGCCGGGGAAAATGTTGTGTTGGATGATGCTCCCAGCGACAATCGTTTCAGGCGTTGCGACTACATCAGGACCCATGCACCAAAATCGGTTTGCTGCATCCCTATCATCAAGCAAAAAGAGGTTCATGGCGTTCTCTACCTTGAGAATTCTGAGATGAGCGGTGCTTTTCATACTGACCGACTGAAGGTACTCAAAGTGATAGCATCCCAAGCTGCAATTTCCCTGGAGAACGTCAACATCTATAACGAACTTGATGACATGAATAAAAACCTTGAACGTAAGGTTTTGGCACGTACCGAGGAACTCAATGAAAAAAATCACGAACTGGAAATCCTTTCCACTACCGATCAACTGACAGGTCTATACAATAGACGATCTATAGATAAGACCATAAAAGAAGAGATTGGCCGAAGTTATCGATATAAAGCGCCGCTCTCTTTGATCATGGTCGATATCGATAGATTCAAACAGATCAATGACACCCATGGACATGATATAGGTGATGAAGTTCTTGTTACTATCGCAACTCTTTTAAATAAAAACACGCGCATTACAGATACTGTTGGACGCTGGGGTGGGGAGGAGTTTCTTATTCTGGTGCCCCAAACCGATGCTGAGGTCTGCACTCTGCTTGCTGAAAAACTTCGTGATGCATTGGCAAAACATATTCACCGTCATGTGGGTCAAGTAACCGCTAGCTTTGGAGTGGCCGAATTCGGGGCTGGTGATTCAGCCAATTCACTGGTCAAGCATGCAGATCAAGCTCTTTACCGGGCGAAGAACAGTGGGCGCAACAAGGTGGTTGTCTTTGAGCAACCATAACTTGAACTGGAAGCTTTGGTCTTCTTCAACATAACCATCCAGTTTATCGGTTTCGTTTGCGGTTGTCGGACGGATATTTTGACAATATTATTTTTTCCCTTTATTTTTTCTCGCGCCTTTTACAGTTAAATTATTCAGTCCCCGAAATGCAACGAACGGTATGTGCAATGATAGAAGTCAATTCTCTTAACAAGAAATTTGGTAACCGGGAAGCCCTTTCCAGCGTCTCCTTTCATATCGGCGCTGGGGAGATTTACGCCTACCTTGGGCCCAACGGTGCCGGCAAGACCACCACCATCCGCATCCTCACCAGCCTGACGAGGCGGGATGGGGGGGAGGTGCGACTGAATGGCTACGACCTTGATCGTAACCCATTGGAATGCAAGGCCCAGTTCGGCCTGGTGCCGCAATATACCAACCTGGATGCTGAACTCTCAGTGGCAGAAAACCTCATCATCCACGGTCTCCTGCACCATATGCCGAGACGGGATATAGCCCGCAAGACCGAAGAATTACTCGATTATATGGAAATGAGCGACAGGCGGCAATCAATCGTCAAATCCCTGTCCGGCGGACTGAAACGACGCCTCCTGATTGCCCGTGCCCTGCTGCACGGCCCGCGTATCCTCTTTCTCGATGAACCTACCGTCGGCCTCGACCCCACCATTCGTCGGAGCATCTGGGGCTTTGTCAAAAAGATCAAAAACGATGGGGCAACTATCTTCCTGACCACCCACTACATTGAAGAAGCCGAAATTCTGGCTGACCGAGTCGCTTTTCTCGATGGTGGCAAAATCGTCGCCGAAGACAGCCCAGAAAAGCTTATGGCCGAAATTGGCGACTGGGCAGTCGATTATCTCGATGACAGCCGCCTGCTCACCGCCTATTTCCGTTCCCGGGACGAAGCCGGCAACTATGTCAAAGATCAGGCCAACGGCTGTACGGTTCGCCGGGTAAACCTCGAAGATGCCTTTATCTCCATGACGGGAAGGAAAATCTCATGATACGAGGATGGACTGCAGTATACCTGCGCGAACTGTTTATTCTGAAACGACGCTTGAAAAAGCTGATCCCCGCCTGGTCAGTGTCGCCTCTGCTTTACCTCATCGCTTTCGGCTATGCGGTGGGCAAACATGTGAATATCGGTGAGCACAGTTACCTTGAATTTCTATTGCCCGGCCTGTTCGCCATGGCCAGTATGACCCAGGCCTTCGCCATCGCCAGCGAGATCAATATTGCCCGCTTTTACTGGCACATCTTTGACGAATTCCAGGCCGCACCGATCAGCGATATGGCCTACGTTATGGGCGAAGTGGTAGCCGGTATGACCCGGGCCATGATTGCGAGCTGTGTTATCCTCATTCTCGGTAGCTGCTTCGGGGTGTTCCTTTCCTACAATCTCTGGTTCTGGGCCGCTCTGCTGCTTAACAGCTTCGTTTTCGCCTCGCTTGCCGTCGGTTGTGCCATGCATGTCAAGTCCCACGCCGACCAGACCCTGCTCACCAACTTCATCATCACCCCAATGGCCTTTTTAGGTGGGACTTTCTTCCCGCTGTCCCATCTTCCTGACTGGGGCCAGAAGATATTAAGTTTTTTGCCCCTCACCCATGCCGCCCATGCCGCCCGTACCGCAGCCTTCGGTGAACCGGCCAATATAACCGATTTCCTCGTCCTGGCCTGTGTCGGCTTGGTCTGCTTTGTGTTTGCCTTTCTCTCGGTCAGCCGGGCAAGAGTCTGAGCCCACAGGTCTTGGCCTCGATCGATTTCTCCTGATTACCTAGATCTCTTGACAAAATCATATTGTGGAGAATTGATAGAGCAACTCGGTTTCTGCCTCAGCCTTTCGAGCGTACGGGACTCAACTCAATAGCCGTTCAAATCGAAGGCAATAGAAGTCAATGGTTCTGTACTTGGAAAATCATTTTACACTTTGTAAATTATCCTGACACATCGCCCGCGCGTTGCTCTCTCTGTGAGATTGCTGCAGGCAGATAATAATATTTCAACTCCTGATAATGAAGATGTTCAAGAAAAGACCCAAGGGAAAATGGTTTGAGTAAGTAATCATCTGCACCTTGTCGAAAAGCCTCATCTTCATCGGAAGACTCACAACTACCAGTGATCATAACAGCTATCGATCTGGAATTGATCTTTTTTACATTCCGGATAACCTCAAATCCACTCGTTCGACCCATTTCAAGATCGGTAACGACCAAATCAAATTCTTCAGCTTGTATGAGTTTGATTGCCTGATCTCCATCGGTGGCCCTGGTGATGTTGTAGCCGTTTGATTCGAGGACATATTGCAATAAATACAGTATCATTTCATCGTCATCTACCACGAGTGCCTTTCGAACCATGGTTATCCCCCCCTCATAGTCGGTCACTGAATGTAGTTCCCCCTCAACTCTTTAGCTGAAGATGGAATTGCATAAAGTGTTCCTATCGTAGGAAAGTATCTAATGCGAGTGACTTAAGAATTACGGGTAGCCATTTCCAGGCGGACAAGATGTTATCTCTTCATATCAGAGGAAGCAATGGTGTGGCATAGTCCATGCAACGTAAAAGTAAATCCTGGCAGGACGATAACGAAAAGTTAGGAGAAAATAGCCATTTATGGACAGACACTAACTAACAATGAGGTTCAAAAATGAAACAAACAAATTGTATTGTTGTACCGGTCGATTTTTCATTAACTACAGACAAACTGGTTGAGTATTCAATCTTTATGGCGAAAAAACTTTCCGCGGTAATCCATTTTGTTCACGTTGTCTATTTTTATACAAATGATGCCATGAGTGGCTTCTCCTATCTTCAGGAGTGTGAAGATAAACTTCTCTCTAATGCGGAGAAAAGAATGTCAGATATCCTTGAGGATAATAGAGAAATGTGTCCTGGATGCACGGGACATGTGCTTATAGGTGACCCTGTCGAAAAAATAGTTGAATTTGCAAAAATGAAGAATTCAGATTTGTTAATTATCAGCACTCACGGAGCGAAAGGATTGGAAAAGATTTTGCTGGGTAGTGTGGCAGAACGGGTCCTTAAACGGGCTCATTGCCCGGTATTATTCATGAATCCATATAAAGACAAATAGGAGAGTCCTTTAGTTTCCACATACTTGGTTGATGAAAAACCATCTATGAAGATCGAGGCAACAGACATTTGGATGATTCAACGTTTTTTACAGACCGTACAAACTATCTCACCGCATTGGAACAGATAGGGGTTGCGGTCTATAAAACAAGTGACTGTATGAGTGACACACACCAAAAGGGCTACGCCATACATATTCGAGACAATCCTTATTGAAGACCTTTCATGATTTGTCACGTAACCCTGTTTTCTGTTGTTGAATTACCTAGTTTCCATCCTGAAACGAGGCATTTTATTCTAAATTGAGGCGTTCGATAAATTTAACCGCAGGCATATGATTGATATCGGAGTCTGCGCTTACCTCCGAGGATTAAATTTTGAGAACAACGAAGAGTTAGGGTAAAAGGGCCGTTTAAGGATGGAAACTACTTGAAATATCAACCTATATCAGTTTCCCCATTACATACCCAACGACAATGCCGACAATAAAGGCAACAGTCAGGCCTCGATAGGTTAACACATCCTTTGAATAACCTCGTCGAATAGCAACGAATGACACCAAATAACCTATCGCATTAAGTAACCAGACGAGTCCTACAGATAAGACCTTGGCAATCAATGGCCCAACTACCGGCACGACCGCGATGACGCCAAGCAACCAGGCAAATGCATTGGATATCAAGCCAATTAAAAACACACCGCTGGCGATTAGTTTTGTATCTATATGATAATGTATACCTAGCCAGATGAAGGCAACAATCAACCCCCAGATCAGAAGCATTATCTTCCAGTTTTTCCACCAGGGTAATTCCATTAAAACCGAGTCTTTTTCTTCCTGTATTTTAGAATCAAAGGGTTGGTCAGTCTTCATCATTAACCTCTATCCGTCTCATTAAACGCAGGCTCATTCTCTCTCTCCTTGGTCATCTCGCTTTGAGGGAGAAAAAAAAGAACAAAAGAACTCTCACATAACTCAATTAATACGATATTTTGTTGCTGTATTCCTCTTCCATAGAACTGTATTGCCTTTTGAACTCTTTTAAACCAAATTTTATACATAAACGACAATGAGTCCCTTACAAACATCTTTGCTCATACTCTGTTGTGTAGGTTATCAGGCTGAATCCAACCTCGTACAAATCGAACCGGTCATTTCGGCATTAGCTAGAAAAACAAGCAAATGTTTAGCCTAGATCGAGGTATCTTGGGCAAAAAAATCACGATAATGAATTTCAAAGAATGTCTTTATATTCAAATTATTTATCCAAATATAAACAGTATTCAAGTACCGTATTTTCAGAACAGTTACAGTATTGCCACAATTGCTTTTTTCAGTCACATCTTGTGCTATGACGAAAATGAGTGCCTATCCGAAAATGTGCTGCTCTAAACAAACAGTGAAAAGCTCAAAGAATGATAGATCACACAGAGCGTCAACAATTGCAATAGGATGTGTTAGCAAAGGTCTGGAAACTTGACCAGACACAAAAATGGGCGACAAGAATCGCACAACAATTGAAAGGGGTAGTAAAATGGCGGAAGGTACTGTGAAATGGTTTAATGATTCTAAAGGATTTGGGTTTATCGAGCAAGATGGTGGCAAGGATATTTTCGTACATCACACAGCGATCCAGGGCCATGGCTTCAAATCACTCAACGAAGGTGAAAAAGTGCAATTCGATGTCGTCGATGGCACCAAAGGACCAGCAGCTGCAAATGTTGTCAAGAAGTAGGCATCTAATCCTATAACGCTTGCAAAACCGAGGGAGACGTTTCAGAGAGTCGGTTTTCGGGAGATCTCAACGTTCATAATTCTGGTGATGGAATATGAAAGGAAAAATCTCTGTCGGTTTTTGCATTATACCAATACAAGATATGCATGGAAAAAACGGAAAATGATTTTGTCCGCCTCCAGCCTGCTTCAGTATGATTTTCTGATATCTTCAATTCAAATAATCAGAATGTCCTGCCCCCTGCCTCAATTCTCCTATATTCCACCCATGTGCTGCTCACGATAACTCTTGATGGTTTCCTCATTGACAAAGTATCGGATCTTATTGAGACAGGCATCATCGGTACAGACTTTTGGTAATATTTCTGGTAAAACCTCCATTATCAGTCGCTTCTGGTCACTCTGCTCAAGATGTTTTATAGCGCTTTTAATTTCTTCAAATGTCATTTTTATTCCTCCTCTAATTATTGAATCCGCTTGATTGTGATCAATAAATACAGACCTAAACAAAGAATTCTCCCATGACTGTCAACATGGGCCAGAATGCAATGTCCATTGGCGTTTTCTCTTTGGAACATTTAATGAGAAGACTACTATATTTTACATATGGGGGTTGTTACTGCAGAAATCAAGGCATTACTCCAATAGAAATTGTTGAGCTATTTGATTTTTTAACAAGAATTCAATTCAACAAATGAGAGGAGAGAACAGTCCGAAAAATCACCCTTTTAATTTTGCGACATCAGGGCCGAAGTTCATCGATCCTTTGGAGTCCCTCCATCATAATTGCCATAAATGCCCCAATGGGTGGAAACTTTTCGAGTTCTTTGAGAATTCCCCTCGTGTAACTGAAACGACCTTTTTTTGCACCCAAGAGGGCATACACCGCGTCCTTTTGACGAAGCGTCAGAAAACGTGCATAGACAATTTCCCCTTCCCTAAAAAAAATCATTGCCTTACCTTCTTTAAGTAAGAGTTCAACCCTCCCTGTTCTCCGTGAAGAATTGATAAGTTGGAAAAGATCAACAACGCTTATTTCCGATAGCTCACCCGTCATTCCTGAAGTAATATTCCCTGATCGCAAGGTCATTGTTTGGGCCCTGTCAACCAACATTTTCAACAAAAAAAGCTGCAATATCGGGTATTTTTTAATAACTTCCCTGAAATTCTTAACGCTCAGCATTGCCACTTGAGTTGCCTGCAACGTGTATATAGAACGGGTCACAGGTTCGCCAGTCAAAAGACTCATTTCGCCAAATATCTCATCTGCGCCGATTTCCGCAATTTTTGAACCGTCATCATCTATTACCGCAACCAATCCTTTCAAAATAATGTAAAGATTATTTCCTGAAGCTCCCTTTTTAATAACTACCTTATCAACCAGGACAGTTTTAAACTCGAGCATTAAAGTCAAATCACTCAATGAGTGATCATCCAGTGATTTGAAAAGATTAAGCTTTCGAAGCTCCCCAAAATATTTACCAAGACGTTCCCTTCGCCGACGATCTTCTGTCTCTTTAAGCAATTTCATCTGTAACGTTGCAAATTCTTTTTCTTTTTTATATTCAAAGTATATCAAGCCTTCGCAACCACCACAGTCAAATTTAGACTTTTGACAATCATTTTTCGCAAACCCACTTATGCCGTCTTTTGGAGTGACAATATTCGCGATTTTCTGTGCAAGGTAAAGGCAACCGGGTTTAAAGGATGATACAGATAAACTGAAATTCTCGACCTTAAGTTCTTCCCCCACATTATAAAAGGGACAGGAACGCTCATTTATAATGAGAAAAACTGCATCATGAAATTTATCAACTGGTGTTCTCATACATTATCCTTGAGAATTTCCGTCGAGGTGACGAGAAGATTATGTATACTGGTTGGTCGATACGTACGAAGTGGCTTTGGGAAAAGATACCTTTTCATATCTCAAAGGTCAAAACAGCACGCCAGACAACGAGGAGAAAAGGAAAATTCAGAAGGGATTATCCGTTGAAAAGATGAAATGCTATACTGCAATGGAGACATGGTCTGGAGCAGAAAAATCATACAATTAATTTCCGTACAATAATATTCCCGACAGAATAGCCAGCACCAAATGAACAAATTACACCAAGATCCTGTTCCATCATATCCTCGTTATTTTTATGAAAGCATATAATCGATCCGGCTGATGCTGTGTTAGCGTACGTGTCAAGTATAGTAGGAGTTACATCATCGGTAATCTCCGTGCCCAGCAATTTCTTACATATAAGCTGGTTCATATTAAGATTGGCTTGATGGAGCCAAATCCTCTTCAAATCAGTCGGTGCAATGTTATATTCGGTCAAATGATTTCGAATGAATTGCGTAGCAAAGGGAATCACCTCTTTAAAAACCTTCCTGCCCTCCTGGACAAAAAGCATCTCTTTTTCGGTGCACTGAACTGATCTGGTTCGATTGAGAAAGCCAAAGCCATTATAGATATTCGTGGAATATTTCGTAGCGAGCTTCGTTCCGACAATCTCAAAAACGTCTTTCCTGCTGCAATACTCCTCCTGCTCGATAATCATCGCAGTACATACATCACCAAAGATAAAATGACTGTCGCGATCACGAAAATTCAGATGCCCCGAACATATCTCGGGATTCACCATGAGGATCGCCCTGGCATTGCCTCGAAAGATGGAATCAACTGCTGTTTGAATACCAAAAGTGGCCGAAGAACAGGCAATATTCATATCAAATGCAAAACCGGAAATCCCAAGAGCATCCTGTACTTCGACAGCAATTGCCGGATAAGGGCGTTCCATGTTTGAACAAGAAACTATCACCGCATCTATGTCCTCAGGCTTCTTACCAGCCCTCTGCATAGCTTCATTGGCAGCCTCAACACATATTTCGCACTGAATCGATCTTTCTTCTGCTGATCTCTTGGGTAACCTCGGACACATTACTTCCGGATCCAGAATCCCTTCTCGATCCAGAACGAACCTGCTCTTTATACCAGATGCCTTTTCAATGAACTCGGCACTCGACTCTGCCAGAGCCTGACAGGCTCCAGAGACAATTTCGTCTGCATGTTCTCTGTTAAAGTTTTGTACATAGGTATTAAAAGAGAGGACAAGCTCTTCGTTTGAAATGGAAAAGGAAGGTGTATAAACCCCTGTACCACTGATGACAATTCTGGCCATAACTATCCCGACTGTTGAATTGAAATTGTGAAAAAACTACCATCCAAACCGTAAGCAATGCAAATCAAGGACGTTATGCTACTCTTTCCTAGCAAATTTTGCAATTTTGTATCGCCCAAACCATCACCGCCATCGGAAAGGGCCTCTCCCATACATTACCCGCTTATTTAGAACCATAGCTGAAAAAAAGCTGTGTGGGAAGGCGTCGCACTTGCCCTCTGCGAACAAGGGGGCAAGTGCGACGGCGTTACAACCTGTTTGTAATAAATTTTATTGAGCGCGGCTTAACCAATATGTACCAGCTCAAGTTCAAACGTAAGAGTCTCACCTGCAAGAGGCGAATTACCATCAAAGGTGACAGTTTCCTCGTTCAGTTGACAAACGGTAGCAAGCACCGGTTCGTCTTCTTCGTCATTAAACTCAAGCTCGTCACCAATTTCAAGCTCCAGATCATCCGGCATTTCAGAACGGGGAACTTCAAAAAGCATATCTTCATACCTTTCTCCGTAGGCCTTCTCCGGTGCAAGGGTTATAGTTTTTTTGTCGCCTACCCTCATATCCAGAACACCTTCTTCGAAACCATCGATCAGCTCACCTTCTCCAAGAGTGAAGATCAGAGGTTCTTCACCGACAGTTGTATCAAAGACACTGCCATCAACAAGCTTTCCAGTATAATGAACAGTGACTTTGTCGCCGTTTTTTGCTTGGGTCATACGTTACTCCTTTAATCGAAAAATTCAGTTGTAATAAAAAGTACATATATCATCATTTCGCAAAGAGCATATCCGCAATCAACTCCCATAGGGAAGCCTGGAGGAACCGGTAACCGGAAGCTCACTCTCAGTCACCCCATTGGATACCAAACCACCAAAGGTGATCTGTGTGGATTTCTGATGTGCTCATGCGCAAATGATTTTGGACTTGCAAATACCAGTTACCTCCAAAAAACACAATTGTAATTTAACCACAGGCAATCCTCGTTTCATTGTGAATTATTGACATCGAAGAAATGCCTTTCTCAACTGACATGTCAGGGGAAAAAATCCAGACAGCCACGCTGATCTTTGCAAACCTGGACAAAACTCTCCCCCGTATCGATTGAACCATCGTTTGAAAATCAGAATTGGTTGCCTTTGGGACGATGGGAACCTCAGTCAAACGTTATTTTAACTGCCACTCAGGGTTTCGTTTTTCCAAAAAGGCAGCCACCCCTTCCTTCGCATCGCAGGTGGTACACAGTCGAGCAAAAGCCTCATTCATATATTGAAACTGTTTTTGATAATCCATATCCTCGGATTGATAAAAAGCGCTCTTGGCAATCTGCACCGCAAGAGGACTTCTTTGCGCCAGATCTTCCGCCCATTTCAATGCGGCCTCATCAAGTTCTTCATGGGCCACAACCCGATTAACAAGCCCAAGATCGAGAGCTTCCTGCGCCTTCAGAAGGTTTCCAAAAAGAAGCAACTCCAAGGCTTTTTTCCGTCCCACACAACGGGCAACCGGCAGAATAGGGCCAACACAGTTGAGGCCGACATTGATGGCGGTGAGACCCATTTTCACCCGTTCTGAGGCAATCACTAAGTCTGCAGCTGCTGCGAGTCCCATTCCATTTGCCGTAGCAACTCCCTGCAACTGTGCGATAACAGGCTTTTTCATGGTGGATATTGCCACTAATGGATTTTCCATCCACTCAATCCACTCACGATATTGAGTTGCGGATTTACCGGTGAGTTCCTTGACGTCGATTCCGGCGCAGAAAGCTCGTCCGGAGCTTTTGAGAAGAACCACCCGAACGTTATTATCTGCCTCCATGGCAAGAAGAGCGGCATGAAGCTCTCCGGCCATCTGACTGTTGAAAGTGTTTAATTGTTCCGGACGATTCAGGGTTATTATGCCGACATTTTTTGCTGTGATTTCAACGAGAACTGTTTCAAACACGGTAAGATACCTCCATTAAAAGATTCTTGGTCTGATACTGTATTCCATAGTTGATTCTATTTGCATATTTTGTAAAATGCCTCTGTATGCTTCTTCTAATTCTGTACTGTTGTCAAGACATACAGAGTGTTGATAATTGGAAGCCGGTTGTGCTTACTTTAGCCAGAGGATCAGGGGAGGCAGAACCATCGCCGCCCCCCTTTTCACTAATGTTTTGGCTGTATATTTATTTACTGCTGTAATCCTGGCGCATCTGTTTCTTGTTTAGCTTCCCGACACTCGTTTTAGGTATCTGCTCCACAAGTGTCACCGTTTCAGGCATAGCATATTTGGGAAGATGACCTTTATCGATGCTGGACTGAATTGTTAACCTGATATCATCCTCCGTAAGCGGACTTTTCGCGCCCTGCTTCGGCACCACCAGTGCCATCGGTCGTTCCCCCCATTTTTTGTCTTTTACCCCGATCACCGCCACCTCACTGACACCCGGATGCTGGCCGATAATATCCTCCAGCTCAAGGGAAGATATCCACTCCCCGCCAGTCTTGATCACATCTTTTAAACGGTCGGTAATCTGCAGATACCCTTCTTCATCAATATAGCCGATATCGCCAGTATGCAACCAACCACCTACCCATAACTCGGCACTCTTTTCTTGATCCTTGAAATACCCCTGGGTTAACCATGGCGACCGTACCACGACCTCTCCTGTCGATTTCCCATCGTGGACGACCTCCTTCCCGTCGGGATCCAACAACTTCAGTTCAACGTTGTTAATAGGCAACCCGGTACGACAACGAATCTTTATCTGCTCATCTTCCGGCCATTCCAACATGTGGGGCTTGAGGAGTGCCAAGGTAAGTATTGGGCAAGTTTCCGACATCCCATAACCGGTAAAAACATTTATTCCATGTCCGAGGGCCTGTTTACACTGCCCTTTTGAGAGAGCAGAGCCACCGATTATGACCTTCCAGTCTGTAAGATCAGACTTCGCCACATCCGGGTGAGAGAGCAGCATATGGAGGATTGTCGGCACACAATGGGAAAAGCTCACCTTATATTCGGAGACGAACCTCAGCAGCGTGGCCGGATCATACTTTCCAGGATAGATCTGCTTTGCTCCAAGAACAGTCATGACATAGGGCATTCCCCAGGCATGAACATGGAACATAGGAGTGATCGGCATATAGACATCAGCAGAACTCAGTCGACACTGTGATTCATAGCCACTGGCCGAGGAGATCACGGCATAGGTATGCAGCACCAGTTGCCGGTGACTGAAAAACACTCCTTTGGGCAAACCAGTGGTTCCGGTGGTATAAAAAGTGGTGGCGATACTGTTTTCATCAAAATCCTGAAAATCGTATGATTCAGCCTGAACCTCAAGCATAGCCTCATACTCCTGATCAATAACCAGGCTGGTCTCGGTTTTCTCTTTTGAGTCTGAAAGGACCACAATTTTTTTAACCGTCAGCAGCTTATCTTTGATGTTCTCAAGCATCGGCAAAAATTCAGCGTTCACAAGCAGAACATCATCTTCAGCATGATTAATGGTATAGAGCAGTTGTTCGCTGGATAAGCGTATGTTCACAGTATGCAGAACAGCGCCAATCATCGGGACGGCAAAATAACACTCAAGGTATCGGTGTGAATCCCAATCCATCACCGCCACCGTATCTCCGGCTTTCACTCCAAGTGCGCCGAGCGCGTGGGCAAGCTGAGCAATCCTCCTGCCAAATTGCCGATAGGTGAATTCCTGTTGATCCCGATAAATGATTTTTTGGTCAGGATAATAGAGTAAGGGGGTAAGAAGCAGATTTTTTATAAGTAGCGGGTAGGAATGGGCTTGGGGGGTCGGATCGATGTGTTTCGTCTTCATGCATGCTCCCTTTATTGAAAGAATTATGGGCGAACAAATCTCTTTCCGGCTATCTCCGATAACCGATAATTCGACAGTAAAGAAAATTACTGCCGGTGATGATCGAATATTTTACAGCAAACTCTGTGCCAGAACCGAACACTCCTAACGTGTCATTAGATTAAATAATTTTACCCACACACTCCTCATCCTGAAGCTGAAGCTGCTGCATTTTCAGATACAGGGTTACTCGCATCGTTCGAGTTGACCTCAAAATCCTAAATGATGCCGGCAAGATATACTGTAAAAAAACTAAACAGTAAACTCGTATTTAATGGCAGGATGATGCTGATAACCAACCAACTCAAAATCATCTGTTGTGACCCAGGTCTCCAAATCTTTAAGGGTCTTAATTCTTGGGTTAATCTCGAGTTTCGGCAATGGCAGTGGATCACGCTTAAGCTGAACATCGCGCAACAGATCAACCTGATCCTCATAGACGTGGGCATTTACTATTTTATGGAAAGCTTTGGCAGGCCTCAGGCCAGTTATTTGGGCCATAATCATGAGCAGCCAGCCAACTTGCACCTGGTTGAAACCGTGGCCGAGTGGCAGATCATCCGAACGCTGATATGAAGTCAAATACAACTTCCCTCCGAGAATACTAAAAGTATGCGTGTGCATGCAGGAATTCAGACACGCACGATCCCGTTCCCCTGGATTCATAAAGGTCACGATCTCACTACGGTTATCTATACCTTGACGAAGGTCATCATATACATTCTGTAATTGATCGACGGGTTCACCCTCGGGGTTACGCCAATCCCTCCCCTGGGCACCATAACAGCGGCCCATATCATCTACACCTTGACGAAAAGGATTTGCTAACCAGGCTGGATTTTCATTGGCATTTGCGTTCCAGGTGTTACAACCAATACTTCTGAAATCAGCAGCACTGGTATATCCCCTGAGGTAACCAAGCATTTCTGCGATGGCTGCCTTCCAGAAAAGTTTTTTGGTTGTTAATATCGGAAGCAAGCCGTTGCTTAGATCATACTCGAGGTCAGCATTAATGACGGTGAGGCAACGTTTGCCAGTACGACTGTTTTCAACCCATTCGCCGCTCTCAATGACACGCTGGCATAATTCCAGGTATTGTTTCATTATGATCTCCTTCACTTAAGGACAAGCGTTTTCATACAATGAAAAATCAAGCCCGACACGCAGAATTCTTGATAATACCCCTTGAGGAATGCTTTCATAAAATTATTTTCTCACAAAAAACAAGAAAATAATTTCTGAAGTACTAGAGTATAACAGGTCCCAGGCAACTTGAAAGAAAAGATATATTTAACATATCCCGAATACTTTACTTAAGCAAAAAGTGATGAAACAAAGATCAGTTTTTGAGGGATCCCCCTCACCAACAGAAATACCTCTGGCTGAAAAAGTCAGACCGCGGTCAATGAATGATATTGTCGGCCAGGACACACTACTCGCCTCCGGCACTGCCCTCTCCCGCATGATTGAGAATGACACTTACGGCTCTTTTATTCTCTGGGGGCCACCTGGTACCGGGAAAACCACTATTGCCAAATTTATTGAACTGAAAACGCAACATACTTTCTGTTCCTTTAGTGCCGTTATGAGCAAAATAGGCGACGTAAAAGCACTGATGGAGCGGGCAAGACAGATCCATCTCTACGAGAATCGAAATACAATCGTTTTCGTGGATGAAATTCATCGATTCAACAAATCACAGCAGGACGCCTTTCTTCCCTATGTCGAGTCAGGATCGGTTATTTTAATTGGAGCAACAACAGAAAACCCTTCATTTGAAGTAATTCCCGCTCTGCTTTCCAGGTGTCACGTTTTTGTGCTTGAATCGCTACCGGAAATGCATCTCGAAACCATTCTAGCCAGAGCTCTGCTGGAAATCCCCAAACGACTCAGTTTTGATGACAGTGCTCTTCACTTGCTGGCCACCAAAGCAGGTGGCGATGCAAGAAGGGCTCTTAACGACCTTGAACTCGTTTGTAGAAATGCAGAGATTGGTGACCTCGTCACCGAAGAATTTGTAGAAAAATCAATAAATAAAAAATCATTATACTATGACAAGAGGGGCGAAGAACATTTCAACCTCATCTCTGCCTTACAAAAATCTATTCGGGGGAGTGACCCTCATGCGGCACTCTACTGGCTTGCCAGGATGCTGGAGGCAGGCGAAGATCCGCTCTATATCACCAGAAGACTGGTAAGAATCGCATCCGAAGACGTGGGCCTGGCTGATCCCCAGGCGATAGTCCAGGCCATGGCTGTGAAAGATGCTGTCCACTTCCTTGGAATGCCTGAGGCGAACACTGCGCTCAGCCAGTTAACCGTTTATCTCGCTACTGCCCCAAAAAGTAACGCACTGGAAGTGGCCTATAACAGCGCTAAGGCTGATGCTGAAAAAACGAGCCACCTCAAGGTACCCCTTGCCGTCCGCAACGCCCCGACAAAGCTTATGAAAGATCTGGGGTACAATAAAGGATATCGTTATTCACATGACTACGAAAATCACTACAGCTACCAAAGATACTTCCCTGACAATATGGCTGAAAAAAATTATTATCAGCCTTCCCCATTCGGCTTTGAAAAAGAGGTGAAAAAAAGGCTTGAATGGTGGGACAGCTTGAAAAAAAAGCAATCTCTAAAACAACAGGAACCACCAGAGAAAGAATAAGTCCTACAAATCCCTCACCTTTTTAAACAGTAAATGCCCTGACTATTTATTTCAAAATACACACAAGAGCACGATTTGCCTACAGATAATCATAGCGCAAAAAATATAGCCTGGAAATTACCAATGCTCTCTGGGACGAGACCGAATTTGTCATGAAAATTGCACCCTCCCCCCTTATGATGATGGTTAGGTCTGATGACGAAATTGTGGTGTAGAGAGTTCCAGGCAATTTAAGCGAAAAGTGCTGCGGTCCGGTTTGCCATTTCGCATAAATCATGGTACAAACCAGCAGCGTATTTTCGCCAGACCCACATGTTTTATCACTATTCCATCTGCTACCGAGGCCGTACTTCACAACTCATGACCTTTCTCTACGACAAAATTACCTACATTTTTGACCCCCTGCACCACCTGTGGGAGCATGAGAAAATGCACCGAAAAATTTCCTTCGGCCTGGTTCTCTTTTTTCTGTTCAGCATCATCTGTATTGAATTAAATCGACAGAACCTGCTCCCCAATGCTTTTATATCGCTGGTACCCAAAAACCATTTTTTTGCAGTTCAGGCTGCCTTTACCGTCGTCCTGATCCTCGAAGTCATCAGTCTGGTTTTTACTATTCCCTGTTCATTTAGTCGGTCGGTCGGAAAACAGTTTGAAATCCTGGCACTTATTCTCATGCGAAATGCCTTCAAAGAACTTTCTTACTTCCCTGAGCCAATTACTTTCGTTGGCAATCAGCAAGCCGTTCTGAACATTCTTTCCGACGGTTTTGGAGCATTAATCATCTTTGCCCTGTTGGGATATTATTATATAGTTCAAGCACGGATCACCGAAGAAAAAATGCAACCGGCCGATCTGTATTATTTTGTCGCCGCTAAGAAGGGTATTGCTCTGATTCTGCTCTCAATATTTATCTTTATGGGGATTGGCAGCAGCATCGCGACACTGGCAGGTGCTCCACATGCGGAGGTTCTCCATAACTTTTATACTCTATTGATTCTGACAGACATTTTGGTGGTATTGATCTCTCAATGCTTCCAACCTTCTTTTTATGCAGTTTTTCGTAATTCAGGTTTTGCCCTGTCAACCCTGATCATCCGAATCGCACTGGCTGCCCCCCCATTTTACAATGCATTGCTAGGCATAGCTGCAGCGATTTTTGCCATAATGCTCACCCTCGTCAGTCGGTACTTTTTTTTGAAGAAAAAAAAATCAGCGTAGAATGGCTACTCCCAGATGCCGGGAATAACACTGCCACAGTCAGGACAGCAACCGGCCTGGAGACGATTGGTGACAACCTGAAATCCATGACGGACGATGACAGTCTCACCACAGGAGGGGCAAAGACTATTTTCTCCGACCGAACCGGGCCTGTTGCCGGAATAGACGTATTGCAAACCCTGCTCAAAGCCAATTTCCCTGGCTCTGGCAAGTATTTTCGTGCCGGTGGGCGGTACAGCAGACATTTTATAGGCAGGGTAAAAGCCGCTTACGTGCCACGGAATTCCTCGGTCAATACCAGCCAGAAAAGCCGCTATCTCGGCCAACTCCTTTTCACTGTCATTCATTCCGGGAATCACAAGTGTCGTCACTTCCACCCAGACACCCAACTCTTTAAAACGAGCGATGGATGAGAGTACAGGTGCAAGTCTTGCTCCGCAGACTTTTTTGTAAAACGAATCGCTGAACGACTTAAGATCAATATTAATTGCCGTCAAAACTGGCGCAAGCATTCGAATAACGCTGTCTGACATGTAGCCGTTGGAGACAAAGATATTTTTCAGCCCTCTTTTTTTCGCGGCAACGCAACAGTCATAGGCAAATTCAAAGAAAATTGTCGGTTCGACATACGTATAACTTATCGACTGGCAGTCGCTTTCTATGGCAGTTGCAGCGACAGTCTCCGGATCACGAAAAATTCCCGAATGACCTACATTCACCTCCCTGGATACTTGGGAAATCGAAGCGTTCTGGCAGTGAAGGCATCGGAAATTGCAGCCAGGAGTAGCGATTGAGTAAGAGAAACTTCCCGGCAGTACATGAAAAATGGGTTTTTTTTCGATTGGATCGACGTGCTCAGCAATAACCCGACCGTAAACAAGGCTGACTATTTCATCACCGCGCCGCTCCCTTACACCGCAAATTCCCCTTTGACCATCTCGTAAACCACAACCATGTGCACAGATCGTACACCGTACAGCCCCATTCTCCCCTCGCGAGTGCAGAGCGTCTGAGGAGTCGATGAGATTATCTTGGTTACTATCATCCATAATTTTCACATGAATTTATTCGACTACAATCAAATTCTCCCAAACAGATGACTTACAGGATGCCACAGAAATAAAATAATCACTTGAGTCCTGAATACATAATAGAAAACACAGCAGTCCATTTACTTCACAAAATGCCATCGATCACCGGAGAGAATATAGTGGGGTCTAAAATTGCTTTTATAGCTCATTGCAGAAACTGAGTGAATGAGATATCCAAGATAAAGATAATCAACATCCCACTCCAGACACAAATCAATCAGTTGCAGAACATTGTAGGTTCCAAGACTGCGTCTGAACTCATCGGGATCAAAATAAAAATAGACTGCATTCAACCAGTTATATCCAATATCAATAATAGAGGTACCAACCAGACGACCATCGAGTCGATACTGAATCTGAGCGCTGTTCACAATGTTATTGAGGAAAAAATCCCGATAATATCCAGGCGCATTATTGTTTTCCCTTGGGTACCTGATTTGGAGAAATTTCTCACAAAGCCCAAGCGTCTCCAAATCAGGCTGCAGCGGTAAAATAGCCATCTCCACATCACGGTTTTTTATAACCGTTCGTTTTTGATTACGATCTGGCCGAAATTCCAATGGATGCAACCTGATGGGAATGCAGGCAGAGCAATCGGAACATTCCATATTATAAAGGCAGTTGCCGTTTCGCCTATAGCCGGCCGCCAAAAAGAGTTCCATTGCCCTTTCACTGAGAGGAGCAAAGGTGGCCTGATGAAACCTGGCAACATGGGGCAATCCATAAGGGCACGGTATGTCAATTGAGACAAAAAGATGCCCCACTCTGGAGATCAACGACGAAAATTCTGCCCGACATTTCTCATCGTATGTAAATGTAACGTCCCTCATGGTGTAGCTCTCTGCACAAAAGCAATGTGTTCCCCGGTCACCTACACCAGCCCTTGATCAAGCATGGCATGTACCACTTTGACAAAGCCGGCAATATTTGCCCCTGCCACATAATTACCGGGAGATCCATATTCGTCAGCTGCATCCAGGCATGTCCTGTGAATCGATTTCATAATTTGTTTCAACCTGTCATCGACCTCCTTTCTGGGCCATGAAAGCCGCATCGAGTTTTGCGCCATCTCCAAACCGGAAACAGCTACCCCACCTGCGTTAGCCGCTTTGCTGGGAGCATAAAACAGCTTGCGATCATGGAAGATATCGACAGCTTCCGGAGTCGTCGGCATATTAGCCCCTTCACAGATAAGTTGAATATCATTGTTCACCAGATGTACAGCATCATCTCCATTGATTTCGTTCTGTGTCGCGCAGGGGAAGGCGCATTCAGCTCTGTGTTCCCACAGTGGATTATAACTCAGGAAAGTGTTAACCGGAGTATAAACAGCTTCAGGATATTGCTCAGCATATTCAATGATCCGACTCCGGCGAATGTTTTTCAATTGTTTAACATACTCCAATTTTTTCAGATCAATTCCCTTTTCATCAAAAATGTATCCTGATGAATCCGATAATGTAAGCACCGTTCCACCGAGCTCAACTATTTTTTCTACTGTATACTGCGCAACATTGCCCGACCCTGACACCAGGCAACGTTTATTTTCCAAACTGTCTCCGCGGGTCTTCAGCATTTCAGCAGCGAAATAAACCACACCATAACCGGTTGCTTCCGGGCGAATCAGGCTACCACCCCAGCCAAGACTTTTTCCCGTCAATACGCCG
Source organism: uncultured delta proteobacterium (assembly GCA_963798425.1). Classification (GTDB taxonomy): domain Bacteria; phylum Desulfobacterota; class Desulfobulbia; order Desulfobulbales; family Desulfocapsaceae; genus Desulforhopalus_A. Next base: position 407,392 of record CAWCTP010000031.1, on the reverse strand, counting down.
GTGAATTCGTTCTTCAGTTTTTTGTACATGCCGAACAAATACCCTATCTCTCGTGCTCCAACCCCGATATCACCAGCGGGAACATCGGTATTTGGTCCGATATGTCTATAAAGTTCACTCATAAAGGACTGACAGAAACGCATCACTTCGTTATCCGACTTACCCTTTGGATCGAAATCCGAGCCCCCTTTCCCACCTCCCATACTGAGAGTGGTCAGGGAGTTTTTAAAAACCTGCTCGAATGCCAGGAATTTGATTATCCCAAGATTTACTGAAGCATGAAAACGCAAACCGCCTTTATATGGACCAAGAGCACTATTCATTTCCACCCGATAGCCCCTGTTAACATGCACCTGACCATCATCATCCATCCATGGTACCCGAAACATAATAACCCTCTCAGGCTCGGTTATCCTATTGAGAACCGACTGCTGCCGGTATTCGATGTTTCGGTCAAGAACAGGCTTGACGCTTTCCACTACCTCCTGAACAGCCTGATGGAACTCATGCTGTTCCGGGTCTCTGCCTTTGATCTGACCGAGTATCGTATCCATCAACAACCTCCTGTTAAACTAGATCTTTGGTTCCAGATTTCTTTTCCTTCAATAGTACATACCATGTCACATGGTCTTTCCATTTGAAAAAGGACGCTTTCTGATTTTGTACCATCACATTTCAAGATAAAAGGCTTGTTCAAACGGATATGACGAACAAATTTACCTTTTTTGACAAGAGGTTGTTCTTCAAGCCATTGCCAATGAAGATAATCATCCTTTCTCCCACTTTCCTTATGGCGATTTTCAGTTAAAGTCAGGTAGGGTATTCCAAGTGAGGTGATGTTTTGGAAAAAATGAGTTCCCTGCGATGGATCGGCCCTGATTTTGTCGCTCTGCACCTCAATAATCGCCGCCACACCTGAGATGTCCCCCCATTGGACGGGAATACCAAGCCAGGGATCAGCAGAGCCCCATCTGCCTGGACCGATCAAGTAAAAAAGGCTTATTTTCCTGAAGCAATCTGCGATTAATTTCACCGATTTCCAAGGCCATCTCTCTGGTTTTCGATCCATCAAAGGCATCCGGACTGACATAGATGATATCGGCCATATTCGAGAAACTGCCGTGACCAAGAGACTGGTTGACATAACAGAACGCTGTCTTTCGTCTCATGGTCACAGATCTGGACATCGGCCATTTCACCACCGGTAATCATTGGCCGCACCTGCAAAAAATAAAAAACTGACTTTTCAGGTTCCGGATCGAGTTGCAGGGCAAACTCAAGCTCCACCTCTCCACCCATTCCATCCTTACCCAATTTTAACAGTTCAGACAGTATATTAGCCAACGGATACGCCGAGTATTTGAGCAAATGGGCAAAGGTCATAATCTTTACGCCGCCCGGCAGACTCGCATCCCTGACCCTGTGCTCTTCGGCGATATATGTCGATGCCAGCATAGTTACAGGCAGTTCTTTTTCCGCCTCCTGAACGGTTCGTCAACACCAGATTGGATGTATCTCGCTGCAAACACTCGACTCAGGGTTCATATCCAAAGCGTAAAACTCTCGCTGACTGTATTTCAACATATTTTCGACAGTGGAAAACTGCACCAGCTTTTTGGGTTTTGCCGGAGAAAACCAGAGTGATTTTCCACCTTCTACCACAGTTTTTCCAACCCCTATGGCAATATGGGCTATACCTTCATCGGCCCGCATATCCAAAACCGGATAAAAGTTATGAGACTGTGCGACACCGGATACTGCTGGATAAAAATAACTGCCATATTGAGCTCCGGCCAGTTGTTGGATTATGACAGCCATTGAGTCTTCCCGACCATGGCCGGTTACTTTGGAAAAGGCGATGGGACCTTCAAACCAGGTGGAGGCATATACCAGTTTAATGGCACTTTCGAACTGGCTGAGTCGTATCTCAAAATCAGGATTATTATTTGCCAGAAAATATGTGGAATAAAGGCCGGCATATGGTTTGAACTGACCATCTTCCAGCAGACTTGACGAGCGCACGGAGAGGGGATGAACAAATTTACGCAAAAAAGCCCGAAGTTCCTGTCTCAGCCAAGCAGGCAATGCAGAGTCTAAAAAGATATTCGCCACTTGACCATCCGGCAGATATTTAGCAGAACGAAGATTGTTTTCTTCAACAAAGGCGTCAAAACCTTCGGCGGTAATAACGCATGTTTTCGGAATGGTGACCGTATAGGAACTCAGCGCAGAATTCTCGTGATAAGCTCCCTGTAAACTGGCCCACATGAATGCTATCCCCCTTGCTTTCCCACCCATGGAACCGCTACCAATCTTGACAAAATCCATAATATCCGGATCATAGTCATCCGCCGAAAATTTCACCACAATTCCCCGTTGGCGCAATTTCCTGAGCGAATGTACCTTATAAACCAGATCCTCCCTGATATTCTCCAGATCATCAATATTCAGCACATAATCCATATGAAGTCTACGAGCCAGGATGACTTCCGCCCTGGCCATAACCCAATTTGAAAAATGGTTCCTTTTGGTATGATACCTGAGCGATTCCTCTGGAATAACCTTGAGCTGTTTCTCAAACTCGGAGAGGTTCGAAGCATGACCAATGGCAGTTTCGTCTGGCATCCGAAAGATAAAGTCACCAAATCCGAGATTTTTCAGGAAATACACGTGGAGTTCATCTCTGATCGATGGGGAATTTTTATCAATAAAAACAGCTGGAATTCCGCTCAGCCTGCACACTATTTTTCTGTTCGTTGGAAACCATCAAAAGCGGCAGATCCTGGATCTCAGCTCGAATTGACCTGAGAAAATCAAAGCCGGCCCGGGTATCGACTCGTCCATTTCTTCGAAATGTGGCATCGGAAATCACTGTGAACACATATGGTCTGTAGGTCTGATACAGCTGCTGTGCTTCCTCATAGTTCGTCGCCATGAGTATTCTTGGCCGAGCTCTCATTCGCAAAAGACGATGCCGCTCGTTCAGGCTCTCATCAAGCACCGATTGAGTCTGTCTCACCACCTCACTATAGATAAGAGGCAGAAACAGTGAGCGATACAGCGGAGAGTCTTCAACATAAATTATGACCCTCACCATGGCACGTTTGGTATCCGCCTCGGCATTCCGATGGTCTTCGACATTTTTAATTATGGCGAGTAGCAGGTCTGCCTCAGAACACCAGAGAAAAATCTTATCCACGCCGCTCCTGTTTACCTTATCGGGAAAGGTAGATCGCATGTCATGGCCTATAAGAATAACGGGGAGATCGGGTTGGATCTTTTTGATAGCCGAACCCAGAGCAAAAGCGTCCATGCCTCCCAGAAAGGGCATGGTGATAACCATTTCGAATTTTTTCTTCTTAACCAGATCAAGCGCTTCAACTGTGGATGAAACTCTGGTAATCTTCGGGGGTTTGCTTAAATTAAGGCCATGGTATTCAGAGATGAGGCGAGTTGCAATACTACCGTCTTCCTCCATAATGAAGGCATCATAGCGACTGGAGACGAGAAGGATCTCCTGCACCTTGAATGGCATGAGGTCATGAAAGATTTTAAAATGCGGATCGAAATCAGGAATTACCTCATCAGGGTCAACTTTCATTCATCCTCCCTAAACGGTCGAGTTCTGTTTGTTCAACCTACCTTTACTGTTCATTAATATAGTAATCCGTTCTCGATAAAAAGAAAATCAGCCAAAGCTGACTGAACACGACACCAACTGTTTTTTTTCACTTCGAAAAGCCCTTTTCTCAACTTTTTGAAGTAAAATACACCCCATACCAGGAGGTAATGATATCTGGTTTCAACTGTACAAAAGACTGCATAACCCTGACCAGCGACAGTTTACACAGTGCTTCGGGTTTGTCCTGGAAAGCCGGCGGGCTATGGTTGACTAAGTGAGGTGGCCTGAACGGACGAAAATGAGGTGCCGGTTAACGGTTACGTTTCTGCTGATAATTGATCCGGCGTATTAATATTTTTCCACCCGGCACGTAGCGAGTCGGGAATCACCGGATTCTCAATTTTGGGATGAGTGGCCACACCGCCTATTCGCATGTTCTCTTCAAAGAGTTGCTCCTCAAAGAGTTGCGCAGCACGAAAATCATACCACGCAAAGAGCGGTTCACAGTATTTCTTCTCTGCTAAACGTGGAACCCGCCCCCAACAACCGGCACGACGCCCGGAGAGAAGCCAGCGTATTGCCTCTGACGTTATATGCGGCATATCACAAGCAACGAGGACCCATGTCACCATCGGCTGCCATCGACTGGCTGCAAGAATCCCGGTCAGTGGTCCAGCCACACCAGGAATATCTGCCAGTCGAACAATACCATTAAGCTTTTCCGGAAGCAGGCCGGCTCCTGAGACAACCAGTCCGTCGACCAGAGGATGAAGGATATCTATTGTTCGCTCCAACCATGTTCTTTTATTATCGTCTTCTATGAGATGTTTCGGTCGTCCCATCCGGGAACTTTTACCGCCAATCAGAATACAGCCCCAGACTGGAGTTTCCAGAACCAATTGATCCATTCTCCTAACCATTCGGTCAATGAGGGTAATTCCCTGCATCGCCGAATCATCATAACCTGCCCATACAAGGCTGTCCTTAATGGATTCGTCATAATCTCCGCTTCGGAGCTGCTGTTCAGGAAGATCTTCCCCGGCATCGACAATGACCAAATCGTATTGTTTCACCAGTGATTGCAACGCGTAGCGACTCAGATTTCGGTATGTCACCTGCTCCATGAAAAAACTGCGAAGCAATCTCCGATCTAGACCTTCCAGCAAGCGTTGAAAAAATTCTTTTCTTTCTCCCTGAATTTTTCCCGAAATCTGAAATACCTGGAGATCTGGAATAGGGTTGATACAGTTCACATTAGAATCCTTGATATAGAGTAAACACCAGCTTTTGTTCCCTGTATCCGATACCAAACAAATCTTTTCCAATAATCATATCATTAGCTCTACGTTACTTGCCGGTATCACACCGGCCAATCGGCCTCGATCCATGAAGGCTTTAACAGCACCTTTTCCTTCACTGCCCAATTCCCTGGAAAAATCATTCACATATAACTGTATATGGCTTCGAACAATCTCCGATTCCATCTCCTGGCTTTTACTCCTTATATAGGGCATGCACTCATCCGGATGGGCAAAACTATACTCCACGCTGGCCTTGATGGCTCGGTCTATAGCCTCAATTCTCTCACGGCCAAGACTTCTCCTGGCAGCAATACAGCCGAGCGGTATCGGCAGTCCGGTAGTTTGTTCCCACCACAGGCCCAGGTCCTGCAGACAAACCAGCCCCTGCTCACCATAGGTAAAACGAGATTCGTGGATTATAACCCCAGCATCCACTTCACCTTTGCTTATCGCTCCCATAATTCTGTCAAAACGCATCTCCACAAACCGGTGGCAATCCGGCAAAAACATCTGCAACAGCATGGCCGCAGTCGTAAGTTTCCCGGGAATGGCGATTGTCATCTTTGGCAATTTTTCTAACGGTTTTGCACCACCGGCAACCAGCAGTGGTCCACAACCTCTGCCGAGTGCGCTGCCCGCAGAAAGAAGACAATATTCGTCCAGCACAAGCCCTAAGGCATGAAAAGAAAGCTTGGTAACATCAAGTTTTTTGTCTAAAGCCCACAGGTTGAGTTGTTCCACATCTTCAAGAAGCGGCTCAGCAAAGGTTACTCCGGGTGAATCAAGCAGACCGTGGACAAGGCCATAAAAGATAAAGGTATCATTAGGACAGGGCGAAAAGCCCAGGGATAAATCATTTCTTTTGGTCATCTACTCATTCCTTCCAGCAAATGTATAGCTGTATGGGCGGCTTTTTTACAGGCTTCCTGCAACCGCCAGGTTGAAGGATCCCGATCCTCCACAAAATTTGAAATACAGCGTAGCTCAGCGTAAGGTAGGCCGAATTCCCGGCATACCCGAGCGACGGCTGCACCTTCCATATTTTCACACAACGCCCCCCATCTGGACCGCAACATTTCTCCCCGGGTTCTGGTACCGGTAATTCCATTCACGGTGATGAATACTCCAGTGTGATATATGATCCCAAGTCGATCAAAAATAGAGCAACATTTTTTGAGCAAAGAGTTGTCCATATCATAAACAATCTCTCCGGTAAGAGAACTGTCCAGATAGTCCATTGCGTTTCCCAGACAAATCCCAAAATCACCGGCGACCTCCTGTTCTGCAAGGCAAATGTCCAGAAGCTTCGGTTGACAGCTCTGTTCTGGTAGGATATATGCTCCCCCGACGCCAAAATGAAGGACAAAATCAAATTGTTGTTCACTTTCACACAGGAATTTGGTGAGCCGAAGCGCTGTTTCAAGAGGACCAACGCCTGTCACCAGAGTCCGGCAGGAAAGAGCCTGCGCAGTTATCTGGGCAAGAAACGGTGCCATTTCTATTTCGGTTGCAGCAACTGCCAGAATCATGGTATTTACAACAGCTCCTCAATGTGTAAGCATGAGTGAAAAGAGACAAATGGACAATTACCTTTCACCTGTAGCAGGTTCAGGCAGTCCTCAGATCAATAATCGACATCGACTTTAACGTATAATTTTGCTTAATGCATTGTCCACAGCCAGTGGTCTTTCATTTTTCCCATATCCAGAACATAATGCAAGAAGATCTCAGCCTAAGTTCCTATAACTACCACCTTCCCGAACAGCTCATTGCCCAACATCCAGCAGAGAAAAGGGATAATTCCCGCCTCATGGTAGTCCATGCAGGCAACAGAAGAATCAGAACATTATCATTTTAGTGATATTGGCAGGTTCATCGGCAAGAAAGATATGCTGGTAGTCAACAATACCCGGGTTTTTCCGGCAAGGCTCCTTGGGACAAAGGAGACCGGCGGTAAAGCGGAAGTTTTCCTGCTGGAATTTCCGGTAATCGATGAAAAAAAGAGTGGTACTGCAACCGCAAACGGTCTGATCAAATCTTCGAAACGACCCAAACTCGGATCACAGATCACGATTAATGAAATGCTGTCCTGTACGGTTGAAGAAGATCTCGGCGACGGCAAGGTAAAACTGTGCCTCCGGTACGACCATTTGCTCGGATTGGCGGAAACCCTCAAACGTTCCGGCCAGGTGCCTCTACCACCTTATATTTCCAGGAACAATGGCACAACAGCCGAAGATGTCCACCGCTACCAGACCGTTTATGCCAGCCAGCCCGGGGCTGTTGCTGCCCCTACCGCCGGACTTCATTTCACCGACGAGTTATTGAAGGGTATCATGGAGCAAGGTACTTTATTTGGTCAGGTCACTCTGCATGTTGGCTATGGAACCTTTGCTCCTGTGAGAGAAATGGACATAACCCGCCATCAGATTCACCGGGAATATCTCAATATATCTCAGGAGACTGTTGACAAAATTGCCTTCACCAAAAACAGAGGAGGCAAGATTTGGGCTGTGGGTACCACTACAGTCAGGGCTCTGGAATACGGGGCAATAAGAACAGGCCATCTTGAAGCAATCGAAGACTGGTGTGATTTATATATCTATCCGGGCTTTCAGTTTAAGGTAATAGATAATTTAATTACCAACTTCCACCTTCCGGATTCGTCTCTGATGTTTCTGGTATCTGCCCTGTGTGGCCGAGAAACTCTCCTTGACTGTTACAAAACAGCAATCAAGGAGAAATATCGTTTCTTTTCCTATGGAGACGCAATGGCCATCATTTCCAAACCAGCCTCATAATTGACAAGGCCGGGATGAAAATTTTCTATTTACGCAGAAGTAGTAGCAGGACAGCTCGCGCAAGCGCCACCAGCGGGGCAGGATTTTGCCGCTTCAGCAGGTTTGGCTGGCGCTGTTTTTGTGGAACTACCATTGGCAGTGCTCGAATATCCGTCTGCATACCAACCGCCACCTTTTAATTGGAAAGAACTCATGGACATAAGTTTTTTCACTGGCGCATTACATTCAGGACATTCGCTCAGCGGTTTATCGGCAATTTTCTGTTGAACTTCAAAGACCTTGTTACACTCCTGACATTCGTACTCGTAAACTGGCATTTCTTTTTCACCTATAACATTGCAAAACATTAACGTTAACCTATCAAAAACAAAGACAACAACAGACCTCAATCTGTCCGCTTGTCTTTATCGGACTGTCCTTTGAATCACTGCAAAAATAATTGCCAATGATCTTTCTGTCAACATGTTCCATTGATTATATGCAGGAAAGTCTACAATCGGGTCCAATGTGTTGGCTGCTTGTTGTTCGCCCTGTTTTCTGGTATACATGTGGCCTTAACTAGTGATTTCTCCAATTTCGGTTCTCATTACAAATTTTCTCTTTATTTATGATTGGTATTTTTGATTCAGGTGTCGGCGGGATGACTGTTGCCCGAGCCGTTGAACAACTCCTGCCCGACTATCCTCTTTTGTATCTTGGTGATATAGCCCGAACCCCTTACGGCTCTAAAAGCGCGCAAACGATAGTTGAATACTCGGTTGAGAATACCAGGTTTCTTGTACAGAATGGCGCTAAAATTATTGTCATTGCCTGTAACTCCGCCGCAAGCGTAGCCACAGATCGTCTCAGGTATGAATTCGACATCCCTATCATCGAAGTTATTACCCCCGCAGTTGAAAAAGCTGTATCACAGAGTCGGGCCGGCAGGATCGGTATTATCGGGACAAGAGCCACGATTCGAAGTGGCATCTATGAAGGAAAAATTCGGGAGCTACACCCTGAATATAAAGTATTTTCCAAGGCATGTCCCCTGCTTGTCTCACTGGTGGAAGAAGATTGGATAGATAAACAGGAAACGAAGATGGTACTCCGTCGCTATCTCCACGCCTTGAAAAATCAACAGATAGACACTCTGATACTTGGCTGCACTCATTATCCTCTACTCAAACACCTGATACAACACCGGATCGGCAAGAAAGTAAATCTCATTGACAGTTCAGAGGCAACTGCTCATTTTCTTAAGAATTACCTGGATACTACTACGATGGTAGCAGCAACGGCAGGGCACACTCCTGACCAAAACAGATATTTCGTCACTGACCTGACAGAGACGGTAACTCATATCGCCACCAAGATTTTCGGTCGCAAGATTGAGCTACTCCCTCTCTGATACCTTGCAGGGGGAAAGTATTTTAATGAAATGATTATATCGCAACAAACATGAGATAAGCGCAGGCTTTGAAATCATTTCTAAATCACTACATTTATTTATTCGATTAATGAAAATACACATCAAGACACTCTCCATTCTTATTTGGTTGCTGCTCCCGGTTTTTGTTGTTCATGCCGGTGATACCAGTACCGAATATCCTGAAGATATCGCAAAGCGACTCCAGGCCCGTTACGATAAGATCCAAAGTCTCACCTTCAACTTTTCCCAAGAGGCCACTGGTGACATGGCTGGTCGACCACGTAAAGGTTCGGGTAAAGCTGCTTTTTTAAAAATCGATGGCAAAAGCTATATGCGCTGGGACTACCTCACTCCGGACAAACAGGTGCTGGTCAGTGACGGTAAAACCTTTTCCATGTATTTTGCCAAGCTGCAACAGATGATCGTCACACCGGCTGATACTCTTGATGCGGATCTTACGTATTCATTTTTTACAGGTCGGGGTATTCTGACGAGAGATTTTTATATTCGCCCCGCAAACGAAGAATTTCAGTCGGGAAATGAAAGCGAATTCAAGGTAATTAAACTCATTCCCAAAACAACACAATCCCAAGTCCAGGATATCCACCTCTGGGTAACGCCTGATTCTCTTATCCGTCGTATAAATATTCAGGATCAGTTCGGCACAGTGACTGTTTTGAATTTCAGTAATATTGAGATAAACAGCCTGGTCGGAAAAGACCCCCATGAACTCCTGTCCTTCTTTTCCTTTGTCCCTCCTAAAGGAACAGAAATTATCAGGCAATAAAATGGGTTCAGCCACCTCTCCCCCATTCAGCCTCGCCCTGATTTCGATGCCTTGGTCGATTTTCAATCGACCATCCATCCAATTAGGAGCTCTGAAAAGCTATCTGGAGCGCGAAACAGATTACCGGGTGGACAATTTCCATCCGTATCTTCATCTCGCCAAAGCTATCACCACCGAGCTCTACAGCCAGATCGGCCTCTCTGGCTGGGCAGGAGAAGCCCTCTTTGCCCCACTCCTCTTCCCCGAAAAAAGAGCAGATGCCCAAAAACTGTTCAGACAATGTCTCGTTGGAAAAGTTACCCCTCTTCCTGACTTCGACGAACTGGTCACACAAGTCGAACAAAACTGTAGCCGGTTACTTTCGAAAATCAGCTTGAATCAATATAACCTGATCGGTTTTTCTATCTGTTTTAGTCAACTGTTTCCGTCCCTCTATTTAGCGAAAAAGATCAAAGAAGAACTTGCAGATATTCCGATTGTCTTCGGTGGCTCTTCATGTTCCGGGGACATCGGCGAATCTCTGATACAACATTTCCCAACAATCGACTATCTCATCGATGGTGAAGGAGAGCTACAACTCCTCCACCTCTGCCACTACCTTAACGGCAGGACCCGAACATTACCCGGGAAAATTCTTGTGCAACCCCCTGTTCCTGTCACCAATTCTGAGAATTCAGCAACATCTCTTAAACTTGGCGACCTGCCTTATCCGGATTACACTCCTTATTTTCATGAGATGAAACAGCTTTTCCCAACCCAGCCTTTCATTCCAATGTTACCGATAGAATTTTCAAGGGGCTGCTGGTGGAATAAATGTACTTTTTGTAATCTCAATTTGCAGTGGCAGAATTATCGTTTTAAAGAAAGCGACAGGATGGTTGCGGAAACTCTGTACCTCACCAAGACCCACGAAAGTTTACATTTCACCTTCACCGACAATGCCCTGCCACCAAAAGAAGCTGACCAATTTTTTAAGAGGATAAGAACAGAACAGCTGGATATTGATTTTTTTGCAGAGATTCGAGGTATCGCAGATCCTCACCGATTGCAGCTGTATAGCCAGGCTGGCCTAAAAACCGTTCAAGTTGGTATCGAAGCTTTGTCCACATCTCTGCTGGTAAAAATGGCAAAAGGTACCACGACCATAGACAACATGGCAGTCATGAAGATGTGCAGCGCATCGGCAATCCGGATGGAAGGGAACCTGATAACCGACTTTCCGACCACAACAGACGAGGAAATCAATGAAACACTCAGAAACCTCGATTTCGTTCTCCCTTTTCTTCCTCTTCAGGCCGCGACCTTCTTCCTCGGCTATGGTTCACCCATCCATTCCCAAACCGAAGATTTCTCTATAACCAAGGTGGCCACACACCCTAAAAACCGCAGTCTCTATCCCAAAAACTATTTAGATTCAATGACCATGCTCATAAATAGTTATAGAGGCGACAAAAAGCTCCAACAGAAAAAGTGGCGACCGGTAAAACAAAAAATTCGTGCCTGGCATGATTTCCACGACCGCAGAAAAAAAAGTAGACAGCACCCTCTCTCCTACCGTGATGGCAGTACCTTTCTGATCATCCGGCAGGAGAGGTTATCAGACGCACCGCTCCTGCATCGTCTGCGAGGAACATCCAGAAAAATATATCTGGCTTGTGAACGTCCCACAGAAATCACCAGTCTTCTTACTGCCTTTCCAAGGATCACCGAGAGTGCCTTAAGGAATTTTATAGAGGAGATGTGCAATAAGCTCCTTATGTTCCAGGAGAATGACCGTATTCTGTCCCTGGCAGTCCACAAAACCAACATTTGAGCAATTTCCAATGACCAGCCTTGCCATACTTTCCGACACCCACGATCAGATCGCCAACCTTCGAGCGGCGATTGCATACTGTAACGCCAAATCAATCGACATTCTTCTCCACTGCGGAGATCTTATTTCTCCTTTTATGCTCAAGGAACTCGCCCTTTTTGAGGGTCCGGTCCATCTCATTTATGGCAATAATGTCGGAGATCAGCATCTGATCTCAAGCAGATGCTCAACAGAGTATGCCAATATTACTCACCATGGAGTATTCGGCAAAATCACCTGCGATAACTTGAAAATTGCACTGGTTCATTATCCGGAGCAAGCACGAGGGCTTGCCAGTCTGTCCAACTATGATATAATCTGTTGTGGTCACTCGCATCGATATGGAATAGAATATTGGGGGAAAACCCTGGTCATCAATCCCGGCCAGCTTCTAGGGGAGGATGATCAGGCTGGTTTTGCTCTACTCGACCTTGATCAATTGAAGATACAGCGTATTCGTGTTGGAGAGTGTATGTTTGACCATAAGATCACCACGTATTCAGAGCCTGCCGCACTGCTTCATGGCCAAACTTCGACCAAAATCAATCAAGATGCCCGCAGACAATCAATAAATGCCCGGTAAGAAAACGACCTGGCCAAAACCATAAACCGCAGTTCTCTTTTTTCTCAAAGGGTAAACATGACAGAAACAGACAATGCAAGCTTTGAAGAGCTATTTAAAGCGGAAAAAAACAAAAAAATCGTCCATCTTACACCAGGACAGAAAATTAAAGCCACCATCGTCGGCATAAATGATGAGACAACTTTCCTTGATGTGGGCGGTAAAAGTGAAGGTGTACTTCAAAGCTCCGAAATCAGGGATGGTGAAGGTAATTTCATCCGTCAACTCGGTGATATAATTGATGTCTATTTTCTTCAGTCAAAATCGTCCGAACAGCTTTTCACAACTTCGATAGGTTCCGGCGCTTCTAACGCCCACCTGGAAGAAGCTTTTCGAAGTGCCATTCCGGTAGAAGGTTTTGTTAAAGCTGAGATCAAAGGTGGTTTCGAGATCACCCTCGGTGGCAATGTTCGGGGTTTCTGCCCCTTTTCCCAGATGGGTCTGCGGCGGGTTGAGGATGCTGCGGGAGAATATCTGGAAACCCATATGAAATTTCTGATTACCCGTTTTGAAGAAAACGGCCGGAATATTGTTCTTTCAGCAAGGGCTATTCAGGAAGCAGAAAGGGAAGAACTGCGGGAAAAATTGAAGGAAACGCTGGAAGAAGGCCAGACCATCGAAGGTGTTGTCAGCTCTATCAGAGAATTCGGTGCTTTTGTCGATATTGGCGGAGTTGACGGTCTTATACCAATTTCGGAAATCGGCTGGAGCCGGGTTGATAAAGTGGAAGAATATTTCACCGTTGGCCAGAAAGTCCAGGCAGTCATAAAAAAACTGGACTGGGAAAAGGACAGAATTTCTCTTAGTTATAAAGAGACCCAGGCCGATCCATGGAACGAAGTGGTCAATCTTTTCCCCGAAGGTACGACCCATAAGGGAACTGTCGCAAGGCTTGCACAGTTCGGTGCCTTTGTGACTCTGGCCCCCGGCATTGATGGACTGGTCCATATCTCCAAACTCGGCGGTGGGCGAAGAATCAATCATCCACGAGAAGTTTTGGAAGAAGGTCAGAATATCGACGTAAAAGTTGACTCAATTGATCTTGCCGAAAAAAGGATCAGTCTCGTTCCTGCCGATTATGTGTCGGCTGAAACTGAGCAAGAAACGGAACGAACCGAATACAAAGCCTTTGTGTCCAAAGAGAAAAAGGATAAACCGGCGGCTGCAATGGGAAGCCTTGGTGCCCTGCTCAAAGCTAAAATGGCTGAAAAAAAGAAATAGCTTCCCACTTGCTGACACCAGTGCACTCATTTAATTTGTTGCAATTGGCAGTGAAGACAGCTATCAAAAAAACACCGTCCTTTACCCGGCGCCATCGATCATACCGGTCGGCGCCGGTCACGGTCGTTAGTGGCCTGTGGTAAATGCCAGGACGCTGGTCTCTAAACCTTACATTCAATCAGTGGAGTGCAAACAGTTAAAGCTCAATATTCCCACGGCACACTGGTAAGATTAAGCGTGATTGAGCAGTTTCAACTGCAATGGGTGAGGATCCAGATAGTGCTGGTTCGCTAAATAATCCTGTTTAAATTTTTTGGCGAAGAATTTCATGAGAGTCAGCGGAACAATCAATGGTATCATTCCCTGATGATACTGATCAAGTATCTCCAACACCTCCTGCTTTTCCAAACTGGAAAGATCGTTTTTAAAATAACCAAAGATATGATTCAGAACATTGATGTGCTTTTTGATCGTACTCTTTTTTTTAAGAGCACCCATCAGCAACTCTTCATATCGGCTAAACAACTCCTCAAGTGAAAGATCTTTGGCCTTTGCGACCAAACGCCCCATCTCACGGTAATCTTTTTCATTATGAGAGAGAAGTAACAGTTTATGAGTTGTATGAAAATCAACCAATCCACCTCGTTTTTTTGATGTGGCCACCAGCGCTCTCCATCTCTTATGAACGAAAATCCGTTGAATGAAATTTTCCCTCAGAACCGGATCATGCAACCGCCCATCCTCTTCCACCGGCAGGTGAGGGAAATGGTCCATAAAAGACTTTGCGAAGACACCGATCCCATTATTATTCGGCATCCCCGTCTCGGAATACACCTTAACTCTTGCCATTCCGCTGCTGGGCGACTTACGTTTAAACACAAAACCATCCAGTTCTTCCAGTTCAAGTTCTCTCAACCTGATTAAGGCCCAGCGCTTCATTTGCTCGGTATAATCTTTTCGGCTCCTGGAAGTAACCAGCCTGGGATCTGCCGGGTCCCCCACGAGTCGCAGCGCTTCTCTTGGTATACTTAGACCACACTCGACCTCTGGACAAACAGGCACATAGTCTACATATTGCCCCAAAGTATCAGACAAGAATCTGTCGTGCTGATGTCCGCCGTCATACCTGACACGATTGCCAAGCAGACAAGAACTCACCCCGAGTCTAATTCTATCTTCCATCGCCTCTCCTTACCTCTTCAGGATTCGATTTATTAATTCACGTAGTCCGCCAAATGCGCTTGACATCCATGCCAAGCTCAGTGATATTAAAACTCTAGTTTTCAAACCACACAATTGATCATTTTCGTTTTAATCATTTTATAGCGCTCCTATGCAACTAGCAGAAAGCACGACAAAGAATAGTTTATATATATGATTTCTATATCTAACAGTAGAAGTCGCTATCTGTATATCCCCTTTGTTTTTCTGCTGGTCTTTTCTTCTATCGCTTATCTCTATATCCAACGTACCGCAGATCTCGACCAGAATTTTTTTAAAACCCACGCCGCGATTATTGCCGATGACGTCTGGGCGCTGAATCAAAACGGTGCACACGGCTACCTGCAGTTAGCTGTTAATACCAATCATTATAAATCGCTTTCCGTTTCCATACCAGGGGACAACGCCTTTGTCTCGGTCACCACACTCCCATTAACCAACCTGTCACTCTTTCTCCACAAAATACATCTCATTGGTTTAAAAAAACTTTCTGAGAAAATTATGCACGATAACCAGGTAATCGGCATCTTACATGGAGAAAAATATATATGGGTCATCTTCCCGCTCATCAATATCTTCATTTTTCTCTCGCTACTCTTACTGACTATAATTTTCATCATCCATCTTTCCGAGAATAGAAAATTGCTTGAGCAACAGGTCCAGGAACGTACCGGAAATCTGCGGGAGAGCGAACGACGATTTCACGACCTCGTTAACTTGCTTCCGGAAATGGTTTTAGAAACAGATCTGACCGGAAATATCACCTACGCCAATAAAGCGGCAAAAAATCAGCTGCAACTCACTCATGATCAGAAAACTGATGTAAATTTTTTCCAGCTTATCAAGGAAAACGAGAGGGCGGAAGCAATAGAAAATTTCCGCACCACTCTCAAAGGAGAACAGTCTGGATTGATTGAGTATACTGCAATCGCTCGGGATAGCAGTATGTTTCCCATACTCATTCGTTCTGCACCTGTCACAAAAGGTGACGAGGTTTCCGGAGCGAGGATGATTGTTATTGATATAACTGAGAGACGCCTGCTAGAAGAACAACTGCATCGTGACCAGAAAATGAAAGCTATCGGTCTCATGGCCGGTGGAGTTGCTCACGACCTGAACAATATCCTTTCTGGAATTATTAGTTATCCAGAACTGCTGCTTCTTGATCTGGACAAAAAGAGCAATCTGCGACGTCCACTTGAGGCAATTCGTCAGTCGGGACTTGATGCCTCTGAGGTTGTATCCGATTTGCTTACCGTCGCCAGGGGGATCGCAGCCAACAAAGAAATAATCGCTCCGAATGTTTTGATTCGGTCCTATCTCGATTCCACTGATTTCCTGCAACTCCAGATACGATACCCCCTTATCAAATTTGACACGTTTCTGGACCCAGGGTTGCGTAATATTTCCTGCTCCCCTATTCATGTTCGAAAAAGTCTGATGAATCTTATAATTAACGGAGCAGAGGCTATTCACAGTAAAGGGACTCTCTCTATTGTTACTAAAAATCATACCAAGAGCCTTTCCTCAACTAATAACAAGCTGAAATTATCTGGAGAAAATTACATAAAAATCGTCGTTCGTGATGATGGTTCCGGAATTACACCTCAAGACATGGAACATATTTTTGAACCGTTTTACACAAAGAAAATTATGGGTAGGAGTGGCACAGGCCTCGGGCTGGCAGTTGTATGGAACACCATGCGTGACCATGGTGGCACAGTCAATGTCATCAGCGACAAAAAAGGAACCACTTTCGAACTCTATTTCCCAAGCGTAGAAACTGAAATAGCGACATGTCCAGAGTCAAAAGATTGGAGACACTACAAGGGTCAAGGAGAAACAATTCTGGTTATTGATGACGAATTGCGACAACGGGAAATTGCCTGCCAACTCTTGTCATCTCTTAATTATACCGTTAAAACCGTATCGTCAGGGGAGGAGGCAATAGAATTTGCAAGCAACAATGCTGCTGATCTGATGGTTCTTGATATGATTATGCCATCGGGCCAAAATGGACGAAAGACATTCGAGAAAATTCTGCAAATTCACCCGAAACAAAAAGCAATCATTGCCAGCGGTTTTGCCGAGGATGACGATGTACAGGCTACTTTGGCTATGGGCGCAATGGCATTTGTCCCTAAACCTTACACTCTTGAGCAGATCGGCTCGACCATACATAAAATTCTGTATCCGTAATATGTTATTGATCAAATTTACAATTTTCCATACTCTGGAGGTTTCACCCAATGCCCAAAGGACACACTCTCCCTTTTATACTTCTCCTTGTTGCCACATTGCTGACTCCCACAGCAGCATGGACAAAAGACTCCATCAGTTGGATGGAAGCCGTCGCTCCACCTTTTTTTATTCATGAAGGAGAGTTTAAAGGACAAGGCTACGAAGATCTCATTACCGACATCTTAATCGAAAACTTACCGGAATATGAACATTCGCACTTGAAGGCCAATATTTCCAGACATTACCAGCAATGGAAACAGGGCGAGAAAGCCTGTGGTTTAGCACTTTATAAGACACCAGAACGTATGGAATTTGCCTATTTTTCTATCCCCAGCGTTATCACCTTGCCTACCGTCCTTATAATTAATAAGGAAAAGTTCAATACCTTTGGTAGTACAAAGAACGTGAGTCTCACCAAAATTCTCCAAAGCAATACATTGGTCGTTGGCAGATCCAACAATCGATCCTTTGGAGTGGAGTTCGATAATATTCTCAACAAATACGGCAACAAGCACAATATCTTTGTTTATGAGGGCCCAGAACTCTCACTCAATCTGTTTAAAATGCTTCTGGCAGGACGAATTGACGCACTCGCCGGACTACCTGAAGAGGCGATGTATTTGGCCGAAACAATGGGAATTAAAGATCAGATAATGACGCTCAATGTAATCGAAAACCAGGTAAATCATGATGCATCGATTACCTATGTAGCATGTTCCAAAAACGAATGGGGCAAAAAAACGATAAAAAACATCAACGCAGTACTTCTCAAACAGCGTCCCACCGAAAGATATAGAGCGGCTTACGAACGATGGCTTGATCCAAGTAGTATTGAGGGGTACCGGAAACTCTACCAGGATGTTTTTCTTAAAATTACTGAATAAACAATAGAAGAAGCATCAAGATACCAGGTCAACTTTTAATACATGAAAATAACCCTAAACTCCCCTCTCGATATGCATCTCCATCTGAGGGAAGGCGCAATGCTACAGGAAATCGCACCATTCACCACTGCTTGCTTTGCCGGTGCAGTGATAATGCCCAATCTTGTCAGCCCAGTAGACTCACTGGAGAAAGTTCGAAACTATAAAAACGAAATAATTTCTACCGGTAATTCGAATTCATTTGCTGCCTACATGACTCTCTTCTTCAAAAAATACTCAAGAGCAGAACTCACGGCAGTCAGAAAAGAAATCATTGGAATTAAACTCTATCCAGCGGGCATTACTACAAGGAGTGAAAGTGGTGTTACTGATTTTGAGAAAATAGATGAAACCCTCTCTCTGATGGAAGAAATGCAAATTCCATTGCTTGTCCATGGGGAAACAAATGGCTTCGTGCTCGACAGAGAAATTGAATTTCTCTCAATCTACAAGCGGCTGGCCGAAACATTTCCCAAGCTGCATATTATTATGGAACATATTACCACCGCGAAAGCGGTGGATTTAGTTGACCGTTACCCAAATATTTCAGCCACCGTCACCCTCCATCATCTGATGATCACTCTTGATGATGTTATAGGCGACCTTATGCAACCCGACCTCTTTTGTAAACCCATTGCCAAAAGACCTGAAGACCGAAAGCGTCTGCGGGATGCTGTCTTTACCGGTCACGAACGGATTATGTTCGGCTCTGATTCGGCCCCCCATCCCAGACATAAGAAAGAGTGTTGTGGTTGTGCAGCAGGGATTTTCTCTGCACCGGTTGCTTTACCGATGCTAGCCGAACTTTTTGAAGACGCAGGTAAATTGGACCTATTGCAAAACTTTGTCAGCGGTATCGCCTGTAACCGCCATGGCCTACAGCCGCCGGAAAAGCAGGTTATTCTTGAAAGTAAACCGTGGCAGGTCCCCGAACTTTATGGGAAGGTAAAACCCTTCTGCGCCGGAAAAACCTTGCGCTGGTCAGTCAGCATAAATTGAGTTTTTCCATTATGTACATTTGCTAAGACCGAACAGAAACAGCACGGCATTTCAGGATAAAAACTATTTAGTTTCTATCCTGAAACGTGGCATTTTATTCTAAATTGAGGCGTTCGATAAATTTAACCGCAGGCATATAGTTGATATTCCGAGGATTAAATTTTGAGAACAACGAAGAGTTAGGGTGAAAGGGCCGTTTCAGGATGGAAACTATTTAGCTTCACCTAATAAGCTCTGCCTCATAGCCTCAAAAAGAATTACTGCCGCTGCGACGGAGCTATTCAAAGAATCAAGACTTCCAGCCATGGGGATGGAGATCAGCACATCACACTCTTTTTTAACGAGTGGCCTGATACCTTTTCCCTCGCTGCCAACCACAAGGCAGGACGAAACTGTCAAATCAGTCTGATAGAGTGAATGAGCGTCAGCATCCTTTACTGCCCCAAATATCCAAAAACCTGCATTTTTCAAGTCTTTGAGAGCATTTACCAGATTTGTAACCTGACAGATGTCAATATGCGACATAGCGCCAGCCGACGACTTTGCCGCCGTCCCTCCAAGCGGTGCTGAACGTTCACGAGTTACGATAACTCCAGCAGCTCCCGAAGCCAATGCAGAACGGATGATTGCTCCGAGGTTATGTGGGTCCTGAAGGCAATCGCACACCATCAGTCGTACAGTCTCACCTGCAGCAATACGGGTCTTCATTTTCAAAACAAAATCATCGAAATCGACAAGCGGGGTTTCGCTAATTCGGGCAATTATTCCTTGATGTCGTACCTGCGCACTGCCTTCACCGGTTAACCGCAAAGATTCAACAAACGTTAGCTTAACATTTTGATTACGGGCCATTTCGATAATTTCTTCGATTTTGCTTCCCCGTTTATCTTTTTGTAATATGATTTCCGTGAATCTGTGAGGTTCTTTTTCCAATCCCTCGCATACCGGATGGATGCCCCACAACAGATCTTCACTCAATCGAATGGTTTTCTCTCCCGGCTGTTTGCTTCCCTCGCCCTGTCTTTTCATTATATCACGTATTAGTTGATGGGTTTTCCGGTAGGCAATCAATGCGCTTTTGCGCGTTCCGCCAAAATTAATGAGGACAATTGACTAACTGCCTCATCTACATTCTCATTGATGATCAGAAACTCGTACGCTGCTGCGGCATTCAACTCGGCAGCAGCATTTTTTAGTCGCAATTCGATCATCTCTTCACTCTCTGTTCCTCTGCCGCGAAGTCTTCTTTCAAGTTCGACGAGATTCGGAGGGGAAATAAAGATATGTGTTGCCTCGGGTTGTCCTTTCTTTCGCAATATAGCGGCACCTTGCACATCGATATCAAGGATAACGTCCAAACCTTCCTGAAGCTGCAAACCAATGGCATCGGTACTCGTTCCATAGAGATTGTTATGAACATCGGCATATTCCAGGAACATATTTTTATCGATCATCTGCAAAAATTCAGCTCGGGACACGAAATGATAATCGACACCGTCCCGCTCCCCTGGTCGAGGCTCTCGTGTTGTGTGGGAGATGGAAAAGACTAACCCTGGGATGTCGGACATTACCCTTTTAAGCAAAGTAGTCTTGCCCGCACCGGAAGGAGCGGAAATCACAAATAATCTGCCTACAGTCATACATTCACCTACATTTTCGGTTTTTGCTGATCAAAATATTCAGTCAGATTATGCCCAGGGTGCAACGCCTGCATCCTCTGACTAATAGTATCCGGCTGAACGGAAGAAAGGATAACATGGTTTGACTCCATAACAAGAATTGATCTCGTTCTTCTCCCTTCAGTCACATCAACAAGTCTGCCTTCCATCTTTGCAGCCTCCTTCAGTTTTCGAGCAGGGGAGGAACCGGTATTAATGACAGCAACAATCTTTTCCACCATTACAGTATTGCCGAAGCCAACGTTCAACAATTGCATAGCTCACCAAGATCCAAAATTATAATCTGAAGGCACTTACCTTTAAGCAACAATTAGCAGTCCAAATAAACCAGCTGAAAGAACTTTAAGTTCATTCTATATTTTGGACTTGCTCTCGCATTTTTTCGAGTTCACTCTTTAAATCAACTGTGAGGTGCGTCACGGTCGCATCGTTAATCTTTGACGCCAGAGTATTCACCTCGCGCAGGAATTCCTGAATGAGAAAATCGAGCTTTCGTCCAATGCCATTTTCCTCGGCGAGGAACATCCTGAACTGACTGATATGACAACGTAATCGCACGATCTCTTCAGTAACATCGGTTTTGTCAGCCATTATAGCTACTTCTTGAGCCAAGCGAGCCGGATCCAGTTGGACATTGGCCAACAGTTTTTCAAGTCTTTCCTGTAAATTTTTTTTCCGCTGTTCGAGTAATTCTGGAATACTTCTTTCAATGTCTTCGACTGTTTTCTCAAAAAAACTCAGCCTGGTAATCAGATCAGTTGCTAGCACCACACCTTCCTGGGTTCGCATTGTATCACAATTTTCCAAAGCTGCATCAATGACCTTTTCTACCATCTCAGAAACCACGGCCAAATCCTCATCTTTCTGATCTCGCACCAGAACATCTGGATAACCAGCCAGTAACTGCGGGGTGATCTCGCTTTTCAGACTAAACTCTTTGCACAGGTTTTGTAGAGCATCCTTATAACATCCTGCCAGAGCCAAATTCACCTTAACTTCCTGCAAATCAGAAAAATCCCCACTCACAGAAAGGAAGAGATCGACCCTACCCCGCTGGTTAATCTCAGTTACTTTTTTGCGAATTTTTTCTTCCAGAGAACTATAGCCGCGAGGGAGTTTCATCTTTAGATCGAGGTACCTATTGTTGACACACCTGACTTCGGCCGTCCAAACGCGCCCACCTCTCTCAAACTCGCCCCGGCCAAAACCGGTCATACTTTTTATTGCCATGATTTTGCCCTCTGTTCAAACTCTAATCCCTGCAAGAGGTATACTTTTCAGTACCTCTATCGGGGTATAAGTGCCTACCTACAATTATTTTCCTTGAAAAATAAAATAGCATACGTGCCAAAATCCCCCCAAAAAACTCGGAGCCTCAATACAATAGCCCCTGAAGGGAAATGCTCTTTTTATTCCCCCGGAGGGATAGATCACCTTCACTATAAACGACAAAACGATGTAAAGGGAAGCCCCCTACACCGTTTTGTCAACAATCGTGTCAGTAATACACATTACCAGAAATTATTTCCCTGCTAATGCTCCATTCAATTTTTTAACAATAATTTCGCTAATATCAATTGCATTGTCAAAATAGACAACACCATTTTTAGCATCCAGTATTGCGGTGTATTTATTATCTTTGCCATACTTGTTAACAACCTGCTCGAGAGATTTGAGAATCGGCTCAAGTTCTTTGTCCTGCAAGTTTTTCATCTCGAAACGAGCGTCTTCAGTTTTTGCTTGAAGTTCTCTTCCATTTTTCTGAAACTCTCGAATCTTTTCAGCCTTTTTTTCTTCACTCCAGGCAGAGCTTTTTTTCTTTATCTCAGCCTGCAAATCTTTGAGAGCGTCCTCCTCTGACTTGAAGGTGGACTGAAGTTGCTTCATTTTTACATCAAAACGCCCTTTTGCTGCTTTTCCTGCATCACATTCAAGAATGATTTTTTGAACATTCATGATGCCGATCTTAGTGTCGGCAGAAAAACAGCTGCTTGCGGCAAAACAGCCAAGCAAAAAAATCAGGCCTGCAAGCAGGTTTCTTTGAGATGCCATTATTTACTCCGTAATATTTTAAGGAAAGTCAAAAGTTTTTTCTATTCGACAACCACAAAATCTGCACGTCTATCTTGGGCCCAAGAAAGTTCGTCATTACCAAGAAGCAACAATCTTTCTTCACCATAACTTACTGTACCAAGTCTTGCTTCATCCACCCCAAGATTTACCAAATATTTCTTGGCACTTAAAGCACGTCTTTCGCCCAGAGCCATGTTGTATTCATTGGTGCCACGAGGATCGGTATTTCCTTCGATTCTGATCTCGTATTGTTTCTTGTTATTCATAAAATCAGCGTTAACCTGAATACGAGGAACCTGATCTTTTCTGATATTAGAAGAATCAAAATCATAGTAAACGGGCAACATCCCTTCAGTAGTCCGGCCTTCGTTAATACCAAGAGGTTTTGAATCGAGCGACTCTGTGGCGCCCATAGCTTCCCCTTTAACTTCAGCCTTCATTGCTTGATCATTTTCTTTTTTCGATCCACAGCCAGACAAAGTCATTACAGAGAGACACAGTAGCACAGGCAGAACAGCTTTCAATTTAAATACCATGGGAAGAACCTCCAAAAGATCCTTAAGTTTTTTTTCACAACAATATAATTACACTATTCACAATCACAGCGAGCAACCCCCGCTTTTGTTTTGCTTAATAAACTTCTCATTATACAAATAAATGCCAAAAAAACAACTATTTTTATCTAATTCAGTCAGTATTTCTCAAAATATTCTTTCTGCATAATTCACCTTAAAAAGATAGCCAAAACTAACATATGATACTGAGCCCCTACCTTTAACAGACTACAAAATTTGCCGACCAAGTGCAAATTTACGCTAGTGATTATTATGTATTCAGATTATAAAGCATTCATACAGATTTCAAGAAAGCAACGTTCCCATCTCCTTTTGGGGATGACAACTATATGGAGATTTTAATGGCCAAAGTAAACATCAGTCCAAACAGAACAACAGACAAAACCATTCGTACCATAGATCGCAAGAGGGAGCAGGAGCGTCGAAAAATGTTCATAAGAGCAAAGGATCATGCTCCTGAATTTGCAGCAAAACTCGTTCAGCGATTGATCGACAAAGAAATAATAGAGACGACTTCTGTTTCTCAAATGCGGGAAGCTTTTGAAAATCAGTTAAATAAACTTGGTTATATTGAAGAATTCGAACTCCAGGTAAAGATTGCTCCTGTCCGAACAATCGCTCAGGATCCTAATGTAGTCAGCCTTTATTTCACCCAATATATTGTAGAAGATCTCATTGAACATCCAGCGATTCAGGATATTTTTGGTGATGATCTTGATATTTACAGAGCGGTTGACAGCGTATTCAGAGTTCTCAGAGATTAAATGGAACATCCCGGAGGCACTCCTGCCCTTTTATTTGCCGACGAGGAAGGTAATATTAGAGAATTTACTGATCTTCAGTTGGTTGGCATGAGTAATGGAAATTTCGTCCTGCCAGCTCTTGAGGATTTAATTCCTTTGCCCGAAGGCAGTGAACTCTTCACATTGCCAGGCCGTCTACCGGTTGGTTGGGATCCGAATTCGGATGAACCGGTTCTCCTTGCTGAAAACCCTTACGAAAACGACAAACCGGTGCAGGCAGTTGCTGCTTTCATGGCCCCCGCCCATACAGCAATTTTATCAAGCAGCTATCAGACCCAGCCGGGAGCCCCGATCCTACCACTCTTTGCGTATACCGCAGTCGGCTGGTATGATGACAGGTTCTGGGTAGCAGGATTTCGCAGCGACCTTGACAAAAGGCAGGATGCAGACCAGTATCGACAAGCAGACGTTCAACGGCTTACCAAGAAAAAACTTCGCCTTTTTAAGGACAATAGGCTTATACAGCACTTGGGAAAGTGTTGTCTCACCTATGGGTGCCCGGCTGCACGAAATTACTTCCTCGGTCGTTGGGAAGCCCCCTTACCCACTTCGCCCAACTGCAATGCTCGTTGTCTTGGTTGCATCTCCCTGCAAGCATCTGGCTGTTGCCCTTCAACGCAGGATCGAATCACTTTTGTGCCAAGTGTAAGAGAAATTAGCCAGATTGCCATTTCACACCTTGATACAGCTGAAAATCCGATTGTCAGTTTTGGGCAAGGTTGCGAAGGAGAACCGCTCTTACAAGCTGGTGTCATCGAAAAAGCTATACAACGCATCCGAAGCAATACTATAAACGGCACAATAAACCTCAACTCGAACTCCAGTCTACCGGTTAGTATCAAGCGTTTGGCTCAGGCCGGACTTGACAGCCTCCGTGTCAGCCTGAACTCTGCACAAGAAAATTGCTACACTTCTTATTTTCGCCCGAAGAATTACAGTTTCTCAGATGTCATGACATCTATTGATGTAATGAAAAAACATGGGCGCTTTGTATCTCTTAATTATTTTGTTCTTCCTGGATTTACAGACTCATTGCAGGAATATGATGCACTTAGCCTCTTAATCAGGCTCCACCGCCCGGACTTTATCCAATTACGTAACCTGAACATAGATCCTGAATTTTACCAGAAAAGCCTCAACCTAACAAAAGACAATCAAACCCTGGGTATTCGCCAATGGCTGGAAATGCTGAAGAAAGAATTTCCTGCACTTCGTTTTGGTTATTTCAATCCGCAAGTACATCAATAGACTATTCCTGGCTTTTACATTCCTCTAATTAGTCCTTTTCTCTCTAACCTTTTCCGCGACATTTCCTTAAAGAAAATCGTTATAGCTGATTTTCCTTGGCTTTGTATTTCTGATGATATATGCTATCGTTTAATAAGGTTTATCAATACTTTTTTTTTTGAGGTAAAATTATGGAACAGTTACCGAATATGCGGTTAACGACCCAGCGTCAAATTATTCTGGAAGAGTTAGGAAAGGTGAAGTCCCATCCAACCGCAAACGAGGTTTATGATATGGTGAGGAGGCGCTTACCTCGTATCGGCCTTGGAACGGTATACAGAAACCTGGAACTCATGGCGGATGTAGGTATCATTCTCAAGCTTGAAGTTGGTGGTACCCAAAAGCGATTTGATGCTACCGTAGTCCCCCACTACCACATTCGATGCTCGTCATGCGGTAGGGTCGATGACATTAGTATTGCAGTTCAAGAAAATATCAATCAAGTTGCAGAAGACGCCAGTAATTACAGAATCCTTGGTCATCATATTGAATTTTCCGGAATATGCAAAAGCTGTTTAGAAAAAAGCATAGAGACTACTATCAATTAGGAAACCTCTTGATCCAAAGCAGACAATATCTTACAACAAAAAAGGGGTAACACCGATTTCTTCGCCGTTGCCCCTTTTTGATAGCTTACAATTACATTTTTAACCGAAAACTACTTTACTAAATCTCCGCTTTCCTACCTTAATCAGTATTTCCCCCAACGGATTAATTACCAAATGCACATCGGTAACCTTTTCCCCGTCAATTGATACAGCACTCTGCTGAATCATTCTTCTTGCTTCGGAGGTCGATTTCACAAGCCCTGCATCAAACAACAACTGGGGTAAAGGCACAGGCTCAGTGGAAGCACATCTCATCTCAGGCAAATCATCCGGCACTCCACCTTTCTGGAAGACCTTTTCAAAATTTTCCTCTGCCGCCTCGGCCGCTTCTACACCCTGAAAACGTGCGGTCAGTTCTCGCGCCAACTGCTTTTTCACTTCCTTAGGGTGAAGTTGGTTATTCTCAACCCGAGTCTTGAGGTCAGCAATTTCCTCACTGCTCAAATCACTGAGCAGGTCAAAGTATCTGAACATTAAATCATCGGAGACAGAGAGCACTTTGCCGTAGATGTTATCAGCAGATTCAGTAATGCCGATATAATTCCCGAGCGATTTGCTCATCTTGTTGACGCCATCCAACCCTTCCAGAAGAGGCATAGTGAGAACCACCTGCGGATCCTGACCGTGAGACCTTTGCAGGTCTCTGCCCATCAACACATTAAACAACTGATCTGTTCCACCCAGTTCTACATCAGCCTCCATGGCCACAGAATCGTACCCCTGAATAAGTGGGTAAAGAAACTCATGGATGGAAATCGGTTTACCTGACTCAAATCTGTTATGGAAATCATCACGCTCCAGCATACGGGCAACAGTCAGTTCGGACGCCAGTTTGATCATATCAATGGAAGTAAGTTTTCCAAGCCATGCACTATTAAAAACGACTCTGGTTCTTTTCGGATCAAGAATTTTGAAGACCTGTTCCTTGTAAGATTCTGCGTTTTTTGCAACCTGCTCGACAGTCAAAGCCTTCCTGGTTTCGGACTTGCCGGTAGGATCACCGATCATTCCGGTAAAATCGCCAATCAGAAAGTAGATATCATGACCTAAATCCTGAAAATGTTTCAATTTTTGCAGCAGAACGGTGTGACCGAGATGCAGATCAGGAGCAGTAGGATCAAAACCGGCTTTGATCTTAAGGGGAATACCTGTTTCCTGGGATTTTTTCAGTTTTTTAATCAATTCTTCACGGGAGATACAGTCAACAGCTCCTCGCTCTATCAATTCCAGCTGCTCT
The DNA here is from genome assembly GCA_963798425.1 of uncultured delta proteobacterium. Taxonomy (GTDB): domain Bacteria; phylum Desulfobacterota; class Desulfobulbia; order Desulfobulbales; family Desulfocapsaceae; genus Desulforhopalus_A. The sequence goes on along the minus strand of CAWCTP010000031.1, from coordinate 380,129 downwards.
TCAATCGACGCCATGGTGTACTCTGCCTATATTTATTTCTTATTTATTTTGCGTATTCTACAGCCCTGGTTTCACGAATAACAGTAACCCTGATCTGACCAGGGTAGGTTAATTTACTTTCTATCGATCTGGCAATATCCTGGCTTAAGAGTGCGGCATCCTCATCTTTTACTTTTCCAGAATCAACAATTATCCGCAAGTCTCGACCTGCCTGAATGGCATAGGATTTCTCGACTCCGTTGAACCCGTTGGCGATGGCCTCAAGGTCTTCAAGACGTTTAACATAACTCTGCAGCATTTCCTTTCTGGCGCCAGGTCGGGCACCGGAGAGAGCATCAGCCGACTGCACAAGGATGTCGATAATACTAAGAGGCGGCTGTTCCTCGTGGTGAGCACCAATGGCATACACCACCTGCTCAGGTTCCCCATATTTTTTAGCGAGATCTCGACCGATTATAGCATGAGATCCCTCAACTTCATGATCAACAGCCTTGCCTATGTCGTGTAATAATCCCGCACGCTTGGCCATCTTCACATCCACACCCAGTTCAGACGCCATTATTCCACAGAGAAAAGAAACTTCAAGAGAATGCTGCAGCACATTCTGCCCATAGCTCGTTCGATATTTTAACCGTCCAAGCAAATTTATCAGATCGACATGCACCCCATGAGCCCCAACATCAAAAGTCGCCTGTTCTCCGGCTTCACGCATGGTTATCTCAAGTTCTTTGGTCATTTTTTCGACCACTTCCTCAATACGGCCAGGATGTATACGACCATCACTTATAAGCTGAAGCAACGACAATCGAGCTACTTCACGACGTACCGGATTAAAACCCGACAAGATCACGGCCTCAGGAGTATCATCAATGATGATATCGATTCCGGTAGCCGCCTCAATAGCTCTAATATTCCGTCCTTCCCGGCCAATGATCCGTCCTTTCATTTCATCGCTTGGCAACGGAACCATTGACACTGTTCTATCTGCGACATAATCGCCGGCATACCGAGATATTGCCAGAGCCAGAATGTTTTTACCTTTCCGGTCCGCCTCCATTTTCATCTCATTTTCTATCCTGACAAGTTTTTTGGCAGCTTCCATTCGGGCTTGACTTTCCAGGGAGTCCATAAGCAGCTTCTTAGCTTCTTCCTGACTTATCCCAGCCAATTGTGCCAATTCGTAACGCTTTTCACTTACCAGTATATCTATTTCTTTATGCTTCTCTTGCCATTCAATTTCCTGCTCTTTGACCAGTCGTTCGCTACTGTAGAGATCAGTTTGTTTACGATCGAAACTATCCCACTCTCTCTTGAGACTGTCTCTTTTTCGTTTGAGCTGTCGTTGTTCCTCTTTAAACTCTTCTCTTTCCGCTTTAAGCTCTGTCTCCAAAGCCTGTTTAATCTGGAACGCTGCCTCTTTATTTTGAAGCAGTGCTTCCTTTTTGAGCTGCTCTGCTTCTACTATGGCATTTTCTATAATCTGATTACTTTGAATCTTTATGTTTTTTTCATGCGCCTCAACTACCAATTTCCGGAGATAAATACCCAGGGATGTACCAATGAGGAGACTAATGCAGACGAGTAAATATGGATGGTTTGATAAATCCATTGAACGATCCTATCTGGTGGTGATTGACAGGACAGAAGAAAAAAGCAGAGGAAACCAAAATAAATGGAGGGAATTTTGAGGAAGATCTAACCTGCCACGTTTTGCGACCGGAGCAAAATGATCGATATAAATAACACCCACTACTCTTGTTATTACTTACCTGAGATCAACAACCTTGCAAACAAATACATTCAACCAGTTGCTGGCTCTCCTCAAATTTGCAGATAATTCTCAGGTTCTTATCCATTTTTCTATCCCTGGCATTAACGCACAATGTATTCGTGTACGCCTATCGTTACCAAGCTGAAACTGAGCAATCCGTTTTAAATTCAGATAATTGCAATACCAGTAAACAGAACATATGTTTATACTGCCCCTTATTCCAGGGGTTATTCCACAATTTCATGTAAGAATAAGTCAATCCAGACGAGCCGATCTGATCGCCTAATCCAGAGAAATATCTAAAAAAAGCAGTCCTGCTTCCCTTAATTTGTTTTTAGTTCCAACAGCAATTTCCAGCTGAGGTCAATCTTCTTTTATATGTTAACCGGCTTCATTTTTTCCAAAAACATTTTTTTGGAAATTATCAAGCCGGATAGAAAAAACGAGCGAATAACTCTATTCATCCGAATAGACATCTTCCCCACACTGCCGTGTCACCAGGAAAGTTAAACCTATAAAATAGGTGGGTAGCCTCATAACAACGTCAGGAAATTCGGTAACCGATTTTCCTTGAGTGATCAGCGGAGTTACCCTTTTTTTGAGAGTTGGCTCAACACACACTGAAGATCACCAACAGTGCAGGGAAACTTTTAGTTTCGATAGGTCCAATCGAAACATTCGATGTTTAATTCGTTAACTTTTTATCAACTTACTCTTTAATAGAACTATAACAGACTTTCTGGCAAACGAAAACAAATTATACCTCAAGACATCATTCAGAAAGTAATTTGGATCTGATTTCTTCGTTGAGTCGAACAATTCGTTCCTCAGAGTCCCTTTTATACCCCTCAAATTCTTGCATAAGTTTAACATAACGGGATGCAATATTGAGGCAGGCCAATATCGCGACCTTCCCTACGGGCAGGGTTCCTGTAGTTTGCGGTGAAGCGGTCTCAACAAGTTGGCGAACTAAGGAAAAAATCGTCCTCAGCTCTTCTTCCGAGGATGCGGTATAGAATTTATATTCCTGTCCAAGCAGTTCAAATCTTACCAACCTTTCCGTCTCATACATATCAATCTTGATCCAACGTTAATTAATGCTTCACAATTTATTACCCTTCTTCACGGGGGGGGGTTACCTTGATCTGTATGCGTATATGCTTCCTACATGCGGGGCTCTGACGAGTGTTCCGCTGATGGGCACAGTACCGACACCGGAATTTAAGGCATTCTATTTTTCTTCTTTCATTCCAGTCATCGTAAAAAGGTCGTGTTGTTTGTGTTTCTCAGCTTCGTATCTTGTTCCTTCGGATTCATGCGAGTCAGGTTGTAGCTCTTCTTCTCCGAGCTCTGTGACCTCAACAGAGTTTATGGTTACGACTTCTTCAACTTGCTCCAGATTAAGTTCCCACTCTTCTATCTGATCAACAATTTTATTAACCCGGTCACTTATCTCATTTCTTTCTGAAACTTTTGAAGAAATGTTGTCTCTCAGTTCTTCTATCAACAGATCACGCTCAAACACTTCCTGTTCGAGTTGTGCCTTTTCTGCTTTCAGTGCGGAAAAGCGTGTCAATATTTTTTCAACAAATTTTTCCAACCTCTGCAGTTCACTCTCCTGCTCCATATCATATCCCCCTACTTTTTATATTCTTAACGTATTGTTTTCTAATCGACTATTATCCGACGGGAACGCCTGCAGATTTCACCACCTCTTCGACCGTCACAACTATTGGTACTTTGTCAGAGTCGGTTGCTGTTTATCTCATTTTTGAAGAGAATACACCATGCGCTCTAGTCACTGCAACCTCTATCAGTTTCTAGAATAATGCCAATCGATCGGCCTGGCATTGTCATATGGCATAAAGCCATGGAAAACCCTGGGATCATCATCAAACACCATTGGTAAAAAAAACCGATCCCCTTCCCACATAGGTAGCTTCAGAATCTCCCCGACATCAACCCAGACCAAATCACCTTCCTCATTGGAATTCTTTGGCGTTCCAGTGAAACTTTCTATTCTATAGATAAAACCAAACCAGTTTTCCCCCTGCGGCCCAAAACCGGTCCAGTTTATCGTTCCTCGCAACACCGCAGTTTCACAAATAATGTCCGCTTCTTCGTAGATCTCACGGACCAGACATTGATAGATATCCTCATCCGGAAGCATCTTTCCTCCCAAACCATTATATTTACCAAGATGCTGATCCTCAATTCTCTTATTCCGATGCACCAGCAAGGTTTGTTTTCGATCTGGAGACAATATGTATCCCAGGGTCGCAACTATGGGTGTGTACATTTTTTCCCCCGTTTTTCTACCATTAAATGAAGATACATATTCCGCTGTTCCCTCTCTTGTGATACACTCAATTATAACGTTTAATATCTGTTCTCGAAACACACTACCATACTCTCATGATGACTCTGATACCTGTGAAATCTTTCTCAATACGTAGAATATCCGCACTTATGTTGGTGCTTTGGTTGATACTTTCAACAGCATTATCCTGCCAGGCAAACACAACAGATAACCAGCTTTTTCCCCAACTACAAAGCCATTAGTCGCAATGTCGCATTTTGGGAGAAAATTTATTCCCATTATCGTCTCACCGAGGCAGTTATACATGACACGGAAGATTTATCAAAGATATACGAAGTTATTCCTCTCCTTGGCGATGATTTGCCGGGAGCTGCTCGTTTCAATTCCATTTTTCAACAACGAGCCGTGGAGAAATACAGGGCAATTCTTAAAAAACTCGCCAACCAAAAACCATCTACCCGCGAAGAAATAAAGATAGCACTCCCTTTTTTCAGGCAAAAACAAACGCGAAAAATTACTTCTGGCAGCAGACAATGTCCGCAGCCAGAGAGGCCAAAAGGAGCGTTTTCTCGCTGGAGTAATCCACTCCGGAAGATATATCGAGGAAATAAAGAGGATTTTTCGAGCATATCGTTTACCTGAGGAGTTGGCTTACTTACCTCACGTGGAGTCCTCTTTCAACTTTAGAGCCTATTCTAAATTCGGAGCGGCTGGAATCTGGCAGTTCACCAGAACAACAGGAAAACAATACCTGACGATAGATTATACGGTTGATGAACGACTTGACCCAATCCTAGCAACTCAGGCGGCAGCCAAATATCTACAAAACAGCTACAGTACCCTCAACGATTGGCCCCTGGCTCTCACCTCCTACAACTACGGCTTGGCAGGTATGCTGAGGGCCATGAAAGAAGAGGGAGACTATGAAAGAGTGTTCAAAAATTATAATAAAGGGTACTTCAAATTTGCCTCAAAGAATTTTTATCCCGAATTTCTGGCAGCGCTGAACGTTGCCAAACAACTGGAAAAAAATTCGAAGGTTACACTTGACCCGCCTCAACACTCTCGATACCTCAGACTTCCCGGATATGTCCATATAAAAGATGCCAGCAGTCACTTCGGCATATCACCGGAGACAATAGTGTCACTCAATCCGGCTCTGCAGCCATCTGTTATCAGTGGGGAAAAGCATATCCCAAAAGGGTATACTATCCGGCTTCCAGCAGAAAAAAAATCCAACCGTCTACTCGCCACCATCCCTTCCTCATTATACAAAAAAGAGCAGAAGCCCAGTCTCTATCATCAAGTTAAAAAGGGAGATACCGCCATAAGCATCGCCCGGTTGCACGGTGTTTCACTAAAAAGCTTGATGAAAGCAAACAATCTTGACGAGTATGCAAAAATCTATCTCAAGCAGAGATTAAGGATTCCTAAAGCTGTAAAAAAAATTGCCAGGACCGAAAACAATATTCCGAAAATCTCGGCCCCTGCCAATGTTAAAAATATTCTTTCCAATAATGGCCCAACAACAACCTTGCTTCTTGCGGGTAAAAAACCACACCCGTCGGAAAATGGTCTTGATTTTCTATCGATGAAAGATTTTACCGCATACAACATTTTCAATATACATAAAAAAAATGGCAAAACATATGGGTACATAACCGTTCAACCAGAGGAATCTCTTGGACTGTATTCAGATTGGCTGGGGACAAAGGGCGTAACTCTCTCTACCCTCAATGGACTCAAGCCATTTGAAAAGATTGATCCAGGCAAACAGCTCCTTCTTGTTTTCGAACAACTATCACCAACGCTCTTCAAAAAGAAGCGTCTTGAGTTCTTGCAGGATACAGAAATGGAATTTTTCTCGGCCTTTAAGATAATTGGCCAACAAATTTACCAGGTGATTTCCGGGGACACCCTATGGGATCTTTGTTACAATAAGTTTGACATCCCTCTCTGGCTCTTGAGACGATATAATACAGCCATAAATCTGGCAAAACTTAACACGGACCAGGAACTTATAGTTCCTATTACACAACAAATTTAGAGAAATTTGCAATTTCCTATTTCATCGGAAAGGATTTCAATGGATATTACCAGTACGATAAAAGAACTGAAGAAAAGACCAGAATTCATCGACAATGTAGGCATGATCCTCATCCATAACGGAGTCGTCCGCAACTGGTCAAGAAAGGACCGAACAGCAGTCACTGCACTTGAGGTCACCCCTGACATCGCAAAAATTGAAATTCTCAGACAGGAATATCTTCAGCGTGAGGGTATTTTTGACATTATTGTTGAAGCGTTCTCCGGAACTTTCCAGCCGGGTGATGATCTCCTTTATATTATTGTGGCAGGCGACATCCGGGAAAATATAAAGCCGGTTCTGGCTGAACTCCTTGATCGGATCAAATCCGAGGCAATAACAAAAAGAGAAATTTTTTCCAGTTGATTATCAGGTGCCTGCCCATTAATGTACTGTTTCCCAATCTAAATTTTCTGGTATAAACCGAGATCGAACTGAAAATTCCGGTGGTGATATCGGAGCCTATGCTGGCCTTCAAATATTTTTGTTCGGGAGTAACTAAGAATTAGGGTAACCGATCGTTAATGAATAGACGCTATAAGATTTACAATCAAAAACGTGAGGTTATGCGTGTCTGCCGCCAAGAGCTTTGTTGAAAAATTCACTGATATACATCCCCTCCCGCACGTAATTACTACTGTCACCCGCCTGATCAACGACCCGGATTCAACGATGAAGGACTTTGAATCAATCATCAAGATGGACCCCGTCTTGGTGAGCCGTTTATTGAGGCTTGTAAACAGCCCCTACTACGGACTGGTCCAGACCGTTGATTCAATTGCCCGTGCAGTAGCCTTTCTGGGTATGAAGAACCTACAGAATTTAGTGGTAACAGATGCCTTGAAAGGCATTTTCATTGGACCTGAAAATAATGATATCTTTTCGAAAAAAAAATTATGGGTTCACTGCGCAGCGGTTTCCATCTGCAGCAAAATGGTCGCCGAAAGAATTTTCGGGATTAACGGAGATGATGCTTTTTTGTGCGGAATTCTGCATGACTTCGGCCTTTTGATCGAAGAACAAGTCCGACGGGATGATTTCCATAAAATATGCACCTCATGCAAGTCAACCAGTTCTTTGCTTGAATTGGAGCGAGAGCTATTTGCCACGGATCACTGTGAAATATGCTACCTCATGACACTTGATTGGAATATGCCTGAAACTATCCAAATGGCCATCCGAGACCACCATTTGATCGTTGACGAAATTGAACCATCAAGCCTTACAGGGATCATCCAGATTTCCGAATATATTACAGGCCAATTGGACTTTGCAACACTGCCTGATATTGAGATGCAGATATCACCACCGCTTATCGAACATCTGCAAGACAATTTCGATGAATACACCGTCTTGATTGAAGATCTTCCAGATGAAATGTCCAAGGCAGAAGTCATTTACGGGTAGCTTAGGTAAGAAATGCAGATCATTCCTAATGAGGCATATCCAGCATGACCGGTTTGTTCAACAAAACAGCTTATTATGACAATGGCATTCGAGAGTTGCTTGCCTATTTTCAGGAAGAAATCCCTGCTATTACGGCCATTGCTATCAACAAAGAAGGCATACAGATTCCCGGAAATAATACTGTCTATTTCCCAGAGAGCCTCATTGAAGAACTGGTAAATACTGTAAAAGACCAAACCGAAGCTGGAGCACCGGTACTCTCCTCCAGCAAACGGCACTTTGCCTCGCATGTACCGTTGCTGCAGGCGAAATTCGTATTTTACGCCCTACATGAAAACTCCCGGCCAGACGACATCTGCTGTCTGATTAAATTGGCGTTATTTGGGTATTTTGACAGAAAGGAAGCCGAACAACTCAACAAGAAAATCGCTATCCAAAAGAACCAGTTCAACCGTAAATTTCAAGTATTGGATTCCAAGCACCAAGAGATGCTCGAAGAAACTCAGCGTAGTTACAGGGCTATTCATGAGCATCAGGAAAACTACTCCAAAACCCTGCAATCTGAGATTAAAAAACAGACCAAGGAACTTCGCAAGGCAAAAATGGCCGCCGAAACAGCCAATGTGGCAAAAAGCGAATTCCTCGCTTCCATGAGCCATGAAATCCGCACGCCGATGAATGGAGTCATCGGATTTACCGACATACTTCTCACCACGGTTCTTGACGAGGAACAACGTGACTGCGCATTGACCATCAAACGCAGTGGAGAGGCATTGTTGGGATTAATCAATGACATTCTCGATTTTTCAAAAGTCGAAGCCGGTCAAATGACGCTTGAATATATTGACTTCGATCCGGAAATCACAGCGCATGATGTCTGCGAACTCATCAGGCCACGGGTGGCCGGGAAACCTATTGAGGTGCTTTGTCGCATCGACGACAATTTACCGGCAAATATTAAAGGGGACCCAGGAAGGTTTCGCCAAGTGCTGATCAACCTACTCGGCAACGCGGCAAAATTTACCGAGAAAGGGGAGTTGGAACTGAGCCTGGAAGTTCAGGAAGAGTCTGAAGAGACTCTTACCATATTAAGTAAAATCAGGGATACAGGGATCGGAATTGCCAAAGAAAAGTGCGAAACGATCTTTGAAGCCTTCAAACAGGCAGATGGGAGTACTACCCGGAAATACGGTGGTACAGGACTGGGTTTGTCAATCTGTCGGAAAATTGCCAGTCTGATGAATGGACATGTCTGGGCGGAGTCAGCGGAAGGAGAAGGGACAACCTTCCATTTTCTGGCGGTGATGAAAAAGACATCGTCCCGTCAGAAATATCATCCCATCACCGAAGACCTGAAAAGCGTGAAGGTATTGGTCGTCGACGATAACAAAGCTAACAACGAGATCCTGAGAGCCGTTCTTGGAAAAGCTGGAATGGAAGTAGTAACACTCCTTGACGGAACGAAGACAATTGCCACTCTAAGCGTTGCGGAAAAAGAGAACAAACCGTTCCAAATTGCAATCCTTGACCTGCAAATGCCACTTGTATCGGGCTTGGATCTTGCGACCCGGATTCGTGCCTCAAAGCTTGTCAATCCTAACATTCCGCTTCTTGCATATACCTCCTCTGCTGACAGAACTGCCCAGAAGTGTAAAGATGCCGGTTTTACGGCATTTTTAACCAAACCATCTCGTCGAATGATCCTTCTTCGAACCATATCCAAAATCCTGGATAAGGGACGCGAAAATAAGCAACAACCGGAAGACGAAAAACTCGTCACCCAATATTCTATACGAGAAGAGCTGAAACAATCGACAAGGATTTTGCTTGCTGAAGACAATCCGGTTAACCAGAAACTTGCCAGCATTATACTCAGCAAAGCCGGCTACAAAGTGACGGTTGCATCAAACGGTAAGCAGGCTCTGGAAACCTTCACCAAAAACCCGGAAGGCTTCGATGCAATACTGATGGACATCCAGATGCCGGAAATGGATGGCTACGAAGCGACCCGCTGTATACGACAAAACGGTTTCAATACTATTCCAATTGTGGCAATGACAGCCAATGCCATGAAGGGTGACCGGGAACTCTGCCTTGAAGCGGGCATGAACGACTATATTACCAAGCCAATAAAGAGAGAGATAGTCTTTCAGGTCTTGGAAAAATGGCTCAAGATCCAAAACTGATCAGTTTAAACGCCAATGACGACGACACTCCATTCAGGCAATTCCTACCACGCCTCTCTCAAAAGTTGGGCAGACAAACCGATCTCTGATAGTTCTCGCTTCACCTCGGCCATGCATTATTTCCTGCGGGTTCTTCTCATAACCTTCTATGAGTTCAAGGCAAGCGGACTCTCCTTACGATCAAGTGTCCTGACATACACAATCCTGCTCTCTCTCGTCCCGATACTGGCAATAAGCACAGCAGTGGTCAAGGGGCTAGGTGGTGGAGATCAAATGCGAAGAGCGGCGTATACTTATATTGAGTCTTTGGAGAACAGTAACAACTCTGTGTTCTCGACACCTGTCAAAGGGTTTAACCCCATCACCACACACCTGCCTGAAAAAGACACCAACCTCACGGGCCACCTTCGTGCAGCAGTCGACAAGATTTTTGATTATGTCGACAAAACCAATTTTGCAACCCTCGGCACCTTCGGTGTTGCCGGTATGCTGATCAGTGTTCTTCTGGTCCTTGGTCATATTGAATCGGCAATGAACACTATCTGGAAAGTCTCCGCTGCCAGGTCGATTCCAAGAAAGGTTGCCGACTATCTTACCCTGATGATTCTTTTGCCCATTTCCATCAACATCGCCTTTGCCGCTATTGCCTTTCTGAAAAGTCCGGTGCTGGCCTCGAAAATGGACCGATTGATCCCCTTTGACTGGCTCCAATCACTATTGCTCAAACCTATACCAATCTTATTTATCACCCTGAGCTTTTACGTGATGTATATATTTTTCCCTAATACCAGGGTAAAATCTTTCCCCGCAGCAATTGGTGCTACCCTGGCGGCTCTCCTTTGGTTCACTGTGCAGAATGTTTATATTAGTCTCCAATTGGGGGTTGCGAATTACAATGCTATTTACGGTTCTTTCGCTACGCTGCCATTGTTTCTTGTCTGGATGTATCTGGGATGGACATTCATTCTTACCGGAGCCCAGGTAGCATTTGCCGTTCAGAACGTGAAAACCTACAGTCTGATACCCATCTCAAGCACCCCGTGTCTCAAACTCGGAGCCGCCTTTGATATAATGGATTATATTTATCATTCGTTTGCAGTTCGGCAGCCTGTCACGATCTCCAGCCTTGCTACCAAACTCCCCCAGTATTCCCCTCTATTCATTCAAGCTGCTCTGGATGAACTTCAGGGAGCTGAAATGGTTCATACTTCACAAATAGACGACCGACTCTTACCGACTTCTCCCATAGAACAGTATGACAGACAAAAGATCGTCAAACTCATTCTGGGTACAGAAGCGGCTGAGACGGCAGGAGGCGAATTGAGTCGTAAAGCAATAGAAGCAGCAGGAATGGCAAGCATTCATCAGCAATCCGATGATCACCGGGAAAAAGGATAAGTTTTCCCCAGGTCACTACATGGTGTTCCAAACCTACATAAGTGAGGATTTTCTTTTGCGTGACTTACTGGACAACTTTCCGATGACTATTCCGGCAAGCAGCACACCGCCACCGGCAAGGAACCAATTGATGGAGTTGTTTTTCTTTAGCCCGTTGTTTTCCTCTTTCAGGGAGGCTATCTCCTTTACGAGTGAATCATTTTCCTGCTTTGCCTTCTTCATGTCCTCTTTGATCTGAATCACATTAGCCGTATCATGCTGCAGGTTTTCGTATTCGTTTTTAATCTGATCCCTTTCGGTGAGGACTGCTTGCAGTTCGGCTTCGGTCTTGTTAAGGGTCGCAGAAACTTCCTCGTTTATCTTGGACTCTTCAGCTTGTTTTTGTTTTAACTGTTCATTTTCAGTGCGAAGAGACCCAACAACAGTAGAAAGTGGTGGACTAGCACTCAGGAATCTCTTCAACATCCACCCTTCCTTGCCATCAGCAAGACGAACCATAGCGTAAGAATCACTTTCATCAAGGAGCTCAACGGCATCACCATCCTTTACCATGCCGACAATTTTATATTCGGTTCCCTGGCCCGTCCTGAGAACAACTTCCGCACTAGGTGTCACATATCGGACAGCGGCAACAACACCGCTTGCGGAAAACAGTCCAGCACTAAGTGGCAGGAAAACACTCAAGGCCAAAAGAAAAAGGAGGGGGCTGGTCGGTTTTATGATTCGTCTGATGATCATTGTTCTATTGCTCCTTGTACGGAATATTTTATGTTTGGCGAATCGTATATAGTGAAGAAATCAACGCTCACTCTCATAGGGAAGAAATATTAGCATCTCACACTGACTGTGTCGATTAAATACTTTTTCTTTTGGGACAAGAAATACACTACCTGACCCATCCCGGCAACTCTGACAATGCAGCTTCCTGGAGAATCCTGAGCATTTGCGGTGAATCAAACAATATCTTACACAACTCGCATTTGCGATAGGTAACAATTTCCCGCGACTTTATTCCGGAAAATGACGCGATAGTTGAAATGCCCAGGGACCGGATGCAGTTATAGAGCGGAATGCTTTCACTTTTATTCAAGAGTTGATCGATGGAATGGTTCTCTAGATTGCCGAGAAGGAAGAAATTGGTGGTTGTGAAATGACTACCGGCGTCGCAGCATGCATACATATTGAGGTCCGGGGCAAGATAAGGATTCATCGCGCAACGATTTTCCTGGTAATCGGTGAAGAGAGTTTTTCGACCAAAACTATCGGCCCGTCCTGCATAGATAACCGGTTCCGGAAAATATTTCAGTTTGTTGTCTCGAAGGAATTGTTCATAAGTGTCATCTTTCTCGGTAAAATCAGTTACAAAAGAAATGAAGTAATCTATACCGTCTTTCTGGCAAGTATGGGCTGCATTCAGCACATTCTCACGCGGAACATGTTCCTGATGCCACCTGCTGTAGCTCATGCGCAATTGCGAAAGACCACCCTGCTTAAGCAGGCCAAGTCGCTCTTCTGCCTTTTCTGGACTCTTTGCCCAATAACTGTTGGTAACAATCCTGGTGTAAATATTTAATTTCCTGCACAGCTTTATCAATTCCAACAAATCGTCAAAATAGATAAACGGTTCACCCGCGGTAAAACTTATTCCGGTAACACCAGCTCTAGCCATTTCTCGTATGATCTCTTTAGCCTGAGCAAGTTCCATCTTTACATCAGTCACAATTTCACCGGCCGCCACACAATGAGCGCACCTGATATTACAGCGAGTTGAGTATCCAAAAGCTATGTTTCTCATGTTTTTGACTTTGCCTTGTTCTTCTTTCGTTTCACACCTCTGGTCGCCTCGGCAACCAAAGGATCATCTGGCCAATAATGTTTTGGATAGCGGCCTGCAAGCTCTTTTTTAACTTCTGAATAACTGTTTTGCCAAAATCCAGCGAGATCCGAGGTAATTTGTATGGGACGTCGTGCAGGGGAGAGCAGGTGTAAAAGCAGAACAACCTTGCCACCGCCAATGGTGGGCGTTTCGGTCAACCCGAACATCTCCTGAATACGAACAGCGAGCAGTGGGGGCGCCTCCATGCGATACTCAATATTGATTTTTGATCCACTCGGTACGACAAAACCGGTTGGTGCATCAAGCTCAAGTTGCTGTTGTTTTTTCCATTCCAACATAGACTTGAAGATATCTACCAGATCAATTTTTTTGAGATGTTCGGCGTTGCTCATGCCAACGAGGTATGGCTCCAACCAACTGAGATCACTCAGCAACGAACTATCACTCAAATCGGGCCAGTCCATTTCCGGTTGCAGACCACGTAGAAAATTGACGCGAGCCTGGATTTGCCGTGATTTCAGGCTCCAGCCTAAACATTCTAGCCCCATCTTTCTAATTCCTGTCAACATAGCCTGGCTTATTTCCTGAGGATTCGTATCGGCTAATAGTCGTTCTTCGATAATAATTGTCCCCAAACAAAGACGACGTATGGCTATAACCTTTGCTGACACGTCATCCCAATAGATCTCTCTCGATTCAGAAAACAATGCACCATGCTCTTGTTTCAGTTTGGCAAGCTCCAGACTTTCGGCCAGGTAGATCCGTCCCTCCGTAAAACCAGCATCAAGATGGGGAACCACCAACCATTCACTCGCAGCCAATGGATCAGTCGGTGGAAGAAGAGCTCCGCGTCCTGTGGCCAAAAGGTATCGCTTTCGATCATTTGAACGGCGGCGTGCAATTCGATCGGGGTACGCATACACCAAAAGACTGCCGATTTCATCGATGTCACGGGGACTGTTTTCACCCTCTATCAAACTCTGCCACCTGCGAGATGCCTGATCAACACGACGGCATATCTCAGGATCACCCCCTTCCCGTTTGACCTTGTCGGCACCATTACTGCGCCATAATTCAAGTAAATGTAGTCGCAAACGGAGTTCGGCTGTGGGATTAGGACCATCACGGCTGATAATATCTCTTTCAGATAAAAGAGAGGCAATATCGCAGGCCAGTGGAAGTTGTCCTTTTTTTTGAGCCATAAGCAGCATATGGCCAAGACGGGGATGAAGTGGCAGGCAGGCTAACTGTTTTCCAGCGGCTGTGACATACCCAAGCTCATCAATTGCTCCTAAGCTGCGGAGTAGTTCACTTGCCTGTTGAAAGGGACCAGACCTGGGAGGATCAAGCCAGCGCAGCTCTTCTGGACGTCTGACTCCCCACAGCGCAAGCTCCAGAGCGAGACCGGACAGATCGACGGAAACAATTTCCGGGGGGTGAAAAGGAGGCAGGCTATAGTGTTCGCCTTTCGTCCATAATCGCAAACAATACCCCGGTCCGAGCCGTCCAGCCCTTCCTGCGCGCTGGCGAGCTGTCGCCCTGGACACACGTACGGTGATTAACTTGCTCAATCCGTTGCCAGGTGTAAATTGAGGGCGCCTCGACCAACCACCATCCACAACACAGCTAATGCCTTCAATGGTGAGACTTGTTTCAGCGATTGAGGTTGCCAGAATCACCCTCCGCCTCCCCGCTGGATCGGGTAGAAGTGCGCGGTCCTGGTCGTTCTGGGAGAGATCACCAAAGAGAGGAACTATCAATATATCGTGGAAATCGGGAACACCTCCAAGTTGACGCTGGACATTTTTAATTTCGCCGATACCAGGTAGAAAGACCAGCACATCGCCTTGCTGATCGCGGACAACCCGACATATTCCCACGGTTGCAATATCACTGATCCTACCTGTTACTTCCCGCGAAAGATATTCAATTTTGACTTCATGGCTTTGCCCCTCACCGATAATTATGGGAACGTCACCAAGTAACCTGGCAATGGGAGCAGTTTCCAGTGTGGCCGACATAACCAATAGCCGAAGATCATCTTTTATCTGACACACATCCAGACAAAGCGCCAGAGCTAAATCGGCATGAACCGATCGTTCGTGAAATTCGTCAAAAATGATCAGTCCCACACCTTTTAGGTCTGCATCATTTTGAATCCGCCTGGTCAATATTCCTTCCGTGAGCACCTCAATGCGAGTGGCATTGGAAATTTGTCGATCAAAACGAATCTGATACCCAATTGTCTTTCCGACCTTTTCCCCCAGCAAAAAGGCCATCCGGGCGGCGGCCGCTCTGGTTGCCAGTCTCCTCGGCTCCAAAATAAGAATTTTTTTATTTGCCAACCATGGTTCATCCAGTAGAGCCAATGGAATAATGGTGGTTTTCCCGGAACCGGGAGGTGCTGCCAACACCGCTGAATTGTTGGTGAGCGCATTTTTTAGCTGGGGTATAACATGACAGACGGGTAAATGCGGCAACTGCATAGTGGTGATCAACCTTTACTTTCCAACAAACGCATCGATTCTTTCACGGTAAGACACACGCCCATACCTATAAGAGAGGATATGAACGTCGCGGCCAGCGATCTGAAAACAAGCTTCCTTTTCTTAAATTGAGTTCACCATTGACGAGTGTTTTCATTGAGACATAAAAACATTAGCGGATATCGAAAAGAGTTGTCAATGACCCGTTCTTCCAGCACTACGATCTAACAGATATTATTGAAAAAACGGCACCACTCCACAAGAGTACAGCAAGAATAATACTGATTAACACCGCAGCACTTGCAATGTCTTTGGCACGCTTGGCAAGGATATGATAATCAGGAGATGCGAGATCCACAATCGCCTCAATTGCCGAGTTCAACAATTCGACTACGAGAACAGCGGTGGTAGCCAAAAAAAGCAGTCCCTTCCATTCGCCAGAGAGTGGTAAAAAGAAGAGTGCGACCAAAGCAAGAGCAACGAGACATATTTCCTGACGAAATGCTGCCTCGGAGATGAGCGTGCTGCGCAAACCATCCAGCGAATACGAAAAAGCTGCCAATAGTCTGCTAATACCGGTCTTTTTGACTGGTTTACAATCCGTATTCTGTGGTTGCATAGTAAAAAAAAAGGATGGGTAAGATTGATAAGGAGCCGATTGCATAGATTGCATTGATTGGCCTAAAAAGTATCTATGCGTAATCACCAGGTACGATCAATAACACAGAAACAACGTAGAATACTCAGTTGTTCCAACGCAGTCAAGGTATCTCAGGACGACCTCAGAGAGAAGAGTTGTCCTTGATCTGAGCCACCAAAGAGTCGATATCGACCGGTGCTCCAGTATCAATGGTCACAGCATTGATACGTTCAACTTTTTCTAAAGGCTGCCACTCGGAACATTGCATACCAAGAACCTTCAGATCCGCATCGGATACATCGTTTTTACGCTGAACTATCCGTTGACGCAACGTCTCAATATCTGCGATACATTCTAAGATCACGAATGCTGTTTGCCGGGTTTCGGCCAGCTTTCTAAATTTCTCTCGCTCCTGATATTGTAAAAACGCCGCATCGACAATCACCGAATGTCCGGCATCAATTAGCTGTGCTGCTAGTTCCTCAAGTCTTCGGTAAGTACTGATCGTGGTCTCTGTAGTATAAATACCTTCGCCCACCGCGGCTTTCCCATCGTCATCAGGTTTCAAGCCAAACAATCTTTTACGCTCGACATCTGAACGAATCCGAATCGCGCCAAAAGTTTCTAAGAGTGACTGGCTTACAGTGCTCTTTCCTGATGCTGACATTCCGCGCATGATAACAAGTTGGGGATTTACAGGTCGGATATAACTCAATGCCAATTGCAGGTAATCTAAAAAATCTTTTTCGGCTTCAGTCTGCTGTTCCTTAATAATACCTGCCTGATCGGCACGTATAGCATCAATTTTGGCGCGAACCAAGGCACGATACACCTGATAAAACCGAAGCACACCCATCCCTGCATAATCGCCAGTATATTCCAGGTATTTATTCAAAAATCGCTGAGCCAGGCGAGGTTCTTTTCTATCTTGTAAGTCCATCACCAGAAATGCGACATCACTCATAACATCAATCCAGCGAAAGGCCGGATTAAATTCAATACAATCAAATACCAGTGGTGCATCATCAACCCAAGCAATATTTCGCAGATGCATATCTCCATGACATTCACGGATATAACCGCCAGATTTACGTTCAGCGAAAAGAGGTTGCAGGGCATGAAAAGTTGATTTGCTCCAGTGCTCCAACTCGGCAAGCGAACTCAGAGCCCTACCATTTTTAACATGCTCACGTATCTGAAAAAAATTCTCCTCAATCGGTTGATAAATACATGTGGAATCACCATAAACACTGTTCTGGTCGGCAACGTCTGTCTGGTCATGAAAGTTGGCTATGTGTCTTGCGAGAACGTCAATCTGACACGATTGTAATTCACCAAGGGCCAACGCACGATCAAGTTGCGCCTGCTGTGGAAATGCACGCATCTTGATCGCGTACTCAATCACATCGCCTTCACCTGCCCATTGTGGATGCTCAACGGTGCCGGTGATCGGTATAACGTCCAAGTAAAATGCAGGTGCCAGTCTTTTATTCAGACGTAGCTCCTCTTGGCAATAGAATTGCCTTTTTTCAAGTGAGGAAAAATCAAGAAAGCCTAAGTTTATCGATTTTTTGATTTTATAGGCGTACGGACCAGCCAGAATAACCCAGGAAATGTGCGTCTCGATCAACTCACATTTCTCAACAGGTGGGTCGAAAAGAGCTGGAAGCATCAGGGAGGATATCAAAGACATAGGTTGAAGTGTAGCTGTTCTCATTATGAAATCCTTCGGCTCTTTGACTGAACTTATAAGTTTGTAGTATATCAGATACTTTCCACAGAGAACTGACCAACAGCAAGAGCTTTTCCTTAAAAGCAATAACCACGAAAGGTACAAAAACAAACGCGAACGGTAAGTTTTAGGAAAATCACAGTTACGACATTTCCGTAATCATGAGAACAAATAGTTACTCTATTGTTACTTGTTTACAGTGTTGTTTAGAATGTTCATAAGGCGTTGCCCCCCAAACATCTGATACAATAAGACATATTACTAAAGGCATGCAACTTGCTAGGATACATTGCAGTAGTTTGTATAAAAATTGACTTTCTTGAAGCCATCACGATTGTTTTACGTTATAGTCTTTCGCTTTCGAAGACCTCTTTATCATGAGCTATAAGCAATACTGATGTAGACTTTACCAGAACCAGAACAAAGACAGAAAGAACGAGAATCACAAATGGATACTGATACAGCCGTAATATTAGGCTTGCTTGTTGCCGCATTGAGTTGTTGGCTTTCAATTCACATCATTGAGAAAAGACAATTCATCAAGCAATGGAAAAAAAACGAACAGGAAAGGATGGGGCGCGCTGAAAGAGTCAAACAATTATCTAAAAAATTGTGACATATCCTCCGACGAGATCACAACCTGAGCGAACCATTGGGCCTTGGTTTCCATCCTGAAACGGCCCTTTTACCCTAACTCATTACACCTCTTATCTTTCCACGCTCTGGAAGCGATTGTTCACTTCCGGCAAGCGAACACTCCGAGGTTTTTTGTCAACATGATAGACTTATCCTTCGAACCAGACTATGATAGTAGCAATTGGAAATTGTATGAGAAAATCAACTAATTAAGCTTGTTCGAATGCAAAATCAGTATTACATGGGGAGGAAATTCGATGAAAAAGGTCATGATTGCATTTATTGGATTGCTGTTGCTGGCGTCTTACGGCTGCAGTAATGAAGGCACAAACGAGTCTGCTGACAAAACTAAAGAAAGCGTCATAGAAGCAAAAAACAAAGATGTAAAAATAAGTAATGATGCTGTGAAGAGTCCCAAGAAAAAACCAGTGATCGAGGGCTGTTAAAACCCTTAATTAGTATCCATCCTGAAACGAGTCATTTTGCTCTAAATCTAGACGTTCGATAAAGTAAACCGCAGGCATATGCTCGATATCCCGAGGATTAAATTCTGAGAACAACGAAGAGTTAGGATAAAAGGGCCGTTTCCGAATGGAAACTTGTTAGCTCATCTGCAACAATGCTAAAGTTAATCGTTTTTGATCTTGAGGAAAATAGTTTTACGTTTCAGTAAATATTTCTCCTTAGCTCATGCATGAAAATTCCTGCGCGCTGCCGGGGGGTAGCAGGGTTGGTTTGCGCCCATTCACCCACGATCGATCATGTATGCTGCCCTTTAAAAGGATTCATCACCAACACAGGACAGTGAGACCGCTTCAAAACCCGTTCAGCCACACTCCCGAGCAGGATTTTCTCTAATCCTCTGGCGCCATGGGTACTGATAATGATCAAATCTGCTTTCTTTGTTCCGGCAAACTCAACAATTTGATCCACTGGATCACCATAAACAACCTGCCCTGTACATCCGGGACAAATCTTCCTGGAACGTTGGACAAGGTTTTCGCATTTTTTCCTCCGAAGCAGCAACAACCTTATCCTTATACTCTTTGGCAAACGGTGATCCAATCATTGCGTCTCCGGGATAATCAGCAACAACATGAACGAAATGAACGACAGCCGTAAGCTTTTCAGTCATATATTGTGCATATAACACCAATTTCTCGGTGATTACTGTAAAATCAACGGGCACAACAATTTGCTCGATTGCTTTCATTTTTGCCTCCATGTCAGATTTTTCTTTTGTTTGAACAATCTGCCATCCGCCAGTTGTTTTATGTACGCTCCGCCTGATCGGGTTTTCCTTTTTTATATTTTGTGAAATCTCTAATATCCCTCCACACCTCAATAAAACAATAATGATTCCCCACCATTCTGTAAATCAATCCAGTAATTATTTGGGCTCCGCCTCAAGCCATGAGATCATTGGAGTTTCACATAATTCTAATGCCCCCTGCTGATGCATTGAGGTACCATTTTGAATTATAAAACCAGCATGATTCAGATGTAAAACATCAACTAAATGAGTTTTAAATCTCTTTTGAAACGAGGGAATTACTGCCACCAGAGTTTCCAGTCAGTCTTAAAATCCAACGATGTAATAAACTGGGAATTCCGATAGCTTTCGTCAGTACCGCCATCATTGAAATAGAAATACTTATGCCTGAAAGATAGGCTCAGAAAGCTGTTTATCTGAGCGGATATACCATTATTAACTTCCCCTCTAATCTGCCACTCGCCACCACCTTCATTGAGGATGCCTGTGAAGGTGTCGAGATCGAAGACATAGGTGAAGCGAGTGAGAAACGGAATGCGCGCACCTACAATAAATTCGAAACCGTAAAGTGCAGCTTCGGAGGGATCCTGAACCTCTTTCTCAAAACCCAATCCAAATTTTCCTGTTACATATGGATAGACTGCGGAAAGCCCCATGGTTTCTCGCACTAAACTGGGATGAAGCCCATTCACTGCTTCAACAACCGTATCGTAGCGAAGCTTATTATATGGTTTGTACGTTTCGGAGAGGTTGTAGTCATACAAAAGAGTGCCCCTCAAAATATTGTTCAAATAACTATCATCCTGACGTGAGTAAAACAGATAAGGAGTCAAGACAAAGCGATGATATTTATTGTACAAGGCAACATCTATAGTATCTTCAAGCCCCCACTTGTTATAACTCTTGGAGGGTTGTCCTGATGGAGTCTCGATCGTGTCGCCTTTTTTAACATTGCTGTTGTCAACAAAATTGGACAACGAGGCATCGACTGTGGTCCGAAAACGCCGGTCAAGGTAATCATAATTTTTGCGCAAGATAATTTTTTTGTTTTTCAGATCATCCATCACCAAATCAGTTACCGTCATCCAGGTATTGCGATGAGCGATCTCCTTGCCAAGTATCCGTTGTATTACCTCCATAGCCGGTTGCGAAGCAGCCACACGATATGTCCGGCTCCCCACCAAGGTAGTTCCTTGGATTTGAGTGACTGCTGTGGTATCCAACCCCGCAATGACGAGATCCTCCTGCTGCTTTTGCACAGCAGCTATTTCATCTCCAGTTAAAGAAATACGAAAAATATTATAGTCGCGATTGACCATGCCCAGAAAATCCGAATGCCTGAAATCCTGTTTGATTTGCACTTGATTGATGGTTTTTTTCTGGACTATACCCAGCTCACAATTGAACCGATCACGTAAAAGTTGCCCGAATCTCATATCGTCAACGTCATATTCCAAGTCGCTTAGCTTTGCCACAAGACTGCCTTCATCTTCTCGAAATTTTTCTTTCCAGATGGTTAGACGATTTTTAAATTCTTGATACGAAAAATTCTGCGTGGGAATCGCCCGCGCATGTCTTGGCTCCAGGGTTTGCAGTTTCAGGGCACCATCAACAACGAGATTGAGCCGATAATAATCCACACTGTCATTTGCAATCACGACAGTTCTTCCATCCGCCAGATCAAGCCGTGATGCTTTGCCGGCTAAAGAGAGACCACTATAATCGCCTCCACACAGGGCCATTCCAATTTCCGGAAAGGTTTCTAGAACTTGAATCGTATCATTGAGTGTCTGACCGGAAAGGAGGATAATGTATTTGATCCCGGCGGCTTGGATTTCTGTCAATTGAGTTGCAAGGGCTTCCTTTTCCTCAGCAAGGCTATAGCCATACAGCTCTTTTTCAGCCACATCGAATCTAACTTTATTGGAAGACAGGCCTATAAAAGCGATTCTGTTTCCAGCCACCTCAGCAGAAAACCAGGGGGTAAAAGTTGGTTTTTTGTCCTGCTCGATATTTGATGACAATAAGCGTACCTTTTTGCTTTTCTGAACAAGCTCAAGGTTTTTAGTACCAATCTGAAGGTCTTTTGACGATACGAGCAAAGCCGCACAAGAAAAATAGTCCAAAAAATCCAGCATGATAGACCCTGAACTAAACTTCGACAGAACTCCTGGATAAAGGGCGTTCCCCAAATCAAGGTAAAGATCTACGCCTTTGTTGCGCTCAGCTGTGATATTCTGACCTAAAAGCAGAAGAGGGTCGGTTGTCTCCTGGTTTTCAATATCGAGGGAAAATCGCCCCTGGAGGTTGGAAGTAATCAGTAGAGAAAAAGGAGTTACAGCCTGGACAGATGTCAAAAAAAGGAATGACGAAAGCAAAAAAGCCAAAATACCAGTTAGACTGGTTTTTCGGCAAAGCAGAGATACCATAAGAGTAGTCGACATCGTAAAATTGAGCAGGATAGCGCGTTCAGGGTTTTGTATTAATCGGACTGTTTTGGTTTTGACGACATACTTGAGAGCTCTGCTAATTTTTGATTTAAATTGGCGTTGGTGGCTTCTATCGATTTAAGCTCCGCTAATTTATGGTTCAGATCGGCGTTGATAGCTTGTATCGATTCAAGCTCTGCTAATTTATGGTTCAAGTTGACGTTAGAAGCTTCTACTGATTCAAGTCCAGCTAGTTTTTTGTTCAGGTTACTGTTGGCCGCCTTTACCGAATCAAGTTCAGCCAAAGATTCATCCCTGGATTTCCGTAATTCTTCCGACAAGGAGGTCGCGGCGCCAAGTTGAATTGAGATTTCATTGATGGCTAACTTAAGCGATGAGATCTGCTTTTCCATAGGTCCTAATTTTTTTTTAAGGAGGCCTAATTCAGAGGACCATTCCAATTCTCTTTTGGCTTTTTCCTGCTGAATCTGCTCGCGTTCCTTATTAAACGAGTCTTTTTGTGTTATGAGCTGCTCTTTAAGAGCATGACTCTCTCCGGCCAGTTTCGCTTCGATCTCTTTGTTTTGAGAAATGAGTGTATCAATATTTTTGCTGTTCTCTTCCTTATTTTTCTGAATAATTTCCTGTAGACTGCTGATTTCTTGATCACCAAGGGTCTTCTCATTTATGTATTTTTCACCAAGAGATGCGAGTTCCAAGTCCAGTTGTCTGCGCTGTGACTCTAGATCCTGGATCTTTCGCCAATGCTGTTCGTTCTCTTTCTTAAGGACCTCATTTTCTCTTTCGATTAATGGCAAACGTTTCTTCATCATGCTATTCTCTGCCAAGAACTGGTTAGTGAATGGCTGTTGTTTACCATCTTTGACGACCACTGAACAGGAAAGAGAAAACAATAAAAACAATGATGTCAAACATATATTCAACCAGAATATGCAACTGGTACTTTTAAAAGACATTATGAGGCTCCGGAAATTGACACAAAAATAGTACTCGCTATGGGAGAATTACAACGACCACTGCTCGTATGGAGCGATAGCCAATGTTAGAATAATTTCAATCAGGTTGGGTATATGGCTTATAGTTTTCAAGCGAACACCTGGCAAATATCCGGCACTACAGGAACAATCGCGATCCCGTTGATCGCACCAGAGAATTTCAAAGCACTGCCGTTAATCAGGAGAACGCGCCCCCGACCAGGTAACAAGCAAGAGCAAATCACCTAGGTTCTTTTATTATATCCTGAACTTTAAGTGGTAACAAGTAATCTTTGTCCCTCATCAGGCCAACCTGGAATCATTGCTCCATTCTCTCCACTCTTCATGAGATTTAGCCATAAGCTCCGCTTTTTTGTTTTTTCAAATATTTTCTACCAATTCGCGGAATTGATCAAAGTCTATATCGGCACAAATTCCATTTTCAATATCTTTATTTTGAAAACCACCCTTCAATCTAACCAACAGCAGTGCTCTACGTCAGTATCTCCTTATTTTCAGACTGTAAGTGAACCTCTGCTCCAGTTACAATAAAATGCCATAAATAATGCGATGAAATGTTTTGCAGCAACCTTCATTGCAGGCTGAGAGGATAGAAGAAAGACTGTTACAGATAGGGAGACATGATTTGTCCCTATGGGAAAGGCACTTTCTTGATATCTCAGATACTTTTCTGGTATCAAGAACATTTATCCGTCTCCTTCCATGTCTTTGCCTTTTGCTTTCAAATTAAATGGATCGAGCCACTACCTCCAGTTGACAGGTGCCTGTTCCTTCTTTGAACAACAATGACGAGTTGAATTTCAAATATGTGCCGTTATGCACATCATAACGCCACGCCCCATTCTTAAACAATACTCTGCCGGTGAATCCTTTGTTGTCAAGAATGATATCACCATCTTTTATCAAAATCCCATTACAGTCTCTTAAACTTGTCATCATGTCGAGCTCCCTCCGATAAATTCAGTTATTGTAAATCCAACAATGGATTCAATCTCTTTTTTACACACTTGTTGGTCAATACTGAGCAAAGATGATGCCAACCTAGTATCGACAAGGCTAACTTGCTATTAAAACATAATAATATCTCAAAAAGAGGACAAAACCATTGAACAGACGTTGGAGAATTGGCTGGTTTTAATTACCATACTTTCACCTATGACACTGGAGTGCGCATTTTTTGTATATGTGATAAATTTTTCTGCCCATCGTACAATTACTCTCTAAATCGTACGCTGAGCTTCTGACAAGTATACCAGTTAACAAAAAATTTTATCCTGTTTTTTCTGTTAGATAACTCAACAGTCTAAGCCAATTTCACAGACTTGTCCGTAATGTACGGTACCTCACACAGCATGTTTATTGTTTACAATATGTATTATATATATATTTTTGTTTACATGAATATATGATGGAAATATCTGAAAGTGCACCTCACCCGAAAAAAACAAGGGTGAGAAATTGACTCAGACTTTTCTTGACCCAGCTGGTATGTAAATTTTCTCAGAACCTCAAGAAACAACTCGATATGGAAGGCGATGTGTTGGTGAGGAACCATAACGACCAGCACCAATAGCCGCAGTCCCTCAGCAATAAATTAAAATGATACGTTGGCTTACCACCAAAGCTCTTTTGCAATTAATTCATGAGCAACTGTGGAACAAACATACTGATGGCCGGAATATAAGTCACAAGGAGCAAGGTAATCACCATCACCAGATAAAACGGCCAGATCGTTTTAACAGTATCTTCCATCCTGACGTTACCAACAGCACAGCCCACAAAAAGTACGGATCCGACCGGAGGGGTCACCAGGCCAATCCCAAGGTTGATCATTAGAACAATACCGAATTGGACTGGATCCATCCCCAATTGGGTCATAACCGGCAGGAAGATGGGGGTACAAATTATAATAAGCGGCGACATGTCCATGAATGTACCTAGAAACAGCAGGATGACATTGACAATGAGCATTATGATAATGGGATTATCTGATACGGACTTCAGCAGCATGAACAGTCTATCTGGTACTTGATTGAGTGCCAGGAGCCATGCAAAAGAGGCTGCTGTGCCTATGATCAACAGCACCATGGCTGTTGTCTTAACAGCACCAAGTGTAGCAACTACGAAATTTTCCCATTTCAAGGTGCGATAAAAAAGTCCGGTAACAAGCATGGCATAAATAACGGCAATTGCAGCTGATTCTGTAGCCGTAAAAATCCCTGACAGAACTCCGCCAACAATAATAATTGCTGTCATAAGTCCGGGTAGTGCTTTGGCCAAAAGTATAATTAAAATTTTAAAGCCCGGGAAGGTTTCACGGGGATAGCCCCGTTTTAAGGCGACGAGATACGTCGCAACCATGAGCGCCAGTCCCGTCAATATACCGGGAAGAAACCCTGCCATAAAAAGAGCTGAAACTGAAACCGTACCACCTGCGGCAATTGAGTAGATAATCATGTTATGGCTCGGTGGGACAATCAAGCCAATTGTTGCAGAAGTCACAGTCACATTAACAGCATAGTCGGCATCGTACCCCTTCTCTTTCATCATCGGGATTAATGTCGACCCTAAGGCGGAAACATCGGCTACGGCCGAACCGGAAATGCCCCCGAACAGCATTGATGATAATACGTTGACCAACCCCAAACCTCCTCGGACATGACCGATAACGGCATTGGCCAAGCGAACCAATCGTTCGGATATTCCCCCATGCTGCATCAACTCACCCGCATAGATAAAAAACGGTATGGCCATGAGTGAGAAAACGTTCATCCCGGAGGCCATGCGTTGAAAGACGATCATCGCCGGTATATCCATATACACAACAGTAGCCATTGCAGAAGCACCCAAGGTGACAGCAACGGGAACGCCCAGCAGTAAAAGAAATATAAACGTGCCGAAAAGAACGATGAGTTCCATATTACGAATCCGCCCTGTTTAAAAGTGTCGAAAGGATATGCTCCAGGGAAAAAAGAACAAACAGGCAACCGGCCAAAGGGAAAGGAAGATAACTGAGTCCGGTTGGTATGCCGAGCGTGGGGATGATATGCGTCCATGTCGAAGTTACCATATCCATCCCAAACCAGACCATTCCGCCTCCGAAGGCTAATACAACGAGGTGTGTTATGATGAGGACTATTTTCCTGGGCAGAGGCGGTAAACTGTCCCTGAAGATAACAAGACCGATGTGTGTCTTATCCCTGATTCCCGTCGCTGCCGCAAAGAGAATAAAGTACAGCATCAACAACAGACAGAACTGTTCTGACCAGCGGGGTGTATCATTCAAAATATACCGGGCAAAAACCTGCCAGCCGACGGTAGCGGTCATAAGCACAAGTCCGAAAGCGCTGAACCAGAGGCACATCCTGGCAACTATCCGATTAAATGCAGTCATATAGGAAAACATAAATATCTCGATAAAGTTGGCTCGGGAGCATCATCGCATCACTTCCGAGCCAATCCGTTTATTTATTTGACAGCCTGAATACGCTTGACCAGATCTTTAAGCTCCGGAGTGTTGGCAAAACGTTCGTAAACCGGGCCCATGGCATCGATGAACGGTTGCTTGTCAACATTTTCGAGAACCTCATTGCCATTAGCAAGGACTATTTTTTTAGATTTTTCTACTCTTTGATTCCATAAATCACGCATAACCTGAACTGACTCAACAGCTGCTTTTCGAACCAGATCCTGATCTTCTTTGCTCAGTTTGTCCCAGGTTATTTTGGACATAACCAGAACTTCCGGAGACATGGAGTGCTGATCGAGCGAATAATATTTAGCGACCTCAAAATGCCGTGTCGATTCGTAAGAAGGCCAGTTGTTCTCAGCACCATCGATAACACCGGTTTTCAAAGCTTCATACACTTGCCCAAACTCCATAGGAGTAGCGTTTGCACCAAGTGCTTCCATGGTGGCGACGAACAAATCTGAATTCTGGACCCTGATTTTCATCCCTACCATGTCGGCTGGAGATTTAATCTGATGTTTGGAGTTATAAAATGATCGTGCTCCAGAGTCATAGTAAGCAAGACCAACCAATCCATGAGGAATCATGGCGTCAAGGATCTCACGTCCGATTTCACCATCCATTACCTTATACATATGCTCCTGGGAACGAAAAATATAAGGCAGTGCAGGGATGGCGGTTTCCGGGATAAAACCGTTCAGAGGCGCGAGATTGACGCGGTTCATATCAATTGCGCCGGCAATGGTCTGCTCAATAGTGGCTTTTTCTTCGCCCAACTGTCGTCCGGAAAAAATCTTAATTTTCATTCGTCCGTCCGTCCACTTATCAAGCATACTACTCATATGCATGACCGCCTGAACAGTGGGATAATCTTTTGCATGGGTATCCGCACTTCTGAAAACTATATTCTTTGCAAATGCCGGAACAGCAATTATCAGACACAGCAAACCTACCGTTATCATTCCTACCTGTTTCTTGAACATGCTTCACCTCTTTGGGTTAGTTTGGACAGCACTCGACAAACCTCCTAGTGCCTTGCATATTATTGACGCTCAGACTCCCCTCCACCGTTGTGGGGTATTAAAGCTTTAATACGGCTAATCACCTTATATTTAAGAATTTTTGGCATACCTCCCCTGTTTTGAAATTTAACGACATAAAATCAAGAGCCTAAAAAGTCTTCACGCAATGGAGTAAAACAATCCACCAGCCTTACATGACCAGACATAAGCTGAATAGTATGTGGGACATCCGACGGCACTGTAAACATATCCCCGGGCCCCAGTTTGTGTTTTTCCTCGCCTATAAAAACAATTATTTCTCCCTCGACCACATAGCTCACCTGTTCATGCGGGTGGGAATGTGGTGGATCGGGTTTGTTTGTAGGGCCGTCATCGAAGTCAATGACCACCATCATCAACTTATCCGTGTGGGTCAGATACCTTTTTCTTCCGGTGCCTATTGATTCTCTTTGCATTTCCTTCTGCTTTACCACTCCCATATCCACCTCAAATTGACTAAATGATAGGCACAACCCTATTAGCAGGAGAGTTATAAATTTCCTGAAGAACGAGCGCCCCTGCCCCCCGTGCATAATTTGTCGGTTCCCATTTTTGTATGTGCAATCTAGTCGGTGCATCTAGCTGAAAAGAAACATCTTTGTGCAGGGTTGTCATCATTGGCGCAAACAGCAAATCTTCAGCAAGAACCCCTTTGCCTGAAATAATTATTTTCTCAGGATCAAAAAGTTTATGTAGATTGCTCAAACCGATACCAAGTTTTTCTCCGACATTCCTGTAGATGGCGACGAGCTCTTTATTCCCCTTTTTTGCCTCTTCGAGTACTTCTTCAATTTTTAGAGGGCCCTCCTGTTTGCGTTGCCAGGATCCTCTTTTCAATGCCGCTTCAGCATCGCGTAAAATAGCATTATTTCCGCATATCGCCTCAAGACAGCCCTTCTCGCCGCACCGACAAAGGGGTCCGTCCCTGTCAACAATCGTATGACCAAATTCGCCGGCTACCCCTCGACTTCCCCTGTATATTTTGCCATCAATAACCATGCCCATGCCAATTCCATGTTCTGTAGTTACCAGCAGGAAATTGTCGGCACCTCTGCCAACGCCAAACCATTGCTCAAAAACGACAAGTGTGTTCGCGCTGTTTTCAATATAGACAGGAACACCGATCCGTTTGCGAACCAGTTCAGCAAGCTCGACGTCTTTCCAGTTGTAATTAGGGAAGTAGTGAATGTGGCCTTTGCGGGAGTTTATCAAGCCGGGTATTGCTATCCCAATTCCAGACACCTGATTCTTGGAAAAATCTGAGTCCCACAGACAGGTCTGCACAGCTTGAACAAGTGTATCAACGACCTTCCCGACTGAAAGATCCTCCGTGTCCAGGATTTCTGAATATGTGCTGATTATCGCAGCCTGAAGATCCATGAGGACAACAGTCACTTGATTAACCGACAGGTGGACCCCCACCGTATAAGCCCCCTGAGGGTTGAGAGATAATGGGACAGGGCGTCTACCGCCGGCAGATTTATCGCTTGCTCTCTCAATGACCATTCCCTCAGACAAGAGCTCAGCAGTTATGCCGGTTACGGTTGACTGGCTCAGTCCCGTTGAACGAGAGATATCCACTCGAGAAACTGCCCCGGCACCTCGAATAGCATGCAATATTGCAAAGCGGTTGATCGCCCGCATAAGATCTCTGTTTGCTGCAGCCATTGAAGAGGCTCCCGTTGTGAAAATTCAATATAATTTATTGAACGAATTAATTACGTAATTTTGACACAATGTCAATAATTAATTCGCTAGAAAAGGGTATTTATTGAGGTTGCTCTATCATTAAATAATACAACAACACAGTCAGATAACGAATACTCCAATTTACCTTCCTGCTACTTTATTTACTGAGTGAACAAAGATCTTGACAAGTTGTCGCTACTTTCCTAATGTCCATCTAATTCTATTTTTTTGAGCTACCTATCCGACGCAAGAAACGAAACGAGAGAGGAAGGAGGTACAATGAGTTACCTGAAAGACCTATTCAGCCTTGAAGGCCAGACAGCCGTAATTACCGGAGGCGCAGGTGCAATCGGATCCGTTATGTCAGATGCCCTCCTCCAGGCCGGTGCAAACGTCGTAGTCTGGAGCAGGACGAAAAACTCACTCGATACATTTGTCCAGAAATACAGTGACAGACCTGCGTTGTTAGAGAAAATTTTTACCACTGAAGTGAACACCAGTGATGAGCAAAAGGTCGAAAAAGCGCTCGACGAAGCCATTTCTCATTTCTCCATGCCGGAAATACTGATCAACGGCGTGGGTGGGAATAGTGGCAAGCAGCCATTCGTCGATATTGAGGTCGATCAATTTAAGGACATTCTCGACCTAAACCTTATTGCCGGCCTGGTGGTGCCGACCAAGATTTTTGCCAGACGATGGATCAAACAATCGGTAAAAGGTTCAATTATCAACCTCACTTCCATGACTTCCTACAACCCGCTCTCTGGAGTCTGGGCCTATAACGCTGCCAAATCAGCTACCTTAAACCTTACAATGGGCACCGCCAATGAATTTGCCGCACATGGCATACGGGTCAACGCCATTGCCCCAGGTTTTTTCCTCGGTAAACAAAACAAAGCGCTGCTCATTGATGAGAAGACCGGTGACTACACCGAGAGAGGCAAAGCAGTTATCGACAGAACTCCATTCAAGCGTTTTGGTGAAGTTTCGGAACTTGCAGGTGCCACGGTTTTTCTCGCCAGTAAAAAGGCATCAGGGTTTATCACGGGCGTATCCCTGCCCGTCGACGGCGGCTACCTGGTTCACAATATTTGAGGATTACTATGGGAACAAAAAGTTCTTCACATCAAGTAGTACTGACTGAGCAAAATATTGAAAAAATTGTATCGCAGGAGTTTACCAGTGATGTAATTGCGGGAAAAAAAATCCTCGTGCTGACCCCGGACACCACCCGTACCTGTCCCCTGCCCTTGATGATTCGTCTCCTCCATGAAAGGATCGGCGATAGTGCTGCCCGCCTAGATTATATGGTAGCTCTTGGTACACACACTCCCTTAAGCGACGAAGCGATCCTCAAACTCTATGGTATCTCGGATAAAGAGAGGCAAACAGTGTTCAGGAATACCCAATTCCTCAATCACCGCTGGGACCTGCCCGATACTTTGGTGCGGATAGGCTGGATCGAAGAAGAAAAAATAGAGGAACTCTCCGGAGGACGCCTGAAGGAGCGTGTTCCTGTTGATATAAATAAGGCCATATTTGATTACGATCTGATCATCGTGCTTGGGCCCGTTTTTCCCCATGAGGTCGTCGGTTTTTCCGGTGGTGCCAAATATCTCTTTCCTGGGATTTCCGGCGGCGAGTTTCTGCATTCGTTTCACTGGCTTGGGGCAGTGGTTACCTGCCCTGGAACCATAGGGATAAAACACACTCCGGTAAGAGAGGTTATCAACCAGGCCATGCACCTCGTTGATGTTGAAGTGAGATGCCTTGCCATGGTGGTAAAAAATAAAGATGAACTCTTTGGATTATATGCCGGTGATTGTAAAGAGGCGTGGTCCGAGGCAGCTGATCTTTCAGCCAAAGTACATATAATTGTCAAAGACCATGCGTATAACACAGTTTTCGGCGTTTGCCCTCCCATGTATGATGAAATATGGACCGGAGGCAAAGTTATGTACAAGCTTGAACAGGTTGTGGCCGACGGAGGAAAACTCATTATCTACGCCCCGCATATATCTGAGATTTCAAGAACATGGGGGAATTACATGGAAAAAATAGGTTATCATGTCCGGGACTATTTCCTCGAGCAACCCGACAGATTCACCGACATCCCACGCGGTGTTTTGGCCCACTCTACCCATGTCAGGGGTATCGGCAGGATGATTGATGGAATTGAATTTCCGAGAATTGAAGTAATTCTTGCTTCGGCAATCCCGGAAGAGATCTGTAGAAAAATCAATTTGGGCTATATGGACCCGGCCACTATCAATGCCGATGATTACAAAAATAGAGAAGAAGAAGGCATACTCTTTGTTGAAAAAGCTGGTGAAATTCTTCACCATGTCAGAAAACAGGACTGACCAGACCAGGAGAACAAGATGAAATCTTTCCTTTCAGATAATTTCCTTCTACAGACAGAAAGTGCACAAAGGCTGTACCATGAATATGCCAGCTCAATGCCCATTTTCGATTACCATTGCCATCTGCCAGTTGCTGAAATCAGTGAGAATAAAAAATTTGCGAACCTTACCGCCATCTGGCTCAATGGCGACCATTATAAGTGGCGGGCCATGCGGGCCAACGGGGTCGACGAACATTACATAACGGGTTCCGCATCCGACAAAGACAAGTTCCTGGCCTGGGCCGGGACTGTTCCCAAAACAATCCGCAATCCTCTGTATCATTGGACCCACCTGGAATTGAAAAACCCCTTTGGTATAACTGGAACCTTGCTCAATGAATCAACTGCCGAAGTAATATACTCAAAATGTTCCGACATGCTTCAGGAGGATGCTTTCAGCACGAGAGGACTTCTAAAACAGATGAACGTCAAGGTTGTCTGCACCACCGACGATCCGACAGACACCCTGGAACATCATAAAAAGTTGGCAGAAGACAGTAACTTTTCCGTGAAGGTTTTGCCGGCATTCAGGCCTGATAAAGCAATGGCCGTTGAGAACGTTTCAGCATTTAATAGTTATGTCAACCGCCTGGCAGAGGTCACAAATACAGATATTTCATCTTTTGCAATCTTTCTTGAGTGTCTCGACAGCAGGCACGCGTTTTTCCATGAAAGAGGATGCCGGTTATCCGACCATGGCCTTGAACAGCCCTACGCCGAGGAGTATACAAAAGAACAAATCACAGCCTCATTTGCCAAAATCAGGTCGGGAAAAGCTCTTAGCAAAGAGGAAGAGCTGGGGTTTAAATCGGCAATGCTCATTGAGTTCGGCACGATGGACTACAAGCGAGGTTGGACTCAGCAGTTTCACTTCGGGGCATTAAGAAACAACAACAGCAGGATGTTTAAGACACTGGGCCCTGATACCGGTTATGACTCCATAGGCGATTACCCCATGGGGCGCCATCTCGCAGGTATGTTGGACAGACTGGAGTCTAAAAATAAACTGGCAAAGACTATCCTCTATGTGCTCAACCCGCGCGACAACGAGCTGATCGCCACCATGGCCGGAAATTTTCAGGATGGAAGTATTCCGGGTAAAATACAGTTTGGTTCGGGCTGGTGGTTTAATGATCAAAAAGACGGCATGGAACGACAGATCAATACGCTTTCCAATATGGGTTTGCTGTCCCGATTCGTGGGGATGCTGACTGATTCGAGAAGCTTCCTCTCTTACCCGCGTCATGAATATTTCAGGCGAGTTCTCTGCAACCTTTTCGGCAATGATATTGAAAACGGTGAACTTCCGGCAGATTTTGATCTGATAGGCACCACGATACAAGACATTTGCTACAACAATGCTGTCAACTATTTCGGTATTACGCCAGGAGATAAGTAATGATCATCGTACTTATCGGACCTATGGGCTGCGGTAAAACAACCGTCGGCCGATTGCTTGCGGATAAACTGAAATTTGAATTCGCTGATGGTGATGATTTCCATCCACCGGAAAACATAGCCAAAATGCAAAGCGGCACTCCCCTGACCGATGACGACAGAGCCAGCTGGCTGGAAATTCTTGCCAAGAAGATTGAGACGAAAAAGACCCAAAATGAAGACCTGATTTTGGCTTGTTCAGCACTCAAGCAGAAGTACCGCGAAATCCTAGGTATCAACCAGATCGATGTTTTTTCTGTGTTCCTGAAAGGATCATTGCAGATTCTCAAAGAACGGGTCTCCTCCAGAAACCATCAATTCATGAATAACG
Source organism: uncultured delta proteobacterium (assembly GCA_963798425.1). Lineage (GTDB taxonomy): Bacteria > Desulfobacterota > Desulfobulbia > Desulfobulbales > Desulfocapsaceae > Desulforhopalus_A. The sequence continues at coordinate 346,521 of CAWCTP010000031.1, read as the reverse complement.
ATCTTCTTTTAAGTCAGTTGGAAACCATGGAAGAGCCTTCGAATGGGCTCACCATTGATATTCAGAATTCACCGGATACGATAGTTGAAACCATTGCAAACAAAATATACCGGGATAAATGATATGGAAAACACAGGACAGATTGGCATAGCAGGGCTTGCAGTCATGGGAGAGAACCTGGTTCTCAACATGGCTGATAAAGGATTCAAGGTATCGGTGTACAACAGAACCGCAAGCAAGACGGATCAATTTCTCCAAGAAAGAGCAGAAGGCAAAACCATCTACGGGTATCACGAGATTGCTGATTTTATAGCCTCACTTGACCGCCCCAGAAAGGTAATGATGATGGTTAAAGCAGGGGAAGTGGTCGATCAGTTTATTGAGCAAATCCTGCCGATGCTCGATGAAGGGGATATTGTTATAGATGGTGGCAACTCGAATTACCATGACACCGAGCGCCGGTTTTCCGCGTTGAAAAACAAAGGAATCCATTATATCGGCACCGGGGTTTCAGGAGGCGAGGAAGGCGCCCTGAAGGGACCTTCAATTATGCCGGGCGGATCGAAGGCCGCCTGGCCTGAAGTGAAGCCCATTTTTCAGGCTATCTCAGCAAAAGCAGGTCATAACGCCGCTCCTTGCTGCGAGTGGATGGGACCGGGAGGGGCAGGTCACTTCGTTAAGATGGTTCATAATGGCATCGAATACGGTGACATGCAGCTCATTTGTGAAGCATACCAGATCATGAAGGTTGGACTTGGTATGAACGCAGATGACATACATCTGGTTTTCGACAGATGGAATAAGGGGGAACTCAGCAGCTACCTTATAGAAATTACCGCCGATATTTTTGCCTTCAAGGATGAAGACGGCAGCCCGCTGGTGGAAAACATTCTTGATACAGCAGGCCAAAAAGGCACCGGAAAATGGACTGTCAACTCGGCACTCGATGCCGGTGTCCCGCTCTCACTCATCAGTGAATCGGTATTTGCCCGTTGCCTGTCTGCCCTCAAAGATTTACGTGTTGAGGCCAACACTCTTCTTAAGGGACCTACCTATTCCTTTAACGGTAGCAGGGAGGGAATTTTAAAGAACCTTGGGAGAGCACTGTATACGGCAAAAATTATCTCTTACACACAAGGGTTTTCCCTTTTGAGGGAGACCTCGACCGAACTGAACTGGAATCTTGATTATGGCACGATTGCCGCTATTTGGCGGGGAGGATGCATTATCCGTTCGGTATTTCTCGATAAAATCACCGAAGCCTACGAACGGGACCCACAGCTGAAAAATCTCCTGTTTGATCCTTTTTTCACAGAAAAGGTCAATGCAGATCAGGACGATCTGAGATCGGTAGTCTCTTTCGCAACTGCCTCCGGCCTTTCTATTCCCTGCCTTGCGTCATCGCTTGCCTATTACGATGGGCTTCGATCAGCAAGGTTGCCGGCCAATCTACTCCAGGCCCAACGAGATTACTTCGGAGCCCACACATATGAACGACTGGACGCTCCAAGAGGTGACTTTTTTCATACAAACTGGACCGGCAGGGGCGGAAATACCACTTCCACTGCCTACACAAAATAACAAGCGAAAATAACGAGTAAATGTCGCTCAACATAAACCAAACGGAACAGTAATATGAAACTTGAAAAATATTCTTTTGGAACAGGAGACCGCTTCGGGCAGCAGGGCAAAGCCCAGCTTGATGCCATAAAAAAAGCAAAAGATGTCGGTGTTGACATTGCCATTGTCTGGAACAAATCCCACCGCGAGCACACAATTGTCGGCACATCTCCGGGTGATGTCCGTAAAGAGGCCGATAAAGCAGTGAGTGGATCCAACTGGTCGGGTACATACCATGTTGATGCAGACCATATAGGTTTAAAAAATGTTGATGGATTTATGGACCACAGTGATTTTTTCACCCTTGATGTTGCCGACTTCATCGGAAAGAAAGCTGACGACAAGGAACTCGAAGCTTTTGTTAAAAAGTATGCAAAATATCGTGGCCAGCTTTCGATTGAAGGTATATCAGCACCGCTGGATATTACCATTGAAAAAATCCGCAATATTGCAGAAAAATATCTTGTCGCGGTACATCAGGCAGCGGAAATATACCGGTATATAGAGTCAAAAAAAGGCAAAGGTACTTTTATAACAGAAGTTTCCATGGACGAAACTTCTGAGCCTCAAACCCCTGAGGAACTGCTCTTCATTCTCGCCGCACTCGGTGAGAAAGGGGTGCCGGTCCAGACAATTGCCCCAAAATTTACAGGCAGATTCAATAAAGGGGTGGATTATCAGGGCGACGTAGAACAGTTCAATCGTGAATTTAACGATGATGTCTGCGTGATACGTTACTCTGTTTCAGAATTTAAGCTGCCAAGCGACCTGAAACTGAGTGTACATAGCGGAAGTGACAAATTTTCTATCTATCCCGGTATTCGACAGACAATCAGACAGCACAATGCAGGAGTACATGTAAAAACCGCCGGAACTTCCTGGCTTGAGGAACTCATAGGGCTGGCCGAATCAGGAGATTCCTCACTTGAACTGGTAAAGGAAATCTATACCAGAGCATATTCCCGGTTCGATGAACTCTGTGCGCCGTATTCCGAGGTTATTGATATTAACAGAAAGCTGCTGCCTCCCCCTGAAGATTTCAAAAAGATGAATGGACTGCAGGTTGCCAGGTCCATCAGACATGATGCTGCCTGCCCTGACTATGATGCAAACATCCGACAGCTATTGCATGTGGGCTATAAAGTGGCGGCTGAATTTGGCGAAACATATCTGCAGGCCTTGCGAGATCACAGTGATACAGTCGGTAAACATGTTTGCAACAATCTGTTTGATAAACACATAACTCCACTCTTTCTCTGATATTCCATGCAAAGAGAGTTTAGATTTGCCATCATAGGTTCTGGAAATATAAGCCGGACCTATTTCCAGGCTATTAATACAATGAACGAGGCCAGTCTAGTTGCGGTTGTAAGCAGACACAGAACCCGACCTGATTTTGTTCCTGAAAACATCGAGATGGCCTCGACCCTTGGCGAAATCAAGACGACTTTTGATGGTGTTATCGTTGCCACGCCAAACGGACTGCACCATCAAGGGGCGATTGCTGCGGCCAATCTCGGCAAACATGTTTTTACAGAGAAACCCCTCGACATCACTGTAGCCAACATGGAGCTCATGATCGCTACCTGCAGGGAAAATAAGGTAAAATTAGGCGTTGCCTATCAGCACCGAATAAGTCCTGACAATATGACCATGAAAAAGCTTATTGACGAGTGTGCCTTTGGACGCATTTATTCTGCAGACTTTACGGTACGTTGCTGGAGGGATCAAGACTATTATGACAGCGGTGAGTGGCGCGGCACATGGGAGATAGACGGCGGCGGCCCGTTCATGCAGCAGGCCTGCCATGAGCTTGATCTTTACACCTGGTTTTTTGGCCTGCCGGAAAAGGTATATTCACTTACCGGCACATATGGCCATGACATTGAAGTGGAAGATCACGGTGTAGCTCTTTTCCGCTTTCCAAATGGGATGACAGGCAGTTTCATCGCCTCCACAGTAGCCTATCCAGGCTTTGATCCAACCCTTACCCTGCATACGGAGAAAGGGACAGTAATTCTCACAAACGGCAGGATCACAGGCTGGCATATTCATGGGAGAGACAATCCTACCACAGAGCCTCAAGGGCCGATTCATTCCGGAGCTGCCAGCGCTGCAGTCTCCGATACAACAGGACATGAAGCATTACTTAAGGATTTTATAAACGCGGTCCATAATGACAGTGCACCATTGATACCTGGTGAATCGGCAAAACTTGCGACTGAACTTGCGTTGAGAATTTACGGTAAACTGGAGCCTTAAGCTTGACACGAGCTCGCGAAGGATCACGAATTTAAGGAGATACGAAATGGATGAACATCGAAAAACGAAGATCGGGTTTATTGGATTAGGCCTGATGGGGGCTGCAATGGTTCAGCGATTACAGAACCTGGGCTACCCCGTCACAGTTATCGCACATCGCAACAGAAAACCCATTGATGATGCTGTTAAACGAGGAGCAACGGAAGTAAAAACTGCCGGAGAAATGGCAGAACTCTGCGAAATTATTATGATTTGCGTGGATACATCGGCATCAGTTGAATCTGTCATGCGTTGCGAGACCGGTATTCTAAGTCAATTCCGTCCCGGAACACTGGTTATCGATTTCGGAACCTCCCTCCCCGCCTCCACCAAGTCCATGGCGAAGGAATGTAGTGACAAAGGTGGATCCATGATGGATGCTCCTCTTGGAAGAACGCCCGTTCATGCTGTGGATGGTTTATTGAATATCATGGCAGGAGGTGACGTGAAGGACTTCAATCGGGCGAAACCAATATTAGAAGATCTTGGCGAAAATGTTTTCCATATCGGCGCGATTGGCACCGGTCATACTTTGAAAATCATCAATAATTTCTTTGCAATGACTACAGCGTGTGCAATGTCTGAAGCCTTTGCCATGGCGGATCTGGCCGGGTTAAGACGTGAAATGCTTTATAACGTTATGGCCGCGGGTCCACTTAAATCAGGCATGATGGATTTTATAAAAGCCAACGCGGTGGATAACGACCCTGGACAGTTGGCGTTTTCCATAGAAAATGGGCTTAAAGATGTTGGGTATTATTCAAAAATGGCGGATGAATTCAATGTCCACAGTCATATCTCCCCATCTGTGGAAAATGTATTGAGCCTTGCAAAATCATCTGGATGGGGCAAGAAATATGTTCCGGAAATGGTAGATTTTATTGCAAGTCATTATGTTAAAGACTGATCTGCCCGCAATAATACCCTTTTGATCCTAAAACTATATGTCGAATATCCTTATCTACGGCATAACCGAGGAGGTTGTCCGAAATTTACAAAAATTTGCCACGATATATAATCGATATTGCAAGCATTATTTTTTTGTAATTACCGATAACTCTAAGTAAAAGGACATTTTCAAACGGCCTCCTGGTAGACATTTCTCTGGAGAGGCCTCCTGCAACTTGGTAATCACCCTGCAAACCACGCTGTTCTCCCTGTCGGGCCGATAGCATCAAGGTCCTTTAATCCTTTCTGCCTGGAATTTTCAACACTCCCAAACCAAGACCACGATCGGTTGATATACAAAAAGTACAACAGAACAAACAACTAGTGGTTTCATCAATGCCAAGATCGCCGACACTGATCCGTCATCTTTAGAATATAGTTTTTACCGATTGGACTTATCATCATATTCCTGATAAATGGTTTTTCACTTAGCAGTGCTAACCTATTTCACTCTTAATTTTTATGATGATGTACAAGGCAGATCAAAAACTCACGCAAGACTCCCTCTCGGTTCTCCGTCAATTGACACCGGCTACGGTACTGAAAATTTCCGAGCAATGCACCGGTTGCGGACTTTGCCGAAAAGATTGTCATTTTCTCCAGGAATATGGTCTTCCAGGAGATATCGCCGCTGGTTATGAAAACGATCCGGAGGTGGGAAAGGCTGCATCGTTTGCCTGCAGTCTCTGCGGTCTCTGCACGGCCATTTGCCCCGTAGGAATCGATCCTGCAGGAATGTTTCTGGATCTTAGAAGAGAGGCATTTTTAACCGGTAGTGGCGATATTACCGATCACGCCAGGGTGCTGAACTATGAGAAAAAAGGCACCTCTAAGCGTTACACCTGGTATTCACTACCCAAAGGCTGTGACACAGTCTTTTTCCCTGGCTGCACCCTGCCGGGCACCAGACCGAAGACCACCCACATGCTCTATCAGAGACTTTTGGCAGATGATGCCAAGATAGGTATTGTTCTCGACTGCTGTTCAAAGCCATCCCATGATCTGGGCAGACAGGACAATTTTGAGGCGATGTTTTTCGAGTTATGCCGATATCTGACTGAGGCCGGCGTGAAAAAGGTGCTAGTGGCCTGCCCCAACTGTTACAAGGTTTTCTCCCAGTATGCACAAGGTCTCCTGGTTAAAACGGTCTACGATTATCTCGCTACGGACGACTTTATTGCAAAGGAAAAGCTCGACAGCTGTGTGACCGTCCATGACCCGTGTGTTGTCCGCGCAGAAAGCAAAATTCACGAGGCTGCAAGATCGCTTATTCGCTCCCATGGTTTGACAATCAGAGAAATGGACCATGCCAAAGAAAAGACCCTCTGTTGCGGCGAAGGAGGGGCTGTCGGCTGTGTTGCCAGGGACCTCCCGCGGCAATGGGGCCTGCATCGAAAGCAGGAAGCTAACGGCGATCCTATCGTCACTTACTGCGCTGGTTGCGCCGGCATGCTCAACAGATTCACCCCTGCCGTCCATATTCTTGATCTGCTCTTTAATCCGGAACGAACACTTGCCGGCAAGACACACGTATCCAAGGCTCCCTTTACCTATCTCAACAGGTTGCGACTGAAAAGAACTCTGCGACAAAACAGCAATGGAGCAATGACCAGAGAACGTACATTTAGGTTGTCTCCGAAAGGTAATAGAAAAGTGCAGGGACTTCGGCTGCTTCTCCTGCTCACCGTTCTTACTGCAATTTTGGGGATACGAACAACCGGTTTAAGCGGATATCTGAATCAGGTTGAATTTCGCGCCATTATCCAGAACCTGGGGATTCTCGGCCCTCTTTGCTATATGCTGATTTATGCCATAGCCCCCTCTCTCTTTTTGCCTGGCCTTCCGCTGACTATCGCCGGAGGGATTCTCTTCGGTCCCGTCTGGGGAGTAATTTATACCATAATAGGAGCAACAGCAGGCGCCTGCCTTGCCTTTCTCATCTCCCGTTATATGGCCGGCAACTGGATCAATTCAAAACTTAACGGACCTCGGTGGCGTGCTCTCAATCAACAAGTCGAAACCCACAGTTGGAAGATTGTCGCTTTCACACGTCTTGTTCCACTCTTTCCGTTCAATCTGCTGAACTACGCTTTCGGACTAACAAAAATCAAATTTATGCATTACACGCTAGCCACAGCTATCTGCATGCTACCGGCCTGCATTGCATTTATCGTTTTTTCAAGCTCCCTGCTCGATCTTTTCAAAGGAAAGATCACCAGCGAATTTACCATCGGCATAACACTCATTCTGTTTGTTTCCCTAACCCCATTGTTCTATTCAAAATTCCAAAAGAAAAGGGCTGGAGTTAAGCAAACAAATTTATAACAACTATTTACTGTTTCAATTTTTAAATTTTTCCAGGAGAACCAACGATGAATAAGCTATTCTGTTTGCTAATTGTTTTATTTTTACTGCCGCTTCAATCAGCCTTTTCAGGAGTCTCATCTACTTTAACCAAAGAACATCCACTTGCCATCGATAAAGCAGCCAAATCAGTCTCGTTTCTTGCCGAGGTCAACGGTAAATATTTTTATCAGCCGACAAGGCACTTCGCGGTGAACGCAACAGGAAGTAACGGAGAGAAATCTTTACTGCGCGGTCTGGTCCCCGTCGTCGATTTCTACAACGCCCTGATTGCCATTGATGCAAAAGCAGGTGAGAACATGACCTTAAAAAACAAAGAAGTTACCCACGTGAATGGTACAGCATTCACCGTGAGTGTAACCTGGGAAGGTGCCAGTAGATCCTACGGTATTGATGAGGTAGTGATTGAATCCAACAAAAAGCCCATTGAGATGAAATTCGGCGGAAATCTGGCCACTGCCGAAAGTAAGAAAACCGGCTGCCTCCTCTGTTTTGACAGCTGCCCGGTTGGTATCGTCAGCAACGCCCAATATACTTACGGAGCCATAGAAAAGCGAAACGAAGTATCGATGAAGGGTAACAAGGAAATACTGCCTCCCGATGGAACGCAGGTAATCGTCACGCTACAACTCATTTAAGATTATCCTCTCGTCTTTACTAACGCCCGGAGCACAAATTACATGAAAACCCTGCGTCTCGCATTCATCGGCCTTCTTGCCGGTTTTATCCTGTCCATTTTTGCCGGCAGATCTGTATGGTTTGAAATGCGAATCAACACAGGACTTTTCTTACCGTTGGCTACGACTCTGGCCATCCTTGCCGGAACCTTCCTGAAGAAGCAGGTGACGGCATGGACTGCCATAGGCATGGAGATTTTCTTTGTCTTCCTGCTGCTTCTGGTCTATGGCTTTGATCCTGCTGCCCTGTTAATCATCCCCGCATCAATCCTCAAGGAAGGATTTTTCCTGCACACCTTCGGTTTTAAAACCCTGAACGGCATCCTCGCCGCGATTTTTCTTTTAGGTAATTGCACCTTTTTGGTCTTCCGAAGAGGTGCAAATTCTTGAGGGTCAATACCTTTAAGTAGAGTGAGAATTTTAACCAAATTGAATTGGAAAAAATAAAAGCTCAAAACCTTATCCAAGCAGCAGCGGATATCCACTACAAACGAAGAGTGGATATTGGTGAACGGTTACGGAAAAAGAATAAATAGAACGGCCTCCATATCACTTCAGAAAGATCCGTAGACAATTGCGCGCTTGTACTTACCGTATCCCAGGACACGTTTCGTGCTCTTTTAACTCTATTCATGCAAAAACAGGCACATCACCACATCAAGAAGCCGTAAAGGGATACGGTAAATCACCGATCGCGACTCGTAAGAACATGTCTGAAGCCTGTGGTCCGGGGGATGCAGATACCTGTATTGGAAACGAGCAGACACAACCGCCGGGAGAAGCTTGACTATGCAGTCCAAAAGCATGCTTGATACTTTGTTGAGTGCCATATCGAAACTCACCAAGACGCCGCTGAATTACTGGGCAGAGTTCGCTGTCGATATCCCCCTCGGTGTTGCATTGATCTTTGCTGGTTTATGGAAAAATGAACTTGGTCCCATTGCAGTTGTTCTGATACTCCTGCTTGGCCTTTTTTTCTTCAGTATTATTGAATACTCATTTCACCGCTGGCTATTTCACGGATCAGTTCAGATCATGGTACAGGGTCACCGTGCGCATCACGAAAATCCGTTGGGCTACGATTCTTTACCGTTCTTCTTACCGGCGTTGGTACTACCGACACTTGCAGGTGTATCTGTCATGCTTATGCCTGCGAACTATGCCTTTCTGCTGACAGGGATTATTGCTCTAAGCTACGTTGTCTATGGTCTAAGTCACTTCACCATCCACCACCATATTTTTCATAGCGTTCATGCTCGAAACTGGGCTGCCAAACATCACATCCATCACTATCACACCAATGTCAACTTTGGGGTTACAACGCCACTCTGGGATATAGTGTTTAAAACACGCTATAAAAGACCATAAAACGATTGAGGTCGGAAACTTAATACCCCTCTGTGTCAATGTGAGTGAGACAAAGGCTCCTCAATCACTCATCATCTAAAATATCTGTCAGGCCACAATGTCCTACAGATCAATGACTGACTTAATAATATCTAACATTTCACCGAATTCTATCGGCTTGCGAAGAAATCCATCCATGCCTGCTTCTAAGCACATACGGTGGGGGTTATATAGAGTTGTTCCTGATATTGCTATAATTGGAGTGCGCTTACAGTTTCGTTCCCTTTCACATTGCCGGATAACTTGAGTTGCTTCAAAGCCTCCCATGATCGGCATGTCCAAATCCATAAAAACAATCTCAAAATTCTCCTTTTTAAATGCGTTAACGGCCTCCTGTCCGTTGGTCACACATTCAGTATTTAGATCGTAAAATGAAGAAATGATTTTCAAAAGCTCACGAATTGGTTCGTTGTCATCGACGATTAAGATTTTGTAAGGGGGATTATGCATGCTCTTCTCCATCAAAAATCATAGTTTGGTTACATATTGTTGTCTGACGCACCAATCTAATAAAAGATTCTGATATTTTTCTGATATTTTGTGACGATCTGATGACACATCGATCAAATTTAACAAAACAATTGCCACATGCTCGTTCCCAGATGCTCCGCAGTTCAGTTCTACGGTTTTATCAATAATTGCGGGAGATTAATCCGGTCAAAAATAGTAGAACAGGATTTTATTCTCTGGTTAGCGGTTGAGGTTTAGCTAAGTAGCAACAATTGATAAAACCTATTCTTACTATCAACCATGCTGCCTAACGCTTAAGGACAGGTTGTGAGAGCGCAGCGGTCATCAACCTTATCCGTTGTCGGACAAGCCCGGTAGAGTAATAAGGAAATATATTCTGGGGTGAGAGGCGGCGGGTGCGCAGTTAAATAGTCAGCGTTTTTCTCAGGACGTAAGTAACCCGTTGCCCATGACGGTCTGAAATAAAAGTCCTATCTCATAAAGACTTCTGCCCCTCGCTATTGTTGGATAGTAAGGGGGGGAATTTTTACCTATTCAACAAAATTTAACGAAAAGATAACATCTTATTAGTGTTTTTTATGAGCTCTGAATAAAATCTGATCAAATGATACGAGAATGTACCTTCGGCGGTATATTTTCTATATTTTTTATTAGATTACAATACCATACACACATTTCGTTCCCTTGTGAGTATGTTTATTATTGACCTTTGAATACTCGATCGTATACAATACTACAGTGTAGCACATAACGATCATGACAGTGATTTTTATTCCGCAATGCTGGTTTCGTGGGAACTGAGTGGCGGGTTGTATTTTTAATTTAGGATATTGATGAAAGCGAACTGGGATGAGGTCCCCTCTTTAGAAAATCTCAAAATCGACTGGGATTATGAACCAGAAAATCCACTTGGAAAAAGATCAACAGTAAGATTGTCTAAAAAAGATCTTTTTCGGTTGCTTGGCGAAGAGTTCGTCCCGGCAAAGATCGCATCCAAAAATATCGATGAAAAAGGTCACTTAATCGATATATCAGCAAATGGCATAGCAATTCTTCTTGAGAATGAGATGAAAGTCGGTACTCTGGTGAGGGTTGGTTTTTATCTCGGGAATCGGAAAATCATTTCGAAAGCTATAATTCGGAACATTTCTAAGCTTGCTGGTAATTATCGAACTGGTATCGAATTTATTCAATTAGAGGAAGAACTCATTTCATACATCAATACCTTGAATGCGTCTGCCATTTACAAAAGTTAGCTCGGATTCAGCTGAGCTTTTTCTGTTTTAAATGTTTTAAGTATTCCCTCAGATGTACCTTCACTTCATTTTTTCAAGTTTTTGCTATCCTGTTTTCCTTCTAAGGCATAGGTTTAGGTCTCAATGCGAGTCGTTACATATAATTATAAATATATCAGTCTGTCTACCAAACTGGTGTTTTGAAATGTTGGCACCTCCTCTCTTTGTTCACATCGAAAAAGGGACATCAGTTTCCTCCTGATCTGTCCATCATCCAGAGGTCCTGCTTGAGGAAAGTAACATTAAGATTTATTATAATGGCGTAATTGTACTTTAGTCCCTGCATTATTCAGAGGACCTCTTCGTTCTACAGGTAACTATGGCAAGTCATTAATCCAGATGAAAAATAATAAAGAAATCACCAAAATCGTGCTCATTTATGCCTTGCTTGGTTCTGTATGGATTTTCTTTTCCGATACATTACTACACTGGTGTTTTAAGAATGCGGACATCATAACCGAGTTCTCCATCATAAAAGGATTTCTGTTTATTGTTGCTACATCCATTCTCTTATATTTCCTGATTTCCCGTCTCAGCGGCAACATTGTCAAATCCGCAAGTGCACTGCAAGAAAGTGAAGAATTGCTTCAATTTCTTGTCAACTATTCTTCAGACACTCTCGTTATCGTTGATGCTGACGGGTGTCAAAGGTACGTGAGCCCTGGAGCAGAAAGAATCTTTAGCTATCTGGAAAATGAGCTGGAAGGAAAAGCGATTAATGACCTCATTCACCCTGACGACTTGCAGAGCATCAAGAATGCCTGGAAGGTGGTCATTGAACACCCGGAAAAAACTGTCACTGTTCAATATCGACACATCCATAAAGTAAAGGGCTGGATTTTTGTAGAAGCCGTTGCCCAAAGCTTCCTCCATGATCCTGCAATTAAAGGAGTCATTGCCAGCGTCAGGGATATAACGAAACGAAAACTGGCTGAAGTAGAGATCAAAGAAAACGAAGCCAGGTACCTCGCTTTGTTCAATTACATAAATAGTGCAGTGTCTATATATCGAGCGGTTGATAACGGGAAAGATTTTGTCCTCATAAATATTAACGATGCTGGAAGAAAAATAAATCATTTTGACAATAATGAGGTCATTGGGAAGCGGTTAACCGAGTTGTTCCCTAATATCAAAACGGTAGGATTAGTTGCTGTTTGTCAGCGGGTATATCATTCAGGAACACCTGTCGATGTACCGGAACACAAGTATAAAGACGAATATAGAGATGGATGGCGAAAAACTTTTGTCTACAAATTGCCAACTGGTGAAATTGTCATAATTTCTGACGATATTACCAAGCGCAAGGAGGCAGAAATTTCTCTTCGTGAGAGCGAGGAAAGAAACCGCCTCCTTTCTGACCTCACGATGGAAGGGGTTGTGATTCATAAAAATGGGGTTGCTATAGATTTAAATACCTCGATGGCCAAAATGCTTGGTTTAGATCGTACCGGGCTACTCAATGAAAACGTCATGAATTTTATTGATGAGCGGGATCACGGTTTAATCTGGGAAAACATTGCCAAGGAGTATGCGCCTCCCTACATCGTTCGTATGTTGAGGAGCAATGGAGAGAGCTTTTTTGCTGAGATTGAATCTCGAAATTTTCAAAAACAAGACGAACGTTGGAGAGTAAGTGCCGTTCGAGATATTACTGATCGTATGCGGGCGGAGAGACAATTGATCGAAAGTCACGAACTTCTGGAAAATCTCGCTCGCCTGGTTCCTGGTGTCATATATCAATATCGTTTATATCCTGACGGACAATCTGCATTTCCATACTCAAGCCCTGGGATGAATGATATTTACGAGGTTTCACCAGAGGACATCCAGAAGGATGCCACTCCAGTTTTCGGTCGACTACATCCCGAAGACCATGACCGAGTCGCTGAAGCTATAGATGAATCAGCGCGCTCCCTGAAGACATTCTACTGTGAATTCCGAGTGGTCCTGCCACGACAAGGTTTACGTTGGCGTTGGTCTCAGGCAGAACCCCAGCGGACGGAGGATGAAAGTATCCTTTGGCATGGGATAATATTGGACATCACGGATCGCAAACGAGTGGAGCAAGAGACAGAAAAGCTACATGAACAGTTGGCCCAAGCTCAGAAGATGGAGTCGGTTGGTCGTCTAGCTGGAGGGGTAGCCCACGATTTCAACAACATGCTGGGTGTAATTCTGGGTTATTCTGAAATGGCCCTGATGAATGTAGAAGCAGATCAGACTTTGCATTCTGCATTGCGGGGGATTCAGCAAGCTGCGCAACGTTCAGCAGGTCTTACCAAGCAATTGCTCGCTTTCGCAAGAAAACAAACTGTATCACCCAAAGCTCTAGACGTGAATGCGACAGTCGAAAGCATGCTCGAAATGTTAAAGCGACTCATTGGCGAGGATATCGAACTTGACTGGTTCCCCAGTAAAGAGCTGCGGATAATTAAAATGGATCCCTCGCAGCTCGACCAGATTCTAGCAAACCTCTGTGTAAACTCTCGAGATGCCATAAAGGACACGGGTAAAATAACTATCGAGACAAACAACGCGTTTATTGGAGAAACAGATATCGCGGCACATCCATATTTCATTCCCGGTAAATACGTGTTGCTTACCGTGCGTGATAATGGTTGCGGTATGGACCATAAGACTCTCTCACATCTTTTCGAACCGTTTTTCACCACCAAAGAGATTGGTGTTGGCACAGGTCTGGGCCTGGCGACAATTTATGGTATTATCAAGCAAAATAAAGGGTTCATAACAGTCGACAGTAAACTCGGACTAGGAACAAGCTTCAAAATATACTTGCCCTGTTACAATGCTCAGGATGACCACACGCCAGAGCGCAACGATAAAGGACCTAAAGAATGTGGACATGAAACTATTCTGTTGGTGGAAGACGAACCGATGATCCTGGAAATGACTACGAAGATGCTACAAGGGTTGGGATATAAGATCCTGTCAGCATCCACACCGGACGAGGCTGTCTGCTTTGCCCAGGAACATGCTGGTGAGATAAACCTGCTCATGACAGATGTAGTCATGCCTGGGACAAATGGCAGGGAACTGGCCAAAAATCTATCGTCTCTCTATTCAGATCTCAATGTCTTATTTATGTCTGGGTATACAGCCAACGTCATCGAGCATCATGGTGTGCTCGACCAAGGGGTTCACTTTATTCAGAAGCCTTTCACAATGAACGATCTTTCTGCAAAAATTAGGGAGATATTAGTTCGATAAAACTAACCAAAAAACTGGACAATTGAAATCTGAGTTTATTGATTTAAACCACATTCGATTACACACTGCTCATCCGAAATTACACTTCCTCAATCGGAACCGCTGAACCCCTTACCACAATTCCTCATGTAACAGGAATTTCGACCGTTAATCTGCTTGGACGACCCATCGCTTCCCCTTGATGAATGTAAATGGTGATGGGAGTAACAATAAGTTTAGCTACGCTGAGATACCCCCAAGCGCTGCTGCCGCGCACCTGTGACAGGGGCTTCCACAATCTCCGACAGGAAAATACGCTTCGAGGTTAAGTTTATTCCTGTTATGTTGCGAGTTGAGCTATCCAGCTGAAATGATATCAATTTCAATGCAAGTCGTATGGCTTTTCGTTTTCTCTTTTATTTCAGTAAGTCCCGCTGTTCTTGAGAGTGATTCTTATTTGTCACACAACATAACTTAATGGACTATATCTTACCTATCCGTTAACCTCTCAGAGGTTGGAAACACTTAAAGGCTATCAAGCCATCTTAAAATTTCCTCCTTGTTTCCCAGTCGACCAGTTCATCTATCTTGTCATCCTGATTGAGCAGTGACTGGGTATGGGTGATGAACTTTTTCTGTATTCCTTGACGGTGACCTAAATCAAGGTGCAGATAGATCATTGTCGATTTAATGCTTTCATGACCGAGGCGGTTTTTTATGTCTGCTATGGGATGACCGCCCAGAAGCATATTGACTGCGCAGGCATGCCTGAAACTGTGGGCAGGGTTGATGTCTTTCAACCGCTTTTCTGGCAGGACTTTTTCCAGATCTTTTCGACAGAGCCGATATATTCCGTGCCTGGTAAATTCCTTACCGCTGATTCAGAAACAAACGATTCTTGTAGAGAGTATGCGGTGTAATCCGGTATTTTTTGATATACCGGCAAATGAGATCTGTCGTTTTTGGCCAGAGGGTTATCATTCTGAAGCGCCCTCCCTTGCCGAGAATGGCCAGCGTTTTTTGCTGTGGATCAAAGTAGTCGAGATCGAGAGCAACCACTTCGCTGGCCCTTGCACCGGAGTCAAAAAGCAAATTGATTATGGTGTAATTTCTGAAGCCTTGTGCTGAGCTGAGATTAACAACATCAAGAACAGCCAGTATTTCTTCCTGATAAAGAAATCCGATGATATTCCTGTGGTAACGCTTGCAGGGGATATCCAGTATTCGCACCGCAATATCTCTTTTCTCCGGATGCATATAGAGGATCATCTTTGCCAGGGATTGTATGGCCGCCAATCGATGATTTCTAGTTCTGGCCCCATTTCCCCGCTCTTTTTCCAGCCAACCAAGAAAGTCTACAATCAACTCCGGGGTGAGTTGCTGAAGTTGCAAAGAGTTGATGGGCATTCCAAGCGTATCCCTGGCAAAAGGTAAAAAGAGAGAAAACGCATCACGATAGGCCTTGATCGTATTAGGACCGTATCCTTTGATCCGTGGTAGATACTGCTCAAAAAAATGGTGGACACAGATTGTAAGTTTCATAATCGTAATGGATACTTAATCATGAAATCAACGAGATTCCGGTGTTGGTCCGCATCGATCAGTTTGAGGTAGTAGATGGTATAGGTGTATTTTTTGTGTCCCATGTATATTGCGAGAACAGGCAAGGCATTTTGTGGTGAATCACCTCATTCTTTAACCCGTCTGAGGGTATTGACCGCAAAAGAATGCCTGACGATCTAATAGTCTCAGCCTGGCTACTGCTTTCGTGGAATTACCAAGACTTTCACGATATTCGATGTATTGCTCCATCTGTGGTGCCAGGAAACTTTTAAACGAGTTCGCCAAGAATAACTCTCCTCATGAGTTTGATGTCAATATGGAGGTATCTATTTGTTGCTTCAATGTCGTCATGACCAAGCATTTCTTTGATTTCAAAGACAGAGATCCCAGCTTCCAGCAGATGCTGTGCATGGGTATGCCGCAGCCAATAGGTGGTGGCCTCTTCAGGCAAACCGGCCTTTTGCATACAACTCTTTATGGCATAGCAAACAGTCGCTGAACTAACAGGTCTGTACGGACGACAACATTGCAGAAAAAGCTCGCGGTAATCATTTTTTGGACGGCCTCCGACCAGATAGGCCGCAATAGCCTTCAGTGTCTTTTGTGGGATCGGCATCGTGACCGGCAAACCGGCCTTACGGTATCTTACGTTCATCTCAGCTTTGCTGAAGGCAATATCATCCAGGGTCAGTCTACTGATTTCCTGGGGCCACAGTCCCATGGTATAGGCTATTCTCGCTGTTTCAGATGAGTTAGTATAGAGTGTTCAACAAACCACAACTGTATACTTTGCCTACTAAAAGTAAAAAATCAATGGTCTTTGTTTTTTGAGGCGGCCACAATCAACCATTTTGATTGCCAGCACACCAGGACTACTTCTGACTGAGGGATTGTTGTGAATTTTTTCGCAATAATCGGGCAAGGTCTAAAATAACTTCTTGGAAGGATCTGGAGGTATCAATTTTAACAATAATATTATCGAAATTTGTTTTGTCTATGAGGGTTACAGCACTCTCGGAAACATGAAATACTGACAGAGCTGTGTGAAATTGATACCAACTTTTCAACCCAAGATTTTTGCAAGCAAGAAAAGTTGTTCTGTCAATTTGCAGCAAATCATTGTTGGAAATAGGGTCTCCAAAATTTTGACGGATACTATGCTTAAGTTTTGTTGGAAGATTTAATGCTTTTGCAATTTCATCAAGGCTATATTTCTGTGTTTGCGATAAATTTTCCATAATTAATATTTGAATTCAATTCCAAAGTCGTTGAAAAATTTGACTAATTTTACATAAGCACCTGTGATGCTTTCAGCCATTATTGAATGCTTTTCCGGCATATTAAATGCGAAAGGATGTGGTGGGACAAATGTCATTTCAAGGGAAACTGGTGTCTTTCCACCATCTTTAACTTTGAGAATACCTTTATAATGGACTCTGTCGTATGCTCGTGGAACTATACCGCATATTTCTTCTTCTGATTCAAAAATTACGTTATATCTGGGCATATTTAACCATGTTTTTTGCGCTATTGAGATCGGGGTAACCAAAGTCACAGTAAACACAAAGATAGCCGAAACCCAAACCGCGCTGCAGATTGAGGCAGGTGTATTAACTTATGTAATGCTTTATTCCGCTTTCACCATGTATAGCTCGCCCATCAACCTTACCAAAACGAAAAGCAGACTATTGGTGAGATGGCTGGCTATTGCTCGCTTTTGATTAAAGGACGCATATTTCACTACTTCATTTTCAAGATATCGTAATACCTCAAGCTGTATTTTGGATTCAAAACTTGATTTAACAAATCGTTCTTGAAGATTTGTTCTGAATTTGTCATCCATCGGTATTTCATTTGTTAACGATTTCAATTCTGCGTCAATTAGAGATAGCTTTTTTGATATCCAATGTTCTTCGTTAGTTATCTCTGGTATTTTACCAAAAGCTTCCCTAAACACCATCACCACATCACACGATAAATCAAGATAAAGATTCGCCATATCCTTGTTGACAATCGCAAGAGCATCCGAAGGTTCACCATAAATAAGACGATAAACTTGAGGGTGTTTACTTTCTAATTCATCAAGGATGGCGGTTATCTCATGCTCTGGTGCTCTTCTGCCTCGTGTTACAATGGCTTCTACTTCTTTTTGGTTTAGAATTCTCATCATCTGAATTTTACTATGAAGTGTTTTGCTTGTGCGGTAGAGCGTTTTTCGTCTAAGTTAATGGTCTGGTTTTGCTTCATTTTTTTTAGTATCAACTGCTGTATAGCCAACTTGAACAGCTGTATAGGAGGAGTCGATTCGCATGAGTTGATCTTTTTCCTCTTACGACCTTCAATGGCGAACTGCAACAAAACCTCAATCTGTTACCACCGGTATAAAGTGAAACCCACCGACCACTGTGAAAGTGACCCAGTTGGCAGTTATTTATTCGTTATCCGTGGCACAAAACATTTTTCCTTCTGTAAACATGTCAAGAAACCTGCCAATTCCCGCCTTTGGCTGGGCCAATACGTTTCAGTATACCTTCTTTCTGGAGCTTCTGAAGATTACGTTCAATGGAACGCTCTGTTATTCCTATGAGTATTGATAGTTCCGGGATGGTTATGGTGTTGTTTTGCAGGATAGCTTCTAAAATTTTCCCCGACGTTTTCCCCGACGTTTTCCCCGACACTGTCGGTAGAGCTAACCGATGTGCTCATGCCTGAGATGAACGGTGACGAACTGGCTAATAAATTATCGACTGATTAACCTTCTCTCAAGTGTATGTTTATGTCTGGATATACGGCTGATATCGTCACTGACTTTGACTTGCTTAACAAGGATATACATTTCATCAAGAAGCCCTTTACTCTTAATACATTGATTGTCGAGATTCAGGAAGCGATTACGGCTCATTAGGTGCTCAGAAATTATTTTCTTGTTTTTTCAACAGCCGCAACACAGTGGAGCGAAGACGCACGTTAAGTAATTTCAAGCCTCTCAGTAGACTATTTCTGATGCTATCGAAACCCGAGATCCGGACGAACTGCTCGCGATGGTTTTAATACCCCCAACGGTTTTCTTCTCTTTCCTTGAGCCTCACACTTTTTTGGTATATCGGTGCATGCATGGATTAGCAAAATTATAGTTGCTGTAGTACCTGAATCGGTATAAATAACTGCATTGGATTTTTTAAAAAGACATTCGATGAATCAATATGATAATAAAGGCTGAGTACATCCTCGCCGGGAATATCGAGAATCACGCCAATTGAGAGGAGACATCTTCTTTTTAGGATTACAACCTGGCGAATGCTGTAACCGAATTCTTTGCCCCGATTCTACCTATTTGGAGTTACTGTGGTAATATTAACTATAGTGATTATTTTTACGTGAATACAAGAGCGTGTAAGCTAATATTTATTCGAGAGATCAGTAAGAAAAAGTTATCGTTTGGATAAGGAGGTCAGATGTCAATGAATCCTGATGAGAATAAATTTTCTGAACTGCGGATACGTGCTCAGGTTCTCCTTGCGACACAGCCGACAATTGCTTCAATACCTCAGGAAGATGTTCCTGAATTAGTGCATGAGCTCAACACTTACCAAATCGAACTGGAGTTGCAAAACGAGGAGTTACGCAACATCCAGAAAGATCTCGAAAAGTCCCGCGATCGATATGCCGACCTCTATGACTTTGCCCCGGTTGCATATATTACCCTGAGTGCCAAAGGAACCATTGTGGAGGCGAACCTAACCGCAGGGCGCATATTTGGGGTAGCGAGAGGACATCTTATCAATCAGCGGTTTTCTAATTTTATCATTCCGCCTGATCAAGATCTGTTCTACCTCCGCCGTAAACAATTGCTAGAGTCCCGGCAACAACAATCTTATGATATTCGTTTACAGAAAACAGACGGGACTCTCTTCCATGCTTTGGTGGAAACCGCCATAATATCCGAAGATTGTGATCCACCCAGTCAATTTCGGGTTATGATAAACGATATTTCCAGCCGAAAAGAGGCTGAGCTCGCTAAAGTTCGTCAAATAAAAGAAAGATACCGGGCTATCGTTATGGATCAGACTGACCTGATCTGCCGGTTTGATCCTCAAGGCAGATTGACCTTTGTCAACGACGCCTATTGTCGTTATTTCGCTGTTAATTACTGGGATCTGCTCGGCACGAATTTTCTCCCGAATATTCATGCAGATGACCTGAAATTGGTGACAGATCATTTCAATAATCTGACGCAACAGAAGCCGGAAAAGACCATTGAATACCGGGTTATTTTACAGGACGGGAAGACATATTGGCAGCAATGGTCCCGCAGAGCTTTATATGATCTGGAAGGGAATTTCATTGGATATCAGGCTGTCGGCAGAGATATCACCAAACTCAAAGAAACAGAAAAGCGATTGCAAGGCGAGTTACGAATACGACAGCTTTTCATGGACGCTCTCCCCTGCGTCGCTCTTCTTATAAAATATGATTCTCAAGAGATCGTCGCGTCAAATAAGGTGGCAGTGGCAGCTGGAGCTATACCTGGACATAAATGTTTTCCAACCTGGACCAAGAGAGATAGCCCCTGCACCTGGTGTTTTGCATCAAAGCTTCAGAAGAGCGGAGAAGCCCAGAACAGTCAATTCTGGCACAAGGGTATCTACTGGGATGCCTACTGGATTCCGGTGGATGATAATCTCTATCTCCATTACGCCTTTGATAATACAGAAAAACAGACTGCCAAAGAAGATTTGAAAAAAGCACACGACGAGCTTGAACAGCGGGTTGCTGAACGTACTCTTGAATTGAAGAATTCCCATGAACAGTTGCTCCATTCCGAAAAACTTGCCGTCGTAGGCAAGCTATCCGCCTCCATCGCCCATGAGTTCAACAACCCTCTTCAGAGTGTCATGACTATTATCAATGGGATAGGACAATACGCTGCTCTGGAGAAGGAGGAAAAAGAACTCGCAGTGCTGGCTCTGCAGGAATGTAACAGGATGAAGCTTCTCATCGCCGATCTTAGGGATTTCTTCAAACCTACTTCCGGCATACCTACACAGGTGGACCTTCATACTACCCTTGACTCCCTCCTCTTGATCAGCAAAAAAGACTTTCAGGCCCTGGAAATCACGATTATAAAAAAATATGCTGACGATATTCCCCCTATCATTGCGGTTAGTGATCAGCTGAAGCAGGTCTTTCTCAATCTGTTAAATAATGCTGCAGACGCATGTGAAGGCGGCGGGATGATCACCATTACAACTGAAATAATCTGCGGGGAGAACGTTGCCGTCCATATTGAAGATAACGGCACAGGTATAAGCCCTGCAGATATCACCCATATCTTTGAGCCGTTTTTCACCACTAAGTCTGATCTGAAAGGGACTGGTCTTGGTTTATCTGTAAGCTATGGCATTATAAAAAAACACGGCGGCCACATAGAAGTAAAAAGTGAATCCGGCAAGGGATCAAAGTTTTCAATATTTCTGCCCATTGAGAGTGAAGATAATGAGCAATAAATCAATACTATTAGTCGATGACGAGGAAAACATTCTTGCATCAATCGGCTGGGTTCTCAAAAAAAACAATTTCAATTTTACAACAGCGTCAAGTGGGCGTCAGGCTATAAACATCCTTCGAACAAAGCACTTTGATTTGGTCCTTACTGATCTGATTATGGCAGATGGGGATGGCATAGCGGTGTTAAAAAAGGCCAAAAGTCTCTATCCGGATATCGGTGTCATCATTCTGACCGGACATGGTGCTGTCGGTTCCGCAGTTAAAGCACTCAAGTTGGGAGCTGATGATTACCTGGAAAAACCTTGTGACATTGACGACTTGCTTAACAAAGCCAAACACAGCTTTGATAGACAAGACATGATGGCAAAATTGCGCGACCAGAATGAAATCCTAAAACATGAGATAACTGCCCGAAAGAACACCGAGATAAAACTCCAGGAGTCACGCAACAATCTGGAGCAACAAGTGCAGGCAAGGACAGCGGAGTTAACCTCTACCGTCGAACAACTACAAACTGTCTTAAATACATTGCTGACAAGAGAAAAAGAATTACAAGTCAAAAACCAGGAGCTCTACGATACGAACACTACCTTAAGTATTATGTTGAAGAGAAGAGACCTGGAGCACAATGATATCAGAAAAGAGATCGCTTCAAAAACAGTAGAAACGGTTCTTCCACTCCTCAAAAAAGCACAAAACCAAGTGTCTGGTCCCGCTAAAAATTATATGGAAACCGCCCAGGCAAATTTGCTGGCTGTTTTCACCCGGCACCCACATGACAGTATTTTAACAAATGCAAAATTAACCCCTCGTCAATTGCAGATTGTCCACTATATCAGACAGAATAAAACATCAAAGGAGATTGCTGATCTTTTAGACCTCTCAGTAAGAACAGTAGAGTCCTATAGAGAAAATATCAGGAAAAAACTCAGGTTAAAAAATCAGAAAAAAAACCTCAAAAAAGTCCTCACATCAATCCTTTAACACAGTATTTCTGTACCGTATTTACTTCCGGTTTGCAGTATTGCCTTTCCCATTCTTTTTATCCTAGTTTTAGACAGGAACAATAATGAGTGTCTGTCCACAACCGAATAATTTTATTTGATTTGTTTGATTAGGACGCTCAAAGGCTTTCAACTCAGGCTTAATGATATTGATTCCGAGTTCGTTATGTTGCTTACCAGATATGGTTGGGCGGGAAATATCAGGGATTTATTCCAAGCCATTGAATGTTCGATAGCCATTACTCAAGACAGTGCTGTCTATATGACATACCAACCTGATTATGCAAATTTTGTTGGGATTGGCTGTGATTGCTCACCACCCCGGGAAGTGACTAATCGGACTGTCAGGCGAATGCGCTGTCTTATTAATTAGATACTGTTGCGGTTTTCTAGTGTTTTAGTTAACCATCCATTAAATAGCCTCTTCCCATTTTCGTGAGGTGACAGGTTTGAACATACTGACAAGCAAGAAGGAGAGTGAGCTCAGCAATCATTTACAGCTGATAGTCAACTACTCGTTTCTTACAGCTGCTTTGATCGGACTATATTTTACAAGCTGGATTAATTACCTGCTTTTTCATTTTCTGGCGGAAATATTCAGTATCGTCGTTGCCTTTTCCATTTTCGTTATAGCCTGGAATTCAAAAAAATTTATCCGCAACCCTTACCTTCTATTCATCGGTATCGCCTATCTATTCATAGCTGCACTGGATCTGTTGCATACTATTTCCTACAAGGGAATGCCGATATTCACGGATTATCCTTATTACGCAAATCAGTTGTGGATCTGCGCCAGGTATATGGAGAGCATTACTCTCCTTCTGGCCTTCTTCTTTCTAGGCAAAGCGCGAGCGCCAAGGGCAGACAGGGTGTTTGCCGTGTATGCAATTCTGACAGTCATCCTCATCGCGATCATATTTTACTGGAAGACATTTCCAAAATGTTTTGTCTATGGGAGTGGGCTCACCCCTTTCAAAAAAATAAGTGAATATATAATTTGTGCTATTTTGCTTGCATCGATATTTCTTCTACATAAAAACAAAGAAAATTTTGAAGGAAAGGTATTCCAGCTTCTCCTGGCGTCGATAATTTGTACCATTATTTCGGAACTGGCCTTTACTTTTTATGTGAGTAATTATGGCTTTTCCAATCTGGTCGGACATTATTTCAAGATCTTTTCATTCTTTCTGATCTATCAAGCTCTCATTAAAACAGCCGTTGAAAAACCGTTTGAATTAATATTTCTCGAACTTGACAGGGTGAATCAAGGCCTGAAGCAGGAGATTGAGATCCGATCGAAAATACAACAGGAAAACGAAAAGCTGATCGAGAGTTTGTGCCAGGCAACGGCCGAGATAAAAACATTGACCGGATTGCTTCCTACTTGCGCTTCCTGCAAAAAGATACGCAATTCAAGTGGCGAATGGGAACAAATGGAGTCCTATATTCAAAAACATTCCGAAGCTAAATTCTCCCATGGGTTATGTCTTGAATGTGCAAAAAAATTATATCCAGAATTTTACGATGAGATAGTTCATGGCCTTGATTTGCTAGAGCAGGAAAAGAAGAACACACTTAAATGATGGGGACACAATGTGACAAATAGAGATAATCTATCCAAGGACAACAGCCCTCTCTCAGAGGCGAGCGATTCACAACAAAGAAAATCTTATCGACCGAGCTCAGAGCAGGCGGGGCAGACCCTGCGGTGGCTAGCCGAAGATATCATCAATAAACAAGCAGGCTTGTCACAAAAAGGCTTAAAAGCTTTGTCCTCTGAAGAAATGCGGCATATATTGCATGAGCTTCGCGTACACCAGATTGAACTCGAAATGCAAAATGAGGAACTACGCCGAACCCAGCTTGAACTTCAAGCTTCACAGGCACGTTTTGTTGACCTTTTCGATTTTGCACCGGTCGGGTTTTTGAATGTAAGCAAAACAGGGCTGATCATCGAGATTAATCTTACCGGCGCAACTCAGCTACGCATATCCCGGGCGACGTTGCTCGGACAGCCGTTCACCAAGTTTATCCTGCCCGAAGATCAGGACATTTATTATCTCCACTGCAAAGGACTCTTAGAGACCAAGGCCCAGCAAACCTTCAAATTACGGCTATTAAGAATGAACAGTCAACCCTTCTGGGTGTTGCTGACAATAACCAAATCAAATGATGAACATGGGGAGCTCATCTACCGTCTGGTTGTGACAGACATCACCGACCTCAAGCGGGCGGAGGAAGATTTGCACACAATATAAGCCGACTTCGGAAAACCACTTCAAAGAGGTTAAGTCCTATAGAGAAAATATCAGGAAAAGATTCAGGCTAAGAAATCAGAAGAAAAACGTCAAGAAACTCTTCACTTCGGTCCGTAAATACTGTATTGCCATACCGCATTTACTTCCTAGTTGCAGTATTGCCTCCCCACTCATTTTATCCTAATTTTAGACAGGAATGACAAAGACTGCTCAGGTTGAAAGAAAATATGATTATGCAAGGGGGTGTTGGAAGAACAGTGAATCCGATGAATCGACTGAAAATTATTAAAGCAACTACGAAGCCCAAAAGGTCAGCAACGAATCTGAAGAATGAAAACGGCCTGCAAAACTTGGTTGCATACTATCAAGACTTGTTCAAAAGAGAGGAAAATCTTAAACATTACAGCCCCGATGATTACCAAAATGCAAAGCGGAATTTTGTAAAATATTCACTAAGCACGAGAAATATCTAGCAGTGATCAATACCTATTTACACTAAAACCTCTCAAGGCTGCATTATAAAGAGATTCTGACAGGGATTCTTTAGAGGAGTCAAACCAGTAAATCGACAATTCACCTGTCTGAGAAAACAGGCTCTTAAGAAGCCGTCAATAGTCACACTAACAAAGCAAAAACATCCTGCAGACAAATAGGAGGTGTTTACCAGTTGATTTACTAACGTACTTCTGCCCCTTCTGCATTCGTGGATTTATGTGCCTTTTGTGTCGTTTGTTTAATCGCACACAATTAAAAGGTCATTGTTGGGCAGAATGATTTCTCCATTCGAGTCGATGCATTCTCCCTTGAGGAAGGGAGCTCTTTAAGACTAATTGGTGCAATTCGGACAAGTATGTCCCTAATACTTTCTAGAAGGATGAGATGCCAGATATTGACTCCGCTGTTCTGATAATTGACAAGGACCCTGGAGTGTTCGATATATTATCGCAATACAAGGACAAGTTTGCTTTCCAAATGAGATATGCCGCTACCCTCAAGGAAGGTCTGATAAAAAATCAAAGTGATTGCTACCAAGTAATCCTTATACGAGATTCCCTACCGGATGGGGACGCTTGTTATGCTGTTCAGGATTTTCAAATTGATGCAACCTCCCCCGAGATTATAATATTTACTGAAACCGGTGATTCGAAACAGGCCGAAATTGCATTAAAAAATGGTGTTTGGGATTATGTGGTGACCCACTCTTTGGAAAAAATACTGCCAGAATTATTATTGCGGGTTCTCAACTATTGCCACAGTAAAAAGGATAATGAACAATACTCCAATCATGGAAGTCTTGATAATTTTAAACATCATGGCATAATCGGCCATACTAGCCTTATCCAAAAATGTATTAATTTCGCGGCAAAGATAGCTCCGACCGACTCAAATGTTCTCATAACCGGAGAAACAGGTACCGGCAAGGAACTTTTTGCCAAGCTTCTTCATGATCTGAGTTCTCGTGCCTCGAAAAATATGACCATCATCGATTGTGCCTCTCTACCGTCGAGCTTGGTTGAGAGTATTCTGTTTGGCCATGTTAAAGGTTCTTTCACCGGAGCAGAAACAAATCATCCGGGTATTATCAAACAATCAGATGAAGGAACACTCTTTCTGGATGAGGTTGCCGAAATGCCGCTTGAAATCCAAAAAAAGTTTCTACGCGTTCTACAAGAACGAAAATATTTTCCCATTGGTGGTAATGTTGAGACAAATAGCAATTTTCGATTGGTAACAGCGACAAATAAAGATCTACATGCCATGGTCGACGAGGGTACGTTTCGGAAAGACCTCCTCTTTCGCCTGGAAACGTTCCATCTCGAACTCCCCCCCTTGCGCATGAGGACCGCGGACATTATAGAACTTGCCTATTATTATCGAGATTATTTCTGTAACCGGAATAAATTAAAAAAGAACAAACTGTCTTCCGAGTTCCTTATGTTGCTTTCCAAGTATGATTGGCCGGGGAATATCAGGGAGTTATTCCAAGCCATTGAATCTGCAATAGCCATTACTCAAGAAGGTGCTGTTCTGTACTCCAAGGACCTTCCATTAAATATCAGAATACAAATCACCAGCAAGAAAATAAAGGAGACCACTTCTTTTGGATTGGACAATCCAAAAAAATCGTCAGGAGAACTTAAATATCAGGATACACTCACCCTTAAAGATGTGCGAGATAAAGCTGTTGCTGATCAGGAAAAGCAATATCTTACCAAGCTACTTGTCCTGTCAGGGGGAAACATCCGAAAATGCTGCGAAACCTCCAGCCTCTCGCGCTCAAGGTTTTATGACCTGCTCAAGAAATATCAACTTTCCACGAAATAGGGCAGCAGCCATTGCTAAGTGTTGAATCTGTTTGATGTAAGAACGGATTCAACCTGATTAACTCCTCTTTCTTATCATTAGACAAAACAATCCATATTGTGAACTAGGTCATAGTTATTTAGCGACAGCAATCCGTGACTCTCGACAGGTGCCACTAGAAGTCGGGACAGATTACGTGATAGATCAAAATTTTCTTGATGTTAGTTATAGAGAGGGATAACAAACAAGAAGCCACTGTAGCTTGTAACCTCTTATATATATAATATTAATTTAAGAATAATGCCCCACACTATTCATCTTGCCCATATTAAACAAAGGCAATTTTGCAGATAGATTTCGTTCTGAAAAATATTTGACAAATATTCGCTTTTTTTTACACCAAGCCGACACAGCTCTTTCCTGTTGAAATTTCAATAATGAAGCACGGTTATAGGAAATCCGGAAACCCGTTTCTGCCTGTAGCATGCAAGCTACCGCGTCTGTACCTCCATTGACACATGCTGAAGGACATGGTAGCCTTATCTTAACAGTGAGTGAGAAAATATTATAACTCGCTTGGATACTATCTGATAAAGGCAAATTCACCGAAAGATGAATACGCAAAGTTACCGGTCTTAAGGGCGCACCCCCTAAGACAGCTGGACTGCCGGATATGGGTTAGAACGTGTCTTTTGGTAAACCCCTGCTGCGTGAACCAGACAACCGGTTAGGGATTTACAGAAATGCCGTTTTTAGCTTCACTTTATAACACCTTCCGTCTTCCGATCTTAAATACCGCTCTTCCACAGAGTCTCATCTTTACTTCAACCAGATCCCGTCCTGTCATTGCCTTTATTTTTTGTTTTATCTGGCTAGTGACACCTGTAAATATAGTTTCTGCGTCACCGAATGTACCTAATACTCCGGCAGATTTCCCCAGCATGCCACAACAATACGGGGAAGTCATTTACCGGATTAACTCTCAGAGTCCCAAGCAGCTCTATATCATCGGAATCAACCATAAAGATCCTGACAGTGGCGCAAATAACAGCACTACCGTCCAGACGCAGATGGAGATATTTCGTATTGGTGAATGGCTGAAAAAGAATAGGAGCTTGAATCTGCTGCTGCCTGAAGGCTATTTTACCGATAAAACAGCAGTAGCAGCCCGTAAGCCATCCAACTTTCAGACACTCGACACATTCAATACTGTCGATCCAGATAATCTCCTTATCCAGAAAAAACTGACTGCCGACACACCATATGTGAATGCTGAAATGTTGCTCATGCAATATCACGGATTTCACGCTTCGCAGGTTGAAGACAAGGGCAACTATGATGCAGTACGCGATAGTCTTTGCAAATTAAATTCACAGCCATCCAGATCTGCCGGCAATATGGCTGAGCTGCTTTATCTTCAAGAAATCAGAACAGCTCAAATCCTTCAGAACATTCCAGATGTTATTGAGGATGAATACCTCAGCGGGTCCATCAAAAATCACTTCGCTCTGTTTACCATAGGATTGAATCACATAACGGATATTTTCCGCTACATTCAGGACGATGCAATTCATCTAACCTCTCCGGCAGGCTCCAAAGGATTGCCATATTTTATTTGCTCCAGCCTCAATCTTTTGAACAAAGGCTATGGCGTGACCATTATTATTCCCCGTACCCTGGCAAATGATAACAAATTGCTTCAGATGACAAGTATTGACAGAATTCTCGTCGCAGACGATAAAAATCCTGAACGTCTGAAATAAAATCTGCTTCAGCTATCTCTTTGTTATTATAACGCACACAACCTATCCTTCCTGTATGGTAGGAAAGATTCCTGCTAATATGGACATATATCATGGCCTGTCTTTGTTGATTGTTTAAATATTATGTAACGTTTCAATCCGTTACACCCTTCGTATACTATCTTTGTCCCTGGCACAGTACTTGCTGATTCTATGAAGAATCCGCCCGAAGCTGTATCTAGCAACCGCTTTGGTGCGGTGGCATATTGGAAAAGGCAGAATGGGTGTAAAAGTCCCATTAGTCAGGAAAAACTATCCAACAAAGAAATCATTGAGGAGGTACGATATGAAAAGGTTACTATGTGTCTGCATCGCCGTCATGGCAACGGTATCTTTGGCTAGCCCGCTATTTGCCGCAGGTGACTACTCGAAGAACAGCAATGATGAGACTCGATCTGTGTCTCAAACGAATCCCGTCGCCGGATCCAACCAAGATATGGCGTCACCTGCAGAACTCAAGGGCATGGAGGTCGTCTCCCAGAACGGAGATAAGGTCGGAAAGATTGAAAATGTGACGTCGGATCCTCAATCCGGCCAGATTAAATTTGTCACTATTTCTAAAGGAGGCGTTCTCGGTATGGGTAGTAAGAAAATTGCCGTTCCAAAGGAAGCATTCCGAATTGATCAGACGAAACAACAAGTTACACTCACTGTTAAGGAGAGCAAACTTGATAATGTTCCGCAACAGGCCAATATGTCTGATGATGAATTTCAACAAAACCTTGATAAGCATTACGGTGTAGCTCCTGCCTTCAGAGGAGATTCTCAACAAATGGGAACCGAACCATCAGGTTCAATGGATCAAAACAATGGGAACATGAAAACTAATCCCAAGTCTAATTAGAACGTTACACATTTTTCTTATGTAATAAGATATTCTGCCTAAAGGTTCTAGTCCCTATAAATCACGTTGACTGAAAAAAGAACCCACTTGTGGGGTGTTATCGTATGAATCTTCATGTTTTTAAAACAGCAACGTGGTTGTTTGATTATCCTGCCGTTATCATCCATTCCTGCCATAAAAGGGTGCTTCATGCACCCTTTTATGCATTCTTCCTGGACAGTGTGATCGGAGAGTGATCCTTCTGCAGATTTTTTTTTTCGCGTCTCACATTCTCACGGTTTTTGAAAATCTTATCTTGTAATTTTCTCCTGCTATGCCAAAACTTTTTTGTGGCAGTATTCGATGGAATGAAACCGTTTTTTAGGACTTCGAGAAGAGACAGGAGCACCGAAACGAGAGTGACAGCCCTCCTTTTTCTGCCCATTGCATGGTGAATCAGTAATATTTCGACTGGAGTGAAGAACAGCTGTTTCGCATTCCCTGACTTGAAAGTATTATCTATGACACGCATACAAAGAAACTCACCATTAATCATCCTAACGTCCCCGATGATCTGCAAGACACATCTGCAGAACTTGCTCATCGGGTAATCATCAATTGCACTTCCAGTAATAACAATCGTCTCTCCCTTTGGTTTTGTGCGCTGTCTCTTTCTTTGGTTACTTGGTGAGAGAAGGCTTGCAACCCCTGTATGATTTCGATCATATTCAGCAGAATCAAAGAACAGATGATGTGCGACAGGATACTCATACTGGCCGATACTTGCATAATAACGGATTTGGATTTCGAATTGGAGGGGGAGGGATGGCGCCAGATTGTATTGATTGCTATTGGCGGAATTAATTTAACGCCCATCCCTCTTTTTCGGCAGTCGAAGCAAAGAGACACGAGGTCTCGTCGCTTCTATATACTTACTCAGGAAGGAGGATCTTCTAGCGATTATATATGTTTGTTAAAAAAGGCATCTGCTTCCCTTTGTGCCTTGTCTTTTTCATAACCGTATTTTTCCTGTAGCTTCCCAACTACCTTGTCATAATTTCCGTCAATTTTGTCTAATTCGTCGTCCGTAAGTTCCCCCCATTGAATTTTAGCTTCCCCTTTAAGCTGGTTCCATTTACCTTTGATGGTCTCTTTATTCATGAGTTCTCTCCATGTGATTGATTTAATCTTGAAACACACTCCTACTTTCTAGGTAGTACCTGTATCTTACGATGAATGTACATCGTGCATTCTGTTATTTGATCTAAATCGGAAAAAAGTAGAATTGTTCAATGGCAATACCGATTTGTTAACTGAATGCCTTAACTGTATATAAGCAATAATCGTTCCATTTGCATGATCAAATTGTTTATTGACCATAAATCCGATGCAAACCATCAAGTAATATATCGCAATCTTCATCAAGGGATGAAGGCGCAATCGAAGGAAAAAGGTACATAATCCGTCACAATAAAAAAACGTTCACATTTGGCAACTTTTCAAAACTTCTTAATATCCTGCCATTTCCAGCAAAATCATAAATCCGACAATAATCATTGCAACCGACCAAATGATCACCCAGGGATTGCGAACTGGAAGCACATCGATCAGAGTCTTTTCTCCAAAATCGCCAATATGCAGGACTCGTTTTTTTAGAGAAGGATAGACAGCAGCATAGATACCCGCTCCGATCGTGATACCAAAGACGCCCCCAACCAAAGCATCAAGTGCTCCATGCCCCACTGCGCCTACAGAAGTTCCGGGACAATATCCTAAAGCTGCGAACCCAACCCCGAAGATCAAAGGTCCCGGGACACTCGTTCCAAGCGAACCCGCTTTTTTATGCAGAACGACCCATCCGGCATCGCGCATGGCATAGACCCCCAGCATCCCTGTGACAATGCTGGTCAGGATGATCTTCATAACGGTGAAATCCCGCAACAGGAGTTGTCCCATGATAATCTCATAGTTACAAACTCCGCCTTTTTGCAGGAGAAAACCGAAGACAAAACCAATCAGCAGAGCGAGAAAATATTGCACTTTTTTGCGACTGTGCAGATTTTTTAACATGTTTATATCCTCTTATGGAATCCCATACATTAACATGGCAGCAACTACACCCCCGATAAAGAAACAGAATACGGCAACCCAACTGCTGAGAACGAGCTGTAAAGTGCCGCTGATGCCGTGACCGCTTGTACAGCCTCGTCCCCAACGGGCTCCGAAACCGACACAGATGCCTCCCAAAAATGCAACAGCCAACCGCATCAAAATGCCTGCCCCAAAAGCATTTTCCCACATTTCAGGGACCCACTTCCACCTGATAATGTCGGCAAGCCATGCTGCTGTAAAAGCTCCAAAAAACACACCGGCAACGAGCATCCATTCCCAATCAATTTCAGGCGTTTTTTCCCGATAGTAAGGTTTATCCCGTACCTTGGGACCGCGTACCGCTTCCTCTATCATCCCAGCGCTTTTCGCAAAAGCCGTTGAAATGCCCAGAGGATGATCACACAATAAAAATGCCAGACACGAGAGAACACCTATGCCGATACCAACCAGGTATGGTGACCATGTTAATGCAGACATGTAATTTTCGATGACTTGTATAATATTCATAGCAGATCTACCCTTCATTCATTTCGCAGCCGATGTTATTGCAAGCCTTCATTGATCCAAGACTGTCCTCAACGGCATTAAATCCATGTCGTTTTAAAATAGAGGCCGCGATAATCGCCCGTTCTCCACTGCCGCAGAAAGTGACTACCGGTTTGTCGGAATCGATTTCATCGACACGGGACTGGAGCTCGCCGAGAAAAATATGTACCGCCCCTGCCAGTCGGCCTTGGTCATATTCGGAAATCTTCCGGACGTCCAAAAGGGTAAAATCCTCACCGTCTTTAATACGTCTGTCAAGAACCGCGGCATGGACGGCGCCGATTCGATCATACTGACGACCACTTACTTCCCAACTGTGCATACCTCCTTTAAGGTAACCCAGGATACGGTCATAGCCGATCCTGATCAGATATTGCACCGCTGTATGTATTTGTTCCCGACTTTCCGGCACCAAAATAATATCAGATTCGTAGTCGAGCAGATAACCCGCATATGCCGGAATCATTTCCAGTGGTATGGCTAAACTGCCGGGAATGAAAGCACCGGCATATGCTTCAGGGCTTCGCAAATCAACCATTACGGCTCCGTTTTTTTGCGCCTTTTCCACATCGTCGGCACTCATCGGTGCCGGTTGGGGCAAACCAAAGATTGACGGTGCACCGTATTGATTATACTCTTCCATCTTTTTGAAGTACGGTGGCTTATAATGATGTTCGTTCACTTTGAAGGCGATAAATTGTTCCCTATCAGTCTTCTGTAGCGCCGGATTATTGAGCCGTTCATGGCCGATGGTGGAAAATTCACGTGAGGCCAGACCTCCACCACAAACCGAACCGGAACCGTGCGCTGGACAGAGGATGGTCTGGTCTCCGAGCGGTATGAGTTTGTCGAAAATAGAGTCATACAGCGCACCCGCCACTTCCCTTGCCCGATTGGGATAGAAATCCGTTCGCCCAACATCTCCGACAAACAAGGTGTCGCCTGTGAACACCGCTACGGCATTAATACTATATTTTTTATCTGTTACTACAATTGAGATGGACTCTAAGGTGTGCCCTGGTGTTTCCAGAATCTTCAGCTGCAAATCACCCAGCACGAAAGAGTCGCCTTCGAAAACATCCTCACCATAAGAGAAATCGAGAGCTTTGCCATGGTGAATTGTTGCTCCTGTTCGCCGGGCAAGGTCCTGGGAACCAACGACAAAATCCTCATTGCGATGTGTTTCGAATATTCGGGTGATTCGTGCGCCCTGTCGGGCGGCTATATCGGCATAAACCTCACAATCACGACGGGGATCTATCACAACAGCTTCTGCGCCATCACCTAGCATGTAAGATAAATGGGCAATTCCTTCCGATTTGACTTTCTTAAGAAACATTATCGATCTCCTCTAGTTAAGGTGAGTGATATCAAAATATGAGCCGAGTCTTCGGGTTATGGACACGAAAAAGATTATTCTTCATTAAGCAACAAGACATTATTCTCTTCAGCAAAAATTATACCACTGCCGAACTCTTGTGTGAGCGGACGGCGTAGTTGATCTTCTTTGCAATGTTAATAAATGTTAAAATTTCCGAATCTATGTAAAAAAAGATAACCAGCAGCAACATTGCGTTGTCCATCTGTCCAATCAAAAAGGAAAGAGTCCGCCAGGACAGGACAGAAATGAAATTTCAGGTCCACTTAAATTCGCGATAGGCTGCCGAGCTGAACAGCAGGTGATTCTGTGGAAAGAAAGCAAAGCGGCTCTTTTTTTGCATGCAGGTAATGGAAAACAAATTGGCCTTTCTTTACTCAATCATTCCAGATGTACTGGAGACATTTCGAGTATGATGGAAGAAAACGAATATATAAAGCGTGTTCTTATCACCCTTGGGCTGCTATCATTATTTCTCCTGCTCGCCATAATATTACAATCAGCGGTTGAAGTGCTGTTGTTGATTTTCACAGGCATTCTTTTTGCTATTTTTGTCCGGGCATTAAGTACCTTTCTTTTTATAAGACTTTTGAGTCTGCCAGAAAATACGGCTATTGTCTTAACACTTTTGCTTCTGGCCTCGGTGTTTGCCGCTTTTATAATTTTCCTGGCTCCACAGCTATCCGAACAGGCAGAAAAACTGTTAAAAAGGCTTCCCGAGGCTCTGAAGAATATTAATAGTAAAATCGGATACCTGGATTGGTTCAAAAATCTGGTCCAGAGCAACAAATCCTCTCCTTTAGGGGCTGCCGGTAATATGACCAGCCGGTTTTTAGGCATTTTTGCTACGACATTCGGGATAGTATCCAGTGTTTTTATTGTCATGTTCGTCGCCTTGTATATGTGTTTTACTCCCCGCTATTACATGGAAGGGGCGCTTCGTCTCCTCCCTCCAAACCAACGTGAACGAGGCCGTCAGATTTTTATTGCCTTAAATCGTATTTTAGGCCGATGGATTATCGGTAGAATCGTCGGAATGCTGGTAGTGAGTCTGGTGACTTTCTTAGGCTTGTTTATTCTTGACGTGCCCCTTCCGCTCGGTCTTGCCATCATGGCCGGCCTGCTGACATTTATTCCCTATCTTGGTCCTATAATTGCGGCAGTTCCAGCTTTTCTGCTCAGCTTTATGCAATCATCGACAACCGGACTCTATGTCATCCTGCTCTATCTCTTTGTGCAGACAATCGAAAGCTACGTAATCACACCTCTCATTCAGCAGAAAGAGATATCGCTCCCTCCGGTACTCACTCTCGCATCACAGGCGGTTCTTGGTAATATTTTCGGTTTCTTAGGGGTAATGGTTGCTTCGCCTCTGACCGCGAGTTCCTTGGTCCTGGTCAAGATGCTCTATATAAGAAATGTATTTCACGAGGATACCGACACCGATGATAGTTAAATGCATGGTAATTAGGAAACCACTCTGGAAAAACAGGCAAAATAACTGCGGAGAGTAGAGGCAGGTATTGAGTTATGGCAGCCCTCTCTGAAATTTTTCTTTCCCATGCTGCCCAACTCATTCGGTTGGCGTAACAGGACAGAAAAACACAGACACAAATGTGTTTAATGTGCTGATTATGCCAAATTCTACTGGGAAAACAGCAAATTC
The DNA here is from genome assembly GCA_963798425.1 of uncultured delta proteobacterium. GTDB lineage: Bacteria > Desulfobacterota > Desulfobulbia > Desulfobulbales > Desulfocapsaceae > Desulforhopalus_A. The sequence continues at coordinate 311,267 of CAWCTP010000031.1, read as the reverse complement.
CGCTCGAAATCTCCTCTGGAATCATGAATTATATTTTTAAATCAGCGGCATACTGTCGCTGAATCCATTTAGAAATAATTATTTTAGCTATCGACAAACCGCTTGCGCTTATGTTCGTTGAATTAATGTATTGGACTGACGGCACCTTATCTGCAGTTTGCCTGCTTGATGCGGCGCTTGAAGTATGTTTATCGTCGGCTGGTTGCTTTTGTGAAAACGATGGAAAAAAGTACCAGCACTACCCTATTTATTGGACCTCTCATGGATATTATAAGAATTATTCTGGCGATAGTCTTACCTCCACTCGGGGTCTTTCTCCAAGTGGGCTTTGGCAAACATTTCTGGTTGAATGTCCTGTTAACTATCCTTGGATATATCCCGGGAATCATCCATGCCATATGGGTGATTGCAAAGTATTGATATGCCCCCTATCGGCTCTATGATTGATACAGAGCGGGGTTCGCTCTAAAGGAGGTTTTATGTTATCAAAGTACATACTTTTAAGCTGTCTCTTGCTTACAATGATTTCATGCTGTTCCCATGGGGCAGAGCAGCCATTTTCTGCGGGCGTCGGCCCTAATCCAGTTCTTCCGCCTCCACCTAAGGTCCTCATACCTACCGTCAATATCGCTACGGCAATAAGTTGGTCAAATGGCGAAACGCCCATGCCGGCAGAAGGGTTGACAGTCACCGCCTATGCCAGGGATCTCGATCATCCACGCTGGATCTTTGTTCTTCCTAATGGTGATGTACTGGTAGCTGAAACCAATACTCCTGCTAAGCCGGCTAAACAAAAAGGTATCAAGCAGTGGCTAATGAAAATGGTGATGAAAAAGGCCGGTGCAGGTGGTCGCAGCGCAAATCGTATAACCCTGTTACGAGACAGTGACGGCTCCGGTAAGGTCGATTTTCGTTCTGTTTTTCTGACTGGATTGAACTCGCCTTTCGGTATGGAACTGATCGAAAATGATTTCTATGTGGCCAATACTGATTCAGTATGGCGCTTTCCTTATCATGAAGGGCAGACTGCGATCAGCGAACCGGGCCAAAAGATCATGGACCTACCGGCAGGGCCCATAAATCATCACTGGACACGCAACATAATCGCCGACCAGGATGGAAAGATGCTCTACATCACTGTCGGTTCAAACAGTAATGTGGCCGAAAATGGTATAGACAAAGAGCAGGGGCGGGCGGCCATTTGGCAATTCAATCTTCAGACGGGTCACCAGCGAATTTTCGCCTCCGGTTTGCGAAATCCTAACGGTCTGGCCTGGGAACCGGAAACAGGTATATTATGGACAACCGTCAACGAGCGGGACGAACTTGGCAGTGATCTTGTCCCCGACTATTTGACTTCAGTGCAGGACAGTGGTTTTTATGGGTGGCCCTACAGCTATTTCGGTCAACATGTTGATAAAAGAGTTGAACCGCAGAGGCCCGATCTGGTCGAAAAGGCCCTAATACCTGATTACGCTCTGGGAACACACACCGCCAGTCTTGGCCTGGTCTTTTCCCGTGGAGCGGCCTTGCCCGATCGGTTCCAAAACGGAATGTTCGTTGGGCAGCACGGCTCCTGGAACCGGAAACCACCCAGTGGCTACAAAGTTATTTTCGTACCTTTCAAACAGGGAAAGCCGAGTGGTTATCCCCTTGACGTCCTGACCGGTTTTCGCAACGATCTAGGGGAGGCGCGGGGACGGCCGGTCGGAGTGGCTCTTGACAAACAGGGAGCTTTGCTTGTGGCTGATGATGTCGGCAACACCATCTGGAGAGTTGCCAAAAAGAGACAATAGGCTAGTCTGCTCAATTGAACCAAACACATCTTGGCACAATATGCAATCATCAGGAATGGATTCAATGAAGCAAACGGCAGATCGTCGTTTTTTCCTGAAAAAACTGAGTCTGGCCCGGATATACTAAGCCATCACCCGAACCGGTCCGTCAGGGATTTTACCCCTGACATTGAACGAGATTCATCTGCGAATCACCTGCAAGGTCAATCTGGTCCAATAAGCGCATTTAACTAAAAATAAGTGATTTGTAGCCCCTCCCCGGCATAATAAATGCAAATTATAAAACAAATAGGATCAGTATTACCATTATCCTGTGGGTAGTGCGTGAAAGGCCGACAGAACAGAGATTGGGTGTCAGCAATGGAAAAAATCCAAGGACTGAGGCGAAATTAAAATCCGATTTCGCAGGAACAATCCTGCCATTAAGGAATGGTCCGGCGGAAACTGACTTAGTGAAATCCGAATGGTGAATAGCGGAATTTAAGCTGCCAAGGAGGACAATGTGGTTTACAAAAAGATATCCGATCTACCGGATTCGGTAAGGAATAATCTCGACAAACATGCTCAGGAAATATATCAGGCTGCCTTTAACAATGCGTGGGACGAATATGCGGACCCGGCAGACAGGCGGGGAAAGGAGTCTCGTGAGGAAGTGGCTCATAAGGTCGCTTGGGGGGCAGTCAAAAAAAAATACCACAAGAATGATCAGGGCCATTGGGTAATGAAGGATGAGAATTGAGAGTGGGTACTGCGGCTTCGATCGGGAAACAGGCTTTAATGGGCAGGAACATGAACAACCACAGGTTAAATAAACGTCTCAATATGCTCTTCGACGATCTCTCGTTTCTGCAGCAGAAAAAAAATCACCCAACAGAGCAATGCCCAGGAAGAGCCCACCGTCCAGCCGGCCAGCACGTCGGTTGGCCAATGAACACCCAGATAAACCCGACTGATGCCAACCAGGAGGGTGGCCAGTATCGCCAAAGAAAGTACATAGATTTTCAACCTTTTTTGTCTGATGTAGCGAGCAAGCAGGCCACCTAGGGTAAGAAAAACCACAGCGGATAGCATGGAATGTCCACTGGGAAAACTGGAGGTCACTACGTAGACTTCATGAGAAACGAGCTCGGGACGCGGCCGGTTAAAACAATGTTTCAGGGCGGTACTGAGCAACAGACCACCTGAAACCGCTGCCGTGGTGAACAAGGCCATTCCTCTCTTTTTCTGCAACAAAAGGAAACCCACCACAGACAGACTGAGTGTCGTTAAAAAAAAGATGCTGCCCATGGCGGTAATGTCATGCATCATCCCTTCGAACCATTTTGGTCCCAGGGGATCCGAGAGATCGGCAGGATTGCGGAGAGCCAGGATAATCCATTCATCGAGATGGCGGGTCTCCCCTTCCATCATTTCCTCTGCGAGTCCAATAAAACTCCAGATCCCTCCGGCAATCAGAGGAGGTAGCAGAAGGAACCCCGCCTCAAGCTGTGTTATTTGCGATACGCGAAGTCGAAAATTTCTACAGAATGCTTTGAGCCGGTAATTGGTTACGTACATCTGAGTACCTCGATCACAAAATTATTAAACGACTTTGACAGTTTGAACCGTTTCATTGGTCTCTGGTTGGGATTGCTAGTGATAATATTTTCTTTGACCACTACCTTGACCGGTAGCCTATGTAGAAAGATCACCTACATAATGTATATTTTCAATATGTTGCTCTTGAATTAATATAATGAGTATCAATCCTCACCGACAATATGGCAAAACAGGCATAATATGTCGAAAATCCTATTAAGAACGATCTGAAATATCAGAAGATACAAGACTGAAGAGTTGCTTAAATTAAGTACTTAACTGAATGTTTATTTTATCTTTACTGAGGTATACACAGGATCAGAGATGATAAAACCAAAACCATATATAATAACAATAGGCACCTCTTATGGCGGCGTCCAGGCTCTATCGCGACTGGTCTCATTTCTCCCAGATGATTTTCCGGCGGCCATTTTTATTGTCCAGCATAATTCGCCGAGCTTTAAAAGTCATCTTGCCGAGATTTTGGCCAGGGAAGGCCCTCTTCCGGTACTAGTCCCGGAAGAGGGAGAAAAGATCAAGGCCGGCACCATTTATGTAGCCGTACCGAATCGTCATATGGTGATCAAGGAAGATTATATAACCATCCCCTTCGGTCCCCATGAAAATAGAGTCAGGCCGTCAATCGATGTACTGTTCCGTTCTGCTGCGGCACATCACACTTCACGGGTAATCGCGGTCTTGCTTACCGGCTATCTCGATGACGGTGTCAGTGGTCTTTTCGTGGTAAAGCGTTGCGGGGGAACAACTATTGTCCAGGACCCGCTTGAAGCTGAAGCACCGGATTTACCGGAAAATGCCATCCGTCATGGAGGAATTGATCAAGTCCTAACGCTGCAGGATATCGCCGCAAAACTCATCGAGATAATCCATCTCCCTCCAAGACCCTCAGTTCCAGTCCCAGAGGATATAGTAGCCGACATCAGAGTCTCGGAACATACAGTACCAGGCATGCAACGTATGGAAAAAATAGGAGCAATAACTCCATTTACCTGTCCAGAATGTGGTGGGACGATGTGGAAGGCAAAGGACGACCCAACGGGTCGTCTGATTTGTCACACAGGCCACTCCTTTACCACAAATTCTTTTCTGGCCGGACAAGCGGAATTGATAGAAAATTCAATGTGGGCTGCTGTTCGATTCCTCGATGAAAGAATCAAAGTTCTGCAGAATCTCGAAGAAAGGAGCAAGAGAGGAGACTCTTCAGTACCTCAAGACTATTATCAGAATAAAATCGATGAGCTTCGGTATCATATGCATATTCTCCGTGACTTTATTGTTTCCGGAGGCTTGATCGACAAATCGATCTAATGAGGTGATCGCCTGCACAGACCGGTATCGGGTCCTGCAGGCGTGAGAGTTCGTATCCCTGGTAATCAGGCTTTGTTTTCCGCCTCCTCATATTTTTTAAACAAGCTATCTAACTTTGGCGTGTCGCACAATTTATTCAGATGGCCGAAGATATCGTCCTCTTCCTCCTCGATATGATGCCTATTCAACTCATCGAGCACCTTAGCCTTAGCTTTAAATATGTCGCTCTGGACGTCAAGCTTCATGAGTTCCCTGAGCACAAGCTTTGCCACATGGTGTTCCTGTAATCCTTCCATGCCGTCGTCTTTGGCATCTTTGTCGTCGCAATTTTTAAGCATCGCAAAGATTGATGCCTCTTCACCAACCATATGCGGCAAGAGGATATCATGAAATTGTTGCCGTAATTTCTCCCTTTCCTCCGGTCGCGTGGCATCGACCAGTTTTTTACCGATATTCTTTTGCTCGATGTGATCCTGCCGCAAATGCTTGAGAAAATCATGTTCGCTCATTTTAATTCTCCTTTATTATTATGTTTATTTTATTTCCCCATGCAACAGGGCAACCGGCCAACTCTGCAGCAGACGGCCAACCTGCAGAGACGGCGAACCTTTTTCAGTTCGGCCAAGCTCAACCCGCTGCGAACTATCCCCGGCAAAAATATTTCGCAGCTGCACAAGGCCATAGTCTTCAGGTAGGAACACCCGAGTATTCCGCCATGTATCTTCGCCTAGCGGCAGCTCTTTTCGACCCTTGGTAAGGGTTAGATAAAGTCTTGGAGCAACAGCGACCAGCAGCCGACCGTCCTTTTCTCTTGCAAGAGCACAGAGATGTTCGTTTTTTTCACCAACCACTTGGAGCGGCAGATAGCTGCCATTGTTAAAAACCTCCTGTTGAATTCTTCTAAGCTGAAGAATTTTCAGGATGGTATACATTTTTGCCCTGCCGACTCCGATGTTGGCAAGCATTTCCTTTTGCAGCGTAGCTTGCTGCTCCCCGGCTGCGTCGATTTTCTCGATAAGGGCCGAGAGAATAGCCTGTCGCCGGACGAAGTCGACCGATCGCCGGTTGTCAGGATCCACCAGACAGAAGTGCCAGATTTCGTTGCCCTGGTAGAAATCCGGGATGCCGGGACTCACCATTTTTAATAAGACCTGGGAAAGACTGTTCAACATACCAAACCAGCTGACATCAGAATGCAACTTATTGAAATCTTGCAAAAATGGGGTATTCGTTGGCTGCAGGATCCTCTCCACAAAGCGAATGAGGGCCTGTTCGTAGACAGGATTTTGATTGGTCCAGCTGGTCATTACCTTTGATTCCCGACTGGTTTTCAAGATATTCTCCCGCATGCGCTCAATAAAGCCGTCACGAGTATGGTCATCCAATGGTTCAACCGGCCAGGCGCCAAGCAGATTCTGATAGAAGCCGTATTCATCGTTTTTCGAGGGTGCAGGGTGGCCGTCAATCCTGGCTTTATGCGACCGGTTCTGCATGGACCACCGCCGGATTCGCCGTTGCCATTCCTCCGCCACTTCGGTGAGAACGTTAATTCGCGCCCGAACATCTTCACTGCGCTTGGAGTCATGGGTCGAGGTAGTCAGCATGGCATAGGGCCAATGTTGCTGACGATTTTGGTTGGTCTGATGGAAAGCGGCTACAGATGTGCCGAAAGATTTAGGATTACCACCAACTTCATTTAAGGATAGAAGTCGATTGTATCGATAAAAAAAGGTATCTTCGACTCCCTTTGCCATAACCGGTCCGGTATATTGTTGGAACTTCTTCACAAAATCGAGAGTCTTCTGCTTCTCTGTCTCTTGCTCTCCCGTCTCGACCAGTAGAATCGATCCAATAAAATCGAACACGTCGGCGTCGTCCAATGGTCGCTGTGCCTTGGCCTTGGCCAGAGACCACTCGATAAATCGGGCGTCCTGTGCGGCAATTTTATCCTGATAGGTATAGGTTCTGTATACCGGGAAAAAACAGATAACTTCAATGAGCCCATCACGTAGACTATTAAAGGTAAAATCCCGGGTACGACGATTGGCTCCGGCCAGACGGTAGAGCAGGCTTGTCAGGACATTTAATTCACCTGCCATTGAAGAGCGGATAATAGACTTTTTGCAGCTGTACATCAGCTCATCATAGTTCATCCTCCTGTCGACAAAACGATGATATCCCTGGGTTATGAGTTTTTGCGCATCTTTTTTTACAAAGATCCCATTGAGATGATGAGAAAAATCATACCCTGTTGTTCCGTTGATGGGCCAGCTATCTGGGAGGGATTCAAAATCGGCGAGGATCTTTTCAATAACGATATACAGCGATTTGAGCTCTCGGTCGGCGCCATTACGCCGGGTTTGGCTCGGCGCCTTATTTTCCTCCCCGGAAGCAAAGTCCTGTAAACGGCAAAAGTAGGCAAGCGGGTCATAGAGGCCGTCCGGATGATCGATACGCAAACCATCGAGTCGGCCAGTAGCTACCAGATCGAGAATCAGTTCGTGGGTCTTATGGAAAACCTCGATTTCTTCAATGCGCAGCCCAGCCAGGTCATTGATGTCAAAGAATCGGCGATAATTTATTTCATCAGCGGCGACCCGCCAGAAGGCGAGGCGATATGGCTGCTCCTCCAATAACCGGTGCAGCAGATCAAAACTTTCCGGCCGCCCCACCACCCCGTTAAACAAGATGACATTCTCCTCGATAAATTGTTTTATTGCCGTATTTTTTCGACAAAGCCGTGCCAGCGTTCTCTTGCTCACTTTTATATCGCGGTGGTGGATCGGCATCATTCCCGGGGTGATTTCCCAGTATCCGGACAAATTACCGAAGTTTTGCATGAGGTGCTGAAACTCCTGAAAACTGTGCTGCTCATCACCGAGGCGCTTACCGAGGCGCTGTATATCGTACCCCATCAGGACAGAATAAGACCTTGGATTAATCGGAAATCGGTGTTCAAAATATTTTATATAGAATGTCCCTGAGGTGGCGTCGAAATAGAGCGTCAATTGCCCATCCTCAAGAACTTTGCCGTATTGATCGCCTAGTATCGGCAAATGCAGACGGCCGATGAGTTTAGCGTGCTGCGGCTGCCAGTTGATATCAAAAAAATGGGCGTATTTCGATGCCTGGCCGTTTTCCAGGACATCCATCCACCATTTGTTGTCGGAACCGATTCCCATGTGATTGGGAACGATATCAAGAATCAGGGCCATGCCATGCTGCTCAACGACCGCCAGGAAATGCTCAAAATCTTCCCGGCTGCCGATTTCCGGATTGATTGCCCCATGGTCAATGATGTCATAGCCGTGAGTGCTGCCCGGACGAGCCGTTAAAAATGGCGACAGGTAGCAATGGGATATACCGAGTTTACTGAGATATGGGATGATTGCAGCACCATGTTGAAAGGTAAAATCCCGGTGCAGTTGAAGTCGGTAAAAAGCACGGGGCAAGCGCTGTTCCACATGGTTGTTTCGTTCGGATATCCGGGCCGAAGTCCGGACATTACCATAGCCCCGTTCGCGACTCAGAGCCTTATACAACTCCCCCAACTCTTTTAGATGCAAAAGCTTTTCAAGATCGACCGGATAGGCTGTCTGCCAAAATTTTTGACTGGTGAACCCGGGAGGTTCCGCCTGCTGCTCCATACCAAGGAGATCGGCTATCGGCACCAGCAGGATCTTAGCCGGAGTCCTGGCCAGAAAAATCTGTATCGCCGTCAGCAAATGGTAATCCAATTCCACCGCACTCGCATGTTCCACGCTACATCCTTCCGGCAGAAGGTGCTCATGGTCAAGAGCAATAAGCAGTTGAACCCGATCAGCAGCCCTGGCAATAATAGCCTTTTCCCTGGATGTATCGTCGGCAAATAAATGTTCCGCCTCCTGTAGAACAATATCCGCACCCTGCCAGAATCCATGAACGGTGGTGACAAACGACGGCGAAGAGCGGACGGCACTCTCTGCCAGGTATCCCGTCGTACTCAACCATTCCTGTCGCTCATTTCTGGCGTGCAGAAAATCATCGCTGACAAAATTTTTTTTCGCCTGCAGTTGTGCAAGCTGGGCAGAGGGCAGCCGGTGACTATCGCCTACAATGACCAGACAGCGATTACGCTGGCTTTCCAAAGCGATGATGTTGAGGATATCGGCAAAAGGCCACAAGATGAAATTGTCGCCCCCTGCATCCTCGTTGCCAAAGGTAAAATGGGTCCGGAAATAGTTAGAAATCGAATCGATAAACACGGCTCCGGCAAAGCGCATAGACTGACGCAGTCCTTCAATCAGCGCACGATAACGATTTTTTTTCAGGCTATCAGGCAGGAATACCGGTACGCCAACAGCAGGATCATGACCGGGATCGGCCGATGGGGAGGCGGCTACCGAGGCACCAGCCAACAGCGCATTCTTATAACGCCAGGCCTCAAAACCACGTTCACAAACGCCAAAGGGGAACTCGCCGAGAAGACCGACCTTTAGACCCAATTCCATAGAGCGACGGCCAATTGCAGCCAGCTGGAGTTCGGCCTGCCACTGGACATATTGGTAATATTCTATTTCATAGGCTGAATCCAGAGTGAATTGCTTGAATTGCTGCGATTCGGCTTCGACGTAATTGTCCGGCAGATTTTGCCGGCCTGAATTTTCAGGATCTTCAGCAGAGAATTTTTTTTCTAAGGCGCTAAAAGTGGCGAACAGGAACAGAGTCTCTCCACCCCTTGCTTGAAACCGGCGAAAATCAGCCCCCCTGTCGCTCTCCGGATACAGATGATTGGCATAAAAACAGTCCCACAGCTGTCTCAACTGTTGTTCTTTTAGGGTATATATCTCTTTATAATCAATTTCCTTCCGGTCGCGCAACCTCGTTAATTCAGCCTGAAATTCTGTCTGTCCTACACGCTTATTAACCGCTTCGCATTCAACAAAATCTGCTATTGCCGTGACATCAATCAACAGGGAATTCAAGTGTGATCGGCAGGAGGGACTATAGGGATTGAAAGGATTGCATCCTGTTTGGTCTGTATCTAATTCCGGTGTAACCGATAGATCGCCCACGTAACTCGCCAGTGGCCCGACATGCAGTATGCCGGCTCCCCCCTCGGCGCTACTGCCGAGTATTTTCATGAGATCGGAGAAATCGCCGATTCCCCAATTATCTTTTGAGCGAATTGCATGGGGCTGGACACTCAGTCCCCAGACCCGTTGATCTTCTGCCAGTCCCGGAGGGGCATAGCTTTTGACCGGGGCAACAATCAAGAGCTGGGTGGACTGCATCTTTTCCAGTTCCGGTTGCTGAATCGTCAATTCATGGTAACCAATGGCGAGGGACATCTCGAGAGGCAGTGACAACATCTCGCCAGCATGAGCATAGTCACTAGGAACATTGCCTGGTAAAGGAACCAATTGACTACGGGTAAACTTGCCCTGATGCTGGGTGCCATTTTCCTCAGTAAGTGTCCAGTGATAGGTTTGCTCATCGTCGTATGCTACCCGGACGTGAAGGGCGATAGGCATCGATGTTTCTTCGATTACCCGTACCGGATCAACAAACCGGCTCTCACGCTGTTCCTCCAGCTGCTGCAAGAGAGAATCGGCCTCGTCTGCCCGGACTATAGGAAGATGGGCGGCCTGCAGTAGGGAGACGAGGTAGCGCTCCGTCTCAGGTCCAGAAGGCATATTAATGGTTATGTCAAGGGCGGCTATTAGTTTTCTAAGCGATTTCTCACTCATTTTGTCCCCCGCTCCTTGAATTGTTCAGGTCCACCATAAACACATGCAGCAAACAGCGGCACGTCCCATCATAAATCCAACTAACCTTGCCGGGAAACTGGGCTATCCGCATACATGGTACAGCCGTTATTCCAAGTTTCCCGGCGGGCTCGATTCTGATGCCGAAATTCATGGAAAAAGTTTTCACCTGTTCCCTCTTATCTTGCCGACACCTGCCATGTAGGCTGAGAAGCCATGCCGATCCGCGCCTGGCAAATCATGCTCCTGTCCATTGTCTAACGAGATTTGGTTGTGCTTTTGTAGCGAGCGTAAAGATCGTGGATGCGTCCTCGCACATCACGTATCCTCGCTGAATCTTCGCTGGTCAGCCAGCGTGGTTCGCTAATTGAATAGATCATCTTGGCTAACTCATCGAGATAGGATTCCGTGGCTTGACACCACTCGTCGGTGCAGATTTTCTGCATTTCATGGGTCTCCTGCATATCCCTTTCTACTACTTCAAGTGAGGCGGTCAGGTTGTTGATAAATTCACGATGGGTTCTCACAAATGACTCTTCCATTTTCTTTTGTTGTTCCATTGCATCCTCCTCAAGGATGTAGTTTCATTTCAAGAACAGGTAGGATCCTTCCCCAGCCTGCTATGGCAAAACCATTGATGCAAATTACATACCACAAAGCGGAACGATCCGTGGCTCTGGGAAAAAAGAAAAATCCGGATAGTGTCCCAGTAACCGGGCTTGATTGCTTGGAAAATCACTTGGTTTCAATGGGTAGTTCATGTCATCACTATTCGATAGTGATTCCCTCTACCTTGAATTGGAGTTAGCATAGACTATTTTACTCTTCTTTATTCAAGGATTGCAGCTCTTCTTTGTATGATTCAAGCTCCTCAGTGGATGAATCCAACCCTTCAATCGTTGATTGGTTGTTTTTACGGGTAAGCTGTGGTTCTCTTTTCCTGCCGCTCTAATGCCATAAAGCATCGACATCTATTGCTGGAAATACAAACGATTATCCGTGATGGAGATAAACGTATGAGATCAATAAATTGTACGACTGCAACATTTAAATCCCCCGCCCGGAAAAGATTCAACCTTAATGGATGTTTACACCACCCTATCTGAAAGTGGGTAATAAACCTCACAATTTTCTACCTGATTTTATAACCTAGGCAAGAGCGAGATGAGTGGCATAGTAACAAAGGGAAGGGATAAGGGTCATAATTAGAAGGATGTCGATGGTGAACAATAAAGTTTGCCTCTGGAGGATGAAGAAATAAGCATACTAGGAGAATTACCTGGCATGGAAAATCGGGATCAACCTTTCCCACGGTTGCTATCGGAAATGTTTAGAAAATCTAAAAAAAGAATGAATTTTCAAGGCGTAAGACCGGGAGGTAGATATTGTGAGAATGGTTGATATAAAAGCTATTGCCAAGGAAAGAGGTATTAAACCGGGCAAAATGAATAAAGCCGAGTTGATCAGGGCAATTCAACGCCAGGAAGGAAATATTGTTTGTTACCGGACCAAAACTGAATGCGATCAGCAGGAATGTTGCTGGCGTATCAATTGTCTGCCCAAATAAAAACAATATTATATCTATAAGGTACTGAAGAAACTATTTATAATGTACCCATAAGAAGAGCAAACATACAATAGCCCAGAGAGAGAAGGGACCAACAGCCACCAACATGCTCATGTTGGTAAAAAACATTACTTTTTCCTTCAAGGTTTCATTTGCATCTGTCTTGCGAGTAACTTAAACATAATTTTCTTGTGCTTTTAACAAAAAAATCATTTACTGATTGAGTGTTTAAGAAGATACCGATTTATTGACTTTTCCCCCTTTATCGAAAGAATAAAACTCAATATGTGGAGAGTGAACCAAATGTGTTCAATAAAAGTGCTCGTTGTTGACGACGACATGATGGTTTGTGAATTGTTAGCCACTGTATTGCACCTTAACGGATATCAAGTCAAATACAAGCTCAGTGGAGAGGAGGCAATTAAAATTCTGGATAAGGAGGATTTTCACGTGGTTATCACCGACCTCAAAATGGACATGGTCGATGGCCATGCGGTGGTTCGCCATGCAAAAAGATTACGGCCCGAAACCCTTCTTATCATGATGACCGGCTACTGTGATGAAAGAAATAAACAGCAGGCCTTGAATAACGGTGCTGATTATTTCTTGTGCAAACCGATAGACAGGGAGGAGCTACTCCAGAAGCTGCCGACACCAAATGTGTCCGTCAATTCCAGTTCTGTCCTGGAACCTGTCCGAAAATAGTCTTTTTTAGGTCGGGGTATTATGAAACAAAAAGCGCAGACATATGTTTGATATCGGAGTCTACGCTTGCCTGCGAACGTTATTTTATCAAAAAAACGATGCACCGGAGAAAAAGGGCATTCCCGGAAAAGCTCTTAAGTCGTCTGCCGATATGCCTGCTAATCCTGCCGTTCACCTCTTACTTACCACATTTTTTCCGTCATGATCGGAAAACCTGTCCTGCCGCATAGGACTAACTTACATCAGCCTTTTCATGCAGCATCATTTTTTTGTTAATCGCCCGGACATGTTCAACTATCGACTCACGGTACCGATCATATCGCCAGCGTGTATCATAAAGTGCTTCTTGGACTATGAAGTCATTGATGTGCAACAAACATTCACGACTATCGCAGAAACCCAGGTCGGCTCCATCCCTAAATAAATCTTCTATTTTAATAGAGAAAAACAGCAGTAGGTATTTTTCATACCTCTTTTTTTACCTAATTTATCCTATTGCCCATCATACCGCAGATAGATACATATTCAAAAATATACTGCAATGTAGGATCAGCAATTGCATCCTACTCTGTAACGAGTGTTGTCCAATATTTGCTAAAGGAGGCAGTTTGCGCTTAAAGAGACATTCACATAAGTATTCGTTTGGAAAACGAAAATGGAAGAGAATCAGAACAAACGGCATCGTTGCTTTGACGAGCTCGGAAGATCCTGTGATTTTCCTTGTTTACGACCTTGCCCAGGGAGGCGTATCCTTCTTGCATGCCGGGGAAACGGAGATAATCATCGACGAGTTTCATATGGATATACTTGTCTTCGATATCCTGACGGATTTTGAATGTTATATCAATCAAATCAGAGGACGAATGATAGGCAGGCAACGCGTCGCGGATTCCAAAAGCAAGATTCCTGTGTGGCTCTACCATGTCGAGTTTTTCGAGCTGGAAAACGCCACAATAAAGCTCCTGCAGACTTTCTGCGACTCTTCAGACAACCCACATTACGTCAGTTTGTCTCCGGTTTCTCCCATTGACGTGACCTCATGAGTTCATTTTTCACGAACTAAATTGAATCCCGCGCCCGCGCAATCTGCTACCTTTAAGACACGCAACCGACAGGGGGAATTATCGATTTCTACTGCCCATCCTTTTCTGTGCATTTTTGTTCGGAATGGATTTTGCATAACGTAATCAACACGGGGGATAGAGAAATTCCTGAAGAGAGAGCGTATTATACAGGATGGACTTTATTTCTTTCCGACAAAAGAGGCTTACTGTTGTGCGGACAGAGCTTGAAATTTTTGATTCCATATCCTTTTGGTTCAACGAGTTACATAACGGTGGAGGATTTATAATGGAGAATTACAGTCGAATTGTCGATAAGGATGGCCATATTTTCGAGCAATCGGAGCAACCGATGAAGGGGAATGGTTCATTCTGTAACGCGCTTGAAGAGGCCCAAGTTGTCCTGGCTGATAAGCTGGACACTCTGGCCGCAACGATTCATGAGAAAACGGATGGCCTGAAAGAACATGCCGAGCTGGCTACTTATGGTAACGAAGCCTCCAAAATCCTCCATCAGTCGGCGGACTATGTTCGGGAATTTGATTACGACAAAACTGAGGCCGAGGTTCGCGGTCACATCCGACAAAAACCGGGACAAAGCCTGATGATCGCCGGAGGTATCGGTTTGCTGCTCGGGATCATTTTGCGGCACCGTTAAATGGAGGAAAGATCAGTGAATAATGGATCCGTTTCGGAACGCGAATCAACTAAAAAGTTGTTTGCCAATCTCGCTACGCAAATCGGCACCATAGTTCGGTGCGAAATTGCCCTTGCAAACCAGAACCTCCGTGAAAAAATTCTCGATATTCGTAGCGGTCTCATCCTGCTGGTCGCCGCTCTTTTTATCGGATTTACCGCTTTTATTTTTCTCTCCGCAGCCTTTGCCATCAAGCTTTCCGAGATTATGTCCCCCTCTGGAGCGACCTTTGTGGTCGGCGGAATTCTGATTGTTGTTAGTTTTTTGCTGGCTTTTTTCGGTTACAGGAAAATCAAATAACCTAATGACTAGATTTTCGAGTCATCAACAAAGGAAGGAGACAATACAATGACTGGAATAAATGATATGCGACCATCGCTTAAAAACGACGGTCATCAAAATTCAGACAAAATACGTCAGGATATTGCTCAGGCTGAGCAGGAAATGTCTCAGACGGTTGGAGAGATCGGCGAACGTATTAAGGAGAAACTGGATTGGCAGGCATATGTCAAAGACACACCATATCTTGCTCTGGGGATTGCTGCCGGACTAGGATATATAGCGGCTGGAGTCTTTGTCAAGAAGAAGACATCGATGGATCGGCTACTCGATACCGTTTCCGATGAGGTGCGCTCTGCCGCCAGCGGGATGGTTGCCCGTGCGGCCGGTCCGGGACTCATTAAGGTGACTCTCCTCGGTATAGCCTCTAAAGCTGCAGTCAACTGGCTGCAGAATGTGAGCAAGAAGCAGGATCCAAACACTGGAAGAAATAGGCCGGAATGCCGTACCACTCCGAACGAAGCACCTGTGGACAGTAGAATTGTGGTGTGACAGATCTATCAAACGACCTCATTACGATTCTCACGATAAACTTATTTTTTGAAAAAATGGAGGATATAATGAAAGAGACTAACGATAACACCAGCACAACAACGGAAGCTACCCAGAATCCTACCCTGCAAGGCGGACACGGCGCCTCTGGCGGAACAAAAGAGCAGGCAAAAGATGCCTTGAACAAGGCGACTCAGGGAGTTGCAGAAGCTTACAACAAGACGGCCGATAAAGTCAGCGGGGCCTATGAACAAATAGCCCCCGCTGCTCAGCAGGCATACGATAAAACCGCCCATGCAGCAAATGAGACATATCTACAGACTAAACAGTACAGTCATGAAAATCCTGGGAAAAGTCTGCTTATCGCCCTGGGCATCGGGATAGGTATAGGCTTCATTTGGGGGCAGAGTACCACCCACCATTCCCGCGGAGGACGTTACGCCAGGCCGATTGTCAATGCGGTATCCGATGTAGCTATGGAATTTTTCCGATAACAGCTGAATAACACCGGGCAGTCCATACCGTTGTCTGGGAATGGACTGCAGGCCAAGGACATCTCTACCGATCCCTTTCACTTAGTGAATGAGGTGCGACTATGCTGTCGTGGGCAGTTACTTTTCTTATTATCGCTATTATCGCCGGCGTATTGGGATTTACTGGAATTGCCGGCACAGCAGCAGAAATTGCCAAAATTCTGTTTCTGCTTTTTCTCGTCATGTTTGTGGTCCTGTTCGTGCTTGGTCGCCGACCAAGATAATAACAATGTAGTCATATTGCATGGAGACTGCCTGTGCTAAAGTCAGGCCGATGCCTATGAATTCCTTTGCTACCCTCATTTGTCCAGATACGGATGTGTTTAAAGAGCAATATTTTCCGTTGCTACTGTTTTGTGCCCCGCTGCACTTTCTGCAACTCGTGGAACCGGAAGCCGACATGTCACCCTTCGGCGAACTGTCGCACTTCTACCAGCATGGTCTATGGCAACCGCATACCCCTACCCCCTTAGGCAACAACCGAACGAGATTTTTGCAATTAATCAACGATATCAAAAACCGTAAGGAATATTATATTGACCAGCTCAACGCTCTGGCTATCGATTCAGGATCTGCCCCACCAAGTAATGCACGACCGGGACAGAAACATGACATAGTCGCCCCCCTGTTGACCAATCAGGGGATTGACGTCAAGGATATCGAAGGAAAACTGGAGCTGTGGAAGGCTCGCCTTCTTCTGAGCATTAGCGAAATACTTGAGTGTGAACAGGACGATCTGGAGGAGGAAATCTCCTATTTCAACGATGAGGAAATTGCCGTCCTGCGCTCTATGAACAAGGAGAGAAAATCTCCTGAGGGATATTTACTCCATGAGGTGGAAAAATTTAAGGAACAATTGAAGAAGCCACACTTCGGCAATATAAGAAAACGTTTTGGCGCCTGGCTTTATCTCATGCAGCAACAGCCATTGCCGGCGATGCGACTCTGGCTGGCTTCCTCACGCCCTGTCGCTGAGCAAATCCTGCAGAGATATAAATCTGCTGTTGGCCAGGAGGCCGTACCTGTCCTCAAACTAGTTCTACCAGCAACGCTTTCGGCAAGTGGACAATACGTCGTCAAACAAATCGAATCCTTTCATCAGGCAACGACTCTTATTCATCGGGGTCTGGTCGCCGATTTTACCCGAATTACTTCCACGGTACCATATCTGCCTGACTCTACTGACTCCCTGCTGCCTTATGCCACAGATTGGGCGGATCAATGGGAAACTTTGATTTATGATGCTTTTCCTGCCACACAAAACGGCAGGACAAACATCACCTTTTATCTGTTGCCCGATAAGCCGGTCGCCAGCCTTTTTGTTCCACCGGATGATATTCAGAAAGAAGAGGTCGGAACAGGAATGCAAGCCAGCCACGGCCTCCTCGGCATTCTAGGCTCCAGCTAATCATCACTCCGGATCCGCTGTTCGAAAATTTTTACAATTCGCAGGACAAAAAGTGAAAAAACAGTAACCCCAACCGCCAGAATAATTTGTTCCAGTGCGACCGAGATACCAATGGCGCTCGCGACAAGAATGGATGCTGCCGTTGTCAATCCCTCGACTGTCTGATCCTCACCTGAGCGAAAAATGGTGCCGGCACCAAGAAAACTGATACCGGTGATTATCGCTTCAACAATACGTATGGGGTCGGTGCGGAGAATACCGTCGTACATCTCGACGGTGAATCTCTCCAATAGAACATCCGCCAGGCAGACCAGCAGTGCCGCTGCTCCGGCCACGAGGGTGTGTGTTCTAAAACCAGCCGGTTTATTGGAAATTTCACGCTCAAGACCGATAGTTCCGCCCAGTAACATGGATATGGCGACATCAAGGAGAATCTTTATTTGATCCTGCCATTGAGCCATTTGGATGTTTATAAGTTCTTGCATATCTCCTCCGCAATAGAGAGCATCTCGCTCTTTTTTTCAAATCCTGGGTCAAGCCGAGGTAAAAGTTAAAAGCCTGTTGTCTATCTCTCGACGTTTGATTTAATCAAAATAGTAGCTTATGGTCCGTGACCATATTCCTGGATTGTTTTTTGCAACATTACAAACAAATGAAGAGTACTATTTGTGCCGATCCTGGGTAACTTGGAAAACAACCAGGATTCTACTCTTTTTGCAAGAATTGGGTCAGGAGGACTTACTCAACGGAAAGCCGACCAAAATGTGAACTTCGATAATAACACAGGCGGTACAATCATCTGGAGGCGGCGAGAAGCCTGCCCATTAAATGAACACAATACAATCTAACAATCAGAGGAGGTATTCCATGACCGGTCATATTACTCACTTTCTGCCCGCCGGCAGTATAATTGGCGGCAAAGTTAAAAATGTCGAAGGAGAAAATCTTGGGGAAATTAAAGACCTTATGATCAATTTATTATCAACCAGAGTCACCTATGCGGTTCTGTCTTTCGGCGGGTTTCTTGGCTTAGGCGAAAAGTACTTTGCAATACCCATGGAGGCAATGTCCCTGGATCCTGATGACAAAGTCTTTATTCTCAATTTCCCCAAAGAAAAACTCGATGAAACGCATGGGTTCGATAAAGACAGTTGGCCGAATATGGCCGATCGGCAGTGGGAAATCGGCATCTACCGCCATTACAATCTGAAACCTTATTGGGATGAACCTCTTTAATACAGTCGGTTATCCCAATATTCATACATGTTGCGTCAGAGCGATCAAGTAGACAAATATCAACTCTTGCCAGCTGAGTCGCCTTCCTCTCGCAAAAAAAAACGACCAGTGTGGAACCGCTAATCTACGGAAGCCACACCAGTCGTCTCTCCATTAAGCAATTTTGTTAGAGTTATAGGAAATCATCTTCCACAACCTTGTTATTGACTTTCAGGTGAACGGACGATGTACATTGATACTATGACAAATCACCATTATTGGGAATTCATTGTATTGCTGGTATCCTTGTTGGAATCCATTTTCAAATGCTGCTTCTTGTCCATATTCATACCGCTGGCAGCATCATCTGTTTTATGGATTTTCGAGGAAGAACTGCTTTGTTTATCCTCCCATGCAGGAGAGATACCATAGTGGCTCTGCAGGTCACGCCTAAATTCCTCATTGGATAGATTAGCCCGATTCGGGACGTCATTGAGTTTGTTTTGGTCGACAATCAGTTTCGCCTTGTCATCGGCAAACCGAAAAGCCTCAAGAGGAACTGCGACGCCGTCCTTGCCCCCTATTCCTAATACTCCGCCTACCTGCACGGTGACGAAATCAATACGTCCATTCTTGGGATCGAATTTCAGATCCTGAATTTCCCCGATATCTTCGCCTTTTTTTGACTCAATCGTCATTCCGAGAAGCTTCTCAGCGGAAAGAGACGAGGATTGACTAACATTTAACTCCCGACCTTGATTCACATCAGAGGTTTTCTGGTAATCGCTTGCGGCAAATACCGGGCTCGACAAGCTTAGTGTTGCCATAATGGCTATGAGTGATATTGTACTTTTTTTCATTGTATTTCTCCTTTACATTGACTTTTTACTCAAATAATTTCGTCCTGTTTGTCCGGACGATCCCGGTAGTTGGAGAGCTGCTCCAGGCAATGACGCCGAGCTGTCTTTACCGGTTACCCTCTTACAAGCAAACTGCATACCAATTAGAACGTTTCTGAATTCTCAACATCTCTTATTGATATGACTATGCTTTTCAAAGAAATTAAAAATAGAGGGAAGAGGAATCAAATCCATTTTTTTAGGAAAGTTGTCCGAAACAATAGGAAATGTTCTTGCTGTCTTGAGACAGAAAATTTCAACTGATCCTCAACATAAAGAAATTACTACAAAAAAAACTGCATTTCTGCTCTGTTGAAGCTGTCCTGCTCCACCGGTCGCTCCGAAATCGACTCGTTAACGGCATATATGTATGAGTACATGAACACCAATCTTTTAGTGAGCAAAAGAGAACTTCTTAGGATCGGCAACAGTATAGTCTCATCCTAAGAGGGCTTCATATTATACAATCAGGCGATCGTGAACAAATTTGCGACTGACAATATCGTTAACTATATGTCATTTTCAGTCTTATCTCAGGCTTCATCCGATACCCCATAAAACATCTAAAATTCACGTTGTTTGTACGAGTCGCAGCCCCAAAAGGCAGATGGGGCTGCGACTCGTACAAACAACGACCTACGCGCTTTTCCCCGGCCAATATACATAAATCACCCCATATTTTTTAGCTTCACCATGCACACAGTTTAAGATTGGAAAGGACACAGATCTTTTTATTTATTGTGTCTTTGACTCTGTATCTGATCGATTTATTTGCGCTGAAAGTCACCGGTGCTTCCCAAAATCAAAACATGAACGCCGACAGATCGGTTTCATCCCGAGTTCCTGTCTGGCACTATAACATTTAGTCTATGAAAACTGATTCTCGTAAAGTAATTTATGCCGCCTTGGCAGGCAATGGTCTGATTGCCATATCCAAAGGGATAGCCGCCATGATGACCGGCAGCTCGGCCATGCTTTCGGAAGCCATCCACTCGGTCGCAGATACGGGAAATGAGTGTCTTTTGTTGTATGGTTTGCATCGCGCAAAAATACCGGCAGATGAGGATTTCCCGTTTGGGCATGGCAAGGAAATTTATTTCTGGAGTTTTGTTGTAGCCATTGTACTTTTTGCTGGAGGCGGCGGTCTGTCTATCTATAAGGGAATCGACCACCTCATTTCATCGGCACCGGTCAGTCATTCCTGGGCCAACTACCTGATCATTTCCCTAGCCTTGGTTTTCGAAGGAACCAGCTGGTATATTGCCTTAAAAGAGTTCCGCAAAACTAAAAACGGCCACAGTTATTTTCGGGCTGTGCACCGCGCCAAAGATCCGTCTATTTTTATTGTTTTGCTCGAAGATTCCGCTGCAATACTTGGACTTCTAGTCGCCTTGACGGGGCTGGTGCTCAGCGAAATTACCAATACTTCTACCTATGATGCCGTCGCAGCGATTGTAATCGGATTGATACTGGCCGGAACCGCCCTGCTGCTCGCTGCCGAAACCAAGAGTCTGTTAATTGGGGAAAGTGCTAATAAAGAGGTCGTGCAAGGGATACGGCGCATTGCCTCGGATATCAAAGAAATCAAAAAGGTCAACGAAATCCTGACAATGCACATGGGGCCCGATTTTATTCTGGTCAATATCAGTGTCGATTTTTTCGATCCAATTCTGGCTACCGAGGTGGAAAAAACGGTTTCTGGCCTGGAGAAATCAATAAAGCATACTTTTCCTCTTGTAAAACGTATCTTTGTCGAGGTGGAAACCTGGCGGGCAAAGTAACACCGGAAACAGGGAAACAGCATCCAGCTTGTCGGCGAAAAGCTGGATAGTGGCATAGGAGTTGAAAACTATCCTTTGTGCTTGATGGGATCGATAGCCAAGTAAAAAGAATCATATGCGAGAGGCTCTAAAGTATCTACTACGATTTTTGTGGATAAACATTCAGGCAATGCAAATTTCGGCCGTCCGATTTACTGGGAAATCGTCTTGCAGAAGAGGACAACATGTTTGGCTGCTGGAGGGAAATTAATTTCTTTTAGCGCTGCGCATATGCGAAGTGAAAAGAAAGCACTTCACCGACAAGAAGAAAACATGAAAAGTGGCATTTTGTGGATTGGGTTGTTGGTTGGATTGATTATCACCGCTGGCGTCGACTTGTTTATTTTACCGATGATTGGCGTCTTCGATATGACGGCCACCGGAAATAACAATATACTGGATTGGTGCGGGAAGACTAATCTGGAAAGCACACTCGATAGACGGTCTCCAGAGACCACTCTGCCTGCAACTGTCAATATCAATGAAGGTTTCGAACTTTACCGCTCTACCTGTCTTCACTGCCATGGGGCGCGGAATGCATCACGCGAACAATGGGCTCAAAGTATGTCGCCGAAGCCGCCAAAACTCTGGGAGAAGGAGTTTGGGAACTCGCCGGACGGCGAGCTCTGGTACACCATCAAAAACGGCATCCGCATGTCCGGTATGCCAGCCTTCGGCCCCAGTCATTAGGAGGGAGATATCTGGAATATGGTGGCCATAGTCCGTCACCTTGATAATCTTACGGACACAGCCGCCACCTACGACAACGCCGGTGACAACAGTCACGGTGGAGTCGGCCAATGAACAAACTCCTCTTCTCAGCACGGACAGAGATGCGCTGGCCAGGCTGTCTGTATCGACGGGGAAGTCGGAGTCACCAATTGTTTGCTGTTCTCCCGACACTGCTTCTTGGCGGCTGCGGCGGATATGTTTTGTTAGACCCCAGGGGGGACCTATTGGTGAAACTGAACGGTTCGTCATTCTGATCGCCTTTGCTCTCATGCTGCTCGTGGTCATTCCGGTGATCATCATGAACGTCTGGTTTCCGTGGAAGTACCGGGCTGGCAACAGCAGGGCAGACCATGCCCCCAAATGGAGTAACTCAGGTAAGATTGAACTGGTCATCTGGCTGGTGCCGGCAATTAGCCGTACCTGGCTTTTAAATGACCTTTTTTATTCTTTGTTGTCTACCACCTTATTAGAATCTTCAGGGTCGAGTCGTGGATCTTCGACCGCTTTTTTCCGGTACCAGAGGTCCGAATGCTGCATGGCCCAGGAGGCGTCTACCTCACCCCGCCACATCCCCTCAAAGGCGCCTTCCGAGCCGAGGGTACCCATATAAACATGTCCGAAAGAAGCGGTCACAAAAAGCACTGCCACAATCGCATGCACGGTAAGGCTTAACTGCATGGTCTGCCGGTCCTGACCCCAAATAGGAAAATCAACTAATATTCCAGTAATCCCTACCCCAAGTCCAAACAGTGCGATGAGCCAGAACCAGGCTTTTTCACCTCCGTTATTTTTTTCTGAGTGCGGTCTGGGGCTGTCGCCGACCATTCCTCCCATATTTTTAAACCAGATAAAATCGAGTTTATGGATGTAGTTATCGCGTAACCAGACAACAAATATAAGCAGGACACCCAATAGAAATAACGGACCACACCAATTGTGCAGAATTTTGGAGACAGAGAGGTAGGAGGCAAAGGCTCCGTGTCCCATCAGTGGAATAAGACCTGCCCGGCCTAGAAGAATACTGAGTCCGGTAATTCCCAATATAATAAAAAGCAGGGCGGTGTACCAGTGCAATACCCTTTCAAAAAGGCTGTATCTTTTAATCATTATACCAGTACGCGGTTGCTCCAGCTTATCCCCGCCGTTGATCAAATGAAAAATGGTGATGGCCGCCAATACCACACCTAATACCCAGGGGGAGTACTTTACCAGCAGGAGGTTGCGAACCTCACGCCAGTTCTCGCCGCCATTTTCGATCAGAACGGAGTGACCAGCCGAGGAAACGGCTGTATATCCCTGCACGCCCTGTCGTACTTCACGCCAGAAATCAGCCCGAGGGTTGATGGAATTCGCATCGATTGCCAGGAGATAAAAGGTTGTTCCCAATAAAACGAGAAGGAGTGTACCCAAAGCCAGATACCCAGGGATTCCCCGTAATTCTCCTCGTTTTTTCTGCAGGTTAGTCGTCAACGATTTCATAATTTTTTCTCCAAATATTCGGCATTTTAACGATCACTCTGAACCTTCATGAAACGATGGTTCAACTCAAGGGGTTGTTGTCCGTGGTGACGAATAAATTAGTTATTCCTTTATACTTCCCCTGCTCATGGATGGTCAGTTCCCGCCGTTCATCAGAATAACCAGCCAATTGCCTTAAAATTACAGTAACGATGACCAATAAAATCATGGCTGAACAGATCTCAGCGCAAAGTGGCAATTTGCCCTCAGCAATGGCTGCCGCCGTATTGCTGATATTCCACGATAGAATTGTCGAGCAGCGTTTCCGGCGCTACTACCCGGCAGATGAGGACTCCGCCTACGGATCCAGGGGCAAGTTGACCTTCCCAGTTGTCTGTCCTGGCATAGAGGAAAGTGTCCTGCAAAAGTGGATAGTTTTCAAACCTCCATTTTGTTAGAGAAAGACGCAAAATCCGCCAGTACCGGATGCTCTGTTCAGAGCGACTCCGAGCGCAGCTTAAAGAAAACTTTCAATTCATGAAGTACCACAATAGCTATACAATATTCATGCCACGGCATGCCAGCATAGCTTTGGAAATTGGTTGAAGCACGACTTCAAGAAGTTACAGAACGGATCATTATGGTAGTGGCATATAATTTGCTATTCTCCTGCTGATGCACCCGAGTTCGGGAGAGGCTAAACCCGCTATCGGCTTTTATCTCAGCGTAATCGAAAAGTTTTCCTGAACAAAACCTGGAGGACAATGTCATGCAACAAGCCCTGGAAAAGGAATTAATAAAAACCATCGAAGGAGAGGTTCGCTTCGATACCACCAGCCGCGCCCTCTATGCCACCGATGGCTCGAATTATCGTATGGTTCCTATCGGGGTGGTTGTACCCCGAACCATCGACGATGTGGTCTCGACCGTTGACCTCTGCCAAAATTTCGGTGTACCTCTATTCAATCGTGGGGCGGGAACAGCTCTTGCGGGCCAGACCTGCAATACCGCAATCTGCCTCGACTATTCCAAATACCTCAACAAGATTCTCGACATTGACCCTGTTAACCGCACCGCGACGGTCCAGCCCGGGGTGATCCTCGATCAGCTGCGCAACGCCGCTGGCAAACACGGTCTCACCTTCGGCCCGGATCCGGCCACGCATAGCCGCTGCACCTTGGGCGGCATGATGGGCAACAACTCCTGCGGCATTCATTCGGTCATGGCCGGCAGAACCGTCGACAATATTCAGGAACTTGAGATCCTGACCTATGACGGGCTGCGCATGCGGGTTGGTCCCACCTCCGACAACGAGCTGGCCCAGTTCATTGCCGGCGGCGGTCGTCGAGCGGAGATTTACACCGGTTTGAAAACACTGCGTGATACCTGGGCAGATGAGATTCGGCGTAAATATCCCGCCATTCCGCGCCGGGTATCCGGCTATAATCTTGATGAACTGTTGCCGGAAAAGGGATTTCATGTTGCCAGGGCTCTTATCGGCAGTGAAAGTACTTGCGTAACCATCCTTGAAGCGGTGCTGCGGCTGGTGCCCAATCCGGCCAAACGCAGCCTGTTGGTTCTTGGTTATCCGGACGTTTACTCTGCAGGAGATCATATTTCGGAGATCATGCGGTTCAAACCCATCGGCCTTGAAGGCCTGGATGAAATGCTGATCGACCTGATGAAAAAAACCGGTATGCACCCAAAAGATATTACCCTGTTGCCCGAAGGTTCGGGTTGGCTTTTGGTCGAATTCGGCGGCGATACCAAAGAGGAAGCAGATGCCAAGGCGAAAGCCGCGATGCAGGCTCTCTCCGAGCAGATTCAGCCGCCGAAAATGAAGTTGTTCGATAATAAAGAGGAGGAGAACAAGGTCTGGGAGATCCGCGAATCAGGCCTGGGCGCCACCGCCCATGTCCCCGGTGAACCGCTTACCTGGCCCGGCTGGGAGGATGCTGCAGTCGATCCGCAACAGATCGGCGCATATCTTCGCGAGTTCAGACAGTTGATGGACGAGTTCAACTATAACGCCTCCCTGTACGGTCATTTCGGTCAGGGCTGTATCCATTGCCGGATCAACTTCGACCTGTTCAGTCGCGAAGGCATCGATACATATCTTGCCTTTACCGACAGGGCCGCAGATCTCGTCCTGAAATATAACGGTTCCCTGAGCGGCGAGCATGGTGACGGTCAGTCGCGTGCATCGCTGCTTGGCAAAATGTATGGCCCAGACCTGCTCGAAGTTTTTAAGAACTTCAAATTGTTATGGGATCCGCAAGGGAAAATGAATCCCGGCAAAGTGGTTGATGTTTATCGACAGGATGAACATCTGCGCCTGGGTGAGAATTACCAGCCATGGCAGCCGGCTACCTATTTTAAGTTTCCCGACGATGGCGGCAGCATGTCCAGGGCAACCCTTCGTTGTGTCGGAGTCGGCAAATGCCGGCGCGCTGAAGAGGCCTTCATGTGTCCCAGTTTTCTGGCCACCAGAGAGGAACAGCATTCGACCCGGGGCCGAGCCCACATCCTTTTTGAAATGCTGCGCGGCGATTTTATCAAAGACGGCTGGCAGAGCGAAGAAGTGCAAAAGACGCTTGAGGTATGTCTCGGCTGCAAAGGCTGCAAGAAAGAATGCCCGGTGCAGGTGGATATAGAAACATGGAAAGCGGAATTTCATGCCCATTATTACGAGCACAAGATTCGGCCCCGGCATCACTATTTTTTCGGCATGCTCGACCGGCTGGGTGCGGCTGGCGCCACCGTGCCTCAGTTGACGAATTTTCTGGCGAGCGCACCTTTGCTGAGTTTTTTTGCTAAGGAGATCACTGGCGTTCATCAGGATCGGCCTTTGCCGAAATTTGCTGAGGAAACCTTTATCAGCTGGTATAACAAGCGCCCCAAGTCAAGAAACAGCAGCCGAAAAATAGTCCTATATCCGGACAGTTTTAATAATTTTTTCTATCCGCAGGCGCTTCAGTCCATCGTTCGTCTGCTCGAACATTGGGGATATCGGGTTATAGTACCAACAGCTCATCCGGCTATCCGGCCACTGGTGCATTTCGGCATGCTGGACAAAGCGCTTGAGGAACTGCACCGAGTCATTCATTCCCTCGCCCCTTTCGTCCGTGATGAGGTAGACGTCATCGTCGCCGAACCAAGCACGGCCTCGATTTTTAAAGACGAAATGCTCAGTCTACTGCCCAACGACCAAGACGCCCGGCGACTCGCCAACCATCTCCATTTGTTCAGCGAATTTATCATTGACAATGAGCTGAACTTACCGAAAATGGAGGGCAAAGTCGTATTTCACGGCCACTGTCACCAGAAGGCAGTACTCAGGGTAGCTGCTGCGCGCCAGATACTGGACCGGCTTGGGTTGCAATATATCGAACCGGAACAGGGCTGCTGCGGCATGGCCGGGGCCTTCGGTTTTGAAAAAGAACACTATCAGATCTCCATCAAGATCGGCGAATCCAAGCTGCTGCCGGCAGTAAGGTCTGCAGCACTCTCTACCTGGATCGTTGCTGACGGCTTCAGTTGCCGCACCCAGATCAAGGACAACACCGATAGAAAGGCCCTGCATCTGTCCGAACTGATCGAACAAGGATTTCAACTCAACGACAAAGGATTAACGACTATGCAACCACAAAAAACCGCTACAACAACTTCCCGACCCTCCTCAGTGGTGGTCATTACCGGAGCAAGCGCGGGTCTGGGACGGGCTACCGCTCAGGCCTTTGCCCGACTGGGCGCAAGACTCTGTCTCATCGCTCGCGGCAAAGAAAGATTAGAGGAAGCAGCCCAAGAGGTTCGACATCTCGGCGGACAGGCAATTATCATCTCCGGCGACGTCGCCAACCCGGAAATTCTTGAGCGGGCAGCCGATGAAACCGAAAGAAACTATGGTCCCATCGACATCTGGGTCAATAATGCCATGTCGACTATCTTTGCTGAATTTACCGATATTACTGCCGACGAATTCAAACGAGTGACTGAGGTGACGTATCTGGGCTGTGTCAACGGCACCCTGGCGGCCATGAAAAAAATGGTGCCGCGTAATCACGGCACCATCATCCAGGTCGGTTCGGCGCTTGGCGCCCGCAGTATCCCTCTGCAATCGGCCTATTGTGGTGCAAAACATGCGATCAACGGCTTCACCGAATCCATCCGCACCGAGCTACTTCACAAAAAGAGCAAGGTGCATATTACCGTCGTCCAGATGCCCGCCCTCAACACCCCGCAGTTTACCTGGAACCGCACCCGGATGCCCAATAAACCACAACCGGTACCACCTATTTTTCAGCCCGAGGTCGGTGCTGAAGCGATCATTTATGCTGCCGGACAAAAGAAAAAACAAGTCTTTGTCGGCCTCTCGACGCTGAAAGCAATCTACGGCCAGAAACTCGCCCCAGACCTGCTCGACCACTATGTGGCCCGAACCGTCTATAATGCGCAGATGACCGATGACCCAATTGAAGATGACCGTCTGGACAATTTGTTTCATCCAGTGCCCGGCCTGCAATCGGCGCACGGCTCCTTTGATCGAAAGGCTCACAGCAAAAGCATCCAGTTTGCCCTGTCCCGCCACAAGAAGGACATCACTCTTGGCATTGCCGCTCTTGGTATCGGCATCTGCGCCGGTCTTTTCCTGGTAAAAAGAATGCGATAAGAGGTGGAAAATACGCAAATCCGCTTTTTATTGGCCGGCAGTGATAATGCTCAACCCGCTTCCCATGAAGAGTTGAGCTGCTAGGCCAAGGCCAATGATGAGAAATGCTGCGAAAAAAACGGCGAAGCTGGCAAAGCGATCCAGCAGGGCGACACGATTTTTGGACCGATGCAGATACATGGCGGCGATAATACGCAGGTAATAAAAGAGCGATACCACCGTATTGATGACGGCGAGAAACGCAAGCCAGGTGAAACCTGCACCGATTGCCGCTGCGAATAGGGTAAACTTGGCAGTAAAGCCGATTAAAGGCGGTATCCCGGTGAGCGAGAGAAGGGCCAGTGTCATTATCGCCGCTTGCCAGGGTCGTCGTTGGGAAAGTCCATTATAATCGCCCAGCCTGGTCCTTCCCCGCAACGATATCACCACGCCGAAAGCTGCCAGGTTGCCGAGAGCATAGGCGACCATGAACAATATCAGGGCCGGCGCCGCCAGGGCCACCCTACCCACTGCGACTACCGCCATCAGGCCATAGCCGACCTGGGAGACCGACGACCACCCGAGCAGCCGGCGCACATCATCCTGCCCCAGCGCAGCGAGATTGCCAAGACTCATGGTCAACGCAGCGATAATGGCAACCAGCCACCGCCAGGTAAGCAGCTCGTCCGGAATAAGCCATACCAGCCTGACAAGAGCGGCAAGAGCGGCAATCTTCGGAACTATAGTCAGGAACACAGCTGCTGGTGCAGGACTCCCCTCTGCCACATCCGGCACCCAGGGATGGGCCGGCACTGCGCCGAGTTTAAAAAAAAGGCCCGCCAGAACCAGACCAAAACCAGCTGCTGAGGCAAGTCGGCTTACTCCGCCTGCGTGAAAAGTTGTCGCCAGCACCTGATAATTGGTATCGCCAGCCAGCCCATAGAGCAAGACAATACCCATAAACATTAAGGGATTGGCCAGCGCGCCTAAGAAATAATATTTCGCCCCCGCCTCAGCACATATCTTCGAGGCACGATGATAACTCGCAAGGGTGTATCCGCTTACCGAGGAGAGCAGCATCGCCACCATCAGCTGCATTAGATCGGCCGCACCGGCCATGAGCAGCGCTCCAAGGGCAGAAAAAAGCAGCATGACATACCATTCTCCATGCCGCCGGTCACTGCTGAACCAGCCAGGAGAAAAAAAGACGACGAGGGCAGTAGTACTGATAAAGGCGTAGGCGGACCAGGCAGTCAGATCGTCAACCGCCCAGTTGCCCGCAAAACTGAGCCTTGGCTCCGAGTTCAGCTGCAGACGCACCGTGAGTAGAAAAGCCGTCAGCAGGGTTGCAAGAGCTGCCGGTGCCCCTAACCATTGCAAGCGGCGCGGCACAAACAGTACCACCAGCAGAATCATGGCTGCGCCAAGAACCAGGGACAGCTCCGGTGTGATATCTCCTAACGGCATCGACATCGACGCAGCCATCAGTGAATTCCTCCCACCAGAGCTCGGCTCGCCCCGTCGATAATCTGAACAATAAATGCCGGTGCTATCCCAATAAACAGGGTCAACCCCAGCAGGAGGAGGCACATTGCAGTTTCCACAGCGGAAAGGTCCTCCATATCGACGACGGTCTTATTTGTACCGAGAAAAACGGTCTGCAACAGCTGCAAAAAGAGCGCCGCCGTCAAAAGCACGCCGATTAAGGCTATTCCAGCCAGCCACGGCCGCATCGCTAGAGAACCGGCAAATATTTGAAACTCCGCCACAAATCCGGCGAGACCTGGCAGACCGAGACTGGCAAAAGAGGCCACCACCATAAACAGCCCAAGACGTGGAGCTGCAGCCAGAACCCCTTTTTGGTCATCCATGGAAAAGGAACTGGTACGCTGCCAGAGGGAACCGGCAAGCAGAAAAAGTGAGCCTGTGATCAGGCCGTGGGCGACCATTTCAAGAGTGGCTCCGGTAAGGGCCATTCTTCGCGCTTGCTCATTATCTCCGGCCATGGAAAAAGCCATGGCGATACCGAGTACCGCATATCCCATATGGATTATCGAGGTATACGCGATACGCCTCTTGATATGCCGCTCGCCCAGGCCTACCAGAGCACCGTAGATAATGGAGATTATCGCAAAAAGTGCCAGAAGCATGGTATGTGCAATAAAAGTCTCCTGCATCATGCCATAGCCAATGCGGATCATACCGTAAATTCCCATTTTGAGCAGCACCCCTGCGAGCAACGCCGATACTGGAGCTGGCGCCTCTGCATGAGCAGCCGGCAGCCAGGTATGGACCGGCACCAGCGGCGTTTTGACGGCCAGGCCTATCATAATGGCCAAAAGGGTAAGCCCCGCACGCGTGCCTGTTCCTGCCAGGGGCTGTAATTTGGTCAAAACCCGCATATCAAAACTCAGCGGATCAGTAGCCAGCAGAAGACTGAGGATACCGAGCAGTATCATCAGCGAGCCGGCAAATGTGTACAAGATAAACTTGATGGCAGCCCGATGAGCATCTTCATGGCCCCACTGGGCGATGAGAAAATACATGCCGACCAGGGAGAGATCAAAAAAGACATAAAAGAGCAGCAGATCAAAGGTCAGAAAAAGCCCCAGCGAGACCGCTTCAAGAAAAAGTACCAAGCCAAGATACTGACGGGCCTTGCCGCGAAAATCGACAGGGTAGACGGCAACCACGGCATATAAAAGAGCACTCATTGTCGCTACCGTAAGCGAAATGCCATCGACCCCAAAGCGTAGTCCGGCACCGACCGCCGGTATCCACGACCAGTCGATCACCTGTTGCAGACCCGGGGTGGCAGGGTCAAAACGGAGCCAAGACAAAATCATCACAACAAATGATGAGGTAGCAAAGAAAGCAGCGAGCAGACGGGCCGTCTTCTCGCTGAGGCCGGACCAGAATGCAAGTAGTAAGGCGCCGATAAAAGGAGAGATGACCGAGAGAAGCAGCATAGTATCAGATCCCGAGTATTAAGGTCAGAAAGAAGATGAAAAATCCGCCGATCAGAAAAGCAAAATAGAGAGGCAGAGAACCAGTCTGGCTTTTTCGACCTTTTGCACCGGCTGCACCGGCACCAGTGCCGAAGCAGTCAACGGCCCGGTCAACAGCAGTTTCTATCGACTTGCGGAAGATTTCGGCCAACCACATATTCCCCCTGGTCAAAACCAGAAGAGTTTCATCAACAGCCTGTTCGATGCCCCCAGATCTTTGCTTCAGGACTTGGCTACCCTGGGTCGGGTTGGGTCCCATGTCTTTTAATTCGGGGTGGTAGCTACCCCCAAGGCAGCGAGAAAGCATACTTGTCAGTGCAGAAGCCCCACGCACCCCGGCGTCAACGACTTTTTTGTCAAAAGCGGCACAGCAGCAGGCCAGCCTGTCCACCGGTTTGATCACGAGTATCTCGATAAAGCCTGGTAGCCCCCACCACTTAGCTACAAGAGAGTCACTTTTGGGGGTCGAGGTCTCCGAACCGGCAACGGTCGGTCGACGATAGATATACCAGGCAACACCTGCGACAATAATGGCTGCAGCAACAGACAGCACCAGCTCCCAGTTCCGACCATGGGGCAACTTACCCGGCAGCAGTTCTACCAGCGTGGTGTTGTCGCCTGCCGTCCAGAGCAGACCGAGCACAAGGCACCCTGTTGCCAAAAACCACAACGCGAACTGTCCTGCCAGTGGTTCTGCGGCATATTCGCCGTTTTTTTGGTAATCAAAGGCCATCGCCTGCAGACGCATGGCATACCAGGCGCTCAGCGCCCCGGCAGCAATGGCAACAAGGGCCAGCCAGGGGGATATCTGTCCAACGGCTGCTACCAGCTTTTCTTTACTCCATGCTGCTCCGAGCGGCGGAATGGCAGCCAGGGCAAAAGTCCCGACCCAGCCGGCGGCAGCGATAAGCGGCAGGCGCCTGCCCAGTCCCATAGAGCGCATTTCGATGAGGGAATGGGTGCCGGCCGCACTAATTGCGGAACCGGCAGCGAGAAAGAGCAGCGCCTTGAAGAAGGCGTGGGCTACCAGATGCACCAAGCCTGCAGCACTATAGCCGGCACCGACTGCCGCGAACATTAAGCCGTACTGGGCCGATGTGGACGCGGCAAGGAGCCGTTTGGCGTCCACCTGGACAATTGCGGTGATACCCCCGGCAAGGGCGGTAGCAAGGCCAAGAGCAATGGCTGCGGAACCAAACCAGCTAACCATGGCCAGCGGCTCTTGGAGCCGGATCAACAGCCAGGCACCGGCTGCTACCATGGTGGAGGAATGGAGCAAGGCGGAGACTGAAGATGGTCCTTCCATCGCGCGAGACAGCCACGGAGCGAAAGGTCCCTGAGCCGATTTTGCTGCGGCCGCAACGAGAATCCCCCCGGCGAGCATGTGTCCCCAGGAACTGCCGCCTACCGCCGAAAGCACGCTGAAATCAAAACTGCCCCCACCCTCAAGCGCCGCACCGGCCGCCAGCCAAAGACCGATCCCGCCTATCCGGGTGGCATTAAAGGAATAATTGGCCGCCGCAACCTTGTTTTCTTCCTGCCATTGGTGGGCGATCAGGGCCCAGGAAAAGAAACCGAGCAACTCCCAGGCAATCGCCACCACCAGAAGATCCGCAGCGAGAATAAGCAGCTCCATCGAACCGGTGAAGGCGATTAACAATCCGAGCAGCCGCGACAATCCCTTTGATTCTTCCATTGCTGCCGCCCAGAGCAGTACTGGCAGGGCGATTAAAGGTACCAGAACAAGAGCGATTTTGACCATCGGCACAACCTGCAGGCTCAAGCTGATTCCGCCACCCCAAGAAAAAGCGCTGCCGGCATTGCTTGGCACTACGCCTATGGCCAAGGCCAGCTCAAAGGTCATGGCAAGTGCGGCGAGGCCACCAAGCACCCCCCGGCGCGGCCGGCCGGAAGACGAGAACCAATTGTCGGCGAACCAGAGCAGGGAGCCGAGCACTATCGGCAAAATGACTAACAACAAGAGTATCATTTCCGCAAATCCTCTATACTTTCAGTCACGTCGGCCTGGCGGACCCGGTAGACGTTGACCACCACGGCAAAGCCGATTGCCATTTCAATAGCCATGACCGCCATGCCGATGATAATCAACAGCTGCCCTTGCGGATTACCGCCGCCGGCGAAATTCCATACGGCCACCCCGGCGAGGAGAGCGCCATTAATCATCATTTCCAGGCCCATCATAAGCATGACAAAGGATTGTTGCGATAAGGCGCCGTACAGTCCTATGCCCCATAAAACTGCGGAAACGAGTAAAAGGGTTGTTAGAGTCATCGCTCAATCCTTTAGTGATGGTGGTGGCTGGAACTATCGTCTTCATCCTCATCGTCATCTTCCAGAAGATCAGGAACACTGTTCGCGTCAGCTGGGTCGATCGGCGGCGGATGCGATCCCTCATCCGCCGCTGAACTAAAGCGGCTCCGACGACTGGAAAGGATTATCGCACCAAGCATTGTGGCAAGCAGTGCGACGCCCGCGCTTTCGAAAATGAGCATGGAATCGCCCAGCATTTCCGTTCCCAACCCGCGAATATTATCGACGCTCTTATCCATCAGCCGCAGGGGAAATTGTCCTAGCAATGCCACAGCGACAAGAACGCCGGTTCCCATGATGCCGAATACTATGGCCAGTTTATGCTGGTGGACCATCATCATCGGATTCAGGCCTGCCGGGTTCATCATAAAGGCGACCATAAAAAGCGCCATCACCATCATCTCGACTGCCATCATGAACAACAGGGCCACCCCCAAATACTCAGCGTTCAGCAGGATCATGATCGCCCCGACATTTAAAAAGGAAGTCAGCAGGGCAAAGGAGGCCCGGACCATGGAATCTGTGCGGAAAACCCGCCAGCCAAACCAGATGGCGGCCACCGAAAATATCAAGAAGGCACTGTCGACATACAGACCATTCATAACAGCACCACAATACCCGCCAGAAGAAGATGGACAAAAGCCACGGGCAGCCCAATAGTCCACAAAAAGAGTACCGCCCGCTCCGCCGGCAGGCGGGTAAAACATCGTCCCAGCCAGGTTATCAGCACCATCAAGGCCACAGTCTTAATGATAATCCAGGCCCAGCCCGGCAAGACCGGTCCCAGCCAGCCGCCAAGGATGATACTTGCCCCCATGGCGCAGAAGACGGTGAGCATCGCCCCACGGGCTATTTGCCACAACAACAAATGGCGACCGCTTATCTCAAGAGCCGTGCCCGATGCCAGATCGGTGCTGTCCGCCAGGTTCAGCGGACCGGTAAAGGTCACCCCCAGGGTCACCACGATCCACAACGGCAGGCTGAGCGGCTGGCGGACAAGATTCCATACATCCGCCTGTGAAACGACTATTTTCGATACCTGCAAGGATTCGGCAGGTAAGGCCGCGGCAATGAGCACAAACATGCTGAGCAGTTCGTAGGAAAGCCCCAGGGCGACAAAACGATAGCCGGCGATAAGCGCCAGATGTGAATTCGGCGACCAGCCATGCAGGAAAACGGCTATGATGGCAATAGCCTCCGCCGCCCCAAAGAGCACTATTCCGGTGCGCACATCGGCAACAGCGGTAAAAGCTGCAATCGGCACCACGGTCAGGGCACAGGCGGCAACCGCAGCATAGGTTGCCGGGGCTACTGCCCAGAGCAGCATATCAGGACGTTCGGTGCAGGAAAGCTCCTGGCACATGAGTAGAGCTCCCTGCCTGATTGGCTCAAGCAGCATCCATCCCCATTTCCTGTCCTGAGAGTTAAAGACCGGTAGCTGGTGCAGCACTGCTGCCAGATAGCTCCCACTTAGCAGGATAACGAGCACCAGCAGACTGCTGAGCAGGGGACTGAGGGAGGTGACTTCGATCATATCATGCATGTGATTCCTCCTGGTGGTTTTTCCCACCGCTAGGCTCACCGGACGGCATTTCTGCCGGATCGAGATCGAGGCTGACCAGCAACATGACAAAGGCGTCCCAGGCCATTCCCTTAGCCTCCGATTCCAACAGTTGCAGCCATCTCATGCCGTTTTTGCTACCATTATCTGCTGTGAGCGCACCACGCGGTCCCTCAACAGGCGGACCGGGCTGACGTATTCTTTTGGCCGCACGTCCCGCCAGCTCCAGGGCCTGAATCGTCTCGGCCAGCCGTTGGGCGCAGATGGCTGCCATGTCACCTTCAGTTCGGGTTAAGACATTAAACTCCAATGCCCTATATGCGAAATCGTCCTGTCGTGCATCCTCGCTCAAGCCGACGGCCCTGGCTACCGGCCCCAGCCCGGTCACCACCGCCGCAGGGAGGTGACCGATCCCCCGGGTGCTTAAAGAATAAAGACCGGCAAACCGGAGCCTGCTCATAAATTTTTGCACCGGTCCCACCTGCCCTGCGGAAACTCCTCTCGCCAGCCGCAGGGCCCCTCTCCCGTAATCCTCCAGTTCAAGCAGGAAAAGCAGCTCAGCAACGGCTCGAAGCTGGTGCCGGGCGCGGGCAAGCTCTATTTCGGCAAGCGGCGTCGGTTCTGATAGAGCTCGAACAAAGACCGGATCTACATCCGGAGTCGAGAGTGCCATCGTCTTACAGGAAAGCTGCTGGATCACATCGCCCTGCAGGGTAAGCGAAAGACTGAGTCCAGGCGGCAGCCAGTGCAGAAAAGGCCCCAGGCTCATCATGGTACTGCCGAGCTGCAGGCCGTCCCGGAGGTCTTCTCCAGTCATCCCCATGGCTCTCCCGTAGGGTTTACCGCCCATCATACCCTCCCCACCCTGACCATGGTCTCCCTCACCCTGCCAGGAATCGGGATTTTGCGCAGGACCGAACAAAGGACTG
Source organism: uncultured delta proteobacterium (assembly GCA_963798425.1). Taxonomy (GTDB): domain Bacteria; phylum Desulfobacterota; class Desulfobulbia; order Desulfobulbales; family Desulfocapsaceae; genus Desulforhopalus_A. The sequence goes on along the minus strand of CAWCTP010000031.1, from coordinate 275,414 downwards.
GATCCTTCTTTTTGTTCCAGCAACTGACGAAAAAGTCTCACAACAGACTCCGTCGGCACCCCTTGTTCATCGCTAACAATCAATGGTGTCGCCGTAAAAAAATCCCTCCCTCCCGGACAGTTCCACAGCACAACACCCCGCGGTAGAGGCAGCTGGTCGTGGACACTGCGGATAGCCTGTTCCATAGTTGGAGCCATCCTGCCTACCAATAATAAAATCGCCGCATGCCTGGGGGAGTTGACCAGACGCAACCGACAATCGAGCTGTATCCTCCGGCGAGCCTGCCGCTCTCCTTGTCCATGAAGACAGAAAACTGGTACCCTCGCTTCGGCTGCAAGGCGCGAAAGCAGTCTCATTGCCATCGCAGAGCCCCTTCCCGCCAGGCATAGAGAATACCAAGCGATAAAATGATCAGAAACATGCCCATTTCCATCATAGCCTTCATACCTTCCTGAACAAAAACGACCGCCCAGGGATACATGAACATCATCTCCATCTCAAAGGCGATAAAGAGCAGCACCATGGGATAATAGCGCAGGTGGTACTGGGTCCAGGCATGAGTTGGTGGAGTAGGGCCGCCAAGTACCGGCAAGGTTGTCGACCAGATAAAACAGGTCGGATCTTTTTGCCGGAACAACCAGGCCATGCTGAAACCTAGGGTGAAGACCAGAGCAGTTACCGTCAGAATGGAGACAAAAGCTTCCATAATCAGTTATTCCTCATCAATGAAAAACAATTGGATTCGTTCGCACTATAAAAGAGGTAGAGCAATTTTGATGCCAAAGTCGTCTTTTTCCAACAGGCACAACATACCGGCGAAGATTGACCTCCTCCCTGAGAGAGAATCGAGTTGTCTGTCCGACATGACAAGATAAAGCAGGCAATCGTCCGATGTAACCGGACAGAGCAACTGTCTATCCGCGTATCTTATAAAGCTGGTGAGTGTCGAAGGTATGCGGCGGAAGTGATGTCGCTCACAAACTGGTTAAACTCAGCTTACGGCACGGTAATTGCAAAATCAGTGATGTTCTGATTATCCGGAGATTATTACCACAGAGATAACAAAGGAGATGCACAGATGAAAGAATTCGGCCGAAGATTCTGGGCGATTGCCGAGGGGTATATCCCCAGCAGCAGCACCGGACCTGAACCACAGATGACAAGCCATGAGACCGCTTGCCTGCTGAATATTTCCGAACTGAAAGCCAACATAAAACTGACCATCTATTTCAGTGACAGGGAACCTATCGGCCCCTATCGCATTACAGTACCAGCTCGGCGCACCCTGCATATGCGTTTCAACGACCTCACAGATCCTCAACCAATACCAAGGGACACCGACTATTCCTCGGTATTCGAATCGGATATTCCAATTGTCATCCAGCACTCACGTCTCGATTCACGACAAGCGGAAAATGCACTTTTCTCAACCCTCGCGTTTTGTATGGATTAAGTAAGCTCCCGAATAGCAATTCAGGAAATTCTTGCAGAACATAGAAAACCGCACCAAAACACAAAAAACAGCCATGAGGTGAGCGTATGAAAAAAACGATCAGTGACTTTTTAATTCAGTGCCTGTACGACTGGAATATCCGTCGCATCTACGGCTTTCCGGGTGATGGCATCAACGGCATCATGGGCGCCCTCAGCCGAGCCCAGGATAAGATTCGCTTCATTCAGGCCCGGCATGAAGAACTCGCCGCCTTCGAGGCCTGCGCCCATGCCAAATTTACCGGGGAGATCGGCGTCTGTCTCGCAACCTCCGGACCCGGAGCAATCCATTTGCTCAATGGTCTCTATGATGCCAAAAAAGATCATATGCCGGTGCTGGCTATTGTCGGCCAGCAGGCAACCATGGCCCTGGGCACTGATTATCAGCAGGAAGTCGATCTTTTGTCGCTCTTTAAAGATGTGGCCCATAATTACGTGCATATGGCTTCGCATCCGGCCCAGATACGGCATCTGGTCGATCGCTCCGTGCGCATTGCCATCGCCGAACGGGCCGTGACCTGTATAATTATCCCCAACGATATCCAGGAAATGGATATGATAACCTCGCCACCGCGCAAACATGGCGCCAATTTCAGCGGTTTTGGCTACCATAGGCCGAAGGTGGTGCCGATGGACGAGGACCTCGATCTAGCGGCAGAGATTCTCAATGCCGGCAAGAGGGTCGCCATCCTGGTCGGTGCCGGGGCACTAGGGGCGACTGATCTCGTCATTGAGACAGCGGAACTCCTCGGTGCCGGTGTCGCCAAAGCACTACTCGGCAAGATGGCCCTGCCCGATGATCTCCCCTATGTCACCGGCTCAATAGGGTTGCTGGGCACCAAGCCGAGCTGGGATATGATGATGAACTGTGACACCTTTTTTATGATCGGTTCGGCTTTTCCCTATTCCGAATTTTTGCCTAAAGAAGGCCAGGCGAAAGGCGTACAAATAGACAGGCAGGCAAGAATGTTGAGCACCCGCTTTCCGATGGATGCAAATCTGCATGGCGATACCACCCTTACTTTACAGGAACTGCTGCCCAGATTGAAGAAAAAGGAGGATCGTTCCTGGCGTGAAAAAATCGAAAAAAATGTCGCTGAATGGTGGGAAGTCATGGAAACTCGGGCAATGATGGAGGCCAAACCGATCAACCCCCAGAGATTATTCTGGGAGCTCTCGCCCCTACTGCCGGATAATTGTATACTTACCTGTGATTCCGGGTCTGCGGCAAACTGGTACGCCCGTGACATCAAGGTGAAAAAAGGCATGATGGGTTCTCTGTCGGGCGGCCTGGCCACTATGTGCCCTGGAGTGCCGTATGCCTTGGCCGCTAAATTCTGTCATCCCGACCGGTTGGCCGTCGCCATGGTCGGCGACGGCGCCATGCAGATGCTCGGCAATCTCTGCCTGATCAATATCGCCCGTTTTTATAAAGAATGGACAGATCCGCGCCTGATCGTCCTGGTATTAAACAACCGGGATCTCAATCAGGTCACCTGGGAACAGCGGGTTATGTCCGGCGATCCGAAATTTGCTATCTCCCAGGATGTACCTGCTTTCAACTATGCGGAATATAGCCGACTTCTCGGTTTGGAGGGCATCGAAGTCAAGACCGTCGAGGAAATTGTGCCCGCATATAACCACGCTCTGGCAGCAAACCGACCTGTTGTCATAGATGCCCATTGTGATCCGGATGTGCCGCCGCTGCCGCCGCATATAAATTTTGAGCAGGCAAAGGCCTATATGTCGACGCTCTTTCAGGGCGATCCAAACGAGATGGGCATTATCAATCAGTCAGCCAAACAGATGATGTCCACCTATCTAAGCAGACTGAAAGGTTGAGATAATGAGTAAAATTACACTCACCCGGATCAGCGCCGTATCTTACACCATTCCGACCGACCAGGTGGAATCCGACGGTACACTCATCTGGGACGCAACCACCATGGTCCTGGTGCTGGCGGAGGGCGGAGGACAAACCGGCCTTGGCTATTCGTACTGCCATAAAAGTGTCGCCCACCTGATAAACGATAAACTGGCCTCGCTGGTGCAGGGCTTACCGATAATGAATCTGCCCCAATTATGGCAGACCATGGTCCATGGCTGCCGAAATTATGGAGATTCGTCTCTACTGATGATGGCTATAGCGGCGGTCGACAACAGCCTGTGGGATCTCAAGTCCAAAATTCTCTGCGTGCCGCTGGTCACCCTGCTCGGCGGTGTCCGGCGGGGTGTTCCTATCTATGGAAGCGGCGGCTTCACCTCATATGATCTGCAGACCCTCGCCGAGCAATTGTCCGGCTGGCGCGATGAAGGAATTCGGCAGATGAAAATAAAAATCGGTCGTGACCCAAAGCAGGATTCTGTCCGAATCCGGGCGGCACGCCAGGCGATCGGCGACGATGTCGAGCTGATGGTCGATGCTAACGGAGCCTATTCTCCCAAACGGGGCTTAGCCATGAGCGAAAAGCTGGTGGAATTTGGGGTGAGTTGGTTTGAGGAGCCGGTGCACCATCTCGATCTGCAAGGGCTTCGTCTGCTGCGACGGCGATGCCCTGCCGGGATCGAGATAACCGCAGGCGAATATGGCTTCAATCTCGACTACTTTCAAAGAATGGTCGGAGCAGGGGCAGTCGATGTCATCCAGGCGGACGCCACCCGTTGTTCTCTAACAGTATTTATTCAGGTAGCCCATCTCTGTCAGGCACATTTTATTCCTTTCTCCTCTCATACCGCACCGGCTCTGCATTGTCATGTCTGCTGTTCGCTGGCACCGGTACGCCATCTTGAATATTTTTATGACCATGTGCGTATTGAACGGATGTTTTTCGACGGCTTGCCGTTAGTCGATCAGGGTGAACTTTATCCTGATTTAGATAGACCGGGAATGGGACTAATTTTGAAGGAGCAGGATATCGCTCAGTTTGTCGATTAAGCGGTGGCATTAAACAAACCAGCTACTATTGCCACCTTTCTCCCCATAGGCTCCTTGAACTGAAGTGGCATAACAGTTTCGTTTTTTTTACGCCAAGAAAAAAACAGTACTCCACAGAAACAACATATATGATTGCGGGTCAGATGGGAGACAGACCCCATTTTTGCGCCGCCGCTCCTCCAGAAAGCTGCCATACCAGCCTGTACAGCTCGGCAATATAGTCAGGATCACTCAATAAATCCAGTTTTTCTCTTTTGCTGAGCCTTTCCGGGCCGTCGGTCAGCACTTTTTCTATGAGGAGGCGTCTGGTGTCAGTTATAGCCTGCATAACCGAGCGACGATCCCGACGAAACGCACAATGCAGCCCGTTCACATAGGGATGGACGACAGCCAGGACGAAACCATCGTGTTTTTCTTTGTAAGAAAACAAACTACTCCCGCCATTGTTTACCTGGGTTTGAGCTGCTAAAATGATCAATTCAGGCGGAGCACAGATTTCTTCCGGAATCAGAAATAAGCCTATTTTTCGAGCTCTGATCCCTAGGTTCACCCTGCTCGACCAGACAGAAATGGGCACAAACAACAGCGGCCCGAGAATCGACAGAAGCCACCAGAAGAAAGGCCGATTGATAATAAAAAGAGATCCGCTCCAAACCAGGGCCAGCACCATCCCCCAGCCATGGAACCGGAAAGCCTCTGCCCAACTGGTATTATTGTCTTGACGCGGCGGCGAATGCCACTGGATATTTTGCCCCCAGTATTGTGCATCACCAAGCTGCCAAAAATGGAGTCCAGCCGAGAATATCGGACCATAGACATGTCCGGAGAACTGCTGAATTCGTGCTATAAAAGATTGCCGCCCTACTGCCGCTGGCACCGTCTGCAGTATACCAACCCTTGGATTGAGAGCCATCATCCGGACCATTCGCACCAGGGTATTGCCGGCCATAATACTATCGGCGTCAAAAACGATCATGTATGGATAGTTTTTTCCCCAGCGTCGACAGAAATCGGCGATGTTGCCACTTTTCCTTTTTATATTGGGTCGACGATGGCGATAAAAAATTCGGCCGAAACCAGTAGAGGCCTGAACCTCAAAATTAGCCACCATTATCGCAAAAGGAGCTACCAGACACGCCAGGGAGGTCATCCAACTATCGCTCCAGAACCAGCCAGCGCGGCTTTGTAAAAAGGTCGAAGCCCTCCCGGCAATAACAGGGTTTCCCTCCCTTCCTACGGCTGTCCACAATTGACGTATGTGGTTTTTCCAATGCGTATTATCAGTAGAGATTGATTCAGAAGTTCCAGATCAGACCTCCTCCAGTTTTTTCAAGGATTCTCTGATAAAGGCGGGGATATCATGAGGATTGCGGCTACTGACCAGATTGTCATCCACAACAACCTCCTGGTCGATGAACGTAGCTCCGGCATTTTTGATATCCTGTATAATTGAAGTATATCCTGTGAATTTTCGCCCCTGCAACACCTGAGCTGTGATAAGTAGCTGGCCGGCATGACAGATGGCCAGCACCGGTTTTTTGCTTCTGACGAAATCGGCGGTAAAACGGACTGCGACTTCATCCACTCGAAGTTGATCGGGGGAGTAGCCTCCGGGAATTAGTAAGGCATCGAAATCCTCTACTGCCACCTCGCCTACAGCCTTGTCGATGACAACTTCGGTCCCTTGTTTCAGTCCCTTAACCGTTTTTCCGGCAGTCAGACCTATGTTTATCACTTGATGCCCTTTCTCCCGAAAGGCCTCGACAGGTTCGCTATACTCAGAATCTTCAAATAAATCGGTTACAATTGCCGCTATTTTTTTTCCCATTGTCTGACTCCGTTGTCCCTGATTGTTTTTCGATTGTATTGCGCTTACCTCTCAAATGGGTACTGAAATTAGCAAAATATCTTACAATAAATGTGCCAGTCTGAGAAAAATCTCTAAAGTTTTATCTCCCCGGCGGAACTACATTGGCCTTATTGAATTTTATTGTTGTTTTAAATTTGGTGAAAAAGATTTTTGCAATCTTGGCATATATATTGATATTGAAACCTTGACACGAAGACCATTCTGCCGGATTGAGCGGCTCCAACCTCTGGTTTAAGGATTAATAACAATGAAACTGAGCGCAAAAGATTGGTGGCGTATTCTTAAGGATACAGGCAAAAAATTCATTCAGGATCAACCGTTTGTGTATAGTTCATCGATAGCCTATTTTGCGATATTTTCCCTGCCGGCAATGGCTCTTATCACGGTAATGATAGCTGGGTCATTTTATGAAAATGAAAGTGTCAGAACGGGCATGCTTACCCAAATCAGTCAGATGGCCGGTCAGAACAGCGCTCAGGAAGTCGAACGACTGATGGACAAAGTCACCCGGAATAAAGAGAATACTCTCGCTAAGGTAATAAGCATAGCAACCCTTATCTTCAGCGCCACAACGGTCTTCGTTACCCTGCAGGAAAGCATTAATGCCATCTGGGGCATCAAGCCAAAACCTGAAAGAGGTTTTGTGAAGTTTTTGATCAATCGATTGTTATCTCTGGCAATGATTGCATCCTTGGGTTTTCTGGTCCTGATTTCGCTGTTGTCGGATACGCTGATCGCCCTGCTTCGAACCTTCATCTCACAATATTTATCAGGCCAGGCCTACTATATTCTCTGGTTCGTCAACATTCTCATCTCCAGTGCCCTCATCGCTACGGTGTTTGCTCTTATTTATATGGTGTTGCCGGATGCCAAGATTAAATGGCGTTATGTCTGGGTCGGCGCAGTTATTACCACCGTTTTGTTTATTCTGGGCAAATATCTTATTGGCTTTTATCTCAACACCAGCGATTTTACTGAATCTTATGGTGCAGCAGGCTCTCTGGTCGCCCTTCTTGCCTGGGTATACTACTCCGTTCTGATCCTGCTGTTTGGCGCTGAGTTTACTTACTCGTATACCAAACATCTGGGCGGTATAATCAAACCGTCCGATCAAGCGGTAGCTATCAAGATAGAGGAAATTGAAAAGGAAGATGGTTAGATATCCTGAAATGGTACGGCAAGAAGGCAGAAAAAGAACTGCTGCAGACCGCAAAGACACGGTCTGCAGCAATCAATTGGGCAGGATCAGGATTTCCATAACCCGTGGACGTTGCAGTACTCCCGGGCCGTAACGCTCTGAGGAGCACCTTTGAAGATGGACTCAGGAGCCTGACCAGGTTTGAGATAGTGACGGCAGGAGTTGTCGCCGTCGATGACTTCAATCCATTGAATGTAGTGCTTTTCTTCCATTGGATGCGGATTACTACCGACCTTTACCATCACCCCGTCATCAGTGCTTTCAATCACTGGGACATGCTTTTCCTTGCCCTGATCGGTCGTACTCTCATTGAATAATTTCATATCTTCACCGCAACAAACCAACGCTCCATCTCCGCCTTCCAGCACCTCAATAATGTTACCGCAAGCGTCACATTTGTAAATCTGTCTTCTTTCGGCCATGTCGAGATCTCCTTTTTGAAGTTTTAATAATGAACGAGGTGCTCCAAACAGCTCCCCGATAAAATGAAAATTCATTCAATTGCTGCACATGACATGCCAGAATGGTTCCTCTTGCCGCGTAACACTTCTGTGGAGAGTACACCGGACCTGTAATGCTCCGGAACTATGAACAGTTAGCATTAAACTCGCGGTAGTATCGACAGCTACTATATCCGTAGCGCATGAATTGATACTCTGTTAACTCTTGTAGAGTCGATAATCAATAAGTTAACGGTGTGAAATGATCTCAATCCTTCTGCGACGCACTATAGCTACATTCTTCAATGTTTAAGGTTTTTTCATCGACAGTAACAAAATGAATGCCGTCCAACGTTAGTAACCCGTCAATATTTCAGGAGTTCATCGAATTTTCAAATTCATGATTAAGGCATTCTTTCAGTTGATCTACACATTTATAGACATGACCTGCTTGTGTCTGACCAGAGAGGACAATGTCCTGTCCGGAAGGACATGCATCAAAACTGTTTCCGTTCAATATTTTTTTCGCGATTGTGCAATCTCCCAACCAAGAAAAACATGTTCATGCCCGTCCATACAGTTTTCAGAACTGGGGGGATACAGAGAGTACTTAAGTTTCGTAGAACTTTTTTTCAGATCGGCCCCTATGTGTTTTCCCAGTATCATTTCTGGATAATTAGTGCGGGGATTATTCTTCATTACGTATCTCGTTGCTCCTCTCCGCACTTTTTCTGGTATAACATGGTATCAATTTTCCGATTTAGGGTCAGCTTGCAGATTTTCATTCACCGCAGCTCGTTTGAGATAAGCCAGGATTTTTAAGAACCGGAGCTACTGTCTGGTGTTTCATGCGATATCCCCGCTTATTCTGTGTTTCCCCACATGGCTGGTAAACCTGTCGTGACTGCTGTATTGCTCCTGTCACTGTTCTAATCGTCAGCTTTCAATATCAAAAATTGAAAGCCCTTGCCTGCCAGAAAAATTTATACTGAAGAATTTTTTCTTCTTTTTTATGCTCTTTCAATTAGTTAGATGTAAGTTTATCAAGCAATATTGCTGTCGTGTACAAAAATTGCATCGGAAATACTAAGAACCATCATAGATGAATAAAAATCTTCATTCAGAAATCAAGGAAATAATTATCTTTCCATAGACCCCGATAAGTGCCCATGTCGATTCTCGTCCATATTTCCGACCTCCACTTCGGTCGAACCAATCCTCATTTGATTGAAGCCCTGCACCAAAGCCTTTCTGATATAAAGCCAAACCTCGTAATCATCAGCGGGGACCTAACCCAACGTGCCAGAACCAGGGAATTTATAGCCGCCCGTATTTTTCTTGACAATCTGCAATGGCCTTACCTCGCCATTCCCGGCAATCATGACATCCCAGTATATAATATTGCTTCACGGTTTCTCAGCCCATGGCAGAAATGGCATCGATATCTCCGTGATCCACTTGAGCCGATCATAGACAATGGTGATTATATCGCCCTGGGAATCAATACTACCCGGAGATCCAGCTCTTTTACCGACTGGTCACGGGGACGAATAAACAAAAATCAGAGTCAAAGTGCCGCAGAAATTCTGGAAAAGCAGCCGGTCGATAAGCTGCGCATCCTGGTAATACACCACCCTTTCTGGCTGCCGGAAGACTATCTGCACAGGCATATCATCAGTGGTCGCGAAAGTGCGTTGCCGGTTCTGAAGAGCGCTGGGGTAGACATCATCCTTGGCGGCCATGTGCACGTTGCCTTTACCCAAATTCTCGAGGGAATTATTATTTCACACAGCGGGACGACCTTATCCGACCGTCTGATAAAAGACAGTCCGAACAGCTTAAAGATTGTTGAAGGCAACCGCCATGAGCTGACTATTGAAACCAGGGAATGGAAGTTCGGCGCTTTCCGACCTGCAGATAGTCGTCGGTTTGTTCGTGAGCAATATAACTGGGCAAAAATGTCTTCTACCAAAAATTAACCATAGCGAGAGGTAGTATATGTACAGTTCCTCCCCCATCCCCCTGTTTTACAATCCCGATTCCGGCAGCCGGCAAAAAATGCTAACAGCAATTCAAACCGATAGTCGAGTCGAGCTGCGGCCTGTATTCCCGACGGAAATGGTTGAACAAATCACAAAAGCGGTAGAACAAGGAGTTAGGCGAATACTGATCAGTGGTGGCGATGGGACCATTGCCTTGGCCGCGAGCCGACTCGCCGGCACAGCAACGGAACTTGCAATCATTCCATCGGGCACCTTGAATCATTTTGTCCAACGCATCAATATACCTCTCCAAGTGGAGGAGGCATTGCATATTGCCTTGACTGGTAAAGCCCAACCAATCGATGTTGGCTATGTCAATGATGTGTTGTTCATAAATACCAGCTCCGTCGGTGCATACCCAACTTTTGTCCGCAGCCGTGAATATCTAGAAAACCGTATGCACTATCTCCCGGCATCGATCATTGCCGGAATGCGCCGACTCATAAGATTCCGATCAATCAGGATCAAGCTGGCGGGCAAAATGCTGCGCTCCCCTCTGGTGTTCGTCGGGGTAGGCGAACGAGAACTCCGCCTACCTGCAATTGGTCAGGTCAAAAAAGGGGGCCAGGCAGGACTCCACTTGCTGGCCGTGGAATGCGATTCGAGGTTCCAGATTCTTGTGCTGGTCATAAAATCCTTTTTTGGGGGTATTGATCCTATGTCCAAAGAAATGGTCCTCCAGAGCCAATTAATCGATAAAATAGATATTAATTTCCATCATCGTCACAAAAAAGTCCATGTCGCGCTGGACGGAGAGTTGAACTGGCTACAGCCCCCCTTGAAATTTCGTTTAGCCCGTAGAGAAATTATGGTGGCGATGTCCGATACCTGCCAGCAACCGGAAAAATTCCTGATAAAAGAAGAATGTGTCCTGCCGAACAAGACAGAAATCTCCTCCCAATATTTTTTAAACCCCAAACGGTCACCATTTTGTTGACATACAACCATGTAATAAAATTGCATTGAGGGGGCTTACCCTTCCGGCACAGTCACTAAAATTTATCTCGGCTCTTTACGTGTGGTCCATGCACCCTGATTTCTTCAATTGCCCACGTTTTTTTGTCCAGGTGGCACATCGTATGCTTACAAACATTAAGACCCGCATCCATTCTCATAACCTTTTTTTTACATAATCAACAGCGGACGCACCAGACAGTGCGAGGAGGCGTATTTAATAGACAGGAGGATCTTATGAAAATTAAAGACATGTATATCCAATAAGTTGAGGAACAGTTAGCAGAATGGCAAATTGAAATTGACAGTTTGAAAACCAGGGCCAACAAAAGCGATGTGGAGAAACGAATTGTTCACCTTACAAAAGTGGACGATCTGGAGGCAAACAGAACGCGGCCCAGGTCAATCTAAAAAACCTCAAAAAAGCGAGCGAAGACATTTGGGAGGATCTTAAAACGGGATATGAAAGAATTCAGGAAGATATTAAAAAATCCATCAAAAATACTCATACATCTATAAAGTGAGATGGTTCTCACCATCTCTTCGTATCCTCATCGCCAAAACCGAATTGACACTATTTCAGCCATCCGAGAGGTCTTTCACCGGACCTTAAATTGACTGTCGATCCAGAGAAGCAATTCACAATAATTTTATCGATAACTCTTCTCTCTTGTACCCTTGGTTTTCCAGTTATTTTCAGATTGACTTTCTGCAAGAAACTCGTCGGAAAAAATGTTGCAATAGTTCGCATGCAAATATGCATGAACAATATTTGCAAAGTAGGATTGTATCAAACTGGCTCAAAAACCAGACCACTCCTGACGGCATAGGTAGCAAGAGATGCGGCGTTGTGCAGGTCAAGTTTTGCCATAAGGTTGGACCGATGCTTTTCTACAGTTTTCACGCTGATAAAGAGTATTTCGGCAATCTGCTTGTTTTTAAAACCTTCCCCAATAAGTTTGAGAATTTCTTTTTCTCTTTGCGTCAGTAAATTCCCAGTCGGGGATGTTGATTTTTTGCCTATGGAACCGGCCATGACATTTTCGAGCAGCGATTGGGTAATATGTGGGCTGACATAAAAGTTTCCCTGCAAAACATTATCAATCGCCGTCAACAGTTCACTGAAACCTCCTTTTTTGACGCAATACCCATTGGCTCCTGCAGCAAATGTTTCACGCAGATATTCTTCTGAATCATGCACCGTCAGAACGATAAATTTTATTCCGGGACACTTGCCCTTCAGTTCATGAATGACGGAAATACCATTTAATTTAGGCATGGAGATATCCAAAAGGATTAAATCCGGAACTTCTTTATTGGCAACTTTTATTGCCTCCAGTCCATTTGCCGCCTGACCCACTACTTCATAAAGGCCGGTTGCTTCGAGCATGAAACATAATCCTTCACGCATGATAAGGTGGTCTTCTGCCACGACTAATCTGTTTTTAGTCATAATCTCACACTCCATTGTTCTTTCAGGATGATAGGAGCTCTTAGTTCGACATGGCACAGGAACCTAATCACTCTCACGAGTCACCGAAGCTTCCATCCTGAATTTCCGGATCTGTTCCAGAATAACGGTGGCGATCATCAATACCGGTACAGCAATAAATACGCCAGCCACCCCCCATAGCCAGCCCCAGAAAAGGATCGAAACAAACACGACCGCCGGATTGATGGTGAAAACTCGACCGACGGTCAAGGGTTGCACCAACTGTCCTTCAATGATATTCAACCCGAGTATAAGGATCGGCGGCAATAGAATGTGTGGTATAGTGTCAAGAGTAAGGAGAGACACCATGGCTATTATCGCTATGTTGGCTGCCGGTCCGAAATAGGGAATGTAATTCAGCAATGCCCCGGAAACGCCCCACACCATAGGATTGGGCAATCCGGTCACCCATGTAATTAGGGCAATGAAACAACCAAGAACAATATTTATAAGCGAGATAACCAGCAGATAGTAACTGATCCGTCTCTGACATTCTCTGGCGATCCTGATGACGGCAAGACTGTGCTGCTTGTTATGCAGAATATTTCCGGCATCCCGCAGGAGGTCGGCGCTGAATGTCAAAAGAAAATAGAGAAGGACAATATAGGAGATCAGGCCAATTAAAACGCTCTGGGTGCTATCGAGTATCCGGTTAAATAAATTCGGGCCGCGCACAACTACCATATCTTTTTTCGAGGGTGCTTGGTCTACCTGCGCTATATTACCAACTTTGTTGGTGGTCTCCTTGACGTTTTTGATAGATTTTTTTAAAAACGACAGTTTCGTCTCCGTCTGTCTCAATTCCACAGGAAGTCGTTTAAACCACATGGTCGCCGGTTCCGCGAGAAAATTACCAGCGAAGGCTATTACAATTATAAGAAAAGCGAGAACGAACCCTGCTCCTATCGTCCTGGGTATCCACAACTTCTTACCGATACAATCGACCACCGGATTCAATAGGAAGGTGCTCAAAATAGCCAAAAAGATAGGAATAAAAATAGCCTTTGCAAAATAGAGGGCAGCAAACAAGACGATGATGAAGCTTCCCCAAAGGGGAATATATTGGAAGTTATTTCTCGCGGTTGTCATCGAATAGCCTGCTAGGTTTTTGCCGGATTATGTTTTTGGTTAAATGCGTATTTTTTAAAGCATCTTTCGGAAGTTGTTTTCGTTACCCTTATACTTGGGCTTTTACGATAATCTCTTCCGGAAGATTCTCCTTGGTCAATCAGGTATTACAGCGGCTGGAAGGTAAATTTTTGACCGCCGATAGAGAACTCATACATTAAGCCTCCCTTAGCGTGGACAAACGACGCCATGCCTTTATAATAGTCGGTTTTTATCTGAACTCCGGTCCTTGGGCCGGCGGTTGCGCCAACATTCATGCCGGACGTACCGGCTTCGGCTTCCGCACCGGCTGTTATTGCTACTGCCTGAGCAGTTGCTCCAAATTCAAAATTTCCACTGGTGAACTCATTGTATGCCCGCTTGTCTTTGAAAAAAATTATTTCACTGAATGCCTCAGCGCCTGCCTGAAATCCTATCGATCCTTCCACTACCGAAGATTTACCGGTCACCAGACCGTCATGGTAAACCTGCCCTTCCCCGTAGGAACCACCGACGACAAAGCCTGCTTTGCCAATAATTGGAAAAACCGCGTAGCCGTAGGAGTTATCGAAAAATTTCTTCACCACCGGTGAGTCTTTAAACACCTTGATTGTTGAAGAATAATTTTTCATTTCCGCGGCGAAAGCGATTGCCGACAGACTAAAAACTGTCATAACAATTACTGCAATCGATACTTTTTTCATTTGTGTGCTCCTTTACTGTTGTAATTATGTGACGTCACTTTCGACTTTTTTTTCACCTTTACCCGTTATACAGCCAGAACAACTGGGTCATGATACCCTTTCCTTCCATATCATATCCATCTGACATTTTTGGCTTGCGATTCGGGCAAAATCAGAATTGTTTTGTAATTCTATTCTTTTTAAGCACAAAACATGCCAACTTGAAGAACAGCATGGAGGATGGGGACAGAATTTCTCTTAAGAGTCTTGATCTCCCTGAGGCTGTCAGAGATCACCGGGGAACAAGCTACGGTATCCTTTATCGTCTCATTTGCAGAAAGCCCATATTCTTGTCCTGTCCGGCAGAACACATCTCAGCGCACCTACGTCTAAGGTATTTATAGCAAATGGATACAGGAATGACTGTATTGTGAGCAGAAGGGCCTGGAATTATCCTGTCAAAATAGCGGTTCACAGCTCATTATATGTAGCTGGAGCCATTCCAAGTTGTAATATAACTTATAGAGGGATACGTCATGAACTGGGAGCAAATGAAAGGTAAATGGAAACAGGCTAAAGGAAAAACGCAACAACAATGGGGGAAACTAACGGATGATGATCTGGATGTTATCGACGGCAAACGCGAGGAACTGGTAGGCAGGATCCAGGAGCGCTATGGGATTGAAAAAGAAGAGGCGGAAAAACAGGTTACCGATTGGGAGACAACCTATAAATGGTAATACGACGCCTCGTCGGTGCTGTGCAGGATTATAAGCGTTCACCAGGCCGAAGAATGCACGGATTCGCTACTGGTGAACACGAAAATGCACGATAGTTCCCGCCTAACTTCTAAATTACACAATGAAGGTAACAATATGAAAATATATGCAAAATTATAATACGGCGTGGCAATCGTCGCACTCACCACACTACTGTCAGACACACCAATTTCCGCCTATGCCGCCCAGGCAATGGATACATCCGAGAGGTTACGATGAAGGGTGGGTTTTCAATCCTTGGTAGCAAATTCATCGGTATGGAGATTGAAAATCCTCAGGGTGACAATCTGGGGGAAGTGAAAGACATCATGCTTGACTCCACAGGAAGGGTCCGTTATGCCGCTGTCTCCTACGGCGGATTTATGGGCATGGGCGATAAGATGTTTGCTGTGCCGATGGAAGCATTCACATTTAAACGCGATAAAGATATGTTTTACGATGACGTTAAACTTATACTCAATGTCAGTCAGGACCAATTGAAAAATGATAAAGGGTTCGACAACAAAAACTGGCCGAATCTGGATGATGATACTTATAGAAAAAAGCTTGACACACAGTACAACGTCTACCATTAGCATATTAGTATATGTCCTTTGCTCCAATTTTATTGGCAATAGAAGGATTGTAGAATTCAGGCCAGGCGACTGGAATTGATTTTCCAGTCGCCTGGCCTAATCGGATAAAAAAACTCGTTCGTTATGAACTGCGATTTAGAGTGACATAGAAGCGGCGGTGGTACAGAAAAAGTCTCTTATGAAGGGATCTACCGCCGAGGTTGTCCGAGGAAAAGGCGGTGGACTACATCAGTTGGCCGGAGGAGAGGTACAGACGATGAAGACGTAACAGGCGCTTTCTGTTGCCGACGATCAATATTCATTAAGAGTCGGGGTGCGTGGGGCGACTGAGATCTTGTCGACAACAATATACTTGTCTTTTTTATACAGGATGCCATTGAATATCCCGATCTGATTCATGCAGCTAAGGTTGCCCATGATCTCTGCTTTCCCAAAGTCCAAACCACTAATGACAACGTGTGGGACTTTATCTCGGTGACGCCGGAGAGTATGCATATGGTCATGTGGATCCTGTCCGATCGGGCGATTCCAAGCTTTTTAGATTTTTGGAAGGATTCGCAGTTCACTCATTCCGTTCCTCAACGAAGAATGTAAAGCTACTTTTGAAGCAGAAACATCTCTTTGATGACCTCGTATCTGAACTGAGCAAGGTTGAAACTGAAAAAATAAGAGAATTGATGGCGACAACCATATTTCACCGCCTTTACAAGAGAATGAAACCATGTCAGGGTGGGAATTATTCATCACCCTGACATGAAAATCAGAATCTACTCAAGATAATATACTAATAAGACTTGTTTTTCTCGGCTGAATGCTCAATTGCATCCCCGGCCGACTCAACATCCTGCCCCATCCCGGACATGGTATTGCATCCAGAAATGAGGGTGGCAAAGGCGAGTAAAAGAAATAGTCCCGCCGACAACTTCAATTGGATCATTTTCATATATTTCCCCCTTCTCTCTGCTGTCAAACTCGCGGAGTTCTACGGCCCCTGACCATAAAGACGACGGCCAGAATAAGGCCTACAACAAAAAGAACCCATGCAATATTAGCAGCAGTACCGGCTATTCCGGTAAATCCAAGGACGCCTGCGATAAGTGCGATGATTAAAAAGGTAACAGCCCAGCCAATCATAATATACCTCCATGATTTTGATGAGTCGAAAGAGACATAGTCTTCGTGCAGGTATGCCTCCCTTGTAGTTTTTACTCTATGCATGCTACATGGAAAACAATATGGGGTGAATCAAGTATATTTGCAGAGAAAAAACAGTACACAGTAGGACAAGAGATTAGAAAAAACAAAAGAGAAATCTCATTGTCGAATCGAACTTATTGCTATCTCTTGCCGTCATCGGAAGAATATATCTGCCCTCTTGAATAAAAAAGCTATGTAATTTCGCGGATAATTGAACAATGAACAGTTGTAATTCCAGTAAAAGATATTGTTCAGCCTGGCAACTTATGGTCGAGTTTGATCAATAGTCTGATGAATAAAACGCAGCTTGTCGATCACAGATTTCGACAATACAAATGGATATATGTCCTCAAGGCCCATGCTGCGGTTGATGCTGTTGAAAGCAAATGTCAATGGCAGCCATTCCGCAAGTAATCGCTCAAATGATCCCTCGGATTGAAGTGTTGGATCCAATTGCTCCGGTATCGCGAGTTTTTGGGAAGGTGAGCCCTTAACAGCGAGACCAAACGCTTGTGCTGTTTCCAACATGTCGACAACATGTAAATAATGTGCCCATGTTTCTGCCCAGTCTTCCCAGGGATGCGAACTCGCGTATGCGCTTATGTGATGATTCTGCCAATTCTCGGGGCCACCATGATCGTAATATTGTTTCAATGATGAACCATAATCCTGTTGCTCGTCGCCGAACAGCTCTCGGAAAGCATCGAGCCTTTCGCTGTCACGGATCAGTATTTGCCAATAATAATGGCCAACTTCGTGACGGAAATGCCCAAGAACGGTGCGGTAACGTTCATGCATATCTAGACGCATTTTTACGCGAAACACATCATCTGCTTCTGCGATGTTTATGGTTATCAAACCCTCGTCATGACCGGTTAATACTTGTGGTGATTCTACAAAATCCGGATTTGGATCGGCCAAAAAGTCAAATGCCAGGCCACTCTCCGGTTTATCCTGCTTGTTTTTGACCGGTAAACGTAATGCGAGCAAACTGTACACCAGACGACGTTTTGCGGCTTCCAGTCGTCCCCAGCAGGCCACATTGCGAGGTTGACTGAGGTCAGGAATTGTTCGATTCAGACGGCAGGCTAAACAAAGGGGTTCCGGGTCATCCGCTGGTACCATCCAGTTGCATACCTGCGCCTTACTGTAGTTTTGGCACATGCGGTATAACGGACTTTGCGTTTGCTGCCCAACAATCTCCCAGGAATCGGCTTCCACCAAAGTCAGTGCACTTATTTTACCTTGATCGGGTAGGTAACCGAGGGTGTTATTGCATTTCACGCATAGAGTGTTTTCGAAAAAAACAGGTTGGTCACAGTTATTGCAGTTAAAAAATTTCATCAGAGTCCTCAGGTGATTTTAGGAACAATTCTAATCCTCGCTGCAAAGTGTTTCAATATGTCTATAACATCTTGATTTCAGGACAAACTTTTAATCAGTCACCATCAACCAGAACCACTGCAGGATTCAAAGTTAAACAATTGAGATGAAAATAAAAAAAACGAATACAACCCTTAAAGCCAGTGTAAGTTCCCGGTCTTAGGAAAACTCTTTTAGATTTTCACCACAAGCGTGCCGCCTCGTCCTGAATATAGCTTGAAAACACGAGCCCTACTGCATCGCCGATACCTAAAATTACCGATCGAACATCGACACAGATCCTGTAATTCGTTCTCACCAAGGGAATTGGGTTATCCAAAAACCATGCCAGACTATTGAGACGTTTTTCGGTTGTTTCACTGTTTGATCAATGCAGATCCATATACTATTACCCAACTCTAATTTGGTTCGAAAGATTGAGTATGCTCTTTCTATATAACCATTGCGAAAAATATTCCAGCTGGTTGTAAAAACGTAAGTGTCCAGAGCGTTCGGCCGTTACCTTTTTAGTTATTGAATTGATCGCCAGCATTCTGAGATTATCAACAATCGCCGCAACCCCTATTAATATTCCATGGATCCGCTCAGTCCTCGATCTCAAAACCATATATCACCGTAACAGTATAATATATGGTTTAAAAACAAGTAGATGAGGAATATCAGATCCCTATTAACTTAATAAGCTCAATACTAGGGTGCATTCGCGTGTTGAATACAGAATTCAATGTATTGTTGATAAAAGCTGCTATCGTTATACTACTATAATCAATGGTGTTCGTAGATTTTACGGACTTCTTACAGATGGAGGGAGAGAGCAAGAAGGATTTGTTCACCGAAGATCACGGTAATCTGGTTTACCAAACGGGGAAGGATTATATTAATTGCAGCTATCATGTAGTTGCTAAGGATGGAAAACCAAATCATCGAATTCATGACATCGCTTTTCGACAAAAATTCTAGAATATGGACCAATTCATATGGATTGCAGGCCTGCAACACGACGCCTGCTGTGCTGTTCTCCTGATTACCATGAGATTTTAAAGATAATATTTTGATTTTTGTGAAAGATTTGAATGAAGTGATTTAGTTTCCAAATTTTATTGCGGACATTAAGAATTTCCGATGAAATGTTAACAAGTCCGAGGAAAAGAATCGGACCTCGGAATATCCCGAGCAGACCGATAAAAATCAGCCTGTTCGGAATCAATAACAAGGGGGACAAGATGAAGAAGAATTATTGTATTAAAACTGCAATGATAGCTACCTGCATGCTCGTAGCGGGGACAGACTCGTCTGTACAGGCAGCCCAAAACAGTGGTGACAATTCTCTCCAACTTGGAGGCAGTTTTTTCCACGCTCAGGGTGCCGATGTGGGAACCTTGAATTTGGAGGGCGCATACGGCAAATTCATCACCAAAAACTTAGAACTCGGTTTGATTCAAACCCTGGGATACAGCTTTATTGATGGTAAAGACGATGAGTGGGTCGCTTCAACCATTCCCTTTTTAAACTATCATTTCCTTGGCTTGACAACAAACGACACGTTTCAGCCATTCATCGGTGCATTTATAGGTGCGAGCTATAACAAAGACGACATAACCGGAACATTAGGACCGCAGATCGGCTTCAAATCTTTCGTCACTGACAGCACATTTATCACGGTAACATATCGGTATGAATGGTTCTTTGATGATCTGGCCCTCAATGACATTGAAGACAACAGCAGTGATGGGAATCATGTTGTCACTCTCGGTGTGGGGTTTATCTTCTAAATTCTCCAAATTGAAAATTTAAGAGTCAGAAACACCGGCGAAAAACAGATGATGGTTTTCGCCGGGATTGTATATCTCTCTCTCGTTAATAGTCCCATTTGAATTGTATACCGGTTTTAGTATCGATATTGGTACTTTCAGTGGTCATTTTGATATGAGGGGTCAGTTCAATTTCAACCTCGACCCCTGTTGAACCTGATGTTAACCCCCGCTTGGTACCCACATAGACCCCTTCGGTTAGATATTTGCCGACCTCAACTTGGGGCCCTTTCTTACCACCCTCGACACGTAGCACATCGACATTGAGGAATTTTCGCAGCGAACCAAGAACATCAAGCCCACCGCCCCCACCCGATATTTTGCTTACAACCTCAGCGAGTTGGAGAGCCTGCACTGCACTCAGATTACTCTGGGAGGTTCCAAAGAGCACTCTTGACAGAATTTCTTCCTGCGGTAGAAAAGGCTGGGAAGAAATGGTCAGTTTCATTTTGCTTGCCGGGCCTGACAGGGAGGCGGTCACTGTCAGGCCATCGCCGTTATACACACCTACAATGTCCAGTCTCGGATCAGTCGGTTGCTCACCCAAAAAGGTGATCTTTGAGTCATGAATGACAAAAGTTTTACCAAAAACATCGAACTGACCACGCCGGGCGTGCAACTCGCCGACCACCTTGGGATTATCGGCCGAACCATTGATCTCTAAATTTCCTCCCCATTCCGAATCCAAACCCTTGCCCCGCACGAATAGCTGTCCCGGAATGTCCACCGTAACCTTGAGATGAGCGACAAAGGCTTCACCGCCCGCTCGTTTTTCTTTCCCTTCGTCTTTTGTCTGGTCCGGCTTTTCGACATCCAGCTGTGGTACCAACGGAGGTAGCACCGCTTCCAGGTCAACCTCGCCATGGTTTATAGTCACTGTGCTGGTAACATTAGCCGCTTTGTCATCACCAAGAACATCCAGATCGATATCGGCCCAGGCCTTCATCTCGTCCATGCGGGTAACCGCCATATCTCGCAGGTTCAATTCCGCGGTATAGGAGAAAAGGGCCTCAGCGGCGAACTCGACTTCAGCCTTTCCGGTCAGCATGCCTTTTCCTCCATCATCAGCAGTAATTTCAGAAAGATACAGACCGTGTCGGTCAAATTGGCCATCGATATAAATATTGCGCAACAGGGTGCCATAGCGCAGATGTTCGTATCGGCCGTCGCGTAGCTTGACACCCCCATCTAAGACAGGATCGTTAAAACTGCCCGACAGGTCCGCAGTAAGAAGTATACGCCCGCCCGGCAGATGGTCCGAAAACGGTAGAAACGACCAGATTTGCGAGATTTCCGCATCAATATCGGCATGGCCTGAAAGAGGTGCATCTGGCTTAACTTCGCCTTGTCCCTTCAGAATTGACAGGGTAATCGGAATTTCGGCATCGGCCTTGATTATCTGATGCTCAGGCTGCCCCAGCAAAAGGTTGGCTTTCGCTCTTCCGTCTCTGAGAAAAGCGTCAAGCTTCATTTTGAGCGGTGGTAGTTGTCCGGCCCTAACCATCTTCAAACCATCGACGCTAGCCTTGAGTTGCGCCTTGGGAGGTTTGCCTATCTGCTCATCCAGACTAGCGAATATCGAGAGAGAGCCCCCTAATCCTTCCTGATCGAAAAGATCTCCCCATGGCCTCAGGTCGACATTTTTCAGATTCATCGTAACTTGTAAATTTTCATTTGGCAAAAGCCGGCCATCAAAGTCGAACCGACCGGCATCGCCAAGAGCAAAAAGTGCCACGAAATCGACTTCGCCTGTCGTCGCTCTGGATACGGGCAGAGGTTGCAACAAAGCAAGCTGCTGAGAACCAATGGTCAGCTTCAAGTCGTCAACCGTTAGCTTCATATTCTCAGCCAAGGCCATATCGGCCGAACCTTCAAGCGTCATAGGGATGCGCTTTTCAAATTGCCCCTTTGCCTCCAGTGCCGTCCGCATCCGGCCAAGTGCACCCTGAAAGTTCGCCTGCACGGTATCTATCGTCATCTTACCGGAAACAGCCTTGCTGCCGGTAAGATGCAAGTCGAAAATCGGTTCATTAAACAAATTGTCGATATGGCCTCGTCCAGCGAGACTATCGATGCTCTGTGGCTTATCCTTGTCACCACCGGGCATTCTCAGATCTTTTGCGGCCAGCTCGAGAACAAGGCGTTGTCTGTTTCCGACAGGCTGAAAACCACCCTTTGCCCGTATATCTCCGACAGAGACAGGCACACCCCAATCGGTCAGCAACCGTTCATTAAGCCGCGAAAGGTTGAACTCACCACGCATCGGTGTCGTGTAACCGGGCAGTTCAAGTTGTCCGGTAATTTCCAGCATCTTTCCGTCTAAAACGAAATTATCCAGCAGCAGCCTGTCAGGCAGGAGGACCACCTGGCCCTGCAGCCGATATGGGTTTTCGCGTAACGTAAAATCGAGCCGATTGTCAATTGTCAGGATCCCTTTGTTCGACCAACTGAGCGAGGAAATGAGTTGCGGATCTTCGAATAGTTCGCCGGCGGTTGTCAGTTCGGGTACTGCCAGGCGAATCTCACCAGCCGGTGCCTGTACCGGACCAACAAGTGCAACGCTCAGATGTGCTGCCTGTGTCAGGGATACACCACTTTCCGGCGAGATTGCTCCGGGCTGGACAGTATAGTCGCCGCCAATATTTATTTTACTGAATTGCTTACTAAAAGAGATGACACCGGTACCATCGACCATCGCCGTTTTTACCTGTGCAAGGCTGATCGCCAGTTCCAGCTGCGGCGACAATTCCAGCTGTCCGGCGATCATCGGCTGGGGCCCGACAAGACGATCAAGATCAGTTTGGCCGAAGCCAAGCTGGTCGGCTGTGATTGCAAAATCCGCCCTTCCGCCTGCGGCAGTCTGCCAGTCTCCATTGCTTACTTCCACCTGTCCGGCCCCGCTCATATCCAGCCCGGTTAGATTTTTCAAGAGAGAGAGATCGGCAATTTTTGCCTGCAACCAGGCCTTGGAGACTTTGCCCCGGTTCTGCAACTCGGCACTGCCACTTATTTTTATGCCGGGCGTCGTCAGAAGCAGTTCATCTATCAAACACCCACTGAAATCCTGCATTATTTCTGCACTCACTGTCATATCCAGTCGACCACCGAGTATCCGATCCAAATCGGGTTCGGTCCATTGATTGTCAAGAGCGGTGCCCTTAATCCGAGTGGCATATCCTTCACCCTGCTGAGCCATGCTCAAGGTCAACGACAACTCGCCATTGTTCAGAATCGGCGTGGCTACCGACCGCCCGGTGAGCGAAATGGTAACATCGGGTCTGGCCAGTTCGCCCTCGGCATGCGCCTTGAGCCGAAGATCCTCCCACTGCACGGCATCCTTGAACAGTGTGCTTGCCTTTTCCTGGATTTTTGCTTGCAGGTCAGTGACGAGTCGACCTGCCGCCAGATCGATATCACCACTGGCCGAAATAGTCACCATTCCAGGTTTGCTGAGATTAAGCTGAGTGAGAGTCAGCCGGTTGGTCTGCACTCCGAACTGTCCGGCAAGAGCGATATCGATCGGACCTCGCAGGGTGCCAGGCCAATGTTCTGCCAACTTGTCCTTGGTGTCGCTTTGCCCGGAAAAGGTAAATTGGAAGGTTTCATCGAGGAACTGCAAACCTAGTTTTCCCGAGAGATCCGCCAGGTCAGCGGCGGTCAAAGTCAGCTCGCCATGCCAGCCTTCCGCCGGACCGCTGCCCTGCAGTAAAATACGTACATCTGTCGCCTCCCCGGGTTGCAACCCGGCGAGGGTCATGATTATGCCGGCGCGATCGAAATAGCCGTCGATATCGGCCTGCAGCTCCTGGGTCTCACCACCGAATGACAGTTCGACACGCAAACGGTCTATGCTTGTATCAAGCGGCAGTAGAGCAAGAGAGAGATGCGCCGAACTGTTTTTTAGCTTAGCGCCTGCGGCTTCCAGTTTATAGAGAAATTCTCGCTTGTTGATCGGATCAACCAGTTTCAATTTTTGTATTTCAAGCTTCTTCAGTCTGATCGTAGGCGGCAGGAAAAATGCACCGCTGTCGTCCTCCGTGATCGTATCTTCAGCTTCCTGGCGGGGAAGAACCACTGATAGGCTCCCGGCCGCAAGACGATCAATCTGCAGCACCCCCCGCAGCAGCGCCCATGGCGCCCAGCTCAGTTGCAAATGGCGGCCATCGACACGGAGGCCGGTAGTTTT
This sequence comes from uncultured delta proteobacterium, assembly GCA_963798425.1. Classification (GTDB taxonomy): domain Bacteria; phylum Desulfobacterota; class Desulfobulbia; order Desulfobulbales; family Desulfocapsaceae; genus Desulforhopalus_A. The sequence goes on along the minus strand of CAWCTP010000031.1, from coordinate 251,271 downwards.
GTTCTCAAATGTCAACCGTTCAAGCATTAGGTGCGTCCAGAGGCTGCCACGGATTTCACCCAACATAAAATTTGCGTCGATTGCCTCTGACACCGTCATATTGATCATCGGCACGGCAAGGCGCAAGACAGGTCCGGTGGCCGCCAGTGCCAGAAGCGCCAGCAGCAGAGCAAGGAACAGGGCTAAACTCAAGAATATGCGGCGCAGCCAGTTTGATTGGCCATTATTGCCAACAGGCGAGGACCTGTTTTCTTGAGCTTGTTTTTTTTCATCATGGCTACTCATTAAAAGGCCTGTCCGATACTGATATATATCTGATAGTTGCTGTCTATATTATCCCGTTTGTTGAGTGGTACGGCGACATCGAATCGGATCGGACCTATCCCCGTGTAGTAGCGCAGGCCAAGCCCTGCCGCCCACAACAGGTCGAAATTATCCGGATAGATTGTTTCGAAAACATTGCCGCCTTCGATAAATGGCACTACCCCGATCGTATCCGTCAGATGAGCACGAAATTCTAACCCAGCTTCAAGAATCGACCTGCCGCCTATGGGATCGTTATTTTCATCAAGAGGCCCTGCCTTCTGGTACTCATAACCGCGGATCGAGCCCCCGCCGCCCGCGTAAAAACGTTTATTTGAAGGTAGAGATGACTGCTCTTCACCCCAGACTGTGCCGATCTGACCACGCCCCGCCAACACGTAGCGACCGGCTTCGTCAAAGGCGTAATAGTCGGAGCCATGCAGTGACACAACAATGAATCGCGTGTCGGCTCCTGCCAGACTGGTGAGAGGCGTCACGGCGAGCTCCAGTCGACTGCCAGTAATTGGATCAAGCGGACTATCGGAACTATCGCGACGCACCAATCCTCGCAGGCCTCCTAAGTAGAAAGTCTCGTTTGGCGAATCGGCTCCGGTCAGATCTGAATACTCTACAATGATCCCGGCAGTTACCGACCAGTAATCACCAATTCGGCGTTCAATCCCGGCAAAACTGTCAGCCAGTTCCCCCTGATAGGCATTGGAATTGAATTCTTTGCTATGCGCATCAATTACGAGATCCTGTCGGCGTTTGAAAAACTGGGGCTTGCGAAAATTTATCTCAAGTCCTTGCTGCAGTTCTGAACCATCCAGGTAAAATCGCAACTTTTCTCCTGCCCCGAACAGATTTCGATGCTCCCAGAAAATGTTCGCACCTATGCCGTCAGCAGTCGAATAGTTGAGGCCACCACCAACGGTTTTTTGTTCCCGTTCCGTAACTTTTATCTCAATCGGAATCTCTCCCTGGCCATTGATTTCACCTGCAGGGCGGACAGTGACCGACTCGAAGAGGTTGGTTTTGGCCAGATCTTCTTGTGTTGTCTTTAATTCACCGGGAGAAAATGGATTTCCCAACTGCCAGCTGCGATAGCCTGCAATGAAGTCTGTGTCGACCTTTTCTGCTCCGGATACCCTTACAACACCAAAATCTGCCTTTTTTCCTGCATTGATCCGATAGACAACACGCAAGCTCTTTTTATCCTTATTGATAGTAACCTTACGTTGCTCCGCTCGTGCAAGCGGATAGGCCTTGTTGCGAAAAAGCATCACCGCTCGTTGTTCTGCTTCGATAATGGGGCCTGCTTCGGCCTGCATGCCAGGCGAGAGGTCGCTCGCTTTCAATTCCTCATCGTTCATAGGACGCTCTACAGTCCTGTCCGGGTGGATGATTTCCAGGTCCGCTTCGGATAACAGGTAAACTTTGCCGGGGTCGATCTGGTAAAGAAGAATCGCCGACTCCACAGGAATATCCGGTCCATGCTTGCGGGGTTCTTCTTCAATACTGTACGTCACTCTGCCGTCATAAAACCCAAAAGAACGCAGAACAACCTGAAATTGCGCTACATCTTCTTTCGCCCGTCTACGCAGCCCGGCAAGCGTCGGCGGCGGACGCTCCTGCAGGCGCAGAGAGGTGCTAACCTGCCGGAGGGTATTGAGCAGACTCTTTCGCTGCGAATCAATACCGGAAAACCTAACCTTATATTCAATGGTTCGACCAAGATCGTTTTTCACCTGTCGGCCCCGGTCATCGCTGTTGCCATAAAGCGCTGTCAATGATGAACATCCGGAAGTCATCAGGCAGGACAACAGCCCTAACAACAACGCACCAAACAATCTACAAAAGATGATCATAGTCGTTCCGCTCATCACACCAATCAGTAATCCTGTCATTTGTATAATCGATGTAAATTTTGTAATTTAAGCGACTTGACGGCATTTTCCAATCATTCGACATGCTGTTGTTTTGCTTATCCCTCTTGTAAATAACGGTAGATCCCATGTTCCAGCTCCTTTAGCCAATTTCGGAGAAGAAGTAGTCGAAATACTGGAGCCAGCCGTTGATGACGATCTCCGGCCGTTGATGAAAATTCTCCATAATCCACAATGCCGATCCCAATCCAGTCAGGTTGTGAGGATTGTACCTGCCATCATATAATCGCAGTACAGCTTTGATAATGTATTCGGCGAGGTAGCGGCGTTCATTTTCCGATGACAGTGCGCCATAAACCAGAGAAAGGAGCTGCCAGGGATCCTTTTTAGTAAAGATCGCAAAAAAACTTTCAAAATCCGTAAGGTTGACCTTGTCGACTTTATCAACATGATGAAGATTCTCTTCTTTTTCCCCCATCATCGCTACCCACACGGCCAGCATATGCTCATACTCCTTTCTAGCAAGCAGAGGACTGCCCCGCTCTATGGAATAACGGGTTATAGAATGATGCAGAGCTACAATTCCTGTGCCGCTCACAGCCCGACCCAACTGATATTCAAGTTCCTCATTATTGAGACTAACAGACGAACTTTGCAGATCGGGCGTTGTCCTGAACTCACCTTTGCAGAAATAGTCGGCCAAAAGCAGCAAAGACGGCCAGGCGTCCTGATCCTGTCGCCTGATCATTTCTAAAAGAATAAAGGCGGAACAGGAAATGGAGTGCCCCAAGGAAGAATCGAGATAGCCGCTGCCGAGAAGCAGTATACGCCTGGCAAATTCTTTTTGTCCAAATTTGTCGATAAAAGCCGCCATTGCCACTGCCGTATCGACGTAATCATTGTCACCAATTGCTTCTTCGACATCGGTAAAGTTCGATATTTCAGGCAAAGCACCAGGCTTGTCAGTTCTTGGGAGTTTTTCCCTCTTGCCGTACTCTTCAACCTCAAGTCGGACCAATCTGACTTTGTCTTCAGCCAGCAGATACGCTGCAATCTCCCTGTTTATGGCATACATTTTTGAGAGATGAGGATTCTTGAAAGGAGGATTGAGCACCTGCTGGACCACGCCATAAATACCTTTATGTACAGCCCAAGGATCTCGCTGGTGCACTTCGAGAAGCGAATTTAGAATCTTCTGCGATCCTGTCCAATCCGATTGCTCTATGGCACTGCTCAGTTTGTTCATCATGGTATCCTCTTCGGTTTGTGTTGGTGTTACCCCATCCGAATCAAAAACAAAGTGCCGCCGACTACCTCTTTACTCGTCAAGTAGAATGCAACGGAGCGGCTCGACACCGGCCTTATGCATTTTTAACCATCTTTTTGAATTCGGCATCCGCACCGCCGACACAGGAACTTAGACTTATTCGTCATGAGGCGGAAAATAGCCAATTAAGGAACATTAAAGAAAGGGTCTATCGTTTAAAAAGTTCAGGCAGGTGGTTCTGTATATAACCACCATTTTATCATGGTCTTCGTCATAATCTGCTTACAGCAAAAAAAACAATTCTAATCAAGGGGGTATTCAACAGAGTATGATCGAATTTAATATGTAAGGCACCGAATTACATATCCTGGTAAATGCAAACTATTAGTGTGTTTCCGGTAAACGATTATAAAGGATGCAGAGAGGACTGATACCGGAATGCCCGCAGGAGCGATATCGTTGTCTTTGCAAGGAAAATCGGTCTAATCCTCCCGGGATATACATTCCACAGAGCAGGAAGAAATAGCCTCGTCCACACAGTCGAGGCTGCATCCGCGCCTTCAATTGCTGAGGCTTTGCCTTTCTCACTATTTATTACAAAAACTTCCTGACAGGTTTCCACACACTCTTCGCAACCAATGCATTCATCCTGGTCAATGGTCACTATCTAACATAATAAATCCTCCAAAAGATTCGTTGAGTATTTATTCTCCATCACCACGATGCCGACTATCTAGGCGTTACACAGGCGTCAGACGTTGTTTTTACCGGTCAACCCTTTATTTTAATACTTCCTTGTGTGGTGCTAGTGCAATACGCCTCGGTTGAGGAAATGAGATAAAATCTTCAACAAGGATGGCCCACCTTGTTGAACAGTTCCGTGTCCTAACGGGCAAACTCGATCCTTTTCCCCAGCCTGCGACCCTGTTCGTCTCCATAATATTTCTCCAAACGACTTTGTTTGTTAATTTATTTCTAAGCAAAAAACATGCCGGTAATTATTCTGCCTCGCGCAAACTTGACAGTTTCCAGGTTTACCCACGATATCCTTTGGGTCCGCACAATACCTGTCGCTATCTTTTTCCGCACTCCATCAAGCAATTGGCTCCTTTGACCGATTTACTTGCTTTTATCAACTTTTGCTGGTCAATTTCCCGCAGAAACAGGAGAAATATAATCTGGTAGATATTTTAATAATGACCAGACACGAACCAGCCCTTATGCCAAACGGATCCTATGGACCTACGGTTCAGGGTTACTGACGGTTGAATTGCATAGAGCCCATTTGGGCATCCAAGAGGTCGATATCAAGCATCAAATAATACTTTCTCATCGTTGTAATTGTTTAATCTGTCCGTTTGTATGATCTATTACCATGTGTTTATAGAATGCAGACGAAGCCCACTTAGAATGAATAAAGCCTATTTTGCTGTTCCTCCCTGAGGCTTGTAAAAGACAAACACGCCGATCTCGACTGTCTTGATGTATTCATTAGACCAACGGGGATTTGCTTTCCGCTGATGGAAATACAATGCACCACCCGTGAGGTCTTTTAGTTGCCCATTGAGAGCTTTTCGAGCAATTTCCTTAGCGATTGTGTAAGATTTATCCTCCTTTGCGTCATCCGATTTGCCGTCACACCACCACGAGAACTGGCAGGCACCCTCTTCGCGGCCTTGCATGACAACTTTACAAATCGTGTCTGGAAAGCCATCATGGCCAAGCCGATTCATAACAACATTGGCGATTGCTTCCATGTCAGTAGTCCCCTGCCCTCTGGCCTCCCAATAAATGGTGCGTGAAAGACAGGTGATTGCATCATTCAAGGGATCTTCGCCAACAGGATCAACCGCTTGCGCTTCAGTTTTCTTGATGATCTCAGATGGAGAAGGGAGTGCCTTGCTACCGTCAGACGCAGCGTTCTTCTCCAAAACCTCAGCCTTTTTCTCACCCACCAGTGCCTTCTGTGCCTGGTCAATCGCGACCACCTGACTCACAAGAAAGATTGTCATAAAACAGACTGCTACACATATATGGCGCATTGACGAACCTCCTGGATAGCACTACAGAGTGAGTAATATAAACAAAGGAATAAAAACTGGCCTTGTCCCAATATCCTTGACATAGTAATGGATAGGCCAGCGGTTCTTAAAATGGCCATCAATGTTCCGTCACATTTGCGACCATAGTCGAGGTCTTTGTCCAGAATTTTTCAATATAGGATTTACAAGTCGGTTTCATGAAGGATTTGTCAAACCATGCGCAAGCCTTATGAGAGTTTGTCTTAATTTGCCTGCATACCATACCGAAAATCTCTCATTATTTTCTATAAATACAGAATGTTCATCGATCCGCAGCTCAATCCAAAAATTACCTTTTCGAGATAGTTCAAATCCCATACGATATAATATTTGCATTCCTTCAATTTTGGTTGCGTACTATTTTTTCTTTTTGACCCGGCGGGCGTTGGCCGACAATGTAGTTTTAACTGGACGCAAAGTTTTGCGCTGTAACTGCAATATTTTTTCTGCCGACGGTATTTTGCCATAGGGTAATTGTGCAATCGTTGTCATCCATAAAATATAGGCCTCACTAAAAGCGTACATTTTTTCGCTGACCATGCGGTTGACTTCAAACCATTTAGTCGAACCCCATAGCAGATCGGGGTCGGACGCCAAGCTTTGCAAAAGAGGTAGGCGATAGTTGAGCACTGCGGCTGTATCCATCACCATCTTACAGTACTGAAAATAAGCATCTACAAAGGGCTTGATCATGATCTACCTCCTTAAATTTTCAAAATTTTCTTCTTGATTTCGATTTGCGTACTCCGAAACTTATACACAAAGCATGCCAATCCACACGACCTTGTTTTCGCATTACACCTCTTTATTTTATCGTTCAATCAAGACGACCTTCTTGCTTTTGCATACTGAGCAACGCATTGAAAATTTCTTTCTTGATACTGAGAAGTATAATGTCTCCTTCTCTGTAATCAGTACGAACGTATTTATAACCAACGATAGAATAACCGTGATACAATAAAATTGTGGACATGTTGAACCCTCCTTATCGCTGGGTTGGATGCCTTGGATAAGGACAACATGTCCACTTTCATTTCTACTTCATTTTTTCATTAAGTACGCTACATCCTGAAGAGTCGAAATGGCTGGTACTGCTGCCCACTTGATGTAATTCCACTCCACTTAGTAAGTAAAGCGTATTCAGTTGAATCAAAAAAATCATTTTCCTCTTTTTCCGGAATATTTTTTAAGAATACAATCCATTCCAACCGGACAATCCTGAGAAGTCGGACAATGGTTTTCAGTGAGCACTCCATTTTCCTTAGGAGCAAGTTCATGCAGCCAGTATCAACCGATTATGAACCTATGATTTATCAACTTGGCCGAAATGGCATGATGATTGCTAGTTAACATCACACCAGGATATTACTTACCGAACGAGAGTTTGCATGATCAAAACAAACAAGCTAAGTAAAATTGTGTGCATTTTGTAAACGGTTTACGACAACAAAGAATAACATTTTTAATGATATTTAGAAGCTACACGAAGTGATGACAGCATTTTACACAAGGCACGTTGTGCAGAGAGTGTTTAAAAATCTAGTCAGCCAGTTTCGGGAGTCCCATTGTGTTTCCCCAGATAACACCATACTAAAACAGATAAAGGAAACCAGGAAAGCCCTGGCAAGTACGAAGCGAGTAAGGTGAATTTTGAGAATCGTCATGCCTCTGGGGCATATCGTCGGCTACCCTCAAAAGCTGACTCGATGTAGAATACAGCAGACAAAACCATGTGCCAGGTTTGTACAAATATCAATATCACCGACCGCGGCATCTAGTGCGAATGTAACCTTGTCAACCTGGCGGCACCATGACCATTATAAGCGATATCTCTATTTTAATAGTCGGAGACGACATTACTGCCGAGGATCTCGCCAGCAAGATTCGCCGATTAGGCTATGACGTGGTCGGAACCACCAGCACCGGCGAAGAGGCGGTGACACTAGCCCATCTACAGCAGCCGGATATGGTACTGATGGAAACCCACCTGGCCGGGGCCATGGACGGTATTGAGGCGGCTCAACAGATCCACCTTAAAAATAACCTGCCGATCCTCTTTCTGACCGCCCACTCCGATACCGGCACGGCTCTTCGTGTCCATGAGGCGAACGCATCGGGCTATATCCGCAAACCCTTTGACGACTATGAACTGCGCAGCCAAATTGAGATGACCCTGCATAAATTCCGGGCAGAAAATCAACTGCGCAAAAGCGAGGAACGCTATCGTTTTTTGGCTGAAACGATGTCGCAGGGTGTCGTTCATCAAGACGCCACCGGCAAAATAATTGCAATAAATCCGGCGGCTAGAAAAATACTGAGCTGGACGGAAAAGGAGTTTTTAGGACGCAGTTCGATTGAAGTGGAGCACCATACTATCCGTGAAAATGGTGAAATTTTCCCAGGGCAGGAACATCCTTCAATGGTTGCCCTGCATACAGGGCAACCTGTCCGCGACGTCATCATGGGGGTGTTAATTCCCAAAATTAAGGAATATCGATGGATCAAGATAGATGCGATTCCGGTTTTCGAGAAGGAAAAGATTGTGCCCACGGAAGTATATACGATATTTGAAGACATCACTGCATGGAAAAGATCGATAGAGATGCAAGCGCGTCTCGCTGCCATAGTCACGAGCGCCGATGACGCGATTATCTGCATGGATCGAAACTGTACCGTCCAGACATGGAACGTAGGAGCAGAAAAAATCTTCGGCTATCGAACGGATGAGATAATCGGTAGAAATATCAATCTTCTCCTATCCCCCGGTCATGAAAATGAAATCGCCAAAATCCTGTACAAGCTCGAGAACAGCAAGGAAATAAAGAAGTTTGAATCCCTGAACCGTAAGAAAGATGGAACCATTTTTCCTGTTGCCGTGACGGTCTCTTTGATCTGGGATATAAGCGGCAAAGTAATCGGCTCTTCCAAGATAGTCCATAATATCAGCGAACGGAAACGATCCGAGGTGGAACGGGAGGCAACTATCCAATGCCTCCGTTTTATCAATGCCAGCGGTGGAAAAAAGGAATTGATACAGTCGGCAATCTCTTTCTTCCACCAGCTCTCCGCATGTGAGGCAGTAGGGATCCGGATGAAAAAAGACGATCAATATCCCTATTTCGCAACAATTGGATTTCCGGAGGATTTTTTCGCCGCCGCCCATGATCAGTGTGTCTCTACGACTACAGTGGCAAAAAACCTAAACATGACCGGCAACCCGATGATCGATTGCCTGTGCGGCGATTTCGATTTCACAACTACCGGCTTCAATCCGGGTAGCGCCTTTTTCACCAGTGGTGGTAGTTTCTGGTGTAACAGCATCGCTGAATCGCTTCCGTCCATTTCTGAGACCGATAAGGCAAACAGCACTGGCATATGCTGCATCAACGCAGGATATGAATCGATAGCTCTGATTCCCTTTGGTCTTGGCGACAAGAACCTGGGTTACCTTCAAATCAATGACCGGCAAAAAGGGAAATTTACGCATCAGGCGGTTACCCTGTGGAAAAGACTGGCCGACCATATCGCCGTAGCCCTGGCTAAATTTGAAGCCGACGAGACACTTGCCGCCCTTCTTGCCGATCTCGAACTCGAGGTGCAGCAGCGAACCTTTGAACTGCAGGAAATACAGCAACTCTCTCTACATACAGAAAAACTGGCGGTACTAGGCAAATTATCAGCGTCTATCGCCCATGAATTCAATAACCCCCTTCAGGGAATTATGTCAATTTTATACGGGGTGAAAAAACGGGCAATCATGGACCAGGAGGATATGGAACTTGTTGATGTTGCCCTCAGCGAAGGACAGCGGATTAAAAAACTGATATGCTGCTTGCAGGACTTTAACCGGCCTTCTTCCGGGGTGATGGCAATGATGGATGTGCACCAGACACTTGACGCCATCTTACTGCTGAGCAAAAATGATTTAAACAGTAGACATATTGTTATGAAAACCAACTTTGCCAAGGAGTTGCCGCATATCACCGCAGTGTCGGACCAGATAAAACAGGTCTTTCTTAATTTGCTGACAAATGCAACGGAAGCCTGCCGGAACAGCGGCGACGTCATAGAGATCAGCACTCGGCAGAAAGGCGATATGGTGGCTGTTGCTATTAAGGATACAGGCATCGGCATGCAAGCCGAAGATAAAGAACAACTCTTTCGTCCTTTTTATACAACTAAACCCGAAGTCAAGGGTATCGGACTTGGCTTATCGGTCAGCTATGGCGTTGTGAAAAAACATCAAGGAAAAATCTTGGTAAAGAGCACACTTGGAAAAGGTTCAACCTTTACAGTCCTGCTACCGATTAAAAACACCGGCCAAATGCTGGAACAATGATTCAACCCCATAAAATGACATATAAATCACATCAATAGCCCCTCACTTTATGGTCTATTGTTTTTCACAACCGACAAAGCTCATCTTGGTACCAACTATAGGGAGTCCCAGTTTTTTCCGCATTTCTATTTCCCCTTAAATCTAGGTAAAAATAAAAGGCAACCCACACAAATATGCAGACAAAAAGAGAAAAAGAACGAAATGAAGAGGATAAAGATTTTGTTCCTGTTATCGTCAAGCGGACGGACGAGGCATTAAGACACCCTGACGATATACTTGAGAAAGCTATTAAGGACGGAATAGAACAGCAGAACCGCGGTTTTTTTTCCCTGCTTCTATCTTCAATGGCAGCTGGCCTGATCCTGGGCTTTACTGCGATGTCTGTGGCTATTGCCGAGAGCCAGATGCTGCTGCTTGACCCCGTCTTTTTCAGTCGCCTAGCCACGGCCCTAGTCTATCCACTCGGTTTTGTGCTGTGCATCATGAGCGGCACCCAGCTCTTCACCGAACATACGGCAACGGCGGTTTATCCGGTGCTGGACCGCCGAGGCAGTGTCCAAAAGTTGTTGCGTTTGTGGCTGGTGGTCATTCTCGGCAATCTCATTGGCGCCGTTGTCAGCGCAGTATTTCTTATCCTCGCAGAAGATATTATCAGGGCCAAACCGGGTTATATTCAAATAGGTAAGCATCTTGTAGAATATGGTTTGCAACCGCTTTTTTTCAGCGCGATGCTTGCCGGTTGGCTTATGGCACTTGGTGCCTGGCTGATCAAGGCGACCTCCTCGGCTCTCAGCCAGATGGCCTCCATATACATCGTTACCTTTATTATCGGTATCGGCGGGCTGCATCACTCGATTGCCGGCTCGGTCGAGATATTCACCGCCTACCTAATCAGTGATAATTTCTCCCTTCCGCAGGTTATTCGCTTTGTTGTGGTCACTATTTTCGGCAATCTGGTGGGTGGTTCCATCTTTGTTGCCCTGCTGAATTACGGGCATATTCGGGAAACCCAGAAAGATGAAGGGGACATTTGACATCAGCAAACCGGATCAATTCCAACCGGCTTTCGACTGAACGCCCGACTGCAAAGATGATTCCTGCACAGAAAATTTAATTGTGCCATCGCTATTTTGGTAAATGACTGGATAAACGCATTACGAATAATGTTTCAGATCGCGGGAAGTACTCCCGTCTCCCGTTGGTTATAATTACCCTCTATTGGAACCTTGGTTGCCAACTGGTCCTCCGGCTGATTCTCAAAGTCTTCAGTGACAGTGCCGGCAAGTCAACCTGTTCAAATTTCAAATCCAGATCGAAGTCAGGTATTTTTTTCACGAGGTTCAACTGAGATTGTGTTTTAAATTTACCATCATCTATGGAAACAGCTTTAGCCGTGAGTAATGAAGGGCGGCCTGCGACACTGCTTGATGAATTGGGAATATTGGTAATGAGCAAATCAAGTCGATTCAGACTTAGGTCAACTTGCGGATTACTGGCAAAATCATGGTAAAATAAAGTACTGTCAGCGGCCATGAAATGATATATCCGGGACGGCAGGCGGCGAGATTGAACATTCGGCGGACAAAAATAAGTCCTGCTGAAAACTCTTATTTTTAAGTCTTATCGATTTTTTTTCGACCCAGGTCAGGAAGGTGACGATTTACCACCTCCTGACCTAGGCTGTTTCCTGTACTGGGGACCGTTATCGAGTAACTTTATTGCCTCGTCAGGTTTTCTCCATTTTCATCTCCCTTGGCCAGTAGCGCAGGTCACGACAGAGCTCGATAAACTTATTACCAGCATCATTACCATCCAGCAGCTTACAGCCGTCATCAAGCATTTTTCCCACCCCGGCAGCTTCCAGCAACGGCATCGCCGTCTGGCAATAGCCGATAAATTTGCAGTGGACGAAGGCGTCGCTGACAAAGTCCCGTGCAGTCGGCTCCTCGGCCAGCATCCTCCCTCCGTCCATAGAAGGCAGGATAACGACAGCATCGTAGAGCACGGACGGTCCGCCTTTGACATTCTGCTGCGCCTTAATAAGTTGCCCTTTGCTGTCCCGTACTCCGCCTATGCGCGGGGCAATGACTTCCAGCATAGCACCTTCATTCTCCGCCGCCTTAAGTAGTGCTGAGTAAATCGCTCCATCCGCGTCTTTTGTCATCAATACCCCGATTTTCCGACCTTTAAATGTGCCGGGACTATTTTTCAGAATACTCAACTTGTCGGATGCTTTCAGTGATTTGAGGGTCGGTTTCGCGGCTTTGGCCGGTTGCGGCATCATCTCAAGGCCAAGTTTATCAGCCGCCTTTTTGGCAAGATTCTCGTCGATGTTCAAGAGGTGGGCAACCATCAACTCTCGTATTGACTCTTTTTCGACCTTGCTGAGTTCGAACACCAAAGCGTCACAGATATGTTTTTGTTCCACTTCGGTCTGGCTGATATAAAACTGCCGTCCCTGACTGTAATGATCGGCAAAGGTTTCCGCGCGTATCCGCCGTTTTTCACCATCGACCTTTAAGGAATAACTGGTAAACCCTTTCTGCGGATTCTCTCGCGGGCCGCCATCTTTCCCCCAGCTGTTCGGCTCATAATTGGCCCGTCCCTTTGGATTACGCATAGCCATATGCCCATCCTGCTGAAAATGATTTACCGGACACTTGGGTGCATTGATAGGAATGTGGGTGAAATTTGGACTACCTAACCGTTTAATTTGGGTGTCCAGATAGGAAAAATTACGTCCTTGGAGTAAGGGGTCCTCAGACTGCTCGATCCCTTTGACGATGTTTTGGGTACAGAAAGCAACCTGTTCGGTTTCGGCAAAAAAGTTATCGACCACCCTGTCCAGCACCATTCGGCCGATGATTTTCACCGGCACTTCCTCTTCTGGGATCAGTTTGGTTGCATCGAGTATATCGAAATCAAACTTGTCGGCGAAGCTGTCGTCAAACAACTGAACTCCCAACTCCCACTCTGGAAAATCTCCGGCAGTAATGGCATTCCACATATCACGTCGATGGAAGTCGGGATCAGCACCGTTGATCTTTACCGCTTCATTCCACATCACCGACTGTACCCCGAGTTTCGGTTTCCAATGAAATTTTACAAATGTCGCCTTGCCTTCTTCATTGACGAAACGGTATGAGTGAACCCCGAATCCTTCCATAAAGCGAAAGGATCGAGGTATCGCCCGATCTGACATGATCCACATGACCATATGCATGCTCTCTGGGGTTAACGAAATAAAATCCCAGAAGTTGTCATGAGCGGACTGCGCCTGGGGGAAGCCACGATCAGGAGCCACCTTGACGGCATGAATCAGATCTGGGAATTTAATGGCATCTTGAATAAAAAAGACAGGAATATTATTACCGACCAGATCCCAATTCCCCTGCGTGGTGTAAAATTTCACTGCAAATCCCCGAACGTCCCTGGCCAGATCAGCCGAGCCTCTGCTTCCGGCAACGGTTGAGAAACGAACGAAGATCGGAGTTTTTTCACCCTTACGCTGAAAAATATCGGCGCAGGTAGTATCAGCCAGCGATTCATATGTCTCAAAATAACCATGGACACCAAAACCTCTGGCATGAACCACTCGTTCCGGAATACGTTCGTGATCAAAGTGAAAGATCTTCTCCCGAAGGATATGATCCTCCAGTAAAGTAGGCCCACGCTCCCCGGCTCGCAGTGAATTCTGATCGTCGGCAACGGGCACCCCTTGCTGCGTCGTCAATGTTTCTATCTCACCACCCGCCAATTGATGTAATTCATCGCCATTTCCCCGTATAATTTCTGGAGTTGATTCGTTCATCTCAGATTTTTTCTGTTTCATAAAAGCTCCTGTTGTCATCCCTGTCCCATTTTATAAAAAAAGGAGTTCAATCCCATTAAAACTGGCGACTGGAATGATGATTCCAGTCGCCTGAAACCTGCAGAGCTTATTGCCATAAAATATGAACAATGTCAGCTCATTATATGCTAAATATTGACCTCATACTGAGAATCAAAAAAGCGTTCAATCATTAATGGTGATAGAGTAGCTATAGGCATGGACACTCACAATACAGACATACCTTTATTTGTTAGCCATAAACACCCTATAAGCGGGTCCACAAGAATAAGTCCTTCGAAACCTCTCCAGGTTCTGAAGGACTTATCCGACCGGATTTTCCGGGGCGACGTGAATACGTAACACGACGAATGATTTATGGGTGCCTCCAAAGAGACATCAAGAGCGAGAAGATTTACAGATCACTCTGCCCTTATCAACCGCGTTCATCTGGGTAGGTTTGTGACCGTCTAAAATTGCAATGAGAATGGTGTTCTCAAAAACACATCACAGTATTTAAACCGGAATTGATCCCGGTAATCGTCTCTCTGCCGGCTTTTTCAGGTTACCTGCGAACTCAAAACAATGATCAAAACGGGGGGATTGAAATTTCGGGTTGTTATTGCGCAGGTCAATGCCGAAAAATCTGCATTGCTGACTCTCCTTTCCGGAGACCATTCCGTACTAAACGCCTTGCAGAAATATGTACCTTTTTTCTTGAGTTACCAGGATTGCCCGGCACGTAACCTGCGATAAGTTGCCTCTAATTGTCCTGAAGCAACAGACTTCCCGAAACGTTCTTGGTCAAAGATTCACTGTAAATATTCACTGAATTGTTTTTCCCTTTAATAACTCTCGGTGCAGTACTTACAATGCGCCGGCACCGTCCTCTTTGCGTCTCCGTCAGCGCTGATTCCCGGCCGGTTCCTGCAGCAGGCTCTCTCCTTCCTCAGGAGACCTCGACATCCGGCCCTGATCGCGTAACTGTGGTTCTTCATTTTCCAGACTGCCCTCGGCCTGGGTGGTTATCTGTTCACTGGCGACAACAGAAGACGAGACTTCCTCTGCCCGTTGGCTTCCGGACTCGGCAACCGAAGATTCTAACAGCTGCACGGGGACACCCGCCGGGAAAATTATTTCCCTCGCCTCGTCCGGCATGGAGATGTGCTCTTTCTCAAAGGCTTGCTTCACCAGACGAATCAAAGAAGATTTAACCTTCAATCCATTGTAACTCGAACCATCATACCAGTAATAGATGACCAGATTCACCGTGGCCGAACCGAGCCGATCAACCAGGACAAGAGGTTCAGGCTCTTTCAGCACCGCGGGATGACCCTGCAGCACCTTCAAGGCAACTTCCTGTGCATGCGCGGCATTGGTCTCAAAACCGATACCGACTTCAAAGGTTTCACGCCGGTTGGGATTGGCCGTATAGTTACGTATAATACTCTTATAGACTATGGCATTGGGTATCTGTACATGGTTACCGTCCGGATTTATCAACACGGTGCCGCGGGTCGTAACTCGTTCAACGACTCCGATATTGTTGCTTATTTCGACCAGATCACCGAGGCGAAAAGGATTGCGGACACTGATCAGGATACTGGCCAGGTAGTTCTCCAGAATATCGCGAAAGGCAATTCCGGCAACCAGACCGGCGATACCTGTACCACCGAGGATCGTGGCGGAGAGTCCGGAAAGGCCGGCAACCTGCAGCGCCATGTAGAACCCCAGCAGAAGAAACAGAATACTGACGATTCTTGCCGCAACATCAGCTAGAAGAGGGGTAAATTTTTTATCAAAAACCTGTCGAAGACCAAGAACGACCAGCTTTGCCAGCAGGAAGACAATGAGCAGGGCAATCAGCCCAAGCCCGAACCGCGGTATGCCCTGGACAACGGATTTCCACAGCAGGCCCACCTCGGTTATCGCCGGATGGATATTCCACGGTGAAGGTTCGGTAACTTCTATCCGGTTCACTACCGCAACGACATCCGTGACCTTGCCGGCAAGGGCCCCGGCCCATACACGATTTTCCTTTGAGTCGGTGCGCCCGTCAAGAAAGACCACACCTTCGTCAACCTCGACAGCGATATTGGTAAACCATTTGGTAGCCTCAAGAATTTTCTTCATCCGCCGTCCGATAGCCTGATCATCAGTAGCAGGCATGACCTTTACCTCGCCGGCGACCGGGGTCGACCTCGCCTCGGAAGTCCAACCGTTGAGCGGTTGGTCCTGCTGGGCCGCGGCAGGAATAATGAAAATAATGAAAATGCAACTGCACCAGACAAACTGCAGAGTGCGGCGAGCTATTAGACGATCACATCTACAGGTCATCATGGGTTTCATACGAGCTCTCCTGATCGTCAAATGTATTCAACACCTCCAGCAACAACCGGTAGCGCTGTAGAACATCTTCTTTGTCGTTTTTTTCCGGCAGGGCCGTGTGGCTTGAACGTAAAACCATCTTTGCCTGGCGAAGAATTGATTTTCTCTGCGTTGGACGTCGGGTTTGGCCGGCGATAACTGTCAGCGTCTCGATCAATCGTACGGTTACCGCCACACTCTGCCGTCCGTACTGACGAATTTGATCAAAAGAGGCGTTCAACATGCCGACAAAGGTAAAAGGCTTTATAATCAGCCGAAGCTGCCCATTGTCATCAAAGCGGTTTTCTCCCGGAATCTTTCTTCCGGCCAACAGACACAGGGCAGAACCAAGCTGGTCAATGCAGTCTATCGCGGTGTAGGGATCATTAACGCCCGGAGAAAGAGCGCGTACAGCAACTTCAACCAGCTGATGGATCGAATATTCCGGGTCCTGTTTTGGAGTTCGCCTGTCGCCAATTATATAGGCGCCGATGATTTTGTCGGAGAGGTCTTCGGGAAAATCCTTTTCACTACTAATAATCGCCAGGGTGGAGCCGGTGACGACAAATTGCCCTGCCCGCAAGGCATTGCCGATAAGCAGATCATTCTCTTTAGCTATCGCTACAAGGGTCTCTATATTAATTACCTGAATATAACCGTCATCGCCGGCAGCAAGAGACTGCATATTAAAATGGGAGACATTTTCCTTTTGCAGTTCCGCAATTGGATCGATGATATCACCTGGCGCCTCCCCCAGTTTCTCGGGGAATATGGTTCGAATACTTCGATGCAGTTCCCTGCTGACCGCAGCAATGACCTCATCGGCCTGGATCGAAACAGCGATATGATGAATGAAGTAAATTAAAACCCCGACATTGAGAAAAGCCAGGATAACGGCAAAAGAAACAGAGAAGCTGGGGACGAATGTATTTTGCCCGACTGTGTTGACCGAGCGCAGAACGAGCAGACAGTAAATAAAACTGGCGACAAATGTTCCAAGAACAAACTGCGTCCCTCTATCTTTCATAAAATTGCGCAGCAGGCGTGGACCGAACTGCGAAGAGGCCAGATTAAGAACGACGATAGTAATGGAGAAAGTAACACCGGCAACCGTCATCATCGAACCGGCAATGGTCGATAACACGGAGCGTGCCCCATCCGGGCTCACCGCAAACATAAAACCGTAAAATCTTAAAGTACCTACCTGCAACTCCCGGTCAAGAACAACCATATTAAAAGACATGATCATTGCACCACAGATCATCAGTACGGGAATAAACCAAAAACTGCCCTTGAGAGACTCCATGAAGAGAATGATTTTCGCTTTCATATACTACACCAGCCGGCTATCGATCAGATTTCGGTCCAAGAAAAAACCAAAGTAGAAGACCCAATACCGGGAGTAGCAGGACAATAACTGTCCACAACACCTTCTTCCCGGTGGTCGCACTGCTTTGAAAAATGTTCACGATAGCCCAGATATCGGCAATGAAAATAATGAAGCTAAATACTCCGTTAAAATGAACACCCATGTGTATCTCCATTTGTTAAGAAAAGATGGATAAATTTTAAGTGCCAACACTGCTGATCATTCTCGAACGGAAAATATATAGGACGGAACTTTTTATTGCATTACACCACAGGCGACAGGGCCTCCGTCACCGCCGAGTGGTCTGGGCGTATCCGCAGAGTTGTCCCCATCCTGAGGAATCATCAGGGATTATCTTTTAATGTCAGACAAGAGAACCCGCGAAGCCAGAAGCGGATGATCGGCCATCCCTGTAGCATCGACATACTGTGCCGGCAGATCTCCCGGATGTTGATCGACATAAAGTCTCTTGTGGCAGTTGATCTGTTGTGGATCAAGATGACCTCCGGCGGCCAGTCCCAACACTGTTTTCACATCTTTCTCGCCGGGTCCGCAGCTATGTTTGACATGAACGTGCCCCCATGCAGTTCTTTAATCAACCCAGATGATTTTGGGGTGAAAAGAGTACCATATTCCGTTTCCTTGGTGGTAACGGTACCGATCTTATCGGCGGAACCTTTCTGGATCAATGAATGTATCTCAACCATATGCTCTGCCGCCTACACCACTGAGACCACTATCACCCTAGAAACACACAGAAAAAAAATACTATTCCCCTGGTAATAATGATCCGCCTCCATTTGAGAAGGTTTTCTGCATGATATAAGTCCCAGGCTCCTAACGACGTCATGAACAGCTGCCACTTTTGCTGATGATGTATCATATAGACTCTGCTGTAGAGATGCTTCGAGACTTCTGTACAAATGTAAGACAGTTCCGATCACAGTCAATTTGTTGTTATCTGATCCTTGTCGTTATGGCGGCAGTATGTTCAAAGCTCTTCAGGCCATGCCAGCGTCAAATCCTCCTTTTTTTGCCAAAAAATAAAGGTCACACGCTAGACTTTGTTCAGAAGATTCAGGCTGAAAGAAATAAATTTGGGCAGTACCATCGAGCTTGTCGAGGACGTTTGTTGAATTGCACGTTTTTGGAAAATGATAAAATGAGCGAGTGATTTCCGATGGATCTGTCAAGATATTCGCCCTCAATCTGCCCAGTCTTCCCACGGGTGCAAACTCGCGTATGCGATTATGTAATTATCCTGCCAATTCTCAAGAGCACCATGAGGGTAATATTGTTTCAAGACTGAATCACATTCCTGCTGCTCGTTGATGAACACTTGACGGAAAGTACCAAGATGTTCGCTGTCACGGATCGGAATTTGCCAATACTAATGGCCGACCTCGTGACGTAAATGGCCAAAAACTGTGCGGTAACGTTCATGCATATTAAGACGCATTTTTACACGTTACACATAATCGGCTTCTACGATGTTTATTGTGATCAAGCCCTCTTCATGATCGGCTATTACTTGAGGAAATTCTACAAATTCCGGATTTGGATCTGCCAAAAAAATCAGAAGCCAACCCATGCTCCGGTTCATCTTGCTAATTTTGACTGGTAAACCTAACCCGAGCAAACTGTATAACAGACGACGTTTTGCTTTATTCTGTAGTTCCCAGAAAGCCATATTGAGAGGCTGATTGAAGTCAGGAATGTTTCGATTCAGAGGTCAGGCTAAGCAGAGCGATTCTGGATTATCCACTTGTACCATCCGGTTGCAAACGTTCGCCTTGCTGTAATTTTGGTACATGTGATATTGACTTTGCGATTGCCGCCCAACAATTTACCAGGAGTCGGCCCCCATTAAGGTAACATCCATGGATGCAAATAAATCGGTTCATCTCTCAGTCTCCTTTCTTAGTATCATGCTGTATTCACCAGGCAGCGCAGCACCTCTGCCACACTCCACGCCTGTGCCACGCAACCACGCGGCATGTAGGGCGCTTCGGCGTCGAAGACCTCGCTAATCGAACCGATACACGCGTCGTCCAGGTGTGCCGTGAAACCTGTCAGGAAACGCCTGGCATCCTGTTCTTTGCCGGGATGAAGCTTTTGCCACGCATCCACGAAAGGTCCGATGAGCCATGCCCATACCGTGCCCTGATGGTATGCAGCATCGCGCGAACGCAGATCCCCAAAGTATCTTGCCTTGTAATCCGGATGCCCGGGCGCCAGTGAACGTAAGCCCACAGGTGTGAGCAGACGATCCGTCACCACGTCCATTACCGGTTCCCATCGAATTTCGTCGAGAACCTGGTGATCAAGCGAGATTGCGAATACCTGGTTCGGCCGGCACTCGTCGTTGCTGCCGCCATTTTCCGCATCCACCACATCGTAGAGATAGCCTCCTTTCTCATACCAGAAACGCCGGTTGAAAGACTCCCGCACCTGATCAGCCGTCTCGGTCATTAGGTTGATGGCGGTTTCCTGCCCCTCTTCTTTCAGCCACCCCGCCATCAACCGCAGCGCGTTGTACCAGAGGGCGTTGATCTCCACCGCTTTGCCCCGCCGCGGTGTCACCACCCAGTCGCCTACCTTGGCATCCATCCATGTGAGCTGATATCCTTCCTGCCCTTGGCGCAGCAGGGCGTCCTTCGGATCCATGCCGATTCCAAACCGCGTACCGTTCCTGTGATGCTCAATGATTTCCAACAGGTTGGGCAGCAGCAGCTTCAGCGTTGCACGGTCGTTCGTCATCTGCACGTAGCGGTGGATGGCGTGGAAAAACCACAGTGTAGCGTCAGCGGTATGATAGAGACCGTCTCTCTCGCCTTCGGGGAACATATTGGGGATCATTCCGTCGCGTATATAATTGGCAAACATTCGAAGTATCCGGCCTGCTTCGTTTTTTCGGCCGGTCATCAGCGTCAGTCCTTCGAGGCTTATCATGGTATCCCGCCCCCAGTCGGTGAACCAATGGTACCCCGCTATAACGGTCTGACCCTCCTCGCTGGAATCCCGCAGACGTCCTTTTTCCGCGCGGCCTACGGGTGTGATGATGAACTGATCAGCGGCGAGCACCAGTTCCGCGGCTGGTCCAGTACGTGCGGGCGGCAAAGCTGCCTGCAGCAGCATTTTGCGGCGATTCATTTCGTTACTGAAGGTTTCCTCCGGTGACAGCACCCGAATCGTGTCCCACTCCTCAGTCGATGCGACGAGCGTCGTCAAGTCGCCCTCGATCAGATCACAACGGAAGTAACCGGGACTCCACAGCGATCCTTGCCACTCATAGCCGCGGTTGCGCTCGGTGCGATAGGCAATCAGGGATGTTTCCTTTCGGTCAAAGGTGAATGCTGTGGACGAACCGTGAACAATCAGTCGCAGCACGGGCAAGTCCGCTGCGGCCGTGATCTCAAACTGGTCCTCATATACGGATAGTTTATAGTGTCTCGATCGCCGCTCACTGACTAGCGCATCGTGCGAACGAAAATGCATCGCCGGACGGAGCCCCAACCGCAACTTACCCTTACCTGAGAGCAGAAGATACGTGATGTGCACGGTGTTCTGCCGGTACGGAAGAATAAGGCGTTTTTCGAGAACGAACCCATCAACCTCATAGCGCCATACCGGCAGTCCGGTCTCCAGCCGGAACTCTCTGAGGTTAAGGGCCACCTCCGGTGTGATGCCTGCGAGTTCCTCCGCCCCGGAATACACCACGCGGCGGTCCGGCAGGCGCAGACGCTCGGAGAGTCCGTTGAGCATCATCACGCGGCCGAGCGGATTGGGCATGGCAGCGATCAGAAGCCCGTGATAGCGGCGGGTGACTGCTCCGGTCACTGTTCCCGCCGCGTAACCACCAATTCCGTTGGTTACTAACCACTCTTGCATCGCATGGGGGTCAGAGTCCTGACTGTATAGATCAGGATTACGAAGAATTCGAATCGGGTCAGCCATGTATTTCTTGCTCCGTTAATGTTGGCCGCAAAACTATCGCGGCATGTCCCGGGATACGCCAGTTGTCTTCGGAATCGAGTTTCGGTGTCCCGGTGCCACCGTACCGGGGATCCTCGCTGGACCACAATGTCTGCCATGTCATTCCATTCGGCGGTGCGAGCAGAGGCTCAGGCGCAGGGTCGAGATGCAGATCACGGCCGAGATTCACCAGCAGCAAGCGATCGTTCTCTGTCTCGCCGAAAAAACGCAGGAGCAGGCACTCTTCGGCGAGCACGGCGCCGTCCACACCGCCGAGAGTCTGGGCACTGAAGAGAGGATCTTGGCGGCGCAAATGCAGCAGATCTCTATGCAGATCGTAGAGAGGACGATTGTCCTCGCGCTCGCTGAAATCAAGCTTGCATTGCTCAAAGGTGGAAGGATTCATCGGGTCGACCAAGTATGGCATCATCTCATCCGTCGCCAGACTGCGGAACTGCATCAGGAAATTCGCTCGCTCTTCCACCACCAGCTTGGCAAGATCAAGCTCATGGTCTGCAAAAAAATAGAATGGGCTTGATGATGCGAACTCCTGCCCTTGAAAGAGCATGGGGGTTCCAGGCGAGAGCAGCAGCAAGGCAGTCATCGCCTTCAGTCGTCCGATGCTGGTCGCGAACTGCACTCGCGCACCACGACCTGAATTGGCGATCTGATCGTGATTCTGGATATAGGTGACGAACTTCGCCGGCGCCAGCCTTAGGCTGGGGATACCGCGGCGCTGCTTCTGCCACTTGTACCGCTGACCCTGGTAGAGATAGCCATACTTCACCATAGAGATGACCTCCTGTGGCTTACCCAGGTAGTCTGTATAATAAGCCTCGTTGCGTCCGGTCATCGCGACCATGCTGCTGTGATGGAAGTCGTCATTCCAGAGAGCGTCCAGCCCGTATCCATCGCTCTCGACCGAATGTACCAATTTCGTCAGTTGTGGCTCATTCTCGGCCACGATGAGCGTCATCCGTCCGCGCGCCGCTTCCCGCACTCGTTTACCGATAGCCGTCATGATGTTCTCCGGCGAGGCGTCGAAAATGTCCTGGGTGGCGTCCAGCCGCAGTCCATCAAGGTGGAACTCCTCGATCCAATACGCGGCGTTTGTGAGGAAGAATTCACGCACTGGACCGGCGTTCTCGCCATCGAAGTTGATAGGCTCACCCCACTCGCACTTATACTTGTCGGTGAAATAGCTGGGAGAAAACTCTTTCAGGTAATTGCCGTTCGGGCCGAAATGGTTGTAGACCACATCGAGAATTACCCCTAGGCCTACGCGATGCGCTTCGTCCACGAAACGGCGGAAATCATCCGGCTCGCCATAGAGTCGAACCGGAGCGAACTGCCCGACTCCGTCGTAGCCCCACCCGAAGCGGCCGGGAAAATCAGCTACCGGCATCACCTCAAGGACTGTGATACCGCAGTCAGCCAACTCTGCGAGTTGTTGCTGAGCGGCCTGCCATGTCCCCTCCCGCGTGAAGGTCCCGATGTGCATTTCATAAATGACCTGACCTGCAAGTCCCGCGCCCTGCCACCTGCTATCGTTCCACTTGAACCCCAGAGGATCCACCACCTGGGATACTCCGTGGGGTCCCTCTGGCTGATACCGTGACACCGGATCGGGGAAGCACCCGGCGTCATCCAACCGGAAGCGGTAGCGCGTGCCGTCAGCGGCTTGCGAGACCAGACCCGCAAAGTATCCATTTTTCTCTTGTTTCAACTGTACGGACGCCGGAACTCCATGACCGGCTTCCAGTACCACTTCCACTTTCATGGGACGGGGCGCCCAGACGCGAAAATGAGTGCCCGCTCTGTTCGGCTGTACCTCAGCACCGATTGGGTATCGTCGTTGCACGTTCATGATAGTTTCCTGTTAAACATTGAGGCTGTAATACTGCCCTGAAAATCCGCCTGTAAATCCGGTATAATGATGCGCAACCTAAACATTATTTACACTCAACAATTGAAATTAAGAAATTCTATCCATAGATTAATCGCAGCAAAAGGATAATATCTCTCATTTCCTCCTCAACACCAAGTCACTCCAGCCGCTGGGTGCATAGCAACTCGTCAACTTATTTAAAGAGAGCAATTTGTTCTGCCATTTGCTTGAAAATCTCCTCGCACAATGTTCAGGGCATTTCTTTTCTGTTCAATTTCTTCTCGAGTCCTGCCCCCCAGGCTGCGCAAAAGATCAACGACAAGAGGGCTAGAGCTGACGCCCTAAACACGAAGGGCCCGGCAGATTATCGTTGCCTGCATTACTTTGGAAATTTTCTAAAGTAAAAACCATAGCGTCGAGATCAATACCATTGCCACGGCCACATCAAGTACATGGGGACAATTGACAGCGAATAGTAGATCGTCGATCTTACTCAAAAACCTGAGCCAGACCGGGATATACTGATCGATCACCCGAACCCGCCTGTCTAGAGCCTGTGCCGCTCTCCTGCCACTTTCGACAGCGCCTTCGATGCTCCAGACGTGGGCTTGTGTTCTGGTATGGGCACCGGCCAGAAACAAGTTGGACACCGGTGTTGTCTGAGTCGGCATAAAGCGCTGTGTTGTGGTGGTGTTTACCCATTTCGGCTGCATATGCCTGATACCTTCGGTGGAAAATTCCCATTCATGCCAGACTTCTATCTCCATAATGGGGAAATCTTGCAGCGATCTTCCGCCATTGGCCTCCTGAATAAGTTTGTCAAGGGCAACGCAGCTGAGTATTTGAGCTTTCACCTCATCAATGAATTCCTGCTTTGTGCAGGTATTAACCGGCTTACCGTAGATCCGACCGGGGAAACCGCTGATACACGAAGTACCGGTCCATAAGGATTGAATATTCCTGCCAAGATCGACATCCTTGTCCCAGACCTGCTCCTGGGCAAAAAGAGTCAGGTTGAACTCCGAATCGCTTACCACAACAGCCATTCTCTCCCGGGGGAATAGTATTTTTTCAGCGAAGGCCAGCCTAAAAGAAACCTGGCTATGCGATCCTTCCCTGACAAGGGATTCAAACAGGCACAAAACCTCCTGTCTCTGAAGATTCGGGGTTTTTGTCAGAACCTCCGCGGCGATAAACGGATTGATGGCCAGGATGTAGACATCCCCGATGATACATTCATCGCCGCAGGCAGCGGAAATAATTTTCCATCCATCGAATTCCAGTTTTGTCAGCGGCTTTTGCCAATGAAAATCGACACCTTTTTCTTGCAGGTATTTGACCCATGGCTTAAACAAGTATTCACTGCTCGGACCTTTCAACAGTAACCAGCCGTCTCCTGCACCCTGCCGCCAGATTGGTCCATCCTGGTCAGCCTTGTGGTGGTGCGCCGGTCTTGTCGTCAATTGTTTTCTGAAAAAGTCACCGGTCGTATGCAGACAAACTTTCGACCAATCCGATCCGATCCAGGGTCCAAAACAGGAGCGCCAGGTTCTGCAGGCGGTTTCACTAAGGAAAGGCTGCCACGACTTGGCTGCATTGAGCGTACTATATATTTTTTTACTGCGGTGATTGGCGGTCCATGTTTTCAGCATCAGATAGGAAGAGCAGGTCACCTCCCATGGGTTCATACGGAACATACCCGGAATGCTCCGCACGCCCCTGTCATAAAATTCAGCTTTCGCATCATCGGGAAATATGCCGAAATCGATAGAACGGGAAAGGACGGTATCATAGAGGCTTCCGTTATCATGAAAGGGGATTTCTTTTAATATATCGAAGGTATTGTGGTACCAAGGACCAAAACCGTGCCAGGAATATTCAGATGGCATGTTGGTGTGAAGCTGCCGCGAACTCCGAAAAAATCCACCAGGCTCGTCCAGAGCTTCATACACCGTCACCCGATATCCTAGCTGTATCAGTTCGTGCGCAGCACTCAACCCAGCTATCCCCGCACCAAATATTATAATGGATGTCATTCTTTTCCTTATACCTACCTCTTCAATATTCCCCTCAAACAGGTAATATCCTTTTTTTTCAGGAATCACCCTGTCCAACCGATAATTTTTCCGGTCCTAAAAGACATGCCTCTCCCTCGCATCGCGGTGGCTGAATCACAAAGCTGAATATTTTATCCAGGTTCGCTCCGCCTGCGGAATCAGATTACTCCTGTAACAGGGCAAACTTTGCATACACCATGCCTGCTTACACGCTTATTTGTTTGCTTTTCCGCCTTGATGATGAAAACCGGTGACCTTTAAATCTCCGTCAGATAGCTGTAACCAAACAGTCAGCGATTTTGCCCCTGATCTTCATCGGGATTCACCCGCGAATCACCGGTAAAGCCAATCTTGTCATCATAATAGTTTTTATGATAATACAGGTACTTGCAGCCTAGACTCGGCAAAACAAATGAAAAATTATGATCAAAAAGGAATAGAATTACCATATTCCCTGTGTGTAGGAAGTGAAAGGCCGACAAAACAGGGGGTGGGTGTCAGCAATGGAAAAAATCCAAAGACTGAGATGAGTTTGAAGTCCGATTTCGCGGGATCAATCCTGTTGTTAAGGAATAAATCCATGGGAATCTGATGAGTGAAATTCGACTGGTTAATAGCGGAAAGAACAACCGAGGAAGCAATTAAAGCGATTGACACGGAGAGTCTTCGATTTGTTATTATCGACTTCAATATGGGCAGGGTCGATGGTCGCGCAGTAATCCGCCATGCCAAAAGAACCCAACCTGAACCGATCCTATCATGATGAGCGGTTTCTGTGATGAGAACCGTAAACAACAGGCCTTCAAAAATGGCGCTGATCATTTCTTTTGCAAGCCAGTCATCATGAAGGAATTACTCCAGAAGCTGCCGGCACCGGAAATCACACTCGCTCCTGGTACCGCCCGGTTACCGGCAACTATTCCCGCTAATCCACCAACGCTCTCATTTACTGCTGTTTTCCGCCATCACCGGAAGTCTGTCCTGCCGTACAGGACAGACTTCCACACGACTTATTCAAGCAGCATTTTTTTACCGATCGCCTGAAGAATCGACCATGATCGGCTCTCGATTTCGAACGTCTCCCCAGCACAAAATTCCCGCTCATTCTTTTCTTCCCAGCCGATAACCGTATCAAAAACCACCTGCCATTTCTCACCCCACTGAGCATCAGGAAGTTTGCAACCGCATGGTTCATGCCGGGCATTGATCAGGATGTAAAAATCATCATCGGTCACCGACTCTCTATGCCGACTCGGAGTTTTGATGTCTCCATTGAGAAAAACCCCCAGAGTTTTGGTATCTTCACGATGCCAATCATTCTCTGTCATCTCCTCGCCGTTTATGGTAAACCAAGCAATATCTCTTGTTTCATTGCCTCTGATCGGCTTTCCCTGGAACCAACCGCGTCGACAAAAAGTTGGATGGTCTTTCCGGAACCGGATAAGCAACCGACAAAACTCAAGCAATTCCTCATCAACCGCATGCCAATCGTACCAGGCGAGAGCATTATCCTGACAATAAGTGTTGTTGTTGCCCTGCGTGGTCCGTCCTATCTCATCGCCGCCCAATAGCATGGGCACACCCTGGGACAGCATCAGAGTAACCAGAAAGTTTCGGACCTGCCGCCGTCGCAGTTGAAGTATAGCCGGATCTTCGGTTAATCCTTCAACTCCGCAGTTCCATGAACGATTATTCGTCTCGCCATCCCTGTTGTCTTCGCCGTTGGCCTGATTGTGTTTCTCATTGTAGGAGACGAGATCCTTCAAAGTAAATCCGTCGTGGGCAGTGACAAAATTAATGCTGGCGAATGGCAGACGGGATGAGTTTTCGTAGAGATCGGAGCTGCCGGTGAAGCGGGAGGCGAACTCCTGTAATACCCACCCTTCTCCTTTGACAAAGTCACGGATACAATCGCGAAACTTACCGTTCCATTCGGTCCATACCGGTGGGAAATTACCGACCTGATACCCACCTTCACCGACATCCCAGGGTTCTGCTATGAGTTTCACTTGGTTAATAACCGGATCCTGCTGGATAATATCAAAAAAAGCCGACAGCTTGTCGACATCATGGAGCTCACGGGCCAGCGTCGCCGCCAGGTCAAAACGAAATCCATCGACGTGTATCTCAAGAATCCAATAACGCAGCGAATCCATAATAAGCTGCAGGACATGAGGGTTGCGCATATTGAGGCTATTACCGCAACCTGTATAATCCATATAATAATTCTTGTCTTCAGTCAGTCGATAATAGTAAGCATTATCTATACCTTTGAAACAAAGCATCGGTCCGAGATGATTGCCCTCGGCGGTATGGTTGTAGACCACATCGAGAATGACTTCGATCCCGGCCTTATGCAGGTTCTTTACCATTTGTTTAAACTCGGCAATTGCCCCTCCCGGGCGTTGGTCGGCAACGTATTCATCATGGGGGGCAAAATAGCCGATAGTATTATATCCCCAGTAATTTCGACGCCCCTGTGCAATAAGATGTTCATCGTGGATAAATTGATGAATCGGCATCAATTCCACGGCAGTTATTCCAAGCTCTTTCAGGTAATTGATGATTGCCGGATGAGCCAGCCCGGCGTAAGTTCCCCGCTGCT
This sequence comes from uncultured delta proteobacterium, assembly GCA_963798425.1. Taxonomy (GTDB): domain Bacteria; phylum Desulfobacterota; class Desulfobulbia; order Desulfobulbales; family Desulfocapsaceae; genus Desulforhopalus_A. Next base: position 223,305 of record CAWCTP010000031.1, on the reverse strand, counting down.
CATTGGGTACATCCGGGTGGGTCATGGTTAGGCCCTTAACGTGGGTTTCATAGATTATTGTATCCCGCCAAGGAATACGGAGCAGGCGATCGCCGTTCCAGTCAAAATAGGGTTGATGCACTATGCAGCGGGGAATAAAAGGGCCGCTGTCGCTGTCGCTCCGCTCTCCTGGCCCCTTAGAGAAGTCATAGGGAAAGAGCGCTTCATCCCATTCGACGCGGCCAGTTAAGGCTTTGGCATAAGGATCAAGCAACAGTTTTGCCGGATTGCACCGATGGCCAGCGGCAGGTTCCCATGGGCCATGGATCCGATAGCCATAACGCTGCCCCGGTTCGACGGATGGCAAATAACCATGCCAGCAATAGCCGGTGACCTCCTCCAGGTCTAGTCGTGTCTCCGTATCGTCCTCGCCAAAGAGACAAAGTTCAACCCGCTCGGCAATTTCGGAAAAGAGGGAAAAGTTGGTGCCAATACCATCAAATGTCGCACCTAGTGGATAGGGATACCCTGCTAACAGTTTCATAGTTGTTTATTCCTCTATAGGAAGGTGAAAAAAATGTTTACTGACCAAAGATCACTCTTACAATATACATGCCAGGCAAACTTGAATTCTAATCTGCTCCACATGTGTATATTGATTTCTTTGAAAACAGTTATATATGTTAGCAAAGATAAGTGGCTATTAATGGAATATGACCGCACTCTTTTTTGAATGAGGGATTGCATGCTTCTGGAAATCCATTGTCATACCAGCGAGAAATCGCCATGCAGCTTTGTCAGCGCCTGTGAGCTGATCGCTCGGGCTTTTGAGGTCGGCATGGACGGCGTTATCATAACCGATCACCATTATCTGTGGCCGGTGGCCGAACTGGCAACAGTCAAGGCGAAGTCCGGGGTTCCAGACCATTTTGTGGTCCTGTCCGGTCAGGAAACCACCACTGCGGAAAAACGGGATGTTCTGGTCTATGGTGCAGACCGGCCCTTCCCAAAAGGAACTTCAGTGTCGGAGATCCGTATGGCCTGCCCTCAGGCAGCTCTCGTCTGGGCACATCCATATCGTCAAGGAGGGAAGCCGGATCAGGAGCAGCTCACCGATACAGTCTATGATGCTATTGAGATATTAAATTCAAATCACAGCTTTACCGAGCTGCATCGAGCAGTGAATGACTGGCATCGCTGCAAATTTACTGCAACTGCCGGAACCGACGCCCATGCCCTCTCTTATGTCGGCACCTACCCGACTATCGTCGAACATCCCGTTGAGACTATCGAACAGTTTGTCGAGGAAATTAAGGCAGGCCGATGTCGACCTGATTTCAAGGAAGTGCTCCGGTCAGGCACCTCACGCACCAGGGTCAGAGAACTGGCTGTTGGCCCTCTACCGGTAAAACACAAGGCATTTATCATCAAAGAATACGAAGTCAGTGAGCACTGGAAAAGTGGTGATCGTGCCTATCGGATCATGACAGTTATCCGAAAAAACGGGTTTGACCGTGGATTATGTCGGGTCCCCGAACCACTGGCCGGGGATTCGCATCACAAAATACTTATCGAAGAGAAAGCCAGAGGCAAAGAACTTTTCACGGTTCTTCTGGAGAGCGACAAGCAGCGAGCCGAAAAAGCTCTTAAAATGGCTGCCAAATGGCTGGCCAAGCTTCACAACTTGCGTTTGCAGGTCACCACGGCTGAGGAATTTTGTGCCCTTGAACCGGAACGGCTCAACTTGTATGTCAAAGGGCTTCACGAACGGGATAATCCTCACCGTCATCGGGTCCAGGGGATACGCGATTTCGTTCTCGACAGCGAACTTCAACTGGTCCGCAACCATCCGCATTGGCTGGTGCAATGTCATGGCGATTTTCACCTGAAAAATATTTTCTATGACGATAAAGATAGTGTCACTTGCATCTTTGTCATAGATTTCGACAGCTCCCATGTTATCCATCAGGCCTTTGATGTTGGCACTTTTCTCGCCCAATATGACAATATGTTCTACAACAATCACAGTGTTCAGAAAAAAGCCTCGTCACAGCTCTTCCTTGACACATATGAAAGCGAGGTGCATGCTATGCCGGATGAATTTCGACAACATGTCAATCTATTTCGCACCCGCGCCTATTTAAGCATCCTTTATTATTTAGCTAAGGTCGACATGGGAGAATCGGAAAACTTCTGGAACATCCTGCTTGATGCCGAGAAATCGCTGGCCTTGTTCAGTCATGCCATAAACAAATGAGGTCTATATCTTGCATATGGAAGAATGAAAAATTGGGCTGTTTTTCATCTTTATTGGTCGACGGGGGTAGTGAATCAAAATGAACACCTGGCAATCAAATGAAGGTTCGTCACCGCACCAGCCTCTCTTGGTCATGTCGGTCGAGGGGCCCTGGACAGGACCGAACATGTTCCTTCCGATGATCCAGGCACCAAAATTATTCCACATCACCACATCCAGCTGGCCATCTTGTTGCGCCGAGCAAATTCCTTGTAGCTCGGTTCAAGACTCGCAAATGATCCGGGTCGGACATCGCCATCTGGCACATAGGTGCTCATCACAACGCCAGTAGTTGAAACCTGAGAGCGAACGAGCCGCAGCGCCAGAGGCTTGGCGGTCTCGGCAAAGAGGCGCTTGCCCCGTCCAAGCACCACTGGAAAAGTCCACACGTTGTACTCGTCTATTACTGATGCGGCCAGCAGCGTTTGAATCAAATGGCCGCTGCCAATAATCTGCAGGTCAGGGCCCGGTTGGGTCTTGAGAGCGATGACTGCCGAGACTACATCCCCGTGGAGCAGGGTCGAGTTGTTCCAGTGGAGCGTCATTAATGTGCGCGAAGCAACATACTTTTTCGCAGAATTGAGCGTCCTCGCAATCGGATTGTCATTGGCCTGGTATGGCCAGTACGCTTCGAATATCTCATAGGTCCTGCGACCGAGCACCAGCTCTCGATCCTTGCCGTCGAAACCTGCTGCCGAGATATCCATGGCGTCGTCCAAGTAGTTGAACATCCAGCCGCCAAGGGTAAAACCGCCAGTCGGGTCTTCTTCTGGTCCGCCGGGTGCTTGCATGATACCGTCAAGCGGCGCAAACGTTGATACGATGAGCCTTCTCATGGAATCACTCCTGTGGTGAAGCGGGTCTTGGTCAGGAGCGCTAACCAAGATTTCAGCTGGTCGGAAACCATTAAGCTAAAATGGATATTGATAAAATTATCGATAAGAGCAAAAACCAAACTCGCTCACTTATCCTTTTAGTGAAAAAATTTAAAAATTAAATACGCAGATATTGGCCGCCTCCATGGTAGGATCGGTCATTGTAGTGCGCCATAAAGTTGTTATTGGTAATGTAAGATAAATGTCTGACAATTCAATTTGATATACTTCCTGATATCCACCGGTCCACCGATCCTGTTTTTATAGTATCATGATGAGTTGTTTTTTCCTTCCATTTAACCAATACACAGGAGGAGCATCATGCATAATATCACAGTCGACTTCCATTTGCAGTATCACCGGGCTAACTCGAAAAAAAATACCGTCAAGGTCTGGGAGTTCATCATCGCCCGTCCCCAGTCCGGTTTGGCAATCGGGACCTCACCAGCATTTCTTCTGAAGAGGTGCTGGCGTTTCTGCTTTCACTGACCACAAACAATAGACAAGCAACCAAAACAAACCGTTACTCTGGATGTCAACGGTTTTTATGAGCCTTTGAAGCAGATGCTCGGCAAAGCCGAGCAGGAAGGGTTTATGAAACAGCCATATCGAGAGGCAATTGCCGTATCATCGGACCCATCGGAGATGCTGGGTATGTTGTTCACAACAAAGGTGCTTTCGCTGTAGGATGGAGATGGGCCGTAGAGTCAATCGGGCTTCCATGTATTTTCATCAACATCTTTTTACAATAGCGATATTAACCCTAAAACCAGCTAATATCCAGAAAAGAACCCTGACCACCCAAAACCCTAAAAGTGGCAGAGCCAGTGAGAAGGTCGGGAAGTTTATTTGGCTCTTCATACGGTTTCTGCGCCGCTGTATCAGCAAGGCTACTACACACCAAATTAAAATTCGGAAATATTTTTTCCAGTGAGCCGGCGTAGATTGAATTGCTCCTGTCGGCTACGCGGATAAGATCCTTGGAAGATTTTTAAATTTTTCTCTATGCACAGGCTTTTCACACCTTCTTTTGAGGATTGCCTGAACCCGTTGCCAGCAAAATCCGTAAAGGGTTTTTCTTACGCTCGCCAGGCGATTCTGTCTGTGGTGGTTTTCTTTTGTAGAATGAACCGGAAATTGGCGCAACGAGGATTGATTCTCAGGGGGAAAATAACCTCGCTTTTCGGTTTGGAAATGGATGGGGTTCTGTGGCGGTGGAGGAATTGTATCCGAAATTCTGCTAGAGAGGGTGAGAATTGCGCGCTGAAAAAGGGCAATTTGGGATGTTGATTGACAGTGAGTGGATGACATAGGATTAGGAATGGGACAAACCAAAGATGTCGCCTTTGGCAGAATTCCGGCGACGTGTGCTGTAGTTGGGGTCGGAGGAGCCATTGGTAAAAAGTAGGAAAAAGGAAATTGGCAATAAGTGTTGTAAGTCTCGAAATATCCCTTCCAAATTCCTTCAGGTGAGTTATTTTTTTAGACTACCGGATTCTCCGGCTGATCATCGATCGGGATTTAACGTTCGTTGAAAATCCTTTATTTAGCTCAGAGATATCAAAGACTTTATAGTTTTGTACAGCCTATATATAGACTACATTTTTTCACTCGAAGAGGTTCGAGATGGTCCAGTATCTGTGCTGGTACTCGATTGGGATTGGTACGCCCAAGAACAGAGGAAAATGGTGGATGATTTTGAAGGAAAGGAGGCAGAGGGGAAGGAGAAAAATATCCTGCACGGTTCCAAAGATAAGAAATTTTGGCATTATTCTGTAGGTCATCAATACAGAATTTACTACTCCCCAATCAATTCGATGCTTTCAATAGATCATTAATGGTTTGATTAAAAACGAAAAATGTTCAAGCATGAGTCGCCCCTTAAGGAAAAGTGCACTTTTAAAAAAGTAATTAATGTTTTACGGCTGTTACCGTTAATTTCTCTCTGTATTTTAGCCGCAGGCTGCTCCACCCTGCCTAACACCCAGGAAGTCATCGCTCAACTCCCGCCTTTTCTTAACTCTCCCCAGATCAAATCAACCAGAGGATTCCTGTCCCCCGAGCAGAGCAAGGCCTTATTGGAGCGCTTGAAACATCCAGCAAATCCATCAGACCTGCTGGAACGACAAATCGCGGTGAACGAGGCCGTGAGTGGGAGTCCGCTGATTAAGGGCAACAGAGTTGAATTGCTCATGGACGGACCATCTACGTATGAGGCTATATTCAAGGCAATCGACAATGCAAAAAGTACCATAAATCTCGAAACATTTATTTTCGAGGATGACGATATCGGTCGAAAACTAGCGGATCTCTTGGTTCGAAAACGGCACGAAGGCGTTACCATCAACATGATATACGACAGTGTGGGCAGCGTCAAAACTCCAGACGCTTTTTTCCAAAAACTCAGCGACAGGGGAATCAACGTTGTCGAATTTAATCCAATCAACCCGTTGAAAACCCAAGACAGACTTCCGGCAACTATACGCGATCATCGGAAGATCCTCATTGTTGATGGCGTACTTGCCATTACCGGAGGGGTCAATATCAGTAAGGTATATACCAGCCAATTTTTCGGGACTGAAACAAGGGATGCAGCCAAATTACCCTGGCGGGATACCGATGTTCTTATAGAAGGCCCTGCTGTGGCGGAGTTTCAGAAAATTTTTCTTCAGGCGTGGCATAGACAAAAAGGGCCACAGCTCACGATCAAGGACTATTTCCCGCAAATCAAACAAATGGGGAACGGACTGGTACAGGTTGTCAATAGCAGTCCGGGCGAGTTGGGCAGAACGACATTTATCATGTATGTATCCGCAATCCTTTTCGCTCGGCAAAAGGTTTATGTAACTGCGTCATACTTTGTACCCGATGATCAAATGGTGGACGCCCTGGTTGATGCGGCCAGACGTGGAGTCGACGTGAAGATCATTCTTCCCAAAAACAGTGATTCATCGCTGGCCCTTTATGCCAGCTGGTACTATTATGACGAACTGCTGGAATCGGGGGTGAGGTTGTACAAGCGCAACAATGCTGTCCTGCATGCAAAAACTGCGGTAATAGATGGCATCTGGTCGACGGTGGGATCAACGAACCTTGATTTCTGGAGTTTTTCCAATAATTTTGAGGTAAATGCGGTTATTCTGGGAAGTCAATTCTCCGCGGAAATGGAGAAGATGTTTATCGAAGACCTTGCGAATTCTGAAGAAATCACTGAAGCACATTGGGACCAAAGGCCGCTGGTTTCCAGAATCCGTGAATGGTTTGCCCATCTGTTTGCACGCATGCTCTGAATATTTTAACGCCAGTCCCGCAATAATGCTGTTTCGGCAAACTTTGCCACCATAGCAATTGCCCATTACCGCCAATGACTATCAATCCTGTTTTTAACCAACACAGGAGGTGCACCATGAAAGTTTCTCAAGCAATCGATTTCCATCTACAGAACCACCGGGTCAGTTCCAAAAAAATTACCGTCAAAACCTTTGAGCATGTCCTCACAGTTTGCATCCCAATATGGTCCTAATGACCGGGTAGCTGCGATAAAGGGCGACGGTGGAGTATATACACCTGGTGATGTTGTTAACGGTTTCAATCCACGCCCCCGCACGGAGGGCGACACAGCAGATCGCTGGTATCGGAGCGATCAGCTACAGTGTTTCAATCCACGCCCCCGCACGGAGGGCGACCAGGCGATCGTCTCACACGCTTTGTCTGTTGATAAGTTTCAATCCACGCCCCCGCACGGGGGGCGACGTCGCCGAGCCGCTGGTCATCGCTGTATGATCATGTTTCAATCCACGCCCCCGCACGGGGGGCGACGCCGGTACGTCGACCTGCTGATCCAGACAGGCACAGGTTTCAATCCACGCCCCCGCACGGAGGGCGACCTAAGTTCGGCATTGAGGCGATGTACGGCGTCGATTGGTTTCAATCCACGCCCCCGCACGGAGGGCGACCTGCGATGACATCAGCTATCGACGCCGATAGTCAGCGTTTCAATCCACGCCCCCGCACGGAGGGCGACGCGCTGTTCAGGGCAGCTGCACAGGTCAGGCAATAGTTTCAATCCACGCCCCCGCACGGAGGGCGACTGCAGCTCAGCAACAGGATCAATCTCGCAATTATGGTTTCAATCCACGCCCCCGCACGGAGGGCGACGACAGTGCCTGAGCTATCATGCGCGGCATATCCGATGTTTCAATCCACGCCCCCGCACGGAGGGCGACGCGAACGATCAACGTGGCTGCCGGTTGCCTCGCCGCGTTTCAATCCACGCCCCCGCACGGAGGGCGACCACAGCAGCAGTAGCAATTATCGAACGTATGGCCGATGTTTCAATCCACGCCCCCGCACGGGGGGCGACTCGATTGTCACCGGATGCCATTGCCACGACTGTCGAGGTTTCAATCCACGCCCCCGCACGGAGGGCGACCTTGGCTCAATGGTCTGTGATCCTGCCACGGAGCATGTTTCAATCCACGCCCCCGCACGGAGGGCGACCGTCAAAGTCCGCCTCTTCACCTAGCCTGTCTAGCGGTTTCAATCCACGCCCCCGCACGGGGGGCGACTATTTGAGACATCATAAGATCGTCGATAAGGATGGGTTTCAATCCACGCCCCCGCACGGGGGGCGACCTCGTCGCCTGCCGTTCCGCTCAGCCGGTACCGAGTTTGTTTCAATCCACGCCCCCGCACGGAGGGCGACGAAGTCGCCCACTGTACTGCTCCTTAGCAGACATAGTTTCAATCCACGCCCCCGCACGGAGGGCGACCGGCATGCACAGTTACTGTCGACGGCGTTGATGTGTTTCAATCCACGCCCCCGCACGGAGGGCGACATCTTACCGGCCTGCCGTGTCTACGCTGATCTATGGTTTCAATCCACGCCCCCGCACGGAGGGCGACCGATCTCGTCACGGTATTGCTGCATTGCTTCATTGTGTTTCAATCCACGCCCCCGCACGGAGGGCGACGAACTGCATGGCTGATGGAGCTGCAGCGGATACGTGTTTCAATCCACGCCCCCGCACGGAGGGCGACACGCGAGCGAGATCAGACGATGTCACAGGCAACCGTAAGTTTCAATCCACGCCCCCGCACGGGGGGCGACTGCGTTGCTGGCAGATCCGTGCATGCGCTATGCAAGTTTCAATCCACGCCCCCGCACGGAGGGCGACTGCTAGTAATACTGCTCTAGTCGACACATGTAGCATTGTTTCAATCCACGCCCCCGCACGGAGGGCGACTTACGCGCCTGATACATTGCCGTCAACTGAATCAGTTTCAATCCACGCCCCCGCACGGAGGGCGACGCGATGCTTGTCGGCAGCCATGTGTCCGTCAGCAGTGTTTCAATCCACGCCCCCGCACGGAGGGCGACTTCGAAGCTGACTGTGCAGTCTCTGGCATCGCTGTTTCAATCCACGCCCCCGCACGGAGGGCGACTAGTCGACCAGGCGCATGTACAGGTATGTCAGACAAGTTTCAATCCACGCCCCCGCACGGAGGGCGACTATCGACCGTCATTATGCTGCTGGCTCTGCAGTCATGGTTTCAATCCACGCCCCCGCACGGAGGGCGACGTCTGCCATGGTCACGATCACTGCATCTGATCGTATGTTTCAATCCACGCCCCCGCACGGAGGGCGACTGTCGATTTGTAACGCATTGATACAAATCAACAAATATTACAGATTCCGCGAACATGATATCGAGTCACATTTGACTGACTTAATGATGGGTCAATATCATGTCTTCCGCAGCGGTATCAGTGCGGTTGCGAACCTCCCTGTTTTTTTATGTCCATTGCAGGTTCGCGCTCAGTTTTTTAAACTATTAATGGGCCTTCTTGGTCAAACGATTTCTTTGATCCGATATGCTCAAGTTTGTGACGCCAGTTGGAACCCAGAAAATAAAAACGGAGGCTATCCGCATTCTGATCAATTTCGTCGATCAGTCGCTGACGCAGGACAGTCCACTGTGCTGGGTCGACAATACATTCAAAGACTGAGTATTGTACTCTTTGACCATAATCTTTACATGCCTTGGCTACTCGCCGCAATCGTCTATTGCCGCCCAGATCACTTGTTTTAACATCATAACTTACCAAGACAAGCATTCTATATCCCTTTTTATCATTTCCAGATTACCGGAGGATAACCATCAAGGTCTCCTCTAATCAATCTTGCAAAGAGTAAAGCCTGACCATAAAAGAACAGGCCGATGGCCATCTTTTCTTCAAGGAATGGATGTCTCCGTTCGTCCTGTTTCCTATTCTGGTAGGTCACCAGGACTGTTTTCCTCGCGCCATCTGTCATTCGTACGGCACCGCTTTCACTGAAACTGAAATCTTTAGCCTTCAATTGGCCCAGATTGACAAGCGATACCGCCAATCGATCAATCATTGGCCGGAATTCTTCCATAAGATCGAGCGCCAGGCTGGGCCTCCCTGGCCTATCGCGATGAAGATAGCCTACCGCAGGATCAAGGCCAACCGATTCGAGGGCCGAGCGGATATCATGCATCAATAGGGTGTATAAGAAAGAAAGCAGGCAATTCATGCGATCCAGCGGAGGCCTGCGATTGCGCTGTCTAAAGAAGAAGTGCTCTTTGTCTCGTATGATCAAATGGTCAAAAGCGCCGAAATATATATGAGCAGCGTCACCTTCGATTCCCCTAACTTCATCGAGTGAAAGATTGTCTTGTAATCGCCGCAGCGATGCCGTCAATCGATTGATGGAATTTTCCAGAGCAGATGAGTCAACTTTTTCAGGATGATCACGCAAAACCCGCTGCATGGAATATCTACAGTTGGCAATTTTTCCGGTGACGCATTGTTTGGCAACCATTGCTGAAAATACAAGATCATCGGCTTTACGATATTGCTCCCGCCGCAACAGGACATTGCCCGACACAGGCCCTTGGACCCGCGCGAGAAACCTGCCCTTTTCAGAAAGGAAGCTCAAGGTAACATCCCGATCAGCACAGAACCCCATAAGAAATGGACTGCAGCCGACATTACCAAAGCAGACAATACCATCAAGGGTATGAATCGGCAGGCGAAGCGCGACTTCACCATCTACCCGCACGGCCACAGTTTCTCCGTCTTTGGCCAGATAGGCACCCTGCGTTGTGACAAAAAGTGTATTCAGATGTTTTTTCATTCCACCTCTATTTTGTTGAGGTAATTGGTAACTTTTTTGTGACCGGCAATCTTGGGCAGGCATTGCGAGATGAATGAACAGCTCTCGCACTTTTTCGCATATTTCGGTGGTGGCGTGTGATTGGAGCTCAAAAGAGTATGGAGTTTATCCGCAGTATCGGCAGTAACTTGCCGCAACTCAGCATCAAAGAGAATATTTTGTCGGCGCTTCTTCTGGCCGTAGTAAAGAGCACCTTCTGTTACTTCACGATTGAGCATTTCTTCAAGACAAAGAGCCTGAGCACAAAGCTGGACCCTGTCTGAATCATCCTTTTTGGGACGCCCTCGCTTGTATTCAACCGGGAATGGCTGCCAAACACCATCTTCCTGAAGATGAAACTCGACAATATCGGCCCGACCAATGAGTCCCAAATGTAATGAACGTAGAGGCAAATCAAATTCGACGCGAATTTTCCGGCGTGATTCACTGCCGGTAGAATGAACTCTTTCGTGAAGAATTTTTCCTTCAGCGGTAAACCTGTTTTCGGTCCATTGCTGTTCGATATGGATCAGCGCGCACTGGCGTGGGCAGAAAAGAAGATGCTGGAGGGCAGAGATCATTACGAGGTCATCTTCACTATACATAAAATTCTCCGTGCAATTTGCCGCTACTCACCGGAAAGAAGGCTGACGATCAACCTGATCAATACATCCTTCTGGCCAGGATCACTTGCTGCAGTCAAAAGCGTTAAAGCCACCAGCGCTTTGTTGTCAAAATGCTTTTTCCTAAGCAGTCCGTTTATCTGCAGAAATAACAGAAAGAGGAAAGAGCCGATCCGTTTGTTACCATCGGTAAATGGATGGTCTTTAATGATAAAGTAGAGAAGATGTGCGGCCTTTTCCTCTATACTAGGATACAGATCCTGCCCGCCGAAGGTCTGGTGAATTGCCCCGATGATCCCGGCTAGACTGTCACTGCGCTCATTGCCAAAGAGATCAGTCGCCTCTTTTTTAACCATCAATTCCTTTTTCAGTGAAGTGATGGCGTTTCGTGCACTATCAAGATCAAGGATTTCACCTGCGACCGGTTTCGTACCCGGCGGCGGCAAATTGTCCTCGTCATATTGTAGTAATAGCTGCCAGGTTTTGGCGTACTGATTAACGATGTTCAGTACCGAAAGACCTTCGTCGTTGACGAGGTTTTGGTTTTCCAGGGTAATTGTCAGCAATGACAAAACCTGTTGCGCTTCATGGATGCCTTTTTCTGCCAGGCTGCGCTGATTGAAGGTGTAACCTTTGACCAGATGATCTTTGAGTATGGAGGTCGCCCATATACGGAATTGAGTGCCGCTCTTTGATTTGACCCGGTAACCAACGGAGATAATGACATCGAGGTTATAGAAATTTGTCTGATACCTTTTGCCGTCATCTGCAGTTGTCCGGAAATTCCGGACAACTGCTTTTTCATCAAGTTCGCCTTCTTTAAACACATTACGGATATGTTCGGAAACTGTGCGCTTGTTCCGTTGGAAAAGTTCAGTCATTTGTGCCTGATTTAACCAGACAGTTTCATCGGCAAGGTGGACGGTAATATTATGTTCCCCCTTATCCGATTCATAGAATATTATTTGGCCTTTATCAAAATTGCTTGCTTCCAAAAATGCCGCTCCGTTTATTAACCTTAGTAATGGTGGTGGCAAAATTCCACTGAATCACTTTCTTTATACACCTTTGCCCATTGATACAAATGAATGTTCATCTAATTATATACCACGTTAGAATCCATCTATAACCTTAGGCTCTGGTCCTTTATCAACTGTTTCAAATTCAATAGACCCATCGGGATTCACCTTCAAACTTCTGTGAATTTTTGCTGAAGAAACATCACCAGAACGATGGTTATGCTCCCACCAAACAACCTTGAGTACTTCCATGCTTCCTTCTGGACGTGCTGAAGAAGCATCATTTTCAAATAATTTTGGCAAAACAGACTTTATCGTGTCCGCATCTGCATCGCTAAACCCAGTTTTATGTGCCAATTGGGGATTCATAGAGCCAAAAAAATTATAAATTCCAAAATCAACACGATGTTTCATACCCATCGTATCCGCACTTTTTTTCTCTCCATCCCCTTCACCGCTCACACTTTTGGTAATTTGGGAACTGGTAACCTCAACAGTATCAACGCTAAAAGCGGGATGTATTGATACCGGCCCTCGAATTCCTATTGAAAGTCCGTCCCCTTTTGATTTGCCGGATCCCTTATAAGCAAATACCTGCCCAAAAGCCCTTACGTCCAGCCACTCTTTGCAGGCAACCTTTGCTTTTTCTTCAGGTGTTCCTGTTTGAGGAAGAACGGATTCCGCCCGTTCGCGGAGGCTTTTATAATCATCATCCTTATTATCATCAGACTGAACAAAGATCTTTTGTCCTTCATCTTTCAGACGATTACGAATTTTCCTTTTGATGCATACATCCGAAACCTCCCCAAGACTATCAAGTGTTGTCCGGGGACGATTGCCATTAAGAGGATCTCCGTTCGGATTGGCATGGTTCACTCTGAATACAACTGCGAAATCGATCTTTTTTGAAAGGCTCATTTAATTATCTCCTCCGTCATCCTGTTTCTCAGACTTCTTAGTAAGTTCTGCTCGTTGGTTGTAATAACCTAGAAGAAACTCTCCGGACAGGGCTTTGTCTTTAATGAATTCATCGGGAGTAAAAGTGTCCATAATCTCGACAATCTCTTTTTCGTACTTGGCTGTCTTATATCCAAGACGAGCTCTATGTGGTGCAAGAGCTAGATCTATGGTCCGCCAGGTACTGCAAGGATGGTCAGCAAATCTCTGCATCATTCGGGCGGCATTTGTTGGCCGCCCTTTTTCAGCCTGACTCAGCGCAAACCCTTCTAAACAGTCCGCCACCGCCAACAGGCGACCAAACAGATAATCTCTGCTTGTCCTTTCTCGTTCAAGTGTCATGTTATATCCTCTCTTTTTTTCCGAATACCTGAAGACCGCACAGGCAATCCCCAAAATCTTCTCCCACTCCCAATATTCATATATGATTCGTTTTGTTGCTGATCGGACAAGAGAACGAACAATATCTATTGGAATGGAAATGCCATCAACAATACAGGGGAGCAGCCTTTCAATAGTTTGCCGTTTAATCTTATCGTCGACTTCGATACTACCGGTTGTTCCAAGCTTTTTGCCAAATGCTGCCCAGGCAATATCCTTTGGGGCAGGAGCACCATAAAATTTCTTATTTTTGGAATAACGATGCAACCATGCACAACCATCATGCCAACTTTCCAACCTCATCATATAATCTGATCCTGTTAACTCACGATAAAATGAAACTGAAAGCCGACCAGGCGTGGCAGAGTTTATCCCCATTACAACTACACCGTCTGTAGGTCCTAATTTTACTGAATATCCCTTAATTCTTTGTGCAAATGTTAACCCTGTTAATGCTGCGGTATCAAAAGGCACATCTTTTGAGATAGAATCATCACTACCATCGTCCCCAAACAGATCATCTGTATCGTTCAACAGTTCCGGCACTTTAATTTTTTCGGGTGACCAGGCGACAACTGCCAAATCACCATCACGATAACCCTGTTTTGCAATCAGCCATCGGAGAGCATTATGCGCTTTTTGTGAGATATCGTAGCTAATAGTACAAGCCTGCTCATCATTGAGAAATCGACCTCGATACGTAAAGCCGGATGTATCATTTGAAGAAATCAGCTTAGCACCATCGCCAGCATTGCGTATTTTTGCAGGGTGATTGCCGGCATAATTGAGTTCTTTGCCATCCACATAACAAAAAACTGTTTTATCCGGTGAGTGACGTTCCTTCTCTTTCTCAATATCGAAATTATCTTCAGACACCTTATTTGCGAGATAATAATTGATCCAACTTTGCCAAACCTCATCATTTCTCCAGAGATGGGATTGCTTTTTTCCGGATATTTCAACGGAAAAACGAACAAGATTATCAAGCTGATCTCCCTGTAAAACAGAAAAAATCTTTGGTTTATCCTCCCTTTTTCCGTCCCATTTTTGAGGGAACATATTTGTCTCCGGATCACGCCACAGTATTTTGGCATCCAGTAAATCAGAAATGGTTTTGCCTTGTTGCAGGTAATAAAAAACTGCATTAATTTCCGGAATGACATAAGGAGATTTCACCCAACGTTCCAGCCGGGAAATATATTTTTCAAAGCCACTCTTTTTCTCTCCCCCATGCTGTTGATAATCACCTGCAATGTATTGAAGTTTGTCACCTAAAGAAAGAGGAGCTAATTTACTTCCTGCTCTTCCGGCAGAGCCCTCGGTTGCGGGGAGCACAGTTTGCTGACTCCCATCCTTTGGTACAACATTGGCTCGTAAAAACTTACCATTGCAATCAAGAACGATTTCGATTTGTGCGTTCTGACTGGTATGGCAAATTGGCAATAAAAGGAATTTCAAAGCACCTTTTTCATCCCTGCCTTCAACGCCTATATCGCTTTTACAGTTATCATAGGTGGTTCTTAGTTTCTCAATCCAGCTCATTTAGTAACCCTCCCTCCTGTAGTCCGACTGATTTTGGCGGATTGGGGACCATATTTCTGACAAACTTTCTGATAGTGTCTGCTGCAGTTGGCCGTGGAAATTCGACTATCCCACTTTTCATTTTTGGATACCAGAACCGGCTATATAACTTATTCTCACCTATCTCATCAGGGTAATCAAAACCGTAAAACATAAGGCCGTATCCAAGTTCATCTATCTCATCATAAAAGCTTTCTTCTTCTCCAAAGATACAGGGTTCCACATATCCCTGACATTCACGAGCACCAAGAAAGATATCCTGACGCCCACCTTTCTCAATCATTCGTGTAGCAATATTAAAGTGTTTTCCGTCAATACGATCTTTTTGCATGTCAGCACGAAATTCGTTCCACTCAAAATGAGCCTGTACCTGATATTCAACATCGACCAGATACGTGTAGATGCTGAGCTCATTTCCCCCACCATATTTCAACGGCTTTACACTTTTACTCTGGGTACGGACAGGATTCATAACTCTCACTTTATCAATTACCCAAATGAGAGTCGGCTTCCAATATACTGATTTCAAAATCCCTTTAAGCGCCTCGTAGGTAGGGATATGATAGGAGCATTTTTCGCCACCGATCTTTGTTATCGGATCGGTGAAAAGCGCGAACTTTCCAGACACTTTAAACTCAACCTTGTTTTTCATTGGTATCTCCTTGTTCGACTACACGCCACAAAGCGCAATATCAATATCCTTCTTTACAGGTGCAACCGAAACACCGAAATCGTTGCTGTAATGCTGCTCATGTAGACAATACACACCACTTTCTCGTATATTGTGCAATGCACCTGCTTGATCGAGGTTACGAAATGTCTGCTCATAACAGTTCACAGCATACCTTTGTGCTTGCTTCAACAATGTTTTCTCTCGGGTTATATCCTCAGAAGCACACAGGTCAGCAATGATTCGTTTACCATTGCCATAGGGAACGATTACCCCTTGTGTTTGAGAATCAATGACCTTAAACAGCTTTCCCGCTGTGGCAAATGACTGGCAAAAAGGCAATAATTTCATGTTATGGTTTGCTCGTATATAAACATTCACTGCTTTGGAGTTAGCGCTCAACATCTCAAGTAAAGTGTCCCCCTGAACATGAATATCCTTTGAAACGGGGTAATCCATATCATCACTGCGATCATAAAAATAGTATTCAAAATACCGTGTTAAAGCTTGTGGACTTATAAGAGAATCATCAAACTGGGAGCGATCTTCATCATACTCTGCAAGAACTCTTTCACATTTTTCTTTACCAATTTTTATTTCGGTGAGCGCATCAATGTTTTCATGAAATGGATTGACTAGAAGGACACGTCCCATTATTTTTCGCTTACCACTTCTGTTACAACGTCCAGCAGCCTGAGCAATTGAATCTAGTCCTGCGACAAAACGGATGACTGTTCCAAAATCAACATCAACCCCAGCTTCAATCAACTGTGTGCTGATACAGACCACTGGGACAGTTGAACCAGGGTTTGCCTTCTCTCGAATTTTATCTATAACCTCAAGTCGATGTTGTGGACATTGATTAGTGCTAAGGTGATACACTTCGGCATCAAAATTTTTGCAGAGATTAAAAAGATTGGCCGCTGATTTTTTCGTATTCACAATTATGAGGACACTGCCCGTAACATTGAGTTCCTCTCTGATAAGTTCTGCAATCTGCTCATTAGAGCATCCTCCGATTTCACGTTTGTCAATAACCTCAACTCGCCGCAACTCCCCAAATAGTGTAGGAACATCAGGCATTATTTCACTATTAGGTGACAGCTGAATTGCACCCTTAGCTTTGTCAACATCATGTAAAAGGGGCTGGGTGGCAGTACACAACACCACTGAACTACCACACACACTTTTAAGAAAATTCATTGCGTTATTGAAAAGATGCACTGTTTTAACAGGTATTGTCTGTACTTCATCAAAAACGATCACGGCATTTGCCAAATGATGCATTCTACGAGCACTACGGGTTCCGCCCTTAAACAGCGCATCAAGGAGTTGGACAGAAGTTGTAAAAACAATAGGAGCATCCCAGTTTTCCGACATCAATCGCTGTGCGGTTGTCTCTTTTTCCGGGGTAAGATTCGAGTGATGCTCAAGAACAAGCTCAACACCATATTCTTCTGATAAACCAGTAAACACATTCTGAACTTCACGCACATTCTGATCAATAATTGATGTATAAGGAATTACATACACGATTCGATCGAGTTTGTGTTTTCTTGCATGTTCAAGTGCAAACCTCAAACTTGCAAGGGTTTTCCCTCCACCTGTCGGCACAGTCAAAGTGTAGATACCACGTTCTCTTCTTCCGGCATGTTTGCATGCCTCTGAAACCTCATTTCTGATTTCATCCACTCTATTTTCAATAGAAAACTCTAAAAGGCGTTTTTCGAGGGAAATGATGAATTTATCCCAGCCGGGATATTGAGTATTCAAGCGGGTAGATTTATTTTCAGGATTCTCAAAATCGGCAGTATCAATGCGGTCTGCATCCAGGAGACAACTAAGAAGAAAACGAGATAGCAAACCTAAATAGATATTTTGTGTCTGTTTGGGAATCCTTTTTAGAACGACCAATAATTCATTCAGTAATTCATCCGAGAGAAGAAGCTCCCGAGCTAATCCAACAATATCATCCGGTGCTTTTTTAAGTATTTCGGAAAGATGTGTTTTTCTATCGTCTTTGGCTATTCGTCGTGAAAATTTATCTGTCCCATCAGGAGCAAGGCAGTCTATCAATCCGCCATGATGTGACACAATGGTCAGCGATAATAGTTGACTCAAATATTGAAAAGCTTTGTGCTCGCTTTCCAGATTGCGTATAAATTGTCCTCCTGCTGTTGAATGGTCAATCTTCCCTTTTTTTTCTTCAGCATCAACGTACTCTTTCGCATCAGGATCAATATGACCGATTGCAGAACGGATATATTGCTGAAACTCATCACTATACTTTCCAAGATCATGTAACAGTCCAACAAGTTGACCGCAAAGTGGAAGTGATATGCTCGATGCGAATTGTTTAGCTTTTTCTGAAACAGCTACAAGGTGCTCTGCTACAGTCTGTTCCTTTTTATCAAATTCTCTTTGGTGGGCAATGTAATTCATAAAATATTCATTTCAATATAGTTAGTTATGGACAACAAAGTGCCATTCAAGATCTTAGCTTTTTCCAAGCTTCTTCTCAAAATTGATAACTCAAAAACCGAACATATTTTGCAACGAAGAGCTCTGTATCCAAAGTACTCCAACCACCATACCACCCCTACCCTGACAACCGATGTCATACTACCAATATATTTTCGTCATCCTGTCGATTTCTTCTCTAACCAGCATTTTCAATTCCGGCGGATCAAACACTTCAATATCGGCACCGTAACTGAGAATAATTCTGACCAACTCCCGGAAATCAGCCACGGGGAAATGTAAGGTGAAGCTGCCGTCCTCGTTAACGCATGTACGTTGCTTCGGATGCCAGATCTGTTCACTGACCCGGGAGGCAATTTTCGGGGAAAAGCGTAGGCCGACTTCGGTTGCCGCTGCTCCCTGCATAATGCCGAAGTGCTGTCTGGTGTATTCTTTAAGGTCTGGAAGATTGTCGGGAATTGCCAACTTCTCGGTAGCGGGACTGATGGTTCTGATTCGGGAGAGGGCGAAATTTCGTAATTGCATTCTGGTCCCACACCAGGCGATGAGATGCCAACTGCCCATATAGTGCATGAGATGAAGAGGCTGAATGATTCTGGCGGTGGTTGTATCGTTGTGGGGGGAATGATAGATAATATGCAGGGAAGTTTCAGCAAACAGGGCCTCAACCGATTGCCGGAAAATCTCTCTGTCTACCTGGGAATATTCAATGTTTTTGACTGATATCCTGGTGCTGAGTCGTTCCAGGCATGGCGTAGTTTTATCTCCTGCCCGTATCGGTATGCGGTCAATTAAACGACACAGCTGATCTTTTAAGGCCCGGTCGGGGATTGTCGAGGCCAGACGAACAGCCAGACTTAGCGCCAGGATATTAGATTCGCTTATCCACAGGGCGGGGAGTTCATAGGAGTCGTCGAGATAGCTGTAACCACGCTGCTGGTGGTTGTATTTCAATGGAGCATCAAGTCTATCGCGGATGAATTCGATATCTCTCTGGGCCGTTCGTCCGGAAATCTCAAACGTTTCAGCAAGATGTGCCGCGTTGGGAAACCGGTCTGTCTTGATTTGGCCATGAAACCATAAAAATCGCTCATACTTCAATCGGTCGGACATAAATATTCCAAATGCAGAATTGTCAGGAATATCCCATTTTCTAACAAGAAGTGATATTCTTAAAAATGGAAGATTTATATTGTCAAATCGAGCAAATATATGTTGGCTAACATTTTGACAATCCTGTTGCAATGAATATCGCGCAATAGAACAAAAAAGAGGATGACGGTTTTGTGCAGAATAATGAATTATATGGTTCTTAATGCGTCTCAGCCAGATATCTTGCTTTCGGCTTTCTCACGCACACATGCCAATTTTGGAAGTCGTTTTAATCTTGTTACAGATTTCTCAGTAAGGGCTAGTGCTTACCGGCTGACTTGCTGAGTAATCTATAGAGCCACGACAAATTATCACTGATAATAAGAGAATTAGATCTGGCTAATTCTGCCACATTCTTTCGTAAATTCAGGATGAGGCTATTTCCATTGCATCTCGCGCAAAGGGACCATAAGAGACCTACAGATTATCTACTATGGATCTCAATCCAATTCAGAATCAGAGTTTTAGATTGTTCCCTCAGGATATTACACAAGGGACTTATACAAGGGATTTGTTCAAGGTACAAGAAGAGCGGTGGGTGTGGCAGTGTGCAAATAGATGCAATCACTGATGAAAAAATGGAGCGGGATACGCGATTCGAACGCGCGACTTTCAGCTTGGGAAGCTAACACTCTACCACTGAGTTAATCCCGCTCTTGAGCTCGAACAATATAGAATCAGGTAACGATTTTGTCAAAGCCTTTTCTTGTCATCGCACTATATTAGGTCGCGACAAGTGTTCGACAACACCACTCAACTTTGCGGGTATCCTTTTACAATCAGTGTAAATTCTGATCCTTTACCTTCCACACTCGTCACCTCGACCTTGCCGTTATGGGCCTGGGCGATATGCTTGACTATGGCAAGTCCCAGACCGGTTCCGCCTAAGGTCCGGCTTCTGGCATTGTCACTTCGGTAAAAACGCTCGAAGAGCCGAGGTAGATGTTTTTTGGCTATACCGCAACCAGTATCCTGAACGTCGATTCGCACGGTTTTCCCTTGGTCATCTTCGCATATTGATCCCTGGACCGTGACACTATCCCCCGGTTTACTGTAAGTAATCCCATTAACCAGCAGGTTTACCAGTGCCTGCTCCAGAAGGGTCGCATTCATTTCGACAACAATGTTATCCGGACACTCAATAGCCATGGAAACTCCCGCCTCATCAGCTTTAAGCTGACAGGTCTGTATCGCCGACACTATCACCGGTCGAAGCAGTTCTTTCGAAAGCTGGATCTGGTCCTGTTTTGAATCCTCTTCAATTCTGGAGAGAACCAGCAGATCATCGATTATGGTAGTAAGCCGCTCTGACTGACGAAGGACTATCTGCAGGAATCGTTCAGCATCCTCGCGAATGTCGAGCGCACCGTCCAGCAAGGTTTCCACATAACCGCGGATCGACGTGATTGGTGTTCGAAGTTCATGGGAAACGTTGGCAACGAAATCCCTCCGGACATTCTCCAACCGTCGAAGCCTCGTTACATCGTTCATCACCACCAACACCCCGACATTTTCACCTATACCGTTGCTCAAGGTGACCACATTGGTCTGCAAAAACCTGTCGCCATTCTCGTCGTGAAAAACTATTTCATCCTCAATGCCTTCTTTGCTTGTGAGGGTATGGCTGATCTGTTGCTGCAAATTGACATTTCGTACAATCTGCTGAACTATTTTACCTGGAGCAGACTGTCTTTCCACATCAAAGAGCTGCGCCGCCGCTTCATTGAGACTGATAACCCTTTCCTCTGTGTCAATGGCGATAACAGCCTCAACCATGCTTGAGAAAACTGTCTCCAATTGATTTCTGTGGGTGACGATGGCCTGAATTTTCTCATCCAGGAGTTCAGCCATGCGATCCATGGAGGCTGCCAGCGTAATCACCTCAAGCGAAGCTGTCTTCTTGGCCATCGGCAACATTCTCTCACTGAAATCACCACGGGAGAACTGCTCGGCGCTTTTTGTCATCTGCTCCAGCGGCTTACTTACATTGCGGGAAATAAGCAGAGTTATCAGCCCGGCAAGAAGCATAACAGCCACCGAACCCATTCCTATCCGAATCCTGATATCTGCCAGGGTCTTATCGAGTGAGGCAACCGAGACTGAGGTCCGGAGCACCGCATTTATAACTGACAAAGAACCATTCTCCGAACTTTGCGAAAGAGAATATCTGAGCGGAATGGCGACATAGATCCGATTCTCATCAAGGGTCTTGCTGTATCGCCTTGATTTGCCGACTCCACCGGAAAATGCCTTTTCTATTTCAAGTCGATGACGGTGGTTTTCCATTATCTCGGGATTTTCATTCGAGTCAGCCACGACCTTGCCATCATCTAAGATAACGGTAATTCTTGTCCCTGATTCTCGACCGGAGCGAACGCAATAATCCCGCAATTGTTGAACCTGTCCATTCAACAGATAATCAATCACTTCGGAACTTATCAGGTTGGCCCGGGATTCCAGATCTGATTCCGTATCCTGGAGATAGAACTCTCTCAGGGAGGTCATGCCATACCAACTGACAGCAACAATGGCTATAAGAATAGTGAGGATATTGGCTGGAAAAATCTGCCAGACCAACTTTTTAGGTTTAAACATGGAATTAATCTTCGGCCTCCGGAGTCGATTTATATCGATAGCCAATACCTCTGACAGTTTCGACCATTGATCCGTACTCGTTGAGTTTTTTACGCAGACCAAAAATTTGCACATCAATGGCCCGGGGAGTGATGAGAAAATCATAACCGCGTGCAAAATCGATAATCTGCTGACGGGTAAATACCCAGCCAGGCTTTGCTGCAAGAAGAGAAAGTATACTAAACTCGGTAGTGGTCAACTGTACCTCAATCCCGTTTACCTTCACCTCATGCCGACCTTTGTCTATCTCCAGCCCATCGATAACAATTATCGATTTTCTCGAGTCATCCGATTCACTCTGATCCGCGAATGCTCGTTTGACAACTGCCTTAATTCTGGCGATCAGTACCTTGGGACTAAAGGGTTTGGTAACATAATCATCAGCACCGCATTCAAGTCCGGCGACGACGTCCTCTTCTTCCCCTTTTGCGGTCAGCATAATTATCGGGATGGCACGTTGAAGATTTGATTCGACCTTCCTCATCGCGGTACATACCTCCAGACCGCTGATCCCCGGCAGCTTCAGATCGAGCAGGACGCAGTCTATCTCCTCGGTTCGTAATCGCTCCAGCGCTTCTTCCCCTGTGTCGGCGCATGTCACGTGAAACCCGGCCCTGATGAGATTGTAGCTGACCAATTGTTGAATATCGGCCTCATCCTCGACTACAAGAACATTTACTTTTCCCATAATATGCTTTTTCTTTTATTTCGATAAATTAGACTGTAGGTCACTCGTGTCAAGCTCGATGCCGGACCGCAACCCAGTCGGACTTCATTCCCTGAATATGTCCATATCGTGTACCATTTTTTGCTCCTCCGCAACCCCAAACCTACCTTCCTAACCATATCTTAATACTCCCCTAATGAACACAAAACAATCACCCTCTATTGTAGCACTCATCCTTGCTGGAAATCGGTTTCCGGCTAGAGAGACCAACACCTTACATAATAGGATTCAAACAATATGCCGCAGCATTACACCTTTCAGCACGAGCTCACAAAACTGAACAAAAAGCTCCTCAAATTAAGCACCATGGTTGAGGAACGTGTTCGCGAAGCAGCACGGACTAATCGAGACCATGGACCAGGACATTATTCAGTCAATAATTATTTCGGACTACGAGATTGATGACATGGAAGTCGAAATTGAAGAGGATTGTTTAAAGATCCTTGCTCTGCATCAGCCTGTTGCCCGTGATCTGAGATTTCTGATTACGGTAATAAAAATCAACAACGAAATGGAAAGAATCGGGGACTATGCAGTCAATATCGCCAAGCGTGTTGATAACATCTCAAAATTCAAACATCAGGCTGCAATCACCTATGATTTCTCCAAGATGAGTGACAAGGTTGTCTCCATGCTGAGAAACAGCATAGATGCCCTGATAAACAGCAATTCCAAACTCGCCAAATCGATTTTTCTTGATGACGATATTGTGGATACATACAGAAACCGATGCTACGAGGACATAAAGGAAAGGATAAGAAAAGACCCTGAGCACCCAGGCTATCATATCAACACCTATCTCCTCGCCCGCCATCTTGAGCGTATCGCTGATCGTGCCGTGAATATTGCCGAAGAAGTCGTCTACTTAGTGGAAGGAAATGTCACACGTTTTAATTAACAATTATAATTCCAGAACGTTAGCAAACATCAACCCGGATTAAACTGATAATGTATACATACCTTCTCCTCTGCATTCTGCTCATCTCTTCAGGTGCTTATTATTGGGGGACTTCTCGTGCCAATACGGTTGCCGAAAGATCGGGGGGCATGCGCTCCTTGCATTCCCTCCCAAGCCACTATGGCATGTTCACCGCATTGAGCAGCGCAATTCCGGCACTTGTTAGTGTTCATGCTCTGGCTGATTTTTGAGGAAACGATCATCACCTCCCTGGTAGTTAAAAGTCTGCCGGTTGACATCCAGCAGCTTTCGGCCAACAAGCTCAGTCTGGTTTTGAACGAGATGAAAAATGTTGCCTTCGGCGGCTTTGCTGCCCACAATAATGCCCCCACGATTCAGGCAGCCGCCGACCTCTATGTAGCAACGAGGAACTGGACCAGGAATTTGGTAGTCGGAATTACCATCTTCTGCAGTCTTATCCCTGCCATCATTGCCTATCGACACATCAACAAAGATTTACGAGCCCGGAACCTCGTTGAGGGGGTGGCAAAAGTATTTCTTCTTGGCTGCTCTACTGTAGCCATCCTCACTACTCTTGGTATTGTCCTCTCAGTATTGTTTGAGTCTTTGCGTTTTTTTCATAGCATACCTTTATCGGACTTTCTCTTTGGCCTTAAATGGAGTCCTCAAACTGCGATGCGGGTCGATCAAGCTGGCTCATCCGGTGCATTCGGTGCCGTCCCGGTATTTTTAGGAACTATCCTCATTGCCTTAATAGCAATGTCGGTAGCGATCCCGGTCGGTTTACTTTCTGCTATTTATCTCTCTGAGTATGCCAGTCCCCGAATGCGCACCTGGGCCAAGCCGATGCTTGAGATTCTGGCAGGAATTCCAACCGTCGTCTACGGATTTTTTGCCGCACTGACCGTGGCGCCGCTGATCAGGGACATAGGCCAATCCGTTGGGCTGCATGTTTCCTCTGAAAGTGCACTTGCTGCAGGGTTAGTTATGGGAATCATGATCATACCCTTCGTTTCTTCACTTTCAGACGACGTTATCCATGCGGTGCCCCAGTCTATGCGTGACGGGTCTTATGGCCTTGGTGCCACCCGCTTTGAGACCATCATTCATGTTATAATCCCCGCTGCGCTGCCGGGTATCGTGGGGAGTATTCTGCTTGCTGTATCCCGCGCCATTGGTGAAACCATGATCGTTGTCATGGCCGCAGGTTTATCCGCCGACCTCACGTTTAACCCGTTGAAGGCAGTAACCACGGTTACCGTGCAGATCGTTACCTTGCTGGTTGGCGACCAGGAATTTGACAGCCCGAAAACATTGGCAGCCTTTGCCCTTGGCCTTTTACTTTTTCTCTTCACCCTTTTTCTCAATTTCATCGCCTTGCGGGTCGTACGAAAGTATCGCGAGCAATACGAATAGACACAATCGACACTTTACGCCCATAAAATTATTATTCAAAGAGCCATGAAAACCACAGAAACAACAAATACCAGCCTGCTTGAACCCACCCGGAAACTCAAACGACGCTATCGTGCCGAAAAATGGTTTAAACGCCTTGGACTCTCCGCCATCGTTTTATCCCTTGCGTTCATTGCGTTTTTATTTATTACGATTTTCTCGGATGGCTATACCGCTTTCAAGCAAACTTATATTGAACTGGATGTTCATTTCGCAGCAGAAGAATTTACCCAGGAGAATCTCGCTAGAGCCGATTTTCCTGGCCTGGTAAAAAAATCGATGCGAGCCCTTTTCCCAGAGGTCAATACCAGGCGAGCGAAAAAACAACTGGACAGCCTCATCAGCCCGGCCGCTGCATATAAACTACAGGATATGGTCGAAGCCGATCCGAAGATAATCGGCACAACGCAGAAAGTGTGGGTGTTGGCTAATGATGATGTCGACATGCTGATGAAAGGTAACATAAACCGGAAGGGAGACCAGAGTGACAGGCGGCTCCTGGACATTCAACTCGCCTGGATAGACCGACTGATCAGCGAGAAAAGACTTGAACAGAGATTCAACAAAACATTCTTCACCTCCGGTGATTCACGTGAACCTGAACTCGCCGGTATACTGGGCGCGGTAAAGGGATCATTTCTTACCCTGCTCATCACCTTATCTCTGTCATTTCCAATCGGAGTTGCCTCCGCTGTTTACCTGGAGGAATTCGCCCCGGAAAACAAATGGACAGATCTCATCGAGATAAATATCAACAATCTCGCTGCGGTGCCCTCCATAATCTTCGGTCTGCTGGGGTTGGCCATCTTCATCAATGTATGGGGTATCCCCCGCTCCACTCCTCTTGTCGGTGGATTAGTGCTTGCCCTGATGACTTTGCCAACCATAATTATTGCCGGCAGAGCGTCTCTTAAATCGGTGCCGCCTTCCATAAGAGAAGCAGCTCTTGGCGTCGGGGCTTCAAAAATGCAGACTGTCACCCACCATGTCTTACCACTGGCAATGCCCGGAATGTTGACCGGCACTATTATTGGAATGGCTCAAGCGCTCGGAGAAACGGCGCCTTTACTGATGATCGGCATGGTCGCTTTTATTGTCGATGTTCCTGGTGGGTTTACCGATCCATCTGCAGTCCTGCCGGTACAGATTTATCTTTGGGCCGACAGCCCGGAGCGTGCTTTTACCGAAAAGACCGCAGCAGCGATCATGATCCTGTTGACATTTCTCGTCGCCATGAACAGCCTGGCAGTCTTCCTACGAAAGAAATTTGAAACCAAATGGTAACAGATTCCTAATAATTAAGTGTTCTAATGTACCTCGTTCGACCCATTTAAAAAACAAGCAACAAAACAAACCTTACAAGGAGAAAAGAATGAAAGTAACAAGTATTTTGGCAGCGGGTGCTCTTACCCTCGCCATGACAGTACCTGCAATGGCCGCACGTGACTATATTTCTATAGTTGGGTCATCAACCGTTTACCCCTTTGCTACGGTAGTTGCAGAACAGTTCGGCAAAACCACCGGCTCCAAAACCCCTAAAATTGAATCAACCGGTTCAGGCGGCGGTTTTAAGCTTTTTTGCGGTGGTGTCGGAGTTGATTTCCCAGATATCACCAACGCTTCCCGTGCTATTAAGTCGTCAGAGATGAAAACCTGTGCCGCTAACGGCGTAAAGGAAATCGTTGAAGTCAAAATCGGTTATGATGGAATCGTTCTGGCTAATTCCAAGGCAGTCGCCCCTCTTCAACTGACCCGTAAAGATATCTTCCTGGCTCTTGCCAAAGACGTACCCGATCCTGCAAATCCAGAAAAACTGATAGCCAACCCTTATAAAACCTGGAAAGAGGTCAACAGCACTCTGCCAGACAACAAAATCGAAGTTCTCGGTCCACCGCCTACATCGGGTACACGCGATGCATTTGTCGAACTAGTAATGGATGCAGGTTGTGAGCAATTTAATGTTATCGAGAGCATGAAAAAAACCGACAAAAGCGCATATAAAAAAGTGTGTCAGACTGTCAGAGAAGACGGCGGTTACATAGAAGCTGGTGAAAACGACAACCTGATTGTCCAAAAACTTGAGGCAAGCCCCAAATCATTAGGTATTTTCGGATTTTCCTATCTTGACCAGAACACCGACAAGATCCAGGGATCAATCATTGAGGGCGAAGCACCAACCTTTGAGGCAATCTCTAAAGGAACCTACCCGGTTTCCAGACCACTCTTTTTCTATGTGAAGAAGGCCCATGTTGACGTGATTCCCGGAATGAAGGGATATCTGGCCGAATTTGCAAACGATAAAGCCTGGGGTGAAGACGGATATCTGGCCGACAAAGGCCTGATCCCCATGCCTAAGGATGAAAGAAAGCAATATAGTGAAGTAGCCGCTTCCCTCAAAACCATGGAAATGAAATAATTTTCCAGGGAAAAGCATAAGTAAGACAAACAGGGCTGGTCCTTTTTCAAAAGGGCAAGCCCTGCTGCCGTAACCAGCAGTAACTAACAGAAATTGCGGAGAAAACATAATGGAACTCTCATCCCAACAGACCAACCCTGCGTTCCCGACCATGCTCAGTGGTGACATTAGTCGCGAATCTGAGCGGGCTCATGCCGGCACAACCGGCAGCAGGCAAACCGTCGGTACACCTTTTGTGGACAATCCACGTATGACCTGTAGAGATGTGGAGGTCTATTATGGAGACAAATGTGCCATCAATAAAATCAGCATTGATGTTGGTTGCAACGAAGTTTTGGCCATGATCGGACCTTCCGGTTGCGGAAAATCAACTTTCCTTCGCTGCCTGAACAGGATGAACGATACCGTCCCATCCTGCCGTGTTGTAGGCAATATCTGTCTAGACGAAATAGATATCTACCATCCCTCAGTCGATGTAGTACCTTTGCGGGCGCGGGTTGGCATGGTTTTTCAAAAACCGAATCCTTTTCCGAAATCAATTTACGACAATGTTGCCTACGGCCCACGGATTCACGGAATGACTCAGAAACAGGACGGAACTTGACGAAATCGTAGAGACTTCACTCAAAAAAGCAGGTTTATGGGACGAAGCAAAAGATAGATTACTGGAACCTGGCACTGGCTTGTCAGGCGGTCAGCAACAGCGTCTGTGTATTGCCAGGGCCATCGCAGTATCGCCCGAGGTGATTCTTATGGACGAACCTTGTTCCGCGCTTGACCCGATAGCAACGGCAAAGATTGAAGAGCTCATAGCCGAGCTGCGCACCCAATTCTCGATTGTAATCGTCACCCATGCGATGCAACAGGCGGCCAGGGTATCCCAACGCACTGCCTATTTCCACCTAGGTGACCTTATCGAAGTGGGTCCAACAGATAAGATTTTCACTAATCCCAAAACACAGACTGACAGAAGATTATATTACCGGTCGATTCGGTTGAGTTCTGATGAGTCTCGTGACGGCGGCCAAATAGATAAAACGGAAGAGAAAGGAGATCAGCTTTGACTGAACTCCATTCTCTTTTTCCACCTTCTCTGTAATCTCGTTTCAGGCTGTTTATGCCTTATGGCTCATCGTGGCAAAGATCGCAGCTCTGCGACATGGTCTTGCCGAATTTCGTCTTATGTTCTTCATCATGGCAACGAAAACAACCGTATCCCTCATCTTCATTCTGGTGACCAATATGTGATTTATAGGTGCCCCAGGTAACCTTCATCTTGGGCCAAACGTTCACCATATAGGCATCAAGCAAATACGCCCCGGATGAAATCAGAGTCTTTTCATTTTTAGCGATAAAATCCTTCCCATGCCGCTTAGCCTGCAGAGCCAACAGATTCGCAACAATCTTTTCTTTGGCCTCCTCACGGGTAGTATATGCCTCCTGAAGAACAGTCAATCCGTCTTCACGGATACCAGGTATTGCCGGATTGATCTTTTTGCTGTACAAACCAAAATCCACCTTTTGTTCCAAATCGTCGTACACATGTGTCGGCCGGTTATGGCAATCGATACAATCCATGGTTCGCCAATATCCTTCCCCTTTTTCTGGAGTAGCTCCCTCCAGAGTGTACTCCTCAGTAACGCCGGATGGCTTTGTCACTTTAATTGCGCCAATAGACGTTCTCTTCTCATTAAGGGAATGATATTCAACCTTTACATTGTGGCTGACATGCCAGTGAATACCCTCAAAACTGTCAGTCACGGGATTTCTACCGCCGATATGCAGAGAAATCTCCTGGATGTCTGGATTTATCTGATCCTCATTGGTGTATCTTATGATTTGCTTAATCTTTTTGCCATGAAACTTATCAGGCCAATGACACTCCTCACAAGTATCCTGGGCCGGTCGCAGATTCTCAACAGGAGTAGGAATCGGAGTATGGTAACTTCCTTCAATAACTGCCTTCACCTGCCGGAGACCCGAAAGTTTCGCCTTCACATACCACTCGGCACCGGACCCGATATGACAGGAAACACAACCAACCCTGGCATGCGCGGAACGTTGGTATGCGGTATATTCAGGGTCCATAACTGTATGACAAATTGCTCCGCAGAAATAATCGGATTCCGTAAAATGATAGGCCTCATAAGCAACCAAGCCGAAAACCGTCAGATTGACCACCGACAGTACGAGAATGAGCGATAGCCATTCTTCTGTGACTCCGCTTGCCGAAGTCGATAACCACATGCCCCATGTTGAGATTGTCTTTAAACCATTTCTTCCGACGGAAATACCATGAAACAGGAATGAGAAACAGGCCGAAAATTGCACCGGCAGGAAATACCAGAAAGGTCGCTATCGCAGCATATGGATTTTGGATCAGCCCCGACATGTGCCCCAAAAGTCCAAGAACCGTCAGAGTAAGACAGATAGTGGTCAAACCGATACCGAGCAGCCCGATTGGGGTTTTGGCCGACAAACCAACCTTCTCCTTCCAGGTAAAGTGCTCGGTACCCACAGTTTCCTCGCGAGAATCATGCGTATCTGGCTGTTTTTGTGCCATACTCCCTCCTATTTAATTTTTTGCCATTCTTGCGCAATATGCACCCCTCCGTCTATTATCTTTTGCAACATCGTCAACTGTTCCTCAGTCATTGGGAGCTGATCTGAAGAATCGTAGAGTAGTTGCGCGTAATTGATCATTCCGTTAAGTCTGTTAGTGGTTTCATTGACAGTTTCCGCAAGCAGGGCCTCTACATTTCGGCCGTTCTGTTCCGACCCAGCCTTGCTATGAGATCGAAGGGCCAGTTGTTCAATAGCCTCGGCAAGATCAGCGACTTCTTTAGCAACCGGCTTTCCGAGGCTTAAGCCTTCTGCCTCAAAGCTATCCGACTGGAGTCTGACGGGATAATTGCAAAAGTGGCGATACCGTGTTGCGATACAGTAAAATCAGAGAAAAGCTTGCCAGACTGATAATCAACCCCAAGAGCACCGATGACCACTCTCTGAAAATTGACGATCTGTTCCCTGGCCTCACCGACGATGATCCGATCATATTGAAGCAGAAAGTCCGACATAGACCGTAGCTGCTCCTGCACTTGCATGCTCCGTTTCACCTTGTCTGAACCAGTTATGACCTGGCGCAAGAGGATTGCCAGGCCGGTGAGATCTATCTTATCGACCAGAGCCAACTTTAATTCTGCGGAAACCAGCTTGTTTTCTTTAAGCCGGGAGAGCTCAGAATTCAACTTTTCGATATCAACGTTCACCCGATCTACGCGCTCCCAGTTACCGTCAATAAGAGTCTCAGTGATCATCTCCCGAATGGTCATGAAATGAAACAGAGCACTTTCATTCTGACTTATGACCTGCTTGTATCCGTTTGCCAGTCGGTATTGGTAACCTCCCAAAAGGATTATGCCTGCGAGCAGTATAGACACCACAAGAAAAGCTAACCAAACGAGTCTTTTAAGGGAATACATAGACTTTCAGTTTGCCTTCGATTGAAGGCAGTTACCTCTTGCCGGGCAGACACTGCATTCCGATATCTTCTCCTTTTTCCCTTCTTCCTCGGCTTTTTTGGTAACTGAGCATTGATAGATAATCTCGAACTCTTCAGCGTCCAGAGTCTCGACCTGAAAGAGAATATCCGAAAGAGCATTGAGAAAGAGCCGCTCGCGTTTCAGGATTTCTACCGCCTGCTTATAGCAGCTCGACAACAACCCTTTGATTTCCCGATCAATAAGGCTGGTTGTATCATTACTCATCATGAACCTGAGTGAGGCTTCATCTCCTAAAAATGAAGTATCCCCAACTGCATATGCCTGTGGTCCAAGGGCCTCGCTCATGCCCCAACGACAAACCATATTCGTTGCGATTTCCGTTGCCTGGAGGAGGTCATTTTCGGTTCGTGTCGTTCGACTGTCAAAGATTATTTTCTCCGCTGCCCTGCCGCCAAGGAGTGTGGTAATTCTGTTGGTCAGATAAGTTTTACTGTACGCTGTTCGATCACCCAACGGCAGTTGTTGTGTCTGGCCGAGTGCCCGTCCCCTTGGAATGATGGTTATCTTATGCACCGGGATCAGAGCCGGGGAGCATTTTAGCAATGATTGCATGCCCCGCCTCGTGGTTGGCAAGTATATGTTTATCCTTATCGGTAAGAATGACGCCCTTTCTTTCGACCCCGAGCATAATCCGGTCACGGGCCATATCAAAATGATGCTTACTTATCGCGTCACAGCTATCCCTGCCTGCAAGAAGGGCCGCTTCATTGACAAGATTAGCCAGTTCGGCACCGGTAAAGCCCGAAGTCATCTGAGCAATCTCTTCAAAGTCAATTTCCGGGGATAAAATAACTTTTTTACTATGAACCTCAAGGATTTTGACCCTCCCTTTAACATCGGGAGGCAACAAGGTGATCCTGCGATCGAACCTTCCTGGTCTGGAAAGTGCAGAATCAAGAATATCCGGACGATTTGTCGCCGCCAGAACCATGATGTTATCCGTCGAGCTAAAACCATCCATTTCAACCAGCAGGGCATTCAGCGTCTGCCCCCGTTCATCCTGGCCATCTGTTGACGCTGACGACCTGCTGCTGCCCACTGCATCGATTTCATCTATAAACACGATGCACGGTGTATGTCTTTTAGCTTCGCTGAACAGATCCCGAACCCGTGAAGCACCGACGCCGACAAACATTTCGACGAAATCGGAGCCGCTAAAGCTATAGAAGGGCACCCCAGCTTCCCCTGCAATTGCCCGAGCCAGCAGTGTTTTGCCGGTTCCTGGCGGCCCCTGAAGCAGTAATCCTTTCGGCATAAAGGCACCAAGACGATTGAACTGCTGCGGATTTTTCAGAAAAGATACTACCTCTTCCAACTCCTCTTTTGCCTCAGGAACCCCCGCAACGTCATTAAATGTTACAGCCTCCCTGTTACCGCCAGGCACTGATGAGTTTGTCGGTGGCAAATTTATTTGAACCATTTTCGGTTTTCTTTGCCGAGATGGAAAGCCAGACAATAAAAGCAAGAGCCAGGGCCAAGGCGAAAAGGCCGCCCTGAAAATAATAGAGCGTATAATCTTCATGAAAAGTGACCCGAGTGGTTGAGAGAGGAATTTTTTCTGCCAGGGATGCTACGTCAGGTACCCTCGCGGAATATCTAAATCCTGATTTCAGGGTGATATTCGCCTTATTCCCTGTAAAATCAATTTCAGTTATCTGTTGACCGTTGAGATCCTGCAAAAACTCACTATAATCCCTTTCAGGCAATCTCTGTTCGATACGTAGAGAAAGTCCACCCATGATTAACGCGGACAACACAATGAAAAAAATAAAGAGATTCCTGACGAGTATTGCCATTCGGACTCCAGATAAAGGTGAAAGAAAAAGACTCTCTTATTTTTATACCGCACTTTCCTGAAGAATTGAAGATCGTTCTTGGGGTTGGTTTATCTGCATCCAATATAACCATTGATTGACTGATTGAAACCAACGCAAAAAAAGGCCAGGATGATAGTCAATCCTGGCCCTGATACGAACGATTCGGTTGTAAATAATATAAATCTGCGCGAGCTGTTTACATTCCGGTTACCGCTTTAAACCAAGCGCCAACAAGATTCAGAGGTCCTCCGCTCGCGGCCAGGCCGCCGACAATGCAAGCAAGACTCCACACTCCGACAGCGACTCCCAGAATTGCAACGAATGTAATGCTTACTTTGGAAACCTCTGTTGAAACGCTCCCTCTATCAGTTACCTTTGTGCCTTCTTGCCGCTGAATTCGTGTACTGTTTGCCATTTTGCCCACCTTTTTTGTAGAAATTTCTTTTTACAAAATCATCCGATAACTGCCTTCAACCAGTTGGCGAGAAGAGCAATGGGACCGCCACTTGCCACCATTCCACCCAGCAGACTAGCAGCAGCCCAGATTCCTATAGCACAGGAAGAGAGTCCAATTACTGCAAAACCAACCTTAGAAATTTGCGCTTCCACTCTATCATCGGTTCGTACTGCATTTCTCGTTTTAACCGCTGTAAATTGAGTTTTCATTCTCTTCCTCCCTACCTGGTCCCATGAATGTTCCGGAATTTTTTGTAGCAGATCGATTTTTCTGTCTTACTTCTTCCGTTGCATTTTACATGCCACAGTTTTGACTGGAACTCTGGAGGATACATAAGTAACTCACTTAACAATGTTATTTTGTTTTTATTTTATATTTACAAATGCAACATTTTCTGCAAAAAGCGATACGGCATTTCACAGAAAGACCCAGGTCACGATGACTAACTCAATAAGCTCTCGAATTTGTTGTGTTTTACAGAACACAATCTCTTGAAAAAAATGGTGCAATAGTGTTGCACACCAATGCCAGTTCACTTACCGCAACGCTTTTGCATCATTTTTGCAACATATATGCAACGTTTCATCTCAGGGTTGGAAAAATCAAGGTGACGACGTTTTAGATAAACGTGATTTTCAATAGTCATATGGCAGGAAAAACTCATTCAAAGCTTATATCGTTTCATCTTGCGATAAAGTGTGCTGCGATCAACGCCGAGGAGTTTTGCCGCCTTGCTTTTATTGCCGCCGGTGGCTCTTAGAACCTCCACAATCTGTTCCTCTTCACTCTTGAAACTCTCATATTGTTTAATATTTGACTTCACTACAGGTGTTGACCGAATTTGTCTACCAGTTTGGTCTTTATGTTCTTCTAAAGTTTTTGAGTGCAGAACTTCATCCGGTAAATGCTCTTTCAGGAGAGTTTTTCCATTGCAGAGGACGCATGCCCTTTCGATGACATGCCGCAGTTCTCTGACATTACCGGGCCAGGGATATGACCTGAGGATGTCCATTGCCTGATCGGAAATATTAATAATTTTCTTGGCAAGTTTATCCCGAAATTTTGCGAGGAAATGATACACAAGAAGGGGAATACACTCTTGTCGGTCTCGAAGAGGTGGGAGATTTATCTCGACAACCTTCAATCGATAATAAAGATCCTCTCGAAATGCACCATCCTTAACTTTCTGCATGAGATCGACATTGGTTGCGGCGATAATCCGAACATCCACATGAACGATGCGATCCTGCCCAACTGGATTAAATGTTTTTTCCTGTAGAAAACGCAGCAGACGCAACTGCATTCTCGGCGAGATATCCCCTATTTCATCAAGAAAAAGAGTCCCTTTATCTGCCAGTATTAATCTCCCCGGTCGGTCGCGGTCTGCCCCGGTAAAAGCCCCTTTTTTATGGCCGAACAGCTCACTCTCCAGCAGATCCTCAGGCATCGCTGCACAATCGACTTTAACAAGAGCCTTATCCTTTCTTAGACTTTCGGCATGAAGTGCCTCGGCAGCCAGTTCCTTGCCCGTCCCCGACTCGCCTGTTACCAATACAGCCGTATCAACCCTGCCGACATTTTCTATCAGACGATAGATTTCCTGCATGACATTGCTGGCACCAACGAAAGCATGAAACTGGTTTCTTTTATTTTTTTTATCCTCCGGTAAACCGAGGGTAATGTCGCGGGCGACAATCACAGCACCATTGAATTCTTCAACCGCATCCTTTATTGGGGCAGCGTTGAGGCTTATCATCCGAATCGTACCATCCGATTTATAACATTCAACCTGATGTTCCCTGACCACATCACCATTTTTCACGACCTGACTGGCATCGAGGAAACAAGCTCGTCCCATTTCTCCCGGCAGATCCTTGAGTTGGTGAACGGTATCGGTATCCAGGTCCCCCAACCATGTGCGCGCGGTATTATTGAGCTGGATAATCTCCATCTTTTCGTTCACGGTAATGATTGCATCACTAACAGATTTAAAAATGACCTCGAGATATCGCCTGAATTTTTCATTTTCTCGCTGGAGCGCACCTTTTTCCATGGCAAGTCTGCCAGTGCTTCAAGGCCTGTCGCACGAAACGAAGCAGAGTCTCCTTGTTAACAGGTTTGGAGATGTAATCAAAAGCACCAAGGCGAACCGCTTCGGCGGCACTCTCCAGATTGGGGAACCCTGTTATCATGACAACCGGACATTGCACCCCGGTTTGCCGGATATAGCGCAGTAATTCTGTGCCGCTGGCGCCTTCGAGTACAATGTCGCTGATGATCAGATCAAATGACTGTTCATTGATCAAAGCCAGCGCCTCTTCCAGGGTTGCAGCTGTCGAAATTTTGCCATACCCTTCCCTTTTTAGAAACATCTCAAAGGTGATGCGTATGCTTTCCTCGTCGTCGACTATGAGAATATGAATATCCTGCTTTTCTATCTGCATTACTGCTCCGAAGAAGGAATTTCGACGATCATTTCCGTATATTTATTAAGAATGGAATCGACCCGAAGGATGCCGTTATGATTCCTTCACAATGCCATAACTGATACTGAGCCCGAGTCCTGTCCCCTTACTGGCCGGCTTACTGGTAAAAAACGGGTCAAAGAGTTTATCTAAGATCCCCTGCGGTATCCCTGTTCCATGGTCTCTGACAACAAGTCGGCAATATTTTCGACCATCAATTTCAACAAGCTTTGAAGAAAAATGTATCTTTTTGTCGGGCGAGGTTTTGAGGGTATCTCTCATTGAGGGCGTATCGGCTGTTGCTGATCACATTGAGCACCACCTGCATGAGTTGCAGATGGTTGCCGACAACATGAGTAGAGGGCAGCAGGAGATCAGTGCTGATGATAATCCCGTCGTTTTTTAATTGGTGTTCAACCAGAGAAAGACAATCCGAAACCACCTCGTTCACATCCACAAGGGTCTGCTCATTTTCATTTCCTCTGAGCAAAAGAGAGCAGATTATAGGTGATTGTGGCGATTCTTTCCCCTTCCTGAACTATCTTTTTCAGAAGCATCGCCTGCTCACTCTCTTCAGGGCAGTCATCATAGAGCAACTGGGCAAAGTTGATAATCCCATTGATAGGATTATTCACCTCATGGGCCACTCCAGCAGCGAGTTCCCCTATAGCTGCCAGCTGAGCAGTACGAATAGACTCAACCTTCCTCACCTCATCCTGGGTAAGTTTTCTTGCAATTACCAGAATCAGATCCTTGCCTTTTGGCCCCTGCTCCACGGGAACAACGGTCAGACTATATTCGCCGCCCAGACCTGGCAATCTGGTTTCCTCTACCCTATAAGAATTGGTCAGGAGAAACTCTTCCAAGGGACATTTTATATGGGGCCAGCGTCCGCCATGAATAATCTGGCAAATCCCTTTGCCTATCACTTCATCAGGCGTTTTATTAGCTGCTTTTAACAAAGCGGAATTTACCTGAATTATTTCCCCCTGAGGAGTCACAACCAATAAGGGGTCCTGGATTGAGTGGAAAAGTTCAATTCCCACCCCTTTCGGCAATCCCTTTGGACTGATTCGGCAATCCGGCTTATCTGAGCTGCCGGTCAATGGTGGACAATTGCTTTTCATGGCGGTTTTCCGGTTACGAGATGAACGAGCCTATGAGCTGCCGTAAACAAGTGCATACGAGAAGGTCAATACTCAGCGGGACAATTAATCCGGCAGGAATGTCTCTTATCATTTTCACGCTTTTTTCCGCAAAAATCAATAATTAAGGGAGACAAATATTGCGTTAATTTTTTCATACCATTTTACCACTGCAACCTCAACTACATACAGCGTAGTACTTGTTGGAACAAGCGCTTAAGTATATAATGAAATGTGCAAAAGCTGATATCCTAGTTTGTGTTCATCCTGAAACGGGTCATTTTATTCTAAATTGAGGCGTTCGATAAATTTAACCGCAGGCATATAGTTAATATTCCGAGCATTAAATTTTGAGAACAACGAAGAGTTAGGGAAAAAGGGCTGATCATGATGAACACGAGTTAACCTTTGCCCAAAAAACGAACATGACATCCCTCACTGCTGTCCCTCAATCGGAAAGCCTCACCAGCGGCTTTGTTACCGTCGATGAGAACTGGATAATTACCTCCTGTAACCATAAAGCTTCAATCATCCTTGGCCGGGATAGCCGGGACATCATCGGCAAGCACTGCCGTGATATATTTTACAACGATCTCCGCTTCAGATCCATCTGCTCACATATCGGCACACTTTCAGAGGAAAGCGGCAGTCAGAACTTAGAATTGACTGTAAATAACCCCATCAACGGTGAAAAAAACGCTGTTCAGTTGAGAATCGTAACCCTCCCTGGAAAAACGGAACACTCCATTGGGGCTGTTATCAGCTTTTCAGATCTTTCCGATCCATTAGCCGCCAGCCGTCTTGCCCTGAACAGTATCGCCGAGGGAGTGTTTACCGTCGACAAGAACTGGAAGATAGCCAGTTTCAATTCCGCTGCTGAAAAAATCACCGGCTGGAAAGAAAGTGAGGTTCTTGGACGCTGTTGCAAGGAAGTATTTAAAGCAAATATTTGCCGCAGCAATTGTGCAATTTCCGATTGCATTCACACCAAAACAGTGGTTTCGGGACGGATTGCCTTTATCGAGGCCAAAGACGGTCGATCCGTCCCGGTAAAACTGAGTGCCGCACCAATAATTGACATGTATAACAATGTTATCGGCGGCGTTGAGACCTTTACCGATATCACCACCACTCTGCAATATGAACTCATCTTTTCAGCCGTTGCTGATGGAGTCTTTACCGTCGATCCTAAAGGCAGAATCACTTCTTTTAACAGGGCTGCTGAAAAAATCACCGGCTATGTCGAAGCTGAAGTACTGGGCAAAATATGTTCTGAGATCCTTCAATCGAGTAAGAATTTCGAGAGTTGCCCCTTAGGCACTTGCATGCAGGAGAAAAATCCCATCGTTGATAAAGAACTTTTTATAATTGGCAAAGACGGTTATTCGATTCCAGTCACCGTCAGCGCAGCACCTTTTGTCGGTCATAATGGCAACATACTTGGAGGAGTACAATCATTTAGAGATAATACCAAATGGTTACAAAAAGCACTTATTCTGGACTCGGTTGCTGACGGGGTTTTTACAGTGGATCGTGATTGGCGAATAACCTCTTTCAATCTTTCTGCAGAATTGATCACCGGCTGGGACCGGGAATCGGCAATCGGCCAATATTGTAGTGATGTCTTCTGCTCTTCCATCTGCGGTAAAAACTGCGCCATCGCGGAGAGTCTTTACACCGGCCTACCAGTCGCAAATCGGACAATAACCATCAAAAACCGCAACGGCAACAAGGTTTCAGTAAGTATCAGCGCTGCTCCGCTGGTCGACCACGACGGAAATGTTTTAGGCGGAGTAGAGACTTTTCGTGATCTCAGTGTCGAAACGAGTCTGCGCCAGCAACTGACCAAAAGATACACCTTCGAACAAATGGTCAGCAAGAGCCCTGCCATGCAGCGGATGTTTCAAATCATGCCGGAAATTGCCAAAAGCGAAAGCAATGTGCTGATACTCGGAGAGAGCGGTACAGGAAAAGAACTGGTGGCGAGCGCCATTTTTCATGC
This sequence comes from uncultured delta proteobacterium, assembly GCA_963798425.1. Taxonomy (GTDB): domain Bacteria; phylum Desulfobacterota; class Desulfobulbia; order Desulfobulbales; family Desulfocapsaceae; genus Desulforhopalus_A. The sequence continues at coordinate 184,510 of CAWCTP010000031.1, read as the reverse complement.
TTCTACCAGAAATGACAAACCTTTTATTGTGGTAAATTGTGGCGCCCTGCCGGATACCCTGCTTGAGTCTGAACTGTTTGGTTATAAAGCCGGTGCATTTACCGATGCCCGCAAAGATAAGCTCGGACGCTTTGCGGCTGCCGAAGGAGGCACGATATTTTTAGACGAAATCGGGGATATTCCGCAATCCCTCCAGGTTAAACTCCTTCGTGTCCTGCAGCAGAAGGTCTATGAACCACTGGGATCCAACAGTCCGATAAAGGCCGACGTCCGAATCATCGCCGCCACCAACAAAGATCTTCTCGAACTGGTTAAACGTGGAGAATTCAGGGACGATCTCTATTATCGTCTTAACGTCGTCAACCTCCTGCTCCCACCACTCAGGGAGAGAATTGAAGACATCCCCCTGCTACTGGAACATTTTGTGAAAAAATTCAGAGCAGAAAAACAAAAAGATATCGTCGGAGTGAGCTGATGAGGTACTCACCCTCCTGATGAAATACAAATATCCGGGCAATATTCGTGAATTGGAAAACATAATCGAATACGGTTTCATCCTCTGTCCCGGTGGCTTTATTCAGCTTGAACACCTGCCGGAAACATTTAGCGGACAAAGAAGAACAACTCGACTCTCCCCTGCTTTCCGCATATGAAGGACTGTCTCTTGAAAATATCGAAAAAAGTGCAATCCAACTTTCTCTACAACGCAACAAATGGAAAAAGATGCTTACCTGCAGGGAATTGGGCATTTCAAAAGATACTTTACGCAGAAAAATAGAAAAGTATAACCTTACTGATCCTCTGGAAACTATCGACTTAATTTCTTTTCTCGACTTGATCCTCCGAATCTTCCGGTTAACTTGACAAAAGCTCTCATCCCTCTCATCTTTGAGAAAAGTAGAGAGGTTCGGCTCAAAAATTATATTCTTCCAGGTAAAAATAAGCGTATGAGAATACTTGCACAATATGCCTTCGCCGCTCTAGCACTGACCTACTATGGCGGGCAGGTCTGACCGATTTTAGCCTCTCTATCCCCCGTGGATCTGGGGATAATCATACTAATCGGATTCGTGTTAGTGCTTTTGGCCAGACCTTTTTTACAAAGGTCCTTTGTCCATTCAGCGGCGGAAATATCACAATCCAAAAGAGCATTTATCCTCGACTTCGGACTCTGCTGTCTTGCGGGTATGCTTCATTAACAGCTATGACAGAATCGCTTATGACATCCCTCTGCCAAATCTCGTCTCAATGCTGATAGGCTGTATTGTGGCTGGTTTTTTTATCGGTCTCGACTCCTCCCTGACTCAGGAACGAAAGGTTATTCTTGGGGCAAAAGCAAGAAATACAATTTCATCTCTGCCGAATCGTCTTTTTCCCATAACCCGAAAATTTACTTTTGTTACTGTGGCTGCCTCAATTCTAGTCTCCCTCGTCCTCATTCTGGTCTTTGACCGTGATATTGAATGGCTCACCCGGACGGCCCAGGACGAGCAATCCATCGCTGCGGCGCAACTCTCAGTTACCTATGAAATATTTTTCATCATGGCTGTGCTTATGATACTGACAGTAAACCTTATTTTCTCCTACTCGCGTAATCTGAAACTCCTTTTCGACAACGAGACGAAAGTTCTGGAGCGGGTAAGAAATGGAGATCTCTCATCCAAGGTACCTGTTGCTACTTACGACGAATTCGGCATAATCGCAGAACATACGAACCATATGATTGATGGCTTGCGACACAGGTTTAAACTGATCAGTTCTCTGAAAATGGCGGAAGAGGTCCAGCAAAATCTCCTTCCTGATCGCAGCCCATATCTTGATAATTTTGATATCAGCGGTACCTCGATCTATTGTGATGAGACAGGAGGAGATTACTATGACTACTTTTTTCTCCCCCTCGGCAAACTTGGTATTGTGGTCGCCGACGCCTGCGGCCACGGTATTAGCGCAGCCATGCTCATGACCTCTGTACGAGCCTTTCTTACCTCAGCCATCCGGGATTACCAAAACCCAGCCCAGCTACTCAAAGATGTCAACGGCCATATTACCCGCGACTGTTCGAAGAGTGGTCGATTTACAACCATGTTTTTCCTGGAGTTAGACACTTCGACAAAAGGACTTAAATGGATTCGGGCAGGGCATGAACCGGCTTTGGTTTTCCATGCCAATCTCGACATTTTTTCACATCTTGAAGGCCCCGGACTGGTGCTGGGAATTGACGAAACCTTTCCTTATGAGGATAACATTTTGTCTACCATTGAAGGTGGCGATATCATTCTTATTGGGACGGATGGAATAAACGAGACCCGTAACAAAACCGGAGAGTTTTTTGGTCATGAACGACTGGAGACAACCATCAGAAATCACGCGCCAGACTCTGCTCAAGACATTCAGAAAGCTATTGTCAATGCGGTGGATTTATTCAGAGGAGATCTGGCTCAGGAAGACGATATCACCCTGGTCATCATAAAGGCGACCTGATCATCATTGCTCAAATACCCCACGAGACGTTACACTCACGAAATTTTTTCATAAGAAACAGGAAAAGAATTTCTAAGGTGCGTAATAGTGCTTCCGTAGAACATCGCGCAAAAATTGGATGTGGTTCAGCATACTTGTCCGGGTAGCATCAGGATCATGGGCCTTAATGCCAGCTAAAATTGCGGCGTGCTGCTGATCAATCTGATCGAGATTCGTTTTTATTTCATAAAGAAAACAATGCAATTCCTTTAATCGATAGAACATGTACTCATAAAATTGCCTGGTCAAATCAACATACACTGAATTATGGGTTGCGTAGGCAATTCCCATATGGAAGGCAATATCTGCCTCAGTTTCAGCCTGGGCGTTCGACTCAATCTTGCCGGACCTCTCCATCACACTTTCCATGAACTCAATATCACTGTCAGTAGCTCTCTGTGCCGCCAGCATGCCCCCATGTGTGCCGAGACCAATCCGGAACTCAAGCAGTTCATCCACAGAAGAACGACCAGAAGAAATGATATGTGCAAACGGATTATTTACGCCAGCGCCTCTCCTGTCCACGACAGATGTTCCTTTGCCCTGACGAGTCTCCAAATATCCCATGGTGATCAGTTGAGTAAGAGCGTTTCTTACAGAAGTTCTGCTAACCTGCATAGTGCTGGCCAGCTCCCGCTCCGGTGGCAACAGCTCCCCTGGACTCAATTGCCCACGAAAAATATTGTCCCTCAATTGTTCAAAGACCAATGTCGAGACTTGTTTTTGTTTGATAGGACCATATGCTTTCTTATTCATAAAAGAACCTTTTGAAGAAATCTCTCGCAATCTTCGGACCCCATGTTGCATCCAGCTCCATACCATTTCTCAATAAGCCTGTTACGTAACAGTGGTCCATTCATCCTCAGGACAACTGATAAATACAATATTTTTTTATTTACTACAAAGGCAGAACTGCAAATAAAAAAAACGACCTCTCCAACATAATTGGACAGGCCGTTTTTATTTGGTTTTAAAACAAAAAGAACTGGCGGTACTAAATTCTTCTCACTGTACCTTTCGCCCTTTTGATTTTTCCTTTTTTTCTGTTTTTTGCGATTGTTTCCTGGCAGCGATATCTCTTTCTTTAGCCCTTCTCTCTTCTTCCGCATTTCCAGCAAGACGAAGGCTCCGCGGGATCGCTCTATCAACTACCGCATCACAGCTACAGTGGATTTCTTTTGGGCAATCCGCTATTTCATGGCATGTGGCATATCGCAGAAGTTTTTTAATACCGGGAATTGAGATCCCCTCATCATGAATGAGTCTCCGCAAACAACCTACCCAGGTGATATCATTTGCTGAATACAGCCTTCTGTTACCTTCCCGGGTAGGTTTAATCAGACCTTCATCCTCGTAAATTCGCAGGGTACGCGGATGAACGTCCAACAATTTTGCAGCCACTCCAATAGGATAGATAGGAAGATCTTTCCTTATTGGTTCTACCTGTGATTTCTTCCTCACCATGGGCAATAATCTCCTCAAATTTTCAAATGGAGCAACCATACCCGATTTTACACCACACAACGAGAGGGAAAACCGTGGTTGCGCCATTGATTAGTGATGCTCCGAGACATGCCCACGAAACAATTTTTCGCCCATAAAGAAGGTCAGTCCACAAAATGCGATTCCACCCAGCACAACAAGATTTTCATGCAGGGAAGGCATATAGGTATACAGCTCCGGATAATCAACAAGTCCCATACCATGGAAAGCCGGTACCAATTGTCCCACTATCACCAGATCATACCGCATAAAGAAGATGCCGATCATCCCAGCAACAGAAGCAATAAAAAGTGCATTCATATTCCGGCCTTTCACTGCCATAATGATGACAAAGGGGATAATCATACCCAAAGCCACCTCACCAACCCAGAAATTCAGGGCATACGGTCCAGTCAACAGTGCCATCATCGCTTCATATTTTCCGGGAGGATGGCCTGTCACGCCGGTGATCATCTTCCAACTGGTGAAAAAGATGATTATCGCCATCATGAGAGCGCCCATTTTCGCAACGCTTTCCATCGATTTCTTCATTTGTTCACTCATTTTCCAGCCATTAAACTTATAGGCTAAGATAGGTAAAGAAGATAATCGCAACACAACCGGACATGGCAGCAGAGGTTATAAAGTAGATCGGCATATATGGTCCGTGCCAAAATTCACGACCATTCAGAAGTCCAAAAACCGCCCCAAGATTGGAATGGGCAACAACACCGGTCAACAGCCCCGCCAACCCAAAGGCCGTGGCGACTTTATGATTATTTTTCTGCAACATAACAAATTCAATCATCATAAAGAAAAGATAGGCGCCGTATAACGTTCCCATCCACCAGATGTTGGAGGTTGGATTGGCCCCAATCACATTCCCTACAGGCATCCGCCAGGAGTTTTCAATCTCAAAGGCAATGACCAGAAAACCGGCTACAATGGTACCTATTGACATAAACACTGCCCGTTTGGCGATGGGGTTGAAATTTTCAAAGCCAAAGACATGCCCCACCGAAGAGACTATGCAAAGTCCAGTCGAAGTTACCACAAAAAAGACATAAGCTGCGATCAGGATACCCCAGGGGACTCCACGACTCACCCCATAAGTATGTTCATGCCCTGCATAGATGGAGTGAACACCCGCTGCGACCCCAACCACAGTCAACAGCGCCAGTAACCCTATTGTAAGGCTGTACTTTCCTGATCCGGCCGCTTCAAGGCCACCTTCCTGCGGAAGTATTCCTGCCAAGACATTGTTCATTTGTCACCTCTCATAGAAGAAATATATTGTTATTGTTAACGTTTCTTAAAAAAATGGCCATTTACCCGTATTTTCTCTATAGGTGTCAAAATACGGTTTCACTTTTAGCTCATACAATGTGTGCACTATTGCACTGCCTATCCAAATTATGAGAAAGTAGATTCCTTCCATAGTCCCTCCTGTTCAAATATCTTGTCATTCAATCAAACTCGTGGTTCCTCGACGAACTTTCACTTCTGTGAAACTTATCATACCCCTAAACCTTACAGTTACAGTTGTCAACTTATTGATTACTAGTTTTCACTAGTAAACGGGTCATTGTTATGTCCATACGCCTCTAACAAAACTGCAAACCACTCATATTACGATTTTTTTCCTTACACCGTTTAATCGTGAGCACTCCGTCATTTTTTACTTTTTATGGACGCAGAATATGCCCTTTTTCAGAAGGACGTATTCTGCGCCTTTAAATGCACAAGGAGTACAGTTTCTTTTTGAGAGATGTTTCTTATAAATTGGGAGAAAAATGAGAAAGGATCGGAGTGCGAATAAAGGAGAAAGAACATTTCAAACGTGCTGTGTGGCTGTTCTACTAAAAAACTCGCACCAAGTAAAAAAAGAAGGGGGGGGAGGAGTTAAAGTACACCCCTGAGGGGTGTACGAATCATAAGATCAGCGATCTTAATCGGCAACACACTTAAAAGGCACAGATAAATTTCAAACAGAGGCAAGGCGAAAGAATTCAATACTATGCCGCGATATCGTCATTCATTGGTGGAGGCACAATTCTATTTATCTTATTAGGAACTAATGTGTTTGAGAAAAACGCAGAACAGCGTCTTCTTTTTTCAAAAGGACAATCTATGATATTCCAACAAGGAGTATACTTCAGTAGTTTTTTTACTGCATTTATACTGATTCCATGTTCATGAACCATCTCTCTTAGACATTCAACCCACTGAATGTCACGCAAGGTAAAGTATCTCCATGAACCCTTTCGGCTTGGACAGATGAGTCCAGCATCCTCATAATTACGGAGAGTACGCGGATGGATATCCAACATATCCGCAGCTATTCCGATGGTGAATAGGGCTTTCTTTTCTTTCATGGCTTTTTCTCCTTCCGATCCTTCCAATGCCGAAATCTCATCCAGCACCGGAAGAATTCGTGATCCTTCTAAAAAGCTTGAGACTCTTTTTAGTATCCCCTTACGGGGCGCAAGTTCTCTATCAATCAGTGAGAAGTTTTCCCATTAAAGCTGCCATCGAGAAGCCGTTCTCCGAGGATAAAGCCAAAAGCAACCACTCCAATCCCTGCAATTACTATAAGATATTCAGCCGTAGACGGCATATAAGTGAGATACTGTGGGACACCGACAAACTCATGATCATTTGGAACAATTTGGCCAGACACAACGAGATTGTAACGGGAGAAAAACTGTCCAACAAGGACCATCAGTGCGGCAGTGGATAGAGCATGGATCGACGATAAACGGCTGACGACCAGAAGCAGACAAGGCAAAACCAAGCCAATGCAGATCTCAAAGACCCAAAAGCTCGTCGACAAAGATCCCTTCACTAAAGAATTGGCCGCCATGATCATTTCGTCTGTACTGCAATAGGCATTAACGAATTTCCATACCGTTGCCAGGGTGACCAGAAAGGTCATAAGAACCATGATCTTCCCGGCGGTCTGCAATCCTTTCAAGGTGTCTTCACTCATAATCCGTCTCTGCAGTATATGACTGTAATGAGTGAACATCACGATCGCTGCGGCCCCGGATAAAACTGCACAGGCCAGAAAGAATACGGGGAGCTGGGAACCGTACCAAAAGGGGCGGGAATGCAGCGATGCAAATACAGAACCCAAGTTGCTGTTCGCGAGCGCTTCAGCAATTGCTCCGACAACCCCTAGAATAATCGCAGCTGAAAACCGTTTTTTTATGATTAAGTAAAGCTCAAAAAACATGATACCAACAGCCATACCATAAAGTGTTCCCATCCACCAAATGTTGGAAGTAACATTAGGATGCAAAAGAACTCCCAGTGGCATTCGCCACGGATTTTCAATTTCCAGACCAATGACAGTGAAAGCACCGAGAAGCGTTATAATCGATAGCCAGACCATCCTGTTGGCCAATGGTGCCATCTGATTGCCGCCAAAGGCATGGCTGAATGCTGCCAAAACACAGAGTCCGGTAGAAATAATAGCAAAATATGCATACACTCCGATAAGCATTCCCCAAGGCATTTCACGAGTATTCGCAAAAGCATGATGATGCCCTATCCATTGAGCATAGACCGCTCCCGCCACCCCAATTGCAATCATAAATAGACTCAACCACATGAGTTTATTTACCGGAAATCTGACTGATGCAGGCGAAGTGGTGATTGATACGTTCCCTTCCATTTTATATCTCCTTCTCTTTAAAACTGATTTTTATGCAAGATAAGAACATCATTACAAATATTATTAAGATACTGAGTCAGGTTCCTGATGATCATGATCCTCCAGCCCAAATTTAAAGAGAGCGATCAATGCAATGGGAGCGCTAAAGGGGCCCAGTACAACAAAAAGAGAAAATGAGAACAGAAACCAGAACCATTCGCTTACCTGCTCAGCCAATTTCCAGAGATTAAGCCAAATACTTTCGATGGGACCGTCTATTATTTGTTTGTGTAGCGTAGTTTCCATGACATCCTCCATATAGTGTTATAAGAACTATCCTTAAGCTACTTCTTAAACAGCAAGAGATGTGCCATAAACATTAGGATCGAAGACACCCAGCATAAATACGCATATGTAATTGTTTTTCTTATGTTTTCAAAAGATCCTCCATAAAAAAACAGAATTATCCCGAATGAACACTTCCCCGGTAGGACGCACAATACTCCCGGACCACGTTCCTATCTGGGCGAATTTTGCGTCATCAAGAGAACACAAATAACACCCTGATTTTACTTAGATAATAACAAGAACGAAAAAATTAACGATTCGATTAAGGGGTGTGGCGGCACAAACGGAGAGGTTGCCTCAACATATTTTCGCTATTCAATCAAACACTTAAAGACAACAGCGAACATATGGGCGAATTTTGAGCGGTCGCAATGAATCAAAAATTGGAGGAGATGGGAGAATTCTGCTTTGGATCTGAACAATTGTCAGACAAAATGAAAGAAAGGACCGTTAAAATGATTAACGGTCCTTTCTTTTTTGATAGGTGGCGAAAACCAACTACCTATAATGATTCAAACTTGTTAAATGTAAAACGAGTCACGGCTCATTTCAGCCACCCCTGACGGCAAAACTAAACGTCTTGTCATTACATCTAAAACAAGAGAAACGGTTCGTCTGTACTAATGTGCTTTTTCATTCGCACTACTCTCTTTGTGAAGCCGAGCGTTCCCTCGGACACCAATATGGCAGGCGGTACAGCGAGTATTCGAGGCAAAGGCTGTAGAACCGTCGTGGCAGGAGCCGCAATAGCCCCCTTCATATAACGTCGCCATAGTGAAATCTTCTTTTTGTTCGGCAGCGCCGGCCTCCATTACGAACAGATCATCATGGCAGGAATCACACTCCAGTCCAGCCCCCATGGTGTGAATCTTGTGTTCAAAGACGACCGCTTTCACAGGTTTCACCCAGACAATAGGATCTTTAGGGCCGTAGGTATCTTCATCGTACTCATCTTTAACCTGTGTATCCCCACTGGCCCAAAGCAACGCACCGGACAGCAGAAAAACACATACAGCAGTTAATAAAATAATCTTCTTCATTTTTTTCTCCTACGAATCATCGTCACTTTTCCAGCCTGGGGCTTGGAGAAGATCAAACTACTCTCCAGCTTATGAATTTATGTAAAATACATTCGGGACAGCACCCGTTTCCGGCCGCAACACCCACACCATTGTATCCGGTGAATGCACAAGCTGAGATACCCTGCTTTTCGGATCAGCCAGATTGCCGAAGACACGCACATCAGCGGGACAGGCTTCGACACAGGCCGTTGTCGTCTCTCCCTTGGATAACCTTGCTTCCCAACAGAAATCGCATTTGTCCACAGCCCTCGTTTCTTCTCTAAAATATCTCGCATTATAAGGGCAAGCAGTCATACATGTTTTGCAGCCGATACAACGGCCTGGATTCATACGAACAATACCTGTTTTCTCGTCCTTCCATGTCGCGGTTGTCGGACAGACCCTCACACACGGCGGTCGATTACAGTGGTTGCAGAGAACAGGCATAAAAGTCGTCTCAAATTTTTCTCCACCAAGAGAGCGACGTTTTTCGAGGATAGTCGTCCGAAATCCATAGGATGGAACATGGTTGGTTTTGACGCAGGCCTCTTTACAGCGTTCACAGTCAATACAGAATTTCTCCCTGAGAACCATGGTATAGTGAGGATTGTAGGGATACTTTCCAAACTCAGGAACAACGTCTGATGCATAAACATTTTTAGCAGAAGTCAAGGACAGGACACTCCCTCCAAGATACATACCGGTGATTACCAAACCTAATTTTAGGAACCTCCGACGTTCCTCTGAAGGAAGGGTACTCAGATCTTCGCTTTCCATCTGTTCTAAATCATCTATTTTCATACTCAGCCTCTTGATTTTCAACAACCCTCAGCAACATATTACCACCAGGGCCTATAATTTTCTTTAAGTAGAACAATTTCAACCTACTATGAGTAGATTAATGATGTTCCGAGACATGCCCACGAAACAATCTTTCGCCCATAAAGAAGGTCAATCCACAAAATGCGATTCCACCCAGCACAACAAGATTTTCATGCAGGGTAGGCATATAGGTATACAACTCCGGATAATCAACAAGTCCCATGCCATGGAAAGCCGGCACTAATTGTCCCACTATGACCAGATCATACCGCATAAAGAAGATGCCGATCATCCCAGCGACAGAAGCAATAAAAAGCGCATTCATATTCCGGCCTTTCACCGCCATAATGATGACAAAGGGAATAATCATACCCAAAGCCACCTCACCAACCCAGAAATTCAGGGCATACGGTCCAGTCAACAGCGCCATCATCGCTTCATATTTTCCCGGAGGATGGCCTGTCACGCCGGTGATCATCTTCCAACTGGTGAAAAAGATGATTATCGCCATCATGAGAGCGCCCATTTTCGCAACGCTTTCCATCGATTTCTTCATTTGTTCACTCATTTTCCAGCCATTAAACTTATAGGCTAAATAGGTAAAGAAGATAATCGCAACACAACCGGACATGGCAGCAGAGGTTATAAAGTAGATCGGCATATATGGTCCATGCCAAAATTCACGACCATTCAGAAGACCAAAAACCGCCCCAAGATTGGAATGGGCAACAACACCGGTCAACAACCCCGCCAACCCAAAGGCCGTGGCGACTTTATGATTATTTTTCTGCAACATAACAAATTCAATCATCATAAAGAAAAGATAGGCGCCGTATAACGTTCCCATCCACCAGATGTTGGAGGTTGGATTGGCCCCAATCACATTCCCTACAGGCATCCGCCAGGAGTTTTCAATCTCAAAGGCAATGACCAGAAAACCCGCTACAATGGTACCTATTGACATAAACACTGCCCGTTTGGCGATGGGGTTGAAATTTTCAAAGCCAAAGACATGCCCCACCGAAGAGACTATGCAAAGTCCAGTCGAAGTTACCACAAAAAAGACATACGCTGCGATAAGGATACCCCAGGGGACTCCACGACTCACCCCATAAGTATGTTCATGCCCTGCATAGATGGAGTGAACACCAGCGGCGACACCAACCACAGTCAACAGCGCCAGTAACCCTATTGTAACAGTGTACTTTCCAGATCCGGTTCCTTCAAAACCACCTTCCCCGGGGATAATTCCAGCCAACAAATTATTCATTACTCCTGCTCCTTCCGTGTTCAAAATTACGTCTTGTTTTAGTACCTTAGAAATTCATTATGGTTTTATAAAAACTTTAGTACAGCCATTCAGACTCTACAAAGGACACCTTATGAAGAATACGCATGTCGAGGGTGGCTTGTAACACTCCCAAACCCTGCATTCCAAACATTGCACACAATACGTTTGCGCCTTTGTTGAAGTTTCCCTTCTCATTTTGTGAGCTGAATTTGAATATTGGCATATGCTGACATCATCTACTAATTGAAAAATGCTTCTGTCAAACGCACCAATTAATGGGACAAACAGAGAAGAAATACAACTAAAAAAGCCACTCCTGACAACCTAAAGAATCATAAAAAAGCTTGCTGCTCCCAACATATACTACATACGCCTATTTTATTGCATATGTTCATAAGTATTTTACCTTATTCTTTATAAGAAATTTGTACATGTTCTAAAATCCATTGTCAAGTGTTTTGCGATACACTCATTGCACCCTGTTCACAACAAATCTTTTCGACAACGACTCGATAGTGCAAAGCTGAAAAATCAAAAATCAATACTCCGAATCACAAAACATAGTTTATAATTTGGATGAGTTGACCCTTAGAAAAAAGTTATGCACAAGATATTAACCAAACGATTGTAAAAATAACGAGAAGAAGGGAAAATCTCGCTGTCAGCTGAAGATTTTCTTTAAGTTAAAGCCGAAAAAATAAAACTAGAGGTGTTTTTTCGCACAAGGAGGCAATTGTACTCATAAGGAATTGACTACATACTGGACATGAGTCGGCAATGCTTTACAATCTGAAGAATAAATGATTTTCAGGTTTGTCTTTCGTCGATGGGGAAGATTGGTTCAATGAACAAGACGCCTTCCAGGCGAAAGGCGGCAATAATAGGAGGCAATCTCCTTCAAGTTATTGATGCCCTTTGAGGAACGACAAATGAAGCAGGACAAAGCAACGCCCCTAATAACCCAAAAATCCCTCTTCTCTTGGGTTTTCAAGGATAGCTTTAAACTTCAACTCGTCTTGTTGATCATTATTATCCTAATCGTTTTTGCCCGAGTTTTGCCCTTGGAAATGCAGAAACGAATCATCAACGACTCAATCGCTCTACAAAATGTGAATGGTCTCATTGTCTATTCAGCCATCTATCTCGCCGCAATTACTATAGCAGGTCTTCTAAAATTAGCTGTCAACTATCTTCAGTCGCTCATTGGAGAGAGAGCGATAACAGCAATGCGGAAGGAACTCTACAACCATATTCTCAGTCTTCCTCTGGGCTTTTTCCGCACCACCCAACCGGGCATGGTTGTCGCCTCCCTCATGACCGAACTCAGTACAGCCGGCACCTTTGTCGGTATGGCTTTTGCTGTGCCGGTGAGTAACATTCTTACCCTGCTCGCCTTTGCCTGCTATCTATTCTGGTTAAACCCTAAACTTGCCGGAGCCACTCTACTCATCTACCCAGTGGTCGTATTCGTCATCCCCATCCTGCAAAAAAAGGCCAATATTGCGAACAAAAAAAGAGTAGACCTCTCCCGAACAACCTCCAACCAAATTGCCGAATCCGTATCAGCTATCAATGAGGTTCAGATACATGGGGCATATAATCAGGAAGGAAGAAAATTTGACAATCTTGCCGAGCAGTTACAGAACATAAGAATTCGATGGTCCCTCCTTCGTTTCGGAATTAAAACTGCGAACAACTATTTTGTTGGCCTTGGACCTTTTGTCGTCTTTATTTTTGGCGGTTATTTGGTTATGCACGGTGAACTTGCACTGGGAGCTATGGTCGCTTTTTTATCTGCACAAGAGAAACTTTTCGATCCCTGGAAGGAGTTAATTGACTTTTATCAGGCATTTCAGAATGCTTCGGTTGGCTACTATCGTACCATGAGTTATTTCGACGTAGCCCCGGAATTTTCCCTTGAACTTGTCGAGACGGCTGACCAGCCCCTGGTTGGCCGGCTCGAAGTAAATAATCTTTTTTATGAAACTACTGATGGACATCGCCTTCTAAATGGTATTTCATTTTCTCTTGCTGCGGGAGAACATCTCGCCGTCGTCGGCTATTCCGGAGGCGGCAAAAGTACCCTCATCCAAAGCATAGGCAAAATGTTCAATTACTCCTCAGGCAGTATTCAGATTGATGGCCGTGAACTCTCAACTCTGCCTAAAAATGAAATTATCAGGAGTATTGGGTATATTTCCCAAAATCCGTTTATTTTCACGGGATCGATCGAAGAAAACCTTATGTATGCGTACACTGCTGCGTTAGAAGCGGCAGTTGCACCACCGCCAGAAGAAATGCGTATAGATCGGGATCGAATGATCCTGGTCCTCCAGCAGGTCGGCCTTTTCGTCGATGTAATGCGGTTTGGACTCGACAGTTTCATTGCACCGGACGACGAAAAAACCGCCAATAAAATTATTCGTATCCGCCAACGATTTCGCGAAAAATTTGGCAAAAGACTGGCCGATTATGTTGAGTTCTATAATCAGGGCGACTACCATGTTAATTCGAACGTTGCTGAAAACATTCTCTTTGGAACCAGCATCAACGAAGATTTCGGCTACAATCTCCTCCCTGACAACGCCCGATTTCAATCCTTTCTCCAATCCGTTGACCTCCTTCAACCACTGCTCGCTCTAGGCATTGAACTTGCCAGACAAGCGGTTGATATTCTGGCAGGTGTCGACACAGTCGATCTGTTTTTTGAAAACAGCCCCGTACCAGCGGACCGACTCGACGAGTGTGAAGTCATCCTCCTCAGGTTAAAAAAACACTCCCTCTCCTCTTTATCATCGCAAAACCAATCTTTTCTCCTTTCCCTTGCCCTCAATTTTACTCCCTCGATTCACACCATGAGTAGACTGTCAAAGGAACTCAAAGAGAGGATTCTCTCAGCACGAAAAATTTTTCCTCAATGGTGCCAATCGATTTCCCCAGACCTCTTTACCTTCTATTGCGAGACCAGTTATATTCATGGTCAGTCTATCCTGAATAATATCTTCTTCGGCAAAATCAAATCAGGGCTGTCTCAAGCCCAGGAAGTTATCAATCAATCGATCATGCATCTCTTGGTAGAGCAAGATTATCTTGAGAAAATTGCGTCCTTTGGCATGCACTTTCAAGTTGGAACTATGGGCGATCGACTCTCCGGAGGACAGAGGCAAAAACTCGCAATCGCCAGAGTAATTATAAAACAGCCCAAAATTATCCTGATGGATGAAGCTACTTCGGCTCTTGACAATAAATCTCAGGCGAGAATTCAACGCTTGATGACAACCCGCTGGAAAGGCAATCGGACGGTGATCGCTGCAGTCCATCGGCTGGATATTCTGGGAACGTTTGATAAAGTTGCAGTAATGAAGGCAGGAAAACTAGTTGAGTTTGGCACTTACAAAGAACTCATCGAACAAAAAGGAATACTCCATGAACTCACATACGGTAGAAAATAATCAAGTTCCTGAGATGCAGCAGAATATGGAACTCTTGAAAAATGTCCATTTTTTCGCCAATTTCCCAAGCAAGGCTCTTAAATTAGTTGCTTTTCTTGCTGAGAGAGCTCAATTATCTCCTGGCGACATACTCTTTGAGGAAGGTGACGACCATGGCCGGGCATATCTCATACTCTCCGGAGAGCTCTCCCTTATAAAGCAGTATGACGATAAACAAGTAGTTGTCCAACAATATGCCGAAGGCGATTTTCTCGGTTCCTTTTCTCTTATAGATGCGATGCCAGCCCTCTTTACCCTTCAAGCGGCAACAAAGACAACTATTTTAACCATCAATCGCAAACAGTTTTCAAAAATACTTGAACAATTCCCCGAAACGACTAAGCTTTGTCTAAAGGCTTTACTCAATGAGCTCTACCAATGGGAAAGAAAGAACATATATGAGGCTGGTGCATGCTGCCTCAGCAGAGCAGGGGCGACAGTCCTATAGAAAATGAAGATCTCTTTCAGAATAGATAACGACCTGTCGGAACTCGACACTCTGACGAGTCAGCTGCAGACTTTAGAGCGCAAATGGTCACTATCCAGAAAGACTTTAGCTGAGATTAACCTTGTTTTGGACGAATTGATTACCAATACCATCAAGCATGGAGAGAGTAACCAACAACATCCAATTGACATTACACTGACGAGAAACGGTCTGAAACTCACCATCCAAATCATTGACTCCGGGCTACCATTTGACCCCACCCTCTGTAAATTGCCAGACACGACCCTTCCCCTCGAACAAAGGAGGTGTGGCGGATTAGGCATTCTTTTGGTTAGTCAGTTCTGTGATTATTGGAATTATTCCAGATCGAAAGACAAGAACATTCTTACTTTGCAAAAAACCTTACCAAAAGAGGGCAGGTAGCTTAGCGCACCTGCAAAACCAACCATGCAAACAACTATCACCAAAGACGAGAATACTACTATATTCGCACTCAACGGACGTCTCGACTCCAACTCTGCACCACAATTTGAAAAACAACTCCAGGATATTCTTATCTCGCCCTGTACACATCTGGTATTTGATTTTAACAATCTCGACTATATTTCCAGTGCCGGATTGAGAGTTATTTTGAACACAGCCAAAGCATATAAATCGGGACAATACCTTTTTATCACCTGTGCCATGCAGGAGCATGTCCAGGAGGTTTTCGAGATTTCCGGGTTTGACTCATTTATAACCATCCACAAATCAGTTGCTGAATCCCTCTCAGCTCTGAAAAGCCAAAAGTGAGATATCACCTTTATCAGATACGTACCTGAGTACTATATCGAGGGTCATGATCATTGAATGGTTATACCGACAGCACCTTCAATAACCTCACCAATCATCACAGCTACATCAAGACCGGCAGTATGCAGTTCATGAAGCAGCTTTTGTGCCTGTTCTTTCGGAAGTGACAACAACAGTCCACCTGAAGTTTGCGGATCATAAAGAAGTTCTTCCTGGGATCGTGACAACGATTGTTCAACAACAAGGGAATACCTTGCCACAAGAGCCCTGTTGGCCTTATTACTCCCGGTTGTCTCTCCCTTTTTATACATATCATGTGCCCCGGAATAAAAAGGAAGGGCTTTATATTTAAGAACTGCATGCATATTACTACCGTCAACGACCTCAAGCAAGTGACCCAGAATACCAAAACCGGTCACATCCGTACATGCATGCAGATCGTACTGCAGCGCTTTTTCCATAGCCAGGCCATTGAGTGAAGCAATGATCGGTAAAGTCGATCGTTCAAGCTCTGCCATACTGAATTTACCAGCTCGAACAGCGTTAAACAGCACCCCTGACCCGAGTGGTTTCGTTAAAATTAATGCATCACCGGGCCTTGCCCCGGCATTGGTTATAATCCTGTCCGGATGGACAATTCCATTCACGCAGAGACCGTATTTGGGTTCATTGTCATCTACTGAATGACCACCAACCAGACAGGCTCCAGCCTCGATAACCTTATCATTTCCACCCCGTAAAATTTCTTTGAGGATCCCCATATCCAGATGATTTGTGGGAAACATCACCAGATTCAATGCAGTAAGGGGTTTGCCTCCCATAGAATAGACATCAGAGATTGAATTAGCCGCCGAGATCTGCCCAAACCAATACGGATCCTCGACCGGTGGAGTAATAAAATCAACAGTATTAATCATAGCAACTTCGTCAGAAATTCGATAGACAGCGGCATCATCAGAAGTTTCCAAACCAACCAAGAGATTTTCGTCGCGTTGAAATGCCAATCCCTTTAGTGCATCCGACAGATCCGCCGGACCGATTTTAGCTGCTCAGCCACAAGTTCTGGCTAGACCAGTAAGTGTCTTTTTCTTGAAAAGCCGCATTCCTCTTTCTCCTGATAGCTTATAAAACTCAGTTGTACCCAACATTCCACAAGGTACTAAGTCTCGATTTTTTTTTATTCCCAACGGGACACTAGACTTCTATATTATTTCAATGTACCAATTTCCCACAATAAGCAGATATTTCGGCGGAGCAAGATCTATCTCCCGGATACGAGGTTCTGTCTAAAAAACTCTGAGGAATCCATTTGAGTGCCCCCGAATTCCAAAGTTAAAATGGACGCTTGATAATCAGGGTTATAATAACTATAGAGGTGCAATATTGTATTGTTTTCAGAGTTGTATTTTTTTGACAACCATTCAAGTCGGAGATTTGTAGCAAAATGAAAACAGATCATAATATCGCACTGCTCATAGACTGCGATAATGTCAGCCACAAGAGCATCGCCGGTGTCCTCTCCGAACTTGCAAAATATGGCATTATCAATATCCGTCGGGCTTACGGAAACTGGAAAAGCAAACACCTGATCGGCTGGGAAGAGAAACTGCATCCTTTTGCAATAAAACCCATTCAACAATTTCCCTATACACAGGGGAAAAATGCAACGGATGCGGCCATGATCATTGATGCAATGGATTTACTGTATGAGAAAAAAATAGATGCTTTTGCCCTCATGACAAGCGACAGTGATTTTACACCGCTTGTCATGCGAATACTCTCCAGCGGCTTGAAAGTCTACGGATTTGGCGAAGAGAAAACCCCTCAACCCTTTGTCAATGCTTGTTCGCAATTTATATTCACCGAAAACCTTGAAGACAGACCCGCAGAAAATGAAGAAACGGAACAGGAGGCTGCAAAAGCTACTAAAGCGTCCCGAAGTGAGCTCAGAGGGGATGGTTTTCTGATCAAACTTCTGAGAAATGCAGTGGAGCAGACAGTCGAAGAGGACGGCTGGGCCCATTTGGGAAGAGTCGGTCAATATATCTCCAACAATACATCTTTTTCGCCGATCAATTATGGGTATAAAAAGCTCAGTGACATTATTCGGGTCAGTGACCTGTTTAAGATTGAGATGCGCATGAACAATTCGGTGATGTACATAAAAGATATCAGGAAATAGCACCATTCCAGCAATGCAGGCAAATGTTTTCTATATTGGATATACATTTCAACAAGTTATTGTCGATGTTGCCTGTGATCAAAAATACCAATTCATAATTCCACAATTTCCCCGGAAATATTAAGGACATATTTCATCAAACACTTTTAAAATTTTTTTCTACCAGCCATAATAGAGTTGTGATACCATTATGATTACATCAGAAAAGATCTACTACTCGAGCTACATAAAGATAATCCGGGCCTGTTTCTTCTATGAACAACCTATCCCTCAGAAGCAAAATACTGTTATGGATCATGCCCATTGTCATTCTCGGGTTGGTATCTCTCAGCTTCATTTCTTACAATTATATCAACACAGTTATTGAAAAAGAGCTGTCAAACAGTATGTTAGCCTCAGTTGGCAAAAGTGCTGAAAGTATCAACAGATGGCTCGCAACAATCATGATTGAGCCTGAGACTATCGCTTCGACTCCTGCAGCAAAGCGAATAAATGAAGATTTCAACGCATTCGATTTACAAAACATTAACAGGCATAAAATCCTCCACGCAAAACATCCCGATATATTTCAGGATATATATGCTGCAAACAGCAAAGGTGAATACCATACAATCCAGCAGCGGGGCTCAAAATATTTATTATTTGTTGGGGATATCAGTAATCGACCATATTTTCAGTCAATTATGAACGGGGGACCTACCCAGATAACCCCTCCCCTTATATCCAGGACCACCGGCATACCTACGATATTCATGGTATCGCCCATTCTAAATGACCAAAACATACCCCAAGGCCTGGTTGGTGCAGGAATTTCATTGAAATATATCCAACAGATTGCCGAGGAACTAAAAGCAGGTAAAACCGGATATGGCTTTATTGTTGCCAATGACGGAACATTCATATCTCACCCTGTCTCCAGTCTGGTTATGCAGAAGAAAATCACAGAGCGCACTGTCCTCGCAGAACAGAAGCTTGGAGAATTGATGCTCTCCGGGAATTCCGGCGTGTATCACTATTCTCTAAATAAACAGGGAATGGTGGCTTTCTATCAACCGATCCCAATTACAGGCTGGTCGGTTGCCACGGTACTTCCTCTTTCTGAATTATTTGCTCCTGCGATCAAGATGATGAGGTTACTTTTTGTCATTACCCTTATTTTTGTCATTTTCATCGGCACTGCAATTGTGATTGCAATGCAGCGATTGATCAGGCCCTTACAAACCTTAGCCGTACGGACGCAGGAAATTGCGAATGGAAATCTTGAAGGGGTCGCCCTGCCGGTTACCTCAGGAGATGAGATCAGTATCCTGTCACAATCCGTTAACATTATGGCGGACAATCTCAAGAGGACACTGTCTGGGCTAAAGAAAAGTGAAGATAATTACAGGGGGATTTTTGAGAATTCCATTGAAGGAATTATGCAAACGACTATCGAGGGGCAAATACTGAACGCAAACCCGGCCATGGCCAGAATGTTAAATTTTGCATCAGCTGAAAATTTAATTGAGTCCTACCTGGACATAGAACAACAACTTTATGTGAACCCCAGTGACCGTCAGACATTAATTTCAAAATTGCTCGCGGCAGGTTCTGTTCACGATCTGGAAGTGCAGTACCGACGTTGTGATAATAAGATAATCTGGGTTTCTATAAGTTCATTCCTGATGCGCAATGCAGCAGGAACACCCCTTCGCATTGACGGTCTGGTTTCCGATATCAGCGAGAGGAAACGGGCTGAACAGGAACGTGAAAAGCTCTTTGAACAATTGATGCAAGCCCAGAAACTTGAGGCTGTCGGTCAGTTGGCCGGTGGTGTCGCTCATGATTTCAATAACATGCTCGCTGTCATTCTTGGCCGAACACAACTGGCATTATTGAAGGTGCGCCCCGAAGATCCTCATCATCAGATATTTTCTGAAATTCAAGACGCTGCTGAACATTCTGTAAATCTCACTCGTCAACTGCTCGCTTTCGCCAGAAAACAGACGGTGGCTCCAAAAGCAATTGATATCAATCAAACCATACAGGCCACATTCAAGCTGCTTCGCCGTCTAATTACTGAAGATATTGGGCTTAGTTTTCATCCTGCTGAAGAAATCTGGCCGGTCTTTTTTGATCCCGATCAAATCGTTCAAATTCTTACCAATTTATGTGTTAATGCCCGCGATGCGATAGAGGGCGTTGGCGAAATATTAATCGAAACCCAAAAAGCTACTTTCGATTTAGCCTATTGTGCTAATTATCAGGATTTTTTGCCGGGAGAATATGTTTGCATATCTGTTTGTGATACCGGTTCCGGAATGGATAAAGCAACCCAAAAACGAATCTTTGAGCCATTTTTCACAACCAAGGAAACTTCCAAGGGCACTGGTTTAGGACTGTCAACTGTCTATGGTATCATCAAACAAAACAATTCATTCATCAATATCTACAGTGAACCAGGACAAGGTTCGACTTTCAAAATATACATTCCAAGATTCCAGGGGAAAACATCAGAATCGTTAGAAATACAGAAATCAGAACCTATTTGTTTAGAGATGGGAATGGTGCTTTTGGTTGAAGACGAGCCGAGACTGCTCAACATCAGCAAAGTCATACTTGAAGAACTTGGGTGTCAAGTGTTGGCTGCAGGTTCAGCGGCTGAAGCCATCGAATTTACAGAAAACGAGGCGCTTGTTATAGATTTGTTAATTACCGATGTCGTCATGCCAGAAATGAATGGGCGTGAGCTGGCATCATATATTATGAACATCAGACCCACAATACGATGCTTGTTTATGTCTGGATATACAGCAGATATCATCGCACACAAAGGTATTCTGGATGTAGGTATAAATTTTATTCAAAAACCTTTCACACTCCAAGATCTGGCAGTAAAAATCCGTCAGGTGATGAGTCAGGAACTTATTGTCCTGGATACGTGAGATCTTCCGAAAGTACGGCTAGCAAAGGCATGCACCACTCGTACAACAACCACAATCCAGTGACAATAACCGTTGGATTCTACAACATTAACTCACCCCCAAGAACAAACACCACGACCATTGAAATACGCCCGACGTACAAAAGAGGCGGCTATTCTCCCGAAGGCAATGTACCTCTTTAGTTTCAGGACCGACGAGCCGCCGCCATTAGTCACATTACCTGCTAATTTTATTTAGCTTTTTTTATTCTATAACCAGGTTTGACCATTATTTCCAAATAAAACGACTCAAGCTGTTGCGCTTCTGCTTGATCAATAAATTTGTTAATTTCAGCCAAGTGGATCTCCTGCACATCTTCTTCAGTAGCACCGTATTTACAATCAAAATCCCAGAAATCAATACCTTCCGGTAATGTTTTATTACGCTCTCTTTTTATATACTTTTTGACATCGTGCTTTACAGCCTCTATTAGCCTGTCCACTCTGATTTTCGGATGGGTTAATTTAAAAGTCTTCTTCATATTTTTCCTCAAAGATAATATTTGGTACTGCGTGGAATGTCATACAATTTTACTTAGCGGGCATACGATTACCAGATTACGAAATCAAGCGACACCACAGCGACAAGTTATAGAATAGTTTTCATCCTAAAACGGCCCTTTTACCCCAACTCTTCGTTGTTCTCAAAATTTAATTCTCGAAATATTACTTATATGCCTGCGGTTAAATTTATCCAACGCCTCAATTTAGAATAAAATGCCTCGTTTCAGCATGAAAACTAGAATAGCTACAGTATGCATGCTCTGCTTAACAGGCAAATTTTATGGTAGGTCATCATTTTTAGAGGGGAGCCATAAACATAGCGATGCACAGATGTCTTGGCATATATTGCCGACAGCAATTGACTTAAATCCCCCCTGATTCAGGTTGCGAAAAGCCCTCCTACTACCAAAGGTCTGACGAAAACCAGTTTAATCACAGGACCTCTCTAATGGCAGAGACCCTTTCACATCGCTCGTTTTCTGATAAATCATCCCATATTGTACTAAAAAAACAATCAAAGGATTCAGGATTATCTTCAAGCATAAGGTCTAACCAAGACATTGCATTAAAATCACCATACATGGACACTTCTTCTGCAACCCGAGCGGCTTCTCTGATTTGTTTTGTTAACGTCATCATGGTATCCTCCTTATATGTACCTTAATATCAGTGGCGTTGCTCTACCCCAGTGGATTGGGATTATCAAGGAAAAAACAAAAAAACCGTTCAACAGCATATAAATAACATATGGGTTCTCTACCGAATTTTTTTTGTTTTGCTCTTCTCACAAAAGTAAATTTTCAAGCTAAATACACGACAATTTTGGTTGTTTTATATTATCACATATGTTCTGAAAGTAAGTTTAAAGAACTATAAGGTGTATGCATCTCGGGGCAGTATTTCAAAAAATACCACTCAAGTTAAATTGAAAGCTCTGGAAATAACAGAAAAAAAAAGATAGGATACATAATACAACGATTCGGGGATCGAAATGGGGGTGTGTTCTCAGGAACAAGAGATATACGATTAATCGCAACTCTTTGGCATTACTAAAGTATATTCACTGAACAATTATTAAGAATAGGTCTTTAAAGGAGGCGGCTGATATAGCCGCAACTATTAAATTAAGCAAGCACAGAACAAAATGAGGATTGTTATGAACGAAATGTGTCACACACCTGCCTTCTATCGACTTGGACCAGCTATCCTTCTTCTCTCTTTTCTGATCGCCGGGTGTGCAGGTTCTCCGACGGAAACTCGTTACGACGACCGAATGAAAACATACGTGTCAGCAAGCGACGAAAAGGCGGCAACTTATGCCGTAGGAGAACATGCAAAAGCAACTGCATATTATATCCTTCGACCGGGTAATCGACCTGATTTCCAACCCAGAACAAGACAAATTCAAACTGCCCAATCTGGAGTCGCAACTCCCAGCTATGAGGAGCAGGTAGCCGGGTTGAACATGGTTATAGATGTTTCTGATGTACTCTTCGACTTTGACAAGTGGGTCATCAAACAGAGCGTTGTGCCCGACTTGGATCAATGGGTCATATTCTTCAAGAAGAATCCGCAAGTTACAGCCGAAATTGATGGCCACGCCGACAGTATAGGCTCAACCACCTACAACGAAAAGCTTTCCATCAAACGGGCTCAGGCTGTGGTTAATTACCTCGTTGGGAAAGGCGTTGACCCTAAAAGATTAACTGCCAAGGGTTTTGGCGAGAGCCAACCTGTCGCGCCCAATACCACCGGCGAAGGGCGGCAAAAAAATCGGCGTGTCGAGTTGAAGTTATAATCCGCAGCAGTCATCTGCTGTTCAGACTAAATAACGGACCCTCGCTCAAGACGAATACCATGTTCCCAGCATAGCTGTATATATTGCTATGCTGGGAACAACCAGTCTATTAATGTAAGCCGCGAAAGCTCGAACGCTTTCTGGATTTTTTTCTCGATACGAAAATAGCCAGTATAACAAAGAGCACCAACCCGGCGCCCACTCCCAATCCCAAAAAGAACTTACTCCAGCCACCCACAGAGGTAGAACTGACCTCCTTTTGAATCTCTAGAGGCAAAGACTTCTCCGGCTCAGGAGAGGCCTCTGGTTTAATCGTTTCCGTAATCGATGTAAGACTCGTCGCAATCACAGCCTCAGGCTTCGGCGGTACCATAGCAAATCCCTTCTCCAGGAACTCTGCTGCTTTGGCATCACGGATTTTCCTATCTTTACTTCCCATGACAATGGAAATAATACAGACGCCACGCCTTTTTGCGGTAGCCACAATGGAAAACCCGGCATTTTCAAAATACCCGGTCTTAAAACCATCGCAGCCATTGACCCTGCCAAGCAGATGATTGTGGTTGCGCAAGATAAACTTGCCTCCCCGAAAAGGTCGTTCCTTGGTACCGGTATAATCAAATATATCAGGTCGTTTGGCCAGCTCACGACCTAATATAGCAAGATCGCGAGCTGTCGTTACGTCAGGCTTTTGTCCTTTCGAGGGCGGCAGACCATGTACCGAATAGAAATGGGTATCCTTCATCCCCAACTCCATAGCTCTGCGATTCATCATAGCCACGAACCCCTCAGTTGATCCGGCCACATGGGTCGCCAGTGCAACAGCCGCATCGTTGGCGGATTGTACGGCCAATGCATACAAAAGATCTTCAACCGAAAATTGTTCTTTGGGGTCAAGATATACCTGTGATCCACCCATTTTCGCTGCTTCTTGAGTGACCTGAACCATATCACCCAACTTGACCTTTCCCTGTTCAAGTTGTTCGAGAATAACCAGCAAATCCATCAACTTTAAAACGGATGCTGGATATACCACCGTCTCTGCATGATCTTCGAAGAGGGTTTTACCCGTATCAGCATCGATGACTAAAGCCGAAACATATGGATCCTGAGCGAGGTCGTCCACTTTGGCCCGCGCAGCCCATACCACATTGGAGAACAAAATACAAAAGAGCGATAAGAGAAAAATACGTTTCATAATCTTCCTTTGGAAAATACCGCACACAGCGTTACTAACAGTTTGAAATTTATCTCAAGAAACGATACTTTTTGCTTCCCCAAAGGGGTATTGCAAAAAATTCAATTTGTCTGGCTTAAATATTTTTTCCAAGTGATGTTCCTGCCGATCGGAGATCATGGCAGGCCCGGATGATACGATCTGCCATGCTCCGTTCAGCTTTTTTGCCATACACTCTGGGGTCATAGACTTTTTTATCGCCCACTTCCCCTTCAATCTTCAACATACCATCATAATTTTTCATTACATGGTCGACAACCGGACGGGAGAAGGCGTATTGAGTGTCAGTATCGATATTCATCTTAACAACACCATATTCAAGAGTTTCATGTATTTTTTCAAGCTCAGAACCGGAACCACCATGAAAAACCAGGTCGAGAGAGGCGTCAGGGCCAAGGGCTTTGATAACTGCAGCCTGACCTTTCTGTAAAATTGCTGGAGTCAGCTTCACATTGCCCGGTTTGTACACCCCATGAACGTTGCCAAAGGTAGCGGCCAATAGAAAGCGTCCCATCGAACCGACTTCTTTTGCTGCCATTACCATATCTTCTGGGGTAGTATAGAGCTTGGCGGCCGCGACATCAGAAGTATCGTGCCCGTCTTCTTCTCCACCAACTATACCGGTTTCAATCTCTAAAATAAGATCGTTTTCAACACAGGCCTGCATGATACGCTTTGATTCAATGATGTTTTCGTTCATCGGTAATGCCGAGCCATCGTACATATGAGAACTAAAGAGATTGGGTAGGCCGGCAGCGCGACGTTTTTTTGTTTCCTCAATAAGCGGCATCAAGAAGCTCTCCACATATTCAGGATGACAGTGATCCGTATGTAAGGCAATATTAATATCGTAGTGAGCTGCCATTATATGAGTGTAAACGGCCAGAGCGATGGCACCTTTGCTCATCGAACCGACCCCTAAACCCGATGCAAACTTGCTGCCACCGGTGGAAACCTGAATGATACCATCTGAGTTGGCCTCTTTGAAAGCGAGCAGAGCTGCATTAATGGTTTCACTTGAGGTAATATTGATCGCGGGATAGGCGAATTTATTTTCCTTCGCATTATCCAGCATGTGACAGTATTGCTGATAGTTTACGACTGGCATTTCTATAATCCTTTGCTTTTGAGTTTTTTGGGAGATGCCGGGTAGTCGGTAGTCAGGAAGAACGTCCCCTTTCCATCCTATAGTTTACGGCAGATAAAAGTCCTTCTGGCCAGTTGCTTCCATGACCGAGCACCAGTAATCGGAGTTCGTGTTAAGGGTGCGCCGCTTCAACACAACAAGATCGAGCGGCAAATGAACCATGCTTGACTTGAGCTGCGTCACCACCATACCCGTCTTGCCGGCCATCGCGGCATGTACTGCGTGCTGACCGAGAAAGCCGCAATAGATACGGTCTCCAGCATTGGCCGGGACAGAGCGAATACTATAACTCGGGTCGATGAACCTCATGAACATTTCCAGATCTCTTTCCTCAAAATGGCCCTTAATCCGGCTTATCAAAGTGGCGCAAATATCACCGAGAACCGGATTACCAGAATACCCCTTTTTAACCGGAGCTTCTATCAGATCCTGCCCAGCACCTTCGGCACAGACGATCACAGCGTGTTTCCGAGATTTCAGGCGGCGTTCCAGAGCCAGTAAAAGACCATCATCCCCGTCAAGCTTGAAGGGTTGCTCCGGCACCAGCAGGAAGTTAACCTCCTGCAGAGCCAAAGTAGCCTGTGCGGCAATAAAACCGGCTTCGCGGCCCATGAGTTTGACCAGACCGACACCATTGGCGACACAAGAAGCCTCAACATGGGCACACTGAATTGCTTCCGTGGCTTTTTCCACCGCGGTATCAAAACCAAATGACCGACTGATAAAGTTGATGTCGTTATCTATGGTCTTGGGAATTCCTATCACGGAAATACTGCGTTTCCGGGCGGTCACCTCACTCACGATTTTTTTGGCAGCGCGCATGGTGCCGTCTCCGCCAATAACAAACAAAACGTTAATGTTCATCCGCTCCAGAGAATCGACAATCTCCTCAGCTTGCTGCTGATCACGGGATGTGCCAAGTATTGTGCCACCGAATTGATGGATGTTGGTAACGTTCTCCGGTGTAAGTTCCATGACATCATAACCGTATTGCGGAATGAAACCGCGCAAACCATTGCGAATCCCCACCACCGTACGAATTCCGTAGTAATAGTAGGCTTTCATGACGATAGAACGAATGACATCATTAATTCCAGGACACAGCCCCCCGCAGGTGACAATGGCGCATTTGGTCTTCGACGGGTCGAAATAAAGTTTTTTCCGCGGCCCGGCCTTTTCGAACTGCATAGCGAGCGTGTCCGAATCTAGCTCAGATAACTCGTCAGATGTCATTGAAAGCGTCATCGTCTTCGAGTCATCGACAAATCGTTGATTAACCAATGTCGTCAATATTTTAGCTGGTCCAAGACTTGCAATTTCGGTATCAAATTCAAGATTATTTTGATCGGCCATTTGGGCTCCATTCTTCCTTCATTAGATTTCTTGTTTGGGCAAATTCACACTAACCCATATCAAGTTTTGCATATATCTGTATTCATTCATGCAACGATCTGCAACGTGCAGCATTAACAATGCCAAACCGTATGGCCAACCTTTTAGAGCAAATGCACCGTCATGCCACCGTTTTAAATCAATGATATTTCATGCGAACTTTACCAAACGAGTATAAGGCTCAATGAATTAAAACCGTCCAACCTCGTCCTACTCCCTGGTCAGATCAATAATTTCCATGCGATCATTGCGATCAGGATATTTGGCTGAAGGTCCCTCTGTCAGAATTGCCAGATCCCCCTGTATATTCTGCAACTTTAAATTTGTCCTTATCCATTGCCGCCAACGGGTTGGATGTTCCGGTTCATATACAGGAATGATTCCATAAGAAAAAATCAGTTCCTGGCAGGTTTTCCTTTGAGAGCTGACTCCCAGCACCCATACCGGCAAGCGATAACGGGTGATATTTCTGGCGGTAATTCCACTATGTGACGGGACTATAATCGCAGCCGGAGTAATTTTACGAATGACCGTTTCCACACTTGAGGCAATAATTTCAAGAATATTGTCAGCGTGTTCCATCCCTTGTCCATAGGTGGCATTACAAGAACAAACAGTTCTAGTTGTTTCCACCTCAGCTGCAATGTCACAGAGTGTGATGACGGCCTCAACCGGATACTTACCCACAGCAGACTCTCCAGAGAGCATAACACAATCACTTCCATCGAGTATGGCGTTCGCAACGTCAGTAGCCTCTGCGCGGGTGGGCAGTCGATTGGTAATCATCGATTCCAGCAGTTGGGTAGCGGTAATGACCGGCTTGCCTGCCCGGTTTGCCTTACGAACTAACTCTTTCTGAACAACCGGGATGCGGGCAATCGGGATTTCCACCCCGAGATCGCCCCTGGCCACCATGATACCATCGGCCTCACTGACTATTTCATCCAGATTGCGGACAGCCTTGGAACGTTCGATTTTGGCTATGATAAAAGGAGAGTAGCCGAGGTTACGGACGAACTCCCTTAATTGACGGATATCTTCACCCTGTTCGACAAAGGATTGGCTCAGTGCATCGACCCCTATCCCAAGGGCAAACTCAGCAATTTTTCTGTCTTCTTTGGTAAAGGCACTGATCCCGAGATCCGCATCGGGGATATTTAATCCCTTTCGTGAACGGAGAGCCCCGCCAACAATAACCTGACACAACACCTCTTCACCCTGAACACTCAGGACCTCCAGTTGAATAAAGCCATCATTGAGATAAATGAGGGTCCCTTTTTCCACCTTAGATGGCAATTCGGGTAGATTGACTGAGATTCTTTCTTTTGTTCCGGTGACAGCCATCGTCGTTAAAGTCAGCTTTTCATTATTTTCTAAGATTATGACTTCTTCGGCCAGTTCACCTATACGAATCTTTGGGCCAGGCAGATCCGCCATTATAGCCACAGACCGTCCAAGCTCCGCCGCAACTTTACGAATCTGCAGTACATCCTGTTTATGACCAGCGAAATCCCCGTGGGAAAAATTCAACCGGGCAATGTTCATTCCTGCCTGCATCAGGCGTGTGAGTACTTCAGGTGATCTTGAGGCAGGACCGATGGTACAGATAATCTTAGTTTTGTTTTTTGCTGGCATGCTCCTCTTCCATTATGATGTATCAACTTGTTGAAGAGTGATTTACGGCTGTCGCTTTGCCCATGAGAAATTCTGGTAACCAAAGGATATAACGGATTGAGCAATGGCAGATCAAGTCGGTGAGATATTCTGTATTTTTTATACTCTCCCTTTCTTATACCATCCAGGAGAGTATAAGTACTGTAGCAAACTCTTTTGAGCTTGTGAAATAAAAAAAATTATCTGCACGAAAAGAAGTGCAAAGAGCAGAAAGTGGAGCTACTCTCTTCTTTCAACATTCACAAAACGTTTACATTCACCTTCAACACAGATTCTGCATCAGCAGCTCCACATCTCGAAAATACAGGTAATTACAATGAATATCGGCGGTATAGCTACAGCAATTCTAGCGGGAATGTTTATGAGCACGATGGGAGTTTTCTCCCGAAAGACCGGCCTTGATGCAGAGGTAATTACCTTTTTCAGGCTCTTGATTGGTGCAGGTTTTTTAACTATCCTCATGATCCTTACCCGGCGGATCCGGCTTCTTTGGCAATGGCCGACCTGGCCTGTCTTAATCAACGGACTCATGCTGGCAGGCTTTATCATTTTTTACGTTCAGGCCATGTATCTTACCACAATGGCCAACGCTATCATGATAGTCTATCTTGCACCTTTAGTCGCCTCCATTTATGCCCATTTTATCATGGGTGAGAAACTCAGCCTAATGAGCGTGGCACTCATCTGTTGTGCACTTTTCGGTTTTGCAATGATGATGGAGTTCAAAATCGATTTTTCATCCGGCTCCAATAACGCCCTTGGGCTTGGTTGTGCCACTCTTTCCCTTTGTTGTTACTCGGCATTCATCCTTATCAACAGAACAATCAGTCCGGCAATCCATGTCTACAGCCGCACCTTCTACCAGTTGCTCTCCGGGGCTCTATGCCTGGTTCCATTTTTTATATCTGCTTTCCCTAAGATTACCGGAACAACGTGGTTGTGGCTTGCTGGAACTGGTTTTTTCCCTGGATTTCTCGGCATTCTCTTTGCTGTTATTGCTCTTGAAAAACTTCCGGCGGCAACTTTTGGAACCCTTGCCTATTTTGAACCTATTTTTGTGGTCATTCTTGGCTGGATAATGTTTGGAGAAACACTCAACTCCATGCAACTAACTGGCTGTCTTTTTATTATTACAAGCGGGGTAACAAAAGGATACCTGACTGCACAGGAAGGAGCAGTCGATAAGGGCTGCGACCTAACGCAAGCATCATCCATATAATTAAATACCTAAACGATTTCCGCCAGTATTGCCATACCTTCGCTAAGAACTTCTGCAGCCCACGATCTCAAGCTACCATCAAGCCAATAAGCCAGCTGCAAAAATACAGCAGGCTTATTGGCAAAACAATTCCTGCGCTGCTCAAGGAGCCGCACATTCAACGAGTTCAATCTCAAAAGTGAGATCCTTCCCCGCGAGCGGCGGGTTGGCATCCAGAGTGATATGTGTATCGGTAATTTCCGTTACCACAACCCGCAGAATTTCTCCGTTGGCACCACCCATTTCCAACCTCATTCCCAGCTCTGGATTAAGGTCAGGTGGAACCTGCTCAATAGGCGCCTGAATAACCATCTCTTCGTTACGCTCACCATAAGCCTTTGCCACCGGAATTTCGACTACCTTTGACTCTCCGACCTTCATCCCGAGAACACCCTCTTCGAACCCCTGGATAACCTGACCACTACCAACAGCAAATTCAAGCGGCTCGCCACCCTCGGAGCTGTCAAAAACAGTCCCATCTGCTAATTTTCCGGTATAATGTACTTTTACGTTATCGCCTCTTTTTGCTTCAGTCATTTTTTCCTCCAAGCCACACGGCTCTGAAACTATTAAATCATTTCGTTTTTTCGCACTTTAACTACCACTAGGCAAAGAAACTGTTAATCCTATAATATACTGGAAATTCGATCAACATCCCGATCCCATTCTACTTTTAAACATCATTATCGATACTTCAACCTAAAAATATGAGGAAATATCACGGATGAAATATACAATTGCTCATTGCCTTAGAATTGTTCTCAAAACAAGAATTTCACAGAGGCATTTCGACACCACAAAGGGGTATTGAAGTGAACATCCCTCAAGGGATGTACCAAAAAATGTTTCTTTCATCAAGCCTTGATGCCCCTCTTTTCGATTGGGCCAATCTTCGGTTTATTCTTTTTCTTTTACCATCACTATAGTAGTGTCAAAACCATATAGAGCACAGATGTACAAGCAGAAATGAGATGAATGCCCTATGAAATTTTCAAATAACCTACATACAATAAACGGATATGATTCAGATAAAAATAACAACTACGCTCGACCAGCGCACACAGCGCCTAACCTTGAGCACTAGTCATCTTTCCAACGCCAGTGTGTCCTGCCGATGAGCCTTGGAAAAACTATCGTTATTGGCGGTGGCGCGGCTGGTATTATGGCAGCAGGCATCGCGTCCCAAAGAGGATCAGAGGTTATACTTCTGGAAAAAATGAGCCAGACTGCTCGTAAAATTGGCATTAGCGGCAAAGGTCGATGCAACCTCACCAACAGCGCCGGGCTTGACGAGTTCATGAACCGCTTCGGAAAGAACGGTCGGTTCCTCCGCCAATGTTTTCATCAATTTTTTTCTAAGGAATTGATCGCCTTTTTTGAAAGCAGAAATCTGGCAATGGTAACTGAACGAGGTGGGCGTGTCTTCCCGGAGAGCGGCCGTGCCCTTGATGTGGTGAAAGTTTTGAACAACTGGCTGCAGGCAGAACAGGTCACGGTAAAAAAGGCATCACCGGTATCCACTATTCTTGTTGAACAAGGTCGGGTAAGTGGCGTGATCAGCAATGGTCTACGGCTGGAATGTGAGAATGTTATTCTGGCTACCGGCGGGAAATCCTATCCCCGAACCGGCTCGACAGGCGATGGTTACAACCTTGCCGAGAGTCTTGGTCACACCATAATCCCTCTGCGACCGGCTCTCGTTCCTTTGGTGAGTCCAGATAAAAAGATACACCAGATGGCTGGACTCGATTTGCGTAACGTAGCGGTTCGACTCTACCTTGACGGTAAGCGCAAGACTCAGGAATTTGGCGAACTGTCCTTCACCGGATTCGGTCTTACCGGGCCTGTTATTTTGACCCTCAGTAGTGGAATCGTCGACGCACTTAACGGTGGCCATAAAGTGACACTCTCCCTCGACCTTAAACCGGCTCTGGATGAAACGAAACTCAACAACCGGTTTATCCGTGACCTTACCAGCCGTTGTGGCGAGCCTATTGAGAGTATCCTCCGGGGACTGCTGCCGCGTCAGATGATCCCAATCTGCCTTACCGCTTGCGATGTACCTATTGATATCGACACCAAAAACTTTCCCGGAAAAATACGAAAACGCCTGGTGCAGTGGTTAAAAGATTTTCGGATCGAAATCAGCGGCTATCGCTCCTATGATGAAGCAATCATCACCGCCGGTGGCGTGAGTCTTAAAGAGGTCGATCCCAAGACCATGGAATCAAAAATCGTCAAAGGGTTGTTTATCGCCGGAGAACTCCTTGATCTTCAAGCCGATACCGGCGGCTACAACCTCCAGGCGGCGTTTTCGACCGGTTGGGTTGCTGGTAATTCTGTTTAGTGACTTAGAAATAAATAATCTTGTGCTTTTTACAAGATTATTTATTTCGTTAAGGAACTTATCCCCGTGCTGTGCGGGGATTAGGGACCTAGCAAGCTGTCCAAGATTGTCCTTGTCTTTCAACCATTGGTAATTTCTTATTTTTTCTAAAAAAAGCAGAGAGAGCACTAACATCCGCAAAGCACAGGGACTCGTTTCTGCAGCCCCTGAGGGGTATAAGTTCCTTCATGAAAAACCATTCATGTAAAAAGGACAAGGGATAAGCGCAGACTTCAATGTTGTATCTAATGCACTAATACAAGGTCGAACTAAACTCCTCAAACACTTGTTCAATGGGAATGGCAAATCCGATCCCTTCCGTATTACGAAGAATCATCGTGTTGACTCCACGGGCATAGCCATATTCATCAATGAGCGGACCACCGCTATTTCCGGGGTTGATGGCTGCATCGGTCTGCAAATAACGCTGATCTCCATTAACCTGCTTGCGATACCCGGAAAAAATACCCGCAGTCACAGTACTCCGTAAGCCAACAGGGCTACCGATTGTGTAAACCTTATCGCCCTGATGCATCCTTGTCATATTCGGAGGTCGCTGGATATATGTCGAATCACTGGAGTAAAGTGACAACAGCGCAAGATCACAAGTCTCACTTATGAGAAGAAAATTGGCCTCATGTTCACTGCCATCAGCCAGCACGATTTTAATATCTGAAGGCTGAACCTTTCGATCAAGTTGATCCAGCCGTGTTTCCATTCCCTCTAGTTTAGGCATGTACTTTTTCAGTTTCTCCTCACGAACTCCGATAACTATGGCCAGCTGACTTCGAGACGGACCTTTGGGCATTTGCCGCAATGTCCGTTTCATCTCACTGATACTTTGCTGCTCAAGCTCAATCAATCGCCGGGTAGTTTCGACCTTCTCCTTAAACTCAGCCAACTTTTTTTCATCAAACTCAACTACATGCCGATTTGTAACAATAAAATTTTTATTCACAAAAAACCCCGATCCGGTTCCCCAGGGAGTCTCAATAGAGACAGTTGCATTTCTCGCCCGTTCAATAACATTCTGTCCATTCATCGCTGGGCGAGGTGCTGGTTGTTGTGCTCGGGTAACTACTCTTGGTACCGGTCTTTCCACTGCCGACTGGCGCCTCAATGGCAATAGGTGCAGACTGGGTAGCTACCTGATTAAGCGCCTTCTGCTGTCGGTAACCGGTAAAATAATAGGTGGTAGCCGCAACGACTACAACCAGGAGAATGAGCTGAAGGATCTTCCGACCAGTCCCGGAGTCTTCTGATTTTTCTGCCTCCAGTGCGTCTGCTTCCCTCTTACGATCCTGCACTTTGCGATATTTCTCAAAAATCACCCCACAGGCATCACATTCAATACTATTATTTTGTTCCTGCTTACATTTGGGACAACGCATTTTTTCACCAGATTCTGATAATTGGCAGACAGTTATGGACATAATCGAGGATTCCATTTATCATAACAGTATAAGTATAACAATTCAACAAACCTGACGCTTTCTCTAACAGCTACTTATATGGTACTTTCTATCACCAACACGGTTTCAATTCCTCTCAATGAAATTACTCTGACTCCTATCAGAGCTCAAGGTGCTGGAGGCCAAAATGTTAACAAGGTATCGAGTGCTATCCACCTCCGCTTCGACATCCAAAGCTCTTCTTTGCCTGAATTTTACAAACATCGACTGCTCTCTTTAAGCGATAGTCGTTTGACCGATGAAGGTGTCATTGTCATAAAAGCGCAGCAGCACCGCACCCAGGAAAAAAACAGGGCAGATGCCCTGGAACGCCTTGCTGTCCTTATTCGCCGGGCCATTCACACACCGAAAAACCGAAAACCAACGCGTCCGTCCTGCGCTGCCCGCAGAAAACGTGTCGATAAAAAAACCGAGCGAGGCAAGGTCAAGTCGCTGCGAAAAAAAGTAACAGATTAGAAATTCCTCTCTTAAAGTAAAAAATTCTGTTTTTTTCTGTCGCCATAACAATTTCCGAAAAAGACAGAAAATCAATTCGATATATATTGCAATTTAGCGATAACTCTGTTAGAAAGGATGGGTTTCTTCGCGTTAGTGTCAGACCAGATCATAGATTTTTGGGGAAGTTGCGCAAAACTGGACAGACACGAACATATCGGCCACTTAAAACCACTGGATGGTTTTTGTTTACTGGGAGGCCGATTTTTCTTTCCTGGGCAGGCTTTGCACAATGAGTTCTTCTTTTGGAATTAACCCATTTTATCTATAGGTATTACTATGTCTTCTGAACAAGATTCAACACCGTTTTCCTTTGCCGATTTTGATCTTTCCGCCCCCCTTCTTCAAGCTGTCAACGACGCCGGATACGAAACCCCGACTCCTATTCAACTAGAAATGATTCCCCATGTCCTTGCGGGAAGAGACGTCGTCGGCCAGGCCCAGACAGGCACCGGTAAAACAGCAGCTTTTGCCCTACCGCTTCTCTCGAGGCTCCAACCGGGCAAGGATAAAAACCCTCAGATACTCGTGCTCGCGCCGACGCGGGAGCTTGCTATACAGGTAGCTGAATCCTTTACCGACTACGGCAAACATCTTAAAAATTTCAACGTACTGCCGATTTTTGGAGGCCAGGATTACAACATCCAGCTGAGACAACTTCAAAAGGGTGTCCAGGTAGTGGTCGGCACTCCCGGCAGAGTCATGGACCATCTTCGTCGAGGCACACTCAAACCCGGGACCATCCACAGCCTTGTGCTTGATGAAGCCGATGAAATGCTCCGCATGGGATTTCTCGACGATGTTGAATGGATCCTCGACCAGCTTACCGGCAGGAAACAAACGGCACTCTTTTCGGCGACCATGCCTCCGAATATCCGTAAGATAGCCCAAAAATATCTGACCAATCCGGTAGAAATCACTATCAAGAACAAAGCCGTTACCGCACAAACTATTAACCAGCGCTGCCTCATTATGGCAGGCGGTTTAGCGAAAAAAGTTGACACCCTTTCACGAATTCTCGAAGTCGAAAGTGTTGACGGTGTACTTGTTTTCGTTCGGACCAAAATACAGACCGTCGAAATTGCAGACCAACTGGCAGCCCTTGGCTATTTAGCCGCCCCACTGAACGGCGACATTCAGCAAAGCCTGAGACTACGCACTGTCGATCAACTGAAATCAAAAAAGATTGATATTCTTGTGGCAACAGATGTCGCAGCTCGCGGTCTTGACGTTGAGCGAATCAGCCATGTTATCAACTTCGACATTCCTTTTGATGCGGAATCCTACATCCACCGTATCGGCAGAACCGGTCGTGCCGGCCGCAGTGGAGAGGCGATTCTTTTTGTCAATCCGCGAGAACAATCGATGTTGAAGTCAATTGAAAGGGCAACAAGGCAAAAAATCCAACCGATGGAATTACCATCAATTGCCGATATCAACAAAAAACGTATCGAAAGATTCAAAGAAAAAATCACCGGAGCTCTCCAGGGAGACACCTCATTTTATGAGAATCTTATCGAAGAATATCTGACGGAAACCCAAGTTGACCCGCGTCGGTTGGCTGCCGCACTAGCCCAACTCTCTCAAGGCAACACACCCCTCCTCAAGCCTGCTGAACCAAAATTTCGCAACGAGCCAGCTGTCACAGAAAACCGTCGGACCAAGGCTATCGACAAGAGGCCCAAAACAAGAAAAAGTATGGCGGTACAGCTTCCACCGGAAGACGGGATGGATCGTTTTCGTATCGAACTCGGCAACAACGACGGAGTAAAACCGGGAAATATTGTTGGAGCCATTGCCAACGAAGCTGATATCAGCAGCAAGTACATCGGTCGGATATCCATTTTTGACAGCTATAGTACTGTTGATCTGCCATTTGGTATGCCGGAGGATATCCTTCGAGTACTGCAGAGAGCCCGTATAGGCAACAAATCGATGAAATTACAAAAACTTGCAGAAGACACAAACCCATCTTCACAGATGCCCCATTCTCAAAAACCGAAAAGAAGAAACGTAGAAACCAGAAAAAAGGACCAAAACAAGACACTTCCTTATAACGCAACACTTTAAGGAAAACTCTTATGCTGCAGCATACCTTTTGTCATATTCCCGGCATTGGAATGAAAACAGAGAGAAAACTCTGGGAGGCAGGGATTACCAGCTGGGAACGCTGGCAGACTCCGTCCACCGTTCGGCTGTCAGCAGTCACAAAACTTGATGCAACCAGAGTACTGCATGATTCTCTGGTTGCACTTGACAACAACCCAACTTTTTTCACTGAACAGCTTTCCAGCACCGAACCCTGGCGGATTTTCCCTCATTACCGGAATAGTACTGCCTATCTTGACATTGAAACCACTGGGCTGGATGATTATTCAGAAATAACAACCATTGCGCTGTATGACGGCAAAGAGGTATTTACCTATATCAACGGTAAAAATCTAGACGATTTTGTTGAAGACATTCAGAAATACCAGGTAATAGTCAGCTATAACGGCAAGAGCTTTGACATCCCTTTTTTGGAAAAACATTTCCGAATACAGCTCAACCATGCCCAGATCGATCTACGCTATGTCTTGGCCCGACTAGGATTTAAAGGTGGACTAAAGGGTTGCGAAAAACAGTTGGGATTACACCGCGGCAACCTTGACGGAGTTGATGGTTATTTTGCTGTACTCCTCTGGCGCCAGTACACCCAACATAATGATGATCGGGCTCTGGAGACACTTCTTGCCTACAACATCGAAGATACTGTCAATCTGGAGAGGCTGGCGATTGAAGCCTACAATCGAAACGTCCTGAACACCCCTTTTGCCGAGAAACTTGTTTTGCCATTTCCTGAGCCTCCGCCCAATCCCTATATCGCCGATTACGACTGTATTGAAAGAATCAAACGCGACTTTATACAATACTAATGCCCTATATAATATTTCCTCGTTTTTATTGAAAAAAAATATGTTATTAGAACCTCTCCCCCCGTTCTATTCGGGGGAGGTAAGTTATAACTCGATTTCCATCCCTTCCCGAGCAAAGAACACCTCGGTATCTCCAAATTTTCCTGGTTCACAATATTTCTCTGCAAGCTCGTCAAGGGTCGCATCAGTCCTATCTGGATCATGATGAAACATGGCCAATTTCTTGACCCCTGCCCTGTTGGCTGCACCAATAGCATATTCCATGGTGGAGTGTCCCCAGTTGACACGCGAGACATATTCAGCATCGGTATACTGTGAATCGCAGATAAGCAGGTCGGCTCCGGCAAAGAACTGTTCGACGGCAAGATTCTGCTCAACCGCCACCTCATTACCCTCAAATGCCATCGCCTCGTCATAGCCAGGATCGGCGGGATCGGTAATGAAAAGGTTACGAAACGGCTCAGTATCGTAGCAGGTGCAAACGACTCGACCATCATATTCAAACCGGTAACCAAGAGCTGTAATCGGATGATTCAACAATTTGGTTGAAAGGCGTAAACCATCCCCCATATCAATATTCGGATCTTCCTTGAGCCGCACATATTCAATATCAGATGCCAATTCTCCTAGATTGACAGGGAAATAGCGATATTTCATCTGCCCTCCAACTACCTCTTCAAGAGGGTCATCCTCAAAGGACACGGGCCCATGAACTTTTAATTTTGTTCCAGGAATATAGATAGGCGTGAAAAACGGATATCCCATTATATGATCCCAGTGGGTATGAGAAAGAAAAATATCAGCTTTGATAGGACCATTTGGGAGGTCTTTTGCCATAATTTCGTTACCAAGCAAACGGATGCCTGACCCCGCATCAATGATAATAATCCTATTGTCCGGTCCGACACGCAGCTCAATACACGCTGTATTTCCACCGTATTTCTGCGTTTCAGGCCCAGGACTGGGAATCGATCCTCTGACTCCCCAAAAGCGTACTTTCATGTATACTCCAAATTTAGTGACGTAGAAGGAACGTATACCCCTCAAGGGGACACTAAACTAAGTAGGCCCCGTGCTTTTGTGGGGACTATATTTTCAAAAATATCTCTGCTTTTTGTATTTCTTCAACGACCCTGCCACCGATGCCGCAAAATTCTTCCCAGGATATGCCGACATGGTCAAGTAATCGGCCGATTTCCCGTTCCTCAGGAAAAGGATTTCCCGCATATCCGTGATCAAGAATATTGGTATAAATATTACCAAGAGCGACCAAACCAACCTGCTGCCCAAGATCTCCGGTAAGATTAACAGCATCATGATGGTTGCCAATGCATTGCGAGATCACCTGGTTAAGTTTCCACTTGTCGGCAATCATTAATCCTACTTCCTGATGATCAATGCCCATGATATCAAGCTCAACCTCTCTTAAGGGCAACTGCTGTATCTTGGCAATATTCAGCACTTCAATATATTCATCGCCGAAAGGAACCTTACCAAGGTCATGTAGAAGTCCCGCCAGAAAAAGCTCTTCCCTTTCCATAACGGGAATCTCTTTCACCTCGCCAAGAAGTTTGGCGGCCACACCAGCTCCGATAGAATGGGCCCAAAACTTAGTAGTCGGTAAGGCTTTGGATTTTTTTGCCCCTGCAACGCTACGGATGATGGCAGTACTGAGTGCCATATTTTTCACGGTGTTCATTCCCAGCATGGTAATCGCTCTGGTAAGAGAGGTGACCTTGTTGATCAATGAATAATAGGCCGAATTGATGAGTTTGAGTACCTGACCTGTCAAAACCGGATCAAGAGAGATAACCCTATTCAACTCATTTGGAGACGCATCAGTACGACTGCAGATTTCCATTACCTTACCGACTGTGGTCGACAGACTGGGCATCTTTTTGATGAACCTCTCAATATCCCGCCTTTGTCGTTCTTTATCAATAGTCATGCATTCAGTTTACAAATCAATTATTTGAGCAATAATACAGTGAGAACTACGACCCAATTATTCTATCGGAAGAAATCAGCTAGGTCAAGATTGGTCAAAATTAAACCGAGAGGAAGACATATAGTCGAACTCCCTCTGCACTATTTATCTTCTACGATGGGGCGGCAAAAAGCAACTGCATCCTTATAGGAAAGTTCTTTTCCACCGAAAATATCCAAAGCACTGCCAATGGTGCCATCCAGTTTATTGTTCCCAGCATCTTTTAACAACTGCAGGTCCTGCAAATCTCTTATCCCACCAGCATACGTGGTTGGAATAGGTGTCCAGCGAGCAAGCTTTTCCACCAGATCACATTCGATGCCTGAACATTTTCCTTCAACATCAGCTGCGTGTATAAGGAATTCATCGCAGAATGTGGACAATTGCGCAAGGACTTCTTCTGAAATGACGACCTCTGTGAATTTCTGCCACCTGTCAGTGACAATGTAATAGTCATTATCTCTTTTGCGACAACTCAAATCAAGAACCAGCCTTTGACGGCCCACCGCATCGACCAATTGTCGAAGTCTCGTCATATTAATCTTGCCGTCCTGAAAGACATAAGACGTGACAATGACATGCGAAGCACCTTTATCCAACCACTGCACGGCATTATCGGCATTAATTCCTCCACCAAGCTGCATGCCTTTTGGCCATGCACTGAGCGCTTCCTCGGCAGCCAAGTCATTGCCTGGGCCCAACATAATGATATGCCCCCCTGTCAAATTGTCTGAGCGATAGAGTTCAGCAAACCACGACGGTGATTTTTCAGCTACAAAATTGATTTGAACGGCCTCCGGGGCGTCATCTTTCAAGGTCGAACCTACAATCTGTTTAACAACTCCACCATGAAGATCGATACACGGCCTGAATTTCATATTCCTCACCAAAATATCAAAAAAAAGCGGGATGCTTATTCAGCATCCCGCTTTGTACCTAACAATCCTAAACGACCGGTCTAAACCAGTAATAACCTAGCCCTGCTTAATGAGCATCGTTGAAGGATCAAGCATCAGAGTAGTACCAGGATCCACTGAACAGGAATCACACTTCAGAATATCCAATTTCATGGCATCTCCCTCAGGTTTGATAAGGAGCACGGTATCGAACAGACCATCCACCTCATGACATGGGGCAGGCACACCATCCAGACTAACCCGATTATCACTACGATGAATTAACGCAGAAAACCAGATCATTTTCAATCCGCGTTCGTTCATGAAAACACGTAAATCCTCAAGAGACTCTTTGTCGTTGGCCTCAAAATCGTACCCGTCAATGATCAAACATTCCGGCTTATAGACATTTTGTTGTACCAGATCATCTAATCTTTCTTCAAGTTTAGCCTTAGAGAAGGAGCTCTCCTTAAAGGTCATAATCATCCGGTTTTTCATGACTTCCGGAATAGACTCTATTTTCTCTCCGTCAGTAAGCAGGGAAAGAATATCGTCATACCAGGTACGCGTCTTATCGACGCCTTCCCCAATTGACACATGCAACACTTTATTACCAAGCAGCATACAATCCAGCGCAAATTGCACCAAAATCGCCGTCTTGCCAAGTCCTGCCCGGGCCATAACAAGGCCCATCATTGACTGAACATTTCCGCCCGCCTTTCCCTCAAGCCCGAGAGCCCGAAGTGGATTATTAACTTTCAGATTATTTCCCATGGCAGTTCACCTTTATTATTCCTTTTCAACCTGCATCATTTTTGCAGTAATCAGTATATTTTCAGCGCCTCAGAAGTTATCTTTTTTTTAAAAGAAAACAGTTTACTAAAGGCACTTACACCCCCTTAAGGGGATATGAATAACAATCCCGTTAACCGGGTAATGTGTATAAACAAAATATAGTTGTAATATGAAGCTCAGAGTTTATCAACCGTTCTTACGTTCATCCTGATACTTTTTAACCAACTCCTCACTCACGCCCTTCGGCACGGGCTTGAAAGTAGCAAACTCCATGGTGAACTCTGCTTTACCCTGAGTGAGTGAACGTAGGACAGTAGAGTAGCCAAACATCTCAGAGAGCGGCACCTCTGCTTCAACAACTGAGTAACTGCCTTCCTCAGTTGTACCGATAATCATACCACGTCGCTGATTGATCGAACCCATTACCGACCCCTGAAACTCGGAAGGTCCTTCAACTGCAACTTTCATTATGGGTTCCATAATAACCGGCTTAGCTTTAAGGTACCCTTCTTTAAACGCACCCATAGAAGCAAGCTGAAATGCGATATCAGAGGAGTCAACCGCATGGAATGCTCCATCGTTTATGACGCAGCGTACTCCGGTAATCGGCGCCCCACAAAGAGATCCTTTTTCAATGGATTTAGTGAAACCTTTATCACAGGAACTGATAAATTCACGGGGAATAACACCACCGACAATCTTGTCAACGAATTCGTAATCGCCTTCTTCGAGCGGCTCCAGATATCCTGCAACCCGACCATACTGACCTGAACCGCCAGTCTGTTTCTTATGAGTGTAGTTGAAGTCGGCGCGTTGAGAAATAGTTTCACGGTATGCAACCTGGGGAGCGCCTACCTCAACGAGAGCGCCATACTCACGCTTCATGCGTTCGATGTATACTTCCAGATGCAACTCACCCATTCCGGAGATAATGGTCTCGCCTGTTTCATGATCAACAAATGTTTTAAATGTCGGATCTTCCTTAGTGAAACGATTCAGCGCCTTGGACATATTGATCTGCGCTTTATTATCAACAGGAATAACTGCCAAAGAAATGACTGGCTCCGGAATATGCATTGAAGTCATTGAACAGTTTATTTCTTCGGAGGTGAAGGTGTCTCCAGAAGCACAGTCGATACCAAACAGGGCAACGATATCACCGGAACCACAAGACTCGATCTCTTCCATCTCATTTGAATGCATCCGACAGAGACGACCGACTTTCACTTTCTTGCCGGTCCTTCTATTGAAGATTGTATCTCCCTTCGTTAACTTGCCCTGATAGGAACGAACATAGGTCAACTGGCCATAACGACCATCCTCGAGCTTGAACGCCAACATGATAAGGGGGTCATCGGGATTGTTGGTGACCGGAAATTCTTTTTCTTCGTTTTTCAGGTCCAAAGCGAAGTTGGTAACATCTGTCGGGCATGGAAGGTAGCTCTCAACAGCATCGAGCAACGACTGTACACCTTTGTTTTTATAGGCGGAACCAACAAGAACAGGTGTGAATTCCAGGGAAAGAGTTCCTTTTCGGACAGCGTCATAGATCAATTCAGAGCCAACCTCGCCACCCTCAAGCAGAGCCTCCATCAGATCCTCTGAATACATGGAAACTTCTTCCAGCAGAGCCTCCTGCCTCTCCTTGGCCTCTGCCAGCATGTTCGCAGGAATCTCTTCTATTCTTATGTTCTCGCCACTATCGCCGTCATAATAAAACGCCTTCATTGTAACAAGATCGACGACACCTTTGAGATCATTTTCCAAACCGATCGGCATTTGCATTAAATGCGCATTCAGATCAAGCTTCTCCCGAAGCTGCTTGGTTACTTTCTCAGGATTGGCACCGGTGCGGTCGCATTTATTGATAAAAGCTATGCGTGGAACGTTGTACCGAGTCATCTGTCTGTTGACTGTAATTGACTGGGATTGCACCCCACCGACAGAACAAAGAACAAGTACAGCCCCGTCTAAAACCCTGAGAGCCCGCTCAACCTCAACGGTAAAATCAACGTGACCAGGAGTATCGATAATATTAATGTCGATATCTCCCCAGGAGCAGTATGTTGCGGCAGACTGAATTGTAATACCGCGCTCTTTTTCAAGCTCCATGGAATCCATTTTTGCCCCAACGCCATCTTTCCCGCGTACCTCATGGATCGCATGGATCCTTTTGGTGTAGTACAGAATACGCTCGGTCAAAGTGGTCTTTCCCGAATCGATATGGGCGCTGATACCTATATTTCTTACTTTCGATAAATCCTTACTCATGGCTGCTGTCCTCTGCAACGTTGCAACCGGCTTCCATCCGGCCTCGCTTATAAAAAGCTTTGGGAAAATAAAAAAAGTAAGGAGTTACAGCTAGCTGCAACTCCTTACTCAACTAACTCGACTGGTACTGCTATCACTCAGGGGAGATCATAATTAAACCATCCCGCTGCTGGTTACTACATACAGGAACCACCCTTATTACATCAAGCACCGTATAAAAGCTACATAAAAAACAAAGCCTATCATCTTTAAATTGCGACATTCTTTAATCCGAATCTGTTTTTAGGCTGAAATCCGATATGCTTTTTTTAGGTTTTCTTCTCAATTTATATGCGAAGTCGCAAAATTATTACAAAGAAATGATTTTCATATTCCCTCCGCCAAGACACTTCGAAAAATAACGACCAGCAAAAGGGATTCTTACCAAAGTATAAACAAAAATATTCCGGAAGGTACTAATAGCACCCGGCATTTTCACAACGATGAAGAACAACAGGTAGACAAACATCCAGTTGCATCCGGTTAAAAAACCATTGACAGGCAAAACACTCTATTGTAAATAAGAATCATTATTATCGAAAGCATGTCCTGCTGTGTTTTTCATGACACAGTCCAATATTCCACTCTTTTATGGAGATCCAAATGAGTAAAACCATTGAAAACCTAAAGGCTGCATTTGCAGGAGAATCCCAGGCTCGCAATAAATATACTTTTTTTGCCAAAGTTGCTCGCAAGGAAGGTTATCATTATGTGGCCAATATTTTTGAAGAAACAGCCATGAATGAAATGCGCCATGCAAACGATCACCTCAAAAT
The DNA here is from genome assembly GCA_963798425.1 of uncultured delta proteobacterium. GTDB lineage: Bacteria > Desulfobacterota > Desulfobulbia > Desulfobulbales > Desulfocapsaceae > Desulforhopalus_A. Next base: position 140,414 of record CAWCTP010000031.1, on the reverse strand, counting down.
GCTCAATGGAATAGGAGACACTGTAGCGAACCTGAAAGAAGCAGCTGATGGCGAAAATTACGAAACTATAACCATGTACCCAACCTTTGCCAAAGAGGCTGAAGAAGAAGGTAATATGGAAGCTGCCATGCTTTTTATGCAGATTGGCAAAATTGAAGCCGAACACAGAGAAAGATACAAAAGACTACTTGAGATGGTTGAAAAAGGTACCGTTTACACTCGCGAACAACCAATCAAGTGGAAATGTTCCCTCTGCGGATACAAATACACAGGAACTGAGCCTCCACCAAAATGCCCATCCTGCAAACACCCGAAAGAGTATTACGAACCAGCAGATATGGATATATAAATAAATTACCCGGATGTATTTTTTATATATCCGGGTATTTACAACCAAACGTATGCAATCTGATCCCCAGCGTCATGAATTTATGAACTCTTACCGAAAAAAAGCATGAGGTGCTGCTTGAGTGAATTCCACTACGGTTAACAGATACTGTCTTGTGCCGATAGCAGAAAATAACAGGATCATTGTGATGCTGTTCCTGATCTTTCTTGCTCTGCTTACCGGTTGCGCCCAAGCCCCAACCGACAGTCGCACAAGTGAGGCTCTTTACCTGACTCCACAACCAGCTTCAGTACAACTTCGCAACACTCCAGTCTTTCTGATAAAAGAATTTGAAAAGCAATACAACAGAATCGGAATGCCGAGTGTCCGTGAATTAGCTGATCAAAAGACTGAAGTATACGTTGACGCGAATAAGCCGGCAATTTTTTTTGAGAAACAGGAGTTCACTACTCCCAAGGGAACATATCAAAATCTGCTCTACAGGATTCATTTTGAACAAGTTCCTTTTGGTTTCGGCAAATTCAACATCACCGCGGGCAAAAACCCCGGTATCCTGATTATTTACACTCTCGACTCAAGCGGGCAACTTCTTCTGGTCACTACAGTTCACACTTGCGGCTGTTTCCTGGCATTCTTCCCGACCAATTCATTACCCATGGAGTCATTCCCGACCAACTGGCAGACTGACTCCCAATTTATTTATGGTTATACCTTACCGAGTCTGCTGCAACCATTCGCTACCCACGACCCGGAAAGAATAGTCTTCACTCTGGAGAGCGAAACCCATCGGATCAGCGATGTCACACTTTTAAAGCACGACCTCTTACAACACTCCCTTGATGCGATTGATATGAAGATATTCAAGATGAACGACCTCTATCAACTTCCATACAAAGACCGAACGGAGTCTTTTTTCGAAATGGATGGTGCCCGCAAGGGTTATGTAAGAAACAACACCAAATTTTTGGAAAGACTGCTTATCAGTTGGTGGGCCTTTGATCTCTATGTTGGGCAAGACAAAGCTTACGGAGCTGCGGACAACAGCGATACCATATTTTATACCAGCTTAAAATTTTGGGACAGAAAAGCCTCAGATCTCAAAGATTTCCCACGTTTTCTCTCTTATTGGGGCTGGAAGCTATAAACCAACGTTCAACAGGATCAACCATCTAGCAAACTCTGCATTCCGGCAGCCACAAAAAGACTGAAAAATCGACAGTCCCACTCTCTCCGAAAACCACGCCCTCTTCTTCAAGAAGCTGTTTTTGGATGAGATGACTGTTCGATGATCTCGGGGAAATTCGACCAGTTCTGTTTACTACCCGATGCCATGGCAAATCATGTTTTGCTGAACTGGAATATAAAATCCTCGCAACCTGTCTGGCACCGCTCCGATTTCCTGCATGTCTTGCAATAATACCGTAGGTTGTGACCTTTCCAGGGGGGATCTGACGAATTATCTCTATTGTGCAAGTTGTGAATATGTCTGTCATGGATGGCGTATTGTCAACAGAATACAGTTGCTTGAAATTTCCAAAAAAGACCGGCCGCAAAAGAAGAGGGGTTTCTCTGTTCTCCCATTTGCTCCTTAGGCAGTGGCGATCCTGCCCGATGAATCTATCTTTATATTTACCGTTTAAGATGCTTACGCTTCTACTACTTCTTTTTTCTTGCAAGACCAATGTTCGAGGATTTTGCCGAAATCATCCATCATAAAAGGTTTGCTGATATAATCATCCATACCCACAGAAAGACATTTTTCCCGGTCCCCTTCCAGAGCATTCCCAGTCATTGCGATGATAGGGATTTGATGCGTTTGGGTCTACAGTACTCTCCAGACCGCGAATTGCAGTTGTTGCCTCAAATCCATCCATAACCGGCATCTGACAATCCATAAAAATAAGATCATATGTCTTTTCAGTTACCGCCTCAACCGCCTGTTTACCATTAGAAACAAGATGGACACTACAGCCAAAGCTACAAAGCATCGCGGCTGCAACATTTTGATTAATTTCATTATCTTCGACTACCAGTACACACATACCGCGCTTTTGATTGTCTTCAGCGCGACCAAACGGGACACCAGCTATCATGGAATCATGACAGGCAGTTTCAACTATGCTTGCGCCCTGTTCTACAGCACCTGTGTCAGCAGCCAGCATTCTCTTGCCCGGTAACCATTTTTTCAGGACTGCTTCTATTTGACTCTCAGAACACGGCTTACTCAGGTAATCATCCATACCGGAAGCGAGACACTGTTCCTGGTCACCTTTTATTGCATGGGCCGTAAGCGCGATGATCGGTATATGCTTATCGCCATAGGCTGTAGTATTTTTCCTGATTTTTTCACTGGCTTCATACCCATCCATTCGTGGCATTTGACAATCCATAATGATCAAATCATAGGTGTTCTTCTTAACAGCCATGACAGCTTGCAAACCATTCTCAACGATGTCAACTCTGCATCCCAGTTTTTCCAACATTCCTCTGGTGACCATCTGATTTGTCAGGTTATCTTCCGCCACAAGAATATGTGCCTCAAATATCTGATGCTTGCCCGGCTCCGGGAGCGTACCTGGCCTCTCGTCGGAGTAGATCGGATGCTCCAACGCAGTAAGGGCGAAGTTTTTTTCTATTTTATAATCTACCGTGAACCAGAAAGTAGAACCTTTGTCCAGTTCACTCTCCACTCCTATCTTGCCCCCTTGAAGCCTAACCAACTGCTCGCAAATTACCAATCCGAGACCAGTTCCACCAAACTTACGAGTTGTGGAGTCATCAGCTTGGGAAAAGGCTGAAAATATTTTGTCCAGTTTGTCTTGCCGAATGCCAATCCCGCTATCTGTAACCTCAAAGAGCAACTTCACGCTTTCATCACTTTTGTATTCCGGTGTAATTGTAAGATTAACCTCGCCCTCAGCCGTAAACTTAACACCATTCCCAAGAAGGTTCATCAACACCTGTCGTAATCGTCCAGGGTCTCCATTCAGAAACTGAGGGTGTGTCCGGATCAACCCGACAACTCATTTTTAACCCCTTTAGGTTTGCGTGTTCTGAAAATAGCTCCACTGCCTCTTCCGCAATATCCCGCAGACAAAATGGTATTTTCTCTAATTCAAGTTTACCAGCCTCAATTTTGGAAAAATCCAGGATATCATTGATAACCAAAAGCAATGCCTCTCCTGAACGAATTATTGTACGAACATAGTCAATTTGTCTCTCATCAAGCCTAGTTCCACTTAACAGTGAAGCAATACCGAGCACTCCGTTCATGGGAGTACGTATTTCATGACTCATCTGAGCAAGAAATGTGGACTTCGCTGAATTAGCCTCTTCGGCTGCCTGTTTTGCATCCAAAAGCTGCTGGTCACGTTGTTGAACCTGGTCAAGCATAGAGTTAAAACCATCTGCCAGAACACCAAGCTCGTCAGTAAACTCGTTTTTGATTCTGATAGAATATTGTTTTTCATTGCGCACACGGCGCATTGTCTCCGTCATGGCCAGAATTGGGCTAGTTATATAATGCTGCAACATAAAAGAGACAAGCCATGCAAAAACCAGAGCAGCTACCATTATGCCGCCCACGACATACGCTGTACAGATGAGCTTGTCAGTAAACTCACTCAAATTCTCACGAAGAAGAATGGTGCCAAGCACTCCCCCTTCTATTCTGATTGGGGTATAGAGTTCCAAACTGCTGTTTTTAAAAAAGAACGCATGCTCACCCTGTTGCTGAATACTATAAGGAAAATTCTCCGGAAATTCTACCTCATCCGCTTCTGCACTTGGGGACACGTACAGGGCAAATAGTTTGTTATCTTTGGTATATACTGCAGCTTGGTAGATTTGAGATCTTGCAGAAAGAGACGAAAGAATTTCTGTAGCAGTATCCGAATCAGCAAATTCCAGTGGCGCGGTTAAATTAATGCCGATAACGCCTGCCAAACCAGCAAGATCGGCGACCCGAGAACTCCGAAAAGAGTAAATGTCCTGGCCAACAAAAAAAGCGGCAATAAGACCAGCAATCAGGAGCCAACTGAAAATAACGATCCCCAACAGCTTACTGCTGATGGAAAAATGACGGAATCGAAAGAAACCAGATCTCAAAAGGTTCATAGGAATATGTATCCAGCCATGTGCAGGTTCCAGTTAAAATCGAAGGAAGAAGACCTGCCATTCATAAAATTTAATGACGTTTTTTAACCAAATATTCCTGGTCAAGTCGCTTATCACTCAATTACATGAGCGACTTTCAACAATTTAGAACTAATTTTTAAACCGGATTTTTCACAATTCTCTCGACTAATATTAAAACGAATCTTTTTATGAACCATCACAAAATTGATTATCCCGAATTTTAAAAAGTCAGGACTATCACCGACCAGAAGCACTGGTTTACCTGCAAGTACTTTACTTACGTCTGCTACACTCTCATCTTCTGATGAATTTACAAAAAGAATGTGGCTGCTTTTTATGGAAAGAAGATCATCAAAGCGCCGGATCTCCACATCCCTGCCATTGACTTTTGACAATCGTGCAATTTTATCCAACACGGAACCAAAAGGGTCACGACCGAGAATGCCGACTATTAAAGGAGCATCGGGTCCGTCAAAAGCGGAATCAGGCCACTTCACATACTTGCTGAACTGGATAAGAAAGGCTGCCTCAATCTCTTTAGCACGAGCCCCCTTAATCTCTCCATAAGCAACATTGCATGTCCCCCCGGAAAGGGTTAGTAGAATTGCCATCATTATCAGCCGTCGTAGAATCATACCGTAGCAGATTACTTAAAAATTATAGGCTACGGTAGTGTAAATGATTCTTGGGATCTCACTTGCCGTGATTCCATCGATGGTATCCGTGAACTCGGGAGAGCTCTTTTCAAGGAGATTGCGTCCACCAACAGTGATAGTCCAGTGTTCCGTTAGGTGGTAACCAATATTAAGATCAAGCCTAACTTTACTGCCAATTCCCCTGTCATTACCAAAACCAAGCTCGGGAAGACTATCGACATAATAAAGCGCTCCGTTAACTTCAAAATTGCCTGGCAGATCCATATAAGAAACCAGCGAGAAGAGATGTTCGGCGTTTTGCCCCTCGGAAAACCCCTGCTGTGCCTCCAGAAATTGTCCTTTATTAAGTTCATTGAAATTAAACCAGGTATATCCTGCAGTCAGTCGCCACCAACTTTCAATGCTCCATTGGGCGCTCAACTCCACTCCATAGGTTTCACCATCCATGCCATTGACTACCTGAATGGGCAACGTCATATACATGCTTGAGAATGAGCTTTCAATAATGGGCATACCCATCACCAAACTGTCGATCAAGCCATCGTATTTATTATAATAGACAGTAGTGTCCAGAAAAATTGTCTCGGATGGGCGGACCCGGTAGCCAAGTTCATACGACCACACCCGTTCAGCCTCCAGCTCTTTGTTGCCCAGCAATTGAATGTATGTTACAAGACCACCTGGTGAAGGAGGAAGTCCAAAGGCACCGGCACTAATGTCTGCATCATTCTCAACCCGAGAGGGCGTACGAACCGACCTGGAGACGGCAGCCCACATAGAATGCAGCTTGTTGAAACTCCACATGACACGTGTACTTGGCTGCCACTCAAAGCCGGTATAATCATTATGTTCTATTTTCGTGCCTAGAGTAAGCTCTCCTTTATCACCACCAAAGGGAATACGTCCTTGGAGAAAGGCACTATAAAGATTATCTTTTCGTATGCTTGGGTTGAGCACGTAAGAGTACACACCGGGAATCATCTCTTTATCACTTGTATCATCGTTTGAGTAACGAAACCCAAGTCCCCAAAGCAGCTCCAAATCGTTTTGCAGGGTATATCTATGCTGAAGGTCTACATCGACTGTGCCAAGGGTCTCATTGATGAGAAACTCTTTTCGTTCTGTCCAATCGTAGTAGGCTTGCAGAATCATTTCCGAATCACTTGAAAAGGTTTGGGTCCATCTGCTGAGGAGATTACCACCTGAAATATGCGCATCGACCGTCTTCAGATTGAAAAACGGTGGCAGTGGTGAAAGATATTGGATGGACTGCCCGGATTCACCGTCATACACATCACCTTGCAAGGTTACCTTGTTGGCACCGGCAAGATTCATATCAGTGCGAAAACCAAATCGACCCTGATGCCACTCATCGGCGGCATCCCCGCCTGAAAGAGATGGATAGCTGCCGCGACTGTCCACTTTTCCATACACACGATAAGCAATACGATCATTGAACCATCCCCCATAACGGGCAGAAAAAAGCTTTTGTTCATAGGTGCCGACCTCGGCTTTCAGGAGAGTTCCCTGCGAATCCGCCGTATCTTTACGGATGATGTTAATGACACCATTAACCGCATTAGCTCCCCACAAGGTTCCTCCCGGGCCTCGAATAACCTCAATACGCTCGATATCCTCCAGCATAAGGTCCTGAGAATCCCAAAAAGTGCCTGAAAACAGAGGAGAATATACAGTTCGTCCGTCCACCATGACCAGCATCTTGTTGGCAAACCTGGAGGCAAAACCCCGGGCACTGACGGCCCACTTGTTGGCATCAATCTGGTAGACATGCATCCCCGGTACCATACGCAAAGCATCCGGAATAGTATTAACACCGCTTCTTCGAATATCTTCCTGGGTAATAATAAAAATCGCGGCAGGAGTCTTGATCACTTTTTCCGGGACCTTAGCAACCGAAACAACTTCAAGATCTAAAAGCTCATCAAGAGAGAGGACAGAGATATCATCACTACTGGCAACGGCTATGGTTAAACTAGCGACAGAACCAACTGCTATAGTAAAGAATGTGACAAGAATACGGAGTGGTAGTATTTTCAACTTTACTCATCTCCAGAATGCGGTGAATTCTTTCAAAGAATTGGACAATCTTCAATTTTATACTACAAATGCCCCTGCATACGGTCTGCCAAAAGTAAGTATCTCCGACAGACCATGCCCAAATGGCACAAATACATAACGAAAATGTAACGAATGTCAAGTAAATTTATCTCCATTGCCCCGGCAGTGGATTGGATGAATTAGGAGAAAAACCAACAGAAAAAAGAGGATTTATGGCTAAATCCCGGCGCGAAACAGATACTTCCACTCCACTATGTTCTTTAAATTATAATACAATTTCAACAATATATTTTTTTCACTCTTCCGACTTCACCGCTTTCCAACCGAACCTTAATACCGTGGGGATGGGTTATTGACTTTGTCAGGATGTTTTTTACTCTACCTGAGGTCAGAACGCCTGTCCTTTGGTCTTTTTTCTGGACAATTTCAACTTCGCAACCTGGTTTAAGGTCTGCACGATTTTTCCCATCCATAACTATTCCATTTATATTGTTATTTGCATCAAGAGAGCATCTTCCCCAATTGAGACCCTGAGGATTAGCGTTTCTTCCGGGAAACCACACCACGAGTGCGTTTCCGACTTTCTCCTTCCCCGCCCCTCGTATCTTTAGGTTTGTCGACTTCCACTCTTCGACGTTTGTTGCTCTCGTATTTTAGCTCCCCACCAGCTCTCTGTCTTTCTCCTCTCACCTGCTCCTGAATTGGCTTTGGTTTTTTAGGCTTCTTCGGTTTTTTGGGACTCACTTTCAGTTGACGAGTTAACGGAACATTATGCACTGGAACAAAACCGGCCTCAATCTCGCGGACCAGCGTCTGGTGAATCAGACTCTCGATCGCTTCAAGCAATTTAACCTCATCAGCACTGACCAGGGAGATCCCCTCTCCTTGCAATCCTGCGCGACCGGTACGGCCAATGCGATGGATATAATTTTCGGCAACTTTAGGCAGATCGAAATTAACAACTTGAGGCAGTTCATTAATATCGATTCCCCGCGAAACAATGTCGGTTGCGACCAAAACGCAAATCTCATTTGCCTTAAAAGCTGCAAGGGCACGACTTCGTTCTCCCTGGTTCTTGTCCCCGTGGATTGCCACAGCGGAAATACCGTCACGATCCAACCGTTGAACTAACCGATTGGCACTCTCTTTGGTTCTGGTAAAAACCAACACCTGCGCCCAACTGTTTTTACGAATCAGATGGCTGAGCAGAGCTGCCTTTCTGCTCTTATCCACTTCATAGAGATACTGCTTCACACTCTTTGCTGTTGAGTTTTTCGGGCCGATGTCAATTTTTAAAGGATTTTTCAATAGAGTGTCGGCGAGTGTTCGAATATCAGCAGAAAAAGTTGCCGAAAAAAGAAGATTTTGTCGCTGTTTCGGCAACAAGGCCAAAATTTTACTGATGTCGCCGAGAAAGCCCATGTCGAGCAGACGATCCGCCTCATCGAGCACCAGAGTCTTTACCTGGGCAAATTTCACTGCATTCTGGCTGAACAAATCAAGCAAACGTCCCGGTGTCGCCACCAGCACATCAACGCCACGGCGCAATTTCATCATCTGTGGATTGATTTTCACCCCACCGTAGACGACACCAGAACTAAGTGAAAGATGTTTGCCATACGCTGCGACACTTTCACCAACCTGCACGGCCAGCTCTCTGGTTGGCGCCAAAATCAGGACCCGGATGTGGTTAGGCCGCACACCTTCAACACCGGCAAGATGCTGCAAGATTGGCAGAGCAAAGCTGGCCGTCTTGCCTGTACCTGTTTCTGCCGCAGCCATGACATCTCTTCCGGCAAGTACAGCCGGGATCGCCCGTATTTGAATCGGGGAAGGAGTAGAATAGCCTTTTTCATCGAGAGCACGAAGAAGAGGTTTGGAGAGTCCAAGGGAAGAAAATGACATAAGGTGATTTCTCTAAGAGATGAAGTTATTGAGAACAGCTACAAAACATGGCGAAACTTGGTAAGACTATAAAAATACGCGTTGGCAATTATACCAGCCACAACAGCAGACTCAACAGATATTAAAATATGATGTGAAAGATTTCGACCTTACACGCGGTTATCTTATTTTAAGGCAAAGACAGAGCCGAGGGGGGTAATCGCTCCATTCCCTCTCAGCTCAACCAATGAAATATCGACAAAAGAACATTACCAGTGACAAAAGAAAGGTAGTTATAGCCCATATTGGTAACTGCCTTGAATTTATCCTCAAAAATGACATCTGGCAAGAAATCTTACAAGTGGAAGCTCGCGGGGAATGACCTCGAAGTGGATTTCTGTTGTTATTATGTACTAGCCGATATATTTTTATACTCGTTAGTTTCTATCCTGAAACGAGGCATTTTATTCTAAATTGAGGCGTTCGATAAATTTAACCGCAGGCATATAGTTGATATCGGAGTCTGCGCTTACCTCCGAGGATTAAATTTTGAGAATAACGAAGAGTTAGGGTGAAAGGGCCGTTTCAGGATGGAAACTAGTTATGGGAAACTCCTGATCGGAGAACCACATATTGTGCGCCGTGCGCGATCTTTGTTCATAAAATAAAGATCAGTGCATCACAAAAAAAAGCATCTCTGATGCACTTCGTTTCAATAAGGGATACATTATTATGTCGAATGAATACAAAACAATTTTGTTTACTTCAAATTTATCTACGGCCAGTCGTGTTGCTTTCAAACAGGCTGCCATGCTGGCGATTCAGTTTGATGCAAAGATTATTTTACTCCATATCATGGAAGGAGCTTCCAACAGCTATGAAGGCTATATATCCAGCCTGTTTGGTCAAGACAAATGGCATGAAATATTAAAAAACAATAAGGAAGAAGCCAAACACGCCCTTGTGGGCAAAGTGACTCCGAAACAGATGGCACGAACTGTTTTGAGTGAATTTTGCAAGGAAAACAATAGAGAGGATGAAAGCTACGTAATCCCCAACTACGAGGTTGTGGTCAAAGAAGGAGATGTGGTCGATGTAATCCTTAAGCAAGCGGCTGAATCTCATTGCGATCTCATTGTCATGGGTGCGGGCGAGGGGTTATTGTCCGGGATTTCGGTGGGAAAAAACATAAAATCGGTCCTGAAAAAATCAAAAGTCCCGGTTCTGGTTGTACCTGCAAGTCTTGGCTAAAGGAGATTGCGTATTATTTGTACGATGTCCCCCAAAGTCGATTCTGCGAAAGCCCTGTTTTCTCCTATGCATCGATTTTGAGGGACACTTTGAAAAAAAGCGAATTTCCCCACGTATCCTGCCGCTGAAAGAGCCTTGAAGGTTATTCATCTACAGGGAGTCTCAGAAAAAAATTCATACCGATTGCGACCACCTTTCTTGGCTCTATACAAGGCAATATCCGCCATCGCCACGACCTGTTCAGGAGTAACCGGACCTGCAACGGGAGATATTGTAACTAAACCAAGACTTATCGTAAGATGGTCCGCGGTTTCAGATGCCGCATGTGAAATTGCCAGTTCTTCAATTACCTGCTTCATTCGTTCGGCTCGATTTATAGCCCCACTCTTGTCAGTTTCCGGCAGTATGGCAACAAACTCTTCGCCTCCATATCGAGCGATTACGTCAGGAACACGACCAACGACTGTTTTAAGTGCTGCGGCAACCACCTTCAGACAATTATCCCCGGCCAAATGGCCATAAAAATCATTGAATTGTTTAAAATGATCTATATCCAGCATGATCAACGATAAAGGAGCGCCAGAACGCCTTAGTCTATTGAACTCCGTGTTGATTGCATCATCAAAATATCGTCGATTTGCAAGTCCGGTCAGACTGTCTGTAAGGGCATTGACCAGCGCCGCATTTTTTTCTATCTCAAGCTGCTGTACCAGTTCCTGGATCTGTTTCTCAGCCAGTTTTCGTTCAGTAATATCACGGATGATAATTACTAATTTGGCTGGCTGTCCGTTAGCATCACTAATGAGCCCGCTATTCACTTCGATGTCAAAAAGAGATCCGTCCTTCCGGATGGCACAATATTCATTTGGCCCGGAACATCCCGACTCATGGAACATACGTTCGATGTTTGCCTGGGCTCTTTTGTGATCCCCAGGGACGATGAAATCCATGACCGATAAACCTATTCCCTCCACCGGATCATCGAAAGCGAACATTGTGCAGGCAGCAGGGGAAACCATGAGAATACGTCCTTCCAGATCTGCGATAGTAATATCTTCAGGTGAAGCATTCAGGATTGAGCGATAAGTCGCTTCGCTTTCCAATAACACCTCTTCGGTTTTCCTGTGCTGAGCAATTTCTTGGGTGAGTTTTTCGTTTACCTGTTGCAAATTATCATTTACTTCAGAAAGTTGATTCGTACGTTCGGTGACCAGTTGCTCCAAAAACTGATTCCGGTCAACCAATTCCTCTACCGGGTACACCTCCCCCTCACGAACCAGATGGTAAGGAATAGATATACTGCTGTGGGCGATTTTCCAGCCTGCAGATTCCAAACGATATATCAATACCAGGCGTGCAGTTTCTCTTGACAGTATGTGATCTTTGATTGGCAGGTGGATGGTAAAAAATCCAGTTGCAACGGCAATCGTATCTGCCAGTGACTGAATGGCAAGGTCTTTGAGTTCAATACGGATCGGATCCTTGACCTGGGCGAAGTCTTGGCGGGTAATCGCAACCCATTCTCCTCTATTTTTAACAAGCGACTCTCCCCCTCCGGTAAACCCAGAGAAATTCTCGCTGAAATAGGTAGTGAGCCTATCATCGCGTGATGCATACATCTGAATGTAGTCATCAAACAATTGCCGAATTATTTTATAATCGCTTTTATCCATTGAGATGAATTTGACTAACTGCGGTACGAATCAGGGGTGCCCCATAGGGAGCTGGATTCATTTATTTTATTAAAATATCAGACACACAAGCATTATCAACAGAGAACAATTCTTCAAAAAGCATGAGACTCCCCCACAAAATGTTTCTACACACGATTTCGATGAAAAGATTGCATCCGTACTTACATTACAAACTAATGCAAAACAATCTGTATTGCTGTTCATATTCTTCGACCAATCCATCAAATAAGATTAATTCAGGGTAATATGAAAAATAAATTCAATGAATTCGTGCCGATTCTAGAGACACATAATGCAGGTGACCGAGTTTTTCTAAAATCCATTCTGGATGCGGAAGGAATAAATTATTTCATTCAAGGCGAATATGTTGCCCCGTATATATTCAACGCCATACCTATGATGCTCATGGTTCAAAGGGATCAGGCGGAGGAGGCAAGAGAAATTCTAAAAGATATTCAATTGTCCTATTCATATGGTGGCATTAAAAAATCTGATGAATTGGACGATTGAACCCCTCAATGGCTTATTTTTGTTGCCCTATCATTACTCTCTTCTATTTTCTATTCTCTATTACATTATAAGAAAATAATATTTGAATTTACAAGGACCAAAGAATATCCTAAGAAAGACAATGAGCAAAAGGATATTTCTTAACCAGTAATTTCTTTTTTCCAGAACGCCAACCTTCACACTATAAATTTGTTTTACGGGACTATTATATGGATGAAAAATTAAAGATTCTTGAGGATGTTGTTCCGCAGGCTGTTCTCAAAGCTCTTACCATCGCAGCTAAAGAAGCAACACCTCAGGGCCAGCGCATTAACGACCTGATCTGCATCCGTAAATTTCCTTTCCGGATGGGCAGGGAGTCCAGGGTTCGCAAGATAGACGGTAGAGAAGCACGGGTGGATCGAATGAAATTTGACAGCGGTAAATCCAACAATGACCTCTACCTTGTTGACAGCGGAGATTTACTCAATATCTCCCGTGAGCATCTGCAGATTGAGAAAACGGAAAATGGCTATCAATTGGTGGATCGGCGAAGTGCTTGCGGAACGAAGATTGACGGGGTGGAGATCGGGGGTAAAAACAAAGGCGGGAGTATTGCTCTGCATGATGGCCAAGTGATCGGTATTGGATCAAAGGACTCACCTTATCAATATAGATTTATCACACTTGATGGTTACAAGCTAACAGCTGATGACCTGTAAGTAGCTTACTTGACCAAGATTGACTCAAAATTCGATCTGCTTTGATTTCAGTCCTTGGAGAGTTCGCCAGATATAATTCATTTTGAAAATTTATAGTGTCTTTCCTACAATTAGACCGGCAACCACCGATTCACCTCAATGAATATCTCTTGTTTGACATAAAAGAAACTCATTACGTGTCATTGCACAAGGGATATTCACCTAATGCTCAATTTCCTGAAACGCTCCTTACGCCAACTGTGCTGGTACAAAATCCTCTAATCTGCCTCTGTCTTTCCTCTTTCTGAGAGAGTATTGTATGTTTTCAAAATGCCGGAAGTTTGCATCTTTGCCGGTAATTCTCAAAATGGACGATATTGAAGCATCATGAAGGAACATAAAACACCCAGCTCAGCCACGCAGTCATATTCAAATTTATATAAAGGGGCTGTTGCTAATATTCCGCTCGCTATAAGCGCCATTACTTATGGTGGTGTGCTTGGCGTATTGAGCGCTCAAAAGGGAGTGACCTGGGCTGAGATGTCAGCCATGAATATTTTGATGTTTGCCGGTTCGGCACAATTTGTAATGGTTGATATGTGGCAAGCTCCCCTTTCTGTGGTTTCCATATCCATAGCAGTTTTCGTCATCAACTTACGATATCTGCTCATTGGTGCATCTTTGCAACCAGTATTTACCGGTCATTCTTTATGGCGCAAAGCGATATTCATGCACTTAGTGGCAGACGAGAATTGGGCAGTAACTATAGCGGAACATCGTAAATCAGGAACTAACCCTTTTTTCCTTTTAGGTGGTGGTTTGTTGTTGCTTTGTGCATGGTCCGCAGGCACACTGACCGGAAATCTACTTGGTAGCTTCATTAGTCAACCGGAAAAGTATGCGCTTGATTTTGCATTTACGGCGGTGTTTGCGGCATTAACCTTAAGTCTCTGGAGAGACAAAGGTGACATAGTCCCCTGGGGTGTTGCTATGGCGTTGGCCCTTATTTGTGCACATTTTTTGCCTGGCAAATGGTATATTGTTATCGGCGGTATTGGAGGGGCTTTAGCCTCGGCATTTATCGATTATAAAAGAAAACTCAATTAGAATTCAGTACCAAACAAGTGGAAAAAAATCTTTTTCTTGAGAACGGTTTAATCACAATATTTGCTGCGTCTATCATTACATATTCGTTTCGCCTTGGTGGCCTATTGTTGGCAGATCGTTTACCCAAATCAGGTCCATTGCGTTGCTTTCTTGATGCATTACCAGGAACAATCCTTGTATCACTCGTCGTTCCCAGTGCAGCAAATTCGGGCTGGCAAGGTATTATTGGTGTAGCTGCATGCCTTGGAATATATTTTAAGACAAAAAATTTGCTTCTGACAATGATAGGTGGAGTTCTAACGGTTTATTGTGTTCGTATTTTAAGCTAGTTTTTATCCTAAAATGAGGCATATTAGTCTCAATTGAGGCGATCGATACATTTAACCGCATGCATATAAATAATATCGGAGCCTGCGCTTACCTTTAAGGATTAAATATCGATGAAGGAAAGCGAACAACATTTCTTAACAATTGATATTTATTCGTAAATTACCCCCATTGACGGCAGTCATTGCGCTTGAGGCGGTTGACCAACTCGGCACTGTTCGTGCAGCTACGGACGAACTCAATGTCACGTAGTTATCTGTTAGTCATCAGATCTCTAAAATAGAAGGACTCTTCCTGGTAAGCAATTTCATAACCCTCTCCATGGGTTAAAACCAAAAAAGCACTCACCTTCTATTATTCATGACATGCTGTTAAGGCTGTAGAACCGGGGTCTTGGAGTATAGTGCTTGGCAATGGTTCCAACGCCAAAAGCTCTATTGATGAGAATCGCTTTTATGTATTCCTTTTGAATTCGAACCAGGAATCAATGCCCCTTCAATACTTTTTTGTTCGCAAAATGGTTATCACGAGCCACAATCCAAGAACGACCGACAATAAATAACCAATAACACCCAAAGCAGGTAAACCGAAAATAAAGGGGCCTACGCCTGTTGTAATGATCATGGACGATCCCATAATGATTGCCCCAGTGATAATACCGGTAGTCAGGCGATTTGAGGCATTTTCCAGGGTATTAACGAGATGTTCAAGCTTTTCCAGGTGAAATTTGAAACTGAGTTCTCCCCCTTCTATTTTTTCTATAATCTGAAGCAATTGCCGCGGTAGTTCACGTTGAATGGACAAAAATCCTGCAAAAGAATTCCTGAGGCTCCGCCAGATAACTCCAGGTTTATATCGCTCAAATGCCAGTCGATGCACACTCCCTCTGAGTTCCTCAATGACACTCAGCTCCGGGTATACAAGACACGCTGAACCTTCTGCCGTCACCAGGGTTTTTATCATAATGATCATATCAGTCGGTAACTGCAGGTTATGATCACGCAGTAAACTGAGTAAATTTTTAAGCAATCCGCCTATATCCATGTCCTTAATAGGTAAGGCGTAATAACAGTCCAAAACATGAAGCAATCCTCTTTCCAGAGAATTTCGCTGAGCTGCTTTGCCCCTGGTGTGACAAATTCGCAGGAAACTGTCCACCAGCGCTTCGCTGTTTCTATCGACCACGGCGGTAAGCATTTCAATTAACATAAAGCGATCTCTCTCTGTCAATCGCCCAACCATCCCCCAATCGATGATGCATAACCTCATATCAGAACTCACCAGAAGATTTCCAGGGTGTGGGTCGGCATGAAAGAAACCATCTTCCAGGATCTGTTGTACTACTAATTGTAAACCATGCCTGGCAATACGTTGTCTGTCATTCCTGCTCGCAGGGAGGAGATCATTGAATTTTTGGCCATCAAAAAAATCCATGACCAACAGCTTCTTCGAACTATATTTCTTGTAGGGCGCAGGGATATAAACATCCGTCTGCGCTGCATAGGCGCGGGCAATGTTTATGTTGTTCAATTCCTGATTGAAATCGAGTTCCCTCATCAGATTATATCGGACAGTTCTCGCAAGTTCCGGGAGGTCGTAACATTGGAGTTCTACAAATTGCTGGTCTAAAAACCTGCAGATCGATTCAAGGATATCGAGGTCGGAGATGATGTCTTTGACAATGTTAGGGCGTTGCACCTTCACCGCCACTACCTTGCCGTTTTCTCTCAATATTGCTTTATGAACCTGAGAAAGGGATGCGGCAGCCACCGGTTCAAAATGAAATTCGGAAAAAACCTCTGTGATAGGACGTCCGAGACTCTTTTCAATGACGGGAGCGATTTCTGCGGACTCAACCGCAGGCACATTGTCTTGTAGTTTTTCAAGCTCGCTCAGTAACGTCTCCGGCAACAGATCCGGTCTCAGACTCATAATCTGGCCAAATTTGACAAACGTTGGTCCTAATTCTTCAATGACAATTCTAATTCTCTCAAAAAGTCCCAGATTGGTAACAGCCGGTCCTATTTTATGTAAAAAATCAGCACCTGGAATTTCCAACCGATCAACAATTTCATCAAAACCGTATTTCGCCAAAATTCCAGCTATATCTTTGAAACGTCTCAACTTCTTTAGATCATTTAAATGCATGCAGTCATCCTACATCATTGAATACCCACAAGGGACTCAACTGATTACCCTCCTGTGGGGTATTGGTTTGTCGGTACCTTCTTTCTTGATGGTTTCCTGTACAACCTCAAGGCTCAAATCTTCCTGCTTACCGGAATGAGTATCCCACTCTGGTTACCACAGCTCATTACCTGAATTACAAATTTCATGCCACTCCTTCTCAGCATTCTCCCAGAAAATACCGTAGACGCAAACATCAAAAATCAAAAACAGATCGTTGCATATGCTGAGCACCAACGTTCTTTGCCGTTTATTCCCCAAACTGAACCCACGATATGATGGTCAACCAAAATCCCCCGACTCAGCTCGATAACGACCTGTCCGGCAAGATAGGAATCGTCCTTTCAAACAGGACAAGAAAAATTTCTGTTTGTTCATCTGATCGCCGCTGCCAAATCCACTAACGGCAAATAATGAACCTGGTCATTATTTATGAGACAGTTGATATTTTTTGAGCAAATCATACAATCTTGATCGTGACAGGCCGGATATTTTGCAACATTTTCGGATATTTCCGTTGGAGAGGACGAGGAGTTGGCTAAGATATTCTTTTTCCTGATCGGCAATTACCTTTTCTCGTGCTCCTTTAAGAGTGGGCATATCCTGGAGTTCATATCGAGTTGAACTCTTTGGACCATGTTCGGACTCGGAACTATCCATTACCTTAATTTTATTCCTGGTGATCTGGATCCTGATATTTAAGGGAAGGTGCTTTGAGTAGATAATAGTACTGTCCTGAGCATTGGCTATTGAACATTCGACGGTTTGGAATAACTCCCGAACGTTCCCTGGCCAATCGTAATGAGTCAGAAACATGACGAAGTCAGAAGATAGTTTTTTCTTTTTTAACTTATTCCTCCTACAGAAATCATCCCGATAATAATAAGCTAGTTCTGTAATATCCGAAGCCCTTAGACGCAGAGGTGGAAGTTCAAGATGGAAAGTTTTCAGGCGAAATAGGAGATCGTCTCGAAACGTACCTTCGTCAACCATAGCATGAAGATCTTTATTCGTCGCCGCTATTAACCTGAAATCACTTGTTGTTTCGACATTGCCGCCAACAGGAAAATATTTCCGTTCCTGCAAAACCCGCAGAAATTTTTTCTGGATCTCAGTCGGCATTTCGCCGACCTCATCCAGAAAGAGAGTTCCTCCATCGGACTGTTTAATAATACCCGGCCGGTTTTTATCTGCCCCGGTGAAAGAACCTTTCGCATGGCCAAACAGAATACTCTCAACCAAGGTCGAAGGCAGTGCTGCACAATCAACAATGGTCAGTTTTTTAGAGGCACGAGAGCTCAGATCATGAACAACCTTGGCAAAAAGTTCTTTGCCGGTACCTGTTTCTCCACTTATAAGGACATTTGAGTCGGATGGGGCTACTTTGGCTGCAAAATTGATGCATTTTTGTATCTGTTTACTGTGGCCGATTATACCGTGATGCTTTAATTGATCCAGAATCTTATCTTGAGAAAAAAGCTCATTTTCTTTCTCACTTTGTCTATAGCGCAGAGCTCTCTGTAAAAGTTCAGGGAGGGATTTTTCCGGACAGGGGTCTATAAAATAATCCCAGACACCACTTTTCAATGCAGTTTCAGCCTGTTCAGAATTTCCGTTGGTAGTAAAAATAATAATTTCGGGAGATTTCGTCTCAAGTTGAAAATCCTGGATGGCATAACAGGCGTCTCCATCCGGCAGAGAATCTCGCATCAGGATCACTTGATAGCACTCACGTCGATGTTTTTCCAGGCCTTCCTGGAGCGTAGGCGCGTAGCTCATCTGAAAAGCAATCTTATTTTTGCCTTTCAACAAGATTTCGAATATCTTAAGGTCAGTGTCGATTATCAGAACAGCAGCGTCAAGATCTGGCATTTTTATCTTTCCAGTCAGCATTAGCTGTTAATAAATTATCTTACATGCCTCCTCCAAAGCTAATCGATAGTATCAAGGTCTAAGTACTTTAAATGTTCATTATCGATTACAGTAATTCCTTCAAAGGAAATGGCAGAAAAAAATATTTTGTAGCTTCATTTATCTGGAATCAATACAGCTTACAATATATCTCAGGTAATATCTTGTCTAGATTATCATTGGGTATGTTTTTTGCAAATCAAACACAAAAGTCTTGCCGACATACGGATAAGTTAGATAAAGAGGACGTCAGATGAACAAAATTGTGATACTCTTGGTTGAGGATAGCCCGACTGAAACAACACAGATCAAAGAGTATCTCTCGGTGAAACCTCCCTTCCGATACGACCTGAAAGAAGCAAATTCTCTAAACACTGCACTATCTCAGCTCTCTCGTTACGACTTTGACGTCGTGTTACTTGACATTGACCTGCCTGATTCTTCAGGCCTGGATACTGTCCGAAGGATAATTACGGAATATTCCGATACTGCTGTTATTGTTTTATCAAATCCTGAGAATGAAGCAATTGCGCGACAGGCAGTCCGCTATGGTGCCGAAGATTATCTGGAGAAGATCCTTCTCTCACCAGCTATGCTCCTTAAATCGATAAGCTATGCAATTGGACGTAAGAAAATCCTCCAGGAGAAATATGATATTCTCAGTGACCTTGTCCTGGCTTTAGAAAAAATAGAAAGCCTGGAAAGTCTTTTACCAATTTGCATAGGATGTAAAAAAATCCTACAAGAAGACAACCATTGGGTAAATCTAGATGAATTTATAAACCAATCTCCCAAAAGAAGGGTGACTCGGCCCATATGTCCGGAGTGCATGAAATCTCTTGACTCCCACCCATAATATAGAATATTTTCCTTTCCCTCCCCTATTCTTGAAAACATTGGCCAGGATTCTTTATAATTGTTGCCGCAGTACTCAGCACTCTTTTCTGTTCCTCTTGAATATTGTTCCAAATATCAAATAAATCAATTATAAAAAACAATAGTATTTCTCTTATCCCTAGATTCATGGTCTTGTCCTTACTACCAAATATGTCTTTGTCTTTTTATTGCTCATTAAAGCAGAAAGATGGCAGGAGTGAAACATTACCTCAAAATAATGATTGAAAGAGAGAATCAATGAGAGAAGCAACAAATTCCAAAGCAAATCCCGGAAAATCTCAAGTTGAGCCTGAACAAAACGATGAAAAACGATCAGCAGGGGTAAACCATACCGGCGAACTCGTCCTCAACAGTAAACAATTGGCGGCTATTGGTCGGGTTTCGTCCGCCATAATCCAGGAATTTAATAATCCGCTACAGGCAATAACAAATATTTTGGCCGGTATTCATCGCCGTGGTTTTCTTGAGCCGGAAGATATGCCGTTGGTCGATCTCGCCTATCAAGAGGTAATAAAATTAAACCAACTGGTCCGGGAGCTACGCGAATTCCACCAGCCAACCCATGGCAGGACTGACTTGTTCGACATAGGTCTGGAACTTAGAAGACTTATTGACGTGAACAGACAGCGACTCTCCGACGAAGGTATCAGCATCGTCACGGAATTTTTCCAGGGTACGCCACTGATTCACGCAGTTTCCGATCAGATCAGAATTGTGCTCCAGAACCTGCTGGATATTGCTATGGAATCCTGCAGCCGAGAGGACTCAATTCATATCTCCACCTCTGTTGACAAGAGTGCTATTACATTGCAAATACGTTATTGCAATTGTACCATTAATCAGGCAGTCGCGGCACAACAGCCTGAGCCTGTTGACACACCACCATCACATCCATCAGAAAAAGAATTGAGACTGGCCAAAGGTTATGCAATTATAACCATGCACGGTGGCACCATAGATACTAATGTCGACCCTGAAAAGGACACGACATTCAAGGTAAGATTCCCAGTAAACAGTCTCGTTGACCAGGTAATTGACTGATGCAGAAATATAAGAAAATACTCCTGGTAGATGATGAAAAATCGATCAGGATATCGTTCAAACGAGAGCTGCAAAGGTACTACGATGTCACTACCGCCTCATGCTATGAAGAAGCGATATCTTTTCTGTCAAAAGATCGATTCGACCTGGTTATCACCGATCTTGTCATGCCGGGAATGGACGGCCTGGAACTACTCAAAAGCATCAAAACAAACTATCCGGAGACGCATGTTATTATTCTTACCGGGTATGGAAAAATTGGAGAGGTAATAGAAGCAACGCGGGCCGGTGCAGATGATTTTTTATTAAAACCATGCGATATTGATGAATTGTTGTTGCGAATCAACAAAACCATCGACAGACAGGATTATTTCACAAGACTTCAAGTCTATGAAAATATTTTTTCTGCAACAACTGATCTCGTCGCGCTGGTAGATAAAAACGGCGTCTACCTGGAAGCCAACAGTGCCTATCTCCGTGCATACGGAAGGAGCCGAGAGGAGCTCATCGGTCATCCCATGTCTGACGTTGTCAGCCCGCAAGTGTTTAACTTAAAAATCTCCCCCTCACTCAGTCACTGCTTTTCCGGTACTGTCGTGCAACATCTTGATCTGTTCAGACTGGCGAACCGAGGAATTCGCAGCATGTTCGTATCCTATAGTCCGGTCATCAGGACTGACGCGATGGCTACGACCTCAGCAATAATTATCATGACAGATGTGACTGATATAATTGAAGACAGCATCGGCCTGCAACAAAAGGAGGAACAATTACGAACGGTTCACTCCATATCGCCCAACGGGTTTATGGATTGTGACCTCATTACGGGGGAAATTTATTACTGCAGCAACTGGAATAGACTCCTTGGTTACAGCCCTGATTCGCTGCAACAAAGTGAGAAGAACTGGCAGGATTTGGTGCATCCTGCCGACAAGGATTTATCACTTAAAGCCTTCCATGACTGTCTCGACGGTCTGACCAATTCCTATGACAGTGAGTTGCGTCTGCAAAAAGCAGATGGTAACTGGATGTGGTTTCGTTCCCGAGGCAGGGTGGTGGAGCATGATGGAAACGGTCGACCTCTGCGATTGATCGGACTCCTGAGCGATATTACCGCCTGCAAAGAAATACAGCAGGGATTTCTCCAGAGTAAAGAGCGCCTGGAGCAGAATACAGTCAAACAAACTGAGCAATTAGCCAGGCACAACACGGAACTTACCCAAGCCAATTCCGCCCTGACGGTACTTCTGAGAAAGCGTGAGCAGGATAAACAAGATCTGGAAGAGCGGCTGAGTGAAAATGTTATAAAACTAGTTGAGCCCTTGATCAAAAGATTGCAGAGAACAAAGCTGGACGATATGCAGATTCTTCTCCTCAGGGAGATCGAAGACCAGCTGCACGATATTACATCCTCTTTTATCACCAAACTCACCAGCAGTCATGTCGGTCTCACTCCGATGGAGACACAAGTTGCCATGCATGTCAAGCAGGGCAAAGCAACAAAAGAGATAGCCGACATACTCTGCCTGGCCCCCGATACAATCAATGTCCACCGCAAAAAGATCCGCAAAAAGCTGGGTCTCAGGCACAAATCAGTCAACCTCCAAACATTTCTCGCTTCCCTGTCCGAGGAGTAAAACCTGCCTGCACCTGGCCACAACGAGCAGGGCAGAATGGCAGAATAGGTATTTACTCTAACCACTCTCCCCCCAAACATATGCCCTTTGCAAATATCATCAAGTCTGCGAAGATACAATGAGGCACAAATGACTAGTCTACGAAACCTTCTGCTCATAGGAGAAGGCCCCTTCATAAGATTGTTCGATAATTACTAAGATGGCTTTTATGCAGACATATATGGAAAAGTTAGACATAGCTCCCCCTCTATATCTAAAAACAGTATCCGATGGGCAAGGGTTTGATATGATCACCCTCATTGAGAATTTCTGTACCTGGTATGAACAGGCTCTCGCCGCAAGAGAACTCCAACTCACTACTAAAATCAGCTCTCAAATTCCAAGATATTGCTTAGGCAACAGAAGATTTGTCAAACATATTTTTTCTGAAACGGGCAAGAATAGCCTTCTTTATCTCGGTGCAGGAAGGGTCCTCCTGGAAGTTGAAGCAGTGCAACTGGCGGGACGTCGTCATGCAATCTACTTGACTATCACCTTCTCCGGTAACGGTATCCCGTTGATTAAAGAAAAAACTCTCTTCCAGCCCTCCTCTTCGCAATCCGGTGAAAACAGTTTCAGGTTACGGTCCGCAAATCTCTATTATGCCAGAATGATAGCCAGAATTCTCGGGGGTGACATCCGGATTGCAAACGAGCTTGGGTTCGGCACACGATACCAGGTTGAAATCCGTCTCTTAAGCGCACCGGTTTGACCATCCTCATGTTCCTGTTTTGTGAATTCAAAGATCCGCTATTTTTAAGTGTGTATCACTCGGCAGCATAGAGTGAGTAGTTTGGTTAACCATTCTATTCCAGATTATATGACCTTTGCAAAACGACGTATGAAGATAACATTAACAAATACCCTCAAAGGGGCATTAACGAAAAGAGTCTTTAAGGCACTTAAATTTATATCTGATTTTCATCTGGAGATAAAGGCGTGTAACCGCTCCTGCTATTTCCACAAATATTTTTTACCTGAACCAATATCATTATGAAGGCGTTTCCGCAATTTCCTAAGACACCTGTCTTTTGGACTAACCAAGAGTTCGCGACAACAGACGGGTCGGGCCCCCCTTCCTCTTCCATCAGCCATAACTAACGGTCAATTCGTCTATGAACTACGCAACAAATAGACCAGGTTCCAATCTGAACAAGACCCTCTACCCGCGCGTCCAACCAATGGGTGGGCTGGACAGGGCGTACTGGCGTATTTCCAATAGCAAAGAACCATTTGATTTATACCGGTTCATTGGCGATTTTTGCGACTGGTATGACAGAGTTCTTGATTCCAGAGGATATCGCTTGACGGCAAGAGTCAGTTCCGATCTGCCGAGATTTTTTCATGATCACATCATGATGCTTGGATTTCTCCTTTGGAATATTGCCAGTTACAGTCTGGCATTCCTCGGGTCGGAAGATGTGGTTCTGGAGGTACATGCAGAGCCATGTAGAGACAACTGGTATTGGATTTATTTTTCTCTTGCTGTTCCGGGAGTTGGCATTCCACATGAAAAAGAAAAGGTACTTTTTCTTCCTTCCGACCGCTCCCGGAAAAAAAAGATGGGCAACAGTCCTGTTGCCAATCTCTATTATGCAGGGATAATTGCCAAATTGTTGGGAGGTAAGATCCATATCCAGAACAGAAGAGGCTTTGGAGTGGAATATATCACTGAAGTCTGTTTATTAAACGACCCTTCAATTCAAAAAGAGGAGTTCTGACAGCAACATGCTGGTAGTTCTTTATACGGCCCTCCCTGAATGAGTGTGTTTCATAGCACCATTTCAGGGGATATATGAACCTGAATCACATAGGAGTATAGAAATGTCACAAGGAACAGTTAAATGGTTTAACGAGGCAAAAGGCTATGGTTTTATCGAAGAGGACGGAGGCAATGATATTTTTGTCCACTATTCATCTATCAATGCAGAAGGTTTTCGATCCCTGAACGAAGGCGAACGAGTCGTATTTGATGTGGCTGAAGGCCAAAAGGGCAGGATGGCCACAAACGTTGTTCGGCTTTAGTGACTTAGCGGTTCATTTCTTATTTTTCACCCCTCCAAAAGGTGACTGAACTGAGTCACCGTGCTTTGCTGAGGTTGGTTCATTTGAACTACATGTGCACAGGACCAACAATCGGATGGTTGGCGAAAGATACAGCTTCAACGATTTGGAAAAATTGATCTGCTTTTCTGGATCAGGCACACCCTTATCTCTTTATCGGAGATCCAAAAGACAAGGTTAAACCTGTGCTCTTTAAGGTATTGCCCTGCGTCAGGATATGCAGCGTATCATGAGCCGCATATGTGGGATCAGAGAATCCGGGCTGTAAATTTCTATTCTTTTCGATATGCCGTGAATGCATGAGTCAGTTGATCTACGGGGCTTTTGGTTTGAGATTGATACTTGCGAAAAAATGACCACATGTATATATTTCATATTACAAAGGTTATTTTTCCACATGACGAAGATACCGGGCTCAAAAAAGTAAATCAATCGGCTCATTTATACCCGCATGAAACCACAGACCGACAAGGAAGACAGAAACAAAACAAATCCAAACCTTTGCAATAGTTATTTGTATCGTTGGCATGGCTGCTATTATATTCGCCAGTCAAGCGGAAGACTAGTCAAGCACTATCAACATTTTTCGAAATTCGCCCGCTGTGACGCATTTTTTTAAGAATCGCTCAAAAGCCTTATTGATCATAGGAATATAATGTGCTGCAAGAATTCAGAGAGGCTGCCATGAGCGTTGCCGAACGGAGTGAATTTTCAAAAATATCCCTGTTTCTGGCTCTTTCCAGAACTCCACACAGCCTTCTCGATATGTGCACTCCACTTCTTGCCGCCTTGGTATGGCTGGGTCATCCACCAGAGCCTCAGGTTCTCCTTCAGGGCGCGATTGCGGCCTTTGCCGGATATACTGCAGTCTACGCACTCAATGACATTGTCGATTACCGTAACGACAAGATGAAGATAGCTCAAGCGGGTTTCCATAGAGACACCAGTTATCTGGATGCCGCATATATCCGTCATCCTTTGGCTCAAGGTTTTTTGAGCATGCCCGAAGCGATTGCCTGGACTGGTTGCTGGATGACAATTTCTTTACTGACCGCCTTCCTCATCAATCCGGTCTGTGCCCTCATCCTGCTGGTTGGTTGTATGCTTGAAATATTCTATTGCCTTTTGTTGCAGGTCAGCCATCTGCGAACGTTGGTGAGCGGAATAGTGAAAACCCTCGGTGGACTTGCTGCGGTGTTCGCGGTTGATGCTTCTCCTGAACCTGGTTTATTACTGTTAATTTTCTTCTGGCTCTTTTTCTGGGAGATAGGCGGCCAGAATGTACCGGCTGACTGGCATGATATTCAGGAGGATATTTCTTTGCAGGCTCGAACCGTTCCCGTCTCTCTTGGCCCACCGACGGCAAGTGCAATAGTCCTTTCCACTCTTGCTGTAAGCATTGTTCTGGGGGGAGTACTTTTCAAAATCACACCGTTGCACCTCCCCTTCCCTCTCTATCTCGCCTCTATTGGTGCTGGAATCTACTTACTGATCATGCCTGCGTTGCGTCTTTTCCAGACCAAAGACAGAGATGAAGCCTCGATTCTGTTTAACCGTGCGAGTTACTATCCCTGTATACTCCTCGTTTTCACACTTGCAGCCCTTGCCTGGTAATATGGATGATGTTTCACTAGAGTTCACTGTAAATACCTATACCTTTACATGCCTCGATAAACAGCTATCAAGTCTTGCGTCATGGCATGAGACTTGAATGAACATTTATGCAGTAACAGGACACTGAGGAGTGAGAAAGAGAAGGTGATGTTCGGCTTGGTTACCGAAGACGTCATCCGGTGACCTCCGATACCAGTAGTTATTATTCCCAATAGGAGCGATGGCGAATGTTTTTTCCCCACACTTTTTTCGTTGTTCCTGAGTCTATCTGAGATTACGACAAGTTCTTCCTTAAAGGACATATGACCAGGACAACACTTAAGCAACAGACTTTATATGGAGGACAATATGGAAGTCAAAGATTATTGCCGAAATGTTGAAATGGAGCTGACACTTTGGAAATCAAAACTCTATGACGTCGTCCGTAAGATGGACAATGCCCCCACCGGGGCTAAGGAGAAGATGGCCGAAAATATCAATGGACTGCATATCCTGTTGACTGAACTGGAAGATCGACTCGACAGTCTGCATACTTCGTGTCCTACAGAGTGGCGCCCTGAGCGAGAGGAAATCAAAGGGAAGCTTGGCGCTCTTGAAAATCGTTTCCAAGAAACATCAAATGCTCTGTTTGACTATGATTACGGAGGTTAACCCCGGAAATCGCTAGAACTCAGTCTCCCCCCCTAAAAAAAGGGGGGGGATAAGTCATTTTACGAAATTACCAGCTTGAAGTTTGTCCGGTTTTATGGGAAACAGTCCTGTATAACTGGATAAATACCAAGGACTGTAAAATCCTGTAAAATACTGCTCCTCAAAATAGGTCCCATGGTTTATACCTTTTACACAACTCACACCTTAAGATTATGCTTTTGAACATCCTAGGATCTACTGTTCCTGGAAATGCAGCGAAGACAAAGTCGGTAAATCCTTGATGCAAACAGATAATCAATTTCTTTGTTCGAGAAAGAACATAATGCTTTTGAAACTATTTTTGTCCCGATCGTTAAAAACGATACCCCTCCTTGCCCTTGTCTTTATTGGAGGCTGCAAACATCTGATTCTTCTTGATCCTAAAGGTCCCATTGGTGATACGGAACGGTTCGTCATCTTAACGGCATTTGCACTCATGCTGATTGTTGTTATTCCGGTTTTTATCATGGCCTTTTGGTTCCCCTGGAAATATCGGGCAGCCAACCTCAAAGCAAATTATGCACCAAAATGGAGCAATTCCGGTAAGATCGAATTGATTATGTGGTTGATCCCCACGGCAATCGTGACGGGCCTCAGCGTCCTGGCATGGAATACAACCTACCAGTTGGATCCTTACAAACCGATCACATCAGACATCAAACCCATCAACATTGAAGCGGTATCCCTCGACTGGAAATGGTTGTTTATCTATCCAGATGAAAACATCGCTGTCGTGAATCACCTTGTTGTTCCAGTCAATGCTCCTCTCAACTTCAGGATAACCTCGGATACTGTCATGACATCCTTTTTTATTCCACAGTTGGGTAGCCAGATATATGCCATGGCCGGCATGCAAACCCGGTTGCATCTTCTAGCCGAAAAGCCTGGAACCTATATCGGCCAGAACCAGCAATTCAGCGGCAATGGCTATTCCGAGATGAACTTCCAGGCTATCGCCACCTCTTCGGATCAGTTTAAGGTCTGGTTGCAACAGGCCAAGAAATCATCGAATAAACTGAGTTTGAACCAATATGAAGAACTCGCAAAACCAACATCAGGCACCCCTGTGACATATTTTTCTTCGGTTATGCCAAATCTGTTTGAGAACATCATGTATAAATATAATAAAATGATCATCAAAAAACCTAATATTCTAGATGATACCGGACGTATGAACACAATTGACGTAGAGAAGGATTGATATGTTTGGAAAATTGAGTTTGAGCGCTATCCCCTATAAAGACCCTCTTGTCATGGGTGCCGTAGTCGGCTCAATCCTGCTGGGTCTGGTGATTCTGAGCCTGATCACTTACTACCGGAAGTGGTCATACCTTTGGAATGACTGGCTGACCAGCCTCGATCACAAAAAAATTGGCATCATGTATGTTATTCTGGCTCTAGTCATGCTATTGCGTGGAATCTCCGACGCTATCATGATGCGATCTCAGCAGGTTCTTGCCGTGGGCGCATCACAGGGCTATCTTCCACCTGAACACTTCAATCAGATTTTCAGCGCCCACGGCATAATCATGATCCTTTTCGTGGCCATGCCGTTTCTGACCGGCTTAATAAATATTGTCGTTCCTCTGCAAATCGGCGCACGAGATGTGGCCTTTCCCTACCTCAACTCGGTAAGTTTCTGGCTGACCACTGCCGGAGCTCTGCTGGTCATGCTTTCTCTCGGACTGGGTGAATTTTCCAGAGCCGGCTGGTCTGGATATGCACCCTTAACCGAGCTGAAGTACAGTCCGGACACAGGGGTCGATTATTGGTTATGGTCTGTACAGATTGCAGGCGTTGGCTCACTCATGACCAGCATCAACTTTATCGTCACCGTCTTGAAAATGCGTGCGCCCGGCATGACGCTCATGCGTATGCCGATCTTTGTCTGGAACGCTTTATGCACCAGTATACTCATGCTTCTTTCATTCCCGGTTCTAACCGCAGCACTGGCCATGGTGACATGCGATCGTTATCTTGGTATGCATTTTTTCAGCAACGATTTCGGCGGCAACATGATGATGTACGCCAACCTGTTCTGGATCTGGGGACACCCCGAAGTGTATATTGTCATCCTGCCAGCCTTTGGTGTCTATTCGGAGGTCACGGCGACATTCTCCGGAAAGCGCCTTTTCGGTTACACCTCTATGGTCTATGCCACTGCCGCGATTACGGTTTTATCCTTTTCCGTTTGGGTCCATCATTTTTTCACCATGGGGGCCGGCCCCGGTGTCAATATCTTCTTTGGTATTGCCACCATGATCATAGCCGTGCCCACAGGCGTGAAAATTTTTAACTGGCTATTCACCATGTACCGGGGTCGCGTGCGTTTAACCACACCCATGCTTTGGACTCTGGGCTTCATTTCGACCTTTGCAGTCGGTGGCATGACTGGTGTACTGTTGGCCTCCCCACCTGCTGATTTCGTCCTGCATAACAGCCTGTTTTTGGTCGCGCACTTTCATAATGTGCTTATCCCCGGAGCGTTGTTTGGCTACTTTGCCGGCTATTCCTACTGGTTTCCAAAGGCTTTTGGTTTTTCACTCGACGAAAAGTGGGGCAAGCGGGCATTCTGGTCATGGCTTATCGGCTTTTATCTTGCTTTCATCCCCTTATACATCCTGGGTTTAATGGGGATGCCCCGCCGGATGGTGCATTACGACAATCCGGCATGGCGGCCCTATTTGATTCTTGCTGCCATAGGAACCGCGATCATTCTGGTCGGTGTCCTTTGCCAGATCATTCAGTTGATTGTCAGCATCCAACACCGCCATGCCAAACGAG
Organism: uncultured delta proteobacterium; assembly: GCA_963798425.1. Lineage (GTDB taxonomy): Bacteria > Desulfobacterota > Desulfobulbia > Desulfobulbales > Desulfocapsaceae > Desulforhopalus_A. Next base: position 110,876 of record CAWCTP010000031.1, on the reverse strand, counting down.
ATGTCACCGGCGACCCCTGGGACGGCCGCACCCTGGAATGGGCAACAGCCTCACCGCCGGCCGTCTACAATTTTGCAAAAATTCCGACTGTACATGACATTGATCCTTTCATGGAATTAAAGGAGAAAAGTATAGCCTACAGCCAACCGAAACACTATCAGGATGTGTCGATGCCAAAGAACACTGCCTATGGCCTTATTAACGGCGCCCTGGCTTTCGTGTTCGGCTTCGCTATGATCTGGCATATCTGGTGGCTGGCCATTATAGGCACTCTTGGGATACTTTTTGCTGTCATAGACAGAGCAACTGACGATGATATCCATTACATTGTGCCAGCCGCCGAAGTTGAACAAATCGAAAATGAACGTTTTTGGCAACTTGCGGGTACTGACAACAGTTTGGCTGGAAAAACGGTTAGTTAGTTTTCATTCTAAAACGAAGCATTTTATTTTAAATTGAGGCGTTCGATAAATTTAACCGCAGGCATATAAGTAATATCGGAGTCTGCGCTTACCTTCGAGGATTAAATTTTGAGAACAACGAAGATTTAGGGTAAAAATGCCGTTTCAGGATGGAAACTAGTTAGAAAATTTCACAGGAGATATGATCCATGACAAGTGGTGCTGCAAGCCATAGCGAAAGTGCTATGGCAGCATTTGAACAAGAGCATACTGTTGCCAATCAATCATTTGGCTTCTGGTTGTATCTAATGTCCGATTTGGTTCTTTTTGCGGCAATTTTCGCCACCTATGCGGTCCTGTCCCACAGCTTTGCCGGCGGCCCCACAGGAAAGGAGCTGTTTGATTTGCCATATACCTTTGGCGAAACCATGCTCCTGTTGTTCAGTAGCGCGAGCTGTGGCCTTGCTATTCTCAGCATGCACGAAGGCAGACGCGATCTGGTTCTGAAGTGGTTTGGGGTTACGTTTTTGCTGGGGCTCGGATTCATTGCCATGGAGATCCGCGAGTTCCACGCCATGATCCTTGCGGGTAACGGACCGGACCGAAGTGCATTTCTTTCTGCATTCTTTACTCTTGTCGGTACCCATGGCATCCATGTGGCCTCCGGCCTGATCTGGATGGCAGCCATGATGGCTCAGATTAACAGCAAGGGTTTAACCCTGCCCGTGCAGTCCCGACTGATGCGTTTGAGTATGTTCTGGCACTTTCTGGATATTGTCTGGGTTTCAGTATTTACCGTTGTCTATTTGATGGGGACAATTTAAATGAAACAAACATCTCTCGACAGCACCGGAGCGAGCGTGGGTAGTTTCAAATCCTATTCTATCGGCTTTATTCTTTCTCTCGTTCTGACCGTTTTATCTTTTTGCGCGGTGATAAGCGGGACGCTGTCGCATTCCACAATATTGATCAGCATCACCTGCTTTGCTATCGCCCAAATTTTGGTGCATCTGCATTACTTCCTGCATTTGAATAGCTCATCGGAGGCACGCTGGAATGTCCTGGCCATGGTGTTCACCTTTTTAATTTTGGTCCTCTTCGTCGGTGGGACCCTTTGGATCATGTACAACCTGAATTACCGCATGATGTGACAAAGATGCTGGTGAGGTGGTGCACCGGTACGCGTTCGCATCCCAGTCAGCCGTCAATCTCTCATTCGTTGACATACCCTTCAACATTTGTTTTACCTCGGAAAATCCAATAACTATAACTGGTATAAGTCAGAATGATCGGCAACAGTACCGCCATGACAACCAACATGAAACGAAGAGTTGTCGGACTGGCTGCAACTTCCTCAACTTTTAGGGCACCGGAACCGATACTCGGGATCATCCCTGGATAAAAACCGACGGAAAGACCGGTGAATGAAAAAATGATGATCAGCCAGTTCCAGACCAGCGGAGCCAGCGTCCTTTTCTGGCGCAGGCTACGGAAATACATGACAAATGAACCCAGCGTCAAAAAAGTAAACAGATAGAGAAGAGACGGCGGCCACGTGGTCCATTTCGCAAACATTTCCTCATGCAACTCGCTGGTGCCTATATATACCGCAATGGAAACAATAATGGTGAGCCATCCAGAGACCCTGGCAGCGGTATAACTCCATTCCTGCAATCTTCCGGTTGTTCGGGCAATCAAAAATCCGGCTCCCAGCATTAGATACCCACAAATGACGCCTGCGGCGGCAATTGCCGAATACCAGTTCAGCCAATCCGTTGGATGACCGATAAAGATATCGGCCTGAACAGCTATGCCGCCAAGCAGCCCTCCGAGGGCAAAACCCTGTCCCAAGGTGGCCACAAGGCTGCCGAGCCCAAACGACACAAGCCATACTGGTTTTCCTCCGGCATTAGCATTGGCATGAAATTCAAAAGCCACCCCTCGAAAGATAAAGCCAAACAACATCATGATAAAGGGGATATAAAGTGCCGAGAGGACAATGGAATAAAAGAGAGGAAAAGCACCGAATAAAATGCCGCCAAGGATGACAAGCCAAGTCTGGTTACCGTGCCAGATGGTATGTATTGACTGCATCATTTCGTTTTTTTCCTGCCAGTCCCGAACAAAGAGCGTCAACATGCCAATGCCGAGATCTGCCCCGTCAGTCAGGGCATAATAGAGCAGCAAAAAACCGACGAGCAACAACCATATCGTGGCAAGGTTATTATTTATAATATCCATCTGCGTATATCCTTTATAATTTTTCCTACTAAAACCCTCCCCCTCAAGCCACTACAAGATTACCCGGCACTGCTGTTTCCAGGATATTTGCTAAAATCGGGGCCTTTGTTAAGGAGACGCTTGGCGAAGACCAGAAAAAAAATGAACAGCAGGGAATATATGGCCACGAAACCGAGCAAACTCGCAGCCACTGTTTCGGCGGGAAGCCTGCTGGCCCCAGCCTCGGTTCGCAATACCCCCTGAATTACCCAGGGCTGCCTGCCCACCTCCCGGACTACCCACCCTGCCTCCATGGCTATATAGCTCAGCGGGATTGCTGCCATCCAGGAATAGAGCAGCCATTTTTGTTTACCAACCCGCTGTGGAAGGAGCGCCCCCTTCCGCCAGGCCCAAAGAGACCAGAGCATCAGCAAAACCAGCGCGCCACCAATACTCAGCATTATCCTGAAAGAATAAAAAGGGAGGAGCAATGGCGGTTGATCTTCAATCGGAATATCCCGCAGTCCGATAACCTGTCCTGTCGGAGAAAGCGTGGTTATAAGACTGAGTGCATACGGCACTTGTATTGCCCAGACGTTGTCCTGCATTTGTTTATCGGGCCAGGCCAGAATATTCCAGGCGGCACCCTGTCCCTTGGGATTGGTTTGCCAGTGGGCCTCCATGGCCGCGAGCTTTGCCGGTTGATTGTGAAATACTGATTTTCCGGCCCCATCACCAACCACAACCTGAAACGTGGTAATAAAAACAGCGGCTACCAGCATCATTTTGAAAGAAGTGAGAAAAAATTCAGTGTGTCTTTCCCTCAAAAGATACCATGCGCTAATGCCACCGATGACAAACAGAGATATCTCCAGACAGGCAATCCACATATGCGTGATACCCCAGAAAGCATCAGGATTCCATATCGCTGCAAAAGTGTCTGTCAAAAAGAAACGGTTATTTATAAATACCCCGCCAAGCGGCGTCTGCATCCAGGAGTTGGCGGCCATTATCCAGAAAGCGGATAGTGAGCCGCCAAAAGCCACCATACAGGTGGCAAAAAGGTGCATACCGGGCGACACCCGTTTCCAGCCAAAAGCCATAATTCCCAGAAAAGCGGCCTCCAACATAAAGGCCATCGATGCTTCGAAACCGAGCAGGTGGCCGAAGATATCGCCTCCCACCCGGGAAAAAGCACTCCAGTTTGTGCCGAATTGAAACTCCATGGGGATACCACTTACAACTCCAACGGCAAAATTAAGGAGAAAGAGGCGCATCCAGAAACGAGCATGATGATAATAACGCTCCTTGCCGGTGATAAGCCAACTAGCCTCCATCACCACAAGAAAGATGCTTAGCCCGATGGTGAGGACTGGCCAGATGATATGAAATATTGCGGTAAAGGCAAAGTGCAGGCGGGAAAGAAAAATATGATCATGAAAGAGCTCCATGCCAAAGTACTCCTCAAGTTGATATTATCCTAACTGTTATTTACCTATTGTTCACATCCCTTGACAGCTGCCCCAAGAATAGCAAAGCGAGACTCCTTATAACTATCGAGTAGACACAGACCCGATGCCGCAAGGGCGGCTCGAAAGTCCGGACCGTGGAAGCGATTTTCCCGGGGATGATCCAACATTCTTATAAACAGGGGATTGGCATACAGAGGAGGATAAATTTCCTCAAAGAGAAAAACTCCGTTTTCCTTGAGCACCCTTGCTATCTCTGTAACACCCTTCTGCCAATTTTCCAGATGATGAATAATGCCGTAATTATAAACAACATCAAAACTGCGGTCAGGAAACGGCAATTCCTGGGCATCCGCAGCTAACAGGTGTAACGGTACATTTTTCCAGGCCAAACGCTTCTTTTTTGCTGTCTTCAGCATATCCACATCAATATCCAGGGCATGAATGGAAGTCGGACGAAATGACCTATTGATAATTTTCGCCCCAACCCCGCAGCCACAGCCGATCTCCAGGAATTTTCCCCCGGGAGCAAGATTGCCGATTCTCTTGAAGAACTTCGCTTCCTGTTGCTGTACATACTTCCGAACGGGGCTGTTAACCCAGAGCCGCTCCGGCCAGTTTACCTTCATTGAATCTCCTTGCGTCCAGAGTAGATTTTGGCAATGCCAAAAGTTAATTTTTTGATTTTAGGATCAGAAAAACCCGCCGTCTCGATTTCAGCGATAAACTGCTTATCACGTGGGAAAGTTTCCACTGATTCAGACAAATAACTGTAAGCGTAATTAGTACGAGAAATCAGATTGCCGAGAGGCGGCAGGATATAGTTAAAATAGAAACGATACAGCAAGTAGAGCAGCTGCTGGTCAGGGTAGGAAAATTCCATGATAAAAAGTCTGCCCCCTGGCTTGAGGACGCGGTAGAATTCGTCGAGAACCTGAGAGCGTTCTTCTATGTTGCGGATGCCAAAGGAAATGGTCAAGGCATCTATGGAACTGCTTCGTACAGGCAGCTGCCGACCATCGCCCGCAGTCAAACTTATCTGGGCGCCGGAGCCTCGAACTGCAATTTTTTTATTACCCACCCCGAGCATTGCAGGGGAAAAATCAACTCCTACCACCCGCACCCGAGGATACCGGTGACCGATGGCAAGAGCGGTTTCAGCTGTGCCCACAGCGACATCCAGCACTACGCCGCCATTTTCCAGCTGAAGCATTTCCGCAAGAACCCGCCGCCAGTATACATCCCGACGCAGAGATAAAAAACTGTTCTGGAAATCATAACCCGGAGCTATAGTTTCAAACATTGCCTTAACGGCTGAATCATTCATTGAGTCTTCCCAATAGTTTTTGCCACCCACTCAATTTCACGAGTAAGGCAATCAGTTACAGTTCCGCTCTGGAGTTCAGGCGGAAGAATTGTCCAGGTATAGGTTTCCACTTCCAGCACTAACCGTTCAGAAAAAAGTGGCAAGATCTGCTGGAGAAAGAAACGAGTGCTGCCGCACTCCTGGGTTTTATCCATAAATACAGGTACATGAAAATGAACCCGCCATTCCTCGACACCTCGAGGACTCGCGGCTATAGCCAGATCAAGATCATCAAAGCGCAGCAGTTCTCCATCCGCCGTCCTGCCGACGGTCTGATGAAGATAACATGACTCCTGAAAACGTTTGAGAAGACTGACCTGCGGGTCTATTAACCGAAGAGCTGAGGACACCTGAACATGGCCGATCCTGATAGCATTGTCCGTCAGGAGTTTGAGGGAATCCATCGGACTTTCAAACTGCAATGCCTGATGGCAGCAATCATAACAGACAGCTAAGTGTGCTCGTTGCGTTGGTGACAGCTCAAGGTTGGAAAAGAGATGAACGACATCCATGGTCGTTTCAAGGACGCAGCCCGGCTCCGGTTCCATGGAGAGCAGGATCTCCTTGCCGGTTTTCTGGGCCAGTTGATCAAGATGATCAAGGGCTGCCTGGAGAAGTTTTTTCGCTGCCTGGAAATCCTCCGGGCTGATGCAGGAACGAAATCCCACCGGTACCGTGGAGATGGAACCGGTCATTCCATCCGGCAGCCAGATGGCCAGCAAATCGGCAAGCTTTTTTGTGTAGTGAAGACGTTCCACAAAGCGCCAGTCCGGGAGATAGACCGATTGTTTCACCGGTGCATGATGAAAGGTGCCGTAAGGAAAACCATTGAGGGTCGCCACATAAAATCCCTCTTCCCTGCACCAGCGCTGAAAATCCCCAGCATCCGAGAGAGTTATCTCACCTGCGGCTCGCCCGGACAACCTCAGACCAATCGGCATGAAGGTATCGGGGGATACACGCTTTTTGACCAGAGGAGCGTGTTGACGCACCGCCGAGAAAATCTCCTGCCAGCTCTCCCCCGGATGGATGTTTGTACAATAGGTCACAGCCGGGAGAGCAGGCAGCGAGAGTTCTCCGGCCGCTTTACAGGCATCAATAGACAGTGTCAACGGGATACTCCATGCAAAGGAACAGGAGCGTCAAGATGCTTCTCTCCAATTTCTCTATTTTTATCCTGTAACTTCAGATGTTCAACACAACGTTTCATCAGCGCCGTATCAATCCAACTAACTTCTTTTTTACTACCGATACCAGTCAAGAGTGTGATTGCCATTTCCCCGCCGAGGTGCTCCCTAAATTCGTCGAGGGCGGCATCTATATCCAGTGCGGCCAGAGCCGGAACATACAAAGGAAGACCCAGATCGCTAATCAAGGTAAAAATCTGCTGCAGGTCACTTTCTTCAATCATCTGCTTGTAATATGAATAAAGACTGTCGAGAGCCATGCCGATAGCAACCGCTTCACCGTGGTTGAGTTGGCCGCCGGTCAATTCCTCCAGCTTGTGAGCAGCCCAATGACCAAAATCAAGTGGCCTGGCCGACCCTAATTCAAAAGGATCTCCGCCAGTACCGATATGGTGCATATGCAAGGCGGCACAGCGATGGATCATTTCTTCCAAGGGCCGAAGACTAAAAGAGGCAAGATCGAACCTTTGCTCATAAAGGGAGGCAAAAAATGAGCTGTCCTTAATCAGGGCTACCTTTACCGCTTCAGCCATACCTGCCCGCAATTCCCGGGGCGAAAGAGTAGCCAGAAAGGCAGAGTCATTAATAACTGCAAACGGCGGAGCAAAAGTTCCGACGAAGTTTTTTCTACCCAGAAAATTGAGACCGTTCTTTACACCGATGCCGGCATCGTTTTGGGCAAGTACAGTCGTCGGCATTCTGATCAACCGTAACCCGCGATGAGCAATTGCCGCAGCATATCCAACAGCATCAAGCACAGCCCCTCCACCGATCGCCAACACAAAAGAATGCCGGCAAAGATGATATTCCTGAACGTGCTCTAAAATCGTATTGACAATCTCCGGTCCACCTTTACAACTTTCGCCTCCTTGGACAACGAGAACCGGTCCACACAACTGCATTACCTCATGATGAGCTTTAGCATAAGATTCAAGCTGAGCAGAAAGGAAGGGATGTTCATCCTGAACTCCCGAATCGATAATACAAAAAACCTTATGACGAAGTTTTCCCCCTCTTAAGAAGACTGAAGCTAACAACGGGTCCTCTGCACGGAAAACATTCCGGCTGAAAAAAATAGGAAAAGTATACTGGATAGTGAATTGTTGCTCAAGCGTCTGCATGAAAACTCCCGAATCCTATTGATCTACTGAAAAGAACACCCCTCAAGGGGGTACGAACAGAGCGGATAATTCCACTCCTAAAATAGCAATTATCACGCCAAGGTGCCACACCAAAATATTTTCAGTGGGATTACATGTTCCAAAACTGTGGAAATGGCCATCAAGCTGAAAAATCTCAGAAAGCACCATCCTGCAATTTTCGCATTTATCCTACACAGCAACTTTGGGAAAGGGAAACTGTCCGATTTCACAAGACACTTTTTTGCTTGTCAGTATTTGCGTATCCTTGAGGTATCCTAAGGCTTGCTTTCGCAATAACCACAGTGAGAATCCGGGTCTTTTTTTCCACGCCCATCCAACACTTTAAGAGTCCATTTAAAAGCCGCTCTTCATCTTGAAATAGCCACCAATCATGAATACGTTGATAAAACATCCAAAAGGTACGCGACAAAGCAAAACAGCAGGATAAGGAGTCTTCCATGGGAAAGATTATTCACCAGTCACGTATTACCATAACTCGAGAAAAAGGCCCAACCCGAAAGGCTGAAATAGAAGGTTTTGCGGAACCTGTCTATTATGGCGTCCACGGTGGGATATCAAAATTTTACAATGTAACGCCGGAAGAGGAGCATGCTGCCACCCTTGATCATATCGTAGGTGCCGTTGGAGGCTGAATGATGGGTACACTGGCCTCGGTGATGGCCGGAAAAAAGATCAGAACTTTCAAAGATCGATTTATGGCAACAGTTACTGGCGATATAGAAGAGGTAAAGGGCATTCTGAAAATTACCCGTATCGATGTCAGGTATTTACTGAAACTCCCTGATCTGCAACGAAATGCAGCGCTTGAATGTTTTAATAATTATATCGAGTTATGTCCTGGTGCCCAGAGCGTGATCGGTTGCATAGAGATAAACCACTCATTGGATATGGAAAAAAAAGAGGATTGAACAAAACACTCTTTATTCTAAAGGTCTTCTATTCAACGAGGATGTCGTATTTTTCGAGCAACCCGACAAGACCAAATATCGAAAACTTAGCTTTCTTAATTTGGTTTTTTTCAGGATCAATCGAATAGTTCAAGGAAGATCGTAAATCGGCATTTCTTAGTGTGGTATGATCAAACATCGCACTTAACATGTCACAACTATCAAAAACTGAGTTTGTGAGATCTGCTTGGGTAAAGTCAACATCCTGCAAACTGCAATTTTTGAAAATGATTCCTTTCAGTTTAAGTTTGTAAAAGCTAGCCATATTTATTTGACATTCCTCAAAGTAAAGAGAAACGACAAGAGAATTACACTCAGAAAACTTTACTCCCAATAATTTGCAGTTATGGAACTTCACATCATTGAACAAGGTATTGCTCACATTGGCATTACTAAAGTTGCAATTATCAAACGCGCAGTTGACGAAAACAGTTTTTGATAGATCACTTTTAGTAAAATCACATGCTGTAAACGAGCAATTTTCATATTCAGAGGCAAGAACGGCCTTTCCTGAAAAATCTTTACGTTCAATTGCCTGGTCTTCGATGAGAGTTTCGATCATAATTAAAAATATTGGTGTTATTGAAGTGGCCAACCTTTGCTTGCCATACAAGAACAATATATCGAGGGAAAGACAACAAGTTTCAACCGCTGTTTATTTATCGAACCTAACTGGGACAATAACAAAAACTTCTTGTTTGTCAAAATCCGTGGAGGATTAAAGATGAAAGAATCGATGCGCGTAATGAGTGAAAGACCCCTCAATGCTGAGACAGCAAAACAATATTTAAAATCCTGGACAACCGCAAATAAGGTGTTTTTTTCTAGAAATCAGGGAGAGATACCGGAAAAACAAATTGCGCTCTCCGACTGGACACTTACCATCGAGGGAGATGTTAAAGCCCCCTTGACAATCGATTTCGAAACACTGTTGCGTATGCCGAAAGCCATTGTGGCTAACACGCTCGAATGCTCGGGCAACAGTCGATCTCTGCTTGCGGAAAAGGCCTCAGGTAACCCATGGACAATAGGTGGTGTGGGGAATGCGATCTGGAGTGGCGTTTGGCTGAAAGATCTTTTGGAACAAGCCGGTGTCACTGCTAATGCGCATCATGTTGCCTTTGAAGGATTCGATAAGCCATTGGGCAAGGCTCAAATCAAATTTATCCGCAGCATTCCACTGGAAAAAGCGATGTCCTCCACATTATTGGCCTACGAAATGAATGGAGAGCCCCTTCCCCTTGAACACGGTTTCCCACTTCGCGCGCTGGCTCTCGGATGGACTGGTGCCAATTGCGTAAAATGGTTAAACAAAATAACTTTGATGAGCGAACCATTTAAAGGTTTTTACATGGATGATGTCTACCGAATATATGATAAAGGGCAGGATCCGAAAACCGGGCTCACAGTGACCGAAATCAGATTAAAATCAATAATCACTCAGCCGGAAATTGATGAAGTTTTACCAATGGGCAAAATCACCATTTTGGGTGCGGCTTACGCAGGAGAAACCGATGTAGAAAAAGTCGAAATTTCAACTGATGACGGAAAAACCTGGCAGCCCGCAACATTCATTGGTCCAAATGAACCATTTGCCTGGAGACAATGGCAATATGTATATAGCCCCTCTCGGCCGGGGAGTTATACTATTTTATCCCGCGCAACAGATAGTAACGGGAAAAAACAACCGATGCAGGCTACCTGGAATAAGTTAGGCTACGGTAATAATGGTATAAAAGAACACGCCATAACATTTCGGGTGGAATGACCCTTCATCTGAGGCTAACTACCGCCGCCATAACTATTATTCTTTTTCGAAATCGGCTTTGGAGGCTCCACAAACAGGACATAACCAGTCGCTCGGCACATCTTCCCACGCTGTGCCGGGCGCTACGCCACTATCAGGATCTCCTTTGACCGGATCATAAACATAACCGCAGATTCCACATACCCATTTATCCATTGACTCGCTCCTTAGTTTTTTCGTACCTTATAAAGATATGTATATCTGTCTATTTGAACGTTGTGAAACTTAACGAAGAACTTTCAATCAATGTGAAAATACTATCATAGATAGCTATGACCCGTTGAAGATTTGTAGTCTAGTTTCTATCCTGAAACGGCCAAAAATCTCAAATTAATTTTTGTCTGAACAACTGGCAGCCGATGGCGGATACTCTTCACACGCTACGTCCAGAATTTGGAGCATCTCCGTCCTATCATACGGTTTAAAAAGACAGTAGTCCATTCCGGCTGCAAAACATTCCGACTTGCCGACCTCTGTTGCATCCCCGGTCATGGCAATAATTGGAATATGTTTGCCGTAGATTCTGGAAGAGACAGCCTTCACCAGCTCTTTATCTTCTCTGGCAAGTGCCTGCTCTTCCATTTCGCAACGCCGAATGAGCCTTGTGGCCATTAGTCCGTTCATTACAGGCATCTGGATATCCATGAAAATGACATCAAAAGTTGATTCTGCCAGGGCCACCAATGCCTCACGCCCATTCGCCACGACTTGGGTTGAATATGCCTCGTTCTCCAATATTAGCTTGGCGATAGTCTGATTGAAAGGAATATCTTCGACCAGGAGAACCTGTCGGAATCGTCGTGCCCGCAGTTCGATATGTTGTGTCACTTTTTCACCTTCTGTCGTCGTTTCTATTTGCAGACACCCTTCAAGATTGAAACTGGCAGTAAAGGTAAACGTTGCCCCCGCACCCGGCTCACTTTCCACCTCAATATCACCGTCCATCAATTCAGTAAGTTTCTTGCAAATAGACAACCCGAGGCCGCTGCCCCCATGGGTTCTGGCCACACTGCTTGAAGCCTGAACAAACGCATCGAAAATCTTCTTTCGCGCTGGTTCATCTATCCCGCCTCCAGTATCGACCACTTTAAAGCGAAGCTGCACAGTCGATTCGGATTCCGATAGCTTCTCGCACAAAACTTCGATGCCTCCGGATGCAGTGAATTTTATGGCGTTTCCGACCAAATTCAAAAGGATCTGACCAAGCCGTAACTCATCTCCGATTAGCACCTGAGGAACATCTTCCGAAATGGAAAAACCGAGGGACAGCCCTTTCTCTTTAGCCATCAAGGCCATAATATTATTCACATAATCAAACACAGAACTTATTTCAATAGGCCTTTTTTCCAGTTCCATCACTCCCGCCTCAATTTTTGAGAGATCGAGAAGATTGTTGATCAACAGCAGCAGGCTCTCGGACGTTGTCTGGACGATAGTCAGATACTGCCGCTGCACGGGACTGAGATCTGTATCAAGCACCAATCTATTCATTCCAAGAATACCACTCATCGGGCTACGCAATTCGTGGCTGACGTGGGAGAGAAACTCCGTCTTCAAATTACTTGCCGCCTCCGCATGGATTTTGGCCTTTCGAAGTTGTTCCTGATGTTGTTTCAACCCGGTGATGTTCTGGGCAATCCACACACTCCCCCCTTCCTTGAGCCTGTCCGGATCGACAGCCTGACCGATGAGACGTAACCAGATCCGTTTCCGGTCGGGACGGACTACCTGATATTCTATATCAATGACTTCGCCACAAGCCAACAACTGGTTAATACGGTCAAGAGATTCAGTATAACCCAAAAATGAGGACAAAAGAGATGAGAGGCTCTGACCAATAATTGCTTCTTGCGGTGAACCGATCAGTTCCGAGGCAATGGTATTGACCTCCTGAACAACGTCATCCTTAATGAACGTTATTCCCACACCGGCATATTTTACGATAACAACAAGTTCCAACACTTTTGCCCTCAGTTTTTCCTCAAGCTCGCGCGATGATGTTACATCATGTAAAACTATTACCAGCCCCGACAGTCTGGCTTTCTCATCGCGAAGTGGAGAAACCGTAATTTCGAGTTGAAATTCCCTGCTATCACCATGACGCTCAAGAATGACCTGCTCTCGCAATCGGAAGTGTTTCTTATCGTATTGAAGGCAGTCATCCAGCAGATTTTCTATTTTCTCACGAGTGTCCGGATGAACTATCCTAAAATTATCACAAAAAGGCGCCCCCTTCACCAATGAGGATTCCACTCCGGCCATCTGGGCCGCTGCAGAATTGAGCGAAATAATTCGCAGGGAACTATCTGTAGTGATGACAGCATCGGCGAGGGACTGGAGTGTTACATTCGCTTGTTCCTGTTCAGCATGCAGTGCAGTAAAGGCTGATCTCAGGACCTTCAACGGAAAGAGATGGAGGAAATAATAGATCAGTGCTCCGCACACACCGCTTGCAAGAAGAACAAAGACCGCGAGCTGGAGTATATGACGTATTGACCGTGTGATTCTCAGAAAACCTACCGGGTCTCCAGCATCAAAAACGCGAACTTCGACACTCAGCAGTGGTGACAGTAATGTATCATTGCTTTCCGCAACGATTTTCATAGTACTGTCAAATAATTGCCGCTGTTCCAGAGAATTCCCTTCATTCAGACGATGCCTCAATATGGAGTAAAAATGAATATCCTCGTAGTGCCAATATTCCGGGTTTTTATTGATCTGGTCGGTGATAGAAGAAGCCAAAATTTCTGCCTCCGCACCCATGCTTATTTTTTGTTCTCTCAAAGAAAAAAGAAGATAGAGGATTGGTGGAGCGAGAGTGCAGAGAATTGCGACACCGACGATCAGTCGTCTCACTGTCGATTCCCATTGCCACTGGTTCTCGCCGGCTTTGATTGTATTACGATTCATCGTTTCCTGTGAAAATTCCAACACGACCTAAAATATCCTGACCTTGTTTGGAACGAATGTAATCAACGAATCGGGAGACAGCAGGTGATGCCTCTCCTCTTACTAAAAGTAAGTATGACTTTGTCAGCGGATATGCATCCTGGCCGAGGCCGTTAATCTCAGGCAGTCTGCCATTAAAAGAAAGGATTTTCACCTTCCGTTCTTCGGCCAATATCATCGTCAGAGTCGAAGGGCCAAAGCTTCCCCGTATGCGCTCAAGATATGCGATCGCATCTGTATCGGTTACAGCGAGATATAACCCCTCACTCTTCTGGGCGATTTCAAGTGCTTTGGTTAAATCCGGTGCGAGGCTGTTCAAGAGTTGCCAGTCGGAATCCTGTGGAGGGCGTAAGATCCGCCGGATACGGCTTCCATCACGCCAAGTGGAAATGGTACCATTGTAGATATTGATAACTTGTTTCAAGGTCACATCATCAATTTGAGTTGCAGGATGAACAGCAAAAACAAAAGGAGATTCACCGAGGTTATATTCCTTCACCCCCAATTTTTCATTCTCCGTCAATTGACGACTGGCAATCGCCAGATCAATCGCCCCGGCTTTCAGCCCACGAACCCCACCGCCGGTACCGAGACTGGGTAACACCTCGACAGTAATCTCAGGGTGCAGAGCGCTGTAGCTTCTTCCCAGAATCCGCATAAACCCCATTCCACTGCCCGTACCACCCACAGTAAGAGTCTGCCGCTCCGAACCGAAAGTCATACCGCACCAGGTGATTGTCAATAATGAGATGACAAAGGCAATCGTTGTCCGCATAGAAATACCCTATTCTCCTTTTCTTCCTATTGGCAGGTCTTCGTTGATGTCTCCGCGCCGTCTCCCCATTTCAATCGATTTCACATTTCTGCGAAGACGAGAGGAGTCATGAGTAGCTCTGATGGGATACGCGGGACAGGACACACCCTTCTTGCGTACAACACGTCAGAATCTGTCGATAATTGAACAGCGAACTTTCTTTTATGATATTTAACCATCAATTGCAAGCAGCAGAGATTATTTGAAACAGAACTCAGAGGAAGAGCAATATTTAGAAAACTGGTATTACTGCTTTAGTTTGGTACATTCAACTCTACAGTTACTATTTTCTCTGTTTATGGTTTAACAGGCGTTGCCAGGTATTGTGAAAAGAATAGAGGGAATTGGAGATTACCTTTCTACCAAACATATGATAATTGCCCTCAACTGACCCTCGTGCTCCAGGCTCTCGTCTATAAGCAGTTTGACCGCAAGCAGTGTGCAGTAATCGAAGGACAGATCATTACACACTGTCGGTGTATTATTGTTAGTTGTCGGAATACTCTCGTTTATTTTCTACCGATCGATTCCACCGATACAGAGATATTTGATCTCAAGATAATCATCCATTCCATACTTAGAACCTTCGCGTCCGTTGCCAGATTGCTTAACACCGCCAAAGGGAGCCATCTCGTTCGATATTATACCTTCATTGATACCAACGATACCGTACTCCAACGCTTCACTGACACGCCAGATGCGACCTATGTCACGGGAATAGAAATAGGCTGCGAGCCCACATTCCGTGTCGTTGCTCATGGTGATAGCCTCCTCTTCTGTCTTGAAGGAAAAGAGAGGTGCCACGGGTCCGAATATCTCCTCATGGAAGACCCGCATAGTATCATTTACCCGGGCAAGAACCGTCGGTTTGACAAAAGAGCCTCCCATAGAGGACTGGCTGCCACCAGTAAGGATTTCGGCGCCTTTAGCCACTGCATCATCAATCATGCCCAATACATTCTGTGCTGCTTTTTTATCAATCAGGGGGCCGATTGTAACATCTTCATCCATACCGTTACCAACAACCAGACTGGCCGTTACCGCCGCCGTTAGCTTTTTGGCGAATGCCTCGTACACCTCTTCCTGCACCAGGATTCGATTACTGCAAACACATGTCTGCCCGGCATTACGGAATTTTGATATCATGGCTCCCTGTACCGCAGCATCGAGATCGGCATCATTAAAAACAATAAACGGTGCATTACCGCCCAGTTCCATAGAGGTCTTTTTCACGGTGGCAGCACACTCGGCCATCAACTGCTTGCCAACCTCGGTCGAGCCGGTAAAAGTCAACTTTCGGACAATGGGATTAGAGGTAAGTTCAGCACCGATTTCAGGAGTTATGCCGGTAACGATATTTATCACGCCGGCGGGAATACCGGCACGGCGGGCCAGTTCAGCTATAGCCAGAGCAGAAAGAGGCGTGGCATTGGCGGGCTTACAGACCACAGTGCATCCAGCGGCCAGAGCCGGTCCGATCTTGCGCGTCAGCATGGCATTAGGAAAATTCCAGGGGGTAATGCAGGCGACAACACCCACGGGCTGCTTAATGCATACCAGTCGTTTGCTGTTGTCAGGGGCTGGAATAGTGTCGCCATACACGCGCTTAGCTTCCTCTGCAAACCATTCGATATAGTTTGCACCATAAGCAATCTCGCCTTTTGCTTCAGCCAGCGGCTTGCCCATTTCAGCAGTGAGAATTCTGGCCAGATCATCCTGATGATCCATCATCAATTCAAACCATCTGCGCAATAGATTAGAACGCACTTTTGCAGGTTTTGTACGCCATTCAACATAGGCCTTTTGGGCAGCATCAATTGCGCGGCGTGTCTCAATGGTGCCACATTTAGCTACGCTTCCAACGAGTTCACCCGTCGCAGGATTGTATACCGGCAGGGTCTCACCACTATCAGCATCAACCCATTCTCCATTGATAAAAGCCTGTCGTCGTAACAGGGCATTGTCGTGTATGTTCAGCATAGACAAACTCTCCAATATAGTTGATTGTAGTTGATTAAAAATACGAAAAAGTAGCTGGTATCCATCCAGAAACGGCTCTTTTTCCCTAACCCATTATTGCTCTCAAATTTAATCCTCGGAGGTAAGCGCAGACTCCGATATTACGTATATCCTGGCGGCAAAATTCATCGAGCACCTCGATTTTGAAAAAAATTCTCGTTTCTGGATGAACGCCAACTGGGTAAAGATTATTATAATCAATCCGACAGACGAACAACTCATTCCGTAGGAATGACAAAAAACGACCTTACTCTACCTCTAAATCGACAAATCTTAATATTTCAAGCGAATGTACGGTGTTACTATTCCAGAGGCAGGAGATTCGTTGTAGGTTGGTCTTGGTGGCGGTGTAAATTGGATTGTGTCAATAACAACAAAAACAGAAGGCTTATGATCCAGCCAGTTACCCTCCCACCTTCAGAAATGGTTCACCTCTTTCCTGGTTCAAATCTTAAAAGGATCGTAACCATATTTTTGCAGCAGTTTATCTCGTTCCTTTTCAGCGTGCTGTTTGTACATGAGATACAACGTGTCATTATCCGGACGAAAACCAGTGTAGATCCTTCTGATCTCTACAAGATTTTTCCAGTATTTTTCGTAGATTTCTTCTTTCGTCATAATAACAAAAATTATGGGTTCCTGATGACCTTGTCAAGCAGGTGGCAGAGTCAAATCATTCGCTCACCGTTAGCTGCTCTCTTATCCGGTTGCAATGCCAAAACTCCAAGTGTGAACACACAGAAGAAAGCGCCGGTATAAAACGTTGCTGATGCCCCGAATCTATCCCACATAAACCCCGCGACAGTGCTGGCCAAGAGCATGGTAATTCCGCTCACAAGATTAAAGAAACCAAAGGCCGTACCTCGCAGTTCAGCAGGAGCGGTATCTGCAACCATTGTGGAGAGCAAGCCTTGGGTGATACCCATATGAAGACCCCAAAGCGAAACGCCGGCAAGCATAACGGTCCAATGATCGTTAAAGGCGAATAATAGATCCGCAGCTACTAATACGACGAGTCCAAACGTTAGCAATTTCGTATGACTCATGTTGTCAGAAAGTTTGCCAAAAGGGTAAGCTGACAATGAGTAGATTACGTTCATTGCTACCAGTAAGAGTGGCACCAGCGCTACCGGCACCCCACCCTGTTGTGCCCGAAGCACCAAAAAAGCTTCGCTAAACCTGGCAAGCGTAAAAGATGCACCTATGCAGACCACCCACCAATATGAATGGCCGAGGCGGTGCAGATTTTCTCGACTAATCGGATTCGAACGTTTTTTTATCTGAAGAGGCTCAGGTTCATGCAAACCAAAAATAAGCAGCACGACTGCTGCGATGCCTGGAATACCAGCAACCCAAAACACGGCTCGAAAATCATTGGACCAGAGCAACATCAAACCGACGGCCAAAAGCGGGCCCAAAAAAGCGCCGACTGTATCGAGAGACTGTCGCAAACCAAAGGCAGCCCCACGTAAGTGCGGCGGCGCGATATCGGCGACCAGAGCGTCGCGTGGAGCGCCACGAACACCCTTTCCAACCCGATCAAACAGCCGGGCAGCCAGTACAATACCGACCGTTGGTGCGATGGCGAAAATAGGCTTGGTTAGAGCTCCCAAGGCGTAGCCGAAGACAGCAATCCCTTTGCGCTTCTGCAAATAGTCACTCAGTGTTCCGGAGAATATTTTGACAATCAGTGCGGTGGACTCTGCCAGCCCTTCAATCAAACCGACTGCGAGGGCGCTTGCTCCCAACGTTGTAACTATGAACATCGGCAACAGGCTATGAATCATCTCCGAGGAGATGTCCATCAACATGCTGACGATGCCGAGCACCCACACCCCGGACGGAATGTGCTTGAGGACGTTGGCGCCTTTTCCTTTGGACATGATAATCTTTCACTTTCTCAAATTTTGATGTATCGTTTCTGTTTCACAAGATGCTATTAGACAGAATAATTCTTTTTGTCTAATAGACTAAGGCTCTCAATGAAATGGCCCAAACTTCTTCCCAAAATATCATGTCATCATCTCTGGTTCGTAAGTTCTTCTTTCCTGCTTTCAATAAAAGATATTTCATACGGCTTACCTTGCTTGGGCTCGTCTGCTACGTGATTTTTGGGCATATCCTCATTCCTCTACGCATACAGGGGTTGAGTATGGAACCCACCTACCATGACAGATCTTTTGCCTTCTGCTGGCGGCCGCAGTATTTATTGACACCTCCAGAACGTTTTGATGTGGTGACTGTACGTTTTTCCGGCAGAAAGGTGATGCTGCTCAAACGAATTGTTGCCCTTCAAGGCGAGACGGTTGAATTTCGAAAAGGACTCTTGTATGTAAATGGTAACTTAATTGACGAGCCTTATGTCCGTTTTCGTTCTAATTGGGACCTCCCACCAAGAACAGTAGCACCTGGACACGTATATGTTGTGGGCGATAATCGCGGGACATCCATGGCTCGTCATCGGTTTGGCGAGGTAAACATGCACCGTATCGTTGGAGGCGTATTCCCATGAACAACAAAAGATTGTTCCTTCTTCTGACTATTTTTCTTTTTGTTGGAATTGCTATCTATTTACTGCCCAGCGATGAGAAGAAGATCAGAAATAATCTGGCCTCTTTAGCTGAATACTGTTCATCGGGTAAGAAAGAGTCGGTAATAGAGACCCTGAAAAAGGTTACTCTCGCTGCAAAGCTTTGCACTGACCCCTGCAAAGTCCATATTGAATCATTGAAATCAGAAGGTGAATTCAGTCAAAAAGAGATCTCCGACCGTCTGCTCATGCTGAAAAAAAGATTACCTGATACGACTTTCAGCTTTCAGGACACTGCAATAAACATTTCGGATAAAAACAGGGCTGAAGTGATAACGACCCTCCGTCTAAACGGAGGGTCGGTTGATGACCGATTTACTGATGCCTATGAAATGGATATCACAGTTGTTAAAAAGGATGGTGACTGGCATTTTTCGTCTTTTACTGTCGTTGAGTTCATAAAAAAATAAACAAAAACTGATCCGGAATCAGCTTCTATTGGTGGTATTTTCTGAAATACTTTTGAATTGCTCTTCGCAATGTTTGAACGCTTCAACCAAGTCAGGATCAAATTGGCTACCGGAGCCGCTCACAATCTCAATAAAGGCCTTCTCATGGGTCCAAGCTCTTTTATATGGTCGTTCACTGGTTAACGCATCATAAACATCCGCTATGGCTGTGACCCTTGCTGAAAGTGGAATTTCAGAGCCTTTCAGTTGATGAGGATAGCCCTGCCCGTTCCATTTTTCATGATGATACATGGAAATATCCCTCGCGAGAGCCAGATAGCTGTCCTTACCGAACTCTTCCTTGAAGAGAAGATTGGCTTTATCCAGCGCCTCTCCTGCTATGCTTGTGTGCCCCTTAACGATTTCGAATTCCTCTGGAGTGAGTTTTCCTGGTTTAATCAGGATCTCAACCGGTATTGCCGTTTTCCCGATATCGTGGAGAAGAGAAGCAAAAACGATTTCCTCAATATAACCTGAGTGACGTTTAACGTATTCCGTGTATTTATGAGAGGAAGAAGCCAGATATTCAAGCAATGTTCTAACGTAATATTGTATCCGTGCGAGGTGTCTGCCGGTATCCGGATCGTAATGTTCGGCTAAGATGGCAAGCGCCTGGACGGAGACTATCTGGGTAGTTTTGATTTCCAGTTTTTTTTCCGCAACGGTTTGTTCAAGCCAATGATTGGTTCTGGTAAGCTCTTTTTCAGCATGTACCTTCAATATATTCGCCCGACTAGCTCTGAGAAGCAGTGAGAAGAAAACAATTGTCAAGAGAAACCATGTTAACAAGAATACAATATTGAAAATATATTCATTCTTAATAATATTCTCATTTTGTTCCGTGATATCATAATAGACCTCAAATGCGCCGAGAAAACGGTTCTCATCAAGGATAGGTACGTATACTTCTGCGACACTTACCGGAATGATTTTTCCTTCCATTGAAGCTTGATTCTTCTCAACAATTTTTGAAAAAATCTGTCCTTTCACAATCTGTTTTTGGAAATAATCGTTTGTGTTGATCTCACCGACTTCCTTGAAATCAGAGGAATAAACAACTACACCAGTCGTGTTGAAAATCTTGACTTTTAACAACTCAAAATCTTTCATACTCTTTTGTAAAGCCTGTACCAGATCACCAGCCAGATCAAGAGAAGAAGCGTTGTCCTTTATTTGTAATAAGTTACGAAGATGGCTCGCAGTTTTTGCAGCCTCTGACTCAATACTTGTTTTCTGTATTTTTTCTAACACCGGAAAAATTATCTCATTTTGAATAAGAAAGAGTGCCCCTGAGATAGAGAGGAAAACAAGGAGGATGAGTTTAAAAAAGGGTGTTCTGAAAATATGATTAAAGGCATGCTTGAGAAATATTTTTTCCATGAAAACACGAGGTTTTTATTAAATAATTTGGAACAATTGATGCATTTGAGTCGTCACATCATTCACAACACCTGGGAGTTCGCATCCTAAAGATGGAACACAATCGTAGCATTACTCGATTGGGAAAGTCAAAGTTTCTATCTTCCCTATGTGAATTGAATCAATTTTGAAAACAACGAAGAGTTGGGGCAAAAGGGCTGTTTCAGGATGGAAACTGGTGCAAGGTTTTGGAGACAGCTGTTTGATTAGATTTACAGTAATAAGGGAGTAAGATGACCAGCACCACATTTGTTAATATTAGATTTTTCATTCATAAACCTGTACTCTGATCCAGAGGTAAGTGTTTTTGGATGTCCCAAAGTAAATATTCCATGGAAGAAATGTACGTAATTCACGAAGAACCCGAATTTGTCGTAGTCGTAAAGTCAAGTGGGCTGCTCTCTGTTCCTGGACGTGGTCCGGAAAACCTGGATTGTGTCAGCGAACGGGTGAAAGCACTGTATCCTGGCTGCATCGACCAGCCCGCAGTTCACCGCCTTGATATGGATACTTCGGGGTTGTTGGTGGTGGCTCGAACCAAAGAGGTGCATCGTAACATCTCTATTCAGTTTCAAGAGGGCGAGGTAAGTAAACGATATATCGCCATCCTTGACGGCGAATTAGAGGGCGAGGAGGGTATCATCGAACTGCCTTTCCGCCTCGATATTGACAATAGACCCCATCAAATTTATGACCCGGTTCACGGAAAGGTGGGAATTACCCACTGGAAAAAACTCCTGGTAAAAGATGGCAAAACACGAATCGAGTTTAAACCTATAACCGGAAGAACACATCAACTCAGGGTTCACTCCGCTTCCGAACACGGTCTCGGAATTCCTATTGTCGGCGATCCACTCTACGGATCTGGAAGTGGTCCGGGATTGCTGAAACTACATGCCTGCTATCTTTCTTTTGCTCACCCAAGGACAGGTAAGAATCTAGATTTTATCTCGGAACCTCTGTTCTAAATATTTTTCCCGGATCATGTTGTTGTCATGAAGAATATTACCGAGATAGAATACCTGATTACTGCCCTTCCCAAAGATGCGACCTGCTATGGGTATTGTGCAGCTTGTGATGAGGTTCATTATCTGACAGAGGGAAACAGCCGCAGATATGCTCTGGAGCTGATGTCAGAACTCGAGCAGAACAAACGAATTGATTTTCACTGCCCAGAGCCGGAACCAATATTCTCCACAGACTGCCTCTGGGAAAAAAGAGGCGGACAGATGTTTGGTGTGTTGGAATGTGTCGATGGTGATGGAAAGACCGTAGTGCTACGTGCATTTTCCGGACAGTTCAACACACGCTGGCAAGCAGAAGGCTGGGTTCCACCGACTTTTGACCTGGATGGATACTGCCATCTTATGCCCAAAATTGAGTCATCGGTCCAGCAAATGACCGGCGATATTGAGTCCTGCAGACAAAAAGCAGACCAGTGTAAACTGAATTTCGAAGAAGCCATACGTTCTGGTGGTCTAGCAGCACAGAGAGATTGCCGCAAGCAGATGCGAGAAGCATTGAAAGCGCTCGAATGTTTAAAGAAAAACCGGAGAAGATATTCCCAGTCCATGATGTCTGTCTTTCAGGATCTGTATCAACTCCAAAATTTCAAAGGTGATCAGCGTTCCCTCCGTAGTGTCTTTTATGAAGATAGGGGAATTCCCACAGGATCAGGCGACTGCTGCGCCCCAAAACTCCTCCACGCCGCAGCCCAAACCGGGCTGACGCCTCTCGGACTGACTGAATTCTACTTTGGCAAAGAAAATAAATCTTCTACCAAGCACCACAAAGAATTCTATCTCGGCTGCAAAAACAAATGCCAGCCTATTCTAGGCTACATGCTTTGCGGCCTTTAAGGGACAAGAATTTCTGAAAAGATCTTAGTTATAAACTGTTTTCTATGAGTAAAAGTGTTACAAAAAGCATCCGATTAATCAGCACTATTTAAAAGCACCCCTTGGGGAGCGCTGGGTAAAAATAAAGGTTATGAAATTTAAAATGAGTAAAATGTTGTCTTCAAGATTTATACAATGGATATTGTATAAAATCGTTCGTATATATTCTTTAACGTACAGACTTGAAGTTCAGAACGAAGATGCGTGGCTCACTCATTATTTACATAATAATGGCCGCATCATTCTTTGTGCCCACCATCAGCAGTTCTTTCCAGCTATACGCTATTTCCAGAAGTATAAAGACTATAAGCCGGGACTTATGATAAGCAGGAGTAAGGATGGTGAACTTATATCAGCCGTTGCAAACAGAACAGGATGGGTAACGGTACGAGGTTCTTCATCAAAGGGCGGGTCTGAAGGTTTAAAAAATATGATTAATCATCTTACTAAGCATAGACTTGCCGGTCATATCATTGATGGCCCAAGAGGACCTTTTGGTGTTGTAAAACCCGGCATAATCAAGATGGCTCATGCTACCGGTTCAATCATTGTTCCTTTTTATACCAGAGCAGATAAGGCCTGGTATTTTCGAAGTTGGGATAGGTTTTTCCTGCCGAAACCTTTTTCTAAAGTCATATTAAGATTCGGGAAAAAAGCGGAATTTAAGCAGACTGAGACAAATGAACAGTTTGAAGAGCATAGAGTGACACTTGAAAAAAATATGTCTGCAGAAAATGATCAGTTAACATCTGAGTTTGAATAACAATCTTTTCGATACAGGTTTTTTCATAGATCGCTCAATGGACACTCGACTGCATTGTCAGGTACTTGCATGGCGATTATTTGAAGAGTAGCATGATCAGGAAGGTAGAATAAGTTTACCTTAATTGCCATCCGGTTCGGTACTGCTTAACCTTATTGCTACCAGCGAATTTTCATAAAGGTTCTGATATGAATGACAAAAAATTTGATCCAAAAAAATTACAAAAATTGAATAATCCTCAAAGATTAATCGATATTCCTCTCGATTATATATGGGGAAAACTGAATATTGCAAAACCAGACGTATGTGTTGAAATAGGTGCCGGAACAGCATTTTTCGACATTGCTGTTCTTCAAAAACACGAAACTTCGACGATCTATGCATGTGACTTGTCTGAGGTGATGATTGAGTGGATGAAGGAAAATGTCTTTCCAAAGTACCCCAATATTATTCCAGTAAAAACGGAAGAATACACTGTTCCTCTTGAGGACGGAATCGCAGATTTAGTGTTTATGATTAACCTGCATCATGAATTAGACAATCCATCACTTACGATTAAAGAAGCAAAGAGAATTTTGAAGCCCAATGGAAAAATCTTTATTGTTGATTGGAAAAAAATAGAAATGCCAGAAGGGCCTCCTGCCCAAATCAGGTGTTTACCTGAACAAGTACAGGAGCAGCTGCTCAATGCCGGATTCAAGAACGTCGACATGTATAATGAATTACCGAAGCATTTTTTGGTTTTGGGACAAAAGGACGTATTGAGGTAGGTGTTTTATACGTGTCACCGGAAGATGACATTGCCTGCTTGATGCAGGACAACAATTTGAATACCTTGATATATCTTTAAAAAAGGAAATGGAGCTACTTTCCAGATAACGTCAGGATAAAGAAGTTCCATTCCCTTTGGTTCGGTCATAGACAGAAGCCTTGACACATTTCAACAGAGCGAATTCACTGGAAGAAGCAGTTCGCAACCTACTATTGGAAGCAGCCAGATCCTTTAGTAGATGCCAGGATCAGCCCGGTTGTCTTATTCTCGATAGTACGCGAAACTGCACGGATGCGGATGCACGGGCAACAACGGAAATGATGCGTCAGCAGACAAAAACCTTCCTGCAAGAAAGCTTTTCCGCATATCAAGTAAGCGATAGTGAGGCAATTGCCGACTATGTTATTATAGCGATGACCGGCCTTTCAGGTGCTGCCCGTCAGGGTGTGGAACGGGATGTCCTGGTAGAAACAGCCCGGCGGTTTGCTGCTGCAATTATGGTGTGATAATGGCTCATTCCGAAGCCCGAGATCTTTCTACACTGGCAAAACAACTCCATCTGCGATCCTGTCGCCGTCAAAGTTGGCGAGGTGAAACATAGAGACATGGCCAGAGAAGAGAAACCTTCCAGGTAGACCAGCAACTGTGGGGAAAGAGGAGCGCTATAGTTCTATCTTTTCAGCGTGCCATGCAGATTAATGCGATCCAAGTGGCCTATGGAAGGTGTATTCTGCGGGGTTGACGACTAAACTGTCCCAGACCTCTGCGGTATTACCTCCAAGGGCAGAAAAGGGAGATGAAACCACGAAAACCAGTGTGCCACATACTGTAGCAACCAAACCTAAAGGTCTCGCGACGACAAAATCAACCAGCATCGCCTCCGGGCTGTGCTGCTCAATAGTTGTTTCTTTTTCAACCGTTTCAGCCAGTGCAGAGAGTGGACAGACGACTAAAGAAATTACAAGGAAAAGCATTGCGAATGTCTGTCGGTAGCTGAGTATTAAACTTTGCCTTTTCATGAGTTTAACCTGAAATAAATTTGTTTTGTAAACTCCCCCAGAACTCCATCCCCTTATGTTCCACAAAAACGAGAAAACCGCAGCCAACTCGTCTTAAATTGAACAAAAAGTAGAAATCGTTTTATAAGGATAAGCACTCTAAACAAGTAGTCACTCAGATTTATTACAATGCTGCAACTTGATTCGAATATTTATTTCCCCCCATCGACAACCGCAACGCCAGCCCAGAGCGGCCGGAGCTATTCTCTTTCGGCTGACAAAGTACAGATTTCTTTCTTTTGTATATCAAGCAAGCCCGATTTTTTTCCAATACCCCTCGATTTCAAGCCGTTCTTTCAAAAACTCGTAAAAGGGAAAGTTGCAATCGTTCGGTCTGGGGATTTGCTGATATTCTGATAAGAATTTTCGGATTTGTGCAGGACTGTAGAGAGTTAGTTCTGTTATTAAATCGTCACGCTGTTCTTCGGTCATAAATCACCTCCTGAGTGATTTTGTTAGCTAAGCAGGAAGTATATGATCGAAAGCTTACAAAAATCTTAATTCTGGTCTATGATTGTCATATTAACATAAAATAAATCTTCTGAAGAAGAGCAAGTCGTATAAAATTTCCTTATCAAAAGTAATCAATTAGCTGGGCTGACTGTTATTTTCACCTAAATTGCTTCTACATCCCTCCATTTCAATAAAGAAGTGAATAATAAATCCACCCTTCATCTCCATGTTCTCCAACACTCACATTAACCCATTTACCCTTATAACCAAGGACGGTAACGAGGCTCCCAGTATCCAGCATTTTATGTACTTTTGCCTTTATCGACGGGGCCGTTCTAAGATTACTTTTTTTCAAAAGTTTCATTGAGAGGGGCGACAGAAAACGTATCTCTTTAGTATTTTCCTGCTCCCCGTGTGTATTGGTATATAATGCAGTTTGCTGTACCTGCTCCATCGCCAGTCGACACAAATATGAGGCACCATCGTAGTTCTTTCTTTGGATTTCCAGTTTACTTTCCGACAGATATTGCTCTGCCCAATACAACAAATCCTTTTGTATGGTATCCAGATTTTTTCTTTTTATGGCATCAACGATAGCAGCAATCACCTCTACAACAAACTGTACCGACTCAATTCTTTTACCTCTGTCGAGCAACTCTTTTTTATGAACCAGGAGGTCGCTTACCAACCGTTCACTTATTTGCAGGTAATTATCTGCAGACGAGTGCTCCTTCAGCAACCTCATTTGCAACTCAGTTGCAAGCTCCTTTTGTTGAGTGTATTTATCAGCCAGGACTCTATTTTTATTTTCCAATTGTTCGATCTTAACCAGCGCGTTCTGAAGTGCTTTGTTATCAATTTGCTGAGGGGAAATTGATCCACGGCTAACTTCTTGGCTTTTCACAACGCAACCGGAGAGGTAGAAAATGAGACAAATCGAGAGACAAAGGAAAAGATGACAATATCGGGATGGAGCAGATTCGATGTCATGCATGAGTGAAATACTCCAGCCCGAATATACAGATGGCAGTCAGGGAAACAATAGTTTTTTTTGTAGATGGACCCCCAGTCCCTGAATCAGCAATAGTATCAAGCTATATTGCTGAGGCAAGAGCTGTTGCCATACCCAGCAATTGCTTTCCATTTTCCAGGCCATCCAGAAAGCGCTTCGGTATATTGCTACAGCCCACCTGAGCGCCTGTAAGCGTGCCTGCCAATATGGCTCGAGCCTGATTCTGTCCACCACCGTTCACCGCATGAAGCACTGCTGATTCAAAATCGTTTGAGAATCTTGCTGCAAGATAATAGGCGGCCGGAAGCTGATGATAAATCGCACAAGGCATTCCGTAAACGATGGAAACTTTCCATGCCGGTTCGATACGGATATCTGGGTCAGTTGCTGCCGCAGCCATAGAAGATGGTGTAAGCAGGGCATCCGGCGATGCGAATAGACCAGATCTCGGTGGATCCGGGTCTCCGGGACGAGGTGGTTGCAGATTATTACGAGTTACTGCATGAAACGGTAACTCTCCATTTTTCACCATCCCCATGAGTTTTCCCGAAATTTCGGTGTCAAGCTTATGCCCTTGGACTAACAGACCCACTACTGCCCCAAAGGCAACAGTCATGGAGACCACCGTATCATCTATCTGAGTTAAAATGGAATTCTCAGCAATAGCAGAAGCTAAACGAGAGGGCTGTCTGGCGTAGCGGACTGCAAGAGCCAGCGTACGTTCAATCGCTTCTGTGGTATCAGCATGACCTCCTGTCTGCCCCCAGGGTAGCTTCTGTTTTACGCGCCGCCTCCAGGCTTCACGAATTGACTGGCTGGTATAAAATCCCGGCCCACTTACTGGTGTACCATCAAGTTCGGGAAAGAGTTCGGTATCCAATCGGCGACAAAAGTCTGCCTCATCATACCCACCACAATCAACAAGAGAACGGACCATGAGGGACAGGATATACCCCGACTGAGAAAGTTGCCCGGCCTTCAGTCCATGATGGTAGCGACCGGGTTTGGGATCGGTGTAATCGTTTATCCAGTCGCCGTAATCCCGGCGGAGATCCTTTAGATCGTAATACCAATGAGGCCCCAGCCCTAAGGCATCTCCTATGAAAGCGCCCATAATTGCGCCAATAGCGCGATCCTCTATTGCACGGTTCAACATGCCCTGGCCTCATTTTTTCTTTCAGGTTTGGTGGTCAATCGAAAACTCGTTCCAGAGCATCTCTCACATTGCTCTGGAACTACGTTTAGACTTGATTACACTTTAGCAGTAATCCTCCATAATGAAATTTTCTCCATCCAACTTCACGAAATGGACACCATCAAATTTCGGCAATCCTGCTATTTTCCATGCTTTCTCAGGATTATCGAATTCATTAAAGACGCATTTACCCGGCTGGTGCACATGTTTGCATACATAATTCAGAATTGGGAAATAGTGGAATTTTGCATAATAGGAACGCATAAACTGAATGATTTCCTTTTGCTCTTCAGATATATGCCCAATACCTTCTTGCTCTGCAATGTTTTGAGCAACACACTCATCCCAATTTTCAGGGTCCGTCATATACCCATTTTCATCGAGTGTAATTTTTTTCCCACAACATAATAGCTCTGCCATTTTTTACCTCCTTTCCAGAGATTAACAACTTGATCATTCACTCTGGCTTTAAAGCACGAGAACACGATATCCCCGCCTCGTTTAAGCTAAAAATAATCATTCTTAGATAAAAAATATAGCGAATAGCTCACGCAGGCGAGTAAGTAAGTGCACTCTTATTGGACTTCCCGGACCATCATTTAATTACCGTTTAATTCGACTGCACGGGCTTCAGTGCCCTCCTTACAGAGCACTTGGGGTACATTAATACAGCTTCATGCTCTGTGCCTTGGCCTGAAATAACCTAACTAACGTGGAGTGCGGCCTAGAATTGTTTTCCTTCTATGTTTTTTCTAAGTTGTGCTATTTCAAGACCTAATGGAACACATTTGTTTCCTTCCATACAACCATCGGCCTCAGGTAAATCGAGATAATGCTTCAGTTCATGCGAATCTTTTACCAGATCAACAACCCAGGCCTTTTTCTCAGTGTCGAACCAAACGTTTAAATCTATTCCACACTGACCTATTTCCGGATAGATTTTAGTGATTTTTTCACATAATTCTTCTTTTTTATACATGACTACCTCCTCTTCATTGCGGCAATGTCTCATCGCACCATATGTTGATCGTCATATCGAAAAAGACTCAATTTCTTTCCATTGAAGAACTATCGATAACCTGCTGCGAGCCGACATTTCCTGGTCACGAAGCAACTTCAATCGCATGCATGGCAGCATTTTGTGCTGCTCTGCTTGGCTTATACTATATGCAGACTCATCGATGTCTGCAAGAAACCTGCGTCGAAGAAGATGGTTATCGATGAAAAACCACAGATTTGTTTGTTTACTGACTGTTCCATCCTGACATGCATTTTCTTATGTTTTCTTTATGGGTTATGAAAGAGCGTGCCGTTATCTTATCACTCTTTTTTTGTTTAGAATTTAATCCAGACATTTTTTTTAACCAATCCACCTGCAGTAACGCAGCAGGGTTCTCAATCCAACCCGACAAGACGAGTGTCCTGAAAAACAAGACAACTTCGTTGTTTTGTATCTTGCCTTTCCATAATCAATCAGAAGAGGTGCAGGTAATTGTTGAATAAAACCAAAATGGTTTTTTGAGTAAATCCGGTAAAGATCTTGCAACCAAAAAAGGAGAAGAGTGATGAAGTTACATATGCACATCGTACGTTGAAAAGATGCAGAAACCTTAGATGCGCAGAGCCAGCACTATCGAAATAAGAACATATTCAACTTGATCCCTTTAATCGGTCAGTAACGAGCTGTCGAAAATGAGTCAACCATCCGAAGAAACAGGGCAAAGTCTCAATACTCATTTATATCAAGGAAATGATATGAAAATTTTCATCACAGGCGGCCTGGGATTTGTTGGCCGCCATCTCTCCATGGCATTACTGGAAGATGGCCACCAGATTACAACCGTTGGTCGGACCCACAATCAAGCCACAATGATCGAACATCCTGCCTTCAACCACCTCATAGCAGATACCACCATACCGGGAGACTGGCAGTCAACCGTGGCTAGCCATGATATTGTCATCAACCTCGCCGGCAAATCGATTTTCACCTTCTGGACCGAAAAGGTGAAAGAGCAGCTCTACGATAGCCGGATATTGACCACCCGTAATCTGGTCGACAGCCTGGCAGGTGCTGGAGACATCATATTTTTCAGTACTTCCGCAGTCGGCTATTACGGGGATCGGGGAGATGATGTACTGACCGAGAACGAGCCGCCGGGAAAGGATTTTCTAGCCACTCTCAGTAGAGACTGGGAGCAGGAAGCCCTAAAGGCAAAAACCGATCGTATCCGCGTGGTTCTTACTCGTTTTGGTATTGTGCTCGACAGACATGGCGGTGCCATGGCTTCCATGATTCCTGCATTCAAGTTTTTTCTTGGGGGACGATTGGGCAATGGTCAGCAATGGTTCCCCTGGATACACTTGTTTGACTTGATCGCCGCCTACCGATTTGCCATCACTCATCCAACGTTGGCCGGACCAGCCAATTGGTGTTCGCCCCATCCGGTACGCAACCGTATACTGACCCAGGACCTTGCGTACAAGCTTAACCGACCGGTCATGTTGCCGACACCCTCTTGTCTTATAAAATCGGCGCTTGGCGATTTAGGAAAAGCATTAATCTGCAGCCAACGTGCTCACCCAACAGTGTTGCAGGACGCAGGTTTCCAATTTACTTACGCGGATATTGACAGCGCACTCGATGAAATAGTTCAATGACGGGCAACACCACCAATCGTTTCAACTAAACGGTCGAATTAGAGGAAGGAGGTAATTATGCAATCATCTAAACAACGAATCGCACTGGTGACCGGCGCGAACCGGGGCATCGGTTTAGCAATAGCGGACAAGCTAGCCCGTTTGGGGCTCAAGGTTATCATAAGTGCCCGTAACGAGCGAAGTGGCTTAGATGCGCAGAAACAATTGGTTACAAAAGGGCTCGACGTTCACTACACTCATCTGGATGTCGCTGATCCAATCTCGATTATGGCCACGATTGGCAGAGTGAGCGACATTTTTGGAAGACTCGATATATTGATCAATAACGCCGGCATCATGATCGATGGTGAGTCCGGTATTCTTGAGTTACCGCTCAACCTCCTGCAAAACACGCTGCAGACCAATGCCTTCGGCCCACTGCTGTTAAGCCAGGGCTTCGTACCGCTCATGAGCCAGCACCAGTACGGACGTATTGTAAATATTTCCAGCACATTAGGGTCTCTATCTGAAATTGCTTCACTGGAATCAGGTGACACCGAGGTGAAGTCGCCTGCCTATCGTCTCTCTAAAACCATGCTCAACGGGACTACCGTGCTGCTTGCAAAAGAATTGTACGGAAAAAATATTTTGGTCAACGCCGTCTGTCCCGGATGGGTGCGGACTGACCTGGGCGGTCCGCACGCCCCAGTCTCCCCAGAACAGGCTGCGGAGACTCCTGTCTGGCTGGCAACCCTGCCCGATGACGGCCCGACCGGTGGCTTTTTTCGGGAGCATCAGCCGATCCCTTGGTAAAAAAACACAAAACATCCCGCCTCTTTCCATACTATCGGTTACTCTTGAGATGCCGATAGTTGCGATACGAACTCCATGAACATTCTATAGCGTTGCATCTTCGAGGAGAGATGCCGCCTCCCGATCCACCAGCCAAACCAGCCGTCCACTGGTGGGATGGATACATTGCGCAGGCAGTCGGCTGGTATCGACATGGCCTTCCAGGATGGACTTAAGAATCTGCGCCTTCCCGCGACCCAGCACTAAAAAAACAACCATTCGTGCAGCATTAAGCACCACCGGTGTCAGTGTCACGCGAGATACCTGTGGCTTTGGCAACAAGAATCTCGGCCGCCAAGCGATGCTTCTCTTGCACAACCGAACTATAGGGAAAAAGTGAAGCGGTATGCCCGTCTTGCCCCAACCCCAGGAACACCAGGTCCAACACAGGTGCCGTGTCCACGAAATAAGTTCGAAGCAGTTCATCGTATCGTGCTGCCTCAGCTCCGGGATCTCCGGCACAGAGTATGGGATGAATATGGGACGCAGGAATAGCTACCTCAGCCAACATTGCCTGCCGGGCCATTCGGGCATTGTTGCGTTCATCACCTGCCCCAACACATCGCTCATCACCCCAGAATACGTGAATATCAGACCACGGTATTTGACCCACCCTGGGTTGCATAGCCAGGAGTTCATAGGTACGCCGAGGTGTGTTTCCACCTGCAAGAGCCACCGTGAAACGCCCACGGTCATGGACCGCCTCCCGAGCCTTCTCCATGAAGATATCCGCTGCGGTGCGACTCACGGATTCCGGATCATCAAACACGCGGATCATGAATTCGGATCCGCAGCTATTCGGCATACCGCCATATCTTCCCGGCAATGCAACAAAGTGGGAGTAATCCAGCTCCGGCCATCCTGGGCGATGAGTATTTCAGCCTCTTCCGGCCCCCACGAACCAGCTTGATAATTGGGGAAATCGCCAGGTGGCGACGAATTCCATAATTCCAGCACCGGAGTAATGATCGACCAGGCCGCTTCAGTTTGATCCGCACGTAAAAAGAGTGTCGCATCACCTTTCATGATGTCCAGCAGCAAAGTTTCATAAGCTTCCGGCGGCCTGACCTTGAAGGCTTCACGATAATAGAATTGCATCATAACCGGTGAAAGGTGCATGGACGTCCCCGGCTGTTTGACTTCAAACTGCAGAAAAATTCCCTCTTCCGGCTGAATGGCCAGCAGGAGTCTATTGGGACGCCAATCCATCTGAACCTGTGCTGGGAATATTTTATGGGGCACCGGTCGGAATTGGATGGAAATCTCGGATATCCTTGCCGGCAACCTTTTTCCGGTGCGCAGATAAAAAGGCACTCCCTGCCAGCGCCAGTTGTCCACGAAAAATTTCATAGCAGCATATGTCTCTGTATGCGAATTTTCTCTGACATCCTCCTCACTTCGATAACCAGTCAAGTGCTTCCCCTCAATCCAACCCGATCCGTATTGGCCACGCACGGCATATTGGGATACCTGATCCGGTGGAATAGGACGGATAG
Source organism: uncultured delta proteobacterium (assembly GCA_963798425.1). Classification (GTDB taxonomy): domain Bacteria; phylum Desulfobacterota; class Desulfobulbia; order Desulfobulbales; family Desulfocapsaceae; genus Desulforhopalus_A. The sequence continues at coordinate 77,940 of CAWCTP010000031.1, read as the reverse complement.
CATTCAGGACATCAACCTTTTTATTTCGGATCTCATTATCCTGGAAAGAGACTGGCGCTTCCATTGCTACCAGGCAAAGAATCTGCAACAAATGATTTTGAATCATGTCCCGCATAGCACCTGCGTGATCATAATATTGACCGCGATGGCCCACTCCGATCTGTTCAGCAACCGTTATCTGCACATGATCGATATACTGCCTGTTCCAGAGGGGTTCAAAAAGAGCGTTGCCGAAACGAAAGGCCAGAATATTTTGAACGGTCTCTTTCCCTAGAAAATGGTCGATGCGAAATATTTGTTTTTCCTTGAAAAGCCCTCCCAGGATGCAATTCAGCTTACGGGAGGACTCAAGGTCCCTGCCGAAAGGTTTTTCCACAACCATCCGTTCTCTATCACGATCCTCATTGAGTTTGGCCTGGGCCAGCTGGCTGGTCACAGTTTCAATCATATTGGGAGGAAGAGCCAGATAAAATATCCGATCGGCCCGGACATCCCACGTTTTATCCTGCCCGTCAAGCTTTCGGGACAGTTCTTTATACACTTTGGCCGCGGTCAAATCGGCCTCATTAAAATGAAAATGTGTCGCAAATTCCTTCCATGATTCGATCTCCGGTTTGCCGCGGTTGGAAAATTGGTCCACACCCTCGCGTAGATGATCGCGAAACTGATCATCGTTCATACTACCGAGTCCCATTCCGAAAACTTTGAATTTTTCGGGCAGTAAATGATCGAGAAAAAGAGAATATAAAGCAGGCACGAGCTTTCGCCAAGTCAAGTCACCGCTGGCCCCAAAGATTACAAAGACAACGGAGTTGAGCGGTTTTTTCGTTTCCATAATGTCTCCTTCTGTTCGCATTAGACAGAGCCCCAGTTGGTGTGGAAGATTCCTTGTTCATCCACCCGCTCATAGGTATGCGCGCCAAAAAAATCACGTTGTGCCATAACCAGGTTAGCCGGCAGCCAACTGCTGCGGTAGGCGTCCCAATAGGCCAGGGCCGACATCAGGCCCGGCACCGGTATACCGAGATACACTCCCTCACAAACCACTGATCGCCAGTCGCTTTGACGAATCTGTACCTGTTTACTCATGGAGGGAGCAACCAGGAGATTGGCTAAATTGGCATCAACCTGATAAGCAGCCTGGATCTCTTCGAGAAGAGCCGCACGAATAATGCAGCCACCGGTCCAGACGCGGGCAACAGTCTCTGGATTCAAATTATATCCATAAGTCTCAGAGGCCTTTTGCAAAAGCGCCATGCCCTGAGCATAGGTAATGATACTGGCACAATAGAGGCTGTTTTCAAGCTGATCAATGAATGACTGCCTCTCTCCCTTAAAAGCCTCGCTCGGACCCTCAAGATGTTGGCCTGCTACCTCACGTTCCTTTTTGTACCCCGACATGTGGCGCATCATGACTGCCGAATCTATGGTGAGCGTCGGCACTTGAATGTGCAAAGCATCAGCCACCGTCCATTCCCCCGTGCCTTTCTGTCTGGCCTGGTCAAGAATCAAATCAATGAGTGGCTGTCCCGTACGTTCATCCATCTTTTGGAAGATCTCTGCCGTAATCTCCATGAGGTAACTATTCAAAATTCCCTGATTCCAGCGGTGATAAACCTGATGCAATTCGTAGGGTGACATGCCCAGTCCACGCTTCATCAGGTCATAGGATTCGGCGATCAGCTGCATCAAGGCATATTCGATGCCGTTATGCACCATTTTGACATAATGACCAGCCGAACCTGGTCCCATATAGGCGACACAGCTCGTTTTTCCCACATGGGCAGCGGCCGCTTCCAGGATCGGCCTGACCCGTTCGTAGCCGTCTTTAGACCCACCCGGCATGAGGCTGGGGCCGTGGCGGGCGCCACTCTCGCCCCCTGACATCCCCATACCCATGAAAAGCAGTCCTTTTTCCCTAAGCGAAGCAATTCGACGGTCCGTATCTGTAAAATGGGAATTGCCGCTGTCTATCAGCATGTCCCCCGGGTCAAGATGAGGAACAATATTTTCAATTACCGCATCTACCGGACCACCTGCAGGGACAAGCAAAACAATGGCTCTTGGTGTTCTCACCATTTGGCATAACGACCTAAAATCCTGGGTCATTTCTATCTGATGGTGATCCTTTTTAATTTGAGACAAATTCTTGATTTTATCCTCTTTTCGGTTATAAGCGGCTACGGAGAAACCATGATCGGCAATATTAAGGGCAAAGTTACTGCCCATAACGCCCAATCCAACTAATCCGATGTCAAACATTCCTCTCTCTTTTGGGTGAGACATATCGTTTTCCTCATTCTAGAAAAGAGTCTTTGTCAAACTGCCTTTTTCAAGGTTGCCATCAAGCTGTCATAGGGCTTGATAAATTTGTCAACTCCCTCGGATTCTAATTCCTGAGTAAGCTGATCAATCGAAATATCTAAGTCAGTGAGGCTCCCCAGCACTTGAACAGCGTCTTCCATGTTTTGGGTTAGGCGCTGTTCCGGTTTGCCGTGGTCCCTGTAGGCGTTGATGGTCTCTCTGGGCAGAGTGTTGATGGTACCCGGTCCGATCAATGCTTCCACATATTTGATATCGCTGAATTCTTCTTCTTTGGTGCTGGTGCTGGCCCAAAGCAGACGCTGGGGACGGGCGCCTTTTTCGACCAACACGCCGAAGCGATCACTCTCAAATATTTCTTTATATATCAGATAGGCACCTTTGGCGCTGGCAATGGCAATTTGCCCATAGATACGAGCCGCGATATCGGCCCCAGGCGACTGATCTTCTTTAATTTTTTTCAACCTGGGGTCAATCAGCACATCGATTCTGCTGAGAAAAAAACTGGCAACTGAAGCAATACGACCTAGAGGTGCATTGCCTGCTGCCCTGTTTTCCAGACCACGAATGTAGGCATAGGCAACCTCGCGATAACGGGGCAAACCGAAGAGCAAGGTAACATTGACATTGATCCCTTCTCCAATAAGCTGCTCAATGCATATCAGTCCTTCTTCCGTAGCAGGAACCTTGATCATGACATTTGGACGTGACAATGCTTCCCAGAGTCTGCGTGCCTCTTTTAGCGTGCCTTCAATGTCATGAGCCAGATGGGGATTGACTTCAAGACTTACAAACCCGTTCCTGCCGTCAGAACGATCAAAAAGCGGCCGAAACTGATCAGCCGCCATCTGCACATCTTTCACAGTCAAAGATTGATAGATGTCTTCAATGGATTTGCCCTGGTGGGCAAGTTTGGTGATATCTTCTTTGTATTCAGGGCTTCCGGCAATGGACTTTTCAAAAATCGCGGGATTTGAAGTCACTCCCCGAATTCCATCCTCTTCGATCAACTGTTTCAATTCTCCTGAAAGAATCATGTTTCGTCGAAGATCGTCCTGCCAGATACTCTGATCAAAATCCTGAATAATGAGTAATGGATTTTTCTGCATTTCATATTCTCCTCGGGTGAAGTTGAGATGAAAACTTGCCCAGTTGAACTGCCCTTGATATCCACCACCACAGTGGATCAACTCTTACTGCTGTACGATGCAAAATACATTCCCGATTGAGTTGCAGGTTAAGGTCGCAGCTTATCTTCCCCCTTTACATCCGTTAATACTGTGAGCAATCGCAATACCAACCAGTTCGCATTGAGCTTCTTGTTGATACAACAGATGAAGTACCACAGGCATGGCATTTATTATGAGATCCAATCGATAGACTCCCTTTCAACAAAAGATAACATCGATAAAGAGACACGCCATAAATCATGAACAAAAGATTGAAAACTCGAAAAACGTTCTCAATGAGCAGCCTGTCCGAGAATAGGCATTTTCACAAGATAAGCACAGCCATTGGGTTGATATCCAAGTCAACGCCTACCTTCGTAGTATCGTTTTATAAAAAAAATTATAAAAACTGTAACCTTTCCACCTGACATTCGTTAACAGTAATGATTCATGTTTTTCTAACTAATTTCCATCCTGAAACGAGGCATTTTATTCTACATTGAGGCGTTCGATAAATTTGACCGCAGGCATATATGTAATATCGGAGTCTGCGCTTACCTCCGAGGATTAAATTTTGAGAACAACGAAGAGTTAGGGTAAAAGGGCCGTTTCAGGATGGAAACTAACAATGATGAGTATCCCAAGTAATCTAGGCGAGATTACTATTTACGCTGTTAACAGAAAATTTATTTGAAAAAAATTAACAAACCAAGGAGGTGGTGACCAGTTGCGTACACAGATCCGATAGATGCTGTTTTATAGATGTTGAAAATTGTAGGGGTGAAGATTGCAAGTCGAATACCTACTTAACTACGGAGGATGAGCACGATGAGAAAACTAACTCTTGGCACGATGACTCTGATTTTGACACTCTTTACCGGCTTTGCATGGGCTGGTACTCAGCTAGATTTGGAAAAGCTCGGACATTTCCTGTACAAAGATAAAAATTTATCCAGTAACAAAAATCAGTCCTGTGAAACCTGTCACCATCCGTCGGCCGGTTTCGCGGATCCGGATAATCGAAAATATCCCACTCATTTTCCTGTCTCTGAAGGCTCCGTCCCGGGTTTATTTGGAGGCCGTAATGCCCCAAGCTCGGCGTATGCCGGTTTTAGTCCTGTTTTTTTTCAGGATCCCGTAACTGGCGAATGCAATGGTGGCATGTTTTGGGATGGCCGTGCAACTGGCGCGACGTTAGATGACCCCTTGGCTGAACAGGCATTGGGGCCATTCGAAAATCCAGTAGAGATGAACATGACCAGGGATTTGGTTGTTGCAACAGTGCAAGCATCAAATTATGTGCACTTATTTTACAAAGTTTTTCCTGACACTAATTTTACTGATATAAATGGAACCTACAATAATATTGGTTTCGCCATTGCCGCTTTCGAGCGATCTAGTCCGGTAACCCGCTTTAATTCTGTCTTCGATCAATTTTGGCTCGCCTGTCAGGCGGCTGGGATTGCAGTAAACCTGATCGACTCCACAACTGACCTGGCATCTTTACCTCAAGGCATCCTGACTACTGCTCAGATGCAGGGATTGGCTCTTTTTAATGATCCGACAAAGGGTAATTGCGCAGCCTGCCATTTGACTACTTCGGAGTTTGTCGATGCGCAAGGTAACCTGTATCCACCAATTTTTACCGATTTTAGCTATGATAATCTCGGTATTCCGACAAATCAGCGAGTCTACGATCTGGCTGGTGGTTCACCTCCGGATCCGGGCCTGGGCGGCAGACCTGACATTACTGACGCTCATTTACAAAAAGGGAAATTTAAGGTTCCAACCCTGCGTAATGTTGCCAAATCCGCACCTTACGGTCACAACGGCTATTTCACAACTCTCAATGAGATCGTTAATTTTTATAATACCAGAGATGTCGCGGTGTGGCCCGCTCCGGATGTTTCAGAGAACATGAATACTGTAGAAATCGGAGCTCTTGATTTGAACCCGGATGAAGAATTACAAATTGTCGCATTTTTACATGCATTGACAGATAAATAGCCAGCTCAAATATTCAGACTTCTGAGACAAGGTCCTGCACTGTCCGGGATCTTGTCTTACACACATCAACCATCTCGATTTCTTTGTAGCCCACCTCAAACAATAGCGCAATTGCTCAACCTTTTTCTTGAGTGTGTATTTTTATCCTCCAAATTTAACCACAAGTATATAGTTGATATTCCGAGGATTAAATATTGAGAGCAACGAATGGTTAGGGGAAAACAGCCATTTATGGACAGACACCAGATAGGAGTGAGTGCATAAAGAATCCTTAAAGACACGCAGGCACTACGAAAAAAAGGGAACATATTTTCCAATGCTATCAAAGAAAATGCATCTTCAAAAAATCAAGCAGTGGCGAAGGAAAGAGGCCGAGCAAAAGAACAAGCAGAGCAGAGAATCCCAGCACAGCAGCCTCAAAGAGACTGATATTCTCGCGCTGTTTAGACTCGGACGTTTTGAAGTACAAAGCGGTTACAACCCGCAGGTAGTAGTAAATTGATACGGCAGCCGTAAGGATACCGATGACAGCCAGCGTATATTCACCGGCACGAATGGCTGAGGCAAATATCAGGAATTTTCCAGTAAAACCGATTGAGGGCGGAATGCCTGCAAGGGAAAACATCGCCACAGCCAGTACACCTGCAGCAATCGGATGGCTGAATCCGCGCCCGCGATAATCGTCCAGAGTTGTCCCGCAGCCATTACCTTCAAGAACACCTATGGCTCCGAAGGCAGCCAGACTCATTATGCCGTAGGCAATTGCATAAAAGGCGGCGGCCTGGAAGCCGTCCCCTTTATAACTGATCAACGCCACTACGACATAGCCCATCTGGGCAATGGAAGAATACGCCAGCATTCTGCGGACGCGACTTTGACGGAGTGCCGCCAGGTTTCCTACCAACATGGAGAAAAGGGCCATGCCAAAAAGAGGCAGGCGCAGTATTGCCTGGTCATTTGCATACGGCAGGAGCAGAAGCAGGAGCAGAATCGCCGCACTTTTTGAACCGCCGGAAAGAAAAGCAACGACCGGCGCCGGTGCAGCCTCATAAACATCGGGAGTCCAGAGATGGGCCGGAACCAGCGAGAGTTTGAAGGCAATACCTATTAACACACATCCCCATCCGGCCAGTGCCACTGGATCATGAGCGTTGCCGACCAGTGAACGCTGCATTACCTCCCTAATATCCAAAGTTCCCGAAACGCAATATAACAGAGCGATGCCAAAAGCAAGAAAGGCAGCACTGAGGGCTCCCATCAGCAGGTACTTGAGTCCAGCCTCAGCGGAAACTGTCCGTTCACGGTCAATGGCTGCCAGAATGTAAAAAGCGAAGGTCATGGCCTCAAGCCCGAGGAAAATGATCATCAGGTTGGTGGCTGAAGCCAGCGCAACCATTCCGAAGGTGGCAAACAAAATGGTAGCCGGATACTCCTCTCCAAGGATATCGCGATGCCTGTTATAACCATGGGAGAGCACCAGCACTGCGGCAGAGATAAAAGCAAAATACGCCATAAACAGACGCCTCAGACCGCCAGCCGAAAGCCCCAGGGTAGGAGCAAGAGAAACAGTCGGCGTCTGCATCGACCAGAGGCCTGCCCCGACTGCCGCAATGACGGCTATAACGATCCCCGCCGTTTGATTGCGCGTTACGGCACCGTTTATCAAGGTCACTATTGCCCCGATCGCCAGAATCAGCAGAGGAAGGGCTATCCAGATATCGGCCAGGGTCACGGTGCTCCTCCTGTCAAAATGTCCACCGGCATTGCCAGCATGTCAAGCAGCGGTCCGGGATGAAGTCCTATGAAGATCACACCTATGGCCAGAATCGTCAAAATCTGATCTCCCTGGCCGTCAGGTCAAATAAGACCAAGGGTTGCGTTCTTCCTGAAACAGCAGTTCCTGCACCAGACGCACGGTATAAATCAGTGACAGAATCAGGCCGAGAAAAGCCAGGATTGTTGCCATCTGTGCGACCTTGTAGGAACCAGCCAGGATCAGGAACTCACCGACGAAGTTATTCAAACCGGGCAGTCCGGCCGAGGCCATGGCAAAGAGCATAAAAAAACAGGAGAGGACGGGAACCTTGCCCCACAAACCGCCATAGGCACTGATTTCCCTGGTCTGGGTTCGTGAAGCCATCATGCCGACCATGGCAAAGATTGCCGAGGTGGTAATACCGTGGCTGACCATCTGCATGATTGAGCCGGAGAGCGCAACCGGCGTCCAGGCGGCGATGCCGAGAGCCACGAATCCCATGTGCCCGATACTGGAGTAGGCAACCAGACGCTTCATATCTTTCTGGGCAAAGGCTATCCAGGCAGTATACAGGATGCCGGTTACCGCCATTGTCGATCAGCAGCGGTGTCAGGGTCCGAGCCGCTTCGGGAAAGAGCGGATAGCCAAAGCGAATCAAGCCGTAGGCCCCGGTTTTCAGCAAGCAGACCGGCCAGATCGATACTGCCTGCCGTCGGAGCATCGGTATGGGCATCGGGCAGCCAGGTATGAAATGGGACAAGCGGAAACTTGATGGCAAAGCTCAGCAGAAATGCGGCGTACAGCCATAGTCCGACACCCGGGTCAAGACTGGTTCCGATCAATTGGTCAAGACTGAAGGTATATATGCCACTCTGGCTGCCGTGGATCAGGTAGATGCCGATAATGGCCAGCAGCATGAGCAGAGAACCGGCCAGGGTGAAGACAAAAAACTTGATCGCCGAATAGATGTTGCGGCCATGTCCCCAGATGCCGATCAGGAAAAACATCGGGATCAGCATTGCCTCCCAGAAGAGATAGAACAAAAAGAGGTCCAGGGACAGAAATACCCCTAAAATACTGCTCTCCATAACCAGCAGCAGTATGTAGTGCAATACTGTGCGATGGGTGATGGTGCGCCAGGAGACCAGCATGGCGATAATCGTCAGCAGTGCGGTCATTATCACCATCAACAGGCTGATACCGTCCATTCCCAGGGTAAACCGTATCCCGAAACCATCTATCCAGGAGACATCCTCAAACAGGAAGAAACCGGGCGGCGCCCCACTAGCCAGATGACTTCCCGGAGAAAGACCAGGTCCAGCAGGCAACAACCAGCTCCAGGACGGCTAGTCCAAGGGCGAGATACTTTGCAGCAATCTCCCGTTCTTAACAATGGGACCAGGCAGAGAGCACCTGTCAGTGGAAGAACGATCAGGGTTGTCAGCACGGGAGGCGTTGTCATAAGACCTCCCAGGCAAACCAGACCAATCATCAGCGCCGCACCACCGGCAAGGCTCAGCATATAAACAGATATCCGCCCGCCGCCCCACCTGCCCAGTAATTGTCCGGTACGGCCGAACTGAACGGCCATCCGGTCAAGCGAGTCGTCGATAACACCTTCATCCACCCGCTGCCAGAGAATGCCCGACAGCCATTTGTAAGGGCGGATAAAAAGCAAATCGTAAAGGTTATCGATATACCATCCCGCCTGCAGGAAAGCGATCATCGCTGTTGGCGGCTGTTCTGCCTGGGCTATGCAAAGCCCACGGCGCGGCCGCCATAGAACAACCAGGCAACGCCTATCCCAGCAAAAGCCACAATGGCAGCCATTACCTGGAGGGTCAATTCGGTTGTGTGTGAGAGATGTCCGCCTTGTCCATTCAGAGGAGCCAGAAAGGAATCCAGCAGACCGTTTGCCAGATAGGCAGGGAGATTGAGCAATCCACCGGCAAGCCCCAGCAGAGCGAGTGGAATGAGCATAATCTCCATGATGCGGGGAAGTGATTGCAGGGAAGCAGGCGGCGTTTCATCCTTTTGCTGCCCGGCGGCGGTCACGTTCTCCAAAGACAATAAAAACCATTCTGAAGGTATAGATAACGGTAAGAAAGACCGTGAACATCCCAATTGCATAAAGGGCTCCATATAACATCCCTCCCTTTGCCCAGGCAGCGCTGAGGATGCTGTCCTTGCTGAAAAATCCACCGGTCGGCGGTATCCCGGCCAGACAAAGCGCCCCGGCCAGAAACGGCCAGAAAACACGGGGCAGCGACCGGCGCAAGACCACCCATGCGGAAGATATCCTGCTCATGGTGCATGGCATTGATAATGCAGCCGGCCCCTAGAAAGAGCAGAGCCTTGAAGAAAGCGTGGATGATCAGATGGAAGGTGGCTGCGGTAATAGCCCCACTGCCGACAGCAAGCATCATGTAACCGATCTGACTGATGGTTGAGTAAGCCAGAATCCGTTTTAAATCCCGCTCGGCCATGGCGCAGGTGGCCCCGTAAAAGGCGGTGAAGGCGCCGGTCACGGCTATAGCGGCCACGACTACAGTTGAAATTCCGATCAACGGGAACATGCGCATCAGCAGATAGACCCCGGCTGTGACCATGGTCGCAGCATGGATCTGCGCGGATACCGGTGTCGGGCCGGCCATGGCATCCGGCAGCCAGACCATCAGAGGTGCCTGCGCTGATTTACCCATGGCCCCCAGCAGGAGTAAAAGCCCCAAGGCGGTAATAACCCCCATGCTGACCCCCTGATTCATCGGACCTGCCTGACCAATCTGGTTCAACTGAGTGATGGAAAGGGTATCAAACAGCTTAAACATCCAGACAATGGCTATACCAAACCCAATATCTCCAATGCGGGTAACGATAAAGGCTTTGCGACCTGCTGTGGCGTTTTTTGTCTCTTTATACCAGAAGCCGATAAGGGCGTATGAACAGAAACCTACCCCTTCCCAACCGAGGTAAAGCAGCGGCAGGTTCTCGGCCAGCACCAGTATCAACATAGCCCCGGTGAACAGGTTAAGCAGAGCAAAGATAACGAACATGACAAGGATCATCCTGCATGTAGCCAATGGAATAAAGGTGTATCAGCCCGCAGACAAAGGTGATCATCAGGCAGAGCGACAGCGAGAGCGGGTCGAAGATAGAGACTTATCGGAGCCTTGAGGTCAAAACAAGAAAGCCAACTACCAACTTCAACCACGGAGGGCCCGGAATAGGAGCCAGCTGCAAACAGTGCTGCGACAAAACTGCCCCAGATTACGGCGCAGGCAATACTTTCAACCACCCGACGAGAAAGCACTCGCCCCAGCAGTATGTTGAAGATTGCTCCCAGCAATGGCAACAAAATTATCAGTTCAAGGGCTGTTTTCAATCTCTCAACTCCCGGAATTTATCCACATTTACCGTTTTGTTTCGTCTGTGCAGATAGACAACCATCGCCAATGCCAGCGAAACCTCGGCAGATGTCATAGCCATGATCATCAAGGCGAATACCTGCCCATCGGCCACCCCCCAGTAGTTTGAACCTGCAACGAATACCAGCATACCGGCATTCAGCATAATCTCGATGCCTATCAATATCATGATCACATTGGAACGCCAGATCAGCACGCAAACCAGACCCAGTGAAAACAGAATCGATGCCAAGAGAAGCAGATGTGTGAGTGGCACGATCATTTTTTGCGCCTCCTTCCCAAATACAGGACGCCGACTATGGCAAAGAGCAGTTGCATGGAAATGATCTCAATGGCCACGCCGTATTTGGTAAAGAGAGTTAGGGCAAAATCTTTTATACTCACTAAATGCATGCCGTCAGGAATACCTGAGGATCGGTTTGAGATCACCAGTATCAGTGCAGCCAGAATGATGCCAGACATCAGTAGTGCAGGAAGACAATGCATCAGGGAGGGACGTTCTGCGTCCTCAGGACTTCCCAGATCAAGCATCATGATAACGAACATGAACAGCACCATGACTGCGCCGGCATAAATGATTACCTCAAACACGGCGATCAGCGGAGCGGTCAGCAGATAAAAGATGACCGCCAGGGCAAAAAAGGAAGTCACCAGGAAGACGATGGCATGCACCGGGTGTTTCTCGGTGATGGCAAAGATCGTAGCGATAACAGTTACGCTTGCCAGTATGTAAAAAAGACCTTGTTCCATGTTGGGTCCGCTAGAGTCACTTAGAATTACTTTTCTGTTTTTTAAAGAAAAAAACTACGGCAACAGACTACGCACATCTACAGGTTCATTTTCTTCTCTCCCTTCGCCGCGCCGCTGGGTCACTCCGATTCCGGCGTGATGATAAAAATTATAATTCGGCGACTTTCCGCAACCATCAATCAGCAAATCCTCTTTTTCATAGACCAGATTCATGATATCCCGATTGCATATCTCGTAATCCGGTGTCATCTGAATAGCCATGGTCGGGCATGCTTCCGCACAGAGACCGCAAAAAATACAGCGGGAAAAGTTTATGCGAAACCAGGCTGCATATCGCCTGCCATCTTCCTGTTCGGCCGACTGCATGGAAATACAGTCCACCGGGCATGCCGCCGAGCAGAGATAACAGGCGACACACCGCTCTCCGCCGTCCGGATCACGCGTCAGTACAATCCTTGCCCGGAACCGGGGAGATGGTATACGCTTTTGCTCCGGATACTGGATGGTGACGGGACGACGGAAAATACGCTTCCAGGTCGTCCACATTCCAATCAGAATCGCTTTTGTATCATTTGCGACAGACATAACTCAACCTTTAATAAAAAGCACAAATGCATTTCTTTATCTCGTTAGGACGATGAACCATCCAGTCGCCAGTATGTTCAGCAGCGCGAGCGGTGTCAGTACCTTCCAGCTAAAGTGCATCAACTGGTCATAGCGCAGTCTCGGCAGGGTCCCGCGGATCCAGATTACAAGAAAGGCAAAGGCCAGCATTTTTAATAAAAACCAGACAATCGGGGGCAGGAAGGGTCCATGCCAGCCACCGAGAAAAAAGGTCGCTGCCAGGCCACCCAGCACGATGATATTAATATACTCACCGACGAAAAAAAGGCCGAAACGCATGCCGGAATATTCAGTATGAAAACCGGCTACCAACTCACCCTCGGCCTCGGGAATATCAAAAGGTATTCGCTTGCACTCGGCAATAATACTGATCAAAAAGATTATGAAGGCCAACGGCTGGTAGACAATATACCAGCAGGATTCCTGGCCATTAACGATCTCCGACAGCTGAAACGACCGGGACAGCATGACTACGGGTACAATGGCTAATCCCATTGGGATTTCATAGGAGATGAGCTGCGCAAGCCCGCGGATTGCGCCCAGCAGTGCATACTTGGAGTTGGACGCCCAGCCTCCCAAAGCCACTCCGTACACCGCAATGGAGGAAAAGGCAATAAACAGCAAAAGCCCCACATTCAGATCGACGACCTGCATCCCAACCAGGCGTCCGAACAGGGTAACCGGTCCACCAAAGGGTATCAGTGCAATAATCATAATGGCTGGAATCGCCGCAGCAGCTGGGGCCAGATAAAACAGCCATTTGTCCGCCCCGGCTGGTATAACATCCTCTTTGGTGAGCATCTTGATCCCGTCGGCCAGTGGCTGCAACAGTCCGAATGGCCCTGCCCGATTAGGGCCTATCCTTTCCTGTATCCAGGCTAACAGCTTACGCTCAGCCAAAACGAGATACGCAGCTATGAGCAGGACGACCAAAAAAACCAGGGCAATTTTGCCTACGGTGATGGCTATGTCGATCGGGTAGTAAGTCATTTCACTTTCCGCTCTTGTGTTTCAGTGATTCAACGATTCAATGCTATGAATAAAAATAGTATTTCAAATACTACTTCCTGTGGTTGCTCCGTCTTTCCAGATAGTCACGATAGACAACGAGGCCTTCACTTTCCGCTTTCAGTCTCCGTAGCCTTTGCCAGCTTCCTGGAAGCGACTCGACGTTTTTTCCCGTGCCCAATCGTTTGATAATCTCCGCCACGATTTTCCATGCAGGGCGCACATCACCACCCGGAACTACGGTGGTATGCTGACGCGGCGGATGCATCGAGGCATCGAGCCCCTTGATCGGCAATCCGGGATTCATCACTTTATTGAAACGTTGAGCTCGCCCCTCATTGTTCAGATAGGTGCCATCCATTTCGACCCAGGCGGTGGTCGGCAGGACGATCCGGGCGGCCTTAACGGTATCTGTGCTCTGCCAATCCAGTGCTGCAATAAAGGGAATCCCCTGGAGAAGATCAGGTGGAATATCAGCTTCTACAGCAATCACTCCTTTTACCTTTCCTGCTGCGATGGCCCTCGACAGTGTCGTTGCATTATGTTCCATCGACAGAAGCCCCGCGCCAAAACCGTTGGGACCAGCCAGCAGGCATGCCAGTTTTACCCCGCTCTCTAATGCCTGGGTCATGTTTTTAGGCTCTTTGCTGCCACTGCCGCAGATTATCACAGGATTTTTCGCCTCACCAAGAGGAATGTCTGCGAATGCAGAGACACTGTTCCACGGAAAAGGAAGAGCTTTCCGCTCCTTCTGTTCTTCGGGGTTAGGGTCGTTTTCCAACAGATAGATCTGCGCGCCTTTGCGCCATGCCTGCCTGACCGCCAGGGCCATCATCGGTCCATCATTAATCAGATTGCAGTCAATGATTGCGATCATGTCAGCTGCCTCAACATCCGCCATGGATGCAGAATTAGCTTCGTTCAGATAGGATATCGCCATCTGAGCCCCCGCAGCCTCCTGTTCACTGACAAAATAGCAGAGTGATCCAGCGTTAATATGCTCGGACAAGACATGCAACAGCGACGCCGCCTCCATAGACAGACGGGATGAACCGACAACTGCCAGGCTTTCCTGGCCGTAAAGCTCCCCTATCTCCCTGATCCGCAACAAAAGATCATCCAAAGCCTCATCCCAGCCAACTATCCTCTCATCTATGAGTGGTGATCGTGGACGGATCGGATCATTCACCGCACTATTGGAGAATCTTCCCCTGTCGCAGAGAAACCAGCCATTAACCGCATTATTTCTGCGTGCCACGATCTTGAGCAACTCCCGGTAGCGAGCAACAGGAACAGTGTTGCAACCAAGCGAGCAATGGGGGCATACCGAGGGAGCCATGTCGTAGTCCCAGTAACGAGCGCGAAAGCGTGCAGTCTTGTCGGTAAAGACACCGGTGGGACAGAGGTCCACCAGATTCCCCGAAAACGGTGATTCAAGCTGTCCGTCTTCCACTCGGCCATAATAGATTCGCTGAGCACTGCCCATTACCCCGAAATCGGTGCCTCCGGCAAATTCCTGGTAGAATCGGACGCACCGGTAGCACTGAATGCAGCGATTCATCTCGTGCTCGATCTGCGTCCCCAGATATTGATTCACATGTGTCCGCTTTTTACCGGTATAGCGCCGCAGGCCATGACCGCCTGCGATGGTAAAATCCTGGAGCTGGCATTCGCCCCCTTCGTCACAGACCGGGCAGTCGTGTGGGTGGTTGATCATCAGCCATTCAATGACCTGGCGCCGCATCGCCATTGCTTCCTCGTCGGTTGTGGAGACGACCATGCCGTCCTGAGCCTCAAGCATGCAGGACATCTGGATGCCTTTTACCGGCCCATCCAGCATCTTCACGGCGCAGACACGACAGGCACCCGCCTTTCCGAGTGCCGGATGCCAGCAGAAGTGCGGGATAGGTATTCCCACACTCTGGGCCGCCTCCAACACGGAAACGCCTTCGGCCACTTCAACCGTTATGTCATCTATTGTCAGTTTCGGCATATATCCTACTTGATGGCGTAGTAAAAATTGTTCATCTGTTTCGCGCCGCT
This sequence comes from uncultured delta proteobacterium, assembly GCA_963798425.1. Lineage (GTDB taxonomy): Bacteria > Desulfobacterota > Desulfobulbia > Desulfobulbales > Desulfocapsaceae > Desulforhopalus_A. The sequence continues at coordinate 62,836 of CAWCTP010000031.1, read as the reverse complement.
CATATGATTTTTTTTACTTAGCCATCATGAATTCCGACTTTAAAATTTTGGATGTTAAGTTTTAAAAGGACATTTCCGTTTGTCTATATGTTCAACAAGTTCATCCCTAAAATGCATCAACAACCCATCCACCGGCCCCATCGCGCCCGGAGCCAGGGCACAGAAAGCATAGTTTAATAATTTAACATGCTGCTGCAATATATCGATATATTCCTTGCTGCCATTGCCTGCTTCTATACTCTCCAGCAGATGTACAACATAAGGCAGCCCCTCTCGGCATGGCGTGCACCACCCGCAGGATTCACGGGCGAAAAAGCGTACCAGATTCAGGGTGGCTGCCACCATACAGGTATTCTGGTCAAACACCACAATGCCGCCGGTGCCAAGGCGGGATCCGGCCTTGGCTACCGGATCGAAATCCATAGGAATATTCCAATGCTCATCAGTCAAAAAGGGTGTCGAGGCCCCACCTGGCAGACAGGCTTTAAATCGGCTTCCGTCCCGCATACCACCGCATTTTTCGTCAACAATCTCGCCAAGCTGGATACCAAGAGGTAGCTCATGGCAACCGCTCCTCGCCACATGGCCACTGATACAGAAAAGTTTCATCCCCGCCGCCTCCGGTATGCGTGCAAGGCCTTTAAACCATTCCGCCCCATGCCTGATGATGGCGGGGACGTTAGCCAGAGTTTCGACATTATTAACCACCGTCGGCCCGTCCCAGAGACCCTTTACCGCTGGAAAAGGTGGTTTAGGCCGGGGATTGGCCCGCTTACCCTCCAGTGCATTCAACAACGCTGTCTCCTCCCCGCAGATGTAGCGCCCCGCCGAGATATGGACATCGATATCACAGGAAAAGCCGCTGTCCAGAATGTTTTCCCCAAGGAACCCTTCTTTCAGACACTCAGAGATACCACGTTGAAGGTTGGCCGCTACCTGTTCGTATCCACGCCTGATAAAGATAAAGGCGTGGTGAATGCCGATGGAATAAGAGGCCAGCAATATCCCCTCCAGAAGGGAATATGGGTTGGCCTCCAACAGCACGCGATCCTTAAAGGTGCCCGGTTCCATTTCATCGCAATTGCAGACAAGCCAGCGGGAACCGGGCAGATCTCTTGGAACAAAGGACCATTTCTTGCCGGTTGGAAAACCTGCGCCGCCACGGCCTCGAAGTCCGGAATCACTGACTATCTCCTGCACCTGTTCAGGGGTTAGTTCCTTTAATCCCTTAGCCAGGGCGACAAAACCACCTTCCTGGCGGTATTCATCAAAGGTGACGCATCGTCCGGACTTATTATGTTGAAAAAGTGGTTGTTCCATTGTTTTTCAATCACCTGGCAGTTCTTTCTCTGGAATTGCCTGCATTTCCTGCTGTAAAATTTCTACTGCTTTTTCCAACGTCAATCGGCCATAGATATTTTCTCCGATCATCATTGTCGGTGATTCACCGCAATTTCCAAGGCAACAGCAGGGCAATAGCGTGAATATGCCCTCGCTGGTAGTCTCTCCGACAGCAATGCCCAGATGAGTGGCAAGTTGATCGAGCAAACTTTCACCTCCCATAGCCCAGCAGGAGATGGAGTCACAGACATGTACCACCCGTTTGCCAACCGGTCTGCGGTAGATCATCTCGTAAAAGGTGGCCAACTCCTCAACTTCCAGAGTTGTCAAGCCGAGAATTTCTGCAGCTTCCGTGACCGCCTCATCGCTCAGCCAACCGTAATGACCTTGTATCTCTTTCATTACTGCCATCGCCGCTTCACGCGGTGAAACCGCTGCAGTGACACGTTGTAGAAGAGCTCTTTTAAGTTGTTCCGGAATCATCTCTTTACCTGTCAATGTCAGCAAGCACATAATCTATTGACCCGATGATCGCGAGAAAATCAGCGACCAGCCACCCTTTGCACATAACCGGCAGGGCCTGTATATGCGGAAAGCTAGGCGTTTTGATCCGCATCCTATATGGGATGTTCAATCCGTCGGAAACGACAAAATAACCGTTTTCCCCTTTTGGGGCCTCGATGGCGCTGTAGTTTTCGCCTCGCGGCGGGGTCATACCGCGGCTGGAATTGACGAAATGATGGATCAGCGATTCAATATCCTGCAGAGTGTCGGGTTTTTCCGGCAGGACGTAGCGATAATCATCACATATCCAGCGCCCGCCCGGCATGGTATCAAGACACTGGGCGACGATCCGTAGCGACTGCCTGATTTCCTCCACGCGGACCAGATACCGAGCCCAGCAATCTCCGCCATCAGCCGTGGCAACCTCGAAATCAAAACGGTCATAACCTCCGTAAGGCATCTTTTTGCGAAGATCCCAGGCAAAATCGCAGGCACGCAGGTTAGGACCTGTCATTCCCCACTCCATGGCCTGGTCGAGAGAGATGGCTCCTACTCCTTTGAGGCGCGCCGTAAAAATAGGGTTGCCTTTCAGAAGCGCATCATAATCTTTCAAGCGGCCGGGCATCCAGTCGAGAAATTCCTTCACCGGCGCTTCCCAACCTTCCGGCAGGTCCTCGGTGACGCCGCCGATGCGAAACCAGGCCGGATGCATCCGACCGCCGGTGATCATCTCAACGATGTCAAATATTTTTTCCCGATCGGTAAACATATAGAATACCGGGGTCATGGCCCCCAGGTCAGCGGCAAAGGTCCCGAACCAGACAAGGTGACTGGCTATACGAAAAAGTTCAGCCAGCATGACGCGGATAACTGTTGCCCGTTCCGGCACAGTAATGTTGCAGAGCCGTTCAACACTGGTCAGATAGGCCAGGTTGTTCTGCACCCCGGCCAGGTAATCAATTCGGTCGGTGTAAGGAATGAACTGGTTCCAGTGCTGCCGCTCGCCGATCTTTTCTGCTCCGCGGTGGTGATAACCTATATCGGTATCCATATCGACAATCTCTTCGCCGTTTAGTTTGAGCATGAAGCGAATGATGCCATGGGTACCGGGATGTTGGGGCCCCAGATTGATGATCAGGGTTTCCTCGTCCAGACGCTCGAAGTAGTCGACTGCCGGCATTGCCTGGTGACGTCGTGCATCTTCTGTCGTGTACGGGGGCATATCTGTTGCGCGGGAGACATGATCCTTGCGAAGAGGATGCCCTTGCCAATCCGGCGGCATAAGTATGCGTTTAAGTTTTGGATGTCCGCTGAAACGGATGCCGAACATGTCGAATACTTCCCGTTCGTACCAGTTAGCTGCAGGAAAAATCTTGGTAATGCTCGGCACTTCCGGGGAATATCCGATAAGGTCGGTCTTAATACGAATATAGCCCGGTGTCTCGAAGCAGAGCAGATGGTAGTTCAGGGTGAAATCAGAGTAATCGGCTTTCTCGCGACGGCATGATTCGTCGACGGCGGCGATATCCTCCAATCGTCGAAACGGTTTGGTCTGTCGGTTTTTCAGAAAGGCCAGAACCTCCGGCACGATTTCAGCGGGAGCACGGTAGGTGAGCATATCTGTTGCAGCCCCATCCACCTTTACCTGCCCGGCAAAGGCGGCTTCAAGCTCTCCAGCCAGACCGAAATCCGGATAGGCATGCACAGTCGCTGGGGGACGCCACATTTCGTCCGAACGGGACATCCAGAAGTGCGGATGCTGCAGAGAGGTACCCCGCTTGGGAATATCAATCATGCCGGGACCCCGGTTGTCGCGTGATTTGGTAAAACCGTCAACCAGGACAGGTGCCGTGGTTCCCTGCGAGCCTCCTGCCATGTGCAAAACCGGTCGGGCAGGATGCTCTTCTCTGCGAATTTTTTCCTGCAGCAGAATCAAGCCCTGAAGGAATGCCTCCGGACGCGGCGGACAACCGGGAATGTAGACATCCACCGGCAGAATCTGATTGATCCCCTGGACGACGCTGTACACATCGTACATGCCGCCGGAATTGGAGCAGCTGCCCATGGATATCACCCAGCGTGGTTCAGGCATCTGTTCATAAAGACGCAGGATGGAGGGGGCCATCTTTTTAAAAATCGTGCCGGAGGTCACCATCAGATCCGATTCACGAGGCGATCCGCGCAGTACCTCGGCCCCAAAACGGGCAATATCGAGACGGGAAGTAAAAGAGGTCATCATCTCGACAAAACAGCAGGAAAGTCCCCAGAACATCGGCCAGAGCGAATAGGACCGCCCCCAATTGATCATGTCATCAAGACGTGCGAGCAGGATATTATCGGGAATGTCATGCTTCATTATTACCCCTTTGCATTCTTGAAGGACCCCACTCCAATCCGCCCTTAAGCCATATCCAGACGAGACCCAACAATAGCGCAACAATAAAAAAGGTAATATGGATCAAACCTGCCAAGCTCAACTTGTCCCAGACAACGGCCCAGGTAAAAATAAAGGAGGATTCCACGTCAAAAACGATGAAAAATATGGCGATCAGATAAAAGGGGATAAACAGGGGAAGACGAGCGGAACCAGTCGGGAGAACGCCGGATTCGTAGGCGAGTGACTTGTTGCTGTTTGGTTTTTTTTCTCCGAGCCACCAGGCGGCAATGAGCATTATGCCGACGAGAGCCAAGGTCGCCAGCGTATAGATAGCCAGGGGATAATATTCAGCTGATGGTTGCATGTGATCCCTATAGTGCCTTAGAAATTCTTTTCGTTTTTTTAAGATAAAATTTCGTAAACCTGCCTGTCCCGTTCATAAGGAGGGCAAGTCATTGTTAGATCCGGTCTGGTCATTACTAGATAACAGACTTATCGCTTTGAACAAATCATTAAAAGACTAATCTGTTCCATAGATTTCTTCAATACAAACCTAACTCTTCAAACTAATAATTATTTTAGCAAAATTTGCGCCGTGAATGCCCTGAAGCAAAATCTCCCATAGAAAACTCCAAACAACATCGGAAATACAACAAACAAGAACACTTCCTTACCTGAGCTACAGTGTTTTAGGTGTAACAAAGAAAAATTCATTTAAGAAATGAAATGTCCTGTTTGACAAGATATTTCCTCTGGTGCCGGACAAAAATTATCTATGAAAGGTATTTTTTTTGAGCCAGCTCACAGCTTCAAAAAGAATTTTCCAGCTGCCGGATCAATTGGCTGTCCTCAATGCTGCTTGCTCTGCCTCTCGCCTTAAGGGCCATGACCAGTGCTCTGGGGATACTGAGAGCCTGACTGGTCTCTATGTTTTTTTTATAGAGAGTTTCATAATCGCGGGGGACACGCAGCATCCAGTTCTCACTATTTATTGTGCCTGGTTTATTATAGGTCTCCTTACTGCCAAGAAGATCGGTAAAAAAAACCATAATATTTTGTGCCGGACCAACAAACAAATCGGCAAATTTAGCCTGAACTAATGCTCCTTTATCAACTGAGATCTTTTCGATCCAGTTGGTCCGCTCGGCTTCAGGGATACGCAGTCGCATCGCCAGATATTCAGCCTGCCGACGTGAGGTTCCCTCTTCAGCCCATCTCTCGGCCACCTGCCAGATCGAAGCTGTATCATGGTTGCCGAGCATCAACCAGTCTTTCGGCTGAGCATTCTCGCTGCGATATACATCAAGTTCATTGTCCAGATCAGCTTTCTGGGTAACCCGGAAACGACCCAGTCCGTACAGCTCCATCACCCGGCTGAGAGGATAGGGCTGAGTGCTGAGGATTTCACAGGCTATTTCACCAACAGTCCACTTCTTCCGGACCGTCTTTATTATCACCTCAAAGAGCTGTCCATAGCGGCTGACTTGTTCAGAATCAAGAGCGGCCACCCAGTTATCATCGTACCTTGGCTTTTGTTTGTTGAGCTGATCCTGCCGAACTATGGCGAATTTGATCAGCGCAGGATGATCTGTGATTAAAGGGGAAGAAAAAAGGCGTGCACCGTTTTGTACAGCTTTAAATGGGTCGACCTGGTTGGCTTTGTAGACCCATGGACAAATCAGACCATGGGGATGGTCCACTCGAAATCCATCAAAATCCTCAGCGAGTTTTTCGACTCTTTGCTGAAAAAACAAGAGGGCTGGACCAGGCTCACGGTTTCCTTTACCCTCTGCAACATTATAGTGATGGGGATTGAGCACAGGATAGTTCCATGGCTGTCCTTCAGGATTTGTTCGACTGGGCGGTGCCCCCATAACGTAATCCGGCAGGAGAAAGGATTGAGCATACCAGGTATCCCGGTCTGAAAGACCAATCTGGCAGTCGCCAAAAAGTCTCAGTCCGAGGTGTTTACAACTCTCTCTTAATTTACGGTGTTGCTCGGCAAGCAGGAACTGAATAAAACAATAGTCGTCAATAGCTTCCGAATACTGTCGATGCAAAGCCTCAATTCGCAGGCGCCTCGATTCTTTGCGCCCCTCACCTTCCGGCGAGCCAAAAAGATGCCTGTCGAGCCGGGCTTCTTTCCTCCCTTCCCACTGTCTCCAACTTCTGCCATTGTAATGTAACCTTAAAATCTGGTAAAGAGCGTCTCTTTCCAGCCATACCGCATTCTGTCGCCGAAAAATACCGAAAGAATCGCAAAGATCCGTGCAGAAAGCCGACTTTGCTTCCCTGATTTCCCGTCGATACTGGGTACATATTTCGGTGGTAATATCTTTTATGACAAGCCTGACAAACAAACCATCCACCTGAGTACAATCAGAATGAATTTTGGCTGTGAACCTGGCCAACTTTTCCTGTGTAAGCAACCGACAGTCGGACCTAATCAGATAAAGCGGGGCAAGAGAAAGGGGATTCCTGGAGAACACACTCCCGTCGTAGGGAGAAGAATTCCCAGAGGTGGTTATACCCTGCGGACCCAGCTGAACGCCGCTAAACCCAAGAGACCTGATAAACTTGAGAAAATCTGCGGCCCCCTCGGAGTAGGGTGATCCACGCCCCAGATCCTCCTCCGGCAGGCTTGGGAAAGCTGCGTCATGAATACCAAACAGAAAATTTTTAACCCCAAGGACTTCCAACGCCTTGTCTATCGTTGCCTGCATTTTCAAATTTCCTGCTGTAAGCGAAACACCATCATGGCCAGTGGCGGAAGAGTAACATTGAGAGAATGACTCTCACCATGGACAGAGAGAGGCGTCGCCTCCTTGCCACCAAAATTTCCCTGCCCGCTACCACCATAAATCGGTGCGTCGCTGTTCAGTACCTCCTGCCAATACCCCATTTCAGGCACACCCAAACGATAATTATGCCGTGGTACCGGTGTAAAATTACCGATACAGACAACTGTGTCTGTTGTTTTTTTTCCACGTCGGATATAGCTCAGAACGCTCTGTTGACTGTCGTTACAATCGATCCAGGAGAAACCTGCCGGATCGTCGTCGAGTTCATGAAGAGCAGGTTCGCCCCGTAAAAAGGTATTGAGATCACGGACCCAGCGTTGCAGCCCCTGGTGAAAAGGGTACTCCAGCAGCGCCCAATCGAGGCTCGCATCATGATTCCACTCGGACCACTGACCGATTTCATTGCCCATGAAAAGCAGTTTCTTGCCGGGATGGGTGAACATATAGCCATAGAGCAATCGTAAATTGGCAAACTTGCGCCAGTCATCTCCCGGCATTTTTCCTATCATTGAGCCCTTGCCGTGAACCACTTCATCATGAGAAAGAGGGAGCATAAAATTTTCATGATAGGCGTAGAGCTGGCTGAAAGTCAGACTGTGGTGGTGATAAGAACGATGAACAGGGTCATTGCTCATATAATGCAGGGTATCGTGCATCCAGCCCATATTCCATTTAAAACCGAAGCCGAGCCCTCCCAGATATGTTGGTCGAGAGACCATAGGGTACGATGTCGATTCTTCCGCGAATGTCATAACGTCCGGATGTTCGAGGTAGACCAGTTCGTTGAATTTTTTCAGAAAATCAATGGCCTCAAGGTTTTCCCTGCCGCCATAGCAATTGGGTATCCACTCCCCTTCCTTGCGGGAATAATCAAGGTAGAGCATGGAGGCCACTGCGTCGACACGCAGACCGTCGATATGATAAACCTCCAACCAGAAAAGGGCATTTGACAGCAAAAATTCGGCCACTTCCGTCCGGCCGTAATTGAAGACAAACGTCCCCCAGTCTTTTTGCTCCCCTTGCCGCGGGTCGGCATGTTCATAGAGATGGGAGCCATCAAAAAATCCGAGCCCATGTTCATCCCTCGGAAAGTGAGCAGGGACCCAGTCGAGGATGACTCCGATACCTTGCTGATGCAAGGCATCCACCATGAACATGAAATCCTGCGGCGTGCCGAAGCGACTGGTCGGTGCGAAATAGCCAACGGTCTGATAACCCCAGGAACCATCGAATGGATGTTCATTGATCGGCATCAGTTCTACATGGGTAAAGCCCATATGCCTGACATATGTGCTAAGTTTCTCACCCAGTTCCCGATAGGTCAGCCAGCCGCCATTATCCTCGCGCCGCATCCATGAACCGAGATGAACTTCGTAAATGGAGATGGGTGCCTGATGGTCATGAAGGTTTGCTCGAGAATTCATCCACTCGCTGTCCTGCCAGGCATAATCTTCGAGGTCCCAGACAACCGAGGCTGTTGCGGGCCGTATTTCACAGTGGAAAGCATAGGGATCGGTTTTTTCGACCTGATAATTATTAACCTTTGAAGTAATGGCAAATTTGTAAAGAGCACCTTTCTCCACTCCGGGAACAAAGCACTGCCAATACGCTGAATCCTCAATTCTGGCTAAGGGATTATTCATCTTCAGCCAACCATTAAAGTCTCCAATGACAGAAACAGCCTCGGCATTTGGCGCCCAGAGGGTAAAGATAACACCCTTCTTGCCGGCAATCTCCACCATATGCGATCCAAGTTTCTCCCAGGATCTGTGATGAGTGCCTTCGGCGAGCAGATGCAAATCATAATCAGTCACGAACTCTTTGGATTTTTTCATTTTTCCCTTTTATCTGTCTTTTTTTTGTCGATGATATCGACGATACCGGCCAGCGGGATATGAATCCAGTCGGGCCGATTGTGCATTTCGTACTTTAGCTCATAGAACGCCTTTTCCAGCAAAAAGACGTCAAGGACAAAGCCTGGATCAATCGTCGGCAGAAATGGTGCACCGGCAGCGGTCTCAAAGTAGGCTCCGACAAACACACTGCTCACCCAATCGAACCAGGCGCGGCTCCAAGGGATAAGGTCTGCACTAATCTCTACTTGTCCAGCCAATGTCGACACAGCGGTCTGGGCGGCATAGTGAAAGGAGCGAATCATACCGGCAATGTCTTTCAGAGGAGAGCCTTTGCTGCGTCTTTCGGCCAGAGGTCGGAGGGGCTCACCTTCGAAATCAAGAAGGATGAAATCGTTTTCTTTTGTCCACAAAACTTGCCCCAGATGATAATCACCATGATGCCTGATCAATTGTCCCAGCTTTCCTCCCACTCTTGCCATTTCGTTCACCCTGTCGAGCAAGAGAGGAACATCGCTTAACACACGCTCAGCATTTTCACGCACTTCCGCCTGCAGCTCAGTTACTTTGGCTCTCAACATTGGTAAAGCGTCCTGAATTTGACGAATGACAGCCTCTGCAAGCTGTTCGGTAAAAACAGCATCTGACTTTGCCGGTTTGAAGGCTGGATTTTTCTTTTCTTCAGCCAGAGCCAGATGAAATTCGGCGGTTCGACGTCCAAGGATCCTGATTGCATGGAGATAGTCCTCTGTCATGGCGACAAAATCTGCTGGGGGGTCTTGCCGTGATGCATCCAGAAATGACATCTCCATAGTCGGTGCGGAATCACCAGCAGCCAGACGTTTTTTTGTTTCTTGGAAATAGCCCTCCAGGGCTGCCAACGTCAGCGACCAGCCATCTCCCTGATTAGCGACGAATTCCTGCAGCATGCCCATCGTTGCTTCTTCGCCCGATGCATCAAGATATTGCATTGTACCTAAGACCCTGGCAATTGAAGTAAATCTTCCTTTCTCCGTCAGAAACAGGCTAATCTCCACATCGGGATTCAAGCCTATCTCCAGTCTTCGATAGAGCTTGAGGACAAAAGCCTCACCAATTATGATCGAGGTATTGCTCTGCTCTGCCCCTAACTTTCTTACTGCGCTATACATATTGCCGACACCAATCAATTCATCAAAAATTTTTGTCGGTGATGTTCTGATGACCCCATCTTTTGCCGTTTTATATTGGCGGCCATCTCCGATAGCTGCGAGAAGAATATCGTAAGTAGCTCTGTCCATGAGGGCGTCGTACAGAATACCCTTTCCGCGCCAGTTGCTGACGAAAGCCAGCACGCTGTCAGGTATTTCTCTAGCAAGAATTTCGGCAGGTTGCCCCTGAACGATTTTCATAGGCACAACGTAGTGTTCCTGCTCGCCGGAGTCGTATTGCAGATGGATAAAGGTAATATAAAATGAAGCACCCAGTTTACTCCAATCGACCAGGCGACAGGAGGTGATATGTTTCGCCTTGCCGCCAAACCAGCGTTGTCTGGCAAGATATGGCGGCAGAATGTCGTTGCAGAGTGCGAAAACATATTGCGGTTCCAACAAGGTCTCCCACATTTTATCCAGGGTGAACTGGGGGAGTTTCTGCAGTTCATTTGTCACGGGGCGACCCGCCTTTATGGGTTCTGCGGGCGATTCGATTCTGAACCAGTAAAAACTGTGCGGTCCCAGAGTAATAAAATAGGGCAGATCGCCAATCGCAGGAAACTCGGTTCTGCCGATCATCTCAACGGGGATATGCCCTTTAAACTCACTGAGATCAAGCTCTGCCGGCTGAACAAAACGGGAAAGATTGGCGATCACCAAAATTGTTTCGCTCTTGTAGCGGCGGGTAAAGGCCAGTATTGCCCGATTGTCCGGTTTAACAAATTCCATACTGCCTCGGCCAAAGGCCTTATGCTGTCGACGCAATGCGATCATTCTCCGCATAAAACGTAACATGGAAGAGGGATCTCGCTCCTGAGCTTCGACATTGACAGCCTGATAACCGTAAACCGGATCCATTATCAACGGCAGATAGAGGCGGGCAGAATCGGCTTTTGAAAAACCACCGTTTCTGTCCATGCTCCATTGCATGGGGGTTCTAACTCCGTCCCGGTCACCGAGGAAGATATTGTCCCCCATACCCAGTTCGTCTCCGTAATAGATGACCGGAGATCCGGGCATGGAAAATAACAGGGAATTGAGGAGCTCCATACGACGGCGGCTGTTATCGATGAGCGGGGCCAGGCGCCTTCTAATGCCCACGTTGAGTCGCATCCGACCATCCTTGGCATATTCCCGGTACATATAATCACGCTCCGCGTCGGTAACCATTTCCAGGGTTAATTCATCATGATTGCGCAAAAAAAGCGCCCATTGACAATTTGGGGGAATGTCTGGTGTACGATCGAGGATATCAGTAATTGGGTGACGGTCTTCCTGGCGAAGAGCCATAAAAATTCTGGGCATTAGAGGAAAATGAAAGGCCATGTGACATGAATCGCCTTCACCGAAATAAGGCAAAACGTCTTCCGGCCATTGATTGGCTTCGGCCAGAAACATCCTCTCTGTATAATGCTGATCCAGGTGTTTTCGGAATTGTTTGAGGACCGCCAGGGTTTCCGGCAGATTCTCGTTATTGGTCCCCTCTCTGACACAAAGATAAGGAACTGCATCGAGTCGAAGTCCGTCAACACCCATATCAAGCCAGAATCGCATAACCTTGAGAACCGCCCGGACAACTTGTGGATTGTTGTGATTCAAGTCAGGCTGGTGTGAAAAAAATCGATGCCAATAATATGCCTTGGCTATCGGATCCCAGGCCCAGTTAGACGGTTCGCTGTCGGTGAATATTATACGTGTTTCAGGGAACTTGCTGTTGGTATCACTCCAGACATAATATTTGCGGCGGGCTGAGTTGTTTTTAGCCCTGCGGGCCGCCTGAAACCAGGGATGCTGATCCGAAGTGTGGTTGATCACCAGCTCGGTGATGACCTTTATTTGGCGGCGGTGGGCCTCCCGAATAAAGGTCCTGAAATCCCGGAGACTTCCATAGCCCGGATGGATACCTCGATAATCGGAAATATCGTAACCATCATCTCTGAACGGTGAAGGATAGAAAGGAAGGAGCCAGACGACATTAACACCGAGTTCCTGAATGTAATCAAGCTTTTCAATCAGACCTCGAAAATCGCCGGTGCCATCGCCATTGCTGTCCTTGAAAGCTTTCACATGCAATTCATAAATAATCGCGTCTTTATACCAGAGAGAATCCGGTTTTTCCTTGATCATGCCAAGTCCTCCTATCCCCCACAAAGCACGGGGGCTCTCTTCTGTGCCTCCTTGAGAGGTAAAGTTCCTTCACGAAGAATTATCCTTGTAAAAAGAACAGGGATAATTCTTCTAATTCACTCAACTCATTACATGAAATAATCAAAATCCCGTTCTGTACGAAGTCTCCTCCGTAACAGAAAAATCTGGGCCGAACTCTCAGCCGGATCAAGACGTACGTAATTCCTGCGGCCCTGCCAGAGAAACCGATTATCAAAGAGAAGTTCGTGTACCTGAAACACTTCATTTTCCTCGATATCGAATTTTTCAAGGGGAACCTCAAGCCAGCCATCCTGAACGTTATGGGGATCCAGGTTTACCGCCACCAATATGATATTGGTCAAGTCCTCGGTGTTCTTGCCATAGAACAGTAACTGTTCATTGTCCACCGGATAAAACCTCAGACTCCGGTTGGAGGCCAGCGCTGCATTTTTTTTTCGGATGGTGTTTATCCGGGTAATAAAGGCCCGGGTATTGCCGGGGGTTTTCCAGTCACGCGGTTTTATCTCAAATTTCTCAGAATTAAGATATTCTTCGGTTCCGGGCACTGCCTCGTTTTCCGAGAGTTCATACCCGCTGTAGATACCATAGTAGGAAGAGAGGGTTGCCGCCAGGACCAGCCGGGTGATAAAGGCCGGACGTCCGCCGAATTGGAGATATTCCGGTAGGATGTCAGGAGTATTGGTGAAAAAATTGGGCCGGTAGTATTCACTGACTTCGGTCTCCACCAGTTCACGCAGATAACTGGTCAACTCATGTTTGCTGTTACGCCAGGTAAAGTAGGTATAGGACTGACTGAATCCTGCTTTCGCCAGGCCATACATTACCCTGGACCGGGTAAAGGCCTCGGCAAGAAAAACGATGTCCGCATTTTCACGGCGCACTTCGGTTATCAACCATTCCCAGAAAGACAACGGTTTGGTATGCGGATTGTCCACCCTGAAGATACGGACACCACGTTCAATCCAGAAATCGACGATGCTTTTCAGCTCAAGCCACAGAGATTTCCAATGTTCACAGTCAAAGAAAAGAGGATAGATATCCTCATACTTTTTGGGTGGATTTTCAGCAAATTTAATTGTTCCATCGGGCCGGTGTCGAAACCATTCAGGATGCTCGCGGACATACGGATGATCCGGCGAACACTGAAAGGCGATGTCGAGGGCGACCTCAAGCCCCTGCCCCCGTGCACTCGCGACCAAATGTTCAAAATCCTCAATAGTCCCAAGTTCCGGATGAACCGTTTTATGCCCACCCTCTTTGCTACCGATTGCCCATGGGCTTCCGGGATCGCCTTTACTAATTTTCAGACTGTTATTGCGGCCTTTACGATGAGTCAGGCCAATAGGATGTATAGGTGGGAAATAGAGAACGTCAAAACCCATGCGCACGATTTCGGGAAGAAGTTGCTCGACATCCCTGAATGTCCCGCTCCTTTTCGGGTCGGAAGTTATGGAACGGGGGAACATTTCATACCAGGCACTAAAACCAGCTATCGGTGGTTCGACTGTCACCGAGAGCGCTGGCGTAAATACCGCTTCTCTGGAACGATCGGGATAGCGGCTCATGATAGCGCTCACATCCGCCGCTGTTACTCTGGCCACCAAATCTTCCTGGGGTTCAAGGGTTCGCAGCAACACCGCGATGGTATTCAGCCATTCTATATCGAAAGAGAGAGCTCTACCGGCGGTAGCTTCTATCATGCCAGCGCCTTCCTGCAGTTCACTCTCAACATTCTGGCCTGCCTTGAACTTTTGTAGCAGGTCTCTTTGCCAGGTGGCAAAGTAATCGATCCATGCTCGAATGGTATACTGAATAGTGCCAAGAGCTTCAGCTTTAAATTCGGCTAACCATAAGTCATCCTGCTGGTATGACATGGGCAGTTCAACCCAATCGCCCTCGGCATGCCGGAACTGCAAAACAGCTTGTAGAAGATCGTGTCCATCAGAAAAAACATACGCCGAGACCTCGACCTTCTCTCCCACAGTCTTCTTAATTGGAAAACGACCACAACCAATTCGCGGTTTGATCCCTTCAATCCACACCCTGGAAATATTTTCTTCAGACAGATTTTGTTGTTCCTGTACCTGTTGCATGTTGCCTCCTTCCTCTGCTGGAGAGCATTGATATGCTTCGTTTATACTTATGAATAGCAATTGATATGCCATTTTAGCCGAAACGGAAAAAGAACCCAGCCTCCCTTCATAAAACCGGCGACGAGCAAGAATGACTTTGCCGGTAACCTGTCATACCGGCTTTTCTGAGAAATATATTCAGCAATCTTGCCTGAAATTTTAGAGAGTTTCAGCGCGCCACAACATCTTTTAAGTAAGTTTGCGTCCTGAAACGAGGCATTCGATACACTTAACCGCAGAAATATAAGTAATATCGAAGCCTGCGCTTACCTCCGAGGATTAAAATTTAAAAATAACGAAAAGTTAGGGTAAAATGACCGGTTTAGGATGGAAACTAGTCAGGAGATGTGGAAAGAGTGATATCTCCATACCATGCGACAGCACTCTCACCGGTATTATCGGTATCGGTCATAATAGCAATGGCGCTGGCTTCTTTTGGTTGTTCGCCAAAAAGATGCATATAGTCGGACCAGATATCCCGTTGTTCGTTCAACCATTTGCCTGTTGAAGAAGAGCCGGTCTCTACTGCCACCATCATATCGTGGTCAGTATACGGGTTAGGAATAGATTCGTTTTTAGGGAGCTGATTGGCCCAGATGTAATTGATAGCTCGAGTCTGCCAGAAAAAATAGCCGGGAAAAACAATATAGAGACGTGCTGCGTAATCGTCTCCTGCTTTGGTTTTTGCGTTTCCACCGATTATGGTGTGTTCGATCTTCCATGACCAGCGCAAGTATCGATATTTCGAAGGATTAAATTTTATCTGTTTCACCAGGCCGGACGCTGCGGCATGACTGGATGCCCGAACAACAATTCGTCCGTTTTCCTTTACCAATTGGTAATCGGTTTTTCCTTTGAAGATTTTAGGGGTCCACCCGCTCAAGCCCTCATTCTCAAACTGACTTACCGCCAGCTCTTTCGTTTGACCTGTGGTCGCCGACGAACAAATGATACACGCCAGAAACAGGTAAAGTGGTTTCCAACCGGGCCGAGGATTTCGGCAATAGATATCTTTTTCCATCAATTTAAGCACATTAAAGATTTTCAATCTTGCTTTTTTTACTAGAATTGAATCTCTCTTAAGGTATTTATCCCGGCTGTCTTTACGATCACCGGAGTTAGAAAGATGGGGTTCTGTCTGTCCATAAGCATATATCTGATCATCATATAAATAAACGACAAGGCATTCTGTCCTGAAAAACAGGACTCGTCCATTCAGACAGGACCAAAAACCTCAGAAATTGCCTTCTGCCCAGCGAGGAGTCTGTTTATTTTGTTTCTTCAAGCGAAAGCAGATCCTGAATTTCACTCATATTAAGTGTTTCTTTTTCTGCCAGCTCCTCGGCAAGTAGGTCAAGTTTCTCTCGGTTTTCCACAAGGATCCGTTGAGCCTTATCACTGCACTCCGCTAAAATACTTCTAATTTCCAGATCAATTATTTCAGCTGTCGCCTCACTGTAATCTTTTTCCTCAGTCAATTCACGGCCCAGAAAAGGATGGGGCTCACCTTTTTTAAAGACAACAAGTCCAACCTTGTTACTCATCCCCCATTGGCAAACCATACGCCTGGCAATCTGTGTGGCTTGTTTCAAGTCATCTCCGGCGCCGGAAGTAATTTCCTCAAAGACAACCTGTTCAGCGGCTCGACCTCCCAACATCACCGCTATGCGATTTAACAAATAGGTCTTTCCATAGTTGTGCCGGTCTTCTTCGGGTATCTGCTCGGTTGCACCGAGAGACCTGCCCCGAGGGATAATGGTCACCTTATTGAGCGGATCGGCGCCCGGCAGCATCAGAGCTGTCAGGGCGTGGCCGGCTTCATGGTAAGCGACCATTTTCTTTTCCTCCTCGGAAAGATGGTCCTCACGCTTCACCCCCAAGATAATTTTATCCCTGCTTTCGTTGAAATCCTCTTCCTCAACCTCATGTTTTCCCTTCCCCGCCGCAAGCAGGGCTGCTTCATTTACGAGATTCTTTAAATCGGCTCCGGTAAATCCTACCGTCGCGCCGGCAATCCGTTCAAGATCAACCTCCTTGGAGATTGTCACCTTTTTGGCGTGCACTGCCAGTATCTCCTTTCGGGCATTTTTTTGTGGCATATCCAGGGTAATTTGCCGATCGAACCTGCCAGGCCGTACAAGAGCAGGATCCAGTACATCCGGTCGATTCGTCGCAGCAATCACGATGACAGACTCCTGAGGACTAAAGCCGTCAATCTCGGACAGTATTTGATTCAAGGTCTGTTCACGTTCGTCGTGGCCACCGCCTACCCCCGTTCCCCGCGCTCTGCCTATGGAATCCAGCTCGTCGATAAAAATCAAAGACGGTGCGGTGTCCCTCGCAGTTTTAAACATATCCCTCACTCTTGAGGCTCCCACTCCGACAAACATTTCTATAAATTCCGAACCACTGATACTGTAAAATGGTACATTAGCTTCTCCGGCCATGGCCCGCGCCATGAGAGTTTTGCCTGTACCGGGAGGACCTGCAAGCAGGATACCTTTTGGCAATTCCGCGCCAAGATTTTGGAATTTTCCCGGATTCTTCAGGTACTCGACCATTTCTTCCAACTCATGCTTTACATTTTCCAATCCAGCGACATCATCGAAGGTTACCCGTACTTCTTCATGGGTAATTTTCCTGGCTTTGGATTTTCCAAAACCAAAGAGTCCTCCACCGGGACCACCCATCTGGTCTCTCATCTTTTTATTCATCAATACAAAAAAGCCGATAATAAGTAACCAGGGAAGAAGCACTATGAGGACACTCATGTACCAGGGCTTTTCCTGGGATTTCGCTGTGATAGTCACCTTGTTTTTTTCCAGGATTTTTATCAGATCCGGATCATTAAAGGACGGAATGACCGTTTTAAAAGAATGTACTTCTGGCGGGCCGACATTCCCACTTGCATCCTTTGCAGTCGTCGGTTCGACCGCATATTGGCCGGAGATCTCCTGACCTTGCACATCAATCTTCGCCACTTCACCGTTTATGACTTTAGCTTTAAAAACGGAGTAAGGAATGTGTTCTGGCTGACCAACAGGCCACAGGTTGACATATACATAGGAAATCAACAACCAGAGACCAAAAAACACTAGCATGCGGAACCACAGAGGCTGGTTGTCAAATGGAAAGAAAGTATCTTTCGATTGTTTGGTATCTTCCATATCTTCCTGTTATTAAAATAAATAATTCAACAAACTGGTTAGGTAGAAAGATTCATTTTTATGATGTTACATAGGTGTAATCAAACCTGAGACGATGAATAAAAGCAAATCTTGTTCATGCTGCAAGCATAAGCCAAGTAATTTTCATAAAAACAAAACAAGAAACAGTGCTTGATACGAATGCACCTCTGAATTCCATCTAGAATCTGAGACATTATTATGCTTTTTTTAAGCTTAATACTGTAACCCTTGCAAAAAAAATTCCAGCCAGAAAACTTTGAGTCGTCACTCCGATCAAATACAGCTTCCAAAGGCCATGACCATCCGCCATTATTCCTTGGACAACATCTGCTACCCTGTCCATTTGAAATTCGAGTATTTCAAACGAAAAAATCTTTTCTATTCGGACCGTTGCAAAGGGATAGTGTCATTTCTCCTCAATGGTGGGTACCGTTTCCAGGAAAAAGACTCTTCGAGAAGAGACCTTAAGCTTTACATAAGCTCTGCGGTGCCTATTATTTTTACGGACCGGGTTATTTTCAAAGATACATATCGTACCGATTGGACAAAGAGTCTGAACTCGTGAGTAGATGATTTAGTTTTTTTCACATCCACAAAGACAATTCTATGAAAGACAAAGGCAATCTGGTGTGGATCGACCTGGAAATGACTGGGTTGAATCCCGATAGAGACAGTATTCTCGAAGTAGCGACAATCGTCACCAATTCCGAACTGGATATCCTGGCCGAGGGACCCGTCATCGTCCTCCATCAGCCGGAAGAGGTGCTGATCTCAATGGATTCCTGGAATACCGAACACCATCGGCAATCCGGTCTTATCGAATTGTCCAGCAAGAGCACTTACGACTGCCGCCGGGCAGAGTTGGAAACCCTTGACTTTATTAGCCGGTGGGTTCCACCTCAAATCTCTCCGATGTGTGGCAATTCCATTGGACACGATCGGGTTTTTCTTGCCAGACACATGCCTGATCTTCAGCAATATTTCCATTATCGCAATATCGATGTCAGTACCATCAAGGAGCTGACCAAGCGCTGGGCTCCATCATTGGAATATTTCAGCAAAGAGGGCCGACACCGAGCCTACGACGATATCTACGAATCAATCGCCGAACTCAGGCATTACAGAATCTGTTTCATCAAAAAAATTTAATACAACAGAAACCTCTGCTTTAGATGTCGCTTGGAGAGTATACAGACGGTGACCAAAGACTTGTTGCAGTTGAATAATATCACTTCACAAAGACTATAAGTGTTGCCTTTGCGCTGCTTTGAAGAATGATTATTATAATTGGTACACTATCTGTAAACGATGATACAGATGAATACAGGCACGATTCTTACATAAGAAGTTACCAGAATGAGGAGGTCAGGCTATGAAAAAACAGAAAGAAATGGTCGAGTCATTTCAAATGATACATCGTGGCTATATGAAAAATTTCGATAAGTGTCTCAAAAAAATCGAAACCGATTTTGAGGAGTCGCGTGAAATAGATGAGATCTGCACTGGAGAATGGTGTAGGGCGATAGAGTTGTCCCTTGATGAGATGGCTAAAGATCTTTATTCGATCAGCGAGCCCCGCTGGGTGGCAGACGATTACTCACGGACATTGAGAAATATGCGGCACAGGCTCCATGATCTGTATGCTAAATATCACGGCGCAAGTTCTTCTGTCGCCCATTGACGAAGCCAATATAAAGAGAATTGCAACCTGTATAAAGCATACCTTCTGCTTTATATAAAAGGCCTGGATGATAGTATAAAATGCGGTGCTTTTCCCTTTGGTTGCTTTAGTCTCTGCAATAACCAGGTAGTTACGGAAGGAGGTGTCAAATGATACTCAACGATACTTTGCAAAAGCATCAGGATTGTCTTGAAAAGTGCGAACTTGAGCGTTTAGCTTGTGAAAGTGAACAGGAGAAGGTTGAAACGTGCGATATCGAAAGTCAAATTTGCGAGTGCAATTGTGACTTCGACTACGGCCCCTGAGCACAGCGTTTTGCAATGACAAGCTACACACAAACTGAGCAATAATTTTTTGTTGTTTTACAGTCTTACCGTCCAAAAAAGATATTTCCATTAAGGGAAAGTATCTTCAACGAACTAAACGTGAGGAACTGCCTTTTTTGATTTGTTTCCAGAATTAATACGGCTTACAGGCCGACAGGGATCGGGATTAGACAGCTCAAATATTTCAAGCACTTTGATCAACAACGACAATAAAGGAAGAAAACAAAGGGACGACATCGACGTTGAAATGACCTTGAAAACAACGAAGAGTCAGGGTGAAAGGGCCGTTTCAGTATGGAAACTATCTGGAAAAACCAGATCATATGTCACAGTCTTCAGCGGTTCTGGTCGTCGATGATGGTGATATTTTTCTAAATATTACCAAAATGATGTTGAAAATGATTGGTCTTGGTGTCCTGGCCTCTCGTGTTGGTGTCGAGGCGT
This sequence comes from uncultured delta proteobacterium, assembly GCA_963798425.1. Taxonomy (GTDB): domain Bacteria; phylum Desulfobacterota; class Desulfobulbia; order Desulfobulbales; family Desulfocapsaceae; genus Desulforhopalus_A. The sequence goes on along the minus strand of CAWCTP010000031.1, from coordinate 42,827 downwards.
CGTCAGCATCCTTCATATGTCACCTCCTGTGTGCAGATTACGATCCCTAAAAACTACATATGATGTGTAAATTGGCTGCCGGCCATGCACGAGAAGAATGTATCAGCACCAGAGATGTGCAGTCCTTTATCTCTTTGATAGTAATTTTCCACCTCTTCCAGCTCTTCATCGCCCAGAAGAATCAGCCCCCGGATATAACTGAATCAGGGATTTGGTAATGCTCGTCACCGACACGGATTACATTCATATCGCCTTCTTTCTTTGCCGAGAATTGACCGGGGACCGCCTGACTGACATCGGCACCGACGGCTTTACCATTCTCAAAGAAAATTGCCCGGGTACTTCCGTCAGGTTTGGTAATGGTGACGACGCCATTGCCTTTGCCCTCCCGGGTTACGCTGAATGGGCAGAAACCTGTCGGCTGGCCTTTGGCTACGGAACATTGAATGTTTTCAGTTGCGTTGTTTTTTGTTCCATGGACTGCAGCATCATTTTTGGAAGGCCCGGACTGGGATGTTTTCATTGTATCTTCTACATTAGTGGTGATTATTTCAAGGTTGTAATTGGCGATTTCGTTAAGGCGTGCTGCACTCCGCATCAGGTAGACGCGGATCTTGTATTCGCCTTTTTTGCGTAAAATGCCTTTATATTGGTTATCGTTTACGGAGCCATTAAATAATACTTCTTCATTTTCTCCCGGTGCCAGTATATTGAAGTAATTAGCATCATTATCTGTTGTCATGCTAACGTTCACATACTGGTCTTTGCCGGCGCTAAGAACATAATCGACAATTCCATGACCTGTTATCGATCCCTGAACGGCTGCACTGAAGGCGCCTGCCCTGAAGTGGATCGGTTCCGTACGAATATCGCTTTGCGCGACCGCAGTAGAAACAATCAACGAAATAAGTAGTATTACAACAGATGAGACACGCAATAGAGATCTGCTCATGGTAACCTCTTATATTCTAAGGTTTTCTATCATTGTCGTTTGAGATTCCTGTCTTACGGTCATGATCCACTTCACATAACTCTCGAATGAAGCACTCCAGGGTTCAAGATAGGATTCCCATCAGGCAATGTCAAAGAAGAAAAGCGCCATTCCTCTCGTTTTCTTTTCCAGACCAAGTCATTTTCCGTATCGATGACCACAATTCCTTTTGGACAAGTTCCTCACGAGCTAGGACCTTATCCAAAAAGCATTGGGCTCACTGAGGTCGGTGCCAGCTTCTTCAAAAAGGGAAAAAAATCTCGCCACAAACATGCTGCAGCAATCCCAAAATATCAATAATGGGTTTTGCACTCTTTGCCAGTGGACAGCATCGGGAAAGAATCTTACTATTTGGAGTTTCTTACAAAACGATGATCGCTGGCAAACAATTTTTTTCTGCCGGGATGGTTGATGAGGAAGACACCTCGCAACCCGTTGATATAAAAAATCCTGATAGGTTTCGAAATTACCATTATTTAAGGGAGATATTGTGCAGGCCATAGATAAAAAATCCTTGTGGAGAAGTTTTGTAACCATCGCCCAGCCCTATTTCTTCCCCCGAATCAGACACGGCGGTTATTTGACCCTGATGCTCATGGTAATGCTCCTGGTCTTGTTGTTCGGGGTGCTTATTTTGATCGTCTCCGGCCTGATTTTGCTTGGCAATTCTGTTGACCCGGAATTAACCGTTAAACTGGCAGGAGGCTTGGTTTCCCTAGCGGGCGGCGTCTTTCACTCCAGACTTGGCTTGGTAGTTGCCGCCGTTATTGCTGTGCCCTTACTGTTTTTTTACTACTTTTCAGGCCATCTCCGAGGAAAGAAGACTGCCTGGCTGCTGTTGGCCACAGTACTGATTCTTTCCCTTTCGGTGACTGGCATCAATGTCGCCTTTAGCTATATAGGGAATTATTTTACCAACGCCCTGGTCAAAAAGAATCAGGACATGGCCTATTTTTTTGTTACCGTATATTTCTGCGGTTTTCTCATAGGAATTCCGATAGTCGCCTTTTACGGGTACGTGCAGGACTACCTCGGTATGCGCTGGAGGGAATGGATGACAGGTCAATTCCTCGGCGATTATTTTGCGAACAGAAATTATTACGACGTTGAGATAAAAGGAGAGATCGACAACCCCGATCAGCGAATCATGGAGGATATCCGATCCTTTACCAGAACGTCGCTGGTTTTCCTGCTTATCCTTCTCGGTTCCCTGATGGATCTCGTCTCTTTCTCCGGCATTCTCTGGTCAAAATCCACCCTTCTGGTATCTGTCGTTCTCGGCTATTCAGTGGTTGGTACGGTAATAACCGCCCTAATCGGGCGGAGGCTGGTCAAACTGAATTTTAACCAACTCCGTTTTGAGGCCGACTTTCGATATTCCCTGATTCACGTGCGGAACAATGCAGAATCGATTGCCTTTTATCAGGGGGAAACATCGGAGAGCAATCATGTCCTCGGCCGATTTGGTAAGGTGCTGAAAAATTTCAGCCTGCTGATCGGTTGGCAACGAAACCTGTCCTTTTTTACCACAGCCTATCGCTACCTGCCGGTGGTTCTCCCCTATGTGATTCTTTTTCCACAATATTTCAGTGGTAAAATCGAATACGGCGACATGGTCCAGGCCAACTTTGCCTTCGCCCAGGTCTATGGAGCACTCTCCTTAATCGTTTCCCAGTTTGATCAGATAACCGTTTTTGCTGCCGGCGTGCAGCGTTTGTCCTCCTTTACCGAGGCGATTGATACCAACAGACCAATGCCCCAGGGGATTTCTATGGAGAGTGCCGATAACTTTGGTACGGTGGACATGACCTTGCTTACGCCTAACCGGACGAGAACCCTTCTCAGCGATCTCAATGTCGATCTGAAGAAAGAAGAAAATCTGGTCATCATAGGCCAGAGCGGGGTGGGCAAAAGTTCGCTGCTGCGGGCGATTGCCGGTCTCTGGACCCAGGGTGAAGGAACTGTGAAAAGGCCGTCCATTGAAGATATCTTCTTCTTGCCCCAGAAGCCGTACATGCTTCTTGGTTCGCTGCGCTCCCAGCTCCTCTATCCTAAGCAGAATCGACAGATTTCAGACCAGAAGCTTGGAGAAGTCCTCGCCTCCGTCAACCTCGATGAACTGTCGAAACGGGTCGGCGGCTATGACGTGGAGCTCGATTGGGCCGATGTTCTCTCTCTGGGCGAACAACAACGTCTAGCTTTTGCCCGGCTACTGATCAATGCTCCGCGCTTTGCAGTTCTCGATGAAGCGACCAGCGCTCTGGACGTGGAAAACGAGACCAATCTGTATCGTAGATTACAGGAATGCGGGGTCCACTACATCAGCGTCGGTCACCGGCCAACCATCCTGCAGTTTCACGACCAGGTGCTGGACTTGCAGGGTCCGGATCACTGGCGTCTGCTGCCGATTGCCCAATATCTCCAGACGACCGCCTAGCGTACTGCCAGAGACCCGCCAGGACAATAGGCAGGAAGTAAGCTTCTCCTTAAAAAGCGTGGAAGTAGTAACGAGCTTGGTCTTTAAAATAATAATGCAGGAGGCTGATTCCAACCGCTAGGATTACAATTAGAGCTATTTAAATTTTTCGTTTTTCCAAGGGCCACCATTTAAGGCGGTTGAGGTTATTTCGCTTTTTACAGAAAAGCCTTAATCTTCTCTATCGTCCGAGGTACACAGCCCTCGTAGTGGTTATTGGCGTTTATAAAGACCTGATGTCGCTTTTCAGAGAGATACGCTCACCATATCTTGCAGTTGCTTCACATTGGCAGCATTTTTAACGTTAGTGGTGCTATTTCCTGTCTGATTTTTTCGATACCTGAATGCCGTTTATAAACAATAACGGCAACCACCAGCACGGCCAGCTCCAGCCAAAATCAGCCTCGTTTTTTTCACTTTCGGCGTGTTCTCATCCATACACATTCTCCACGCAAATCCTGTTCAACCACTTTCTTTGTCCCCTAACATCCAATACGGTTGAATATACCATCTTCCAGAATTCAGGATATGCATGATCCTTGAAGCTGTCACCGGGTTTTATTCGTTGATTTATGCCAATCTTTCCCTTAAGCTTCAATACTATTGCCTTGCCTCGTGTTGAGCTCTGGGCAAACGAAAGGGCGGACCAATCTGGTCAAACCATGGGAAAAAAAATTAAAAAAAGAGCTCTTCGAGAAGCAGAAAATGCCAAAAGGAACAAGAAGAAAACATTCGGCAGCACCTGAGGGAAAAAGTTGCATCGGCAGCCATAGCAGCTGACGGAACCCTTGCTTAATGGGCTTGACGATTTGATATGCATCCCAACCAGAGCACCCTGGGTTCGCTGCAGTAAACAGAATATTCTTTAAAAGGCAGGGAAAACCTGACCGACAGATGACAATACATCATAACAAGCATGACCAAACGGAAAGTCTCGGAAATACCCCAGATCGCTGGCAGGTATTTTTTCTTGTCGCCATGGGCATTTTCATGGCGACCTTGGACGGCTCGATCGTCACGTTGATCAAGCAGGGTATATGATGGCGACAATCTTCGTATTTCTCTTTGTCGTCTCGCCAATCTCCGGGACCCTTTCGGATCACATCGGCTCCCGGCTGCTCTGCACCTTGGGGACAGGGATCGTTGCCATTTCTCTTTATCTGCTTGCCCTGCTGCCTGCGGACGCCTCAGTTGTCGATATCGTCTGGCGACTGGCTCTGGCAGGTGTCGGCATGGCTGTCTTTATTCCGCCCAACAGCGCCACCGTCATGAGCGCCATCCCACCGCATCGGCGGGGAATTGCCAGCGCCACGGTGGCCGCCGCCAGGACTCTGGGCATGGTCATGGGGGTCGCGGTAAGCGGAGCGATATTCAACAACACCTTCCAACGGTTAAGTGGCGGTATTCACCTGCCGACCTACCGGCCTTCCCTGGAGCCGGTCTTTATGACGGCCTACCACACCGCTGTGATCAGTGGGACGATAATTGCGCTAATCGGGGTGGTTATTTCCTTTCTCCGAGGGCCCGAAGCCAGGGATAAACGTTAATGAGGGCTGATGAAATCGTACCTTTGCATTAATAGACCTTAGCTACGGCACGGCATTAAAACAGGGTCTCTTCAAGAAGCAATGAACAACTGTTTATTATTGACAATGTTAACCATATCAGTACTCTGTACAACAAGCATGGCGCCGATAGTCATGCTGCCTCAGCCAAGCACGTAAAATGGATTAATTTTGGAGGTATATGCTGACGCCGGACGCTTTCAAGAATAAGCTGAAAAACATGGACGGGCTGAGCTACCCAGCTTACAGACAATTGTTAAACCTGACCGTCACTTACCCAGACTATTCAGTCTTATTTCAACACATCCAGGGGAGTCCTGGTGCTTCTCCTGCCTCTTTTTGCCGGGTCGATATTGCAGGAGAATATATGCAGTTCCCCGAGTGGGCGAGCACGTCTCCTGCCCGAATTACCGCGGCAGAAGACTATATACTACGCGTTTTCAATGAAGGAGTAGCCGTTCACGCAAAACAGAACAGAGGTGCGGAAGGCAGCGGTTCTTTCCAGACTGTTTCGATGCCCCAGCAAGTACTCAAACGTAATATCGTAAAGATTTCCGGTGATGGTGTGTCGATCGATTTTCGGATCAGTCTGCCGGGGTCTCGGGCAAAGAAGGTTTTGTCCGAAGAGCTTCTGGAGATGTTTTACCATGAACTTCCTGCTGTTCTGCTGTTTATCAAAGAACGCATAGCGAAAGGACATGGTTTAAAAGAACAGTGTGAAGGTGTTGAAGACATGTTGCTGTTCCAGGATACCCTGCAAAGCAAAGGGTTGGTGGCTTTTGTTGGAGACGGCTCGCTTCTCCCCAGAAAATCCGGGATTTCTGATTTGCCTGCCCGCAACCTCGTGGTTCCCTTCAAGGCACCCCGGGAGTTGGCAGTTGAGGTGGATTTACCAAACACGGGCAGATTGAGGGGCATGGGAATACGACCTGGTGTAACGGTCCTTATCGGCGGTGGGTACCATGGCAAATCGACACTGTTAACAGCTCTGGCCAAAGCAATTTATCCCCATATTCCTGGTGACGGCCGCGAAAAGGTTGTTGCCGACAGAACTGCAGTACAAATCTTCGCTGAAGATGGCAGATCTATTATGGGGTTGGATATTTCCTCGTTTCTCAATACACTGCCGAAAGGTTCCGATCCCCAAAGGTTTCAAACGGAAAACGCCAGCGGCAGCACATCGGAGGCCGCGGCGATCATTGAATACGTGCTGGCAGGTGCAAAACTACTACTCATCGATGAAGATTCGTCAGCCACCAACTTTCTTTACCGTGATCATCATATGCGGGAATTAATTCCGGAGGATCCGATTACCCCTCTCTCTGACAGGGTACGGGAATTGTACGACAGTTTCGGTATAAGCACTTTGATTATTGCCGGAGCCAGCTCAAGCTATTTGGGCGTAGCCGACCATGTCATTGCCATGCGGGAATATCTGCCTGTCGATATGACCGCCAAGGCCAAGGCCCTGAATCTCCAGCCGGTGCATAGAGCGGAGACTCCTTTGACGATTACGGATGAAAGAATCCTCTCCCGAGACAACTTTAACCCTCAGTATACAAATGATCGGTTGAGGAAAAATATCACGATACGCATCAAACCCTTAAGAGGACAAGAGCGCGAAATAATAGAATATGGTATGGACCGGATTGATGTCCGATGCCTGAGAGGTATTGTTGATCCGGATCAGATATTTACAATCGGGTATTTCTTTCTTCTGGCCAGGCGATTGGGACTCCATCAAGAAGGATATTCACCCACGGTATTGGCTCAAAAGCTTATTGATATTGTTGACGAGAAAGGGTTGGATATATTGCAGCCTCCAAAATCTGCTCCGGTCTTTTTTGCCCGGATACGCATGCTCGAATTGGCAGGCGCACTCAATCGTCTCCGAAGTCTTCGTTGTCAATTTGACGAGCAGTGAGCAGGCATTTAAAGTCTTCCCAAAGGAGTGTTGATGCGCAGGCCGATTCGTTGGATTTTAGCCCTGCTGATTATTGCAGGCATTGCTTTTTTTATCTGGCAGAAGACCCGCCCCAAACCCATCGAGGTGGTGGTCAAACCGGTAGTCCGCGGGCTGATTGAAAAGACGGTCGCCAATACCCGCGCCGGTACGGTGAAAGCCTGCCGCAGAGCAAAACTCTCACCAAGTATTGGCGGGCAGATCGCCTACCTGCCCATTCATGAGGGTGATCAGGTGAAGACGGGGACACTGTTGCTGGAGATATGGAATGACGATCTTAAGGCTCAGTTGGCTCTGACAGAGCGCGAAGTTGCAGTGGCCAAAGCACAGGCTGACAGTGCCTGTCTGTCGGCTGAAGATGCCAGTCGACAGGCAAAAAGATCCCAGCAACTGTTGCGCAACAAGGTCGTTTCAGTAGAGCAGACCGATAGCGCTGTCACCCAGGCCAAATCGCTTCAGGCCCAATGCGTTGCCTCTCGCGCGTCTGTTCAGATGGGGCAGGCACGCATCAATGTTGCCCAGGCAAATCTTTCACGCACCCGACTCATAGCGCCCTTTGATGGCGTCGTTGCCAAAATTGAAGGCGAGTTGAACGAGTATGTAACCCCGTCACCCATCGGCGTTCAGACCCCACCCGCCGTCGATCTTATCGAAAACAGTTGCTATTATATCTCCGCTCCAATTGACGAGGTGGACGCAGCAGCAGTCAGGGTCGGCATGAACACCCGAATCAGCCTCGATGCCTTCAGGGGTAAAAAGTTTGCCGGTACGGTGAGACGTATCTCACCATATGTCCTGGATATTGAGAAACAGGCGAGAACCGTCGATATCGAGACGGCTTTTGCCAATGAAGAAGACTTCAAGAATCTCCTGGCCGGATACAGCGCCGATGTCGAGATAATTATCTCAACTCGGACCGACACCCTGAAAATCCCGACTGAGGCCATTCTTGACGGCAGGAAAGTCTTTGTTTATGAGCCTCTCGAAAAGACTGTTCACGAGGTGGAGGTCAAAACGGGTTTGGCCAATTGGGCCTTTACCGAGATCCTCTCAGGTCTTAAGGGAGACCAGTTGGTCGTGATCAATGTTGACAAACCCGGCTTGAAGGACGGCGTATCGGCAACCGTTGCAGAGGCCACCCCGTGATTAGTCTGACCCAGGTCAAAAGGATGTTTACGGTCGGCGACGAACAGGTTCACGCCCTGCGCGACGTGGACCTGGAAATCGAAACCGGCGAGTATGTTTCTATAATGGGGCCTTCGGGTTCCGGTAAATCAACCCTCCTCAATATGATCGGCCTGCTCGACCGTCCGGACAGTGGCAATTATCTTCTGGAAGGCGAGGACATGACTGCACTGGACGACAGCCAGCAGGCAGCCCTGCGCCGACATAAGATCGGTTTTATCTTCCAATTTTTCCATCTGGTACCAAGGATGTCGGCTGCGGAAAATATCGAACTTCCCATGATGCTGGCGGGCATGTCCGCCTCGGAGAGAAAAAAACGTGTACAAGAGGCCATTGACACTTTTGGCCTCGCCAACCGTGCTCGTCATCGACCGGACCAACTCTCGGGCGGTCAGCGGCAAAGGGTGGCTATCGCCAGGGCAACAATCATGCAGCCCCATATCCTTTTAGCCGACGAACCCACCGGCAACCTGGACCGAGTCTCGGGCAACGAAATAATAGACATCCTGGAAGCTATCAATCAGAAGGACATTGCGCTGATTATGGTGACTCACGACCCGGAACTTGGCAAACGGGCAAGGCGACAGATCAATATGGTGGATGGACAGATAGAGTCGGATATCTGTAAATTCGACAATCCGGAAATTTCCTAGTGGCTATCAATGGTTAATTGATAAAAACCCATGAAAATTACCGATATCATACGCTTTGCCTTTCGGGCCTCGATCGGCTATCCCACCAGGACACTGTTGATGCTCCTGGCTATGGCCATTGGCGTGGGTTCGGTGGTGCTCCTCTCGACTTTGGGCGATGGGGCACGCAGCTATGTCATTAACCAGTTTTCCGCTCTCGGGACCAACCTCCTTATCGTTCTGCCGGGCCGCTCCGAGACAGTCGGCGGGCCACCGCCTCTTCTTGGAATCACTCCAAGAGATCTGACTTTGGATGATGCCATGGCCCTGCTGCGAAGTTCAAACATTCGCTATGTTGCACCGATCGCGCTTGGCGCCGCCCCTGTTTCCAGAGGTGGTCTGGAGCGGGAAGTGACGATTCTTGGGTCGACCCCGCATCTTTTCCAGATCCGGCAGCTCAGCATGGCTGGAGGCCGGTTCCTGCCGGAGGGTGACAACACTCGTGCTGCCGCCGTCTGTGTGCTGGGATACAAGACGAAGCAGGAGCTTTTTGGCAACAGCCCGGCCCTTGGGGAGACGGTTCGCATTGGCGACAGGCGCTTCCAGGTCATCGGGATTCTCGCGAAAAAAGGCCAGTCTGTCGGACTGGACATCGCCGATATTGTTATCATCCCCGTGGCCTCAGCCCAGTCACTTTTCAACAGTTTTTCACTCTTCAGAATCATGATTGAAGCTACTGACCGGGAAGCAATCCCCCATGCAAAAAAGGCAGTATTGAAAATCATTCGTGAGCGGCATGACGGTGAGGACGATGTCACGGTTATCAGCCAAGACGCAGTTCTGGCAACCTTTGATCGCATTTTCATTGCTCTGACCCTGACAGTAAGTGGCATTGCCGCCATCAGTATTGCTGTGGCCGGAATTCTGATCATGAATGTCATGCTGATTGCCGTTTCACAGCGCCGCGCAGAGGTCGGGCTGCTGAAAGCCATCGGTGCGCCGAACGGCCAGATCATCGCCTTGTTTCTGGCCGAGTCGGCCATTTTGTCCATTATCGGCGCTGCCCTGGGGCTGATGATTGCAGCTGGTGCCACCTGGATTATTGCGCGGTTGTTCCCGGATTTCCCAATCGATGTGCCCCTCTGGTCTATCTGGGCGGCAGTGGGTGTGTCGGTTGCCACAGGTCTTGTGTTCGGAGTTTTGCCGGCCATGCGAGCGGCCCGGCTTGACCCGGTACTTTCACTTTCAAGACGGTGAAAAATCATGCTTATTCGTGACGTCGTGAAACTTTCCTTCAGCTCTCTGATCGACCAGCGTATGCGCAGCTTTCTCACAGTTTTAGGCATTGCTGTCGGTATCGCCTCCGTGGTGCTACTGACCTCTATCGGCGAGGGGATACAAAAATTTACGCTCGCTGAGTTCACCCAGTTCGGCACCAACCTGATCGGCATAAATCCAGGCCGATCGACCACCTTCGGCACGTCCGGTGCAATCATTAATAATATCCGTCCTCTCAGCATTGCCGACGAACTGTCACTCAGAAAAATTCCCGGCGTGATCGATACAGTGTCGGTCCTTCAAGGAAATGGTCCCATTGAATTCGCAAAGCGCAGCCGCCGAACCACTATACTCGGGGTTGGACCATCGGCCTCAAAAGTTTGGCAGATCAACGTAGTCAACGGACGTTTCCTGCCGGCAGACGACAGCCGCGCCGCCCGATCTTTTGTGGTTCTTGGCAGTAAGGTAAAGAGTGAACTCTTTCGGGATACCAACCCTCTGGGACAACTCGTCAGGGTGGCCGGCGAGCGCTACAGGGTGATCGGCGTGATGGAAACAAAAGGCCAGATGCTGGGCTTTGATCTGGACGATGCGGTGTACATCCCGACAATCCGGGCAATGAGTCTTTTTAATCAACAAAGCCTGATGGAGATAGATCTCCTCTACCAGACCGGCATGCAGTCGAAGACCATAGCCGAAAGGGCCAAAAAACTGCTGATAAGCCGACACGGCTCAGAGGATTTTACCATCACCACCCAGGAGGAGATGCTGAAGGTCCTTGGGTCTGTGTTGGGTATCCTCACCATGGCGGTCGGATCACTGGGGGCGATATCATTGCTGGTTGGCGGTGTCGGTATAGTCACGATTATGACGATTGCAGTTAATGAGCGGACCCCGGAAATCGGCCTTTTGCGAGCTATAGGTGCCGACCGCAGACAGATTCTCTGGTTGTTTATCGGCGAAGCGGTGGTTCTTGCCGGCATCGGGGGCCTGTCAGGACTATTTCTTGGTGCCGGAATCGCCTGGCTTTTAGGAGAATTTGTTCCTGCCCTGCCAACCCATACCCCGTGGATCTATGCAGTCTATGCAGAAGCTCTGGCCATGGGGATTGGACTTTTGGCAGGCGTTCTACCGGCCCGTCATGCAGCCGGTCTTAACCCTGTGGAAGCTTTACGCGCGGAGTGAGTGGAACCCCAGGGACGAAAGAACCCAACAGACTCTCCGAATTTAGCCACTATGGGTAGAAACGATACAGCAGAACGGGTATTTTCTAATCAATCCCAACGCCATGAGACATGCAACCTCTTCCATAACAATGGATAACATACTGATACCTTAAGACTAATTTTCAAGAGGATCTTGGTATCATTTTTGCTCTCTCCTCTTTGTCAACTGATATATAAAATACCGTTAAAAGTTACCTGGGCAACTCATTAAGCTCTGCTGATTTTCAGAAAAGTGGTATCGTTTCAACGTCAATTATTCCCTGGCAAGTAACGATCACGAATTACGACCAGAACTTACTCGCTGGTGTTTTTAATACTCTATGAATAACATTTTTATAACTACGCTAATGAATCGCACAATACTCTGCCTGACGGTAATCATTCTATGGCTGGGCCTTACCGGCTGCGCCAAGGTGGGGCCGGATTATATGAAACCCGAATCGAAGGGACCTGTTACCTGGCAGGCCCCGCTCGATAGAGGTCTGAGCATCGGATCTGCGACTCAACAAAGCCTTGCCGAATGGTGGACAACCCTCAAGGATCCCCTGCTGAATAGCTTTATTCACCAGGCCATAGCCGGCAATCTCAATCTCGAGCAGGCCAGGGCTCGTCTGTTGGAAGCCCGAGCAAGACGTGATATCAGCTCGGCAGCACTTTTCCCGAATTTGAACGCCAACGGTTCGGTTACCAGGAGCAAGACCAGCAGCAATCGCGGGAGCGGCACCAAGGCAACAAATTATTCCACAAGCTTTGATGCCGGTTGGGAACTCGATCTTTTCGGTGGAGCACAACGCTCGGTAGAGGCAGCGGAGGCACAGCTTGAAGCAAGCCAGGAAGACCTCCGCGATATCCTGGTTTCTCTTCTCGCCGAAGTGGCCCTGAATTATATTGACGTTCGTAATTATCAGACTCGCCTGCAGATCGCAGGAGACAATCTCGCCGCCCAGCAGGAGACCTATAATCTGACAAAGGACCGCTACCACAGTGGCCTCATCAGTGAACTTGCCGTGCAGCAGGCGAGGTATTTGGTTTCCAGTACCCGAGCCCAGATCCCTACTCTGCGAACCGGACTCGCCAATGCTGAAAATCAGCTGGCCGTTCTGCTCGGCACCTCCCCTGGTAGTCTGACTGATCAGCTCCAGGTCACCGCACCTCTTCCGGTTCTGCCGCTCTCGGTTGCCGTTGGCATTCCGGCGGACATGCTGCGGCAACGTCCCGATATCCGCAAGGCCGAACGGTTGCTGGCTGCCCAGACCGCCCAGATCGGTGTAGCCACTGCCGACCTCTATCCATCTTTTAAGCTCAACGGCTCGATCGGACTCGACGCCCTTTCCATCGGCAAATTGTTCAGTTCCGGCAGCGGCGGCTATTCATTCGGTCCCAGTATCAGCTGGCCGGTCTTTGATGCCGGGGCCATACAAGCCAATATCCGCCTCCAATCCTCTCTCCAGCAAGAGAGCCTGGCCAGTTACAAGGCCACGGTCCTCTCAGCTCTTCAGGAAGTGGAAGACGCATTGGTCGCCTATGTCCAGGAACAGGAACGGTATCAGGCCTTAAAAGAATCTGCCGATGCGGCAGAACAGGCCACCACCCTGTCTGGAATTCAATATCAAGCGGGGTTGATCGATTTCACCGGAGTTCTGGATTCCAGAAGATCACTGCTCTCGTTCCAGGACCAACTGGCGCAGAGTACGGCAACCATGACCGGCAATCTGATACGACTCTACAAAGCCCTCGGTGGGGGCTGGACATCTTTCGTTCCTGAAGCAAATATCCTAAGTGAGAAATAACAACAATGTCTACAAACATCACACAGACTGGTCAGAAGGGTGACCTTGCCGAGACCCTGGACCTGCAAAAAAAATCAAGCTCTAAAAAACGTCTAAAAAGGCTGCTGGGCTGGCTGGTAGTTCTCCTACTGATCGCAGCGGGTGGAGTGCTATGGCTAATGCGCGACGACTCAGGCACACTCCGCTACCGAACCGAGCCTGCCCACCGTGGCGACCTCACCATCAAGGTCACTGCCACCGGCAATCTCCAGCCGACCAACCAGGTGATAATAGGCAGTGAACTCTCCGGTACGGTCAAGTCTGTAGAGGTCGATTACAACGACCAGGTCAAAGTCGGTCAGGTTCTGACCCGGCTGGACACTTCGACACTGTCGGCAGAAGTTCTCCAGTCCCAGGCTGCCCTCGATTCAGCTCGGGCAAAAGTATTGCAAACCAAGGCGACCATAAAAGAGACCAGCGCCGCCCTCAATCGTCTTCAAGAAGTCGGCAGACTCAGTGACAATAAAGCCTTATCAAAGAGTGATCTCGATAGCGCCCAGGCGGCACTCGATCGTGCCAAGGCCGACTATGCCGGAGCCATGGCCACAGTATCCCAGGCAGAAGCCACCCTCAAACTGAATCAGACGGATCTGGCCAAAACGGTGATCCGCTCTCCGATTAATGGTGTTGTTTTAACCCGCTCGGTCGAACCAGGACAGACGGTGGCTGCCTCACTTCAAGCCCCGGAGCTCTTTTCCCTTGCTGAAAATCTTGCCCAGATGGACTTGCACGTGGATGTTGACGAAGCCGATGTTGGACAGGTACAGGCAGGGCAATCGGCCACTTTCACCGTAGATGCCTACCCGGACCGCAGTTATCCTGCACTACTGACACAAATCCGCTACGGGGCAACAACCACGAGCGGCGTAGTCACCTACGAGACCATTCTCAAAGTAGATAATTCAGATTTATCCCTGCGTCCCGGAATGACCGCTACCGCTGACATTACAGTAACCAGGGAAGTAGACACCCTGCTTATCCCCAATGCGGCCTTGCGCTTTACACCAACGACAACAGGAGTGACCGCTGGCACCGGTGGCGGAAGTGTGCTCAGTAAACTTTTTCCACACCGTCCCCGTCGCTCCGGCAAACGCAAAGAAACCATAGGAGGACCGAAAAAAGAACAACAGGTCTGGATCCTTGTAGCTGGCCAGCCGGTCGCTATACCTGTAACAGTTGGACTTTCCGATGGTTCGTCAACCCAAATCACCGAAGGGGAAATTCAACCAGGCATGGAACTGATCGTTGATGCCGAGAGTATAAATAAATGAAGATGTCCGATGCAACTGAGCTAAACAACCCCCCTCTCATTGAGCTACACGGTGTGACCAAGGTGTATGGCACCGGCAGTGCGGCTATGCGGGCTCTGCGTGGCATCGATCTCACTATCTCGGCGGGTGAATTCGTCGCGGTCATGGGACCGAGTGGTTCCGGAAAATCAACCTGTATGAACATCCTTGGCTGTCTCGACACCCCATCCTCCGGGACTTTTCTGTTCGAGGGAATAAAGGTAGGCGACCTGTCACGCGATCAGTTGACCCTGATGCGCAGGCATTGTCTGGGCTTTATTTTCCAGGGCTTCAATCTGCTGAACCGGACTTCGGCACTGGAAAATGTCGAACTGCCTTTGATTTACCGGGGTGTCCCTATTGCCAAACGGCATCGCCTGGCCAATGAGGCTCTGGCAACCGTAGGTCTGACCGGATGGGAACACCACACCCCCGGGGAACTATCGGGCGGCCAGCAGCAGCGTGTGGCCATCGCCCGTGCCATTGTCACCGAACCGAAGGTGTTGCTCGCCGACGAACCGACCGGCAACCTTGATTCGGCCCGCAGCCGGGAAGTCATGGAATTGCTGACCACCTTCAACCGTGACCGTGGGCTGACCGTTATCATGGTCACCCACGAACCCGACATGGCCGCTTATGCCAGTCGCCAGATCCATTTTATCGACGGCTTGATCGATACCACTACCTCGACTGGGAGGGCTGCCTGATGTTCTGGGAAACCGTTATCCTGGCATTTCGGGAAATACGCCGCAATGTCCTGCGCTCATCGCTTACCATCCTGGGCATCGTCATTGGCGTCGCCGCAGTCATTACCCTGGTAACTCTCGGTAGCGGTGCCACCGCTCAGGTTGCCGCAGAGATCGGAAGCCTCGGCAGCAACCTTTTACAGGTCCGGGCGGGTCAGGGATTTCGAGGTCCCGGTGGAGCAAGCGGCGCAGCAAAGCCTTTTAAAGAAGACGATGTCAAGGCTATATCCCAGCAAATCAGCGGCATTGCAGCAGTCGCCCCAAATGCATCCAGCTCAGCCCAGGTCATCGCCGGCAACACGAACTGGTCGACGAGTATTACAGGCAGCACCAACGATTACCTCTTCGTAAGGGCCTGGACACTTGCTGAAGGACGATCATTTACCGAGAGTGAACAGAAATCAGGCAAGGCCGTATGCATCCTGGGAGCCACCGTAAAAAAAGAGCTTTTCGGCAACCAGGATCCTTTAGGCAGCTCAGTCCGTTTCAACGGCATCACCTGCCAGGTAATCGGTGTTTTCGCGTCTAAAGGTCAATCAGGCGGTGGTAATGATCAAGATGATTTCATCCTCATCCCTCTTCATACCCTGCAAAGAAGAATAACCGGCAACACCGACATCAACGCCATCTATGTCTCGGCGAGAGACGGTGCTTCAACCACCAAAATTAAAGCAGATATCGAACAGCTTCTTCGGGAACGACGGCATATCGCCAAAGGCGATGATGATGATTTCTTTGTCCGCGACATGCAGGAAATTATGAGCACACTTACCGGCACAACCAGGATCCTCACCACCCTTCTTGGAGCAGTAGCGGCAGTCAGTCTGTTGGTCGGCGGAATAGGGATCATGAATATCATGCTTGTCTCGGTTACCGAAAGGACCCGCGAGATCGGTATACGGTTGGCCATTGGAGCCATGGAACAGGATGTTCTTATGCAGTTTCTGGTGGAGGCTATAGTGTTGTCATCTTTTGGAGGCCTGTTCGGCATTGTCTTTGGTCTCAGTGCAGCTGCCCTTGGCGCCCAGGCAATGAATATGCCATTTATCTTCAGTCCCGGCATAGTTGCCGTGGCCTTTTTATTTTCCAGCGCAGTCGGTATCGTATTTGGCTTTTTTCCTGCACGTAAAGCCGCCCGACTCGATCCGATCGAAGCTCTTCGCCACGAATGATCCTGGCCTCAAACCTGCTGTTGTAAGTTTTTTTCTCTACGTCATCCAACTGCTGCCGTTGCCAGGCATTACGCTCACAGAAATAGCATTGACGAGTAACCAACAATAAAGTAAACATTACTCACCTGCCTTAAAAAGGCCAGAAGACATCAGGTAAAAACATAATTAATTCTTTTATTTTAATATATTACCAACCAAACCAATAAAGTTATTAATATTTATTTACTATGGAACAAAAAACAGCCAGCAACCCACCAGGAAAAATAAAAATAACAGAGGCACTGAGAACTCTGCTGGAAGATCGGACTTTCGAATCCATCACAATTGCGGAAATCGCATCTACCGCAGGAGTCACCGAAGGGCTGATCTACAAATACTTCAAAGACAGACGGGATTTGCTGCATCATGTCCTTTGTGAGCACTACGAACAATTCCTGGTACAGATAGAAAGAGATCTGCAGGGAATAGACGGCGCCCTGAATAAGTTGAGAAAGATTATCTGGTCCTCCATCGAGAGGTACGCAAATCACCGGGTCTTCGCCAGAATCATTCTGCTTGAAGTGAGAAATTCTGAAGGCTATTTCCAGAGCGAGGCCTATGCCCTCGTCCAGCAGTTCAATCGCATCATCATCGGTATTATCAACGACGGCATTGCCAATGGAGAAATCCGAAATACCCTCCCGCCAGCATCTATTCGTAATGCCATCTTCGGCACCATCGAACACTCATGCCTGAACCGGGCCATCTTCAATAAACAGGTATCAACCAATGATACTGCAGAATTCATAACCGATCTGCTTTTCAATGGGATCAAACGATAATCAGCGAATAGGCTCCCAGGAGGCTGTCCACCACTAACTCATCAAAAGGATCACAACTATGAAAGACGTTGTCATCGTATCCGGATGCAGGACCGCTATCGGCGCGTTCGGAGGAACTCTCAGAGATTTGAATGGCGCCATCCTGGCCAGCATCACCATGAAAGAAGCTGTCCGGCGGGCGGGTATCGATCCGGTCCTTATCGACGATATCCGTTATGGCTGTTGCATGGAATCCGCTGACACCTTGAACGTTACCCGCGTCGGATCTCTGCTGGCAGGTATCCCTGAAACTGTAACAGGAGTTACCATCAACCGAGTCTGCATCTCAGGCATGGAGGCCGTCATTTCAGGAATGGCCATGATACAGGCCGGGATGGCCGATATCATCCTGGCGGGTGGAACCGAGCATATGTCCAGCGTCCCCTATTCGGTTCCCGGCGCACGCTGGGGTTGCCGCCTCCAGGACCAGGCATTTGTCGACAATCTGATCCACGCACTTCATTGCGGTTCACATATCATTCCCCATCCGGAAGACGGCCCGGTGGACGCCACCAAACCACCGCTCAGCAGTTTTGTCGGCAAACCTTATATAATGGGACATACTGCGGAATTTATTGCCCAGCATCTGAGTATTACCAGGGAAGAGATGGACGAAGTCGCACTGAGAAGCCACAATCAGGTGGAACGGGCAACCCTCGACGGCTCATTTGCCGACGAGATCGTGCCGGTGGAGGTTCCGCAGAGAAAGAAAGCACCGATCATCTTCAACAAGGACGAACACTTCAGGCCGGGAATGACCATGGATATTCTCCGTAATCTGCCGCTGGCCTTTGTCCCCGAAATCGGCACCGTGACTGCCGGCAACTCCAGCGGCATCAACGACGGCTCAACAGGGATGATCATTATGTCTGCCGACAAGGCCAGAGAGCTCAATCTTCAACCAATAGCCAAAATCAAGGCCGTAGCCAGGGGTGCCTGTCACCCTTCAGTTATGGGCCTGTCGCCGGTCCCGGCTGTCCGCAACCTGCTGAGCTCTTCCGGTCTGGCCTTAAAGGACTTTGATCTCATCGAGGTCAATGAAGCCTTTGCCGCCCAGTACATAGGCTGCGAAAAAGAGCTGGGGCTGAATCGGGAAATCACCAACGTCAACGGATCTGGCATCGGTCTCGGTCACCCTGTCGGTTCTACCGGTGCCCGTATCATGGTCACGTTAATGTATGCGATGAAAAAGCGCGGGAAGTCTTTGGGTCTTGCCACCCTGTGCGGTGGCGGAGGAGTTTCCATGGCCTGCGCAATTGAGATGTTATAGATAAATGAGGCGAATTCATAAGGGGTTAGACAAACAAACACCGTCCGGGAGTGTTTCCCGGATACCGATCTGATCTGGAAGATCCCGGACAGGCACCCATTCTTTCTGGAGGGCAACATCATGACGTATGCACCACTATCGGAAGAGAATAAACTACGGTACAGCACCATCAGCCCGGAAAACATAGATTTTATCATGAACCGGAACAACCGGATAAACCGGTGGGTTATAGCCGACATGATCCGCCGAACCCGGTATCACTATCCCGATAAGAACGCCCTGATATTCAATGATATCTGCCTGACGTACTCCCAACTGGAAGACGAGTGCAACCAGGCGGCCAACGCCCTTGCCAGCCTGGGTGTAAAAAAATATGACCGCGTTGCCATCCTGGCCCACAACACCCATCATCACGTCCTGACCTGGATGGGCTGCGCCAAGATTGGGGCTATCTACCTGGCCGTCAATTACCTTTTGAAGGACGATGACATCGCCTACTGCCTCAACCATTCCGAGAGCACTGTCTTCATTGTGGAAGACAGCCTCTACGACAATGTCAAAGAGGTCCTCGACAAAATGCCGCAGGTCAAACACCTGATCTGGTCGAATCAGGGAGCAGGGCTGCCGCCGGCTGACGGCTTTATTGATTTTGACGCCTGGTACTCCCCTGCTCCAAAGACAGAACCCGATGTGATCCTGCGAATTGAAGACCCGGTCCAGATGACTTACACCAGCGGCACGGAATCCCTGCCAAAGGGTGTAATCATCAGTAACCAGTCCCTCATTGCCCAATATATGGGTTGCATTATCGATGGCAAATACGACCACACAGATATCAATGTCAATGCGCTGCCCATTTACCATTGTGCTCAGCGGGACGTCTTCTTAAACCCGATCTTCTGGATCGGCGGCACCAACATCCTCTTGAGTCCGGATATCGGTAAGATTCTGACCACCATTGAGACCTGGAAGGCCACCACCTTCTTTGCCCCGCCAACCGTCTGGATAGGAATTCTCCGCCATCCGGATTTCAACCGGTACAATCTGTCCAGCCTGGTAAAATGCTACTACGGTGCCTCCATCATGCCAAAAGAGATTCTCAAGGAGCTCCTTGAAAAATTTCCTAAGGCCGGAGTATACAATTATTACGGCCAGACCGAACTGGCTCCCTACCACACCATTCTCAAAGCCGAAGACGCCATTGCCAAAATCGGGTCTGCCGGTATGGGTGGCTTGCATATGGAATCCCGCATTGAGGATGAAGAGGGCAGGGAAATAACCGGTGAAAACATTACCGGTGAAATCTGTGGCCGCGGACCCCACGCGATGACTATGTATTTCAAGGAGCCGGACAAAACAGAAGCCGCCATGCGCGGCGGCTGGTTCCATTCAGGTGATCTGGGCGTTCTGGACCAGGACCGTTACATTGCCGTTGTCGACCGCATTAAGGACATGATCAAAACCGGTGGTGAGAATGTCGCGTCGAGAGAGGTCGAAGAAGCGGTCTATTTACATCCTGCCGTGGAAGAAGTTGCGGTGGTCGGACTGGAGCATCCCCGTTGGGTGGAGGCAGTGACTGCGGTAATAAAGCTCAAGTCGGGAGCCACAATCACGGAAGCGGAGATCATCGAGCACTGCAAAAAGCACCTGTCCTCCTTCAAAGTCCCGAAGAAAATCCTCTTTGTTGAGGCGCTGCCCAAAACCCCCACAGGAAAAATCCTCAAACGTCAGATGCGGGAATCTTTCAAGGGCATCTTCCGGTAGCATTGACGATAATATTGCAGATATAAACGAACATGGCGAGATTACAAAAGGTATGAATATGGCAAAAAATATATTTACCGGCGGTGAATTCCTGGTAAAGGAAATCGCTTGCCAGGATGTTTTCACCCCCGAAGATTTCAGTGACGAGCATAGACAGATTGCAGCGACCACCGAACAGTTTGTCACCAACGAAGTCCAACCAGTAAATGCTGAAATCGAGGCTAAAAATTTCGATCTCCTCCTTGAAAAACTGAAAGAATGCGCGGATCTCGGATTAATGATGATCGATGCACCGGAAGAGTATGGCGGCCTGGAACTCGATAAGGTGACCAGTATGCTGGTCACTGAGAAACTGGCTTTTTCCCTCAACTTTGGCCTGACCTACATGTGCCATACAGGGATTGGCACGCTGCCGCTGGTCTATTATGGCACTGTCGAGCAGAAAGAACGCTATCTGGGCAAACTGATACGCGCTGAAATGATCGGGGCCTACTGCCTGACCGAGCCGGGTTCCGGCTCCGACGCTCTGGGAGCAAAAACCACGGCAATTCTCACAGAAGACGGCACACATTATATCCTTAATGGCACCAAACAGTTTAGCACCAATGCAGGATTTGCCGACCTTTATACCGTTTTTGCCAAAGTCGACAAAGTGCATTTCACCGCATTCCTGATTGAACGTACTTTTCCCGGCCTGGAACTCGGACCGGAGGAGAAAAAAATGGGCATGCACGGTTCTTCAACCCGGCAGGTAATCTTGGATAACGTTCGGGTACCTGTGAAAAATGTACTGGGTGAAGTCGGCAAAGGTCACAAGATTGCCTTTAATGTCTTAAATGTTGGACGTTTTAAACTGGGGGCGCTGTGCGTCGGCCAGGAGAAATATGCCTTGGCCGAAGGCGCGCGTTATGCCAACGAGCGCAAACAGTTCAACGTCCAGATTAGCAGTTTCGGTGCCATCCGGGAAAAACTCGCCGATGTGACGGCCATGACCTTTGCTTCCGAGGCCGTAGTCTACAGGTTGGCGGGGATGATCGACGACCGCCTGGCCACCCTCAACAAAAATACCGACGACTATTACGCGGAATACCAGAAAGGAATCGAGGAATACGCCGCAGAATGCGCTCTGGCAAAGGTTTTCTGCACCGAATCAGCCGCCCGGGCAATCGACGAAATGCTTCAGGTTCACGGTGGTTATGGCTATATCGCCGAGTATCCAATTGAACAGCTTTACCGGGATGAGCGGGTTCAGAGAATTTACGAAGGAACCAACGAGATCAACCGACTACTCATCCCTGGCCTTTTCATGCGCAAAGGAGTGACTGGAAAATCACTGGACCAGGCACTTGATTTAGTTACTAACGGACACTTTGCCTCGGAAAAACGGCTACTAAAAGAGATGAAACACTGCTATCTTGCACTCACCGATCATGCCGTAGAGATTTTCGGAGCCAAGATTGCCGCTGAGCAGGAAATTCTCCTCACCCTGGCCGATGCTGCAATTCAGATATTTGCGCTGGAGAGCGCTCTGCTCCGCGCCGAAAAAGCATTTGATACGGCGACAGGGCATAAGCAGGAGCTGTATAAGGCGGTTATTAAGATTTGTACGTTTAAGGCAAAACAGCAATTTATCGATGCCGCGGAAAAGTGTGCCGCCTTTCTTGAAAACAATCATGCTGTCCAAGTTAATCCAGGTTGGGACTGACTTCAATACGCAGGGTCTCCTGGCAGCAAAACGACTGATAGCCAAAACGACGAGCCAGTTAGAAAAATATATCTTCTAGCAATGCACAAAATAATCGTCTGGGTTATATATATTGTGTAACCGTATCCTACGCCCTCTTTCGCCGAATCAGGAGGCCAGGCCGTAAATTTTTCTGGAGATGCACATGTCCTTAATCATTATTGATGGTAAAAAAGCGAGGAAATGTCGATGACCGGAATTGCTCCCCCCGGCAAAGGTACAGAAAGCAGGAATTGGTACCGATTCAACCTCATTTTGTTCAAAGTATGTATTATCCTGTTCATTATTTAACCCTCACAAATGTAAACGAAAAAGGAACAGACCATGACAAAAGACTTCTCTCGCTACCCACATCAGCATCCCGATTCCACCGGACACTTCGGCCCATACGGAGGCTCCTATATCCCACCAGAGCTGCAGGAAGAAATGGATAAAATCACGGATGCCTACCTGACGATAAGCAAAACACATCGATTTATCGAAGAACTGCGCTCCATTCGGAAGCACTATCAGGGGCGACCGACTCCGGTGTACCATGCAGACCGCCTATCGAAAATGTGTGGAGGCAGCCAGATCTACCTGAAACGCGAAGACCTCAACCATACCGGCGCTCATAAACTCAACCACTGCATGGGCGAGGGCCTGTTGGCCAAATATATGGGCAAGAAAAAATTAATTGCAGAAACCGGTGCGGGACAACACGGCGTTGCATTGGCAACCGCTGCCGCCTACTTCGGCCTTGAATGCGAAATTCATATGGGCGAGGTCGATATTATAAAAGAAGCACCCAATGTCATCCGCATGAAACTCCTTGGAGCCACTGTGGTTCCTGTCTCTTTCGGACTCAAAACACTGAAAGAAGCGGTAGATTCTGCCTTTCAAGCCTACCTGAAAGACCCGGTTAATTCTATCTACTGCATCGGTTCAGTGGTTGGCCCTCATCCCTTCCCCATGATGGTGCGGGATTTCCAGGCTGTTGTCGGTATTGAGAGTCGAGAGCAATTCCTTGACATGACCGGCAGTCTACCGGATGTCGTGTGTGCATGTGTGGGTGGTGGGAGTAATGCCATGGGAATTTTCTCCGGCTTTATCAACGATCCCGTCAAACTCATCGGCGTTGAACCGGGTGGACGATCTCTTAATCTGGGTGACCATGCGGCCACTGCAGCATTCGGAAAACCTGGAATTATCCATGGCTTCAAATGCTACCTGCTGCAGGATGAGAAAGGCGAACCGGCACCGGTATATTCCATTGCCAGCGGACTCGATTACCCCGGAGTAGGACCGGAGCACTGTCTTCTTAAAGATGACGGGCGTATCACATATGAAATCGCCAATGACATGGAAACGCTCGACGCGTTTTATACATTGAGCAGCGTCGAAGGTATTATCCCAGCCCTTGAAAGTGCACATGCCGTTGCCTATTGCATGAAGCTCGCTAAAGAGATGAAACACGGAAGCATCCTGATCAACCTCAGCGGACGAGGAGATAAAGATCTGAATTTTGTTACAGAAACCTATGGTTTCAACATTGAGGAAGCAAAAAAAAGTTTAGTGTAACTGATTGAATAAGGGGGCAGCCACCATGGGTAAGTGTTGCCGAAAGGAACTACAAGCCCCCTTTTTCTTTGTTTTGACTCAGCAAAATGGTCTGTCTGTTCATCCGGCTATTGAATTAAGGAGCCGCCGTTCCGGTTAGAATCAGTATCGCTGATCTGTGGCATCTGAACCCCAAGACTGACAAAGAACTTTTCGATACGTTCACTTCGTTCATTGAGTTCTTCGACCGTGGTAGAGATCAAAGATTCCTTTTCCTCCGCGAATGTAGTCACCAGTCTATTGTTGGTCTCTTCAAGACTTGCAACTTTTTGATCAAGCTTCTGCCGTTGCTCCTCGGTCATCCGGGTACGTTCCGCAATCAATTGGTCAGTGGTCTGCAGCTTGTCCCGCATTCCTGCCAGTTGATTTGAGATCTTGCTGTTGTTGGTATAGAGAGAAAAAGAACAAATACTGGCTACAGTGAGAACAAGGAGAGCTATAACGGTTGCCATACTGATGATGCAAAGTTTTTTTGCTGAAAATGGGATTTTAACAACTTTTCCTTTGTTCCCGGCAATAATAATATACACTTGCTCGTTCATTACGTACATTCCCAATATCGATCTCTAATCAGACAACATTTTTGTATTACAGAGATCTCGATTTAATCGCAAGCGAGGTAGCTGTGTTGTTCGGTAAGAGGAATGATCTCTCCGTTAACCTTCACATAGGTTTTTTTCTTCCGATCCTCAAATATCTGCGTGAGTACACGCCCGGCCATTCCTTCCATCTGATTAATTATAAATCCTTTACCTACCTGACGAAACTGAACATTCTCACGGTTATCTTGCATATCTTTTCACCTTTTTTCAGATTTATTGGACCCCATCCGCCGCACACCTGTTTTGCTTTACACGGAGAGAAGCAGTAATCGTGCCAAAAGTGATTTTTTATTCTTTATAATGAAGATAACAGCCTTATATCATAGACAATCGGACCGAACACCTTGTTTTTGCGCTATAACAGTTTTTCTGTTTCTTTTATAAAAAGGCGAGCACAGTTGAGAGATTTCTTCTACAATGGTAAACAATAGGTAAAACGTTAACACTGTTGACCATCAACCATCGGTTGACAATATTTGTTCACGAAGTCATCAACAAATCATTGAATGAATATACATTACCATATCAGTACATTACGCAAACAACAGAGAGATAATCCTTCTTTGTCTCTCAAAAGAGGCCCCAGACGACATACCTGACTTTTCGACAGATAACTATCTGAATATTAACAACATTATTTAACACATCGATTCGCCGACGGCAATATCGCAAACACTGTTTACACTTATGACTGACACTACACACCGAATCATCAAATCAAAATCATATCTTGCCCTGCTCAAACAAAAACTTTCTAAATTAGCAGGAGCCTGGACTCCTGGAAATTACCACGCCATATTTAATTTTTACTCTTCTTTCCTGCCTTCTTTATTGCAGGTAGAGCGGTGCACCGTCTTCATCATGGAACTTGAGAGCAAAAAAATATGCTCCATCTTCGGAACTGGCCTTGAACACCAGAAAATTCAGCCACCGATCAATGGAAGTATCGTCGGTGATGTTATAAGCTCCGGAAAATCATCTTTGATAAATGATCTCCAAGGTCATCCCGGGTATCATATGTCTACAGAAGAAC
Source organism: uncultured delta proteobacterium (assembly GCA_963798425.1). GTDB lineage: Bacteria > Desulfobacterota > Desulfobulbia > Desulfobulbales > Desulfocapsaceae > Desulforhopalus_A. The sequence goes on along the minus strand of CAWCTP010000031.1, from coordinate 17,603 downwards.
AAACCGGCTTTACCTGTCGAAACCTGATATGTGCCCCTATAAAGAGTATTAATGGAAACAGTGTTACCGGTGCGGTGCAACTCCTAAATAAAATCGATAACCAGATCTTTACAGAGAAGGACCAGGCCCGTCTCGAAGAAATCTCCCATTTCCTATCACTTTCAATCGAGTCCATCGTACTCAACCAAGAAATACTTCGTATTGCCACGTCCCTTGGAAAAGAAGCGGAGCGCCTTGAAAAAGAATCAGTCGACGGAGTAACCCTCGTCGCAGAAAGTCCGGCCATGAGAGAAGTACTGAAACTTGTTCGTGTTATCAGCAAGACTCCGGTCAACGTTTTGATCCAGGGAGAAAATGGGACAGGAAAGGAGCTTATCGCCAGAATGATTCACCAATATGGAGACCGCCAGAGAAAAGCCTTTATCCCGATAAACTGCGCCAGTATCCCTGAGGGCTTAATGGAGAGCCAGTTCTTTGGTCACGAAAAGGGAGCATTTACGGGCGCAGATTCTGCAAGAAAAGGACTCTTTGAGGAGGCCAGCGGTGGGACCATGTTTCTCGATGAAATTGGAGAAATGCCCTTAATTATTCAACCAAAGATTCTACGGGCCATACAAGAGGAAGAAGGATGTAGGGTGGGAAGTAATGTCTCTTACCAATATGACCTGCGCCTCATCAGCGCCACCAATCGTGATCTGTCTGAAGAGACATCAAAGGGACGATTCAGAGAGGATCTTTTTTTCCGCCTCTTCTCCATAGAAATAACTTTGCCGCCACTGAGAGATCGAAAGGAGGATATCATACCGCTTTCAATGCATTTTCTTAAGCTGACAAATGAGCGTTTTGGTAAAGATATCCAAGGATTTTCTCCTGATGTACTGAATTTGTTTGAAAGCTATGGGTGGCCGGGAAATGTGAGACAACTTCAGAAAGAAATTGAAAGACTGGTTGCTCTGACCACCGAAACACAGCTCATCGAGCCAAATCATCTTTCCAAGGATCTTCGGTCCCTCTACCTGACTCAAAACAACAACAATTATAATGAAACAACCGAAGGCTATCTTTCCCTTCCTGAGCAAAGCAAACGCTTAGAAATCATATTGATCAATAAAGCGATGCGACGTACCAATGGCAACAAGACCCAAGCTGCAAAACTCCTCGCCATTACCCGCCAGGGTTTGGATAAAAAAATCAAAAGGCACGACTTAGTGTTCTAAAAACCCCCGTCAATGTAATACCTGGCCAGACATCTTGTCGCTCCGACCTTTCATGAAAATTTCATTTATCTTTCCAACCTAATCTCCACACATTTGCAAGACGCTTTAAGACCGCAATAGTAAACAAATCATAATAAAATCTTAATGTGCTGTGTATAAAACTACAGGGACAAAAAGTTGCGGAACGCCCTCGCCCGCATTTTTCATGACTCTTTTGATATGATTCGCACGTTTTGTAGCCCTTGTGTCTACTTAGTTTCCATCCTGAAACGAGACATTTGATTCAAAATTGAGGCGTTCGATAAATAAATGCCCGTTTCAGGACGGAAACTACTCAGGCAATAGACCTGCTTCCCAGGTGCAATAAGCAGCTTTAGATATATTGTATATCAAGAGAGTTTTCTGAGACTTGAAAAAAGACAAGCCCCCGGTACCAGGTGGAACGAGATCCAGACACCTCATATTTTTTTCAGGGTTTCAGTAAGCAATATCTTATTTTTTAATCTTGACGTGATACCCATTTTAGCTATGACGAAACGACAGCCCAACCCCCGCGAGTTCCTCCCTTGCCCACCTCCCGACATAACTGACCTCACGGCCCAGTTACTAGCTATTCGCAAAGATGTTTTGGAGAAAGAAACACGCTACAAGGACCTCGACAAAATTCATCCCCACTGCCAAATGAGCGCTCGCAATCTGCTGCAATACCTCGCCTTTCGCTTGCATGACATCAGGGAAATACAGGTAATGCTCTCCGACCTCGGACTCTCCTCCATGGGGCGCGCAGAACGAAAAGTCCAGGCAACGCTTGATACCGTGTTGAGCCACCTGTACAATTTAGCAGGTAAGCAATGGACGCCAAAGGAAAAACCTCTCTTTTGCTTCCAGGAAGGTCGTCGGCTGTTGGAAGAAAACAACACGGCCCTGATGGGCGACCCCACGCCGGGTCGTAGAGTTCGGATCATGGTTACCATGCCCCGTGAGGCCGCTGATAATTATGACCTGGTGAAAAACCTCTTACAGAACGGGATGAATTGTGCGCGTATCAACTGCGCCCATGACGACCCTGAGGTCTGGGAACGAATGGTGGTCAATATTCGTTATGCCGAAGGAATGACTGCCAGGAAATGTCGCATCCTCATGGACCTCTGTGGTCCAAAACTTCGTACAGGTGACATCCTGCCTGGACCTGCCGTGCAGAAAGTTCGCCCCAAACGCAGCGAGCTGGGGGTTTTATTACACCCTGCACACATCTGGTTGTACCCAGAAGGTTCATCGGCCCAAACGGCAGTGGGTGCAGACGCATGTCTCCCTGTATCTGGTAACTGGTCGCAAAATTGTTGTAAGGACGATATCATCTCCCTTATCGATGCCAGGGGTTCCAAACGAAAATTAACCGTAATTGCAGTTACTCAGAACGGCTGCATGACCACTTCTCAAAAAACGATTTACTTCACCACCGGCCTGAAGTTACGACTCAAGAATAAAAACAGCAAAGAGAAAACACTGCTGCAGATAGGCGAGCTCCCTCGAAGACCCGGTTCCATAACCCTGCAAACCGGTGATTTACTTATATTGAGAAAAAGCGCAGAACCAGGGTTCAATGCCTACTACGACGAGGCTGGCCACTTCCATCCTGTGACTATTGGCTGCACCATCCCTGAAGTCCTCGATGACGTACAGGTGGGCGAGCACATATGGTTTGACGACGGGAACATCAGTGGCATCATTGAGCAAAAAGAAGCAGAACAAATACAGGTACGTATTAAGCTTACCCAGCCAGGTGGAAAATCCCTTCGAAGCGAAAAAGGCATTAACCTGCCGGAGAGCAAACTGCGCCTCCCTGCCCTTTCCGATGAAGATTTAGCAACCTTACAATTTGTGGTGAAACACGCCGACATGGTTGGATTATCATTTGCCAACACCGCCAGAGACGTGGAAGACCTTATAGTGCACATGGGGAAATTGGGGAAAAAATTACCCGCAATTGTGCTGAAAATAGAAACCCCCAGGGGCTTTGACAACCTTCCGGCCATGCTTTTAAAGGCGATGGAAACCCCACTTTGCGGTGTAATGATTGCACGCGGCGACCTGGCTATTGAATGTGGCTTTGGTAGACTTGCTGAGGTGCAGGAGCAGATCTTATGGATTTGTGAGGCAGCCCACGTGCCGGTCATCTGGGCCACGCAGGTACTCGACGGCTTAGCCAAAAAAGGAATACCGACCCGTGCCGAGGTGACCGATGCGGCAATGGGCGAGCGAGCCGAATGTATCATGCTGAACAAGGGCAGCCATATTGTTGAAGCCACTCGCGCCTTGTCCGACATACTCAGCAGGATGCAGGATCACCAGACGAAAAAGCGGTCTTTGTTGCGGAAACTGCATTTGGCTGAGAAGTTTTTTTCCACACAAATACTCAATAATCCACCAGCAAAATGAAGGATCATTGAGTTATTTTCACTGCATGCTGTAGTTGACCAAGCTTGGTCAACGTTGAAATTGGTTTTTATTTTATATTGGCCACAGCTGCCCGAACAACGTTAACAACATTCGCGGGCAATGGAATATACCCGAATCTATCAGAGATTTTCTGCCCTTTATCCAGACAAAATATAACCATCCTGCGCAATGCTTCTGCTTTTTGCGGATCGCTATATTTTTTATAAAACATCATCCAGGTATAGGTTGTGATAGGATAGGATTGATCACCGGCAGGATCGGATAACCAGACGATCATATTCTCCGGGATTGCGCCGCTGGCAAGAGCCGCCTGGCCACCTTCAAGCCCCGGGGCAATAAACTTACCTTCTTTATTCTGCAGGCTGGCCATCTCGTGATTTGCCAAAATAGCAAAACCATAATCAATATAGCCAATTGCGCCCGGGATCGCATTAATAGCAGCGGATACTCCGAGATTCAAAGAGACTTTTTCCAATTTCACAGCAGCAGGCCAGTTTACCTTTTTGCCATAGCCCGGGCCGTTTTTGAATTCCTCGGAGATGGTACTCAAATGCTTGGTGAACACAAAGTTTGTTCCTGAGCTGTCTCCCCGGCTGACCACGGTGATATCAAGATCGGGCAGTTTAACACCGGGGTTAACTTTTGTGATCGCCGGATCATTCCACTTCTTAATTTTGCCAAGAAAGATCTGCGGATAAACTTCGCGGGAAAGTTTCAATTTCTTGATTCCCTTCAGATTGTAGGCGAGAACGACCTCACCTGCAGTCATCGGCAGGAGCTGTACACCTTCTTGTACTTTTTCAATTTCCTGGTCATTCATGGCGGCGTCACTTGCAGCAAAATCAACGACATGGTTCTGAAAATCTTTGATCCCCGAACCCGATCCCTTGGCAGTGTAGTCTACTTCAATGTCCTTATTAGCCTGATTATTCAGCATGAACCAAAGCGAATAGATCTGGTACGGGAAACTTGCCCCCGAGCCTATAAGTTTGGTGTCAGCTGCAGCAATCTGTGCAAAGAAGACGATGGTAAACAGACACAAAGTAGCCAGAAATGATAATACATGAGCTTTCATTAACTTTATTCCTTTTCAAATAATTCCAGTGTTATCTCCTAAATTTTAAAGGCCTACGAGCCTGATACCGTAGCACAATTTAGATAAACATGGCCTCATTTAAAACTTAAATTGCTTCTGAAAACGATATCTTAATATGTCTAACACAATCGCAACAATACACTTCACCTCACTGCTGTCCATAAAAGTGGAAATAAATCCCGACAGCCAAAGGTACGGAGAGCTGACATAAAGCTCTGGAGTAAATTTTAGTTATCGACCAATTGAGACAGCTCCCCAATGGCGCTTTGCTTTCGCAGTGTCTTGCCGAAGAGTTTAAAAATTCAAGGTACGCAGAGGATATTCGTTGCAGATGAGACCGAGAGTAGCAGCTTTGAAAGTTGCCAGCGGCAGTCCATATAAAAGAGATGGGACGAATCGGGTAAAACCGAAGGGAGCATTTCATATGAAGACAAAAACATTTTCTATTGTGCCAGGAATGCTCTTTGCCCAACAAAGTGAATCGTTTCTGGATGGAAACTATCTAATCTTACCGGTTCTTGTCTTGCACTTGATAAAATTTTCCAAAATCTACATCGAGACCAGCTACATGCTCCTTAAACCATTCAGCCAACTCACCCTTAATAGCTTGGACAATAGTTGGTGTCATACCACCCTGACTCACCTCTTCACTTAACTCTCTAAATCTATGAGTGAAATAAGCATGAGCTTTTTGTTGAATATTTAGTTTCGGGTAATTGCTTTCCATCATATATTTTTCTTCTAACTGAAAATGCCTGGTTATATATTGATCGAGGCCAGAAAGCAGTTGTTCAAGGTCTGAACGCCTAAGACCGGCCTTAAGTGCCTTATTTAGTTCAAATATAAGTTGAAAAAGTCGCTTATGCTGGGAATCTATTACGGGTATCCCGATCTTGTAATCATCTGACCATTCCATAGCATCCTCCAAATTTTATTTACAAAATTAGCATCTTACCAAAGATAGGTTGTTTTGTATTTTAAGGGTACCCCTTGTGGTACGTTAGATCTAGCAACAGCTTATCACGGATAATCAGATTCAGGAAATGTCTTTAACAACTGCCCTCCATAGCGAAAAAAAATCACTTTGTGCAACATATGCCACTGAATGTTGCCCGGCTCAAATCATTACTGGCTTTTGTCTGTAGCCTGATGATGTTTTTAGCTCCTTTTTCTCTTCTTTCCGCTGTGCTTTTAAGATACTTACAGGGAGAAGGCTAATTGTTATCTAAGAATCTGATATTATATAGTGAAATATTTTTCTGAGCAGTTTACTTTGAACTGGTACAAAAAATGCTTTTGAGAAAATAAGAAAGAATATTTACGAACAAGGGAGATAAGGGCAAGGAGCGTATTTGATTCGAGCCCAACTAATAAACGATGTGTTATTAAATACTGGAGAGATCAGGTTCGATATGAAAACAATCCTTGTCATAGACGACAATGAAAATATGCTAAGCATGATGTGTGATCTATTGACTCGGTCAGGATACAATGTCCTCTCGGCAACTGACGGAGCTCAAGGACTTAACGCCCTTCGTACCAATACGCCGGATCTGTTAATTACCGATGTAGTTATGCCGGAAAAAGATGGACTGGAAGTCATTATGGACCTCAAAAAACATCACCCTGGCCTCAAGAGCATTGTCGTTTCCGGTGGGGGCATATTGGAGCCGCAGGCCTACCTGCCCATTGCAAAAAAGCTCGGAGCTGACGAGGTATTGGCAAAACCTTTTATTCCATCTGAATTACTGGCTTTGGTGCGAAAATTGCTTGCCTGAGATTCTTTTTACAAAGCAGCCTTGCCGCCGACGAATCGATCTTGCCCCAGCAATACCAATCAATGACTGCCCGTGGTTGAATTCATCAATCTAACGACCTCGTGAGCTACGTAATAGATATCAGTCGCATACCCTTCTGTTTGCAACACTCCATCTTCGTCTAGAAATTCCAGTGTCTCTTCCAATACTTCGCTGTTGGATGGCCCAAAACATTGATCAAAACGCCAAAGGTATTCATCATACTTCAATCCAAGGGTTGCGAGACGCTCTCCGGATCGACTGCGGATTGAAAAAACACAATATTCCAGCTTCGCACATTGACGTTTATACTCCCGACAGCAATTATCCATCGAGTACCCTTCAGATTTCAACATTTTCGCCGATGTTATAGGAATTATCAAATAATTACCGACAAGCATTTCGGACAATTTACAATTCCATTTGCTGGATTTCCTCTCGACAACAGCACCCATAGCAAATTTGGTTGCAAACCTAGCATTCAACTCTTCTACTTTTGTTTGAGATAACATTGTTTAAACCTCCCAAGGTTCACTGTCATTGCAAGATCGAACTTTTCACGACCAGGTAAGTTATTCCATTTGTTGAAATTGTTCATACATTGACGTCTCTGCCATGTTTGCACGAAGAGAATCCTCAATAGTCATACATCCGTGCAATTCAGCACATTTTTCACAAAGATGCCGATACCAGTGAGGAGCACACACAAACAGTCCGGTTGCCGGTTCACCGTCCAATTCACAGATAGTCCGAGATCTTTCTTCAGCATCTTGAATCAACTTCAGGATAATGTCGTCACCACCTCGAACTTTAACGCGCAGCGTACCCATTATCTGCCTCACCTGATCAACCTGAAAATCACCGAATCCAGAAAGTTGAACTGAGTACCTTCTTATCCGTTCAGCAAGTTCATAGATCAAACCAAACCAGCCATCCTGACACTCAAAGCCATGAACCATTTGTTTTCTACGAAAAAGATCCGGAAACTCCTCAAACAATCGTGCTGTATTATCTAGATGCATTTGACCGACTCCTTATCTGTCTCTCTTTAAATTCAACTCATTCCCATCTTAAGAACAGACTATAACAGACCAGGGGTATCACAGAGTGAACCCCCTCTCATATTTTTTAATCTTTTTCAAATTTTTAGTGAGAAAAATACAACGACAAAGGATTTCACTTCAGTCGATCTGCAGCCGATCCACTTAGGGCAGTTACTCGCACCTGTCGCATTGAATGGCGATGGACTGATTTCCCTCTTGGGAAAATTAGTTTTTCGATTGGAAGAGCGACCAATGTGCGCACAGCTTGGTTAATGTTTAAATGCGCGTTGAAACCACGACTTTGACAGCACCATAGAGACGTCAGCAAACTCAGTAAAACGTCTTCGACAGCTGTATCTATAGACTTTTACCCCATGTACTTGGCAGACATCTCCAAAGCCAATCGGGAATACTCAAGACCTTGTACAACAGCAATAGGCATATGTTTCACTATCCCGCTCCTTTTTCCGCCAACATACCTTCTTCAACAATTCACGTACCAGGTTCTATTAACTCTGATAGAGACAAAGCAATTATGTAATTGTAATAACGTGTTTTTGGTGTTAACAATTTAACAATTCGTAGTAATTAAACCAAACCATCCTACGTTGTGGTTACTTTTTTTTTACAGGTATGATTACGGCCAACCGCTTTGCTATATTTTTTCTGAACGGGAGACAGGAATAAGTTAAGACTTATTGGAAAGATGTGGACTTTAGGCCATGAGAGTTTGTTATGTATATTGTTGTGGTATCTTACGATCAGCCTAACACTTTCTCTGAAGTGCAAAGCACACATAATCTGAAAAATCTCTACCACAGAAAAGGGTTGATTGTTAATTTATCCGGAAGGCAGATTTGAAAGTACTATCGAGCCTAGAGATGGTGAAAAATGGAGTATACCGATCAATGCTCATCACCGTCCGTTTTGCAATACTCGGCGTCCGAATGAGAAACAGCGCAGTGGATACAATGAGTATCAACACAACTCGCTCAAGACATAATATCTCCCAACCATGAAATCTGTGAAAGATATTCTTGCCCTTTCCATGTAATTTTCCACAGCGGCGTCCCTTTTTCGGTTTTTTTTCTAATTGGGTACTTGCCCGTTTTTCTTTAGATTTTCCAACTCTTTCTTGACTTCCTCTACCGGGATCTTCAGCTCTTTGGAAATTGCAGAGACCGGACGGATTAACCCTTCATCCCAGAGAGAAGCTAAAATCACCTTGGCGTCCTTAGTAAGTTTGTATTTATCGACCACGCGCTTTCGCAACCACACTGCAAACAACGTTACTACTCCAGTTGCACAGACTCCGCTAACCAAACCAGCAATGATGTTCTCCAAAAGGCTCATACATTTTCCTTTTATTTTCGAATTATTATAGAGAAACTTCGTAACAAGCTTTTGCAATCTTATGCAGGGTATAATGTGTTAGACAAGATGCACAATATCACATCACTCTCGGTCATCAGCGATTCCGTTCCAATCGTGATCTCACACGTGCCCCCAGGGATTCCGGTCGGTGATCCTCGCTGAAGCCCCCACCGGCAAATTGAGTCAAAACAGATGAACCTGCGCGGGTTGATATCATCCTCCAGGAAGACCAGCCACAGTTCCACCGGCAACGGTCGGCATCGAGAAAACAATGGGCATCTGTTTATTGTTAACCTTGTTAACCATATCAAGCATCATGCAAGATAACTGAAAAACAACACGATATCTGCAATTGCTGCACTGCTAAGAAAGTAGTATCAACGCCGACGATGGTAAGAAATGGAGCAATGTCTCGGATGAAAATCTTCAGCATCTCGGATGGACGGCTCGATAAAAGTTGATAGGTGTCTGGGCTAATGAGAACCAGAACTTAGTAGATGATCTCTCGCTGGGGTTCTGTTGCTTTTGAGAGGGGTTTTTTGGATACCTCTTCTATGCAGTTACTCCATTTCTGATCAATTCTCTTTTTTTTTAACTGGACCTATCCTATCTGGAAACTCTTTAACAGCCATCCTTCCCACTAAACTGTAACTTTTAAGAAGCATCTTTCTTCACCGAAATGCTTATACAGGTAATGTCCACAATAAAGCCCTTGAAATATTACGGTGTATATGAGAGTGGCAGATATTTATCTTTTGTGGTGACCCTATTGCTGATAGATTAAGCAGAAGAGATGTTTGTCTCAAATTGCTACTTATACACAAAGGGCACATCTACTGAATTGAAAGCATTAAAAAGGAAAGAATATGAAGATAATTGAAACATTGAAAGCTGAGACAGCAGCTTATCATGCGAAACTAGAATCGTTACCCTATTTCAGTGAACTAATCGCACACCGACTTCCTTTGGAATGTTATGTTAACCAGCTTAGGGCACTGAGTATTATCCATAGTGTCCTGGAAGACCAGATTGCTGCTTCAGTAAATGAACAGATTGTTGGTGTCTGGGAGGATGGTTTACGAAAATTACCTCTGCTTATGCATGATCTGCACTTTTTCGAGCCAAGAATTTCCTCAGACAACACTCCTTCCATCGAAGCCGCTCTGATAATAACGAAAAAAATCCGGTTAAGAAGCGTTGAACGGCCTCTCTTTATTCTGGGATACCTGTATGTAATGGAAGGTTCAACGCTGGGAAATTATATGCATCAGCCAGATATTACCAAGAGCTATCATCTTGATGAATTAGATGGCAGCCGCTATTATTCCAGCTATAAAGATAAAGTTAAAACCCGGTGGCAACAGTTTGTCGCAAAGATGAACAAAGTATTTGATGATCAGGCATTGCATGGTCCGGTAATTGAGGCCGCCCATGAGGCATTTGCCGGCCTGGAAGTGCTTTATAATACCCTATTCCCACTAAAGAAAAGTAAAGATACCTTTCATGTGGCCCGGATCAACCCGGAAGCAGGCATCCACCCCATTCCTGCTGACAAAAGGGAAATTGAGGCTGCATTGAATGCCAGCTGTCGGTGCTGGATAGAGTATCCATATTACGAAAAGCGTTATGGAAAAAGGGGTAAACGATTTAGCGACAGTGACTTCTGTTGGTTGACTACACTGACAGCTCTAGATCAAATCGATTTACAGAAACAGGTTGACTGGCTGTGCCGGGTACTAGCTGCAAGGGGAATGCCGTCTCTCATGCTGGAATCCACACTCTATCGCCTCTCTCAGGAACTGACAATAGTTATTCCTGAGAACAAAGCCCTCTATCAGAAACTGTTCAACTCTGCGGAAAAACTGAAAGCAAACAGACTCAAACATATCGAGGAAAAGGTATTCAACAACCTGGCAGAGGAGTTTGATCAGAATGTAGAACCAGACATGAAAAAGGCGTATGAAAATACCGGGTTTCTGCTGGCAAGCGCTGTGATAGATGAAAAAAATAATATACCAGGATCACTCCGTGGAATACACCACTGGCTTGTTGATGCCGGTCGTTTTTCTAGTGCTTGGATTGCTGCGGTGGAACAAACCATCCACAAGGCGAAAGAAATAGTTTCATAGCAACAGGCTGAACAGAGAATGAATATATGATGATTAAAAACGAGCTCTATCAAACCTATCTCAATTCACTCCTCAAAGGTGACAAGGGAGCATGTCTCAACATTGTCACGACTCTTCTCGATGACAAAATAGAAATTCGAGAACTCTATACTGATCTCTTTCAGAAAAGCATGTACAGAATTGGTGAGCTATGGGAAAGAAATGAAATCAGCGTTGCCAGGGAACATCTGACGACAACGATAACCGAGAATATGCTGAGTGTCACATATCCACACCTCTTTACCGGCGTCCAATCGGCAAAGAAGGCCATCATCTCCTGCACTGCCAACGAATACCACCAGCTTGGCGGAAAGATGGTCGCGGATATCTTTGAACTGCATGGCTGGGATGCACACTTTCTCGGTGCCAATACCCCGGTTAACGAGTTGTTGAAATTTATTGACGAAATACAGCCCAATCTCATAGGCTTATCACTGGCCGTCTCCTTCAACATATCCGCTCTAGGGGCAACCCTTGAAACCATAAATGCACATTTCAATAATCTTGATATGATTGTCGGTGGCCATGCTTTCTTATGGGGTGGAACAGGAGTGCTGAAGAATTATCCTGGAACCAATTACCTCGAATCACTTGCTCAATTGGAAGCAAATTTATAAACTCCTCTATGCGCCTATCATCCGCTCAATCGAAGGTTATCCTCGAATATTTTCAAGATGATATGCCGGTTCTTTTTTTCCAGCTGGGTGAAGATGGAGTGGTACTGGCGGCCAACAGGTATTGCCAGGGACTTCTGGGTACATCCGTTGTCGGTCGGAGCTTTGGGGAGCTGTTGGTTGATTTTCAGCAGTCATTCAGGTTAGAGGAATATATTCATAAAGACAGTCATTCGCTGCTTAGCCTCAGCATACCCAATTCTCTACCAAGATCATATCTTTTCACTTTTCGGCGTGTTAGCGATTCCATCCTGGTGTTTGCAAAAAGTGACGCTGAAGAACTGGAACTGCTACGTACGGAATTGCTCGATGCCAATCAGGAGTTGAACAATCTGACTCGCTCACTCCATAAAAAAAACGCGCAACTTGCACATCTCAACACTATTAAAAACCAGTTTCTGGGAATGGCGGCTCATGACCTGCGCAAACCGATTTCGGTCATCCTCAATTATGCCGAGTTTCTGCTTGACGAAACCGGAGAGCAACTCGATGAGGAGCATACTGGCTTTCTGACCAGAATCGAAAATTCTGCTTATTTTATGAAACGACTGGTTGATGATTTTCTCGATGTCAGTGCTATTGAGGCCGGCCGCTTTCAACTTAACATCGCCCCGGTGAACCCTGCTGATATTTTACAGAGAAGTCTTGTCCTGGCTCGGATTCAGGCTGTTAAAAAAAAGATTGCCCTGGATGTGGCTATTGACCCAAGTCTTTCTGAAATTTCAGTAGATGGTGATAAGATTGAGCAGGCGATGAGTAATTTACTGGGGAACGCAATTGAACATTCAGCAGCCGGAACATGTATATCTGTCACCCTGAAAGAAGTCGCTGAACGTATAGTCTTTTCTGTACAAGATCACGGCGTCGGCATGAGTCAGGACTCTCTGAAACAGCTCTTCACCCCTTTTTCAAAGACCGGTGCAGTCAAGACAGGTGGAGAGAAAAGTACTGGCTTGGGATTGACCATAACCCGCAAAATAATTGAGGCGCACCAAGGCGAAATTGCGGCCGAAAGTCAGGAAGGCTCAGGAACGACATTTACCATTTCCTTACATACCAAGAGAAATAATGGATAACAACGATATTCGCATTTTAGTAGTGGATGATGATCCCGACATTCTTTTTGTAACTGTACGCATCTTAAAAAAGGAAGGGTACGAGGTCTTGGGTGCAGAAACGGGCAGTGAGTGTCTGGAGAAAGCGGTACAGGAGCACCCTGACCTTATCTTGCTCGACGTTCAACTCCCTGATATTCTTGGAACAGAGGTATGTCTGGAACTAAAGAAAAATCCAGATCATCTCGAAAAAATATATCATGATGATGTCTGGTGTAAAGATATCATCCCATGATCAGGCGGATGGTCTTCGACGTTGGGGCTGATGGCTATATTGCTCGACCAGTTTCAAACCGTGAGCTCCTATCTCGGGTAGCAGCGATGGTTCGACTTATAAGAGCTGAACGAAAAAACGATTCCTATATCTCCGAACTCAAACAGGCAATAGAAAAAAACACACAATCAACAAATTCATTGCGAGATAGTGAGATCGAGGTGGAAAACTTACTTCAGACCATTCAGGCTGGAGTTGTTGTCCATGATGTAGAGAAAGATAAGGTGAAAAAATTCAATCGTACTGCTCTAAAAATCTTAGGGATTAAAGAAGAGCAGCTCTTAGGAAAAAGTACAGCCGAACCTGGATGGGGGTTCATTGGTGAAAATGGAAACACTCACTACAGATGAATCCCCTGTAAATATTGTGGAAAAAACCAAAAAACCACTGATTGACTATATTATTGGGATAACACATGCTTCTGAACAAGAGCCCTCTTGGGTGATGATGAAAGCCACTCCCCAATTCGACCAAACAGAGAATTAACGGAAATTAATGTTTCCTCAATGGATATAACAGACTTGAGGAATACAAAAGACATGTTGAGCAAAAAGACCGAAACTTTTCCAAGCTCAAAAATCACAGCCATTAGCATTCTGACTGGCAGTATTGCTCATGATTTTAACAATATTCTCACAGCCATAATTGGTTATTCAGAGATGATTCGATTGGATTTCCAACAGGATCGATAATGCGAAATGATATCAATAATGTTGTCAATGCGAGTCACAGGCTAGGGAGCTCGTCAGGCAGATTCTCGCCTTTAGCCGCCAGGCTGAAACAGATGAGATTATTCTGAAACCGGCATTAATAGTAAAAGAAGTCCTTAAAATATTTCGGGCCTCGTTCCTACAACCATAGAGATGCAGCAATATATTGAGCCAGCGCCAGGGCTGATTTTCGCAGATCCAACACCAGATGAATTAGATAATGACCAATCTTTCACTAATGCTTTTCACGCAATGGAAGAAACAGGCAGCACTATCGACAGTTCGCTGAAAAACAAAGATGGCCTTGGCCGACCTTGTCAGTGAACCCCATGTGCAGCCGGAACAATTTGTAGAAATATCAACTTGGAGATACAGGACCAGGAATAGCACCGGAAATAACAAGTCAAATTTTCGATCCGTTTTTCACTACGAAGGAATAGGTAAAGGAACAGGGATGGGGCTTGCAATCATCCATGGTCGCAAAAAAACATGACAGCTTTGTTTCCTATAAAAGTTTACCAGGCAAAAGACAACTTTTCATGTGTACTTTCCTATCCAATCAGATACAGCTTTTCCAGAAGCCGAAAACTATATATTTAGAGTTAAGTCAAACCGTAATGACTATTTGTCTTTTATCGATGATGAGGGGATGCTTGCAGAAATGGTAGGACTATGCTCGAGCGGCTTGGCTATAGGGTAACGGCAAGACAAACAGCATCGAGGCCCTAAAATAATCCAAAGTCAACCGGACCGCTTCGACCTGGTGATCACCGATCAGACGATCCCGGGCATGACTCGAAATGATTTGGCTCGATATGTTACAGATACAACCAGGACTGCCAATCATTCTCTGCACTGGTTTCGGTGATCGATTTCAAAAGAAAAGGCAAAAATCTACGGGATAAAGGGGTTTGCGATGAAGCCTCTGTCAAAAAAGGATATCGCCACCCTCATCACTGAATAGCTGAATTAAGAAAATAGTTGACCTTAACGCAGCACCACCGCCACCGTCAAATTTCCAACTATCAGGACAGGTATTATATTGCCACATTAAAGGTCTGCACTCTCAAAGTTGCCTTCAGGTTTACATTGTCTTTTGGTAAGCTCTTCTCTGAAGTTGCTCCATTTTTAACAATTCCAGTTGAACAGCAGGTCAACACTTTTAGGAAGAAGGTAAATTTGCAATTATCCTTAACGCTTAAGATTGCCAATATATATCTTTCCGGGGAGTAGGATATACCCTGTCTTAACTTCTACGCACAGTAGATTTTCCACCTAATGGAATCTGGCAATTTATCAGCGCAATTCTGTTTTTGCTTGTCAGGTGTCAAGATGATATAAATATAGTTGATTTGTGTTCCAATTTGCGTACTTCCGTTTTTAAAATGCGCCTACTAATAAGTACGTTGATTAGCGGACATTGTTGTTTTCGTCAAATGTTTGATATTACATGATTATGTTTGACAATTAAAATAATAAATATGTCCGGTAATCACCCTTCGGATTAATAACACTACATGGACAACTCTACTTAACTTGAGGCTTAGATCAATGGTTGACATACCCACCTATAAGGAGTTGCAACTGAGAATAGCTTTGCTCGAGAGAGAATCAGTTCAAAATCAGCGCTTTGAGAAAATCAATTCTACGTTGTTCGAGATTGCCAATGCCATAAACACAACGTCAAGCTTAGACGAACTGTATAAAACAATACATCTCATACTCAGTTCTATAATCGATACAACCAATTTTTATACGCTTCTTTCAATAAGGTTCATGATTCGGTAACCTTCCCGTATATCGTTGATACAGTGGATGTTAATTATCCACCTGTGATAGAAATCAGCAAAACAGCCTCCTTAACAGCAGAAGTAATCAGAACTGGTGCCCCTATCATGATTACCAAATCAGATATATTGGCCCAGCGAGATAAAAGTAGGTTGGTAATTCCTGGATGTACACCAGCGGAAATTTGGCTTGGAGTTCCTTTGAAGTATTTGGGAGAGATAGTTGGGGTGATGGCGGTTCAAAATTATAACAATCCTCTTTGTTATGATCAAACGGATATGAAGGTAATGGTTGCTGTGGCTGATCATGTAGCACTTGCCATTAAACGGAAGCAGGTAGAGAGAGCATTGAAGGAAAGTGAAGTTCGATTTCACAAACTATTACAAGAGATTCCATCCGTCGCAGTACAGGGTTATAAACTCGACGGGACGACGGATTTTTGGAATCAAGCTTCCGAGCATTTATATGGATATACTATTGCCCATGAGGCGATTGGCAGAAATCTTTTGGACTTGATAATACCACTTGAAATGAAGGGTGATGTTAAACAGGCGATACAATGGATGGCCGAAACAGGTGCTCCGATTCCGGCATCAGAATTATCTCTGATGCGTAAAGATGGTTCTCGTGTCAGTCTACTTTCCAGCCATGCAATAGTTGAGATTTCCGGACGGGGACCCAGAATTATTTTGTCTTGATATTGACCTTACTGAACGAAAGCAATTTGAAGAGGCTTTCCGAAGCAGTACTGCCCAGCTGCAGAGCGTCTTTCGCGCTGCTCCAGTTGGTATAGGAGTGGTATCTGAGAGGGTTTTTACACAGGTGAATGAACGACTCTGCGAGATAACCGGTTACACACGAGATGAACTGATTGATCAAAGTTCAAGAATACTCTACGAGAATAACGCCAGCTATGAATATGTTGGAAACGAGAAGTACAGACTGATTCAGCTTTTCATGGAACAGGTACAGTTGAAACACAATGGCAGAAAAAGAGCGGAACTCTTATTGACGTGCTTCTCAGCTCAACTCCTTTAGATGCATCAGATCTATCACAAGGTGTCACCTTCACAGCACTCGATATAACCACCAGAAAAAGACTGAAAAGGCTTTATTGGAACGTGAGAGCTATTTCCGGGCCTTATTTGAAAACGCTGGTGATGCTATATTTATTGAAGATGAGCAAGATCGTATCATTGATGCTAACCGCCAAGCCTGCGAACTGCTCGGCTATAGTCGTGAAGAATTGCTGCAAATGTATATTCCTGAGTTACAAGCGCCCGAATATCGTGGCCCTTGGGGCAGTACACTCAAAAATGAATTAGCATATAGCAGCGGAGTACCTTTTGAAACCATAGATATCAGAAAAGATGGCACACATATACCGGTTGAGGTCACAACTGTTCAGTTGCATACAGGTAGTGGCAAACTCGCATTATCAATTGTTCGTGATATAACGGAACGGAAGAGAGCAGAAGCGGTAAGGAACGTTTAATACAGGCTATTGAGCAGAGTGGAGAGACAATTATGATTACCAACGAGCAAGGGGTAATCCAATATGTTAACCCGACGTTCAGTAAAGTTACCGGATATTCTTTAGAGGAGGTCATTGGTAAGAAAAATAGCATTCTGAAGAGTGGTGCACACAATGATGATTTTTACCGTGGCTTATGGGAAACCGTCAGCAATGGCCAAGACTAGGAAGGGGCAGATAACCAACCGGAAAAAAGATGGCTCCCTGTTTACTGAAGAAGTAACCATTTCGCCAGTTATCCGGTTCTGGTGGGGAAGTTGTCAATTTCATAGCTGTCAAACTCGATATAACCGATAAACTGCAAGCGGAAAAAGAGCGATTACTTCTGGAGAGTATAATTTTGCCCAGGCCCAG
>CAWCTP010000030.1:0-25001 GCA_963798425.1 uncultured delta proteobacterium | reverse complement strand
ATTTTCTCCTTTTTTTTTTGTTGTACGAGATAGGTAAATCCAATCTCATGATGCAACTATAAATAAAGAGTATGGAGGAAATATGGAGCAAATGTGGAAAAACAGTTTGTACCTGAAAAAAAATGATGCTGTTTTCAAAGGGACGGATTACTGCTTGCAAGAGGTGTCGTTTAACCGGATTCAGGATCAGCAAAGTCAAAAAGGGAATTCCTTTAAAAAGTGGGTCAGAGTATGAAAAAGAGGATGCTGCAGCGTTTATTCATGACAATTCTCACCGCTGCCGTCTTAGTCGTCGTATGCATGTTTTTCATCATGAAATGGAGTTTTAGTCGGGGACTTCTCGACTACGTGAATAATACCGAACAGGAGCGCATCTCCAAAGCTCTTGTTCAAGCTTATGAAAAACAGGGGAACTGGGATTTTCTCCAAGATGATCCTGGTGATTGGCCGGAAAGCCTGAAGCAAATCATGTTAATCAGCAGAGAGGAGCCACGACTTCTCCTACTGGACGACAAACTCGAGCCTCTCTATGGCAATATCGGCACTAAAAAAAATGATAAGCTGGCCCCCATCACCACCAATGGACCAGTCAGCTCAGTTATCTGCTCATCCCACCCCAAAAAAAACTCTCCACCCCGCATCAGTTTAGTTTTATAAAACAGCAGGAACTGGCAATGCTCCTTATTGTGGCAGCTATATTATTGCTCTCTGTTTGCATTTCTCTCATTGTCGCCCGCAAGTTGGTTCGTCCGATTAATGCTCTGACCAAAGGCATCCACCGTTTGTCATGCGGCGATTATACTGTTCGGGTCCCGATCCCATCTACCGATGAGTTGGGGCGATTAGCCTGTGATTTCAACTCACTCGCCCTGGCACTCGAACACAACGAGGAAAGCCGGCAACAATGGGTTGCCGATATAGCCCACGAATTACGAACCCCGCTGGCGATTTTGCGTGGCGAAATCGAGGCGCTGCAAGATGGAATTCGAGCCGTTGACGCAAAAGCTCTTGACTCTCTGCATTCAGAGATCATGCGCATTGGTCGCCTGGTCGAAGATTTATACCAGCTTTCCCTTTTCGATGTCGGGGCGCTTACTTATCGTAAAGATGCCATTGATCCAATACCTCTAATTAAACAGGTCATACAGTTATTTCGTGATGAATTCAGGCGCAAAGGTGTCTCGTTGTCTGCTTTTCTCCCCGAATCCGTAAATCCCGGATTGGTATTTGGCGATGCCGAACGTCTCCAGCAACTCTTCACCAACATAGTGGAAAATAGCTTGAAGTACACCCGTTCGACAGGAAAAATGGAAATACATGCCAAATACAACCCGAACCAATTGCACTTCACTTTTCAGGACAGTGCCCCCGGTGTACCAATAGCAGAACACGAAAAGCTGTTCGATCGTCTCTACCGGGTTGAAGCTTCGCGCAACCGGAAAACCGGGGGCATGGGCCTAGGATTAACCATTTGCCACAACATCGTCAAAGCTCACGAGGGGACCATTGTTGCGAGCTCTTCACCTTTGGGAGGTTTGCAGATCGACATTTTCATTCCGCTTATCGAGGAGTTGCAATGACCAGCAAAATTCTTATCGTTGAGGATGAAGAAAAACTGGCGCTCTTGCTTGGCGAATACATGAGTCAGGCCAATTTTTCTCCTTTTTGTTTACATAATGGATTGGAAGTCATTCCCTGGATAAAACTACACCAGCCCGACCTGATCATCCTGGACTTGATGCTCCCGGGTCGTGATGGCCTGGAAATCTGTAAAGAAATTCGTACATTTTCAAATGTGCCTGTTATTATGATTACCGCCCGGGTACAAGAGATCGATCGAGTGGTGGGCCTGGAAATTGGTGCCGACGACTATGTCTGTAAACCTTATAGTCCACGGGAAGTCGTAGCCAGGGTTAAAGCAGTGCTCCGGCGAATACAAATTCCGGCAAAAGAGGTGACAAATGGACTTGTTCTCGATGAATTCTGTTATAAAGCGACATATAATTCATTCGACCTGGGTTTAACCATAGTGGAGTTTAAACTCTTAAGTATCCTCAGAAGCAATTCAGGAAGGATTTTTTCCCGCGATCAGCTGATGGAAAAAATATATCCCGACCGTCGCATTGTCAGCGATCGAACGATCGATTCCCATATTAAAAATTTGCGGAAAAAAATTGCCTGCGTTGCCCAAGGAGAGGAACTCGTTCGTTCAATTTATGGAATAGGCTATAAATTTGAACCGGCAGATTCAGCACACTAATAATTCTTATGCCGAATACCGTAAATTTCGCATTATTTACTACAGTTATTTGCAAATAACTTCTAGGAATGGTACAAAACTTGAGAATAAATCTCCTTTACTTGCTATTTCTCATCAGCTATTTGATATACTATGTATTCGAATCTTCGTTCATCGCGGCATCTCCCGAAATTTTCTATAACAAAATCCTTTAGCTGTTGTCTCCTATTGCTGCTGACAGTTGCCACAAACGGCCATAGTCGCCCGACCGATGCCGAACTGTCGCAGGCCATAGCGAAGCATCTGATATGTTTGCCACTGCAAACTATGCAGCCGGACAAGAACCTTCCCACCTTTGCCACACAGGACATCTGCCTGTCGGCCATGTATAATAACACTGAAGCTGCGCCACTCTGGGTAACCAGTGAAGGTCCCACTGAAAAAGCAAAGATTATCCTTAGTTACCTGGAGAACAGCTACCAACATGGTCTCAACCCCAAAGAATATCAGGTTGACCAACTGCTTGAACTCTGGTCGACGATAGATGCCGATAAACTTGCGCAACTTGACACCGCTCTCACCTACAATCTGGTCAAATACATTCATGACATCAGCTACGGCCAGCTGAAACCATTAGAATCAGATCCTGCATTATTTGCCGAGGCCGGAGATACAGATTTCGACCCGGTCTTTGCCTTAAAGCATGTTCTTGCCACCAGTGATCTCGTTAAATTCCTCGACAGCCTGCCGCCGCAGCATCATCAATATCTTAGCCTCAAAGCGGGGCTTGCCCATTACCTTAAAATTGCCGAAAACGGCGGCTGGAGATCAGTCCCCGATGGTCCAAAACTAAGTCCGGGAGATATTGACCAACGTGTCAGTGCGGTGAGGAAACGACTGCAGGTGACAGATGCTTTGCTGGGGCCTGCCAAGGGACCTGTCGCAACTAAATATGACCCCATGCTGAAGCAGGCTGTTCTGGCATTCCAACGGCAACATGGTCTAGCTGCTGATGGGGTAATAGGCAAAAACACAATCAGCGCCATGAATATCCCTATTGATGAAAAGATTGCCTCGATTCGGATTAATATGGCCCGCTGGCGATGGCAGGCGCATGATTTGGGAGAGAAATACGTCCTCGTTAATATCGCCAGTTTTGATTTGAAGGCATTCGAAGGCGAAAAAATTGTCCTGGATATTCCAGTCATTGTCGGCGAGGATCAGCACCAGACACCGGTCTTCAGCGGGAGGATTAAATATATCGATGTCAACCCGTTCTGGAACATTCCGACCAGTATTGCTCAAAATGAGGAATTACCGGCACTGCGAAAAAACAGCAATTACCTGGTAAATCGTCATGTCCGACTCTTTTCCAGCTGGCGAGCAGATGCCAGCGAACTTGACTCCACTGTTATTAACTGGCATACTATCACAGAAGGCCAAATTGCCGGTTATAGACTGCGGCAGGATCCCGGCCCGTGGAATGCCCTGGGGAAAATTAAATTCATTTTTCCAAATGCATATTCCGTTTATATGCACGACACTCCCGCGCATAATCTTTTCGGTCGTACCAAACGGAATTTCAGTCATGGTTGTATCCGGGTAAGCGACGGATTGAGCCTGGCTCTTTTTCTTTTGAGGAATCAACCAGTAGATTTCCCAGTAGAAAAGTTTGAGGAAACCTACAACCAGGAGATGCGCAAAGTGATAACGTTGTCGACCCCCGTGCCAGTCCACATAACCTACCTGACCACCTGGGTAGACAAAAACGGCACAATGTATTTCAACAGGGATATTTACGATCGGGATGCCAAATTATACAGCGCTCTCTTGAAATAACTATTTCACTAAACATAAACCACTTACATTAGCGGATGACAAAACAGAAAAATAACACCCCTGTAATGAATCGACGCAACTTCCTTCTGCGAGCGGCACAACTAGCAGTTGGCCTCAGCCTGACTGAGCCTCTTGACCTGCTCGCCCGAACCTTTCCCAATAATAAAATCTCATTTTTTCATACTCATACCGAGGAGAGATTTGACTTGTGTTTTAAAAGTAAGACCTGCCCTCGTGTTATTAAAAAGGAGCTTTTCTCCTTTCTTCGCGACTTCCGTACCGGCGATGTGCACCCGATAGATTTGCGGCTCATGGATACTCTTTTTAAAATCCAGAGAAAAACCGGCAGTAAAGGAGTATGTGAAGTCATCTCCGGCTACCGGTCGCCACAAACGAACAGAGCGTTACGAGCCATAAGTCACGGTGTCGCCAAGAACAGTCTGCACCTGAAGGGTCAGGCTATTGATATTCGTTTTTCAGATATACCTACGAAAGAACTTCGCGATGTGGCAATATCGCTTAAAGCTGGTGGAGTCGGTTATTATGCACAGTCGGATTTTGTCCATATAGATACCGGCGATTTCCGCACCTGGTAACTGCATAAGCCAGGATTCCGACAAAAGCCCTTTGTCTTGCGACGTTCCGCGGGTAAGTCTCTAGAGTTGAACGTATGAACGTTTGAACTCGTTATATAATTGCTACGAGTTAGATGGATGCCCTTCAAAGCCCAAGACCACAGACCTCTACCTCCATGGATTTCCTGTAAACAGGGAAGTGCCTGGTTCCCATGCACCGCAGGGAACCAGGCAAGTCTTCTTTACAACACCATCAATTTTTATCCCAGAGGGTGAGGATAGGACTGGCGACAAAGATTGATGAATAGGTGCCGATGATCACCCCGATTAGCAGGGCAAACGAAAAATCGTGAATCACCGAACCGCCAAAAAGATAGAGCGCCAAAACACTTAAAAAAACCGTGAAAGATGTGACAATAGACCGGGACAGTACCTGGTTGACGCTGTTATTGATCACTTTTAATAGAGAAGGTGTATCGGATTTATTCATGTTTTCGCGGATCCTGTCGAAGATAACCACCGTATCGTTCAAGGAATACCCAGCCAGGGTCAACAAGGCTGTGACTATCAACAGTGTCATCTCTATATTCATCAGCCAGCAGATCCCCAGCACCGCCAGGACATCATGAAAAGTGGCAACCGCAGCGCCGATACCGAAGCTGAGATTGAAACGAAAGCCGAGATATATAATAACCCCACCCATGGACAGGGCGATGGCTAACATCGCCTTGTTGCGCAGCACGGCACTCACCGACGAACCGATTTCGGTTTGACTTTCTAACGTAAATTTCTTATCGGGAAGCGCTTTGTTGAGCACCGCTGTTACCTGTTCATTCAGCTCCGCGGCAATGACCTTCGTGGATTTTTTGACTTTCACCATTAACCGGCCTTCGTTTTCCACCTTCTGCAGGTCGATGCCTTCCATTCCACTTTTGTCAAAGGCTGCACGCACCTCGCTCATCGTAAAATTTTTCTCAGCTTTATATTGCAGTAAGGATCCACCGGCAAAATCGACACCCATGTTGGCATTGCCCAACAGAATTTCCACAAAAGCCACGAGTCCAAGAAGAACCAGAGCACCGGAAAGACCAAAGGCGATTTTGCGCAGCTTCATATAGTCGAGATTAGGTTTCTTGATAAACTGCATATAGTGAATGCGTTTGATCCATTTAAGGGAACTTAAGCTATTGAAAATCCAGTGGGAATAATAGATAGAGGTAAAAAGGTTAAAGATAATACCCAAGGAAAGGGTAACCGCAAAGCCTTTAACCGGACCAGTGCCGAACAAAAATAGGGCCAGGGCGGTAATCAGGGTTGTGACATGGGCATCAATGATGGTCAAAAAAGCTTTGCTGAATCCGCCGTCAATGCTCGACCTGATCGATTTCCCCAGTGCGGATTCCTCTCGCATCCGTTCAAAAATCAGGACATTCGAATCGACCGCCATTCCGACGGAAAGAACTATACCGGCGATACCGGGCATGGTAAGCGTCGCACTGAGGATCGCCAGTCCGGCAAAAAGAAACAGAATATTCAGGACCATGGCAGTATTGGCGATGACCCCGGATAATCGATAATAGATGAGCATAAAACCGACAACCAGAAGTGCACCGAGCATACCGGAAAAAATGCCCTTCTGAATAGAATCCTGACCTAAACTTGCGCCCACAGTCATATTCTGAATAATGTCAACGGGCGCGGGAAGTGCACCCACTCGTAAAACGATGGCCAGATCGGTGGCTTCTTCATGGGTGAAATTGCCGGAAATCTGGGCCGAACCGCCAAGTATTTTTTCGCGAATCACCGGGGCTGAGCGAACGATACCATCCAAGACAATCGCCATTCTTTTGCCGACGTTTTTTTCGGTGATATTCCCAAATATCCTTGCGCCGGTGCCGGTTAAATCAAGACTGACATAGGGCTCATTGAAGTTGCCACCTACCCGAACCCGGGCATCCTTGACCATTTCTCCAGTCATCAGAATTTTGTTCTGCAACAGCAGCGGACGGCTGGTCTCCCTTTTGGTGACAGGGTCCACCTCTTTTTCAAAATAGATTGAAGTGTCTCTGGGCAGCCGGTTTTCGAGGAGCTGGTTGAGTTTTTTTACGCTTTCGCCTTCATGCCAACTTCCGGAACGAATGGTCTGGGCCACAAGCTCGGCGACATTTACACCTTCAGGATCGGCGACCATCTTAAATTCGAGCTGAGCGGTATCGCCGAGAAGTTTCAAGGCCCTTTTGGGATCTTTCACCCCCGGTAGCTGGATAACGATCTCATCTTCACCCTGGCGAATAATCACCGGTTCTGCGACGCCAAACTGGTCAATCCTGTTGCGCAGGATTTCAAGCGACTGGTTGACTGCGTTAGCTTTAATATAATCGAGCTTTTCTTTGGATAAGCTGACAAAAATTCGGGGAAACGACCCCTCTTGTGTCTCAGTGCGAAGAACAATATCCGGATCTTCTTTGGCGGCGGCCTTAACTTTTTCGACAGCATTGGCATTGGGCAAGGTAAAAATTACCGTTCCAGCCTGCTGCCCTTTACTTTGCACAATGCTAATCGATTGCTCCGAGAGACGATCTTTTAAGTCATTGGCAACCAGGGTGAGCGAATTTTGCGCAGCTCGCTCGAGATCGACCTTTAAGACCAAATGCATTCCACCCTGCAGATCAAGCCCAAGATGCAAACCGCCGGGCGCCAGATATTTCTTCCACCATGTCGGCGTCCCGGCATAAAACGATGGGAAAATGGTCATAAGAGCAAAAAGCACAAGAAAAAAGACAGCACCGATCTTTAGCCTGAGTGAAGTGTTCATGGAACTCCCTGTAGATTACTGAAAAAGAAAAGAGATAGGCCTCTGGGGCAGGAAACGTGAAAAAATCATATCGTATCTAATAATACAACTCTTGTCAGTTGCAATATAACAGTAAAAATATACATCAAAAGAATCAGTAACCATAGGCAAATCCTGTGGAATTAAAAATGTGGCACGGTCAATGCGGCGTGATCAAAAGAGACAAGCAATTTTCGTTCAACCGGTTAGGGCTAACGGTCGTTGAGATGAAGCACTACGGCAAAGGCATCAAAGAACACCCAGAGGGTCGCCTGGTTATGAATATCCATTTGCTTCCTGATCTTTTCAGTGATAATGGCACACAACTCAGTGCCATCGGGAAGTCGAACAACGACTTCGGCTGTCATACTGTTTTTTGTGATCCGGCACACCGTACCCTGAAACATGTTTTCAGCTGAGCATTTTGGTGCATCCTGGTCTTTGCAGAGTTGGATCCATGGGGCTTTGACTTCCGCCGTAATAAGCATCCCAAGCTTGAGGCCGAGACGTGTTAGACTGTGGCTGGTGATAATTGAAGTTATGACGTTGCCACTTACTGATACCACTTCAACGATGGTTTGAATATTTCCTTTATGAATAGTGCTGATTTTACCGAAGAACGAATTGCGCGCGCTGGTCGTACGGCGATTTTCACGGTCAGCGAAATAGTTGGCAACATGACTGATTTCGGTATTTGAAAATTCCACATAAGAAGCAGCAAGGCTTGGAGTTGAGTGACCCAGAATTTTTTGCACAACCTGCAGGGGCATATTACTCCTCATGAGTTCTACAGCGCGGGATTTTCGAATAGTTTCGGGCGTCCCAAGTCTGGATGGTACGCCGATAGTCGCAGACTGTTGGTAAAATTTCCGGCGAACATGGGCAGGATCGATCCGAAACATCGAACCGCCTGGCCATTTCTGTGCTGAGTCAGCAGTCATTGATTGGATATCTGCTGCAATTGTCTCGGGAATCTGCACCTCTCTGCTGTTCAATTCCTGACTGTCGTGTCTTTTACAGAAACGAACAGTATTCTTATCGAAGTCGAAATCTTTGGCAGAGTCCAGGCTGAGGACCTCATTCAACCGGGCGCCGGTATATCTTATAAGAAGGAATATCAGGAGGATGCGTTCTCGTGAATTTCGGTGATCCGGACGGTTGGAGGATGTGCACCAGTGGCGAAAGGATTGCTCGAGGTTATAAAGTTGATTCGTATCCAGGCATCGTTCGGAGGTCGAATTCGGTACCAGTTGACCATGGCCCAGTGGAGAAAATTCGTCTTTAAGTGTCATTCGTGATGCAAGGTTAATTTTAATAAGTTTCGCGAGTCAAGCCACTTCATGTTTATTTCATTTTCAGCATTTCAAAAAACTTGACAACACCTCGAAGGGAACATTAAATGACTTTATGACACGATTATTAATATTGTCGTGTTAATGATGAAGTATAAAGGATGGGTACTAACTCTTTCAAGGAAAAAGTGAGGTGGCTCTGATGAAGAAAAAGCTCAACGATGAGATGTTTTCCGCTGAGGAAACGAAACCCCTTCAACAACATGAAACCGACACAACATCGGCCTACGGGAAAAGTCTCCGGTTCGATCGGGTTGAACTGGCTGGTGCTTTTGGTGATTTGGGCACCTTACTCCCTATTGTTGTAGCCATGATTTTTATCAACAAATTAAGCCCGTCCTCGGTTTTCTTAGCTTTTGGGCTTTTTTACCTGGTGGCCGGATATTATTATCGTTTACCGATACCGGTCCAACCTTTGAAAGCAGTGGGAGCTATAGCTATCGCGTATCCAACTGTCATTACCGAATCGGTAATTGGCGCTTCGGGAATCATTTTCGGAGTCTTCCTGCTTATCCTCTCTCTTACTGGCATGATTGACCAAGTTGCCAAACTCTTTTCTCAGGCTGTTGTCCGGGGTATTCAACTAACCCTGGGACTCATATTTCTTAAGAAGGGCATCGAACTTATTGTTGATAAAAATATTTTTATGTCTGGAGCACCGGGTAAATTTGCCGGATATCCTGTTAATTTACTCATTGGCATTCTGGTCTTTGCCCTCGTCCTGCTGCTTCTTGACAACAAGCGATTTCCAGCGGCTTTAGCTGCACTTGTTGTTGGTATCGCCTCCGGAATTGCGTTAGGTGGTTTTACCGGACACAAATTTTCTTTCGGACCTACAGAAATGCATCTCGTCATCCCTGCTGCGACAGATTATTGGACTGCCTTAATAATGCTGATTTTGCCGCAAATTCCTCTTACCATTGGCAATGCCTGCGTTGGAACTGCAGATACTTGTAGCAGCCTATTTACGGGCAATCCGCAGATTTCAAAAGCTAAGGCCGGGAAATTTGCTTTTTCTATGGGAATTATGAATCTTCCGGCTGGTTTTTTGGGGGCAGTGCCCATGTGCCATGGTACAGGTGGACTGGCGGCACATTTTCGTTTTGGGGCCAGAACCGGCGGTGCACCAATTATGATTGGTATCTTTTTTGTGGTCATTGCCCTGATACTCGGAGAATTTGGTTTCACCCTGTTGGCAATAATTCCTAAGTCCGTTCTTGGTGTACTTCTTGTATTTGCCGGTTTGGAGCTTTGCCCGTTATTGAGAAGCCTTAAGACCAATGAGGAATATTTCATCGCCTTATTGATCGCCGGGATCGCTCTCGCAGTGCCAAATATGGGATGGGCATTTGCAATTGGCATCGGAACTGATATTTTTATCAGAAAAATGAAGATCAAAATTTAAAGTGCTCGTCGTTTTTTCTTAACCTTCAACCGCAATTCAGCACGGTAAAAGAGTTTGATACAAAAAAAACATAGTCCCGGCAGTCAATTACCGACCTCAGGTGGCAAGCGGCAGAACAATGGTAACGATTAATCCTGGGTGATCCTGGTTATTTCGGGCAGTCACCCTGCCGCCATGAGTTTTTACTGCCTGCTCGGTAA
Organism: uncultured delta proteobacterium; assembly: GCA_963798425.1. Taxonomy (GTDB): domain Bacteria; phylum Desulfobacterota; class Desulfobulbia; order Desulfobulbales; family Desulfocapsaceae; genus Desulforhopalus_A. The sequence goes on along the minus strand of CAWCTP010000030.1, from coordinate 14,558 downwards.
TGGCAAGACCTATTCCAACCCCACCCGTTTCACGTTCTCTTGCCTTGGCAACTCGGTAGAATGGTTCAAAAAGATGTGCAATATCAGCTTCAGGAACTCCTGCCCCATGGTCGACAACGATGATCTGAACTTCATTTCCTATGGCTGACAAGCAAGCCTCAACCGTGGTATTTCTCGCCGTATATTGCGTTGCATTGCGAAGGATATTCTCCAATGCCCGTCTTAAGAGTTCGCGAGAGCCGATTACCATAGCATTCGAACAAGAAATCATCCTCACCCTCCGCTCTTTTTGTGATGCCTCGAAATTGCAGTCTTCAACCACTTCCTGCAACAGTTGCTTTACATTCACTGGTCCGAATGTATTAGGTACGACCCCGCTTTCAAGGCGGGTCAGGATGAGCAATTCGCCGATTAGTTCATTAAGCCGACCGGATTCCTGTTCGATTTTTTTCAATGCACTATCATTATCGGCATTCAACCGTACTTTTGCCAGTTCAAGGGCAACATTGAGCCGAGCAAGGGGGGAACGCAGTTCATGAGAAATATCGCCGAGAAGACGCTTTTGGGCAGTTATCACTTTTTCGGTACGCTCCGCCATGATATCAAAATCATGACCGAGATCGGCGATTTCATTCCCGGACCTCCCCCGTATCTCACCAACGCGCGCCGAAAAATCTCCACCGGCGATTCGCTGGGCGGTTTTTTGCAATTTTTTGATAGGTTTGGTCAATGAGCTGGCAAGAAAATAGCACACCCCAGAGACAACTATCATCATGACGATGGTTCTTATTATTTCCCCTGCCGCAAAAAACGACGGGCCGAATCTTGGGGGCAAAGGCCCGTCTTTTCCTGTGGGCAGAGGCCATGGTGGAAAATCATTGGTGTGTATTCCGATCACCACATTCGATATGCTGTCCTTTGTCCTGATTTGCTGGGCAACGATAAAATTGCGGCCCGAATCCTGTATCGTTATCTCTTGGTTTTTTCTTGCATTGTCTGCGAGATGGCTATACTCGTCGGCAACCTTGTCGCCGGTTAAGGTCAGGTTATCATCACGAATCAGCAATATTCTAATTCCGCCTGCCTCAAGCAGTCCATTGATATATGTGTCGTAATCAGCTTGCCCTCTGCTTCGATAAATTTCCAGAGCCGCCTGCCCGGAGAGAATAATAAGCCTGGCAAATTTTTGGTCATATCTTTGGGGAAGTTCATTTTTAAACCTGCCGATAGCGATATCCCTAAAAGTGGAGAAGACGACCATACTCAGAATTCCTCCAAGAATAACCGTCAGCAGGAAGCTGAGAAAAAGCTTTAAGAACATGCTCCTCATATCGCCATTAACCCCATTTCATATAGTAAAAATCAATCGGTCTGATTTACTCGCGAATACATATACCCGACACTTCGAACAGTCCTGATTCTTTCCAATCCATTAATCTTGTGGCCTAGTTTTTTCCGCAGACTGGCTACATGAACATCTATACTGCGATCAAACATCGCCAACTTTCGGCCGAGAACTTTCTTGGCCAATTCCTCTCGGGCAACAACTCGTCCAGCCATTCGCAGAAGTTCCTGCAGCAAGGTAAATTCTACCGCAGTTACCGCTATTTCCTTCCCCAATTTTCTGATGACCCTGGTCCTAGTTTCCAAGACCAGGTCGCCAACAGTCAGAATCTCGTCGGCTGGTTGGCGATCCTGATCCTTCTCACTGCCCATAGTCCGTCGATGAATAGCCCTGAGCCTTGCTACTAATTCCCTTGGATTAAAGGGTTTCGGCAGATAATCGTCCGCTCCCATCTCGAGACCGACAATCCGGTCAACGTCCTCTCCACGAGCAGTAAGCATCAAGATAGGGATTTTAGAAACTGTTCGAATACGTCCTAAAACCTCAAACCCGCTAAGTCCCGGTAACATAACATCAAGTACCACCAGAGAATGTTCCCCCGACAAGGCACCATCTATTCCCTGTTGCGAATCATGTACTGCATCCACCTCAAATCCTTCAGGTTTCAGGTAGTCGACCAGTAGTTCACATAATTCGATATCATCATCAATAATAAGTATGCGATTCAACGATAATCCCTCTGTCAGAAGTCGTAAATCTTTGGCATTTTGCCATTCTCTTTTCTTAAAAATACAGGCCACCCTGTTTTTCTGTTGTAAAGAATTGTAAAGATGTTCCTCCAGCCGAAAGCCGACTACTTAACGTTTCTGTGCAAAATTTGACCGTGACGAAACAAAGAAATGGAATATCGCCGGATAACCTAAGTAGATAAGAGGCAACAATACGCTGGCAACCTGTGCCTTTCGATACCAAACAACGCCTGTTTTTAGGTCGATCGGAATATTTTTTCCTCTTCATGGACATCCGGCACCATAATACTGCAGTGTGGGGAAGGTGGATTCCTGTTTATCTGCTGTGGCTCGGATACGTTATGGCCGAGTCGAACCTGAAAAAACAATTAAAGGGAAAGATTTAATGCTCGATAACTTCTCAGTCAATCTATTTTAGTATATAATAATTTTATGGTTAGCCTTGGGATGAGAAACAATCTCTAAAGCCAAGAAAAACAATAATACGTGCTAAATAATCTAATCGCCGATAACAATTTCATAAATTTAATGACTTCTCGAGGAAAATATGAACAACACAATTCTTTTAAATCTCAGGAAGTTTATTGCGCCGGAAATTGTATATGGATCAGGTGCTCTTGAACTTGCCGGCAGGCATGCGAAAAATTTTGGGGCATCCAAAGTATTTATTGTAAGCGATCCTGAAGTACGACAAAGCGGCTGGACGGAAAAAGTTAAACAAAGTCTTTCTGATGCTGGTATTGGTTTTTGTTCCTTTACTGATATTACCCCAAATCCAAAAGATCATGAGGTTATGGCAGGTGCTGAATTATACCGTCAGGAAGGCTGCGATCTCATCATCGCAGTTGGAGGTGGCAGCCCGATGGACTGTGCCAAAGGTATCGGAGTCGTTTCGACCAATGGAGGTTTCATCAACAATTTTGAAGGAATTGATGAAATACCTGTACCTGCTCCGCCACTTATCTGTATTCCCACCACAGCCGGAAGCTCAGCTGATGTCTCTCAATTTGCCATTATCACGGACACAAGTCGAAAGGTCAAGTTTGCCATAGTCAGCAAAATGGTCATTCCCGACATTGCCTTAATTGATCCGCAAACAACAGTGACAATGCCACCGAATCTCACCGCTGCGACCGGAATGGACGCCCTCTGCCATTCGTTTGAAGCGTTTGTGTCAACCGCTTCATCACCGCTGACAGATATGGCAGCACTGGCGGCGGTGCGCCTCATTTCGAACAATCTTTTAGGAGCGTATCGTGAACCTGAGAATATGACTTTCCGCGATAATATGATGATGGCGAGCCTCATGGCAGGACTTGCCTTTTCAAATGCCAGCCTTGGCGTCGTTCATGCCATGGCACATAGTCTGGGTGGATCACTCGGATTACCTCATGGCGAGTGTAATGCCATTCTTCTTGAGAAAGTTGTAATGTATAATTATCCCAATGCTGCTGCCAAATACAACCAATTAGCCGAAGCGATGGGGCAGGACATGACCAAGCTCGATGATCGAGAAAAAGCAGCATCAGTTGCCTTTAGCTTGGAAACATTAAGGAAACAACTTAATATAAACCAGCGACTGTACGATATAGGTGTATCCCTAGACGATCTGTCGACCCTTGCAGAGTTTGCCTCGCAAGACCCTTGTGTGGCAACGAATCCACGCGAAACAAATGCAAATGATATAAAGGCAATTTACCAACAAATTTATTAATATTTGACGTAATTCTTAGCACATGTCAGAACGAACCAATCTCAATGTCTACATATAAAAAACCAGGGAAATTTAACTCACCGCGTGATAAATTTCTAGGCCTGAGCCTCGAATCTTCGCGGAAAAGTTATTATCCCCAGCTACTTGAGCAACTCCAGACAGAGCAGGAGAACGCCTCTCGATTACAGCTGTTGCTTGACAACCTGCCTGCCCACATAGCTTTCGTAGACAATCAAAGACGATATGTTCTCATCAACAGAGAGTACCAAGAAGTTTTTGGCTTGAAACGAGAAGAGATGATTGGCGCATGTATGATAGATGTCATGGGCGAGGATAATTATGCACGTATTACCAATTACATAACCGAAGTATTATCTGGCCGACGAGTTCGTTTTGAGACATCGTTTGAAACTCTGAAGGGTGAAATACAATGGCTTGATTATAACTATATTCCCATGCTGAATAGCGTAGAAGCAATCGACGGTTTTTGTGTCCTTGGCCATAATTTTACCGAGAAAAAACTAGCGGAAGAAGAAAAAATGAAGCTCGAGAGGAGCCTGCACAATGCCCAGAAATTCAAAGCAATCGGCACACTCGCCGGCGGAATTGCGCACGATTTCAACAATTTGCTAATGGGTATCCAGGGACGGGCCTCTTTGATGTCACTCAACCTTGATCCATCGCATCCACTCGTTGAACATGTGAATGCAATCGAGGAGTATGTCCGCAGTGCTTCTGATCTAACCAGTCAGTTGCTTGGGCTTGCCCGGGGCGGGAAATACGAGGTTAAACCAATTGACCTGAATACCCTGATACTCGAAAGTTCAGCAATGTTCGGCAGAACAAGAAAAGAGATCCGCATCCACAAAGAAATGCCTCTGAAAGCATTAGTGGTTGAGGTTGATAAACGCCAGATTGAACAGGTTTTATTGAACATGTATGTCAATGCCTGGCAGGCGATGCCTCATGGAGGAGATCTCTATTTAAAAGCTAAAGCTATCAACATCAATGCTCTCGAATGTCAGATATACGGTATGGAGCCTGGTTATTATGCTTGTGTTTCAATCACTGATACCGGCATTGGCATGACTCAAGAAACCCAGCAACGTGTTTTCGACCCATTTTTCACGACCAAGGAGAAACAAAGGGGAACCGGACTGGGGTTGGCCTCAGCTTATGCTATTATCAAGAATCACAATGGAACCATAACCATTTACAGCGAAGTTGCTGAGGGAACAACGTTTAATATATACCTGCCACTTTCTCAAAAAGACGCACAATATGAAACACTTGTTGAAAGACAACCGGTGCAGGGAACAGAAACGATACTTCTGGTTGATGATGAGCAACTGATTCTCGATGTAGGAAAAGCCATGCTTGAGGCGCTCGGATATCTCGTAATTACCGTTAATAGCGGTGAGAATGCTATCGAAAAAATATTGAGACTCGGTAATTCCATTGATATGGTTGTACTTGATATGATTATGCCCGGAATGGGCGGTGGTAAAACCTTTGATCATATCCGCCAGATAAAAGCCGAGATACCGGTAATTCTCTGCAGTGGATACAGCATTAACGGCCAGGCTGATGAAATTATGCAGAGAGGATGCGACGGATTTATTCAGAAGCCATTTAGTATTTCAGAAATTTCGTTCACTATACGCAAAATATTCAGTCGCCGATCAAAGTGTGACTCCAGTAATACCAAGCTCGAATAAACATTCATACGTGACTGACCCGACCTCAAGCATTCTATTTACACAATACGTTATTCTCTTTTAAAATAACTATTCGTTTTAACTCTAATTTCGCTGTCATCAAGCATGCACCTCGTGCTTTTTGCTCTTCTGTTTCTTAAAGACACAGGTCACCCGCCTGTCTGCTTTAACGATGTCCTTTCGCCTCATAAAGAGAACTTTACATGTTTTCACAGTAAGTTAACAGAAGTTAACGGTGAAATAATTTAAGTTGATGGGAGTAGGTCATTTCCTGTTGTTCAGGTGATTTCTACGTGTTCATTACCTGGCAACTTAACATTTCTTTACAAATATTGACCGTAACTTAACGAAGAAATGAAAGTGAAGTGTCGACAATAACCTCATGATAAGGGGATAACCCTACACAGGCAATGTCTGCCTCCCCTTTGCTTTTCGTGAGATTGCCCAACTAACGGAGGAAAACAAGTATGAGTACTGATATGGTTAACACAGTCAATAATAAACAGTTGTGCACTGCCTCTTTTTTTATCACCGGTCTATCGATGTTTGCAACGAGGTTAATTAACATCTTCCAGTTCATGGTCAGAGACGGGGTCATCGTTTAACGACGGTTGATCAGTCTGATATGCGCGGGTTGGGTACCGTATGAATTGGCTTCGTCGTGGAGCTGCCTCTATCTATCATCGGGAGTTTCAGCTGTTATGCTTATTCCCATAGTACTTTCGAGGGTTCTCCTGACCGTGACCGCGTCTCTGACCATGAACTGGAAGGACTGTGTCCTTTTTATCAAATACTCCTGTTGATTGAAGTTATTAGTTGAATTCCCACAATATAGCTGAGTCAGCTCTTTTGTTTGAGCCCTGCCAGCGGTGCTCTTCCGCATCGCCACCTTCAGGTTGAGCAGTGAATGGTTGGGGTGTCAAGGTTGCGAGGTACGAGCACACAGCTTGACCTTGACACCCCAACCATTCACTGCTACCGGCGCTCAAAAGTTATGCGGCTTTAGGGAGAGCCTGGGCAATTGCCCAGGAAAAACCTGCAATCTCTCTGGCAACAGCTGTTTTTGCAACATTTGTCTTTTTCCCTTTGGCCATTAAATATTGATAACGTGTGCAAAGTCGGCACTGAGCTTTCCACGAAATATTAAGAACTTCTTTTGGTAAATCTTCTTGCCGTTTAAGAATTGCTCTACTTTTTCTTGCGGCAAATCGATATGCATGAGCTGCTTCCACTAAGGCTCTGCGTACGTGGCCATTACCCGTCTTGGTAATTGCGCCTTTTTTCACCTGCTCACCGCTTGAATGTTCAGAGGGGATAAGACCAAGAAAAGCCATCAGCTTTCCTGGATTTTCAAAACGAGTCAGATCGCCAAGCTCTGCTGCTATGGTTGCTGCAATAATAAGAGAGATCCCCCGCATGGACTGAAGGGCCTTGATCAATTCATGCAATCTGCTCTGCTGGGATTGTTGTCGTATTTGCTCCGTTAAGCGCTGAACACGATTGCCGCAGTCAACGACAGTATCGATATATTCTTGAAATACTATCTGTTGCGCAGGATGTGGCATAGCAATATCAGCCAACCAGTTGAAATGGGCTTTTGTCCATTTACTTCTCCCTGAATAGACGACGTCATGTCGAAGAAGAAATCCACCAATTTGTTGTTTTGCTGTTCGAAATGCACGAGTTGCATCTTCTCGAGCACGGACTAAATCGCGCAAAGCTTCATCTTCTTCAGTTGGGACGTATACAGGTGTAAGTTCACCTGCTCGATGCAACCTGGCTAAGGAAAGGCTATCGCGCCTATCGTTTTTCAACCGGTTACCACTTGGTTGCGGTATTTTGGATGGAGCAACAACAGCACAATCCATATCATTATTGGTCAAATAGCGATAGATGCCATATCCACATGGGCCCGCTTCATAAACAAACCTGAGGACGGCTCCTTTTGATATAAGTTTACGGATAACTTTGTCCAATTGATTCATGTCGTTGTCAATTTTACCGTAATATCTGACCTCACCATCACGACCTTCATCGGCGATTGCAATTGATATTGAGTTCTTGTGGACATCTAAGCCGATATTCTTTATTATTTTCTGCATGACCTGCCTCCTTGATTTTGGCTCTGAGTTGTTGGTTGAGTCTACAACTTAACCCACGTTTGCAAGGTAGGCAGGTCTATTTTTGCTTATGTGTTAACCATTATATCTATCAGCGGACTAAACAGCATTATGAGTTCGATGCCAGTTCAAGGCACGCACTCAAGACCAGATCCGGCCCAGAAATTTAAGGACCTCGACACTGACAGTAACGGTGGTCTGGATAAAACTGAACTGAGCGCAATGGCCAAAGAACTTTCAAAAATGACTGGCAAGACGCTCAATGTCGACGACTCCATCACTACCTATGATGCTGACAATGACGGTCTGCTTAATCAGGATGAAGTGGGAACCATGTTGCAGAAAACACTTGGCCCACCGCCAGACTCAGAAACCAGTTTTGAAATGCAGCAAGCTTTACAAGCGTATCAGGCTAATTCGGAAGATGACGATCAAATGTCAGTCCTTCTTAATATGCTCAATCAAAGCTCAAGCTCATCTGCGACATCCGGATTGAGTCTTGATCCGGCGCAGATGTTTAGTGAACTCGATAGTGATGGCAGTGGAGGTATCAATAAAACCGAACTTGATGTTATGGCCAAAAACATCTCCTCGGTGACCGGCCGGACTATGGATACCGAAAAGGCGATCAACGCCTATGATATCGACCAAAACGGGGAACTCAGCCAGACTGAGATGGATACCATGATGAAGGAATCAACTGAAAAGTCAGGCGGTTCTCAACAAGCATCAAAAAGTCAAGAGCGAGAGGACTTTCTCCGTCAATTGATGGAGCAATACACAAAGAATGTAGCAGCAGAGAACGATGAGAGTTTCGAAGTTAATATTTAATTGCCCGAAAAACCGAGATTACACCACACCCTCCAAAAATGTGGGCAGATACTAAAAATTTACTGTTACTCGACCGGTTAGAGTCTCCTCCCCCTTCGCCTGCCTCCGACCGGTGGAGCAACAGTATCTTGTAAGCAAAAATAAAATCGTAATTCGCTCTGCCTCAATCCATGACAGAGTTCATGCATGCTGCGCTACAAAACCACTGACAAAATAGATTCAAAATTTTATTGACAAATATTTAAGGTGTTAATTAACTTCATGCATTCGGTGTTGTGTCGCTCGAATTATGGAATTATGTTGGAATTGCTTTTAGAGGTGTCCTATCCGTTTATTGGGATTTGCAAGGTGTTGAGATTCCCTCGTACCTCTCTTTTCCCCCGTTGGCAAATATTTTTTTTCGTTTAGAAAATTAAATTTCCACAGGCAGGCTCAATGTATCAATCGGCGTTTCGATTCAACCAGGAATTTCTTAGCACCCTCTATGAAAGAATCCAGATGCTAAGGAACCAATATGGCAACGACACCCATCTCGCGAGCCTGTTTGCCAATAACACCCTCTTCTCCAGTGACCAACTTGCCACTCTCATCGATTTCGCCTATTGGGCAAGCCAGACAATAGAAGAAGGCAACCAAATCAAAATGTCTCTTGTTTTTAAAGAGCGCGAGTTTTCGGCGAACATATTCCGTTTCGATCATCCGCTCCCTTTGACTTCAACAAATCTCGTAAAATTGGGATCGGCCCTGGAGAGTGCCTTCTCAGATATCTGTATTTGTGCCGACGAAGATGGGCGGCTCAAAATATGGGGTTTGAGAATGAAATCACCAAGTCATTTGACCGCCGAACTTTGGCTTCAGGTGCTTGGTCCCGGCAATATCCTGATTATTTGTAATGGCAGAGGTATTGCTGCCTTGATTGGTAATCAAGCTGTATTTATTGATTCAAGCAGCTTTTTTGCGGCAATTGCATCGAAAATTTTCTCGAATAGTAAAAATATCCAGTTAACTGCATTAAATTTTTATCGATTCAACTCATTGCTCTATATTGCCCAGGCAATGCGGGCCCACGAACGGGGCGGAACCCTTCTTGTTGTACCACGGGATGCTCTATGGAAAAAGTCAATTGGCCATCCGGTAAGTTATACAGGACAGGGCAGCTTTCTCGAACCGAAATTCACCCTGGATCCTTCTTCAGCAACCTTTACCATACAAGATCTCTTCAATCTTTTCCAGGAAGCGACAGCGACCCCGAACGATAGTTTTAGAGATGGACGTTCGCAGATTATGGACCAGTGCAATCGCATCGGCCGTCTGACTGCCATCGACGGAGCTTTAGTAATGACCTATGATCGCTATATTCACTGCTTTGGTGCAAAAATTCAGGCGGTCGATGCGCTGACCGGCTCGGACTTAGTGCGGGTGATCAGGCCCGTTGAGGGAGATCAAGGAATAAAAACACCTTTTTCAGAACTCGGTGGTACGCGTCATTACTCAGCAGCTCAATTTGCTTTTGATCAACCTGATGCGATTGCCATAGTTGCCTCTCAGGGTGGCAACGTGTCTTTTTTTACCAGAGACCAATCTACCGGGGAACTACTGGTCATCCAGAAGGCAGAATTGGCCCTGATGTATGAAGGTGTAAGCGGAGTGATCTGGAGTTTGGCCAAATCCTTGGAGAATAAATAACACGGCAACTAAATGATGGTTGGCAGGCCGCGCATGAGCAGAAATGCTGATACGCACGTCGACTTGAAAGACTGATCAGGCGTCGTGGCGGCGATCATACTCGGCGAATAGAATGCTGTTCTTGCACGAACTCTTGACTCGGTACATCACGTTGTCTGCGAACTTGATTGCTTCATCTACACTGACCTCGGGCATTTTGAACACAGCTACGCCGATGCTAAACCCTAGAGGCCAACAGTTGTAAGCCGCGAGATCGAGAAGACTTGCATGCAGGTGAACAAAAAACGTACGTGCACCCTCAAGGTTGGTTTCTGGAAGTAAGATAACAAATTCATCACCGCCAAGACGTGCACCAACGTCCGAGACGCGCAGTCTCTTACCTAACGTGGATGCGACGGCTATCAGAACCTGGTCACCCGCGCTGTGACCAAGGCTGTCGTTAATGCCTTTGAAGCCGTCTATATCAAGGTAACCTAAAGTCAACTCGTGTTCGTGACGAGCAGCGAGTTCAAAGAGTGACTCGCATCTTTGCCTGAAGGAATACGCGTTCATCATGCCGGTAAGACCATCTCGTTGAGCAAGTGACGTTTGAAGTTCAAGTGTCAATCGTAGACGACTGAGCAAATTTGCCACGACTACAAAAAAACCCAGGCGAACGCTGGCGTTCCAATACTGTATAGCGGGATGGCTGTACTGATTACCTGCCATGAAGTCGACGATAAGCCAGGTAAGGGCAGCTGTGATGCAAACTACTAGCCCGAAGTTTTTTCCTAAATACCATGAGCCTATAGCCACAGGGATGAGATAAAAGATCGAAAAAGAAAGCTCGTATCCGGTGAGGAGATCAAGTGCACCCACAATAGGAATAAGCAAAAAAGGATAGATCTTTAATCGAGATGGCCCTTGCGCGGACAAAAATGAATCTACTTTACTGAACATGGCGACGACCTCGAGTGCGCACCCGCCGTTAGGTTTGGGTACAAAAATCCAGCAAAAGCAGACCGATTTAACTCTGCCATAACTATTACTAATCCATTTCGTCTTCCGCCATTACGGGAATTACAGTGAATAGCATAACCAACATGACGATAATTGATTTTTTCATTTTTTACTTTTGGGGTCGGTTTAAACTTAAGAGTTCACCGGTGTCTTCGGTGCAGTATTTACTTGGAGTTCGCCCGAAAGGATCCTGGCGATAGTATTCTTTCAAAACACGATAAAGATCAGGGGCATGCTCAATCATTGTCCGCGGCTGGTCAAAAAATTGCTCTGTGGCAACGGCGAAAAATTCAGCTGCGTTAGTAGCACCGTAAGCATTGAGAAAAGATTTCTTGCCCTGCAGTGTCTCGTTTTTTAGACGTTGATATTCACGTGTACATGTCTCGACCCAGTCACGGTATTCAGCCCGATCACGCAGAGGAGGAGTACCATCGGCAGCGCCGTCGAGCATGTCCATTTTATGGGCAAATTCATGGTAGATAACATTGTGCCCGAACTCTGGATGGCGTCCGCCACTAAGAGCCGCATCCCAAATAATAATGACCGGCCCCCGCAGGAAGGCCTGTCCGATAATTGGCTGTTCAAGCTCGACCGGGGTCATTGCGTTTTCAAAAAAGCCTTGTTTTCGTCGAGGAGGAACCACGGTTGAGGGATAGACGATGATGGATTCGACATTCTGGTAGTAATTGTGGCGCAAACCAAGAAGAAGCAGGCAGGCCTGAGCGGAGATTGTAACTCGAATCTCATCGGTAAGTTCCAGACCACCTGCGCCTTCCCAATTTTTTTCAGAAATAAACACTTGGATCAAGGCACGCAGATGCAAACGTTCGTCATCATCCAGCATACAGTAGTGGGCAACATTTCGTCGGAGAATATTCTCCCATAAAACAAGAAAAGGGGCCTCATTGAGTTTCTTTCGACGTCGATTAGTTAACCAGGTAAACATTTTTTTACATTTGTTGATGGTGACCAAAGCTCTACATAAATTAAAATAGTTTAGTCAATCGAAGCTCAGCTGGTCACTTAACCCGCGTTTTAATCCGCAACCATAATTTCAACGTTTGCCAATCCTTTATATATGTTTTCAATTTTTGCAAATGCGGCTCTGCTGAGGTCAATAATTCTCCCATTAACGAATGGACCTCGGTCATTTATGGTAACCTTGACGGATTTGCCATTATTCACATTTTTAACTATCACATTCGTACCAAATGGTAATGTTTTATGAGCCGCTGTCATTAAATGATTGCTGAAAATTTCCCCGCTTGCTGTTTTTCTGTTTTGATGTTTTTGGGCGTAACATGAAGCTAATCCGGTTTTTTCATATTCAAAAACCCCTGCCTGAGAAGTTGTCTTTTGATGGCTGGTACAACCATTGGTCAATATCAGTATTACCATAAAAAGAGCATAAACAAGGATTGGTCGTAATGAGTAACCGGTTGTTGTTAATTGCGTAGAATGGAATTCCAAAAAATCACCTGCAAGTAAAGTGGAGGATAGGCCGGAACACGGCTCTCTAGGAAGAGCTTTTGAGTCGGTAAAGCCTTTTCGTATTGCCTGGCAATCTACCACCCTGAGCGAAAGTTTCCAGAAAAATAGCGACATATGCATCAAACAGCGTCATTACCGGGGAGTTGCAATGCGGAAGATACAACCAGGTTGTTTATTACCGACTAGAGGAAAAATGGGACAAAAAATATCAAAAAGTCGATGCCTTACCTGCTATCCTTACGGGAAGCCTTTTCCTTGGCCAGAACGATTTTTTCTAGAAGTTCATCAAATTCGATCGGTTTGAGACAATAATCGAAAGCACCCTTTTTCATGCCGTTGATCCCGACGTTGAGCGAGGCATGACCGGTAAGGATGATAACTTCCAGGTCCGGCTGCACCTTCTTCATTTCAGCCATACATTCGATCCCGTCAAGACCCGGCATGCTGACATCCATGACTACGACGTCAAAACTATGCTGACCTAGCATATCGAGCGCATCCAGGCACCCAGGCGCTGTCTCGAAATCGATTTTTCGCCGTTGAAAAAATTTGCTCATTATTTCACGAAAATTTGGCTCATCGTCCACCAGCATAATCTTGTATTTCTTATCCATGACTCGGTTCCTCAACATTTAAGGTTGCCTTGCGAGAGAGCATTTCTTCGATATCTTTTACAAACTTATCTCGGTATTGTTCGACGGCCTGTGGTCGATTCATAACCATATCCAGTTGACGAGCATGGGTGATGAGATATCCGAGTATCTCTAAACGTTGTTCAAGGTATTCTATCGGCTGTTTTTTGATCCGGGCCAACAGCGCATCCGAACGTAATTCAACGCGGAAACCGTATCGCTTGAGTATATCGGCGAGCAGCTTTGCGCGCACTGCTTTACGCCGCATATCGGCGGCCCCACCTTTAAATCTAAAGGTTACATAACTTTCAGTGAGGAGCTCGCTCAGATAGGCTTCAATCATCGCATAATGGTAGCCCAGACGCACACTGAGATTGCAGAAATTCTGTGAAACCAGGAAATAATTTTTTGTCGTCAAACCCGATGCCACCGACGGGTCAAGATCCGGTCTCATGGCTGATTGAAAAATTATCGAACCAAACCCTTTAGCACTGATCGGCGGAGGGCCTTCCCATGGAAAAGCCGATATGCCGTACCAGATGGCATGCATGGGCAGCGATACAATATCTTCGATACGAACCGTTTTATTTTTGCCATCCAGCCCCGGTCGAAATCCATCTGCCAGATCAATAACCCACCATTCCAGGGGAACATCGCCAATCAGGCGCTTGGCCGTTCCCTTATCAAAATGATGCTCTTTGCCGAAATTAAACATCTCTGAGACTGATTTTTCATGACAGAATCGAGTAATATCGTGCAGGGTTTCACACCAGGAAGATTTAAAATGCGTTGATGCGGGGTCATTCAGATTGAGCGGGGTAATATACTGTAGGGCTTCAGTAACAATCCTCTGTACCGGGCTGCCCGCCATGATATCTTTTTTGACAATATTGAAGCGAAGCAAGTCATCTCGCCGCCCTTGATAGATTGCCCGGGCTGAACTATTGACCGTTATCGTCTGGCCACTGACCAAAGCTTGCATTGCTTCTGGTAAACTAAACAAGGCGGGAATACCGAATTCCCGGGAGACAGTAGCTAAATGCCCGGCTTCAGAGCCACTCTCAGCAATTACCGCAGAGGCTCTACCGAGCAATGGTGCCCATTCCGGCAGCGGGTGCCTAATCACCAGCACACCACCTTTAGGAAAGTGGTGCACCTGCTCGTCGGAATCAACCAAAAAAACCTCTCCGCTCGCGATTCCGCCACTGGCACAAATACCACCACAAAGAATAGGCGGTTCCCCGGTTGCACTCGACGCTGTCGTCGATTGATC
>CAWCTP010000029.1:0-64179 GCA_963798425.1 uncultured delta proteobacterium | reverse complement strand
GTCCTCTCTGAAATCAACCCTACCACCACAGGCTGATGCAATTGCCCTCCTATAGGGGGGGCAGATTAATTGGGTGATTTAACTTAAATGCGCCATAGGAGGAGAAGACCATGTCAAAAAATCTATTTGGGATCAGTGTTTCGCAATCGATTCTTGAACTCTTTGGGATCGTTTTCTTGCGGTTCCGTCCAGTTCCGAAAATCTGGGCTGTATGGCTTGTCGTCGTCAACTCGACGAGCTTGCTGTTCATAAAGCACATAGAAGCTCAGGTCGCGCTAGGAGCTGTAGGGGTGGCCGTGCTCGCCCAAGCGCTAATATATCAGCGCAAACGATTCATTCGCCTGCTGGGAACCACACACTTTATCTGGATGCCAATGCTCATGTGGATTATTCTCCGCCTTGAATCTCTCCAAGAAGGGCAAAGCGCATTTCACGTCTGGCTTATCATGCTTATCGCCACTAATTTGATTTGTTTGGCAATCGACGCGTCAGATTTAACACGCTTCATACTTGGTGAGCGAAAACCTTATTACGTGTGGTAAGGATACGGTAGGGCAAGTGAGAGTCACTTGCATTGCTACAAAATGTTTTGGAGGTTTCATGAATACTCCCAAAAAGTTCGTTAGTGCCGCAGAGGAGCTAATGCTCCGCGACGGTTATTCTGCAATGCGCGTGGACGAAATATTTGCCCGTTTTTGCCGGAATTATTATATTATCAGGGCAAGCACACCTGTTAATCAATGGGCCCCATGAAATGAGCGCGAATTTCAGCATTCAAAGAGCGACTATCGGGGACGCTCGGGAGATCGCCGTGATGGTTGGCGAGTTGCTGGCCGAGATCATGGACGCCATCGGTATTCAGGCGTTCAACTTCGATCTTGCCGAAACGACATCCAGACTCCAGGATTTTCTCAACCTTGAACAAGTATTTTGTGTTTGTCGGTCGTAGCGAGAGTGAACACCCGGCAGGATTTATTGGCCTATATGAAAGCTATGCCCTTTACGCTGAGGGTACGTTCGGCACCATTCCTGAGCTTTACGTTCGCCCTGAGTTCCGCACAAACCGGCTAGGACGTGGTCTCGTGTCCCACGCCAAATCTTTCGGGACGTCGCGTGGCTGGACGCGGTTGGAAGTCACAACGCCGCCGTTGCCGCAGTTCGATAGAACCTTGGCGTTTTACGAGCGAGAGGGGTTTGCCGTTAGCGGCGGCCGTAAACTGAAGGTCAACTTGTGACCTGTGACCCAACCCATCATTCCACTGGGCCTGCGCGAAAAGCCGCGCAGGCCGTTGAATTCAAAAATTATCCGACAGAGAAATTCATGGAAAACTGGAACGTAGCACACTATTTGAAATTCGGTGACGAGCGTACGCGTGCCGCTGCTGACCTTGTCGCGCGAATTAAGCTTGAACACCCTGAAACCATCGCCGACCTCGGCTGTGGACCGGGGAACAGCACGCAGATTCTGCGGAACCGTTGGCCGAATTCCAACGTCATCGGAATTGACAACTCGGCTGAAATGATCGACGTGGCGAAAAGGTTGTTTCCCGCGCAGAAATGGGTGCTTGCCGACGTTGCCAAATGGGCACTTGCCGACCCAATCGCCCTCGTCTTTTCCAACGCCGCTCTACAATGGCTACCGAACCACGGTACCCTCATCCAACGTCTGTTTTCGTTCGTAGCGTCCGGTGGTGCCTTAGCGTTCCAGATCCCAAGCGGTACCTTCCCAACTGTCCGGTTGTTGATTCACGAGATCTCCAACGATCCTGCTTGGACTAAAAGGATGGTTGCGGCTCGCACTGCGTTAACGATGGAATCTCCTTCGTTTTACTACGACACGCTTGCGGACGAAGCGACGGCCTTGGATATCTGGGAAACCGAATACAATCATGTCATGGATTCACCAGATGCGATCGTTGATTGGATTGCAAGTACGGGCCTTCGGCCATTCCTTGCGGCCCTTGACACAGACGCGGAGCGCAAGCGATTTCTGGTTGAATTACGTTGCCGTGTATCGTCGGCCTATGAATCTCGATCCGATGGCAAGGTGTTGTTCCCTTTCCGCAGAACTTTTGTCATCGCTTACCGTTAGCTGAGGCCAATAGATCGGACAACCAGGGGCTCGAGTCGGATTGCTGGATGAGTGTCAGGCAGCGTGCAAGATACTAACCGTTCAATCTTGGATTCAAGATTTGCACTGCCAAATTATAGCAAAGTCAAATGAGCTTATTACTGATGCCCATTACCGTCAATGATCAACAATACTGTTTTATGGCATTATGAACAGACACTAGCTAATATGCAGAAAGTACATCCTGAAAGTATCCCAGGCTGCCGACTTTCATCTACAGTATCATAGGCCTAACTCGATAAAAAGTTATGGTTTGTGAGTTCGTTCTTACTCGCATCACATCTCGATAAATCGACATATCTGCCGAACCACTATGTCTTTATGGCTTAGTCTACTAGCTAATTGTTTCCTGGTCCGACATGAGGCATACTCAACTGGCATCGCCCATTACAAATCGGTTGACCCTCGAGACACGGGCCCAGTCCGTCTGATTGATCTGGATTCCATCTGTGCTTACATTTTCTCATTCAAAAAAACATGTCTGGCACGTGGCACATCTTCGCTCAGAAATTATGACGAGATTTGCCAATGACTAACCACTACGGAATATGAAGAGGTGGTCGATTGTCGCATGTACCTGCTGGTCAGAATATTTGCAGCGAGAGCAACCGCCGAAATTCTGCGCCTAAAAGCCGAAGCCGAGCTAAAGAGCCGTGAAGAAAAGCTGCATGGGATTTTCCATGGCGCGATGGACGCAATTGTCGAACTGGATAAGGATTTTCGCGTAACCATGATGAACCCGTCGGCCGTCAAACTCTTTGGAGTACAACCCGACATCGCTCCGGGAGCCTTTCTCGAGCCGTTCCTGATACCACAGGATTTCCGACGCTTGACCGATTTTGTTCGCAAATGGGATACCTCCCGGCAAACAGATCGAAAGATCTGGTTTCCCGGTGGCTTGACGATTGTCAACACCCCTGGTGGGACTATCTGCACCGAGGCGACCCTGTCCCAGCTGGAAATGCACGGTGAGCCTTACTTCGTCCTTATTTTCAGAGATGTGAAGGAACGCTACGAAGCCGAAAAGCTGATAACTTCCCTGCGGCAGGAAACGCATTACCTGCGGAACGAAATCAGGTCTCTCTACAATTACGGTGATATCATCGGCAGAAGCAATGCGTTGCAGCAGACACTGACGCTCGTTGCGGAAGTGGCACCCACCGATTCGACCGTGCTCCTGTTCGGGGAAACAGGAACAGGCAAGGAATTGCTGGCCAGGGCTATTCATCTCTCCAGTCGCCGTGGGGATCGCTCCATGATCACGGTGAACTGCGCCGCCATTCCCCATTCCCTGATAGAGAGCGAGTTTTTCGGTCACGAAAAAGGGGCATTTACCGGTGCCACCCAGTACCGCGAGGGACGTTTCAGCCTGGCTGATCGAGGGACCATTTTTCTTGATGAGATTGGTGAACTCAGCCTGGAGATGCAGGCGAAACTGCTCCGGGTCTTGCAGGAAGGCGAGTTTGCCCCTGTCGGCAGTTCGCGGAACCGGCGTGTCGATGTGCGCGTTATCGCCGCCACCAATCGCGATTTATCCCTGGCCGTCCAGCAGGGCACATTCCGCACGGACCTCTACTATCGGCTCAGCGTATTCCCCATTGCCATTCCGCCTCTGCGGGAACGCGAAGGTGACATCACTTTGCTGGCCAGCCATTTTATCGATAAATATGCCTCGCGTATGGGCAAATGCATCGCTCCTGTCTCCCCTGAACTTGAGGAGCGCCTGAATGGTTATTCCTGGCCGGGAAATGTCAGGGAACTGCAGAATGTGATTGAGCGAGGCGTCATTACCGCCCGTGACGGTTTTTTGAATCTCGAGTATGCCCTGCCCGACAACAGTGCTCAGCACACAAGTATGGCCGAGGCGCGGGAGAGCGTTGCTTAAAGGACGGGTACTGACGATTTCAGAGATGCGGCAAATTGAACGGCAAAACCTGTTGCAGGCCCTGCTCTGGTCACAATGGCAGGTAGCTGGAGAAAACGGTGCTGCCCGGCTGCTGGGAATGCCGGCCTCCACACTCCAGTCACGGATGAAGACGCTTGGAATAGTGCGGCCGCGGATAGCCGATGGCGGGCAAAGGCAGGTGAAGTCAGATCTGGGATCAGCTGATAAAAACACTGCGAGTACGAATGCGGATTTCATCTGCCGGCCACAACCGAGATTTCGTTAACCACGCTCATGAAATCTCGGTAGTCACGATATTTCACTTCTTGGCGGACAGCGGGTGGATTTGACTATACTACTGATATTGCAATATATTATTTTTATTGACTGACTGGCACGTATGATGAAAAGCAAGTTGTGAGGTCGCTTGGACCATGAAAGCGGCAGCAAAAAAAAACAACCTTTTTTTCAAGAGGATCATATCATGGGACAGACAGCAAAATTAGCAAAAACCGACAAGATGGTGAATGGGGTTAAAGTTGATGAGCTCTTTGGTACCATTGACGCCGTAAAGAGTGCCCCGGTCATTGCGACTTTCCGGTTCAGAGCTGAGAATAAGTGGCAGGACGGTGGCCATAATCGTACCACCATTAAAAATTTCTATGGGACACAACAGGATCATGAGCGCCCGCAGGCCTTTGTTCTCGATGCAGATGAGCCGCCCATCCTGCTGGGCCGAGACCATGGTCCCAATCCCGTGGAGTATCTCCTCACTGCGCTGGCGTCCTGTGTGACGACGTCCATCGTGTATCATGCCGCAGCCAGGGGCATTGTCATCCGTTCGATGGAATCGCGGCTGGAGGGAGATATCGATCTGCAGGGTTTTCTTGGAATCCGGGACGATGTGCCCAAAGGTTTCAAGGAAATTCGCATGTTTGTCAACATTGATGCCGATGCGCCGAAAGAAGAACTTGAGGATATTGTCAAGCTTGGCCCGACCTATTCCCCCGTTTATGATACTGTCACAAGACCGGTACCGGTAAAGGTGCAGTTGGCAAAATAGGCATCTGCCGGTTGTATCGCAAGGAATACAGCCGGCTTGATATAGAGCATGGGGTCTTAGGGGGAAGACCATATTCGAACTAAATTTTACACGAGCGCAGATATGAAGATAAACGTACCAATCGTCAACGCCTTTGTTGACGAGGCTGCCGGTGGCAATCCTGCCGGAGTCATTCTTGATGCGCAGCGATTCACGAGAGAACAGCAGCAGCGCAGCCCTGATAGGACTCTCCGAGACGGCCTTCATTTCCCTTTCCTCGCTTGCGGACTTGAAACCAGAATTTTTCACCCCGGGTTCCCGGATTACTCACTGCGGTCATGCGACTATCGCCACCTTCAGTTATTTACGGCAGACAGGCAAGCTGCCAGCCAATCATACTTCCAAAGAGACTGTTGACGGGCATCGATAGATAGTCATGGAAGGCGATTTAGCCTTTATGGACCCGGCACCCCAGTATTCGGAAATCAGTCCGGCTGCTATGGGAATTGGTAGTATCGCAGAATTTCGAGCTGTAGGTAAAAGAGCGACGGGACCTTACAGAAATGGTTGGCAAAATGAAACATGCCGACTCCCATGGGAGAACCGATGCAAATGAGTGTTTCACAAGCGAAGATATGGTCCGAAATTGATGAAGGGTCAATTATCCGAGCGATATTAGAGGGTACCGCCACTGCCACCGGGGAACGATTCTTTACTGCTCTGGTGGAAAATCTTGCCAAGGCGCTTCACACCTACAGCTCAAGGGGCACGGAGTATATTGAAGAAACAAATAAACTCCAGACCCTCGCCTTCTGAATAGTTGGCCGGCTGGTGGAAAATATGACCATCGACATCACCGGACCACCCTGCGAGGTTGTTATTAACCATGTTCATCTGGTTCATTTCCCTGACAATATGATGCAACTCTTCCCGATCAGTGCGCTCGTCCAGGATTTCCAAGCTGTCAGCTACATGGGGGTACCGCCGCTGGACCCGAGAGGCAGGATTCTTGCAGCAATTCCATCAACCTGATGTTGCCCATCTCATCTGTCGGCAGCCAGCAAATAATGAGCATCATCCAAATTTTCTAAACTCATTTCGGTTGTCATGATGCCATTCCTTTTTCCATCGCTTAATATGTATCACCTAGAATAGTTAGCAATTTAACACCAAGAAATCAGCTCGCATGCCAGGTTATGTCAATGTAAATCTTCTGACCGCAATGGGTATGCCATCGGTGACTGCCCTATATCCGAAAGTGTAACTTCGCAACGAATTGAAGAATGATTATTATAATTATTGTTCTGCCTTTGGAAGACGACCTAGGCAGACATATTATCAGGTAATCTGTATACGCACTTTCACAATCAAGGGGTCAGTTCATGAAAAAACAGAAAGAGATGGTCGAGTCATTTCAGATGGCACATAGAAACTATATGAAAAATCTAAATAATTGTCTCAAGAAGATCGAATCCGATTTTGAGGAGTCGCGGGCAATTGATGATATTTGTACTGGAGAATGGTGCAGAGCTATAGAATTATCTCTTGATGAGATGGCAAAAGACCTGTATTCGATCAGTGAACCTCGTTGGGTGGCAGACGATTACTCACGAACATTGAGAAACATGCGTCGCAGGCTTCATGATGTGTATGCTAAATATCATGGCTCATACTCCCAGAGCGCCCACTGAAAGGACCAATAAAGATATAGCTGCGATGTTTTGTTACATAACTAACGCTTTGTGAGAAACTTCTGCAAGTTATTTTAACATATTGTCTAAGTCTCTCCATGAAGCAATTTCCAATTGCCATAAGAGGTGTCGAAATGATACTCAATGATACTTTGCAAAAGCACCAGGATTGACTCGAACAATGCGAGCTAGAACGAGTGGCCTGTGAACTTGAGCAAGAAAACAATAAAACGTGCGACATAGAAGAAAATATCTGCAAGCGCGAATGTGACTTCGACTATGGCCCCTAAAACTTAAACAGGGCTCTTCTGACTTATCATGGGTATATCACGTCAGCTGACGTGGTCGGGATCCGTACATGCAATAGCGTTTAAGTTGCTATCAAGGTAACCGTCTAAAGAACCCCATCTATCCACAACAACAGGTCTGAAAATATCGGACATGCGCATGTCTTCCTGGCCATCGGTGCCACCGATTTGCGTAAGTCAATTAATGGGTTGTCGTTGCTCGTCGAGGAACAGTTTACGCTCGATTTTTTTTCCGGCAGCTATTTTGCTTTTTGTAATAGAAAACGTGATATAGTCAATATCCTGTACTGGGCTGAAAACGGTTTTTGTCTGGATGAAATGTCTTGAAAAAGATGTGTTTCGTGTACGGCCAGGAGCAATCGAGGAGCCGACTGCCAACCATCTCCAACCGCCCGGCAATGGAAATGCCGCGCTGACGCCTAACCCCTCGCTCAACCGGACCCGCTACGGCTCTTGCCTCCGCAGGCCAGTTAGCTCGAACGTTCATGTATTCGAAACATTTCACCCAAAACGTCGAACTTGCCTTATCTGTAATTTGCTTGAAATCATTGAAAAATAACGCTATCAACTTCAGAAGTTGGCAAGATTCTGCATGTTTCCTTTGGGCCGATTTCTTTGTGATAGCCATGACATTTTGCTCTCTTGAGAGATCATGCAAAAGTGCCAGCTCCATTTTAAGCCAAAAGTCCAAAACAGGAAAATGATTAAAAAGCGTGCTTCAGGGGAAAACCCCATAAACATGCACAACAGTATGAAATGCAGAAAGGATAAAATTGGCTCAGTGTTTGACTGATCAGATATTTATGATAACAATGGGTAATCAAAGGAAACGTTGGATTCTTGGGAGAATAGCCTGGAAATTGATGAATTGGGCCGATATTGTGCGTTATTCGAGATTGCCCCTGAAAAACTAAAGTTGGGCAAACTATGGTCAGGAGGACATGCATATGGGTTCATTGCCGAAGATTCAAGGATTAAAAGTTCGAGCTGTTCGCGTGCCGATGACAGATCCGCATCAGACAGCAAGCGGTGTGATTTCTGAATCACCCCTGGTATTGACGGACATACAAACCGATGCCGGAATCAACGGGCATAGTATTGTTTTTACTTATACACCGGCCGCACTCAAGCCGACTGCTGAGTTGATTCAGAATATCGAAGCACTGATCAAGGGTGATTACCTGGCACCAGCCGAAATTGAACAAAAACTTGCCAAGCGTTTTCGACTGCTTGGGACTCAGGGCCTTGTTGGCATGGCGCTAGCCGCAATCGACATGGCGCTGTGGGATGTGTTGGCCCGTGCGCATGACATGTCGATCATCCAGTTGCTTGGAGGAGTGGTGAAACCTGTTCGCGCCTACGGTGCAGTCGGGTACGACGGTGTGAAGGGTTGCGCGAAAATTGCTGAGAAGTGGGCGAGACAGGGATTCACTGGAATCAAGGCCAAGATCGGCTACCCGACAGTGCACGAGGACGTCGCCGTCGTGCGTGCTATGCGGAAGGCTGCGGGTGACGAGATGGCAATAATGGTGGACTACAACCAGTGTCTAACTCCGACAGAGGCCGTGGAGCGCCTGCGGGTGCTCGATGATGAAGGCATCACCTGGGTCGAGGAGCCGACACTCGCTCATGATTACATCGGGCATGCACTTGTGGCACGTGAAGCGCGAACCCCAATCCAGTGCGGTGAGAACTGGTGGGGAACGTTGGACATGCAACACGCAATTGAGGCGCACGCATCAGACTTCGTAATGCCGGACGTTATGAAAATTGGTGGAGTGAGCGGTTGGCTAAGGGCTGCCACACTTGCACACGTGAAAGGTATCGGAATGTCCAACCATCTTTGGCCAGAGATCAGTGCGCGTCTCTTGTGCTGCACGCCGACAGCACATTGGCTCGAGTATGCTGACTGGTGGAATCCTATCCTGGCTGAGCCGCTACTTATCGAAAATGGCATGGCGATCATTAGCGATACCTTAGGCACAGGTGTTGAATGGAACGAAGATACTGTGAGCCAGTTGTCGGCATAAATCTTGTTTGCTCGAATGCTTTCAAAAGCTCCTTCGGAGATCGTTCAAGGCTTCAGGGATCTGCTCTCATACGACTCCATTACATGCGCTATCTCAGATTGCATGGGGCGATTCAATGCAATGACGTCAGACATGGGACCTCTCTTCGAGAGGTATTCGCCTCGTCGGCCCGGCGGTAACTGTTAAAACCCTTGCCGCTGATTTAGCAGCGGCCTTCAGGGCGATTGACATTTACCAGCCGGGTGACATTGTGGTCATCGATTCTCACGGATAGATCAATACCGCATTCTGGGGAGAGAATATGACAATGTCAGCGCTCAATCGGGGAGTGATTGCGGCGGTGATTAATGGTGCCTGCCGAAATGTAGAGGAAATCAGAAAGATCAGGTTTCCAGTAATCTGCAAGGGGGTTGTTCCCAATGTAGGCGCCGTTGCGGGTTATGGTGATGTCAATGTTTTGATCCAGTGTACCGGGGTTGCGGTGTCGTCCGGGGATATTGTGGTTGTCGACGGCAACGGCGTGGTGGTTGTGCCAACCTCAAACTGTCTTGGTCGACACATCGCCCTCCCGGGTGCCTAATTTCCCTTTACCGCAGGTTTCGCCAACTTCAAGCCATTATGTGACCTCCACAGTTTTGTGACGTAGAGGTGAAATGTCTCTTAATTTTGCCCTCTTATCTTTTTTGTACATCACCTAAGCAAAATCATTTTTCCGCATATTTTATGCTGAATAATGAGTTGGAGACGAAATCGAAAGCGCTGGCTCATTGTGAGATTTCAGGTCAAAAACAAGACGTTAAAACGTGGCGCGACAGCACAGGAGTGCTGAACTTCCTGAAGCAGTTGTAGCATATCAGGCTAGAAACGGGATCGTGGTTATGTGACGAATAAAATAAAGATCCTGTTGAAAATATGGCATTTTTTTGCTTACATCACATAATGGACATAGCTGAGACTCTTCCTGATGCTCTTGGTGTTATTAACGTTCGTTAACGAGGCCATGATTTTGGGAAGAGAAGACTGTACTATGCTGCACCCCCTAATGGATTGTCAATCGCAAAGAGCCAGTTACCGTCGATCTGGCGGCGAACAACATCTGAAGTTGTTCCTCCCACTTTGACTGGAGTTCCGTCAGGTCCAATGCCGCAAACGGTCCAACGCGAATACAATATCGCAATGTCCTGCTGCTCGATAACTCGAACAATTGTATTCTCCATCTTTCCATCCAGTGCGAGAAATCCGTCAAGCACTTCTCGAATGGCAACATGACCGGACACCACCTCTGGCGCATCAGGCGGCAAGATCACTGCGTTTGGTTCGTACAATTCCATTATGCCATCCACATCCTGCGCATTAAACCGCTCAACGAATAACTCGTGAACCTGTTTCGCTGTCATTGCTTGCATAATTGCCTCCCTCCCGCGAAAATCAAGCATCTCGGAACTGGTTTTAGGCAACCACGTATGCCAAGTTGAAATTTTTGAGTTAATACCGTTGTAAAACCAGTAAGATATGCAAGAAAATATTGATCAACTAGTGGCTAAACGAGCGTTGTTGTACGGCCACGAAAATCAACGAGTAATCCTTTGTTTCATATACATGGCGATCGGCCAACATTGCATCTAATAGCATTCCCCGTCTTTCATTATCTTGATTTCCTGCTCGGCCTCGCGACCAAAAGCTCGAAGCTGTCCGTTTATCTCCGTTACTTTTTGAAATAAATTTTCATCTGCCATTGCTGTTTCCTCCTTGTTTGCGGAAATGAAACAACAATTTCCCTTTCGGGAGTATGTGTTTCACTCCCTATTTATGGGGTTTGGTGGAGATGATTGAGAAATGATATGTGAACGTAAAATAAACCCGGAAATTCTGACAGATAGAGCAGACATGTGTTTATCGACGATAACGTGTGAAATTGATATTTGGCAAGAGCCACTCAGTTTGCAAGGCAAAGAACTCCCTCATTGCGGTTAAACGATGCCTCAGAAAAGTGGCTGATGTACCTGCAATTCAGGAACACGTGAAACGTATTCAGCTAAGCCCTGTTAAGGGGTATCTCATTGAATATGAGCTGGAATGATGCAGTTATATTATGGCTGACAGCGAAAAATGCAAGGGGAGATTAAACAAAAACGGGAGTGTACTTGCTCCTGATATTTTTTTAGAATTATTTTTTCAGCTATGGGTAACAGCCGTGCCTTTATTGATGAGCTGCATATTCATCCAGCAATCTACGAATCATTTTTTGATACTGGGTATTATATTTTTTTGCTTCCTTTTTGAAGAATTCAACACTCGTTTTGCTAAGGGAGATTGTAACTTTGATGGTTTCGTCTTTCAGAGCAAGTTCTTTCGGTGAAGGAAGAAAGTCAGCAATAACTTTTACTCTGCCCATTGGCTCATCTGTGTATTTTATTTTCTCTTTCATATATCTTTTTCCCTTTCCGCCAATACCCTGAACCGATGATTCTGATTTTGTTTTTTCGATAAGTAAATCTGACTGTTATGAATTCTCCGGCGACTTTTCCAAAACAATAATATCGTTTTTCATTCCGGCTATGTTCCAGATCTTCCAGAATATGATCCGGAAAAGCGAGCTGTGCTATAGCAAATGAAACACCATGTTTTTCCTGATTTATCTTATCTTTAGTGGAATCCCACTCAAAATCAGAGACTGTTGTCATAGACGATATGATAAGGTCGAGAAGTATTTTGTCAATATAAATAGATGGCTATATATATGGTTTTTCAATCTCTCCAGTATTCTTCTTCAACCTGATTATAATGAAATTCTCCCACCCACAATAAGAAACCGTCATCTCTCCTGAAAAAAGGATATAGAATCGACAAGAATGAGTTGTCCTCTAACGAAAGGTGAGAAAAATGGCTGAGACTAAAGAAACAAAACCATCCTGGCAAGAGATTCAGGAAAAAAATCAGTATGGTCAAGGAACGGGGGTCACGGGTGTTGAAAATAAACTCGCCGCTCAGCTCGACCATGCTTAATATCGTCGTGCGCCAATTTGACATGGCATATATCAATTTCAAGGCAAGACTTGGCGAGCTGGATGGAATCTCACATAAGGAAGGAGAACAGTTGATGGAGGAAGATCGCGAGATTGTTATGGCCTTTTCCGACTATACCGAAAGGCTGAGCAAAAGGATACGGTTCCGATATTATACACCCCGTGTGCTCATTCTCACCACTATTCCAAGTCACCGAGTTTGTAACGTATCCGAAGAACTCTGTCGTTAAAGTCGTGGGAGATCATCCGGAACTGGCCTATTTCTGTTGTATTGTCCGCATGTTCTCCGACACAGGGGCAGAAATCGTAACCGCCGATTCGTACAATGCGGACGGTTTCGACTCCTTCAGGAAAACGGGTGAGGTTGAAGTTTCGAGCGGCTTTCTCAAGAGAGACTATTTCTTCGGTTACGTACAGGTTCGCGGAAATCACCCGGTTGACCTCTGCCTCTACTTCGTTGGTTTCGTCATCAGTCACTTGCATTTCAATTCACATCGACAATGCGATTTCTAAATATTAATTTGTGGTAATATGCATCTTTTTGATGCTGAACACTGCCTCCATTCACGAGTATGCAGGATGCCCAGCGGTGTGCTGCGCTAACATTGAATAGCCTTGATGTGCTGCTCACTGGACTCCTGTTCTTTTTCCATGTCCCTCTTCATTCTCCAGTACGCTGGCATTCGTTGTAGTGAGGACTCGCCGTGACTCGCCGTACTGGCGGTGTCGCTATGTCCCCACCTAAGCGACTTGGTCACATATGACCATTGCGCAAATATGACCATTTCCAGGAGTTTGCTGACTAGGGTGAAGCTTATCTTTTTTACACACAATATGTAATAATAACATGGCAGTACGTTGCTCTTCTTGATATTCTCCAACTTGGCACAATATTTGAACAATTAAGGGTAGAAACCGCGCATCATTTTCCCTGTGGTACGTTTCTGAGCCTCTTTCCCCAGGGAAATTTGCTATATTCAGCTAGGGTTGACCGATGTGGAGGAGTCTCTCGTAATTTCCATCTTACAGAAAGGAGTTCTATCATGCTTGGAACAATTGCCATTATCCTCATTGTCCTTTGGCTCCTGGGTCTGGTCTCATCGTACACTATGGGAGGATTCATTCATCTCCTTCTGGTCCTTGCAATTATTGTGATTTTGGTTCGGTTAGTTCAAGGCAGGCGTATTTGATACTTTGTTTGATTTACTTAAATAACGTTAATTTATCGAAATACAAATACAGGAGTAATACGGGGACGGTATTGCAATCGACCCTGGAAGATGCGGTTACGAGCTTTAAGGATTGACAATTTACAGCAAAACAAGACAACACCCCTTCTTGTGATTATCCAGATGCACGACCTCCATAAAACCATGACCCATATTGGCGGGGAGGTCGTACGTTAATGTCTTGTCTTGGGGATTGATCAGTCACAGGGAGCAAAAATTCTCGAACAGAACCCGAGCATTTTTTCCATGTGATCCTGTCGAATTTTCATACAAGAAAAGGATGCAAGTGGCCCATACGCCGCAAGTGCTGCCGACTGTTTTTCCGTGGCATGTGATCCACTTCCTGTTTATTAATAAACAAAAACAATTATAAGATACATAAAACGTTGACGGGGAATGAGTGCCATGGCTGATTCTGAATCTTCGGACGAAGGTTCCATAAGTTTGT
Source organism: uncultured delta proteobacterium (assembly GCA_963798425.1). Lineage (GTDB taxonomy): Bacteria > Desulfobacterota > Desulfobulbia > Desulfobulbales > Desulfocapsaceae > Desulforhopalus_A. The sequence continues at coordinate 50,389 of CAWCTP010000029.1, read as the reverse complement.
GGGGCGCCGTATCCATAGGTGTGGGCGGAATGGTCGGCGGCGGTATTTTTGCCGTGCTTGGTCTTTCCGTACAAATTACCAAAGCAGGGGCACCTCTCTCTTTTTTACTGGCTGGATGTATAGCACTTGTCACTGCCTATTCCTACACGAAATTGTCGGTTGCCCTGCCCAGTCAAGGTGGTACCGTCGCATATCTGGATAAGGCATTTGGTTCGGGCATATGGACAGGTTCACTGAACATTCTGCTTTGGATCAGTTATATCGTCATGCTCTCGCTCTACGCCTATGCCTTCGGTAGTTACGGTGCTGAACTTTTTCCATCGTCCTGGCACGCTGCCGCCAAGCATGTCCTTATCAGCGGTATTGTTCTGCTGATAACAGGGTTGAATATATTGAGCGCCAAGCTGATCGGGGAGGCAGAGGAGTGGATAGTTGCCATCAAGGTGATCATCCTGCTGGTGTTTGTCGGGATCGGATTTTTCGGAATTGACCCATCGCGTTTGGCAATTTCTCAGTGGGCCGCGTCCTTTCCCCTGATCGCTGGTGGAATGGTGATTTTTCTGGCCTATGAGGGCTTCGAGCTTATCGCAAATACAGCAGACGATATCAAAAGACCTTCAACAAACCTGCCGCGAGCCTTTTTCATATCGACGACATTTGTCGTCGCCCTGTATGTCCTGGTTGCCTTGGTTACGGTGGGAAATCTGCCGGTCCCCGATATCGTCCAGGCCAAAGATTACGCACTGGCTGAAGCCGCCCGCCCATTTTTGGGTCAAAAGGGATACGATATCATCACGGTAGCCGCCTTGCTCTCCACGGCGTCGGCTATTAATGCTACGCTGTACGGCGCTGCACGTCTGTCGTTTATAATCGCTAAAGATGGCGAACTGCCTGCCTTTCTGGAGAACAAGATCTGGAATAAACCCATCGAGGGCCTGTTGATCACCGCGGCGGCCACCCTGGTAGTGGCCAACTCTTTTAATCTGGATAGTATTTCCATGATGGGAAGTGCCGGGTTTCTGCTGATCTTCGCAGCTGTCAATGGCGCTTCATATCGGCTATCCGGAAAAATCGCAAGCAACAAGTGGATATCAATCATCGGAGCATTTCTTTGCCTTGCCGCTTTAGGAAGCCTGATCTGGCTCACCATACGCGATAATCCCATGCATATCTTTTTCCTGGCGGGAATGGTTGCTCTCTCAGTTGCGATCGAATATGCCTATCGCATCATTGGTAAACGGGAGACAGACGTGACCAGTGACCTTCGATCTTGATCAAACGGTCAAGGATTTCATCTCGATCCTTGAGTAACCAAAAAACTGAAGAGCAAAAGTGGTCCCATATTTATGTCAAGTAGATTGCCAAACGGATCGGCAAGGACAGTGCGGCTGAAATCCTTGGTCTTGACCGGAGCACCCTACGCTCTCGCATGCGGAAGCTCAATAACAGCAAACCGGCGGCTCCCCTTCACCAAGGCGAAATGTTTACACGTTCGGTGTAGCCTGGCGTAGCGGTAAAGAGGTGTTACACTCCGGCCGCATCCTGTTCTCCCGGCTTTTACCCTGTTGATTCATTCTTTGGCAGGTTTGCGCACTCGGGTGCGGCGCAATCAACCAGGAGAGATACGATCACTCTTTTTTATCCTTATCTCTCAGATATCACAAAGCTTCATAGCTGAATTTCTGTCCACCGACGGAAAATTCGTGCATGAGACCACCCTTGGCGTGTACGAAGGTGGCCATCCCTTTTATATAATCGGACTTTGCCTGGACCCCGGTTTTAGGTCCGGCACTGGCACCGGCACTTTGACCTGCAGTACCTGTCCTGGCCTCAGCTCCGGCTGTTATGGCTACCGCCTGGGCAGTGGCTCCGAATTCGAAATTGCCGGTGGTGAATTCATTAGAAGACCGCTTATCCTGGAAGAAGATGATTTCGCTGAAAGCTTCGCCGCCCGGCTGGAGTCCGATTGATAATCATATAAAAGGCACCTCTCAATCACTGTTGATTTTCCCGTCACCTTATTACCGCGGTAGATCTGGCCTACACCGTAGGAACCGCCGATTATATACCCGGCTTTGCCGATGATTGGAAATACCGCATAACCGTTTGAATGCTTAAAAAATTTCGCCAAGGCGGGTGAATCTCGAAATACTTTGATGGTTCTCGAATAGTTATCCGCTGCAGCAGCCACAGTCGATATCCCAAAAATTAAAGCTAAAATTAATAATCCCGGTATTTTTTCATTTTCGTACTCCATCTTAATGTTTATAAACAGTGAGCATACATTCCCATTTCTTACCGTATCAGGTTGAATAGTCAGCACCGCTTGCATTTCAATTCACATTGACAATGCGATTTCGGAATATTCGTTTGTCGCAATATGCATCTTTTCGATGCTGAAAACTACAATCTCAACGAAATATATTGAGGCATCCATGGGAACCCGATCAGCTGTACTGATCTTTGAAGCGAGGCCAGGGTATACCAGCGCACGCTGGAAGGCGGTCATGATGTACCCGCTGAAAAAATACAATCGCGTATTCCAAGAACTATGAAAAAAGTTAAGCTGGCACTCCCTCTTGTAGATGAAGCGTGGCGATGCCAAAACTCATCCCCCATCCCGGCAATTATTCCGGTTTCGAAAAGTACCTGGTGGGCCGGCGTCAAAACCGGCCGTTTTCCTCAACCGATCATTCTCGGACCCCGCATTACCGCCTCTCGGGTCGAGGATATTCGCAGATTGATATCCGACAGCAACTTCTCCTGAATTGATTCCGGCACGGATACCACGGTTTACGCCAACGGAATAGGTAAAAATCATGTGTAACATACTCGATAACCGAAAGATCAAAATGATCCGAAGCGGCCCGAAGGCTAATACTCTCTCCCTACTCTGGCTCTTAATGCGCACCGAGGCAGGTAAATGCAATCGTGGTGGCTACCTGATGATCGCAGACAACCTGCCGTGCACCGAGGAAACTTTGAATATTCTGACAGGGATTCCTTTGCCCACGGTTCGCCTCGGACTCCTCGCCTTGGCTAAACTAGGCATGATCGATCGGAAAGACTGGGCGATTTTCATCAAGAACTGGAGGAAATACCAGAGCGAAGTCAAACTCGAGGCGCGAAGAGAAAAAGAGCGGCTCCGGCAGCAGCGGCATCGGGCAATAGTAAGGGAAAAAATGAAGTCTCTGCCGCCTCCGGAAAAGTTGTCACGTGACGTCACGTTTCATCAAAGGTCTCGTTTCGCGAAGCTCGGCTTCGGTGGAAAGAAAACGGATAATCTTTGAAGATGCGACTTTGGTAACATCAACATAAAGAGACTTTGGGTATGGGGGATGGACGAAATGACACTCGCGAAGGAATAACAAGCTGTCGAATTGCAACACCTACGCATCCAGCAGCATTTTGGCACCGAGAATGAGTTGCCTTGTAAACTTGATCAACAGCTTTGATTTCAAGTTCCAGCAATGCCAATAGAGTTTCACGGGGATATTATAACCAGGGGCCAAATCAACAAAACGAACGTCTCCAGCAAAAGGCTTGTTCTGCTGACGAGGTAACATTCCATAACCAAGGCCCATGGCAATGAAATTGACGAATTTTTCAGCCGATGGCACATAGTTGGTTGGTATGGAGTCAGGTATTTGTCCGAGGACAAGCTGGAAGAGTTTATTATGTAATTCGTCCTTGCGGTTGAAAATAATAGCGGGAGCGCTGCAAACTTCAGCAATGGTGAGTCCAGATGGAAACCATTTTTTTGCAAATTCCGGAGTGGCAAACATATGGTAATTCATCTGCCCCAGGTAGTCGATTCTGCAACCTTGCAGGGGCTGATCCTTGGTGCTGATGCATCCCACTACATCACCATCTTTTAGTAATTGGTGGGTCTGTTCCTGATCATCGACTCTAATATCCAACAAAACACTATTCTCTTTGACAAAAGATTGGATTGCATCAAGAAACCAGGTAGCAAGACTATCAGCATTAAGAGCCATTGCTATCGGCGTGTACCTTTTGTCAACCTGTAGAGCCATCTCTCCGAGCAGATCATCCTCCAGTTGCTTGACCTGAAGATAGTGTTTTGACAGATTTTGACCAGCCGAGGTAAGCCGGGGAGGTGAAGTGCGCGCTACCAAGATCTGCCCCATCTGCTCTTCCAGCATTTTTACCCGTTGAGAGACTGCCGATTGAGTGATATTCAGTACCTTAGCCGCTTTGTCAAATCCGCCGCCCTCGGCCACAAGAGCCAATGCTTCGATGAGCTTATAATCAAACATAATCCTTTGTTATTAGAAATATTAACGAGATATAAAAACAATTAATTTTACTTTTTAAGCTATCTCGCCTATTTTCTCAAGCAAACAATATTTGAGGAAATAAAACGAATGATGACAGCACCTTTTATACAGGGATTTGGGGCAGGTGGAGGATTGATTGTAGCCATAGGTGCGCAGAACGCCTTTGTCTTATCTCAGGGAGTTCGTGGTAATCACCACGTGGCCATTGCGCTTATATGTATTCTTTGCGATGCCATCTTTATCACCGCTGGAGTTGCAGGCATTGGTGGAACGGTGTCCGCCAATCCAGCTCTAGCGCAGTGGGTAGCATGGGGTGGGGCAGGATTTTTATTTGTCTATGGCTGTGGCTCTCTTCGCTCTGCCGTAAAGGGTGGGAATCTTGAGGCCAGTGATCGGACCGTTCTTTCTTTGGACGCTGCCATCCTGGCAACCTTGGCAGTTACACTCCTTAACCCGCATTTTTATTTGGATACGGTTATACTCCTAGGTGGCATTAGCAGCCGGTTTCATGGCGAAAATCGATTATTGTTCTGGGCCGGGACTGTCTCCGCTTCGACACTGTGGTTTACCTGTCTCAGCCTTGGCGGACAGATGCTTGCACCAGTCTTTAGAAAACAGATATCATGGCGGGTTCTCGACACTTTGGTCTGGGGCACCATGTGGATGATTGCGGCGTCATTAATCATGCCCGGAATGCCTGATTGAAAAGAAAGGTTGAGCAAGGCCTTATCAGAGCACCTTCCTAGCTCGACTTTCACCGCACCGATGTTTTCAAGCATGTGCGGCATCTGCGTAGAGCCGGGGATGGGCACAATCCACGGTTTTTGTGCCATCAGCCATGCCAGCGCGATTTGGCCGGGCATAGCTTGTTTTCGCTCAGCCCAACGTTTAAGCAGGTCAATAAGCACGAGATTGTGGGCGAGATTTTCCGGTACAAAGCGGGTCTCTTTGCGAAAATCACCTTCAGCAGATCGCGTCCTGGCGTCAATGGCACCAATGAGAAAACCCACACCAAAGGGGCTCCATGGGACAAAACCGATGCCTAACTCCTCGCAAAGAGGGACCGTTACGTGATATCAAAAAATTGCGGCAGATACATGTTGAGGGAAAAGCATAAGCCAAGTCTGATATCTAATATGAGGTTGCCACAGGTTACCTCATATAATGTCTAACAAAGGCTCTGCTTTAGGTTACTCCTATGTGTAAACTCAATCCAGATAGAGACTAAAAAGCCATTTGCCAATTCAAGGATGTTTTATAGATGCACCCCAGCGGTGTAGGCCAGCTATTAACTGCTGTTTTTTACTAGCGCCAGAGACTACTTGGGGCTAATGAGACTTGAATCCAAGGCCAGTCTCCTATCCGTGGTTTTCGTCAAACGAACTTTGACCACCTCTGCACCACTGGCTACGAGGGTTTAGCTCGAAAGGCTAGCCACTTTTTTTGTTAGAATTTGGTGACACTTGGTGACAGTTTAGTGACACCACCTTTTTCTAACCACCTATAATGGAGCAATGTATTAACCATTGTTTCACCCTCCTAGCACCCTCCTAAGCATGCTGATCATCGGCGCTATGCCAATACCGGCACTGATCAGTGCAACGGGATGGTTGCTCTCTGTAAGTACGAACTCTCCTTCAGGGTCTTGCCCATATATTATATCTCCTGGATTAATATGGTCGTGCAAGAGGCGAGAGACTAGCCCCTTCGCTTCTCGTTTTACACTGATGCGAAAATGGTCTCCTCCGGGTGTATTAGACAATGAGCAGGTGCGCTCCACCGATTCGTTTTCATTGATGCGAAGCTCAATTGGTAAATATTGTCCTGATTTGAACCCTGGCAATAAACAGCGTATCCGCTTTCTCGATCCAGCATTGCATCCGAGAGTTCAGGCGTGTGTGAAATGAAGATTTCGCCTTCTTCGGGTTTACCTTGACTTCATGCCATACACGTTTGGATATATATTGCGGACAGTTGCCAAATGATTGTTCGACGGTAACAGTAAATCCCCCTTCGTCCATGACCGACAAGACGCCATTAACCAGATTGCGGCGGCGTGTTTCGAGTTCGATGCCAAGCAAGCCCACCTCTGAGCCGGCAAGAAAAGACCCCTCAAGCGCATCACCTTTTAAGGGTTTGGTCATAATTTCCAAACGGCGGGAATCTGGCGATCGTGCAAAGCCCGGAGAACCAACGAGCAAAGTCGCCCAAGGTCTTCCACTGCTATCGCGTGCAGCAGCGATCATAAAGGGCAACTGTTCGTAAAATACACGATGCCGTTCCGGCATAAACGGCCGGATTGCCAGGCTTGCCCACTGTTCAACCTCTTCGCGTACGCCAGCATGCAACTGCACAGCCTTCTCACCTTCATATAGCGGTGCCCATAGAATGTCACTATCCATTTAAATCACCCAGCAATGAATTCAAGACGATTGTTTCCAGGTATATTGCACATCATGTGGTGGAAAGACCTTTCACCGAGCGCTTCCTGTTTGAGATCGATTGTCGTATCTTTTCGAACAGCAAGCTCAGTATACAATTTCTCCAGGTCTTTAAGCTATGCAACCCGGAGGGCAAACAACCTGGTTTATGATAGCCGTGTTGTTATCGGGCGGCTTATCGGTTTTTCTTGACGTGTATTCATGTTGCTCTCCTTCACTGGTATTTTTTCCTCCAGGCTACACTGAGGTTGTATCAATATTTATGCCAAATGGAAATTTTGATTCATATGGCTAAATTAACTGGTTTTCATACTATGATTGACGCGTGGAACAAATAACCAAAAAAGGTATGGAGGCTGGAGCCAGCCACACCCTGAAGCAGTAATACGATTTCTGGAGAATATTGACAATAATTCCACTGTGGTTAACTTTTCAATGCACTTGTTTGGCGTTTCAATATGTTGTGCTGAAACCGATACCCGGTTCGTCATTTTCCGGTTCATTATCTTTCATTTATCTGCTTTATAAAAGCAGCTTTGTTTCTTGGAAGATCGGTTTCACCTATCACTATCATTTCAAACCCTACGCTGTGTACCTGGCTCTAGACATTTTCAGGCTTAACGGTCTCGATGTTGAGATACATCCAGGAGAATTGACATGCCCACGTCTCTGCGCGATCTGATCAAACCCGCCGTCAACGCCGTGTTCTGCCGCCAGGAGGCCAGTCTTCTCACAACGCTTCGCAAACGACAACTCGCCTTCAACGTCGCACCGCGCGTCTGGCGCCGGCTGGGAGAGGGCCTTGCGGATTGGCAGCGCGGGCTTATCTCCCGTGTGCTGCTAATGGACTGGGAGCTTCTGGGGGACATCCCCTACGTGCAACTCAACGAGAATGAGACCCAGGAGTTGTTTGCCTCCCTTGCGACGGTTGCAGAGGTAAATGCCTTCAAAAAAACAATCGCCTCCAAAGAGAAAAAGCGCACGCGCAGCGATCAGCAGGCGATGCAGCTTTATCGCGCGAGCATTCTGCAAAATCCTAAGGGAATTATTTGGCTGAAAACCCGTCAGCCCAAGGGCATGACCCTCGTGGACAACACGTTGCACCTGTACACGACCAGCATCGACCTTTGCCTGGAACGGGTAAATGACGACCGTGACTATCTGGCGCAGTGTTTTCTCGACGGCAACGCCATCGAAAGCCTTGCTGACTTCATCATTACCGATTCCGACGCACACAAGGGCGGAAAGCGGGTTGCCTTTCTGGATTTTGCGTTCCGCGACAAGAACAAGCAGGCAAAACGACGGGTCGTCTACAAACCCTCCGACGTCGAAATCGACTACCGTATCGCCGGGCGCAATACAGATGCGATCACCCGGCTTTTCAAGAGCCAGTATGCGAAGGGCATCGTTCCCGAACCCCATGATTCTTTTTTCGAAATTCTCGACCGGCTGCAGCTGGCCGCCTTGAATAAAGAACTGGCAGGCCGGTGGGGGCAGGACGAACAGACCCAAGAGCAGCTGGAGGCACTGCTGTCGCTGCCCACTTACGTCATTTTACCGCGCAATCCCGGCTCGCGGATGACGGCGGATCCAAAGTCGAAGAGGCTTCCCATCGACCAATCGTACGGGTACCTGGAGTATCTGGCCTTTCAACCCAAACCGCCTGATCTTGGCCCAGTCAATGATCCGGGCTCTCTTATCATCGACTACATCTCCACTCCCGCCCGATGGGAGCTCGATCCCATGGCAGCCAAAGACACTTCTGATTGGATCCTTGATGCGGAAGAGATGGCCAGGCCGGCGTTTCGTCTATGGGGCAGGTTGATGAGTATTGCCTGCCTGCTCCTGCAAACCGATCTGCACCATCAGAACCAACGCCTGCACGGTTTCAAGCCGTACATCATTGACCTGGAAAATTGCCTCATTAAAAGCTGCCCCGCACCGGGAGGCGATTCAGGGACCCTCATGCCGGAAGCACTGGTCAAATGCGCAGCGAGGGGTGGGCCCGGCAACTTCTCCACGGAAGGCACGACCAATCAACTCTACCTGCGCAAACAAAGTCAACCGCCCAAGTGGTTGAAAATCACCGAGCCGGTCCACGCGCTTCAGGTAAAAGAAGGCCTTCGGGAAACCCTCTCAGCGATGAGCGCTCACCGCGAAGAGATCGCCGACTGGGTTCAAGCGTCAGGGCTGGCTGACGTCACCGTCCGCCACGTGGCCGAATCGACTGGCAATCTCAGCGACGGCGTGCTCACGTTCATCAGCGATCTTTTGCAGGCGGCAAATGTCGACAGGGATTCCAAGGTCCTGCTGCAGGAATTTCTGGAGGATCGGCGCGACGACGCTGTGCAGACTTGGAAACGCGCCAAGAGCCCTTACGTCAAACAAGACAACCCCAAATACGGACTGGAGATTGCCGATTACAACGGTCGGGATTTCGAAGACCGCAACGTCCCCGTTTTCTACCGGCGGGTCGGCTCACTGGATCTGCTCACCTGGTGGGGCGAGGCTGTTACATACCAAAAGCAGGTCGGTGATACCATGGACCTGGCCTTTGCGCACTACCACCAGAACAAGGGCACCGATCTGTTGAAGACGAGCCTGACCACCAAGCTTCCGGCCAATACGGCACAGCTGGACAAGCAGGTGGAGGCATTTATCGACTCGGTCTTTCCCAACATACCACACCACCTCGTAGGAGATGGAGCATGAAGCGCCTGAAATTCTCCGCCGCCGGGCCGGACTGGCTGTCTGCCGTTGCGTCCCAACTGCAACAAAACATGGCCGGCGGCAAGCCGCCGCTCACGGCGACACCTCTGGACGCTGAGATATACCGTGCCGCGGTGACCGGGCTCTTCGACCCCCGGGTGCTGGGCATCGACCATGCAAAGCTGAACCAGAGCGCACAGTCCGTGCGCCTTCAAGGAACGGCGACTCTGTTCGGCCAGCCCGTCATACCGGTCACTCTGGGCTATTTCGGCGTCGACGGGAGCTGTTTCTTCGAGCTCGAAGCCAGTCCCTCGAACTGGGAACCGCTTGCCGCGCTGACGGCTCTCGGGTTGCCTATCAGCGATCTGCGAGTTGGATGGCACTACGGCCCGCTGGCAACCGGCACCGCAACCAATCCGGCGCCGCCCTCATCGCACGTTGGTTTCCATGCCTCCGTGATGTTTGCCGACATGCCGCTGCCCGTCTCCATCGAGCCGCCGCAAAAACCTGACGTGAGTGGACTTTGGCGGCTTTTTGGCAACTTCGACGGCCAGGCACTGGCGGCGGGCCTGAAGCCGATTGTTCAATGGATACAGAAGGCCGCGGCACTTCCCGAACTTCCCGCGCTGGGAACGCTCACCGGCCTGGTACTTTCCGGGATCGACTTTGCGTTCGATCCGACTATACCGCGGTTGATGGGAGGCATGATCGCCGTCAAGAGCACCGCTTCCTGGCCTCTCGTTGGCAAACAGGTGATCCTGGACCACGCCCTGCTCTCACTGGGCTTTTCCGCAAATCAGAGCGGCTATGACCTGCACGGGGAAATCGCCGCCACAATGGGCCTTGGCAACGAGACGGTTCAAGTCGTTGTATCCCGGGACACCGAATCCGGTCTCGCTGCGCTTTCACTGCGCTCGGTCGACGCCGCTCTACCCAATATCGTGGCATTGGCCGATCTGGCTGGTATTCCCAACCTGGTTATGGCCATCCCTGCACCCCTTCGCGAACTGAGCGACCTGCGCATTGAGGAATGTCGCGCCGAGATCAATATTGAAGCGGGTAAGCTATCGCTGGTTCACATCGCCTTTGCCTGTCCCGGCGACGTACCGATTACACCCAAGATAAATCTCGAAAACCTCCGGATGGTTCTCGACCTGACGCCTCAGGCGGCGAGCAAAGTCTCCGGCTCCATCACCGGTCTACTGGACGTTGCGGGAAGCTATGTCGGTTTCCAGGGCGAGCTGGGAGACGGCCTCCAACTCAGCGGCACCGTGGACAAGCTGCCGCTGTCGGCCCTGGCGGCCCGCCTTGCCGGGGGACTGCCCAGAGACCTGCCCGAGATCGATCTGCAAAACGTCTCCATTCAGCTTGACTCGGAAGGTGAATTTCATTTCGACGCGTCGGTGATGCTCGATTTCAGCACCCTGGCACAGGCCCTGAAGGTTCCCATTCCCGAGGGGATGGCAAGGTTTCACCTCTCAGCTCTATCTATGGATCTGCACGCAGATGGCACCTGGAACGTAGCCCTGACGACCGACCAGCAGTTTAAGTTCCCCTCCCCCGCAACAAAGGGCGCGCATCAACTCGACCTTCACGACATCCACCTGAGCTTCGGAGTAGGTGCGTCCAAGATGTTTGCGGTCGCCGGCAGCTTTGTTCTCAGCGGCGACGCGTCGATTGGCGATCTCTCACTGGAGCTTGCTGGAGAAGGCCTCAATGCCAAGTTCGGCGGCGCCGACTGGACCGTTGGCGGTACGGCCAACATCTCCGCCTTCGGAACGACCTTTAAAGGCTGGGCGGCGAGGATCGAGCAAAATGGTTTGTCGATTTCCCACGACAAACCCATTGCCCTGTTCACCGAAGCCTTCGCCTCCGCTACCATCAACAGCTTCATTATCGCAGTAAAGAAACACCCATCCGGAGAACAAGAAGCGAGCGAGTGGGGCTTCGACGTCGCAGGCGAAGGCTCCATGCAAATTACCGGAATCACCGAGTCGACAACCGGCCACCTCGCCATCGACACGGCAACCAATCGGCTGTTTCTCTCTGCGCAAAATCCACCCGTCCCTAAAATCCCGCTGGCTCCGCCGGTGACCTTGGACATCGGGCTCAAAGATCTCAAACTCAGTCGCGTCGCCGACACCTGGTCGTTTGGCAGTGAGGCGACACTCATGCTCAGCGATGTTCCGGGCCCGCTGAAGAGGTACCTACCGTCCCGGGCCGAGGGGAAGCTCAAGATCACCGACCAAGGGGTGGAGCTGGTCTGTAAGCTCGACGAAAAGATAGATTTCGGCCAACTGTCAATCAAGATCGCGGACAAAGAAATACCACTCGGCAATCCGCAAATCACCCTCCAGCAGTTGGCGATGGATTTCGGCAAGAACTTTGCCGTGGCCGCGCAGATGCAGGTCGCGATACCCAACGAACTCAACCGTCTGTTGGGTTGGGACGAAAATTTTCAGCCCACCACGATTTTCCTCAATCCCTCTTTGGATCTGCGTCTTGTGCTGGGCAAGGAGATGATCGGCCTGGCGCTGGTCAACGACACCTCTCCATTCAAGGCCCTGAAGGTCATCAACGGTAAATGTAAATGGGTCCTCGGCGAGGTTGGCACGTTTGACTTCGACGTACCCACGCTCAGCTTCAAGGGCAGCTCTTGGACGGGCTCGTTCGGGATGTCGCATGGGCCGCTGTCAATCCCTCTGCGCCCGATCAAGTTCCTCATGAACCAGTTGGGAATACCGGGGAGCAGGTTCGTCCCAGACAGCCTGCCCATCCTGAAAAACATCGACCTCAGCCAGCTTAAAATCGTACTCCCCAAGCTTCTCGGCATGGACATCTGGAAGGCGCTGCCACAAGATGTGGCGGCCTTCGTCAAGAAGCTGCTCGACGCCATCGGCACGGTGTCCGGAGACGTCGCCGAAAAGTACCCCGCAGATTTCGTCGACTACCTGACGATGCACATTCCAGACACTATCCACATGGACATCGACACCGGCGGTCCGGCCTTTGCGCTATGGACGGACGACCAAGAACCGTTGAAATTTCTCCTGCCCTGGTTCGCCGCCATGCCCCCTGGCCTCGCCGGCTTTACGCTAAAGAAGGTCCGGTTCGGCCAGGTTGCAGGAACCTTAGGTCTGTTGACGGTCGACGGCCACGCCGACTACTTCGATGTCGTCACGCTGGCGGTTTCGGCACTGCCGGAAGTCAACGCGCGCGGCTTTCGCAATCGTTTGACGGCAAGCAACACCGTTGCCGTGATTCCGTCGGCTTTTCCCTTTCCCATCCCCCTTTTTTATGACGAGCTGAGCTGGAAGCTTAACAGCTGGCCGGGACTGGGGTTGACCACGGATTGGCAGATGCCCGCCAAGTGGGACATGTTCGAAACGGGCTCCTCGCTCTTTAAGTTCTTCACTGACAAGTATTATCTGTTGTCGAAAGATGCCAAGGAAGCCTTCGAAATCCAGTTTCAGATAGGGCCCAACTACATCGCCCTTCCCGGCTATCTCGGCGGCGGCCAGGTCGGACTTCCGCAAGGAGTCAAACCCGCCCTGCCGCTCGGAGATTCGCTCAAACGCCTGCTGGACACGCTAAAAACCGGCAATCTCACCTATCTGATCACCGCGATCCCCTTGCACGACCAGGATCAGAAGACCTGGTACCGACTCGGAATGAAAAAAGCCGGCGTCAGTTTCGGCCCTCTCACCTTCAGTGCCGGCATCGGCTGGTGCGCGGTGACTCAGGAAGAGCTGAACAAGGAGGTGCTCTCGAATCCCAAAGCCAAGGCGATACTAGGTGAGATCAACAATGAAAACGTACTGCAGTCCCTGCCCACCAAGGCATCGGAGCCCTCTTATCAGGAAGGATTCGTGGTGATGCTCATGGGCGAAGCCGGCGTGCAGCCCATAATCTTCGCCAGGGCCTATTTCGGCATGGCCTTGACCGCCGCGCGCAAGTACGACGCCGCCAATGAGGGCGGCTTCGAATGCGGATTCCTGCTGCAGGGTACGATAGCGGAGTTTATGTCGCTGGCTATTCGAGGGGATATCCACGTAGACCGCCGGGAGGTCACGCGGATACATGGCGACTGTTCGCTCAAAATTGCCGATTTCGAGTTAATCGGTGGCAGCACCACCGTGACGGTCGGCAAAAACCTGTTCGACATGAATGTAACACTGCGTCTAGCAGGCGATGCCTGCACGATTGTGGGCCGCTTTCATATCGATCCCCAGCAGGTCTTCATCTCGGGAGGGTTCGCCTGGACATACGGCTCCGGCGCCGGGCAGACAATCTCCGAAGTGAATGTCACCGCGATATTCACCCAGCACGGAATCGCCATCGAGATCAAGGGAGCGAATTTCTTCGGTGTTACAGCAAGCATTACCATATTTGCGGACGCGCGCTTCGAGGGCTGCATCGGCGCGCGTGCCGATATCGATATAAGCGCAGTATCCACCTATGTGATGGGCCAATACCAGGCAGTCGCAGATGATATCGGCAAGACGGCGCATGATCTCCAGGACAAATACCAGAAGCTCTTGGCCGACTACCAAGGCAACATGAGCACGGCCCAGTTGCTAGCGATATTTTTGAAAGGGTTGAAGAATGATCTTCCCGGCATTATCAAAAAAAAGGTCTACAAAAATGCACCTTGGGGCTCTAAGGACAAGGTGTGGAAGATGATTGCCCAGGGTCAACTTGCCCCGATCCTCAAGGACCTTAAGAATTTGGCGGCCGATTTGGAAACCGCCGACGCCAAACGCGCCAAAGGTCTCATCATCGGTTTGATTAATAGGGTGCTCAAGGCCAGAGTGAATTTTAGCTTCGCAGGTATCCCGATCATCAACAAAAGCATTTGGCAGTATGCGGATACCAAGCACAAGAAACAACTGGAGAGTGCACGGGATTTCGTCGAGAAGATTCCTGCCCAAAAACTTGTCGCCCAAAATGCCAAAGGTGAATGGCAAAAATATCTGGGTCAGCACGATATCGCGGAGGAAATCGCAAAGGCCTTCAGGTCGAGCGGCGGCGTCATTCCTCAGCTCACCCTGATTCAGTGGGAGACCGCTCAGCTCGTCAACTGCCCCACCGTCTCAACGGTTAAAATACAGTGCACATACAAGAACAATCCATTCACGATTCAAGCACCGTTGGATCTCGAGCACCCGGCAAAAAGTGGAGTCGGCATCGCCGAAGCAGTCGTGAAAGCGATCGCAAATTAGCCGTTTTTATATTGTTAATATTTTCGCATATCTGGAGCGTGTTCTGTCCGTAGCTGTATAGCTGCTACCATGGAGGCCTCGGCCCCCGCTCATAACGACCTGGTGCCAGAATGCCAAAGGATTGCACAGTTTCTTTAACTTTCGCCATTGCTGCTCCCTCCGTTTTCTCTCACTCTCCTTGCAATTTTTCAGCTCTTCAACGATCTCCCCGTATTATATTGGAATACTAAGACGAATACACCTAATTTGGAATTGTGCCGGCGGTTCGAATGATGTATTTTAATATTCGGATATCGGAGTGATTTGGAGTCTCCCCTTCATTAAAATGTGATGGGAAGCATCTGCAAACCCTGTAGAATTAAATAGTGGTAACCATAGCACAACGTTATACCGAGCCTGACAATCAAACTTATCTCATTGCAATTAAACGTAAAATAAACTGAGCCACGCTCTTGCTCGCACTCCTTTTGGTGCTTTTGCGCAAAATATTGCCGATCGGCCGCTTATGGAAAATTACCAGGGTGTGAAATTTCACTATCATCGAACCACAACCTCCTTTGCTTATGACTGGCGCTTGCCGGAACTCAACCGCTGGGCTTATCTTTTTTCTCAGCTGGGACTGGCCCCTGTGCATGCCGAAGGCGCTTACGGAAATCAGTCCTACCGGACCGATGATATCTCCTTTGTTATTACCAGATCGGCAATGATACCGGCAGATATCCTGCAACCAAATAATTTTTGCCATGTCCTCGGCCTGGACAAAGCGACAACCACCTTTCGCACTGAGGGACAATGTGCTCCTTCATCGGAAAGTTTCCTGCATTATTTACTCTACCAGACTCTGCCCCATATAAATGCTATCCTGCATGGACATTGCTCCCTATTCAACATCCACGCAGAAGCTCTTCATATTCCGGTAACCAAAAAGTTTTATGCGTATGGGACACCAGAACTTGCTCAATCCGCCCTTGCAATCGTCGACCAGGCAACATCCTTTTTTATATTAAAAGATCACGGTTTTGTTGCACTAGGAGAAGATATCGACGCTGCCGGAAAATTGACATTGCACTATTTTTCCGATCTTATCCGCATATTGCAGACAAGCTGAAGCGCCGCTCTCGCAAGCCGGCGTTCTTTCCCATTTACTCTTTTCAAATTTCCTTTATAATGATGTTCGATAAAAATGGTTCCATCATTTATTTACAGTAGCAAGGAGAGTGCGCATGGCAGATGATTTCAACAACCTGAGAAAACCTAAGAAAAAGCTAGTGCAGCCGACGGAAAATGTTGTCGACATAAAACAACCGCCACACCTGAAATCCGCCAGTCGGATTCGTTTTGTCATTACCAAAAATAAAAATAATTCCTGGGTTGACGATCTGCATGCCCTGGAACAACTTAATCTGGCAGAGCGTGTCTTTCACTAAAGCTCCCAAGCTGTAAGCTTGCTGAACTTTATCCTCGCCAAATCATTGTTCCAAAATCTACCCTGCTCGGCGGAGATCCCCTGTTAACCTAAGACTAGAACTGGTCTAATGGTAAATTTATCCTTGCGCTCCGTCCTTATTTTTCCGTATGTAGCACTCGTCATAGCCTTGGCTGTCGCCATAGGAATCCTCTCTTATTTTACCGGCGGACATGCCGTTTTAACGGTGTCTGAACATCTCTTGCAGGAGACTGTCAGTCGCATCAGTCAGGCAGTCGACCGGCACGTCGTCGGCTCAATGGCAACGCTGGAAGCGGCCTTTCCAAATGGCATGCTCGCGCCTGTGTCCATTGAGTCCGACTTCAAAAATATGCGTACCCGTTTCTGGATTGCAACCTCGTTACACATCGATCCCAACAACTACGTCTACTATGGTAACAGAGCCGGCCAGGCCATGGGTCTTTTTCGTCACTCGCTTGACAAGGGGGAAATACGCATAAAGTACACAGCCGAGGAACATCGCAGTATTTATCAGCTTGCGGGGATCAACGGTGAATTAAAAGCTCGGCGCATCGAGGAAAAGCTTTTCGACCCCAGGCAGCGTCCCTGGTACCAAGCCGCGCAAACTGCCAGCCATGACACCTGGACATCCGTTTATATTGATTTTGGTACCCAGGACCTGGTCGCGACAAGATCGCGGAAGGTTATGAATAGCAAGCAGGAAATAGACGGCGTTGTAGCGACGGATATGCCCCTCAGGGCGTTGAATGATTTCGTGAGCAATCTGGAGATATCGCCTAATGGTGTCGCTTTCATTATTGAACCTAACGGTAATCTTATAGCTTCTTCTTGCAGCCCGAATATCAGGCAGACTGTTACAGGAGAAAATATCAGGGTCAATGCCGGCAACAGCGGGCATCGGCTGTTAACGGACATTTACCAGCACCTTTTACCGTATCTTGCGCTGGAAACGAAAAGCCATAAACCCAGAACTTTTTTCTTCCAAAACAATGAAAAAAAGAAAATCCATGTGGCATTCGATAAATTCGAAGACGGCGCGGGACTGAGGTGGATCAATGTTGTGGCGTTGCCCAGTGAGGATTTCATGGAAGGTATCCAAAACAATGTCCTTCGCACCCTGCTGCTCGGCATCATTGCCACCATCATCGTTGTTCTTGTAGGTCTGCGTATTCTCCACTGGGTGACCACCGATCTGAAAATCCTGTCGGTTGCCGTAAATAGCGTTGACAGTGGACTTGTTGAAAAACCCATTAATATTCAAAGGAAAGATGAAATCGGCGATCTGGCCAAGAGTTTTTCCGCCATGCAACGCCGTCTCCAGACAGACTATTTGACCGGATTACCAAACAGGTACGCGCTTGAACAGTACCTGCAAGCGACCATAGAGCGGTATCAGGTACAGGAAAATGGCACCCATTTCGCTCTCCTGTTCATTGATCTCAATGATTTTAAATTAATCAACGATCAATTTGGTCATGATGTCGGAGACCAGGCATTGATTGAAGTATCCCAGCGATTACGCAATAATATCCGAAAAAATGATTTTGTTGCCCGGTACGCCGGGGATGAATTTATTATCGCTCTCAACGATGTCCAGTCAAAAAAAGATATAGCCGCAATAAGAAATAATATTGAACAGGCGTTGGCGGCACCCATGGAAACATTCGACTCCTCGTCGCTTACCCTTGGCGGCGCCATCGGCGAAGCACATTTCCCCGACGATGCTGACAACGTGACGGAACTGCTGATCATAGCCGATCGCAATATGTACACCCACAAGGCCGCAATGAAGAGCCGGTTTGCCCTGTAGCCCGTAAGAAGCCGGCCTGGCTTATGCTGCCTCTTTCTGCAGTGCCTTCGCCAGCTCCCTGCCTGCCTCGAAGGCCTCTTTGAGGTAGTCGTCCCGGGATTCAATCTCACCCTTGCGATCCACCCCTCGGCAGAGGACCGTTCTCCATAATCCTGCATTCAAGACATCAAAGAAATATTTGACGGTGAGGATCGCCCCGTCGAAGAGTTTTTTGCCCCTTGTAGCCCCTACAGAAATAAACAGGCCTTTGCGCGCTGTCGGTATTTCGCCGAAAGACTGGTTTTCAATCCAGTATTTCCGAACCCAGAGAGATTGACATCGATCCATGAATATTTTTGTATGGGCGCTGACCGAATAAAAAAAGATTGGGGAGGCAAGTATAATGCCGGTACTGGCTTCAAGCTTTGCCTGAATTTTCTGAAAATCGTCGCGAATGGCACATTCCCCGGTGTTCATGCAGGCGTAAATTTCCATGCACGGTGAAATCTTATAGTCCCGAAGAACCACTTCTTCCACATCGGCTCCTTCCTGACGAGCACCAGCCACTGCCTGCTTCAGCAGCGCAGAACTATTGCCATCTCGTCTGGGACTTCCATAAATTGCGATAATCTTGACCATGCATCCTCCTCTGCAAGAATCTTTTTCAATCCTGATGGCGTCGTAAAAACTCTTCATTTTCTTCGTTGCTTCAATTTTCTATCATCACGACGTACTCTAGTACGCCGAAATAATATAAAAATATTGCGCCTCGACTATGAAGTTTTTTACTTAGCCATCTTAAAATTGAGGTTTTTACGAGTACATCAATCCTAAAATTACGTGAAAAATAATATTTGCACTTTTTTGTACCAGCACACCATTCTCATCCTGTTTTTTTGCAGTACACATTCAGCCCGGATGTAAGATGGGAATTGGCACAACCATCCTTGCAGTGGAACAATTCCGAATCACTACAAAAGCTTACGGATACGTTCGTATCCCTGTTTAAGTTCTGCGGCCACAAGCCCAAGGGCCAGACGCGCCTTGTGCGCAGTGTTGCCGGCCTCGTCAGCTACGGGTTTGTATTGAGCCTGTAAGGAATTCCATTTGTTCTCGAGGTCTTCCAACGCCTCTTTCGCTTCCAGCTTGCCAAGATGGGCCTTGACGTTGATTTCATCACGTAACTGTTCAATCGCAGCCTTTAGTTCTTCAAACCTACTTTTTCCGTCGGTCATTTTTTCCTCCATTATGATTAAGTTCCAGTAAGGAGCGGGGCATCTGTCGTAATATATTGACCGAAGATCAGTTGGTGCAACAAAAATCCGACAATCATACTATACGATTAAGGTTTTTTTCATAAAAATTCGTCACCTCCTTTTGGAGTTCGCCCACTTTCACCGCTGCACAAAGATCAAAGAATTGAAACTTTAACCATAATCAGGTAGCTTATTTCTCTCACGGTCGACAAAGATGCATTGATGTCAATGTACTCTTTGCCATTACGTAAACTTCAACAACAGAGATGGAGAGCCCACAATGAATAAACTACTCATCAAGTTTTGTTTTTCACTCTTTTTAGTCTTTTGGTTTACGGGAATGGCTATTGCCGCAAAAACCGGACCGGTGACGATGGGCATGGTCACCGGCGGGCCTAAAGGAACCTATTACCAGTTTGGTTTGAACCTCGCACAATTAGTTCAATCAAAAGGGATTGTGTTAAATGTCGCTAACTCAAATGGTTCGGTTGACAATATTTTTGCAGTGTACAAAAAACCTAACACACAGATGGGAATTGTCCAGTCAGATGTGTTGGCCTTCGTCGCCAAGGTGCAGACCGATCCAGTACTCAAGAAAATCGCCACGAAGATTAAAATGATCTATCCTCTCTATAATGAAGAGGTGCACCTGTTAGGCACGAGTAAGATTGCCGATTTCGATCAGCTGGAAGGGAAAAAGGTCGCTATCGGCCAAGAAGGCAGCGGTACCTATTTGACCGCCAAACTTTTATTCGAGGTTTCCGGCATCAAACCTGCCGCCGTTATCGCCATAGCGGCCGATGAAGCTCTTCCTCAATTAAAGGCAGGGGAGATCGATGCTCTATTTTATGTCGCTGGTTATCCGGTCAAACTTTTCACCGAACAGGTAACTGATGCGGATGGCTTGGCGCTGATTCCTATCCTGAACAAAAGCATTGTCGAATTTTATCCGAAAACTGAAATTCCGCCAAACACCTATTCATGGCAGACCAAGGCTGTTGAATCTGTTGCTGTTAAAGCAGTTCTTATCTCTTATGATTTCAAGATGAGCAATTGTCAGAATGTGGGGAGATTTGCCGATATCCTGGCGAACAATATCGATTGGCTGAAAGCCAACGGCCATCCGAAGTGGAATTCCGTTGATCTTGAATACCCCTTAAAAGGCTGGGAGCAATACGAATGTGTAACACATTTTGAAGGGAAATCTACGCAGCAGACAAAGCAGAACAAGTCCAAAGAAATAAATCCGGTTCTTGAAGCTATTAAAGGAATACTCTAGAGCCGGCTACAGGTTTGCCGAACGAGGAGTAAACAATTGGCAACAATTTTTTCCTGCATTTCAAGACAGGTGTGCTTTTGAAAAAAAATTCTTAAAGGCTGGATAACAAAATGTATCTTTCCTTTTATGGGCTCAAAATAAAACCATTTCAGAACAGTACCAATCCGGAATTTTTCTGGTTTGGGGAAAAGCAGAAAGAAACACTGGCAATCTTTAAGTACGGACTTTCCAAGATGCCCGGCATTCTGCTGCTTACCGGTGATGCTGGTGCCGGCAAAACCACATTGGCCAATGTGTTTCTTAATAGCTTGGGCGACAAATTCATCGTAGTTAAAATTCCAGATCCCGACTTGGAGGATATCGACTTCATGAATTATATAGCTGACGCACTCGACTTTAAAACCAGGTTTTCCGACAAAGATACCTTTTTTGCCGCTTTCAGTCATTTTCTCGATATTACCTCGACCCTCGGCAAAAGGGTCATACTGGTCATCGATGAATGCCAGGGTCTGAGTTCCAGGCTCCTTGAAGAGATCATCAAACTGGCGAATATCGAAAAAGACGAGACCAAACTGCTCAAGATATTATTGATTGGTCAAAACGAGTTTGACGATTTGTTGAAGAAAAACACAAGCAGGGTTCTGCATCAACTCATAGCTATCAACTACGCAATCGCAGCTCTGAACCTGCATGAAACTGGTGAATTTATCAAGCACCGCCTGAAGATAGCCGGTGCGAACAGAGATATTTTCAGCCCCGAGGCAATCACTAAAATCTACGAAATTTCGGGTGGAATTCCCTGCAAAATTAATATCATATGTGACATTGCTCTGCTTTATGGATTCGGCCAAAAATCAAAAACCGTTAATGGTGAATTAATATGGGAATGTACGGAAAACCTTCGTCCACAGAAATTTGCTAACGTACCGGGAAAAAATCATTCATTATTCGATGCTGGTAACGATTCAAAAAGATTATGGAAAAAATCTTCTGCATCACCAGTAAATGACGCTGACGCCAATCCTTGGCGAGGAAAAATGCTCGGCATAAGTATCCTGGTTATAATACCAGTATTTCTCATCACCTATTTCTCCGACCTACGCAATTTTTTTTCCCCTCCCCACAGAGTGGTGACTCAGATTCGCACGCAAACTTCCGACCCGCCCATACATAAAATATCAGCAGAAGCTACCGGTACCGTTACCGATTCCGGAAAATTTACCCCGCTTTCCTCACTCTCGGATTCTAAAGATGAAGTGAAAAACGACCTCTCTGTAAATAAGCCTGCCGGCAAAAACTATTTACCTGCAGCCGAACCGCACCGGAAAGACCTTGCCGTAGAAAAAGTACTGAAAAATGCTGACAGGCCCAGCCGGACGGGTGAGCTTCCCGTTATTGACCCAATCGATGCTGCTCGCGATTCAGAAAATTCATCAAGTGCCCAGATAATCTCCCCTCTTGCAACGGATCGACAAACCATACCACACGACCAAACCATTCAAAAAGCTGCAACTCCAACTAATGCTGCCGGAATAAATCAATCGGCGCTCAAGCTCAACCAGGATGAAACTGCGAAGATCGAAAAAGAACGAAGGCCTGATCAAGAGGTGCCGCACCCCGACGTCTCTCCTGCAGAAAAAGAAATTAGCGAAACACCCGCCCCCTCTAGAATTCCTGTTACAAAAGAGAACAATCCAGAGAGTAGAGAGCATCTCGACGGAAAAGGTGACGCCGAAGCGAAAGTAACAATTGCTCCAAATACCCAAAAGGAAAATCAAGACGCGATGCCGGATATCGCGCCTAAATCCGGCAACGCTGAGGAAACCGAACCAGAAGGAAAGGCCCCCCCGATCGATCCGGGTGCAATTATTGACTGGGTTCTCAAGAATCGACCCAAGTGAATCGTGGTGCTTGATAGTGCCGATTTTTTAACTACGTTCGACAGCCGTATCAATCTTCCGTCTTGCGCAGTAGATTCTTCAGAGCGGCAAAAGGAGTATGGGTAGCCGCTACTCCTTTATCAGCATCAGAATTTTCTGTTGGCAACCACTCGGCGTCCAATAACCTGGAATGCTCGTTGTCGTGGCAGTAAATGCACAGCAGTTCCCAGTTACTCCCATCCGGCGGATTATTTTTATAATTATGATCTTTGTGATGCACCGTCAGCTCTTTCAGTTTCTTTCCGGTAAAATCACGACCGCAGTTGGCACATACCCAGGGGAGGATTTTTAAAGCCTGTTCTCGATACTCAATTTTTTTCATTATGTTCCCTCCCTTATAACTGCTTATAATTAATATATTAATTTTGTATGGACAGCAAATTTTTACCGAAAAAGTTGGCGTACAGCAAAATAACCCAAAGGAAGGAAAATGGCCGGAATTAAATTCCCTACCCGTATGGTCGTTATTTTCAACATGTTAAAACCGATAGCCATTATGAGCAAGCCGCCAACAGAGGTCATTTGTTCGATTGTTGCCGGAACCAGGAAGCTTTTCATAAAGACCGCAGTAATAGTGATTATCCCCTGATATATAAACACTGCAAGACTTGAAAACATAACTCCCAACCCCATCGCCGATGCGAAAATGATCGAAGTGACCCCATCGAGCACCGATTTGGCAAAAAGAGTCTGATGGTTTCCGGTTAGGCCACTCTCCAGGGAGCCGACTATTGCCATGGAGCCAACGCAAAAAACGAGACTGGCGGTGACAAACCCCCTGGCAAACGACCTGGAATCGTCGGATTTGGCGACAACTTTGCTCTCCAGAAAGACCCCAAGGCTCTCGAGTTTTTTCTCGATCTTCAATCCTTCGCCAAGCAGAGCGCCAACAATTACCGAGAAAATAATTACCATCAGATTATCGGACACAAGTGCACTTCTGATACCAATCAAAACCACTGAAAGGCCTACCCCACTGAGAATAATTTCTTTATAATTTTCCGGGATACCTTTGCTGAAGAGAAGACCCAGCAGACTGCCCGCGATAATGGCTAAGGCATTGACTATCGTACCCAGCATATTCGTGTCCAATATGTTGATTAAAAATCAGAAACAATTTTGCGATCAACTTCGAACGCACCCTTGGCAACCAAAACGGCAGTTATACCACCAAAGAAAGATTTTGGAACTCCTCTTTTAAAAATTGTCTTAAAGACGATAGAGGATATAATCGATGGATAATTATACCATCGCAAAACAAATAAACAGCAACTGGATGATCTCTCGATGATACAAGATATAACCTCCAGGCTTTATGCGGATATTCCTCAGGAACCGCTGTACCACTATACCAGTTTCAAGGGCCTCTTAGGTATCGTTGCCAGCCGAGCCCTCTGGGCGAGTGATATCAGGTATATGAACGATTCTGCCGAGCTCAAGCACGCGGCCGATCTTATCCGCACTGAAATCTTCCACCGGATAGCCTCGGGCCATGCAAAACCGGATCTTCTCAACCAGTTTCTCGACTGGGTTACCCATCGCATCACTAATGGTCATATGCTTTTTGCTGCTTCTTTTCGATCAAACGGCAACCTGCTCAGCCAATGGCGCGGCTACAGCAGGCTCGGAAAAGGGGTAAGCCTCGGCTTTGATCCCGACTATATCCTGCGTTGTGCAGGGCACCAGTCCTTCCAGATCGGCAAATGCATCTATAGCAGCAAAACTCAGCAAGAGCTGATCAGCCAGATCATTGACGCCGTGGAAGATCTCGCCGAAGGACATCATCCTGCATTAAACGAGCAGGGAAAAACCGGCAAGCACTCGTATCATTCGATCTTTCATATCCTGGAAAGCGACCTTCTGCGCATCGCTGCAATTTTGAAACATCCATCATTTGCCGAAGAAGAGGAATGGCGCATCGTCTCGCCGGTTATCACTGATTATGTCAAGGCACCGGTTGTTTTCCGTGAGGGCACCTCAACGCTGGTACCGTACATAGAATTTAACTTCGTTGCTCACAACGATGCCCCTATCGCCCTCGATCATCTCTTCTTAGGCCCAACCCCTAATATCACTATCTCGATGAATTCCCTGACTATGTTTTTAGAAAAAAACGAAATTCGACCAACCAGGGGCGTCTCCTACTGCCGGATTCCTTACCGCGCCAGGTGAGAATGAGATAAAAAAAGGGACCCACAGCCTCAGCTGTGGGTCCCTTTTTTTATCTCATTCTGGAGCCAGCAAGCGGAATCGAACCGCTGGCCTGCGCTTTACGAGAGCATGGGTTTAATAATTAACACAAATTAACATAAGTATTTATTTATTGATATATCAAAGCAATATAGTTATATATACAAGAAGAAAAATTAACAGTGCTGTATCGTTATTAACAGATATTAATTAATTTACTCCCCTATAACTCCCCTACACAACATGCCCCAGATCAACCTCACAAGACATCGTATTGCCGGAATTAACAATGAAACTGGAAAAGATCAGGACTACAGAGACAAAGGCCAAAAAGGACTTGTCTTGCGAGTTACATCGAGAGGCAATAAGATCTTCCGCTTGGAAGCGTGGTCAAAAATACAACAAAAAAATATCAAGATAGTCATAGGTAAATATCCAGACATTTCTTTAAATGATGCTCGCTCTATAGCTGCTGAACATTTACGTGATCTTACAAAAGGTATCGACGTGGTAGAAAGACGAAAGCAAGAGAGGGAAGAACAAACACTTGATGAAGTCTTTTCCACTTGGCTTGAGGAACATGCTAAACCTAGACTAAAAAGATGGGATCAAGAAAAGCGTCGGTATGAACTCTACATCCAACCCTATCTTGGAAGCAAACGACTGTCGGAAATTACACCTGACGTTATAAGAAAGTGGAAATTCTTATTATCCAAGAAAAAAAAAGAACGAGGGAACGGAGAGCTATTGTCGAATGGTTTAATTCATCGGGCATTCATCGTCCTATCTTCAATTTTTGGAAAATCTGCACCTCAATCACAAAATCCATGTAGTCATGTCGAAAAATTTAAGCCAAAACGACGGACTCAGTTTATGCAGTCAGACCATTTGAATAGATTTTTTACTGCGGCTACAGATTCAACTACCCCCGAATACATAAGAGACTATCTTCTATTAATAAGTTCATTAATCAGTAGACATATGTTATACTCTCTTCATGGAAACTGAAGATGGAAGAAAAATTGACAGGAAGGCCCTGGAGGCCATTAGGATAAGGGCTGTCCAGCGTGTAGAAGCTGGCGAGAGCCCTGAAGTTATTATTAAAGCACTTGGTTTTACCAGGACCGTTATTTATCAATGGCTGGCGAAATATCGGGAAGGTGGCCTCAATGCTCTTTGCAGCCGTAAGGCCCCGGGCAAGCAGCCTAAACTTACTGGCCAGAACCTCCAAAAATTGTATCGCATAATCGTAGGAGTTGATCCCCGTCAACTCAAGTTTGAATTTGCCCTGTGGACGAGGGGCATGGTA
This sequence comes from uncultured delta proteobacterium, assembly GCA_963798425.1. Lineage (GTDB taxonomy): Bacteria > Desulfobacterota > Desulfobulbia > Desulfobulbales > Desulfocapsaceae > Desulforhopalus_A. Next base: position 24,506 of record CAWCTP010000029.1, on the reverse strand, counting down.
CGGGAACTTATTAGACGAAAATTCAATATCAGCTTGAGCGAAGTTTCTGTAGGTCGCTTGCTGAGAAAGCTGGGCTTGAGTCCTCAAAGGCCTCAAAGGAAATCTTACCAGCAAGACGAGTACCTTGTTTTTAAATGGATGGCAGAAGATTTCAAGAAGATCAAAAAACTTGCAAAGAAAGAAAATGCTGAAATTTTCTTTGGCGATGAATCCACCGTTCGCTCGGATTACCATTCCGGCACAACCTGGGCTCCCAGAGGAAAGACTCCCGTTGTCAAGACAACAGGAGCCAGGCATAAAGTGAACTTGATATCTGCTATAAGTTCCCGTGGTGCAATGAAATTTATGGCTACCGAGAAAAGCGTAAACTCTTCTGTATTTATTGAGTTTCTGCAACGACTTATTGCCAATGCCACGAGACCTGTATTTCTGATCCTGGATAACTGCTCTGTACATCGCTCCAGTGAGGTTCGCCAGTATGTTGAGGGTACCAATGGCAAGCTGAAGATATTCTTTCTTCCGCCCTATGCACCAGAGTTGAATCCTGATGAGCATGTATGGAATTATCTGAAGAATCATAAAATTGGTCGTCAAACCACTACGGGCGCGTGGGATTTATATAAGAGGGTTATCATGGTGCTACGTTCACTTAAGCGCAGCCCGGAGAAGATCAAATCGTTTTTCCGGCATCCATGGACTAAATATACACTTATGTCTACTGCTCTTTACACTGGTGCAAGGAGATCAAATGTTCTTGAAATGCGATGGGAACAGATTGATTTGAATTTAAGACTCTGGGTGATTCCTGGAGATCAAATGAAAAATGACGAAACACAGGTCATCCCTTTGCTCGACCAAGCAATAGAGATATTGAAAAAAAGGAAGGACGTTGCTTCATCAGCATTCGTTTTTCCAACCCCTCGAAAAAGCAAAACAGGGCACCTAGTGGAACCAAAAAAATCCTGGAAGGCATTATTGAAACGTGCCAAACTCCCGTCGAATTATCGCTTACATGACATAAGGCGTACCATGGGAAGTTGGCAGGCAATTACTGGCAGTAGCACAAAAATAATTGGTGCATCGCTGGGCCATAAGTCAGAGCAAGCCACAGCACATTATGCACACTTGACTCTTGAACCTGTCCGATTATCAATGCAACGTGCAGTTGACGCTATGCATGCTAATACTTCATTACCAGAGGAAATCAAAAAGACAAGAGAGTCGAACAATGAATAACCGGGATATATTGTCTTATAAACTTTCTTTAACCCATTTCCAAAAAGATCCATCTGATAGTGCAGCAATGGCTGTTTTTTTATCTGCAAGGAAATGCGGTGAACAAATTCCTGAAAATGTTCTGGATCATCTGACGCCACTGATCGAAAAATTATACGAAGAGAAGCACAATCTTATCAACAAGCAGCTCAAAATACAGAGCCGAAGTGACTACAAAGCTAAAAAAGAAAGAGAATGGACCATCTTCAATCAAAATCAGCTCTTGCTACAATATGCGTTAGAAGAAGATAATATTGAACTAGCGTGCATACGTTTTAAAAAAATGTTTACTGATTCACCAGTGCTTGGCTCCATAAGAAAGCGACTAGAACGCTTTCTGCGAGACGAACTTACTGCATATATGAAAAACAATTTCTCTGATCCTGCAACCGCATCTCAATACTTCCCTTTCAAAGGTACAGACACATCTACAATGCTCGAAATATATCGTAATATCATATTTTTAAAGAAAACCTAACATATTATATAATTTTACAAAACACCCTCCCCGCTTTTGTCAAATGCCACCTCTCTCTATCGGTGCTAAAGTGTATTCATCTGTATCAATTGAAAATCACCTTACTATCAATCTAAAGAGGGCATCATGAATGGAAAATCATGGTCAAAATCGGACCTAAAACTACGGCTTCTTATAAAACAAGCAATCAAAGAAGCTCTGGCAAATCTCTCAGCGACTCAACCGAAATCTCTCCTGAATGACGAAGGAGCCACTAAATTTTTAAATTTAGCAAAAGGCACTCTGCCTGTATGGAGGCACCATGGAAAAGGGCCAAAGTTTATCAAGATCGGGACTGCGGTCAGATACCGTATCCAAGATTTAGAAGAGTACATAAATAGCAATACAGTCAATCCTTATTAATAAGGAGTGACCGTATGAAATTATATTCATTTGACAAAGTCCAATATCACAGCACCATAGAACTAGCCAAACTAAGACCATTCATCCACACGAATTCTTTCCAAGAGCTATTTTTCCAAAATCCTAAAAGCAATAAAGCTAAAGGAAATGCATCTTTTCATTATAAATCTTGGTTTAGCGGAAGACCAAAGCATGACAACTTCTTTGCTGAAGCGAGTACTCAGCTTCTTGACCTTGAAATTAACAACTCTGGAGGGACACTTACCTATCTCGAAATCGCCTGTGACACAGTTTGCAAAACGGAACAGGAGGCCATCAATGCTTATCTGAAACTTGAGAAAACGGCCTATTTTGCTTACCAGGATGTCACCTGCAATATAATTTTTAGAGAAAAACTTGATAAAGGTTTTTTTTACGAAAAGACATTGTATCTAGGAAAACAAGGCCATTTTGAGCTAGCCATATATCCACGATTCCACAAAGACACCAATCAACCAGTATTGAGGAGAGAATTTCGTATCAATGACAACAGCCCAATTTTAAAAAAAATTGGTGTTACTCACGAAAGTGAAATACTAAATCCTAAAATAATATTCCAAAACCTTGAAGCAAAATTTTTCCGAATAAGAGAACTGAACTACAAAAAAATTGAGTGGTTGATGAAATACCGAGACTGTCCATTAAAATTTGCAAGCACCTGTGAATTTCGAAAATTCTACAAGGCAGAACAAAAAGATTCAAAGTCTCAATCTCCAAGATATGAAAAGAAATTGGACAAACCTTTTCAATATTATCTCAAGTAGGTTGGTAGGTGCTTTTATTTTTATTCCTATATCTTACCTTCTTCTATCTTATGTATATCTAACTGTAATGAATAGAATTAACAGTACATCCACAGAAGACTATTTGTAATGATAGAACTTCAACTTTACTTATGTGATATAGCTTTTTGAGACTTTCCAATAAAAACGATTTTTCGAAAAAAATCTTCTGTCCATCTCATCAAAAAACATAAAAGAAATTTTTGAGATAATTTTACCCTCTCTTATAGCCTATAAGTTCTGATCCTTCAATTTTAGCTTATCTCTGCATTACTACTTTTTTAAAACCCAATCTCTGAGGTAGATAGGTCACTTGACCATATCTTTTGCTCTGTATCTGTTGAATTCGTTGTTATAAATATTTTCTTCTATCATCATTGAAAAATCGTCCATTGCTCAAATATGGTAGGTACTACAGCATGTAGTATTTGTTGCTCTGTTGTCGAGATAGTCCTTCATCTTTTTTTGATCCATTTTCAATCGGAAGTGATTTTTTTTTCAATCGGAAGTAATAATTTTGCACTCCATTTTTTTAAAATATTTTCCATGGATTCCTGTTGTATTTGCTCATATTTTATGAAATGATATTGTTGTGTTAATCCATATTCTTAATCCAGAAATTTATCTTTAGTCCAGACATTTAATCAAATGATATTTCACTTCTATTTGATACACCCTTCTCTCCTACTGAATGTTTTTTTGCCAAAACATATTTGTAAAATTAAAAGAGTGAAAATGCTGTAATTTCTGAAGCAGATGAGGATATAACGTCGAACGTCGTTACTGTCTGCAAATTATTCAATACATTGATGCAAGTATGCTATGAAAATTTTCAATTACACCACTGGCTTTCACAAGGTATCCCATCACCATCGCCATCCATTTTAGTTCCTGGGCAATTTCGCAGATAGAACGTTGCTTCTTCGCAGGATGTCATTTGCGAACAGTGTGTTTTCCCAGAACAAGTAAATTGCTGTGCTTGCTCAGAACCTATTAAGTTTGAAATACCTGTTAAAGAAGGGAGTAGTTGTCCACCAGTTGATTGAAATCGCTTATAAAGGGTACTCCCACCCCCTATAATCAATATCAAGCATATCATGAGGAATTTCCAGCTACTTTTCCTGCCTCTGTTTTGATATGTCCGTTTTGGTTTTGGTGATCTGGTACGTTTGATAGGTACAACCCCTTCAATTGCAGCAGCATCGACAGCTTTTGTCTTCCCATTTTTATCAGTAGTAACATAAAAAAAATGGTATCACCAACTTTTGGTTTTCTTGGATTATCCTTATCGAAAGCCAATATGTGAACGAATACATTTTTCGATTTGTCGTTCAGGGATGTCATAAGCCATACCCCTTGTCACCAAACCATTTACTCAGTGTTCCTTTTGCTCTTGCGCTTCCCAAAATCTTTCCTTTCCTGAATAGCTGATGCCGGTAATTGAACTGTTGTTTTAAAATTATTTGATGACTGCCGTCATTGCTGACGTTCCGACGACGATTTCGTCAGCACGTCGCTTTCCTTGGTATTTTTTTTTGTTTTGAAATTAAACTTGTTCAATTTCCTGTAAATACCATTCATATATTTGAAGAAATCTTTTTCTACATTACCTGCTTCTGCTAGTACAGAAAGCTTGACGTTAGGACGTTTAGTAATGCTTTCTTGAGGTAGCGAAACACCAGGAATTGTATTTAGGCGTTTCAGCAATTCAATACGCTTATCTTCACTCATAAAGGCTTGCTTCTTCAATATCCACTGAAAATAAATTTCTAATTTTCCTGAAGTGAAAAGAGCAAAAAAATAATGCTCTTCATTGTTATGAGTGTGTACAGGAACAAAAGAGCCATTAACTGATCCCTTGCCCCACCACATCCGAGAGCATCTTTCGGAAGCCCAGTCAAAAATCTGTTTTGCAACAGCGGCCTCTCTGGTCATCCCTTTTCTTTCAAATTCTTTAAAAAAGGTAATTTCATCCCATTGATTTTCTAAAGCTTTCCCCCTTACATTCTTTTTAATATCTACTCCAAAAATTTTTGGGATTATTATTTCATGATCATTGAATTTGTAAAATTCCAGCCTAACTGCATAAATATCAAACTGGCTGTTCTGGTTTACATAGTGGATTAATGTTTTAAGGCGTTCATCCATTGAATCCATGAGTATTACAAATTTAATATCCCCTTCAGTTCAGGGACTCTCAACCCTTCAAGAAAAGATACATAAGATCTTCGTCAATCCCGAAAAAGTCCTGAATCTTCTCAGCGAAACTTAACCTAAAATGTTTCTGTGCATCTTGATCTAAGATCTGAATAAAATAGTGAAAATCAGTGAAGTGTTTCCAAAGGGCTGCACCATAATCAAGTGCCTGAGCAACAACTGTTCTTTTATCTGGGTTTTTGTAAAGCTTTGTTTCAATGACGTAAATGTTCAACCTCATCCACAGCCAAAGCATCAATTGGGCCTGAAGTTGTTGAAAATTCACGTTTAGCTACATAAAGTTTTTTATCCTCTTGAATCTCATATATTGGGATGACCGTTGGGTTGTTATTCAATATATTCCTGCAAAAAATTCTCTTTTTCTACCGCTGATCTCTCAATAATTTGTGCTCCACGACCATTTTTTGAAATTACAATGCTCATCGTAACCTAGAGGTTTGAAGATTTATCGTCATTGCCGACGCACTGAAGGCGATTACGTCAGAGCATCGCCACCGTCAGTAAAAATAATTTGTTTTAACAAAAGCGTTTAGATAGACTTCAAAGTACGGATTGCTTCCAATTGTACAACAGAAAAACGTGACATTCTACTGCAATAGTTTGTAACTAACAGTAATCACCGAACATGCACCACGGTGTGGGACTAACAATGAACGCTAAAACCAAATCACCTCTCAAAGACAAACCTCTTCGTTATGTTGCGCAATCAGCTGACGAAGCAATTGACGACCTTATCAATGAAAAATTATTAGGATATTACTCAATAACAATACTATTTCTAACGTTATTGGGTTACGAGTGGTTAAGATACTATAGACCGCTAGCCAAGCCTCCTATCTTATTGACTTTATTGGTAGGAGTACTTTGTGTTTTTTGCATCTATAGATTTGTAAAACATTTTAGAAAACTGAAAAGTCTCAAACTAGGTCGGAGTGGTGAGAGAGCAGTGGGCCAGTATCTTGAACTGTTCAGGGAATCAGGATGTCATGTGTACCACGATATCAAAGGTGATTCGTTCAACGTTGATCATGTCGTAATCTCGAATAAAGGTATCTATGTAGTTGAGACCAAAACCTATAGCAAACCAGCAAGCGGTCAATCTGCAATCAATTATGACGGCCAAAGAATTCTGATCAACGGCAAGGAGCCTCTCACAGACATCATCGTGCAAGTGACTGCTGCTACCTCATACATAAAGAAAGTGCTTAAAGACTCGACGGGCAAAGACTTCGAGCCATTTCCTGTTGTTCTTTTTCCTGGGTGGTTTGTAAACGGAGCTGGAAACATAAAAGGAAAGATGTGGGTATTAGAACCGAAGGCTTTCAGGAAGTTTTTGGATGTTCAAGCCGTAAAATTGTCTGAGGAAGATGTGAAGCTGGCTTCCTACCACCTGTCTCGGCATATTAGAACTTCATGATAAATGGAATTGATTGGCTGTGCGGTATTGGAGTCAAACGTTAGGGACAAAACGTTTATCAAACTCAGGTAATTTCGATTCGAATATTTGAGTTAGAAAATAATTAAATAAACAGAGGAAAAGAAATATCATGGAAGTAAGTCCATACAGGCAGAATATCAATGAACTTTTCTCAACCAGAACATACCACATAGACTTTTATCAGAGAGAATACAAGTGGACGGATGACGAGGTAAAAAGACTTCTTGATGACATTTTTTATCACTTTGACCGATCCTACGCAAAACATGGTGACTTGGATTCCACGGAAGAAAATGTACGACATAATTACTCATGGTATTACCTAAACACGTATATTACAAACAAGACAGATGGAAAGATTTTTGTTGTTGATGGACAGCAACGACTTACCACATTGACTATCATTCTCATCGCACTCTACCACCTATGTGATGTCAACTCTCACAACTCACCTGAACTAAAAGATTGGTTGAAATCGAAAATCGTTGGTATAGGAATTGGGGGAAAGAGACAATTCTGGATGGCTCACGAAAAACGTGATGCTTTAATGCAAGCGCTTCTGGCTGGTTCTGAAGCCACGGCAAATATGATTGACGACGGGATTACAGCACGCCATATCTTAGCAAACTATGCTCTCCTGCAAAAAGAACTGTCAACTAGACTCTCAACACGCCACAAGTTAGATACTTTTATATATTATTTTTTGTGTATGGTTGTAATTATCAACCTGGAAGTGGAGCAAACAGATGTCCCGATGGTTTTTGAGGTTATCAATGACCGTGGAGTTCGTCTACAACCATATGAAATATTGAAAGGCAAACTTCTGGGTGATATTGATAAATCGGAAGTTGATCAGTATGCTGATATATGGGAAAAGTCGTTACAAGAATTGGAGGCTGAAGACGATGTAGATAATTTCTTCAGGACGTATCTTCGTGCGCACTTTTCTGCAACACGCCAGCAAGGACAAGCTTTCGATGGTCCATATCACCGTGAGATTTTTGATTCCATCAGAATTCCACTGCAATTGAAACGCAGTCCTCAAGATGTAAAAATGTTTTTGAAGGGGCCTTTTCGTTACTACGCACAATTATATTATAAGCTTCGTCGCCTTGGTAGAGATGAGAATCATTCCTTCCTGGAATGCTATTATAACTCGCAGCTAAACCGTATGGATGGTCACATCATGCTGACTTTGGCCGCATGTGGTGTGGATGATCCAGACGAAGACTCCAAGATTGTCGCTGTTGCTAGGGGGTTCGATCGTGCGTATGTTATGCTGCAACTTAATAGAGCATATGACAGCAACCAGTTCCAAGAGTTGCTGTACACGTTACACCCCATGCTACGATCATGCCCAACAGGTGAAATAGAGCAACGCATCGATGAACAAATACTTGTGGAGATTAACTCCCGTCGCAACACCAATGCACAAGAACTATTGTCCTACAGCCAGTTCAAACAAGTCGGTTACGGTGATTATAACTCCAGGTTTCTTAGATATTTCCTTACTCGGATAGAGAAATTTCTCGCCGATGGTCTGGGCTGGAAACTCAAGGATACTATGTATAACTATGTAAGTGGAACTGGAAAAAGCAACGCTTATCATGTCGAACACATCCTTGCTAGGAATGATGAGAGTCGCAACCTTTTCCAGGATGTTTCCGGTGAAACCGATGAAGCAATTTTTGAGAACGAGAGGAACCGTTTCGGTGCTTTACTCCTTCTTAAGGGACAGGACAACATCTCTTCAAGTAACGAGCTATATGCCGATAAGCTCAAGACTTACACTGGAAGTGCTCCGATTCTAGCGCAGACTCTACTCCCAGACTTCTACAAATCAAATTCTGCTATGAACAATTTTATTCAGACAATCGGTTTAAACTTTTCAGCGGCACCACAGTTTACTCGGAACGTTCTTGAGTACCGATCTGAACTCCTCTTTGAGATTACAAAACATATTTGGAGTGTTTGAGGTGGAAGAGACGTCCGGTGGAAATCTCTCGATTAGAAAGCACACATTACAGGCAAATAATCTTGTAAACCTGATGCAAACCAATATCATTAAATGCGCATATGATACCGTCAAGGCCGACGGCATGACATGACGTCAGCGCCGTCAGTAAAATCAAAATACTAATTCACTTGCACCTCATTACGCTTCAGCCAGTTATACAGATTTGGCACTGATGTCCCATACCGCTTCGCAACAAACGTCTTGGTAGAACCATTCGCCAGCAATGCCACAATCTCTTCCCTGTACTGATCAAGTTTGATTTTCTCAACACCTTTCTACAGCCCAGGTTTTTTGATCCCTGCAATTTCAACTTTTCTCTGCATTACTACAGATTCAAAAAGCACTCTCTGAGGTAGATAGGTCACTTGACCTTATATTTTGCTCTGTATCTGTTGAATTCCTTATTTTTAAAATTTTCTTCTTTCATCTTTGAAAGATAGTCCATTGTTTAGATCTGGAAGGCACTACAGTTTGTGATACCTATTGCTCAGCGTTGTCCAAATAGTTTATCAACCATTTTCTGATCCATTTCCAATCTGAATTGATAAATTTGCAGTCCATTTTGTTTAAATATTTTCCCATGGGAATCCTGTTTTTTTTGTTTAATTTTTATGAAATGATACTATTTATGTTGTGTGAATTCAGATTTTCACCCCAAACCATCCTCTTGTGAAGTAATCATAACTGATAGCCCTGATTCCAATCCAATAGCTGAGAAATATTCCCGTATTGATAAAAACATATCTAATCCACTTGAGATGCCTGTTCTGGAAGCCGAAATGGAATCAGACCAATTAGTTGAGAAATCATATAAAAAATCCAAGAAATTTATCTTAAGCATACTCAGCAAGTTTATTTGGAAGTCGCTAACTATCTTGCAAAAACATTCTTTAACAACGATCCAAAATTAATAAGTAGAAAAACTCCAGTTGAAAACAAAGCAGAATCTTTCAATAAACTTATCCAAAAATTCAGAGAAGAAGATTCAAGATTACCAAAAAAATCCTAGCTGTATAATTCTCTAGGTTTGTGGTCTGATATGAAAAAACAAGGAGGCACAGAACTTTTCCAGACGTATGGAAACCTTCAGTCAGTCATAGAATCGAGTTATTGCCAATCCATGATTTATATGAAAAGAAGAAGTTGATCATCGAGATAGAAAAGGAAAACTATTCCGTAAGAGATTTAAAGAAACGGGTCCAAGAAGTAAAACCTATAGGGACAAGAAAAAGTGGAAAACCAAGGGATAACATTTAAAAGAAACTCATGAATTTGAAAACCAATTTGATTAAAAAGAAATACTCAATTTAGGAAATCATTGCATCTTTACCGGACAATGCTGACTATGAGAAATTGGTGAATCAAACAGAAGAATCTATTAACTCTATAGACAAAATGATCGAAGAATAAAAAATCAGTTCATAGTGAAATTTACAAAAATGTCAGTCCGCTACCACTCGCAATGGAGTGTTATTCCGGAGGAATTCCTCGAGTCTGTTTCTTATTCATTTAGAGCAAATAACGCAGCTTTTTTGACTGTGGTGCTTTTTATAGATGCTCCTAAATCCAACCAAAATATGGTGTTGTAATAGCGATATTGATCGTCAGCAGTGTATTCTTTTAAAAGAGATACAATTCTCGACTTATTGAGACATACAATTATTTTTAATGAAAAAATTCTTCTGACTGCGTCCTCTTCGTGATTTAAAAAAGATAAAAGTATCTCATCTGACAATACAGAGAAATTGGCCATTGAACACATTTTAATTACTTCAACCAACACAGGAGATGGTATTTGAAATTTTAGCAATTCTTCTAGGCGATCTCTCCCAATATTGTATATTGCTCTTGAAACAAGTTTATTCCAACTTCCACCTTGTAAGGGCTCAGTTAAAATTGTTTTGCATCTGTACTCTTCCTTTGCGTTTAAAATAAGGGAAATGTCACTCCACTCACCAAACTTAGCCATATAGGAAATTTCTGCCATAGAACTGCCTACATAGTCAGATCGTAGGCTATTTCTTATAGCTAGAATATCAGAGGATACTCCTTTTTTACAGAGAACATCTAAACCTTTTCTGGTCAGTTTCTTTCTCATATGATCCTCCAAAATCTCCCATTTCTCAATGGTCTTTGCGTCAAGACCAATTTTTTTCAAATATTCAATATAACGGGAAAATCGCTGCTCGAAGTGATCGTCAATATTTTTTCTGAGTTCCTCAGAATTATTTTTGAAATATTGCGTACATAGTGCAAAGTAAGGAATATCATTTGAAATGATATTTTCTCCTACAAGAAGTTGCAGTTCTTTTTCAGGTAAGGATGAATATTTTTTAAACAAATATTCATCGAAGTAACTTTCTCCCTCATCCGAATTACTACCACGCAAGAGTCCAATAATTCCCAATTTATTTATATTTTTATCAGGTTGTATTAGAAGACTTCTAATACGTTCTTCGTCCATTCGCATACCATCAGAAAGCATGAAGTCGATGACGTTTTTTCGTATTAATGTAGATTGATCTTTTAAAAGAAATTCTATCTCCTCAGAGCTCAATTTTTTCTTATCTCTAAGAGCATGAAAACACTCTAATCTTACGTTTACATTTTTATGATTTAGTCCTTCTTTGAGTGTTGTGTCGTCCAGCAATACACAATCCGACAAGATTTCCTTTAGTAGGGATTCATCAATTATCTCAAAATTACTCTTTACGGCTATTTCAAGTGCATTCCCTTTGTTATGGCGAAGCTGAATACTCAAAATAGTCTCTAATGATATTCTTGAAGTCTTAGAATTAGCTTTGTCAAGTTCTATCTGGACTTGCCCTATATCTTCATATTTCCCGTGAAACTTTAGATATTTAAGCGATGCTAATTTTATGTGATCAGAACTCTCATTAGATAACCACTGTTTTATGAAATCGGATCTCTCATATTGACCTGACTTTGTAGGGAGGGGTGAAGCAATCAATTTCATTGCCTCCAGAGCACCAATGCGAACAGGGTCATCGTGAGTATTGTTCCAGCAATTCCCGGCCAAATCTTAAGTTATTGAAAACATTGATAATGTGAAATGGACCTTTCGTAAACTTTTACCAACATCAATTATATAACCTACTGAAAATACAATATAAAAAAATACATACGATGTCATTTTTTACTTGACAATAGCTGGTGAAAAAATTCGCGTTTTTCTATGTAGTATCAATCACTTACATAGGAGAATGCCATGGATTCACGTAAAATTTATTCCGCCCACGCCGTCACGCCGGCAACCACTTCAAGAAGAACAGTGAGGAAACATCTGAACGCTGACAGCTTACTTTCAATCGTGCGAAAGGATTTTCAAAAGATCCCTGATCGCCGTGCGGATAATACCAAGATCTCACTTGATGATGCATTGATGTCAGCGCTGGCAATGTTTCAATTAAAAGATAGTTCTCTGTTGGCCTTCGACAGGCGCCGCCAGGAAGAACCGGAAAATCTGCATTCCGTGTTCGGGATTAAAACTATACCCTGCGACAGTCAGATGCGCACCCTTCTTGATCCTCTGGCCCTCTCATCCCTCCGGTCACCTTTTTGTTCAGTCTTCAGGCAAATCCAGCGCGGCAAGGATTTCGCAAAAATGGCCTTTTATGACGGACATTACCTGCTGAGTGGAGACGGCACCGGATATTATTCTTCGACAAAAGTGTCTTCACCTTATTGCTTGAGCAAAAAATCCAAGAACGGTGAGATTCTCTATTATCAGCAAATGTATGCGGCATCTTTCGTCTGTCCCGGCTGTAAGGTTGTCATCCCGACATACCCCGAGATAATTATTCAACAAGACGGGTCCACAAAAAATGATTGTGAACGGAATGGTGCCAAACGTTATTTTGAAAAGTTTCGACAGGAACACCCGCATTTGAAAGTGATCGTTATCGAGGACGGCCTGAGCAGCAATGGTCCCCATATTCGTGACCTACAAAAACATGACCTGAGATTTATCCTGGGTGCCAAGCCGGGCGATCACGAAGCTCTTTTTACCCAACTCAGGCAGGCTGTCGAAGATGGGACTGCGACTGACATCAACTTTCTTGATCCCGACGACGGGGTAAAAATGCACTTTTTTCGGTTTTTGAACCAAGTTCCCCTAAATAAATCAAACCCTGACTTGCTGATCAACGTGATCGAATATTGCCAGATCGACAAAGACGAGAAAATCACTGAATTCAGTTGGGTCACTGATATACCGATCACTGTAGAAAACGTGTTCAAGCTAATGCAAGCGGGCCGAGCCCGTTGGAAAGTAGAGAATGAGACTTTTAACACTCTCAAGAATCAGGGGTACAGTCTCGGCCACAATTATGGTCTTGGCAAGAAGAACCTCAGTGCGGTATTTACTGTTCTTATGATGCTTGCCTTTCTCATTGATCAAGCTCAACAATTAAGCTGTTGGCTTTTCCAGGACGCATTACAAAAGGCGGGATCAAAACGAATACTGTGGGAGAGAATCCGGGGCTTTTTCTACAATTACCGGGTCGATTCCGTGGAAACCATTTTACGCTCGATTGCCCATGGCTTTGAACGTAGGGAACTTAAGGAGGTCTGCCGGACGTAACGGGAGACCGCTCTTTAGTGTTGTCAAAGATCGTATCCAGTAAAAACTTGCTATACTGGGTGGATGGACAATTATGCCCAAATTACTACAAAAATTGCTCTTTTTCGTCAGAGACGACTAAAAAAACAAACTGAAAAAGCTGTTTTCAACGGTTAAGCTAAATTTCAGCTCACATTTGTAGTTAGAAAATTCGATGTCAACCGGCACAACTCAGCTTCTCGCCCAAAAAGGGAATTGCTGGTATTGTTCGATTTAAAAACGAGTAGTTCTTCAATATTCAGGCTCCGACAAATGCTACACCAATACCAAAGGGGTGTGTTTTCATGACCAATATTTTTTAAACCGCAGTTGATTAATCCAAAAATTTCTTGAGGTCCAAACTGAACATTTTTATTTAAATATATTATATTTGCATCGTGAATTCCTAAATAAGGCACATCATTTCCTTCCTTTGATACTGTGTTGGATAAGAGACGAAATCGTGCAACTTCAAACGATGTCAGTTCTTCAGTATTATTGGGATTGACTGTTCTAGCTAAAAATTTCTCTAAATAGCTATGCCCTTCTACAGAAAATGGACTCTTGACAATATCTTTTTGCTGGTTTTTGTCGATATAGTGGATGGTATCCTTAGGTTTCACCTCCATTTTCTCAAGAGTTTTTTGTTCACTACTGGCTACCCTAAGAAGATATTGAGTTATTTTCTCCCTCACACATTTCTGAAAGCCATCTGATTCATGGAAAGTTCCATATAGAATTATTTTTTCAGAAATAATACGCTTTTTGAAAGCGATAACTTTTTTCAAATCCTCCCCTGGGTCAGTCAAAAAATCAGGTGGTATTGTTTTAAAATACATTGCCATTTCAGGCTTTTTTGTTTTTTTAGCTCTTTCAGATGAACGTTCAAACTCTTCCTCAAATCCTGAAGAATATGGACCACTGGTACTTGGTGGAGTCCCCCACTTTTTCCACATAATTCCTATGAAAAGTTCACATCGATCTAATTCTTCGTTTATAATACCTTGAGGACGGCCTATTCCTGGTAGGGTATCTTCCCATCCTTTTAACTCAACTCTGAAACCCAAATGAGGGGCTATACCTTTATTTAATTCATCAACTGCATCATTTGCTAATCTCCGTTCTTCTTGAAGATCGCCAGGAGAAGCTAGAAATACTCTGATTAGTCTAAATGTTTCTTCCACAATATTGCCCTATTATCATCATAAGAGTAGCCAGCCATATTCTCGTCTTTTTACCTTAAATAGCAAGAGGCTTTGTTTCCTGCTTCCCTTCAAATTCTGCTTAAAAATAAGAAGATTGATTTTGTTGTTATCGATAGATTTTTGACTTTGTCAGTGAATGCATTTCAACTACAGATAGGTGCACAGCCTTGTCTCATTGCAAATGGACGACAAAATGGCACAAGGTGGCTATCGGAAGAATCAGCAATACTAGAATTCCAAGGCATCCACTCTTTCCTGGTTTTCGCAGATTTCCTTTGTCCACTTCTTCATTCATAATAAAATCAAGAGCATTATCTTCATCAAACAGGTTGTCATCATCCATCACAAAATTCCAGCAATTCCCTTTTTGGGCGAGAAGCTGAGTTGTGCCGGTTGACATCGAATTTTCTAACTACAAATGTGAGCTGAAATTTAGCTTAACCGTTGAAAACAGTTTTTTCAGTTTGTTTTTTAGTCGTCTCTGGCGAAAAAGAGCAATTTTTGTAGTAATTTGGGCATAATTGTCCATCCACCCAGTATAGCAAGTTTTTACTGGATACGATCTTTGACAACACTATAGAGCGGTCTCCCGTTACGTCCGGCAGACCTCCTTAAGTTCCCTACGTTCAAAGCCATGGGCAATCGAGCGTAAAATGGTTTCCACGGAATCGACCCGGTAATTGTAGAAAAAGCCCCGGATTCTCTCCCACAGTATTCGTTTTGATCCCGCCTTTTGTAATGCGTCCTGGAAAAGCCAACAGCTTAATTGTTGAGCTTGATCAATGAGAAAGGCAAGCATCATAAGAACAGTAAATACCGCACTGAGGTTCTTCTTGCCAAGACCATAATTGTGGCCGAGACTGTACCCCTGATTCTTGAGAGTGTTAAAAGTCTCATTCTCTACTTTCCAACGGGCTCGGCCCGCTTGCATTAGCTTGAACACGTTTTCTACAGTGATCGGTATATCAGTGACCCAACTGAATTCAGTGATTTTCTCGTCTTTGTCGATCTGGCAATATTCGATCACGTTGATCAGCAAGTCAGGGTTTGATTTATTTAGGGGAACTTGGTTCAAAAACCGAAAAAAGTGCATTTTTACCCCGTCGTCGGGATCAAGAAAGTTGATGTCAGTCGCAGTCCCATCTTCGACAGCCTGCCTGAGTTGGGTAAAAAGAGCTTCGTGATCGCCCGGCTTGGCACCCAGGATAAATCTCAGGTCATGTTTTTGTAGGTCACGAATATGGGGACCATTGCTGCTCAGGCCGTCCTCGATAACGATCACTTTCAAATGCGGGTGTTCCTGTCGAAACTTTTCAAAATAACGTTTGGCACCATTCCGTTCACAATCATTTTTTGTGGACCCGTCTTGTTGAATAATTATCTCGGGGTATGTCGGGATGACAACCTTACAGCCGGGACAGACGAAAGATGCCGCATACATTTGCTGATAATAGAGAATCTCACCGTTCTTGGATTTTTTGCTCAAGCAATAAGGTGAAGACACTTTTGTCGAAGAATAATATCCGGTGCCGTCTCCACTCAGCAGGTAATGTCCGTCATAAAAGGCCATTTTTGCGAAATCCTTGCCGCGCTGGATTTGCCTGAAGACTGAACAAAAAGGTGACCGGAGGGATGAGAGGGCCAGAGGATCAAGAAGGGTGCGCATCTGACTGTCGCAGGGTATAGTTTTAATCCCGAACACGGAATGCAGATTTTCCGGTTCTTCCTGGCGGCGCCTGTCGAAGGCCAACAGAGAACTATCTTTTAATTGAAACATTGCCAGCGCTGACATCAATGCATCATCAAGTGAGATCTTGGTATTATCCGCACGGCGATCAGGGATCTTTTGAAAATCCTTTCGCACGATTGAAAGTAAGCTGTCAGCGTTCAGATGTTTCCTCACTGTTCTTCTTGAAGTGGTTGCCGGCGTGACGGCGTGGGCGGAATAAATTTTACGTGAATCCATGGCATTCTCCTATGTAAGTGATTGATACTACATAGAAAAACGCGAATTTTTTCACCAGCTATTGTCAAGTAAAAAATGTCATCGTATGTATTTTTTTATAATGTATTTTCAGTAGGTTATATAATTGATGTTGGTAAAAGT
This sequence comes from uncultured delta proteobacterium, assembly GCA_963798425.1. GTDB lineage: Bacteria > Desulfobacterota > Desulfobulbia > Desulfobulbales > Desulfocapsaceae > Desulforhopalus_A. Next base: position 7,925 of record CAWCTP010000029.1, on the reverse strand, counting down.
TTACGAAAGGTCCATTTCACATTATCAATGTTTTCAATAACTTAAGATTTGGCCGGGAATTGCTGACAAAATTCCTACTAAAGCAGAGCAACGCAGCAGACTACAAGAGTCCACAACAAACATGAAAATAGTGCCTAAAAACATGAAACTACCATTCAAACTAGTTGTCAACCATGATCTTATTCTTTGCTATCCAGTTAAAGAGATTAGGTACAGAAGTGTTGTATTTTCTAGCTACAAAGGTCTTAGTAGATCCATTGCTCAACAAGGCTATTATTTCCTCTTTGTGAACATCTAGCTTACTTCTTCCCTGGTCCTTTCGGACGTCCAAGCATAACCCCAGCAGCTTTCCTTGCCCTCAATCCCTCTTTCGTTCGCTCGGATATCAAATCTCTTTCAATCTCAGCAATCATAGCAAGCATGGTCAGAACAATTTTACTCTCCATCGAACCATTCAGTGTCCACGCTCCTTTAACCGCATGGACAGCAACCCCTTTCTCTTTTGCTTCTTTTATGATTTCAAGAATTTGCAGTGTTGAGCGCCCAAGTCTTGAAAGTTCAGAAACGATAATGGCATCACCATTTTTCAATCCATCGAAAGCAGTACCAAGTTCTCGCTTCCTCCAATCCTTAGTTCCACTGACCTTCTCTTCGATCCAATCCACACAGCCAAGCCTTTTCTCATTGGCAAGTTTAAGGATGTCCGCTTTGTTCTTTTCCAGATCCTGATCCATTGTCGATACTCTCAGATAGCCTATCGTCTTGCCCATGTCTGACCTCTTGGATTGAAGTTAAAATGAATATTAAATGAAAACGTCAAATATGGGAGTCCTCCTAACGGATTGTATGGACGAAAGTCAATCGTTTTCTTTGAAATTTAAGGCTATTAATAACGATCGTTTTCATTTAATGATCTGGTTGACAAAGTTGTTACAAAATTGTAATATATCATTTAATATCCAACAGATAAATGTGATGAGCAAGCGCCATCAATGAACTTAATAATGATGAATATATGATCCAGATCAAAAAGAAACCTAACGAGCCACCTCTTTGCAAATGCAATTGCGGACAGTCCGTGGGGGTGAGCAAAGTCACTGGCAAGTGGAACAGCAATTCCCTTTTTGGGCGAGAAGCTGAGTTGTGCCGGTTGACATCGAATTTTCTAACTACAAATGTGAGCTGAAATTTAGCTTAACCGTTGAAAACAGCTTTTTCAGTTTGTTTTTTTAGTCGTCTCTGACGAAAAAGAGCAATTTTTGTAGTAATTTGGGCATAATTGTCCATCCACCCAGTATAGCAAGTTTTTACTGGATACGATCTTTGACAACACTAAAGAGCGGTCTCCCGTTACGTCCGGCAGACCTCCTTAAGTTCCCTACGTTCAAAGCCATGGGCAATCGAGCGTAAAATGGTTTCCACGGAATCGACCCGGTAATTGTAGAAAAAGCCCCGGATTCTCTCCCACAGTATTCGTTTTGATCCCGCCTTTTGTAATGCGTCCTGGAAAAGCCAACAGCTTAATTGTTGAGCTTGATCAATGAGAAAGGCAAGCATCATAAGAACAGTAAATACCGCACTGAGGTTCTTCTTGCCAAGACCATAATTGTGGCCGAGACTGTACCCCTGATTCTTGAGAGTGTTAAAAGTCTCATTCTCTACTTTCCAACGGGCTCGGCCCGCTTGCATTAGCTTGAACACGTTTTCTACAGTGATCGGTATATCAGTGACCCAACTGAATTCAGTGATTTTCTCGTCTTTGTCGATCTGGCAATATTCGATCACGTTGATCAGCAAGTCAGGGTTTGATTTATTTAGGGGAACTTGGTTCAAAAACCGAAAAAAGTGCATTTTTACCCCGTCGTCGGGATCAAGAAAGTTGATGTCAGTCGCAGTCCCATCTTCGACAGCCTGCCTGAGTTGGGTAAAAAGAGCTTCGTGATCGCCCGGCTTGGCACCCAGGATAAATCTCAGGTCATGTTTTTGTAGGTCACGAATATGGGGACCATTGCTGCTCAGGCCGTCCTCGATAACGATCACTTTCAAATGCGGGTGTTCCTGTCGAAACTTTTCAAAATAACGTTTGGCACCATTCCGTTCACAATCATTTTTTGTGGACCCGTCTTGTTGAATAATTATCTCGGGGTATGTCGGGATGACAACCTTACAGCCGGGACAGACGAAAGATGCCGCATACATTTGCTGATAATAGAGAATCTCACCGTTCTTGGATTTTTTGCTCAAGCAATAAGGTGAAGACACTTTTGTCGAAGAATAATATCCGGTGCCGTCTCCACTCAGCAGGTAATGTCCGTCATAAAAGGCCATTTTTGCGAAATCCTTGCCGCGCTGGATTTGCCTGAAGACTGAACAAAAAGGTGACCGGAGGGATGAGAGGGCCAGAGGATCAAGAAGGGTGCGCATCTGACTGTCGCAGGGTATAGTTTTAATCCCGAACACGGAATGCAGATTTTCCGGTTCTTCCTGGCGGCGCCTGTCGAAGGCCAACAGAGAACTATCTTTTAATTGAAACATTGCCAGCGCTGACATCAATGCATCATCAAGTGAGATCTTGGTATTATCCGCACGGCGATCAGGGATCTTTTGAAAATCCTTTCGCACGATTGAAAGTAAGCTGTCAGCGTTCAGATGTTTCCTCACTGTTCTTCTTGAAGTGGTTGCCGGCGTGACGGCGTGGGCGGAATAAATTTTACGTGAATCCATGGCATTCTCCTATGTAAGTGATTGATACTACATAGAAAAACGCGAATTTTTTCACCAGCTATTGTCAAGTAAAAAATGACATCGTATGTATTTTTTTATATTGTATTTTCAGTAGGTTATATAATTGATGTTGGTAAAAGTTTACGAAAGGTCCATTTCACATTATCAATGTTTTCAATAACTTAAGATTTGGCCGGGAATTGCTGCAAGTGGAACAACTATTTGCATGGTCACAACTCTAGGTCGGCGTCTAATAACAGAAAATTCCTTCCTGGAAATAAATTCGGCAAAGGTAGGCCAGAAGGATCCAGAAATAAATGCTCGATCAGTGCAATGAACCTCTTGAAGGGTGAAGAAGAAACGTTAAGCAGGAGGGCTATTGATTCGGCATTGAACGGTAATACGCAGATGTTACAGTTCTGTCTTTCTCGGATCTTACCACCTCCACCTAAAGACGTTGCTGTTAAACTGGAAGGGATTCCTGAGTGCAGGGATGTTCAGTCGTCAGTCAATTTGTCGTTGTATGTACTGAACAAGGTTGCAGATGGAAGCTTGACACCAACACAAGGCACCTTGTTGTCCGGTATCGTAGAAAAACATATCCGATGCCTACAACTTACTGACGTTGAGCAAAGGTTAGCTGTTATAGAAGAGATGTTACAGAAGCACGGTTAAATGTGGCTGAACACGACTGAGCACAGTTAGAATTCTCATACCCCCCTTTCTCATACAGAAGGGGGTGCACCTCCTGCATGATGTTCGTAACAGTGAAATTATCTGATATATTTTCAGAAGACTTAAAACAATTGAGGTTATCAATGTCTGGTCTAACAGCTTTAATTTCCAGGATTAAAAAATGTCAAAATCTCTTCCAGATTCAAAACACCGTTCCAAAAAGGAGCGTTGTGTTTATGGACAGAGATGGTGGTGAATTACTTTGGGAAGAGGGAGTAGATTACAATGAGTCCGGTATCTTGGCTGTGCCGTTGCCTATGAGTATTGACGATTGGGAGATGTTCAATGAGGAAAGCTAAAGCACTCATCTAAGTTGACAGTCACTTATCAAATTACAATTTCAAATATTGTGTTGCACATGTTGTGGAAATTTTATTAAGATCAATGTCTTACCTAGGACAATCAACTAAAATAAAACTTTGTCGATTTATGTACTCCCTTGTAGAAAGATGTTAAGCATCCAATTGGTTGTTTTTACTGATTGAATAGGGTACTTTTTCAATATTTACATACAAACACCCTTTGAAAAAATTTAATCCGAGTCATGTCTACATCTTAGTTGTCTATCATTATAGCAATATAATGCTAGTTATGTTTTTCAACTTATTTTAAATATTGATAAATTTTTATGAACGAAATAGATCTTAATATAAACATAAATGATGGTGAGGAAATCCTTCTTAGAACTAGAATAGAAGATTTGTCCGAAAAAGAAGGATTTGTTATTTTTGACTTGTTAAACGTCAAAGACGGAACTGAAATTTTCAAGATTAAATTAGAAAATGATAGATTTGATATTATTAACAATCCAAAAAATTTCAAGGTAGATTTTGAACTATTAAAAGAAAAACTCAATGAACTGCTAGTTCAAATAAATCCAAACCAGCAATTCGGAACTGAACAAACCGAAATTGATGATGATAACGAAGAAACACCTTATGACCCTGAGAAAATAAGAGTCGACACTAAGCAATTATCACTGCGCCAGGTTTATGATATGATAAAAGCTGATGATATTGACTTGACACCAGATTTCCAAAGGAATTTAGTTTGGGACGATTTGCGTCAATCACGGTTAATTGAATCCGTACTATTACGCATTCCCTTGCCCATATTTTATTTTGCACAAGATGAAGATGGTAAAATCTCAGTTGTTGATGGGTTACAGCGACTAAGCACTATAGAAAGATTTATGGACAACAAACTCAGATTAAATAATTTAGAATATTTACAGAATAAATGTGGAGGTAAGTATTTCACTCACATAGATAAAACAAAAGCCATAGATGCAAAATATTTTCGATGGCTAAACATGACTCAAATAACAGTAAATGTGATTGATCCGTCATCACCATTTAAATTGAAATATGATATTTTCAGACGGATCAATACTGGCGGTCAGCCACTAAACTCTCAAGAAATTCGTAATTGCTTAGCAAGTAAGGGATTAAGAAAAGCATTAAGGGAAATGGCTATGTTGGACAGTTTCAAAAAAGCAACTGGATATAGCGTAAAAGATGTCAGGATGGAATCACAGGAACTGGCATTACGATTTATTTTGTTCCATAAAAAATATCAAATTGACACAAAATTAAACAATTACACAGGAAACATAGACTCAGAGCTCAATACGCTAACGGAAGAAATGAGTAAAAATAAAAATGCTGATTATAGCGATTATGTCTCATTGTTTGACAACGCCATGTTAAATGCATTTCATTTATTTGGACCTTATTGCTTTCGCAAATCACAAGTTCAGCACTTAGTACCTGGAGCAAGACGACAATTAATTAATAAAGCACTATTCGTAAGCTGGAGTGTTTTATTAAGCCAATATGATTTTTTAGATGTTTGTATTAATAATCCAGAACGAAGCCTGGCTCTGCCTCTGGCAACAAGGATTACAAACGATGAGGAATTATTTCAAAGGCTTACTTGGGGAACAAATGCCAAATCAAATCATTTTGTTGCTTTTAAGGCTGCTGAAGAAATTATTAATACTAACCTGAATATTTAATATGAATTATCTCAAAATTAATCACTTTAAATGCTTTGAAATAACCGACATTTATTTGAACAGGCTTACTGCATTTGTTGGAGCAAATGGCAATGGAAAAAGCACTGCTATCCAAGCTTTACTTTATTTAAGAAGAACGATAGAACATTGTGGTGAATTGATCAATGGTAACTATCAATTGAATAAGACTAATGGTCTTAATGTTCCATTAAATGGAATTTATTGCCTTGCTTTAGGAAACAGTACTGCCGTTCTAAATAAAAACTATAGCGAAAACACTATTACGATAGGACTCCATGATACAGATAATAAGTTAATTGTTGATTATGAGGGAGATAATTTTGATTCAAAAATTTGGCTATCTCCTGTTAATATTAACAAATCGAACAATCTTAATGCATCAATTTTAATGAGGGAATTTTATTATCTAAATGCAGAAAGGTTAGGTCCAAGAATCAATCAATCTTTGCAATTCTGGGACTACCCAAACGCAGGTTATCAAGGCGAAAACACAGCACAATTAATCGGATTAGATGGTGGATATTTCAAAGTTGAAGACGATAGAAGATTTAAAAAAACAGAAACAAATTTTTTATCTGACCAAGTCAATTACTGGTTAGATTTTGTGATGAAAGGAGTCAAAGTAAAGGTCGAATCCAGCTCAAAAACACTAACGGCACAAATACTGATTGAAAATGAATTTACGTTTTCCAACCCAACGCTATCTACCAACCTTGGATTTGGAATCAGTTATGTGTTACCGATTATTGCTACAGGATTAGTTGCCAAAAAAAATAGCTACTTTATTGTTGAAAATCCTGAAGCTCACTTGCATCCATCAGCACAATCTAAAATTGGAAGATTCCTGGCGATGGTTGCTATGGCTGGAGTAAATGTGATTTTAGAAACTCATAGCGACCATATTATTAATGGAATTCAAATTGCCGTGGCAGAGAAAGAAATATCCAATTCATCAGTAACGGTAAATTTTTTCAGTCATGTTAAAGGAGAGACTCAACCTGATGTTAAACGAATAAGCATTAAAGAAGGTGGTGAGTTAACTGAATGGCCTAAAGGCTTTTTCGACCAAGCTCAAATAGATTATTCACATTTGATTCGATTGAGAAAAAATGTTTAACTATTATCTATCAAACACCAGCTACCTAGCTGTTGCAACTAGATCAATTGAAGAAAATCTTCGTGATTTAAATGACTTAGTCGTTGATGAGCGAAATGATGATGATTCGTTCTTATACCACTCATCAATTTGGTATATTGAGACTGCCGAAGGGTCCTTTGCGGATGTCGTTTTTTCAAAATTAGAAGACGAACACTTAAGAAATAGTGTCTTGCCAAGAATGTTTCAATCTATTGAAAGTGTTGAGAAAGAAATTCTTTCTTTTGATCAGTTCGATAAAGCTTATTGTATTTATAATGCTTTTTACGGTGTACATTTTGTAGATATCAATTTAGAGAGATGCGTTACCAATAAAGAAACGTATGCAGCCTTTCGCCAAAAGTTCTTATGGGAGGTAACACCTAATTCTTTTTGGGCAAGAAGAGAATCATTATTTTTAAGAGTCATTTTATGCAATAATATTGAGGATAACATTAAAACCGTAGGTGGAAAATATTTGCAACAAATTTTAAATAAATTGCATGAACTTGACAAATATATAAATAACCATTGGACCACAGGAAATTTTAATTATAAAGATGCCAATTTAAAAACATCTCTTAATATCTCACCGGAGTCAAAAATCACTATGGAGCAAGATAAATACAGAAATCAGAGAATATTCTCAATGCCGGATGGCAGGCGAGAGTGTTTTGAACTGCATATAAAAACAGGAGAATTTAGGTTTCACTTCTTCCCTGAGAATGGAAATGTATATATAGGTTATATAGGAAAACATCTAGATACGGATAGATTTAATTGATGCTATTTATCTGTTATTAAACAAAAACATAGTGTTTGGGATATGTTATTTTTGATATTAAGATACATTATACCTTTCTTGTAAGGCTCCCAACGTACGGCAATCACATTACGGATTAATATCTCTATTTGTCTCATTATTTTATGCTGCTCTATCCGAAATACCCAAAAAAGCAGCTTATCTTGTCATGGTGACGTTTCGTCACTTTGTCCAGTTCACTGTTCTTTATCTTAGCAAATCAAACGAACGATGCCTTACACTGGTTGCAGCTTGAGCCCTTTATTAAATCACGGTTCTCCAAAAAGGAGCGTTGTATTTATGGAAGCAGATGGTGAAATATTATGGGAAGATAGTTTTGATTACAACGTGTCTGATGTACTGGCTGTGCCTATCTCTATGACCATTGATAATTGGGAGGCTTGCTGTCAGAATAGTCAATAATTCTGATATTGATTGTCAGGTGACAGAGAAAAATGATTTGTTAAAAAAATCCCATTTGCTGAGGCGGC
>CAWCTP010000028.1:0-60699 GCA_963798425.1 uncultured delta proteobacterium | reverse complement strand
TGCGGGGTCAGATTTTCAATTAAAATAAAATGATTGTCGTCATGGGCTGTTTCGCAAGGGGGCGTTGTTGCTTTTTTCGTCTTTGAGCTTTGTTTTTGTGAAAAATGATTATTCCGAGGCATGTAACACTTTCTGTATTTGACCATTATAATGAGCATTAAGTGGCCTTATGAACATTTAAACAGTCAAATAGCTTGATCGATGGCGTGGTTTCTGATATCATAGTGGATAGTAAAATGGTCATAAGGGTATTTAATGACCACCACATAAGACATTTGGTAATGGTTGAAGCTATGATGAAGCAAAGAATATATTCAAAATATGCACAAGAAGCTGCTCTGCTGCTTGGGAAACAGATTAAGCTTGGCCGCAAGCAACGGAAATGGTCTGAAATGAACCTTGCTGAGCGGGTTGGTATCTCAAGAGCGACACTACAAAAGATCGAGCGCGGTGAAATGACATGCGCCATAGGCTTGGTGTTTGAAGTAGCAACGCTGGTGGGTATCAATCTGTTTGAGCAAGACAAGCTCCCTCTTTCGATCAGCATCGATCAAACAAAAGATAAGATAGCTCTGTTGCCAAAGCGCATTCAGCCGAAAACAAAGGCGGTAGATGATGACTTCTAAAGAAAGTAACAAAGAAGCCTTTGTTTGGATATGGCTCCCAAAAGAAACCCAGCCGGTAGTTGCGGGCAAGCTTGAAGCTGATAATGGCAATATTTTGTTTAACTACGGTAAGAGTTATCTTGAGCGGATTAATGATACAAATCCTGCTATTTCGATCTATGAGCCGGAATTGCCTTTAAAAGCTGGAGTCCTGCCATTGCTTGATGGTTTGAGCATGCCTGGGTGTATACGGGACAGTGCGCCCGATGCCTGGGGGCGGCGCGTTATTATCAATAAAAAGCTAGGGCGAAAAGGAAAAGATACGGATACAGACGATTTAGGTGAGTTGACATATCTTCTTGAGTCCGGCTCTGATCGGATTGGAGCGCTTGATTTTCAAGCATCACCAACTAAATATGTTCCACGCTCAGCTAGTAATGTCAGTTTAGAAGAACTGCTTGAATCCGCCGAACGCGTTGAAAAAGGTGTTCCACTGACACCAGAGTTAGATCAGGCACTATTTCATGGTAGCTCTATTGGTGGGGCACGACCCAAAGCCTTGATTGAGGATCAGGGTACCAAATACGTAGCTAAATTCTCTTCGAGCAGTGATATCTACAGTCTTGTTAAAGCTGAATACATTGCTATGAGATTGGCTGCGCTTGCAGGGCTTGATGTGGCACCAGTGAAAATGACCCAAGCCTCAAATAAGGATGTATTGCTCATTGAGCGCTTTGATCGCCAGTCAAGTGCTTCAGGGTGGGCGCGTAGAAGCATGGTTTCTGCCCTGACCATGTTTGGGCTAAATGATATGACTGCGCGTTATGCAAGTTATGAAGACTTAGCTGAAATCATCCGCTATCGCTTCACTGAGCCGAAGAAAACGCTCAATGAGCTGTTTTCCCGCCTCGTATTCAATATTTTATGCGGAAATACTGATGATCATGCACGAAATCATGCGGCCTTTTGGGATGGGAAAGAACTTGCTCTCACCCCTGCTTATGATATCTGCCCTCAAAGTCGGGCTGGGAACGAAGCATCTCAGGCCATGAAAATATCAGGAGGAAACAATCTTAGCCAGCTAAAGCTCTGTCTTGAGGCTGCCCACCATTTTATGCTCTCACAGGAAGAAGCCAAGAAAATATTTCAGCAAATTGAAAGTGCTATTCGTGAGCATTGGGATGAGGTTTGCGCGGAGGCACAACTCAGCGAGGTGGATAAAAATCTGCTATGGGGACGCCAGTTTCTTAATCCGTTTTCTTTTGAGAAGTAACAAGAGAACACAAACTCCCAGTGTCAGGGAAGTTTCCGCATAAATTAAAACCAATTATAAGAGTGGGTTGGAGGTTTATGCATGCGATATTTATCAGAACGAAAAGAAGCGATTTTGAAAAAAATGACGCCACCGCACAACCGGTCCATCCGACAATTAGCCGTCGAAGAAGGCATCTGCGAAGTGACATTGTGGCCAAAGCGCGAATACGCTTAAGGTCATTCGGGCGGGTTATAGTGGCCGAACAGTTTTTCAAAGGCCAGCATCGTGGCTGATGGTCGAAAACTGTTCGGGGGCATTAGTAATAACACAAAAACCTAAAAATAAAACAACACAAAAACCTAAAAACGGCTTGACGTGATAACCTAAAAAGGACTAAACTTAATAACCTAGAAATGAAAATCACGTATCTCTCTAATAATAGGCCGTAAAATGTCAACTCCACAAGAAAGACTTGCACAATCTTTAGCCATTTTGAAGAAACTTCAGGATGAAGGAATTGTCGCAATTCATACAAAAAATATGACGCGTACTCATCGAGAGCGCTTGCTTAGTAATGGTTTCATCAAGGAAGTCGTTAAGGGATGGTATATTCCAGTGCGCCCTGACGAACCTACTGGTGAAAGCACAGCCTGGTATGCTTCTTTTTGGGGATTTTGTGCTGATTATCTTAAAACAAGATTTGGAAATCAATGGTGTCTTTCACCTGAACAATCATTGAGTATTCATAGCGGGAACTGGAACGTACCGGGGCAATTGCTTGTTCGCGCCCCTAAAGGTGGAAACAAACCAATGTTCCTGCTTCATGAAACATCTATAATGGATGTTCGGCTTAAATTGCCGGATAAACAAGATATGGCAAGCAAAGACAATATACAGATTATGACTTTACCTGCTGCTCTGGTTTCATGTGTCCCTGGATATTATTCAAATAACCCCATTGAGGCACGGGCTGCACTATCCATGATTTCTGATGCTTCAGAAGTTTTGCCCAAACTTCTTGAAGGCGGACATAGCACAATAGCTGGGCGGCTTGCTGGAGCGTTTCGAAATATAGGCAGAAGTGTGATTGCCGATACTATTATTGAAACAATGAAGTCTGCTGGGTACAGCATTGCAGAGAATGACCCGTTTGAAGAAAAAGCCACTATTGTTTTTGGTGAAAGAGAACTTTCTCCATACGTTAACCGAATGCGGATGAACTGGGTAGATATGCGCGATATTGTATTGGAAAATTTCCCGCCACCCCCTACATCACGAATTAATGTCGATGAATATCTAAAACATGTTGATGATATATACCTGACAGATGCCTATCATTCACTTTCTATTGAAGGATATCGTGTTAGTGAAGAACTCATTGAGCGCGTACGCTCTGGTGGCTGGAATCCTGAAGATAATCGTAAGGATAAAGAATATGCAGATGCCTTGGCAGCGCGCGGTTATTGGCAAGCATTTAAGGCGGTAAAGGAAAGTTTGGCAAAGGTTCTAGATGGAAATTCTGCAGGTCAAGTGGTCAATAATGATCAAGCTCTTTGGTATAGAGAGTTATTTGCCCCAAGTGTAAGCGTTGGCCTTACTGCCGCATCTGATCTTGCTGGCTATCGAAACCAACCTGTTTATATTCGAAGATCAATGCATGCCCCTCCTCGCTATGAAGCTGTGCGTGATCTTATGCCTGCATTTTTTTCTCTTCTGCAAGAGGAAGAAGAACCTGCAGTAAGGGCTGTCTTGGGTCATTTCTTCCTTGTATTTATCCATCCTTATATTGATGGAAATGGACGCATAGGAAGATTTCTAATGAATGTTATGCTAGCCAGCGGCGGATATCCATGGACGGTCATTCCTCTTGATACTCGTGTTGAGTACATGGCTGCTCTAGAAGAAGCAAGTGTAAGAAAAAACATAGAACCATTTGCCAGATTTCTAGCAGAACTTGTTCAAAAAGGAATGGCACAGTAATTGTCGTTGAACAACTCGCCGTGAGGCTAGCTCATATCAGGTCCCTGTTTTTGTTTAGAGGATATGGTTCTGAACAGTTGATTCTTAAAACTTTCTTTGTTTTCCTAAAAAGGTCCTGAGTTTAACAACGAGCATACACTGAGAATTTGATTGCAAACCTTCGTGTGTGGTTACCCCATGAAATGAAGCCTTTTGGTCTCCTGGGTCAAAATAGGGTCAAAAGCAACAAAAAAGGCCTTACAGTAATTAAACTGTAAGGCCTTGAATATACTTGGTAGCGGGGACAGGATTTGAACCTATGACCTTCGGGTTATGAGCCCGACGAGCTACCAGACTGCTCCACCCCGCGCTGAGATTGACCACTATACACCCGCTGAAAATATTGTCAACGGTTATTTGGTGGTGATATCTATCTTTATGGGATCACAAGAAAATTGTGAGATTTTCTGAATGATCTCTTCTGGCAGTCTGGTGAGTTTTCCTTCCTTTGTGACAGCGGCGTGTACAGTATAGCCCTTTACCAGCAGTTTGGGCCGCTCAAGCCCTTCTTCTTTTCTGGTGATCCTGTAACTGAACTTACATTTAATTTTGCTAATTTCGGCGATTGTTGTCTCTATGGTCAGCAAATCATCATAGAATGCGGGAGCCTTGTAACGAGCCCAGCATTCTGTAACAGGTAGAACGAAACCGAGCTTTTCGATATCGTTGTAGGAGCAGACCCACTCGCGCATCAGCTCGGTTCGGCCGATCTCGAAATAGCGGAGAAAATTGGCGTTGTAAACGACACCACCTGCGTCGGTGTCTCCGTAAAGTACTCGCACCCTGGCGTGAAAAATATGTTCCGTCATGATCTCTTTATTCCGAATATTAGCTACTTGTGGATAAGGAGCTTTTCGATCATTTCATGACCGGCGTTTATGCTGTTCTTGGCAACTGCGTCATATTCTGTGCAGCTTTTTTCAAAAAATGGTTGCCCCGAACCTTTGCTGTTTTCACGGGAATCGTAGAGCAGAGTGGGGACAGGATCCGATACATGGGTCCTGAGCGCAAGAGGAGTGAAATGATCCATGGTGACCACCACTCGAAACTCTTCGTTACGATTTCTAAGATCCTCGACAATCGGTTTGACGATGCGAGAATCAAAATCCTCAATAGCAGTGATCTTGTCTTTGAGGGAGCCCTGATGACCAGCTTCGTCAGGGGCTTCCAGATGGACAAAGACGAAGTCCTGCATTTTCAGGGCGTCTATCGCAGCCTGTGCCTTGCCTTCGTAATTGGTATCGATATACCCAGTTGCGCCAGGAACATCGACAATTGACAGTCCGCCGAGAACTCCTAATCCTTTTAAGAGATCGACTGCACTGATCATAGTGCCGGTGATATTGAATCGCTTGGTGAGTGTCGGCACGCTGGGCATTTTTCCTTCGCCCCAGAGCCAGACCATAGTGGCTGGATTTTTACCCTCTGCAATTCTCTTCTGGTTGACTGGATGGTTTGCCAGCAGATGTTTTGCTTTCTCCAGAAGCGTCTTCCATTCCGGGAGGGCGAGGTATTTCTGGAAATGCTCGGTTATGTCCTGCTCGATGTAATCATGTGGAGGCACTGTGACAAAGCCGGGATGTTCTCCCTTGAAAACCATAAGATGACGGTAACTCACTCCGGCTTTGAAGTGGAATTGTTCGGTGGCACACTCCGCTTCCAGCGCGGCGATGAGTTTATGCGATTCTTCGTTGGTAATATGGCCTGCGCTAAAATCCCGCATGGTGACCTGGTTGCCGGCACCGTGGTCGAGAGTGACCATATTACAGCGGAAAGCGATCTCGTCGGGAGCAAGCTGGATGCCCATCGCGGCAGCTTCAAGCGGTGCACGGCCGGTATAATATGCGGCAGGGTCGTAGCCCATAAGCGACATATTCGCAACGTCGCTGCCTGGAGGGTAACCGTCCGGTACGGTGTAGTTCAGAAAGAATTCCCCTTTCCTGCATAAATCATCCATCATCGGAATGTTGGCTGCCTCAAGCGGCGTCCTGCCATCCAGCTCTGCGATTGGATAGTCTCCCATGCCGTCGCCGACAAGTATCAGGTATTTCATTATAGGGCCTGTTTTTGTTTATTCCGGGATAAGAACTCGGATTTTTACAGTTGGGGTGGTGCAGACATCAAGAGCATCGATATCAGCGATGGCCTTTTCGACTGCACCTTCAGTTGCCCGATGGGTCCGGAAGACTATAAAAACAGGCTCATTCGCATCGCGTTCCTGTTGAATCATAGAGCGGATGGATATCCCATGTTTGCCGAATATTCCGGTTATACTGGCGAGAACGCCCGGTTGGTCGAGAGCGGTAATCCGGAAATAGTAGGGACAAACCAGTTGTCGCATCGGAGTGATCGTTGGTTTTTTGATGTATTTCGGAAGGTAGGAGAGCGCCGGAACCCGATTGACACAGCCGAAGGCAATATTCCTGCCGATGTCTACAACGTCGGCGGCAACAGCGCTTCCGGTCGGCATCATCCCCGCGCCTTTACCGTAGAGCAGTACATCATCGACTGTGTCACCTTGAAACAGGATGCCGTTAAATGCGCCGTTGATGTTTGCCAGCATATGATTTTCCGGAACCATTGTCGGGTGCACCCGCCCTTCGACATGGTCACCGTGGTTGCGGCTGATTGCCAGCAGTTTTATTCTGTAACCAAATCTTTTGGCAAACTGGATATCAATCGGTTCTATCTTGGAGATACCCTCCACTGTAATATCGTCCAGATGCACACTCAGTCCATAGGCTATGGTCATCAGGATGGCCAGCTTGTGGGCGGTGTCGATTCCTTCTACATCGTAGGTCGGATCCGCTTCAGCAAAACCGAGTTCCTGTGCTTCTTTCAGGACCTCCTGAAACGGGGTGCCGTGGTCGGTCATCTGGGAGAGGATGTAGTTGGCAGTACCGTTCATGATCCCTTTGATAGAGTTTATTCTGTTGGCGACCAACCCCTCCTTAAGTGCCTTGATAACCGGAATTCCACCACCGACGCTGGCTTCAAAGCCGACTTCTACATTGTTTTTTGCGGCAGCTTGAAAAATCTCCGAACCATGGACAGAAAGCAGTGCCTTGTTGGCGGTTACCACATGTTTGCCACTTTCGATAGCCTTGAGGATAAAGGTTCTGGCAGGCTCCATGCCGCCGATCAGTTCGACGACAATGTCGATTTTGGGATCGGAAAAAATATCATTTGCGTCTTTGGTCAGTGTTACCTCACTGAATTCCTCCGGCAAGGTTTGCAGGGCGATGTCTGCAATAGTGGAGAGTACAAATACTGTCCCTGTCCTTTGTAAGAGGAGCTCTTTCTGGGAAAGCAGGGCGCTTGCCAGCCCTTTTCCAACCGTACCAAAACCTATAAGACCAACATGTATTTCTTTCATAATTTTCAATTACTGCTTCTTGGTTAATATTACCGCAGATGCGCGGAGAAAACAGAGATTGCCAGTGTGGTCAGGTTATTGGCGGCATGTGGAAAAAATCTTACCCGACATCGCTCCAGAAAATAACCGCTTTCAAGATGAAAGTCAAAATCTATGCAGAGATATTTTTATGGCTCGAATAACTATTTTGGTCTATAGTATTCAGCTTGTTACGATTCGGAAGGCAACTTTACCGCCCCAGGCTGTGAACAATACGAGAGAGGGGCCGCCTCCGTTAAACTGCTTAGTCAAACAAGGCTTTTCCAGATAACGTTGTACTAAATGTAAAGTTTAAAAGGAGATGAAGTTATGGGTAAAAACATTTTGGTTTTCGGACCGAACGGCAGTGGTAAAGGTACTCAGGGTGCTATCATTCAGAAAAAATATGATATCCCCCATATCGAATCCGGTGCCATTTTCAGAGAACACATTGTCGGTGGAACCGAGCTTGGTAAAAAAGCCAAAGCGTTCATTGATAAAGGTGATCTGGTACCCGATGATATCACTATCCCAATGATGGTTGCTCGTCTTATGAAAGAAGACTGCAAAGATGGCTGGATCCTCGACGGTTTTCCTCGTTCCAAAGACCAGGCAATTACCCTTGCCGAGACCCTGACCAAGGAAGGTCTGGCTCTGGATTATGTTATTGAGATTATGCTTGACCGTCAGATCGCGAAAGATCGAATCATGGGGCGTCGTCTCTGTGTGAATGATAATAATCATCCGAACCACATCGCTTTTGAGGCAATCAAGCCGGTAGAAAAAGATGGCAAACTGGTTTGTCGTGTTTGTGGCGGCGAGTTGAAGACCCGTGCAGACGATCAGGACGAAGAGGCCATCAGCAAGCGTCATGGTATTTACTATGACGAAACGACCGGTACTATGGCCGCAGTAAATTACTTTAAAAATATCGATGGCCCGAAAGTTATTTCCGTTGACGGCTCTGTATCTATTGGTGATGTTACCAAATCTATTATGAGCGAGCTGTAATCGTTGTTATGAGGTCAGAACTCATCTGATTTTCTCACATTATCAATGCTAACCCCCTCAATGCACGGGGATAAGTTCCTTCACGAAATTCATTTCTTGAAAAGTAAGAAATGAATTTCTAAGTCACTAAAGGGCCTTCCCACACACCGGGAAAGCCCTTTTTGTCTTTAACGTTATTTAAGGTTGTTACACAGTTGACCTGTTATTATCCAGTGCATTCCGTTGAGGTAGATTTTAACAGATGTCTGTCAGATTTGACTATGGAAGAAAAACAAAAAATGAAAAATCCCGGAAAGGTTTATCTGGTTGGTGCCGGTCCCGGAGACCCTGGTCTCATTACCGTGCGTGGAAAGCGATTGATTGAGCGAGCCGAAGTTGTGGTCTATGACTACCTGGCCAGCAAAAAATTACTCAAGCATGCCCCTGCAAGTGCTGAATTGATCTATGTTGGGAAAAAGGGTGGGGTAAAACATACCTTCACCCAGGAAGCAATCAACCAGATGCTGGTTGATCATGCTCAGGCCGGGAAAATGGTTGTGCGCTTAAAGGGTGGTGATCCATTTATTTTCGGGCGTGGCGGGGAAGAGCTGGAAAAACTTTTTGCTGCGGGAATCCAGTTTGAGGTAGTACCCGGGGTGACTTCTGCTACTGCCGCTGCAACGTACGCCGGCATTCCTATAACCCACAGGGATTATACTGCCTCTGTTGCTTTTTTGACCGGCCATGAAGATCCGACCAAAGAAAATTCCAACATTGACTGGTCGAAACTGTCGACCGGTGCAGGAACACTGGTCATCTATATGGGCATTAAAAATTTGCCGATAATAGTTGCCAACCTCATCAAGTATGGTCGTGATCCCAAAACCCCGGTGGCTGTTGTTCGCTGGGCGTCCACCCCGCAACAACATTCGGTGGTTGGGACTCTGGAGACAATTACCCAGGTCGTCACGGATTCGGGAATCAAACCACCGGCACTGATTATTGTCGGGGAGGTGGTGAAACTTCGCGACACCATTGATTGGTATGAGAAACGGCCATTGTTCAGCAAGAAAATAATCGTGACTCGAACCCGCGAGCAGGCAAGCGATCTCGTCGCCGGGCTAGAAGAATTCGGGGCCGACTGTCTCGAATATTCGACGATCCATATAAAACCTGTAGACTCTTATGATGTGCTGGACAGTGAATTGGAGCGGCTTGACGAATATCACTGGATTTTATTTACATCGCTGAATGGCGTGAAATATTTCTTTGAACGACTCTATTCCAAGGGCATGGACGCGCGAGACCTGAAAGGGCCCGATCTTGCCGTTGTCGGCAAGAGTACCGCAGACCTTCTGCTTCGTTATGGTTTGAATGCCGATTTAATTCCTAGTACCTTTACCGGTGAAGGGTTGGCAGAAAGCTTGCTTGATCAGGGGGTTGAAGGTCGCAATATTCTTATTCCACGTGCTCTTCACGGGAGGGAAATCCTGCCCGAAACCCTGCGCGGGGCAGGCGCTCAGGTGACTGTCGCGCCAGTATATGAAAATTGTCCTGCTGAAGGTGATAAAGAGAGTCTCAGGGAAGAGATACTCAGTGGTGGCGTGGAGATGATAACCTTTACAAGTTCTTCTACCGTGCGTAATTTTCTGAAGATGATAGATGCGGAGAACCAGGAAGAACTACAAAAGATCCTGGCAAATATTAAAATTGCCGCAATCGGACCGATTACTGCTAAAACAGTGACAGATAACGGTTTACGGGTACACATCCAGCCAAAGGAACACACAATTCCAGCATTGATTCAGTCTATTGTGGATTATTACAGTGGAGATGGCAAATAACACCATCAATTGTTTTCGGGTCGACAATCGGCAGGGGAGTGATCAGCCTGGGCGGCCCGATTTGTTTGGTAAGACTGGAGGGAAGACAGAGGAAGAAGAGGGTACCCACCCGATCGAAGCTATTTATTGCAGAGAATGTGGCAGAGTGGTGACCGGCAAGGATCAAAAAATCGCAGTGCATGGTTCGCATACTCACACCTTCTTCAACCCCGCGGGAATAGTTTTTGAACTGGGCTGTTTTGGCACCGCTCCTGGTTGTCATAGCGTCGGAGAGGCTTCTTCTTACTTCACCTGGTTCGCAGGTTTTGTCTGGTGTTACGCTCTGTGCCGAGGATGTAACAGTCACCTGGGCTGGTTCTTCGAGATGGGCGATCGCTCGTTTTATGGCCTTATTCTAGCTCATCTTAGAGAGTAAGTGCATTTTCAGACAACCTCCCTGTTCTCTTTGGACAGGGCCAGTTCATTCCATACGGCAACACTGAGTTGTTGTAGGGTATAGGGTTTCCTGATGCAGCTTCCGGCACCCAGTTCCTGGGTTTCCTGAACCCGGTCCGTCTCTGAATAGCCACTGGCAATGATGGCTTTTTGTCCAGGGCGGAGTTCAATGATTCGCTTGTACGTTTCGAAACCATCAATTCCACCATCCAGTATCATATCCAGTACGACGAGGTCCACTTGCTTATTTCTGAGAAATTTGATGGCTTCTTCGCCACTGGTCACTGCATGTACCTGATAACGTAGCCGTCTCAGGATTGCACAGGCGATCTCCCGCTGGTGGTCAACGTCGTCGATCACGAGAATTGTCTGATTATTTCCAAAGAGGTCGGTTCGCGTTATTGTTTCTTCAGATGAGGCTGTTTGTTCGGTACTTACCGGAAGGTAAATTTCAATAGTTGTGCCGACACCGGGGGTGCTGTCGACATTGATAGTTCCATTATGGTCCTCAACGGTTCCCCAGACGACGGTCAAACCCAAACCCGTGCCACTTCTCCCCATCACTTTTCTGGTATAGAAAGGTTCAAAAATCCTTTGCAGATCTTCGGTACCAATCCCTTCGCCTTCGTCTTTGACCTTGAGAACCACATACTCTCCAGCGGCAATCGGTTGCATGGCATTTATGGATGTCTTAAGATGTCGATTTATCGACTCAATGACGATACGTCCGCCCCGAGGTTGGGCCTCCGCGGCGTTGGAGACGAGGTTCATTATTGCTTTTTTCAATGCGGTCGGTGAACCCATTATTAAGGCAAGCGGTTCCTCTGGATCGAAAATAACCTCGATGCTGGGATAATACTGCAACAGCTTCTCGTATTCAGGTGAGGTGCGGTATTCCCTGATCAGTTGGTTCAGATCGAGCAGTTGTTTGTTCACCACGCCCCGCCTGGCCAGAGTGAGGAGATCCTGAACTATATCGGCAGCCCGGAGTCCGGAGTTGCGGATGATTTCTATGGTTTTGCGCTGGGGGCTGTCGGAGGCATGTCGAGGAGGAGTAAGTCTGGGTAGCTGACTATACCGGACAGAACATTGTTCAAATCATGGGCGACCCCTCCTGCCAGTAGTCCAAGGGACTCCATCTTTCTGGATTGCTCGAGCTGTTTCTGGATCTTTTCCCGTTCCTCTTTTGCCTGGAATTTTTCCCAATATTCCCTTTGCAGGATGCTGTTGGATTCAGCAAGTTCAGTGGTCCTTTCCTCGACACGATGTTCGAGGAATGCCTTTTCTTCTAAGATTTGGCAGTAGAGAACTATAGTGATGAGAACCATAAAGAGAAAGATCAAGACATAGGCCTGGACAAAGATCGTATTGGGAATCCAGATGGCTTCAATCCAACCGATGATGTTCGTTTTTGATTCTACGGGTGTAACAAGAACGACCCGTGGAATCAAATGGATACCGATAAGGAACCTTTCCAGATTGTTTGGGAATTCTGTAGTAACCGACTGAAAGAGCTGACCATTGTTGTTGATGACTTCGAGTGTTTCGTAATGGTCTGCTTCTGCGGCGAGTTTCAGGTACTCGACTGCTCCTTCTGAATTGAAATTCCAGAGATCGTCGGCAACAATCATAGCATGTTTGCCGAGGCGAGCCTGAGCCTGGTCCGCCGTGTATTTTTCAAAGCCCAAAGTAAAGGAACAGAAAATCAAAGTGAGGATGACCAGAGAGTACATCGGAATCCGGCAATGTATCTTTTGACAAGTCATTCGTTGTTGTCCCGAATGTTGACGATTTGCCCGATTGCTTGGTTGAGCCGATTCAATATATCTTCATCGACCATTTTGGAACAGATGAGATAGCGTTTATCACCCTTGGGCATGTCGGAAAAGTAGACCAATTTAAAATCTGATCTTTGCAGGCCGGAAAAGAGCAGCTGGTCCTGGGCTTCTTCTTCAGTCATGAAACAATAGTCAGCCCGGGAAGACAGAATCATTTTCAGCAAGCTCTGGTTATCGGCGGTGGTGGATACCTGGCGAGGCTTAAGCTCACGGAGCCGCTCATCAATATAAGAGCCATATGAGTAGCCGGCCTTTACCAGAACCTGCAGCCTTCTTTCATTGAATGCCCGGTCCAGGTTTTCCGTTTCGTCAAGAAGGGTGTTGTCGGATCTGGTAATCGCGACAAAAGGTCTGTCCTGGTAAATGGGGAAACTGTATCGTCCGAATTCTTCTCGTTCCGAGGTCTTGAACCATCCGGCGGCGCAGCTTCTATCAAGGTTATGTCTGATAATATCCAATTGGCGCGCAGCCGGAGTTACCTGCCAATGGAAAGGGATGCCGGCATAGGCAAAGGCAAGATTGAGGGGAGTTGCAACAAGTCCCCGGGCTTCATCTTTGTAAGCCATATTAAATGGCCGACGGTCGTGGAAATGGACAATAATTTCCTCGCTATTGTGCTGTTTCGGAGGGGCTAAGGACGCGGCCTGGTAGTGTTGAGGGTTGGTGATTTTGTATATTGAGGACTTTAGAATCAACGTGATTACAATACAACAAATGCAGCAAGCAATTATGATTTTCTCTTTGGATAGTTTAGGCATTGGAATTCCGTAATGCGGAAAGATAATAAAAGTCGGTTCACTCCTCCTATTATCACCTGTGAAATATGCAATGTCTAATTTTTATCTTCTCCAATGCAAATAAAGAGAAGATTCGGTCGTATTTAGAAATTCATCGGCTCGGTCCGATGAGAGTGAAGAGAAGGTAACCTGTCACTTGTCCTTGATGAGGTCGAGGAGATCTTCTGATGTCATTTTCGCGCTGATGTCGCTGCCTTCAAGAAGGCTTCCGGCAAGGTCACGTTTTTCCTGATGCAGTTTAACTATTTTCTCTTCAATAGTATTTTTACAGACCAATCTATAGATGGTAACCGGTCTGGTCTGGCCGATTCTATGGGCTCGATCGGAAGCCTGGTCTTCAATGGCAGGGTTCCACCATGGGTCCATGTGGATGACATAATCTGCAGCAGTGAGATTAAGACCGAGGCCACCTGCCTTCAAACTAATCAGGAACAGGTCGCCTTGTCCGGCCTGGAAAGCGTCGACACGTATTTTCCTCTGTTTTGTACTGGTGCTGCCGTCCAGATACTGGTAACTGATGCCCTGCTTGTCGAGATGTTCCCGGATGATACTGAGATGCCCGATGAATTGGCTGAAGACCAGAGCCTTGTGCCGGCTGGCCAAGAGCTCCTCAATCACCGACGCGAACACTCTGAGCTTGGAACTTTCAACCGTGGTATTTGCATCGAGGAGACGAGGATTACAGCAGGCCTGGCGGAGTTTCATGATTTCTGTCAGGATTTGCAGATGTCGCCCTTTCTTTTCTCTGGAACTCTCGAGAATATCGATAGCATTTTGACGCAGGGCCTCATAGAAGTGCGCTTCCTCAGAGCTTAATTCGACATCAAGAGTGACCTCGGTGCGCGACGGTAATTCTTCTAACACCTGAGATTTGATTCTTCTGAGGATGAAAGGCCGTATAAGTTTTCTGAGTTTCAGTTTGGCGTCTCTGTCCTGATAACGCTCAATGGGCACTGCGAAACGTTCGTTGAAACTATTGAGACTGCCGAGCAGACCAGGATTGATGAAATGGAAAAGGTTCCAGAGTTCTCCGAGATGGTTCTCAATCGGGGTTCCTGTGGTGATAAGTTTAAATTCCGCTTGAAGGGACATTGCTGCCCGGGACCGTTTCGTGGCAGAGTTTTTAATGGCCTGCGCTTCATCTAAAATGATGGCTTGCCATTTCACTGTAGAAAGCAGCTCGCTTTCCTGCTGGAGAAGGGTGTAGGTCGTGATCAGCAGGTCGAACTTTCCAAATGCCTTGACGTCTTTCTCACGGTCTTTATTGGAGAGAAATTTGATGTTGATGGTGGGCGTAAACCTGGTGACCTCAGACTGCCAGTTTGTCGATACGGATGTTGGGGCGACGACCAAAGAAGGTCCATGTTCGGCCAGTTTAAGGATAATTGCCAGTGATTGTATAGTCTTACCAAGGCCCATGTCATCCGCCAAACAACCACCGACGCCCCAGTGGGCAAGCCGTGCCAGCCATTCAAAACCTTCACGCTGGTACACCCGGAGGTCAGCCTGGAGGGTGGAGGGCAATTGTGGTTTAAAGTCTTGAGCGTCACGGATCTTCTGGATCTGCAGCTGCCATCCTGCATCAGCATCTGTCTTGGCCAGGTTGGCCACTTTTTCTAACTGTAAAGCAGCCAAAGGATGAACCAGGATCTCGTCACTGCCATCATCCACCAGTCCTTCGGAAAAAAGATTTATATCATTAAGGCGCTTTTTGAATTCCTGGGTCAGGGCGATGAATTGTCCGTCGCCAATTTCCACAAAGCGGCCCGATGAAGTCTTGACTTTTGACAGTAATTCTTTGAGTTCGACGACCTGTCCCTGGTCAAGGGTTAGTTGTCCACTCATGGCGAACCAGTTCTGACGATTTGTCCGAATCTTGAGGTTGAGGTTATCCAGAGATACTTTGTGAGTTATGGAAAGTTTTTCACCTTCTGGCCACTCAATAACCACCTTGTCGCGAATAGACTGCAGTTCCATGAGGGCCTGGAGGCAGTCGTCGGGATCATGGAGGTGCCATTCCCGGTCGTTTTCCTGCTCCATGTCGATCGCAAGATCCAATATCGGGCAGAGTTCTTCGATGTCCCTGGCTTTTTCCTCTTCAAGGGCAAGGTTGCGTCGTGTCTGCAAACGTCTGCCGTTGACTTCAGCCATGATGTTTTCAACGCCCTGACCGGGTTTGAGGTAATGACCGCCTTCCAGAAAAGGTTTGACGAACATCTCTAATCGAAATCCAGTACCATAGGGGATTAAATGCATATAAATGGTTGAATCGGCATCTACAAAATTAATATTGCTGCTTTTTCTACCGGTACTATCCACGGCAATTGCTGAGTGGACCGTCATAAATGAACTGATGTTACCTATTGCAGTAAGCACTTGCTCACTTGCTGACATCGGTACTGTTATGCCATCCTTACCGGTAATTTGGGCTATACGACGGTGGTTGTCGTTGATATGGATAATTTTAACACGGGTGGGTGTTTCGCTGTAATAATTGATATTATCAGAGGTGATTGGGTGGGCAAAGCAAATATGCAGGTTGTCTCCACGTTCTTCGACAAAAAGCTCCGGTTCTCCTGACACAAATTCAACAGGGGTGAGGGGAGATTCGGCCAGGTAGAGGTTAGGGTGGCCGATCATCGCCAGGAGTGCTTTATCCATGTCAAAAAAGAAACTCACTGCATGAGTCTCAGGATTATTCAATTTCTTTATGGCAGCGCATATCCGGCGATCTTGTGAGGTAAGATAGTTTAACCTGTTGGTTTTATACAGGCGGGATAAGGAGATTGGTCGTCCCTTGCTCCACTCCCCATCAGGAGTCATCTTCTGTTCTTTCGGCGAGATGGTTATGATTTTCTCTTCGAAGGACACCATCCAGATCATGCGGGTGGTCTGTTGCGGCGTTTCCGCCTCCTGACTGGTGGCATAAATGAGAGCCTGCAGGCTTCTTTTCCAGGGCTCTTCCGGTTCGAGGATAGGCAGTAAAGGTACAATGGAGGTTTTTTCCCGTAACTCGCTGGTAACTGCAAGGTAGTCACTCTCATCATGATTGATGGTGGCAAGAATTTCACCCAGCACGATAGTGAAGAAAGAATATCCGCTGCCACAGGCTTGTTCGTAATACGAGAGAATTTCGGATTCAAGGTCGGGTTCGATTGCGCTGTTGAGCCAATACTGACAAATGCCGGCGATTGCTACGGTTAAAACGTTGAGTTTTGTCCCCTCGGGGAGATGAATTTCCTCACCCTGCAATCCTTTGTTGATATGGGAGTTGATGACAGTGGCCAGATAATTGTAGGCGACGTTTTCCCGGGCACCATGAAACAGGGAAAGGGTGATGCCAATACTGTCGGCAATTTTATAATACTCATCACTTTTACATACATTCAATTGTGCGAGGATATAAAATATTCCGGCCGGTCCGAAAAAAGCGACCTTCTCATCATTACTGAATTTTTGGAGAAACAGAAGGTCGTCATCAAAAGCGGCCAATGCTTTTTCGCTGTTTCCAAGAAGAAATAAAAGAGTGCCTCGAGCACCGGTACCAAAAAAAGAATCACTGTGGTTGTCTATCAGATCTTGAGCTTCCTGTAATCTGCCCCGGAAGACAAGTTCATTGAAAAGAAGACGCCTAAAAGGTAATTGTTCGTCTATGGTTAATTCTGAGAATTCGTTGTCATCGGATAAAAAATCGATCAACTCAGGAAAATCGTGCAGTGTTGCCTGTCCATACTGCAAAACATTGTTGAGCAGATAAAATTGGAAAGAGGTCGGTAGTGTCCTGAACCATTCAACGTCAAAGGGTCGGGTCATGATCCGAACATTAGGCGGCGGTTCGGTTACGAGTTCGCTGCATTGACTTTCAATAAAATCAGAGGCGTCGTCGATGAGGTCAAACTGTTGAGTATAGACACCGATCCGCATCTCCCTCATTCCCCGCCAGCATCGAATCGTCCACTTGCCGTAATAATAAGAGACGGGGGCCTCGTCTTGAATGGTTTTGGCAAAAAGGTTAAAAGTCTGTTCTTTCACAGCTATTTTGCTGAGAACTTCGACTATCTCTTCAGCACATTGGCGGTCTTTGGTAAGGAGCCCGAGTTGTTCAAATTTGGTGAAATAGTGGCCTAGATTAGCAGCAGTCGGCTTATTTCCCCGGGGATTCTTAAGGTCGAGTTTGCGCAGGCAGTTTACAATGAGTGTCGAGTGAGCGGGCTCATAGATAATCGAGAGCAATTGCAGTAATGCCTGTTCAAAAGGCGAAAGTTTTTTGTACTGTTCTAGAAGGGTAACATGAGTTTGCATAAACGCCTGGGTCGTCTTGGCGGAAGAATCTTCCTGAATATAACATCGATATTTTCCGCGCGAGGCGAAAAGAGGAGCAGTCACTATATCACTGTCTGACCTCAATGAGAACCAAAAACTGCATATTCTTTCTTTTACACTAGATGGAGAATGGCGGAAGACCGCTTTCTGGCGTGGATATTATATTCTACTTATATATTGTCAACTAATGTGTGGATAGGATGCTCTAGGCGCTTTTTACATACTTCCGGTCATGCAGCAGCTTGAAAGGAGAAAAGAATATAACTTAACATAGGATTGTTCGCAGAGTGTCTGCTATAATATTGGGAATAGTACCAAATTCAGTTCCCTGGAAACTCCTTTCTTGTTTTTCGCTGAGAAGACTTCCAGAGGTGAAAAGATTTTTGAATTGTAATCATATACAAGCGTGGAATGGGACGATGAGTGTTTTTGGTTATATCTTTGTTGCCTTGGAAAAAGAACATTTTGTAGCTGCAGAAGAGCAGGAGACTGCTCTTCTTGATTATGCGAAGTCAATCGGTTTGGAAGTAGAAGAAATCTTAATCGAAGAGGGAACAACCTTGAAAAGACCATTCAAGGAGAGAGTTGAAGGCAGTAAACTGGTTGAGAGATGTGTTGCCGGGGATACAATCATAACTTTGAAAGCGGCGAGCGTATTTAGCTCAGCAGCAGTGGGATCCAATTTGCTGCAGACACTTAGAAGAAATAACATCAGTTTATACTGCATGGATCTTGGCACAAATATCACTGTGGATGAAAAGAGAAAACTCAAAGTGTATGAAGGGGGTGCCGGGATTATACAAAAAGTGTTAGCTGCATTGGCAGAATGTGAGAGCAGCAAACATGGCGAAGCAATTAGGGCAACGAAAAGGAGTCTGAAAAAACAGGGGAAATATATAGGTGGCCCGGTGCCTTTTGGGTGGGAAGTGAATGAAGAGAGGATTCTTGTTCAGAATAAAGCCCAGCAGGAGATCATCGCAAAGATAATCGCTATGCGCGAAGATCGTTGGTCCTATCGTGACATTTCCAAAAAGCTAAAAATTGAATTCGATATTGAACTCTCTCATGCCGGTGTCCGAAGAATCCTGGACAACAATAAAAAGAAAAAAGACGCGATGTCCCAGCAGTGATCTATCAAAATTGAGGTGCAGGCTCCTCGCTCCCACACCTCACTTTTGTTCCATTTTTACAAGCTCGGGCTTTGTGTAATTTCAGCATTGATCTGCATGTGGTGCAGCCAGGCAGAAATGAGCTGTTGCTGCTTGAATCGGACTAGATTTTCCCGATACTTTGCAATTTCTTCGCTCTTGTCAGGCATGGTGGGGATTTGTCTGGCGAGAAAGGAGTAGACATAGAAATTATCACCGACCTTGCCAGGCTCTTCAGGTAGTGGAGAAGATTGAGAAAGCAGAAAGGCGGTATCCAGAAGTTCGGAAGGGAATTTCGTTGTTTCGTTTTGCTCGTTTCTATTAATGAATCCTGAATCTAAAAGAACGATACCCTGCTCCTGTGCCAGGACTTCAAACTTTTTGCCATCGCGAAGTTTCGTCAACATCTCCTTGGCAGCCATTTCGGCCAATTCTTTGGACTGGACCTTTTGGTAATCCTTTACAATGATGTCCTTTTTCGATTCAAAAGTAGGAATTTCCGGTGGCTTGATATCCTCGGCATAGAGAATCGAATACCCCGTCTGTCCTTTGATGAGTGAACTCAGTTCTCCTTTATTCAGTTCAAAGGCTTTATCTAAAAACTGTGGATCTGTTTTCAAGTCAGCTGGTGCATTGCTTTTTTGGAAAAAATCTGTTTGCTGAACATGAACATCCGGATGAGACTCAGCATATTTGGAGAGACTGCCCGCTGCAATAATTCCTTCGTAGGCATCATTGGCTACTTGGAATGTCAAACTCTCGGCTTCTTTTTGTTGGAGTGTGGTCTTTATTTCAGCTGTAACTTCTGAGAGTGGTTTGGTCTTTGCCGGCTTAATATCTTCCAGCGAAATGATGTGATAGCCGAACTGTGTTTTTACCACATCGCTGATATCTCCAGGCTTCATTGAAAAAACAGCCTTATCAAATGGCGGTACCATTTGTCCTGCGGAAAAAAATCCGAGGTCTCCACCCGAATCTTTCGTCGGACCCTCTGAATATTCTCGGGCAAGCGCACTGAAATCCCCGCCTTCTTTTGCAAGCTTTTGAATTTTCTCAGCTTTCTTGGCTTGTTCCTGATGTCGTTCTGCGGAATCGTCTTTGCCAGCTTTCAGGAGAATATGTCGAGCGTGCCGCTGCTCAGGAACTTGAAACTTTTCTATGTTGTTCTTGTAGTATTCTTCAATTTTACTTGGATCAATTGTTATTTTACGACCGATACTTTCATAAGTGAAATCAAGGTAATTAAGCTTTATTTGCGGTTCGGATTTGTAGTTGTCTTTGACTGTTTCAAACCAAGCTCTCAGCGCTTTGTCATCGATCTTCACCTTATCAATGAAAATGATCCGGTGAAATCTTCACATAATTTGACATCAATTTTTTCATTCTGTTGGCTGTATACTTCCTTAACTTCAAAATCCGTAGCTACGCTTGCAAAGTTGCCTATTTCCCGAGCGGCAATTTCTGACAGTTGATCAGTCCGCATGGAGTCTTCAAATTTGGTCGGTGCCATCCTGTTTGCGGCCAGCACAGCTTTATATTTTTGTACATTGAACACACCATTCTCTTGGAACTGCACCATCTCTTCAATTGTCTGTCGGATCTCCTGGGCACTGACCATAAGGCCCATCTGTTGGGCCCCTTGCCTTAAAAGTGTGGTTTGAATCAACTGGTTTATGACCTGTTGTTTTACTCCGAAAGTTTCCGCAAGCCCTTTCGGGACGTTTCCGCCGAACTGGTCGCTGAGTCTCTGGTATGCTCTGTCGTAGGCTTGCTGGTATTGCTGAAAGGTGACTTCTTCACCGTTTACAACCAGGGCTGCCTGTCGGTTCCCGGCAAGCTGGGCACCCACGCCCCAGAATATGAAAACCAAAGCAATGATTACTACGATTATCTGTATAAAAGTCGATTGAGCTTTTTTGCGAAGTAGCTGCAGCATGAATTTATTTTAAGAGATTTTGGTTAATGTTGAGATCTTCAAGAAAAAAATTGTCCGTTTTGACCGAAGAATATTTCCTAAAGGTATGTATATCCCGTCTATGGAGGTACTGAAGAGCCCTTTTAGTTGAGAGTCGTAATATCAGCAACTGATATGAAAACAACATTACACTGGTATTGCAACCCATTCAATAATCTGTTCGATTTACTCTTTCTTTTCCTCCTGTGCAAGTAAAAATCCATTTCTCTGCCTCCTTCAGGTTATGAAGAGAGTGTTGTGGTGTAGAAAGTGCTATGCGTATGGAATGAATGTGAAATGAGACAATAATCAACACCTGAGGCAAGAAAGAAACCTTGCTTAAAAGGTTAAGTTGAGTTGTCTTTTCTGCCGAAGCTGCGCATCAAGAAGCTTATAGGTGAATGTGTCACATTATATATAAATGCTAGAAGAAGCCATATCCGTCTGCCTGTAGAAAATGTCTTATGTCGATAGAATCATGGGATTATTGGCAAGTGAGCCTTGTTTCCTGTATCCGCTGTACAAATGATTCGTCATTCACTTGACAAATTGTTTTGGCTATAGTAAAAAGCCGTAATTAGTTCCTGAATTATAACACGGCGAAAGCTATTAAAATAATATTCTAAGGAGGTTCATAATGCCAACTCTCGAACACAACGGAAGTAGTTTTGAAGTAGATGAAGACGGATTTCTGCTCAAAGGTGATGATTTCAACCAAGACTGGGTTGATTATGTAAAAGGTGTTGAAGGAATCAGCGAAATGACCGATGAGCATCAGAAAGTTATCGATGCCCTTCAAGAGTACTACAAAAAGAACGGAATCGCTCCTATGGTTCGTATTCTCTCCAAAACCACTGGATTCCCACTGAAAAGAATATACGAGCTGTTCCCATCAGGACCTGGTAAAGGAGCCTGTAAAATGGCTGGTTTGCCTAAGCCTACAGGCTGTGTATAATTAGAACCTTGCAAATTATTTTCTTGTTTTCCTGAAAGAAAATAATCTGTTTAAAGGTGCTTACCTCGTGTTTTGCAGAGGTAATACACACTGAAGGACTGAGTTGTGGAAAGGAGAGTACCTGACGGGTATTCTCCTTTTTTCGTTTTCTTCACAAGACCCTGAGTTGTTTCAGGATTGCCTCGTTGATCATGTCGAGCTTTCTCTGATACTCTTTTCCTGATATCCTGGCTCCTTTTAGTCCACCTCGAAGATTGACTTCCATAAGCCGGCAGGGGCCGTCAGGCGTGAGCATGAGGTCGAGATGAGCATAGGGGAATTTACCTCGTTGCATAACTTCTCTGCAGAATTCCAGCTGTTGATCTGGAAGATCGTATGGTGTCGATTCTCCTCCACAATGTAAATTATTCCTGAAATTATACGGATTGATACGTTCGTATGCCTCCAGATAATCGCCGAGAATAATTACCCGGATGTCTCTGCTCTTACTTTGGTAAGGTTGGATAACAAAAGGAAATGGCAGAGACCCGAAGCTCGCCAGGTTGTACAGTTCTTCAATATTGTTGAAAAAATGTATACCAAGACCAGCATTTTTACGATCGCATTTGAGGATAACTTTGGTGTGTTGTTGCCGGCGATAAGATGACGATGCGCAGAGCAGGTCGTGAGTATCATAGATCGCCAAGGTTCCTGGCAACATGAATTCACTGAAAATCCTGGTCTGAAAGATTTTTGATCTGCTTGCGAGCTGTGACGTAGCTGATGGAATGAGGCGTATCCCACGTTCGAGCAAGTCCGTCAGCAAGTGCTCCTCATCCGGTTTCAATCGGATTCTTCCGCAGATTATATCGTCTTTTTTAAGCTGTTGATAACAAGTATAGAGTGTTTGGTTGTCTCGGATTATAATCGGGCGATCTTTCAAAAGATCATCTCCGAAAACCGTTGATGGAATGAGGAGAGGTCTTCTTCGCAATTACCGCAATAGAGTTTTACGTCGCCTAGAGATTGGGAGCTTTTGTTTTCGATGGTGAAACTACCGTCTCTGTTTTGAACATAATGGGTTGTAGTAATGACGTCGTCGGTGATCTCGAAAAAACCCGATTCGTTGCCACAGTATGGACACTTAAGCAGGTTTCCGACAGTAGGTTGGTCAAATGGCATATACGATGCTCGCTTTTGCGGCTTATTTCTATTGCAGCTCTATTTTGATGCTGATTTTACCACGTTGTCGGTGACAGGGGCTGGCGTCTTCTTTTCCTCCTGTTGAAAATCCTTTGCAGCTGCCTTAATTTCACCTTGTATTGATGCGCCTGGTTCGACGGTCAAGTTGCCCGCCTCTATTTTGCCATGAAGAGAACAGTTTTTTCTCGCGGTAAGCATGGTGGCTTTGACATTACCCTCAAGTGTCCCATAACAGTTGAACGAAGCAACGGTGATGTCACCAATGACCTTGCCGGTTTCGCTGAGAATTAAATGTTCCCCATCAATATTGCCGGTAATGGTACCATCAATTCTCGCTTTTCCTTTGAAACAAATTTCACCTGTAATTGACATGCTCTTATCTATGATGGACGAAATTGCTTCGCTTTCTACTTTTTTCATTTCCTGTTCGACATTTACTGATTTTCCAAACATTCCCATCGTTATTTTTTCTCCGGTGAAGAGGTAATGATTTTTGCTAAACCTGCTACTTTCATAAATTTAGTGGGATTAATTGGTCTGTTATTCTTTGTTATCTCGTAGTGGAGGTGGGCACCGGTTGACCTTCCGGTATTACCAATCAAGCCGATGAGTTGCCCTCTCTTGACTTTGTCCCCTTTGTGGACGAGATATTTTTGCATATGGGCATAGGAGCTTGCATAGCCATTTTTGTGGTCGATTTGGACATAGTTGCCAAACCCGCCGTTGCGAAATGCTTTTGTAACTACCCCGTCTGCGGTGGCATATATTCGATCGCCTTTTTCGCCACGAAAGTCAATGCCTGAGTGGAAGGCTCGTTTGTGATTTATCGGATCAACACGTTTTCCGAATCCGGAGGATATGGAGTTGCTGACGGGTTTACCCAACGGCAGGTATCGAATAGCATTCAAGTATTTATCTGCCTTAAATAGAAGCTCATCCCTTTCCGAGCCAGGTGCCTGGATGAAGGGGCCGCCGCTGTGTTTGGAGTCACTATCTTTGATCTTGGGCATTTTGATGCCGATACTGCCAAATATTTTCTCAATAAGTGCACTACGTTCATTGAGTTCGTCAATAGCAGAAGAGAGGAGGGTTTCTTTTTCTTCTTGGAACGCAGTTGCCTGTTTGATGTTGTTCTCTTCGAGATTAGCGACTTTTTGGTTCAGTTTCAGTCTGCGTTCTTCGGTCAATCTGTTGTGTTCGGCTATCTGTTCGGCGCTGGTCTGAAGTTTCTCCTTCATTCCAGCGAGTTGGTTTGAGATCGTGCAGTTTTTTGTATAGAGAGAAAAGGAGCAAATACTTGCTACAGTGAGAACGAAGAGAGCTACAGCTGTCGCTGTGAGGGCGATGCAAAGTTTTTTTAATGAAAACGGAAGTTTGAAAACTTTGCCTCTGTCGCCGGCTATAATAATGTGAAGTTGTTCATCCATTACATAAATCCAAAAGAGTTGTTAATCCAGTAAACAAAAAGTATGATGTAACCAGTCTATGGAAAGAGTTCATTGCCAGCAATGATTTAAAGTTCTGTTTTGTATACAAGGATGCAAACAATTAATCAACCATAAAAGTTCTGATTTAAAGACCAATAGTGTCCGAACCTGTTGTATCTGCTAAGTATATTATGCCTTCCGCAAGGGATATCACACTTCGTAAACGTCCCCTTTCTGTGTTTTATTTTTCGTTTTCTGGTCAATTATGTCTACCCTTATTACATGTAAATCAGTATCAAAATCGTTTGGAGCCCAGGCGCTGTTTCAGAATATCAGCCTGGTGGTCAGTAGTGGAGAGAAGATCGGCGTTATTGGGCCTAATGGCTCAGGTAAATCAACTTTGTTGAAAATTATCTGCGGCCTGGAAGATTTAGATGAAGGACAACTGCAGATCCAGAAGTTTGTCCGTCTGAGTTATTTAGCCCAGGAGGATCTCTTTGAGGAAGGCAAAAGCATCAGTGATAACCTGATGTCTGCGCTTAATCATGAAGATATTGAAGATACTGAAAAGTATTACCGGGTCGACACCCTGATCAGTCGTGGAGAATTTGCCGATGGCAATGTACCGGTAAAAAACCTGTCCGGCGGGTGGCGGAAAAGATTGTCGATTTGCCGGGCAATGTTGGTTGCCCCCGATGTGCTGGTGATGGACGAGCCTACCAACCATCTTGATATTGAAGGAATTCTCTGGCTGGAAAAAATGCTTACCGGCGGAGCTGGTCCATCCGCCTTCCTGCTGGTCAGCCATGATCGACATTTTCTGGAAAATTGCACAAACAGAATAATCGAGCTGTCGGCGGTATATCCTGAAGGTACACTTCAGGTACAGGGGAAATATTCCCAATTCCTGGAAAAACGAGACGAGTTTCTCGTGGGACAGCTGGAAGAGGAAGAACGTCTTGCCAATAAGGCTCGCCGGGAGGTCGAATGGTTGCGGCGTGGTCCGAAAGCGAGAGCGACTAAAGCAAAATATCGTATTGATGAAGCGTATAAACTGACGGATGAGCTGGCTGACGTGAAAGCCCGGAACCGTTCATTATCAAGTGTACAGATTGATTTTGAGGCAACCGGAAGGAAAACCAAAAAACTGCTCGAAGCTCAAGGGATTGCCAAAACATACGGGGAACGCACGCTGTTCAGTGATCTGGATATAATTCTATCACCAGGCAGCAGGCTTGGCTTGCTTGGTAGAAACGGCTGCGGTAAGTCGACCTTGATGAAAATCCTTGCCGGAACTGTTGATGCCTCGGGAGCAGTTCCCGACTCAGGGACTGTTAACGCCGCGGATAAAGTTCAGATTGTCTCTTTTGATCAGAATCGTGAGACCATTGATCAAACACTCACTCTGCGCCGGGCTTTAGCCCCGGATGGCGATTCCATCATGTATAACGGACGATCCTTACACGTCGTTTCCTGGGGCAAAAGGTTTCTCTTTCGTCCGGATCAGATGGAAACCCCGGTCGGTCAACTTTCCGGAGGAGAGCAGGCACGGATTCTCATCGCCGGACTTATGCGGCAGCCGGCTGATATCCTGCTCCTTGATGAGCCCACCAACGATCTTGATATTGCCTCGTTAGATGTGCTTGAAGCAAGTTTGATTGACTTTCCCGGGGCGCTGGTCCTGGTCACGCATGATCGATACCTGCTCGACAGGGTGTGTGACCGGATTCTGGGCTTTGGCGGCAAGAGTGGGGTAACGTATTATGCTGATTATGAACAATGGCTAAACGATTTGCCCGAGGCTGCAAAGTCAGAGCAAAATAGAAAGAAAAATAACGGCAAAGCTGCAAAATCCGGAAAAACTTCTTCAAAGATCAACAAAGGTCGACTCTCATATTTGGATCAACGGGAATATGACCAGATCGAGGAGGTGATTTCGGCTGAAGAAGATCGTCTCGAGCAGCTGCAATTGAAAATGGAGCTGCCGGAAGTAGTTTCTAATCCGGAAGAACTCAGCCAGTGCTGGCTGGATCTTGAAGCAGCACAAGCTGAAGTGGAGCGGTTGTATAAACGCTGGGATGAACTGGAAGACCAAAAAAACGGCTGACAATCAAATGAAGATAGCCATCCTTGCCGATATCCATGCAAATCTGGAAGCGTTAGATGCGGTGCATATCGATCTGCAGCGACATGGTGCGGATAAGGTAATCTGCCTGGGCGATAATATCGGCTATGGACCAAATCCGGAGGAGGTGGTTTGCCGGATACGGCAATGGGGTTATGAGTCTGTACTTGGCAATCATGAATTTGCCCTCATGGATGTGCGGGGGAGGAGGTGGTTTAATTTCCAGGCTGCGGAAAACAATATTGAGACCGAAAAACTCTTGTCTGCAAAAGGCAAGGACTATTGCTGCAAGCTACCGACATTTCTCGCATTCGACAATGCACATTTTGTCCATGGCTATCCGCCGGATTCGGTTTTTCGGTATCTGGACAGACAGCCGGATGACAGGATAGCCGCTCTTTTTGAGTCTGCTTCGGCTTCCCTTTTTTTTCTCGGACACACCCACAGGTTACAGCTGATCTCCGGACAAAATGGTTTGATTTCACATAGAATTTTGGGACAGGAAACGGTAGTGCTTGAGCCTGATAAAAAACATATCATCAATTGTGGCAGTGTCGGGCAACCAAGAGATGGCGACAATCGGGCCAAATATCTTCTCTGGGACTGTGCCAGTGGCCAACTGGAAGTTCGATTTGTCGAGTACGATAACAAGACGACCATGAAGAAGATCAAAGAGCGGGGGTTTCCTGAAATCTATGCATTACGGCTGCGTTGACCGATGAAGTATATTGGCAGATATGAGGTGATCGGTCGCTTGGGCCGTGGCGGGATGAGCACTGTATATAAGGCTAAAGCGCCGATCACCGGACGTCTGGTGGCCTTGAAAATCCTTCAGCCGAGAAACGAGATCTTTGCCGACCTTGTTGGAGAAGAACGGCTGAAGGAAATGTTTATAGAAGAGGCAAAGATCATGGGGACTCTCTCCCATGATCATGTTGCCAAGATTATCGATTGTGACTGGTACGAAGGGCAGCCGTTCATTGTCCTTGAATATTTTGCCCATTCTATTGGTGCCTTTATAGGCGAGTCTTACAGGGTAGAAGCACCGTCCCGGATTATCTCCGCAGTCAAGACCATGTCGTATCTGATACAGGCGCTGAAAGGGCTCGAACGATTACATTTTGCCGGAATCGTCCATCGGGACATAAAGCCTTTTAATCTGATGATAACCAGTGATGACCGGATAAAGATCATCGATTTTGGATTATCGCGGGTTCGGGGTGAGGAAAAGATGGCTGTTCCCGGGATGCAGGTCGGCTCGCCCTACTACGCTGCACCCGAGCAGGAAAAAGATCCGAAGCAGGCGGATGGTCGTGCCGATCTATTTAGTCTGGGCGTCATGGGCTATAGAATGTTGACCGGTAGGCTCGTCGACCATCGCCAGGGGCAGGTCATGCCCCCCAGTTCGCTGAATGCCGAACTGGGACCGGTGTGGGATGAGTGTATCATGAAAAGCCTTGCCAGAAAACCCGATCAACGTTACGCAACAGCCCTGGAAATGCGCCTTGCTGTCGAGGCTCTGCCTCTTGCCCCTCAGCAGCGCTGCGATGAAGGTGATATCCGCAGTACCAAGAATATGTGGGCAGTTCGCGGGGATGTCAGAACAGAGCCGTGCAGGGTAATGTACAAGGATATCAGGCAAGTCCTCGGGTTGGATGAGCTGTTGCGTCCCCTGAAGTACGCGAGGCAGGATTTCGAGGTGGTCGGCCCCTTGGTGGCCTTCGAGAAAAACAGCGGTCTTTATTGGCAGCGCCGCGGATCAGGGTTTACGCTTGATTGGCAGCAGGCAAAAGAATATGTGGCCTATCTCAATTCTCTTGGCTGGCAGGGGCGAGAAAACTGGCGACTGCCTACACTTGAAGAAGTGTTTACTATTCTCAACCCACCCCTGCATGGGGTTGCCTGTTCCAGTTGGCCACTTTTGGATAATACTATTCACTGGCTGTGGACAAGTGATCACTGCACCAAGAAACAGGCATGGATGGCAGATGCGGTGGAGAGCTTCTTTGACCGCCTTGACCGAGATGGCGTTGCCTCGGTCTGTGCGGTCAGTTCAAAGACTTCTACCTCTTGAGAAATTCGCCTATTTTTTCCAGGGTGTAGGCGATATCTTCACGGCTTATATCAAGGTGAGTTACTAATCTTGTAGTCTTCCCGGGGCTCACAAGAATATTATTTTCTGCGAGGAATTCACTCAGTTTTATAGCTTCTTCCTTCTGCATCGTGAAAAAGACCATATTGGTCTGAGCCGGATTTCTTTCCACCTGCAGTTGCTCAAACTTCGACAGTCCCTTGGCGAGGATCTCTGCATGTTCATGATCGACTGCCAGGCGTTTAACATTATTTTCCAGGGCATACAGTCCGGCTGCGGCGAGTATGCCGGCCTGGCGCATGCCGCCGCCGACCATTTTGCGCCATTTTCTTGCCTCCTCGATAAAGCTGCGGGTGCCACAGAGCAGTGAGCCGACCGGTGCTCCCAAGCCTTTAGAGAGGCAAAGAGAGACGGAGTCAAAGTGTCGGGTGATCTCCTGCACGGGGACCTCCTGCTTGACAACCGCATTAAAAAGTCTCGCTCCGTCAAGGTGCAGTTTGAGATTTTTACTTTTGGCAAAAACTGCAGCCTGGGCCAGGTATTCAAGAGGAAGTGTCTTGCCGTTTTGAGTGTCTTCCAAACAAAGCAGACGAGTCCGCGCAAAATGGATGTCGTTTGGTTTAATTTTTTCTTCGATTTTGGCAAGGGATAATGTGGAATCCGGCTCAAATTCAATAGGTTGAGGCTGGATCGAGCCGAGAACCGCGGCACCTCCACCTTCATATTTGTAGGTGTGGGCCAATTGACCGACGATATATTCATCGCCTCGTCCGCAGTGGGACATGATGCCAATGAGGTTGGCCTGGGTGCCACTTGCTGTGAAAATCGCCGCCTCAAAACCAAGCAGGTCGGCGGCAAAATTTTCAAGCCTTATGACCGTCGGATCATCTCGGTAAACATCATCACCCACTTTCGCGTGGACCATAGCCTGACGCATTGCTTCTGAAGGCAGCGTAACTGTATCACTTCGTAAATCGATTTTTTTCATAATTGAGGTTCCTGGTTGTTTCCTGATAAAAAAAGTATTAGTGACTTAGAAAAAATATTTTTGGTCTTTTTACAAAAATATTATTTCGTGAAGGAACTTATCCCCGTGCTTTGCGGGGGCTAGTGACTTAGAAAAAATATCGAAGTCTGCGCTTATCTTTTGTTCTTTTCACAAAAAATATTATTTCGTGAAGGAACGTATACCCCTCAAGGGGGTACTAAACAGAGTCCCCGTTCTTTTGCGGGGGAGTGTTCTCACAAGAATTACAGGTTGTATTTAACACCAAAGTTACAAGAGACAGGGTGAAAAAGCGATGGGAAAAAAAAGGGGGCTGAGTGACTCTCAAAAGGAGATTCTGGCCGAGGCTCAGTTTGACTTCAACCAGCTTTCTGAGAAGGAATTGCTGTTGATTGCCGACAAGGACGTTGATGTAACAGCTGTGGATGACGACAAGTTGCTCAAGTT
Organism: uncultured delta proteobacterium; assembly: GCA_963798425.1. GTDB lineage: Bacteria > Desulfobacterota > Desulfobulbia > Desulfobulbales > Desulfocapsaceae > Desulforhopalus_A. Next base: position 30,863 of record CAWCTP010000028.1, on the reverse strand, counting down.
TCTTGAGCTAGCCAATATTTTATATCGGGCGGGAGAGCAACTGATTTCAGATGAGCAGTACGACTTTACCTATCTCGAAGAATTACGAAACAGAAATCCGGAGCATCCGTTCCTTCATACAGTAGAACCGGAATCGCTTGTCGAGGCAAAAACCGTTGAGCTGCCTTTTCGTATGCTTTCTACGGAAAAAGCATATGAATTTGAAGCAATAGAACGTTGGGCCAAAAGGATTGAAAAGGCGGCGGAGGAATGCGGAGTCGATTTTAACAGTCTGGTCTTTCGGGCGACTCCCAAACTTGATGGCTTTGCGGCCTACGACGATGGCCAGACTTTGTATACCCGTGGAGATGGCAGGCGAGGAACGGATATTAGCCGGGTTTTTGATCGTGGCTTGCAGGTGGCAAATGGCGGTGAACGTGGACTTGGGGCCGGCGAGATTGTGGTCAGTCGCAGTTATTTTCAGCAACATCTGGCCGACCTCTTCGAAAACTCCAGGAATTTTCAGGCCAGTTTAATAAAGGAAAAAGATTTGGAAGCCCCCGGCAGCCGAGGCGATAAGCTCGAAAAAAGCGGTCTTTTATCCCTTTAGCCTGCTGCCCAGCCGGGAGTTGCCCTGGCGAGATCTCGCGACTGCCTTCGACGACACTATCAATGAGCTGTGGCAGGAAATTGATTACGATGTGGATGGAATCGTCATCGAAGTGACCGATGAAAAAATCAAGGAATTTATGGGAGCCACCCGGCATCATCATCGCTGGCAGATTGCCTTTAAGAGAAATACCGAGACGGCTGAGGTGGAAGTGCTTCGGGTGGTAGCCCAGACGTCCCGGTCCGGCAGGGTGAATCCGGTGGCCGAAGTAGAACCGACCAGGTTGAGCGGTGCGCTGATTAAAAGGGCAACAGCCCACCATTATAATATGGTACGGCAAAATGGTGTTGGTCCCGGCGCTATCATCAGATTATCTCGAAGTGGTGAAGTTATTCCCAAAATTGAGGAGGTGTTAGTTCCAGTCACTCCCCAACTTCCCGAGTGCTGCCCCAGTTGCGGTTCTCGTCTTATCTGGGAAAACGACTATCTGATTTGTGTTAACAACATGACGTGTCCTGCCCAGATTACACATTCCATAGAACATTTTTTCAAAGTTCTCGGTAATAATGATGGTTTTGGCCCTTCTTCGATCAGAAAGCTTTATGAAGGAGGAATTACAACAATTCCTCAGATCTACAATCTCGGCGAGCAAGACTTTGTCACTTTCGGTTTCGGGCCTAAACAGGCCGAAAATATGGTTGGACAATTGCGGAGGAGTCGTGCTGAACCGATAGAAGACTGGCGTTTTCTCGCGGCATTTGGCATTTACAGGATGGGTATGGGCAATTGTGAAAAATTATTGTCTGTTTTTCCTCTTGAGCGTGTCTTTGCGTTGAGTCGAGAGGAAATCGTCACAATTAAAGGTTTTAGCGAAAAGATTGCCGAGGCAATGCTCTCCGGGCTGGCAGCTTCGGCAGATCTTTTTAATGAGCTGTACGGCATGGATTTTAACCTGGTAAAGACTCCAATAAGCACAGATGACCAACCATCCGGCGACGGTCCATTGGTTGGCAAGTTGCTGGTTTTTACCGGTGCGATGCTGCAGGGCAGTCGGGAGGAGATGAAAAAACAGGCCAAAAGTCTTGGGGCAAAGGTCGGGGATTCAATTACCGGAAAAACTGATATGCTGGTCTGCGGGGAAAAGGTTGGGGCGGCTAAGCTCAAAAAAGCTGAAAATCTGGGAGTGCAGATCGTCTCGGAATCGGAATATCTGGCGCTTATTAAATAGTTTCCATCCTGAAACGGCCATTTTCCCCTAACTCGTCGTTGCTCTCAAAATTTAATCCTCAGAATATCGACTATATGCCTGCGGTTAAATTTATCGAACGCCTAGATTTAGAGCAAAACGACTCGTTTCAGGAAGGAAACTAAATAGTAACGGCACGGATGCTATCCGTGCCGCGAAATATTCATCGGAGACTATTTGGGAGGTTCGAGAAGTTTGCCTGCTTTGGCGATATTTTCGTGGGGAACTTCGTCAATAAAGATCAGGACCGCTTCTGCTGGCTTGTTGGCCTCCTTGCAGATCACTTCAGTGACGCCTTGACTGATCTTCTGTTTCTGTTCTTTACTGAGGGTTCCTGCAACTCTGATATTTACATACGGCATGAGAGCTCCTTTAATTATGTCTTGTGAATTTGTTTTTAGTGTCCTACTGATTATTTTTGTTCATACTCTGTTTGGTACCTCTTTGCGGGGTACTAATTTAAAGAGTGGTTAATTGAACTATTGATTCCAAATGTACTCATTTTTAGGTCTGGAAAAAAGGGTTTAATTCTCTCGGAAGATCCGACACCCATATGGCCTGTATTTTTCTCGCTTGTTTTCGCTCCTGTTTTGTGCTATCCCGAAAGGAAGAAATCTAACTAACATAACTATTTTTATAAGGTTTATATGCATATTCTAGTGACTGGAGGCGCAGGGTATATCGGTAGCCACACCTGCCTCGAACTGCTGAACGGTGGCTATCAGGTGACCGTGATTGATAACCTTTCTAATTCCAGCCGGGAGTCGTTGCGGCGTGTTGAGGGATTGACTGGGAAAACGATAACTTTTTTCGAGGTAGATCTGCTTGATCGGGCGGGATTGGATGAAGTTTTTACCAAGTGTCAGGAAAAAATCGATGCTGTTATCCACTTTGCAGGCAAGAAGGCGGTAGGAGAGTCGGTGGAAAAACCGCTGCTCTACTACCACAATAATATTACAGGAACCCTTCTTCTCTGCGAAGTGATGGCAGTTCATGGAGTAAAAAACATAATATTCAGTTCTTCCGCAACGGTATACGGTGATCCTGCAACGGTGCCGATCACAGAGGATTTCCCTTTGTCCTGTACCAACCCCTATGGCCGGACCAAGCTGATGGTGGAAGAAATCCTGCGAGATGTCCATACGGCAGATAATGGATGGAACGTCTGTCTGCTTCGATATTTTAACCCTGTCGGTGCCCATGAGAGTGGACAAATAGGGGAGGATCCCAGAGGCATACCCAATAATCTGGTGCCTTATATCACTCAGGTCGCTGTAGGTCAACGTGCTCAACTCTCAGTGTACGGCAACGACTATCCGACCCCGGACGGGACGGGGGTAAGGGATTATATCCATGTGGTTGATCTGGCTTTGGGGCATGTGAAGGCCCTCGATAAACTGTTTCAGAGTCCGGGAGTTGTGATCTATAACCTCGGTACCGGCAAAGGGTATAGCGTACTGGAAATGGTCAGGACTTTTGTCGAAGCCAGTGGCAGAGCGATTCCTTATCTTATTGTTGGTCGCAGGCCGGGAGATATTGCCGCCTGCTACGCCGATCCAGACAAAGCCTTTCGTGAACTGGGGTGGAAAGCCCAATATGGATTGCGCGAAATGTGCGAAGACTCATGGCGCTGGCAGAAAAATAATCCCAAGGGCTATTGACTCGCAGATTTCTTGGCAGCCGAAGTTGCCGTGTGCGCGAAGGGCGAAGCAATGTGCGAATTGATTTGCACGTTGCTTCATCGATGCTCCACGCGCGGTAAGATGGGCTGGTTATCGGTAAACCTCGTGTTCAATTTCAGTTTTTTATAAAACCACTCCCTCGTTTTAGGATGAAAACTAAATAATTTTCTCCAAGTATTCCAGTTTGCTCGTTCCTCTTTTCGCCCCCTTATCTTCCTGATTTGTGCGACAATGTAGTGTTTATAAATTTTTCTGCTGAGATGTTTCAGGAATAATGTGCATATTATGCTAATAGTTTCGATGATATGTCAATTTCGCTCTATTTTCCAATAAAAACAGACTTGCACTTCACTATAGGCAATGGTATTTTCTCTGAAACCTAAAAAGAGAGGCACTGTTTGCACAATGCGACTAATTGAATATTCAACGATGATTTTTGGCTGCGGGAACGTCATTATGGGTGACGACGGCTATGGACCTGCTGTCGTCGATCGGCTGAATGCCCGCTATGAACTTCCGGAGGATCTACAGGCAGTGGATGTAGGTACTTGTGTGCGTGAGTATTTGTTCGATTATCTCCTCACAGAGGAAGGGCGTCCGAAAAAAATTATTATTTTAGATGCGGTCGATTTTCCAGATCGTACTCCAGGGGAAGTTTTTCAAATCCTGCCAATCGAAATTCCTGCCAAAAAAATTCATGATTTTTCTCTTCATCAGTTTCCTACAGTAAATTTACTGCAGGAACTTGAGCAGAATACCGGCATAGAAGTTCTGATCCTTGCAGCTCAAATTGAATATATCCCTCAAGAGATTGCCCCAGGCCTGTCGCCTGCGATGTCAAAAGCTGTTAGTAAAGCGTGTGAAAAAATATCACAAATTCTTTCTCTTAATGTCAAACGAGGTGACCTTTTATGATGTATGAATTTAAAGTCAGCGAGCTTGCAGAAGAATTTGGGGTTCATCGAAACACCATAAGGAACTGGATTAATGCCGGTACCCTTTCCGCCAAAGAAGGACCGGGCAGAAAGTATCTTATGAAATTTCATGATTACCAGAAACTCTGCGAAAAATTTGGGCGTGAACCGCATGTCCATCCATCCAATAATGTCAGTCTCAAGGCTCTTGGAGCCCTGGAGGAAACAGACAGAGAGCCGCTGATTATCGATGGCCTGAAAAGTGAGATTGCCATTGACCCATCCTGGGGCGATTCTTGCCTTACCTGTGGGACGTGTGCCAGTGCATGCCCAATTTCCGGTGTCGACGGTCTCGATCCGAGGAAAATCGTCCGGATGGCTGTCTTAGGTATGGATAAAGAGCTTGTTGACTCAAGTTGGCCGTGGAAGTGTACCATGTGCGGCAAGTGTGAGGAATCCTGCCCTGCCAATATTCAGATCACCGCTTTGATGCGCAAAATCAGGGGCACCAGGAAACGAGCAGAAGTTCCCGGGCCAATACATAAAGGTGTTGTCATGTGTCTTGAACGCGGCAACAACCTGGGAATTCCGAAAGACGACTTTCTCTTTCTTTGCGAAGACTTAGGGGAAGAACTGGCGGAAGATTGCTGTCCGGGGTTTAAGACACCAATCGATGTCCATGGAGCACGGGTACTTGTAACGGTAAACTCTAAGGAGCCTTTTAACGAGCCTGACGATATGAAGTGGTGGTGGAAAATCTTTTATGCCGCCGGTGAATCCTGGACCATCTCGTCGGAAAACTGGGAGGGTGTGAACTGGGGGCTTTTCTCAGGCGATGATGAGTCAATGAAAACCATCGTCGGTCGCATCGTTGATAATATGCGGAGGCTGAACTGTCAGGTTCTCCTCCTTCCCGAGTGAGGCCATGCTTACTTTGCAACCCGGTCCGGGTTGAACAGGTGGTACCCAGAAGCACTCAAAGAATTCAAGATCGTCACAGTTTTCGATCTGCTGCTTGAATATATTCAAGAAGGCAAAATCCAACTTGATAAGTCGATTCATCAAATGTCTGTGGCCTATCATGATCCATGTAACTATGGTCGCAAATCCCTGAAAGCCTTTGGTCAGGCCTATTTTGAGGAAGGAAGAGCCGTTACTCGAGCTTGTTGTGACGACTTGCGGGAATTGAATCCCAACCGCAATGGCGCTTACTGTTGTGGTGCCGGTGGTGGTGCCTGGGCATTGCCGTATTCCGCTGAGCGAGTTTTTTACGGACGTATCAAGGCCCGCCAGATTAGCGAATCCGGAGCAGAACTTGTCGTTGCTCCATGCCACAATTGCCGGGATCAGATCATGAAATCCCTCAATAAGGAATATGACCTGGGAATCGAGGTGAAGTACATCTGGGAACTTGTTGCCGACTCATTGATTATGCCGAGTAAAAATTAGTGACTTAGAAATTATTTTCTTGCTCTTTAAGAAAATTATTTCGTGAAGGAACTTATACCGCCAGGGGGCATTGAAAAGGGTCCCCATGATGAGTAGACGATAAGGTCTTTGCCGGCTATCAAGGTGAAGACGCACAATGATGATATATTCTAGTGTTTGTCTTTAGCTAGTTTATTGATAATGATATAAAAAATTGAGAGGAGACACCTGTCATGCTGGACACAAAAAAAGTTGGGTCGGTAATGATTGTGGGAGGTGGAGTTACAGGGATGCAGGCAGCCCTGGATCTCGCTGATTCCGGATATTACGTATACCTGGTCGAAAAGTCCGGCGCCATCGGCGGTGCCATGGCCCAGCTGGACAAAACGTTCCCGACCAATGACTGCTCGATGTGAATTATCGCGCCAAAATTGGTTGAGTGCGGTCGGCACTTAAATATTAAATTGATGACCCTCAGTGAGGTCACCAAGATTGATGGTATTGCTGGAGATTTTAACGTAACGGTTACAGAGGCTCCTCGCTATGTAGACGTCGAAAAGTGTATAGCCTGCGGGGCGTGCACAGAGAAATGCCCGAAAAAAGTAGACAACGAGTATGATGCCGCAACCGGAAAACGCAAGGCAATTTATGTAAAATATGCCCAGGCGGTACCGTTGAAGTATCAGATTGATCCCGATGCCTGTATTCGCCTGCAAAAGCCAGGTGCCTGCGGTTTCTGCGAGAAGGTTTGTGACGCTGGAGCAATTAATTTTGCTGACACGGAGAAAATTCATCAGCTCAACGTTGGGGCGGTGGTGTTGGCGCCAGGTTTTGAAGCCTATGATCCGAGCGACGCCGGTGTTTGGGGATATGGTACATTTCCAAATGTCATCACTGCTATGCAGTTGGAGAGATATCTTTCCGCCTCTGGACCGACGGAAGGGCACCTTGTTCGACCTTCAGACAAAAAACCGGTCAATAAGGTCGCTTTCCTGCAATGTGTTGGCTCAAGAGATGAGAATCTCTGTGGGAATGGCTACTGTTCTTCTGTTTGTTGTATGTATGCAATAAAAGAAGCAGTTATAGCTAAAGATCATGTACCGGGATTGCAAACAACCATCTTCTATATGGACATGCGGACCCATGGCAAGGAATTTGATCTGTACATGGAACGGGCAAAAGAGGATTCCGGTGTGCGATTCGTCCGTTGCCGTGTTAACGGTGTGGAGCCTGATGGCTCGGGCGGGGATCTTCGACTCAGCTATGTCAATGAAGAAGGGCGCCAGTTGGAAGAGTTCTATGATATGGTTGTGTTGTCTGTTGGTTTGCAGACGCCAAAACATGTACTTGAATTGGCCAAGACAGCGGACATCAAGCTGACTGCCGATAATTTTGCAGCCACATCTGATTTTGCTCCGGTTCAAACTTCAAGAGAAGGTATTTTTACCTGTGGAGCCATTTCAGGTCCTAAAGATATTCCTCAATCTGTTGTAGAGGGATCGGCCGCAGCCGCTGCTGTTGCAGATCTGCTTGCTCCTGCAAGGTTTGAATTGACCACCGAACCGACTTTCCCGGATGAAAAGGATGTTTCCCGGGATGAACCACGGATCGGTATCTTTGTCTGCCACTGCGGTTCGAACATCGCTGGTGTAGTCGATGTGAAGGCGGTTGAGGATTATGCAGCCACACTGCCGGATGTGGTCTATGTGGAACGCAATCTTTTCTCTTGTTCGCAGGACACCCAGGAGATGATCACCAAACGTATTCGGGAACAGAATCTGAACCGGATTGTCATCGCTGCCTGTACTCCTCGTACCCATGAACCATTATTCCGTGAGACTTTGAAGGCTGCAGGTCTGAACGAGTACCTCGTTGAAATGGCCAACATAAGAAATCACAATTCCTGGGTGCATTCCGATAATCCAAAAGCCGCAACAGCGAAGGCTAAAGATCTTGTGCGGATGGCTGCTGCCAAGGTGACCTTTGGTGACGCCCTCAAACCCATTTCTGTGCCGATCACCCAAAAAGGTCTGGTTATCGGTGGTGGTGTTGCCGGCATGACCGCTGCCCTCAACCTTGCTGAACAGGGTTTTGAGGTGCATCTGGTGGAAAAGACCGACACCTTAGGGGGCAACGCCCTTAATCTCAAACATACCTGGGCGGGTGAGCATGTACCGACACAGGTGGCTAAGCTCATTGATAAGTTGATCAGAAATGACAAAATAATCATCCACAAGGAATATGCAGTGACCGGGGTGGAAGGGTTTGTTGGGAATTTCCGTTCGACAATCACAGGCAGAGACGGGATGACCAAGGTTATTGAGCACGGGATTGGCATTGTTGCCACTGGTGGGGACGCTTATAGCCCCACAGAATACAATTACGATTCTATTACCGGAGTTGTCACCTCGGTTCAGTTTGACAAACTTTTTGAGCTCAAAGAAAAGCATGTCAAGATGGCCAAAAGGTTTGTCTTTATTCAGTGTGTTGGCTCGCGGGAAACCGACAATATGTACTGTTCCAAGGTGTGCTGTACCCATTCGGTGCAATCGGCTATCGCCTTGAAAAAAGAAAACCCCGAGCGTAATGTCTATATCCTGTACAGGGATATGCGCACCTATGCACAACGGGAAGCTCTTTATAAGCAGGCGAGAAAGCTGGGAGTAATCTTCATCAATTACGAGTTGCACGGCAAACCGAAGGTTACCCAAAATGGTTCGGTAATTGATGTCGAGGTTTGGGATCACGTTCTCCATCGGCCGCTGAAAATTGAAGTGGACATGGTTATTCTAGCCGTAGCAATCAGGCCTAAAACTGATGCTGCGGACCTTGGTAAACTCTATAAGATACCGGTCGACGGTCAGGGATTTTTTCAAGAAGCTCACGCAAAACTTAAGCCGGTGGATTTTTCTACCGACGGAATGTTTGTTGCCGGACTGGCCCATTATCCAAAACCGGTTGAGGAGTCGGTGGCCCAGGCCTTGGCTGCGGCAGCCAGGGCGGCTACCTTGCTTTCCAAAAGCCATATGTCTCTGGACGCCATCAAAGCGACCGTTGATGAGGACTATTGTGACGGTTGTGCACTGTGTGTAGATGTCTGTCCGTATCATGCCATTACTCTGGTTGAAAAACCTGCCAAGGATGGGGTGGAGGCCGGGAAGTTAATTATGGTGAATAAGGCTCAATGCAAAGGTTGCGGTTTGTGCCAGGGAACTTGTCCGAAGCGGGGTGTGTACGTCTCCGGATTTACCATGAAGCAGATCAGTGCCCAGATTCAGGCGGCGCTCGCAGTCTAAGGTACTAAATATAATCGAAAGCTCCTCCGGCCACACGATACCGTTCTCCTTGTGTGGCTGGAGGGGTTCTTCGAAATGAACATTAAAGTGAGAAGGAGTTGATCACATGAGTTTTGAGCCTAAAATTGTTGCATTCTGCTGCAACTGGTGCTCCTATGCCGCAGCTGATCTGGCGGGGACTGCAAGGATGCAATATCCCCATAACGTGCGGATAATTCGAGTAATGTGTTCAGGGATGGTCCATCCGGAGTTTGTTATGGACGCTTTGTCTCAAGGGGCGGACGGGGTTATGGTACTTGGCTGACACCTCGGTGAATGTCATTACCTGGATGGTAATTATAAAGCAATGACCCGTTCCGACATGATTGTTGAGTTGTTGGAAGATTTTGGATATGAGGCCGGTCGGTTCAACTTGACCTGGGTTTCCTCGGCGGAGCCTGATAAGTTTGTTGCAGCTGTAACAGAGATGACTGCGCGCATCAAAAAATTAGGGCCAGTAAATGGTCAGGACGCCTCAGTGGCATAAAGGAGAGAGATATGGGTGTAACTACCGCTATGGAGTGGTTGGGATCCTGCTCGGGGTGTGAGATTGCCATCCTGAACATCGGTGAAGATCTCATTCCGATAATAACTGAGGCTCTGGACATTGTCCACGCACCGGTACTGATGGATCATAAATATTTCGGTCAGTGTGGAGAAGGGGTTACTCTGACAATTCCTAAAGCTGTTGTCGGAATTGTGACTGGTGGAGTGAGTAATCACGAGCATCTTGAAGTTCTTGAAGAGATGCGAGAGAAGTGTACGGTGTTGATCGCTCTTGGCACCTGTGCAACCCACGGTGGCATTCCTGCCCTGATGAACGGGCAGAATCGTCAGGAGAGCTGGGAGGGAATTTACCGTACGGAGACAACCGATCCGGGTGCAAAGATTCCAAATATTGAAGTACCGGCGCCACTTGATCGCGTTTATGCCTGTGACGAAAAAGTGAAAATAGATATGCAGCTGCCCGGCTGTCCGCCGAATCCTGCACTGATTGCCGAGGTGATACTCTCACTCGTCGAAGGCCGCGATCCTGTTCTTCCCGGCAAAAGCGTTTGTGATACCTGTCCGACCAGGCGTGAAGGGAAAGGTGCAGTAGACAAGGTTAAGCGTTTTATCACCAATGTCGATTGCGTACCTGGAGCACCGATTGACGAGATGCGATGTCTGCTGGAGCAAGGCTATTTGTGCCTGGGGCCGGTAACCGCTGCCGGTTGTGCCAAACTTGGTTCGCCGAGCTGTATCAGTGCCAGGGTACCGTGCAGGGGATGTTTCGGACCTGTCCGTAAAGATGGCAATCAGCTGCTTGATATGATGAATGCTCTCGCAAGTAATGGAATTGACTATAAATCAGTTGTTGACCGCCGGTCTATTCTGAGATTTTCAGGAGCCCACGGAAAACTTCGACCGGTTAAAAAACCGGTCGTGGAGGAGGAATAAGATGGGAAAGGTAATAAATATTGCGCCGGTTACCCGAATTGAAGGACACGCCAAAATTGCCATACATTTAGGTGATGACGGCAATGTGCAGGATGCATTTCTGCACATTCAGTCTCTGCGAGGGTTTGAAAAGTTTATTGAAGGTCGGCCGGCTGAAGAAGTGCCCCGTATTGTTAATCGTATCTGCGGCATTTGTCCATGGATGCATCATCTTGCCTCAAACAAGGCGGTTGACGGTGCCTTCGGCGTGACGCCCACCGAAACTGGCCATAAATTGCGTGAAATGTGCCAGGTCCTGGCCCACATTAATGACAAAATCCTGCATTTTTTCTTTCTTGCAGCCCCTGATTTTGTTCTGGGACCGGATGCCGATTACTCTGTACGTAATGTTATCGGGGTGGTGAAAGCTGCACCGGAGCTTGCTACCAAGGTAGTCAAAATGCGGCAACTTGGGCAAATGATGCTCGACAAGTTTGCCGGCAAGGCCATTCATCCGATTGCTGGAGTTGTAGGCGGCTTTGCCAAAGTGATGGTTGAGGAAGAGAGAAAGGAGTTACTGGAAGGAACCAGGACACTGCTCGATTTTTCTCAGTATGCCCTCGACTATGCTATTAAGAATGTGTTCAGCAAATATATGGACGTCATCGGCGAGCTGGGAGTGATTAAAACCGGCTTTCTTGGAACTGTTGACCGTGAGGATGGATCTTTGCGGCTTTATGACGGTAAACAGCGGTTGATGAAGGCTGACGGCAGCTATGTTGACTTTGAGGGTGAGGAATACACCAATTTTATTGGAGAGCATGTCGAGCCTTGGGGGTATTCAAAAATGCCCTATGCCAAATCCTGGAATGAAGGATTTGATATGGATCTTGCCGCTCCGAAAGGGATTTACCGCTCAAATACCTTGGCGAGAATTAACGTTTGTGACAAGATATCTACTCCAAAAGCTCAGGCTGCACTTGAAGCGTTCAGGAGTTTATTCGGCCGTCCTGCCCAGCAGACCTTGCTGTACCATTATGCCCGACTGATTGAAATGGTTTATGCCTGCGAGCGGACCATTGAGTTGCTCGAATGGGAAGGGATTACCGATTCTAACGTACGGGCTAAGGTTGAACCGAAAGCCGGTAGAGGAATAGGTATTGTCGAAGCTCCGCGGGGAACCTTGATCCATGATTACACTACCGATCAGAACGGCTGTATCACCAAGGCGAATCTCATTGTCGGGACTACTCATAATATCGCCCCGATGAATATGAGCGTTAAGCAGGCAGCGACTACGTTGATCAAAAACGGAGAGTACAATGAAGGGCTGCTCAATCAGGTGGAAATGGCGGTGCGCGCCTACGACCCCTGAATGTCTTGCGCAACTCACCGCCTGGATGGCGGCATACCAGTATCTGTAAGTATTGTGGATTCCAAAGGAAAAGAGGTTGATAATATAGTCGGCTGATGGAACACTTATTCTGTTTGTTTGGGTAAGTTTGAAGGCGGCTGGTGAAAAGTAATATCTGCGCCGCCTTTATTGTTTTTTTTGGTTGATAATGTAGTATAGACAAGTAACTTATTTGTATTTCTCTTATGGGAATATTGATAACTGTGCAGGAGGCTACAATGCCAAACACACGAAGAATACAGGTACGAGCGGAAAATCCCAGTGGCGCTTGCGGCAAACTGGATCACATGACCATCGACGAGATCAAATCGCGGGCTGTTGGCGACGATTTTGACGGCACTTGTCCGGCATGTGGAAAATTTCATTTGACTCGAGCTGAGATAGACAAACTCGAAAGCGAAAAAGTAATCGACTCTGAAGGCTATAAAGCAATGAAGAGTGAAGCGGAAGCTTCTGAATAATTTCCAGTCGTCTTCTTTTTAAAAAGTGTATCACTTTTTTCGAGAAAGTTAATTGGAAGGCAAGTGAAAGTTGTATCTATTTCACTTGGGGTTAGAGGTATATTGAATGGAAGCCGGGAAAGCAATAAAAGATCTTGATCTCCAGAAAGCGCTGCTTGAGGAATTACATAAGCTCGTTGACCGTCCTATGAGGTTGATGGTGGCTTGTGGCACACAGAATAGAGCCATTCTCAAATACGGCCTTCGACAGCTCTTACCTGAAAAAATTGATCTCGTCGCCGGTCCCGGTTGCAGTGTCTGTGTGATGCCGGCAGGGCATATTGATGCCTTTGTCAAAGTCGGTATGCAGCCTAAAGTTATAACTGCTGCCTGTGAGGATTTGCTTCGCGTCCCCGGCAGTAAAGAGTCGCTTGGTTCAATTATGGCAAAGGGTGCCAGGGTTGAAGTTATCACTTCGCCCATGGATGCTCTGGATATTGCCCGGCGGGAACCTGATTTTACGGTAGTCTATCCCGCAGTTGGTTTTGAGGCAACGGCTCCCGGTGTGGCAGAAACGATTCTTGAGGCGGCGCGCTTAGGGATAGAAAATTTTTGTGTTATTCCTTCCATCAGGTTGTTGCCTCCGACAATTGATCTTTTGATGCAGGACCCGGATCTCAACATCCGGGGCCTGCTCTGTTCCGACCATATCAATACTATCTCCGACACAGAAGCGTATACTGAACTCGCCAGGAAACATCATCTCTCCTGTTATATTGCCGGCTTCGAAGCCGTCGAGATTCTTGAGGGAATTCTTAGTCTGGTCAAGCAGATACGAAACGGTGAGTCGGTTTTTGACGATACCTCGGCATTTATCTATTCTTCCGAAGACAACAAGATAGCCAGGAAGATGGTCTCGGAGGTGTTTTTCGCAGTCGACACTGACTGGCGAGGGCTCGGGACAATAGAAAGGAGTGGTTTTGTTATTCGTGACGAGCTGGCCTTATACGATGCTACCAAACGGTTCAATGTCAGGTTTAAAGAAGGCCAGGAATCCTGTATGTGTCAGTGTAATGCCATAATTACCGGGCGAGGACTTCCCCCGGATTGCCCGGCTTTTGGAATGGTTTGTACCCCACAGTCCCCGATCGGCCCATGCATGATATCAGATGAAGGTATTTGTTCCTCCTATTTCAAATATCATGTGCAAAGCACTCGCTCGTCTCATGATTAGATTCGCTTCAGGGACCAGACTCTGTGAGGCGGCAATGTAATGCACGAGTTTTCACTTGCCCAGGGGCTGCATGACCAGCTCTTAGCGCTTGTCCATGAGCACCAGGTGGAAAAAATACTGAAAGCCGAGGTTTCGATTGGTGACAATGCCGGTATAGTCACCGAATCCTTTGTCTTTGGATTCAATGTCCTGGCAGAGCAGAACGAAATGACAAAAGGTATGAACCTTGTCATTGTGTCCGATCCTGGGAAAGATTTGGTTCTTATGCGGGTGGAACTCGAATGAGTTTTACCCGCATTTTTGTTTTATTCTGGACAGACATGAGTAAGAGGGCCATTTCTGAAAGAAAAAACAAATTGAAAAAACTCAGGAATTTATATAAGTAACCGAATTCGTTTCTGTTGAAGTAAAACGTCATGAGCAAAGAGGACGTGAACATTGAGAATCTGGAGCGTGAGCCATGATTTCACCTCGCAGTCAGTTGCTTGCATTGATCGAAGAGGGAGTCATCCCTGAAGAAAAAATTGGAGATGCTCTCCGTGCAGCCCAAGTCACCCCGGACGGTGCGCGCTGGAGAGAATTTCTCGATCGTTTTTTGCTTTCGCTTGGCGGGCTGAGTATAGCTGTCGCTGCCATTTTTTTTATAGCCTTCAACTGGGGAGAAATCGGCCGATTTGGTAAATTCGGCTTGGTCGAAGGGCTCATTATTCTCGCCATTTTTTTCTATTGCAGGTCTTGCGAACAATCGTTCGTGGGCAAGGTGTCACTTCTTGTGGCGACGATATTTCTCGGTGTGTTGCTGGCGCTCTTTGGTCAGACCTATCAGACCGGCGCAGATCCGTGGCAATTGTTCTTCTCCTGGACGTTGTTGATGATCCCCTGGGTGGTAATCGGGCGTTTTCCCGCCCTCTGGCTCGTTTGGATTGCACTGGTTAATGTCTCTATTTTTCTCTACTGCGATACCTTTCGTGGAACCTTCTGGCTGCTTTTCGATACCGAAGTATCGAATTTATGGTTGCCCTTTTTCTGCAATACTCTTGCTCTTATCGTCTGGGAATTCTCTGCGAGAATTCTGCCCTGGTTAGCTGAAAGATGGGCAATCCGCCTGATCGCGGTAAGCAGCGGAGTTCCCCTTACCATCCTGGTTTTCAATACTATTTTTTCGTACGGAGAGGGCAGCATTCTGCCCTGGCTGGTGTGGGCAGGCTGGATAGCTGTGATGTACGCGGTTTATCGCAGAATTAAACCCGATCTTTTCATGCTTGCCGGCTGTTGTCTGTCGGGCATACTCGTCGCCATGTCATTTTTCAGCAAGATCCTGTTTGACAATGTATCGGTGGTGGGCATGCTGTTTCTTGCCCTGTTGGCTGTTGGCATGGGTGGCGGTTCCGCCTTTTGGTTGAAAAAGGTCCACCGGGAGATGCAATTATGAGCAGACAAACCGAACAAATGTGGATGGATCTGCTGCGAGCCGGTGTGGTCCAGGGCACGGCACCCCAGCCAGGAAAGCTTGAGTCGCCTTGGTATGTGAAAATCCTGTTGGCTGTTTCCGGATGGATCGCATCTCTTTTTTTGCTCGGTTTTCTCGCTATGGCCTGCATGGCCATTGTTGATGATAGTACGTTTGCTTTCTCTATCGGCGGGATAATGCTTTTGGTGGCCTTTGTCATTTTACGATCTCAGAAAAATGAATTCGTCGAACACCTGTCCCTGGCCGTAAGTCTTGCCGGACAGGCGTTGGTGGTGTACGGCATTTTGGGTCACTCAGGGGAATTCGAAAGCGGACACTGGTTATGGGTGCTGCTTCTGCAGGTAATACTTGTTATCTTTATGCCCAATTTTATTCATCGGATCTTTTCAACTTTTGTGGCAGGGCTGGCCTTTTTCATGGCCCTTTTTTATAGTGGCTGGTCCTTTGGGGCCTGTGGTGTTCTGATGGTGGGCGTCGCCTGGTGTTGGCTCAACGAATTTTGCTACCTGAAGCAGATGAGAATAATTCAGGCCGTTGGTTATGGCCTGGTTCTGGCACTGATTTTCCTGAAAGGTGTGGAATTGTCCGGATACAAAATCATTGGCTGGATTGGCTGGTTTGGCTACTATAGATCCGAGACATTGGGGAAACCCTGGATTAGCGAGCTGTTAACAGGCGTAGCCGTCGTCTATGTCGTCTGGGACATCCTGCAGCGCTACAGGCAACCATTATTTCAGCCGCTCACCATCATAGCCATACTGGGTACTGTTGTCGTCTGCGCGCTCTCTTTTGAGGTACATGGCCTGACGGTCGGGATGATGCTGATAGTGCTGGGCTTTGTCGGCACCAATCGACTGCTCCTGGGACTGGGCATTGCCTCACTTGTATCATTCATCTCTTTCTATTATTACCTACTCGATTCAACCCTCCTGGCCAAGTCCGGCAGCCTGTGTGCCACCGGCATCTCACTTCTTGTTCTACGCTGGTGCATGTTGCGTGTTCTGGCCACCAAAAAGGAGGCAACGCATGAATAAGATCATCGCTGTGGCTTCCCTGGTGATTCTTCTGGTTCTGGTGAACTGGTTGATCATCGGTAAAGAAAAACATCTAGCCGAAGGAAAAATCGTCTATCTGCACCTGGCTCCGGTAGATCCGCGCTCCCTGATGCAAGGTGACTACATGGCTCTGCGTTTTCAGCTGGCGGATGAGTTGTCTCTGGCATTGAAACAAAAAAACGAGCGGGACCACTTAGTCGGTTCTTTGATCACAGCCAACGATTATGTGGTGATCAGTCTGGATGAGCACAATGTCGGTTCGTTTAAAGATCTCTCTACTGTTCAACCATTGTCTCACAATGAACTTCGTTTGCACTTTCGTGTTCGCGGTGGGCAAGTGAAGTTGGCTACCAATGGTTTTTTCTTTCAGGAAGGCCATGGGCAATACTACCAGTTGGCCCGGTACGGTCAGTTTCGGGTGGATGACAAGGGTGAATTACTGCTGGCAGCTTTATATGACAAGGATCTCAAAATATTGGGACCACCAGAAAGGAAATAGTCAAGGCTGTCGTTACTTAGTTAGTGTCTGTCCTGAAACGGCCTTTTAACCCTAACTCTTTGTTGTTTTCAAACTTCAATCTGTTGCACTTATTGTACTACTCCAGCTGACACATTCGTCCCGTCGTGTGCAATACAGGGTAGTTCCGTTGCCATTTGGTGCACGCAACTGTGCGGCTTCGCTGAGGCTGTCGGCTTGGGTTTTTGTTGTTAGAAGAAGGGGACGATGATGTTTCGAAAATGGTGTTGGAGCCTCCTGCTGATAGTTGCGACAGTTGGTGCTGCATGTACTCCTCATGGCGAGCGTATTACTGTCGAGGCTGGAGCGTTTACGATAGAACGCGAGCAGCATTCCTATGGCAACTGGAATACGGGCGGGACCACTACCTACTATTCTGTTGTCGTACGCTACCGAAAGCATGAGTTCCAATTTCCAGGGCGCACCTATTATGGGAGCAGTGACGGTCAGGCCACGGACATGAGCTCCAGCCAGATCCATTACGCCTATGTCGTCTCCCATTCGCCGGCCGCGCTTCTGGTGGTGGCGGGCGATGTAAATAACGATGCCAGCTGGTATCTGTTGGTAGACACACCGAGTGGATTTCGCGCCGAACATGTTGCATTCTATGCTTCCTACGGCCAGCTCGCCTGGCTCGATGGCGATGCGCCCTTGCCTATTGCCAATAGACGGGAATTGCTCAAGATTGAAGGTGGTCGATGGTTGCTGGTCAGTCGCCAGTCAATCCTTGATCTCGATAGTCTGCAGCTGTATCGTTTGCCGTCGATTGACGGTTCAAAGGATGGCGCGCTCTTTATTGCCTTCTCGCCGGATCGTAAGAAAATGGCTCGATTCGACTCCTACATTGATGCCAACAATTTCCGGGTCTGGCACCCGGTGATCCTCGAAAATGATATCGCCAGCGGTGAAGTCCGCTCTTTCGATATCGACAGGCGCACGATGTGGTTCGATAACAGCGGGGACATTGATCGAGCATGGCTGGAATCGTATTTCGAGTGGCGTCGTGAGAATAATGCAGGTTTCACCCTGCAGCCGCTCGCAAACCCCGCACCGCGTCCCTATCACGGACGATTGGAAGTAGAAACCGACACGAAGGCCGTGCAGTACCACGTTCCACGGTTGGGATATAAACATCGTCAAGCCGCGATGGATTTCATCGCAGAAGTTGTGGGTTGTACGTATGCAATCGAAGAACTTGAGCTCAATACCCAGGAACCGACTGCTGTAACGGCGGCGAATGGCCATGCCGAGCTCCGCACTGATGCGGCGTTGCCGCCCACTATGGGACCGCTCGCGGCAATAAATCTCGATGTTGAAGGCAAACGACTGACCGTCTATTTCAGTGAGAGCGGTCTGGCAATCGAAAATCATGATCCCGCGCTGAGTCAGGTTGTTCGCAAGATCGCCGCGAGGCTAGATGCCCAGTTCGCGTTACCGACAGGTCAGGCGTGGATTGCAGATGAGAGTCTTGGTCGTTGATCTTTCGACTGCGGTCTGGTGGTTGGCAGCGGTATATTTATAACAAGGGTGCATCAGTTGCAATGTGCATTTCAGGCCACCTCCCCTAGCCAACTAAAGCTCGTCGGCCTGCTTGAAGGAACCTGAAGCACTGGATGAACGGTCATGGTTCCGGGTTATGCAGTCGTTTGAAGTGTATCGGTGAACGGTTACAATTTAAGAATGATAACAAACTTGGGATTTGAGCCGGAGTCTACTTTTACAAGAAAATTTGCAGATCCACAAATTAAGCCCCCATGCTGTTTTGGTTCCGCCAATGTTACCCGCACGTATCATTGCGCACCTCTGTTGCTGTCAAAATTATGCTTTTTGATCACTTAGGATAGAGCAAGTCTGAGAGACCAATGAAGAAAAGAAGCAACGCCCCAATATCGATAAGATTTCCAAGACTGCAGGCGTTTCGTTTTCGGTAAAACTGTGGCTGGACAGGGTGGTTGTCCTCACTGATTGCGGGCAACGGTGTTTTCGGATGGTTGAGGTTTTCACCTATGCCGAATGCGAAAAAACCAAGAAACACATAAAGCAATCCTTTAAATGTGGGTGAAGGGAGTTGCAGGAACAAAATAGAGCAAAGCCCCAGTGTACCAATCCCTAAAATTACCCTGGTTGCGATATAAAGAGGCGGAAAACGATTACGTCTATCAGCCATCAAGAGCTCCTTGCTTTTTGGTACCTTACAGATTTTATTTTTGTTGTTTGCAGGAAATGAATCTGTCTCAAGATACTTATCCCGGCTTTCTTCCCGTTCACCGGGGTTAGTTTTCCATGATTTCCTTATAGTTTATCAGCTTTTGTGAAAAGTCCATAACAAAATATCTCCCTGAGGTTACGGGATATCTGCACAAGAGGTGAAAACGGAATTAGTAAAGACAATGGATGAGAATATTTCAATAGAAAATAACTATTGGACGCATCAGTTAAATGTCGGCATGATGCTTGCCTGTCGCGTCATTGTAGGAGGCCGCGTTTGATCGATGCATCCGATTGGTTCCAACTCTTTTAGTTTTGTTATAAATGGACCGAAATAATAACTTGAAAATTGTGCTGTTTTGGCTGGACTTGCTCGGTCGTTGGATAATCAGCCTGATTTTCTTCGCCGCTGCAGTTCCTAAGCTCTCCGATGTCCATGGCTTTGCTGCGACCATAGGTGCTTACGATATCCTCCCTCAGAGTTTTCTTTTGCCGACGGCCATCGTGTTGCCTATTCTTGAAATAATTTTGGCTGTGGGTTTGCTTTTTAATTGGCTAAAAAGCAAGATTGGGGTCGTGTTACTGCTGCTATTCTTCATTATTCTTTTAACGTATTCAATCTGGCTGGGATTGGATATCGACTGTGGCTGTTTTGGCCCCGAAGATCCTGAATTCAAAGCTTTTAGCGGGCTTCGGGTGGCTCTCGTTCGGGATATTGTCATGCTTATACCGCTCGTCTATTCATGCTGGTACCATCGCTACTGTCAAAATACTTTGAAAATCGTGGGAGATTAGTACCTTAGAAATTAATTCTTTATAAGAATTGCCTAAAGGTACTTATCCCGACTTATTAACCATCTATCGGGGATAGGATTATGAAGAAAATTGTGCTTACCGCAGTATTGGTGATGTTTGCCGCCTCCAGTGCTTTTGCATTCGGCACCTCCAAATTTAAAGACGAGGTTGAGAAAGAAACCGGAGCTGTCAAGCTGGTCAGGGAAGTTGTAAAAGGCGAATATGATGTTATTACCACAGCTGAGCTGAGCGAGGTCATTAAAGCAGGAGGGGACGTGTTGATCATCGATACCATGCCCTATGAGGCGAGTTTTAAAAAAGGGCATGTTCCGACTGCGAAACAATTCCTGTTTCCTATTCCGGACATGGTGGCATGGGACAGTAAGGAGACCGACGGTAAAAGCCAGGAAGATTATGTGAAACTACTTGGTCCGGATAAAGATAAAAAAATTATTGTTTACTGCGGTTTTGTTAAATGCACCAGGAGCCATAACGGTGCTGTCTGGGCCAAAAAGCTCGGCTATACAAACGTCTATAGATATCCAGGTGGAATTTTCGCATGGAAGGGCGCTGGATATGAGGTCGAGACGGTGGACTAATTGATGTAAGTTTTACCGTAGAGTCTGCTGGTTTGAATGGGCGGATCAATCTTTAAAGATTGACCCGCCCATTTTTATTTGTCCCCTGCAGAGAGCACAGAAAAATCAGGTCGTATTCACACAAGATTCGGTGCAATGGACTGTTCTGGGAGGTCTTGTTGTTTTTCTTCATAGAAAGCCTTATAGTTTGTTTTTCTGTAGTTTTCTTTAGTCAAATCAGTGATAAGGAGCAGAAATGCAACAGGCTGCCACTGCGAATGAAAATGAATATAAAGGCTTTGAACAGGGGCCGATTCGACCTCCAAGTGAAGCGGGCAGTCTGCTTATCCGCATAACCCGTAACTGTCCCTGGAATCGTTGCACCTTTTGTCCTGTATACAAAGGAAGCATTTTTTCCCTGCGGTCCGTAGAACACGTGCTAAGAGATATAAATCGTGTCCATCGTTATGTTGTTGAGATCAGGGCAGGGGCTGCGAAAAACGGTAAGGTATACCCAGCTGATATAGAGAGACTGCGTTCTCTTGACGGAGAAGCGGATCACGCTGCCCTCAATGCTGCTCTCCACTGGGGTACCTCAGGAATGCGGTCGATTTTTTTGCAAGATGCGAATAGCCTGATAATTAAGCCGGAGCGCCTTCTGGCCATCCTCAATCACCTGAAGCATTGTTTTCCATGGGTTGAGCGGATAACGTCTTACGCCCGGTCCCGTACCATTGCCAGGATTAGTGATAAAAATTTGCAGTTGATGGCAGCGGCCGGACTGTCTCGAATCCATATCGGTATGGAGACAGGTTCAGATAAGGTGCTCAGCCGGATTAAAAAAGGGGTGGATAAAAAGACTCATATTGCTAGCCGGAAAAAAAGTCAAACGGGCGGGGATGGAACTCTCCGAATATATAATGCCTGGTTTGGGCGGCAGGGATCTTTCAGAGGAACATGCCCTGGAAAGTGCTGATGCACTGAATCAGATTAATCCGGATTTCATTCGCTTGCGGACTCTTGCTATTCCTAATCATGTCGAGTTGTATGAGGAATATCGACAAGGGGCTTTTGAAAAGTTGAATGATGTTGAAGCGGCAAGGGAACTGCTTGTTTTTCTTCAGGCTCTGGATGGAATTACCAGTACCGTTAAAAGCGATCATATCCTCAACCTTTTCGAGAATCTTGACGGACAATACCCTCAGGATAAAGACAAATTGATTGGGATCATTGAGACGTTTTTGGAACTTGATCCAAAAAAGAGAATGCTTTACCAGGTCGGTCGGAGGATGGGGTTATTTCGAACTTTAGATGATATGAACGATGAAACAAAACGGAGTCATGTTGAGAATGCCTGCCTGCGTGCCGGAATTTCTACGGACAATGTCGAGCAAGCCATTGAGGAATTGATGAAAAGGTTTATTTAGTCGCTGTAATGAGAACGATTGTCAAAATCAATGATGACCTTTCCCGGTCAATATGTTTCATTGAAAAAAAGCGAACAGCTTGCAGTGGTGCGAGAAAAATTTTGGACATTTCCAGAGTCTTAAGAGGATAGTATGGCCCTATATAATCGGGAGTTAGAAAAAGATAACTGTGGCTTTGGGCTGATGGCCCACATGAGAGGCGAAGCCAGTCATAAGCTGGTTCGGACTGCTATTTCCTCTCTTGCCCGGATGGCGCATCGTGGCGGTATCGCGGCCGATGGCAAAACCGGAGATGGTTGCGGCGTCCTGTTGCAAAAGCCTGATAATTTTTTTCGAGCAATTGCCGAAGAGGAAGGTTGGAGTCTGGGTGGCAGGTACGGCGTCGGCATGATTTTCCTCAGTCCCGATGATGCAAAAGCGACGGTGGCCAAATGGGCTATTGAAGAAGAGCTGGAGAGGGAAACCCTGACCGTTGTTGCCTGGCGCGATGTACCCATTGATCCGGAGGTGCTCGGGGAGTTTGCTGAGAAGACCATGCCTCAGATAGTTCAGGTCATTTTCAATGCACCATTCGGCTGGGGTTCAAAAGATCTCGAACGACGCCTTTACATGGTTCGACGCCGGGTGGAAAAGAGGGTAACCGATGATGCTGATTTCTATATTGCCAGTCTTTCAAATTTGGTGATTGTCTATAAAGGATTGTGCCGTCCGGTAGACCTGTCTCTTTTTTACCCCGATCTGGCCGATATCAGAATGCAGTCGGCCATATGCCTGTTCCATCAACGATTCTCTACAAATACCCTGCCCAAATGGCCTCTTGCCCAACCTTTCAGATATCTGGCCCATAATGGAGAGATAAATACCATAACGGGTAACAGACAGTGGTCGAAGGCGCGGTCCTACAAATTCAAGTCACCGCTGCTACCAGACATGGTTGAAGCCGCTCCCTTTGTGAACACCACCGGGTCGGACTCGTCGTCTCTTGATAATATGCTTGAGCTGTTTTTGGCTGGTGGCATGGATCTTTTTCGGGCCTTCAGGCTGCTCATCCCACCCGCCTGGCAGAATCATCCGAATATGGACGAAGATCTGCGGGCTTTCTACGACTTCAATTCCATGCATATGGAGCCATGGGACGGGCCGGCCGGTATCGTGATGAGCGATGGCCGTTTCGCTGTCTGCGGCCTTGATCGCAATGGGCTCAGACCAGCCCGCTATGTGGTGACCAAAGATAATCTTATTACGCTCGCCTCAGAAGTGGGAATCTGGGACTATGAGCCGGATGAGGTGTTGGAGAAGGGAAGGGTCGGTCCCGGCGAATTACTGGTTATCGATACACTTTCCGGCAAACGCTGGACGTCCTGGGATATAGACAGGGAGCTAAAGAGTAGGCATCCGTATCGGCAATGGATGGAGAAATGTTGTCAGGAACTGCCGTCTTTTGATAAGGATGACACGCTAGCGATCGGAGCCAGGTCTTTTGATGATGACCGACTTCTTCTTTATCAAAAACTCTTCGGCTATACCAATGAGGAGTTAGAACAGGTTGTTAAGGTGCTTGGAGAGACTGGCCAGGAACCGATATCTTCAATGGGTGATGATGCTCCGATGGCTGTACTCTCAATCAAAGAGCGGAGTCTCTATGACTACTTTAGGCAAATGTTCGCCCAGGTGACCAATCCGCCAATCGATCCATTAAGGGAAAGGCATGTCATGTCCCTTGCTACCTGCATTGGGGCTGAACAAAATGTATTTGATGAAGCCTTGAGCCATGCCTATAGGGTGATTTTTCAATCACCGGTCCTCGTTTATAGTGATCTTCAGCAACTCCTTCAGCTTGAGCAGAGCCATTATCGGCATGTTTTCCTAGACCTCAATTACTCCAAAGAGCTCGGACTGAAAAGGGCAATTGAGTTATTGAGCCTGCAAGCCCGAAAAGAGGTGGAAAAGGGAGCCGTTCTGCTGATCCTCTCGGATCGCCAGATTACCCCGGAAACTCTGCCCATTCCGGCTGCAATGGCAGTGGGTGCTGTGCAGCAGATCCTGGTTCAAAATAGTTTGCGTTGCGATGCAAATATTATTGTCGAAACGGCGAGTTGTCGAGATCCGCATCATTTCGCTGTCCTTTTCGGGATGGGGGCAACGGCTGTATATCCGTATCTTGTCTATGAGTCACTCGCCCAGCTGGTAGAGGAAGGTTCACTCAAAATCAGTCTCAGGGAGGCTGTCACTAACTATCGGAAAGGCATCGATAAAGGCCTGCTCAAAATACTTTCCAAAATGGGAATAGCCACCATAGCTTCGTACAGATGTTCGCAGCTTTTCGAGGCTGTCGGTCTTGCCAGCGAGGTCACCGAACTCTGTTTCAAAGGGGTTGCCAGTCGCATTGAAGGAGCTGACTTTGCAGATTTTCAGCAGGATCAGGAGCGCCTTTCGCGTTATGGCTGGAAAAGGCTGCACAAACCGCTAGGTCGTGGTGGTCTGTTTAAATATATCCATGGCGGAGAATACCATGCCTACAATCCAGACGTGGTCCAGGCTTTGCAAAAGGCGGTGCGTACCGGCGATTTTGCCGATTATCAGGTCTATTCCAACCACGTAAATAATCGACCGGTTGCCTGTCTGCGGGATCTGCTGCAACTGACAAAAGATACCTCTGCCATTTCACTTGATGAAGTGGAGCCGGCTGAAAATTTCTTTACTCGTTTCGATTCTGCAGCCATGTCCATTGGGGCACTCGGCCAGGAGGCACATGAAGCCCTGGCAATAGGCATGAACCGTCTCGGTGGTTTTTCCAACAGCGGAGAAGGGGGGGAAGATCCCGATAGATTTGGTACCGAACGGGTATCAAAAATCAAACAGGTCGCCTCCGGTCGTTTTGGTGTTACCCCCCATTATCTGATGAACGCCGAGGTAATCCAGATAAAAATGGCTCAGGGAGCAAAGCCGGGAGAAGGCGGACAATTGCCCGGTCATAAAGTAACCGCCCAGATTGCGGCTCTCCGCTATTCAGTGCCGGGAGTAACACTCATCTCCCCGCCGCCACACCACGATATTTACTCGATTGAGGATCTGGCTCAGCTTATCTTTGATCTCAAACAGGTTAATCCCAAGGCTCGGGTGAGCGTGAAATTGGTCTCCGAGCCGGGGGTCGGCACCATCGCCACGGGGGTGGTGAAAGCTTATGCCGACATGATAACCATCTCCGGTTACGATGGAGGAACCGGTGCCAGCCCGCTCACTTCGGTAAAATATGCCGGCAGTCCATGGGAATTGGGCCTTGCCGAAACGCAACAGGCTCTGGTTGCCAACGGTTTGCGCCACAAGGTTCAGTTGCAGGTCGATGGTGGTCTGAAGACCGGGCTGGATATTATAAAAGCTGCCATTCTTGGTGCCGAGAGTTTTGGTTTTGGCACCGGGCCGCTTATTTCCCTTGGCTGCAAGTTCCTGCGTATCTGCCATTTAAACAACTGTGCAACCGGGGTCGCAACCCAGGACGAGACCCTTAGAAAGGAATATTTTGCCGGGGTCCCGAATATGGTGATGAACTATTTTCGGTTTATGGTGCAGGAGACGAGAATGCACATGGCCGAGCTGGGCATTGCCAAGCTAACGGATCTTATTGGCCGGACGGATCTGCTCGAAGAGCTGCCTGGCATTTCTGCAAAACAACAGAAACTGGTACTGAGTCACGTCCTGGAAACCTTTCAACCACCGGCGACCAGCAGTCTCTTTTATCGGGAACGCAATGTTCCGGATGATCCAGGCAGGCTCAACCTTCAAATTGAAGAACGCTTTCGTGAGGCGGTTGAAACTTCGTCGGGCGGGGGAGGGAGTTTTACCATCCGCAATACTGACCGGACTGTCGGCGCCAGGCTTTCCGGAAAAATTGCCAGTATTCATGGCAATAACGGCATGAAGGATGCGCCTGTTCATCTGCTTTTCAATGGTACTGCCGGGCAGAGTTTTGGCGCCTGGAATGCAGGAGGGCTGAATATGGTGCTGACCGGTGACGCAAACGACTATGTGGGCAAAGGGATGGCCGGTGGTAAACTGGTTATTCGGCCGCCCTTGGGTGTCGCCTATAAAAGTCACGAAGCAGTGATTATCGGCAATACCTGTCTGTACGGCGCCACCGGTGGTTGGCTTTTTGCGGCAGGTCGGGCCGGGGAACGCTTTGCCGTCAGGAATTCAGGAGCAAAGGTGGTGGTTGAAGGTATCGGCGATAATGGCTGTGAATATATGACTGGCGGTATCGTCACTATCCTCGGCGAGACCGGAGTCAATTTTGGCGCGGGAATGACCGGTGGGTTTGCTTATGTGCTGGATGAATTCGGTGCTCTTGAATCGAGATTGAACCAGGAGCTGGTTGAGATCATAACCTTGGAGGACCAGGCTGTGCTGCAAGAACATTTGCGGGGAATTATCAATGCTCATCTGGAGGAAACGGGAAGTTCGCGGGCCGAGCGAATTTTGACCGGTTTTGATGGACAGTACGTAAGCAAGTTCAAGCTGGTTAAACCAAAAACCTCAGATGTCGCGACCCTGTTGGGACATCGTGGTAACTCGCCAAGAGAAACACTGGCAGTGGTCTATTAGCCCCGCTGAAAAGAACGGGATAAGTCCCTAAGGAAGATACTATGAACCAGAATTTATTCCAGTTTATCGAGGTGGAGCGGGTTGATCCTCAAAAGAAGAAGATTGAACGAAGGCGCCACGAATTTGTAGAAATTTACCATCCCTTTCAGCAATCCCAGGTGCAGATGCAGGCGGATCGCTGTCTCGACTGCGGCAATCCCTATTGCGAGTGGAAGTGTCCGGTCCATAATTACATTCCCGACTGGCTGCAACTGGCCAATGAAGGACGGATTATCGAGGCGGCCGAACTCTGCCACCAGACCAACAGCCTGCCGGAAGTCTGTGGGCGTGTCTGTCCCCAGGACAGACTTTGCGAGGGGGCATGTACCTTGAATAACGATTATGGGGCGGTGACTATCGGCAGTATCGAAAAATATATTGTTGATACTGCCTTTCAAATGGGTTGGCGTCCGGATCTGTCCAAGGTGATACCGACAGGCAAACGGGTTGCAGTGATCGGAGCAGGGCCCGCAAGCCTTGGTTGTGCCGATGTGCTGATTAGAAATGGTGTTCAACCGGTGGTCTTTGACAGACATCCGGAGATTGGCGGCCTGCTGACCTTTGGTATTCCTGCTTTCAAACTAGATAAGCATGTAATGGAACTGCGTCGCAAGGTTTTTACCGATATGGGTATAGAGTTTCGGTTGGGGGTGGAAATTGGTCGTGATTTGCCTTTTGCCGACCTTTTGGCTGAATATGATGCAGTCTTTGTCGGCACCGGTACCTATACGTCTATGAGAGCCGACTTGGAGAATGAAGAAGCCGCAGGGGTGTACGATGCCCTTGACTATCTCATCGGCAATACCGACCGGCAAATGGGATTACATCGCGAACGTTATCCTTTCATGGATCTGGAAGGCAAAAGGGTGGTGGTTCTCGGTGGCGGTGATACGGCCATGGATTGTCTTCGAACCGCAATTCGGCAGGGAGCCATAGATGTTGTCTGTGTGTATCGGCGCGATAGGGAAAATATGCCCGGCTCTGCACGGGAAGTTCAAAACGCTGAGGATGAAGGTGTGCGTTTTCTCTGGAATCTGCAGCCTCTCGGTATCGTTGTTGGAGAAGATGGACATGTAAGCGGAGTCAAGGTCGTTAATACCCGGCTTGGCGAAGCAGATGAGCGGGGCAGGAGAAGGCCGGAACCCATTGAAGGGACTGAGGCAGTACTGGATGCCGACAGTGTTATTATGGCTTTCGGCTTCAGACCGAGTCCTCCTGACTGGCTCGGTCAAAACGATATTTCCTTAAATGACCGGCAGCTTATAGTGGCTCCGGCAGGCAGTGGATTCCCGTTTCAGACCACCAACGAGAAGGTTTTTGCCGGAGGCGATGCGGTTCGTGGTTCCGATCTGGTCGTTACCGCAATTGCCGAAGGACGTACCGCAGCGGAAGCGATTCTCGACTATCTAGATGTGTGAGATATCTATAGCAAACCTGTAACCTCTCCCATTCATAAATATTTTCAGCGGGTATTTTAAAAGTTGTTGTGGGCGATGACGATACCAATTAGTGTGGTTGTCGATTTCCTAACCTTGGTAAAAGGGGATGGGGGCCTTCGTCTTTTATGACACTAAGCCCTGAAGGGAAAAAGCAACCAAGACTATTTAAAATCACTAACCCTCGCAAAGCACGGGGACTTTTATCAGTACCCCCTTGAGGGGTGTAAGTTCCTTCACGAAATGGTTTTGCTCAAAAAGCAAGAAAACCATTTCTAAGGAACTAAGGAGCAGGAATGAAAAAGATTATTGTCGGTATTCTTCTACTCATCATTATCGCAGGAGTCGGCGCACCCGTTGTCAACGGGCTGTTGATGGAGAAAGTTGTTAAACAGTCTTTCAATAATCTTAACACTATGTATTCCGATACAGGTGCAGATGTCTCGGCTGAGATAGTACGATATGACAGAAACTTATACTCGACCGAGATTGAATGGAAATTGAAACTTGGAAGTTTAAAGACAGTCTACGGTGTCGATGAAATAATTTTTGTCGATCGGGCAGAGCACGGTTTTACCGGTATTGTATCAACAACAAGTCTGGAAAAAAATAAATGGTTCACGGATTTCGTGAGTAAGAAGCTTGATGGAAAAAATCCCCTGGCTATTACCTCTGAATATAAGCTTTCCGGTCAGTTTGCATCAACAGTTACCTTAGACGAATTTGTCTTACCGGTGGACGGCGAGCTTATTGACATAAAGGCAGGGCAAGCTGTTTTTGGATGTGATGAACAATTGAACAACTTCAGTTCCGAAGCATCATGGGACGGGTTTTCTGTTCCGAAAAAAATGAAGGTCGACGGTATTTCCATTGCCTCTCAGCTTGAGAAAATCTCCACCTATGTCTGGGATGGTACCCTATCTTTTGGAATTGAAAAAAGTAAGATTGAAGGGGGGCTTGAACAGGTAGAGCTGACGAATTTCAAAGGCGATTACTCTCTGGATGTCGATAAGGAAGAGAATACATTGTCTATCGTAACAACATTAGGGGCTGATCATTTGTTGGCTGGGACCAGAAAGATTGACGATTCCTTCGTTCGAATAGGATTAGTCAATCTGGATATTCCCGGATTTGAAGAGTTTATGAAGTTGTATACCGAAATGGCCAATACTATTTTTAAAGATATTGCAGCAGCAGAGGACGATCCTGAAAGAATGAAAACGATCCTTCAGGAAAATTTAACCCGGTCACAGTTCCAGCTAATATCGGCATACGAGCACCTGTTGAAAAAAGGACTGGAATTTCAAATTACCGATTTACATGCCCTGCTCCCTGAGGGAGAGATCAAGGGTGATGCTGCATTAAGTCTGAATAAGGATATGACCTTTACGCAATTTTTCCCCCTGCTGCAGCAACCTGAGTTGGCACTTGACATTTTCTCACTACAAACCGATGTGAGCTTTCCCGCAGTACTTGTTGGTGACAATCCCATGCTGCTCTCACCGATATACCCAGGAATGAAAACCGGTTTGTTTGTTAAAGAAGGCGCAAACCTCGTTCAAAAAGCCGAAACTAAAGACGGCAAGCTTTATTTGAATGGGTTGGAGGTGAATCTTAAATATAACTGATATCCCACGAAGGGGTGCCGAACAGTGATTAAAGAAATCAATCTGTGAGGCACTCATGTAAATGGTGGCAACCTAAACTTTTTGTGAATAGTTCCAGTCACCACCATTGCAATTGTTTGAGATATGAACAAATTTTTTTGCGTGTTCAACTCTGAATTTCATCGATAGTGATGTCGAACTTCGCCAGTTCCTTGAAGACGTAATTGCGACAGTCGGCATCGAACTGTTCAGGTACTATCAGCCCGGTTTCGTTGGTCCTCAACCATTAACGAGCTGAAAACTGCTGCACATTGACCAGTTGAGTAGGATTCGTGGGTCATTTTGGAGCGAGAAGAAGCCTCTTCCAGCCCGGAATCTTTCGTGCCATTCAGAGAACAACCACTGATAAAGCACAGGGTATGTTCTTTTGAAAAGATGTGGGCCACGATGCAAATCAGCATGGCCACTTTCGTGTAATAGCTTATTATAGACATATTGCATGTCTATTTTTCTAAACGTTTTTTTGGGCAAGAGTGTCATGAATCCAATTTGTATAGTAGATGATCAACCTTATATATGTTCCACAGTGTCGAGTATTCTTAAGGACGAGGGGTACAAGGTCGTCGTATTTCCCGATGCGGAGAACTTCTGGCAGAGTCTCGATAATTTGGAACCATCTCTCGTTATGTTGGATATCTGGCTACCAGGTTTAGACGGTCTGCAACTTCTGAAACGCTTACAAGAACGATTTCCCGCACTTCCCATCATCATGATGAGCGGACATGCCGGCATCGAGACGGCGGTTGCTGCCATAAAGGCCGGTGCCTACGATTTTATGGAAAAACCGCTGCATCTGGATGTTTTACTCGACAAGGTGAAATCTGCCCTTAAGCTTCGACCATCAAAGAGAGACTCGCCTCTGCCTTCGGGTATGGAGCTCGATTTCGCCAGTGCCGACCTTTTGATGCCCCCCGGCATGGTGGAAGTAGTCGATTCCCTCGTACCTCAAAGGACTCTCAGGGAGAATGTTGTCCTTAACGGTGTTGGGCTTCTGAGTGGCAGGAATACGGGGATCATCCTCAGCCCTCTGGGGATCAATGAAGGTATTGTCTTTCAAACTCTCGATGGTCAAACCATCCATGGGCATATTACCGCCTTAGAGAATTTTTCCCAAAATGTCTCCTCGAAGAGCTTCTCTGCCAACTCCACCACGTTGGATAACGGCAGGCAACAGGTACGCACAGTTGAACACCTGATGGCAAGTTTTTCCATCTACGGGATAACCAACGTACTGATAAAGGTTGACGACGAGGTTCCGAACATAGATGGTTCCGCCAAGGGTTTCTGCGACCTCATTGAGCAGGCAGGGATAGAAGACCAGCCAGCCTTCACCAAGGTTGCTGTTATCCGTCAGAGGATTGGCGTGGGAA
>CAWCTP010000027.1:0-8756 GCA_963798425.1 uncultured delta proteobacterium | reverse complement strand
TTTATTCCATGATGTCTAGAAGAATCAGGCAGATAAACCTGTTTCTTGTTCGGTAGAGAGATGTCCCTGTTAATAACAGGAACGGTTTTTCCCCATCCGGATCACTGACCATTAAGGGAAAAGGATTGCTATTGGAAATAGAAAACCTTACTATGTTGATATACATGTATATCAACATAAGTGAAGGAGAAAAACTATGCTTGCGATACGGCTTTCCGAAGATATTGAAAATAGGCTGACAGCTCTGGCAAAAGAAACAGGTCGAACAAAAACCTTTTACGCTCGAGAAGCAATAGAAAAACACCTCGAAGACCTCGAAGACACTTATCTAGGTTTAACCATCATGGAACGCGTAAGAGCAGGTAAAGAGGAAATCTTGAGCTCAGAGGACGTCTGGAATGACCTGGACGATTAAATACACAGCAACTGCGGCCAAGAGCATCAAAAAATTAGATTTTCAAATCCAGCACAAGATAAGAGCTTTTTTAGAAGATGACCTCGCAAACTCTGAAAACCCACGCGAAAAAGGTAAGGGTTTAACTGCAAATCACGCGGGCCTTTGGCGTTATCGTATTGGTGATTATCGACTAATCTGCAATATCGAAGACCATGATTTGATAATCTTGGTCCTTGACGCAGGGCACCGAAAAAACATCTACGGCAGACTCTAAACTAAAGATGATATCGCCCAAATTATAAGTTGTCATATCCTTTTTCTTCATCAAGCAGTTTCCGAATCAAGACAGCAATATCCTTCCTGGCGAGAGGTTTCATGGCGAAGCCTTTGATTCCATAGGACTTGGCCTTCTCTTCAGTAACCTGACCGCTATACCCAGTGCAGAGAATAATCGGAAGTTCAGGCCGGATCTGCAGTATACTCCGCGCCAGATCCATACCAGTCATTCCAGGCATGGTCTGGTCGGTGATAACTAGATCAAAGGCATCGGGTTGATTTTTAAAGATGGTAAGTGTATCAATACTACTCGTCTTTACCGTTACTGAATAACCAAACCGTTCGAGCATAGTCTGGCCCATCTTGGCCAGCATTTCCTCATCATCAACAAAAAGAATACGCTCGGTACCGACAGGGATCTTCTCCAATTCTTTGGTTTCAGGTACAATCTGTTCCAGTAAGGCGGGAAGGTATATCTCAAAAACGGTTCCTGCTCCGATCTCACTGTGACAGGTAATAAATCCTCCGGAACTTTTCACTATACCATGGACTATAGCCAGGCCCATTCCCGTGCCTTTGCCTGTTTCTTTTGTGGTGAAGTATGGATCAAAGATCCTTTCTTTAATCACAGGGGAAATGCCGGATCCAGTATCCCTGACGGCCAACTGGACGAATTGTCCCGGCTGGACATCAGGGATACCCAGCAGATCTTGCTGGGTGAGAACCTTATTTTGCAAAGAAATTGAGAGGGTGCCGCCGATCTCTTCCATGGCATGATAGGAGTTGGTGCACAGATTCATGACAATCTGATGGATCTTGGTTGGATCGGCAAGAATGAGGTTGGTTTCAGAATCTACGTCTTGCTGGATGTCTATAGTAGTTGGTATTGACGAGCGAAGCAATTTGATGGATTCCTTGACGAGTGCAGCAGGTCGCAGGGGAATCTCCTGAGAATCTGCTCGTCGGCTGAAAGCCAGTATCTGTTTGACGAGATCTTTTGCCCTACGTCCTGCCTGAACCACTTGATTGAGGTCACTCGGGTCTACAGAGCCCTGAAGACTGTCTTCATATGCCATTTCTGCATAACCGAGAATAGCGCCGAGGATATTGTTGAAGTCGTGGGCTATCCCTCCGGCCAGAGTGCCGATGGCTTCCATCTTCTGAGCCTGGACCAAATCCTCCTGCATGTTCTCTTTCTCTTTTTCCGCTCTCTTGCGCATAGTAATATCCTGGTTGCTGACACGTTGTCCTATGCTTTTTCCTTCTGGATCAAATACCTCCCGGCAGGTGTGCGCTATCCAGCGTTCTTCTCCATTTCGGGTGAGAATACGAAAATCCCCAGCATAGCAATCTTCATTCGTCCTACCATTCTCAACGCTTTTTAAATGCAGTATGAAATTCTTGCGATCATCCGGATGTATAATTCTGGTCAAGAGTCCGGGATCTTGCAGGAATTCCTCTCTTGTATAGCTGGTAATGCGCTCACAGGATGGTGAAACATAGACGAGATTTCCATCTGGGGCGGTCCAGTATTCCCAATCATGGATATATGTAGCTACTGTTCGGAATTTTTCCTCGCTTTCTCGAAGAGCCACTTCAACCCGCTTGAGTACCGTGATCTCTGAGGTTATTGTTCCTACACCCAATAATCGCCCATCCTGCGCATAGACCGGAAATTTCTTTGACAGGAAAGTTCTCGTTGAACCGTCGGGGGCGAGTGTATCTTCTTCAACGGTGAGACATTGTCCTTGAGGCAAGATCAAGGCACGACGATCGTTGTCCATGTATTTGTTAATTTGTTCAGGTGTTGAAATCCCTGCAAAGGTCTCCGCGTCAGTCTTACCGGCAACATCGGCAAGAGTGTGCCCTGTCAAGGTAATGTATGCACGATTAATCATCACGTAGCGT
This sequence comes from uncultured delta proteobacterium, assembly GCA_963798425.1. Lineage (GTDB taxonomy): Bacteria > Desulfobacterota > Desulfobulbia > Desulfobulbales > Desulfocapsaceae > Desulforhopalus_A. Next base: position 6,175 of record CAWCTP010000027.1, on the reverse strand, counting down.
AACTGCACGTCTTTGAATACAACAACATGTTCGGCGTTATCCAGCAGTTCAAGGAAGATTGAGCGATTTTCCTCCTGAATACGCCGATCAGTGACATCATTGACAAAGCAAAGAAACATGTCTTCAGATATGCTTGTAGCAGTAAACGAACACCATCGAGATTCTCCGTCTTTACGGCTGAAACGTAATTCTCTAGAAGCGATTTGTTTCTTTTTGAGCCTAGCGAAAAATTCCCTCACTTCCTTGATCGATTCAGGGAGAATCAGGTCTGGAATACTCATGGTGAGAAGTTCGGAACGATCATATCCGGTGATGCGGCTGACCTGAGGGTTGACATCAACATATCTGCCTTGCTGGTCAACTGTGAATATGCCGGACGGGGCACGATTCACATATGTGCGATAAAGCTCCTCGCTCGCTAGCAGTGCTTCTTGAGCCTGCCTTCGCTTTTCACTCATCACCATAAGGTTGCCAAGGATGGCGGTGGCAACCGGATATATCAACATCACCGGCAAACTGATTTTGGACAGCACGTCAATTGCAAGCTGCCAAGGCAGTAAAAACATCCACCCCAACATGGCAACATGAACTACAATGCCAAGAAGATACAATTCACCTACGGAAGGTTTGTGATTTCTTTTAGGACGGTAATGTCTCCACACCAGGCCTATGGCGCCAGAGGTCACAATAACAGCTAAACCTGTCCATTTCCCCTCCCCACCAGTTACAAATCGGAAAATACCTGTGATCAATATAGCAAAAATGGCTGGAATGGTTCCAAAGAAAAATCCAGATATAACCAGAAGGACAGAACGTGTATCAAACACAACTCCCTGCCCGAAGTTCCATGGGTTGAACATGATTGCCAAACCGATGGCTCCTAAAACAATACCGGTAAGAATCTGTTGAATTATGGTTTTTCTTTCTTGGATCCTGAATCCCAGCATGTCATACAAGAGGCATAAGGCAAGTAGGAGTGCGGCGTTATTGATTAATCCGATAGCGTTTGAATGACTCATTTTACAAAATATCCACGTCTTTTTTCTCAAGAATATAATGAAGAAGACAGCTTTACATTTCGATTTTGCAGTTCAAATTGAGAGCGGATTTGACTCACCTGAGACTGATTACAATTTCCAGATTATCATTAAATACATCATTTGCAAAATCGAGGAAATATTTGCTAAATCGCGCATCATGGCCATTTGAAGTAGGTTGAAAAAAGTGGAGACCAAACACGCATTCCGGCGTTCATGTACCTGACCGACTTCCGCGAGAACACCCTCCAGGACGTGATTACCAAGCTCGAACCGGAATTGTTCCCGGCCGTCACCGGTCTGACGGTGAAGGACTTCCACCTGCTCGTGCGGCTTAAGGTGTTCAACACCGAGCAGATGAGCCAGGCTGTTTTCGCCTTCCGCCGTTACGAAGACGCCTCGCTCCGCTATACGGGAATAGAGAGCCACGAGGGCCTGACCTACTATGGACTCTATGACACTGTGGTGGCGCGGGAGTGAGGGTAAAACTACTGCCCAACAATCGGTTAAGACTGTTCCTGAGCATCCGATTACTGCCGTCCAATGTGACGATGAAGTCACCATTCAAATCAAGAACGAATAATCTCTTTTGTCTAAAGGCTTTTGATGTTTGAAAAACTTTGTTGAAAATACGATTTACTAACAGTAGTAGCCACGTTTTTGTTATGATAAACAACAATTCATCAAGCTTTTCTTACGGGGACCTAAAAAAAGGGGGCAATAATATGGCGATATACGCGGTATGGAACAACAAGGGTGGAGTTGGGAAAAGCTATCTCACCTTTCAATTAGCGGCAGAGTATGCACGGAAAAACCGAGACAAAAAAGTTTTAGTGGTTGACCTGTGTCCTCAAGCAAACTCATCTTCCATGCTTCTAGGGGGTATGCTTAAAGGTGAAGAAAACCTAAATCAAATTCACTCACAGCAAAACAAAAAATCAATATCAGGTTACATCGATGATCGCATTCTCAGTCCTTACGTTTCACCCAACTGGATCACCGACACGAAACAACAAACGTTCTTTTAAAAAAATGTTCCAGTACGAGGTTAATGATGCAAACACTGCTTCCGTCGTATCTGGAGCTTTAGGGATTCCGATTTCAAAATTAACAGCTGGGAGAAAAACAGTTGGGACAAAAACTGTCACAGTTAATCAAACGCAATTAGACAAACAAGTGCCCAACATAAATGACCCTTGTTGATAACATTGAATAACAGCTACGGTGGTAATCAGCCATTATGTATCAAAAACTAAATATTTAAGAGGTTCAAATGCCCAAAATTTATAGAACTGTAAGCCATGTAAAAGGATGGGAAGGCTTGCCTCAATATGAAATAAAAGAGGATGGAAAGATATATCGCACAGTCTCCCATGTGGATGGTTGGCAAGGGCTTCCCCAATATGAAATAAAAAAAAACAAAATACCGAACCGTTTCACATGTAGATGGTTGGAATGGTCTTCCACAATATGAAATAAAGGAAAACAAGATATATCGCACAGTATCGCATGTGGACGGATGGGAAGGGTTACCTCAGTATGAAATAAAAGAATGAAATATTACATAACAAATGCAGCGATAGTCATTATAGCAGAGAATAGAGAGCAGATATTTGAACTCATACGTATTATTCTTAAACAAATGTTTTCCCCAACCAAAAGTTTCACCAGACGAGCCGGTGAACTTTGGCGTTGTGCTTAAAAACATAGGAGCTCTCCATGGGACTTTTAGACGGTTTCGAAAAACTAATCAACGAACACGGTTCATCCACTATTCTTAAAGAAAGGATATCCCTTACCAACGACAAGTATTCTTTGTTTGAGAGCAAAAATGAAATGCTTAAAGAGCGAAATTCTGTGCTTGACCAAAAGGTCAAAATGCTTGAATCGGAGAACAACGCACTTCAACTCGATATCCAAAAGACAAAACAAAAGGTAAAGCAACTCGAAGAACAAATATCTAGAACTCATGCCACTAACCCCGATGGTTATGTATGCGATCATTGTGCCAGCCCATCCCTCAAAAGGACAGGTAGCCGGCCAGATCCTACGTTTGGAGATTTAGGAGTTAAGCAAAAACTTTTCACCTGTGACGAATGTGGTAAACAAAGCGCGTTTACTCCAAGAAACAAAGACATATAGCACAACCAGTCACTCCATCCGACCTCAAACAACACGGCGGCTTACCTCAACGTTAGCCTCCTATAGAAGAACCTGGAAATGACAACACAACTAAAAGAACTCACTGACGCTGACATTAAGGAATTTCTTGAAACTTCGCCTTTATATTCAAGGCGCGAGTTCAAGAAGCCACTTAGAAATCGCAGCAGTCTTTGGATTGGTGAGATCGAGGCATACTGTGACGTTTGCAAACAGTCTCGTCCATTTCAAGACCGGCGCTCACGCGGTAGTGGCAGTGGCATGGCAGTGAGTGACCTTAAATCGGGAACTCTTACTTCGAGTTTTCTTGCGTCTCCTGTCGAAAGTCCCACCGTGAATACCTAGTGGAACAAGTCCTCGACGAAAACAACATTTGCCTTCAGAAATATGGTGAGTTGCCACGATCCAAGATTATTCGAAACCAAGTCCTACAGAATTTCTTGAAGGATGATCTCGACAACTACGAGAAGGCTATTGTATGCTTATCGCACGAATATGGTGTTGCCGCGTTTGCGTATTATCGGCGAGTCGTCGAGAACAACATCAACAACCTGTTAGATCTTGTCCAAGAGGATACACAATCATCCGGTGGTGACCAAGCAACGCTGGACGCAATAGGAGAGCTACGAAAAAATACACCTATGAGCGAGAAGATCAAAATCGCAAATTTTGCTTTGCCTGGTCACCTCAAACCAGAAGGTCTCAACCCGTTGGGCAGGTTATACCAAGTCCTGAGTGAGGGAGTCACAGCTTGACTGAAGAAGAGTGCCTCGTAAAGGCGAAAGCAACTAGTGAGTGTTTAACTTTTCTGGTAAGCGAGTAGGCATCTCGGAAAAAAAACCGAAACCGCTTTAAGAGCATAGTGGGTAAACTTTGAGGCTAAAAAGAGCCTGCACTCAGACGGTTGGGAGCAATGTTCTTAGAATTAAGTTCAGTGGCCGCCGCAAGTGAGGACGTGAGGCTGATTGTTATTTCCTAGTGTTATCCCCTCCATTAGACAAAATAATTCCTTTTGTCTAATGTTCGAAGTCGATGCTGAAAAGCAACTGGGCTATCGTCTCCTGGTGAAGAGCGGAGCCAAACTGACATCTTGAAGCCGAACGGCCAGGCGTAAGCAGTCGTTGTTCCTATCTATGTTTGATATTATTATCATCATGATATCTTCGTGCTATCGTTGTGACATATTGTTAATATATTATCTCCGTACTATCATGCTAATATCTCTATAATAATACTATGATAGTATTATCATAGGACCATAATTACACCTTCCGCGACAAGTATTAACCGATTGACTTGAGATAGCCGCCAAAATGGCATGTTGGACAAATTCCGCCGGGTTAGGGCTTATAACTCCAATTACAGGAGCGATATATGAATAAAGCAGATCTAACAGATGCCTTTACAATTGAGTTTGGATTTCCACAACATCAAGCAAAAGCAATAATAGACACAATCCTTGAAACGATGACATCTGCATTGGTTTGCGGGGAATCGATTGAGATTAGGGGATTCGGCAGCTTCAGCATCAAACAATACAGATCATATGAAGGCCGCAACCCCAAAACAGGCGAAAAGACTTTAGTAAAACCCAAGAAACTGCCATTTTTTAAACCCAGTAAAGAATTAAGAGCACAAGTGAATAAGAGCCGGAAGTGTTAGGTGATAGTAAACATATAGTGGAAATATCTTGACTTTTAAGGTAACCGTGATCTATCTTTAAGTTGATGATTAATTATTAGATATCGAAACATATTAGGAGGTAAAGTGTTACTATATGTAGTAATAGATGAACCGCTAACTATCGTTCAAGACGCTAAATCTAATAAAAAACCGCATGGACTGTGCAAAATGAATTTACAATTGATGCAGACTCAATTGAACAAGGCTCTGAAAAAGTAAGGCTGATTTTTAGACATATTTTTAATCCAGACAATAGATATAAAGAAGAAATAGGCCAAAATTGTAATATAAAAATAAGCGAAAAGAACATATGCTCACTCAAAGGGGTTGAAAAATGTAGGGTGGTATTCGATACGATTTTCAGAAAAAAAGAGACTCTAGCTATGGGAATATTGCATACACAAAGCGCAATGGTAGCGAAGCTCTCTCCTACTGGGTCAGCGTACCATTTGATGGTAATATTTTCCCAAAATGCAACAAGCAGCTGCCCCGGAACTGTACAAAAAAAGGAGCCGAAAAAATCCAATATGAGACTGGCTTCATTTGATATAGAAATAGCTAAAGGTATCCTGGAATTTGAAAATTGGAAAGATTATTCCCCAATTGGAATAACCTGTGCTGCAGTGGCATTCAGTGATATAGATGACGTGAAATTCTGGAACAATGGAGCACAACTGGAAAGGCACCAATGTGTTGGAACTGGTCCATGATTTACAAAAATTGGTCAAGAACGGATATACCCTTCTTACATGGAATGGCGCTGGGTTTGATTTTCAAGTATTAGCACAGGAGTCAGGGCTATTTGAAGAATGTGGTGAATTAGCACTTCATCATATTGATATGATGCTTCTAGTAACATTCCGAAAAGGCTGGCTTCTTCCATTGCAAAAAGCCTTAGAAGGTGCATGCTTAGAGGGAAATTAAAAAGTGTTACATTAACAGATGGAACAGTTGTAAACAATATGGACGGTTCTAAAGCACCACTTTTTGTGGAGAAAGGAGAACGAGATGCTGGTCCTGAAGCTACCTAAAAGAAGACGCTACCAGCCTCTTAAGCTTGCACAAGATATTCAACGCTTTGGTATTATTTATGGGTTAGCGAAAGATAATCTGCATGTGAGGTAAAAACAAAAATGATAAGTGTTAAAAATTGTTTTAGCATTCCTCCACCAGATGTGTCTTGGATGTCAAACCCACCAAAACGAACAGATTTTGTATCTTGGATTCCTAATTATAAGGATAAGATTACAAATGGTTAACGAGGATTGGGGAATATATTAATCGTAGTTGAGATA
>CAWCTP010000026.1:0-35004 GCA_963798425.1 uncultured delta proteobacterium | reverse complement strand
ACCTGGAAGTTGATCTGATCTTCTAGGAGTCACTACCGCTTTAGCGGCAAACTAAGGGCAGGAGATTAAATTATCCGCAGTGTAACTACGAAGCTCAGGCCAATGTTGCATAATGTTGTTATGTTGAATTTCGCCCTGAACGACAGTGAAAAAATTAAACATAACAACATTATGCGATAATGGCTGAGGAGAGACCCGATGCTGTTGATCGGGCCGTTACTGTAGAACACGGGCGGGTGGGTTCTGTTACTGGCTTTTTGGGCGGTTGTATCGCCCACTTGCGCACACTTCGTCTGTAATCGCACCACCAGAGACGGGCTACCAGTATTGAGGGTAATGATTCTGAGATTTAAAGCAGTGGCCGGTATTTTACACCTTTCTCGGTTTTCGGTTTTCACCACTGAGGGTAGCGGACGTAGAAGCGAGCGCCGAGAATGGGCCATCAAATATGCTCGTCAGAGGTGCTGGCTTCTACTGGAGCGGGTCTGAACAATTTGTTATAAAATAGGTAATCTATTAAACAGATACCAAGTCAAACGCATTCCGTCGTTAAGACTCGATCCTATCTGGCATCGACAATGTGTACCATCCTCCTAGTTTTTCGTGAAAATTTTCCTGTCTGTCACCGATTCTTTCGGTTATTTTCTATTAGAAATATGTGGACTTTAGATAAGCGAGATCCAGAGGCATTGATGAAGACAAATCGAGCAAGGGGTGATAGCAGGTTTGAAGATAAAACCACCATAATACAGGTTAACCAGTTAGAAACAGCTTTTCCTCGGCATTTTCGACTTATCAGGACAAGCTGAAATATGATGTTAGCCGGAATACTAGACACTAACTTGTGAGGACTCAGGCGATGAACCATAGCGCACCACTTGCTCAATTAGGTCACTACGTGCTGACGTTTCAGGCCGTTGAGGCTGCAATGGTCGAATTGACAGTCCAACTCGTTGATGCGGATTCTGAGTACGTCGCTACCCTTACCGCCGAACTTCAGTTCAACTCGAAGGCGCGTGCTCTCGACGTTATCTACACGCGGTACGCGCAGATTCACGCCCTGTCCCAAGAGGCGCCACACCCCGAATTCCACAAACTCATGAGCCGGATCCAAAAACTGGCGACGCGGCGAAACGACTTGGTTCATTCTTTCTATGGGTTGCTGACCACAGTCGATGGTGAGGTCGCCCTTGCTCGGCAGCCAACAAAGTTAAAGCCCAGCGCAGGCTTGCGCGAGCAGGAAGGAGAAGACATCCTGCCAGTGCCCCTTGAAGAGGAAATTTCGGAGATGCAATCCATCCTTCAGGAGATAGAGAATTACCGGATGCAAGCCATTGACATCAAGTACCCGGAAAAATGAGTCCTTACTTTCACTGGACCCGTTGCCCCAAAAGCCGGCCTCGACTCAGCAGGCAGTTATGTATTTTAAATATGAATCACTAATCGAACAAATAATAACTAGTTAAAAATGTTTAATAATATCAGATACAGTATATTATTGATGTGTGTTGGTTTGTATTTACCAATCGTATTTTATCCATTTTGCACTCCAGATTCGCATGCAAAAGCAATACAATTTGCTATTGCAACTAAAGGGATGCTGTATCAACCAAAAATTAATGAGTTAGAAGTTGTGATAGTAGATGGAAAGATTGAGGAAGGATCAAAATTATCATTTAAAAAATTGGGCATTTAGCAATACCATACAAGTATATCTATGCGATAGGTGTTTCAATGTTTTTTGTTGGAGTCATAATTAACTCAGCATACAGGAAACAATAACACAATTTCGGTAAAGTTCAGATATCTCTTATGTACCGGAAAAGACTGATTGGAAATATCAGGACTATAGAAGGACCTCGATCAAGGTCTTAAAAACGATGCCATCTTTCTGTATAACATCCAATTGGGGGGTGATATACAGATCAGGTGAATTACTTGTTAGCACCAAAATGGGAAAAGATTTTCTCCTAAAGAAGCTGGACGCAATAGATTTAACCTTTTTGAAAGGAATATATGTTGAGTCAGAATTTATTGATCCATTAACTGAAATATACGAAAAAACTCAGTCTACCGAAGGAAATTTATCAACAGCATTTGTAATTACTGAGCAGAACGAAACTGTAGCATTTTTTACTATTGAATCCTCCAATTTTAACGTAACAGGCAAAAAAATCGAAAAAGGTATTTATTGGCTAGAATCCTTCTTCATTACTAAAAACTATCTTGGCAGAGGTTTTTCAAAAACGGTTGTAAGAAAAATAATTGAAGAACTTCCTGAGTATTTTCCAAATGTATGTTGTCTGAATTTAACTGTTAATTTAAAAAATCAAATTGCACAAAATGTATATAAAAAATGTGGGTTTGAAGATACCATGCAAAAATATCATGGTGGCCCAGCAGGCTCTCAAGCTATTTATGAATATAAAATAAAGTGCTAACCAGATGCTCCACAGGACCCGCAAACAGCGCGGGCCTGTGAGCTCAACGTTGGGTATTAAGAAGAGATGAAAATCAGGATAGCAAACACTTCAGAATTCAATGAAATTGCAAATATTCATATAGAAAGCTGACAGAACTCATACTCTAATGTTTTTCCATCTGATTTTTTGAAAACGAATGTAGTTCCTAATCTGAAAAGTCGCTGGATGAACATTAAAATTCAAGATGACGATGTCGTGTTGGTTGCAGAGGAAAAAGAAATTCTCGGTTTCATAGCTGTATGGTGTAGACCAATTCCATTTATAGACAATTTGCACATCAAAGCCTCGTTCAGATCTCAAAATGTTGGTACAGCATTGATGCAGAGTGCAGCCAAAGCACTTCTAAAGAAAGGAAAAAGAACTGGATACCTATGGGTCTTCAATAGTAATGAAAAAGCTATTAGGTTTTATGAGAAGCTCGGAGGATTGCATAAAGAATGTGCTTTGAAGGACATTTTCGGACATACGGTATTAAGTAAAAAGTTTGAATGGGACGACCTGTCGATTATTCTACCGAAAAATATATAACTTACCCAACAACCGGCTAGACGCGGATCCCGCAAACAGCGCGGGTGCGGTGAGCCGGAACGTTATAGCTACCCAAGGAATTGAACATGCCTGTCTATTTCATAGCTGAGAACGAAAACGGAAATTATGGCAATCTCAGAGTGAAGATTGGGATAAGCATTAATGTCCAAAGACGTATAAGACAGTTGCAAACGGGAAGTCCCTACGAGCTAAAACTGATGGGGTGGATAGAACCTGAGAACGATAGGGCATTGGAAAAACAGTTGCATCAAAAATATTCTTCAGTGAACACTCATCGGGAGTGGTTTGCATTGGATGCAAGTGATGTATTTGAAGAGCTTAAACAGCACTCAACAAGCAGTTTCATTGCAACAAACGATAACGCGTTTGAAATCGTCTCACATGATAGGGATGGTTTGCCGGAATATCTCGGAGCTTGGCAGTGGGGTGATGCAGAAATAGATGAATTTTGTCCTTCTTGTGGGTGGGGAGGCGGAATGGATTACAACGAGAACTACGGTGGTATGAGGTGTCTAAATTGCGGTCTTATGGAGTCAAATATGTAACCCACTCTAACGCCCGGCTGCACCGGACAAATTCCCGCTTTCACCTTTTGTGCAAAAACACGCACAAAAGCCGCCATCAAAAATTTGCTCGGTGAGCCGGGCGTTGAACTATACCGCTTCGCGGAAAAAGCCACGCATCGCCCACCTCGACATAGTCCGCTGCCTTTTGTCTTTCCCTACCAATCTCCAATCTGATCAACGCTCCAGAGCTGTATTTTCGGTACAATATCTCTTAATCGGCATTCATCGTGAGAGCCGACAAACAACCAGGAGACATTGTCATGAAAAAAGCTTACCAAAAGACTTTCGCCAACTACCTCTATCTGCAACGAGTGGCCCCCAAAACAAGGCGTTCCTATCTTCAGGCAGTCAAAGGCCTTACAACGTATTGCCGGCAACCTGCCGAGCAACTGACCAACGACCAGATTCAAGGCTACCTGCTCTATTGCATTCAGGAAAAGAAACTGGCCTGGGCCACCTGTAATGTCATTTTCAGTGGATTGAAGAAATTCTACCATGGCTATCTCGGGCGGGATAATGCAGGATTTACCATTCTTCCACGGCCACGGTCCAAACAGCTTCCTATGCTTCTCAGCAGAGACGAGGTCGGTCGTATCCTTAACGCCACAGACAATCTGAAGCATCATGCTCTGCAGGCACTTGTTTACGGTTCAGGTCTGCGAGTAAGCGAAGCTGTCAGGCTTCGTGCCGAACATATCGACTCAAAAAAGATGCTGCTTCGGATTGACCAGAGTAAAGGCAGAAAAGACCGCTATACCATCTTATCCAAAAGCGGTCTGGAGTTGCTTCGTGAATATTGGCGAACCTATCAACCTGGCAAGTGGCTGTTTTTCACCAAGGATAAAAACAAACCCATGCCTTCGGAAACGGCTCAGAAGATTTATTACCTGGCCAAACAGAAGGCAGGAGTTACCAGGGGACGAGGGATACATACGCTTCGCCACTGCTTTGCCAGCCATGCCCTTGAACAAGGGGTTCAGCTGTTCATCCTAAAAAGATGGCTCGGACACGCCTCGATTAAAACCACCTGCATGTATCTTCATGCATCTCCGGAAATGTTGCAAAACCTCTCGAGTCCTCTCGATTCTTTGCTGGAGGATCGAGTATGAAACCAACATATGAAATCGCCGACATTTTCCGCAAGTACGGTGATGAATACCGGAAGAACCATGCGATGACCACCGATCAGCGCAAGGTCATGACGGCAATCCAGTCCTGCAGGACATTGCAACTGGGTGGTCACCAGGAGGTTTGCGATCAATGCGGCCATATCAGGAGCTGCTACAATTCTTGCAGAAACCGGCACTGCCCGAAATGTCAAACCATGGTCAAAGAAAAATGGCTGGAGAAACGCCGCGAAGAACTTTTGCCTTGTGGCTATTTTCACATTGTCTTCACCGTCCCACACGTTTTAAATCCACTTATCCTGGTGAATAAAAAGGAACTGTTGGCTTGCTTATTGGCCGCGGTTCGCGATACGGTGTTCGCCTTTGCCGCCGATCCTCAGTGGCGCCTTAGGGGTATTGAGTCTGTATCACAAGAACGCGCCTTCGGCATGACAGGTGCAGAAGTTGCTATATCTTTTGTCATCTCCATTACATCTTCGGCAATAGTGCATGTGTATATCCGACTGACGTGGAGGAAAGTACCATCAACGTGGGACGATGGTGAGAAATGGAGCATTTTGAATTGATGATTCTCTGGAATTATGTTTGAGATGAAACAAACAAAGATACAACTCTTTTCACTTGTTATCGCGAAGGTGGGGGTGGTGTAAATTTTCCGGTTACGGGAGGCGACAAGAATACTCGTTTAAGAAGATGCAGAGAGAATGGCTCTTCTCTATTCCATGGCAGAAGATACAACAATCTTGCCAAAGGACAGTAGCCCCAAAACAGATTTGTGGCTAGCCCGAGAATGGTGATATACATCAATATTTCCATGAACGGGACATAAGTTCCGATTGCAACCCAGACAAAATAAGCCAGGCGAACCTGAACGGGAAATTCGGTAACACGCAGACCAAGCAGTAGGAGAATCAGCAGAACATGTATGGCCGAAAAGAAAACCACATATTCCCAGAAAACTCGTTCCAGCAAACCGGTAAGCAACCCCAGCCAGGTGATAAACCATAGCCCCCACACCATCCGCTTCCTTGTTTTTACTGGCATCTTTTCCCAGAGTGTGTCATGGGGTGCCAACATAATCATAATATGGGCTCCGTTTCTCTTTTAAAGTCGATCGTTACGACTCAGCTTCACTTCTGGCTAAACTGATATATCACACATCGTAAAATAGTAATTATGGTGTCCTCGGATTTCAATAATCGGCCTGATTATGATATGGTTGTATCAACTGACTCACCTGCGAAGAGATGGGTGATTTGTGGTATTCATACGTAGTGAATTGGTTGTTCCCGAGATAATCCAGAAGATTTTGAATCTCTGGAATTATCTCTGACGCCAGAACATTCATTTTCAGTATTTTTCATCTGAAAAACATGAAAGTAGTATCAACGTCGACGATGGTTAAAAATGGAGCAATTGTCTCGGTTGATTCTCCGGAACATCTCGGATGGTCGGCACGATAAAAGTTGATAGGTATCTGGGCTAATTAGAACCAGAACTTGCAAGAAGAAGATCAAGTGTGTATTTCCGGTAAGCCTGTATAGCTCAGAAAAAAATTTCCAAGGCTGAGCTTGATCGAAGAAGGTGGGATTTATCGCCAGAATTATTGATTTGCTAGGCGGTGTGGAAAAATTCCAGGGCATCCATGCCGAAGGATTGGCTTCCACCAGTTCGGTATGATCCTGCAGAGCCTTGAGGTAGTCAAAAGGGCTGGCGCCCGATTGTTCACAGGTGTAGATAAGACTCATGAACATGTCAGCCACTGCAGCACCACGCTCGGATTTAAAAAACAGAGAATTTTTTCTATGCAGTATGACCTTTTTCAAGGCACGTTCACAGATGTTGTTATCAAGGGGTGCGCCTGGTATTCTCAGAAAGGCAGTCAGTTTTTCCCAATGATTGAGCATGTAATAGATGGCATCACCAAGGCTTGAATTTGGCTCCACCATTTTTTGCTCAATCTGTTGATCGAGCCAGGTCTTAAGCTCATCCATCAACTCTGTACTGTTTTCCTGATGATACGTGAGCCGTTGATCCGGTGTCATGCGTCTGCTCTTTCGCTTCTTCGTCAAACCGATACACCTCAGCCAACGTATCGATGACAAATCGGCACTCTTCCGGGAAATTCATCGCCGCATCTACAAAATGACGCCTGGCATGGACAAGGCAATACGCCAGAATGGTGTCGAACTCACTGGGAGTGTTTCTGCTCAAAGCATCACACATCTGCAATGGAGTTCGCAGAGAAGTATCCCTCCCGGATAACACTTTACCCAGATTCTCACCAGCATGCTTACGCCCTGAGAAAAACAGCACTATTTTTCTGCCATCAAGAACCGAGACAATGCCGGTGGTGAACATACCCTTGCGGTCTGGAGTTCCATCCTTGTTTTCTTTGACCAGACTCTGGATTTTTATTGTGGTATCATCATTATGGAAGAGCTCACCCTGAGCCGCCAGTTCTATCATCTTCTTATATGCCGGCCTGAAGCAGTCTGCTGAACTTTTGATAATATCCCACTGGGTTGATGATGGCAAAGGGACCCCCAGGTTGCCCTGGAGGCCTTGCAAGTCGGTTGAATGGCAACCCGCTGCCATATTTAAGCAGGGCAATCATTGCCACCGCAGCTGTATCATACTTTTTGTTGCCAGCCTCTGCAGGCAATGGTGCAGTGAATATTTTTCCACAAAGATCACAGCGTAGTTTTTCGAGCTTGTAGACAGTCGCCCGTAAAGGAGCACTCCCCGTGACACGGATCTCCACTCCTGATTCACTGTTTCTATACAACTTGCCCTCTTTACACTCTGGACAGGAATCACCTGTCCCCAGTTCGGGGTGTTCTATCTCAACCAAATCAGCACCGGTATATGTATCCGCACCATTCTTGCCGTTATTGCGTCCCGGTCTCTGTTTTCTTACCACCCTTTGCAACAGTTGATTCCTGATCCTCACCCTTACCGGTGTCGTTTTTGTCGGTATCATTCAGGACATTGCCCTTTTTCTCGGTCTTTGCGCCAAACACCATTCTGAGCAGTTTTTTGACCGAAGATGCCTTATCATCAACAGCCTGACTCAATAAAGCGATACATTCAGCCATTCCCCTGATAAGCTCAACATCATTTTCTTGAAGGCTCCCGCTTTCAGCACGTTTGAGCAGCTCATCAAGCTGATCCATGTCGAGCTCTATCTTCTTCTTGACCGGCCTTTGCCGTCGTTTGAGTTTCCTTTTCATTGGCACAATTTATCCCTGAACCTTGAATCAAGTGGCAGGCCGTAAATATCCTTGATCGAGGTGAGCTGTTTTTGGGTCTTATTGTATTTCCCCCTGCCCTTGGTCTGTCCAAGATAGGTCCAGTTTGCAGCCTTATAGCAGGTTCCGGCAAAACGTTCCGTATCGACGAAGGTCTCCAGCCAGTAGATTGGGTGGTTATACAAGGCCTCCCAGTCTGAAGATATCCGACGGGCACATTGTGAAAGGAGGTGGCTGGCGAGAAACTTCACCTGAACCCAGGGCAAAATGAGAAAACGCGTGTTATAGGCCAGTAAATGACGGTTATTGCCCAGCTGCTCTTTGGACCAGCCAATAAAAGCATCTCGGACGTTAAGGGCAAAGGCTGCTGAGGAAAAGGCCAGGCAGGCAACAGGGCGTTGCTCGCAGAAAACTACATATTTCAAATGCTCGCCAACCGGTTGGGCATAGCTCAGGTAATGATAATGCTCGATGAGACCGTTGAACAGTTTTTCATAGGGAGTTCGCCGCACCTGTTCAAAACGAAGCAGTGAACGGATTTCTTTCAACCCGGTATTGATGGGTGCTGCGTCTATTGCAACCGGTTCCGGCCGTTTACGCCGATATTGACCGGTTTTACATTTTGGAGGGGGCTGTGTGATATGCCCCTCCCGCTCAAGATGGAGCAGCAATCCCCTACATACCATATCTTTTGGTTGTCCGTTATGCTGCGTCCAGTCCCAGGCCCGGCATATTCTTCTAGAGAGCGCACGACGGGAATCATCCGGGTGTGCGGCAATGGTATTCCTGATAAGAGTAATATCGGCGGCAGTGACTCTCCGCCCTCTGTATGATAGTATTTGAGACATGAGCAGCACAATACCAACAACAAAGGTGGAACGCACGGATATTTTACAAGACTAATAAAATCAGACTTTTCTCCAGGCGGGAGCAACCTGGGCAGATTCAGGGTTTCCGTTCCACATCAGCAACTGGAGCTCATGAACGGCAAGTTGATTAACAGTACTATCGCCCAACCTCGGCCACCAGGTAAATTTCCCCTTACTCAAACGCTTATGGCAAAGCCAGTAACCCTGGCCATCATAGGCCAGAATTTTAAGAGCTGTCCGGCGCCGGTTACGGAAAACAAATACCGCCCCGGTAAAAGGGTCTTTTTTCAGAACGCTTCGACACAGACCACACAATCCATCAATGCCTTTCCTGAAATCAGCATCTTCTATAGCAACAAAAATCCGCGTCTGCGGTGTGAGCTGGATCATGACCTTCTCGTCCAGAAATTTTGACTAACTGCTAAAAGGTCAAGGCTCACTTCACCGGCGAAATGCATCCGCATCTTCTCTCCATGCCGGTTTTCCATCTCAATCAAGCATTCCGACAACGGAGGAGATTGCGGTGGAGGCAGCTCCAGAAAACACGCCTGCGGTGCGGTGGTGCTATCGTTTTCCTGGGTGCGGGCAGCAACCTGATCTTTGAGGGCGGTGTGGTTAAGTCGAAGGTCTCTGGAAATTTGGTGGATAGAGTATTGCGCTGCAAGAGAGGCGGCAGCTTCCCATAAATCATCTGGTATGCGGGCCTTCGTGTTTCCGGCTGGCACGCCAGGTCGTAAATAGCTGCTCGACCTCTTTCAAGCTTCGATTGTTTTCTGTATTCCATCGGCCATTCTCCTTTCGGTTGTCAGAATAAATGGCTGATTCTACCTCGCACACTCAATCATGTCACACTGGCTTACCGGAAATACACGCGGCACGATAAAAGTTGATAGGTATCTGGGCTAATTAGAACCAGAACTTGCAAGAAGAAGATCAAGTGGAGGACTAGGGAGAAGAGCAGTGCCTTATCTTTGGATATCTCTGATCTGCAGTTACTCCACTTCCGATCGATTCAATCTTTTTAACAGAACTGACCCTCTCAGGAAAAATGTTAATCAACCATACCGAGCACTTGATTTACATTTCCTACAGACATTTCCTCCATTGGATAGCAACCTTATCTCCACTGGTAAACATCTCTAGAACCGAGTATTAGAATTCAAGTTTTAACCGGAATTTCCTTATTAATGTAGGCATATTACTTAAAAGGGGGAATTTGCAATATTGGCTTCCCATTGTTTCCTTCCAATCTCATGGCCAGTCACATGTTTTCCAAGTATTTTATTGAGAAAGCGTGAATCTTATGATTATCATCATTGGCAGAATAAAATTGACGCTCATACTCAGTTATGATTAGTCTTCTCAGATGTTCATAATTTCCCGATGCCACTTTATGCAATTGTTGCTGGTCTCGATGATCCATTGAGATATACAGGTTAACTGCTCCATGGGTGCAAATCGTTAGATTTTGTTTTGGAATGAATAAAACTTAAAATTCCTTCAACGAGATTGCAACGTTTTAAGTTAGGACGGATAACGAAATGACTAAAATCGGAATTGGCTACAATAACGACCATGAAGGTTATAAATTGGGTCAAAGTATAGCGCGATCAGCACTGCAAGCTGGTGGTATCGACCATGCCGATATGCTGATTGCTTTTTGTAGTGGTCATGTTGATCTGGGACTGTTCTATGATGGCCTTCGATCTGTCGTTGGCGATGCTACCCCGATTATCGGTGGCTCAAGTCTCGGGGTTATTACCAGTAATGAGCTTTCTTACCGTGATTACCCTGCAGCAGTTGCTGCTATAAAATCAGATTCGGTCCGATTCTCGGTTTCATCGGCTGGCGGAATGGACCTGGATGAGGCTTCGGCTGGTCAACTGATGATCAATGGTCTGCAACTTTCAACGGCCGATAAACTTTTGCTTCTCTTCTACGATTCGATTCGCATTCCAGCAACTCCATCCAGCCCACCAGTCCTCAACTCTTCAGCTCCGCTTTTGCACGGGATTGAAGAAAAATTGGCAGGCCATGTGCCCATCTTCGGCGCCGGTCTTATGGGAGATTACAATTTCAGCAGAACCAAACAATTTTGCGGTTTTCGGACCGATACCCGACAAGCCGTTGGCTGTATGTTAGCCGGTGATTTTTTCGTTTATAATACTATCATGCATGGCTGCATCCCACTCGATGGCATCTACCGCAAGATCACCAAGATGAAGGATGATGTCATCTACGAATTAGATGGCCAACCTGTTGTCCCAATTCTCAACCAGCTCTTCGGTAACAGCAAATGGCAGGACGAACGCCCGATCATCAGTAATCTGACGATCGGTGTCAATCATGGAGACCGCTTCGGTAAACCCCTCGAATCTAATTACGTGAACAGGCTAATCACTGGTGTTGTTCATGGTGGGACTGGTATCGGCATGTTTGAGACCGACCTCAGTGTTGACCAGGAGATCCAATTCATGGTTCGTGACAACCGGATGATGCTGAAATCAGTCCGTGATAACGCTCCAGAAATCATTACCAAGATAAAATCGGAGGGAAGGAAACCATTTTTTGCCCTCTACATCAATTGTGGAGGTCGGACAGCAGAATATTCCGCTACGGAAGAAGAGGAGGCGACTGATATTCAAAAAGTGATGAAGCAAGCAGGGATACCTTTATTGGGATTTTACTCCGGGGTGGAAATCGCCCCGATGATGGGTAGAAGTCGTGGCCTCGACTGGACCGGGGTACTTATAATTTTGGCAGAGAATATGTGACATGGACGACAAGGGTTCAGAGAGGGAAGATCTGCTGAAAACGCTCTCCCAACTTGAGATTGAACGGGACTACTACCGTCAGGTTGCGGAACGACTTGGCCAGAAAGCCTTGGCGGATGCTCAAGACTTTTCCCAAATGATCCGAGACCTTCGAAAGAGAGAAATTGAACTCCACCAGAGCCAGGAAAAACTCGAACAGACTATAGAGGAACGAACTGTTGAACTTGTCACAAGAAACCAAGAACTAAGCGAGATCACTCTCCGCTACGATAATTTGGTCAATCGGATTCCGCATGGCGTGTATATCTTGCGAGTTAGGGATACTGGTGCAATGCAGTTCGAGTACTTGAGTCCGCCAATCTGCCAGATTTTGGACATTGATCCCGAGGAGGTAAAGAGTAACCCAAGCTTAGCTTTTTCCATCGCCCATCCGGATGACCGTGAAAAATTAGAGAGCGCAACACGAGATGCTACCAAACGCTGTATTCCCTTCCGCTGGGAAGGCCGTTTTATCATCCGCCAGGATGTCCGTTGGATCAGGCTTGAAGCTGATCCAACCACAACCCCTACTGGTGATATTGTCTGGAATGGAGTGCTCAGCGATATCACAGAACGGCGAATTATTCAGGAAAAATTGAAAGAGAGTGAGGCGCGGCTGAACTTTCTCGTCAAGAATTCTTTGGATAGCCTGGTCCTCATCAACGCCGATGGAAGGCAAAGGTACGTAAGTCCTGCAGCTGAGAGAATCACCGGGTATCCGGTTTCCCAATTGGAGGGAAAGATTATAGATACTCTCATTCATCCAGATGACTTAAAAGACGTCATTGCTGCCTGGAATGAGGCCGTCGAAAATCCTGAAAAAACCGTCACCGTTCAATACAGGCATATCCACAAAACGCAAGGTTGGGTTTACTCAGAGGCCATTGCCCAGAGCTTTTTGGCTGAACCGGCTATCAACGGGGTCATTGCTAGTGTGCGTGATATCACCGAACACAAACGACTTGAAAGATTTTTAAAGGACATCATAACCAAAAATCCGATGTCCATGCAAATTTTGGATAAAGATGGGTGTACGCTAGAGGTAAATCATTCATACAAACTGCTTTTTGGATCTATTCCACCTGCAAGTTATTCGATTTTTCGTGATCATCAATTACTACAAATAGGAATGGGGGAGTTCTTCGACCAGTTAAGGAACGGTGCGATTGTTCATTTTCCTAATACATATTTCAACGCATACAATTCGGTCCCCGAATTTCCTGATGTTCCCGCTTGGATACGGACTATTGGTTTCTCGCTCAACGACAACAATGAAAAACCAGAAAGATTTGTTTTAATGCACGAGAACATCACCGAGCGTAAACGTGCGGAGGAGGCCACTCTCAACTCGAACAAGCTCCTCCAGACTATAATAAATACAGCTCCCGTAAGAATATTCTTTAAAGATCGAAAATTACGCTATATAGGTTGCAATAACGTCTTCGCCAAGGATGCTGGAGTTGAACATAGTGATGAAATCATTGGCAAAGATGATTTTCAGTTGGCTTGGAAAGAACAGGCGGAGTTGTATCAAGCCGATGACTTTAGTGTTATTGAATCTGGCATCTCTAAACTTGCCTATGACGAACCGCAGACCACTCCAGAAGGAAAACAGATATGGCTGCGCACTTCAAAAGTGCCCCTCCGCGACGAATCTAATGAAATTATCGGTGTCCTTGGCATGTATGAGGACATCACCGAGCATAAGAAGGCTGAAGCGGGCAAAACGAGATTACTCCTACGCCAGCGGGCCATTTTGGATAATTTACCAATGATGGCCTGGCTTAAGGATACGGAGAGTCGACTTGAGATGATAAATGAGCCCTACGCAAAGGCCTGTGGGCATACAATCGATGAATGCATTGGCAAGACCGATCTCGATTTGTTTCCTGAGGAAATGGCCAAGAGTTACCTGGCTGATGACCATGATGTGTGTGTATCTGGCCAGAAAAAACACGTGGAAGAGATGATAGCTTCACCGGATGGAATCAAATGGCACCACACGTACAAAACGCCTATCTATGATGAAAACGGGTTAATAATCGGAACAGCAGGCATTGCTCAAGACATAACAGAGCGCAAACATGCCGAAGAAAAACTATCCTACTCGAAATCTCTTGTTAACGCTGCGCTGGAGTCAACAGCAGATGGAATCTTGATTATTGGGCTAGACGGGAAAATCGCACGATGGAATCAGAAGTTTGTCGATATTTTTCACGTCCCAGCAGAACTTCTTGATGTGACAGTTGATGATCCAGTGCTCAGTTTCGTCACTGCACAAATGGCAAGTCCAGAGGATTTTCTAGCCAGAGTTATGGAACTAAATGCCCATCCGGAAGAGTCGAGTGAGGATACGCTCCATTTGGCCAATGGCCGTGTCATTGAGCGCTATTCACAGCCCTTAAAGATAAGAGAGAAGATCATAGGTCGGTTTTGGTCGTTCCGCGATATCACCGAACGTAATCAGGCTGCAGAAGAGAGGGAAAGGCTCCAGGAGCAATTGATTCAGGCCCAGAAAATAGAGTCGGTAGGCCAATTAGCAGGCGGGGTCGCACATGAATTCAATAATATGCTTGGGGTTATCCTTGGACATGCTGAGATGGCACTGGAACAAATAGGTCCAGCCGAGCCACTCTATGGTGACCTGGAACAAATCCGCAGTGCAGCTAGGCGTTCCGCCGACATTACCCGGCAACTGTTGGCTTTTGCTCGAAAACAGAATATTGCGCCAAAAGTGCTTGATCTAAACGAAACTATAGAAAAACAAATCAAGATGCTCTGGCGGCTCATCGGTGAGAATATCGATCTCATATGGCAGCCTGTATCCGATCTGTGGACGATCAAAGCAGACCCATCCCAAATCGACCAAATTTTAACAAACCTCTGCATCAATGCTCGAGATGCGATCTCAGGCGTCGGCAGGATAATTGTCAAGACGGGAAACTGCTTCCTGGATGACAATTACTGTGAAATACATGCTGGGTGCGTTTCTGGAGAATATGTCCTGATCTCTGTGAATGATACTGGCTGTGGAATTGATGAGCAGACTTTGGATCATATTTTTGAACCCTTTTTCACCACAAAAGATGTCGGTCAAGGAACCGGTCTGGGCTTGGCAATGGTATATGGAGCGGTTAAACAGAATAAAGGCTTTTTAGATGTCGCCAGTGAACTGGGAAAAGGCACAGTTTTTACGATCTACCTCCCCCGGTATCTGGAGACCGGAACAATGGGACAAGAAACAGGAGGCGGAGTTGTTACACCTGCTGAGGGTGGGCGAGAAAACATTCTTTTGGTAGAAGACGACCCATCGGTTCTGCAAATGACCACAAGTATGCTCCAAAGACTCGGTTACTCAGTACTGACAGCAAGCACCCCAGGAGAAGCTATCCGCTTGACGGAATCGCCAGACATGAAAATCCATCTGTTGATAACCGATGTGATCATGCCCGAGATGAATGGTCGAGACCTGGCAGAACTACTTTTAACCGTTAACAACGGGATAAAATGCCTGTTCATGTCCGGATACACCTCTGATATAATCGATAACCAAGGTTTGTTGGTAGAGGGAATGCATTTTATCCAAAAGCCATTCTCAAAAAATGAATTGGCCTCGAAAATTAGAGAGATGCTTGATTAGCAAGACACTAAAAGCATTACGATTCCAATGAGTTATTTCTTGCGCCTTGATTTTTTATCAAAAAAATGTTTCTAAAAAATAATTAATTAAGATTACCAAGCCAAACCTCATAAAAATCGTTTTCCTACCCATCTTGACATAACTACTGTGGACTTTTTGTTCTCGGTAGACCAAATGCCTATCAGAATTTTACCTGCTTCCTGTACAAGAAAATTCCAGAAAATATTCGCTGTTCTCTTCTGCAGGAGTGTCAGGCACCTTGCAAGATACTAACTGAAACAAAAAACGAGGAGGTCAATCCGGGATCTGCACTGTTAGGAAAGCAGTCTTAACGCCGACAATGGTCAAAAATGGAGCAAGTACCTTGGTGGTTTTTCTGGGAAAATACGGTATTCTAAAATCATTTATCATTGTCAGGAATATTTTTTTCTTTTGATTCAAAAAACTTTTTTATGCTGATAGGGTGTTGGGACAGCTCATTGATTCGAATCACAG
Source organism: uncultured delta proteobacterium (assembly GCA_963798425.1). Lineage (GTDB taxonomy): Bacteria > Desulfobacterota > Desulfobulbia > Desulfobulbales > Desulfocapsaceae > Desulforhopalus_A. The sequence continues at coordinate 19,211 of CAWCTP010000026.1, read as the reverse complement.
CAGATCTATAAACGTGGGAACCACGGCAAGGTCAGTCAAGGTTTTCCTTTGCAATATTCAATTTAAAACTTGAGATTTAATCTGCTATACCGCAGTGAGTTTGGAGTAATCACTATTTCAATCGACTAGACCAATTCGTAGATAACGTAAAAGCATTCTAGAACACCTTGTTGCCAATTTTCGCATTAACTACAGGTGAAACAAATGTAGCCTCACCGCTTTCTGCGTTTGGGTATTGCATAGCTAGAGTCAACACCTATGAAATGATAGGTCCCATTAGCCTTGGGTCAAAATCTAAAACTCCGAGCACTAGCCTGTCCTTTACTTCCTCGACGAGGTGACAGATAACTCCATATTTTCCTTTTTCTTTTTCAATAAGAATTACAGGTGTAGCTGGACTCCAGAAAATACGTACTTCTGTACATCCAACATCTACTAACTCCTTAACAGACCTGGTCCCTGTAAAGTCAATAAGAACAGTTGCTATCCCCACCAATCAGACAAGGTCTTCTTACTCAGAATTTTTATGAATGGATTGATATTTTCGGTGATGGGCGATTGACGATGAATTTTTTCTACTCGCTAACTTCCTGTTTTGACGTAGATGCTCAATTTTTTAAAAAAGCTTTGAAGCATTGTGGCTTAAAATTATGCGTCGATATATCAATGTGTTAATTTGATACCAGAGGATACCAGAAGAGGGATAAATTCATCGATTGGGTGATGGAGCTGGTGGATTTGGTATAAGTTTAGGTACTATTCCAATAAATTTCGAAGGATTTTTTATTTGTTTTAATGAATGTATAATGTTAAATTCAAAGTGCCTAAAGTTTGATAATATAAAAATATCGTTGAGCTCTGTAACACGTACTTCTTAATATTTTACATCCTCGCTATAGGTCAAAAAATGATATATTACATGTTCACCTTCTTGATCGACGGCTATAGGATTCCGCTGTATGCAAGAACGGTACGATTGAGAATTATGTATATGGATAGCGAGAAAATAAATGTTTGATAGCGTTGTTCAAAATAATTTAGTATTTTGGTTCAGTCAGAGCCACACGTTTGGAAATCAACGGTTAGGTTTGGATAGCAATCTTTGAGATTTATAGATGTCTATTGCCGACATTTATTTGCCACTTGTTAGTGTTTTTTGTGCTATAGGCATTTTTTTGTATGTAACATTTGTAATGTTAGAAAATTAATCAAATCTGGCATGAATTTCGCTTGGTATTAATGCAAGTAGGTGCTCTCGCCGATCACCTAAGCTCAAGTCTCCTCAAAAAACTTTACTTGTCAGAGAATTAATTATTCATGGATAAGGAACGAGTTGCTTCGACACGAATTCAGTACCGTTGGATAAAGGGGTTGTTCTACTCAACCCTGCTCACCAGTCTGTTCTGGGGTGGAATCGCCCAGTTCGATCCTTTTGGTATTAAAGCCGCAGCATCCATTCAGTCAGGATCATTATTCATGCGCATGATAGGTGGTCCCTGGTACGACTCAACTGCTCAAGATAAAATCACCGTTGTTCTCATAGACGATAGCTATATTAGAGAGATAGGTGAGTCTTGGCCAATGTCCTATATCGCCCAAGACATGCTTCTCACTGATATTTTGGCTTTCAAACCAAAGGCTGTGTTTATTGATCTGCTTTATAGCCATAATCATGAAACACCTAACGATTCTCTTCACCAACTAGTCGATACAATTTCCCAGAACGAAATTAATGCCGATTCAGCCATACCGATCTTTATTCCACTTGTTGTACAAGACGTCCAGGGTGTGGATACTTGTTCTTCTTCTCGCGATTTTCCGCCCGATTCAAAAGAAGCTAATGCAAAAAAAGATATCGAATCCAACATTCCGGTAATCATAGAAATAGAACAATCAAACGCACATAAAACCTACACCGGTTGGGCAGGATGCGGAGATGGTTATCCAAGTTTCATCTTCCAGGATAAGCAATATATGACACCGGCCTTTGCTCTTTATGAAGAAGTTTGCCGAGCTGATGACAAAACTTTCAAGGCTGATTGTTCTGCTCTACAAGCAGGAGACTATTCAGCATTCAAAAAACCGATGATGGTGCGCTGGGGCACAATAGTAAGCAAGGAACATAAGGCTGCGCTTAAGGCAGGCGGTATCTTATGTGCAGACATAGATAAGGATAGTTTCTCAAGTAAAATTGGATATTTGGGGTCACAACTCTGGAGTGCTGTCGGTCAATCCTTTTCCTCAACAGCAAATCGAGGTAAAAGTGAATCATGCACTTATACTGACACTGTGCATGCAACCTGGTTCCTTGGCGGCGGCTCTCAGAAGACCCATGAAGACTTGAAAGGTCTGATCGGGGGACGAATTGTCCTTCTTGGCACTCAGATCACGGGGGTGCACGATACCACCATCAGCCCGATAAATGGGCAGGTCCCAGGCGTCTACTTATTTGCCATGGCGCTAGACAATTATCTTACCTACGGTTCCGATTACTTCAAGCTTTTGAGTGATGTGCCTGCCGCGGTAATCGAGATACTGGCTCTTCTTGCAATTACCTTCAGTATGGGGATTCTTGGCCATATAGCTTTCGTACATTTCAGCAAAATAGATCAATCAATAAACTTCTTGTCGAGACTTGGTCTGAGTATCCTTTTCTTTTTGTTTCTAAAAATAATTATTCCGGTATGCATGAGTCTGCTGTTAGCGCTGATAATGTGGCAATGTCGAATCGCTCCAATGGACTGGATAGGCATTTCACTCCTTTCGTTTATAGCAAATCCGATCAAGCTTAGGGATTGCTTTATAAATTGTAAGGAGCTGACCAGGCCCTTTGCTTTCTCCTGAAAATTTTAAAATGAGGATAGAAATGAACGTCAAAATTTTGATTTTTCAAGTTTTATTTATCATTTCGATTTGGTGTTCTATAGCAATTGCCGAACAACAAGTGATAGTTGGCGTATATGCCAAAGACCTGACGGAGTACTCGGCAGAAGGGAAAAAACTTGGTGTGTTACAAAACGTCACTGAACCTGAAATCAAGGGAACTATTGTGTTGGCCAGGTCCCCGAGATCACTACTTCAGGTGAATTTCAGAGGCAAGCTAGTATGGCTGAGAGCCTCGCAACTGATACTCAATAATCCTATCCTGGCTAAATGTCCGGAATCTGCGCCAGGGAGGTCAGTTGACAGTAAAAAGCCTCTTGCTGTTGGATTCGGATCAAAATGTGAATAACAATATGATTTCAATAACATTGAGAACTTTAGTGGTAATCGGATTATTCACACTCTGTGGGTGTTCGATTAAGTCAGTCACAAGTTCGAATTTTTCAGACAAGGCAATACTGCTAGATCAGGTGAATCTTAAAGCTAAACCCGATCCATCCTGGTTCGACAAGTCACAAGAAGAGAAGAAGAAATTGGAAGCCGGATATACAGGTGAACTCAGCCCGGATATAGCAATCTATCTTGAAAGCAACACCTATTTGTATAACGACAAAGATGTAGCGAATTACATTACGACCATCGTCGACAGGCTGCTAAATAGTTGGAAAGGGACAAAACCGGAACTCACAGTGCTCATTGAGACTGGAGAAACTATGAATGCCTATGTTGACGAACTAAACCTGTTACACGTTAGTACAGGGCTGTTGCGCAAGGTTGGCAACGAAGATCAGCTCGCCTCGGTTTTGGCCCACGAATTGTCACACCTCCTGCTTCGTCACGTCAGTGAAAAAAGTTTTGCCGAAAGAGTCGAGACAACACTCGATATGAGCGGCATGATTATGGCCGCAGGTGGAGATTATGTCGACCAGATTACCAAGAAGAACAAATATCATAATAAAGGACTCGATGGACAATTTGGTTTCCAATCTCTTGGCCTGGTCTGGGGAGATATGCTCATACCGCAATGGTCGAGAGACAATGAAATAGAAGCAGACAAAATGGGTTTGGATCTACTCATTCGTGCAAACTACAACTATGAAGAGTTTCCGTTAGTTCTTGAACAGATTAGTGACGCAAACGGTATCCGCTCAGAGCGAATTGAGATGTTCAGAGTATTTACCTATGATCTTATAGAAAAAAACCAAGAGAAGATAAGTACCTCCGCCAGTTCAGAGTTAAACAAAAAACTGGAACGCTGGCGCTCAGGTCTTGAAAAGTATATGGTCGAAAACATTACGAATGTTTTGGCTTCAATGAATAAGAGCCATGATGACAGTGGTGAAAGAATTGACTCACTCAAAACATATCTGAACCTAGTGTATGCAGGCGGAGATCTACCCCCGGAAATCAGTACTAATAAATTCTCGGCTATTGTTAGGAGTTCAACGTCTACATCACGGCTCAAACAGGACATGGTTGCTATTGAGATCATAAATGCATTAAGTGTCAATAACACAAAGCTCGCGAGCGATATATCAAAAAAGAGTCATCTCAACTCTCCAACTGCTCCTACATCAGTTGCAATCGCCAAATCGACAACGAATATTTCGGTGAGGAAATATAAAGATGCCGCCAAGAATCTTACACAGTTGCTCAGTAATAGAAATTCACCCGTGGAAGCCTATATAAAACTGGCAGAACTGTATCTTGCAGACCGTAAGTATCCACAAGCGGAAAATGTCATTCACTTAGGCATTAAAAGAATAGGCCGGGATTATGCCTTTTTACCCACACTGGTAAAAATCAACAAGGATTCTGGAAATATAACTGCAGCTGAAGAAAACACTATCAGATGCAAAAGGTATGATGATAATCAGTCTTCTTTAAGTGAAATGGTGTTTGGAGATGATGGCGAGAATAGCAGTCACTACCAACAATGTGTGAATGCTTTGGGTTATGATGCTATCGCGCAGCGCCAACAAAAAACGAAAAGCAACTTACCGTCCGGCGCCGGTGATTACCCTAAAATTTTGAATATCTTTCGATAACAAAGTGCCTTAGCAATAGGAAATCCTGCATTTAGTCGATTCTGAACAGAGAACCGTAGCGGATGCCACTAGATTTTTCGACGTCCATCCAATTACCATGACCTGGCTCGTGAAGCGTAGCAAGGTATCTTAACCGGGTTTTACGTTTCATTCCTCTCTACCCCCCGAACCGTCGCACCTTATGCTGGAGTTAAAGATAATTTCCCAAAAATCTTGGTTTATGTCGACATACTCTTTTAGCCAATTTACGTGCCTCCTGGCTAGTTCAACCATTTAAGAAAAATTGCATTTCCACATTGGTCATGGTCCAAATTACAATCGAAAAGGGGCAACATTCACTGCCTATAACTCAAAGTTGTCACCGATAAAATAGCGCCCTAACCCATGTTTAACAAGATCAGTGCAAAACCCATCTTTTTTCACTCCATTGTGTAAAAAATATTCAATAATTTCAGATGTAGCTGTGTTAGGATTAAAATGTAGTGCCATAATTGCTTTTTAGACTATTGCCTTTCTTGGCGAAATATGTCAATGATCAGGCATGTATATTCGACAGACAAAGACCAGCACCTCGGTAGCAGGCGAAGCATATTATACCTACCGCCTGGTTGCCTCGGAAAGAATCGGCGGCAAAGTGCGGCAGAAGACCTTGCTCAACCTGGGCAGGAACTTTTCTTTGCCACGCGAACAATGGCCCCAGCTTTGTACCCGCATTGAAGCGATACTTGTGGGACAAATGGTACTGGTCGCGCCCTCGGACAAAATAGAAAAATTGGCGCAGCGCTACGCAGCACAGTTGGTAGCTGCTCCGCAACCTGGTTATCAGCAAGAAGTGGTGCAGCTGGTTACCTATGCGGAAGTGGATGTTGCTTCCCTGGAGTTGGTACGTCCCCGGTCGATTGGGGTCGAGCATGTGGGGCTGGAGATTCTGAAATGGCTTGGGCTGCCAGAAATTCTTATCTCAGCTGGTTTTAATGGTATCCAGCAGGCAGCGGCTCTAGGCAGCATCATCGGCCGAATGGCTGAACCTGGCAGCGAACTTGCCACCTGGCAATGGTTGACAGAACGAAGTGCTCTTGGTGAACTCATTGATGTGGATTATGAAGCCATGTCACTGATGCGGTTATATAGAACCTCAGATCTTCTGGTGCGGCATCGGCAGACGATTGAAACCGCCCTGTTTTCGCGAATCAATGATCTGTTTTCCCTGCCGACAACCGTCACCCTTTATGACCTGACCAACACGTATTTCGAGGGTGAGATGGCCGGCAATGCCAAGGCCCGTCGTGGCCATTCCAAAGAAAAGCGCAGCGATTGCCCCCTGGTGACTCTTGGCCTGGTGTTGGATGGCAGCGGCTTTGTCAGACGTTCAAGAATGTTCGAAGGCAGCGTGTCTGAGCCGACAACACTTCAATCCATGCTTGAAGGGCTGGAGACCCCAAAGGGTGCGATGGTGATCATGGACAGGGGCATCGCCAGCCAGGCCAATATTGATTGGCTGGTCGAACAAAAATATCGTTATCTGGTCGTCAGTCGTGAGCGAGCTCGTCAGTTTAAGGCAGAGCAGGCGGTGCCAGTATCTTCGGCCTCAAGGCAGACTATTCAAATACAGCGGGTTATGCGAGAAGATGGCTTGGAAGTGCGGTTATATTGTCATTCTGAACAAAGGCAAGAGAAGGAAGATGCTATGAATGCCCGTTTTATCAATCGATTTGAAGCAGGTTTGCAAAAGATCGCCGCGAGCCTTGCAAAACCAGGAGGCACAAAAAAGCGGGACAAGGTTTTGCAGCGAATCGGTCGACTCCAGGAGAAAAGTTGCGGCATTGCTCAACACTACCGTATCGATTTGGTCAACGATGATGGAGGTGAGGTGGTAACTGCTTTAAGCTGGGAAAGGACCCCGGTTGAGGGTACGCGATTGACCCATCCCGGCGTCTATTGTCTGCGAACCAACGAACTGGACTGGGATGAAGTGACGTTATGGCAGACATACACCATGTTAACTGACCTGGAGGCGGTATTCCGCAGTCTGAAGTCGGAGCTGGGAATGCGTCCGGTTTATCATCATAAAGAGGAACGCGCCGAAGGGCATTTGTTCATCACGGTTTTGGCATACCAGGCAGTTCAGGCTATCCGGCGGAAACTGAAGGGCGGTGATATAAAAGACAGTTGGACCTCATTGCGCAAAATATTTTTAGGGCAGCAGCGGATAACAGCTACCTTCAGGCAAAAAGATGGCCGGACGCTTCATATACGCAAAACAACTGTAGCCGAACCCAAACTGAAAAACCTCTACGATGTTCTCGGGATGACTTCTGCCCCGGTGGGCCTTCGCAAAATGGTCAACTGATGCAAAATAATGCGAATGTAGTGCCACTGGAAATATTTAATGGCTCTATGTGGTTATATTTTTTAGATATTATTTTTGCTGTGTTAAACATGGGCTAATGAAGCGTCTCATATCATTAATTGTTCCAGAAAGTATTTGCTGGTCACTTCGACATAAGCGTCAGGCAGCGTGGAAGATAGTAACTGAGATACTGCTATGAAAGTACTGATATGGTTAACACTGTCAGCGTCCGACCTGGACGATGCCGGGTCAAATTTTATAAGTAACAGAATGTTTTTAACGAAAGTTTAAAATAACAAGTTATCCTTTTGATATTTCATGTCATTTAATGCAAAACATATTTTTGTTACTCGGAAGAAAAATAATATCCCGCTTCCTTGACATCGAAAAATAGTTATCATAAGCTATATCATTAGGAGTGAGTAACCAATGATTAATTGGTGAAAATGGGCTTAGTATTAAATTACACATGCATAACAAGCCAATTTTCAATCAGTCACTCAAGTGATTAGGCAAGATAATTCGATAATATCGGAAAAATTTTTCTTCAAACTTTTTCCGCAATAGGAGAGTTATTAATCAGGTCGCCGATTGGCTGACTTTCCGATGTATCTATCTAGCTGTAGTGGCGTTATTATTTAGTTCATCAATGTCCGATAATCGTCGAACTGCTTAATATTATGAATAGGTTGGTTTTGGTTTTTTCCTGTTTGCTGTAAGCGTAAATGCTGCTGAAGTTTGAATTTACTTCTAATTACATCCATTGATGTTGCTCGCAAAAAAGAAGGTTCTTAGTGTCTCGATTTTCGATATTTCCTGAACAGTTATCCTTGATTATATATTGCTGAATATTTAACTGATAGCCATCTGGAAATTGGTTTTATATAATTCCAAAACAAATCTAAATCTCTTTCATTAAAATCTAATCCATGAATATATCAATAAAAAATAAAATTCTTGTTCCTGCCATACTCATAATTATTGTTGGTATGGCAGTCGCGTCTACAACCTCCTATTTCAAGGCTAAAAATGCTCTCGAGTATGATTCGAAAGCACAATTAGAATCATCTGTTGATAGTGTCTCAAAGTTCTTGGATACCTGGCTTGTTGAACGTAAGTTGAATATTCAAAATTGGAGTAAGCAGAAAGATATTATACAAGCCTTTAAAGATGATTTTTTAGGTAAAGCTTCTAGAAAATCAGTCAATGTAATGTTAAAAAAATTTAGTGATGATTATATCTATTATGCTAACATTGGTATCGCAGATATCAAGGGAAATATTATCGCTTCTGATCAGCCTAGCCAGGTTGATAAAATAAATATATTCGAACAATCGTATTTCCAAACAGCTATTAAAGGAAATACTACTATTTCTAAAATTCGTGCAAAAGACGCAAACGGTAATCCATTATTTTTTATAGCAGCGCCGGTCATTGACAATGATAATACGGTAGGTGTTTTATTTGGGGCTTTAGATCTTAGTGTTTTTAATAGTAAATTTATTGATCCAATTAAGGTAGGTAAATCTGGTTATGCTTATATGATCAATACTGAAGGTCTCGTTCTTTCTTATCCTGACAAATCTCAAATTTTAAAACTTGATCTCAGTTCTTTTGACTTTGGCAAGAAGATTCTTGCCACTAAAGTGGGCTCTATTGAATATCGTTTAAATGATATTGAGAAAATCGTTTCGTACAAAACAGTGCCGGAACTTGGTTGGACTGTTGTGGTTAATGCTCTTACTTCAGAAATTTATGAACCTGTAAAAAATTTAGGGCGTCTAACTGCTATAATTTCACTCGTAGTTACTGTTATAGCCATTTTTGTTATGGTGTTAATTACGGGATATATTGCACGGTCGATCAATGCAGTTGTTGCGGGACTTAAGGATACGGCCGAAGGAGAAGGTGATCTCACTAAGCGCCTTGAGATCAAGAGTAAAGATGAGCTTGGCCAACTATCGAAGTGGTTTAATATCTTTATCCAAAAACTGCAAGGTATCATCACCGATGTATCCGGAAACTCAAAGAAACTTGATAGTTCTTCAGGCGTTCTTTTAACTGTTTCAGAAGAAATGTCTGAGGGTGTTTCTGTGATTTCAGCTAAACTTAGAGCAGTATCAAATGCAGCTGATGAAATGAGTTCAAACTTGTCTTCTGTGGCTGCAGCTGCCGAGCAATCCTCGACGAATATAAGTATGGTTTCAGCGGCAGCCGAGGAAATGACAGCAACCATCAGTGAAATATCTCAAAATACTGAAAACACACGTATTTCCAGTATTAAAGTTGTTTCTAAGGCCCAAAATGCTTCTAAGGGCATCGATAATCTACGTAAATCTGCCCAAGAAATTGGCAAGGTTGTAGAAACAATAAATGATATTTCGGAACAGACCAATCTCCTTGCATTGAATGCTACTATTGAGGCAGCACGTGCTGGCGAAGCCGGTAAAGGCTTTGCCGTTGTTGCTAGTGAGATTAAAGAATTAGCAAAACAAACGTCAAAAGCCACATTGGAAATTAAAGAAAAAATTGAAAGAATTCAAGACTCCACCCAGAAAACAGTTTCGGAAATAGAAGAGATAACTGTTTCCATTAGTGGAGTCGGCCAGATGATAGATACTGTCGCTTCGGCAGTGGAGGAGCAGTCTGCAACCACAAAAGAAATAGCCGCAAATGTTATTCAAGCTGCTCAAGGTATTCAGGAAGTAACCGAGAATGTAAATCAAAGTTCAGTCGTGGCCAATGCAATAGCTAAAGATATAGAGTATATCAACAAAGAAGTGAACGATATGTCCAGTAATAGTTTAAAGGTGAGTACCAGTGCAAATTCTTTGAATGATCTGTCAAAAGAGCTTAACAAAGCTGTTGATCAGTTTAGAATTTAATAACAGTTGATCTTGATGATAAAATAAATAAAAGCACACCTTTCTAGACAGGAAAACTGATCTTTTGTTAGGTGTGAACTCTTTAGACTCTTAGATATTCGAGTATCAGCCACCCGATACTCCTCAGATGATGCAGGATTTTGGCAGGTGAATTGTGTCAACTTCAATATAAATCAGCTAGTTATATGGTTCAATAATGAGTTCTATTGATCGTCAGGAGTGTCGAATAAAAATAGATGCATGTTTCTGCTCGCAACCCAAAATGCCTTAGATATATTATCTTTTTGGACAGAAAATAAAATCTAAGGCAAAAATTCACAACAGGAGTTATTAGGATGAAAAAATTTGTTATTGTTACAGTTCTTATGCTTAATGTGTTTGTGGTTAATGTTTATGCAGTAGAAACCGCAACGCCACAGGAAGTCTACTCGATGGTTTTAAAGGCTGCCAGTGTGCTTCAGTCCCTTGGTAAAGAGGGTCTTACCGCCTTTAATGACCCCAAAGGAGAATTCACTTGGAAGGATACTTATGTTCAGGTTTATAATTGCGAAGCGCGGCAGGTTGTTGGACATCCAAATGCAAAATTGTTAACTATGCCGCCAGAAGAATGGTGGAATGTCAAAGATAAAAAAGGAAACAATCTCACTCAGAATCTTTGCAAAGCGTCAAAGGATCCCAATGGTGCCTGGGTCGAATACTGGTGGGCCAAGCCTGGGGAAACTGAAACATCCCGTAAAGTCACTTTCATAATCCAAGTACCTAACACGCCTTACCAGGTTTCCGCAGGGATTTATGACGATAAGCTTTCAATTAAAGAGCTAAGTAACATTAAATAGATTTGCCGGGATTTTTACTGAGGAGGTGATTGCCTAATAGTCCAGATTTCTTCCATGAAATGGCTTGACAAGATATAGGTTCGACGTTGATAAGCAATTTTGTAAATACCTTGCAACGTCATGCTTAGCACTCATTTTAGAGCTCAGCCATAAATTCGGTGCATCGTAATGTCCGTCATGGAACTGAAACTTTATCACCGATCTTTATTGTCCGTCATTGACTAACGACGGACCAGAGAAACGCCCTAGTCTTCCGAGCGGGCCGTTCTTTCAAAAAGGTTTCAGAAGGCAATTTGACCTATTGCCAAATGGTTCAATTAATTGACTTAAAATGGGAAAAACATTTTTCCCATTTTAAGTTCCAATTGTTTCAACCTGTCGAGGTTCTTTGGTGAGGTGATGGTAATAAGTAATTGCTTTCTTAGGGCTTCCTAACGAATGCCATTACAGCGAAGAACCGTAAGCGAGCTATTAACACCATCTTCTAATTCCGTTCCCGACATGTTCAGCTATGCCGAAAATAATGCAGGAGGCATATCATGTCAGCAACGAATCAGCAAAGGGTAGCGGCGGTTTCAAGACAAACATTCTGGCGGCAACACATTGCGGACTGTGAGCACAGTCCGCTGAATCTAAAGCAGTGTTGTAATAAAAACGGTCTGGCTTTATCCACATTTTCATATTGGAAAAAGAAACTTGGTAAGAAGGAGAAAGAGGCTCCACGCTTTTACTCCTTGATCGTCCCGCAGCTTCCATCGTCAGACAAACATGCAGATCATTCAGGGCTATCGCTTACGCTTAATAGCAGTAAGTTCCGTATTGAGCTTGCAGAGCATTTTTCTGCCAACTGTCTCAAGAAACTGATTTAAATCTTTGAACAGCTATGATAGCAGATTCATTCAACACCAGGGTATATGTTGCCCTTGGTGCAACGGATAGGGGAACGCAACCGAGGCATAGTGTTTAAGGCATAAGTGGTAAGGAAAAAAATCTCTTATTTTTTAAATCTACGGCAAGCAAGCAGGGACTGCAGATCAATACTGCATAAAATGATCATGGAAATTGTGAGTTCCACTCTGACTAAGAAACCCCAATCTTATTTGTAATCCTGTTACAGCTTGATATATAATTACGCATACGCACAGCAGGATGAAAAAATTGCATGGTCAGAGACTGAAAATCAGTCCATCCTGAAATATTTTGGGCGGTTCTGATTTTTTCCAAATATATCGGAGTAATAATGGTATCTCCTCGATTAGTCGCAAAAATTGAGTCCGAAGAACCAACGTTGCGTTTGGCAGTGTTAATCGATGCCGACAACGCCCAAGCAGCCGTCATCGAAGGTCTTCTCGCCGAAATCGCGAGATTTGGGGAGGCAACGGTTAAGCGCATTTATGGGGATTTCACTGCACCAACGAGTGCTTCATGGAAAAAGGTGTTGCAGCGATACGCAATTAAGCCTGTCCAGCAGTTTGCATATACAACTGGAAAGAATGCTACGGACAGCACTCTGATCATTGACGCGATGGATTTACTGTATACCCGGAAATTTGATGGTTTCTGCCTGATCACAAGCGATAGCGATTTCACAGGACTTGCGATGCGTTTGCGTGAGGAGGGTCTCACGGTTCTTGGGTTCGGGGAGAAGAAAACACCGGAAGCATTCCGAAATGCGTGTCACAAGTTTTTATTTACAGAAGTGCTTCGTACAAGTGCTTCAGACGAGCCAGTTGTTCAACCATCGAAAGTTGAAACTGAGAGCAAGCCAGCGGCGCATAAAACACCTCATGCACCGACCGTACCAAGCCAAAAATTCCCAAAGGAATTCATTCTAACAGCGCTAGAGCAGTCAACTGACGATGCAGGCTGGGCGCAGCTTGGTACTTTCGGAAGTTACCTTACCAAGTTACAACCCGACTTCGATTCCAGGCTATATGGTTACAAGAAGCTGTCTGATCTAGTTAAAGCAAAGACAGATCTCTTTTTGATAGAAGAACGAACAGCAGCCGGTTCAGATCAAAAAATACTTTATCTGCGTGCGAAATAGCTTTTCAATCAATAAATAAATTTTATTGAAAGGTTCACGGGACTAATCGGAGTACTGGAAGTATCTTTAGGGCCGGTGACTCATAGGACAGCTTGGTACACCAGGACATTAGCTACAGTGATTCTGATCCTGCCTCAGAAAAGGCAACGTACTGGGAGGAATTGGTGCAATGCGGCATTATATTTCACTCTCAATCTCGCTTTGAAGCTTTTGAATTTCATCTAAAATGCGAACAAATTTGATACCAAACGGAGAAAACCTGTATTCAACTCGGGGTGGCACCTCGTTATAGGAGACTCGATCTAAGATACCAAATTCTATGTTTTTTCTCAGGCAATCGTTTAGCACTTTTGCGGTCAACCCTTCAACTTCGTGTACCATTTCTCCGGGACGATTAATCCCGTTCGCTATAAGCGAATAAACCGTTAGTGACCACTTGCAGCCATAAATGGTTTCAACCATTCTTGCGGCTTGTTCTGGTGCTGATTTTCTCAACATTTTTTTCTTCTGTTTTTCCAATAAGATCTACCAGAAAGTTATTACCACACCGGATTGTGCCTACCTTTACTCTTCAACATTTAGCTATAAAATGTATTCATGGCCAAAACTAATAACTACATCTGGAGGAATAACAATGAAAAACACAACTCAACCTATTGCCTTAATTGTGGGTGGTTCCAGTGGAATGGGCTTTGCAACTGCAAAAGTTTTACTTCAACGTGGTATTGATACATATGTCGTTGGAGATAAGATAGAAAAACTTGAAGCTGCAAAGCGTGCTCTCACTGAATTTGGACATATTGAAACACTTCAAGCCAATCTGTACGATGCCAGCGATGTACAGCGGATTGCTGAGTTTGCCGCAAACAACCAACGTCATGTTAAATATTTTGTAAATGCTGCAGGCCGATTCAACCCAATGCCATTCCTTCTGCATGATAATAAGACTTACGATACCTATATGGAATTGAATCGCGCAGCATTTTTCATTTCTCAGGCTGTGGCTAAAAATATGGTAAAAAATGGTGGTGGTTCAATTGTTCATATTGGTTCAATGTGGGCAAAACAGGCTATAAAAGCCACACCATCCTCCGCATATTCAATGGCAAAGGCTGGACTACATTCTTTGACGCAACACATGGCGATGGAATTGGCCGAGCACAATATTCGAGTAAATGCAGTTTCTCCGGCGGTGGTAAAAACGCCAATTTATGAGGCATTTATCGATCCAAGCAAAATAGATGAAACGCTGGCAACGTTCAATGATTTTCATCCAATTGGGCGGATTGGGGCGCCCGTCGATATTTCTAATGTAATTATGTTTTTACTTAGCGACGAGGCCAGTTGGGTTACAGGTGCCATTTGGGATGTGGATGGTGGAGTAATGGCTGGCCGGAATTAGTGTTTTTTGAGAAACTAATTGGTAAAAGTCTTAAGCGGGAATGATATTTCGACATTTTATTTGATTACAGAAAAACTTTTCCGTTTACAATGGAAAATATTGATTGTGTAGCTGACAATCTCCAAGATGCAATTATCCTGGATGTGAGCAAGGTCAGAAAAAGGCTGAGTGATGGGCTAATTCATGCTCAGTATTCAGTTACTATTAACCATCACGTCTAACGCCACTGCCGAAGGGGCCTGCAAATATTTTCTGGAGTATTTTGGTTTTCAAAATACTCCATTTTGTACAATTCTTTTTTCATGACCCCAGTATTGAGGTCACCTTACATAGTCATGGATTATGATGCGAGATCAGTTATGTTGCGTCTTTTCTTCTCTGTTTTTTCTTCCCGCTTTTTAAAGTTATAAACTTTTGTCTCTTCTTCCTACTTTTTCTTTGGATTTTCTTCTTTTTCTTCCATTTTTCCGTCGATAATAATGGGAAAGTCTCATAACGGACGAAAGGCCCGAAGCTGCAACTTCGGGCCTTTCTCTAGACATCCCGTAAATACGGAAGCCCATCAAGCTCTTTCATCTAATCACGGCTTTCGTTTTTGTTCAAGACGGAAGAATGGAGATTATCCTACTCAAGGCTGTGTCATGCAGATGCTGTGGCAGGATTTTTTACATTTGCCGGAGCTGCTGGCGTGGACAGGCATATTGCAGTGATCCTTGTCGGCAATATGCCCAGAGAGAAGCTCACCGCTTAGCCCAGCAAAGATATCGCCAGACAGAAAAAGGCAGAGAGGCACACCGGCAAGCTGAACGAAGACGCAGGATGCAGGTTTCTGAAAAAACCGTGGCTGATGCATCTTCAACAGTCGTAATCACGTATGATAAATTACCTCAAAATAACCCGTTAATCGTCACTTATTGTCACTTTTGCGGTGGAAAGGGTGTCGTGGTAGAGCATTTCCCCCGACGTGGATATGGGCGACGGAGTTCAGGAGCCAATCTCAAACCATTCTGAGTCGCAGGAGGAACATATGACCAACAGAAAACCCCTTGTCGGCGATCGCATCAGAAAGATAGAAGGAAGCTTCGCCTGGATCGGTCACCGTTTTCTGCGGGGCGGGTATTTCACCAGCCTCGGCCACCATGAGCTGATTCTGTATTTCTTCCTGATCCTTGTGGCCGACCGCCAGGGACTTTCCTATTACCAGTATGACAAGATCTGCTCTTTGCTTGGGATTTCTTTAGATGACTACATCGTTGCCCGTAATCTGTTGATAGACAAAGACCTGATTGCCTTTGACGGCACTTTTTTCCAAGTCCTTTCTTTGCCGCGAAGCCCTGTGATCCAGTCTGCCAAAGTACTTCAAAACCAGGATGACATGAAGACATTTGACAGGGCCACGATTGAGCAAATTATGAACAAACAATTCAACCGTGACCATGAATCATAAAGATTGTGAAAGGCTCTCGCAGGCAATTGAGCAATATCTTCTACAGCGGATGGAACAGGGATACCGGGACACGGACATCATCTCCCAGTATAAAATACTGCAAGATTTTCAGACCTTTATAGAAAAAAGAGTAAAGGGATGGGATGCAATTTTCACCCTCAAAATATTGCAGGAATTTATGCATGCCGGCAATGACATCAGTAGGCGACAAGGGGCTGTCCGGGGATTGGCAAACTTCCTGTACCAAGAAGAACTTATCCCCCAGCCCATTCCGAGAAAATCAAGGCCAACATTGCCAAAAATATTTGAAGACTATCTGCACTATTGCACGACAGCCCGCTACGATACCCAGAAAATGGTAGAGCATATACGGCGGATTCTTGAAGCATTCAACCACTATCTCAAACGCAATAATCTCAAACTTTCAGCAATAACTATAAAACAAATAGACGCCTTTGATCAGGAGTATAATGCACCGTATGCTCGGCAAAGCCAAAAATTAAACCGCAACTGTTTCAAGGGTTTTCTGAGGTACCTCTACCATGAACGTCATGCAATCAAACGGGACTTTGCAGCATTACTCAAGGTGCCGCGAATGTACCATTGGGCAAAGCCACCTTGCTTCCTGCGTCCTGGCGAAATCCAGCAACTGTTTGACAGTATGAACACGGCAACCCCTTCCGGATTACGAACATATGCGATGGTCCATATAGCCTACACGATGGGATTGAGACCACAGGAAATCAGCAGGTTAACCCTGGATGATATTGCTTTCGGCAAGGCCGAAATGTGCGTACGATACCGCAAAGCCGGTTCGCCGGTCACGATGCCGATTCCGCAGAAAACGCTGAAAGCCATTGCGGCCTACCTGGTCGGAGGTCGCCCGGAAAATGATTGTCGGGAACTCTTCCTACAATGCTATCGGCCGTTCAGGCCAGTCCAGTCAAGGGATGTCTGCTTTGCAATAAAAAGCTGTATGAGAAAAGCCGGTTTACCCAAAGAGGCCACCACCTATTGGCTGAGGCATAGCCATGCACAACATCTGCTGGAAGCCGGAGTGTCGATCTTTGAGATCAAGGAAATGCTTGGTCATGAGGACATTGAAGCGACCAACAGGTATCTCCATATTCATCTCAAACTCATGAGGAGGGTTATCCTTGGAGAACTCGTTTAAAAGCTTTCTGGCACCACTGATGAAACAGTACATTGAATATCAGAAAAGCCTTGCTTATATCGAAACAGCAGTAGCCTGGCTGAGACTGCTTGATCGTTACCTGGTAATGGAAAATGTGACCACGCTCAAGCCTCTGACACCTCTGTTTTTTCTGAAAATGTTGAAAGATCTGGCGATAGACCAGAATACAATAAACTCGGTGATTGGCGGGTTGCGCGGTTTCTTTCAATATCTTGTGCGGATCGAGTTCTGCCAGGCTAATCCTTTTGACGGAATTCCCCGTTTCAAGAGAAACAACATCATCCCCTTTATTTTCTCTGAACGGGAGACTGAGCAACTGCTTGAAGCTGCCTGGCAACAGGTTCGCAGGGAAAATAAACAGTTTTTTCTAAAGGATATGAGTTGTTGTATGGCCCTGCAGCTTTTGGCCCGTTGCGGTTTACGGATATCTGAACCCCTGCGATTAAAAGTGGGTGATTTCAGGTTTGACGAGAGAACAATCTACATAAAAAAGACAAAGTTCCGTAAGGATCGGCTTATTCCAATCCCCAGGGACGTGGCAAACTATCTGTCGGATTATCTTCAGCTTCGCAAGACCTTGCTGCCTGCGGATAACCAAAATCCATATCTTCTGGCTGTCAGTCCCACTAAAGGTTTATATGGCCAGCGTATTCGCAACTACTTCCACCAGGCAAGAAAAGAGATCGGGCTAACCCAAACGAAACAGGTTGTAGGCAACACCAACATCAGCGCCCCTACACCACACTCGTTGCGCCACTCGTTTGCAGTCAATACCCTCAGGCGGATAAAAGAACGAGGTGATTCTCCACAAAACGCTTTGCCTGTTCTTGCTGTATACCTGGGGCACAGAATGTACACCTACACTATCTACTACCTTAAACTGACCGATGCGGACCAACACCGGAATCTCATTGATTTCATGACCATGTACCCACTAAACATATGAAACTTGTCAGTTGTGTTCACCATTTTTTTGAGCAATATCTGCCACAGATCAAAGGGTACGGGCTTAACACCATCAAGGCCTATCGTGATGCATTCTCTCTCTTTCTGCCTTTTGCCAGAGATACGCTTGGTGTCTCCATCAACTCTTTGCAGCTCGAACAACTCACCCCGGAGTTGATTGTGGACTTTCTTGGTTGGCTGGAAAAAGAGCGGGGAAACAGCGCCAGAACCAGGAATCACCGATTGGCGGCCATACAGTCCCTGGCCAAGATGATCCTCTATAAACATCCGGAAAAAAGAGATATTGCGGCGAGAATATTGAATATTCCCTGTAAGCGCTACCACAGAAATGTCATCGGCTTCCTTAACCAGGAGGAAATCCTGACAGTCCTTGAGTCCGTGAACCTCAGGTCGACACAAGGCTTCAGGGACTACACCATACTCAATCTGCTGTTTGATTCCGGCGCCAGGGCCAGCGAAGTCGCCACACTCGAACTCGACTATTTTGATCCACAGCAGAAAACTCTGATGATTCTCGGCAAGGGTGATCGTTTCAGGATGATAACTCTTTGGCCCAGAACTGTTGATCTTCTCTCCAGATATGTCGAAAAGTATCGAACAACTCCGTACATCCTCTACAGGAACCGTCTGTTTCTAAATCAACGTGGAAAAGAGCTTACCCGACACGGAATATATCGGCTGTGTCGGAAATATCTGGAAAACGCCTTGCCGGAAAAACGGTTGAAAGACCTTAATCCTGCCCATAGCCTCAGACACTCTTGTGCTGTTGCAATGCTTCTTGCAGGGCACCCTATATCTGATATAAAAAACCGTCTCGGTCATGAAAGCATTAAATCAACCATGATCTATCTGCACCTCGATTTAGGCCAACGGCAAGGAATCCAGAAAAAGTTCATCAACCATACACAATCGCTGCTCAACCAGGATGGCAAGGTTGATGAACTGATCGACTGGGAAAATAAGGAGGAAATTTTAGAGTGGCTCGATAGCCTTTAGGGGGTCCCGTCTCCGTAAGGTTGATGGGCAGGTGAAAAATAGGCTGACTTATTATGTTGCATGGAAAAGAAGAATCACTCTCGAAAATGGCGGAACTACTTGAAATGGAAGAGAATAAGGTGACAATAAATGTTTGTATGAAAAATACTATTATTT
>CAWCTP010000025.1:0-15376 GCA_963798425.1 uncultured delta proteobacterium | reverse complement strand
GGCCACCTGTTTTTTTCTGATGCACGAGGCATTGGTGATGTTGTATTCATTCCTACAAAGTTGAGTATTTTTTTATACAAAAGGGATCACTACCATGGCCCGAGCCGTTCCCAGACAAAGAGGAGAGAAAGCAATATGACAATTGCTGTCCATCGGTCGGCACATTTTCAGCGGTTTCTCCCCCTTAATCGCGCTAGCACTTTATACAGTTGCACTGTGGAGTGTTGCACGACTCCCTACGCCAGTTTCATTACCACCATATTCTTGCACAACTTCGTAATATCCCATCTACACATATCATGGCAGCGCTGGGGTTGACCGTCATGAGCTATCTGGTTATGACAGGATATGACTTGTTGGCAATCTTTTATATCCGCCACCCGCTGGATAAGCATAAAGTGGCTTTGGCCTCTTTTATCAGTTACGCCTTTAGCAATACGATTGGCCTGTCCTTGCTGACCTCCACCTCGATTCGCTATCGACTTTATTCATCTTGGGGGTGTCGGCTGAAGAGGTTGCCCGATTGGTCGCTTTCACTGTACTGACATCCTGGTTGGGGATCATTACGCTTGCCAGCCTGGTGTTTATTGTTGAGCCAATGGCCTTACCTGTTCTGGGACGAATGGATTTACATTCCGTACGTCCGTTTGGAATAATCTTCGCCTTGGTGGTTTTCACTTACCTCATTGTCGTTGTTTTTCGAAAAAAGCCTTTAATATTCAGAAACTGAGAAATCCACCTCCTTCAATTCGTATTGCTGGAGCTCAGCTTCTGGGTGGTTCAATTGATTGGGCTATGGCCGGATGTGTGCTTTTTCGTCCTCCTGCCTGAACAGGCTGGAGTTTCTTCTTGTTCCAGTTCCTGGGTGTTTTTATTTTTGCTCAAATCGTGGCCTTGATAAGTCATGTCCCGGGAGGACTGGGCGTCTTCGAATCGATGATATTGCTTTTAGTCCCCGTTATCCCTGCGGATCAGTTACTCAGTTCGATGTTGATCTATCGCGGTATCTACTATCTCTCGCCCCTTGCCTTGGCGGCGCTTCTATTGGCAGGAAACGAGTTATTAGAGAAACAGGTGATGGTCGAAAAAGCCATACACCATGTGGACCGCTGGTGGGGGATTATGATCCCGCATCTGCTGGCGGCCACAACGCTTTTAAGCGGAGCTGTACTGTTATTTTCCGGGGCGACACCGACTATTCCCGGTCGTTGACACTGGCTCTATGAGATTCTCCCATTACCCGTAATAGAATTATCTCACTTTCTCGGAAGTCTGATTGGAGTCTGCCTGCTGTTGCTGGCGAGGGGATTGCAGCGCCGCATAGATGCTGCCTATGTCTTAACCTCTATTTTCCTCGTGACCGGCAGTTTACTGTCATGCTCAAAGGGGTGGATTACGAGAAGCTGCATTTCTTGGTCTCATGCTGGCTGCTTTGCTTCCCTGTCGGCGTCATTTTTACAGACGGGCGTCGTTATTTCATGATTCATTGAGCCTTGGCTGGAGAATAATGATCGTGTTTGTGTTAGCCAGTTCCATCTGGCTGGGGATCTTCGTTTATAAGCATGTCAATTATTCCAATTCGCTTTGGTGGCAGTTCGCACTTACAGGCGATGCTTCCAGGTTTCTGCGTGCGACAGTTGGCGCCACTGTTCTCTTGTTGACCCTAACTTTGGCAAAGTTATTAGGACCACCACCGAAGACCCCGGTCGACCTGGAAAAAATGATTTGGACTTGGCTCGACAGATTATCGACTCTTCGCCGGAGACGTTGCCTAACCTCGCACTACTCGGTGATAAAGCGCTGCTGTTTGACGATTGCCAAAGCGGCTTTGTCATGTATGGAGTTGAAGGTCGCACCTGGATTGCTCTGGGAAATCCTGTTGGACCACCCGAAGTCGCCAGAGAGTTGGCATGGAAATATCGTGAAATGGTAGAACGCAACGGTGGACAGACGGTATTTTATGAAGTTGATACTTCCATGTTGCATGTATATCTTGACATGGGGTTAACGCTGTTGAAACTTGGCGAGAATGCAAGCGTACCACTGGCAGAGTTCACCTTGGATGGATCAAGTCGTTAAGGTTTGCGTTATACGCACCGTCGGTTCACCAAGGAAGGATGTGATTTCGAAGTGTATCCGGCATTGGATCCCCCTGGATTGCTGCCGGAATTGCGCAAAATATCGGACGACTGGCTCCAGAAAAAAAATACCCGTGAAAAAGGATTCTCTCTTGGATATTTTGATGAACAATACCTGCTGAATTTTCCTGTTGCTGTCGTAAAACTGCAAGGTAAAATCGTCGCCTTTGCTAATCTCTGGCTGGGAGCAAACAAGCACGAGTTATCGCTTGATCTCATGCGCTTTGGAGAACAGGCTCCACCAGGGATTATGGAGTATCTGTTCATCAGCCTGATGTTGTGGGGGAAAGAGCAGGGCAATAAATCGATGGATCTCGGCATGGCACCCCTCTCTGGTATGGAAAGCCGCTCCTTTGCTCATCTCTGGAATAGGATCGGCGCGATTGTTTTTCAACATGGAGAACATTTTTACAACTTTGAGGGATTGCGCGAATACAAACAAAAATTTAATCCTCTCTGGGAACCTCGCTATCTTGTTTGCCCGGGAAGCTTTTTAACTTTGCCGTACATATTGCTAAAAACAGCTGCTCTGATCAGTGGTGGTATTAAAGGAGTGATAGCCAAATGAAGAACATCAACTACTTGCTTTTTCTCATATTATTTCTATTAGCATCTACAGCATTTGCCGCTGAGGAAACACTTGAGTATGGGCGATTTGGTAAAGTCACACTTTATCGGAACACTAAACAGCCAGCACAAGTTGTGTTGTTCGTCTTGGGTGACGGTGGTTGGAATCTGGGTGTAATCGATATGGCACGGAGTCTGGCTGGTCTCGATGCGTTGGTGGTCGGCATCGATATAACTCATTATCTTAAAGAAATCGGCACGTCGGCAGAAAAGTGCTCCTATCCCGCGGGTGACTTTGAAAATCTATCAAAATATATCCAGAAAAAAATTGGCCTGGACCGTTATCATATACCGGTCCTTGTCGGCTATTCATCAGGTGCTACCCTGGTTTATACCCTCCTGTCGCAGGCACCGCCAAATACCTTTCGCGGCGCTATTTCCATGGGATTTTGTCCTGACCTGCCGCTTCATAAACCCTTTTGTCAGGGGTATGCCTTGAAAAGTGATCCGGCGCCAAAGTTAAAAGGGTATATTTTCCGTCCAACACGGCTCCTCAAAAATCAGTGGATTGCCCTCCAGGGAGAAATTGACGAGGTTTGCAACACAACGACAGCAATTGATTTTGTTAAAAAGGTCGATTCCGCCAAGCTGGTTCTGCTGCCTAAGGTTGGACATGGTTTCTCGGTGCAGAAAAACTGGTTTCCCCAATTACGAGAAGCCTTTACAAACTTGGTTCATGAGGAAAAACCTGTAATTAAAAGAGGCGTTCCAAATGCCATGGTTACAGATCTTCCGCTGGTAGAAGTCCCACTCCATGGGCCAAATACTGGACTTCTTGCTGTTATTCTTACTGGTGATGGTGGTTGGGCATTGATCGACCGAGAGGTCGGCGACACCCTGGCAAAAAATGGGATTGCAGTAGTCGGCCTGAATACTCTACAGTATTTCTGGACAGACCGGAATCCAGATACGGCCGGTAGGGACCTTGAACGGATCATCCGTTATTACTTGAGGGTCTGGCAACGCCAGCGTGTGATATTGGTAGGCTACTCACTGGGAGCTGATGTCCTGCCTTTTATGACCGCGCGCTTACCGAAAGATCTGCAACAACAGGTGACAGCTGTAACTCTTCTCGGTCCGGCAAAAACAGTCAAATTTGAATTTCATCTTTCTGATTGGCTGGGTGGAGATAATCAGTCTGGAATGCCAATCGCACCGGAGCTCGAAAAACTCAAAGGAATGAAGGTGCTCTGTATCTATGGAAAAGAGGAGCTAAACACTCTCTGTCCAACTCTCAAGGGTAAGGATTCGAATTTCAAAGTTTTCCCCCTGGATGGGGGACATCACTTCGACGGGGATTTCAAGAAACTAGCCGAACTGATTTTCTCCGAATCGATGGCCAAATAAAGTATTTTCTGAAATAAATTATATCATTTAAAATATACGGGCAAACTACACTGCACTATGCTGCTATTCTTTGTTGCCACTTGTTTTTCCGAGAGTGTTTTTTAAGAACTTCCCATGCATTTCCAATGTGAGCGCCTCAATCCGTAGACTTAAATCCTTTGTCATCTCCGTGAGTACCGTGTTTTGCTGCAACAGCTCCATTATCTGTGCAGTCTGTTGATTTGCTATTATTTCTCGTTGTTCGCTCGCCAAAGCCAAAGCTTCTCTATGTTGAGCATCCGCCTCAGTATTTACTTTATCTCGATCTGCCTGTCGAGTCTGGGCAAGCAGGATTAGGGGGGCTGCATAGGCTGCTTGAAGACTAAAGGCAAGGTTCAATAAAATAAAGGGATACATGTCAAACTTGGTAAGACCCGCCACATTAGTTCCTATCCAGACGGCAACGATAAGCGTCTGTGCAATAATAAAAAATGGCGTTCCAAAAAACCTCGCAAAGGCTTCTGCTTTTAACGCAAACCAATCATCTCCAAATACGGATGACAAATGAATGTGGGGAAGGTGATATCGAAGATACTGTTTTCTTAAATTATTTTGTGAGCTTGGAACTGACCCTGGAACCGCTGTTTTTTTGTTTGGCATTATGTCTGTATCTCCTCTTTTAAACGTGCTGATATTATGAGCAAAATCAGGGGAAATCGGTACCCTAGCACTGATTTTTTCCAACCAACCCAATGCACGAATCCCGAAATGTGCCTGCCTTAAGAGTACTGAACAGAGCAGAATGGTTGAGGTATCCATCCAACTTCCAAGAAGTAAGATACTATGGATCTATAACAACGAACATCATCACTTGAAATTTTGCTTTTACTCTGAACATTTCAAAAAAAAATGGGCTTTTTTTCAACCGCAACGGTAAATTCTTATTCGTACTCCTGTTAATAAGACGTGTTAAGGGGACAGTGTTGTATTGCTGTCTATTTTTATCAACAATTCAGAAGGAGGAACACCATGAATGACCGACGTTTGTTTTTAAAGACAGCTGCCGCCGCTTCATTAATAACTTTCACAACTGGATCCCGTGTTTTTGCGTCAAACACAACGGAATACACCAATATCATACATACTAAGAATAACCCTGCCATATGGTCGGGTAAAGAGGGAATTCATGTCCCGCAGTTGACCGTAACCGGCTCTAAGGTTGTGGTAGTTACCAAACACCCGATGTCTGCTGCCCACTACATTGTCAGACATACACTTATTCTTGGGGATGGGACCTTCTTAGGGGGGATGACTTTTACTCCTGATGATAAGCCGGAATCCAGTTATGAATTACCTGCAGGCTATAAAGGTAAAATACATGCTACAAGTTTCTGTAATCTGCATGATTTTTGGCTAAATGAAGCAAGCGTTTAGCACCTCTCTAAGGTGTTTTGGGGGGTAATTAATGTGCAAGGGGAGAAGGGTGAATTCCAGATCATCGTTCTCCCGTTGCCAGTTGACCACAAGCGGCAGAGATATCAGTACCCCGACTGGTTCTGATAAAGACTGTGTAATGCGCATCAAGAAGTATTTTCTGAAAAGCCAGGAGGCGATCCTTGTTAGGGCTTTCGAAAGGAAGTTGTGAAGATTCATTGTATGGAAGAAGGTTGATTTTGCAGGGAATTCCCCGAAGCTTCCTGCTGAGCTCAATGGCATCTTTGTCTGAGTCATTAATACCTTTTAGGAGGGTGTACTCAAACATTATTCTTTTTCTTTTTGGAAGGGGAAATTCACGACATGCTTCCAGTAATTCATCCAGGGAGTACCGGTCGTTCACCGGCATCAACCTACTTCGCACCTTATCGTCTACAGAGTGCAGCGAAATAGCTAGATTTACCGGAGACATTTCGCCGAATTTCTTGATTTTAGGTACTATTCCGCACGTTGACACAGTAATTTTTCTGCCGGAAATATCCAAACCCTTCTGCTCCATTATAATAGACAAAGAAGCGAGAACATTGTCCAGATTATTGAGTGGTTCCCCCATTCCCATATAAACAACATTGGTTATCTTGTCGGGACCGATGAGGCTTTCTGGAGGTTGGGCAAGTAGATAATCCCGTACTCCACATATCTGGTTAACAATTTCCGAAGGGGTAAGATTTCTTGTAAATCCCATGGTTCCCGTAAGACAGAAAGTGCAACCCATGGCGCAGCCAACCTGAGAGGAGATACATAAAGTATTTCTATCCGGCTCTGGAATTAGAACTGATTCAATGATATGCCCATCACTGAGTCTAAAGCCAAATTTGACGCAGCCATCGCTGGCTTTTTCAATAATAGTATCCGAAAATATGGATATGATAGCGTGTTCCTCGAGCATTTTTCGAAAACTTTTTGCAAGATCTGTCATCTGTGAAAACTCAGTAATTCCTGGTCGATACAGCCAACCCATTATTTGTTTACCACGAAACGCAGGTTGTCCAAGGCTCTCAGTGTAGTCAATCAGTCCCTCCTGTGTAAGGTTCTTCAAATCTGTTTTTCGCAAAGGATTCATAGTGCTCTCCTGTAATCCGGCACAAGAGGTGTGGCGCCGCTCAATGCCATCTCGATAGATGTTAGAAAAATATTTTTATCTCTCGGTAGGCGACCGGATAGAGGTAAGTAGCTTGACGCATGATTGGCATGGAATTGACATTTAATGTTTTTCAGGTGAGAAATAAGCAAATAGAGTTCCTTTAAAATTTCAGACGAAGTTGCTACGATAAATTTTTTATCAGCCACTTCTCTGCCAAGGGAAGTATTCTGCAATGGCATTAGGGTAAGAATGGCTATTTGATTTGGCTGCATTTGATTTAAGACGTCTGCTGTCTCAATCGCATGTTGAGATGATAATTCGACCCCGCCAAGACCAAGCAGGGCTGTAACCGAGAGAAAGATCCCTGTTTCCTTGATTTTTCTGCCAGCATTCGTCATGGTTGTCGCTGTTTCACCTTTTCTGACATATTGCAAAACTTTATCGCAACCGCTCTCTAAGCCCATATATACACGATCAAGACCCATGGATTTTAACTCTAATAATTGTTTTATACTCTTACCTCGAATTGCTCTCGCATTTCCATACAGGGAAATTTTGTTTATCCAGGGGAGATGTTTATGAATCCTGCGAAAAAGTTGGACGAGTCTTTTTTGTGACAAGATAAGCACATCGCCGTCAGCCAGGAAAACGCGATGTTGATTGCGGCAATGCTTTTTGGCGAACGCAAGGTCTGCCTCAACTACATTATGTGCCTTCAGTTGGAATGGAGTGTCTTTATAGGCACCACAAAAGGTACATTTATTATAAGAACATCCGACCGTCACCTGGAGGATGATTGAGTTCGCCTCACTGGGCGGTCGGATGACATTTCCCACATAGTTCATGGTACAACGTTTCAGGCCACCGGATTTTTAGCTTCAAAATCCTTCATAAACTCCACAAGCTTAACGACACCTTCGACAGGAAAAGCGTTGTAAATAGAAGCACGACATCCACCAATGGAACGATGACCCTTAAGGCCGTTGAGGCCAATCTTGTTGCTTCGGCAATAAATTTTGCCTCAAGTTCGGGAGTCGGCAAATTGAAGGCTATATTCATCAGTGAGCGTGATTCTTTTTCGGCATGTCCCCGATAATAGTCACTGCTGTCAATGGTCTCATAGAGAAGACCTGCTTTTTCTCTGTTGATTTTTTCAATCGCCTCAACTCCGCCATGCTGCTTCAACCATTTTAGTACTTCACCGACAATATAAACTGCAAAACAGGGTGGGGTGTTAAACATCGAGCCTTTGTCGGCATGTGTTTTATAAGTCAGCATTGTCGGGGTGTTTACCGGTGTCTTATCGAGAAGATCCTCTCGAATGATGACAATGGTCACTCCGGCAGGGCCAAGATTTTTCTGGGCCCCGGCAAAAATCAGACCAAATTTCGAGACATCCACCGGTCGTGAAAGGATATCAGAACTCATGTCACTTATCAGCATTTTGTCAGTTTTGGGCAGTTCAGGAAACTCGGTACCGTAAATTGTGTTATTTGAAACATAATAAAGATATTCCGAGTCTTCAGCGACTGTATACTCATCTGCTTGGGTACCTGATTAAAACCAGTTTCTTCACTGGAGAAGGGGACCTCAATCTCGCCAAAGAGTCTGGCTTCTTTGATGGCTTTTTTTGACCAGGTACCGGTATTGAGATAGCTTGCTTTTTTGCCTTTCCCTAAAAGATTCATGGGGACCATGAAAAACTGGCTGGATGCTCCTCCCTGTAAAAACAACACCTTATAGTTGTCTGGAATCTGCATCAACTCGCGAAGATTGGCTTCAGTTTCATCGGTGACGGCCATAAATTCTTTAGAGCGGTGACTGATTTCAATAAGACCGATGCCTGTTTCCTGAAAATTCACGACATCCTGACCAGCTTTCTGCAATACTTCATAGGGAAGGGTTGCAGGTCCGGGACTAAAATTAAATACACGATCAGCCATTGCTATTTTCTCCTGTGGTTGTTTTTTTAGATTGGACGATATCTGAGGGATTTATTATACGTATCAGATTTATCTGCATTTGTTTGTACTTGACGAACATTGTCTGACGGCCTCATATAAGACAATCCCGGCAGTCATGGCAAGGTTCAAACTTCGGATATTGGGATTTTGCATCGGCAGAGTATAGCATCTGTCTTCATACAAGTGAAGAATCTCTTCAGGTAACCCCTTTGTCTCCTTGCCGAAAATTAAAAAGCAACCTGGCTTGAACTGCGCAGAACTGTATACTCTAGTAACTTTGGTGGTAAAGAAAAAGAGTTCAAGCTCATTTTGGGCCTGCAGAAATGTATCAAAAGCTTCCCAGTGTCGAATTTCAACATGTTGCCAATAATCAAGACCGGCCCGTTTAAGATGTTTGTCATCGGTTGAAAAACCTAGGGGGTGTATCAAATGTAACACCGAATTGGTCGCTCCGCAAAGTCTGGCAATTGAACCGGTATTGGGTGGAATTTCAGGTTCCACCAGAACTATATTAAAAGGGCGAGGTGTATTCATGTTGGGAAACTACAGTATGTATTAAATTGGTAATGGACTATGGTTTATACCCATTGCGACGGATGAAAACAACGAAAAACAATCAGAAATCTTGCAGGGTGAGCATAAAAAGTTGCATTTTCAGATTGAACGGATAAATTTTAAGGTTGGTTGCGAAAAACAGAGCGTTCAAAAGACAATTTTTTATTGGTCATCAGTCTAAGGAATGGTGTATTGAAATTGACAAGTTCAAACAAGGATGTTTCGGGCGATGGGCGTTTGAAAATATTGCTTTTTCTTCTGTTTGTCCTCTTTGTTTTGGATTTTAGTTTCCAGCATGACTGGTCTTTTT
Organism: uncultured delta proteobacterium; assembly: GCA_963798425.1. GTDB lineage: Bacteria > Desulfobacterota > Desulfobulbia > Desulfobulbales > Desulfocapsaceae > Desulforhopalus_A. The sequence goes on along the minus strand of CAWCTP010000025.1, from coordinate 5,878 downwards.
TGAATGGAAACACTGGGCTCAATTTCAATAAACAGCTAAGCGTTGCTAAGCCAAACAGACTTATCGTTGAAAATATTTCAAATACAGGTATCTTGCCGGGACACAACCCTGTACCAGCAAGATACACTCCTTTCTTTTTTCAACCAATCCCGATCAACATGGCAGACAAGGATATGCTTATGAGCGTTCAAGGCATCGGACCTGCCATGGCCGACACTATCGTCACATATCGGCACCAATTCGGACCATTTAAAAAGAGCTTCGATCTTCAAAATCTCAAAGGAATTGGTCCCAAGCGTGCTGTCAAATTATCAAAAGCATTTACATTTTAGAGATACCGTGACATCTGAAATAATTAATTGCCCTGTCTGGTTTTGGTTGGCCCTACGGCGATCGGCAAAACAGATCTCTCTTTAAAAATTGCCCGTAGATATAACTGCGAAATTGTCAGTGTCGATTCCATGCAGATCTACAGACATATGGATATCGGTACTGCAAAGGCTCTCTCAGTGAACGCTCGGAAATTCCACATCACCTGATCGATATAGTTGACCCTGACGAAAATTATGATGCAGTGCAGTTTGCCGAGGATGCTCTACAGGCTATACGCGACATTCACTCCCGAGGTAAAATCCCCTTACTGACGGGCGGAACTGGTCTCTACCTGCAGGCCCTGTTTGAAGGTCTCTTTCCCGGTGTTCCCGTCAATGAAGAAATAAGGCAAATGTTGAAGGAAAGATTGCTCACCGAAGGACATCGAAATTACATGAAGAACTTACGATATGCGACTGTGTTTCCGCAAAAAGAATCCATGAAAATGACAGTCAGCGATTACTGAGAGCGCTGGAAGTTTTTTATATAACCGGAATACCCTGGTCGCAACATTTAATGAGCCATAAGCATCAGTCAAAGGTGTGTTTTTTAGAAATTCGCTCCAAATAGGCTTAACCACCAATCGCGAAAATCTGTATAAAAGGATAAACAAGCGCTGCCAGGCAATGCTTGACAATGGATTGGAAGATGAGGTTCGAAAACTGCTGGCACTTGGATATGATCCAAAATCGAAGGTCCTTCGGATCCATCGGATATCGCCATATGATCAATTTCTCGACGGTCTCTGGACCAAGGAAGAGACCGAACTTCTTCTTGCCAGGGATACCCGCAGGTATGCTAAAAGGCAGTATACCTGGTTTTCAAAACTGATTGCAATGGTTTGATATTGATGAACAACAAAAAATTCTCAGGGCGTTGAGGTCTGGTTTGCAAAATAAGGTTAAAAATAAAAAATGAAAAGCAAAACCCCGGATCACATTGCAGAAAAATTTCGGCAATACCGCCTGTATTTATCGAATTGCTCAAAACAAGGGGGATAGTAGGGGAGGAAGCTGCACACAAATTTCTCTACCCGGTCCTCGCCGATCTGCCAAAGCCGGAGCTGATGAAAAATCTCCCGGCAGCAGCCAGACTTGCCGCTGAATATATAATCTCTGGCAAACAGATTATCATCTGGGGTGATTACGATGTAGACGGTACGACCGGAACAGCACTTCTGGTAAATTTTTTCAGGGAATTAGGCGTGGAGGCCAGGTGGCATATTCCGGAACAGAATCAAAGAAGGCTACGGTTTAAATGCCGGCTGGTTTTCGGACCCGGGAAATATCGTTCTCGCTGAGGATTTTTTATTAATTACGGTGGATTGCGGGATATCGATATTGAGCAAGTAGAGGTGATACAAAAAATCGGCGGAAAAGTTATTGTCACCGATCATCATAGTCTGCCTGAACAATCATTACCGGACTGTCTTGTACTCAACCCATCGCAGCCCTCCTGTGGATTTCACGGAAAATATCTTGCCGGAGTTGGAGTGGCCTTTTACCTGGCTGCCGGAATAAGGGCGGAACTCTCTTCAGCTTCTCTTCTCTGGGTAATACGGCTAGCCGAATCAACCTCAAACAGTATCTCGCCTTTGTGGCAATAGGCACGATAGCAGATGTGGTTGAAATTACAGCAACGAACAGAATCCTTGTAAGAGCAGGGTTTGAAACCCTTTCAGCATCTCAATTTATTGGCCTTAAGGAGTTGCTGATCGCCTGCGATATTTCTGGAGATCACATTACTTCTGAGGATATTGGTTACCTTATCGGGCCCAAAATTAATGCTGCCGGCAGACTGGGGCAGAGCAAAATTGTGGTGGAACTTCTTACAGCACGGGATCGAAAACGAGCAAGAAGATTGGCGCAACAATTGACTGAACTTAACGCAGAGAGGAAAAAGATCAGTAGTGATAATCTAGAAATAGCTTTAACTACATTAAGTATTTCTTTATTGGATAAAGACAAGTGCGCAATAGTCAGAGGGGATTTACATCAGGGTGTGGCCGGGATAGTCGCCTCCAGGCTTGTAGAGATGTTTGGAGTTCCGGCTATTGTCTTTGCAAAAAATGAACAACCTGACGGACAGATATTTTTTACGGGTTCGGTGAGATCTGTAGAAGGGATAAATATCGTAACAATATTAAAAAAATGTTCAGCTTTTATTGAAAGGTTTGGCGGTCATCAAATGGCTGCAGGCTTGACTGTGAGCGGCAACAATATTGAAAATTTTGAAGCGTCTTTTACAGATCTCTAGTTAGAGAAGCCATGGAGGAGAGATCAGTTGAACCGATAAAAAAATACGATATTCGCTGTTCCGCTGAATTGATAATGAATGCAGGATCATCTAGTTGTATTCGACTACTCGAACCATTCGGTCCTGGAAATCCGCAACCAATTTTTCAGGATCCAGCAGTCACGATAATTGATTTCGAACTGTTGGTAGGATTCCAGCACTTACAGGTAACTATTCGAGGCAAGTATTCAAATTTTAAAGGAATAGGTTTTAGTCTTGGCAATCGTCTAAATGATGTCCAGAAAAATGCCTAAGAGAAATATGACCTATACGCCAACTATGAACAGGTTTCGAGGCAACGTGAACTGGCAGGTAAGGGTTATTGACATATATTCATTGAAAATCTAATATGATCAGCATAACATTCTTTATTAATCATCTACTCGTTTAAACCTCAGATTATGCTTTAATTCTCGCTTTACTAGCTCATTGTTTTCACATCGTAATTACCTAATTCTTTTCTTTAACTATTTTTAGATTTCGGATTGAGATATTTGATCAACAGGGTTAGCTCATCATGATTGTATCACACAATATATATGTCCGTAATTACATGCATATAATTTATATATACATAATATACATTATGCGACATTGGAAATATGTATGATTTGACGGCTAATTCAGGGAAAAATGAGGTTTATCTGTGGTTTTTTTATTAAGTTAAAAATGCTATAGATACCCATGCTTAATGAGCAATTTCTCAATGTACTATCTTTTTGACTACAACTAATTAATTTACTTATCTATTTCCTGTCTAAACACTGTCTTTCGGAGAGTTTTATGTCCCGTGAAATTTACCAGGAACCACTTGTCAGTCGTTATACCAGTCTCGAGTTACAGCAACTTTTTTCAGAAAAGACCAAATTTACCACCTGGCGTAAATGCTGGCTGGCACTGGCTGAAGCGCAATTTGAACTGGGTTTAACTGAGATCATCAATATAGAAATGCTCAAGGAGATGCGAGCAAACATTTCAAATATTGATTTTGATCTGGCCTCGGCTAAAGAAAAAGAAATTCGCCATGACGTAATGGCCCATGTCTACGAATTTGGGATAAAATGCCCGAAAGCAGCTGGTATTATTCATCTTGGAGCTACCTCTCAATTTGTCGTTTGCAACACAGATCTTATTATTCAGAGAACCGCCATGCGATTCATTCGGTCATCTGTGCTGCAAGTTATAAAAAATCTTGCTGAGTTTTGTTCACAATATAAAGCCCTGCCGACCCTTGGTTTTACTCACTATCAGCCGGCACAACCGACAACAGTAGGCAAGCGTAATACCTTGTATCTTACAGGATCTTATTATGGATCTGGAATATATTGACATGTACCTGGATCAAATTAAGGCCAGAGGAGCCAAAGGTACCGTGGGAACTCAGGCGACTTTTCTGGAACTGTTTAAAGGCGATCATAAAAAAGTTCGGCAGCTTGACTTGCTGGTTGCCAAAAAGCTTGGTTTTTCAGAGGTTTTTGCTGTCACTGGCCAGACATATACTCGAAAGCTGGATATGAAACTTGCCGAAACGCTTGCTGGAATTGCGTCAACTTCCCACAAATTTGCCGTTGATCTACGGTTGCTTTCAAATCTTAAGGTACAGGAAGAACCATTTGAAAAAAATCAAACCGGCTCTTCAGCAATGGCCTATAAACGTAATCCTATGCGATCTGAAAGACTTACCGGTCTTGCTCGAAAGTTGATGGCTCTACCGCAAAATTTTGCCTCAACCTATAGTAACCAGTGGTTTGAAAGAACACTCGACGACTCAGCAATAAGAAGAATGGACATCCCGCAGTGTTTTCTGTTAGCTGATGCTATTTTAAAGTTATTTATCAATATTACCTCAGATATGGTTGTATTTCCGGCACAAATAAAGAAACATCTCATGGCAGAATTACCCTTTATGGCCACCGAAAAAATTCTCATGGAAGCAGTTAAAAAAGGCGAAAGCCGACAGGAAATGCATGAAGTTGTCAAAGAACATTCTTTAGCCGCTGGTAAAGTTGTGAAGGAACATGGACAGGACAATGATTTGTTTGTCCGTTTAGCCGGTGATCATCGTATCCCCTTTTCCATGCCGGAACTGGAAGCCATGGTAAGCGATTACTCCCAATTTACCGGCCGTGCCAAAGAACAGACCGAAGAATTTTTGCAGGAGGTTGTCTCCCCTCTTTTGGAAAAAAATTCAAATCAAATGAAAACCATAGACTGCCACGCTTGCGGTTTAGGAATCAATTATGAAGAGGTTAACGAAATTTATCTGAGGGTATCGCCAGGCAAATTCCATTATTTAAAATTTATTCTTGAGGGCTATGATAACCTCGCAATATTATCAAGTTATCAAAGCTCAGAAGGAATAGTCGTGATAAGATACCCGCAGGAGATGGCTCGGGATTTTTTTGGTCTGCTGGGTGATCTTGCCGAATATCTAGCAAAGCCGAAGAAAGTTCTTCAGTCCGCTTAATAACGGGTAAATATGGAACAGAAAACATTTTTTATAAAGACCTTTGGCTGTCAGATGAACGAAAGAGATTCCGAAATAATGGCACAATCTCTTTCGGGCTTTGGTTATGTCGAGGGCATGGATATGTGTGACGCAGATCTGGTGATCCTCAACACCTGTTCCATTCGGGCAAAGGCTGAACAAAAAGTTATGAGTTTGCTTGGTTACCTTCGAAAAATTAAGCAAAATCGGCTAAATATGAAGATTTGTGTGGCAGGATGCGTTGCTCAACAGGAGGGTGTTCGTATTATTGAAAGAATGCCCCATGTCGATCTTGTGGTCGGAACACAGAATATCTACGATATTGGTGCGCTTCTTGAGAAATCCATGTCGAAAGGTGGTCAGGTAGTAACAGAGCTAAAAAATGACTACGATATTCCGCGATTTTTGCCGGAAGTTTCTCTCCTGGCCTCCCTACTGCTGGTATCTCCGCTGCTGAGCATTTTTTATTCAGAAAATTTGTCACCATAATGCAGGGTTGTAATAATTATTGTACTTACTGCGTTGTTCCTTACACCAGAGGGAGAGAAGTTTCACGTAAAGTCAATGACATAATAGACGAAGTTAAAGTTTTAGTTGCGTCTGGAATAAAAGAAATTACCCTGCTGGGTCAAAATGTTAATTCATATGGGAAAACCAATCTGGTTGATTTAACGAATGAGAATTACAATTTTTCCAACCTCTTGAAGGAGGTATCGGAAATTG
>CAWCTP010000024.1:0-13593 GCA_963798425.1 uncultured delta proteobacterium | reverse complement strand
ATATGTTTTGATTCACTCGTTACACGGTTTTCCCAATTGTTTTAAGTTGATTACTTGCCTAATGTCGAACATAGTTTTTTGGTGATGGTGGATCTATGAGATACTGGTACAGCGTAAAAACTTCTGCGAAAAACACTCTTGGAAAGCTATGTTCTTCGCAGATATCTGAACTGCACCATTCGGGCGAGTCATTGAGGGAATGATGCATGCGACAGAAAAAAGGTCTGAATTCATAAATCGAGCACGAATCATTATTAAGAAATGGGCAAGCTGCTGGATCTGAGTTTTTTTTAAAGTTTTGAACATCAACCTTACTTTGCAGCCAATCAATTTCTAATTTAGAAATTGATATATCTAGGTTGTAACAACAATGGCTGCAACCCTCCTTACATATTGTGAATTGATTAACGAAATCGAAAATTATATCGATTTCTCTAAAGAGTAATTCCAATTTTTTTTCTTTGCTTCCATTTGAAAAACTAATCCGATCAAAAATACTATCTTCGATTCTTTGTATTCTTGGGGGAATAGCTTCGGAAAGCACTTTGAAGTTTGATTTTGCGAACGCATGTGCTTTTTCATAGCGACTATCAATCATTATTATCTACCTATTCGTGTCCTTCCTTCATTTCGGGGTCTGAAGCCCAGCGGAACGAAAACGTACGCTAAGCACTTCCTAATTTGGAATATTATATGTTTTGATTCACATGCAGTAAAATCTCATACTGAATTTGCAGGAGGCATCCGCGAGGATCTGCGGCTGCGTTCATGGGGAATCTGTTTTTTAGTACTACTTGTTGTTAGTCAAGCTACATTTTTTGCGGTATAAAAAATCGATTCACATTGCTCACCCTTTTGTAAGATCTTGTCTTGAGTTCAATTTCTTTTGAATATAGTCTTCCATTGCTTCTGGTAACAACTGATCGTTTATAATAAGAATGGCACGTAACAATGACTCTCTAATAGATGATCGGGTTTTATTGTCACCCGCATTTTCAATTGCTACACAAATATCAAGGAAAATACTTTTCAGAATATCGATATTAATAACAGTGTTATCACTGGTATTTATTTCTTTTGGAGAAAAATGCTTTATTATCCGGTTATCCTTCTTCAGAAATTCTTCACTCTCATATAAAGAAACATGAATGCCATAATTTTCCAATTGTGAACGTTTGCAATGAGAAGCGTTTCCAATTCCCTTCTAATCGTTCTGTTTGTCTTTGTTTCTTCCCAAGGTAAACAAGACTCACTATTCTGTACGCTAAAAACTAATCCAATCAATCCAGATCTTAATTGTGCATAAAAATCAAACATTTCATCCTCGGCTATTATTGCCCAACCCCTCGAAAAGGTAAAATTAGCTTCTTTATATGTTTTGATTCAGGACTTAAGCCCCTTTTTTTGGTCGATGTACCGATGTACCACTTCTTCAGGGGCGTTTAATTCCTCGAGAGTTTCTTTTACAGATTGACCACCAACCCACCACTTATATTCAACAGGTGTGTCACTCGGTATAATCAACTCGCCAGTTTCGGTTAAATACGGTTTTGAAGCCATTTACACCCTCTCATATGTTTTGATTCTTCAACTCAACGGCTCGGCCATTTTTTCCAAACACGCCGGTCCGTTGTTTTTCACACTATTAACTCTGCGGCTCACCGGATAAGTTTCTATCCATGAGTCCGGACACGGCTTGAGCACCGACAGCACCCTCTCTTGATCCGTACCTGGATCCAGCCAGGCCACCAGGTCATTCTTATCCAGGATCGCCGGCATCCGGTCGTGGATCTCCAGCATCAGCTTATTAGCCTCAGTAGTGATAATCGAACAGGAGTCGATCTCTTGGCCATCCTCACCTTGCCAGTGATCCCAAACGCCGGCCATCGCCATGTAGCCCCGATCGGTCCGCCGGATGAAATAGGGCTGCTTCTGTGCTCCTTTTCGCAGCCACTCATAGAAACCGCTAGCGGGGATAATACAGCGCCGGCGTTTCAATGGTTCACGGAAGGAAGGCTTTTTCTCAATTCCTTCGGCCCTGGCGTTGTTGAGGATATATTTAGTTTTTGGAGTTTTAGACCAGAACGGCACCAGGCCCCAATGGAGCATGGCATAGGAAGGATTGCCGGTCTCGGGAGAGTTGCGGATCGTCAGGATGTTTCGGGACGGAGGAATGTTGTAGTCCTCTATGGAAGGAGGTTCCGGCAGGAGAAGTGTCTCGTAGCCGAAGATACCATTACCAAAATAGGCGAAACGTCCACACATTATTCTATCGTCCTCACTGTTTGGTTCAAAATGCCCGAAATATCAGTCAAAGCTTGCAGGGCTAAATCCCTTATATCATTTTGTCCCGGCCCGGGTTGCCCTGGTTAACTAATCTGGTATCAAAAGTTGAGATCCGGAGCAGATGCCGGCAACGTTTTTGATACCATTATTTTCTCGATGCCGACCGGTGTCGGTGGGATCTGCCGCCGGTGGTCCTGGAGGGTGGTATCATTTCGGCCTGGACTCGTTATTTTGATTCAGCCTTTAAAATCCATGGCTTAAAAAGATCAGACAGATGACCGTCAACTCTTTGTTTTTGTTCTTTGTTTAAAGTTTGATACCATTCATTAAACGTTGGAAATTTAGTCTTACACTTACCCATTTCCATCATCGAAAAATTCCGCAAGTAATCTGCTCTAAGCAAATCACCTATTCCACAATGATATGCAGCATCTCGCCTAGCTTCTGTAACCATGAGCTCCTCGCTATTTTGGTCAGGAGGCCCGCGCCAAGCTCTCGCTTACCAATCGGTTCAGGCTTACTTTCTTTTCCGCCGCTTTGATTGCTAAAGCCCTATGAGTATCGGCAGTTACCCTAACCTGAAACTTTCCGCTATATTTCTTGGTTGCCAGTGGTTCGGGCACGTTCTCGCCATTGCTTACAAGATCGGTCACGGCATCGGCCACAACCTGCCGGATTCCTTTTAATGCTTCTTCTGGAGTCTGGTCAAGCCAGCTCAAACTGGAAAACTCAGCGCACAGACCGACATACTCCTGATCCTCTTCGGACCAGGTAACTCGATAGGTATAATGATCATATTGTAACATTGTCGTACCTCCTTACTTCTTCAACTTATCGATAGCCTTCAACACTTGTCGGACCTGATAAGCCTTTGCCTTACCTTTGCTGTCCTGAATGTTTACCCGTGGATCGCCCAACCATGGCGTTTTATAAATTCGGTGACTCGTGCCTTCTTGTCTTGCCTTGCCGAAGTAATACTCGCAGACTTTGCATAAATCGGAAAATTTGACGTTACAGGGATTGCCCTGCATGGCCTTTATGAGTTCGCTTATCTTATCCATGAACATATAGTATCAATAGTAATACCACTTGTAAAGAGGGAGAAAAATTATTTTTGCTCATGTTTCCCACGCATCAACAACCATTTGCCGTTTTTCGTTGCCGGTTGTTTGAAGGTATATCATATGTTTTGATTCAAAAAGACTGACCACAAAAAATACATCCGGTCCCGGTAATCATACTGCAATCTGTCGCCATAAAACATCCTGATGTATCGGATATCCCGCATAGCAGTACGGTGCGTAATCTCGAACTCAGCCATGAGATATGTTGAGTTAAAAGGCTGGCCTTTTTCAAGCCTGGACCTCGCCCAATCTATTCGGTGGGTGATAAAATACGGATCAGATGATTTCATTTTTTGAAGAATATAATAATATGGCTCAAAACTGGCACCAGACGGCCCCCAGTAACAGGGTCTGAAGCACAACAAAAACGTACGCTAAGCACTTTCTAATTGAGCATATCATTTAATCTGCTGCTGGTCGTCCTGGGGGTGGTATCAATCCGGCCCTGGTTTTATCATCTGTTTTGATTCAAAATTGCATGGTTGAGAGTCAGTTAGTATCAACCACGACGCCTAACGCTCATCCAGAAGTGACCAGTAAATATTTTCTGGAATAATCTTAAATCATCAGATGCTCCATAGGGAGCATGCTTTGGGATCAGGTCCAAGATCGATTTGCTCAGGAACAACCTTATGTGTACATTTTCACATGTTAATATAAATTACCAGGTCGAATCTCTCGATTTTCAACAACCCGAGATGAAGTGAGTAATTTAATTAGTGCCTGGAAAGAAACCATAAAACCTCCGACAAATCAAGATGATGCAGTTGTAACCCACAAGCGAAGAAAATGAGAGTGTAGGGATCTCCGGATGTTGAATAATGGTGTAACATATTGATTGTTATGGTATATTCCTTTTCAAGGAACCGTTCAGCAGAGCCTTTAAATGGATAAGGCACAAAATCTTCGTCGGGTGAAAAATTCATGCGTAGAGTAATCGAACCACAAATGAAGTTGGGCGAACTGGCAATCGGCGACATAAAGCTGGACCCCAAATCACGCGATGATATTCCGCAAATCCTCCGCGGACTCCAGCATATATACACCACGCCTGAACTGCGCGGAGCGGTATTTGCCATTTTGGCAGAAGTGCTGCCTGAACACCAAATCAACGGAAAGACCGTCAAGGCCGACCCCAACAACGGTCGTCCCGGCATGACCCAGTGGCAGATACTGGTGCTGGGGGTACTGAGATTGGGGCTCAATGCCGATTATGATCGTATCCTGGAGTTGGCCAACGAACATAAGACCCTCCGGAAAATGCTCGGTCACAGTGATTGGGCGGCAGAGAAGCTGTATAATCTGCAGACCCTGAAAGATAATCTGCGGCTGTTTACTCCGGAAATTCTCGATCGTCTCAACCGGGTAATAGTCGGAGCGGGACACCAGGCATTAAAAAAAACTCCGGAAGAAGGAATCGTAGGTCGTTGTGATTCTTTTGTGGTGGAGACTGACGTCCATTTTCCTACTGATATCAACCTGTTACTGGATGCCATCCGCAAGGTCATTGAAATCAGTGCGGAACTGTCCAGCACCTGCAACCTGCCGGGATGGCGGCAACACCTCTACCACCAGCGTCAATTCAAAAGGCAGTACCGCAAAGTACAAAAGCTCAAGCACTCCACCTCCAAAGACGAAAGCAAACAGCAGCGAAAAGAGCAGGAGATAAAAGAGGCCCATCGTGTCTACCTGGACCTGGCAGAGGGTTATCTGACACGAGCCGACCAAACCCGCCAGCGGGTCAGCCCGCACGATCCTCTCTCCATGGCCCGGCTCAGCGTATTGAATGACTTCATGCAACATGCCCGTCGGCAGATCGACCAGATTGACCGGCGGGTGCTCCAGGGCGAACGTATTCCTCACGATGAGAAGGTGTTTTCCCTGTTCCAACCGCATACCGAATGGATCAGCAAAGGGAAAGCCGGCGTTCCGGTGGAATTGGGACTGCGGGTGTGTATTATGGAAGACCAAGACCGCTTCATTCTGCATCACCGAGTGATGGTAAAGAGCACCGATGACCAGATGGCTTTTGCGATGGTGGGCGAAACCAAACAGAAGTTCCCCAAGTTACGTGCGGTCAGCATGGACAAAGGTTTTTATAGCCCAGCCAACCAGGAAGTACTGAAACAGCGTCTTGAATGTGTGGTGCTGCCCAAAAAAGGTAGGCTTTCGCAAGCTGACAAAGATCGCGAAAGCGATCCTGAATTTGTCAAACTGCGCAAACAACACTCGGCAGTAGAATCGGCGATCAACGCCCTTGAAGTCCACGGCCTGGATAAATGTCCCGATCAAGGCCTCCACGGATTTAAACGCTACATTGCCATGGCGGTGGTGGCCCGGAATATACAGCGTCTGGGTGCGGTGTTGCGTCAGCAGGAACAAGAGGCTGCTCAACGAAAACGTGGGCCGTACAAGAAAGCAGCCTGAGGGGAGCTGGCTGATACGACGGCAAGGTTGATGGCGGAGCTACGCCATGAATCATCGCAACATATGAGAATTATTTTTGTTTTGGAAGCTGTAAAATTCAAAATTGGCTGCCGGAGAAAATACCTTACACATTAAAGATGTCTGCGCTGGTGGAAATTTTTGAAAATTGTGGGTTTTCTGCCAGGCACTAATTAAAAAGGGGCCATTCAAGAGCCTCTCCCGAGACGAATCAAATATCTCGTCTCTTATAATTTGCATCTATAAGGAAAGGAGCTTTTCGCTTTCCTTTACCAGGTTGTAGAGGTCCTTCTGTGTTCCTCGCCTATGATATCCTTCCTTCACACCGTGAAGGTCCATCAGTTTGCCTCAGGCAAGTAGAATGCCTTCCGACAGGGTGAAAGTCTTTGCCAAGGTTTGCAAAGGGAACTGCTCTGAATCGGCCTTTTCATACTCCACCGCCGGCCCGTTCAGAAAAATGGTTACATCGTCCATTCCATCAAGCATCATGTTTGCCAGTCTGAATGCATTCCAGATGACTTCAGGGGTATTCTGGCGAATAACCAAGCCGATTTTCATGTACTGCACCTCCATTGAAAAGGTCCTTAAATAAGGTTTTTATAAAATACTCGTCAAACAACGCTACCATAGGATGGCTCAAGGAGTGTTCTTTTTTAATTTTATTCTTAATCGAGTATATTACAAATGACAAATAGACAGTAGTAGGTACCAAAAAACTCCAATGTGTTTTGCCCATGGTTGATGGCGAACATTGCAATAAAGGAAACCAGAAGCCGTGATATTACCCATTTTGGCTTTGATTTTCGGCTTGACACTCCTCGTCTGGAGCGCCGACCGATTTGTAGAGGGCTCAGCCTCTGCTGCACGACATCTCGGCATGCCACCACTGTTGATCGGCATGGTGATCGTCGGGTTTGGAACTTCCGCGCCGGAAATGGTGGTTTCGGCCATTTCAGCCTTTCAGGGAAATCCGGGAATTGCACTTGGCAACGCCTATGGCTCAAACATCACCAACATCGCCTTGATTCTTGGTCTTACGGCGCTGATCACCCCATAGCCGTCCATTCGCAGGTCTTGCGCAAGGAACTACCCCTCCTCACCGCTATGTCGATCCTGGCCGCCTGGCAGCTCTGGGATGGAAAGATTACTCGTTTCGAAGCCTTCATTTTGCTCGGGGTATTCGCAGGACTGATGACTTGGACCGTCTGGCAAGGCATGCGAAAGAAAAACGATACATTAGGTAGAGAGATGGAGCAGGAACTGGATATCCACACCATGCCATTGCCCCGGTCAGTCCTCTGGCTGGTCGTCGGTCTGGTCCTGCTGATTATCAGCTCCCGCATCCTTGTCTGGGGAGCGGTTGAGATCGCCCATGGATTCGGTGTAGTGATTTGATCATCGGTCTGACCATTGTCGCGGTCGGCACATCTTTGCCGGAACTGGCTTCGTCAATCATTGCCGCCCGCAAAGGCGAGCATGACATTGCTTTAGGAAATATTCTAGGTTCCAACCTGTTCAACACACTGGCCGTGGTAGGGATCGCCGGAACAATTCATCCAATGGCTGTTGGACCTGAAGTCTTTTCCAGGGACATCATGATCATGATAGCGTTAACCGTTTCCCTATTCGTCATCTGTTATGGATTTAAGGGACCTGGTCGTATCAATCGTGTTGAGGGTGGCATTCTTCTGGCCTGCTATATCTCCTATACCGCTTATCTGATAAGCACTGTCCTCCACTAATTCGTACGATTATTTAGTGAACATTTCGTACTGTTGGGTGGCAAGATGGAAGAGGACGAACTCACAGGTTTTGACGGTATTTTTTTCCGAGTTGGTCTGCCTCGAGTTCAGGCCGTATGTTATTGTTGCCACATCTAAGGTATTGTTCTCCTGCTAATTCTCAAATAGAAGGTATCTACTGTACGTCGATGGCCTTCGACAGGTGGGTTTCCTGACAAATTCCAAATAACAACACGGCCTTTCCAGATTATTGCAGAGAATCAATCGAGACAATTGCTCCATTTCTGACCATCGTCGGCGTTGATAGTACTTTCTTAGCAGTGCGGGCAGCGATTCGACAGATCGTGTCGTGTTTCAGTTAATATCTTCCACGCTGCCTGACACTCATTCCAAAGTGATCAGCAAAAATAATCTGGAAACATCAAGAATTTAAGATGCTCCATTTGCAGCTGTTTTTCTAAAGACGACCTCTGCTTTTTAGACGTGCCAAAAATGCTTCATTTACTGTGAGTTTTGTGGGGCATGAACAAGTTCAAACTATCAGGAAAAAGTTAGATTTCTGAAATTCATCCTCAACTCAGCCTTGCCAACTTACCTCTTAATCCTAGAAAGTTGCCGTCCAAGATAATCAGGAAAACAGGTTTGCTGTATTATTCACCCACGCCCAATGCTCCTCATACTGTTGGAACACTTTATGCTAGTCCTTTGACAGCTACAGATCAAATGGCGAACAATATTCAGCGGCCAATCCTAAAGGAGGGACGAAAAAATGGTACTTAAGGCACTAGTGGTAGATGACGATGAAATGATACTCGATATATTGCAATATATCCTAAAATCAGACGGTTATAACATCACCAGGGCCACTGATGGAGATCAGGCTATCAAAGTATTGGATGCTGAAGATTTTGATTTGGTCATTACCGATCTTGAAATGGGCCGAACAAGTGGACTTGACGTCATCCGGAAAACAAAAGATATCAATCCTAATACGATAGCTATCATGATTACGGGAAGTTGTGACTCGTCAGACGAAATTGAGGCTTTTCATCACGGCGCCGATGATTATTTACTCAAACCATTTTCCCTGAGTGATTTGCTTGTACGTATACACTTTCAGAAATATAAACAGTTTTTACATCTGCATTAACCTTAGAGGGTGAACAGCACGCAGCAAATGTGTCAGGATAATTTACAAAGTGTAAAACAATTTTCCAGAAACAGAATTATTGACTCATGGAGAACCACCATTCTTGACACAGAAGTGCCTAAGTGCTCATTTAGGATGGCATGTTATTTGCTTCAATGTTTTCGAAACATGGTGGTTGGAAAGTTCACAAAAAAGGATATTCGAGATGCGGTCAATTGCAATTTTCCCCTGTCGCTACACCTATGGAGCATCAATTATCGGTGAGCTATCGGCGCATTTGCATCTTAAGATGTATACCGACGACATGCTCTTTTCAGATGTATCGGGGCAGTTCGGGATCTCAGCAGAAGAATTAAAAGAATTTATATGTGGGCCAATTTCAGCATTACATCGGTACCTGCTGAAGAGGAGAAGATATGTCAACCTTCTTGAGTGTTCTCTGGATGTTCAAAGGAGATATACGACCAACCGGCGATTGTACTACGGTCTGCATACTTCTCTTCTCGATTATACAAAGGACCGGGTTATAAAGGTTCTTGTATTCGATGACGAAGAACACCGGGTGAAACGAGCCATGCAACAGGAAGGCATTTCGGAAAAAGTAGCCAGAAAGCATATTCAGAGACATGATAAAATGGTTTCCAACTGGACTAGGTTTCTATTTTTTAAAGAAGCATACGACTATTCACTATACGATGTTGTGATTCCTGTGAATAACAAATATCCACTCGACATAACTGCAGAAATTATTGAACTTTTTAAGAAAGTTGATAATTTGAAGACTTCGTTTCAGACACAGGATACCCTTTGTTCTTCATCCTTAAGAGATGTTCATCCTAAAACCCTAGCAACACAAAAAGCCCTATTTGCCATTTGAAAACCAAGATGGCCCCGAGAACAAAAAACAAAATTTGAATCAAAGATTATTCAGACATCAATAATTTTAATTGCTCCATTTTTGACCATCGTCGGTATTGATAGTACTTTCTTAGCAGTGCGGGTAACGCGATTCGACAGATCGTGTCGTGTTTCAGTTAGAACTGAACCGCTACGCGGAAAAAAGCAACCCTGTGCCTAAACAATCTATTTAGCTGATCCCCATATTATATTTCTTTTTACCCAATCGCACTCATTACACTTGTGCGCTTAGGGCTTCGCCCACGCGCACGTTTTTCTGATTTTGTATCCCACTCTAAAATTCATTTTCAACAGTATCCCCTTTTGGGCCGATAAGAACTTGTAGCACCATTCTTATTTACTCAACCAAGGAGGTATGCCATGAGCACCCCGATCAGAGCCAAATTCATTGAACACATGGAATTTTTAGGTTTATCAAAGCAGACACAGCGAAGCTACATAAATGGCGTCAAAGGATTAGCTAAATTTCACAACGCATCCCCTGAGAAATTAACCAACGACCAAGTGCGGTCGTATTTTCGGCATCTCCTTTTAGAGCGAAAATTAACACGATCAACATGTGGGTCATATCTGTGCGGCATTACGTATTTCTACAAACATCTCTGTAATCGAGAAGTTGATGACCGTTTTGGATTACCATCACTGCCTCGAAGCAAAAAATTGCCACAAATCCTTAGCATGGAAGAAGTTAGTCGATTGCTATCCTGTGCTGAGAATCTCAAACAACGGGTTTTACTCAAAACAATTTATAGTGCAGGACTGCGAGTATCTGAAGCCATCCGCCTTAAACCCGAGCATATCGAAAGTGACCCATCAAGAATGATGCTTAGAATTGAGCAAGGCAAGGGACGCAAAGACCGCTACACTGTTTTATCCGAAAGGCTACTTTGCGAACTACGGGAGTACTGGCAGAAATATTCTCCAGGGCAGTGGCTCTTTCCCGGCCAGAAACCTAACTCACATATCACTGCTACTTCTGTGTCAAGAGCTCTTTACAGAGCAAAAAAAAAGCTCAGATTACCAAGGCGTGCAGCCTGCATACGCTTCGTCACTCATTTGCTACGCATCTTTTATACAACGGCTACGACCTCTATACCATCAGCCAACTTCTTGGTCACACTTCAATAGAAACAACCACGATCTATCTCCACATCGTTCCGTCCAGATTTGCCGATCTTAAAAGTCCTCTTGATTTTCTCGAACCGGAAAAGGAGGATAATAATGCAAAAAAATGAAAGCAAACCAGAATTAGCGGATATTTTCCGTAAATATGGGGCAGAATATCGACGAAGCCACTTCTTGTCTACTGAACAATCCAAAACAATGTACCACATCGAAATCTGCCGTACTGCTCTACTTGGGGGACATACTGAAGCCTGTGATCACTGTGGTTTTAAAAAGAATGCTTACAACTCATGCAGAGACAGGCACTGTCCGAAATGCCAGACACTTGTGAAGGAAAAGTGGCTGGATGCCAGGAAGTCTGAACTGCTGCCCTGTCCATATTTTCATAACGTGTTTACTCTGCCCCATGAGCTCAACCCTCTCATTTTGAGCAATAAGAAAATTATGTTGGCAATGTTATTTGGTGCCGCGAAAGAAACTCTCCAGGTTTTCGCCAGCGACCCACAGTGGCGACTTGTTGGGCAGCTTGGCTTTATTTCGGTTCTGCACACATGGAACCAGAAACTTATGGATCACTTCCATTTACATTGCATTATCCCGGCAGGTGTACTCACATTTGATAAGACAAAATGGGTTGCTGCCAGGGACAAGTATCTCTTCAGGGTAGAATCTTTGGCTAAAGAATTCAGAAAAAGGTATCTGTGCAAACTTGAAAAAGCCTATGGGCAAGAAAAACTATGCTTCAATGGACGAGCTTCTGATTTTGCCGACAAACAGATCTTTGTTCAGATGATCAACGCATTAAAAGACAAGCAATGGATCACCTACTCAAAACAACCTTTTGGTGGGCCAGAGCATGTGCTCGAATATCTCGGTCGCTATACACACCGAGTGGCGATAACAAATAACAGGATTTTATCTATCGAGGGTGATGAAGTCACTTTCAATTATCGCGATCGCAGCGATGAAAACAAAGTCAAAGCTCTTACTCTCAAAGCAACAGAGTTCATTCGCCGTTATCTTCTGCACATCTTGCCGCGTGGGTTTATGAAAATCCGTTATTTTGGCTTTCTTGGTCATGCAAACAAAAAGGTGAGTATTCCTTTGCTTCGATTATTGATAGATCCAGAGGCCAAAATTGCTGTAAAATTATCAGAGACTGTACAGGAGATGATGATGCGATTGACAGGAGTTGATTTGTCTCTCTGTCCGGAATGTGGTAAAGGAAAAATGGTCTGCATTGAGGAGTTACCAAACCTATTACGGGATACGTCCTGACTGTTGCTTAGTTGATACTTTAAGGTTTTAAGAAAATTTGAATTTTATATTACACAGGAGAGGTGCGCCTACTTTTGGCTAATACAGCTCCGAAATTAACCTGTTTAACGGCTCAAAACAAAAAAATGAATAATTCTTCCATAATTCATCAAATTGCAGAAGGATTAAGCTTCTCTGAGCTGTTTTGTCTGCAAAATACACCCATTTTGCAAACTGTCGCCCGCTCTCTGCTATTCTTTAAATCCCCATAGAAGAAAATTTAACACTCCCAGATGCTCCGCAGTTCAGTTCTACGGTTTTATCAATAATTGCGGGAGATTAATCTGGTCAAAAATAGTAGAACAGGATTTTGTTCTCTGGTTAGCGGTTGAGATATAGCTAAGTCGCAACAATTGATAAAACCTATTCTTACTATCTTGCACGCTGCCTGACACTCCTTTCAAAGAGACCGGCAAATTTAACGCCTAGGCTCAGCCTTGTTGGGAGACTACATGGTTATGTAAATAACCACCGCTTGATTAGTTTCGTGTACCGAGGCATCACGACGTAAACCATCAAAAAAACTACTGTCCCGGTAACAGCGAGTGTGGTCAAAAGATGGCTGTCGGGAACACCAATTCGCCGCAGTAACGGTGTAACAACAAGGGGTACTCCCAGCACTAACGGATAGATTGCAGACCACGTGACGAGATACTGCTTCCAGCGTACGGGAACCTTAGCTTTGGCGCCTCCGGGAGCAAACCAGAAATCCAATCCACTACTGACGAAAAAGTCATCGCCAGTAACGAATAACGGACGCACTTTTTCAATCAGACTGGCCCGAGCCGGGGAGTCCATCCACTGCTTTAGATGTGTTTCTGTATCGAATCGAATAATGACTGTATATGTCTCAGTAAGCCCAATAATTGGACGAATAATGTGCCAGTCCAGATGGCCCGGTGAGGTTTTGCAAACTGGCCCTATTTCGTCTAGCCAGATCTCGTATTCCGCGTGCTTGCCCTCACGTATTCTGTGTGTAATGACAACAGTCGCCCCTTGATCCAACGAATTATGGGGAGTTGTATCCATATTCATCCTTTGCACTTTCAGCCACCAACAAGTTATTGTATGGTTTTCCTGCTATCGCCAAACCTTCCGCACAACTGACAAACGAAACTCGCTTATGGGAGGCTTTTTCCAATTGGCTATCTTGAAAATTTGAGTGTCACCTATAAACTTGCATCATTTCATGGAAGCCCAGTCTTCCAATCTTGCTCCACAGTTCTATCCATTTTCAGGCAGAAATCAATATTGAAAAATGTCATTATCGAGTTTACATATCATACCCGAAAAAAGTGGTGACATATAATTGTTTTTACGGCTTTTCCCGGAAGAAGTTACTCCACTTCAGCCATACCAGATGCACGATAGTACTTTTTTAGCTGTGCGGGCAGTGATCCGAAAGATCGTATCGTGTTTCAGTTACTATCAACCTCCACGCCTAACAGTCCTACCGAAGAGACCAGCAAATATTTTCTGAAATTTT
>CAWCTP010000023.1:0-22134 GCA_963798425.1 uncultured delta proteobacterium | reverse complement strand
CAGTAGTATCCGGTTAGAAAATTGCATATGAAATATTAATAAATATTAACCATTTGGATCATTTTTTACTTGACAATGAAATAAAAATTTTCGGTCGCCTCCCTTAAAAGAAAAATATTTTAAGGGAGAGCTAAAATGAAATTTGTGAAATTTTATTCACGGCAGCATGTTGTACCAACGCAGAGGCAATTACTCAAACCGTTAAACAGTATAATGTCAAAAATACCACCACTTAGGTCGAGATCGAATAAACCATTGGCAATGAATACCGAAGAGCTGATTAACATTTTGACATATTACCATCTACAAGAGTTCTCGTCAGGCAGTGAGTTGATTCAAGCTCTGCAAGAAGATGATTACGCCAGAAATTTCGTTGCCCCTGCCGGAGGCATTAAACACTCAACTTTCTTTGATACCGTTAATGACCGCGGAGTTGAGCAACTTCTTGCTGTGTTTACCGAGCTGCAAAAGCAGGCTACAGGAATTTTGCCGTCCCAGCATTCCGAGCTTGGTGATCTTGTTGCCATAGACGGATCTCTGATCGATTCAGTCCTTTCCATGCACTGGGCCGAATACCGAACAAATTCCAAAAAGGCAAAACTGCACCTTGGCTTCGACCTCAATCATGGCATCCCGCGTAAACTGTTTCTGACAGAGGGGAATGGTGCCGAAAGACCCTTTGTCAGTAGAATCATCGACCCTGGCCAAACAGGTGTGCTGGACCGAGGATATCAGGCACATCATTTGTTTGATCAATGGCAGCAGGATGGATGTCATTTTGTTTGCCGCATTAAAGAAGCTACGCATAAAGAAATTCTTCAAGAATTTCCTGTGCATGAAAATTCCCATGTGTTTTTTGATGCAATGGTTTTGCTTGGAACTCCCAATGTTAATCAAACCAAAAAGCCTGTTCACCTTGTTGGTTATAATATTGAGGGCAAATCTTACTGGGTAGCCACAGATCGTTTTGACTTATTAGCTGAGCAAGTAGCGCTGGTATACAAACTCCGCTGGGACATTGAAAGTTTTTTTGCATGGTGGAAACGGCACCTTAAAGTCTATCACCTTTTTGCTAGAAGTAAGAATGGCCTGATGGTTCAAATCCTCTCTGGTCTTATCACCTATCTTCTTTTAGCTATCTACTGCCAAGAGCAGCACGGGGAACCTGTTTCTATTCACCGTGTACGCCAGCTCCGCAATCAAATCCGAAATGAAGCGACACAACAAGCTGTGGAGAAAACAGCGATGCAAAATCGGAAACGAAGAAAGCACCTTAAACGATTAAAGAAACCCCATGCAATTTCCTAACCGGATATTACTGATTTTTTGACGTTCAAAAAATAGTCTCTTCACATTCCTTTTTGATGAAACATCAAGGTGACTGATTTGAATATTCCTGTAGAGAACCGAGATAATATAAACGAACAAATACAGTTTATTATTAACTGCTCCTTTCTCTTAACCACTTTAATCGGCTTGTATTATACAAAGTGGGTCAATTATCTTCTTTTTCATTCTCTGGCAGAAATATTCAGCATCATCGTTGCTTTTTCCATCTTCGTGATAGCCTGGAATTCAAAAAAATATATCCGTAACCCTTACCTTTTATTCATCGGTATTGCCTACCTGTTCATCGCTCTGCTGGATCTGTTGCATACTCTTTCTTATAAAGGAATGCCGATATTTACCAGCTATGATTATTACGCCAATGAGCTGTGGATTGCAGCTCGATACATGGAAAGTGTTACGCTCTTGCTGGCTATCGTATTCCTGGGCAGAGATAAGGTACCAAGAGCAAACTTTGTGTTCGTGGTATATACAGTTATTACAGCGATCCTTGTAACAAGCATATTTTATTGGAAGATATTTCCAGTATGTTTTATAGAAGGGAGTGGGCTGACTCCTTTTAAAAAAATAAGTGAATATGTCATATGCACCATTTTGCTTGCGTCAATTTTCCTTCTGCAGAAAAACAGGGAGAAATTTGAAGGAAAGGTTTTTCTGTGTCTGCTGCTGTCAATAATTTGTACGATAATTTCCGAATTGGCCTTTACTGAATATATAAGCAACTATGGTTTTGCAAATCTGGTCGGCCATTATTTCAAGATTTTTTCATTCTTGCTGATTTATGAAGCAATCATTAAAACAGGTGTCGAAAAGCCTTTTGAATTAATCTTCCGTGATCTCGATAGAATCAATCAAGACTTGAATCGGCAGACCGCCGAGTTGGCGGCCAAAAATGCACAGGTAGAAAATGAAAAGCGCCTTCTGGATGCTGTGCTGGAGGCCTTGCCGACTGGGGTTGCCCTAACCGACACATCTGGTGGTGTTCTCCAGACCAACAAGGTCTATGAAAAGATTTGGGGAGGGCCGCGTCCAGAGACGCTCTCCGTGGAAGATTATACCAAGTATAAGGCATGGTGGGCCGATACGAACCAACCTGTTGCCCCTGAACAGTGGGCCTCGGCCATAGCCGTTCGGGAGGGAAGGGAGTCGCTCGGACAGATGATGTGGATTCAGCGGTTCGATGGTACAAAGGTTGCGGTTGTCAACAGTGCCTCTCCAGTCTACGATATCACAGGAACTATCGTCGGCAGCGCTGTGGCTATTCAGGATATAACGGAACTGAAGCAGACGGAAAATGCCCTGTATGAGAGCGAGCAACGTCTGCGCTTATTCATCGAGCACGCCCCGGTCGCGCTGGCCATGTTCGATCGGGAGATGCGGTACCTGAGTGCCAGCCGCCGCTGGTTGAAAGATTACGGACTGGCAGACCGCGACCTGCGTGGCCTTTTGCATTATGATATCTTCGATATACCTGAACGATGGCGGGAAGCCCACCGCCGAGGCCTTGCAGGTGAAGTGCTGGAGACAGAAAATGATCGCTATGAATTATCTGATGGATCAGTACAATGGCTGCGTTGGCAAATTCGCCCTTGGTACGGCATTTCGGGGAAAATTGGCGGCATCGTTATTTTCACTGAAGATATCACTGTACGGAAACAGGTTGAAGAACAGCTGCAGACTGTTAATAATGAATTGGAACGAAGGGTTGAGCAACGTACTTTTGAGCTTCAAAAGGCACAATCGCAGTATCTACATGCTGAAAAACTCTCTGCCATAGGCAAACTGTCGGCATCCATTGCCCATGAATTCAACAGTCCGCTCCAGGGTGTTATAACCACTCTCAAAGGCCTGAAACGAAGGGCGATACTGGATAATGAGGACAAGGAATTGCTGGATCTGACGATAGCCGAAAACGAGCGAATGAAAAATTTGGTGCGGAGTCTCCAGGATTTTAACCGGCCGTCAACGGGCAAGAAAGAAATGATTGATGTGCACGCAACTATCGACTCCCTGCTGTTGTTGTATAAAAGCGATTTTAACAAAAAAATGGTTGCTGTGGAACTGAACTATGCCAAGGCACTGCCTTTGATCCAGGCGATTCCAGATCAGATCAAACAAGTCTTTCTCAATCTGCTGAACAACGCAGTGGATGCTATTGGACAAGGCGGCGGGGTGATTTCGATAAATACCGGTTTTGCAGGGGAGAAAATCGACATTGCCTTTAAGGACTCCGGCATAGGCATTAGACCTGAAAATATCGATCAGATCTTTCAGCCTTTTTACACTACCAAGTCCGAGGGCAGGGGAACCGGCCTGGGTTTGTCGGTCTGCCATGGGATTATTCAAAACCATGGAGGAGAAATCCAGGTCGAAAGCCAGCCGGGGATGGGATCAACCTTCACCGTATTTCTGCCGATTCAATTAACCGATTCTGCCTGATAAAATCTGCGCCGGTACGGTTTTTGATCTGAATCTGCCTGGTGAAAACAGGGAGGGTACTATGGAATTTAAAGATACAGATAGAATCTCCATATTGTTGGTCGATGATGAAAAGCTTATTCGGAATTCCTTTAGCCGGGAGCTCAGGGAGGAGGGATTCACGGTTACCGCTGTTGTCGGCGGCAATGAAGCAATTACCGAGCTGGAGACTGGGCAGTTTGACTTGGTAATTACCGACCTGAGGCTTCCCGGTATTGACGGTTTTGAGGTGGTGAGGGCTGTAAAAAAAAATACTCCGCAAACCAGTGTTATCATTCTTACCGGCTATGCCGATGAGCAATCAACCACCAAAGCCTTGCGCCTTGGAGCAGACGATTTCATTTTGAAGCCCTGTGAGGTCGAGGACCTTCTTCTCCGGATCCGCAATTGCCTGGAGAAGTAGAGTTTCAGGCAGATGCCTGCCCCCGCAATATCTACCTATTCTATCCCCATAAAAACGACCTAGTTTCAGCTCCTGAACTCTGTAGTAAATAATCCGAACCAATGCAATATCCGATGGAGTGAGAGCCTGCCACCCCCGGCCTCTCTGTCGTCTGTCTTTTTACCCAGACAATTGAGTGCAATGCTCTCGGCGCTACCCGGGCTATCGCCTGTGAATGTTCCGAGGGATGAAATTGTCAAGTGCAGTTTTGTAGTACCAAATATTATCTTTAAACTGCTGGTGCAGGATGCTTGGTGGTGAAAAGGTGAGTATCCAGATACGCATAGTTTTAACGAACTCTGGGAGGCGGGCAAGACCAAAACGCCTCACATTATTTATAGGCTTTGGGGACAAATTCTTAAATGAATTTACAAAAAATCTCCTCCATCACCTGGAATGGGTATTTTACCTAATTATTTTATTCCTGATTATATGACCTTTTACAAAACAATACATGAAGGTAATAGTTACTGAACATGAGTTATTGTTGGATGTCACCTCAAAATCAGATATTTCTCAGCGGTGAAGAGGTGGAATTGATGGAAAATCACCATCAAAAAGATGGGTTTCTAAGGGACTCATCGGCCCTCATTAATCACAGGAGTACCGAAAATGCCACAAGGAAAAGTAAAATGGTTTAACGATGCAAAAGGCTATGGTTTTATCGAACAGGATGGCGGGAACGACATTTTTGTACACCATTCGGCGATTCAGGCCGTCGGTTTTAAATCCCTCACCGAGGGGGAGCGAGTGAGTTTTGACATTGTCCAGGGTCAGAAAGGCCCGGTTGCAGATAAGGTAATAAGGCTTTAACCAATAATTTCACTGATACTTCTCTGTAATGCAGGCAAAGTGTCAGCGGCTGTCCTGCAAGTTCAAGAGAAAATCTAAGGCAGGATCAGGTGGATGAAACAGGAATAATCAGGGAGGTTTCAATGCAGAGGTATGCTGAAAAACCCACAAAGCCCCAAGTAAACGACCGGGTCCTGAAGAGTGAAAATGGACTGCAGAATTTAGTAGAATACTATCAAGATTTGTTCGACACAAAAGAGAACCTAGATCATTACATGCCCCAGCGATTACCAGAATGCCAAGCGAAATTTTGTGAAATACCTGCTGGAGAAAAGAGCTATCCAGAAATGATCATTCAATCTGAACAAAACGAGGTGACAATGAACAAGCGACGCCACCAAAGAGTTGAAGTGCAAAATCTAGTTGCTAATCTGTCAGACGGAGTTGAATGCTTCTCGGGAACCGTAAGTGATATTTGCCGTCTCGGCATGCTTTTGAATGATATTCCTCAAAGGCTCAAAATCCAGGGAAAGAATTTGTCAATAATGGTTTTCTCAAAGGGCAAAAATTTCAACATGCAGGTCGAACTAAAATGGGTTGGCGGGAATAAATCCGGAAAAAAAATGGGTGTGGCAATTCTCGATCCTCCTTTGGATTGGACTTTGTTTGCATTGATTCGTGAACCAAAAGATGAAGATATCTGGGCTGCGACATCACATTTGCCCGGCTTTTAAAGGCACTCAATAATGATTTAACCCATTATTGTCACGATCATAATTAAATAAGGAAGGTTGTTGGGTTTTAAAATATATCACCCGAAATGTGATTGGATAATCTGTTGTATTTCAAAAAATTACTACCATCAATAGGATAGACTTTCCAGCATTTCAAATACATCTCAAGAAGTGAAGCAATGTAATTTTGGGGAGTTTATCAATGAATAAAGATAACGGGCGACGAAAAAAGATTCTTTCCTGGGTTGATTTGAAGAACTCGTCTAAGTAAGGAATATTTCGTGTAAAGTCATTATGGACTTTGCGTCGACTAGGTGGAAAATTACTTAGCGATAAAAGTGATTCCCTTCCTGAAGAAACCCGGCGGATTATTCATGAACTTCAATTTTATCAGATTGAGCTTGAGGCTCAGAACGAGAAGCTCCGTCGAAGCCAAGAGGCATTAAAACAGCTTCTTGGACAGAATCTAGAAATACTCAACAGCATCACAGACGCCTGCATATCCCTTAATCACGGATTTTCATGGTTGGCCAAGAACCCCTAATTTCATGCTTATGTTTTTGGGCATCGTTAGCCATATTCAAGTGGTGCTATCTCCCAGGATTGAGAGTGTCCTATTTTCAAAAATCTTGATCTTCGTGTTCTTGAATTTTTCTATTGAGGTGAGCAGTAGAGGTAAATTCATTTTCTTCTTCACGTTGACTGTTATGCCCTCTGTTTCGATTTGGACATTACCTGTCATTGAAAGAAATTTTTTGTAGAGTGTGTAATCACTGTTATGCGAGTAACCTGGAAGATCCATCGCAAATAACCTTAAGATATTATGTGCAAGTATAGACATTGTAAGATCAAAATCCACTTTAATGACCATTGATGATGACACCCTGTTGAGATGAAAGAATTCGATTTGTTCCGAAATACTCTTTTCAACCAACCATCTTCTCGTGTATTTTCTGATTAATTTGTCACAGGGCATGTCAAAATCATTTGTGATTAAAAGAGCCGGTTTGATCTTTCCGTGTCCTGTTATTGCAATTTGGCGTAGTTCATCACCGTAATCTTTCAGAAAGATTTTCTCGTCGTTTACTCTTAGGTTCCGGCCTTTGCCGTTTGCCATTGCCACTCTAACTTTTTTCCATGAAGAAGCTGGTATTTGGTTCAGTTCTTCAACTATTTTTTTGCCTCTCCTTCGGATAGTAAGAAACTTTACGTCATTGCCTAGCGTGAGTTTACCGATAATGTTGCGTAAAGTTCGCCTATAATCTTGTAATATCAGATTTTTTTTAACTATAATTGTATATACAAACTAACCAGTAACTCCTAAGAGGAAGAAGAGGAGCAATGTCGGGCTCAATCTCCTCAAGTTTATAACTGACTCTCTTTGCGGCTTTACGCTTGCCCGCACGTATGGGAGATTGGCGAACAATCATTACCCTGCGAACTCGCTCGAGTGCTTCCAGAAGGCTCTCCATGCTTGCGTAAGGCGCGTTGGCGCGACGGGCGCGGAGATGGAGAAGCGTTGCAAGTAAGTAGCCGAGGATGCAAGTAAAGACATGCACGTGTAATTTTTGATCGGTCCAGTGATGTTGTGGCCGCAAGGCAAGGTGAGCTGGATCCTTGAGATGGGCAAATACCGCTTCAACGGCAGCCTGTCCGTGATATGCGCGGATGATTACCGCTGTGCTCCATTCGTGGCGGTCGGTCATCAACACCACACGGCCAAAAGTATTTTCAGCCAGCATGTCCAAGGCTGCCTGGTCGAAAGAGAAGGAAAGCGAGAGATGCGGGTCCTCGCCCTCAAGTGCAAATTGGATGACTTGGCTGAGGTGTTGGCGACCTTTGAGGTCGTTTTCGATATCCCGCTGAATCTGCGCACGGGAGCGTTTCTGTGTACCTCGCTGCAGCATTTCCGCAAGCTCTGAAAGCTTTCTTAAAGCTTTTTCAACGTGCTGCATCACTCCAGCAATCTGGCCCTGGCGTAATCGCTCGGAGCAGAGCACGACGACGGTACGTTCAGCGCCCCAAATCATTTTCCTGGTGCGATAGGCTGGCACGATCTCGCCCGGTTCCAGCTCAACGGGAACGAGTTGAGGGTTTGCCTCATCGACAAGTTGGCGTTGGCTGGCAACGGTGAGCGCGGAAACGTAATGGAGCTTCAACCCGTCAACCTGTTGCTGGTTGGCTTGCGAAACATTGCCTTTATCATAGACAACCGTCAGGTCATCGAAGTTGCAGCGCAGATCGACCATTCGCTGTTTCAGTGAGCCGAGCATTTCGGCAAAACAGGTCGAATCAGCGACGTTGCCGGCATAGGTTCGATGCAAAAGTGGGATACCATGCTGACGCGAGCATAACAGGGCAACGCTGACTTGCCGCAAATCGGTGCGTTTCTGCTTTTGTTTACCACGCGCGGGGAGTTCGCAACGGGTATTGGAGGAAGCGATGAAAGTGAAGAAGTTGGTAGCGTCGAAGAGCAGTGTGTCGAGTGAGAGATCGAAGCGCTGAACCACATCAGCGACAAGATCCCGCTCGATGGCCTCAATGAGCTCGACCGGTAACTGGTCCATCTGGTCCCAAAAATGCTGACTCGTGAGTCGATCGACATCAACGCCGGCGAGTTGTCCGAGGGTGGTTGTCCTCGCCCAGCTGGCAAAGGCGCGCTTGCTGGTGGCATGGCAGGCACGGCCGATGCTGGCCAAGGTGAGGGACTGGCCCACGGTAAGGCCGTCATTGGTCTGAGGAGCAGAGGATCCGGACCTCGTGGAGGACGGACGGATTCTTCTGCCCGCCTTGGCGAGATGACTATCAATGATGGCGGCGATTTGCAGTTCGCCAGCCAGCGCGTAGAGAGCTGCCACTGCACCATGGGACCACGAACGGACTTGGGCCTCGTCGGTGCCTTCCAGACGTTTGAGTATATCATCGGCCTTACCCAGGTATTCCAGCACAACCGGGGTAGGCTTGCCATTGATGCGCTGACACGTGACGAGCCGATAATATGTGTTGCCCTTTACGCGGATGGTCTGAAGACTTGCCATAATAGTTTGCTATACAATTTTACAGCTTTGTCGTCAAGGTCTATTTTATCCATAAGTCCTTGATGCGTCTATCCTGATACTAGTCTGAATAATTCATTGTATTGCATATATCAATATGTTGATTAATATCAATGCCGATTGATTATTACCCCTGCCAGCGAAGCCATAGTCCCTGGAAATCGGGCAAATTGGCGATAGCTTTAAAGATAGTTTGCTATACATATTGGAACGATCAAAAGCGCTTTTGACTATTGGATAAGAAACTGAAATAATTGATATATTTCCTTGACTTGGCGTTAAAAAAATAGCCCATCAGGAGTATTATCGGTAAACTCACGCTAGTTTCGCAAGGTTCTCATAAGTCGTGAACTTACTGTCAAAAACTAAATATTTTAAATTTTCCTTGCCACTACTGTTGTAAAAATCTAGAAACTCTACCGCGACATCGTTTTTTTGATCATGCCTGATGTTGGTATCACCGTAGGTAATGATTCCTGAGTCTGGATCTTGAGCCAATACAGCCGAAATACTTGCCAGTGCCTTATTCCGAGTTCCTGACCAATTATTCTCAAGATGAGAGTCATCCCCCCAGTATGGAATTGTCGTAAAATCGATGTTAGAAGTATCTGAAAGTAAGCCCTTATTGAATAGTATCTGATTAAATCCTTTTAGAAAATCCCGATTCGTTGAGCGGGTGACCCGGTGAGAATAAGAAGTATACCATCCGGTCTTAGGAAGGACATTCAGTCCGGCAAACAAACCTAATCCTCGATCCATACACCAAATGTCATCGGCGGAATATCGCCTAACGTTAGACAGTTTAAGAGCAACGAAGCATAGAATAGATGAAAGCCTACTTATCGCGCTTGTCTCTGGGTAATCTGAGTTCTGGATTAATCTGTCGATGCCGTACTGCTGAATATATGGCAACAGACACAACATACCAAGGCTATTCTGGCCACCAAAAGACTCTGACGTATAATCCAGCATAAAACTTTTCGGAGCCTCAATCTTTAGTGAGGAACCTGCGCTTTCTCGAGTAGAATTTTTTCTGCGAGGAAGACGAGCAAAACCTTCTTTCTTCCAGTAATATCCGGTTAGAAAATTGCATGTGAAATATCTAGAAATATTAACCGTTTGGGTCATTTTTATCTTGACAAAAAAATAATTTTTTCTAGCCCCCTCTTTAAAGAAAAAAAATCTTTCAAAAGGGGCTAAAATGAAATCTGTAAAATTTTATTCACGGCTGCATATTGTACCAACGCAAAGGCAATTACTTAAACCGCTAAAGAACATATTGACCAAAGTGCCACCACTTAAGTCGAGATCAAATAAGTCATTGGCAATGAATACCGAAGAACTGCTTAACATTTTGACATATTACCATCTGCAAGAGTTCTCATCAGGCAGTGAGTTGATTCAAGCTCTGCAAGAAGATGATTACGCCAGAAATTTCGTTGCCCCTGCTGGAGGTATTAAACACTCAACTTTTTTTGATACCGTTAATGAGCGCGGAGTTGAGCAACTTCTTGCTGTGTTTACCGAGCTACAAAAGCAGGCGACAGGTATTTTGCCGTCCCAGCATTCCGAGCTTGGTGATCTTGTTGCCATAGACGGATCTCTGATCGATTCAGTACTTTCCATGCGCTGGGCGGAATACCGGACAGATTCAAAAAAGGCAAAACTGCACCTTGGCTTCGACCTGAATCGTGGCATCCCTCGTAAACTGTTTCTGACAGAAGGGAATGGAGCTGAAAGACCCTTTGTCAGTAGATTCATCGACCCTGGCCAAACAGGTGTACTGGACCGGGGATATCAGGCACATCTTTTGTTTGATCAATGGCAACTGGATGGATGTCATTTTGTTTGCCGCATTAAAGAATCTACACATAAAGAAATTCTTCAAGAATTTCCTGTGAAGGAAAATTCCCATGTGTTTTTTGATGCAATGGTTTTGCTTGGAACTCCCAATGTTAATCAAACCCAAAAGCCTATTCACCTTGTTGGTTATAATATTGACATGTGGTTTCTTAATCGTTTAAGTGTTTTCTTTGTTTTCTTTTGCACCGCTGCTTTTTCCACAGCTTGTTGTATCGCTTCATTCCGGATTTGTTGCGGAGCTGTCGTACACGACGAATAGTAACAGATTCCCCGTGCTGCTCTTGCAGAATAGCTAAAAAAAAGGATAAGACCAGAAGATTCGGCCAATCTTATTGGGTGATCACTTAGGTCGTTTCCACCATGAAAAAAACTTAATTAGCGGAGTTTGTATACCAGCGCTACTTGCTCAGCTAATAAGTCAAAACGATCTGTGGCCACCCAATAAGATTTGCCGTCAATATTATAACCAACAAGGTGAATAGGCTTTTGGGTTTGATTAACATTGGGAGTTCCAAGCAAAACCATTGCATCAAAAAACACATGGGAATTTTCCTTCACAGGAAATTCTTGAAGAATTTCTTTATGTGTAGATTCTTTAATGCGGCAAACAAAATGACATCCATCCAGTTGCCATTGATCAAACAAAAGATGTGCCTGATATCCCCGGTCCAGTACACCTGTTTGGCCAGGGTCGATGAATCTACTGACAAAGGGTCTTTCAGCTCCATTCCCTTCTGTCAGAAACAGTTTACGAGGGATGCCACGATTCAGGTCGAAGCCAAGGTGCAGTTTTGCCTTTTTTGAATCTGTCCGGTATTCCGCCCAGCGCATGGAAAGTACTGAATCGATCAGAGATCCGTCTATGGCAACAAGATCACCAAGCTCGGAATGCTGGGACGGCAAAATACCTGTCGCCTGCTTTTGTAGCTCGGTAAACACAGCAAGAAGTTGCTCAACTCCGCGCTCATTAACGGTATCAAAAAAAGTTGAGTGTTTAATACCTCCAGCAGGGGCAACGAAATTTCTGGCGTAATCATCTTCTTGCAGAGCTTGAATCAACTCACTGCCTGATGAGAACTCTTGCAGATGGTAATATGTCAAAATGTTAAGCAGTTCTTCGGTATTCATTGCCAATGACTTATTTGATCTCGACTTAAGTGGTGGCACTTTGGTCAATATGTTCTTTAGCGGTTTAAGTAATTGCCTTTGCGTTGGTACAATATGCAGCCGTGAATAAAATTTTACAGATTTCATTTTAGCCCCTTTTGAAAGATTTTTTTTCTTTAAAGAGGGGGCTAGAAAAAATTATTTTTTTGTCAAGATAAAAATGACCCAAACGGTTAATATTTCTAGATATTTCACATGCAATTTTCTAACCGGATATTACTGAAGGAAAAGAAGGTTTTGCTCGTCTTCCTCGCAGAAAAAGTTCTACTCGAGAAAGCGCAGGTTCCTCACTAAAGATTGAGGCTCCGAAAAGTTTTATGCTGGATTATACGTCAGAGTCTTTTGGTGGCCAGAATAGCCTTGGTATGTTGTGTCTGTTGCCATATATTCAGCAGTACGGCATCGACAGATTAATCCAGGACTCAGATTACCCAGAGACAAGCGCGATAAGTAGGCTTTCATCTATTCTATGCTTCGTTGCTCTTAAACTGTCTAACGTTAGGCGATATTCCGCCGATGGCGGGGTCTATGGATCGAGGATTAGGTTTGTTTGCCGGACTGAATGTCCTTCCTAAGACCGGATGGTATACTTCTTATTCTTCCGCCCGGGTCCCCCGTTCAACGAATCGGGATTTTCTAAAAGGATTTTAATCAGATACTATTCAATAAGGGCTTACTTTCAGATACTTCTAACATCGATTTTACGACAATTCCATACTGGGGGATCATTTTTCTTCATTCTTGAGAATAATTGGTCAGGAACTCGGAATAAGGCACTGGCAAGTATTTCGGCTGTATTGGCTCAAGATCCAGACTCAGGGACCACGGCCTACGGTGATACCAACATCAGGCATGATCGAAAAAAACGATGTCGCGGTCGATTTTCTAGATTTTTAGATCAGTAGTGGCAAGGAAAATTTAGAATATTTAGTTTTTGACGGTCAGTTCACGACTTACGGAGAGAAATCTTGCGAAAGGCACTAGCGTGAGTTTACCGATAATACTCCAGGCGAGCTATTTTTATTAACGCCCAGTCAAGGAAATATATTAATATTTTCAGTTTTTTATCCAATAATCAAGAGTGCTTTTGCTTGTTCCAATATGTATAGCAAACTGTCTTTAAAGCTATCGCCAATTTGCCCGATTTCCAGGGACTCTGGTTCGCTGGCAGGGGTTATAATCAATCGTCATTGATCTTCATCAACATATTGATATAACTACAATACAATGAATTATTCAGGCTAGGATCAGGATAGACGCATCAAGGACTTATGGGTAAAATAGACCTTGACGACACGGCTGCATTATTGTATAGCAAACTATTATGGCAAGCCTTCAAACCATCCGCGTAAAGGGCAACACATATTATCGGCTCGTCACTTGTCAGCGCATCAATGGCAAGCCTACCCCCGTTGTGCTGGAATACCTGGGCAAGGCCGATGATATTCTCAAGCGCCTAGAAGGAACCGACGAAGCCCAAGTCCGTTCGTGGTCCCATGGTGCCGTGGCAGCTCTCTACGCGCTGGCAGGCGAACTGCAAATCGCCGCCATCATTGATCGTCATCTTGCCAAAGCGGGCAGACGAATCCGTCCGTCATCCACGAGGTCTGGATCCTCTGCCCCGCAGACCAATGACGGCCTTACCGTGGGCCAGTCCCTCACCTTGGCCAGTATCGGCCGTGCCTGCCATGCCACCAGTAAGCGCGCCTTTGCCGGCTGGGCGAGGACAACCACCCTCGGACAACTCGCCGGCGTTGATGCCGATCGGCTCACGAGTCAGCATTTTTGGGACCAGATGGACCAGTTACCGGTTGAGCTCATTGAGGCCATCGAGCGGGATATCGTCGCTGATGCGATCCAGCGCTTCGATCTCTCACTTGACACACTGCTCTTCGACGCTACCAACTTCTTCACTTTCATCGCTTCCTCCAATACCCGTTGCGAACTCCCCGCGCGAGGCAAACAAAAGCAGAAACGCACTGATTTGCGGCAAGTCAGCGTTGCCCTGCTATGCTCGCGCCAGCATGGTATCCCGCTTTTGCATCGAACCTATGCCGGCAACGTCGCTGATTCGACCTGTTTTGCCGAAATGCTCGGCTCACTGAAACAGCGGATGGTTGATCTGCGCTGCAACTTCGACGACCTGACAGTTGTCTATGATAAAGGCAATGTTTCGCAAGCCAACCAGCAACAGGTTGACGGCTTGAAGCTCCATTACGTTTCCGCACTCACCGTTGCCAGCCAACGCCAACTTGTCGATGAGGCAAACCCTCAACTCGTTCCCGTTGAGCTGGAACCGGGCGAGACAGTGCCAGCCTATCGCACCAGGAAAAAGATTTGGGGTGCCGAACGTACCGTCGTCGTGCTCT
This sequence comes from uncultured delta proteobacterium, assembly GCA_963798425.1. Taxonomy (GTDB): domain Bacteria; phylum Desulfobacterota; class Desulfobulbia; order Desulfobulbales; family Desulfocapsaceae; genus Desulforhopalus_A. The sequence continues at coordinate 7,886 of CAWCTP010000023.1, read as the reverse complement.
GCTCCGAGCGCTTACGTCAGGGCCAGATTGCTGGAGTGATGCAGCACGTTGAAAAAGCTTTAAGCAAGCTTTCAGGGCTTGCCGATATGCTGCGACGAGGTACACAGAAACGCTCCCGTGCGCAGATTCAGCGGGATATCGAAAATGACCTCAAAGGTCGGCAGCACCTCAACCAAGTCATCCGATTTACGCTTGCGGGTGAGGATCCGCATCTCGCGCTTTCCTTCTCCTTCGACCAAGCAGCCTTGGACATGCTGGCTGAAAATACTTTTGGCCGTGTGGTGCTTATGACCGACCGTCATGAATGGAGCACAGTGGAGATCATCCGCGCATATCACGGACAGGCCGCCGTTGAAGCGGTGTTTGCCCATCTCAAGGACCCAGCTCACCTTGCCTTGCGGCCCCAACATCACTGGACTGATCAAAAATTACACGTGCATGTCTTTACTTGCATCCTCGGCTACTTGCTTGCAACGCTTCTCCATCTCCGTGCCCATCGCGCCAAAGCACCTTACGCAAGTATGGAGAGCCTTCTGGAAGCACTCGAGCAAGTTCGCAGGGTTATGATTGTTCGCCAATCTCCCATTCGTGCAGGCAAGCGTGCTGCTGCAAAGCGAGTCACGTATAAGCTTGAGGAGATTGAGCCCGACATCGCTCCTCTTCTTCCCATTTTAGGAGTGACTGATTAGTTTGTATATACAAGTCTAGTTGCAAAAGTTTTGATATTACAATATCATAGGCAAACTTTACGCAACATTATCGGTAAACTCACGCTAGGCAATGACGTAAAGTTTCTTACTATCCGAAGGAGAGGCAAAAAAAATAGTTGAAGAACTGAACCAAATACCAGCTTCTTCATGGAAAAAAGTTAGAGTGGCAATGGCAAACGGCAAAGGCCCAGAAGTTCTAAGAGTAAACGACAAAAAAATCTTTCTGAAAGATTACGGTAGATGAACTACGCCAAATTGCAATAACAGGACACGGAAAGATCAAACCGGCTCTTTTAATCACAAATGATTTTGACATGCCCTGTGACAAATTAATCAGAAAATACACGAGAAGATGGTTGGTTGAAAAGAGTATTTCGGAACAAATCGAATTCTTTCATCTCAACAGGGTGTCATCATCAATGGTCATTAAAGTGGATTTAATACTTTCAATGTCTATACTTGCACATAATATCTTAAGGTTATTTGCGATGGATCTTCCAGGTTCTCGCATAACAGTGATTACACACTCTACAAAAAATTTCTTTCAATGACAGGTAATGTCCAAATCGAAACAGAGGGCATAACAGTCAACGTGAAGAAGAAAAATATACAAGTACTGCTCACCTCGATGGAAAAATTCAAGAACACCGAAGATCAAGATTTTTGAAAATAGGACACTCTCAAATCCTGGGAGATAGCACCACTTGAATATGGCTAACGATACCATAAAACATAAGCATGAAATTAGGGGTTCTTGGCCAACCATGAAAATCCGTGATTAAGGGATATGCAACAGTATGTGATGCTGTTTAGTATTTCTAGATTCTGTCCAAGAGCTGTTTTAATGCCTCTTGGCTTTCGGCGGAGCTTCTCGTTCTGAGCCTCAAGCTCAATCTGATACAATTGAAGTTCCTGAATCATCCGCCCGGGTTTCTTCAGGAGGGGAATCACTTTTATCGCCAAGTAATTTTCCGCCCAGTCGACGCAAAGTCCAGAATGATTTTACACTAAATATTACTCCTTAGACGGGTTTTTCTTCAAATCAACCCAGGCAAAGAGTCTGTGTTTGTCGCCCGTTATATTTATTCATTGATAAACTCCCCAAAATTACATTGCTTCACTTTTTGAGGTGTATTTGAAATGCTGGAAAGTCTTATCCTATTGATGGTAGTATTTTTTGAAATACAACAGACTATCCAATCACATTTCGGGTGATATATTTTAAAACCCAACAACCTTCCTTATTTAAATATGATCGTGACAATAATGAGTTAAATCATTATTGAGAACTTTTAAAAACCCGGTGAATGTGATGCCGCGGCCCAGATATCTTCATCTTCTGGTTCACAAATCATTGCAAACAAAGTCCAATCCAAAGGAGGATCGAGAATTGCCACACCCATTTTATTTTCGGATTTATTCCCACTAACCCATTTTGGTTCGACCTGCATTTTGAAATTTTTGCCCTTTGCGGAAACGATTATTGACAAACTTCTTCCCCTGGCTTTTGGGTCTTTGAGGAATATCATTCAATAGCATGCCGAGACGGGAAATATTACTTACGGTTCCCGAGAAGCATTCAACTCCGTCTGATAGATTGGCAACTAGATTTTGCACTTCAACTCTTTGGTGGCGTCGCTTGTTCATTGTCACCTCGTTTTGTTCAGATTGAATGATCATTTTTATATAGCTCTTTTCTCCAGCAGGTATTTCACAAAATTTCGTTTGGCATTCTGGTAATCGCTGGGGCTGTAATGATCTACGTTTTCTTTTGTGTCGAACAATTTTTGATAGTATTCTACTAAATTCTGCAGTCCATTTTCACTCTTCAGGACCCGGTCGTTTACTTGGGGCTTTGTTGGTTTTTCCGCGCGCCTCTGCATTGAAACCTCCCTGATTGTTCTTGTTTCAGATCCACCTGATCTTGCCTTAGATTTTCTCTTGAACTTGCAGGACAGTCGCTGATACTTTGCCTGCATTATAGAGGAGTATCAGCAAATTCTTACTTAAAGCTTTATTACCTTATCTGCAGCCGGGCCTTTCTGACCCTGGACAATTTCAAAACTCACTCGCTCCCCCTCGGTGAGGGATTTAAAACCGACGGCCTGAATTGCCGAATGGTGTACAAAAATATCGTTCCCGCCATCCTGTTCGATAAAACCATAGCCTTTTGCATCGTTAAACCACTTTACTTTTCCTTGTGCCATTTTCGGTACTCCTGTTAATAATGCTGTGATTAATGAGGGTAGATGAGTCTCTTGGAAACTTATCTTTTTGATCGTGATTTTCCACCACTTCCATTTCTTCACCGCCGAGAAATATCTGATTTTGAGGTGACAACCAACAACAACTCATGTCCAGTAACTATTACCTCATCTTATTTTACCTCACTGTATTGTTTTGCAAAGGTCATATAATCAGGAGTAAAATAGTTATGTAAAATACCCATTCCAGGTGATGGTGGAGATTTTTTGTAAATTCATTTCATTTATTCCCGAAGCCTATAATGTAGAAGTTTGGTTTTTGGGTACTCTACAGGCCTCCCAGAGTTCGTTAAAAGTAGGCGTATCTCGTTACTCACCTTGTCACCGCCAAGCATCCTTCACCAGAAGTTGAAAGATATTTGGTGTTACCAAACTGCACTTAACAATTTCATCCCTCGGAACAGTCACCGGCAAGTGGCCAGGGTAGCACCGAGAGTATAGTCTTGCATTCAATGGGGTAATTAAAAAGACTGACGACAGAAAGGTGGCCGGAAGTGGCAGGCGCCCTTTCCATCAAATATTGCTTTAGATGGGAAGGATTATTACAGAGTTCAGGGTCTGAGGATAGGTCATTTTTATGGGGGTAGAATGGTTAGAGCAACTACTCATTCTGTGATAGAGCGTGTTGAGATAAAAACCAGCATCAGAAGAATATTGATATTGCCGACAAGCAGTTGCCTAAGACTCTACTTCTCCAGGCAGTTGCGGATACAAAGAACCAGTTCGGTCAACCTCACAGGGTTTCAAAATAAAATAGTCTGCGCCAAGACGCAGGGCTTTGGCGGTTAATTGCTCATCGGCATAGCCGGTTAGAATGATAACACGGGTTTGCGGAGTATTTTTTTTCACGGCTCTCAGCACCTCGAAACCGTCGATACCGTGCAGCCCCAGGTCGGTGATCACCAGATCGAATTGCCCTGTCTCCAGCTCGGTGATTGCTTCACTGCCGCCGGCAACAGCGATAACCGTGAATCCCTCGGCCCTGAGTTCCCGGCTAAAGGAATTCCGAATAAGCTTTTCATCATCGACCAGCAATATGGATATTCCATCCGTATCTTTATCTTCCATAATGCCCCCCTGTTTTCACCTGGCTGATACAAATCAAAAACCTTTCCTGCGCAGATTTTATGAGGCAGAATCGGTTTGTTGAATCGGTAGAAATACGGTGAAGGTTGATCCCATCCCCGGCTGGCTTTCGACCTTGATTTCCCCGCCATGGTTTTGAATAATCCCATGGCAAACCGCCAAACCCAGGCCGGTTCCCCTGCCCTCGGATTTGGTAGTGTAAAACGGTTGAAAAATCTGATCGATATTTTCAGGCCTAATGCCCATGCCGGAGTCCTTAAAGGCAATGGCAATTTTCTCCCCTGCAAAACCGGTTTTTATCGAAATCACCCCGCCGTTTGGTAGAACGGCATCCACTGCGTTGTTCAGCAGATTGAGAAAGACTTGTTTGATCTGATCCGGAATCGCCTGGATCAAAGGCAGTGCCTTGGCATAGTTCAGTTCCGCAGTAATCATGTTTTTCTTAAAATCGCTTTTATACAACAACAGCAGGGAGTCGATAGATGCGTGCACATCGATCATTTCTTTCTTGCCCGTTGACGGCCGGTTGAAATCCTGGAGATTCCGCACCAAATTTTTCATTCGCTCGTTTTCGGCAATCGTCAGATCCAGCAATTCCTTGTCCTCATCATCCAGTATCGCCCTGCGTTTCAAGCCTTTGAGAGTGGTAATAACACCCTGCAGCGGACTGTTGAATTCATGGGCAATGGATGCCGACAATTTGCCTATGGCAGAGAGTTTTTCGGCATGCAGATAGTGCGATTGTGCCTTCTGCAGCTCAAAAGTACGTTGCTCAACCCTTCGTTCCAATTCATTATTGACAGTCTGCAGCTGTTCTTCAGCCTGTTTCCGTGCGGTGATATCTTCAGTGAAAATAACGATGCCGCCAATTTTCCCCGAAATGTCGTACCAAGGACGAATTTGCCTACGCAGCCACCGTACTGATCCATCAGATAATTCATAGCGATCATTTTCTTCCTCCAGTACTTCGCCCGCAAGGCCCCGGCGATGGTCTTCCCGCCATCGTTCAGGTATATCGAAAATATCATAGTGCGCCAGGCCACGCAGGTCGCGGTCCGCCAGTCCGTAATCCTTCAACCATCGACGGCTGGCACTCAGATACCGCATCTCCCGATCGAACATGGCCAGCGCGACCGGGGCGTGCTCGATGAATAAGCGCAGACGTTGCTCGCTCTCATACAGGGCATTTTCAGTCTGCTTCAGTTCCGTTATATCCTGAACAGCCACGGCGCTGCCGACGATAGTTCCTGTGATATCGTAGACCGGAGAGGCGCTGTTGACAACCGCAATCTCTGTCCCGTCGAACCGCTCAATCCGCATCATCTGACCGAGCGACTCCTTTCCCTCCCGTAAGGCTATGGCTGAAGCCCACTGTTCAGGGGCAACGAGCTGGTTGGTATCGGCCCACCGGGCCTTATACTTGGAATAATCTTCCACGGAGAGCGTCTCCGGACGCGGCCCTCCCCAAATCTTTTCATAGACCTTGTTGGTATGGAGAATCCCACCGGATGTGTCGGTAATGGCGATTCCTGTCGGCAGGGCTTCCATCACGGCATCCAAGAGCCGCTTTTCATTTTCTACCTGAGCATTTTTGGCCGCCAATTCGGCGGTCTGCCTGTTCAAATCTTGATTGGCTCTGGCAAGATCACGGAAAATTAATTCAAAAGGCTTTTCCACACCTGTTTTTATGATGGCTTCATAAATCAGCCAGAATGAAAAAATCTTGAAATAATGGCCGACGATATTTGCAATGCCGTAGTTGTTTACATAGGCAGTAAAGGCCAATTCGGAAATTATGGTACAAATTATTGACAGCAGCAGATAGAGGAAAACCTTCCCTTCAAATTTCTCCCTGTTTTTCCGCAGAAGGAAAATTGCCGCAAGCAAAATGGTGCATATGACATATTCACTTATTTTTTTAAAAGGAGTCAGCCCACTCCCTTCTACAAAACAGACTGGAAATATCTTCCAATAGAATATGCTTGTTACCAGGATCGCTGTAATAACTGTATATACCACGAACACCAAGTTTGCTTTTGGTACCTTATCCCTGCCCAGGAATATGAAAGCCAGCAGAAGCGTAACACTTTCCATGTATCGAGCTGCAATCCACAGCTCATTAGCGTAGAAATCATAGCTGGTAAATATCGGCATTCCCTTATAAGAAAGAGTATGCAGCAGATCCAGCAGGGCGATGAACAGGTAGGCAATACCGATGAATGAAAGGTAAGGGTTACGGATATATTTTTTTGAATTCCAGGCTATGACGAAGATGGAGAAGGCGACGACGATGCTGAATATTTCAGCCAGAGAATGAAAAAGAAGATAATTAAACCACGTTGTATAATATAAACCGATTAAAGCTGCTAAAAGAAAAGAACAGTTAATAAAAAACTGCATTCGTCTGCTTATATCATCTCTATTTTCTACAGGAATATTCACGCCAGCCACCTTGATGTTTTATCAAGAAGGAATGTGAAGAGACTATTTTTTGAACGTCAAAAAATCAGTGATGTCCGGTTAGGAAATTGCATGGGGTTTCTTTAATCGTTTAACGTGCTTTCTTGGTTTCCGATTTTGCACCGCTGCTTTCTCCACAGCCTGTTGTGTCACTTCATTTCGGATTTGATTACGGAGTTGCCGTACACGGTGAATAGAAACCGGTTCCCCGTGCTGCTCTTGGCAGTAGATAGCCAAAAGAAGATAGGTGATAAGACCAGAAAGGATTTGCACCATCAGGCCATTCTTACTTCTAGCAAAAAGATGATAAACGTTAAGGTGCCGTTTCCACCATGCAAAAAAACTTTCGATGTCCCAGCGGAGTTTGTATACCAGCGCTACCTGCTCAGCTAATAAATCAAAACGATCGGTGGCCACCCAGTAAGATTTGCCCTCAATATTATAACCAACAAGGTGAACAGGCTTTTTGGTTTGATTAACATTAGGGGTTCCAAGCAAAACCATTGCATCAAAGAACACATGAGAATTTTCATGCACAGGAAATTCTTCAATAATTTCTATATGAGTGTCTTCTTTAATGCGGCAAACAAAATGACAACCATCCTGCTGCCATTGGTCAAACAAATGATGTGCCTGATATCCTCGGTCCAGTACACCGGTTTGCCCAGGGTCGATGATTCTGCTGACAAAGGGTCTTTCGGCACCATTACCCTCTGTCAGAAACAATTTACGCGGGACGCCATGATTGAGGTCGAAGCCAAGGTGCAGTTTTGCTTTTTTGGAATTTGTTCGGTATTCGGCCCAGTGCATGGAAAGGACTGAATCGATCAGAGATCCATCTATGGCAACCAGATCACCAAGTTCGGAATACTGGGACGGCAAAACTCCTGTAGCCTGTTTTTGTAGCTCGGTAAACACAGCAAGAAGTTGTTCAACGCCTCGATCATTCACGGTATCAAAGAATGTTGAGTGTTTAATACCTCCAGCAGGGGCAACGAAATTCCTAGCATAATCGTCTTCCTGCAGAGCTTGAATCAACTCACTGCCCGACGAGAACTCTTGCAGGTGGTAATATGTCAAAATATTAAGCAGCTCTTCAGTATTCATTGCCAGTGGTTTGTTCGACCTTGACCTAAGTGGCGGTATTTTTGGCATTATATTGTTTAACGGTTTGAGTAATTGCCTCTGCGATGGTACAGCATGCCGCAGTGAATAAAATTTCACAAATTTCATGTCAGCCCCCTTAAAAGATTTTTCTTTTAAGGGGGCGACCGAAAATTTTTATTTCATTGTCAAGTAAAAAATGACCCAAATGGTTAATATTTATTAATATTTCACATGCAATTTTCTAACCGGATATTGCTGT
>CAWCTP010000022.1:187500-502914 GCA_963798425.1 uncultured delta proteobacterium | reverse complement strand
TAGCGCTGAGCTAAACTCACCCACCCCTGCTGAGTAAAATTCACCCACCTTTTGAAGCACAAGTTCTTTACAAAAAAAATACCCTCGATTATTCATGAATTTGCGAAAGACATGAAAAAAACGAGGGTATGTCCGACATTATCAGCCAGACAAGTGAAGAATTAGCTTTTTTATCATCAAGCTTCAAGAGTTTTTTGAGTTTGCGCCGGACTGGTACAAGCAGAAGCCGGTTCGGCGGATAGCAGCCCTCTATCTGTGGAAACTTCGAGGTGTAGTTCGAGAACATTCCCACCTCCACCCTTGCCTGAAGCGATGCAGGCACTGCGGCATTGTGTTTTTAACCCACCCGCGCAATATCGGTAGAAACGATATCGCTTGTCCATTTGGTTGTCGCGAGGCCCGACGCAAGCGTAAATCGAGTCAAAGAAGCACCGCCTACTATCAAACCGACGAAGGTAAAATCAAGAAGCGGCAGCAAAATGGTCGCCGCGGAAGTCGTGGCACGTCGCCGTCGGAGCCGAATCAGCCCCTGATCGCCCATCTTCAGATAGTGACAAGCCTGATTGAAGGCAGAGCGGTTGCCGTATCGGAGATTCTTGTCATGCTGCGGCGGCTGTTGAGACAACCCAGCATAGGATGGCTGAACAAATCGGTCTATACTCCCCCAGAACCGGAAAAATTACCACCATAGGGGGAAGAAATGTTCCAGCAAGTGGAAATATCGAGTTTCGATCTGCGTTTTGCCGACTATCGGCTCCGCAACCATGCGAGCGAAAGGATCCTGCTCGCCTCGATTTCGGAACAAGGGGTGCGAGAGCCCCTGCAGGGGGTGGATATGGAAGATGTCCGCATCCTGCTCAACGGGTTCAAGCGTTACCGTTGCGCCAAAAGACTTGGGATCGGCATCGTGCCCTATACAAGCCTGTCGAATGAGCCAGGTGGTGCGATCATCGAGCTTTTGCGCATGTCCAACGAGAAAGGGCTCAGTATCCTGGAACAGGCCAGGCTGATTGCCGAACTCAAGCAAAACTATCACATGAGCACGGCCGATATCGCCGGTCTTCTCGAGAAAAGCAAGGCCTGGGTCAGTGTCCGCAGCGGTATCGCCGGGGAAATGAGCTCTTTTGTCATGGATAAGATATTCCGGGGGGAGTTTCCGGCCTACGCCTACATGTACATTCTTCGGCCGTTTATACGTATAAACAGGGTCAAGCGGGAAGAGATCGATGAATTCGTCGCTCTTGCCGCGGGACACAAATTGAGCATCCGTGATATCGAGCTTTTGGCAAAGGGCTATTTCAAGGGGTCGGCCGAGTTCCGGGAGCAGCTCAAAGGTGATATCGCCATGGGACTTGCCGGGCTTCGCGATACCGCGGCCAAATCAAGCGATTGCACCGCAGTCGAGCAGGACATGCTGCGGGATCTTGAACGTACTGGGGGGTATATGCGGCGGATAACCCTGCGTTGCCGGGAGACTGCATTTTCAACCGGCGCTTTTTGGGCACAGGCCAATCTGCTCACGGGGGGCATATTGCGGCAGATGGATCTCTTTACCCATGCCTTGAGGGAATTTCATGATCGATCCGGCAAAGCGTAAGGCCATCTACTACCTCTGTGAACAGGGCATGCCGATCAGAAAGATTGCCCGAGAACTGCAGGTGGACCGAAACACGGTGCGCAGCATCACCCGGCAACAGGGCGAGGTGCCGATCTCCACCCGGTCGGACAAGATCGAGCTGTGCCCGGAACTCATCAGCCGGTTGTATGTGGAATGCGAAGGGTTCGCCCAGAGGATTCATGAGAAACTCACCGAAGAGCACGGTATCGAGATCGGCTACTCCACCCTGACCACCATCATTCGCGACCTCGAGCTGCGCAACCATGCGTCAAGGCGTTGCGAGCAGGTTCCGGACGAACCCGGAAGGGAGATGCAGCATGACACCTCGGAATACAAGGTGAATCTGGCAACCGGCAGGGTCAAGCTCATCGGCAGCCTCCTCTATTTTCGCTACTCGAAGGTCCGGTATCTCAAGTTTTACCGATTTTTCAACCGGTTCACGATGAAGTGCTTTTTTCATGAAGCGCTCATGTACTGGAACTATTCCGCACCGGTTTGTATTATCGACAATACCAACCTGGCGCGTCTCCGGGGGACCGGAAAAAATGCTGTTATCGTGCCCGAGATGGAGCAATTTGGTAAAAGCTATGCTTTTCATTTTGTATGCCATGAAATAGGTCATGCCAATCGAAAAGCCGGCGACGAAAGGGGGTTCTTCACTATAACCACCAACTTCCTGCCCGGTCGCCAATTTACGGATCTGGAGGATCTGAACCGCCAGGCCTTTGACTGGGTCACAAAGCGATGCCTGCATCGGCCCGTCGGCAAAAGCAGGTTGATCCCCGCCAGGGCATTTGACTTCGAAAAGCCCTGGCTTACCAGGCTGCCGGAACTGATTTCGCCACCGTATCTCGAGTGCCGGAGAGCAATCGACCAGTATGGATACATATCGTTTGACGGCAACTACTATTGGGCGCCGGGGACAGGGCGTGACGAGGTGAAGGTTTTGCGCTATCCGAATCACCTGAAAATATACCACCGGCGCGAGCTGTTGATCGAATACCCTTTGCCCCCCGTGGGGGTGAAAAACGAGAAGTTTTATCCCCCGGACCGACCAAAACCGAAACACCAGCCCAAGGATAGAAGGCATCCGACCGGCGAAGAAGAAAAAATCCTTCGATCCTTGTCAACAACTCTCGATACCTACATGGATAGTGTTCTCAAACAGCACTCCGGCAAGCAGCGGCACCGGTTTATCCGCGACCTGTTCCGGCTGCACCGGAGGCTGAGTCCGCAACTCTTTGAAAAGGCGGTGAGCAGGGCCCTTGCATATCGGGTCACGGATCCGGATACAGTTTATCGTATCGCCGTCCTGCAAATGAAGGAGGCCGCCTATCAGGCCCCTGAAGTCACCATTGACGGGGATTTTAAAAACAGGCCCTCTTTTCAGGAAGGCCGATTTACGGATGATGTGGATTTCACCCTCTACACAACTGGGCAACAGGACGAAAATGGATCAGGATCTTCTGAAAATGCTTAAATATCTTAGACTCTCCGGGCTGGTCAGTCACTTTGACCGCTTCCTCGAAAAGGCTCAATCCGAGGACATCTCCCATGTCAGGTGGCTTAAGGCGATCATCGAGGAGGAGTACCAGCTGAAACGGGAAAACGCCCGTAAAAGAAGGCTTTCCATGGCGAAGATCCCGGAAACTTGGCTCCTGCAAACCTTTCCCTTTGATAGACAGCCCAGGCTTGACAGAAAGAAGGTGGCCCATTTGTATGATGCCTTCGATTATATCGACCAGGCCCGCAATATCCTCTTCTTCGGCCCCACCGGGGTGGGCAAGACGGGACTCGCAACCGCCTTTCTCATCCAGGCGATCGATCGCGGATACAACGGCAGGTTTATCACCTTCCCCGAACTCGTCGAGTCCCTGTACCGATCGCTGGCGGATCACTCCGAGGAGAAATTGATCAAAACCTTCAGCAACTACGACTGCCTTCTCATAGACGAACTGGGCTACGTCGAGCTCGAACCGGTGCAGGTGGGACTCTTTTTTACCCTCATGCAGAAACGCCACAAGAAAAAAACAACACTCATCACCTCAAACCTTGGTTTTGAGCAATGGGTCTCTTTCCTCAAAAACGATCATCTGACTGCAGCATTGATCGACCGCCTGACCGAGGTCAGCCACATCGTCAACTTGAAAAACTGCGTCAGTCTCCGTCCCCGACTGGTCTCCTGATGAGCCGACGATTCAGTGATCGACAGTTGCACCAGGCCCGCAACCATATCCCCATCCAATATGTGATTGAAACCTTGCTGGCCATCCCATCGGAAACCCTCGACGGCCTCTTCCGCTTCCGCTGTCCCGTTTGCGCCGGCCGACATACGGCGGTCAAGGACAAAACCAACCTGTCCAGATGTTTTCACTGCGCCAGAAACTTCAACACCATTGACCTTTGCATGATCGTCAAGCGCATGACTTTCGTCGAAAGCGTCAAGTTCCTCATCGAGCACAGCCGCCCCACATCATTGAACAAGCCGGTCGCCATCCCCATCGAACCGAAAAGAGCGCCTCTCGATCACCCTGTGCCGGTTCGGGAAATTCTCTCCGGTCTACTGGCCCACGGCCTGCAAACAACATCAGACACACCAGCACAAGAATCCCCTCCTGCACCCCCTGTATCTCAGGGTATCGATGAACTCGCACAGATCATCCACGACCTGTCAAAAATCCTGGACTACCTCAAAGTCACTTACCATCTCAAGTAAATCCTCGCTTGACCTGGCCTGCCGGCAGGCTGCTTCTCCCTGCGGGGTATTTTTATTGTGTTCCGGCGGGGTAGCGGGATATCTGCCGGCTCATTGGCAAAGTGCCGTCGGTGAATGGCTTAATTTACCTCAGCACAAATGGGTGACTTTAGCTCAGCGCTATAGGCGCAGAGTGAAGTTGTTCATTTGATGTCGCCGATTTGGCGTCGACCTTTAAGCTTTTCTTTGCCATCCGCTGATCAGTTTGAAAGAATGTCCTTCATCCGCTGGTATTCTTCACTTGATATTTCACCTTTCGCATACTTTTCCTTGATGATGTTCATCGAGTCATGACGATCAGAATGGCTTTTACGTCCTGTGCCGAGGCGTTGTAAAAGTCTGGTAACAAGATAGATACCACCGACGAGGAAAAGAACCGTCCAAAGCATACCAAAGAGGCCACCGCCCATCGGCCACCAACCAGTTCCGAGCATTCCGTTCCAATTACATCCCCACATGTAAACCTCGTTTGAATTGGAGGATTGATGTTGCTTAGATAGATCATCTTTTCACGGGGATGGAGCATCGCGTGCCCCTCCCCATGAAGATCGCTGTTACCAGGAGCCACAATACAAACCATTGCCGACGGATTGAATATTATGCTTACGTGCTGCTTCCGCAAGCTGGTTCTGTTTGTCCGAGATGCTTTCAGACAGAGCCCGGGCACGCTTGGCATCTGGATTAGTGCCAGCCATAATGGCATTCAGTTCGGCTTCATCTGCGGCCATGCTTGACCTTATGGTCGCAGTCTCTTTCTGAAAAGCCTGATACGCTTCATTGTCGACGTTGCCCCGATAGTTGTTCATCATGCCGTAATCACCGTCCATCATGTAATTTCCGCCATTCATCATGCGGTGTCCACCGTTCATCATGCCGTATCCGCCACAACCTCCGTTGTTATGGGCGAAAGCGCTTGTGGACATGACTGCGAAAGTTGCAGCGGCGACCAGAGCCAGGGTGATAGCTGTTTTTTTCATGACTAAATTCCTCCAAGGATTTTTGGTTTTGTGATTAACCCTTGCGATTAACCTTTACTCTATCATGAGCAAGAGCCATGCCAAAACGAAATAATGGAGATATCACATTGAAATTATTTACTTTTTAAACATTTGATAAAACAATCGACGGTATATGGCTTGTCACGACGTCAATAATTGATTAAAAATTAGACACAGACAATAACTCATGTCCAAATATTAAACAGTTCTCTTGCAACCAGGTAGCTAAATATACCAAATGAAAAATAGATTAAAGGCATTAATAGGCAACGTTTCGCCATGGGTCGTCATCGGCATGAGTCTTATTCTCGTGGTCGTTGTGCTGGTACTGGCGGTCATGAATTACAACCGGGAAAAGCGGTACATGGAGCAAGTGCTCAGCGAAAAAGGTGGAGCTCTGATCAATGCCATCGAAGCCGGCGCCCGGACAGGCATGATGGGTATGATGGGGGAAGAACCAAATCTCCAGGTATTGCTGCATGAAACCGCTTCGCAGCCGGATATCCTCTACATCGCCATCGTCGATTCATCGGGACGTGTTCTGGTCGACAGCGATGTGTCCAAAACCGGACAGACATTGATCGCACCAGCAGTACTGGCCTCAATGCACGCTTCTGCGAATATGCAGTGGCGTACTGTTGACCGAACGAATGCGCCAAAGTCTTTCGAGGTGTACAAATTTTTCCAACCAGTACTGTCTATGGATGACAACATTAGAACTCCCGGAACAATGAACAATCGTATGCGACAAATGATGCAGGGCTGCTCTGATAATATGATGGGTATGCCCACCCGCGAACGATGGCAGCCGGGCTGGAAGCATGGCGTGGACCACGACCGAATTCTAGCCCCTGGACAGCAGCCCGTTATTTTGATCGGCATGGATATCACCCCTTTTGAGGAAGCCATCAGCGAAGACATTTCACTTACTCTAACCATGTCGGGAATTCTGTTGCTGCTTGGTCTCGGCGGAGTCGTATCCCTGTTCTGGATGCAAAGCCACTTGCGCTCCAGAAAGCTGCTGCATGACTCCCAGGCCTTGACCTCGGAAATAGTTGCCAATATCCCGGAGGGTATCATTGTGTACGGCCCGGACCGGAAAATAAACTACATCAACACAATCGCCCTGGGGATGCTTGGCACGGATGTGACCGTGCCATCAGAAATCCAGGGCCGACCGGCACCAGACATCATGCCCTCGGTGCTGTGGCAGCTGCATGCACAGGTGAGCAGGGAACAACCCGTCGTAGAGGCGGAACTGGAACTGAACGCCGACAGTCCGCAGAAACTGCCGGTTGTTGCCGTGGTGACTGACATCCTTACTGAGGAAGGCACTGTTGTCGGACAGATGTTTATGCTTCGCGACCTCAGCCAGGTCAAACAGCTCCAGGAGGAAATCCGTAAGGCCGACCGGATGGCGGCAATTGGCAATCTTGCAGCCGGCGTGGCTCATGAGGTCCGCAATCCCCTCAGTTCGATCAAAGGATATGCAACCTATTTCGGTTCCCTTTTCCCTGAGGAAAGCGACAATAGGAAAGCCGCTGAGGTGATGACTTCGGAGGTGGACAGACTTAACCGGGTCATCTCCGAATTGCTGGAAATGGCTCGTCCCACCGATATAAAGAGGAAAAATACCGTGATTGCCGCGCTCCTCGATTCCTCAATCCGTCTGGTCAAGCAAGAAGCGGAGGGTGCAGGCGTAAAGATTTCCGTTGCCTCGGCACCGGAAATCGGTTCGATCCCGGTTGATCCCGATCGGCTCACTCAAGCTTTAATCAACCTCTATATCAACGCCATCCAGGCCATGCCGGATGGCGGCGAACTGAACGTTTCCGCACAACTGCAAGGATCGAAGGTTTTGTTCCGCATAAGTGACACGGGAGCCGGACTGCTGAAAGACACCCGGCCCTGGATCTTCAACCCCTATTTTACCACCAAACAAACCGGAACGGGACTTGGCCTGGCGATCGTCCACAAGATTGTCGAAGCCCATGGAGGGACCATTGAAGTGGAACGCACGGGACCTGACGGCACAACATTTTCCCTCGCCATTCCCGCTAGAGTTGATCGAGGTGCAATATTATGACAGCTTCAATCCTGATTGTTGACGATGATAAGGGTCATCTTTCCATGCTGAAAACCATCCTTGCCGGCTGGGGACATGCCGTGGTTGGTGTGGAGGACGGTGGCGACGCCATTAATAAGGTACAGGAAACACCGTATGATGCCGTGCTTATGGATGTACGGATGGCCAAGGTAAGCGGCATCGAGGCGCTGGCGCGGATTAAGGAGATCAACCCGGCCATCCCGGTTATTATCATGACCGCCTATTCCTCAGTGGATACGGCTGTGGAGGCTATGAAGATTGGTGCTTATGACTATCTGACCAAGCCGCTGAACTTCGATGAACTGAAACTGACGCTGGATCGGTCCTTGGAGCACATGATCCTGCTCAAGGAAAATCAGTCACTCAGAGAGCGTATAGCGGAAGATTCGAGCCTGTCGAATATCATCGGCAAAAGCCAACCCATGCGCGAACTTCTCGATATGGTGAAGACCGTTGCCGCGACCGAGGCGACGATCCTGATCTCCGGCGAAAGCGGCACAGGCAAGGAACTCATCGCCAAGGCCATCCATGCAAACAGCAACCGCAGAAAGAAAAACCTCGTCACGGTCAACTGCGCGGCCCTGACCGAAACTTTGCTGGAATCTGAACTCTTCGGCCATGAAAAGGGAGCTTTCACCGGGGCGGACAAACACCGGGACGGGCGTTTCATGCAGGCCAACGGCGGCTCGATTTTTCTCGATGAAGTAGGAGAAATCCCCCTACCCATGCAGGCTAAGCTGCTCCGAACCATTCAAGAAAGGGAAATTCAGCGGGTGGGGAGCGACAAGACTTTCCGGGTGGATGTGCGAATCATCGCCGCGACAAACCGCGACCTGCTGGTGGAAGTCGAGAAGGGCAGGTTCCGGGACGATTTGTACTACCGCCTGAATGTGGTGAATCTGTGGCTCCCGTCATTACGCGATCGAATGGAAGACATTCCGCTTCTGGCCAGCTACTTTCTCACGCAGTATTCCAAATTGAACAGAAAACGGACTCAAGGGGTTCACTCCGCAGGCAATGGACATGCTTGTCAAATATGGCTGGCCCGGCAATGTCCGCGAACTGGAAAACGCCGTTGAGCGTGCAGTAATTCTTTCCGCCGGCGAATTCGTCGCCGAAAAGGATCTGCCTCCAATCATATTCAAACAATTCAGCGAATTTTATGGAAAGAATGAACCTCTCGTCTCCGGTAACGTGGCCGGCAAATCTCTGCAGGAGGTAGAAAAAATCGCTATTGAGGAAACCCTTGCACAGACGGGCGGAAACAAGAGCGAAGCTGCCAAGCTCCTTAATATCACCCGCACGACGCTTGACAACAAGATCAGGAAATACGACATCGAGATCATACGGTGAAGCTACTCATGAGATAATAGAAAACCTCTATTCACGAATGCCTGCAAAATCACCTCGTCTTTTTGAACGTTTCTCGTGGCAATATTAGCAACAATCAGTCAGAGTCAGGTTCCATATACTTCCTGGTCAGTTTATAAGTGGTTATGCCTAAAAAAATTTGCCAGAAAACCAAGTGCAAATGTAGCACAATAAATTATTGATGCTTCCAGAGAATATTTGCTGGTCAATTCGACATGAGAGTTAGGTGTCGTGGGAGATCTTAACTGACTTGTTTGCAGTCGAAGCAAAATGGCAAACTTGAAAGTAGTATCAACGCTCCGATGGTGAGAGAATAGAGCAATTATCTTGATTGATAATCTGTGGAACATCTGGGGTTTTAGAATGCTTTTTTCTTGCCAGGCGTTTCTGAGCAATGTTCGGATTTTGAAAGGTCAAAAATACCTTTTTATGTTGCTAGGTACTGGAGACAGCTGATTGATTCGATTTACAGTAGCAAGATCAACCGATGGTAAACGAACGAGTGGCTGACCTTACTACTGGTGAACTATTGGCAAGGCTAAAACATGTATGTTATTCCCACTGACAGTACCTGATTTTGATAATCATCCCCCATGTCACTTTCAAATTGAACATGGCCGGACAGTGTCTCGCTGATCAAGGCGACCACCCCAATATTGCTGGACAGGATGTCCTTACCGACACCAGCCCCTGGGACAGAAAAGGATGCCGATGGGTAGTCATGGAACGCTGCCTGCAGAGTATGCTCATCTCCCTCTTCATCATGCTTCCATGTCATTTCCAACCGTGGTAGAAAAGTTATTCCCCCTGCTTGGATAAGGGTGGCGACTCGAACCCCCAGAGAAGAAATCAGCCTGTTTTCTGTGTTTTTGTCGACGTTCATACTCAAATAACCTCCCTCATTTTCCTGAAAATCATCCGTTCTCAGGTCCAGATAACTCAGGGATACCGTGGGTCCTACGCTCCAGCCACCAAGAAAAAAATCATACCCAAGGCCTAAACGAGCCAGCCAGCTTTGTCCATCAAAATCGGCTGACAGTGGCTGCAAAATTGAGTTTATGGGATTCACCCTTTTGGCTTCGTTGCTGTACGTAGCAAAAGAGAGGGACGTGTCGGCATAATAGCCTTCAACCCCCAGAGATGCATAGACGCCGGCAAGGAAGCTCTTCTGATCTCCAGAATCCCCGGGTCGCTGCCATTCCAAGTCGGTTTCTACAGTACCTGAACTGATACCAACCCGTAGTTTTGGGGATATCTCCCTATCCAAACCGACAAAAACTTCATTGGAACTTGCGTCATATCCCAGGTATTGCTGGCTGCTTTCACGATCAGACAGTATGCCGTTATAATATCCCCAAGCTGTCCAGTCATGTCTTAATGCATGATCGCCCTGCGCCATGTCGTTGTCGTTCTTGGACACATCTGGGGCGTCAGGACCTCCAGGCCTAGAAACTGCCGCAATGCCTTCCAACCAACTTTTCTCACGTATGTCAGAACTACGGCTAGCCATTTTTTCCGCGAAATGCTGGGCAGACTGGCTGGCGGTTGACGAAAAGGAGGTATACATCTCAGGACTTAACCCGGTTAAAGTATCGCCAATCTGCTGAGCTGATGTGCCAAAATCCATAGCTATAAGCATGGCCTCCATGGAGTCCCCCTTGTTGCGAGCCATGGGAACCACCATGTCCAAACCAGCTCCGGTTGCCTGTTGGCCCAGGGTGTTACCAAAAGTACCATAAGAGGTGCGTTTAATTTGCAGATCAACCCCATTGTCGGCCCCATTGACCAGTATCAGGTCCAAGCTCTCGGAATCAGGCTGTCCCTGGACAGAAGCAAAGTTACCCGTGATTCCAGCTCCTGCGGTGAGGATGTCCCAACTGAATCCCTCTGTATAGAGTGCTTGGGGCAATGACGTGCGCACTATACCCCCATTCAGTACCGCTGAGCCACTAACATTAAGGAGATCACTTCTGCCATCTGCGCTGATCTCTACAAGATAAATGGCGTTGGCAGAGTGGGTATATGATCCGTCTATAGTTAGCTCACCAATGGAGTTCCCAGGTGATACGATCCCGACATTCTGTACATTGCCCTTGATGAGTCCGGAACCTCCCAGAAAACCGTTGTTGTCCACCGGACTTGTGAAATTTCCATTGACCGTCAGGGCACCTGAGTTGTCGGTCTCTACGGAGACCAGGGAACTATTGACATTTACGGTTCCTTGGTGGACAGAAAAAATTCCGTCTATCACCGTAGGAGCATTGAAGTCAACCCGACCATCTCCTGTTTTGGTTAAGTTTCCTGAAGCCAGAACGTCTGTATTCAGCGCAAGTAAACTGTTATCTCCTGTTGTAATTGTCGATTCGCCATCGCGGGGGTCTGTGAAGGTGAGGTGGTTCAGGGTGGCAGTAGGAGCGATAGTCACCTGACCGTTCTCGACCGAGAGTTCTCGAACAATAACCGGAGCATCCAAGTCTACCGTGTACTGCCCGGTTGCATCGTTCCCTGCGGAAAAATTTGCGTCCGCGCCATCTGTCCAGAGGAGGGTTTGTGTGCTGCCATCCGGGCTTGTTGACCAATTGGCCTCCTGCCAACTGCCGTTGGGCCTGGTTCCACCAGCGCCGACGGTGTCCCCGTTGATATCCCAGTAGCCGGTACTGTCAGCTGGCAAATTTGCAATAATCACTATAGGGGGTTGACCTACATTCAGCAGACTGTTCTCTATGCCCGGAGCAAAATCAAAATAGTTATCGCCATAATCCGCATCGTCAACCTGGAATATCAGTTGGTTGGATCCGAGCAAGCTGTTGTAAAAAGCGATCATCAGGGTGGGATCGTCAGAAAAGAACCAGCCAGTGTCCAATAAGTCATCCCTGAAGCCACCGCTGCTGAAGCCGTAGGGCCCGGTATTTCCCAAACCATCTGTATTCTCAGTAATTACGGAGCTCCAGTTGCCGAAGTTGAGTCCATTGACTAATAATATATTTTCATTGTAGTCGAATTCGCCGATAGCAGTGTCGCCATCAGATAGAGAGAAACGGAAAGCGACGGCCTGTAGGCCACCTCCCAAAGCATTAGTTGTTGAGGGGCCGAAACCGGTCTGTGTTCCAATGGTACCGGGGTTGCTGTTAAAATAACCTTGGTAAAGGCTAGAGGCAGGTGATTGGCTTATCACATGGGCAGTATTAGTGCCAAACAGGTCAACGACCAGACCACCCACTGTAGAAACGCCCACAGCGGTAGTATCGAAGCCTGTAGGAGATGTGGAGGTGAAGGTAGATGCGAGGGCAGTATCAGCGACCAGCAAGGCGGCAGCGGCGAACAAAGTTATTTTCAATCTCAACTTGTGTCTCCTATAGTAGGTTTATTTATATGATATAAATTTCAAATGTCTTAATGTAGTTTTTGCAGCATCTTGCAAATACTGTTTTTCTCACTGTTCATTCTTTTTGTTCTTTCTAATTTTAAGGGGGAACTGATAAGTCAACCACTAATCCTACCGCTAATCTTGAGAAATTAATTTTATTGAATCTCATTGGTCCTTTGTCTAATTTTGAGATATTGATCAACGTTTTTTTCTTTCGAGTACAAAGGAACCACGAAAAATATCTAATTAAGCGTTAGGGAAATGCGGACTCTAAAATAAGAACACGCACTTATTGCGCCACCAATATGCATTTTATTGTAATCGTTTGTCAAGATTTAAAAAATAGTATCTCTAACAAACTCCAGTGCAATGTCTATGAATTAGAGAAAGAAATCTAGTGGTAAGGTTAGCCCTCTAATAAAAACACTGTAATTCGACAAAAAAATGGAGCATTCAAAATTATTGATGTATTCCAGATTATTTTTGCTGGTCACTTCGGCAGAAGTGTTAGGCAGCGTGGTTGATAGTAACTGATAATCTGTGTATCACCCGGAACAGTTTTTGCGAAATCCAGCCGGTTTAGATCAATAGGAGCTATATGGACTATTGAAAATCAGAGATTCAGTAGTAGCAGTCAGTACCGCCATTCAAAATGGAGCAATTATCTCAATTGATTTTCTGGAACCATTTCCGACGTGCCCCAAGGTCGGAGATGGTTGAGTAATACACCAGTTTGTGCAGATCCTCAGTTACTATCGGGCGCGGTGCCTGACACTCAACACGAATTGACCAGCAAATACTTTCTGGAACAATCAAGAATTATGAAAATGTTTTTATTTGTCAGGATAATTTTACTGTTCAAAAGGTCAGGAAGATCTTTTTATGTTGCTAGGTTTTTGAGGCTTCAGCTTGATTCCATTTTCAGGAAGAAGATTAACCCAACAAAAGTTGTTTTACAAAGGAAGCTTGCCAAGAAACAACTCTTGTCTACGGGTGATATCTTTGTTGATAATCAGTGACGAATCTTCAACCAACTACTCAGTTCGGATCATGCTTGAGTGCTTCTCTGATTTTGGCAGCCAAATCCTGCCTGTTGAAAGGCTTCTGAATAAAAAACACTCCATCATCCAGGATGCCATGGTGAGCGATGACGTCGGAAGTATAACCAGACATAAAAAGGCATTTAAGACCAGGGTTGATGGGCAGAATACTCTTAGCTAAGACTCGGCCGTTTATCCCCGGCATAACCACGTCAGTCATCAACAGTTTAATTTCTCCCGCATGGGCGCGGGCGAGATCGATGGCTTCAGTCGGAATGTTTGTCTTAAGAACCTTGTAGCCAAGCTGCTCAAGCATTTTTGACGTCATTTTCAGGATTGCAGGTTCATCCTCAACCAGCAAGATGGTTTCATTCCCACGCACAGCAGGCTCCACTATATCCCTTGTCCGGAGCTGTCCTTCATCAGTCTCATGTTGGGGCAGGTAAATTTTAAAGGTGGTCCCCAGCCCCAACTCACTATAAACATCGATATATCCGTTGTTCTGTTTGACAACACCATAGACCGAGGCCAGCCCTAATCCCGTACCTTTACCCAGCTCCTTTGTGGTGAAGAAGGGCTCAAACAGTTTCTCCTTCGTCTCCTCGTTCATGCCGCAACCGTTGTCGCTCACCGCCAGTAGCACGTATTTTCCCGGTTGGAAGTAGGCATGCTTGGTTTGATAATTTTCATCAATATCCACATTACCGGTCTCGACGGTAACCTTGCCATTATCGCTGATTGCGTCCCGGGCATTTACGCAAAGGTTCGCTAGAATCTGGTCGATTTGAGAGGGGTCAATCTTGATCAATCCCGGCTTTTGGCCAGGTAGCCAAACCAGATTGATGTCCTCGCCAATAAGTCGCCGTAGCATGGAAAGCATGCTCTCCACGGTAGTGTTCAAATCGATTATCTTCGGAACCACGGTCTGCTTCCGGGCAAAAGCCAGCAACTGTCTCGTTAGATCCGCAGAACGTTGTGCCGCCATTTGGATCTCTTTGAGATCGGCTTGAAGGGACTGGTTGTTCTCTGTTTGTTCCAAGGCCAGTTCCGAATACCCCAGAATCACTCCCAGCATGTTATTGAAGTCGTGGGCCACCCCTCCCGCAAGCTGTCCCACTGCCTCCATCTTCTGGGCCTGGGTCAGCTGCAATTGCAGCTTCTCTCGTTCTTTTTCAGCCCGCTTACGCTCGGTAACATCTTGAAACGATCCCCTCACTTTTATGACTTTATTGTTTTCGATAATGGGATGGCCAATAGTTTTTACCCATTTGTGATTTCCTTTTGCTGTATTCAATTCCAATTCCAGGATATATGGCTTTCCCGACTCAATGGCATCTCGAATTGCTTTTGTGATTTTTTCTCTGGATTCATCTGTGTAAAAGTTAATTGCGGTCTCTACGTTCGTATCTTCTTTGGGATCAACCTCATGAATAAGAGCTACTTCCTCGGTCCATGTTCCTTTCCCGGTTGCCGTATCAAATTCCCATCCGCCAATCTTTGCGGCTTTCCCCATTTCTTTCATGAGAAATGCATAATGTTGTAACGCCTCCTCATTACGCTTACGTTCTGTGATATCCCTACCAATACCCAGAACACCAATGAGTGTCCCCTTATCGTCGTACATCGGGGTCTTAATTGTCTCCAGCAGGGCACGTTGCCCATCGTCCGAGAAGGTGACCCATTCTTCATTGCTGGACGGTTTCCCCGCTGCAATTGCCTTTTGATCATATGTTCTAAAAAAGTCCGCAAGTTTCCGATCAACAAAATCGTAATCGGTTTTGCCGACGATATTTTCCTCCCTGGCACCGAACATACGTTCAAATATTTTGTTGCATGAAAGGTAGACGCCATCTTTATCTTTCAACCAGATCAGGTCAGGGATAGTCTGCACCAAGGTGCGAAAGCGAGTCTCACTTTTTCGTAGCTCCTCTTCGGCTTGCTTGCGCTCGGTGATTTCCTGTACGGTACCGACTGAACGGATAGGATTGCCGTTATTGTCATATTCGGTACGGCCAATCTCGCTTACCCATTTAACTCGTCCGTCATTCATCAATAATCTATGCTCAATTCTATAGGGCGTCCTATTTTCAACAGACTTCTTGTAAGCTTGGTCAACGAGGGTGCGATCATCAGGATGAATGAAATCAATAAATGCCTCATAGGAAGGAGAAAATGCCTCGCGATTGACTTCAAATAAAGTAAAGATACCATTCGACCACATCAGGTGGTTGGTTGTTAAATCCAACTCCCATAGCCCCATGCAGGCAATTTCGTGTGCTTCCAGCAACTGGTCCTCACTTTTGACCAATATGGCTTCAGCAATCTTACGGCGGCGTATATTGACGAGCAGTGCAACAATCAGCAGCAACTGGATCAGGATAAAGACCAATGTGCCGACAATAAGTCCGTGGTATTGTTGCCACACCGATAGCGGACGATCAAGAAAGACGGTGTTCATAGGCAACTTGCTGACGTCACCACCCCATCGCCGGATTTGTTGCCAGTCAAGCATCGGGATATGTTGAACCATCTCTAAAGTTCCTACGGATGAAAGAGGAACACCCTTCAGAATATCAAGCGCCGACATCCCAATTTGAACACCCAATTGCTCGACAGGAATAACCGAACCGCCGATGCCTCCGTTCCTCAGATTATAATCGTACAAGCCGAACACCGGTGCGTTGGCTTTCTTTGCGATCATATTTTCAGCCTCATAGGCAAGCGCTATGTGGTTTTTAGTGTCTCTGTTGTATTGAGTGAAGATAACAACACTGTGCGGAGACAAATGAGCCACTCTCTCCAGAATATCATCAAGTGCCATGTTCGTAGTGTATTCAAATTCCAGCTGTTTGGGAAATGCAGCCGCAATGTGAGCAGTCTGCTCGGCCGATTTTATGTCTGCCATACTGCTGCCAGAGGCAAATACCACATGCCGTGTTTGTGGAAACAGTCTCAGGGCTAACTCCAGGGTTCCTTTGATGTCGAACTGGTTGACCATGCCCACAATACGTCGGCCTTCTTTTTCCGCTTCAGACAATGAGCGACCTTGAGCGGTGATCACTGGTGCCTGAGGCGCGAGGTCTTTCCCATAAGTGAGAAGGAAATCAAGGGCAGGTTGCTGTATCGTAATAATCAGATCAATGTGTCGTTGTACATACTTCTTGTGCACCATGTCAGACATTTCCTGATTGTACCCTGGCAAGTCTTTGTTGCGCTGCAGATCGAGGTGTTCAGCATATATATTTGAAACAGGAAAACCAGCCTCAGTGATGACTTTGAAGAATCCATCGTTGAATAGATCGACTCCTCGACCGCCAAAGCCATAAGCGTAAAGAATCAGAATATGCTGATCTGTGGTCGACTGAGCCGAGGCTTCATGACCAGGAAGACCGCAAAGCAGTATAACGAGGAGCAGCGCGTAACGCAGACACCGATTGTGAGAAAGACTTTGCATTAGAAATATCCGCCTTTAAGTGGCACCCAGTTCCAGTTTTTTATGGATCGCAAATTTTTATTATCTTGCAGGAATTGTATTTTTACCCAACTGATCGAGTTGATCTTGAAAAGTCAGTATCTTCTTCCATATTGAAGCTTTTCAATCAGAAAAGCAAACAACTGGTAGAAGATTGTTGCAGAGATAATCTCGGTGATGCTCTCCTATTGTCACAATAAACACAAAGGAACGATAGATAACATAAATCAAAATTTGACTAATTTATGAAACAATCTGATACTTAAAAAGATAGATGAAAGGCTTCCAGATGATTTCTCGATTGCACCATATAGGGCAAGAATGACGACAAGATTCTTTTCGTCGGTGATGAAAAAAATTTATCCTGTATTCGATGTATGCGGGAACTGCGTAAATTGCCAGAACGCTACAATGATAGTCATGCTTTACTAAGATTTTTTGGATGATATTTTAAAACTGGAGTTTAGAGTTTCAGCATATCCATGACAGATCAGACATCGCGACGGTCACGGCGTGAAGTTTTGCTCAAAAAAATACGGAGAAATAATTGATATTCCGAGGATTAAATTTTGAGAGCAACGATTAGTTAGGGGGAAATAGCCATTTATGGACAGACACTAGATAACACCACCATAATACAGGTTAACCAGTGAGAAACAGCCATCTCTCGGCGATTTTGACTTGTCAAGACAGGTTGAAATATGGTGATAGCTGGAAAATGAAACAATAAAATGTTAAGCTCCTAAGATTATTACAAAATTAATTTCGATGTAAAGGCATAGGTATCCAAAATGTCCCTTTCGGTTATGTTAATCGTTTTACTTGCAGCTACACTACATGCATCATGGAATTTCCTTATTAAACAAAAGGAAGACAAACACATAAGTATGACAGCAGTAGTTCTGGGACATACCCCATTTGCTCTCGCTGTACTATTTTTCTCACCTCTTCCACAAATTGAGTCACTACCTTATATCGTCATCGGAGCATTGTTGCATACTGGTTATCAACTATTCCTTCTATATTCTTATCGCATTGGTGACTTAAGCCAAGTTTATCCTTTAGCTCGCGGAGTAGCTCCTTTAGTTGTCGCTGTTGTTTCAGTTGTTTTTTTGGGAACTCACCTTGACCTAATAGAACTGTCAGCAATAGCCATTATTGGATCTGGTATTATGAGTTTATCATTGGTTCGACGAAGTGATGGTTTTAGAAATTATAAAGCTGCAGTTTTAGCAATAGTTACTGGAGGATTTATTGCTGCCTATTCTCTAGTGGATGGTCTGGGGGCTCGTGTTGCAACAACTGCACTGGGGTTTTATGGGTGCCTATCAATCTTAAATGCCATATTTTTTACTGTCATAATAAATTTTATTAAGCCAGGTATGGTCAAGACCGTGGTCAAAAAAAATTACAAGTTGGCTTTGAGCGGTGGTGGCGCATCTTTTACAGCCTACGCATTGGTGATTTGGGCTTTCACAATGGCACCTATTCCAGTAGTCGCTGCGCTGAGAGAGACAAGTATTATATTTGCTCTTTTTTTAGGTGTATTTGTACTTAAAGAACGACTTGATTTAATTAAAGTATTTGCATCAATGGTTACACTCCTTGGTGCAGGCTTACTTCGCATTAATCGTTGAGGTACAGGTGTAACTAATTAACAATAAAGAACATTTAACGAGTCACTAAACGCTGACAGCGGGAACAGCCCCGCTGTAGGTTCGTTCAACGTTATGGTGCCTTTATGATCCTGAATTACCCACTCGCACCCCCAAAACGCTCGTAACTCACAACGGAATTAAGAGACTGATAACAGGAGACAAACCAATTATTTCTATGAATGATCAACAGCAATCACCACAATATTTAGCAGCTATTGACCTGGGTTCGAATAGTTTTCACCTTGTCGTTGCACGAATTGAGGACGGTCATGTACACATTCTGGATAGCTTAAAGGAAATGGTGCGCCTTGGAGGCGGTCTTGATAAAAATGGCAGATTGTCTGAAGAAGCACGTATACGAGCACTTTCCTGTCTTGATCGTTTTGCTGAACGTGTGCAGAAGTTACCGCTGGGCAGTGTGGCGGCCGTTGGCACAAATACCCTGCGTCAGGCAAAAAATTCCCGTCAGTTTTTACAAAGCGCAAGTGAAGTTCTGGGCCACCCAATCTCAATTATTGGCGGAAAGGAAGAAGCGCGTCTGATTTATCTTGGGGTTTCCCATTCACTGGTGGCTGAGGATGGAAAACGATTTGTGATGGATATTGGCGGAGGCAGTACTGAATTGATTATCGGTGAGGGTTTCGAGCCTCAGCATCTAAGCAGTCTTGAAATAGGGTGTGTAAGTATGAGTCGCACTTTTTTTCGAAATGGCGAGCTCAGCAAGAAGAATTGGGAAAAGGCCGACATTGCTGCGCATATGGAATTACGTCCGGTACGACGCGATTTTCGCGAAGTTGGCTGGAGCTCCGCTACCGGGGCATCCGGCACGATAAAGGCTGTGGGGAACATCGTGAAAGCCCTCGGGCTTGAGAGCTATAGTATCACCTTAGATAGCTTATACAAAATTCGGAATAGAATGATAACGGCTGGACATGTAAAAAATCTTGATCTTCCCGGTTTAGATAGTGATAGGCAACCTGTTTTTGCAGGAGGCCTGGCAATCCTCATTGCCACCTTTGAGGCACTTAAAATTGACACCATGCAGGTTTCCGAAGGCGCTTTGCGGGAAGGACTGCTTTATGATCGTCTGGGACGGATTCAGAGCGAAGATACCCGTTTGAAAACTGTCACAAGTGTACAGCTCCGTTTTCAAATCAGCCAGAAACATGCGCGACGAGTGAGTTTAACGTCCCACCGTCTTTTCACCGCCTGTGAAAAAGCCTGGAACCTCCGATTGGCAGACGCCGAAAGACTGCATTGGGCAAGCAGTCTTCATGAGATTGGCCTTGCGGTATCGTTGAGTGGATATCAGAAACATGGCGCGTACCTTCTGGCCAACGCAGATCTTCCCGGATTTTCGTTAGAGGAGCAGGACTGGATGAGTGTTTTGGTGCGTTGCCATCGTAAAAAAATATCAAAAAAGTTCTTCATAATTTAGCAGAAAAGGATCAGAAAACCGCCTTGAGGCTGGCAATTCTTCTTCGTCTGGCCGCTCTGCTCCATCGTTCCCGTAAAGACGAGACGGCAGTTATCGAACAAGTGGTTGCCGGCGAGGATACTTTGACCCTTCAATTTGCACAGTATGAGTTGATAAACCATCCCCTGCAACGGACGAGTCTTGAGCAGGAAGCCAAGTACTTAAAAGATGTGGGTTTTAGTCTCAAATTTACCTCATGAGCTGCCCAGGTGGCTGGCACTGGAAAAACCGGTGACCATCTTGTTCGCTGGACCCTCTGGCCCGACAGGAAAATAGGAATATGATTGAAGGATTTTTGATCGACATTGATGGAACGCTTCTCAACGGTAGAAACGTGAATTTAGACGCTGTCGAGTTCATAGATAAGCTCAATTCTGAGAACTTATGCTACTTGTTGATGACAAATTCTATAGGGTCCCCAAGGGCTATTTCTAAAAAGCTGCTTGATGCAGGACTACGGGTCCACGAATCAAAAATACTCACCCCCATGAGCTCAATCAACACATATATAGAGAGGTCTAAATTTTCAAGATGCCTTGTCGTAGGTACGGATCAAGAAAAGCGCCAGGTTCGGGCAGAAATAGTGTACGAAAACCCAGATTTGGTCGTTCTGCTTGATTTCGAAAAATCAAATATCGGCTATGATCAATTGCAGGTCGTCGTCCAATATTCCCAAGCGAAAATTCCTGTTGTCTCTGCTTCAGAGTCTAAATTTTACCTTAAGGACGGGGTTCGTTTCATCGATACAGGATCGTTTGTTTCCCTGATTGAAAATATTACCGGAAACTCAATCGAAATTTTTGGGAAACCATCACCGAACTTCTTTGCTTCGGCAATAGAAAAACTTGGATGTAAAGCACAGGCGACAATGGTAGTTGGCGACGACTGGTTAACCGATATAGCCGGTGGAACTGCTGCAATGACCCAAACGGCCCTGGTTCGCTCAGGAAAATACAATAAGGGTGATGAGGCAAAGTGTAATCCAACGATCGTTATTGATAAACTGATGGAAGTATGGGAATGAGGATTTCATATGCGTTATAGAGGTAGAATATCCAGTTGGAAAGACGACAAAGGTTTTGGCTTTATTACACCAAATAAGAGCGAAAAACAGGTCTTCGTCCACATCAAGTCTTTTTCAAATCGTCAACGAAGGCCGATTGATAATGACATTGTGACTTATGAACTGAAAATTGATGAAAGGGGGCGACCGCAAGCTGACAATGTCTTGTTCTCAGGAGAGAAAGTTCCATTAGTTGTTCGAAAAGGAAAAGACAACACCTCCCTTGTGCTTGTCGTTCTTTTTATATTGTTTATGGCAGGGTTGGTTTTCATTGGGGAGATACCTAAAGCTGTCTTTTGGCTCTATCTTGTTGCCAGTTCAATCGCATTTGCTGTTTATGCATTCGACAAATCGGCCGCAAGAAACGGTGACTGGCGTATTCAGGAGAGTACCTTACATTTTTTTGCGTTAATCGGTGGTTGGCCAGGTGCTTTAGCTGCACAAAGACTGCTTCGTCATAAATCAAGGAAGCAATCGTTTCAAATTGTGTTTTGGATTACAGTCATTCTCAATTGCGGAGCTCTTGGCTGGTTGTTCACACCTTCAGGAGCAGGAGCTCTTCGTTCTCTATTTGATATGGTGGGATAGTGACACCAGTAAATTAATTCTACTTTTGGTTTCTCATAGTGACAAAAATTGAAATGTTTACCGGTAAAGGGGGAGTTGGCAAGACAACTATGTCGGTGGCAACAGCTCTAGAGCATTCCAGAGTTGGAAAAACCCTGCTGATTTCCACTGACCCTTCCGGTTCGTTGAGTGAAATCTTCTCTCGACCGCTGGACCGCAAAGTTCATACGGTGGCCCCGAATCTTGATGCAGTGGAGTTAAGCCGCAAGCTGGTCCTGGATTTGTGGCGGGATAAATTTGCGGAGGATATTTACCTCGTTTTATCCTCATTTCTGCCGGTGGGTCGGGAGATTATCGACTACATCGAAGGGGCTCCAGGAATCGCTGATGAGTTCATGCTTGACTATCTTCTAACGATGGCTGAGTCCGGGGATTACAAGACTATTGTCTGGGATACGGCTCCTACCGTCACTACGTTGAATCTGCTTTTTGTTCAGCAGATGTTCTATTCCCATCTGACCCAGGCCCATAGGTTCTACTTCAAGGTGAAAAAAGTCTTCAACAAAGTCGATCCCCTGGCGTTGATCGACAAATGGCGTTCTTTGACGGAACGGATTATCAAACTCCTGCAAACCGAGACCTGTGCCTGGGTGGTTGCCAATCCGGAACCATTGCCGGTTGAGCAGGCCTTTGATATCGCAGACTCCTTTGATGCTTTCGGGATTGAGGTAAAAGGTTTTATTCTCAATAAAGTATTACCGGGAGAGTTTTGTCAGGGGCACCCATTCTGGCAGGCAAAATTTAGTGCTCAACAGAAATGTCGTGAAAAAATGCAGCAGAGAGTCAACAATCGCCCGTTAAAGGAAATTCCGGAGTTGATTGGAGATATACAGATTGACGGTTTTCTGCAAGATGTTGCTAATCTTCTTCATAAGAGCGGCTGAGGTACTGTGAGACTAGTGCTCAGGGAAAGAGAGTAATTTCGCTTAGCTATCAGGAGGTTAGTCTGCTTTGATGGTTGCAACTATCTGGGGTGGGCGGCTTATTTCAGGTAATGTCAGCCTTCCTGGGGAGCGGTATTTGTCGCGCCTGATACCATGGTTAAAAAAAATGGATAGACAATGAAGCAATATACAATTTACCAAATAGATGCTTTCACCAACGAGAAATTTAAAGGCAACCCTGCTGGTGTTGTTGTCAATGCTGATGGACTGTCGGAAAATCAGATGCGGGCAATTGCGCGAGAGTTGAATAATTCGGAAACAGCATTTTTGTTCCGCCCTGATGACAATACTTGTGACGGTATAATCAGGTATTTTACTCCGACAATAGAAGTCCCTACATGCGGCCACGCAACAATCGCGGCCATGTATGCCAAAGCAATTGAAGAAGAAATTGGTTCCTGTGTTCTTCGATTCAAGACAAAGATTGGTGTCCTTCCTTTTGAAATTGATAAATCCGGAGACAACATGAAAATCTGGATGACTCAGGGAAAGATAGAACTTGAACCACCTTTATCGAAAGACATCCAGGAAAACTTATTTGATTATCTGGGCATTTCACCCGAGGATAGAGACAAGAGATGTCCTGTCCAGATTGCATCAACAGGCCATTCTAAAGTAATGATCGGCATAAACAGCAGGGAAAAGCTCAATAAACTGGATCCAAATCTTTATCAACTCAAGGAACTCAGCAAAATTATTAATTGTAAGGGATATTTTGTTTTTACACTCAATTCAAATGATCCTGAAGTGTTCAGCTATGGAAGGATGTTTGCTCCTGCTATCGGCATAAACGAAGATCCTGTAACAGGAAATGCAAATGGACCACTTGGAGCCTATCTGATCCATAATAAGGTGGTTGATACAGCGCTCGATACATTTTCTTTTAAAGGAGCTCAGGGTGAGGCAATAGGAAGAGATGGAGTCGTTGAGGTCATTGTTTCAATTCAAAATAAAAAGCCTCGTCTTGTCAAAATAGGTGGAGAAGCGATAACAATATTCAAGACATGCATTGATCTATAATAGGGTGTGCCTAATCAAACGGTTAACAAGGACTCGCTGAAGGTTGTCCGTGTGTTCGGCGCGCATTTTTGGGAAAACAAATATTAGCTCTTTCGGACAAGAGTCAAAATACATACAAGATAATCTAAAAAAAGAGGTCTTGGCAAATATTTGTAAAAATCCTGAAATGAAGAATACTTTAAACCATGGTGGAGTTTTAAATTACTCTTACTCAGGGACTGACAAAAAGGAAATTCTACATTTTTAAATAAAATTATCTGACTGTGATTAAATGGTAAATTACATCACCACCACCTCCACTCGGGCCCCGCAAATAGCGCGGGTACTGTGAGGTGGAACGTTATCTGAAACAAATTGACATCTGTAACCATGTGGGTTACGGTTAATGCATGATTAAATCTTTCAAACATAAAGGATTGGAAAAATTCTTCTATACCGGTAACAAGAAAGGAATTAAAGCTGATCAAACTTCTCGGTTAGAAAGGCTTCTAGACCGTTTGAATGCAGCAACTGACATCAGAGATATGAATTATCCCGGTTCACACTTGCATGAACTAAATGGAGACAAAGAAGGATTGTATTCAGTTCGAGTATCAGGAAATTGGAGAGTATTCTTTGAGTTTAGAGATGGCGATGCTTACATAGTTGATTATGACGACTATCATTCGTGAGGTAGATATGAATAAAATGAAAAGAAAACCAACTCATCCTGGAATAATAATAAAAGAAGACTATCTTGAGCCTCTTTCTATTTCAATCAAGGATATGGCCACTAATTTAGGTGTTTCAAGAAAGACTCTTTCAAAAATAGTTAATTCAAAGGGCTCAATTACACCAGAAATGGCTCTTCGTCTTTCAAGAGCTTTCGACACTACCCCAGACCTCTGGATGAACTTACAAAAAAACTATGATTTATGGAATGCTCAGAAAGAATCATCTTCATGGCAAATGGTAAAACCTCTTTCCTCTCAACTCTTGCATTCCCATTAAAACAAAACGCCTAACGAATCGTTTTGCCATCACTCCACTACGTTCCGCTGAATTCGCTGAAGCTCGCCGGTAAACTTAAGCGTTCAACAAGTAAGGATCTCTCCTAGGAGCATCCCAGTGATTACATTTCCAGACTTGAGGAAAATGGGATCGTTTACCATGACGACGAACCTGATAAAGAGAAAAAGGAAGACGTAGTAGCCAAACCGGAAAATCCAAATCAGAATAATCTGGTCGCTTTTTTAAAGGTGATGCTCAACAAACCCTTCAAGAGGGTTTCTCAATGTAAGATTTTAGTCAGTTTTTGCTTGTAGACTTCTCCTATGTACCTGGAAATACTGAGTAGAAATTTCTTTACTCTGAAATCACTAAAATAGCCAAAGGGAGATTTGCTCTGACTTAGCCACTGATTCCAGGTTTATTGGGGTGTTCGACTGTAAAATTGCACTGAATTAAACAAGAGGTTTACGCATATGGATATGTTTGAGTACCGGGTTAAAGGTGGCGATACTTTATCGTCCATCGTGTTTAAAATGCATGGCTATACTTCGCGTGATGCACGTTATAATGGAGCTGTTGCTCACATTATGGCGTTGAACCCTCAACTAAAGGCCCCAAACCTCATATTCGCGGGAAACATACTGCGTATTAGTGTACTGCCTCAAGTTCAGCCAAAGGTAGCTCAACCATACAACAAGCTAATGTTTCGGAGCCGTTTATTACTTCGAAGGTTGTAGACTACGATGTTGAAAGTTTTTGGGCACTATCTTGGCTTGAACAAAACTCCAATTTCCTCACAATACCCGGGGGTATCGCTTTGGGCTCAAACGGTTATCTGATGAGTCCGGGAAACCGGCAGTTAATCAACGAAGTAGCTGATATCTATGCAGAATTCAAATCAAGAAATATTACCAAAGGGTAATATGACTATCGTCGTGCACGATCTTTGACTCAATTAAGGAAGAATATTGGCCCTATGGAAAAATTGTTGTTCGGCAATAAAACCACTTTCCAAAGTGTGCGTATTGCAAGGGCCGGCGGTGTGCCGACAACGGCCCATATTTCCCACTATGCAAATAAAATTAACGCATTGTCCAGGGTGTCCAATGTAGGCGGTGTTGTCCTTGTAGGTGTAGGTCTAACTGCTTCTAGCATGCAGATAGCTCGTATTAGCAATAGACAAGAGAAAAATGAAATTTTTGTAGAGACTATTGCTAGCACAGCAGTTGGAGTAGTTACTCCATTT
Source organism: uncultured delta proteobacterium (assembly GCA_963798425.1). Classification (GTDB taxonomy): domain Bacteria; phylum Desulfobacterota; class Desulfobulbia; order Desulfobulbales; family Desulfocapsaceae; genus Desulforhopalus_A. The sequence continues at coordinate 477,161 of CAWCTP010000022.1, read as the reverse complement.
CTAGTAGGTGTCTTTCTGGTTTCAAACCCTATAGGCTGGGGTACCGCTTTGGTATTAGCAGTAGGTGGTGCTGCAGTTGGTTATGGAGCTGGAAAAATTGCAAGATATAGTTATGACCGCTATGGCAGAAAGGTGGACTTTGTTTCAGGAACAGGCGTAGAGCAAATATGTCAAATAATAAATATGTATTTATTATTTGACATCGCCGCCGGCCTAACTGTTGGAGTAGGGATAGGGCCAATTTTTATCGTAATCATGCACCTCTTTATTCCTAAACCTGTATTGGATAAATATTTTAAGCCACCCTATTTTAAAGCTGGTGAGTGTGCATTTCTTACAGGTATACTCCTTGGACCCATAAGGACTGTAATGTTTATGAGGGTATTGGGCTTCCCGGGCAGCGGGAAAAAACGAGGCATGACAGAGGCATACAAATTAGCTCCTCATTGGTATGTCATTTTATCTCGTATAATACTTATCTATTTTTTTGGAACATTTATTCTATATCTTTTTGTTATTTTCATATTTGGCATTGATATGACGTTTTATGCCAAGTAGACCTTTCACACTGATTTTCAATCAGAAAAGGGGTCAAAAATGAGATCGCGTCTTTGCTTGACGCATCTCATATGTGAAATGCGACTTTAGGCCGATTTTGCCTAAGTGTTAACATTGATAACTGAATATACGTAACAAAAACTTTACCGAGTTAGTCTATCACTCAACTTTTTCTGACCTTGTACGCGTCGGAGATGGATCCAGAAAATCAATTGAGAAATTACTCCATTTTGAATGGTGGTACTGACTGCTGCAACAACTGAATCTCTGATTTTCAATAGTCAAGATGCCTCCTATCGATCATGACCGAAAGATCTCTCAAAGTATCATCGAATTCCTGACAATTTCTGAGAAAATCTGGAATTAATTTTTAGAAAAAGTCGAGAAATGGTTAGGGAACCGTGGTAAGCTGTAAAATTCCTTTCCGGCCCATTAATGTTTTTAAGGAAGGTCGATATTCCATAAGAGAGAACCATGCCATTATCAGTAAAGCAACGCGAAAAAATGCTTGCAGCCAACCAGAAGGAATTTGGAGAGCGATATCAGAACCTTAATTTTCCGGATGGTCCCGCAATGCAGGTTGCGGACCGGAAACGTTTGGAATATCTGGCGGAATTGCAACTAACCGTAGTTAGCGGTCTTCTTGGTACCAAACTGGATACTCGCAGGTTATCACCCGGATGCCGGATCTGCACGGAAGGCGGCTGGTCCTGTCTTTTTGTCAGTGGGAAATGTAATTGTCATTGTTTCTACTGTCCAACCTCCCAGGACGAGGTAGGAGTACCGACATCCAACTCTGTTGAGTTTGCCCAGCCCGCCGATTATGTGGCCTATCTCGAACGATTCGGTTTTACGGGGGCAAGTATCAGTGGCGGGGAGCCCCTCTTAACTCTGGAGCGCTCACTCTCCTTTGTCAGAGCAATTAAACATCGTTTTGGTTCGGCCATGCATGTCTGGCTTTACACCAATGGCACACTGGCAACAGTTGATATCCTTACGCAATTGCGGGATGCTGGGCTTGACGAGATTCGTTTTGATATCGGCGCAACCGACTATAACCTGAAACCATTGCAACGGGCTGTCGGCTTGTTCCCAACGGTAACGGTTGAAATTCCAGCCATTCCCGAAGAAAAGGAACGGATGAAAGGCTTACTTGGTGAATTGCGGGATAAAGGCGTACAGCATCTTAACCTGCACCAGCTTCGTCTGACTTCCTTTAATTTTGATAAGCTGCAGGCTCGCAATTATCGCTATATTCATGGTGAGAAAGTCACTGCACTCGATTCTGAACTGGCAGCTCTGGAGATTCTTCTCCATAGTATCCGGGAGAATATCGATCTACCGATTAATTACTGCTCCTTCCCCTACAAACACCGTTTTCAGGGCCGAGCCTCGCGACGGCACAATGCGTCTTTTGTACTCAAGGGATTTGAAGCCATGACAGAGAACGGCTTTATTCGCACCCTTACTCTCCTGGGTGAACCTGCAAAACTGGAGAGAATTGTCAGTTCCTTCCTCCAAAATAGCCATAATATTAGCTTATGGAGGCTGAACGGTGCTAAAGACCAATTGACCTTGCACCCGAGTCTCTGGTTGTTGGTTGAGCCCGATGGTTTTCGACTGCTGGTTGCCCATAGTGCCGCCTATCAAAGATCTTCACTGACTTACCGCAACCCTTTCACTACCATCGAACTCAGTTCGACCAAGAAAATCGTGCTCGAACGGGAAAAACACCATGCAGACCTTGAACTCGATCAAGAGCAGGCGGATTTGTTTTCCAGGGTTTTTCTGCTGAAAACGCAATCCTCAGATGAACTGCCACAGCAGGACATCTGGGATGATTTAATGGTTTTTGAAAAAACACCGGAAGGGTTACTGGAATATTTTTAATCCATGGGCGAAGTGTTGCTTTTTGCACATTTTTCTCTCATGCAAAAACATCCCGGCCTGAAAATCAAGATTCTCGCGTACTCCATCGAGGGTTTTCCTTGGTGAGAAGCAAGACGTGCTGCAACGATACCGAACCTTGCAGCACGTTTTAGATCTATTTGTCGACCAGGGTATTTTGTCTGATCTTGATCCGGCTGTTGATGTATTGTCCGTTTCCTGAATCGCTTCGTTTCGTTTTATGAGTTTGAAAAGGTCAACAGCAATGCCATCAACAGTCCTTTTAGAGGTGACTCCTAGATTTAATCTTTTGAATCAACGGATTTCTTTACTTTCTCGGCAGCCGCATCAATTTTCTCCCCTGCCTTTTCCGCCGGTCCTTCTCCAGTAACCTTATCGGCCATATCGCTCATCGCGTCCTTGGTGTCTTCCACTGTTTTGTCGACTTTTTTACCGGCTTTTTCTGCCGGTCCTTCAGAATCGCAACCCAGAGTGGCGAGTGAAAATCCGAGAAAGGTGACGAGCAAGAGCGCAGGTATATATTTTTTTAGCATAGAGAACTCCTTTAGTATTAATGTTAAGCTGAAGGTACTGATTTCCACTGAAAGAACCACTCAATGGGGTATTTTTCAGGATCTTGACTTTCTTCATGTTTGCCAGGATTAGAGAGGGGTAAAGGTGAATTTTTGGCCGCCGATAGATAATTCGTACATGAGTCCGCCAGTCGCGTGGACAAAGGTGGCCATTCCTTTGTAATACTTAGTCTTCATTTGAACACCGGTTTTAGGACCGGCACTCGCCCCGGCACTGACTCCTGAAGTGCCTGCCTGGGCTTCCGCTCCCGCAGTTATCGCTACGGCCTGAGCGGTGGCGTCGAATTCAAAATTACCGCTGATGAATTCATCATAGGCCCGCTTGTCCTGGAAGAAGATCAACTCACTGAATGCTTTGCCGCCTGCTTGAAAACCGATCGAGCCTTCAATGACTGTCGACTTTCCGGTTACAACTCCGTCACGATAAACTTGCCCTTTTCCGTAGGAACCACCAACGACAAAGCCCGCTTTGCCGATTATCGGGAAGACCGCATAGCCGTAGGATTTTTTAAAAAAAGGTTTGACGGCAGGTGATTCTTTGAAAATATTGATAGTGCTTGAATAATTTTCACTATATGCAGCGAGAGCCGCAGTCGACATGCCAAATATGGCTGCTATAATGAATAAAAGCGATATTCGTTTCATTTTCGTCCTCCTTGAGGTTCAATGTTTTACATCGGATCAACGGGGAAACGAGAGTAAAGACATGCTTAATTAATAATCACTTAGGAGTTCTTTGCAAAGATTGGATCAATACATACACAGAGTATTTTGCCGAGAAACAACTGAAACCCTAGAGCCCAAAGTGATTCAAAAACATTCACCCTATAAGGTCTCGCTGAGATATTCAGTAAAGCGTCTCCATGATTTTTTATCCGCATCTTCTCGGTAGGATTGAGCACCGAATACGGTAAAGGCGTGGGGGGCGCCACTGTAAGTGATCATTTCATGCTCTACATGATTTTCTTCAAGCTCTTTAGCCAGAGTAGCAAACTGGTCGATGGTGACTGAAGTATCGGCGGTTCCATGCAGAATGAGGTACTTGCCTTTTGCTGTGGAATAATTCTCACCCTCCGGGGTGGCAAGCCCTCCATGAAAGGTGACAAAACCTTTCAAGTCTGCTCCCGAACGTGCGAGTTCAAGCACGGCAGCTCCACCAAAACAATAGCCGATTGCCACTGCGTTGCCGGTGTTGAGACCTTGCGCTTTTGCTGTGTCCAGTGCACCGTATAAAAGCTTGCGCATTTTTTGTCGATCGTTATACAGCTCGCTGGTTTGTTGACGCTTTCCCTCGAGTGTCGTTGGACGTACTCCTGCACCGAAAAGGTCGACAGCGAAAACGCTGTACCCGAGGTCAGCAATCATCTGGGACCGCTTCATCTCGTAGTCAGTGAGTCCATCCCAGTCATGGACGAGAAGGACCATCGGAGCACCGGGTTTCGTGTTGATGAAATAGCCTTCGTAGGGATGGTCGTCTACCGAATAGGTAATATTTTCGCCGGCAAAGGTAAGGGTGGCAAAGAGAGTCACTAACAGCAATGAGAGTAGATAATGCATAATAGACCTCCTCTTGTAGCTTTATATAGAGTTAATTTCGCGAGATAATGTTGAGAAAAGCAGGCATGGGAATGCTGCTTCAGCATAGCATATAATAGTATGTATGGCGGTCAGGAAATCAATACCTCTGGGGAAATGCGAATTCCTTGAGGGTGAGTGCTTAATTTTTCTTTCGTCGGTGTTTGCGGTCCCGATAGTCTGGATCGACATCCAAGGCCTCGACTTCAGCCAGCATTTGCAGGTAGATTGTGTAGCGTGCCCTGTCGATTTCATTCTTTTCAACGAGCTCTATAACCCTGCAATCCGGCTCTTCGCGGTGTTTGCAATCTCTGAATCGACAGCCTTCCATGCCTGCTTTTTCAAAGCCCGGGAAATAGGTCGAGAGCTGCTCGGCCGAGATGTCAACCAGCCCAAAGTCATTGAAACCGGGAGAGTCGATCAGTTCGCCGCCATCGCTGAGAAGGTGGAGAGTGGAAACGGTAGTGGTGTTTCGACCTCGCTTTTTGGTCTCGCTTATTTCACCCGTTGTCAGATGGATTTCCGGGAGGATGCTGTTGAGGATAGAGCTTTTGCCGACACCGGTCGGGCCAACAAAAACGCCCCTGTGGCCCTCGCTAAAAAAGGCGCTGATCGTTTCAAGACCGCTGCCATCTTCAGCACTCAGGGTAAATATTTTTACTGCTTCCCGGTACATCGGCTCGATGGTAGCTTGATACTCCGCAAAGCAGGGCAGATCGGATTTATTTATAATCAGTACAGGACGCAGGTTGCTCGAACGGGCGGATACGATAGCCCGGTCAATAAAACCGGGTGGAGGTAAAGGTTCGCAGGAAACGACGATACAAAGTACATCCAGATTGGCGCCGACGATATGGCGTCCGCCCCGGGCATCCATACGGGAGAGCTCTGAGCTACGTTCAAGTCGTGTGAGCACATCCTCTTTTACCATGACCTTGTCACCAACAACATGCCCGGAACTTCGTTTTACCCGGATCATGCTGCGCTCATTGTCTTCTGAAAACAAGACATCGACAGCAACACCGTAATGGGCCACGATTACACCTTCTTTGTTTTCTCCTGTCGTCTGCCTTTTTTTCAAAACGCTCCTTTTTGAATACTCATGCTGTAAAATGTTTTATCTATCAGTGGCCAGTTTAAAACCAATGAACAGTAGAATTGATCCTGTGCAGGTGTCAAAAATTCGATTTACCATGGGGAGTTGCAGCCAGGTTTTAGCTTTGTTGACCATGGCGGCAAGGCTGCATTGATAGAGCATGGCTACAGAAAAATGTATGCCGGCCACCATCAGCGATTGCAACAGCGGGGGTTCTGCCGGGTTAATAAACTGGGGTAAAAAGGCCATGTAAAAAATCACAGTTTTGGGGTTAAGTACATTTGAAAGAAACCCTTCCCTGAAGGACCTTGAAAATCGGAAGACTCCCTGCTCTAATGGAACATTGCCGGCAAAGATGTTTTGACGGTTGCCGATAGCCCTTTTCCAGCTACACAGCCCCAACCATATTAAATAAGCGGCCCCTGCAAATTTGAGAGCATTAAAGGCCCAGGCCGTTTGCAGCAAGATGATCGAGATGCCCAGCGCCGAAACCGTTGCGTGGACAAAGAGGCCGCTACAGATTCCAAGTGAACTCACAGCGCCATCTATCCAGCCGCCTCGGGCGCTGTTTCTGATAACCAGCATGGTGTCCACTCCCGGCGTCAGGGTAAGGAGGGTAACAGCTATGAGGCAGGTGGCAAAAGTCTGTAGATCCATAGTCATTTCGATTGTCCATTGATAGAATATTTAATCACGGTATTATACAGTTTTTTATTATATTGATCAGAATATTTCTACAATGCAGTCTCTTTTTCGAGCCAGGCAGTACACAAACTGCTCCACACTGCATAGAGTGATACCTCTACGTCCAAGTTATCATAGACTAATTGAAAAGGAGAAATCATGTTTATAGATCTTTTACGCACCAGAAGAAGTGTCAGACAATTTCAGGATAAGCCGGTCGAAAAAGAAAAGATCGACATCCTGATTGAGGCGATGTTGCGTTCACCCTCATCAAGGGGCCTCAACCCCTGGGATTTTGTAGTCGTCAGCGATCCTGCGATCCTGGGCGACCTGGCAACAGCTAAAAGCCATGGTGCTTCATTTATTAAAAATGCCCCGTTAGCCATTGTGGTCTGCGGGGATTCCTCCAAAAGCGATGTCTGGGTTGAGGACTGTTCGATTGCGGCCCTCATTCTGCATCTGGCTGCTACCGATTTGGGGCTGGGCAGCTGCTGGGTTCAGATTCGTAAGCGTGAGCATGATGCACAGACCACATCGGAAGGGTATGTCAAGAAACTCCTGGGCCTCGGTGAGAACATGGCCGTTGAAGCGATAATTGCGATCGGTTACGGCAAGACAGACACTCCCGGACACTCTCCGTCTACGCTGCTCTACGAAAGGGTGAGTTATGAGAAATATGGACAGAAGGCAAAATAAGGAAACCGCCAAGAGCTATTGATATTGGTAGAGTGTGTAGTTTCAAGCAGATATTTTGCTGATAAAACATGAAGAGGTATTCAATGTGCTCGTATTATAAAGATCAGGATCCAGAGGAAACCCAGGACTGGATTGACGCTCTTAAAGGTGTGATTCAACAGGAAGGTGGTGAAAAGGCGGACTTTCTCCTCAGACGTCTAACCGATATTGCCAGGGTTCTTGGTGTCTCTACGTCGCCTGGGGTACTGACTCCTTACTCCAATACCATTCTGCCGGAACACGAAGAATCCATTCCGGACGACTCGTTTGTTGCCAGAAATGTGGCAGCCTATGTGCGCTGGAACGCCATGGCCATGGTAGTAAGAGCCAATAAAGACGGCAAGGGATTGGGGGGGCATATCTCCACCTATACCTCGGTCTCGGCCATGTATGAAGTTGGGTTCAACTGGTTTTTCCGTGGGCCGAACGCAGACAATGGCGCCGATATGATTTATTTTCAGGGTCATAGCTCTCCCGGGGTCTACGCTCGTGCCTTTGTCGAAGGGCGGTTGGACGAAGAACAACTTAAAAATTTCCGTCAGGAAGTCGGAGGGCACGGTCTTTCCTCGTATCCGCATCCCTGGCTTATGCCGGACTTTTGGCAGTTTCCCACTGTATCTATGGGACTTGGTCCGATGGCGGCGATTTACCAGGCTCGGTTCATGAAATATATGGACAGCCGCGACCTTAAGAAGGCAGGGGACAGGAAGGTTTGGGTTTTTATGGGAGACGGGGAGTCCGATGAGCCAGAATCTTTGGGAGCGCTTTCCCTTGCCGCCCGGGAAAATCTCGATAACCTGATCTTTGTTGTTAACTGCAATCTGCAGCGGCTTGATGGGCCGGTTCGGGGTAATGGAAAAATTATCCAGGAACTGGAAGGGCGCTTTCGGGGGGCCGGATGGAACGTCATTAAATTGATCTGGGGTACCGAGTGGGATATCATTTTACAGCGGGATACTGAAGGCCTGCTGATAAAAAAGTTCGGCGAAATGGTCGACGGAGATTTCCAGACCATTCGGGCACGCGGGCCGGAATACCTGAGGGAAAAGGTTTTCGGCGACGATCCTCGTCTCATGGCGCTGGTGGAAGATATCAGCGACAGCGAACTGTGGCAGATGACACGCGGCGGCCACGATCCCCGCAAGGTGTATGCTGCCTACTCTTCGGCAATGCAGTTTAAGGGGCAACCTACCGTAATTCTGGTCAAGACCATCAAAGGTTTTGGTATGGGCCAGGCCGGTGAGTCTGTTATGGTCGCCCACAACGTGAAGAAGATGGACGTCGACTCCCTGAAAGCTTTTCGGGACAAATTCCATGTGCCTCTGGAAGATGATCAGCTGTCCGATCTCCCTTTCATCCGACCACCTGCGGGGAGCCCGGAAGAATCTTTTCTCAAAGAGCGCCGTGAGGCACTTGGCGGTCCGGTCCCTTATCGGGAAACAAAACATACGTCCCTGCCGGCACCACCGCTCACTGTTTTTAAAGCCCTGCTTGATTCTTCAAAAGAGCGTGAATTGTCAACGACCATGGCCTTTGTGCGACTGCTTGGTATGCTGATAAAGGACAAAGATGTCGGCAAGCACATTGTTCCTATTATTCCCGATGAGGCCCGAACCTTCGGAATGGAAGGATTATTTCGTCAATTGGGAATCTATGCTCCAACAGGACAACTCTACGAACCGCAGGATTCCGAGGCAGTGTCCTGGTATAAAGAGGATCCGAAAGGACAGATTCTGGAAGAGGGCATTACCGAGGCAGGAGCAATCTCCTCATGGTTGGCTGCGGCCACCGCCGACGCCAACTACGGCGTCCCGATGATCCCCTTTTATACCTTCTATTCCATGTTCGGATTTCAGCGAATCGGAGATCAGCTTTGGGCCGCAGGAGACAGTCGGGCTCGAGGTTTTGTCATGGGGGCCACCGCCGGACGAACTACCTTGAACGGTGAAGGCTTGCAACACCAGGACGGTCAGGGACTCCTTTTTGCCTCTGTCTACCCGTCGTGTCTAGCTTATGATCCGACTTTCAGCTATGAGGTAGCGGTGCTCATCCAGAAGGGTATTGAACGAATGTTTACAAATGGAGAGGAAGTTTTCTATTATATGACTCTTCTCAATGAGAACTATCCTCATCCGGAAATGCCGGAAGGAGTTGAGGAAGGAATCAACAAGGGGATGTATCTCTTCCAAAAAAGCGAATCAAAGGGGCTCAGGGTACAATTGATGGGCTCCGGCTCAATTTTGAGAGAGGTGATTGCCGCAGCCGACTTGTTGGACAAGGATTTTGGGGTGCAGGCGGATGTCTGGTCTATCCTTGGTGTGAACCAGCTGCACCGTGAAGGTATGCTCAACGAGGACTGGAATCGCAATCACCCCGACCAGACCAGGAAAAAAAGCTATGTTGAACAGCAGTTGGAGGGACACGAAGGGCCGGTTGTTATCAGTACCGATTACGTGCAGGCCTATGGTGAGCAGCTGCGTCGCTTTATTAAAAGGCCGCTGACCACACTCGGTACGGACGGTTATGGGAGATCTGATTCACGCGAAGTCTTACGTCGGTTTTTTAAAGTGGATAGATTTCACATTGTCATTGCCGCATTGAAAAGCCTGGCAGATGAGGGCAAACTGCCACTTTCTACAGTGAGTGATGCTTTGGGGAAATATGAGATAAATCCGGACGAGCCGCATGCACTTAACAGATAGTAGATATCATTCCACAAGGGGTATACGTTCCTTCACTAAATTTTTTCTCAACAAGCGAGAAAAGAATTTCTAAGTCACTAGCCCCCGCAAAGCACAGGGACTCAGTTCAGTACCCCCTTGAGGGGTATAAGTTTCTTCTAAGTCAATAAAGGAGAGAGGCCAATGGCCATCGAAAAAATCATTATTCCAGATTTCGGTGATGTACAAAAAATTACAGTAGTCGAAGTGTTTATTGCACCCGGTGACAAGATTGAAAAAGAGGCTTCTCTTCTTGCTCTTGAGAGTGAGAAGGCGGTCATGGATATCCCTTCACCTTTTACAGGGGTGATTAAAGAGGTTTTAGTTAAAGAAGAAGATACGGTGAGCAGCGGTGATGTCATAGCTCTTATCGAAACAGGTGAGTCGGCTGCTGAGACTGTGGAAACTCAACCGAAAGAAGAGCCGGAAAAAGCTAAAGCGGAAGAAGTTGAACCGGCAGCAGAAACTGCACCGGAACCAGAGGAGCAGAAACCTACATCAGGCGAGAGTAAACCATCAGTTGCTGCTGCGCCCGAAAAAGAAAAGTCAACGGAGCAGGTGTTTCACGCGACTCCTTCCGTACGCGCTTTTGCCAGGGAAAAACAGGTGGATCTGGCCGGGGTTGTTGGTACGGGACCCAATGGTCGCATTCTAAAAGAAGATGTTCTTGCCGCGCAACAACAACCGAAAGCAGCTGTTCCCGACAAAGAACCTCCTTTGGAAGATTTCAGCAAATACGGAGAAGTTGAAGAGGTAGCGTTGGGGCGAATCCAGAAATTATCCGGTCCCCATCTGCACAGGAGCTGGGTTACCATTCCCCATGTCACCCATTTCGATGAAGCGGATATTGGTGAGTTGGAGCGGTTCAGAAAAGAGTTGAACAGTGCATTGCGGGAAGGCGAACCATCCTATAGCCCCTTGGTTTTTGTTACCAGGGCGGTTGCCGCAACTCTTAAGGAATTTCCACTTTTTAACTGTTCCCTGATGCCGGGCGGTGATAAAGTGATCCTGAAAAAATACTATCATATGGGGATAGCGGTCGATACCCCCAAGGGGTTAGTGGTTCCCGTGATGAAAGACGCCGACCGGAAAGGATTTAAGGAAATTGCTGCGGAACTGCAAAGATTGAGCAGCAGTGCCCGGGCAGGCAAACTGGCCATTCCGGACATTCAGGGGGCGACTTTTACCATTTCAAGTCTTGGCGGCATCGGCGGTACCGGTTTTTCGCCAATTATCAGTAGTCCACAGGCTGCGATTCTCGGTCTGTCACGGAGTTATATGAAGCCGATCTGGAATGGAGAGCAGTTTGAACCGAGATTGACCCTGCCATTTTCCGTCTCCTATGATCACAGGATTATCGACGGGGCGGAGGCAGCCAGATTTTGTAAGGCGCTGCGTATGAATATTGAAGATCTGAAACGAACGTTAGTATAAGGAGTTGCCAATGAGTGAAACGAAATCTTTTGATGTGGTTGTTCTCGGTGGCGGTCCGGGTGGATATACCGCGGCTTTTCGCGCGGCAGACCTGGGGCTTTCGGTTTGTCTGGTTGAAAAACAGGGGCGTTTGGGGGGAGTTTGCCTCAATGTGGGCTGTATTCCCTCAAAGACTTTGCTGCATGCTGCGATGGTCATTGAAGAGGCTGTGGAGATAGCCGAATTCGGTGTGGACTTCGCTCCGCCGAAGATAGATCTTGAAAGAATTCTGGCAAAAAAGAATGCGGTAATCGAACAGTTGACTTCAGGGTTGGACGGTCTCTGCAAGGCCAGGAAAATAACCCGACTGACAGGCAAAGGAACGTTTAAGGATAAAGGCACCCTGATCGTATCAGGTCCGGACGGGGAACAGGAGGTGCAGTTTGCCAATGTAATCGTTGCCACCGGTTCCCATCCATTCATGTTGCCAAACATTCCTGCGGATCCGCGTATCTGGGATTCAACCGCAGCCCTTGAGCTACAGACGGTGCCGAAGCGGTTTCTGATTATTGGCGGCGGGATTATCGGCCTGGAAATGGCCCAGATATACAGCGCTCTTGGTTCGGAGATCACTATTGTCGAAATGCTTGAACAGATCATCCCTCCTGCCGACAAAGACCTCGTTCAGCCACTTTTCCTGAAGTTGAAAAAGAAATATACCATTTTGACAAACACCAAGGTTACGGCAGTTACGCCGGCTGAGAGCGGCATTCAGGTTAGCTTCGAAGGAAAAAATGTTCCGGAAAACGCTGAATTTGACGCTGTTTTGGTCGCAGTTGGCAGGAAACCAAACAGTTCCGATATGGGTTTTGATAAAATAGGTCTTAAAATTGACGGACGGGGATTTCTCCAGGTCAATGAGCGGCAGGAAACCAACGTACCGCATATCTACGGGATAGGTGACGTGGTGGGTGAACCGATGCTGGCCCATAAGGCAACCCACGAAGGAAAAGTTGCAGCAGAAGTCATTGCCGGTCATAAGGCGGCTTTTACACCGATGACCATCCCTTCGGTCGCCTATACCAATCCGGAGGTCGCCTGGATGGGACTCACCGAAAAAGAGGCGAAGGCCCAGAACATTGATTTCGACAAAGGAAAATTCCCATGGGGTGCCAGTGGTCGGGCACTGAGCGCCGGTGCGTCATCCGGGGTAACCAAAGCGCTCTTTGACAAAAAGAGTGGGCGGATTATTGGTGCAGGCATCTGCGGTCAGAATGCCGGGGAGCTGATTCACGAAGCGGTACTGGCGCTCGAGATGGGTGCAAGTGCAGAGGACATTAGTTTGACAGTCCATGCTCATCCTACCCTCGCTGAAACCTTTGCCTTTGCCGCAGAAATTGTCGACGGTTCCATTACTGACGTTCTGCCACCGAAAAAGAAATAACTTGGTAACTGTTCAACAGCACCCCCTCTGTCCGCGATCTGGCCGTCCAGCATACTAGAGTGTAGCTGAACCGGCCTGCTTACGAACAGATGGGCCACTGTTGGATAGTTAACTTTCTTAGCTGGCCGCTCAAGATGAGCGGCCCTTTTTTATCTCCATCTTTTTGCTATGAATTTGACGGACGAACAGCTGCGTATTATCAACCATTCCGGTGGACATGCACGGGTCAGTGCAGTCGCCGGATCCGGCAAGACCACCACCATGGTTGCCAGGGTTGGAAAGTTGCTGCAGCAGGGGGTTAGTGCAAGCCAGATCATGGTCTTGATGTTCAATAAATCGGCGCGAGACTCTTTTGCCTTGGCGATGCAGAATCGTCTCTCCTCTTTTGCATCGCAATTACCTGAAGTGCGTACGTTTCATTCGCTTGGTATGCGCCTTGTGAACAGTTTTACCAGGCGTGGCGCTTTGCCTGGCTATAGTCTTGTCACCGAGGAATATATTCAGGAAAAACTTGCCCGGCAGGTGGCGAATGAAACGTACCGCGAGGAGCAGGAAAACGGGGGGTGGTTGGCAGGAGACGAAGTCGAAGAGTTTCTTGCCTTTATCGATCTGGTAAAATCGACGGTTACCGGAGCTGCCGAAGTTTTTAAAAAACTTGGTCTTTCCTCACGCTACAGTTATTTCGTCAGGGCATATGAACTTTTTGAAAAGGTCAGAAGAGAGCGGAGAATGCGTTTCTATGCTGACCTCATCCATGAACCGCTTATGGCGATGCTCGATGACAGCGAACTTGCCGCCTGGGTGACTGACCGGGTTGAGCATATTATCGTTGACGAATATCAGGATATCAACGAGACCCAGCAGCAACTCTTGAAAATCCTGGCCGGCAGCAAGGCTAAGGTGATGGTGGTCGGTGACGTGGATCAGTGCATCTATGAATGGCGGGGTGCACGGCCGGAATATATTACTACCAGGTTTCAGCTTGATTTCCCAAAGCCGGAAAATTATCAGCTCTCGTATACCTTTCGGTATGGACATCAACTGTCGCTCGCCGCAAACCACCTTATCGCGGGCAATAGAAAGCGAGATCAAAAGCTCTGCATTTCCCATGAATCCAATGAAAAAACTATTATTACCTGTTTAGAAGAACAGAAAAAACACCCGGCCATTTCTATTCTCTCCGAGTGGCGGGAGAAAAACCGTTCCCTGCGTGACGCAGTAGTTCTGGTCCGGCTGTATGCCCAGAGCGTGCCGGTGGAGCTGGCACTTCTTGAAGCGGGGATTCCTTATAGGCTTGAGGGAAACGCCCAGGTTTTCGATTGTCCCGAGGTTCTGGCTCTGACCGGTTATTTAAAACTTGCCCTGGGTATTATGGCCGATGATGATCAACAAAGTAGGGAACAGATGCTCACAGCCATGCTCTCTCAGCCACATCTGGGCATTAAACGGGAAGAAATGGCGTTATTGGTTCAAAATATCGCCCAAAACCCTGATGCCGCAGCCGAATTACTGCGTAATTGGAGCAATTCTGACCTGCCACCTTTTATCCGCAAGAGATTTGAGGAAACGGCGGGCAACTGGCGCTGGCTTGCCGGCTGTTCGGCTTCCGGTCGTGCGGATGCCTTATTGAAACAAATTGTCCAAAAGCTCAAACTTTATGATTTTTATCATAATTTCTCCGCAAGATCAGCTACTGCCGAGAACCGGGTGAAGACCTGCCAGGCCTTTATAGATTTTGCGACTACACAAAACCTGTCTGTTCGAAAATTATTAGCCAAAATAGCAGAGTTTCAGACGGCAGATGATGAACTGTCGGCGGAGACGCTGCTGATCACCTCCGTCCACCGGGCAAAAGGACTGGAATGGCCGCTGGTCATCTTGCCGGGGCTTGAGGAAGGCGCCTTTCCCTTTTACCGGGAACGCGAGAGTAAAGTGGACGATTTAGAGGATGAACGTCGACTCTTTTATGTGGCGATTACCAGAGCCATCGAACAGGTGGTGTGCATTCATCCGGTAGATGCTGAGCTCAAACGCTGCATCGCAAAATGTTGTGGTAAGATCCCGGGAGAAATGGTTCGGGCCAGCCGCTTTCTTTACGAGGCCAATCCGGGACTATCGGTGTCCCTCGGTGAAATGCTGTCGCAGGACAATGGCGATCGCACTCTAACAGCTGATGATACAACCATAGCCAAACAGTATATCGAAGCCGTTGGTGTAAAAGTAAAGCTCACAGAAGAGACAAAAGTAGAAAAATCGTTGGAACAACCTTCACAGAAGATCCTGGAAATCCATGAGATCGCCGAGGGGTTGCGGGTCTGGCACCGGATTTTTGGTGCCGGGACAGTGTTGGCCGTAAAAGACAGAAGGCAGGGGCGACTCACGGTCTTGTTCGAGGAGCATGGTGAAATGATTCTCCTGGCTGCCTACGCAAAACTACAGCCTCTTAGTTAGTGCCTGTCCATAATTGGCTATTTTCCCCTAACTCTTCGTTGCTCTCAAAATTTAATCCTCGGAGGTAAGCGCAGACTCCGATATCAACTACATGCCTGTGGTTAAATTCATTGAGCGCCTCTATTTAGAGCAAAATATCTCATTTATGGACAGGCACTAGTTACATTCCCTCTGTCGATTTTTTATAGGAAGACGAGTTCATCCTCTGTAAGCGGTGGTGGTGGCCTTAAAAAGGTCCATGATTTTTTTGGTCCGACTCCCTGGCTGGCCGCCGCTGATTTGTATCGAATCAATAGCTACCAGGGGGACTATCTCCCGTATCGAGGAGGAAATGAAGGCCTCGTCAATCAATCGGACTTCGTCTTTATGAATTTGCCGTTTGACGATGGTATATTCTTTTTCTGCAAGTTCAAGCACGACCTGACGGGTAATGCCGGGCAGGACTCGGTCACTTGGCGGAGTAACCAGAGTATCACCAACAAAAGCGAAAATATTTGATGTTGTTCCCTCCTGCAGGTAGCCGTCTCTGTCTACATAGATAGCCTCAATTGCCTGTTGATTCCGCGCCTCTGCCTGGCAGATTATCGCTGGAATATAATTGATACTTTTAGCACCTGGCAGAAAACGATCCACATGACTGGTGATAACCTTTGCTCCGGCCGAGTACCATTCAGGAGGCATCTGCTTGGTGTTGGTGATCATGACCAGAAGTTGAGGTGATTTGCCCGGAGTGATACCATCAAGACTTAAACCACCGGTGACGACCAGACGGATATTGCTCTCCTTGTGGTCGTTACGTTTCAGTGTCTCATGGACTATCTCGCTGATTTTTGCCTTGGAATGAGGCAATGTAAGGCCGATGAGGCGCGCTGACCGTTCAAGACGAATGAGGTGTTCATCAAGATGGAAGGGGACACCATTGTACGTACGTAAGAAATCAAAGACGCCGAAACCCCGTATTACCGACAAGTCGTTCACGGATATTTGGGCCTGTTCGTCTTCTACAAATTCACCATTTACATAGTAGATGTCCATTTCAGCTCTCTGTAGATTCTTTGGTTATTCTGAAAAAGGTGGTTCCTGGCCTTTGTCTTTGCAGAGCTGAATATGTTTTTCAACCACTCTGCGAAAATCCTCTTCAAACTCTGCAAAGCTTTGGCCGCTATAGGGGACTTCTTCATCGATAAACAGGATTTTGCCAAAGAGCGAATAGTCTTTAGTGTTTACCTCGATAGTTCCATGATACCCTTTATGCATTACGGTTTTTTGTGCCAACTAGTCTCTCCTGTTTCCGTTTGTTAGTAATGGGGTGGTGGCGGATCTTCACCGCCGCTTGGACTGTCTTCAATCGCAGTAAGCAGCGCCTGGAGACGGCTGACTTGATCTTCAAGCGAGTTAATCTGGGTTTGTTGCTCAATTATGACGTCGTTTAAAGCATCAATTGTTCGTTCCTGATACTCAAATTTTTCTTCGAGGATCTGGATTCGATTATTGATATCGTCAAGTGTGGTCATATTGTTCGCGGGGTCTGTAAGTTTCATAGAAAACAATAGTAAAGTGGTCGATAAAAAACGCAAGATCTTTTCTGTCTGGCTGGTGCATGTCTTTGCTGGAAACAAGCCGTTGTGAAATTTTTTTAAAAGGTGTAATGGGTGATGGTGTTTGAAATATTTCTCATGATTTGGAGCTGCTATTGATAATACTTAATTCACTGTTCCCCATTTTTATCCTTCTGCTGCTGGGGCATGTTCTGAAAAAGTGGGGACTCACCAACACGCTTTTTCTTCAAACCAGTGACAGGTTGATTTATTATTTCTTTTTTCCGGTCATGTTGTTCTGGAAAATTGGCGGAGCCACTTTTGAGAAAGGAATTGACTGGAATTTCTGCTTTGCTTCGCTCAGCGCCCTGCTGACTATGTTTGTGCTGAGTACCCTTGTTATTAAAATTTTTCGAATATCTTCTTTTCAGGCAGGATCTTTTTCCCAGAGTTGTTATCGCTTTAACACCTATATAGGGGTGGCAGTCGTCCTCAATAGTCTTGGGGCCGAGGGGATGAAATATTTTGGTATAATCATCGGTTTTGCCATCCCTCTCATAAATGTATTTGCAGTTACCTTACTTATCTGGTTCTCCGGGCGGGAGATGGATTTCAGCAAGCGTTGCTCTATTGCAGGAAGAGCGCTTGTCTCCAACCCACTTATACTCGGCTGTCTGGCCGGGATTGCCTATGCCAACCTGGTAGGTGGATTCCCCGTCTTCATTAATAACTCTCTCAGTTTGATTTCAATGGTCGCTCTACCATTGGCTCTAATTTCCATAGGAGGAAGTTTAACCTTTGCGGGTGTCAGGGGTAATTTCGGGCTCTCCCTTCTTGCTGCTGTTCTTAAACTTTTCATCCTGCCGGGCATCGGTTGGATTTTCTTTTCCCTCTTTGATGTTACCGGTATTCCCTTTAAGGTTGGCTTGATTTTTCTGACTTTGCCTGCATCAACAGCTATTTATGTACTTTCCTCTCAGATGAACAGCGATACAGAACTTGCCTCATCAGCCATTGTCCTTTCCACCCTTCTCTCCTTTTTTGCACTTTCCTTCATTCTTCTTCTCTAACTTTTTTTTGATCATCTTTGCTTTGCTGCAAATTTGCTGATATCCTTTTCCTCAGTCCCTCTTCGTGCGGTATCTGTGCATCATTTGAGAAAATTGGTGAACACAACTAAAATTTGATTATTTCTGAATGAGAGAAAGATTTCGAAAATTGTGTCGATAAGTATTTATCTGGATATTGCCATCGTTGAACATCGGTTTTTTAGGTTTAATGTAAGAATCTTGTAAAAAAAAATCTTAAAGCTGGCTCTCTGTAATAGAGCGACATATACTACAAATAAGCAGTAGTTCTTTGGCCAGGGGTATGTGTGAATGTGTAATGGAAGAGATCGAGACCCGAATCAGGTACCCAGGAAAGGGGGGTGGGACGTTACTCCAGTGTTAGTGTGATCTTCAGTACCGCATAAGATTCTACCTTTGGGTGTTTTTCAATGGCAGGAGAGAGCGGACTGAGAAAAAAGAATGTAGACAACATAAAGGAGTACATTATGAGAGGCACATACGAAGCGTTTATACTGGTGAAAGTAAAGGATGGGAAAAAATATGTCTGTGCCTTAAACCGGCAGAAAGGAGACAAAGAGGATCTTGGTCGACTGAGCCATAAAGAAAGGCAGGACTATTTGGAAAATCAGGTTATTTGGAACTGAGACAGTACCTGTAAAGAAGAAGGGCTTTCCTCAACCTTGTAGGTTTGAGAAAAGCCCTTTTTTATTGCAATAATGTGTTGAAACAATAGTTTGTACAACGGACGCTTCTCATGGAAGCGAGTTAGACGACCCTTTGATACAAGCAGCCATTGCGCGATCTTAACGACGGTTGCTTGATCTGGTTCCATAGTCCATTAAACCCAAATCCGATGAGTGCTGCCTCTCAGCCGCAACATTTCCGCGCGCCTTCCTCCAGTTCCTCAGAACTCACGTCACGAACATGGGTGGCAACAGACCAGCGATGACCGAATGGATCTTCTATAACACCATAACGGTCCCCCCAAAACATTTCTTCAACCGGCATGATGATCTTTGCTCCAACCTCGACTGCCCGCCTGACGAAGGCATCGGCATCCTCGACATAGAGGTGGATGGTAACCGGCGAACCTTTCAGGGTCTTTGGTCCAAACGAATTCCATTCGGGGAATTCGTCGACCAGCATCACCGAGGAATCGCCGATGCGGATATGGGCATGAATGAGTTTGCCTTCTGGTCCGGGGATTCGCATTAACTCCAAGGCGTTGAATGCCTGCTTATAAAATTCGATGGCCTCGGCCGCCCCGGCGCAAATCAGGTGCGGGGTGACGGTATGCATCCCTTCCGGGATCGGTTTGACTTGTTGGGTGTTCATCGCATATCTCCTTTTTGATTTGGCAAATAAATAGTGGAATTTCAATGCGCTCGGAATTGATTATTGCATCGAATGCAGCCCGATCATATTCCCTTCTGTGTCAATAACCAGGGCAATAAAGCCATATTGTCCGATAGATAGTTTTTCTTTCTGGAGCCGGCCTCCGGCCTCCAGTGCCTTTTTCGCTTCAACGGCGCAATCAGTACAACTGAAGTAGACCAGCACGCTATTGGCACCCGATGAAAAATCGGGCATTTTCACCAGCGCACCTGATGCACCGTATTTTTCAATATCCATTGGAAAAGCCCACAACTCCATGCCAGGCTCCAACCCTGGATTTTCAAGCCTTGACAGCTCGATTGCAAACACCTTTTCATAGAACGCTTTTGCGCGATCCATGTCCTCTACGTAAATCTCGAACCAACCGACTGGATTGTTCATAGGTAATCCTCCTGCGTTGCTGTCGGGATGATGGATAATTACTTCTTTTAGCCAATGTCCATTCTGCGAAAACGGTCGACCCCTTCACCGGGGCCGAAGTCGTCTAGCTCGAACAGCTGGCGTACTTCTATCTCGCAATCTCGGCCATCCATGGTGGGATTGGGGAAGCGCTTCGACCATTCGAGCGCCTCTTCCTTTGTCGCCGCCTGAATTATCGTGTATCCGGCTATCAGTTCCTTGGTCTCAGTGAATGGGCCGTCGATGACAGTACGCTTGCTGCCGGAGTATCTGATGCGCCAGCCCTTGGCACTCGACTGCAATCCTGATGCATCAAGCAGGATGCCTGCCTTGGCCAGTTGTTCATGAAATTCGGCCATTTCGCTAATCAGCTCTTGTCCGGGTAGAATCCCGGCTTCTGAGTCCTTGGTGGCTTTGATGATTATCATATATCGCATGAATTGGAACTCCTTCTGGTTGCATGTTGAACCGGCTTGATGTCCCGGCTCGAGCGGCTGGTCGCCTACTCTACAGGACAGTCGTCTGTCGGCTGGTCATTTCGACATGTCTATTGGATTTTTTTTTAAATAGTAGAGCAGAGGTTACCAACCCGGTGCAGCATTCATCTCCTCCTCGATAATGATTATCCTCTTTGGGGAAAGGGTAAGCATGGAGGCAACTTTTTTCATGGCCCGAAAACTAACCGGAGAACCATCGATGAAGAAAGATGATTCTGACCAGATACACGAAAGAGTAGAGGAGATCTATCGCGGCGAATCACGCCGGATTTTTGCTACCTTGATCCGCAAACTTGGCGATTTCGATCTTGCTGAGGAGGCACTGCACGATGCCTTCAGGGCTGCACTCGAACAGTGGTCGCGTGACGGGATGCCGACCAATCCCCGAGCCTGGCTTGTCTCCGTTGGACGCTTCAAGGCCATCGACCGCATTCGCAGTCGAGCTCGTCTCGACCCGCTGGACGAGGCTTCCATGCCGGGGCCGGCCGCGGTGGAAGATGAGGTCGCAGGCAAAAACGAATCTGTGGACGACGACCT
This sequence comes from uncultured delta proteobacterium, assembly GCA_963798425.1. GTDB lineage: Bacteria > Desulfobacterota > Desulfobulbia > Desulfobulbales > Desulfocapsaceae > Desulforhopalus_A. The sequence goes on along the minus strand of CAWCTP010000022.1, from coordinate 456,569 downwards.
TCTGCGGTTGATCTTCACCTGCTGCCATCCGGCTTTGTCTCCGGATGCCCAGGTCGCCCTGACACTGCGGGAGGTGTGCGGGTTGACCACCGAGGCGATTGCCCACGCCTTTCTTGTTCCCTTGCCGACTCTTGCTCAACGTATAGTCCGAGCCAAAACGAAGATCCGTGAGGCGCACATTCCCTATCAGGTTCCTGGCCCGTCTGAGTTACCGGATCGGCTCGAGGCGGTGCTACGTGTGCTTTATCTGGTGTTCAACGAGGGCTACGATGCGTCGTCGGGAGACAAGCTGATCCGGCCGGATCTGTCGGAGGAGGCGATTCGCCTCGGCCGGCAGCTGGTCCTTCTGATGCCCGAGCCTGAAGTCCTTGGCCTGCTGGCGCTGATGTTGCTCCACGAATCGCGGCGTGCCGCCCGCACCACGACCGTCCGGCGACCTGATCTTGTTGGAAGACCAGGACCGCTCGCGCTGGCACGCAGGACTCATCGAAGAAGGGCTGGTCCTGGTGGCTCGGGCACTCGCTTCGCCCCGGATCGGGGCCTATACCCTGCAGGCTGCGATTGCAGCAAGACATGCCGAAGCTGCGACCTTCACCGCGACGGACTGGACGAGGATCGTCGGCTTCTACGACCTGCTGCTGCAGGTGGAACCCTCACCCGTTGTCGCCCTGAACCGCGCAGTGGCGGTGGCCATGCGGGATGGACCGGAGGTGGGTCTTAGGCTTATTCATACCATCCTGGCCGACGGCAGTCTTGCGGACTATCACCTGGCGCATGCGGCACGGGCAGATCTCTGCCGGCGGCTTGGCCGGTCCGAGGAGGCCCGGGAAGCCTACCAGCGAGCCCTCAGCCTGACCGAACAGATGGCCGAGAAAAGGTTTCTCGAACGGCGGCTGCAGGAACTGTCGGACTAAAATGCAGTTTTTTTATTTCCCCTTGTCGATTTAGTCCGTTGTTCTTCGACTATAGAGTGTCACCACCCACTGCTGAAAGGCAGAGGGCGACATATTGAGATAAGCGATGAAGATCAAAAGGGGGAATCATGAAATACATATGCCTGGGATATATAGACCAAGACCGATGGAATGAAGTGGAAGAAAGCGAACGGGAAGCCATTATGGACGAGTGTTTTTCCTATGATGATGTGCTGCGCAAAAACGGCAATTTTATCGGGGGGGAGGCATTGGACAGCGCCCGGAACGCCACGACCCTGCGCTGGCGAAACGGCAAAGTGTCCATAACCGACGGCCCCTACGCTGAGACGAAGGAACAGCTTGGCGGCATCCTCATCCTCGAAGCAAGAGACCTCAATCATGCCATTCGGTTGATGTCCGAGCATCCGGGGGTCAAGGCGGGACCCTTTGAGATCCGCCCGGCCGCCGATCTTTCGGCGATGGTAGCGGCAAGTGAGCGTCGCCGCGGATTGAAGAAATAAGACTGCCGGGAATCAGGCGCTACCAGCACCTATCCTATCACTTGTGAGGTACCAAAAAACAAAAGTTTACCCCATGTCTCTGGTTTGACGGCAAAATCGGAAAGGGTGATGAAGGCCCTGATGCAAATGACTAAAATTGATCTGGCCATCCTGCATATAAGCGGCGGACAACCGGGACAGATCAGAAAAGGAGAAAGAATCATGCAATATCTCTTGATGTGTTGTTTTGAGGAGAAGCGGTGGGAGGAGCTACCGGAAGTGCAAAGGGCGAAAATCATGGAAGATTATCGCAGCCTGGAGCAGGATCTGGTGAAAAGCGGGCATTACCAAGCTGGCGCTAAGTTGGGACCCAGTTCGACCACCACGACGGTTCGGTTGAAGAAAGATAAACCGGTAATAACCGATGGCCCGTTCGCCGAAACCAAAGAACAGCTCGGCGGCTATCACCTGGTCGAGTGCAGGGATCTTGATGAAGCGATCGCAATCGCCCTGCGCATCCCAACCCTGCCGGTGGGCGGCACGATTGAGGTCCGGCCGGTCGAACATACCACCCGGATTTGAATTGCATTCCGGTCAAGATCTGCTTTTGACTTCTGTCGTTGCAACAGGAGTCAAAAGCACCTTTGACCTCTCGCTTGCTGATCTTTTGGTCATAATCCCATGTAAGCCGATCAGGAACAAGGTCAACTTGCAATTATCCTATTTCAACAGGTATGCACAAGTTATCTGACGTTGCTGAAATGCTCCCGCAAGCATCGCATGAGAATTTCATCTCATTCTTTTTGCCGCCGCAAACCCGGTCTGAGGAAACAGCACATAAATTTTCGCTGTCGATCTCGGTTGCCGGATTACACAGACTGAAGCGTTCCTCTGATATAGAACCGCAGTTTTGACATTTATATGACATTTGAATGGCCTCCTTTTAACAGAATTGACAAGATACCCCTATTTTTGCAATTTCAAGAACATATGAAAAGGATCCAGTAGTTTATGCAATTTTAAAACCCATAAAATAAACTGCATAACTTACGTCGGTCAACATAGGGTGGCTGATAAAAAAGCTAAGAAAAATATACCCGGTTGTCAATGTTGCGGGAGGCCAGAAGGGGCAGGGAAAGAGGGGATAGACGAAAATTTATATCGGAATGCTCTCGGGTAACTACCTAACCAGTACTACTTAGTTTACATCCTGAAACGGCCATTTTTCCCTAACTCGTCGTTGTTCTCAAAATTTAATCCTCGGAATATCGACTATATGCCTGCGGTTAAATTTATCGAACGCCTAGATTTAGAGCAAAATGACTCGTTTCAGGATGGAAACTACTTACATTTCATTGGCAGGCGATGTGAAGGTAACGAGTTGAAGGCGTAGCGGAGAGCGCTATTGTTGAACCGCTTCAATCGGGGTAACATTCAGGACCATACTCTCTGGTCCACGGAGTATGACAAGATCGATGGGTTCTCCCACTGCCCGCTCGGAGAGCGTGCGGTGCAGGTCGTCAACGGTTTCCGTCTTGATTCCTGCAATGGAGACGATAATATCACCTTTTTTCATTCCGGCTCGTGCCGAAGGGCCATTTTCATTGAGGCCGACCACCTCGACGCCAAAATTATTCTCCAGATTATGCCACCGTGTCAGCCGGCGAATAAGTTGCCGCTGTTGGCCTGCGAGTCCCAGAAAGCTGCGTCGAACCCGCCCGTGGATCAGTATTTCAGAAATAACCCAGGTGGCGGTGTCAGCAGGAATGGAAAAGCCGATCCCTTGCGCTATGGCGATTATCGCCGTATTTATGCCAACAACCCTGCCTCTCGAATCGACCAGCGGTCCTCCGGAATTACCGGGATTAAGGGGTGCCGTATGCTGAATAATGTTTTCGATGAGCCGCCCTTCTCTGCTACGAAGAGCGCGTCCGAGAGCGCTCACCACACCTGTGGACACGGTGGAATTGAAGCCGAAAGGGTTGCCAATGGCGATAACCAGCTGGCCGGCTTTCAGTTTGCTTGAATCTGCGAGTACCGCATAGGGCAAATTGGAGCCACTGGCTCTGATAACCGCTAAATCCGTTGCGGAGTCGGTACCGATCAGCTCCGCCTTGTGGGTGGTGCTGTCCTGCATGGTGACCGATAATGCCTCCGCTCCCCGCACAACATGGTCGTTGGTGAGAATATAACCATCCGGTGCGATAATAACCCCGGAGCCTGCGCCATCTTGTTCAGAGGAGTTACCGCCGTCTTTCTTTCTCCGCGATACCATCAGAACAGCCGGGCCCACAGTTTCCACTACGGTAATCACTGCCCGGGAGTACGAGTCGAGCAATTCCACTTCCGAGGCATCCCCGTTTCCAATCTTGCAACTCCCGTTGGTGTGTGATCCTGTTGCGTTTTCAGCCAGACACTGTAAAGCCTTTTTGCAATGTTCATCCATAGCATGATCTCCTTTTACGGTTAAAGCCGACTAAGCTAAAAATAACCATGGTAAATACCCGGTACAAGTTGTCTTCGTCCGGATAATCTGGCAGGTCTGTTGCTGGGACTAAATCGACCGATCCCCATCTTTATCTCGCATGCCCGAAACTACTTGCAGAAATAATTTACCATCTTAAAATAATTAGCTGGTGTTCAAACAAATTGTGATCACTCGATTAAACTCCCAACTTCTTGCCCAAAAGACACCGAAATGACAATAAAAAAATAACCATATACAGTTCGACAACCTTGCAATTCCCTAAAGTCGTACACAGGGTGAGGAACTACCCGCTGAAAACAAGAAAAAGGTTCTGAAGGAACTTAGGAGAGTTAATTCACGATGTTCTTTTCCTAGGGTTGTAGTTGATGGTGACAAAAAAACTGTTGAGCTTTTGCACAACCTGCTACACTCTGTTTTGCAGTCAGAGGGCTATTCTGCGAGCATAGCCGCCATATTGCAGTGTAACTGTTCTCTTCGTTTCATTTGAATTCATTTTTTTGGAGGTGAAGGTGATACATCAATTCGATACGGTTATTGTCGGTTCAGGGGGCGCTGGCCTCTATGCCGCGCTAGAGGCCAGCCTAAAGTCCAGGACGGCGGTTTTATCAAAATTACACCCGGTACGGAGTCATACGGGCGCAGCTCAGGGCGGTATCAGTGCGGCTCTTGGGAATGTCGAAGAAGACAAGGCCGAATGGCACGCCTTTGATACGGTCAAAGGCGGTGATTACCTTGTTGATCAGCAGGCAGCCCAAACTTTGGCAGAGGAAGCAATTCAGGCGGTTTATGATCTTGAGAACCGCGGCCTGCCATTTAATCGCACTAAAGAAGGGCGTATTGACCAGAGGCGTTTTGGCGGGCATACTCGAAATTTTGGAGAAGGACCCGTGCACCGGGCCTGTTATGCGGCTGACAGAACCGGCCATATGATTCTGCAGACCCTGTATCAGCAGTGCATTAAAAATAAGGTGTCTTTTTTTGACGAGTACCAGGTACTCGATGTAATTATCGAGGACAATACCTGCAAAGGCGTAGTTGTTGTCGAGCTTGCAACCGGAGAGCTGCATATATTTGCCGCGAAAGCGGTGCTCTTTGCCACCGGCGGCTTCGGCCGGATGTTTAAAATCACGTCCAATGCCTACGCCAACACCGGTGACGGTCCTGCGGTATGTGCTAGGCGCGGCATTCCTCTTGAGGATATGGAATTTTTTCAGTTCCATCCAACCGGCATTATGGGACTGGGCATTCTCATCTCGGAGGCTGTCAGGGGAGAGGGAGGTATCCTGCGCAACCGCACAGGTGAGCGTTTTATGGAACGATATTCGCCGACACTGCTTGATCTGGCTCCCCGCGATATTGTATCCAGGGCGATTCTGACGGAGATACGCGCCGGGATGGGGATTCGTGGCGATGGCAAAATAGACGATTATGTATATCTGGACGCCACCCATCTGGGTAAAGAGACCTTGAAAAAGAAGCTTCCCGACATCACTGATTTCTGCAAAACCTATCTCGGCATTGATCCGGCAGACGCCCCAATCCCGGTGCTCCCGACAGCCCACTATGCGATGGGCGGTATTCCCACCGATATGCATGGCAGGGTGCTTAAAGATGCCGATAATACCATCGTCCACGGGCTATATGCCGCCGGCGAATGTGCCTGTGTTTCAGTCCACGGCGCGAATCGCCTGGGCACCAACAGTCTGCTCGATCTGGTTGTTTTTGGCCGGCGAGCCGGTCGGCATATCGCCGAATATATTAAAGATGCCGAAGAGGTAAAGGTAGACGATTCCGCGGCGAGCGATGCGCGACAATGGATTGACCGTATCACCGATGGCTCCGCAGGCTCTCATGGTGGCCACATTACCCAGGAAATGCAGACTACAATGATGGAAAAAGTCGGTATTTATCGCAATGAACAGCAAATGCAGGCTGCCGTGGATGAAATACAGGCACTGCGCCGGCGCTATCATCAGGTCCGTGTTCAGGACACCAGCAAGAAATTTAATACCGATTTGCTGGAGGTCATCGAGCTTGGCAACCTTCTCGATCTTTCGCTGGTTACTGCAACAGCAGCGCTGCAGCGTCAGGAAAGCCGGGGGGCACATAGTCGTGAAGACTTTGCCGAGCGAGACGATCAGAACTGGCTGAAGCATTCTCTCGCCTATCTGGAGGGCGATAAAGTCCGACTTGACTATAAAGCGGTTGACACCTCAATCTGGGAACCTAAACCCCGTACATATTGAGTTACAGGAGCCTCTAATGAATATCATCCTCAAAATAAAACGTTACAATCCTGACACCGACAAGCAGCCGTACATGCAGGAATTCAAAGTAGATGTACAGCCAAACGAACGATTGCTGGACGCCCTTATGCAGATCAAGCGCTTTCAGGACGGCAGTCTGGGATTTCGTAAAAGCTGTGCTCATGGGGTTTGCGGATCAGATGGCATGCGTATTAATGGCAAAGATGGGTTAGCCTGCAAAACTCTGGTAAAGGATGTGGTTGAAAAGGAAGGAGACACCGTGACTGTCGAACCACTCCAGCACCTGCCGGTTTTGCGCGATTTGATTGTCAATCAGGACGATTTTTTTAAAAAATATCGTTCAGTGCAGCCTTTTCTTATTAATGACGAAAAGATGGACAGGCAGGAAAGGCCGCAATCGCAGGAAGAACGCCTGGCATTCGACGATACCACTAACTGTATCCTCTGCGCAGCGTGCTATTCAGCTTGCCCGGTGCTGGATGAGAAACCCAATTTTATTGGTCCTGCAGCAAGCGCCCAGGCATTTCGGTTCATTGCTGATTCTCGGGATCGTGCCAAAAACGAACGACTGCAAATGGTTCACACATCAGATGGAGTATGGGCCTGTGACAATCACTTTAAATGCACCCAATGTTGTCCCCGCTCAATTCTCATCACCAAGCGTATCAACCAGACCAAGCAGATGATTAAAAAACTGAAAGGGGTAAAAAATTGATAACGTGGTAAAAATATACCCAAAAGGCATATAACATCTTCATTTTTCCCAAATGAAGCTGCTTATCTAGCCATCCCTGTTTCGAACCAAAGCACAGCAAGGATTTCCTTTAGTGTGGCGTATCGAAAGTGTCGAGCAACATTTCGCCCTCGATTGAATCGTCTGCTTTCAAGTCTGGCCGGCTATTCAGGATGCGGGCACAGGAATTCCAGCGAAGTACAGCTTCCTGGCCTTTTGGGTCGCCTGCGGCGAGGGCTTCCTCAAAAGCTGCCATGGCCTTGACGAACCAATCAAAGGCCATCGTTCCGGCTCCGAGACCACCTTGATGAAGATGAAACTTTGCCCGCCGTTCGAAAATAACACCATGGTAATATGCCTTGCTGTAAGAACTATCGAGTTGAGCTATCACTTCCTGGGCCTGCTCAAAAGCGGGAACAATTCCTGACAACCGAAACTTATCGGTTAATGCCAGCAATAAGGTGATAAGAGCCTCTTGGTGACCCGGCTGCCCAGCGATGATATCAAGGCAGATACTCTCGGCATCATCGGGTTCATTGAGGAGACGGTAACGCTTGGCTTTCTCTAGTGCTGCGGCGGTTGCTTCAGGTTTTAGTGGTTTTAATTGTATCATTTTAAATGTCCTATTTTTGGGGTTTACTGACGGCAGTGAGTAGATAGGTACATCAAGATTATATGGATTAAAATCGGATTTGCAAGGGAATGCACTGAATGGCCCGTGGCTTATTTGTTGAAGAAATGGAAGGTGGTATTGTGAGGCTGGAGTTGGTTGACGTTAGTGGACGGGAAGTAGGTTCAACACCTTCTCGATTTCACTGATACTGTATGGTTTGGCCATCGACGCACTGAAACCATATTCTTGAAAATTTGCCATTATGGGATCATTTGAGTAGCCACTTGATACTATGAGACAAGCGGCAGGAGACATGGCGAGGATTTGTTCGGCTGCCTGCATTCCTCCGAGCCCACCAGGAATAGTCAAATCTAGAATGACAGCCCGAAAAGGTGTGTGCGATTCCAGAGATTGTCGGTAAAGTTCAATGGATTCTTCGCCCCTTGTGCATGTTGTTACTGTGTATCCAAGATGGGAGAGCATGGCGTCGGCAATATCTCGGATCATTTCTTCATCATCCATCACCAGTATAGCTCCTCCTTTATGTGGACGGTTAGTTTGCGAAGTTGCCGCCAGATGCTCGGTATATGATTTGCCGATTGATGGAAGATATATTGTGAAAGCAGTCCCCTGGCCGACAATGGAGTCGACCGCTATGTGTCCGTCATGTCTGGCGATTATTGAATACGCAGACGCAAGACCAAGGCCTGTACCTTTTATCTTGGTTGTAAAGTAAGGATCAAATATCTTCTCGATGATTTCTTCTGAAATTCCACAGCCCTCATCTTGCAGTGCCACTTTGATATAGGTCCCGGCAGTCAGTCTATACGAGTTGGATTCCGGTAGATAATGATTCTCTGCTGTTATTTTAAGATTTCCACCCCCAGGCATTGCTTGGGTACTGTTAACGATAATGTTATTCAGAGCCTGGTTTATCTGCCCTTCATCCACTTCTGCTGCATGGATTGACTCCGGTATATCAACAATTGCCCTGACGTTAGATCCTCGAAGCATTAATGAGACTGCTTCTAAGATGAGGCTCTGTGCTGAGACTATTTTTTTATGTGGTTCGCCTCCCTTGGCGAAAGTTAAAAGTTGCTGAGCAAGTTCGGCAGCCCGTCTGGATGCTTTTTCCGCTTCAGCAAGAGGATTGTCTGATTTATGTTCGGGGTCAATGAGGAGCCGTGCAAACGAAATATTTGCCATGATGCCGGTCAGAATATTGTTGAAATCATGGGCAATTCCACCTGCAAGAAGACCAAGGGATTCCAGCTTCTCGATTTTATGCTGCTCTTTTTCGTGTTCTTTCTGCTCGGTGATATCTTCGATAGTGGCAATGACCTCAGTGGGTGAGTGACCAGGTTGAACCGGACTGAATATTCCCCGGAGATAGGCTGTTTTCCCTCCAGTTACCGAAGTGTAGGCCTCTTCGCAATAGGCAACCTTGCCTGCCAGGGATTTTTTTAAGGCTTCCTTCACTATCGGCGTACTATGAACAATTGGGTTGAATCCGAGGAGTTTTTCTCTGGTTGACCCCATGATCTCGACAAATTTATCATTGAAATCCAGCACCGTTCCTGTGGAATCAAAGCTGATTACCCCTAATGGTGATTTTTCGAAGATGATCCGATAACGACGTTCACTCTCACGCAGAGCGTTTTCCATCTCCTTTTGATCTGTAATATCAATGGAGAAGCCTGCCAGCAGAGTATTGTCTTTTTGGTGGATTGGAAATTTTATGGAGGTATAGGTTCGGCCTTCCAAATGCTCTTCCAATTGCAGCGGAGTTCCATTGGACACAACATGCCAGTCATCGGCCAAAGTCTTGGCGGCAAAATCTGCAGAAAAAAGCTCGGTCATGTCCTTGCCGATTATTTCGGAACCCGACATACCAATACTTGTTCTGTAAGCCTCGCTGACTTGCAGAATCCGATCTTGGGACTCGGTTACTTCCTTAATATAGACATGTACTGGAGAGTAGCGCATAAACAGAGAAAAAATCTCATTTACATTGCGCATGTCGTCAATGGTTTTCTTTCTCCCAAGAGCATCACCTATGTGTCTGGCGACGTAGACAAGGAGATCTTTATCTTTTTCGGTGTAGACGATCTCGCTGTAGCTCTGAATCAGGACCACCCCGGCGAGATGATCGAAATAGAATGGAACCCCCACCAGTGAATGGGCTTTTGATCCCAAAGGCTTTATGTCGTTCTCCTGACAAATCTGGTCAAAATTGTCAGGTGTCAGTAGAAGTGGTTCACCGCTTTTGATGATAAAACCAGCCATGCTGAGTTTTTGGTTCGGATCGAGTTTGAATTCCAGTCCCTGTAAATAAGAATCCAATTCATCAAAGTAATAGGTGTATCTGAGATAGTGTTCACCGCGTCGTTCTTCCCTCAGGGCGATGAAAAAATTTTTGGCATTGACAAAACGGCCAACAATCCCATGTAACGACGAAAAGAGGTCCTCTTCGGTGGTTGCCAGATGAGCTTTTTCGCTGATCTCATACAGTGCATAGCGTAGCTGATCGGAATACCCAATGGAAGTTATTGATTGTTTCAAATGGGAAATGATATCCATGCTCTTCATCCATGAGCCGATCAAGACGGTTAACGTCTGGACGCCCTGCAGATACTCATCTGGAAATGGGAGATTTTCTCGACAACCAATATAGAGAAGTGCAGTTATCTCCTTGTCTTGAGATATTGAGAAAAAAGCATGCGATTGATTACCGGTTGCTGCCAAAAAATGGGGAAAATCAGAGCCATTGCTGAAAGTCAAGCAGGTATGGTGCGTAAAAAGCTCAGTAAGAGATGGATCTGAAATTGGTATCCGTGTTGGTACACCTGCGGTGGTTTTTTTTGAAACAGGAGAAAGTTGAGAAGGATAAGGGATGAAGATACTTTGACTATCATCGCGAAAATAGATTTCAACCGAGACATTACCGAGGTCTCGAAACATATGATCCCGGAGAAAAGGAATGAAATTTTCAGGACTCAACTCTTCCGTAGTAACTTTGGCATGCTGTAGAGATGATCTGCAAAAAGTTCTTTGAAGAGATGAATGTCGTTGATCGTTGACTGTTCTGCATGGAATCTCTGGTAAAATAATATCATCCCTCAAAGAGAAATCAGACAAATTTCTGCTTTTTCAGTGGAGGAAAGCAAATAACACACACGATGTACTATTCTACCAACCTCTTCGCTAAACACAAGCTTGGCTTTGTACATTTTTGCAGTGTATTATGTCAATCATGGACAGAACGTTTGAGAATATTGACTTCTATGAGCTGCACGATAGCATTGAACATCCTGCCCGGTTGCGAGCCCACTCTGGACGTTTCACGGCAAAATGATTTTTTTCCGGTTGTTCGCTATAGGGGTTTCGAAGCAGATCGAGCAGTTCATTTACCAGAGAGAAATCGCCATTTTCTGCTTTATCGATGGCGAGTTGTGCAAGGTAGTTGCGTAAAACATACTTGGGATTGACACTATTCATTTTCTGGTTTCTCAGTTGGTTCGGCAGCTTGTCGTGTTGCAGTCGGTTCACATAGGCTTGCAGCCAACTGTTCATACGAGACCTGTAGGTTTCTGTTATTTCTTCCGGTTTATAATATGCCTCGCTGAGAGTATCCGGCAGCTCTTCTCCAGTTTTGCACTTGAGTCTCGCCTGTGATTGAGGTGAGATTCCTGAAGAATATGGTCATATCGGTTTCGGTGAGCTGTAGGATTTCAACAAGTTCACCGATGAGTGTGTCGTCTGTTGCAGGTTCAAAGGTTTTTAGGCCAAGTTTCGCAGACATCATGTCGTTCCAGCCTTTGAGGAACAGTGTATTGTAGTAGGCGAGGGCCTCCTGTAAAGGTTCAACTTTATTAATCAGGGGGTAGATGGCGTTGGCCAGCTGAAGAAGGTTCCATTGGCCAATATGTGGCTGGTTGCTGAAACAGTAACGGCGGCCATGGGCATCGGTGGTATTAGGCGTCCATTGGGCCTCATATCCCTCGAGCCAACCGTAAGGACCATAGTCGATGGTCAATCCGAGAACTGACATATTATCCGTATTCATGACTCCATGAACAAAACCGACCCGCATCCAGTGGATAATCATTGCTGCGGTGGTGCTACAAATCTCTCTGAACCATTCGATGTAGCAATCGTCCGATGGCTCTCCGAGGTGAGGAAAATCAGTCCGGATGGTATAATCGACCAGCTTTTTCAAAAGAGTCGTATCGCTTCTTGCCGTCAGGATCTCAAAATTGCCAAACCTGAGAAATGAAGGTGCTACCCGGCAGACCACCGCTCCTGGTTCATCCTTTGGGTGGCCGTCATAGAACATATCCCTCTCGACCAGTTCACCTGTGGTAATCACACTGAGAGCACGGGTCGTAGGTATCCCGAGGTGGTACATAGCCTCACTGCAGAGGAATTCCCTGATCGACGAACGCAGGACAGCCAGGCCGTCTGCCTGACGTGAGTATGGGGTGGGCCCGGCCCCTTTGAGCTGGAGCAACCACCTTTCACTCTGGTTATTGATGACCTCCCCCAGATTAATTGCTCTCCCGTCTCCCAGTTGCCCGGCCCAGTTGCCGAATTGATGGCCGCCGTAACACATGGCAAAAGGGTCCATGCCGGGGAGAAGAGTGTTTCCCACAAATATTTCCGTAAAGAGTTGTGACTCGCAGACTTTATCGGGCAGGTTGAGCAATTCAGCTACTTCGCGGCTGTAGGCTACCAGTTTTGGGGAAGAAACTTTGGTCGGCAGGATCCGTGAATAGCAGGCGTTGCTGACCTGGCGGCGATAATTTTTTTGCTGCGGGTCGGGGGGCAGTTCCTGCACGAAGCGATTGTCAAATACGAGGGACTCAAGTGTCCGGTCTCGTAAGGGTATATTCATAGGAGTGTCCTGTTGATGGTATTTAATGGTTAAACATTAACATCAACACTAAGCATGCCACAATGTGGCGGCAAGCGGCTTTTTTGTGGATTTCCGACGGACAATAAAGCATGATTCACAGTTCAAAACCGATCACATTGGGAGATTTTATGGAACACGAAATCTTTTTTAAAGATGACAGATTGCCGTTTGTCGAGTGCCGCTATTCCAGAAGCAGTGTTCGTCATTTCAAAACACATATGCATAGATCTTTCAGTATCGGTGCTGTAGATAAAGGACAGGTTCAATACTGCGTAGGTGAGCAGAAAGCCATCTTGTCGGTGGGGTCCCTTGCCGTTATTAATCCTGAAATAATGCATAGTTGCAATTCTATCGGAGGGGAGGGACGGAGCTATTACATGCTGTATCTCGACGTTGAATGGTGTCTTCGGGTGCAAAGATCATTTTGGAATGTGGAGACGTTTATTCCAGCTGAAAAGATTCGCCTGGATGATCCCTCTCTCTACAGCCGCTATTGTACTCTTCTAAAGCATTTAATGGATAGATCCGTTCATCTGCTGGAAAAAGAAGAGTTGCTCATCGAGTTGAGTGGTTCTGTCTTTAATCATGCTTGCCGAGTTCCGGCCCTACATCGTGAACTGCCGGAAAATATTGAGCGACTGAAAACATTGCTTGGAGAAAATCTCAAAGATGATGTTACCCTGGGAGAAATGGCCGAACAGCTCGGGGTAAATCCGTACACACTGCTCCGCCGTTTTAAAGCAGTTACCGGCATTACGCCCCACGCTTATCGCATGAACTGCAAGGTCGAGCAGGCCAGAAAATATCTCCAAAGAGGAATGGATATAACTGAAACTGCCCTTGAATGCGGTTTTTTTGATCAAAGCCACCTGCACCGTCACTTTAAGGCAATGACGACTGTTACGCCTCAGGAATACCGTGTCAATTTTGTACAATAATTCTTATTAAAAAGCCTCTATCATTCTCGAAAAAAGGAGAATGATATGGAATTTATAATGATTGCATCGGCCCATTTTTTGGCTCTGCTCAGCCCTGGGCCAGATTTTTTTCTTGTTATGCAAGCCTCTCTGAGACTACCGGTTCGTTACGCTATCAGTGTCTGTGCGGGTATTACCGCGGCAAATGCGTTGTATTTGCTTCTTGCGGTTTTCAGCCTCGAAGTTGTCAGGGAAACAACCTGGCTGATGATATTGCTCAAATATCTGGGCGCGCTCTATCTGGTGTTTCTTGGAATTATGCTGCTAAGGACGCCAAAACGTTCTCTTGACCAGCAAGGCCCGGTAAATTTTTTACAGGTGCGTCATCTTGGTAAGCAGTTTGTCATCGGATGTATGTCGGGCATCCTCAACCCCAAAAATGTAATTTTTTACCTGGCACTTTTTACAGCCATGGTATCGGCTGAAACAGCTTTCATGACTCGATGTCTTTATGCACTTTGGATGGCCTCGGTGGTTTTTCTCTGGGACAGTTTGGTGGTTATGGTTATCGGCCGGGATCGGGTCAGAGACTGGCTTGGACGATCTGTTTTTTTGATCGAGAAAATTTCCGGTATTATGCTCACTCTCTTTGGCCTGCTGCTGCCTTTTACCTGTGGTTAATCTCAACCAGTTTCCATTACGGTTGGGAATCCTGAACACCATCTCCTTTTGTGCTGGAATATGCTGGAATAAGTTGGCATTCTCTGCGAGAATAGTTATCTGTAAGTGGACTGTAAAATTACAGATTATATAAACGTCAGAGGAGATAATCGGCAGATGATCGTACGAATTCTTATTGCAGGTTTTGCATCTTTTGTGGCTGGGCTAAGCTACCTTACAGGCCTGGCGCAAATGATGACCGGATTGCTGCTTGGGTTTGGGGCGTTGTGTTCATTTTTTTTTGGAATACTGTTTTCTCTGCCGATAAATGCAGACCGGGTGTTTTTTCCAGTTTACGAAAAAGTGCCCGCTTGGCCCTATTTTCTTATAGGGCTGGTTTTAATCGGAATGGTTGTGGCGCTCTTTCTGATCAAAATGAAACCGGCGAAGGAAGAACAGGTTTCTGCTGTCCATTTTAAATATCTTCTTGGAGGGATTGGCGGATACCTTGCCAGCCTCTTCCTTTCATCAGCATACTGGTTTCCTTCCGATGCTGAAAAGTTATCTGCTTCTCAAGCGTCCCTGACAATGGATGTACTGATTGGGACAGGTTTATTTTTGCTGGGGGTCTCTATTTCCTGCTATCTGTTATACAGAGCTTCAAAGGGAAGCTCAGATCGACACCCGGATCTCATGAGGCGCTTTGTCCTTGGTCTTTTTACGTTTTTCCAATTAGATAAAATGCCGCTCCTTGTTGCCTATCTGCTTATCTATTCTCCGGATACCCAGGTGAGTTTTCAAAACATTGCCGCCCTTGCCCTCGTCTCCTATATTCCGGTAGGATTCTTTTTATTGAAAACGACCTGGGATACAACGGAAAGTTGATTGACTCTGATCATTCAGTAAAACAGAAGATCTCATAGCCGCATTTTATTTGCTTTGTCGCCATAAAATGGTGATATAGGTTCAAACAAGGAGTGCAGTAAGCATGTTTAATTGGTTTCGGGAACGACGAAGACGGAAAATATTACAGGAGCCATTTTCGCAATCATGGCGGGATATTCTTGCAGAAACGGTGATTCACTATGGATATCTTGATCAGACAGAAAAGCTCCAGCTTGAACAATTAATTCAGATCTTTATCAGCGAAAAAAATTTTGAGGGCTGTGGCGGTCTGGTTTTGACAGATGAGATCAAAGTCGTCATCGCTGCACAGGCTTGTCTGCTGGTTCTTGGATTGCCTTCTTTTCAATATGTGGAGCTTCTGTCGATCCTTGTTTATCCGTCGACGGTCACCCTGCCGGAATCAAGAGCCGGTATTTTTACCCAAAGCTGGGGGATAGTGCCGGATCAACAGGCAATACTAGGCCAGGCCTGGCTGCGGGGTCCGGTGATTTTGGTTTGGGATGCGGTGCAACGTGATACCCGCCATCCGGAGAGGGGCCATAATGTGGTGTACCATGAGTTCGCCCACATTCTCGATATGCGTGATGGGGCGGCTGATGGCACCCCTGAACTCGATAATGTTCAGCTCTATCGGCAATGGGTGGAGATCTGCTCAAAAGAGTTTTTCCGTTTAAAAAAAGATGTGGAAACGGGAGAAAAGAGCCTTCTTGATCCCTATGGTGCTGTCCATGAAGCAGAATTTTTTGCTGTAGCGACAGAACTTTTTTTTGACAGGCCAATGCGAATGGAGAAAGAGCATCCGGAGCTTTACAATGTTTTACGTTCTTATTATCGGCAGGATACAGCTACACGGGAACGGCGCCATCGAGAGATCTGAGATCGAGCTTTAGTTGGGGCCGTGAAAGATGAATCTCATTATTTAACTCAATTCAGTCAGTTGCGATTATTATGTTGAGCAAACAGATCGATGATCTTACTGACTCTCTCGGCGATTGCTGCAAGAGATCGTGAAGCACTTGCGGATGGATACAATTCGCAAATTGGCATGAATGCCTTAAGTGACTCGTTCATTTTATTTTCTTCAGGAATCTCTCCGAGTTCGGGAATCTCAATGCCGAGATATTTCGAGACCATTTTACATAGCTTGGATTTGTTGACCGAACCATTCTCACTGTCCCTGTTTATAATCAGCAGAGGATGGAAAAATTTCAGCTCTTGCTGTCCTTTTTCTCGTGCTCCCTGACTAGTCTTCTCTGCCAATTCAAAAACCTCTTGCAGAGACCTGAAATTATTGCTTTTCAAGGCAACTCCCACGTCGCTTTGGGAGAGAAAACCGCCGAGAACTTTCCTGATCGTCGCCAATTGCAAAAAGTTAAAGAGATCCATAATGGCAGTGGGATCCGGCAGCGTTACACAAATCTGGACATCTGATTCCATAAAAAAATCAAGGGCATGGTAGCTTGTTCCGGCTCCAACATCAATTAACAGCACATCGGCATCTATTTCATCGAGGCCGCGCAGAAGACGTTGCTTCTCCTGATAGCCGATGTTCGAGGTATTCAGGGTCTCACCGGTTCCCGGGATGATCTGTAAGCCGTTATAGGAATAGAAGGTGTGAATGACTTCGGTGATCGATTCGACTTGTCTCGTTAGAAAATCAGTAAGGGTCCGTTTCGGTTCAAAGAGCCCAAACAGTATATGGGCATCGGCCCCGCCAAGATCAAGATCAACCAAACAGACCTTTTTGCCGGTTTTCGCAAGGAGAATGGCGAGGTTGGCTATGACCATGGTCTTGCCGGTTCCACCTTTGCCTGATCCTATGGAAATTTTTACTGTCATTTTGGCGGGGTTAATTTCTCTGCCTTCGTAAGCGGATTTCGTATATTCGTTTTGCTCTGGCGAGTATGGTTTTTAAGTCTGATTGAGAGCCGGGGGGAGCGCTCCAAAGTTCCCAGCCCTCTTTGGAACGCAAAACAATTTTATTGTCCTCATAGGAGAGAGTAGTGTTTGCCAATAGCTCGAAGGCATCCGCTATTGGGGCTGTCGGTCCAGAGGGGGCCGAAGGAACAGCAGTTGATTCAATCTTCTTTTTATGCTGGATGCAGGAGGAACAAAGCTCTCTCTCGTTATTGCCAAAGAGATTGAGAACGGTTCCGCAGTCTTTACAAAATTGCATTTATGTCCCTTTGCCGAGGGTTCGTCACTGCATTCAGTCTATCAAAGAAAAGTTATTTCGTCACTTTTTTCGCAGAGAATGAAGAGGGGATTGAAAGTCTCTGTTCGTCGTTTGTTTCTTTTCGGCGGCGGAAGGAAGAATATTAAGTGAGTCAGTGATTTTCTTGCAAAAAGGTGAGGTGAGGCGCTCTCAATCACTAACCCCCTAAAGAGCAAGGGGACTCGGTTTAGTATCCCTTTGCAGGGTATATGTTCCTAAGTCACTAAGACACTCCTCCCAAACAACGGAAGAGTAGCCGCCAAATCACCTTCAAAAAAATAGTCGGAAATTATCGACGTGTTAGCGTACCCCTGGGCTGAGAGCGCCGGTTCCTGATTGAATTCATAGATTAATCCACCGCGTTGTTTCACCAAAACCGGCAGACCCGCCGCGGGATATACCTTTGCTGATGTACCGATGACTAGCAGGAGATCGCAATTGTTGATGAGTGCTTCGATCTGGTCCATATTTCTGACAGCTTCCCCGAACAGGACAACGTTTGGTTTGAGGGGAGAGTGGCAAAGTGCACATGTCGGCACATCTTTCATGGTGTAGTGGTCGCCGGTAACCGGGATAAGCGTATCGCAATGCAGACACTGCAGGTGTTGGTGATCACCATGGATTTCCAACACATTTTTACTGCCTGCGGTCTGATGCAGGTTGTCGACGTTCTGGGTAACCAGTCCTTTCAGAAATCCGCCCTGTTCAAAATCAGCAAGTACCTGGTGAGCCTGATTCGGTTTTTTGCCAAGCAACCCTTTTCCCAATTCCCGATAGAGTTTCCATGCTTTCTGCGGAGAATTGAGGAATACATCAAGAGTTGCATACTCATCAGGCGAGAAGATTGTCCAAACTCCACCGGGACTGCGGAAATCAGCGATACCGCTATTAACAGAGATGCCTGCTCCGGTGAGTGCTACAGGGCAGGAGGCACTTTTAAACTTTTTAACAGCTTCAGTGAGGTACTCGAGTGTTTTTGTGGGGAATAATGGTTTTCATGCATTTCCTCTTTCGAGCCTGATATTTCCTTGTTCGTTGTTGCCGATCATTTCTCCTTTGGCTTGGAATGCAGACTTATCCTTTCCACAACTTTTCGATAATAGTCATGCTGGCTAGATATGTTGGATGAAAATGAACGTCTTGCATCGACTTTCATGAGCAGGACGTTGAGTTTTTTCATTTGCTTGAGACGTTCGTGTTCATCTTCCGTGCATGAAATGAGATCCTCTAATCTCTTAACTTCTTTGCGTTCTTCAATTTCCGGTGGAAGGTACCCACTGTTTTTTAGAATCTTATAGGCCATTTTCAGGTCATCGGGAACAAAACGATCATCTTCCAAAGGAAGTGGTTTGTTTTTCCATTTCGGGGAATTCAAATCCCTTTCCCGCATGGCTTCGGCAATTCGCTGTTCAGCGATAAAAGCAAGTGAATCCATGAAACCTCCGTTGCTGTAATGTTCTATTGAAGGGTGGTTTGCAGCCACGCGGAAATATCGCCAATCTGTTCAGGGCAGACTGAATGTTCCATCGGATAATTCTGATAGCTGACACTGTAGCCCTGCTTGGTGAGCTGCACTTTGGCTTTGTGGCCGAGTTGTTCTGGTACGACCGGATCATGGGTACCATGTTGGATTTTGATCGGGATAGTTTTGTTTATCTCACTGTATTCAATGATATCGGCAGTGGCAAGGTAGGTTGACATGGCAAGCAGACCCCCGAGTTGCTTTTCGTGGCTGAGTGCTGCTTGATAGGCGACGGCCCCTCCTTGCGAAAAACCGGCAATGACTATCCTTTTGCTGTCAATGCCGCGGTCAAGCTCACGGCTGATAAAGGCATGAATTTCTTTGGCAGAAGCCATTAATCCAGCAATATCGACTTTTCTATCAATATCCATTTCCAAAATATCGTACCAGGCCGGCATGACAAAACCGCCATTAACAGTCACCGGTATGGTTGGGGCGTGTGGGAATATAAATCGAATCCCCAACTCCACTGGCAGGTTGAGTTCCGGAACGATGGGGGCAAAATCGTTGCCATCTGCTCCAAGTCCATGCAACCAAATTACAGTACTGTCGGGGGTGGGGCTGGTTTCAAGTTCAATGGCTGGCAAAAGTTGCATGTTGAGTTCCTTTGAGATTGACACGCTGCGGTGTCATTGCTGGTTATGTGAGAAGAACCCTGATTTTATCAGAGAGTGTATACGCACATTCGAAAGCTTAGCTGGTAATAGCAGATAAAATATATGCTAAGTCTCTTTCTCGCTATTTTTATTTTGCTTGTTTAGAAAAACTTTCAACGAGCCTTTGCCGTAACCTCCACTATTGTCCCGGGATACCAAGAGCCTGAATTAGCATTGCGTTTGTTCCTTCTTCATACGCCAGAAGTTGACCTTCTTTTCGATTGATTCGGAAGGCGAGGGCATAGGAGAGAACGCGTATGGGGTAGTCACGGGGAAGTCGCAGCAAATAGGGCTGGATAGTGGTAAAATCTGTTGCTCCGTACTGCTGCATGATAAACCGTAAGCCGCCATTGGCCGGTCCGATATTATATGCGAGAAGGCCGAGGAAAAGATCCTGTTTCATCTCGGTGAGATAATATCGGAGCGTCGCCGCACCAAGCAAGGCATTATACTGAGGATCATTCATCTCAGGGATTTTTGCTCGGAAAAGTTTATTGATATCCTCTGAAACAGAAGCTGGCGCTTTAGTTATCTGAAAGAGTCCATGGCCGCCGTCTGTGCTCTTTCGAGGCAGATAAGAGGATTCTGCGGCGGCGAGCCCCATCAGGAGATCAATGTCGATGGCATAGGCCGTTGCCGCTTTTTGAATTGCTTTTGCAAACTGTTCAGAACGACCGATCATTTTGCCTATCTGTATAGGGTCCAGGCGACGATAGGCAGCGTAGACCTGGTGAGCGAGGGCGACACGACCTGCCTCTTCTTTGCCACCAACCATTGTGCGGTAATAGCCGTAAGTTTGTGTGAACATAACCTTGGGCACCAGTCCACAGAAAAGGAGGGTGGTGACAATGATTATGATCGGAGGCAGTAGGGGAGATCTGTCCTGCAACCTCCTGCGGAGTCTCTTCCAGGCGCTGAGGAAAAGAGAGCTCAGGATGATGAGAGCAAAGATCGCACCGGCAAAAGGCAAGAGACTGCTGAGGAAGTCAGTGCCGGAAAACCGATTGGCAAAATAGCCGAGCAGTACGATGATGGCGGCCATTCCAATTATCGACAAACCGAGACTTTCCAGACTGATCAATAAAAAATTTCTCAGCAGGCTGTTTTGCGGTTTTTTCTTTTTTTTCCTGCCGATATTTTTTTTGGGGCTGGTACGGCGTTTGGTTTTCGGCTTTTTTGATGGAAGTGGTCTGGCCATTCTAAAAATGAAAAAGAGATTGTTACCTTAATAAAAGACCCTCCTCGGCAAGGTGCTGGTAGCAACTCAAGTTTTACTGATTCATGGAATTGAGCCGACCTGAAGGCAATACACTCTGTCACCATATTCGAGGATGGTTTTATGGTCAATTACAATCTTTTCCGAAGATGCTCTCGGTGTTGTGACTATTGATTCCAGATATTTCAGTCCATCTAACCCGATCCGAAGTTAATCTTCGCTTATTTCTTTTTTAGCCAAGACATTGAGCCACAATTGATTTTTCCGGAGTAGGCTTGAGGAAGACTCGCTGATATTGATAATCCTGAGTTGTGGAAACTGTTCAAGGAGCTGTCGCATAAGTGGTAGAGAATAGTTGTTAAAATAACGTTGTTTCTGATCCTGCCAATCCGTCTCTCCTTTTTTAAATGACATATAAAAAATACCATGAGGTTTCAAGGCGCGGATTATGCGTTTCAAGGTCTCGAGAATTCGGGATTTAGGTATATGCAGTAGACTGGCGCAGGCCCAGATGCCGTCGTAGAGATCTGTTTCGTTCAGTTCCTCTGCTTTTTGTACCCGAACCGGATGTCCCAGGTACTTCTCGGCTGATTTGGCGATCTCCTCCACTGCATCGACCGCAATTATCCGGTACCCCTGATCGAGGAAGAATCGACTGTCGCGTCCGGAACCGCAACCAAGATCGAGGATCAGGCTGTTGGGGGCGAGAAGTTCGAGAAATTGTTGTCGTAGATGATTTGGAAAATCAAGGTCAACCGTTTCCTGAACATATTCAATGGCATTGTTTTTGTAATAGGCGAGTGTTGTCTTAATCCAATATTCTTCCTGTAGCTTTTCCACCAATGGGACATCCGCCGGAGCCCAATTGAGAGACTGGAGTTCGTGGACTGGTAACCAAACTATCTGATCATGGTCCCGACATTGGAAGGTACCGCTCAGATGCTGGACGCGATAGCAGAATAATTTGATTACTTTTGTTTCATACTCGTAGACGGATTCACCAAAAAAATCACCGACGGCGCATTGAATACCAAACTCTTCCCAGAGTTCTCTGGCCAGGCATTCTTCTTTCGTCTCTTCTGCCTCAATTTTTCCTCCGGGAAACTCCCAATACCCTGCCAGATGGCTACCTGATTTTCGCCTGGCGGCCAGGATAAGCCCTTTCTTTTCAATGATTGCTGCAGTGACCAATATCATAGACGATGGCAGGAAAGCATGTTTTTTTTAATGATTGAAGGTGGTATCGTATTTTCGACCGCCTAAAACGATCTGGTCAACAACTCTATAATAAATGAACATTAATTTCAGGAGAAAAATATGAGTATGCAGGAATCTTTGAAAGTGGAATTGACGGCTGCCATGAAGGCAAGAGATACTGATCGGACTGGAGCAATCCGCATTCTGATGGGAGAATTTGCCCGTCAGCCGGTAAAGGTACTCAGTGATGAACAGGTAATTGCCATTATTAAAAAGTTGATAAAATCAGAACGGGAACTCCTGGCCGCGCAAAAGCAGGAAGGATCACCTTTCCTGACTATTATGGAAGAATATTTGCCAAAACAAGTGAGCGAGGAGGAGATTTATGATTGGGTAAAAAACAACATTGATTTCTCCTCTTTTGGCAACAAAGTACAGGCAATGAAGCCGATTATGCAACATTTTGGCAGTGCGGCTAATGGTAATGTTGTGAAAAAAGTGCTGGAAAAATTCGACTAATTTAACTGGTTTTGGAGTCTGGGGGTGTATAAAAAGTAGTCATGAGCTCCTTGTGACAGGTAAAAGGATGTTTATCTTTACCCCTGATTAAACATCAGGGTTTCTGTATGGTCGGTGCACAATGACACCTGCAGAGAGAAAGGATAAATAAAATTGGAGGAATGACGTGTTTCGAATTGTTCTGTTTTTAGCAACTAACATGGCAATACTGGTTTTACTTGGTATTGTCATGAGCTTTCTGGGGGTTGATTCACGGTCTACTTCAGGACTGCTGGTAATGGCGGCGATGTTTGGTATGGGAGGCTCGTTGCTTTCTTTGGCCATGTCCAAATGGATCGCCAAAAAATCGACTGGCGCGAAAGTCATCGAAAATCCAAGTAATCAGACGGAACAGTGGCTCTATGATACCGTCCATCGTCTGGCTAAGAAGGCGGAAGTCGGCATGCCCGAGGTAGCTGTTTACAGTTCTCCGGATATGAACGCCTTTGCCACGGGAATGAATAAAAATTCCGCTCTGGTGGCTGTTTCAACGGGGCTGTTGCAAAATATGGCTAGAGATGAGGTAGAGGCCGTGCTCGCCCATGAGATAACCCATGTGGCCTGTGGTGACATGGTGACACTTTCTCTTATTCAGGGCGTATTGAATACTTTTGTTATCTTTTTCTCCCGCATTGCCGCAAATATTATCAATAACTTCCTGAGTAGTGATGAAGAAGGTGGAGGGTTGGGATTTTTCGGTTATATGGCGGTGACTGTCTTCCTGCAATTTGTTCTCGGACTGTTTGCGTCCATCATTGTCATGTGGTTTTCCAGAAAAAGGGAATATACCGCGGATAAAGGAGCAGCTTATCTCACCGGCAAGGAGAAGATGGTGAAGGCCCTTCAGCGGTTGCAGCTGAGCCACGAACCATCGCATCTGCCTGATCAGGTGGCAGCCTTTGGTATCCGTCCTAAAGAAGGGGGCTTCTCTGCACTGTTCAGAAGCCATCCACCCATCGAAGATCGGATTGCTGCACTTCAGAAGCTGTAACAGAAAAGCCGAACTCTGCCGAAAAGAGCCCTCACAAGGGTAGAAAGGGGATTTTACTCCGTTTTCGGCAGCTTGGTTATTCCCAGTATCGTGTGCCAGATTTCGTCCTGGTTCCAGCGTTTCAGGATAAGAACAGGCTGGGTGTTAAGGAATTCCATGATTTTCTCGGCTTCACTTCGCAAAAGACCAGACAGAATAAACCATTTTTGTTTGAGAAATCCTTCCGTTCGCACCAGATCTTTCATTACATCATAGTGGATGTTGGCAACCAGCAGGTCCGTGGCAACACCTATATGTTCTTCAGCCCTGCCATTGACCACCAGAATGTGGTCCTCGAGATTGTTCAGCGTCACGTTAATGTGAGCGGTTCGGGTGGCCAGGTAATTGTAATCGACGGCGATAATTTTTTCACATCCAAGTTTTGCGGCTGCAAGGGCAAGAATTCCGGTTCCCGAGCCAAGATCGAGCATGGTTCTCGTCTTTTTTCCAGCACAGGCGATATCAATCGCCTCGAGGCAGGCCTGGGTCGTCGGATGGGTACCGTTACCGAACACCACGCCTGAGTCGAGGGTTATGGCAATATCATTTTCACCGGGAGATGCTTTGATCCAGGTAGGGTTGAGAAGAAAACGTCCAATGCGAACAGGTTCAATGTTGCCGCCCTGCCATTGTGCATAGGTCATTTCATAGTCATCGAGGAGGTTGAGCTCCGGAAAGTCAGCTAAAATATCCAGAACCTGCTCTTTTGCCGGTTGGGTAAAAAAAAGGAAGCTGAAGTCTTCTTCAACCCAGTTGCCGATAAAATTTTCAGCCTTGATGGAATGGAGAGCGGGGACTGTTCCCTCAATATAATAGATAAAGAGCAGAGTGTCGGGTCGAAGATGGGGTGATTGTGGATACATAACGAAATATTTATTTTGGCAAGATCTTGTCGGAGCTCTCTTTGGGGTTTATGAGGGGTATTGTAAAGATTATGAACTAAAATAACCTGTAAGGTACTAACCCCGCTAAAAAGGGCGGGATAAGTTCGTCTAAATCACTAACCCCGGTGAAAAGAGCGGGATAAGTTCTGCTAAATCACTAACCCCGGTGAAAAGAGTGGGATAAGTTCTGCTAAATCACTAACCCCGCTAAAAGAGCGGGATAGTTCTCTAAATCACTAACCCCGTAAAAGAGTGGGATAAGTTCATCTAAATCACTAACCCCGCTGAAAAGAGCGGGATAAGTTCATCTAAATCACTAACCCCGCTGAAAAGAGCGGGATAAGTTCATCTAAAGCACTAACCCCGCTAAAAAGAGCGGGATAAGTTCATTCACGAAATTTGTTTCTTGAAAAAGCCAAGAAATAAATTTCTAATTCACTAATATTTTATTTTTGTCAGAAAAGCCTGCATCTCATTGAGCATGCTCTTCACCTGACCACTGGTGATGGTGTCCTGTTTCCCCTTGGCGGCAGCGTCGCTGAGTTCGAGCCAACCCATAACAGCCTTATTGTCCTGCCTGTCGTACAATTTCTTTCTTGTAGGCCTCACCAGTCAACTGAAGTCCTTTTTTCGGAACTGCTTTGCTCTGGATTTCATTGTGGATTGCTATGCCTCTCGCGAGACACAAATTACGTAAGTGCTTCTCAAGGATAGCACCGGCGATAATTGCGGCTGCTGAATAATTATCTTGATCGAACTGAATTCGGGCAATTCGGAGCATGTCCAATAAATTATCGCGGGAAACCGCACCGCTGGTCGTTGTCAGCCAATCTCCCTGCAGTTCTCTCTTTGCCGCAGTAAGTATGCCGATCCCTCTTCTGGTACGGCTTGCAGTATGGTGAATGACTTCGGTTCTGAGGCTTTCATAATACGTGCTGGTCTCCCCGAAAACCCGGCTGAAGAATGAAAGAGCTGTTATCCTGAAATCGTGAAATTTCTGCTCGTTTACTAGGGATTTTGACTGGTTTTCGCTGGTTTCCGTGGCGAGAACTTTTTCTCCCAATATTATGATTGCCTCGGTTTGGGCAATAAGCTCGTCCTTGTTTTTCATGGTCTTTCGGTCTCTGTACAAATTAGCAGATCAAGTGCGTTGATCAGATTAGCTGGGATGTGGAATATTACAAAAACCGCTCTATGGAATATTGAAATACAGTATTCCTTTAGAGGAGAGTGTAAAAATCACCACTGAAGGCGGCACTGAAAAGAGCCCCACCACTCGGCATTATTTCTCCCATATACTCTGTTATGGGAATTTTATCATCTCTGGATTCTGCATCAAAGGATATAATTTAGTGAAGGTACTTATTCCCGTAAAGCGCTGGTACTAAAAAGAGCCCTCTCCCAGGTGGTATTATAAGGCATCCTGCTCTTTTAAACCGGTAACAGAAAATCGCCTGTTATTCTTTTGTGATTAATTGGAGGGCGGTACTATTTTTTAATGTTTCCAGGATGAAAGAGGTTTTGACGTTTTGGATTCCGGGAATGCCCGAAAGTTTGTTGTTGACGAAATCTGTATAGCTGTTCATATCCTTGACAGCCACTTTCAGGAGAAAATCGACCTCACCTGTCAGCTGATGGCATTCGAGTACCTCGTCCATGCGGGTCAACCGTTCTTTGACGTTCTGGAGCGAAGATATCTGATGGTGACTCAGGCAGACCATTACGATGGTCTGGAGGCCAAACCCGGCCCGCTCTCTGTTCAAGATGGCGACATATTTTTCTATGATTCCCGATGATTCGAGGCGCCGCACCCGTTCCAGAACAGCAGGTGGCGATAGTCCAATCTCCTGAGCGAGTTTGGCATTTGTGATGCGACCACTTTTCTGGAGAATATTCAGAATTTTTTTATCTGTTGTGTCAAGCATTTGCCGTTTGTGTTGAGGAACTACCCTTGAGGAGTTCTCTTTTAAGTGGGGTGGAGTGGAATAATAGTAAGCGTCTGGTGAATATAGCGAATTTTCTTCAAAAATAAAAGAAATTGCTTAATTATTTAAGGTTGGCTTTCTTTTGAGGGAACCATTGCCCAAATATTGAAAGTTCAAAAAACTGCAATGCTTCCTACTGTCTCATTGTTCCAGTTCAAGATTAAACAGGAGTGCCACAGTCATGAATGAAATCTGACTCAAAAATTCAAGTAAAAGTACTCGACCTGGAAACACGATTCACTCTTCTGAGTCTTCTTCATGAGTGTTCATCGAATTTTCTTCTTCGTCCTCGTCTATATCTGAATCGTAGAGTTGCTTTGCAGCCAGTAGAAGAAAAGGGATAGTTGCCAGCGGAGCAAAAGATGGTGCCGCCTGTCTTAATTTTTCCAGTATGGGGTTTGTTGGGTGGAGATCCGGAATCAGAAATTTTAAAGTGCAATAAAGCGTAATGGCCAGAAGGACGCTCATCCACCATGGAATGTGATACCGAGCTTTTCGGAGTGGTATTTTGGGTGATTGTTTTTCTGTCATGGTTATCCTTCCAGTACAAGCTGGACCATTTCTCGCACTTGAGGGCTTGGGTCGTCATGAAGACGATGGATTTGAGCCATAGCTTCTTTCGTGCCTATTATCCCAAGGATAGAGACAGCTTCACCTCGCAATAGTGGTCGTTCAGAATGCAGGATTTTGACAAGTGAAGGAATGGCAAGTTCCAGTTGGTCTGGTTGAATTGTCAACAATTCCTCAAAAAGGACAGTGACACCAAGGCGTACGTTGAACCGTTCGTCACTGAGGATTTCTCCAGCCCAGCTGTAATATTTAGGTTCATGTCGGAACATTGCTACGATATTGTCAACATGACCCTGGTCAAGAAAGTCAGCAATAACTTTCTTTAATTCCTGGTCGCTGACTTCGTTCCGTGGCTGTTTCATGGTTTGTATGAAAACGTGATCTTTTAGTTGGAAATGGCTACAATATGTGTGTAAACAATGCTGTTAGAGTGCTTTTTTTTGGATTGAAAGGCAAGGAAAATATTTGTTTCGGAGTAGTGGCGATTTAACAAAGGAGAAGTATTTATTGCCGTTTTTCGGGTTTTTTGAGAACCGATACGTTTTATTTTGCAAAGGGAATGGACGGCGAGAATTCGAGAATCAAGGAGGGTACCTATGACAAGAGAGTGGAGTGTCGGAAGATTACTCGGTGTTTCAAGTGGATACTGGCAGGGGTGTACTGTGCAGGCGGGAGTGCGGCTGAAGATTTTCACTGTGCTCGGAGATTCTCTGTGGGATGCCAGCGAAGTAGCGAAATGTACCGGCTCTGAAAGTCGGGCGACAGAATTGTTGCTCAATGCCCTTGCCGCCATGGGGATATTGAAGAAGAGTGAGTCTGGGTACGCAAATTCTGAATTTTCAAGGAAGTTCTTGGTAGCCGGTACTCCGGAATACATAGGTCATATCATTCTCCACCATCATCATATCCTTGATGGTTGGGCGCAGCTTGATCAGGCGGTTATGACGGGTAAGCGTGTGGATCGTCGCTCCTATGGTGCTGAGATTGAAAGAGAAAGCTTTCTGATGGGCATGTTCAACCTGGCTATGATGATAGCACCGAAAATGGCTTTAAATTTCAAACTATCGGGCCGCAAAAGGCTGCTGGATCTAGGCGGCGGTCCAGGTACATATGGCATCCATTTTTGCCTGGCCAATCCTGACTTGAAGGCAGTTATTCTTGACCGACCGACAACCGAACCCTTTGCCAGGGAGACCGTGGCAAGATTCAATTTGTCAGAGCGAATCGACTTTGTCGGCGGCGATTTCAATGTCGATCCGATTGTCGGCGGACCCTACGATGTTGCATGGCTCTCCCATATCCTGCACAGTAACTCTGTTGTGGAATGTGAGGCGTGTCTTGAAAAGACCGTAGAGGCACTTGAACCTGGCGGATTAATTTTGATCCATGATTTTATCCTGGATGACAGCAAGGATAGCCCCGAATTTCCGGCCCTCTTTTCTCTCAATATGTTAGTTGGCACGGAACATGGACGATCGTACTCTCGGGCAGAGATCATCGCTATGCTGGGACGGGTCGGTGTCGTCGATATCACTCACCATGTGTTTGATCTTCCTAATGAATCCTCTGTTATCACTGGAATAAAGAAAAAGGTTTGAGCAATGTTAGATATTGAAATACCTGGAAGAAAAAGTTTGGAACTTTCGCACCTCGTCCTGGACTATAACGGCACTTTAGCTCGGGATGGCGAGCTGTTGGACGGGGTTTTAGAAAAATTGACAAATCTGGCAAAACTGGTTCAATTACATGTAATTACAGCTGATACACATGGGACGGTTGGGGAGAAATTGGCAGGTTTACCTTGTGCTCTGCAAATAATTGGTCTGGATGAACAAGATACGCAAAAGGATGCATACGTGCGTTTTCTCGGAGCGGAAACGGTGGCTGCCATTGGCAATGGAAGAAACGATGGTCTGATGTTGAAAACAGCAGCCTTGGGCATTGCCCTGATCCAGGAAGAAGGGGCGAGTCTGAGCGCGATCTTGCAGGCGGATATTGTATGTACTGACATTCTTAATGCATTCGATCTTCTCCTGAAAACCAGCAGGCTTAAAGCGACCCTCCGCAATTAAGGCGCAGATTTGCATGAAACGAACTGGGATTACTCCCTGTTTCGTTGTCTCTTGAGTTAATAACTTGGGCAAAATTTGTTAGCTCTGAGTGCACACTTTGCGCACTTCTGGTTGTTGAAGAGGGAAAACTGTCGAACAGTTTGCCTAACCATTTGAAATGATAATCGTAATTGTTTTTCTTTGTTTTGGCATGTCCCCTGCAATCATTTTATTCGCTAAGAACTTCGTAGTTAGTGCCCATCCCAAACGGCCTTTTTTCCTAACTTATCGTTGCTCTCAAAATTTTATCCTCACAATAGTAAGTATACGCCTAAGGTAAAATTCATCGAGCGCCTCGACTCAGAAGAAAAAATCTCGTTTAAGGCTGGCCACTGGTTAGAAATATGGGTGGGATAAGGTGGGGGGATATGAATAATTTAGTGCGAAGTGTTGCTATTTTAATGTTTGTCGTTGCGCTTGCAAAGACGAGTCATGCCATTGGGTATTATTACCCGACAACGGAAGAAGTGGACTGGGAGGAGGTCTCGAAGGCCAATGAGATCTTTTCCGCCGGAACAGTCTTTTCATTTCTGCCAAATGGTGCAAGGGCGATAATCATCGAACGGACACAGTATTTTATTTCAGGGAAAAACTGGTTTCTCCCTGTTGTCGATAAGGAGGGTATAAAATACCAGGTCGTTTTTGCCCCGATGTGAGTCCCACACAATCTAACATTTTTGTTTGACGCTCCATCCACTTCTTAAAGTATGTCATCGTAGAGTATCATCCTGCAAAGGCGCCTGTCGACAGGATAATCTGCCCACGCTTGCATCTTTCCGAATTTTCATTTCCTCCTTATGCCATTTTTCGTCCCTCTGGATAAATTCCTGTTAAAAGGGCGGGAGGAAAGGGTCCTCTCGGATAGATCCTATCTATTTATTGGTTTATTGTACAAAAATGGCATATTCGTACGAACATACTACTGTTTCGTAGGATATCTGAAAAATGCAAATATCCAGACAAAAATCAGCTAATTTTGTTGCGCGGGTTGAGGTAATCAGCTAGCATAGTGCACCAAATGGGGACTCGGAACATTGGTTTAGCTGGAAAATGTATTCAATTTAAGTATGCAATGTTCTTTCCGTTTGCTCGATAGTAACATGGCCAATGAGGGTGCTGTTCAGCAGGATGGTGTATATCTGATGATTTAGACCACTTTGCTGGAATAGTAAACCTAACAAAAAAAGCTGTTATTACATGGGAGGAGAAAAGGATGTCGACACGAAGATTTTCTGTTTTTTCAATGTTGGTTGCTGCAAGTATGACGCTTGCACTGTGTGGTTCTGCTGACGCTGCTGGCAAAACGATTAAAATTGCCACCCAGTCGCCCTTGTCTGGTGATCAGTCTGTTATTGGAGTGGACATTAAGCGTGGTGCCGAGATGGCCCTCGATCAATTGGGCGGGCCGCTTAGAGACATGGGCTTCAATCTTGACCTCGCACCTTTTGACGATCAGGCTAATCCTGATGCCGGTGTTGCCAATGCCAAGCGCATCGTTTCTGATCCGGCAATTCTTGCCGTTGTCGGGCATTACAACTCAGGTGTTCAGATTCCTTCTTCCGAAGTCTATCATACCTCTGGTCTCGTCAATGTTTCACCTGCCAACACAAATCCAAAGGTAACTACTCGTGGATATCTGGAAGTCAACCGAATCGTTGGACGTGATGATGTCCAGGGTGTCGTCGGTGCTGACTTTGCTGCCTCTAAGGGTGTTAAAACTGTATTTGTTGTCCATGATAAAACTGCATACGGTCAGGGTATTGCCGAATTCTTCAGGAAAAAAGCTACTGAAAACGGCATGAAGGTTCTGGGATTTGAAGGAACCGAAGAAAAAGCCAACTTTGACGCTTTGTTGTCTCCGGTTGTTGCTGGGAATCCGGATCTGGTCTATTTTGGTGGTATGGCTTTCCAGGCTGCCGTTCTTTTCAAGCAGGCTCGCGAGAGAGGCTATGAAGGCATCTTCCTGAGTGATGACGGTTTTGATAGCTCCGATGCAGCAAAAATCGGTGGTGGTACTTTAATTGCCGGTGGCGGAACTTTCTATTCAACAGTTTCCGGACCCGCGTCGGTGTATGAAGGAACTGCAAAATTCCTGAAGGATTTTGAAGCTAAATATAATGCTACCCCTCAGCCATTTGCTGCACAATCCTATGACTGTATGGCTATCAGTCTGAAAGCAATTGAAAATGCAGCGAAAGCAAATGGCAACAAATTTCCCACCCGTCAGGCTGTTGCCAAGGCAGTTCGCGATTTGAAAGATTTCAAAGGAATTACCGGTACCTTTACTTTTAATAATATAGGTGATCCTGAAAAGGCTCTCTACTTTGTTATTCAAGTGGAATCAGCGGATCCTACCAAATGGAGCGAAAATAAGATCGTTAAGACTCTTGAAATTGCCCCCCCTAAGTAAGACTTCCTAAACTCTTGGCTCGGCCCTTTGTTCTGCAAAGGGCCGGTGATTATTAAAGTTAGGGAGTGATCATGATACGATTCCTAAAACGCATAAATGTATATGAACTGGTGCGGCCTGTTGGCCAGTTGATGGCTTTTTCAGTGGGCAGTGCTGCCTTCATGTCCGCAATCGCTATTGCTCTTGCATTATCTTTAGATGGTACAGCTGTTGGCTTGAGCCTGACAGACAAGTACGGTGTGAGCCTGTATACCTATACTATGCTCAATCTGCCTCAGGTAATAATAGACGGCCTTACTATCGGCTTTGTCTATGCAGCCATCGCACTTGGCTACACGATGGTGTACGGGGTTCTTGAATTCATTAACTTTGCCCACAGCGAGATTTTCGCAGTTGGTGCATTTGTCGGGGTGGAGTTCCTCATTGCTCTTGATGGTATGGGGATTCTAACGAAAGCATCACTGGGGATGGCCTATGCCTATCTCATTCTTGCAATCATTCTGGGGATGATAGCCGCTGGTGGTCTTGCTGTGGCTGTTGAACGAGTAGCCTATCGTCCGTTGCGTGGAATGTCCAGGTTGGTGCCGCTTATATCTGCGATTGGTGTCTCCTTTCTTCTCCAGGATGTCATCCGGCTTGTTGAAAGCCTGACATCCGGTCAGTTCAACCGAATTATGCCGACCTTCGGTAACTTTGACAGTCGAATTGTATTCGGTAAAATAGCCATGGGCACCTCAAAGCTCACTCTGGGGATTTCTGTAAAGTCAATCATCGTCATCGGTTCGGCCGTATTGATGTTGGTGGGCCTCAATTATCTGGTTAATGCAACGAGGATCGGTAAGGCAATGAGGGCAGTTGCCCAGGATCGTCCGACAGCAAGCCTTATGGGGATCAACGTTAATAGGATCATTTCTATTACCTTTCTGGTTGGCGGCCTACTCGGTGGTGCTGCTGGTGTACTCTATGCATTGAAATTTACCCGAATTGATCCTTTTGTCGGTTTCTTCCCTGGTTTGAAAGCATTTACTGCTGCTGTTCTTGGTGGTATTGGCAATATGACGGGTGCGCTCCTTGGAGGAATTGTTCTTGGCTTGCTTGAAACCTTTGCCGGATCGTATATGGGAGTTTTTACCATGGGCGCGGCGGGTTCTGAATACAAGGATATTTTCGCCTTCAGTATTCTTATACTTGTACTTATTTTCCGGCCCCAGGGTCTGATGGGCAAAAACGTTGTTCAGAAAGCATAGGAGAGTCTCATGATTTCGTTGTTCTTAAAGGAATTGTTCAACAGATTAAATCAGGGGCGATGGCCATACTTGTTCGTCATTGGCCACATACTGGCTGGTACTGTGTTGGTATATACCCAACCTCGATCAAATCTCGCTTTTCTGGTTCTTATGACCTCGTTTATGTCGCTTTATTTTTTTACGACCAGCATGAGATTTAAGTTTATCGCGGGGGCAATACTTGCCCTGGTGATCATTCCGGTCGTTGGGGTCAGGAATATTTTTTATCTGGAAGTGATATTTCAGATCAGTGTCTTTGCAGCTCTCGCCCTCGGTTTGAACATTGTTGTCGGTTTCGCCGGACTGTTGGATCTCGGGTATGTCGCTTTTTATGCAGTTGGGGCCTATCTCTGGGCCTTTTTCGGATCTCAGCAGTATTATGTGCTCCACTTCGCGCCTGGTACTCAGCCAGCGCACCTGCCATTTCTGCTGCCGGGTGACTCCTTTTATATGTTTCTTGTGGTTGGTGTTATCATCGCGGGTTTGACTGGAATTCTTTTAGGACTGCCGGTACTGCGCCTGCGTGGCGATTACCTGGCGATTGTCACCCTAGGCTTTGGTGAGGTTATCAGGGTTTTGGCCAACAATCTCGACAAACCACTCAATTTTACCAACGGTCCTCAGGGAATCACTCCGATCCAGCGCCCAACCATGCCCCAATGTGTGGTTGATTGGTTTAATTCTATTTTCCATGGCGTGGTTGGTCACGATGTAAGTACTGCGGATATGTACAATCTCATGTTCTACATCTTCGCCCTCATGGTGATTATCGTGATCATATTTGTTACCCGACGCCTTGATGACTCGAAGATTGGTCGTGCATGGACAGCGGTACGTGAAGACGAAACCGCAGCTATTGCGCAGGGGATTCCTCTTGTAAAGATGAAGCTTACCGCCTTTGCTGTCGGTGCCTCCTTTGCTGGTGTAATGGGCGTACTTCTCGCTGCAAGTAGAACGTTTATCAGCCCGGAATCGTTTTCATTTATGCAATCGATTGGTGTTCTCACTATGGTCATTCTCGGTGGGGCCGGCAGTATTCCCGGGGTTATTCTTGGCGCTGCGACGGTTACAATTCTTAATCTTCAGGTGCTTCAGGGTTTTTCTCTGTATCTTAATGAGTTACGCCAGAGTGATGCCGTGATTCCGATTATTAATTTCGCCTGGAAAAATTTGTCCAATCAACTTGATCCTGCAAAGTATCAGCGGATGCTTTTTGGTCTTATCCTTGTGTTGATGATGATCTTCCGACCGTCCGGTTTGATTCCTGCTGTCCGGCGTAAACGCAAAATTGATATGGAAGAAACTAATACCCACAAAGCAAGGGGATAAGTTCCTTAACGAAATTCATTCATAAAAAACATGAAATGAATTTCTAAGTCACTAAATAGGGAAAAGGCGTGACAATGGCATTACTAGAAATTAATAATATGACCAAGACGTTTGGTGGCCTGAAAGCGATCAGCGACGTCACCTTCTCGCTCGAAAAAGGACGGATAGTCTCGATCATTGGACCAAACGGAGCAGGAAAAACTACATTTTTCAATACCTTGACCGGTATTTATAAACCCGACGGCGGGACAATTAAATTCAACGGTAAATCCCTGGTCGGTCTAAGGCCGGATCAAATTGCTGCTCGTGGTATTGCCCGGACGTTCCAGAATATTCGTCTGTTTCCGGACATGACCGTCATTGAGAATATTCTGGTTGGAATGCATGTCCATTTCAAACAATCTCCTCTACAGACGCTTTTTCGGTTACCCGGTTTTAAAAGAGAGGAAGCAGAAGCAGAACAAAAAGCAGCCAGACTGATGCTTTATGTCGGTCTGAAAAGGGTGGAAAACGAATTAGCCAAAAATTTGCCCTACGGTGCTCAGCGCAGGCTTGAGATAGCCCGTGCTCTGGCCGCGGATCCATTGTTACTGCTGCTTGACGAGCCGGCTGCAGGTATGAATCCTCAGGAAACCGAGGACATGGTCCGTTTATTTCGTGATATCAAATCGGACATGGGGATAACTATCCTGTTGATTGAACACGATATGCGCGTTGTAATGAATATCTCTGAAGATATCTGCGTGATGGATTATGGTGAAAAAATCGCCGAAGGCACGCCGGACCAAATTCGAGCAAACAAGCGCGTTATTGAGGCATATCTAGGCCGCGGTGCTGTCGCCGGACAGCATGAGGAGAAAATGAAATGAGTCTGTTGGAAGTTAATAATATTCACAGCTATTACGGTCAGATTCATGCTCTGAAAGGAATAACCGTCGAAGTAAACAAGGGGGAAATTGTTACCCTTATCGGCTCAAACGGCGCAGGAAAAAGTACGACACTGCGGACCATTTCCGGAATGATGCATCCAAAGAAGGGTAAAATTACCTTCGAGGGTAAGGATATCTCCAAAAAAGAGCCTCACCAGATCGTTCATTCAGGAATGGTACATGTGCCTGAAGGACGTGGCATCTTTCCAACTCTGACGGTGAAAGAAAACTTGGAGATGGGTGCTTTTACAATAAGCGATTCATTGCTTATTGAAGAGAGGATGGAATACGGTTTTTCTCTTTTCCCCAGATTAAAAGAGCGTATCGATCAATTTGGCGGAACCCTGTCCGGCGGAGAACAGCAGATGCTCGCCATCGCCCGGGGTCTGATGATGGATCCTGATCTTTTGATGCTCGATGAGCCTTCTATGGGGCTGGCACCGATTCTTGTGGAGTTGATCTTTGATATCATCAAAGACCTAAATGACCAAAAGGGAACAACCATCCTTCTGGTTGAGCAGAACGCCTTGATGGCCTTGTCCATCGCCCATCGTGGTTATGTGATGCAAACCGGAGAAATCACCGTCACCGATAGTGCAGCCAATCTCCGGGATAATGAGGAAGTACAGAAAGCCTATCTCGGTGTTTCATGATGGCGTCGTAAAAAATCTTCATCTGCTTCGTAGTTACCAAATGGGGTATAAGTACCTTACAGATCGAGTTTTTGCAAAAATAACAAGAAACCAGTCTGTAAGGTACTATTCATTTTGCAAGTCCATTGCCACTAACAGAGCATAGTGACCGTCGTGGCTGAGCAACTCTTCATGGCTACCCTGCTCGACAATTTTGCCATGTGCCATAACCACAATGTGATCCGCACGCCTGATTGTGGAAAGTCGGTGGGCGATGACCAATGATGTCCTTCCTTTGAAACTGTCGGCTATTGCCTGTTCCAGAATGTTCTCTGATTCTGTGTCAATGGCTGCTGTTGCTTCATCTAGAACCAAAATAGCAGGATTTCGACAGAGTACTCTGGCAAAAGAGAGTAGCTGCTTCTCGCCGGTTGACAGCTCCATTCCTCCCTCCCCGATAAGAGTATCCAATCCTAGCGGGAGTTTGTCTACAAATCGGTTCATTCCCGTCTGATCCAGAATTGCTTGAATTTTTTCTTTTGAACAGCCGGTATCCATGACGATATTGGCAAAAAGAGTGTCCTGCAGAATAAACACATCCTGGAGGATGACGCCGACAATAGTGCGAAGTTCCTTTAGATCCAGGGTGGCGATATCCGCGTTATCAATGAGGATCGTTCCCTCTTGCGGATCGTAAAACCTCAGCAACAGATTAACAAGCGTCGTCTTACCAGAGCCGGTTGTGCCAACCAGGGCCACAGTCTGTCCCGGGTATAAAGAGAGGGAGACATTGTGCAGAATGGGGTCTTCCGGCTGGTAGCCAAAGCCAATATTATTGAATTCGAGCCTGCCTGTTATTTTTTGCAATCGTTCGGGTTGCGACCGTTGGTTAATATCACTTTTCGTGTCCAGCAATTGAAAAATGCGCTCAGCAGAGGCCATCGCCGACTGGACAACAGAATATTTCTGGGAGAGCTCCCGAAGTGGCTGAAAAAAAAGCCGCATGTAGGAGATAAAGGCAACGAGCTCACCGAGCGTCAGATGTTTCTGCAACACTTCACCCCCACCGTACCAGAGAATAATCGCAACGGCTGCAGAACTCATGAATTCGGTGAGTGGCATAAAGGTGCCAAACAGTTTGATTTGGCTCAAGGACTTCTGCAGAAAACCCTCGCTCAAATTTTCAAAGGTCTGTCTACTGGAGTTTTGCCTGCCAAATAATTGAACAATGGCGACTCCGGAGAGGGTTTCTGACAGGAAGCTGTTGAGTTTTGCCAGCTGAATACGTATCGCCCTGAATCGTTCCCTTGCCAGTCGGGCAAAGAGGATGGTGATAATAAGAGCCAAGGGAACAAAAATCGACATCACTGCGGCTAATCGTGGATTCATCCAGAACAGCAGAACCAGTATCCCCGCCAATCGCAGCAGATCGTTAAAAAGCGTGACAATGACTGAAGTAAACATTTCGTTCATGTTCTGGATGTCATTGGTCAGCCTGGTAACCAGTCTTCCTATCGGATTATTATTGAAAAATTTGAGATCAAGGTGCAAAAGGTAGTTAAAAAGAGTTTGTCGTACGGTATGCATGACAGATTGGCCAACCCATTCGAGAATCAGAATCTGGCAAAACGAGGCAAAGAAGATACCGACTATAAGAATGCCATACTTGACAGTGGTTTCAGCCAGACCAGTCAGGCGCACTTCGGTCGACTGGGTCGATGCGGTAATGTAATTATCGATTGCGATCTGAACCAGATGTGGAAGGGTGAGAGTAGCCCAGGTGATCAGGATGGAGATGAGCACAGCTAAACTCAGGCCGATCCAATACGGCGCGGAAAACTGTAAGATCTTTTTCCAGAGATGAAAATCGCTCAGGGAGCCCTGTTGCCCCTTCTCACTGTATCCGTAGTCCATCATAGCTGTGTGGATTCCTTTGCGCCATTCTGGGTCATCTGTTTTTCAAACATCGATTGATAGAGAGAGTTCTCCTCAAGCAGTTGATCGTGGCTTCCCTCACTCTCTACCGAACCATTGGCCAGGATAATGATGTTATCGGTCATGGAGAGTAACTTGATGCGATTTGAAACGATCAGTACGGTTTTCCCAGCAAAGTGACGTTTCAGGCCGGCAAAGACCTCATGCTCGGTGGCTACATCAACTGCCGATAAACCATCGTCGATGATGAGTACCGGTCGGTCGCAGAGCAGCGCCCTGGCAAGAGCCAGCCTTTGACGCTGACCTCCCGAAAGCTTGACGCCACGTTCACCGGTCATAGTATCGTAGCCATTTTTTAATGCCAAAATATCTTCATGAATTGCGGCATTGATTGCTGCCTGGATAATTTCCTCGCGGCTTGCATCTTCCCTTCCAAGGGCGATATTCGCAGCGATAGTATCGGAAAAAAGAATTGGTTCCTGACCAACATAGCCAATGTGCGAGCGAATGAATTGTAAAGGAAGCTGGTTAACCTCTGTTCCCCCAAAAAACAGTTGTCCGTTATTGATTGGATAAAGGCGGGTCAAAAGTTTGCAAAGTGTGGATTTCCCGGAACCGGTACGTCCGGTTACCCCATGGATTCCCGGTTCGAAGGAAAGGGAAAGATTTTTGAGAACAGGGGCAGTTGAGGAAGGATAGCTGAAGGTCAAATTATTCAGTTTGAAGCCCGGCCGGTTGAACATTGCAGGTTCTGTTGGCAACACCGGATCAGGTATAACTGCCTGGCTGGTCACGAGGTCGTGAATGCGTCCAAGTGAAGTAAGTCCACGCTGCACCAGATTGGCAACCCAACCAATGGCCATCATTGGCCATATCAACATGTAAAGGTAGGTAATAAAGGCAACAAAATCTCCCAGGGTGATTGTATCCCTAATAACCAGACGGCCACCAAAATAGAGAACCATCAGCATTCCGATACTGCCAACCAGCGTGGCAAGTGGGCTGATCAAACCCTGAATTGCAGCAACGCGCAGATTGCTTCGGAAATACTCTTTGCCGATTTTGCCGAAGCGGTCGGTCTGAAAGTTTTCCATGGTATAGGCTTTAATTAAACCGATGGAGATAAGCGTTGAACGGGAGAATTCAGTCAAAGCCGAAAACTGTTCCTGTACTGTGGCAAATCGTTTATGCAATTTTCCGGACAGAATGCGGGTGGATATCGCCAGAAAAGGCATAGGGAGCAGGGCAAGGAGGGTAAGGACGGGATGAATCGCAACCATGAAACCGATCGCAGCAAGTGACATAACCAGGGCATCGATCGCTGCAACCATCCCCATTCCGCAAGCCATTTGTACAGCAGCCAGATCGTTGCTGGAATGGGCCATCAGATCGCCGATGGAATGTTTTTCAAAAAACGGCATATCCATCTTTAAGATATGGGAAAAAATTCGATTCCTGACTGCGCGTTCAAGGAGTCGGGAAAAGCCAATGATCAAGTACCTCCAGAAAAATCGTAAAATGACGACAAAGCCGGCAATGAGGAGAATTAAACCCCCAAGATGAAGCAACCCAACTGTTGAAATTGACGTGGTTTCCAAGGCGTCGATGCCGCGTTTGATGATCCTTGGGATTGTTAACTGGAGAAAGTCAACCAGGATGAGTGCGGAAAACCCGGCTGCCAGGCGGAGACGATGGCTTCGGTAGGTAGGAAGAAGAAGCTCTCGAAGCTGGGCAAAGGGGAATCGCCTGGTTGTGGATTTTTTCTGTGTATCGGAAATATATTTGTTCAACGAATCTGCCTGGTTGCAATTTCCACTCTTGAAATAATTGGTTTGAGTGAATTTGGGATAATGCAAAAAAATATGGACAAACGCAGATACTAATTATCGATTGAGTGAATGTCACCCTAAAAGCGGTGCCGACTGGTAACTAATCTGGTGCACCAAACTCGTATTTCATTTGCTATTTTGCAGTATCAAAGCAGAGTAAAGGTCCTGCTTGCAAATTTGAATGGCAAAAGCTACAGTAGCGCGTTCACCTGATTTATAACCTTGGATTCCTTTTCTAAATGAGATCACGATGCTTACAACATTTTTAACTTACTGTGCAGTTGGTGCCATTGCCGGAATTCTTGCAGGATTACTTGGTATCGGAGGCGGGCTCGTGATTGTGCCCATGCTGGTCTACGTGTTTGCTCTAAACAATATTCCCCCAGAGTTGACAATGCACCTGGCGCTAGCGACTTCCATGGCGAGTATCATGTTCACCTCGGTTTCAAGTTTTATGGCTCATCATAAACGTGGGGCGGTGCGTTGGGACGTCGTGAAGAAAATCGTCGTCGGGATTCTCACGGGCACTTTTCTCGGATCCTGTTTTGCATCGGCAATGTCGACTCATTTTTTAAAGATATTTTTTATCATCTTTCTTTATTTTGTAGCAATCCAGCTTCTTCTTAACAAAAAACCGAAAGGTGGACGCGAACTGCCAGGAAAAGCGGGGATGTTTGCGGTGGGGAATGGGATTGGTGTTATATCAAGTCTCGTTGGTATTGGTGGGGGTACCCTGTCAGTACCGTTCATGCTCTGGTGTAATATCCGGGTTCATCATGCCATAGGAACATCAGCGGCCATTGGTCTGCCTATAGCGGTTGCCGGAACCGTCGGTTATATCTTCAACGGTTGGAATGTTACCGCGCTGCCTCAGTATTCACTGGGCTATGTATATCTTCCCGCCTTGGTCGGCATCGCTGCAGTAAGTGTTCTGACTGCTCCCCTTGGAGTTAAGCTGGCACACAGTTTGCCTGTGGATCCTTTGAAGCGAATTTTCTCCGTCTTGCTCTTGGGTGTGGCCACTAAAATGTTGCTGGGAGTTTTGTAGCACCGGCTTTGCCAACCTGAAATCTCTTTTTCATCCCTGTCGTTTTGAATACCAGAGGCGAGAGCGCGGTGAAAAGACTAACACTGGTGAGTATTATCGCCAGTCGTGTCCACGGCAGTCCTGCCGCCTGATATTGTCCGATAAAAACCAGCATTGTCCGTAGCCATTCAGCAGCCGCCAGGAGGAGGAATATGGTGACAAGTTTGGGCGTCCAGTGGCTTCTAATAAACATCAGCAGTGGGAGAAGTAGGCTCACTGCCGCGAGCAGAAAGGAACCCAAACGATAGAAATGTGCCGCAATGCATAAGGCACTTAAAAGAATTGGCAGTAGAGTAAGAATAATCATGGAGTTTTTCAACCTTCGCCAGACCATAACTTTGGACCAACGCTGACATTCGTCTTTCAACCTGGTTAAGCAGTATACAACCCACCCCAAAAGTCATTGATTTTCTGTTTTTTTATAAAAACTGGATTGTTGATCTTGTTATTTGATACTTTAATTTATAGAAATAATTTTTCTTTGACTTAAGTCAAAGAAAAAGTGATCGATTCTTGCGACAATGTAGGAATGCAATAATTATTACTCATCTCAACAGTTAACCAAATCCGGGAGCCGTCATGCCTATTTTTAGCTATCTCGCCATTCCAAAAGACGGAGCCAAGGAAACACTTTGTTCAGATCTTATCACTTTGGCTCATTGTCGGGTTATACCGGCCGATAATCAGGAAGTAATTGTCCTCATAACGGATACACCAAACGAAACCACCGAAGAAGCACTCCAGGAGAGTTTGAAGAACCTGCAGTCGCTGCAGTCTCTGAACCTGGCC
Organism: uncultured delta proteobacterium; assembly: GCA_963798425.1. Lineage (GTDB taxonomy): Bacteria > Desulfobacterota > Desulfobulbia > Desulfobulbales > Desulfocapsaceae > Desulforhopalus_A. Next base: position 415,486 of record CAWCTP010000022.1, on the reverse strand, counting down.
TTTGGCTACGATGAAAATTAAGGGAAAGAAAGAGGTGACCATGAAACTCGACAGACGACGATTTATTCAGTGTGCAGCTGCAACCAGTGCGATTGCAACTGCCGGAGCTTTATTTCCGGGAATTAGTTTTGCTGATTGGCCCAAAATTACCGGCAACTCGGGACTGGTTTCGTGGCAAAAAGCACCCTGTCGCTTCTGTGGGACTGGTTGCGGAGTTTTAGTGGGTGTCGCCGATGGTCGGGCTGTCGCCGTCAAGGGTGACCCCAATTGCAGTGTCAATAAAGGACTCTGCTGCATGAAGGGGTATCATTCCGTACAGATGCTGTATGGTTCCGACCGGTTGACCAAGGCTAAAGTTCGCAGGGACGGTAAAATGGTCGAGGTGTCCATCAAGGAGGCCCTTGATATTGTAGCCGAAAAATTGAAGGAAACACGGGATAAACATGGCAAGGATTCCGTAGCCATTTATGGCTCCGGCCAATGGACTATTCCAGATGGATATGTAGCTTCCAAGCTCTTTAAGGGGTGTCTCGGAACCAATAATGTGGAAGCCAATGCCAGGCTTTGTATGGCGAGTGCGGTAACCGGTTTCATGACTTCTTTTGGTATCGATGAACCGATGGGCTGTTACGAAGACATGGATCACGCCAATGTTTTTATCACCTGGGGAAACAATATGGCGGAAATGCACCCTGTGCTTTTTTCCAGGATGCTGGCCAACCGTAAGCGCCGAACCAATGTGCAGATCATCGATTTTGCCACCCGTACGACCCGAACCAGCCAGGCCGCTGACAAATCGATCCTTTTCAAACCCCAGACCGATCTGGCCGTCGCCAATGCCATCTGCTATGAAATCATTGCCAATGACTGGGTTAACTGGGATTTCGTCAACGAGCATGTCTCCTTTCATAAAGGAAAAACCAATATCGGCTACGGTACTGAGGACCATTTTGCTTTCACCGATAAGGCCGAATCGATCAACTTCGAGGAGTATAAAACCTTTCTTGAAGATTACACTCCGGAAAAGGTGGAGAAAATATCCGGAGTTTCAGCAAAAGATATCAGATACATGGCTGCCCTTTATGGTGATCCTTCGCTGAAAGTAACCTCCTATTGGTGTATGGGGATGAATCAGCACACGCGAGGCACCTGGATCAATAATCTGGTCTATAATATTCATTTGTTGGTCGGCAAGATTTCGACCCCGGGCAACAGCCCGTTTTCCCTCACCGGACAGCCAAGCGCCTGCGGCACCGTTCGTGAGGTTGGCACGTTGACCCACGCCCTGCCCCACGGAGTGGTTATGGATGAACATGCCCGGAAAAATGCCGCGGAGATCTGGGATGTACCCGTTGAAAATATCGACCCGAAACCGACCTATCATACGGTGGAGATGTTTCGTGCCCTTGATCGAGGTGATATTAAGTTTATTTGGATCCAGGTGACTAATCCGATGGTCACCATGCCAAATCTTAACCGTTACCGTAATGGCGCGCTCAAGGATGACCGTTTTGTGGTCGTTTCTGATGTGTACCCAACTCCGACAACCGATGTGGCCGATGTCATTTTACCCGCAGCACTTTGGATTGAGCAGGAAGGCATGTTCGGGAACTCCGAACGGCGGACCCAACATTTTGCTCAAATTGTCGATCCGCCTGGCGATGCAATGTCTGACACCTGGCAGATTATTGAGGTTGCCAGACGACTTGGCTTTGAAAAGCAATTCCCCTGGAGCCAGGAAGATTACATTGAAAAAATATGGGAGGAATACCGACGCTTTCATGCCGGACCGAAACATGAGATGGCCCCCTATTCGGTGCTGGCCAAGCGTTCCGGAGTTCAATGGCCTTTTGTTAACGGTAAAGAAACCCGCTGGCGTTTTAACCCGAAATACGATCCCGCCTGCACCAATGGCAAGGATTTTGATTTTTACGGCAAGAAAGACAACCGCGCCTGGATTTGGGCAAGGCCCTACGAACCGGCAGCAGAATCGCCTGACAATGAATATCCTTTTTGGCTTAATACTGGCAGGGTCATCGAACACTGGCATACCGGCTCATTGACTCGGCGTATTCCGGTCCTGCATAACGCAGTACCATCGTCTTATGTCGAATTGAATCCGGAAGATGCTGCGGAGCTCGGAGTGGTTAATGGAGAAATGGTGAAAATTATTTCCCGCCGAGGCGAGGTAACCATCCCGGCCCAGATCAACGGCAGGGGAGTTCCACCACAGGGCATGGTGTTCGTGCCGTTTTTCGATGAAAGTTACCTGATCAATGAAGTCACCCTGGACGCCTTCTGCCCGATTTCCAAGCAGCCGGACTATAAAAAATGTGCCGTGAGACTGGAGAAAGCATAATGAAACAATCAGAAAAGAGGGACCGGTTGGCGGCGACCGCTGTTGCCGCTTTCTGCCTGTTCGGAGTGTTGTTGGCTGCGGTCAGCACCTTTGCATCAGATGTTAATCTTGATGATTTTGATCATCAGGGTCGCAAAATTTACCGGGCCTATGATGCGACACCTGAGATTTACATGTCTGCCGATTCAGGCAACCGTAATCTCGCTGACTATTATAGTCTGCGTCAGTATCCCGGTTCACCGCCTCGCATCCCTCACCCTGTGAACTTAACCTTCAGCGGTGATCAGACAGACTGTCTGTCCTGTCATGCCAAAGGCGGTTATAGCCCGGAATTCGGCAAATTCGCGCCTGTTACGCCGCATCCGGAAAACGTTCTCTGTTATCAGTGCCATGTGCAGGTGACAACGGAAAAGCTCTTTGTTGCAACCGATTGGAAATCGATTGAACCACCTCGCCTGGGCAGGTCTTTTTTGGCCAGTTCCCCACCACCGATACCGCACAGCCTGCAATTGAGGGAAAACTGCATCGCCTGTCATACCGGACCGGGTGCGGTGGTTGAGATACGGGTGTCCCATGCCGCGAGAGGCAACTGTCGGCAATGCCATGTACCGGCTCTGCAGACGGAGCCTATGGCTGAATTCCGGAGAAAAAAATAACAGGAAACAGGCGACCGCTTATGAAGAATTTTCGTTTTCCACATTTTACTGGTACAGAAATGCTGTGTGGTTCGATCCCGCTGCTGGTCTTCGTCCTCGTGTTGATGATGGGAGCGCGGCCCGGAGTGGCAAGTGAAACATCATTTTTAGATACGGTAAAAGAAGTTGAAAAACCGTTTGAGAGCCGTTCCGTCCGACAGGTTCGGCCGGTTGTGCAACCGACAGTGCTTGCAAAAGAAGAATATCAAGGGGGCTCTTTTCGGGTGCTTGCCAGAAAACAGGATATCGAGCGTTATAAATGCAGCAGCTGTCACACCGACAAGGAAGTCCGCGGGAAAGGTGCCTTCGAGCTGACCCACGGGAATGTGGTGATTAATCATGGCCAGGAAGGCAATGCGCTCAGTTGTATCGACTGTCATCATCCGCAGGATCTTGACTTCCTGGAAGATAAAAAGGGCAGAAAGATTGATTTTGATCACAGTTACCAGTTATGCGGTCAATGTCATTTTCGCCAGAAACGTGATTGGCTCGGTGGGGCGCACGGCAAACGGGTAAGCTATTGGGCCGGGGATCGGGTGATTTATAACTGCACGACCTGCCACGACCCCCACGCACCAAAATTTGCCAAACGGTTTCCGGCCACCTACTCTGTACCGTTGAACTGACGAGGGTATCGTATGAGTTGCAAAAAGACAGATCAAGAAAAGAGCGTCCTGGAAGATGCCCTGGGTGAAACGAGCAGCCGACGAACTTTTTTAAAAGGGTTGTCAATAGGCGCGGCCGCAGCCAGTGCCGCGCTGGTCACCGGCTGTGTGCCTGGGGCCGATGCTGCTGCCAGTGGGGAATTAAAGCTTCGGTGGCAGGAGTTCTTCAAGAAAAACTACCGGCTGATGACTCAAGATGAAAAAGATCAGACCGTTGCCCGCCTGGAAAGACTGGCAGCACTTCAGAACAACCTGGAACTGCAGATAGGCAGTGAACCGCCCATTCCTGGTGTACTGTATGGATACGCCTTCAATATCACCCGTTGTGAGGGGTTTATGGAGTGTGTGGCTGCCTGTGTGAAGGAAAACAATCTGGACCGGAAGACCAACACTCAGTATATCCGTATCTTCGAGATGGAACCGGGTAAGCTCGATCCGAGCAGTGGTGACGGGCAGTATTATCATGAGGTGCCGGTGGAGAATAAATTTTACATGGGCACCCAATGTTTTCACTGTGAAAATGCACCCTGCACCAAGGCATGCCCGACCAAGGCGACCTGGAAGGAACCGGACGGCATTGTCGTCGTCGATTACGACTGGTGTATCGGTTGCCGTTACTGTCAGGCTGCCTGTCCTTACTATGGACGACGCTTTAACTGGGGAGATTCCGAGGTGCCAAAAGAGGAGATTACCCAGAAGCAGCATTATCTTGGTAATCGGAAACGGCCCATGGGCAAAATGGAGAAGTGCACCTTCTGCATCCAACGGACCCGGAAAGGCAAGCTCCCTGCCTGCGTTGAGGCCTGTCCGACAGGATCACGGGTATTCGGCAATCTCCTCGATCCAGACAGCGAGATCCGCTATGTGCTCAAGCATAAAAAGGTCTTCAGGATGAAGGAAGAACTCGGGACTGAGCCTAAGTTCTGGTATTTCATTGACTGATGGATGGCGTTGTAAAAAGTCTGATCTCCTTCGTTGTAGATTTTAGCCGGCAACTCAATATACTCATTGCATTATTGAGTCACTGGCTAAAATACTACACCTCGTATATCAAACTTTTTCCATAGCCATCTGGGTCCTTCGAATTAACTTTTAAGAGTTTATCATTGACTGATCGCATAAGGAATAATATGAGCGTACGCCAGAATAGAAATTTCAGGACCTTCGTTGTGGATGTCTTTCGCTGGAACCTTAGAGGTGGGCTTGGCTTTCAGATTTTCAGGCTATTTCTTCTGGGTTGCATGGGTTTTGGCATCTATGCCTACTCCTTTCAGGCGAGGTATGGACTTTCGGTCACCGGCATGAATGATATCGTCAGCTGGGGCTTTTACATTTCCAATTTTACCTTTCTGGTCGGAGTTGCCGCTGCTGCGGTGATGTTGATCCTACCCGCCTATATTTTTCATGATCCGAATTTTCATCGGGTGGTCATCATCGGTGAGGGGGTTGCTGTCGGGGCCTTGGTAATGTGCCTGAGCTTTATTATGGTCGATCTTGGTGGACCACTTCAAGCCTGGCATCTTATCCCGGGAATCGGCCTTTTTAATTTTCCGTCATCGATTTTGGCCTGGGATGTTCTGGTATTAAACGGGTATCTATTGTTGAACGGTCTTGTACCTCTTTATATTTTGTACAGTCATTACATGGGCCGTACAGCAGATAAAAAGAAATATCTGCCGTTTGTCTTTCTGTCAATTTTCTGGGCCTTTTCCATCCATATGGTTACCGCCTTTCTTTACCAGGGGTTGCCTGCCAGGCCGTTTTGGAATAACCCACTCCTGGGACCACGCTTTCTGGCCTCGGCCTTTGCCGCCGGGCCGGCAATAATCGCGCTGATCCTTGCATCCATTCATAATTTCACAACATACAAGATAGATCGCAGTGTCTTTAACAAGTTGAGGCTGATCATCGTCATCTCGGCGATCATCAATCTCATCATGCTTTTTTCCGAGATTTTCAAAGAGTTCTATTTCCCTACCCATCACTCAACTTCGGCGATATATCTGTTTTTTGGGATGGACGGGCACAATTCTTTGGTACCCTGGATCTGGACATCGGTGAGTGTGAACCTGATGGCGACCTTAGTGCTGGCCTTTAACCCCGGCAAAAACAATCCTAAAGTGCTTTTGCCAGCTTGTTTTTTTCTTTTTGTAGCAATCTGGATGGAGAAAGGTATCGGGCTCATAGTGCCCGGCCTCATTCCGTCGCCGCTGGGAGAAATAGTGGATTATCTGCCGACCTGGGTTGAACTCTCGGTGACGCTCGGTATCCTGGCGCTTGGGATTACAGTGGTCAGCTGGCTGATCAGAGCTGCACTGATTATTGAAGAGAGGTATGTTGAATAGGCTTTTATTTTTTAGCCACGAATGGCACGAATGAACACTAATGGTTTTTACGACGCCATCATATAGGCATCAACTTCAGCAATAAGACTGTCGCGCTTTGAATCCTCGAGAAAAGCTGCGCTAAAACTGTTTCGAGCCAGTTTTGCCAGTAATTCTCTGTCATTGCCGAGAATATCACTGATTGCTTCATAGTTCTCATTCAGATATCCTCCAAAGTAAGCGGGATCATCCGAATTAATAGTGACCTTGATACCTGCCTTAAGCATCTCTGGCAGAGGATGACGTTTCATATCATCGACGACACATAACTTGGTATTCGACAAAGGACAGACGGTGAGTGGCATCTGTTCATCCACCAGACGTTTGATCAAGGCCGGATCCTGCATTGAGGTATTACCATGGTCGATTCGGTCCACCTTGAGTAAGTCGAGTGCTTCATAGATATATTCAGGAGGTCCTTCTTCGCCGGCATGGGCAACAAGCCGAAAACCTTCCTCTCGCGCCTTGGCAAAGACCTTTTGAAACTTTGCTGGCGGATTGCCTTTTTCTGAAGAATCCAGCCCCACACCGATTATTTTATTTTTATGGGGAAGAGCCAGTTTGAGTGTCGCAAAGGCATCAGCTTCATCCAGGTGACGCAGAAAACACATAATCAGACCAAAGCTAATGTCGTATTCTTTCTGACCTTTTAAGAGAGCAGCATGGATGCCGTTAAGAGCTGTCTCAAAAGCGACGCCTCTTTCAAGATGGCCCTGGGGATCAAAGAATATTTCTACATGTCGAACTGACTGTTGACTGATTTTGTGCAAGTAGGCCCAGGTTAGATCGAAGAAGTCCTGTTCCGTGCGCAGCACATTCATTCCCTGATAATAAATATCCAGGAAATCCTGCAACCGGTTAAACGCATAAGCAGACTGTAAAGCCGCTACATTTTTGTAAGGCAAGGTGATGCCGTTTCGAGCAGCCAGTTGAAACATCAACGTTGGCTCAAACGTTCCTTCAATATGCAGATGCAGTTCTGCTTTGGGTAAACCGGCAATAAAAGATTTCAGCATTATTGAGCGTCTTGTTTTCATTTGCAAATTTCAACCCTGCTTTCTCTTGTAGATAAAAGAAAGCAGGGATGCACTTTGCATTACTGAGGAATACTGCCCTCAACTCCTTCCACGTACCAACTTAAGCCAGTTAAATCTTTGTCAGATATAACTTCACCGGCTTTAACTACCAATTCACCTTTCTGGTTCTTGATAGGGCCTTGGAATGGATGTAAGCTTCCATCGATAATAGACTGCTTAACATCGTCAGCTAATTTACGAACATCAGCTGGCACTGCATCTCCATACGGTGCCATTTCAACCATTCCCTGCTTGAGACCGTACCAGGCATCGCCGGATTTCCAGGTACCGTCCATAACTGCTTTAACCCGTTCAATATAATAGTTGCTCCAGTTATCGACAATTGCAGTTAATTGGGCTTTAGGTGCATATGCTCTCATGTCTGATGCCTGACCGAATGCATAAACCCCTCGACTTTCAGCAACCTGCAATGGTGCCGGAGAGTCGGTGTGCTGGGTGATAATATCAACACCCTGATCAATAAGAGCTTTTGCAGCATCGCCTTCTTTACCTGGATCAAACCATGAATTCACCCAGACAACCTTTACAGTAGCCTTTGGATTCACCTTACGTAATGCCAGAGTAAACGCATCGATACCACGAATTACTTCCGGGATTGGAAATGAAGCGATATACCCGACCACGTTGGATTTGGTCATCTTGCCGGCAATGGTGCCCAGAATTGTACGTCCTTCATAAAATCTCGCTGAATAGGTGCTGACATTAGCGGCACGTTTGTATCCTGTTGCATGTTCGAACTTCACCTTCTTGAATTGCTTGGCGACCTTAAGCGTCGGATTCATGAAGCCAAAAGAAGTGGTGAAGATAATATCGTTGCCTGCAGCTGCGAGCTGACGAATGACACGCTCTGCATCGGCACCTTCCTGCACGCTCTCTACATAAGTGGTTTTAACGGCCAGTGCTTTTTCAACAGCTAAACGACCTTGGTCGTGTTGATAACTATATCCGTGGTCACCAATTGGGCCAACATAAACGAACCCGACTTTTGTTTCCGCCGATGCATTGCCGGCCAAAGCAATACTCGCTGCGAGTAATACTGAAAATAATGTCTTTCTCAACATGTGTTTTCTCCTTTTGAAATGAATCTGAATACTATTAATAATTACTAACCCCGGCAGACTAAAAAAATGTCGGACTTTTTTCAATACCCCTCTTGAGAGGTGTACGTTCCTTAACAACAGATTATTTTCATTCAAAAACGAGAAAATAATCTGAAATGCCGGTAAATCCCGCCCAACAGCATTGCGGGATAAGTTCCTTCACGAAAGATTATTTTATTTAGAAAGCAGGAAAATAATCTGTAAGGTAGTAATAATCCGCATGTTAATCAGCGGACATTTGGCCACCGATGCAATGAATTGATATTTAAACATATTGTAATATTTACATGAGGTGACCAATGTACGGCAATCACCTTACGGATTCATAATCCCGCCCAACAGCATTGCGGGATAAGTTCCTTCACGAAATTCTTTCTCAAAAAGCAGAGAAAGAATTTCTAAGTCTCTAACGACTTGGATGAAAAGGTTTTCCCAAACTTGCTGGAGCATTCAGCTTAATTTTTGATACATCTCTGGAAATGATCACCAGTACAAATATAGTCGCCAGATAAGGGAGCATTGACATAACCTGGGATGGAATTCCAATGCCCAGCGCCTGAGCGTGTAATTGTAAAATTGAAATGCCGCCGAACAGGTAGGCACCAAGCAGAACCCGGCCGGTACGCCAACAGGCAAAAACAACCAGAGCTAAAGCAATCCAACCTCGACCTGCAGTCATTTGTTCTACCCATAGCGGAGAATAAGCAAGAGATAAATATGCCCCACCAAGTCCGGACATTGCCCCACCAAACAATATCGCCATGAATCTGATCTTGACTACGGAATAACCCATTGCATGGGCAGCATCGTGAGAATCGCCAACTGCACGCAATATCAGGCCAGTTCTCGTTTTGTTCAAAAAATAATGGATAGCAAAGACCATGGCGATAGACAGGTACACTAAAAAATCCTGTTGAAACAACAAGGGACCTACAACAGGAATTGAGGAGAGAACGGGGATAGAGATTTGGGGAATTCCCTCGTAGGCTATGCCGATCATGCTTTGGCCGACTAAAGCGCTTAAGCCAATTCCAAAAATGGTCAATGCCAGGCCAGCCGGTACCTGGCTTGCGTGAAACTTGAGAACAAACAGGGCAAATATTGTTGCCATGAAAGCTCCTGCAAGCATACTGGCTAAAATCGCAAGCGTAACACTACCGGAATGGTGCACCGTGATAAAACCAATTACAGCCCCCATCACCATCATACCTTCAACACCGAGGTTCAATACACCGGATTTCTCCGTGACCATCTCTCCTAATGCCGCAAACAAGAGAGGGGTCGCAGCAGTGATGATCGTCAACAATGCCGGAATAAATAAATCCATCAACCTTTCTCCAAAGCCAAGGCAGGCTTGCCGAATTGAACACGGTAGTGGATCAATACATCACTGGCCAACAAAAAAAACAGCAGTAAACCCTGAAACACACCTGTAACTGCCAATGGCAAATTTAACTGTATCTGGGCAGTTTCTCCTCCCAGATACGTTAAAGCCAAAAGCAAACCAGCGAAAAGAACACCAACCGGGTGAAGGCGCCCGACATAGGCAACGATAATGGCGGTAAAGCCATAGCCGGGTGATATGTTGGGAAGTAATTGGCCGATTGGACCTGCCACTTCGATGATTCCAGCCAGACCCGCCACGCCTCCCCCTATGAGAAGGGTGGTCCAGATGATGCTGGAGTGACTAAATCCTGCATGTTCACAGGCAGCTGGAGCTGATCCGGCAATCTTGATTTGATAGCCAAGCAGCGTCCGGGAGATGATTATCCAACCTAAACCGACAACGAGAAGAGCAATCAGAGCACCAATATGTAATCGTGTCCCTTCGTAGAGTATAGGCAAAACGGCAGAATCACTAAACTGCCTTGATTCCGGGAAGCTGAAACCTTCGGGATCTTTTAATGGGCCGTGCATCATCAGGTTTAAAAACAAACCGGCGACGTAACTGAGCATCAGGCTGGTCAGAATTTCATTGGCGTTAAACCGAACCCGTAAAAACGCGACGATGGCAGCCCAGGCGCTTCCTCCCAGTATTCCGGCAAGTAACATTAACGGGATGATATAAAAACCTTGTTGGTTATAAAAATAGAGTGCCACAACGCCGCCACATAAACCACCCATGGTTAACTGGCCTTCAGCACCGATATTCCAGACACCTGCTTTAAAACCAAGTGACAATGCGACCCCGATTAAGACAAGTGGTGTTGCTTTTACCCCTAATTCTGCAAGGCCGTAGCTGGTTGAAAGAGGCTCGATAAAAAACGCATGCAATGCTGCGAGAGGTGATACTCTCATGATGACAAATAAAATGACTCCGGCTAACAATGACAGGATTAGTGCCAAAACAGGTGACCAAAACACCATTGCTCGGGAAGGGATTCGCCGTCGTACCAAATTAGGCCACATTGGTGTCTCCTTCTTCCAGCGAGACGCCTGCCATAAGCAGGCCGACTCTTTCAACCGTCATATCAACCGTAGGATAAAAACGTGATAAGCGACCACCACAGATTGCGCCGATTCTATCTGACATTTCCATGAGTTCATCCAGATCCTGGGAAATAATCATTACCGCAGCACCTTTTGAAGCAAGTTCTCGTAAAGATCGACGTATCGTCTGTGATGCACCCGCGTCAACGCCCCAGGTAGGCTGAGAGACGATAAGGATATCCGGTTTTTGGGTCAGTTCTCTGCCGATAATAAATTTTTGTAAATTGCCACCGGACAAACTGTTTGCAGGCACTTTGGAGCCGGATGTCTTTACCCCGAAATCAGCAATTACTTTATGAGCAAAGCTTCGTGTTTTTGGATAGTTTATCAAACCTTTTATCAACAATCCCATCCGGTTAAATCCTGTCATAAATGCATTGTCTACCAGATCCATATCCGGGATCGCACCATGGCCAAGTCTTTTTTCTGGTACACTGGCAAGCCCCGCTTTTCGGCGGGCGTTGGGGCCAAGTTTGCCGGAATGTTTGTTTTCGATAATAATACATGAGGATGTCTTACAACTATCTTCACCGTTGATTGCTTTGAGCAGTTCGTCCTGACCATTACCTGCAACCCCTGCAATGCCCACGATTTCTCCAGCTCTCATTTCAAGATTGATATCGATTAACGAAATGCCGGTACTATCAATTGCAGGCATACTCAGGTTATCCACTTTTAATCGTATTTCTCCGGAAGCGACTGTTTGCCTGCGCTCAACTTTTTCCAGTTCTTCACCCATCATCATCGTAGCAAGAGATGAAGTGGTCTCCTGTTCAACATTAACAGTAGCGATACCTTTACCTAGACGCAGGATAGTCGCATGGTGACAAAGTGCCTTAATTTCATCGAGTTTATGACTGATATAAAGGATAGCCAAACCCTCTTCAGCTAATCGATTTAAAGTCTGGAATAACTTTTTCACCTCCTGGGGAGTCAAGACTGATGTCGGTTCGTCCATTACCAATAATTTGGGTTCAAGAAGAAGACAACGAATTATTTCTATCCGTTGTCGCTCGCCAACAGAGAGGGTGTAAACATGTCGATGGGGATCCAGCGGTAAGCCATATCGTTTGGAGACTTCGGTTATTTCATCGGCGAGTTTGCGAAGATCGATAGCCTTATTGATGCCAAGAGAAATATTTTCTACCACGGACAAAGAATCAAACAGCGAAAAATGCTGAAACACCATGGCAATGCCAAGTTCTCGGGCATGGGCGGGTGTCTCAATCTCAACCCGTTTGCCGTTGTAGAGGATAGTGCCGGCGTCTGGCTTGAGGATTCCGTAGATCATTTTTACCAGAGTTGATTTTCCGGCACCATTTTCACCAAGCAAAGCATGTATTTCACCCGGTTTTATTTTTAAATCAATCGAATCATTTGCAAGCACCCCCGGAAATGCTTTGGTCATGCCCTGTAATTCAATCAAGTATGGAGAATCGTCTTTCATTAATCAGTAGATGAGAAAAAATCGTTTTTACTAATGACCCTAAAAAAATGGGTGTCAAAAAACTTTTAACAACCTGCATATGTTGTTGTGTTCTTTTGACAAAATAACGGGTGCTTCCAGTGAGACTCTGTCGCTCCTGCGAGCATTATCTTAGAAGGTATAACAGTTTTTAACCTTGTCACTCCCTTCTCTAAACATATCAAGTCAAAACCATTTGGCAACTGGTCACGTAAAAGTATTTAACCAGTGCCGAAAAACTCTCCGAGTATACTAAAAGTCGAGTGAGATTACTCATTATAAAAGCATCCATCTGAAGGAATCACTTTTCAGGAAACGTTGGGAGGTGTTTGGTTGTCAGGTTGGATTTGCTTCAGGCTTAAACTTTAACACTGTCGTGTAGGGAAATTCCTGCAGGTGGTGTTTAGCAAATTCATTAGAATAATTGAGTATCTCTCTATTTATTTTACCACAGCTCGAAACACTGTAGGGATTTTCCTGCATGTCACCAGGATAATTAGATGGTCCCCTTTGCTGTAACCTTTCAATATATGTAGGGACCAGTTAGAATTTTATTTCATAGGTTAAAATACTGTGTAATTGGTCAAAAACTTGTAAAGCTATTGAGAAAATATTAGGATATTGGGTCATCGCTTGTATCTTTTTTGCGTTTATCAAAATTGAGGAAAAGCCATCCAGTCGTCTTTCCGGGCAATGACATCCTTGCTCGGTGTGGAGAGGTGATGCGAATCGGAGTTTAACGTTAGAGTTGTGGTTCACAGGGGTAAGATGCTACAGATAGGCAAAATGAACAGGCTTGCGATCAAAGGAACACAGGCATATGGAATTCATCTCGATGGTGGTGAGTGGGGGGATATTCTTCTCAGAGACAAGTCTGCTCATCAAAAGCATCAACCAGGTGATGAAATAGAGGCCTTTGTTTATGTAGACCGAGAACAGCGTCTGGTGGCAACCACACAAAAACCCAAGGCGATGGTTGGAGAGTTTGCTTGCTTGAGAGTGGTAACAAACTCAGCGGCAGGTGCTTTTATGGACTGGGGACTTGAAAGTGATCTGTTTGCACCTAAAAGCCAGCAGCAGGACAACATGAGGGAAGGCAAATCATATGTTGTTTTTATCTTCCTGAGTGAAAAAAATAACCGTATTACAGCTTCTTCAAAGTTAGACAAGTTCTTAGATCTTCAGCCTCCACAGTATGAAGAGGGAGAGGCGGTTGATCTTCTCATTTATTCCAAAACAGATCTGGGATACAGTGCGGTTGTTAATAGTTCTCATACGGGTATGATCTATCAGAATGAAGTGTTTCAAAATCTTGCTATAGGACAACGGCTGCAAGGCTACATTAAAAAAATACGTGAAGATTTTAAGATTGATTTAAGGTTGCATCAAACAGGTTATCAAAGAGTTGATGATATTTCCCAGGCCATTTTAAACACTATAAAGAATTCCGGTGGTATGGTTTCAGTAACCGATAAAAGCCCGCCTGAAGATATTTACGCCATGTTCGGAGTGAGCAAAAAGGTTTTCAAGAAAGCAATTGGCGGTCTCTATAAAAAAAGGCTTATTGTAATCGCCCCAAATAGCATACAAAAAGCCGATTGATGAGATGAGCTGGTGAAACAAGCTGGAATTCAAGAAATATTTTCTGCGAAAGGCACTTCTACCTTTAATCGGGGTTCGATCTTTATGTAGATCTCGGCAATCTCTATCATCATCTTTAACCTTGTATGGCTAAATACATTCCGATAATCGTTTATGAATTTTTCAGGGCAGCCAGACAATCGTTTAGTTATAACCCGCGGCGCAATATTTATATTTGGTTCGGGGTTTTTTGGGGTTTGCCGATCCCGCTGATTTCGGTTCTGTTTCATGTTCATTTCCTTGAGACCTCCGGAGTCGCTCACTCCCTATATGACCGCGATCAGTTCACCCTCGCAATGGTTCTTTCTGGCCCATCCACTAATGTTTGGTTCGATTTTTGGTATCCTGGGAACAATCAGGAATGACAAGAATACACAGCTTCTCAAAATGATTAAGCAGCTAGAGGAGTTATCGACTCTCGACCCCTTGACCGGATTATATAATCGCCGTTATTTTGCACATTTTTTTCATGATGAATGCGCACGTAATCTCAGACGAAAGGAATCAATGACCTTGCTTTTTCTTGATCTCGATCATTTTAAGCAGGTAAACGATATCCACGGGCATCATTTCGGAGATCTTGCTCTGCAGGCAATTAGCAGTTGTTTCATGGAGAAGTGTCGCCCCTATGACACAGTTGTTCGGTGGGGTGGAGAAGAGTTTGTTATTCTTTTGCGGGCAACGGACGAAAAGAAAGCTGTTATCTTTGCCGAACGAATCAGGTTTGCAATTCAACATGAGGTAACGTCGACCTTGCCGTTTTCTTTAACGATCTCAATAGGACTGGCTCAGTATCGGGAAGATGATAGTCTTGAATCCTTGATCGATCGTGCTGATAAAGCTCTCTTTCATGCCAAGCAATCTGGTCGAAACAGGGTCGTACCTTGGAGTTTGCTGGAGTCGAACCTCTGAAAAATACCCAGAGTCAATTTGCCTTGCGATATCCAGCAAAGTTTCTTTGCCGAGAATAATGTGTCGTCCATGTTAGGTGAAAAAACAAGAAATTTAAACCGAGAAAGGACCTGACATCCCTTTGTGGGGTGTTCTTTTACACACTCAGAGTGTTAAAGATAGGAAGTAGAAAAATCATGAAAAAGTTGCAGGTTTTTTTAACCTATCGCGTTCCTTTCATCCTTTACTTTCTTCGGCCATAAGCTAAGGGGTATTGCGTCCAGTAACAAATTTTCGAATATAGATCATGATTGTCAATGATGAAAGGCCACAGAGTAAAAATCCCAGTACCAAAGGCAGAACCGTGCCATTGTAGCATTGGCCAATCGTTCCTCCGATTGCAATTGACAACAGCGTTTGTATAGAACTTATGACGGAAGTTGCGACACCGGCAATGTGCCCCAGAGGTTGTATGGCCAATGTATTGAAGCCACCGAAAAGCACACCGAAACTAAAAAATGTGATTGTAAGATATCCCATAAAAACAAATAGATTTGGGTGCCCGGAAACACTTTGAGCATATAAAAAGAAAATTAAGGAACTTATTGAAAGCACAAGTAAAGCAATGAAGCTCAGCTTTTCCATCCCAAACCTTATGACGAGTTTAGAGGTTAAAAAAGATGAGAATCCAATTGCAAAAGCGAGTCCTCCAAAATAGAGAGAGAAAGCATTACCGAGTTTGTACTGAATTTGTAATATTTGTTGGGCAGAGCTTATATAGCCGACGAACGCTCCGAAGATAATCCCGGCTGCAACCATATATGAACGAGCTATAGGATTTTTTAATGTTTCAAGAATCCCGGCGGTGATCGTTGAAAACGAAAAAAGCAGTCGTTTTTCCTCCGGCAAGGTTTCAGGTTGACGGAAGTAAAACCAGAACGTGCTGAAAACGCCAATGGTTAATATAAACCCGAAGATTGCTCTCCATTCTGCAAAGAAAAGAATTGCCTGCCCGATTGAAGGTGCTATCGCGGGCACCATAATGAAAAGAACCATTATTAAGGACATTACTCGCCCCATTTCTCTGCCTTCAAGTTGGTCTCGAATCATAGCGAGAGGGACAACTCTGCAGGAAGCAACTCCGAACCCTTGGCAAACTCTACCGAGTAACATAAAGGCAAAGTTCGTAGAGAGGAGTGAAATTATATTGCCGAGAATAAAAATTGATATGCCGAGGTAAATGGCTCTTTTGCGACCGAAGGAGTCTGAGACAGGACCGTAGAGCATTTGTCCTAATGCCAGGCCCAAAAAAAGAGTGACAATAATCATTTGGTTATTGTTTGGGTTTTGCACACCCAGACTGATTCCGATTTTGTCTAAAGCAGGGAGCATTGTGTCAATTGTTAACGCTACCATAGACATTAATAATGCCATAAGGCAAACAAATTCACTTTTACTGGCTTGGGGGATATTTTTATTCATTTCTTTTCTATATTGTGGAAACAGTTGGTCTGGTAATGGTATGAAAATTAACGATGCGTTTTTACGTTATTGGTTTTAACGCACTGTGTAAGAATAATTTTGAGAACAACGAAGAGTTAGGGTAGGAGGGGGCGTTTCAGGATGGAAACTACCTACTCTTTAGTTATTGGTATTTTCCCAGCGTAAGTGCTGCTATCCTTTGCCAGCTCCCATCTATCTTCATTTTCTTTAGTTCTTTGGACAAAATATCGGCAAGATCTTGGTGTTTTTTGTTCAAATAAAGGTACATGGGGCTAATAGCCAACGGTGTACTGCACTCTTCAATTCCCTTGTATTTGTAGGTTTTGATGAGATGTCTTCCGGCGTAACGCTCATAGAGGGCTGTTTCTATACGGTTTCCATCCAGCAGTTTGAATAGCTGGTCCGGGGAAGCAATCCGGATAATATTTGCTGATTTTGGTACGTTGCTTTCATATATTTTCCAGCCAATAATAAACCCTACATTCTTTCCTGCCAGTTTTTCCCACTGTAGCTCCTGTGGTGTTTCACTCTTGTGATTGAATGCCACAAAATAATAATCTATAATCGGTTCTTTGACCTCTATGAGGTTTGTATACAAGGTGTTCAATCCGGAAATTCTTGGTATATCCCCATCACTCAATCCTTCATTTGCCATCTGAAGAGCTCGTTCTGCGGGCAGTCGGACCAGATCGATCTGGACTCCGATTCTTGTAAATAATTCATTCAATAGCAAATCAAAAAAGCCGTTCTCCTGTTCGGTTGAGAAGGGCGGTTTAATCGACGTATTGATTTTCAAGATCTCGTAGCTATGGCACAAAAGAGGCTGCAGGATTATTAGAATAAAAAGAACAGGCAATAATCTTTTCACTGGGGGCCTCATTGTATTTACTGCGGTAATGCTACGGCGTCAGGTTGTTTGCTTGCGATAACTTGGTTCACCGCCTGGGCAAGGTCCTCAATGTCAAAAGGCTTCTGGAGGATGCGGCTGATCAAGTTACTTTTCAGGCTTTCCGAAGCTATATCGTCTTTATAGCCAGTCCAGAGTACAATCGGTATATTCGGGTGAAAGACCTTGATCGAGGCTGCTAACTCGACTCCGCTCATTTCCGGCATTGTCAAATCAGTGATGACGAGATCTACAGAGGTGTCTTCCCTCAAAAATGCAAGAGCGGTTTTCGCCTCATTAAATGAAGCTACTTTGTAACCAAGACTCTCAAGGATGGATGTACCCAAGTCAAGTACTTGTAATTCGTCATCAATGATGACAATATTCTGCCCGTTGCCTTCTGGAATATTCGACAATCTGTCAATATCAACAACACTCTCTTGTGTTTGAGGGAGATAGATTGAGAAAGTGGTCCCCACCCCCAGCTTGCTTTCCATGATTATGGCACCACCATGGATTTGAACAATGCCGTGCACTACGGCGAGGCCCATACCGGTACCCTTTCCCGATTGTTTGGTTGTGAAAAATGGTTCGAAAATTCTGGACTGAATTTTTTCAGGGATGCCAGGGCCATCATCGCAAAACTCAAGACAGCAAAAACGCCCTGGTTGCAATACAAACTTTTCAGCCTGCGGCTTATCAAGCGAAACAGCCTTGAGAGTGATTGTCAGATTTCCGCATCTATCCCCAATAGCCTGTGCTGAATTAGTTGCCACGTTCATTATAACCTGGTGCAGCCTTGTTGAATCGCCTTTAATCCGCAGTTCTGGTTCTACAACAGTTTTTATTCGGATACTTGCAGGTAGAGAGGCACGTACGAGATTCAATGCTTCTTCCAGTACATCGGCAAGTGTGAGTATCTCGAGTGGAATTTCTGTTCTCCGACTGAAAACCAGAATTTGCGAAGTCAGATTTCTGGCTCTCTGGCCTGCGCTCATTATCTTTTCCAAATTTTGATATATCTCTGAGCCAGGTTCACTCTTGAGACAACTGAGCTCGGCAAACCCTAGAATAGCTGCGAGGATGTTATTAAAATCATGAGCTATACCTCCGGCAAGATTGCCCAGGGCTTCCATCTTTTGGGCTTGATTGAGTTGCTTTTCCAACGTCTGCCGTCGATCCAGTTCATCTTTTATTTTTTCGACCAAACCGCCGACCGCATCCCCGAGAAGGTCAATCTCGTCTCGCAATTTCTTTTTGTCGCTATTTGCCGGGGAATTAACGTTGCTGATCTTTTGCAGGTCAATTTTGCTTGTATATTGCTCAAGAACCAGCAAACGCTGCACCACCTGTCGATGAAAAAGATAAAATAATATGAGAGCAATCCCGAAAACACTCAGGATATTTGTGAGCAATAACTTTGGCAGATCGTAATATATATGGCCCGGAAATGTCTCATAATGGCTCTGGAGGTAAATACTGCCGATTTGGACCTGCTCTCCAGAATCTCCTTCTGTGTACATAATGGGTGTTTGGTGGTCAAGATAAGGAATGTTGTCCCGGGTGCCATATTGCAGGCATCTGGAAACCATGTTGTCACAAATTTCAACGAAGCTGATGACTTTGCTGGTCTGGCTTTCCTGTATTGTTTTGACCATTTCCCAGTCATACCGCCAAACAGCTTCACGAATCGTCTGCTTGGCCCCTTTTTCAAAATTTACGAACTCTTCTTGAATTCTTGCCTTTTCCGCATTTCTGAACTGGAGCAAATCTATGAAAGAAATCACCAATACAATCAAAGTGCAGGCCAGTATCGTGGAAAGCAGGAGTTTTGTTTTAAGGCTAACGAGTTTCATACATTATTCCTGTGATGTCAGCCAATTAGTTTCGAGATTCGCTAAACATGAATTTTGGCATGCGAAAATTCCAAAGAGCATAGATCCTCTGGAGTTTTCCTTCCTTGAATAGTCGCGCCATCTCCTTTTCATAATGCTTTCGCAGAGCATCTCCCCGGGGGGTATTGGCAAAAACCGGAAAGTATTTCCTGGTGCCGACTCTCTCCAATCCAAATTTTTCAGGGTCGAATTTCTCCCCTGCATTGTCGAATGACTTCTTGATCAGGTTAAGGTCATCAATATAAAAATCAGCTCTGCCGTGCACGACCATTTTTAATGCAGATGCGTCACTGCGAACTTCTATAAAATTAACTGGTACCGAGAAATCCAACTTGGAGTAGTATCCCTGTCTCCAGACGACTTTTTTCCCTTCAAGGGAAAACTTTCCCTCACTTGAATCGACTCTCTTGCGAAGGTAAAGTGCGTAAAAATCATCTTCAAACATCGGGGTGCTTGACAGAACAAGGGAATCTATCTCCTTTGTCTCACACATTTTTATATCTGCACGGCCGATGGTTACCATTGAGTTAGCTTGCACTGTTGAGACATAGAAATGTTTCACTTCGTACCCTGCAAAAACCTGCTTGATGATGTCATGATACAATCCATGTCCATCTTTGTTGGTTAAACGTTCCCATGAAGGCCCGGCTGTTATAAGCGTCTTGTTTTCTTCTGCGATTGCGGAACTTACGGCATATAACCCCAAAAAAAAGCTAATCACCACAACAATACAGTGATGGTGATACATCATCGTTCTACAAGCCCATCGACATTGTTTTACGAGCTCTTCTTCTCTACTTCCAAACATCTAACCTTTCTCCAGTTGTTTCTGTAGAGGTTTCTGTGAAAATCCGGCTCTCACTCATTGATTCGATCGAGCTTTGTGCTGTGTAAGATATTAAAATAATTTAGTTTAATACCTGTTTTTGCTTTGGTCTGCTTACAGCTGAAACAGCAGAAGAACAGTTACGGAACTCAAAGCAAAGATATCATGGTTGATGGGGAGATTACAACGAGAGTTATTTTCCTGCCAGGAAGAATCTGTTTATTTTCTTTGAGCGTTGCTTTACTTCTGCCTCTTTACACGATAATCAGTTGGTCAAAACTTTGATCAGACTGACGAGTAATAAGGTGCAGAATTGCAATGATTTTAAGGATGCTGCCTGTTGTGCAATACAAATCTGGCAGCAGAGCAAAGAGCTTGGAAATCTATAAAGAAGCCCGATCACAAAGGCGTTCTGGAGAAAGTTATCCACGATGTGATTACACTCTCTCCTGGCACGCACTACTGTTTACTATCTTCTTAAAAAAGCACTAATTCGGTTCTGAGTCTCATCTGTCTGTAATAATTCCTTGAAAGCCTTGAGCTCTTCGTCAATCACTTTTGTAACGTCCGGCTGTGAGGCGCGCATGAGATCCTTGGTGGCCAAAAGAGAAGCCAATGGCTGCTGGAGTATTGGCACAATGTATTCCTCTGCTACTTCTGCTGCCCTGCCTGGATCTGCCACTCTGTTAATCAAGCCCCAGGTAAGCGCCTCATCAGCAGAAAAGAATCTACCTGTCAGCAATACTTCTCTCGCCATTTTCTGACCAATTGAGCTGGGAAGAAGTACACTGGAGCAACCTTCCGGGCCGACACCTAAATTGACAAATGGCAAACGGAATTTTGTCTTGCTGGAAGCGATGACGATATCGCAATGGAGTAAAATGGTTGTGCCAATACCAACAGCAACACCTTCGACAATGGCAACTATGACTTTTTTTAGTTGTGCAACGGTAGTAAAAATCTTCTTCACGCAATCCATAAGCTGCACTTGCTCACCGCCAACCAGATCTGAAAGATCGTTCCCTGCTGTAAATTGACCACCTTTTCCATCCAGCACAATGATATGACAGTCGGGTGACGCATCTGCGGCCTGTAGTGCCGATATAAGTTCTCTGTATGTTTTGATCCGGATTGCATTGAGCTTTTCCGGTCTGTTAATTGAAATCCTGGCTACCTTGTTTTCGTAATTCACACTAATATCAGAATATTTTTCAGACTCCATCGTCTTCCTCCACAATTTGTTGGAAAGCAGGAAAAATCTCTTTCAAATAATATTATAAGTAACTCGCTACTATTACGTATCAGACTTTAACGTTAGCGTCAATGTAATGATGCAGGACCAGGATTGTGCAGCGAAAAATGTGCGACCGCAAATTAACACTATTGTAAAGAAAAGAGGGTACGGAAGGGCCATCGTTTCTAAACAATATTGCTTTTTTATTTATGCTGGTGGGCAATTTACCTAGCTGATATTAAGGCGTTGACCGATACTCAGTGAATAGATCGACCGACTCCTCCAGTACCTCGGCGATATGTTCCCAAGTAATGATGCCAACAACAGCATCTGCAGAGGCAGCCCTTCCTTCACGACTGAGTATCACTCCAACAGAAGCATGAGGGCGATGCATCCGAGCGACTATATCGGTCAATTTGTCATTTTCTGAAGCAAAAATAAAATCATGGCGCATTATACTTGTAACAGAGGGTGAAGCCTCGATATCAGTTTCCTGAGCCGGTAGCGCATAATCGTGGGGTATGACGCCCACAACCTGTCCTTTATCCACCACAAGAAACCACCGCATAGACAAATTCCTGCACGCCAGCTGTTTTAGTGTTTCCAGGTTGTCCAAAACGTTCACCAAGGCAACACTCTCCTGCATTACGTCGCGGGCAGATCGGATGTGCAGCAGGTTTACCTGAAGTGCGCTCGGCATATAATGCCTCGGCGAACGAGCTTGAGGGTATAGATGCTCTCCTTCAATAACATGGTCCGCAGACCGTAGCTGAGCGCCACTGTAATGGTAATAGGAAGGATGACATTATAGTCGAGGGTCATTTCAAAAATTATAACGATGGCTGTCATCGCCGCCCCTGTCACTCCGCCTACCATCCCAGCCATGCCAGCCACAGCGAAGGCCGGAGGATCGATGGATATCCCGGGAAAAAGGTGTTGTTGGAGGATACCAAAAGCCCCACCGGCGGTAGCACCAAGGAAAAGGGCCGGAGAAAAGATCCCACCGGAACCTCCAGATCCTAAAGTGAGAGAGGTCGTCAGAAGTTTCAAAACAAAGAGAAGTATGAAAATATAAATCGAGGTCAGGTGCTCTGTCAGTATGTCCTGGACCGCTCCATAGCCGACACCATCCACGTAATAAAGACCTGTCCCGAGAAATGTCCCATACATTATCACGCCGACTGCCAGCATGCCCCCGGCGTGACGAAGGTAGGGATTCATTCCTTTAAGTTTATCGAAAAAATCTTCGAAGAAATAGAGGGTGCGGATATACAGTGTGGAAGTAAAGCCCATGAATACGCCAAGTGCAGCGTATGGAATAAGTAGCCAAGGACTTAGGGGGATAAAATAGGCTTGTTCGAATTCAGGGATCACGAAGGCAGGATGCACTCCGAAGAACAACTGACCAATGTATGTCGCGGTAACAGTGGCTACCGCGACAGGGACAAGCGTGGTTACACTTACCTCGTGCAAAATCAACTCGATAGCAAAGTGCAGGCCGCCGATGGGTGTGTTGAAGGTGGCGGCAATGCCGGCACCGGCTCCGGCTGCGATCAGCGTGATACGTTGTAGGTGTCATTGGGATGATTTGGCAGATCGTTGAACCGAAGGCGGAGCCGATTTGGGCTATCGGACCCTCACGCCCCACGGAACCTCCAGTACCTATGCAAAGTGCAGAAGCCAGGGATTTGATGACAGCTACAACCTGTCGTATGATACCTTTGCCGTAGTATGCAGCGTCCATGACTTCCGGTACACCATGTCCTTTGGCCTCAGGCGCGAACTTAGTGACCAGAAAGGTAACCAAAACAGAGCCGATGACTGGTACGAGGATGATAGCAATACCCCATGGACTCGCCGGGGTGTTCTGGTTTGCGTCATATACAAAAGAAAACTTGCCGAAGAATGAAAGATTATGCACCAGTGCAATCAAACCACGAAAAAAGAGTGCACCTAACCCGGCAATTACACCAGTCAGAATCGCGAGAAGCAGTAATGCCGCACGCCGTATGGGTTGCATTAGGGTGTCGAGTGATGAGTTGATAATGACCTCCTCTATTTTGACATCAATTGCAGGATTCCCTCAAGAAATTTCTAACTGACAGCAACGGCAGCGAACATCATTGAATCGATCTGGTCAAGATGCCGGATGAAAAAGGGCACATTGACAGAGAATTCGAGAGCCACAACACTTCTACACTGCCCCGGTTTTTAAAATAAACACTTTGTCAGACGTATCAAAGTTAATATCACATGGTTTGTCAGTAAAGTTATCCAGTGTGCGGGATAGGAAAAATGGTGTTTGTCGAAGAAAATATATTGTTTTCGATAAACCATATACCAGATTTGGTTTTAAAATTTTTGTTACGGAGAGGGGATAGCGCTAGCCGTAAGGTTCTAAGTATCCCTCCAATTCTTTTTGGCAAGTGGACAAAATTGGAGGTTAGGGTCTTGTGTGGGGTGTGGTGAAGATTTAATTTGTATATTGATGGCAGGTCTTGCTTTTTGTTTGTGCGCTAAAGCACCATTACCTCTTCACGCACTAATTAACTTTTTGTCCGTTGCTTTTTTCGTATTATTCCAGCATTTGTCTATCCTGTCATACCAGTATAAAAAGCAACAATTCTTTGTAAAATAAACAGGACATTTAATAGGTTAGGTGTTGGCTTGAAGAATGTGTAACAGGTTATAACTGCGCGTTTGTCTGAATTTTGGTGAACATAGATGAAATGCAATGGAAATTAATTTATACTCAAACCTTGAAAAAATGATTGGACATTATTATTATTGATCTTGAATTTATAAATATTCTTTTTATAAAAGAAATATATTTTAATCAAAGAGGATTAGAGATGAATGATTTCCTGAGAATTATTACACACGCTCGTCGCTTTAAAAGTGCTATAAAAGAATTAGGCGTTGAACAATTGGAAGAAATTAAAATCAAGCTTCAAAAAATTATTGATGATCGAATTGCCGATGAAGAGGCGGCGAAGATCGAGAATGCAGAAAGATTTGAGAAAATTCGTAAGTATCGTGAAGCATTGGCTGCAGATGGCATTGATCTTGATGAATTGCAGGATGCGTCTTCTGATAAACCTGGCAAACGGGCACCGCGTCAGCCAAAATATGAGATTTGGAACGAAGCGGGAGAACATATTACCTGGACCGGTCAAGGGCGTATGCCTAATGTATTTAAGGCTCGTATTGAAACCGGAGAATCTCTTGAAACATTTTTGATTGATCAGTAGGTCTGAAAAATAAAGATAAGGTCTTCTTGTTTCAACTGAGAAGACCTTGCCCGTCTATGTTATATCAAAAAGAACTCTATAGCATCAGTATCCTGTAATATCGTTAGTAATAATTTTTTCCATAGAAGAAGAGGTACTCCCCATTGTCTCTTTTTCAGGGGGAGATGTGTTTTCTTAAATTGATTTTTCCTTTATATAATTTAAACATTGCTTGGAAAATATTTTTTCTGGCCTGTGTCCTGCCTCCGCCTTCCAATCCTGCCATTTTCAATTGTTACATTGAGTATACTTCTTGTAAATTTATCGTAGAAAAAATAAAAGTATTATTGGTATGTTTAGGATACCACGCATAATATTTTTCGATTGCTGTGGTCTGTCATTTTATGTGCGACCAATCATAACTTCACCATTCTTCTGAAAAGAAACAGACAGATGTGGTGATCTGAATGGTTTTCATTGTTAGGCCGGGGCGGTTTGATGATTTTAGTTCAGCCTTTAGAAGAGGAAAAGGGGAATAAAGCTGAGCGGATGGCTCGAAATTCTATCCGAAGTGGTTATGATAAGCAGGAAGCAATCAACCCAGTGCGTAATGCGCGATAACTGCAGGAAAATTATGTCGAATACGATTCTCACAGCCGAAATGCTCTCAAAACACTATTTTCTCGGTGGAAAGAAAATTACAGTGCTCAATGACATCTCCCTAACTATTGATAAGGGCGAATTTGTCGTTATAGCGGGCAGCAGCGGAAGCGGTAAAACAACCCTGCTGAGTTTGCTGTCAGGGCTTGACAGGCCGAGTACCGGAAAAATTATTATGGCTGGAAGTGATATCACGGATTTGACCGAGGATCAACTGGCGCCTGTCCGCAACAATTTGACAGGGTTTGTCTTTCAAGCCTTTCATCTGATTCCCTCTCTCAACGGTTTGGAAAATGTTATGTTTCCAGCTGAGCTGAAAAAAGATGCTGATGCCCAGAGCAAGGCACAGGCACTTCTTGACCGGGTAGGGCTTGGACACCGAGGCAAGAATTTTCCGGAGCAGCTTTCAGGTGGAGAACAGCAACGGGTTGCTATTTGTCGAGCCCTTGTCAACGATCCCCAAATTGTTTTTGCCGATGAACCGACAGGTAATCTCGATTCCGAGAACAGTGAAAGTATAATAAAATTGCTCCTCGATCTCCATAAGGACCGTCAGATGACTCTGGTTATCGCAACCCATAGCAGGTCACTGGCAAGTCGAGCAGACAGAGTAGTTGTTCTCCGCGACGGCATAATTAAAGAGGGGAGTTGAGACAGCGATGAATGTTCGGTTTCTGATGCGGGAGATGATGCATAGTAAAAGTCAGGCCGCAATCTTTGTCCTTTGTGTGGCCCTTTCTCTTGTGAGCATCGTTGCCATAAACAGTTTCCGACGAGATGTCCAGCGATCTATCGTCAGTGATGCAAGGGGACTGCATGGTGGAGATATTATTGTCCATTCTCATTATGAATTCTCGCCGGCCTTGCTGCAGGAACTCGCCACACTTGGCCGGGAAAAGGGGATCGAGGTCGTTCGCACCTGGGAATTTTACTCAGTTGCCAGGCGGGAGGATGGTCGGGATTCACTGTTTAGTAATATTAAAGCGGTGGAAAACGGCTATCCCCTCTACGGCAAGGTAGAACTGCTCTCCGGCCGAAATTTTGGCTCAGTTTTGCAACCGGGTAAAGCTATCGTGGCACCGGCACTTCTTCAGCGCATGGGGCTTACCGTCGGTGACAGGTTGCTTCTCGGTGAAAGTTCTTTTGATATCGTTGATGTGGTCACAGGTGAATCGCTACGACCTGTCGATTTCTTTAATTTTGGACCGCGCATTTTCGTTCCCGCCGTCGATCTGGGCCAGATGGATCTGGTCAAGATGGGCAGCAGAGTACAATATGAAGCGCTTCTGAAAATTGCTGATCACACCCAGATTGACAATGTCTATGCCAGACTACAAAACAGGACAATTGCCGGTCAGGAACGCGTTGATACGTATGCTACAGCCGGATCGAGAGTCAAACGTTTTTTTGATAATCTGTTATTTTTCTTGTCTCTGATTTCTGTTTTTACCCTGTTGCTCGCCGGTATTGGTATGCAGAGTTCTCTTGCCGCCTTGTTACGGCAGAAGGAAAAGAGTTTTGCAATACTTCGCTCGCTTGGGGCAACCGGTTCGTTTTTACTGCGTCATTACCTGGTAATAGTATTTATTCTGGCCGGACTTGGCAGCTTTCTGGGCATCTTGACAGGACTGTTGCTTGAAAAAAGTTTTTCGAGCCTCTTTGCAGGGCTTTTACCGGATAAGATTATTCTTGGCGGATCTCTTTTCGATGTTATGGAAGGAATGGGATTAGGGGCCGTGGTGGTGAGCTTTTTCACCTTTTTGCCGCTCAGCAGGATCAAAAACGTCAAACCGGCATCGGTGTTCAGAAAGGACAATGATTCCGGCGTCAATCGTAAAGGGAGCTTTGTGCTGATAGGTTGCGCGATCATTCTGTTTAGCGGACTTGTCATTCGACAGCTGGAAGATGTGCACACCGGGTTGTACTTTATCGGGGGTGTCCTCGGGTTGATCGTGGTAATCTCATTGTTGGTTGGAACAATGTTGTTTCTGCTCTCACGCATCACCATAAAGTCGCTACCAATGCGGCAGGCCGCAAGAAGTTTGCTGAGACCGGGGAACGCTACCCGAACGATTGTGGTAACACTGGCCTCTGCGCTGTCCGTACTGTTGACCATCTATCTTGTGGAGCATAATCTCCATGGGACCTATATTGCCTCCTATCCTTCTGATGCCCCAAATCTCTTTTGCCTTGATATTCAAAAAAGCCAGAAACAGGAATTTTTGAATCTTGTCGGAGCGAAAGTGGAACTCTTTCCGATAATTCGTGCGCGACTTACTTCGATTAATGGCAACAAGGTAAAGAGAAAAGATGAATTGAAAAAGCGAGGCGACAGTCTTGCCCGGGAATTCAACCTTACCTATCGTGATAAACTTCTCGATGATGAAATATTTATCGAAGGAAATTCCCTTTTTGGTAAAGGAGATTATCAACAAGGGATGATCCCGGTTTCAATTCTTGATACGGTCGCGGAGATGGGCGACATGAAGATTGGTGATGTCTTGCAATTCAATGTTCAGGGCGTGCCGATGACGGCCGAGGTAACTTCCATTCGCAGTCGGACTAAATCGATGCTGTATCCTTTCTTCTATTTTGTCTTTCGGGAGAGTGATCTTCAGGCTGCCCCTCAAACTTTTTTTGCAGCTCTGAGGGTTCAAAAAGAGAAAATACCGGAGCTGGAGAATGCCATTGTCAATCATTTCTCGAATATCAGTACTCTCAATGTTAGCGAGGCTGCCGCTGAACTTGACAAAATCATACAAAAACTCTCTAGAATCATAAATTTTTTCGCTTCTTTTTCAATTCTGGCTGGTGCTTTTATTCTGGTGAGCTCAGTTTTGGCCACAAGGATGGCAAGAATAAAAGAGGCGGTTTATTATAAGGTTCTTGGGGCCGGCACGCGATTTGTGCTGCAGGTGTTTTTTCTTGAGAATCTTCTGCTGGCACTCTTTAGCGGCGGTTGTGCCATTGTTGTTGCGCAGGCTGGCAGCTGGGGACTCTGTCACTTTCTCTTTAAAATTTCTTACGATTCGAGTTGGCTTATAAGTCTTGTCATGTTGGGGTTGACAGTTTGTCTGGTGGTTGCTTTGGGACTTTTAAGCTCGTTATCGATTCTGCGGCAGAAACCCATACGTTTTCTGAGAGAACAGCTATGATGGAAATATGACCGGTTAGCGGTATCGGGATGGAGGAAACTATGGTAAAAATATTTTTTGTGTTTATGCTCATAACGTTGGTGTCTTGCAGTGGTTGCAATAGAGAAGAGGGTGAAAAGGTTGTGTCGTCAAATGAGAACAAAACAATGAGAACAATTGTGGCAGTGGGGGATAGCCTTACTGCGGGATACGGACTCGATGAGAGTGAGAGTTATCCGGTATTACTTGAAAACAAATTGCAGGCTGCGGGGTATGATTTCAAGGTGGTGAATGCTGGGGTCAGTGGAGAAACCAGTAGTGGAACGCTCTCCCGTATGCAATGGATCTTAACCTTGAAACCCGATATCGTCATACTGGAAACGGGGGCAAACGATGGACTTCGCGGTATTGATCCAAAGCTGATCGAGAAGAATCTCCGGGAAATATTGCAACTCCTGAAGGAAAGGGATGTGGTCGTTCTGCTCGCCGGAATGAAAATGGTCTGGAATTTAGGACCGATCTATGTTGCGAGCTTTAATGGGATATACCCCAAACTGGCCAAGGAATATGACGCGATTCTTATGCCGTTTTTCCTCGACGGAGTGGCGATGAAAAAAAATCTGACGCAAAAAGACGGAATCCATCCAAATGCACAAGGGTATAAAATAATAACAGAAAATATCTATCCGTATGTTGTGCGAGCGATTGAAAAAACAGGAAAATAATGAAAGAGAAAGAGTCGTCCTCGATTTCAAAAGCCGCCAATGAAATAATCCTCGAATCTATTTCCGATGGTGTTTTCACCGTTGATCATAACTGGCGGATAATGAGCTTTAACAGGGCCGCTGAAGAGATCACCGGTACCAAACGCAGTGAGGCCATTGGGCGCTATTGCTGGGAAGTTTTTCGCTCTAACATGTGCGAGGGGGATTGTGCTTTAAAACGCACAATGAAGGAGGGAAAATCCTTTGTCTCCAGCAGTACCTATATCATCAATAATCGTCAACAGCGCGTTCCTATTGGTGTGTCTACCTCACCTTTGAAAAATGTGAAAGGAGAAATTCTGGGTGGTGTTGAAACCTTTCGAGATCACAGTGTGGTGGAGGAGTTACGCCGTGAGCTAATCGGTAATTTTGAAGTTGGTGATATGGTGAGCCGCAGTAAGGGGATGAAAAAGATCTTCAATATTCTCCAGCAGGTGGCAGAGAGCGACAGCACCGTACTTATCGAAGGGGAAACCGGCACCGGGAAAGAATTAATGGCCTCTGCTCTGCACAATCTGTCACTTCGTAAAGAGGAACCTTTTGTTGCTATTAATTGCGGCGCTCTTCCTGATACGCTTTTGGAATCTGAGCTTTTTGGCTATAAAGCGGGGGCCTTTACCAATGCCGAGAAGGATAAACCGGGTTTATTCCAGGCTGCGGGTAAAGGGACAATCCTGCTCGATGAGATAGGCGATACCAGTGCGGCCTTTCAGGTTAGACTGCTTCGGGTACTTGAGGAAAAGGAGTTTCATCCGCTGGGCAGTGTGGAAAAAGTTAAAACCGATGTCAGAATAGTTGCCGCGACCAATCGTGATCTTAACCAGATGGTTGAAGACGGTGAATTTCGCCGGGACCTTTTTTATCGGATTAATGTTATCCGATTCCAGTTGCCGCCTCTTCGCGAACGCAAGGAAGACCTTCCCCTGCTTGTTGAGCGGTTTATCAACAAAATGAATCATATTAAAGGTCGTTCTGTGTCAAAGGTCAGTAACGATGCAATGTCTTTACTGCTGGCCCATGATTATCCCGGTAATATTCGTGAACTGGAGAATATCATTGAACACGGATTTGTCCTCTGTTCTGAAGGAGAGATAGAGGTGTCTCATTTGCCTGCCTACTTGACTCAGCAAGAAAATGGTCGGCCTGGAGTTCGATTATCCATGGAGGAGAGTGTTGGGCTAAGTGAGAAAGAAACTATTGTCGAGGCGTTAAAGCGAAATAACTACAATAGGCTCGCGGCGGCAAAAGATCTCGGAGTCCATAAGAGCACCCTTTTTCGAAAGTTGAACAAATATCAAATCACTCTCCCGGAAATTGATGGCCGCTCGGGGCGTAAAGAATAAAATTAGGGAGCCCGCTGACCGCGGTCGAACATCTGTCTGAAAAATTTCAGGATTACTGTGTAAGTTCACCGAGGGAAATTCTAGCTTACGAACCACTCCGTCCGACTTTTCGATCTCAACTCGCAGAATTGGCTTTGGCATACGCTACGAAAGTTTCAAAAAGTATTAATTTATAGAGATGGATGTATCGTATATCTTTGAAATTTATGCCAAATTTTACACTCGACTTTAATCGCCGCCGATAATGTTTTTCCAGATTCGCTTTTTCCCCGTAGTTTGAGCATCTTCAGGTGACTCTGCTAGAGGGGATCAAATCGTTTTACTTCTGTGGCCTTCATGGTATAATCCTTTTTATTGTAAGTATCCGAAATGAAACAAGTATAGGAATTACACACTATATGGGGCTTTTTCGGCCGCATATCGGCTTCGACCAACCAGAAGAGAGTGTTTTAAGCTAAGGTACATGGCAACACATCATATAAAACGTATCTGATTGATAATCAGGAAACCCGGGCTAGATTAATATTAACAGGAAAATAACAATGGCAAGCGGAAGAATCCCAGGACCTATATGTGGCTACGGAAACATTGACAATATAAACGACGGAACCTCATGTCTGCGAAAATCCCCACTCCCCGGTCCATTAGGTGATGTACAAAATAATGGGATTAATCAAGTTGATAGGCTTGGTATCTCTTCAGGCCATGGAGGAATTTTAAATAGCATAAAGACGATCAGTGCAAATGCTTACAATGGGCTATCAGCTTCGTTGAGACGTGAGTATGTGTCATTTTTCGCTGGTGTTTCTATCAAAGCACCAGCGGTTTTTGATTCTTTACCTGCTCTCTCTCCTGTTGAATTTAACTTTTTTTATGAATATGGAACTGATAATTATTATAACATTGAGAGGTTTAAAGAGACCGGAATGAGTGGTTTTGCAAAGTTATGGCATGGTTTCAAAGACTTTGCAGGTAGAAAAGCAAATAAGAGATTTAATGAAGGACTAAAGGAATACGCGGAGTTTTTGTATGGATGGACCAATGAAATTCCAGTGTTGGGAAATGTAAAGTCATTATATGATGCTGCTCAACTGGATCAGCATGCAATCGAAACTGATACTTTAATATTGCTGACTTCTGGGCCAAAGTTAATAAATGAGAATACCTTCCAAAATCTATATAAGCACTCAACAACTTATTACATTAACAGAAACAATTAGAGAACGAAATGAAAAAGACTATTCTTTGCATGTTAGTGGCTATTCTCCTGTATTGTTCATGCTCGAGTTTTGATGGTTCTGATAAGCGAGCTGCAAGACATACTACTAATTTAAAAATCGCTAATGTATTATTGTCTTATGCAGGATACGATATTGATTTACTTGACTATTGTCGTCAGAATTTAGGTGACAATACTGTGCTAATTTCCAAGATCGAAGAGTCACTTTACATGAAATTAAGTGAAGTGAGCAGCACTTCTCCAACGATAGACAAGCTTGGTGGTACTCCTTTAAATGTGTTGGCAAGCATAATTAATTATCAGAATGATAATGTGATTTATTACTCCGGCCCTCTTAGAAATAAAATAGTCGACGATTATTTAACATTGATAACCGATAGCCTACTGGAGCAAAAGGATAAATTTGGTAGGATACCCACTTCTCCACTAATGAAGTTTTATAAGGATAATGAAGAGAAGAAAAAATGAGATAGGGTAGAAAAGAAAAGGGGTCAAAAAGAGGGTCATTCCGCTTTTGACCTTTCTTCTTTGGCTGCGTTAGTCAAACTCAGGGCAAAGTTGCCGTAACCCTCGAATTATCTGAGTCCCCAAGTGCAATGACTCAGCAAGGAAATGGTCGGCCTGGAGTTCGATTATCCATGGAGGAGAGTGTTGGGCTGAGTGAGAAAGAAACTATTGTCGAGGCGTTAAAGCGAAATAACTACAATAGGCTCGCGGCGGCAAAAGATCTCGGAGTCCATAAGAGCACCCTTTTTCGAAAGTTGAACAAATATCAAATCACTCTCCCGGAAATTGATGGCCGCTCGGGTCGTAAAGTGGAGTAGTTAAGGATAGCGTTCTGATGAGGTACTGCGCTCCTGCTCACGTTATAGTGGAATATCACATTTCTTCATGTATTTGCAGATAGCGGTACGGCTTACTCCTGCTCTCCTGCCCACTTCCACTTTATTCCAGCCACAATCTGCCAGCAATTCAAGCAGATTTTCTTTATTGAGCTCTAGATACTCCAAGGGCTTTCTAGTATTTTTAGAATTTTGGGTCGTCTAGCCTTTGTCGGTACGACGAATTTCAATTGGCAAATCTTTAAGTTCGAGCCTATCTCTTTTGCAAAGGACAAAAGCATGTCTTTCAAGGTGCCTGTAGAGCAAGCAAGTTTAGCTTATCCATTTTGATTACGTCGGCCACCTTGACCTCCACCGCCTCTTCCTTTTCCTCCACCGCTTCCATCCCGCCGGCCTTTTCCCCCTCCTTGCCCTTTCCCTCTACCGGTATTGCTTCGAGGATTGTTATATTGAGCATCGTCCTCTGTCTTGTTTGTGCTGTTTTTTGGATCTGCACTCTCTGACATGTTGCTGACTCGTTGTTGCATACTTTGACCTCTAAGTGTAAAATTTTACTGATATGACTGTTTTGTTCAATTACTTGATTTGATATGAGATCCGAGTGATGTGGTGATCTGAGTTTTTCGTTTATCGACGTATTGAAAAAAGATTGGAAACGCCACAAAAAATGCGACGCAGATAATATATTCAATGCCCTTTATATGAGTATAAAAATCTACCAGAGTGTGTATCGGTTGAATCATGCCACTGGCAACAAGATACTGCCTCACCAGTTCAGTCACTTGCCAGTCGACCCGGTACAATCCCCCCATAAGTGAAGCGAGAGCCCATAGGCCGAAGAGACATCCAGTACCTATCAGTACTGTCGCCTACTGGTTTTGATTTTATTGTTGCCATATTTTCTTCCTCCTGCGGTATATGCACTTTATTAAAAACCTGTGATTGCGGTTATATATCCTTTAACCATCTGAAGAGGTCCAACACTTATCAAACCGGCAACTAAACATGATACCGCCCAGACTCCAATCATTGCACTGAGCACAGTGCCGAGTTTGAGTGTAAATCCCATGACTTCATCACTGATATCGAACTGAATTTTTTCTCTGGTAATAATTGGGCTTTTCATGGTGTCCTCCGTTCATATCTCCATGTTTTGGATGATCTGTTGACCACCTCTTATTTAATGAGTTGCATCAGACGTGCCATAAGAGTTATCTACGCGAAGGAATATTCGATTGAAGAAAGATACGTCTTTGTAAATGTATCTATTTGATATTGTATAGTTATTTAAATTATTTAATGTTGGCTTGTTTGTTAGAGATGACGAGTGATTGAACATTACTGTCTCATCCTGAGGGAAGGATGTACAACACAGCTACGTTTGTGTTGTATATCCTTCAAGAGAGGTGAGGCCCACAGTTTAGCCTCGATGAGATGACTCCTCCCACTCAAAGACAATCGGCAGACGATAAACGATGAAGCGATAGATAACAAAGTAGAGAGCATAGAGGGTTACTGTCAGCCAAATCTCCTTCCAGTGCGGTATTTCCTGATATATCTGATAATTGAAACAATAAATAGTAGTGTTAAGTCTATTCCAGATTATCCCGACAACAGTAATGAAGGCAGCAATACGTACAGGCTTTAGTGCACTGTCTCGTACGCCTTTAGCAAAGAGTATCATCGGTAGCACTACCCCCAAACCCACCTCGAGGATATAATAAAACCCCCAGCCGGTGAGAAGATATTCCCACTCGTTATCATGGGCAATGGCGACCAGTTTGATTACCAGATAAGTGATCATCGCATAAGAAGCACCTTTCGCAAGTCCTAGAGTTAAGCCATCGAGGCTCTTTCTGAAAGCTTGTCCGCAACGCCAGTGCACGTAGCGATTTATCAGGGTCGAACTGACAATCACCATCGCCAGACCGCCGAACACGGCGGAGCAGAGAAAGTGGATCCACTGAAATTCGGCGGAAAACCAGAGAGGATGTAGTTTGGTTGGTGCATAGTTAAAAAGTGCGCCAAGAGCGCCCTGATGTAAGGTGGAAAGAATGATTCCAGCAATTGTAAGACCCAGAGCCATTCGTTTGATATGGACTTTCCAAGCTTGGCCTGTTCAACCACTCGAACAGGGCAGGCAGTACTTCCGCTATCTGTACAGAGAGATACGTTGCAACATGCCAGGCCACCAGAAAAAGTACCGCAGCCGGACCTAAAGATACTATCATGGGATAGGCAAGTCTCCATGGCATACCAAGATCCACCTCCAGATATACTACGGCAAAAAAATATCCGAGCAGGCCATTAAGGAGAGCCAGGCGCTCAATAGGATGGAAATCCTCCCTGCCAAAAAGTGTTACCGTCGTACCGAGGAGAAAGCCTGAAGCTGACAAGGGAACCATGCCAAACAGGCCAAATCCCAGAAAAAGACCCCAAGGATAATCGTTGGAGGCATGGGTAACCGAGCCAAGACCAAAAACATATCGTTGCAGGAGAAGCGGCAGGCCAACCGAAAAAATTATCAAAAGCAGCCAGTTGACGGGGTTACGCCGCAATTGTTGCAGATATTGGTTAGACGTCAGGCCGAGGAACAGGCGCTCTCTCAATGTCCATAATGTTTCATCTGTTTTACTTGATCCTGTTATCGGCAGGTGGGCGTTTGCAGAAGTGAATGTCTTCATTATTTCTCCTCCCGGCCATTTTTATTTTGAGTTTTTTGGTGGTCTTCCTTGCGGGTTGCCAACAGGTGAAATCCAGCAAAAAGCGCGGGCCAGATGGTGAGAACCATCGGCACAATGGCCAAAAAACCTTTTACCGAATTGAGGATCGGTTCATGGGAGATTGCGGTATTAAAACCGACTTGTTCAAACGGCACATTTGAGAGGTACAGCCATGAGGTACCTCCGGCTTCATATTCACCGTAGATATGGTCCACATACCGGCCCTTGTTTTCCTCTATCCTTCGTCTGCCAATTTTGATCAGGTCATCACGTTTGCCGAATGTCAGCGCCTCCTGTGGACAGGCCTCGACACAGGCGGGTGGTTTGCCATATTTCAATCTGGTGTCGTAACAGAAAAT
This sequence comes from uncultured delta proteobacterium, assembly GCA_963798425.1. Lineage (GTDB taxonomy): Bacteria > Desulfobacterota > Desulfobulbia > Desulfobulbales > Desulfocapsaceae > Desulforhopalus_A. The sequence goes on along the minus strand of CAWCTP010000022.1, from coordinate 380,060 downwards.
ACATTTAAGAATACGGGGATGGAAAGCGCTTGAATACTTGAAAGTCGGTATATAAAAGGGGCAGGCAATCATACAGGTCCTGCAGCCGACACAGACATCCGGGTTATAGATTACAGCTCCCTCGGGAGTCTTGGTATAGGCATTGACAAAGCAAGACGTAAGACATGCAGGTTCCTGGCAATGATTACACTGAACCTTCTTAAATAACGGATGCTCCAGTCCGGGAGGGTCGTAGCGGTTGACCACCGTATAACGCGTTTCGTCTGTACGTCGCCTCTGACCATCCTCTCTCTCTTCAAAGACACTCTGGTCGGTGAATGGTTTGTCAGGAGTTGGAAGCTTCTGCTCAGCATTGCACGCCGCCTCACAACTCCTGCAACCGACACAACGGGTCAAATCTACCAGCACTCCCAAGCTGTTCGGATATTTTTTTATTTCGTGGGGTTCAGCGGATTTGGGGCGCAGTATCAGGGCCGCGATTGTTCCAGCCAGACCACTCTTCAACACTGTTCTTCGGCTTGTTTCTTCTACCATCACTGTATCCTTGTTAGAGCTTTACAGATTATTTTCGTTCACTATTTTTAGTACACCTTCTGGGGTGTTAGGTTTCCATAGCACATCATGTTTCAATCCTTGTCTTCATGGGGTTACTGCAAAACGCTTCTTTCCTGCTGCTGTGAAAGCATGACAGTCCTGACAACCTGTGGGGCCATTTTCAGAGGTGTGGCATCCGAGGCACTGTAGATGTAACGCGCCTTTGAGGTTGGGCTTATCAATGTGATAAATTGTGTTGTCCAACGTGTCTTTTCTGGCAGGGTCGATAGGGGATATTTTGTCTTTATGGCAGCCGGAGCAGGAAACATCGTCTGTGGCTCCAGATGCAGCATGGCATTTTTTGCAGGTGTTACTCTGTGTTCGCGTACCTGTAGTGTGGTGATGACATGCACTGCAATCGTACATGTCAGAATGAGTTTGGTGATCAAAAGTTACTGGTTCATAGAGTTCCTGCAAACTCTCAATCGTAACACTCACTGGTGCATCATCTGCGTCCATGCTCGACGCAGGGAGACAACACAAAATGATCAACGCCACCTGGAAAAATACTATTGCAGATTTCTGAAACGTGCTCATACGGTCATCTCCATTATTTTGTTAGTATTTGCCTCAGGATGCTCGACAATCTCCTGTCTATCGCAAGTGTCTTTTTGACTTTTTTTGGTGTTAATATAACATTGCACCACAATCTCCATCTCTTCTGCATCAATGGTTTCGTTTACCAGGAGAACTTCTGCAAGATCGTGAATGAGGCGGTTGTGATTGCGTAGCAGTTTCTCTGTTTCGTCATAGCAGTCATTAATGATCCTGCGGACCTCAAGATCTATTTCTCGGGCAGTCGTTTCACTGATGTGGCTTTTAATATCAACATTTCCGAGAAACTGTTGTTGTGTCCGCCGATAGACCATCGAGCCGAGAACTCCGCTCATCCCCCATTCACAAACCAGTCGGTGAGCAATGTCCGTCGCGGCGGCTATATCATTTGCTGCTCCCGTTGAAAGGCGGTTAAAGACGATTTTCTCGGCGATACGTCCACCGAGCAGGACCTTGATCCGGTTCAACAGATAAACAAGAGAGTAGGTATAACGTTCTTCGACGGGAACCTGCTGGGTCAAGCCAAGAGCGATTCCTCGTGGTATGATAGTGATTTTATGAAGACCATCGGTTTCCGGCAGGAATCGCGAGACAATCGCGTGACCGGCTTCGTGGTAGGCAATGACCCTCCGTTCCTGTTCATTGATTGCCGCATTTTTTCGTTCGAGGCCCATCAAAATTTTGTCTTTTGCCTCCTCAAAGTCGCTCATTTCCACCGATTGCTTTTTATGCCTGGCGGCAGTCAGCGCCGCTTCATTAACCAGATTGGCAATATCTGCCCCGCTGAATCCGGGGATTCCTTGGGCAATAGCGGTCAGGTTGAGGGCCTGCGAAACAGTTATTATTCGAGTGTGAACTTCAAGAATTTTGACTCTGCCAAGCAGGTTTGGAAGGGAGACTGTGACTTGTCGATCAAACCTGCCGGGTCGTAAAAGTGCCGGGTCGAGAATGTCGGGTCGGTTTGTCGCAGCTATAACTATCACCGTTTCGTTACTGGAAAAACCATCCATCTCAACCAATAAGGCATTGAGGGTCTGTTCCCGTTCCTCGTGGGAACCATTATTGCCTCCACCTCTCCTGCCACCGATTGCATCTATTTCATCGATAAAGACGATACAGGGAGCACTCTTTTTAGCCTGGCCAAAGAGCTCTCGTACTCTAGATGCGCCAACGCCTGCAAACATCTCAACGAAATCAGAACCGCCGATGAAGTAAAATGGTACAGAAGCTTCCCCGGCAATAGCCTGTGCCAGAAGAGTCTTGCCTGTGCCGGGAGGCCCCTGCATTAAGACACCCTTGGGAATACGGCCTCCAAGCAAGTTGTATTTTTCATGATTTTTTAAAAAATCCACGATTTCCTTGAGTTCCTCACGAACCTCATCGATGCCGGCAACGTCCGCAAAGGTTTTCATGTCATCGGGGTTGACCCTGATCTGAAAGCGCCTTTCTTTTTTCCATGGATTGCCTCCATGTAACGAACTGTTGGAAAAAATAAACCATAAAGAAATCATGGTCATAGCCAGAAAAAACAAGGTCATGAATTGACCGATAAGCGTTGGTGGCGGTTCGGAACTGACCGTGACTTTACTTGTCAGTAATATCGGTATAAGAGTCGGGATATCCGGTGAAAATGTTCTGAATTGCCTGTCAACCTTATCCACGCCGCGGATTTCAGGGCCCTTAATGTGAACTGAAGCCACCTGTCCGTTTTTGAGATCGGAAAGGAATTCAGTATATGTCCGTTCTGGAGGTGTCGTTTCCAATAGCCAGGCGTTATAGCCGAGTACACCAAGAAAAGTCAGAAAGATCATAAGTAAGCCAGCCTGCACCCTGTTTTTCATGGTGCCTCTCCTGTGATGGCTGGCTGCTCAGTATTGGTTGATGTTTGAACAGGAGACAACAGACCTGTCAAAAGGTGGTCCAGGACAGTCAGGCGGTCAGGCCAGGATGCTGTGTTGTGCCGAAAACAGAATTCATCCAGATATCCTTGCAGGTGACAGGTGGCAATAGCTTTTCGATACACGGTGTTTAACCAGAACACTGTGTTTTGTTGCAGAAGGTGGCCCCGTTCGAGCTGTTCTCCGGTCGGTTGTCCAAGGTGATCAGCGGCAACAATACAGTCCTGGGACAGCCATTCGCTCTTTTTAATCAACAGCGTCGCATTCTGATCAACCAGATTATTGACGGCAGCTGTAATTGCCCAGGATGAGTCTGATTCCAGTACTACAAATCGAACGCGCGCCTTAGTCGAGTGGGTCAACTCCAGGGCCATGCCGATATCTGGTGTTCTGTTCTGAGAAGAAGCCGTGAGTGGCAGGGTAACCAGGTCGAAAAGGACGATGTCACGGCACACCGCTGATTCAGCCAGAGCCGCACCACAGCGCATTTTTTGCAACCAGACCCAGGCTGTCTGATAGCATGAAAGCTCCATAAGTCGCTGTAGTTCTCGTGCACTTATGCCGTCATATTGAAAACAGAATTGCCAGGAAACCCGCATCCAGGCGACTAGACTCTTTTTACTCCCATGCATCAGGGTATGAGCCGTTATCGAGGTTTGCTTGCGACAATATCGACATACTACTGTATACGCGGGAGCCATCTCCCGCTGTACAGCTCCGCAGAAGGAACATCTGAACCCCCATGGCCAGCGTTTTCGAAAGAGGTAGGTAACGCATGCTTGTTCGGTGGAAAATGGTGTATCCAAAAGATGTTTTTCTGTAAACGTCATATCGTCTCTCACCCGGCAAAAAACTATTCCATAAATTTTCCTATCTTGATCAATATCTTAATAGCATATGTAGTGCCAGGGGACGATCGAACCTTGATGATTCCTTGGATATAAGGGAATCCTTGGTGAAACACACGGTTTCAGGCAGATTGTCAGAGTGTGTTGGGTGAGGTGAGAGAGGAAAAATTAAAAGAAGATACGACACAACCATGGCATGCACTACACAAGTGTTGCCACACTTCTGTAGTACGGCTTAGCTGGTGTCTGTCCATAAATGGCTATTTTCCCCTAACTATTCGTGGCTCTCAAAATTTAATCCTCGGAATATCAACTATATGCCTGTGGTTAAATTCATCGAGCGCCTCTATTTAGAGTAAAATATCTCATTTATGGACAGACACTAGCTGGTAAAAATATCCATATCGATATGTAGTTCTCGCAATTTGCGATAGAGGGTTGATCGATCAACCTTCAATATACGAGCTGCTTTTGCCTTGTTGCCCCCGGCTTTTCTGAGAGCTGATATGATTTCTTCGGTGGTTTGCTGCTCTTGTTCTGTGAGAGTATATTGGTGAATCCGATCCGTTTTATGCTCATTGCCCCATTCTAGTGCAGGCAATATATTGGATTGGCCCATTTGGGGCTGTTTTAGAATTTCCTCCGGCAGGTGCTCTGTGGAGATGGTCGTATCCTGACAGAGTATGCATGCCCGTTCAATGGAATGTTCGAGCTGACGCACATTTCCCGGCCAGTCGTACTGGCTGAAAAATTCCAGAGCTTGTTCGGAGATACCGGTTATATTTTTATTGAGCTTTTTTGCATAGTGGTGGATGAAATGATTGGTGAGTAGGGTAATGTCACCCCCGCGGGCACGCAACGGTGGAAGATTAATGTCTATAATCAATAGTCGGAAGTAGAGATCTTCTCGAAAACTGCCATTTTCTACCTTTGCCTTCAGGTCGACGTTAGTTGCGGCGATGACTCGAACATCAACTTTGCTCTCTTTGTCACTTCCCACCGGATAAAATGTTTTTTCCTGCAGAAAACGGAGCAAGCGCAGTTGCATGATCTTCGAGATGTCACCTATCTCGTCCAGGAACAGTGTGCCTCCTTCAGCCTGAAGGATTCTTCCCATTCTGTTTTCTTCGGCTCCGGTAAAAGAGCCTTTTTTGTGGCCGAATAGTTCGCTCTCAAGAAGATTGTCCTGAATCGCACTACAATCAACCATGATCAGTGGTTTGTTGTGCCGGGGACTTTCCTGGTGCAGGGCGTGTACCACCAGTTCCTTGCCGGTACCGCTGGCCCCGGTTATCAGGACAGAGGTATCTACTCTGCCAATTTTTTCAATGAGCAAATAGACATTCTGCATGGCAGGACTCGCACCGATCATTCTGTGGAAATATGTTCTTTCTGCAGGTTGATTCTGTTCTTTAAGAGTCATGTCTCTTAAGACTAATACGGCACCGACAGGAGCTTCTGTACCATTGTCCAGCGGGCAGATACAGACGCTGAGAACTTTGCATATATCACCCAAGAAACACTCAAGCCTATGATCTGTCAACTCAAGGCCGGTTTTCATGACTTGCGTTACAGCATCGGCAAGCTGGCAGAATCCCTTATTCTTTTTCAATATATTGGTAAGATTTCCACCTTCAAACAGTTCCATTTGCATCTGTAGAAAAAGCACCGAAGCTGCAGTATTCACTTTTATGATGTTCATGTTCGTATCGACGGAAATGATACTGTCGGAGACGCTCTTGAATATTGTTTCCAGGAAGCGGCGATATTGTTCCCGGGCAAGGTCTGCCGCTTGTTTGGCCTGTTCAAGATGGTGCTGTTGAATGGCAAGTCGCGCGATTTTCAGAAGAGCTTCTTTTTCGACCGGCTTGGCGAGATAATCGAATGCACCAAGACGAACCGCTTCCGCTGCTGTTTCAACCTGAGGAAAACCGGTTATCATAACCACAGGACAATTGACGCCCAGTTGCCTGAACCTCCTGAGCAAATCAATGCCCGAATGACTTTCAAGGACAATGTCGCAAATGATCAAATCAAACATCTGGGTGGTTACTACTTTGACTGCCTCTGCAAATGAACCTACCGCGATAACGGTTTTGTACCCTGCGCGTTGCAGGAAGATGCGGAAGGTGTTTCTTAAACTGACCTCGTCGTCGATAACAAGGATAGCGGCTTCTTCAGTTTTTGCTTGTGGCATGGTGCTTACCTGGTCCTTGCAGAGGTTTATTTATAGGTGTTCATATCCCGAAAAACGACCACTGCTCCGGTTAACATCCCGCGGTCCCTGATGGGGGTACTTACATACTCGACAGGGAAACTGGTGCCGTTCTTACACCAGAAGACATCACCGGTTTTATAATGCACCTGTCCATCTCGATAGGCCATGTAGATAGGACACATCTCTACCGGATGAGCGGTACCGTCAGCATGGGTATGGTGGATTAATTCATGGTGGGTATTACCGAGCAGCTCCTCCACTTCCCAGCCAAGCATGAGAGCGGCGGCCTTGTTGATGAAGATCACCTTACCGTGGTTATCAAGACCGAGGATTCCTTCTCCCGCGGAATCCAGGATAAGGTTGAACTGTTTTTGCAGTTCACGAGCCTCTTCCTCGGCCTGAATTCGTTCAGCAATCTCACTGTTTAAGGCCCCATTCACTCTTTGCAGCTCAAAAGTTCTTTTTTCGATGGCTTCATCAAATTGTGCCTGAACGTTACGATTTGAGTTCTTCTCGATTGCTAACTCCTTGTTCAGATTGTTGATGGTGTTCTCCTGTTGATCAAGAGAGCGCAATATTGTCAGCAATACAGCAACAAGGAGTGCGAGAAACAGGAAACTGGTTGTGACCGTCAAAGCTAGCCTTACCCAGGTGATTGAGCGGGAGATGTAATAAGATCGTCAGGCCAATGAATGCTGCAAATTCACCTGTAATCACTGCCCCGGTAATGAACTTTGTTTTCATGATGTCTCTTTTGAGCCTTTAACTGGTAAATCGATTATGAATTTCGTCCATTCTCCCTGTTTACTTTGCACCCTGATGTACCCGCCATGGTCCCGTACCAAACCGTGGCTGATGCTTAAGCCCAAGCCGGTTCCTTCTCCCTTTGGTTTGGTGGAGAAAAACGGATCGAAGAGTCTGCGCTGGATTTCTGGCGCTATCCCGATGCCATTGTCTGCAAACGTCAATCTTATAGTCGGTGATCCACTCCTGATCTGATGAGTTCACCTTTGATTTCAAGCTGCTTTTCCGGGCAGGCCTTTGGGTATCGTTTATTCAATGCATAACGGGCATTGCTGATCATATTGAGAACAACCTGCTGCAGTTGTTGTTCATTGCACATTAAAGGAGGCAGCGAATTATCAATTTTGAGGGAACAGATAATCCCGTCTGTTTTCAAAAGGTGATCGACCAATTGCAGGCTTTTTGAAATCATTTTGTCAATTTTGGCGGGAGCGAGAATTTCTTCTCTGCGGCGGGCAAAATCGAGCAAGTTTGAAACGATACGGGCGATTCTCTTCCCTTCACTGATAATATTGCTGAGGTTTTCGCTTGTTTCAGGATCTTCCGGTTCGTCGAGTATTATCTGGGCATAGTTGATAATCCCGTTTATTGGGTTATTGATTTCATGGGCTATCCCCGATGCAAGTTCTCCTATCGCCGCTAATTGGGCTGCCCTGATTGCTTCCGCTCGGACTACTTCCTCTTCAGTGAGATTTCGGGCAAGCAAAAGAGTGGCATTAATTTCTCCGTTTTCCTCAATGAGTGGGCTGACTGTAAGCATATATGCGCCATGGAGGCCATGTAGTTCAGTCTCAGTAATCTGGGTTTTCTGATAACCGATAAACTGTTCTAATGGACATTGGTTTCCTCCGGTATGACCACCATGGAGGATATCACATACTTTTTGGCCAATCACCTGGTTACGACGTTTCTTTGCAGCAGCACAGGTTGCAGGATTTGCTTCAAGTATTCTGTTGTCGTTGGATACCACCAGCGCCGGATCTTGAATGGCAATGAAAATCTTTTCCCACCTGGCTGTGAACATTTTGAGTTGCTGGTCTGCTGCCAGTTTTTCCGTTTCGTCGATTCCGATCATGACAAGCCCAACTTTGCCTTGTTCAATATTTTGCCGGATGGAACCGTGCCAGCTAATGTAACGTTCTGTGTCGTCCTTAGTCAGCAGTGGTGCTATGAAATGTATATTTGCCTGCGCCCCTTTAAGTGTTTCAGCAAAGAGTTGTTGGAATTCCAGCCTCTTGTGAGGAGCTGCCATAACGTCGACCCAGTATTTCCCCAGTATTTCCTGTTCACTGTAGCCGGTGACCAGTTCCGCTCTCCGATTAAAAGATACGATAGTTCCACAGGGACTGATCGTCACCATCAACGCCTGGATAGTGTCCACGATGTCTTTGTTGAAGTCCCGTTCGATTTTCAGCTTTCGTGCTGTGTCTTGGGAATAAAGCGCCAGGGCAATATCGTCAACGACATGGGCAATAAATTCCATCTTCAGGTCGCAGATATTGATTTGTTCTTCGCAATGCATGGCCACGAGGCCATAGGTTCGATTTTGGTACCTGACTGGCCAGACGGCACAATTGTAGTTTGCGGATTTATTGTTGTCGGACTTTTCGGTAGCAAAGTGTAAGTAGAGCGGTTGAGTAAACGAGGTGAAATCGTTGTTAAACTCTTTACCAAGTATTTCTGTAAGGTGATTTTTTATTGAAGAATTTGTGAAAGTGGAGGGAGGTGATGCCGCAAAGGGAATTAGACTATTTGTCTCTCTGTCAATATCTCCAGCCCAAACAAAATTGCAGTGGAATGCCCCTGCCAAAATGTCGCAGCAATGCTGAAAAATAATGGCATAACTTTGTTCTTCAGGATCACACAGACTTTGCTCCCTGAGGGCTGTCAGCAACTTGTTTCGGTGTTGAAACAGGTTGAGGGCTTCTGCATCCCTCTCTGTCAGTTGCCTTGCCATTCTTCGCCCTGTTGATGGATGGTATATGAATTAGCTACAACCAGTCCGCTGAAGAGTTGACCAAACATTTACAGCCATTAAGTTTTTTTCGACCATAAAATTGCCATTTTAGTAAAAAGGGGCTTCACCGATGGTACCGGAATCAGCGGTCCTGGTTTTATCTTTTGGCCGACCCGAACCTCATCTGCTTCTTCGCCGGGGTGGAAAGTTTCGAATCAAGCTACCCATACAGCGCTTATGCCTGTATGGACAGCGACGAGATCAAGTAAGTCCGAAGGAAGGCAGTGTCGGTGAGTGGTTCACATGCTGATGGTCAAAAAAATCAAATAACATTCACAACAAAGAATCCTTCAAATTCCTCTTTTGTGATGATCATGTCGTGATGAGGATGTCTTACTGCGCCGTTGTCCGCAGTACCGATCTCTTTAGGTACCTCATGTTCCGGCACGGTCATTGCCGGCTGCAAACGATCAAGGAGTCGATCATTGACAAACTGCATGAAAGCTGCTTTGACTATTGGTGCGAACTGATCAAGTACCTGTTGTGTTTGTATGCCGGAGTATACTTGGCTCGCAAAGAAGCGAATCATTTCCGGGGATGGTTCAGAATATTCCTCAACCAATATTTTTTTAATCGCTCGAAGATATTCCAGGTCACTGGCAGTAGTAATGGTGACATGCTGTTTTTTAAGAAATTTTCCTCGTTCCTGCAACTGATCCATGGAATCCATAAAGAGCCTCTCTTTGCTTGTTTAACTGAAAAAATCAAACAGCACATTTATTTTCACTGAGATAAAACTAACTTAAAAATGCTGTTTTTGAAAGTATAAAATATTGTCAGGAGTCTGTCGGAATTTGCCCAATAATAGAGTATAGTACTGAAACGCAAGGAACTAAGTTCCGAAAAGCACCGGGAATTTTTTCAGTAACCATTTTACATAGGCAAATGAGATTTATTAGCATCTCATAAAATTACTCGACGGTTTTTCAATCAGTTGTCAATAAAAAGGAGACAACAATGAATATCGGCAGCCTGTTACCTCACCACGCACGCTATCGCCCCTCCCATACGGCGTTTGTCTGTGGACAAGAAAGTTTTACCTACAGGATGTTTAATGCTTATGTGAACAAACTGGCGAATGCGTTGCTGGCCTGTGGACTCGTCAAGGGGGACAAATTTGCCACCGTCCTGCCCAACTGCACGGAGCTAATGGCCGCTTACTGGGCGGCAGCAAAAACAGGTATGGTTATAGTCCCCAGTAGCACGATGCTCAACGAAAGCGGACTTTTTACCTTGCTGAAGAATTCCGATACTGTCTTAGTGATCGCTGACGCCTCCTTTGCGAGTGTACTGACGACAATACGTCACGATTTGCCGGCCATTGCTGATAATCGCTACATTCTGGCAGGCAGCGAAGATCACGCTCCTGGATTTTGCAGCTACCGGGAATTTGTCAGCGCAGCGAGTGAGGAGAACCCGCCGGAAGTTTTTATCGACGATCACGATATGTATAATATCATGTACTCCAGTGGAACCACAGGTGCCCCGAAAGGAATCATTCATACCCATTATGTCCGAGCCATGTATTGCACCATTTTTGCGGCTTCATGGCGAATGACTCCGGAAAGTGTGACACTGCACGCCGGAGCAATTGTCTTTAACGGTGCCATGCTGGACCTGATGCCCTGGATGTTTCTAGGTGCTACTTATATCCTCCACCAGAGCTTTAATGCCGAAGCCGTCATCGCCGATATAGAAAAAGAGAAGGTGACACACATTGTTATGGTCCCGGCACAGATCATGGCCATTTTAAACAGTCCGGAGTTCGATCCGAAAAAATTGGCATCGCTTGAAATGATTCACAATGTTGGTGCTCCCTTATTGTTGGAGTACAAACATCGTCTCAATGAATTGCTGCCGGGCCGTTTCTACGAATTATATGGACTGACGGAGGGTTTTATGACGGTGCTGGATAAGCATGATGCTCTTCGAAAGGTTGGTTCTGTCGGCATCCCTGCACCATTTATGGAACTTCGCATTGTCGATATAGATGGCCGGGAAGCTGCCCCTGGAGAAATCGGCGAGATCTGCGGCAAGAGTCCTATGATGATGGCTGGATATTACAAGCGGCCGGATTTGACAGAAAAGGCTATTGTTGACGGCTGGTTGCATACGGGAGATGCCGGATATGTAGATGAGGACGGCTATCTGTTTCTTGTCGATCGTATTAAGGATATGATTATTTCCGGAGGGGTGAATGTCTATCCAAAGGACATCGAAGAGGTTGTAATCCAACATCCGGATGTTCGAGAGGTGGCGGTAATCGGGATACCTGATAAAAAATGGGGTGAAGTTCCCATTGCTGCCGTTGTGCTGTCTCCCGAGGCTAAGCTGACTCCAGAACAACTTATTGAATGGACAAACCGTAAAGTCGATGCGAAATTTCAACGAATACACGACGTCGTCATCATGGATTCTTTTCCATGCAATGTTGCCGGCAAGATGCTCAAGCGTGAAATGCGCGATCAGTATAAAAGAGCACTTGGTGAGCGAAAATGATACAGCAGCTGGCAAAAATGGTCGTTCTGGATTGAATTTATGTGCGAGAATGAGGTGAGGAAAAGGTTATATTATTAACATGTCAACGAGTGGTTGTGCTGTGGAATTCTTGATGACAATGAGTCTCTCGGTAACTCAAGATAACTATTGAATAGGAGCACATTCATATTTGTGAGCTGAAGCTCCTTCAGGAACGTTTTAACGTCTTGTAGCAATTTACTTTTTAACAGGATGGACTATGAAACTCGTACTGCCAAAGATCTTGACTCGTAAATATCTGATAGTCTCAGTGGCTGCCGTGCTGCTGTATGCTCTTGTTGGTTTCGTCGCTCTGCCCGGGCTTGTTCGCTGGTATGTACCAAAGTATGTACAACAGGACCTGCACTGCCTGGCCACTCTCCAGAAAGTCCGCATCAATCCCTTTCTTTTGACTGTCGAAATTAATGGATTCAACCTCAATCAGGCTGACGGGGCCCCACTGATTTCCTTCGCAAGGTTATTTGTCGATCTGGAGACGAGCAGTCTTTTTCATTGGGCTATCGTGCTGCGGGAATTGGATCTCGATAAGCCGGATATTCACCTGGCCGTTGAACCCGACGGTACGATCAATTTCGAAAAATTGGCCCCGGCATCATCGTCTCCGCCGGAGCCGGCAAAACCCGATGCCAAACCCTTTCGATTCATCCTGCAGGGTGCTGCCATTAATGAGGGGCGGATCGTTGCTGTTGACAGGCGCCAGAGCACACCGGCTCAACTCAGCGTTGAGAAGCTTAATCTGCAGGTAAAGGATGTATCCACGATCAAAGACCGTAACGGCACCTATGCCATTTCCGCTACGACGGAGGAGGGGGCGTCCTTTGATTGGGAAGGCGAGGTCTCTCTTGCCCCCTTGCGTTCGGATGGAAAGTTGAGCCTTAAAGCTCTAAAGACAGCCAGTCTGTGGAAGTTTTTTAAAGACAATACCAATCTGGAACAACCGACGGGGCTGATTACCATTACCACCGGATATCACCTGGATGGTGCTTCCAGTCCGATTCAGATGACGCTCGATGGACTGAAAGTCTCTCTGTCCGATCTGTCCCTGCAGCTGCTTCATACGGATAATCCCTTCCTGCAGTTGAAAAAAGTTGATCTGGATGCGCCTCTTTATGATCTGGCGACCAACCAATTGCATGTGGGAAGGCTACTGATTGAAGAGGGGGCAGTGGATGTTCGAATCAACGAGACCGGAGGCCTTAATCTGCAACGAATAGTCCGTGCCTCCAAACCGGCAGCGCACCCCGGGAAGCAACCTTCTACCCCTGATGCACCGCCTGCAAAATCGGTTGCCGGAGCTAATCAGGAGACAGCATCTTCTCACACCCCTCCTGTTGCTCCTCCTCCAGTCCCTGCAGCGGCTGCTCCTCCTTTCAGGATGAACGCTGACGCCATCGAGGTCAAAAATGTCTCTCTTGCCCTGGAAGATAAGAGCCGCCTGAAGCCGATTAAGGCGGGAATTGAGGGCATTAACCTCAATTTCAAAGCGAAGGCGGAGGCGGGCCAAAAGGGGACCAATGTGAGTCTGCAGGAAATATCCAGTGAGTTGAAAGCGGTCAGTCTTCGGAGTGCTCTCGCACCGGAACCGCTGTTTGCCACTGAAAAGTTGAAGGTTGAAGGAGGAGACTTCGATCTGGGCAAACGTGTGCTTACGTTTTCCCGGATTGCTCTGAACACAGGCCGCCTTGATGCTGGCCTTGATGCCGATGGAACGCTTAACTGGCTGCAGGCCATAGAGGCTAAAGAGGCTGCCGGGGAATCGTCGGGAGCAAAGCCTGCATCCGATGGTGGCCCCGCCTGGAAATTCCTGGTTAAATCCTTCGAGGTTGACGGTTTCAGTTCACGGTTCTCAGATCTGACAACCCATTCGGATAAACCAGTGCTCAGCCTGCAGGGATTCAAGGCCAGGCTTACCGATGTTGACGGCAAATCGCCCATGGCCTTCACCCTTGGTTTTCAGGTTGAACAGGGGGGAGGCGCGACAGTGAGCGGCACTATAAATCCTTCCCTCCCCTCAGTGGAAGCTGAGGTTAATGTATCCGACATAGTGCTTACGTCCCTTCAGCCCTATATTGAGCCCTATGTTACCCTGACCATAGAATCGGCAGCGGTTTCTACACATGGCAAACTGCGCTATGGAGTGCCGGGAGCAGCATCCAACACGGCCTATGAAGGTGACTTCAGCCTAAATGACCTGAGTCTTACAAACCCAGGTGTTGAACAACCTTATCTGAGCTGGAATGCCGTACAGATCCCCAAGGCGAGGCTGACACTTCAGCCCAACGGGCTTGAGGTACAGGACATCAAGATAGTAAAACCTGTCGGGGAGTTGATTATCGGGGAGGATAAGACCTTGAATCTGGCCAAGGTCCTGAAAAAACAGCAGGGTGGCACAACCCCTCCACCTCAACCCAAGTCGGAAAAGAAAAACAATCAGGATGCCTTCCCATTTAAAATTTCCCATGTGCAGGTGGAAAAGGGCGACTTGATTTTTGCCGACCTGAGCCTGCGGTCAAAATTCAGGACCCGTATCCACGACCTCAAGGGCACAATAACGGGCCTCTCGTCGGCCAAGGATGCGCAAGCCAAAATTGAAATGGACGGACGTGTGGACAGATACGGGATGGCCAAAATCAATGGAGTGATTCGGCCTAACGATTTTGGAAGTTCATCCGACGTCGATTTGGTTTTTAAAAACGTGGAAATGAAAAACCTCTCTCCCTATTCAGGAAAATTTGCCGGTCGTCTGATCAAGTCCGGTAAGGTTTCTGCTGACCTCAAGTATCAGATTCATGATTATAAAATGATAGGAGATAATAAAATACTCATTGATAAACTGGTACTGGGAAAACAAGTCGACGACCCTGGTGCGGCCAACCTGCCCCTGGATCTGGCCATCGCGCTTTTGCAGGACGCGCAGGGTCGCATTGATCTCGGTCTTCCCGTAACCGGGGATCTGAAAGACCCCCAGTTCAGTCTTGGGCCCCTCATCGGGCATGTTTTTATGAATTTGATCACCAAGGCAGTGACTGCTCCGTTTCGGGCGCTCGGAAGTATGTTCGGGGGGAAGGGAGAAAATTTTGATATGGTGGCGTTTGATCCAGGGAAAGCGGGCCTCCTGCCTCCGGAAAAAGAGAAACTCATGAAGCTTGCCGAGGCCTTGAAGAATCGGCCCCAGCTCAAGCTGGTTATCCAGGGACGCTACAGTCCTGATGCTGACGGCAGGGAGTTAAAGAATCTCAGTATTCGCAGGATGGTAGCTATCAAACAGGGAGCAAAACTTGGCCCTAATGAAGATCCTGGTCCGCTCGATTTTACCGACTCCAAGACGCAGGATGTTCTGGAGAATTTGTACCGGGAGCGTTTCGGGGAGGTGTCCCTCAAGGAGCTGGACAAAGGCATCGAAACAGGCGCGGTCAAACCACATACGCCCGCCAGCGACCAGGAGAAAAAAGGAAAGGAAAAGAGTCTTTTTGCAAAGACGGTTGACAATCTGGAACTCTATAAGATCATCCCGGGTGGGATGAGTTCCGAGCAGGCCACTCTCCGGGCAGGAGAGCTCTTTATCCGGCTAGCGAAGAGTGAAAAGGTCGCAGACCAGACATTTCTCCAACTTGCCGAAAAACGTGCTCAGGCCATTGCCGGTGAACTTGAAGGGAAAGCGCAGATCTCGAAGGAACGCATTGGCATCAAAGATCCCGAGTCGCTTTCTGACAATGATCCACCATCTGCCAAATTGTTACTTGATGCCCTTTAGTGACTTAGAAATAATTTTCTTGTGCTTTTTACAAGAAAATTATTTCGTGAAGGAACTTATCCCGCAGATCTTTTAGGCGGGGTTAGTGACTCAGAAGTAATGACTTTGTGTTTTTTACAAGGAAATTATTTCGTGAAGGAACTTATCCCGCAGATCTTTTAGGCGGGGTTAGTGACTTAGAAATAATGACTTTGTGTTTTTTACAAGAAAATTATTTCGTGAAGGAACTTATCCCGCAGATCTTTTAGGCGGGGTTAGTGACTCAGAAGTAATGACTTTGTGCTTTTTACAAGAACATTATTTCGTGAAGGAACTTATCCCGCAAAGCTTTTAGGCGGGGTTAGTGACTTAGAAATAATGACTTTGTGCTTTTTACAAGAACATTATTTCGTGAAGGAACTGTAACCGTTTACCACCACCCCATTTTCGCCCGATCAGGCCACCTCGCATAGCCAACTATAGCTCGGATGACTGCTTGAACGAACCTAGCCAACTAGATGAACGGTTACAGGTTCGGGTTATGCAGTCTTTGGATGGTGGAAGATGTGAGAAATTCTCTGGTACTGGCATTGTCACCGTTATTAACATGAGAAACAGGAAGAATACTCGACGATCTGCTAACAGTATTTGCTTGAGTAACATTGAGGTAAAGGCGGATTGCATGGCATGCCTGTTGCCGTAGCCTTTCACTGTGTCTTTTTTCAAGAAGCTTTTTCTGGAATGCAATAGTGCTCTCTGAATTGTTGGCATCATGTCGATACTTAGAACAAAAATCGAGATAGAATCGCATCCACTTCATATAATGTCCAGGAATATTTACTGAAATATTATTTGCCACAAGGCAATACTTAAAACTTGCCAGTACCGTGCGTGGAACTTGTTACATGTGAGGTTCTCCAAGAAACTGTTGATCATTTCATTCAGGATGATATACAGAAAAGCGTATCTTCGATCATAACCAATATTTCGAAAATATTTTACGAAATATTGGGGCATTACGAAAAATATTTGGTAAAAGGAGCTGAGTAGGCTGCTTTTGCAGAATCCGACCTATTCATGGACACCTGCTCAAGCTGGGGAGATATACAGAACTGTAGAATTACTTGTTACCCTCCCAAAACCCCTCAAAGAAGATCATTGACTTTTTGCCGCAAGCGAACTAGACTGACTAGTGTGAAACTTAAAAGGAGGTCGCTATGAACACATCATGGAAATTACAAGACGCAAAAGCAAAATTCAGTCAAGTCGTAGATTATGCTTTAAAAGTCGGACCACAATATATAACCCGACGAGGCCAAGAAGCCGTAGTCGTCCTATCCGTAAAAGAGTACAAAAAAATCACTTCCAATAAGCCATCCTTAAAGCAGTTTCTTCTAAACTGCCCCAAAATGGATGATGCTTTTGAATTTGAAAGACAAAAAGACTACTCAAAAGGAGTAGAATTTTGAATTATCTTTTAGATACTTGCGTTATATCGGAACTGGTTCGACCCATACCAAATGAAAATGTAATCAGCTGGTTAAACAAAACTCCAAATGAAAGACTATTCTTATCTGTCATTACTATTGGAGAAATACGTAAAGGAATTACAAAACTCCCCGACTCCAGAAAGAAAAATCAACTCACCAACTGGTTAAACACCTTACTTGAAGACTATGAATCAAGAATTTTCCCTATCAATTTAACAGTTGCAGAAAACTGGGGGAACATTCAAGGTCATGCCGAGACAAAAGGTACTCCTTTAGCTTCTGTAGACAGCCTTATTGCTGCTGTTGCTCTTACGCACAACCTCATAATCGTCACGAGAAATGAAAGTGATTTTATTGCAAGCAATGCAACAATCTTAAATCCCTGGAAAAATCTAGGGTAACCAGCTAATAAACACGGACCCGCAAACAGCGCGCGGGCCGGTTATCACAACGTTCTCGGCGACTGCGTCGCCGAGAATCGCGGAGCTGACTTCGTCAAGCCCCTTGTGCGGTTTGTGCGGGTGCGGTTCCGGAGTTCCGCGGATGCGCCGGATCGGGATGGGCGGATCGGGGTCGGGCCACGATAACCTGCTGATATAATGACGTATTTGGAACACCTGTGTTGCGTAAGTGGTTGATATCACAAGACCACAATGTCGTTTTCGGGGCGAAAATGGGCAAAATAGATTACAAAACATATTATGGCCAGAGCAAAAAGACATTACATTCCTAAACAAATATGGCATCTAACTCATCGATGCCATAAACGAGAATTTTTGCTCAAACTAGTAAAAGATAAACGAAGATGGCTTCAATGGCTATTTGAGGCAAAACAACGATACGGATTAGTCATATTAAATTTTGCTGTGACTTCAAATCATATCCATTTACTTGTTTATGATGAAAAAGGAAGAGATGTAATACCATCATCAATCAAATTGGTTGCTGGTCGTACAGGTCAGGAATACAACTTACGAAAAAAGAGGAAGGGAGCTTTTTGGGAAGATCGATATCACGCAACGGCTATAGAATCAGAAGAACATCTATTCAAATGTCTAACATATATAGATTTGAATATGGTTCGCAACGGTGTGGTCTCTCACCCTTCGGAGTGGTCTTTCTGTGGATATAATGAAATCCAAAACCCTCTTAAAAAGAATGGGCTAATTGCTTATCAAAAACTTGCGGAGTTGACAGGGTTTGAAAGCTACGCTGCATTCCAGGAAACTCATAAAGAATTGGTTAATGAATCTCTTACGAATGGCAATAACTTCAGACAAGATCAATGGACTGAAAGTATAGCAGTGGGAAGCAAAGATTTTATCGAAACAATCAAGGAGAAACTTGGCATACTTGCCAAGGGACGGAAAATTCTTGAAAAAGATGGAGGGTTTCAGCTTCGAGAAGAGATGAGGATCTATATTGCCAATTCTGATAGCGATAATGGCAATACAGGGTCAATAAACACCTATTATTGGGATGTAAATCTTTAGTTCCAATTTGATAATGTGCCCGGAGTTGCCGAATGCACTGTTTTTTTGCCAGATAAGTTACACATTGCCTATTTTCGCTCCAAAATGAATTATGCGGTCATGTAATATCAGCTACTTACAGCAAGCAAAATGCTAATATTTGCAACATATCATGTAATTATCGTGGCCCGACCCCGTTTGCCGTTTGTCTTTACCACGTTTTGACCGTTTTTCTTAATCAACCCTGGCTGGGGCTTCCCTGCAAAAGCCCCAGCAACTCTTTAGCTGAAACTTTTCCCGCGGCATCAGTACCTTCAAGTAGACTGTCGGCAAGGTCACGTTTCTGTTTATGCAGATCAACTATCTGCTCTTCAATGGAGTTCTTTACCACCAGGCGGTAAACAGTCACCGGTCTTTTTTGGCCGATCCGATGTGCCCGATCCGACGCCTGGTCCTCCACGGCAGGGTTCCACCACGGATCCATATGGATGACATAATCAGCGGCGGTAAGATTAAGCCCTGCACCTCCCGCCTTCAAACTGATGAGAAATACATCCCCCTGGCCATTTTGAAAATCGGTTATGCGCTGTTTTCGGTCTTTGAGGGAGGTTGAACCATCCAGATATTGATAGCTGATGTTCTTTTTTTCAAGATAGTGGCGGATGATTTCCAAATGGCCCACAAATTGACTAAATACCAGCGCCTTATGCTTGTTATCCCGCAATTCCTGCAAAGTATCACCAAAGACCTTCAGTTTGGAGCTGGCAATTTTACAATCAGGCAAAATAAGACTCGGATTACAGCATAATCTGCGCAATTTCATAATTTCACCAAGGATGCGCAGATGTGTTTGCCCAGCTCCCTCGCCACTGTGGGCATCGATATTTTCCAGAGCTTTTAAGCGCTGCGCTTCATAAAGCAACAGCTCATCATTGCTCATTTCAACTTCAAGGGTAATTTCAGTTTTTGCCGGTAATTCTTGCAGAACATCACTTTTTAAACGGCGCAGAATAAAGGGACGTATCAGTTTACGTAAGAGGTTCCGCACCTCATTGTCCTGATCACGTTCAATGGGAATGGCAAATTTTTCATTAAATTTCTTGTAAGATCCAAGCAGACCGGGGTTAAGAAAATTAAAAAGAGTCCACAACTCACTGAGATGATTTTCAACCGGCGTCCCAGTAGTAATGATTCTAAATTCTGCCTGCAAATCCATGGCTGCTTTCGATCGTTTCGTTTGCATATTTTTAATGGCCTGAGCTTCATCGAGTACCACGGTCTGCCATTTGACCCCGCTGAGCAGTTCTGTCTCCAGTGGCAGTAAACCGTAACTGACTATGAGCAGATCAAAAGCCTGCAGATTGTCAATGGTATGCCGTCTATCCCCGGGACCAAAGGCAATAACATTTAAGGTGGGCGCGAAACGACTGGCCTCCTCCTGCCAGTTGGATGTGACAGATAAGGGCGCTACAATCATGGTAGGACCATAGGCTGATCGGAGTAAAATAGCAGCTAATGCCTGAATGGTTTTGCCAAGGCCCATATCATCGGCCAGACAAGCGCCCACGCCCCAATGGGAGAGCTGGGCCAGCCAGTAAAACCCTGTCTGTTGATAATCTCTAAGCGAGCCCTGCAGAGTTGAAGGAATCTGCGGTTGAGCCACTTCCTTGAGTCGTTGACAATGTTGCGTCCAGGCTTTATCGGTTTTCAGTTGTCCCACATCTTCTGTGAGATCCTCAAGCGCGAGAGCAGCCAGGGGCGAAAAGCGTACCCCTTTTCCATGGCCTTCGGAAAAAGCGTTCAACTCATCAAGTCGCTTGCGTAACTGCCCGGTTATGCCAAGAAAAGTGCCGTCATCCAGAGGGATAAATCTGCCGGTTGCCCGGCTGAGCATATCCAGGAGAGCACGTAAATCCAAGGTAAGAGTATCGTCTATCTGCAAGGATCCGGTGGCCTTAAACCAATCCCTCTCCTGTTTAATCTGCATCGAAAAGCTGGTAAAGGATACGCTTTTCCGGACTTTAAGTTTTTCACCCTGTGGCCATTCCAGTATGACCTCATTTCCACATTCTTTCAATTCCAGCAATAATTCCAGGGCATCTTCCGGGTCATCAACCAGCCACTGATTTTCTATTTTTTCAAGATGGCTGAAGGTGGAACAGGATTGGAGAATTTTGTTTTGTAGCTGCTTCTCTTTAATAAAATCACGCACTGCCTGGATCTTCTCGCCTTTTATTTCGGTCAACACGGTTTTCCCGCCCTTGCCGGGCCTGAAACTGGAGCCCTCTGCTCCACAGGGTTTGACCAGGAATTCGAGGCAGATTCCCTCTTGATGAGGAATAATATGGGCGTGTGGGGTACAGTCGGCTTGAACAGTTTTGCTATTTGTCCCGCCAGCTGCTGCCAGGTCGGAATGAATCGTGATAATCGACGACAGAGAATCCATCACTGCCCCTGCCAGTTTTTCGCCGGCTTTGGGGATAGTAAGCTCTTTACCCAGCAAATTAATAATTGCATTTTGCTTAGCTGAGCAACGGATCAGTTTAAAGCGGGTGGGAGTATCTTTCACCACCATCATTTCATCACTGGTCAGAGCTGGAAAAACAGTCAGTTTCAACTGATCATGTTCTTTTATCAGCTGCATTTCCGGCTCAGCCGGAACAAGTTCTACCTGTACCTCAGGTGAGCTTTCCAAAAACAGCAACGGGTGGCCAACCAAAGCGGGAAGGGCTATCTCATTATCCATTGTATATTCGGTTTTACCGTATTTGTAACTGGTTCGATAGTATTCTTCCTTGATACCCCGGCATACCCGACGATCCTGTTCGGTAAGTCCCTCCATGATATGGTTATTCTGATAGAGATTTTGCAGAGCCACCGGTCTGCCTTTGGTCCAGGTACCTTTTTTACTGATTATCTGGAGACGGGGGCTGATATAACAAAAATTATATGTTTCGCTATGGTTAAACAGCCAGATCAGCCGTTGATCAACCACACTCTTCGGATCCTCATTTTCGTCAGGCTCTGCAATGTGCAACAGGGCCTGAAGGGTCTTTTCCCATTTCGGCTGATCTTTGACCAGATGAACACAGCTGACCGTGTTACATAATTTGTGTAACTTTGCTGATAGATTGCGGTTTTTTTCCTTCTCATTGCCAAGGAACTCCAACAAGGCAGATAATTCCGCTGCAAGCCAGGTATAGTTATTCTTTTTAGCCTTATCCCTGGTAGAACTGATTTTTAAAATATTTTGTCCGGCCTTTGAGGGATTAGTCCATGCCAAAAAAAGATTACTCAGAAAAAAAGGAAGGGGGTCATCCGTATTCAGAAGAGACGCCATGTCCGGCATACGCCGTTCACCGGAAGCAAGCCCCAGTTGATCTTCGAAGACCGGTCGCATGGCTTCCGTCATGGAAGAAAGCGGGTATTGATCCTTTTTGGCTATATCGATATATCTTATAGCTTTATTGAGAGCTGTATTCCCGCCATCTCCGAGCAGGGAGAGTAGATTGAAGATCCCCGCATAGCTCTGTAGAAACAATTTTTGCTTACCGGTTCGCTTTTTAATACATCGTATACTTTGCTCAAAAAGCTTATCTGCCTCCTGATGATTACCACTGATAGTTTCCAGCCAGGCTGTGCGGCTGAGCCGTTCCGGTTCCAGCTCTTCATCGAGGTTCGCTGCAAGTGAATGAGCAAGAGATTTATCACCACAAAGCAGGTGATGATTAATCAGCGTTATTGCTGCGCGTTTTCCAACGACCTCGGCAGGAAATGAATTGATGATATAGTGTAGAATCTCCGTCGCTGGTTCCAGAAGTTCGCCTGTGCGCACCAGCAGAGACAGGGCTACTTCCAGCCTGATCTCCGGCTGTATTTTATCCATGATTTCCCCGGAAAAAGGGTTATTCAGTATGGATTGATACAGGTTGTTGTCCCGGTAATCGTCACGAAAATAAAGATAGGCATAATAGTTTTCAATTATATTGATTTCTTTGGTGGATTTATGGCTGAAGAGAGCAATCTGAAAAGATCGGATCACCTGCTGAAAATTTTCAAACGGGTTAGCCTGTTTGGTTGTATCAGGCAGGGAAATATGCTTTTTGAGCACCGTCACTATCTGCTGGAAGCTGTTCTCCCGCAACATATCCGACAGCGCCTCCCTGCGAATAGATTCAGGACAACTTATTCCCTTGGTGGACTTGAACAGCAGACCTTTGTTAATCAATTCCTGTTGTATGAGCTGTATACTATTTGTGGTCAGTTCACTGCCATCGTTCTGCCGAAAACCCAAATCGTTTAGGCAATCAAGCATGATACCAACTCTGCAATAATCGACATTGACCGTCATGATGTGTACCACGGTTTTTGGCAATGGCAAAAGGGCGTAGTACTCTGCTATACGTTTATTGATACTTTGGGTGATCTTCATTGAGGAGAATGCGTTGTTTGGGTTAAGATACAGAGCCTAAATTTTTAACGGAAAAATGTACCAGAAAAACACATTAAATTCAGGAGAATTATGGATCATTACAATATAAACAACCATACATTGGAGGTGATGCTGGATGCTGAATACTTAACCTCGGATCTAAAAGAGCTGGCCGCTTTAATCTGTCCCAAAGTGCCATCCAGAAAAGATGAACGTATTCAGGCAATCGTTCAAACCTTATTTGCAGATCTCCAGGGTATTTTTGATAAACTCCATCTACTTGGTCAACATGCTGTGTCTGAAACTGTTCACATCTGGAACGGAACCTTTGAATTCAGGATGTTTGTCAATAAGTATGGATCTTCTCCCTGGAACGAGACGGGGGAGAGGTATACCCGGAAGAAAGAGTTATTGGATCTTTTCCTGATTCGTGGCCGGATGGCATCCGATCTATTAAAAATATTAAAAACAGTCGTACCTAAACCATCGGAAGACGTAATCAGCTATACAGAAAACAATGCTGTGCTTGACGAAGGGCTTACCGTCAGGGAAACAGCCAGAGCTGCTCTGGCCAATCTCGCCACATTTCTAACCCTTGCCGACGATAAACAGATACGAGTCAGCGCCAAAACAGGCAAAGCCACCGAAGCCACAGTCAGAAAAATGACGGATTTGCTTTATGAACCGGATTGGTATGATGATCCGGAAATCGGCCCGATGCAGTCTTTCGCCTGGCCTTTGCTTCTGCAGGGTGGAGGTCTTGCCAAGGCGGATGGCTCGCTGTTAAAACTCACTCCGGCAGGCCGTAAAGCACTGAAGAAGGATTTGGCAGGCGGCATACAGACAGCATGGCAGCGATGGGAAAAGACAAAAATTTTTGATGAATTTTCAAGAGTCACTGCCATAAAGGGACAAAAGTCAAATCGAGGCCGTACTATGACCACGCCCGTAAAACGTCGGCCAATGATCAACTTTCTTTTAGAAGCTCTGCAACCAGGACAATGGATCAGTATTGATGAATTTGTCCGACTGCTGCAGACAAGAGCCGAATACTCCTTTGAGATGGTTAATTATGAATGGAAGCTCTATTTCTCCGATCAACAATACGGACATCTTTCTTACAATGATACCTGGCCGCTCTTACAACTGCGGTATGTTTTGATATATCTGTTTGAGTATTGTGCTACCCTTGGACTTATTGACCTTGCCTATCAAGATCCCCGTGGGGCGAGAAGTGAGGATTACAGATCATGCTGGGGAACGGATGACCTGGAATATCTCAGCCATTGTGATGGGTTGCAATATATTCGGATCAATGATCTCGGCGCTTTTGTACTGAATCTCTACGATGAGTATGAAGCACAGAAAAGCGATGACGACATATTTACCTTTGCTGGAACTGAGATGGTTGCAAACGACACTTCGACCATTCCTCCGGGGCTGGAATTGTATCTTGAAAAGATCGGTGAGCGTACCGAAGTTGACAGGTGGCGGCTGACGGTGGCCTCGTTGCTGGCAGCGATAAACGGTGGTGAAAGTATAGCGGAAATCAGAAAAACCCTTGAAGCTTTATCGACAGAAGACTTCAGTAGAGAACTCACGATGCTGTTTACGGAAGTCGAGCATCGGTCCACTGCCTTTGTTAATGTCGGCCAGACAACCTTGATAGAATGTGGTTCGGAAGCTCGCAAGCAAGCACTGACAAATAAAAAATTAAGTAGTCTCTGCATGCCTGCCGGTGATAAGTATCTGGTCGCTGCCCCCGGCAAAGAGCTAAAGTTTATAAAAGCACTTGAGACTGCCGGATTTATTCTTGGCGTAAAATAAGCAAAGATTTTTACTTATCCATCGAAAATCGATTTTTTAACGAGTTCGAGAAATATATGAAGGAAGACCTCGGTATCTTCGATTTTGAGTTATCCCCTCAAGATTTAATGAATGTAGGTCTTCTTTTACATCAGGCGTAACTCGTTGGTAAATCTTGAACTACATGGTATTCAAACTACAAAAAATGGGAGGCTTACAATGAAGGGGCAAAAGAGGGACGCCCTTAACATTTTAACTTTACGAGTGAGTTTCCATTTGATAATGTACCCCTATGCCCAGACAATCACGCATTGATACAACAGGAGCACTGCACCACATTATTGCACGAGGGATTGAGCGTCGCTCGATATTTGACGATGATCAAGATCGTCATGACTTTCTCAAAAATCTTGGTGTAGTCCTGGAGCATACGAAAACAGCATGCTATGCGTGGTCCTTGATCCCAAATCATTTTCATCTCTTGTTAAAAACCGGTGAAGTGCCAATCGCCACAGTGATGCGGCGCGTGCTCACTGGTCATGCCGTCCGGTATAATCGAAGACATCAACGGCATGGTCATCTTTTTCAGAACCGATACAAATCCATCCTGTGCCAGGAGGATTCCTATTTTCTTGAACTGGTAAGATATATCCATTTAAACCCCTTAAGGGCAAAACTTGTCCCAGATTTGGATCAGTTGGAACGCTACGCGTTTTCAGGCCATACGGTTATCATGGGCGAAAACGAATACCCTTGGCAGAGCAGCAAAGAGGTTTTGGGTCATTTCGGAAAAGCTTTGATTCCAGCCAGGTGCAAATACAAGGAATTTGTAGCCCAGGGAATAGGTGATGGGAAGAGGGATGATCTGACAGGAGGAGGTCTGATACGGAGCGTAGGGGGCTGGACTGCAGTTAAGGAACTGCGGAAATCTCAAGTCCATGTGAAAAGCGACGAGCGTATTCTTGGTGATGGTGATTTTGTTTCTGGAATCATGTCCCAATCAGGAGAATTTTATAAAAGAAACCTGGCATTGAAGGCACGCGGTGTGGATGTGAAATTTATTGCCAGGAGAGTTGCAACTTTGTTGGATCTTTCTGAAGATGCCGTCTGGCAAGAAGGAAAATTCAGAGTTGTTGTACGTGCTCGTAGTCTCTTTTGTTATTGGGCGGTGCGTGAACTAGGCGAAAGCATGAGTTCGCTGGGTCGCCGTTTGAATATTTCAGCCGTAGCCGTGAGCAAATCCGTGACCCGAGGAGCCGATATTGCCAGGAACGAAGGGTTTGAACTCATCTAAGTTAAAATGCTATGGGTGTCCCCCTCTCCCACTATAAAAAGATTGACGCACGAGTGCATTGTAATTACAATGTAGGTACCTAGGTAATATAATCAACCAAACTAACATGGTGATGTTATGAAAGCGTCAATAATAAAGATCGGCAACTCCCAGGGTATTCGAATACCAAAACCCATTTTGGATCAATGTGGTTTTAAAAAAGAAGTTGAACTTGAAGTTATCAATAACGAGCTCATGGTCAAAGCATCAAAGGGCTCCAGAAAGAATTGGGATGTCTCTTTCAAGAAAATGGCTGAAAACAAGGATGATCAACTTCTAGATTCGGTAAGTACTGAATGGGAAAATGAGGAATGGGAATGGAAGTAAACCGTTTTGAGGTTTTTCTCGTCAATCTAGACCCTACAGTTGGTCATGAAATCAAAAAAACTCGACCTTGTCTTGTCATTTCCCCGAACGAAATGAATCATCATATTTCCACAGTCATTGTTGCTCCAATGACAACCAAAGGGAGACAATACCCAACGAGAATCCCGTGCGCTTTTCAAGGAAAAACAGGACAAATAGTGCTAGATCAAATTAGAACTGTAGACCAAAAACGTCTGGTAAAAAAACTAGGTTCAATCAGTAAAGATCCACAAGAAAAAACGTTAAGTGTTCTGCAAGAATTATTTGCCGAATGATAATTAACTATTGCTCCAAAATTCAGTTGGATTCGGCCTGCACCAGGTAGCTGATGAATAATTGAACCACCTGTCGGGCAGAGTTGGGTGGTTGATTAGCGCGCGGAAGCCGGGCAGCAGTCGATCGGTTTCGGACTGCGATTCGGCCGTAGCGTTCGAGCTCCAAGGCGGTCCCAGCTCTGCGAATAGCTCTGCAAGGTTTACTTTGCCGTCAAGAAGGATCTCCAAATATTCGGGGTTGTCCATGCGGAAAGGAAGAAAAATGGGGTAGATCTACCGGAAATTTGTCGCCGATGGTGTACTCAAGCAAGAGCTTAATCCCTGGAAGAAACTTGTCGGGCAGATCGTCTATGGCGGCTCAGATTTTGTGGCTGATATCCAGAGCCGACTGAGCGATGCCGGAGAAATTAGAGAAATCCCACGATCGCAAAGGTTTTCTGGCTGACCGACACTTGCGGATCAATTGCATATTCACTGCACAACTGTGAGCTTTATTATACAGGTCTGTATAAATCTGTATGTCCCCAATGACTGACAGCCATATTAGTGGGGGTGTGCAAACTTATCACGTTTTCTTTCATTTTTGCAGTTCATTACGTTAGGCAATATGCAAGATACTAACTGAAGGTCTCTGAAATACGCTGGGAAACTCTCTTCTTACCAAGAAAATATGGTCTGTTCTTTGATCCTCATTTATATGCTATTTGAATTGCTTCTATAAGGCATACCCAAACAGACATTAAGTGTCAAAATGATTTTGAGAACAATGAAGAGTGAAGGGAAAAGGGCCATTTCAGGATGGAAACTAATCTAACAGACGATCTTTTATCCTGCCCCTGGCGGGCCTTCTTTATCTAATCTTGACATTCCCTTTATCTGTCCTTTACATCGGGTACCTATTGTTGCAGGTAAGAGGAATGGACCTCTTTATGAATTCCAGTAATTTCTCATGGAGGTACAACAATGAAAGGGATGAAAATGATACTGTTGGTGACAAGTCTTGGCATGAGCATGTTTTTTCTGCAGGGATATGGAAGTGCCGATGACGGTGGCATTTGGCAGTCGGTCAAAAAAAACAGCGTTTCTGGAGGTGAAATATGAAACGGCTTTGTATCCTATTTATGGCATTGTTCGGTGGCTTTTTGTTTCTCTCAAATCTATCGGTAGATTCTATCGCCTCTGAATTACGGAAAGCGACCTTCGTTGTCGGTTGATACGATGTGGGTAAAGCTGCCCTGGATGGGCAGAAAGGTGTGATTGCGGTAGAAAAAGGCTGGCAGAATATGCACGAGATCAATCGCGTGGAATATGACCCTGAAAAGGTCACCCTCGAACATATCGAAGATATCTTGAAAAAATCCGGTACTTATATCCGCACGAGTCCTCCGCAATAAAAGATAGAGCATTGAAGACAGCGCGGAAATACTCTCCTGGCTTAGCATGACCTGAGCTTAGCCGGGAGATTTAACCGACGACCTCAAAGCTAATACAATCTGCTTGAATGATCGGATTAATCCCATCTCATATGTTGCTGCCTGCCCCGTTGGTCCGGAAAGCTGGCCAATTCGTAGACATGGAATTGCGGCCTTATGTACTGAAGCGTTATGCTGCGATCTCTCTATCCTGAAACGCCCATTTTATGCTAACTCTTCGTTGTTCTCAAAATTTAATCCTCTGAGGTGAACAAAGATTTCGATAGTATTTGTATGTCTTCAGGTAAATTTATCGAAAACCTCAATTTAGAATAAAACTCCTCGTTTCAAGATGAAAACTAGTTTAGATTCGATTTGGTATCATGACACATTTTTCTTGGTCATTGGAAAAACAGCAGACGAAGAAGTTTTTCAGCTGCAAAGTCTCAAAACTCGTTTATCTGGAGGGAAGTATGAAGATCCTCGGAATATCAGGCAGTCCCCGCAAAGAAAGTCAATCCGGTGTATATAAACTGGTCGAAACAGTTCTGGAAAATAGCGGTTGTGAATACGAACTTATTTCACTGCGCGGTAAGAAAATATCCGGCTGCATAGCCTGCTTAGGTTGCGTGAAGGACAATATATGCAAGGTGGATGACGATCTCACTGAGCTGAGACAGAAAATAGTCGATGCTGACGCCTATGTGTTCGGATCTCCCAATTATTATTCAACAATTAACGCAATGTTCCATGCGTTTATTGAACGATGGTTCCAGTTTCGCCATCAGACCGGGAATACACTTTGGGGAAAAGTTGCCGTCGCCGTTGGTGTAGGCGGTACCACTGGACAAGCTCCTGCTGATGCAATCGAGAATTTTCTGCTCTACAACTTTGTAGAAACTGTAGCCAAAGTATCTGGTCAGGGTGCCGCCTCATGCTACAGCTGCGGTTACGGTGAAACCTGTCAAGTGGGTATCCCGGCGATGCTGCATGGACCGGAAGTGAAAATAACTGAAGACATGATTCCAAATGTCTCTAAGCAGCCGGAATTAATAAAAGCTGCCGTGCTCGCAGGTGAGGTTTTGGGGCGACGACTTCGGGAAGGTAACGACCGCCAAAAAACGACCCAAGCCATGCAGGCAAAACTCATGGCGATGTTTGGTGAAACTGTCTGACAAAAAGAGAAATATTTTTTCAGCGCCCTATCTCACGATCAGGCAGGGCGTAGGTCTAGATTGCGAGTCTCATCACCTCGGTTGACAGCCATAATTCACTTTACATTGCTCCTCCAGATAGACCTGCAATGGAGATTTGCCATGGCAAGCTTCCATTAGTTGTTCAGTCCGCGAATTATCTTTATGCCTGAACATCATGAGACATTAATGTTCAGGCATATCTTTCATTAATACCTCCCTTTAACACCAGCCTGTTAGCAGAGGTTCTTGTGGAGGAGGTCTCTGTCGTCTGAATGGTATAAAATGATCAAAAAACACGTACTATTTATATAACATTCAAGCCGCTATCGGTACTTGTTGACTGCCTCAAATTTATCGACTGCCTCAGTTTAGAATAAAATGCTTCGTTTCACGGTAAAAACTAAATAATTTCAGGAATAGATTTACATTTTATATCGAGAAAAAGAGTAAAAGAATGGAAAGATCATCAGTGACATCGACAAACAGGAGCTCGGGGGATACAACCTCTTCCGTATCTATGCTCAGAAAAATCTGCATTGAAGTCGAGGCTGGTCTTGATCACTGGCTATGCTTATTTTCCTAAAATGCCTCGATCTGAAAAAATGTCTATTGCTTGGGAAGCCTCCTGGCAGTTGTGAAGAGAAATTGAATAAGGAAAGTAAACACCAAGGAGATAGTCGAAATGACTCTACGATACCTGGAAGATTTTGAAGTTGGCCAAACTTTTAACTCCGGGCGTATTCGCATCGATGCGGATCGCATCAAGAGCTTTGCCGCAGAATTCGACCCGCAGCCCTTTCATCTCGATGAAAAAGCCGCGACCGACTCAATATTTGGAGGTCTTGCGGCAAGTGGCTGGCATACGGCTGCGATCACCATGAAACTTATGGTTGAAAGCGATCTCAAAATCGCGGGAGGCTTCATCGGTACCAGCTTTGAAGAATTACGCTGGTCACTACCGGTTCGGCCGGGCGATGTGCTTCGGGTCGAAAGTGAAGTACTCGAGAAACGAGCTTTGAAGTCTCGTCCCAACCAGGGAGTCATTAAGGTGAGGAACACGACGCTGAACCAGAACAATGAAACAGTTCAGGTGCTTGTTGGTAATCTTTTTGTGCTCCGCCGTCCAACCTCTTTAGAGGAAAAGGAGCGATGAAGTGGATAGAAATACAGAAATTTCTTTAGACCTCAAAGGCTTGCCAATCCATGAATACGTATTTATGCGATCGGAGGAAGTAGTTTTCTCAGATGAGGTCAGGTCCTTGTGCGAAAAAAACAGTTGCGGATTATACGGTACATCCTGGGCATGCCCGCCAGCTGTAGGAAGTGTAGAGGCCTGAAAAAAGGTCTCTTGAATATAAACATCCAAACCGTATGTATCCTGCCACAGAAGCATTTGGTCTAATGGTCATAAAGCAGGCTCAAAACAGTAATATCGAATATCACAACGGAGCAAATACAGTTACCTATTTCAGCATGATTTTTTTTAATTAGGGCTAAGGCAACACGTAGACATCGGTAACGTGTAAAGTGAATATCAGTTTGATTGTACCTGGGAAATACCAGTAGACCACTCCAGAAACAACGATCCATAACATCTTTTTGATGATGAGGTTGGTGTTTATACCCTTCAAAGGGTACCCAAAATTGGACAAAGATATCTTGCAAGATAGTAAAAACGCTAACGGGAAATGAGGGCCATGGTTGATTCTAGATCTTCGGAAAAAGGATCCATTAGTTTGTGGGGCACAGTAGCCATAGGCGTGGGCGGAATGGTCGGCGGTGGCATTTTTGCCGTGCTTGGTCTTTCGGTACAGATTACCAAGGCTGGAGCACCGCTCTCCTTTTTACTGGCCGGATTTATTGCACTTGTCACCGCCTATTCATACACGAAATTATCGATCGCCCTGCCCAGCCAGGGTGGTACCGTCGCCTATCTGGATAAGGCATTCGGTTCAGGCATCTGGACAGGTTCGTTGAACATTCTGCTCTGGATCAGTTATATCGTCATGCTCTCGCTCTATGCCTATGCTTTCGGTAGTTACGGCGCTGAACTTTTTCCATCATCCTGGCATGTTGCCGCCAAGCATGTCCTTATCAGCGGTATTGTTCTCCTGATAACAGGGTTGAATATATTGAGCGCCAAGCTGATAGGGGAGGCAGAGGAGTGGATTGTCGCTATCAAGGTGATCATCCTGCTGTTGTTTGTCGGGATCGGGGTTTTTGGAATTGACCCATCGCGATTGGCGGTTTCTCACTGGGCGGCGCCCGTTCCCCTGATTGCAGGTGGAATGGTGATTTTTCTGGCCTATGAGGGGTTCGAGCTTATCGCTAATACAGCAGGCGATATCAATAGACCCTCAATAAATCTGCCACGAGCCTTTTTCATATCGACGATATTTGTCGTCATTCTGTATGTCCTGGTTGCCTTGGTTACGGTGGGGAATCTGCCCGTTGCCGATATCGTCCAGGCCAAAGATTACGCGCTGGCTGAAGCTGCCCGCCCGTTTTTGGGTCAAAGGGGATATGATATCATCACGGTGGCTGCCTTGTTATCCACCGCTTCGGCTATTAATGCTACACTGTACGGCGCTGCACGCCTGTCGTTTATAATCGCTCAAGATGGCGAACTGCCAGCCTTTCTGGAAAACAAGATCTGGAACAAGCCCATTGAGGGCCTTTTGATCACCGCTGCGGCCACCCTTGTTGTTGCCAACTTCTTCAACCTGGACAGCATTTCTATGATGGGAAGCGCCGGATTTCTGCTGATCTTTGCAGCAGTCAATGCAGCCTCTTATCGGCTATCCGCAAAAATCGGGAGCAATAAGGGGATTTCGATCATCGGGGTATTTCTTTGTCTTGCCGCTTTAGGAAGCCTGATCTGGCTCACCATGCGGGATCATCCCACGCATATTCTTTTCCTGGCAGGAATGATTGTTCTCTCCGTTTCGATCGAATATGTCTATCGTCTTGTTCGAAAACGAGAAATAGACGTGACGAAAAACGAGCAATTTTGATCAGGCATTCAACCATTACATCTCAACTCTTGAATAACCTAAAATCTGATTCTCAGAAGAGAGCCCTGAAAATTGAACAAACCATGCTGTGGAAAATTTGTTACGAGTAGATTTGTCCAAAAATCCTGCGAATGTTCAGGTATTTTTTTCTTTGCTTTACCATAATTTCTCCTCTATCTCTCTTTTTGCCTCGCCCAAAATGTCCGGCAAAGTGCCTGCAAATTTAATCGAGCATCAAATCTATATACCGGAAATAGCTGGTCGATCTGGCTGTAAAGAAGCTCGCCTGGAGTCGCATTATCGCAACCATGGACAGTCGCATATGGTCTCAGCCGAGCGACTCTGTGGTGTGCTTTGTTATCCGTTTTTGTCTCTTTTCTTTGCTTAACTTACTGAAATTGAAAAGATTTGTTATTTGCTAATCAGTCTGGTCTGCTATTTGCTCTCTCTTATGGAACAGAAGGAAGAGGAGCATCAGTTATGAATGTCGCTATTACCATATGGGGTAATCGGATTTCGCCAGTTTACGACTCGGCGCAAACCTTATTGGTTGTCACAATCCGTGACAGGCAGATCATCGACAGAAAAATACAATTGTTTCAAGCTACGATGTTCAAAAGGTGTCTCGCGTTGCTTGGAGAACTGGATGTTCGTGTATTGATTTGTGGTGCTCTCTGCGAGGGACCGGTGAGGCTGCTGGAGTCGCATGGTATTGAGGTAATACCTTTTGTTACGGGAGAAGTAGAGGCAATTTTGGGTTGTTATGTTGAGGGGAAGGATTTAGCCGAATTTGCAATGCCTGGTTGTGGTCATGGGAGATGTTGCCGGTCAAGAACTGGCAGGCTGCAAAAGATATAACGCCCCAAAAGTAGGTTGATTTGGTGGAAAAACACATCGGAAACAACATCGTATCAAGGAGAGCAGAATATGCCAGGATTAAATCAGAAAGGACCAGATGGGGTTGGAGCGATGACGGGAAGGCAAAGAGGGATGTGTCGGAGAACTGAAAACCAATCCCTTGAAGGCGACCTAAGTGGTCAAGGGAGAGGGTTGGGGATGCGACATGGTATGGGGCAAGGCCGAGGTTTAGGGCTAGGACGTAGGTTTGCTACTGCGGAAACGAATCAAAATCCCGGAGTTAATGCCACAGAAGAATTAAAAAATCTTAAAGAGCAGTATCTGATGGCTCAAAAAATGCTCAATACGCTTGAGCAGAAAATAACTGCCTTGGAAAACAGATAATAACAGTCGGCACCCTCGGACGGACAGGAAACGGGAGAAAAATATGATGAGTATTTTATTAGTCGGAAATGATCCTGGTGCATTGGCAGATTTTGCCATTGAATTATCAAAAGACGAAGGGATTAAGGTGAAGACAGTAACTTCCGGTATAGAGGCTTGGGGAATCCTTGGAAGTTCCAAAATTGACGTCGTTGTTACCGACGAACAATTGGCGGATGGTTCGGCTTTGCCCTTTGTCCTGGAATTAACCAGGCAGCATCCTCTTATCAATTGTGCCATGGTTAGTACTCTCTCCCCAAAAGATTTTCATGAGGCAACCGAAGGACTTGGCATTTTTATGCAATTACCGGTTGCTCCGGGAGCTGAAGAGGCTGTGAAAATGATGCAGTTACTCGAATCAATAGACGCCCTGCTCGGTATGTGACGGCTATGAAACAGGAGAAAAGGGGAGAAGAACGGTAATGATAATAAGTATTGCAAGCGGAAAGGGAGGTACGGGCAAGACTACTGTCGCTACGAACCTCGCGTTATCCCTTGGAAAGGGAACCAGGTTATTAGATTGCGATGTAGAGGAACCTAATGCGCATCTCTTTCTTTATCCGGAAATAACCGAGACAGAAGACGTCAGTACCTTTGTCCCTGTAATTAATGATGAATTATGCACAGCTTGCAAGAAATGTGCTGAAATCTGCAGGTTTCGTGCTCTGGCTGTGGTGAAGAACACTGTGCTGGTTTTCCCTGAGCTTTGTCATAGTTGTGGTGGTTGTGTTGAAGTGTGTCCGGAAGGTGCAGTTAGCGAAGGTGCACGTGTGTTAGGAGTAATGGAGTCGGGACACTGCGGTGAAATTGGCTTTAGTCAAGGTCGTTTGCGGGTTGGCGAGGCGATGTCACCACCTCTTATTAAAAAGGTCAGGACCAATTATAACGGTGCAGAAACCATCATTGTCGATGCCCCTCCTGGTACTTCCTGCCCTGTAATAGCGGCCATGAAGGGGAGTGATTTTGTTCTCATGGTGACCGAACCAACACCCTTTGGACTGCATGACCTGAAACTTGCAGTAGAAGCAGTAAAAATTCTTGGTATTCCAAGCGGTCTGATCATTAACCGTTCGGATATTGGCGATGATCGGGTGATAGACTATGCCGCGCAGGAAGGACTTCCCATCCTCATGGAAATTCCATTTGATCGAAAAATAGCCGAAGCCTATTCCTGTGGCAAGCCAATCGTCGAAATTATGCCCGAGTGGAAAAATCAATTCCGTGCGCTCTATCGCCGTATTGAAAAACTGGTGCATGATGGAGGACAAGTTCAATGATCAGAGAATTAGTTGTTGTAAGCGGGAAAGGTGGCACGGGGAAAACCAGTATTACTGCAGCGTTTGCCTCCCTGGCACAAAATAGTGTGCTCTGTGACGCGGATGTGGATGCCGCGGACCTTCATCTTTTGATGGCCCCGACGGTACGAAAAAGCACTGATTTTATGGGTGGTTGCCTGGCAGTGATTCGAAAAGATGATTGTGTGGAATGTGACAGGTGCCGAGAATTATGCCGTTTTGATGCCATTTCCAAAGACTATGTTGTCGATGCTATCAATTGTGAAGGATGTGGTGTCTGCGTTGATCTCTGTCCTGAGCAGGCCATTGATTTCCCCGTTCAGAAATGTGGCGAATGGTTTAGCTCTGATACCCGTTTCGGACCGATGGTGCACGCTCGTTTGGGAATTGCAGAAGAAAATTCCGGCAAGCTGGTCAGCCTGGTACGTCAGGAGGCTAGAAAACTGGCGGAGGAAAAAGGACATGAGCTGATTCTTACCGATGGTCCTCCGGGCATCGGCTGTCCTGTGATTGCCTCTATCGGCGGGGCAACGGTGCTTGTTATAATCGTCGAACCAACAGTATCGGGACTTCATGATATGAAGCGTGTTGCTGAACTTGCGATACATTTTAAAGTGCCGGGTCTTATCTGCGTTAATAAATACGATCTCAACATGGATATGACTGAAAAGATAGAAGCCTACGGGCTGGAGCGGAATATGAAAGTATTGGGTCGCATTCCGTTTGATCCGATATTTACTAAAGCAATGATCGAAGGAAAAAATGTTTTAGAACATGCACCGGAATCACTGGCAGCTGTATCAATCAGAGGGGTCTGGGAAAGGTTGATGTCATTTCCATCTATGAATGCGATGGGGATAAAAGATTTTTCAGCAATAATTCAGTAGTAACAATCACCCCTCGCAAAGCACGGGGACTATGTTCAGCACCCCATAGGGGTGAAAAATAAGAAAAGAATTTCTAAGGTACTAATCCCGAGATATGGAGAATAAGTCGGGATAAGTACCTTCACTAAATTCTTTCCCAAAAAGCAGGAAAAGAATTTCTAAGGTACTAATAAGAAAAAAGGAGAGTAAAGAATGGCACTCGTACGTATTGCAGTACCCTCTGACGGACAGGGAGGGCTTGACGGCCAGCGCGCAGGACATTTTGGTCATTGTGATGTTTTCACTCTGGTGGATGTAGAAGATGGTCAGATTAAGGAAGTTTCTATCCTGGCCAATAAAGAGCATGTTCAGGGCGGATGTATGGTTCCTGTCCAACTGCTCGCTGAAAATAAAGTACAGAGACTTGTGGTCGGTGGCATAGGTATGCGTCCGCTGATGGGATTTAAGCAGGTGGGCATTGATGTCTATCACGATGGCGAACGCCGTGATATCCGACCGGTGGTTGAAGATATGATTGCCGGAAAGTTACAGATGATCAGTGACGATCAGGTATGTGGCGGCGGTAATAAATGATTTTTGGTGATTTAGAAATAAAAAAGGAGATGTCATGAAAGTTGCTGTTACAGCAAAAGGAACGCACCTCTCTGACGAGGTAGACCCCCGATTTGGCAGGGCTCCCTATATCCTGATCGTTGATACAGAGACAATGGAGTATGAATCTGTTGATAACAGCTCCAATGTCAATGCCTTTAAAGGGGCCGGAATCCAGGCAGCGACAATGGTTGCCGAGAAGGGAGCAGATGTCTTGTTGACTGGTTACTGTGGGCCAAATGCATTCAGGACTGTCCAGGCTGCAGGGATGAAGGTGGTCAGTGATGTCACCGGGACTGTCGAGCAGGCGATCAAAACTTTTTTGAGCGGCAACGTTCAATATAGTGAAAACGCCAACACGGAAGGGCATTGGTAGATCGTGATCTTTGATTTATCGAAGGAAGAGGTACAATGAATGACCAGGAATTTGATGCACTGATAAACAAAATCCAGGATGAAGTCTTTTCCGAGGCGAAAAATGCTCTTGGCGAGAAAGGTTTTGATCGATGGAGAAACCCCAAGCATTTTGGGGTGATGGAAGATGCGGACAGTCACGCACGTATGAAAGGAAGCTGTGGTGATACCATGGAGATGTACTTTTCGGTAAATGATGACCGGATCAATAAGGTCAAATATGTTACTGACGGATGCAGCTCCAGTTCCATTGCCGGGTCTTTCACTGCGGAATTGGCAATGGGAAGGACCCTTGAAGAAATATTAGACATGACCGGTACTGATGTCCTCCAGGAAATTGGCACCTTTCCGAAAGCTGAAGAACATTGCGCCCATCTTGCGGTGAGTACACTGCAGGAAGCGGTAAACAGCTATCTGGTTGAACAGGTAAAAAAAGAAAAACAAAATAGTTGATCGGGGTAACAAGCTATCGTCTCAAAAACTTTCTCTTTGTGGAAAATATTTTGAAAGACACTCATTTCTTGAAGGAGAAAACCGAGTCTCCTTCAAGGTGGAGAAAGAGAGACGGGGAACCGGGATTGTCTTTTGCACAATTCCGGTTTTTTCTGCAAAAGATCAGAAACTGATTAATGAAGCTGGATAGGGGAGTTGTTATCTTTGTCTCATCTGGTTAATAGCTGAGATCAAAAGATAAAAAGATGTCGTTGGCCGATCGCTGCATAGCTGAAGGATCACTGTCATATGCTGAGGTTCGTATATCATGTTTACCCATGATAGAAAACTGAAGATTCTCGGTGAGATTAATTCCCAATTTGACGGCCATGTCGAATGTACTGAGCGTATTATCGAATACTGCTGTATTCACAAGATTTTGCTGGTCTGAATACTGCACTTGCATAGAAAGAGCCCAGCGACCATGTTCCGGAGCCAAAAGGCTGTTGACTCCAAGGGTTCGTCTTGGGACGTCCCAGTCATTTTGAGTTTCTGCAGAATAATTGAAATACGTGATGAATGGGCTGATGCTCAACCAATTATTGGGATGAATATCACCAACCAGTTTTAAGCCATTTCTCTTGCCGGCATCAGATAAAATTTCGTCTTGTTGGTAACTTATACTTCGGCTGAGAGATTCGAGACCTGTCCAGGCAGTTGTTGTATCAAACTTTTCACTAAAGGCGTCGATATTTACATCCAAGCCGTTGAAAACCGAGTGATCGTAACCAATTTGGTATAAGGTGAGATTCCTGTGATCATACTCTGGGAAGTTGTAGAACCTCTCTTCGTAGTTGTTCAAGCCATTTTGGAGAAAATCTGTAGCATAAGGTCTTGATTCGTGGAGTGCGTAAGCGGTAATTATCCCGTTTTGATGAATTGGAATTTTAAGTGAACTCGTCCGCTGATTTTGATTACGCTGTTTGCCGGAACTTAAAGCCGTGTGGCGTTTTGAACCTGCAAACCTTCTTATCCAATACTGGTCATCCAGCCTTGAGACCATAATTCCTTGACTGGTACTGGCGTGAATGAATCGTCCATCCGAAAGGTACACTCCCACATGATTGATTCTTTTTTTCTTCTTGTTGGAAAAAAAGAGTAAATCGCCAGGTTGCATCCCTGATGCTGAGGTTTTTCGAAGTTTTGAGGATTGATATAATTCTCTGGAATTATGAGGTAATTCAATATCGAAAAGCCGATTGTAGAGCATCCTGACAAAGCCCGAGCAATCCAGACCCTTTTGTGAAGTTCCTCCTCTTCGATATGGCACACCCAGATACTCTTTTGCCCTCTTTTCAAATTGTTGCTCAGTAAGGCCAAAATTTGACAAAGGTGAATCATGC
Source organism: uncultured delta proteobacterium (assembly GCA_963798425.1). Classification (GTDB taxonomy): domain Bacteria; phylum Desulfobacterota; class Desulfobulbia; order Desulfobulbales; family Desulfocapsaceae; genus Desulforhopalus_A. The sequence continues at coordinate 341,756 of CAWCTP010000022.1, read as the reverse complement.
CGACTTTCCATGCTGAATGCCCTGGATATCGGCAAAAAGGTGGCGATAGTGCACAAGATCAATGCGATGTTAAAAAAAGACAGAAATATTTGTTTGTGTCTCCGTTGGCTCATTCGTCAACTTTTTCTGATTTTTGATGAAACAGGGGCGTTAAGAGCTTCAACATGCAGTTCATGGGGTAGAGGTTATGAGTATTTTTTCAACCCCTTGGAAGCGGGATGGTTTTTAGAACAACAGTCATAATCCTTTAGCAATTAGACGATTTGATAGCTAAGTGTCAATCCAAATTTTGTATTGTGAATGAAAAACTATACGCTGAATGGAATATTTTTTGAAAAAATTGACCAGGAACCTGTCCTCATACAGATGGCATTGGATCCTACGTTATTCTATGACAAAGCCGTCGACAATACCGTGGCATTTGCATGCTGTACCAATTAATAGTGGGGTTTCAGGTAGTGACCTGGCACTCTCCAGGAGAGTCCATAAATCTTCCGGAAAAAAACCTCCTACCCCCGAGGCAAACTGACGGCTTCTCAGAATGAGTGGAATGAAGTCGTCAACGACAATTGTTTCAAGGAGACGATACAACGACACCGGTCGTTGACTCTGAGTATATGTGCATATTTCACCAGGCTCGGAACAGTTTGGAGGGCAGAGGAAATCGGCATGAGACACGACGATGCGACTGCGGTTTAAACGAATAGGATGTGGGAAGTGGTGAAGCTGTTCATCCAAAATCTCAGCAGAACTAACTATTCTGTGTTCATCCGAGAGCTTTTTTTTTAGCCAGTCAGCAGCCAGATGAAGAGGTAGCGCTGGAATAATCTTGTTCACTCCAGCATCCGGAGTGAAATGTTCGATTAACCATTCAACTCCGTCGGCACAAACAAAATTAATATCGGCAGGCAAGTCCAGGAGCGGTTGCCTATCTACAACAACAATGCTACTGGTCGGTGCCGTCTTTCTTAATTGCTGCACGGCGCGTCTGCCAAATTGTCCAAAGCCTAATACCCAGAAGGTTTCAGTCGATAGTGCTACCTCATCTTGCATTGCAACCATTTATCTTTATTCCCTGACACTTGTCGGTTTTTTGAGTCCATTTTCCAGGTTAGTTAAGGATCCCTTCCGCAAGAAACATATCCCACAGCTTTTTCATAGTTCTTGGGGTATGCCCACCAGGCGTCGTGATGACTTGATCCCTTGGCAGCAACTCTTCCATGAGCCTCTGTGCTTTCACATAGCTGTCTTCGGTTCCGTAGCCAAGGTAGATAACAGGTTTTGGGTTCCGTTTGTCTGTATGTTGTTTTAACCAGTCCCAAAGCATCCGCTGCCAGTCGTCATCTGAATTGTACTCCCCCGGGTTCCACTCCCGAACTCCTCCGGCATTTGAAATCTCATCAACGATTCCATTATAGCCTAAAAAAGGGGCAATAACATATACACCCTCCACGTCTTCAGGGTAATAACGACTGTACATTAATGCGCCAAGGCCACCCATCGAGGCACCAACAAGCCAAATTTTTTCATAGCCTTTTGCTTGAGCCGGCTCAATAATGTCTGCCTTGATGCGGGCAACCAGGGTTTCTCCAAAATAATAGCCAAAATGCGCATTTGGGGCGATCATGTCATAAGGCAGCTTGCGAACTTTGACAGCATCAACAAATCCATCTGTGGCAAAATCCTCATGACTTCCTCCACGGCCTCGCAGAAAGACAATCAGGTTTTTCTGGGTTTTGGTCTCGCCTGCATTATAATAAAGCGATTCAAGGGGAGCGTTGGTGGAACAACCAAAAAGAGAAAAAAAGAGCAGGGTGAGGAAAAAACTCAGTGATGACTTCATGTAATTCTCCTTACATCATATCTGTCCTGGTTGGCAGTGCTGAATTTTCAGCTCTGAGAAAGCTTTTGAGTATACGGTGCTATAGGGAATTGACTGAAGGCTGACAGTCTCAACATCTCTTCGTAACAGATTTTTTGTGGGAAATTAAGAGATAAGGAGCAAATAACCTTTTAAGCATTGAATTTCAGAAAGAAGGTAAGGGAACCGGGATTTTTTCTTGTCTCATCCCGGTTACTCTGCAAAAAAAATCAAAAGTTAAAAACCTTTGCCTCTGCCGCCATATCGATAAGATGTGGACCACCATCCAGCACCATGTTGCTGTGAAAATTCGCTTCGTCAAGATTCCTGTTTTTCGCACAGGGCGTACAAACTCCGGTAGGAATCTCATTTTCGACCAGATATGGCAGGTAATCGCTGACGCAGTCGCCGGTCGTGGTTTTTATGGGAACCGTCACGCCCCTTAATGGCCCAGTCAACGCCACCGTCGATCAGGAAGATGTTGACCTTGTGGTTCTTGGAATGAGCAATTTTTGCAAATTGAAAGCAACGGGTTGCTTTTTCGTTGTCATTTGATCGTAATACAAAGAGAAAATTTGCCATGGTAACCTCATTTGTTTTTATGATTATAAAGGGAATGTCTTGGCCGGTTTTGGTACGTTAGGAATACTGAATAAAGAATACCAAAGAAAGAGAAAATATTAAAGCAGTTTTGAATATTTAGATGGTGATATTGGGCTGATAACATATGGCAATTTGGTAACGAACACAGTGCGTAATCATTTTGTTATCACAATGTAGCACGAACGGGTACGGATATGATCCGTATCCTGCTTGTTCTTGGCAATCCATTGGGAATTCACTTGAGGAAATCGTTTGACCGGTAAAAGTTGTATACAAAAAAGGCTGTCCGAAACGAAGATGAAGAGTAAAGTAGTCCGCTTGTCATGGGGGGATTCTGGACATTTTTCTCGGAGATATCCTGAATTCAAATGGAACAAAATCTCATTGTTGTGCCAATAACCAGCGAGCGTTATGAATATTCAGTTTCCAGAGGCCGCTGTTGCTTCCTCCCGGCAAGTCATCGGGTGGCTTGCGGTTTTCGGCTCCGCTTTTTGTTTTTATCTGGCCACCCTCATTATCCGCTGGGCTGCGCCCTACACTGATATTGCAGCTGCTTATTTTGTTTTTAGCCGGTTTTTGCTGGGCTTTATCGTTGTCTTTACGACCATGATAGTTCAAGGGCAGCGATTGCACCCGAAAAAATATCATTATCTCATTGGCCGCACTGTGGCCAATACCGTTGCGGTGTTCTGCTTTTATAAAGCAGTTGAGGTGGGATCGGTGGCTGAAGCCAACATCCTTAATATGACGTATCCGTTGTTTGTTGCCTTGTTTTCATGGTTTTTTTTACGAAACCAGCGCGATCTATCATCCCTTGTGATCGTTGCGGTGGCCTTTGCTGGTGTATGGTTGATTCTGTCACCGGGTGCAATCAAGGTGAGGTGGGAGAATATCTGGGGTCTTAGCTCCGGCGTAACGGCTGCGGCAGCTATGGTCTACCTCAATATCAGTCGGCGATACCACGATTCGCAAACCATCCTGTTTTTTTTGTTCGGTTTAGGCTCGATCCTCATGTTGCTGTTTTTTCATGATGAAATCTTTTGGCCCAATTCCACCGACCTGTTTTTTCTCCTCAGTTGTTCTGTGGCCGGTGTTCTAGGACAATATCTGCTCACCTACGGTTTTTTGTATGTTACCGCAGTGAATGGTTCAATAATCTCTTCCAGCAGAATATTATTGGCCGCTCTTCTTGGGCCACTTTTGGTGGGTGATCCTCAACTGACTACCGGTGGCTGGTGTGGAGCTTTGCTTATTTTCGTCGCCAACGTCGCGCTTGCCGTGAAAAGACATTAACCGATTTATCCCTTGAAAAAATCTACATTCCGATTTAATTGGGGCAACACGGAATGCGGGTTCATTACAACAAGAACAATACCTTTATTCGAACAATTGGTGCTGTATGAACAAGATAGCGGATGCAGAACGAATTTTACCTGAGTTGGCGGTCATGACTGAAAAGACACCTTTTGAGCAGCTCCTGAGGGTGATCGAACGCTACCACTCATCACAGAGGAGTGGTAAATTTCTCGATTATCATAGCCCTGCCGAATTGGGCAAAATCCTTGATCTTGATAGACCGGCAAAAACCGGTGATTGGCAGGAAATCTTTCATTGGGTTGATAAATATCTGGCCTATTCCGTGAAGACCAATAACCCTGGATTTGCCAACCGGATGTGGGTGGGAGCTAATCTTCCGTCCATTGTCGGGGAGATTGTTGCTGCGGTATCCAATACTTCTGCCTGCACTTTTGAGTCAGCTCCTGTTTCGACTCTTCTAGAAAAATATATGATCCACCAGATGCTTGAATTGGTCGGCTTTTCAAACGGAGAAGGGCAGATGACCACTGGCTCGAGCAATGCGAACATGATTGCTATGATGGTCGCAAGAAATCTCTCCAACGACTCGATAAAACCATCAGGGCTTTTTGGTCAGCAGAAACTGTATGCATTTGTTGGTGCCGATGCCCATTATTCGATGGATAAGGCGGCAAATATTCTTGGCATAGGCACCGATCAGTTAATCAAGGTACCACTTAACCCGCTTGGTTCAATGGAATCAGACAAGCTGGAGGAGGCGATTGACAAGGTTCTGGGTGATGGCGGGTTGCCATTCTTTGTTTCAGCAACGGCCGGAACAACAGTACGGGGCGCGTACGACCCCATTAAACCATTGCTGATACTGCGGGAGAAATACGGTTTCTGGCTTCATGTGGACGGTGCATGGGGCGGTGCTGCAGTACTCAGCTCAACGCTCAAGAAAAAATTCCTGACAGGCCTTCAGGATGCAGACTCTTTTACCTGTGATTTCCATAAGATGCTTGGTGCGTCGCTAATGTGCAACATCCTTTTGATAAACGGGAGAAGCCATGCTCTGGGAACTGCCCTCAGTGCAGGTGACGGCAGTTATCTGTTCAGGGATGAATATACTCAGGAAGTCGAAGATTTAGGGGCAGTTTCTCTCCAGTGCGGACGACGGGTTGATAGCCTGAAATGGTTTTTGGACTGGAAATTTTTCGGAAGGGAAGGGTTAGCGAGCAGGGTGGAAAAGTACCTCGAACTCTGCGAACATGCAGAAAGCTTGGTAAATCAAAGTGCAGAGTTAGAAATGGTGGTTCCACGGACATCCTTTAATGTGTGTTTTAGGTTCAAGGTCCCGGAAGAAAAGAGCAATGCCTTTAATCTTGATCTTCGCAATCACCTTTATCAGGATGGAATAAGTCTCATAGGTGTAGCGTATATCAATGGTCGGATGGTTATGCGTTTGTTGATTTCCAACCCGGCCACTGAGCGATCAGATATCGACAATTTCTTCAATAACCTGGTCGAAACCGGAAAGGCGCTCCTTGTAGACTTCTCAAGGAAATACTGAAAAGAGCGTCCAGCAACCGAGCATTATACAGAACAGCGATATTTTTTCCGTCTTTGCAAACATGGTGAAAGTTAGTTAGAATGTCCTGGCTAGATTCGTTTTTGCGGGATGGGTTATTAAATCCATTTTCACAGTTTAACAGCATCGGGTAGAGATATTCATGGGAAAATCATTTCAAGAACAGTTGTTGAAATTGGGTCTGGTCGATAAGCAGAAGGCAAATCAGACGAAAAAACAGCAACATCAAAATAAAAAGCAGAACGCAAAGGTCGGCAAAAAGCATGTTGTCGTTGATGAAAATGTGCTGCTTGCGCAACAGGCTGAAGAAAAGAAGAAGGCTCGTACCCGAAAACTGAATTTGCAACGGGAAGCAAAGCTGCAAAAAAGAGCGGATGATGCCCAGGTTAAACAACTTATCCTACAGCACCGGCTGGAAAAGGATGATCGTGGAATTGCCTACCGTTTCACTGTTGACGGTAAAATTCAGCGAATTTTCGTTGTCAAGGAAACTGCCGATAAGCTGAGCGACGGCCGACTCGGTATTGTTGGACTTGCCGGTCAGTACGAGGTAGTTCCCAGGAATATTATTGAAAAAATTCAATTGATCAACGATCAGATCTTTGTCAACATCAATGTTGCAACTTCAAAAGAAGGCTCTGACCCCGACGATCCATACGCTGGCTTCGAAGTCCCGGACGATCTGGTGTGGTGAAATTCATTGCCGGTAGAGAGTCAGGCGATTGGAACCAAAGGTGAAGAGCCGGGAGAATTTTTCTTTTCGAGCCTCTATTTGATGGCAACTGAACTACGCAAACTGAGCTGGATGGATTTTGGTTTTGCCTTTATGTCGGTGATTGTCGTGTTAATGGTGATCGTTTTAGTACCGGTCCTGGCAATCAGAGGCTTCAGGTCTTGTATTGTTACCGGAAACTCCCTGCCGTTCAGGACTGCTACCAGTGCCTGACCTATGTCGGCACTGGAGCCAGTACCTCCGGCTGCGACGTTTTTTACTATCGGTTTGATAAAGAGAGTCTGCTTTTTTGCATCAAAACGAATCGCCGCATCAGTTTTGAAATCTATCTCTACTGCCCCCACTTTCAGTCTTATTTCATGCCCTGCAATTTCGGCAAGGATTGCGAGGTTTGTGCCAGCCAGATGAAGGCGGCAGACGAGATGGTCGTCGGTCAACTGCAGTTCGCTGATATTGATGATATCGATATCTCCCTCAATGGATTTTGAGTGGGCATCAATCCGAAGAGGGAGGATGGCTGTTATTGCCTTGGCAATGACGGCTTGTGGTAGGTCAAGAGTTATGAGATCCTCTGCCACGACCGGGCTGGAAAAGATGATTAAAGTAAGCAGGGGAAAGAAAAAAAGTATTAGAAAATTTCGAATCATAGGGGTCCTTGTTATGTTTGTTGGACTTTAAACTGCGGTAGTATTAACGACTGCAGCAATAAAGTGCAAGCCATAAAAAGGGCAGGAAGAGAGGTGGAGTATCGGAACCCCCATTGTGGTATTGATTGCCCCCTTAGAGTAATCGTGATTGGGTTTTTAAAAACAGCCAAGTACTGAAAAACAGCACAAATTTTATGGCTGTGGAGAATTGTGATTGTTCAACGCTAAATTTTTTTAAAATACATTATAACGGGCGGAAATAGAAAGCTCTCCTGTTGTCAAACATAGAACTTATCATTCTCGTCATATACCCGCCATGGAACCTACCTTTGCTGTAACCTCAGACTGCCTTGTAACCGGAATTGATTTTGTGCTCGAAAAGGAATTCAAGAGCAGACTGACTATCGAAAATCCTCAGTATGTCGCCGCTAAAAAATATGGCCGCTGGGTAGGAAAAAAATTGAAACCACAGCTGATATATTATGAAGCCGTACCCGGCGGGCTGCGTTTTCCGAGGGGATTTGCCAACCAAGCTGTGCTTTTATGTCGGGAATTCACCGGGAAAAACCCAACAATCATTGACAAGAGAAGGTTGTTGCCGGAATTCGAATACCAGTTCAGTGGTACTTTGCGCCCCTATCAGGAGGAGGCGGTTGCAATCGCTGCAGAAAAATCTTTTGGCGTAATAGAGGCGGGAACCGGGAGTGGCAAAACAGTCATGGCACTCGCACTTATCGCTAAGCGTCGGCAGCCGACCCTTGTGGTGGTACACACCAAAGAACTTTTGTATCAATGGCAAGAGCGTGCCCGTCAGTTTCTTGGCGTGGAACCAGGATTGGTGGGGGATGGCAAATTCATTTTGGCTCCGCTCACTGTGGCGATTGTCAACAGTGCCAGAAATCGTGTCGAAGAGTTGGTCCCACATTTCGGCCAATTGGTCGTTGATGAATGTCACCGGGTTCCGGCAAACCTCTTTCCGATGTAGTGTCCAGATTTGATTGCCATTATTTATTGGGGCTCTCGGCAACCGCCTTTCGCAGCGATGGTGAAATGACCAAGATAATTAACTTTTACATGGGTGATCGGTTGTATCAGGTTGACCAGGATGAATTAAAGGCGACCGGTGCGATCCTTGCCCCTCAGATTATTCGCAACACCACTTCCTTTACATATCGTTATCGCGGGGACTACCAGGCCCTGATTAAAGCTTTGGTGCACCATGAGGGGAGAAACCTGCAGATTTTAAACGATGTTCGGAAGGTCGCTCAGGAACCGAACAACGGCACAGCTCTTGTCGTCTCGGACAGGGTAAGCCATTGTCGATTTTTTGAGGAAAAATTGAAGCAAAAAGGTGTTGGTGTAAAGTTGCTCCATGGACAGCTGCCCCCCGATGCCAGGCATGAAATTGTCGAAGCGGTTCAGGCAGGTGAAGTTGAGGTACTTGTTGCAACTCTGCAGCTTATCAGTGAAGGGTTTGATTGTCCCGGTCTCTCCACTCTTTTTCTGACGACTCCTATTAGTTTCGAGGGACGATTGCTTCAGGTTATAGGGCGAATATTACGTCCAGCGGAAAATAAACGAGCCCGTGTCTTTGATTATATCGATGAAAATGTTCCGACTTTACTGCGTTCGGCAAAGGCTCGCAGTCTAGTTTTGTCGCAACTATAATGGCTTATGCGGAAATAATGATTACTCTTTAGCCCGGATGTGACTATTGTGCTTAGGGCAATAGTAGGGTATACTATAAAATTTTCAACTTGGAAAATGTGTATCGAAGGCACTGCTCGTTGAGGCAAGTGCTTTTTTTGTTTATATAACCAGGTATTTACGTCTTATCTGTAGAATAAGGGTAAAGCCGCAGTAGTCGGAGGCCTTACGGGCACAAGATGGAACAGAGTAAAATTCGTAACGTAGCAATTATCGCCCATGTTGATCATGGTAAGACAACGCTGGTGGATCAGCTTTTTAAACAATCCGGAATGTTCCGTGATAACCAGGAGGTGTCCGAGCGAATGATGGACTCCATGGATCTGGAACGCGAGCGTGGTATCACCATCACCGCCAAAAACGGCTCATATAATTATAAAGATTATTGGATCAACATTATCGATACGCCGGGACATGCCGATTTCGGAGGTCAGGTGGAACGCGTTCTGCGAATGGCTGATGGTGCTGTGCTTCTTGTTGATGCCCAGGAAGGGCCAATGCCTCAGACCTATTTTGTGCTCAAAAAAGCCCTGGAAAACCATCTGCCGGTCATCGTCGTTATTAATAAAATTGACAAACCGGCCGCCCGTTGCGAATGGGTTGTTGACCAGGTATTTGACTTGTTTGTAAAGCTCAATGCTCCTGATGATGTCCTCGACTTTCCAGTGGTCTATGCTTCAGCCAAGAATGGTTACTCCCTGCTCGATCCCGAAGATCCTGTTGAAAATGGCGGCAATATGCTTCATATTTCCCAGATGATTGTCGATCATACCCCTGCACCCACCGGCTCGAGCGAAGAGCCGTTGCAAATGCAGGTCAGTACCATCGATTATTCACCTTACCTGGGCAGACTTGGTATCGGTAAAGTGGTCAACGGCACAATGCATCTTAATCAGCCGATCGTTGTGGCTCGTCGCGACGGTTCTATCAAACCCGTACGGATTTCAAAAATTTTCAGATTCGAATGTGATGAAAAAATTTCCGTCGAATCGGCTGGAGTTGGAGAAATTGTCGCTGTAGCTGGTATGGAGGATGTAACGGTCGGGGTAACTTTTACCGACGCTGAAAATCCGCGTCCCCTGCCGCTGGTCACTATTGATCCGCCGACCATCTCGATGAATTTCATCCCCAACGATTCACCTTTTGCAGGTAAGGAAGGGAAGTATGTCACCTCCCGCCATATCAATGATCGATTACAGCGTGAAATTCTTGCTGATGTGGCTTTGCAATGCGAGCCATTGCAGGATGCGGTAGGTTTCAAAGTTTCCGGTCGTGGTGAATTGCATCTGTCAATTCTCATCGAAAAAATGAGAAGGGAAGGGTATGAAATGCAGGTGACCCGTCCTCAGGTTATTCTGAAAGAAGATGAAAATGGCAAGGTTTTAGAACCCTACGAAAAGCTCACTGTCGATGTGGACGAGCTTTATCAGGGTGCTGTTATCGAAAAACTGGGTAAACAGAAAGGTCAGTTGGAGGAAATGAATAGTGCCAACGGCATGGTCCGGATGGTGTTCAATATCCCCACCCGTGGGCTTCTCGGTTATCGTTCCCAGTTCATGACCGACACTAAAGGCATGGGCTTGATGTCTTACGTCTTTTCCGAATATGGGCCACACGCTGGCGATATCACCAACCGCATAAGTGGTGTACTTTTGGTCAAAGAACCTTGTACAGCGGTAGCTTTTGCATTATTTAATCTTCAGGAACGCGGAAAACTGTTCATCCATCCCGGCGATCCGTTGTATCCTGGCCAGATTATTGGTGAGTGCAGTCGATCATCTGATTTGGTTGTTAATCCGGCAAAAGGAAAGAAACTGACCAATATGCGGGCATCTGGTACCGATGATGCAGTCGTTTTGACTCCGCCGACGATTATGTCACTGGAAGAATGTATTGCCTATATTAACGATGATGAACTTGTTGAGGTAACGCCGGAATCCATTCGTCTAAGGAAGAGGGCCGGGCATAAATTAAGATAAGATCTTTATGAAAGAGATAGTTATTCTAGTGGGAGCAGGTCTGGCCGGGCTTGTCACCTTTGGGTTCATAGCCAAAAAATACGGTAGTGAGTGTCCACCCTGAATGATGATCTATGGATCCATAGGTATGGGTCTTTTCAGCTATTGGCTGTTCCGGACTGTCTTTTAGTACCTTAGAAATTCTTTTCCTGCTCTTTGGGAAAGAATTTAGTGAAGGTACTTATCCCGACTTGTTCTGCATATATCGGGGTTAGTACCTTAGAAATTCTTTTCCTGCCCTTTGTGAAAGAATTTAGTGAAGGTACTTATCCCGACTTGATTATTACCGAGGGATATATCTGCTTAGGGTTAGAACCTTAGAAATTTATTTCCCGCTTATTGCCATCAAGAGAAACTGAAAAAAGTCTTGATGACTCTTTTTAGCAGGGAGAGGATTGCAGGTCAGGGCCCAAATGTCATCGCCCTGACCTTTCTTATTTCCTGCTACTGAAATAGTCGGCCAGAATTTTGGCATGATCAAATGCCAGGAGTGGCAGCTTCTCTTCACTGAAAAGCTCCGCTTTGGCAGCATCGTCTCCCGCACAGGGAAGGCCATTGGCTTTGCCGATAAAAACAGTTGAAGCGGTATGCCCGCGGGGGTCCCGGTTGGGATCGGAATAGGTGTGAAATTGGCGGAGCTCGGTTACCTTGAGGCCGGTTTCCTCTTCAGCTTCTCGTAGTGCCGCAGTTTCGTAGGATTCTCCGTAATCGACAAAACCACCGGGCAATGCCCAGCCAAAGGGAGGGTTCTTTCTCTCGATGAGTACAATCTGGTCTCCGATTTCTATAATAATATCGACAGTCGGTGTAGGATTCCTGTAGCTTTCGACTTCAGTGTTGCAGTGAGGACATTTCATGGTTTCTCTTTTTTCTTTTTCTAGGAAATGAGCGCTCGGATCTCCTCCCAGTTGGCAACCATCTGCAGTTTATGACGGTCTTTGTTCCAGGGCTGGGTGAAGACAAAGGGTGTGATGTTTTCGCGTACAAGTTGAGTACAGGTTTCAGCTCGGTCATCAATGAAATATTTCAGGCTGTGCTGATGGATGTGTCGAACTTTATCATTATGGTCGCCGGTTGCGACAACTCTGATATTTTCTTTGGCTTCTTTCGTAAAGAAGCGATCAAGCCAGTCGAAAACTGGATTTTCGAGTGGGCGAGCGGTGATGATGGTCACCGTAGACATTAATGTAAATTGTTCGAGACATTCAATAGCGCCCGACATTGGCAATAATTGGGTGGCGAGAGAGTCGTTAAGAATATCCGTAAAAATCCTTTCCACCTGCTCTCGGGGGATATTGAGACAATTTTCCAAATCGAAATGAGTAATATCCTCCCGAGTAAAAGAGCAGTAACCATATTCAGAACAGGCCAGACGGATAAATGCTTCGGCGGTGTCAGCTATTACTCCGTCAAAATCAAATCCTATCTCTTTTAACGGAACAGTCATTTTGCTGGAAGTGGCAAGATTATCTCTGATCATAACCGGCTTCAAGCTCTTTTATCTGATTACAGAGGAGGTTGTTCTCCGGTGTGTCAATTCCATGAATTCTTCCCAACGCAACGACGGCTCCATTGATGGCGTCGATCTCTGTGTGTCGTTTGTTTCTTACATCCTGCAGCATTGAGGAAATGTTTTTTGCTGTTTTCTTACAAACAATTTGCGTGGTTTGATGTGGATCATCTGTAATTGGGATATTTTTTTTCATGGCGATTTGTATCGCCTCATCCACAGCGGTTTCCATGCGTTTATCAATGCCCGGAAGAGTGAGCAGTTCGCCGTTTTTGCAACCAAGAATAGCTGTGAGAGAATTGATGCCAACATTTACAAAGAGCTTGGCCCAGAGCTTTGTCAGAATGTTCTCGGTGAGATGTACTTGTAGTCCTCCGGCAGAAAAAACATGTTGGGTTTTTTGTAAAAGCATTGTCCCCTGTTTGTCCGGTGGTTGGAGAAAGCCAAGGTAAGTTATCCCACTGCCTGCATGCCTGACTTTGCCAGTACCAAGAAGAGTTGCCCCTTCAGTGGTGGTACCGAAAGCTGCGGTGGCTTCATGAAGATAATCCTGCAAGTCCAAATGGCTGATACCGTTCTGCATAAAAATAAGCAGCACTTTTTTTGACAAAATAGGTTCACAGAATTTCAGGCTGCTGACGACATCGTATGACTTGACACAAAGTAGTACGACATCAACGGGGGCAAGCAACCGAGTGTCGGATACAGCTGTAACGGGAACCTGTGTCAGTTGTTCTTCAAGGTGATAGCCAATACCCTCTTTGGTTAGATAGTTGGCCCGATCAGAATTATGATCGAGAATCGTCAGCCGGTCGTTGTCACCCAATCCTTTTGAGATAACAGAGCTTAAGAGACAACCGAGTGCACCCGGACCAACCAGTAGAAAATGCATTTTCCGACCTTTTCGTGAAGGAACTATCCCCCGTTTTTTACGGGGGGTAGTGACTTATAAATGATTTTGTTAAAGAAAATCATTTCGTGAAAGAACTCTCACTCATCAAGAAGGACCTGAAAAGAGTGCCATCTCGCAGGGAGTACCTGAATAGAAGCACTCCTGTCTGAGCGAAGGCCTTTATTATTTGATTATGGATGCATCTTCAACGATGGCAGCGTATTTATAGCCTGCGCCAAAATCTTTTTCTGCGGCCAGTGTTCCCTCAATGGTGACGACACTGTTCAATTCAACGGTTTCTTTGGTGGTAACTACCAGATCATGGCTGTTTTGCATGGGGTCTCCAGTGCCATCCTGAATATGTAGCCAGTTTTTGCCCATGATCATTGGGCTGAATTTTACTACCTTTCCGTGTACCTGTACTTTTTGGCCAGCAAGTTCTTTTGCCTTCTCGAAGATTTCCTGTACGGTATAGCCGTTAGCTGCAGTGGCTTTTGGGATGTTTATTTCTTCAAGTGGGGCAATTGCGCCGGCGCTGCCGCCGGACGTTGCCATTTCCGGTGCGGGCTTACTCGTTGTTTTTTCGGCCTTGACTGCGGCGGTAAATGGATCACTGGCTGCAGGCTGCTGGGTAACCTCAGCGTTATCTTTTGCCAGTCCCGAACTGAAGATAATGGAGTCAAAGGTACGATTCAGGGTTTTGCTGGTAAAATCTTTCATTTCCATCCCTTCGTAATAGTTGATGGTTGCGCCTTTTTTAACCGTTGTGGCGGGGATGGCCACCCATGTTTTGTCGGTTCCACTCAGTACGAGCATATAGGTATAACCGGAGGCATTCATGGTTTCAACTATGGTTCCTGCGATTGTTGGTACGTTCGATGGTGTGGATGCTTTTGGCATCGCCATAACTGGTTGAGAGATCAAATATGAGCTGCAAGAAATCAACACGGTAAATATGAAAAAGATAAGTTTGCGATGCATCGATAAGACTCCTTGATGAAACTTCATGGTTAAAAGCTCACCCACAAGGTGCAGCTTTTGTCATAATCCGCACCTCGCGCATTATGATTTTTAGGGATCATTTAACGGGTAATAAATGCTATTTAACTTACTAACGATTGAGAATATTAGTCATTTTCAATGAGAAAAGCAATGTGCTCCAGCAAAGCCCGGGCCCATATTTCATAGGCCTCTTTGGTGATATGTACGCCATCTTCCTGAAAAATCGTTTTATCCGAATCGCAAAATCGGCGGTGTACGTCAAGAAAGCAGCCGCCGGTCTGCATGGTGAAAGCCTCAATATGACAGTTGAGGTTGGATATTGTGTAATCCGGCAAATCAGGAATTTCCATGGGAAAGAGGCTGTTTACCACAATCTCCGCAGTCGGGAAATCTTGATTTAATTGCACGAATATTTTTTTCAGAGTGTTGATGAACTCGTAATCACCGGAGAGCAGGTCATTGGTACCCACCATGATCAGGATGACATCGGCATATTTTGCCTGTTGCTTGATGTCGGGTAGAGATGCAAGGAGATCGGCAGTTACCGCTCCGGGAACTCCGAAATTTGATATTTTGTAGGATGGCATGCGCGACTGCCAGTCATAGTCAGCAACGAGTGAATCTCCAAGTAATAATAGTTGTGTCATTGTAATAAGTTATCCAAGTGAGAAGAGTGGGAGGTTGAATCATTCAAAAACACGTTATATGGCAAAAGTCTCATATTAGAAAAACCACATTAGCATATGATGATTATGCTGCCAAAGATTTTCTCAACCCCTTTGCATAGAGGTCCTTTTAAAAATCTGATTGTAAAACAACGCAACCGAAGGGGGGGATGCCAATACGATTTTTCGTCGAATTTGGTATCGCATCCACGGGGGAAACAATATCCTGTGGAGAATCGGATGCTGTGTCGATGATTCGATACCAGGCTCTGCCCTTTTTTTGTGGTTCCGGAGCTTGGAAATACAACGTTTTCTCTTTGTCACCGTTAAACATAATAAAGAAGTCACTGGAATCATCTCTATTGGTTGGTGCTCGAAGAAGAAACGCCAGACCATGACAATCGGGAGCCCAATTCTGCTCACCAGGTGCGAGGTATTGCCAATCTATTTCCTCTTTCAGGTGCTTTTCCAAGGCGGTGTCGGTTGGAGTGAAAAAATCTTTTCTTCGGAAAAGAACATGGTTTTTCCGAAGCGCAATGCATTCTCTGAAAAATCGGTGGAATCCCGGATTTTCTTCAAGAAGCGACCAGTCCAACCAGCTGGTTTTGTTGTCCTGACACCATGCGTTGTTATTGCCATTTTGTGTGCGACCAAATTCGTCTCCTGCGCAGATCATTGGGACACCCTGGGAGAGAAACAGCAAGACTGTAAATGTTTTCAGCCGGCGTAGGCGAAGTCGTCGAATCTGCGCAGAGCAGGCAAGGCCCTCCATGCCACTGTTCCAGCTTAAATTGTGGTTGTCCCCATCTCTATTATCTTCTCCGTTTGTCCGGTTATGTTTCTGGTCGAAGCTGACAAGATCCCGAAGAGTAAAACCATCGTGGCTGGTCAGAAAATTAATCGAACAGAATGGTCCTCGGCCACTTGACTGATAAAGATCGGAACTGCCGGCGATGCGGGTGGCCAGGTGGACAATCGTGTCGTCATTACCCATCATAAACGAACGAACATCGTCCCTGAAACGACCATTCCATTCCGCCCAGCGGGGATCGGTCGAGAATGAACCGACCTGATAGAGTCCGGCCGCGTCCCATGCTTCGGCTATCATTTTGGTATCGCGGAGTACGGGGTCTTCACCGATTGCCTCAATCATCGGCGGGTTGAGAAGGACGTTACCCTGCTGGTCGCGTCCAAAAATGGAGGCGAGGTCGAACCGAAAACCATCAATATGCATCTCTGTCACCCAATAACGGAGAGAATCCCGGATGAGATGGCGAACTACCGGGTGATTACAATTTATGGTGTTGCCGCAGCCGGAGAAATTCAGATAGTTATTATCTTTATCGAGGAGATAGTAAATATGGTTGTCTATGCCCCTGAAACTACTGGTTATTCCGTTGTATCCGCCTTCTCCTGTGTGATTGAAGACCATATCCAGAAAGACTTCGATTCCGGCCTGATGCAGGGCTAGAACCATCGCTTTGAATTCATTGACAGCGTGTGCCTGGTCGTGGGCATAGCCGGAATTGATGGCAAAAAAAGAGGCCGGGTTATAACCCCAGAAATTCTTTAAAGGTTCATTTGTATCCGGGTTCCGGAAAACGGAATCATTTTCGTCGAATTCTGTTACCGGCATAAGTTCAACAGCAGTTATTCCGAGACTTTTCAAATAAGGGATCTTCTCGATAATGCCCAGGTAGGTTCCCGGTGCATCAACCCCAGAACTGTTATCATTAGTAAAACCGCGTACATGGAGTTCATAGATGACGGTTTCTGATAATGGTGTTTTAAGCGGTCGGTCTTTTTGCCAATCGAAATCCTGAGTTACGATTCTGCAACAGGGTTTCTGCCCATACTCTGCTGCTTCTCCCCATCTTCGGGGAAGTAATGCTCGACTATAGGGATCAATAAGGATTTTTTCTTTATCAAACACCAGCCCCTTGCCTGACGGATCCGATGGGCCATCAAAACGATAGCCGTAATTGAAATTCTGCTGATGGGTAGTCAGTAGGATATGCCACATGTCCCCGGTCCTGTTTTCGGTGGGGTCCAGTTCAAATTCGAGACGAACTGGAATTTTTGCACCTTTAGGCCAGTGGTCGATAACAAGGGTTACGCGAGTGGCATGGCGGCTAAAAACGGCAAAGTTGATGCCCTCCTGGAGTCTGGTGACGCCTCCGGGAAGAGGGTAGCCTCTTTTTCGGATATTTGGTCTTTTGGGGGTAGACATAGTAATAATGATTATTATTTTTTATATCCGGTCAACTCATGTGGACAGAAATGTACTGACCAGTTAGTGTCTGCATTCTTTCTTTACTGTCTAGGAAGGAAGTCCGCTTGTAAGATTTACATAATGTTACTCCAACCATGATAATTAAAAAATGACATATGGAAGGAGATAATAAAAGCACGCATTCAAACCGATG
The DNA here is from genome assembly GCA_963798425.1 of uncultured delta proteobacterium. Classification (GTDB taxonomy): domain Bacteria; phylum Desulfobacterota; class Desulfobulbia; order Desulfobulbales; family Desulfocapsaceae; genus Desulforhopalus_A. The sequence continues at coordinate 324,805 of CAWCTP010000022.1, read as the reverse complement.
GAGATTATATGGGCATGTTTCACAGTGTAAAAATTGGCGACCAGGTAATTAGTCCTATCGATTGGGATATGACCCCGGATATTTCATTTGGGACTTTCGAATCCTGGGGTGGTCGTGAAAGAGTAAGGAACAATGCTGAATGCGTCTACTACTTTTTTGTAGATAATTGGGATGAAGAGCCGAAACTTTGTTTGATGGAAAGAGCTGTGAAGCACGCTAAGATTGTGGCAGAAATAAAAGCACCGTCTGAAATTCTTAAACAATGTGTTAAAAACCAGGGTAGTTCATCCATTTTCGAAAAAAGTTACGCCATTAACGAGCAGATAAAGCAATGGCTGATAAATAATATTCTTGATGGAGGAGATTCCAAGCTGATAGTGCCCAGGGTTGAAGTTGTCTTGACAGAGGATATGGGGACTCCATTACCCCGTGTTACTGAAAAACCGTTTACCGGGGACGCTGTTCTTCTCCCTTCGGTGCCGGGCCTTATCAATGACGATCAGATTGCTGATGTAATCAGGGAATGGAACTTTTTTGACGCTGAATATAATCCATCCGGGAAATTCGAAAACTCTTTCGTTTCAACCTCTAATCCTGAAGTTATAATCGATCAGCGAACATCACTTATGTGGCAACGCGATGGTCTTGATATTAACTCAAACCGGACTATTCAAAAGAATATCGATGAGTTGAATAAAAAAATGTTTGCCGGGTTTTCCGACTGGCGATTGCCTACAATGGAAGAGGCTATGTCGCTGATGGAACCAGTTAAAAATTTCAAGGATGTATTCCTGAAGCCTTGTTTTTCCAAAGAGCAGCCGTTTATTTTTGTTGCTGCACAGCGAAAACCTGGTGGCTACTGGTTCGTCGATTATAAACAGGGACGGGCTTTCTGGTCATCGGGGACAATTCCTGGGGGATTTGGTCGGTTGGTTCGGGCTGTTGGTTGAAAATAAATGTGGCGCTGTAAAGCTTTTAAAAAAACAAGAAAATAATTTGTAAAGTGCTTATAAAAATGGCTGCCTGAAAAGAATTTTTCGGGCAGCCATTTCTCGTTTAACAGTTGGTTTAAAGATACTCTTTATGGCAAATTTATAATGTACATTGCATTGACGACAGCGTTCGTATTAGCGTCTGGCCAGGTTCCGTCAGTGTCGTCGGTATATATTCTAAAACTGCCTGTAGAGGAGCTTGCCTGGCCATCTATGACAGTATCAAGGGCCAAGGCCAAGTCGGTCGGCATGTTTGTAAAATAAAGGGTGTTGTAGGTAGTTTTGTCAGTTGCACTGGGACGTGTAATAAGTTGCAGCGGGATCGTTCGAGAACCACTATAGACGCCTGTGTATGAGTATTCATAATTGTTGCCGGTATTACTTGTTGGAACTTCCAGTCCTACAGCCCTCAGTCTGGCGCTGACGTTGTCGAATTCACCTTTAGTATTGATGCCATCAAAAAGACCATTTGGTGTTCCCGCTCCACCATTAGCAAGACCGTCTCCCAGGAGATTTCCAGTACGGTCATAATAAGAGGCCGCAGCAAGCTCCCAGCTCTTAATGAAATTAGTGTAAAACTTCTTTTGTTTGGCGCTGTTAAGAACATCCTTGCCTTTAATGACAGCCCCAAGAATCAGTCCGATGATGACAAGAACGATTGCCATCTCAATCAGGGTAAAGCCTTTTTCGTTGCGCAGGGAATTTGTCTGCGTTTTCATAGATCCCATCTCCTTTGAATAGAATAGATAGTCAACCGATCAGATTTCATCATGCAGTAACCTGGCTGTCCCGGAAGGATCCATGGCTTTCCGTCCCCACCTCTCGATGGGTTTGGCTTTTTCTGATATCCATTTTAATATCTTTGTTATTGCGTTTCTCATGCCAGAAAAATAAATAATGTTCCATTTATTAGTTATATTGAAAAAAACTAGTAAAAACAATAAGATAAACTTGTGAAAGGTTCTAGCTATTTGCAATTTTAGAATAAATACAAAACGTGCAGAAAAGGAACAATTTAAATAAATAATCAAATCACAAAATCGTAATTGGCGACAGCCGGAAAAGTAATCGGAATTACATGTTTTGTAATGTGCAGGCAGGTGGTGCAGAGGTGATTTTCACCTTTCCATTCTTGCTTGTATCGGTTGCCTTTGCACTATTATAGGTAATCAGGCAAGGGCTATTAATTGTGACGCAATTGTCAGTAGTTGCACCAATCCTTAAAAACTGATTATATTGGATGACACCCAAATCCAGGTTATTAGCAACCGCTGCTCCGCCTGTACAGACGGTCTGTCCGCTCTGGTTATTGATACTGACGCTGCAACTGATGAGTTGTACCAGTTCTGAAACGCTCACATACTGAATAATATCATCGAATTGATCGGTTGGCCTGTTCGAATCCGGGGCAACTGTATATTGATCATTGTTTGTACCGTATGAGTACGAGCGTACCTCTCTGTCCGTACCGTTCCCATCATGGTTGACAGGATTTTCCATCTGACGATTGAAGTTGCTGCCGATAGAGGCAATAATGAAGGCGATATTTCCCTTTTTCTTCGTGGCACAATCGCCATCCAGACAGACAGCCAGGCCGGTTTGATTTGTGCCGCCTGCAAGCCAGGTGCATAAATCCTGGCCCACCAGGTTTGGTGCAGGTATATAGACAAGAGACGTCTGCCAGGGATCTATGGTGTGGCCAATGTTGTTCAAATTTGTTGGAATAATGAAAGTGCGAGCAATTTCGCCTTTTATCTCATCTCGCGCAGTTGCCACAAGCTGGCGTCCATCCGTCAATTTATTTTTTTTGGTCAAAGAGACAATAAGTGGCGCAATGGTGCCGATAATCAGGCCAAGGATAACCAGAACGATTGACAGCTCTATGAGTGTAAAACCGAGTTTATTTGCTAATTTCATAAAAAAGCGCATTTTTGCTGGCGATTCGGCACAGGTCATCCCCTGATGAACAATCCCACAACGTTGCTGTTGTAGCGAGATTTCTGGTTCTGTCAGGTCCGAAACTCGCGATAATCCAGGCGGCGTCCGGGTGGTCTCCGAATGTGTCTCTGAATGTTTTACTATTGACATTGGTGATCTCCTGATCGTCCCCATTGTTTTCGTACACCAGCGGGTTTCCCCATGGATCCAGGCGGGTACAGTGGGAAATGAAGTACGAGTGTGGCGGGATTTTTCCCGAATGAATCACATAGCTTTCTAAACACTGTGATGCGGTCCTCAGTAGAGTGGCTGTTGAAGACACCTGCTGGGAACTTTTCATTGACAACCAGGCTGTGACACTAAAACTCAGGATTAAGCCGACAATCGTTACGACCAGAAGGAGTTCAAAAAGCGTAAATCCCTTTTCCTCTGCAAAACAGACTGGATAGCGTTGGTCCATAGCTAATTCTCTGAGCGATAAGACTTCATAGCGCCTGCTTTTACCTGTGCTCCAACTGTTGCACGAGTTGCAAATTTTGTTTCAGGTCTTGATCATGAGGTGCTTTTTTGAGTGCTTGTTGCAGAATCTCGCGGGCTTCCGGCAAACGGTTCATCTGGATGAGTGAGGCTGCAAGATTATTGGCAACAGCCGGGTTTTTGGATTTCTGCCAGACCTTTGCAAACAAGACGACAGCTCCTTCCCAGTCTCCGCTTTTTCTGTGTTGTTCCGCCTGATAGAGCCAGCGACTGAATTGCGCTGTTTGATCAATAATCCCTTCTGCGGCGGTTGATTGAGTTTCTTCTGAGATATGAAGAGGCTGTGGCTCTGTTGTAACTTTGTCAATTACAAGTTGTTGTATGTTGATAAGCCTGTTCCTGGTTACAACCTGTTGAGGCGGTTGCGATGATATTACAGGAGTTTCCGCAGAAACAGTACGCTCTGGTGTTCCATTAAACCGAGCTGATGTACTCTGTTCTTTTGCAATAGCGCTATCACTCCACTGCTGTTTTGGGTTGTGCCCGATTGGGGCAGTGGCCGATGCGACACTGACGGTTGAGTCGACGTGCTTTTCGATCTTTTTTGCCGGGACAGAAAGCATCGGCGTTGGAGCATTCTCAGGGAGCACTCTGGTATTCTGAACTGTTGGCAGGGAAGTTCCTTTTCGAAGGTCGAACGAATCCTGCCACCATACTGTTATGCCGACCGCAACAAGCCCAAAGAGAATCAATGCCCCGCTGAGAATCAAGATGCGTAGCAAAGACGAATTGCTTTTGCTGTGAACTTGCTGGAAGGGGATCTCCGGAATAATCTGATTCTTATCTTCCAGGGATGCGATTTCATCCAGCCGACTGATTACATCATAGAGTTTACTCATCCTTTCACTACGTTTGCCTGTATGATTATGACCATTTCAACTCGAGATTTTTCGGTGCTTTTCTCCTTGAAAAGCCTGCCTAAACCAGGCAAGTCACCCAGTATCGGCACACCTTGTTCGCCCTCCGAGTTTTTTTCCATGATAAGGCCGCCGAGGACCACCAGATTATGTGGTTGTATGTTGACGACGGTGGACATCTCCCGAAGGTTGACTTTCGGGAAGGTGACACGATTGAAACCATCAGCGCTCAGCTGTTGCTGGTCGAGAGCAGCTATTTCACTCTTGATAGGCACAACGTGAAGGGTAACGGACCCATCATCTTTGATGATGGGTGTAACTCCTAACAGAATACCATCAAAAATAGCCCCAATCTCAGTGCTGAGTTCCGTAGTTTGATCCTGCCCCGTACCTTCCGTTGTTTTGGTGAGGCTTCGCAGATACGAAACGGACTGACCCACACTGATTACCGCCGATTGTCCGTTCATGGCGTTCAGTCTGGGGTTAGACAGAATTTTTACGTTACCATATTGTTTAAGGGCACGAAACACTGAACCCAGCGTATAATATTCGGCACTCAGGTTTAAATTATAAAAGGAGTCATTACCGCTGCTGCTGCCGGCTACGTTCAATACAGTCTGAGCAACGTTCTGCAGCGGTTCAGTGCTTGCCAAAACAGAAAAGTTTCGCCAGTCGATGCCAAGCTTTTGACTGTTATCGAGGTTGACCTCAATGATCTGGGCTTCAATCAGTACCTGTCGGGAATATTTTTCACGTAATTCGTTAAGATAGCCTTTTATTTGCTGAACGAGTCGAGGTCGGCCTTGAAACATCAAGGTACCTGTCTGTCGATTGAGGATGAATTCGCCTTTATCTTTGAGAAGCTGTCCTACTGTTGTTTCAATATTGGTGTAGATGTCGGTGACTTTATCTGAGGTTGCACCGGAGATTTCAAAACGTCCGTTCAGTGGATTCTCAATATTGTTCGATCCACCGCTGCCACCACCGCCACCGCCTGACCCCGAACCGCCAAGAACATCGCCGCCAACGCTGAAATTTGATTTATTTATCGAGCCAAGAAAATCAAGATGAATAGTTTCGTGCATATACGGTTCTATAAAGAGAGTCCCATGATCTTCACGCCAGGCGACATTGAGAATATTACTAATTGCATCCAGAATAGCACGAACCTGAATCTGCTGATATTCGGCGGTGAGCTTTTGGGTTGCAAGAAGATCTTCCAACTGTGGATCGAGAACGAGATTTAAACCTGCCGCTCTGGCGAGCACCTGAAAGACCTGTCGATAACCTTCCTCAACGAAATTTATGTCGATCCGCTCCATATCAAGCGGAGATAATTCCTTGAACTTCGGTTTCAATGCTTCTTTGGCGGTTGCAGCTTGTTGTGTAACCTCATGCTTGGGGGGCTTGTATTGTGGCAAAGAAGGCGTCGGCTGATTAACTCCAAGAGCAGGTCTTTCAGCAACAGGAGGTGTGTTCTGTCGGAGTGCACAACTCTGCAGACTAAGCAATAAAAGCAAAAGGATGGGGAGAAAGCATTTCATGTTCTGCCTGCTCGGGATGAAACCGAGGTTCCTTATCATTGATAACTCCATTTAACCGTAGAGCGTGGACCCGTGATGGTTTTTGAGGGTGATTTTGGGTCTTTAAATTTGTTTTTCATTGGGTACCTCCATTTGTTTCTGGTGCGAAAGCTGGGTTGCGATAGCTTCCTTTTCCATTGGAACCAGCCTGCCTGCCTGGATGGCGGCTTTTTGGCCGGGAATCAGAGGAAAATTTTGCAAACTGGTTTGAAAAACGACCTGTCCCTTGGCTATTTCTTTGACTATAAAACCTTTCCCCTCCTGTCCCTCATGGAATATCTTCCCATTGATAATACAGTATCGGCCTTGTTTGCCTTGAGCAATAGTAGACAGGTGGATTTCTTCCAGATTAGCGATCTCTTGATTATTGAGTGTTTCTCCAGTGCCTTTTTTGAGGTTTCTAAAAAATGGATCGCTGCCGACATGATCGGCTAATGTTTGGTTGGTTTCCTGGCCCATTTCAGAGAGTGCCGGTGGCATGGTGGTGAGTGCATGATGTAGAACCAAACGGGTCCCGGTGGGAAAAGTGGTGGACTGGAGACCACTCCATGTCGCCAAACTTACCGAGCCGATAAGAAAGAGCAACGGCAGAGCTGCCTGCAGCAGATGGCGAATATGGTTTACTTGCATGGACATAAAAAGTACCCCTGAAGGTTAAATACGAGTTTTTGGCTCTGCTGCTCACCGTTCAGATGATCAGTTGCTGCTTCGTCGGTTTTGCTGACTGCATTGTCTGCTGTCTCACCTTTCAGGCTGGCTGAAAAAAAATCGAGAACAAATGGTCGGTCAGGTCTATATAGTTTGGAAAGTCGCTGTAACAAGGTGTCGTAGGAAATTTCCACCCAGACCTCATCGGTTTTTTCCCATTGTGGCTCCTCGGATTTGCGCTGAAAAAAAGGTTCCTCTGAGATAAATTTCAGATACCGATCAAGTTGTTTGGTAGCCTGATTCAGGCTTTGTTTTTGTTGGTTGAGTTGCAGGATCGCTGTTTCATAATTTTTTTTAGTCTGGAAGGCCGTGAGGAAAAGGTAAAGACAAACTGCACAGGCAAGTACCAGGGAGCACTGAATGATAAGCATGGAGGCGGATGGTCTGGGGAGGTCATATTTCATGGTTTAACCGCCTCTTTATTGGGAATCAGTTCACAATTGAGGATTCCCGCTCTGTCAGCTTCCCTATAATTCCAGGTCATGTCCCTTACTTTAAAAAAGCTGTTGAGTGCTATCATTACATTTTCAAAGCGAGATGTTACCTCGCTGTGGCTTCCGCTGGTGATGCATGTTGCGGAGATGGCAACATCTTGGGCTTGAAGCCGCTCGGGTGTGGAAAGAGAGTCGTCTGTCATTCCTGGCTCCGGGGGTGCACCCGGCGTGTTCGTATTCAGGGTATCGGGAGCTTGTCCTTCTTCCGAATTGCCAACTGCAGCTTGTCGGCGAACTTTCAAGCTGGTGATATGTACATTTTCAGGAAGGGCCAGGGATAATTGTTTGGCCAGGGTGTCGAGACGGAAATCCTGGAATGCACTGCTACGTATCTTTTCCAGACGGTCAAAATTATCCAGGGTGGCTGTTTCCGGTATTCGGCTGCTGAGTGCTTCCTGTTCCTGTGTTATGGCGGTTGATAGTGTCTGGTAGAGGGTGTGTTGTTCCCTCAACAATGGTTGTAGGTAAAGCCAACCGGCGAGTAAAGCAATTCCTGCAAGAGCAGCAAAAATAGAGGTACGTGAGGAAAGGAGCTGTAGTCGCCAGGAAGTGGAGTATTCCTTTGGCAAAAAGTCATATTCATCATCGACATAGCCGGCACCGTACAGTTGGGGGTACAAAAGAGCGTTCTTTTGCGATTGAGGGTCGAAAACTTGACCAAAATCGGCTTTCCATTCTTCTATACCTAAATTCTGCAGGTTTATACTCTCTCGGGACTGGCCCATACAGGTAATATAAAAACTTTCAATATTATGATCTTTTTTAACAGAAACCCGAGCGAAATCCACCGCGTGGGGGATAAGTACTTCATCAACTCTTCCCGGTTCTGACTGGGTGAGTGATTGGCTATAAAGGGGGACGCCTCCTCTGACAACAAGTACCTGGCTTTCTTTGATACTAAGGAGAAACACCAGCACGGCTTCGTCTGTAATTCTTTGTAAAAGTGCGGCAACAGCGGCTGCACCAGGGACGATTCGTAGGCTACGGATCTTTTTCCATGGCCGGACAAAAGCACAGAGTTCCTTCAATTCGGTCTGAGGAAGGAACAGGCAGTTCAGCCATCCGTCTCTATCGGGAATTTTTCTAGCCTGATGAACAAAATTGCCGGCGTCCATGGTCTGTCCCCGATCACTGAAGCGTTTATTGATCTGCATGTCCAGAATATCGGACTTTAATTGTGGGAAATCATCGTTGTAGAGATAATATTCCTGAGGATTAAAACAGAGTTGAATATGGCCTTTACACAAGGTGCGGATATTGTTGCTCTCTGTAATTTTGGAGAATGAGCGAACCCCACCTTTATCGCCACGCACCTGGATGCCTCGCCAGCTCTTCTCTCCCGGAATTTGTTCTATGCACCATCCTTGCGGCTTGATCATTTATTCATGTCTCCGCTTGGGATTACCGGAAATGGTATTGCTGTTAGTTCTGTTTCAGCGTTTATAAAAGGTGAGTAAAAAAAGAAATACACCAGCAATGCAACAACAAGGAGTGTTGAGCTGACGGCCATGGCAAGCTTGGTTCTGGAGCTGTTACGTCGGGCCGCCTTTATATCTTTCATGGTGGAGATAGCATTCTGCACATGTTTTTTTGTCAGCACTGTTACTGTTTCCACACTTGCAAGCAGTAGGGTGCGATCCATGATTCTGTTGATTAGTCGTGGTATTCCCTGGCTGTCTTGTGCTAAAACTTTACAAGCACTTTTGGTTAGTTGGATGTCCCCACGTCCTGCTTTATTGAGGCGATAGCCGACGTATTGAAAAATCTGCTCTCGATTCAGAGGTTCCAGGCGTTCATGGATGACTATCCGTTGAACCAGTTGACCAAGGCCTGGTTGTGTTAAAACAGCCTCCAGTTCCGTCTGGCCAATAAGTAGAATCTGCATCAACTTTTGAGATCTGGTTTCCAGGTTTGAGAGCATCCGTAGTTGCTCCAGAGTTTGAACCAGCATGTTTTGAGCTTCATCCACAATGATGAACAGTTCTTTCTGTTGCTCTGCCATGCGCAGCACATGGTTCTGGAAGAGTTGGAGTAAAATGGCCAAGGTATCTTTGGTGTCGTATTCAATGCCCATTTCGCCGAGCAGTAATTGCAGCAGGCCGATCGGATCCACGGCTGGGCTGAGGATCAAGATAGGGAGCTTTCGATCATCCAGGCTTCCAAGGATACGACGTAAAAGCAGTGTCTTGCCAAGTCCGGCATGACCTGTGAGCACCATGAAACCTTCCCCGTTTGCGATCGCATGCAACAAAATCCTCTCGGCGGATAAATGGGTCGGAGAAGGGAAAAAGAAAAAAGGATCCGGGGACAGCCTGAAGGGGGCAACTTTCAGGCCATATTGGTTTAAATACTGGGGAGACTGGTCGTTCATTGTGGTCATCTCTTTATGCTATCTGCGAAATCATATTATATACCGGTCCCAGCAAACCTAGTGCAATAATCGCAAAAATAAAACCGGCAACCGCGATGATGAGTGGTTCGATGGTCTTTGACATAGCCGCAACCAGTTTGTCAACTTTATTCATATAGTGATCAGCCAGCAGGTCAAACTGTTCAGGCATACTGCCGGTCTGTTCCCCGACCCTGACCATGCGCAGGACAAATGGCTCAAAATAACCGAAAGCCGCAATGGCCTCAGACATGGGGTTGCCCTCTTTTATTTCCTTACGCATAAGGGCAATGCCTTTTTTCAGGATCTGGTTGGAAACCGATTGTTCCATAAGTTCCATGCTACGCAATATATTGATCCCGGCAGCGGTCAGCATGGCAGTGTATTCAAAGAAAAATGCCAATTGTGAAGAACGGATAACAGCTTTTATGAGCGGCACCCGGTTCCATAATTGATCCCAGACATAATGTACTTTATCATTTCTTTTGGTCATCCCGTAAAAGAGAAAAAAAAGTAACAGGAGAACTGGAATTACCGGCCACCATCTGGCAAACATTTCGGTGCTGGTAATCAGGATCCTGGTGGTAATGGGTAGATCCTTAATTCCCATGCTTTTAAAGAGATCCATGAGTTGCGGCAAAACAAACAGCATCCAGAAGGCCAGTGCACCAAACATGGAGACCAGCACCACACAAGGATAGATGAGGGCTCTGCGGGTTGAACTGATGATGGCTTCCAGTCTGTCAATATGGTCGGCTCCATCACTTAAAGTTTTATCGAGATTGCCGGTTTCCTCACCAATGGAGATGAGCGGCATCATGATCCGAGGTATAAGGGCTGTGGCGTTTTGCAGGGCCTCCGAGAAAAGAAGGCCATCATCAATTCGTTTGCCGACCTCCTGGAAAGTCTCGCCAAGCACCGGATGACAGGGTGGTTTGGTCATATCTTCAAGCGCCTCCCGTAAAGGTACACCACCTCTTAGTAAAAGTGCCAGGTTTCGAAAAAACTCGGCTAGGATTGGGCGTTTGAGTGTCTTGCGGAATCGCGGTATTGCCGGGAAAAACTTTTTTCGGTAGTTGACAAGGGTTTCCCCTTTTTCGTCCAAGGCAGTAAAGAGTTCCTGCACCGATGAATAGCTGCCTTCCTTCTTGGTAACCTTGCCTGCAAAATTAATGGTTTCGTAGCTGTAACGTGGCATCAGCCAATCACCCGTATCAGTTCATCCAGGCTTGTAATCCCGGAGCGAACTTTGTGTATACCGGAACTTCGCAGGTCGGTAACACCTTCTGCTCTTGCCGCATCTTCGAGCTGGCCAAGTGGGGCATCACTGGCGATAAGACGCATAATTTTGTCATTTATGGGGATAATCTCGGAGATTGCATCCCGGCCAATATACCCCGTATCCTGGCACTGGCTGCATCTGCCAGCCTGAAAATAAACACCAGTTGGATCAAGATCGAATTGGGCGAGAATCTCCGGCTCGATGGTGGCAGGTTGCTTGCAAAATTTGCAAAGCCTGCGGATGAGGCGTTGAGCTATAATACCTTTTAAAGAGGTAGACATCAGGTAAGGGGAAATTCCTAAATCTTTCAATCTTGCGAGAGCGGCAATGGCGGTATTGGAGTGCAGCGTTGAGAGAACAAGATGTCCGGTCAGTGCGGCACGCACAGCAAGCTTTGCTGTCTCCTCGTCACGAATTTCACCGATCAGCATGACATCAGGATCCTGGCGAAGAAAGGTTCTGATAGCGGACGCAAAGGAGTAGCCTGCCTTGGCATTTACCTGGGTCTGGCGGATCATCATCAGTTCGTATTCTATTGGGTCCTCCACCGTAAGAATATTCTTGCCGATGGCATCCTGTTCCCTGAGAGCTGCATACAGGGTTGTGGTCTTGCCACTACCGGTCGGGCCGGTAACCAGAACCATGCCATAGGGAAGGCTGAAGATATTTTTTAGAGTCTTCTGTTTATCCTCCTCGAATCCAAGTTCGCGGACATTGAAGGTTGACGAGCCTCGGGAGGGCAGCAGACGCAAGACAAGGTTCTCTCCAAAATTTGTACGGACTGAAGATACCCTGATGTCAAAGGTTTCGCCGAACAAATCAAATGACATCCTGCCATCCTGGGGCTTGCGCTGTTCAGCGATATCCATGCCGGAATTAACTTTAATGTTGGTGGTAAGACGGCTGTGCAGGCTAACAGGAAAAACATAGGCGGGCATTAAGACTCCGTCAACGCGATACATGACCCTTGAGGAGAGATCACTCGGGGTAATGTGAATGTCAGTGACCCTATAACTGATAGCTGAGCCGAGAAGGTTATCGACCAATTGCTGAACATTGACATCAAGATTCGGATTGCGTCGCAAGCTGTCGGTTATTGATTTGATCTCATCTTCTATGGGATGCTCAATAAGATAATAGAACCGCTCTATCATTCTCTTGAGCTGATTTGCACCTGCAACATGCACGTTGACAATGAGACCGGTAATCCTGTACGCTTGCTCTTCCGCCAGTTTGGAAAAGGGATCGGCGATGGCGATATGAAGATGTTGGTCTGTCCTGCTGGTAACAAGAAATTGATAGTGGGTGGCAACTTTTGCTGGAATCAGAGACAGCAGCTTCTGATCCGGCAGAAAAGTACGTAGATCTATAAAAGGATGGTTTCCTTGTTTGGCAAGGACGATTGCAAGATCAGAATCCGTTATCAGCCCGAGACGCATGAGACATTCGCCCATCAGTTCGCCGGTGGCCTTCTGTTCTCGCAGGCTGAAGTCGAGTTGAGCGTGAGAGATCAGTCCATTATCAATCAGCAAATCTCCAAGTCTTGGTGGTGCTGCCATTATGTAGTTCTCACTTCTTGGTTGAAAATTTTCTTTTGGTTTATCAGGGCTCGACGGAGAAGTTGCTCATTGCTTATGAGTTTAAGGATATCATATAAAAACTATAAATGTAAAATGCAGAGACCTGTTTTTTCAGTAGAATAGATGTGGTGCTGCCTTAACTGGATGGGAACGATGATGAGGAGTCTTCTAAAATCTTTTATTCCGGCTTTATTCTGGCTGGCTCTGTCTGCTTCTTATGGGTTTGCAGAAAAGGTGACCCTGCCTTTGACCCTTGACTATAGGTTGTTAACTTCCTTGCTGCTGCAAAACAGTTTTTCCGGCACTAATCATAGCGCTGCTCTCTTCGGGACGCCTGGTGATTGTTCGTATGTCATGATTTCGGAACCAAAATTTTCTTCGGCAAAGAAACTGCTGCATCTCGAAGTTAAACTGGATATTCGGGCCGGCACAAAACTGGGGGGTAATTGTTTTAGTCCTCTTGAGTGGCACGGTTATTTGGAGTTGTTCCAGCAGCCTATCTTTGACAGTCGGACCTTTGCCCTTTCTTTTCGGACCGTCGATTCGACTCTTCTTACACTCGATCGACAACCTGCGATCATTGCCGGATTCCTCTGGAAATTCGCCAAACCCAGGGTGTATGAACATCTTGACCAGATACGCCTGGACCTGGCGCCGCCGATTGCTGAGCTGCGCTCATTCCTGGCGCCGCTTTTTCATGAGAAAGCACAGCGAGCAACCCAGGCCATGCTTGATAGTTTACATGGGGGACGGGTCGAAGTCGGAGAAGAGGCCGTCGTCGTGGAATTACTAGCTGAGGTAGAGGATGTCTTCCAGCCGAGAAATGATGAACAGGCTACGGCGTTGACCAGGGAAGAACGTGAACGGCTGGTAAAGCTCTGGGAGACCTGGGATGCATTTCTTGTTCGGTTGGTTGTCACCATGTCCACGCAGCCGCTCCATCCGGAAGATCGACAGACCCTCATCGAAGTACTTCTGGATACCCGCTATGTCTTTGTTGCGGCACTTGACCAACAGGAAATAGGAGAGGATTTTGTCAGGGTTCAATTCCTCCAGGCCTGGCAACAGCTGGCACCTGTCTTTCGAAGACAACTGTATGCTCAACCGTCTGAACACAGTATTGGCTATCTGGCCTTTTTTACTGCCGCCGATTCCCTGGCGGTTTTTGACCGGATGGGGCCAACGCTTGGGATCGAAATAAGTCAGCAGGGATTGCTGAGGCTGGCTGAGATGTTGGTCGGCAAGGGCACAACTTTACCCTACGGGCCTCAATTGGATGAAAGACTAAGGGAGTTGTTGCAGTTGCCGCCGACGGAGCCAGAGGTTGACCCTTTCGATAATTCCGAAGATATCAACATACCGGCCAAGGAGCCAGAGCGGGACCCTCTTTCCCGGATGTTCGATTTTTTCTTTAAATCGGCATATGGTGCCGAGTTGCCGACATATACCGAGATTCTTCGCTGGAAGACACCGGAAGATAATTTGGATGAGTACATGGAAAGAGTCAAGGTGGTACTTGCTGATAGCTCTGACGTTGTCCTGTCCAGAGGTGCGATTCCTAAACAGTTCCATAAGATGTTTAAAAAACTCATCCCTGCAATGGCCTGGCAGGAAAGCTGTTTTCGTCAGTTTGTCGTAAAAGACAACAAACTCACCTATCTGCTCTCTTATAATCAGAGTTCGGTAGGGATAATGCAGGTCAATGAGCGGGTCTGGCGAGGTGTATATGACCGCAGTCGTCTGCGTTGGGATATTCGTTACAACACTCTGGCCGGTTGCGAGATTGCCGATTTGTATCTTCGAACATATGCGCTTAAGTACTCGGATTGGGACAACGGTGGCGACAAGGACCTCCTCTCCCGTGTTGTATATGCCATGTATAACGGTGGACCTGGTCAGTATAAGAAATTTTTGGCCAGGGAACGTTCAGGCAAACATTATCAGAGTGATCAGCTGTTTTTAGAAAAACTGCAGTGGATTGGCGAGGAGAAATGGGAGCGCATTGAAGATTGTCTGATAGGTGGCTGAACGGGTAACCGTTCACCAGCACCCCATTTTCGTCCGATCAGGCCTCCTCACATAGTCTACTATAGCTTGAAAGCCTGCTTGAACGAACCTGGAGCCCTGGATGAACGGTCACTCTTCTCGGTTCTGTGTTGCTGTATTTAAAAACATAATTACCAGCATGTTATAGCCCAATTAGGTCGGCAGGTATTGGCTTAATTGGGCTTTCGTTTGCCCGATGGGCAAGAATGTACATTGACAAAAAAGTATGTATATGTACAATTAAAGAAAATGTAAATGTACATTCGGAGGTGGCTATGGAACTTACGGACAAACAGAAGCAAGTGCTGGACTATGTGACGGAGCGGATGGATGAGGAAGGACGAATACCGACGTTGCGGCAGGCCGCGGTTGATCTGGGCGTCAGCCATACGGCGGTGGCCCAGCTGATGAATCAACTGGAAAAGAAAAACGTTCTTCGGCGTGAGGGGTACTATGGCCGGACTATCCGTCTCTATCCCGAATCCCGGGAGAGTAGGCGTCCCCGGACAGCCAGGGAACTGCCCATCGTCGGCCAGGTTACGGCTGGGCTTCCCATGTATGCCCAACAGGAGTGGGAGGGAACGGTGGTGGTCGATAGTTCGGTCTTTCCCGGCGACAATTTGTTTTGTCTGCGCATCAAGGGACAGTCAATGAAGGATGCCGGTATCTTTGATGGCGATCTCGTGGTCTGTGAACCGAGACAGTACGCCGAAAATGGAGAGATCGTCGCCGTTCTTATCAATGGAGAGGATGCGACGGTAAAGCGGTTTTTTCTCTACGCCGACCATATTGAACTCCGACCCGCAAACGATGACTATCAGGTCATGTGCTACCCGTTCAGCGATCTGTTGATCCAGGGGAAGGTGGTTGGAGTGATCAGAGGAAAACATGCAGAGTTTGATGGCGAACGGAAGTAATGGTCATTGCCCGGCAAAGGTGGAGCTTTCTTTTGCTCCGGGGCAGGCAGTGCCTGGTAGAGTCTGTCCTGTTTATGTCGGCACCTGCGGCTATTCATATATCGAATGGGTCGATAGCGGGTTTTATCCGGAAGGGACCAAAAGTGCTGAGATGCTTGGGCTTTATGGCCGCTGTTTCTCGGTGGTCGAACTCAATTACACCTGGTACCAGATGGCCCGGGCCGACGCTTTGGCCCGCATGGTGGAAAAGGCACCTGCGCATTTACTGTTTGCCGCAAAATTGACCCGAACTATGACCCATGAACGGGCGGATAACTGGCAGGAACAGCTGCACCTTTACCGTCAGGGAATAGCGCCTTTAAAAAAACGTCTTGTCGCCGTACTGATCCAGCTGCCCCCGGATTTTGATCGTTCTATTGCCAATCGGAATTATCTTGCCGCACTTCTTGACGGGCTGCATGATTTGCCGGTTGCTGTGGAATTTCGTCACCGTTCCTGGGCGACCGATCCGGTCTTTGCCGAGTTGGAACGAAGGCAGGTAACGCTTGTTGCGGTTGATGAACCGTCGCTGCCCGGTTTTTTCCCCTCTCTTGATGTGGTGACCAATCCGGCACTTTTCTATGTGCGTTTCCATGGTCGAAATAAAGAGGGCTGGCAATCGGGCAATATGCAGAAAAAATTCAATTACGATTACTCTGAGCAGGAACTTCGCGCCTGGTGCGACAGTTATCTCTGTTCCATGGCCGCGCGGGCTGATCGGGGCATATTGTTTTTTAATAACCATGTCCGGGCTCAGGCACCGAGAAATGGGCAGAAACTGGTAGGGATCCTGGCCGGTATAGGTCAAGGAAAACGTTAACCCCGGTAAACGGGAAATAGGCCGGGACTCTTTTTAGTACCCCCTTGAGGGGTGTAAGTGCCTTGGTGGTATCTTCAAGTTATGAATGTTAAAAGTGCATTCCGTTATCTTATTTTTACGACAGACTTTCAGGAGTAAGGCACTAATGTCTCAGGGCTTCAGGCTGCGGGAACGGGCAGTGCTTCATTTTAATGTCGCCGATTTTGCGGTCGCTGTCGAACGGGTAACAGACAGTAGTCTGCGGGGGCGGCCACTTATCATTGCCCCGCTGCAGGCAGCCCGGGCAGTGGTGTATGATATGAGTGAAGAGGCGTACGGGGAAGGGGTGCGCAAAGGGATGCCGCTCAGACAGGCGACCAGAATCTGTCGGGGCGTGGAGCTTCTTGCTCCTCGTGTAAATCTTTACCAGAAGGCAATGCAGGCCTTCTTGAAAGAATTGCAGAGCTATTCCCCCCTCATTGAATGCGGCCAGGCGGACGGCCATTTTTTTGTCGATGTCACCGGAACCCACCGGCTGTATGGTCCGGCTCCGGATGTTGGGTGGCGGGTGCGCCGCCACGCGCGCGAAAGCCTCGGAATCAATCCGATCTGGACTCTCGGTACCAGTAAACTGGTGTCGAAAGTCGCCTCCAGATTGGTGAAGCCGGTGGGGGAATATATTGTTACTGCAGGCGATGAAGAAATTTTTCTCGCGCCGCTGCCTATTCACCTCCTGCCCGGACTTTCCAGCAAGGAGCTGCAAAAATTACTGGAGTTTCGACTCACTACCATTGGCGCATTGGCAAAGCTGAATCGAAATCAACTCATGGTGCCTTTTGGCAGTCGTTGTGATTATCTTCATGCTGCCAGCCGTGGCGTTGATGACAGCAGGGTTTGCAGGCCTGCCACCGAGACCGAGAGTATTGACTTCGAACACTCTTTTGCAGACGATACCAACGATCGGCGGCAGGTTGAAGGGGTTGTCGCCACGCTTGTCAGCCGGGCGGGGTTTCAGTTGCGCACACAGCTGCAGGTCGCCAGGCGGGTGGGGATCTGGTTGAGATATTCGGACGGCGGGCATGTGGTGCGCCAGGCCTCGTGCAAGGTCGGGACTTCCGGTGATTTTCTTTTGCATGAATTGGCACTGACTGCACTGCAACGCGCCTGGATAAGACGGACGAGAATTCGCAGTTGTCGCCTGGTTTGTGACCGGTTGCAGCGGCAGTCGCCTCAACTGTCTCTCTTTCCTGAACCGGCAAATAGGCAACTGCAGCAGAAAAAAGTCACCGGGGCCATGGATACTCTTCGCAGGCGTTTCGGGCACGGTGTGATCGGTGTCGGTCGGCAATACCCGGTCGAGTCCCTGTCGGACGTTTCCGACACCTTGCCCGTTCATTGATCTTGACGGTAATCACCCCTTTTTTCAGGTAGTCTGAAATGTTTCCTCTTCGTGTCAGGTCCTATTATTCCCTCCTGCAGGGTACTGCATCGCCTTCTGCTCTCTGCCGCCGTGCAAAAGAACTGGGCTATTCCGGTTTGGCCATGACTGATCGGGACAATCTCTATGGCCTCTGGGATTTTCTTAAGGCTTGTCGGCGTGAAGGATTGCGGCCAATCGTCGGAGCGGAAATCTCCGAGCCGGGATCAACGAAGATCATTACCTGCCTGGTAAAAAACATAGATGGCTATACCAACCTGTGCACCTTGCTGACCAAACGGCATATGGACAATAACTTCAGTCTCATCGATGATATCGCTCCTCTGGCTGATGATCTCATTGTTCTTTGCAGTGACATTCTTCTGCTTCAGAAATATAAGGAGCTGGGGGTGCAGGTAGTGGCCGATCTCGGTGCACAGCCCAATGCTCCTGGTCGCACACTTCGCACCTTTGCAGGAGAGCACAATCTTGTAGCCGTTGCCACTGCCGATAGCGATATGGGCCTGGAGAGTGACAGACAGCTCTACTGTCTTCTGCAGGCGGTTCGTGAAAGGAGCTCCATCGGTCGCGTGATGCAGAAGGAGACAACGGCTGCTGTCAACTGGCTGGCGGGCGAAAAGACTTATCGTGAAAGATTTGCTATCTGGCCGGAGGTGGTACAGGCAACGGAGCAACTGGCCGAAACCTGCACTTTTACCGGGCCCAATTGGGGGGTTGTTATGCCGCCCTGGCGGGGTGGAGATGGTCTGCAACCGGCACGCGTTCTGCGGGAAAAAGCCTATCTGGGGGCAAGGCGGAGGTATGGGGATGATTTGGGCGAGCCGGTAATCGAACGGCTCGAGCATGAACTGAAAGTTATTGAAAATATGGGTTTTTCCTCCTATTTTCTGGTGGTGCGGGACATCGTCCACAGAAAAGGTGCGGACGGCAAACGGAAAAAGCGGAGAATCTGCGGCCGCGGTTCGGGGGCAGCTTCGCTGGTTGCCTATTGTCTGGACATTACCAATGTCTGCCCAATCAAATATAACCTCTATTTCGAGCGTTTTCTCAATCCGGGTCGGACGGATCCGCCAGATATTGATATCGATTTTTCCTGGGACGAGCGCGATGAAGTGCTCGCCGATGTCCTGCAGGATTACAAAGGCCATGCGGCAATGGTTTGCAATCATGTCTTTTTTCAACCACGCATGGCTATCCGGGAAACGGCCAAAGCCTTTGGCTTGCCGGGGGGCGAAATCTCCCGGTTGACCAAGCGCATCCCCTGGATTCACACCAGCGGGGCGGACAGCCTCGAACAGTGTCTTGGTTCTCTGCCGTCACTGAGAGATCAGGATCTGTCACCCCCCTGGCCGGAGGTCTTAAAGCTTGCCGAAAAACTGATCGGGGTGCCTCGGTATCTCTCCGTCCATCCGGGAGGAGTGGTGATTACCCCGAAACCGATCAGCAATTATGTGCCGGTGGAGCGAGCCACCAAAGGTGTGCCGATTATTCAGTGGGAAAAAGACGGTGCTGAGGAGGCTGGGCTGGTCAAGATTGATCTCCTCGGCAACAGAAGCCTGGGAGTTATTCGCGACTGTATTGCCGCGGTGCACGAGGATGGCGGGCATCTCGACGAATTGACCTGGCTGCCGGAAGATGACGCCGCGACCAGGATGTCGGTTGCCAACGGGGCAACCATGGGCTGTTTTTATATTGAGAGTCCGGCGATGCGCTTGCTGGAGAAAAAAGCCGGGACAGGCGACTTTGAGCAACTGGTGATCCAGTCCTCGATCATCCGTCCGGCCGCCAATGAATTCGTCCGGGAATATGTGCGGCGTCTGCATGGTGGCAACTGGCAGCCGCTTTGTCCGGAGATCGGCGATGTCCTCGACGATACCTTCGGGTTGATGGTCTATCAGGAAGATGTCTCCAAAGTCGCAGTTGCCCTGGCTGGTTTTAGTCATGGCGATGCCGATGGTTTGCGTAAAATACTATCAAAAAAAGATAAGATACTCAGGCTGAAGCATTACAAAAACATGTTTTTTGAAGGGTGCGCCCGTCGCCATGTCGACCCTGCCGAAGTGGAACGAATGTGGCAGATGATGATGAGTTTTGATGGCTATTCATTTTGTAAGCCGCACTCCGCCTCCTATGCCAGGGTATCGTTTCAGGCTGCCTATCTTAAAAGACATTATCCTGCGGAATTCATGGCCGCAGTGATCGCCAACCAGGGAGGTTATTACTCAACCTTTGCCTATGTTTCCGAGGCGAAAAGGTTGGGGTTGAAGATTCTGCACCCGGATGTACAAAAAAGCAAAATCCGTTGGTCGGGTAAAAAACAGCAGGTACTGGTTGGGTTACAGAGTGTGCAGGGGTTGTCGATTGATTTTTTGCAGAGGATTATTCTTGAACGTGACAAAGAACAGTTTCGGGATATCGGAGATTTTTTTAAACGGACGCAACCTGCAGACAATGAGGCCCGCGCGCTTATCCACGCCGGTGCTGTGGATGGCCTGAATCCTGAGCGTAACCGAACTGTTCTGCTGTGGCAATGGGCGAGCTTTCAGCGACTACTGCATGATAAACGGTGTCTGTCTCTTTTTGAGGTAAAACTTCCCCCGGCGCCTCCATTGCCGCCACCGGAGATAAAGAGTATGTTGCGAAGGGAGTACGAGGTCCTTGGCTTCCTTTGCGGGTACCATCCCCTGCAATGGATAGAGTATCAGAATAAAGGCTTGTTGAAAGTGGCAGCTTTGCCGGACCGTGTAGGGCAACGGGTGCAATTGGTGGCCTGGTTGCTGACCGGCAAAATGGTATCGACAAAAACGGGAGAAGTTATGGAGTTTCTCACTTTCGAAGATGAGACCGGACAGCTTGAGACAACTTTTTTCCCCGAAGTATACCGAAAACACGCGCATATGTTGCATAGCGGGAGAGGGTATCTGCTGACAGGCATGGTAGAGGAAGATTTTGGCGCACTGACGTTCACTGTGGATAAAATTCAATTGATACGATGATAATCTCGTTGGTAAAAGCCTGTGGGCTCTGTTTAGTCCCCTTTTGAGGGGGATAAGTGCCTTTCGTAGAGTATTTTTCTTATTTTTATGAACGAAAATAATCTGTAAGACAATAATGATTTTGTTTTGAAAAACATATAAAGTAACGTATAAAGATCGATAAGAATTTTCCTAAACAAAAAGAATCGAAATGAATAACGCGAAACGTATCCTTATTATTGATGATGAGCCGACAGCTCTTGATTTGTTACGCAAGATCCTGGAAATGCACGAGTATGAAGTATTGTCGGCGGTGAATGGTCAGGAAGGAATTGAACTTTTCCGGCAGCAGCCCTGCGATTTAGTTATAACCGATATGGTTATGCCGATCAAAGATGGTCTACAGACAATCCTTGATCTGCGTAGTCAGGTGCCTGATCTCCCGGTTATTGCAATCTCGGGGGGAGGGACCATCTCTAAGGAACGATACCTTGCCGTTGCCGGGTATCTGGATAGAGTGATTACTATTGCCAAACCATTTACCATAGAGGATATTTCCGAGGCAGTGGAAACTCTTCTTCAGGAACAGAGTTAATAGAATTTTGGGGGAGATTGAGCCCCGGTAAACGGGTAGCTTTTCTTCACTGAACTATAATAGCCTCTTAGAAGGTTTTTATGGTTGTCTCAGCCTGATCCCTGATGGAAATGACCACAAAAATTCCATTACATATGATTTCTTGTTTCTTCCCCCGATCGGTAGTAATTGACTGCAAAGCCGTATTGTGTGCAAAAGTTGTAGTAGATACAGTCGGATGGGTTGGTTATACATGATGCAGACGATAACTTTGGCTTGCCGGTAGTGAAAAATGCCGGTGCAATAGATACAGAGGTAAGCTATGTATTCAGTTGTAGAAGTCGGCATGACTCTCAATTATGTGATTGATTCCAGTTTTTCGAAGTATAAAGACACGCCTGCCATAGGAATGGCGATGGAAAAACCTCTCAGTTATGGAGAGTTCCATGAAAGAATTCTCGCCCTTGCAACTCGCTTACAAAATGAGGGGATTGTAAAAGGTGATCACCTTGCCATTCTTGGTGAAAACTCTCATAACTGGGGAATAGCTTATTTAGCTATTGTCCGTCTGGGGGCAATTGCCGTACCCATTCTTCCCGACCTGCCGGAGAGTGATGTTCATCATATTCTCAATGAAATGCAGGTTAAAGTACTGTTCACCACCCAAAAGCAGATTGAAAAAATCTATGAACTTCGCACAGAGTTGAAGGGGAAGGTTGTCACTCTGGATGACTATAATGCGGAGATCGGTGTTGTACCTGTTATTACTTTTTCAAACTATCTTGAAGAAGCTTTGAACTCGTTCAGGGAAAATCCTGACAATCCGGTTTTTCCACCGGTGAGTGAAGATGATCTCGCTTCCATTTTATATACCTCCGGAACATCGGGATATTCTAAAGCGGTTATGTTGACGCATAAAAATTTGACCGCAAATGCTTATGCAGCATCCGGACTAAAGGAGATCAAACCTGGATCGGTGTGGTTGTCTATTCTTCCTATGTCGCATACCTATGAATTTACCTGTGGCTTTATCCTGCCCCTCTTGTGCGGTGGTCGCATCGCTTATGCCGGCAAAACTCCGACTCCAGCTATCCTGCAGAAACTTTGCGCTTACGAGAAACCTTTTGCCATCTTTGCAGTCCCCCTTGTGATGGAAAAGATATTCAAAAAAAGAGTCCTGCCACAGATCGAAAAAAGCAGTCTCCTCAAAGGAGTGTGTAAAATTGGTATGGGGCGAAAATTTATTTACCGTAAAATTGGTAAAAAACTGCTCAGTTTTTTTGGTGGCAACCTGCAGCTGATGGGGATCGGTGGGGCCGCGCTTAATCCTGATGTAGAGCAGTTTCTCTATGAAGCGAAATTTCCTTATCTTGTCGGTTACGGCATGACCGAGTCGGCTCCCTTGATCGCCGGTGGACCGGCAGGGGATAAAACGATTACTATCGGCTCGACAGGCAAACCGATTCCCGGTGTCGAAGTGAAAATTGACAAGCCGGACCCTGAAACAGGCATAGGTGAAATAACAGTCTGTGGTGCCAATGTGATGCGGGGCTATTACAACGACCAGGAAGCTACTGAGACAGTATTGACGAAAGACCGAAGACTTTCCACCGGGGATCTTGGCTTTTTCGATAAACAGGGTAACCTGCATGTTTGTGGCAGATCAAAAAATGTCATTGTTCTTTCCAATGGTGAAAATGTCTATCCGGAAGCGATAGAGCATAAACTGAACAGCTTTCACTGGGTTGTTGAAAGTCTCCTTGTCGAAAACAACGGACAGATGGAAGCCTGGGTGTATCCTGATTATGAATACATAGACGATCAGACCGCCGGCAGTTCCCGCCCCGACAGGCGTGCTTATATTGAAACTTTGCTTGAGTCGATGCGAAAAGAACTGAATGAACAACTACCGAAGTCATCCCGGCTGGCAAAGGTTTTTGAGCGGAGAGAGCCCTTTATTAAAACGGCTACCCACAAGATAAAACGTTTTTTGTACAGTGAACACGCTATGTTGGGATAGCCGATTTCGTTTCCAATTTGAGTTCAAAGACCTTCTGCATTGTAACTTCATCAGAAAAAATCTCTCATCTTACTCGTACTTGTGACTTCTGCCGAGATTTGTCATGGATATAACAACACAGCACAAGACCATTTGTCCACTGGACTGCCCAGATAGTTGCGGCATGATCGCAACCGTTGTGGGCGGCAAAATCACGGCCCTGCGGGGGGATAAAGAGCATCCTTACACCAATGGGTTTATCTGTCGCAAGATGCGGCGGTATCCCGAACGGGTTTATTGTCCACAGAGGGTTTTGTATCCTCAGCTCAGGGTGGGGAAAAAGGGTGCGGGGGAATTTCGAAGGATCGGCTGGGACGAAGCGCTGGATATTCTTGCTTCCAGGTTAACAGATATAAAACAGCAGCATGGCGGTGAGTCAATACTGCCGTATTCCTATGCTGGAAATATGGGCGCAGTGAATAGATTCGCAGGATACCCCTTTTTTCACAGATTGGGAACCTCGCAACTGGATCAAACAATTTGCTCTGCTGCCTCAGGAGCCGGCTGGGAAAAACAATGTGGAACACTTTCTGGATGTCCTCCTGAAAATGCAGCGGATGCAGAGTTGATTGTTGCCTGGGGAATCAACATTAAAGTGACAAATGTCCATTTCTGGCAATATGTCGTCGCCGCCAGGCAAAAAGGGGCCAAACTGCTTGTCATTGATCCGTATCGTAATCAAACAGTAAAATCGGCGGATAGTTTCCTGCAGATCAAACCTGGTGGTGATAGTGCATTGGCCCTTGGCGTGATGAAATCGCTCATTGATAAAAACTTGATAGATCAAGACTTTATCGATCAGGATACCGAAGGGTTTGGGGAACAGCAAGCGTATTTACGATCACGGGACTGGCATAGTTTTGAAAGTGAGAGCGGTGTTTCTAAAGGCGAAATGGAAGAGCTGGCTGCCCTTTTGGCAAGCTCACCCAAAACATTTTTCAGAATAGGTATTGGTCTTTCACGTAACAGCAGAGGTGGGATGGCCGTGCGGGCAATCGCTGCGCTTGGTGCTTGTCTCGGTCTTTTTGCCGGAGGAAAAGGGCGTGGAGTTTTGCTCTCCTCAGGAGCTTTCAGGGGAGACAAAGCCAAGCTGACGTATCCTTCTCTTGCAGGGCATCCAACCAGAACCGTCAATATGATCCAACTCGGTCATGCCCTCAATTCGATCAAACCGCCTGTGAAGGCGATTATAGTCTACAATTCCAATCCATTAAGTGTTAATCCTGATGGAACAATGGTTCGTAGAGGCCTGGCCAGGGAAGATCTCTTTACCGTTGTGCATGAACAAGTCATGACACCTACGGCCAAGTATGCCGATCTGCTTCTGCCTGCCACTACGTTTTTGGAAAACCTCGATATCTACACCAGTTACGGACATTTCTATCTCGGAGTGGCGCAACCTGCGATTGAGCCGGTGGGCGAGGCCTGGAGCAATTTTAAATTGTTCCAGACTCTGGCTCTGAAAATGGGTTTCGATGATCCGCCATTTCATCAGACTTGTGAGGAGAGGATTGTTGATTACCTGGACGGGATGCAGGGCTTGCCTGAGAATTGTGACCTGCAGGAGGTGCTGTCCGGCAAACTCGTTCATTCAAAAAACAGTTTCAGTGATGGGCGGGTATTGGCGGGGGGGACGCACAAGTTTCGTTTTATGTCTCAGGACTTGCCTCCGGCGCAGAGCGTTGCCTGTCTTACTGCAGCGGTTGAATCTGCTGATCCGGACCTGCAGTCCAGATTCCCTTTTCAATTAATTACCCCGCCTCATCCAGATCTGTTGAACAGCACCTTCGGGGAGTTCTATCCTGAAAAATACGGTACAGTTTTAGTTCATCCTGAGGATGCTGCTGGCCTGTAATGTTCAGGATGGGGAACAGGTAATACTGCAAAATGGCAGAGGCAAAACGATACGGCTAGCT
The DNA here is from genome assembly GCA_963798425.1 of uncultured delta proteobacterium. Classification (GTDB taxonomy): domain Bacteria; phylum Desulfobacterota; class Desulfobulbia; order Desulfobulbales; family Desulfocapsaceae; genus Desulforhopalus_A. The sequence continues at coordinate 299,682 of CAWCTP010000022.1, read as the reverse complement.
AGGGTAACCACCGACACAGGGAAGGGTGTGCTGGTTGCCGAAGGAATATTCTGGCCCGTTGAACCTGTTGCACCCGGGAGAAGCGTCCGGCGGGATCAACGACCTTACCTCCCAAAAGCTCACTGACATCGGCCAGGGAGCGACTTTTCATGAATCGTTGGTGTCGCTTACCCGTAAATAACTGAGAATACAATTCTGCTGTAACTCTGCCAGTGTGGATGGCTAAGATTATGAAAGGAGCAGGGAGTTGGCAAAGCTGATAATCGGCACGATCACCTTGGATAAGACACCGCTGAAAGCCAGAACAATGAGAATGATAAAGCCGAAACGCTCTATCCGCATATAGGACAAGGCTAAGTGGTTGGGGAGGAGACCCATGAGAATGCGGCTGCCATCAAGGGGTGGAATGGGCAGGAAGTTAAAAATACACAGAACCAGATTGATCCAGACACTGGCTATCAGCATTGAGTTGAGCGGTACCAGAATAGCCTCTGCCGTTGCCGAATAGGGCAGTGCAGAGGCAAGCATCCAGATACCTCTTGTTAATATCGCACTCATTACAGCAAGGGCGAGATTAGTTATAGGACCGGCCAGAGCCACCCATAGCATATCTTTTCTTGGATTTCGAAAGTAGTTGGGATTGACGGGCACCGGTTTGGCCCAACCGAATTTGATAAAGAAAAAGGCAATTGTTCCCAAAGGATCAAGGTGTTTCAAGGGGTTAAGCGTCAACCTGCCGGCGTCTTTGGCGGTCGGGTCTCCGAGGCGATAGGCGACATAGCCGTGGGCAAACTCATGGAAGGTCAGGGCGAAAAGCAGCGGTGGGGCGAGAATGATCAGTTGGGTAATAAAGTGGTTCATTGTTTGGTCTCAATAAAATAAAGTGTTCCGGTCTCTGCGGTCTTGACGCTTTGTCATATGTCCGCTCGAAAATGCTAAGCATTATCTCCGTTTGGGCAATCATTTATAGCGGGAACTTCTTTTTTACAAGTGCGGCGGCCTCTTCGGGCCCCTGCACCAAATTGTCGAGCTGAATGTTTTTCAGGTAGGTGAGGATTTTCTTGAATTGTGGTCCCGGCTTGTAACCCATTGCCATTAAATCATTACCCGAGAGACTGGCTTCTATGTGTCTTAGTGAGGTTACATAGAGTGAAACGGCTTTTTTGACACTGTTTTTTCTGGCAATTGCCATTATGTACAGCAGTCCTTCTATTTTTATCTCTTCGAAGTAGGCGACTATCCTACTATTTTTATGGTTGTTTTCTCGGGATAATTGGTCAGTAGCTTTGTCTGCTCTCTCTTTTTGATCCAAGAGATATTCCGATGTCTTTTCGTTTTCGCTAAATCGTTTGCAGAAGGCGGACAATTCATTCGGACCTGATCGTGACATGATAGCCAGCAGATAGACGACCCAGTTACGGCATGGTTCATCAAGGTAAAGCAAGCGAAACCAGGAAATAGTCAGTTGAGTCTGGGTGAGGATATGCATGAACCTTCTGTCGATTTGGCAGTGAGGCCGCAGGTCGGGCCAGAGAAACTGGAACAGACCAAGCTCGGCCAGCCGTTGAATGGCTGGAAGCGGATTTTCTTCTGAAAAAATGATTTTAAGTTCCGATAAAAAACGTGGGTCCTCACTTTTTCCAAAAAGTTTCATGCTGACGGCGTTGGAAATAAGTCGTTTCGTGTGGGGAGATATCTGGAATTCCATCCGTGTTTCAAATCGTACCGCTCGGAAAATTCTGCTGGGGTCTTCAACGAAGCTGAGGTTGTGGAGTACCTTCACTGACTTTTGTTTAAGATCGTTCTGGCTGTTGAAGAAATCTATCAAAGTGCCGAATTGTTCCAGATTGAGCTGGATAGCCATGGCATTAATAGTGAAATCCCGGCGGTAGAGGTCAAGCTTTATTGACGACAGCTCGACCGTTGGCATTGCTGCCGGATATTCATAATATTCGAGCCGTGCTGTAGCGATGTCAATTTTAAATCCATTTGGCAGGAGTACAACGGCGGTTTTAAATCGTTCGTGAGTTCTGTATCTGCCGCCTACCTTCGATGCGAGTGATTTGGCAAAACCAATGCCGTCCCCTTCAATGACTATATCAAGATCCAGATTAGGTTTTTTCAGCAGCAAATCCCGGACAAAGCCGCCGACGGCAAAGGCGTTGTAACCCAATTTGTCGGCGACAGCCCCGATGGTTTGGAGCAGCTGGATCATATCCTTGTCCAAACAGCCGACGATGAGAGCGTTCATGTTCCTTTTTCTTTCAAGGGACGGATGATCTGATTCGTGCAGCAAATTTTTAGGAAGATGGGCCGGGTCATTAACAAGTCTGTTGAGCAAATCGGTTCGCGTAATTACCCCCATCAATGCCTTGTTTTGGACAATCGGGATGAGCCGCTGTCTGTTTTCAATAATCAGTTCCTGAATATCAGCCAGCGTTGCCTGAAGGGGAAGAGTCTTGACGTCGCTGGTCATATAATCGCTGACCGGTCGGTCACCAAGAGTGTGATGCGAAGCTTTTTCGACAATTTGGCGGGTGATTATCCCAAGGATAGGATGACCGTCGTCAGGAAAGGTTCGAATATCCGCCCGCACAGGAGCCGCTGTTATATTGTATCGGGTAAGCAATGCTTTGGCCTCAGAAATGGTGGAATCCGGAGTGATTGTAATGGCCGGTTTCGACATCATTTCGCTGGCAATAGGCTGGGGGTGGATATGTCGATGCAGGGTGTGGATCAGTTTTTCCTGCGCTTCTATCAGGGTCATTTCCTTAATCGTCGCGGAGGCGGCCGTGGCATGGCCGCCTCCGCCGAGGTCGCGGGCAATAATACCGACATTCACATCGGCAATCCGGCTGCGGGCGATAAGGTATATACGTCCCCCCATAGAGATGAGAGCAATGAGAACATTGAGGTTTTCCATGGCCATGAATCGTCTGACGATCAAGGCGAATTCATCCAGATATTCGGGAAGAGAGAGGGTAACCACGACGATGGGGATATTCTGAATGGTGTACTGCTTGGCACTTTTCATCAGCTCATGCAGTATGGAAATCTGCACGGTGGTCAGTTCATGGGTGATGAATTGAGCGACCAGATCGAGTTTGGCACCTTTTTTCAGCAGCCAGGAAGCAGCAATGAGATCTTCAGGCGCGGTGGTTAAATGGGTGAGGGAACCGGTATCTTCATAGATCCCCAGAGCAAGAATCGTAGCCTCTTCGGGGGTTATGTCTATTCCCTTTTCCTGAAGAATATTCACCAGAAGTGTAGTGGTTGAGCCAAAATCGGCGACAACCTCAAGTTCGCCATGGAGGTCGCCGAAATTTTGAATATGGTGATCGTACAAATGAAGTTTTAGGCCAGGGTTTGTGAGGCACTCTGCAAAGGGACCAATTCTCTCGGAAGAACGAGTATCTACCAGGATGAGCGTGTCAACGGCTTTTAGATTGATATCCTTAATCCTCGGAAAATCATAAGAATCCAGCAGACTTTGGGATATGAACTCACGAACATTTTTTTCCTGGGAGCCAGGGAAGGCCATGACAGCGCCAGGGTAAATTTTCTGGGCAGCGACCATTGACGCGAGTCCGTCGAAGTCGGCGGTGATGTGTGTAGTAATGAGGCGCATTGATCTCTGCTGTCAATCCTGAGTGGAATAACCCCGTCAACGGGATTCTTTACATGTTCCTTGAGGGGTATAAAAAAACAAGAAAATAATCTGTCTCAATGTCTCTATGCAATGGACAATAATCTATTGTAGAGCATTGGTGGAAAATATGCCACAATGAGTGGGAATTCCTCTCCTTTACCCTCGGGGATGAAATTTTTTGTGGATACTTTTCAGTCTGTCCTGATCGATATGGGTGTATATCTGGGTGGTGGCAATGTCCGCGTGTCCAAGCATCATTTGCACAGCGCGCAAATCGGCGCCGTGGCTCAGGAGATGTGTGGCAAAAGAGTGTCGAATCATATGGGGAGAGATGTCCTTGTCGATGCCTGCAGCTAATGCCGTTTTTCGAACTATCTGCCAGAACCTCAAACGTGTCATGCAACTGCCGCGGCCGGTGACAAAAAGATAATTACTTCGCTTACCTTTAAGGATGAGAGGGCGCGCTGTTTTTATATACTGCTCAATTTTTGCTTTTGCCTGGTCGCCAAAGGGAATAAGGCGTTCTTTATTGCCTTTGCCTAAGACGCGGACAAATCCAGCGTTGAGGTTGCATGCAGCCAGGGGGAGTGCGACGAGTTCTGAAACCCGGAGCCCGGTAGAATAGAGCAAAAAGAGCATGGCGTTGTCTCTTTGGGCAATCGGGGTTGCGATGTTCGGTGGTTCCAGCAGACGCAGGACTTCCGCCTGGGAAAGTGCCTTGGGCAGACTCTTACCACTGCGCGGGAGGTCGATTGAGCTGAACGGGTTATGGGTGACCAGATTTTCCCGGAGCAGGAAGGTGAAAAACGATTTTAGTGCGGAGATGCGCCTGGCATTGGTACGATTGCTCACCTGTTTTTGTTCTTGGCATTGTTCGAGAAAACTATGAATCGTGGCCAGGTCAACAGCGTTCAGGGTTCTTTTTTTAAGAGAGGTCAGAAAGGCGAGAAAAAACGTGATATCCGCTGCATACGCCTCAACACTGTTCTCTGCCAACCTTCGTTCGGAAATAAGGTAATGGAGATACAGTTCTTGTGCTGCCGCAAATTGTGTGGTGAGTTTTAAAGTTTCGATGGCGCCTCAGCTGTCAGGCATTGGCTGCTTTGTTATGGTACTGAACAAATGTAAAAGCCTGACTTGAATCAGGCTTTTGGACAGGCCGCCTGCTAGTATGATTTTTTCATTCGGTTGAACTTGCGGAGTTTTCTGCGGGCTTCCGCCTGCTTCCGGCGCATTTTCACACTCGGTTTCTCATAGTACTCACGACGTTTCAGCTCTCTTTTAATACCGTCTATCTGCAGCTTTTTTTTCAGCTGGCGAATTGCGTACTCAAGATCTCCTCGGACTTCAACTTCTATCATTTGCGGCTCCGTTTAGGGAATTAGTCATAATTTTTATAAAAAGAACAATACATTAATTGTCTTTTTAGTAAATAGCTATGGTTTCAAGAAAACAATCTCGTTTATATACTAAACACAGGGAACCTTTGTCAATGGATTTTTCGAAACCGATTCTGACAATTTTCTCCTGACTATGAAGAGATATACAAATGAAAATGTTTAAAGGCCAGGCGTGCAGAAGCACTCTTTAGAGCGGGTCGGTTTGTTGTTCTTTACAACAATCAGGGATATTGGTAACAATCAGTCTTTACCATATGCCTATATGAATACTGGTGCAAAGCATTTCAGGATTCACGCAAATTTCGATATATTACTAGAGGAGACGCATCATTGGGCTTTCGGGACATCACCCTTAAACTCCCCACCGACTACACCGACGATGCCCTGAAGGTTGCAATCGGAAAGCAGCTCGGTATCCGGAATTTCTCGTGGCAGATTGAGAGTAAGAGCTTGGATGCACGAAAGAAAAGCTCCATTCACTGGTTGATTCGTGCCGGTGTGCTCTCCGATGAGCTCAAGGGGGGCGAGCCCTTTGTTTATCCTTCTCTGGAGATTCCAAGGAAGTCCAGGTCTACCAAGGTTTTGGTGGTAGGCAGTGGACCTGCCGGTTTTTTTACAGCACTTGTTTTGCAAAAAGCCGGCTTTAACACCGTACTTATCGAACGAGGCTCCCGGGTTGACCGGCGTTCGTCTGGTATCAAGGATTTTGAACGTTCGGGCACTTTTGACCCCATAAACAATTATGCGTTTGGTGAAGGTGGGGCGGGTACTTTTTCAGATGGAAAACTCACCTCCAGAACCAAGAATGTGGCCAGGGAGAAACAGTTTATTCTCTCCAGCTATATCCGGGCAGGTGCTCCCAAAGAGATCGAATACCTTGCACATCCTCATTTGGGTACGGATCATCTCAGGCTGATCGTAGCAAACCTGAGAAAAGAGTTCGAGGAGTTAGGAGGGGAAATGCGGTTTGAAACCCTTCTCACTGGCCTGACCATCAGTCGTGGCGCTGTTGTTGCTGCCGGCACATCGGGCGGCGAGATTCCAGCTGATGTGCTGGTCATCGCTCCTGGTCATTCTGCCCATGAAACCTACAGAATGCTTATCCGTAATAACGTGCAGTTCCGCACTAAGAATTTTGCCATCGGCTGTCGGGTGGAGCACCCCCAGGAGCTCATTAATACAGCCCAGTGGGGTAAAGCCTCTCTGCCTGGGGTTAAGGCCGCAGAATATAGGCTTACAGCAAAAGTTGACGGGTGTTTGCCTGTCTATACTTTTTGCATGTGTCCCGGTGGCATTGTTGTTCCGGCCACAGCCTATGAAACTGCCAACATTGTTAACGGAATGAGTCGATATAAACGCAGTGGTCGTTTTGCCAACGCTGCCTGCGTGGCCGGCGTTAACCTGGAATCCATGTTGGGAAAGGCTATAGGGCCTTTGGAAGCTCTTGATTGGCTCAGTGATCTGGAGCATCGCTTTTATCAATATGCCAACGGCTATCAAGCTCCTTTTTCCACCATCAGTGGGTTTATCGAAGGTAAAACACCATCCCGGACAGTAGAAACCAGCTACCCTCTGGGCCTCATTTCAGCACCTTTGCGGGAGCTGCTTCCACCGGAGATCAGTCGTTCAATTGCCCAGGGGCTGACTGTGTTCAGTAAAAAATTAAAAGGGTTCGAAACCGGCATCATCCTGGGGCTGGAGAGCAAAACATCGTCGCCGATCCAGGCCCTTAGGGAGCCGGACAGATGTTGTCCGGGCTTTTCCAATCTTTACCTTGCCGGTGAAGGCTCCGGCTGGTCCGGAGGAATCATATCCAGTGGTGTGGACGGGATTAGGACGGCTCTGGCCATAATCGAAAAAAATGATTAAAATCATCAACATCATCGCCTAGGTGGTTTTCTTGACAGGCGATTTCCCCTTTTTAACCGAGGAGCGTTGCGGATGACTTCAGCGTCTCGTAGAAGAACGAGATGATCTCAAAATACCGGTCAGTGGAAAACTCGAATTGTCTCTTCAGTTATATTTCAATACACGTGCCCTACAAATTATTTTCGTTCATGATAAATAGTTTGTATCGTACTCAGAAAACAAAGGAGATGTAACCATGTCAGCAGAATCAATATTGCAGAGCGATCTCTTTAAGAAATGCCTCGATTTTCACGGCCATCTTTGCCCGGGGCTGTCCATGGGCTACCTGGCAGCCATGGCGGGAATGGCATGGCTTTCGGCCCGACGGGCGGAAGACGAGGAGGTTGTTGCCATTGTTGAAACCGATGCCTGTGGGGCTGACGCCATTCAGGTTATCACCGGCTGTACTTTCGGCAAAGGCAACTTTATTTATAGGGACTATGGCAAAACCGCTTTTAGCTTTTTCAGCCGCCAGAGCGGAAAGGGAGTACGTATTGCCCGCAAGCCGGAACAAGAGCCGACAATAAATCCTGAACGCCAGCAATTGATGGCAAAAATACGACAGGGCACGGCAACCATTGAGGAGCGCGAGCGTTTTACTCAGCTCCACGAAGCAGCTTCGAAAAAGATTCTTGATAAACAACCGGAAGAACTGTTTTCCATGACTGAGATTACAGTTCCACAGCCGGAAAAGGCGCGCATCGAACCCTCGATTAATTGCGATCTATGCGGCGAACCGACCATGAGCACAAAACTCAAACAGGTGGATGGAAAACAGATCTGCCGGGGTTGTCTGGTATAATTGCTCTTAGCCCGAATTCCTCATTAAACAGCAATGTGTGGCTGCTTAATGAGGAATTCGGCTGGAGATTTGGCGAATGAGGAAATATACACTCATTTGCTGGTATTTTCTTTACTGAGGAGGGACTGCACTTACCCCTCTTACGATATCCATCTGTTCAGCATTATGTGATCTCTTTAACTCCTGCCCTGGCTTGTAGGTACAATGCCTACAATAGTTGAAGTTTCCTTTCCTCATCTGTTGTCTGCTTTAACTTGAAAACATTCAGTTTCTCAACGATTTACAAGTCACATTCAAAGGAATATCCTCTTAACTCAAATGGTATGGCAAAGTGCCACAGAAAAGGGTGCCCGGTGTCGGCCCATTCTTGTCGGTCAAAAACAACACGAGTGTTTTTAATTGGTTATTTGCCTAACTAAGTGTGTAGGCAGTGAAGTTTGTAACCCGGCACAGTGCATCGCCATTTTCGGCAAGACAATCGCGCCATTTGAAACTTTGATACCAATTTGATTGCTTTGAATCAGATTTGAATTTTGCTGCCAAAAGCTCATGAAAAGCCCAGTTTGCTCTCCTTGTAATAAGGCGTTGTCAAAAAATAACATGACCATGTTATTTCGTAACGGCTCCTCAACTATTTTTTGAAAAAGGCGACGAAAGTTCAACTTCAGAATCCGGAGGCCAGATTCTATCCGTCTCTAGAACAACTTAAAATAAGTGAACAATAGAAAGAGGTGAAAATTGGAAAAAAACTCTGATATGTACTGGACGGGTTTGTCCCCCGATGAAGCAAGAGAAGCACTTGTCAAAAAAGATAAGTCCATGAAAGATAAGCGAATGACGCTTAAGCAGGCAGTGGCAAAATTTATTAAAGACGGGGATAATGTTGGCATCGGAGGTTTTGTAAATATTCGTCAACCAATCGCAATTACACATGAAATGGTTCGTCATGGTTTCAAGGACCTGACACTTTCCTGGCAGTCTGCCGGTATGGCACCTGATTATCTCGCGGGTGCGATGATGCTCAATCCAGATCACTTTTCCATTAAGCGCATCGAAATGGCGTACTGGGCTCATGAGGCATTCGGTCTTTCTCCGATGTTCCGCTATTTGGCAGAGCGTGGCTTGATCGACATTGAAGACTGGAGCAACTTTAACATGTCCTCCAGATTTAAAGCCGGCTCCATGGGCCTTCCTTTTATTCCCACCCGTGGTCCCTTAGGCAGTGATATTATCAAAACAAGCCGCACTCTGGTGGTCAATTGTCCTTTCACCGGTCGACCAATATCATCTAGTACCTGCAAGCAATCCTGATGTGGCGATAATTCACGTCCAGGCGGCAGATATGTACGGTAATTGTATCATTCGAGGTACTGATTGCACCTGCGCCGAGATTGCCATGGCGTCCGCGCATACAATCGTTACCTGTGAACAATTGGTTGCCCATGAGTTGGTGGTGAGCAATCCCAAGGATGTCATTATTCCATTCCTGGCGGTCGATGCCATCATTGAAGTACCTTTCGGTTCCTATCCCGGTGCATGTCGCCGTCACTACTATTTTGATGGAGATCATATTAAACAATTTCATGCAGCCGCCGAGGCTATGCGTCAAACAGGTACAACTGATCTTTTACAGGCCTATTATGATCAAAACATTTTTGGCGTAGAGGGATTCAGTGAGTTTATCTCAAAGTTCCCCTTTGAAAAGATATTGGCGGCCCAGGCAGCCGAGTCCTTTAACTATGAACGGCTCGCATGATTCTTTTTGCTTGCACAGGCACTAAAGCAGACACCACCAAATGAAAGGAGTTACTATGACAGCTTCAACCGACTACACTGCCCAGGAGATCATCGTTGTGGCAGGTGCAAAGATTTTGGAAGATAATAAAGTAGTATTTGTAGGCACAGGCCTGCCGATGGTCGCATCACTTCTTGCTAAAATGACCCATGCCCCCGGGTTGATTCCGGTTTTTGAAGCTGGCGCGGTTGGTCCTCCGTTGAAGGTTGGACTGCCGCTTTCCGTAGGTGATTCCAAAACATTTACAAGCGCGAGCTATTTAAAAGGTCTGAATGCAGCCTTCGAGATGACCCAACGTGGATATGCCGATATCGGCTTCATAGGTGGGGCGGAAGTAGATATGTACGGCAACCTCAATTCTACCATGATCGGCGACTTTCCAGATAGTTACCTGACACCGAAAGTTCGTCTGCCTGGTAGCGGTGGTGCCAGTGATATGGCTGCTTCCTGTGAGCGTACTATCCTTATCGTCCCTCACGACAAGCGTAAATTTAACAAAAAACTCCAATATGTGACCAGCCCTGGTTTTCTCGATGGGAGTCCTAATGCTCGTTATAATGCTGGGTTGCAGGGCAAAGGTCCCTATCGGGTCATTACGACCAAGGCGATTCTTGATTTTGACGAAGATACCCATCGTATGCGCATTCTGCAGATCTTTCCCGGAGAGACGATTGCGTCTATTCAGGCTGCGACAGGTTTTGAACTGTTGGTAGCGCCAAATGTCTCAACCTTCGATCCACCAACGGTAGAAGAAGTTCGTATGATCCGTGAAGACATCGATCCTACCCAGGCCTTTGTTAAACGCTCCGCAAAATGCAGCATGGTTAAGAATGAAAGCAGTGATATTTTGAATCACGGCAACGAACAGCTGCCTTTTATTCCAACTGAAAACGATAGAATATCCCAGGTGTTGCAACAGAATTGATTCATATCTGCGAAAGCACGAAGAACCGCTTTCGCAGATGAGCTGATAACCAAATGTTCTGAAAACTGGATCTAAAAGTTACCCTGCAAGGGGGTATTGAAAAAATCCTATTTTGTAGCAGAGTTGGTAATGGTGGCCTCGATTTTGTTTTCGTTCGAGATGCATTCGAGGCTACCTGTGTATCTTCTGAGGTCTTAAAACAACCTCTCTGCTCAAAAGTCACTTTCACCATGACAAGAATTCTTCTCTGTCATGTTCAGCAACTTATGGGGGGCCTGCAAAGAGTTTTCGAGAAGAGCCAGTACTTTAGTGATTTTAGTTTTCAGGATTTGTCGGAATACTTTTCGGGCTCTTGCTGAGCTATGGGATTTACCGTATACTCACCCGTCGGAAAACTCAGTTACTTATCCTTTCCATGGGGGCGCGCCGGAATCGGACCTATGAAGTCATTTCAATTTAACATAAGGACAAAACTGTTTGTCAGTTATTCCTGTGCTTTTCTCCTGATTCTGATCGTATTAGGCTTGTTCATCTTTTTCTTTGTCCGGTTGACTATTGAACGGAATATTGAGAATGAACTCGAGCAATCGACTAATGCTCTGCTCAACATCGTAGAAACAGCCACCGAAGTATCCCTGAAAAATTACCTCAGAGCAACCGCAGAAAAAAATCTTGAAATTGCCAGGTACTATCATCAGCGGGCAACTCGTGGTGAGATATCCGAAGCGGAGGCTAAACAGCAGGTAGCCGAGATATTTCTGCACCAACATATCGGTGAATCCGGTTATATCTACACTATCAATAGCGAAGGCATCCTTCAGGTGCATCCGGAACCTTCCCTGGTGGGCGTTAACATTTCAAGCAATGATTTTGTCACTGACCAGAAACGTCGGAAGAACGGCTATCTTGTCTATGACTGGCAGAATCCGGGAGAAAAACAAAAACGCGGTAAGGCCTTGTATATGGCCTATTTCCCTCCATGGGATTGGATTATTTCGGTCTCAACCTATCGTAGCGAATTTCGTCAACTTGTTAAGATCGATGATTTCAGAGATAAGGTTCTTGCCCTTACTTTTGGACAAACCGGCTACAGTTTTGTGATGGATCTCAAGGGTAATCTGGTTATCCATCCGCAACTGGAAGGACATAATATCTTTCAGGAAAAAGATGCTACCGGACGATTCTTCATACAGGATGTATGCCGCCGCAAAAAAGGCAAAATCATTTACCCATGGAAAAATCCAGGAGATCTTGAGGCGAGAGAAAAACTTGTCATCTTTACCTATATTCCACAATTCCAGTGGATCGTGGCCTCTTCAAGCTATCTCGATGAGTTTTTTGCTCCGTTAAATACCATCAGCAGATTTATGGTTGGCGCAATGGTAATTGCGGTGCTTCTGCTCATTCCCCTGACCTTAATTATCAGTCGCACCATCACCGCCCCGTTACATGAATTGATGATACATTTCTCGAACACGCCAAGTGGCGATTTTACACCTCGTATCACCCGGGAATACAGTGGTGAAATAGGTATGCTTGCCGGTTATTTCAACAAATTCATGGCGCGTTTGGAAAGATACAGCAATGATCTGAAAAAGGAAATTCGAGTACGAACCCAGGCGGAAATCGCTCTGAGGCAATCCGAAGAGATGTTTTCTAAAGCCTTCAGCCTCAGCCCTATAGGTATAATGATTCTGAGTTATCCCCGAGGGAAGATAATCAGTGTGAATGACAGTCTTGTGAAGGCAACCGGTTTTAGACGTAAAATGCTTCTCAGTCGCTCGTTGTTCAGGACAGGTATTTTACCATCTGCCGCTGCTCTCAAGGTGTTGCAGCAAGAACTTGCATTGAGCAAGCGCATCCGGGAACGGGCTATGACCTTTAGAACCCGAAATCGCCAAAAGAGGCAAGCCCTGGTGTCAGCAGATCTTATTGATCTTTGGGGTGCCACCTATGTCCTCGTCGTCATGGAAGATGTTACCGAACGTCAACAACTGCAGGAGCGACTCCTGGATATCGGGGAAATGGAACGCCGTAAGATCGGTCAGGATATTCACGATGATCTCTGTCCGCATCTGATCGGTACTGAAGTTATGGCCAAGATTTTACTGAGAAAGCTGGAGGTCGAAGATTCCAAGACGCTGCAGCTGGCCGAGAAAATTCGTACTCTTATAAAAGAGGCTATTCGTAAATCAAGAGGAATGGCGCGAGGACTCTGTCCTGTGTTTTTGGTTGATCGCGGACTTGAAGCAGCTATCGGGGAACTGGCGGCTAATACAGAAGAGGTGTATAATCTAGCCTGTTCATTTGAAGAAAGCGGCCATCTGCTATTTGAAGACAGCACGGATATAACGCATATTTTTATGATCATACAGGAAGCGGTTTCCAACGCAGTGAGGCACGCGGAAGGAGGCAGCATTATAATCCGTCAGGAACGGGTTGATGACCGGATTCGCATCGTTGTTGAGGACGATGGAATTGGTATATCTCCAGACCATGATGCAACCGGCATGGGCTTGAAGATCATGCGCTACAGAGCCGAACGAATTGGAGCGGAATTGACTGTGCAGCCTGGCGATCATGCAGGAACACGAATAATTGTTACCCTCCACGGTGTAACCATTGAGGATTACAATGATGTGTGAAATTTACATTTTGTGTGACCAGGCCCAAGGGAAAAAATAATGGCTATAACTCGTATTGTAATTGTCGAAGATCACCCGGTTTTTCGAACAGGGCTCAAAGAGCTCATTGAGACGGAGAAAGACCTCCTCGTCTGTGGTGAGGCTGATACAATCAACAATGCGATCAGGATAATCGATGAAAAGCAACCGGACTTGGTCATTGTCGATATAACCCTCAAAGGACGAAACGGTATTGAACTTATAAAAGAGCTGCATCGGGATACTCCACAGCTACCGGTTCTGGTACTCTCCATGCATGATGAATCATTATATGCTGAACGTGCTTTTCGAGCTGGCGCCAGCGGCTATATCATGAAGGAAGAGACCTCAGAATCCATTGTTAAAGCCATTCGTATGGTTCGCGGAGGTCAAAAATATGCCTCGAAACAGTTTCTTGCCAATGTTCTCAATAAATTTCTCAATCACTCTCCCGATGACACCCGCTCTCCAATTGATCGACTCACCCATAGGGAACTCGATGTCTTTCGTCTGCTCGGAAAAGGCATGACTACCAAGGATATCGCTAATCACCTTGATCTAAGTGTCAAAACCATTGGTACTTACCGAGAACGAATTAAGGTAAAATTAGACTTGCAAAATGCTTCGGATCTGATACATTCCGCGGTCCGTTGGCAGGAGAAGGGAGATTTGTAGACTCTGAATGCAACTTTTGTGTCCTCCTTAGTGCCTACAATGGCTCTTTCACCTTGATATATTTCTTCATTTTTCCAAATTACTTCCCGGTAGGTTTATAACCTACATTCTTTAGTGTTTTCGTCTTGCGCCCACTGTCTCTTAGCTATCTTGAAAATTTGCGCTTGTCACCGATTTACAACTCGTTAAGGATGTTCTAAGTTGCTCCTATCCTAAAAAAAGTACCGCAATGCTGTATTTTTGACGAGAGGACGTTTTGTTGAATGATCATCACTTACAGCAAAAAAGTTCAAAGAGGGAGTCGGCCATGCAAAAACCAGCAGAGTCAGATATTGGAACATCAATATCATTGCCGGACCAAGCGATATGCTCTCGGGGAAAAAAATCTTCTCCTTGCTGTGAGGCACTATCTCAGCAGACGGGCGCTGCAAAAGTCGCGAATAAAGAAGGTATGTATGATAAACGAACTTCTTTAACCGAGGCGGTGAGGCGCTGTCTGAAGGATGGGATCACTCTCAGCATCGGTGGTTTTGCCAACACCCGTATCCCGGTTGCAAGTATCCATGAGATTATTCGCCAGGGAGCGCGCGACCTGACTCTCTCTGTCCAATCCAATACCATCTGCTGTGAGTTACTGGCAGGAGCGATGATTCTCAATTCTGACCACCTGTCGGTTCGTCAGGTCGAACTCGCCTGGTATGGCAATGATATTCTTAGCTCTACTCCACTGCTTCAATTTCTATGTAGCAATAAAATGGTACGGTTGGAAGAGTATACCTCTTGCGGTATGGCCGCGCGTTTCAAAGCCGGAGCAATGGGGGTGCCGTTTCTCCCAATCACGGACCATGGTAGTAGAAACATTCAGCAAAGCAATCGCGGGAAGATGACCGTCTGCCCCTTCACCGGGGACAATATCTATCTGGTTCCTGCCTGTCATCCCGACCTGGCGTTGATCCACGTCCAGGCTTCTGACATGTACGGCAACAGCCTGATATGGGGAGATGAATGTTGCTGCCCGGAGATAGCTCAGGCGTCAGTTAACACCATTGTCACTGCCGAACAACTTATTCACGACACCAATATTCGAAATTCTCCAAATCTTACAGAAATCCCTTTTCACTATGTTGGTGCAGTCGTCGATCAGCCATTTGGAGCTACGCCGGGAGCCTGTTATGGCAATTACGGCTGTGACAGAGCTGGGATCCAGGAGTTTATCGATATTAGTGAGGATTTTTGCAAAACAGGCAACAAGGAAAAGCTCAGGGCCTACTACAACAGATATATCTTCGATGTAGAAAATTTCGATGATTTTATTGAGCAGAAACCTTATCCAATCTTACAAAAATTATGTCAGTTGGAGAGTGGGCAGGACGTTATGTTGGACTAAAAACTGTTATTGCGCAATATTACCTGTCCAGTCGGAATAGTGGGAGACTGGTCGCCATTTCTTGAAGTGTTACTGAATTTTGGAACATTGTCTCCACAGTGGAAAAGACCTCCTTGCCCACGTCGCGTAGAGCCAGTCTCAAATCCAACTCCCCAGTATCTGCGGCATTTACAAGAAAAGGCGACCAGTCTCTCCGACTGGCCGGGCCGGCGAACCTACCGAACCTACCGAACCTACCGAACCTCAAGCAGTCCTTTCTTAAGCTGTGGATGTTAAGTCTCTCTTTTTTTCAGAGTGATGAGTGAAATTTCCCCCGGACAGTTAAAACGGACCGGGAGACTCGATGACCCGACTCCGCGGCTGGTATATCCCTGCATTTTCTCATACTGCCAATCTCCGACAGCGGTAAAGCGCGGGGCTCTGCTGTTGGTTAAGAGAGGCGTGCCCTCAACCAGACAGACCTGGCCGCCGTGGGTGTGGCCACAAAGATACAGGCTGGCCTTGATTGCTGCGGCATCTTTAAAGGCTTCCGGCGAGTGGGCAAGAAAAATGGAGAATGCCTCTTCTGGGACATTCTGGCCAGCTTGTTTTGCGTCATGCAGTCTATAGTAATGGGGGTCATCAACACCCATTACCCAAATCCTGGAGCCATCTTTATCAATATACCAGGAATCATTCACCAGCATGACAATGCCGGCTTCTTCAAAGTCCGGTAACATCTCGATACAGTCGTGATTACCAAGCACTCCGAGAATTTTGGATGGGGTCTGTATACTTTGCACCAGCTTTTTTAATTTTCTGATACATTCCGAACTATCACCATAGGTTTTCATGCGGATATCACCACCGATACAGCAAAGATCTGCGTTAACACCCTGCAAAACTCTGGATATCCTTTGTTCCAGGCCATCCAGGCCATCAAGATGCAAGTCAACAAGGAACAAAACACGAAAACCGTCGAACGCTTCAGGCAATTCACTGAAAAAGAAGGTTGTTTGTTCAACCCTGAAAATTCAGGGCGTTTTTCTTTCCCCTGGCATAGAGGCCGGTTAACTTAAAAAAACAGACCAGTAAAACCTGCTCTGATAAAAAGCTGGAGAGATTGAACCAGGTCTGCCACCTGGCCAGAGGCTTGTGGCAGGCACGCCATTCGCGAACCCGAACGCTTGAGCGGACGATTCGTGGATAATTATGATACAGCGGACGACTGGTAATATGAAGCCAGAGGCGAGAACTCCAGTAGGATATTGTGATAAAGATCAAAAGAATAAAAAAGTTCTGTTCCAGGTCCAACAACAAATAGTGGTTGAGAAAAAGTAAAGGAAAGAGGGCTTCGAAGAGTTGATCGAGAACGACTACTTGTTTGCCACTGTGTAGTCTGGACCTGCGTTTGATAAAACTTGAGACAAGGTCACCGGCCATAGCCAGAAAAGCTGCAATACCGGGAATCCACCAAGCCTCGCCCAGTAGAGGGAAAACCAGAATGCTGCCAGTGACACAGGCTGCGATTCCTCTAATTGTCTTGTTCTCTCCGAAGATCGGCCGTCCATCAAACCACAGTTTTCCACCATCTATAGCAAGACCGTACCGGTCACCGACAATCAAAGAAACTATTGGCGGAAGGCTGTTGACCCAAAGAAGAAAGAACACAACTCTGCAGACATCAATCATTTCTGATCTTCCCTATTGTCTTCTATAGTCTTAGAGGAGACGTTGTGAACCAAGCCTGCCAACTTGCCGGTAGGCAGTACCAGGGTTGTATCGTTGCGGTTGACCATTGTATCCTTTATCCATTGTGCGTGTTACATTGTCTTGTTTGACTCCCTTTTGGAGATGTTAGGGTTGGTGATTAAGTGTTTGTTTTATTAATAGAAAACTAAAAAACAACCTCCCGGACAGGGAACATCTTAGGTGACATCGGTAGGCTACCCTATCACGATGATTTTCACAATACTGCGTGAAAAAAAATCAGTCCTCTCGGGCAGGTCGAAAAAATTAAATTGGTCTCCAGAAAACGATTTAGACTGAGTTTCATTGGAAAAAACGAGCATCGGAAAGATTACGCAAATTTCATCAGCTTGACATCTATGGCTTCGCTGGATAATTATGTCTGCATTACCTGCAGGTTGGTGAGAGCTATCTTATAGATTTCAGTAAAATCAAGGAATTCGCCAAAAACCGGGGTAAGGTAGAACCGGACATCGAGGGTGAAATGAGCTGATAAACCCAGAAATAAGTGAAGGGGAACTGACCATATGAAAGGAAAACGTCGCTTCGGAACCATTGCCAGAGTTCTGGCTAAAAATGGCTTTGGTAATGTGATCGATCGCATGTTCAAGCAAGGGAGCGAAGTAAGCGATGCTGACTCTGAAATCATTCCCCTAGCCAGAAGGGCTTTTCACTCACCTGCCCGCATTCGGTTGATGCTCGAAGAGCTTGGTCCAAGTTTCATCAAGCTTGGCCAGTTGATGAGTGTCCGGGCGGATGTCTTTCCCCCGGAATATACTGAGGAATTTAAAAAACTTCAGGACAGCGTCCCGCCTGTGTCCTTTGCCTCAATCAAGGCAGTAATTGAAGTTGAACTTGACGCATCAATAGAAGATATTTTTTCCGAATTTTCCACTACGTCCTTAGCTGCCGCGTCCGTCGCCCAAGTCCATGAAGCCCGCCTTATGAATGGCGATAGGGTGGCTGTCAAGGTCATTAAACCTGGAATAGAAAGGAAGGTCCGTGAAGATATCCACCTTATGGTATTTGTCGCGGAAAAGCTGGAAAAGATGTTCGAATTCGCCAGGATTATTGGGGCTGTCAATCTGGTTAAAGAATTCGAGCGGACAATTTTCAGAGAACTGGACATGTTCATAGAAGGCGGAAATATCGAGAAGTTCGCTGCCAACTTCGAGAATAGCCAGGAAATCTATACCGCCCGGGTTTACTGGGAACACACCGCCAAGTCCGTTTTGGTCATGGAGTATATCGATGGCATTAAAATGGACCAGGTGGACGAGATTCGTGCCGCGGGGATCGACCCGAAGGAAGTCGCCATGATCGGTCTGCGCTCGTTTTCCCGCCAACTTATGGATTTTGGCTTTTTCCACGCCGATCCTCACCCTGGCAACGTCCTCGTCATGTACGATGGCCGCGTCAGTCTGGTCGATTTCGGGATCATCGGCTATTTGGACGAAGAGGCAATGATGCAGGTGGCCAATATCTTTCTTGGATATGCTGAGCATGATTATGACCTGGTAATGGATGCCTTCCGCGATGCCGGTCTTATTGATGACGAAAATATCGATTTGAAGCAATTCCGGACCGATCTGAAAGATATGAGCGAACCTTTCTACGGCAGGTCCCTCCAGACCATTGCAGTAAAAGAGGTTTATGAACAGGTGATGCGGCTGGCCTACAAATACCGTATCCGCTTCCCTCGCAACCTGCTCCTTCTTCTTAAAACCTTTGTCCAGACGGAAGGTCTTGGCAAGATTCTGGGCAGCAACGCCAGTATCCTGGAGGTCACCCGGCCCTATGCAAAGAAGCTGGTGATGCGGGGACACGATTCCCAGAAACTCCTGAAAAATCTGGGTAGGGATACTCGGGCCATGGGTAACTACCTAAAAATGATGCCCCGGCTCACTCATGACATCTTCAAGCGGACCGCCGAGGGCAGACATAGCCTTGAGCTCCGGCATAAAGGCTTCGATTCCGTTGTCGGTAAATTTGAAAGGGGTCTTAACCGGGCGGTAATGGGTTTAATAGTCTCGGCTTCAATTATAGCCGGTTCCCTGTTGCTTAATTCTCCGGTCAAGATCATGGAAATCTCTTTAGGGGGATTCACCTTCTCCCTGACTGCGCTGCTTGGTGTAAGTGGTTATTGTATAGCCTCGTTTTTGGGATTCTGGCTCATAATATCAATTTTAAGGTCTGGTAAAATGTAAGCAACTGGCGTCGGTTCATGTGGTCCGAGTTCTGCTTTTCAGGTAAAATCTCGGACCTCAGTAGCTACACTGTTGCTTCTGACTTGATGGTTTGTAACTATTGCCATTACCTAACGATTCATTCACAAACTCTTCCTGAGCTTTTCTATCACCAACTTGTGGTATAGGTGCCTTACAACCTAAGTTGTGAGCACAACTTAGGTTGTAAGCTTCCCCATGCAACTAATCATAATAAGAGTGGGATCTCCTCATCGGTGCCTGGTGCATTTAAGGTATCCCCATTCAATGCTCACCGACTATCAGATCCAGCGGTTTCAGGCCTGTTGTTTATTGTCCAACCAGGAACACGGATCATCCCAGATGATTTCGTATAGCTACAGTTTCTCCGAAAATTCAATACAACTTAAGTTGTACCCCCTTGTTATCAGCGTAAAAATGTATTTACCATTAATACAGGTAGTTATGCTGGCGACACTTCATGGCACTCTAATTGCTGATTAATTGTCTTAAGCGAAATTCTCTGGGAAGTGCGAGCTCATGCGAACAAAACATTAAAATCGTTATGATTCTATGCATCATTCTAACCATGAGAATTTGACGCTGCAGAGATTTATGGCAATTTTGCCTGGTTAAGGAGTGATTTGAAATGAAAAGAACTAGGGTGCTTTTTTTATCAATATTGTTGGCGACTATGAGTGTCCAGCCACTCTGGGCAAAAACGGAGACTATCAAAATTGGATTTGACATCCCACTGTCGGGTGAGTTTCAAGTGGTTGGCAACAATGCCAAAAAAACCGGTGAATTGATTCTTCGACAGATTAATAACAGCGGAGGATTGCAGGTCGGAGATAAGAAATATGATCTGGATTTTGTCTATGCTGATAATCTATCAACGGCAACCGGCGCTTCAAGTCAAGTTTTGAATCTTGTCTGTCAGCAAAAGGTACTCGGAATTGTTGGACCGTTGAGCAGTAGACAAGCCGTACCAGCGGGGGAGGTTGCCAATTCATTTGCGACAACTATGATTTCGCCATGGTCAACGTCCCCATTAACGACTAAAAACAGACCCTTTGTATTTCGCAGCGGTTATTTATTGGATGTCCAGGCGCCCGTGCTTACCAAGTTTGTGAGCAAGGAATTTGGCGCGAAAAAGGCTGCTATACTTTACGATATCGTCAGTACCTATCCCAGAACCATGGCCCAGAGTTTTAAAGAGGTATTTGAAAAGGTCAATGGCCCAGGGTCAATTGTCGTTTTCGAGGAGTTCCGGACGGGTGAAACTGATTTCACCAGCCAACTCAAAAAAATCATTGCTTCAGATGCCGATATTCTTTTCACACCACAGCATTACAACGAGGTTCCAAATATTGTTAGACAGGCAAGGAAATTAGGTTGGACAAAACCTATCGTCGGAAGTAACTCATGGGCTGGCGGAAACCTGGTGGAAGAATGTGGTAAAGATTGTAATGGACTGTTCTTTGTTGGAAATTATGCTGCCGGTGGGGCGGTAGGTGAATCCAAGAAGTTCGTTGATCTGTATAAAAAAACGTATAATGAGTTACCGGATGAAGTGGCTGGCCTTACCTGGGATGCGGTTCAAGTGCTCTTGGTCGCAGTAAAAAATTCTGGCAAATTGTCAGGTAATCTCATTAAAGACAGGTCAACGATAAAGGATCAGCTGGTGCTGGTTCAGAATTTCCACGGCGTTTCAGGTGAAATGAGTTTTAATGAGTCTGGTGACCCTGCAAAATGTGCGGTAATGATAAAAATCGGTGATGATGGAATCTTTACCCACCATGAGACGGTCTGTCCGTAATCACTGATGGATAGCTTCCACCAATTCTTGAGGGACGTCGTCTCGGTGTTTTGAGTGCAACGTCTCTTTTTATTTCGCTGGTGGCAGCTACCTCGAACCGATCCCATCAAGATACGGTTGAAAAAGGTCAGGTAGGAAGTGTTTTTGGTGGTGCTGGCTGCCTGGCGGGGAAAGGGGTCAGGCTGCCCGACGATCTAATGTTGGACATGGGAACATTGGTTTGTTCGGCGGATCCTCATGGTCGCTTGGTTGATGAGGCGTATCCGGAGGCATCAAGTCCAGCAGCATTCCTACCTTTAGCAAGGCTTCCCTTAAAGCAACGTTTATAGGCATGCGAACGGTTCCCGACCCTGGATGTAGGCAGGTTATACGTAGACCGGCATTAATGAACAGCGGCATAGGAGAGGTCAGATCATCAAGTGTGATAGCTCCCTTGTTTATACTGGTCCTCTTCTTTAAAACCCGGCACATTGCCAGCTGCGGAATGCCTTCACGGTCAGGGTTTCCGGCGAAACCAAAGAGCCGGCAGACTACCGGCCTCTGTTGATATTGGGTGCAGCCCCAGAGCCCGGCCTCGGTGAAGTCGGGACGGTAGAGGATGCAACGTGTTTCATCTTCGTTTTTCTGGAGCCTCTTCAGAATCAACTCTGCCTGCAGGGTACGAAACAATTCGAAAGCAAGGGGAATGCACTCCAGTACCGTTGCCTCAACCTCTTCCGATGAACAGCAGTGACCGCATCCCTCCGGACAGGAAAGTCCTGTCCGGGCGCTAAATCCAGCAACCGCTTCATCCAAAGTTCTAAACACTTCCAGAACCTGGAATTCCAACTCTTGTAGCATAAATATGTAGCCGTCGCTTGATAAAGGAGGAAAGAAGTACCCAAAGACAATCGGGAAAAAGATTTGTTACTCTGTGTCAGTGAAGACAGCGATAAGTAAATGATTTTAGCGAAAAAGGCAAGCGCGATTTCTGTCAATTTATCAATATCCTGAATAACTTCCTTTGGGCCAAGAAGGGGTCAAATCTTTGCTTGGCTCTTGGTGAATTCTTGGCATATTCTGTCGATTCGATTTTGCAATTGTTTACTTCGCGAGAGTTGTTTTGCAGTTCTGGTCACAATACTGCTAACTGAACTGTATTTCTCTAATCCAAATTCCTTACCAATTTCGTCCAGGCGTAAACCGGACTTTTTTCTGGCAATATATACGGCTACGTTCCGAGGCTCATTTTCACGGCCTCGTTTACTTTGTTCCAAAGTTTCTTCATGAACCTCATAGCATTGGCTGACTATCCTTTTTATATCGGCTATTGAAGGTGCAAGATGCCTGGATTGTGGCATCTCTACAT
The DNA here is from genome assembly GCA_963798425.1 of uncultured delta proteobacterium. Classification (GTDB taxonomy): domain Bacteria; phylum Desulfobacterota; class Desulfobulbia; order Desulfobulbales; family Desulfocapsaceae; genus Desulforhopalus_A. Next base: position 277,379 of record CAWCTP010000022.1, on the reverse strand, counting down.
GGTCTTGCAACTGATGATAAGTGGTCTTGATCCATTCAATAAAACTCTCAGAACCAAAAAAGGACGCTAGATTCTTCTTGCTGAAAAAATTAGTAACATCAGTGGAATCTACATCGCGTACAAAAGTATTGTACTGTTTTCTTGCCTTATGTCTTTCTTTAGCAAACATACCAAGCAAGATTTTTTTATGCAGCCAATCCCACTTTTTCGCAGAGGAAAAATAGCCTGAGTGACTGGACCAGGGATACTCGTCTATAGTGCTACATATATGTGCCCGAACAGGATTTCTGTGTATGTAGCGCAACAACTCCAGCAAATGGCTGTCTTCTTCCACAAGTACACTCTTGTAGCGCCCTCGAAATAATTGCCCATCCATTTTTTGCCTACGGTTATACTGTTGGGTATAGACACCGTTTATGTGCCGCATCGCTCGGGACAGGTTACCGGCAGGTGTCTGGACGAGGATATGGTAATGATTGGACATCAGGCAAAATGCGGAGATCCGGATATCAAACATTTCTGAGGTATCCTGCAGTAACGCAATAAACATCTCGTAGTCTTTGCTGTCTGCAAAGACTTGTTCACCACGTCTTCCCCGGTTCATTACATGATACCAGGCACCTGGATATTCAATTCGGAGTGGTCTTGTCATGAGGATAATTTATTCAAATAGACAGCAAGAGTCAAGCAAAGATTTGACCCCTTATTTGTGCAAAGCGGCTCCTTTGTTCTGCAGGTATGCTAATTAAAGAGTAAACAGCAGGGACAGATAGAGTAGGTTCGATTCGTTTGACATGCCGCCACCGTATTGGAATTGATTTCCATCGCTGTAGAAGTCCCAGTCTTTGCTGCCTTTGAGTTCGTTGTACTTTGTGTGCTGAAAGGCCACTGTTGCTGCAATGTTCTGAGTGAAATTGTAAGTGCAGGCAAAATCTATCCCATACATATTGCCATCATCAAGACTTGAGGCTACTTGCAAGTCGCGTAAGGGGTGTTGGTCTTCATCTTTTGCTCTGACCATGGTGCTGGCTATGAAACGGGCGGAGATTGTAACCGGATCAAAATTAGAATGAACGCCTATGCCAATATAGGGGACAGCGTAGGTCTGTTCATAGGTAAGCACTGTTAAATCGTCGGAAAAGCTACCGACTGTGTCGCGGAGAGAATCCCGGGAATATATATATGTACCCCCGTGGGCTACCCATTTCCAATGATCGTGTTTGAACCCAAGGATTCCAAAAAATGAGGTTTCTCTGAAACGGGGGTAGAAAGGGGTCAAGCCTTTGCTTGACTCTTGCTGAGTTTTGACATATTCTGACTAGCCATTTTCCCTTTGACAAGACATCAGCATTGATGTCCTCTTTATCTCGTTTTCTAACATTTTGTGGTAAAAATACAGTAGGTAACAGAATCGGATACTTTGATGTTTGCCTCCTTTCAGGTAGAGTATTATCCAGAGAAAACTTCTGTCTTCTAAACTTAACTTATAATGAGTAAATTCTATACCGAGCGGTAAGAATCCATTTGAAATGGTCAAGTTTAAAGCCGATTGCTGCCATTAAGTAGTTTCTATCCTGAAACGAGGCATTTTATTCTAAATTGAGGCGTTCGATAATTTTAACCGCAGGCATATAGTTGATATTCCGAGGATTAAAATTTGAGAACAACGAAAAGTTAGGGTAAAAGGGTCGTTTCAGGATGGAAACTAAGTAACTATCTACAAGAACCTTCTCACTGACGAACAATTATGTCATACGATGAACTTCAAGCTGTATTAATGCCTGATGGAACGCTCCAACTCGAATGGATGTCTGTTGTCGGGGAAATTAATCGGCAGCAGAGTGTCCTGCAAAAGGAAATATATGAGCAATATTCCACAATCCCTGATAGTTGGCTCTTACTCCTTGGTTTTTCCAATAAAAATATAAGTCTCTCCCCATCCTTAACTTTTTGGCGTAAATTATCCGGGCTCTTCATCCATAAACTCAGTCAAATTCCTGATATAGAGGAACAACGGGGCGAGGTCGTCATCGCTGTTGCCGAGGAGGAACTCTCCCAGTTGATGGAGTCGGCTCCATTGATGATTGGTGCTGAGTACCTGCATACAGAGGTAGTTCTTGCATTGTGGGATGGCCTTCAAGAAGTCTTTAGGCAAAATATTGCAGCGTACAAAGGTTCTGTTGAAGAGTTTATTAAAGAATATAGCCCTGACGTACATCTGGTTGGTCGGATTTATTTCCACTTAGTTGAAAATAAAGGTCACGAGGCTCCATTTGCTTTTCTTGCCACATACTCGACCAGGCTCAATGCTGATGGAGAATCCAAGCACCTGCCATTAAAATTTGCTTTGGAAGAATACGATGACGACCATGAAAAACTTCTGGAGCTTCTCGTTACAGTTGATACTGCCGCTCAAAAAAGTGAGTTAGTGGCGGATCTACGTGAAAGTGGTGAATTATTTTATCCACTGGCCTGGTCTTCAAAAGAAGCCTTCACTTTTCTAAGAGAGATACCAATTTATGAAGAATCAGGCATTCTCTGCCGAATGCCTAACTGGTGGAAGGGGAAAGCTGCACGCATTGGAATTAATGTCAATATAGGGGAGAAAATTCCTTCCAAGGTTGGTATGGATGCCCTTCTTGATTTTTCGCCAAGGCTCATGATTGGTGATACAGAAATTTCAGAACAAGAGGCCCGTCGCCTACTCCAGGAGTCCGAGGGGTTGGCTTTTCTGAAAAACAAATGGGTTGCTGTTGATCCCAAAAAACTACAACAGACGCTGGATGCATATGAAAAAGCTCAGGAGCTGAACTCCGAAGATGGAATCAGTATTCTGGATGCAATGCGTTTCTCAATGAACCCGCAAAAGCTGTTGGGCGTTACAGATGGAGAAGCGATTTCAGGTGTTTCTAATGGTGAGTGGTTACAAACGGTCATTGAAAAGCTCCTCCGCCCTGAAGCAATTGGCACCATAAAGACCAGCAAAACATTTAAGGCGACACTCCGTAAATATCAGCAAGATGGTCTCAATTGGCTCTTTTACCTGCATAAGATGAAGTTCGGAGCCTGCCTTGCCGACGACATGGGATTGGGGAAGACGGTACAGGTCCTTGCTTTTCTTAATGCGATAAAAGCAGAAATGAAGAAGGTGGGGGGATCGGCACCATCCTCGTTATTGGTCATCCCAGCATCATTGCTGTCGAACTGGACCAATGAAATTAACTCATTTTATCCTGACCTTAACTGTTTCGTCGCCCATCCTGATCTTCATAAACCGGGCAAAATCCCTGAGTTGAGTTCGGAGGAACTGGCCGAGTTTGACCTTGTCATAACCACCTACGCTTTGGCCCAGAGATATAAATGGATTCAAGACTACTCTTGGAATTACGTCATTTTGGATGAAGCACAGGCCATCAAGAATCCCGGGACAAAGCAGACCAAGGCGGTAAAAAGTCTAAAAGCTGAGAATAGAATTATCATGACCGGTACCCCGGTTGAAAACAGGCTGTCGGATCTCTGGAGCCTGTTTGACTTTATTAATCCGGGACTGTTGGGTAACTCTAAAGAGTTTGCTAGCTTTACCAAAGGACTTGCCGATACCCCCAGTGGATATGCTAGTCTGCGTAAAGTAGTCAACCCATTTATACTTAGGCGTTTAAAGACCGATACATCGATTATTTCCGATCTTCCTGACAAGGTGGAAGTGAAGACCTGGGCCGCAATGAGTAAAAAACAGACGGTGCTTTACAGTGAAGTCATAAATGGAATTATAGAGGCACTTGAAAATTCAGAAGGTATTCAAAGAAAAGGAATGATCTTATCTGCCCTGATGAAGTTCAAGCAGCTTTGTAACCATCCGGATCAGTATCTTGGTTTGGATTTGTTTGATGAAAAAGAAAGTGGTAAATTCCAACGGTTGCGCGAAATCTGTGAAACAATCTATGAAAAAAGGGAAAAAGTTCTCATCTTCACTCAATTTAAGGAAATGACCGAGCCATTGTCCAGATTTTTAGCGACTATATTCAAGCGGGATGGTCTCATTCTTCATGGCAGCGTTCCTGTTGGGAAAAGGAAAAAGCTCATTGAGAGATTCCAGGGCGAGGAATACATACCATTTTTTGTGCTATCTCTTAAAGCCGGAGGGGTTGGGCTCAACCTTACTGCCGCCAACCATGTGATTCACTTTGATCGGTGGTGGAATCCCGCCGTGGAAAACCAGGCAACAGACAGGGCTTTCCGAATCGGCCAGAAAAAAAATGTGATGGTTCATAAGTTCCTGACAAAGGGAACTATAGAAGAAAAAATTGACGAAATGCTGACAGAGAAGTCAAAGTTGTCAAATGAAGTTGTCGCGGCATCCGGCGAACATTGGATAACTGAGATGAATAATACTGAGTTGCTTGAGCTGTTCACTCTGAAACTTTAAATATTGGGACAACGACATTATGAGGTATAGGGGATATCCAGAATACGTTTCCGTTGCCGAAAAAAAGGCCAAGGCCGCAGCAAAACTGAAACAGCTTAAGAAAAAAATGCCTGATATCAAGCCAGTTGTGATTGAAGGCAATGCTCTGGCCCACACCTGGTGGGGAAAATCATGGAACAAAAATCTTGAGCGCTATGCAGATTACTCCAATCGTATCGGCAGAGGGAGAAGTTATGTCCGACACGGGGCAGTCCTCGATCTCAAAATAGATTCGGGGCAGGTAACTGCTCTTGTTCAGGGTTCAGCTTCAAAGCCCTATAAAGTTGTAATTAGAATTAATGCTATCAATCAGACCCATTGGAAAGAGATAAAAAAACAATGTGAAGGTCAATTGAAATCATTGCAGGATTTACTTGCCGGGAAGTTCCCCAAACCATTGGACGAGATTTTTTTTAATAAAGAAAAAGGCCTCTTTCCCAGTCCGGGAGCTATCAGTTTTGATTGCAGCTGTCCCGACTGGGCCTCCATGTGTAAACATGTTGCCGCAGCCCTCTATGGGATTGGTGCGAGATTTGACGAAGACCCGTCCCTGTTTTTTAAATTACGAGGTGTTGATACTGACGATCTTATAGCCAGAGCGGTAAAAGATCTAACAGGCGAGTTACTGGAAAAATCGAAAAAGAAGAGTGCCAAGGTTATTGATGATGCTGATCTGTCGGGGATTTTTGGCATCGACATGGACATGCAACCTGACTTTTCCGGAAAGAAAAACAAAAATGTGATTCCGCCTGCGGCTTCAATAAATGCGCAGAAAAAGAGGAGAATTTCTGTCAATCCATCCAAAAAGCGGCAAAGACTAAGTGCAGCCAAAACGGCTACAGGTCTTGTCGCTGAAATGATTACTGCCAGTAAAACTGGAATCAATATAGAAAAACTCGGTGAGAAAACCGGATACACGAAGACCAAACTGTATGGAATAGTGCATAGGTTAAAACAGCAAGGAATAATACAAAACAAGTCTACAGGAGTGTATGTAAAAGTATGATGTGAAAATCCTGGGCATCTGGTTACATTGATTGATTTCAGTAGCAAGGTGAATTGTCCTGTACCTCATAATGGCGAAGAATGTTCTGATAAATCCCTTTTTGACGAAGAAGCTTCAATGCCGCATTAAACTGTTTAGTCAAAGTGGGAGCATCTGGGTAATCTCGCGAAATTAATAGATGCAATCCACTTTGATTTAACGGTTTTTCAAGGGTTTTGAATAAATGTGCATCCTTAGGATAAAGACTTTCGAATTAAGTGCCATCCCACCCATTCATCCAAAGGGGCCAGGTCCACACGGTTCATGTAAAGCATCGCGATAATTTGTTTCTCTGTATTTACATAACTGGTATCGAGTAATGCTTTGTTAAATAGAGTCTCATACCAATACCCCCGAACCCCTCCCACTTTATATGGCTTCAAATCACTAAGAGTTTTATAGGGAATTTCTTGAGAAAAGTGCTTGGTGCAGTAGAAGAAACGTCCAGTAGAAAAAGCAACTCTTTCAGAAAAATCGAACATTTCTTCGCGCGTATCTGTCATTATATAAGGAAAAGCAGCAAAGACTTCTCCCATTTGCACCATTTTTTCAGCCCTCTTCCAAGGCAAAAATATGTAAACTGGTTTAAGTCCCATTTCCTTAAATGCTGCCGAAACAATTTCGGTAAAAACACCACGTCCTTCAATCGATTCCGAAGTGTATGGGGACCATTCACCAGTAACCAATGTAATTTCCCGTAGTTGAGCTATGGATATACTGCTTCCCGAAAACGAAAAAACTAGTAGCAGCAGGAAAATCCATATATGTTTTTGCATTAATTTCTCCGGTTTAAATCACCGATTTTATACTCGCGTTATACTGTCAGCTGCAAAGTGGTATTCCGAAAATGTCATTCAATTTCCGTCACTGGGCACGGAATCCCCGGCAAGGTGCTGGTATGCTGGTCGTATTGGGACATGGCCCATGATCGACTGTAGTGCAGCTAGATCGTGCCTGGCCACCATCGCAGCGGTTCTGAAGGAACGCCTTCGTAACCGATGGTAGAGGTGGTTGTCAATACCTGTTTTTTGCCTTTGACGGTGACAAATATTACCCCGATACTAAACTCTACCATGTTCCTTGGTGAGGGCTACCTCGCTCCACCGTAAGTGTTTCTGTGTTAAATGAATAACTGAGCAGAAATTACCAGCTGAAGGCAAGGGCGTGTCGCGCAAGAGCCCGTAGATTGCAAGGTCGGGTGTCATTTCCAGAAGCACCACCAAGGTTTGGGATCCATTGATGCTGTTGCCTTACGAAGAACTTCGAAGCTTTCATAGTCTACGCCCGGAATGTTTTCATCGTGCTTGAATCCGGTAATTTCTTTGGCAGCGTTGAGTGGAATGTCAAAGTAGTGGTCGACGTCAGCCTTTTTACCACCTTCCGCTTCTTGTGCCTCCTTATGCGCCGCAGCCATGGCCTCGAAGCCGGCTGGCAGGATGCCTGAAGTCTTCAAGTGAATGGGGCCATTCTCACCGATGTGCTCTGCGCGCCATACTTGGCTGCCATCGACCCAGTACTCGGCGGAGCTGAACATTGCATGCTCTTCAACTGAGCAGGCGACAACCGGAAAGTGCCCAGACAAAAGACCAAGAATCTTCGGTTGCAGAAAGTGGTTGTCGCAGCCGTGTGCTACAATGAGGAACCAATTTGTAGGGAGTGCATAACTCGAAAGAGACTCCTTCGCGTATTTACACGATTGGCCAGTGCGGATATAACCCAATCGCTGGAGTGCTTCGCCCGGGGCTGTGGTTTGAACCGTAAGTAAGGATAGAGAATAGCCCATATTATGACGCCCAAGAGTTAATTCACGGGAAGAAGCGTAGTTTTCAGTTTCCAGTGGGATGAGTTGGTATTGAATCTAAAAATAGGTGCCCTTTTAATTCCCTGCATAAAAAATCCAGATTGTTGAGGATAGAGTCACCATTCAAAGTTAGCGCAGCTGAAATTTTGGTTGTGGCCATTGCGCTGGGCTGTGAACCTTAATGAGTTCTGAGGCGTGAGTGTTCACGGCCGCGTCAGCTAGCGTATACCCCCAATTGATCAAATGTGCCTGCTCCTCAGCCGTAAAAGCATTCAGTCTGGTGCGAATGTTTTTGAGACTAGCGGTCAAAGCGTTGTCTTTTACGAGAACTTTGGGATACTCATATTTATCTATTTTCGTACCGATACCAAAATAGGCGCCACCGTAGACTTTATGGTTACCCAAGGCATCAACATCACGATAGTTCGCCATCAAAGTTCGCTTACGTAACGCGCGCTGCTGGTCAGTCATCAGATCAGTCATTCGCATGAGCTGACTGACCCAATTTGTCTTTATCTTTTCTTTTACTTTAAAAGGTGCACCGGCGTCACAGACAAGGACATGAGAATACCTCCCTCTTCCCTTCCATATAGCCTCTAATCCCATGTTGTCATAGAGTCCGCCATCGGTGAGTAACATTTTGTTGCGTAAAGACGCGTTCGCACCATAAGAGGCCGCCTTGGTGTCTACCCATTTGTTTGGGTCCAATGTTAACGTCACTGGCGACAACATGGGTGGAAAGGCACTTGAGATGCCCACGACCTTGGCAATGGGAATATCGGGGGTCGGGTACTTACCGAGCTTGTAATCTGAGATGCCGGATTTCTCGATTCTTAAGCTGGACCCCGTTTGGTAGTTGGTACCATAAAACAAAAAATCTGGAGCCGTATCACTCAGTGACTGAATGCTCGCACCATTAAATAGGCGCTTGTCGTACGCTTTCGCCACCTTATCGCCGATCGTATCGCTGAACGAAAGCAGCCCCGATATCCCCGCCATGATATCCAGGCTTTCCGCACAGAATGCTTGAAGCGGTTTCGCGATGAGTTCTTCAAAATTGGCAGCGACGCCATTGGCATCGAACTGCAACTTCGTCCAATTCACTGCCAAATAACCCGTTAATATGCTCCCGCCAGAAACGCTGGTAATTGTTTTCAGCGCAGGGAGCATACCGAATTCATTTAACCGCCAAAATGAACCCAGAGCATACAATGTCGCGCGGTAACCACCGCCTGATACAGCTAATCCAATAGAATGTTCATCTGCCATGTCTATTCCCTGTTGTTATTGGATTGTAGATGTTAAGTCGCGTGTCTATGTTAGAGCAGATTTAAACGTGAATATGATACTAAAATGGGTGTCCTTTTCATTATTGCGTGCAATTTATAAGTGAATGCAGCAGAACTTATGCCATATCGGAAAATCATCGGTTCATCCGGTGTAAATTTTCTGGTTAGAGTACTGTTTTTGCCCATGAAAAGGTTCTTTTAAGCACTGAAATGGTCATGTCGAAAGGTGTTTGTTAGGTAAAACACATTATGTTGACTTGGTCCGACCACCCAATTCGTAACCCCGCTGAAGGGCCAAACTCATAGAGGGAAGCGAGACCTCATATGCTCCATCACGCATTCAGCCCGCCAATGGTAAGCGCGATGTGAGACAATCCAACTTTCGGTATTACCTGCAGTTGTCGCCTTCCCGCTGTCAAAGAACTGCGGATGTACTTTATCCGGCTACCCGATTGTGTCCGATTTTATTCATAATGTGTCCACAGCCGTATAACTTTAACTATTTTCTCAGCATCATGAGGTTGATAAACTAATCTTTGATGAATGTTTATTCTTCGAGAATATGCACCTGATAAATCACCAACTAATTTTTCATATGGTGGAGGATTTTGATAGGGATTTTCTCTTAAGATGTCAAATAACTTCTGAGCCTTATTTTTTAACCCTGCCGAAGAGAGTTTTTTTGCGTCTTTTTGAGCTTGTTTTGTAAAAACGAGTTCCCAACTCACCAATCAAGTTCCTTTGAGCAGTCTGAAAGTTTTTCATTCAAACCTTCTTTGATTGACTCTCTCATTCCAGGAACGGAAAGCAGATACATGGTTTCAGAAATGGCATTCCAATCTTCTTCTGAAATCAAGACTGCATTTTTCCTTTTACCTGTAATGACAATAGGTTCATGATTTTCTGCAGCTTCATCAATTAGCCGATAAAGTTTTGACCTGGCTTCAGTTGCGTTTAGTATATTCATAGTAATACCTCCTGAAATAAACGTACGTCATGGCGATCGCCAAGTCAACATTTTCTTTTCACACAACGGTTTGCTCACCGGACCCGCGCTGTTTGCGGGGGCCGGTGCAGCAGATGGTATACGCCCGGCATGGGCGTGAACTCATGGGGGGAAAGTCCCCTGCAAGTGTTCCATGTAACGTTGTGAAACGTAACATAAATTACTAGCCGAAGGCCAGGACGTTACCGTGAGGTAGGGTCTGAAGGAAGCCGGAGTGCAGGTAAGCGAGGCACGAGATTCCGAACTTGTGAGCTGACGGACAGAAACGTCATACAAGGCCGAGTCTCTGGGTAAGGCAGCACCACATGTCAACGCCCAAGGAACAGGGGATACGGTAAATGGTGCGCTCGGAGTCTCGTGCCTCGCTTACCTGCACAAGGGAAGTTCACGTTCTTATACCCCTCAAGGGGGTACTGAACTGAGTCCGGGGAGACCTGCTCGACGGGCGGCCGTAGTTTATGGCAGCGCCTTGTATGGTAACATGCAGGGAGTTTGAGCAGGAGTCAGCAGAGGCCATATTAGGTGCAGGAAGTCACCCAAAAGGCGTATGGGAGACTGGAAACGAGCCCGGTGAAGAGAAAAGCCTGGAGGACTCACCCCGCTGAAGGGCCAAACTCATAGAGGGAAGTTAGACCTCATATGCTCTACCACGCATTCAACCCGACAGGGCCGGCCAATGGTAGGCGCGATGTGAGACAATCCAACTTTCGGTATTGCCTGCAGTTGTCGCCTTCTTGCTGTCAAAGAACTGCGGATGTACTTTATCCGGCTACGGTCCGATGTTCTGTGGGAACCGCCAAGTGCGGAACTGCTTGCTAGGTGGTGTGGGGGCTGGGGGAGAAAAACCCCCGGCTACCCGATTAGCTTTTTGATGCGTTTTTGAGCAGTTGAATTATCGCCGTTCGATCTGGTTGATTTGGTTTGACTTTAAGTTCCATAGCAAACTCAAGAGGGGTTTGTTTATGGTCCCGATCCCTAATCATCGGATTAGCTCCATTATGCAACAACAATTCTATAGCAGATTGGTCGTTTTCTAATACGGCGGTATGAAGTGCAGAGATTCCAGAGCGTTGATCTAACCCATTTATATCAACCCCTTTTTTAAGCAAGAATTCTACCAGCTTCTTACGATCACTCTCATCTCTCGCACGTATAACCCAACCTATACCGATTCCGTGATTGAGTTCCGCAATTTCGCTTGGTTTTCCACCAAATTGGAAAAGGTATGCTTGGCAAAGCATCTTTGGAACTAACTCATCTTTCCCTTGGCTGCACAATAGTAGCGACTGAAAATCGATAAAGGTTTTTGATGATACGTATGCCCAACTGGCTATGGCGAAAACTGCTATGAATGCAATAAGCAAAATAATTGATTTTAGTAAATGTTTCATGCTTATCCCCACAGAATATCTGTTTTGGATGGTTTGCCGTATCTGACGTGGGCGGAATGAGTTCGTCGCGGTTGCGTCGATTTGGCTACTCCATTCAGCATCATGTGAAAGACAGACATAAAGCTATACGCTAGTCGATCACGTACCAGACTAGAGATCTTGGCTTTAAGCAAATCTTCCTGTGTTGCGTGTTTAAACCACTGAACTGCTGCCTTCTTTCCTATTTTTGCTAATGCTTTCTGCATATTAGCACCAGGATTGTAAGAAGCTCTCCATAGAATTTCTATGTAGCCTAGTGCATAAGTGGAATCAATCGCCTCGACAAGTAGGCCCTGAGCAAAACACTGTAGGGGCCTTGTGATTATAGCTGCGTCGATTGGCTGCCCAAGGTGTTTGAAGAAAAACTTGAGGATACTCTTTGTTTCTGCTTCGTCAAAAATGAGTTCCTTTTCGTTGAAAATGCGAAGAGTTATAAAACTATCAGACATGAGAATTTCCTATACGGTTGATGGTGAGGACAGCTAATCGCGGTGCTCGACGAAGCCAGCACCGCGATTCCTGGCGGCGCAGCCGCTAGGAACGTGGAGTTCACTGGACCTGGCACAGGAAACACATGGCATATGACGAAAAGTATCTGGTTAAGGATAACTTCATTTTACCGATACTGCGCCGTGCTAGAGGTCCAGTGCAACATTTTTGTTATTTTTGTAATATTTTTTTAATGCAGTTTTCTTACAAATTTCTGACAACCTTTGAGATGTCTTGAATGGCTATATATTTCTTCCACTGGTTGAGAATCGCAGTCGGCTCTAACGATTGGTATACGCCCGGCATGGGCGTGAACTCATGGGGGGAAAGTCCCCTGCAAGTGTTCCATGTAACGTTGTGAAACGTAACATAAATTACTAGCCGAAGGCCAGGACGTTACCGTGAGGTAGGGTCTGAAGGAAGCCGGAGTGCAGGTAAGCGAGGCACGAGACTCCGAACTTGTGAGCTGACGGACAGAAACGTCATACAAGGCCGAGTCTCTGGGGAAGGCAGCACCACATGTCAACGCCCTGGAACAGGAGATACGGTAAATGGCGCGCTCGGAGTCTCGTGCCTCGCTTACCTGCACAAGGGAAGTTCACGTTCTTATACCCCTCAAGGGGGTGACAGGTACTGAACTGAGTCCGGGGAGGCCTGTCCAACAGACGGCCGATATTTTGGCAGTGTCTTGTGTGGTAACATGCAGGGAGTTTGAGCAGGAGTCAGCAGAGGCCATATTAGGTGCAGGAAGTCACCCAAAAGGCGTATGGAAGACTGGAAACGAGCCCGGTGAATAGAAAAGCCTGGAAGACTCACTCCGCTGAAGGGCCAAACTCATAGAGGGAAGCGAGACCTCATATGCTCTACCACGCATTCAACCCGACAGGGCCGCCAATGGTAGCCGCGATGTGAGACAATCCAACTTTCGGTATTACCTGCAGTTGTCGCATTCTTGCTGTCAAAGAACTGTGGATGTACTTTATCCGGTTACGGTCCGATGTTCTATGGGAACCGCCAAGTGCGGACCCGGTGTGCCACGAGAGTGAGTTACTTTACTCGTACCTGCAATTAAGATGGAGGACGGCCCTCCGACGAGGACTTTTGGAAGTAGTTGCCAAACCACCATGAGCTGCGTTGATTAAGAGTCAAGGTGGTGTGCGTCATGGGAAAAGGCACGGCAATGACCGTGTCAGGTATGGAATATGGAGATGAGCGAAAGCGAACCGTCGATAACGTGTCGAAAACTGGTACGTTGACATCAAAAATAGGGAGCGGGTCTGCCCTATGATAAATTCAGGGGAAATCCAATTACTGCCTGAGTGGTGTCCGGCATAGAGGCGGCATGAACATATTCTAGGCTTTATTGTGGAACGTGGGAACCTGTCGTTCTGATGTTAAGGGAGAAATCCAAGTGGAAGCCCCACAAGGATGAGAGTACCGATGCGGAGTACAGGGGTGGATCAGCTTGTAGTAGTGATGAAATTTCTGTAATGGAAATGGAGCGAAGGGGCTGACATGCCTATTGAAAACTGATGGTCAACCATCAAGGTGGGAGGAGCTTTCAGAATTCACAAATTCGAGCGAAAAAGTTTGGAGGGCATGAAGAGCCGTATGAATCGAGAGGTTCACGTACGGAACTGTGAGAGCCTGAGGGGGAAGTTCCCTCGGGCGACTCGACCATGCTAGGTGTTGTGGGGGCTGGGGGAGAAAAACCCCCGGCTACCCGATTAGCCCACAATCTAAGTTTCTCGACCGCACTTAGCGCGAAATATATCCCTCGGAGACAATCTTACCTATCTTGGCATCTATCACAAAACGAGCCTTGGTGCCTCGCTTGCCCGCGTTTGTTTCGATCTCAAAACTACTGATGCCTCCGAACCAGCTGCGGCGTATAACTACTTCCAACGGTTCGACAAATGCCCAGCCCTTTTCTGAAGCTCGGTCTCGCGCAATTTCTATGGCTTGGTCTCGTTCAATCATCTTTCGGGATTGGTCCTAATGATAAAGATACATGGAATAATGTTTCGCCAAGTGTGATTGTGCCAATGGCGAAACCTTCAGCTGCAAGTTGCGAGACGGTCACGTAGCCGCACTGAAGTGGAAATTTGATCGCGCCGAGCGCATTCGCTATGCCATGCACACGCAGTTGGCCGTAGCCCTCGGCCAACGCTTCCTCCAAGTAGCGAAGTAGCGCTGATCGTGAATAGACGGACATGTTTATTTCCGCTCGGAGCGTTCGGAATGGCCCGATGCGAGGCGAAAAGTAGCGGTGTACGAGTTCGTGGAACAGGGTCACTCTCTGCTCGGAAAGTGATTGATTGCGCGCTATATTAATTACCCCATATGCCGTGGTCTCTCCCAAACTGCCTCCGGTTATTTGTGCCGACCGAGATACTCGGAGCTGGTTTCCAGCAGGGGGCGCAAGTCCAACATATGGGCGCGGATAGATTTGGGGGCGCCCGCGGGCCATGACAGCCCGCCCTTGTCCTCGCAACAATATCACCTGGATTGTCGAGACTCCGAGTAGTGTTACTGCGCGCGTGAAGTGTCTGCCTTTTCGAGGTCTGCATCGGAGCGGGCACCAATAGCGCCAACGGCAAAGTCGTAGAGTTCATCGGCTCCTTCAAAGACAGCAAAACCTAGCGCAATCACGCCAATTCCGAGAAGAATTATGTCCACGATCTCACCAACGCCAAAGGCGTGGGAGCCCGCCCACACAATCAATGTACCTGCAATGATTCCAAGTGATTGCGGTTGAAGAAGAGAATTCACGACCACCCGTGCGTCAGAAGGTATATGGGGCAGTGATCGCCGCATAGCCTCTCCGATCTTGTCGGAGCCTGACATGCGGGTTATTCCTACGTTTGTCAAAATTGGTTTAAGTTTTCCTTTTTTGGTAGTGGCTAACGTCTGGCTCACCGGAGCCGCGCTGTTTGCGGGGGCCGCGTGTAGCCGCTTGTGTGCGCCCGGCATGGGCGTGAACTTGTGGGGTTAAAGTCCCCTGTGTGTGATCCTGTGTTAAGTCTGTTGCTTAACATAAAATACTAACCAATGGCAAGAGCGTTATCGTGAGGTGATGTTTGGAGGAAGCCGGATGGTAAATCTGTGGGCCGACGAACAGAAACGTCATATAAGGCCGAGTCTCTGGGTAAGACAGCACAACATGTTTAAGCCCTTGGATCAGGAGATACGGTAAATGACGCGCTCGGAGTCTCCCTGCGGTCGCTTACCGGCATAGTGGAAGTTCACGTTCTTACCCGGGGAGGCCTGTTTTCCGAGCATCCGAAAACGGAAGCGCAGGCGATGGCAACATCGGCTGTGATGAGACAGGAGTCAGCAGAGGCCATAGTAGGTGCAGGACGTCGCCAAAGGTAGACAGGCGGCTGGAAACGAGCTCGGTGAATAGAAAAGACGGGAGGATCACCCCACTGAAGGGCCGAACATGAAGAACGAAGGAAAAGTACCAGTGTGCTATAGGGCTGTGTCGACCTCGTCCGGGGGAGCAGCATCTGTGCGCGGCACTGGAAAACAGCCTTTATATCCCATTTCACTTGAGCGTATCGTAGCAACTGACAACATTGCGCGGGCATGGCAGAAGGTAAGATCGAACCGGGGAGCTCCAGGTCTTGACGGAGTCACCATTGAAGATTTTCCTTACCATTTTCGTGAATGTTGGCAGGAGATACGCACTACCATTCTTGGAGGAAATTATACCCCAAAACCAGTTCTGCGAGTTGAGATCGATAAACCGGATGGAGGTATTTGTAAGCTAGGAATTCCGACTGTTCTGGATCGGATCATACAACAAGCAATAACTCAGGTCATAGAACCTTGGTTTGATTCTAATTTTTCAGAGTCAAGCTTTGGATTCAGGCCGAACAGATCAGCGCATGGTGCAATCCGCCATGTTCAGTCATATGTCCGGGAAGGGCGCAAAGTTGCTGTAGATGCCGACTTGTCAAAATTCTTCGACAGAGTTGATCATGATGTTCTTATGGCAAGAGTTTCCCGTCGGATAGATGATAAACGAGTATTGAAACTTATTGGCAAGTATCTACGGGCCGGAGTGGTTGTGAACAACCGCCTGCAGGCGACGCCTCTTAGCGTTCCTCAAGGTGGTCCTCTTTCACCGTTGCTCGCTAATATCATGCTCGATGATCTGGACAAAGAGTTGGAAAAACGTGGCCACTGTTTCGCTCGTTATGCCGATGACTTTATTATTTTAGTTCGGAGTCTTCGCGCAGGTAGGCGGGTAATGAAGTCGATTCGATATTTTCTCGAATCCCGGCTGAAATTGTTCGTCAATGAGCAGAAAAGTAAGGTAGTACATGTCGAGGAATGTTCATTTCTTGGCTTTACCTTTCGACGTGGTGCTATTCGTTGGACCGAAAAGGCGTTTGAGAAGTTCAAACGGCGAATCCGTGAGCTCACCGGCAGAAGCTGGCGGGTATCCATGGATTACAGGATGATGAAGCTCAGGCAATATCTTACGAGGTTGGATAAACTACTTTGGCATTGCAGAGTATTATCGTCCAATTCCCGGCATAGATGAGTGGATTCGCCGCCGGATTCGTATGTGCTACTGGAAACAGTGGCGTTATGCCAGAACCAAAGTACGGAACCTCCTGAAACTTGGTACCAATAAACGGCATGCCATCCTATCTGCTCTGAGTCGTAAGAGTTATTGGCATCTCTCAAGAACCTTTGCAACACAGACGGGGATGACGAACAAATGGTTGTCTGAACAAGGTCTAATATCAATCAAGAAACTGTGGAGTGCGATTCACTACCCGGCTACGGCTCGGTAACTTCGTGAAACGCCTAGTGCGGACCCGCATGCTAGGTGTTGTGGGGGCTGGGGGAGAAAAACCCCCGGCTACCCGATTCGCTTTAGGTATATTATTTCAAGCCGTTAAGCTACTTCTATACGTAGGCTTTTGCCAAGAGCTTGTGCAAATTTCTCCAATGTTGACAGCTTGATATCTTCTGCGTGATTCTCAATACGTGAAATGGCTGTTTTTTTTGTATTAAGTTTTAGGGCGAGTTGCTCCTGTGTTAAACCGGCTTCTTCTCTCGCAACTTTGAGCATTACACCAATTTTGAATTCTTCATAACCGGATTCGTAGCTCTTGGCGAATGCTGGATCACTGGACTTCCGTTTGGCAACATAGGATTTTAGAGTTTTCATTTTATTTCCTCCTCTCGAAATAATCCTTTTTTCTGGTTTCCGCGATCTTGATGGCCTGGGGAGGAGTTTTTTTGGTTTTCTTTTGGAATGCGTGATTGAGAACTATGAGTTTCGGGCCATCGAGAAAACCGAGTAGACGGAATATGTTGTTTCCTACTACTACTCTCACCTCCCATATTTCGTTGGTATTAACGAGCTTTTTCAAATAGCTTGATGGTATGGTCGGTATTTCTTCTATTAACCTCAAAACCCATGTTGTCTTCTGTGCCTGCTTCGGTGACAGGGACTCCAAAAACTCCTCGACCGGGCAACTTCCTGCTGCCGTTTCATAAAATATAATCTCGCGTGTCATACTCAATTGTTAACACGTAGGTTAACTTTGTCAAGGAGAATTCTTTTTGTCGTTTTAGAAGCGAACACCCGAGTTAACCGGACCGCGCTGTTTTGCGGGTCCGGTTAAACGCCTGGTTGTGTGATATTTTTAGTTTTTCTTTGATTGGATTTACTGCTGAACGGTTTAATATCGTTTAGAGTTTTTTCTTCGGATTGTTTTGTTTTATATAAGTCACACCTTAATTGTAAATTCATCCAAAAATCTTCGGATACCCCAAAGAATTTAGCTAAGCGAAGAGCTGTACTCGGAGTAATGCCTCGTTTTTTATTAATAATTTCATTTATCCGCTGATAGGGAACATGTATTGAGTCTGCAAGATCTTTTTGTGTTATACCCATGGGGCTCAAAAATTCTTCTATTAGCATTTCACCTGGATGTGTTGGCTCTCTATGAGTCGGTACTCTTACCATAACTGACCTCTGTATTTTAGTGATAATCTATAATTTCAACCAGATCAGGACTATAATCAGACCAAACGAAGCAAATGCGAAATTGGTTATTGATTCTTATACTATGTTCGCCTTGACGGTTTCCTTTGAGAGCTTCGAGCATGTTGCCTGGCGGTACTTTTAGGTCTTCTAATCTGGTTGCCGAGTCGAGTTGATCAAGTTTTCTTGAGGCAATTTTCCATAAGATTTGAGGGCATATGTTCCTTGCATCTTTGGAATTTTTGCCATTAAATATATCTTCTGTGCCTTTGTTCTTGAATGTCTTTATCATAGATACACAATAACACGGATATCATGCTATGGCAATTTTCTTTCAACACACAACGTTAAAGTCACCGGAAACTTTTGAGCGCAGCGAAAAGATTTCCGGTGAAATGATTTGTGTGCGCCCGGCATGGGCGTGAACTTATGGGGTTAAAGTCCCCTGTGTGTGATCCTGTGTTAAGTCTGTTACTTAACATAAAATACTAACCAATGGCAAGAGCGTTATCGTGAGGTGACGTTTGGAGGAAGCCGGATGGTAAATCTGTGGGCCGACGAACAGAAATGTCATATAAGGCCGAGTCTCTGGGTAAGACAGCACAACATGTTTAAGCCCTTGGATCAGGAGATACGGTAAATGACGCGGTCGCATAGTGGAAGTTCACGTTCTTACCCGGGGAGGCCTGTTCCCCGAGCATCCGAAAACGGAAGCGCAGGCGATGGCAACATCGGCTGTGATGAGACAGGAGTCAGCAGAGGCCATAGTAGGTGCAGGACGTCGCCAAAGGTAGACAGGCGGCTGGAAACGAGCTCGGTGAATAGAAAAGCCGGGAGGATCACCCCACTGAAGTGCCGAACATGAAGAACAAAGGAAAAGTATCAGTGTGCTATAGGGCTGTGTCGACCTCGTCCGGGGGAGCAGCATCTGTGCGCGGCACTGGAAAACAGCCTTTATATCCCATTTCACTTGAGCGTATCGTAGGAACTGACAACATTGCACGGGCATGGCAGAAGGTAAGATCGAACCGTGGAGCTCCAGGTCTTGACGGAGTCACCATTGAAGATTTTCCTTACCATTTTCGTGAATGTTGGCAGGAGATACGCACTGCCATTCTTGGAGGAAATTATACCCCAAAACCAGTTCTGCGAGTTGAGATCGAAAAACCGGATGGAGGAATTCGTAAGCTAGGAATTCCGACTGTTCTGGATCGGATCATACAACAAGCAATAACTCAGGTCATAGCACCTTGGTTTGATTCTAATTTTTCAGAGTCAAGCTTTGGATTCAGGCCGAACAGATCAGCGCATGGTGCAATCCGCCATGTTCAGTCATATGTCCGGGAAGGGCGCAAAGTTGCTGTAGATGCCGACTTGTCAAAATTCTTCGACAGAGTTGATCATGATGTTCTTATGGCAAGAGTTTCCCGTCGGATAGATGATAAACGAGTATTGAGACTTATTGGCAAGTATCTACGTGCCGGAGTGGTTGTGAACAACCGCCTGCAGGCGACGCCTCTCGGCGTTCCTCAAGGCGGTTTATGCAAAGCTTTGCATAACCCGCCTTATGCAAAGAAAGTAATTATGCAAAGTAAGCCATAAAAAGCACCACAATTCAAGGGACTCTTGTTGATTTCCTTAGCATAATCTCCGTTAACGATAACTGAGCAAAAGCTCAAAAAAATCATTAATGGAGACATTTCTTATGCAAAAAAAGCCACTGAAAGAACTATTACAAGAATTGGAACAGGAGCTATTACGGCTCGGTTATACTGAAGGCTCCATGAGCTTTTACCGCAACCGTTGGAAGAAAATCATCCAGTTCGCTGAAGAACAGGATGAGAGCTATTATTCCGAGCAGATTGGAATTCACTATGTCGAACACTACTATCAGATCCTTGAAAAGGATTTTGACAATAAACTATCGCAGAAGGATACACAGGAACTCCGTATCATCCGTATGATTGGAGACTTCCAGCTTCATCGGACTGTTCTGAGACGGTACTATAAGCATCGGGAGTTGCTCACAGATTCCTATTATATAGATATCAGCAAAAGCTTTAAAAAGCACTGTGAGCACAAAGGTTATTCAAAAGTAACCGTGGATCATTACGTGAAGCAATCGGAGCGTTTCATGGATTATCTAGTTTCCCAAGGAATCCATGATTGCCATGATATCGAACTTCCTGTTGTCAACGGGTATATAAGGACTCTGGCCGGATATACCTATAAAACCGTGGAGCAAAACATCTGTTCTATACGTTCTTTTTTAAGGTATCTGCAGGAACAGGACATCCTGAAAACAGATCTGGCTTCCAAAACACCGATGATTCAGGCTCGTAAACAGACACGCATCCCATCCGTCTGGACCAAAGACGAGTTGGATGCACTGATAGGCGCCATTGATCGCGGGAATCCAAAGGGAAAACGGGACTATGCCATTATCCTTCTCGCCTGCGTGTTAGGTCTCAGAGTTACTGATATCAAAAATCTTACTTTTGGGTGTTTCCGCTGGGAAGCGAAGAAATTGATATTTACCCAGTCAAAAACAAGAGAAACAGTAACCCTGCCGATTCCTTCCGAAGTTGGATGGGCTGTTATCGATTATCTGAAATATGGCAGGCCAAAAGTGGATTCTCCTATTGTATTTGTGCGGCATCTCGCACCCTTTCTGCCTTTTTCAGAAAGGGATCATCTGCATCAGCTAATTCGCGATTATATGCGGATTGCACATCTGCCGACTTTAAAAAAGCACCGTGGCATGCACTCTCTCCGCCATACGGCTGCTTCAAGAATGCTTGAGCATGGCACTCCGCTCGCTGTTATCTCCGATATCCTTGGTCACACAGACACAGACTCTACAGCGGTTTATTTGAAGGTGGATATCAATAAACTGAAAGAATGCTGCCTGGATACTCCGGAGGTGTGCTTATGAGAAATTATTTATTCCGAGGTCCATTTGCAGAACACATCAAAAACCACGTTCGGTTGAAGCAAGCGATTGGCTATAAATATGAGGCAGAAGCAAAGCACCTGTTAAGATTTTCGACCTTTACTGGGGAAAAATATCCTGAAACATCAATCCTTACCAAGGAAATAGTGTTGGATTGGTGCTCAAAAAAAAAGTATGAGGCACAAGCCAACCAGTGTGCAAGAGCCTCCATCCTGCGGCAACTTGCTGTATATATGGAAGATGTTGGGATTGGTGCATATATCCTCCCAAAGGGATATTACCCGGCAGGACAGCAGTACGTCCCCAATATTTATACGGAAGATGAACTACAGCGTTTTTTTTATCAGATAGATCAATGCCGCTATGTCAGTGAATGTCCAAATCGCCACTTCATCATGCCGGTATTCTTTCGGATGGTTTATGCCTGTGGCCTCCGTTCCTCGGAAGCAAGGCTCCTGAAGGTAGAAGATGTGGATAAGGATGCAGGCATACTGACCATTCATCATTCAAAAAAGGACAATAGCCGTCTGGTTGCGATGTCTGACGAACTTACGAAACGATGCAGGAAATACTCTGAAAATGTGCATAGACTCTCAAAAGAAGCTGATTGGTTTTTTCCAGGATTAACTGGAAAACCAATGACTATAGGGAACGTTTACCACAATTTCAGGCGTTTTCTATGGAGAGCCGGCATTTCTCACGGAGGGAGGGGAAAAGGACCAAGAGTACAAGATTTTCGTCACACATATGCTTGCCGTTGCCTGAAGAAATGGGTTCTGCAAGGAAAAGACCTTGCTGCATATCTTCCTGTACTGAAAACATTTATGGGCCACGATTCCTTTGAAGAAACAGCCTATTACCTAAGGATGACAGCTGATGTTTTTCCGGACATAGCCATTAAACTTGAAGGGCGTTACCCCGATATCATTCCACGGCTGGGAGGTGATGACGATGAAACCTACTGATTTTGCTATTCACCTTACGAACTTCTTGTCCGTGTATCTGCCACGGCAGAAAAATGCCAGCAGTAATACAATAGCCTCCTACCGTGATACCTTTAAACTGCTGCTCCGTTACTGTAAAGATCAGCGGGAGATACCTGTCGAAAAGCTGAACTTGGGTATGTTGACCCATGTGGTAATTGCTGATTTTCTGGAATGGCTTGAAAGAGAACGTAAATGCAGTATTTCAACCCGGAACCAGCGGCTTGCAGCCATACATTCCTTTTTCAGGTATGCACAGTATGAGGAACCATCAGGAATCCTCCATTTTCAAAAGGTAATCGCCCTGCCGGTTAAAAAGGCACCCAAACCGTCGGTACCACATCTGACACCCGAGGCAATGAGACTTTTATTATCGCAGCCGGATAAGATGACTGTAAAAGGCAGACGAGACCTGACACTGTTAAGCGTGCTTTATGATTCCGGTTGCAGAGTGCAGGAGTTAGCCAATCTCAGGGTTCGAGATGTTGTACTGGAAAATCCGGCAGTGCTGATCCTCACCGGTAAAGGCAATAAAGCACGCAGGGTTCCTTTGATGAAAAACACCGTGACTTTGCTGGAACATTATATTCAGGAGAACGCCCTTGATAAACATTGGAAAGGAGAGTATCCGCTCTTTATCAATAAGCAGCTTAACAAACTCACCAAAGAAGGCATTGCTTACATTATCTCTCAGCATGTTGGTCTAGCAAGAAAAACATCTGCAAGTGTGCCGGAAAAAGTGAGGCCTCATATGTTTCGCCACAGCAAGTCAATGCACCTACTGCAGGCTGGTGTTAATCTCATTTATATCAGAGACTTTCTTGGACATGAAAATATTAAAACTACCGAAATTTACGCAAAGTGCGATTCTGAATTGAAACGTCAGGCTATCGAGAATGCCTACCCAGATCTGGTAAACAGTGATCTTCCTGATTGGAACAAGGATGCTGCATTGCTTGACTGGCTCTCAAGTCTGTAGTCGTGATATTATGCAAAGTAAATTAATTGAAGGTCTTGGAAATTTGCCAGCTTTAGCGATTTACTTTGCATAATCGTCAACTTTGCATAAGGCGGTCCACTGTCTCCTATGCTCAGCAATATCCTCCTGGATGAGTTGGACAAAGAACTTGAGGGGCGAAGCCACCGCTTCGCCAGATATGCCGACGACTTCGTTATTTTAGTGAAAAGTCGTCGGGCAGGTGAGCGGGTGATGGTCAGCATTACTCGTTTTCTCGAAAAGAGACTCAAACTCAAAGTCAACCAGGAAAAGAGCAAGGTGGCGCATACCAACGAGATCACTTTTCTCGGTTTTGCCTTTTCGGGCGCCAAAATCCGCGGGTCGGATAAAGCCTTCTTACGCTTCAAACAGCGCATCAAGGAATTGACCGGCCGGAGTTGGGGTGTTTCCATGGAGTACCGACTGTTTAAACTGGCAGAGTATTTACGCGGCTGGATGGGCTATTTCGGGATCTCGGAGTTGTACCGGACCATTCCCGAAATTGACCATTGGCTGCGGCGCAGGGTGCGGATGTGCTACTGGAAACAGTGGCGTTGCTGCCGCACCAAGGTCCGCGAGCTGACAAAGCTCGGAACCCTCCTGCGTACTGCTATCTCTGTTGGCTTGAGCAGAAAAGGACCGTGGAGATTATCCCGCACGTTGGCCACCCAATCGGGCATGACCAATCAATGGCTCAAGGATCAAGGTTTGCTTTCTGTCAAAGATCTGTGGGTAAACATCCATTACCCGGCTACGGCTCGGTAGCCTCTGGGAACCGCCTAGTGCGGACCCGCATGCTAGGTGGTGTGGGGGCTGGGGGAGAAAAACCCCCGGCTACCCGATTGGCATATAATATGTGTAAAAATAACTTACAGATATGGAATTGTCACTTAGTCAATTGTAATGTGTAGGTAACATTTTGTTCAAGCACCCCTCCCTGATCGACTGTTTTCGTGTAGGAGTAGTTTCCGAGAGTGATAGTGAGGTTTTTCCCGGTAGCTTGAACCTCCCAAACCATCGGCCATTTTTTCTCTGGAAAGAACTGGGAAATATCGGGAAGATTTACAAGTAATGCATCTATCAGCATTCCTGTTTGAGAAAAGCGATGGACGACTAACTTCTCTTTCCCATTTCGTTTTATGGCGAATATATCGTTTTCACTACAAATCACCGCCTCCATCGAATCCAGAGCTTGAAACTTTTTGATGCCTGGTTGTTTTATCGGAATCCGATTTCCATTTGCTAGAAAAAGTTTGTACCCGATCATATGCCATGATCCGCCATCTTGATATTGGCGAAGGCTCCCTATGCTCTCTACTATTCCTTTACAACTGCCACTGAGATAGCCTGAACCAGTCCATTGACCCTTTGTTTCCAGAAAATCTTCTGGAGAAATGATACGAGGAGAGTCAGAGGAATATGTGACTTGAGCGTTCAGTATCGAGGCATTTTTTTCCGCTGCTATGATTTTTCCCTCTGCTTCTATATCCTTTTTCGGAACCAAAATTTTGATGGCCTCAGTGCTAATATCAGTTTTCGCAGGATTTGTAAAACCGCAGGGCTTCGGCTTATACATCAAGAGATATAGAGCTATCCCAAAAAAGGAAGAAGAATCATACCATCGAGTCTTCTTAAAATTAAATTCAATTCGTTTCCCAAGCTCTTCCTGGGTATCAAAATCTAGGAAGAGAAGTTCTTCTCGATAGATATTGTCAGCTACTGAGCTTACTGTCTCCCTAATGCCATAACGATATGTACGTTTGGGTAGATATTTTACGACATTGTTTTCCCAGTGAGCTATTCGATTGCCTTCGGTTATTTCTACAGCCCCATAAACTTCTGAGAAAGCATTGATACTGGCCGTTGTATTCTTAGCTTCAATAAAAATCCCGCTAACGTCATGTACCTGCTTGTAACGACTCCAACCACATTGCTTTGCAACACTGTCTATACGTAGCTGATCAAGAAGACCTGGCAGGTTTGGAATTAACCAAAAAAGAAAAAGACAAATAGGATATGAAAGAAACGATGTCCTCCTCCCATGCGGAAATCTATCCCGTATCAGCTGTTGTACTCGGAATGCAATAAAAAGCGTAATGGATAGCCAAGCACAAAAGATAAGAAACATCAGTGGAATTATAACGATACCCATTCTCAATTCCGAAGTGGTTTAAACTTTACTGCCAACGTTCCGGCTCACCGGACCAGCGCTGTTTGCGGGGTCCGAGTGCAGCCGATTGTTAACTTAAAATTTTGCATGTTAAAATGGTGAGGAGGGGAGGAATCGAACCTCCCTGCGCTCGCTCTTGGCAGGTATAAATTTTAGAGTCAGTCCATCTCTCGCTTGGATTGGAAAATAGTCACCAGACCTCCGCAGGAGCGCATTTCCACACCAACCGCATGCCTTTTTAAAAAAGCTACCAGCGTTTGTGTTTTCCAAAATTACCTCAATTGCAAAATTTAATACAAAAGAAAGCAACTCTTCCAACCCAAACGAAATGTCAACTGGCCAGCCAATTAATACCTTTAGGCCCAAGCTCTTGAAAATAAATTTTTATTCAAAAACTGGTTTCATAAAGCTCCGCTCAAAACTAACAATGCACCTCGTTTCTTCAGCGTGTTTGAATGCCTTTATGCAGTTCTCATCTGTTTTGATTTTTTCTCTATATTCCTCGTACGTTGCCAGAGCTGGAAAGCTGAACAAAGCATATGCAATGTTGTTTGCACCTTCATGTGGCAGAAAGTATCCGTGATGAGTGCCACCAAATTTATTTACAAGTGGAATCCACATCTTTGCGTATATTTCGAAATCAGCAATTTTATACGGATCAATGACATATTTTAAATAGCAAGTGATCATTTTTTTCTCTTTAGAAGTTAACGTGGAGTTCACAGGAAACTTTGGAGCGCAGCGAAAAAGATTTCCTGTGCAACGACTTGTTATACAATCTTTTTCTATAGTGAATTTATAATTGCTGGCAAATTGTGAAGAAGTTGTTGAGCTAATATTGATCCACTTGCGCCTTCTAAGATCCTTTTTATAGAGTTTAGACTTTCCTTGATTATATTTGGTTTTGGTCTCTTTGATTCCGTTTGACTTTCAATAGTTGCTATGTCAGTTTCTATTTCATCCTTATCGTCTGGAGGTAGGGAAATTGAAGACAAATCATCTTTAAGTTTATTGATAAATTTATTAATATCTGGGATGTTTTGAAGTTTAATATTACCAGATTGGTTGCTATGGCTCGTTCCTTGCTGTATATTTGAACCAACCATGTTATTAATATTTATTATATTAACTGGCGGGAAATAATGGGTCGGTTTTTCAGGATTTGATAAAGCGGCTTCAACTTCTTTTACTCCATAATGGGTGATTCCTATGCCCCCACCCATTTCAGTGTATTCTAGGAGCCTCTCACCCTCTAAATACTGAGTCACTGTATCTGTTAGCTTTTGCTCGAAGCCAAGTTCTTTTCCTAGTTCATGCATATTTTGATGGGAAAATTTATCACCACCAGTCTTTTCATAGAGGAGGTTTAGGAATTGAAAACGAGCTTTTCTTAGTTCTTCGATTTTTGTCATTTCTTTTCCTTATGTATAACTATTAATATACGGCATGGCCATTTCGGGATAAAAGAAGGCCCGATCAGGCCTTTTAATCGCTGCGGTAATCGTCAGCGGGCCAACTTTTTTGCTGCTTTTCTTCTTTGCAGAGTATGTTTTTTATCTGCATGTAATGGAAATGTAAGATTTTGTGTTCATACTAAGTGAGAATATCGGGATTTACAAGAAAAAACAGTTAGGAATAGGGAATGCGGCATTTTGGGAAATAAGCCCTGTTATCAGGAATGCTGATAACAGGATTTGTTTGTTCGTTATTGTCAGCAAATTTGGCATCGAAATGCTGTTTTGCGACTGTGATTTCTCCGTCTTTTGGGGAAAAATCGCCTGTTATACTGATGAGACAATAAGTCACAAATAACTCACTATTTTTTGGTTTCATGAATAATATCGATGAATTTCATAGTGCTGATTTCGGGAAATATCTTCTTGAAAGCAAAATGGTAGATGCTGGAAAAGAAAAATACATGGTCCACTGGACTAGAAAGTTCTTCGAATATCGATTGCGCTACCCCCAGATTATCTGGTCTGAGCTTCTGCCTCTTTATGTCAAAGAACTGGACAACACCGGTGCTTATAAGGACTGGCAGATTCGTCAGGCTGATCAGGCTGTCCGTCTCTATTTTAGCAATTTTCTGAAATCCAATTCTTCGAAAATCCTGCATGGAGGAGCTTCAACAGTAAATAATACAACATCTCAGAAAGCCGCACTTCAGAATTTCCAGGAAGCATTGCGTCTACGAAATTACGCGTTGAGAACAGAACGTACCTATTTTAATTGGGTTGTTCAGTATTTCAGATTCTGCAAAACCAAAAACACTTCCTTGTCCGAAAACTCTCCATGCAGTGTGGACTTGGTTCGGGATTTTCTCGCCTATCTTGTAATGAAAAAAAATGTCTCCGCTTCGACGCAGAACCTCGCATTTAACAGCATTCTTATGTTTTTTCGTCTAGTATTCAATCAAGATCTCGGAGATCTCAAAAATACTGTTCGAGCCCGGACTGGAAAAAAACTACCGGTTGTTTTATCTGTTGACGAAACAAAAAAACTTTTGGAATCAGTGAAAGGCACAACCGGGCTGATGCTGAAAATTATTTATGGTGGAGGTCTTCGCGTCAATGAGTGCTGCAGTTTGCGGATCAAAGATATTGATTTCGATCAGTCACTCATCACCATCCGTGACGGCAAAGGCGGCAAAGATCGAACTACATTGCTACCGGCATCTCTGACTGGCGAGTTGCTGTCACATATTGCGAAGGTCTTGACACTGCATGACAAGGACCTTGCGGAGGGATACGGTGCCGTCTGGCTTCCCCACGCACTTGATCGTAAGTATCCCGAGGCGCCGGTGCAGAAAGCCTGGCAATATCTTTTCCCTTCGTCCGTTCGATCAATTGATCCGCGGAGTGGGGTTATCCGTCGACACCATGTCAGTGACAGCACCCTGCAAAGGGCGGTTGGTGGTGGAGGATATACAGGCGCAAGGTCCTTTATTTTAAAGCTGTTTCGATAAACTCATTCGCTAAACCTATTTTTTCGTGAGTTTGATTGCGGTGGAGGGTAGATATAAAACTATGAGTCTGCTATTTCTATGAGTACAATAATGGGAGACTGGATTTTAAAACCATTTGCCTGTTTCGGGGGATGAGTATTGTAAACATGATACTCGTGAAATCGATTCGAAAAGCTGAGGGATACATATTATGACGAAAGAAAAATTACATATTGCTTTAATTGCTGGTGGAGTTTCGGGGGAAAGGGAAGTTTCGCTTAATGGTGCTGTCGGGGTGGATAAAGTTCTTGATCCTCAAAAATTCATTGTGAGGCGTTATGATCCTGCAACGGATCTGGCCAAGCTTGCTGCCGATGCGCCGGAGATCGACTTTGCTTTTATTCTGCTTCATGGTTTATTTGGGGAAGATGGCACTATGCAGGGTTTCCTCGACCTGCTTGAGGTACCGTATCAGGGATCCGGAGTACTGGGCAGTGCCATTGCCATGGATAAACAGTTGGCCAAGGAGTTGTATGCAATGAATGGTCTGCCGGTAGCAGACTCGCTGATTATAACCAGTGAGGATACAATCGATGGACAAGAGCTGAATGATCGTTTTGGGATGCCCGTCGTCGTGAAACCGGTTCACGAGGGGTCAAGTCTTGGTCTTACCCTGGCGAAGTCTCAAGAGGAGCTCATTGCAGGGATCGCAAGAGCACTGCGCCACGATTCCCATGTGATGGTGGAAAAATATATAAAAGGTCGTGAGCTGACTGTTGGCGTGTTGGGTAATAAGGATCTGGAAGCACTGCCGATCATTGAGATCGTGCCTGGTAAGGATTTTGCGTTCTTTGATTATGATGCCAAATATAAGGCTGGAGCCACGGAAGAAATATGTCCCGCCCAAATCAGTGAAGATATAACCAAACAGGCCCAGCAGTATGCAGTGGCGGCCCATAAAGCTTTACGGCTGAGAGGTTATTCCCGAACGGACATGATGCTGGCGCAAGATGGATCTTTGTATTTACTTGAAACCAATACCATTCCGGGGATGACAGCAACCAGCCTTATGCCGCAGGCTGCTGCTGCTCATGGTTTGCCCTTTCCGGAGTTTCTTGAACGTTTGATTGAGCTGGGGATGGAGGGGCGGGCGAAAAAATAGAGTATTTCCTGGGGATACCCCCCGCACTGCCCTGGAGGCTTTGTTATCCCCGTAAAGTACGGGGATAAGTTCATTCACTAAGTCACAATACGATGAGGTGCGTTGAAAACGTTCAGTCTGTCCGGTCTGGCATAGGCTGCAAGGGTTGCACCTGCTCTTCGGGCTATCGCCAGACCCAATGAGGAAGGTGCTGTTCTGGACATGATTATCGGGATGCCGATTCGGGCACATTTCAGGACCATGTCGGAAGTGAGGCGACCTGTGGTGTAGATTGCGCTTTTTGGAGTTGCCTTTCCGAGCAGTATAGCGCCCAGTACTTTGTCCACTGCGTTGTGCCGTCCAACATCTTCGTAAAACAGTTGGAGCTTTCCATCCTCCCACAAGCCGCAGCCATGAATACAGTGGGTTTGGGGACCCAATGGGGAATATTGCAGGGATTGGCGGATAAAATCGCTGATCTCCGGAAAGGTAATTGTGCATTCCTGCAACGGCTCAAAAGCTCCTTCCAGCATCTCTCTGGAAATTTTTCCAGTTCCACCACAGCCGGAGGTGATGATGACCTCTTTGGGTTCTGTTCGAACCACATCGGCATACACTGCGATGCGGCCCTCCGGACAGATATAAATCTCTTTAATTTCCCCAGGCTCTTTTATGTAGCCCTGGCCGAAAAGAAAGCCGGCACCGAATTCCTCAAGGCCGATAGGCAATACCATCGAGGAGCCGATGGTTTCATCATTTAGCGCAATGGAATAGGGTGTTTCAATGGCCAGTTGTTCTAACTGTTCCGTCGAACCATTGGGCGTGACCACTGTTGTCATATGGCTCATGGTGAGCCGGGTACTTATAGGGTGTGACGAGTTCATATTGGTATCTGTTGGCTGTCGGGGAATCTTGATTTATTCTGTGGCCGATACCCTAAAGGGAGTTTCGATGAATTTCAAGTCTCATTTTATAGAGAGGTAGAGCCGTAACATATCTTTGTCAACACCCACATGTTAAGACATACCAATTCCAATGTCCTTGCAATTCAGTAATATTTTCCCTATCCTTGGCGATTAGTTGGGTATTTAAACACCGGCGTTTTGATTGCCGGGATGTGATATGCTTGCGGAGAAAATGTATGATATTCAGATGTACCTTTATTCTTTTTTACATGGTGTTCTCTTTTTGTCCCTCAGTGGAGGGCGCATCGAAGAACCTCGGGAGCCCCATTGTTCTCGGGCAGTCATGTGTGCTGAGCGGTCCTGCACAAAACCTGGGACTTGAGATGCGGGCCGGTCTGCTCGCTGCCTTTTCCTTATTAAACGATGATGGCGGAATCCATGGCCGGGAAATAATTCTACTCAGTCGGGATGACGGTTATGAGCCCGATGAAGCTGTCAGAAACACCAACGCACTGATCTATGATGACCAGGTGTTTGCACTTATCGGGGCCGTGGGTACGCCAACTTCCAAAGCGGTTGAACCAATTGTCAGCGAAGCAAAAATTCCTTTTTTTGGACCCTTTACCGGTGCTGAATTCTTGCGCACTCCTTTCAATAAATACGTTATAAATGTTCGGGCCAGCTATTTTCAGGAGATGGAAAAGCTGGCTTCCTACCTGATCGACCAAAAGAAAATGAGCAGGGTCGCCTGCTTTTATCAAAATGACAGTTACGGTTATGCCGGCTTGAAAGGCATCGAAATTGCCCTGGCTAAAAGGGGGATGACCCTGGTTTCCAAGGGAAGCTATGAGCGAAATACGGTTGCGGTCATGGGAGCAATGCGCGACATATACGAGGAGAAACCACAGGCTGTGGTACTCGTTGGCGCCTATTCGGCCTGTTCCGAATTTATAAAACTGAGCAGGAATAAGATTTCCCCGGATGTGGTCTTTGGTAATATCTCCTTCGTTGGTACCGAGAGTCTCCGGGAGGTACTCGGCAGCTATGGACAGGGCGTGATTGTGTCCCAGGTGGTTCCATCTCCCTACGATACCGATAGTGCCTTGATCAGCCAATTTAAGATGGCCATGGCAAAATATCAACATGATGCACCGATAAGTTTCACCTCACTGGAGGGATTTATTGTCGGCAGGCTGTTTGGTAAAATAGCTCTGGCAGTGAAAGGAGAACTTACCAGGGAAAAGTTTATTGCGACCATGGAGGAGGTAGGGTGGTTTGATTTGGGAGGGCTGGTGCTTCGTTTCGGTCCCCAATGATCATCAGGGGCTGGATACCATCTACCTGACGCAGATTTATCCGGTTGTGGAAAGACTGAAGGACGATAAGTGATTTTCGTCCGTTCAGGCCACCTCACATAGCCAACTATAGCTCGTCGGCCTGCTTGAACGAACCTGAAGTACTGGATGAACGGTTACGGGTCCGGGTTATGCCGTCGTTTGACGTGTATCGGTGAACGGTTACCATTTTTCAAAAGAGATATAATCAGTGAAAATACCTTTAATGCGATTATTCAGTAAGATCACCCTGTCCTCGGCACCTTTCTACGCGTCACTGGTGGTTATAACGTCCCTTGGTGTTTTTATCGGTATTTTCTGGGCTATCAACGAGTTTCAGGCGTATCAGGAGAGTATCGAAAATATCCGGTATACCTATAAACATCAATACGAGGTGAGGGTTAAAGAAGAGCTGGCCAAGGTTGTCGAACTGATAGATTACCGCCGGCAGCAAAATGACCTCAGGGTTGAGCTGGACATCCGCGAGAGGGTGCAGGCTGCCTACACTATTGCGTCCCATAATTATCGACTGTACAAAGATGAGAAAAGCTTGGATGAGGTGCGATCCATGGTCGATCGAGCTTTTGCGGCCGATGCGCTGGAATAACGGTCGGGGCTACTATTTTACCGGCAGGGTCCACAACGGTGTTATCGATCTCTTTGCGGATGAACCTTTTTTTGAAGGAAAGACTGCAGCTGAGTTTAAACAGATCACCGGAAAGGATGTGGTGGGTGATATGGTCTCAATTGTTCGAGACAAAGAAGCCGGTTTATATCGCTACAATCTCATCAAACCCCAATTCCCCGGGAAAAGTTTTGCAGAGATCGCTTTCGTTAAATATTTTGCCCCGCTCGACTGGTTTATAGGCGCCGGAATTTACAATGATAACCTCGAAGAGACGTTGCAGCATGAGGTGCTTGCCAGAATCCGGAATATTCAGTTTGGCAAAGACGGGGAGGTTTTCTGTTTTCGCTCGGATGGGACTATTCTCAGCAATCGGAACGAGCGGCTCATCGGTCGTTCCGTGATGGATCTGGTTGATGCCAACGATATAAAATATGGAGAAAAGCTTTTAAAAACCGTTAGCACCGGTGAAAAACAAGGCTATTTTCACTATTCGGTACAGAGACCTGCGACCGGGAAGGTTCATCAAAAACTCGGTTTTGTACAGACATATCCAGATTGGGGTTGGGTGCTGGGAACCTCAATGTTCATGGATGCGATGGAGCAGACGATTGCGGCCGAAACGAAAACATATCAGAGGATATCCTTCAAAAATGTCTTTATATTTATTGTTCTCTTTGCCATAGCTGTGGCTTTTCTGCTACTGTTCGCCTTCTATTATTCGCTCAATATCAAACAGGGAATTAATCTGTTAACGAATTTTTTTCGGGAAGCTGCCGATTCGAATGTGAAAATCAACGATGAAAATCTTGTGTTCAGGGAGTTTGAGGATCTCGGCCATTTGGCCAATCGGATGGTGGAAGACAGGATAAAGAATGAACTCCTCCTGCACCGGGATGAATTGCGTCTCGATACCCTGCTGCGTCTGGGGATGATGGAAAAATATTCCTTGCAGGAAAAATACGACTTTATCCTCGAGCGTATTGTCCAGATAACCAGAAGTGAAGAGGGATATCTGGCACTGGTCAATACTGCCCAGACCCATATCACCATCTGTTCCTCGTTCGTTAGTAATGAACCGGATGCGACGGATCGGGAAGGCGAGTTGACCCTGTCCCGATCCTTAGAACATGGTGGACTTCCCGGCAAGGCAGTGATGAAGAAAACCGCAATAATTGCCAATTCCTTCAATCCCGGTAAAGGGGAGGATATATACCCTTACTGTACTGCGATTAAGCGGCATCTTGATGTTCCTGTTTATAACGACGGGAAGATCGTGGTTGTCGCCGGGGTGAGCAATAATATTGAAAAATACGATATTTCTGATATCCGGCAGATGACTATGCTGCTTGAAGGTATGTGGCTGCATGTGCTGAATAAGTGTGCCGAGGATGAGCTTGCCCGGTTGGAGCGGCAAATTATAGCCATAAGTGAAGAAGAACGGTCGAGAATTGGTCGAGATCTTCATGATGATCTCGGATCACACCTGACAGGAGTGGAACTGTTGAGTAAGGCCCTCCAGCAACAGCTTCTGGGGGAGGCACCGGAGCGGGAAAAACAGCTCGGGATGATCCGCAACCTGATCAAGGACGCCATTGAAAAGACCCGTCGACTCTCCCAGGGGCTCTATCCGGTGCACGTCATTGAGTATGGGTTGGAAGCTGCCATCGAGGAACTGGTGGTTGAGGTGGAAAAGATTTTTAAAGTAAATTTTGACCTTTCATGGGACGGTGGCGAAGGGGAAAAAACACTTGGTAAAAATACCGCTACTCATTTGCATTATATAATCAGGGAAGCCGTTTTTAATGCCGCACGTCATGGAAAACCAACAAAGATCGGAGTCTATATGTTACTTGAAGATGGTGGGTTTTCCTTGAAAATTGTCGATGACGGGACAGGGTTTGATGGTACCCCCGCCGCAACCGGCATGGGCTTTCACACCATGAAATATCGGGCGAAAGCTATAGGTGCGGAATTGACGATCAATTCGGGTAAAGAAGGCGGCACCATAATCTCAGTGACAGGCGAGGGAGTAGAATGAAATCGAGGGTGATAATAGTAGATGATCATCCCATTTTTAGAATGGGCATGGCAGAGTTGCTCAACCAGGAAGAGGACTTTATTGTCTGTGGCCTGGCAGAAGATGTCGCCGGCGCAAGAAAGGTGATTCAGGAACAAGCTCCCGATCTGGCAATTGTTGATATTACTCTTGCCGGCGATAATGGTCTCGATCTGGTAAAGGAACTCACTACCCAGAAAAACCCGTTACTTATTTTAGTCCTCTCCATGCATGATGAACAGGTATGGGCCGAAAGGGC
Source organism: uncultured delta proteobacterium (assembly GCA_963798425.1). Classification (GTDB taxonomy): domain Bacteria; phylum Desulfobacterota; class Desulfobulbia; order Desulfobulbales; family Desulfocapsaceae; genus Desulforhopalus_A. Next base: position 243,474 of record CAWCTP010000022.1, on the reverse strand, counting down.
GATTCGGGCGGGGGCTCGTGGCTATATCATGAAAAAAGAAGCCAGCGAGAATGTAATCACCGCTCTGAGAAACATTCGCAACGGTAAGATCCATGTCAGCGCAAAAATCATGGAAAGGTTGCTTGATAGAATGCATCTGAAGGCAGATGCCCCGTCAAGTCGCACCGTCGACCTACTTACCGATCGGGAACTTGAAGTATTTAGATTACTCGGTGCGGGACTATCCACACGCGAAATAGCCGATCAAATGAAACTCGGCATTAAAACAATCGGTACCTATCGGGACCGTGTCAAACAAAAACTCGGCATCAAAACCGGGGCGGAGCTTATCCGCCGGGCAGTACTGTGGACTGAACAGGAGTTCTTCAATTCAATCGGTCCGGATGATGTAAGCTGATTCCTGATCTTCTTAGTTGCCCGCGCCCTACGTAAAAATAGGGAACGGGCTGAGTCGTTTCTAAGCAAATTACCTACCTGGCTCTCCCGATTTGCCTACATGTGAAAAGGCAATTGGCTGATTTCCATCTCACCCTTATTCTTCTATAGTGGACGCTGATAACATGGGTAGATTGTTCATAGTCTATCAGGAGGCGGTTTCCCAAAAAATTTTCTTGTCATGGGCGAAAGCTGTGTTCGGCGTGCATGACAAGTGTGTTTGTTTCGACTCCCTTATGCCGGGAAAGCGATGAATTGGCAGGCGCGGCTATGTATGGGATACGGTCCGGTTTATCAACCGGGCTTAACATTTTTACCTCACTTGTGATGAGCAAGAAAGGAGTTTTCAATGGGAGTATCAAGGCGAGATTTTTTAAAGCTGTCAGGCGGTACCGCTCTGATCGCATCGCTTGGCGTGAACCTCGATCCTGCAAAGGCCTATGCCAAGGATTTGCGGATCAAAAATGCCAAGCAGACAACAACGATTTGCCCGTACTGTTCGGTAGGGTGTGGGCTGATCGTCTATGCTGAGAACGGAAAAGTCATTAATACTGAGGGTGATCCTGATCATCCGATCAGTGAAGGGACGCTCTGCTCCAAGGGTGCATCCGTAATGCAGCTCGCCAACAACGACAAGCGGATCGGGAAACCACTGCATCGTGAACCTGGTGCGACGGAATGGAAAGAGGTTGAATGGGACTGGGCGTTAGACCGAATTGCCCGGCTTGTTAAAGATACTCGGGATAAGAGCTTCAAAACGGTTACTACCGCCAAAGTCAAAGAGATGCAGGCCGATGGAACCGAGCTTGAGGTCGAAAAAGAGTTCGTCGTCAACCGAACTGACAAAATAGCCCACGTTGGCAGTGCAGCTCTTGACAACGAGGAGTGTTACCTGTTGCAAAAACTTGTTCGGTCATGGGGCCTGGTGTACGTAGAACACCAGGCGCGTATCTGACACAGCGCAACTGTTGCGGCTCTGGCAGAGTCGTTTGGACGCGGTGCAATGACGAACCATTGGATTGACCTGAAAAACTCCGATGTTATCCTGGCCATGGGCGGAAACCCGGCCTCCAATCATCCCATTTCAATGAAATGGATTAATCGTGCCCGCGAAAAGGGTGCGAAACTGATCTGTGTTGATCCGCGCTTTTCGCAGACTGCTGCAAAAGCTGATCTTTACGCCCCGCTCCGTTCCGGAACGGATATTGCTTTTCTCGGTGGAATGATCAGGTATATTCTGGAAAATAACCTGTATCTCAAAGAATATCTTGTTCCCTATACCAATGCCTCGTTCCTGGTAAACCCCGAGTTCAAGGGGCCAGCAGATCTCGACGGCCTTTTCTCCGGCTACAACCTGGAGACGAAGAAGTATGACAAATCAAGTTGGGCCTTTCAGAAGGACGAGAACGGCATTCCCTTGAAAGACCCTACTCTGAACGACCCGAACTGTGTCTTCCAACTCCTGAAAAAACAGTATGCCCGTTATACCCCGGAAAAAGTTGTGAGCATCACCGGGACACCTATGGACAAACTGATGGAGGTGTACAAGCTCTACAGTTCCACCGGCAAAGCTGACCGGGTTGGGACTGAGTGCTACGCCATGGGCTGGACCCAGCACACTGTCGGCACTCAGAACATCAGGGCCATGACCATTATCCAGGTGCTGCTTGGCAATATGGGTATGGCCGGTGGCGGCATTAACGCCTTGCGTGGCGAGTCTAATGTGCAGGGCTCCACGGACTACGGCATCCTGTTCCATATTCTGCCGGGCTACAATCCGGTACCAAATGCGGCCCTGACTGATCTCGCAGCATACAACGAGAAATTTACCCCCAAAACCAATGAACCGGGCAGCGTTAACTGGTGGGCCAACCGTAACAAATACATCGCCAGTTACCTCAAGGCCGTTTACGGGACAGCAGCAACAAAAGAAAATGATTTCGGCTACTCCTGGATGCCAAAGCTGGATGTGGGAATGAATGCATCCTGGCTGATGATCTTTGATAAGATGTACAAGGGAGAATTTGATGGTTTCTTTGCCTGGGGACAGAACCCGGCATGTTCGGGTGCAAACTCCAACAAGACTCGCGAAGCCATGACCAAGCTCAAATGGCTGGTCAACGTCAATCTCTTTGATAATGAAACTGCCTCTTTCTGGCGTGGTCCCGGTTTGAACGCGAAAGACATCCAGACCGAAGTCTTCATGCTGCCATGTTGCTCCTCGATGGAGAAAGAGGGAAGTATCACCAACTCCGGAAGGTGGGGGCAGTGGCGCTACAAGGCAATCGAACCCCAAGGCGGATCACAACCCGATGCCGAAATCATTAACGAGCTCTATTTCAAAGTCAAAGAGCTGTACAAAAAAGAAGGCGGTGCCTATCCCGATCCCGTCGTCAACCTGAGCTGGGATTATGGTGAACGTGATGCGGCTGGTAAAGTTAAACACATCGACACCCATGCCGTAGCCAAGGAAATAAACGGCTACTACCTCGAGGATGTTTACGATACCAAGGTCGAGCCGCCTAAACTCATTGGCAAGAAAGGCGATCTGGTAAAAAGCTTCGCCTTCCTGCAAGCCGACGGTTCCACCTCGAGTGGCAACTGGCTGTATTGCAACTCCTATATCACAATAGACGGTAAGTCCGTCAACATGATGGCGCGGCGCGGTAAAGAAGACCCAACCGGACTCGGACTTTTCTCAAATTGGGCATGGGCATGGCCTGTCAACAGACGGATCATTTACAACCGTGCCTCGGTTGACCTGCAGGGTAAACCTTGGGATCCGAAACGACCGGTTATTCAATGGAATGCTACAAAAGGTGAGAAAGGCGGCTGGGAAGGCGATGTTCCTGACGGTGGAGCTCCACCGATGGGAGCATCAGGCAAACTCCCCTTCATCATGAAACCCGACGGCGTCGCTTCGGTGTTTGGCCCTGGTCTCACAGAAGGTCCATTCCCGGAACATTACGAGGCACTTGAGTGTCCGGTAGAGAAAAACTCAATGTCTGGGCAGCGGATCAACCCGACCATTAAAATTTTCGGCGACAAAATGGATACTTTCGCTTCGTGCGACATGCGCTTCCCCTTTGTCGGCACGACTTACCGGGTGACAGAGCACTGGCAGACCGGTTGTATGACAAGGCATTGTTCCTGGCTGCTGGAAATGCAGCCGCAGAACTTTGTCGAAATGAGCACGGAACTGGCCAAAGATCTGAAATTGACCAACGGCGAAACAGTCGTTGTCTCCTCAGTCCGTGGCAAGGTAAAGGCTGTGGCCCTGGTCTCCGAACGTTTCAAACCCTTCAAAATAGCTGACACGACAGTCCACCAGGTTGGTCTTCCCTGGCATTTCGGCTGGCAGTTTCCAGAAGATGGCAGCGGCTACGACAGCGCAAACCTGCTTACGCCGAATGTGGGCGACGCGAACACAATGATTCCCGAGACGAAGGCTTTTATGGTCAACGTCGAAAAGGCATAGGGGGTGAAATATGGCGAACGATAACAAGAACAATCGCAAAGCGATCCTGGTAACGCCAGAGATTTGCATTGGCTGCAGGGCCTGTCAGGTTGCCTGCAAGTCATGGAACCAGCTGCCGGCTATCAAAACACAGAACAACGGTACCTACCAGAACCCACCGGATCTGGAGAGTGCTGCTTTCAATATCATTCGGTTCAGCGAAGTACCGTCGCAGACAAATCCGGTTCGCTGGCTCTTTGTCAGCAGGCGTTGTATGCACTGTGAAGACGCAGGATGTATGACTGTCTGTCCTTCCGGCGCATTATACAGGACTGCTGAAGGCGCTGTCGCCTATGACCGCGATAAGTGCATCGGTTGCAAGCTCTGTGTAACCGCATGCCCCTTTGATGTCCCCCGCTACGATGCTGATGGCAAAATATCCAAATGCCATCTCTGCTATGATCGGATCGGTGCAGGAATGCAACCGTCTTGTGTCAAAACCTGCCCCACAGGCGCGTTGAAGTTTGGCGACCGGGATGGGCTCATCGGTACTGCAAAGAAGGATAGTTTTACGACGATTTACGGTGAAAAAGACTTGAGTGGTTTAGGCACAATCTATGCGTTCAAGGAAGAGCCTCAGATGTACGGAATGAAGCAAAATCCAACTATTCCGAGCAGTGTGGTCTTCTGGCACACCTATTTGAAACCACTTTCACTGTTTGGCCTGGGTGGCGTAGTCGCTGCTGCAGCCTTACATTATCTGGCCATTGGCCCCCACAAGGAAAAGGACGAGGAGGTGTAACATGGCTGAGATGGTAAGAAAATCAAGTATCGATGAAATTCTGAACCACTGGATACTGGCTGGAAGCTGCATCCTGCTGATGGTTACAGGATACACTTTCTTGTTCCATATAGACTCTATCAGTTCTGTTTTTGGTGGATACAACTCCATGAAAACAGTGCATAATTGGACTGGAGTGGTCTTTTGTGTGTCTCTTTTATACTCCATGCGCCATTATCTGGCAGATGCGCTGCACTATGATGCCGATGATGTGCAATGGTTCAAGGTGGCGGGCGGTTACTTGTCGCACAAGGTGACAGTGCCACCGATGGGCAAATATAATCCTGGCCAGAAGCTCTACTATCTGGCTATTGTGGCGGCTGGGATCGTCATAGCGCTCTCCGGTTTCAGCATCTGGCTGATGAAAGAGGACACGACACTGATGCTCATTTCGCACCTTGTCCATAATGTCGCTTTTAGTATTTTTGTAATCGCCGTGCCGGTTCATATCTATCTTGGAACTCTGGCAAATCCGGGGACATTTCAACTCATGGTGAGCGGCACCTTGCCGCTCGAGAGCGCCAAGAAAAGATATCCGAAATGGATGAAGGCGGTCGGAAAAATGTAAATTTTTCTATAGGGCTAACAACCTATTATGAGGAGCAAAGGGGATATCACAGTATCCCCTTTGCTATCTGCCATGATGAAAAGAATATTGATCTGTATTTTCGTGCTGTTTTTTTTCGGGGTGGTGCATGCAGAGGATAAGAAAACCGAAATCCCGCTTGGCAACTCCCCAGCCATTGGGCCGGTCGATGCGCCGATCACCATAATCGAGTTCATCGATTTCCAGTGACCTCATTGTGTGGCGGCCGGTCCGACCGTTAAACATATTCTGCAGACCTACCCTGGCAAGATTCGGCTGGTAATAAAGAATTATCCTTATAAATATCGTGATTTTTCGAAGATTGCGGCAGAGGCTTCTCTCGCAGCGAGGGACCAGGGAAAATACTGGGAGATGCACGATCTTTTGATCACCCGCTCGCCCAAATTAGACCGGGCCAGCTTGATTTCCTATGCCAAAGAGTTGGATCTTGATATGAAGAAATTCACCAATTCCCTCGACAGTGGTGAGCATGCAAAGGAGGTTGAAGACGATGTGCAGCTAGCCCAGTCAATGGATCTTTACAACACGCCGACCTTCTACATCAACGGCCAGCAAGTTGTTGGTGAACGTCCCTTTGACTACTTCGAAAAGATTATCGATGCGCAATTGAAGCAGACAGGAAAGTAAAGATGAAAACAATCCTTTGGTTGATCCTCACTCTATTCTGCCTGCCGGGGTGCGGATTCACCGGCTCATTGGAGCCTTTCAAAGATGTCCCGATCCCGGAGCAGAATCGCCAGACACCGGCGAAAATTGAACTCGGCAAGAAACTCTTTTTCGACCGGCGATTGTCGGGTGATGGTACCATGAACTGTGGAACCTGCCATGACCCCAACCAGGGCTTCAGTGACGGACTCGAAATCTCCCTCAGCTATCCCACAACCAGGAACTGGCGCAATTCCCCAACCTTGATCGGCGCTGCCTTTCAAAAATTTCTATTCCATGACGGCCGGGCAACAAGTCTTGAAGAGCAGGCTCTTTTTCCGATGATGTCGGCCTTTGAGATGAACCAGAATCTGGATTTCATGGAGGAGGAAATACGCGCTGTACCGGAATATGTGACCGAATTTACCGATGTTTTTGGCGATGGTGACATCACCCGGCAACGGGTTGCCATGGCCATCGCCGCCTTCGAACGGACCCTTATTTCGCGCGATTCACCACTTGACCGATTCCTGGGTGGGGATCAAAATGCCCTCTCGCCAAAAGCGTTGCAAGGGTATAAAATATTTACCGGCAAAGGGAAATGTACTGGCTGCCATTATGGAGTGAAACTGGCTGACGACCAGTTCCATACCCTCAATGTCCCGGAAAACCCGGAGCACCTGAAAGATCCGCGGATAGCGGCAACGCGTCGATTCGTTGCCAAGACCTACCATTTCTCGGAATATCGGACCCTGGCTACGGATCCCGGCAGGTACCTTATCACTAAAGACCCAAAAGACTGGAAAGCATTCAGAACACCCACGCTCAGGGAGATCGCCGGAACCGGTCCCTATATGCATAACGGCATCTATGCGACTTTGAACGAGGTCATTGAGTTCTTCAACGCCGGAGGAGGTAAGGACAACACGGTGCTGAAACCACTGCAACTCACACCTGCCGAAACGGAACAACTCAGGATTTTTCTCGAAGAAGGATTAACCGGAGCACCAATCGCATTAACCTACCCCAAAATTCCATAAGGATTATTATGACCATCGATATTCAGGCATTGATTGAAAAACGGCCACACCTCAAGGATCCACTTGAGCTCTATGCCAAAGGCCTACGTTTCTATCACGAGGCAACTGAACTTTTACCGAAAGTGAGATCTGCTATATCGGCAGAGGACTCCCAGGCATATCCGCGGGCAAGTGCTCGCGCGGTCTTCCAATTGTTTGTTTCGATCTTCGATTTGCCCGGGGAGGAACTGGAACCGCTTTGCCAGGCGCTGGAGGAAGGTAAAATTGACTTCATGCAGCTTCCACAGGGTAAGATTCCGAGCTTTTCAAACCTGCCCTATACAGAAGAAGAGTTGGCCGGACTCCTCTTTCTGTTCAGCAGGCCCTACTTCCTTGGATTACGCGAGACCTTCCCGCTGGACGGCAATCAGTGGGAGAACGGACGATGTCCGCTCTGCTCAGCCCACGCTGCACTTACATCCGTTGTTGAAGGTCCCAAACGGAACCTGCACTGTTCTTTCTGCGGCACTTCCGGCCCGTACCGGTTTATCGGTTGTCCAAACTGTGAGACTGTGGATTCGGCAAAACTCAACACTATCATGACCGAAGATGAACCGGGCTTTCGGGTAGTCACCTGCGATGAATGTCAAACATATGTAAAGGTCATGGAGCACCCTGTTCTCAATGAGATGGGGGGAGACCTGGCGGATATGGCTAGCCTCCCGCTCGACATTGTGGCTCAAGGAAAGGGATACGTTCGCATGGCACCAAATCCTATCAGCTTGCAAAAGATGGATTGACTGTTGGTGGGAAAAGATACTTTTCAAATGCGGCACAACTCGGTATGTTCAACGCAGAATTACTGGGATATTATAAGTGCCTTACAGATTATTTTCGTTCACCACTTTTGAGTAGCCCCCAGATGGGTATAAACAGCAAGAAAATAATTTGCGGAAAGCACTAATACCCCTCATGAGGGGTATTGGGCTGAGCACCCGTCAAGCGAGTACAAAACAGAGTATATCTTTGTGGGGTGTTAGAGAATACGTTGTTTACAAATAATCTTAAGGCTGCTCAAAAACAGTCCATATCAAGAGGGATCGGGAAGAATATGTCATCTATTGTAACGTTCATTGGCTGGCATGACAGTGGCAAAACCACACTGGTGAAACAGGTTGTGACCGAGTTGAAAAAGCTGGGTTACAGAGTTGCTGTCATTAAATCCAGCAATGACTCGGGCATACAGTTTGACACCCCGGGAACTGATACATTCATGCATAAAGAAGCCGGGGCAGACAGTGTTATGTTGGTAGCCCCCGATCAGATGGTGCTCCAGACACAAAACAGAGGTCTCTCCCTCAGAACACTTGTACACAGATATTTTCCCGATGTAGATATTGTCATCGGAGAAGGGTTTAAGACTGCCAAAAAAATCCCCAAAATCGAAGTGTTTATGAATTCCGACCAGAAACTCCGTGATGAAGTGCACGGAGTTATTGCTGTTGCAACCAATCTCGAAGGAGTTGTTGGTAATTATGTCTTTCGTCTCGACGAGGCTTCAGAGATTGCTCTTTTTATTGAAAGAAGATACCTCACCAGAAAAGAGGGCAGAGAAATTACGACATTATTGGTCAATGGTAATCGAATACCTTTGAAAGATTTTATTCAGGAGTCCTTAGCCGGTACAGTGCACGGGTATGTAAAAACCCTCAAATGCGATAAAGATATTAAAGAAATTGAGTTGCGTATTCGAGTCGATGATTTGTGACAAGAGTGGTTGAACGTATCGATTACTTCGACTTGGTATGGATAAATGAAGAATTAGAAAATTCTTCATTCAGCCAGGATGCTGTATTGGCAGCTTCCCTGGACCGCAGGCGAACCCTTCAGCTCCCCTCCTTCCTATTTTTTTCCTGAGCAGAACAACGTTACCGTTCTGGCAGACAGCCAAATCATCGTTGATATTAGGTGATATATGCACAAAATAAATCGAAAAACAGTATGCTCGTTTTGTGAATAGTATCATAAATATTATTAATCTTTATATAACAGGTAGATATCTGTTGCAGTGAGGTTTTTCCAAGGTGATTGATAATTTTTCCCTTGATATTAAATTCCATTAGATTTACAAAACATGGTAACAATGTTCTTTTGAATTTGTGGTTGTACTGAATTGTAATTTTATACAACAGAAAAACAGTAACATGTGGCAATCAAAATAAGAACAAAGTTATCTTTAATTGCAGTTGTGTTTTGCTGACCATCTTGTTTGTTATTGATAAACGTATATATATCAATAGTATATTTGGTGTTCGAATGTTCGAGTGGCTAAAGGAAATTGCATTGTAGTAACTAGGTTAGAGAAAATTACTGTTTTTGACTGTATGACGTGGATGTAGACAGCCGGCTAGTATATTTTTGCTCGTTCAAAATTGCTCAGGTTGAGTCCTGTCGTATTTTCTTCTCAATTCAATCTAAGGAAAACAAATGTGGCCCATCAAATTTATTTCATCATCGATTGGAAAGAAAATTATCATGGCAGTCTCGGGACTGTTACTCCTTCTTTTCCTGTGCACGCATGCATTAGGAAATGCCGCTATCTTTGTCAGTAGCCACGCTTTCCAAACATATGCCAATGCACTTCATAGTCTGCCGGTTGTTGTGTTTCTGTTCGGCGTTGGTCTTCTTTGTGTCTTGCTTGTTCATATCGGATTCGGCGTAAATCTCTTTTTCCAAAATCGAAATGCCGGAGGGGCGCGATATGCGGTTAACACCAGAGTGGTAAAAAACTCATTCGCCTCGAAAACGATGCCCTATACAGGACTTCTCATCCTGCTTTTCATCCTGGTTCATGTCTTTGGATTGCACTCGGCACCTCCTGGTATGGAAGTTTCAGAATTCATTAAGGAGTATCTGGGAAGTTTCTTTAATGCCATCTTTTATATTTTTTCCTTTTGCGTTCTCGCCGTGCATCTCAGTCATGGCTTTTGGAGTATGCTGCAGACGTTTGGTATTAACCATCCAAGATACAACAACGGCATTGCCAAGCTTACACTCATAGTACCGGCATTCTTCCTGCTCTTTTTCGGTGGAATTGCCTTCTATTTTTTGACCGGCCTTGGTGCATCTTATTGATAGCTGCCTGAATATTCCAGGTTAATATAATTTCAACTGTCAGGCCGCAATCCTGCCGTCAGATTAAGGAAAGGTATAGAAAATGGAACTCAACTCGCAAGTACCATCAGGTCCTCTTAGTGAAAAGTGGGACAACCACAAATTCAATAGTAAATTGGTCAATCCCGCAAATCGAAGAAAGTATAAGATAATTGTAGTCGGTACCGGTCTTGCCGGTGCATCAGCTTCTGCAACTCTTGCAGAACAAGGGTATCAGGTTCAAACGTTCTGTATTCAGGACAGTCCTCGGCGTGCACACTCCATCGCCGCACAAGGCGGTATAAACGCTGCTAAATGTTATCAAACGGATGGTGACTCTGTCCATCGGCTTTTTTACGACACCATTAAAGGTGGGGACTTTAGATCCCGTGAAGCGAATGTGTACAGACTCGCTCAAGTCAGCAATAGCATTATCGATCAATGTGTAGCCCAAGGGGTTCCCTTTGCTCGCGAATATGGCGGCACCATGGCGAACCGTTCTTTTGGCGGAGCTCAGGTGTCGCGTACATTCTATGCCCGGGGGCAAACCGGACAACAGTTGCTGCTCGGTGCGTATAGTGCTCTGTCCCGGCAGATCCACGCTGGTCGTGTAACAATGTACAATCGTCGGGAGATGATGGAAGTCGTGCTTGTAGACGGAAAAGCCCGTGGGATCATTACCCGCAACATTATTACCGGAGAAATTGAAAAATATTCTGCCGATATGGTGTTGCTGGCAACAGGTGGTTACGGTAACGCCTATTTTCTTTCCACGAATGCCATGGCCTCAAATGTTACTGCAGCCTGGCGCGCCCATAAAAAAGGCGCTGGTTTTGCTAATCCAAGCTTCGTCCAGATACATCCAACCTGTATTCCAGTCCATGGTGATTACCAATCCAAGCTTACTCTCATGAGCGAAAGTCTGAGAAATGATGGGAGAGTTTGGGTACCCAAAAAGGTAGGCGATAAACGGCATCCAAATGATATTCCGGAATCCGAAAGAGACTATTACCTCGAGGCAAAATATCCCAGTTTCGGAAACCTGGTTCCTCGTGATGTAGCCTCTAGAAATGCCAAGGAACAATGCGACCTTGGCAAGGGAGTTGGGAGTACTCAACTCGCAGTATACCTGGATTTTGCGGATGCGATAAAGCGAGATGGCCAGGAAACAATCATGAAAAAATATGGCAATCTCTTTCAGATGTACGAGAAGATTACCGACAGTAGTCCCCTGAAAGAACCCATGATGATCTATCCGGCCGTCCACTATACCATGGGTGGTCTCTGGGTTGATTACAATCTCATGACGACAATACCCGGACTCTTTGCCCTGGGAGAATGTAATTTTTCTGACCATGGGGCCAATCGTCTTGGTGCCAGTGCCCTGATGCAGGGATTGGCTGATGGCTATTTTGTCATTGCCACCTCAGTTGCGAATTACTTAGGTACCAATAGTCTCAAAGCTGTCGATACATCTAATGATGCGTTTAATGAAGCACAAAGAGCGGTTGAAGATCGTATTCATAAGTTGTTGAAAAACAGTGCCGGTGGACCGGCTGGCAAAGTTACTGTTGACGAAATTCATAAGGAAGTCGGTAAATTGCTCTGGGATAATTGTGGTATGGCACGAAATAAGGAAGGACTTGAGTCGGCTCTTGCCAAGCTTCCTGCAATCAAAGAAAAATTTTGGAATAACGTGTACATCCCTGGTAACATAAAGGAAATCAATCAGTCTCTGGAGCGTGCGGGGCGAGTTGCCGATTTCCTTGAATTTGCCGAGATTATGGTGAGAGACGCCCTGGCTCGGGAGGAATCCTGTGGCTGTCATCTTCGTGAAGAAAGTCAGACTGAAGAAAATGAAGCAAAGCGCGATGATGCAAATTTTTCTCACGTCTCAGTTTGGGAACATACAGGCGAAGGGACAGAACCCATTATGCACAAAGAGCCGCTTGTCTTTGAAAATGTCACTCCTAGTCAGAGAAGTTATAAGTAATCTCATCCCGGTAAACGGGGAAATAAGCCGGGATTCAGTTCAGTACCCCCTTGAGGTACTAAGGGCTGAAACAGCTAACTTAACCTTCTAACGTAGATAATATAATGAGCGAAATAGACCTTAATTTACAAATTTGGCGACAGAAGAAAACTGACTCTCCGGGTTCATTTGAGACTTATGCTCTGGAAAAAATATCCACCGAAATGTCTTTTCTGGAGATGCTTGACGTTCTCAATGAAAAATTAACCAAAGAAGGCAATGATCCTGTCGCTTTTGATCACGACTGCAGAGAAGGGATCTGTGGGATGTGCGGCACAGTTGTAAATGGCGTTGCCCATGGTCCGGAAAAAGAAGTAACTCTCTGTCAATTGCATATGAGGAACTTTCAAAATGGCGACACGCTGGTCATAGAGCCATTCAGGTCCCGCGCATTTCCTATTAGAAAAGATCTTCTTGTTGACAGGTCTGCATTTGATCGTATCATCCAGTCTGGAGGCTATGTCTCTGTCAATACCGGTGGAACTCCAGATGGCAACGCCATACCAATTCTCGCCCAGACGGCTGAGCTGGCAATGGATGCCGCAGCCTGCATCGGATGCGGTGCCTGTGTCGCAAGTTGTCCTAATGGCGCAGCAATGCTTTTTACAAGCGCAAAGGTTTCTCAGCTCTGTCTCTTACCTCAAGGACAGACTGAACGAAAACAGCGGGCAATTGCGATGGTTGAAGCCATGGATAAAGAAGGCTTTGGTAATTGTACCAATGAAAGAGAATGTGAAGCGGTATGTCCAAAGAGCATTTCTATCCGCAATATCGCCCGGCTTAACAGAGAATATTTAACAGCTGTTCTTTCAGAAGGCTAACGTTCCTCCTCTCCAGGACAAACACTAGCACCCCAGTCTTCTGTTGTTCCCCTGTCCTCACCTCCTGAGGCAGGGGAATGTTTTTTCCTGTTTTGATTTGGGAACATTCGAGTAGTATCCCCTTGATTCAACGTAAGGGTATTCCCGTTATTTAAAAATTGTTCGAGTTTTCCCTTGGGTGGGTAACCTCTGCAATTTGTTCTTTTCAAATCAAGCCCCTCCATTTCATCAAAGCAACATTCTGAACAATAAATTCTTCATTTCTTGAGAGAAGTCTGGAGATAATGTGAGATATTTTATCTTGTAGTATTGAAGAGAGTGAGTTGACAAGCTTATCTTTAAATGATTATTTCAGTCATGTGGGTTAATTTTTGTCTCATAATTCTAAAATAAACAGCGAGTTGATATCTGTGACCTCTTCAGACAATTACGACAGTAAGATTGCATTTCTCGAAAATTTTTTTGATACTGCAAAAAAGGACAAGCTGCTTTATTTATCAAGTGATTTCCTCAATCAAATGCGCACTCAGGTACGAGCGGCATTAATTGATCTTCTTGTCTGGGGACGACCACATCTTTCAAAAACTCGCGGTCTTCAGTGGCCCTATAATCAGTGCGCTTTAATTGCGCCTGATCTTGAAAAGGTTTATCGTCAAGGAACAGATACATCAGCTCAAAAACAGGCCCTTCTTTTTCTAGCGTTTTTGCCGGTTCCAAACCAATGGAGATGGTTGTCCAGAGCGATAGACACTCTGGCCGATGACCCTGAAATTAACAATTTTTTACTCTCAGAACGACAAACGATTCAATCAAAACTAACGAAAAAAGCAGATAATACTTTCAAGCTCAGGCATTTTATTCAAATTTTAAAATCACCTTGCCTGCCACATGAAAAAGGAGTTATTCGAATTTTCTCACTCCCATATCTCTTTTTAAATAAACAAGTATTAAAAAAAATTTCTGAACACTATGTATTATTTGTAGAACCCCCGGCGGGAATCATTTTTCGGCATGCCTGGTACCGTTTTTTTGCCGAATTGGATGATCCTTGTTTTTTTGGTCTTGGTGGTGAAGAAGATAGGCATTTTGTTGCAATGCAATCGAATACCCACGTGATCTCCCTGGCTCATGGCGATTTTCTAACTGATGCCAATCGTTCCGATCATTCCGTAGTAAAAGATATTGATATCGTTTTTAATGGTGATTTTGATGAAATGCCGCGAAAACGCCATATTTTCATGTTGGAACTTTTAAAAGAGAGGAGGCTTTTAACCAGAAAAGCATTGTTTCTCGGTCGCGGCTCTCTCCGGAATGTGGAGGCATTTAAGAATGAGGTTGACAGGCTGGGTTTGACTGATCGTGTAACCGTTCTCTCTAATATACCCCGTCAAGAGGTATCCTCGTATCTCCTCCGTTGCAAAATAGGCGTTCATTTGGCCCTTCATGAAAACGGTGTTCGCTGTGTTTACGAATATTTTAGAGCAGATATACCCTGTGTCATGTCATCTGTTACTGCAGGCGTCGACGACACAATTTTTAATCCGGAGACCGGTCAAATAGGCAGTGATGATCAACTTCCCGAAATCATAGATCAGATGTTGAATAACCTAAGTTCCTATTCACCACGCAAGTGGTTCTTGAATAATTCGGGAAGTGAGAATGCTTCAAAAGAACTCAACAGGAAGCTGGCTGATTTTTGTATCGGAAACGGCTATCTCTGGCAAAACGATATTGTTCCATTGGACAGCAGCGGTGCTAGTCGATATATAAAAAAGGACCATTATCGTCAGTTTTTGCCGGAATTTCGACAGCTGCTTGCCTGGATAAAGCCGTCAGTTAATGCATCCGTCAACCTCATAGTTGACGAGATGAGAGCTTAAATAAAAGGGAATGTTGAGTGGCCATAGAAGAACTAAGGCTATTCTGATGAAATTCAGAATAGCCTTAGTAGTTTTTAATAAAAGTACCACAATTATTGATATCCGTTCGGCCAGAGCCAATTAGAAGCGGGTTTCGAAGTAAGGCTTAAGGACCTCAGGCAGCGCAATGGTGCCGTCTTCCTGCTGGTAATTTTCAAGAATAGCCAGTAGGGTTCTGCCAACAGCCAACCCGGAACCGTTCAGGGTGTGGACCAATTTGCTCTTTTTCTGGCCTTCCGGGCGGTATCTGATGCCTCCGCGGCGGGCCTGGAAATCAAGAAAATTTGAACACGAAGAAATTTCTCTGTATGTGTCCTGGCCGGGAAGCCAGACTTCGATATCGTATGTTTTCGTGGCGGAAAAGCCGAGATCACCAGTGCAAAGGATAACGACCCGGTAGTGCAGTCCAAGCAGCTGAAGAACTGCTTCGGCATCGGCAAGCAAACCCTCAAGCTCCTGTTCCGAGGTTTCCGGAGTGGTAAATTTTACCAGCTCGACTTTATCGAACTGATGCTGCCTGATAAGTCCACGGGTATCTCGGCCATGGCTTCCGGCTTCTGATCGAAAACAAGGTGTATAGGCGGTGTATTTAATCGGCAAATCTTTTTCAGCCAGGGTTTCGTCCCGATGGATATTGGTGACCGGCACCTCGGCTGTGGGAATGAGATAGAGATCACTCTCTTCGATTTTAAAAAGATCTTCTTTAAATTTGGGCAACTGTCCGGTAGCGGTCATTGACGGAGTATTGACAAGAAACGGCGGTAATACTTCGGTGTAGCCATGTCTCTGGGTGTGCAGGTCGAGCATGAAATTTGTCAATGCACGTTCCAATTTTGAGCCAAAACCTTTTAACAGGGCAAATCTCGACCCGGAAATTTTGGCTGCACGTTCGAAGTCAATGATGTCCTGCTGTTCGCCGAGCTCCCAATGAGGTTTTGGGGTGAAAGAAAAAGTTGGTTTTTCACCCCATTTTTTGATTTCAATATTATTGGAGTCGTCCTGGCCGACAGGGACACTGGCATGGCAGAGGTTAGGGATTGCCATAACGATTTCTTGCAGGGATTGCTCAATCGAACTTAGCTCGTTATCAAGTTCTTTGATCTGCTGGCTGGTTTCCCGCATTTCGATGATTAAAGGATCGGCCTTCTTTTTTTCATCGTCGGACCCTCGCTTGAGAACGGCAATCTGGTCGGAGACGGTGTTACGTTTATTTTTCAGTCCTTCAACCTCAGAAAGGAGATGAAGTCTTTTTTGGTCGATACGGTCAAAATCATCGATCAGGGTTGTTTCCATGCCTCGACGGATGCATTTTTCTTTCACAAGGTCAAGGTTCTCTCGTATGAATCGTAGCTCAAGCATAGTATTTTGTCTGGTTTGTGTGAATAGTTAAAAGCAGGAAAAGTATTATTTATCATGGCTGATTGGTGAAATCAACCTCTATCAAATTGCAATTTTGCCATGCTTCTGATACCTTGTCGGGCAGACAAGAAACTGACCGACGGTTTCCACACGACGACCGATACTCATACTGCAATCACCGGTATACCTGAATTATCTCATGGCGGCACACACAAAAATCATTTCCTTCATTGTTGAATTGCGTAGATCCATTCGCAATCTGGCTCTAGCCCTGAGCTGCTGCACTCTGGTGATCTTTTTTTTGTCGCCGCATCTGTTGTATTTTGTTCAGGGACATCTGGCCAATAAACTTTATTTCTTTTCTGTGGCAGGTCCATTTCTGGCCCACGTGAAGCTATCACTCTTTGCTGCATTATATGTCCTGATGCCCTGGTTTACCCTGGTAATATGGCGGTCTTTGGGCAAACCGTTTGGGGTTTCCGGCGGGCAGCTGTTTTTCTTTATCTTTTTTACCTGTTTGCTCTTTTATGCTGGAACTATTTTTTGTTATTATATCACTCTGCCATTTGGGATTACATTTCTGCTTGGTTTTAGTTCCGAACAACTGAAACCGGTAATATCCGTCGGTCGGTTTGTGAATTTCGTTACGATTTTTGTTCTGGCCTTCGGACTCATTTTTGAGCTGCCTATTTTTATGGTATTTTTGGCAAGGGTTGGGGTGTTTAAACGGCGGTTTTATGAGAAAAACAGGCGATATGCCGTCTTAATTATTGCTATAGTCGCAGCAGTGCTGACTCCGACACCAGATGTCGTCAATATGGCGCTTATGGGTGTTCCGCTTTATCTGCTGTATGAATCGGGCATACTCATTTTGAGGATATTGAGGATTGGAGTGTAACGTTGTAATTCCAGAAGTGGATACTCAAGTTAGTCCTTCCTCAGTGGGAGGTAAGTTCCTTCACGAAAAAATACTCTTGTAAAAAGAACAAGAGTATTTTTCTACGTCACTAAAATTCAGTCAGCTCTATACCAACAGACTGAAGAAGTGCTGTGGTAACACCAATCTTGCCGTGAACGGCGCATGAGGGACTACGAGCTTTGAGAAAAGCTTTGCTGATATTGTGTAACCGGACGATTTTCAGTACTTGTTCTGCGCCCCGGATGAATTCAGCAGTGACATCGACGCCCTGTTTAGTTATTACTTTAGCCCTGCCTGCAAGGACGTCTTTGCCGTCACCGCCGACTATATCGGCGGCTTCCCGGGGAGTGGGCAGGCCCCCCAGTTGTTCTGGGCATATTGGAATCCAGTGAATTGTTTTTATTTGGGCCAGGCAGTCGGGAGCTGCTTTGATTTGTCCGTCATAACGGGTGCAGAGACCTACCAGGCATGCACTGACCAGACAGATGGAATGTTGGTTTCGCATTGTCAGAGAGAAGAGTTCTTATGTCGTTTATAAAAAAGAAACCAAGGCCCCAACAGACGCTTTCCAGTATTCAGGAAAGTAGAATGCTGAAGATCGTCCTTGCCCTGCTACTCATTGCTTTACTGTGGATTGTCTTCGCTCCCGGGTCGGGGGTCGTAACCATACTCAGCAAACGATCCGAGTTACAGAAATTGCAAAAAGAGACGACTCGGATCGAGAATCAAATTGGTGAAATGCAAAAGGATATTGACCGATTTCATAATGATCCTGAATATCTCGAAGAGATTGCCAGAAAAGATTTCGGTCTCCTTAAAAAGAATGAAAAGGTGTTTGATTTCTCCAAGCCAGAGCCTAAAGAAAAACATTGAAAAGACAGGGTTCTCACGGAACCCAAGGTTATGACGCTCATGAAAAACCGGATTTAGCTCCACATCGGGATGAGGGGGCCGATGGGAGTGATGAACCTGAGCCGAGTTTGAAGCTCCCGGCGGAAATAACCTTAATCACATTTTCGCTTTTACACTTACTGCATTGAACTTTTTCCGCAATATTGCTTGAAGTGGTGAGAATTTCAAAGGTATTGTCGCAGTCGTTGCACTTATATTCATATATCGGCATCTTCATATCTCCAACGGAGTTTATGGTCTCTGTCTATTCATTTATGGTCCCTAGTGATGGGATCAACCGTTTAGTCGGCGCGTTGAATCTCAAAGTTTCCTGCAAGAGGCGAACTTTATCTTTCTGCCCTGATTGAAAATCGGAGAACTATTTTAGTAATTCAGTGAAGATGTCACATGATTTACAAATTTTCAATTTGTCTTTCTGGGAGGCATCCTGGGTACATTCGCAGAGCGTACCGCATAAAAACCAGCAGAGATGTCCGCATTCAAATTCCCAGGCGGGACATTGTTCTTTTACGTTGCAGAGTTTTTGTTCCCAACATGGTATCAGGCTATCCTTTCTGCCTCGCTGATTGATAAGCAGAAAGTAGATGTGTCGTTCTATGTGGGTTGGAATTGTCCGCCAGCCTTGTTCATAACTATGAATAGTCTTAAGTGACATTCCGAGGAGTTCGGCTAGTTGTTTTTGAGTTTTCCCAAGTTTTTTCCTGGATAAACTGAATTCTTCCTTGATCAAGAGCTGTACCTCGTCGTGATGGAACCATTGAGCTTCTGGACAAGAATTGTTCTGAAGCAGTAAGCAATGATGATATTACCTAGTAATAATAATCATATGTTCATTAAATACCAAATTTTGATAAAAATGGCTTCGGTTTTTCGTGAAAATTTCGAGAAAATCTTGTTCCCTTCTGTAAGGAATGGTTAATATGTAATCGTAATGGCTGGTGATGTTTTGACCGAGCGGCTCGGTAGTTTCTGAGCTACTTCTATTTTAAATATTTCATTTACATGTGAAAAGGATATGAATACCATGAATATTCATCGGATGCCGAAGGTTCTGTTGGTACTTTTTGGGATGTATGTTCTGTTGTTGTCGGGTTGCGCTAAATTTATCAGACCGGACATTGGTGCAATAGCAAGGCCGGATGCTCGAATTAACTTGGTGGATAGTGGTGTAAAAGATGCCGCCTGGGACAATAATGAGTTGGAGTTGACCTATTCTTATTCTGAATCAGGGGATGTTTTTAATTTTTCCGGAACGCTTGTTTTTGACCGGAGCCTGACTGATTCTTTTCCAGTTGCTAAAAGGTTTTTTCTTAAAATGAGCTTTTTGGATGACAAAGGCAGTGTACTTAAAACGATAGATATAACGCCTCTGATCAGTTCTTTTAGTCAAGTGCCGGACCAGGTGACAATCAAATCTTCCACTGTTAAACCTGCAGGCACCAGGTCAATTGCATTCAATTATTTTGGGGTGTTCAGAGGAGACTCAGATACCATGGGAGGTGACGAGTGGGAGATCTTTTATTTTCCGTTTGATTAGTACCATAGAAATGAGCTTTCTGATTTTTCCTCCTCAAAGAAGTGTTGAACGTAGTAAAAAACAAATTTCGTGAAGATGCACCTTTCAATGAATTTAATAAGTAGAGGAGTATGGGTTTGGTGAGTTGTGAGCGTTGAGAAAAATGATCTATTGGAAGGGCTGCAATCTTTACTCAGGTATCACTGTTCTATAGGTATCAGCCACTATCCGCGCAATGAGAGCGTCGAGTCGTTTCTTCGTGTTCTACCTAAAGTTGCTGAGAGGGTGGATATTGCACCACAAAAAACTGTGGTTGCCAAACATTTACCTCCACAGAAAAACACGGCAGAGTTTACAAGATCACCCGTGAAACTTGCGGATATAGCAACAGAAGTAGCTACCTGTCGAGCTTGTGATCTCCATAAACAGAGGATCTATCCGGTCGCAGGTCGTGGTGCGGATAAAATTCGCCTGTTGATTGTTGGCGACTGGTTGTCTGCAGATGAGAGAGAAGGTCTTCCTCCGGGGCATTTGTTCGGGGTTTTGCAGGATCAAATGCTGAGTCGGATGTTGTTGGCAATCAACTTATCCGCCAAAGACGTATTTATTACTAATGTCATCAAATGTGCGGTTCCCGCCACTTGCCAGCCCCAGGCGGTTCATGTGCAAAGTTGTGTCTCATTTTTACGGCGTCAGATTGTGGCTCTTCTCCCTGAACTAATATGTACCATGGGGACAGTTGCCGCCCGGGCTGTGCTGGAAAAATCCCAGCCACTATCACGACTTCGAAGAGAGTTTCATGACTATCAGGTAGGACCAAACAAGACTATTCCAGTTATCGCTACGTATCATCCCACCTATCTCTTGCAGAATCCTGAGATGAAACAGGCAACCTGGGCAGATTTGCAGCTATTGGCGAAAAGAATGGGTTTGCCGTAAGGTGCGTCCATAAGGTTATCCAGGCCTGACATCATGTCATCAGAATAAGCCCACGACGACCAAGTTGACGAAGAAAGCTGGTGACCGATATTTCCGCTTCCTGAAGGGACAGTCCGCTTTGTTCGGAAACCTCCCTGATGATTGTCTTAACTTGTTTTTCCCCATCAAACATCTGCCAGACTCGGCTTCCCATACTGTCCAGTTGCAGTTTCTTGGTGGGTATCCGTCCCTGACCTTTTTGAAAGCGGCTGGTCAGCTGAATAAAAAAAGGTTTTATGGATAAAGGATATTCAATGAGAATATCGCCATCTTCAAGGATATTCCATTGGACGGATGGAGATCTCTGCGGAATGCTGGCTAACGCTTCGGTTCTGGTGAGCCCTTTAGCCTGTTTTTTAGAAAGTTCTCTAAGGTCTGATTTTTTTCTGAACAATTTCATATCGGCTGCAAATTTTTTGGATTGTGGTCTGGGGAATTGGACGTTTAGAAGAAAGAACAACGGTAAGGAGTCGGTTGTTCACTGAGTCATGCCATATCTTTGAGATGATAAAAGGTTTGTCCCGGCGAAGTCGAAATAAGATTTGTTTGAGGATGTTTGGACTCCTGTGTCCTGAACAAGAGTTATTGTCTATCCCTGTGACGATTTCCAGATCGGTGGCATCGGTCAGGGTGGTGAGGATAGTCGCAAGCGACTGGCCAGTTAGACGGGTATCAGCTGGTGCGAGTCGACAGGTTTGCAGAAAGAGATCGGAACTTGAAAAAGATAGCCTGGTAAGTCCAGCTCCGAAAGTGTAATCCTTTAAAATAAATGAGTGGGGGAGAGTAAGAGAAAAATCCTGGATAGACCACAGGCTTTCTAAATGATTGTGGCATGAAAGCGTTGTCAGACAATCGCTAACCTCTTGTAAGAGCGACGGATCCGCAGAGAGCAGTTGAAAGAGAATCAAGGTGTGGCAATCTTCGCAGAGACAGATGCCTCCCTTGACCATGCTTTCTTCCTGATAACAGAGTACTTCGCCAAAATTATTCTTGAATTTTCGCAATTCCAAAGGGAAACAATCTTCTGAAATAATGGAACCCCTCGGACCGGCAAATTGGGACAATCTTTCGTGGAGATAGCTGGGAGGCTGATGGACTGACTTTTCCCAGCGGATTTGTAGCTGAGGTTGGAAATCTTTTTCAAAAACGAGATGGCGTTGTCCTGAAACGCGAGTATCCCAATCTGAGGGAATGCGCAGCTGTACGCCGTTCCAGGCAATTAATCTTTTGTCCCGATCAGGTCCGGCCAGCCTTGAGGTGATAATGTTATTTGGGGACAAGGTCTGACCAGTTTGATTTTTTCAGTTCATCTCTTCGAGATGTATCGATTTTGTTTTTGCTGTTTTGGCACATATGAGCAAAACAGACTCGCTCTTCCTCTATTTTTCCAGGGTAGGAGAGTCTTATCATATTGCCAATGGTTTCGTTGGAATTTTTACCGTTATATTGCAATGCCAGACTTACCTGATTGCTCTCTTTATCTATAAATTGCCATTTCCATACGTGCATTATCCCGAAGGAATCACCTTTCCATTCATCGGGCTCGCCAAATTTTTCACGAAATTCTTTTAATAATTTATTGAAAAAATCTTTACTCTTATCCTCGTATTTCATGTCAATTTTCAGGATTTCGTCAACATACTTGCATGTACCATAGGAGATAGTGCCTTTTCTAAAGCCATGCCAATCTGTCACAACCATTTCTTTGAGAAAATTGGTCTTGATAATATCCGGATACTGATCAACATTGGTTCCGAGAACTATACCTGCAATCTCATGAGGAACGGTTTTCGCCGCAGCTTTATGGGGGGAAATTGCAAAGAAGAAACTAAAAAGAAGGATCCAGAGGGTTGTGTATTTGAGTTTTGTCATGCGGTTTCACGTTTTAACTTGGATGGTTGGGCTTGGTTTTCGTATAGTTAAGAATATGGGGTCATTGGTAGTGTTGTCAAGTTTGCTGGGTTGGGGGGGGTAACTATGCTTCCTATAAATGTTTGAAATTGGGTCTTGAATTTGGGCGTCTTTTTCAAAGAGCGAGAAAGAATTTCTAGGTCACTAACCCCGCTGAGGAGCGCTGGATAAGTTCCTTCACGAAATTCTTTCTCAAAAAGCGAGAAAGAATTTCTAAGTCATTAACCCGGCTGAGGAGCGCTGGATAAGTTCCTTCACGAAAAAATAATATTGCAAAAAGCGCAATAATATTTTTTCTAAGTCACTAATAAGCCATATGGCCAAGAGACTTCATAATAAGAGCAAAACCCATAGCAAACATACCGCTTAGCCCCATGCCGCAGGAAAAACCGGCCAGCAGCACCGGAGCATATTGGCGCCACATCGGACCGTATTTTTTAAGGAAAAAATACCTGCCCAACAAGGCCCCAGCGACCTCAAGCACCATGCCATGGGGGGTGGATTGGCCAAGTCCTCGTACTACGCCGTAGATAAGAAGCACCGGTAAGCCAAAAATACTGAGAATCATGTACATTACCAGTCCGAAGCCAAGACCGGAAAAGACTGTTGAACTGTTTAATGCCTGGTAGAACATTGAGTTGCCTTCCAAGGTGGAGGTCTGCATAAGCAAGGTATTTAGGGCCTGCAGATGCCAGAGTTCCTGGGCGTACGGATAATTGGCTGAAGGAATAGGGGCCAGTCGCCAAATAAATTGTGAGAAGACGAGGCTGGCGATCATCACAATGGGAAAGACCAGTAGTTCAGCTTTGATAATGCCTCGAAGGGAGGTACCGGTCAGTTCGATCTGCCGGAACTGGACAGTGGCCTCGCCGTAGTTATGGACAGGAATGGGTGCATACCAGATCTCAATCCCCTGATAGCCAAAAAAACGGGCACCGGCAATAAAACTTGCTTCCCGAACAAGGGGTAGGCTGACAAACTGTCCGGCGATACCCTCCATTCGGGCGGTAATGTAGGAGATAACAGGAGTGTAGATGAAGCCGTAAGCAAGAAAGAAAATCCAGGGGAAAGACGGTACCAGCCAGATGCAGAGGCCAACATAGGAGAGTGTTGAAAAAAAATAAATACCAATGGCAATCCAGAAATTGAAATCACCTCGACCGGGTGGCGGATGGAACAGGTCATGGAGAGTACCCCTGTTGCCATCTTTTTCTCGAAACGAACGGACGACCGACCAAACGCCTATCAAGCCGATTGCCAGCCCCAGGCCGATGCCAAAGCTCATATAAAAATCAAAATTATTGGCGAAAACTGTATCGACGGTCGCCATGCCCGGATGCCACCTGGTCAGAATTCCGGCGGAATAGAGTATTGGGTTAAGAATGATAGTGATGATAAGCCCGATCAGTCCCCCGATTACCGCCCAGAAAGGCAGAACCATGCCAACGAAAAGAAGTCCAAGATCAAGCTGTAATCCTGTGGCCACGGCTGGCAGGATGTCTTCAGTATATCCGGTAAGTTCTATCCATGGGATTGGAATGAGCCTTATCTGTTCGGTAAAGATCAGCCCGGAGATTATTGGCAGCACAACGTAAATAAAGCCGAAGGCAAGACCTATAACACCACCTATCGAAAATACCCGCCATTTCCAACTCTTTTTCTTCTCTTCTGCGGATTCGGCAAGCGCCATAGTGCCGAGAGCTGCGACCGGAGCCATAGGAAATGGGAGTTTTTCAACATCCGAGGTAATCCGAAAGAGGGCATAACCGAGACCAAAATGATCGATTCGCTGGATGATCTGTGAGCCAACCAGCAAAAGAATCGGGATCAACCAGTCTCTGTGGAAAAAGGATCGTTCCACCATCGACTGGGAATCAGGTCCAGGTGCGACCCAGGAAGGAATAAACTCGGTGACCCCAAGCATTCGGGCAGCATCGGACTGGACCAGATATTGATTCCAGAGCAGACCGGAAAAAGGGGAAGCAAGTGCTGCGCCGGCCATATAGTACAGGAGAAATATTTCCTGTTGTTTCAGGTCGGAATGGGCTCTCTTGGCGATTTCGGCAAACAATATGATGGTCACCCATCGGGCTGCCGGACCGATGCCCTGGCCGATCACCAATTGGAGATACATCGATCCCGGCATCATTAAAAATCCGATGAAAACGGCGCCAATGATGGTCTTCCAGTCAAACCCCTCTTCAAAGTGTGTAGGGGCGGGAAGCAGATCTCGATATTCTTTTAATTCTTTATCGTCATACATATTTCACATCCCGTAGAGGGAAAAACATTGCAGGCTGAACAAATCATTCCTAAGGCACTAATTAGGTAAAACCTGATAACTGACATCGGTAAACATTCCTACCAGTGCCCAACCGCCTCCCATGAGAAAATCACCGATTATCAGGCCGATGAAAAAGTATTGCACTTTCTTGAAAACTACTATTCCACCGTAGCGCATGCACAGCGCATTGCAGACCCAACCAATAAAAAAACTAAACCAGAGTATACGCATGGCAGAGCTATAGGCGGTGAGATATCCGATTGGATGGATGGGCCACCAGTACAGTCGATGATAACAGGTGACCAGCACAAGCATCACCAAAGCGCCCGCCAGGGCAAAGATAAAGATCCAGCTGCCGGTGGTGGTATCCATGGCAACGAGGCGATAGATGTTTTCGTACACTGCCGTCGTGGTTTGGCTGGACCAATCCAGCTGTAGCTCGCGGATACCGTATCGGTAACAGAGTGTCATCATAGCGAGGATGGAGGCAGTCATGGAAGCAACAATAGTGAGTGCAAGGCCGGAAAAAAGCAGCAGGGCAGGGTTTCTGTTTTGCTGGAGATGGCGTGCGTGAAGGAGAGACGGCATCAGTGATTCCCGCAGGTCAACAAAAAGGACCTTCTGGCTCATACCGGCAAGCAGACCACTGGCACCTGCAAATAATTTCGTCCCGAAAAGGGCAATCATGCCGTCGGTGGGAGCTGCGGTGAGGGTGAAATAGGCAAGTCCCCCCTGGCAGATTATACGGGTTGCCACCAACATAATCATAAAAAATGCTCCCACCAGAAGTACCGCTGTGACAGGGGCCATGCCGAGCCGGATGTACCACCAGATAATCAATGCAAAACCCAATATCGCCCCCCAAAACGAGATTCGTACATCGAACCATTCAGATCTTCCTGGCGTTCGCTTTTGTAAAAACAAGGATTGTTTGCAGACATCGAGCAAGTGGAGCCGTGCCAGCCAGATAAGGAAGAGGAAAAAAATACCATATGCTCCAATCATCTGCATTTCTTCCGGGCGTGCCAGAGTAGGGCCAAAGGTGACCCCCAATTCAGAAACCGGGATGGAATAGCCGAATAGATTGAGGATACCGTACAACAGACAACCACTTAAAAAGAAGAACCAGAAAGAAAAGGAGATCTGGCGTGAGGTCAGGAAAGCAAAGCCGATAAAGGATGGGTAGAGATAGATCTTTAGTTTGTGAAAACCGGTGAGTAAACCGCTGTCAGGAAAATAGGGTCCGGCCAAAAAGAGGGTCGGAATTGGCGGAATGGTCGGATAGTAAAGGTTTAAACCATTTATCAGGTGGAGAAACACAGGGATGGAAAGTCCGGTGAGAAGAAAACGATTAAGGAAAAAGCTGCCTGTTTCCCCTTCACTTACCGCCTTACTTATCATCTCGGGGACCTTGAGCAGGGGGAAATTCATTCGCTCATTATGGATCCATTGTCTGGAAAAAATATTGATGAGAAAAAGCATGACGAGATAAGAAAGCAATACAAATATTCCCCAGATGAAAAGGGGTGCCAACCAGGCAGCCCAAGGGATGGCTGAAGCCACCTCAAACCAACCCATATCCCGGCCGCCTGTAATACCATTATAAAGAAGCTCAATAGCTTTCGGGTCGGTTGGAGCTAAAGTTGGTGGTATAAGGGGGTTGAGTACTTCATTCCAATGGTTTCCTGGTGTCGCAAAATGTACAGGAGCGGTCAAATTGATCAGAAAAGTGCGGGCAAAGCCTGTGTAGGCGATACCAGAGCCGATAACCATTTCAATCCAGACAACAAGCAGTTCAGGGCCGCTCAATAGAAGTGCGGATCGGAAAAGTTTGGAAATCAGGCTGGTACAGATGGCCAGAAACAGAAAAATAAAAAAAGGAGCAAGAGGAAAATGTCCGCCTCCGAGTGGAGTGGCTCTAAGGTAAATATTATTATATGGAGTGAACAGGCAGGTGGCCACAGCCAGGAGGAGGCCAATCAGTGGAGCCCGCAAGCGAATAGGCCTGGATGTCGGATTCTGGGGAGAACTTTCCATGCTAGATAACCTCCGGTGCCAGGCTTTTATCGGCGACAACTTTCTGAAAATATTCTTCCAACTGCTCATGGGTTTCTTGATCAAGAGAGCGCCAGACCAGCAGTTGCTTGCGTACTTCGTGGAGAAATGAAGTGCTGATGCGTTGCCAGACTGTAGATTCACCCGATTGCCTATGAAGGGTAATTTGTATTTCAAGAAATTCCTGGCCTTCCTGTGCGGGACAGAACTGGATGTCTACGGTCTGCATAATTCCGAAATCGAAAGGAGCAAGCCACACGTTTGAGCGAATATGTAAGCATCTTAGGTCGCTTGGGTTATCCGATTCGCTAATCATTTTATGGATTTCAGTCACCGTTGAACAGCTGAAGACCACCTCCACGGGGCCGGTTGAAAAAATCCCATGAGAGACATCCCGGTGACTGTTTAAATATTGGTAGATGAATCCTCCGATACTTTCGTGTTCTCTGAATTTCATTAAAAACGGAAGAGTAACCTGAATCCTATTGTCGACAGGTACGGGGAGCTTGAATGTTCGATTGACGTCAGGGATGGCAATGCGAGCAGCTACTCTGGCAGGATACAGGACCGAGACAAGTACAACCGACATAACAAGCACCATGGCGGCAACTCCGGCCATGGAGGAATAGTTGACCGTGATCCCAGCCCATAAGGGCGTTGTGGAAAGAATCGCCGCTGAAACCTGGGCCACCAGATAGCCGATCACCACAGAAATTACCGCAAGAGCCATTGCTTCTGCGACAAAGAGGAAAGCAACGTGGGAGGGGGCCAATCCAACAGAAGTATATACCGCAATTTCGCCTTTACGTTCATACACGGAACTGATCATGGTATTCAGGACGATAAGAACCGAGATAAGCAGGGGAATGATGATATTCGGAACCCCACTGTAATTGATTGTATCACTAACGTTATAGAGCCAGACTCCATCCTTTTCCCCTGTGAATATTGCCAGGCTGAATCTGTCAGTCAAGCTGCGGGCAATGGTAGGAATGTCACCTGGGGCAGCGGGTTTAACGGCGATATTTTTTAACTGACCTCCGGCCGCGAGGAGAGTTGTTGCCGGGATGATCGCTGTCTGGCCAGCCGGGATGTGTTGATATCTGCTCTGAAAGGAGCGGACATCGTCTCCTGATTCCAGGGCTTCCATCTCTGCATCAGTCATTTCGGTTCCGGCCTCTTCGGGGAAAATGACCGGAGTGAGCGGTTCGCCATCGAGGTCAGCTGCCTTTTCGAAATCTGCAGCCTTGAATGTACCAATAACGGTAAAAGGCGAACCCCATAATAAAACAGTCTGCTTTTTGCCTGCCATAACTCCCAACCGAAAGGCCATCTGTTCTTCAAGAATGATTGCCGTCTGGTCATCACTAGTGAACCATCGGCCTGCTGTAAGAATGGTGTTGAGCTGAGTGACATATGCTTCGTTTGGACTTAGGCCAATGAGCCCCTGTATTGAAATTTCAGCACTTTCGTGTCTGAGTGGAACACTGACTGGGCGGGCGGGGTCTCGCCCTTCAAGCCAGATTCGGGGGGCTGATCGACTGGTCGACGGCATGCTGTTGACAAGGATATCGGTAGCCTCGGGGGGCAAGCTTTGTCGGTTGACTCTCTTCAGCAGGAGCCCCTGGTAGGGAGCCTTGGCTTGAAATGGTAAGCGGACCTCTTCTCGGCTGGATTTAATGGTTGTGAAACTCATTATGGTAAAGGTCAGAATTATAAGAGTTGTACACGTCAGAATAGTACGCAGTCGTCGCCTTCTAAGGTTGGATACTCCGAGGAAGAATGCTGCAACAAAGGCTTTCCAGTGACTAATCTCTTCCGGTCGTTTATGGGTGGCTCGACGCTGGAGAAGGATCATCTCATCTTCGAACCGAAAGAAAATGATTAAGGTGACCATTGATGAAAGCCCGATGATAAAAAAGGCCAGGATAACCACCATAGGGCTGTAGGCCAGTTCGAAGGCGGGATGAACATTGTATATTACGGTAATGAGAAGGATCAGAATAAGGGAAAAGCCGACAATTCGTTTATAGATAGTCGCAAAGTTGAAGATGAAGCGCTCCATGACAAAAGCAAAGGGAACAAAAAGAGCTATGTAGAAAAGAACACCAAAAAGTACATCTTTCTGGGTGCTCTCGATCTGAACATAGACCCTGTCCGCCAGAGCAAGGGCTTTTGCTGCTGCTGCGCGGGCCACTGTAAAGTTAAATGTATCAAAATTTTCAGAACTTGTTTCAAGAGCATTTATTCCTCTGGTTTTTAGATTGTTGATACGTGCATCATAGATGCCGTGGCTTTCCAGATTGTTGATACGTGGATCGAGGAGAGTCCATGCATCATTAGCCGCATGATATCTGGTATTTGGGATGGCCGGATATTGGTCGACCAGGTAACCAATGCCAAGTTTATGCTCATCTGAACCGTTGGTGAGGAGCATCTTATTGGTGAGCACAGTATCAGATAAGGTAAGTTTGAGGCGTGTGCCCGGTTCTGTGTAGATGGAGGAAATGATCGAATCCCGGGTATCGATTCGGCTGAACCAGTAATGTTCCGGAGGAGCATCGCGTCTGCCGTCAAAAAGATGAATTTTAGTCATATAGGCAAAGCTTCGGGGTTCAAGTAGATCAAACAAGGTGGTTTGCCTGCAGTTGAACATGACAAGGTCTGTCTGCATCGATTTACGCAACAGTTTTAACCGATAATTGTCTTTCCCGGTTTCCTTCTTATCAATGGCCCAGATTACCTTGCCGGTTTTTTTGTCGAATCGATATCCTTCGATAACAAGTTTATCAAGGACGTGCTTTTTATCGGCCACCCCTTTAATCCTCGAATAGCCGAACTCGTCGACCATTGCGTAGAATTTGTTTAAACCCTGGTAGGCGAGGATTGTTGTGTCTTGGGCCGGATAGTTGGCAAATAACTCCCCTTGTAGTAAGAGATTTGTGCGTGCAGTTACCGAAACGAAGCCGTCTCTTGGAAGATCATCGCTATGCAGGGTTTTGGTCCGGGCGAGCCCCAGAACGAGTCTTTCCACAAGTTGGGCTTGATCGCTAAGATAGGTCCAGTCTATTTTCTCTGTGGTATCCGAAGGAGTTCCCCACAACATCCGGCCATCCCCAGTCGTCACCAGGCTGAGGCCGAGGTAACCGGCAAGGGCACTGACTTCTCCACCCAAGTTTGGTTTGTCGAAGAACCAGGAATCCCATGTGCGCAGGTGGCTCGGGCGAAGAGTGTCCTGGTAGCGAGCTCTTCCAACAGCGGGTTGGCCAATATTCTCAAGAACGT
The DNA here is from genome assembly GCA_963798425.1 of uncultured delta proteobacterium. Taxonomy (GTDB): domain Bacteria; phylum Desulfobacterota; class Desulfobulbia; order Desulfobulbales; family Desulfocapsaceae; genus Desulforhopalus_A. The sequence continues at coordinate 213,326 of CAWCTP010000022.1, read as the reverse complement.
CAGCGATAGGGCTGTATACTGAGGTCCTGTTGATAGTCTGTTTGAGATTGTAAAGCCATCCTCGATTAAAACCTCCGACTCCATCGCCGTGGCTGGAAAGATGGAAACTGACAATTGCCGCCACCTCATAGTCCCGGACAAGGTTACGAAAGGTCGATGCAGACTGTAATGCTTTGAGCTGGCGTCCCGCATCTCTTACGAGCAGTTCATTTCTTGCGATGGCCTCGGGAATTATCTGCTTGAAGAGCTCGGTTTCCCCTGCCGGAAGATCATGAAAGCTCTGGGCCCATCCGAGCCTTTTATAGAGAAGGCGCTGGCTTGCACCTTGCTTGATTAAACGCTTTACCTCGTCTGTCTGTTTACTCAGTCTCAGGCCCATGAGCTCTCTGGAGATCTGATCGATAGCCTTCTCCAGACTGTTTTTTATAGTGAGCTCAATAAACACATCTCTTTTTTTGTCTTCGGCAAGTGGAAAAGTCAGCCCCTGCAGCATTTTTAGAGTGGACTTGCCTGTCTTTATTTCCTCTTGCAACTGTTTTTTTTGATCTCGTAAATCCTTTGATCTGGCATTGATACTCCAGATCATATCCCGCATACCGGCAAGGGTCTGCGCCTGCCCGCTGGTCGCTATCAACAGAATGGATCGTTGCTGGGGTTTATCCGCAAGGGATTTGGCAATTTGCAGGAAGGTGGCGATTGAGGTGGCGGCGTCTGCTCCTGGAGAATTTCCCGATACAAATTCTTCGTTATCAAAAAATGCCTCGATAATGAGAAGTTCTTTGCTTAATTCCGGGTCTGTTCCCTGAACGAGCGAGTAAATGTTTTTAGCGAGAATGTTCTCCCAGACACATTGCGATTGCAGTTTTACCTTAGATTTAAGGGGAGTTCTTTGGTTCAGGAGGGGTCCGAATGATCTAATCGCCTGGTCTCTTTTCATCCAGAAACAAGGAAACTGGAGTGGGGTAAGCTCATGTTTTTCTGTAAAGAAAATGCGCTCCTGACTGGTGTCATCTTGCAGGAAAATTGCGGCTTTTGCCCCTAAAGATGCCAGCAGTTGCCAGTTCCTGCCGGAGTCGAAGTCAATCAGGACTATACTGCCTTGTATGTCTTTCCCATCAATTTCCTGCAGTTGACCTTTGCCGACATAGTAGAGCGGTGCTGAGAGAGTCCCATCGGTTGCTTCAGGGGTTATGGCGTTATTAGTAAAGGATTCTAATGGGAGTTTTTTGTTGTCAAAGCTCAGTTCCGCGTTTACAAAATGGCGGATTGGCAGTTCATAAAAATAGGATTGTGGATCAAAACCCAGAGCGCGTAATCTCTTCTCCAGAAAATCCGCAGCCTTTTCATATCCCGGAGATCCGGTCGTTCTGCTGCCAAAACTACTGAGTGTCTCAATTGTTTCGTGCAGAGAAAATTGTTCCGCAGCTGTTTCCGCAAGTGCAGGGACGCACAGATAGCACGACCAGACAGAGGAACAAGTTGAGAAAAACCAAGGCTCTTTTCATTGCCGAATAAGGTGCTTCTGGGGGTTGAAATTGAATTTCTTAACGGAAAAGTGGCGGCTTCAGTGCGTTGCGTTTTCCATCCCGCCTGTTCTTATATCCAGTTCGTCTCTTTGTTGAATTTTATCTACATGACCATCCCTGATCCAGACGACCTGATCGGACACGTTGAGCATTTTATAATCGTGCGTTGCAGAAATTACAGTGACTCCCCGTTCCAGACTCAGTTCTTTCAGTAAGCCGAATAATATCTTCTCCGGTCGTCAAATCGAGATTCCCCGTCGGTTCATCGGCTAAAATGATAGCGGGGCTGTTGGCTAGTGCCCTGGCCACGGCGACACGTTGCTGCTGGCCACCGGAAAGTTCAGAAGGTCGATGTGTATGCCTGCCGGTGAGTCCGACTTGGTCGAGCAGTTCCATACCGCGCCGTAGCGAGTCATCGTTTGACACCCCGGCAAAAGTCATGGGAATGGTAATGTTTTCAAGAGCCGTCATTACCGGGATAAGGTTGAAAGTCTGGAAAATATAGCCGATTTTCCGACATCGAAGCCAGGCAAGTTCATAGGCATCCAGTTGGGAGATATCGACCTCATCAATAAAGACCTTTCCTTTTGTCGGCTTATCGAGGCCGCCAATCATATTGAAGAGCGTCGATTTCCCGGATCCTGAAGGGCCCATGATCGATATATATTTTCCCTCTTCGATCTCAAGGTCGATACCTTTCAGGACATTAACCACGATTTTGCCAAGATCGAAATCCTTGGTTACACCGGTTACCCTGACTATTTTTTTCTTTTCGGTCATATGATCAAGATTGCCTTAGAGGTTTAGACAGGTCGACATTTCATTGCTCGACCCGCATTGCTTCCACCGGTTGCATTCGGGAGGCAACAATTGCAGGGTACAATACACCCAGCAGGCTGAGACCGGTCCCTATACAGGCTGCGTAAACCATGGTTGCTGCAATGTCGGACCATGGCATAAAAGATGCTGAAGACAAGCCAAACCTGATGATTGAGGCGGTAAAAGCCACAAGGGCTCCCAGCAGAGCACCGACTATCCCTCCCGTCAGTCCCTGCATTGTCGCCTCTATAACAAATATTCTGACGATAAACCGGTCAAGCGCTCCCAGACATTTGAGGGTACCTATCTCTCGAAATCGTTCTGTCACTGACATGAGTTGGGCGTTGACTATCCCTACGACGCAGACCAGCAGGGAGAGAAAAACAATCCAGTGCTCCTTGGCAGAGCCGCCTTTGCTGGTAGCGCTGGGAGTTACGTCGTAACCGATTTTGCTGAGGACTTGAATGAAGACTGGATTTTGTGAAGCAAGCAAGCTTTCTGAAATATTGTTTTCGGCCTGGGTGAAAGTAAGAAAGGCCACTGCAAGAACCAGACTCATGGTCGTGACCAGTGAGCGAAAAAATCGAACCCGGATCGACTGATAGGCCATTTGGAAGGATTTGGAGAGCGGCAGTGCGATAAGACGTCTCATGGCTTAGGCTCCGGTATTTAATGAGGAGTTAACCTGTGAATGGTACCGCTCAGCACAGATGTTTATTTCAGAATTCAGTAAATCACCATACAGTCAAATCTAGTTTTTAAACAAGGGGTTGTCAATACACCTCTATTGAAAATAGCTGTAAAAACAGCATAGTGAAAAGAGAAGTGCATGGATGATATACCTCATCAATAAAGATCGTCGAGATACCGTTGCTGGATATGGCGGAGGAAATAATCTGGATTGGTCGATTCTCCGGTGGCCAAACGGATGATATCCTGTGAATCCATGGTCGATCCTTTACTCCAGATTGTCTTTTGCAGCCAGTCTCGGATAAAATGGACATCGCCGCCGGCCAATCTCTCCTGCCAGTCTGGATAAATGCTGCGAATAGTCGCGAACAGTTGGGCACTGTTGAGTGCACCGATGGTGTAGGACGGGAAATAACCAAAAGATCCATCGGTCCAATGCATATCCTGCAGACAACCGTTACGGTAGTTTCCTGCAGTGGAAAGGCCGAGGTATTCCTGCATTTTATCATCCCAAAGCGAGGGGATGTCCTCACCCTTAATGGAGCCGTTGATCAGGCTGCTTTCAATTTCATAGCGGAGAATGATATGGAGTGGATAGGTAACCTCGTCGGCTTCGACTCTGATGTAACTTGGCTGGACTCTCGTTGCTGCGGTCCAAAGCTGAGTAGCGCCTATTCCTGAAGTTTTGGGGAGGAAAGTATGTATTTTGCCGCTGAAAAAAGAGATAAAGGCGCGAGACAAAAATAACTGTTTTTCAAAGAGCAGACTCTGGCTCTCGTGGATGCACATGTTGCGCGCGTCTCCTGCAGGAAGACTGTCCCACTCTATCGGCAGCCCATTCTCGTAGCCGGCATGCCCGGTTTCATGTGCTGTGGCCATCAGCGCGTCAAGAAAATCACTTTCACGGAATCTGGTAGTGATACGTTGGTCGCCACGGCAACCGGTACTGAATGGGTGGGAACTGACATCCAGTCGTCCCTGATCAAAATTAAATTCCAGACATTTCATGAGTTCGAGGTTAAGTAAACGCTGCTGGTCGATGGGATACTGACCGGTGAGATCCGGGACCGACTCGCCTTTTTGCTTATCAACAACTTGTTGTACCAGTTCGGGCAGGAGTTGTTTGAGCTTTGTGAAAACATCTGCAATAAAGCTGTCGCTTTCCCCGGTACAATAAAGATCGAGCAGTGCATCATAGGGCGTCAGAAAACGTCCGGCAGTAACGTCTTGTCGAGCCTGCGCCTCCTCTCTGGCAAGGTTGATTACCTCTTTGAAATTTTTCAAAAAGCCGGGCCAGTCGTTATCTTTTCGTTGGCTGCGCCAGCCGTGTTCGCATTTTGATCCGGCCAAAGATTTGGCTTTTACCAGGGCAAGCGGTAAACAGATGGCCTGTTGGTATTCCCGCTCCATCTCCTGGAGACTGCGAAGCTGTTCCGGTGCTGTTGTTTGTCTGGCAGCGTTCTGCAACAGTTCTCCTGTCTTCGGGGCCGTCAGAAGTTCGTGTTGAAGTGCAGTTAACTCAGCGATGGCCGCAGCCCGGGATTCACTGCCACCCGGCGGCATCATTACCATATGGTCCCATTGGAGAAAAGTGAGAGCGTGACCCAACCGGTGGAGTTTTCGATAAAGCTCTTCGAGTAAAAGATAGGCGTTGGACATATGTATCCTTATTTTATTCAGACGTAATCGTTTAATAAATTCCCAGAAGCTTTTATGAGATTGATAATCTTTCTTTGGTAAAATGGCGAGTGATTTTGTTCAGACACAGATTATTTAAGGGGACCTTTTTATTGTGAGAGCTCACCGAAATGAACCGGATAAAGTTTCCGGTTGCTTTGTATCAATCCAAGCAAGATATCGAGTAGGTCGAGAGCTGATCGGTTCATTCTCTGGTGGTGGATCATTATGCCACACTGGCCCGAGGCCAAACCCTGCTTAAGTTCTGTTAGAAAGTTGAGCAGGGCAAGAGAGGGGTCAGTCTCTTTTCGGGTATGCAGGTCTACATTAACCTGGTAATCCGGTAAATTGTGGAGCGTTTCCGGGCGAGCACCCTTGCTTCTTGAGACAGCCTTGAAACCGAGATCGACCAAAGACTGGAGGGTGTCGCTGCTGCACCTGTTCCATGGGGGAGTGAAAACAGGGCGAAAATCTTTACCGAGCATTTGTTCAAGCCGGTTTTTTCCCTTGAGCAGACTGGCATGGATTTCGCTCTTCGTTCTTGCAGGGCCGAACTCCTGCTTTTTGCCTGTTCTTTCGAAGTTACGATGGACCTGTCCGTGCTGGTGCCAATACCATTGTGAATTGTTTACTCCGGTCAGCAGACGAATTTCTTTCAGTCGATTTTCTGTGAGCCAGGCGGGAACGGTTGCCAGACAGAGGGGAAGTTTGTGTTTTTGAAAACATTCAATCAATTGCTGAAACCTGAGGGAGGGAATACCAATATCGTCGGCCCGGAAAAATACCAATGGACGATGTGTTGACAGTTGACATCCCTGATCAATATGGGCAGCGATTTTATCGTCAAGATCAAGGTGCTTTATGGAATATAAAGTTGAGGCAGGTTTAGTCATGAACAGAATGCTCCGCATACCAGATTTCAAGTTGTCGTGCTGTTTCTTCTGCCCCATCCAGGTTGATGTCTGCAGAAATACGGGGACTTGCGAATTGTTGTATCATCCGTTTTGATAAAAGCTGGGGCGTGAGGTCGGCATCTTCCAGGATTACAATTGGGACCTTTTTGCCAAGTCTTTCCGCCCGAAGTCGCTGCTCTCTATTTTGCTTAAAGGGATAAACCAGGGCAGGAATCCCGGCTTGAACCAGATTCATGCAGGTATTGTAGCCGGCCATCGAAATTGATAAGTCTGCTGCTTCCAGCCATTCGGGGAAGTGGTCGGTAAAACGATCAATGGTGATATTCGTCCTGGACGTTGTTTTGCAACGACTGATACACCTTTTCGTCACAGTACGGTCCGCAGAAAAGCTGAAGATGAGCCGATATGGACTCTGCCATGATCTTAAACGCCATGGTCACAGCATAAAGCAATTCACTCCCCACATTGCCACCGCCTATACTGGCAACAATCAGTTTGTCGGCAGGCGATAGAGCCAATTTGTCTCCTGATCCGTTGCCTGTCTCCCCGGGGGGCGGCTTTGGTGACAAAACCGGTATAATGCAGAGGGATGTGAATATCAGCCATTCGGCCAAAAGTCTCATCGAGTGTAATAATTCGGGGTCCGCATGAACGAGAATACCTTTAAAATATGAATTGGCTGTCTGTGTTGCTCGCTGTTCAAACTTTTCCCTGCCGGTTGTCTTTTCCACCAGAATATCCCGGACGCTGCAGTAGCAAGAGCAGCTTGGCAGTGAACCATCCCGGATTGCCTCAAGCAAAGGGTCAAGTTCAAATTTGAAAGCCTTCCGCCCAAAAGGATAGAGCTCAGTAATAAAAATATCGGGTCTGTTTTCTTCGAAATGGGTGAAAAGTTGGTTCTTTCGTGCTGTTTTGACCTCCTCGAGCGATAAATCAGAGCGACAGGGAACCATGCTATTGAACTCGCTATCCATTTGCAGGCCTGGTAACTTAAGTACCTGGATATCGGGATGGGCAACTTCCACCGGAGGTCCGCCAACTATCAGATGTTGTTGGGTGGTGTCGAGCTATTGCCTTGCAGATCTCCATGCTGCGATGGAAGTGGCCGATACCCAGAACATGTTGACAATAGTAGGAAATGTTCATAGTTTCGGAGTTCGTGGGATGTTGAGTTCCACCGGAGAAAACTGGTTCCGGGTGCAGCTGATTATATGGAGTCGGTTGTGCTGCAGCAAAGGGTCTTCGCCGGGAAGGAATTCCCGCTTGGTGATAGCGTAGAGTACTGATTTTACCACCCCTTGATGGCAGACGACTAATATTTTTTTACCAGGCCATTTTTGTGCGCTTTCAAGGAGGGCCGCGAGCACACGGTCTCTTACAGCATGCCGGGTTTCACCACCGGGAGCGGAAAAGTCCCAACCCATAGCCACCCTGCGGGCCAGATCTTCGTTATAATTCTGCTGAATAAATGCAATGGTAAGCCCTTCCCAATCCCCCCAGTGCTGCTCCCGTAATCTTGGATCGAAGGTGACTGGTAGACATAATCTTCGATTGATGATGTCGACGGTCGCTCGCACTCTGCCCAGATCACTTGCGATAATCCTATCCCAGCTGTACTCTCTCAAGGTCTCTGTCCACTCGTCGGTTTCTTCTTTTCCTTGAGTGGATAAGGGAGAGTCTCCGGAACCTTGTATCTTTTTCAGGATATTCCATTCTGTCTGACCATGTCGTATCAAACCGAAGGTGGTGACGGCTTCTACGTTTTTAGGAGCATTTTCCATGGTGCAGGCCTTTGTTGTTTGTAATTAATAGTACCTAAGAAATTCTTTACTTGCTTATAAAGAATACCCGCGCTCTTCAGCGAGGGCGGAAATTTTCATTGTGCCGGCGAAAAATTTCCGCCAGTTTTTGTATCCACTGACCATTGTCGAAATGATCCTTAACGCGTGCTTTTCCACCGGCGATCAATCGGTTGCGGAGGTTTTGGTCAGTCAGTATTTGTAACATGGCTTTTTCGAGCTGTTCGGGCTGGGATGGCGGCACAGTCATGCCGGTTTGCCCGTTAATGAGGATTTCAGGTATAGCTGACACATTGGTTGACAGTGCCGGTACACCCATAGCCAGGCTCTCCACCAGAACATTAGGGATACCGTCCCGGTCTCCGTTCTTTGCGATTTCACAGCCAAGAACAAAAAGGTCGCTGGCTTTAAAATGAAGAAGCACCTGTTCATGAGTCTGGGTCCCGATCCATTGGCAATGATTTTCAAGGCCAAGAGAGGAGATTAAGGCAAGGATTTTCTCCCTGTCATCTCCATCTCCGATGAGGGTATGTTGAAACTGAATGCCTTTTTTGAGTAGTCCTGCCAGGGCCCGGTAGATGGTCGGCAGCCCCTTTTTTTGTGTCATCCTCGCTACGGTGAGAATTTTGAACGGATTGTGCGTTTCGGGATGCGGTACCGTCTGCTGAAAAAGATCCAGGTCTATGCCGTGATAGATACAATATATTGGGGTAGAACAGTCCCCGGCAATTGCCTGTAGATATTCTTTATTGTGCCTGGTGCAGGTTACCACGAACTGAGCATGGGCAATTTTCTTGCGAATTTTCTCTTTGTCAGAAGTGTAGATATCTTTTGCATGGGCAGTGAAGCTGAAGGGAATTCCGGAGAGTAGCGAGGCGAACATGGTCACCGAGGTGGGAGAATGGGCAAAGTGGCCATGGAGTTGAACAATGTTCTTCTGGTTTTCAAGATGGTTGTTGGTCAGATATCCCGCCTGGAAAAGATGTTTTAGCGTGGCCAGTTCTTTACCTTTGCTGACACCTTGTGCGGCGACTCGGAGTGTTTCTTTGAATTGTCGCGGCTTTTTGGCGGCCAGAAAAATATTTGGCAGGAGCAGACGGTGAAAATCGATAAACAGGTCCGTGGGCAAATAATCGACCCGTGCTTTAATCTCTTTTACTGAGGCGTGGCTGAAGGATTCACGCGGCTGTCGCATGGGGAAAAGATGCATCGTGAAACCCATTCTTTCTAACAACAAAATCTCGTTGGAGATGAACGTTTCGGAGATTCTTGGATAACCCTTCAGGATGTAACCGAGTGTCGGTTTCGGATGTTGTAGTGTCATGGTGGAAAAGTTAGAAAGATCAGTTTTTCACGGTTTGTCCAACGTAGTTTTCAGCAGAAAATTTCATGGCATCGGGATTCATTTCTTTGAAACAGGTCAACCGGGCCCGCATGGTATCCAAGCCGGAGAGTTTAAAGGACTTGATAGTCTCTTTATATTGGTGCTGCTCGTGAAAGATAGTGAAGATTTTCTCCCGCAGAATTTGAGGAGTAACTTCTGTCCAGGGAATGAAATCCAGGAGCCCTCTGCTCTTAAGCCTTTTTGCCCGGATCAATTGCTCTTGTCGAGGTGTTTCTCTGGGGATTATTAGGGCAGGGGTTTGCTGGGTGAGTATTTCGCAGATAGTGTTGTATCCTCCCATACAAACCACTAAATCCGCTGCCGAAATCAGCTCCTCAAGCCTCGGGTGAAAGGGGAGAATTTTTATGCCAAACTTTTTAGCCCGTTTACTGAAGGCTTCCCTGACGTTTTTTGGCATGAAGGGACCGGTAATGATCATCGATTTAAAAGGGAGGGAGGTTGGAAAATAATCATGCATAGCAAGGTAATGATCGATTACTTCAAGACCGTCTCCACCTCCGCCAGTGGTGACCAGGATGAATTTGTCGTCTTCCATTATCCTGTATTTTTTTCTGGCTTTTGCCTTGGATTTCAGTGAGATTTTCTTTCGAGAAATGTACCCCGTGAACTTAATCCTGTTGTGTATCGTTTCGGGCATCTTGTACATTTCAATAGGATCATAGATTTCTCGATTTCCATAAACCCATATCTCGTCATATAAAAGTTCCAGGTAGGTATAGACATTCTTGTCGTTCCAGTCTTTTTGAATGACAGCGGCATCGTCTAATATGTCGCGTAATCCCAACACTGCTACAGTAGATGGGCTCTCCTTTTTAATCCATTCGAGAGTTGGAAGGACCTCGCGTTTGAGGCCCAACGGCTCTTTATCAACAATAAAGAGATCGGGCCGAAAGGTTTTGGCGGTAGCCAGGATAATGTTTGTTCGGATAGAAAGCGCCTTTTCAGGATCAATACGAATAGAAAAGGACTGGTAATCTTCATTGCTCTTTTTGATCATTCCTGGGATTCTTACAAAATCAACGTGTTGGGGGAAGTGAAAACGTCCGGCGATAGGTGAACCGGTAAGGATAAGCACATTGGTGTTTGAGTCCCGCAAATGGTTAGCTATGGCCATTGTTCTTCGGATGTGTCCAAGACCATATGTGTCATGGGAGTACATGAGGATGTTGTAAGCAGGTTGATCGTTTTTAATGTGCATGGCCGAGATTATTGTAGAAGCGATATTGTAACGAAAGTGTTCAATCGTTAGTACATCATGGTTTTCTTATTCCAGTCAGGGGAACTTGTCAAGTCGATGCCTACTGGAACAGCTTATTGATGTAATCCTGCAATGCACAAAAAAAAACCCGTAGAAAAACATTTCTACGGGGATCGCTAGCCAGGAGCGAGTGAGTTTGATTGAACAATAACCCTTAACGGATCGAAATAATTCTGTTACTTATGATTAGAAGCTCAGCGTGAGTTGATTACTTATCATAATAATACTTTCTACATCAGTATAACTGCTCCGGTCGGTAAATAGATTGCCAGTATCCATATAACCAAAGTGCAGTTCATATGATAAGTTGTTGAGTAATTTGTAAACAATTCCAAGATCGGCTTCCCAGCTTGATCCGCTTACATTGCTGCCTAACTCAGGTGTCCATAGGTTTCGGGTCAGACCAAATGCACCCTGTATGGCAATATTATTCGTAGCGTCAAACTGGGCGGAGAGGGCTATACCACTAATGCTGGATCTTCGAGGTGCCGTCTCACCAAAGGAAACTGTTCTCTGGTGTTCACTGTTAAGGATGTCTGAGGTTGTATTGGTTATAAGAAGTGGTTTGAAATCCCTTGATACATTCCCTGCACCATTATTCTGAAAGCCTTGAAAAACACCTAAATTATAAGAGGTAACTTTGTACGCATGGTGAGTGTAGAGGTCTCCACCATACACCAGACCAACCTGACAAATGAGTTGAATAGCTATTATTATTGGGAAAATAATAATTCTCATCATCTTTTCTCTTATCTAAGACGCTTTGATTTTGTTTTCTTCATAAGAAAATGATTTCATGAAACCACTGCTCCAATTAATCCAAGAACGATTCTTATCGCTTATTTTCTATCTCAGAGGATGAAAAGTCAAGAACTAATTAAGAACAGGGTACCACTGTTTTCAGAGGTTGGGCATATAAATTTATTAATTTTACGAATAGTTAGCTCTCTTTATGTCGAGGACGTCATATTGAAAAAAAATAGAGAGGTTGGAGTTAACATCTTATCCCACCTGTCGCCAAGATACTTGTCTTGCTTGTCCAGACGATTTGAGATATAGATAGCTTGCTGTGATAGGTACGGTTGATTAATTGCAATGCAAGGTATGGTTGCGAGCACTAAATGATTGGGAGAAGTCATGCGAGTTAAAATAATAGCAGTCACCCTTTTTTGCATTACTCTGAGTTGTTTTAGTTCAGTGTCCGGCGCAGAAAACAAAAAACAGGTTCAAGTTAATAAGCAGTATCAAATTGTTTTTTCGACATTTGATGAAAGTTCAGCTGGGAGCTATTCGTACCTGAGAGACAGTATTCAGGCTATGCTTGCCAGTCGGCTGGCAGCAATAGATAAGGTAAATGTGCTGGAGAGGACATTTAGTCAAAAAGAATTGAACTCCTTGAAGAAAAAGGGGAATCAGAAAGGTCTGTCAGTCGGTGGGAAAAAAGCGGACTATCTGGTCACGGGAGAGCTCTTTTCTCTTACCAGCGGCTTGGAAATTCAGGTGGACCTCTATCCACTTATTCCAGAAGAGGAAATCCTCCATTTCTCCGTTCATTCCCAGAAGCCTGATGCACTTATCACCGATGTTGAGCAACTTTCCAGGGATATAGCACAAAAGGCCTTTGGTGATCAGTCTAAAATGGTTGGCGAAGGGAAGAAAAGTGAAGATGTCGGTGGAAATACAGGCTTTGTGACAGCAAATCCTGAGGAAGCATACAAAAGGAATAAATATACCGGGACGATTTTGGGTGTTGCTGGCACTGGTGTGACAACCAAGGGCAGGGGTGCTCAACTGAATGTGACAATACCCGTTGATATGCGGGCTATGGCAGTTGGCGATGTCAATGGGGACGGAGATGATGAAATCCTCGTTCTGACCAGTTGGGGGCTCCAGCTGTTCAGTACCAAAGACAATGCTATTAAACAAATAGCAGATGCTAAATTGCCATCAACTATAGTCAGCCATGCTGTTAATCTTGCCGATCTCGATGGTGATGGCAAAGATGAAATTTACATCAGCGGAACAGATGGTCTGTATGTTTCCTCAATGATTATGAAGTATGAGGCAACCGGCGGATTACAAATTGTTACTCAGTATATTCCCTGGTATCTGCGTCCACTTTTTGTACCGGGAAAAGGATGGCAGCTTGCCGGACAGAAGAGAGGCGTGGAAAGGATTAATTTAGTAAGCCCGGGTGTCTATCTCGTATCCTTTGATGCAGAAAAGAAGATAATTCAAGGAGAACGTCTCGCTCTGCCGGCCTCAGTCAATCTGTTTGATTTTGTCTATGCGGATCTGGATGGAGATGGCTTTTATGAAACTATAGTTGTCGATCAAAAAGAAAAACTGAGAGTCTACACTCCGGGCAATGAGTTGATGTGGGTCAGCCAGAAGAATTTTGCGAGCAGTAAGATTTATCTTGGGCCAAGTCGGGGAGACGCCACGTTAAAAAATAGTATGCGAAACTTCTCTCCGGATGAAGATGCCGAGCGTGATTTGATCTTTGTACCGGCCAGGATCATCGTGACAGATATAAACAAAGATGGTAAAGAGGAAATTGTTGTCAGCGAAGGTCAAAAAAGCAGGGTTTAGTTTTTTTAACAGACTACGCCTCTATGATAGTGGTGCAGTTGTCAGTATGGCCTGGAATGGCTCAGCATTGACTGAATCATGGCGGACGGGTAATTTCAAAGGCTATGTCGCAGGGTATGGTTTTACCTTGCTTGACGAACCCCAAGCCCAGAAAAAGACAGAAACTGATACAAACACATCATTCGGTCGATTATTTATCGGACATTTGCCGAAAAGTGGCTCTATGGCAGATTTACTACCAGGTGGAGGTGAGACTGAATTGACTGTCTATGATCTTGAATTTTCGCATAAAAAGGTAAAAAAATAGTATCTACTCCCGGGAAAGTATAAAAAATTATACCTAGAGGTAAAAAAATCTTGACAAGGGGAAAGGCCAAGGCTATTATTGCTCCACAATAGAAAGATTTTTGCCGGTTTGCTTTTTGTAGAGAAGAGATAAAGCTGGTAGTCAGCTTGTTAACCGTGCAAAGAAGAAAATGGCCCTCCCAAGAGGGCTAAAACAGTTCTCAGGAGAGAGAAGATGAAAAAGATAATTGCTTCAGCTGTTGGTCTCATGCTCGTTGGCGGTGTTGCAGCTACCTCCGCCCTCGCAGTGGAGAGTCAATTTGGTGGTATATGGCGTACAAATTATTACTTCCGTGATAATTTTGTTCAACCTGATTCAGCATTCAATGCTGGGGAAAATCGTACTCGTCTGTACTACACTGCAAAATTCAGCGACAACTTCAAATTCGTCAATAAGTTCGAGTTTGACACTAGCTGGGGCGATGCTGTTGGTGGAGATATTGGTGCTGATGGTAATGTATTTGAATTAAAGAATTCCTATGCTGATTTCACTCTTGGAATGGTAAATGTCAAGCTTGGTATTCAGGGTGCTGTCATATCTCGTGGATTTATCTTTGATAACGATTTTTCCGGTGCTGTTGTAACCGGAGATTTTGGTATGGTTAAGGTTCCAGTTCTTTATGCAGCTGGCCCACAGGAAGATGTAAATAAGGCTGCCTACACATTCAGTTCAAAAACAGGACTAATTGCTAAAACAGGCGGGGCAATTGGCGACACACATGTTTTGTCTACAATGCCATCATTTAACATCAATGATGCAGTAAAAGTTACTCCACATGCGACTTGGTTGAACGTTACCAGCAGTGATGAAGAATATTACTGGCTTGGTGTTGATGTTGATCTCAAATTCGACGCAGTTTCTGCATGGATGACAGGCATTTACGAAGGTGGTGATACCGGTGCTGCAACCAATAATGATAAAAGCGCTTGGTTGTTCGGTGCTGGTGCAAACGCAGGAATCGTTCATGGTGAGGCTTTCTATGCTTCTGGTGATGATGATGGTACTGGTGAACAAGAATTCACTGCACCTAGTCCTTCTCACTACTGGTCTGAGATCATGGGTCTGGGTACATTCGATCTGAATGGTGCAGTAGCCGACGGTACTCCTGGTGACTATATCTCTAATGTCTGGGCTGCCAATATTGGTGTTACTGTTAAGCCTGTAGATAAATTGACCTTCGATTTCGACGTTTGGTATGCACAGTTGGCAGAAGAAGTTAATGTTGGTACTACTGCGACACCTGACATGCAAGATGAGCTTGGTCTTGAATTTGACGGAAAACTTACCTATCAAATCATGGATAACCTGACCGGTAAGTTGGTTTTTGCTTACCTCGTGGCAGGTGATGCAGTTGGTGAAGATGTAATGGAAGGTGGTGTTCAGATCTCTCTCAGTTTCTAATTTGAGAAAGAATACGATTTAGACCTTTTACGTAGTTCTTAAAGCCCGGTGGAGTTTTCTCCATCGGGCTTTTTTTTATTTTTTCTTGTGGGATAAACATTGACGAAAAGACACAAGCAAAATCCCAGCCGCTGGCTTGTACTGTCACTTGTTATGACCGGAGTTTTCCTGTCGACCATGGATAGCGGCATGGTCAATGTTGCATTGCCAACGATCATGAGATCGTTTGACATCAGTCTGGAGTCTGCTGCTTTCGTTGTAACCTTTTATCTCCTTACTATTACAATTACTTTGGTGTTCTGGGGAAGATTGGCAGACCGATTGGGGAGAGGAAACATCTATCTCTCCGGAATGGCACTTTTCACTCTTGGCGCCCTGGCCTGTTACCTGTCTAGCAGTTATGAATGGTTGTTGTTCAGCCGGTTTATTCAGGCTTTGGGAGCATCGATGATGATGTCTTCGGGACCGGCAATAATTAAAACTGTTTTCCCTGTTGATCATCTCGGGCGAAGTTTGGGGTTAGTCGGTATTGCGACGGCCTGCGGTCTGCTGACCGGCCCATTTGTCAGTGGTCTATTGCTGAGCATGTATTCCTGGCGCGCTATTTTCCTGATAACCCTGCCTGTTAGTATTATGACAGTTCTTCTCGGAAAGTTTTTCCAGCTTGATCACATAGGTCAGTTGAAAAAACAATCAGCAGAACAGTTTGACTGGAGAGGAAGTTGCTGTTGGGTAGCTATGGTCGTGCTCGGGGTGAGTATTTTTCATAGGTTAGATCTCTTTCTTAGTATGTCTACCGTCCCTCTTTTTTTTGGTTTCGGTTCATTTTTATATCTTTTCATACGGATAGAAAGAAAAGCGGCCAATCCTATTTTACCTATTATTCTTTTTAGAGAAAGGTACTATTGGACAGCTGTTCTTACCGCCGCCATTTCGTTCGCGGTCTTATTTACTGTACTTGCCCTCATTCCATTTTATCTGGAATACATTTTTTCCCTGCCTGTTGAAAAGGTGGGGCAGTTAATGATGGCTGTTCCAGCGACGCTCATCGTCTTGTCGCCATGTTCAGGCTGGTTGTATGATAAAATAGGCGCAAGATATCTAACGACTTTTGGTCTTGGTTTGAGTGTTGTCGCACTGTTAGGACTGGCTTTGTTATCCGTAGAGAGCTCAAATGTGGAAATTGCTTTGAAACTGGCTTTACTTGGAGCCGGTCAATCGATATTCCTCTCTCCCAATAGTGCTTCGGTTTTATCAAGGGTAAAAGAAAATTATCTGGGGATATCCTCGGGCATTCTCGCAACTGCCAGAAATCTCGGGATGGTAACAGGTGCTACTTTGGCTGCGGCACTCTTTTCCTGGTGGTACAGTTTTTTTAGCGGAGGAGGAAGGCTGGGAGAATATACAGCGGCAGATAGTTCCAGTTTTATTCTAGCATTGCGAGTGACTTTTGTTTTGACAGCATGTATGGCATTGCTGGGTTGTTTCTTATCAGCTGGAAGAAAATGAGGTTTTGGGGAGAACCACCGTTGCAAGGGTTCCCCCCGTTGGCGCATCATGAATAGAAAATGTACCGCCATGGGCTTGAACTGTCTGTTCAACCAGGGCCAATCCAATTCCATTACCATAAATCTTCGTTGTAAAAAAAGGATCTTTAACATGTGGAAGAGCTTTCGCAGGTATTCCTGGTCCGGAGTCGGTAAAGGAAACAGTGACAAATTGATCTTCATCCGTTGCTGAAATATCGAGCAATCCACCGTTAGGCATTGCCTCCAGACTATTTCGGATGAGATGAAGAAACACCTGCCGGATTTTATGCTCATCGATCATAAGAGATGGTCCAGGTCCCTCAAAGGACAAGGTGTACTGAATGTTTGAATTTTTCATTGTTGCATAAAAGACCATCGCACTTTTTCGAATGAGCGAAAAAATGGAATGACTTCCAAGTGTAAGCTCTGTGTCCTCAACAAAGCTAAACAGGTCTTCGAGTATAATTTCAATTTTCGAAGATTCCTGTGTGATAATGTTCAGAAAGTTTGAGATGTATGGATCACTTGTCTTTTTGACCAGCAGTCGTGCGGTCCCGCCTATCGACGTCAACGGATTTCTGATGGCATGCAGGAGTTGAGCGGACATCTGGCCGATTGCTGTTGAACGTTCAGCTTCAACAAGTTGATCCTTACTTTTTTCGAGCTCCTGGGTAACAAGCTCAAGAGCTTCTATCTTTTCAGCCATATCTGAATAAAGATGGCTATGTTCGATTGCCAGACTTGCCTGGCTCGCAAAAATTTCTAAACCGTTGATGTCTTCGGTGGAAATTGGCGATCCTGTTACAAAATTATCAACAATCATCACACCAAGTGCTTTGTCTGGGGAATAGAGTGGGACGACGACGAAAGATGATTCTCCAAGGGTGCGGATGAGGTCTTCGGGAATTTTACAACCTTTAGCTTTACCATTCTGAACAAGTATCGATCGTTTCAATCGACTGGCATAGAGAAGCACGTGGTCCACATCTTCGGCCGAGATCCTCAACGTTTGAATGATTCTATTTACTTCGATGTCCTCATTGATATGCTTTTTCTGGATGGTGGTTAAAATATCGTCAAGTTGTAAGCCTTTTTCTTTTATAGAGTCCCAGACCTGTCCAGCGTGTTCCCGGGAGGCCGGACCAATTGCGAGTTTTCCTTCGAGAATGGATCCATCTTTATTGTACATTGCCAGAAAAGCCCTGTTGAACCGCAGGCCGTCATTAGAAGTTATACCCACGAGGATGGCTTGAAGAATGCCTTGTAGTTCAACGGTATTAAGGTAGGCGGTATTCATCTTCAAGTTAAGATGATGAAGAAAGCGCATCCTGGCATTCGTAACTTCAAGTTCCTGTTGAAATTGACGATTATTGATAGCCAACCGCCTTTTTTTCAAAGTATTCAAAACGGTATAGTTCAACTGGTTCACGCTTATAGGCTTGGGCAGATAATCGTCTGCACCCTTGCGTAAACAGTCCAGAGCAACATCTATGTCGGTAGTTCCTGTAACCATAATGATTCCAAGCTCAGGATGAGAAGGAACTATATCTTGCAATATCTCATTGCCGTTTTGGTCCGGAAGGCCTATGTCCAGGAGTACAAGGGCAATGTTCTGCGAGGCCATGAGTTGGTAAAAGCCACTGGCACTGCCGGCGCATACAACAGTGAAGCCCTGATTCGTGAGATAGTGAGAGAGTAAAAGGACAATCTCAGGTGAATCATCTACAACAGCAACGACTTCACCTGGCAAAAGCAGTTCGGAGACGGCAAGCGACGGAACGGAGTATTGAGGTAAGAGAATATCAACCATGTCGATTTTTCAAGGATAATAGTCATAAACAAGTAAAAAATTTAATCACTTATTGTTTTAGCATATATAGATGTATGTCTGCAAAAGTAATCATCCTTTAGAGGAGATTATTTGAAATCAATCCCTTAAAAATTCCAATAATCGTGTTACCGCAACTGGGAATCTGATGTATAGTGGGTTTTGTTTTCATTCGACCCTAATGAACTGTAAATAAATCAGGATTGTTTCCAGTATCCCCTTGTGTGGTGGTAGCAAGATATTAACGAGGCAATATCATAAAATGAAGCAATTGACAGATATTTTTGGTTCGGAGGGAAGGCTTTCATCCTGCCTTACTAATTTTGAACCAAGGGCTGGCCAGGGTGCAATGGCTGAAGCAATTGCTGAGGTCCTACTGAAAACATCCACAGATGTGGAACCCGGGGAGCATAGAGCACGAGTTTTAATGGTTGAGGCAGAAACTGGTATTGGCAAGACCCTGGCGTATCTCATTCCTGCTGTTTTATCAGGTAAAAGAATTGTAATTTCCACTGCGACTCTCAATTTACAGGATCAGATTATCAATAAGGACTTGCCCCTTGTAGAAAAAGTGTTAGACCAAAAAATATCTGCACTGAGTATTAAGGGCAGAGAAAACTACCTCTGTCATTATCGGTGGTTTCAATATCGTTCAAATCCTCAGCTTTCTTTGGTCGATGACCCTTGGGTGGAAAAAATCGATAGTTGGATGAAGACGACCTCAACCGGCGATAGATCCGAATTGGATTGGTTGAGTAAAAAATCCGGATTTTGGTCGAGGATATCATCTCTGTCAAATCATTGTCTAGGTGGAGATTGTCCTGAAGCGGGCAGTTGCTTTATTAACCAACTCAGAAAAAAAGCTGGATCTTCAAGGTTGCTCATTGTTAATCACCACCTCTTCTTTTCTGACCTCGCTCTTAGAAAACGTGGTTTTGGAGAGCTGTTGCCTCGATATGAATCAGTAATCTTTGACGAAGCACACCATTTAGAGAATGTTGCCTCCTTGTTTTTTGGAAAAAACTTTAGTCAATATCAACTTATTGATCTTTTAATCGATATCGAACGACAGGCACAGACCGATTTACCACCGGAACTGATCGACACTTTGTTGCCGTCTGTTAGTGGATTAAAAATGCGTATCGACAATTTCTCAAGGATATTCCCCTTAAAAACTGGACGATATTTCCTGGAAACACTGGTAAATGAGCAAACGCAAAACCTGTGGCGTAGCGAAGTTGAACTTCTCTCTGTTGGCATAACAGAGCTTGTTGCCCGGATGGGAGATTATTCGCATTTTGGGGAAAACTGGAAAGTTTTTGCTAAAAGGGGCGGGGAGCTCAATGATAATTTGCGTGACATTGCTCTTTTTTTCGACCACAATAATCATAAATTTGTCCATTGGTATGAGAAACGTGAGCGAGCAGTTATTCTTTCTGCAACGCCAATTGACGTGGCCGATGAGTTGCACAAGAATCTTTATTCTACTGTCGGTTCCTGTGTGTTGACATCTGCAACTCTCGCCTCTGGTGGTTCATTTGCTTATATAAAACAACGTCTTGGTCTTGATGAAAGTGCTGAAGTTCTTCAATTCAGTTCACCCTTTGATTATCGCAATCGAACGCTTTTGTATGTCCCGGAGGAGAGTTTTCCTGAACCAACCTCTCACGAGTTCCTGCAACTTGCGGGCGAGCGTATTTTGGAAATATTACGATTGAGTGAAGGACGGGCGCTCATTCTTTGTACCAGCTTTAGAGGAATGGATGCATTGGCGACATTACTTGAGGATGCTTTAGATTATCCGGTGCTGGTTCAGGGCAGCGCATCTCGCAATTCGCTCTTGCACAGTTTCAGGGAGGAAACTCACTCTGTTTTGTTGGCTGTAGCCAGTTTCTGGGAAGGTGTTGATGTCGTTGGAGAGTCTCTCAGTTGCGTAATTATTGAGAAATTACCATTTGAGGTTCCAACTGACCCCGTAATCCAGGCACGCATTCAGCGAATTAACGAAGAGGGGGGAAAACCCTTTTTTGATTTTCAGGTACCTCGAGCAATCCTGACTTTGCGTCAAGGGGTAGGTCGTTTGATGCGTTCGGTCACAGACAGGGGAGTGATCGCCATTATGGATGTGCGTCTTTTTAAAAAAGGTTATGGGCGCGTTTTCCTCAGGAGTCTGCCGCCGTCGCCAATTACCAGAACCATGGGTGATATCGAAAAATTTTATGGTGAGCTAGTTAATGACGAACACAACTGAGGAAAGCTAAGGAATGCAAAACGTGATCAAGGCGGAATCGATTCTTGTCTCTGTAAAAGCGGAGGCTGAAAAAATTGATGCGTGTATGCGGGGCGATCTTGCCCGATTAAAATACGATGTTGATGAGCTGCTTCTGGAAGTTCTCGACTATGGCCTTTTCAATGGGGGCAAACGAATTCGTCCGTTGCTTGTAGTTGTCGCGTCGAGGCTCTGTGGCAAGAAAGATGATGACGCATACAGATTGGGTGTTGCTTTTGAGTACTTACATGCAGCGACTCTCTTTCATGATGA
The DNA here is from genome assembly GCA_963798425.1 of uncultured delta proteobacterium. Lineage (GTDB taxonomy): Bacteria > Desulfobacterota > Desulfobulbia > Desulfobulbales > Desulfocapsaceae > Desulforhopalus_A. Next base: position 193,000 of record CAWCTP010000022.1, on the reverse strand, counting down.
TATAATTGATCAATCGGAAACTCGTCGAGGTAAACAGTCAGTTTACCTGAAATTCGGAATAATTGCCGCGATTCTTGCCGGCGATTTTTTGCATGCACAGTCCATGGCAACTGTTGGAAAATATTCAGGTCAGGCAGGACTTGATATTTTTTGCAAAGCAACAACCGGCATGGTGGATGGCGAGTTTATGCAGCTCAGAAATGCCAAAAGGCATAATTTGTCCGAATTGGATTATTATAATGCAATTATGGGAAAGACTGGTCTGCTTATCGCTGCCGCTTGTGAAGTCGGAGCAGTGTATGGTGGAGGAAATGATCGCTCGGTTAGAGCTCTTCGAGAATATGGTGTGCAGTTAGGTTGTGCATATCAAATAGTTGACGACCTCCTTGACTATCAGGGAAATCCAGGAAAAACTGGAAAGGCTGTGGGGAACGATCTCGCAGAAGGGAAGATGACGATTCCACTGATTTTGACGATGAACAAAGCGAATACTGCGGATCGGAATCGTTTGATGGAAATACTTGGAGACAATATCGGGAGATCTCAATGTATTGAAGAAGTTCGTATGATCATCTCGAAATACGGGGGATTCGATGGTGCCAGGAAGAAAGCAGAGGATGCCGTTGAAAAAGCATCAGAGGCGTTAGGTGTTTTTTCTGGAAGCAGCATCCAGTTTGAGCGAAGCTTACTTGAAGGGCTTGCACGCTATGTGATTACTCGAGAAAAGTAATTGCTTCCGCTTATGAACATATCCTTCCCAAGGATATTCTAAAAAAATCCTGCTCTTTACATCGGGGCTGGCTCACACTGGAATTCTTATTTTTATTTATTGCGGCATGACTCTTTCAAAGAATAAAACAACTCGGAAAAGAACAACTCGGAAAAAAACATCAAAAAAGAAAGGGTTAACGTTCATAAGCGTTACTCAATTGTGTGTTATGCTGTTTTTGCTGATATTTCTTGTTTTCTCTGTCTGTACTGTCGGGTATGTCATTTTTTTCCGAACGGTTTCTGCCCAGGTATCACTGCCGGAAATTAGTAGAGCAATTGTGTTTGAAGAACCGGAGCTTTCCGTTGACTTGGAACCGCTAAAGGAAGGAAAAACTCTCCAGGTACCAGATTTGTCAAAGGTTTCCCTTATTGTCGACAAATGGTTTGCTGTGAGCTGATAAATAAGGAGTTCTGGGCATTTATGGCTCCAAAGCGAACTTTGTTTAGCAGCCTTCCTTGGCTGCTAAACAAAGTCAGTTTGTCGCTGTTAATGTTTAAACGACCTCTGGCCAGTGAACATCATCGCAATTTTAGGCTCTGCTTCGTTACAGGCCATGATAGTTTCAAAATCTCGCATAGAACCACCGGCTTGAAGTATTGCCGAGATACCTTGAGCTATGCCTACATCTGCCCCGTCTCTAAAAGGGAAAAATGCATCCGAAATCATGACAGAACCAGGGAGATCGGCACGATCCTTTAGAACCTGCGTATCGATAGCTTCTTTTTCGGAAACATCTCTTTCGCCTTTCTGGATTGCAAGTTCAAGATCCGCATAGCCGATAGCATGGGTATCGAAGCAGAGAATATCGGCGTATTTTTTGTAGGCCTTGTGTACGGCGATCTCTGCAACGCCAACTCTATCCTGTTCTCCTGTGCCTATCCCAACAGTGCAACCGTCTTTAACGTACAGCACGGAATTAGAGGTTACCCCATGTTCCACGGCCCAACCGAAAATCATATCGTCAAGTTCTCTTTTGGTCGGCTGGCGGTCACATTTGAATTCCTCACCTTTCCATGTGGCGGTAGCGGTGGTAAGGTTATCAATACTGCGAATTGAATTGACCGCCGATTGTTGGACGATTATACCGCCGTCAATCAGGCTTTTAAAATCCACAAAACGAAATTTTTCAAAATCTCTAAGGCGGGTAATGTCGGAAATTTTGATGATACGTAAGTTTTTGAGATTTTTTAATATTTCAAGGGAGCCTTCTTCATATTCCGGAGCACACACAACTTCAAGATAGTTCTTAGAGAGAAGCTTAGCTGTCTCAATGTCGCAAGCTCGGTTTAATACCACGGCTCCACCAAAGGCAGCAATACGATCTGAGCGTAAAGCCCGGTTAAAGGAGGTTGCAAGATCATCTCCATAGGCGACACCACAAGGATTATTGTGCTTAAGAATTACCGAAGAAGGTTTATCCATCAGGTATTTGACAATATTTAGTCCGTTATCAATGTCGGTAAGATTGATTTTTCCCGGGTGCTTACCGACCTGCAACATATCTTCAACATTAATTGCAGATACCAGGCCGTTCCCTGGATCAATAAATTTGCAATCGCCAAGGGTCAGATTTCCATTAACGAGCTCATAGAGAGCGGCTTCCTGATTCGGATTTTCACCGTAACGGATACCGCGTTCATCAATATTTCCGTCACCTTGTTTAATTTTCCAGGTTTTTTTCTTATAGACTAGCTTCTGATCTCCGAAAGAAATAGTCATGTCCATCGGAAAACTATCCCCCAAAATAGTGGAATACATTTTTTTTAAATCTGTCATGGATTATCCTCTATGATTTAGTCGAATCTTGGTTTGCGCAGCTGGACGAGAGTGAATCTTACGTTTCTCAGTTACTGCCCCCTGCAAAGCACGGGGACTCAGTTTAGTCCCCCCTTAAGGGAAATAAGTTCCTTCACGAAAAAATAGTCTTGTATAAAGAAAAAGACCATTTTTTCTAAGTCACTAATAGTTTTTACTGAATGGCGGCAAGGTCGTATTAGCAGCAACTGTACAATCAACAAGACAACTGTATGGACCAATAGTCACATTGTCACCTAGTTGGCAATTTTTTAATATCGTACCTTGTCCGATGTTGCAAGAGTTGCCGATCATGCTCAAACCTGAAATATTCACACCTGGGTCGAGAATAGTGTCACTGTTAACGGAGGAATCGGGAGATATGCTAATTGTCTCTGGGTTATTCATGGTGACACCTTGCAACATAAGCATTCTGTTTCTACGCTTTTGCAGTTCATTTTGAGCATCTGCAAGTTCAACTCGGGAATTGACCCCAAGAACATCCATTGGTGTCGGAGACCTGAATTTTTCCACAATAAGACCACTATCAACTGCGAGTTTGACAACATCCGTTAAATAGACCTCACCCTGACTGTTGTTGGTGCCCACCTTTTTTAATGCGGAAAAGAGGAATGTTCTTTCAACACAATAAATCCCTGCGTTAATTTCTTTTATTTCCAGTTGCTCATCCGTTGCATCCTTTTGTTCAACAATAGCACAAATTTTATTATTGGCATCACAGAGAATACGGCCATAGTTGCTGGGATTCTCAAGGACGGTGGTCATCAGGGTAAGTGCAGAATTTTGCTGTTGATGGTAGCTATACATTTCCTGCAAGGTTTCAGCCTTTACCAGTGGTGTGTCACCGCATAAAATCATTATTGTATTGGTGGCTTCAATTATGGAGTTTTCTGCAACTAGAACGGCATGACCTGTACCAAGCTGCTCAGTTTGAACTACAAAGTCGAGATCAAAGGATTTCAGGGCCTTTTCGACAGCTGCTTTCTGGTGACCGATAATAACAATCGTTTGTATCGGATGGAGAGGCAAAGTTGCTTTGATTACATGATGTACCATTGGAGAGTAAAAGACTTCATGCAAGACTTTGGCTTTATTGGATTTCATTCTGGTGCCTTTACCGGCTGCCAAAATGATTATTGAAAGAGGCAAAGAAGTCATTGATGGTCTCGTCAGTTTAAATGGTTATTGGAAATAATGACAAAAAGACAATTCCTGATCACTTCTTATGAGACAACAAAATAATCAGGAAGAGATTCTGCAAAAAATTATATTGAAGTATATAAATAAATTGAGATTTTTTTGCAAGATAGATCAAGAGAGTGGGGCGCCTACGATAAATTCAGTGTTGCAGAAACGACAAAAGCCCCAGGCAGAGAATCTGCCTGGGGCTTTTGCTTTATAAAAAACGGCGGTGACCTACTCTCCCACACAGTCGCCCGTGCAGTACCATTGGCGCTAAAGAGCTTAACTTCCGTGTTCGGAATGGGAACGGGTGGATCCTCTTTGCTATGACCGCCGTAAAACTTGGTCAATTTGTAAGGGTAGGGGAGGTGATGTTTGTTATCCCCTGTCCTTATGGCTATTTTCATCTCGTCCCCCTTTGGGGGATAGACTTCTCTAGAGTATTCTCTCTTAAAAGCAAGAGAGAATACTAAGAGTCGTCCAATAACTGAATAGTAGAAAAGTCAGTAGAGAAATAATCAAAAAATATGGATAAGCCTCACGGCTGATTAGTATCGGTAAGCTCCATGTATTACTACACTTCCACACCCGACCTATCGACGTTGTGGTCTACAACGAGCCTTCAGATGGTTTACACCATGGGATATCTTATCTTGAAGTGGGCTTCCCGCTTAGATGCTTTCAGCGGTTATCCCTGCCGAACTTAGCTACCCAGCAATGCCCCTGGCGGAACAACTGGTGCACCATAGGTTCGTCCATCCCGGTCCTCTCGTACTAGGGAAAGATCTCCTCAAATATCCTGCGCCCGCAACAGATAAGGACCAAACTGTCTCACGACGTTTTAAACCCAGCTCACGTACCACTTTAATTGGCGAACAGCCAAACCCTTGGGACCTGCTTCAGCCCCAGGATGTGATGAGCCGACATCGAGGTGCCAAACCTCCCCGTCGATATGGACTCTTGGGGGAGATAAGCCTGTTATCCCCGGAGTACCTTTTATCCGTTGAGCGACGACCCTTCCATGCGGAATCGCCGGATCACTAAGACCTACTTTCGTACCTGCTCGAGATGTCTCTCTCGCAGTCAAGCTCCCTTATGCCTTTACACTCTACGGCTGGTTTCCAATCAGCCTGAGGGAACCATCGCGCGCCTCCGTTACTCTTTAGGAGGCGACCGCCCCAGTCAAACTACCCACCAGACAATGTCCTGGATCCAGATAATGGACCGCAGTTAGATTCCTAAGATAACAAGGGTGGTATTTCAAGGGTGACTCCACAGACACTGGCGTGCCCGCTTCAAAGTCTCCCACCTATCCTACACATGTTATCTCAAAAACCAATGCCAAGCTATAGTAAAGGTTCACGGGGTCTTTCTGTCTAGTTGCGGGTAACCGGCATCTTCACCGGTACTACAGTTTCGCTGAGTCCCTGGTTGAGACAGTGGGGAAATCGTTACGCCATTCGTGCAGGTCGGAACTTACCCGACAAGGAATTTCGCTACCTTAGGACCGTTATAGTTACGGCCGCCGTTTACCGGGGCTTCGGTTCATTGCTTTACCTTGCGGCTGACAAGTCCCCTTAACCTTCCGGCACCGGGCAGGCGTCAGACCCTATACTTCGTCTTTCGACTTCGCAGAGTCCTATGTTTTTAGTAAACAGTCGCTCCCCCCATTTCACTGCAACCTGACTATGCTCAATTAGTAAATAATATCACACTGCAGGCACACCTTCT
>CAWCTP010000022.1:0-182500 GCA_963798425.1 uncultured delta proteobacterium | reverse complement strand
ATGGCTGCAGTGCATTGAGCATCCTGTGCATGGATGCGTCCTGTTCCTTGTGGAAAGGGAGTAAAATTCGTTTTCTAGGGCTGCGCCTTGAACCTTCAATCACCTGGTAAATGTGGCTTTTGCTGATGAAAGTAGTTCTGTTTGTGGGAGCCGAAAGTGCCTTTGGGTAATTAGATTGGCGCGAATCGCTTTGCATTTGATTCTTTATGAACTAAAGTTTCCCGTTTTTATTAAAGGTCAAACCACTACCTGTCGAATGAGTGGTCGGCCACTCAAAGAAATGAGTCTATGACATCAGCGAGTTATCGGTCAAGGAATAATCTGTTTAACCTGTCGATATTGCTGGATAAAAAACGGTAATATGTTTTTTGAGAAGTGGATAATATTAGCAATGGCAGCATTTTGTTGGTAAATGCGAGGCCCAATTACTATATATTGTAATCCTCCAAAAACAAACCACCTGAAGTACATGCTCATACTACACTCCTTGCTCAATGAACTCAAAGACGAATTTGACTCATCCGGAAAAGGTAAGGAACGGGGTACTTGTTTCTCCTCAGCTTGACGCAGGGTATCGCCCAGCAGGTAGTCGAGCTAACGTGTTTTGTTGCCGCCAAACCTGAGGCCTGTCTTATTATCTCTTTTCATCAAGAGTCGAGGCCAGCCGAGATACGCTTCGAGATTGTGTAGGTGCATAAGCGGGGTCGTCAGAAATCCCAATAGCTTTCTCGCAATGTGGGGACAAGTATGAGCGGGAATTACCATGTATTCTTCTGAAAAATGGATATATTATTTTCCCTTGGACCGCTTAAGCAGTTGACGAGGAAATGAGCAGGCAAACTGAAGATGAAATGGTCTTTTCTTCGGTATATTGTTAATCCGCTTGAAGATCAAATACTGTGTTGTCGATGGGCGAATTCGACAGCCAGTGATCCTGCTAACAACGCACGGAGAGGATCTACACTCAGCCTGAGGTAAGACGTATATGGTATTTGAAAGTAAAGATATTAGAGAACTTATTGAAGTCTTGTGTCAATCTCCCGGCTACCTTCTGAAAACTGGTTGGCTCAGATCCATGGCGGAAAAACAGGCGGTAGATCAAGATGGCTTTCCAATTCCCTGGATAACCTACCCCGCACTCGATTTCCTCGCTGCCAGGATTCCCCGGTCGATGACCGTTTTCGAATATGGAAGCGGTAACTCGACCTTCTGGTGGAGCAAACGGGTGAAGAGTCTGGTTAGTTGTGAGCATGACAAGGAGTGGTACGCCCAATTCAAGGAGAAGGTGCCGACGAACACTACTTATCTGCTGCGCCGGGCTAAGGGCGGCAGCAGAGAATATGCCCAGGAGGTTGCAGGTTATAGAAATATGTTTGATTTAATAATGATCGACGGTCGCGATCGGGTCAACTGCGCGAAAAACTGCATACCGGCCCTGCGCCGCGAGGGGGTGATCGTTTGGGATAACAGTGATCGGGATGAGTATCAGGACGGCTTTGACTTTCTCAAGCAGGCAGATTTCAAGCGCCTTGATTTTTGGGGAATGGGTGCCCTCGCCACCCGTCGCTGGTGCACGACAGTTCTGTATCGCCAAGAGAACTGTCTCGATATTTGATCGGGAACAATAAAAAAATATTCAAAATCAATGAATTATCCTCTGTGGCCTAGACGCGATACCTCTTGGTGGAGTGGTAGGGGAAGGTCCTGAGTACTACGGTTAAGTAGATGACTTAGTCACCCGGACAATCCTGCAAAACCACCAATCCCGGCAACAATGTTTCCTTGCTCCGACAAATTCTGTATGATTTAAAACTACAAATCAGTAACAACAGCTTTTTATAAAATTATCTATAAGTAGACGGGCAATGGTAATTTTTGAAGGCAGGGGCGGAAGATTCTGCACGGAAAACCATTGGGCATCTTCTATCTCGAAATTGTCTATCTCAATCTCCCCGCCGGCATAGATTGCAGAAAAACCGATCATAATCGAATGGGGGAAGGGCCAAGGTTGGCTTGCGACATAGCTGATATTGCTGATTTTAATATTTACCTCTTCCCGGACTTCGCGTATGACCGCCTCCTCAAGGTTTTCTCCCGGTTCAACAAAACCGGCGAGAGTGCTGTACATACCTGGAGAAAAGCGAGGGGAGCGGGCCAGGAGGATATGGTCCCCCCTGGTGATCGACATGATCACTGCCGGAGACAGTCGGGGAAAGCTGACGAAATTACAGGCTGGACATATTTTGGCCAATTCAGTTTCCCGATTCTTCATGGCGGAGCCGCATTTTCCGCAAAACTGATGTTCTTTATGCCAGTGCAGGACCTGTATTGCGCGTCCGGCGAGAATAAAAAAATCATCATCTATTGTACCGAAAAGTGTTCTCAGTCCCTTGAATTCAGTTGAAGGCGGCGGAGATGTAGGTTCTCGGACTTCGGCAACAAAACAGTTGGTTGTGCCATATTGTCCGAGGAATTGACTGAAAATCGGCTCGAAGCCCAATCGGTTCGGAGAACTGGTGCAGATGGATTTCATGTCATTTCCGGAGATGTCTACCAGCAGTTTCTCATTTTGGAAAATAAACCAGAATGAGGGAAACGATGCTGATTCGTTGGACTTGGTACCGGGGGTAAAACGAGTTTTCAAAGAAAAATAATAACTGTCGTCCATAGCGATTGTCATAATGAATTAGTGCTTCAACTGAGGTTCTGAAGAAGTCCGCATGTTGAGGAAAGGATTATTCATTTAATAATTGAAGTATCTTACTTGACATGACACAACAAAATGTTGGAAGATAGAGGACATAATTTCTAGAGACTCAGGACTGGAAAGAATGGCCTTTGCCTGTTGATGTATTGACACCCAGATGGCAAAAAGTCAAGGCCGTGAATTTGATATTTGGTGATTTTATATAGTTGGTTCCAAAGATATTTTTGATTGGACAAAAGTGGAAAGATTCGAGATGATTACAAGAGTAAAAGGTCGTCCCCTGATGGGAAATGGCTGATAGACAATCTGGAAGGGGGAAATGTGAAAATACTTATAGCAGAAGATGAATTTACCACTCGTATGATGATTCAGGTGTGCCTGGAGAATTGGGGCTATCGCGTTGAGAGTGTGACGAATGGGGAAGAGGCTTGGGCTAAACTCCAGAAAACGGATGCACCCCATATTGCTATCCTTGACTGGGAAATGCCGAAACTTGATGGAATTGAGGTCTGTCGGAGGGTGAAACAGATGGACGTGGAAAATCCCCCCTATGTCATTTTGTTGACTGGTCGAGACAGCAAAAATGATATCATCCGAGGCTTTGATGCCGGTGCAGACGATTATATGACGAAGCCCTTTAATAACGACGAACTCCGGGCGCGAACTCGAGTAGCCGAGAGATTGGTGCGAACCCAATCCTCTTTGTCAGAGTCGGTGGGCGAGTTGCGAGATGCCTTAAATCAGTTAGAGATGCTGGAGAGCGGGGTGAAGGTTTGCGGTGCCTGCCAGAAAATATTGAACAGGTATGATGGGCAATGGTACAGCTTTGAAGATGTGTTGAAAAAGAAAGTGGACCCCCATTTCGTCGTCAATACTTGTCCCGAGTGTCGTCGGGAATAAGCTCGAAATAAGTCATATCCTTGAATTCGGCCAACATTAAGTAGATTAAATGGCAGAAATTGGCTGCAATTCCTGCCACATTACATTCCAACAGAAAACATGGATTCCAGGTCGTGCCTGGAATACGCTTTAAAAGCAAGCATTGTCTCGGTTTTCTTGATTTCTCTTATCGCGTGCATTTTTGTTGTTACAAGATTCGCTAATTCTTCGTTTGTTGCAACACGGGCGATAGCGACCAAATCATAATTGCCGCTCACCGAATACACCTCCGATACGCCAGGGGTGCTTTCCAGTAGTTCCGCTACCTCATTTATTTTTGATCGTTCTACATTCATAAGGATAATAGATGTGACCATGGGATCCTCCAAGGTTTGTAATTGTTGTTTTGTCTATCAGAATTTTTGAACTGATTGAGTCACAGCTGACTATAGTGCTTTTGTTGATATTTTACAAATGGCCTGTGGTTTTTTGCTTGGCTGTATGTTCTCCCTTTATATTGTGAATAGACTGTTCTCTCTCTTGACAAGACCACACCATCTTGTTGAAATTTACAAGAGAATTGAAAGACATTGGGGGATTAAAAATTCTTCGTAGAAAGGAGCGTTCTGTTCTATGTCTGTCTGAAAAAAAGTTTATAGTCATGGCGAGTTGGTCTGCACAATAGACCTTTTCGGGTTGAGGTTGAAGTTGTTTTACGGTGAAAAAAGTCTGGATAATGGTTACACTTCCCACTTAATAATAATTCTCTGAAAGAGGTCAACCATGCTCCCTGAAAGATATGAAAAATTTTACCAGAAAATTGTCCATACAATCCCGAAACAAAATATTATCACAGATTCACTCAAGACGATAACCTTCGGCACCGATGCAAGCTTTTATCGCTTAATTCCCAAGATCGTTATCAATGTGGAAAACGAGAAAGAGGTGCAGTTGATCCTCCGAGAGGCAAGCAAACTGCGACTCTCTGTAACCTTCAGAGCAGCGGGTACCAGTCTTTCCGGACAGGCCATTACCGATTCCATTTTGGTACGATTGGGACAAGGGTGGCGGAAATACAGAGTTTTTGACAATGCATGCAAGATACAGTTGGAACCAGGAATTATCGGCAGCCACGCCAACGCAATTTTGGCTGAATTTGATAAAAAAATTGGTCCTGATCCTGCCTCAATAGACAGTGCCAAGATCGGTGGTATCCTTGCCAACAATGCAAGCGGTATGTGTTGCGGTGTCGAGCAAAACAGCTACCAGACTCTTGAAAGCATGCGTGTGGTGCTCTCCGATGGAACTGCAGTTGATACGGCAGAGGATAAAAGCCGGGCCGAGTTCGAACGGAGTCATGCATCCCTTTTGGAAGGACTTAGGCAACTTAGGAAACGGGTGTTGGCGGACGAGCGTCTAGCTGAGCGCATTAGATATAAGTTCAAAATTAAAAATACCACCGGTTACAGTCTTAATGCTCTCGTTGATTTTGAAGATCCCTATGATATCATGATTCATCTGATGATCGGTAGCGAGGGAACTCTGGGGTTTATTTCGGATGTTGTCTATCGAACCGTTGTTGAGCATCGTTATAAAGCCAGTGCCCTCATCTTTTATCCGGACGTAAAGACTGCTTGTCAGGCTATCCCTCTACTTCGCAAGCAACCTGTTGCGGCGGCCGAGTTGATGGATCGGGCTGGCTTGCGCTCCGTGGAAAATAAGGAGGGGATGCCGGAGTATCTGAAAGAGCTATCGGAGACAGTTACTGCCTTGTTGGTTGAAACCAGAGCGGAATCGGCGGAATCACTTCAGTCCCAGATTTCGGAAATACAGATGGCGCTTCAAGAGTTGCCGACTGTGCGGCCCATCGTTTTTACCAATGTCCCATCCGAGTTCAATGCCCTGTGGAAGATTCGAAAAGGCTTGTTTCCTGCGGTCGGTGCGGTTCGAAAGACCGGTACAACTGTCATCATTGAGGATGTTGCCTTTCCAGGAGAACATTTGGCTGATGCTGCGCTCGATCTGCAGGAATTATTTAAGAAATATCAATATAATGAGGCGATTATTTTTGGCCATGCCCTCGACGGCAACCTCCATTTTGTCTTTACCCAGGATTTCTCTATCCAGTCGGAAGTCGTCAGGTATCGGGATTTCATGGCTGATGTCGTTAAACTGGTGGTTGAAAAGTATGACGGATCCCTTAAGGCGGAGCACGGAACCGGTCGCAATATGGCCCCCTTTGTGCAAAAGGAGTGGGGGGATGCAGCTTTTGGCTTGATGCGCGAGATAAAAAATATCTTCGACCCGCATAATCTGTTGAACCCTGGGGTCATCTTAAATGAGGATGCCGAGGCACATATCAAGGATCTAAAGCCATTGCCTGCAACCCATGAAATCGTTGATAAGTGTATCGAGTGTGGTTTTTGTGAACCGGTATGTCCTTCCAAAAATGTTACCTTCACTCCGAGGCAGCGCATTGTCGGTCGGCGGGAGATCAGCAGACAGATGGCAGGTGGTGGAGATTCTAAAAAGATAAAAGAGCTGATCAAGGCCTATCAGTATCCGGGCAAGGATACTTGTGCCGCCGACAGCATGTGTTCCACTCGATGTCCAGTCGGTATTGACACCGGCAAGATGGTCAAGGCATTACGGGAAGAATCCAACGGTAAGCTCGGAAATATCGTCGCCGATTGGGTGGCAGGTAATTTTGGAGGGGTGGCCAAGACCATCAGCACCACCCTTAATGTGGTTGATTCCGTCCATAAAATGACAGGGACTCCTTTTATGGAGACTGCTTCTTCTATAGCCAGAAAAGCAACCTTGGATAATCTGCCCCTTTGGAATAAAGAGATGCCGTCGGGGGTGCCGAAAATCAAAGTGGAGCCGGTGACTGGCACCAATCCTTTGAAGGTGGTTTATTTTCCGAGCTGTGCCAGTCGGGCTATGAGCGGTCCTGCCAGAGAAGATATTGAACGGGAACCTTTACCGCAGAAAACCCAGTCATTGCTAAAAAAGGCCGGGTATGAGGTCATCTTTCCTGAGAAACTCGATAGCCTTTGTTGCGGACAGGCCTTTGAAAGTAAGGGATTTATGACTCAGGCCGATCGAAAGTCAAAGGAACTCTCCGATGCACTCCTGGCAGCGTCCAACAACGGCGAAATACCCGTACTTTGTGACACCAGTCCTTGTTTTTACCGGATGCAGGCGACGCTGGATAAACGTTTACAGCTCTTTGAGCCGATCGAATTCGTCCTTAAGTATCTCATGGATCGGCTGAAATTCACTCAGATGGATGTGAAAATAGCAGTACATCCAACATGTTCTACCAGGAAGTTGGGACTGGAGCTTAAGCTTGAGCAATTGGCCAGGGCCTGCGCCAGAGAGGTGATAATGCCTGCTGATGTTTACTGTTGTGGGTTTGCGGGCGATCGTGGTTTTAATTTTCCGGAACTGAATGAAGCAGCCCTGAAAGATCTTAAGGACCATGTCTGTACCTGCGAGGCGGGATATTCAACCAGCAAGACCTGCGAAATCGGTTTGTCGCTTCATGGTGGAATTCCGTACCGGTCCATCCTCTATCTGGTGGATGAGGCGAGCGAGTCTGTTGCAAAATAGATTAACGGCATACAGATTGTTTTCTTGTTTTTTCGCAAGAAAATAATCCGTATGCCACTTTCCTGCAAAGTACTGGGACTAAAAAGAGCACCCGACAAGCGAGCACTAAAAGGAATACCCTCCTTGTGGACTGCTGATACTAAAATTCAGGGGGCATAAACGACGAGAGAATGGTTTTCGCCAGCCAACTCATGATCAATGATCTGGGAAATCTTTTCCCAGTCTCCACCGGCAAGACCTGCACCTATCTTGGGGTATCCGATCCTTTTGCCGATAAACTGTTGCTTTACTTTTTGAAAAAGTCTTTGCACAGCATCATAGTCGACCAGAAGCGATTTGCCGTGAAATTGGTACTGGGTGTAGCCGTTGACGATAGTAATTTCATGTTCATTGCGTTTGACCGTAGCGAAACTGAAATCACCAAGCTTGTTTCTGTCACCTTTTATGGTGGCCAGATCGGCGGCATAGGCCTCGGGAAATTCGTCCTGAATCGCTCGGGCTATCCCGGCTCCCATGGTGCAGAAACAGTTACAACCGTGAACAATGACATCAAAATGACCATCGAGAGCAAGAGTTATCAGATTTCCTTTAATTATTTTCATTTGTCTTTCTATTTTTTGATGACCCCATAGTGGCTGACAAGATCTTCCAGGGTTTCATAACTTTGTGCACCGATCAGCTTATGCTGCCCCATAATAAAGGTCGGTACAGCGTTGATTAATTTGAGTCGTGAGTCCGCCCAGTCCTTGTCGACCTTCTCCTTATACGTACGGAGGGTGAGAATTTTTTTGCTTCTTCTTCCGGCAGGCCGACATCTCGGGTAATTTTAAGTAATACCGGCACCTTTGCTAAATTGAGACCATCTGCGAAATAGGCATGGAAAGCAGCCATATGAAACTGATCTCCTTTGCCCTGGTCTTCTGCCCAGAGGCCCAATTCCTGAGCAAGTCTGCTGTTGTAGGTTTTGGTCCGTGTGCTGAATGGCAGACCGAGACTCTCGGCGGTAGCGCGAAGATGCTCAAATATTGCTGCTATTTTTTCAGGAGTTGTCCTGAAAAGATCTTCAAGCAGTTGCCCATCTTCCGGAGTTTCGGGGTGAAGGGGAAAAGTCCGCCATCGGACCGTTATGTCATATTCTTTTTGCAGTCTTTCAATACTCCCGGTAATGAAATAGCAGTAGGGTCAGATATAATCTGAAAAAATTTCCAGTTCCATTGTCGATACCATCCTTTTTCCTGTGTAGTATCCAGATCCATTTCTTGTTATCTCTCTAAATAGAGAAGTATTTCCCCCATAAGATTGTTGATCTCCTGGTATTTACTCGGAGCCTGATCCAGTATTATTGCTTCTGGCTGAACGAATTTCGATGGTTGAAGTTCCTCCCGGCAGTGTTCGACCAGAATACGAAGCGATTCCGGGGTGGTTTCCAGATGAAATTGCAAGCCAATTACGTTTTTTTTGAACTGAAAAGCCTGGTTTTCGCAGGCCTCGCTTCTCGCGAGAAGCACTGCACCTTCAGGCAGATCGAATGTCTCGCCATGCCAGTGGACAACCTCTGATGAAGGTGGAAAACAAAAGGTTGTCTCTTCATTTTGGGGAATTCCCTTCACCGGAAACCAGCCTATTTCTTTTCTACGATTGGGGTAGACCGATTCGCCCAGTGCATTGGCAATGAGTTGGGCTCCAAGGCAAATTCCAAGTACCGGTTTTCCTGACTCGATGGTTTGTCTGATGAATTGTTTTTCTAATCTCAGCCAGGGGAAACGGTCTTCATCATTAGTACTCATAGGGCCGCCCAGAATAATGAGTAGATCAATCTCTTTGGGATTTGGTAATAATGTCGACTCGTAAAACTTCGTCACGGTTATTTGGTATCCGGCCGATTTGAGCCACGGGCCAATACTACCAAGGCTTTCAAAAGGAACATGTTGCAGGTAGTGAGCGTGCATGTCATTCTCCTGTAGGTGGGGGCGTCGATTGATTTGATCGTTGTCCTCTTTACTTTAAAAGGATAACCATTAACGGGAGCTGAATCTATCTCGGAATCTAAATTATTTTACTTGATTTTTGGTGACACTTGTCCACGCACGCGGTGGCCAATCAGAAAGCCAGCAATAGTCAGCCATGGCTGACACAACCTTGCCAGTTGAAATTTCAGTGAATTGCCGAGATGGAACAAAGAGGAATAGTGGGGTGAGAAAGAGAAGGGGATAATTTTCCCGCCCATCTGTTGACGACAGTATAGGCGGAAAACTGATTTCAGGAATTATTCTTCGTATCCTTTGCCATTGCAGGTAGGGCATTTTTGATCGGGTGTGCACTGCATATCATCAGTTTCTTCCTGGGTTCCACTCCATTCCGAGGAAGTCTCACAAACACCTTCAATAATTTTCTTGCCTTGGCAGGTTGGACATGGGGTGCGTTTTGCGTCAGTCATGTATTTCTCCTTTTGCATTATTCTTAATTTGAACTGCACATAAAAATGTTGGCACCTCCACAAAGCAAGGGTGCTCAGTTCAGTACCCCCTTGATGGGGACAGTTTCCAAGTCACTAAGGCTATTCCTCAATGAGGTAATCCTTGAGCTTTTCCAGAAGCGATTCAGGAAGTTCACGATTGTACATGAATGCCTCCGCTTCTTCGCCGGTTATCTGTTCTTTCACCTCAAGAGGCAGTGAACGTAATATTGCCACACGTTGTGGGTCCGGTTTTTCCTTCTGTGACTCAACCATTGGTGTAACTCCTTACTTCTTTTCGCCGATCTAGCCGGCAAGAATACTCCAAGTAAATGCAGTATCATAATGTTATTTTATAAATTGCTTGTGATTTACTCTTCTGTCAATATTAATCAGGGAATTTTTTTTGTAAAATTGTCCCTAGATTTAAATTTTAGCTGACAAAACGCCGGTCCGATCGCTTGCGGGCAACGTCTTCTTCTGAACCTTTCATCCAGCCCGATTGACTTTCCTGCACCTGCGTCAAATGCGGCGATGTACGGTTTGATGTCAAGAAGTGGCGATCCATTGAGAATATCAATCCCCTGCACAGTGAGGATGTTTTTTGCAATACCAATGAGCCTTACGATGGAGATGCCGATATGATTGGGTCGCAAAGGCGATCTGGTGGCGAAAACTCCTCGGGGACTTGTGTCCATGAAAGGAGTCACTGTAAGGGCAGTTCGTTTTGCCATATGAAACTCGTACAAAAGGTAGATATGGCTGAACCCGTCCAGATCAGCCAATCCTGCAACGTACTGTTCTTCCAATTCTACGGTGCCTATTATTTCACCTGCACCTTTGGGCTGAATTGGCATATCTTCCAAGTTGTCGAATGGCGTATGGATGGTTCCAATGGCTTTCATAACTATTGTCACTATCGTCAAAGATTTTCGGCTGCTCTGGTTTAGGTTCCGGACAGAGGATTTGTTTGCAGTGGCTGGAATTTACCAGTAGTAGAGCGCCGAGCCGCCGAGATCATGTTCGATTTCCAGCAGCCTGTTGTATTTGGCAATGCGTTCACTTCGGGAGGCAGAACCTGTTTTCAGCTGGCCGCCGTCCATAGCAACAGCGAAATCAGCCAGAAAGGTATCTTCCGTCTCACCTGAGCGATGGGAGATGAAATAGTGCCAGCCGGCATCGCGGCACATCCTTACGGCGTCAATGCTCTCAGAGACTGTCCCTATTTGATTGAGTTTGATGAGTACCGAGTTGGCAGTTTTCTCTTTGATGCCTCTGGTTATGTATCGGGTGTTGGTGACGAAGATGTCATCGCCCACGATATCAATTTTGCCACCGACCCGTTCGGTGAATTTCTTAAAGCCCTCCCAATCGTTTTCAGCCAGAGGATCTTCCCAGGAAACGATGGGATATTTTTCAACCCATTGGACACCCATTTCGATGAGGTCTGCTGAAGTCATCTTGCCCGCGCCCGATTTGGTGAGGTCGTATGAGCTGGTGAGATCGGGGGAAAAGGAGCTCGCAGCACTATCGAGGGAAATGGAAATATCTTTTCCGGGTGTATAACCGGCCTTTTCGATAGCCTCCATGATAATATCCATAACCGCTTCATTACTGGCAAGGTTTGGAGCAAAACCGCCCTCATCGCCTACGCTGGTTGCCATGTTGCGACTTTTTAATAATTTTTTCAGGACATGGAAGGTCTCGGCGACATACCGAAGCCCTTCGCTAAAAGAAGGCGCGCCCACCGGCACGGCCATAAATTCCTGGATATCAACACTATTGTCGGCGTGGGCGCCGCCGTTGATTATATTCATGGCCGGAACCGGAATTCTTCTGGCCCCTGTTCCGCCAAGATACCGATAGAGAGGCAAGCCGACTGATTTTGCCGCCGCTCGGGCAACAGCCATGGATACGCCGAGTATGGCGTTGGCTCCGAGATTTGACTTATTATCGGTACCGTCAAGCTCCAGCATTCTGCGATCAACCAACACCTGCTCTGTTGCCGACATGCCAATGAGTGCCGGGCTGATTATGGTGTTGACATTGTTGACAGCTTTGAGAACACCCTTGCCAAGGTATCGGGTTATATCCCCATCCCGCAATTCAATCGCCTCGTTTTCACCGGTGCTGGCACCTGAAGGGACGGAGGCAGAGACTTTTGTGCCGTCGTTCAACTCAACAAATACCCGTACCGTCGGATTTCCACGGGAATCGAGTATCTCCATTCCTCGTACAGCTGTGATTGTATCTTTCATAGGTTCGCCCCCTGTTTTGGATTGATGGTAATGTGAAATTAATCGGAGCAGGACATGTCTTTTATGATATCTTGCCAAAGCCACGGCTATCAGCGATAGAAATGCGGGGCTTTGTGAGCTGAAATAATAAACACTCAACGGATCAGGTCAAATGGATGTTAGCGATTCTAAGGTAGATTATGGACACACACTAGTTAGAAAAGTGCGTTGAAGACACCGTTTTCCTGAAGAATATTCAAACCGATAAGCCAGAGCACGAGTCCGCCAAGGATTTCTGCCCAGGTGGAAAGCCAGGTTAGGCGGGCGACACGTTTGCCTAAGTGGAGGCCGGCGATGGTGAAGAGACCGGCAACTATACCGATGATCATTGCCGGATAAGCGATCGATACCCGCAGCATCGACATGGATAGACCAACGGCCAGTGCGTCAATACTGGTGGCCATCGAAAGCATAACCATTGTCATACCTTTTGTCGCATCTTTTCGGGGGGGCTGTCTCGTCTTCATCCTCATCAGCCAGGATGGCTTCTTTCAGCATATTGGAACCTACCAGAGCTAACATAATAAAAGCCACCCAATGGGCATATGCAGCCACATACTCTTCGATAGAGACACCAAGTGCCCAGCCGATGATCGGCATCAGTGCCTGAAAGAGACCGAAATGCCAGGATAGCCGGAAAGTTTGTCGAACGCTCACCTGCTTAAGGCTGACGCCGGTAGCGATGGCAACGGCAAAGGCATCCATAGCCAGGGCTACGGCTATTCCCAGGATTGTAACTATCTGCATTAGGGTCGCTTTATTAGGTTCATGTCCTGTTGGGATTTGCGCAAAGGCCCCTATTTAACAGAAACGGCCACCGCTCAGCAACTATTAATCTTCAGCGCCGGATCCAACACCAGACACACTCTCCTCACTTATTGATTCATGCTTTTTGGGCGGCATGCAGGGCCTGGTCAAGGTCGGCGATAATGTCCAGTCGAGTGTTCTGCACCCACGCAGAGACGGACCATATTTGCTGGAATGCCAGCCAGGGCTCTGCCTTCCTCACCCTGCTGTTGATGGGTGGAGATCGCTGGAATGGTGGCGACGCTCTTGATGCGGCCAAGGTCCGTGGCTCGCCAGATGCGCTGCAGGTTGTCGAAGAACTTCCTGGTTTTTTCCACACCACCCTTAACACAAAACGACATGAGGTGCCCATAGCGGTTGATCGGCCCGGTTGTATTGGTCGTCAAATTCAGCATCGACCAGCCACATATATTTTGCGGCTAACTCATGGTGGGGATGGCTGTTCAGTCCAAGATACTGCACACTCTCTATGTCGAGATGACTCACCAGGTATTCCGCTACCTTTTCCGTGTTTCTGCTCATCAGATCCATCTTTGAACGGAGGGTTCGCATGTCGTTTAAGGACATTACTGCCTGCATCGGGTGCAAATTTGGACCGAAATCTCGGTTTTGCAGGTATTTTACGGCGAGGGAAAAGTCTTCTTTAAGCATGTCGTCGTCGATATTGGTGACTAAATTCTTTCGGGCGATGACGGCACCACATATGCCAAATCCACTGCTGGTAAGACTCTTGGTCACCGACTGAACAACGATATCGGCTCCATGGCAGATGGGCCGGAGCAGGGCGGGGGTTGCCACCGTAGAATCGCAGATTAGGGGCAGGTTATGGCTATGGGCCAAATCGGCGACCGCAGCTATATCAAAGAAACCAAGTTGTGGATTGCTTGGCAGCTCTCCATAAAGAAAGCGGGTGTTCTTGTCTATCTTTGACGCCCATTCATCAAGATTGGCAGCATCTCTTACCCATCGACACTCAATATTACGTTCCTGCATGAGCCGGACGGAAAACTGCTGAAAGGTGCCACCGTAGCATTGTGCTGTTGCCACGAAGTTACGCGGTTCACCGGCTTTGGTCAGAACCTTCAGAAAGGGCTGAACCGCTGTCATAATCGCAGCCATGCCTGAAGAGGTTGAGCAACAGGACGTTGTGCCGTCAAAGCCATAGCCTTCAAGAAGAGCAAGAGTCCATTCGTAATAATAGGTTGATGGATTGGCAATGCGGGAATAGCACCAGGTCGGAATTTTGTAAGCGAGGGCCGCCGCCATTTCATCCGAGTCATTATAGGCCTGGGAGGTGCTCATGAAAATGGGCTCAATGATTGATCCCTGATAGTCTTTTAGGGCATCGGTCACCGAATAGAGGCCATGGACTGCAATGGTGTCAAATTTCCAGTGCTTAACGGTCTTTTCAATATAGTCGGCCCTTTCAGCAAGATACTTGTTGTTCTTGTCAATATATTCCTGCATACCGGGGGTAATGTGGACGTCATTTCCGGACATGGCAAACTCCTTATTGGTTATGAAGCTGGCTGTTGGAAGACTTGTGGACTTGTTGTAAATGTTAGTATGAACGCCGTTTACCCAGTCAAGGAAAAACCATGGATGCGTTATTTAATCCGATCAAGGAAGTGACTAACCCCGGTAAACGGGAAGAAAGCCGGGGTAAGTGTCTTAAGGATAAATTATTTTTTCGCAAAAAAACAAGACAACAATTTGTAAGGTACTAGAATAGCGCCTTTCTTGTCTGTTCACTATTTTGCTCTTTTGATCTGACAGACGATGTAAAAAAAATTGTTGAATGTGGTGGTGAAAAGAGTTAGGTTTAGAAGTTTTATTGTTTCGCTAAGTGGCTATTTTCAGTACAATATGTCTTGAGAGGATTTTTCAAAAGCAAGGATTCTAATGTCTATCAATTGTACTTTTCACCGGGCCGTGGTTGCTCATTTTCAATGTCATGACTGCGGGTCGGCATTTTGTGATGAGTGTATTTCTGTGCGTGATACAGAGGGATACGGGGGAAGGAGCCGGGACTATTTTTGCCCGGGCTGTAATATTCCTGCGGAAAAGTTGAGCATTGGCAATATCATCGAACCTTTCTGGCATAGGCTCTCAGCATTCTTCCTCTATCCTCTGCAACTGACCCCACTTATTTTGACGCTGTTGCTGGCTGGGTTTGGGGCGCTTTTTCCCGCGAATGCTTTTGTAAATCTCTTTGTTTGGGTGGTGATGATGAAATATGCCTATGCTACCCTCGTAGAAACGGGCCGGGGTGGGCTGCGGGCGCCTCCGGTAACCTGGGGCCTTATTAATGAGGATGTGCTTCAGGTTTTTAAGCAGTATGTTATTTTCGCGCTTGTCGGTGCTGGTGCAGCTTATATTTTTCAACTTACCGGAATTATAGGCGTCTGTTTCTACTTGACTTTGATGGTTCTTGCCATTCCAGCGATCATTATGCTGCTGGTGGCGACAAATTCGATTCTGCATGCCCTTAATCCGGTCTATTTTGTTGGTATCATCGTCAGGATCGGCTGGCCCTATTTTTTACAATACCTCTTTTTGTTTTTTCTCCTTGCTGCACCAGCCACCCTGTTCGCATATTTGCCACCTGATATCCTGCCGTTTCGCGGGTACATTTTCCTCACTCTGTTTCTCAAGCAGTTCTATGCCCTTATCAGTTATAATCTTATGGGGTATGTGCTCCTTCAATACCATAAAGAAATCGGTTACGACGTTGATTATGAATATTTTATAGGGAGGAAGGATCAGAAAGAGAAAAAGAAAAAGGAGACTCCAGGCGATGATCTTAACAAAGGGCTGGTTGTACTTATAAAACAAGGAAAATATGAGGAAGCGATACAACGGTTAATACCGTTCGTGAAGATCGAAAAGCCCGAAATCGAACATTCTGAGAAATTTTTACAACTGTTAAAATTGTGCGGTGATCAGGAGCAGGCTCTCCTTTATTCACTTCGCCATCTCGATTTGTTGATTGGTGCGGGGAAAAAAAGAAAGCTCTAGACGTCTTTGCGGAAATCAAGGCGGACGGCACTCAGGTCCCGACACCGGAGAACGTCTTGCAAGTTGGCACCTGGTACCAGGATCGACAAGAATTCAAAAAGAGTATTGAAACTTATGTCTATTTCGTCAAACAGTTCAAAGATCATCTACGTCAACCTGAAGTCTATTTTGAGTTGGCCCGACTCCTCAATGAACGGGCAAATAACAGTACAAAAGCCCGGCAGATTTTAACTGTTATTGTAAAAAAATATCCAGAGCATGAGCTTGTGACGGAGGTGCGGAATTATCTGGCTACTTTTGCTTAAGCTAGAGCGGAAAGATGCGGTCCTGTTTGTTATTGACGCTTGAGGTAATCCTTTGCCTCAAGGCTTTCTCTGCTCATCCCAAACTTACCAACAAGGATACGGCAACATTTTTTCGCTTCCTCTTTTTTTCCAGTGCGCCACAGGCCCTTCGCTAGCTTTAACAGGAAGCCTGGTATCTTAGCGTTCTCCGGTGAGCGTTTGAGTATTGCCGCAATACATGAACTGGCTTTGGTGAAATTATCGCAAGCCATATAACAGTGACTGAGCCGTTCGAGCATGGTGGTGCTGACTCTTGGTTTTCCTGCGGTTGAGTTGTATTCTTCAAATATACTCAGATATTCCTGGTGTTTTTCATGACTCATGCTGTTTAACAGACGGTGGGCACTGTGGTGGAATTCGTCAGTGAATGGCGCAGATTTATCAATGGTAAAGAGCTGCCGTAGAGCAGTAGGGTTATTTGGGGCAATCGTCAGTACCCGATCAAAATCTTTTCTGGCCGCCTGAAAATCAAGAGCCAACAGTTTCTGCATGCCATTATCGAGTAACTGATCTATTTGGTTTTTTTCCTCCTCCTGGACAAAAAGAGATTCTATTTTGTGCCGATCTGTTAGGCGATAACCTGTCCCGAACAACATTCCCGACAGCAGTCCACCGATATGGGCCATGTAAGCTACATGACTGCCCGAGTTGGTGTAGAGCTGAAAAACTTCGTTGCTCAACCATAGTGGGAAGAGGGCGAGGGCCGGAATATTGGCATAGTTGAAATAAAAACCCAATGAATAAAAGATGCGGATTTTCCGCATCCCGAAAATTATCCCATAGGCACCCATCAAGCCGGCAATTGCCCCTGATGCCCCTATCAGGGGGCCGGGCGACAGGGGGTAGGCGAAAGCAAAGAGTGCACTGGCGCAGATTCCGGAAATGCCATAAAGAATAATGAAACGAATTGATCCCACAGCTTTTTCGAGAATAGCCCCCACCAGCCAGAGGAATACCATGTTGCCAACAAGGTGCATGATACTGCCATGAAGAAAAATGCAGGTGAATAATCCAATTGTGTTCTTTTTTAGCGGCGAATAGCCGAAGCGGGCAATGACAGTTTGTTGCTCAATTTTTTCAAATTCATCTCGTTTGTTTCTCCATTCCAGGAAACCTGGATGGCCATTGGTAATGATTTGATTGTTTAGGAGTAATTTGTTGAATTTATTGTCGGAAAACATCCGAGACGTCAGTGTCGCCCGATTGCGTTCATCTGTCAGTGCGTTTTCAAGGAGAATGCTCTCTTGTTCCTTTTGCAGGTAATTCAAGTAGGTTTTAAGTTCGATATTGAGCAACCCCGAAGATTCATAATATCTATAGGCTTCCTGTTGGATGTGGCTGTCGCCGGCTTGCAGGAAAAAATAGATGAATATGTTTATTAGAACGAGCGTAATGCAAATATAAGGTGTTCTTTTTACCGCTTTGCTGAAGACTGGGACGATAAGCATGGGTGTTTTGCCAATAGTTAGTTTTGCGCGTCGGTAGGGCTTTTGGGGTAAGTAACATTTCTTAATAATAGAAGAAAAATGATTTTAACGTTTCTTGCGTTTTTGATCCAACTTTATTTGACGATGATGATCATTCTCTGGCCTGAGTAATTGATATGTTGGGATAACATAGTGCAAGGGAAATGAGGTAAAGGATTCAATCAACCAAAAGGCAGTATCTTCTGTGCAGACCACGGGATTATTGAACGGTTACGGGTTTGTAGTAAGTGTTAATATGAACGACATTTCCCAGTCAAGAAAAAACCATGGTTGCAACATTCTTCAGAAGTGAGGCGAGGGTGGAAATTTTTTGAGTGATAACAAATTATAAAACTCATCTTGACAGGGAAGCCTAACACCGTTAAAAAGGATCATTTGTCTTAACTATTTCATTTTTTTTGGGTTTCTTTACAACTATTTAACATATGAAATAGAGTCTGATCCTTTAAAAAAAATTCCAGGAAATGCTGAGTATTATGATCTTCACCCATTTCCAAATTGTTAATAGAGATTCAATTGATGTCTTTTGGGAAACATCTCACCATGTTTTGTATCGAGGATTTATTACAGAGCAACACTCTGAGAAATCAGAATATAGATGAGTTTAAGTACGAAAAATTCGTAATACCATGATTTCTACTCTGCCGAGGCTAGTTGGAAGGTCTGCAGGTAGCAGTGCACGGTGGCAAAATTTTTATCCAACTTTTGGAATGTTATGATAAGGGTAGCAACAAAACCAATGAGTGAAGCGGCTGTTAAAGAGGCAAATAATGCGGTGCCTGCAGCTGATACTCCAGCCGGGAAAAAAGCGTGGATGGATGCCTATATAAAGGCTGGTGGTTCTCATAAAACCATTGTCAATAAAGCTCCTCCAGCCAATTCAGATCAACAGGCAATAAAATTATCCCAGAAAAACCAGGCAGCGAATAAGCAATCAGCCGGCAGCCCTGGGACCATAATAAGACAGTGTACATCAACGTTATGTCCAGCGGATATCCTTGTTATCTCTGAGAAAGGTCGCAAATATAAATTAGAATTGTCAAAAAATAAACCCAAAGGCATTCCAGATAATCTCGATAATGTCTTTCAGGTTATTAGCGGATGGGATCAGGAATCTGCCGTTGATATAAATTTTCTGACAAAGGGTTGTTATCGAGGAATACCACTACCCTGTTCTGCAGTACGAGTCCAAGGAGGGAATGTTGAGAAGACGATTCCTCCAGGGGCAGGTAGTGTCAGGGTGTTTTGCAAAACACCATCGCAAGGTTGGGCCGGTTTCCTGAGCGATAAAATTCCTCTTCCTTTTTTTATTTCCCATTGTCTTTTTCCTGATCAAGTTGATCCCGAGACATATTCAGTAAAGACTGTCGGTTGTAATGACCATTATCCGCTGCATGCACAAATAGAGGCCTTTACCCATGTGTCCTGGGGAGGCAAGCTGGCTTTAAAACTCGATTCTGAAAAAAAAGGCCAACAACATGAAAGCACATTAGCTCTCACTGAGACCCTTTCTATGCAGTATGGCAGCAAAAAATATAGCATTGAAGTGGGAGCTAAGGAATCGGCCAAAAATGATTTACCAAACCGTGGAATGGGTGGCTTGATAAAACAGGGGTACGCCTTAGTGGAAGGAGCCTCCTTTTTGAAAAATCTGAATGAATACGCGAAGGGAAAACTCCCGAGCGTGAGTTCCGCACCCAAGATTAAGTGTACCTTGACTTGGCCGAGCATAGAGTTCTCGGGAAAAGTTGAAAATGTTGAGATCAAGGACAGATACAAGGTTGAATCAGAAGGTAGTTTCACGATCTCGGTTGTTTTCTTAGGATTAGAAGTTGAGGGTGATATTCTTGATTTCTTGGCCTATTTTTATTGTTCTGCCTTGTATCGAATTAAAGAAGCTGCGGAGGAGGGACTGGAATCTAAATATGCCTCTTTAAAAGCGGTAATTGCTCTAAAGATAAGTGGCGAGGTTAAAATTTCCGGTGAACTCCAATGTAAATTTAATGAACAGAATAGTAGTGTTACCGGATCAATCAGTTCCTTCGGCGGTCTTGGATTAAAGGGTGAAGTGTATGCGGAAGGGCGAATATGGCGAGTATATGCAGGTGCAGGTGCTTTTGCTTCATTAATGAGCCAGAAAAACGCGTCTGAGAAATCTGGGTTTACCGGAACGCTGGAACCCGTTAAGTATGAAAGCGGCAAGGGTTTTGATTGGGGGGGCAAACTTGAGTTCAATGGATTGTCATTTTATTATGCCGTTTATTCTTATGTTGGAACGAAATCGATTGAAACCAAAGATGCAACTGGGTCAAAGAAGAAAAGTAAATCGTTAGGCGGAATTGAAGAAGCGGATACGAGTTACGATATAAAGGAAAAACATGAAGAACTTACGAAAGGGGCCGATTTGCTGGAACCATGGACATACCCGAAAGAGAGCTAGAAATGACCGGCCTGCCGACTACTCCAATGCAGCCGGAGCGAGATTTATGTTGAATAGACTTTTGATGGTATGTAGTTGCCTGATCTTTATATTTCCTGTTAATTCCATTGCTAAAGGAGAACAGAACGTGTTTCTTGAAAAACCCTATTTTACGATTTACCTGGAAGCGACAAATATCTATGGTTACATAGAATTTAACCGGCAACGTATATCTTTTGAAAAAAGAAGGCCGACAGAGGTCGAATTGCCCGTAAACTATTTAATAAGAGAAGGGGAAAACGAGCTTTTGATGGTGCTGGTCGTGGATGACAGGAAAAATAAGAAATATAAGGAAAACACCCATGTGAAAATGTCTTTGCGGGTCAGGCCATCCGGTTCAGGATCCGATCAGAATGTCACACTTGCGACACTGGAATTTTCTGGGGCACTGGCTATTGCGGGAAAGGGGATCGAAGGAAATTCCAGCAAGGGTCGGTTGAACTCCCGTGAAGGTTTTAAAGCGGACCCAAACGGTGATGTTTTGATCGATCAGGTCAGCATCGCTGACTTTCAGGGAATAGGGGATGTGATTTCTAGGAGTATCACGCTGCCCAAGATCGGGCTTCCCCGATGGGCATTTTTTGACAGTGACGATGTGACAAGCATCAAGGGGGTAGATCTCAATGGAATTCTGGATGATAACCGGCATGATCAATTGATCCATGAGTTACTGCCAATCTACAAGGCTATTTGGAATGCTATACAATCGAAGAATGTTGAGTCTGTTCTCCCTCTGTTTGAAGAACGAAACAGAGAATACGACGCAGCTTTTTATCGACAACCTGGGACAACCGGAAACATGCTGGCAAGGGACCTCCAGGAGGCGGCTAATGATCCAAATAGAAAACTTTTTCCCATCACTGCGGATAATATTGAATCCCAGATTTCTGACAACGACAAATTGGTAAGACTGAAAATGAATGATAAGCATCCCTTAATTGCACTCAACTATGTTGACGGAGGTTCTGAATATTATGATATTTACCTACGTAAAAAGAATGGCAGATGGATTATTACTAGATAGTGTCTGTCCATAAATGGCTATTTTCCACTAACTATTCGTTGCTCTCAAAATTTAATCCTCGGAATATCAACTATATGCCTGTGGTTAAATTCATCGAGCGCCTCTATTGAGAGCAAAATATCTCATTTATGGACAGACACTTACGATAGCCGGCGGTTGGTATTTAAAGCAACTCTGGAAGTTCAACACCTCTGGCCCTGAAAAAGAGAGAATATAACCATGTTTATATTAGAAAAGAACAGATGCAGGCGCTCTCCAGAGCCCAGGAAGAGCGTTTTGTCGGGAATTTGGTTCTCTATGCAAAAAAAGAATTTCCCGAAGAGACAAGCGATGTTCCCTATGAGGATATTTGGGAAATTGCCCAGCTCGCCGTGGAAAAGAGCCAACGATACGGCATTACAGAACGAGCCGATATCTGCCGTTTCTTGAATTTCATGTATATTTATGGATTTGATTTTGACGAAGAACTTCAATGGGCAATAGAAATCCTTCACAATGCCGATACCCGAATTGGCGCGACAAAAATGTTGGAATTACATGAGAAAGCTCTGTCTATGAGCAAAAGCATAATTTTTAATTCTTTAGGACTTTTTGTCTTTTTCCACCCCTGACAATTCGAAAAATCAACAGTCAGCCGATGATCGTAGTGGGCAACCGACTGATAGCTCCACGCGCGTCGATCAATGATCGTGAAAAAACAGTAATAGAACCAATGAGTAAGCTAACCTACTGCTAAGAAAATAATTACCGAAAAGCACAAAAAGAGGAGAAAACAATGCCGCAGCTTGTTGGTATAGTAATTTTAATCCTATTAATCGCTGGTACTGTCCTGCTTTACAATGGTTTGGTAGCAAAAAAAAATCAGGTGGCAAACGCTCTTGCCGGCACGGATGCCTTGCTAAAAAAAAGATATGATTTACTCCCTAACCTGATTGCAACCGTAAAAACATATATGCAATATGAACAAAAAATTCTCACCGAGATAACCGGAATGCGCAGCAGGGCGATTTCCGGACAATTATCCGATGATGAGAAAGTAGAACTCGAAAACAGGTTCAGCAAGATTATGGGAGGCGTCATGGTAGCTGTTGAAAACTATCCTGATCTCAAAGCGAATCAAAATTTTTTCAGCTTGCAAGCTTCATTTAATGAAATTGAAGAACAGATTTCTGCGGCTCGAAGGGCCTATAACGCGGCGGTTACTGATTTCAACAATGCCTGTGAAATGTTCCCTACCAACATAATGGCGTCCAAGATGCACTATAGCAAGCAGATGCTCTTTGAGATAAGTGACAATGAAAGGAACTGTGTTAATGCAAAGGAACTTTTCAATAGTTAACAGAGTGACGATGATATGAAGACGCAGGAAGAACTAAAGAGATTTTTATAACACAATGCTGTTGCCGGATCTGGAGATTTTAGAACAGAAACGTAGTGGATTGGCTGGTAAAAACAAAATATTTAAACGCACATCCGGGTGGTCATGCAGCCTGATGCTCATTCTGTTTATCACTACCGCAATGTCTGGAGGTGGCAAGATAGGCGCAATAGCCGGATGTTCTTTATTAATCCTGATTTTTGGCGGCCTCATTTTGGGGTTTATATTCTTTCGAGTGGACAACCGGAAAGCAAGATTTCACGAAAATATTCAAGGCGAAGATAATCAAGAAAGTGGTTTCTTTTTATGACGAAAAATTCACCTATAATGCTACAGGGGACATGCCACCGGCGCAGTTTATAAGTTCCTGTATTTTTAAAAAGTATCCAGATAGATATGCGAGTGAGGATTTAGTTGAGGGAAAATTAGGTGCCACCGAATTTAAGTTTTCAGAAGTTCATGCTGAAGAAAAATATGAAATCCGGGACTCTGACGGTAAAAACAGAACTGAATTCAGTACCCTCTTTAAGGGTTTGTTTTTCGTCGCCGATTTCAATAAACTGAAGTTTCCCATTTTTGAAATATGCCAGCTCGGGGAGACGATCCCCCCAAAAAACAAGAGGTAAAATTGTTCAATAATTACAACAAGATGCTAGTGAAAAAAAATCGAAACACAAGTGCTTGATATTACAACACAAATTCGAACAAACTTTTTTCAGAAAATTCAACAATATAAGCAATAACAGTAAGTTAATAGTGATTGCGAGGCCCAATTATGGTAAAGTGTAATTCTCCAAAAACAAACTACCAGAGGAACCTCGCATGCTCATATTACACTCCCTGCTCAATGAACTCAAAGACGAATTTCCCTCATCCAAAAATGGTAAGGAACGTAGCGTCTGGTTTCTTCATACCCTACTCGCGATCATCGTACCATTTGCCTCATCAAGAACCTCCAATCTGCTGCGAGTGCTTCATATCCTGTTCGGCTTTGCCGAGATCGGCAAGAAGCGGTACTACACCTTTATGGCCTCTCCGAAGATTCCTTGGGACAGGCTCTGGACGAGGCTGTGGAAAATGATCCCCGAACCGGTAACAGGAGGAAGACTGATCATCGCCCTCGACGATTATATCAATCCTAAAACAGGGAAGAAGATTTTTGCCTGCGCCAAGGTGTTTGACCATGCTGCCAAGCAAAATCAGGCAAAATATCCCTGGGCTCAGAATGTTGTCGCCATCGGCCTTCTCAAAATGATCAAGGGACGCTGGGCCTGCCTGCCCCTCAGTCAGCGGTATTATCTGCCGGAAGCAGAAATCAAAGAAAAGAAACCAACATTCAAGGGCAAGACAATTGACTTCCAAAGCAAGCATATCCAGGCTGTTGAGATG
This sequence comes from uncultured delta proteobacterium, assembly GCA_963798425.1. Lineage (GTDB taxonomy): Bacteria > Desulfobacterota > Desulfobulbia > Desulfobulbales > Desulfocapsaceae > Desulforhopalus_A. The sequence goes on along the minus strand of CAWCTP010000022.1, from coordinate 158,621 downwards.
CTCGGCAAAGTTGCTGTGGAATTTTCCCAGTCGGATATAATGGTTGTAACCGACTCCTGGTTTGGCAACAATGGCCTCTTCAAGCCTTTGCGAAAAGAAATAGGGAAGCGTGCCCACTTGCTGTCCCGGCTTCGTTCGAACAATAATCTCTTTAACGTGCCTGTCCCACCAACGGGAAAAGTCGCCGGTCGCCCGAGAAAATATGGGGACAAGCTTGGTACGACATCGTCACTTGCCGTGATAAATAGAGCGCGGGCTCGGGAGATAACGGTCAACTTGTACGGCCGGGTGCGAAAAGTTTTAGCCTATGATCAGGTTGTCATGCAGAAAACGCTCAAGTGCCGGATTAGAGTAGTGTGGGTGTATCGCCGGACGCAATGGGTTGCTCTCTTTTCCACCGATCTGACCCTGTCAGTCACCGAGATAATCGAGTATTACGGCGCTAGATGGAAGATTGAGGCCGGATTCAAAGAACTGAAAAGGGATATCGGCAGTGCCGAAACCCAGACCAGAAATCCGGTAGCAGTAAAAAACCACCTGGACTTCTGCTTGATGGCCACATCACTTACCTGGATTTACGCCTGTCGCCTGGAGAAAACTCCGCAGCGACGGCATACGGTCAAAGGCCGCGACCATTTCGCCTTTTCCGATGTCAGAAGGTTGGTGGCCCAAGCAGCATTGGACGACGATTTTCCAATGCTTTGCCCAGTTCCACGCAAATCGATGGTTAATACGCTTGTGACCGCCCTGATACGGATGGCGGCATGAGACTTTTATAGGAAACTTCAGTTAATAAATCTTTTAGGGGTAAAACCATCGTCCTGCCTGATACAGCTGAAAGACTCTTTGGTAATATTATTGGAAAAACACTTCAATCATGGGGTGCTTCCCGAGGCGAACAACTCGTAAAGCTCGAAGATGGTGAATTTGAAAAACACTTTGTTGTTTACAGTGAGGATCAGATTGAAGCCCGCTATATTTTGTCAACAAGTTTGATGAGACGAATTATAGATTTTAAAAAAAAATATAATAAGATAATCTACTTATCTTTTGTAGAATCAAAAATATATGTGGGTATATCTTACAACCGAAATCTTTTCGAACCACGAGTAGACGAATCCATACTAAATTTTTCAATTATACAGGAGTATTTTGACGATATAGCCTTAGTCGTTGGATTGGTTGAAGATCTAAATTTAAATACTCGCATCTGGGGCACCAATGAGCGTGTCTCTAATATCGAGGCACGGCCGTAAAAAAGGCCCTTTTTTACGGTAAAAAGCACTGTTCAACATATATTGATATTTTCCAATTTCAGAAGCTGTTTCTTCACATCCAAACCACCACCAAAGCCGGTTAGGGAACCGTCCTTGCCTATAACACGGTGGCAGGGAACAATTATGGGAATTGGGTTTTTGCCGTTGGCCATGCCGACTGCCCGGCTTGCCTTGGAGTTACCGACCTTTTTGGCAATTTCTCCATAGCTCGCAGTCTGGCCGAAGGGGATCTTTCGTAGTTCCTGCCACACACGCTCCTGGAAAGCAGTGCCTTTTGGGGCTATTTCGAGCTCAAACTCTTGTCGGTTTCCCGCAAAATATTCGGAAAGCTGATGCAGGACCCTTTTAAAGCATGCCTCATCGTATAGCCAGTCTTCGGCAATGTTTTTTTGGCCCGGGGAGTTGGAGAAATGGAGCTCCTCCAATACACCGTCCATACCGACTAGCATAAGCTTTCCGATAGGACTTTGATAATGGCAATATTGTTTCACGATTTAACCAACCTCCTCTTTTACTGCTAACACCTGGACAACCGCTCCAAGTCCGTTATGTAGTCGCCCCTCATGTACTTCTCTTTCCAATTCGATTCCATGGAGGATAGTAAGCTGTGCCAGTTCTTTTTTCAACTCGGTAATTTCCATCAACAGTTCTTTAACAGGTGGGCCACCAGTACCGTACTCGAGCTGTCGAGGGGTATATGCTTCGAGGAGAAAGACACCTCCCTTTTTCAGGCTTAAGGGTATCTGGTTATGCACTCGTTTTCGGATATGTGGTGGAAGATGGCAAAAAATAGAAATTATCGCGTCATATGTTTTCTCGGGAAGTGGATAGTCGGCAAGGTCTGCAACACAGGTTGTAATCGTAACTCCTCGCTCTGCGGCGAGCGAATTTGCTTTTGCTAAACCAACAGAGGAGGAGTCCACTGCAGTAACTCTATAGCCTTGCTGGGCGAGAAATACGCTGTTCCTGCCTTCCCCATCGGCTAGGCAGAGAACATTTCCAGCTGGTGGCAGCTTTTTAAGCGATGCCACCAGAAAATCATTGGGTTCGGTGCCATAGGCAAAACCGGATTCACCGTAACGATTATCCCACTTGTTTTGATCCGTCATGTGGTCGTTAAGCGGAGAGTGACTTAAGCGCCGCCTCGTAGTTTGGTTCCTGTGCTATTTCAGGAACCTGTTCGGTGTATTTCACCTTGCCCTCCGGATTGATCACCACCACAGCTCTGGCGAGAAGACCGGTAAGTGGGCCGCTGGTAATAGTCTGGCCATAGTCTTTTCCAAACTCCGTTGACCTGAAAACCGAGGCGGGAATCACATTCTTTAATCCCTCTGCTTCGCAGAATCGATTGTGCGCAAATGGAAGATCCGCGGAAATACAGAGGACAACTGAGTTGTCATGGTTCCCAGCCTCACTGTTGAACTTGCGGGTAGATGCGGCACAAACACCTGTATCAATAGATGGGAAGATATTGAGTATGACGTTTTTCCCCCGGTAATCTTTAAGACTCACCTGGGAAAGATCAGTCTTAACCAAGGTGAATTCCGGGGCTGCTGTTCCTACTGCCGGCAGTGAACCGATGGTATCAATTTGACTGCCTTTAAGAGTAATCTTTGCCATGCGTAACTCCTTTTGAATTAGTATGTGTTTTTGTGTTAAAATTAACACCTTAGTACTTGTTGTCTTTTTCAGGAAAAACGATTTGTTTTAAGGTTCTTGCTCCACCCTTTTCAATGGGGAAGGAATCTCGACTTCTTGTCGTTGAATAAGAATTACTTGATAGTAGTTCTTACTCTTTCGTCTATTGTCAACCGTTTTGGTGGAAAAAAATGTTGGAACAATTGCAGTAAATGATGGGTCCTGTTCCGGTATTTCAGCCAATCCCGCCTTTGAGATGAGGAGAATAATAGAACAACGCATGGAGACGTTTACCAGCAGTCTAATTTGCTGTTATTATACGATAAATAACAGGTCATTGTAGAAGTATGAGCACTGTTTTGAACGTAAATGGAGATAAAGTCTCCCGAGCGAGGGTGTAAAGTATTGAAATCATGAATCGAACATGGTTTAACAGGATTGGCTTTTTTTTTCGTATTAAATATAAATGAAATTTCCAAAAGAACCTGGGACAGGCTCCTGGAGTCCAGTTCAGGTTGGATAAAACGGTCACCAGAGTGAACTTATGTCTTTCGTACCGGTTATAGGAATATCGATTAAAAGGCAACTCGAAGACAGGGAGGAGAAAATCCTCTCGCCATTTGCCACACTCAACAAACATTCCTCGGGCAGACATGCTGAAGAAGAAGAGGAAATGTCCGATATTCGTTTGCCTTTCCAGCGCGACAGGGACCGAATAACGCATTCGAAGACTTTTAGGCGACTCAAGCATAAGACACAGGTTTTTCTCGCACCAACCGGAGACCACTACAGAACGAGGCTGACTCATGTGCTTGAAGTTTCCCAAATCGCCAGAACCATAGCCTCAGCACTTTGTCTCAATGAACCGCTGACAGAGGCTATTGCTCTTGGACATGATCTCGGGCACACTCCTTTTGGCCACGCAGGAGAAGTAACACTCAATGAATTGCACCCCAGTGGCTTTCGTCACTATGTACACAGTCTGAGAGTTGTCGATTTTCTGGAAAATGATGGCAAAGGTCTTAATCTCACTTTTGAGGTTCGCAATGGTATTGTCCGCCATTCAAAAGGGCGTTCCGATATCCTGCCAAAGGACAAAACAGAAAGTGCAGTTACCCTTGAGGGACAGGTTGTTCGGCTTGCCGATATCATCGCCTATGTGAACCATGACCTTGATGATGCTCTGAGGGCTGGGATTTTAATCGAAGGGGACTTGCCTCAGAAAATCAGAAAAGTTGTTGGCGAACGACATTCAAAGCGGATTGGGTCGATGGTTCGCGATCTGATTGTTGAAACACTGTCGGCTGACGATGGTGATCTGCATATTAGCGACGGTATTTTGGAAGCGATTACTGATTTGCGATCATTTCTCTATGAGAACGTCTACAGCTATTACAAGGTGCATAATGAATTCATCAAGGCGCAGCGCATAATCTCGGATCTTTACAACCATTTCCTGGAGAACGGTATAGTACGTCTCAAGAATAACAAATGGGAATACAGTGTTGACGAGGAGAGTTGGGCGGATGAAAAAAAAGCACATCGCAAGGTCTGCGACTATGTGGCAGGAATGACAGACCGTTATGCCCTGTCCATTTATAAGTACATCTTTCTACCTGAACCGTGGAGTGCTAAATAGTGTCTGTCCATAAATGGCTATTTTTCCCTAACTATTCGTTGCTCTCAAAATTTAATCCTCGGAATATCAACTATATGCCTGTGGTTAAATTCATCGAGCGCCTCTATTTAGAGTAAAATATCTCATTTATGGACAGGCACTAAATAACCTTATCAGTGTCTTAGGAATTCATTTCTTGTTTTTTTATTCATAACAAAAGTACTGTTTTGTAATTTTGGAAAGATAGCCGTGATCTTTTTGCGAGGGTAACATTTTTAGCAATCCATCGGGAAAACTGTTGAATTCTGGCGCCTTCACAGTTAATCTCGAAAATGGTGCGCCCTCGTGGCAAAGTTAAGAAATATCAATAATAAACAATTGTAAATTATGAATGAGAAAGAAGAACTATTGAGTAAAGGGTATGAATTTGCCGAAGTGGAAGAAAAATGGCTTCGCAATTGGCAGGAATCGGCTTGTTTTACCGCAAAAATGGAAGAAGGGAAGCCAGCCTTCTCAATAGTTATTCCACCACCCAACGTTACTGGCGTATTGCATGTCGGTCATGCTCTGAACAATACCTTACAAGATATCCTGACTCGTTATCATCGTATGTGTGGTGACAATACGCTCTGGGTGCCGGGTACCGACCATGCTGGGATTGCCACCCAGAACGTTGTAGAGCGTCAGTTGGCGACCGAAGGTAAAACCCGTGACGATGTAGGTCGTGATGCTTTTATTGAAAAAGTATGGGAATGGCGTAAAGAAAAGGGCGGCACTATCATCAATCAGTTGAAAAAGCTTGGCGCTTCCTGTGACTGGGAACGTGAGCGATTCACCATGGATGAGGGGCTGTCGCAGGCAGTCCGCGAGGTATTTGTTCGACTCTTTAAGGAAGGGCTCATTTATAAAGGTGACTATATCGTCAATTGGTGCCCCCGGTGCCAGACTGCACTTTCAGATGACGAGGTGGAACACGAAGACACGAAGGGTAAACTGTATCATATTCGCTATCCGTATGCCGATGGTTCCGGCTATGTGGTCGTTGCAACAACCAGACCCGAAACGATGCTGGGAGATACGGCGGTGGCGGTTCATCCAGATGATAAACGTTACCAGCACCTGGCTAAGGTTGGGATTAACCTGCCTTTGACGGACAGGGTCATCCCTGTGGTTTTTGATGAGCATGTCGATCTGGAATTTGGTACGGGTGCGCTGAAAGTTACCCCGTCACATGATCGGGACGACTATGAAATTGGTCTCAGGCACTCACTTGCTCGTCTGAAAGTAATGGATAATATGGGGGTGATGAATGCGGCTGCCGGTGAGTACTGCGGGCTTGACCGTTTTGCCGCTCGCAAAAAAGTGGTCGAGGACCTGGATCGTCTCGGCTTTCTTGTAAAAGTTGATGATTACGATCACGCAGTGGGCCACTGTTATCGCTGTAAAACAGTAAGCGAACCGACAACCTCCGTGCAATGGTTTGTTTCAGTAAAACCTTTGGCTGCTAAGGCTGTGGCCGCAGTCCAGGGAGGGCGGATAAATATCTACCCGAAAACCTGGTATAACACTTTTTACAGCTGGATGGATAATATCCGCGACTGGTGTATTTCCAGGCAAATATGGTGGGGACATCGCATTCCCGCCTGGACCTGTGAAGATTGTGGGGAATTGATTGTCGAGTCGGAAGACCCGACTGTTTGTCCCAAATGTGCATCTGGAAAACTTACCAGAGAAACCGATGTTCTTGATACCTGGTTTTCCTCGGCACTCTGGCCTTTTTCCACCATGGGCTGGCCTGAAAATACCAAAGAACTGGCAACGTTCTATCCTACCTCGGTTCTGATTACCAGCTTCGACATCCTCTTTTTCTGGGTGGCCAGAATGATGATGATGGGCTTGCATCTGATGGACGAGGTGCCCTTTAAGGATGTCTATCTGCATGCGTTGGTGCGGGATAAACATGGCAAAAAAATGTCCAAATCGACCGGGAATGTCATTGATCCGCTGGTCGTGATGCGAGAATACGGAACGGATGCCATGCGTTTCACTCTGACGGCCTTTGCCGCCCAGGGGAGAGAAATTAAACTTGATGAGGAGCGGATCGAGGGCTATCGTCACTTCATCAATAAAATCTGGAATGCAGCTCGCTTTGCCTTGATGCATGTCAGCGAATGTGACGAATCGATAAAAGACGTTGTGGCAAGGCCAGAGGAGTTGCCGCTGGTCCATCAGTGGATTCTTAGCAGAACTGCTGCTGCAATCGCAGATGTGCGGCAGGGGCTTGATGAATATCGTTTTAATGATGTCGCCTCGACCAACTATCAGTTTATTTGGCACGAGTTTTGTGATTGGTACCTTGAGTGGATTAAGGCGGATCTTTTCAGTAATGATCCGGTAGCCAAGCGGCAGGCTCAGGGGGTTCTGCTCGTTGTTCTTGAGACGATTCTGAAACTTATCCATCCTATAACCCCCTTTGTTTCAGAGGAAATATGGTCTGTTCTGCCCGGCGAGCGATCGTTGCTTGCCACCAGCGCGTTCCCGGAGAAGCAGGATAGTTGGCTGAACGGTGAAGTTGTTCTGCAGATGGAATTGTTGATGGGGATCATCACAGGAATTAGAAATATCCGCTCCGAGGCAGATGTGCATCCTTCAACCAAAATTGAGGTGCTCATTATCTGTGGGGACAAGCAGAAGGCTGAGATTATTAAATCATTTACTGCGGCCATTTCAGATATGACCCGGCTGAATAGTCTGACCATCCTTCAGGATGCAGAGAAACCGACGGATGCTGCGACCTATATTTATAATGATATAGAGATCTTTGTTCCACTTAAAGGATTGGTCGATGTAGTAAGCGAGCTCGCAAAGTTGATGCGGGAACGGAAAAAAGTAGAAGCCAAGCTCGGGCAAGTGAATGGAAAGCTGTCAAATCAGAAATTCCTTGCCAATGCTCCCGATGATGTAGTCGCCAAAGAGCAGGAAAAAAAGGCGAATCTGGATGCTAAAATGGCTAAAATCATAGAAGCTGAGCAACGACTGGAACAATTAGCTTAAGGAGCTGGTGCGGTAATGGATAAAAATCTTCTTCATAGCATGATCCGTGAGTTCCTTCGTGAGGATGTGGGGAGGGGGGATCTGACCAGTGAATCGATTTTCTCCGATCATGAAATTGGCAGTGCCAGGTTGGTAGCAAGGGATTCTTTTATTGTTGCAGGGGTTGAAAGTGTAGCTGCGGAGGTGTTTAAGGTCCAAAATTCTTCGGTCATAACTGTTGATGCTGTTCCCGACGGGACCATGGCCAGACCGAAAATGAGCCTACTCACGGTCAGTGGTCCTGTAATTGATTTGCTCAAGGCTGAGCGGGTGGCCCTTAATCTGCTCCAGCGGCTTTCGGGGATTGCAACTATGACTGCGCAGTTTGTGGAAAAAGTTAAGGTATATGCCGTACGCATCACTGACACACGAAAAACTACACCGGGGCTGCGCGTCCTTGAAAAGTATGCAGTGCGGGTCGGTGGGGGATCTAATCATCGATTTAATCTGGCAGATGGGGTTTTGATTAAAGATAACCATATTGCAGCCTGCGGCTCTATCCGGGAGGCCGTTGACAAGGTTCGGGCAAAGATTCCGCACACCATTCGTGTGGAGGTGGAAACGGACAGTATCGAGCAGGTGGAAGAGTGTTTGACCTGCGGAGTGGATATCATAATGCTTGACAATATGAGTCCGGAAATGATGTCTAAAGCAGTTCAGCTCATCAATGGCCGTTCTTTGGTAGAGGCGTCTGGCGGAGTGACCCTTGAAACGGTCGAAGCCATTGCCATGAGCGGGGTAGATATTATTTCAATTGGGGCCTTAACCCACTCTGCTGCTTCTTGTGATATAGGAATGGATTGGTCGTTTTAGTGACTTAGAAATCCTTTTCTTGTTTTTTAAGAAGAGGATTTCGTGAAGGAACTTATCCCGCTCTGTTCAGCGGGGTTAGAACCTTACAAATAGTTTTCTTGATTTTTTGCTTTTTACCCCTCAAGGGTATTACTATAAAATCTCGTTCATCGGAACGTGGAATTTGTGTTTGATCGCCGTTGTTATGTCGTTTTCCTTGTGTATATATCTTGATTATTGTGGTGGAAATGTGCGATACTCAAATCATATGTAATACTTTCACTTCGACATCAGCAAACTTTTAACTGGCAGTTTATATAAAGAGGTACCAGCTCATGCGTTGCCCAAAATGTGGATACATCTCCTTTGATCACCTGGAAAAATGTCTTAAATGCAATAAAGACATTGAGGCTATATCCGAAAGCCTATACGGTTCCACCTATAATATTAATGCACCGACTTTTCTGCATTTGCCTCCCGAACAGAAAAAAAAGTCTTTTGAAAATGATGATCTTTTCGCCGAACAATCATCCGACGAGGTCGATGAGTACGTGGATGGAGATCTCGACATCCTCGTGGACGAAGAGGACTCTGATCTGGAGGGGGAAATCGGATTTGCGGAAGAAGAGCAAGCTGGTTTGGAACTGGCAGAGGAAAATGAGCAAGAGGATGAAAGAGATATTGAAATCGATTTCAGTCAGTTCGAAGATGCTGACGATCCTGAGGTGGACCTTTTTGCTGAGGGTGAGAATGATGAGCAGGAGGTGACCCAAAAGGATCAGGTGGCAGAACACTCAATGAAAATGGAGATTCCAGGTGAGTTGTCGGATATCTCCGATCTTGCCCCACCTGCAATGGGTAGAGACGAGGAAGAGCAACCTGTAGGAAATCCTGCGAGTACCGAATTTACTGATACGGAGTTAGACGATCTTGACTTTGAGTTAGCTCTGGATGGTTTGGATGAAGATAAGACAAAAAAAGCGACCTTGTCCGATGATATAGTACTTTCTCTTGATGACATCGATTTTTCTGAATCTCTGACCGAGGTCCGATCGGATACCTCAAAAAAGCAAGATAATGTGGAGATGGATAAGGATTTGGATTTCAATCTTGACCTCGGTGGGTTGTCAATTCATAACGATGTATAATTTCAATTCCCTTAAAATATCGGGGGCTGTTTAGTGACTTACAGATTGTTTTTGTTCATACTCTGTTAAGTACCTCCCTTGAGGAGTTTTTTTTATAATACCCCTTGTGGGGTGTTAATAACTTCTTGATTGGTATAAGTTCTTATACGAAAGGAAAGAGACAAAAGACTAGAAAATTTGTTGACACTGCAAAAGAAGTCGGGTAAATATCCCTCTCCATATGAGGTGCCGGGATAGCTCAGTCGGTAGAGCAACGGACTGAAAATCCGTGTGTCCCTGGTTCGATTCCTGGTCCCGGCACCATATATGATTTGACAATTCAAGCCCTTAGCTCTTTTTGAGTTAAGGGCTTTTTTGTTTGGTTTGTTTTGGTGAGATATTTGTAAGCACATTGTAAGCAGATTCGATCAACGGATATGGGGGAAAACCTCTGCCCATGGTCAAAATCTAATATAGAACTGAAACGCTTCGCGGATTGGTGGTAGATTGTATCTGCTGATGCCATTCAATACACCTGCAATCATTCATTACACGGATTAAATGCTCGATGTTTACAAAACCTTGGTCGATAAAGCAATAAGCCCAATTGTTTTATCAATCTAACCAAGGAGGTGTAATTATGAGTAGTAAACTTAGGGATCAGCTTATCGATCATATGACTCTTGGGGGATTATCAGGATGTACCAAGAAAAACAATGTTTTAGCAGTCAAAGGACTAGCCAAATTCTACAACCTATCCCCCGATCTTCTCACTGACGAACAGGTTCATTCTTATATCCACCACCTGATAACTCGTCGAAAAATGAACTGGAATACATGCAATAATTATTTGTCGGGCATCATTTATTTCTACAAAAATGTCTGCCAGTGGGAGAATGTCGGTCGTTTCGGAATTCCGCCACGACCCTATCAAAAACAACTGCCGGTAACGCTCAGTATTGAAGAAGTAAAGCGTCTGTTTTCTGCCGTAACCAATCTCAAACATCGAGTTCTTCTCAAAACAGCATACAGTGCTGGTCTTCGAGTCAGCGAATTGATCAATTTAAAACCCCATCATATGTCAGGAATAATGGAGAGTATGGCTTGGAAAGCCTACTTTTCCGGGTGATTCATCTCAGAACACTCTCCATTATAATTACACAATGGGTTCAGCCATTTCACCAAGTTATTATCTTCTTCCCGCTTCAAAAGCGTCCTGGCACCAAAGTAAACTGCCAGAATGCGCAATGCGTCACCAAATTCGTCTCTGTGGCCATGTTATTGTTCTATATATAAATCGCATTTTCTTGTTTTAAGATAGGATGAACAACATTTATTATGGAGAGTGTTTCAGGGATTCAGACCCAATAAATCGTATTTTGGCGGCTTTACTCCCCATTCTATCTGACTCTACATAATGTCGATTATGGGGAGCTCCCCATAAACGCCACTCATTTGCAACCCACCTCCTTTATCAGGGGGTGGACCTTTATACAATCAGTCACCTCCTTGGCCACAAGTCGATAAACACCACGACAATATATCTTCACGTCACCCCAGAAAGGTTGGTGCAACTCAAGAGCCCACTCGACAAGCTTGAACTGGAACAGGAGGGCGATAAATGAAATCTCCCTTTGCTCTGTCAAACAGAGAAAATCAACACGAGATTGCAGATATTTTCAACCGTTATGGTGACCAATATCGGCAAAACAATAACATATCATGTGCCCAAGCTAAAGTAATGCATCATATTCAAACATGCCGCACAGCAGCACTTGGCGGACATGTTGAACAATGCAACGAGTGTGGCTATGAGAAAATTTCCTACAATTCCTGCAGGGATCGACATTGTCCAAAATGCCAAACTATGACAAAAGAAAGGTGGCTAAATGATCGTAAAGCGGAGATCCTTCCATGTGGGTATTTCCATCTTGTTTTCACTTTACCGCATACCCTTAATCCAATTGTTCTCAACAATAAAAAAATCATGCTGTCCATGTTGTTTGCCGTGGTCAACGAAAGCTTGCAGGCGTTTGCCAAAGATCCTCAATGGCGGCTTAACGGACAACTCGGCCTAATTGCGGTTCTTCATACATGGAGCCAAACCTTAATGGATCATTTTCATATCCACTGTCTTGTCCCCACCGGAGCTTTATCGCCAGCCAAAGACAAATGGATTCCGGCGAGACAATCCTTTCTGTTCAGAATAAAATCGCTGGCTAAGGAGTGCCGGAAACGATATCTGCAAAAGTTAAAAAGAGCCTACCAACAAAAAAAGATCATCTTTCCCGGCAAAACGGAAGGACTTTGTGGACCGCAAGCGTTTGAAACAATGACCAAAAAAATGGGGGAAATTGAATGGATAGCCTATGCCAAACGGCCCTTTGCGGGGCCTGAACTGGTCCTGGAATATCTTGGTCGTTATACGCATCGTATTGCAATTTCGAACAATCGACTTCTTGATATTGATAATGGGCGGATTGTCTTTTCTTATTGTCTTTTCTTATCGAGATAGGAAGAATAATAACGAAAAGAAGACGATGAATTTGGACGCTGATGAGTTTATCAGACGGTTCCTTTTGCATGTTCTGCCGAAAGGTTTTATGAAAATCAGATATTTTGGATTCCTGTCGAATATGAAAAAGAAGGAATGTATTCAAATAATCAGAAAACTCTTAGAATCCAAAGCAGAACTTATCGAACAAGTCAAAGAAACTGTGCAGGAAATCATGCAACGTGTGACAGGAATAGACATTACCTGCTGTCCAAAATGCCGGACAGGTGCGACTACATTCGAGCGGCCAGATTATACAGGATCCAGAGCGTTCCGCCGACCATGAGCATCAGAATGAGGGTTGAGAACAGGATCAGCTGCAGATCTTCCCGCTTCTGCTTGGAGAAATCGATATGCAGGAAGAAACGGAAGTGGACGATCATCTGCAGGAGGGCGAGAACGCCGATGGCACAGAGCAGCCAATAATGCGGGAGTAATGACCAGTGTACCATCGCGAAAGCCAGGCCGGTCAGCATCAGGGCGATCACGAAGCCAGAGATGTAGGATCGAAGCTCCTGCGAGTATCCGCCTTCATCTGCCCCGTGGCTGGACGAACCGTCTGCCGTGTCGCCAGACGGTTTGTCTGTCATCATGTCGGATGATTCGTCCGCCCCGACGCCCCAGGACGATCCGAGCCGCGCCCCGCAGATGACGCCGTAGAGCCACGACAGCCAGATCGCGACGAGGAACGCCGTCGTCAACGGCTTGAGCTCGGATCCGGGCGACGAACGGCGGTGTCGCTTGCGCACATTGCTCATTGGAGCCCTCCAAGATAGACCACCGAGAAAATTGCAATCCACACAATGTCCAGGAAATGCCAGAACAGTCCCAGCCTGAGCAGCCCGAGCTTGACGCCTTTGTCGATGCCGTAAACCGCGAGCTGCAGGAGCAGGGCGAGAATCCAGATAATGCCGGCCGTTACATGCAGCCCGTGGAGCGGCACCAGGGCGAAGAATGCCGAGGAGAAACCATCGCGGGTGGGGCCGCCGCCCTTTTCGAACATGGAGATGAAGTCGTGGATCTCAAAACCGAGGAAGGCAAGCCCGAGACACAATGTTATAATGAGCCACAGCACGAGCTTTCCCACCGAGCGGCTGTGCTTCAGCGACAGAGAGGCCAGGCCGAAGGTGAAGCTGCTGGTCAGAAGCAGAATGGTTTCTATGAAAGCGCTCTTGATGTCATAGAGCTTTTCCGGGCCGGGGCCGCCTGCCAGCGCATCAAGCGAGGTGATGTAGATGGCGAACAGCAGCCCGAAGATGATCGCGTCGCTCATCATGAAGACCCAAAAGCCGAAGATAATCTCTTCGCAGCGGTCGTCGACGTCCGGATGGGCGGAACCGAGATTCAGGCCGGGATAGCGTATGGAGTCGGGGATCATTGGGTCACCTCCGGAAGCGCGTGAGCTGCTAGCCCATCGTTGGCGGGTTCTGCTTCCTCGAGTCGCGATACCGGCCGCGTGGCGGCAATGGTGGCAAGCCAGCGTCTATGCTCTCGCTTCACTTCCTCGGCCGGGATGATTTTTTCGTTATCTCGGACAAAGCCGTAGGCGATGGTTGCCACGAAGAACAGGAGCGCTCCGAACACAACCATCCACCACAAATACCAGACAAGGCCGAAGGCGGTGAGGAACCCGGCGACGCAGAAGACGGGGCCCATGGCACTGTTCTTCGGCATGGGGATGTCGATGTATTCCTCCGGCTCTTGATAGGCCACACCCTTGTTTTTGGCGACCGTGAAATTGTCCCGCGCCGACACCTCCGGGATGACCGTGAAATTGTATTCGGGCGGCGGTGCCGGTGTCGCCCACTCCAGGCTGCGGCCATCCCATGGATCGCCTGCCGGCACGGCATAAGCTGTTCGTTTCTTCACCGAGACAATGAGCTGCACAAGCAGACAGCCCAGAGCAGCGAGGACGCTAATCGCACCAATCCAGGCGACAATCATGTAGGGGAGATAGACTGGATTGGCGTAGGAGAGGGTGCGGCGCGCAAAGCCGAGCAGCCCGAGAGCATAGAGCGGGGAGAAGGCAAGGAGGAAACCGATGATCCAGAAGAACGCCGCGGCTTTTCCCCAGAATTCGTCGAGGCGGAAGCCGAACGCTTTTGGAAACCAGAAGTGATAGGCGGCGAGCATGCCGAAAAGCAGGCCCGGTATAAGCACGTTGTGGAAGTGCGCGACCAGGAACAAGGTGTTGTGGACCTGAAAATCTACCTGCGGATTGGCAAGCAGGATGCCTGTCATGCCGCCGATCACAAAAAGCATCATGAAGCCGAGCGCATAGATCATCGGTGTCTTGAAGCGCACCCGTCCGCGAAACATGGTGAGCATCCAGTCATAAATTTTTACGCCGGTAGGAATGCCGATCAGCATGGTTGCGATACCGAAGACGCCATTGATGTAGGCGCTCTGACCCATGGTAAAAAAATGGTGCACCCAGACCGCAAAAGAAAGCACGGTAATCGTTATGGTGGCAATGACCAGAGACTTGTAGCCATAGAGCGTCTTGCCGGAATAGGTTGAGAATACTTCCGAATAGACGCCGAAGGCAGGCAGGATCAGGATATAAACCTCCGGATGCCCGAATAACCAGAACAGATTGGCGTAGTTCATCATATTGCCGCCGAGATCGTTGGTGAAAAAATGGCAGCCGAGATAGCGGTCCATCGCCAGGAGCGAGGTGGCGACCGTGAGCGGCGGCATGCCGAATATCATCAGGATGCTGGTGCACAGCGCTGCCCAGGTGAACAAAGGAATGCGGAAGAAGCTCATGCCCGGCGCACGCTTCTTGTAGATGGTGACAGCGAAGTTGATGCCGGTCATGGTCGTGGAGATGGTTGAGAGCGTGACCGCCCAGATCCAGTAGTCCGGTCCAACCCCGCCATTGAAGGCATTCTCCGTATAGGGCGGATAGCCGCTCCAGCCGCCGGTGGAAAACTTGCCGATGTCGAGCGAGACCATGAGGATGGCAGCGCCGGCGGCTGTCAAGCCCAGGCTGATCGAATTCATGACCGGGAAGGCGACATCACGTGTGCCGATCTGCAGCGGCATCACGTAGTTGATGATGCCGACCAGGAACGGCATCGCCATGAAGAAGATCATGATCGTGCCGTGGGTGGTGAAAAACTCTCCGAAATGCTCTGCCGAGAGAAAGCCGCCATTCAGGGCGAATGCCTGCTGCGTGCGCATGAAGAAGGCTTCGATCAGCGCCCGCGACAGCATCACGAAGGACAGTACAATATACATGATGCCGATCCTCTTGTGATCGACGCTGGTCAACCATTCCGACCACAGCACCTTCCATTTGCCGAACCAGGTGATGAGACCGATTGTGACCAACGCGCCGAGGATAACAAGCAATGCGGCGAAAGTGACGATGACGCCGTTGACGATGTTGTCGAACGTTGGATGCTCGATCATCTTCCAGAACGGGAGTGAGTCGAGGCTGAGCCGGCCGAGGATAAAATGCATCAGTGACATGGCGATCAGTCCGATTTGGCTGCGGCGGGAGTGCCCTTTAAAATGGTCCGGACCGTTGGTCCGCCGTGAAAGAAAGCGACAATGTTCTTGAACAGATCGGCCGGAACATCGCGGAAATAAACAATCCCTTCCGGCAGGTTTTCTACCCGAAGATTCTGGCGCAGCTCAGAGACCGTATTGCGCCCGCTGAGTTCACCGTATTCATCCGGCATCAGCGCTATGCCGGTCGTCCGCACCTTGCCGACCCACGCCTCAAAGTCCGCCGGAGACATAGCCACGGCACGGAACTGCTGTTCCTGAAATCCTTCGCCATTGTACTGCGTATTCTCTCCAAGATAGCTGCCGGTGTGGTCGGCCTTCAGGTGCAGCTGCGTCGTCATGCCGGCCATGGCGTAGATCTGACTGCCGAGTGAGGGAATAAAGAACGATTGCATCACGGAGTCGGAGGTGAGCTTGATGGCTATCGGCCGGTCGACTGGGAGCGAAAACTGACCGACACTGGCAACTCCTAAGGTCGGATAGATAAACAGCCACTTCCAGTCGTAACCGACGACTTCAACCGGTAAGGCCTTTACACTGCCTGCGAGTGGCTTGTAGGGGTCGAGTTGGTGTGTACCGCGCCACAACCAGATGGACATCACAACGACTACGCAGAAGGGAATGCCCCAGGCGAGGATCTCAATCGACCAGACGAACTCCCAGTCGGGTTGGTATTTCGACGACCTGTTCCTGTAGCGATAGCGCCAAGCAAAGTACGGCGTCAGCAGGAAGACAGGCACCACGACGATGAGAAGAGCCAGTAGGATGTCGATGAAATAGGTAAGCTGCTGGGCGGCGATGGGTCCGTGAGGTATGAGAAAGGTAATGTCGTTGTAGGAACAGCCGGCGAGTGACACTATCAGCGTGGCGGCCGCGAATCGGGAGAACGCCCTTGCAGATCGCGACCATATCTGTGGTGCGGTACGACCCTGCGAGAGATGTGATCCCGTTTCTTCCCTCGCATCCCTTAAAAACATCGAGCCTCTAAAGCTATGCCGTTCCTTGTCAGGGTGAAAGTTTTCGCCCATGGCAGCAAGGCCAGTATGACCAATATCAGATTTCATTACAATTCCTCTAAGATTAGAATTTAGCTATCTGAGTTTATGTCGTGTGATATTTAAGGGATCCAGGTGCGTATTTTGCCAAGTTCGTATTGTGCCTAATAGATTATTTTTTGGCTACTCAGGTAGTAAACGATCAGGACAGCGACCGACCCCAGGAGATACACGCCATCGGTCAGCCTTGTATTTCGTTGTTTCCTCCGGGTTACTCATGAAAATAAGCAAACGTCATGCCACTCCAGAAAAGATACTCTCTGTTCCTGCTCATATTTACGCAAGGATGCCATGGGATGGATAAAAATGAGGTGCAGACAGAACCCGGCGAAGCGGTATAAGGCTCTGAACGGCAAGGAACTATCAAACGTTTTGCGATTTTTCTGTCCGGGACAACAGGACCTTGTCCGAATGGACAGGACGGCAGGCTCCGGCACAGCGAGGCGAACCTCCCGGAGTAAATGGGCAGAAGTCCCCATAAGGCAATGTCTATCCAACAGCCCGTACCGAGTGTTGCGCCCGCCAAATTGGCGGAACTAGCGACAGAGCGCTTCAATAAATCCATTCTGGCTTTCAGTTTGCGGTGGATATTAGAAAAAGGCATCCCTATTGCGATCTGGGACGGCCGCAGGCCAGCGCAGATGGACCCCGTCGATGAAATTATGGGCATGTCGATGGATCTGGCGACTTTGTCAGCGGTCGATTCCATTTTGGCGGAAACCATACAGCAACCGGGTAGTCCGAACTTTATGGCCCCACCAACCGGTCTGATCCCGTAGTCGATGAGGCATAAGTCGCTACGTGTCGTTTCAGCTCATGTGGCCGTAGCTCGATGGCAACCATAATGCCCGCCTTCTTTACCATGGGCCGGGCAGCAACATATGAGATGGGGAAAATTCCATCGTTCATACCAATTTTATTGATTCTGACGTAGTCTTTTAACCTTTCCAATAATTTTCGTGGAGATACTGCAGATGGGAAATCGACCGCTTGAGGAACTTTCATGTTGAGCCTCCTATGGTTGGGGTTGTATGGGCAATAGGCCCTCAATGGAGTATACAACACGACGCGGAAGGTTGCCGGCAAGTGCTTGCTGGTCGGAAGAACCTCACTCGTCAAATTTATGAAAATGCTTAATGTTGCCAAGAGCCTTCCGAATACATAAAGAGCACGGCAAACGATTGGGTTCCGAATGATTTGGTAGGATTATTCTGTATAATTATTCGCTTTTTGAATGATATGAGTAAAACGGATAATAGGTATTTAGCCAATATACCAGATCGTCTATGGGAGAATTACGTAATGACATTGAAAATAATTGGGGCAGGCATGGGGAGAACCGGGACAGCTTCATTGAAAGTCGCTCTTGAAGCATTGGGTATTGGTCGTTGCTATCACATGAGCGAAGTTTTAAAAAATCCTCAGTGGACAAAGGACTGGATAAATGTAGCTGAAGGTCACGCAGACTGGGACAAAATATTCAGAGGATATTCTGCAACCGTTGATAATCCAAGCTGCAATTATTGGAAAGAGCTTGCACGCTACTATCCCGATGCGAAGGTTATCCTGACACTTCGTGATGCAAATAGTTGGTTTGATTCAACCAACGAGACAATTCACTCTATTGAGTTTGCGGGCTTCATAAAAAACTCTCCTTTTGGAGAAATGGTGCAAAAAACCATTTGGGATGTGATGGAGAATCGTATGCAGGACAGGGAGTACATGGTCGATTTTTTTACAAAACGTTCGGCCGAAATCATGAGTACAGTCGCACCGGAAAGGCTTCTTGTCTTTGAGATTGGTGATGGCTGGGAGCCGCTGTGTGAATTTCTCGGAGTACCAGTGCCGAATTTCGATTTTCCGCGTATCAACAGTCGAGATGAAACCAAGGCATTGCTGTCAAACCTGATGGCTGCCAGTGGAGATCGGCTCAGTGAGGATGCTATGGTGAAGGCAGGCCGAGAACTACATGACAATTGATGTAAAAACCATTTTTGTCTTAAATTTTCATTGGACGTTCAAGCGATCAAAATTTGCTAACAGGTAAAATCAGCTTGCGCCCGCAGCGTTAGACCTCCTTCCAGTCGGCCGCTGTTTCGGGCGTTCATATTACCACATCGAAGGCCAGTATATTTAGGTATTCCTCTGACTGTACATATCTACTGTTCGCCTTTTTCGCCGATCTTTTTCAAGATTTTAACTGTCAAAATTTCCACTAGAGATTTGATACTCAGGAAACATCTTCACAATGCAAGACATGCAACAGTTGAGTATTGCCAGTGCTAATCTGCAGCTTGAACTTGCACTATACCGTAGTGGTACCTTCCATCTTGCCTAACACACATTTCTTCTGTATAACACTATAACTTTCTGGATGAATAGATCAGCATAATCACTTGTGAGAGAGAATGTATGCCCCCCGCACTTATCATCATTGACATGCAACGTGGCATGGCCAGCAAAGTCGCCGGTCAGAGGAACAACCCGACGGCAGAGCAAAATATCGCGTCCCTTCTTGCCTCCTGGCGGGCAGCACGTGCGCCGATTGTTCACGTTCGCCACATCTCCAGAGCATCGACCTCACTATTCTGGCCGGGCCAACCGGGGGCTGAATTTCAACCGGAGCTTGCACCGCTCGATCACGAGCATGTTGTCGAAAAGAATGTTCCGGATGCCTTCATAAACACTGGGCTTGAAAGGTGGCTTCATGCCCGTGGCATTGACCGTGTGGTCATCGTTGGGGTAAGCACAAATTATTCGGTGGAATCAACCGCCAGAACTGCCGGAAATCTGGGGTTCAAGACTTTCGTTGCTTCCGATGCGACGTTTGCATTTGCGAAGGCAGATTACAGTGGCCAACCTCACGCACCGGAAGAGGTCCATGCGATGTCACTGGCGAATCTGGATGGCGAATTTGCCACTATTTCGACTACAGCGGAGCTTAGAAATGCACTCTGACAAAATGCTACAGGCAACAGGCGCTGCGTCTTCGGCCAAGAATAATCTCATGCCAATAGACAAAAAAAGACTGTCTCCAAGAAAACAGGAAACATCTCCGAGCATTTGATGACAAGTAAACTTGATTTTTATCTCGGTTTGTTGCGGGGACAAGAACAAAAACGCGGCTTGTTTATTAAATCCATGACAATATAAATCATAAAAATCTATCCTTTATATTTTTATCAGGAAGCAGACACTGATTTTTTCTGCCAAACCACCGATACCTGTTTTTTGAAATTATTGAATAAACTAGATCTCTGACAGGCTTTGGGATAAATTTGAAAACATGCAGGAATCTCCATAGGCCTTCGAGGTCCTTCGCTATTTCTACAGCAGCATCGCTCTTGACATACACTTGGTTATTTTTTAGTAAAATAACAGAGCCATCTTTGAAAATATCGACATCATGCAGGCGCTGAAGTTCCTTCCCTCTATCCGATTGGGCAGATACAAATTTAAACCTCGCTTGACGGTCATTTTTGACGATAAATTTTACAGAATACTCACAAAGATTGCATACACCGTCAAAAATAATAAGGGGTTGATTTGTCTTCTCCATCTATATTTACCAAAGAATATCTTCACGTTAAACATTTTGAAGAAAAGAAATATGGAACAACCTCAACCTTCAGAATGCTTCATTTCGTGTGGGATTACAAGGCATGTTCATATATGACCTGAATCAGGAAGAAACACCTTACCCAGGCGACCTTGTGAATCATATCGACATACAAGGGGGAATTCGGAATGATTGAACTTTGTGGCAACAAAGAGGGTAAAGAGTTTTAACGATGCCATCATTGTTGATTATCGATCATTTTGGGCTTATTGAGATTGCCAGGAGACGCCTCTCAATAAGCCCATGGAACTTCCTCTTGAGATATCTACTGTACACCTCTTGGTTCGACCCTATCTTGGAAAACACCATTAAGCTTTTCGCTGTTTATCAGGAAGCGTCTTCACAAAGCCTCAAAGGCGATAGTTTGATATTGCCTGTGGTCACCAAAACCCTTCCTCAATTCTGTCCAAAAAATAGGTGTCAACTCTTGGTTTCTTGTGTCCAAATTTGAGTGCATATCAATATGTTTGCAAAAAAAATATCGTCTTGACATAATGCATTTTATCGTTCATATTTACGAATAATCGTTCCTCCTGTTTTCTAGGATTAAGACATTCACGGAACACAGCATTACATCAAATTTTTCTATTTTTTTTTTTCGCTTTAAGAATTTCTTATCACCTCACTTTATCACTTTTGTCATTTACTTGTATAAGAGGCGATGAAAATGGATAATTTTACCTCTGTCTTGACACCGGTAACGAAGGAAGGCACCGATATTCTTGGCGCTTTTTATCTCGTGCTCGGCGTTTGTGCTCTTATTTTTGTAATTGTCGCCGGGCTGGTGGTGTACGCCTCGATCAGATTCCGCCGACAAAAAGGACGGGAGGCGAAGCAGTTCACCGAGAACTTCTGGCTGGAAGTGCTCTGGGTATCCATTCCCGTTCTCATCGTCGCCGGACTCTTTGTAGTCGCTGTCAGGACCATGCTGCTGGTGAATCCGCCGGTACAGGGCAATGAGCCCGATCTGACCGTAGTGGCCCGCCAGTGGTGGTGGGAACTGCAATATCCTCAGTCAGGGGTAACGGCGGCCAATGAGATTCACCTGCCCGTGGGCAAACACCTGCTCCTCAAATTCGACTCCGCAGACGTCATCCATAATTTCTGGGTCCCCGCATTCGGGCAGAAGATCGATGTCATCCCCGGCCATCCCAACTATATGTGGCTGACCATCACCCGGCCGGGCCTTTATCAGGGCACCTGTAACTCTTTCTGCGGCATGGCGCATGCCCACATGAGGATCCTGGCCTTCGCGCAATCCCCCGAGGATTTTAACGCATGGCTTGCCCACCAGCAGCAGCCGGCTTCGCCCCCCTCACCAGGTGGGGCAGCGAAAGGCGCCGAACTCTTCAGGGAAAAAAACTGTGTTAACTGTCACTCCATTGCCGGGTTCATGACCAAGGGCCGTGTGGCTCCTGACCTGACCCATCTGGGGAGCCGGACAACTCTGGCGGCGGGCACACTTCCCAACACACCGGAAAGCCTGGCCAAATGGCTAAAGGACCCCCAGTCCGTAAAAAAGGGCGTTCTCATGCCTGACACCGGCCTCCAAACCGATCAGATCGAGTATCTGATCGCCTATCTTGAAGGATTGAAATGACCGTAAGCGCTCACAGGCACCGAATCTGCCCGCCCACAGAACCCTCGGCATACCGAAGTATAGCCGAGGACTCCGAGAACAGACATCTCTGGCACCTGGGAACGCTTACGGGACTGGATGCGAGAGCGATTGCCAACTGGTTCCCCCCAGTGAGAGGATTGAAATGAACAGCGAAATCGATATTTCAGAAAAACCGGGGAGCCTCCTGGAGGTCAAGGAATACAAAGGCCTGCTGAGCTGGCTCTCCTCCGTGGACCATAAGCAGATAGGGATCATGTATATCACCACCTCGCTGCTGTTCTTCCTGGCGGGGATCTCCCTGGCGCTGGTCATGCGCACCCAGCTTATCAGACCGAACAATGACTGGCTGTCCCCCGAGACCTACAATCAGGTTTTCACCATGCACGGCACGACCATGGTATTTCTCGCCATCATGCCCATGCTCACCGGGTTCATGGTCTATTTCACGCCCCTGATGATCGGGGCTCGCGACGTCTCGTTCCCGAGAATGAACGCCCTCGGCTACTGGCTGTACCTGATGGGCGGAATCCTCATATATTTCAGCTATTTTACGGGAGACACCCTCCATGCGGGCTGGTCCGCCTATGCGCCGCTGACCTCGGTCAATTATTCGATGAACAACTATCTGGTCGGCACCGGTGTGGATTACTGGATAGTCGGCCTTATCCTGACCGGGGCAGGGACGATTTCGACGGCAATCAACATCCTCGTCACCGTCGTCGACCTGCGCGCCCCCGACATGACACTGACCCGGCTCCCGCTGTTCATCTGGATGTCGTCGATTAACGCCGTTCTCATGCTCCTGGCCCTGCCTGCGCTGAACGCCGCGCTGGTGATGCTGTTTATGGACCGGCACCTGAACGCTCTCTTCTTCAACACTGCGGCCGGCGGCAACCCCCTGCTCTGGGAGCACTCTTTCTGGTTTTTCGGCCACCCCGAGGTGTATATTCTGATCCTGCCCGGTTTCGGGATGGTATCCGAGATAATTCCGGTTTTCTCCCGCAAACCGATCTTCGGCTACGCCTTCATGACCCTGGCAACGATATCGATCGGTTTTTTGAGTTTCGGCGTCTGGGCGCACCACATGTTCGCAACGGGCATGAACTTTACGGTTTATTACGTCTTCGCTCTTACAACCGTGCTGATCGCCGTCCCCACCGGGATCAAGATCTTCAACTGGATCGCCACCATGTGGGGCGGCTCGATCAGCTTCGACACGGCTATGCTGTTCGCCGTTGCCTTCATCATCCAGTTCACCATCGGCGGCCTGAGCGGAGTGATTTTTGCCACAGTGCCCATCGACTGGACGCTTACCCACAGCTATTTCGTGGTGGCCCATTTCCACTACACCCTGTTGGGAGGCACTCTTTTCACCGTGATGGCTGGATTTTATTACTGGTACCCGAAAATGACCGGCCGCATGCTCTCGGAAAAGCTGGGTAAGATACACTTCTGGCTCATGGTGGCCGGCTTCAACGGCACTTTTTTCATTCTGCACTTCGCCGGGCTCGCCGGCATGCCGCGCAGGGTCTTTACCTACCCCGATTTACCGCATCTGGCAACTATCAACCTGATATCCTCTTGCTTTGCTTACGTGCTTGGCCTGGGAGTCCTGACCTTTGCCGTTAATCTGGTCGTCAGCTTTTTCAAAGGGAAACCGGCCGGGGACAACCCCTGGGATGGCTGGACCCTGGAATGGGGCACCTCCTCTCCGCCCCCGCCGCACAATTTCGAACGGATCCCGCCTGTGAGAAGCCTGAGGCCTTTATGGGATCTGCAGCATGCCAAAGAGCAGCCGGGCGCTGCAGTGCCGTCTGCCCATGGGGGGGATAGCGCATGAACAAGATGAGACTGGCAATGCTGCTTTTTATAGCATCGGAAGTGGTTTTCTTTATAGTGCTGATCCTCGCTTACGTGGTTTATCACGGGACCTCGCCCGGTGCAGCCGACACGTCCCGATACCTGGATGTTCCGAGAACTGCAGTGTTCACCGCCTGCCTGATCTTCAGCAGTTTCACCATGCACCATGCCGGCATTCACCTCAGGACCGGCAGGCGCAGGCCGGCACTCACCTGGCTTCTGGCCACAATAGTATTGGGGACTATCTTTTTAGTTGGCCAGGGCAGCGAGTACGCCTACCTCATCAAAAAAGAGGTGACCATCAGCCGGGACCTGTTCGGCACAACATTTTATACCCTCACTGGCTTTCACGGTCTCCATGTTTTTATCGGACTTATCATGCTGGGGACCCTTTTCGGCTTGGAGCTGAAGCAGAGAGTTACCAACCCCTTCGAGGCCGTGGAATCGGTTGCAATTTACTGGCACTTCGTCGACGCGGTATGGCTGGTCATCTTTCCCGTCATCTATCTCTGGGTGCTGTTATGACCACCGGACAATTTTTCGCTCTCGCCTGGGATTTCAAATCCACGGTGATTTTCGGATCCATAGCGTTTTTTTTGGCTTATCTGTGGGTCGTCCGCTTTCGCCTGAACCGCCAAACAGCGTTTTTTGGCTCCGGCGTGCTGCTCATGATGCTGACGCTGATCGGGCCCCTCGATTATCTCGGCGACGAGTACCTCTTTTCCGCCCATATGCTGGAGCATATCCTACTCTATCTGGCCGTACCTCCGCTTCTCCTGCTCGGCATTCCGCCGGCGCCGGTACAATCGCTTTTGTCCTTTGAGATTGCGACAAAGATCGAGCGATTCCTCCGCCGGCCGGCCTTTGCCTGCCCGGTGGCAGTGGGGACCATGTGGCTCTGGCACCTGCCCGTGCTCTATAACGCCGCGCTGAACAACGAAGGGGTCCACGCAGTGGAGCATCTGAGCATCCTGGTCGCGGGAACGATTTTCTTTTGGCCCATCTTCACCCCTTTGCAGTCACACCGGCTTTCACCGGTCATCGGGGCAGTCTATATATTTACCGCCATGTCGGTCAATATGATCCTGGGCATATTGTTGACCTTTTCCCCTCTGGGATTTTATCCCGCATACATGGAGACTTCCGGCGACACCGTCTTCCAGCTTATCCGCACAGTCTGGAAAATCGACCCCCAGTCGGACCTCAATCTGGGTGGCATGTTCATGTGGATAATCGGCAGCATGCTCCATTTCGCGGCGCTGCTGGCCGTAATCAGCCGGTTGTACCGTAACCCTGAAGAATGGCAACCCGCAGTAAAAGGATTAGAAGATGCAAAACTCCAGTGAAAAGCAGCCCGGCCCCGAGGGTTCTTGCAGGGAGAACGAAAAGGAAAATTTGGCAGGCTGGAACATTCCCAAGCCGGAAATCATACCCGCGCCTTCATATTGGCCCTTCTTTCTTTCCCTGGGAGCCACGCTCATGGGACTTGGTGTTCTGACATCAAACATTATAACCGCTACGGGAACAGTACTTTTTATTCTAGCTACAGTAAAGTGGATAGGAGAGCTCTCCAGTGAAGATCGACGATAACAACAGGCCCTGCACGTCCTGCAAGGAAGATCCGGGCAGGCGCCGTTTTCTGGCCAGGCTCGGCGTGGCTGCCGGGTCCCTGATTGCGGCCATGATGGGGTTGCCGGTAATCAGTTACATTCTGTTACCGGTTTCTCGCAAGAAACAGCAACAATGGGTATCGGTCGGTCCGGCAGACCGGTTCCCTGTCGGTGATACGGTCCTGGTTTCCTTTAAAAACCCGTCGGCAAGTCCCTGGGCGGGGGTGACGGGCAAGACCGGGGCATGGGTGCGCAGGGAAGGGGAGAATGACTTCATCGCCTTTGTTCTCAACTGTTCCCATCTCGGCTGCCCGGTAGCCTGGGATCCCTCTCCCAAACTGTTTATCTGCCCCTGCCACGGCAGCGTTTACTATGAGGACGGGACTGTCGCGGCGGGCCCCGCTCCCTTTCCTCTGCAGCGTTTTCAGGTCAGAGTGCTAGGCGGGCAGGTCGAACTGGAGAGCCGTCCCCTGCCTTTCAAAGAAACTGCGTAGAGGAAATATAAGGGATGAAAGAGCAGAAAAAGTTCTTGCAATGGCTGGAGGATCGAACCGGCCTCGTCAAAGTGATCAAATGGATAGCCGATCATCCGGCTGCGCCCGGTGTCAAATGGAAATATGTCTTCGGCAGTGCGGTCCTCACGGCTTTTATCCTGCAGGTAATCAGTGGCATCGGCCTGCTGACTACCTATGTCTCCTCGGCGGGCAGTGCCTTTGAAAGCCTGCAGTATATCACCGAAGAGGCACCGCTGGGCTCTTTTTTAAGAGGCATGCATTTCTGGGGAGCGTCGATGATGATCGTGCTGATCGGTTTTCATGTTCTCAGGATATTTTTGATGGGGAGCTTCAAATTTCCGCGGGAATTGAACTGGCTGACCGGCGTATTGCTGCTGGGGACCACGGCGGCGATGGCATTCTGCGGCCAGATAGTGCGCTGGGACCAGAACGCCGTGTTTGGCATAGTGGCAGCCGCGAAGATGGCAAGCAACGTACCACTGATCGGCACCTGGCTTGCTCACTTTGTCATAGGCGGGGATGTGGTAGGATCCTACACCCTGAGCCGTGTATTCAACTTACATGTCTGTGTCCTGCCGCTCCTTCTCCTGTCCCTGATTGGCCTGCACGTATACCTGGTGCTGCGCAACGGTATATCCGAACCTCCCGTGCGGGGCCGCGGGGTGGATCCCGCAACCTACCGTTCGGAGTATCATGAAATGCTGCAAAAGGAAGGCGTCCCTTTCTGGCCGACAGTCGTGTTGCGCGATTTCGTGTTCGCTATCGGCGTAGTTGCCGTTGTGCTGCTGTTGGCCTGGCTGGTTGGTCCGGAAAGGCTTGACAATCCACCCGATCCGTCGCTGATTAACGCCCAACCGCGCCCGGACTGGTATTTCTGGTGGCTTTTCGCCCTGCTTGCCCTGATGCCGTACAATCTCGAGAACGTTTTCATGGTCTTGACACCCTTGGTGATCGGGCTAATCCTCTTTTCGGTCCCGCTGGTGAGCAACCGCGGGGAGCGTCACCCGGCGCGAAGACCTCTGGCAGTGTCTGCCGTGGTATTCATCCTCTCGGCTATTGCAGCGTTGACCGTGGCAGGATGGCATGAGAACTGGTCACCCCGCGTTAATGCTGCACCCCTGACTGCTGATGTTATAGAGGCTTCATCCGGTCCGGTATATGAGGGGGCAATGGTATTCAACAAGATGGCCTGCCTTTTCTGCCATACCATAGAGGGACATGGAGGCAAGAGGGGACCTGAACTGACCTGGATAGCCGACCGGCTGACCCGCGACCAGCTGACCTTGCGTATCATGAATGGCGCATACAATATGCCGGTATTCGGTCGCATCCTCTCCACCGAGCAAACCGAAAACCTGCTGGATTTTCTGTCGACCCGGAAAAAATTTGGCATTTCGGCAGGCAAACAATAAATGGCTGTCCGGCCTCTACAAGCCCCTTACAGAAGCAGTATTGCCCGCAAGAATGAGGAGTTTGAGGTGCCTGATACAACGGCCAAACCACGGAAAGGGCAGCTTGAGGAGATGACAACAAAAAGGTGACGGTAATCGTGAATTGGATGCCTGTGGCCCAAAAGTGTGGCTGCCAGGTACTTGAAATTCATGATAACTCATCCAGGCATTTGCTTTGAGAGAGGTTATCTGCTCATCATGCCGAAAAAATCTCTGATGCAAAAGCAAGAACCAGCTTACTATGTACTTAATTTTGCATGCAGTGTTCTCGTGAAACCGGGCCATATCCAGGGAGATAGGGCGGTATTGAAAGTCACCTCGTGAATAAGGCCTGCTCAACCTTTCTCTACCAATCATGCGTTTCACCAGAAATCGAAAGCGTGGTACTAATGAATTCTTTGTTATTCTTTCCACCCTTAATCCTTTACACCTTGACTCAATTTTCCGACTTAAAGGTAACAAGAATAATCGTTCAACCAATTAAAATAATAAATAAAATACGTCAAAAGCCCTTCACTTCATGGTATGTTGGTTTTGCTAGAAACATCAATAATATCATAAAGAAAGGGCGAAAATGGATATTACCAAACACCATCGGGAGCAACAAGAGACAAAACAACTGCAGAGCAGAATCTCTTCGTTTATCGGAGACTATCATGTCGGCACTCTTCTCAATAAGTGCGGGATACGCAAATTGGGGGGGGTATCGCCTCTGGCACTTTTCTCTGTAGTTTTTATGCTGCCGTTTGAGGCAACAATTTTTTCAGAGGTATAGTCACCAATGACAAATTGCCTTTCAAGAAGAATGCAGTGTATGAATTGCTTAAAAGCCCCTCATTACAATTGGCATAAGTTTCTGTTGGTCTTGGCTGCCCAGGTTGCCAGCTTCTTTTCTCGGCTCACCAGTGATATGAGAGAAAAAGTACTGATTTTTGATGATAGCACCTATGATCGATCCCGCTCGAAAGCTGTTGGATTGCTGGCCTGGATCTTTGATCACAATAGTGGTAGAAAACTGAATGGTTTCAAGTTGTTGACGTTGGGATGATCTGATGGATTCAGTTTTTTGCCACTTGATTTTATCCTGTGTTCTTCTGCAAAAGCGAAAAAGAGAGTCCAGGGTATTAAAAAGGATTTGGATAAAAGAACCTGTGGCTACAAACGAACGACGGTTGGAAGCTACCAGAAAGTCCACCGATCACCTTGAGGCTATGGTGAAGAGGGTTATCAGGTTTGGTGTAAAAGCAGACTACATTCTCATGGATAGCTGGTTTTGTTGGCCCGCGATCCTTGCCAGACTCGGTGCGCATCTGCCGGTAATTTGCGTGGCCAAGAACATGCCAAAGGTATTTTATCGACACCAGGAGCAATGGGTCTCCTTGGGGAAACTGTATACAAGACTCAAGAAACGCCGCGGCGAAGCACGTATCCTGGCAAGCGTAGGAGTAGAAACTAAGCACGAGCAAAAAGTGGAGATCGTTTTTATTCGACACCGTCATAAAAGGGATTGGTTGGCCATCGTGTCGACCAATATCGACTCGAGTGCTGATGAAATTGTTCGTATTTACGGTAAAAGGTGGGACATCGATATTCTCCAACCATACTGCCTTCATAAGTTTCAAACGATCGTCTTTAATCTGCTTTTTTCACCCGGGAACGATAAATCCACTGCTTCGGCCGTTCCCCGTATGCAAGCAATCGCTTGATTTCTTCTTTATCATCTTTAATCAGCCATATGCAGTTATGTGAAACTGTTATATCCTTTCTGGCTGTAAGCTTTCCATCGTGCATCCATTTATATAACATTGGTTCAGGCTCTCAATTATTGCAAGCGATTTCCCCTTTTTATATAAGTCAGCCACTCGTTCTATCAACAAACGTACAATTTGTTGGCGCTGTTCTCCGGTAGTACTCTCTGCTTTCCACAGGTGTGGAGTGTCTGATGCGAGGGACTGTATTTCCAGTCGTTAATTTTTTGTCAATACAGGAGGCTGTTTTCTGAGGTGTTCTTCGTAATCCCGAGTTAATCTGGTTTCTGATGATAAAGCCTCTTCCTACTTTTTTTCAAGTGTTCTTGCAACCAGGCGGTTTTCCGGCTCCACCGCATTGAATTGCCGGTAAGACCTTTCAGATTCATAATGTGCACGTTCAAGTTGTTGTTGCCAGTGACTCTGTTGTTGCTCTCTTTCCTGTTGAATATTTGCCGCTGCTTGTAAACTGAGGAATTCATCTGTAATTGTCGTTGATTACGTTCATATTCTTCCCAGGAAATATATGCAGGGAGTTTATCTTTGATCAAAACTTCCTACTCTTCCTGGTTAACTGACACCCGTCCTGTAGATGGACGACCGGGATTCTTTTTCCTAGGGTCAGTGGGACGGCGGCCATATAGATACGCACCGGTATAGATAGGATTGTGCAGCATATTTCCCAAAGTAACCCGATTAGGACGACACCATTCCAACTCACCCTTTTGCAATCCTCCGTGAATACGGTACGGCAACTGCATGTTATGTTTTGCAAGATACTTGAGAACACCATTAATCGTACGATACCGGGCAAACAAAGTAAAGATCAAGGTAGTTGCTGACCGATCTTGTTCGCCAGGCTCCTTTATTATTTCTCCCGAAGGATGTTTGACATACCCCAATGCCAATTGCATCCCCAGTTCGCCTCGTCTTGCTTTCGCTTTTTTGCCAGCCAGCATACGTTGTTTGATGACATGCAATTCGACTTCAGACAAGGTTTCCTTGAGTCCAGGTAATAGTCGATTATTGTAATTGCCCGGATCATATACTTCATCAGTATCTGCAATTAAAGTACGGAAGAGGGAACAAACTATAAGCCATCTTCCCTAGTGTTACGTCAACCATGAAATTTGTTCATACTCATTCCAGGAGGCTTGATTATGAACAAATACATTGTGACACTCCCCAAACAAGAGCGCGAACTTCTTGGTGACCTTGCATCAAAAGGGGAGCCCAAATCACAGAGAATTATCAACACATTGATATTGCTTGGTTGCGATGCTGGTGATTATCAGATCAACCATTCAAAGAATGTAGAGATTATGAAGGTTCTGAATATCAGCATGAAGAAAATTGACCGAGTAAAGAAGCGGTTTGTTGAAGAGGGTATTGATATAGCACTCGATAAAAGAAAAGCAGATCGAATTTATAAAAGGAAGGTCGATGGAGATTTCGAAGCTCATATCATTGCATCGAGTTGTGGAGATCCACCAGAGGGATTTACCCGATGGTCTCTGAGATTACTGGCCGATAAGGCGGTTGAACTTGAATACATAGACGGTATTTCCCATGAAGCAATTAGACGTATTTTAAAAAAAACGAAATCAAGCCTTGGCTGCAAAAAGGGTGGCTGATTCCACCTGAACACAATGGCAGTTTTGTTGCCAATATGGAAAAGGTGCTGGATGTTTACAAACGACCGTATGACCCGCTCCACCCTGTCGTGTGCATGGATGAGTCGCCAAAACAATTGATCGGAGAGAAAAAAGTGCCAATTCCAGCTTCAAAAGGACAACCGGAAAAGCACGATTACGAGTATATCCGCTATGGTGTTTGCAATATTTTTATTGCCTGTGAACCACTGGCGGGAAAGCGTATGGTGACGATCACCGAAAGAAAGACTAAGCGATATTGGGCAATTTTCCTGGAAGAGATAGCGGAGCAATACAAAGAAGCAGAAAAAATAACTCTGGTGATGGATAATCTGAACACTCATGAACCAGAATCTCTTTATGAAAGTTTTCCTCCGCTAAAAGCAAAATCTCTGTGGGACCGATTCGAATTTGTGTACACCCCGAACCACTGATCAATGGACAAGTTATTGCCTTATCCCTATTCTGTCTGCCTTTGTATTGCTTGCCGTTCATCTTGCCTTTCCCTTTTTATCCCGTGCCGAAACAGGTTGGAAACTGAATTCCCGTGCTATTGTAACGAGACAGGCGGCGTGACACCCAATTTTGTGTAGAGGTCCATCTGTCGTTTCGTGGTTTCGCCGACCTGTACCTGTTGCCTCGGTACTTCAAAGCATCCAATGTCGTCGAGCCCATCCAGAACCTCCTGAATCATCCTGGTAATGGAAGATAAAAAGGCAGGACAATGAACTGCACAATGAGTTTTCCATCCAGGCTTTGTTATGCAGACAGCCAGCCTGTGTAGATTTTGATAGTTAAATCATTCAATTTTTTTGTAGCCTGTCATTTTTGATTCCGCACAGCTCTGCGGCGGAATGTCTGGATTCGTTTATATCGAACAATCGTAACATATTTATCTATTTGACCTAATTCTGCTTTAACCTTACTCTTTGATCTAACATTGATTCATATCAACATCAGTTTTGAAAAGAGGAATTTTCGCTCAGTAGTTCCATATTAATTTAGTGCTATAATCTCGCACAGGAGTTTTTCATGAAGATCGACATTACAATGCACCAGAGTGGCTCGGACAAAAAGATTTCCCGTAAGGTAACTCGACGGGCACGATTGGCCCTCAGTCGATTTGATACGTCCATCCAGGCGGTTACAATCCGTATAACCGATACAAACGGCCCTAAAGGAGGGATTGACATGCGATGTGTTGTGTTAATGAAATTGATGTCAGTCGGTGAATTGGTTGTGCATGGGGAGGGTGAAAACGTTTTTTCTGCTCTAAATCAATGTTTGTCCCGGGCAGACAGAGCAATCAGTCGTAGCCTTGAGAGACGCCGCAACACCCCCATCCGGCTGAACAGACGGAGGATCGCAGTCGAAGAAGAACTACTCTAGAAGTCTGGGTTGAAAATACACCTGAAGATGTTTCGCAGGGCCTGACTTTTCATTCAGGCCAATTTAACTCATTCAATTTACTAAAGGTAATATCATGGAAATTTCAATATTTTTGGGCATGACAGTTTTAACCTACTTCTTCTATGTCACTATAAAAAAACACCAAAGGCGACAAAAGTACGGCCAAAAATATCCAGAGGGACTCGTCCTCATTGAGCATACTCCGCGCCCAAATCCAGCTCCTCCGTCTAGTCGATTTCAGGACGAGTATTCCTCCAGGATGAGATAAAGTTTGATCTAAGAAATTATACCTGCCGGTGCAGTTACACCGACAGTCTTTATTCACACACCTATCAGGAGTTCTGCAATGAGTAGACTGATTATTTTTAGCCTTATCACTGCCCTTGTGGCTTCTCTGGGTTTTTGTAAAACAGCCTTCGCGGCTGGTTCGGGGGTGGTTCAGGAAACCTTGGATTTGACAATGCACTGGGGAGGATATACCGCGCTAATCGTCTTTGTCGTGGCATATGTGTTTGTCATGCTCGAAGAGATGACACATATGCGGAAATCCAAACCGGTTATGCTGGCCGCCGGTATCATTTGGGGCATTATCGGCCTGATATATGCAATGAATGGAATTGATCATGCAGCAGAGGTCGCTATTCGACATAATCTTCTTGAATATGCGGAACTCTTTCTCTTTCTGCTTGTGGCCATGACCTTCATTAATTCCATGGAAGAGCGGCGGGTGTTTGAGGTTCTCAGGGTAAAGCTGGTCAATGCCGGCTATTCTTTCAGGAAACTGTTTTGGATTACCGGTCTTCTTGCCTTCTTTATCTCGCCGGTTGCCGATAATCTTACAACAGCTCTTCTTATGTGCGCCGTGGTGATGGCTATCGGCAAAGAGGATAAGAAATTTGTCGGCTTGGCCTGTATTAATATTGTTGTAGCCGCAAACGCTGGTGGTGCTTTCAGCCCGTTCGGCGACATTACCACGCTGATGGTGTGGCAGAAGGGTATTGTACAATTCCAGGATTTTATAGCATTGTTTGTCCCTTCTGTCGTCAATTGGTTGGTGCCGGCAGTCATAATGAGCTTTGCCGTAGCTAATAAGCAGCCGGAATCAGCTGTGGAAGATTTGAAACTAAAGCGTGGAGCGTTGGTGATTATCGGTCTCTTTCTCTGGACCATCGCCACTGCTGTGGGCTTTCATAATTTCTTAAAGCTTCCACCCGTGGTCGGCATGATGGCAGGCTTGTCACTCTTGAAGATATTCGGCTTCTACCTGAACAAAACGCATGCTAAGAGCCACCTGACATATGACCCGAAAAAAGCAGAAGAACGGATTGGCCAGATCGCTCCCTTTGATGTTTTCGCCAAAGTCGCACGGGCCGAGTGGGATACACTGCTCTTTTTCTACGGTGTTATTCTCTGTGTTGGCGGCCTCGGTTTCATGGGGTATCTTGGACTCGTCTCAAACGTGATGTACCTTGACTGGGGGCCGACAACCGCAAATGTAATGGTAGGTTTACTCTCTGCAATCGTTGATAATATCCCGGTCATGTTTGCCGTCCTGACCATGATGCCCGAGATGTCTCAAGGCCAATGGCTGCTTGTCACGCTGACAGCGGGAGTTGGCGGAAGTCTTCTTTCCATTGGTTCTGCGGCAGGAGTGGCACTCATGGGTCAGGCAAGAGGTAAATACACCTTTTTCGGCCACCTCAAGTGGTCTCCGGTAATTGCTCTGGGATACGCAGCAAGTATCTACACTCA
The DNA here is from genome assembly GCA_963798425.1 of uncultured delta proteobacterium. Classification (GTDB taxonomy): domain Bacteria; phylum Desulfobacterota; class Desulfobulbia; order Desulfobulbales; family Desulfocapsaceae; genus Desulforhopalus_A. The sequence continues at coordinate 124,713 of CAWCTP010000022.1, read as the reverse complement.
TTTTCTCATAAATAGTTCGTTGATGTAGACTACAAATTTAAATTTATTCCTCTGATTCTCTTTTGCCTAACTTACAATTAGTCTTGATAAAAATGGCCACAGGAGGTATTTATAAATCAATTTAATAAGAGATTCACCAGCCTGACTATTTTCAGTCGGCAACCAGAAGTAATGAGTCAATCTTTTAACAGGGGGGATGAATGATGAAAAAGGGTAACGTACGGTTCCATCTTGCTTTGATCGCAGTGATTACATTTGCTCTGACGATGGCCAGTTTCAGCTTTGGCCCAAACTGGAGATGCCAATGCCGGTAAAACGCTGGAAAACCTTCAAGCGGCATTCAATGGTGAAAGTAATGCCCATGCCAAATATTTGGCCTATGCGAATAAAGCCGATGAAGAAGGTTATCTTAAGGTGGCTACATTATTCCGTGCAGCAGCATACGCTGAGGAAGTTCATCTCAATAACCATGCAAAGGTGATTAAAGGCATGGGAGCCAGTCCAAAAGCGGAGATAAAACTACCTGAGATCCATTCAACTGCGCAAAATCTCGCCGACGCAATCAAAGGTGAGACATATGAGCAGACAACAGATGTATCCAGATTTTATTGCACAGGCTGAAAAAGACCAAAATGATGCGGCAATAGAAACTTTTAGCTATGCTGAGGCAGCTGAAGCAGAACATGCTAAATTGTACACAAAAGCTTTAAATAACTTAAATGAATGGAAAGTTGCAGATGCAGGTTTTAGCAGTGTGTCCTATCTGCGGCTATACAGTTGAAGGAAAAGTTACATTTACAAAGTGTCCTGTCTAGTGGCACGCCAGCAGATGATTATAAACTTGTTATCTAACTACTCATACTGCATCTACCGGCATTAACAGACCGCTGGTAGATGCAGCATAAGGTCTCTTCGCTACTACTCTTTACCCTGAATCAATCGGGTTCTGTTTGATTTAAAAATCTCTATTGAGCAAATGTATTTTTGCGCTGCCACTTGTCGCTCAATCTCCACGACCAGCTCAGAAGGCAGTCGTAGACGTGCTGCCAGCATGGCGAGATAGCCTTTTTCGGCATCGGTGTCGACGTCGACCGCCAGTAGCGATGCTGTATAGATTTCTGCAGCGATCTCGGGGCTGCTGGCGCTGTTGACGATAGCGTCCATATCGGCTGGGTGGCCCATCTCTTCCACCAGTAAGGACTGACTTTCGCTGTCCAGCCCTAAGGATTGAATCTTTTGGAAGATGGACTGACTTTCCTGCGTATCAAGGCGCCCATCAGCGCGTGCAACAGCAATCATAGCTCGTACCAGTGTAAGTCCCAATGCTTCATTGGCCGCATCATCATTTTCCTTGGGCATGAACGCCGTGCCAGGTGGCGCCGGAGTGAGATCAGCCGCCTTGGCCGGCGGGCCGACGTGGCACCCTTATCGTTATAACGTTGATATGCAGTGTAAGCAAGCGCACCTACTGCAGCAACCCCGCCCAGTTTGAGCGCTTTTGTGCCCAGCTTACGTCCTTTCTTGCTGGTCCAGCATGCTACTGGCAAGCCCACCAGCCAAACCTCCTGCAAATCCACCAGCCACACCGCTGCCAAGCAGTTGACCTAGGAGTTTATTCATATCAATCATAGCAATAGATTCCTGTTAGTTAAATAATTAATCTTGATTAGCATTATTGCCATTTTGTCGCTAACTTACACACCACGGGAACGATATACGGCCAGCTTAAAAATCTCAAATCCCGTATACTTAAAAAACCTGCCACAGCACAGATGCCGATTTCCAGCGGGTCGACCTTTTCAAAAAGAAAAATTTCCGTCAGAAATGGAATATTTAATACCAGTGCGAGGAAAAGATATCGCTCCGCCGACGACCCATTTCACGGTTGGGTTAGGAGTAATAAGGATCTGGAAAATATTTCTTGTCCAGGACCGGTTGGACAATATTACGGCAATGTTCGAGGATATAAGGGTTATGAAACAAAATGTTCTGACTTCTTTTTCTGAATATCCCTGGTATAAACCGAGTCCATAAATTGCCATGACAATGATGAGTACGCCAACCCCCTGCAGACAGCTGAGAAGAATCTTCCGTCCCCCGAAAAAGGGTTCATCGAATTTTTCCGGCGGCCTGGACATGACGTTAGCCTCTTCCTTTTCCGCCTCAAAGATGATGGAACAGGCAGGGTCTATTATCAGTTCCATGAACACAATATGAACAGGCCAGAGGATCAGTGGTAAATCGGCAAAAAATATAGGGATGAGGGACAGCCCAGCTATAGGTACATGGATTGCAAAAATATATCCCAGGGCTTTCTGGAGATTGTCGAAAATCCGCCGTCCCATCTTTATTGCACCGACGATGGAGGCGAAGTTGTCATCCATCAGCACCAAAGAAGAGGCCTCCCGCGCGACATCGGTGCCTTTTTCTCCCATGGCAATGCCAATATTGGCAGCCTTTAATGCAGGAGCATCATTGACTCCATCTCCGGTCATGGCGACAATTTCTTTGTTTTTCTTGAGCGCGTTAACAATTTTCAGTTTCTGTTCCGGCACGACCCTGGCGAATACATTAGATATATTGAATTTTCTCACACAGCTCGGACTCGGTCATCACCTGCAGCTCTTGACCGGTAATGCAGGCCTCGTGGTTTTGCAGGCCTATTTCTCTGGCAATATTCATCGCCGTTACAGGGTAATCCCCGGTAATCATAATCACCCTGATGCCCGCCCGGTAACATTCTGCGACCGCTTCCGGCACATTTGGCCGGATCGGATCGGACAGTCCGATCAGACCAACAAATTCAAAATCAAAATCATGTTGAATATCAGGTAAGTCTGATGATTCGATTCGTGCCTTGCCAACGCCCAGGACCCGTAGTCCCTTTCCCGCGAGATGCTTCGACGGCGGAGGCCAGTTCGCGCTGTTGTTGCTCATCCAGGTGACAGAGATCAAAAATTGCCTCAGGAGCACCTTTTACAGCAATGGTTTTTTCATCTGTCCCTGTCTGGCGGAACACTCTTGACATGGCCAGTAAATCCTTTGAAAGTGGGTATTCTTTCAACATCTCCCAATCGGTATGGATATGGTCGGTTCCATTAAGATACAGATCACTCATCCGTAAAATGGCTTTTTCCATGGGATCGAAGGGATTGGTCTGGCTGGAAAGCATGCCATATTCGATAATTTCATGGAATTTTCCCGGGAAACCCTTTTCGCCAGACTAGGGAGAAGAACTCCGAACCGTTATAAAGCCAGGCAACGGTCATTTTGTTCTGGGTGAGGGTCCCTGTTTTGTCTGAACATAAGACCGTCGCTGAGCCTAGAGTTTCAATAGCCGCAGGTTTTCTGGTCAAGACTCTCTGCTTTGACATACGCCAGGCGCCAAGTGCCATAAACACGGCAAGGACAACGGGAAATTCCTCAGGCAACATGGCCATTGCCAGGGTGAGACCGGCGAGAAAGCCTTTTAATAAATCGCCTCGAGAAATGGTATAGACCGCGATAACCAGTAGACAAAGAGAAATCCCGATAATCGCCAGTTTCTTGATCAGCGAGCCCATTTCACGTTTAAGTTTGGTGTCCTCCGGCGTTACCGATTCCAGGGCCTTGCCGATGCTGCCGATCTCGGTATTCATGCCGGTAGCGGTTACCTTTGCCATGCCATTGCCCTGAACAATCAAGGAGCCGGAATAAACAAAAGGTAAATCATCTCCACCTGGGTGCACTTTTTCTAAATGCGTAGTCCCATTCGTTTTTGCGTACCGGCACAGATTCCCCGGTAAGTAAAGATTCATCGGCGAAAAGATTGACGGAAGTTAAAACTGTAGCATCAGCTGGTACCCGGTCTCCTTCCTGGAGAATAATGATATCGTCGGTCACCACTTCTCTACCGGCAATTCTTTTTTCATTTCCATCGCGAATAACCAGGGCGCGGGGGCTTGCCAGATCCTTCAAGGCATCCAAAGCCTTCTCAGTCTTCTTTTCCTGGTAGAGTTCAATGCCCATTATCACGAAGACAAAACCCAACAACATTATCCCTTCCTGCACGTCGCCCAGAACCAGATACAGTGTCCCGCAGGCCACCAGCAACAGGAACATAGGTTCTCGAACCACTCCCAAGGCGATGGCAAAAAGATTCCTGGGCTTGGAAGAGGGAAGTTCATTAAATCCTTCCTTGGCTATTTTTGCTTGGGCCTGAGTTTCGCTTAAGCCCAAAGACATATCTGGTTTTGTTTTGATATTCATAGGGTATTTATTTGATATTACGGTCCAAAGCACGCATCCTGTAAACTCGTGATATTTTCACCAAGAGGAGTCTCAAGCCAAACCTGTATACTCATCAGGCTCTGCACTTTTTCCCAGCAACCAACCTTGACAATGGCTGGGATTTTTGGAATCTCTCCTTTGAGATTTTCCACCTGCTCCTGGACGTTTACATTGCTTCCGATCTTTGCCACATGCTGAACGGTCGCGACACCTGCCCAAAGGATGAGTCCACCCACCAGCAGTATACCGAGGCAACCAATGCCGAGAAATATTTTGAGCTTTCGTCTTAAGTTGATCATTGGTCTTAAAATTTTTCAATGCATTTTGTAACTCTGATTGGTTCATTTATTTACCCTTCCTTTTTGTGTCAGGTGATATTTGGTTGATGAAATTTCTAGTTGGCCAGCTATTCGGTTTTTATGTCTTTTTTCCCTGTAATGATTCCTTTCACAAGGTTTTCGTTATGCACTTTACTTGAGACAGCAACTCCAACTATATGAAAACAAATCAAAATCAGCAGGAATTGTGCTAACACTTCGTGAATGTCACCCCAGGCGCTGTCACTCTCACCATCACTTTTTCCATCGTTATGCCTTTCACGTCCTTTGTGTTTACCTTCATGCCGCTCATTTTTGTCGTCATCGGCGTAGGCGTTTGCCAACAATCGAAATTGTATTGTCAGAACCTATTGAATTCATTCCTCTCTTTGCCGTGTGCGCCGCATAACCAGTCAGACAAATTATTATGGTGCTCGAAAGCAACAAAAGAATCATCCAGGCCGCTGCTGGATTATGACCGGTATAGTGGGTTGTTTTCCCTGTCCCGAGCTCTTTCAGGTAGTTCAATGCCTTGACCGGAGAACAGACAAAATTGCTAAAAAGGGCATATTTTGTACCCCGAAAGCCCCAGAAAATGCGGAATGCCACAAGGCCTAATACTATGAAACCAATGTACTTATGGAGAGGTCCTTTAACCATCTCCTGTCATATAGGCCAAAAAAATAAGCAGTATCATTGACCAATGAAAAAACCGCACAAACTGATCCCAAACGACTATTTGCTTTTTTTCGTTCATTTTTCCTTCCTCAAGTTAATATTTTTTCTGGTTGAGCTGGTAGTTCATCCTGCTCTAATAACCCTCTGTTGTTTTCAATGATCAAATAGAGACAGGGGACTAGCACCAGGGTAATAATTGTAGCAAAAACGATACCAAAGCCTAAAGAAAGAGCCATTGGGATCATAAACCGGGCCTGCCTGGAAGTTTCGAAGATCATCGGTGCCAGGCCAAAGAAAGTTGTCAGGGTTGTCAGTATCACCGGCCGGAATCGTCGTATCGATGCGGCCCGGATAGCTGCTCGCGGATTAAGCCCTTTCAGGCGTTGTTTATTGGCGTAATCGATCAGGACCAGAGCGTCGTTGACCACAATCCCTGAGAGGGCGATGATCCCCATCATGCTCATCAGGCTGAGGTTGTAGCCCATAAGAAGGTGTCCGAGCACAGCGCCCACAATGCCGAATGGGATAGCGACCATAACAATAGCCGGCTGGATATAGCTGCGAAAGGGAATGGCCAATAAAAAGTAGATAGCCATCAGCGAGAAAATAAAGCCCTGCATCAGACTTTTCATGCTCTCTTTTCTTTCCGATTCTCTTCCCTCATAGCCATAGGTGAGGCCCGGAAAAGTTCTGGCCAGTTTGGGTAAAACCGTGGCATTGAGCGCCGCCATGACCTTTGTCGATTCTCCTATTGGCTCAACATCGGCGTTTACCATCACCGTCCTGCGACCATCTCGCCTTGTGATGCTGGTATATGCCCGCCCTCGTTGTACATCTGCAATATCAGCCAGAGGGACAAAGGTTCCGGCCGGTGTTGAAATCAACATTGTTTCGATATCGAACTCACTGAGCCGCTGCTCTTCGGGCAATCTTACCCGCACCGTAACCTCATTTGTGCCACGTTGCTGTTTGAGGGCAATGGCTCCCTGAAAGGCGTCGCGCACCTGCCGTCCAACCAGGGTTGCTGTGAGTCCGAGGCTATGTCCCCGCTCATTAATGGAAAAACTATATTGTGGTTTTCCCGGGGTATATCCGTCATCAATATCTTTGACGTTGGGGAACTGGCTCAGTTCTTCCGCCAGCATTTTACTGGCTTTATCAAGAATAGCGATATCCCGGTGGCTGAGCTCGACCGAGAGGCCTGCGCCGCCTCCAGGACCACCATGGTCAGATTCAAAGAGAGAGGATTGCAGCCCGATGATGGGACCCACCTCGGTGCGCCACAGATTCGTCACCTCTCTGGTGCTGAGCGGTCGAATGTCAGGAGAGGTTAAATAGGCATCCACCTCAACGACATTTTCATTGATCTCTGCGGAAATGCCATCAATCAGCTGATCGCCGCCATGTTGTTCACGCACCCGTTCGATGGCTTCGACAATCTGGTCCCGGACTTTTATTGTCTGGGAGAGTGGGCTGCCATAGGGCAGCGTGGCTGTCACCACGGCCCGGTCGGATTCAACTCGCGGCATGAGAATGATGCCGATCCTGCCACTGAATACATAGCCGAAAGTGATACAAAGTCCGGCTACAAGCAGGGCCACAGTCAAGAATTTAAGGTGGAGAACTCGGTTGAGGAGGGCACCGTAGATATGTTTTATAAACCAGTTGAATTTTCGGCCAAAAGCCTGTTGACGGCGACTCAACCAACGGCCCAGCCGGTTGCCGGAACCCTGCTTGCTGTGGGCCAGATGTGTTGGCAGGATGAGCAGTGATTCCACCCAGGATATGATAAACACGGTGATAACGACTAGAGGCACTACTTTCCACACTTTGCCCATGGCACCCGGTACAAACATCAAGGGCATAAAGGCGACAATATTTGTCAGGATACTAAAGGCGATGGGGATTGCTACATCTTTTGCTCCCTCAATGGCAGCTTGCCTGAAACCCAAGCCCTGTTGTCTGTATTCGTAGATATTCTCTCCTGCTATAATAGCATCATCGACGACGATACCAAGAGCAATAATAAAGGCGAACAACGAGATCATATTGATGGAGACATTGAACATTGGCAGGAAAAGCAGGCCGCCGAGAAAGGAAATTGGGATGCCCATGGTGACCCAGAAGGCAAGTTTCATCTCAAGGAAAAGACCCAGCAGGAGCAGTACCAGCGTCAGGCCGATAAAGGCATTTTTAAGGAGCAGTTCGAGGCGCTGTTTATAGACATCTGAGCTGTCGCTGGTGATTTTCCAGCTTATTCCCGGAGGCAGGCTTGTCCCAATAGTAAGCCATTGCCTCTTTGGTTGCCTCCGAGACGCCAATGGGCGTCTGTTTGCCGACACGATAAACCAGGAGGGCCATGGAACGTTGCTGTTCATAGGTTGTCAGCGTGTTGGAGTCTGCAAAACCTTCACTGACAACGGCCAAATCTTCCAGGAAGACCGTGGTGCCGCTGGTGGTGGTGATAATCGGAATGCGGCTGAATTCGCGGGCCCAGTCCCGGCTGTTATCAATCCTCAGGAGGATTTCGCCGGATGCGGTATCAAGTTTTCCCCCGGGAATCTCTACTGCCGACTGACGAATGATTGTGGCTACCTGGGAAAGGGTCAGGCCGTACATACGCAGTTTTTCCTGAGGAATTTGAACCTTCACCTCAAAATCGCGGCCACCGCTGACTTCCACCTGGCTAATGCCGGGGGTTTGGAGCAACCTGTCTTTGACCTGTTCCACTACTTCTCTCAAAGCCCCCTCAGAGGCATCGCCATAGAGGTTTAAACGCAGCACCTGATGCTTATGGGAGTCTGAGGAAATAACAGGATCTTCAGCATCGTCTGGGAAGGTGCCGATGCGGTCGACCTCCTGCTTGATATCCTGGAGGAGTTTCTGGGCATCGGCACTTTCCTCCAGTTCAGCGCTGACTCGTGCGCTCCCTTCAGAGGCGGTTGAGGTAATCTCTTTGATCCCTTCAAGACCACCAATGGCATCCTCTATAGCCAGGACAATGCCCTGTTCAACATCCTCGGGGCTTGATCCTGGATAGGAAACCTGTACGGAAATCCTATCTAAAACAAATTCAGGAAAGACTTCCTGTTTAATTCTGGTCGACATAAAAAGCCCGCCCAAAATAAGAAAAAGCATCAGAAGGTTTGGAGTGACACGGTTGTATACCATCCATGCAACGAGGCCGCGCTCTTTCATTGTCGTCTTATGAGGCACGGTTATCACTCCTTTTGTCGTCAACGCTTTCCTCAGTTTTGCCTGACTGGTTGTTCCTGCGACGGCGCGTCTCCGTCCTCTTTCACACGAAGCGGAATGCCAGCTATCGGTGAAGAGAGTGCCGAGGTAACAAGATGCTCACCGTTTTGCAGCCCACTTTCAACAATGACATGATCACGACCGCGGAAGGTGATGTCTACCTCGCGAATATCGAGCATGCCATTGTCGTCCATCAACCAGACACTATTGCCTTCATGGATATCGGTGCGTTCAACTCGAATGCCGGACTCTATGGGGATGCCTTCTATTTCAGCCTGGACATAGGAGCCAAGTAAGAGTCTGGGCTTTTCGCGGTTTTCTTGTTTGCGGGAGAGTGGGTCGTCTATTTCAACCAGCAATTGGGCCATGCGTCCCTGTTCCTCAAGAGAGGCCATAAGCCGGATGACCTGCCCTGTCCGAGAAAATGAAGGAGAGGTGCTTCCCTGAGTGTAAATGCGTACCGTTGAACCTTTTTCTTCGCTGTTGCCAGGTATTTTCAGCCAGCGCAGTTGTTCAATCGGCACAGTGAGAGTGAGCCAGAAGGTGTCGGTACCGACGATTTTTGCGAGGACCATTGACTCGGTAATTTTGGAACCTGTATCGACCATCCGAGAGTCAATGACACCGTTGAAGGGAGCCTTTATTTCAGTACGCTCCAAATTGAGCCGGGCTTGAGCACGCATTGATTGTGCATAATCAAGAGCTGCTTTCAGTTTTTCCAGTTGGGGTATACGCAGGATGAGGTTTTTTTCCTGGTCACTGACCGATTCATCAAGGAATTTATATTCTTTTTCAGCGATCCGTTGGTATCCCATCTCCAGGGCCAGGTCACTCTCTGCTTTGGTCACATTGCTGTCAAGTTGACGGGCGACAAGTTCATAATCGGTGCGATCAATGGTAAGCATTGTCTGACCGGCAAGAAAATAACCTCCGGGCATAAATTCATTACTTATATCGGCAATTTCACCATTTACCCGTGGTTTGATCTCTACTTCCCGGGCAGGTATGATCTCACCCATGGTGCTGACCAGAGTGCTTTGAGGAGCATGACTGACCTGCTCTACCTCAACAAGGATGGAGGTTTGTGCCGGTTTAATCGGTGTCGCTTTTGGGCTGGTGTTGAGGAGGTAAACGGTGATGGCTATGCCGCAGGCCAGAGCGAAGAGAGGCATCAGAATGTGTAGAGTGATACTTGCGAACCGGTGCGGTGGACGCTGTAATTCACCTTGTGCCGTCTGGTCTTTTTTTGATCATATTCATATGTTACGACCTTAGTTTGTGTAAGAAAAGTAAGGATTGTTCTGTTGTCCGATGCCAGTGATGTCGTCCATGGTCTGTCCGCCAAGTGCCCGGTAAAGGTCTATTCGGTAACTGATGAGTTGCTGGTTGCCACTCACCAGATTACGCTGCAGTCCCTGCTGAGAAAGGAGCGCTGTGAGGACACGTTGGTAATTCTCAGCTCCCTGTTTGTAACGATCCTTCACGCTTTCCAGTGTCCTGGTTGCAAGGTCGAGCTGAATCTCCAGGCTGTTGATGAGTAATCTTTGTTCTTTTTCCTGCACCAATGCGTCCTCCACTTCTCCCACAGCTACAAGTAGAGCTTCACCATAGGCATGCAACTTTTCCCGTGCAGCAGCAGAGGTTCGATCTACCTCCGCCTGTCGCGATCCTCCATCCAGTATTGGCCCGACAATGTTGGCGGCAAGGGAGGCAAGCCAGTTGTTAAAGAGGTGATGTGCACTCGAGGCCGAAGTATTGAGATCAGCAGAGATACTCATTTGTGGATATCTATCGGCAACGGCGGCGGCAATCCTTCTGTCGGCAGCCAGCAGAGAGGCATAACAGGCTACGAATGTCCGGACGATTGGCAAGGAGGTCCAGAGGAACACCGGTTGACGGCAGCGGTGGTAGATTGATGAGTGCTGGGGGGCCTGGCATTTGGAACATTCCAGGTGAGACTCCGGTGAGTATTGCCAACTGATGCTCCAGAGTTTTAGCAGTGGATCTTTGCTGAGCCAGCTCACCGGTTGTTGATTCGATCAGCTGCTTTTGCTGGAGTACATCGGCAATGCCAATCTGACCTGCATTGAAGCGAAGCTGGATGAGTTCCAAACCCATTCGGTTGACGTCCTGTTGCTGTCCCAGCAACTCAAGCTGGCTGTAGCTTGCCGCAAGTTGATACCAGACGTTGGCAAGCTGTGCTGCAAGGGACAGTGCTGCGGTCTGAATATCTTCACTGCTGGCGTGGACGTCAAAAAGTGCTGCATCCTTTTTTGCCTGTAGTCTGCCCCAAAGATCTATTTCGTATACTGCTGCTAAACCTATGAGTAAATTGGTTCTGGAGTTGGTTGAACCGTCGTTTCGTGTTTTGATTGTACTGGCTGAGCCGTTCGCATCAAGACTCGGCACAAGATCAGCGCCGGCTTGGCGGGCCAGTGCCTCGGCCTGCAGGAGGCGCTGACCTATAACCATCAGGGTCTGATTATTTGCCAGCCCTCGTTCAATCAATATTTGTAGCTTGGGATCACCAATGCCTTGCCACCAAGGCTCATTCAATCGCTGTTGACCTTGCTGTGAGAAGGCTTTCGGCAGTAAAACCGGTGTGCTGTTCAGTGGGATTTGGGCCGTCGGGGTACAAGAAGAAATCGCCAGGATGAACAGTATGCCTAAGAGAGCCAGAGACAATGTAGATTGAGATCTAGTCATAGTGTTGTAACACTTAGTTATGTCAGAGACAGGAATACCAGGTATTCCTTATCTGCTTTCAATACTCTTCAAAGAGTAGAACGATGAAGAGTGTTTTACTACACCAAATGATTGATTACATCAACCTTACACAACAACTGAGAAACAATTATGTCTGGAATGTGCAAAGAATGTGCAAATGAATAAGGCTCTGTTTTTTTGTTAAGGAACTTATACCCCTCAAGGGGGTAAAAAAGTCCCCGTGCTTTGCGGGGGTTAGATTTCAGCCGAGAAACTTAATTGCACTCTAACGCCCGGGGCAGTAAAGAAATTATCATTATGAAAATTACCCTCCAGTACAAGCTGTTTGGTGCTATCCTGACCGCCATCTTGGTCGTTGTTATCTACATGAGCCTCGTCATGCAGTGGAGTTTCGACCGTGGTTTTCTCGATTATGTCAATGTCGTCGAACAGGAACAGCTGAAGAAAATCGCAACAGACCTGGAGTCTCATTATAAAGAGAATAAAAGCTGGAAAGAGTATATTGACAATCCAAGAAAGATGGCGCTGCTCATCGTTGACAATTATCCGGAAGGAAGACAGAAAGAACGTTTTCTTGAAAGAATACGCCATGGGGAAACAGAATCTCACTTCACCCACTCCGGCTCCTTACCCTCAGATATTCCTACGCATTTCCTTCTCAGAGTGTTTCTTCTTAATGAACATAAAGAGACTATTTTTGGTTATGACCCAGGAAAAACGCACCCTGAAACCTTAGAGATCATGTATCAGAACCGGGTGGTTGGGTATCTCGGCGTCCATCCAGCCAAGAATCTTTCTGATATGCACCAGTTGGTTTTTATCAAGCAACAGAAGATGGCGATCATGCTGGTTGCTGGGGCTGGCTTTCTTATCGCTGCAGCACTCTCCCTGCCACTTGCCTACCTGCTCACACGTCCAATCAGGCAGCTGGCACTGGCGACCAGGGATCTGGCCACCGGCAGGTACCAGACCCGGATAAATGTGACATCTGCTGATGAATTGGGTCAGCTGTCACAGGATTTTAATGGTTTGGCTGAAATTCTAGAGAAAAATCAGCAGGCCAGGAGCCAATGGGTGGCCGATATCTCACATGAATTACGGACACCATTATCAATTCTTCGCGGTAAAATTGAGGCGCTGCAAGATGGGGTATATCCACCGTCAGGAGAGATATTCAATTCTCTGCATCGAGAGATTGTGCACCTCGGGATGCTGGTAGATGATCTCTATCAACTCTCTTTGTCTGATATGGGGGCAATGTCGTATCACCGTACAAAAGTTAAACCATGCTGGGCGTTGCAACAGGCAATCGAAATGTTGCAACCTGAATTGGAGTTGAAAAAACAACTCCTTGAAACATCTATTGAAATAGATGAAGAGTTTTTTCTGTTTGCTGATAATGAGAGGTTAAAACAACTGTTTACCAATCTCTTGGCAAACAGTAGCCATTACACCAAAGAGGGGGGGAGAATAGAGATAGAAGTTAAACAAGGGGGAAGAGAGCTGATTTATAATATCCAGGATACTGCGCCGGGGGTACCAGATGAACATCTTCCTCGCCTGTTTGATCGGCTTTATCGGGTTGATTCCTCCCGTAGCCGCGATCTTGGTGGTGCGGGGCTGGGACTGTCAATCTGTTACAACATTGTAAAAGGGCATAATGGAACCATCGAGGCAAAACATTCGCCACTTGGAGGTCTCTGGATTCAGGTCCGCCTGCCTCTATCGGAATAGGGTATTATGATGCAGACAATTCTTATAGTAGAAGACACTCATGATCTGGCCCAATTGCTCAATGATTATATGTTACTGGCAGGTTTTCAACCTCACTGTCTTTACGAAGGGAGTGCGGTTGTGGACTGGGTGAGGACAAACGAGCCAGACCTTATACTTCTTGATCTTATGCTGCCGGGTAAGGATGGCATAGAAATCTGTCGGGACATTAGAAAATTTTCTCAGGTGCCCATAATCATGGTTACGGCGAGAATAGAGGAACAGGCGCGTCTGGCTGGACTCGACATTGGCGCGGATGATTACATCTGCAAACCTTTCAGTCCGCGGGAAGTAGTAGCTCGGGTGAAGGCGGTTTTGCGACGAGTGGTGGAATTGGTTCCAGAACAAGGACTCTTACAGTTAGAACCTGATAAATACCAGGCAAAAGTCGACGGCCAAGCACTGACCCTTACAGTCGTGGAGTTTCATCTCTTAGAGATTCTGGCAGGGAAACCAGGAAGAGTTTTTTCCCGCGATCAGCTCATAGATCTCATCTATCAGGATGAGCGAGTAGTCAGTGACAGGACCATCGACAGTCATATAAGAAAGCTGAGGAAAAAGATCAACGAGGTTTATGACCGGGAGTTGATTCATTCAGTTTACAGTGCCGGTTATAAATTCGAGGAAAATTGAGTGGGAATTAAGCTTACGATTCTATTGTATCTCGGTTGAGCTATCGTTGGTTTGAATTTTATAAGGCTAAGCAAGCCTGCCATTCCACTGTTTCACCATGCCTGATACCGACAATATCTTTGCTTTTTGCTCAGGAAAATCATACGAATGTCTCTGCCCCAAAAGGGTATCTTCCCGATTGGGGCCATTACTTTTTATCCTTTCATGTAGGCGTGGGGAATGGTGGTAATCAGTGGTCAATGCCCATCATCGAGCTCAGGCAAAAGCACCACGCTCTCCTGTTCATTCGGATCGGTTCGGGCAATTACCGCAGTACAAGTCTGATCTTTACTTGCATTATAGGGCAAATGCGGCACGCCCGCCGGAATATACACGTAATCCCCGGCACGACAGACTACATGATCTTGTAACTTATCCCCATACCACATCTCCGCCTCGCCGCTGATGATATAGATGGCGGTTTCATGATCTTCGTGAAGATGGGCTTTAGCGCGCCCACCCGCTGGGATTGTTAACAGGTGCATGCATATTTTCTGGGCACCGCAACTCTGGGCCGAGATCCCGGCAAAATAAGTGAATGCCTGCTTCCCTTCGTACGTCTCTTTCTGATGGATCACCTTACAGGTAGGTTTAGATTGACTTACCATATTTTACCTCTCTGCTGTTTTGACCGATTAAGTTGTTTGAGCCCTCGCGCAATGTTGATTTATTCTATGATTTTTAATCTTTGAATTCTTTGGATTCGATACGTTGAATCTCAATCATGGAATCCTCAAGATATGCTTGGATATCCTCATCCCATCCAGCCCTGAATTCGGTAATTTAAAATGCATCCACAATCTCCTTGGCTTTGAATGGTGCCGTTACCATGCCTCCCAACGTGACTATTTTGGCATTGTTTATAGATAGAAGCCCCATTCTTGTTGTTTTATGCAGTTAGGAAGGTCAATGGCAAGGAGTCCTTGCTAAGATTAAGATAGAGATACTATAAGGGGCTCTCCTTATTTTTCTACCTCATCAATAGTTTATTCCACTCTCGCACTTTCCAGCAGTTTATCGCTTGCATGAGGGGGATAATTGGCTTAAATCATAACTGAATCACTGAACGTTTCAATTTTGAAAAGCAGGAATCATTATTTATCAATGAAGATTCTCCATCTCATTAGTCAACATCCGGAAAGTACCGGCAGCGGTTTTTATATTCAAAATATAATCCGCCTGGCAACTGTAGCCGGCCATCAGAATTTTCTTGTTGCCGGAATTTCCGGAGATAGGGAACCTCGACTTGATTGCATTACTAGACAGTCCTGTCGTTTTGTCCAATTCGAACAGGGTTTGCTTGATTATCCTATTCCCGGGATGAGCGACGTTATGCCTTACCCGAGTTCGACTTTCGCAACTCTTTCGTCGGATCAAATTAAAGCGTATGAGCAGGTTTTTGGTGAAGTTCTCGAACAAGCGGTTGGTGATTATTCTCCCGATATCATTCACAGCCATCATCTCTGGCTTGCCAGCGCCGTCACACGAAGACTTTTTCCCTCCATCCCCATGGTGACATCCTGCCACTCTACAGATCTTCGTCAGTTTCTACAGTGTCCGCACCTAAGAGACAGGGTTTTGCCTCATTGCCAAAAAATTGAACGCGTGCTTGCGCTTAGTAATGATCAGGCAGGCAGAATCATGCAGCTCTATTCCATAGCCTCCCACCGAATCGATATCGTCGGAGGCGGTTATGACGAGACTGTTTTCGCCATGCAACCTAAGGCCAAACCTCCTCTGGTGCAGATGCTTTATGCAGGAAAGCTCAGTTTCGCCAAAGGGGTTGATGTGCTTTTAAGGGCAGTCCAATCCTTTGGTGGCGCTGGCGTGCATCTCCATCTGGCAGGATCTGGAACCGGGGAAGAAGGGCAGTGCTGCCTGGAATTGGCTGAAAAAATGGGCTCTCTGGTAACTGTTCATGGCCGGATAAGTCAGCAGGATCTGGCTCGGCTGATGGGCAGCTGCCATATTTTCATTCTCCCGTCTTTTTATGAAGGATTGCCACTTGTTCTGCTCGAAGCACTCGCCTCCGGGTGCCGAATCATTACTGCCGATCTCTCTGGTTGTATGGAAATACTTGGCGATGCAGATACTGATCTGGTTGAATTTATAAAGCTGCCGGCCATGAAACAGATAGATCGCCCGGAACCGGGAGATCTGCCTATCGTTGAGATGCGTTTGAGGGAAGCAATAAACTCTATGATAGCCCGGGTGCTCGTGGCACCTTCTCCTGATCCAAACAATATTCAAAAGATTACTGCCAATTTCGGTTGGGATGCGGTTTTTAAAAGAATTAATCTGGCTTACGACAAGGTGCTCAACAACTGATAGCCACAGTGCTGGTTCTTCTCTATCGTTGCATGTAACTTGATGTGTTTTCACAATAAAAAATTATAGGCATGATTGATATTCTCCAAAATCCAGAAAAGAAACAATGGAATCAATACGCAGCTGAAAATGCTGCTGCAAAATATTCCCACCTTTTTAACTGGGGAGACAGCCTGGCTACGATCTATTCCCTGCCCATCTTCCGGCTGGCGGTGCTGGACATGCAGACAAAGCGAATAAGCGGCATTCTTCCCCTCATTCTGTTTAATCCACCAGGCAAAGATAAACGACTAATTTCACTTCCATATACCGATGCTGCCGGCATACTGGCAGACGATAGGCAGAGTGGTCAGCGCCTACTCTTGGCAGCTTTGGAGCTAGCCGAAGAACTTGAGGCAGACCATTTGGAGTTACGTCAGGATGAGGCGTTGCATACTTTTTTTGAGCAGCAACAATCAATCGATACATGGTGTTATACAGCTTATAATTTTAAAACGGGGCTCCGCCGACCACTTCCCGTGTCAGCTGGTGCGCTCTGGTCGGATCTTTCTGCAAAAGTTCGCAATCAAGTCCGTAAGGCACGCCGATGTGGCTGTATTGTAAAAGTTGGAGGCATCGAACTCCTGGAGGATTTTTATGCAGTTTTCTCGGAAAACATGCGCGATCTTGGCTCACCCGTTCATGCACTTGAACTCTTTCGGAGCATTATAGACAACGAGTCTCTCCGAACCGCAATCATTGTTATCTATCTGCATGCAAAACCAGCTGCTGCAGCTGTGGTCTTTCTGCATAACGAGACTCTCTATAATCCCTGGGCTTCCTCCCTGCGGAGTTACAGATCTTTCTGCCCTAATATGCTGCTGTACTGGTCCATGCTTGAATATGCAATTGTGAATCATTGCCGGTGGTTCGATTTTGGTCGTTCCACTCCCAATGCACCCACTTGCCGGTTCAAAGTTCAGTGGGGAGCAGGGCTAGAGCCACTTGTCTGGCATGTGTTTTCCCGAAAGCCACACAATTGGCATCCCCGTAAAGAAACGCTGGAAAATGAGAACTGGAAAAGCATTGATCTTGAACGTTCCCGGCGGGACGGTCCGGCTATCAGACGATGGATAAGCTTGTGAGGCAGGAAATGAATCATGTCAGCTATAAAAATATCGAGGTCTTTTTGCCCATGCCGGTTTTTCCGGTAATTGAGGATGTCGGTTGGTGGGAGGGGGCGGATGG
This sequence comes from uncultured delta proteobacterium, assembly GCA_963798425.1. GTDB lineage: Bacteria > Desulfobacterota > Desulfobulbia > Desulfobulbales > Desulfocapsaceae > Desulforhopalus_A. The sequence continues at coordinate 107,467 of CAWCTP010000022.1, read as the reverse complement.
CTCAGCTGCTCAGCAACCGTATCGCAATGCTTTTCCAAGGCGACACTGTCTTGCTGACTACCAGGCCCTTGTTCGGCTGGCCGAGAGGCTTGGAGTACGTATTGGTATTGGAATGGTGCTCTGTGAATGGGATCGAAACAATACTCTTGGCGGCATTACTGGCGCAACATGGATGGGCAGTCACTGGAACAACAAAAAGAATCAGGGCCCATGGCTTGATGAGGCGTCGGCGTATCTTCGCGACCAAAGAGATGTTCTTGAATTGGGTTTCCACGGACTCTGCCATGAATTTTGGCATGAAGGGCGAATGGAGCGCTCCGAATTCCATGATCAACATGGAAACATGCGATCAGGGCAGGTGATCAAATCTCATTTAGAAGCTTTCGGAACGATTCTTGAACAAAATGGATTTTCCGAATTTCCTCGTCTTTTTTTCCCTCCGGCTCTCAACCACAGTTTTGGTAACAACAAAGAATCAATACAAGCGATTCTGTACGATTACGGCATTCGTTATGTCATAACTCGATTTTCACGAGCACGACAATTTGCTCCGCCACATCATGAAAAGATGACTTGGGAGTGCGGTGTGGGCCTTTTGGAACGAGGCTTATCACCTGTCAAATGGAATACGCCGGCCAGCTTGCCAATTTGGGATTTTTCCGGACCGATCCTGCCATTGCACTGGGGCAATCTGCTGCATCCTGATCCAGATGGCAACAGTGATATAGTCGATGGTTGGGCAGAAGTATTGCTTGCCGGAACATCCGGGCCTGAGCGCATTTTGGCTGAAAATTATAATGCCTGCTGGCGGCAGGCGGCGGTTTTCTATTTCGGCAAGCTCTCTCTTGATGGAGCGTCCATCGTTGTTGATCTGCGGTCACTGCCAAAGGATATGCCGGATAACAACGGATCCTTCTTCCTCAAAGTCCGGGGCCTCCATCAGGCGCCGCTAAGTTTCCAGGGAGCACAGATAGTTTCTGATTTCAGAAATGACAGCAACATCCATACGCTGCAACTCCTGCCGGAAAAAGGAAGGAAGACAATAAGGCTGGTGCTTGGTTAAGATTTGCAGGCAGTTCTGTCTGTCCACCATGTTAAATGCACAAAATTCTCTCAATAGAGAACGCCCTATCAAGCTGTTTCTACTAGCTGGAAGCTTCATCGAGTAGAGTTTTCGGGGCTTTTAGTCATGCCAAAACTCATTAAAACGATTCGCAAAGAGCTGAGTGCAGTCAACGCTATGCTGGAGCAGCGGGTCCTGATAGGGTAACCCTTGAGGCTTCCCTCTATCCATAGGTAAATCGAATTTGACAAATATGCGTATTTAGCTGTAACTTCACCGCACATGAGTATTGGCAGTAGCTGCATCCTGTTATTGTTATAACCCGGCCGTGTTCACTGTAGAGGTGGGTCAGGCTAGATGTCTCTATCTCGAAAAAAAGTTTGCAGGTCAACACTGACCTTGAATTAACGTAGAAGGAGAAAAAAATGAGTGAGGATTATCGATCAATGTGGACAGATCTGGGGCTTGATCTAGACGCACACGATATACTGCTTGGTGTATTGGGACAAGCATATACGGATATATTTTTATCACAGAAGAACCGCCCGGAAGGAATGGGATATTTTGACTTTGTTATGAGTGAAGTCCATGGCTTGCGGATCAAGGAACTCCTTGACGAGAAAAAAGCAGGACGGAAAATCATAGGTTCCTATTGCGTTTTTGTTCCTGAAGAGATCGTGCTGGCTGCTAATGCAACATTGGTCGGACTTTGCTCCGGTGCAGATTTTGCGATGGAGGAGGTAGAGAGAATACTTCCCCGCAATACCTGCTCACTTATTAAATCTTCCTTTGGCTTCAAACTTGGCAAGGTCTGTCCTTATTTAGAGAGTGCTGACATGCTGGTAGGTGAAAATACCTGCGACGGGAAGAAAAAGGCGTATGAAACACTAGGTAACCTCGTTGAGAATCTTTATGTGATGGATCTACCTCAGGTAAAATCGGCTAATGGCAAAGCACTTCTGAAGCTGGAGTACGAGCGGTTCAAAACTGCAGTCGAAGAATTAACCGGAGTTGTTATAACTCCGGAATCTTTGAAACAGGCGATAAAGACCGTTAACGCAAAGCGTGCCGCAATTCACCGGCTATCCTCATTGCGTAAATCTGACCCGATTACAATATCCGGTTTAGATGCTCTCCTGGCAAACCAAGTATTTTTTTATGATAATCCGGCCAGATTTACAGAGTCAGTCAATAAAATATGTGATGAGCTGGAAAAAAGAATTGTAGAAAAAAATGGTGTTTTTCCTCCCAATACTCCCCGAATTATTGTCTCCGGTTGCCCACAGGCTGTACCAAACTGGAAATTACCCTGGATCATTGAGACTTCCGGCGCAGTGATTGTCGGTGAGGAATCCTGTGTCGGTGAGCGTGGTACCCGCAACCTCACTGATGAGACGGGTGAAACCATCGATCAAATGCTGGATGCGATTGTCGACCGCTACTTTCAGGTGGATTGTGCTATTTTTACCCCAAACCCTGAACGTCTTGATCACATTCAAGAAATGGTTTCCAACTACAAAGCAGACGGAGTCATCCACTATGGGTTGCAATTCTGTCAGCCCTATCTGATGGAGTCAATGCCGATTGAAAAGGCTCTTGAGCAAAAAAATATTCCCTGTCTGCGCATAGAAACTGATTACAGCATGGAAGACGTGGGACAATTGAAAACCCGCGTTGAAGCGTTCATAGAGCAGCTTCGATAGTCTTCAGGAGACGTTATTGTGACTATACGTTTTGCAGGCATCGATATCGGTTCACGTACCATTGAGCTGGTGGTAATTAATAAGGAAGGAAAGATTGAAACCAGTTTGCAGTCGGACACTGGTTTCGATCCCATGGCCGAAGCGAAAAAGCTGATTGCAGAGGCGGACTATGACCTTATTATGGCCACCGGTTACGGTAGAAGTCTTTTCGAACTCGCCTTTGATTCTCCTACGGTCACAGAAATAAAGGCACATGCCACGGGGGCGCGTGCCTTTTTTCCAGATGCTTCAACCATTCTCGATATAGGCGGTCAGGACAGCAAAGCGATTTCCCTCAACGAATATGGCAAGGTGAAAAAATTCGAGATGAACGATCGTTGTGCCGCCGGAACAGGAAAATTTTTGGAGATAATGGCTAAAACTCTTGGATACGGGATTGAAACATTCGGCAAGGAAGCCCTTCTCGCCGAGCATGAGCTCAATATATCCAGCATGTGCACCGTATTTGCTGAATCAGAAGTTACCTCGTTGATTGCCAAGGGAAAAAAAACACGGGAGATTGCCCTTGGTCTTCATTCCAGCGTCATTCGCAGAGCCGTTGGAATGATCAACCGAGTCTCAGCACAAGGAGATATCGTGTTCACCGGGGGTGTAGCCAAAAATCCCTGCATGACTTCGCTTTTGACAAAGAGACTTGGCCGCAAGGTTTATATCCCTGAGAATCCTCAGTGTATTGGTGCCTTTGGCGCAGCACTCTTAGCACGAGAACTACTCCGATAGAGCTGTGGTAACAGACTCTGCGGCAGGTTCAAATGCTTTGCTATAATAAGGTGCCTGTGTAAACTATCGATGGGTACTCAATGAGGATGATCTCACCGTCATAATTCTCAATCAATAGGTTGGCTACATTGACTGATGGAATGCCATCTGCACAGCCTACCTGTTCATATAGATCATGGATAAGCTTATTCAGTTCGGGGAAAGCCGTTTTCTTATCGTCACCAAGTTTAACACGGCCATAAGGCGGAATGTCGATAATAACGATAGCTGTACCCGGTGCAAGCGTAGGGTTTGTTATGGTTTTCATATAGTCCTTTGTTGTTAAAATACATTTTCAAAACCTTATACTAATCGATCATAGCTTTAAATCCAAATCGCAGGTAAAAGTTTTTCTTAGGACATTTACTCGTTTGTCTCTGGTCAGACTTGTCGGTTGGACGAACAGACAGCATTACATCATCAAAATGATATGATTTTTGAGGGCAAGTCGGAAAAGTCGCTGGAACAAAATTATAAGCAAGCTGTTCGATAGCGATATTGAGCGTTGTCGAACAGCTTGCTTATCAATTGAACGACCCAAAAGGTTTGTCTGATTGAGCTGCCGCTTTATCTGTCTAGCCGCAGAGAAAGCGTCAATTTCGGCCGGCCATTACTCCGCCATCCACATCCCAAATGGCTCCAGTTACCCAGCCAGCCTCGTCACTGAGCAAGAACATAATGGCATTAGCAATGTCACTTGGGGTTCCTATTCGGCCGATCGGGTGAAAATCGTTGAATGTTGCAAGTGTCTCGTCCAGTTTGGAAGGTTCAATGAAGGCCTCATAAATAGGTGTTTTCACCACCGCCGGCGAGACTGCATTGACCCGAATATGGTGTTCCGCCAGTTCCATGGCCATGTGCTGCGTGAGTGCATGGAGACCTGCTTTTGCCATGGAGTATGCCGACGAGGGTGTTGCCTTAATAGCCTGTTTTGCCCACATCGATCCAATATGGACGATGGAGCCTCCGCCATTTTTCACCATGTTTTTGGCCACGGCTTGTGAGATGAAAAATGCTGCTCGATTGAGATCCATATAGCAGTCGTATGCCTCATTATCATGGTCGAGAAACGGCGTAGGGTTGAATCGGCCGGCAGCGTTGACAAAGTATTTGACATGTCGTGGGTTTTGTCCGACATAGTCAACTAAACGCTGCACATCGTCTGCCTTGTAAAGATTGGCCTGTACTATCTCGGGTCGACCGTATTCTGCTAAAGTCTTTTGGGCGGTTTCCAGTTTTTCTGCTTTGTTGCCGACGATACAAGTGTCGATTCCCCGCTGCAGTAAAAGACGTGCTGTGGCCAGACCCATACCGCTGGAACCACCGACGATCAGGGCGATCGGTTGCGTTGTGCTTTTCATTGGTATTCCTCCATACGTAGGTATCTTTTTTGGACATGAATATACGTAAGAGTGCTGAGCCGATGTCTGTCCGGAAAGGAACTGTTTAACAACACCAGACAATGCAATTAAGGTATGCACCTTTTCGGATTGTGGAATACCCTGGCGGCAAAATAGTCGTAGCCGTTTCGGTGTGGGGCCGCTCCCATCTGTTCCGTCGGCATTGGTATTTAGAAAAAACTATAACGTCTTTGCGTTTGGAGAACCAGGCATGCTTTGGTTGTGGGAGAGGAGGTAGGCCATTTTTCAACCGCGTAATTCTCCAGTGTAATCGGAAAATTGTCCTGCAGAAGTGGATAAAAGCACGTAGATCAGTCGAGAGGCAATTTCAGAATGAAGTGCGGAAAAGATAGCGATACGGTTGAACCAGACCCAGAAAGATACTGCCAATAATCCCGGGAACGGTCCAGCTTGCCTGCGGCAGCATTTTTACCGGCATGCTTCTTGCTTTAAAATAGTTTGGGAAAAACTTTCTGGGGAAAAGTCCAACCATCTCAGCAGGCGGTGGTCATCAGGATGGAAGACGTCGAGAAGGAAGATATTGCCGTCTTCTATGAGCCTGCCCCAGGCTGCAGAATCGCCTACCGGACTGGAGGTAAATATCGATATGAAAGTATTGGCAGGTTATCCCTATCCGCTTGGTGCCACCTTTGACGGCGTCGGCACCAATTTTTCGTTGTTTTCAGAAGTTGCCGAGCGGGTTGAACTCTGTCTCTTTGATGCGGATGACAGGGAAACCCGACTCGATATAGAGGAAGTGACCGGCTTTTGCTGGCATGGTTACCTGCCCACCGTGGGACCGGGTCAGCGTTACGCCTACCGGGTATATGGTCCATGGGATCCAGAAGCCGGTCATCGATGTAATCCGTCAAAACTACTTCTCGACCCATACGCCAAGGCTTTTAGCCAACGTATTCAATGGGACGAAGCGGTCTTTCCCTACCGTTTCAGCGAGGGGCCCGATCAGCCAAGCGACAGCGACAGCAGTCCCTTTGTGTCCCGCTGCGTCGTGCATCAACCCTATTTTGACTGGGACGGAGACCGCTTGCTCCGGATACCCTGGCATGATACCATCATCTATGAAACCCATGTGAAAGGTCTCACCATGCTTCACCCCGACGTGCCCGAAGAACTGCGGGGCACCTATGCGGGGCTTGCCCATCCGGTGGTCATCAAATACCTTGTCGATCTTGGTATTACCGCGGTTGAACTCATGCCCATTCACCAGTTCATTCACGATAAGCATCTGGTTGACCGAGGGTTGCGTAATTATTGGGGCTACAACAGTATCGGATATTTTGCCCCCCATGATGAATACGTTTCCGGCTCCTGCGCCGGTGGTGCGGATGCTGAATTCAAACAGATGGTCAAAACATTGCATAAGGCCGGCATTGAGGTGATTCTCGACGTGGTTTACAACCATACTGCCGAAGGTAATCACCTGGGGCCGATGTTGTCCTTCAAAGGCATAGACAACGCCTATTATTACCGTCTGGGTGAGGATCAACGTTATTATATGGATTATACCGGCTGTGGTAACAGCCTCAATATGCGCAATCCTCATGTCCTGCAACTGATCATGGATTCCCTGCGTTACTGGATAGTGGAGATGCATGTCGATGGTTTCCGCTTTGATCTGGCTGCAACCCTCGCCCGAGAGCTGCACGATGTAGATAAGCTCTCGGCCTTCTTTGATATAATCCAGCAGGATCCGGTGATTAATCAGGTCAAGCTTATTGCCGAGCCCTGGGATATAGGGGAGGGCGGCTATCAGGTTGGGAATTTTCCTCCGGTCTGGACCGAGTGGAATGGTAAGTTTCGTGATTGTATCCGGGATTTCTGGCGCGGTGAGGAGCAGACCTTGCAGGAGTTTGCCTCACGCTTCACCGGCAGCTCGGATCTTTACGAAAGTTCCACTCGCCGACCTTCCGCCAGTATCAACTTTATCACCTGTCACGACGGATTCACCATGACCGATCTCGTCTCATACAATGACAAACATAATCTGACTAATGGAGAGAAGAACAAGGACGGCGAAAGCCATAATCGTTCATGGAACTGCGGAGCGGAAGGTCCAACTGAGAATATCGATATACTCAGCTTGCGTCGACAACAGAGAAGAAACTTTGTTACTACGCTGTTGCTTTCCCAGGGGGTGCCGATGTTGCTGGGGGGAGATGAGATCGGCCGGACCCAGCAGGGGAACAATAACGCCTACTGCCAGGATAACCAAATCACCTGGTATGACTGGAATTCAGTGGACGAGGACTTCCTGGCCTTTTGCCGAAATCTCATTCAGTTTCGCAAGGATCATCCGGTCTTTCACCGGCGCTGCTGGTTCCAGGGCGAACTCATTCACGGCAACGAAACAAGAGATATTGGTTGGTTCACTATCGAGGGTGAAGAAATGACCGAGGAAGACTGGCAACATGGCTATACCAAAACCCTGGGCATTTTCCTCAATGGCACAGTTAAAACCGGCAACATGCAGAGAGAAGCCTTGACCGATGACAATTTTTTCCTGCTGATAAACTCCCATCATGAGCCGATCCTTTGCACTCTGCCTGATGAGCAATGGGGCAGCCGGTGGCTCTTTGTTTTCGATACGGATACGGGCTGGGATGACAAGGAAGCAAGAGAGTTTGCTGCTGGTGAGCAGATCAGCATTGAGGCCCGGTCGTGGTGCGTCCTGCGCGCCACAGGTGGTTGATGCGAATCGATTCATGAAACCCTCGTGTCGATAGTCTGTGCCGGTCCCATCCATCAGGACGATTTGGTGGAATGTGACTTTGTATAGTGCTCTCCCAATAGGTCTTGTCCCCAGTCTCTCCTGAGATCACGCCAGACACTGTGGATATGATTAGCATTGTTCTGAGTGTTATCATATTCAGCTAGAAAGCCTGGGCCATGCAGTCGGTAATAGTGCGGTCCCCCCGGTTGCTTTGAGCCTGCCCAGGCAAAGTGAATGGAGTCGAGTCCTTCTCTGTCGATCTCAACCATCTGATTATCCGCCAGGCGAGGCGCCATTCGGCCGAGATAGACACCAATCAGTTTCAGCAATATCTGCTGCTGATGCGCATTGAGGGTGGAAAAGGTGATTCCTAGAGGATCATCCAATCGAATCCTGGATTCCCGAAGATGAGGATCCCATCGGGTGATGATATCCGGTGGAGACGTTTCACTTATCATGGCAAGCGCGTCCTGACTCGCGTTCAAGCTTACCAAAAGCTGCCGCGCCATGTCCTCTTCATCCGGCAGGGTGCGAAACCCCAAGAGCGAACCCTCCGGCACCCTGGCCGGGTTTGCCCCGAAAAAATTGGGACTGCAGGCAATTCTGCTGCTCCCGACAATCAGGAAGTTCACGGATAGATGATGTCCTTCAATCCGCCAGCCCCATGCAACTTCACTTGATGGCGCCCCGAAAATCGTCACAAAGTAGCCATCCGGGTCACGAATCTGTTGGTCGAACGAACCTTCCAATCCGGCAAGGATCTTCTCAAGGCTCATGATGTTAAGTGCCGTAATATTGCCACGCTGACTCAATCCGCAGGCCAGCAAGGCCAGGGCCCGACGCTGCTGGCTACTGTCCATCTCTGCTAGCGGCAGGCCTGCCCGTGGCACGGGACGATAATCCCAGTTATAACGCTCATCAGCTGAAACACTGAGTATGGTCTTCAGCCGCTGATCTGGTTCCAGGCTGCCGAGAAATGCAGTTGCGGCCATTACCATCTGTTGGGCTGTCTCCGGTGCCTCAGCTGTCTGTAGTGTGGTCTTTTTGTGTGTATGCATGGCATGCTCCATTTTTAAATTCATATATCGGAACAATAAACACTGAGAGATGAGAGGAAATGCCTTACTGCAACTATCAGTATCTAACCCTCCTCAAGAGGGGAGAAAGGACAAATAAGCGAGATCTGTTTTTGACTGATTGTTCCGACTGATCAACTCAGATCGCCGATTCAGTGGCATACTCACACATTGCCATGGGCAACTCCCCGGTGAGTTCTACCTTCTTTTTCGTATGGTGAAATGTAAGGCCGGGACCTTCCAAAAGTCGATAAATGACTTTTTCCGGCAGGAGTTCGACTTCAAGAATGCTTTCCCGGATGGTCAGACAAAAACGAAAAAGAGAGCATCGATGGGGAATTCTGGGATTGAAAGAGATTTTGCCATCATAATCCCTCATGCCGGCGAAACCATACACCAGCACCATCCAGGCTGCACCGATGGAGGCGATATGGCAACCGTATCGTATATTGCCGCCGATATCGGCCAAATCCATCAGGGTCGCATACCTGCCGTACTCTTCCGCCTTTCGGTGATGGCCGATTTCTGAGGCCATAATGCTTTGAATACCAACGGAAAGAGAGGAGTCACCTGTGGTGAGACGATCGTAATAAATAAAGTTTCGCTTCTTTTCTTCCTTGGAAAATTGCTGTCCCAGGAGAAACAGTGCCAGAACCAGATCAGTCTGCTTGATAACCCGGTGACGATAGATCACCAGTGGATGATAATAGAGCAGAAGGGGGAATTTTTCCGATGGCGTGTTTGCAATATCCCACTCTTTTTTTTCGAGAAAACTGTCATCCTGCGGGTGAATGCCAAGTTCCTCGTCATAGGGGATATACATATTGTCGGCAGCCCGCCGCCACTCCTCTACTTCGGCATACTCCAGTCCGGTTTTGTCCAGCAACATCTGGTAGAGTCCGGTGTCCTTCAGGCAAAGGTCATCGACGGTGGTTGCGGCAAACCAGAGATTTTCCCGGGCCATCAGGTTGGTGTAGGCGTTGTTGTCCACGACGGCATTATACTCATCCGGACCGGTCACCCCGTGGATGCAGAACTGACCGTTTTTTCGTTCTGAAAAAAAGCCCAGATCCCGCCATAATCGAGCGGTCTCTACCAGCATTTCCACACCTTCCCTATAGAGAAAATCGACATCTCCGGTAACTTCCACATACTTTTTCAGACCGAACATTATATCGGCATTGATGTGATATTGGGCAGTGCCGGCGGCATAATAAGCAGATGCTTCATCACCATTGATGGTCCGCCAGGGAAACAGAGCTCCTTTTTGGTTGACATCCCGGGCGCGCTGTCTCGCCTGATTCAGCATGCTGTGCCTGAACTTAAGCAGGTTTTTGGCAATTCGGGGATTCGTGTAAATGAGAAAAGGCAATACATAGATTTCAATGTCCCAGAAATAATGTCCCTCATATCCACTGCCGGTCAGGCCTTTGGCCGGAATCCCTGTTCCCTCGGTTCGAATCGACGCCTGGCACAGCTGAAACAGGTTCCACCGGATCGCCTGTTGCCATTCTTCGGTGGTACGTCCAACTTCCTTTCTTCTTTCGGTCACCGTCATTTTGACATCACTGACACGCCAGAAATTCTCCAGAATATGTTCCTGTGAGTTCAACATTGACTCAAAGCCATTTTCTTTTGCCCGAGCCAGAGTCCTTTTGGCCCGCTTGCACAGATCTACTGAATCCGTCTCCCGGGAGCTGTGAAAACTCATCCACTTCGTTAGCCTGAAGGGAACTTCCGGCTGCGCTTCTACGGAAAAGACAATTCTACCGTTATTGTCGGTTGCTTCATTCTCCCAACTGAAGGGATTCTTGGTTTCGATGGTATGATCAACGCCGCATGCCAAACTCATCTGACTGTTTTTCGTTCTAAACCCGAGGATAATTTGATAATCATTGGCTATTTTTGCTTGAGGAAGCAAAACCTTCTCTCGAAAGACTCTAGTCTCGCGGGGATCTCCGTCAGTGCCCCGGATGGTACGGTGAGGTGCGATCTCGGATAAAATCGCCACCGGTGCATGGCTGTTCAGCACGGTCACTTCATAGTTAATAGCTGCCAGATGTCGATGCTCAAAGGAGACAAGCCGTGTGGATTTTATTGAGACCAGCTTCCCTGAAGGCATTTTCCAAAGAATATCCCGGACCAGGATGCCTTTTTTCATATTGAGCGTACGCGTAAACTGTTGCAGTTCGGCCGTCGGCAGAAAGAAAGGTTCATCGTCGACAAATAATCGGATAATCTTAAGATCATGGAGGTTGACAATAGTCTGACCTGTTTTGGCAAAGCCGTACGCTTGTTCACCATAGACGATAGGCCAGCTTTCATAAAAACCATTGATAAGATTGCCGTGATTATAAAAAGGAGTTCCTTCCTCGAAAGTACCCCGCATACCCAGATAGCCATTGCTCAAGGCGAAAATCGTCTCCATCTGGCCAATAAGATCAGGATAAAATTCTTTTTCGATGATTTTCCATTCATCACCGGGGTAAATATAGCGAGGTGGATTAAGCCGTTCTCGGTGAAGCATGATTATCTCTCCAATTTTTTCCCATTGCTTCCATGTCCTTCCGATAGAAGATATCGTGTAAACCTCTGTGATAGGTTTTTTTAGTCGCCAGGTTATACAATAAGGGTTCGTAGGTCCGTGACCACAACGTCGGCCCCGTTTTTCAGAAGTGCCTCGGAATCCTCCTTGCGGGCCACTCCGACCACCAGTCCGAAATTACCACGGCGGCCGGCCTGAACACCTGAGATGGCGTCTTCTACTACGACCGACCGTTTCGGTGAGACTCCGAGCTCATTCGCCGCTCTGAGAAAAGCGTCTGGAGCCGGCTTGCCATTGATTTTAAGCAGTTCCACCGTGAGGCCATCGACTCGAACGTCGAAATATTTTTCAATATCCGCTGCCTTCAGCACTGCCTGACAATTTTTACTGGAAGAAACGACAGCGGTATGAAATCCTGCAACACGCACATGGCGGACAAGTGCCATGCCGTCCTCCATGATTTCAACGCCTTTTTCCCTTAAGACAGCCATAAACATAGTATCTTTGCGTTTGCCCAGGCCCCAGACTGTTAGCCGATCAGGGGGATCATCGGGAGCGCCGAAAGGCAGGTAGATTCGCCGTGATTCAAGGAAACTGCTTATTCCTTCCTGGCGCAATTTGCCATCTACATATTGGTTGTAATCCGATACTATATCGAAAGGGATAAATATCCCGTCGGTCTTGCGGGCGTATTCGATTAAAAAATCATCGAACATCTTTTTCCAGCAGGTGGCATGAACTTTCGCAGTTTTGGTGACAACTCCGTCCAAATCGAACAACACTGCATCAAAGTGAGTTTTGATAATAGAAATTTGAGGCATGGTTTCCCCCTTTGCTTTAGGTAGATAGGCAGTTTTGGAGTAAGTCGATGAGTATGCGAGGGTATTTGGCGACTATGCTGCACGCTGATAAGCGTTTTATTGTCACGGCGGCTTTATCATCGGAGAATTCGGGTGATGGCAAATTCAATTATTCCACTGGTTAAGGCAGCGATGTACAGATAGACAATAATGCATTTTAAGCTCAATGTGATCCCTTTTTCCTGCAGGTGGTCGCCCATCCGGCTTTCCAGAAAAAACCGAGGGCTGTTTTGGCCGCTTCACCATAGAGCTGCTACAAAATAGCCATATATCGAACCTTTAATTGTAAATGTTAAGTTTTGACCTTGACGGGGCAATTCTCGATAAGACTGTAGCTGCACTTGTCCGCCTTGAAACCTCATAATAGCAATATGTATGCCACAGCAGATCCGGAGACCAAGTTTCTTGATTAAGCTGTCGTTGACTGGTATTTTCATAATGCGGCCGGAAAAAAACGATTGGGCAGAGTTTGGTCTTTACCTTGCATCGCATCATAAGGAGTTCCGGGATCCGTCCAATATCATTCAATGGGGCTGGGAGCTTTCAGGTTAACTTCTATCTATTTCGCATATATATGGTCACTAAAAAGGCAATTATTGATAATGAGTTAATACGGGAAATCGTGGCTATTCGCCTCGATACTCTTTGGAAAATGCTCGGACAGCATCAAGCTGGCTTCATGCCCGACGTAAACGATGAAGGCGCGACAGGCAAGTTTGATAATAAAGGGGCGATTTTCACTCCCGGAGGCCTGGTCTATCAGGATGTCGATGAACAGTTCATCAGCTATTCTTCTTATGGTGACATCGATGGAGCAACTTTTCGGGAGAAGGTCAGGGAGTCGATGCGCTTCGACAATGCGACATTGCTCTTTCCAGACGGGATTGCCAACAGTATCAATCTTGACAGTGGTTTTTTCTCGAAAGCCGCCCGGAGAATCTATACCTACAAGCGGGCGGCCTATAGCCGGAAAAAGAAACTCGGCAATACGGCGCCAATTGAAATCACTGCCAACGACATCATCAAAAGTCACTGTCCGACCTACGTGAAACCGCCCTATGGTGCGCGAACCCGGATCAGTTCCTGCCTGGCGGTAGGACTTATCAATCCGCCGCTTTTTTTCGCCTACTATAAAACCGAGTTCAATTTTACCCAGAAGCAATCCCAGGATTTTATCCGCGACCTTGACCAGGCCAGAGAGCAGCCGATATCAAGCGACGGCTTGAATCTTTATCCTCCCTATGTCGTCGTCTGTCACGATACCAGATACAAGGGGAATAATTACACCGGCTTGACCAGAATTCTGGGAATCGGTAAATTTGGCGAGTTTGCCACTATTTCCTTTGAGGCCATTACCCCAACCCTGTTGAAAGAGATGAAGAGAAGGAAGGTGAAATACAGAGACGAGGATATTTTTGCCGAATACGGCGGCCTGACCATACTGTGTATTCTCCGCATTTATAACCAGACCAACCCGGGCAGACGATCCCTGAAATACAGCATCTATACCCTTATGCCAAAAGAGGATATCGGCCTCGATATTCACCGGATTTCCTCTGCGGCCTGGAAACGTTATAATATCAAGAAAAAAAGAAAATCAGTGGCATAGTTGAGTTTGCTTTGCCGATCTCTATAATCGTTGTGAAGGTTGGTGGCTGCAAAAGGGAGGACTAGAAAAGAGAAACCGATTGTGTTTTTTTATCTGAAAGGATTCGGTGCTGTCATTGATGGAAAGGGGCCACAGTGGTCATAGGGACCAAGGTCCCCTTTCCAGTGCTCTCAGGTTGATACTATGATTTCCACAACCCGTGAATGTTGTAGTATTCCCGGGCGGTAACATTGGCATTGTCCACTTGAAAAACCGTTTCTGGTGCCTCTCCCGGCTTGAGACAGTGGCGGCAGGATTTGTCTCCGTCTATAATATCGATCCACTCAATATGATGCTTTTCTTCCATTGGATCCGGCGTACTGCCGACTTTTACCTTAAGGCCGTTTGCAACCTTCTCGAATAACGGTACATGCTTTTACTTGCCTTGGTCTGTAGTGCTTTCTTCAAAGAGCTTCATGCTTTCACCACAGCAGACCAGATCGCCGTCTCCACCGTGAAGAACCTCGATGATATTGCCGCATGCGTCGCATTTGTAAACCTGTCTTTTTTGGGCCATGTGTCATTTCTCTTTGGGTAGTATTTTAATAAGCGGAACAATGAGAGCAGTTGTTCCCGATTTTGTGACAACCGATGCAACAGTGCTATCGGTGCGAAATACTTTTCCACATTTCAATCGGGCAAAAGCCATGCATCAGATAAGACTCCATAGTGAGTGGTACAATTCAGCCTGTGGTTGTTTCTTGTTACGGTAAAAGAGAGGCTGCTTTTGAATATTAATCAGCAGCAAGTATTATGCCACGCCAAAGTCTGACGCCCTCCTTGCTGCGATAGAGATACCGGGATAATCGGCTTCGTCCTCTGCCACGGATGTATTCGCGTATGCAAAAGTGGGGGATCAAGTGAGGGGCGGGGGAGGTCATACGCAATCTCTTTTTGTCTCGTCCTTCAGGACGTGTCCTGTCCGGCCGGACAAATGCAGAGACCTTCACTCATGTAGCAGTCGCCGGCTCGACTTCTCCGCTCTTTGCATCAGCCAGAAGTATGTTTATCGTTTTCTACCTGGTGACAGTCTTGCTCCTTACACTTGAAAAGTATCTCAGATATTTATAATAAGGTTATGTTTGCGCAGTCGCAGCCCCAGAAAGATCATCGCTAAACCAAAAACCAGTGCATACACCCCAATCATCCAGATTATTGCCACGGCACCAACTCCCGGTTGGACAAAGAGGATGGCACTGAACAGAATGGAAACGATACCACTTAAGCCGAGGAGCCATTCGCCCTCGATCTCATGTCTTAATGCAACTGCAGCAATTATTTCGAGGACACCCGTGACCATTGCCCAGAAACCGACGATCAGAACCAGGGCCAGTACAGTGATGCCCGGCCAGATAAAGGTGAGGACTCCTACGATGATACCGGCCAGCCCCTCAAGGAGCAGCGCTCCACCGTGAAGGCCTTTTCCCCTGCCTCGTACCGAGACCAAAAAAGAAGTGAGACCATCGACGACAAGAAAGGCCCCCAGCAATATGGTCATTACTTTAAGAGTAATTCCCGGAAGAAAGAGCGCGACGAGACCAAAGATCGTAGCCAGGACACCTCGAAATAAAAACAACCACCAATACTTGCCATATATTCGAAACATAATTTATCCTCTTCTCCAGAACCCTGCCGCCGCATGGAGTTGCGCAGTGGGGAAACTGTTTTTAATAAGGCTTTGCAATTTTCTTGCCTTTTTAGCCACCACCTCGAACGTAAGCGGAATAGGTCTTCCTGGTATGCTTGCTGCTGCCAATGTCAATTTTTCCTTTATCATGATCGTCTGGATTTTACCTGGTATCGTTCGGGCACGAAAATTGTTCAACGTGACCATGGCAAATATCAAACAGAACCTCTTCTTCGCTATTGACTACAACTCTGGTCTCTTGCGGCAGGGGGACTTCAAACAGCCATTTGCTCATGCCAGAATTCGGCGTAAATTCCATTTTTCTCAAGCAGCTTGTCATGGGTTCCCTGCTCGGCAAGCCTGCCGTCCCGCAACACCAGAATAGTGTCGGCATTTGCCACTACCTTGAGATTATGGGAGGCAACGATTAAGGTTCGGTTCTCAGACAGACGATCAAAGGCCTCCATCACCAAGCTTTCGGAGGCCGGATCAAGGCTGTCGGTGGGTTCATCAAGCAGGACGATATCGGCATCTCTGAGAAACGCGCGGGCTATTAGGATGCGTTTTGTCTGTCCACCTGAGAGCTGCGTATGGCTGGATCTGAGAACCGTATCGTAGCCTTTCGGTAGTTCGAGGATAAAATCGTGGGCGTTGGCTTTCCGGGCCGCATCCTGGATTTGCTGATCCGTTAAAGATTCTTCCGGTTTCCCTATTGAAATATTTTCCCGGACCGTGCTATGGAAGAGGACCGGCTCTTGCGTAACCATGACAATTCGCTTTCTCAGTGAAGTGAGAGTAAATGTTCTGATATCCTTACCATCAATACGAATCGTTCCCTGTTTGGTATCAAAGAAACGGGGCAGCAGATTTAACAGAGTGGATTTTCCTGAGCCTGAGTCGCCGACAAGGCCGATCTTCTGTCCTTTTAATAGAGTAAACGATACATCCTTTATTACCGTATTGTCATCGTAGCCGAAAAAAACCTGATCGAATTGGATTCTGTCCTCAAATGCAACCAGTGGATGGGCGTCAGGGGTGTCGCAGACACCAAGTTCGCAGGAGGTGATGGCCATCACTTTTTCGATGCGCTCGTTGCAGGCCATGGCCTTGGTAATCTTAATAAAGTATTTGGTAAATTCACGGATCGGTTTATAGCTGCTTCTCAGGTAGCTCATGAACACCAACAGCTGACCGGGAGAGATTCGACCTTCTTTTATACTCATTACCCCGAAAAGAATAAGTACGGCGCTACCGACGGCCAGGACAATATTGGTCAAAGAGCTGTAATATCCCTGCAGGCTGCCCACCTCGACAGCGGCCGTCTTACTGAGACGGCTGGTTTCTTCCATCTTTTCGATCTCGTTTTCTTCCAGGTCCAGCAGTTTGATCCATTTATGGGTCTTGGTGGCAACCTCGGTCAGCGAAGATATGTCGGTTTCATACCTGCGCCGTTCTCGTGTTATACGCTTAATCCGCACGCCAAAAAAATAGGTAGCCCAAACAAGTATTGGAGCAATACTGAGGGTGACGAAGGCCAGCTGCCAGTCGACCCAGAACATGACTGTAGCGATACCGATGAAGGTTGGAACACTTCGACAGACAAGAACACTGATGCCTTCAACCATTTTTTTTGTATCATCGGCGTCAGTGGTGATACGTTCGATAACTTCACCGGGTTCGGTTCGATAAAAATGAGTTACCGGCAGTTCCAATATGTGGGCAAAAAGCCTGACGCGTAGTTTTTGAACAACAATTTGAGAGAGTTTGATCATGGTGACATTCTGCAGGTAAAGACAGATGCCATTTAACAGTGCAATGAGAATCAGGGCAATCACCATGATAATTAACAGGTACTCTGATATCTCCTGCCAAGAGCTGCCGAACATGTTTTTGACATTTTCCGACACAGGTTTATCGAGAATGACATGGTCGAAGATGATCTGCAGTGGCCATGGAGATATCAGCGATACAACTGACTGGGCGATGAGAGCAAAGGCGAGTAAAGTGAGCAGAGCTCTCTCTTCTTTCAGGATAATGGTCAGTTGTGTACGTCTTCTCTTCAAGGCCTCGTGCCGTCCACAGCTACTTATGGGTGACGGGCTTATCGGTGAAAAGAAAGTTCGTCAATTGTTCGTTGAATGTAGGATCTTTCCTGCGTACCCACTCAATTAGCATCGCAGCATGTTCTTTTTCTTCGTCCCGATTGTGCTCGAGAATCGCTTTTAGTTCCCTACTTTGACAGATATCTACTCTCTGGTTGTACCAGTCTACTGCCTCTAACTCTTCCATCAGCGACATGATGGCTCTATGCATATCTTTTGTCGTCTCATCCAATTCATTGATTGGTTCATGGTATCCTTTACCTGGCATAATTTTCCTCCTTTGTCAGCCATTTTTAAATCCTATTTTTTACGAGTTGAGCAACCCGTTAAGACACTGTTATTCTTCAATCTGTTTGCTTGCAGAAAACATGCCATGTGTTGTGTCGGTCAGTGTTTGCGGGTGGTCTGGGATTTGCATATTTAAAACAATAAACGGTCATCCAACATATAGAAGCCATTAAGATGAATCGGTTATCACAAGGAATAAGAAAATGACAAAACTGGTTTTGCTGAGGCATGGAGAAAGCACATGGAACAGGGAAAATCGCTTCACCGGTTGGACAGATGTTCAGTTGAGTGAGAAAGGGAGGGAAGAGGCGCAAGAGGCTGGTGCAATCCTCATGCGGCAAAAATATAGTTTTGATCTTGCCTATACTTCTGTTTTGAAGAGGGCTATCAAAACTTTATGGATAGTCCTTGAAGAGATGGATCTTATGTGGATTCCTGTTATGCGGAGCTGGCGTCTGAATGAAAGACATTATGGTGCGTTGCAGGGATTGGACAAAGCTGAAACGGCAGACAAGCATGGCAAAGAGCAGGTTCAGCGCTGGAGACGGGGATATAACATCAGACCGCCGGCTCTGAGCCCTGACGATCCTCGCTGGCCGGGAGACAGACCGCAATACGCTGAATGCGATCCCGGTGAAATACCTCTGGTGGAATCCCTGGCGGATACCGTTGATCGGTTTTTACCTTACTGGCATGGAACAATCGCCCCCGATATTAAAGCGGGAAAGCGGCTCCTCATTTCAGCCCATGGCAACAGTTTACGAGCCTTGATTAAATATCTCGACAGGATTTCCGATGAAGAGATCGTCAATCTCAATATTCCGACCGGTATTCCATTGGTTTACGAACTCGACGATGACCTCAATCCTCTTGACCATTTTTACCTGGGCGATACAGAAAAGATCGAGCAGGCGACGCAAAACATTGCCGGACAAGTGGAAAGGAAAAAGTAGTATCTTTTCCCTGCTCGTGGCTATCATCGACGAAGTTTTACCACCAGGAAGAGACAAAGCAGTTCATTTGATGGGGTGCTAAAGATTGATATGGTGCTCAAACTGTTAAGGGTCAGTTGGATATGGGCGAAACATGTCGCTGGGCCAGTTTTTTCAAAGTCATTCCCTGGATAAGAATGGAGAAAATTACGATGATATAGGTGATCGAGATAATGATCGGCCGTTCAGGGATATCCGGTATAGAAAGTGCCAACGCCACAGAGATACCTCCCCGCAAGCCACCCCAGGTCATGACTGAGACCACGCCCGGACTGAATGATCGGAAGGGACGCATGATTAGTACCGCTCCGCCCACACAGATCCATCGGGCGAACAGGGTGATAGCTATTGTGAATAAACCAGAAATGAGGAGTTCCGGAGTAAAAGGGATCACCAGTATTTCCAGACCAATCAGCATGAAAAGCAGAGCGTTGAGGATTTCGTCTATCAGTTCCCAGAAATCGTCCAGTCGTCCGCGGGTGTTATCGGACATGGCCAGAGCCCTGCCATGGTTGCCGACGATCAATCCGGCTACAACTGTAGTGATTGGACCGGAAATGTGAATTCGGTCGGCCAGGGCATAGCCGCCCATAACCAGGGCCAGGGTGATAAGGACTTCAACCTGGTAATTATCGACTCGTTTGAGCATCTGGAAAGCTGTTAAACCGGTTGCCAGTCCCAACAGCATGCCGCCGCCGGCTTCCTTGAGAAAAAGTTGAGCAACTTCAACAGGAAAAATCTCGCTGCCACCCTGGGCCAGTTCCAGGAGAATCAGAAATACTACTACACCAATACCATCATTAAAGAGTGATTCTCCGGCAATTTTGGTTTCAAGACTGAGCGGTATGCCGGCTGTTTTCAGGATGCCCAGGACCGCCACCGGGTCAGTCGGTGAAATCAGCGCTCCGAAAAGCAGGCAATAAATAAAAGACGAGGAGATCCCAAGGAATTTCAGAATAAGCCAGGTAAGACCTCCAACAATGAAGGTAGAGACAATAACGCCCGCAGTGGCCATGATGGCGATCGCCCATTTTTGATCGAGCAGATCCTCAAACTCAATCTTCATAGCCCCCGCAAAAAGAAGAAACGACAGCATGCCATGCAGTAATGTCTTGTTAAAATCAATAGCATGCAGGATATGAGTGATTTTGTCATGGCCCAGATCGATACCCAGCCAACCCAAAATTACCAGACAGAGCGAAATCACCAGAGAGATGAACATTATGCCAATAGTAGCCGGCATCTGCAGGAAGCGATAATTGACGAAGCTGAATATCGCCGTAAGCACCATCAATATCGATGTTAGTTCAAAAAATTGCATAGGTTATCGGTTGTGTCTACCGGGCATAATAATTCACATCAAATGGGCCTCTTTTCCTGACACTATGCAACTAAAATGCAATAGTCGAGCCAATAGGCAGCTCTCAGTTAGTCTGTGGAGAACCCTTCTGCATGGTGGAAGCAATCCTCTAAGAAAAGAAATGATCAGGATAACCGTAGGTCGGCTTCTCCTGTTCCGGATATCGTCCCTGATTAAGCGTTTCCGGCAATTGGCTTGAATTTTATCTCTCTTTCGTTGTTGCCAAATGAGTGAGTTGTAACTGCGCTGTTGTCTCGGACAAATCCTGTCAGACAAGATTGTATTCCTGTTTGACAGGATTTGCAAAATATTCAGAGATGAAAATAGTATAGATTCAAGGAGCTAACTCAACAAACAGACAATTATTCCTTACGAGGGTATATGTGCCTTACTTCATTAACAGGCGAAATAGAGGTATCAGCAAAGAGGACAGAGGTAGAAATCATGGCAAAAGCAAAAGACAAAGTCGAGATAGATGAAAATATTGAGAAAACAGGTTACAGCAAGGCGATTGAACTTCTTTATGAATGTGCCGGAGAAGATGGATTCTTTGCGTCCCCGACCAAAAAAGACAACTACCGCAGAATCTGGGGCCGTGATGGCGCCATCCTGAGCATTGCCGCCCTCATGTCGGAGGATGGTGAACTGATAGCTGCAGCCGGGCGAACCTTAAGAACTCTGGCCGACAATCAGGGGCCGCATGGTGAAATTCCAAGCAATGTCGATACCACCAGCGACCGTATAAGCTACGGTGGCATGGCGGGTCGGGTCGATGGTAACATGTGGTTCATCATCGCCTGCGGTGAGTATTGGAAAGCGACTAATGATGACGATTTTCTCGATCGCATAATACCCGCCATAGAGAAAGTGCGCTTCCTCCTCGGCGCCTGGGAGTTCAACAATCGCGGCCTGCTCTACATCCCGGAAACTGGCGATTGGGCTGATGAATATATCCACAGCGGTTATGTGCTGTTCGATCAACTCCTCTACCTCCAGGCGATTCGCACCCTGTGTGCCATTCGCAAGGCATGCCATGGGACAGAGGACCATGCCATGCAGGAAAAGGGCATCCGACTGAAACACCTCATTCGCGACAATTTCTGGTTTGTCGACCATGCCGTGCCTGACCACGTCTACCATGAAATCCTCTACAAAAAGGGACGCCAGGCAGCCAGCAAATGTGCCACACGATACTGGGTTCCCTTCTTTTCGCCCCATGGCTACGGCTATCGCTTCGACAGCTTCGCCAATATCCTTGCTTCCCTGATCGATGTGGCAGATGATGAACGTCGGGAAAACGTGGAAAAATATATCAGGGACAATGTGATGTCCGACGGCGAACAACTGCTGCCCGCCTTCACGCCGGTAATCAAGCCTATGGATAAGGACTGGGAGGATCTTCATATGACCTTTTCCTATACCTTCAAAAACAAGCCCTATGAATACCATAACGGTGGCCTGTGGCCGATGATTTCGGGATTTTACGTCGCCGATCTGGCAAGACGCGGCAAAAGGGAGGCGGCAGAGCTTCACCTGCGTAAAATTCATGAAGCCAACAGTCTGGCGATGGAGGGCGAACCTTGGAGCTTTCCCGAATATGTTCACGGACAGAAGCATGTTGCCGAAGGAACTCGGCATCAGGGCTGGAGCGCCGCAGGCGCCGTTATCGGTACCTGCGCCCTACGGGGCAAACCTCTCTTTCGCATCGGAGAACAGTCATGAATAATATCCTGATTTGCAGTGATCTTGACAGAACCATACTGCCGAACGGCTCTCAGCCAGAGTCTCCCATGGCCCTGGAAATTCTACGCCGACTGGCCGGAATGGATCGGATTAGCCTGGTGTATGTCAGCGGGCGTGATGAATCTCTTCTAAAGGAGGCCATTAACACATTCAACCTGCCGCTACCGGACTATGCTATAGGCGATGTCGGCACCACCATCTATAACCCCGGTGCGAGCTGGCTACCCTGGGATGAATGGTCAAGCGAAATTGCTGCGGACTGGCGGGGCAAGTCCCGCGCTGATCTGGAAAAAATGTTTGCCGACATGACAATCCTCGAGGTACAGGAAGCGGCCAAACAAAACACCTTCAAACTGAGTTACTACACCGAGAGTACCATCGACGCGAATAAACTGCGGCAGGAGATGGAGAATCGCCTGACGGCCGCGGCAATCGAAGCCTGCGTGATCTGGAGCGTGGATGAGGAAAAGGATGTGGGACTCGTTGACATTCTGCCAAGAAGAGCCACCAAGCTTCATGCCATTCGCTTCCTGATGAAAAAAAAAGGCTATAGCGAAGAAAAGACGGTTTTCGCCGGGGATTCCGGCAACGATATGCCGGCACTCACCAGTGGTCTTCAGGCTGTCCTGGTGAAAAACGCCATGGCAGAGGTCAGGGACGAGGCAATAAATACCATGCAGGACAAGGGGATGGCGGAGCGGCTTTATGTCGCCAAAGGCGACTTCCTCGGCATGAACGGTAATTATGCTGCAGGCGTTCTTGAAGGGGTGGCCCACTTCCTGCCGGAAATTCAGAAATGGATGGAAGACGACGACTGAACAATCTCCCACCTGTCGAACAAAAGGCAACCGGTGGCGGGATTTTTTCCCCGGATCGGACCACTTCTGATAAAAATCATGCTCAGCTGAATATTGTCCAATTGCACTATTTTTTTCTCGAATACTTCAGTTGTTGCGTGGTTTGCCGTGGAACACATTTTGCATTTCAAGTCCGGAAAAGCATCGATATGTGGCATTGGCTGTTTACTGAGGTAAACGCTCAATAGTTTTCATTCTGATACGGCCTCTTGCTCCTTACTCTTGGTTGTCGGAAAGATTTTATCCTCGGAGATAAGTTCTCCTTGTCGGTGGATTTTTTCTTGTGACAATATATACAAAACACTTCCTGACTATCAGTCTGAGAGACTACAATGATCAAAAAAAGTCGATCCTTAAAGAGTGATGCAAAGTCTGCGGATAGTATCGATGACAGGAAAAAGTTGACACCCCATACCGACCGGGAGATTGAAAGGCAGGAAGAAGATGATGGCTTTGTTCCGGTAATCGTTAAAAGAACCGATGAGGCCTTGCGACACCCAGATGATATTTTGGTAAAAGCGATTAAGGAAGGTGTCGAACAGCAAAATCGGGCATCTTTCTCGCTCTTTCTTTCGGCTATGGCCGCAGGTCTTATTCTCGGCTTTACCGCGATGTCCGTGGCAATTGTCCAGAGTCAGATGTTGCTGCTGGATGGTGTCTATTTTGCTCGTCTGGCAACTGCAACCGTCTATCCCCTGGGGTTCGTACTCTGCATCATGAGCGGAGCCCAACTCTTTACCGAACATACGGCAACTGCCGTATATCCGGTTTTGGACCGTCAGGGCAGCATTAAAAAATTGTTGCGGCTCTGGTTGATTGTTATCTTAGGCAATCTGGTCGGAGCCATGCTGAGTTCTGTCGTCCTCATTTCTGCCGAGGATGTCATCAATGCCAAATCGGGCTACATCGAGATTGGTAAGCATCTGGTCAGCTATAAAACCAGCCCCTTGTTTTTCAGCGCGTTACTGGCGGGCTGGCTCATGGCTCTTGGCGCCTGGTTGATTCTGTCGACCTCATCAACTATAAGCCAGATCGCTTCAATCTATATTGTAACTTTCGTCATTGGGATTGGTGGTCTACATCACTCTATCACTGGCTCTGTCGAGATGTTCACGGCCTACCTGATAAGTGATAATTTCAGAGTCGTTCAGGTCTTTCGCTTTGTTACCTTGGCTATTCTTGGCAACCTGGTTGGTGGAAGTATTTTCGTTGCCTTATTAAATTACGGTCACATCCGCAAGACTCAGATAACGCATGAGGAAGAGGAGTGATGTTGCATGAATTCCATCCGACCACAGATACTCGCCATGATATTTTCGTCCATAAGCTATTGTTTATCCATCATTTTGACATGATTCTTAAAGATATTACTGAAATTGGCATACCACTTGCTTTTTATCACTAAGGAGAGAATATAGGGTGAGCCATATTAAGCTGGGTTTGTCTCAGTCTTTTTGAGAAGGAAGATCCCTTCTGAAATTTATTGAAATGTAACCTTGTTTGAAAAATCATTTCTTACCCAGTATTCCTAAACCGGAGAGCATTTCCAGCGCTCCGGATAATCCAACAATGAAGGAGAAGCGTCATGACGACTACTAAAATTTCATGGGTAACCGATTTTAAAGAAGCTTTCGATGAGGCAGGCAGAGAAAAAAAAATGGTTTTGCTCGATTTTTTTAACCCCAAGTGAATTGGTTGCAAACAGATGGATGCAGTTACGTATCCAGACGAAAAGGTAATCAACTTTATCAGCGAGAATTTTATCCCGTTGAGGATTGCCTCCAGTGAAGAACCATATGCCACTGATTTCATGGTCAGATGGACCCCGAGAATTATCGTTTTAGATTCCTTCGGTCTGATTCATCTGTCAAATGTGGGTTTTTTGACGGCAGAAGAATTTATTCCTTCCCTGAAATTAGGGTTGGCAAAAACTGATTTTGATTTGAATAATCTGGATGGTTGCAAAAAGCATCTCGATCGTATTCTCGAAGCCTACCCTCAAAGTTTATCAGCCCCTGAGGCGATCTTTCTCAGGGGAGTCACCGCCTACAAATTAAGCAATCAGGCTGCACCATTAAAGGAAGCCTATCAGACACTGAAGGAGAAATATCCTGAGAGTGAATGGGCGCAAAGGGCTCTACCGTATCGACTACTTTAATGGTTGGTCAGGTTTTGATCCGGCGGCTATGAAGCCGTCGGATCATATCCGGCAAAGTCCGGAAATGCAAAATAGGACAAAAAGAATATGGTCCGACGGAGCAAGTAACTGGACAGCAGAAAAAAAGGCTTATACCAGTTCTTTGATTTTTTTGATGAGAGCGTACCTGTCGATTTCCTCAAAATCGAGGAGCTCGTCAGGTTTGCCGCTCATTGGCTTTCTTCGTACTGCAAGTGAGTGGATGTGCGCGGGTACAGCAGCAAGAGTGCTTCTGACCGCCTCGCCGATGCCGCCCTCGGGATAATGATCTTCGACTGTAATAATGGCCTTGGTGGATCGGGCGGCCTCCTCAAGTGTTTTTTCATCCATCGGTTTGACGCTGTAGACGTCGATTACCCGAATGAAAATGTCTTCATCTTTTAACTCCTCGTAGGCCTTGAGTGCTTCATGGACGGTGATACCTGCAGTAACGACCGTAATGATATCCTGATCACTTTGTTTCAATACCTTGCAACCTCCTATGGGAAAGTGCTCGCCTGAATTATAGATAACAGGAGTGGTGCCGCGAGTGGTGCGGATATAGACTATGCCCTTATGCCCGGCGGCTTCTTCCACCATCCTTTCCGCAGACACTGCATCCGAAGGGTAAAAAACGACTGCGTCCGGTATCGTTCTGAACATGGCTATATCTTCGAGGCCCATCTGGGAAGGACCGTCAAGACCGATCGATACACCTGCGTGAGATCCGACGAACTTGATATTGGCATCCGAATACCTGCTCATCCTGATCTGATCGAATGCCCGGCTGAAAAAGGCGGCAAAGGTGGAGACAAAGGGAATTTTTCCGCGGCGGGAAAAGCCGAGAGCCGCTCCCACCATGTTTTGTTCCGCAATATACATCTCAAAAAAACGACCTGGATACTCCTCTTTGAATCGCTTCGCCCTGGTCGAGTTGCTTACCTCCGCATCCAGGCTGACAATCTCGGGAAATTTAGGAAAAATTCGGATCAGACCATTGCCGTAGGCGTTTCTGGTGGGTACGGAGTCCTGGTCCGAATAGTCAGGCCCTTTGATGTCCCGGGGAACATGCTTGACAGGTCTCAGATCCTCTGGCCTGGCTATTTCCCCTCTGATCGAGGTATCGATTTTGCCCCAGTCCTGAAAGATTTTGTCAACCATTTCCTTATCAAGTGCCTTGCCGTGCCAGCCATCCTGATCTTCAACCGGGGGAGCGCCTTTGCCCTTGATGGTTTTAGCTATAATGATGGTGGGCTTATCGGTTGTGTTTATCGCTTTTTCATAGGCAGCGACCACTTCAGGCAGAGAGTGACCATCGATGACAATAGTTTCCCAGCCGAAGGCGGATAACCGTTTTTCATAGGCGTGCAGGTCGTGTCCGTACATGGTCTCACCCCGCTGTCCCAAGCGGTTAACGTCCAGGATGGCGATCAGATTATCCAGTTTATAATGGGCGGCAATCTGTATCGACTCCCATTGAGATCCCTCCGCCATTTCGCTATCGCCGAGCAGGACGTAGGTTCTGTAGGGGAGTTTGTCGAGTTTGGCGTTTAGGGCCATGCCGACACCAATGGCAAGACCCTGGCCCAAAGAGCCTGTTGCCGCTTCGGTGTAGCGGAAATTCATGGTTGGGTGACCTTCGAGAGGGCTGCCGAAATGCCTGTAGGTCATCATGTCCTTCTCTTCCAATTTCCCGGCCGCAGCCCAAAGAGAATAGAAAAGGGGAGAAGCATGCCCTTTAGAAAAGATCAGTCGGTCATTGTTGGGGTGGTCGGGATCATCCACATCGAATTTGAAGGCTCCACCAAAAAGAAGTCCGGTCATTAAATCCGTAGCCGATAAAGCCGAAGTAGGATGGCCGGAGCCGACTTGGGAGGTCGAAACAAGGATGTAATAGCGAATCAAGCTGGAGAGTTGCTCAAGTTTTTCGATATTTACTTTATTTGCCATAGTTTGTTGCCTCCTTATTGATGCTCTTTATTTTTTAAGATACCTTTTCCATTCATCAGGATGGTTCAACGGGAACTTATTGGGAGAACTGCATATTAAATGCCATTTCGACTATAATTTGTTGGATTAATCGAAACGCAGGAAAGGTCATTGCTGCAGGTAAAGGGGGGGCGAAACTCATCCTGTTTGGCTGGACAAAGCCCACTGCTCAGCAACATGTTTGAATTTTTTTAGTACGCTAAGAGGGTTGCGGAGCATTTGGCGCCGGTCCGGCAGGTTGAAATGAATATTATCGGCAAACTTGCCCCGGGACATGATGAAAATTTTATTTAAGTCGGTCAGGAACTTATCTTCTTTGGCCGAAGCTTTTTTGAGACCTTGCCGGAAGAAAGTCCGATAGTCTTTGCCGCTGCCTGTATTTTTATTTTTCACATTCAGCAGATGGCATTCGACTTGCTATAGTAATAAATATCTTCTGGTTGGTAATGGACGAACGGCTACACTGTAACTGCCGGTCGACAGATGATGCGTGCTAACGTTCTGTATTTATTAAAATAACAATAGGTTGCAATACATGGACATCTCAAAATATCCCCCGATAGCTGATTATGCATATATCGCCGATTGTCATTCTGCGGCTCTCGTCTCGAAATCCGGCTCCATTGATTGGTGCTGCATGCCGAGAATCGATTCGGCAAGCTGTTTCGGTCGCCTGATCGGCTGGGAACAGGGAGGCTTTTGTCAACTTGCTCCTATAAAATCCTACTAGCGTTTCCCGCCGTTATCTCGATCACACCCTTATTCTTGAGACGACCTTCCATATAGACGACGGGAGCGAAGCGCGTCTTACTGACTGCTTTACCATGCGGGAAGGGGGTGAACATCATCCCTATCAACAGATTCTGCGCATCATTGAGGGGGTAAAGGGCAGTGTCGACTTTGGCGTCGATATTGTGCCGCGCTTTGATTACGGTCGAGTCAAACCTTGGATTCGCCGACCAGATGATGACCATTTCATAGCTATAGGAGGAAGCGAAGGTCTGCTTATTTCCGGCGATATTGACTGCGGCATGAAACATCGCCACGATCTTGAGGGAACCTGTACCATTAAGGAAGGGCAACGGAAATACCTGTCCATTATCTATTGTCGTTCGGAAGAACTTGATGACGGGCTGGTGGATGTCCCGGCAATAGAAGAACTGGGGCGTCGCTTGGATGAAACCACACAGTGGTGGTTCCGGTGGGCTGAAAAAGGTAAAATAGCAGGTCCTTATGCCGAATATATGTGGCGTTCGGCCATTGTCTTGAAAGGTTTGACCCATGCCCCTACAGGAGCTATTGCAGCGGCAGCGACGACATCACTCCCGGAAGCGCCCGGAGG
Source organism: uncultured delta proteobacterium (assembly GCA_963798425.1). GTDB lineage: Bacteria > Desulfobacterota > Desulfobulbia > Desulfobulbales > Desulfocapsaceae > Desulforhopalus_A. Next base: position 79,146 of record CAWCTP010000022.1, on the reverse strand, counting down.
TTCGCGTAATTGGGACTATCGATATACCTGGATCCGGGATTCCTGTTTTACCGTCCGTTCTCTGGCAGAGCTTGGATTTGACAGTGAGTCGGACGGATTTCGTCGTTTTGTTGAGCGAAGTACGGCCGGGAGTGCAGATGAGTTGCAGATACTTTTTGGTGTGGGTGGGGAGAGAAGGTTGACCGAAATCAACCTCAAGGGATTGGAAGGCTATCGTGGCGCACGGCCCGTTCGCATAGGCAATGAGGCTGAAATGCAGCGACAGTTGGACGTCTACGGGGAGCTTCTGAACCTTGCCTGGCGCTGGCATACCCTCGGGCACTCTCCCGACGATGATTATTGGGAATTTATCACCGAGCTGGTGAACGCGGCGGCCAAACTCTGGGATCAGCCAGATCAGGGTATCTGGGAAATACGTGGTGAGCCCCGTCACTTTGTCCAATCCAAGGTAATGTGCTGGGCGGCTGTCGATAGTGGTATCAAACTGGCCGAAGATCTTGGCCGTGACGGACCGCTGGATAAATGGAAAAAGGTGCGGGACGAGATACGCTGCGCAGTTGAGGCAAAAGGTTATGATGCCGAACGCGGAGTATTTACCCAGGCTTTCGATCATAAGAAGATGGATGCCGCACTCCTTCTCCTGCCGACCGTAGGCTTCATTGATTACCGTGATGAACGAATGATTCGTACCACTGATGCGGTTTGGCATGATCTTGGAGAAAATAATTTTTTACGTCGGTATTCTGTTAATGATGATGAAATGTCAGGTGAGGAGGGTGCGTTTCTCGCCTGTTCCTTCTGGTTGGTCGATTGTCTGGCCCACCAGGATCGGCTGGATGAAGCGCATGAAGTTTTCAAACAGGTGATCAAGGCAGGCAATGATCTCTACCTTTTCTCAGAAGAATATGATACCAAGGCCTTTGAAATGCTTGGGAATTTTCCTCAGGGCCTTACCCATCTCTCTCTTATCACCGCGACAGTAGCTCTGGCCGCAGCCGAAGAAAGGCAAGCCTTATGAGCGTCCATTGAGTTTCAACACGGAACGTATATTGCTTAATTTTTTGTAGAGAGTAAGCGTGGTTTTTTCCGATATTTTTTTTCGTAAGTCGGAATGAGCCATCCTCAGCTTAATATGAAACCGAGATTCAATTGCTGCTCCGGGAGCGTTAGGTGCTTTCCTGATTTACAAGGAGGATTTTTAGATAAGCCCACAATTTGAAGAGGAAGGAATCAATACATTTATCAAGCCTTATGATAGTCTGCTGGAAACACTGAAACAGTGCCATTGATATTTTTTTGAGATGCACGCGTAAATAAAAATACAATACTATGCTTCTGTTCAAAAGAGCAGAGGCGTGGCACGATTTGTGCCGATATCAAGACAAGAATATCTCCGCTCCTCCGCCGAAAAGCGTCGGGGGAAGAAGATACAGACAAAGGGTTTTCCAGGGAAAACCATGATAAACGAGGAGGTCTCCCATGAGAGTTTATACAGGCAGGAGTACCCAGCTTTTCTCTATCCCGGTAATGTTGATTTTTATCCTCATGCTCATAATTCCTGGCTACGCCCAGGCATCCGGCAAGAAGGTAAAAAAGGAGGTGGGGGAAGCTGCTTCCGCTATAGGTGACTATACCATAGAGCAGAAAGATGCCGCCGTGGCTAAGGCCAAGGAATTGATGGACCAGCTCGATCAGAAGACCAGCAAGCTGGAGATTAATATTGAGAAGAACTGGGACACCATGAAGACGGCAACACGGCAGAATTATCAGAAATCCCTTAAGGAGATGCGACAGCGGCGGAATCAGCTCTCCGAGTGGTATGGTGGGATGAAGCAGAGCTCCAAAGATGCCTGGGGAGAAATGAAACAGGGATTTGCAGATACCTACGATAAGGTAGTCAATGCTTATAATGATACCGAAAATGAGATGAAAACCAAAAAATAGAGCATTGGCGAAGGAAGTTTATTTTCTTTGCTGACGATCGAAAACTTCAATGAACATCAGGTCGTCACAATTACAGTCACCAGTAAGCTCACCAAGCAAGATAATGTTAGTCTGTTGCCGGAATTGGAGTAAATGTTCGAAAAATTTGAAACCTTACGATTTTTCATTCTCTTGAAGGATTTTTCCGGACTAGAGCTTGGCACCCTGTGGCAGGATATTCAAATGATTTTTTTATGAGGATCAAAAGGAAGTCGCCTGGACCTGGTGAATGTCTGATTCTGCAATCGAATGGAACCGATCCTGCCCTGAAGGACAGGGTCGGTTCCATTACGGACGGTTAGGGAGGGGCACTATTTAAAATTTGGACTTAATTGAAGAAAATGCCTTGTTTAAGCTATCGACTGCCTCTTCCAACCCTTTTTTTAGATCTTGCCAGCTCTCTTCACCGGCATTTTTCAAGGAAGACAGTTGCGAACGAACCTCTTTCTTCTTTGCCTGTAAATTGTCTATTTGTTCATGATATTTGATGCGCATCTCCGCATCGGCTTTATCGGCTTTTGCTCGCAATTTATCACCTTCAGCTTTCCATTCGTTGAGTTGTGCCTCAATTTTTTTTTTCGAATACTTCCTTTTTGCTCATGGTACCCTCCTGTTGGAAAGTTTAAAAAATCATAGCCCGATCCCTGCAAATCACAGGGATCGTCACCTTTTTTGAAGTATTTTCTTGTTTCCGGACTGGCTTATTTCTTGGCATGCAGCTCATGCCCTGTATTACCCAGTGGAAAAATCTCAAAACCCTCAAACTCAGCGGGCTCTTGCCGTTTCTGCCGTCGTGGGAGAGACGGACCATGGAGAGGGGTTACTCTTCGTCGTCGGACTTGGGGATAACAAGGGTTGGAATAGGTGAACGTTGGACGACGCTCTCGGCTACTGAGCCAACCATCATATGGGACAGCCCGGTCCGACCGTGGGTGGCCATGACAATCAGGTCTACCCTGTGTTCTTTGGCACAATTGAGAATGATGTCCACAGTCTTGCCCACCTCGACAAAAGTTTCCACCTCTACGTTATCAGGGACTTTTTGGGCCATAGTCTCTTTCAGTGACTGCTGTGCCGCTTTCTTGAGGCCCAGTTCATACTTGGGAATATCAATGCCGGTTATAGGGTAACCTGAAAAACCGGCTTCGGTTATCGGTACCTGCGGGACAACCTGGAGTCCGTATAGTTTAGCCCCAAACTGCCTGGCCAGCTCTACAGCCACATTCAGGGCCTGTAGCGAAGATTTGCTTTCATCGTTCGGCCAAAGTATCGATTTAACTGGTAACATAATTACCTCCTTTAATTTTCCGTTGATGTCTAAGTCCATCCATTGCCTGAGCTTTTCTCAGCACTCATATGAACACATTTGCGGATGGTGCCCCGCACCGGTATTTGGCGGGGTAAGTATCTGCCAGAAGAACTTCCTGCTCAATCAGCTGGTAATGCAAAAATCTGGCGATACTATAAAATTACATTCAATTCCCGTGCCACCCTGGGAGGGTCGTTGTTCTGATTGATTGAAGTTGGAAAGTTGAGTTGTCAGAGTTTTTCGCCAGGATATTGATGTACTAAAGCGTCCCAAAATCTATTATGGGCAGGCAATACCTTTTGTTATCAGTCAAAGACTGAAATATGCTCACCACAGATGTCCCAAAAACTCTGATAGTTGCTCGTTTCCTGAAGTCTTGCAAAAGTGGACAATGTCTTCTTATATCGGACAGCCTTCTGGAGATGGTATGAACACGACCCCCTTGAGAGGGCATTAAGAAACGCCGGCTTTCTTTCCGTGCACCGGGGCTATTAGAGCCCACCTCCTCAGAATGCCTTTCGACAATAGCCATACCGCTGAATACATTGTGTATGAATAAATTAGAGACAGGATGTGTAATCCGTTTCCCGCCTTAATGAGGCATGTTACTTGCAATCCAGTCGATAGAAGGAGGATCCTCGTATGTTTATCCGGAAAGATCTCCATGATAAATGAAACGGTTGCAGGAGATTCTAAATCATCATCCAAGTTTACCGACAGTGCCAGGATCTTCCAGGAAAACAGACCTGCAGTGCTTCATAAGACCTTAATCGATGGGTCAGATGAAATTGTCTCAACGGAGCACTGGACAGAGTTCCCAAGCTTTTGTGAAGGTTAGTACTGAGAGGAGGACGCAATGCAACAATCAAAAAAAATGGAAGAATCGTTTTTTAAAACCCACAGGGATTATATTGAGAATTTGACAGCTTCTCTCGAAGTACTCGGAAAAGAGATAAGTGAGGCAAAAGAGACGAAGGGCCTGTGGACTGAGGAATGGTGCCTGGCCACAGAGTCCTATCTCGATGAGTTGGCAAAAATGATTTATTCAATCAGTGAACCGTACTGGCTCACAGCCAAGGATTCGGCAAAAACGAGGGAGCTCCGACAGCGTATTCATGATCTCTATGCACGATACAAAGATACTGGCTCTACCTAACCCCGGCAAAAGAAAAGAATGCCGGTTTGTGCCCAAAAAAAGGAGAGGATAAAAAATCTGTATGATTACTCATTTCCACTCACCTGGTTCTTTTTCAATGAAATTTGGGACCTGTATTATGCCTGACGGCGGAGTCCTTTTTCGTCTTTGGGCTCCACAGGCAGAGCGGGTTGACCTGAGTCTTACCGCTGGATCGGCAGCAAAGCAGATAGTATCGATGGAACAGCAGGAGGAGGGATGGTTTGTCTTGCATCACCTGGACGCAAAGGAAGGGGACTCATATCAGTACCTGATAGATCAGAATTTGTTGGTTCCTGATCCTGTCAGCCGCTGTCAGGCCTCAGATGTACACGGGCCAAGTGTGATCTGCAATCCGGAAGCATATAGCTGGCAGGACACAGAATGGCAGGGAAGGCCATGGGAGGAAGCAGTTATTTACGAACTGCACGTCGGAACCTTTTCTCCTCTGGGAATATTTAAGGGTGTCACTGAACGACTTGACTATCTGGCTGATCTGGGAATAACCGCCATTCAGATTATGCCGGTTGCGCAGTTTCCCGGCAACTTTAACTGGGGCTATGACGGTGCTTTGCTTTTTGCACCGTGCAGCATTTATGGTGAACCAGCCGAACTTAAGGAGCTGGTCGATGCGGCTCACCTGAAAGGTTTAATGGTCTTTCTTGATGTTGTTTATAACCATTTCGGACCGGAAGGTAACTATCTTTACGTCTACGCAAGAGATGCTTTTTTCACTGAGAAGTTTCATACTCCATGGGGCGCGGCAATTAATTTCTCTGGGCAAAACAGCAGAATTGTACGGGATTTCTATATCGCTAATGCCCTTTATTGGCTCGAAGAGTATCACATGGATGGGCTACGTTTTGATGCTGTACATAGTATTTTTGATCAGCTTCACCCTGACATCCTGGAAGAAATTGCTGAGCAAGTTCACCAAGGCCCAGGGAGTCGGCGCCATATTCATCTGATTTTGGAAAATGATAATAATTGTGCCGGATACCTTACCCGAAGAGCCGGCGGATCTCCACGATTTTTCACCGCCCAGTGGAACGATGATTTTCACCATGCCTGTCACACCCTCGTTACTGGGGAAGCTGAAGGCTATTACAGAGATTATAGTGACACACCTATAAAACATTTGGGTCGGTGTCTTACCGAAGGTTTTGCTTATCAGGGTGAAAGGTCCCCGTATCGAGAGCAGCGAACACGCGGTGAGTCGAGTGCTCATCTGCCTCCACTCGCTTTTGTCTCGTTTTTACAAAATCATGATCAGATTGGTAACCGTGCTCTGGGAGAAAGACTTATCTCTCTCTGCGATTCACGAGATCTCAATATCCTTGTTGCCCTGATTCTTCTCGCCCCATCACCACCGCTGCTTTTCATGGGAGAAGAATTCGGTGCTCGCAACCCATTTTATTTTTTCTGTAATTTTGGCCCGGAGCTGGCTAAAAGCGTCACAGAGGGAAGGAGGAAGGAGTTTGAAAAATTTGAACAATTTAGTTCGCCTGAGAGCCGTGCGAGTATTCCTGATCCAAACTCTGAAGCAACCTTCCTGTTATCTAAGCTTGACTGGCAAAATGTCGACCAACCGATTGATAATGCTTTCTTCTTGTTATATCGAAATCTTCTGAAAATTCGTCAACAGGCTATTGTGCCTCGTTTGAAAAATATCCCCCATAACAATGCCGGGTTTCAGATTTTTTCAGAAAAATCTCTTAAGGCTTGGTGGGTTTTGGCAAATGATGAGATTCTCTCAGTGATCTTTAACTTGCATGATCGGAGTATTAGTCTCGATCCCGGAGTTTCCGGAAAGCATTGGGGAGACGATCGCATTCTGGATAAGCTCAACAACAGCTCCGCTAAGAAAACCGACATGACGCTACGCGAAGGTTCGCAGCTTTTGTATCTGAATAAGTGGGGGGATAGTGATGCCTGGTCTTCTGAATGTATTTCTCCCAAGAGTATTGTGTGGCTGATAGAAAAAGAAGGTGATCTGCATGGTAGAAAATAAAGATGAAAAGATGAAAAAATGATTGATTTAACTGCAGCTGGAAAAAAAATCAATTGGACGAGGAAGCCTTCTTGATGAACCAGGAAGACTGAGGATTCCCTTCAAAAACGTGTTGAGGATACGATTGAAACCGCCAGGCTCAGAATAAACTACTTCTTCCGAGATCTGGACATCTGATGTTAAGCCAGTCTCTTAAGTTAGGGTAACCTCTTTATTTTCAATTTTTTGGAGTCCTCCCTATAGCCTGGGTTCTTTCGAACATGTGATTAAACGATTTCATGCTTATTCTTATTAAAGTAGTAGGACGCTCAACGTTGTAGAATCGATCGACATTATGGGTATTTTGAGGAGGGATAGTAATGAAACTCATCAAGGCTAGAGTACGGGGACTCGATGCACTGACCGAAAGTCGGTGGTTCGACCTGAACCCGAAATTGAACCTGTTCAAGTTCCCCGAACCAGGGCACGGTAAGAATTTTCTTCGTATCCTGCAAACCATCAACCCGACGTATCCAGTAAAAACTGTCAAACCTTTTGCAGATTTTCCAAAATATACTGAACAGGACGGACGCACCAGACAAGTCAATCCAGCCAAGAGGACAATCGCCTTTGCAGTTTTCAGCGCTACTCCTGGTCTGGTCAAGGAGCTGTCTGCCTGTAGTGATGTACTGTTTGAAACGGACCGGATTGAGGTCGGTAGACGATTTGACTACTCCCGTTGGATAAATTTCGTCGAATTGGCATCCTCGACCCGCTGGAGTGAGATTTCCGCCGATATGGCGACTTTGCTGGATGCGGCCCAGAGGTTTGCCCCGGATATGGCGCAACACTTCTCTGAACTGACCGACAGCCTGCAACCATCTGACCGGATAAAAGACAAAATCAAAGATCAGTTGGGCCACTGGTTGAAGGATCTTCCACCGGTGATTCGGCAAAATTCGCAGCAACTTATAGACGCAACTCTTGCAGGTGTGAACAGAGTTGATCATTTTGGAGCCGCCCGTGATATTGTTCGTGCCCGAATGCCGCTTTTTGTGGTTGTAGGCAGTTCCTGCACGTCTGCCAATGGTCTCGGCACGGGCGAACTAGCAAGTTTGGATCAGGATTCGGCTTCCTTCCGGCACCTGTTGCAGTCGATTGCAGAGAGAGCCAGGGCTATTGGTCAAAAATCAGCGAGCGAGGAACGTGCATTTCTGAGGGGACTGAATGAACTTCTTCAGGAAGTGCAACCCCCATCTATGATGATGCGCCTCGACAAATCAGCTTCGGGGGAGTTGCTGCTAAAAAATGACAAGCCGGCTCCGAAGGAAAACGAGGTCTGGTTATTTTCTCTCAGACAGATGCAGGCCAAAGCATGCCTTGCCATCGCTCTGAGCCGGTTAGTATACAAAACTGAGGCAATATTACTGTTTGACGAACCCGAAGCAGGATTTCCGGAGTCACTCCATAAGGAGCTCATTGATTTTATAATTAGTATCTCAGAAACGAGCCAATGCCTGTATTCCTATAGCCGGGGCGATATTTTCCCAAAAGATGCTGCAGGCAGAGAGTACAGTGCAACCGAATTGGGTATGGTGGCAGATTAGCTGTACCGGCGGGTCCCTGAGACGGGTCCCGCCGATAGCCTTTGTTGATTATTGGGTTGATCGTGAGCTGATTCCTTTGAATTTAGCATAGATATCATGAATTCTCCGTCTCATATCATGAATCATTGCCGAGTCCTTGTCGGATAGCCATCTGGGTTCGCTGATGGAATAGACGAATTTAGCCAACTCATCAATGTTGCTTTCTACTTCTGCGCACCATTCTCCAGTGCATTGCACGTCAAAATCCGCTGCGCCATTGAGGTCACGTTCAATAATTTTGAACGAGTTTTCCAGGCCTTTCATAAATTCACGGTGAGCCATCACAAATGACTCAACCATCTCTTTTTGCTGTTTCATCTGGGTACCTCCTGATGTCGAATGAATTAAAGAGAGTAACGACGGTGGATTACCCACCAAAGTCATAGTCGAAAAGCACACCGGTCGTGTCGTTATACCTGCTGCTCAGCCCAGAAAGTTTGTTAGATATCTCCTCTCGGGCTGGTTCCCATTCAGTCGGGCACTCTGTCCGCAACTTTTCAATCCTCTCCTCCAGCTCGGACATAATTATATGCAGTCCGTTGACCTCTTCATACATCCGCTGTTTATCTCCTGTTGGCATGTGATCAATTTTATTGATTACATCGTACAATCTTGCTTTCCAAATGGTGAGTTCTGTATTAACATTTTTACAATAATCAAATATTTCCATGGTAACCTCCTTTGAGCTAAAAGCTTGCCCATTACAAGGTGATATGTTTCCAGGAATCATATCTTCCGGTAATGGTTGATCAATTGCTTTTTGTCTCTTCTTCAGAAACCGATGATATCCAGATCTCCTGGAGCCGACTCACGGTTTGTGGTTTTCGGCAGGCCTTTTCAGTCCTGTTTGTCTTTTGGGAGGATTACTCGATTTCCAATGGTCTTCCGCACGGGTACTGTAAATCATTAGCACTAAGGATATGCGGACCGACTATAGAAATGAAATAGAGCATACAGTGCTGAAATGATCCTGTAGGGATACTATAAGCTGTCGCTGACCTATAACAAGGAACTTCTGAGGAAAAATGTCTGTCGAAGTGTACCCTTGACTTTGCTGATTTCAATTCTTAGAAAAAAGAGAAGGAATTCCTCAGGAAGCGCCTGTAGAAGTGATGGATTGAAAGAAAAACTAGCAAACCAACACAAGAGGAGAGCAAAATGAACACCCCAACTAGTCATTGTCCAGGGTTTGAGTCTTTTAGAAATCTCAAGTCGTTTGTTTGTAAATGTAACAACTGTGGCGAGGAAAAAGAGATTTTTTCTGATGAATTCAATCGTGAGCATATCTGTAAAAAGTGCCAACAACCGATTGATTTTACACAGTGTGCCTATGAGGGTGGCGCCTCCGATGAAACGCACAGGTAACATAGGTATTGGCAGCTCATCCGACCGGCGACCGGATATTTCTATTCCTGCTCATAACAGAGATCGGACGTCGGTGGCGGGTAATAAATCTTGGTAATTTAAGTGATGCATGCATGCAAACATGACAGTCAAAAAAAATTGAGATAAGTCATGAGTGTTTATCAAACAAACGGTGTCTTTTTACTACAAATATATTGAAAAATTGTGGGTATTGTGCAGTTTTTAATGTGAGGCCGGCCACGTCATGGCCGGCCGATAACAAATATTTACTCCTGACTCTTTTTTTCAACGACACAGTGTAAAGCCTCTTCCTTGGATAAAGTCGAGAAACATTTGTTGCAGGAAATACATGTTGCCTTCGCCTTGTCTCCGCCTGCCCATCGGCTGATAAGATTCGGCTCTCTTATAAGAGGACGTGAAAGGGCAACGTAGTCGGCAAGCCCTGAAGCTACGACATCCTGCACTATCTTAAATGACAAAAAACCTCCCACAAGAATAAGAGGAATGCTGATCTCTTTTTTGAAGATTTCAGCAGCCTTTCTGTAATAAACTTCCCTCTCCTCGGACGTTGATGTGCCGACCCTGGATGGTATGAGTTTCCCGGACTCAAAGGTTCCGCCGCTCATTTCTATGGCGTCCATTCCACGATCTTCAAGCATATGGGCCACCTCAATGGTTTCTTTAACGGTAAATCCGTTTTCAAGAAAATCCTCCGAATTAATCTTCGCCATTACCGGAAATGACTTGCCAACCCTTTGCCTGATTTCTGTATAAACTTCGAGAAGAAATCTTGCCCGGTTTTCAAGGTTTCCACCGTAACTGTCACTTCTTGTATTATAATGGGAAGAGAGAAACTGACTTAGCAAATAGCCGTGAGCTGCATGGATTTGAATTCCATCAAAGCCAGCTTTGACTGCTCTTTCAGCTGCGTCAGCAAAATCGATTACCGTCCTTTTAATATCGTCAACTGTCATCGCGGAAGCTGTCTTAACACCCGCTTCAAACATATCTATAGGTCCGAGGGCTGCATATTCATCCTTTCCTATAGCCCGTTGTCCGGCATGGGCAAGCTGTACGACAATAACTCCGCCATTTTCGTGTACGACTGAAGTAATCTGCCTTAGGCCGTCAAGCATTGCATCAGAATAGATACCCATCTGTCTGGGACCTGCCTGTCCTTCCCTCGTTACGTAGGTGTGACCGGTAATGATAAGGCCGACCTCACCACGGCTGAGTTCTGACATAGAGTTACATAGCTGGTCTTTCACCGTTCCATCAAGACCTGCCATTGCTTCATAGGTCGCAGATCTTACAAATCGGTTTTTTATCTTCATTCCATTGAGCTCTGTTGTTTCAAATAGTCCGGTCATTTTTTTCCTTTTGCAAAAATATTCAAACTGCGTAGAGATGATACAACGCTTTTCTGGGCGTAATTTCGCATAATCCCAGGGTTGAACGGCGCCAACCTTTTTTTGGAATGCGATTTGAATCGTAAATATACTGGTTAACTTTCTGCCATGGCAATGTTGTTAACGGTTAAGAAGTTCAACAATGCGTAAGGCTGCCGCTTCTGAGGATGCCGGGTTCTGACCAGTCACCAGATTTTCGTCTACAGCAACATAACTTCCCCAGTCTTCACCTTTGCAATATACTCCCTCATTCTGTTTCAGCATATCTTCCACTAAAAAAGGAACAACCTTTGTCAGTTGAACAGCCTCTTCTTCAGTGTTGCTGAAACCGGTTACCTTTTTCCCTTTAACTAAAGGTTGTTTTTGGGCATTTTGGGCATGGCGTAGAACTCCAGGTGCATGGCAGACGAGTCCCAACGGTTTGCCTTTTTGATAAAACGCCTCAATCAAAGAAATAGAATGCTTATCTTCAGCGAGATCCCAAAGAGGCCCGTGTCCGCCAGGGTAAAAAACGGCATCATAATCTTCCGGTTTTATCAAATCTAAACGGAGGGTGTTGGCAAGCGCCTGTTGTGCTTGTTCGTCTTTTCGAAAACGAGCGGTAGCCTCTGTCTGGAAATCCGGCTCGTCACTTTTGGGATCGAGCGGGGGCTGCCCCCCTTGTGGGGAAGCTAAGGTAACTTGAAAGGACTGGTCTTTAAAGACGAAGTATGGGGAAGCAAATTCTTCCAACCAGAAACCAGTCTTTAAACCCGTATCGCCAAGTTTATCATGTGATGTAAGAACCATTAAAATTTTCATAAAATCACCTGTAAGTGTCTTGATTATTTTTTTTGGTAAAATGGATTGTTTGAACGACGTGTATCCGTCTTATAGATTGGTTGTGCTCCATTTCCCCTCTTTTGTCGTAGTCGACCAGTCGTCTATTTACGTTCTCAAAAATAACCTAACGTGATGGTTATCAGCATTTATGTTTTATGCCATTGTGTTACTCGTCAAAATTGAAACAGTAGTCTGCATAGCCTTTTGCAGACCATCCGTGTTACGTTTTAATTTGCTGATCAGAGTTGCCCCAAGCCACATGTTATAGAGAAACTCTGCAGTCATGGTTGCATTTATGTCTGCTATTGAGCCATCATCAATGCCTGCCTCAATGCACTGTGCTATCCGTTCAACGACCAGAGACGACCCGTAGAGCAACGCGAGTCGCATAGGTTCAGAAAGATCCGCTACCTCTGCACTCAATTTGACGACCAAACACTTTTGGTCAACACAAGAATCAGATTGAGTTTCTACCCAGCGTTGCCAATATTCCATGAGGCGGTTGTAGGCAGAACTTCCTGGCAATTGAAAAATGTTATCAAGAGCAACAATATATTCTCTGAAATAACTAATAATAATTTCTTCACCAAACTGTTCCTTTGACTTAAAATAGTAATAAAAAGAACCTTTTGGTACTCCTGCAGATTGAAGGATTTCTGTTAATCCTACGCTGGAGAATCCTTTACTGACAATCAACTTATAGCCAGCATCTAAAATTTGCTGACGTGTTTCTTTGGCATCTTTCTTCATAAGACATGATTGTAACGCATAATGGACCGGTCGTCTAGTACAATGTTTCAAATAGAGCATGGAAACACTGCCACTCGTTTATTGCAGAGTGATTCAGAAAAGCTTGCCAAAGGACATTGGGCAACAGGTGTTTGACGGCTTATTATTTCTTATATATAGTCAAGATAACAGCACTTACTATCATTGCCGCACCAATGTATCCAAGAGACGTAAAATACTCACCCAAAATTATATAAGCGGCAATGGCCGCTACAACAGGTTCTATAGTCGCAACAATGGATGCCTTTCCCGCCTCCAGGTATTTCAAGCCAAGGTAATAGCAATGATTGGCGATAAAGGTTGAGATCAGCGAAACCGCAACCAAAGAAGCCCAGGCAACAGGGCTTTTATGAGTGAATTCAACGAATGGAAAAATTCCTAAGGCTCCGATGGGTAAGACGTACAGAAAAAGATTTGCTAAAGAATACCTTGAAGAGAAGTACTTTCCGATAGTGTAATAAAGTGAGTAGCAAAATCCCGACATCAATCCAGAAAAAATGGCCATGAAACCAATTGCTGTTGGAGAATTGCTATTCCCTCCAGTCTTGGATATTAAAAATACACCGGCAATCACAAGGAGCACCGCTGTAACTTTATTCACGGTTAGTTTCTCCTTGTAGATAAAAAAGGAACAAATAACCACCCAGGCAGGTGCTGTATAAAGAAGAACAGACGCAAAAGCCGCTCCCCCGGTATTAACGGCATATTGGTATGAAATATAGAAAAGAGAAATCCCGAGAAGACCAAAAACACACAGCAGAGGGATATCCATTTTTGCAAGATGGGTTTCTCTACGTGCAATCGCCTGGGAACCAAAAAGTCCCCATGAGATAAGGGCGCGCCAGAAAGCGACTTCCATAGGGCCGAGCCCCTCTGCAAAAGCGAGGGATGAGAAAATCCCGATAAATCCCCAGGAAGATGCAGCCAATATGATAAAGATATAACCTCTTAACATCGCATTCCTTTTTGTAGCTCCTCTGTTCGCTCTTTAAACACGCGTAACACTTAAACGCCAACACCCCACTTGTGATCGTATTCCACTATGCAATGGAAACGTCTGAGTGCTGTCTGGTGCTCTTGATCAGTTACAGTTTTGATTAACTATTGGAGGTGATTATACGAATTGTGTTCTTGCGTCAATTGTTTTTAATAGTTGTTATGACTGTCAGGATCGAGTGTAAGCCGCCGCATTATTCGAACCCGATTACCACCTTTCTTTCCGAATTAGTTTGACAACGTTCTAAAAATATTCAAATTATTCTGACTTGTTCTGAAGGCTATAATTTGAAAACAAAAAAAGGCGGTAGAGTCTGCAAACTCTACCACCTTGAACTTTGGGGCTAGCACCCCACTATCAAAAAAACACTCAACAATGCTACACTTTGTCGACGTTATTCTCAAGGATGTTTTCGATCAAGGTCGCGATTACAAATGGAACAAGCCCTCCCATTGTCCTCGCTGTTTCCATTGCAGGGTATGGGGACATGGTTTTGTAGACCGAATATTTGATCACTTCACTGCCCCCTTGCTAATAAAACGATTTCGATGTGACCGCTGTGGTTGCATCATTTGTTGTCGACCTACAAGCCATTTTCGCCGCATTCAAGCTTCAGTTTCCTCCATCAAAGTCTTTCTGAGGCATCGTCTTGCCCATGGTCGCTGGCTATCTCATACGCCCCATTCCCGTCAGCGCCACTGGTTGCGCAATCTGAAGCGGAAGATTCTCGCTCATTTTGGGTTAATCGATATTGGTGATTTACTGGAGGGTTACGAGAAACTTCTTAAGCTCGGGCAGATACCCGTAAGTAGTTCAAATTAGCTTTAGCATGGTGCCTGAAAAACACCACCCTACCTATGGCTGCTGCTGCGCTCCATATTATTTTTGTCTACAGTCTTCGAAATTTAACTTTGGAGGCAACTGTATGACAGAAGAGGAAAAACAGGAGATCGCAGCTTTTCGATTCAGTATTATTCATGATTTTATCGGTTCACATAAACTTGAATATGGTGAACGACATAGGTTGCTTGAGAAAAAATGTTCTCTGCAATGGACAATTCCGTACTCAACAAAAACGAGTATAGGAAAAAGCACCATTTTAAGCTGGGTAAAGGCGTATCTGGAAGGAGGGAGACGAATTCAATCCCTCTATCCCCAAAGTCGATCTGATAATGGTGTTGCCCGCAGTTATGACCCGGAAACCAGCCTCACTCTTATCCGGCTCCGTAAAGAGTTGCCGACCTTGTCCGTACCTAACTTCATCAAAGAGGTTTCCGCGAGGAAAGTATTGCCACCGGGAACAGAGTTGAAGCAGACAACTCTGTATCGTTTTTTTCACCAGCAGAAGATTATGACCGAAAAGTCCGTTCCCGCTGTGGATAGAAGAAAGTTTGAGGCCGAGTTGCCCAATGATTTGTGGCAAAGTGATGTCATGCATGGACCTAAGCTCGATTGTGGCGGTCAGCGTCTGCGCAAAACCTACCTTATTGCTTTTATCGATGATCATTCGAGGCTCATCACCCATGGACGGTTTTATCTTGCCGAATCACTCATCTATTTTAATCAGGCATTTGAACAAGCCCTGCTTGTCCGGGGATTGCCGCGAAAGCTCTATGTCGACAATGGTGCTGCCTATCGTTCAAAGCAGTTGGAATTTACCTGTGCTTCCCTCGGCATTGCATTGATTCACGCAAAACCATACACGCCCCAAGGAAAGGGTTATGGAAAGCTCAGGATAATGGAAAGTTGATAGTAGAACGTACTCATAACCAGCGAATATTTTGACAGCTTTGCAAAGTGGATTCAGAACCAACTTCCCATTATATTTCTATCTATTTGCCTAGATTTTTTAACCAAGTCATTAACTCTTTATCCTTCTGCCACGTCGGCATCTTCCCCGAGATAACGCCATGATTGTTTTTTTCCAGGGCTTTTCTTTTCATTTCTCCATCAACTCTTGCATAAATTTCAGTCGTTTGGATATCGACATGTCCAAGGAAATCACGTATATAAATTAGATTAACCCCGGACTGCAGGAGATGCATCGCTTTTGAGTGCCTAAAATGGGGAGCTCCCCATTTTAGGCATTATGGTGAGAGATATAAAATGGTGAGCGATTGAGAACGATGTACTGAATTCAGGAAGTTGGTTGGTAACAGAAACAAAACTCTCACCATTTTCTTTTTAAATATATGATCATCCTTGAAAAGTAAGAAGCACCATTAACTTCTATACGAGGAGGATGATTATGTTTCTAAATGAAGACATCCATGGTGCCATATTGGCTATCATGGAATCTATGAGACTGCAGGGAACGTCGCTGGAGCAGGCTCAAGAATTACGAAAACGCATACAATGTATTCGAACGTTATTTATCGGATAACGGCATTTCCAGGATTGATGAAAACATCTGCCTGGAATACGTGTACGCCAAAACCGGGCAGCGTTTTGAGCGCTTCGAGTGTGTCATATCAAATGCCAGGGTCGACTATCGTATGCGGCCATTGCTTCTATTACTGCGTTATCTGCAAGATGGACAATTTCATTCTGATGTTCGGAAGACGAAACCGTCCTTTGTCTGCCCGGCATGTTTCAAGTCAGAATATGAAGCCTTCTGTGAAGAGCTGATTTATCGCGGATACAGCAAAGCAACGATAGAATCAAATACCCGAAAAGTGCAGTTGTTGATAATGTTCATGGCAACGCAAGGAGTTACGTCGTCAGCAGATATTACCATCCGGCATATTGAGAATTATTTAAAAACTATAGAAAACAAAGCTACCAAGTATGTTGGCGTTTTCTTGTACGTCTTCAGAAATTTTTTCTCGTTTCTATATGAACGAGGATATATCGTAGACGATTTGGCACCCAAGCTCCCAAAAGTACGCACTCCCCGCAATGCTTCAATCCCATATGTTTGGTCAAAAGACGATATCAAAAGGCTGCTCTGTGCAATAGACCGCGCCGACCCTAAAGGCAAGCGAGACTACGCAATACTTCTGATTGCTATCCGGCTGGGTCTCAGGATTGGCGACATCAGAAGCCTTAAGAAATCGTCGATAGACTGGAATCGGAAAACAATAAATCTGAAAATGGCTAAAACCGGTCAGCCGATTGAATTACCGTTATTAAAGGATATCGGCTGGGCCATCATCGATTATCTGCAAAATGGTCGTCCCGCCACAAACAGCGAATGCCTATTTGTGAGGCACAGAGCACCTTTCAACGCATTTGGAGATCGTAACGCCTTCCACAAAGAGCTCCATCGATATATTCTTAAAGCCGGTCTGAACGTGCCTGGAGGTCTGCGGCATGGGATGCACTCGTTGAGAAGCACATTGGCGGGGAACATGCTTGAAATTAAATCACCGCTGCCCATCATTTCGGAAGTGCTGGGACATCAGTCTGTCAACACTACAAGCATATACCTCAAGATAGACATTGAAGGGCTGCGTAAATGCGCCCTTGATCCGGAGGAGGTGTTTGCAAATGAAAACAGTCTATGAATGGAAAAGCGGGATTGCAGAAGCCGCTCAGAACTATATTTCACTCAAGCGGCAGACCGGAATGAAATTTGAGAGCCAGGAACGTTACCTGCGTCACTTCGACACATTTTATTACAACAACGGCTTTGAAGGAACCACTCTGACAAAAGAAATCGTAAACGATTTTATCTATGACCCCAATGAACGCCCAGTGTCACACCACAACAAAGAAGTGCTGATGCGGGACTTCGCAATATATCTGGCTGACAGAGGCCACCATGCATATGTGGCGAAAGTTAAAACAAAGCTTCCACGCTGCAAATTTATTCCCCACATCTTCACGGATGACGAAACCCGCCGGATGTTCAGAGCCATAGACAATTATCCGCAGTCGCAGAGATCATACAGGAATACGGTTGATCCAGTGCTGTTCAGATTTTTGTACGGTACAGGCGTACGGATTTCCGAGGCACTGAACCTCGTTCTCAATGATATAAACGTAGAATCCGGAATCGCCACAATCCGCGCTGCAAAAAACATGAAAGATCGATTGATTCCCATGGCTGATAGCCTGACAAAACGTATTATCATTTTTATGAATGGATTCCATCGGTACAGTGATAGCAAAATGTGGCTTTTCCCGAGTTGCCACAATGGAACAATGGGGCAAATGGACAAGAGCACAGCATATAATCATTTCAGAGATTATTTGCTTATGGCCGACATTCCTCATACAGCTGTAGGCCCTAGAATCCACAGTCTCCGCCACGGATTTGCCGTCAAATGCCTTAAAAAGTGGGTTTTGGATGGAAACGACCTAACTGTCTTGTTGCCATACCTGTCGGCGTACATGGGGCATTCGGATTTCCGCGCCACTCAATATTATCTGCGATTGACATCCGATATGTATCCTGAGATCGTGCGGCGGGTTGAAGCCGAATTTGGATATGTTATACCGGAAGGAGGGATCATTTATGATGAAAGCTGATTTACCATATTACCTCACAAAGTTCCTCGGCAAATATCTGCACGGCGAAAAAAATGTCAGCCGCCACACTATTCAGTCTTATTCCATCACTTTTAAACTGCTGCTTTTCTTCTTCGAACAGACCAAAGCGATCACTCCTGAGCGCCTGTCCATGGAAGATTTGAGCCATGACACAATCGTTGATTTTTTGAACTGGATCGAATCCACACGGAACTGCACTGTAGCGACCAGAAACCAGCGGCTGGTGGCAATTCATTCATTTGTCAGGTTTGTACAAAAACAGTCTCCCGAAAATTTGTTCGAGTTTCAGAAGATACTGAATATTCCTGATAAAAAGTGTGTAAAAAGAGTTGTGTCGTTCCTCACGGGTGAAGAAATGAAAATACTGCTGTCGATGCCTGACCCCTCAACCAGAAAGGGACTTCGGGATATGGTACTGATGGCCGTATTGTACGACAGCGCTGCAAGGGTTCAAGAGATCATTGATTTGAAAGTTAAGGATTTACGCTTGGATAAGCTTGCTGTGATCACCTTGCACGGTAAAGGTCAAAAGATTCGCCATGTTCCAATCACGGAGAAAACAAAGAATCTCTTGGAATCGCATTTACGGTGCAGTTCGAATAACAACGGAGTCAGCAGCGGCGAGCAGTATGTGTTTGTGAACCAGAGTAAACAGCAGCTTACACGCTGGGGCATATCTTACATTATTAATAAATATGTCGGTTTGGCAAGCTTGCGCAATGGATTCGACGTGCGTTTTCCTATCACGCCACATGTGTTCCGCCACAGCAAAAGCGTTCATTTACTTCAATCCGGTGTCAACTTGATCTACATCAGGGATTTTCTTGGACATAGCGATTGTAGCACCACTCAAATTTATGCCAAGGCGGATACAGAGACGAGGAGAAAAGCACTGGAGGCGGCATATGTTGACATCCTGCCGACAAGTGAACTCCCGGATTGGTCCGATGATAAAAACCTGATGGACTTCCTTATTTCGCTTGGCCGTTAATGATAAAATGGTGAGTGAATCGATGGACAATTTCCGTGTTTGGCTGGTTTGCTGTCGTCTCTCACCATTTTATATCTCTCACCATAATGCCTAAAGCCATGAGGGGATAATTTTTGAGGAAACAGCTCTGGTGTTTCTTTTATTGCGAGGGCGGCATATTTTTTTACAACATACGCGACTCCAGCTCGGGTAAGTTTGTTTTTTGAGCGGTTGTAAAACAAAGGGTAATCAAACGTATGGGGATCCAGTAAAAGGTTCTCTTTCAGGTAAGATTTTAAAAGTTCAGCCATTGGTTTCATCAAAGGAACTATCCTTGTTTTGTTTCCCTTTCCCGTTAATTTCACGGTTGCCGGGTATGTTGTTCTGATATCTCGGACTGTTATGTCCGCCAGTTCTTGAACTCTAGCACCGGAATCATAGAGCAGGCTTAGCAAAACCATATCTCTACGTCCTCTTTTCGTGCTGCAATCCGGTTTTGCCAAAAGGCATTTAATTGCTTCCAGCGTGATATACTCAACAGATACTTTTCTATTTTTCTTCATAGGAATAGATAGTATCTGTTGTGCTGGATGCATAAAGTCAGGGAATTCCATCTGCAGATACCGGCAGAAAGAATGAAACGCTGCCAAACGTACGTTTCTCGTGGACGTGATGCACTTTCTGGTTATTTCAAGCCATTCCAGGTACTCTTCAACGAGTTTTCTGCTCAAGTACTCAAGTGAAACCTTCTCTGGTCTGATCTTTTTATTTGTAGAGCAAAACTCAAGAAAAAGGCTAAATGTGTCTCGATAAGACATGATGGTATTCTGGCTGAGACCGGCAATACCGGGAAGATAGCTGGAGAGAAAATTTGTTAAATAATATGCAAAATCAGTAGGTTTCATCTCGTGTTACCTCCGGAATCACAAACGCACATGTTTTAGATATCTTCTCAATCAACTCAGGATGAACTTCCGCGGTCAACCTGACATAGCGTTGTGTCGCTCCGACTGAACTGTGCCCCAAGTAAGTAGAGAGAATAGGCAGCGCGGTATACAAATCGACACCTTCTTTTATCTGCTTTGCCAACGTATGAACACAAAACGTGTGGCGAAAATCATGAAGTCTTGGACCTTTTCCTCTGCCGCCATGGGAAATACCGACTTTCCATAATAATTTGCGATAATTTTTGTATACGTGATCACGTTTCAGACGAGTTCCTGCTTTATTTCTAAAGTAATAATCTCCCCCTTGATTATTTTGGTTGAATAGACCGTGGTACGTGACAAACATGTTTGTCAGAGATGCGGACATCGGTACCAATCTATCCTTATCAAATTTCGATCCCCTTATAGACAGTACGCCGCTATTAAAATCGACATCGGATATTTTAATGCTGCACGCTTCTGATATCCTCAGTCCACAGCAATATAACAGGCGGAAAAGCAAGGGAAAACTAAGGTGCTTACTTGATCTGGGATGTGGAGGGATAGAATCGACAGCCAGAAAAAAACGGCCTATTTCCTTATGGGTGAAGATATAAGGAACGTATTCACTTCTTCTGACTTTACGATTTTTAATCGGCACATATGCTTCATGCCCTCTGTTCTGCAGATATAATGCAAACTGCCGGATATTACTGACACGATGTCCCCATGTTTTTACCGATTCGTTTTTTTTTGCCGTCCAGACCAAAACAAGTTCTTTACTTAAGCACTTGTTTTCAACCTTGTGATTTAGGGTGTAATGGGAAAATCTGAGGAAATGATCGCGTTCAATCTCATATTTGTAACCAAGATTCCTTTTATACTGGATAAAATCCTCAAGTAATTGTTTGAATTCTCCTACGAATGGTTTTTCTACGCTTGTCATTAGAATACCTCCTCTCCTTTATTCCAATAAAACGAGGTTGGTACCAATGAACATTTTCTTAATTGGTTTACGTTTATTTTTAGATAGGCGGATGTGGACTGTGTGTTGCTGTGTCCCAAAACTTCAGAAATGATTGGTAGAGGAGTGTTCTCCTCCAATAGTGCGCTCGCTAAACTGTGACGAAGTGCGTGAGGGCCATGCTTTTTCCCATTCTGCATTCTGATACCGGCATTGCGCATATGCTGTTTAACAATGCTATGGAGTGTGGGGGCCTGAAGCTTTCCAACAGGTGGAGTTAAACGAAGAAAAATTTCATTGTCGCATTCACATTCTGGGCGCGCATATTTCAAATAGTCAATGACTGCTAGACCTACATCATTGAGTAATGGGAGGACAATTGGCTTTTTCGTCTTTCTCTGAAGCAACTCGATGGTATTCTTTTCCCATTTCAGATTATCAAAAGACAAATCGCAGATGTCTTGTGCTCGAAGTCCCAATCTTGCAGCAATCAAGATAATAGCAAAATCCCTTTTCCCCTTTGGGTTACCCCGGTCAATCGACTTCAGTACTTTCTCCACATCCTCTTTGGGATACGCTGACGGAACCTTCGTCTGCTGTCTATACCCGTCACGGGGAACGCTATAGGCGAAATTTTTTGAAACAAATCCTTGTTCAAACATATAATGAAAGAAAGTACGTAAAGAACTCAGAGTACAGTGAATTACTGAGGGTGAATAGCGGATAAATGTCTCTGAGAAACCTAAAACAACAGTCTCATCCATCTCACGTATGTTGACAATACCACGGCTTTCCATGTAATCGGAAAATCTGCCGAGGTATATCTCGTAGGATTGCAATGTATCATTTGATAAATCGCCTTTCCGCTTTTGGTCAATATATTCCTGGAACAACTTCTGGAATTGGGGTGGATATGTACGTGCTTCTTTCCTTTTCCTGGGAAAGATCATCCCATGGAGTAAATAGTCCGAAAGAATGTTGATGGCCCTGGTGTAAAGCTTGCTTTTTTTCGAAAGTTCCTTGTAAACCGTAATCCCGTATTCGGCTTCCAAAAAATCCAATCCGACTTTGGCTGAATAGGTCGATGTACCTTTCTTTTCAAGATATTTTGTTAATCGGTTCCATACTGTGGAGAGACCCCCGATATATGAATCTGAATAGCGGCGTTTTTTCAATTCTCCTTTAACTGCACCTATCAACGTACCTATCTCAATTTCCTGATATTTTGCCATATTACCTCCAATCTGTTTTCAGTTTAGAAAAATGATCACAAACAGTTTGGAGTATAATGTGCAGACAAAAAAGTCGAACTGCTAAATAGTATCGATACTTCAGCATGTTAAGAAATCGAAAAACGTCAACTTTCCATTATCCTGAGCTTTCCATAACCGCTTTAATGTGAAGCTTCACATTAAAAGGGAAAAATAGAAAGATTCTTTAGAACGGTGCGCAGTCAGTTCCTACCGTGCTTTAAGGGAACATCTCTTGAGGAGATCAACAAAGCGTTCGAGATATGGCTGAGTCAGGATTATCAGCAGCGCAAACATTCATCCACTGGACAATCCCCTTTCAATCGATTCACAGCCCATATGGAATGTATTCGTTCTGCTCCCCGAGATCTTTCCGACCACTTTCGCAAAACAGTCCGCCGCAGAGTCAACAAGGACAGAACTGTAACCATCGACAATCGTTTATTCGAGGCACCTGTTGAACTCATCGGTAAACGGGTGGAGTTGTTATATCACGAGAGCAAGCCGGAATTGGTTGAAATTAAAGAAGGTAAAACTTCAAGAGGAAATCTTCAGCAAATAGATCTGCACATCAATTGTCGGGTCAAAAGAGATAAGAACTGCCAGATTGAACTATCCCCCCAGGAATCGACACCTGTGACAGGTGAATTATGGGAGGCAAAGTGATGAGCGCAAGTTATCGAACTTTTTTCGGATTAAAAAAAGACCCGTTCACTCCGAATATTGACAGAAAAGAGATCTTGGAAACAGCTGCAATTAAAGGTGTACAATCAAGAATACTGCACGCTGTTGAAATTGGCGCTTCAACACTGTTGACCGGTGATATTGGCAGTGGCAAATCGACAGCACTCAGATATGTGATAGGTGGACTTCACCCTGCACGCTATAAAGTAATTTATATCACAGCAACTTCTGGCACTATTATTGAGTTGTATCGACAGATTTGCCAGGAAATGAGTATTGATCTGGCCAGCAATTCAAAAGCGGTAATGACCAAAAGAATCAAAGCAGAAGTGCTTGAGTTGGTGCACAAGAGAATGAATGTTGTTCTGGTCATTGACGAGGCCTCACTGCTTCGACTTGGTGTTTTTGCCGAACTGCACACACTGACACAATTTGAACAAGATTCCAGGCCCCATCTCTCCCTGGTGATGGCAGGACAAAACAATCTTGCCGATAATCTCAGATACAGGGCGTCATTACCCCTTGCCTCAAGGGTCGTTGGCAGGGCCCATTTAAAGGGAGTGACCAGAACAGAAATGGAACAGTACCTCAATCATCATCTTGCATTAACCGGTATTGAAAATTCTGTTTTTGAAGACAATGCTGTTACGGCTATTCATCAAGGTTCTGGTGGTCTCTTCAGAAAGGCTAATCATTTAGCAAGAGGTGCACTCATTGCCGCAGCAAAAAGCAAAACAAATATGGTCTCAGCAGAACATGTGCGTCTCGCAGCAACAGAAATATTTTAAGAACTAGGTGAATTGGTACGATAGAATGGAGGCCATCCCTATCTATCATACATTATTTTACCAACAGAGATTCTGGTGAAACGGAGGTGAGCTCTGCTGAGGAGCAACTTGCCAAGGGATAACCAGAATGAGGGCGGCGAATAAATATCGCTCCGGGGGGACTTTCGGGTCCCCTTTTTTTATTCACTGTCCTCCCTATGCCTTTGAAAACCTCGGGGTTTGGGGCAGAGCCCCATTCAAAGGAACATCGATTACCAAAGGTGCTTTGCGATTAATATGGATCGTTCTTATTTAATGAGGAAAATTTCGTCAGAATAATGCGAGAGCCTACAATCGAGTCAAACTCACTGCCTAAGACCTATGTTCTATCCCGGTTGACAAATGCGGGGTAGGAGATTCACAGGATAGCTAGTTCAAAAATCATTTTCTCCCAGAAACGAGATACCTTTCCGACGTTACCAGGGTATACAAGGTTGGCAGTGGGTTACTCTATGTTAATATTGAGAATATGGTCCCTTCAAAGCGAATGTTGCCAAAAGAGATTATTTATGGGAATATTTATTGTTTTTTGGTTATTGTTGTTTCCTGATGGAGCACTCATGAAGTGCTCTCAAACAACCAAAATACGAATAACATACCTAAATTCAATATGCTACCATTGATAGAGCTCAAGTGTCTCTCTCCTTTCTCTCTAGTACTACTGGTTTTTCTAGTCATAGCACCATCTCTCTCAGTACCTCAAGCCAACGCCTCATCGTCCTGGGATAAAACTCATCTGCAATCTGCCAGTGAACTAGAGTACCCGCCCTTTGCGATAGTCAATCCTGACGGTACAGCCGGTGGTTTTTCGGTCGATCTGCTTGAAGCAGCTGCTCATGCCGCAGGATTTACCGTCAGCTTCAAAGTCGGACAATGGAGTGAGATCAAGGAAGGGCTGGCCAGAGGTGAGCTTGATGTACTGCCGCTGGTATCCTACTCCGAGGAGCGAGACAAAATTTACGATTTTACAGCACCGTACCTGAGAATGAACGGTGCTGTGTTTGTGAGAAAGGGATATCATAAAATCCTGACGCTTTCTGACCTGAAAGGTAAAGAGGTTCTGGTGATGAAGGGCGACACGGCCCACGAATATGTCATACGTAAACATCTCACTGACAGCGTTATCACGACCCCCTCCTTTGAAGAGGCTTTCAGGTTGTTGGCAGCGGGAAAACATGACGCCGTCGTCGTCCAGCAGATAGTTGGTTTTGAGATCATCAAGAAACTCGGACTCACCAATATCGTCGCGGTTGAACAGAAGAAGATCTCTTCCCTCAAGCCAGTTACCATGAAGCTTGAAGGTTTCGAGCAGAAGTTCTGCTTTGCCGTCACCCAAGGCAACCCACACCTGCTTTCTTTGTTAAACGAGGGGCTGGCAACTCTTTATGTCAACGGCATCTACAATAGTCTCTACGAAAAATGGTTTGCCCCTATCCTACCCCAACAGGAGGTTCCATTAAGCGAATTAATCGAGCGAATCTTGCAGCTGCTTATCCCTATACTCTTTCTTTTCACATTGGTCGGCCTGTGGTACTTGAGGCGACAGGTGGCGCAGCGGACCTATTATTTGCAGGAGGAAATTCAACAACGTGAGTTGGCAGAGAGGAAGCTTTCTGAAGCCAACGCTAAGTACATCAAGGCGCAGCACCTGGGCAAGGTAGGAAATTGGGAATATGATATTGTCAGCCAGATGTTTTATGGCTCCTCCGAAGCCAGACGGATCTTCGGTTTTGCAGATGACACTGCCCCTCTCACCCCAGAGAAAGTGGAGGGTTGTATTCCTGAAAGAGAGCGGGTCAACCAAGCCCTTGTCGATCTGATTGAAAATGATAGGCCCTACAATCTTGAATATGACCTTATCACAAAAGACAGTGGTGAGCGTAAGACTGTCAACTCCCTTGGAGAGCTGCAAAGGGACGTGTCAGGCAATCCTGTTAAGATTCAAGGGGTAATTCTGGATATAACCCAGCGGAGAAAGTCTGAGACTGCCCTGCGCGAGAGTGAAGAACGTTTTCGCCGTGCGGTTGCCAGCTCGCCAATGCCGATGATGATTCATGATCAAGATGACCAAGTACTACAGCTGAGTGTTGGCTGGACAGAGCTTTCCGGCTATAGCCTCGAAGAAATTCCCACCCTTCCAGACTGGACCGAGAAGGCCTATGGCGAACGTATCGGGATTCAAAAAGCATATATCGATGATCTTTTCAATATCGACCGTTCGGTCAACAACGGCGAGTGGACGGTAAAAACAAAAGACGGTTCAACCAGGATCTGGGAATTCCAGACGGCACCTCTGGGGGAAAGCAGCACGGGCAGGCGCATACTTCTCAGCATGGCAGCAGATGTCACAGAACGTAAGCTGGTAGAGGAAGCACTGCGAAAAAGCGAAGATCGGTATAGAGAGTTGTTTGAAAATGCCCCGTTTCCTTATCAAAGTTTAGATGAAAACGGCTGTGTCCTTGAAGTGAATAGAAGGTGGGTGGAGCATTTAGGATACTCTCGAGATGAGGTGGTTGGTAAATCGTTTGGGGATTTCCTGCATCCCGACTGGCAAGGTCATTTTAGAGAAAATTTTCCTAAGTTTAAATCCGTTGGGGAAATCCTCGGGGTAGAATTCCAGCTGAGGAGAAGGGATGGAACACATATTTGGGTCTCTTTTGATGGTAAAATAAGCAGAGACCGGAATGGGGAATTTCTTCAAACACATTGTATCTTCAATGATATCTCCGAACAAAAGAGACTTCAGGAGAAAGTAAATCAGCAGCATGAAGCTCTCAACCAATCACGAAAATTAGAATCTGTGGGGCGACTGGCCGGAGGTGTCGCTCACGATTTTAACAATATGCTCAGTATTATTCTCGGATACACAGAATTGGCTTTGGATAAGTTAGAACCGAGTGATCCTCTATATGGCGACTTGGAAGCTATTTATCAGGCTGGTAGGCGCTCTGCAGATATAACTCGGCAGCTACTGGCGTTTGCCCGACAGCAAACGGTTGCTCCCAAGATTATTAATCTCAATGACAACATCGGCAGTATTATAAAAATGCTCGGTCACTTGATCGGTGAAGACATCGATTTTGCGTGGGTGCCTGGAACAGAACTTTGGTCTGTTAAAATTGATCCTTCTCAGGTCGATCAAATTCTGGCGAATCTCTGCGTCAACGCCAGGGATGCAATAACTGACATAGGGAAAGTTACCATTGAAACGAAAAATATTGGCTTTGATAAAGAATACTGCGCAGATCATGTAGAATTTCTTCCTGGCGAGTATGTAATGATCGCGGTAAGCGACGATGGTCGCGGAATAGCACCAGAGGTGATAGGCCAGATTTTCGAGCCATTTTTCACGACCAAAGCTGTTGGTAAAGGAACGGGACTCGGGCTTGCCACCGTATATGGAATTGTCAAACAGAACAATGGATTCATAAACGTCTATAGTGAGCCTGAGAAGGGGACCACTATCAAAGTGTATTTGCCTCGATATTCTGAGCAGGCTGTCAGGGACCCAAAAGAGCCCTCCCCGGAACTTCCACAAAGCCGGGGCGAAACAATACTCTTGGTTGAGGATGATGTCGATATACTGAATATTGGGACAAGAATACTGGAAAATCAAGGATATAAAGTGTTGTCGACCACCAGGTCAAAAGACGCTAGAAAAATAGCCGGGGAATATGATGGGGTGATTAACCTATTGCTAACAGATGTGGTTATGCCGGAGATGAACGGAAGGGAACTTTCTGCACAATTGCAAAAACTCTATCCCCAGCTCAAAACACTGTTCATGTCCGGTTACACGGCGAACGTCATAGCCCACCGAGGTGTATTGGATGAAGGTATTAGTTTCATCTCAAAGCCGTTTTCTCTGAAAGAAATAGCTATTAAAATTAGAGAGGTACTGGATTGACTTGACTTTCTTAAAACGCCTAGAAGACAAAGAATTAACAACAGCTATCAACCATCGGAAGCCCGGCGATAAGAAAAGCTTGGTGAATTCCACCTGGAAAGAGGATGTGAAAATATTTCACTGTAGCTTTTTCGGCTCCAAATTGTTTGTTTAGCTCAAATACAACTGTCCTGACCACTGGGTGCGTCTTTGTTTTCGTGAAATATTCACGTAGATAGTCAAAAATATAATGGTGTTCTGCCCTCATCTCTATTTTCTCTTGTGAGGCAAGCCAATTTCTAATGTTCTCATCCCAGGCTGAGAAATCTTTCAAATAAAATTTGTCATTAAGTAGGTAATCTTTAGAGTCAATAGAGACTGTTCTGCTAATCTTTGGGTCGAAACATTTCATATTGTCTTTTTTGTGTTTTTTTAATGGGTAATTAGATAGGTGGTTTCACTCGGTTAAACAACTCTCTTTGCGATTTTCAATTCGATTTCTTGACCCCATATGGTTCTCAAAAGGTAACAGATTCTCTGCTTAACGGCATGTTCAAATTTGCGGGCCCATTGTGTATTTGACATCCTGGAACAGGCTCAATTTGCAGTTTTTCTTAAATTATTAACCTTTCCCTCTGGAATATTTTTCTCCAAAATTTCTATTACAAATGTTTGAACGGTGAT
The DNA here is from genome assembly GCA_963798425.1 of uncultured delta proteobacterium. Classification (GTDB taxonomy): domain Bacteria; phylum Desulfobacterota; class Desulfobulbia; order Desulfobulbales; family Desulfocapsaceae; genus Desulforhopalus_A. The sequence continues at coordinate 50,977 of CAWCTP010000022.1, read as the reverse complement.
TGTTGGCATTAATTTACCCGGGTATTATTAATATTGACTGTATTGTTTTACCCGGGTATAATTCGTCCATTCAAAACTTAACTGGAGGGCATAAAAAGATGGGCGAACAAAATGTAAAAACTTGCACTGCATTCAAAGAAAACCAGATTGTTGCTTCAGGGAACCTCTTGAAAGTCGCTGGAAAGGTGAAAGAGATCATTGATCAGGATGTGCAGGCTTCAATCCTCATTTTTAGCGATGTCACCGGTGAGATTGTGGAGGTGGATTTTCGTGGCACGAAGGCAGAGGTCCTTGAGAGGTTGGAAAAACCTTCTGCGGGAGGGGAATCAGTCAAATCGTCGGTAGATACGGGGCGACGTTCACAGCGCGGGCCAGGCCGGCCCCGCCTCGGTGTTGTCTCCCGGGAAGTCACATTGCTGCCAAGGCATTGGGATTGGCTTAATAGTCAACCAGGAAGCGCTTCTGTGACTCTTCGTAAGCTTGTTGAGGAAGCAAGGCGGGTGAATAGTGGCAAGGACAAGGTGCGACGTTCTCAAGAAGTAACATATAGGTTTATTTCTGCCATGGCTGGTAACTTCCCGAGATTTGAGGAAACGACGAGGGCTTTGTTCGCAGGTGATTCCGAACGATTCAACAGTTTGATGTCTGCATGGCCTATCGATATCCGGAACCATGCCCGAAGGCTTGCAGAAGCCATATTTCAGAATCAAACATGATAGTGTGGTAAGATTATGATATAATGAAGTTAGTTGGTAGTTCTGGAAATGTTAAGATCACCGACAACCAGACGTTTTGATTGGTTCAGAAACCACACGGTACAACTGAATTGATCGATTATGTATAAAAAGGAAAAAGAAACAAGCATGGACAAATCAGCAATAAAAAAAGCCTACAAACAAGCCAAGCGACCAATGGGAGTGTATAGGATCAGAATTTCTCAAAATGATAAAGTATTTATAGGGGTTGCGGTCGATTTTCCGGGCAGATTCAATAGGCACAAAGCTGAATTGAAATTCGGGAGTCATCGAAATACAGAATTACAGGAAATATGGAATTCATTTGGCGAGTCAGCTATTGAATTTGAAGTACTCGATATACTGGATTCTGAAGAAGATTCCAAAGCAAATCCTGTTGAAGAACTGAAGGTTCTTTTAGACATGTGGATCCAAAAACTGGAAGAAACAGGAGACACTCTCGTTCGTTTATGAAAATAGGCCCAATTACATATCAGTCCGAAAATATTTTCACCTCAAAAATTGTGTCATCCTCGGCGGTGTTCAGGGCATATACGTCACAAAAACATAGCCAAAGATTATTCTCATAAAGCACCCATCAACTATTTCTCCAATAACCATAAAAAGCCATTGACCTGACTACAGGTTCACAGTTTAGAGTGATTGTCACACAGAGCTATTTTTCAGACAACCATTAGAGAAAACTGGAGAACACAATGCCAGGAAAAAGAATCGTGCGTTTCTACAGCAAAAGATTGCCAACATCTCCTGAAACAATATTTCCTCTCCTTTGCCCGGTGAGGGAATACGATTGGATTCCAGCTTGGCAATGCGAAATCGTTTATACTAAATCCGGTTACGCCGAGTTGGGCTGCGTTTTCACTACAGATTTCAAAGATCATTGTGGGCCTGAAACATGGGTCGTATGCGCGTATGAAAAAAACAGGCTAGTCGGTTTTGTAAAGACAGGACAACATGCCACTACTCGCTATAATGTTAGCCTGGAACCAAGCCAGACAGGTTCAATTATTGGATGGGAACAAGAGGTCACAAGCCTTGACAAACATGGCGACATGTTGCTCGTCAACATAACCGAGAGTGTCTACAACGAAAAAATGGAACACATCAACAAGTTACTGGAATATTATCTATTGTATGGAAAACCCCTGAATGATCATGACGCTGACAGTCGGTAAGCTGGCAAACAAATATGGATTATCACGTTCGACTCTTCTCTATTACGACAAAATTGGTTTACTCTCTCCTTGCGGCCATCAAAATGGTGAATACAGGGCGTATGGTGAAAAAGAGCAGGAGCGATTGAAGCTAATTTGCTTGTACAGAAAATCTGGTATTTCCCTGAAAGAGATTAAACGAATCCTCGATAATGATGAAACAAGTGTGAGCGCTTGCCTGATCACCCGGTTCAAACAACTTGACCGAGACATTTTGGAGTTGAAAGAGCAGCAGGCGGTTATTGCCAATATGCTGCAAAATCCATCGCTCCTTTCGTCTTCAACGCCAATGACGAAGGAACTCTGGACACGCATTTTAAAGGCATCAGGTCTTTCCGAAAAGTCGATGCGCAAATGGCATATTCAGTTCGAAAAAGCGGCTCCGAAAGAACATCTTGCCTTTCTCAGGTTTCTGCAAATTTCTGATGAAGAAGTCGAAACTATCAGGAATTGGACTGCTTGATGGTGAAAGTTAATTGAGGGAATATGCACATGAGTTTTGGCGCGCTGTTTCTGTTTTGCCTTATGGTATTTTCATTAATTTATCCAGAAAAAACAAACCACTTTTAACCGGCTTTTTGCAACAGCTCCCATTACAGCATGGAGGCCGGAATGAACGACCTTAAACAGGCGGGATCTCCGTCTGTATCTTGTCCACGGGTAAAAAATCTATCAGACCTATGCATTCCGTTCGGTAAACATGCGATAATTTTATCCCTTCGAACCAAGGGCACCGCGGCAGACGTAAGAACATGCTCAAAGCGAATCCGGCGTCACTGATATCAGCATGAAGTTTATAGCCAGCCCCGCTCTCATGGTACCATGGGAATCGTATACCTCCCACTTGGGGTGGTTTGCGAAAGTGAGCGAAGAGACTGGCATCATAGTTAAAAAGTCTGATGATCCAGAAAAATTACCTGATTCTACCCCACCAGTTTTTTTTCTTCTCGAATCTTCTGCGTCGACGTTTCGAATCATATTCATGAGGCCTCCGGCGTCGTCGACGGTGTTTACCGGGGGGGTTGGTGCCGGGCCCACCGGGGGAAGACAGGACGCCGCTCAGGGCGAAGACCTGCATCTCGAAGCCAATGGGGCAAGTCAGGATGTAAGCTGCAAAGTATATCAAATTATCCTTAGCAGAAGCAGAAGCAGAAAAGAGGTTGTAGATGAAGGTCGCGATGGCCTGGCTGCGGGCGAAGTCCTGCCCAGCGATGGCAATGATCTGGTTGGTGTTCGGGCTGCTCTCCGCGATCAGGACCGTATCATAAGCCATGATGCCAAGGGTCACCAGAGTGTTAATGACTTGTGACATATCGGTCGGTCGGGGGCTGGAGGGCCAGCCCGTGCCCGGGTTGAGGTTCAAGCCCGGCAGCGTGAAAGCCACGTCGGCGCTGGCCGTGGTCAGCCGGATCGCCACATTCGCGTAGTCCAAAGGTTTACCCGTGGCAGGGTTCCAGTTTTGGCACGTGTAGACGAAGTCGCTCATCCAGCGGATCCAGTTGAACCAAGCCCCTAAACCGATGAAGACCTTCTGAATAGTCGAGGGTTCCGAGTCGTTTTTCTGTATTAAGGCATTGAGGAGCCACGATATACCGAGAAGCTCGGTGAGCACCCCGTCGACGCCCAATCGGACCAGGTTCCACAGCGTGGGGCTTGCGGCGCCCACCGTACCCGGTGGGGTGGAAAATGTGGCATCGAGATCGCTGACGTGGCTGATGCTGCGGCCCTCCTTCATGTAGACCGCGACCCAGGCGATAAGCGCCAGGGGGAAAAAGACCGCGTCGGACGCATGGAGGGTCAGCTTGGTGTTTGACACGCTGCCGATCCCGAACAGCTTGCACAGGTCGGCCAGAACCGCTATGTTTAGCGTGATGTACGCGTCGTAGTCGATCATGTCCTTGGCGTAGGCGGGTGCGTCGGTGGTGACCGCATCCACGAAGTCGAAGATCGGGGTCAGGACGTCGGCGGCGATCTCCTCGGACAGCGTACCCAGGCCCGATCCGAGGTTCTGGTAGGTCTGCTGCGGGTTGGCGGCACTCGCGGCAAGGACCTCGATCAGGGTGGTGGCCGTCTGCTCGGTCATGTTCGCTACGCCTTGCTCGATGTTGTCCACCAGGTTCGTGATGTCGTCCATGATGCCCTGGGCGGCGCTCTGATTCATGTCGAAACTCAGCGGCAGCGGCGGCAGGACCTCATTCAGCACGCTGGAGGTGGCCGACATCACTTTGTTGAGAATCTTTTTGGTCAAGGGGTTGCCGGTGATCGCGTCCAGCAGCCCCTGGATCAGTTCGGTGCCGACATTGCTGGAATCGACGCCGCCGAAGGCCTGCGAGAAGGTGTTGTTCGGCCCCAGATAGGTGCCGACCGTATCCCAGGAGGAAAACGTGCTCGAGATCGAAGGGATCGATTTGCCGTTGGCCCCCGACAGAATATCGTCGAACAATCCCTTGAAACTGCCACTGAGTTTCAGGATGTCCCCGAAGTGCAGGAAGAGCGAGATTAGGGTAATGATCGTTTCGATGAACTTGTAGAGGAACGTGCTCTCGACGACCGTCACCACCAAATTAGCCACAACGCTGGCATACTCTTCAACGGTGCTGACCACTTCATTGAGATCCGCCTCCACCCCATTGACCTGCTTCATGATGTCCTGTTTCACTTTAACCGTTATGCTGTCCACGTCCGAGATGATGTACACACCGCCGTCGGAGAGATCCTTGTAGACTGATCCCTCCACGTGCTGGAGCCAGTGCAGGGCGTCGTGCAGGGCGTGGGAAATCGAGGAGAAGATGCTGCCGAGATCACCGGCGACTGCCGTGATGCCCGGCGGATTCTTGTACACAGAGCCACTGGAGTAGTCGAACTGAATCGTGGGGCCGGTGCGCGAGGAGTCGGAAGGCACCGATGTCACGGCGTAGAGCGGGTCGATGGTGACCCCGTCGACCGAGGCTCCCAGACTCAGCTGGCCAGTGGCCGAAATGAGGTTCTGTCCTGAGGTGTTGAGGTAGGTCGCCAGATTCCCCAGGTTGTCGGTAGTGGGCGAATAGCCACCTTTCCAGGGGGTGTTTGGGTTGCTATCGCCAAGCGTTGTGCCGCTGACGTACACAGTTGTGTCGACCAGCGGCATGTTGTCGCCCAAAAGGGCCGAGGGAGACGCACCATTACCCATGCGCTGCTGGGCCTGCAGGGCCAGGTTCAGCGATTGCCAGGCATAGACGGTCTCGCTCGTCGCTCCCAGCATAGCAGCATCATTTGACGGTTGCAGGCCGCTGGTGTCCACCAGGCGCACATACAGGACTTGGGAGAAGGTCTCGGCCTTGATCAGCAGGCACAGTCGGCCTGTGGCCGGGTCGGGCGCAGCCATAAAAGAGGTGTAGCGGTCGATGTCGTAGTAGAGGTTGTTGGTGTCGTCGATCACCGTGCACGGAGAATCGGCGCGCACCTCAATCAGAAGATTCGAATTATCGTTCGAGAGCAATGACACCGTCTTGCCGTAGGTGTTGGCCGGGGTGACTGTTGCCTGGTAGTGGTCGCCGCTCTCCTGCAGGCCGGGACCCTGGGGAAGAATCTGAGTGGCGATCTGGCGCTGGTGCCAGGTCTTGTCGATTGGGTTTTTAATCACCGTATACGCCGCGTAGATGTCCGTTTCGCCGCTTTGCACCTGTTTGATTACCACGTGCTCGCTATCGAGCGCAAAACGGCTCGGGGCATAAGCGGCTTTGTAGACGTTCCCGAGCCAAACCGCCTGGCTCCGGCTGCTATCGTCCGTTGCAAAAGCGAGTGCGGTGTAGAGCAGGAAGTTGTAGTTTTCTACATACTTTTTTCCAGGTTGACTGACCGAGGCGTCGATCCAGTCTGCCAGCTGGTGAAGATTCGATGTGCTTGATGTGCCGGAGGGGAGGGGGGCAGATTCGGAGCTGATCGACTGGATCGGCTGCCCCTCTGCCGTGTAGTTTCCCCAGATTGGCGGCGCGTAGGGGGAATCCACGCCCGTATAGCGCCGCTGGCGTAGGAGAAAGGTGTTTCCGTCCGCGTCGAAAGCCACGTATCTCAAACCGTTGAACTTGCTGGTACCACCACTGAAGGTCAATATCTTGCCGAGCCCGGCGGCATCCGGAAACGCCAGGGGAAAGTGTCCGGCCAGGTGGAATGCCGATGATCCGTCGCTGCGTGCGCCAAGGTCCTCATTAATATCGAAGGCAACGATCCCTCGTCCTTCGAAGTTCGCGAGCTTCAGGTGACGAACCGAGGAACTTGTAAGATAGAAGAGGCTGTGCACGCTTTTCACCGAAGTGTAATCAAGCGTAAGAGCGCCGTTTTGCGTAGTCGCTGCATCAACCGTGAAGGTTTCCTCATACCAGTTGTTGTTCCATGCATATTTTTGTTCATCAATGTTGACTGCAATGGGGAATGGGTCAAGCCCGCTGATATTATGCTCGCTCGTGGCATAGATGGTGTATGTCTGGCTGCCGTCGCTATTGTGCTGGCTCGATGCGAGGACGACATCTGTGAGCGATTGGGAGCCTACGGGGTTCCAGTTGATATGGACAAGACGCGAGTTTGGGGCGCCGGCAGGCAGAGGAAGGTGCGAAACTATCAAAAATATGTATTCCTGGTATAACTGGTCGGCATCGGCATCGGAGATAATCACCAGGCTGTCATCAAAGTAAAGTACGATATGTTCGGTGGCCTGGATCGGATCAAACTCGACGGGATATTTGAATCCGTTGTTGCTGTATTTGTCTGCGAACCGATAGCCGTCGTGAGCCGTGATATGGTGGACGTCGAGAGGTATTGATTTCCAGCGGACCGGATAGAGTGGCAGGTCTTTGTAGGGGGGCGGTATATTGGCCAAACCGGTTCCGATGGCGAGATGGCCGGGGTTGCCGCTGGCGATATCTTCGACGAACACCAGATAGCTAATGGTGTTGATCTGGTCCGGCGACCCTGAAGAGTATTGGTTGGTAGCCGAACCCGTGACCGTGATTACTTTGGTCGGGCTTACCAGCCCGTCGTCCCCGGTCATGATGACCTGTCTTACCAGCCCGTCGGTCCTCGCCCCATCGCTACGCGCGTTCCAGGGATAGTGGTAGTGCACCAGCTCCCAGCCGTCGTTGTCATTCCCCTCCAGTTGTACAAGCTCAGTCGGACCGTAATGGTAACCCGCGTCGAGGAACAGGAACTCGTCGGGATTCGCGCTCTCAAGGTCGCTCTGCAGGCGGAGTCGTCCGCGGGCGCCTTCGAGGAGAGCGTGTGAATTGACGGTTTCGGGAGCAACCACTGGTTGGGCATAGATAGTGTCCTGGAAGAGCTCAGTGCCGCTGACCAGCTGCGTGGCCTGGGAGACGGAGGCCATGTCGCCAGCAGTGAGACCGACAGCTTTGGGAGGGACGTGGAGCTTTTTATCGAATCGGCCCCAGGCAGATGGCGGATAGACCGACGCCACCAAGGCGCCGACGACGGTAAGTTGGGCTGCCTTCAGGAACTCACGCCGGTCCATGATAATATCGAAGGCAGCCAGTTCCTTAGCCTCGATCTCAGAGTTACCGATCAGGCGCTTGAGGTTTTTGCTAAGAGTTTCGCGTAAATTGATTTTATATTTTGAATTCATGGTATCGTCCTCCAATTGAACTTTGGATAGGCAGGAAAATCACAGAAAAATCTAAAATAAAAAAAGAGGGGAAGATAGTTTGAAAATAATGACGATAATTCAAAGAGCAAGCGAAAATGTGGCACAATGTAGCACCTGCTGGAGTCGGCTTGCATGAACAGGCTTCAAATGCCTTTAGCTGTTGTGGAAAGGAGCATTTGGTGGTGAGCATAAAGAAAAAACCGGATAAATGGTCAGGTACCGATTATGGGGGTGAATAACAACGAACTGCAGGTGAGGTTTCGAAAATATAAAGGTGGTGTGTCGTGATCCTCGCCTTCGTTCGGAACCTGGGAACCTCTGGGTTAAATGCCATGGTAGAAATCAAAATGAAAAACCTTCAATGATTTTTTTTGCAAGGTATTCGAAATTGCCTGACCAGCGCTCGCTTACATCTCCCGCTGCCCTACACCTTTCTCGATGTAAATGATTATTACCGAAATCATTTACCAGTTAGTGGAACCATTAAGGAAGCTCGAATCATTGAAAGTGATGAAGTAGTTGGTGGAGTTGTACCCTGGGATGCAAAAAACAAAAAATATGTCCTTAATGCAAACACCCCCGGTTGGCAGATGATAGAGACACGTGGTTGCGTAATTATTGAAACCAAAGAATATGGCATGGTGGCGTTAATGCCGATTGGAATGTCGCAGGTATCCTCCGTTAACTTTGAAGATATTGTCAAGGAGGTACTACTGTCAAGAAGGGGTTATGCTTGGATATTTCTGGTTTGGCGGTTCGGTTTTTGTAATGGTTTTTCAAAGCAAGGTCGACTTTAAGCTCACCGTCCCACGAAAAAGCAACAGAACATATAAACACGTTTTGATGGGTGAAAAATAAGGGAAACTCACAGTGCACTCTACATCTCGTTTGGAAATAAGTGAAAAAACGGCCGTCTTCAGCCAAAAAGCAGTGACGAATCTTAGATTCCATTTTGTCTGGATTCCGTCCTGTTTCGGAAAATTCCTGATCTCAAAAGAGCTTGGGAAGCTATTGTTCAGATGCATTCCAAAGAGCATGGACACATGAAAACTGAAGGAGAATTTGTAGAAGAGGTGGTTCTTTCTTAGGAGGGCCTGGTATTCTTTGGTTACCGGTCATGCGAACATAAAGTTCCAGGACAGGATACTTTCTCAGCAGATATTGATAAGTTTTATGTTGTTTTATTACACCGAATGAGTAAAAAAAGTAATATACAGGGATGAACGTGTAGAGTGACGCGAATTTGTTCTTATTAACGAACACTTATAACTATAGCCACCAGACTGGGGAAACATGATGTCTAACCGAAATACTATTTATTATACGATGACCGACGAAGCGCCCGCATTGGCGACTTGTTCATTACTGCCAGTTCTTAAAACCTTTACTTCTGCTGCTGGCATCGACATGAAATTAAGCGACATATCTCTTAGTGCTCGTGTTCTCGCTTGCTTTAGCGACCGTTTAAAAGAAGACCAGCGAGTTGAAGATGGACTGGCTCTTCTCAGTTCATTAACGCAAGACGAAAACGCAAACATTATTAAGTTGCCAAACATCAGTGCTTCACTCTCACAACTTAAAGCCTGTATCGCTGAACTTCAAGAGCAAGGTTACAACCTGCCGGAATACCCTGAAGTACCTAAGAATGCTGAAGAAGAAGCGGTAAAAGCAACCTACGCTAAAGTACTCGGCAGCGCGGTAAACCCAGTTCTTCGCGAAGGAAACTCTGTCCGTTTTGCTCCACCGGCTGTTAAATCTTATGTAAAAAAATTCCCTCACTCAATGGGGAAATGGGAAATGTTTTCTCGCTCACACGCTGATTATATGCGTGAGGGCGATTTCTTTTCTTCCGAGCAATCTGTAACCGTTGAAAAAGAGACTATAGCACGCCTTGAGTATGTTGCACCAAACGGCGAAATCACACTTAAAAAAGAAGTGCCTTTAGAAGCAAACGAAATAATCGATAGCATGTTCATGAGCTGCAAAGCCTTACGCGCATTTTTTGAAAAAACATTAAATGAATGTCGTGATGCTGGAGTTATGTGGTCGCTGCACATTAAAGCAACTATGATGAAAGTATCCCATCCAATCGTGTTTGGTCATGCGGTATCGGTATTTTACAAGGATGCTTTCGAAAAACACGCAGAAACCTTTGCTCAATTGGGAGTAAATCCAAACAATGGTTTAGCTGATATCTACGACAAAATTCAAAATGTACCACGTACATTACGAGAGCAAATAGAGCGAGACATCCAGGCGTGTCATACCACTCGTCCAGAAATGGCGATGGTAGATTCCGTCAAAGGCATCTCTAATCTTCACATCCCAAGTAATGTAATAGTAGATGCATCTATGCCGGCAATGATTCGTAATGCAGGTAAAATGTGGGGACCGGACGGTAACGCTAAAGACACGAAAGCAGTAATGCCTGAGTCTACTTACGCACGCATCTACCAGGAAGTGATTAACTTCTGTAAGACTAACGGTTCTTTCGATCCAACAACCATGGGTACAGTGCCTAACGTTGGTCTCATGGCCAAGAAGGCGGAGGAGTACGGTTCACATGACAAAACATTCGAGGTCGAGGGCGATGGCGTAATGCGTGTTGTTGACCAGGATGGCGCTATCTTAATGCAGCACAAGGTTGAGAAAGGTGATATCTGGCGTGCATGTCAAACGAAAGATGCTCCGGTTCGTGACTGGGTCAAAATTGGCGTAACTCGCGCTCGTCAATCAAACACTCCCGCAGTATTCTGGTTGGACCCAGAGCGTCAACATGATATGCAACTCCTGAAAAAAGTTGATATGTATCTGCAAGAGCATGATTTGACAGGCCTGGAAATCTATAAAATGGATTATAATTCTGCTATTCGTTTCTCGTTGGAACGTCAAATACGCGGTCGAGATACCATCTCGGTAACGGGGAATGTATTGCGTGATTACCTGACAGACTTATTCCCAATTATGGAGCTAGGTACATCAGCTAAAATGCTTTCGATTGTACCAATGCTCGCTGGCGGTGGTATGTACGAGACCGGTGCTGGCGGTAGTGCTCCGCGTCATGTGCAACAAGTGACTGAAGAAAATCATCTCCGCTGGGATTCATTAGGTGAATTCATGGCAATGACTGTTTCTTTGGAAGATATGGGTATTAAGCAAGGCAATACTAAAGCCGCTATCTTATCCAAAACTTTAGATGAAGCGACGACTCATTTGCTACAAAACAACAAATCGCCTTCGCGTCGCACAGGCGAATTAGATAACCGTGGTAGTCATTTCTACTTTGCAATGTACTGGGCACAAGCAGTTGCTGCGCAAAAAGAAGATATTGAATTAGCGGCTAAATTTGCCAAACTTGCGAAAGTATTAACAGACAATGAAGCTAAGATATTAGCAGAGCTAAGCGCTGTTCAAGGCCACCCAATTGAGTTGGGTGGCTATTACCACCCTGTGCCAGAAAAGGTTAAAGGAATCATGCGTCCAAGCGCTACATTAAACGCTGCACTCAAAGATGCGATGGCTTAATTTTTAATCCATAACATAGTAAATCTGTAATGCCCGTGGTGACCGGGGTACCGGGTATTGGCCCGGGCATTTATGGACAGACACCAGATAGTTTCCATCCTGATACGGCCCTTTTGCACTAGAAAAATGCTTTTGTATGGTAACATCAAAACCCTTTTGAGTTCCACTTTCATTCAGAACATCTTCTAGGTTGGTGTGATGTTTTATGTAAGCCAAGTAGAGTCGAACATTCAATTTTTTACCTGGCTTACAGCTTCGGTCCAGACCAATCTTTTTACCGTCCCCATTTGTGATATAAATTCCGTATTTGCGGAAAAAAATTCAGTGTTTTCCGTAATGGCAAACGTTATCGGCAGTATGGACAATATACTGTTAAAGGCATGGTTGCCTTCAATCGTACCATAGCCAATCTATTCTAATAGTTTTTCCCAAGTAAAAACATCACTCCTACGTAGTGTTATTACATTGTGGTATTTCTGGCTCGGTTTTTGCTAAATTGTCAGGAAGACTAAGTTCAACATTTTCTCTTGAGCTCTGTTCCAGTACGAATATTTGTTTTTCAAATCCAAGGCGTATGTTTGTAGGGGGGTTGCGAAAGCCGTGACGTAGTATCTTTAGCTGCCTGAAAAAAAAGAAACTTTTTCTAGGAGGGACAGATTATGAGAGAGGATTTCAATGTTAAAGTAAATCTAAAAGGAAGACTTGGAGTATTGATTTTCTTGTCGGTATTTACTATGGCACTGCCATTGTCAGCAATCGCGAAGCAGCACAGTAACCATGGCGAGCAACACGTTAAGCATGCCAGGCATCACAATAAACACGACGATCATCACAGTAACCATGACAAGCTAGCAACCATGCCGGCATTTGATGGGGCGGACTTTAATGTTCTGGACCCTGAGGCAATTCCCAAGTTTGTGCAACCCCTGGTTATCCCTCCCGTGATGCCCAACAGTAAAAAAGATCGTAAGGTTGGTTACAATATAGCCATGCGACAATTCAAGCAGCAGATACTCCCTGGAGGTATCTGGGGGAATTATGGTTATCCTTCTACGACTGTATGGAGCTACGGAAAGGCTGAAGATTCTTATGATCTCAATTATACAGCACCTATGCCGCTCTCTGATCCTCATGCCACTACCTTCAACTATCCGGCCCTGACAGTTGAGGCAACCCAGAATCAGCTCACCAAAGTTAGATGGTTGAACGAATTGTTCGATCCTAAAACCCACAAATATCTGCATCACATCCTGCCTGTTGATCGGACCTTACACTGGGCTAACCCGGAGTTACTGCAATGCAAAGACGGTTCCACCCATACCGATTGTAAACCAGCCGTATCCAATGGCAGTATTCTACAAGAAGCATACGATGGTCCAGTTCCGATAGTGACCCACGTCCATGGGGCCCATGTAAATCCGGAAAGTGATGGCTATCCTGAAGCGTGGTGGCTCCCCGACGCAAAGAATCTCGCAGGATATGCAAAACACGGCGGGCTTTTTGATCAGTTTGACCGCACGAATACTACTCCTGGTTCAGCTCTTTATGGCTATTATAACACCCAGCGGGCCTCAACTCTCTGGTATCATGACCATGGCCTGGGGTTGACCCGGCTCAACGTTTATGCCGGACCGGCAGGTTTCTGGCTGATCAGAGGTAAAGGAGTAAGCGAACCCGATCTGTTGGCTGGAACTCTCCCCGGTCCCGCACCTGTCGAGGGTGAAGATCCTAATTTCGATTCGGCAGTTAGAAGTAAAATTCGTGAGGTACCTATTGTCATCCAGGACCGGACATTCACTCCTGATGGACAGCTCTTTTTTCCGAAGGATCGTGCTTACTTTGAGGGACTCAATAGACCGAAAAACCATCCCGCGGCTCTTGATATTCCTTTTATTCCAAAGATTGCGGTCGGAGGAAGTGCAAGTGATGTGGCACCGATCTGGAACCCAGAGTTTTTTGGCAATGCCATGGTCGTGAATGGCACTACCTGGCCAGTTTATCACGTGGCACCCGCCAGGTACCGTCTTCGTCTTCTCAATGGCTGTAATGCCCGTACGCTGATGTTGAAAATTATCAACAGCACATCTCATGACGCATTGCAGGCTGATTTTGATGAAAATGGCGAAGTCACCTCGCTGCCTGATGCGGCTTTGGCTTTCAATCAAATTGGCAGCGATGGTGGTTTGTTGCCTCTGCAACCTGTATCTCTTGACGAAGTTCGTATGATGCCGGCGGAACGTGCTGACATCATAGTCGACTTCACCGGAATCACCGGTGAGTTCTATATGATTAACGAAGGGCCTGACGAACCTTTTGGTGGAGGATCACCAATCGCAGATTTTGGTCCTTCCAACCCTTATACTACAGGACAGATAATGAAGTTTGTGGTGGATCAGCCATTGAATGCCAGTTCTACCGATTATGCGGCAAGTTCTCCGGCAGATTTGCAATTTGCCGACATCGTTCCCCTGGTACCAACCAAAACCCGCCAGGTGAGCCTCAATGAACTGGAGTCAGAAACAGTCTTTGTTGTCGTTGATCCAGAAGAAGATGATTATGTCCTCGACCATTCCGGAAATGTGAGCCAGTGCAATCCAGCGAATTTTCATTCGCCAGAAGGAAATCAATGCGTACCATTTGGTCCAACTGAAGCGAAGGTGGGTATCTTGGCACCAGATCCTAATTCCAGTGGCTTCATAGGTGTACCACTGATGTGGACTGACATGACCGGCAACAGCAAAATGACGAAGGTTTTCACAAGAAGCAATGGCTCTTCGGTTATGGTTCCTGTAACAGAAATGCCGAAACTGAACGATACGGAGGAGTGGGAGATATGGAATTTCACCATGGACGCCCACCCGATTCATCTTCATCTGATTGAATTCCAGGTTGTGAATCGTGAAATATTAAATATAGTTGATGACACGAACAGTGCAACCTTGAGTGGCAATACAAGGTCTCCTGAACTTTGGGAGACAGGCTGGAAAGATACGGTTATTGCCTACCCGGGAGAGGTAACCAGGATTCGTGCTCATTTTAACATGCCTGGCCTCTATGTCTGGCACTGCCATATAATTGACCATGAGGACAATGAAATGATGCGGCCCTATGCCGTAGTACCTGATCTGAATCAGGACGGCTGCGTCGATCTTAAGGATTCACTGATTCTTGGTCGAGACATTCTGAGGCATGGCAATAACTATGATCTCAATGGTGATGGTGTGGAAAATATTAAAGATGTCGGCAGACTTGCGATGTTCTTCACCAACCGCGGAGGCAGACGCTGCCGTTGAGTGGCACTCAGTGTAAAGTACCCCTCCCTTTTGCATAAGGAGAGGGGGCTTCACATTTCCCGACAGAAAGGATGTCTCTAAGCCGGTTACATTTAGCGATTGTCCTTTCTCCTAGATGGCTGTATTTTCCACAAATGACAAAAATACGCAAATTGATGCTGATATTTGCTGCCACCGTCCTGACGGCGGTGTGCATTGTTATCATCAGCATCCTCTTCTGGATCAAATCCAACCAGGGGCTTCAGTGGATTCAGTCCCGGATCAATGCGGAGATTCCCGGAACAATCTCCATCGTAAACCACCAGCTGTCGATACTGCAACCAAGCCTGAACCTTGAAGGAGTGGTGCTTCATGATCCCGAGGGTCTTGCTCTGGCCGGCTTCACCCGTCTTTTGGTGGAACTTGACTGGCGGGCTCTGTGGCGAAAGGAAATCCGACTGCAACATATCCTGCTTCAGGGGCCATGGGTGGACCTGACAATGGATACATCCAACGGGCTCAAGCTGATGGCTGCTTTAGTCCCGCCAGGTGATGAAAAGCAAACGGAACCAGCTGCAACCGGCAGTAGCGGATTGCCCTTCAATCTCGTCTTTGCATCGATTCAGCTTGTCGACGGCAAGATTACCTTTGCCCAACCAGAGAACAGCATGCATCTGGAAAGCACAGGACTCAATCTTACAGCCCATGGCGATCTTAATAAGCAATCAGCTCGTCTGGAACTGGGGGTGGACAATATCAGTTTCAACAGTGCCGATATCCATCTAGAACCGGCCCGCGTCCTCCTTAAGGCTTCTCTACAGGGCGAGAAACTGAGCGTTTCCACTTTGCGGGTGACATCGGGTCAAACCATCCTGAGCCTCTCCGGTACAGCCGATGGTCTGTATGGATCTCCGGTCGTTGACGGTACTCTCACGCTTGATACTCAGCTGGCTGAGGTTAAACCTGTTTTTAATCTTGCTGGTGACTACACCGGGCCCGTGAAAGGTGATCTTAGCTTCAACGGGCCGGTGGCCAATCCCGATGCCAGGCTTGCAGTGACTATTGGCAACAGCCTGCTCGACGGGCAACCTCTTGACCGAGGCGATCTGGCAATCGACCTTAAAGATCGGCTGGCAACGATCGATACGGTCGCGCTCCACCTGGCTGAAGGTTCGGTCAAACTCAATGGAACAGTCAATCTTCGTGATGCTTTTCCAACAGGCTTTCTTTCACCTCAGGCAGATGTTAACGCCATTGAGTATGCCTTGACCCTGGTGCATGATATCCCGGATCTCAACCGGTGGCTGAAGCCGTATGTCAATCTCCATGGCGCAACTTCCGGCAGGACCACACTAACCGGTAAAGGCATAATGCCGGCGGACATCTCGGCCCGGTTGACCATGGAAGGGGCAGGGCAGAAGTTGCTTGCTCCAGGCATGGACCGATCGATTGATGCCGAGGTGCATCTGGCGGCAGAGATGGATCACGGCACGATTGGCATATCCCGTCTCAAGGCGGCAACTGACGGTGCTGAACTGTCCGGAGATGGCAGATTCCAGATAGACAAGAGGGCTATTGAAGCAAAACTATTATTGACGGCTGATGACCTGTCGAGGGTTTTCGCTGTTATGGGAATGCCCTCTGTCAAAGGCGCCTGTAACGCAACCCTGGCAGTGGATGGTAGTTTAAGCCAACCCCAATTCTCCCTGGAGCTGGCATCGAAAAATCTGAAGATTGAAAAATATTCCCTTGGCGATCTGGCTGTCAGCGCCAGTATGGATCATGACGGCCGTCTGAAGCTGAATACTGTGAATCTGCAGAATGGAAGCTCAAGACTTCAGGGAAATGGCGTCCTTCGGTTGCTGTCGGACGGAGGCGGGCTCGATCCTGACTTTGTCAACGAGCTCGCGGTCAAGATAGAAGGGCTTTCCGCTGCCGATTTCATGAAATCCCCGCTGGCAAGCGGTACCTTGGATGGCCGGTTGCAGGTGGGCGGCCCGCTTCGATCTCTGACGGGTGAGCTTTCCTTAAAAGGTAAGAGACTGGGCAATGATGTTGCAACCATTGGTGATCTTGCGGCACAACTCCATTTGGAAAACGGGACTGTCTTTGTGGATCGGTTGCACGTAAGCAATAAGAGCTCCACTTTTAATTCGACCGGCAGTATCCATTTATTGACTCCCGGCTTACCGAAACTGGTTGAAGATCCAACCCTGGATTTTACATTTCAATCCGACCACCTTGACCCGGGGGATTTTGTTGAGACGGCAAGCGGCGATTTTTCCTTTAACGGTGCAGTAGGCGGCAGCATTGAAAAGCCCAGTGGACAGATCAACCTCAAAGGAAAGCAGATCAAGCTGGCAGATCAGACCATCGATAGTTTATCTGTTGATGCCCGTTTCAAGGATAAGCGTCTGTGGCTGGACCAAATTTTGGCGATTGTTGCTCCGGGTGGACAACTGGAGGGCGGCGGGTCGGTGGGCATGGATAAATCCATCGACCTGCATGTCAAATCGGACGGCATATCGATTACCAGTATTCAGCCGTTGCAGAAATTCTTTCCGGGGGAGGGTACGCTGCATCTTAATGCCACCGGTATAGGAAATATTGACAATCCTGACGTTGAAGGCCAGCTGGGTATCTCTGATATGACGCTAAAAGATGAAGCTATGCAGGATGTTACCCTTACCTTCGGACTCCATGACATGCTGGCGAAAGTCAAGGGCAATCTGAATTTTGGGGTGGATGCAACCTGTAATTTGAAGAAAGGCGACTTCAATGCCCGCCTTCTCTTTGATCGCACCGAGACCGCTGCCTATTTCAGGGCTTTGGGAAAACCGGATTTCAAAGGTACGTTGACTGGCCAGGTGGAGGCTGCCGGCAATATCAATGATACCGCTCATGTCTCAGCACAGGTTGATCTGGACGCCTTGCAGCTATTTTACAAGGATATCTCGTTGGTTCAGTCCGACCGGATACGTCTGAAAATGGCCGATCAGGAAGTCACTATCCCCGAATTAGAGCTGGCTTTGCTTTCTTCGGGTCGTCTTCGTCTGAAAGGCGTTGCCCGAATCGATGGCCGTTTGGCTATGAATATTGATGGCCGTATCCCCCTGGCGGCAGCTGAAGTTTTTAGTGAGGATTTA
Source organism: uncultured delta proteobacterium (assembly GCA_963798425.1). Classification (GTDB taxonomy): domain Bacteria; phylum Desulfobacterota; class Desulfobulbia; order Desulfobulbales; family Desulfocapsaceae; genus Desulforhopalus_A. The sequence continues at coordinate 33,433 of CAWCTP010000022.1, read as the reverse complement.
GTCGATACAACCGGCGTCCTCGTTGTGAAGGGCGACCTCTCAGGAGACACAGCCGATCCGCAAGTCGATCTCCGTATCGATTTGGAGAATATTGGTATGATAGTGCCAGGTCTGGTTCAAAAACTTCATGACCTGAATGGCACTATCCATCTGGGTTCCGACAGTGTAAGCATTGAGGGAATTAAGGGATTTCTGGACACCGGAGCCTTCAGCATGAATGGAACCATTGGCCACGAAAAGTTTACACCGACGAAGATGAATATTGCCATCAAGGCGAAGGCGCTGCCACTGGAAGTGGTCGATACCATGTCCGTGCTGCTGAATGGTGACGTTAATATCACCGGCAATGACAGGAGTGCGGCAGCCACGGGAGAAATCGTCCTTCTGGAAGGAGTTTATTATAAAGATGTGAAGATCAACCTGCTGGAGATGGCAACCGACCGCAGCCGGACAGTCACTCCGAAGTCTACCCCCATGGCGTTACCTGGTTTTGATACGGTTAAGCTCGATATCAAGGTGAAAAGCAGGCAACCGTTTTTCGTCGAGAATAACATGGCCGAGCTTGAGATCAGTCCGGACCTGAGAGTAGCAGGGACACTGGAACGTCCAATTATCAATGGACGGGCTCAGGTGAAATCCGGCACCATTACTTTTCAGAAAAAGATATTCAATGTAAAAAAGGGCATCATCGACTTTACCAACCCCTACAAAACGGAAGCAAAAATCGACATTGAAAGCGAGACGACTATCAGGTCGTGGACAATAACACTTGCCGTCAAGGGAACCCCGGATAATCTGGAGCTCAAACTTTCATCGGTGCCGACGGAAAACGATTCGGACATTCTCTCCTTGATTTTGTTCGGTCGGACTGCCCAGGAAATTGCCTCCGGTGAAAGTGGGGGAAAACGCAGTACAAGTGAAGTTATGGCCTCAATGCTGGCCGATACCTTTGGGGAAGACATTAAAAAAGCCGCCGGGGTTGATATTTTGCAAATGGAAACAGACGATAGCAGTGATGGTCAGAATGGTGAGGGTGTCAAGGTGACTGTGGGTAAGCACCTTTCTGATCGTATGACCGTCAAATACGCGGTAGAGTCTAAGGATGGTGAGATTGTCCAGAGGGCCATCACCGAATATAAGCTCCTGGAAAATATTCTGGTCAGCGGGTTTCAGGACAACCAGGGCATATTTGGTGCAGAACTGGTATTTCGTATAGAGTTCAGGTGATTGAACTGGTGCAACGACTACACAATTTAAAGAAAATCTCCCTGTTGAGCTTGGTTCTGGGAATACTCTGTCTTTTTTGTATTGATGGACTGGCTTCTGTCAAGGTCACTTTGGAAGACGATCAGGTTGCAGCTGGAGGAGTAGCGGATACCGTCAGTGACGTCAGGGTTGTAATTAATGGCCCTGAGGACCTGCAGGATACTTATGGCTACCTGGCCAAACGCCTCATCCGCCTGCATCCTGGCGATCTCTTTGATAAAGGCGACTTAAAAGCATCAGTCGAGGCTCTTAAGCTCAGTAATCGCTTTTCGGCCATCCATATAGATTCGGCATCAGAACCAGGTGGTGAAGTACTGTTTTTCACCCTCACGCCTTATCTCACCATCGCTGATATCCGGATAAGCGGTGAGTATCCACTTTTTGAACGGGATATACTCAACCAGATGACTCTGTATCCGGGTGACCCATATACCAGTGAAGATTTATCCGCCCAGGCCGAAGCAATTATCAGTCGGTATAAGCGAGAAGGGTATGTGGATCCGAAGGTGTCAATAAAAGCGCAGCGGGACACCGGAAACCAAAGCGCCGTTGTCTTCGTAGACATCAATAAAGGACCACACTATACCCTTGGCTCGTTGAACTTTAAGGGCAATTCTTCAATTTCTTCCAGTTTCCTTCAATTGCGCATGGCTGTCTGGCGGGCTGCCCTGTTACCGGTAATAGGCCGGTTCAGTGAATACCAGCTTAAAAAAGATATGACCTCACTGGTGACCTACTACCGAAGTAAAGGTTTTGCCGACGCTAAACTCTCCTACAATATTGATGATACCGGCAATTCGCATCAGGTAAACGTGACTGTCCAGATAGTCGAAGGGCAGCTCTACACGGTCACATTCGAAGGAAACCGGAATTTCTGGGATCTGACCCTGGAAAAGGATGTGGTTATTTTCAGCAAGGGAAATAGGGGGAATATCGGGGTCAGAAGAAGTGTTAAGAATATCAAAAAGCGCTATCGTGAGGCCGGGTTTCTCAATACCTCGGTTGAGGCAGAATCAACCCTGAAACCCGGCACTCCGGTTGAAACTCGTCAGTTGCGATTCGTTATCGAGGAAGGTCCGCAAACCATTGTGGACAAGGTAACTATAGCCGGTAATCAGTCGCTTTCTGCGGATGAAATTAAAGATCAGATTCTTACCCAGCCACCTACAATTTTCCATAATGGAGCTTTGGTTCCCGAAACCCTGGAAAAGGACACCTTTGCTGTCAATACACTCTGTTTGAATCATGGGTATCTCAAATGCACTGTGGATTCGAAGGTGATCTATACTGAAGACAAAACCGGTGCCGAGGTCAGGCTGGACATCAATGAAGGCCCCCGGACTACGGTGCACTCTATAGGCATCAAAGGCCTGACGGTCTTGCCGGAAGCAGAGGTCCGGAAAGTGCTGGTCCAGAAAATCGGCGATCCTTACCGCACCGCCTCCTTGGATTCTGATAAGGACGCCATTTCCAGTTTGATCTCCGAGAAAGGATACCCCCATGTTACGGTGCAGCCCAATATTTCGTATAGCCAAGACCGCACTCAGGCTGATATCGTCTACCACATTGAGACCGGTCCGCTCGTCACCCTGGGAAACGTTTTTATCTCCGGCAACCTGAAAACGTCCGAGAAGGTTATCCAACGGGAGTTGGAGGTTAAAACTCAGGAGCCACTTTCATTGCAGGCGCTTTATGATGCCCAGCGAAGGCTGAGGGATATGGAAATATTTCACGGTGTGACCTACCGGATCTTCGGCTTAAAGGAAAAATCGGAGTCGGTAGATCTGTTTGTGGAAATTGAGGAGAACAAACCCTATTATGCCCAGACCAGTGGCGGGTATCAGTCGGACAGCGGCATTTTTGCCCGCGCCAAGGTGGGAGATCGAAACCTGTTCGGCCTGAATAAAGATCTGTGGCTCTCCGGTGAAGTGAGCGAGACCGGCCACCGGCTTGAGACCCGATTGACCGAACCCCGGTTGTTTGGGTCCCGGGTCTCTGCCAGCATTGGCTTTTTTAACGAGGAATTGACTGAATTTAATCAATCTTTTGGTACGACAACCACCGGCGGGTCACTGGCGTTTGGCCGGACTTTGGGAAGCAATTTGACGACCGCCCTGACCTTCAAATTAGAAAAGCGGGATCAGTTCAGTGTTGATGGTCAACCCTTGGAAAATTCCGCCGATGAGACCCGAACCGTCTTCGTTACCACTCCTTACGTTCGCTATGACAGCCGAGATTCTTTTGTGCGGCCCACCAAGGGATTTCTCGCATCTTTAAGCGTGGATCTCTCTAAAGGGATTCAGAACCAGCTGGACGATTTCGTTCGCTATCAGCTCGACGCACGCTACTATTGGACGCCCCTGAAAAGATTGACCCTGGCCAGCCTGGCAAGAGTAGGGGAGGTGCTTCCCTACGGAGATAGCGAACTGGTCCCCGACGATCAGCTCTTTTATCTGGGAGGCATTCAAAGCGTCCGGGGTTTTGATGAAAACCTGCTGCGTTTTGATAGTGAAGGAAAACCCGTAGGCGGGAAGACAGCCGTTTCAGGCAGCCTGGAGGCACGAATCGATATTGGCATGAATCTGGAATTGACGACCTTCTTTGACATTGGCAGCGTTCAAAATGCCTTGGTAGATGAAGGCTCGGACCGTTTTCGGTCTTCTGTTGGGCTTGGGTTGCGCTACATTACCCCCATCGGTCCAATTGGGCTGGTTTACGGACACAAATTAGATCGTGAGGAAGGGGAATCGGCAGGCAGAATCAATTTTTCCATTGGGTATAGTTTTTAACCCCCCAGAATTGGGACTTAGTTTTATGATCACAAATCTGAGCTGCGCTGGATCATCGTATTCCTGCGGTTAGTGGAAATTATTTAATTTTCTGTATTGCTGGAAGTACTTCTGGTTCTTCAACTCCTGGCTGTTGGGCATAATTTTCTGCGCTCTTTGCACAGAAAATTATGCCCAACAAGGTTTTTATACTCTCATGGACTATGAAAAGTCAATTTTGAGAGATTATGGTTTGGGGCCGTTATGACAGCTCCAGCAGGTCACACGCTCATTTGCAGCGAAAGTCTTGCTACCACGATCCCCGATGCTGAAGGTCTTTGCTATCTTGATCACGGCCAGCGGTGAGCCACTGCTGGTGGTGCCATGACAGTAGGAGCAGGTGGATCTTGACGCGTCATGGTGGCTTTTTACCCAGGACTGGCCAAGATTGTGCATGCCGTGAGGTCCACCGTTGCTGCTATTCGGCATGGTCGTATGACAGACCGTGCACTCACGAATTGCCGCGGCGTAACCCTGGGCCTTGATGGCCTGCTGGTTGTCATTCACCTGGTTGTTGCTGGCGCTGGGAGTGTCGGTGTACTCAGCATGGGTCGAGTTATGACAGGCTTCGCACTGCAGGTTACTGTGTCCGGTGCTGAAACGGTAAAGGCTCCAACCAGCCGATGGTGCATCCGCATTGGAGGCAAATCGCTTGTCGGTCCAGGTCTTGAAAGTGCCGTCAGTATTGATAGCGACGGTTTCCCGTTTGCCATCATGATGGCAGGACTGACAGGTGGGCATGTCGAACCAACCTTCGCGGGATGCTTTGCCTACAGTCAACATTGACCCGTGGCAGGACTGGCACTCCATGGTATGTTTGCCTGTCGAATCAACGGGATTGCCCATGGCGCCGCGCAGACATTGGGTTTTTCGGCCGGGATGGCAGTTAAAGCAGGCCTCTCGTGTACCGATTTGGTTTAGCGTCTGGGTGGCACCAGGCAGGCTGACGTTGGCATGACGATTATGCATGGCCACTGTCATAGTTTCAATGCCAGTCTCCCCATTAATCCCCCAAATTGCCAGAGCATTGCTGTTGTGGCAAGTGTCACACATTACGGGTTTTCCGTTTTTCGCTGAAGATTCCAGGCTGTTACCGTAACCTTTTTTGGTCAGCAGGTTGCTGTAGCTGGCGCCGATATTTTTCTCATCATGCAGGCGAAGGATATTCAATCTCCAGTCTTTTTCAGTATCTGTCTTCAGGTTGACCCAGCCGGCTGCCGGTTTGGCAGCATTGCTGCCGGATGCGCTGGCGTGACAGGTATTGCAATTGATTTCGCTGGAGATCGGCAAAACGGTGTCGGTGCTGGCAATCGCTTTCCCAGAGCTGTCGAGGGCAGTTACCCTGATCATCGGGAAGTAGTTGGTGTTCAGGTTGTCATCGGTCGAAGTGATGGGAATGCCTGTGGCCTCGTACCAGTTATATTCAGGACTCCAGGCCAGTGGAGCCGGTGTGAATGATGGAGTTGGGTAGCCGGTAAGGCCAATGTCGGGAGTCAGGTTTGCACCGAAGAGTGGGAGTGCGTAATCCCAGAAATTGGTTTTGTATTGGCTGGAGCTGTTGATCGAACCAGTTGGGTCGGGGGTTGATTCATAGGTAAGAGCATAGCTTGAGTTATTCGCGGCATTCACTAATCTACCGTTTACCACCAGTTGGGCGTTCAAATCGTTGAATGGCGGCAACAGGGTAAATACCGAGAAATCGGAGTCTGCACAGTGCATCCCCAGGTCATTCCAGGCGAACAAGTGTGTACCGTTGGTTGAGGCAACCGGTCCTCCGCCACCTGTATTTCCACCACTAGTACCTCCACCAGTAGTACCTCCACCGCTGGTGCCTCCACCACCAGTATCTCCGCCACCTGTGTTTTCTCCGGAGCGGATTACGGTATAGCTGATTGAGGTAGTGGCTTTATTACCCGCCTGGTCGGAGGTGTTAACGTTGAAAATCTTGGAACCGGTTGTAGATAAGTTCAAGTTGGTGCCATTGGCAACAGTGCCTGTACATGCGCTAACTCCAGAGACCGGGTCGGTGCAGCTGTAATTCGCCTTTACCGTCTGCCCCTGAGTGTATGTTGCTCCGCTGGCTGGGGTGGTGATTGTGGATTTTGGTGCTGTTGCGTCCCGCTTAATGGTCACTGATTGGCTACTGGTGCCACCTTGACTGGTTGCTTTGCAGGTATAGGTTACGCCGGTAGTGTCAGTGACAAGTGATACGTTGTCACAACCAGATGTGCTTGAGATACTTGAATCGGGATCGGATACGTTCCAGGATATGCTCACATTGCTTGTATACCAGGAGTTGCTTCCATGTGTGCCATTGACCGTTGCCTCGATGACAGGAGGCGTTCTATCTCGGGAATAGACAGGTGGAGTACGGTTCCGGTAATGCTCTCGGGAATGTTCACGGGCGAGAGCCTGTCCCGATATACAAGAGCCGAAGCCAATAATCAGAACAGATGTGACCAGATGCTTACTCAGGCATCGCCCTTTTCCCTTTAAAAATGGCAATGCCGACTGGTTGCATGCTTCCGTGGAAACTTCTCCGCCGGATGTAAAGTTACTCTTTTCGTTCAAAATAATGTCCTCCAAATAGGTTATTCTGAACACGCAGGAAACGTTACCTTTTGAAAAAAACTTGGTCGCCCACGTGCCACAATGTGGGACCACTTTATCTTTTAATAAAATAGAAAGCAAACTTAAAAGAGAATAATTCTCAAAAAAAAATTGGTCCAAATATTTAACGCAGCAAAAGAGGTATCTATAACTATCTGTAATTATAAGTGGATGTTTTAAGGTAAGGAAAGGGTATTAGTGAGAGAGTGCTCGGGGATGCCATTCAAAGGTCTCTTGCCAAAAAGGAGTACTCTTCGTTAAGCACACAATGTACCTTCCATCACCCAATAACGATTCAAAGTTGCCTACTGGTTCCTTCTGTCTATTTTAATGTTTTTCAGATTTTCCTATAATAAAATGGTCTAATGTTACAGGCGCAGTTTTAATCTGTTGAACTACTGTATCGGGAAGTTTCTTGTCTATCGCCAGCTTATTCCTGATATATGAGGGTAATCAAAATGAATAAACGGAAAGAAGTAGGTAAAGTTGTCGCAATTTATGCCATTTTGGGATGTGGGTGGATTTTTTTCTCTGATAAGGTATTGAATTGGCTTATCCAAGATACAGAACTCATAAAAATAATAGAAATTTCCAAAGGATTTCTGTTCGTTATCACCACTTCTTTCCTTCTTTATTTCCTAGTTACTCGATTAAGCCGTAGGCTCGCAGAATCGACTACGGCCCTTCGTGAGAGCGAAGAATTGCTTCGTTTTCTTGTTAAAAATTCTTCTGACACCCTGGTTATTGTTGATGCTGACTTTCAGCAGAGGTACGTAAGTGCTGGTGCGGAAAGAATCTTTGGCTACAGTCTTTCAGATCTGGAAAGTAAAACGATTGATACTGTCATCCACCCAGATGACAGACAGAGGGTCGAGGATGCTTTGCAGGAGGCCGTAAAATATCCTGAAAAAACTGTCACCGTTCAATATCGACATATTCATAAGGAGAAAGGTTGGGTCTTTGTAGAAGCTATCGGCCAAAGCTTCCTTGATGAACCTTCGATCAAAGGTGTCATTGCCAGTGTCCGGGACATAACTGAACATAAACTGGCTGAAAAACAATTGACGGATAGTTACGAACTTTTGGAAAACCTTGCTCGTTTGGTCCCTGGGTTTATTTATCAGTACCGTTTGTATCCCGACGGGCGGGCGGCCTTTCCATATGCAAGCCCCGGTATATTGGACATCTACGAGGTGTCACCAGAGGATATTCGGGAAGATGCCACGCTGGTATTTAACCGATTGCATCCGGATGACCGCAACAGGTTTATCGAAACCCTACGTGAATCAGCACACACCATGACAATGTTTTACTGCGAATTCATGGTTGTTTTACCGCAACAAGGGGTGCGATGGCGATGGTCCCAGGCCGAACCTCAACGGATGGAGGATGGCAGTATTCTTTGGCACGGTATCACTTTAGACATCACCGAGCGCAAGCAAGTGGAAGCACAGACAACAAAATTACGTGAACAATTGGCCCAATCACAGAAGATGGAGTCGATTGGCCGTTTAGCAGGAGGGGTAGCCCACGATTTCAATAACATGCTGGGAGTAATATTAGGTTATTCGGAAATGGCCCTGCAGAACGTGGAAGAAGGCGAGCCGTTGTATCCTGCGTTACAAGGGATTCAGCAAGCGGGAAAACGATCAGCTGAACTGACCAAACAACTACTCGCTTTTGCCAGAAAACAAACTGTCTCACCAAAAGTTCTTGACTTGAACGTGATTATTGGAAGAATGCTCGAAATGTTGAAGCGGCTTATTGGAGAGGATATAGATCTTGAATGGCTACCCGGTAAAGATCTGGAAACGATCAAAATGGATCCCTCTCAAATAGACCAAATTCTTGTAAACCTCTGCGTAAACGCTCGTGATGCCATAAAGGATACCGGTAAGGTCACTATCGCCATGAGCAATACGATTATTGAAGAAAACGATCTTGCGGTTCATCCACGTTTTATCCCCGGCAGGTATGTGCTGTTGACCATAAGTGACAATGGTTGTGGCATGGATCCAGATACCCTCTCACACCTGTTCGAGCCGTTTTTCACCACTAAAAAGGTAGGGGAGGGCACAGGTCTTGGACTGGCTACAACCTATGGTATTATCAAACAGAACAAAGGTTTCGTTCTCGTAGAAAGTGGACTTGGGCAGGGAACGACTTTCAAAATTTTCTTGCCCTGTTATCAGGCCAAGAGCACCTCTGTTTTTGAAGCCAAGGTGGAAAACATCGAGCGTGGACATGAAACCATCCTGCTGGTGGAAGATGAGCCCATGGTCCTGGAAATGGCTTCGCGTATGCTCAAGCAGCTAGGCTATCTCGTTTTGCCTGCATCCACCCCGGGCGAGGCCATTCTTTTAGCCAAAGAACATGCCGGTGGAATTGACTTGTTGATGACCGATGTGGTCATGCCTGAAATGAATGGCCGGGACCTGGCTAAAAATCTATTAACTCTCTATCCCAACCTAAATCGCTTATTTATGTCCGGGTATACAGCTGATGTCATTGCGCACCACAGTGTATTGGACGAAGGAGTGCACTTCATTCAAAAGCCGTTCACACTGAAAGATCTTTCTTGCAAAGTTCGCGAGGTTTTGGAGCAATCCAACTGAGTTTTTCTTTAGCTACTCTTATTATTTTTCATTTTCCTTAAGTCGCAATGTCATAAGAGCTATCTGAAACCTGCAATGCTCAGGCCCCATCATCGAGAACTTTTCTAATAGCATTGGCCATCTCATCAAACGTAACCGGTTTCATCAGCACTGCATTAACCCCGATGTCCCTGAACCTCTCCTCATGTAGTTTTGTGCTATAGCCTGTATAAATGATGACCGGTAACTCAGGGCACAATGCTCTCACCTCTTCAGCTAAAAGATCGCCGGTCATGTGTGGCATGGTTAAATCGCTAACGATCAAGTCGAACTCACCCGGCCTTGTCCGAATAGCTTCAAGTGCGTCGATTGGACTGGTACGAGTTTGCACCCGGTAGCCTAATCCTTCCAGAAAGTCTTTGCCGATATTTAACAAAAGTATTTCGTCATCAACCAAGAGTATATTTTCAGTACCTGAAGGCAAATTTTTAATTTTCTCCAAACTTGAATCCAAACCTGATTCCTCGAGCGGGAAATATACTTGGACAGTTGTGCCGACGTTTACTTCGCTATATAATTTGATTGTGCCACCGAGATCCTTGATGATTCCATGAACCGTGGACAAGCCCAATCCGGTTCCCTCTCCGCTCCTCTTTGTGGTAAAATACGGATCGAAAACTTTGCTTTTTGTTGACTCATCCATCCCATGGCCTGTGTCGCTGACCACTAGTCTGAAATATTTTCCCGGAGTGAGATCAGGGAAATTCAGATGATCCTTCTGGCTGATAATGGAAGTAGTCAGAAGGACATTAAGGGTACCGCCATTTTTCTCCATCGCATGGGAGGCGTTGGTGCAAAGATTCATAACGACTTGATGTATCATCGTTTCATTGGCAAATACAAACCCCAGGTTGGGTTTAAGATCTTGCTCTATTGTTATTGATGTCGGGAGTGTTGCCCTTATCAGGTTCAGTACATCGCTAACGACTTTGCTGGGATCTATTGGTAATTTTGGGGATTGTCCTGGTCTGCTAAAAGTCAATATTTGTTGAACCAAGTGCTTGGCACGAGTCCCTGCATCCAAAATTGGTGCTAGGTACTTTTGAGTGGCGTCCTCAGGTGATAAGGTTATTTTAGCCAGCTCAGTATAACCAAGTATTGCTGCAAGAATATTGTTAAAATCGTGCGCGATTCCGCCTGCCAATGTTCCCAGAGCTTCCAGCCTTTGAATGTGCTGAAGGTGTGCAGTTGCTCTAGCCGTTTGCTGTTCTTCCAGTTTTTTTGCTGTAATATCCTTAATGAAGGTAATTGTGTGCTTTGTCCCTTCATAGACGAGAGGGTTCGAGGTGATTTCTACCGGTAAAATGGTTCCATCCTTGCGCTTATGCAGTGTTTCAAATGTAATGGCATTCTTCATATGCGTCTCTTGCCATTTTTCCGATATTTGTTCTTCAGAGAGTGACGCATCGATATCAGGGATGGTCAGGTTACAGAGCTCATCTTTTGTGTAACCGAGGTATTCGCATGCGTGTTTGTTGGCATTTAGAATCCTGCCATCCTCTCTGCCATGAAGTATGGCAACAGAGACTTCGTCAAAAATGAGTTGGGTAAGCTGCGCTGACTCGTCCACCTTTTTTCGTTCAGTGATATCCCTGATAAAGGCTCCGATTGTTTTTTCCCCGTCTGGCTCTAACAGGAAGACATCTGCCTCGACCGCAAAAAAAGTACCGTCTTTGCGAATGTTTCTGCCTTCAAAAATTTGAAAGGAATTTTCGCAAATAGTCTGCCAGATATCGGGCCACTTGTCCCTGGTGAGAGCAGGCGAGATATCGAACAATGAGAGTGTGACGAATTCATCCAAGGGATAGCCGTAAGTTTTACACGCATAGGGGTTCGCATAAAGAATACGGCCTTCTGCATCCACTCGAATAAAACTTAATGTAGCCTTATCCAAACCTTGTTGAGAAAGAGTGGTTTGTTGCAGTTGTAATTGTTCAACCATCTACTGTTTGCTCTTTGTTTATAAGCCTCAAGATTGCAAAATCTTTTCAGCTTGATGGGTACGTTGCGTCTATTCGACTTTCGCAGTTAGTAGACCGAGTGTGTTAAGGGGCTGATTTGAAAATCTGCCAAGTAGAGTTCAGTATATCCTAGCTGCATACTTTTATCCCAGATAAAAAATATTTGGTTTAGCTCGGATTGGTCTGGAAAAAAAAGGCATAGATGATTTTATCAATGCTCTTTGATCAGTGGAACTGATTTTTGAGTCATCAAAACTCCCGTTAACAACCTGGTTTCTTGCCCTATATCTCATCACTCAATCTAAAGATGGTCTGTCAGCCCTTAACCTAAAACGATCGTTTGGCATTTCTGTCAATGCAGCGTTTTGGATGAAGCAAAAAAATCAATAGGTGATGAAGAGTGCTGAAGATACACTCCTTCTTGAAAACTTGGTTGAACTGCATGATGTTTATCGGGATGGTAAGAAAAAAGTGGAAAACGTGCCGTGGAACAGCAGGAAAAATGTTTTTTCTTGCCGCTGTTTCACATAACGACCAAGGGCTGATCAACGACAATTATAATTGTCGCTGATCAGTATGGGAAATACGCTCAAACGTTCTATAAAAAAATCAGGTTGAGCAGCAAAACGTACACAACCGGTTATACTTCTCTCAGTTGAACCTGTACTAACAATTATCTTTAGGAGACCAGAGCAATACTGATCTTAAAGCTTTCTTCAGTAGATTTTTTTTTCTGACTCCTTAACAAAAACATGGGACATTTTTAAGCGCTCTAATATTGTTAACCAATAGAGTTTGAATTTTGGTTTAAGTGGTTCCGTTGACACTTTATTCCCACTGGAATTATACACGTGATGGAGCAAGTCACCGTATTTCTCTTCCAGGACCTTGAGATTAACCTCGACCATAGGACAGCTTTTTCCATGGCTGGTTTGGGCAATACGTTTTTGTACTTTTCTAAGTAAGATATCATCCTTAAAGGCGCTACAATTTACCGATTCGTCCCAAATTGGGTCGACATACTGCATCCAGTCAAACTCCTTCGTCAGCTGCCACTTGTTATCAATACACTGCACATAAGGTTGAGTGACGGCAGCATCAGACAGCGGATCCTTTTTCAACGCTAATATTGAATTCCAGAATCTAAGACCGTTGAGATTAGCTGCCAGATCGGCATATGAGAAAATACCTGTGGCCAACTCGCCATAAAACGTGCTTTCACTTAAATCCCCAAATTGGAGAGCTGAATACTGATTAACGTCTGAGTATATTTTATAATATGCATACCCCTCTGTGAAAAAATGTCCGAATTTATCAGCACCCAGGTAAATATCCCCAATACGAAGTAATACCGCCAAATGTTTGGTTAGAGAGATAGTGGGGGACTCTGTAAACTCAAAATCTCTGTAAATTGAATTTTCAAAACCGACGCTGATCATGTCAAGATCAGGATGTCCTACAACAAATGCTTCCAGTTTTCCGATAACAAAACCTGTGAATTTCTCCTCTAATTCATCAAACAGACGTTCCTGGTTACAGTAATTAACACCTTTTCCATCACCACCTTGAAATATTGACTTCTTGTTGGCAGCAGCTATTGCCTCTTCTAGCCAGAGGTTGACAACCCGGTTAAGAACGAATCGTGAATCGACGAGTTCATGTCGATTGGTAAAACTGTCCACCTCTGCCGCGTAAATTTTTCCGGTTATGAAGGAAAAGGATATGACAACGATCAATTGCACGATGAAGGCGCGCTGTTTTATGGATATCTCATTTTGCATCTTGAGTACAGACCTATTCAATTTGGGGAATGGCAACGATTCGTGCAAATATTGCAGTAGAAAATTTATGGAATTATTCCGATAACATCAATTTACATTGAGAGGAATGTGTATATCGCCATAATCGACTTCAATATAAAGCCTATTTTCATCAAGATCATATTTTCCGAACCTATTTGAGGGTAACCCCCACATTCTTGCTGACTGGGACCATTTAGCTGATAGAGTTTTTTCGGTCTCTTATGTGGTGAATTCAAAAAGGTCCCATTCCATTCATCATTCATTGATTTTCAATAAAGATATTTCGAAAATATCAAAAACACAATTGGCATGTCACGCAGTTTAGATGCCCTTTTTTATGGCAGTGGAATAATTTTCTGAGTACCTAAGAAGACTGTTGTTTTGGATTGTATTTTAATTTCACATTAAGCCCGAATATCAGCGTTTTTAAAACCAGAAAACATGCCCATGCTACCACCTTTGGTAATTTCCAAGCCACGCGCATTTATATCTTGGGGGAGCTCCAGGCAGAGGGGTGGAAGAGACCGAGGGCTTGACTAGATGGACATACTCCCAAAACTTTTCTCGCTCATCCTCCCGCAGATCCTACACTAAAACAGTCCAGGGGGCTATTCGTTTCCTTTGGTCCCCCACAGCTCCCTCAGAGAGACGCGCCGAAGGCAATACAGTTGTCGCCTGTCATCAAGATACCCCACCCCCGCGCTCGGCATATTCGCAGCTTTTCGCCTGGAGATCTCTTGGCCGGTTGTTTCGCGGGGCATCTTCCGGGGAGTGTTTGTATTTCATAGCTGCAGGTTTCAATATTTAAATTTTCCGTTATGAAAGCGAAAAACCGGTCTTGGCGTCTGAAACGCAACGGATTTCATACATTAGACAAAATGAATCGTAGTGTCTAATGACAAGCAAGGGGAGTTACTCGGTGCGTATACATTGCAACCAATGTGCCTGACACTCATCCCGAAGTGACCAGCAAAGATTCCTGGAATAATTTCTTATTGGCCCTTGGGGCCAGATCAATAGGATATCTTGACTTTCAATGTTGGGGGAAACATCTTGCCAGTCAGAGAAAAAACAAAGAAAATCCGGTCTAATTGTGCTATAATGATAGTATGAAAAAAGGTCATCTCAGCCAAACAAATCCCTATTTGCGTGATAAAGCCAAGCGACTATCCGGGCTTGTCGTTTCAGTATGCTCATCTTCAGCTATTGAAGGAATCGCTGCAAGCATAGTTATGAAAGAGTATTTGTTGAAAAAGGGTAACCAGCCTACTCCTCATAAATCTGGAGCGAACGAGCAATAACGTCAGTAAAGATCTTCCTCATAGGATCGTAATTCCGATCCATCCCATGTTGAACTGCGGCAAAATATTCTCCTTGACGTTCTTTTTCTAATCCACTGAAATCAAGAAGAGGCAAACCCGCCTGCAGAGCCATTAATATCGCAAGAAGACGTGCTATTCTGCCATTTCCTTCCCGAAAAGGATGAATGAGGATGAGTTCAGTATGAACTATTGCCAAAGCAGAAATAACATCCTGTCTTGACTTGAAGATGCAAGGAGTATACTTCACCAAGATTTCTTTTTCGAAATCAGCCATCAACTGTGGGAGATATGCTGGTGATGCAAACATAAAATTTCCTTTGCTCATCACGACCTGGCGATATGTGCCAGCCCACGCATACACTGATCCAAGCCATCTGCGATGTATTTGCAAAATATCATCTGTGGAGCACCGCCAACTCTGATCAAACTCATCAAGTAACTGATCTGTTATTTCAAAAAGCAGTTCGGTTTCGACACGGTCAATCTCCTTTTTGGTGGAGATACCAAGAAGATTTCGCAAGACCTTACCTTTTGATCCAGGCATATACTGATCCTCGACCAAACCAGATGTAGAGTAGCGCCCTTGTTTTTTCATGAGATAATTTTGTGGCCAATATTTAAGATAGGTTTCATCGTAGCTCTTAGGGGAATAGATCCCTTAATACACTTTGTCCAATCTGATAAAAGAGGGATGCCATGAAAGTCTCAGATGCGATCAATTTCTGCCTCCAATACCACAAGATTAATTCAAGGCCCAATACGATTAAAAATTATACCTCTTTGCTCGCCAAGTTCGGCAATTCAAATAGTAACAGAGAAATAGAGTCCATAAAAACAGATGAAATTATTTCTTTCCTCACTGCACAGTCCGAAGGAAGGAAACAAAACACCAAACGGAGCAGATATACAACCCTGTCTGCTTTCTTCAATTTGATGACTAACTCACTTTTACCTGAAATGTGAAATCCTTGCCAGACTCCAGCTGCGAAAAATCTTTTCCGTAAGCCGAAAGTATACCCGTATACAATTTTTGATAAAGACGTAATTGATGAAGCAATTTTCAGAACGCTGAATACTCGGAACCGAATAATGCTTGAGCTAATGGCAAGAGGTGGTATGAGGATCAGCGAGGTGCTTGGCCTGAAACCGGAAGATATTCATGATCAAAAGCTGTTACTGCATGACCCTAAAAGTGGCAGAGAACAGGAAATTGTATTCATCCCTAAAAAACTGAGCAGTCGCCTTTCGGAGTATATCAATACCAAACAAATCCATTCTCATCAAAGAATCTTTCCGCTCACCTATGCTGGTGCACGAAAGATGGTAGTAAAGGTCGGAGAGATGGTAGGAATCAAACTTCGGCCTCACGATCTTAGAAGACATGCAGCGACTTATGCGTCAAGATCCGGTGTACCAATTGAGATTGTTAGCAAAGTAATTCTCCGGCACGCCGACCTTTCGACAACCCAACGTTATCTTGGTAAAGTTTCGGACTCCGAGGCTATTCGATGGGTAGAAAATCTATATGGCAGATAAATGTCCTGTTTGATTAAAGGTAAATGATCTGTGTAAGGAAATCAGAGAGCCACATTAGACATCTAGAGCTGGAGTTCTGTTGCAGTTTTAAAAGGTGTTCTTTGGTTGTCTTCTGTTTACAGTTACTCCATTTCTGAACAATTTTTCTCAATAGGTAGGTCTACTCTCTCAGGAATAGTGTGAATTTGCAGATTTGCTTAAATGATTAACATTGCCAAGACTAGCCTCTGCCATTGTGATACTATGCGCCTCCGTAACCTCATCAGGTAATATATCATTTGGAAGAATTTTGTATTCGCTTTATATTGCCAATATTTTTTCTTCTGCTAACAGACATGTAAAGATTGTCTCCAGGCTTTGTGAATAATTTCAACTTCACAATTTGCGTTTCAAATTATTGCTTACTTTGATAATGTGCTTTATGTATTTGGAATCGCAAAACTGGAGTGAATTTCAAATCCGAGAAGATCATAGACAGGTTCCATATGCTTTTAAAAAGCAGTGATTGATAATGTATTCGATACATTTAAACATTGCTGATTCTATATACCCGGAGTGTAAAAGGCATGAAATTTTTTGCCTTGGATTCTATACGAAACAAATTGGCTCTGCTGGTACTCTTTACGGTCACACCCTGCCTCGCCATTCTTGTATATTCCGGAATAGAGCAGCGAAGGCAGCTCGTCAGATTGGCCCAATCGGATGTGTTGTTACTGACCCACACAATTGCTGAAGCTCAAAAAACGCTTACCCAGTCAACTCAACAAATTCTCACCACTCTGTCACAAGCCCCTACAATTCAAGCAATGGAACCCAAGACAAGCTCCGCTGTTCTAAGAAGCGTGCTGCGAAAGAATCCTGACTACAATAATTTCATTTTAGTCGGTCTCAGTGGGAACGTCATCGCTTCAGGGAAACCTTTCACCGAAACTAACCTTGCTGATCGTAAACATATAAAGGGAGCTCTTAAGAAAAATGATTTCGCAGTCGGGGAATATATCATAACTAGGGTCGGGGCAGCGAATCCAGCAATTGCTTTTGCCTATCCCATTCCCGATAGAGAAGGCAGACCCAGAGGCTTTTTGACCGCTACCCTCAAGTTAGATGTTTTTTCCCGATTTTATGATGTCTCGCGGCTTCCTGAGAAGTCTTTTTTAGCCATAACCGACAGTAAAGGGATTCGGCTATTTTACTTTCCGGCACAGGAAAACACCAATCCCCTTGGTAAGCCGATAAAAGCAAAAGCTTGGGACATCGCCAGTAAAGGCGGAGATGATGGCCTCTTTTTCAACTCGGGGTCAGATGGTCTGCGCAGAGTATTTGCGTACGAAAAAATATATCTACCTCATGAAGATTTTCCCTACCTCTATGTGTGGGCTGGTATACCCGAAAGCCATATCCTCGCTCCGGCCAACACCGCCTTGGCCAGGAATTTGCTGCTCCTGCTTCTGGCCACGGTGATGTCGCTTTTCATTTCCTGGGTGGCTGCTAGAAAAACATTACTATTGCCAATACAACATCTTGTACTTTTGATACAAAAATTTGCTAAAGGAGAGCTTGAAGCACCTAATGAACTACAAGCTCACAAAGGCGAACTAGGGCTATTGACCGCTGCTTTTCATGATATGGCTGAATCCCTGGCAATGAGCAGGAAAAAGTTGGAAGAAAGTGATGAACACTTCAAAACCGTCGCCAACTTTGCCTATGACTGGGAATATTGGCTAGACCAGAATGGAAGATTTATTTATCTATCACCCTCCTGTGCACAGATTACCGGCTATGAACCGGAAGATATTTTATCCGATCCTCAGTTAGTTTGCAAAATGACCACACCCGAATATGCCCAAAAGGTCTACCAGCATTATTTTGAAGAAAGTAAAGACGATGCCCCCGATCATTCTATGGAATATCCTATTATAAAAAAGAATGGCGAAGAGGTCTGGTTAGAACACAATTGCTGCCCGGTTTATGATGCTCAGGGAAGATTTACGGG
Organism: uncultured delta proteobacterium; assembly: GCA_963798425.1. Classification (GTDB taxonomy): domain Bacteria; phylum Desulfobacterota; class Desulfobulbia; order Desulfobulbales; family Desulfocapsaceae; genus Desulforhopalus_A. The sequence goes on along the minus strand of CAWCTP010000022.1, from coordinate 15,461 downwards.
ACGAAGGGGCAGTAACCGCGACATCACGGATCGTAAACGGGCGGAGGCGGCTCTAATGGCAGAACGTCAATACTTTGTCGATGTCATTGACTCTCTGCCGGATGCCACCTTTATCATTGATAATGACCAGCGCATCGTTGTATGGAACAGAGCTGCTGAGGCAATGACGAATGTTAAAAGGGAGGATTTGCTCGGCAAGGGTGACTATGCCTACGCCCTTCCATTTTATGGAGAACGCCGGCCCATCCTTATTGATTTCCTCAACCTTTCAGAAAGAGAGAAGGAAAGCTCATATTTCCATGTCAAGCGAGTGAATGATAAGGTTTATGCAGAAACATTTATTCAACATTTATACGATGGTGCGGGTGCATATGTTTGGGGTGTTGCTGCCCCTCTCTATGATCAAACGGGTGTACGTACCGGAGCCATCGAAGTTGTCAAAGACATCACCGAGCTTAAAGAATCAGAAAAAGCCAATATTCAGTTACAAGAGCAGTTGGTGCAGGCACAAAAGATCGAGTCGATTGGGCGTCTCGCAGGTGGAGTGGCGCATGATTTCAATAATATGCTGGGGGTTATCCTAGGCCATACGGAGCTGGCACAGAAGCAGCTGGATAAGACCCAACCACTCTTTTGCAACCTTGAAGAGATTCGTAAGGCAGCCCAACGTTCAGCTGGTATCACAGGGCAACTTCTGGCATTTGCTCGGAAGCAAACCAATGCCCCTCAGATTATCGACCTGAACGAAAGCGTGAATGGGGTACTGGATATGCTGCGGCGGCTCATAGGAGAGGATATAGACCTGGCCTGGCTTCCCGGCAAGAGCCCGGGGGTAGTCAAAATAGATCCCTCTCAACTCGACCAGATTCTCACCAACCTTTTTGTCAATGCCAGGGATGCCATTGCCGATACTGGCAAGATAACCATTGAAACCGACAACGTAACTCTTGACGAATCCTACTGCAGAATACACGCCGGTTTCGCTCCCGGCGAGTATGTAATGCTGGCGGTCAGTGACAACGGCTGCGGCATGAATGCCGACACTATGGCTCATCTTTTCGAGCCATTTTTCACTACCAAGGAAATGGATAAGGGTACCGGACTTGGCTTGGCAACGATCTACGGTATTGTCAAACAGAACAACGGCTTCATTAATGTTTATAGCGAGCCGCGGCAAGGAACCACTTTCAAGATTTACTTGCCACTGCTAGGAGGACACCATGTTACGGCACCTAAGGAAGATATGGCCAGTTCGGCAGCGCAAGGCAATGAAGTGATCCTGCTGGTGGAAGATGAGACGATGATCTTGGACATGACGACGACGATGCTGGAACTTAACGGATACACGGTCCTGCCCGCCGCGACACCGGGAAAGGCCATCCGCCTCGCCCAAGAGCATGCCGGCGATATCCACCTCCTTTTGACCGATGTTGTCATGCCCGAGATGAATGGCAGGGATCTATCAAGAAAACTGTTATCTCTTTATCCCAAACTCAAATGCCTGTTTATGTCCGGCTATACGGCTAATGTCATTGCCCATCAGGGAGTGCTGGAACAAGGCTTCCATTTTATCCAGAAGCCGTTTTCCACCAACGATATTGCTGCCAAAATCAGGGAAGTGTTAGATTAAAATCATGCCTAAATAAGCAAGATATGATTCATTTGCAAAATCAATGATTTGAGATTGCCAAGTCAAATCAAATCAAAATCGATTTTCGTCTCAAGTTTACCTTTCTACTGAACCTTTACAGTTACTCTGACCTCAAAGCCTAACGACAAAGCAGCAATTCCAGATGAGTAGGTTATCCATGAAAATCTTTATCCCAGTCGTGAGAGGTCATAGCTGAGCTTCATCCTGTTACGTGAATGCCCGATCAGTATGAATCTCAATGAACCAGTAAGCTAAATTGCGGACATTATGCGTGCCTTAAACCGTGGTCTGTCCCGATTATTCTTTGACCAAGCCATTGCAAAAACTTACCCTTTTTTTTAAAAAGGGTGTCGATTTCCAGAGGGGCCAAACGACTCAAGATGTAAGAACAAGATTTAGTTAAAAAGGAGACATACCATGAAATTCATGATGCTGATGATCCCGGCCGTTTACCACGGCAACAAGAACCTGGACAACTTTGTTCCGTCGGCGGATATGCTTGAGAAGATGACCAAGTATAACGAAGAGTTGGCTAAAGCGGGCCTACTCGGAGAGTTAAATGGCCTGCACCCTCTGACTAGGGGAGCGCGCGTGTCCTTTGCCAAGGGAAAGCCAACCGTCACCGATGGCCCGTTTATTGAAGCAAAGGAAGTTTTGGGTGGCTACTGGTTCATCAACGCTAAATCCAAAGACGAAGTGGTCAAATGGGCCCAACGTTGCCCGGCACAAGACGGCGACATTATTGAAATCCGGCAAATCTTCACGGAAGAGGATTTCGCTCAGGTGCAATAGGAGAAAAGAAACCAGGGATCGACTCCGTTCGAAAACTTTCCAGCATAATAATTCGCCGCCTGAACGGATTGGCATAATGTTGGGCCTGCTTGGAGACAGCATGTCACAGGACGTAAGAAGCGGGATAAAGGAGGAATATCCAATGAGCTTAGAGCCTTATCCTCATTTCATTCATGTCTTAGGGGCCATCGTCTGGCTTGGCGGAGGAACGATGCTCTTCCTTATAGGTATCCGGGCTCGACAGAGCAGTGATATCAAGCTGATGGGAGACTTCGCTAAGTTACTGCCGTATGTAGGCCTGCGTGTTCTGATGCCTGCGACTGTTGCAGTTCTGGTTACCGGAGTTTGGCTCGTTTTGATCGAGTACAGCTTCACCCAGTTGTGGGTACAGCTCGCCCTTGGTGCCTTTATCGTGGCCTTTCTGATCGGAGCGATATTCTTGAGCCGGATAGCCCTACAGCTCGAACGGGTTGCAAAAGGCGCGGGTGTCGATAGAGAAACCGCCGGCAAGATCCTTGTCCGGTGGATTGCCGGCTATGGAATCCTCTTGATCATTCTCCTGGTCGTCGTCTGGGATATGGTATTTAAACCCGGTCCTTGAGATGCAATCAGCGTACCTAACCCATCCGGCAGTCAAGCGGGACCGCCTAAGAAGCGCCGCCCTTTACTGTTATGCTGAGCATAACGAGACAAGCAGCAGGTTTACATTCGGCTCTGGCCCCTTCGACTAACAGGAGCCTACTTGCCGGCATTAAAGGAGAGAGCTATGAAGATCACCGTTGAAACTGTGGTAAAAGCCAATCTCGATAAAGTCTGGGATGTCTGGAACAGTCCAGCAGACATCAAGATGTGGAATACGCCCCAGGACGACTGGCACACGACCCGGAGCAGCGTCGATTTGCGTGAAGGTGGGGAGTTCTTTTCTCGTATGGAAGCCAAGGATGGCAGCGTTGGCTTCGACTTTACGGGCACGTACACTCGTATTGTGCCTCACAAGAGCATCGAATACAGGATAAACGATGGTCGAGAGGTCAAAAACGAGTTCATCGAGCGCGCCGGCGACGTCCTCCTCAAGGTTACCTTCGAGGCGGAAACCGACAACCCGGCCGAGATCCAGCGCATGGGCTGGCAGGCTATTCTGGATAGCTTCGGCCGGTACGTGGAGGCAAAGGGTTGAGGCCCAACCCGAACCTTAGCCTGCACAACGTGCCCTCAAAAGACGAGTGGCCTCCGAAATTATGCACCCTGTCAGGCTTGTCGCTGTCACGGGCGCCCATCAGGAAATCTGCTGCTCGATCTCTTGGCTGAGCCCGATGAGAATTGCTTCGGGGCCTCGGATGTAGTAGAGCCGATATGTATCTTCGTACTGGACCACTTCGCCGACAAGTTCCGCACCCCGTTTGCTGAGCCGAGCGAGCGTATCGTCAATGTCTTCCACTGCAAACATGACGCGTAGGAAACCAAGAGAGTCCACAGGCCCACTGTCGCTGCACGATCATGAATTCACGAAAGATACTCGCTTTGGTAGATTGACAGCTAGCGGACGGCATATCATAATATTATCATTGCTATCTTAAATATTAATCCGTGCGTCAATCAGCGGAAATTCGGCCAATCACTTAACATGGTTATATTTTAATATATTATTCCTTTTTGGTAGGGCAACCAATGTCCGGCAATCACCTTACGGATTAATAGCATCCCATTTTCCTTAGAAGGGAGCGATGTTGGGTCTAAAGTTTTGGGTTCGGTTTTGTCGGCCAATTTATGCAGATGAAAAGACCTCTCTTGGAGCAAAAGGGAGGGTTTGGGTTTGTGAAAAGCTATAAAATTTTAATAAGAGGCAACTATGTCGATCAACCAATACCTAATGTTTGTTGTTATTACGAGCACATTCCTGATTTCGCCGGGACCGTCGGTCCTCTTGTCTCTTAGTAATGGAGTTCGTTTTGGAATTAGAAATTCTGCTATCGGCGTGATGGGAAATGTAATTGCGTTTCAAATACTAATGCTATTAAGTGCGGCTGGTTTGGGTGTAGTCCTTACAGCTTCCAGTGAAATATTTAACATTCTGAAGATCGCTGGTGCGGCATACTTAATTTATTTAGGCGTAAAAATTTGGCGTTCTCCCACGGTTAAGCGTTCAGCGCAATTTGTGGAAAATAGAGATGATTCCGGTCCTTTCAACATTTTCAAACACGCATTTATAACCACCAGTTCCAACCCAAAGGCGCTAATTTACGTCAGTGCTTTATTGCCGCAATTTATCAATGTGCAACAATCGTTGTTGCCACAACTCGTGTTGCTTTGTTCAACATCGGCATTGATTCAATTCTTAATATTTATGTCATATGTGGCCGTGGGGCATAAGTCAAGCCGCTGGTTTGAGAACACGAAAAAACTGAAACTGTTTAATAGGATGAGCGGCTTAACATTCATCGGCTTCGGTGTCGCACTGGGGTTTTCGAAAAACAAAATATAACAATGCGGTAAACGCATACCAAGTTTGGGGACGATCGCCGCCAGTGTTGAATCTGTAGAAAAGGTAGAAAGCATCGTAAAAACTGACTCTTAGAAATATCTTATTCTAAGAATCCAAGAAGTTGACAGATTAACCATATCAAAAAGGGGGCAGTGGCCAAGTACAAAGCCGTATTCCTGCATTCATGGTCAGTTTATCACAGTTTTCTTTCACAAATAGATCCAGAAAGGTACCTTCGAGTATACGCTGAGCTACCTTGTTGACAACAAGCTGGATCTGTCGATTTTTGATACTCGTTTTCGCAACGATGAAACAGGTGTCCCGGTATACGATCCGAGAATCCTGTTGAAGGTCATTCTTTTCACATGCAGCAGATATCACTTCGAAAAAATATGGAGTATCTTTTCACCAATGAGATATACGGCTGTGTAGCCGATACTCAATTTCGTAAAAGAGATCCCCGTTTTGGCGACTATGATCGGCCTATCCCACATTAAAGTTGAAAATAACAAGTTAAGACTGAGAATATGATTTTTTCTCCAGGCTTCTTCTGTTGAGATTGCAGGCTAAATCTCAAACGATTTGCCAACCATTTCTATTTGATATGCCTACTGAACATTGAAGCACTATGTTGCCCCCATGGCCTAACAACAAAACAGTAATTTCGGATTTAACCTTCTCCATGAACACCTTTACCTCAGCCGGGAGAGCATAGCTGAGCTTATTTTTGAGTCTCTTTATCTGTCCAGAAAGATAGGAGCTATCGTAACTATTGAAAATCAGAGATTCAGTGGAAGCAGTAGTCAGTACCGCCGTTCAAAATGGAGTAATTATCTCAATTGATTTCCTGGAACCATCTCCGACGTACCCAAGGGCGGAGATGGTTCAGTGGTAACATCAATCCTCACACGATTTTCAGTTACTATCTTGCATGGTGCCTGATGTCTTTGTCGAAGTGACCAGCAAAGCCACGCTGCCTAACGGTTATGTCGAAGTTACCAGGAAATATTTTCTGGATTATTTTAGATTTCAATATGCTCCATTTGGGACAAGTCTTTTAGCATGATCCCGGTGACATTTTCAGGAAGAAGATCAAGTGTAGGACCAGGGAGAAGATCGATACCTTGTCTTTGGTAAGCTTTAAGCGGCTGGTGCTCCATATTCGAGCAATTCTATTGAAGTAGGCAGTGCCACCCTCTCAGGAAGAAGGTTGATATTAAAATTTTTTTGTACACTTAGCCCTGCCATTAGCAACATACAGATAAAGCAATTTTTGCTGCACTGCTTTTTCGCCATTTATAACCCGAGCACATCTGCACTTGTCGAGTCTGTTGCCCTAGTAATTTTTCTCCAGAAAAAAAATAAACTCCCCTCGTTTTTGCTTTCTCAAGATTTTTTCTATAAATAAATATTCAACCATACGGTTGACAATCAGAGATGCTTGATTATATTCAACTGTATGGTTGAATATAATAACGATAACGATCTTTCTGAAATACTGAAAGCTGTGAGTGATACAACACGTCGCTCTCTCTTAACGCAACTCTGCCAGCAAGGCACAAGTCGTGTCACGGATCTGGCGGAGAGTTATGATATGTCGCTTAATGCAATATCCAAGCACATAAAAGTGTTGGAAAAGGCTGGACTAGTTGCCCGCAGGACCATCGGCAGAACCCATTGGATCGAGCCGAAAATTGAACGAGTCAGATTGGTTGAAAACTGGTTCAAAGAGCTTAAATCGATTTGGGAATTGCGTTTGGAAAAACTCGATGAAATCTTGAAAGACGGAGGTAATCAAAATGGCTGATCTTAAAGTGAATATAGAGAAGGTTATCAGTGCACCAATCGAAATAGTATTCGATGCGTGGTTAAACCCAAAAATTTTGCCGAAGTTTATGATGGGAATGCCTGATATGCCTGAGACCGTTGTGGCAGAAATCGATGCGCGTGAAGGTGGAATTTCACTTTTATCATGGATTGTAGGTGAAAAACTTACCGCATTCAGGGAAGTATATAGAAATCAGTCGCCCTGACAAGCTTGTTTTTACGTGGGTGTCTCAATACTCGGTTGTTGAAAACAGCACGGTGACGTTACATTTCACCAGGATAGATGGAAATAAGACGAAAATTTCGCTATCTCACGTTAGGTTTATTGATGAAGAATCCCGATCAGGACACGAGGAAGGCTGGGGATGTATCTTGGATAAACTGAATGAAGTCATAGGATAAATCCATACCTGTGCATTGATCCCAGCGCTGATACAATGAATTACTCCATTGTGTCAGCTACACTACCGACTACTCGGGTTGGGATTGCCACGGTCTACCCAGCGAATTGGATGATTTGTGGCACACGCTTGCCTGATCAACGGCAATTATCTTTCTTCTTTGGTGGTGAGAGCGTATCTCATGAATAGTCTAAAGTTAGGAGGTGTACTCACCGATCACAGATTACCAAGATACATCTCTTCCCCTGGAAAATGGAAACTTTGAATTGGTTCGAGAATAGGGGCTAAAGAATTTTCCAAACATCACCTGAAAAAGCCAACGAGATACTCCCCGTTTTTCATTATCAGCCAATTCTGCGCTGTGTCCCCGCTGGAAACGTGGAATCCCAGTTTCTCATAAAAAGATTTTGAGACATCAAGATCTTTGACAGCTAAACTTACTGAAAATACTTCCAGTACCATAAGACTATCCAGAGATGTTATTCGTTAAAACCTTAAGGAATACTTCAGGATGAGTTGAAGAGCACTGCCCTGCAGTCGCTTGCCTCTCCTTGTGTTCGGATATACTATAACCGAGTAGCCGGATAATTTTTTTAATCTTACCACCATTGCTGTCGGTCCACTTTCCGCCAGAGACAACAACAGGGAAATTGCACCGATCAGCATCTCAACTCGCCGGAGGATCGTCACTCATGAGCGATATCCCTCTAGAAAGAGTGCATAAGACGGTTGATGATATATACCGTGGCGAATCTCGGCGGGTGCTGGCAACATTGATCCGCCTGCTAGGTGATTTCGAACTCGCCGAACAGGCTTTGCACGATGCGTTCATTGCGGCACTGCAGCAATGGCCGCGGGATGGCATTCCTGCCAAACCTCGCTCGTGGCTGATATCAACCGGCCGTTTCAGAGCCATTGATCATATACGACGACGTTCCCGCTTCAATGATTCGCTGACAACGCTTGCCGAACAGCTGGAATCTGACGTTTCTCAAGAAGAAATTCACAATGACGAAGAAATACAAGATGATATGCTGCGGCTGCTTTTTACCTGCTGCCACCCGGCACTCCCCCCGGACGGACAGATCGCGATGACACTCCGAGAGGTGTGCGGGCTGACGACAGAAGCTATCGCCCATGCCTTTCTCATCTCACCCACTACCATCGCACAACGCATCGTGCCGGGCAAAGGCCAAGATCCGGGACGCGAACATTCCCTACGAGGTACCGTCCAGGTACCAACTTTCGGAACGGCTGGACAGCGTCCTGCAGATAATCTATTTAGTCTTCAATGAGGGATATTTTGCATCGTCCGGCGGCTCTTTGACCAGGCCAGATCTCTCGGCTGAGGCCATCCGCCTTGGCAGATTGCTGACTCAATTGGTGCCCGCCCCCGAAGTACTTGGACTGCTGGCTCTGATGGTACTCCATGAGTCGCGTAGTGCAGCACGCACCACCCGGAAAGGCGAAGTCGTCCCGCTGGAAGACCAGAACCGGCGGCTATGGAACAGCGATCAAATCGCCGAAGGGTCAGCATTGGTTCAACAAGCCTTATCGATGGGAAGAGCCGGTCCCTATACGCTGCAGGCAGCCATCATTGCAGTCCATACCGATGCACAGAGCGCCGATCAAACAGACTGGGAAGAGATCGTCGGCCTGTATGATGTGCTGCTGCAGGTGCAACAATCCTCCATCGTTGAACTAAACCGTGTCCGTGGCGGTAGCTATGCGCGACAGTCCGACGGCGGGTATATCCCTCATCGACACTCTCCTGCAGCAAGGTGAATTAATAGATTACCCGCTCGCACATACAGCACAGGCGGAACTGTATCGGCGACTCGGGCAGGCAGCAGCGGCCCGGGCTGGCTACGAACGAGCCCTCGGGCTCACCCAACAAGAACCCGAGCGACGCCTGCTCAAACGACGACTGGCAGAATTGCCGGACAAGAAAACGTAAGAGAATCCATCCTGAAACGAGACATCTCAAAAAAAAAACACCCCGCCGGAGAAAATGGTGTCGATTTTCCGAGCTGCCAAACGACTATCTATTAAAAGAGCAAACAAGCACTCACAGGAGGAAAAAATGAAATATCTCTGTCTGGTCTACTGCAATGAAGAAAAACTCCATAGCCTGCCTGAGAGTCCCGAAGATGCCGAATGTATGGCCTGTGCCGAGATGCTCAGCAAAGACGGATACATGCTTGGCGGAGAAGCCCTGGAATCTGTTCGGACCGCTACCACGGTAAGTGTCCGCAACAGCAAGCTGTCCATCACCGACGGCCCTTTCGCCGAAACCAAGGAGCAGTTGGCCGGGTTTTACCTGATCGAGGCCAGGGACCTGAACGAGGCCATTCAGGTCGCGTCCAAAATTCCACCAGCACGGGTGGGCAGTATAGAGGTTCGTCCCGTCAGGGAATTAACACCGCACGCTTAAAGGAGAATTGTCATGGAAAAATATATAGATGGGTTTGTTATCCCGGTACCAGAAGACAAGCTCGATGAATACCGGCGTATTGCCGAAAAAGCAGGTGCGATATGGAAGGAGCATGGGGCGCTCGAATATCGGGAGTGCATCGGTGACGACCTGAATGTTAAAGACATGGTCTCCTTTCCAAGTGCAGCAAAAGCGGAACCCGGAGAGACGGTTGTCTTCGCCTGGATCGTCTACGAATCACGGGAACACCGTGATAAGGTCAACGCCGCAGTCATGAAGGACCCGCGCCTCGCCGACATGATGGAGCCGGGCTCTCAGCCTTTTGACTGTAAACGCATGGTCTATGGCGGATTTAAAACGCTCGTAGAGATATGAATCTCGGGTTTGGATAAATACTCTAGCATCAGGAATCTTGGAGGAATGTACATGACGAAGCAAGCGACATTCACTGCTGGCCGCAACATCGCAATGAAGGTTCCGCCTCATGTATACGAGGCAACCGTTCAGTTCTATCGAGATGTGCTCAGCCTTAAAGAAATAACGAAACACGCTCCTTCTGTAGGCTTCGAGTTCGGCTCGAACAACCTCTGGATAGATCGCGTTCCGGGTATCAGCCACGCTGAAATTTGGTTTGAGGTCGTCACCAATGACATTGCAGCAGCTTCAGAGCATCTTAAAGCGGCTGGCGTTGTTCGCTGTGACGAAATAGAGCCTTTGCCGCAAGGCTTTCAAGCGTTCTGGATATCAAGTCCAGCCTCAATCATTCACCTTGTTTGCAAGGACACTGAGTCATGGGCGTAAGAGTATCTAACATGCGCAAGCAGGCGAAGCAGCAAAGCTCCGCCGCTGATGCAAGGCGTTAGACAGCCAATAACCGACGCGTTGACGCCGCGCGAGGATGGCTTAACCTCAAATCTCAATAGAGTAGCAACATGAAAAAGATCGCCAAGAACACAATTTGCCTCTGGTATGACAAAGACGCCGAAAACGCTGCACGCTTTTACGCTGCGACCTTTCATGACTCTTCAGTCGATGCTGTGCATCGCGCACCGGGGGACTTTCCGTCCGGAAAGAAAGGAGATGTGTTGACGGTCCAGTTTACCGTGTTGGGTATACCGTGCCTCGGAATCAACGGTGGACCCACGTTCAAACAGACTGAAGCATTCTCGTTCCAGATTGCCACCGAAGATCAAGCCGAGACGGATCGCTATTGGAACGCCATCGTCAGCAATGGCGGCCAAGAAAGTGCCTGCGGCTGGTGCAAAGACAAATGGGGATTGTCTTGGCAGATAACGCCGCTGGCCCTGACGGAAGCGATCACCGATCCGGATCCCGCTGCCGCCAAGCGCGCGTTCGATGCGATGATGACGATGCACAAGATCGACATAGCAACGATCGAGACAGCACGCCGTGGCTGAAAAGCCGGTGTAACAATAAACAGTTGCAGCCAAAGCTGCCTCATGGCGCTTTTGAATATGCTCGCTAGGCATTTTTGCAATCAACCCACCAAAGGAGAAACATCATGAAAAGCAATCCCGTTGTCTGGTTTGAAATTTATGTAGAAAACATGGCGCGCGCCAAAGCGTTCTACGAAGCCACACTAGAAGTTAAGCTGGAATTAATGCCTGCTCCGACTGAGGAGATGTCTGAAGAAAAGAATATGGAAATGTGGAGCTTTCCTATGGATAAAGATGCCGCTATGACCACACCTGGCGCAAATGGAATGCTGGTAAAAATGGATGGGTACAATCCTGGCGGTGGCGGTACATTGGTCTATTTTGGCTGTGAAGATTGTGCGGTAGTCGCCGCCCGTGCCGCCAAAAACGGTGGCAGTATATTCAGCGAAAAAATGTCTATCGGCGAATATGGGTTTATTGCACTGGTGCACGATACGGAAGGCAATATGATCGGCCTCCACTCCATGCAGTAAGCTTTAAACATCTAGCATTTGTCTATATGCCTAAACACTTTGCTCAAGTGGGACAGTCGCTATTGCGCCCGTCCCTTAGGGATAAGGCAGACCAATATTAATTAAGATTAAGGAGTTGAAATTATGAGAAAACTTATTGTCATATTATTCATAACCCTCGACGGCGTGATACAGGCGCCTGGAGGCTCCGAGGAAGATACTATGGAAGGTTTCAAGTATGGCGGGTGGGTGGGTCCCTACATGGACGACTTTTTGGGCAAAGTGATGGAAGCGCAGATGTCGTTAGAACGATCTGAGCTGCTTCTTGGTCGGAAGACATACGAAATCTTCGCAGGATACTGGCCGCACCACGCTGCTGGTTGGCCCGGCATCAACGAAGTAAAAAAGTATGTTGCGTCTCACGACTCATCGCTCAAGCTTGATTGGGAGAATTCTGTGCTTCTTTCCGGCAATGTTGCCGAAAAGGTGAAGAAACTAAAAAGTGAGGACGGCCCCGACCTGCACGTTTGGGGAAGCGGCAACTTGATACAGACGCTCTTGAAGCACGATTTGGTCGATGAATTGTGGCTCAAAATTTTCCCTATAACGCTCGGCCCGGGCAAACGATTATTTGCCGAAGGTACGATTCCGGCAGCTTTCAAATTAACTCGACAGCAAAGTTTCGCCACTCGGCGTTATTGTTGCTAATTACAAGCGTGCCGGTGAAGTGAAGACAATGTCGATTGCGGCTTAAATCTTTGTATCTATGCAGCGAATCAACAAACCGTCTACTTACGCCATAAAAGATGATATCCACTATGAAAATTTATGTTGTAACCACCGTTGACGCTCCTGTCGAGCAAGTCTGGAGTGCCTAAATACATCAATGATAAACTGATCAGGGAGCATTGGGATGATCTCCTGCGGCTTGTTGCGACGATCAAACTCAAGAAGACTACGGCCTTAGATATATTCCGACGATTGAATTCCTATTCAAAAGAACACAGCTTATACCAAACTCTCAAGGCATTCGGTCAGATCATCAAATCATTTTTCATCTTGCGTCACATAGACGATTTAGAACTCAGGCAAGCCATCGAAAAGCAGCTTAACAAGGTAGAGCTGGCCAACAAGGTTACTCGTGCCTTGGCTGTCGGCAGCCTATATGAGTTCACCCAGGCTGAGAAAGAGGATCAGGAGATTGCTGAGTCCTGTAATCGTTTGATCAAGAATTGCATAATCTGCTGGAATTATTTGTATCTCTCATAAACGCTGGTGAAAACAAAAGATGCACAGAGCCGGGAAAACCTTATTCGATTCATTGAAACCCATTCTACAGTTGCCTGGGCACACGTCAACCTGCTTGGTGGATATAATTTCTCTGATGAAAAACTTAGAAATTCTATAGGAGTTCTTCTCCTGAGATCAGCGGCATAAAATATATGGAAAAACAACAGGCAGAAAACTGACAAAAATTAGGTAATTCAGATGCTGACAAAAATTCTTAGAGAAAGAAGATCATGGCAAAGTATCTAATTTCATTCCCCAGTGCTGCAATGAATGTACCCGACAGTGAGTGGGAGGCGGTGGGTCGAGACGCTCATGCCGTGATACGCGAGGCGAAGGAAGCGGGCGTCTACGTTTTCGGCGGTGGTATTGATGAAACAGTACCGCCCGTTCTAGTTTCGGCCAATGGCTCAGTCGCTGAGGGAGGCTACCCGTGGGCGCCTCCGCTCAATGGTGGATTCACTGTACTTGAGCTGCCTTCAAGTAAGGAGGCCATCGCATGGGCCGCACGTATCGCGAAAGCGTGTCGCTGTGATCAGGAGCTTCGAGTATTCGGGTTTGATCCAGAGTCGTGAGGTCGGAGTGTTGCTGTACATTCTGCTAGCTAACATCCAAAATGACTAACAAAGCAATACCAGGGGTAGCTAAAAGGTGGCGGCGTTAATATTGCCAAATCGAAGATCTGAATATTTTACCATTGATCCGACTTTACACTGCTACTGTTCATTCGAAATGGTGAGGTCTTCAAAACCTAACAACAAAAATGCAATTTCAGATTAGAGATTGTCCATGAACATATTTACTTCAGTCGTGAGAGGGGGTAGCTGAGCTTCTTCCTGAATCTCTTGGCTTACCCATTGCCAGAAAACTAGCCACAAGTGGAGCGCCAGATATCCCCGCTAAATCACAGAGCATCTTTTACGCCTCCGCAGATGAATCCGTTGAACAATGGCACGGCAACCATAAGGCCGAGAAAAAACATGCCGATAATCTTGTCTATCAACCTGATTAGAAATTCTTTTTGGTAATTGAGAAACCAAGCGTAACAACGCCATCACAAAGTTCCTGGAAAGCTTTTTCCAAGAGTATTTTTTTCTCACCGATACCGGAAACTGTCATTATTTATATTAAATTCGTCCTCTTTTAATATGTTACCGTTATTTATTTCACTCTATCCTTTGGTATACCGCGTTGGAAGCAGTTCAGGAGGGCGGAGGGCCTTCAGGGAATCTCGGTAACGTATCTCCGTCACATGTCCATTCCGTGCGCGAGTCCCAGTATATGCGTGCTTGAGGTTTGATAGGGATGGTGTCATCCGATGAGCCTGCGGGGATCACCACTACGTTCAACTCAGGAACAAATCGTGCAACCGGACTACCGCATTCAGTACAAAATTGCCGGGAAAATCGCAAAGCATCAGGCACTTTGTATTGTTTGAGTAGCGATTTTCCATGAGTAAACACGAGTGTTGCATTTGTAACCATCAGATTGGAAGCATGTCCTGTCCCTGAAGACTTCCTGCATCGTGAACAGTGGCAGTGATAAAAACGCTGCAGATCACCAGTCACTTCGTATTTTACAGCACCACATAAACAGCTACCTTTAAGTTTTACCTGCGACATTTTGTTTCCTCAGGATATATTTTCTGGAGTTTGTTTGTTTTATAATAAGTCCTTATCAGCTTTGAATAGTCGGGAATTGCCGGTTTAACGGGTGTATTTTAAAGTTGAAATTAAATATCATCACCCATGACTATGAGCCAATTCCAGAATTGTCAAAAATAAATATTTTTCTTCATGTCCCTTTTCAGGTCTATAGGAGATATCTTGACTTCTAGGAGTCTGTCGGATTATAGCAATTTTTTCTCAGATCGAGGCATTTTCAAAAATTAAGCGCAGCCATATAGTTAATATTGCGAGCATTAATTTTTGAAAATAACGAAGAGATGGGGAAAAAGGGCATAATCCGACAGGCTCCTAGAATCGGGAAAACCATCTTGCCGACCAGAGAAAAAACGAAGAAAATCCAATCCAATTGTGTTATAATGACGGTATGAAAAAAAATCTTCTCAGCCAAACAAATCCCTACTTGCGTGATAAAGCTAAGCGACTATCCGGGCTAGTCATTTCCGTATGCTCATCTTCAGCTATTGAAGGAATCGCAGCAAACACCCTTATTGAAAAGTATTTGTTAAAAAAAGGTGAGCAACCTATTCTTCGTAAATCTGGAGCGAACGAGCAATAACGTCAGTGAAGACCTTCCTCATAGGTTCGTAATTCCGGTCGATCCCATGCTGAACTGCGGTAAAATATTCTCGTTGACGTTCTTTTTCTAATCCACTGAAATCAAGAAGAGGCAAACCTGCCTGCAAGACCATTAATATCGCAAGAAGACGCGCTATTCTGCCATTTCCTTCCCGAAAAGGATGAATGAGGATAAGTTCGGTATGAACTATTGCCAGAGCAGAAATAACATCCTGTCTCGATTTGAAGATGCAAGGTGTATACTTCCCTAAGATTTCTTTTTCGAAATCTGCCATCAACTGAGGGAGATAGGCTGGTGCTGCAAACACAAAATTTCCTTTGCTCATCATGACCTGGCGATATGTGCCAGCCCACTCGTACACTGATCCAAGCCATCTGCGATGTATTTGCAAAATATCATCTGCGGAAGATTTG
>CAWCTP010000021.1:0-12676 GCA_963798425.1 uncultured delta proteobacterium | reverse complement strand
ATTGCGAGAGTGGAACAAACCGGGGGCTGGGTTTCTATGCCGCTGCCTTTAGTGACATTTGTTTCTCCGTGTTCATGCCGGGAAACCATCGGCAAAAGGTGTTCCGCAGATCATCATTCAGAACCTGTACCCGAGTTTGCAGCAACAGGTGTGCACCCTGACGTGTCCACCGCATCTGCTGTTTCTTCACAAAACGCTTGCTGACCACCTGGTTCACGGTCGATTCGACAAACGCAGTGGAAATCGTCTCGCCATGCCGGTAACTGTAGCGACCCGCAATGATAAACGTCCGGACCCGCAATCAAGTTACTTCTGGGCCCACAATAAATGAGAATAAGAACAGGCCCCGACCCACATTAAACGATAATGGACCCACATTAAGTGATACTGGGCCCGCAATGATGACGCCGGACCCGCATTAAGTGATAATAAGGTTTTATTGATTTTCCTTTTGTTACAGAGGGATTCCGGCAGCCAGCATTTCCTCTTGAATCTCCTGGCTCTGCCCAGGGGACAACTTCCCGCGTAGAAAAGAACGAATAACTTTTGGCTGAACATTAACAGTCATGGCCAGTGTTTTTACATTATATCCATGCCTGGTTAATTTTTGTTCAAGACCGTCAATATCCTTTGCCAAAATTGATTCAACCACTGTTTCTGTAACTGGAGACTCGCCACTCATATACGCAGCCTCAAACGCAAGTGTAAGATGGTGTTCAATTTGTAAAGGAGTCAAAAGGCGATCGGCCAGCAGATCAATGGCTTCTTCTGTGATGATGGAATCAATATCAGTGTCCGGTTTTGTACATTCACGCAGCAACCATTCAATAAATTCACGCTTGCTGGCAGCTATTCCATCCAAATTAAAAACCGTTGTCCTTGAGCCGATTTCTTCAAGCGATGACCGGTGGAGGTCATTTTTTAATTTTGGGTGACCAGCAAGAACTACGGACATTGTGCCGCCACAATCCTGCACCATCTCAATGAGGCGCTTTAAACCAATCAATGTGTTCCCGTGAAGATCGTGGGCCTCATCAATAAAAAGGGCTACTGGCATTTTTCTCTTTTTGATAAGCTCTTGAAGCTTCCTTTCCCTTTTCTCTGCCTGGGTTGGGATTTTCAACTCCTTCTCAGTAGACAGGTCATAGAAAAGGGCGACAATAAGAGTATTGAGCGTGACCTTGTTTTTTTCTATCGAGATGGCCTTGGCTACGATAATCTCTTTCTCTTTGTCTAAAGTCTCCCGTATTTTTCTCAGAGTAGTTGTTTTACCGCTTCCTACAATACCGGAAACAGCAATCAGTTTTCCCTGCCGAATGGCTGTTTTGAGCTCTTGGAAAATCTCTTTATGATGCGCTGTCTCAAAATAGCCAACGTTACGAAACTCCTTCACCAGCTGAAAATGCTTCATCACATCACTTAACATTTTTAACCCCTTCTCGTTGTTGCCGAAAATAGCATCTGACTTCATCTAGTACTTCTTTCTTTAGAAGTGTACCGGCTAAAATTTCATCTATCTTTTGCTTATCTTCTATCGGCAGCTTGGCGAGAGGAATTCCGAGATAATTGGCTATAGCTATTTTTGCTTCCAGGACGCCGGGATAAGTGAATTCTTGAAAAGGATCAGGGTCCTTAAATTCAATAACAGCTGTTCCTTCGGAAAGACACCTCATCAACGCAGCCGTTGTTCTGCTGTCATCGGTTAGGGCTTCTTTAGGGAGCGCAATTTCTTCGGCCAGCTTTTCAATGGAATCCGCTCTCTTTTCAGCCTTGGTTTTCCGAAAAGAACGGAATTTATGAAGAGGAATTGGCCCTTCATCGGGATAAAATGGACCTACCTTTTTTTCTTCATGCTCAATGAATAGTTCTGTGTCAAAGAGTCCCCACCATATAATCACATCATGCCCGGCAAGAGTCGAGTCGACACGATAGGTTCCGCCATTCACCTTAATGGTAGCATCACCAGCCACCTTCCGGCGCTCCGGCTCTCTGGCAAAAGTTGCAAATCTATCCCAAGAGCATATTTTTCGGAGTCCGGCTGTCGGCAGGTTGTTGATCCAATCTTCAATTCGGGAATGCTTTCCTGATCGATGCCCCTTCTCGTTATAACGGAGGACATAATTCAAAAGCCAAGTGTTTGCCTCTTCTTCATTTTTTGGTGTATGAAAATGGTAGAGAGTTTCATGGATTTCCTTAATGGTCCGAAAAGGTCGTTCGACTTTTCCTTTTGCCCGGGCTGTAGTTCGGCGACCATCTTTGCCCTTCGGCATGTGTGTCCGCAACTCAATGCCGAGATATTCTAAAACTCTATGAAATACACGGCTTTTGGCAATGGGGCCGTTATCCGTGTAGATCATCAAAGGAATACCCTGAAAAGGAAAACCCTCAATCTCCTTTGTTGCCATAGCCCTGTAAAGAAAACGGAGAGCAGCCTCTACATCCTCACCAAAAACAACATGATATTCCTGGTAAGCGACACCACTGCGATCATCGACCAGGCTGTAAAGCATGAGGGTGGGACGTCCTTTCCTGTTCTCAACCCATGCAGGCCACTCGGGCAACTGTTTCAAGTCAGATGGACTTAAATCAAAATGCCAGCAATCATTTGAATGTTTTGCTTGAAACCGTACAGAAGCAGGTTCAATATCCAAGGAGAGGAAATCATACCCCCATCGTTTTAAGTACCGATTGACCGTTGTCTTTTTTAGTATTCCTTTTGGAGGTTTTTTCAGACCTTGGGCAGTTTCAATACCAAATTTTTCGAGAAGGCGAAGAGCTTCCGTGGTAGGTAAGTGGTGCCCTTTTTTATTGCGGGTCTTCAGTTTCATGGCAGCGATGATCTGGCAATACAGTTCCATCTCTGTACTTGGAAGAACTCTGGTAATCCCTGCATCAGAACGACGGAGAGATTTTGGGACTCGTTTATCTTTTAAACTACGGTATACGGTATTTACAGAAACCGCATAGAGGTCGGCGAAGGCCTGGATCATCTTCATCCGTTCAGTATTTCTTGGCGGTAGAAGATCTAAACACTTTTGCAAATCCAATAATCTTTCTTCCGGGATTTTTTTACCCATAGTTTCCGTACCAAAAACCAAGGTTTTTGAAACATACCTTCTTTTGTGCTCACCCCAAGCAAAAATACATATTATTATGTTTCAAAACATTGTTCTAAAACATTTGTTCTGTTATTCTCAAGTAAAATCGTTTTTGGAATAAAAATAATGCTAATTGGATATGCTCGCGTCTCAACGATGGATCAGAACCCGCAGATGCAAACCGATGCTCTGGAAAAGGCAGGGTGTGGACGGATATTTATCGAAAAAATATCAGGTTCGCACAAGGAGCGGCCTGAGCTGGAGGCGGCGTTAAACTATATGAGGGAGGGAGACACGCTTGTAGTTTGGAAATTGTCAAGGCTGGCTCGTTCCATCAGGCAAATCATTGCCACCACCTATGATCTTGAGCAACGTAAAATTAAGCTGAAGGTTCTTACTCAAAATATCGATACAGGAACACCAGAGGGCCGTTTGTTTTTTCATATGACCGCCGCATTCGATGAATTTCAAAGGGAATTGATTGTTGAAAATACCCGTGCGGGACTCGCAGCTGCTCACAAAAGAGGGCGTAGAGGTGGAAGGCCACCAAGCATGACTGTGGATAAAATCCGTACTGCTGAATCTATGATTAAAGATTCCAAAAACTACCCGTTCATATCAGACATTATCAAACAACTTGATATTGGACGAACGACTTTCTACCGTCATTTCCCTCCAGAACTGATCAGTGAGCTAAGGCAGCTGAAATGAAAAATTGAGATGGCGGGGGTGCCGGGAACCATCGTAACTACATCTTCGATGAAACTGTTAATCCTGTCAGTGAGAATATTTTACTGCTGGAGGTGCAAGTTATTGTCGTGATGTCAGTCATGACACCTAACACACATCCCGAAATGACCATTAACAATAAAGAATTTCATCATAACGGCCGATAACTCCCTTATACATACACATGGAGGGTTGAGAAAAATGAACACCATAAACACAGGAATAGCGACAAATCCTTTTCTAGCTAAAGCTGATAATTCAGCTAGTTCAAGCAATGTAAAGCTTGACACTGAACTTTTTGATAGCATTGATAGCAAAGCAGCGGAGAGAAGGGATGATACTGTGAACTTTTCATCCAAAGCTCAATTCAAGTTAAATCTACAGAGATATGCTTTTGGGCTTTCAGGCGAAGAGAGGAATCAATTTGTTGACGCACTTGACCAATCTGATAACGAAGTTTTTGACGAGGACTTTCTTAAGTGGTTAAGAGATCCTCCGTCTAATGAAAACTACAAATTTACAGTTGATCCAGAACTGGAAGCAAGGGCAAAAGAAGTGGGTCCCATTACTGGAGGAGTTGCCACTGACTCAGGAATTATTGTCAATTACTCAGGTCCGACACTGATTGGTCAATGGAATTTCCACGATATTTCAAGATCAAGCGACATTCATGAGACCGATCATTTAACCAGCAAACTAGATCAGCTAACATCAAAGGCATCCAAAGAACTTTCCGACCAAGATCTCAATACGATCACAGGGACAATGAGTGCTGCCGTTAAAGGTTCCAGAAACTATCTAAATTCAAGCTACACCCTATTCAGAACGAATTACGACTACGAAGTGGCTACACAAGCCATTTCAAAGTTACCGATAAGCGATGAATTGAAAGGGGAATATAGTAATTTGCTTTCCGAGGTTCGCTCGTTTCAGTCTCAACAAACTTCTGATTACATTGACCAACAAGAGATAAAGGCTCAAAGATATCCTCAATTTAAGGATACCATAAGGCAAGAAATCCAAGCTCTAAAAGAGGGACTTGAGATCAATAAAGACTTACAGCAGAGTATTTCACACTCCAAAGATGGCCTGCTGGGAGTAGAGGATTATTTTCAATCACTAATCAGTGATGCTGAGTATATTGAACGAGACAGCTCAGAGCAAGTTTCCGATATGTTTGACCATTTCACAAAACAATTAGGTGAATTTGATCGGTTATTTATTGAAAAGGATTGGGGGACGGACAGTAGTAAAAAAGAAGTAACGAGAGACCCTGTCATGGACATGGTTTTCCAGGAAACACAGGAGCTTACCAACCAATATATTTTAGCAATTGATTCTTATTTAGCAAACCAAAACACTAGCAACACCTGATTTTCCTTTATTAGGGGGTGCTGCCCCCTTTAGCTGATTTTCAAATTACTGCCGCGACTCTTTTTTCATCCACGCTGACGCCCTGATCCTTATTATCACTTAATGTGGGTCCGGTGTCATCATTGCGGGCCCAGTATCACTTAATGTGGGTCCATTATCGTTTAATGTGGGTCGGGGCCTGTTCTTATTCTCATTTATTGTGGGCCCAGATTAATCATTATTGCGGGTCCGGGCGTTTATCATTGCGGGTCGCTACATATAGCCATGGCGGGCTTCTATTAAGAGAAGCCTACCTATGTCTCATGCCAGTCACAAAAAGTAGGCTTCATAAAGAATCAGGAAGTCTACTTGCCACATAAGAATTACCTCAAAAAGTGGGCTTCCGTAACTTTTTCGGAGTCCATACATGTCTATTCAGATTTCCCAAAAACGTCTCGTTGCATTCAATAAACAGTCAGGCTGCTGTTATTATTGTGGTAGTCCAATGTGGGAGGGCAAACAAAAAGAATTTGCCAACAAACACAAAATCACCAAAAAATATGCAGCAAGATTCCAGTGTACTGCAGAACACTTATTAGCTCGTTGTGATGGTGGCAAAGACCAAGAAAACAATATTGTTGCTGCTTGCATCTTCTGTAATCGCAATCGTCATAAAAGGAAGAAACCACTTGTTCCCCTTAAGTATAGAGCACTCATCCAAAAGCGGCTGCAGCAAGGCAAATGGCATCCTAAAAAGTTGCGACACTTACCTTCTCCACAATAAACAGATGGCAGAATAGCTACTTGCAGAACAGTATGTTCAATTCCAAGTGAAACATTTTAGGTTTTTATGATGACGGTATAGTCCAACCTGAACCAAAATTAAACGCCAGGAAGGAAAGTACTATCAACGCCGATGATGGTCAGAAATGGAGCAATTAAAATTATTGATGGTCTGGAAGCATCTAGATTTTCAACTGGCTCCATTTCCCGTTACTATTTTGGAAAAATGCTCTTTTATTTTACCAAGGGCAGAGATACTCCATATTTTGCATATTTTTAGGTGAAGATTGAGTCAAGACTGACCAGGAAACACCTTAACCAAACGAATTTACCAATTGCTTTGCGTTGGCAGTGCACATCTTCAATATGAGACTGCGTGATACTGTCTAGCATCAGGTAGGGTACCTACTATTAAATAAAGGCCTATGCATGCCCTCTCGCTGTTGCATCACCAAGAATTTTGGTTATTACATTCTTTAAATTATCTTTTGTATACGGATTTTGCAGAAAAGCGTGAGGCAATTCTTTGTGATTATTAGTCATTACTGGGCTTTGTCATAACCGCTAGACGGGATTACCGGAAAGTCTGGTTTAATTTTACGCAGGGCGGCAATCGTTTCCCAACCATCCATATCAGGCATAGAAAGGTCAGTGAGAAGAGACTATGCGATTGTGGTGCTCTTTTGAAACAGGGCAACCGCCTTGTGCCCTCCTTCAGCCACAAAGACAGTCAAACCAATATTCTCAAGCATGGCCTTCGCACTCTCGCAGACTATGGGATCATCCTCAACTAACAACATCATTCATTCTGCATGAGATGTCTCTGATCTTTCAAAGGCCAGGCTATAGCGGAAGAACATCGTGGAGAAGAGGCCGATATACCCTGAAGCAGCTCCCTTTGTTGACCTCACTGTTTACAGAGATCATCCAGCTCCAGGGCACGCCGATATTGCATTACTGTGCGCGTTGCTTGTCTCGGCAATGCCCTGAACTCCGTCAAGCCGTCTGTCTTCAATGAGCTTTCTTTAAGGCGTCAGTTAGGTGGCGCGTTCGGGTCTTCCTTGGGCGGCTGGTTCGGGTCTACCTCCGGGATGTCCGACAGCGTCTTCAGATACGCAACCAATGCCTTTTCCTCACACTGGTTGAGCCCGAGATCCCCGAGAAATAATGGCACGAACAAGCCTTGGTCGGACTCGGGCGCAGGCCAGCAATGCTGCAGGTTGGCCGCCTGTTCTGAGAAGCGCCGGACAGCGGGTGAGGCCAAAGCTGTTGGCCGTTGCGCCCCCTATGAAGCTGCTATTGTAGAAGTGCACGATACCCTCCAGGCTCTTGAACGAGCCGTTGTGGGTATAGGCTTTAGTGAAATTCGGTTTTGTCCGTTTGTCGACGTTGCGCAGCGTCGGGGTCTTGTGGATGCCGAACATGACAGGGTCACCCGTGTGCTCGGCGAGTCCACCGTCGATGTAATCGGGACTCGGAATATCCAGGTTAGGCGGCGTACCAATGTTGTGATACCAAAAATCCGTTACAACTGCTGGGGGTGAGTCCCATCGGGATCAGGCGTGCCGGTCGGGTTTCGACTGAGATCTCCGGTGTGCCAATGTGGCAGAGAGCGCAGTTGGCGCGCTTGACCACGGTCGTGTTGCATGCCCTCTGCGCGACGTCGAGTTTGGCCAGACGTGCCGTCGTCTGGTCCGCGGTCTCGCCGGGCGCAGGCAGTGTCAGGTCGATGGGATGGAGACGAGGCCGTTCGGACCAAAGCCTAAGACCGCGTAGAACAGATCGTGCCCAGAATTTTCTTTTGCCGTGAAGGTTTTGTTGTTCGTGCCCTCGACCAGTGGGAAGGCACGGGGGTGTCGTCCTTGTACGTTCCATTCGGTTTCGGCGTGGCAGTCGTTCGCCAATGCCCTATCGCGTTTGGAATCGAATGGCACCACCTCATACGAGGCCTGATATGCCCCCAGCGACAGTGCTATGCGCCGGTAAGCGACTGCGGAGTGCGTCATATGAGTGACAAAGTTATGCTCGTTATCATTGCACTTGATTGGCTCATCGAATGCCTGTTCGTACAAGGCGGCCATGTACGCGTCCTGCTTGACTGCTCTACAGACCGCGCGCTCCTGAGTGGATTGCTCCACCGGATTGGTGAAGGGGTTCAGCGCCTGATCAGCCGTGGGTCCTAGGTACTTTTGGTAAGCCTCAGCGAGATTTAAATTAAAAATGTTCGTGTATTTCGTCTGCATGGTCTGGAAGACTAACTCAGGGAGGTGTGACCTATCCGCGGCCCCTGGGAACAGCTGGGGGAGCCCGTCACGGCCGCTGCCCTTGGAGCGCCCATTCCAAAAATTACCCCCGCAGTGACCTGCCGCCCTATTCCGCATTCGTTGAACCGCGGGCTGAACACCGCATACGCGGAGGTCGGGGGTTTCGGTTGCCGATCTTGCTCGGGTCCTTTACCGGGTGGAAGAGCACCGGGGATAGCAACGGTCGTCTTGTTGAACTTCTGGATTGGATTTGTGAACCCGACGGCTGGATCGTGACAACTGGCGCAGGCCTGTTCCCCCGGGGCCGGGAAATGGGGGTAGAGAAAGCCTTTTTCCTAGGGCCTGCAAAGCGGCCACATCGGAAGCCGCATGAAGGGATGGTGTAACAAGCGCGAAACTGAATGTTAGCCCCGCTCCCAAAAGAAATAATCTCGAAGATTTCTTCATTTCCATTTGCTCCTCCATAATTAAAGGTTCTGTCTGCCGAAGCCCAATCGGCTGGATTTCCTCAGCATTCCGGCACGGCCGGCTGGGCGAGTTGGCTGGTCACTACCGGGACAAATAATTTCCCTACTACCTCCTTTTCCTGTGCTGGTTGTTTGTTTTCTACCCATGGTTTACTTCGCCATGGCCTGTGAGAGGAGCCCAGCTTGGGGAATTACAACTCCATCCCAACTTTTTTTATGATCAAGGTGACTAGTCTACTCGTTTAAAAAATAACATTCTTTGACATCAGTCATTACATGCCTTGCTGAGTATTTCATCAACCAGGAAGGATCGTGTTATCCTCTATTTCTTTAACTCAAAAAAAAAATCGTGGATCGAACTGTCAGGGAGTCGAGTGCAAAAATATCGACCTTGCATTTTCTTTATGCTGTTGAACGATGGGAGAAATTGCCATCGCATAATTTAAGGTTAATTACTGAACTGTCGCTGGCATTGATAAGAGTCTTCTACCTGAAATAGCACCAGTAAATTATTATTTGTATGCAAATTTTACGCCTTGTGCTGCAAAAATTATTGTTTCATTTATTCTGTACAGATAACAAAAATACACGTGACTTGGATGATAGCTGAACTGGTTGTGTTTTTCGTTTTTCCGGTTTTATTTTCCGACAATATGGAAAAAACCGGAAAACGGGACATTTTGAAAGGCTGCGAGGTTGCGGGACAATTACTATTTACCTGCAAACATTGATACTCTGATCTCAATTAAACGGTACAGAATGTCTGTGTAGTAATCGACATAATAATCGGACAAGCTGAGCCAGGGTACATGCCAGTGGTGTATAGGTTGCAAGCCTGTCGATCGTCTGCTCTACCCAGCTGAGCTAAGGGTGCAGGTCTGCGTCAAGAACAGGCTGGCTTCCTCGGCTTTTCCGCTGCAGTTTTGAAGTACGGTGCCCGTGATTTCTGGATCGGTTGGAGGCATCGTCTGTAGCATGATCGGCTTCATGTTGTGGCAAATAATTAAAAACCGGATTTCAAGACATTTTACAGATAAACTAGATCTGTATCAAATTTTCGTATGTATAAAAAAGTCGGTCGTAAGGTCAACTAATTGACTCACGCCCCCTCTGGTTCAAGGTGTTAAAATAGGATTGCCAGAGTGAACCTATAACTAAGTGACAACCGGCTTTAATTTAGAGATCTACTGTTCATCCGAAATCGTACTGTCTTCAAAACCTAACAATAAAAAAGCAATTTGAGATTAGAGATTATCCATGAAAATATTTGCTGGTCACTTGGACAGAAGCGTTAGGCATCGTGGTTGATAGTAACTGAAACACAACACGAACTGCGGAATCGCTGCCCGCAATGCTAAGAAAGTACTACCAACGCCGGTCATGGTCAGAAATGGAGCAAGTGCCTCGGTTGATTTTCTGGAATTATCAATAATTTTGGATGCTCCATTTACAGCTGGTTTTCTGGGAAGAATTTTGAATATCAGCATGAAGAAAATTGACCGCGTGAAGAAACGGTTTGTTGAGGAAGGGATTGATATTGCTCTCGATAAAAGAAAAGCAGATCGAATTTATAAAAAAAAGACAGGCGGAGACTTCGAGGCGCATATCGTTGCCTTGAGTTGCAGCGACGCCCCAGAGGGCTTTGGTCGATGGTCCTTACGATTACTGGCCGACAAGGCAGTTGAACTTGAATACATAGACAGCATTTCTCATGAAGCAATTAGGCGCATTTTAAAAAAAACGAACTCAAACCTTGGCAGCAAAAAGGTTGGTTGATTCCACCGGAACACAATGGCAGTTTTGTTGCCAATATGGAAAAGGTGCTTGATGTTTATAAACGGCCTTGTGATTTCCTTCACCCTTTAGTACGCATGGACGAGTCACCGAAACAATTGATCGGGGAAACAAAATTGCCGATTCCAGCAAAAGAAGGACAGCCGGCAAGGTATGATTTCGAGTATGTCCGTCATGGTGTTTGCAATATTTTTATTGCCTGTGAACCACTGACGGGAAAGCGTATGGTGACGATCACTGAAAGAAAGACCAAGCGAGATTGGGCGGTTTTCCTGGAAGAGATATCAGAAAGATATAAAGAAGCAGAAAAAATAACTTTGGTGATGGACAATCTGAACACACATCAACCTGGATCTCTTTATGAAAGTTTTCCGCCTGCCAAAGCAAAAATATTATGGGACCGATTTGAGTTTGTCTATACCCCGAAACATGGGAGATATGGCCGAGATAGAGTTAAACGTTCTCACAGGCCAGTGCCTGAATAGAAGAATTGACAATATCGAAGAAGTCAGTGCATGGCAAGAATATAGAAACAACAAAAACGCCAAGGTGAATTGGCATTTTACTACTGATAGTGCTCGGATAAAATTATTGCGCCTTTATCCGACACTTGAATGTTGACGAGACACTAGTGTTTGCTGGGGAAGTGGTAGATGAGATTACCTGGCGAGAAGACTGCTACAGCTGCTACACGACGTGTAGTAAAGCCCACATGGTCGTGTTCGCATAATACCTGGAGTGCACTATCCAGAATGAGTTGAATGATTGGGTGTAGATTTGCGTGCAAGTCATCCTCAGGTAAATAGGCATAGGCTGAAGAGGTGTCGTCCTTTTTATCTTTACTGGTCATTTTGTTACTTTTATCTGGCCATCAATTGACATACCCCATACTTGTACAAATAATAATAATAATTATTTCATTAAAGGTTATAACTCATTGCAATTCAGGTGCTATTTCTGGATAAATATTCATGTAGACTTTTATGAAACGACTATAAAATTGTTTTTATCGCTCAATCTATTCCATGAAGGTCGATTGAGTAAAGCATAAATCAAAAACAACAACATGGAGGCAAATGAATATGCAGCCAGGCAGATTGTTACTGTGTCGATTCAGCGCGAGCCAATCGCTGCGATCGGGACCGAGCTGCGCGTGCTGGTCGCCTTCAACGCAGGCAGCGTCACCCCCGCGATGGCTGTGACCCAGGAGGGTGCGGGATCTGACTATGCGCTGGGCTTTCTGGACCCTCACTACTTCAGCCAAGATCGAATCCCCGCTCGGCACCCTTGAATTTCCTCAGGGCTACCAGGCATGCACCGGGCATAATGGTCGCTAACTGATGTAATTGAGTTGGTTAAATAACTCAACCACTATAAATACTGGAGCAAAGACAGATGAACATTCACAAAATCAATTCGAGATACCTGTGTTTCATCGCGGCCCTTTCCGTTGTCATCCCCTTGGCTTCGGGTTCGGCATTTGCCGAGGATCGGAACGCCTACTTCGGGCAGACCCACCAGCACACAAGCTGGTCGCTGGATGCTTACCTCATGGGCAACAAGTTGACAGGTCCAGCTGAGGCTTACGAATATTCAATGGGCCAGACGATCAAGCATCCCGCCGGATATGACGTGAAGATCAAAACGCCCCTAGACTTCCAAGGAGTTACGGATCACTCGGAATACGTGGGCGTCATGCGCCTGGTGAATGACCCGAGCTCTCCCATATACAAGTTGCCAGTAGCCGCTACGCTCAGGCCGTCAAAAGACAACTCGATGATCAAGATTTTCCAGCGGCTGGCGGGCAGCCTTGCCGATGGCAAGCCGATCGAGGCCTTGCTCGACCCGAAGATCGTTGAATCGGTCTGGCAGAACAATACGGAAATCGCAGACAAATACTACAAACCTGGCGAATTCACGACGTTCTGCGCGTATGAGTGGACCTCGATGCCGGGCAACCAGAACATGCATCGAAACGTGTTCTTCAGAAGCTGCAAAGACCTGCCCGCAGCGCCATTCAGCGCGATCGACTCGGACCACCCCGAGGATCTGTGGAACTGGATGGATCAACAGCGCAAGAAAGGCTCCGAGCTGCTGGCGATATCGCATAACGCCAATCTGTCGAATGGCCTTATGTTTCCAATGGAACTCGACAGTAAGAGCAAGCCGATTGATGCAGCCTGGGCAC
>CAWCTP010000020.1:0-16748 GCA_963798425.1 uncultured delta proteobacterium | reverse complement strand
AGTACTATCGAGCATAGAGATGATGAAAAATGGAGTATACCGATCAATGCTCATCACCGTCCGTTTTGCAATACTCGGCGTCCGAATGAGAAACAGCGCAGTGGATACAATGAGTATCAACACAACTCGCTCAAGACATAATATCTCCCAACCATGAAATCTGTGAAAGATATTCTTGCCCTTTCCATGTAATTTTCCACAGCGGCGTCCCTTTTTCGGTTTTTTTTCGAATCGGGCTAGCCCGTTTTTCTTTAGATTTTCCAACTCTTTCTCGACTTCCTCTACCGGGATCTCCAGCTCTTTGGAAATTGCAGAGACCGGACGGATTAACCCTTCATCCCAGAGAGAAGCTAAAATCACCTTGGCGTCCTTAGTAAGTTTGTATTTATCGACCACGCGCTTTCGCAACCACACTGCAAACAACGTTACTACTCCAGTTGCACAGACTCCGCTAACCAAACCAGCAATGATGTTCTCCAAAAGGCTCATACATTTTCCTTTTATTTTCGAGTTATTATAGAGAAACTTCGTAACAAGCTTTTGCAATCTTATGCAGGGTATAATGTGTTAGACAAGATGCACAATATCACATCACTCTCGGTCATCAGCGATTCCGTTCCAATCGTGATCTCACACGTGCCCCCAGGGATTCCGGTCGGTGATCCTCGCTGAAGCCCCCACCGGCAAATTGAGTCAAAACAGATGAACCTGCGCGGGTTGATATCATCCTCCAGGAAGACCAGCCGCAGATCTCACCGGCAACGGTCGGCATCGAGAAAACAATGGGCATCTGTTTATTGTTAACCTTGTTAACCATATCAAGCATCATGCAAGAAAGTAACTGAAAAACGACACGATATCTGTCGAATTGCTACCCCGCACTGCTAAGAAAGTAGTATCAACGCCGACGATGGTAAGAAATGGAGCAATTGTCTCGGATGAAAATCTTCAGCATCTCGGATGGACGGCTCGATAAAAGTTGATAGGTGTCTGGGCTAATGAGAACCAGAACTTGAGTAGATATGTCTCGCTGGGGTTCTGTTGCACTTTTGAGAGGGGTTCTTTGGATACCTCTTCTATGCAGTTACTCCATTTCTGATCAATTCTCTTTTTTTTAACTCGACCTATCCTATCTGGAAACTCTTTAACAGCCATCCTTCCCACTAAACTGTAACTTTTAAGAAGCATCTTTCTTCACCGAAATGCTTATACAGGTAATGTCCACAATAAAGCCCTTGAAATATTACGGTGTATATGAGAGTGGCAGAT
This sequence comes from uncultured delta proteobacterium, assembly GCA_963798425.1. Taxonomy (GTDB): domain Bacteria; phylum Desulfobacterota; class Desulfobulbia; order Desulfobulbales; family Desulfocapsaceae; genus Desulforhopalus_A. Next base: position 15,479 of record CAWCTP010000020.1, on the reverse strand, counting down.
ATTTATCTTTTGTGGTGACCCTATTGCTGATAGATTAAGCAGAAGAGATGTTTGTCTCAAATTGCTACTTATACACAAAATGGTACATCTATTGATGTAAAAGGCATTAATAAGGAAAAATTATGAAGATAATGGCAACATTAAAAGCTGAGACAGCAGCTTATCATGCGAAACTTGAATCGTTACCCTATTTCAGTGAATTTATCGCACACCGACTTCCTTTGGAATGTTATGTTAACCAGCTTAGGGCACTGAGTGTTATCCATAGTGTCCTAGAGGACCAGATCGCCGCTTCAGAAAATGAACAGATTGCCCGTATCTGGGAGGATGATTTACGAAAACTGCCCCTGCTGATGGAGGATCTTCACTTTTTCGAACCAAGGGTTTCCTCAGACAATACCCCTACTATCGAAGTTGCTTTATCGATCGCCGAAAAAATCCGGTTAAGAAGCATTGAACAGCCACTCTCTCTCTTAGGATATCTTTATGTAATGGAAGGTTCAACGCTGGGCAATCATATGCATCAGCCGGATATTATCAAGAGCTACCATCTTGATCAATCCGATGGCAGCCGTTATTACTCCAGCTATAAGGATAAAGTTACAGCCCAGTGGCAACAGTTTTCGAAAAGATGAATAAAGTACTTGGTGACCCAACAGAGCATGGCCCTATCGTTGAAGCTGCCCATGAGACATTCGCTGGGTTGGATGTGCTTTACAATGCCTTATATCCCATAAAGAAAAGTGCATACCTTCCATGTGGCCCGGATAAACCCGGCAGCAGGCAACCATCCCATACCTAGTGACAAAAGAGAAATTCAGGCAGCATTGAATGCCAGTAATCAGTGCTGGAATGAGTATCCGTACTGTGAAAAGCGTTATGGAAAAAGGGGTAAGCGATTTAGCGACAGTGATACCTGTTGGTTGGCTACACTGACAGCCCTTGATCAAATGATTTACAGAAACAAGTCGATTGGCTTTGCCGGGTGCTGGCGACAAGGGGAATGCCTTCCCTCATGATGGAAACCATACTAGATTGTCTCTCTTTGGAGCTGACGGCGGCTATTCCTGAAAACAAAACGTTCTATCATAAACTGCTCAAATCTTCTGAAAAGCTCAAAGAAAACAGACTCAAACATATCGAGGAGAAGGTTTTCAATAACCTGGCCGAAGAGTTTGAGCACAGTGTCGAAACAGTCATGAGTAAGGCCTTGAAAAATACCGGTTTTCTGCTGGTAAGCGCAGTAATTGATGAAAATAATGGTATAACAGGAGCACTCAGCGGAGTACAAAAATGGCTTGTTAATGTCGATAATTTTTCCAGTGCATGGGTAGGTGCGGTTGAGCAAACCATCCACAAGGCAAACGACATAGTTTCGCAGCAAAGGCTTAACAAAGGATGAATATATGCCAATTGAAAATGAGCTCTATCAAACCTATCTGGCCTCGCTGCTCACTGGTGACAAGAAAGCATGTCTGAACATTGTGACCACTCTTCTGGAGGACAAAATAGAAATTCGACAACTCTATACTGATCTCTTTCAGAAAAGCATGTACAGAGTGGGTGAGCTCTGGGAAAGGAATGAAATCAGTGTTGCCAGAGAACATTTGGCGACAATGATAACCGAGAATATGCTGAGTGTCACATATCCACACCTCTTTACCGGCTTACAATCGGCAAAGAAAGCCATCATCTCCTGCACTGCCAACGAATATCACCAGCTCGGGGGGAAGATGGTCGCGGATATCTTTGAACTGCATGGCTGGGATGCACACTTTCTCGGTGCCAATACCCCCGTTGAAGAATTGTTGAAATTTATCGACGAAATACAGCCCGATCTCATAGGCTTATCACTCGCCGTTTATTTCAACATACCACCTTGAAGGTTACACTTGAAGCCATACATGCTCATTTCAAAAATCTTGATATTCTTGTCGGTGGCCATGCTTTCGTATGGGGGGGAACAGGAGTGTTGAAGAATTATCCTGGAACCAATTACCTCGAGTCACTTGCTCAACTGGAAGCAAATTTATAAACTCCTTTATGCTCCTGTCACCCGCTCAATCAGAGGTTATCCTCGAATATTTTCAAGATGATGTGCCGGTTCTTTTTTTCCAGCTGGGTGAAGATGGAGTGGTACTGGCGGTCAACAGGTATTGCCAGGAACTTCTGGGCACATCCATTGTTGGTCGGAGTTTTGGGGAGCTGTTGGTTGATTTTCAGCAGTCATTTAGGTTAGAGGAATATATTCATAAAGACAGCCACTCTCTTCTTAGCCTCAACATACCCAATTCTCTGCCAAGATCATATCTTTTCAATTTTCGTAGTGTTAACGATTCCATCCTGGTGTTTGCAAAAAGTGACGCTGAAGAACTGGAACTGCTCCGTTTGGAATTGCTTCATGCCAATCAGGAGTTGAACAATCTGACACGCTCGCTCCATAAAAAAAACGCGCAACTTGAACATCTTAACAAAATTAAAAACCAGTTTTTGGGAATGGCGGCTCATGACCTGCGCAAACCGATTTCGGTCATTTTCAATTATGTGAGTTTCTGCTTGATGAAACCGAAGAACAACTCGATGAAGAACATACCGGCTTTCTGACCAGAATCGAGAATTCTGCCTTTTTTATGAAACGACTGGTTGATGATTTTCTCGATGTCAGTGCTATTGAGGCCGGTCGCTTTCAACTCAACATCGCCCAAGTAAACCCTGCTGAAATTTTAGAGAGAAGTCTTGTCCTGGCTCGGATTCAGGCTGGTAAAAAAAAGATTGCCTTGGATGTGACCGTTGACCCAGTTTTCTGAAATTTCTTTAGATGCCGACAAAATCGAGCAGGCGATGAGTAATATACTTGGTAACGCAATTGAACATTCTGCAGCCGGAACATGCATGTCTGTCACCCTGAAAGAGGTCAATGAAAGCATAGTCTTTTCTGTTCAAGACCAAGGAGTCGGTATGAGTCAGGAAGCTATGAAACAGCTCTTTACCCCTTTCTCAAAGACCGGTGCAGTCAAGACAGGTGGAGAGAAAAGCACTGGTTTGGGTTTGACCATAACCCGCAAAATAATTGAGGCCCACCATGGCAAAATTACTGCCGAAAGTGAAGAAGGCTCAGGAACAACATTTACCATTTTTAAATACAAAGAGAAATAATGGATAACAGTGATATTCGTATATTAGTTGTTGATGATGACCCTGATATTCTTTTTGCAACTGCTCGCATCTTAAAAAAGGAAGGGTACGAGGTCGTTAGGCGCAGAAACTGGCAATGAGTGTCTGGAGAAAGCCGTACAGGAACATCCTGACCTTATTTTGCTCGATGTTCATACTTCCTGATATTCTTGGAACAGAGGTGTGTCTGAAACTCAAGAAAAATCCAGATCATCAGAAAAAATATATTATGATGATGTCTGGTGTAAAGACATCATCACATGATCAGGCTGATGGCCTTGACGCTGGGGCCGATGGATATATTGCCCGGCCAATTTCAAACCGTGAGCTTCTATCTCGGGTTGCAGCAATGGTTCGACTGATACAAGCTGAACGAAAAAACGATTGGTATGTCTCCGAGCTCCAACAAGCGATAGAAAAAAACACACAATCAACAAATGCATTACGAGAAAGTGAGATCGAGGTGCAAAACTTACTTCAGACTATTCAGGCTGGAGTTGTTGTTCATGATGTTAGAGAAAGGTAAGGTGAAAAAATTCAATCAGACTGCTCTAAAAATCTTAGGGATTAAAGAAGAACAACTGTTAGGAAAGAGTACAGCCGAGCCTGGATGGGGGTTCATTGGTGAAAATGGGGAAACACTCACTACAGATGAATACCCTGTAAATATTGTTAAAAAAACCAAAAAACCGCTGATTGACTATATTATTGGGATAACACATGCTTCTGAGCAAGAACCCACCTGGGTGATAATCAAAGCCACTCCCCAATTTAACAAGGAAGCGGAGAATTAACTGAGATTATCGTTTCCTCAATGGATATAACGGACTTGAGGAATACACGTGACCTGTTGAGGGAAAAAGACCGACAACTTTTCCAAGCTCAAAAAATGGAGGCTATCGGCATTTTGGCTGGGGGAATTGCTCACGATTTCAATAATATTCTCGGGGCAATCCTTGGTTATGCAGAAATGGTGCAGGAGGATTGCCCAACAGGATCGACGATGAGAAATGATATCGACAGGGTTGTCGAGGCAAGTCACAGGGCCAAAGAGCTTGTGAAGCAGATTCTCGCCTTTAGTCGCCAAGCAGAGACTGAAGAGATAGTTCTGCAACCAGCTTTAATTATAAAAGAAGCAATAAAAATGCTTCGTGCCTCATTACCTACAACCATTGACATCCAGCAAAATATCGATCCAGAGACAGGACTGATTCTCGCAGATCCAACACAGATCCATCAGATAATAACCAACCTCTGCACTAATGCTTTTCACGCCATGGAAGAAACAGGCGGCACTCTCAACATTTCCCTGAAAAACAAAGAATTGACCCTGGCCGACTTAGTCAGCGAACCGCATGTGCAGCCAGGACATTTTGTAGAAATCTCTGTCGGAGATACAGGCCCAGGAATAGCACCGGAAATCATGGACAAAATTTTCGATCCTTTCTTCACTACGAAGGAGGTAGGCAAAGGAACAGGGATGGGGCTTGCAATTATCCATGGCATCGCAAAGAAACATGGCGGCTTTGTTTCCTGTAAAAGTTCACCGGGCGAAGGGACAACTTTTCATGTGTATCTTCCGAGTCCATCAGATACGGCTTCACCAGAAGCCGAAACGACACCTTTAGAGTTAAGTCAAACTGGTATTGAGCGTATTCTCTTTATTGACGATGAGGAGATGCTGGCCGAAATGGGTAAGACTATGCTCGAGCGACTTGGTTATAGGGTGACGGTAGAGACAAACAGCATCGAGGCCCTAAAAATTATACAAAGTCAGCCGGACCGCTTCGACCTGGTCATCACCGATCAGACGATGCCGGGCATGACTGGAAGTGATTTTGCACGGCGTATACTGCAGATACGACCAGGACTGCCAATCATTCTCTGCACTGGTTTCAGTAATCAGATTTCAGAAGAAAAGGCAAGAATCTACGGGATAAAGGGGTTTGCGATGAAGCCTCTGTCAAAAAAGGATCTCGCCACCCTCATACGTAAAGTGCTGGATTGAGAAAATAGTTGACCTTAACGCAGCACCACCGCCACCGTCAAGTTTTGCAACTATCGGGACAGGGTATTATATTGCCACATTAAAGGTCTGCACTCTCAAAGTTGCCTTCAGGTTTACATTGTCTTTTGGTAAGCTCTTCTCTGAAGTTGCTCCATTTTCAAGCAATTCCAGTTGAACAGCAGGTCAACACTTTTAGGAAGAAGGTAAATTTGCAATTATCCTTAACGCTTAAGATTGCCAATATATATCTTTCCGGGGAGTAGGATATACCCTGTCTTGACTTCTACGCACAGTAGATTTTCCACCTAATGGAATCTGGCAATTTATCAGCGCAATTCTGTTTTTGCTTGTCAGGTGTCAAGATGATATAAATATAGTTGATTTGTGTTCCAATTTGCGTACTTCCGTTTTTAAAATGCGCCTACTAATAAGTACGTTGATTAGCGGACATTGTTGTTTTCGTCAAATGTTTGATATTACATGATTATGTTTGACAATTAAAATAATAAATATGTCCGGTAATCACCCTTCGGATTAATAACACTACATGGACAACTCTACTTAACTTGAGGCTTAGATCAATGGTTGACATACCCACCTATAAGGAGTTGCAACTGAGAATAGCTTTGCTCGAGAGAGAATCAGTTCAAAATCAGCGCTTTGAGAAAATCAATTCTACGTTGTTCGAGATTGCCAATGCCATAAACACAACGTCAAGCTTAGACGAACTGTATAAAACAATACATCTCATACTCAGTTCTATAATCGATACAACCAATTTTTATATCGCTTCTTTCAATAAGGTTCATGATTCGGTAACCTTCCCGTATATCGTTGATACAGTGGATGTTAATTATCCACCTGTGATAGAAATCAGCAAAACAGCCTCCTTAACAGCAGAAGTAATCAGAACTGGTGCCCCTATCATGATTACCAAATCAGATATATTGGCCCAGCGAGATAAAAGTAGGTTGGTAATTCCTGGATGTACACCAGCGGAAATTTGGCTTGGAGTTCCTTTGAAGTATTTGGGAGAGATAGTTGGGGTGATGGCGGTTCAAAATTATAACAATCCTCTTTGTTATGATCAAACGGATATGAAGGTAATGGTTGCTGTGGCTGATCATGTAGCACTTGCCATTAAACGGAAGCAGGTAGAGAGAGCATTGAAGGAAAGTGAAGTTCGATTTCACAAACTATTACAAGAGATTCCATCCGTCGCAGTACAGGGTTATAAACTCGACGGGACGACGGATTTTTGGAATCAAGCTTCCGAGCATTTATATGGATATACTGCCCATGAGGCGATTGGCAGAAATCTTTTGGACTTGATAATACCACTTGAAATGAAGGGTGATGTTAAACAGGCGATACAATGGATGGCCGAAACAGGTGCTCCGATTCCGGCATCAGAATTATCTCTGATGCGTAAAGATGGTTCTCGTGTCACTGTATTTTCCAGCCATGCAATAGTTGAGATTTCCGGACGGGAACCAGAATTATTTTGTCTTGATATTGACCTTACTGAACGAAAGCAATTTGAAGAGGCTTTCCGAAGCAGTACTGCCCAGCTGCAGAGCGTCTTTCGCGCTGCTCCAGTTGGTATAGGAGTGGTATCTGAGAGGGTTTTTACACAGGTGAATGAACGACTCTGCGAGATAACCGGTTACACACGAGATGAACTGATTGATCAAAGTTCAAGAATACTCTACGAGAATAACGCCAGCTATGAATATGTTGGAAACGAGAAGTACAGACTGATTCAGCTTCATGGAACAGGTACAGTTGAAACACAATGGCAGAAAAAGAGCGGAACTCTTATTGACGTGCTTCTCAGCTCAACTCCTTTAGATGCATCAGATCTATCACAAGGTGTCACCTTCACAGCACTCGATATAACCACCAGAAAAAAGACTGAAAAGGCTTTATTGGAACGTGAGAGCTATTTCCGGGCCTTATTTGAAAACGCTGGTGATGCTATATTTATTGAAGATGAGCAAGATCGTATCATTGATGCTAACCGCCGAGCCTGCGAACTGCTCGGCTATAGTCGTGAAGAATTGCTGCAAATGTATATTCCTGAGTTACAAGCGCCCGAATATCGTGGCCCTTGGGGCAGTACACTCAAAAATGAATTAGCATATAGCAGCGGAGTACCTTTTGAAACCATAGATATCAGAAAAGATGGCACACATATACCGGTTGAGGTCACAACTGTTCAGTTGCATACAGGTAGTGGCAAACTCGCATTATCAATTGTTCGTGATATAACGGAACGGAAGAGAGCAGAAGCGGATAAGGAACGTTTAATACAGGCTATTGAGCAGAGTGGAGAGACAATTATGATTACCGATCCGCAAGGGGTAATCCAATATGTTAACCCGACGTTCAGTAAAGTTACCGGATATTCTTTAGAGGAGGTCATTGGTAAGAAAAATAGCATTCTGAAGAGTGGTGCACACAATGATGATTTTTACCGTGGCTTATGGGAAACCGTCAGCAATGGCCAGACTTGGAAGGGGCAGATAACCAACCGGAAAAAAGATGGCTCCCTGTTTACTGAAGAAGTAACCATTTCGCCAGTTATAGGTACTGGTGGGGAAGTTGTCAATTTCATAGCTGTCAAACTCGATATAACCGATAAACTGCAAGCGGAAAAAGAGCGATTACTTCTGGAGAGTAATTTTGCCCAGGCCCAGAAAATGGAATCGGTTGGAAGATTGGCTGGTGGCGTGGCGCATGACTTCAATAATATGCTCGGCGTAATTCTAGGTCATGCAGAACTGGCCATGGACAAATTGGATCGAGAACATCCGATTTTTAACGACTTGCAGCAAATCCGACAAGCAGCCAATCGATCTACTGATATTACCAGACAGCTTTTGGCCTTTGCCCGAAAACAGATCGTTTCGCCCAGGGTGATCGATCTGAATGAGACCGTTGCCGGGATGCTGAAAATGTTGTTACGACTCATCGGTGAGGATATAGATCTCGCCTGGCTACCTGAAAAAGGGTTGTGGCCAATAAAAATAGATCCATCACAGATCGATCAGATATTGGCCAATCTCTGTGTTAATGCCAGAGATGCTATCGCAGACGTGGGTAAGATCACCGTCGAAACTGGTAACTGCACGCTCGACGAAGAATACTGTTCAGCTCACGCTGGTTTTATCTCCGGTCAATACGTAAAGATAGATGTGAGCGATAATGGCAGTGGCATCGATAAGGAAGCAGTGTCCCATATATTTGAGCCGTTTTTTACTACTAAAGGTGTTAACGAAGGAACCGGCCTTGGTTTGGCTACAGTTTATGGTATCGTCAAACAGAACAACGGCTTTGTCAATGTTTACAGTGAGCAGGGACAAGGAACAACTTTTTCGATTTACTTCCCGCGACATGTGGGAACGACCTACGCAGAAGAAAATGAATTCACGGCGGAACCAGCTATAGGTGGCAATGAAACTATCTTGCTGGTGGAGGACGAGCCTACAATTCTGAATATGACCGCGACGATGCTGCAACGCCTTGGCTATACTGTGTTGGTAGCAGGTACCCCCAGTGAAGCTATCCATCTAGCCGGTGAGCAATCTGGAGAGATTGATCTAGTCCTGACTGATGTAATCATGCCTGAAATGAATGGTCGACTTCTGATGGAAAAATTCATGGTAAATCGACCTGAGCTGAAATGTCTATTTATGTCAGGCTACACCGCCAACGTAATTTCCCATCACGGGGTGTTGGATGATGGAGTAAATTTCATTCAGAAGCCATTTTCGAGAAGAGATTTAGCTGAAAAAATCCGGCTAGCATTGGGTAATTGATAAATTTGCTTTACTAAGTGTCACTGATATTTTTGGGAAAAGGTATCAATTTCCTAATCACCCAACATGAATAACTGATGGTAAGCTTTTGTCTATTGCATGTCAGGTTAGATGATAGGTTACTACGACTCAACATCGAACCTTGCCGAATTTGGCAGTGGAAATCTCTTTCTTTTACTGCACGATGCTATCTGGTATCTTGCAGAAAGCTTGACGATATTTTCTCTGCTGAAATACGAGAACCTGAGATTTATTTCAAATTTCTCCCTCCTGTTAAATTGTCAGTAGCGATTTAACAACGTATCTATTTATTTAGGGAAAGGTGAAATTCAGGCACCACCTTGACGCCACATATATGGAATGATACTCTAAGTTGTGAAAATTGTTATTACAAAATTGTAGCAACATTCTAACCATTTTCAAATTGGACAGCTGTAAATTGTGGCGATGAACGTTTGTGTGGTGTGCTCAAAGATAAAAACAATATTACGAATTATTGAGGTCTAAAGATGAAAATGACGATAGGCAGAAAGCTTGGGGTGATTCTTTTATTAGTCGCAATATTGCTCCCAATATCAATTTTGATCAATCGACATTACGGCAATAACTCAATGGATTTGGCCGAACAGACCCGCACTGAATCATTTGTCTTTCTGATAAAAGCTATGGAAATGCAAAAGACGGTCATAGAAGTCCAACAGTACCTCTCTGACATCTCCGCTACCAGAGGAGCACCGGGGTATGATGATGGTCTTGACAAGGCCGAAGAGCAGGCAACCATATTTTATGGTTTGGTGGATGATTTTTTAAAAATGTTTAAGGACGAAAACGATACCAAAAGTAGTGCGCTCATAGAAAAAATAAAAACAGATTTTACTACCTACTATGAGATGGGAAAGAAGATGGCGGCAGTCTATATAAAAGATGGCCCAGTTGCAGGCAACACCCTGATGGAAAAGTTTGATCCTCTTGCAGCACAGATTAACCAGTCAATAGATGCTTTTGCACAGAGTCAGACCACAGAACTTAATGACAATATGTTGCAGATTTCATCGAGTATTCACAAGGCAAGTACAATTAATCTAATTATCGGCATTGTTCTCTTACTCAGTCTAATTGTGATGATAGCTATTATCAGTATTGGGATCAAGAAAAACGTTGGCAAAATCTCCGACTATGTCCTGGCAATGGCCAACGGTGATTTTGCCTCCACTGTGACTATAGAAAGCGGGGATGAACTCGGTCAGATTGCCCAGCAACTCACTATGATGAAGAATCAAGTTAGCGATATGCTGAAAGAAATTCTTGCCGGCAATGATATGTTGACTTCAGCTTCGCTTGAACTCTCTGCAATATCAAAGCAAATGTCCTCCGGAGCCGAAGAGACCTCTCACCGATCCAATACGGTCGCAACTGCAGCACAAGAGATGAGTACCAATATGTCATCGGTTGCGGCAGCAACCGAGCAAGCCTCAACCAATGTAAATATGGTTGCAACTGCTACCGAAGAGATGACTGCCACCATCAATGAGATTTCACAAAATACTGAGAAAACCCGTTCCATCAGTGAAAGTGCGGTGCTTAAATCGAAAAGCGCCTCTGATCAGATAGATCACCTTGGTAAAGCAGCTCAGGATATTGGTAAAGTAACTGAAACTATCACAGAGATATCGGAACAGACCAACCTTCTAGCCCTGAACGCGACCATTGAGGCGGCAAGAGCCGGTGAGGCAGGCAAGGGGTTTGCAGTTGTGGCAAATGAAATTAAAGAATTGGCCAAACAAACGGCAAGTGCGACATTGGAGATAAAAAATAAAATCGAAAGCATCCAGAGTTCAACTGCCGGAACTGTTAAGGAGATTGAGGGTATATCTAATATTATAAATGATGTCAATGAGATGATATCTGTAATTGCTACGGCGGTTGAAGAACAATCGGTAACAACCAAAGAGATTTCCGAAAATGTCAGTCAGGCTTCACAGGGGATTCAAGAAGTTACCGAAAATGTCGCTCAAAGTTCCACAGTTGCTGATGAGATTGCACGGGATATCAGTCAAGTAAACCAGGCAGCCACAGATATGTCAGCAAGCAGTGCAAATGTCGACAACAGTGTAGTGCAACTAAACGAATTGGTTGTTAGATTGAAAGATGTGGTCTCCAAGTTCAAAGTTTAAATTCCTACGTCTTCCTTCGTGAATTACTATGTCTGTTAATTTCATTGATGAAAACGAATTGGATGAAACTGTTCAAGATGTTCTTTCCAGCAAAAATCTCAACAAGGCTCTGATGGACAGTCTGCCATATCCTGTCATGTTGATTCATAAAGAAAGGAGAATAATATTTGCCAATAAAACCGCAGTAGACATAGGGGGTTGTTGTAGGTTCCTTTTGTTGGGAAACCTTCGGACAGAAAGCTTCTATCACGGAAAAAGACCTTTCTTACTATGAAAAAAATATCACGGTTCCTCCTCAGGGAATAAAATGCACTTTCTGCAAGGCAAATGAATCACTTACAGCTCAAGAGCCGATTAATGAAAAGATTCCTGCTGGCGATATTATTTATGATACATACTGGACACCATCAACTGATGAAATATATCTCCACTATGCCATTGCCTTGAAATAAGAGGAAACATGGTCAAGCAAGAATATATAGCCGAATGGTTTTTAAGAGCACAAAAAATTGCTCATCTTGGTCTATGGGACCAAGATCCCACTACCAATGAACTGTGGTGGTCTGATGAGGTATACTGGATCTTAGGTCTCGAACCTCAGGGTATATCTCCGAGTTTTGACAAATTCCTCCAGGTAGTGCATCCTGACGACAGGTATCTCATTGTTAAACAAACAGAATTAGCTTTAACAAATGAAGATCATCGTTATAGGGTCGAGTACAGAATTATAAGACCAGACAAGTCTGAGCGGTTTATTTATGAAGAAGCTGTGGTCGAACGGGACAAGCATGGAACACCAACAAAAATAACTGGGATCCTTCAGGATATTACGGATCGCAAAATGGCCGAAGAGGCCCTGTTGAGGACAACGTCCATTATAACTTCCTCAGATGATGCAATAATCAGCAAGAACCTGGATGGTATCATTCAAGACTGGAATTACGCTGCTGAAAAAATGTTTGGTTACATGGCCGAAGAGGCTATCGGCAAGCCCATGCTGACCTTGATTCCAGATGATCGAAAATTTGAAGAATTTGACATATTGTCACGTATCGTCCAGGGAGAGAGAATCGAGCACTTTGAAACGATTCGGCAGCGCAAGGATGGGAGTTTTATAGAAATATCCGCCACCATATCCCCTATCTTGAACACTCATAATGAGATCATTGGTATCTCCAAGATTGCCCGTGACATTAGCGAGCGGAAAAGAGCAGAGGAGGAGATCCGGAAAAAGGACAAGCTGTTGGCCGAGATATCATCGCGACTGCCCGGACTTCTATTTCAGTTTGTCGCCGGCCTCGATGGAACCAGGAAGGTATCCTATGTCACTGGTCAGGCTCGGAATTTTCTGGGGCTTGATCCTAAACCTGAGAGTTTCTTTGAGCGATTCACTGCGGCAATTCATCCAGTTATCGTGAGGATTTTCTCGAAACGTTAAAAAGACAATAAGCCGTAAAGAAGAATGGAGTTATGAGGGGGCTCTTATCAAACCGTCTGGTGAAATCGTCTGGATATCAGGGCTTGCATCACCTACCGAGACAGTGGACAATCTCCTATATAACGGTGTCATCCTTGATATTACTGAACGCAAAATGGTTGAAGAGGAAAAAAACAGACTGCAATCTCAGTTGAATCATGCTCAGAAAATGGAGGGAATCGGCACTCTTGCAGGAGGTATCGCGCATGATTTCAACAACATACTTGGCGCAATACTGGGGTATGCGGAAATGGTTCGGGAAGATAGCCCTGAAGGATCACTGGCAGCAAGAGATCTGGATCAGGTTCTAGCTGCCGCCCACAGGGCAAAAGAGCTTGTAAAACAAATACTCGCCTTCAGCCGACAAACAGAAACAGAGAAAATTCCCCTCCAGCCTGATAATAGTCAAAGAAGCGATCAAGTTGCTCGAGCCTCAATCCCGACGACCATCGCGATTGAACAAGATATCAACATACAATGTGACCTTATCCTGGCTGATCCTACAGCGATTCATCAGACACTCATGACCTCTGTACAAATGCCTTCCATGCTATGGAAGCCGATGGAGGTACCCTGTCCATTTCGCTGAAGATGAAAACACTTGGTCAGAATGAGCTTGTTCATGCGCCGAAACTATTACCCGGGAATTACGTACAGTTGTCCGTAAGGGATACCGGTACAGGGATGACACCGGAGATCATGGGAAAAATATTTGATCCGTATCTTCACCACCAAAGAGGTCGGTAAAGGTACAGGCATGGGTCTGGCCATCATCTATGGTATCGTCAAGAGTTATGGCGGATTCGTGACTTGCAGCAGCACGCCCGCACGGGTCGGTCTTTAAAGTCTGATCTGCCTGTCGTCGCCCAACGGTCCTGCCGGAAACCGAAACTCCCGACCTCATCCATCCGGCACCGAACATATCCTATTTATTGATGATGAGGAAATTCTTGCGGAAATGGGCAGAACATTCTTGAGAGACTTGGCTATCGCGTGACAGTTCGAAACAATAGCCTTGAGGCACTGACTACATTCAGAAAACGAACCGGATACCTTTGATCTTGTAATCACAGACCAGACAATGCCGGGAATGAGTGGTTTCGATCTCGCACGAAGAATGTTGCAGGTCAAACCGCGAAGTACCAATTATTCTGTGTACAGGATACAGTTCAGTCATTTCTGAGGAAAAAGCCAAATCCGTGGCATAAAAGGATTTGCGATGAAGCCTCTGGCGAAAAATGTTGCCGCCTTATTAGGAAAGTGCTGGATGGAGAAAAATAGTCAGCATTCCACCTAGGCCAGACAAATCTATGAAGGATTTGCGTTGGCAGTATATCATTCAAAATGAGTCCGCTCGATACTGTTCTGGCCTTGATCACCTTGTATCACAGCATCTTTTACTGTAGAATGATTTGAATTACGTGACATGAAAGTCTGCATAAATCATGTTGTTCATTTAATCTTCACAAGGTAGAAAATTATAATGAATGAAATTAATAGATTGAATCAGCTGATTCTAGACAGTTTGCCGCACTGGGCAATGCTGATTGATGTGAAAATTAGGACTGTCTTATCCTCCAAGAAATTTGCTATGGAAGGGGGGTAACGATTTCGATTGTCAATGTCGGGATGACTTTGCACACGGAAATTTTATTTCTGATGAACACAAACGACTCATAAATATTTTTATCCAGAGCGAAAAAGGACAGACAAAATTAAGGGTGATTTTTGTCTGGCAGATGAAGCAATGGAGTCTGGCGGGCCCAAACGAAAAGAAATAGAAATTGATGGAACTATCTCGGACAATGGTGGATGCCAGTAGAAGAAAAATTATATCTACATTACGCAAATAGAGACGTAAACATAAGTTGAAAAACTCAAAAGGAACTGGAAGAAGCCAAAAAGAAATTAAAACATTAAAAGATAAATTCCATTTGTATGCACTGTAAAGGTATTCGCGATGACAAGGGGTATTGGACCAACTTGAGAAAATATTACCGACATTTAGAGCTCAATTCAGCGACGGTATTTTGGCGGAAACTTAGTTGGATAAGTATTAACCCGGATGATGAGATTTGAACCCCAAAGTCTTTGTCGAACCAACAGCTGGACATTGCCCGGAGGTATGACTACCATCTCCTTTTCCTTAATATGTAATCAGTACCGTTATAGCTTTATCAAGGAAATCTAAACAGCTCGTATTATTACAATAATTTTTCATTTTATGCACTGCTTCCTACGATATGGATAGCTTCCTTGATCAGAATGTCACTCTCTTTTATGAAAAACTCGTAAATTTTAACAATCCAGACGGTTAAGAATTCGTTTTATCATCGTAACATCCGCTGTCATCTATGCCTTGTCTACAGAGAGCTAAATAGTGTTAGGCAGGCTGAGACTATTCAGGACAGAAAAGCACAGCTTCACGCCGCAATTGAAACGATCCTGACCTTATCTGGCTAGAAGACACTCATGGCGTCTATGCGGCTTGAAACCCGAAATTCGAAAATTTTTTTCGCAAAACAGGCAGATATTTATTGGAGAGACAGATTACGACTTTGTCGATAATCGGTTGGCCGACTTTTCAGGAAATGACATGGCAGGGATCTTTGCTGAGGACCAAGTAATAATGAGGAGGAAATTACTTTCAAAAATGATGGACTTCGAAATTGCTTGAAACTATAAGAAAGCCAATGTTTGACATTGACGGTAATGTTATTTGAGTACTTGGATTTGGCCGTGAAATTACCGATCGACGGAAAATGGGAAGGAGCAGAACTTCACAGAGTATATAAAAAATGGAGGCAATCGGCGGCCGCGCCACG
>CAWCTP010000019.1:0-71622 GCA_963798425.1 uncultured delta proteobacterium | reverse complement strand
TTTCCCCCCTGCCCGCTTTCCAGGCCGAAGCCTTTGCGTGTCTACGGCTTAATTCACTATTGAGCTAGTCTTCACCAGCTCCGTCGACCAACTGCCTCTTTTCGCCTATGGGTCCATAGTGAGAAGTTATGTAGTTCGCGCCACCGCCAGATGAACAGTCGTCACGGTTGTATTCATCATTCCCGACCAGTTCGCCACCAGAGCCTCGGGTCCATTTGATTTTCCGCAGAGAGGAGAAAAATGCCTGACCTAATATGCTTTCTCGAGCGTCCTCAACCGCATGATTGTTCTCGTGCACACTCCAGGAAACGGTGTGGGTTTTGTCGTTAAACGAGACCGTGCAATCGTCATTGTCAATCCGATTAGTTTTGTTGGTCAGTTTAGGGAAATCCTGTTTAAGCGGACGAACCGGTTTAACTCCTGCCCCACCTTTTGTAGGAAACAGTCTGTATATAACACCATGACTCAGCTTTTCATAAGCGGCAGAATCGAGAATAATTTTACAGGCTGCATCGAAGTTAAATTTCCGTTTACCTTTTCCTGCTTTCAGGGTCTCTTCGAAAACACGGGTCACCAGAGCAAAATCCTTATCGGTCTGACTATTGACCGCATCGCGAATGGCTTTTTTGAAGCCAGCCCACTGCGAGGCTGGAATAATGGTTGAACCGGTTTCCCATTCGTAGCGTGACATTTCCCTAGCTCCTTTACGTGAAAATTGTATTTTACTATTTGTATTTGTATGTGTATATAATACCTTTATTTGATTTATAAAGCAAGGGAAAAGATTAATTCCAGGATACTTCCGTTTTCCGCCCTTTGCTGATAATGGTTTGCTATTATCTTGTCCATTTCAGTCAATCTGGCTTCTGTGGCGATGGATTTCACGCAACGCCCAACGATTCTTTTTTGGTTTTTTAAGGGTGTTTTGAACACGCACAACAATATCTTTTTTGTTTTCTTCTATTCCACCGTGTTTTTGATGATAGTCGTTATCCGACAAATAAAAAATACATCGTTATAGAGAGATGTCGGTATGGTAAAGCACATCAACCAGCGCCAATGAGAAATTCTTTGTAAAACCTCTCCTTGTCTTTTGCTGTCGGTTTATTTAGGGAAACCTCCATTAACTGAGACTCCGGTCAAGTCTCAGTTAATGTCTGCTCCGTTTAATCCCAGATTCTTCCGTCTTTGAGAAACCTGATTTCGTCTCTAACGAGCGAGTGGGCAATCTCATCGTCGTCTGTCAACAGATCATGGTAGGCTTCCAGTTCCCTGTATATTGCTTTGGAGATTGATGCCATGCATGTCTCGATGTTGGCCAGCAGGATGTCGTTGAAACGCTTAGAGACGTCTTCCGACTGCAGCAATAACTCGTATCTCAGGCGGGTACTGTTTTCGTGAACATAATGGCCTTCATGACGAATCTCGGCGGACAGGATACCTTTGTCGAACAACAAGGCGAAAACCTGTAACCATTTTGCTTGATCGTATGAGTCTGTCTGCATGATCAGACGACTGGTATATTTCACAAAATCGATATCATCACAGGTAAAACACGCACCGTCACCCTGACAACCAAATCCTGAAAAGAAAATATCCGGATTACAGAATCCCCAATCGGCAAGCTTACCTTTCCAGTCCTCAATAATCTCTTCCGACCAGCTCTCATCATCCACATTACTGTATCGCTGATTATCAAGGACAGCACTCTGGATATTTTTTGGCAATTCGTTAAAATTAAAAAGTGATATTGTTATCTGTTCCACATTGACCTCCTGAAATAATGATTTAATCATTTTTTGTTGTTGTATATAATATAGCATAATTCCGCATTATTTGCAACATTAAACAACAGGATCAGGAGGATGTATCGTCACATTATTTTATCTGTTAGTTGGGAGACTGATATTTTAGCCAACATTTTCTTTCATAGAAACAAAAAACCATTGCAATAGGTTTTACCTATTCAGGAAAATCTCGTTTCGAAATCTTGATACAGTGGTCTTTCGTTTCAAGGTACCTACGATAAAACCAAATACAGCCCCATAGAGTGTCCAGTATGCAGGGTGCGTGATTACCTGATATGTATGAAGCGTTGATCCAATAACGACCAATGCGACTACGATTACTGCGATGCCTTGTACTTTCACGTTAAAACTCCATTTTAATTGATTTATTTTAAGAATTTTTTAATTGGAACTGCACCAGGGCAGGCTTACCGGCTCAAAATCGCCAGAGCCCATGCTGATTATGGCAACGCCAAATTTATCGGTATAGGTAAAGAGCGTCTGGTCCTTGATGCCCAGTAATCTCATGGCCGGTTTTTTATCGAGGCCGGCAGTGGTGAGAACGACTTTCAGATCAATATTGGTCAACAGCTCTTCCGGGTAATGGGTCGGCTTTTGCGATGCCAAAACCAAACCGAGACCATATTTTCTGCTCTCAGAAGCGATACGATTGATTGATTGATAGGGGTTTTCTTTTTCCTTGCCCTGGGGCATGACGAGCTTCGATTCGTCAATAACCACATAGGTATCCGTCCGTTCCCCTCTGGACTTATCAGGGTTGTTTGAATATTCACCACGCATCTTTTTTGCTCGAAATACTTTCGCTAAAAGTACGTCACAGAAGAACAACTGAATGTTGTGGTCAAGGCCACTGATATCAAACCGGTGCAATGAACCTTTACCGGAGAGAGGGGGAGGGGTAGCCGAAAACACCTTACTCTCAAAAAGAGTCGTTATGTAAATAGCCAGAGTGTCAACCACGCTCACAACATCTTTTCGTGAGTAAAATTCAAGGTCCACATTCAGATCATCACCAAAAATGTCACCCAAAGGCTGGGAAAAGATTTTCGCATTTCTGAATTCCTTCCACATTTCATCGAGTTTCGGAATATCCTTGTCTATCTGGTCTGTTTCCTCGTCTATCTTTCCGTCGAGTTGCGGCACAGATTCGTTCTCTCCCAAAAGGGCAGAATATCTTTTAAGTATTTCCTTCTTGTACTCAGAATTGGTTATTTTTTTGCTGCAGCGCTCGAATTTGGCTATGAAGTCATAATGGAGACCGGTGCTTACCCGAGCAAGGATAGCGTCGACCAATGTCTTCATGTCCTCCATCGTGGGCAGAGGCCTATCCCAGGTCTTCACGTCATTATCGAAGATGCCCGCTTTTTCATACGTGTCGACGACTATCTTCTTCAGGACTTTGGCCTGCAGGCTACCCAGGTTGGGCATAAAGGTTTTTTTGAAAAGCTGGATAATTGTGTCGGCCTGCACGTTTATGCCGCCGTTCTTCGGACATTTCTCAAACTCAAATGGATTTATGCCATACTTGGAATTCCGGGCCGTGATCTCAATATAATTTTCCGGCAACCCGGGCACTTGCAAATCGCCATGAAGATCAACGACGAACACAAATTTATTTCTGTTGGCCAGGTATCGAATGACCTCCCGAAGAAGGGTTGTTTTTCCTGCTCCGGATGTGCCGGTGATCAGTGCGTGGGGATTTTTTGTCTGCCAGGAATCAGGATTCCACTCAATCAACCGCGATAAACACAAATACCCTTTTCCGAATTTCAAGCCTTCGCCGTTGCTCATCTCCTCCACGGTAACACTGCGCGCACTATTATTTGGAGCCATTGGCATATTCATTTTTTTACCTTTTCAAAGTCGAGACCGAGTTGCCAGCCCCACTTTTCGTCTTTGTTAAAAATTATCTTGGCGGAGAAATTTCCTTTTTTGCTTTTTAAATTATCAAATTTTAAGGGCTTGCTTGTGCTGGCCGCTTTGATAATCGCCTGCCCTTCATCGTCATGGGGGACATTGAATTGTTGCAGGAACCGGAGGACATTTTTCTTGTTCATGCTGAATTTGCACCCACTTTTGAATTCGGAACAACTGTAGAAATCACCTCGGTCTGAGATTGTTCCTTTTTTACAGTCAGGACATTTCCCCAGGGACGGCGCCTTGTTCTTCTTGATGAAGGAGCTGATCTTCTTTCCATCGGCAAGTATCTTGGGATCGATGGAGGTCCCGGCTTTTTCAGCCAATATCTTGGCGTATTCGACCTGGCTCTCGCTCGGCTCGAATTTCTCCTGCACTTCCAGGTTCAATTCCTTCTTTAATTCCTCGACCTTCAGGTAGTATTGATAAATGAACGCATCGGCATTCGAGATTAACCCTTGCTCAATCTCGTCAAGGCGGTCCTCAAAATCTTTGGCATTGCGATGATCTGCGAGCCATGCGCAATGCTCACATGTCCATTGGTCGACCGCCCTTCCCAATTCGGTCGGGTAAAGCATGCCGTTTTTAATATCCACATAGTTTTTGTGTTTCAGGGAAGTTACGATACCCGCCACGGTTGAGGGCCTGGCGATACCCGCATGGTCAATCGTCGTTATGAACCGGCCAACACCGTACCTGTCAGGCCTGCGGGTCTGGCGATCCATGGTGTCTATGGACAACGGCGTGAGTGCTTCCCCAATCTCCAAGCGAGGCAGTCGCACCTCGCGATCTTTGTAGTCCTCAATCTCAACGCCCAGGATATTTTTTTTCCCCAGGATCTCCCATCCATCAAACAGCATTTTGTTGGCCATGAGATTAAACTGCAGCTCGTTTACCTGGATGATGCTGGTCGACTTGTTGTAAATGCTGTTCTTAACTTGGGTGGCAATAGTTCTATAGAAGATAAAGGTGTAAAGTTTCAGATGGTTTTCGCCTAAACTGTCACCGTTTTTCGCCCATAACTTGGCGATATTTTCTGGTAATCGATCCTCTGCAAAAGATGTGGGCCGAATGGCCTCATGTCCCTGTTGAGCTCTCGGTGGATCAGCGTAGGCCCTTTTGACATTCAAGGTGTAATCCGGTCCAAAAAGATCATACACCAGCTGGGTTATCTCTCTCGCGGCATCGTCGGATATATGATAACTGTCTGATCTCGAATAAGTTATGTAGCCATAATAAAACAATTCCTGGGCAAGTTTCATGGTCTCTGCCGGCAAAAAATCGTGCAGATAAAAAGCCGAGTGCTGCAGCTGTGAGGTGATGAGAGGCGGGGGTGGGGAAATTTCCGCATTGACTCGTTTGAAATCGGCAACGATATGGGCATTTCGCTGCACAATTCCGAGGGCATGTTGGAGTTCTTCATTTTGCGTGGCAAAAAATTTTGTCTTGCAGATCCCGAAGAACTGTTCGCCGGCGACATTGTACCGGACAACAAGCTGCTCAAAATTTTCCGGGGTGAAATTGTCTATACGCTGTTCGGCTTCGCAAAGGATATGGAGGGCAGGAGAAATCACCCGGCCGACACCCTTGGGAACGAAAAGGGATCCACTCCGTCTGAAATCGGATCTGATTAATTGCGATACCGGGTACCCGATCTCCCTGTCGATCAGCCTTCTCGCTTTTTGAGCCTCATTGACTTGATTGCTGACTTCCCGGCACTCGTGCTGCAGGCCATGCAGAATTCTTTTTTTGGTTATCTCGTTTATGCTGAGCCGGTAGAAATTTTTCAGCTTTGCCCGGGTGATGACGTCCTGTGCTATCCTCTCTCCCTCCCTGTCCGGATCGGTAACGACATAGACCTTATCCGAGATTGCGGCCTGGGCCGCGATATCTTCAACGATTTTGGCTTTCCCGCTTTCGAGAACCCACTTACCCTCAAATTTTGCATCTTTTTGGGTGACGCCGTGTTCATCTGTCGGCAGGTTCACAATATGACCACCCGTTGCCATAATCGTCCAGTCATCGGGTTCATCTTTTAAATATCCACTAATCGTTTTCGCTTTGATCGGTGACTCTACAATCATTAAAAACTGCATCTAAATTCTCCGACCGTCCATGCAGCGCAAGATGCTGATCACAGAGGTGTTCTCTTAAGGATGAGCTGTCAGCTCAATTGAGGCAGGCGCAACGGCCTATTCCGTTCTTCTGAAGGAAGTATACGAAGAAATTTGAAAAACCGAACAAGCTATGTGCTTTTTTTGGGAATAGTGGCTGGAAGGATCCCCTCCGATGATAAAGAATACGCCAAAAACTGAACCACTACAGCGTCGGCTAGTCCAAAAAGCCAAAACGACGAACATCGCCATATTCGATACCTGTAACCAAGGCTCAAGAATTCGGCGTGGATTGATAAAGGACAACAGGTCTAATAATTTGTAAAATTCGAGTTCCAATCTGACAGTTTCAACCAAGAGGTATTGATCTCGTCTTACAGGTTTTCGCAAGTGATTGGAGGACTGAACAGCATGTTGACACCGTTGTGATATCGACGTGATGACTGAGGATCAGTTAGTATCAACCACGTTGCCTGACACTCATCCCGAAGTTACCCGCAAAAATTCTCTGGAAGATTTTCTTCTTGGCCCTTAGCTCAAGATCAATTCGAGCTATCTGGACTTTGTTAAAGCGAATTTCTGTATGATTTCCGTCCAGCTAATACCTTGTTCGGCGAGAAGATATTCCGATTTTGGTGGGATTATTTCTTGACCTCTTTCGCCAGCATCAGGGCAAATTGCTGACGGGAATCTCGAACAAGGCCATGGATACGCTTATTGCCTATACTTGGCCGGGTCAATGTCCGTGAGCTTCGCAATACCCCGAAATATGCCGCCATCATAGTTTCAGGTGAGTTAATCAGGCCGGAACACCTCAGATTCATCTCTAATCAGTCGTTGTCAAACGCTACGCTATAGCGCTAGCGATGGATCCACAATAGATTTTCAAACCAGCCTTCTTTCCCATGTGCTCTCTCTTAATACCATAACCAAGCAAATTCTGGATAAAGTTCTTCAGCGTTGCAATAACAACAAATCTAAAGCTGCATCACTCCTCAAAAATCAATCGTAAAATGTTCTACCGTTAGACGAAGTGTCCCTTTATGTCTCAGTGTGTCCGCAAATGGGCCAGTGGCTTTCTGGGCATATTTCTTAATAGGTTGAAATTGCAATACAATTGATTTTGGCACCATTCTTGCCAAAGTATTTCTGGTTGCGTTATTTAAATCAGCAAACTGTCCAATTCAGGGACGGAGGGAGAAGGAGGTACAGAATGTCTCAGGTTGAAGTTGAGAAATTTCTTGGCAGGATTATAACCGATGCTAGGTTCAGGTTAAAGGCTTCTAAATCAATGGAGAAAGCCTGCTATGTCAATGGGTTTTCTCTCACAACAGTGGAGATGTCGTTTTTACGTTCCATTGATTTTGAGTTGATAAACTCGATAGCTGCGTCTATCGACGATTCTATTAAGAGAAATTAATCAAAAAATATTTAGGCAATGAATTCAAAAATATTGCCTGGCCAAGATTAACAATAGCAACTCTATGCAGTTTTGTTTTCCATGTCTCAAAGGAGTAAGTAAATGCAGGACAAAGTACTAGTTGTTGATGATGACACGGCCATCCTTGATTTTGCCAAATATGTGTTAAAAGACCTAGATTGCCAGGTGGTCACCATGAACGATCCAATGGCTGCGTTGGAATATCTCAGGCATGAGCAAGTGGCCGTCCTTGTTTCAGATAATAACATGCCAATCATGCGTGGTCTGGATTTGGTTGAAAAAGCCAATGTTGACTCGTCGGAAACAGTCAAAATTATCATGTCTGCCTATACCGATTTGGCTATGGCCCTCTCCGCTCTCAATCATTGTCAGGTTTTCAAACTTATTTCCAAGCCGTGGGAACCAAGGGAGATGTTCGCCACTGTTACCGATGCCCTTCACCGTTACCATACGCTCCAAATTATCAAGCGCGAGAACGAAGATGTGCTCCGCTCACTTGCCCAGACCATTGAATTGAAAGATCCTTATACCCGAGGGCATTGTGATAGAGTCGCTGCCTTCGCCGTCCAGCTTGGTAAAGACCTCGGTCTATCCACCGACATGCAGCGGGAGATAAAATACGGCAGCTGGCTGCACGATTGTGGCAAAATTGGGGTTCCGGAACAGATACTTAACGCTAATAGAAAGCTCGAAGCAGATGAGTATGAACTCATAAAAAATCATCCTGGCTGGGGCGCAGACGTTGCCAGGAAGGCTAACCTGTCCGAGGTGATTATCAACGTTATTTTGGGCCACCATGAACATTTTGACGGCGGGGGGTACCCCAGTGGTGTCGCCGGAAATGACATCCCTATCGAAGCCAGGATTGTTTCTGTAGCCGACGTTTTTGACGCTCTTGCCTCCGATCGACCTTACAGAAAAGGCATGCATCTCGATAAAACCCTCGAAATCATCGTCTCGATGAAAGGCAAGGAACTCGACCCGGATTTAGTCGATCTGTTTTTAGACACTCAGGCGTTTATCATGAAAAAAGAAGTTCATGACCATGGAGATGAAATCTTGATTACGGAACAGCAGGCAGTGCAACGACTCACCCTTCAGGGCGACTTTACTATTGGTGGGGTGAACGAGCAACTTTCGGAGGTGACGCGACTCCTAGCGGGAGCGAATGCTCTTCTGACAGAGTATCCCGATCAGCGGCTCCTTTACGAAATCGATCTCAGCGGAGTGCAGGCGCTGGATACCTCAGGCGTTCAGCTGCTTGCGGTCTTTTTCCGCACCCTTAGACAACATAAGGTCGAGGAATACTCTCTTCAAATAAGCGATGAATATAGGGAAAAAATTTATTTGCTCGGTTTTGGTGACGAAATTTTTATAGGGGAACGTACATGAGCCGCGATGGCCAGGATAAACTGGGAATTGAAATGACGCAATTCAACCAGGTGTTTTTCGAGGAGTGCGGCGAACACCTGGCAGAAATGGAAAATATTCTCATGTCACTTGCGGATCATGAACCCGATGATGAACAGCTTAATGCCATTTTTCGTGCAGCCCACTCGATTAAAGGTGGGGCCGGCATGTTTGGTTTTCTCGATATGACGGTTGTTACTCATGTCTTGGAGTCTCTTCTCGATAAATTGCGAACGCACGAGATACCTTTTTCCTCATCGATGGTCGATCTTTTTCTTGAAGCCGGTGATGTAATAGCCATGCAGTTGTCTGGACATCGTGTTGGCTCGGAGGTGAACCAACAAGCAGTTGACCTTATCCGAACTAAACTGCAACAGGTTACCGACAACGTTAGGTTTGCTGATCAGGTCACAGCGATGCCTCTGGAGACGAACACCCCGAATTGTGGTACTGAATCAGCTGCCATCGACTATCGATACCAGCTCATATTCACCCCAGATTCCGACATTTATGTGCGTGGCGTAAGATTGGAAAACCTGATTGCCGATCTGGAGGAACTCGGAACTTTGACTGTCCGGGCAAAAGTCGGTATCCCTGAGAATGTTAACTTGTTTGATCCGCAATCCTGCGTCACTTCCTGGCATTTCTTGCTGGAGACAGGCGCAAATGAGGCTGAGATACGCGAAATTTTTGAATTTGTCGCGGATGAAGAACAACTGCAGATACTGCTATTGGCCGAAACCGATGACTCCACTGCGACCGAACAAGGATCTAAGCAGCTGGAGCCACCACCGCTCAAGCGTCAGATCCAGGTGGACAAAGCAGTTGCATCCTCCGCTTCTGCTGTAATCGGCAGCGATATTTCAGCCGGCCGCCGGGCCTACGATAAGAACGAACTTGCGCCCGGTGCCTACGGTCGCCGGGGAGGCGAATCGGAGTCATCGATTCGTGTCGGAGTCTCCAAGGTTGATCAATTGATCAATCAAGTTGGCGAGCTGGTTATAACCCAGCTGATGCTGGCACAAACGGCTGCCTGTCTTGATCCGGTACTGCATGATAATCTGCACCGTACCCTGTTGCAGCTGGAACACAATACCCGTGATCTGCAGCAGAGCGTCATGTCGATACGATTGGTGCCGATCAGTATCGTCTTTTCTCGCTTTCCTCGTATGGTTCGTGAGTTGGCCACAAAGCTCGGGAAGCAGGTCGAGTTGAAAATGATCGGCGAGACAACCGAACTGGACAAGGGCTTGATTGAAAAAATTACCGATCCACTTACCCATCTGGTAAGGAATTGCCTGGATCACGCCCTTGAAACCCCGGACATACGGCTTGCAGCAGGAAAGAAACCGGGGGGAACCATCACCCTGCAGGCCTCTCAGACCGGTGGCAGGATTGTTCTGGATGTTATGGACGATGGCGCCGGGTTGAATAGACAGAAGATCCTGAGCAAGGCTGCTGAGCGAGGAATTCCGGCATCGGACAGCATGACCGATGAAGAAGTATGGCATTTAATCTTTGCGCCGGGATTTTCCACCGCAGAGACGATAACGGATATCTCCGGGCGCGGGGTAGGAATGGATGTGGTATTGAGCAATGTTCAATCCATAAATGGCCGGGTCACTCTCTCGTCCGAACCTGGAAAAGGGACCAGGGTTACCATTAGCCTGCCACTGACCCTGGCCATCCTGGATGGACTGTCGGTTGCAGTAGGTGAAGAAAAGTTCATTATTCCACTTAATTCGATCGTTGAATCGCTCCAACCTACTGCTGACAACCTGGAGACGGTCAACGGCAAAACTCTCGTGCACGTACGAGGTGATTATATCCCGATCATCGCGTTGTACCAACTATTCAACATTAAGTCGCGGGTGACGGAACCGGATAAGGGCATTCTGATTTTAATTGATGTGGAAGGAGAAAAAGCTGCCGTGCTGGTTGATGCATTGCTGGACGAGCACCAGGCGGTAATCAAAAGCATAGAAACGAATTATCGCAGAGTAGCAGGTGCGGCGGGTGCGACCATCCTCGGTGATGGACGGGTGGCTTTGATTCTGGATGTGGGTTCCCTGCTGCAGATGCACAAACAGCATGCAGTATTGCAATAAATACGAAGTTGGAGGTTATGAAAATAATGCAAACAGAGAGTGAAACAACAGCGGTTTCGGAACATCTTACCTTTATGCTGGGCAACGAAACCTATGGCATCGATATCCTTAAAGTTCAGGAAATCAGAGGATACGATATCGTTACGCATATTGCCAATGCACCGGATTTCATGAAGGGAGTTATCAATCTGCGCGGGGTGATTGTCCCGATCGTCGATATGCGAATTAAGTTCAAGGTCGGGGAGCCTACGTATCACGAATTCACGGTGGTTATTATTATGAACGTTCTGGACCGGGTCATCGGCATGGTTGTGGACAGTGTTTCCGATGTAGTGACCCTTACTCCGGGGCAGATTCGGCCGGCTCCCGAGATGGGAGCAGCATTAGATACCCATTACATAACCGGACTCGGCACCCAGAATGACCAGATGCTGATCCTGGTAGATATAGAAAAACTCATGAGCAGTGAAGAGATGCAGCTCATGGATACTTCACACTGATTGCTCCCAAAACAAACATAAGGCGGAAAACTATGAAACTGAAGAGCTTTAAAAACTGGACCATCCTCTCGAAAATTTTAAGCATATCGATCTCGACCATCGCCATGCTGATATTAGGAGTTGTTTTTTACATTCTTCCCTATATGGAACACCATCTGATGGAAGAGAAAGAATTAGCAACTCAAGCAGTTGTCGAGACTGCAGCGTCACTCATTGGCAATTATATCCTTGATGCCAAAGACGGCAAGTTAACGTCCAGGAAGCACAAGACCGTGCCTTGAAGAATATCAGTGTCATGCGCTATCATGGCGATGAATATTTCTGGATCAACGATCTTGAACCAAAGATTTTGATGCATGGCGTCAAACCGGAATTGAATGGCAAGAATGGTACTGACATCAAGGATCCCCATGGAAAACAGATTTTCGTCGAATTTGCCAAAATTGCCAAAGAAAAAGGTGCAGGAATTGTCGAATATCAATGGGCAAAACCTGGGGCAACCCAGCCGGTTGATAAAATTTCCTATGTAAACTTATCAAAGAATGGGGTTGGGTGGTTGGCAGCGGCATTTACGTCGACGATGTCAAAGCCGATGTGGCCCTGATGCGTTGGCAGATACTTGGCGGTACACTTCTTCTGTCACTGGTAATTATCTCATTTGCCTGGTTTGTCTCACGCCGCATCAAGCTGGCTCTTGATAAAGCTATCGGTGTATCAGAAAAAATCGCTGCCGGAGACCTGACGGTCCATATCGAAGTCGAAAGCGAAGATGAAACAGGGCTACTCCTGGCATCGCTGAAGGAAATGAATGAGGGGCTATCGCGGATTGTCGGTGAGGTTCGCACTGGCGCTGACTCTATTGCAACCGCCACTGAACAAATCGCTGCCGGCAATTCCGATCTTTCCCAGCGTACTGAAGAACAGGCCTCAGCCCTTGAAGAAACGGCTTCCAGTATGGAAGAGTTAACCTCAACGGTTAAGCAGAATGCCGATAATGCCCAGCAGGCCAATCAATTGTCAATCAGTGCCAGCGGCGTGGCGGTAAAAGGTGGCGAAGTCATTACCAGAGTTGTCCGCACCATGGAATCAATCACCGATAGTTCCCGGAAGATTTCTGATATCATCGGGGTTATTGACGGTATTGCCTTCCAGACCAACATCCTGGCCTTGAATGCCGCTGTCGAGGCTGCCCGGGCCGGGGAGCAGGGCCGAGGGTTTGCCGTGGTTGCCGCAGAGGTCCGCAGTCTGGCTCAGCGAAGTGCCGCCGCAGCTAAGGAAATTAAGACCCTGATCGAAGATTCAGTCAACAAAGTACAGGATGGCAGTAAATTGGTTGAAGAGGCCGGGCACACCACCCAGGAAATCGTCACCAGCATAAAACGGGTGACCGATATAATGGCCGAGATCTCGGCTGCGTCGCTCGAGCAGTCCAGCGGCATCGAACAAGTCAACACCGCCATAACCCAGATGGACGATGTTACCCAGCAAAATGCCGCCCTGGTTGAGGAGGCCGCCGCGGCCGCCCAGTCGCTTGAGGAACAAGCCCAGCAGATGGTGCAGGTCGTTTCCCGTTTCACCCTGGAAACGACGGTACAGCCGCAAAATATTGGGTTGGCTAAAAAGGCTGCCCGGATGAGCGCCATGGTTCCGAAAACCACCAGCCGAAAAGCCAGTCAACCGACTGCCAAAAAACAGAAACAGCTAAAGGCTCCGGATTTAAGTATCCCAAAGTCAGTTGAACAGGATTTGGACTGGCAGGAATTTTGACCCAGATGGATTTCATTCCAACAACCCACAAAGAATTCTCTTCTTAGTCCTGGCGCTGTGTGGGGTCAAGTGCCTTGCCGATTATTTTTTGATTTATCATGAACGAAAATAATCTGTAAGGCACTAAAATAGGTTAATGCGGGTGGAAAATGTTGGCTGCAACTGAATCAAATAGAAGGGCAATGGGCAGTAGTACCAGGGAAACGAAACAGCACGAATTTTCCCTAACTGACGAAGACTTTGAGTATTTTCGAGGCCTGATCTATCAGCTTGCCGGTATTTCCCTATCTCTGCATAAAAAGGACTTGGTCTATAGTCGCCTGGCCCGTCGTCTCCGGGTCAGGCAGATGGATTCTTTTAGCGCATACATCCGGCTTTTAGAAACAGGAGACATGAAGGAACGCGAGGAATTCACCAACGCCCTGACAACCAACATGACTTCATTTTTTCGCGAGCCGCACCACTTTCCCATTCTTGCAAAACACTTGGCGACTATGGCAAAATCGACTCCGATCCATATCTGGACTTGTGCGTCGTCGACCGGAGAGGAACCTTATTCGATTGCCATGACCGTAGTTGAATATTTTAAAAGTTTCTCAAATCCCGTCAGAATACTGGCGACAGACATTGACACTCAGGTGCTGGAAAAGGCTAAACAAGGGATATACCCTCTTGAGCAACTGCAAAACCTCACTATAGATCAAAGGAAGCAGTTTTTTCTGAAGGGAAGTGGCAAAAATGTTGGATTAGCCAAAGTCCGGCCCGAATTACAGCGGATGATCAGCTTTAAAAAATTGAATCTGCTGGATAATAATTGGGGGATACAAGAAAAATTTGCGGCAGTCTTTTGCCGGAACGTGATGATTTATTTTGACAAAGACACCCAGTACGAAATTCTGAAAAAAATGAAGCCCTGTTTAAGAACCGACGGCCTCTTTTTTGCCGGTCATTCGGAAAACTTTAATCATGCCGCCGACCTGTTTAAGATTCACGGCAAAACAGTGTACCTGCCGAAAACTGACAGTTAAAATTGACGGATAATAATGTTAGGAGATGACCCGCACTTCGCCGCAACAAGGTATTTCGACCGTGATTTTGCCACCCAGATGGTGAAGATTCTACCCGGTGAATATTTTGCGACAGCCAATGCTGCGGCAATGGCAACACTGCTGGGCTCTTGTGTCACGGTCTGTCTGTACGACCGAGGCACGGGAGTTGGCGGAATGAATCATTTTATGCTGCCAAAGCAGCTTCTTCAGCTAAATGCTACTCGTTGCCCAACCCCCTATTCTCCGCCTTGTGGCAACACCTGTTCTGCCCGTTATGGAGAATGCGCTTTGCGACATTTACTGCAGTGCTTGGATCGTCTTGGGGCAAGACGATCCAGTCTGGAGGCAAAACTATTTGGAGGTGGCCGGGTTATGGCGGGAGGATCCGATATCGGCAGGAAAAATATTGGTTTTGCTCTCGGGTATCTCGACGAGCGGAAGATTCCTGTTATCTCTTCAGATCTGGGCGAACGTTGCCCACGCAAGGTGGTTTTCTTCCCGGCCACCGGGAAGGTATTTATAAAAAGACTTACTACGGAACCTATAGGAATATTCTAATGGCCATTAAAGTACTAATTGTTGATGATTCAGCTCTCATTCGCAGTGTGTTGACCGAGATTATCAACAAACAAGCGGATATGAAGGTTGTCGGAACCGCTTCCGATCCTTTGGTTGCGAGACAGAAAATTAAAGATCTG
Source organism: uncultured delta proteobacterium (assembly GCA_963798425.1). GTDB lineage: Bacteria > Desulfobacterota > Desulfobulbia > Desulfobulbales > Desulfocapsaceae > Desulforhopalus_A. The sequence continues at coordinate 56,810 of CAWCTP010000019.1, read as the reverse complement.
AATCCGGATGTGCTCACCCTGGATGTGGAAATGCCTAAGATGGATGGCCTGGTTTTTCTGGAAAAATTAATGCGGTTGCGGCCCATGCCGGTGGTGATGGTTTCATCCCTTACTGAAAAGAGTTCTTCGATTACCCTGCACGCTCTGGAATTAGGGGCTTTTGATTACGTTACCAAACCTAAGCTCGATATTCGCAGCGGGCTTCAGGAATATGCCGAAGAGCTGACCGACAAGATTCGCGGGGCAGCTCAATCCCGGGGGCTTAGGCCATTGACTCGGAGCAAAGGCATAAGCTCAACCCTGCAAAAAAACAGTGCTGACGTCGTCCTCGCTGCGGAACGCCACACCTTTGCGACCACCGAAAAAATCATTGTGGTAGGAGCATCTACAGGTGGAACAGAGGCACTCAAAGCACTACTGGTTGATTTACCTGCCGATAGCCCGGGTATACTGATTACCCAGCATATGCCGGAGGCATTTACCAAAACCTTCGCCAAGCGGCTTGACGGCCTCTGCAAAATAGCCGTCAAAGAAGCCGACCACGGCGAACGTATTTTGCCGGGACATGCCTATGTGGCGCCAGGCAATAGTCATCTTCTCTTGAAAAGGAGCGGTGCCAATTATATGACTGAGCTTTCCAATGGTCCCCCCGTCAGTCGCCATCGACCGTCAGTCGATGTCCTGTTTCGTTCAGCGGCCAACTGTGCCGGCAAGAACGCGATTGGCATTATCATGACCGGGATGGGAGATGACGGTGCCGCCGGTATGCTGGAAATGCATCAGGCCGGTGCCCGTACCTTAGCCCAGGACGAACAGAGCTGTGTAGTCTTCGGTATGCCGAAAGAGGCAATTGCCCGAGGGGGTGTTGATGAAGTGGTTGCTCTGCAGGATCTACCCAGTCATCTGTCTTATTGGCTGTCGTCACAAGGAAAAAGAGGTTTCCGCGTTTAATGATACATTGTTTTTTAAATTTGGTATGCAATAACTAATCGATTGAATGAAAATGGTTGAATTGCCTTGTCGATCAAATGAAGTTGGTTCTTTTGAGTTATCAGCGAGATTTCAACCTGTTTTTGTGGTGGAGGGATAAAGTAATGGCAAAATTAATTATGACGGTCGATGATTCGGCCAGTGTGCGACAAATGGTGACGTTTACTCTTAAACAGAATGGCTATGATGTGGTGGAGGCTTGTGACGGTCAGGATGCTCTGGCTAAACTGAGTAAACAAAAAATTGACATGTTGCTGACCGACCTGAATATGCCCAAAATGGATGGGATAGGCCTGATAAAGGGTGTTAGAGCTGGAACGCTGAACCAATTTATACCAATAGTCATGCTGACTACAGAATCGCAGGATTCCCGTAAAGCAGAAGGCAAAGCCGCCGGTGCAACCGGCTGGATTGTCAAGCCCTTCAAACCAGAGCAACTGATTACAGTGATCAAAAAAGTGTTGCGATGAAAGGTCATAAAAAAATTGGAAGATCCACGGTATCCTTTTCCTGGATACCGTCTGCTTCACTCTGTCTGGTCAAATTGTGCTTTTAACCAGGTGTTGCGTTGACAGTTTTAGAAGAAATTTAGTATCTACCCACAAAAGAGATATGACTGATCATGGGCAACACAATACACTGAATCTAGATAAGCTTGCCGCTTGCGCCAGAGACCTGTATAAACTTGGTCCTGACACCGAACCTGAGTTTTTGTCCATTGGTACGGCACTCAATGCTTTGGCAACCATTTGTTTTGGTATGACTGATGACGCTGTTAAATTAAGTACCCTGGCTAATTTTAGCAGCAATAATAAAGAATCCGGCAGTGATTCCTTTGTGACCGCGAACGCCAAGGTCTTTGATGCGGTGGCCAATCACGTTAAGACAACCTTCACCTCTCTTAGTGATGGCTCGAATCTCTTATCACAACTGCTGGCTCAAGTAAAAAAACTGCGCGAACCTATCCGGAAATTACAGAGCATAAGTAAGACATTTGGTGTTCTTGGAGTGGCGATTAAGGTTGAAAGCTCAAGAAGCCAGGAGGCGATGAAAGGGTTTACTCTTCTCGCCGGAGAAGTCGGGGATATTGCCAAGCTGGTGAATGAAAATTGCCGTTACTGCAAGGACAAAGCCGAACTGGTTGAAAGAGACATTTTAAATTCTCATCAAGTGCTGAACAGCCACAACTATTCTTATGATGACAGTGGCGAGAGAGCCATTCATAATATTCTGCAATCGCTGGAGGCTATCGGCAGTAGGTCTGATGAGCTGGCAGCTGGCATCCAGGAGCGTTCTTCGGTGATGGTGCAGGGTATCAGCGAGGTGGTTATGGCGATGCAGTTCCATGATATAACCAGACAGCAGCTTGAAAATGTTTCAGCTGCTCTTACTGAAACAATCGAAAAAGCTCAGTCCATGCCCATCCTGGATACAACGGGGGCGAAGGAACAGGTGGTACTGGAAATTTACACTATCCTGTCCCTTCAGGCGGCGCATCTCAATTCTATTTATGAACAGATCCTTGGTGCGAGAAAAAATATCGAGAAAGGTCTTGGCAAGACTATAGAACAGGCGCACCTCCAGGCAAAGGATGCAAAAATGCTGCTTGAAATAGAAGGAGGACGGGACAGTGCTCCAGTGGTTGCTGATCTCGAAATGGAAATCGGTAATATTATTGCGTCGCTCAACAAGTCTTTGACGGTTGTAAAAAAGGCCGCCGAGGTAAGTCGGGAAGTATTTGGGAATGTTTCAGAAATTGGTGCTTTTGTCAATAAAATCGAAGAAATTGCCCTTGATGTCAAAATTCTTGCCATCAATGCCACCATTGAGGCCCTCAAGACGGGTGCTGTCGGCAATGCCCTGATTGCCCTGGCGAAAGAATTAAGTGCTCTAAGCCAGGAAACACACGATGGGGCAACAGAATGCATTGATATGTTGACAGGTATTGTCTCAGAAACAGAAAAACAGATGGAATTTTCGGTAAACCTCGATGAGAGCAGTGTGGCCGTCAATGATATGATTGCCCGGGCAAAGACATGTACCGGGACGATTCTTGCATCTTTGCAGGCGATTAATGAACTCGGCCAGAAAATGGACGGTTCCAGCCGTGATCTCGCCGCCCGGATCTTGAAGCTGGTACCCGGTATTCGATTTCCGCAACTAATGGGCGACAGAATAGATAGAAACTGGCAGCTTATATGCCGAACTATCGACCGGATAGAAGAACACTACCCGCAATTTGCTGAAGGAAATGCAGAGGTAAAGAAAATGCTTGAAGAGTTGGCCAAGCAGTATGTCATGGACCGGGAAAGATCTATTCATGCCCAGGTGACCGGTGGTGTCGCAGCTGTGGCGGGAGCAGGCGATGGTGATCTTTTTGTCGATGACGGCTTTGAGCTGTTCTAGGGGTTGATCCGTCATACGTGATTAAGATGAAAGGGGAATATAGAATTGTCCTTGACTGTAACTTCTAGAAGAACTGGCATTGTGTATGCGGCTTGTAGAAACACAAGAGTGAAATAAACCGGGGGCTAGACCACAGGCTATGAATTTGAGCCTCCGGAAATCATTTAGTCAATTATTTTCAGGCATAAGAGCAGAGATGTAAAACCTCACAAAAGTCGCGAGAAAAATCCCCGCCCCCGGTTTTTCCACTCTCCTAAACGCAACATTCCTTTCAAATACGCCCACTGGGCCTTAATGCGCAATGGGGTGGTTTTTTCAAATTATTTGATTTTTTTATGAATTTATCGGCAAATAATAATAAACGTCGAAAATTTCATTTAAAATTCTTCAAATTTTTAAAACAACACAAACTAAATTGAAAACAGGAGTAGTCTTCATGAAAAAAATCAATCCCCGATCAATTGCTTTTCGGCTAATCGCCGGCGGATGCCTTGCGGTAATCTTGCCACTTTTGGTCGTTTGTTATATTGCTGTGACTAAAGCGTCAGATGCTTTGGTCACCACTACCAAAAGTAACCTACTCGAACAAGCTCGACGACTGTCTTCTATTGTCGAATCCAATCTCACACTGCAGGAACGGCTTGCAAATACAATTGCAACCGACCCATTCATTATTCAAGTTATTGCATTGGTCAATGAAAATGGAATCGATACCGCAAAAGACGATATTGCTCAACTTCATATTAATATGCAACGCAAATATAAAGTGCTTGGAGAACAATTTAACGGAATCTTCGTTTCCGATAAAAACGGCCTGCTTGTTACCGGTGATCAAAGCAACGGAAATGATTTTAGCGGAATAAACATTGCTGATCGCGAATACTTCAAGGAAGTTAAGTCATCAAACAATTCAGCCTTAAGCGAGATTTTGCGATCGAAGGCAACCAATGAATTGACGTATGTTGCCTGTGCTCCAATACGCAGTGCTACAGGGGAGTTCCTCGGGGTCGTGGGGCTCTCGATAAAAGGATCGTCACTCGTTGACATGATCGGCCAGGCTAAAGCTGGCAATACTGGCTATGCATTTATGGTGGACAAAAATGGGATCGCCAATGCACATCCAAACGATAAACTTATCCTCACTGCGGACATGCACAAATTGAACGGTATGGAAGCCATAACCCTAGATATAATGGCGGGTAAAGCCGGTGTCGAGGCTTACGTTTTCAATAATACTGCAAAGATCGCGGGTCTTGCTCCTGTTCCGCGTATGAAATGGTCCATTGTCTTTACCCAGAATGAGGATGAATTTCTCGCATCCACCAGAAGCATGAGAAACCTTATCTTGGCGGTATCCGCGGGCGCAGTTCTGTTGGTTGTCGTGTTGATATTTTTTGTTTCTCAAGGGATAATACGACCAATCAATCAGGCTGTTGCGGGCTTGAAAGATATTGCTGAAGGTGAAGGCGATCTGACCATGCGTCTTAAAGAAGAGTCCGGAGACGAAGTGGGCGAGATGGCAAAATGGTTCAACATTTTCATTAAAAAGTTGCAAAGGATCATCAAAGAGATTGCCGACAATGCCACCAATGTTGGTGAAAATTCCACGCAGCTTTCCCAGATTGCCCAGAATCTGCTTTCAAACGCCGACGATAGCAATCGTCGCGCAACAAACGTAGCAGCCGCAGCCGAGGAAATGAGCACCAACTTAAACAATGTTGCGGCTGCAATGGAGCAATCAGCTACAAATACCAACATGGTTGCCACGGCTGCCGAAGAAATGAGCGCGACCATTAACGAAATTGCCGAAAACGCGGAAAAAGCGAGGAGTATTTCCAGTGAAGCCGTACACCAGGCCCAGAACGCCTCCAATCAAGTAGGAGTTCTCGAGGATGCCGCAAAAAAAATTGGTAAAGTGACCGAAACTATCACGGAGATTTCTGAGCAAACCAATCTCCTGGCCCTCAATGCAACAATCGAGGCCGCAAGGGCCGGGGAAGCAGGTAAGGGCTTTGCTGTCGTCGCAAATGAGATCAAGGAACTCGCCAAACAGACAGCCGCCGCAACTCTTGACATCAAGTCTCTCATTGATGATGTCCAGAAGACGACCAGGACAACAGGGGATGGAATTAACCAGATATCTTCCGTCATCAGTGGCGTGAATAATATCGTTGCCACTATAGCAACAGCGGTCGAAGAACAGACAGCTGCAACCAGAGAGATTGCCGACAATATCTCACAGGCAAGCCAGGGGACTCAGGAGGTAAATGAAAATGTCAGCCAGTGCTCGACGGTGGCAGGGGAGATTTCGCAAAATATTGCTGAAGTGTCGATTGCTTCCGGTAAAATATCCGAGAGCAGCAATAAGGTCAGAGACAGTGCTCATGCCCTGCTTACCGATGCCACAAAACTTAACAAGATAGTTGGTAGCTTCAAGATATGATCGAATTCAAGCGGGTATGGTATCGTGATCCGAACTGTGCCCGCCTGAAACAAAAGCCAACGATAGAGGATTTGGTCGGCATATTTCAACTTTTCCACTGCGTCCTGGTAGATATTAACCTCATCCTCCCTTCTGATAAGATCGTCAAGGATGAACGAAAAGATTTCTGGGGCAATGGGCACTAAAGGGTATTCCCAACATTGGTGCTATGGGGTTTCAGACACAAAAGATTACTCTTGTCAAGCTTGATGCTCGCTGAATTGCAGTATAAAGCTCCATTCACCTGACTATCTATAACCTTATATCTTGAGATCCAACTTCATTTCCTGTACTCAGCGTAGACTCGAAAAAGCAGGAGATTGGAGTTTCAGACTTCTGTTTATCACTCTCAATTGAATATTATCAGATATGAACAAAGCATTTAGACTCATACGCACGTAATAATTACCAGGAGTTCGGTGATAAACGGACCAGGATAATAGATTGTTGAACCAAACCGCTTCGCGGAAAAACCGATCACCGTTCCATTTTGGGCAAACTCCACCACCTCCTTCCCTCGGTATTTTAGCAATTCTCGATTCTGACAGAGGAAACTGACGATCCCTTTAGTTACAATATCTCATCAACGGTTGCCATGGTGGCCACCGGCAAATTGCAAAGGAGATATTGCCATGAAAACGGATTGCCAAAGAAGTTTTGCCAACTACCTCTATCTGCAACGAGTAGCGCCGAAAACACACGAGAGTTATTTGTATTACGTCAAAAGTCTCTCCGCATATTACAAACAACCAGCCGACCAACTCACCAACGACCAGATTCAAGACTACCTGCTCCATTGTATTCAGAAAAAGAAAATGGCCTGGGCCACTTGCAATGTTCTTTTCTGCAGTTTGAAAAAATTCTATCAAGGGTTCCTCGGACGAGATAAAGCCGGTTTTTCCATTCCACCCCGTCCCCGTTCACACCAACTCCCCATGCTGTTAAGCCGGGAAGAAGTTGGCAGCATTCTGAAAGCCACCGGTAACCTGAAGCACCTGGCTCTTTTGACGCTTATTTATGGTTCGGGATTGCGGGTCAGTGAAGCTGTCCGGCTCCGGGCCGAACATATCGACTCAAAAAAGATGTTGGTTCGGATTGACCAAAGCAAAGGCAGAAAAGATCGGTATACCGTTTTGTCCAAGCATAGCCTGGAGTTGCTCCGGGACTATTGGCGAGCCTATCAGCCGGGGAAGTGGTTGTTTTTTGCGGGTGACAAAAACAAACCTATGCCCTCGGAAACCGCCCAGAAAATTTATTATCTGGCCAAACAAAAAGCAGGAGTCACCAGAGGACGAGGAATACATACCCTGAGGCACTGTTTTGCAACCCATGCCCTTGAGCAGGGCGTTCAGTTGTTCATCCTCAAAAGGTGGCTCGGCCATGCCTCGATCAAAACAACCTGCATGTATCTGCACGCTTCTCCCGAGATGCTGCTGAACTCGGCAAGTCCTCTCGATTCCTGGCCGGAAGAGGAGCGAAAATGAAACCACAATACGAAATCGCCGACATCTTGCGCAAATATGGCGATGAATTCAGGCAGAACCATGCCACGACCGGCGAACAGCGCAAGGTCATGGCGGCAATCATGGCATGCAGAACAGCCCGGTTAGGGGGTCACCAGGAGATCTGTGACCAGTGCGGCCATCTCAGGAACTGTTACAATTCCTGCAGGAATCGGCACTGCCCGAAATGCCAGACCATGACAAAAGAAAAATGGCTGGAAAAACGCAGGAATGAACTTTTGCCCTGTGGCTATTTCCACATGGTCTTCACCGTCCCCCATGTTTTGAATCCCTTCATCTTGAAGAACAAAAGAGAACTGCTGACCTGCCTCTTTTCGGCAATCCGCGATACAGTGTTTGTTTTTGCCGCAGATCCCCAGTGGCGGCTTGAGGGGAAGCCCGGTCTATTGACGATCCTGCACACCTGGAGCCAAACCTTGACAGACCATTTCCATATCCACTGCCTTATTCCGGCCGGGGTACTCTCCATGGATGGAAAACGGTGGATACCAAGCAGGGAGGAGTTCCTTTTTCATGTCGTTCCACTGGCCAAGGAGTTCAAAAAGCGATATCTCGGTCTGATAAAGGGCAAACTCGATGCTCTTATTCTTCCGGAAAACAGCTCACGTTTACTCCAGGAAGCCTGGGACAAAGATTGGATCGTCCATGCCAAAAAACCCTTTGCCGGCCCGGATCAGGTTCTCACTTATCTTGGTCGATACACCCACCGGGTTGCCATAGGCAATCACCGAATAAAAACCATTAACGACCAGCAGGTAACCTTTTCTTACAAGGACCGCAGTGACGAAAACCGTTCGAAAACGATGAGTCTGTCGGCAACGGAATTCATCCGCCGCTTCCTCCTCCATGTCTTGCCGTATCGTTTCATGAAGATCCGCTACTTTGGTTTTCTTGCCAACAATTGCAAGGCAAAGGCAATTCTGTGGATCCGAAGACTGATGGGCAAAGCAATGGTGATCCTTTCCTTTGCTGAGGAAACCATCAGGGAGAAAATGTATCGCTTGACCGGCAGTGATATCTTGCTGTGCCCCCATTGTCGCCAGGGAACAATGATTTTTCATGCTCGACTGCAGGTAGACAGCGGCTAAGCCTAACCTGCTGCAAATAAAGAACATTTATTTGATGAAGAATGCAAGACAGCAGAGGTGCGCCCAAATTCTGAAAAGATCTTGACAATCAGTCGAAAATAGAATGCCTTTAGGCTTATTTTTCCAAAAATGAGACAACATGACCAGATCGAATGTGCAACAACGACACTATTCACACTTCTACCAACCCAACTCCTTCGACGATTTCCTATTTACTTCGTATATCCAGGGTGTTATAAACTAACTCCATAGAGGTTAGGAGGCTTTCTCTCCCCCTTCAAACCCGCGGCTCAGTTCAACAACATTTTATCAATCATCCCGCATTGCTTTCGGAACTATGCGAACGGTTGAACGTTTGAGCTGTCGACGAGTTACGGGATGACTTGATGGCGGGACAATTGATAAAACGCTCTTAGTTGGAAACAATGAAATGATATAGCCATGTCGTCCACCCTTAACGTCATAGCCGTCAAGCTAAGCCATTTAACTGTCCAACATGCTGACAAATATTTCACTCTCCCCAAATGTTAACGAAGATGCAAACACCTCTGGAGAATAGCTTTGGCCCTTTTTCTTTTCCAACAGATGTTTTTTACTGCTAAGCTCGAGAAATTCTAAAAAATAATCTACAGCAGAGATCTCTCTGTTAACAAGCAATTTTTCCAACCTGTACATATCGCGCATTAGTGTTTTGAAAGCCTTGAAAAAGCTCAAATTCTTACCGTAATATTGTTTGAGCAACCTGTTTGTAAACCAGACGATTCTCCAGCAAAGTACTATTATTAATAGCTTGGCAAAGATGTAACATTCCAAACGTTCCTTTTTGACCTTTTTGACTTTGTCAATTTTACATATCGATTTCCAAATTTTGAAAGTCAGTTCAATTTGCCACCGAAGGCTATAAATCTTATATGCCTCGTCGATCCTAAGCAATTCGACTGGCGCTGAGGTTATGAAAAGACCTAGTGCTGCCCGAATCTTAAAGGCTTTACTCACTTGATAGCCTTTTTTCTTAGCACTTTTTTGCGCTTTTCTTATCCTTTGATTGTGTACAGCGGTTGGCATCAAAAAAGAAAGAGCCTAACTTGAAGCTCTTTGTTTTCGCCAAGAGCAACGATCTCCTCAGTTTGCGTGATCTTATTTTCACGCATATATTTTATAATGGCGGAAAAATCCAGCTCAACAAATTCCTCGTTGTGTTTCTGGTACACTTTCGTCGTCGAATTTAACCGGCACAGAAAGTGAGCATAGTTCTCAATGATTCCATGCAGAGCATCAAGGTGCATGTAGGCCAAATCGCGTACAATCAGATCACCTTGCTCAATAAGTTCTAGAGTGGCAATAGAATTTTTTGCATCTTGGTCGTTAAAAGCATTAAGGCTGAGATCAACAATTGTACCGTTTAAAAGATCATACTCAAACTGTATTCTAACGTTTGCTTTCGAGGCAGAGCCTCCACTGCCTGGATAATATTCAACAAGTGAGCTATCGACTTGAAAACAAACGGAATCTTTAATCAGAAATCTCTTGAATTCAATGCAGTGAGGGAATGACACCTTTCCAGCAAACTGCTTATTCAGTAAGTTTTCAAGAGCGGCAGTAAGAAAACCTACTGCACAGGCATTAAACCGATCCTGCAAACCTTGCTTGGTAATATCAACTTTGTAATTTTGAGCTAGGTCGACAGTAAGGTCATTAAGGCTTTCGTCGTGTAAACTATTGATATTAAATACGATCAATGACAAAAATGTTTTTCCATCCAACTTGCTTTTTCGCTGAACAAACTGTTTTTCGCGAGCAAGTTGTTCGATTTCGTCAGCTTGAAAATGATTTTCAAATTGACACTGCAACGACCGTTCAATCTCTTGAATATTCTTTTCGTTTAATCTCCTGAAAATCGGGTAAAGCGCACACTTTAAGCCAAAAAAACAACCCCATAAGCACGGTTAAGTTGAAAAACCGTGCTTATTTCTTGCTTTTTTAGAGTGGACGTATTAATTATATACGTACATTTTAAAAGGGAGTTTATTCATGGCTAAACCAATAACAGGAAAAACTCACGTCGGCGAACGGCGTGAGAAGCGTCCGAATGGCGATATTTGCATCTATGAACGCATTACGGCCTACCACGAAAAGACCAGAAAAACTCTATACGGTCAGTCAGAAGCTCAAGGGTAAAATCAAGTCGGGAACACAAGAAATTGTGCCGACTCGTCCGAAAAAACAGAAAGACGAAGGAGGCATTGCCGATGCGACACGCCAGCATACCGGCCTCACGGACATCCTGGAATGGGTGGGCAAGGTTTCCGGCATTGATGCTGATGTACGTGCTTCATTCAGCGAGGGTGATGCAGCAAAGATACTTTCTATCGCACGCTACTGGATCGGTTCCGGTGGCAACACGCTGCCGCGCATTGAGAGTTGGCAGGTGATGCACCCCCTTCCATATCGTGAAGGAATCACTGAAGACGTGTATGGCAAGTTGTTTAAGGATGTTGGTCGTAATGAAGAAGGCGTTCAGTGCTATTTTTCAGCTCGGGCGGCAGGCCTGGGAGAGTCTCCTGTGCTGGCGTTTGACTCTACAACTATCTCTACCTACTCTGAAAATCAATCGGAGGCACGGCAGGGGTTCAACAAGGATGGCGACGGACTCAATACGATCAAGCTTTTGACCTTATATTCCGTGAAGGGTCGCGAACCAATAGCCTTCGCTAAGCAACCCGGTAATATTCCGGATGTCATATCCATTGAAAACACTCTGACACAGCTCAAGTGTTTCAATCTGGAAAAACCTCTGATCGTCACCGATAACGGCTACTACAGCCAGAAGAACATGATGGGATTCGCCTTGCGCAATGTGAAGTTTCTGACCCTGGTTGATCCAAATATTATCTGGGTCCGTGAGACAGTTGATGCGCTCCGTGCAACGCTTGCGGGTATGTCCAGCACTTGTCCGTTCGACCCGTCAATCTGCGGAGCAACTTCGTCCAGAATGCACCAGTTCACTCGGCACGCCGGCGATCACGCAACGGCAAAGTCGCCGGTGAAAAAGAAACGATCTCGCGCCGTCTGTATGTACATGTTTACTATTCACCCGACAATGAAGCCAAGAAAGAACTCGCCTTCCGTAAGGACCTGTTTGAACTGAAGGTGCAAATAGAAGGAGGACAAACCGAGTTCACGGAATCAGCGCAAAAGAAAATAGACAAGTACCTGACCTGTTCCAGAAAGGGGCGTGGGGGGCAGCTGAAGGTGGGATTCAACGACAAAGCCATTACCCAAGCAAAGAAGTACTTTGGCTATTTCGCCCTTGTCAGCAATCAGGCTATGGACACATTCACAGCACTTGAAAATTATCGGCTGCGTGAAAAAATCGAAGAACTCTTTGCCGTACAAAAAGGGAGGCTCGACGGTGCCAGGCCGCGCACATGGTACCCGGACAATCTGCGTGGAAGACAATTCACACAATTTGTCTCGCTGGGCTATCATTGTTTCCTGACGAAAAAAATAAAGGAAGTACAGGCCAAGCTCAGGAAAAAAGAACCCGGAAAAACCAAATCACTTATCAAGCTCGAAAAAAAACTGGAAAACTGGCTTGCGCAACGCTCTCTCGCTCAGATCCTGGATTGGTTCGACTGCATTGAAACCACAAAGGTACAGACTGTCATGGGCAGCTATCGATGGTCCACCGAATCAGTGGCCAGAGACAGGCTGCTCTTGAAGTACTTGGGAGTGGATACTAAATAGTGTACGCTATATCCGATAACGTGAGTACACATACGATCACTAGCATATAAAACTTTACAATGTATAGAATCAATGAAGGTAAAAGTCGATATTGCAAAAAACAGATTATATCTCAAAATTACAGGAGAGTTATCTAAAAATGAATTCGAGAAACTCTATACTGAAGTACGTTTTTGCGTCGCTGATATGCAGCCAAATTTCAACGTGATTGTTGATTATTCGGCATCTAATATTATCTACCTAAACGGAATATCAACGTACAGAAAATTAATGAATTATCTGATAAGAAATGGGGTTGGACGAGTTGCTCGAGTGGTTGATGAAAAAAGCCTATTATACAAGCAGGTAACGAATCTATCTTCAAGGATATGCGGATACAAGCCTTTGTATACCTGCAACATTGAGGCAGCGGAAAAATTGCTTGATGAGTCAATAAATCGAAATGGGCTCCGTTTCTATTTTACCGCGCCTCCAGTCGCCGAATATATCTTTAATGATACGAAAAATTTTGGCCATATCACCAACATCTCGATTAGCGGATGTGCAATCGGTTCAGCCTCAATGTCCCCACCTGTTGATACGGAAATTACTATCAAGATGACCTTAAGTGGGCAAAATAGAACTATGCATGAGTTTATGATCAAGTCCATGGTTGTACGAATGAACGAGGACGAATTTGCCGTGGAGTTTCGTGATTTTGATGATGATAAGAGAAATCAGTTGCTTAGCCTTCTATTACAGGAAACCGAACGTGAAATTTGAATCCCTACTGTGAAGAGAATTAATCAATTGTCCCAATAACCTAACAATATAACAAAGGTGTTTTTGATTTTGAAAAATCAACGATACCCTGACAACAAAAGATCAGTTTAATATCCTAGATTACTCTGGTAAATCAACCGAGACGATTGCTCCATTGCTGACCATCATCTGCGTTGATAGTACTTTCCTCACAGTGCTGATCCCAGATCGCCTCCATCGTGTTGTTTCAGTTACTATCAACCACGATGCCTGACGATCATGTCCAAGTGACCAGCACATATTCTCATGGATAAACTTTTGTCCCCAATCCATTTTTTGCTGGTAGGTTTTGGAAGCGGCGTAACTTCCTGGATCATAGTAGAAGTGTCAACTTTAGATTGTTTTCGAATAACCAGATATTTGGTTCGGCAATATCAACTTTTTAAAAATTATTTTATTAATTGTAGCAGCAGCTACAGCATACATATCGATCATTCAGTATGATTCTGGAAAAATCAGCAGTATTTTTTTGAAGGAAGAGAGAATGAAATCACAGGTAATGGGAATTCAGGGTGTCACTGTCAAAACCCATTCACAGACAGACTTGTCCGGGCAGTTCTAGAACGTACAGGTCTTGAAACAGACTTCATTAAGGTATAAGAGACAATGTTCAACCCTGTATTATCTGCCTTGGCTGTGCCAAAGACAATGTGTAAGGTTAAGGACGACTTCCAGGGGATTGCTGAGAAGGTGAAACATGCTGGTGCGCTTGAAGTCGGTGGATATCAACCATTCGTTTGTGGCTGCTTTATAGTGTTATAAAAGGAGTTAACCATGGTACTTCTTTCTCAATATGAAGAATCCGAGCGTGAACATCTGCTCAAACTCCCTTGTCCGACGTATACATCATCGCCCTACGTCACCGGATTAAAGGTCTCGCAAGCACGTATAGCGTTGATCTCTACAGCGGGCTTGCATCGCCGATCCGACAGGCCATTTGGCGTGGGAGAAACAGGCTATAGACTGATTCCAAACGACGTTGAGGCCAATGATTTGGTTATGAGTCATATTTCAACGAATTTTGATCGTACTGGGTTCCAGATGGATATGAACATGGTTTTTCCGTTGGATAGATTAAGAGAACTGGAACAACAGAGATTTATAGGAAGTCTTGCCGAGTACCATTATTCGTTTATGGGGGCGACTCCGCCAGAAAAAATGGAGCAGGAAGCCCGTCAACTCACAGCTATTTTAAAAAAAGATCAGGTCGATGCTGTTTTGCTAGTGCCGGTCTGACCTAATTGTACGCGCGCAGTTGGTGGGCTTGGACATTTCATGGAAAGCACTGGTATTGCCACAACTCAGATTAGTTTAATCAGGGAGCATACAGAAATAATTAAACCCCCGCGAGCATTGTGGGTGAGCTTTCCATTAGGAAGGCCGCTTGGTAATCCACAGGATCCGGAATTTCAGCGTGATGTTCTCATACATGCACTTTCACTGCTTGAGTATCCAACAGGTCCGGTGCTCGTGGATTATCCGTATGATGCTGCGGAAAGTAAAGACCAGCAAAACCAGATGGCCTGTCCTGTAAATTTCGCAGCACCAAAAAGTATCCTGACAGGTCAGGATGATCTTTTCTTGAAATTCAGAAACGAATACAGCTTGATGCAAACATGGCATAGTCTAGCCTGTGAGAAGAAAAACCGTTCAACTATCGGTGTTAGCGGTCTTACTCCTGACGAAATTGTCGATCTGTTTTGCAACTTCATATCAGGAAAGATCGAGGGGACAAGCATTGAGGGGAAGCAACTCTCAGACATCTTGCGATTGGCGTCAGAAGACCTCAAAGCCTGCTATCTCGAGGGACGAATCGCTCAACCTGGTCAATCCACTAATAGTACCGTGCTTACCGATTGGTTCTGGGGTGAGACCCATGCTGCTCTCATAATCAACAAGTTGAGAAAAAGTTGCTTGCAATACGCTGAAAATGATATGGCTTTAGCAGGGAAAGTACTACTTATTCCCAGAAATCAATTGTACCGTTTCAATGAATAGTACGAAAAGTGCAAATATTTTGATGGTATAATGATACGATAGAGGAAATCAATCAATGGTCTGTCTTTGTCAAGAAATTGCAGGTAAGGATATTCAGCTGTCACCAATCTGCATCGGTCAATTGTGGATGTTCAATAATCTTGAACCTTCAGACCTGGCGGCATTAGCCAAAGAAGCAGAGCGAAAGAAGATGGTGAAGGGACAGGTGCTGTTCATGCAGTCTGATTCTGCTGATGTACTGTTTCTCATAAAGGGCGGGCGCATTAAACTTGTAAAAGTTCTTGAAGATGGCAGCGAACTTACTTTGGATATTCGAAAAGCCGGCGATTTTGTCGGTGAGAACGTCTTTTTAGATAAGGGAGAATATCCGGTGAGTGCCATTTGTCTTGAAGATACATTGACTTGTGGATATAGCAGAAGTCAGTTCGAGCAGCTTGTTCTCAAAAATCCTAATATTGGACTTCAGGTAATAAGAAATTTGAGTGAGAGAGTCTCCTGGCTTACCACTCAGGTAGGTAGTCTGGCTGTGACGAACATCGAAGAGCGACTCTACAGTGTCCTGTGCAATGTCGCCAAAGAGCATGGAATTGCGAGCGCTCGTGGACAGGTGATACAGTTTCCCCTGACTCATGAAGACCTGAGTTTTTTAATTGGCGCTCACCGAGTCAGCATCACCCGTGCCATGAAAACCTTGAAAATTGCAGGAAAAATAATTCTTGAGGGCAAAAGACTCATTGTACTATCGCAGAATGTTACATAGCCTATCCAGTCTTCCTTAAAGGTTCTCCTTATTAACCAGAGTTCACCTGTCGTTACATCTTTTTAGTCTATAATTTCCCCTCTAATCGTTCACGCCGGTCCACCGGATTACCGGTCTGCTCCGCTGCTCTGTAGAGCAATCAAATTTTGAGGTTCAGCTGTTATATGGTGATTAAGATATTCTTCAAACAAACAGGAAATAACATTTCACAATGTAGCAACTGCTACAGATACCTCGCGCAACTTCGTTTAAGATATTGACCAATTTCGAAAGATAAGAAGATCCGTAGGGCTGTTGCAGCTTATTGCTCTGCCGGGCAGATGATCAAAAATTGCAACAAGGATCGCTTAAATAAAACCGTTTTTCAATACAGCGGTCACTTCTTAATCGTAGATCAAATAACAGGAGGTTACATCATGAGAGTTTTAGTAGCTTATTTTAGTCAGAGTGGAAATACCGAAAAGATTGCAAAAGGCATCTGGGAAGAAGCCTCCCTTACGAATGAGGCAGATTTGAAAAAGCTTGAGGATGTTGATACTGAAGATTTCGCGGAATATGATTTTATCTTCATTGGCTCACCTCTCCACTCAGCCAATCTGGCTGCGCCGGTTAAAGAGTTCTTGACTACCATTAAGGCAGGTTCGAGCCAAAAAATGGCTGGTTTCATAACCCATTTCGCCCCGGCTTACCCGAACCAGGACATGGATCAATTTACGGAACCCATCCAAACAGTATGCAAGGATAAGAAAATTGAATACAAAGGCTGTTTTGACTGCCAAGGCGCTCTGACCGAATCCTTGCACGACGCGGTGCAGAAAAAGCTCAACTTGTCTGACGAGGCATGGGGGAATATGGTTAAACAGATGACAGGAAGTCCAAAAGAAGAAGACGTGGCAAAAGCCAAAGTGTTTGCAAGAGAAGTCTTGGGCTGATCCCCCTTATACATACGATCAGAGCTCCTGATTCACAAGAAATACTTCTCGTAAAGCGAAGCGAGTGCTAAACTTGTTGCATTTGGGCACGGTAGGCGTCAGGAGCCCTGTTGAGTTGTGGGATAAGATCAAGTTCGAAATCCGCTAGAGAGGCTTTCCTGAGACCTCTGCCAAGTTGTCCAATTCCCACTGACATATGGAGTTTTGAGCTTCTTGACAGGAGTACACCGTTTCGGCATTACCCGATTATGAAAAGCAGGGCAAAACATGCATCTCGGTAACACTCTTGATCTTCCAACACTGGAGTTGACCGGATGAGTGGGTACCGACCAATAAGGAGATGACCATGGAAAAGATGAATCTGAAAGAGGCTGCCGTTTTTATACGTGAGGATCTTCGTCTTAAAACCTTCCCTGTAGCTGTCAAGTTCCTGCAAGGCGATGCTATATTTCCTGAGAAAGCTCGCCGACCCTTAACTACGATGGGCAAAAGGATGGCTATCTGTCAAGGTGTTACCATGGCTCGCAACTATGGTTGGACAATTGGACTTGCAAGAGAAGATATAATCTGTGTGCCAGCTGCAATAGCCTTTGGATTCAGTGATGCAACAGATCCATCTTTATCGCTTGCCGGTCTTTTTCGTGAAGTAGGTTTTTCCGGCAACGATGATCTCGCCAAAAAAGAGACATCATCTATGAGCAGATTCGAAAACGGAGAAATAAAAGGGATTGTATTGGCACCCATGGAAAAAGTAACTTTTGATCCAGATATCATTATCATCTATGGCAATCCCGCTCAAATGATGCGTTTGGCTCAAGCTTGGTCATATGTAACCGGAGAACGTGTCGCTGGTGAATTCGGAGGTAAGGTAGAATGTGATGAATATCTCATTGCCCCTTTTAAGATGCAATGCCCCAGGATGGTCATTCCCGGAAATGGTGAACGTGTTTTTGCCGCTACTCAGGATGATGAGATGGTCCTGGCGCTTCCAATCAAATGCCTCCCCGATCTTGTAAAAGGACTGAAAGAGGCGGGGAAGGCTATTGGTGTTCGTTATCCCGTCACTCCTTACCAGAATTTTCAACCTGAACTCCCGGCTGCCCACGTAAAGTTAGGAAAGGAACTTGATATTTTATGAAACATCCAGGAATATTAACAAGGAGTTGGTCGTTATGTTCCCACCGGTGTTGCCCCTGAAGTACTGGCCGCCGTCAACAAATCACTAGTCGTATAACGCAAATCAATTGCTTGGAGGGAAGAATGAAGATCCTTGGAATATCTGGCAGTCCACGCAAAGAAAGCCAATCCGGTGTCTATAAACTGGTTCGAACTGTTCTTGAAAACACCGGTTGTGAATATGAGCTCATCTCACTACGAGGCAAGAAAATATCCGGCTGCATAGCCTGTTTGGGTTGTGTGAAGGACAATGTATGCAAGGTTGACGATGATCTAACCGAACTGAGACAGAAAATAGTCGACGCCGATGCCTATGTTTTCGGTGCGCCAAATTATTACTCGACGATCAACGCCATATTCCATGCGTTTATCGAGCGTTGGTTTCAGTTTCGTCACCAAACCGGCAATACCCTCTGGGGGAAAGTTGCCGTTGCTGTAGGTGTTGGCGGCACCGCCGGACAAGCTCCTGCTGATGCCATTGAGAAATTTCTGCTCTATAACTTTGTAGAAACCGTCGCCAAAGTGGCGGGTCAGGGAGCGGCCTCCTGTTACAGCTGTGGTTATGGTGAATCCTGTCAAGTTGGTATCCCGGTCATGCTACATGGGCCAGAAGTGAAAATAGCCGAAGACATGATTCCAAATGTCAGCAAACAACCAGAATTGATCAAAGCTGCAGCTGAAGCAGGTGTGCTTTTGGGACGACGACTACGGGAAGGAAATGACCGCCAAAAAACGACTCAAGCCATGCAGACAAAACTCATGGCGATGTTCGGCGAAACCGCTTGATCTTGGCAAGCTTCAACCGGAAAACAGACATCAGAATTGACCTTATCCAGTTTAGCCAAGGGAAAGATGTTTGCGGCCCACTTTGAGAAGGGGATCGATTCGTACAAGGGCATCTACCAGTTTATCAACCAATCCTTCGCGGCAGCACTGCCGAATCATTACGTCTATATCAATCGAGAGCAGGACCTTGGGGACAAAGGGTTACACCAAGCGAAGATGACCTACCGCCCAGTGGATTTTGTACGCAAGTACATGGCTAAACTGTCTTCCCCGGGAGTACAACACCGCCTAGCGCGAAGGATGTGTTCGGCCAGCTGTGCGTATTGACCATAAAGGGGGATTCGTTAGTTTTACAGCGCCTTGTGTTTGCTACGTTTGTTAATCGCTTACTAACATTATTGAATTACACAGTTTACGAAAACATTCACCTTCATTTTCGAAAATTATGATTAAGAAAAATAATTAAGCATATCCCCACAACCTCCTCATTCCGCACGGGTGATACCTTGGCGTACACTGAGTCGGTGGGACATATCGAGAGTGTGATACATGCAAAAAACTGGTGGCATCTTGCGCGCTCGTCGCAGATCCTTATCATTTTGTCATGAAGATATGATCAAACATAACAAAAAAAGGGGATTACCATGACCATGGAATATCGCAGACTCGGACGTTCTGGCCTTATGGTTCCGGCACTCAGTCTGGGTACAGGCACCTTCGGAGGCAACGACGAATTTTTCAGAAAATGGGGTGACACTGATGTAAAGGAAGCCACGGGGTTGGTGGATATCTGCCTTGAGCACGGCATGAACTTTTTCGATACAGCGGATGTCTATTCCACCGGTGTGGCGGAAGAAATCCTCGGCAAGGCGGTAGGCAAACGCCGCAACGACGTGCTCATCTCCACCAAGGCAACCTTCCCAATGGGTGAAGGGGTGAACGATTGCGGCTCCTCACGCTACCACATCATCCGCGCAGTTGAAGACAGCCTGAGACGGCTCGGCACTGACCATATCGACGTCTACTTTATGCACGGCTTTGACGCGCTGACACCGGTGGAAGAAACCTTGACCGTACTCGATAACCTCATAACGTCAGGCAAGGTACGCTACATCGGCGCATCCAACTTCTCGGGTTGGCATCTCATGAAGTCGCTCGCCACGTCTGAAAAACACGGGTTGGCACGCTACGTGGCTTACCAGGGCTACTACTCGCTGATCGGGCGCGATTACGAATGGGAACTGATGCCGCTGGGGCTCGACCAGGGCGTGGGGCTGATGGTGTGGAGCCCACTTGGCTGGGGACGCCTCACCGGCAAAATCACCCGCAACAATCCGCCCAAGGAAGGGCGCATTGCTCAAGGCGGCGCAGCTGGCGGTCCGCCGGTGGACGACGAACGCCTCTTCACGGTAGTAGACACACTGCAAAACGTGGCAGCTGAGGTCGGTAAAACCATTGCCCAAGTGGCACTCAACTGGCTTTTGCAACGGCCTACGGTCAGCAATGTGATAGTAGGCTCGCGCAATGCCAACCAGTTAAAACAGAACCTCGGCGCGCTGGGGTGGAAACTGGACGAGGCGCACATTGCCAAACTCGACGCCGTCAGCCACCGAGAGCCCTCCTATCCCTACTGGCACCAGAAAGACTTCGACCAGCGTAACCCCAAACCCACGCGGTGGTAACAGCCATTGAGTCGCTTTGCACCGCCGCTCTTTCCAATCCGGTCGCCCAAAAGGGTAGCTGGATTGCATTTTCGATCTTAAAGCGTGGCCAACCTACGAATAATTGTAGCGGCCCGCAATGATAAACGCCTGAACCCGCAATAATCTAGAACAAGATTCAATGCACCATCTGGAAAAAGGTGAATAGTAGGAATCTTAAATTGACGGGATGGTCGCATAGCCCGGGATTAGTAAAGTCAAGACTAAAGGTATCTTTCGCAAAGTTAAAAAATGCACTGAGATGTCCGGCCCGGTTGCTCTTCGTGGACTGTGCCAGACCATCGGTTATCACTTCCAAGAATATGGCGACATCAGCTTCGGGTACCGCTGTAACATCTGTTCCGGAAAACAGGTCAAGAAACCTACTAAGAGTGTAAGAAAAAGCTCTTATAGTATTTGGCCTGGAGTGCGCCTTGTGATAGCTCATGTACGCCTTAACTCCATTATCCACGGTTATTGTCGTAATCATTTATTTATCTCCTTTATCCAGTAAAAAGAACGGGGCGAGGCCTGCTTTTGGTAATTGGTTGGTCTAAAGGTAATAAAGATAAAGTAAGAGCTGAATCTTTGGCTTTGATAGGTTTTCA
Organism: uncultured delta proteobacterium; assembly: GCA_963798425.1. Classification (GTDB taxonomy): domain Bacteria; phylum Desulfobacterota; class Desulfobulbia; order Desulfobulbales; family Desulfocapsaceae; genus Desulforhopalus_A. The sequence continues at coordinate 35,813 of CAWCTP010000019.1, read as the reverse complement.
AAGGGGTGAAAACTAACAGTTCCGGTGTGAGGGGGGGGGAACAGAAATCCCGGTATGACAGTGGGTGTCATACCGGGATTTTTTGGAGGTTGAGGCAGGTTGGTCGTCAGTTAGTATTCTGCACGATGCCTAACGATCATGTCCAAGTGACCAGCAAATATTCTCATGGATAAGCTTTACTCTCAAATTCCCTTTTTGTTGTTAGGTGTCTTGGATAGCGTAACTTCCTAGATATTGTAGATCTTCTAACAATGAGTGGAAATCGAGAATCAAAAGCTTGATTCGGGCAATGTGAAACTGGGGAGCACCAGAAACTGACTCGAAAGTATCAACGCCGACGGTGGTTAGAAATGGAGCAATTGTCTCAGCGGATGTTCTGGAAGAATATCAACTTGACCTGTTAGAAATTCATCTTACATTGGCATTTATAATATCGTGGTGCGTCAATGATGATCTATCCTACCATGGTTGAGGCCTACAAGTTAAGTATACTGACGCATTTTTTTGTTTTAATCAATAATATCAATAACAAGCATGTTAGTGGGATGAAGTCTATCCAGTCAATATCTTAGTTGGGTGGTGCTATAGCAGAAAGGACTCGATATGCCCCCCTTCCAGCAAACTGCGTTCAAGGAGCCAAAGCCAGCGAAACAGTTTGATGACTAACCAATTGTGTTGCATTCGAAAGCCGCAGAGGGTACGAACAAGAGCCTCGCGCTCTTAGTCCATGGCTTAACTGACCACCCCCCATTCATACTGGGGTCAAATGCCGGCTTTCTTTCTGGAAGATCTACCCAGATCAGATATTGGTCTGTACTAATACATAACTGCATGGCGATGGTTTGGGCTCTGGCGTTCACACTCGAAGATGAGGCGATAGTCCTCCCAGATGTACTCTCTGAACTTCGTACCTGCCTATCTGTCCTCCTTGTCTGCCATTGCATGGGCAGATTACTAGCGAAAGGCGCTAATCTGAGGTGTCGGAAAAGAAAGCTCGGACATCAAAAACAGCTTTTTCTACAGGCTCGTTAGATTGCACGTAAGCGAGTACTTTGGTTCATTTATTGACACGGAAGGATCATATGCATCGATTTCTTTTGCCCATAAGCCTTTTCAGTCTGGTGCTCACTTTTTCAGGATGCGCGTCCTTTCCTGAAGAAAAGGACTTCTTGAAATGTGATCTCAACCCTAATCCAATCCGCCAATCACCATCCACAAAGCTAGGTCGCGAAGAAGGATCACAACAGTGGCTCAGCTCAATTACAAATGACATGAAAACTTGTGAGGAAAGCAGCGGAACCTTCTCGGTGCTTTCACTGTCAGGTGGCGGGCCTGACGGTGCGTTCGGGGCGGGTTTCCTTGTGACTCGACTTGAGCATGAAAGATTTAGCCCCTGCCTTGTTACTGGGGTTAGTACAGGAGCTGTAATGGCTAGTTATGTCTTTCTTGCCACCTCCGAAAATGCCAATCGTCGTAGCTACGGCATAGAAATGCTCAAAAATTTTTATCAAGGATTGGTTGACAAGAATCTTGTTTCCAAATATTCAATCATTAGTTTGCCATTTCATGTGTCTCTTTATGATGTAAGTGGCATTAGAACCTTGCTCAAAGAAAGGGTCAATGAAGATCTTCTGAAAATGATCAACATCGAATATCAACAGAGTCACCGACACTTGGCAATTGGCACGACGGACATTGCAACTGGGGATTTCGACATCATTGACCTGACAGAGTACATCGATTCAAACAAAAAGGAACTGGCTCAGAGTGGTATACAGGCTTGTTACCAAGAGGCGATTCGAGCATCCGCTGCCATCCCCTTGGTATTCCCACCAGTGCCAATCGAGGAGCAGGGCTCGTCCGGCGAGTTTTCACAAAAGGTCTACGTGGATGGCGGAGTGAGGCACATGATGTTCATCAACGCTGACCAAATCCATATTTTGGCCAATAACCGCCCAATACGAGTCTTTGGTGTCGTGAATAAGGTTTTTGGCATAACTGGCAAGAATAGAGTTACGCTCTTGCAGGCAGCCAACCAAGACATCGGCATCGCTACGGACCAACTCTACATGGATGCTGCTTATTCTGTGGACAGCACTGTCAAGGCCATGAAAAATTCACAAGTACTATGGGCAACGATATTGGAAAATAGCGAAGCCAATGTCTGCACAAACAAACTAAAAGAAAATTTATTTAATCCTGAATACCAAGATTGTTTGTATAAATTGGGGGAGAAAATGGCAAAGACTGGGGCAGGTTGGAGTGATAGGCCATGGCCTAATTACATCATTGTCGAATGATTTTTTGAAACAGCTACAGTTAAGGAACGCCAGCCAAAACAGCAATCTAACAATTGCAGTGCTAACTTAGTCAAGCCTTGGTTCCGTCGCTTCGCGTCAGAACCAGGAACGTGACGAGACAACGTGAACACCATAACCAAGCTACACATAATTGCGTTTAACACGACGCCGGTTATCACCGCGACTGAAAAGACATTCTTGAAAATTCGAGTCTAAATAAAGTTGTAGGGAGAGGAGATATGAGTCCAAAAATTCTACGTCAAGCTTTTTATTATGTATGTGAGTTCAATGCGGATATGAAAGGTTGGGGGTTCAAATGGTGGATGCCGAATGGTCGATAAACGAGTTGCATTTGGGACCCTTCAGAAGGGGCGGGACGGCCTGGTTGTCTCAGGTTTGATGCTGATGGTCGTGATGACGACGGGATATTCTTTGTTCAAACCTCCATTAAGGCTGATATTGAAGGATTAATCAACTTGGTCGGTGTTCAGTGGTCACTTAAGCAGCCTCCGGGGGAAATTGGCGCATGGCCGCGCGTGATTTACATAGGGCCTCCTAAAGATCTTGCACGGCGTGAAACGCAGCATGAGTTTACTTGGTTGAATGTGAAGGATAACTTGCCAAGTACAACGCCGGGCTGGATTAGCCACAAGTATCATGCAACATTCGACATGGGGCTGGACGAAGTGATGGTTTGTATTGGTTGGAAAATTAACTTTGAGTCAGAGCGAACGGTATTCCTAGACGACATTACGATCATCGGGCACTGACAAGCGAAAAGGACGTTCGACATGGCGACAAACGGATGCACTTGATCGTACGACCAATTGAGGAACGCCCACACCCTTACGCAGTACATGCGGTGTTGTCCACACCTGGATGGTCGGTCACCGAATGTTCAGTGCTCATGTGGGGGACGACCTGACCCTTACACAGACCGGCTATCAGCCAGGCAAACACCCGACTGAAAATTGGGTGAACAGCAAATCACCGATATTGAAGTACCGTACTAGCCCTCCTTCAGGCGCAACACCACATAACGTCCTAGGCTGGGCTAGGCGAGAGAATGGGCCCGTTGATAATCCTGTAAGTTCTTGCATAAGCTGCCATTCAACCGCCCAAATCCCTGCAACGTCTCAAATGATTCCACCCGCATCTATACCGGAAACCGAAAAGCTACGTTGGTTTAGAATAACTAGTGTAAACGAGCCATTCCATTCAACCTCAAAGGCATTGGATTTTTCTTTGCAACTAGGCGTCGGAACTCAAAACCTCAATTCATTCCAAATATTTGACACAAATCCTGGCGGAATGTCGGCCGAACATCCAAGTATTAAGCCGATGCCCAAACCTCAAATCGCGAGGAAACCTGAATATCAATCTACTCGCGATCCTGACTAAGAAATGTCTAACACCGAGGTCAAGAGGGACTTCGACGTTCTCGGTGTTGCAGACTACTCCCCGTAATTAACATTGCCACATCGAAGGTCTGAATATTCTATCAGTACCTCTGCATTATCTTATTCCAGAAACTATTTGCAGGTCACTTCGACAGTAACGTTAGGCAACGTGGTTGATACTAACTGACGACCAGTCTGCCTCAACCACTTTAACTAAATAAAATTGACTTCAGAGTTGATTTTTTGATAGCATGTTACGTTGTGGTAATGTTCGGTATAGAATTCCAATTCTCCTCATGAAGAGAACAACAATCAGGCTTGAAGGTAAATGAATGTTAAATAATTTGTCACTTTGTCAGAAACTTATGATTGGCCAGTTATTGGCCACATCATTAATTCTGACAACCTGTTTCGTCAGTATTAATCTGTTCACACCAGCAAGTTTTGCTATTCCAGGCAACTTGATTACCACATTAGTTATCGCTGGTGTCCTCATATCCATGGGTGCCTCCTTTTTCGTCTCTCGAGTTCTTTGCAAAAACCTATCGTTGGCAGTCAATTTTGCAAAGGATATTTCGGCTGGGAATTTCACACGGACTCTTGGGTCCAACCAGAAAGACGATATTGGCCTGCTGATCAATTCAATGAAAGATATATCCGCCAATATGAAAAAAATGCTTCTGGAAATTAAGTGCGGCTCTGAATCACTCTTTTTTTCAACCGATTCGCTTCAGGAACTTTCCGGCACGATGACAGGAAAAGCCGATTACACTCGGGACAAGGCTGGAATGGTTGCAACTGCTGCTGAGCAAATGAGCGCAAACATGAACTCAGTTGCTGCTGCTGTCGAACAGGCATCTGTTAATATGAATATTATATCCAGCGCAATTGAGGAGCTTCTCATTACTGTTCAAGAAATTGCTAAGAACACAGGAAGAGCACAATCGATCACCTCCAATGCAGTAAACAAGGCTGAATCAACTTCTATCAATGTCAACGAACTCGGGAAAGCAGCATATGAAATTAGCAAGGTGACTGAGGTAATTACCGCAATATCAGAACAGACCAACCTGCTCGCCCTTAACGCAACCATTGAGGCCGCAAGAGCTGGAGAAGCTGGTAAAGGATTTGCTGTTGTTGCCAACGAGATCAAAGAACTAGCTAAACAAACTGCAGCTGCTACTCAGGAAATTAGAGGTAAAATCGAGGGAATTCAAACTACTACCGATATTACGGTAAAAGAAATTGCTGACATAACAGCGATCATCAGCGAAATAGATGAGACCGTATCAGGTATCGCAACAGCTGTAGAGGAACAAACTGCGACCACACAAGAAATCTCCTCAAATATAAGCCAGGCTTCGCAAGGCATTCAGGAGATTAACGAAAACGTCGCACAAAGTACTACCGTGGTGAACGTCATTGCCTCTGATATAAACAAAGTAAGTATCAATGCAGTTCATTCTGCTGAAGATGGCGTTGAAATACAATACAGCGTTCAAGAAATGCGTGATCTCGCTGTCCGCCTGCAAGCGCAAATCAATCATTTTGATATTGGTGAGCCAAAGTTTGACATTGTAAAAATTAAACAGGCCCACATGATGTTTAAAGACAATGTCAGGAAGGTGATGAAAGGAGAGAAACAAATGAAACCTGAAGAGGTCACCACTGAACAGAATTGCATATTTGGAAAATGGTTCTACAGCCCTGACGGAAAGCAGTATGAACACCTTCCAGAATACAAAGAAGTTGAAAAATTCCACGCTGAAGTCCATGGCATGGGAAAACAGATCGTATCGGCAGTAAATAACAAGAATCAAGACAAAACCCGTGAAATGCTATCCAGATTTGATGAGGCTCGAATTTCCATGTTCAAGAGTCTGGAAAAACTATACAGTGCTTGATACTTCGCTATTCGTTTGGTTCAGGTTTGAAGTGAAAACTAAAGGATATTTTGGGTTGTGTCGCTATTAGAGAAGATCAATTAACCTCGAATGAACAAATGAAAATTAAGATAATTCCAGTTTGTTTTCCCTGAACATTCTGAAAAAATGTCAGGCAGCGTGCAAGATAGTAACTGAGACACGACACGATCTGCAGCAAATCGGTACCCGCACTGCCAAGAAAGTACTATCAATCATCTAGTGCTGTAAGAATGGATTATTTATCTCAGTTGATAAACAGAACTATCTTTTAGTCAGAAAAATAAGACAGGGCAAACCCAAAAGAACGCCCCCTGACGCGTCAATTTTCTTTTTCATTCCCCACATTTCTGGATCAATATTTCATTGACATACTAGGCTGGTCTCCATATGCTTTCTGCCTAGAAAACACCATCCTGCAGTATACAAGAAAGATGCGAAAAGGAAGGTCTGCCTCATGAACATACTCCGCTTCCTCATTGACCTGTTTTACCGGAGACGTGTTGCGCTTTTGACATTCCTACTCCTCGTGACCTTAACTGTTCTCTTTGCATCCCCTTCTACATTCGTGTCAAACCAGGAGATTGCATCGACACGCGCCATGCCGCTGATGAGCGTGCCCAAGCATGTCCTCGTTCTCTTCTCATATCACCGGGCCGAATGGTCTGATAATGTTCAAAAGGGTATCGAATCAGTTTTTAAACCCTACCAGAATGTCACCTTTTTCTATGAATACATGGACACCAAGAGGCTGAACACAAAGGAATACCTGAAAACCCTGCAAAAGATTTATATTGAAAAATACGCTGAAGCCCGCATTGACGTGGTAATCTGCGTTGATAATAATGCTTTGAATCTGCTGGTTGAAAATCGCCAGTCTCTTTTGCCGAACACTCCTGTTGTATTCTGCGGTATCAATGATTACAGGCCCGGACTGCATGCCAGCCGCCCCGATGTAACCGGCGTTGTTGAATATGGAGATTTTTCCGACACCCTTAAAATTGCCTTCAAAGCCCGTCCAAATGCCACAAAACTTTATGTTATCTGTGATCACACGGAAACGGGGGTGATCAATACGCGGGAACTGCTTGCCGCACTTTCGGCCGTAGCACCTGGCATCCAGGCTGTTTTGACAGATCACCTGAGCTATAAAGAACTTTCCACCACACTGCAAACAGCAGCTCCCAAACAGATAGCATTCTTCGTCAGTTTCTGGAAGGATGGGACCGGGCGAAATATTGAACCGGGGCTTCTCGAAACTGTTTTCAAAAAATCCGTTATCCCAGTGTTCGGGCGTTCGGAGTGGATGATCAATCATGGGATGGTTGGCGGGAAATGCGTGACGGGATTCGCCCAGGGAGAGGCGGCGGCAAGGATTGCGCTGCAGATTCTTGGCGGCACAGCGGTTTCTGCACTACCCGTTGACACCAACAGCCCGAATCAGTACCTCTTCGATTATCAGATGATGCATCACTATTTGATAGATGAGGATATCTTTCCCAACGGAAGCATCGGCTTTAACCTTCCTGAACATTTCTACCGTATATCCAAGCCTGTGGGCAAAACCATACTCGTTTTTTCAGGTCTGCTCCTTATAACACTTGTTATTCTTGCGGTTAGCATTCACCAACGCAGACGAGCGCTCCTTGCACTGCGCAAATCAACCGCTTCTCTGGAGCAAAGCGAGTCCCGTTATCGAGGTATGATCGAAAACATTCAGGACACCTTCTACCGAACCAACGCTCAGGGTATTCTCGTCTTTATAAGCCCTTCCGGGGCACGGTTGCTGGGGTATAGTTCACCACAAGAGATGATTGGACGAACTATAACCTCTTTCTGGAATTATCCAGGAGAACGGCAGGATTTGTTGGAGATGGCTGAGAGAGATGGAGTCGTCCGCGACTATGAAGTCGTCTTGATGCGGAAGGATGGATCCCCTGTACCTGTTTCTACCACTTCAAGCTATTATCGCGACAGGGAGGGGCAAATACTAGGCGTAGAGGGAGTATTTCGCGACATTACAGAACGCAAGCAGGCGGAGGAGGAAAAGGAGAACGCTAAAAAACTTTTAAAAAAAGCTCATGATTCGTTAGAGCAACGAGTTACGGAACGTACTCTTGAATTGAAGAAGTCACATGAACAGTTGCTCCATTCCGAAAAACTTGCCGCGGTGGGCAAACTATCCGCCTCCATCGCTCATGAGTTCAATAATCCTCTTCAGAGTGTCATGACCATTATTAAAGGGATAGAACAATACGTTCCCTTGGAAAAAACAGAAGCAGAACTTGTCGCTCTAGCTCTCCAGGAATGCCACAGGATGAAGGATCTCATCGCTGGTCTCAGAGATTTCTTCAAACCTACTTCCGGCATACTTACACAGGTTGACATTCATGCTATCCTGGACTCCATCCTCTTGATCTGCAGAAAAGACATTAAGAACCGCAAAATCACTATTATAAAAAAGTCTGCTGACAATATTCCCCCTATCATGGCAGTTGCTGATCAGCTGAAACAGGTCTTTCTCAATCTGTTAAATAATGCTGCAGACGCATGTGAAGGCGGGGGGATGATCACCATTACAACTGAAGCAATGTAAGCGCCAATAGAACCACATCTTTTTTCGCGCGCGCGTCTATGTCATGATTGGGCATCCAAAAACACACAAGGAGGATGTCCATGACCAGGCAAAATATTCAGGAAGACCGGCAGCGCAGCAGACGACACTGGCAAGCACATATATCTGCCCAAAGGAAAAGTGGTTTAAGCCGTGCTGCATACTGCAAAGAACATAACCTTTCATATCATGCTGCAACGTATTGGAACAGAAAACTATCACAACCTGAGCAGGTGCAGACCAATCTGGTGCCGGTGAGATTTTCCTCGAATATTGCAATCAACCCTGGTCAAACTGCTCGTTCGGGTTTGAAAGTCATCCTGCCCAACAAAATTGTGATCGAGGTCGGCGATGATTTTTCGCCTGCGACACTGAAAAAACTGCTGACAGCTCTGGAGATGAACTGATGCTTACCTCTGTTCATTCTCTAAAAGTCTATATCGACACAGGCTACACAGATATGCGTAAATCGATCAATGGTCTTTCTATCCTGGTTGCAGACCAGCTTGAGCTTGACCCGCTTTCGGGACATCTATTTGCTTTTTGCAACCGCCGGCGTGATATCACCAAAATTTTGTATTGGGATCGCAACGGCTTTTGTCTGTTCCAAAAACGATTAGAGAAAAATAAATTCCAGTGGCCGGAAACGACCAGGGGTGTACTTCATATCCATGGCCATGAACTGTCCTGGCTGCTGGACGGACTGTCTCTAGATCAGAGGGAAGCGCACCATTCATTATCGTACGAAACGATGATATGAAAAGAGTAAAAAACCGACATCCCATATCATTTAAATATTGTAATATCAACATGATATGTTACAATACGCTTTATGAATATCAAAGAGGTCACACTACCTGACGATACCGCTCTGCTCAAACAGATGCTGGTTGATTTTCAGGGTCATCACGATAAAGAAACTGCTATCCTGCTAGAGGAAATCAGTCTCTTGCGTGCACAACTGTATGGTCGCAAAAGTGAAAAGCATGGGCCTGTTGACGGCCCTCAACCTCTTGCTCTGTTTGATATGCCGGAGCCTGAAGACGGCCTGGAGAAAACAGAAGATGACGAGATTGATATCCCCGCCCACACCCGCAAAAAACGCGGCAGACAGGCCCTTCCCGATAATCTGCCACGAGTTGAACGTCTCCATGATATTGATGATGCAGACAAAATCTGCGCTTGTGGCTGTGAACTGAGCCGGATAGGCGAGGAAGTATCTGAGCAGCTTGATGTCATTCCTGCAAAGATACAAGTTATTCGTCATATCCGTCCCAAGTACGCATGCAAGAACTGCGAGGGTCTTGAAGATGATGGCCCAACGGTTAAGATAGCTCCGGTTCCTCCACAGATTATCGCGAAATCCATAGCCAGCCCGGGCCTGTTGTCTTTCATATTAACAGCCAAGTTTATTGATCATACTCCGTTTTATAGACAGGAAAAACAACTGCTCCGGCTTGGAGTGAAAATATCAAGGACTTCCATGTGTACATGGGCCATGCAGGCTGCTGTAGCCTGTCAGCCTCTGTTGAACCTGCTTCAGGATGAGGTTTTGTCGAGTAAGTATATCAATATAGACGAAACCAGTCTTCAGGTACTTCATGAACCTGGCAGGAAAGCAACAACGAAATCCTACATGTGGATTTTCCGCCGGGGAGACCCCGACAGATCGGTTCTCATTTATCAGTATCATCCAACGAGAAGCGGCGACGTCGTCAAGGCATTCCTTCGTGGTTTCAAAGGCTATGTGCAAACTGATGGCTATGTTGCATATAATTTCCTTGATGACGAGAAGGATGTCTATCATATCGGCTGTTGGGCACATTGTCGTCGTGGCTTTAACGATGTGATCAAGGCCCAGGGGAAAAATCGGAAGATTGGCGCCGCCGATGAGGCTATGAAATATATCAAGAAACTGTATCGTTTGGAACAAAATGCCAGGGAAAACAATTATTCCGTTGATGACATTTATCGTATGCGCCAGGAAGAGGCCAAGCCGATTCTTGAAAATTTTAAAAAGTGGCTGTCCAAAAAGAGTCTCCAGACCCCGCCCAAAGGCTTACTTGGCAAAGCTGTCTCCTATGCACTGAATCAATGGCATCGGCTGGAGGGCTATATTAAAGATGGTAATTTAACTATTGACAATAATCTGGCAGAAAACAGCATCAGACCCTTCGTGATCGGAAGGAAGAATTGGTTATTCAGCGGTACGCCTGAAGGAGCGGAGGCCAGTGCTTTACTTTACAGTCTGATTGAAACAGCTAAGGCGAATAGACTTGAACCGTATGCGTACCTGCGACATATATTCGACAGGCTGCCGACAGCTTCGTCCCTTGAAGATTATGAGGCACTGTTACCATGGAATGTAAACCTGGAGCCAGCACAATCTGTTGCCGACGCCTGAGTGTGCTTTAATTGGCGCTTACGTTGCTGATCAGCTGAAACAGGTCTTTCTCAATCTGTTAAATAATGCTGCAGACGCATGTGAAGGCGGGGGGATGATCACCATTACAACTGAAGCAATCAGCGGGGAGAACATTGCAGTCAATATTGAAGATAACGGCGCAGGCATAAGTCCTGCAAATCTCGCCCATATCTTTGAACCATTTTTCACCACCAAGCCGGAACTGAAAGGGACTGGTCTTGGTTTATCTGTAAGTTATGGCATTATAAAAAAACATGGGGGCTATATAGATGTGAAAAGTGAACTTGGAAAGGGATCAAAATTTTCAGTATTTCTGCCCGTTGAAAGTGTATAAAAGGGATTTGTGGCAGGTTAGCTCGGGCGTTAATATTGCCATCTAGAAGGTCTTCGTCTTCTGCCAATACTTCAATTTGATCTTCCTAGTGAACAGTTTGACCTTGATCATGTCCAAATATCAAGATCGAAATGCAGCATTTTTATACTTTGGAAAATTCAAGAATATTTCTAATAAAACAGCTCGATATGGAGCATTTTTGATTATTGATTTTTTCCAGTAAATCTTTGCTGGTCACTTCGGGATGAGTGCCAGGCATCGTGAATGATAGTAACTGACCCTCGTGTGCAGATTGGTGTACCACTCAACCATCTCCGACCTTGTTCACGTCGGAGATGGTTCCAGGAAATCAATTGAGAAAATTGCTCCATTTTGAATGGTGGTACTGACTGCTGCTACTGAATTTCTGATTTTCAATAGTTAAGATATCTATTGACCTGGAAATTCTGATTAGGAATATTGCCCGGAGTAAATGCATAATGTGGAATCTGTTCAAAGTCTGCCTCGCAGGATCAGAATGAACACATTTACCCCCCCTCATCGTGATCGGCCCTGAAACCTCCATGCAGAAAATGGAGATCCCTTCAATCCGCCGGGGTATATCGATAATGCAAGAATGGTTATCTTTATACCACAGGCAAAGGGTGGAGCCAGGGAACTGAAAGGCCGGAAAAGTTTATTCCTTCAACAGCACCAGATTCATATGGATTCGTTCAGTTTTCTTCTTGTCGATGATGAACAGGAGTTTATTGAAGCCCTCGCCTTGCGCCTGCGTGAGAGGGGGCACACTGCGGAATTTACTTTTACTGGGCCAGAAGCACTGAAACGACTTGAAAAAGGCAATTCTGTCGATATCGTATTACTCGATATCAACATGCCTGCACCAGACGGGATGAAGACCCTCAAAAAAATCAAACTAAAGCATCTTCTTATTGAGGTTATCATGCTCACAGGCCACGCTACGACTCGTTCTGCCGTTGAAGCATTAAAGCTCGGCGCTTTCAATTATTTGACTAAACTTTGCGATCTAAAAGATCTCATTTCATTGTCGGAACAAGCAGTTGTCAGGAAGAGGGAGCGTGAGGCCAAATTACTAGACGCTAGGATGAAACCCTACATCTCAGATCGGGACAGGGAGGAACTGATATACCAGATTTTGGATATTAAATATAGTGGCGCTTAACAGACCTCAGCTATTTTACAGGGGGTGCGGCCAAATGGTGTCGGATCAAATCAACATTTTGGTTTTATGAGATAAATTTACTACAAAGAACTCGTTTTAGCGATTAGAGGCCACTTGTCGTGGTCAAAAACAGCCTTCTAATCAAAAAAAATGGTTTACCTGTAATAGCCCAGACCCTTCAGCCGCAATCCTTGACCATTGTGCGACTTCAAGTTTCGCTTCGCAAAAGTCCATATATGTATATTCGATATTGACATCGACCGGAGTCCACAATCTCCCAGCCATCGTCGGGAAAATGGTGAATAATTTCGCGTTCGGTGGTTTATTTTGGTATCCGAATTAAGAGAGCCATGGGAGTGAAAATGCATACAACGACTAACCTGATCGAAGCCCTAGAACTATTGAGGGATTTTTACGAGCATAAGATGCCTTTCGATCGACTGCTTGGTATTCGGGTGGAGACGTTGACTGTGGTCGATGTTGCAGTACGGATTGACATGCGTCAGGAACTGATCGGCAATTTTGCCCGAAATATTTTGCATGGTGGAGTTATTTCTTCTGTACTTGATATAACCGGAGGACTGATCGCCTCGGTGGAACTGGTCAAACATCTCGACGGCTCCTCTCTTGAAGATATCGGTAGGCGATTGACCAGAATAGGGACGATCGATCTTCGGGTCGATTATCTTCGAGCCGGTCAGGGTGAGTATTTTACCGCGACAGGAACCGTTTTACGTCGGGGAAACAAGGTTGCGGTGGTACGGACAGAACTGATGAATGATCAGGAACTGCTAATTGCAGCCGGCACTGGCACTTATCTGGTTGGCTAAGAATAGGCTGTCGGACGACAGCCTAGAATGTGCAACTAGGTTGACAGGCATATTGAGGTTAGAACTCTTTTTTATCCTTTATTTCAAAAAGTCCATGTATCCTAAATTGAAATTTGACCGAATCGAGAGTTAAAGTTTCTCCCGAAGGTTGACCGGATTGAAACTCAACAGACCTATATTCGATCTGAACTTAATAACCACAAAAGCACTCCCTGAACATAACAAAACAAGGCAGAAACCATGGTAGATAACAAACCGCTGGCAGGCATGAACATCTTAGCTTTCGTAGGTGACATCTATGAAGATCTGGAGCTCTGGTACCCAAAACTGCGATTTATTGAAGCGGGTGCCAAAGTCGTGGTAGCTGGGCCTGTTGCCAATGTCGTGTATACTGGTAAAAATGGTTACCCGTGTAGGTCGGATGCCGCTCTTGATGATATGAATGGTGTTGATTTCGACGGCTTACTTTGTCCCGGCGGATTCATGCCGGACAAACTGCGACGTGATCTCAAAGTTCTGCAGTTGATCCGCGATGTTAATGATACTGGAAAGCTGCTAGCGGCCATTTGCCATGGTGGATGGATGCCTATATCTGCAGGGGTCTACAAGAATGTCCGTGTAACAGGTTCGCTGGGAATCAAAGATGATTTAATCAACGCTGGTGCTATATGGGAAAATGCATCTGTCGTCGTGGATCGGAATTTTGTCTCTAGTCGTAAGCCAGACGACCTCCCCGATTTTTGTATTGCCTGTATTGATGTCCTCTGCCAACAAAAGAAGTAGAGAGCAGCTCCTACACTTGCAACGATTATTGTGGAAATGGGGACGGATCTATTTATTCCTCTCATAGCAATATTCAAGATCAATAGTCCATACCATCTCCTATGTACCTGGAAAGACTGAGTTGAAATCTGTGGACTTTAAAATTAACCAAAAGAGCCAAATTCATATAATACAAATCAACTTTTCAGTCCTCAATGTCCTACAAATCAATGGCTGTTTTTATAATATTAAGCATTTCCTCGAGTTCTATTGGCTTGGGGAGAAAACCATCCATACCTGCTTCTAAGCACGTACGATGAGGGTCGCATATTGAAGTACCTGATATTGCTATAATTGGAGTGCGCTTGCGCTTTTTTTCCCCTTCATATTGTCGGATAACCCGAGTTGCATCAAAACCTCCCATGATCGGCATGTCCAGATCCATTAACACAATCTCAAAATTCTCCTTTTTAAATGCGTTAACAGCCTCTTGTCCGTTGGTCACACATTCAGTATTTAGATCGTAAAATGAACACATGATTTTCAAAAGATCACGAATTGGTTCATTGTCGTCGACAATTAAGATTTTGTAAGGGGAATTACTCATTCTCTTCTCCATCAGAAATCATAGATTGATTACATGTTAAAGTCTGACGACAACTCTAAAGTATGATTATGACATTTTTCTGATATTTCGTGATAATCTGACGATATGTCCATCAAACTTAACAAAACCAGCGGCATAGACCCTCTATCATCGTTCCAACCCCCTACTCCCACTGACTCAGGCCTTAGAATTAGTTATTCATTTTTTTGTATGAACCTTGCAGCGCTAAGGTTTTTGTAAGGTTTCAATTATACACTCTCCCAAATGAGCAAAAAACTCTAACAGGGAGATATTTATGACTGAAGAACAGCATGACGACTTGATAATAGAACTGAGCCTCTACGCTCCATCACAGATTCGTGGAATGGTTGAAGAATACCAGCAACGCCGAAAGTCAAACGATTACAACTTCCCCTTTTCCGAATTCTTGAAAGAAAAGCTTGAAATCGAAGGCTATTGGAAACAAGTGGGATTGGCATAGCATTTTCCAGGATAGGATTGTTGATATGCAAACACCATCGCAAGATGATACCCTTCTGGAAAATGGCGAGAGAATACTGCACGTCAAAAATCAGAGGTTATTGCCGCTTTTCTTAACGAATATGGTGAACAGGCTAACTGGGAAGATTGGCGTACTTTTTTACAATCGCGCCAGGTGAAAGGTTTTGAGGGGACAGATTCAGTGGATTGAATTCATTTTCGTCGAGAAGATTTTGAAGGACCACCGTTACCTATTATTCTCTGTGAGTTATCTTGGATGTGATCAAGGTCAGCAAAAGGCTGAATGATGGACCAGAACCTGCACCACCTTCAATTCTAACTGACAGTCGTACAGGCTCTGGTTAAAGATTTGCACTGCCAACGCAAATCGATTCTTAGATTCATCCGGTTTAGGTGTTTCCTGATAGTTCCAAAAGCATACAGAGGTAACCCAGCTAAGATTGGGGTAAATTTTAGGTCAATAGCAGTAAAGGCAAGAGAATTCCGTCTCTTAATAAGTTGGCATTTGATTTGTCCCCTTTCTGGGGCAGTATTTTAATCCACATAACCGCTTCCTATGGCAGAGAATGGGAGTTGTAAATCCAGTTCTGGAACCTGTTTTGTAACCAGCGCTCTGCTTTCAAGCCAAAATCAAGGGCGTAAATCTGGACAAAATCATCGGGGTAAATCCAGCCAAAATTCTCATGGCTGATCATTTGCTTCTTCTTTTTCAACAGCTGATACGCATCAGCTGGATGTACTTCCTTATTTTCTTTGTATTTTATTCTTTTACTTTCTTTTTCATTTCGTTAAGCTGATGCAAGGCTCAACGTCCATAAAGGCCTTACGGGAACGTTCTCGGGTTTTCTCATCTTGCGGACTGACACAGAAATGGGAATGTCGAGTAGATCCCAGAAGATTTTTCTTCTGGCCAATTCTATTTATCCTCTTGATTTCTTGCAGTAACGGCATTTGCAAAAGACCCAGGGGCAGAACCAGTGAAGCCGAACCAAGGTGATCTATAGCATACCAAATACGAAGTCTCCTTCTCAAAAAAAAAAACCGCATGGCGCTTTCAACGTTTTGCCCATGGACAGGGTAGCTCGTCCTTGTCTCAATTTGGCCGGTTTTAAAACGATGATTTTGGCTGGATTTTGCTCCGCTGATTACACCTGTTTAGCAACCCACGCTACAAAAGTGTTGCTATTGGGCCCAGGTAATACTTTATAGGTGGTTTTCCAGGGGTAATCTATGGCTGCCTGGTCGATAGCATCTATCAATTTGTCAGTCCCTGCACCATGATAGTATTTCAGGACCTGTGGCTTTTCACCATACCAGTAACGATCAGGAATATCCCTGGCCACTCTCATCACAGGCTCGTTATGGTAGCTACGCCAGCCGATCACATCATAAACGGTGTAATAGTCTTCATTTGTTCGTTTGGCAGCGATCCACGTATGAATTGCAAACAAACCACGCCAGCCCCATGCGTCCGCTCCATAGATCTGAACTATTGCTTCCTTCGCACTTGACGGGTCCGGCGCAATTCCTGCAGAATCACGCCTGGCAGTCTTCCAGTCTGTATTACGTACGCAACCTGTGATCAACACCCCGGACAGTATGATTGTCAGAAGAAATTTCTGAAACAACGAAGTTTTAATGAGTTAAGTTAGTATCCTGCAAGTATATCGGATCATTCATTACAATTTAATCCAAAGAATTGCCTTGGCAACCTTAACCGAAGTAATAAGCTCGTCGTTTAAGGTGTTTCCTGAGAAGCTAGATTTGCCTATTCCCATGAAATTTTTCAGAAATGGAGTAACAGCAGACTGTAGCTTACCAAAGACTCTCACAAGTTCAACAGCACTCCAACCTGGGAAGTTCACTATTGCTTTAAACGAGCGAGAAAAAGCTACTCGCCCGTAGATGTACTTCTATCATGAAGCGTCTCAATCCACCGAATAGCCTCGGTGTCATTTACTTTTCCAAGATACCGCTGCGTAATTGACAGGTCAGAATGTCGTAGAATAACCTTGCTGATGATTTCTATGGGAGTTCCAGACCTTGATGCATAGGTTGCGGCATGTCGCCTGAGGTCGTGTGGCCGCAATTCGATGTTGACTATTTTGCCAGACTTTTTCACCATCGACCATGCAGCGACATAGGAAATTGGAAAAATCCGATCGTTATCACCAATTCCCTTAGTAGCTACATACCCGGTTAACCTTACCAATATTTTTTGTGGAACATAAACAGTCTCCCCGACGCGGCCACTTTTTGGGCTCTGAATGGTCAGGCTTCGTTCTTGGATATCAGCTGGAGTCAAGTTCAGGACTGCGCCGACTCGCATGCCGCCTCTCGCCATCAATTCCAGCATGAGTCGATTTCTTGTGTTTGTGGTTCGAAAGATAATCTCATCAACTGTCTCTTTATCGACAATATTCCATTGAATAGCCTTTGGGCGTTTGAAGATCTTTCTGATGACAGAACCGTTGCAGGGATTGGTAAGTGCCGGGAGTCCGTTGTTGATTATGAAGTTGTAGAAAGATGAAAGAACTGAGTACCGATTCCTTTTGGTGGCCTGCTTATTATTTTTCGTCAAAGAAAGAAGAAACTCTAAAACTTCCTCTTGGGATATGCTGGCGAGATCATGTGTGCCGAAACGAGCCGTGAACCGGCGCAGGACAAATTCACATGTCTTGATGGTATTTTTTTTTCGAATTGGCCTGGTGATACTGCAGATGAAAATCGACTGCTTGTGGTACTTTCATGGCGCACCTCCTATGGATGTGGTTTATGAGCAATGGGCCCTCACTGAAGTATACGACATGATGTATAAAGGTGTTGGCAACGCTTACTGGGTGAGTGAAAAGTCGGTGGTCGAGTTCGAGCGTCACCGGGCGTTATCGATGGACGGGATGCAACAAGAAATCTTCAGGTTGCATTACGGTCGATGTTCCTTCAACCAGTCGCGAAGTGCCGAATTCATACGGCTCTGCCAACCTTTGCCAGTGGATTTGAAGGCATCGAGAATGTCGTTGTCAAACCTGACGGTAGTCGATTTCTTCTGCCCTGTTCCTGGTGGTCGGCCACGCAGGGCCTTTTTGATCGTTTTCTGAGCTGCATCACGAGAAACGACTTTTTCGCCGATCGCCCATACGCCGCGGGCAAAATCCTCGTCGGTCAGCTCCGGGGCGTCGTCTGGATCAATCCAGATGCTTGGAATATTTTTCTCTTTCGCGGTCATTTGCGTACCTCATTGAAATAACGCGGCGTGCTTTGCCACGTGGTGTCCAGACCAAAATCACCGCCCGAAGATCAAGCAGACCGATGGAGATATATCTCGTCTCACCGTAATCCCTGCGGATATCCTCAATGGTGACAGTGACCGAAGCAAAGATTTCGCCAGCTCTTTCAAAGCCAAGGCCACGTTCCTGCAATGTTTTATCGCTTGTCCTGGTCGAATTCTATTTCCATTAATTATTGTAGTAACAAAAAACATTAAAGTCAATATCACTGATGAAGTGACGGTAGAGTTTGAGAAGCACCAGGAAATTTCTATGGATTCGGTATAATAAGACCAAATCACAAACAGCAGCGCTGCCGATTGAACGGCGAGCAAATATAACCAGTTTTAGTGTAAAGATTTTAAATGGAGCAACTTTTCAGTTTTCAACCAATCATGGATAAGATTATCTGCCTGTTTTCTTCTTTATTGTTAGGATTATAAGGCATCTTGTTGATTTGATGTACAGTAGTTCTATTAACTAAAAGCGGGACTGTAGTTTCAATAGATTGGCCTTGGCAATAATAGTGCACCGGTGACCTGCAAACAATGATTTCCGAAATAAATTTTGACTTTCATTCCCGCAATGTTGTTTAATCTTAGCTATGGTGAACTTTGAGAGATATCCCCAGGAAAATCAAATACATTCTGTATGAAAATTTAACGAGATACTAACATGAAATCACGATGGACTATCGGCAAAAAATTGATCATTTCGTTTTCTGGTATTGCCTTTATCTTTGTGTTGTTTGGCATTTTCACACAAGCCACCATCAATGCGATCAAGATCAAAGGCCCATTGTACAATCAGCTTATCGACAAGAAGGATCTCATCGCAGATATTCTGCCCCCTCCAGCATATATTATTGAAAGCTATTTATGTGCCATGGAGGTCGCGACTGCCGAAGAAGACCCCATGGCACGCGAAAAATTACTTGTGCGCCTAAAAGAATTGTCTGATGGTCCAGGTTACTACCATGAACGTATAGACTTCTGGGATAAGAACCTCTATGATGATCAGATTCGCCCCGTTTTCCTTAAAGAATCTTTCAAATACGCCGAGCAATTTTACCGTGTTGCGCTAGGTGAATTCTCTAATGCCGTTCGAAATAATCAGATGGGAAAGGCCAGAGAGATTTTCCATAGCCAATTAAGACCCGTGTACTTGGAACATCGCCGTGCGATCGATAAGGTAGTGGAGTTGGCCAATGCGAGTTTTGCACAGATCGAAATACATGCGATCGACGAGCTTCAATGGCGAAGATATACCATGTTATTTGTTTTTTTAAGTGTTGTGGTCCTATCACTTACTCTCGGTATTCTGATTTCTCGCAATATTAGCAAACCAATAACCAAAGTCGTTGGAATTTTAGAGGGTATAGCGCAAGGTGATATGCTGCAAAAAGTCCCTGTCGATTTGCGGGAACGAGGTGACGAGATTGGTCAAATGGCTCAATCACTTTACTCAATGGTTGAGCAACTTGGCACCGTGATTAGAGAGATAGTCACCGGAGTAAAGAGACTCACTTCTTCTTCCAATGATCTGGCTGCCGTTTCCAAACAATTATCCTCAGGGGCTGATGACACATCCGCAAAATCCGGCTTGGTTGCCACTGCCGCCGAGGAGATGAGTGCCAACATCCAGTCAGTCTCAGCAGCCATGGAGCAATCCACGAGTAACGTTCAACTGGTGGCGACAGCCACTGAAGAAATGTCGGCCACGGTCAATGAAATCGGCCGTAATGCAGAAAAAGCCAGGAACATAACAGACAGTGCGGTTAAAGAGGCTCAGCGCACCTCAGAGAAAATGAGTATCCTCGGGGAATCTGCGAAAAAAGTAGGCAGAGTCACTGAGACGATCACTGAAATATCTGAGCAAACTAATCTGCTGGCATTGAACGCCACAATCGAAGCGGCCAGAGCTGGCGAAGCAGGTAAGGGTTTTGCTGTCGTTGCCAACGAGATAAAAGAATTGGCTAGACAGACCGCTGCCGCAACCGTCGATATCAAGCAACAGATCGACGAGATGCAAAACACCACCACCTCAACTGTTGAGGATATCGCAAGGATATCAAAGGTAATTGACGAAATCAACTCTATGATAAGCGGTATTGCAACATCAGTGGAAGAGCAAACCGCAACGACCTCCGAAATCTCGGCTAATATAGCTCAGGCCGCTCAAGGCATTGGAGAGGTAAATGAAAATGTGGCTCAGAGTACTGTGGCTATTGCGGGTATTACCCGTGATATTGCCAATATCAACCAGCAGGCGAGCCAGGTGGGCGTTGGCAGCAGTCAAGTCGAGACCAACGCCCTTGGTTTGTCCACTCTTGCTAGCCAGTTGGAGAGCTTAGTCAATCAATTCAAAATCTGAGTGCTTCTTGAATTGGAGTGTCCCCCTTTCAACTTTGAGGGGTACGCATTTCACGGTCTGTCCCGACGGCAACCTTTAAACACCTCGGTTCCGGTTCTCCCTCTCGTAGAGGTGGCCCCGTTTTTTTGGACAGAACTGAGGCATATTTTAGGTGCTCACTGGCAATTTAATGCTATCACCAACACAGCTCGATTAACATTATTCCTGACAGGGTAGAGTGCCTGTTTCACTGAATTGTTCGAAAATAGAGCAACTACTCAGTAGACCTTACCGAAGAGCATCTTCCGAGACTATTACTCCATTCCTGAAGATAGTCGGAGTTGATACTTTCAAATATTCCAAGTTGATCTTCGTAAAAAAGATTTAAACCGTTAAATCGGATCGTTAATTTTCAACTTTCTGGTTTTTATGAAATAATGCACCGCGGTATCGGAACAATCAAGAACACGAGCAATATTTTTAATGCTTTCCCCTTTTTTCAGCCAGTTCTGAATCTCTTTTTTATGAGGATCCAACTTGCTTTTGCTGATACTGCCCGTAATCCTGCCCTGCCGCGAGCCGTTCTGCTTTAATGCCCGAACACTCTTGACCATCCTTTCCGCAAGAAGTTCCTTCTCGGCCTGAGCCAAGATGCGGAAAACCCCCACATGATTTCGAAAGGTGAGAAGAAGCTGTTCTTCTAGCAGCTGGACAGAAATCTCCTTGTCGAGCAAAGCAGCAACCAGATCGACAATATAACCGATGGTCCCGCCAAAACTCGCCAGATTGCAGCACACCAACGTATCGCCTGCCTGCAGGGTATCAAACAAAGAATCCCGCCATTTCTTGCGGGAGGTCCGCGTCGATTCCTTGTCCACCAGAAACCAGTTCTGATCATCAATAGAAAAACCTTGAGCTTCAATGTTTGATTTTTGCTCGTCACTAGTTGGGGGTTGGCCTGTGTTTCTTGTTAGTCCGTATGTTTTCATGTTAGCCACAGAGGTAAGTTGTGAAACAATTTTCTCTTTATCAATCTTCGTTGTATCGACAGAAATCGCCTATAAGATCTTTCAGGCAGTGTTGGCACAGATCGCACGAAACGCTATTACTGTCACCAAAAACAGATGAATATCCACCAGTGAAACGAATGGAATAAGTTTCCTGCAACTCCATGCAATCTTCGGAATTGCTGGTATATTTTTTCCCACATTTGTCGCAAATAAAGGTTTTCATTTCTTGTTGTTCGACGAGAGTCGTCTGGTATTCGATCATTTTTTCTGCCCTGTTTTCATCAAGGTGGCCATATCCAGCGGCCGTGATGTTCCACTTTCCAGTCCTTCGACCAAAAGCTGATCCGTTTCTTTGAGGTAAGCAATGACGCGCTTGACAGCTTGCACCGTGATTTCTTCGTAGGTACCTTGTTCTTTCAAAAAATCACCAAAAGAACTCCCCACTCCTGCTGTTTTGCTTGCACCGTGAACACGACTTAGAACGCGGAACGAGGTAAGCAATGCCTCACTATTACCGTCTTCGATATAGGTTTCAAGGATGAGCTTAAAATAGACGTCAATCTCTTCGGGATGATCTCGCAGATACGATTCTTCAACGTCTTTGAAGGTTCTATGGTTTTCCATATTCCTCTTGATTTCACATAGGATTTGTTAGGTTCAGTTCAGCCCCTTCAAACTGTCTGATGTTCGCAGGAACCCCATGGAAATGTTTTACCATCAACCCATCCCTTCAACCACAGCGTTTTCCGTTCGCCGTAATGAAAGATAGGCGTATCAAGAACAACATGAAGGTGGATGCCCTCGCTTTTCTTGAACGAACCATTTGCCCAATTAGGCGCGGAGTGCGCAACTTTTCCTGAAAATTTGTTCCCGTAATATGTTCCGCTGACTTCAGGCATTGACCGCAATCTCCCCTATGGCAACCTCTGGTCTATGATTGCCCCAATAATCTTGTTATATGCCGTTTGGTCGATCACAGGCGCTCCATTAGCGTGGGAAATAACAAATCCGGTATGGATGCTATGCTTGTAGGCAGGTTTCACAAACTCGACAGTTGTTTTCAAAGAGCCCTTCTGGTCAAAATTTCCTTTTTCTTTATTCTCAAAAACTACATATATTATACAAGACGCCCCTCGAAAATGAAATATTTAAACAATATGTTATTTTGTTGCATGATATCTTCGTTTAATATCCAAAAGTGTCGTAGTATGCAACAATACCGAAAGCCATTCCATTCTGTATGGCCTGTTCGTTTACTCAATCGTCGCTGCAATCTGGTCGGTTTGTACCGATCACCCGGACGTTATTTATACCAGGTCCGTCTATTTCGATATGGACTTCACCGTAAAGTTCCAGTTTCGCAAAGTGCAATTCAGGATATTCGAACGCCTCTATAGCTTCAGCAAGACTTTGGAAATCCTTGCCGGTGTGACAGTCATCATTTGTGTGTGGGGCAGAACCCCAAATATTGACGGAGAAAGAGGGAAGCTTTTTGTAATCAAATATGACCATTCCCGCATCTCCTTGATGTGCAGGAGAAAAATGATGCCAGGCAACAGCGTAAACCTTGAACCGCAAAGGCTCGACCCATCCCCAGATTGAAGAAGCTTTGCTCGTCAAAATACTATCAAACGAACCAGGAGCATGAGTTGCTTGTACCAACAATAAGCTTGCCAGATGAGCCGCTAAATCAGCTACAATCTTTCCTTCGTTGCTCAAGTTATTTACCATTGCATTTTCTTCGATTCGTTATTTTCTCTTTTTAATTCTTTCTTCTTTAAAACTGCCTTAATTATATAATAAATCCCTCCGTTATGCAATATATATACTTATCGATTTAATATTGTGTAATAAATAATTATACCTAGTGAATGTTGTTGTGTTTTGAGTTGCATTATTTACATATTATGGTAATATAAGAACGCAATAAACAAAAAGACGATCCACCAAAAACCTGTGAAGGGCAATATTATGAAAGACATAATTTCTTATCGTTCGGGAGCCGGTAGCATTAGCGACCTGAGAGGGTACATGCTTTCCGGCGTTCCCGTCGGACTATCCTGTTCAAGGCTATCCGATGGGCAATTCGCTTATATCCCTTCGCATATTGAAAAAGAAATCATTGGTTATTCATATCAGCAAAAAGTCTTTATCGATTCTGGTGCATTTTCGGTTTTCCAGAAATCACTAAAAGCAGGATGCCCGATTGTTTTGGATTTTAACGAGATAATGAAAAAGTATTTGTTTTACGCTTCATTCGGGAATTTCGCCCTGGTCATGCCGGATTGCATTGGCGATCAGGAGAAAACCTTTGCATTACAGTTTGCGTATAGAAAAGATATTCGTCAGCTGGTGGACCTCGGCGCGGACGTGATTGTCCCGCTCCAGAAAGGTGAGAAAACCCCTGCTGAGTGCTGGCGGATTGTCAGCCGGTTCCTGGGGGAAGATATCCGAATCGCCATACCAAGCAACAAAGAGGCGTTCAGTGATGCCGACATTGAAAATCTTTTACTCTGCGAGGATCCTCCGACAAGGATTCACCTTCTGGGATTCACCCACGCAAGCCGCAGTTTCACCAGGAAGATTGGCAAAATCCTCGATCTGGCAAACGACATTGATATTTCCTGTGATGGTAACAGACTTCGCGCCATGCTTGGCGAGGGTCGAAAAGTGACAGATACTCAACGGGCCTTGACCAACGAACTGCAGGACACCATCACCCGCAACTCATGCACTGACGACAACTCAGTAACAGACCATTGGCAGACAGTACAATTTTTGCTCAGCAATACATTAACCGAGGAGCAGGCCCTGCAGGTCGCAGATGCCCTTTCAATGCACGAGTTTGACATTGATCAACTTATCCTCTCAGCCACCAATGGCGACCTCATGGAGTGGATGGAAGAGAACCTGCCGGGATTTGGCGAATACCCCGAAGATGATCTTTTTAAGGTTGTCTTTTCCTGGGAGTCTCGCGACGAAATAACGCTCCTTGCAAACAACCAGGCTTTTTCTGATTCAATAGACTCTTTTTCCCAGAGAGCTTTAATTTTGCCCTGTGCCGGATGGCGTTGCCCGGATGTTGGCCGTAGCAAAACATGCCGATGAGAAAATTCCACACGTCCCTGTCCAGCAAACCATCATGAGCTGGTTCAAGCTCGCAGCGTAAAAAGGAAACGAGATATGAAATATTACCAGGACCCAAATGGCGATTTTATCACCGTGGCCGAAGGCAGCATCAAGAAGACTTACGCCTTTTTCCGAATTGACAAAAATAAACCCCAACATCGTGGTTCAAGGGTTAAAACCCGACCTATGCGGTTCTTTCCGAGCATGGAGGAAGGATTCTCGGCTTTGAAGGATTACGCAGGAAAACGGCAATGGCAATTTGTCGGGACAGAACTACCCGCCGCAAAATTACACCAGACCCCGCAGCAAAGGGGTACCGCGCCGACTCTATTCGCCTGGATTGATCATCAGAATCGTGAACCTGACAAGCCAAAAACGATCAGCGGCACAGTGGCGATCAGCGATGCAGAATACGAGACGTTCAAGACCGAACTTGTCCGACAAGCTATTATTGTCGCTCAAACGGATATGAAAGACTGGAAGAAACCTGACCCACACCGTGCGATCCAGGTGGCCATGACGAACTTGCAACAATCAAAGATGTGGCCGACAGAAATCTTCTCCGGATTAAACAAAAGGATCTTGAACGACACGGGCGAGATGGTTGGCTCAAAATATCAGATCAAAAATATGTTGGGAGGTGTGTTTCAGAAGATTGAAACCAAATTGGCATCGATGGCCCATCAGATCAGCTCTCAATGTCCTTCAAATCAATGAAAGGCTTAATAGAATTCAACAGATCCTCTAGTTCTATGGGCTTCTGAATGAACCCATCCATGCCTGCTTCCAGGATCTGGTGAGAATCCCTCATTGCTGAACCTGAGATTGCTATAATCGGTGTGCGCTTGCGGTTTTTTTGCCGCTCATATTGTCGGATACTTCGAGTTGCTTCAAGACCTCCCATAATCGGCATATCCAGATCCATAAAAACAATCGTGAAACTCTTTTGTTCTAATGCGTCAACTGCCTCTTGTCCGTTGGTCACGCATTCAGAATGCAGATTGTAGAAGGAACACATAACTTGCAAAAGATCACGGACTTGTTCCTGGTCATCGACGATTAAGATTGTGGGGTGTTTTCCCATTCACTTCTCCATCTGATAGCGCAGTTAATTGCCTATGGCAAATGGTGCAATGAAGCGAAAACACACGTAATCTTTCCGCCGCACCCTCGTAATTTTCGGAACAAACCATAACAAAAAAGCTCTAAAAAGCTGTTATATTCTCGCTTGACCGCTGTTGCCTTAGTTCTTTTCTTCATCGATCCAAATCTTTCAACCAAAATATCTTCTAAAAACGTCATAATTTCCAATACTTTCCAAGTATAGTTTAAAAAACTCGTCTTTTTCCAACCATTTTTTCACCTTTTAAAGAAAAAATTAAAAAAATTTTATAAATATATCTTAATCATCTTTATTTCTAGCTCCATGATTTAACCTAATTATTCCAAGATGCAGACAAGCGACCGGAATAGTTGATTATATTATTCAGGCGAAAAAGGATGCAAAATCCGAGATTTATATGTAAGATTCTCGATGATTCAAGGGTTTAACAAATATTGATAACGGTGCGCTGCCGGATAGGTAGCTTAGGATAAAAGTCCATTTTTAGATAAACTTTTTTCTCTGTGCGCTGCCGGATAGATAGCTGAGAAAGCCTCTTAAATTCAAGAAAACCAGAAAGATATTTGTCGTTCAGGAATATTTTTGACTTTCAGGGTGTGGTGCCCCGAAGTATAAATCGGTCCGAAAACTGCGCCCTTAGGATATTCTATTGCATAATTGCACTCCATGTAGTAACGTTACTACATGGAGACTCGAGAAGAGGTGCATTATGACGATGACAACCATATCTAGCCGTGAATTCAATCAACATATCAGTGAGGCAAAGAAGGCCGCAAATAAAGGTCCGGTGATTATCACTGACAGAGGCCGTCCGGCCCATGTTCTCTTGAGCATAAAAGAGTATAAACAGCTTGCCGGGAGCAAGGAGAAGATTGCCGATCTTCTTGCTATGCCCGGCACCGAAGACCTTGAATTGGAAATCCCCCGGATGAATGAGCTTCCACGTCCTGCTGAACTTTCATAATGTTCATTCTTGACACGAATGTAGTCTCCGAGCTGAGAAAAGTCCGTCTCGGCAAGGCCGATGAAAATGTTGCTCAATGGGCAGATAGTGTCGCAACGGCCGACCTTTATATTTCGGTGGTAACGGTTCAAGAAATAGAGATTGGAGTGCTTCTTGCCGAACGACGCGATGCAGAAAAAGGAAGCATTTTCAGGACCTGGCTGAACAATCATGTTCTCCCTGCTTTTGAGGGCCGGATTCTGCCGGTCGACTTAGCGGTCGCTCTACAGAGCGCAAAATTACACGTTCCGGATCCTCATCCGATCAGGGATGGATTAATTGCAGCCACGGCCCTGGTCCACGGTATGACTGTTGTCACTCGTAATATAGCTGACTTCAAAAGGACAGGCGTCTCGATGCTCAATCCTTGGGACACGGATTAATTCAAGAAAACCAGAAAGACACTTGTCGTTCAGGAATTTCTTGTCGTCCAAAATTCATCAAGATATTCCCTGTTGCTTTTCGGAACGCGACTATAAGTGAGTCGCAACAGTGTTCTTGAGATCCAGAATTTCCTTGTTCAACAATTGCACCTGGGCGGCAAGATCGTCACGGTCACGCTCAACTGTAGCACGAAAATGACGCTCTTCCTGGACCTGTTCGCGGAAAACTGCGATATCATTCTGATATTTCGTCAATAACTGGCTGGTGGCCTGCTGTTCTTCTTTTGAAGCGGTCAGGCGTTCTTTCAAATCGGTAGTGCTGGCCTGTTCACCTTCAAGACGTGCGACAGCAACAGCGGCTTTCATTTCTGCGGCTACCTGGCTATCCTTAAGCGATTGGAGTTGATCTTCCAAAAGCTGCACCCGGGCTTCCGCTTTCCCTGTGGCCATATCTGCCCGTTCGACTTGCAGCATGGCTTTAGCCGATTCGGTTCGTGATACCTCGGCCGCTTCGATGAGTTGCTGGCGTTCGGTTTCCAGAGCCTCGATCCGAGCCCCCATGGAGGCTATCTTTTCCGCCATGACAGCGGCGGCCGTTTCGGCCATCTGCCGTTCTTCGGCGGTTTTCTTTTTAATCTCTGCCAATTCCAAGGAAAGGATTTCAACTTCTCTTGAGGCGTCGCTCAATGCTTCCAAGGCCTCTTCTTCCCTTTCGACCGCTTGTTCTATTTCAGATTGGAGCTTCTCCGCGGCTTCGGCCTGGGCTACGCCTAAAGCATGGAGGACGGCTGTTGCCAATTGGGCCGGTATCTCTGATGGCATCACAGCCAGAGCCTTGTCGGTTCCTTGCCGCCATTCTTTGATCAGAGGCAAGACAGTGCTTTGACTCCCGCCGGCAATGCCGACAACTGATCTCCCTGTGATCTTCTTTCCTTCTGCGGTCAGTTTCTCACAAGCTCTTGCTACTGTGTCGTAGGTGGCTACCTGCTGCATTGTCATTTTCCTTTTTTATTTTATGAAACAGGGGATCGGTGCGTCAATTTTTTTTGCCTCGGCCTCTATCTTTAATCAAGTTTGACCCAAACAACAGCTCCTGGGTGATGAATATATACTCTCGGTTCTTTATACAGCTTTGGCCGTTCCAACACCCAGGCGAAGTGCCATTTTTCCAATAAGGCGAAATCGTCTACTTGATGCTTATGTACCTTATCTTTCAGGCTATTGAGGCTTAGGTTAAGCGAATCAACCAAATCAACAGCTCCGATTATTAATCCACTTCCTGCCTCGATAATTCCAATCCGCTCACGAATAGTTGTCGGCCTTGACCGCATCTCCCACGTCTTCACCCCGCCTACGATCATCCGGGCATATGGCTTTCGAACTATCAACGCTCGTTTAATCACCGTTGCGGTCCCATTTTTCACGCCCTTCACATCGTCACCAATTGGCGACAATGGTATGCGATCACCTTGTCCATTTCAACCAACTTGGATTCTGTCGCTGATGGATTTCCACGCAGGGCCCACCTGTTCTCTTTAATGGATTCAGCCGTAAGTTTTGCCACAAGGTCGTCCAGAGTGTTGACTTTTCCACCAAATACCCGGACAACAAAGTCTTGTTTGCTTTCCTCTGTTCCACCATGTTTTCGATGGTAGTCGTTATCCGACAGGTATAAATACTCTATATCATCATAGACACAAATCGGTATCTCAGAACCATCAACCACCGCCACCACTGTGAATTCTTCTCTTGTCATGCCCTCTTCCTTGTTCGGCAAAATTTCCCTTTTTTTCATAGTATCGTACCACGATACGATACTATACCATACCGTTACCATTCGTCAAGTTTCCCGATATCTGGCGCCTTCAAATTTCTCCCTGGCTAGATTCAAGGGTTTTCCTCTGAATTACATCTTTTTCACGAACCGAATAAGCAACCGGTCCCCCTGGCTTTTCAGCGACTCGGATTCATCCCTTTTCGATTTTGACAAAGTAACCTGTCACTGATTTCTTCCAGCGGGGCTTTTTGATTTTAATTTCGACACCTGGTTCCATGTTGTTCTCCTTGCCTGTTGTCAATAGTTGACAGTGCCGCAGTGATCGCAGACTTCGCCGTGATCGGCGCGACCTAAAAGTTTCAGGGTGTAGCCATCAAACTCCGCTTGTTCCTCACAATCGTCACAGAGTGCAACTACTGGAATATCCTCGCCCATTTCAAAATAATTCACGGCTTTTCTCCTTGGCCGACAATCCATTTTTGCCTTTCAGCATGAATGGATTGCCGCCCATTATAGTTTTTGAAAATCAAGGAAGAAGTTCGTTAATGATCTTGTAACCCTCGGGATATTTTTTATCCAAATAGGCTTTGACCTTAGCCTCGTTTCCTTCATATTTCGCCTTGAGAGTCCTGAACTCTCCTTCCACACAATCGGCGGTGGTAAACAAGGTTTTAGTGCGGCAATGACGCTTACATTGTTTTTGTTTATCAATCTCTTCGACTATATTTGCAAGAAACGTGTGATAAGATTCCCCGCACGCCTTTTCCCCTTCATACTTTTTCGCAAAATCACAAAGAGCGTCCCGATCTTCTTTTTTCGGGCAGTCAAGATTGGCAGGACCGCCCCAAGAATCTTCAGAGAAGAATCCGATCTTCTTATTATCCTTGAAGACAGAGCATTGAAACAGTGGCTCCATTTCGTGACCTTTGAAATTCTTTATTCCCTTGACCCAATATCCACCAAAATCAGTTGCGGTTTTAAACATTTGTTTCTCCAGGTATTAATTAGTAATCAACGGCACTGCCTGTGGTTCGAAGGTAGCGCGAGGACAGATATAGCGATAACCGTTGTTGGCAGCTTCTCCTCTCACGACATATACGCCATCCCTTGTTCTCACGACGTCTTGGTTTTGCCCTGTTGCGTTGGCCTGGCTTTGTGCTCTCTCACAAACAGCCGCAAGGAGTTTTTTCCGTTCCTGCATAGCGCGGTAATTGACAACCATCTTTTCCGCTGTTTTTGCTGAATAACTCCCAGGAACCTTCAAGTAACTTGCCGCACAGGAAGTCCCGTAGTGCAAAATCTCCCCACTCTCTGTTTCTATTGCTACAGTCCTCTTGAGGTTTGTTTTCCCGCAACAGTCACAAGTAGAAACTGAATCTGTTATTCCTCTAATTTCCATTAAACGATCTCCTTTTAATTATTTCGTTTTTCATTAATTTAATTATAACATAATTCCGCACTGTTTACAACATTAAAGAACTACGAACACTTTTTGTTTCGCTTCAACGCTATTTTCAGATAATAAGCTTTGAATATTGTTTTATGTTGTAAATTACGCGGATTATGTTACTATATAAACATCAACAAAACGTAAATAATAAAATAAAAAAGGAAATCAAAATGTCACGATCACAAATTGCCAAAGGGTTGAAAAACAAAGCCAGGAACAACCGAGCATTACGGCCCTTCCTCTCTTCTGATCAACTGGAAGTTCTTGCCGGGCTCACCCGGGGTGAGGAAGGTGAATATTTCAGCCAAAAGATCGAAGAGTCTGCCAAGCGGATCACCGGTATGGCTAAAACTTATGAGACAGATGGACAGGGAGAGGAAGCCCTTGTTGTTCTTCATTATTTCACTGGGGGTTCGGATTGGTACATCACTGAGCGAGACATGGAACAAGAACAACTCCAGGCCTTCGGATTCGCAGTATTAAATGGTGATACGCAAAACGCGGAGCTTGGCCAAATCCCCATTTGCGAAATCACGAAACATGGCGCAGAACTTGATATTCATTGGACACCAAAACCGCTCAAGACAGTCAAATCAGCGTTGTTCAACTAAATGATTCCTGCAGGACAAAAAATATTGCCGGACAGGTTTAAATTTTTCCAGATATCTATAAGATTTATTAAACGTGGATGGAGAATGCTTGGCAGGAACGACTATACCGAAATCGAGCCACTCCCTGAAAATCAAAAAGCAGCTATCGCTACTCTCAAGGTGGTCTTAGCTCCTGGAATGAAAACAATTTTCGATGTCTTTCGCGGTGACTGTCTTATCGGCCAGGTTCGAACCACATTTTGGGGCCAATTCTACAGAACTGAGGCCTCAAGTGATTTTATCTATGTGACGCACGACTGGAACTGTAGCGACCCTCTCCATGGTCACGCACTGGCGGCATTGGTTGCTGAAGATCAACATTAAAAACAAGTGGAGTGTACTGAAATGGAAATGTTTGATGAAACTATAATCTCACTTCCCGACGAACGAGGATTTGCTCTGGCAAGGGAAATGGAAGCGAAAGCTTCCATTAATCAAGCCGAGGTCAAGGGGCTTATTAGAGTGGTACGGAAGTTGGGCCATGTCTTGAAACAAGTTGATCCCAATCACGAATATCTCAAAAGAAAGAAAATCGATGAAGTGTACAAAGATACAAAACTGGAGATTCCATCTCCTTTCAAGTGATTTAACGGAGAATCGATATGATAGTAGATTATGATACAAGTGGTTACTACATTGCGAAAACATGGTCACATAAAGCTGTTCTTGCTCGGGCTGAGGCTGACGGGCTTATAAGAGTGGCTCGGAGGCTTGGCGAGATACTTAAAAAGATAGATCCCGACAACGAATATCTCAAAAGAAAGAAGATCGATGAAGTGTACAACGATACAAAGCTGGAAATATCATCGCCTTTCAAATGAGAAAATGGAGAGTAGCAAAATGGCAGATGAAAGCACTATCCCATCCACCGACGAACGAGATCCGACTACGGAAGAACAAAAAATGAAACTGGCAACTCGTTTCGGAATAGACCAAACCAACGAGACAGCCCTCGCTGAGTTTAAAAAACTGTGCATGGAATTACCGACGACAGAGATCCAGGGCGAAGCTATCGTCATTGAGCGAGCCGATAATTTATTCCCGCCAATCGGCTCGTGGTATTGGGTTCCACCTGAAGATGTCCCACCCCGCAGAATAATTCGGAATAACAATCAATGGCTCGGCTGCGTTATGAAGCAAGGGTCAAACTTTGTAGAACTGCATGCACCCAACAAACCGAATTCCGGTTCTGCATACACAAGGGTCCATCAGAATGATTTTGCCGATCTGATTTTTGAGCCAAACGCCAAAGAGTATTTCCAATCAAGAATTGAAAACTGCAAGAACAGAATTAACGCCATCCTGGGCGAGATAAAAGATATCACTGCTCGGCTTGGAATAGTCGAAAGAGATGCTTTGCCGGATCTGCAGGACAACCAGGAGGAAATCTGGGAAAGAAAAGAGGCGAAAAAAGAAAATGACAGAATCTCAAGAAGTTGGCGGGAAAGCAAGGATGGTCATCGACCGACCCACTTCCGACCATACGGCAATGAGGGACCGGGATATCTTGCCCATATGAAATCCTTTTCCCAAAGATCCAAGAAATGCACGTTTACCTGGATGAGGAGACGCTTGACAGGCGGTTATTATAGCGACGATGATATCCAGGCAAAAATTACCGTTCCACTGGAAAAGCTATTTAATGTCTCAGCCTACGTCCCGGGTGATTTTAAAATGTTTTTCAATGACCCGAGGACCAGGCGCAACTACCTGAAGTGGGCGCCGCTTCTTATTGCTGCAGAAGAATTTCACGCCGGCAGTGAAAAAGCCCAGGCACAGCGCCCGGTTTGAAAGGCAAAACGTTTATTGAATGTCAAAAAATCAATAATGAATAAATGAAAAACCATACTGTCCGACAAGAAATAGCACGAAGGTTACGAGTCTTCTGGCGAACCTATCAAAGAAAACCCGAAAGCTATAATGCGTCCTTGGGAATAGGCCGGTTACCCAAGCAAAAAGACCGCCCTTTTACCGGATGGGATCTCAACGGGAAAAGATATGTCTGCGGTGTGGCAGTGTAAAAAAATATAAAAATTTTGGAAATAGAAAATATGAAAAACTGTGCCGTCTGCAGTAAGGCCATTCCCGACGATCATCCAGCTTTGCACAACCACGAAGCAGGGATCTCCATTTGCATGGGATGTGAAGGTGCCGAAATTGAGGTTTTTAAGATTTCGCTCCCTGGGGAAAAGAGCGGTTATGTCGATAGAGATTTTGACAGCATCATTCAATCGATAAGAGATATGGATGTTTCGGAGTCATACACCATCAGCAAGCAGACAATGCCTGCGGCCCAATATCTCTCTTTGCCGGACTTCGATGGGTTTTGAAGATCATGACTACTGAGCGCCAATGGCAAGATATTGAGCAACAAGATCTTTTGATGTTAGCCAGGAATTTTGCCGGTCAAAAAACCTCTGTCGCCGAAATCCGGAGATTTGCAGGATGGGGATACAACCGAGCTCAAATTATGGCCGAAATGGCACTTGAATGTGGTGTTGCTACGCGCGTCACCGGGACAGGAGGAATAGTAGTCACATGGTCGGATACAGCGAAAACACAGTGAGCGATTTCAGGTCCTGGACAAAAAAATTGCTATGCAAGGTGCTCGGTCACAAGTTTGACCCCGCAGCAGCCGAATACTATTACCTCTTTCACTGTGAACGATGCAGCCAGGAGGTTCAGGGAAGTGTTTCCCTGTTCGAGCAAATTTCGTGGCGAATCCGGATGCGGCTCAGGGATTTTGTGCGCCTACGCATGAATTGGTTAAGGTGTGACCAATGCGGCTGGCATTTTGGCAGGCATGATCCTGATAATGACCATTTACCGTTTTAGCTATTGCTTTACATAATGGTGCGCCATCTCTTGATGATGACACTGAAAAAGGTTGTATTCCGCAATTTATTGCCAAGCCGCACAATAACATAATCCTGAAGGTCCGGATGTGTTTGAACGGCGAAATGGAGTTTTGCAGAACATGGAAAAAGTATCAAAGAAGTCTGAAATGACGGCGTGGATAAAGACGTACAAAGAAACCCATAAGATTGTCGCAATCTATGTCGTGTTTGGTTTTACATGGATTTTTTTATCCGATACTGTATTGAACTGGTTTATCAAAGATCAGGGCGCCCTCGCCCAAATTTCCCTTTTCAAAGGGGTCCTGTTCATTGTTGTCACGTCAGTTATCCTCTCTTTTCTGATTACCCGTATGAGCAGAAAAGTTAAACTGTCGGCTCTTGCTCTCCGGGAGAACGAAGAATTGCTTCATTTTATCATACTAAATTCTTCCATTACTCTGGTTATCATCGATGCAGAAGGATTCCAAAGATATGTAAGTCCTGGTGCACAAAAGATCTTCGGTTTTGAAATATCAGAACTCGAGGGCAAAACCCTTAACGCAGTCATCCATCCAGACGATTTGCAGGGTGTCATAGATGCTACGAAGGAGGCTATCGCACATCCAGAGAGAACAATCACCATTGAATATCGGCATATCCACAAAGACAATAGTTGGGTATATGCTGAAGCAGTCGGTCAAAGTTTCCTCCATGATCCGGCAATCTCTGGGATCATAGCCAGCGTTCGGGACATCTCTAAGCGCAAGCAAGCCGAAGAGGAGTCAGCAAAACTCCATGAACAGCTGATCCAATCCCAGAAAATGGAGTCGGTCGGCCGCTTGGCAGGAGGGGTTGCCCACGATTTCAATAATATGTTAGGAGTTATTCTGGGATATTCGGAAATGGCTCTGATGAACACCGAAAAAGGCCAGCCCATGCATTCAGCTTTGTGCGAGATTCAGCAAGCAGCCAACCGATCTGCCGCTCTGACCAACCAATTACTTGCGTTTGCCCGGAAACAAACCGTCTCACTAAAAGTTCTTGATCTTAATTTAACTATCGAAAGCATGCTCACGATGCTTAAGCGTCTCATTGGTGAGGATATCGATCTCGTCTGGTTGCCGGATAACGACCTGAAAAAAATCAAAATGGATCCATCGCAACTCGACCAGGTTCTTGCAAATCTTTGTGTCAACGCGCGAGACGCTATAAAGGATACGGGCAAAATCACCATCGAGACAAACAATACGATCATAGAAGAGGCTGATCTTGTTGCTCACCCATATTATACCCCCGGTAAGTATGTGTCGCTTATTGTAAGCGATACTGGTGTCGGAATGGACTAAAAAACCCTTTCACTGATGTTTGAACCGTTTTACACCACAAAAAAAGAGGGATTTGGCACTGGTCTGGGCCTGGCCACGACCTATGGCATTGTTAAACAGAATAACGGCTTCATCGTGGTTGACAGTGCACCGGGGCTAGGATCAACCTTTAAAATCTACCTGCCCTGCCATACCGCCAAGGGGCCAAATTCATGCCAATTCAAGTCGGGGCTGAATCCGCAGAACCCGGCAAGGAAACCATTCTGCTCGTAGAAGACGAGGCTATGATATTAGAGATGACGAGGAAGATGCTCGAACAGTTGGGCTACTTCATCCTGTCCGCATCTACACCGGGTGAGGCCATCTGTTTAGCCCGGGAACATGCGGGTGAAATTGATCTGTTGATAACGGATGTGATCATGCCTGAGATGAATGGCCGGAATTCGCCAAGAATATATTATCCTTCTATCCGGCTCTGAAACGCTTGTTCATGTCTGGCTACACCGCCGATGTCATCGCACATCACGAGCGATTGTTATGGAAAAAGAGGTGAACTTCATCCAAAAACCGTTCACACTCCACGACCTTGCATCCAAAGTGAAAAACGTAATTCATCCAAAAACCAACTGA
>CAWCTP010000018.1:0-34115 GCA_963798425.1 uncultured delta proteobacterium | reverse complement strand
GAATATACAGGCCGTGATAGGGAAGTCGGTTGCATCATAACACCTTGCGGCCAATCGACTGAAGATAAACGTCCGGATTATCGCCCCCAAACAATCAGGGCAAGTCTTTTTTTTGATGGAACCTTGAACAATAGAACCAATGTGGAGCTTGGTGCCGATGCTCTGGATAAGAAATCAGAAAGTTACCTGAATGATTATACCAATATCGCCAAACTCAAATCATTTACACCATGGATAAGGATGCCGACCATTCTTTTACGATTTATGTCGAAGGAGCGGGAACGCAGGACGGGGGAACCGATGCAACGTTTGGCTATGGGCTTGGTACCGGTGATACAGGCGTCTTTGCCAAAGCTGAAGTGGGTATGTTTAAGCTTATCGAATATATTGAAAAACTGGATATCCCAAAACAAAGTAGAATATATCCACCTGGATCTCTTCGGCTTCAGTCGCGGCGCGGCAACTGCGCGCTATTTTATTTATGCGGCACTTCGGGAGGCAGGCAAAACAGTGAAGGACCGGCTAACCAGCCTGGGATACTCGGTGAAGACGGTCCAGGTGAAATTTGTCGGCCTGTTTGATACCGTCGCTGCCTATGGCATTGCCTATTCCAATGATAACCGGGATATGAAACTCAACTCTATTCATGACGCCGAACGTGTCTATCTGTGCGCGGCAGAAGAACACCGGGCAACTTTCAGACTTACCAACATAAACAGTGCCACTAACGGCCTGCAAATATTTTTACCCGGTGCACATTCCGATATCGGTGGCAGCTACAACCACAATGCGGATGAGAAAGACCAGATAATAATGGCACACGCCGACGAAACAATTGACGAGAACGGATTCCATCATTTTGAGCATGTATTACCGAGAGAAAAGAACTGGCTGCTCAAATTCGGTTGGTACAGCGAAGCTGAAATCGAATTTTCTCGAAATAACTATAGATTATTGGTGAATCGAAAAGAAATCAGTAACAAATACAGTCATATTCCCCTGCATCTCATGGAGCGTTTTGCCAAAGAACACCAAGTGTTGTTCTCTTCGGAAATGTTTAGTCAGCATGCCATTCCCGCAGCACTTACTGAGGTAAAAGATATGATCGATACATACATTTCGGGTCTTGGTACATCTCATCCAGATGACTGGTTTATGTCGGACACGCAAATGATGAAAGATCTCAGGCACGGATATTTACATTTTTCTGCCCGTTATGGTGGTTTCCTAGAACCCCATGAACCTCAGTTTACCCATAATGACGTAGTAAACGGACAGCGACGGAGGATCATTCAAAATGGTTAAAAATGCATCTCTTGTCTTGTTAATATTCGCTTTATCAATGGTATTTGGTTGTTTAAAAATAGAAAAAGGATCGTGCAGCATGGAAAAATATGAATGGCTCCCCTCGGAAAGTGGTTTTAAGCAGTACCCTATGGGGATCATAAAAGGGGATTTTATCTTCAGCGATAACTCTTCCAAATATATACCAGGCAGTGCAACCATCAACAACGGCTGGGGAAGGCTTTTATCGATGCATATTAGCGGCGAGGCCTTGCAACCCGTACCCGTCAAATTATCTATCCACTGGTTTTCCTATGTGGAGGATAAATTCTATAAAGGAATTTTCGATCTCCCTCCGCAAAGATTGCCGCTCTGTTCAGAGACGGAATTGAAAGTCCGGGGGGACATGGCCACATTACTTATGATACAATTGTCGTCGGCATGGCACCAAAAGGTGAAATATCCGTCTGGATGATAGCTGAAGCGGTGGTACTGGAAGTGGCCAATTTCCGGCCGAGGAGGTGGAAACACCATGGAAAAGGCTACTCGACAATGACAACATTTCAAGAAAAGAGTACATCAACAAGGCCCTTGAGGAGGCGCTAACTCCCGAGCAGCTGGCGCAACTGAAAAAAAACGGTATCCCTGAAGGACAGCTGGAAGCATATCGACAACAGCATCCCTGGAAGCCTGAAATCATGGGCACCACTCCCCTTGTCATGTGGGCATCATACTACAACGGAGAACGTGAATTTTTGATTTTTCAGTACCTGAAAGCAAACGGACCCACCGCTCCGTGCCCAAGGAAATTACGGTATTCTGGATGAGCAAATATAAGAATAAAAACAGGACGGACATTTTTTTTGATGAAGAGGAAGTCCTGGCAGCCTTTAAAAAGTTATCCTCTTACAAGAACAGTCATGAAATGCAACTTCAAATAGAGATCAGCGAAAAGACAGGTATAGCCGAGGTCTTTTTGAGAGACTCACAATATATACTCAAGCTGGAAAAAATCAGAACGCAAATATTCAATGCGAGCGATATGCCCTATGTGCAAAAAAATGCGAAATAGGGAATTTTAACAGGATTACCTCTGATCCCGGCTTTTTCCGGACCCAGGCATATTCTGGGAACATGACACGTAATTCCAAGCACAAAATACACCGGTTGCGACCAGTGAATATCACCGGTTCATCCGGTGCGTTTTTTTATTGTAGTGGTGTAGACGCCCATAAACCACAGTTCACCCATAATGACGTGGTGAACTGACAAGCGACGGAGGATCATTAAAAATGGTTAAAAATGCAGATCTTGTCTTGTTAATATTCGCTTTATCAACGGTATTTGGGAAAGCGTTAAGCTTGCCTGTTCACCAACCTCCACAGTCACAATTACACATTTCAATATTTTTGTCTGATAGTAATGAAAAACGATACTCTCAACCTGATTTTACGTTGGTGAGATAGTAGTGTCAGGCAAAAGGATGGTATAGGAATGGGGTGAAATTCAATAGTTTTGCACCTCGTGACCTTTATTGTTGGTACTGGGTATTTGTCCCATGGAATAGAAAAGCGACTAGATGGTTGCCGTGTCCACGTTGTTTCTTAATTGACACGATTAAACTCTCCGCTAACAACCTCCATTCCTATAGACTGGAGAAGACTCCACGAATCCTAGACTAATGCGTTTGCCCAGTTTAATCCCAAATTCAGAGGCAGATTTTAATGAAAAGACAAGCTCCTTTAATACCGAACTGACTTGCTAGCAGACAGGCACCAGAAGTCGCGCCTGCACTTGCAACCATAAGCATAATAATTTCGGACGTAGTTTTCGCTGAAGAAATATCTTGTCCACGGCCAGCTAATACCAAAATTTCGGTAACACCAATCTTACGTTGCCATTTTTTACATTCAACAAGAAAGTAGACACCTTGATCTGACTCTAGCGAGACGTCAATTTGATGTCGATACCCAGAAGCACCGGTAATTTTGTTCTTTTTACCGTCCCCCAATCGGAATGACGGACAATTCAGTAGCTGATTGTTTTATCCCCTGAATAATGTCAGATACTGTTTTTTCATATTCATATGGGTTCACAAGCAATCTCCATACGGCCATGGTTAAATTCACCACTGAGGTCACGAGTCCAATTGACCTCATCAGATTCCTGAAGTTTCCAACATATCTCACAAAGATTATAACCGAAAGAACTAATACCAGGTAGAGGATTGCAAAAAAATCTTTGATAGTAATCTCGGCAGAACGTTAGGCGTCGTGGTTGATATAACTGATTCTCGGGCACGAGTTGGTTCGTCCCCCTACCTTTTTCCGACCTGAGTCACACCGGAGATAGTGTCAGAATTGAATATTTTTGGAGGCGAAATAGTCAAAATCGATAGGAGAGATGTTGACTACCAGGTCTATCTTGCTAGCCGATATCAGTGTGCTACAAAGTGGCGCCTCAATCATTTTCCTCGTCAATTGTTATTCTTTCTCCCAGAGATAAAAAAATAACTCTGAGAGGAGGAAAACATGAAAGTATCTGACGCCATCAATTATTGTATAAATTACCACAAAATTCATTCTCGTCCCAACACTTTAGCCAATTATGAGTATCTTCTTCGAAAATTCGGTGAACGTTATCAAAGCAAACAAATCGATACTATTACGTCCGAAGATATTATAGACTTTTTGGCGAATATAACTCACGGGAAAAAGCAAAATACTAAATGGAGCAGGTATACGGTTCTTTCTGCCTTTTTTAATTTGATAAAAAACACGCAAAATCTCAATTTGCAGAATCCATGCTTGTCACCATCGGTCAGGGACTGTTTTCAAAAACCAAAGGCCTCTCACTGGAAGATTTTTGATAAAGACATAATAGATGAGGCAATTTTCAGGACTCTAAGCATTCGCAACAGATTGCTTCTTGAGCTGATGGCCAGAGGTGCTATGCGGATTAGCGAAGTGCTTGGCTTAAAACCATTAGATATTGATGGCCAGAGAGTACACCTACATTCACC
Organism: uncultured delta proteobacterium; assembly: GCA_963798425.1. Classification (GTDB taxonomy): domain Bacteria; phylum Desulfobacterota; class Desulfobulbia; order Desulfobulbales; family Desulfocapsaceae; genus Desulforhopalus_A. The sequence continues at coordinate 29,809 of CAWCTP010000018.1, read as the reverse complement.
AAAAAGCGGCCGAGAACTTGAGATTGTTTTCATACCCCAGAAACTGAGCATCCGTTTGATGAATTATGTCCGAGATAATTCTATACCGGAAAATCAGCTTATTTTCCCTCTTACCTATGCCGGCGCTAGAAAAATCGTTATAAAAGTTGGAAGGATGGTGAATATCCACCTTCGTCCCCATGATCTGCGGCGCCATGCTGCGACCTATGCTTCCCGATCTGGAGTTCCAATCGAGATTGTCAGCAAGGTACTCCTCAGGCATACCGATCTTTCAACGACCCAAAGGTACCTTGGCAAAGTATCTGATCATGAGGCGATCAGATGGATAGAGAGCTTGCATGGCTAATCAATAAGAATAGGCACTCGGAAAAGACCTCTGACTGGAATTCTGCTGGGAGCACCATCAAGAGCTTGTCTTTGGTAATGTTTATTTTGGTTGCTCTATTTTTGTACAATTCTCTTTGTTTAGTCAGACCTGCCTTGTCAGGAAACACCTAAACCAGATGAATCTAAGAATCGCTTTGTGCTGGCAGTGCAAATCTTTAACCAAAGCCTGCTCGACTGTCAGTTACTATCAACCACGTTGCCTAACGATCATGTCCAAGTTGCCAGCAAATATTCTCATGGATTATGATTCGAGATCAGTTATGTTGCGCCTTTTCTTCTCTGTTTTTTCTTCCCGCTTTTTAAAGTTGTAAACTTTTGTCTCTTCTTCCTACTTTTTCTTTGGATTTTCTTCTTTTTCTTCCATTTTTCCGTCGATAATAATGGGAAAGTCTCATAACGGACGAAAGGCCCGAAGTTGCAGCTTCGGGCCTTTCTCTAGACATCCCGTAAATACGGAAGCCCATCAAGCTCTTTCATCTAATCACGGCTTTCGTTTTTGTTCAAGACGGAAGAATGGAGATTATCCTACTCAAGGCTGTGTCATGCAGATGCTGTGGCAGGATTTTTTACATTTGCCGGAGCTGCTGGCGTGGACAGGCATATTGCAGTGATCCTTGTCGGCAATATGCCCAGAGAGAAGCTCACCGCTTAGCCCAGCAAAGATATCGCCAGACAGAAAAAGGCAGAGAGGCACACCGGCAAGCTGAACGAAGACGCAGGATGCAGGTTTCTGAAAAAACCGTGGCTGATGCATCTTCAACGTAAGCGCTTATTAAACACCTGTAGGGATATCAGTCAGTACCAACTGCTCGGGTTTTAAGTTCATTGGTAGCAGGGCCCTGTAGTCATTTTCGTTTTCCGCAAAAGGAATCTTCTCAAAGAGATAACGTAGATATTTATAGGGTTCGAGTTTATTTGCCTTTGCTGTCTCAATCAAACTGTAGAGGTCTGCACTGGCGCTCGCACCATCAGGAGTTCCCGAGAAAAGCCAATTTTTTCGTCCAATCACAAAAGGCCTAATAGCATTTTCTGCCAGATTGTTATCTGGAGTCATAAACGGATGATCAAGGTAAACGAGCAAGCGGCTCCATTGGTTGAGCGTATAGTTGACTGCCTTACCGAGAAGGCTTTTCGGCACGACCTGTAGTGATTTTTTGCTCAGCCATTTTAAGAAAGTCATCGAAGATCGGTTTTGCTTTTTCCTGACGTAAATGAATAGTTGCTCTCCGGAAATCTCTTTTTTTTTGGCCTCTGACTCTACTGCATATATTTTTCGAATATAGCCGAAGGCAATATCGACACTCCCTGGCTTTTTAATTTTTCCCCTGCGCTTTTTGCGCATCATGAATATACGCCTTGCATGGGCCAGGCAACCAGCATGATGAACTCTCCGGCATATGGTCAAGAAAATCATAGCCGCTATATCCATCGGACTGTACCACACCGCTGTATCCTTTGAGAAGATCTTTGGCAACATCAGCAGATCTGCTTGGAGCATAATGATAGAGCAACGCCGGCCGGTCAGGCGGACCTCCGCGACATACCCACATATAGGATTTTGTCGATGCGCCCGGCCAGGTTCATAAAGAACCTGCACTGTTGTTTCATCAATATTTATCAGTGGCCCGGATCGGATCTCCTGTTGCAACAGGGAAAGAACCGGCTGACAGGCAGATGCGGCCTTCATGGCCCAGTTACACATGTTTGCTCTGGATATCTCCGCCCCAATCCGTTCAAATTGGCGTTCCTGCCGGTAAAACGGCAAAGCGTCACAGAATTTAGCGATGAGGATGTAAGCCAGTAGCCCAGCTGTTACAATGGATTTGGAATGATCTGTTTGGGTGGTGGGAGCAATTTTTACAACCGGTACCGTCTGTTTCCAGGCCTTCACATTTCTTGCAGGCATATTTGGGGCGGATGTGTCTGATCACCCGGATAACAGCGGGAATAATATCGAGTTTTTCAGAGATATCTTCACCAATACGACTCCAGGGTTGCACCGCAACCACAGATTTTTCCTGTTCGGGAATGTCATGAACAATATCTACCCGAGGTAAGGCTTTCCGGTAATTTTTTCCTGCCTGGTTTCTTGCGTTGATGCGGATGGGACTTCAACTTCTTCCGTCCCCGCCCAACCTCCGGCTCAGGCATATCGAAGAGTGGTATCGGAACAGCACCGGAATCCACCGTACCCTTTTCACTTTTCTTGCCAAACATCTGCGCCTGAAGAAGACGGATCTGTTCCCGCAGCAGTTCATTTTCCTTCTCGTATCTGCGTTCAGTTTCAAGAATAATCCGTTTTAATTCCGCTGGATCATCTGGTAATGTTTTGGCTGTTTTTGACATGGCCGAACACTACCACGATTTCACGAGAAAATCAATATTTATACAGCAATATCAATATTAATTAAGAAACAGAACGTGTATGCCAATCGTCTGTGCGCCTGCTGCAAATCAAGTCCCTGAAGAAGCCAGTTCAAGTGCTGTCTGCTCACTTCAATAACTTCCTGCTCTGATTCAGGCCAACGAAACACATCCTTTTCCAGACGTTTCATCCAGATGCAAAATCCATTTTCCGCCCAGTACAGGATTTTGACGATATCACGTCTCCTATTACAAAAGGCGAAATAGCTACCGGAAAAAAGATTGAGCTTAAACTGTTCCTCAACAAGTAAAGACAAACCGTTTATTGACTTACGCATATCAGTGGATCCCAGTGCAATAAACACTGGCTCCGTTCCAGAGAAACCGTAAGTCATAACTGTTCCAGGGTGGATATTAATTTTGTAAGTGTAGTCTGAGAAAATTCCTTCTGAATTTGTATTTGAAATTTCTTTGATCCAATACAGAGTATTAGGCCAGCATCGGATTGCTCCGAAGGTGAAGATGGAATAGTTAATGGGTAGAATCTTGGTGAGGTCGGCTCGGGATTGTTGAATTTACTTTTCCAATAACAAAATGTGGATAGTGCAAGGGAGCACTCCTGACAAAATTGTTTCTGACTTAAACCACTGGCCCTCCACTCATTGATCAGTTTTTTCCAGTGTTCTGCATTGACTGTGCGGCTCATTCTTTGTTGAAAGTCCATGTGTGCCTCCTTGGGTTTTTGGAAGCAAATTTGAACATATATCGCGAATTACGAAAAGATGGGGTTGTTTAGGCGCTTACGGTTGATGAACTGATCGACTGGGAAAATAAGGAGGAAATTTTAGAGTGGCTCGATAGCCTTTAGGGGGTCCGGTCTCCGTAAGGTTGATGGGCAGGTGAAAAATAGGCTGACTTATTATGTTGCATGGAAAAGAAGAATCCCTCTCGAAAATGGCGGAACTACTTGAAATGGAAGAGAATAAGGTGACAATAAATGTTTGTATGAAAAATACTATTATTTCAACATGATAGGCCAACTCGCAACATAACATAAATAGGCTTTACTCTCAAATTCCTTTTTTTGTTGTTAGGTATTTTGAAAAAGCATGACTTCCTAAATACAGTAGAAAGCCACAGCCGGGGGATTGTCGAGATATTTAGACCTTCGATGTGGTAATATTAATACCCCAAGTATTCTACTGATCAAAAAACGAAACACTCTCTCACAACTCACTGAGATAGAAATCAAGACCTTTTTGAAATTGAACATGGTTCCTTGAAATATTTGACCCTTCTAACCCTAAAACGTCACTTGTGCCCAAGTCACATCCTCATAACTTAACTTGGGGCTTATTTTCCAGCCTCTCTTAATATAGCGAGAACTTCCTCCATACCGATTTTGCCATCTCCGTTTATATCGACTCCTAGAGGAAGATTTTGTATATTCTCGGCGGTGAGGATCTTCAATGCAATAATAGTATCCATCAGATCAACCGAGTTATCACCATTCAAGTCTAAGTCAGGTACATAGTTAACATTTCGCTCTTCGACGAAATTCGTACCGTTAAAAATAATTTCAATATCCTCCGGTGTTTTGTAACCTGGTACAGGCAGGAAATGGAGAGTATATAGTCCCTCATTGACATTCTGAAAATTTGATGAAGTTCCACGCCCTATTCTGACATTTTTACCTAATAGGACATAACTCGATTTCGCAAGATTTGTCGATACTACAAGCTTTGACACGCTTCCATCTAGTGAAGATTGTGCTAAACTGGTTTCATTGAGATACTGTTGTATTTCTAATGGTACATCAAGCTCGGTAATAGTCGTCTTCTTACCACTAGTACTATTATAACTCTGCATTGTTGATACAGTGACTCTTTGATTAACAAGCTCGACTTCACCTTCTAATACATCATAAGTTACATTAGAATCGGTATGATTTACTGAAAATGTTGTTCCCCTCACACCGGCAACATCGTCCTTGTTATATTCACCAACTTGCCACCCCCCGGGGCAGTCCTCATCTATGTGTGTGGCATTGTACCAGATGTCTCCAGCCCTATAGGAGAGTTCAAGCCACCACAACAACCCTTGGGATATAGCACCCGGCGGCATTGATCTGTTTACAAAAATATTAAGTGGATGATTTTCAGCTCCCCAATCACGGTCGTATTTCAAGACGGTCTTGTTTTCAGTTGTATCATGTTCTGCAACAAAGATGAGACCGCAGTTAGCATTATCCAAATTGACATACATATTATGCTCGTCAACACCTATCTTCCATCTACCCCATGCAAGATGAACAATGTCTCCGTAGTCTACGTAAGTGGTTGCTCCTTTACGAACGATTCGCTGCTCATAATTACTTTCGCCACTTTTCTCAACAGAAAACCTTCCATTATCCACCTGCCCTCTATCATCATACATTTTATGAATAGAGATAAAACCATCTATTCGTTCTATGGGGATAGGCTCCAGTATTTTTTGTTCGAGGAATGTCCCATCTAACAAATTGACACGCAGAGTAAGAAATCTTTCTGAATCGTCAACTGACGCTAACTTATTCATGAATTCAGTCACATAAGTGTCACTTCTTGTTGGGCAAATTCCAACTGAATAAGTTACTTTGATCATTTCTCTATATAAATCCCAACATTCATTTAAATCGCCTAGCACTAATGTATCGTCAGTCAAGTTAGGACCAAATGATGCTTCGATATTGTCAATAGTAGTGTTGTCGAGTCCTTCAACAACAAAAGAGAATTCCAATGGTTGATAAGTTCCATCAGGAAGTTTTTTTAATGCAACTTTAGAATCCCTACCTAACCCTTTCAATCCTGTTATGGTAAATCCATACAGTTCAAAATCAATTTGATGGGTTTGAGAGAAAGATTCCTTAGAATCCATAATTTGTAGATTTACAGAAAATTTATCTGATAATTGAACATCCCCAATAATACTCCAGCCAACAGTGGTTTTCTCCAAATGAAGACCCGCTGGTAAGTTATTGGAAGTGACTTGCAAATTATTTAGCAATGCAGTCGGTGAAGCACCTGAAATATCCAATGGGATATTAATAATTGAATGTTTGTTAATATAAAGCTTATTTGGAATATTTATTTTCCAAGCTTGCGAGACTGGTTCTATGTATGGAGTACTGTTTAATGAAAAGGTATAGTCGCCATATTTTCCATCTTCGCTAAAAATTTCAAAAGTATAAGTGCCAACATCTAAGGTCCGTTCGATTTTTACCTGACTGTATTGAACCGGCATCCCAATCGCTCAAGCTACTGATTTTTTCCCATCTGAGTCGCTCAACCATCCGGCTGAATTGAAGTTAAGTCGCTCCAGCATCTAAAGTAACAGAAGATTTTTGCTGAAGTGTAAATTCGTAAAACGTGCGAATAGACGTAGAAGATAAGGTGCCAGTTTTGGTAGAGTTTATTTCAATAATTGATGAATTGTACCGAAAAAAGTCTATAGCACTAAGCCGTTGCAATGTAACTACATTGCCGATGAAATAAATAATCGTTGAACCTGTTTTGTCTAAAGATATCATTATTGAATTACTTAGTACGATATATGAGGATTTCTTTATTTATTTTTTTATCATACAAAAAATATCCTATTTTTTGACCGGTAGAGGTGGAGACCCATTTCCAATAAAGGATTCTATTGCCATCTTCAGAAACATCCACTATATTTGTCGAAGAATTGACAAACCAATTGGACACCTGCGAAGATACGATATCGTAACTGTAAATATCTTTTAAATAGCCACCGCTTGAGTTAATTGTTCCGAAAAGAATTCCCCCTTCGCTCGTAAATCTGATAAACTTATTAATTTCTGAAAATTCATTCCCATCTGGTTTGTTTGTGATTCTTTTAGTTGTATTGTTGTATATGTTATACACAAACAGATCGCCTATATTGTTAGTATCATTTTCAACAATATTAGATGCCACACTTGGAAAAACTACGTATCCACCGTCATCGCTAATACCTAGGCGGTTATTGAATAAAACAGCCCCATCGCCAATTTCGACGGGTGTTCCGTTTAAATTTTTTGCAATTTGTCTTACTTCTCCTGTTTCTTGATTTCTCTGTATTCCCTCGCTGCTGCATCGATCCACCAAACCAATTATTGCACATGTAGAGAATACAAAATATTTTGGATCAACTCCTATTGAGCCATCATAGCATTGACAATTTGGGGTTTCACTATTTGGACCAATTGAGATCATTGTTTGTGTTTGGTTGTCGACATTGTAGCTATAATATTGATTTCCATAATATGGTCCTAGTGTACGTTTGTAGAAGATCATATTTCCATCATTACTTACATGTATGGGCCTAATGTTATCAGAATAAGTTCGATTTGAGGTGGGAATGCTAGTAGCGCTAGTTATTCCATCTATTAGGTTAACCAGTTCAACTACAAAACCAGTATTGTCAGCATTGTAAACAACATTTGCTAAATAATTTAAATTCTTCTTGAGAGTATAGGTCTCTCACTTGACGAATTGAGATAATATGATTTTTTAGATAATTCATATTTTTTCACTTCTCCTCTTGTGACCGTATTATTAATTATGTCAGATCCATATGCAAAATCTACCATCGCTATTAATAAAATTAAAAACAATAAGTTTTTCATAAAGTGACTTTTAGTGTTATCAAGGTTAATAGGCAATGAGGTTGGTCATTAAAGATTGACACCCGAATGATCAAACAAAATAAGTACTAAAGTGTGCAATGCTGATTCCTCCTATCTAACTGAATCTAGTATTTATTTCAGAAGGACAAAAAAAAAATGCATCCGTTACCGGTGCATTTTTTCGTACTTGCGCTTGCAACTCGGCCATCCTTTAACAGGATCCGTAGCTTTGCGTCCCCCCTTCCAGATGGTTTGCCTTTTTCTAATTTGAAAGATATCTGAAAATACCAGCAATTACAAGGAAAACATTGACATACTCAGGCTAAATTTATGCTGGCGCCTAAGTGGCTGTATTTGCGTTGCCGATTTATCCGCAGATTTAGCCCCATAAGTAGGAGTCGTATTGTGTGACAATTAACTTGGCCGGTCGCATTGCATCACATAAAATCATACTTTTTAAAACTACTTGCCTCATGGAAAATGTAACCCAATACTTATTAAGAAAAATAAGTGGAGGGACAGACAATGAGGAGAGCGATGAGTTACAGAACCAGACGGGAACTGTTGATACAAATAAAACCAAGATATCGGGAGGCTGAGAATAAACAGAAAAAATCTATCCTTGATGAATTTGTAGCATCTACAGGGTACTCAAGGAAATATGCCGATTCGGCTGCTGTGCTCGAAAAAACACCTATATCAAAAGAAATAAAAAGACCCCGAGCTAAATATTATGGAACAGAGGACCAGGAAGTAATCAAACTGGCCTGGTCAGCAACGAACTATATAGTGCCTGAAAAGAAACCGGAAAAACGCCAGAAATCGCTGCAATGCCATAATAACCCACAAACGAAGAAAACGAGAGCATAGAAAGCGCCGGATGTTGAATAATGATGTAACATATTGATTGTTATGGTATATTCACTTTCATGAGAACCATTCAGCAGGGCCTCTGAGCGGATAAAACGTCAGCAACCGCCAAATCTTCGTCGGGTGAAAAATTCATGCGTAGAGTAATCGAACCACAAATGAAGTTGGGAGAACTGGCAATAGCCGACATAAAGCTGGATCCCAAATCACGCGATGATATCCCGCAAATCCTCCGCGGACTCCAACACATATACACCACGCCTGAACTGCGCGAAGCGGTATTTGCCATTTTGGCAGAGGTGTTGCCTGAGCATCAAATCGACGGAAAGACCGTCAAGGCCGACCCCAACAACGGTCGTCCCGGCATGACACAATGGCAGATTCTGGTGCTGGGGGTGCTCAGATTAGGGCTCAATGCCGATTATGATCGTATCCAGGAGTTGGCCAACGAACATAAGACCCTTCGGCAAATGCTCGGTCACAGTGGTTGGGCGGACGAGAAGTATTATAATCTGCAGACTCTCAAAGATAATCTGCGGCTGTTTACTCCTGAAATTCTGGATCGGCTCAACCGGGTAATAGTCCAAGCGGGACACCGGGCATTAAAAAAAAAGCCGGAAGAGGGAATCGTAGGCCGTTGTGATTCCTTCGTGGTGGAGACTGACGTCCATTTCCCTACTGATATCAACTTATTACTGGATGCCATCCGCAAGGTCATCGAAATCAGTGCTGAACTGTCCAGCACCCACAACCTGCCGGGGTGGCGGCAACACCACTACCACCAGCGTCAATTCAAAAGGCAGTACCGCATTGTACAGCGGCTCAAGCACTCCACTTCCAAAGACGAAAGCAAACAGCAGCGGAAAGAGCAGGAGATTAAAGAGGCCCATCGTGCCTACCTGGACCTGGCGGAGGGTTATCTGACACGAGCCGACCAAACCCGCCAACAGGTCAGCCCGCATGATCCTCTCTTCGTGGTCCGACTCAGCGAATTGAATGACTTCATGCAACATGCCCGTCGGCAGATCGACCAGATTGACCGGCGGGTGCTCCGGGGCGAACGTATTCCCCACGATGAGAAGGTGTTTTCCCTGTTCGAGCCGCATACCGAATGGATCAGCAAAGGGAAGGCCGGTGTTCCGGTGGAGTTGGGGCTGCGGGTGTGTGTTATGGAAGACCGAGACCGCTTCATTCTGCATCACCGAGTGATGGTAAAGATCACCGATGACCAGGTGGCCTTTGCCATGGTGGGCGAAACCAAGCAGAAGTTCCCCACCTTACGTGCGGTCAGCATGGACAAAGGCTTCTATAGTCCAGCCAATCAGGAAGTACTGAAATCGCGTCTTGAGTGTGTGGTGCTACCCAAAAAAGGTAAGCTCTCGCAAGCCGACAAAGCTCGTGAAAGCGAGCCTGAATTTGTTAATCTGCGCAAACAACACTCGGCGGTGGAATCGGCAATCAACGCCCTTGAAGTCCACGGACTGGACAAATGTCCCGATCACGGTCTCAACGGATTTAAACGCTACATCGCCATGGCGGTGGTGGCACGTAACATACAGCGTCTGGGTGCGGTGTTGCGTCAGCAGGAACAAGAGGCCGCTCAACGAAAACGCGGATCTTACAAAAAAGCAGCCTGAGAAGAGCAGGCTGATCCGGCTGCAAAGTCGATGGCAGAGCTATGCCGGCTCTGCACAAAAGATGAGAATTATTATCATCTTTCAGCTTATGAAGACAAAAAAATGCTGCCGGAAAGAAAACCATCCCGCTTTAACGGTGTCTGCGCTGGTACGAGTTTTTGAAAATTGGGGGTTTTCTGCCAGGCACTAATTATAATATGTCTATCCGTACTATTTATAGCACAACATCTTTGATTAAGTAATTTATATATCAATTTAAAGATAATAAAATAGATATCTATCAGAATTGAATGTAGATAAGCATACAAGACTCTCCAGGCTAATCTGTAGATTATTTCCGGCACGGGCATATGATTGCAGATGTTAAAACTGGCCTAAACACCTATCACCCAAAAAGGCCATTTTTCTACCGCAAGAAAACCACGATTGCACAGGCTGTTCTGACAATATTATATAATTCTTAAATCTCATATTGTTCAGATAATCCGCCGAGACAATTGCTCCATTTCTGACCATCGTCGGCGTTGATACTACTTTCTACCCATTTAACCAAGCCACGACTCAATCAGCGGTTGTATAGCTGATAGGAAATATTCTGTCATTCAAACCAATTCCGTGTTCTCGAACATAGTCATTCATCCTTCGCATCATTCTTTGCGGCAAATATACGACCTCGCCATACCGACCGCTCTTTGGTTGCTCAATTGCGATAGTGCTCGCATCGACATTCAAATCACGTGGTCGCATACTCATAACTTCACTTACCCTCATTGCAGTTCGGCCCATAAGTTCAAGCATCATCCGTTCACGACCTTGAACTCGATAGATAATCTCGTCTACTACCTCTTTGTCAAGTAATTCAGGAGGAGTGTGCCTCGGTTGCTTATAAAGTTTTTTAATTATCCCCTTGCTGCACGGATTTGTAAAATCAAGACTAAAGGTATCTTTCGCAAAGGTAAAAAATGCACTGAGATGTCCGGCCCGGTTGCTCTTCGTGGACTGTGCCAGGCCGTCGGTTACCACTTCCAAGAATATAGAGACGTCAGCTTCGGGTATCCTGTAATATCGCTCCGGAAAACAGGTCAAGAAACCTAGTAAGAGTGAAGGAAAAAGCCTTTATAGTATTTGGTCTGGAGTGCGCCTTGTGGTAGCTCATGTATGCTTTAACTCCATTATCCACGGTTAATGTCGTATTCATTTATTTATATCCTTTATCCAGTAAAAAGAACGGTGGCAGGTCTGCTTTTGGCTATTGCGTGGACCTAAAGATCACAAAGATAAAGTAAGAGCTGAAACGTTTGGTTTTGATAGGTTTTTTTGGGTGAAAACTAACAGTTCCGGTGTGAAGGGGGATAAAAAACAGAAAGCCCGGTATGACAAAGGGTGTCATACCGGGCTTTTTGGAGGTTGAAGCAGATCAGTCGTCAGTTAGATCCAGTTCCGCAACCTGGGTCTCGCAAATGAAGATGAGGCCTGGAAACAACACCCGTTCAATGTCGTAACCCTTTTCGGCAAGCTGTATACCCGTTTGCCAGGAAGTTCGATGTGGATCTTACTCATCCCTTGCTCTCCGGTTCGCCGAATTCCGCCTCAAGTTCCTCAATGGACGGCAGACTTGCTTTCAAGTTATCAGGCAGGGCGCGAGTCAGCTGATATTCCGACACACCCATCGGTTTCTGAATATCGCTCAAGGCATATTCCACTACCACTCGGTCGCGGGATTTACATAGCAGAATACCGATGGTCGACTGATCCTTTTCCCCTCGCAACTGCTCATCCACCGCCTTCAGGTAAAAATTCAGCTTGCCTGCATACTCAGGTTCAAACTCACCGGTCTTCAGCTCAATCACCACATAACAATGCAGCTTGGTATGATAAAAAAGTAGATCGAGAAAGAACTCCCTTTCGCCCACCTGCAAATCCTGCTATCGCCCTACAAAGGCAAACCCTGCTCCCAGTTCCAGCAGAAATTTCGTGATATGATCCGTCAGCGCCTTTTCCAGTTCACACTCGTTGTATCCTCCGTCAGCATCAGGAAATCGAAGTTGTACGGATCCTTGATCAGCTGTTGAGCCAAATCCGATTGCGGAGCCGGCAGCGTCTCAGCAAAATTGGTGACAGCCTTACCTTCCCGGCGATACAGGTCGCTCTCGATCTGATGAATCAGGACATTCCGGCTCCAGTTGTGCCCAACCGTCTTGCTCACATAATAGAGCGCTTCGGGCACATCCCTGCATTTGGACATGATAACCAGATTATGGCTCCAAGGGATCAGAACCAATAGAGCCGTAACCTGTTGTTTTTTTGAGTGGGGACCAGCATTTCCCACTTTTCCGATGGCGTCCGGCAATTGCGCAACAGCTTGTTGCGCAATTTGGCCACCTGGGGTGGTCTGATCAGGAATTCCTTCTGAATAAAAGAGATACCATTGCCGAATGCACTCGAGATTTCGCGTTGAGAACCCCTTCATGTCAGGAAATTCTGCCATCAGATCCTCGCTGAGCTGCTTCAGGAAGCCACTGCCCCATTTAGCAGATTTCTGGCGCTCCGCAATGTCCGCGCCCAATTCCCAATAGAAAGTCAGCAATGCTCTGTTTACCTGCACAGCTGCTTTCACCTGCGCCTGTCGCACCCGCTGCTTTATATCCTTCAGCCAGTCGCGATAGTCCGATGTTCTAATGGGTTGGTTGGTCATGGTTCACCGAGGTCATGTCTACTTTTGGCTCTTGTTAGCTGACTCCAAAGTCAACATACTAGAATGTATCATAACCGAATGAAGCGGTGACTGACAGGATATTTCTATCGACAATTTCAGAGAATATCTAAAACAAGTGCGCCAATGAGCTGTACGTGAGATGCGGGTAGGTTCCTTCGGAGACAATTTGCAACATCAGGTCTAAAAACACCTTCTGCTACTGTGTGAAGAGATGTCCAATGCTAGTAATAACCAGTTTCCACCCTTTTCCGCTTAAGGTTCTTCCTGTTGATCTTGGCCATGGATTCCATTTCAGGCACCATTCTCAAGGATAGCGTCGTTCTGAGTGATCGATTTTTTTGCGTTATGTGAGTATCACGTTCATTAAGGGAGCGATACCAAAATCTTTTTATGAACGTACTGACTTTTTCAGGTTTAACTATGTACCGATGACCCGTTACAATATTTGTAATGATACTCTTTTCCTGTCACGATTTCTTTATAGCAGGCACCGCAAAATGTCTGAGCTTTCTTCAGTTCATTCTTCATAGTATCCATCAGCTTCTGCCAAATCCAAATATCTTTCGCCTTTTTCAGTCTCATTTCTTTCTTTAATCAGCAGTTCTCCATAATTGTGGGCATGTGGGGCAGTTAAGAAACCTGCCACGTCAGCTTTCTCAAAATAAATCTCAGCTTCATTCACATCAATCTTATCGAGGTATAAAATCGATGCATACTCTTCATAGGCAGGCTCAAAACCTTCCTCGGCGGATTGCTTGAAATATTTTTTACTTTTCTCCCATTCATTCCTTTCAAGCATCAAAAGCTGTCCGTAATAGTATGCCGCTGGTGCAAGAAGGACTTCCGCATCTACAGCTTTTTCAAACCATCTCTCCGCCTGATCAATATCAGATTCATATAAATAAAGAATGGCCCCTATATCCCCATAAGCTACTTCATATCCTTGTTCAGCCGCCTTGAGTAAATACTTAAGACCTGATCGCCAGTCTCCCTTGTGGAGATAATGAAGCATACCATATTCATAATTGCCTTCCCCGAATAATGCCCCCTTTTTCTCAGCTTTTACAAACCATTCTTGAGCCTTTTCAACATCTTGCATTTCCCTGTATAAAATAACGCCAATCTCGCCGTAAGCCTTTATATAATGAGCTTTTGCAAGTTTGAAGAGAATTCGGAGAGCTTCATCTGGCTTATCCTCATTTAAATACAGATCAAGTGCATGTTCATACAAAGCAGCATCTTTATGAGAGTATGCCCTCTTAAATTTACGTTTAAGTTTCATATGTAGTTAGCATCAATTCGTTTAGCTCAACTGAGAGGTAAGGGGTGTCAGGCGGTTTTGAAGAGCCATCCTTCGAGACCGCACTGACGTTGTTTTCAAAAACAGAAAAAAATAGCCCGATCACCCTGATTTGGTGTACGGCCGGTATGGGCGTAATCTTATGGGATGTAAATCCCCCATATGTGAATCCTGAGTCTGTAAAATTACAAAATCATAAATACCAGCCGAAGGCAAGGGCAGTCTTACTCGAGCCTGTCTGATGGAAGCAGGTTGGAAAAAAGAGATATAGAATATGGGAATGTAACCAGACCAGAACGACAGAGATTTGGCTTGTTGCTGGCCAGTATTAATCTGATCTGCAGAAACAGAGCTTTTACCTTCTTCCTGATAGTTGGCTTGTGATCGTGTCGAAAAAAACATGCCTGAAATGGAGCGGTCTCAATTATTGATGCTTTCAGACCATCAATTAAGACTATTGCTCCATTTCTGAACATCACCGGCGTTGATACTATCTTAGCAGTGCGGGCAGCGATTCGACAAATCGTTTCGTGTCTCAGTTACTATCAACCATTACGCCTAACGCTTATGTCGAAGTGACCAGCAAATACTTTCTGGAATAATCTGGAATTTAAAAATGTTTCTACCCTGTCAGGATATCCTGGTAAATTGTATTTTCGAAAGATCGATAATGCCTTTGTATCTTGCTAGATTTTTGGGACAACTTCTTCATTAGAGGAGATCACAAGAAGCCCAGGCTAGTTTCTTTGTTGAATGCAACAGAGCAGATAGTTTTGATTCTGGTTGTTAGTCAGCGTAAAATTTCTTTTGGCCGGACCGCCAGTTATGCTGATATAGCAGAATGGATCGGCAACAGCAAGATTAGCCGAGCAGTGAGTATGTCCAACAGTAAGAACCAGATTCCAATCATCGTTCCCTACCACAGCGTCATCGGCAAGAAATGTTCGCTTACCGGTTTCGGCGGTGGTCTGTGTGTGAAGAAGCAGCTCCTGCAGCTTGAGGAAAGCGTGGCGGACGGGGCATAGCCAGGCTTCACACCAAACCCTGAACGTGACAGCCTTTAAATTCGGGAAATTGTTTTTTAGGTCAGGGGGAGGCGATCAGCTTGATTAGATCAAGGTTTGAGACTATCCCGAGGGGTTCGTTGTTTACGCCGGTGACGAGCAAGTGATTTATGCCGCCTTCGTACATGACCTTGATCGCAGACATGACATCCAGATCTTCGTCAAGCTGGATACATGATTTACCGTTTGCATTCTTGCCATCGACGGTGCATTCCGTCATAAAGGATGAGATTTTCGTCTGCTCGAGACCATAATCGTTGGCCAGGCCATGCATGACATCCGAGACGGTCAGAATGCCGATGAGCAGCCCCTCAGCTTTGATGACCAGCACCGAAACATCGGCCTCGGCCATGAGGTTGATCGCAGCCTTCAGGCTTTCTTCACGCTCTATTACCGGAAATTTCCTCTTTATTGCATGTTTAACCTTCAGATATTTTTCCATGGACTCTCCTCGCATTGAAAGTAACTGACGGATACACTCTGGAAAATACGAGCTGCGGAACAAATTCTCTTGCGTTTTTTATAATGCATTTTGAAACTAAACTACCGGCTCTCCCTCTTGTTCAGCTTTATATTCCTCGATCATCTCATCTGTTATTGTTCCAGAACTCACGACCAGATAACCACGAGCCGAAAAATGGCGTCCCCAGAACTGTTTTTTTAATAAGCATATTCCGCGAGCAAGATCCATGAGTTTATTCTGTTCAACCATTGGACAATCTTGCTGATATATTGGGTTGGTCGGTAACCTACAAATATATAAACTTGGTCGCTCGCTACCTTTCCAGATATAATGTCGATATCATGTTCCATTGCAAACTGTCGACGCAAATCTTGGGTTCGTATTACCACCTTTTTTTACAATATTTAGGGATCCAGATTATATGGACCTTCAAATCTGATTTGGTATGAGGACTTAGCTTATAACTTCGCATAACAACAGTTTTAAACTTTACTTCGCCTGAAAGTGAGGGCTTTCAACCAACCCAGAAGGGGACACTAATAGTGTAATCCCGGATGACGGAAAGGCAACGAATGTTGGTAATTTTGTGACAAATTTAAAGAAAGGTGGCTCCGGTCAATTGAACAAGCCCTTAAGTGGAAAATCTGCTACAGATAGCGCTCAAAGTTGGGCCAACATTTGGGCAGAAAATGATTCAAAAATTATTTTAGACCTACAAGATTTCCATTGGCAAGCTTCGGTATGGGAGCATAGTTCTTGGATTTTCCTGATAATTTCATAGCTGATCCTGTTTGAAATATATGCTCAAAATGTAGCATTTGATACTATTGATGTTTCCAGAGAACCGAGACACTTGCTCCATTTCTGACCATCACCGGCGTTAATAGTACTTTTAAATTTTCCATTTTGCTTCGACGGCGACCAAGTCAGTTACTATCTTGCACGCTGCCTGACACTGTTGGGGTATCAATCACAGTGCCTAGCACTCAACCTGGAATAAGCAGCAAAGGTAATCTGGAATTAGCGTCGATCAGTGATTGTCTCAATGCGTCAAGCAAAGACCTTACCCCTTTCTAGTTCTGACGGGGTAGGAACGGATCACCATGAAAGATGACACAGAAATATGAACACTACTAAAAAAGCCCATCTCGGAGTTATCCAAGATGAGTCAAAATGCTGAACACATTCAAGCGTTCACTTCGTTGTCTTTCTTTTGGGTTTGTTTGTGCCTCTTTTTTTGGGCTCCTTGTCTGCTTTCTTTGCCGCCTCAGTGTTAAACGAAATCGTTGGCAACGTAACAGCTCCAAAAGGTCCTCTGGAAGTAATTGTAATCAGGAACTCCCTGGCAGCGCTGTAGAGTATTGACGATCCGTTTACCCTCAGTAGTCTTTCTTTATCATCCCAACTTTCAGCAACCGTGAAAACACCAACTACTACGATGTGAATCCTATATGCTTGATTACACTCTTCATCATCTGGCGGTGAAGAGATATCCACAGAAACTTGATATACATTATCCTCTTCTGATTTTTGGATGCTGGTCCCAATCGTATAAGCAATTGCGTTTACATCCTTGTCGTCTGACACTTCAGGATCAGCTACGACTTGCGTTACAGGGAAAAAGTATTGCTTAAGTTCTAACGGTGGTTTCATTCTTTACCCTATGCCGTTGCAGGCTAATGTCCCAGACATTTGACTATCGCTGTTTATTTTGGTCTCTGTCTGTATTCCGTAATCAAACCTTGCCGTGACCACTGTCTTACGAATATTTGTGAGAACCCGGCATGGCCATGGTGCCCTCTCTATTACTACTTCTCTAACCTCGCTGTGCTTCTGGGCAGGGATAGATAGTTCAACTTCTATCCCTGCCAATGTTAACATGTTCAGCAAGGTGTCGACGGTGAACTTATCTATTTTCCCATTAACAATATCACTGATACGAGGTTGGTTGACCTTGAATAGTTCCGCGGCATCTTTTTGGGTGATTTTTTTGTCCTTGATATATTCGGTTATTGCGATCATGAGATCGCTGCGCACCTGTAGGTTTTTGGCTTCTGCCTTGTCCTCTATCAGGGCGTCCCATACACTCGTGAATTTTTCGCTCATTTTATTTGCCCCCTTGTGATCTCTTTGTATCTAGCTTTTGCCAGGTCAATAACATTTTTTGGGGTAGTATTTGTTTTCTTTTTGAAAGCGTGAAGGACGTGAATTGCGTCTTCAAATTTGGCGACATAGATGGTGCGATACCAACCATCATTGTCCATAATTCGAATTTCTTTGGTGCCAGCACCGACTTCCTTGATAATACCATAGTTATCGGGGTCTAAACCACGTTGTACGCGTTGCAATTGATGCCCCATTTGCTTCATCACGTCATTCGGAAAGCCTTTCAGATCTCTTTTTGATGTTCCCCAAAATTCTATAGGCTTTAATTTCATGAAAATTGTTTATATAATATTTTATATATATTTCAACCAAAATAATCAAGGTCTAGAGTGATTTAACTGAAAAGAGAAGAGTCTAGTCTGCTCTGTACTCTTGTAATTTGGTTCCAAGGTCAACATATTTCCAACAGACCATAACCGAAAGAACCAGTAACAGACAGGAGTTTTTTACAGATTATTGAGGAAGAAATCAATCCACTTCATCCAAACAGGATGCACGATACTACTTTCGTATCAAGTGTTGAGATTGGCGGCGGTGAGCCTCTTGGTAATTGATCTTTAGCTGGTGTTTGACTAATAACGGGAAGATTTTTTCATCCATGCTGAAGCCCTGAGCCTTATACTCATTTATTGCGGGCCCAGGTGTTTATCATTGCGGGTCGCTACACTTACCGAGAAAAAGAATAAAAAGTCCCGGGCTGTGCTGATCGAGGCAATTCGTAACGGCTCGGTCGCCACTTTGGCGCATTTCAACCTGCGCTGGGAATTCGATCTCTCGGATAAGCGGATGGTCGATTCGGTGGCTTTGACACCTCACGACAATGCAGGTCTGGAACTGGGCTAAAATTGAGAGGTGTCAAAAATCCGCTAAAAACCTTGCCGGCAGCGGATTTATGCAAATTTCTATGGAACTTTAGAGCTGTTTGTTTATTTGCACCCTATCATGACCAACTAGGCTTTTATCCCAAACTACGGCGATCGTTACTGGCACGGCGAGACGATTTCCACTGTGTTTTTCGAATCGACCGTGAATTACATAGCCAGCAATCGTTTTATGAAGAAACAGCAGGTGCGGTAGACACGTCAGGGTGCACACCTGTTGCTGCAAACCCGGGTACAGGTAGAATGACGATCTGCGGAACACCTTTTGCCGATGGTTTCCCGGCATGAGCACGGAAAAACATATATTACTAAAGGCTGCGGGATAGAAACCTAGCCCCTGATTTAACCCACTCTCATCTTTGGAAAAATGAACTTTCTTTTGACTATCTCATCGAAATACCGGATACTTAAAAAGTGGGATCATCATTGTTTTTCCAACCGCTGTATTCTGGTGAGGCGATAGAAAATAAATATACAAGCAACGGAGGTGAAATGTTTGGAGCGATGGTCACTCTCGGTCGTACACTATTTCTGGTCTTATTGTTGTCCGTCGTTATCTCTCCATTACACGCCGCCGAAACGGTTATGATCGGACTGAACGTCCCCCTGTCTGGCTCCTACGCAAGACAGGGAGAAGATCAACTCAAGGCATATACCCTGGCAATCGATGTACTCAACGATAAAGGTGGGATTCTTGGCAAAAAAATTGTCTATGCAGTCAGGGACACCCGAACGGATCCTGTTGTCGCCAAAACCAATACTTATGAGCTGATAGAACAGGGAGCCCAGTTAATTACTGGGGGCTCAAGTTCAGCAGTGGCTATTGCCCAGGCTGAAGTATGTCAGGAGAAGAAGGTGCTCTTTCTCGCCGGACTGTCCCATTCCAATGCAACAACGGGAAGTCAAGGACACAGGTATAGTTTCAGGTGGTATAATAACGGCCACCAGACTGCCAAGGCCATGGCTTCTGTGCTGGTTGAAAAATATGGCAAAAAAGCGTCATATGCCTTCCTCTATGCCGACTATACCTGGGGACGCACAGTACAGCAGTCCTTTGAAAAGGTTATTCAAAAAAACGGTGGAAAAACTGTGTTGAACCTACCGACCAAACTCGGGGAAAAGAGTTTTATCTCGGCGCTTCTCAAGGTGAAAAAAGCACAACCGGATGTCTTGGTCATGATCCATTTCGGGGAAGACATGATCAACTCACTCAAACAAGCAACTTTGCTCAAGTTGCGTGACAAGATGGCCATTGTTGTACCACTGATGGAACTCCATATGGCCCAACCTCTTGGCCCAGAGATCATGCAGGGAGTGATCACCTCCATGTGCTGGTATCATGGCCTGGCCGATCGCTTTGAGGGTTCACGCAAATTTGTAACCTTGTTTGAACAGCGTTACCATAAAAAACCCGGCAATTCTGCGGCGACAGCTTGGGTCAATATGTTCCAATATGCCGATGCAGTCGAGAGAGCAGGCAGTTTTACCGAGAATGCTGTGGTTAAAGCCCTGGAGGATCATCATTTCACTTTGCTCGGAGCAGACGAATACTGGCGAGGCTGGGATCATCAGGGAATTCATCCAACCTACATTGCTGTTGGTAAAAGTCCAGCCGAGAGTAAAGACGAATGGGATCTATTCACAATAATTAGTGAACGGGATGGTGATTTTCTTGCCCGTACCAGAGAGGAAAACCCTGTAAAACTGGAACCGCTTGAATGAAAAAATCGGCTATGAAAACACCTGGTCTCCTATGGCCCTGGCAAAAGAATCTGCTCA
The DNA here is from genome assembly GCA_963798425.1 of uncultured delta proteobacterium. GTDB lineage: Bacteria > Desulfobacterota > Desulfobulbia > Desulfobulbales > Desulfocapsaceae > Desulforhopalus_A. The sequence continues at coordinate 9,516 of CAWCTP010000018.1, read as the reverse complement.
TTGTTTTTCTCGTCATGCTTCTCTTTGCTGGTCAGGCTTTAGCCATAGGCAAGAATCCGTCGGGGAAGCCAATTCTCTTGCGTATCGGTTACCTGCCTGTCCTTGCACAGTTACCTCTTATTGTCTCCTATGATCGAGAACGATTCTCTTACCAGAATGTCCGGGTTGAGCTGACGGGGTTTAAATCCTTCATCGCCCTTGAAGCAGCCTTCAGGGTCAAGGCCGTTGATATAGCCTACCTGCCCATCCCCACCATCTTTGCCATGAAGGCCGAAGGCATGAATGTCCTCATGGGACCATCCCTTCATCAAGGTGGCTCTTCTCTCGTTGTGGCTTCTCATGAAAAGGAGAAGGAAAGCTCCACCACTGTGTACGGTATCCCCGGACTGACCAGTAGCGAACTGCTGATCCTCCACAGTTCGCTCAGCCACACGGGATTAAGCTACGGCGATGACTTTAAAGTAGTCGCGGTACAACTTGATCTGGGCCTTGAAGAACTTGAGCAGGGGCATGTCGAAGGCTTGTTCCTCCCTGAACCTTATCCGACTATGGTTTTAAGGCAATTACCAGATACAGTGCAGTTGATTCAATTTACCGCAGGCGATGAAGAGATACCGCAAGCTGCACTTGTCTTCAACCGCAGTGTTGTTACCAGCAGCAACAGAGAAGGCCTTCTTGAGTGGTTCAGCAGTGTTGAGCGTGCCTGCCGTTTTCTAGAAGAAGATATTCAGAACTATGGTGGAGAGCAAACAATACTCACACAACAACTCTATTTTGGCTTTGAGCCGACACTGATCCGGCAATCTTTCAGTAATTTGCAATTGTCTCTCAGATTTTCATCTAAGAAAGTAGCTCCGCCTGCGTTGGAAGGCATTGTCGAGAAGATGATTTCTCTCAAACTCCTGCACAAGTCAGTCACTATAAACGATATGTTTGTTCAGCCATATCTCTTGCAATGATACATTAACAAAAGAAAAACGATGAAACTTAAGCATAAGATCCTTCTTCAGTTTGTCTTTCTCATTGCTCTGGTCAGCAGTGCCATTATTTTCACTACGGCAAAATTATCAGAGGAAGGGAAAAAAGACGTTTCTGAGGGGGTATCTAATAAGTTAATAGAATTACAGAAAGTTTCAACTTCTGGACTCAAGACAGCCAAACAGATTGCTGATAAAGGTGTCATCGACGCCAGTGGATTGGTGGCGATAGACCAGGTAACCTCCATAACACTGACTAACCAGCAGGAATTTTACAAAACAGTTAAGCAGGAGATTGATCGTACCGGTAACAACATATCAAAAACCCTTGAACAACAAAACCTGGCCATAGAAGAAAGCTTGGACCAACTCCTTGCTGAAGCGACCGATTCTGCAAACCGAATAATGCAGCGCGACAGAGATTCCTTTTCTGTTATTTCCAATGCTGCTCTTGGAAACGTCAGCTACCTGCAATCAGCAAGTCTTGAAGGACTCAATCGCTTCAAGGCAGATCAGGAAAAGTTTGGCTCATTGCTGGTGGGACTAAGCGACGATAACAATTTTGCAATCGATCAGCTTCTGGTCGATATTCTCAGTAAAGGTGAACAGGACGGTAGCGGCCTTTTTCTCTTGGATGAGTACTATGTCAGCCGGTTTGACGACCTGAAGTCGATAATCACAAAAAGGCAAAATGACTTTATTCAGGAGCTTTTCCAGACAGTCAATCAGCAGAAGCACATTCTTGCAGAGGAAATGCAACTTGCGGCAAATAATGTCAAATGGGCGATAAGCAGTGAGCAGGAAAATAGCAGAAAGATACAAGCGCGACAAATCGAGACTGTTATCGAAAACCTCATCGCAGCTCAGACTAAAATACAAACACGAATAGATACTTCAGGGAAAGCAGTCCAAGGCACAATTGATGATCTGAAGATGAATCTGCCGATTCAATTGCAGCAGAAGGGTGAAAATACTAATAGAATTATCAACGAACAGATCGATGAGACCAGAAAGGGCACTGCTGCCACACAATCTCTTGTCGCCAAGAGAATAGAAGAGAATACCCAGAAAGCATTGGGCGTTTTTCGATCAGCGATTGATGAGTCCCAGCTTGTCATCGAAGAATCTCTGCAGTCATCACAACATAAGACGGCTAAGCTCAGTTTTCTGATAGCTATAGGTTGTGTGGTACTCGGTGTCATTCTCAGCTTTATGATGGTTAAGTCACTTACTCGGCCGATTTCCCGTGTTCTTTCTTTTGCCGACAAATTGTCCAATGGCGATCTTTCAGAGAGATTACCGGAGGGGACGGACGAAATGGGAGAAATGAGTAAGGCCCTCAATCGAATGGCAGATGAATTGGCAAAGCTACAGGAGGCAACAATTAATAGCTTTAACCAGACCCTCGATCAGGTCATCGACTGTGTTTTTATGTTTGATCCGGAATCCCTGCGCTTCATCTATGTCAACCAAGGAGCTTTGGAGCATCTTGGCTATGATCGTGAAGAGCTCTACGACATGACTCCACTTGATATAAAACCAGAAATTACGGAGGAATCTTTTCGTCAACAAATCAATGTTCTCAAAAACAACCAAAAAGAATCGATCTCTTTTATAACCATTCACCGCAACAAGGCTGGCAATGATATTCCCGTTGAGATTTTACTGAAATATGCGGTACCTCCCGGCAACGATCCCCGTTTTGTCTCAATTGTACGTGACATCTCGGAGAGAATCCGAGAAAGAGACGAGAAAGAGCAAATTCAGGCGGAACTCTTACAAAAACATAAGCTTGAGTCCGTGGGCCAGCTTGCAGCCGGTCTTGCTCACGAGATAAACACACCCGCTCAGTTCATTGGCACCAATATAGAATTTCTTTCCGATGCGTTTACTGATACGGCACAGTTTGTTGCAGGATTACAAACTGCGTCCTTGGATTGGCCGGAAGAGACCAGGAAACAAATGACAGCTGCCCTGGAGGAACTTGACTGGGACTATCTCAATACAGAAATTCCTGCTGCTATAGGACAGTCAAGAGACGGAATAGATCGGGTCAGTTCCCTGCTTGCCGCCATGAAACGTTTTTCTCATCCTGGATCGATGGAAATGAGCAACGCTGATTTGCACGAGATAATTGATACAGCCCTTACCGTATCGAGAAACGAATGGAAATATGTTGCCGAGGTGGTAACGGAATATGGTGTAGATGTGCCGCAGATACCTCTTCTTGTCGATCAGATGAGTCAGGTTATCCTGAATATGGTTGTCAATGCCTCTCAATCTATACAGGAAAAAGGGGAAAAAAGTGGTGACCAGGAGATGGGACAAATAACAATATCAACACGGCTGGTAGACAAAGAAGTTGAGTTGATTTTCCAGGATAATGGCCTCGGTATTCCGGCATCGGTCATAAAAAAGGTGTTTGATCCATTTTTTACCACCAAAGAGGTTGGCAAAGGGACAGGACAGGGGCTGGCAATCTGCCACGACGTCATCACCAAGAAACATCATGGCACATTACAGGTATCTTCAAGAGAGGGTATTGGTGCGACTTTTACCATCAGGCTACCTAGAGAAAAAAACGGTGGGCAGATAGCTAGTGAAACCGAGCAAAGCTGATGAAGGAATCAACTGTATGTTCTTTGAGGTGAACTGTAGTGAAACAACTCCTCTTTGTAGATGATGAACCGAATTTTCTAGCTGCTATGCAACGAATGCTCCGTAAAGACCAGGATAAATGGCAGGCTTTCTTTGCTGAGAGTGTCCAGGAAGCGCTACAACTCGTAACAACGAACAATTTTGATGTTATCCTGAGTGATTACCAAATGCCAGGAAAGTCGAGATTTGATCTGTTGGCCACTCTTCAAAATAACCGAGCAACCAGAGCCATTCCAGTCATCATCCTTACCGGCTCTGGAGAAAAACATATCAGGATGAAGTCGTTCAGCACAATCTCACTCTCGAAAAATGAGTCCAAGAAAGAACTGCCGAGCTCGAGTTTCTCCATCTTGACTACTCCTGGGCCCACAATAAATGAGAATAAGGTAAACCCAATTCTTCCTTTGAGGGATCAGTCAGTTGTAAGGAGACATCTACAGCTCTTCACAGATGTGCAATAAATCAGGAGATATCGCCATAATTATTTTGCCACTGTCTTATCCCTAAGTCAGATTGAAAATAATGCGGTGCCGATAGATCAGCCAAGAGAAATATCTCTCTATCTAAAATCCAACCACTAAATCACCAGCAACATTCCTATGAAGTTTCGCCGGTCTCTGCGGTATAATTCCTCTTTCCTTTAAGGTGTTCGATGCCTATAACCCGATCATTCAGGTTGGCAAAGGTTTTTGTATCTATCATCAATTTTGCAGTGAAATCCTTGAGGCATTCTTCACACATGCCCACCACATCCTGCTCCGTGATATTCTTGAAGTTCCCGGCACATTCAAAGCAAAGGGCATCCTGCCCCTCGCTGAATATGATCGTATCGGCGTTTCCATCGCCCACATGTCTACAGACAACCCAGACTGAAACCTCTCCATGTTTCTTACACACTGCTTTTTCGGTCATGATGCTCCTTACTTTACTGATATTATTGGCATAGAGAATTACAACGTAATGGGTTGCAGTAATTTTTTGCTCAGTTATCCATTTTGCGTCCAGGCAGCCCACGCAACCAACAACCATCCTACCAGAAAAGCCACCCCTCCAATCGGGGTCACCATCCCGAATTGTTTGATGCCTGAAAGCACCAAGAGATAAAGGCTGCCGGAGAAGAGCAATACACCAGCGCACAACAACCAACCGGAGACGCGGAGCAGAGATGCTTGCGGCATGAGATGGATGAGAATGCCAACCAGGATCAACCCCAAAGCATGAACCAGATGATAAAGCACGGCAGTCTGCCACACTGCAAGCATTTCGACAGTCACTCTACCCTTTAAAGCATGTGCTCCAAACGCACCTAACGAAACACCTAAAAATGCATTGACACTACCGAGCAGGATGAAAATTTTCATTGTTACACCTCAAGATATGAACTTCCTATTTTACCAGCACCATTTGCAGGCCAAGAACTCGCCTCAGACGTCAACCGCTTATCATCAGTTTGTTTGCTTCTGCCTTAATAAAGCGACCCGAACAGATCAAGATGGGTCAGGTAGAGACGCAGGTCAAACTCCAGCTGGTGATAACGCGGCTCCATATGTTCACACACGCTATAGAACGCTTTGTTGTGTTGCTTCTCTTTGAGATGCGCCAGTTCGTGAACAACAATCATCCGTAAGTATTCTAAAGGAGCAGTCTTAAAAATCACGCCGATACGGATCTCGTTTTTTGCCTTGAGCTTACTCCCCTGGACCCGGGAGACGAAGCTGTGCGTTCCAAGGGCCTGATTGATCACATTGATCTTGCCGTCAAAGACTACCTTACTGAGAGGCTGGGCTTTGCGCAGGAACTGTCTTTTAATTTCATTGGTGAAATCGTAGAGCGCTTTATCGGTTTTGATCTCATGAGCGACCGGGTACCTCTTAAGTAACATCCGGCCCAGCTGCTCTTCGGCGATGAGACGTTTTATTTGAGCGGTTAGCTGCTCTGAATAACCTGTTAGATATTTTAATTCCTTCATTCGATATTGCTCTTTCCCTGAGAAGGTCTTCAACGTAGGTGGTTCGCCAACTCAACGTCTCCGACCAGTCTTGTGTATAAGTGGTGCGTAACCGGATTTCTTTCTTTTGGAGGAATCTACCATATTTTTCCATTGAAGTTGAGGATAATAGGCAATTTTCGACTTTACTTCCAACCACGGCCATTGCCCCTCGAAAGCTTTGTTCTCCCCTGCCCGCCTCGTTCTTGTGAAGATTTCCTTGTGGATAAGTTACCTGGAACAAGCGCCTTTATAAAATCTTCATACTTTCTTTACACAACCTTTACCCCCGCTTCACTTGGCGTAATTATTATTTTCCCTAATCACAAATCCGGTTTCTTAAAGGATTGTGACGGCTTTGTCGTTTCCGGGGACATATCATCATCTCATTCGTCAACAGCGTTGCCCAAAATTTGTTTCGTATTATTAAGGGCGCGCAAGTTCTTACAAAGCCACTTTATCCAGGCGGTCCACCTATGGTGGTCCATTACTCTTTTTTCTCTTTTGAACTGATGGAGGTGTATCATGAAGAACATAAAAATGGATCTACGAAAGGCACTTATCCCTCTCAAGAGCGGACTCAACCGATTACCCCTTTGCGGGGCGTTAGTTTTACTTGCGGCCTTGATTGCCTTGACACCTATGGCAGCCCTGAGCTCGAGTCGGCCTTCTGTCGGTGCAGTCTATGCCATGAGCAATGGGCCGGAAGGCAACGAAGTGGTGGTCTTTGAGCGTAACATCTTCGGTCGATTGACGCTGACCAATTCCTATGCTACCGGAGGTCTCGGCACTGGAGGCGCTATTGATCCCCTGGCCTCTCAAAATTCTCTTATTTTAAGCCCGAACAACCGCTGGCTTTTCGCGGTTAATGCGGGCAGCAACAACATTTCCGTGTTCCGAGTACAACGTCATAATTTGAAGCTGGTTGGCACCTACGATTCCGGTGGTGCATTTCCAACAAGCCTGACTTTTTACCACAATCTGCTCTATGCACTTAATGCCGGCCAGGATACATCAGGGCCCAATATTACCGGATTCAAAATCAACCATCATGGTAAATTAACTCCTCTTGACGACTCGACGCGTTCACTCCCAGGCAATGGGTTTCATCAGGTTGGATTCAGTCCACATGGCAATCGACTGATCGTCACCAAAGGTGGGGCCGATGCAAACGAAATTCTCGTTTTTGGTGTCGATGAGGAAGGTCTACCTGATGCTCTACCCACTATCTCACCGTCCGCGGGGCTTGTTCCTTTTGGTTTCATTTTCGATAGACGCGGGCATCTGCTGGTCGCTGAGGCCGGTTCAGGAGCGGTGTCTTCTTACGACATTCAAGAGGACAACACACTGGACGTTATCAATGCTTCAGTAGCAAACGGAAACGTTGCGACCTGTTGGATTGCCGGTACCTGGTTCGGCACAGTATTCACAGCCAATACAGGCAGTGACAACATCTCGATGTATGAGGTCAGCCCCAAAAACGGTTCACTACAACTTCCTGATGCTGTTGCCGCATTCGGCAACAAACCGATTGATATAGCAACCACAGACAGTGGGAGATATTTATATGCCCTCAATGCCTTCGATGGAACGGTGGGGGCATTCAGGATTCTTTTCAATGGGAAAATCTATGATTTAGGCGCAGTCCCAGGACTGCCGCTGCAGTATGCCCAAGGCATCGCTGTCCGTTGATGGCGGGATTGATGTTGAGACCTCGATATTTTATTGTTAGAGCCAACCGTTCGTAACACCAGGCCCTTACGGCCTGGTGTTACATGTGTTGCTAACGTGCGTGAATCGGGACGTAATCATAACAAAGATTACCAGTGTAGATCTGCCGAGGGCGACAGATTTTCCATTTCGGATCATCCATGCTTTCCTTCCACTGGGCGATCCACCCCGGGAGTCGTCCCAGGGCAAACATTACCGGGAACATGTTGGTGGGGATTCCAATCGCCCTTAAAACAATCCCACTGTAAAAATCAACATTCGGATAGAGATTGTGATCAATAAAATAAGGGTCTTTTAAGGCGATTTCCTCCAGCTCTCTTGCCGTATCCAGGAGTGGATCAGTGATCTGCATTGATTCCAGCAGCTGATCGCACATCTTTTTCATAATCTTGGCCCGTGGATCATAGGTCTTGTATACCCTATGCCCGAAACCCATGAGCCGGAAAGAATCATTTTTGTCTTTGGCCCGATCAACAGCTTTCCGGCAATCACCGCCGTCATTTTGGATTGCAGTGAGCATTTCAATAACCGCCTGGTTGGCTCCTCCGTGCAGCGGCCCCCAAAGGGCTGCGATGCCAGACGAGATGGCGGCATAAAGGTTAACCCGGGCACTCCCCACCATGCGGACAGCAGAGGTTGAACAGTTTTGCTCATGGTCCGCGTGAAGGATCCAGAAAACCCTCAGGGCACTCACCACTTCCCGCTTCATTTCGTAAGGTCTCACCGGCGTGTCAAACATCATGTTCAGAAAATTTTCGCAATAGGTGAGATCCGGTCGGGGAAAAACCAGTTCATGCCCTCTTGAAATTTTATAACACATGGCCGCCATAGTACGCACTTTGGCCAATAACCGGGTCATGGTGATATTGATTTCCTCCTCCTGAGTATCCAGTACCGGGTAAAAGCTTTTCATAGCATTCACCATGGAAGACAGGATGCCCATAGGGTGAGATCCCCTGGGAAAATTCTGGAAGAAAGTCTTTAAATCGGTATGGACAAGGCTGTTATCATTGAGCATCACTGAAAACCTGGTCAGCTCATTCCTGTTCGGAAGCTTGCCGTTGATCAGCAGGTAAACAGTCTCCTTAAACGAAGAGTGTTCGGCCAGCTGTTCGACAGGGATACCACGGTAGCGCAGAATGCCTTTTTCTCCATCCATAAAGGTGATGGAACTCAGACAGCTGCCGGTGTTGACATAACCTGGGTCAAGGGTAATAAATCCTGTCTCGGCCCTCAGTCTTGATATATCAATGGCTTTTTCACCCTCGCTTCCGGTAACCATGGGAAGCTGTATTTCTTTTCCGTTATATGTCAAAGTTACGAAATCGTCCAAAGTCTCTCCTTTTATTTATGATATTGCGATGACACTCAAACGAGGCTCGGCAATTCTGAATTTGTATAATAAGTAAACAGACGATTGAGGAAATTCTTGGCTAAAACAGCTCTTTAACAGAGGATCCTCTTTAACTCATGTGGCGTAATATTTTTTTACCTGCAAAAATCACTTCCCCTTATTTCCACTTCCAATCAATCAGGCAGTGAGGAGCCTCTTTTTTCTTTAAAGAAAAATCTGTCCGAAATCAAGATATTTTCAATGGAGGAGGATAAGAGATTTTTTAACATTGAAAGCGATGAGCTAGCCGGTTGACCGACTTGAACAATGTTAACCAAATTTTGCAATCTTTCCAATATTCTCGTGCAGCAACTTTCCGCTTAAACGCTATTGCCCTGCTCTGAAACTGCTCTGGATAGCTTGGTATAATCGTTTCACCAGAGCCTGATTGTAACCATGAGAGGTCATGTTGGCAGTAATACGTCCTCTGATTGAGAAACCGAGCAAATAGAGATCTCCGATCAGGTCCAATATCTTGTGGCGCACAAATTCGTCGGGATAACGGAGTATTGTATTGATGACTTTGCCCTGATGCATGATGATATGGGAATTAAGATATCCACCGCCAACCTTTCCAAGTCTCTGGGCCATTTCGATATTTTCAAAGGTATTGAATGATCGAGCGGGAGCTATCTCCTGTACAAAAGATCCATTTTCAGGATTGAAAGTGAATGTCTGCTCGCCAATGGGTGCAGGATAATCAACTCTCATTGATACTTCGAACCCTTCAAAAGGCTCCGCGTAGAGAAACTTTTCATTCTTCCCATCGT
>CAWCTP010000017.1:0-7654 GCA_963798425.1 uncultured delta proteobacterium | reverse complement strand
TTCTTACCCGCAGGTTGAACGAGAACATTTTGATTACTCTTATCGAACTGCCGATTCTTACTCCCAAAGAATCGGCAAACAATGAAGATGAAAACAATTAGAAAAACGAACCATCCCATATCTTCCTCCTGTCGTTGAAGATTTCTTTGACCATTCACTCTTTTCTAAGATACCATGCATGATAGGACAAATAATGACCGAGCATAAAACAGGGATCAAGCCATGAGCAAGTATAAGCCTCAGCACAGCAGATTGTTATTTATCGACAGGAAAATCGGTGAGGGCCGGTACCCTAATTGCGGCACTCTGGCTGAGGAGTGGGAAGTGAGCAGTAAGACCATCATGCGTGACCTGGACTATATGCGCTATCAGTTGGAGGCCCCGTTAGAGTATTCCGCCAAAAACAGAGGATATTACTACACAGAAGAAAACTTCAAACTACCGGCCATATCCATCAAGGAGAGTGATCTTTTTGCCATATACCTTGCAGAAGAATTGTTGCTGCAATATGAGGGAACACCGTACTTTGATAGTCTTCATTCTGTTTTCAAAAAAATCCAAGACTCGCTGCCGGAAAAGACTGCCCTGAAATCTCCCGGCGAGAATACCAGATTTACTGTCTTCCCACCTCCCAGCACCACAATCCGCCACGATATATGGCAAACTATTTTCAAAGGCCTGCGTACGCTGAAAAAAGCTCAAGATCGTGTACCAGCCACCTGGGCAAGACCCGACAATTCGAGAACTCGATCCCTATCATGCTGTTCGATACGATGGAGACTGGTATGTCATAGGTCACTGCCACCTGCGGGACGAGATCCGTAATTTCAGCCTTTCCAGGATTACCCAGGCCACTTTAATTGAAAAAGCATTTATCATACCAGAGACCTTCAACTTTCATGAGATCACCAGAAGCCGTTTTGGAGTGCATTGGGGCAAAGCCGAAGAACACGTCAAAATCTGGTTTTCTCCCAAGGTTGTCCCATATATTCTCGAACGGAAATGGCACCCCAGCCAGGACATCTCTGACAATGAAGACGGATCAATTGTCCTGTCACTCACTGTAAACCATATGCTTGAATTGAAGAGATGGGTTCTGTCTTGGGGAAAGGACGCCAGGGTGCTTGAGCCTGGAAAGCTTGCTCTTGATATTCAATTGGAGGTTGAGGGTATGTCTGTCTTATATAGGGATGATGGTTAGCAGACTTCATCCTGACTTTCAAACAAATTGCCAGTTTATCATCTATTCTGTATATTCAACAGCACTTGGGAGCTTGAGATTGTCTAAATGCACTCTCATTAAAGGATCTTCTGTTGAGTGGGTTTGGAAAGTTTAATGTCAGAGATAAAAACCCTCGTCGGGGACGTAATCCACAAACAGGTGATGATCTCACACTGGATGCCAGAAGAGTAGTGATTTTCAAGCCATCGGGGATGGAACGTTCAAATTGGATGTTCGCTTTGAGGATGAATCCGTATAGCTCACCAGCAACTCATGGCGGACTTGTTTCAGACCTCCAAGCAGAACATAAGTCTCCATATTCAAAACATTTATGAAGAAGAGCTCCCGCCCGAGGCAACTGTCAAGAAATACTTGACAGTTCGATCCGAGGAAACCCGTGAGGTCAAACGACTGCTGGATTATTACAACCTTGATGTGATTATTTCGGTTGGTTACCGAGTTAAAAGCCAGGTTGCCACACGTTTTGGAAAGGTCTCCTGGACAATATAAATTGAACGTAAGGAGTTTCTTTGTTTCTTTTTACACGCTGTTTCTTGATTTCGTTTCTTCCATTGTTTTTTTGCGAAGCCCGTTATTGAATTATTTTGCTAGCATTTTGCGCATCATTTTAGATATATATTTGTATAGCATAATATACATACAAACCTATATCGTTTCCCGTAACGCTTTCAAAAGCCTTTCACCTGTTGCACTCGTCCCCAACACTATCAAGGCACGAATTGCAGCAGTTTCACTGATGTGCCGGTGACTCTCTTTGTTCATAGTCGCGGTAATCTCTTTAAGCCTGGCAATATCATCATCATATAGTCGGTATGCCTTCAACGATGGTTTTTTTCTTGATGGCACCAAATCGAGACGTTCTTTGGAATCAGCTTTTGATTCTGTCGTTTGAGCCAGCTTGGATTGTCCTGTAATTTTTTTAGTTGCCATATCTCAGAATCTCCTCGGTAAGTTCTTTGAAATCTTCGGCACCGTAAGATCTTGGGTCGAAAACCATCACAGGTTCATTGTTCATTTGCGCTTGGTTAATGGCTTCATTTCTACGGATCACGGTTTTTAACAGATTCTTTCTATACGGTTCCAATTGTTCTTCGACAAATACATTGGAGAGCTTGTTGCGGGAGTCACGGGCATTCCTCAAAATCATATATTTAAAGTCGCTGGATTCTTTCACATCCTCGATCGACCGAAAAAGATCGGCAATACCATCCAGGGAATAACGTCCGTAAATAGTCGGGATCAAAATCATGTCAGAGGTATAGATTGCATTGATCGTGAGGACGTTAACTGTTGGTGGACAGTCGATGATGATGAAATCGAAATCCTTTTCGATTTTTTTCAAATGATTATGGAGAAGCTTTTCCCTGTGGATTTTCGTTGTGATCTGTTCGGCAGTTATGGCCAGGTGGATATTGGAAGGAATAATAAAAAGATTTTCAACTGGCTCTTCATTTTCACCGAGCACCGCTTGACGAATAACATTGTCAATTTTAAACGATTTGCTCGACAGCAGCTCATTGACTGTTTGATTTCTGGGAATGTCCCTGCAGAAGATAACAGAGCTGTGTGCCTGGGGATCCATATCGATGAGAAGCGTCTTCTTTCCTGACATCGCCAGACAATATGCCATGTTTGTGGAAATCGTTGATTTCCCAGCACCACCCTTCTGGTTGAGTATTATTATTTTCATCGTGTTTTCCTGTAGTAAAGAACAAATTGTATATATTTTTTGTGATATATTTATATAACTAAATAGTTATATAATAAAGTAAATAAATATTCATACCTTTGTATAGCACAAAAGATATAATAATCATCCAAAAAAAAAGCCGTCCCCCGAAGGAGACGGCTGTGGTTAAATTGTTATGCGGCAATCGACATGGATTTCAATTCAGCCATCTTTTCAGTCAATACCCAAAGAGCCTGATTCAGCTTGATATTGCGATCAAGGGCTTTTACCGCTCTGGTAGTGACTTTTCGAGGGCCATCTTCTCCATTGACTTTGCCTTTTACTCCGCCTTTGATGATATTTTCCTGGCATCGATTGAATGTCGTCCACAGACTATTGTTACCATCGGCAAAGCGACGCTGTGTCAACAACTGTTCCGGAGATATAGGAGCGTTATCCAAATCCTCATATACCAGCCTGTGAGCTGCTGCAGCATAGGCGATCTGCTCGTCGTAACCCAAACTGGATGCCTTTCAAATAATCCATCTGGTCGTTGATGACAGTTGCAGAAGCGGTGATCTTATCAGCCGATTCAACAAAATCATTTTGGTTAAATCCGACATGCCGATGGGTGAAGTTGGCAAAATCTGATGCGATCATCAAACCGTTGCCACACACCAAACGCCAAACTGAAGCAATCAGTTTGAAGGAACTGCCCAGGTCGTGAGAATTATAGAGAACCAGGTCAACCCGCTCATCCTTCGGATTCATTTGAAAGTTTTCATTCCGGGTAAACCGAATGGAATGCTTTTGAAATCCTTCCTTATCCTGGAGACGGGTGCTGCTCTGCTCTGCCTTGATCGGAAACCAGCCGGCATCACGCAGCAGGTCAACCGCATCTAAGGTTGGAACAAAGGTGTAACGGCTGGATACTTTATCTACAGGCTCAGTTGCACCAGCAGCAGAAGCGTACTTAACGATCAGGTCATTGGTCATAAAAATAGGTGCGGTCATGGTCGTGTCTCCTTTGAGATTGAAAAAAATAGGGACAAGACCCCCGTCAGGGAGGTTTTGTCCCTGATAGGTTGACTACTTATTTAGTGTGGGTTGGTTTTACTCTGTTTTATCTGTTTTCATATTCTACCTCTTAAGACCAAGAGGTGCAGAAGACCTGCCGTTTATAGATTGGTGCAGACTGACATTATTGCCATCAGTCATACCTTGCTGGTAGGCATTGCCATCAACACGACTGGCTCTTGACATTGTCGTTTTTATACGTGGGAAAAGCCGATTAACTCGCTGGTCAACTGCTTTATCTTTAATCACCATCAATGCAGTACCGGTCATCCCGAAGGCATTACGACTATCAGTCGGGGCAGTGTTCTGCTTCAGACGTTCTAATCGTTGGCTGATCGTTTTAATCATTCCCAGGCGATAGCTGTTATGCAGGGATTTACCGTGAGTTCTGGTAAAACCCTTTGCACAGTTTACATAAGCCTGGCTCATTTGCTTGATGGTAGAGCGCAGTCGTTCAAACAGATCAGTGATAATTATCAAATCTGTCTGGCCGGCCACAAAAGTGAAACTCCAACCGTTGCTGTTTCTGGTACGGATTGCCTGGCCATTGAAGGTTTTGGCAATGAAGCTTCCCAGGGAGGTTTCCCATGTCTGGCAAGTCTTGGTCAGTCCACATACCTCAGCAGAACCTACATGAGCACCACTTCCGTCAAGAGCTACATCAGCAACGGACAGATTGTGTTCACGCATCAGCTCCTCGGCCTTCTTCATGGCAAGGGCAGCTTCGTTTTCGTTATCACTTCCAGACAGAGCAAGTAATTTCTGGAGTTTATTGATTATTTTCTGATCTATCATAATCTTGTTTCCTTGTGAGATTGAAGAATTAAGAGGCAAGACTTCCCCATAGGGGTTGTTTTGCCCCGCTGGGTTGATATTGGTTGATTGGATTGATATTGGTTACGTAGAATTGAGCTAAAACTGAATACCCATATCCGTAAAGGACGTTATCTCATCCCCGACGATTATATGGTCCAGAACTTTAACATCTATAATCTGCAAGATTTCTTTCAATTTTTTGGTCAATTCAATGTCTGGTTGTGATGGGTCAGTACTACCTGAAGGATGGTTGTGAGCGAGGATAACCCTTGAAGCATTGAGCCGCAGGGTTTCCTTAACCACTTCACGAGGGTAAACTGTTGTCGAATCAATAGTCCCTTGGAACATTTCCTTCCACGCCAGGATGCAGTTCTTGGTGTCCAGAAACAGACAACCAAAGACCTCATGTTGGTATGAAAAGATTTTTGAGGCTATTGCTTCCTTTGCCGCTTGTGAACTTCCGATAAATTCAGTTCCTCTTTTCAGTGTGGAGCGAGTACGGCTACGGCCCTCTTTAATAATTTCGGGGGTTGTCGCAGTGACGTACTGTCCTTGTTCGTCTTGGATAAATAACTTCATGGCCTATCTCCTCCTTTGAATTAAAGAGGGATAAGACTTTACCAAAGACAGAGGAGTTATTTTGCTCCTGATGGTTTGATTGCTACGGGTTTCTGCAACAGAAAGCTTCTTTTGCAAGCGTTCTATTTCATTAGCAGCCAGAAAAAGCAGGATGCAATGGCCGAGGTTGTTTTTGTCGGTTCTTTTTGCAGTAGTCCGCATATTTCTCACTAAATTGACAATCATGGTCTTGTCTCCTTGGAGTGAATAAAAAAAGGGACAAGACTTCCCCGTCAGGGAGGTTTTGTCCCTGGTGGGTTGATTGGTTTATGTTTGGCTAATCTTGATCTTGACGATCTTCTTGGTGGTCGGCCTCGAAATAATCAGCCATTAAATAATCCATTAAATCAGCTATTAAATCGGCCATTACTTCGAGATCATAATAATATTCCATTATGATGCCTCCTGTGTGTCAGTATGGTCAGCGATGGCCTCAAAGAGATAGACGGGCTGATGATGTTTCCATATCTCTCGTAACAGAGCTACGGGGTCATTACCTTTTACTATCCTCTGTAACCTTTCGATCTCGGTTGCTGCCTGTCTGAGCATTTCCCTCAAAAGGCCAAGGTGCAATTATCAGCAGCGTCCGCATGTTCGCGTAACTGTGCAGGCAATTCAATCCTGATCGGCTTTGCCGTAATATCGACTTCTAATGGTTCGGCCATCATTTCGATTTCTGAATTATTCATAAGTTTTCCTCCATAATGAAAAGGAACAAAACTTCCCCAAAAACAAAAAGGGGGTTGTCTTGCCCCTTGATGGGTTGGGTATGGTTAATGGGTTATGCCGCTTTTCGTATTTCAGCCAGGACAAAATGCTTGCACTGGTCAGGCTTATAAATACGAATCGGCTTTTCGTTGATTTCACCGCAACCTTGTCGGTCGTACCAGCCTATCTTTCTGCCGGACCAGAAAACAAATCCGTCCTTGAGATCGAAGCGGTTGTTGTCGACATAAGCGATGGCTCCGGCCTTCTTGACATACACAGTCCCGCGAACAACATACTCTTGCGTGATCGTGGCTGTACTGCCGGCGGCAGTACTCATGGTGGTTGTGGTCGTAATGGTGACATCCTGGTCATCGTCCATAGACAGATTACTCAGCAACTCACGCTGCCGGTATCTGGTCCATGCTTCGCTCATATCCTTGACCGCAACCTTGCCGGTCAAAGCCTTTGCCAGTTCATACATCATGCTGTTTTCTGATTCAGATAATGCGGCCAGCCCTTTATCTGATAACTCGCCCTCTACGGCGAAGCGATGTTTCCATCTTTTGGGCCATGAGCGACAGAGCTTTTTCCTGCATGGTCTTTGAATAGGCCATGAAAAATACCCGTACCGGCTGATCTTGCCCAATACGCCATGACCTTCGGCTGGCTTGTCTGAGAGTGAAGACTGAATAACCGCATTGAAAAAAGATGATTGTGGGAAACTCCAGGAGATCGAGTCCAGTTTTTACTAAATTGGGATTGCAAATAAGACAATCGTACAATCCCGTCTGAACCTGCTTTTTGAGCCAATCCTCCCGATACTCCGGTTTTACGGTTTGACTGCGAAGGACCAGAGGCTTCAGGTCATTTTTCTGAAGTTTTTCCTCTAATACAGGAAGCAAATCCCGTGTGCCGGTATGTTCGAGAAAGATCGCTACCTTTCTCCCTTGTTTCTTTTCAGCCGCTATAATCTCCAGCAACTTTTCTTCTTTGGGCAACAGGTCAATTTCCAAGCCAGGTGCAGAGGCAACTACTGTCTCACTCCCTGCAATCTCCAAGGTGATTTCCTCCCCATTTCGGCATCCATCAGGATACGCCAGCAAGGATTGAATCATTTTGCCCATAAGCCGCATATCACCACGAGCTAATGCTTCGCTGGTGGCATTTATGAGATCATGGGAGAGTTGGGCATATTCCGGTTGTTGTTGGTCGGGTTCCAATGCTACTGGAACGATGATTTCTTCGTATTCCGGCAATGCGTCATTAACATCGGCCAGACGGACAAAGGTCGAATGCTCAAGCAGCAGATCAGGCAGTAACAGGGGTGATATTCCTGGAGCTTCCTTGACCCGTGACTTCCCGAGCTTTCGGCCAATACTGGCAACATTGAGACTTACATTGATATCCTTGCTGTCATAGGTGCGTTGCACAACGCCGTAGCGTTCTGCAAAATGCATTGACCTGCCAAACTCAAAGCCACCTGCCTTCATCTGACGAGGGAACATACGCCAGAGCAGATAAAA
>CAWCTP010000016.1:0-21224 GCA_963798425.1 uncultured delta proteobacterium | reverse complement strand
CGGACTCTGACTGCTGTTCAGATCTAATATAGCTATGTTGACTTTTGAAATCTGAGTCGGCATCGTCCTCCGCGTCAAATAATTCTACCACAGGGTGAATTCACCCTGGATCGAACGGGGACTTGATCAAAAAATGCAAATAATGGAGCATTTTAGCTCTAAGAAAAATAATAAAATATTTTCTGAAAAAGTAACAATAACGGAGCAATTGTCTCGGTTGATTCTGGAACAATCAAGAATTATGAAATGTTTTTACTTGTCAGGATAATTTTACTGTTCATAAGGTCAGGAAGATCTTTTTATGTTGATAGGTTGCTGAGGCTACTGCTTGATTCCATTTTCAGGAAGAAGGTTAACCCAACAAGAGTGTTTACAATGGAAGCTTGCCAAGAAATATCTCTTGTCACAGGGTGATATCTCTGATTGATAATCAGTGACGAATCTTCAACCAACTACTCAGTTCGGATCATGCTTGAGTGCTTCTCTGATTTTTGCAGCCAAATCCTGCCTACTGAAAGGCTTCTGGATAAAAAAAACTTCATCGTCCAGGATGCCATGATGAGCGATGATGTCGGAAGTGTAGCCAGACATAAAAAGGCATTTAAGACCTGGGTTGATGGGCAGAACACTCTTAGCTAAGACTCGGCCGTTTATCCCCGGCATGACCACGTCAGTCACCAACAGTTTAATCTCCCCCGCATGAGCGCGGGCGAGACCGCAAAGCAGTGTAACGAGGAGCAGCGCGTAACGCAGACACCAGTTGTGAGAAAAACTTGTGAGGGTAAAAAAACAGAATGAATTGTTTACATACCAAGAAAAGAGCCGTCGAGAACGTTCTCGACGGCTGTAAGGTCTTGAAATCCAAGGCTCGGCTAAGATAATATTGCGTTAATACAAGATTTTGACAAATGAATTAACTCCATGAATTTGACTTTCCTGAGTCCTCTCGCCTATGATGTAAAT
This sequence comes from uncultured delta proteobacterium, assembly GCA_963798425.1. Lineage (GTDB taxonomy): Bacteria > Desulfobacterota > Desulfobulbia > Desulfobulbales > Desulfocapsaceae > Desulforhopalus_A. The sequence continues at coordinate 20,261 of CAWCTP010000016.1, read as the reverse complement.
AAGCATAGGTAATGTCGTGTAAACGTTTTTTTATGCGCGAATTTAAGGGATTTATGGGCACCTGTTTGGCAGGAATCAGGTAGCTTTTTGGCAGGGCAAGCAAAATGAAAACCAACAACCCAGGAGTCGGATTATGCGGATGTCCATAAGCACAAAGTTAATATCAGGTTTCCTCAGTCTGGCACTACTCGTGCTTATCTCTGGGCTTGTTGGTATCTTTGTCCTCAACAAACTGTCATCTTCGACTGACACCGTTGCCAGAGAAAAGGCCCCGGCACAGTATGCTGTCATGAATGCAGCCCTCGCTGTGGACATGGTTCAGAAACATACGATAAATTATGTCAGCGCAGATTTTGATCTCGAAAAAATCAGCTCGGATATCACTGCTGGAATGGCAGAATTCGATATGTGGATTACCATGCTGCAGTATGGGAGCGCATCGGATGAATTTCGAGACAGTCCGGCTCAGTCAACCTATCAGAGAACAAACCTCAATCTCATAGTACCTCGCAGTTCCGCGAAAATGTTGCCAATTGTCACAACCATCGTCGAAGAGAGCAGCCGTTTGAAAAACAAGACTGATGAGTTAATTGCGGCTCACAAAGAGGAGGTCAGTTACGGCGTTATTGTTGGATCTCGTATGTTGAAATTGCCGGATTTCCTCAATCTAGCCCAGCGGGATCACCTTGATTGGACCAAACAGCTGAAAGACGCAGTGAATATCGAAACAAAATTTACCGGCAATACAGATCCGACCATAGGTATTATTGGCCAGTGGCTCAACTCTTACCAGGTTCCTAATAAAAAACTGATGGATGTTCTGGGTAAGTTTAAAAAGGAATATTTCAAGTTGATGGCGATGGCTGAGAAAATTAACAGCCTGACGGTCTATAAAGACAAGCAGCGGACCTTAAACCGCGGTATAGGGACAATTTCAAAAATAGAACGAAATTTTAATGATTTGCATGAAATTAGTAAGGGCATCTATGCGGAGATTGAGGCTGCTGACAAACAGAAGCAAGATGATCTTAGTGTGTCGATAAAGAGTATTAACGATCAATTGAGTTCCTTGATTACTATTGCTGAAGCAGAAATGCACAGTGCTCTGGAGGAAGCCGCAACTACCAAAAAGAGCGGTACAATGGTGTTGATTGTTTTAACCATTGTTGCTGTGGTCGCAGCCACTTTGCTTGGTATGTTGGTGAGTCGAATGATGTCTTCGAAGATATCATCTATTGCCGAGTCGACAAAGAAAATTGCTGCAGGTGATCTGCAGTCAGATCTTGATATTAGTTCTAACGATGAACTTGGCGATCTTGCTCAAGATACCAATGCAATGATTGCGAACCTCAGGCAGATGATTGGCCAGATTCTCTCATTTTCCGGTAAACTTACTACTTCAGCAGTGGATCTCGCTGGTGTTTCTCGGGATCTTGATACGCAGACCGGTGATCTTGAAGCCAAATCGAACGATGCGAGTGAGGCTACTTCGACTATGAACAGTTCTATGGTAGAGATTTCCGCTCTGGCAAACGATTCCATGCAACGGGTACAGAGTGTCGCTATTGCAACGGAAGAGATGAGCTCAACCATTGCCGAAATTGCTCAAAATACAGAACAGGCCAGGGCAGTCACCAGTAAGGCAGTGAATACAGTCGACAATACTGCCTTGAAGATGAACGAATTATCGGATGCTGCTAACAAAATAGGCATGGTCGTCGAAACGATTGTCAGTATAGCTGAACAGACAAACCTCTTATCTCTTAACGCGACCATAGAGGCTGCTCGTGCTGGTGAAGCTGGAAAGGGCTTTGCTGTTGTCGCCAATGAAGTTAAGGAACTCGCTGGCCAGACCAATAGAGCAACCGGGGATATTCGTGAAAAAATTACTGCCATTCAAGAATCAAGTAACATGGCCATTACTGAAATATCAGAAATAACACGTATAATCAGTGAGATAAACTCGATCGTTGTAGTGATAGCAGGTGCGGTCGAAGAGCAGGCTGTGACAACAAAACAAATTACCGAAGACATTAATTCGGTATCGGGTGGCATAGAAGGAATGACTCAGTATGTCGATTCTGCCACAGCTATATCTGACTCGGTGGCGATGGATATCGATCACGTTAAAAGAACTAGCAAAAGTATCGGCGAGGGAAGCCACCACATCCAGGAAAACGTTACAGGTCTAGAAAAACTGGCAGAAGAGCTCAATGGACTCGTCAGCCAGTTCAAACTGTAACGAGAATAAACAGCAGGAACCAAAGGGTCCAGAAGGACAAACAACAATTTCAAGGAGGCCTCAACATGAAACGCTCGTTAATAACCCTTATCCTATCGATAGTATTGCTATTTGTTTTCACGTCTATTTGTGGAGCCGAAGCCCTGACAGCTGAGCTTTGTAAAGCAAAGGCTAAGGCTGCGGCAGCGCTGCTGGGAGCAGAAGGTGATGCAGCACTCGAAACCATAAAAGATCCCAATGGAGAATTCAGGTTTGCTGGCGGTGAAGGGTATATCTGGGTACACAATCTTGATGGTATTATGGTTATGCATCCCATCAAACCCTCGCTTGACGGTAAAGGACTTCTTGATATGCGTGATGTCAACGGCGTGTATCTCTTTGCGGCGATGAATGAGCTGGTGGAAGCAAAAGGCGAAGGGTGGGTGCCTTATTCCTGGCCTAAGCCTGGCCAGCCAGAGAGCTCTCCAAAAGTAAGTTATGTGGTCCTGGTAAAGCACGGTGATGCCGAGTATGTCGTAGGTGCTGGCATGTACGATCTGACGCCTGATGACATCAAAGCTAAGTTCCCATCGGATGCGATTTACGAAGATTAGCATCCAGGTTAAGAGCAATTGTGGGGGAGAGGATTTCTCTTTTTCTTCCCCATAATTAATGACTAACCCCGGTGAACAGGAAGTAAGCCGGGACTCTTTTTAGTCCCCATGCTCTGAGGGGGATAAGTACCTTGGTGCTAACTTCAAGTTATTGACGTTAAAAATACCCTCAGTTTTCTTGTTTTTTATGATAGGTTTTCTGGAGTAAGGTACTAAAAGCCATATTTGTTTTTTGTGAAAAGAGCGGAAGTTTTACGCTAATTTCCTTCGAACAACCCCCCCCTTCGCATTTGAAATATCCGCCTATAAGTGGCACCCAATTACAGCTTTTTATGGATCGTAAATTTTATTATCTTGCAGGAATTGCATTTTTACGCAACTGATCGAGTTGATCTTGAAAAGTCAGTATTTTGTTCTATCTTGAGGCTTTTTAATCAGAAAAGCAAACAACTGGTAGAAGATTGTTGCAGAGATAATCTCGGTGATGCTCTCGCATTGTCACAAAACACATAATGGAACGATAAATAACATAAATCAAAATTTGACTAATTTATGAAACAATCTGATACTAAAAAGATAGGTGAACGGCTTCCAGATGATTTTTCGATTGCACCATATAGGGCAAGAATGACCGACAAGATTCTTTTCGTTGGTTATGAAAAAAATTTATCCTGTATTCGATGTATGCGGGAACTGCGTAAATTTCCAGGACGCTACAATGATTCGTCATGCTTTTTTAAGATTTTTGAGATGATATTTAAAAATTACCAGGCGTAAAAAGGCAACAATGGGAAAGAAAAAGATCATTTTTGTCGACGACGAGCCCAGTATTCTTGATGGTCTGCGGCGAACGTTAAGATCGTTGCGGAATGAATTCGATATGTATTTCACCATCAGTGGCAGCGAAGCCTTAAAAGTTATGGCTGCTGAGCACATTGATGTGGTTATTTCCGACATGCGAATGCCAGGCATGGATGGTGCTGAACTTCTTGAAAGAATACAGAAAGATTATCCTCATGCGATACGCATCATGCTCACCGGCCAGGCCGACGAGGTATCCATTTTACGAACCGTCGGAGTTGTGCACCAGTTTCTGGCAAAACCCTGTGATCCGGAAAGACTCAAAGCGATCCTGATCCAGACCGCCGCGTTGCAAGATATGCTGTCAGATGGCGGTTTGAAGAATCTTATCTCGCAGCTCGGTAAAATGCCAAGCCTGCCGTCGCTCTATGCTAAGTTACAGAAAATTATTGCTAAACCCAATGTTGCAATTTCTGAGGTAGCCGATATCATTGCCCAGGATATCGGCATGACCGTTAAGGTTCTCCATCTGGTTAATTCTTCGTTTTTCGGTATTTATTCACGGGTTGACACCGCTGAGAGGGCGGTCACTTTACTTGGTCTTGACACCATTAAGGCCCTGATTCTGAGTCTGGAACTCTTTTCTGCAATAAAGGTCTCAGAAGAGGTCTTTCAGGTCGATACGCTGTACAGTCATAGTCTCATGGTCGGCAAGATTGCCAAAGCCATCGCCGCCCAACAATCGAAAGATGAAGTATTGATCAGTAACACCTTTCTTGCAGGGACCCTGCATGACCTTGGTAAACTGGACCTGCTCTCCTCTCTGCCTGACAAGTATCGGCAGGTGATCCGATTGGCTCAAGAACAAAACATCCCCATGACGGAAGCGGAACTGTCAGTCTTCGGTGTAAGCCAAAGTGTGGTTGGGGCCTATCTCCTCGGGCTGTGGGGCTTTAATGGTCCGATTATCGAGGGAATATGTTTTTTTAACCAGCTTGAGAAATATCCTGCTAATTCCTTCAATCCGGCACTTGCAGTTCATGTTGCAAATTGTCTATATTACCGGAATCGTCCGAATGAAATCACCGGCAAGGCAACTGAATTAGACATGCCCGTTCTTGAACGGCTTGGCCTACAAGGAGAATGTGCTGGATGGGAAAAGATCTGTTCCAAGATCATGCAGGCATGAATAGTATAAGCAAACACAGAAAGAGGAGCCCTTTATCTCTTTCAAAATAATTTGAGATCTTGGGTCGTCAAACAATGTCGGACGAAATCGCAGAGATAAAGATGCTGCAAAATAAAATAGATGGTCTGCTGGAAGCCCTGAAACAGGTTAACTACCAGAATTCGATGATGCTCAATTGGGTCAACGGTGCGGAGATAACCGTTGACCGAGATGATCATGTCGTTCAGGCTAACAAGGCAGCTTTGAAGGCGCTGGGCTGGACGGAGGAAGATTTTCTTGGTCGGCATCTGCACGATACCATTCATCACAGCCAGGAAGATGGCAGCGAGTATCCTTATGATTTCTGCCCTGAATTTGCTGCGATTGAGGATGGATCATCACATCATGTCAATGGTGATGTTTTTTGGCACAAGGACGGAACGAGTTTCTCAGCCGACTTTATCGTCTGCCCTACCCGTAACGACAGCAACGACATTACTGGTGCGGTGATGACCTTTCGCAATCTTACAGAACAGCGTCTGCTGGAGGCTCAACGTATCCAGAGTATGAAACTCGAATCAATCGGTGAACTGGCTTCCGGAATAGCACATGAGATCAACACTCCTATCCAGTTTATCGGCAGCAACGTCTCCTTCCTTCGTGACAGTTTCAACGATCTTCTGCAAGTGGTAAAAGCTTACGCAGGATTGCGGGAAAGGCTTGCAGGAGTAAGTGAATATTCAGAGATCATAAACAATATTGAAAAGCTAGAGGACCATGCCGATATTGCCTATATCGAGGAAGAGGCGCCACAGGCCTTCGAACAGACTATGGAGGGCGTGGAGCGAGTTACCAAACTTGTTCTCGGCTTGAAAGGCTTTGCACACAGCGGCGCGGGTGACAGTAAAAATGAGGCCGACATCAACGAACTTATCCGCAATAGTCTCATTGTCTGCAATAACGCCTATAAATCTGTAGCCGAGTTGGAAACACAATTCGGCGATCTTCCAAACATCAAGGTGTTTCCGGGCGATATCGGTCAGGTCGTCATCAACCTGGTGGTCAATGCCGCCCATGCCATTGCCGATCAAAAGGAAAATACCGGTGAGATGGGAAAGATTACTATTCGAACCAGCTGCGAAAACCAAATGGTTGTTATCGCTATTTTGGACACCGGCGGTGGCATTCCCGAAAACATCAAACAACGGATCTTCGACCCATTCTTCACCACCAAAAAGGTCGGCCAGGGTTCGGGACAGGGACTGGCTATTTGTCGAACCCTTATCCACGCCAAGCATCAGGGGGAAATTAGCTTCGATTCAACTGTCGGTAAAGGGACAACTTTTTATATCCGCCTGCCTCTTGAACCACCCTTTTCAGTACCCCCGTGAGCGGGAGAAGGTACTAAGAACCGTGTCATCACCTTTCCTCGTAACGAAACTACAAATTATCCATGTTCTTGAAGCTTGTCATGCATGCCGAGAAGGCGTTATATCCCATTGATCTGTCTGCTGTTAATGACGCTCAAAGGTGGGACAACAGCCAGTTGGGCCAGAAAATGATTTCATTACCTCAAGATTACCATAGGCAAGCTTCAATATGGAATCACACCTGTTTGCTTAAAATAGTTCCTGAACATTTTGACCTTGAGCATGACCTAATATCATGATTAAAATGGAGCATCTTTGCACTTCCAAAAAAATCAAGAATAACTCCAAAATAATGGCGAAAAATTAAGCGTCTTTAATTATTGATGTTTCCAGGTTATTCTTGCAGATCACTTTAGGGATAGTGTCAGGCAGCGTGCAAAATACTAACTGAAACACAAAACGAGGGGGATAATTTCGGGATCTGCACTGTGAGGAAAGTAGTATCAACGCCGGCAATGGTAAACAATGGAGCAAGTGTCTCGGTAGATTTTCTGGAACATCTCAGATGGGCTGCACGATAAAAGTTGATAGGCATCTGGGCTATGAGAACCAGAATTTACAGGAAAAACCTCTCGTTGCTGTTCTGTTGCACTTAATAGGGGGAGGGCTTTGGTAAGCTCTTCTTTGCAGTTGCTCCATTTCCGATCAATTCTGTCCGCTTCGCCATATAGCCGATACGAAATGGAGCAATAAGCGTTATTTGTATATGCAATTGCTGAGGCAGCAGGAGTTGGAAAAACAAATGGAGGTACACAGCAGTGTCAATACAAGTTAAGCCCGCGGGTGCGAGCAACTACAGCTAACGCTCACAACCTTGTATTTTGCCCCTCTGCTGTTCTTGATGGAAATTGAAAAAAAGGAAAAGAAACAAATTTACAGCTGCCTCGAAATCAGATGTGCGAAAAAAGCTGGACAATCCCGCTAACGGAACCTTAATGTAGTATTTGAGACATTCCCTCCTAGGCGTAGTTACAGGATAAGAAAATAGAGGAAAACAGATGAAATTACCTAAACTTATTGGAATCAACCATGTAGCTTTGGAAGTGGGTGACATCGATCAGGCTCTCGAATTCTACTCCAGTATTTTTTCAATCGAGCTGCGAGGCAAAACCAGCAGTTCTGTATTTGTTGATATGGGTGATCAGTTTCTCGCCCTAATGGAGACCGGCGAGACATCCAGAGATAATCACCGTCACTTTGGTTTGGTGGTCGAAGACAAGGATCAAGTCAGGAAAATCTTGGAGCAAAAGGGAGTAGAAATTCTCTCCGGTCCGTTCCTTGATTTCATGGATCCCTGGGGCAACCATATTCAGATAGTCGAGTACAAAAACATCCAGTACACCAAAACAACAGAAGTTCTCAAAGCAATGGGTCTTGGAGATCTTGGAAAATCGGATCAGGCATTGCAGGAGTTGCGAGACAAGGGAATGGCTTAGATGTAGTAGTTCCGATACTATCTGATATTTTTCAATATCAAGTTTAAATTTTTTCTTACACCTCGACTGTAGATTGTCTTTGGTAAGCTTTACCTTGCACAATACTCCATTTCTGATTAATTCTCCGTGGTTATCAAGGTCTATCCTCTCAGGAATAAAATAAAGCAAAGGTATCGGTAGGACATGGAGAACTTCAATGTGGCGATGTTAACGCCGAAACTCACCGTCGGCAATGGAGCGCAGCGGTATTGTCGTCCCTGTGCAGCGCTTATTGGAGGTAGAATCCACCTCCCCTGATCATCACAAGAAACGCCCACAGAATCATACATCATTGTCTTCGCATGGCTTTCTCGCTGTGATGATCAAGCCAGCTCCGTGCAAATAATGTTCTTCATTAAGGTTACCAAGACGTGCTTTCAACACATTTTTTCCCCGGGCCCATTTCGCTTCCAGCTTTGCGTTATCCAAATCTTCAGCGGAATCGATACCGGCACGTCGAAGTACAATGCGGTAAAATGGGAATAACCACCGCAGCAGGCCGTGATCGGGACGTGACTTGCCAAAGTCCATGATGGAGATGCTTCCTCCGGGCCGAATCAGGTCTACTGTTCGGTTCAGCGCCGCCTCCAGATCGTAGACAATGCCAAGGCACCATATCGCCGTAACCGCATCGAAGGGCCCTGGCACACCGTCAAGGCGCGCGGCATCACCATGAAAAAGTTCGATGTTCGACCATTTTTCCACTTTAATTCGTCGACGAGCTTGCACCAGCATGCCCTCTGAGTAGTCAACACCGATGATCCTGCCATGCTCGCCAACTTTCTCAGCTAGCAAGGGAAAGTTGCGACCGGTACCACATCCGACATCAAGCACGGTGGCTCCGTCGAGATCGCCGAGCAATTCGATCGTATGGCTGCGATACTTTTCTAACCGAAGAATGCGCCCAAACACTATGTCGGTCAGTCGATCATAGTATCGTGCAGCGCCATTGTAGTTTTTGGAGACCTCGCTTAATTTCATCGCGCCTTCCTTGTCGCCCTACGTTTAAGCTCACCGATGGCAATGAAGCACAGCAGAATTGCGATCCAGTGCAGCACCTTGGTAGCCCTTCTTACTCACATTTGAGACTATCCATCATACATTCATTTTCACCCATGGATGTTTCAACCTGAATTGTCGAATGCTCTATTCCGAAATGATCGTGTAAATGCTGCTGGAGGTTTCGCAGGAAATTATTATCCAATGTGTCGTCATTCACCACAATATGAACAGTCAATGCTATTTCGGTAGTACTCAACGGCCAGACATGCAAATCGTGAATGCAATTGATGTAATCAAAGCTCATCAAATATTTTTTTACGGCGGGGATATCGATGCTATCGGGTACCGCATCCATAGCATAGTTTATAGAATCTCGAAGTAATCCCCATGTACCGACAAGGATAACAGCAACGATCATAAGGCTTACAACCGGATCGATCCACAGCCAACCCTTGACTATGATGAATATGCCAGCGACCACGACACCAAGAGAGACCCCTGCATCAGCCGCCATATGAAGGAAGGCACCTCTTATGTTTAGGTCATGTTTTTGGCCCTTGACAAAAAGTAATGCGGTTAAGGTATTTATAACGACTCCTATTGCAGCAACTACAATAACCGTCATGCCTTCAACAGGCATCGGGTGAAAAAAACGCCCGATGGCTTCCCAAGCAATGCCTCCGAGCGCAACAAGTAGAAGTATCGCGCCAACTAAAGAAGCCATGACTGTGGCCTTTTTGAAACCATATTAGGAATCTGAAAGTATACCTTCTCCATGAACACCTTCACCGCAGTCGTGAGTGGACATAGCTGAGTCTCTTCCTGATGCTTTTGGTGTTATAGCGTTCGTTTAGGAGGCTATGATTTTGGGCAGAGAAGACTGTACTATGCTGCACCCCCTAATGGATTGTCAATCGCAAAGAGCCAGTTACCGTCGATCTGGCGGCGAACTACATCTGAAGTTGTTCCTCCCACTTTGACTGGAGTTCCGTCAGGTCCAATGCCACAAACTGTCCAACGCGAATACAATATCGCAATGTCCTGCTGCTCGATAACTCGAACAATTGTATTCTCCATCTTTCCATCCAGTGCGAGAAATCCGTCAATCACTTCTCGAATGGCAACATGACCGGACACCACCTCAGGCGCATCAGGCGGCAAGATCACTGCGTTTGGTTCGTACAATTCCATTATGCCATCCACATCCTGCGCATTAAACCGCTCAACGAATAACTCGTGAACCTGTTTCGCTGTCGTTGCTTGCATAATTGCCTCCCTCCCGTGAAAATCAAGCATCTCGGAACTGGTTTTAGGCTACCAAGTATGCCAATTTGAAAATTTTGTGTTAATACAGTTGTAAAAACAGTAAGATATGCAAGAAAACATTGATCAACTAGTGGCTAAACGAGCGTTGTTGTACGGCCGCGAAAATCAACGAGTAATCCTTTGTCTCATATCATGGCGATCGGCCAACATTGCATCTTATAGCATTTTATGCACCCCACATGATATGTCACCATTGGGGCGACTCTTTATTTTTGCCAAAATCAAACAGCATCATTGATCCAGCTTTTTGCATCGGTCAACGAACTCCTTTTCAAGAGCCGCTACCCCTGAGCGTTTAAGGTCTTTGATATTTACTAACATTAGGTATGGTTCTCATATGTCGGGGGTGACAACTTGAGGCGCTTCGCTTCGTTTGAACGCGCAGAATCGTGCCGATTAGCCTAACGGTTATCTTTGCGGGTCACATCGGGATGATTATCAGGCAGCGTGCAAGATAGTAACTGAAACACAAAACGAGGGGGATAATTTCGGGATCTGCACTGTGAGGAAAGTAGTATCAACGCCGGCAATGGTAAACAATGGAGCAAGTGTCTCGGTAGATTTTCTGGAACATCTCAGATGGGCTGCACGATAAAAGTTGATAGGCATCTAGGCTCACGAGAACCAGAATTTACAGGAAAACCTCTCGTTGCCGTTCTGTTGCACTTATTAGGGGGGGCTTTGGTAAGCTCTTCTTTGCAGTTGCTCCATTTCCGATCAATTCTGTCCGCTTCGCCATATAGCCGATACGAAATGGAGCAATAAGCGTTATTTGTATATGCAATTGCTGAGGCAGCAGGAGTTGGAAAAACAAATGGAGGTACACAGCAGTGGTCTATACAAGTTAAGCCCGCGGGTGCGAGCAACTACAGCTAACGCTGTTCTTGATGGAAATTGAAAAAAAGGAAAAGAATCAAATTTACAGCTGCCTCGAAATCAGATGTGCGAAAAAAAAACTGGACAATCCCGCGAACGGAACCTTAACGTAGTATTTGAGATATTCCCTCCTAGGCGTAGTTACAGGATAAGAAAATAGAGAAAAACAGATGAAATTACCTAAACTTGTTGGAATCAACCATGTAGCTTTGGAAGTGGGTGACATCGATCAGGCTCTCGAATTCTACTCCAGTATTTTTTCAATCAAGCTGCGAGGCAAAACCAGCAGTTCTGCATTTGTTGATATGGGTGATCAGTTTCTCGCCCTAATGGAGACCGGCGAGACATCCAGAGATAATCACCGTCACTTTGGTTTGGTGGTCGAAGACAAGGATCAAGTCAGGAAAATCTTGGAGCAAAAGGGAGTAGAAATTCTCTCCGGTCCGTTCCTTGATTTCATGGATCCCTGGGGCAACCATATTCAGATAGTCGAGTACAAGAACATCCAGTACACCAAAACCACAAAAGTTCTCAAAGCAATGGGTCTTGGAGATCTTGGAAAATCGGATCAGGCATTGCAGTAGTTGTGAGACAAGGGAATGGCTTAGATGTAGTAGTTCCGATACAATCTGATATTTTTCAATATTAAGTTTGAATTTTTTCTTACATCTCGAATGTAGATTGTCTTTGGTTATCTTGACGTTACAGTTGCTCCATTTTCGATCAATTCTTTGTATTTTGCCAGTCCCACCCTTTCAGGAACAAGCTCAAATCGTTGAACCTGCCTGTTCATTCTCATTGGCAGTGGAAATCTCTTTCTTTTACTGCACGATACTATCTGGTATCTCATAGGAAACCTGACGATATTTTCTCTGCTGAAATACGAGAACCTGAGCGTTATTTCAAATTTCTCCCTCCTGTTAATTTGTCAGCAGCGATTTGACTAAGTATCTATTTTTTTTGGGGGAGGAGAAATTTCAGGCATCATCTTGACATCAAATATATGGAATGATACGCCTAAATGACGAGAATTTTTTTCACAAAATTGTTAGAATATTGTAACAATTTTCTAACAATTTTCAAAGTGGACAGCAGTAAATTAAGGCGATGAACGTTTGTGTGATATGCTCAAAGATAAAAACAATATTGCGAACTACTGGGAGGTTTAAAGATGAAAATGACGATAGGCAGAAAGCTTGGGGCGATTCTTTTATTAGTCGCAATATTGCTCCCAATATCAATGTTGATCAATCGACATTACGGCAATAACTCAATGGAGTTGGCCGAACGGACCCGCACTGAATCATTTGTCTTTGCGATAAAGGCTATGGAGATGCAAAAGGCGGTCATAGAAGTCCAACAGTACCTCTCAGACATCTCCGCTACCAGAGGAGCACCGGGGTATGATGATGGTCTTGACAAGGCCCAAGAGCAGGCAATTATATTTAACGGTTTGGTGGATGATTTTTTAAAAATGTTTAATGAAGAAAACGATATCACAAATAGTGCGCACATAGAAAAGATAAAAACAGATTTTACTGCGTATTTCGAGATGGGAAAGAAGATGGCGGCTGTCTATATAAAAGATGGCCCTGATGCAGGCAACACCCTGATGGAAAAGTTTGATCCTCTTGCAGCACAGATTAACCAATCAATAGATGCGTTTGCACAAAGTCAGAACACAGAACTTAATGACAATATGAAGCAGATCTCATCGAGTATTGGCCGGGCAAGTACCATTAATCTCATTATTGGCATTGTTCTCTTGGTAAGTCTCATTGTTATAATAGCTATTATCAGTATTGGGATTAAGAAGAACGTTGGCAAAATCTCCGACTATGTCATGGCAATGGCCAAAGGCGATTTTGCCTCCACTGTAATTGTAGAGAGTGGGGATGAACTCGGTGAAATTGCTCAGCAACTCACTACGATGAAAAATCAAGTGAGAGATATGCTGAAAGAAATTCTTGCGGGTAATGATATGTTAACTACATCGTCGCATGAACTGTCTGCAATATCAAAGCAAATGTCCTCCGGAGCCGAAGAAACCTCACACCGATCCAATACAGTCGCAACTGCAGCACAAGAGATGAGTGCTAATATGTCATCAGTTGCTGCAGCCACAGAGCAAGCCTCAACCAATGTGAATATGGTTGCAACTGCTACCGAAGAGATGACCGCCACCATCAATGAGATTTCACAAAATACTGAGAAAACCCGTTCCATCAGTGAAAGCGCGGTGCTTAAATCTAAAAGCGCCTCTGCTCAGATCGATCATCTTGGTAAAGCAGCTCATGATATCGGCAAAGTAACTGAAACTATCACAGAGATATCGGAACAGACCAACCTTCTAGCCCTGAATGCGACCATTGAGGCGGCAAGAGCCGGTGAGGCAGGCAAGGGATTTGCAGTTGTGGCGAATGAAATTAAAGAATTGGCCAAACAAACGGCAAGTGCGACATTGGAAATAAAAAATAAAATCGAAAGCATCCAGAGTTCAACTGCCGGAACTGTTAAGGAGATCGAGGGTATATCTAATATTATAAATGATGTCAACGAGATGGTATCTGTAATTGCTACGGCGGTTGAAGAACAGTCGGTAACCACCAAAGAGATTTCCGAAAATGTCAGTCAGGCTTCACAGGGGATTCAAGAAGTTACTGAAAATGTTGCTCAAAGTTCCACAGTTGCTGATGAGATTGCCCGGGATATCAGTGAAGTAAACCAGGCAGCCAGAGATATGTCAGCAAGCAGTTCAAATGTCGACAACAGTGTGGTGCAACTAAACGAATTGGTTGTTAGATTGAAAGATGTGGTCTCCAAGTTCAGGGTTTAAAATTCCTACGTCTTCCTTCACGAATAACCAGGGAGATGCTGGTCTTGGGTGGTGTGCGTACGAACTAAAATTGGCAACGTTATGTCCGCTAAAATACTGGTGGAGTAAAAAACTGCTATGCACCGCCGTAGAGTTCACGATCTGTGAGATCAAAAATTCGTGAAGAAGGTCAATTGCTATACGTTAAATGGGTTTGCGCTGAAGCCTCTGGCTAAAAAGGATTTTTTTCCCTCATTTGAAAAGTCCTGGGTGGATAAAATGGTCAGTATGCCACCATCGCCACACTCAAGTTCCGTAACTATTTAGGCAGACCATTAATATTGCCACATCGAAGGTCTGCATTTTCAATGAAAGCTTCGGGTTTACACTACTGCTTTCAGGTAAATACTAGTATTTACAAATACCTAACAACAAAATAGGAGTTTCAGATTAGAGCTTATCCATGAGCATCTTTACCTCAGTCGTGAGAGGCATAGCTGAGCTTCTTCCTGAATCAAGTCATTCGATATTGCCGAAGCCCCAATCAGCAAATCCATATACCCAATGATATTACCAGTACTCTGCAATAACTTAAAAAAAACGGATACTATATCAAAACTGCCATGCTGCTAAACACCATCCTCACTAGCTCCTTGTCCTGCCGGGGAACTTCCACGACCTGCCTTTCTCCTTTATCCTTCACTATCGTATGAAGTGAACCGGTTTCAATGGTGCGGGTGATAACCTCGTGCTCCTGATCCGTCAGGTTGAAGGAATGCATGCAGTTGATTACCCGGGCAATCCGGAATGCTGTTACCAGGGTTTCTGTTGAGAGTGAATTATTCCACGGCCAGGCGGATGATCCGCAGCAGAGCCTGGGGGATAAGGTGTCAAAGGTCTTCAAGTCGCGAAAACCGGGAAGGCCGGGTACCGGGTAGAAGAGTGATATGCCGATGGCTGTTTCTTTTTCTATCAAAAATCTAAAGTTGCGGGAAATGGTTTCCTGTGTATCTTCCGGAAAACCGCAGATGATGTAGGTGATTACTTTGCAGCCGCTATTCCTGCAGAGTGCAAGTAGAGCATCATACCTATTAATAGATCCGTGCCGCGTTTCTTGCTGGAGCACTGTGTCGTCTACTGATCCCAGTGTGAAATTAAACTGGATAAATCCGGCATCGATGAGTTCGCTGCAGATTTCATCGCTCATAAGTCGGTAGTCGATACCGTTATCCGCGGTAAATCTCACTCCCGGGAAGCGCTTTCTGCAGATACGGATTATCTCTCTGAAACGGGGCATGTCGCAGAGCAGATTGTCATCCTCGAAATTGAAGTAGACGGTTTTTCCCTCCGCTGCATTGGGAAGTGCACCGACCAGTGCGGCAACACGGTCGGGTTCCGCGCCTCGGAAGGAGCGACCGTGCACAAGGTGGTTCGCGCAGAACCGACAGGCATTGTTGCAGCCGCGCGAAACGGATGCGGTATAATATACAGCATGTTTCGTCTCGCCTGTCAGGGCTAGAACCGGCTGAAGAGTGCTACTATCGGTGGGCGGAGCTACCATGTTGAAGATTCGTTGGTCCTTGTTTTTATACCCCAGTCCCGGAACAAGTCCTGGGTCAGAGGACTTGCCGGTAATGTAACCGATAAAGGGGAGAAGATTCGTTTCCGCCTCTCCGCTCAACGTGAAGTCGATGGAACTGTCGCGCAAGAAATAATCGGGATGCACCGACACTCCCGCACCGCATGCAACTACAGTTAACTCCTGCCATTTCCTTTTTATCGCTTCCGCAAGGTTCAGCGTACTTTCTCCGTAACAGAAAGCGAAGGTACTGATGAAGCACAGAGACGGATTAATCTCGGTGATTTTATCCGCAACGGCATCGTATTCTTCTCCGAAGCGGTGATACCTGGTGAAAAAGGAGCTGCGACCTGTTTCATTATTGATCAGAAAGGGAGAAAGATGGGTCAGTGCGGTCGGAAGGGGAAGCTGACGTTTTCGATTTGCATCGGCAAGGCTGTTTATAATGCGAACCTGATAACCGGCATTTTCCAGAAGAGTTTCCGCGATCCTGCTGCCCAGAGAGGAGATGCGGTGGGGAGTTGAGTAGAAGTCTTCGATTGGCGGAATTGCAATAACGATTTGTGGGATGCTTGGTATCATGAGTGGAATATAAAATAATTACGCTGATATTAAAACCAATATAACGTAGAGGTGATCCCGGCTTTTTGGACAAAATCGATCCATGACCAAGGTGTACTTTGGGAAGGTTTACCGAAGGCAGGCACTCGGTAGGTTGACCTTATTCCAGACGGTTTCTGGTTCCAAAGAGGCCAAATGCCTATCATTCCTGGAAGAAATTCTTGTTGGCCCTTGGTCAAGATCAATAGGAGCTATTTGGACTTTACGAGATTGGCAATTGACTTCTTTTTTCCTTAGATGAGTCAGGCAAAGAATTGAGTCTTCTCTTCTGCTCATTGCTTGTTGTACGTTCAGTTGCCACGTCGAGCCAGTCCAAGACCTATCCCGGCTATTATCATCAATCCGCCCGCTGTCCGCAAGACAGATCGAAAGGCTCGCTGACTCTGAAGAAACCCTCTTACGTTTCCTGCGACCAATGCCCAAACCGATGTTACGGTAAAAGTGATCACCAAAAATGTCGGAACGATAAAGGTGAATTGTAAGCCAAGAGGACGTGCTGCATCAATGAATTGTGGCAGAAACGCAGCAATGAAGATTAAGCTCTTGGGGTTGGGGATCGTTACAACTAACCCTTGAACAAATAGGTTAGTTTTGGAGACCGTCGAGGAGTCAAACTCATGAGGTTCACTTGCGCTTCGCCACTGCTTGATCCCAAGATATACAAGGTATGCGGCTCCAGCCCAACGGAACCAATCAAATGCTTCTGCAACAGCATGTAACAATGAGGTTAGACCGATTGCAGCGACTATAAGTTGAACGGAAATTCCCATTGTCGCACCGGCAACAGTGGATAGAGCATGCTTCCAACCGAATGAAATACTATGAGCAACTGTCAAAAGTACGCTTGGCCCTGGTAATGCAATCATGATTGTAGTGGCAACTACGAATGCAAGATATACGTGTAGTTCCATATCGAAGGACTCCTGTTAATTGGTGGTATATAATTATTTGGTGGAGGATACCCGATGATTTTGCTTTATTATTGTACAAAATTGACAAAGTCAGCCTCTTGTCACTTATCGGCGATTTGATCCGCTCCAATTGGGCTACACTGATTCGCCATATGAAGTTTCGATCGATAAGAGCTATCTGGATTCCGACCGCTGTCCAGATCTAATATAGCTATATGGACTTTTGAGAAACGAGAGATTCACAGTCTATATACGTAATAGGTCACTACCCCTCTGGTGGTGAGTTAACCAACAAGTACCTACGCAGGTTGGCTAGCAGTATGATTACCCCGACTTAACACTACACCCAGTCGAAATATCTAAAGCGTAATTTGATCAGTAGTTTTGATTGCGCTCCGATGCTTCCTCCAAACGCATTTTTAAGCTCTTGCCAACAGCACCAACATCTCCCCCTATTCGACATGCAAGCCTAGCCAGTTTCTCATAGTTGGCGCGTTCTTTCGGTTGCGATTTGACCAATTGGCGAATGGTCTTGATGGCTCTTGGGTCGTCCATGCTCAATCTAGCTACGAAGCTAGAAAACAACTCACTGGAGAGCTTATGGAGTAGACGGAAGAATAGAACCATGTAATGGGGTGAATCAAGGGTAAGGGCATACAATTTCGTCTCCAACTCATCGAGTTGATTGGTAACGATAGTGATACAGATGTCTTTGTCGATATTTGCGATTGCCGAAATTGCCCACGCTGTTTCGTTCCACCGATGTTGACGATATCCTGTTAAACTCACCCGCTTCCCGGCCTTATGGAAGTTCACTGCAACCTGTGGCGCGATTACGGCGAGCTTTGGTTCCAGCGGTCCCTCAATGAATCCTTCGTTACGGGTGACCCAGTTGCGTGCTGGTTGAAGCTCCGTGCCGATGCAAAAGAAGCCGAGAAGATGTCTCAACTCATCTGATTGTGTTCGCCAGTCAGTTCTGGCGGCCATGTGAAAGTCCTCTTCAGGCACGAGTGACGCGAATCGGGAAATGAATTCAGCATCCACTTCATGAATAATCGACAGAGAACGGGCCAACGTCTCCATATCTCGAGAGACAAGGTTCTTCATAGCCAAGGCGAAGTCTGCTGGATCGAGTTTTGTGATGACACTTCGAGCAATCTGGAGTTGCTTTTCGTTTGGATCTACGCCGCCTCGCAGGAAGCTTGGGGTGAAACCGAGGCATCTCCAGAAAATGTCGTGCATCGCCTCAATTGTGTTGATTGGATCTTCGCTGATTGCACGTACTATAAATGGGGCGATATCTTCGACGTATTCAAGACGGTAGGTTCTGGCGTCCCGAGAGCTTAGGAGACTAAGCGTCCCAACAAGTTTGGCCACCGCATAGGAATGCTGTGTATCAGCATCAAGGATGATTCTCAACACCCTTTGCCAATCGAACTGAGCAAGTAACGTCTCCGACCATGACGGCCGATAAAATGCCATTCGGTTAAGTAGATCACCAAAACTATAGAAATCCTCTAGTATCAAACCATTGGCTAACTTCAGGAGGAGTGCCGAATCAACCTTTTCAAATAGGGACTTCGCGACATCTGTCGTTTGGGGACTGTCCTTCTTGTCAGAGCTATTGATCAGTTCGTTGGCGATGACACTGCCGAATCGAGCAATCCTACCCGTGCCAGCCGTAAACCATCTCAACAAGAGTTCCTCATCAGCCAATATTTCTTCAAGTGAGAGCCCAAAGAAGCTAAAAAGGTTTGAGACACAACCAATGGCCCATTCACTCTGAGGCCATTCCTCCCGGCATCTGCTCATGAGAGGTTTGATTATCTGCCGCAGTCTCTTCCCTTGATCGAATCGGGTTGCATCTGTCAATTTAACCGCGTCCAGCAACCAGTAAACGCCTTTCAGTGACGTATTATCATCCAGCACAGTGGCGATAACAGCACCAATTGCGCGAGGCCATCTCGCGTAGTTTTCGTCGCGTAGGCTCTCTTCAACGATTCTGTAGGCGTAACTGATGTGTTTCGTGCGGAAAATGTCGTCTGAAATCAAAACCAGCCCTAGAGAAGCGAGGTGAAAAATTGCTTTGTCCGTCTCATCAACTGTGAGACCTAATTCACCAGAGATGTGAGAAAGTCGATCTTGTGACATCCCCGCGTCGCAACTGCTGATCTGCCGAAGGGCAATCGTGGTCACGAGTATATTTGCATTCGGCACCTGCTTTAGGCTCTCGTATTCGGCACGCGCTGTCTGCCATCCGCCCCGCAGCACCCAGAAAAACTCCCATGGAGTCTTTTGGCGTGCGCAGTCATCGACACGCATTTCAAATGAGACATCCATATACTTGTCGCTAACACGATCATCAAACCTCTGAACGATTGGCAGAATTTCATCACGTCGGCCAAGAATTGAAATTTTGAGTTTATTGACGCCTGCTGTAGGCGAGATACATGAAGGATTAGGTGTCACAATGTCAGCAAGAGTGCTGGTGAAAAGAACCTTAAGTGTTTCACAGGAACGTTCGGACAATCGTTCGACGAATTCCGATCCGAACTGCTGGGCGTCATCAACGACCAAGAGTGAACGTGCGGTTTTGGGCATACCTTTCAACAATTCACCCGCTTCGGAATTGTAGTGAGGCCGCCAGACCAAATATCCAAAATCGTGGAACTTCTTCGCAGCTTGCCATGCCGTTATCGATTTGCCGCAGCCTGACTGGCCAACGATCGAATACCAATGAGATCGTTTGAGCTCATTCACGACTTGCCCACAAATCGTAAATTCCGGGCATTGGTCAACATCAGCGGGGCCTAGTCGCTTGCCGGCAATAGCGTTTTCGATTCCACGTTGGTGGGAGAAATCGATTAACTCCCATCTTAAATCAGCTGGAGCAGCTACGACCTTGACCCACTCCTTCAGCAGATCGATGAAATAACTACGCTCAATCTGTGACCCAGTACTCGCAAAGATTGAGAGTTCGGTCACCAAGGCACGAGCCATAAGCTCACGATGACTCGGGGACTGCGTATTGATCTTCTCTCGGACTAAAAATCTGTCCAGCAAGTGGGCTGTAAATCCTAACATCTCTTCGAAATCAAGATTCTTCGGACATGGGATTGCGACTTTCCCGTAGAGGCCAATTCTAGCAACAGACGATGAGCAAGGGCCTACAAGAATCAGTGTGAACTCATCTGCCGTTGATTGCGCTTCCAACTCAGCGGCCCACTTTTTCGCGTCAGGTAGGTTTATCTGATTAATAGAGGATTTGACCTGGCAGACCATCGTCGTGGAGGCCCCATGCCATGAGATGTCGATTTTATCCGAGGCATGAGTGGGCTCAAGGGTAAGTGCGTCCCAATCTGAGCGGTTGAGCGATTCGAGTAACGCGATCACAGACTGGATGAGATAGCCCCGGTTTCCGT
>CAWCTP010000015.1:0-367741 GCA_963798425.1 uncultured delta proteobacterium | reverse complement strand
AGAAGCGTGATGACAGGCAGAGCGATGTATTGCGCCTCAATAACTTGCATGACCAGTTTTTGAGTCTGATATTGGAGTCATCCTGGACATGAGGCAAGCCTATCGATCTGCGTGTCCTCATGCCGTCAGGGTGAAGGAGCTTCCACCATTGTATTCAATATGGGTATTGCCTTGTCACAGAGCACCAATAGGCGCATCCTTATTGTCGATAGTAATGCCCGCACACCTATATTACACACCTGGTTCAAAGTCTCTGCTCCGGATAGTCCTGGTCTTATGGATGTGCTGGAAGGTAAATCAAGTTTCAATGATGTGGTGAAGAGAGATAAAAATGGTACTCTCGGGTTTATTCCCGTTGGGCATGAGACTAAACATCCCATAGTTCTTTTTGACAGTAAGGGATTTGACCAATTTTTATACAACGCCCGGGAGCAGTTCAGCATCATCATTTTTGATTCGCCCGCCCTTATGGGAGGCCCGGAAACAACGGTTCTGCGGAAGCTAGACGGTTTTATCATGGTTATCGAAGCAGAGAGAACACGCTGGGAAGGTCGCAATTTTTATAAAGAGCAACTTACTGATGCCGGTGTTCAATTTACCGGTGCTATCCTTAACAAGAAACAAATGTTTATTCCGCGGTTGGTTTACCGTCTCCTCCTGGCTGATTGATGGGTAAGATATTTTGAGGCAGGACTTTGCATTGTGTTATTGATATTTTATAAAATTGCTGCCGGGGTAACCCCTTCTCTATGAATATCTTAGTACTCCGCTATCTTCGTTACCTTCTGTCGGGAGTTTTCCTTGGGGTTTTTGCACTCGAAGTAAGCACTCTACCGCCCAAGTACTATTTTGGAATAGTCGGAGCAACATTTATCATGGCCCCGGCAGCATATGCTTATTTGATTATATCAACCCAGACCAAAACGAGGCTGATCTGCCTGTTTATCGCAACGTTTGCCATCGGTATCGCCCTCAACCTCGATTATAACTTTTTCTACCGGCCCTATGTCGGGGTGACCAGCGTCGATATCTCGGTCAGCCTCCTGTCGCTTTTCACAGTTTTCTGTTTTTTTGCCTACGATGCCCGGTTGAGCTATCGGGGAAGCTCCGTTTCCAGACGAACGGTAAGATCATTTGCGCTTTGTTGGATATATGGCCGCCGGTTGCCTGAGTATGGTTTCCGCCGAATATCTCGACCTCTCTCTCCTGGAAATTTTCCGGTTGCTGGTTTTGCTCTTCCTGCTGTTTGTGATCATGAACCTGCAGGATAGGAAGTACATAAACGTACTGCTTCTCTGTCTGTCTATCGACATGGTTTTTGAAGCCTGCTTCGGGATTTACCAGTGGAGGACCGGCAACATGATAGGTCTGCAGGCATTCGGCGAAAAGGAAGTTATTCTTCAGGATATCGGCATGGTCGTCAAACGGGCCACCGGGACGATCGGCGATCCCAATATCTTCGGTTATTTTTTCGAAATGCTCATTCCGCTTTCGTTTTGCCATGTTCATCGTCGAACGCCGTTTTCTCGTCAAGTGCTGGTATCTCTTCGCCTCTTGTTTCGGATGCGCGGGAATCTATACACTCTTCGCGAGGCGCCTGGATGACGCTGCCGTTGTCGATAACATTGGTCTTTTTAGTGATGTTCCGGGGCCGTTTCCTGCGTATCTCCACCTTCATCTGGGTGTGGTGCGCTTCTCTGGTTTTTTGTTGCATCCTCGCCGTGAGTTTTGATGTGGTCTATGATCGTTTCACCCATGACGACTATGGCTCCGCAAAAACGAGAGGGCCGTTGAATGAAGCGGCGTTTTCGGTTATTCGTCAGTTCCCGGTTTTTGGGGTTGGACTGAATAATATGGCAATGGTTTTTAAGAAATATGACAAAACAGGTTATTCCCGGATGTTTGTAGGAAAAAACCACGTTGTCCACAATTGTACCTGCAGATCTGGACCGAGGTGGGAACCGTGGGAATTGCCGCTTTTCTGTCTATGTTGAGACTGTTATCTGTATCGGCTTTTTACCACCTTTACAAGTGCATTATTGGGATCGGGCCATTGGCCGGGACATCAGCCGGATTCGGCTTAGGGGATGCATGCCATGGTCGACCCCGGCTTTAAAACAATGATGAATATGTCCATGGTGTTTTATACTTACATTGGATTAATTGCTGGTATTTCAATCATTTACCGTAATGAAATATCGGCTGGGATCATCAGGAAGACTGATGTGATAAGTTGAAATGGAAATATGAGTATTGAATCCTTCAATAACAACAATGGGGACCTTGCAGAAATAACGCTCTCTATCATTATAGTTAATTATAATGGAAGGATATTTCTGCAAAAATGTCTTCAGGCTGTGGTCCGGAATGTATCGTGTGTCCACGAGGTGATTGTTGTTGATAATAACTCTCAGGATGGCAGCAGGGAGTATTTATCACTCGAATGGCCCGATGTGAGGCTTATCTGCAGCGATGATAATCTCGGGTTTGCCCGCGGTAAACAACCGTGGCGCAGAGTTTGCTCGTGGCAAATATCTGTTGCTGCTCAACAATATACTGAGATGTTGCAACCAGTGCAGCCCCTTGTTGAATACCTCGATGCGCACCCTGATACTGCCGTTATCGGCGGTCGTCTGCGAAATCCGGACGGCTCTATCCGGCAGGCCTCTGTCGGATATGACCATAATCCGTCTCCGCCTGGTGTTTTCCTGGATGCTGCCACGCACCTATATGCATTTCAGTCGATGGCAGATTTTCGAAAAACGTCCTGATTTCTATAACCATCATCAACCCGAAGTACACTGGGTCTCGGGGGCTTTTTTTTGTGTTCGGAGACAAATATGGCAGGAACTCTGCGGTTTTGACAGGGATATTTTCATGTATGTCGAAGATGTCGATATCTGTCGGCGGGTACGGCAACGAGGCAAGAAAGTGACCTATCTTGCCGCTGGTGATACCTGCCATTTTGAAGGAGGTGGCCAAAAAGGTGTGAGCGGACATGCCCTTAGTGCAACCGTCGATTCGTATCGGCTGCTCTCTTGAAAAACAGTACGGTAAAACGACGCGTATTGTTACCTGTGCTGCGTTATCCCTTGTTTTTCTGGTACGCGCCGGTCTGTATCTCATGACCGCGTTAATCGGACACAACCCTGTTAATTCGGCAAAGGCCGGTTTTTATCGTCGGGCCTGCGGGCGTCTGCTATGGAACAATGCCACCAAGGTACCTAGCCATGATGGAGAAAGTTTTTCATGAAATATGTGGTGATCAGGGATGATGATATCTGCTATTTTACCAAACCGAAGATGCTTGAGTCTCTCTATCAACCGCTCCTGGATGCGGGAAAATCTGTAGGACTCAGCGTTATACCGGCCATCTCCGGTGGTCAGCCAGTCGGGGCCTTAAATGGACCATTCTGGCAAAGGTTCCGTCTAAATTATTCTCCATGTCTGCCTCCGCAAAAGCGAGATGTGGCAGAGACCTTTCCCCTTACTCCCGAATGTGAAATCGTTAACTATTTACGTAATCGAACAGGCTATGAAATCATCCAACATGGCTATAATCATATTGCCATAGATGGTGTCCGTGAAGGGATGTTGACCGATACCCGACTGGTTCGGGAGAAAGTAGAAAAAAGCAGGGCAATCCTGGAGGTGTGTTTTGGAAGACCGAGTGACTTCTTTGTTGTGCCGTGGGACGATGTATCTTGCGAAAGTCTGGCAATTCTGAAGCACTATTTTAGAGGAATCTCTCTCCATCGCGTTGGTAAACGCCACGTCTCCTGGGCACAAAAACCCCGGGCTGTTCTTCGGCGTTTTTTAAGTGATGAGAGACGTACGCCCTACTTGCAGGATGGGCAATTTCTACTCTTGGAATACCCTGGCCCGATTCTGTCGATGTTTCATGATTTCAGTATAATGAAGGCACAGGTTAAAGAGTATCTCAAACACCATGATACCCTTATCCTGGTAAACCATTACTGGGAGTATTTTTGGGACTGGGATGAACCCAATCGTCAATTTCTTGCCGCCTGGCATGATATCGCTGCATATCTGCTTGATCGGTCAGACGTTGAGATCATAAGTTTTTCTAAATTATATGAGCATATTTATTCCTGAATCATGAAATCTCTTGTCCTCTTCGCACCCAGCATGGGCTGCCAGTACGGTGGCACGGAGACCTATGTTCAGACCTTAGCGAAACAGCTTATAGGCGAGATAGCTGATCTGCGGCTTATTACCGGTGGCTCAGTCGATAATTTTACCGCAGATTTTAATGAAATGTTACAAAGCGGTGCCTTTAGCACCTGCAACTACCCCATGCTTGATCGACACTCATTACCGGGACGTCTATTGGGCCGGAGTTATATCGGCACTAAAATCTGCCCGACCGATATTGAAAGCCTCGCCGCTCTTGTTTCCTGGCGAAAAATTAGAAACTTCGTCAAGGGGGCACAGTTGCTCGAAGCCCACTATCCCCTCGATGGCCTGCTTTTCCCATTACTTCCCCGCGATACCACAAAGATCCTTCATTTTCACGGGGCCTGGCCATCGCCATTGTTTAAAAAATTTTCAGGCTTAATTCTTCGTCATACCAGTTGCTGTATTGCCTGTTCCGGGTATGCCCGGGATGAGCTTTTAAAGATTATTCCCTCTACCACAATTGATGTTGTTTACAATGGTGTTGATGTCGACACCTTCGCCCCGGGGAGCAGTCAGTTCACACCTTCTTTTTCATATGATCCCAACTGCTTGAAGATAGGCACAGTCGCAAGGCTCAGTCGTGACAAGGGCATTGACCTTCTCTGTCGGATAGCCGGGGAACTCGAAGGCAAGGTCGAATTGTTTTTAGCGGGCCCGGTCGATCCCGTTTTTGCAGATGAGCTCAAAAAATTTACAGATGCCCCGAATATTCACCACATTGGCCCGGTTCCTCATGGACAGATTGCCGATTTTTATCGGTTTCTCGATTGTTTTGTGCTGCCATCCCGGTTTGAAGCCTTCCCTTTGACCATCCTTGAAGCCATGGCCTCTGGCTGTGTTGTGATAGCTACCAGAGTTGGAGGAATACCGGAAATGATCGGTCCAAAAGAACAGGCCGGGTTGCTGATTCCTCCCGGGGATGCAACTGCACTGAAAGCCCAGCTCCTCAAAATTTGCTCAATGCCTCATCTTTTCCATAGTATACGGGAACAGGGGCGTAGCCGGGTCATACAACATTTTTCCCTGCAACAGACAGTGGCCTCCATGCATACAGTCTATGAACAAACACTGGCAAAAAGTGAGAAAAATAGCGCTGCATCAAGGTAGAAAGAAGCATAATGAATCTAAGGAAGAATTATATCTCCAGCGCCTCAGCACAAAGCCTTGGACGGCTCTGTACCATGGGAGCCAATTTTATTGTCTTTATTCTGGCGGCCCGTCTCCTTGGCACTGAGCTCTTCGGCCAATACTCCTATATCACTGTCTTTTTAGGACTTGCAATAATGGTAGCCGAATTCGGTACTACAAGTGTTCTGGCTGTGGATATTGGCCGTACCGGAATGGAGTTCCCTCAATATTGGGGCAATTTTCTTTTTCTTCGCTTCCTTTTTGCCCTTATTGTCACCGTCGTTGCCATCCCGGTTGCCTGGCTGGTGCGACCGGATTTATTTTCCAGCCTGGTAATTGGACTGCTGGGGTTGTTCTTTTTAGGTTCCCGCTTCTTTGACCCACTGTTCCAAGTCTATGATCGTCCATGGAACTCCTTCCTTGGATCGGCCGTATATGCAGTGGTCTTTGCACTGTTTTCCATTACAGCTCTTCTTTTCAAACGGCCCCTTTTTGACTTGATAGCCCTTTATGTCCTGGCCAATATTGTCTATACAATCTTTGCCGCCTGGCAAAGTCTGGCTTTGGTAAAGCCATCGTTTAAACTGCAGTGGAAAATACAGAGATCCATCCTTTCTCTGGCCATTCCCGTCGGGATTTCCGGCATATTTACCCTGGTGCATACCCGTGCTGACACCTTTATGCTTGCCTTCATGAAGGGTGATTATGCCGTCGGCATCTATAATGGCGCTTATAGGTTTCTAGATATGGCCGTAATAGCCGCGGTGATGCTCTCTACACCGATGGTTCCAATTTTTTCAAAACTTGCCCTGGACAACAGAGAAGCACTACGAAAACGCTACGGCCAGGTTTTAGAAATGCTGACGATTATCATCATACCTGCTGCCCTTGTGGTTCCGATTGTCTCCAGCTTTTGTGTTGACCTTCTCTTTGGCACCAAGTATTGGGAGGTTGCCCCCCTACTTGACATCATGGCCTTGATTGGAGTTTTGACATTTATTCATTGTTCAACTTTGTCGCCTTGCTTGCAATTAAGGTCATTCGCTTTCAAGTGTGGCTAGGTGCGGTGACTGCCATTATGAACGTTGTCCTCAACTATTATTTTATCCCACTCTACGGTTTTTACGGCTCTGCCTGGGCAACCCTGCTGGTGGAGTGTATTTTTGTCTTTGTTTCATTTTTGTATCTCATCAAATCTCTTGGTAATATCTTTGATTTCCAGATATGGTGGCGTATCGTATTGCTGTGTTTTCTGGTCTTTTCAACAGTTCATTTAACAGCAGGACTTGGATTGCCATGGCGACTGGGGGTTGCCGTTGCCACCTGGTTTGCTGCACAAATGTTTTTAAATATTCCATTTTGGAAAACATTTTCCAGATTATGAAAAAAGCTTCTATAATTATTCCCTGTTATAACACCGGCGAAACAATAGGCAGAACATTGCGTGCGTTTTGCAAACAGGCTATCCCTGCTGAACAATTCGAAATCATTGTTGTCGACGATTGTTCTACCGACAATACAGCAGAGGAAATGAGCAGGGAAGCCGGGACTCCCCAAATTATATCCTGAAAAATCAGGTAAACGGAGGCCGGGCTCAAACCAGGAACCGTGGTTTGGAACTGGCAAGCGGCGAGATCATCATTTTTGCCGATGGGGACACAGTTCCCTGTACTGACTATTTATCCGGACACTTGGAAAGTCATGAGCGTTATCCGGAAGAAAACCATATCGTCATAGGTTCTGCCGCAATGCCTGAAGATATGGAAATTACACCGCTTATGTATCTGGGAAATGTCGTACAGGCTATGAGTTCTGCAGAATATGTCGACGATGACCCCTATAACTGGCTCCGTTTTTCAACTCTCAATGTGTCTTTGAAGCGTCGTTTTCTCGGGAACTTACGTTTTGATGATGGCCGTTTCGGTCGGCAGCAGGGCGATGAGACAGAACTTGCCGGTTTTGAGGATACTGAACTGGCTCAGAGGCTTGCCCAAAAAGGGATGAAGCTGGTGCACATATCATCTATTCGAGCCTTTCACTATCATTTCCGCAGTCCAGATGAATATATCAACAAAGTACTTGACTATGGCAAGCGGTACGCTGTCTGGACCAGTCTTTGTGAGCCGGAAGAAGTCAGGGAGCTCAATAGACGCATGAACTATCTTCTTGATCGTCAGAATCTTTTTTCAGGGGCCAATGTCAAGGAATGTTTGCGCCGTCTGGTGGTAAATGACCTAAGTTTTCCCTTGATACGCCGAATTGGCAAATTTTTTGAGAGTCGTAATGAACGATTGAGCCTGTTTTTTTACCAGAAACTATATAAGTATTTGTTTTTGAAAGGGTATTCTTCAAAATAATCAGTGTCATTCCTCAGTTATGATCATCATGAATCGTTTCTCAATATTCGTTTTTTTCCCTCTGCTAATGAGCATGATACCGTCGAGCAATGCCCTGGCGGAGAATTGTTACATTGCTAAAGAAGGTTTTGCTGTGACACAACCCTATATGGTAACCAGAGGGTGTTTCCTCTTTAGTCATGCTGCCAATATTGACTTGGAAAATCAGAGTGATCTGGAGATCACCAGGCCAGATGATTTGCACCCCGATCCCATTCACTCAGAGTTCCTCCGTTTTATTTTGGATCGTAAATTGATTAGCCTAAAGAAAGGAACCCCTTTGTTTTCCTGTGATTACGATTTGCAGACCATTGCGCGGGATTATAAACTGTCCGCCAACCAGGGTGGCACGACGCGCATCCTCGGATACGATTTGCCGCAATTCAACTGCGCTGGAACGACAAGTATCTGGGCCCCTGTTCGCCCTGTCAATGAAAGCAAGTGCTTCTGGGTCGCTGTACCATTAATCCGTTGTGATGAAATAGGCAGTGAGCTAAATGACCCGAGCGAGCCGGACCAAGAGACGAAAGAGCAATGACAGCGCATGAGAGTATAGACAGCAAAGGTGCCAGACGGGTGCTGTTTGTCCATCAAGGCGCCGAACTTTATGGCTCCGACCGGACCTTTGAGCAATCGGTGCGTGGTTTTCGCAGGGCTGAGCCAGAAAGTCATATTACTGTGTTGTTAGCCTCACGTGGCCCGCTTGTTGCGATCTTGCAGTCCAGTGCCGACGAAATTATCTTTGCGCCACTTTTCGTACTACGTAAACAACAGTTAAAAACAGGAGCACTGTTTAATCTCCCTTCACTGATACATGCTATCAGGAAGGCAATGGGTGTCGTTGCCCAGTATGATCTCGTCTATATCAATACAGCAGTGATAATAGATTACATCCTGGCATGCAGATTTAGGAGAATTCCAACCATTCTCCACGTCCATGAACTTCCGGTCGGTTTATCCCGCACCCTCTTGCGTATGATTGTGGGGCTATCCGGCGCCTATATTATATTTAATTCCCAGGCGACCAGAAGGGCTTTTGGAACATCGGAAGACCGGCGGCATCGGGTTATTCCCAATGGAACAGTCATACCTGCTTATGTCCCTCTACAGGTTGAGGACACCCTGCACATTCTGATGATAGGCCGTTTCAATAGCTGGAAAGGTCAGGGATTACTGGTGGCTGCCCTGGCCCGGTTAGACAAGCAATTATTAAAACGGGTCCGTGTGGTTATAGCCGGCGGGGTCTATCAGGAACAGCATTATTTCAAGAATGATGTGATCTTGCAGGCGAAAAGGCTGGATTTGCAAGAAACTATCGACTTCCATGATTTCGTCAAAGATCCGTCAGAACTCTATCGTTGGTCCACTGTCGTGGTGGTCCCTTCCCTGCTTCCGGAACCCTTCGGCCTGGTAGCAATTGAGGCAATGGCCCATGGTCGTCCTGTCATAGCTGCAGAGCATGGTGGACTAGTGGATATTGTTGTCGACGGAGAAACAGGAATCCGCTTTACACCTGGCGACCCGGAGGACCTGGCTTCGGCAATTCGTACCTATCTTGCAGAGCCGGCTCTTGTGGTTATGCATGGAGTCGAAGGCAGAAAGCGTTATTGCCAATACTTCCATGAAGATCGATATATGACCGCAATTTCAGAAGCTATTAATATTGTTGCCGATGTTTGATGAAATTCACTTTGCCGTCCTGTCTGTTCCCGGCTGAGCGGGTCTTAGTACCCGACCACTGAGGACAAGAGTAAGTAATGTGCTGTTATCAAGCATGAGGCGTTTGACAACTATCGGGCCGAAAAGTCCTACTGTAAAGGTTAGAGGAACAATTAATCCAGGTTTAACACCCACATGAGTAAGAGTGAATAGAACCGGAAAAATAAAAAAGTATTGCAGCAGGTAGATTTCCAGAGAAAGGTTGCCACAATACTCCAACCATCGGCTGATTTTTGCCGGAATTGCCAAAAAAGAAAAACCGAGGGTTAACCAGATTCCCGATAATGCCGTTAATAAAGTTAGAGGACCATTGTTGCTCCCGGAGCTGAGGTGAAAAAGCAGAGGGAAAACAAGAACAACACTCATCGTTACTCTCTTATCGCGCAGCAAGTTGAAGACAAAGGTTCGATGCCCAGCCAGCAGCACTCCACAGTTATAGAAAAGAAGGTGTTTTAACAAAGACCAGATACCCAGGAATTCAGTGGAGCCATACCAGCAGGCAGAGATGATAAAAAGAGGTAATAACAGGAGCGGGCCTTTGCCTCGAAAAATGGGGGAAAGCAATTTCATCAGCAAAAGAATATAGAGAAACCAGAGAAAGAGGGCTGGATTGTCGAAGGGGTAAAATATGATATCTGTGAGGAGTTCAAGGGGCACAACAGGACGTTTTACCATCGGCACAATCAACTTAATAACACCGTAAGTAAGGCTGATAACAAGGTAGGGCACATAGAGTTGAGCGGTTCGCGGCAAAACTACCTTGAGCCAAGGACTGTTGATCAGACGGAGCGAGAAAAAACCCGACATAAAGAAGAAAAGTGGCATGTGAAAACTGTAAATGAGATCCCAGAAAAGTGGGAAAACCTGGGCTACCGGTTCACTGTGGCCAAAAGTCACCAAGAGGATACCGATACCCCTGGCGACCTGCATTTCTCTGATATAGGCGGATTCAGGGAGGGGCTCAGTAGACATTTTTGCCGGTAAATCCTTGAATAATTGTGCGCAGTATAATTTTTAAATCAAGACCGATAGACCAGATCTTAATATACTCGAGGTCGTACTGCACTCGAGCCTCCATCTTTCCAGGAATTTCTGTCTCCCCCCTGTAGCCATTGACCTGGGCAAGGCCGGTAATTCCCGGTTTGACTTTGTGACGAAGCATATAACCCGGGATCATTTTCCGGTATTCTTCGTTGTGGGCTACGGCATGTGGACGGGGACCGACAATTGACATATCTCCCTTCAAAACATTTATGAACTGAGGAAGTTCGTCGAGAGAATATTTACGCAGATACTTGCCGACAGAGGTGACACGCGGGTCGTTGACAGTTGCCTGTTGGACAATCTCACCATCATCTGAGGTGGTCATCGAACGAAATTTGATCATTTGAAATTGGCGCCCGGAAAGGCCGTAACGTCTCTGTTTGAAGAAAACAGGACCTGGTGAACTGACCTTGATGGCAAGGGCGATGAGGAGCACAGGGAGTGCAATAAGGAGACAAATGCTGCTTGAAAGAAATACATCTTCAGCTCTTTTGAGCTGGCTGTTGAAACCGACATGGGGGCTTTCAAAAACACTGATGGCTGAATAACCGGCGACATTGTGCCAGGTCGGCCTCAAGGCGTTGAAGAAAAGATTAGGTGGGAGAAGATAAAATACAGAGACAGTGGTGTCTGAGAGTTTTTCGAGTAATCTGTTGATGCGGTGCTGAATATTTATCGGCATGCATAAGTAAGCGAGATCAAACATATTATTTCTGGCATCTGTAACACACTGGCTGATGGTACCAAGATACGGTATCGCCATGGGTATATGTCGGCCTGATTCAGGTGGCCTGTCATCATAATAGCCAATCAGATCTATGGTGAGATGAGGGGTGTCTTTGAGAAAGGGGGCAAGATGTCGAGCACTGTCGTCAAGGCCTATGATGACAGTGCGTATGCGTCTTCCATTTTTTTCGTAATATCCTGACAGCTTATAAATGTAGAATATGCGCCAGGTAAACAATAAAAGGGGCACAGCGATAAACCATGCCCCGATAACAAGGCGGGAATAGTGCAAGGTTACCTGAGCACCGCTGCCAATGACGAGCAACGTGAAGAAGGTTAATAGCCAGGAAAAGAGGAATGGCAATACGCAGAAGCGGACCTTGTCACATAGATTGCCATGATAGACCCGGAGAAAAATGGCAAGTAGATAAAAAAAACAAAGGGTAATAACGGAAAGGTTTATATACCCTGCAAGCCAGACGTTGAACCACCATTTGGTTCGATAGAAGAGAGACCCATCTTTGGTCTGCCAGTAACCAAGCCCCAGTAAAAAAAGGACAAAAGAATTATCAAACCATCGACGAAGGGAACGACCAATGGCATGCTGGACTGATAATCGCCGACATCGTAATTGTTTTCAGGAATAATCGTTTTCATAGATAGCGGTTAAAACAGGTTTCATACGACTCCAAAACCTTTTCCCAGGTAAAGGCCTCAAGGAACCTTTGGCGGCTGGCTTTCTTCATGCGAAAAATCACATCAGGCGAGGCAAGCAGGTCATCCATCTGGACCTGACATTGGGTTTGGTTCATAAAAAAACAGGCTGCTTCCGAGCCGGTCACCCAGCGATTAAACCCGTTGCCGTGAGCCAGAATGGCATTACCTGCTCCCATGGCCTCCACCAGAGAAGGATTAGTCCCGCCGACAGTATGACCATGGATATAAAACAGACAGTGATATCGAAGGGCTGATACCACCTCGCGGTCATAAATGGCTCCAAGAAAATGGACATGGTCGTTTGCTGCCTCCAGCACACGTTTCTGGTAGGGCTGGTCTGCCGAATAGTTTCCCAGAACAACAAGAGGGTAGTCACGGTGCCGGGCAGTATAGGCTTGTACAATCTCAAGAATAGAATTTTCCGGCTCGGGACGGGCGATGAGCAACAGGTAATTATTTTCGGTAAGGCCAAATGGAACGAGGAGTGTTGAAGAAAGATTTTGAAGATATGGCGCCCCATAAGGAATGGTCGTCAGGGGGGTTCGACAAAAGCGGCTGTGCAGGTGTTCAGCAATCCCGGGATTATCGGCGATGAGGTGATCTGAAAGGTAAAGCCCCGCTTTTTCATTTATATAGAGCCAGATCCGTGCCGCTTTGCTCCATTTTTCTCGTTTCCATTCAATACCATCCATGTTCATTATGGTAGGTAGGCCTTTACGACGCAAACGCCAATTGAACAAGGCCGTGTTGTAACCGAGACAGAGGACAAGTCCTTCTTCCTTGCAGGCATGTCCGATGGCGCGCCAGTCAAAGATCATGGTGGCGAGAGGACCACTCCCTTCGATCGGGATTATTATGCGTCTGATATCATGCCAACTGTCCTCAGTGATTGAGCCACGACCTGTTTCCTGACAATAGACCGTTACCTGCCATCCTTGCTTCTGCATATAAATGGCACATTCCTGAGCAAAAGTTTCGAACCCACCATGTTGAGCAGGTATTCCACGAGTGCCGATGATCCTGAGATGCTGCAATACTTTTTTCATGGAGAGCTGCTAGTTGCCGGGAAATGTGTAAAAGTTGGATATGCTGCGAGAAAACCAAATGTATACACTTGAGTCGCCATTGTTTCAATAGAAAATTCAGTCATCAGGGGATACCAAAAGACATCCAGGTAAGTCTCCAGGGCAGGCCATTGGCGAATATCAGGGTAACAGTAGTTTCCATATGACTGAATCAGTTCATCCTTAGCATCACCAATAAGAGAGAGATCAAGTGGACCTAAGACGGTTATGCCGGGAGGGGTAGGCTGCTGGCTTATTCTGGCATCCGGATGATTAGGATGGAGAACGGATATTGTGCCAACACCAGTGGTATAACTCAGATTGAGTGGGTTGGCCCCGTGAGTGAATTGAAGCGCTAACTCAACGGCGGCGAGATACCGAGGATTGTCAGTCAATAGCCAGGCCCAGATCACATCTCGTGTGAATGGCACTGTAAAGGCTCCAGAAACAGGTGGTCGCCAAGGATATTTTAACCAGCTGAACCCGGTATTTTTCTGACTGTCCACCAGTAATTCTGCTGAAGCAATAATAGCATTTTTACAATTGGCTCTAATCTCAGGGCTAGTTAGTTGAGCTGATGTCTGTAGGTACGACCATGCTGCTTCGGCCTGATCATGGTGCTGGTAGACAAAAAGAGGTGTATCCGAGATATTTAAATATGTTGTATCGTTAAAAACCTGGTGCCACAAAGGATCCAGGGTCAGTTTGAAGAGTTCAATTGCAGCAAGATTGCGGGCATCGTTGATCTGATACGGTTGGTTCTGATCTTCACCCAGGAGTTCTTCTGCCCTTTCCATGGCCAAAATTGCTCGATCGCGATATTTTCCTGCCAGATCCGGCTTTGATAAAGAGAGCGCCCGAGCAGCCTTGGCTGCTGTCGCTGCAAACAGATAGGTCGACCAGATTCCAGGCCGATAGGCCAGGAGTTTGTGCCTTTCAAGCCAGCTTGGTTCGCCAAAGTATGGATGTCCGGTGGCTTCAATCCCACCTCGGACGCTTCCGTCGGCCTCCTGCAGGCGACAAAAAAAATCTAGTGACCAGAGTGCTTCATCAATTATATCGGGCAGTGTATTGGAAGACTCAGGAATATTGAGGTCAAGGTTGGAAAAATATTCGGGAAAAGAAAAAAACAATTCAAACAGGTTGCGACTGACAACAAGGTGTTGAATGCGACGATCCCAGTCTCCTGCATCATGATAACCGCCCCATCCGTTGCTTAAAGGCTTGTCGGTTGCCAGCTGGGTGAGAAGTGAGAAATTATCCAGCCCTTCGATAAAACCGTTTCCGGTATCCATCAATCGGGCTTCAGAAGTCATGACCAGCTGGCCATCATCGGGGTGGAGAGGGCGGGGCCTTTGATAGGTCGTGTAAGGTGGTGAAAGTGTAATACCACTTCGTTGATGATAGAAGGCCCTAAGGGCGAGGTTAAGTGGTCTTTGCCATATTAGAGTGCTGATGTCAAACGATGGCGAACATCCTACTCCCTCGACCAGGAGATGATAGGTTCCCGGCAAAATAAAAGAGCTAAAATTGAGGAGATAGACATCGGTCCCGTTATAGTTTCTGCCAAAGCCGTCCTCATCTAACTTAGACTTAGATTTTTTCAGCTCTACCTCTCCCTGAAATACTTTTTCCCCGCTGCTATCCTCAATGAGATAAAAAGGGGTTCCCGGGATAAATGTAATGGCGCCGAGACTACCCGCCCAGAGTGACAGAAAGGCCTGCTTTATCGGAGAGTCTGGTCGAAATCCGAGTTGACTGAGATGAATTGCTCTGGATAGCTGTGTCTCAGGTTGATATCTGAAAATGATGGGAGGTTGATTGAGTTGTCCAGGCAGAGTGACCTCATATTGATCACCAGCTTGCAGAGGAAGAGAGAGGCGGAGGTAGATTGTATGCTGAATCTGTACCTGCAATCCAGCGCTGTTCCAGACAGAATCTTTGGGAACACTTTTTCTGCCGACCTTTTGAACTTTAGTTTTCGATAAATATGCAGCATCCTCATTTGAGGAAATAAAGTAACCATTTTTCTTATCAAGGATGGTTGCTTGAGGGAGCTGTGGTGATACTTCACCAAGGTTAAAAATATGTTGTCCATGCGAACCAACAATGGTGCCTATTCTCCTGCCGCTTCTGATGAGCCAAATATTGCCATTTTCATCGGTTTCGGTTGTGTCCGAATCCTCTCTGGTATAGGAAACCAGAGAGCCATAGGGAAGGGATGGTGAGGTAAAAGAAATTGAAAGCAACGTATTGCTTACAGCATAGATCTCTGTTGGTGTAAGCTGGGCCGTGGCGATAGCTTGTACCGGTTTTGTCGTCATCGCTAGAGACATCGCGATGAAGAAGAGTATAACAAAAGACACAGATAAGTGATAGGTATGGCTGAACCTTGACATAGTTGCACCAGCCTTGGCTGTAGAGGAGAAATAATACACGTCAGTTATCGCTGCAGTCTGAGACGAATAAAAAACAAGATTGCCTGGCCCTGAGCGCGTTGTTGTGTGACACCTGGAGTAGAGAATCAATCAATTTTTCCAGATATACATAAAGTGTATCATATCCGGCAGACGTGAACAAGGAATGGCAGATCTCAATTAATGACATATTCATGATCACTCTCCACCATCATTGCTCAAGGTACTCGACATGTCAAGAGTTGAGACCTGACCCCCTGTTCCGTTCCAATTGAGTAGTAACCTCCCGTTTTTGGTGCACCACGGAATTCAATTTTCCCTGCTTCTTTAAGCTGCTTGAGCCATCTCTCAATATTTTTTTCAGAAGTGCCCAATTTTTTCGTAAAAAATGGCACTCGTTTACCGCTATTTTGTTTTATAAGCATATGTAAGGCTTCTACTCCCTCACTTACTCCCTCACTTACTCCCTCGCTTGCCCTGCCAGTTATCGGGTAGAGTGTCACTTTGAAGAAATTGCCGACTAATTCAAAGATCGGCTCCTTAGCCCCAGCAACGAGCATGGCCTGCTTGACCCGCTTTATGCCGGAGCCATATTTCTCTATAATTCCTGCTTCCTTAAAGATCGATGCGATTTGTTTATTTCTTGGATTGGATGCACTTTTCCCAGCTAAAATTTCTTCAAGACTGACACTTTCCGGAAGGCTACCTGGATTAAAAAGCTCTGTCCTGTTCTGGAAAATTTTGATTGTTGAATCAGCACTCGCCCGATAGTCACGATGAACAATCATATTAAGCACAATTTCTCTGATCGCATCCAGCAGGGAAACGAGGGGTTAGGTCTCAAAAAGCATTTACCTACAACAAAGCAGCAAATACTACTCCCAGTTCTTTCAGATAGCAGGTGTTGAGTTTAATTATTTCATACACTCTTTTTCGATTCAGGCGCATATAGTCATGAACGAGAATATTTCTGAAAGCCGCCATCCCTTCCAGATTATTGTAAAGGTCTTGCGAGATAACCTGTTCATCGCTCAATATTTTAAAAATATCGGCGTAGCTTTCCGGTTTCGAATAATTACGGTCAGCTATGATATGATTTCCTATATCAAGTAAACACTCTATTGCCAGATGAAGATTTCAAGGTGAATCCAAGCGTACTGCGACGTAGCCTTTTGGACAACGGCTACCATGAACTGCCGATCCTCAGTGAGCATGCGGTAGCCATCGGTGCCTTGCCGCCAATCCATAAAGATCCCTTCGATCGCCTACTCGTCGCGCAGGCCATTGTCGTGGGTATAACACTACTGACGGCCGATATACAAGTGGCCAAATATCCTGGTCCGATACAACGCGTCTAACATGGGGAGGGTCAGGTCTCAACTACGCTAACTACTTAAAAGGTCGACAAAATCAATTTCCTCAAAATGACTGTCTCTAGTGAAGAGTGTACCGCCGATATTCATGCAACAAGCAGCGATCCACACGTCGTTTATGGGGATTTTTCGTCCTTTTGTGACCAAATGAAGGTAAATGAGGGCATATTTCCTGGAGACATTCCTGTCAATGTCGATAATACCAATATCCAGTTTGGAGATTATTTCCTGAAGTTTTCTTTCATTCTGTTCAAGTCGCGTTCCCTTCATGAAGCCATATGTCAATTCGGCGATAACTACTGTCGGCAGATAGATTTCGTCCCCGAATTCAGCTATCAAATCGACAACATCTGGAAGGCCTTCAGCAAAATCACAGTAAATGTTGGTATCCAGAACAAGCTTCACTCCCAATCACCATCTGTTACTTGATCGAAATGCTGTAAGTGGTTTCTAAGCTGAGTGGCTTCATCATGTGACATCCAACCGGAGATATTTCTGATGAGTTGCTTTCTATTTATTCGAGTCCCTAATTTTTCAGAAACAGCTTCCAGAATAACCGCCGTTTTTGTCCGCCCGGTCCTTTCCGCTATCCTTTTTATCAACTTCTCTTCATTTTCAGGTAATCTCAGGCTAATTGGCATGATTTCCTCCGCTATTTTATACACATCAATACATTTTGTATCGCAGTAGTAAATATTGTATTCTCACTTGAACAATTTGTCAATGTCAGGACCAACAAACAAAGCCACGAATGACACATAATTTACACTAACCCCCGCAAAGCACGGGGATAAGTACCTTCACGAAATTCTTTCTTAAAAAACAAGAGATAAGCGTAGACTTCGAAAGAATTTCTAAGGTACTAATGGCAAAGCAAAAGCTTTTAAAGGAGTGTTCTGGGTAACGGTTTGGGAAGACTGGTTTTTTAGGACCATTGCGGGGGTTAGATTATCACTCTATCATAAAGGTGGCAGAGTGGACTCCGGATCAAGTCCGGAGTGACGTAAAACGAAACGTTCGAGACAGGGCTCAACTACTGATTCAAACTCTTTTGGAATATATATTGCGTGGCCACGTCCATTGTGGACCGGGTCACTATTTTTTCTTCACATCCTGTATCATTCGCTCAACTGTGGTTCTAAGCTTCTCCAGATCATTACTACAGATATAATAAATCGCCTCAGCATCAATGTTAAAATATTGGTGTGAAATCACATCCCTGACACCCTTGATACCTCTCCAATTTACTTCTGGGTATTGCTCCAGAAGTTGGCCGTCAGTCATTCTGTCAATTGATTTAAAATTCTCACCGACAGCAATGAGCATCATACAGATACTATCCAGCATATCCATACCATGTTCACTAACAAGAAAATCGTCGGCTGAATGTATATCTTCGAAACGTCTGACCACTCTATCCAAAGCCTTGGATATCTGAATTAATTTTTCACAAATTAATTCAGTATCATACATAGTTCGCCTCATTATCTATGCGCTTTTTCAGAAAAGAATTCATGTGCAACCGATAACGGACAAGATCCACTCTGTTATGCAATAGCTCTTCAAGATCTTCTTTCAAATTCACCATTCGCAGAAGATCAGGCACCTGGGTTTCCACAACAATATCAATGTCACTGTCCTCCCTAGCTTCGTTTCTAGCCACCGAACCGAAAATACCAAGTTTAAGCAAGCCATAATCGCGCGTCAATTCGTCTTTATGCATCTTCAAAATCCGAAGTACATTTTCCCGGTTCACATTCGCCATCACATTACCTCAATTATTTTGCACCATAATTGTCACTCAACTAACCCGGTTGAACGAGATTCATTATAAGGGAACAAGATATTGTCCTTCTATTGAGAAGTAACTCCAAATAGACAGAGACATAAGAGAAGCTCCAACACAATCACCCGGCTTTACATATAAAAGCCACGGAGGGGTCAGGTCTCAAAAAGCATTTACCTACAACAAAGCAGCAAATACTACTCCCAGTTCTTTCAGATAGCAGGTATTGAGTTTAATTATTTCATACACTCTTTTTCGATTCAGGCGCATATAGTCATGAACGAGAATATTTCTGAAAGCCGCCATCCCTTCCAGATTATTGTAAAGGTCTTGCGAGATAACCTGTTCATCGCTCAATATTTTAAAAATATCGGCGTAGCTTTCCGGTTTCGAATAATTACGGTCAGCTATGATATGATTTCCTATATCAAGTAAACATTCTATTGCCAGATGAAGATTTCGCTCAGCGGTACCATGAACGAAAGGATCATCCACAAAACGCTTGCAGTCGAACTGTTGAACCGCTCCCAAATTCGTCAAATATTCCTGCAACCTTTCCAATCGGGCAGCGATTATGCTCTTATTGACCAAGCTGATCTCCCCTGATAAAGGCTTTTTTTACCGCTTCAATGTATGAGTGTCTGAGTGGTTCGGTATCCAGATAATTACGAAGGACACGAGTCTCAAAATCCACACGCTCTGATGCGTTGTCTTTCAATATCACACTGTGGGAGATGACTTCGTACTGTAGGATAAGAGATGAATTATTCAAGACAACAAGGTCGATGGAGGGACCTCCAATATCCCGGCTAATCTCCTCCATGAGTTTCAGACGTTGAGTAAAGAAATCCAATCTTCCATCCAGATAGACAGCTATATCCACGTCGCTCAACGACGTCTGGCTGTTTTTTGCATATGAACCGAACAAATAGGCAAACCGTGCCTGTTCTTTTTTTTCAAAAAAATCACGAAATGGTTGCAGCGAGATGAATGTCATGATCACAGATAAACTCTATAGAAATAATCGTAAGGTTTATGCAAAAATCCTAGCAGGAAAGACGGATAAAAGCAATAACGTTAAATACTCATCCGGTGTCTCAACTTAGGAAAAAAACGGGGTCAGGTCTCAACTCTTGACATATTCAGATCCCAGCACCAAAAACCAGAGGACAACGCGCTGTGATACAAAAGAAAATCTGTTATCTTTTTAAAAGGAGCTCGAACAGAATAAACTGATAGAGGTAAGGGTTGAAACGAATACATAAGTTTTTCTGCTTACCTCCGGAAGAAAAGATGTTTTTTTCGCGCTTATTTTCTTCTTCTTTATGTTCTATTTTCGTTACGATTCAAGATATTTAAGGATGTTGTCAAAGATGTTTCCACAAGAACTGATGTTCAATATTCAGCACAAAAAAATAGCATCCCACCTCCCAGAGTTTCTAACCTGCTGAATGCGGCCGGAAGTATTATTCCTTCCACTACCTGCCTTCCAAAAGCTTTCGCCGGTTCAATTTTATTTAGCTCACTGGGTTATCATACTGAGTTGCATAATGGTGTGTGCAGAGAGGATCGCAGGATACTTGAGGCGAATGCATGGCTGACTTTTGCAGTTATGGGGGGCATTATGGGGGTCAGGTCTCGTTGACAGCACTCTTTGTAGCACCTAAAAAGCAATACAGAGAAAGGCGAGATAATGTTACTTTTGGGAGAATATTATGGCAACAATTACTGCAAACGACATTAAAAGACGTGGTGTAGCCTCTATAGCCGAGATTCTGGAAAATTCCCAGGAAGCTACTATTTCTGTCCGTGGCAAAAGTAAATATGTGGTTATGAGTATTCAACAATACCAACATATGCGTGAATGCGAACTTGAAGTCGCATTATTAGAAGCAAGAGAAGATCGCAAGGCAGGTAGAATCGCCGACAAAACAATTGATGAACATATTGCCGACCTTAAGAATGGATAACTTCAAGATCATTTTTACCGCAAGCTATGTACGAAGATCAAAAAAATATTTCAAAAAGCATTCCGAACTTCTCTCTCAATATGAAAAATGTTTGCAGCTTATGGAAATAAATCCATTTCATTCGTCACTTCGGCTTCATCCTCTGCAAGGGAAGTTTAGCGGTTTATATTCTCTATCAATAACTCTTAGCTACCGCCTGACCGTTGAGATCCTTATTGAGAATAAAGCAATCATTCCGATACATATCGGTACTCATGATGAGGTCTATTCTTAAATCCGAGTTAACGGGGGGGGCTGAGGAATCATGGTTGTCAAGAGTTGAGACCTGACCCCCTACTATGTTGAATAGGTTTTTCAATCAACCAATTGTTCCGGGGCAATCCCCATAGCGTGGGCAAGTTTATCAAGAGTAGAGGTGCGGAGGTTGTTGCTATTTTCCATTTGGCTTAGAGCCGGTTGGCTAATGCCTGCTTTTGCGGCAAGGGATTTCTGGCTCATTTTCAGGTGTTTTCGCCATGCTTTGACAAGGGGCCAGTTATTTTTGATGACCAGTCCGACGACGGCATGGGGGATTGTTGGTTCTTCGGTATTTTTTTCTGTCCCGGTAAGTTTGACATAATCATCATAGGGGATTACGGCAAAGGCCGGTTTTCCTGCTTGTTTGATGATCTGTACGTTACTTGTAAGTACGTTCATTGCGCTTTTTCACCTCTTCTATGGTCACGATTTCGAGCGATTCGGTAAAGATAACCCGCCAGTTACCGACGCGTAGCCGATACATTTCGGTTGTTTTTATCTTTTTTACGTCGTTGCAGTGGGGAAAATTTTCTAGCGTGGCGACTGATGTATATAGTTATGGGGGTCAGGTCTCAACTCTTGACACACAGTGAAACATTGGATGTCAAGAGTTGAGACCCGACCCCCTTTCTTCATTCAGCATTTTGGTTACTGCCTTTATCAGTTCCGGAAGCTTTTCGTCACATACATCAAAAATTGCTTCGACATTAACATCGAAATATTGGTGAGTGATGATATCACGAAGCCCTTTTACCTTTTTCCACTCAATTTCAGGATACTGAGATAGCAATTCGCCATTTGTGACTTTGTCCAGATTTTTCAGACTTTCGCCAATTGTAATCAACAGCATACAAATAGAATCAAACTTCTCCATGCCTGCTGGCGTATTGGTAAAATCATCGGCGGACTGCACAGGTTCAAAGCGTACACTGATTGTTTTTGAACTTTTCAAAACCAGTTTAAGAATGTGACAGGCAAGCTCTTTGTCATACATAGACGACATCCCTATCTATACATTTTTTCAGAAAAGAATCCATAGATGGGCGGTAACTCACTACGTCCACGGATAGATGCAAGGTCTCTTCAAGTTCCTGTTTAATCCCTATAATATTGAAAAGATCCTGTTTGGTCAGTCTTACAACTACATCAACATCACTTCCCTGATGAGCATCTCCTCTAGCATAAGAACCAAAAATACCCAGTACTTCTATACCGTACTCATGCTGGTGAACGGATTTGTATTTCCTCAATTCCGCTAAGAGTTGTGATTCATTCATGTACCCCTCCTTTTCACTGTTTGTTAATTATACTCAATTCCTTTTCTTTTCCCAAGGGTCAAAGAGGGGTCAGGTCTCAACTCTTGACACATCGATAAACTTTGATATATTTTGGGCCAAGGAAACCGGTGCCACAAGGAGGACTGACATGGCTCGACCATTAAGACTGCAATATCCCGGTGCATGTTACCATGTCACCTCACGGGGGAATGAAAAGAAGCCTATTTTCAGGAACCAAAAAGATCGAGAGAAATTTCTGGCCTATCTGGAATCGGCAGTAGTTCGTTATGAGGCGATTATTCATGTATGGTGCCTTATGGGCAACCATTACCACCTGTTTTTGGAAACCCCGACTGGCAACCTTTCGCAGATCATGAGACACATTAACGGAGCTTACACAACCTATTTCGATGTCAAATGGAAGAGGACTGGGCACCTGTTTCAAGGAAGGTACAAGGCCATCCTGGTCGAAGCCGATCAATATGCCACCGAGCTTTCCCGGTACATTCATCTCAATCCAGTAAGAGCGGGAATTGTCGATACGCCAGAAGGATATTTCTGGTCCAGCTGAGCCTCTTGCAAA
Source organism: uncultured delta proteobacterium (assembly GCA_963798425.1). Taxonomy (GTDB): domain Bacteria; phylum Desulfobacterota; class Desulfobulbia; order Desulfobulbales; family Desulfocapsaceae; genus Desulforhopalus_A. The sequence goes on along the minus strand of CAWCTP010000015.1, from coordinate 345,044 downwards.
ATGAGCGGCATGTGACGGCCTCGAGAAATTGCCTAGCAACATTATTGCTCAATTGTCCAAATAGCTCTCCAAGCTCAAGGATAAATCATGTTTTCATGTAATATTCCATATAGTTAAACGCGAATCCCCAACAGTTTGATGGTATCTGCTTTTTGAAAATCTATCAAATCAGACGCAAAAGCTGGTCAGCGAACAGCGTGATGACTCCAAACATCAGATGCTGAGCTACCTTACTATGTCCCTTGACCATAACATTACTGGCACCGAAATCCTCTTTCAACCGGCTGTTCGCCCTTTCCGCGCCAGACCTGATTTTATAGCGCTCTGCTTCGTGAGGCGCCATGGGTGCAACTTCCTGGCCACGACCATTTCTATCAGTGAGCGGTACATGTCCAAATTTCCGGCTGGTCTCGTCAATCCGCTTCGCATCGTAAGCGGCATCCATCAGGTCATAAAGGAAAACAAAACTAAAAAGACGACGCCAAACGACAAAAGAACGGAAGAGAGAAGCCAGCAGCACAAGAAGAGCGGAGACAGCAACGAGCAACCGCGGAAAGAAGCAGCACCGGCAAACGCAAGACGGCGGAGCCAGAACAGAAGGGCCGAGCGGAAAGAAGAAACAGCAGAGGCAAAAGCAAACGGACAGGCCACACGCAGCCGCAGCACGGCAACACCGACCGGAGGAAACGGAGGACGGAGACGAAGGGCCCCGACAACGCAGAACCAGCCACACCACCGGAGGACAGAACCGAGCCGACCACGCGGCAGCAGCCACGCACCCAGGAGCGAAAACCTCCCAAAGGAGAGGAATATTGCATCTATCAGCGAGGAGGCGAAAAAGCGTTCTTAAACTCCAGAGAAAAGAAGGGTAGAGAGAGAATACTGGCATATGACAGACCTCCATATCAAGTATCAAAAAGCCTGAAACAGGTAGATAGGCGAAAAAAAGACAGAGCAGCTAGCACAGATCAATTTGACACAGCTCTTCGGAGAAAAATCCAAACTGCCGTTTATACCGAAAGCTGGCGGGAAAAATCCCCGACGTAAAAACGTGAAGAAACTGTGGCGGACATAACAGAATGGTATGAGAAGATCAAGATAGTAATGGACAGAGGATTTACAGGAAGCCAAATCAAGACCTGTACAAAATCATATGAAATCCTATAGCGCAAAGCTATCGCTGAAACTTATAAAAACACAACTCGATAAAGCGCGTGACCAATGCGAAGATGGACAAATACAGTCAAAATAACACTCTAACGTATCTAGCCAAAAAATAAAACTATACACAGAACGACCGTAAAAGGTGATACAATCAAAGAAAAGCGCCGGATGTATCTTCATCTTATTATTCAACGGATAGAGCCATGGAGGATGAGAAAACTTCAAAAACAATGCTGTGAACAGAACGAATGGAAAGGGAAAAGCACAGAACATGAGAAAAATATGCCAAATATAAGTAGCAAAAGAACGCAATAAGAGGAAAAAAGCAAAGCCAAGCAGGACGTAATGAAGCAAAGAAAAATACGGATATTTGACTGTCAGCAATGAGATAAAGGAAGCATCGAAGCGCTGAAATCTATCGGAATAAAAACCTGTGAAAAGGCATTCGAAATTAAAAGAACGACTGAATTAAGCCGAAAGGCTGTCTCATCGAACAAAGTGGATGGAAAGCTCTTCGTGCAATTCGTAGCACTCATGTATCTATCCTATATCACGAAAAGAATGCAGGAAAAAAATCTATTCAAAAAATACACAATGCAAGAGATGCTAGACGAGATCGACGTAATTGAATGCTTCGAAAAGCCAGAGCAACAGAAAAAAGAAGGTGAAACAACAAAACGACAGACAAAACTAAACAAAAAGGGTGTAAAACCGCCTACCTCGAAAGTACGTTACTTTCTTGCTGGTCATCTTGATCAACGGTATAGCAACCTGACTGTCATGCAATGAAGCAGAGGTCACCAGGCACTGATTGGTAAGCCGGTATCGTTTGTGTCAAGATGCAGCTTATAACCATTCCACGATACCTTGTAACCCTTGGCATTCTTTTTGGTTCCACGTCGCAAGCAACCGGCAGCTCCAGGATAGCCTCTGCAGCGGACTGGTGGACCTGGCGGTCAAGCCTTTTTTCGACGGCAGGTTCCCGGTGTTCGCCCTTGGCTGGTCGGCCTCTCTTGCCAGGTTTCTTTGGCTCCCCTGGCGTCTTCTTCGCTGGTTTCTCACGTCCAACAATGGCGGTGGAATCCCGGCTTATATGCCCGACAAGCTCCTCGGCAAGATATTGTTTCACCAATGCATCGTGTACCCGGTTGCCAAGCTCGCTCGCTGCAAATTCACCAAAAGCACGCGAAAATGTTGACTCCGAAGGGATATCACCAAGAGCCACGAATCCACATATACGCCTCAAGTTCTCCGCAGTACTCAAAGCGCGGATCAGGTCACTGGTTGTCGGATGGCGATAGAGAGACTTGGCCACAAATGCCCGGGCCATAGCCTTGCGATCAAGAGGATTGCGCCCCGGCCAACGATGGTTCGTCACGACCCTTGGAACATACTGTTCAACCTGGAGGACTTCCAGAATTGATACCAGGTGTTCTTCTTGTGCAGTAAGTGTCGTCTTGAAGCACTGGTTGAGATGGGGGAACAAACTCTTTTGGACACGACCCATCAACCATGATATCTTATCTGTGAGCTTCATTGCATCCTCCCTGTTTTTGTTTTGCTGGATACAAAACTATATCAGGAAATGCAGTGAAGCTCAATTATATTAATATGTTATTTGATTTTTCCCTTCCAGTCAAAGAGCTATTCATTTTGCAAGAGGCTCAGCTATCAGAGTTATATTGGCCAAAACACTCCGCCAGCTTTGGGTGACATCCTCCCGTGGTTCAAACTACGGGCATCCCACTGAAGCATTTTCCCGCTTCAACAAGAACAGGTTCCTGCATCATTGAGTCGACTTGACCAAGCCCCATGAGGCCGGGACAGAGGGCGTTCTCTCCGCAGGCGTTAATTCGGGCAATGTCCTGCCCTATTTTCAATATATTCAAAGCTGCATTTATATCCCGGTCATGGAGAGAGTTGCATTCCGGACAAAGCCAGATTCTATCCGATAGCTTTAAATCGGATTTAATATAGGTACATTCAGGTGTAGAACACATTTTGGATGATGGTTCAAACCGGCCTATCTGGATCACCTTTCGGTCTCTCCATTTTGCCTTATATTGAATTTGTCTGGTTAATTCACTCATACCGGTACCAGCCACATGCCGGGACAACCTTTTATTCGCCATCATCCCTTTTACATTTAAGGTTTCCATATAGATCACTTGGTTTTCGTTCACTATCCGGAAACTTAGTTTATGCAAAAAGTTTTTGCGCTGATTTGTTATCTGTTCATGCAGCCTGGCTACTTTGACTCGTTGCTTATTTCTGTTATTGGAACCTTTCTTCTTGCGGGACAACTGCCTGGAAGCCCGTTTTAGTTTTTTCAGAGATTTTTCCAAATGCCGGGGATTGTGTATTTTTTCTCCTGCACTGGTTACAATTGTATCTTTAATGCCAAGATCTATGCCGATTTCTGTATCGCCTTGGGTGAAAAAACCAGGCAAGGTCCTTTTATCGACTTGGCACTTAAAGCTGACATAATATTTCCCGGAGCTTGTTTTTGAAATAACCAGGCTGTCTCTCTGGGTCGGGATCTCCCTGTGAACCCGAACCCTGATATCAGATTTGAGCTTTGGTATATTCAATAAGCATTTCTTCCGGCCGGAGATCCGGATTTTAAAGTGTTGTGGTACTGTAAAGGACTGTTCATGATGTTTTCGCTTAAATTGCGGATACCCGCTTGATTTTCCTTTATCAAAAAACTTCTGGTATGCGGATTCCAGGTTCAAAACAGACTGCTGCAGGCTCTGGCTGTTACATTCCTTCATCCAGGGAAATTCTTTTTTAAGGCTCGGGATCATTTTTTTGCAGGCAAGACCTGATATCGACTTCCGGCTCTCTTTCCATGCTGTAGACCTGATACTTAGGAAATGGTTATACAGATAACGAGTGCAGCCAAAATGCTTTGCAAAAAACACTTCCTGCTCCGGTGTCGGATATATCCGGAATTTGTATCCCATTGAGATGATATTGGGATCTGTCGATTTGTTCTTTTTCTTAATCACTTTTCTTTTTGATCCTGGATATATTTGCGCACAGTCTCTTCGGAAATATGACCGATGGTTTCAACATACGTAGATGGATTCCATAACTTCCCCTGCCATAGTTTTTTGGTGATCTCGGGGAATTTCACAAACAGTTTTCGCGCTGATATCCCTTTCAGCATCTTGTAAATATATCCTGCAGGTACCTTGGGATGAGCTGACGCAAAGACATGGACATGATCCGGCATGATTTCGACTTCTTTTATGATGAAATCCTTATCGCGGTCAATGGCATATAAAATATCTTTTAACTCTTCCGCTACAGCCCCGGTTAACACTGGTCTCCGATATTTGGTTGACCAGACAATGTGGTATTCGGTGTTATAAACCACGGTTCTTGCGTGGACGAGTTTTTCTTTTTCAGCTTTCATACATGTAGTTTACTATTAAACAATGTATTATGTTAAATAACAATTGCTTACATACTACATATGCTTTTCGCATTCATCCCGGGGTTTAAGCGCCCTGGGATTCTGCGGGTGGATCCTAAAAACAGAATTCATCCTCGGCTATTTCGATGGCAAGACGGCGGACGGGAAATACAAATATAGGGATTTTGTTGAAGAGAGACTCAAAAGCGAATACGACAGTCCATTACTGGCAACGGTAGCCTCTACCTTCTTGGGAAGCCCTGAACTTGTCAGTGCTGTAACCGTTAGATATCTCGGCGAAAAACTAGATAACCGTAACGTTCCGGCTGCGATAGAATTGCTGCAGCGACCTTCAATTGATGAGATCCTCCAAAAGGTACAGGCGGAACTCCCTGAAGAAAAGCTCCTGAAAATATAGGCATCTATTGTTGCCATAGGTACAGCGAAGCAAAATTGAAGGAAATCGGGGACTATTTCGGGATAAGTGACACTACGGTATCCCAGGCAAGCAGGAGACTGGTGTTAAAAGCAGAGTCAGATCCGCGATTAAAGAACCTCTTAGAACGAGCAGAGAGAGGGGTCAGGTCTCAACTCTTGACATATCAGGAAGCTTTAGATGTCAAGAGTTGAGACCTGACCCCCTATGCCCTACTTTCTTCTTTTAGTTTCTCAGCAATCCAAACCTTCACAAGGGCTTGCCGGGTTATACCTAGCCTTTTAGACTGCTTGTCTAGTTGCCCCACTACCCAAAGCGGGAAATCTATATTAACGCGCTTGGATTCCTGGTTGACTCGTCTAGCTTTTGAAAAATCAAGCTGGTTGGTCAGATCCTCACCGGATTCAAATTTTTTGTCGAAATCTTTAGCTTTCATAGTATTCAATCTCCTGTCTTCTTACACGCCTCACCGAGATGATTCTAACAGTATCTTCTCTATAGGTGATCACAGCCGACCAATGTTTTTCACCGATTTTTCCAATAATCAGATATCGATTTTCGTCTAATACGTTTTTAGCCGGAATTTCTAAAAAATCAGTATCATCCCAGAGGGTTGGAGCCTCATCGAAATCAATCCCATATTTTTCCCTGTTGGCTGTACTTTTATTTTCATCAAATTGAAATTTCATACTGTTACTATGTACTTTCTACTTCAACAAGCAACTTAATGTATACCTTTTCTATCCTTTTTACTCGGAACGAGACGGATCAGGTCTCAACTCTTGACATATCAGGAAGCTTTAGATGTCAAGAGTTGAGACCTGACCCCTCTATGCCCTATAAAGATGGAGCTAAGGAAGTCCAGGACAACCGCCTCCGTCATTCCGGCATGCTGTTAGCCGGAATCCAGTTTTGTGAACGATTTTTATGGATCCCGGCTAACTACATGCCGGGATGACGGGAATGGGCCTTGGGAACTTAGAAGATGAACAAGTTAACCGATTAGCCGATTTGTCGATAGAGCACGAAAAAAAGTGGCAGGTCTCAACTCTTGACACACCGAAGCTTTGGATGTCAAGAGTTGAGACCTGACCCCTCTATGCCCCACTTCACTTCAAGCTCCACGGTTAAATCATTTTTTTTATTTTAGTTTTTAAGGAGGGTAAATCTTCCTGAATAGTTCTCCACAGCACATCTATATCAACACCAAAATATTCATGAATTAAAATATTTCGCATTCCTTTCATTTCATACCAAGGGATATCATTATATTTTTCTTGTATGTAAATCGGGATATGATTTGCTGCCTCTCCTATTATTTCAATGTACGAATTACAGCGTCAATTGTTTTTCTGTCTTTCTTCCAATTATTATAATCCAGTCCGTCTACATACTCCGAAATTAGATCTAAGGAATCAAGTATATCCTCTATTCGAAACTCCCATTTTCTAGGCGACACGTATCGCCTCCTTTATAATTTGATCACGCAGTTGTTTTTTAAGCGCTCCTTCAGTAACCAGATCGACTGGTCTGCCGACGATGTTTTCTAAGTACTGCTTCAGCTCAAGGAATGCAAAAAAACCCGGTGTTTTCTGGTATTTAACCAGAATATCAATATCACTGTCTGATGTAGCCGAACCTCTGCTTACAGAACCAAAAACTGCCAATGATTCAACTTGAAACTTTTCATATAACTCAGTTTTATGCTCAAAAAATATTTTTGCAATTTCTTGGTCAATTTCTTTTTTTATCGTTGCCATAGGTTCACATAATACTCACTAAAATGGGTTGATAGCAGGTCATGTGGAAATTGGTAAACGTTCGCCAGCACCACATAAGCACACGATCAGACCGCCATTGCATTGTATCTTATTGTATACGACTCTTCTTCCTGTCGCAATAATAATGGTCAGGTGAGATCACCCATTAAACCCCAGTCTTAAAGATGGATCTAAGGAACTAGTACGTGTCGCCTAGGGATTGGAAGCCCTGGACAACCGCCTCCGTCATTCCGGCATGCTGTATTAGCCGGAATCCAGTTTTGTGAACGAATTTTATGGATCCCGGCTAACTACATGCTGGGATGACTGAAATGGACGAGATGCGGGGTCACCTAGGAAGAGGGGGGTCAGGTCTCAACTCTTGACATCAAAAGTTTTTCAGGATGTCAAGAGTTGAGACCTGACCCCTGTTCTTTTACTAATAGCAGAGAAAGGGCGCGGCGGGCGTCGGGTTCTCCATGGACCAACCGGATTTCTTTTGGCGGCCCGGGGATAGAATGCACCCAATCAACAAGTGTTTTTTGATCAGCATGGGCTGAATAGGCAGTAAGGGTGTGGATGCCTGCTTTTACGGGAATCTTCTTTTCTATCATTTTTCTGCCGGGTGTTCCTTTTGCCTGGTATCCCACAAAAAAAATATCATTGGCCGGATCATCAAGTCCATATTTCAGGCAATCGACAATACGTCCGCCGGTGCACATGCCACTGCCGGCGATGATGATGGCAGGGCCTTTGATGTCCAGCAATTTTTTATGATCCTGATATTTTTCGACTGCGTTGAGGCCCTTAAAATCAAAGGGGTGGTCGCCATTTGCCTTGAGATCCCTAGCCTCTTTGTCCCAAAAACTATGCTCTGCTTTCTACTTTTAGACTGCTTGTCTGTTTGCCCCACGACCTAAAGCGGGAAATCCATATTAACGCGCTTGGATTCCTAATTAACTCGTCGAGCTTTTGAAAAATCAATCTGGTTGGTCAGATCCTAACCAAATTCAAATTTTTGGTCGAAGATTAATACGTATCCGACCATCTAAAAGGCAGGGCGATCTGTAAAAAGAATTCATCCAGATCTCGAACCAACAATAATTTAAAGAGCCACAAAATGGGAAAAGCAGAAGGGTTGTATCTGGATTGTGCAGATTTTCGAGATCAGATAGAAAACTACAAATCCATGCTTAGTAAGCTGCGGATCACCTGCACGGATAGTGATATTATCGATTGTGAAATAACTCTTAAGGCTCTTAAAAACGATCTAAAACTTATGCAACAGCTCAGCGAATGTTGTTGATGTATCTTCCCTCCATCCCAGATCCGAACAAGAAAAAGATCGAGTTACAAATCAGAAGGGCACTGCGCGATAGCGAGCGCCCTTCACCGCAGTGATGCGCTGTCTGCATCCCCTCAAGCGGCTCCCGTCACTGATAGCACACCCTACCTCATGCTAACCCCGTAGTCGTCCTGAGGATCTTCCTCCGGACCCTTTGTCTCTTCCGTCTCACGTGCAGCTGCGCTCTGGTTTTTCAAGCCATAGAGCCGAATACTTTTTTCTGCATGAATAATTTTATTTTCATCTTCGCTATGTTTTTCTTTAACCAGAGCCATTTCCTTTTCTTGTTGCCGTTTGATCCGCATTTTTTCAGCGATCATGCGCAGCAGGCGCGATCTTCAGGAAATAAGTCGTCATAGAATGCTTTGTTTCGCTCTTCCCAAAAGTTTGCTTTTTTGGAAAGTATTTCTAGCAGTTCTGGCCATCTGTTTGGCTCTTTCTTTGTCTCCTTGTGCAGTTTTAGCTTTGGAAAATACTGGCTTTAGTTTGCGCTGCAAATGGCGGCTCACTCGCTCAGCCACGGCTTCGTATGATTCCTGTGTGAATATCCCTTTTTTTTCGCGAGTCACCTCCGCCGCAGTGATTCTAATCAATGGGTCCGGTTGGTTCAGTTGAGCATAGTACCTTTGAATTCGCTGATGCTTTGCTTTGCTGCCCTTAATACCGCGATCGAGACCATAATTTTGGCTCACCTTTTCGTGAAAATCTGTCTGCATATCAGAAAGTTTTTTTCCACCGCCCAAGAAATAGCTGGCGTTCATCCTGCCCTTTGAATCGAATGGCATGACATAAGCAAACATATGCGGGGTTTTTTCGTCTCTGTGCACTCCGACATGGAACAGGTTCTCCCTACCGTGGCGTTCTTTTAGCCACTTTGTGGCATCAGAAAAATATTCGTCTTGCTGTTCTCTGGTCATCGCATGCATCGATTCCGGCGATGCAGTCACGAGATATTCGATGCACAATACACCGCCTTTCCTGAGTTTCTTCGGCAAGAGCTGCTTGAAGTCATGAAGTGCGGAGTTTGCATCCTCAGACCCAACTAGAATTCCATTGTCATGGCGCTTCCTTGGATCGGCGTTCAAAGTCTCTTGCTCTCTGTAAGAGTGTGTCAGTGATCGCATCACTGACATCTGACTTTTGAGTTTTTTTACTCTTAAAATTTGAAATCCCATTGCTTTTACCTCTTCGTTTGTTTGTGGAACGGCTACATTATTTTGATAATAATGTAGCCAATGAACAATTTTTTACACTGCCCAAAAAATTGTCATTCTTCCGATTATTTTTAATATATGGAAAAACTTTTCAACAATTTTTAAATTAAGAAGGTCTTTTTTTTCGACAGAATCTTCCAAGTGAAGTTTGAACATATTTTTGTATTGTTTCGAATCGCGGTTTTTAGTCCAGGCCATATCAACTAAAATCGACGCGGGGATATTTTTGAAAGTTTATCTTTTTCAAGTTTTCCCTTGAGTTGTTCAATTATTCCAGGCCATAACACAAACTGAAGGGGAGTCACTTTGCCTTTCAAAGGCATTGGTGCTCATTGATAATCAGGAAATGTGAATTTTAAAATTTGTGTATGAGTTGGCTGTAATATTTTTTCAGCTAACTTGTTGTAATCAGATCTGGTGTATTTTTTTTGCGTCCGATTAACTCGTGTAATTCATTTATATCAAGAATAACCTGAGATCCACTGTGCCAGCTTAGCAAAAAAAATAAAGATTTTTTGCGCCTGGATGGTTGATAGTTTTAGCCCTTCAAACGTAGGTAAAAGGAAAGCGGACGTAGATTTCGAAGCTTATATAATTGCATTGAGTTACAGCGATCCTCCAAAGGGATTTTCCAGATGATTTCTTAGATTACTAGCCAATAAGGCAGTTGAACTTAAATTCATAGACAGTATCTCCTATGAAACAATGAGAAGTATTTTAAACAAAAACGAACTCAAGCCTTGGCAACAAAAGGGGTGGTCGATTCCACCGAAACTCTCGACTTAAAATTAATGTTCAATTGTTAAAAGAGACATAAAAAATGTCATTGGGAATAAAAACGAATGGATAACACGGTAACCTAGGACCAATAACAATAACGATAAATATATTGATTACCTTCAACGCCTTATATCAAAAACCAGTTTTTTACCCCCTCTTACGGCTTGAGTTTCCAAGCGGTGAACATCCTTGTCGGTTCCGCTTGGAAAAGATATGGCATCATGCAGCATGGGAATGAGCAACGCCTTGGCGGCATGGGTACAACTGATCTCGGCGTGAACCGTGGCGTCGATCAGGTCCAGCACTCAGCTTATGAGATCTTTATGGGCGTCGGTCAAAAGCAGATAGCTTATTTTGTCGACACTGGAACAGGAAACTGGTCAAAGGGCAGCTCCAGGTCATCGCCATATGCCGAACCGAAGTCTATTAGGATGTTAATCTTGACGGCTACCTTCGAATTGGTCTGCACGCGATGACAGGAACCGGTGACGCAGTCTTTTGCCCCCAAATGGGCATTTTTCATTTTTGACCTAAAAAGAAGAAGGCTAGCCACGAATGGCACGAATATTCACTAATAAAAGGGTAAAAGCTTTTACCTCGGTGTCTGGGGTAACAGTATAGGAAGACATGTCTTTTTAGGATTCAAAACATTCGTGTTTATTCGTGTCATTCGTGGCTGATGATTTAGAAATCAGAGGAGGTTCATTGTGTTTCCTGGAAACCTGACTCCTTCTTTTTATACAATAATTTCCCAACACGATCGATATGTTGCACCAGTTCTAGCTCAGTAATTCCTTCATAGTGAACAACATCAAAAAAATAGGGTAAGAGGGACTCTTCATTGAGGAAAAATGAAAACGCCGTAACACATGAGTGGTCGATTGCCTTTCCTTTTATCGCTATATCGACATCGGAACCGGGTTTAAAATTCCCTTTCGCCCGAGATCCAAACAATATAGCCTCATCTATTGCGGGAAACTGACCAAGAGCTTGAAGTATCTCATCAATATCACGCGGCAGGAGACCATATTTCATTGCCTGGCCTTTTTGCTGAGATCTTTAAATAATTTTGCCAGAATCGGGAAATAAGAATGTCGAATCCTTTCTTCCACTGCAATCGCAATTGTCTCTTCGTATGTATGGACCGTAAGATTGCGGTCCTTTAATGCCTCCATCCAGAGATGTCCCTCCATAATGAGGCCGGACTGAAAGGCCTGCTTTATCGTTTCTCTGGGACTCACCGGGGCAAAACCCTCTTCTTCCAGGTAATCTTTGAGTACCTTCCAGGCTAACTCGAAAGCCATCTCAAAAAACTGAATCAAGCCTGCCCGCTCGGCTTCTGAAGGCCTTTCTATCGCAATTGTCTGTTACAGTAACTTATAGGCCTTACTGAAATGGACAAAACGCTGCTTCCATCGGATATCTTGCAGTTTTTCTTCCATATATACTTTGGCTGTTAAAAACTAAACGATATATCCCTGCTCTTCCAGATATAACAAAATTTCCTGTACTGCTTCCATGGGTGTCATTGTGGTTGTATCAATGGACAGCTCGGGCTTTGAGGGTGGAATATATGGATCTGTAATTCCGGTAACCCCTTTGACCTTCCCTGACCGCGCCTTGGCATACAGACCTTTACGATCCCGCTGTTCGCAGACCGCAAGAGGTGTCGACACATGGACCTCGATGTAGCCACCATAGCGGGAAATCAAGTCCCGGTTGGCTTGTCGTGACTCCTCATAGGGTGCAATGGGCGCACAGAGGGCGATCCCGCCATTTTTGGTGATCTCACTGGCCACAAAACCAATGCGGGTGATGTTAAGATTACGGTGTTCCTCGGAAAAGGTCAGTTCGGAGGAGAGGTTTTTCCTGACGATATCCCCATCCAGCAGGGTTACCGGCCGATCACACATCTCCATGAATTTTACCAGCAAAACCTTGGCAATGGTCGACTTGCCGGAACCGGAAAACCCTGTCATGAAAATGGTGAAACCCTGCTTTGAGCGCGGTGGGAACGAACACTGCAGCTGATCTACCACTTCAGGATAGGAGAACCAGGTGGGAACATCCTCACCATACATCATTCTACGCCGCAACTCTCTTGACGAGATGGTTGCCACCGCCGCCTCCTCCACCTGATCGAGCACCACATATTTTTTCAATTCCTGGTGGTAGCCCATCTCTCGCTGAGGTACCATGGCAATACCGGTTTCATCCGCGTAGTCGGCCACCAGCTTCTGTGCTGCACCCCGGGGATAAAAGAGCTCTTCCCCATCACTTCCGGCCAAGGGATCGGCATGGTCGTCTGCCACCATAAAATGGCTGCAGCCAAAGTTTCTGCGGATAATTGCCTGCCATAACGCCTCTTTCGGCCCGGCCTTCCGACTGGCAAAGGGCGTCAGCCCCAGTTTGATCATATTAGGTGGAAATTTTTCGGTGAAGGCCTGGTAACAACGAATTTGTGTATAATAATCGAGATTGCCCGGATGGCTGAGATCGGCCACCGGCTGCAGAAAAATCGCCGCACTCGCCTCTCTTGCCGCAGCAATTACCATCTCCCGGTGGGCACAATGCAGATATTCGTCGGTATGGAAACCAAGCACCTTTCGCCAACCGTTCATAGTGAAGGTGCGCACCGTCTCAGAAGGGCTGAGACGTAAATGCTGAAAATCATAATGAATAGGCAGGCTGACACCTTCCAGAGTACCGGAAACATACCAGTCCCCCACCCGGTCGTACAGCTGCCTCACACCTGGATGTGCAGCCGGATCATCTGTTCCATAAACAGACAAGGCTTCCTTCTTTTTGTCCGGCTGCCAGATATCCTCTACCGTCAAAAGAGCCAGCAGAAATCCTTCCTCATCATTGAGTGCGACTCTGCTTCCTGCGCTCAGTCCGGCAGCTGTCTTTTCATTCACATCAAGACAGATAGGCATCGGCCAGACGGTGCCATCGGCCAGACGCATCTTCTCGACAACCGAATCATAATCCTCACGTCCCAGATATCCATTCAATGGATACAGGCCACGGTTCAACAACAACTCCAGATCGCATAACTGCCGTGATGACAAATCAATCACCTTACATTCCAGTGCTTCAGCCCGCAATGCTTCGACCCGCCTGAAATGAACAAGCAAACTATCTGAATAATTATGATCCATTTTGTTTCCTATTTTTTATCCAAGTTCCAAGAACAGAGGGGTCAGGTCTCAACTCTTGACACAAATGTCTGCACTTGTCAAAAGTTGAGACCTGACCCCTCTTAGCTATTACGCAAAAACCTCCGCATCAGCAAGCAACGGAGCGGCCGCATCTTTTGCTGCCAGGGTAGGTTCTCCCTGGAGAGGCCAGTCGATGTCCAATGCCGGATCGGACCAGAGGATACTGCGCTCATGTTCCGGTGCATAATAATCCGTGGCTTTGTAGAGGAACTCTGCCGTTTCACTCAAGACCAGAAAGCCATGCGCAAAACCTTCAGGCACCCAGAGTTGTTTTTTATTTTCTGCCGAGAGTATTTCCCCTACCCAGCGTCCAAAAGTCGGTGAACTTGTACGCAGATCGACTGCCACATCAAACACCTCACCCTCTACGACTCGCACTAATTTCCCTTGTGGCCGCACAACTTGATAATGCAGACCGCGTAACACATTTTTCACAGAACGAGAGTGATTATCCTGGACAAAGATAACATTTCTACCGACAATTTCATTAAATTGGCGTTGATTAAAGCTTTCAAAGAAAAAGCCTCGTGCGTCACCAAACACTCGCGGTTCGATGAGACACACTTCAGGGATATCAAGAAGATTAAGTGTCATAAATTAATGCCCTCCTGAAGTAATTGTAACAAGTATTGACCGTAACCATTTTTAGCCATGGGTTGCGCGAGTCTCTCGATTTGGGCGCCATCTATCCAGTGCTGCCGGTAGGCTATTTCTTCGGGGCATGCAACCTTAAAACCCTGCCTTTTTTCAAGAACGGAAATGAACTTACTCGCATCAAGCAGCGAATCATGGGTGCCGGTATCAAGCCAGGCGTAGCCTCGGCCCATGATTTCGACATTGAGCAGGCCTTTTTCCAGATACAAGCGGTTGAGATCAGTAATTTCCAGCTCACCACGCACAGAGGGTTTGAGGGATTTTGCCAGCTCGACAACCTGATGATCATAAAAATACAGCCCCGTGACAACATAATTGGATTTCGGTTTTTTGGGCTTTTCTTCCAACGACAAAACTTTTCCACCACCATCGAATTCGACCACGCCGTAACGTTCCGGATCCTGCACACGATAGGCGAATACACTTGCCCCTTCGGTGCGGGCCACGGCGCTGCCCAGCAGATGATGGATATCATGACCGTAAAAGATGTTATCGCCCAATACCAGGACAGAGGGGTCATCACCGATGAATGATTCACCAATGATATAGGCTTGTGCAAGGCCTTGCGGTTCCGGCTGCACGGCATATTGCACGTTCAGCCCCCACTGCTCACCTGAGCCGAGGAGTTGCTCAAAACGTGGTGTGTCCTGCGGCGTGGAAATAACAAGAATGTCTCGAATCCCAGCCAGCATCAATGTGCTGAGTGGGTAATAAATCATGGGCTTGTCGTACACCGGCAACAGTTGCTTGGACACAGCCAGGGTAGCAGGATGCAGACGTGTTCCGGCCCCGCCCGCAAGGATTATTCCTTTGCGGCGCGGCGCGACCATGGGTTTAGCGACGATGTTGGGAGTATATGGATTTGCCATCGTTAATTAGATTCTATAGGTTAGAAATTGTCGATTATTTCAGACACAACACGCTTTGCATGATATTGCCAGGATGGTAATTTCAGGCCAAAGCTTTCGCTAATTTTTGTCGTTACAAGCTGCGAATTAGCGGGACGTTTTGCCGGAAGCGGATACTCAGAGGTAGGAATGGCAAGCACATTTTCTGAGGGTACACGAAGCTGGACACCCTGATGTGCGGCTTCATCGAGTATGAACTGAGCAAAACCATGCCAGCTTGTGCTGCCACTCGCCGCAAGATGATATGTCCCGCCACGCTGAGAGGAAAAGGCAGGATCGTATTGTAACCGATACAGGCAACAAGCCGTGACATCGGCAAGAAGCTCAGCACTTGTGGGGGCACCAACCTGATCAGACACCACCTTGAGCTCGTCACGCTCTCGGGCCAGCCGCAGCATAGTTTTGATGAAGTTATTCCCCCTGGCAGCATAAACCCAGCTCGTCCGCAGGATAAGATGCCTGCAGCCGGATGCACGAATGGCCTCTTCGCCGGCAAGTTTCGTTTTACCATAGATGCCAAGAGGAGAAGTGGCATCTGTCTCCAGATAAGCCTCTGCCTTGGCACCATCAAAAACATAGTCGGTGGAGTAATGGATGAACAAGGCGTCCAGAAGACAGGCCTCTTTTGCCAGTAAATCAACGGCGTTACTATTGATCAGAGCGGCACGGTCCGGCTCGGACTCTGCCTTATCCACTGCGGTATAGGCTGCCGCGTTGACGATCACCTGTGGAGAGATCTTACGAATGAGGGTGCGCAATTCTGTCAGGTTTTCAAGATTAGCCTCATCCCGTCCACAGGCCACGACCTCACCCAAAAGCGACAGTGAGCGTTGCAGTTCCCAGCCAAGCTGGCCATTTTTCCCTAAGAGTAGAATCTTCATGATTGATATTGCTTCTCCACCCATTCGCGATAGGTACCGCTGGTTATATTTGCCACCCAATCCTGATTATCAAGATACCAGCGTACAGTCTTCCGAATACCTGACTCAAAGGTTTCAGCAGGTCTCCAACCAAGCTCACTCTCGATTTTTGCAGCATCGATTGCATATCGCCGGTCATGCCCCGGTCGATCTGTGACATAGGTGATCAGGGAACGGTAGCTTGAAAAAGAAAAACGGGACGCGGGCGGAACCAGTTCGTCAAGAATGTCACAAATAGTGTGCACCACATCCAGGTTAGCTCGTTCATTCCAGCCGCCCACATTATAAACTTCACCAACACGACCGTCAGCCAGTACACGACTGATGGCGCTGCAGTGATCAGCCACATACAACCAATCCCGAACTTGTTGGCCATCCCCATATATTGGCAAGGGTTTTCCGGCCAGAGCATTATGGATACAAAGCGGAATAAGCTTCTCGGGGAACTGATACGGGCCGTAATTATTAGAGCAGTTGGTGGTCAGTACAGGCAAACCATACGTGTGATGATAGGCGCGGACCAGATGATCCGATGCCGCCTTGCTCGCCGAGTACGGACTATTGGGCTCATAACGGTTTGTTTCTGTAAAGGGAGGGGTTGCGGAATCCAGCGAACCATAGACTTCATCGGTAGAAATATGCAAAAACCGGAAGCCTTTCTTTTCTTCTGCGATCAAACTATTCCAATAATAACGAACGGCTTCGAGTAATCGAAAGGTACCGACAATATTCGTCTGAATGAAATCGTCCGGGCCATGAATAGACCGATCGACATGACTCTCGGCGGCAAAATTAACAATGGCCCGCACCTTGTGCTGGGTCAGCAGACCTAAAACCAGGTCATAGTCAGCAATATCACCTTTGACAAAGAGGTGCCTTTTATCACTGGAAAGACTCGCCAGATTTTGCAGGTTCCCTGCATAGGTTAGGTTGTCAAGATTAACTATCGGTTGTTCGTTTTGAGCAAGCCAATCAAGAACAAAATTGCTGCCGATAAAGCCGGCACCTCCGGTAACTAAGACTGTCATTAATGCTCTACCTCGCTAGGAATAAGGGGTCAGGTCTCAACTCTTGACAGGCAACGTGCCGCATGTCAAGAGTTGAGACCTGACCCCTGTTTTACGCTCTGTTTTATGCCAAACTTTTTATATACCACTCTGCTGCCTTATCCAACCCTTTTCTGACTGAGAAATGAGGTTGATAACCAAGCAATGTTTGTGCCTTTGAGATATCTGCCAGTGAATGGCGAACATCCCCTGCTCTGAAATCCCGATATTCTGGTTTTGCCGATTTCGCCAAAGGGCTGGAAGTCATAACTCGCTCTTTAATCAGGTTATACAGCTCATTCAGGGTTGTTCTTTCTCCAAAAGCTACATTATAAACCTGATTCGTTGCGGCTTCGTCTTCAACTGTTGCTGCCAGTATATTTGCCTGAACGCAATTTTCTATAAAACAGAAATCCCTGCTTGTTTCTCCGTCACCGTTGATATAAACGGTCTCATTCTTGACCAATCCAGCAAACCATTTGGGAATAACCGCGGCGTAAGCGCCGTCCGGGTCCTGACGTTGGCCAAAAATATTAAAATACCTGAGACCGATTGTCTTAAAATTATATGCTCTGGCAAAGACATCCGCATACAGCTCATTGACAAGTTTGGTCACGGCATAAGGCGACAACGGCTTACCGGTTTTATCCTCCACCTTTGGCAAGTCGGGATGATCACCGTAGGTAGAGCTGGAAGCCGCATAGACAAATCGCTGTACATTGGCATCCCGGGCTGCGACCAGCATGTTCAGAAAGCCGCTGATGTTATTTTCATTTGTTGTGAGCGGATCTTCAATAGATCGTGGTACCGAACCCAACGCTGCTTCATGCAGAACATAATCGACACCGGCACAAGCCGCCCTGCAGGTTTCCAGCTGACGGATATCACCTTTGATAAAAGTAAACCGCTGCCATTGCTCAGCGGTGACAAGTGACTGGACTTGATCAAAATTATGTTGAAAACCAGTTGAAAAATTGTCCAGTCCAACAACCTTTTGACCGAGCTTGAGCAGGGTCTCAAGCAGGTTTGAACCAATAAATCCGGCAACCCCGGTGACAAGCCAGGTACGGGGAGAGGACTGGAGTTGCGCTTGTAACTGTTCGTATGTTTTTGGCATTGTTATCTTTATTATTTTCGAGGATTAATTGACAGCTGCGACCCAACGAGGAGATAATGATAGCCATTAAACCTTATCTAGCAACTGGAGTAAATAGCCAGACTCCTCTTTTTAGGTATTTTCCGGAGCAGGCCCTAGGAGTTCGTATTGCCTGAATTTGGAATCCGACTAACACAAAGCGGAACTTTTCATAATCAGAATGGTTTCTTTTGCGACAACGAGAAAGGACAACCTGCTGGTGCTCAATTGTGGCTTGTAAATCGTGGCGCTCGATGAATTTTACCGCAGGCAGATAAGTAATATTTCCGAGGAGAAAATTTTGAGAGATGGAGTAAGTTGTGCTATTGATGTTTACAGTTTGGCGTCAGAGGGGCATCAAGATCTATATATATTAGAAGAATTGAGACAGGAAAGAAACGAAGCATCCTCAAGTGTCAGATCTACAAACTCTATACCGACCCGATAGCTATTTTTTATCAAACAGATGTTTTTGATGATCCCTCTTGAAAGTATTTTTCGTTTTCCGATAAAAAAACCAACCTTTATGAACAATCCTACTTTCATATTGACATCAAGAAGGCAAGCCAGACCTTTTGTCGAAAGATCAACAAGATACCCTTTGTAAGTTAATGTTTTTGACAGAATTTTTACCGGTACCTGATCTTCATCAAGCATTCGAGACAGATCCTTTTGAAGCAATCTTACCGTTGATCTTTTTCCAAGTGGGTTTTCTGGTTCATATTCCCAATCTATTTTAAGATTATCTAGAGATGGTATCTCATTCCAACTTGTTTTCATCGCTCTTTCCACTTCATTTTTTTTTATAGTACCTGCAAATTAGCCCCCTCGGGGCCATATCAAGGGGACCTCTATACGTCAGTATAGAATAATTTAACAGGTCAAAGCAAGGAAATTGTGTACTACTATGTGGTATTTTGTTACATTGATGCTTGATAGTCCAATCACTTGATTTCACGTTTTTCAATCCGTGGAGGAGTTTATGTTTTCCATTGAAAATAAAATACGAACTGAAATTTTTGCTTTTGCTAAAGACGGCAAAAACAGTCACTTACATCATATTTTAGAGTTGTTTGGCTACAGGAATGACCCAAAAAATGCAACTCAGAAATTGTTTGAACTTGTGGCAAATACGACAGGTCATATTTCAGAAAAATTAGACAAAAAAGCAAATCTTATGTGGATCTCTCCGGGACACCACCGAGACACAGGACAAAAAGAAAGCGAAGTGCCTTCCAGCGTTATTTTCTTCCGAACCATGAGGGAAGAATTTCGGCCTCCAGGAAGATGGCCGAGATGCAAGGTGAACAACGCCTAAACAACATCACTGCTACTTGCCACCACATTTTTTATTTTGGTAGCTCGGTACATGTTGCTCACGAGGAATTTACTCGACACCACCGCACCGATGGTTACGGTTCTGACAGGGCCGCTGGGCGACGCCTTGGCGCCGGCCCGACACGGTCACTCCGGCGTTGGGTCCGCTTCGGCATGACAGGCGGCGTTCCAGTTGTTGATCTTTACGGCGGCACTCGTCACAGTTTAACCACAACACTAAAAAGTGTCTTAACTCCTGAACAAATTAAATCAGGTACAATGCACACCACAAATAAAGCTTTCGAGAGATATTTTCAGAGAAATAGTCAGGAATCTATCGACGTTTATAGTCTGACTTTCGTAGGACACGACCAGAATGACAAAAAAGGAGGTTAAAAAGATTGTAGCTTACAGCTACGATAGCACAGGTTAACTTCTGTATATTTCTCTCCGATGACCTATTTTCACAACCCAAACCGTTAGCTCCTGATCTTGGATAGAATAGACAATACGATATGTCCCTTGTCGTATCCGATACCTTTCTTGACCAGTAAGTTTCTCGCTGCCGATGGGGCGGGGATCATCTTGTAGATTTTTAATTTTTTCTAATATTTTATTGAGAATATTCTTTGGAATACCTTTGAAGTCTTTCTCGACTGATTTCTTGAAAAAGACTTTATATTGTGCCATTTTTCTGCAATTTTTTCAGCATTTTATCATAACTAATAAGCGCTTCATCCTTCCTTTCTTCGAATGCATCCAGGTCCTCAGCATCTTCTGAAAGTGCTTCTCTTACTGATTGGTTGACAAGATCAGTAATCGAACGTGATGTCTCAAGTGCTTTCAACTTTAAGGCCTTGTGTAATTCTGGTTCGAAATAGATAGTTGCTCTTTTCATTTGTGTTGCCATGATAGTACCTCCTTAGTGATATCTAACACTATAACGTCACAACGTTATGCTGTCAATTTCATAAAAGCGAAGATAAATTCAGCAGTAATTAATCGCTTCAATTCTTAGGTTAATCCGGGGTCGTAGAAAATTTTGTTTCAATATCCATACGCAATGCAAAACCCGGACGATCTCAATCTCATCATTTCGTTTTTGACGAGAGTTTCCTTATCAAGACCAAACGTCCGGACCGATGCCGCGACTTGGTCGGTTACCTGGACGCCTACTTGGTCGGTGACCATGGCCTCGCAGAGGGCATCGAGCAGTGCGGTGAGCATGAACTCGATGAGAGCAGTGATGTGGCGACCCCTTCCGCAGCAAGCAGCGAGTCCTTGCGGGCAGCAGCCTTGATTTCAGCGACAGCTTCCTTCACCCGCTGAACCGCCGTCCCGGATCCTCGCCAGCCAAAGGCCTGCCTTCTGAAACGGCTGGTAAACGTCCATTTATGTTTCAAAATTTTTGCCATACTTGAGAAGGCTCACTTTGCCGGATAGATACCGGTGAATTGGCTGACAAAATGAAGATAGCTGGTTCCACCAACTGTCCTGCGCTGAATGGACCTGTAGACGGCAGCCAGGACCTTGACCAATTGCTCAGGGTGAATATGAGCAAGCTTTTCACCGATGTTTTTTGAAAAGAAGTGAAATCCCTCCTCCAGCACCGACGTGTCCGCCCGCGGTTTTTCATCGTTGAAGTGATACCTGTCAATCATCAGCTCAACCAATCGGGCCGCTGTCCTGTCATCCACATGCTGATGGTCATGCACCCATATCTGGCAGAGTGATATCTCGACCACATCGGCAATACTCTCCAGCTCGGGATTGTCCGCCATTTCCTGGGTACTGTAATAGGGAACACTCCGATAATTTCGGGAGAGGGCGGCTGATGTGAAAAAAGAGCAGCCAGCACATATTGCCTCCGTGCGGGATTCGCCGCAGCACAGGCTGCAGACAAAAGTCCCGGTCTCTTTACATTTTCGTTTCCCTTTCCGGGAATTGCAGACGATACATTTTACCATGGTTCGATTCCTTTCTGCTCAATCTGGTATCATTTTCTTTTTTTCAGCCAACGAGCTTTTGCCTGTTCCAGAAATGGAGGTTCAACATACTTGGGTGCGCCGGAAACGATATCCTCGAATCCAGCCATGAATCCCTTCTTGCGAAAATGTCTTTGACGCACATCTGCAACCACCGCTTGCCAGTCGGCATTGAGCCCGGCTTTATCGTAGCATTTGTTGGCACGCTTGATGTTGTTGAGCGCCGCGTCGTAATACTTGCTCTTGCCCGCAATGATGATCCGCATGCATAGGAGATGAAGTTTCCGGGAGATAAGGCCGCTTCGATGGCCTGCTCAAACGGGTCGGTCTGCTTTTTCTGTCTGGGCGTCACGGCGTCGCCCTCAAAATTGATCCGCCGCGCTCGTAGCCACTGAAGGCGTCGACAGTAATCTGCTCGATCGTCTCATCCAAGGCTTTGAGAACCTTCTTCTCCTTGTTACTTCGTGAGTTCATGAATTGTTCTCCTCTCTCATCCTATCCGTTTAGCTCCCGCCAGCCCGGTACTACCCGAGCAAATTCCTGTTGAAACGCCGGGCGCCGGAGATTGTCTTTCTTGATCTTGGTTGCAAACTTTTCCCAGCGGGCTCCATCGCCGAGCACCTCGACCAGCATATGCCGCACTTTAACCATTACTTTGGCATTACGAGCGTACTCTTTACGCTCTGCATTCCGTTCCAAATTGCCCAAGCCGGAAAGATAGTATTTGAAGGTCGCATAGGCGACATCATAGAGCATGTCATCCAAACCGGCATTACTGCTCTCGATAAACGGCAGGGTTACCTCCAGAATCTCTTGCCGGGAATCAGCATCCACCTTTTGAGAATCCAGCCGCTTTTGAACCTGGTACAAGAGATCTGCAACATGATCACTGGTGGCATAGTCGCCACCACCGTAATCATCAAGTTCTTCCAGATCAGGCGCCAGTTCGGACCAGAGAGCCAGAACGGCTTCACCTTCCGAGCGTTGAACCAGGGCTTCGGCAACCGAGACCTGGGATTTCAGGAAATCGAAACATTCTCGCCGAACATCGGGAAACTCCGTCGCAAGCTCGACAATCAATTTTGATAGAACTTTGTGTGATGCTGCTGACAGCAACTCGGTCAGGGCATCGCCTTTTTTCGGTTTCTTTGCCATCTTCACCTACCTTAAATATAAAACACGCCGAGAATCCACCCCTCGATTATACAGACGGTTCTGGACAATACAATATTTTTAAATCTACGATGCCAAGCCGGTGTAGTAAAGTGATGGCACAGTCGGATAGCATTTCTTTTAGCATCCATACTGGTCGGTATCTCACCCAGTGCAAAAACCTGATAAGCAGTGATGTCCAAAAGCTTCGCATAGGTGGAACCAAGGAGATACTGAAGTTCCCACTTAAGTCTTTTCCTGCTGCCGAAATGCGTAGGGCAATACGAGGTGTGAATACACATAAAGCTGGTGATTTTCTGAAAGCACTTGAAGAACTGGTACAATTGTCCGATCGGGATACTGCTGTCCAACTCAGTCAGGACGCTTCGGTGGTCTGCTTTGATGTGATAATTCCAGACGCGATGGAAAACATCTTTGTGCTGGACGCATCAGCAAAGATCAATAAGCATATGCTTCTGGATAACACCATCGTGATACCATTGAACTTTCCGAAGATTGAGGTCAGTTACAGTGCCTCTTCCTTCAAGAGAATCAACCATGGTGCGGGGAGGTCGAGCATAGAACCTGCCCGCACCAATGCTCAGCACTTCTCGGCATCATCAAGAGTCTGCCTGCTGTATTCACGGACAAGCTGATCAATACGTTCTTTTGAAAATTCTGACATGCTACTGCGCACCTTCACAAACAGTTGATGAATGTATGAAGTAATACACCGTGCTCGATACTTCGCCACTCGTAAAATTCCGGAGCGAAGAGAATACCTGGACTCGCCTTTGCCGACAACAACTCTCAGGTCTTTTGGTATGCGAAATCGGAAGATGTAGCCAGAAGTACTCTGGTACAAATAGGTAGGGTTAGAAACAGAAAAGCCCATCTTTAAAACCTCCTCGGTCATTACCTTTCGGATAATGCGAGCGGATAAAGATAGGCTCCACGTACATGAAGAATTCGACTTCTTTAATGATTTAAACAACTTGGTGGGGCGGCGTCCATCAAATAACATCAATAACCACCTGCTAACACTAAAACTAATTCAAGATAAAAGGTACATATACCGTCAAAAATACCGTCTATTTATCAATCCCTACACTTGGTTCCAATTCCTTGAAACGATGGACTAAGAAGCCGATGTAGAAACAGCACTGGCTGCATTCTTCTTTGCTTCTGCTATAATTTTGGTCATATAAGAGGTAAACATTTCGTCCAAGCCAAATTCAGAAAAATCATCATCCAGCTCAACCTTTTTCTTTATAGCTTTTCTACAATTCCAAAAAGTCAGAGGCTCACAAATACGCGCAACAGTTACTTTGCCAAAGCTTCCAATGAGCTATCAAATGACTCCTGGAATTGCACATCGAAACTTTTTGGAATTGCAGAAAAAAGATTTTCAAAATACTTACTGAGCAGTGGTGCGAGCTGCTCCATCATTTCATCGTACTTTTCATCTACTGGAAACCCTGCATCCTGTAACAAACCTTTGCAATATTCAAGATACCTTTCTACAAGCCCATCTGTTGACACTGGTATGACTTTCAACACATAATGAATCTCAAGCAAGTAGAATAATACAAGCTTTCGGCTTTTGACTTTATCAGCCCAAACTTTATACAAATAACCCGAGACCCCAAATACTGCGGGGATTGCCACTGGAAGAATCTCTTTCATTTATTTCCCCTCAATAGCCTACGCAGTCCAGGAACAGGACAACTTCTCCGCCTGCCGCAAAATCAGCTCGATAGCATCATCACGCTTATCTGGCGGATACTTGTATTTCTTCAGCAATCTCCGAACCAAGTTGCGCATCTTGGCCCGCACACTATCGCGCACCTGCCAATCTACCGTTGTGCTGGCCCGCAGTTTTTCAGTCAGCTCATGCGCAATCTTTTTGAGTATCTCGTCGCCCAGTTCACGCACTGCGCTTTCATTGTTGGCCAGGGCATCATAGAAGGCAATCTCGTCGGGTGACAAGCCCAGCGCTTCGTCTCGCTTCATTGCCTCCTGGAAGTCCTTGGCCATCTGGATCAGTTCTTCGATGACCTGGGCGGTCTCAATGGCCCGGTTATGATATTTGCGCAGGGTTTCCAGCAACCTTTCCCCGTACTTCATTTCCTGGACTACGTTATTTTGGGTCCGGGCTTTAATTGCATCCCGCAACAATTTTTCCAATAGTTCTACCGCCAGGTTTCTGCTCGGCATCCGCCGCACATCCTCCAGAAATTCATCGGACATAAGGCTCATATTGGGTTTATCAAGTCCGGCCAGCTCGAAAATGTCTGCTACCCCTCCGGCAATAATCGCGTTATCAAGAATCTGCTTAAGGACTGAGTTCTTTTCTTCTTCAGTCCGTTTTTTATCAACCGTGGTGTGTTTGATGATTGCCGCCTTGATGGCCGAGAAGAAGGCGATCTCTTTTCTGAGTGGAGCAGCTTCATCCAGGGTACTGCACAGCGAAAAAGCCTTGGTAATGGCGGCCATGGCATCAAGAAAACGTTTCTTGCCGTCATCAAGCCCCAGGATATGGTTGGCGGCCATGGGCAGCAGCATGGTAGCATTGGTTTTATAATCGCTATAATCAAAACCATGGCACATTGCCCGCACCACTTCCAGCTTTTCAAGAAGAAAGGCGAAAGCCTCTTCGGCCAGCAGGGTCGGAGCACCCTTGCCCTTGGAGTCGGTGTAAATCTTCAAAGCCTGTTTCAGCTCATTGCCGATACCGATATAATCCACTACCAGGCCACCTGGTTTATCTTTAAAGACCCGGTTGACGCGGGCGATGGCCTGCATCAGGTTATGGCCCCGCATGGGTTTATCAACATACATGGTGTGGCATGAAGGAGCGTCAAAGCCGGTCAACCACATATCCCGGACAATCACCAGCCTGAGCGGATCATCAGGATCCTTAAAGCGTTTTTCCAGTCGTTTCTTGGTTTGCTGATTGTAGATATGGGGTTGCAGAAGGGGCTTGTCAGCAGCAGAGCCGGTCATGACAATCTTGATCGCCCCCTTTTCAGGGTCAGGATCATGCCAGTCTGGCCTTAGAGCTGTTATGGCATTATACATGTGAGCACAGATTTCCCGGCTCATGCAAACTATCATCGCCTTGCCAGGGATCACCGCCACCCGTGATTCATAATGCTGTACCAGATCCCCAGCCACTTCTTTCAGGCGCGGTTCAGAGCCGACCAGTTTCTCCAGGGCCGCCCATTTGCTCTTGGTTTGCTCCCGAAGGTTGATGTCCTCCTCATCCTCGATGACTTCTTCCACCTCATCGTTGAGCTCTTCAATGGCATCACGGTTGATGTCGAGCTTGGCCAAACGGGATTCGTAATAGATCGGTACCGTGGCCCCGTCGTCCACTGCGTCCTGGATGTCGTAGATGGAGACATAATCGCCGAAAACCGCACGAGTATCCTTGTCTTCCATAGAAATAGGGGTGCCGGTAAAACCGATGAATGAGGCATTGGGGATGGCATCCCGCATGTGTTTGGCATAACCGAAGATATATTTACCGGTCTTGGTGTCGAGCCGGGCCTTCAAACCATATTGGCTGCGGTGGGCCTCGTCACTGATCACCACGATATTGCTGCGCTGGCTCAGGCTCGGATGGTTTTCTTCCCCGTTTAACAGGGAGAACTTCTGCACCGTAGTAAAAATAATACCACCAGCTTGCCGGGCTGCCAGCATTTCGCGCAGTTCATCTCGGCTGCCTGCCTGCACCGGGGTCTGCCTGAGCAGCTCTCTGGCATTGCTGAAGGTGTTAAACAGTTGACCATCCAGGTCGTTACGGTCTGTGACCACCACAATGGTCGGATTGTTCATTTCCGGCTGCTGTAAGAGTTTCCCGGCATAGCAGCACATGGAGATACTTTTACCCGAACCCTGCGTATGCCAAACCACCCCGGCCTTGCGGGAACCAGGTACTACCTCCTGACCATAGGTTGCGCGTGGTTCATTAGTTTGAAGTCCTTCCGGCTGCCGTGAGGCAATAACTGTTACCCGCACCGCCTCCCGCACCGCATGAAACTGATGGTATCCGGCAATTTTTTTGACTACAATGTCGCCTTCCTGCTCAAAGATGACAAAATAGCGGATATAATCAAGCAGCATTTCCGGGTCGAAAAAGCCTTTCACCACCTTTTCCAGCTCATACTCCAGCAGCGGCTTGTCGTCCTCATTTTTGATGGTGCGCCAAGGCATGAACCGTTCCTTGTTGGCGGTCAACGAGCCAATCCGAGCGGTCCAACCATCGCTCACAACCAAAGCCTCATTAAAGACAAATAGGTCGCTAATCTCATCTTTATAGGTCTGCAGCTGATTGAAGGCATCCCAGACATCGGTTTGCTCGTTACTCGGATTCTTCAACTCGATAACTGCAATGGGCAAGCCGTTGATAAATACCACAACATCGGGCCGCCGGTTCATCTTGGTGCCCTGGATGGTAAACTGATTGATAACCAAAAACTGGTTATTGCGGAAGTTGTTGAAGTCGATCAGCTGGGCGTGGTCATTGAGGGTTTCTTCTCCGTCACTGTATTCAACCGGCACCCCCTCCAGCAGCAGACGGTGAGAGGTACGGTTGTTGTGGATCAGTGCCGGGGATTGCGGCTTGATGATAGAAACTGCCGCCTCTTCCAGAACCGTCAAAGGGATATGGGGATTGATCTTCTGCATGGCAGAAAGAAGGCGGCCAGCCAGCACAACCTGCCGGTAGTCAATCCGTTCCGGAGTTTCACCGTCATGGGCAATGTCCGGACCAAAGGCGTATTCATAACCGCCTTCGCGGAACCACTCCAGGCAGATTTGTTCAAGTTGGTCTTCGGTGATCATTTTTCCACATGCCTTTATGGGATCGCCACAATTTGAAAATATGTCGATATTTGTCTCTTATTTCGACACATCCATTGTGTGTTCTCATTTTGGAAGAATACGTTCAAACACAAAACCAAATATCTTAACAGCTTTAAATTAAAAGGAATTCACAGCTAACTTGTGTTTTCCTTGTGTTGAGATTGTGTTGAAAACACAAATCATGATTCACCGTTCCCCGGAAACCAGCGAGCATTGCTTGTCCGCCCAACAACATGGATTTGTTCATCTTTCTTCATCTCTCGGAGCAACGTCTTTACCTGGTCAACCGTCAAGGAGGGCAGTACCTGCAACATCTCCTGCAGACGGCTGCCATCTGCTTCATTCCCCTTGATATGTTTGAACAACAAAGCTTTGTTCGTATCACGGTCAAGCCCCTTCTTTCGGGTATACACGCCCTTCTTCCCCACAAGGGCATAAAATCGTTTCGATAACACATATTTCCCTTTTCCGGCCCGGACGATGACACCTAACTCGGCCAGCCGAGGTATCCTATCCGCAAGTTCCTGAGGAACTGGCTTTTCCTTGTGCAGGCAGTCGAGCAGCAGAAAGTCTTTGGTCGTAAAGGAAGACAGAGTCTCCCTGCCGATTTTTTCAAGAAACTGCAAAAATAGCGGGTCTTGAACATCCCCGCGCAGGGAGAGAGAAACCTGATACTCATCGGTATCGCTGTAGTCCGGGGCTGGCTTGCTTTCCTTGATACACTCCTCAAACATCCGGTTCGCGCCCTGGCCGGATCGCTCCACCAGCCCGCATTTTGCAAAAACTTCAGCTATCCGCCGGTTGCGGGGAGACTGCCGCCAGAGAATATTGTCAACCGTGATACCGTATGGAAAGCCGCCAGGGCTGACAATTTCAAGCCGGGACGGATATTGGCGGATAAAGACAGACCCTCCGAGGCGGTAGTCACGGTGGCTCACTGCGTTTAAAATGGCCTCCCGCACCACGGCTTCGTTGAAGGTTGGAATTTCCTGCCGGAAAAGACCGTCCTGGTATTGAAACAGGTCATTTCTGAGATTGATGGTTTCCCAGAGCTTATCCTGAAACAGGAAAAAGCCTTCCCTGAACTCCTTGCGTTGCTGGTAGGGGATTGAGGCCTCGCTGGACCGGTACTCATAGACGATTTCCGCCTGGGCCAGGTGCCTGGAAAGTGCCTTTGCCGTTCCCAGAAGGACAAGCGCAGCAATGGTGATGCTCCTGTCAACGATGAGTTCAGCATCTTCAAGAAGTTGTTCGGAGGAAAGTTTAAGCAGGCTGTCATTTCCTGAACGTCGCAACCAGATAGAGCGGAACCTGTCAATTGCTTCGGGGGCGAGGTCAGCCAGGGTTGCTTTGGGGCATATCTCAGCCGAAAAGTCAGGGCCGGACTCATCAAAAATCCGTTTGAGCATGTCCGGGGTCATGGGAACCAATTCTTCACCGCCGCGCATCCAATACGTACCCTTATACTGGACAGGCATGCCGATGGGGCGTGATGGCACCTCGAAAATCAGCACACGGCCTTGCTGGTGGGCAATCTCTTCAACAAATACCCGCAGATGGAGCCGTTCCAAGAGCCCTGCCTTGGTCCGCTCCAGATTTTCAAAGGCTGCGGTCCCGACAACCTGCCGGGGCAGTTTATCGCTTACCCCCAGCACCATGTGGCCGCCGCCTTCGTTGGCAAGGGCCGTACAGTAGGCCACCAGTTTTTCAAAATCAAAGCGGTTCTTGGCTTCCTTAAATTCTAAGTGCTCATCTTCTGATGGGGCCGCCATCCATTTTTCAAGTTGTTCAATGGCGACAGTCATACCACCTCCTCAATAACAACAGCATTCTCAAGATGTTTGGCACCAGTAACTATTTTCGGTGGTGGCTGCTTGGGAAGAATCAATTTCAGTTGTGCCAGAAGTAGTTTCATATCACGATCAGGCTGAGTGTGACGAGGGAGTATCAGGTAGCGACCATCTGTTGTCGGGATATGGACATCCAGCATCTGCATGGTTGAAAATTTCTCCAGAATAGATCGTGGGGTCAGACCGGGAGCAAGTTGTCTGGCCTGATGCTTGAGCGTAACTTGTAGACAATAGGCAATAAATGCAACAAAAATATGTGCCTCGATCCGCTCGTCCATCTGATGATAAATGGGCCGGATCGAGAGGTCCCCTTTCAGTTCTTTAAAAGCCTGTTCGATTTCAGTCAATTGTATATAATACTGCCAAAGCATGGCGGGATCAGTTGCGGTCAGATTTGAACGAAGCAGGTAACAGCCTTCCCGGCGTCGAACCTCACGCAATTTCTTCTTGTGCAGGCGAAAACTAAAGGTATCTCGATTTACCGGTTCGTCAGCTTTGGGCAGGTTGATTTTCACTAGAAAGTAGGCTCTGCCTGCCTCTTTTTTGGCAGCACCAATTTTGAGCAGCAAGGTGTCGCGAGTGATATTTTGCTGCTGCAGTTCATGCAGCCTGCGCCACAGTTTTTTCAACCGTCTTTTGCGCATGGCTCGTTCCTTGTCAGCTCGTCCATCACTTCTGGCAAGAATGTACAATTCTCCATCTTCTGACAGCAGCTTCACTTTGACCTCGGAACGAACCTGCTCCCATGGCTTTTGCAGAAATGACTTTTCCAGTTTGCTCAATCTTCCTTTGGGGGTGCCGACCAGATAGGAAATCGGTTGTTCTCCATTTTTTATACCGGCAAGAACTTCTTCGGTTGGAATACCGCGATCCATGACCCAGGTTCTGTTGGCTTTGCCATATTGTTCCTCAATTGCCCGAAGAAAATCCACCAGGGTCGTTTTGTCGCTGGTATTTCCTGGCATCACTTCATAGGCCAAAGGAAAACCATCCGGTGTAACGATCAGAGCAATGACAACTTGAACACAATCGGGACGTTTATCCCGACTATAGCCAAATTGGCGTTTGCCGGCACCGGGAGGATCACACTCGAAATAGGTACTGGTCAAATCATACAGCAAAACATCAAATTTGATGTTAAACAGACTTTGCCATCGATTGTTGAGATAGGTAAAAAAGTCCCTTTTATGTTCGACGATCCTGTCCAAACAACGATACAGTTTGTCTTTTTGTACCAGGGAATCATTTTCTCCGAGTAGGTCGGCCATGGCACTTCCTCTGAACCATTCACGATGTAATCGCCATTCGCTCCCCGGAGAGATGAGTCGATAGGAGACCAGAGTCTTTAAAACATTGAGCCAGTTGGTGCCCTTGCGACCGGAGGTGAGCTTTTTAGTCCAGAACTGGTCCAGTCGCAATTGGTCCCAGAGGTGACATGCCAGCCAACAGCTTCCCCACTGTCTCGGTCGGTGCAGAGAAAGATCACACAGCCGGAGATTGACAGTCTCGCAGGCCAATTCCGGTGCCTCACGATCATCCGGGAAAAGGGCGAGTTGGGTCGGTTGGTCATGTCTTCCATCGACCACATCAATGGCCTTGCACCATCCGGCTTTTTGGCTGTCGTTGATTTCACCAAGATAGAGAACCTGTCTCTGACAGACCTTGCCGTTCGGTAACCTCTGGTTCTCGACTATGGACCAGTACCGATGCTCCTTGCCATCTTTATATCGTTTTTTGGCTCGTAGAAACATCCCCGTATTTTGCCCGATATTTGCAACAAATCAAGAGGGTAGGTCGGCACTACAAGCAGTTTTGGTGAATCGGAAACGTAATTTCAACAGGTTACACCTGTTTTTGAGCTCAAATTAGCGAAAAATGGGCACGAACTGCAGCCTGGGCCGAGTCGACGCTGATCTCGCCGGAGAGGAGTTTAGGGAGAAGGGTGTCGCGAAGTTGGGCAAGGGTGGTGTGTTGATGCAAATTATTATGAATCGTTGTCATCAAAGGTGAAACCATCATCTCAAATCCGCTAAGGATTAAGTTCGTTGGCTTTATGCATTTAACTGTTTCAAATGTTTGCCGAGTGATGGTATCAAAAACAGCCCCATGTGTGTTTTGCTGAAGTAAACCCACGGCCCTTTGGAGGTTGAAAAAATTGAAATATCGGCCAATGCCATTCATGCCCAACACTCCATAGCATGATTGGTTCATTGCCATTTCAACCCCAGTCAAAGCAAGTCGGCCTACAGTCCCCCGTGCCGATATTATTGTGGTTCCAATGGGCAATAGCTTTGTGGAGCTTTTATCCAAACCAAGCTGTGTAATCTTTTCATGGGTGAAGGTGTAGGTGTGGGTCTTGCCGTTCTTGATTTCAATCTCGGTACCTGGCGCCAGTGTTGCATTATCTCGCAGGGTCTGCCAGCGGGCCAGCTGCGGCACCCAGAAGACATTCTTTTCCGTATAGTAATCCCTAATCTCCAACTCATCATCAATCTCGGCCTGGTACTCTATATCTGTCTCATAATCTGCCCGGTCGATAAAATAATCATGCGCCGAGTCCTTGAATTGTTCAGCCAACTCCTGCCGCCGAATATCAAAGGAATCCGAGACATATTTGACAAACAACAATCCCAGAACCGCATGTTTATACTGGGACGCATCCAGGGTGGAGCGCAGCTTGTCCGCCGCAGTCCATAATTTTTTATCAAGTGCTTCTAAAAATTGTTGTTCTTTTTGGGGCATCCGCATTTATCCTTATTCTATTAAAGTTGCCTGTTTCTCTGACCCCGGTAGACGGAAAGTAAGCCGGGACTCAGTTCATTTCTAAGTCACTAATATGGTCCGGCTTCTGGGCATCTCTCATGGCATTAACGGAGTTGTTATTGGTTGAAATTTTGACAAGTCTTACTCAAAAAAAAGGAATAACTACGTCAGGATATATTACCAAGAAGAATAATACCAATACTTTCCTAGGCGTTGAGTAGCAACTGAATTCAGGGGTGAACCAATTGAGTTCCTTAGAAATTCATTCGAAATCTGCGCTTATCTCTTGTTTTTATGAATGAATTTCGTGAAGGTACTTATCCAGTGATTCTAAAAAGATTTCCGACTCGTCGGGTTAGTAGATAAATTTTCGTTTCTTCACATGACCTCATTTGAGAAAATGAGGTGTCTTACCGTGACAACTATAGTTTGCACTATTTGTGTCCCCTTTGAGGACCGACCACAACTCCCCTTTCTCCACAATTTCTATGAAACGCTGGACTGAGAATCCGTCAGAAAACATATCATCCTTTGGTAACTCTTCTTCTATCAGCAGATTCCCTGTAAGTAATTCCCGATCATTGTTCAGAATGACAATCAAACCCTCCAAAGAAACCTTGAGATAGCCATCGATTAGTTCCTGGTCATACTCTATCGAAGTATCTACAATCCACGGATAAATTTTAATAGCATCTTTCTGATCCGGAAGTTTGAGTTTTGCTTGCAGATTCAGCATCATTTACGATGGCCTGAGCTAATGCATTTTCTTTCTGCCTGAGCTGCTGTGAAGCCTTTCTCAACGTATTGGTTCGATGGATCCAGGCATCCTGTTTGGTCTTTCTGATGTAAGTCGATTTTACCTCTAAGACGAGAAGATGATTATCCATATAGCAAAGGAGATCTACTTCACCTGGATCTTTACCGTTTACCAAATCTGGCTGATAGGAATGCACAACAGCAAACCCTTTACTTCTAAAAAGATCACCTAAACGTAACTCGATACGATCAGTCTCGTCTTTCCGACCTTCGCGCCGACAGCCAATTCTGCGTAAATTATTAATGGCAGCGGTTGAGTTGTTCTGGGATGCCATCAACCATGGTAGCTGGAAACCATATTTCCCGAGTTTAATGATCGGATTTTCATTTAATTCAGGTGTTGGTGAGTTAGGTGATTTTTTAAGCATATCGGAAAGTCCTTGAAGATCATTAGTCCAGAAATCCAATATAGCCTCAGCCATCCTGATATCCCCATCTGGGTGCCGAATCTGAAACCATCCATGACTTGATTCTCTGTACTTTTTCATGTGGTTCAGCCCATGTAAGAGGGAAACGATTCTCACCAGTTGTTAGTCCTTCTATCATTAGCTGAGAAAGAGCGCTGAGCCAATGACCTGAGTCCTGCTGAAACTCTTGGAACTTTCCAATGTATGAAACATTAAAAAAAGCTGTCATGAGCTCAAGAGAGTGTATAGCCTTAAACAGGTCTACCTGCGTACCATCCGGTAATGAAATAACCGGATCCATACCGTATATCTCATCCAATTGAAGATACACCTGAATAGCCTTGATGTGCGCCAAGCGATTGGACATTTCATTTTCAGGCAATCCAGATGGTTGACTCGGTAAATCAGAATTGAAATATTGGATTACTGCCCTGTTGAACCAATAACGATGCAGTGCTGATAATTTTCTGCCATTGAAATCCCATTCTGACTCCTCAGGTATTTCAATTGGGTATAGCGTTAAATGCTCGCCATCAAATTTATAGCGGTAATCATCGTCCAGACAAAACTCAAAAATTGTCCTGTGCAATAAATTATTACGTTTTATTACAGCAGCGATTAGCTGGCTGAACACCTCAAGATTCTTACGGCTTATAGCAGGAGATCCTTCTCCAGGTAACAGCAGCGGAATTAAATGACGCTTGAGAGATTTTGCCAAAAATCTCTCATTAAGCTTTAAATCATCATCATTCCTTGTTTTCAGCTTCCACATCAGGAGTTCACTCAAAGCATCCCAAGCACTTTGATGTAATTCACTCCAGTCATCGTCGACCATAGATAAATCGAATCGTTCAGGTACAAGATTCTGGAAAGTGAATAGGCTTGCGTACAAAAGGTATTCGAATATGGTCAAATCATCCAGTTGCCTTTGAAGATCAGCGACAGCTTTGTCACTTGCGCACAGTTCAGCATGTAACCGGTGACAAACGGTCAGAAAATCAAGAAAATCTTCATTTCCGTTGTTTGGCAATGACAAGATTTGCTTCCATGGCGATGAATCAGGTTTAAGGAAAATTTGAGAATATCTCACACCTCGCTTCAGCGTTTCTGGAGCTTTGTGGAGTAGGTTTTCAAATAATGTTGCGTCTTCAAGGCCGTAATGGAGGGAGCGTCCTAATGCAAATGCGACAACATCTGATAAATAAAAGGCATCAGGTAGCGTTCGCCAAAAATGACATTGCCATAGTGCAGATGATCGAACTTGATTAGTGTATCCTTTTTTTACCGGTTTTCCGTCGAGGTAAAGATGAGCACAAGAATCTACAGCCTGTTCCAGAGAATTGCTGGATTTTAGAGTCTCTTCAAAATGCTTCTGATAGGCCTGCCTGCAACGCTCAGCCTCATTATTTAAAATCATTAAAATGTGGTCGCTCTAGGCTTACTCAGCATGAACTCGGTGAATACGGCTTTTACCAATAAATGACTGATATTGGCTGCAACGGTGTTGAAATAAGAACAATGAGCCCTTCCTGGACAACTCTATTTTGTACTCTGAGTTGACCTTTTCATGATCATCCGTTTCATACTTAGAACCTCACTCCTCTTATCGTACCAAACTATCTCGCGATGAACGTAAACCGGCAAAAATAGCTTTAGCTATCACTTCCGGAAATCCACCTGGAGTTCGAGCGGCAACACGCTCTATTGCACCATCAATTGAGTCACAGCATTCCTCAATAATTTTATCCATCTCGTCAACAGAAAAGCGGCATTTCCTTGCAGCTTCTAGCCAATGCCTACGAACTATCCTATCTCTACGGTAATGTCGATTTTTAGATTGAACCGCCATCGCCATATTTACACGTTGACTTGCCAACTGTCCGTTTGCAACCAGTGGATGAACTGAAATCACATCGTAAAGTGGAGTCATACGGAACAAACCACCTCTCAGATGAAAAATACTGAAATTTTTAGCATGACCGTCGATAGCAGCCAACATCCAAAAAAGCAGTTGGGTCATCATGAATACCCGACGATCCTCATAACTACGCTCAGACCCCAGCAAGATATCCATAATCGTGCGCATGCCTGGGCCACCATCGTTTTCATATTTCAAGTTTCCGGATACACCTGTAACCTGACACATATCTTCCTGAGGTAATCTCATGAGCCACGATCCATCTTTTGCCCAACGACGATCGAAACGCTCAACAACGAGCACCCTTTGCTCACCAAACTGCATTATTTCGCTACTTGCTACCGGTACTCCAAATTCAGCAAGTAACTGCAGGCAGAGCCATTCATTCTCTACACTATCCCCAAGATCAATACCGGTGTTTCCCAGTTCTCCTATGGGTAATTTAAAGATATGGCTGGTTGGCGTCGCACCACTTGGTCTACACCAACGATTATCCTGTTTTAGGAATGCTGTCTTTTCCTGGGCTCCTGCTACTGATATACGAAAATCTTTCTCAATATTCACACCCAAAGGCATGGTTCGATAACTCTGAAGTATTGCTGAAATCTCAACATCGGATAAAGGCGTCGCTGTTATTTTTCGAATATCAACAGGGGCTCCTTCTGCCACCAGCTGCAACGCCCCTACACAATCTCTACCAATGTAAGAAAGTAAATCAAAACACCGGGTCGTCTCAGCTCCCACACGTGCCTGCAACCTGCTACGAATCGCTAGGCTATCTGGAAGGAGATTATCAAAGTAATTTTCGACAATAACGCCGCTGTAGCTTTGGCTGCTTAAAGGCAATGAAAGAGATAAAGGTCTTCGATTGTCAAAATCAAGCCATGATTCTTCATAATTAAATCTCAAAACTCCTTGAGCTGAAGAATGTAAGCGGCCAACCAAATACCCATTCATCAATATTTGCAGTGAAACATTCTTTTTAGAGGACATTACCAGTCATCCTGATTTGAAGTAGAAGAGTTAGATTTTGATTGCAAAACAACGCCCAGCTCCAAGGCAGAGAGTAAACGAAACAGACTGTCAACTCTGCAGTTCGGGTTACCGTTTTCAAGCAACGACAGTTTTTTTTGATCAAGCCCCACTTTTTGACCTAGTTCTTTCTGACTCAACCCCTTCTCCTTACGAAGAGTTCGCAGTGCAGCCCCTATATCCTTAGGTGAAACAAGTAACATTTCCATGACACCTCCTTGTCTTTTTCGACATAATAACATTTCATGTCGAAAAAGCAATAAACAGAATATATGTCGCTAAAGACATAGTCCTTATGGTATCAGCTATATTCATAATAAACAGAACAACACCACCAACTTCAATTGTCCAGTTTTTCACGCTAAAAACTGGACAATTGGTTGGTCATTAGTTGGTGTTGGGGTAGGTGAATTGTTACACCATTTTTACACCAAACAAAACAAGATCATTTGCCTCCGCATTGGTGGCAAGTGGTCGGCGATCAGCCGGCGGAGTGGAGTACTCAAGATGCTGTTATTTATCGATATATAACATATTTCACCCTGGCCACTTTAGTCAATCCCGGTGTAATATAGTTGTATACGTAGTGATTCCGTTCGATTTGGCGGGGTCAAAGGCTTATGGAACTTAAGAGACTTATAAAAGACATGACATTCAATCTGAAACGGCGATGCCCAGCTTTCGGATGGTGGACATTTTGACAAGACTGGATCCCTCGGGCAATAGAAGGGCATCTGGTCCGCGATTCAGCTTTGGCGCTGTCCCGCCAAAGCGAACGTGATGGCAAGACTCGTATCTGACACAATCAAGGTATACGGATCCACCGTCCTTAGCCGCCATGCTGGCTGGGAGGGAACTAGAAGCTGCTCACCTGGTATCTTTAAAGAAACCAGAGCTATCCAGACATCCGGTATACAATGTGATTTGGGGCGGATGCAACCCCCGGAAATAACACTCGTCACCTCCCCGCGTGGGGGGGATGGTCGGGTTAGAAACAGAAAAGCCCATCTTTTACCTCTCTTGTTGCTATCTTGTGGATAACAGAATTGGATAAAAATGGGCTACCTGCTTGAGGATTTCTAATTTCCTCAGTTATATCAAAAAAATGGTGGAGGCGGCGGGAGTCGAACCCCTGTGCAAGCCGATGACAGTATGAGATACAAAATGATTTTAAGTGATCTAAG
Source organism: uncultured delta proteobacterium (assembly GCA_963798425.1). Taxonomy (GTDB): domain Bacteria; phylum Desulfobacterota; class Desulfobulbia; order Desulfobulbales; family Desulfocapsaceae; genus Desulforhopalus_A. The sequence goes on along the minus strand of CAWCTP010000015.1, from coordinate 307,747 downwards.
AATAGATTATTAATGGCTTTTCCGTAGATCGCCATTCTTGGTTGGATATCACTCATAGTAATTGCAAGTCACAGTTCATCATGCTTTTTGGACACAATTTTGGTCACAGATATTGTGATGATTAGTTGAAATTGATACTCTATTCACATCCATGGTCCTGAAGCGATCCAGTTCATAGGCTTGGTAGTTCCTTGAGATATTGCGGAGGCCACTGGTACAAGAAATGTTTCCACTGCCGATACGATATCGCGAAATGAAAATGGAACATGATCTTGCTGGAGTCGTTTCCAAAAGGCTGACCACTGAATCTGTTTGGCGCTGATGAAGGGTTCGTCGAACGCTTCGATTCCGACAGGTATTACCGTTCCACGCCGCTCAAAAGTCAACCGGACTGCCTCGGCAAGCTTTGCTCCGGCGAAATCGAACTGACGAGAAAGAAGCCAAATGTCATAGAAATCCTTCATACGGCTGTTCAGCGCCCCGAGTTTCACCATGGCTTCGAACTTCTCGGCGATGGTGCTCTCCCGGCTGTAACACAGGAGCCTCGGCACGGGGGAACCAAGCATGGTCGGTAAATCCGCTTCTTCTGGCCCCGGATAAACGATGTCACCGAATCCGATATCGATCTGCATACTGACCCTGGCCGAATCCAGCATTCCACGAAACCGAATTCTAATCCCTTCGTAATCCGCATCCTCGGTGATCCGTTCAGATTGGATTGAATCCGGGTCGAACGTAAGTCCGTCCGGCTCCACGTCCATAGCCATGATATCCTGAATTTGCTTGATAATACTGGCCTCCTCGTTGTTCGTTTTTCCCAGCATGTCGATATCCATGGTGGGCCGGAATTCAGAGGAACTCCAAACTCTCAACATCAACGCACCCTTGAGAATGAAGCAATCAGCATGGGCGGACCCGGACAGGCGGTACAAAAACCGCTCCATGGCGTAATACTGGAGCAGCTCATTAAACGGCCTTTTATCATTCCTGGCACGATTGAGAAGTCGTTGCCGAACAGATGCCGGTACATTCCTTGTGATTTTCATACACTCGTTTCCAGGTAGGGGCGCATTACCTTTGCAACTCGGCAGATCCTTGCGTATTTAAGTAACCTCTCGTGGTCGAACTTCTTCCGAGTCCTATAGAGTTTCAGGGCTTCCAGTACTACGTCCATGCCGATTTTATTGCGAAACTTAAAACAGTCGGCAAGCGTTTTCTCTGGATTGTAAATTTTGACCGATATGCCGTCGATTTGATGTTCTTCAATACCAGCTCGATATGCCTGATCGGAGAATCGATGAACGAGGAGTGGCGGATAGTCAAGGGATGGCTGCCGTGAGTCCCTGGGAACCGCTACAGAAACGCTATGCGGAATCTGTGTCGTTATCTCGTGGTAAGCAAGTGCTGAGATAAGGCAAATGACGGCATTCGGAAAACGGAGGCTAAGCGTCACAAGGTCTGGGTTACTGATGGGCGGAAGCTCCACCAGACGATAAACCCCTCTGCTGACCTGTTCAATCACCCCTTTGTCTCGGAGTGAATAAAGCATGTAGCGGGTTATCCCGCGCTCAATCGCCTCGCTCATTCGCAGTTGGCCACCACATGAGCGAAAAATGTCTTCTGGCTTTTTTTTCATGCCGGGCTCCAGACAAAACGACTCCACTTGTTTATAAGTGGCAACAATATGTCTGATTTGTGTCAGAAAATCAAGACCTAAATTAGAACAATCCACTATCCTGATCACATACTCCATCTGCATGATGCCGATCGCCTTAATTGACATATTACGCCCATAAGAATATCGTTTTCATTATCCGATAGATATCGGCGGCAGTGATTATCTGTCGATTGTCATGTCGCGACGACCGGAAGAGTTGTTCGAGATGTATGAACTGAGAACCGGATCGAACTATTATGCGATGTCTTTGTCTCGGTCTACGAGTGTTCCTGCCGGCAAGGATCGTAAAGCTTGTTCTGGAAGAGTTTGAATTCCTTTGCTCAGATGGGAAACGTGGGAGGTCCCAACATGAAAATTGAAGATTCTATTTCAATTTCAGAGCTATCTAAAAAGTGTCGATCGTTATTAATTGAAAACAGTAACTTGAAAGAGGAAATCAGAGCTCTGAAGGCACGGTTGGTTATTGTGGAGGCGCGATATTCGGGTGATGAAATTTCCGGGAAAAAATCCGAATCTGAAATAATCGCTCCGCAAGCTGCTGAAGTTTCGCCGCAAGGTATGAGCAAGAATGCTGACGAAGGAGATAAAATCAAGTTGTTTATGTCGCTTTTCAAAGGACGGGACGATGTTTACGCCAGGAGATGGGAAAATAAGAAAAAAGGGACGTCCGGGTATTCGCCCTCCTGTCTGAATGAATGGAAACCAGGACTATGCGTTAAGCCGAAGGGGACATGCACCGGTTGCACCCATAAAGCATATGCTGCTCTTACTGAGAAAGTAATTGATAACCATCTGCGGGGGAAAATAGTCGCCGGAATTTACCCGATGCTTCCTGATGAGACGTGCTGGTTTTTGGCGATCGATTTTGACGATGGGGAGTGGCAAAAGGATATCTCGGTATTGCGGGAGGTGTGTGCGGAATTTGCTATCCCTGTTGCCATCGAGCGCTCACGTTCCGGCAATGGAAGCCATGCGTGGGTATTCTTTGAAAGCCCTTTAACAGCATCCCTGGCCAGAAAATTCGGCACATCCCTGCTTACCTACGCCATGCAGTACAGGCATGAGATCACTTTCAAATCATACGACAGATTTTTCCCAAATCAGGACACCATGCCCAAGGGCGGTCTGGGGAATCTGATAGCGCTGCCATTACAAAAGGAGGCAAGAAAAGATAAAAACAGTGAATTCATCGACCAAAATTTCGAACCGTATCCCGATCAGTGGGTGTTTCTAAACACGATTCGAACGCTCTCGGAAGATGACGTAATAACACTTTCTTTGAAACTGGGTCAGGGAAATGAACTCGGGGTCTTGAAAAGAGATGAAGAAGAAACGCAAAAACCATGGGAAACGACCAAGGTCAAATTACTGAAAACGGATTTTCCCAGGCAAATAGATATCGTAAAAGCAAATATGCTGTTTGTTCCGAAGGCAGGCATCTCGCAAAGGGCCCTGAACCAGTTAAAACGCCTGGCGGCTTTTAAAAATCCCGAGTTCTACAAGAATCAGGCGATGCGCCTGCCGACCTATAACAAACCGAGAATTGTCTGTTGCGCTGACGATACTGCCGATTATCTCTGCCTGCCGAGAGGCTGCGAGCAGGATCTGAGATCAGTTTTTGACGAACTGGGAATGGATGTCAATTGCCTGGATAAGACCAATCACGGCAAAAGGATCGACGTTGCATTCATTGGCAACCTGCGAAACGAACAGCCACAGGCAGTGGACTGGTTGCTTGAGCATGATATCGGTGTTCTCTCCGGCACAACGGCTTTCGGGAAAACGGTTGTGGCAATCAAACTAATCGCCGAAAGGAAAGTCAATACCCTCATTATTGTCGATAGAGCCAGCCTGATAAGGCAATGGAAGAACAAATTGTCAGAATTCCTGGCGATAAATGAACCCCTGCCCGTATCGGACAGAGGTGTGAAAAAGAGAGGACGAAAAAAGGACCGAAGCATCATCGGACAACTGGGGCAAGGCAAGAATAGCCTGGGCGGAATCATTGATATTGCTTTGATGCAATCATTGAACAGGAAAAATGAAGTGAGGGACTGCGTGAAAGATTATGGCATGGTCATCGTCGACGAATGCCATCATGTCGCATCCGTGAGTTTTGACGAGATCCTTAAAGCCGCCAAGGCAAAGTATGTCTATGGCTTAACCGCAACCCCTATCAGGAAAGATGGTCATCATCCCATAATATTCATGCAATGCGGTCCGGTACGATATAGGGATGACGCAAAGAAACAGGCGGAAAAAAGGCCCTTCGATCATTTCGTAATACCGATATTCACCGCGCTGAGGGTCCCGCTTGACAAGGATGAAAAAGATGTATCGATCCAGGAGCATTATTCGCTCATGGTTGGAAGCGAGATGCGTAATCAGCAGATTGTCGACGATGTAGTAAAAAGCCATGAGAGTGGAAGGAACTGCCTTGTCTTGACCGAAAGGACCAACCATCTGGAATTAATCGCCGGAAAACTCAGGGAAAAAATTCCCGAAGTCATGACACTCAGGGGAGGAAGGGGAACAAGGGAAATCGCAGAAATTTTCAAGCGGATATCCGACACACCCGCGGACAAGCAATTGACGCTGGTCGCCACGGGCAGGTATATCGGGGAGGGATTCGACGAACCGCGTCTCGACACCCTGTTTTTGACCATGCCAATATCGTGGAAGGGAACCCTGCAGCAATATGCGGGCAGGCTTCACAGACTGTTTGAAGAAAAAAGAGAGGTCCAGATCTACGACTATGTCGATATCCATGTAAGCATGCTTGAGAAAATGTACCATAAACGGCTGAACGGATACGCCTCGATCGGTTATAAGGCGAAGGCTGGTGCTGCCCTGGCGGACTCGATCGACATTATCTTTGACAAGAGCAACTTTTTGCCGGTTTACGACAATGATATTCTGGCCGCGGAAAGAGAGATCCTGATCGTAAGCCCCTTCATTACCAAGAGGCGCACCTTGCAAATGATACAGCAGTTGGAGATTGCGTTGCGGAAAAATGTAAGTGTAATAGTTGTAACGAGACCGGCAGGAGATTTCAGGGGCAAGGAACCAGCTGCCTTGCAAGGGACTCTCGATATGTTGCAAAATGCCGGTGTGAGCGTAGTGTTTCGTTCAAACATTCATCAGAAATTCGCACTCATTGATCAAAAGGTCGTATGGTATGGGAGTATCAATTTGCTCAGTTTCGGCAGTGCGGAAGAGAGCATCATGCGTCTCGAAAGCCCCAATATCGCCAGCGAACTTTTGAAAAGCATGGAAAAACAAGGAAAGCGTTAATGTGAAAAGAAGAAATAATTGATGTTCTGTGTAATTATAAAAATGAACGTGCCAATTATTACGGCAAGACCTCCAACCGCATATGACAAATCGAAATCGATTCAGAGGCAGACTGTGGTGCTCACTTAAACCATCTGCAGTCTATTACATCAGACGCTATATAATTATCATAGCCTTGCAAACAATCATGATTATTGCAATAGGCCAAGAACATGGCTATGAAATCACCAAGACTCCCGTAACAAGCTGTACAGAAATAGAAAAGCCCATCATTCACCTCCTGCGAGCCGATAAATGGCCGGGGTGGTGAAGGATAGGCTCCCGTTTTAAAAAAACGCATTTTATGCAATAATTTCAATTACTTGGTGGAGGCGGCGGGAGTCGAACCCGCGTCCGAAAATGCTCCCCTCTCGTATCTACATGCTTAGTTCCGTACTTTAATTTTCGCGCCAGGAACTCGGTCGGAACATAGATTTCCTGGAACTAGTCTGTGAGATCTCGTCCTCTGAAAGACAGGCAACCTTCAGGTGACCAGCCCGTTGAGTCGACGCCCCAAATCCGGCCTTTCGGGCGAAGACCGGTGGAACGGCAGTATGACAGTTATTAAGCTGCTACTGCGTAGTTATAATCGTCTGCGATTATATTTATGTTCTATCGGTTTTACGAGCAAATAGAAGCTCGGCATGCAACAATGAGCTTACACATCCCCGTCGAATCCGTTTCGCCCCCTTTATTTAGATTCACGTTTTTGGTTATACTTTGTCATGGCGCATCTCTCTCTGAATCTCACGTTTACTTTGCTGTTCTTTGAGCGTTGCACGTTTATCATACTCTCTTTTACCACGGGCAAGGCCTAGTTCAATCTTTGCTTTGCCATTTTCTACAAAGTATATCTTCAGTGGTATCAGAGCAAGACCTTTTTCATTTAGTTTACCAATAAGTTTCTTAATTTCCCGCTGATGCAGCAGTAATTTCCGTACCCTGAGTGGCTCATTCGGATTTTGGGTGGCAAAGGAGTACATAGAAATATGGACATTGTGCAGCATCGGCTCACCACGGGAATCGATCTTCACGTAGCCATCACGCAGGTTCGCCTTGCCAGCCCGGAGCGATTTTACTTCCGGTCCCGAAAGCACCATCCCCGCCTCATAGGTAGCATCGATATGGTAGTCGTGAAAGGCTTTCTTGTTTTTGGCTACAATCTTTATTGCCATCGGCTGTTATCTCTCATTTTTCATAATTCTTGCCCAGCAGTCATGTAGAAGTCACCCGCAGCGCTTCCTCATAAGTGGTTATCCCACGCCGAACCTTATCCCATGCGTCCTCGCGTAATGTAGTCATTCCTTCCCGTATTGCAACCTGTCTAATCTCTAAGGTGTGCGCCTCATCGGCAACCATCTTTTTCACCTGAGAAGACAACGGAAATATTTCGAATATCCCACATCTCCCTCTATATCCCGTCCCGCGGCACTCCTGACAACCCTTTCCCCGCTTTAGAACAATACTACCCGATTCGGCAACTGGAAAGCCCATTTTAAAAAGATCTTCACCTTTCATTTCAAAGTCCTCAGCACAGGCAGGACAAATCTTTTTCACCAGCCGCTGCGCGAGGCACCCAAGCAAGGTAGATGCTATCATGAAAGGCTGCAGCCCCAAATCTCTTAGTCGAGCGATAGATGAAACCGCATCGTTGGTATGTAATGTTGAAAAGACCAAATGCCCGGTCATTGCCGCCTGAACCGCGTGGGCGGCTGTCTCACGATCACGAATCTCACCGATCATTATAATATCGGGATCCTGTCGCAGGATGTTACGCAAAATCGTAGTAAAGGTCACGTCAATAAGCGGCTGCACGGAAATCTGATTAAATTCCTCATGCACCATCTCCACCGGATCTTCCACCGTGACAATATTTTTTTCCGGTGTGGCAATCTCTTTGAGGGTCGAGTAAAGCGTCGTCGACTTACCGCTCCCAGTTGGACCTGTCACCAAAATGATACCGTGGGGCGATGAGATAAAAGAATTGTAGACCTCCATATCCCTTTTTGAAAATCCAAGGTGGTCAACCTGCTGAAACATCAATTCGGAATCGAGAATACGCAGCACCGCCTTTTCCCCAAAAGAAACAGGAATGGTCGACACCCTTATCTCGACATCTTTATCATTTTTTTCACCGATTTTAATTCTGCCATCCTGTGGTCGTCTTTTTTCTGCGATATCGAGGCGCGCCAAAAATTTAATTCGCGCGACGATGGCGGCATGAACAGCTTTCGGCAAATTGTAGATGGTGTGCAGCGAGCCATCAATCCGGAATCGAACCATGGAAATGTTGCGTTTCGGCTCGATATGGATATCACTTGCCCGCTGTTCAAGCGCATAATGGAAGATATGATTAACTGCGGTTTTGATATGCTGGTCGGAAGAGGTAATTCCTTTCGATGAGGAAATCTTCACGTATCGTTCGAGGTTGCCTATATCGATGGAACTGCTTCCTCCCGGGATAACACCGAACTGATCCTCTGCGGCACTGATCGACTTCTGGAAACCAAAAAATTCGCCTATTATTCTCTTGATATCCGACTTAGTCGCAATATATGGACTTATCTTGATCTGGTTGGCCTGCTCGATATCCGCCAGCGCCGCCTGGCAATCGGGGTGATAGATAGCCGTTTCCACCACACCGTTTTCCATCTTAAAAGGAAGCAGAAGCTGCCTGATAGCGAAATTGCGTGGAATGGTCTTCGTCGCAACATCCATATCAAGTTCGAGGGGATCGAGCTTTTTAAAGGGCAGATTATGCTCTTTTGCTACGGCCCGCATGATGAGTTCTTCATCAATTAATCGCCCATCTCCCCCAAGCAGCTTGAAGTTGAAACCCGCAGTAATATCTACCATATCGGGGTAATCCTTATCCACTTCACCCTCATTGCTTGCCTGACGCAGGAGTTTCTGGCGCATTTTCCCCTTTTCCAGCGTCACAAATTGCCGCTGCTTGGGGGTTAACACCTTCAGCTTTGTGAGGACATCCAGGAGAGCATCACTGTTCAGAAATTTCATTGATATACCTTCTAAGCCGCTCATATCCCTTCAGAGAGTACTAAAAAAAGTCCCGCTCGTCGGGATCAGGAAAGGAACATAATTTTGCCCCATTCTCGCCTGAAGATAATAATATTGCAAGAAGATTCAGAGAATTACCCTGAGCTCTCACATAAGCGAACGGAGAATCTCCAGATTTTGACGATCCTCGGCAAGACTATCACCTTTGGGAGTCTCAAGGGTCATCGGCAACCCGGCAAATCGTTTGTCGTTCAGCAGGTTCTTAAAACCGTCCAGTCCGATAGTCCCTTTGCCTATATGTTCATGACGATCCACCCTGCTGCTCAGCTCTTTCTTCGAATCATTGAGATGAAAAAATCGTATCCTATCGAGACCAACTAAACGCTCCAAAGCACCAAATGTCTCCTCGTATCCATCCGCAGTCGAAAATTCGTAGCCAGCAGCGAAAATATGACAGGTGTCGACACATACTCCCAACGATTGAGGAAATTTCGTATTACTCACGATATACGCAAGTTCTTCAAAACTACTCCCAAGACTGGTGCCCTGCCCCGCTGTAGTTTCCACCAGAACCTGTACTGCGACAGCACTTCGCTCTATTGCCTCGTCCAGCCCCCTGGTAAACCGCTCAAGCCCTGTCTCAACGCCGTCACCACCATGAGAACCGGGGTGAAGAACCACATACGGCACACCAAGCTGAGCACAGCGTGTCAATTCCAGGGCAAGGCCATGCACCGACTTCTCCAATAATTCCTTTTTACCGGTAGCCAGATTTATCAGATAAGATGCATGCGAGGCAACCGGCATCCCACCGCATCTATCGTGGGCTTTTCTAAAGAGCTCAATTTCTTCCACCGTAAGTTCTGCAGGCTGCCACTGCCGCTGATTGCGGGTAAATATCTGCAGCGCTTTACCACCCACTCTTTCAATTCGTTCAAAAGCGAGATGAAGACCACCAGCAACCGATTCATGTGCTCCCAACAGAGGCATCGCCTACCTCCACCCTTCTTGCGAGGTTTTTTGCAGCATTTTCAGTTCTTTAACCGATTCTTCATAGGACTGGTTGGTAAATTGATTGATCTGTGTCATGTAATACCTTTTCTGGGACACGTCCACCACTGCTGCCCTCTCTTCCGTGCGAACCGCCTCCTCCACTCGTCCGTTTGCCCAATAGGCAGTGGCCAGTGTATCGAGCACATGTCCTTTCGGCAGGATGGTTGCTGCTGCCTTGGCAAGAATAAGCGCCTTCGATGGATCCCTGAGGCTCAAGTCCTCACTGGTCAGGAGCAGCCAGGCATAATTGTTCATAATCTCCGGGTTGGTCGGTTCAAGGCTATAGGCTTTTTCATATGCCGCAAGGGCTTTATTTTCCATCTTCCTGGTCAGCATCAGATCTCCAATCAGGCGCTGCCAGATAGCCCGGTTCGGCTCCTGTTTAACCTTCTGCATCAGGACGGCTTCGGCATAATTTTCCTGATAGTGCCTGGCCAGCGCTTCAGTCGGGATCTGACGGACGAAAACAACGGTAAGAAACAGTATTGCAGCATAGGCCAACAGACTGTACCGAACCTTTCTCGTATGTCGTCTGATTTGATTCGGCTCTCTTTCCGCCTGTTCGAGGCAGTCAATTCGTTCACCTATCCCGAAGTGATGCCAGTTACGCTGATTGCGAATATCGCCACTTAGAATTGCTATCTTCTCAAAGGCCGAAACCAAGGCATGACTGTTGCCGATTATCTGGAGGCTGAAGAGATCGGCCTGTCTTTCAAAATTTCGGATGAAATAGCCAAAGATAAAGCGAAAGTAAATCAACATAAAGATGAGTAACGGTATCGCTCCAACCAAAGTCAAAGCCGTTTCCGCCGAAATCCCACTCATGGCAATCATCTTATTGAGGGAATTTAAAGAAAGAAACAGGTAGATAGACGGCTCTGCGAGCATGCCGACCAGCAAGCTGAAACCGGCTATAAGAAAAATATACAGCAGGAGATGATACTTCTTCACGTGACCTATTTCATGAGCTAAAATGGCTTCAATCTCAGCTCTGGACATGGTCTCGATGAGAGCAGGAGTAAGGAGAATGTACCTAAGACCTGGCACAATACCCATTACCGCCGCAGTTAACATTCGTCCTTCAAAAAGAGGCCAGAGATAGTAATCAGCTGTAAAATTTTGTTTGGCACAAAAGGCATCAAGATAACTTTTCAGGTAGCCGTCCGGCAATTTTTTACATCCCCAAAGTCTTCGTACCATTGGAGGAAAGAAAATCAGCACAAAAAACAGGAAAACGCCAAAAAACAGAAGATCACCCCAATCTGATGCAATGACTTTCTGGAGTCCGGGGAAAGGCAACAAAGCAACTAAATCATAGAGTAGCGAGAGAATGAGCCAGGGCAGTACAATAGGCAGGTTGGCCTTGATATTGGACAGTATAAACGCGGTAGTGCTCTGCTTCCTGCCAAAGATCAACTCATAGTTCCTCTGCCCGGCCCTCCACATAATTACCAGGAAAAGAACAAAAAGCAAAAGTCCGGCAAAATTAACCAGTCCGGGTGTGGTGTTGCCAAAGGATAGCAACGAGAGATAATATTTCGAATCGCAGACATAGAGGGTTGCGCCGAAAAAGACCAAGGCTAAAACAGAGAGCTGCTTTTCCGTCTGAAAATATCCGGCTGAACGATTGGCGCGCGGCCGGGCAAACAGCCTCCCGGCCAGCCAATTATATCCGGCTAAAAGCAGGAGAAACAAGAGCAGCGCCTGCCAACCCGGCAGTAGCGTGACCTCAGGTACGCTATCAATACTAAAAAGAAAAATAGCAACTAGAAATAGAAGGAGGTTTGTGTATATCAAAGTGATTCACCTAGGAGGCTGCCCGAGAGTTCTCTCTTACTCAAACTCATCGTTATTCACAAAATAATAATACTTGTAATATCGGTTATATGGCTGCGCTTTGTTTAATGCCTCTACTTTAATCAAATTGCCAATTCTCTGACAACCTCCTCGTCATCTTGTAAACTGGCTCTGACGCCTTTCCAGGAAACGTCCTATCATCCTCACTCTTAGTGATTCTTATATTTACCAACCATTTGAGTTTAGAATACCCCACAACTTGACAGACATCACCTGACCATCAATGCCATGAACATTGTCATTAATGATAGAAGGATAGTTATCTTGTTAATTTTGGCAACCAAGCTATAATCAAAACTACCTTGATTTCATTTCTCTCATTTCGAAGATATTTTACTGTTGTTTTTGATTTTTCCATTGACTTTGTCGGCAAGGTCATTTTAAATAGATCGTTTTATCTTTCTAAGAAAGATACGGGCGCATAGCTCAGTTGGTAGAGCCATCGGCTCATAACCGATCGGTCGTAGGTTCGAATCCTACTGCGCCCACCATTACTACAGCAGCTTCTGAACAGAAACAACGGATTCCTTGAAGAAACTAAGTTTATACATACAAAAAGGGGAAAGCATAACACCCCTGGAATATATATCTCAATTCGGGCGAAAAATGCCTGGATGGGTGAGATGAATAACAAAGGTACATCCCCAAGGGGTGTACCTTTTTTGTTTTATTCGTAGCAAGATACAAAATCTATATGACGGTAAGAGTAAAGGACATTCTCGAAAGCCTTAATGTGGAGGCACCCTTCAGCCTGGCTGAATCATGGGACAATGTGGGCCTCCTGGTTGGCCACCCAGAACAGGAGGTGACTGCGATTCTTGCCGGACTCGACCCAACCAACGGGCTGGTGGATGAAGCAATAGCGATTGGTGCTAATACCATTATCACTCATCATCCTGTGATTTTCAAACCACTTCCGGCTATCAACACCGCTGAACCTGGTGGCAGGCTGTTGGAGAAAGCTCTTTCCAATAATATTGCCATCATCGGTTGTCATACCAATTTCGATAGTGCCAGCGAAGGAGTCAGCGATTATCTTGCGCACCAACTTGGCCTCCAAAACCTTTCTCCCCTCATTCCTTCCGCGGACGGCAATAAAACAGACACCGGTCTTGGACGTATCGGCAGTTACCCTACCCCTTTGACCTCTGTTGACTTTCTGGCCAGAGTTCTTGATATCCTGAATCTCCCGTCCGTGCAGATGGCTGGGACACTCCCGCAAAAGGTATCCACCGTTGCGGTCTGCGGCGGAAGCGGTTCCGATATAGCACCAATTGCTTATCAACGTGGCGCAGACGTTTACCTCTCTGCCGAAATAAAACACAGCACCGCAATCTGGGCCGTAGAGAGCGACTTTTGTATCATTGACGGCACCCACTACTCAACCGAAAAACCTGCAGTCACCCTACTAGTCAAAAAACTCAGAGAGGCCGGGGTTAGAAAAAACTGGAAAATTAAAATTCTGCAAACGAAAAAGGAACGTCACCCTTTCGTTTTAATGGATAAAACATACCAACCATAGAGAACCACATTCCATAGGAGAATCATTTTGAACGAAACTTTAACTCAACTCGTATCACTCCAGGCTATTGACCTGGAAATTGATCAGATCGACGGCGCTATTAAGTCTGAACAAAGCGCACTTGATCAACGCATGTCCGCTCTGGCTAAAAGAGAGGCGCTGATTAACGAATTACAGGAAAAAATTGCCTCTCAGCAAAAAGAAAGTCGGACTCTTGAGGGTGAAATGGCCGACAAGATGGACCACGTCCGGGAACGCCAGTCGAAAATGATGCAGGTACAGACCGGTCGTGAGCAGACTGCTCTACTCAAAGAAATTGAAGATGCCAAGAAAAGCGCCAAGGAAAATGAAGAAAAAATCATGGTCATCATGGAATCCATCGAGAAACTGACAGCTCAAATGGAAGAGGAAAAGAATCTGCTGAAAGGCGAAAAGAAACTTGTTGCCGAAGAAACCGATAAAGTAAGGGCCAACATTGAGGCAATCAACAAGGGCAAAAAGAAAAAAGATGCCAAGCGCATTGATCAAGCCGAGTAAAATTAAAAAATCTCTCCTTCGTAAATACGATACCCTTCGCCAACACCGTAATGGCCTTGCAGTTGTCAATGTGGTTGATGGTGTCTGCCAGGGTTGTTTCATGGCCCTTCCGCCTCAACGATACAATATGTTGCTGAAAGGCGACGAGATATTTGATTGCCCGACATGCCAGAGATTAAATTACTACGTTGCGCCGGTAACAGAAGAAAATTAACCTCACATTTTCGCTTTGACTTTTACGAGTTTCCCACTACATTAGCAAACGGAGCGGGTGCATGGTCGCTCCGGTCTTTTGACCGGAGAGGAAAGTCCGAACTCTACAGGGCAGGGTGGTTCGTAACGCGAACGCCGGGCGACCGGGGGAAAGTGCCACAGAAAACAGACCGCCTGATTAGTACCTTACAGAGGTGTTCTATCAGGTAAGGGTGAAACGGCGAGGTAAGAGCTCACCGCTTCCATGGTGACATGGAAGGCATGGTAAACCCCACCCAGAGCAAGACCAAATAGGGAGATGTTTGAGGGCGGCCCGTCCGAGATCTCCGGGTAGGTTGCAAGAGGTGTTGAGCAATCAACATCCCAGTGAAATGATCATGGCCCCTTAACGGGGTACAGAATTCGGCTTATAACCCGCTCCGTTTTTTTATACCGTAACATCTTCGTTCATTACGGATGCTGCTCAACGATGCTGAGCACACTGCCTCTCAAGAGGCTCATATATGCGTTCTGCATTGTATTGTATCTCCTATCCTTTTTGTATATGACACTCTCAGCCGCTGCCATAATTCCCGCCGCCGGATTCGGGACCAGAATGAATCTTGATCATCCGAAACAGTATCACCTACTGGCCGGCTTACCAATTCTCGTCCATACTGTTCGTGCTTTTATCAATAACAGCCACATCAACCGAATTGTGGTGGTTGTCCCTGCGGCCTGGATTGAAAAAACGAAGACCTTGTTCAACCACTACGACGTCAATGTAAACAACCTGGCAATAGTGGCCGGAGGCCGCAGACGCCAGGACTCAGTTCTGGCTGGCCTTAAAGCACTTGACGACGATATGTCTATTGTCCTGGTTCACGATGCTGCCAGGCCGCTTGTCAGCAATGAAATCATCAACAGATGCTATCTTGCCGCTCTGCATCATGGTGCCGGGATTGCTGCGGTGCCGCGTAAAAGACACCCTGAAAAGAGGAGATGATTCTGGCAGAGTTGCTGCCACGATTGACCGGTCATCCCTCTGGCAGGCCCAAACTCCCCAGGCTGTCCGAAGAGAACTTCTTGAAAAGGCCTATCAGTGTAACGGCGAGGCAGATGTGACCGATGAATCATCCCTTCTTGAAAAGGCAGCAATCCCGGTATTCACTTGTCGAAGGCGCTGAAACCAATTTCAAAATTACCCGACCGGAGGACCTTCTCTTGGCCGAAAAAATAATCCACCAAGACTTCACACCAAATGTACGCATCGGTCATGGTTATGATGCCCACCGTTTTGCCGAAAACAGGAAACTTGTGCTCGGCGGCATCACGATACCCCATAGCCATGGCCTGGCCGGACACTCAGATGCCGACGTGCTCACCCATGCCCTGTGTGACGCACTGCTCGGCGCCCTTGGTTTAGGCGATATAGGCAAACATTTCCCCGATACCGACGAAAGGTTTGCTGGCGTTTATTCTATTATTTTACTTGATCATGTTGTTGCGTTGACCCATAAACATGGGTACGGTATTGGCAATACTGACATCACTCTGGTCTGCCAGGCCCCCCGCCTTGCACCGTACCTTGACAGCATGAGAGAACTCCTTGGACACACCTGTAAAATTGACATACATGCTGTCAATATTAAAGCAACCACCACCGAACAAATGGGTTTTACCGGGAGAGAAGAGGGCATCAGCTGCCACGCAGTCGTTCTCCTTCAGTCTACCCCACCACCGCTAAACACGGGGATTCTTTATAATGCCGCCTTGAGGGGGCTAAAGCTCCTTCAGGAACAAAATTTCTAAGTTGTTTTCATCCTGAGACGAGGCATAACAATGACAATTGCAATAAACCAAGAGCGGCTTGCCGCAACATTTATAGAGCTTTGTGAAATCAGCAGTCCTTCAAGGAAAGAAGGCGCAATCGCAGCCTGTCTCAAAGAAAAATTTGCAGGTCTTGGAGCAGATTGCATTTTCGAGGACAATTCCGCCATAAAAACCGGTTCAGAATCCGGAAACCTCATCATCCGCTTTAATGGCAACTTGCCGGATCAAGAAGGCTTGTTCCTTTCCTGCCACATGGATACGGTTGAACCGGCAAACGGAGTCGAAGTTCTGCGAACCGGCAATATCTTCACCAGCAAAGGCGAAACAATACTTGGCGGTGATGATAAAAGCGGTATTGCCGCCATTCTTGAGCTCCTTGCTCTTTTGCAGGAAAATAAAATTTCGCATCCAATGATTGAAGTTGTTATCACCACCTGCGAGGAGATCGGACTTCTCGGCGCCAAGCACCTTGAATATAAACAACTTCAGACAAAGTACGGATACGCACTGGACTCATGCGGTATTGATCAGGTTATCGTTGGTGCACCGGCAGCAAATAAAATAACCGTTGTGATAAAAGGCCTGGCAGCCCACGCCGGACTGTGCCCGGAAGCAGGAATAAATGCCTTAGCCTTGGCCGCAGAAGCTCTAAACAGCCTCCGTCTGGGTCGGCTTGATGAAGTATCGACCCGTAACTTCGGTATCATTCAGGGTGGAGTTGCCACCAATATCGTCCCGGAACAAATCATACTCAAAGGCGAGGTTCGCAGCCATTCCATCGAAAAATTGAACCTCTATACGAAAGAAATTCTCGACATCTTTGAAAGGACTATTGCAACTTGGCAAGGTGATCCAGCTATTGGTGACCAGCGTCCTTCGGTCGACGTTCGAAATAGTCGATGACTATCCGGCAATGACCATTGCAGATGATACTCCGGTGATCAAAAGGATACAAAGTGCCTCAAAACTGGCGGGAAAAACGTTAAAATACATCGTAGCCGGCGGCGGCAGTGACGGGAACATCTTCTGTAGTTATGGTTTGCCGACAGCTATCATTGCCACAGGCATGAATAAAGTACATACTGTTAATGAACAGCTCGATCTGAACGACCTGGTGAGTCTGACAGAACTTCTCCACTCTCTGGTAACAACACGTTAGGAGCCTGTCGGAGAATGCCTCGATTTTAACCAAGATGCCTATTCTCGGACAACTCCCTCGGCAAGGGCGTCTTGCGCATATTGTATTTTTCACGCAATTATCAGTAGATATGTCCTATTAGCAAGAGCAATCGTTTAATCATGTGACAAGGAAACTGTTTTTCCGGTCACCACCGCTCTTTCTTGTTGAATTTAGGCAAAACTTAATATACGATTTCTTATTCTGGGTTACCAAAAGAAAGGCACAGAGGTTTTCTCTTTGTGCCTTTCCTTGTTTTTGCATTAACTGAAATGGGTATGCCTACTTCGCGGTTCAGTATCCTTCCAAGCTACCGGCATTTCAGACAACCAAGGATTAGCTCCCGATGTTACAACAAAAAAACAAAAAATCGTCAGACGGTCGTCCTACCCACGAATGTGGGGTATGCGGCATTTTCAATCATCAAGACTCCGCGAAACTTACCTATTTTGGTCTCTATGCCCTCCAGCACCGGGGACAGGAAAGCGCCGGTATTGTTACGTCTGACGGAACAAAAGTAAATATATACAAGAACATGGGTCTTGTTCCGGAAATTTTTTCCGAAGAAATCCTTCAGAGATTAAACGGCCATCTCTCCATTGGACATGTTCGTTATTCTACCACCGGAGCCTCAAATATTACCAACGCTCAACCTCTCATGGTCACCCATAAGGGAACGACTCTGACGGTTGCACATAACGGTAATCTTGTCAACTCCGTTGCCCTTGCGTAACGCAATGGAAGAGCAGGGGTCGATTTTTCAAACCACCATGGACAGCGAGGTGGTTCTGCATCTTATGGCCCGCTCTACCCACCTTGGTCTGGAGACTGCTCTTAGAAACACCTTCACCTCTCTCAAAGGTGCTTATTCTCTCCTGCTCATGACCGAAAACACTATGATCGCTGTTCGCGATCCTGATGGCTTTCGTCCACTTTGTCTTGGCAAACTGAAAAACGGCGGCGGCGAGGGTGGATGGGGGCTGGGTTGTGGCTTCGGAAACCTGCGCACTTGATCTTATCGAAGCTGAATATGTACGGGATATTGAGCCAGGTGAAATTCTAATATTTCAGGAAAGCGGCATAACCTCAATTTTCCCCTGGCCAAAACAAGACAGCCATTTCTGTATTTTTGAGCAGGTCTATTTCGCCAGACCTGACTCTGAAATATTCGGCATTAACGTCTACCAGGCCAGGAAGCGAATGGGGGAAATCCTTGCCGAGTGAAGCCAAAATTGATGCCGATTTTGTTATGCCCTTTCCCGATTCGGGAAACTACGCAGCCATAGGCTATTCTCAGGCATCCGGCATTCCACTGGAAATGGGCGTGATCCGAAACCATTATGTTGGCCGAACCTTTATTCAGCCGACCCAGTCGATGCGCGACTTCAATGTAAAGGTAAAGCTCAATCCGGTTCGTTCATTTTTGAAAGGCAAGCGCGTTATTATAGTTGAAGATTCAATAATTCGGGGAACAACAGGAAAGAGTCGGGTAAGAGCCTTGCGGGAAGCGGGTGCCAAAGAAGTCCATATGGTGGTAAGCTGTCCCCCGACCAGACATGCCTGCTACTACGGCATTGATTTTCCCGACGTAAACCAACTGATAGCCAATCAGAAAAAGATTCAGGAAATCGCCGAATATCTCGGTCTTGATTCTCTGCACTACCTGAGCCTTGAAGGGCTTGTCAAAGCAACTGGAATGGCGAAAAAGAATTTTTGTCTTGCCTGTTTTGATGGGAATTATCCTATTGAGCCGGATCTTTCTTTTCACAAGGATGCCTTGGGTTAAAGTTGCCATAAAACACCAATCATTTCCTGATCTGGAAATGATTGGTTTTCACACCCGGGTGACCACACAGTTCTTACCGCTTTTCTTAGCCTCGTACATCGCCTGATCCGCCCTTTCCTTGATCGCTCATCTCGTCTTTTTCCCTTAAAAACTCCTCGTTTCTCTTGCAGGAAACCAGACCTATGGAAAGAGTTGTCGTACCAAAGTTCTTCTCAATAAAACTAAGCAGAATACGCTGAACTATCTCCGTCCCCTGATTGGCTGTAGCCTGAGGAAGCAGGACGGCAAATTCATCTCCGCCAAGTCTGAAACACAGATCCACACTCTCCCGGGTGCATTCTTTTAGAATTTCAGCAAGATTGATAAGGACTTTATCCCCTTCCTGATGACCATAGTTGTCATTATATTGTTTGAAATTATCAATATCTATGATAGCAAGCATCAAAGGATAGTTCTGTCGATGCGCCCGCTCCACTTCAACCGGGAAGCGTTCATCAAAGGCTCTCCTGTTCAGAATCTCAGTCAATCCATCCTGCTTTGATAACAGCTCCAATTCCCGCATCATACGACGTTCACGAACTGCCCTGGTCAGTTTGGCTTCAAGCTCCGCCTGGTCAATTGGCTTTTTGATAAAATCAATGGCACCGGCTTTGATAACATCTGCATAACTTGCTTTTTCGTAATAGCCCGTGGAGATTATAACATCTGTTTCCTTATAATTTCCAATTACATGGGCCAGCAACTGCAAGCCGTCCATCCCCGGCATCACTATATCAGACAAGACAAGATCCACCGCAGTTGATTTCAACACTGCAATTGCTTCAACGCCATCACTTGCAACAAGGCAGTGGTAGCCCAGGGAACCAACCAGAACACTGAGTGTCATGCGGACCATCTCATTATCGTCAACTACCAATACTACAACGGAATTCTTTTTATCTTCCATTTTCTTCAGTATGGTTCCTGTAATAGTTTTTATCAGGTTACTTTTCTCACCAAACTTCAAAGGTCAATTACAAATTGTACTGACAAAAAACAATAATGTCTAGATGACACTTCGTTTGTATTGCAAAAGCACAAAATGCTACAATGCATGTAGCATTAACTACTTTATTTTTCGAGAAATGATAAGAATCACGAAGAAATCGGAAATTTGTGCGGTTAATTTGCCTTATGACAAATGCAATTGTAAAATAGCAAAAAATACATATCTCTTTTCTTACCCCGTTAAAGGTAAAAGTAGCTTCGCAAAATTTTATCAAAAGAAGAGATAAGCTCAGATTTTAAAAAGAAATTATTCTAAAGCACCAATAATCGTATTAACAGTCATATGGACAATAAAAATCTCACTTATATCTTTGAGGGAAATCTGAATGGTGATCCTCTGGAAGAAATCCTCCTTCTTGCAGAGAAGATCTGTCCTTCCATTGACCTAAAGCTTATTCGGGAAATCCATAATGACCTGACCTCTTTTTTTTCCGGGTCATCGCCACATTTTCAAAAAAACACCCTCCCATACCACAACCTGCGGCACAGTCAAATGGTGGTTTTGGCTTCAGCCCGTCTTTTCCATGGGCTCCATTGCAATAATGTGCATATCTCCTCTGATACATTTTTCAAAGGCATACTGGCTGCCTGTTTTCACGATACCGGCATGTTGCTTCTTGAAAGTGACCCAACACATTCCGGGATGAAACACATTGCAAACCATGAGGCGCGATCGATACTCTTTCTCAGCAAATATGCCGCGCACAAAGGCTTCGGAGAGGATATTTCCAGGGACTGTGCAACAATCATAAATTACACCGACCTGGAAAGTGACCCAGCTACATTTGATTTTCATCCCCATGACATCCAGCTCGCCGGTCAGGTAATCGGTTCAGCGGATATTCTTGCTCAGATGGCTGACAGATATTATTTAGAATGCTTACCTTATCTGTTCAATGAACAGGAGACCGGAGGAATAAACAAACACAGCTCTGCTCTGGAACTTATGGAACACACTGCCGTTTTCTACCACAACGTTGTTTTAAAACGGCTTACCAATACCTTCTACAACACATCCCAGGCTATGCAGACACATTTTCGGGAAAGGTATAATGTCGATCGTAATCTCTACATCGAAAACATTGACAAGAACATTATCTACCTCAAAAAAATTATTTTGAAATGCAGCAACATCAACTGCCTTGAAAAACATCTGAAACGAATTCCACCAATTACTTAGCACGCGGGTCCCGCCCCGTCTCAAACATCTCAAAAAGTTCATAGAAGAGTTTTGTAACTGTGCTGTAATGCGTAGCCGCCCCTGAACTCGCATAGGCCTTGGTGATCTCCATTGCCTTGGCGAGACTCTCTCGAGAGTCAAGATTGTTGGGATCCTTTATTGCCTGAACAAGTCTATTGCCAATATTTTCTTCCACTTGTTTTCTCTCTTTTCTTGGATTTTTTCTCTGATTAACTTTTCTCTGATTAACTGGCTATGACAAGCTGCCTCATTTCAGGATACAACCGACTTCGATATGGCAAAGACTCCAAATTCCGGCATACAAACAGAACGGTCCACAGTTAAGATTAACAAGCAGATCAACGCTATTTTGAAGAGTCAGGGTTTTTCCTGTTACAGACGGTGACTACCTTGCGGTTAAGATTTTCGAGAAACTTTGAAAGCTTTTTTTCGGCATTCCTCATTACATTGGTGATTTTTACGTCATCAAGAGCACCAACGACCGTACCACAAGCAACACATTGAATAAGACAGAATTTTTGTCCAGTTTTTGTCGTAACATGTACAGCCTCAAACTCGTGATATTCACATGTCGGGCATTTTGATCTGGCCATAGACGCACCTCGTAAAGGGTTAAAAACTCACTTGCTAAACATAACGCTAAACCCCCACCGGTTCAAGGCCCTCTTTTCTCTATTTATGCCCATTAAAGGACAATTGTAGCCTTTGTTTTTTAAAACGGCAGCGTTGCAACTCGACCTTCAGTATCTTTGTCAATTTTCTTCAAAAACACAAGAAAGCAGCAGATTACATTCCGATCAGCATGCGAAAATGGAGTCAGTCAACTCTGTCCCGAATGTAAAATGGATAATATAACGCAGCATCGTCCAATGTGTCGCATAGAGAAAGACAATCTTTCATTCCTTATGTATAGGATCTATGAATTTGACAGACGGGAACTTTCTATTAAATTTACCTCATAACCAAAAGCCTTGAATTCTCAGACAATACCAGCATTATTTTGCTGAGGACAAAGCAAGATTTAATCTACCATAATATAACACTGAAGGAACCCCTCATGATACAGTGTATTCACTATTCAGTTAATCTGGACAAAGAAATCAAACGACTTCGAAAATCATGTAAGCAAGGGGAACAGGCTATAGCCAAATTTGAAGACATTCTTTCAGACATGAAAAAATATAGTTGCCAGTATAAGTCAGTTACAAATAAACGTACGAAAAAGGGAGAACAACGAATAAAGAACTGTATCAAATATGACCTTGGCGGAGGGTATCGCTTGGTTACTATTCGAGTAAACAACCATCTCTATATCCCTTTTTTGGGAAGTCATGACGAAACAGACCAATGGTTTCAGCGACATCGCTATGATATTTTGGAGCCAGACACTTCGCTCTATCGTTCAGAAAAGCTCCTTTCCCAACAAGATACCCACAACGAAATTCACGCTGAGCTTACTATGGAAAATGATGCAGACAAGCAATACGAAGAACAACTCCAGAAGAGAATAGATGAATCCCTTTTGAAGTCAATTTTTCATGGTCTTTTCAAAAATAATACTCTTCCAACGACTTAAAAAATATGAACTACAGTCAGGGCTGAAAAGATTCCGGGAAGCATCGGCAGCGGATTTTATGTGCAGAATATCTTGATGAATTGCGAGAAAGACACCGCTTTTTGGTTTACGAAAAAGCGTTTGAAGGAAGGGTTGGTTGAGCCTGCACGTTCAGTTTGATAGCAACAGCAGCTATGTCATCGTGCAGCTTAAAGCGGGGATATTTTTTTAACACTGGATCCGTACACTGCAAGCCTCGCACATAATCCCGAACAGCCTGCAAACCGCCATTGAGATAAAGATCCACAAAAGAGTCCCAATCGCTCTCTGCCAGAGGGTTTTCACGGGGCAGGAAAAGTCCATCGGTAAAGAGTAAAATATCACTAACATTAGTCAGATCTTCGTGGCCGTGTCGCAGAAAATTCAGCGCTTCAGGTTCACCGTTCAACACACCGTAACTGATATTCATCTGTAACCGGACACGCTGAATCTGCTCGGCCAAAACCTCCTGAATAGACGCAGAGGATACGTCCCCGGAATCCTGCCATAAAGATAATGTTTCCCGATCGATATCGATATCCGGAGTAATGATCCTATAACTGCCGTCATTATGAATAAAAAGGATAAGGGCGTCACCGGTCTGACAATATTCCAAACGGCCTCTCTCCAATCGGATTACCGCCATGCTGGTCGACCAAAGCCGATGTCGCTCGTCCATAGCTACCTGCTGGCTGAGCAAGGCATCTCGAATACTCGTGTTTGCTCTTTCTGCCAACCGAGTCAGGCTGGATCGATCTTGTTGAAAAGCCAGCGCTGCGGTTCGGGCAGCCAGTAATCCGCCGGTAAGACCATCATCAAAACGGCGTTTATCAAGACTGGTTGCTCCATCAAAGACGCCAAACAAGTCTCCAGCCTCAAGCAGAACATCCTCGTTCAACTCACTGCTGCCTTTTTCAAGAAGTGTTTCCACTCCAAAATGCGGGACTAACCGAGAAGGAGATGGGACGGTATATTGATCAGTTGCAAGATACATAGCATTATTGATTTGTGGTTAATCTGATGGAGAGCAATATAATAAGTGAGTACTGGTGATAACACAAATTGCTTATTACTATGATCCCCAAACATTTGATCGCATTTCCCTATAAAGGCGACCGGACTCAACCGTAACATGTATACTTCAACCAATTATTCTTCTGAGATGACAACGACCAGGTCGTTCATAACAACTGCCTGTGCCGACTACTCTATTGGATTCTTATTCTCTCGAAATCCTACCTCTTTTAGGATGTTGAAAACTGAGAATCTAAGCCTTAGACCTTTCAACAGATACGCTCGAGCTGTTTGTTTATCAATCCATATACCCTGTCGGCAACCCTCTTTACCTGATCCTGATAGTGGGAAACCATGAGTAATGTCCGCTGTAGTTTCAGCTCAAGAAGAAGCTCTTCAATTTTCTCGCAAGATTCTGCATCCAAGGAGGAAGTAGGCTCATCCAGCAGGAGGATCTGCGGATCAAGCATCAAAGCCCTGGCAATACACAAACGCTGTTGCTGTCCTCCCGAAAGGGTCCGGGCATCACTCTTTAGTCGATCTTTAACCTCCTCAAACAGGTGCACTTTCCTGAGCATCTCTTCAACATTCTCCGCCAACTCTTTTTTATTACCTTTGCCCGAGAGCAGCAGAGGAAAGGCGATATTTTTAAAGACACTCATAGGCAGAGGGTTCGGTGCCTGAAAGACCATCCCAACCTTGTGCCGCAAATCTGCAACTGATTGGTTCGGACCATAAATATCGACAGGTTCATCTCCATCAAAACGAATAAGCACCCGACCTCGACAGTCGCCTTCCCCGCTCTCCTCCCACAATCTGTTAAAAACCGAAAGAAAGGTCGATTTACCGGTTCCGGAGGGCCCCGTCACCGCAACGATACTGTTTACTGGCAGACAAACATTTATGTCTTCCAAAACAGCTCTGTGCCGATAGAAGAAACTGAGCTTTTCAGTAATTATCTTTGGTTGTCTTTCCATTGTCTTACCTCCGCAGACGCCATGTGACTGTCTGCTGAAGAAGAAAAGCGCAGACGAACAGGATCCCGCAGATTGCCAGCAGTAGTATTGCCGCCCCGAAGCCCATTTTCAATTCCTCCAAATCGGTATATTGGGAAGAAATGTAATAAATATAAAAGGGCAGAGCCTCAAATTGCTCAAACAGAGAACGTGGTAACCCGGCAGAGACAACGACTCCCGTCAACATTATTACCGCCGTATCTTCGGCGGCCCTGCCAATGGCAAGGATGACACCACCGAGAATATCCGGCAACCGATAGGGCAGCAGAACATGAAATATATTTTGCAGACGTGACGCACCCAGTGCCGGAGCTATTCGCCGCAATGAAAATGGGATGGATTCCAAGGCCATCTGGGTACTACGGATAAGATAGGGCAAAATGAGAAAACTTAAGGCCAACGCTGAAATCAACAGGCACGGACCAATCCTGCCGGGGAGTATTCGATGAAGGACAATGGTCAACGAAAACCCGGCAAGACCTACAACAATAGACGGTAATCCGGCAAGGACATCAAACAACACGGCCAAGAGCTGTTTTACTCTTTTCCCCGAGAACTCCGCCATATAAATGCCAGCAGCAATACCAACAGGTATTGCCATCCCTACAGCGAGCAAAACGAGAGAAAAAGTGCCGACCAGAGCCGGAAACAATCCTTCGAAGACTTGTCGGCGCAGCAACAGAGCATCCAGGGGAGCAACGTTCCCAAAAAGCAGTTTAGTTCCGATACTGCCTCCCCCCCGAATAAAGAGATAGCCGAGAATTAACAGCACAGCCGTCAGTAACAGCAGACAACTCCCCCAGGAAAACAGGATGATTCCCCGTTCGAAAGCCCTCCTCATCCGGCTCTCCCCATCATTCTGGTAGAAAGCAGTCGCAACACTACTACCACCACAACCGTAAAAATATAGAGAACCAGTCCACAGGCAAAAATAGTTTTGAATTCCATACTCTCAAAATCTGCGGCAATGACGAGTGCTATATGGGCAGTGAGAGTTCTGCCGGAATCGGTAATCGAGTCCGGAGTGGCCACACTGTTTCCGGCCAACATCAAACTTATCAAGGTATCGCCCATGGCCCGTCCCAGGCCCATAATGACTCCCGCCACAATGGTCTGCCACGCCTGTGGCAATTGGAGGTAAAGTAATTTTTGCACCGGTCTGCCGCCAAGCGCATCAACTGCCAGGCAGTAGCTCGACTCAACATTTTGCAGACCACTCACGAAAAATACGATCATTGTCGGCGCAATCAAGATCGCCAAAACGAGCGAGGCTGTGAGAATATTCAAACCCGATCCACCGGTGAATTGTTCCCGCATGAAAGGGACGAGCAGGAAAACAGCGACAAAACCATAGATAACCGTAGGAATCCCGGCCATAAACCTGACCATGACAAGCACTATCCTTCGAATAGGTCGCGCGGCCAATGTGGTTGCAACAAAAGCTGTTCCAAGACTGAGCGGAAGACTCATGCAGAGCGCGAGAAGAGCAATAGAAACACTCCCCAACAACATCGGGAAGATACCATATACTGCGTCGCCCGGGCGCCACTCTTCAGTGAGGAGGGTAAAGAACTGGCCGCTTGAAATCAGCGGCCAGCCAAGATAGAGCATCATCAAAAAGACGGCGATGGTCAAAAGACCACTGCCAAACGCCGCCATGCGAAAAATGTGGACCGGCAATCGGTGGCGAAAACTCACTGCACTGCGATGAATCCTTTGTCCACGGCAATTTTCTGGCCGGTTGGACTGATGAGGAAATCAAGGAACAATTTACTCAGACCTTTGGGCTCACCTTTGGTTAAACTATACAATCCCCGGGCAACGCCGTAAGTACCATTTTTGACTGTTTCAAGGTTCGGCACAACACCATCGAGTGCAACCGGGACGACGGTAGTATCAATATGTCCGACTGACACATAGCCAATCCCATAAGGATCACCTGCTATTGCCGTCTTCATAGCGCCGTTGGAGACAACCACATTGGCCTTCTTTGAAACGTCCGCTTTTTTGAGCGCCTTTGCCCAAAATACAGATCTGGTGCCGCTGGCTGCATCGCGGTCATAAAGGTTTATCTCCCGATCTTCTCCACCAAGCTCCTTCCAGTTGACGGTCTTGCCGGAAAAGATATCCTGCAACTGGCCGGTAGTGAGCGAAGTAACACTATTTTTCGGATTGACAACCACTCCGACTCCGTCAATCGCCCACTTCAGCATGTGCAAATTATAGGTGGCAATTTCCTTGTCCGTTGCCTTACGGCCGGCATTGCCAATATCAATAATGCCTTCTCCAACCTGTTTTATTCCTACCCCGGAACCGCCGCCGGCAATAGTAATGCGGATCTCCGGATTTTCATTCATAATCAGTTGAGCCGCCTCTTTCATCACCGGGATGTGCGCAGTCCCTCCCGCAATCTTCAAGAGACCTTTCTGGCCGACAAAGGGGGCAAGATCGTTCGCAGTGGCAGGTATGACAAACGACAACAGCAACAGACTCATGAAGAGACTTTTTCTCAAAAATTGCATAATTCACTCCTGATTGGAATACATTTTTATTATCTTTACGGGAATTTATCTCCTGTTGCATTGAGTAGCATATGCTTTGACTATTTTCCAATAGATTATCCTGATCAAATCTGCTTGGATTATCGTTATAGCCTATCCATTACTCCCAGAGCAGAATCCCAGTCTGCCGCAGTTAGTAACACATTTCATGCTTTGCACTTGACTGCACTTTTATCCTACTATAATTACATATGGGTGATAGAATTGATAGAGAGATCAAGTAATAGGCGAATTACAAGAGGCGCTTGTCCAAATAAAAACATTGACGGGATTACTGCCAACGTGTGCTTCCTGTAAAAAAATTAAAGATATAGAAGGCAATTGGGTGCAGATGGAATCTTATATTCAAAAACATTCCGATGCCAGATTTAGCCATGGAATATGCCCTGCATGTGCTAAAAAATTATATCCCGACGTTTATGAGGAGATTTTTGGAAATCCATCACGAATTGATAACGAGTTTCCATCCTGAAACAAGATATTTTGTTCTCAATCAAGCTCACTCTGCCGGCTGGTCAAGAGCATTTTTCCGGTGCCCCAACCACTGTTGTAATTTTTCCATATAGATATAGAAGACCGGTGTGATATAGAGGGTCAATGTCTGTGAAAACAGCAGGCCCCCCACAACAGCCAGCCCGAGTGGTCTGCGGGACTCCCCTCCTGCGCCGAATCCGAGAGCGATCGGCAGACCGGCCATCAGCGCCGCCATAGTCGTCATCATGATCGGTCGAAAGCGAATAACGCAAGCTTCCCGGATAGCATCCTGGGGGCTTTTTCCATTCTTCTGAGCGACAACCGCGAAATCAACCATCATAATTCCGTTCTTTTTGACCAAGCCAATCAACATAATGATACCGACAAAGGCGTAGATGGACAGATCGGTTTTAAAGATCATCAGTGTCAACAAGGCCCCAAAACCTGCAAAAGGCAGGGCTGTGAGAATTGTCAGCGGGTGGATGAAGCTCTCATATAAAATGCCAAGGACAATGTAAATCACTATAATTGCCAGCGCCAGCAGCCAGCCCATACTGGCCTGGGAGTCCTGGAACTGTTGAGCATTACCCTGGAAGGATGCGTGTACTCCGTCGGGCAGGGCTGAGGCGGTCAATTTTTCCAGGCCCTTGACAATATCGCCGAGAGCAACGTCCGGAGTAGTATTAAACGACAATGTTACTGAGGGGAGCTGACCTGTATGATTGATTGACAGCGGTCCGACCCCCTCATGCAGCCTGGCAACTGAAGAAATCGGTACCAGTTTCCCCTGACTGGAGCGAATGTTAAGCATACTAAGCACAGATGCGTCGGTGCGATAGCGTGGCTGGAACTCGAGGATCACGTTGTACTGATCATTGGCACCGTCAATGGTAGACACGGTTCTATTACCAAAAGCACTATAAAGCGTCTCTTCTATTTGACGGGGTGAGATCCCAAGCAGAAGGGCGCGGTCGCGATCAATATCGATATTGAGTTCGGGATTCTCCAACTGCAGGTCGCTGGAAACATCGAGGAGGCCGGGCTCTTTCTTCATTGCCTCTTCCAGTACTTTTGATGATGCATAGAGCTGGTCAATATCAAGTCCCTGAAGAGTTATCTGATACAGACTGCGGCTTCGTCGGCCACCTACATTTATCGGGGGGCGATTGAGCGGCATGGCTCTAATGCCCGGAACCGAATTGAGTTTAGGACGCAGCGTGGCGATAACCTCTTCCACATTCAGAGTCCGTTCCCTGCGAGGTTTAAGAACAATCAGCATAAAGGCCGAGGTATCGACATCCACCAGAAATCGGTCGACATTTGGATCCTGCTGGGTAATTTCTGCAAGCTTCATGGCGTGCTCCACCAGGGAAGGCCAGGAGATATCCTGAGCTGTTTCGGTAGAGACCAGAATCATATCGCGGTCTTCTGCAGGAATAAAGCCCTTGGGGACGACACTGAACAGATAGACAGTGGCCCCCAACACCACAAATGAAAAGAGCAGGGTCGGCAAACGATGGCGAAGAACAAAGAGCAGGCTCCGTTCATAGAGGTCAACCAGCTTCTGGTATATGGCCTCACTGGCCCGGTAGATCCGCCCATGATGGATCAGGTGGGGTTCGCGCAGGAAACGACTGGAAAGCATCGGGGTCAGACTGAGGCTGATCACGCAGCTGACCAGAACAGCAACCCCGATAGTCACCGAAAACTCTCGAAAAAGACGTCCCATGATGCCGCCAAGGAAAAACAGGGGGATAAAGATGGCCACAAGCGACAGGGTCATCGAGATGATAGTGAAGCTGACCTCTCTCGCCCCATCAATCGCTGCCTGCATTCGGCTTTTGCCCATTTCCATGTGGCGGACGATATTTTCCAGCATGACGATGGAGTCATCGACAACAAAACCAACCGACAAGGTCAGCGCCATCAGCGACATGTTGTCGAGGCTGTAGCCAAGCACATACATGATCGCAAAGGTTCCAACTATCGACATCGGCAGAGACATGCTGGGGATAGCCGTGGCAGAAATATTGCGAATAAAAAGAAATATTACCATGACTACCAGAACAAGCGTCAGAAGCATGGTAAACTGAATATCATCAACGGATTCCTTGATCGGCAGACTACCGTCGCGAAGAATAATCAGTTTGGCAGAAGCAGGCAGGTTTTCCTCCAGACTTGGCAGGATTTTTTTCACTGCGCTCGCTACCTCCAGGGTATTCGTTCCCGGTTGTTTATAGACCGCGAGAAAGATCGACTGTGCCTTGGTAGTTCTGGTGAAAAACCAGGCTGCATCCTGATCATCTTCCACACTGTCAAGGACAGTAGCTATCTCGGAAAGTCGTACAGGCCGCCCATTACGGACAGCGACGATGATTTTTTTGTATTGAGATGCCTCGGTCAACTGGCCGTTTGCCTGCAGCGTGACAGTCCTGCGGGACCCGGTAAGCTGGCCCATGGGGCTATTGGAATTCTGGGAGTTGATGGCATTAGCGACTTCATCGACATCAAGATCGAGTGATTCCATCGTCTTGGGGTCGAGTTGAATGCGGACAGCATATTTCTGGGTTCCCCGCAACTGCACCTGTGCTACCCCGAGGATGGTGGACAGGCGCTGACTCATGGTCTGCCCGTACTGGTCGAGAAGAGGGAGTGGCAGGGTTGGACTACTGAGCGAAATATAGAGAATCGGCATGGCCGCCGGATTTGATTTACGAAAAGATGGCGGTGACGGCATACCATCAGGCAGTCTGCGGGCTGCATGGCCCAAGGCGGCCTGTACGTCCTGGGCCGCAGAATCTATATCGCGCTCCAAAGAAAACTGGAGGGTGATCCTGGTATCGCCTGAGGTACTCACCGAACTCATCGAGTCGATTCCAGCGATGCTGGAAAACTCTTTTTCGAGAACGGTTGCAACCGAAGAAGCCATGGTGGCAGGGCTTGCACCCGGCATAGAGGCGCTGACGTTTATCGTTGGAAAGTCAACATCGGGAAGATCACTTACCGGCAGTTGTTTATAGCCGATCAGACCAAAGAGCAGGATGGTCAGCATGACCAGCACTGTCATCACCGGCCGACGGATGAAAAGATCGGATATGGAAATCATGATTTTCCCTGGTCCACTTTGTTGAGGGGTTCAGGTTTCCGGGTTTGCTCTGGGATCGGTCCAGCTTCTGGTTTTCCAGCCTTTTCTGAAGGTTCGTCTGATTTTAAGTCTGCGGTTTTTTCTTTGCGCTCCTGAACCGTTACCCCATTACTGAGCTGTAGTTGGCCGTTGGTAACGACTCTTTCGCCGCTTTGCATTCCGGTTTTCACCACAGTCTCACCATCTACCATCATCCCGGTAGTAACCAGCCTGTCTTCAACGCTTAGGTCATCTCTGACAACATAAATATGAGCGCCATCCTGTCTGACCTGGATAGCCTGGGTTGGAACGACAACAGTTTCCGGAATTGAAGTGAGGACCATACGGACATCAACGAACTGGCCGGGCCAGAGCTCCTGCCCGGTATTGGCAAAGGTCGCTTTAAGCAGGATGGTACCGGTAGATGTATCCACCTTATTATCTATAAAAGCAAAAGTCCCCGCCAACGGTTTTCCCATAATACCTGGGATCAGCACCTGCAAACTCCCTGCTCGCCAGATATTTTTTGATCTCAGGGAGATTCTTACCGGGAACAGTAAACGAGACTTTGACGGGAATGATCTGATTGATTGTCACCATTGCATCGTCGGCGTTAGCCTTGATCAGATTGCCTTCACTGACCATAAGTTCTCCGGTACGACCATCAATGGGGGAGAGAATCGAACAGAATTCGAGCTGCAACCTGGCACTTTCGACTGAAGCCTCATCCGACTTGACCGTAGCAGCGAGGGTCGCAACCTTAGTTGCGGCCGTATCTGTCTGTTCGTTTGAGACGTATCCTTTGCCAGCAGCAAGGACATAGCGCTGCAACTCCTTGCGAGCGTTTGTCAGCTCCGCGCTATCTCTGGCCAGTGTTCCCTGGGCTTGGTCCAGCATAGCGGTAAAGGGACGATTGTCGATGGTAAAAAGGCGATCGCCTTTTTTCACATCGTCACCCTCGCTAAAGTGGATTTTTTCCAGAGTACCGGTTATCTGCGATTTGATTGCTACCGTAGCAAAAGGTTCGACTGTACCAATGGCGTTCAGTGCTACAGGAACTGTCTTCTTTTCACTGAGACCAACTGTCACCGGTATCGCCTTTTTGGGACGATCTGCCAATTTTGCTTTTTTATCTGTACTGTCGGAGCATCCGCTGAAGACAAGCATACAAACGAGAACAAGCCCTGTTATACACAGAGAGCAGACTCTGGTGGCTCTATATTTTTGAATAAATTGGCTCATATTAGTTACGGGGCAAAAAGAGATTTTGGGGGAACTATGGGAGAATTACTGCGAGCTAAAGGGGCGGTTTTGTCAGGACTCTTCTCCTGCCAGCCACCACCAAGTGCTTTAAAGAGAGACACCGTAGTCACGCCCAGGCGTTGATTACTTTGCACAAGTTGGTCCTGAGATTGGTAGAGAGCCCGCTCACTCTCAAGGACATTGAGAAAATTGGCAAGCCCAGTTTCATAAAGACCGTTGGCGATTTTCACAGCCTTTTCCCCGGAGGCGACAGCTTCAAGGAGAATTTGCATGGTTTTCCGCTCATGCGAAAAAGCAAAAAGCGCATCTTCGACCTCGGTAAGCGCGTTGAGTACCGTCTGTTCATAACTGGCCAGGGCAGAATCACGGCGGGCTTTGCTGATCTCAACTCCAGCGTGGGTTTTCCCCTGATCAAAAAGTGTCAGATTGAGCACCGGACCAAAGGACCAATAACGACTTCCCGAGGTAACAAGATTAGACAAACTGTTGCTTTGCAAGCCCAGCAGGCCAGCCAGTGAAAACTTTGGAAAGAGCTCCGCGGTTGAAACACCTATCCCTGCGGTGGCAGCGGCTAACCTGCGCTCGGCAGCCCGAATATCCGGACGTTGTCTGAGCAGATCGGATGGTAGATCAATCGATATCTGCGGTGGAATTGCGGAAAGGTTCTTCTGTGGAGACAGCTCAGAGATTAAATCTCCAGGGGGTTGTCCTAGAAGCAGAGCCAGCCGGTGCATAGACTGCCTGACTGAATTCTCGAGGGAAGGAATTTGTGATTTTATCAATGAAAGCTGGGTCCGGGCCTGTACCAGATCAAGCTCATTGCCGAGCCCGACCTCAAAACGCCCCTTCACCAGATCGACTGTCTTTTGCTGACTGGCGATGGTGCTCCAGGTTGTCAACAGTCTCATCTGGCCGCCGCGTAGCTCCACATAAGTTCTCACAACTTCAGCCTGAAGGGAAACCAGGACATCACGAAGATCCTCATTGCTTGCGGCCAGGTTAGCGTCGGCAACTTCTGTGGCCCGACGAACACCACCAAAAATATCCAGCTCCCAGTCGGCATCAAAACCCAGTTGAAAAAGGTTTTGATTTCCACTTGAAGAAGATGCGTTTTCGCTTCGTCTACTGTGGGTTGAGGTCGCACCGGCAGCAATCGAACCGGTTGCGGCAGCGATTATCCGCTGTGCCCTCGCTTCCCTGATCCGCGCCTCTGCGACTTTGAGATTGTTGTTTGAAATTGCAGCTCGAGCAACCAGTGAATCCAGAGTGGTGTCGTGAAATAATGTCCACCATTGCCCTGTTTGCAGGTTGGCACGTGGTGAAATATCCGGACTAAGCTCTTGCCATTGGCTTGGTATAGACGTCGTCGGGGGATGATAGTCAGGTCCAACTGGCGCGCAGGCGACCAGAGAGACACTGAATAGAATTCCAGCATATTTGAGCAGGTTCCACCGACTGTTTTTTACTGAAGCAATCCGATTGTTCAAAAAATCCTGCATTTCTTTATACTTCTATTCGGAGGTATACCTAATTTTCATCGCGTCATCGTTTCATTTACAGGTAGCTAATCCTACTCAAAAGAGCAGGATTATTTCCAGATCATTAATATACTCAAAATTTTTGAGGAAGGATAGATATTGTATTTTGAGCAAATCTATTTTCTATCAGAAAAACAAGAGCTCCGGAACAGCATCAATCATTCCCAACCGTCGGGCTGCGTTCAAATAAGTAAGAAATCCCTGCTGATATTCAGGGCCGAAGTCAAACTTCAGCGTCATGAAATAATCTTTCAAAAAATCTTTTGAAAAAATATCCCAACGAGCCGCCTCTTCTGCAATAACATCAACCTGCCCTTTACTCATCTTCATCGATTTTTGAAATGCTGCCGACACATTACGAACTATTTTCGGATGCTTGGCAGCATAATCCCTGCGAACGCACCAAACGGCATACACCATTTTTGCTCCAGTGAACGTTGACCACTCTTCGCCTAGATCGTAGACATAGTATTCAGTCGGTTGCTGAAGAACTCGCAATGCGTCATCACCGATCAGCAAGGCAGCGTCGGCATCACGGAACATTTGCCCAAGATCGGGTGGACATTCAAAGTAGACGGGCTGCAGGCCGTATTTTTCTTGCAAAATGATCCGGGTAAGTACCTGAGATGTGGCAGAGGTGTTAGTCAGGGCAACTCGTTTTTCGTCCAATTGTTCAATGGGAACCTTACTGATCAGCAAGATACTCATCACCTTACCGTCGGAGCTGATAGTCAAATCCGGCAAAAGAAGCAGTTCGTCGGCATGCCTGGCGTATTCTATAGCCGGGACCGGACTGATATCGAGTTGACCGTCAAGAAGCTTTTGGCAGAGTTGCTTGGGGTTATCTTTAAACAGATCGATTCCCAAAACAACCTCCTCTTTGACCAGCATGTGGTACAAAGGCAGGCTATTGAGAAATTGGATATGGCCAATACGAGTTTTCATTGTTATTTCTCTCTGAGATAATGGAGTGGAGTTTTTGGCTCAACATTATTAACTATTCTATAATTATATCGAACACATCCAGCAAAGACAACACCTCTGGTGAGGAAAATTTTGTTTTGCATAATTTGTTTCCATGTGGATGTATGGCATAATTGGTGGCATTTGTAAAATTTGCACGTGTAAGGTTTGTGTTAATAAACCTGGCACCTGAGAAATCGGAGTAGCTGCAATTTGTTTTTGACATATTTGCTTCTGTAAAATCAGCCTCATTTAATTGACATTCAATTAAATCCGAATTTCTTAAATCTACACCAATAAATCCTGAATAATTCAATAAACATCTTTTAAAATTTACATCCAGAGGCATGGCTGCATCAACCCATTGAATACCCGTCAGTTTTGTATCGATGAAATTTACCCCCCTGAAAGAAGTACGTTTTATCGACGCTGATGCCAAATCACAATTTTCAAATTCACAGTTCTCGAATATACAATCAGAAAAGATAATTTTGAAGAATTTACAGCTGTTGAATTTACATTCAGAAAATTCGGTACCAACTACCCTAAGACCTTCGTCTGCATTTATGCCTGAAAAAAATTGG
The DNA here is from genome assembly GCA_963798425.1 of uncultured delta proteobacterium. GTDB lineage: Bacteria > Desulfobacterota > Desulfobulbia > Desulfobulbales > Desulfocapsaceae > Desulforhopalus_A. Next base: position 273,382 of record CAWCTP010000015.1, on the reverse strand, counting down.
TCTTCATAAAAGGAATTGCTTTCAATGGGAAGGACACTCTCTGGATTTTTTGATACGTCGGTTTTTTGTTGCTTCATCTGAAGTTTTTCCTTTAAAAGCAGGTCGAGTTGGAGTTTTTCTCACCGTTCATGTGAATACATCTAACCGTCAGTTTAACAGCATAATGTTTATGCAATGTGTTGGTTCGCCTACGCCCACCGGTTAGCGGGCTTTTCGTCTCAGAACCAGCAGCAACGGCATTGAGACGATAGTGATCCACATGATTAATTTGAAGTCATCAAGATAAGCGATGGTCAGCGCCTGACGAGTCACCTCACCGTTTAAGGCAACTGTTCCGACAGTGGTGGTCCAGTCCCAGATTTTAGGCAGATTCTCAGGAGCCAGGGCCACGCGAAAAGGCTGCATCGTTTCGGCAATACTGGCGTGGTTAATCTGAGTGTTTCGGGCAAGCATAGTAACTACAACGGAAATACCGATACTGCTGCCGATATTTCGCATCAAACTGTACATCGATGTTCCCTCGGTGCGAAAATGTGGTGCAAGTGTCGCGAAGGTGCTTGTACTCAAAGGCACGAAGACAAAACCAAAGCCAAGTCCCTGGACAACCCCGGTCCAGGCTATGACAGGGATGGAAACCTCAGTGGTAAAATGACCCATAACAAAGAGGGATGCGACAGTAAGGCTCAGCCCGGTTAGAATGAGCAGTCGGGTGTCCACCTTGCCGATAAGTCGGCCGACCAGCACCATGGCCACCATGGTGCCCATACCCCGCGGGGCCAGAACATACCCGGTTGTCACAACAGGAAATTTCATCAACTGCTGCATAAAGGGCGGTAACAGCGCCAGAGTAGCATAGAGGGTGGTGCCGATTACAAAAATGAAGATAAGACCAACCACAAAATTCCGATCGGTAAACATGCTCGGCTGGATAAACGGATTTTTGGCACTGAATGTGTGCACAATGAACATATACAGGCAAAGCACCGTTGCCACTGTTTCTATCACAATTTCCCGGCTGGAAAACCAATCAAGTGACTGACCACGATCAAGCAGCAATTGCAAGGCACCGATTGCAACACTGAGCAAGACAAAACCAAAATAGTCGAACCCCCGACCCTTGTTGATCTTGCTCTCTGGTACGGAGGCCAAGATTCCTGTAAATGCAATAAGACCAATCGGGAGATTTATGTAAAATACCCAGCGCCAGTTGTAATATTCAGTAAGATACCCCCCTAAGGATGGCCCGATAATCGGCCCGACCATTACCCCAAGACCCCATATTGCCATGGCCGAACCGTGCTTTTCGCGAGGATAGGTATCCAAAAGAACTGCCTGGGAGAGAGGAACAAGACCTGCGCCGAAGACGCCCTGCAGCAAACGAAACAGGACAATCTGGGTGAGAGAGGTAGCGGCACCGCAGAGCATTGAAGCCACGGTGAAACCTACCACAGAAATCAGGAATACTTTTTTGCGTCCCAGCCTTGCCGCCAACACCCCGGTGACTGGAGTCATAATGGCTGCCGCAACGATATAGGAGGTCAGCACCCAGGAAATCTGATCCTGTGTCGCCGACATTCCACCCTGCATGCTCGGAAGCGCCACATTGGCAATGGTAGTATCGATCGCCTGCATTATCGTAGCAAGCATGATCGAGATAGTAATCAGGCCACGGGAAGGTACCTGATCAACAACTTGAACTTCCGCCAAGGACATACTATTGATTATCGCTTTGTGCAGCCATAGCCGCTTTGGCTATGCCGATTCCAGCCAGACCCTTCTGAACAAAAAGAGGTAACGACCTGTGGAACTCAGTGTCAATTCTTACATTAGTGCTCATCCCAGATCGCAGGATCCGTTTGTCTGAGAGAGTATCAACACTAATTCTTACAGGTACCCGCTGAACAACCTTTACCCAGTTTCCTGTGGCGTTTTGAGCCGGTATTATCGAAAATTCACTGCCGGTACCAGGACTGATGCTCTGAACTGTACCCACTAATTCATGCTCCGGGTAAGTGTCGACCAGAATCTTCACCTTTTGCCCCGGATGGACATGGGTCAATTGAGTTTCCTTAATATTGGCTTCAATCCAGAAACTCTTATCGGCGATGAGGCTCATGACCGGTGTCCCCGGCTCCACATGCTTACCAGCTTGAGGAATCTTGCTTACTCGGCCACTGAAGGGCGCCAAAACAGTAGTTTTCTCCAAATCAAGGGTCGCTTCCTCTACCATAGCTTGCGCCAGTCGATAACTGCCTAGCTTATCAGGAGATATTTCCGGATCACCCTCCAGCCGTGTCAAAATTTGCTCTGTCTCATTTTTTATAATAGCAAGTTTATATTGGCTCACTTCAAAATTGTGATGGGAATCGTCGAGTTGTACTTTTGCCACTGCCTGATTGAAGTCGAGGCTCGATTGCCGCGTAAATTCTTTTTTGGTGAAATCGATATTTGTCTGGGCCAGATGGAGTTCATTGATCTTTTGCCGATAACTTACCTTTTGCATCCGTATATCGGCTAAAACTCCTTGAAGTCGTGCTCGCGCCTGCTCCAGCGCAATGACATAGGAACGGTTGTCAATTTTGAAAAGTGGAGTACCCTTCTCTATGTAATCATTTTCAGAAACGAGTATCGCCACAATCGAACCCGACACCTCCGCACTAATTGCGACCTTGTCTGCTTGAATATAGGCATTGTCTGTATCTACAAACCTCCCGCCGGTCCAGTAAAAATAGCCAGCAACGACAGCGACCACGACAGGTCCGAAAACGAGTAAAAAGTTGCGGCTAAAGTGTCTCTTCCTGCCGAGGGAGTGCGGTATATTGGACGTTTCAATGTTATCCTGTTGTGTTGTCATGGGTACTGTTGATTCCTATTTACTGAGATTCGATTTCATTTTTTTAAGGGTGTTGAAGAGGACCTCAAATTCATCTTCACTGACTCCCTGCAATGCTGCAGCTCGGGTTAGCAGGGACTTCTCCTGCAAAGTTTTAAGGAGTGGCCGTGCTTTTTCCGTCAGACGGAGCTGCACAGCCCGTCGATCATTCGGATCCGGTTGCCGCACTATCCATTCTGCTTCTACAAGCCGATCAATTAATCTTGTGAGAGTTATCGGTTTAACTTCCAACTGGTCGGCGAGAATCGTCTGATTACAACCTTCCTGCCTGGCTATATGAACTATCGCCCGCCACTGCACTTGGGTGAGACCGAGTGATTGAACGCGCGCATCGAAATCACGCCGCATTAACCGGGAAACCTCGTAGAGAAGAAATCCAATACTTTTTTCTGGATTTAAATATTTCATGACAACTATTTTATCAGGCATACTTATAATAAGCAAGGCTTACTAATATGCCCAGGTTTTATTAGAGCTGCTTGGAAAAATGATAACAGATTATTTGAAGCCCTTTGTTGAAATAAAAACGATGAGCATCACCTCTCTGAACACCAGAATCCAGGTGAAAATGAGAACACTCAGCCTTTATGGCTTCCTGTTTAAGCCATTCAATCAACTCGGTACCATAACCTTGAGATCGATTTTTTGAAGAGGTAACAAGATCATCAACATAGAGATGCTTCCCCATGAAAAGATTTGTAGAAATACGGTAGCCTGCAACTGCGACGACTTCATCTCCAGCCTCGATATAGCAAAGACGATATCCCTCTGCCACCATCTCTTTGACACGTGGCAGAAAAATTTCCTTTTGAATATGAGGTCGCAGTTCAGCCATTACTTCGTAACATTTCTCAATTTCGATTTCAGAACTGGCCGTTTTTACCATGTTATAGTCCTCGTTTAGTGAAATTATCTAATGATTGTTTTGAACGAAAGTGCGCATTTCAGCCGGAAGCCTTTCAGCAAAGATGAGCTGTCCGTGAAAATTCGTGAGGTCATCGACAATGAAAAAGCACCGATTGCTCGGTTACAATAGTGTGCGAGACTGAGCACACGTTCTTATCTACCTGATTTACACTTTTCCCGGACTAAATATTTGAGGTGAGTTGCATATTAAAATTTATCGCGATAGACTCGTATAACAAACAAATCAGATTTGTAGCCGGTAATACGAAAGCTCTTGTGGCCTTGAAACCAATCTGAACATAGTCATTTAAAGGGAAATGCAGATGTCATCCAGAAAAGAAGTATTTGATAAACTAAACAAAACGAAAAAGCTGCCGTCACCATCAGGCACTACGCTCAGGGTCATTCAGTTGTGCCATGACGAAGCAGCTTCGCTGAAAGATATTGCAGATGTCATCCAGGTTGATCCGGCATTGTCTGCGGAACTTTTGAAATACGCTAATTCTTTCTTTTTGTCTACAGGAATACAGGTTGTATCAGTTCAAAAGGCAGCGGTCAAACTTGGCTTACGAACAGTTGTCAATTTGGCACTTGGCCTTTCCCTGCTGTCGAATAACAAAAACGGGAAATGCAAAAAATTTGACTATGAGCGTTTCTGGTCAATGTCCCTATTGCAGGCTATAGCCGCAAAAAATTTTACAGTTGCAGGCAATGAAATTGATCGGGAAGAAATCTTTATATGTGCACTCCTTTCCCACATGGGCCAGCTTGCTTTGGCCAGCATTTATCCGGAAGAGTATGGAGAAATTCTGGACCAATTTGGTCCTGAATCAGGTGGTGATTGGGGTTTAATTGCCTCCAACAATATCGTCTCCCAGTGGCCCTCGTATCTTCTACGCAAGACATTGGAAAAAAAGCAATTCGAAATAGACAGCTCAGAGTTGACTGTAGAACTTTTTTTGGATTGGGGCCTGCCTGCCCACTACGCCTTGGCTGCTGGATTTCATGATGATCTCAGCTACACAGAATTGGGTACAGGCCAAACACAAAAGATTGCGGAAATTCTTAACCTGTCTCGCCAACTTGCAGAAATCTGCCTCCATACTCCACCCACACGGACCCAACTGAGTGTCATTAAAAATGCTGCTCAACAATTCGATATCCCGGATGGACAATTCGGCACTGCCTTCGATACAATTATTTCACAATGGCAGGAGTGGGGAGAAATGTTTGAAATTCGGACCCACCACATCAAATGCTATGATGAAATTATGTCCGAGCAAAATGAAAATCCCGAACAAACCGGATAGTGGCAGCTCCCCACCATCCGGCCCGAAATGAAAAAGCAGATGTATTTCCCTTTTATGATAGTCGCCGGTATTACTTACTTGTGATACGAGATGGTGTATTTAAAGGTCTCAGGATCAAGCCAGTCCAGAGATTTCCCACCGATTTCGGCATACGGATAGCCAAAGGTATTGAGCGGTTGACCTGCCTGGGCAGGATTAAGCACTATGTCACGACCAACAGCCAGTTTGACACGGTACGCGTCCCAGGCTCCCCAGAAATATTCGCGATAATCCTTAGTTTTCTGATCGTCAAGCTTGAGATTCTGGGTCAACATCATCTTGCGGACATCGGCGGGATCGACAGGCACCCACCCGTAACCAGGTAAGAAAAATTCCGCCCAGCAGTGCTGCCATTTTGTAATATCCTCAACCTCCTTTTTGCCCTGACGGATACCGAAAATCTCCCGGGCCGGAACCCCTACAGCGCGGCAGAGCGAGACGAAAACTGAATGAATATCAGTACATTTACCACCCGGCCTTTGCAGCAGGGCGCAGACATCACCGGGACCGCACCCCTTGGTGTTCGGGTCACGGTACATATTTTCACAAGTCCAGTCATAGATGGCCTTGGCCTTGTCGTAAACAGTTGTCTTGTCACCTACGATCCTGTCCGCCAGCTCCTTGACCACTCCGTCAATCGGTCCAAGACTGGTTGGGGCGAGATACAAGGCATAATCTGTCGGGTCCCAGGCGGCTTCCTGTTTCGGAAAATCCTTTCTGACAACTTCCTGGCGAGTAACAGTGAATTTCAGCTCAAGTTTCCGGCTGTTCGCACCCTTTTCCCAACGGGCATAAAGCATTGGTGTGGAGTATTTCTGGTCAGAATAAACTGCTGATTCGGCATAATCACCGGATACGGCGATGTTGGTTATCAACTGGTCACGATCAGAGAGAGGATATGGAACCCATAGTTTTGCCTCTTGGTCAGTTGGATGGCCGGAGAGATCAACTTTCATGGTAATTGTTCCAGATGACTCGGATGCCGCTAAAACCGAGAAAGGCATTGCCATCAACAGGGCCGCCGTTATAAATATCAAAATGTTTTTCATTTACTTCTCCATTTTTTCGCATGAATATTTATTAGCATGCGTCATTATTTTTTTTGAATGCACGAACTAACATATGACTTAAAGTAGACTCATTCATTGGAAGAGTAAAATTTTATATTCCTATGTTTAGCAAAACAAAGATAGAGAAACTCTATTCATCCTGGAGCTTATTCGTGTTGCTAACACTACCTGAACTGTGGGCCGGCTGCGGAGAACAAGATGATTATCAGCGCAAGCAGAAGAACAGACATCCCCGCCTTTTATTCGCAGTGGTTTCTTAACAGACTTCATGAAGGATATGTTCTGGTACGAAACCCCATGAACTTCATGCAGGTGTCCAGAATTACCCTTTCTCCCAAGACAACGGAATGCATTGTCTTCTGGACCAAGAATCCAAGGCAAATGCTCAAAAAACTTCCGGAGATGGACAATCTCGGCTACCGCTACTATTTCCTCTTCACCCTCACACCCTACGATCAGAGCCTGGAGCCGAATGTCCCATGCCGGGAAGAAAGAATCGAGACGTTTCGTACCCTGGCCGACCGCATTGGTAAGGAAAAAGTCATCTGGCGCTATGATCCCATCATCTTCACCAGTCGATACTCGGAACAGTTCCATTTAGAAGCCTTTGCCCACCTTGCCGAACAGCTATCAGGTTTTACCGATAGGTGTATCATCAGTTTTCTGCAGATGTACAAAAAATGTCAGCGTAACATGAAGTGTATTGAGCTTCTGGATACGACTGCGACTACCCGTTCGACACTTGTCAAGACCCTCTACGGTCTTGGAGTCACCCAAGGAATCCCGGTACAAACATGTGCCCCAGGCCCAGAGCTGGAACATTTAAGCATACCGAATGGTAAGTGTATCGACGACCGGCTTATCTCCCAGATCATCGGAGCAGAAATATCAGCCGCAACTGACAGGAATCAGAGGAAAGAGTGCGGCTGTATAGAGAGCATCGATATTGGCGCCTACAATTCCTGCCCTCACAATTGTCTCTATTGCTACGCCAATAGCGACAAGATGTCGGTCTTAAAGAATTTCGCAGCTCACGCCCCGGATTCTCCCTTGCTTTCCGATACCATCCGGGATGGTGACCGGATAACCGATCGATTTCCAAAATCAATCATCAAGAGGCAACTAAGTCTCTTTTGAACGGTGGCGGAAAAGAAACCTTTTCAAGCACCCTTATCACAAATTAGCATTCGAGATTTTCCACTTTCCGGAACAATAATTTGTGCATCGAGTACCGCTTCCAAACTTGCGGAAGAAAAAACGACATTTACCATCACTCACGATATCGCCGGTGGCCGTCTGCTTCAACATTGGCAATTATCCTGATCATCTCATTGCCGCCTTACACTACCACCACACTCCCCACAGTTGCGTAAAATCCAGAACCTATCCGATGGTCGTTCAAGTAGCTGATTTTTTATCTTTTATGTGACACAGATACAGTAAATTCAGACGAACATGCCCTAAAAGCCGCACTGCGCAAGCACCTTCCGGAATTTGAGACGCAATGGTGTCAACAGAATTTACCATGGGAGGACATCACCTTGGAATCGTGGTATGCCTGGCTTAAGGTGGACCGGGAAAACGGCAGCGACATTCTTGACATTCTGGCTCTATAAAAAGCTAAAAAATAATATTTCCAAAACTGAACGATAATATTCCGTATGCACTGTTATGGAGAGTGATTAACATTTAAATGTGAAACAACTTTGAAACAAATACTGCCGAAAAAGTCTGGTAAAAACACCTTGGAATGCGATATCATCCAATAAGCGTAAACACTGGGGGAACGAAAATGGACGAAAAATTAACGAAACATGGAGCTATCAGCTGGTTTGAATTGATGACCACCGATGTCGAAGCTGCCAAAAAATTTTACGAGGCCCTCTTTTGCTGGAAATACGAATCGTTTGACGGAGATCCCTCAGCAGAGTACAACGTGGTAAAAGTCAACGGTGAAATGGTGGCGGGAATCATGAAGACGCCGCCACAATGTACCAATCAACCGCCGGTCTGGGGAGCCTATGTCACCGTCGACGATATCGATGCCACCGCCGCGAAAATCGAAGGGTTGGGTGGTAAAATCATTGTTCCACCGACGGATATTCCCTCTGTCGGTCGCTTTTGTGTATTCAAAGATCCAGAAGGGGCGGTATTGTCTGCAATAACCTACTTACCGCAACTAAAATAAGGTCACTTGCTAAAGAAGATGGGAAAAACCGGACCAAGATCAACAGTCACTGCAAGCATCAAAAAGAACAGACTGTACATTACCCTCCAAGGTATAATGTGCCAAAAAGAGGTGGAAAGACTCTATACGGATATTCGCTTTTGTGTCTCTGATCTTGAGCCTGGTTTTGCTGTTATTACTGACCTCACCCTTTGCCGAATCGGTCATCTGAGCGCTATAGGAACATACAGGAAAATTATGGATTTTCTCCTGGAAAAGAAAGTTGGTCAGGTTGTCCGTATTGTCGGTCAGGCTAAGGTTGTATATCTCCAAATGCTAAAACTAGCAGATTTAATACAAAATTATCAACCCAGATACGTCTCGACCCTCGAAGAGGCAGAAGAATATCTGGACGAATTGGTACCAAAAGAACTGATCGCCTAGCAGGCCTTACAATTATTTCGAGTAAAGCACAAAAGCAAAAACCCCTTACACTTCCTTATTCTTCCAGCTTTTTTCTTTGCCGTGCAGCAGCCTACTAATATTTTCATGATGTTTGAGCCAGATCAGAAGAGCCACTCCGGTTGCCACACCGATAGTTGTCTTCGATGCACCAAGGCAATACAGCCAGAGGGGAATGAGACCTGAAGCAAGAAGGGATCCTGCAGAAACAAAACCAGTCAGAGCAACAGTCGCCACAAAAACAACCAAGCTGATAGCTATTGCAGCAGGAGAGAGGTACAAAAGCACTCCCATTCCAGTCGCCACCCCTTTTCCACCCCGAAATTTAAGATAGATGGGAAACATATGTCCTAATGCTGCCATCAATCCTGTCAATGCGACCACCAGCTCTTTTGTCTCCGATTCAGGCAAAACGACCGAAGCTAAATACATCGGCAACAATCCTTTAAGACAATCGCAGATCAAGGTAATAAAACCAAGTTTTTTACCGAGCACCCTATTGACGTTAGTGGCCCCTATGTTTCGACTTCCCTGGGTACGAACATCAACGCCGACCATCTTGCTGATGACCAGACCAAAAGGGATGGAGCCTAGCAGATAGCCAAATACTGGAAAAAAAATGTGCATAATGTTGACCTGACCTCGATAAAAGACAAGATTGTTTGATACCCCATTGAGGGAAACAGTTGCCAATGTGACTTCTTTTGACAATGAACTGCAGACTTGTGAGCACACATAGTTTTATCATCCACAGTTATTACTCTTTCTTCCTTGTACTGTGGAAGTATCATGCATAAAAACGACAGGAAGTAATTACCGAACGTTTTTAAGTACTTCAACCGGATAAAATCCAGCTTTTATTTTTTCCGTATGACACAATACTTTAATTAATATGTCAAGCCATTTTAAGCGAGAGTATCCTGCGAACTAAGAACCATTTGGATGACAGGCATTGTTCCTCTCCGTCATTCCCCTTTTGCATGAGGATCGTTGCTATGACCTTCCCGGTAGTCACCTTCGATATCTGGATAGCATTTATTTGCTCTTGTGCTTATCTTTCTAAGCGTAGCAGAAATGCAGTTGCTATGGTACATTGCCCGAAGTTTTGGAAAAGCACTGAAAACCGATCACGTTTTAAGAGATATACAATACAATGAGCATTCAAAAAATTTATCAATATCCTGAAGCTGTTTTGCGGAAAGAAACAGAAATGATTACGACTTTTGATAATGACCTTATCAAGATTGTCGAAGATATGGCCGAAACCATGTTCGATGCCCCGGGCGTAGGTCTTGCAGCACCACAAATCGGTAAATCCATCAAACTGATTGTTGTCGACATGTCCAAGGGGCAAGAAGGTGAAAAGAAGTTCATGCCCCTGATTAATCCTGAAATTGTCGCCCAGGAAGGCACCCAGGTGGATGAAGAGGGTTGTCTGAGCGTTCCTGAACTCACAGCCAATGTGACAAGGTATTTAAGAATCACAGTCACCTATCAGGATATACAAGGTCAGCCTCATGAACTCTCAGCTGAAAATCGTTTCTCCGTCATCCTGCAGCATGAAATCGACCATTTGAACGGTATTCTTTTCATCGACCACCTCAGCCCTTTGAAACGGAAGTTGTATAAAAAGAAAGTAAAGAAGTGGCTGGAAAAATAACGGAGCCGAAAATGCCGAAACAATCGCTACGTATTATTTTCATGGGAACTCCTGATTTTGCAGCCGTAACTCTCAAAGCACTTATCGATGGACCAGATCAGGTTGTAGCGGTTGTTACCCAACCGGATCGCGCCAAGGGCAGGGGAAAAAAGCTGACTCCTCCCCCAACCAAAGTGCTGGCTGAATCCGCCGGGATTCAGGTGCTGCAACCGACAAAAATCAAAACAGACGAATTCCGCAACGGCTTGCTCTCGTACCAACCGGATCTGATTGTAGTTGCTGCTTACGGTAGAATTCTGCCAAAATCGCTTCTTGAACTCGCTCCCTTAGGTTGTATTAATGTTCATGGATCACTTCTGCCACAATATCGTGGAGCAGCCCCGATCCAATGGTCTGTGATCAATGGTGACAAGGAAACTGGTGTCACTATCATCCAAATGAATGAGGGGATGGATACCGGTGATATATTACTCAAGGCGACAATGCCACTTGAGCCAAACGAAACCGCGGGCGGTCTGTTCGATAAGCTCGCCGACCTGGGAAGTACAACACTGTTGAAAGCAATTAAGGGTTTGCAGGAAGGAACACTTATCCCAGTCCCCCAAAACCATGACATGGCAACTGTCGCACCAATGCTCAAAAAAGATGATGGTCTGATCGATTGGCAAAAAGACGCCAAACAAATTGAATGCCTCGTCCGAGGCCTTGACCCCTGGCCCACCGCCTACTGCTTCCTTGATTCCAAACGGCTCCGCCTCTTCAACCCTGAAGTATTACACAAAGACAGTGATGTTACGCCAGGGACTGTATTGCAGGCGGACAAACGTGGACTTTTGGTAGCCTGCGGCAATAATACCCTCCTGATAAAGGAGATTCAGCCGGAAGGAAAAAAACGTATGCCAGTGGAGTCCTTTCTCTGTGGACATCCTCTTGCTGTAGGAACTCTCCTCATCCAGTAATTTACTTCTACCCCCCACAAGGGATACTCTTTTTAGTCCCCCTTGAGGGGAATAAGTACCTTCATGAAATTCATTCTTCAAAAGCAAGAGATAAACGCATACTTCAAATGAATTTCTAAGGTACGAAAAGGCAAACGTGACTACACTATCTTCCGCCAGAATTGCTTATCTGGACTGCTTTTCCGGCGTCAGCGGCGATATGCTGCTCGGCGCTCTCCTGCATTCAGGCCTTGACTATCAGTTGTTACGCAAAGAGCTTGACAAGCTCAACCTTGACGGACTTGAGTTCCGCATGGAAGAACGAACAGTCAACGCCATAAGCGGGATCAAAGTAACCATCAGCAGTGACCGTCGACAAGAGCTTCGAACCCTTCCTGCGATTTTGCAGATCCTTGAAGCGAGTGAACTTGATCAAACTGTCATCAATCGCTCCAGTGACGTTTTTCGGGCCCTGGCCCGAGCCGAGGCCAAAGTCCACGCTATTCCGATAGATAAAGTACATTTTCACGAAGTGGGCGCCCTGGACACTATTGTCGATGTTGTCGGTACAGTCATCGGCCTGCATCAGCTTGGCATTACCCGGCTTTTCTGTTCATCGTTGCCCACCAGTCATGGTTTTGTCAAATGCGCCCACGGCCTGTTGCCACTACCGGCCCCTGCGGTATGCGAACTATTACAGGGGATTCCAACCTATGGTGTTAATCTGCAGCAAGAGCTCATTACGCCAACCGGAGCAGCCCTGATCGCCACCCTTGCCGACGATTTCGGCCATCTGCCACCAATGACAATCACAGCAACCGGATATGGTGCCGGCGACCACATTTTAACCAACGGTCAGCCAAATCTTTTGCGTATCATCATTGGCATGGCCAGTGGCTTCTCCGAAGAACAGACTGTGGAGGTCATTGAAACGAATCTTGATGACTGGAGCCCTGAGGGATTCCCCTATCTCTGTGAAATGCTGTTTGATCAAGGAGCGCTGGATGTAACCCTTTCTCCTGTTCAGATGAAAAAAGGACGCCCGGGATTCACCCTACAGATTATAAGTCCACCGGCGTACGCCCACTTGCTCAAAGATATAATTCTCTCCGAAACCACCGCTATTGGTTTACGTTTCAGAAAGGAATCACGCCGAACCCTGCAACGCGAGAAGGTCGAGGTGACGACCAAATGGGGAAAAATTATGGCCAAAAAGGTGCAGAGCCCAACCGGTGCAAACATTTATCCGGAATATGAGGAGTGCCGGAAAACTGCTATTCAACACAAAGTACCGTTGCAGGAAATCTACAACGAGGTACGAAGTAAAGGGGCAAATTCACAATGAATCGACTTATTATGGCACTTGCCACCGGATTGTATGTCGGGAAAATTGCCAAAGCACCGGGAACCTGGGGTTCTCTTGCCGCCTTTCTGCCTTGGTTGCTGATCAGGGATTTACCGTTACCGACATATCTGCTCGTTTTGGCGGCACTCTTTATTATTGGTTTTTTTGTCTCAGGATCAGCAGAAAAGATCCTCGATAGCCCTGACGCCGGATGCATCGTAATCGATGAAATTCTCGGCATGTTCATTACCCTGGCAGTGGCTCCGCCGCATCCTGCCGCCTGGATTCTCGGTTTTGTTCTCTTTCGAATCTTTGATATTTTTAAACCCTTTCCCGTTTCCTGGTTCGACCAGAAAATTCATGGCGGAATCGGCATAATGATGGACGATGTCATCGCCGGTCTATACGCCTTCCTCTGTCTGCAGCTCATGTGGTGGGCGGTCGTCAACCCTTATATTTTGACGTAATATCAAGAACCAACATCCAAAACATACGAAGGCTCAGGAAACTCAAGAGTTCATTTGATCTTATCGAAACAGCTGGTGTTGCTGAATCATTCGTCTTCTGCAAGAACCACAATTATGACTCTATTCTTCCGGTAATGCCAACCAGGCCACCCCCACTGCTCCCGGACCGATATGCGATCCGACGGTGGGACCGAAATAGGAAACGATATTTTGCTGATTTGGGAAAGCATCCTCGACGAGTTGTTGTACAGTGGCGGCCTTTGTCGGTGCATCGGCATGACAGATTCCAATCCGAATTGCTCTGCCTGAGTTGCCGAGATCATCTTTCATATAGTCGATAAGTTTTCGCCGCCCCCAACGACCGCCAATGGTCCGGCTCTTTGCATCGACCCTTCCAGCAGTCATGCCGAGAATCGGTTTAAAGCCAAAGAAATTGCCTATCATTGCAGATCCTCGACCAATTCTGCCCCCACGCGCCAGGTAGTCAAGATTGTCGACCATAAAATAGACTTTCACCTCTTTGACGAGGGTATCAATATGGTTCTTAATTCTCTCCAGTGACCAGCCAGCCCTTATCTTATCCGAAGCTTCCAGAACAAGGAGAGCCGCGCCCATGGAAACCTGGCAGCTGTCGATCAATTCGATCCTGAACTGTTTATCAATGTTTGGGTTGGCACGCCTTTGCCGCACGTAGGAATTAAAGTTGTTTATCATCGCCTGATTAGCAATCTCGGCGGTCTGACTCATTCTTTTGGAAATGAAGATACCAAGGATGTCTCTTTCTGCGATATTACTCTGAAACAACTGGTGAAAAACTTCCTGCGTTGGCGGTGAGGTGAGGGGGAATTCTTTGGATTTGGCAAGTAGACTGTAAAACTGCTGAGATGTAATATCTACGCCATCAAGATATTCCCTTCCGTCAATTTTTATAGTGAGCGGTACGACAACGATATTTCTTTCTTTTATCAACTCCAGGGGAAGATCTGAGGCGCTATCAGTGACAAGGAGAATCCTACCATCATTTTCTCTGACATCCTCTAAAGGAACAACAATTTTCTCTTGCATCAACCCCAATAATACTCTGGATGTTGCCTGTGGATCGAGCACCCCGCTGGCAATTATTTCGTCAGTAGACTTTTTTTCATCGATCATGAAAAAAATTCTGGAAAGCTTATCCCTGCCGATACTTTCTTCGAGGTAATCTGGAGCTTTACGGGCAATGATTTTGAGATATTGGCGCATGAAGGTCTCCTGTCAAGCAAAACTGCAGAACGATCAATTAATTCGACAGGCAATTAACCCCAACAGCCTGCCGATCCGTCACAAATCAAGATTATCTGATCTAAGAGATAGCCCATCAAGCCTCACCAGGCAACATTAATCTTTACGTAAACTGGAAAATAAATTGAATCCTGTGTTAAATTTGCAGCAAAAAACTAATATAAAAAAAGGGCGGAGCAAACAAACGGGGATAAACTCAGACTTCAAACTGAGCTCTTGGGGTGAAAGGAGTGAGGGTGATATCGAGAGGTTGTGATGTCTGGCCGAAATAAATGCTCACTCCGGCCAGACCCACATAAAGCGCAAGCTATAGGTTATCCGTCTTGGTAAGAACTGCAATTGCCACTTTATAAGAGACAGCAATGAGAGCTACCCAGCCGATCAATAGTACTGCAGTCATGGTTTACTCCTTTATATTTTGGTTTCTGTGTGGATTTTAAGTTTTGCTGGTCCCGCAATAAAGCGGGACTCTTTTTTAGTGCTCGCTTGTTATTCCTTGTGAGGAATCACTAACCCCGCTGGAGAGCGCGGGATACGTTCCTTCACCGTGCTTCTATAACTGGGATGCTTTCGGACAACCCCGCTGAAAAGCGCGGGATACGTTCCTTCACCGTGCTTCTATAACTGGGATGCTTTCGACAACCCCGCTGGAAAGCGCGGGATAAGTTCCTTCACGAAATTCTTCCCCAAAAAGCAGGGAAAGAATTTCTAGACTAAAGTCACTAATAAGCTTTCTTATCACTGATATCCCGCATACCAATCTTTTTCGAATCCATCTGCCTCCACACATAGGCCACATACGCAAGCACAACAGGAATAAACAAAGCCACGTAGGTCATTGCAGTCAGTGTATAATGACTGGACGATGCATTATAAATAGTCAAGCTCGATTGCAAATCAACCTTGGAAGGATAAAACGGAGTCCCGTTAAAACCGGCAGTAAAAAATAGTGCAAGTCCTACAAGAACTGTACCCAAACCACCAAACCAAATACCGGTGGTTGATCTTGCGAGACTTGTTCGAGTGACTCCGAGAATAACCAGAAACAATCCAACAACAAGCAAACCAAGAACTACCGGCATTGCCAACAGGTTGTTCAGATACTTATGCGCCACCATACTGACTACTCCGCTAGAGTCGGTCCCAAAACCATCGATCAACAGCAGACTTACCACCACATAGAGCAAAAAAGGCAGAGAGCAAAGGAAATTGGTCAAACAGGACTTTCTCACCCGTACCTCAAACTCAGGAACTCCTTTGAAATCGAGGTTATTCACGAGATACATAGAACCCAGTACCCTGGCGTTAAAGACCAAAAACAATCCAAACGCGAGATTAAAGAAAGAGAATGCAGCCTCAACACCCCTGAGAGGATGAGTCCAGGTTACCTGATTAAAATCATTTAAGGTAAAATTAGAACCGGTAAAAAACGTTCCAACAGCAGCCCCTATCAAGAGAACCCCAACGAAACCATTGATAAAGAGAAACAACTCATAGGTCTTCGCGCCCAGCAGATTGTTCGGCTTTGTCCGAAATTCATAACTCACAGCCTGGAGGATGAAGGTAAAAAGAATCAGCAGCCACACCCAATAAGCACCGCCAAAACTCGTGGCATAAAACTTTGGAAAAGCGGCAAAAAGCGCACCGCCAAAAAGAACCAGCGTGGTGAAGGTCAGCTCCCATTTTCTACCGAGGGAATTGATAACAAGGGATTTTTCCTGGTCACTTTTAGCCACCTGCCACAGCAGCGTATTCCCGCCCTGGACAAAGGTGAGAAAAAGAAAGAGGGCACCAACGATCGAGCAGATGATCCACCAAATCTGCTGCAGGATCACAATATCTAAGTTTCCAATCATGTTACACGCCCTCCGGTCCTATTTTAATCTGCTTGAGCATAATTTTAATCTCAGCAATGAGCAGTACGGCAAACAATACAAAGAAGATAGCAAAAGATGCCTGCACATGGCCTGCCGAAATATTGGTTGTTGCCATTTTTACAGGCAGCAAATCTTGAATAGCCCAGGGCTGACGTCCAACCTCAGCCACAACCCACCCCAATTCTGATGCAATTAACGCAAGAAAAAATGAGGACAAACCCAACATTAACAACCATTTCTTGTCTTCCAGGGTGTCTTTGTATGAGTAGTAGAGAAAGAGGAGGGTCAGCAGGAGAAAAAATGTTCCCAGATAAACCATCACATGAAAAGAATAATAAGTGCTGGCAACTGGAGGAACAATTTCTTCAGGAGTATCAAGATAACCAAAGCCAAGGTAGTCCTGATTTACCTTAAATCTCTCTAAGGCAGCTTCTTTCGCTTGTTCGTCTCCGGCCTTTTTGGCTTTTTGCATAGCAGCCAGATCAGCGATAGCTGCTTTACCTTTCTCCATCTTAACCGAAACAGGCATGAGCCCTTCGGCTTCGTTACCGTAGACAAGATCTTTAATGCCAGGGACAAAAGCGTTCAAGTCACGCTTTGCCATGAGCGATAGCCCTTTGGGAATTGAGACTTCAAAGGCAAACGGTTTCTGACCATCACCAACTTTCTTTCCACTTGTCAAAATCCCCAGCGCAACGATATCAGCACCGTTGGCCCCTTCATAAAGTCCCTCATAGGCTGCCATCTTCATAGGCTGAAAATGGCCGTTGGCATATGCGGACTCATCTCCGGTAAAAGCCGCAAACACTGAGGCAAGGAGGCCAAAAACCGAGGCGACGATAATTGATTTTTTGGCAATATCCACATGCCGCCCCTTGAGTAAGTAATATGATGAAATAGTGATTACAAAAAGAGAGCCAACGACAAAGCTTGAGCTCGTCGTATGAGTAAACTTGGCAATGGCCACAGGAGAAAAAAGGACATCCCAAAAATTATGCATCTCAAAACGGGCACTCTCAGGATTAAAGACCATTCCTACCGGATTTTGCATCCAGCCGTTTGCCACAAGTATCCAAAGGGCCGAAAGATTAGACCCTATAGCAACCATCCAGGTGGAGAAAAGGTGGAAACCTTTGGAAGTCCGCTCCCAACCAAAAAACATCACTGCAAAAAAAGTTGCTTCGAGGAAAAAAGCAAAAATACCTTCAATAGCCAGTGGAGCACCGAAAATATCGCCAACCATCCAGGAGTAATTGGACCAGTTTGTCCCGAACTCAAATTCCATAATGATACCGGTGGCAACGCCAATGGCAAAGTTGATGCCAAACAGTGTCATCCAGAACTTTGTTAGATTCTTCCATTCTTCTTTTCCCGTACGCACGTACATCGATTCAAAAAATGCGCAAAGAAACGAGAGCCCCAAGGTAATCGGGACAAAAAGCCAGTGATACATCGCAGTCAGGATAAACTGTGCCCTCGCCCAGTTCACCGTGGCCAGATCTATTTCACTCATTACAACGTCCTCCGTAGTTAGTGCTTTTGGGATTATTCTCTTATCTGCTTTTGTAAAGAATAATCTCTTGAATGCGCTTATCCCGTTTATCGGGGTTAATTATTTCGTACCGATCCGGTCAGCAGGTGGATAACATGATCGGCCCGTTGTTGATCGTTCGAAAATTGTGTCTGCAAGAAGTCTGGAAAAAAGAACATTTTCAAAATGACAAACATAATGAACAACTTTACAAAAATAATCTTCCATAAAGTTTTGCCAATAGTCATTCTGGAAAAACCATCAAGATAAAATCGATAAAGTCTTAACAGGAAAGGCGACACCATAGATTTCCCTCGATTATTCAGGCAATCCGTACCAAAATCATTAGAAGTTTAATTGTAACAAAGACAATAACCAGCATAAAATCAGAGATACAATTTTTTAACAGCTCATCTATGCAATGTCCACATATATTCAAAACGCTCGCAATTTGTCAAGAATAATTATCATTAGCACACTTGATCTGCAACAAAAAAAGCCATCCTTCTGGAATATTACTGCAGAGGGATGGCTTTTTATTAGATAAAATTCTTCTACGCTCAACAACGAACAGATAGTAACAGAACAACTGGCTCAGCTTGAAAAAATACCCCGCAAGGGGGTAACAAAAACAGAGCATGAACAAAAAAATCTGTTAGACGCTAACCCCCGCAAAGCACGTCTTTTAGTACCCCCTTGAGAAGTATAGATACCTATCACGAAATTCTTTCTTCAAAACAAGAGATATGCGCAGGCTTTTAAAGAATTCCTAAGGTACTAAATAGCATCTTTTCCTCTTTCTCCAGTTCTCACTCTCAGCACATCTTCAACTGGTAAGACAAAAATCTTACCATCGCCTATTTTTTCTGTATTTGCTGCAGATCGGATAGCGTCGACAACTTTGTCGACCAATTCAGCTGCCAGCACTAACTCAATTTTAATTTTCGGATTAAAGTCCACATTATATTCTGCGCCTCGATACATCTCCTTGTGCCCTTTCTGTCGCCCATACCCTTTTACTTCAGATACGGTCATTCCGGTAATGCCTATGTCAGTCAAAGCATCCTTTACCGCTTCAAGTTTAAATGGTTTGACAATTGCTTCTATTTTTCTCATGACACTTTCCCCTTATTAATCTTTAGTAAACTCAGGATGTGCCGTCAGCCAGTATTCCGACACATCAACGCCTTCCAACGTCTTTTCTTTGCTGACACACCTACCTCTAACCACATTGATAACCAGCGAAGTGATAAAACTTGTTCCGAGAACCCAGGCAAAGATACCCCCGCAACCGGTAGGCTGAGTCTTGAAATCATAATATTTACACTGTCACTGTAACATCATATAATAACTACCATGAATGATCAGACTGCTGGTAACCTTATGGAGTGGAATGTTCTTTGTCAAAGCTCCTATGGCACCTAGCCTGATCTTTGCAACACCTGCGCCAGACGGTTTATAATTATAATTACATGCATAAAATCAATATAATATAACGACATTCCTTTAGCTTACAATCTGATCACCAGGTACATTTATTTCATTTTTGGAATTTTGTTTTATGCTATATTACATTTTTGTCCCTTTTAAGACCGGCAAACAACCCTTGCGAAACGGAGACCCTCGATTAATAAAACGACCTGCTCCCTAACGACAGACAGTAAAGACTTAACTAAAGAAATGAGACAATACGCAGTCAGGAATGAAATGTTCCAAATAAACATCCGTTTATCCGTTTGCAATCAAACATCCATTCTTGCTACAGTACCCAAGAATACTAAAAATTATTGACAACAGTACGAGAAACAGCTCTTTTTTGTTCTGACAAAACAGGGTAAGAAACGCTCATAAGGATCAAGACAGCACAACAAACCCTCAAAAAAATGCTTCAAAGGAAAAAATATGATACGCGACTTAGCCCTTGCCGCAAAGGCATCATGCAGTCTTGAAGACCAGGTGTCTCTGGTTCCCCTCGTCCTGCAATTGAAAAAACTCTCAGAACTCGTCTCCAAACAGGGCATACTCGCCCTGGAAAGTGAACTCCTTCAGATAGAAGACACCTTTCTGAACCTTGGAGTCCAACTGATTATCGATAAAGTCGAGCCGAAAAATATCGAGGACATCCTCGACTCAGACATCTACTACAATCTATCAAACGGTAGAGAGTTGTTGAAAAAAATTATCATCAGAGAGGGTCTATTGCGTATCCAGGCTGGAGACACCTCCAGAAACGTTCTTATTTGCACAAAAATTTTCCTCGCAAAAGTTGACGACAGCGCCTTCCGAACCCCTTAACATCCTGACAACACAACATTTTCGACCATATTTCCCCGGAGGGTTGGCAAATCAGCCAGCTCTCTCAGAGAAGAAGACTATGAAGATATGTTGCTGCGCGCGCCGCACCATTTGTATTCAGTGACACACAAGGATACCTGTTCTTCTGAAGATTTGCGAGCAGCAGCCCTTCGAGCTCCTCGGCCGAAACTTGAGTTTCAGAAACCACCGAGATTGTCTCTCCCAAGGCATCTTTGAGTTTTCGAAGATGAATCTGTTGTTCCTCATCCTCCATTTCACGAACCACCACCACAGCGGGGATCTGAGCATGAACTACATCCATAAGACTATTATACCCCCCATAAATAACTGCGGTCTTCGAATGCAGCAAGGCCGAGACGTATTTAATCCCTGGAGATTCTAATCGACAATGCTCTATCTCGCCGAAGAGCTTTCTAATATTTCGCCCCGCGCCAGAAGAACTCTCCATATCGACGAAAAGCATCCAGCGGCCAAATGATTTGGGAATTCTCTTCAGCGCATTGGCCAGAATCACCAGAAATTCCATAGATTTTTCCCCGAGCCAGGGGATTGAAATTGTGCCGGCGATCGGCTGTTCCTGTTCAAGCACCCCACAATTCCAGACTGCGAACTCTGCCAACCTCAAAACATAACCACATTCAACCGGGACGGTATTGTATTGTTGCCCTAATTGTTCATAGTGTGATGATCCAAGCACGGAACTGTCCCCGTACCAAAGCAGCGCATGATAGTGATCTTTAAACAATGCCCCTGCAAGTTCAGAACGGACCTGCTTTACTGCGCCAACCACCCCACGCACTCCGAGAACCCAGCGAATATCACTGTCTTCCCCAACAGATAAGGCCGAAACCAACTCTTTATGCTTTCCCTGAGGAGTATGATCAACCAGAACCACTCGCGGTTTGTACAAAGAAACCAAATGGGCAAGTTCTTCCGATCTCAATTGTCCAAGTTGCTTATCAGTAAACATCGATTTACCGGGTACCCCTATCGATTTGCCGTCAACGACCTTAGTTTCGTAGGATGGAAGTTTCAACCAGTCAAGAGGCGCGTTGCCAATCAACTCCCGAGAAAGGTTACAGCCAGAAACAAAAAGCACCTTGAGGTCCGGGTAGAGACGACGGAGAGCCATCCCCACGCCAATACTGCGGCTTGCGTGACCAAGACCACGTCCATCATGAGCATAAATCAAAACATCTAATCGTGCAGTCTTCGCCATAAAAACGCTCTCAGGGGAATATTGATCCGTTACATTGATGGTAAGGCCAAGCCAAACTACAGCCGTAGTTTGTATTACCTCAGAAAATCAATGCAAAACTTAAAGATATTTGGTTTTCTGAGGCAATGCAACCTCTTTCACTTTTCCCTGCAAGCCGGTAAATAGATTATGAAAATCGCCTACTACATGCCCTTCAAACCTATGAATCACACTCATCCTTCGGGAGATCTGGTCACAGGAACCGAACTTCATAACTATCTGGCTGCCAGAGATCACGAGATCTCACTTGCGAGCAGACTTCGATGCCGCTGGATCTACTATCGACCGCTAACACTTTTGCGGCTATTGAATGAAAAAAGAAGAATCATCAGAGATTTCAGCGCAGCACGACCGGATCTTTGGCTCAGTTATCACTCCTATTATAAAGCTCCGGATCTTCTGGGGTCAATCTGCAGCAGGAAACTTGGAATTCCATATGTCATTTTCCAGGGAATCTATTCAACGAAACGGCGCAAACGACTAAAAACCTTACCCGGCTTTCTGCTCAACAGAAATGTCCTACAATCAGCTAACCATGTCTTCACGAACAAACAAAAGGACCTGACCAACCTCAAAAGACTTTTACCGGAAAACCGCATCAGTTATATCGCTCCGGGCATTCACCCTGAGATGTTCGAATTTTCTGGTACCTGGAGGAAGAAGTGGCGATCACTTTGGGCGATCAGAAATGAGCCAATCGTTATGACCGCCGCCATGATGCGACCCGGCGTGAAAACCGAGGGGATCAGCACTGTAATAAAGTCGTGTAGCGAGCTTACGCAAAAAGGATTCCCCATCAGACTTGTAATTGCAGGTGATGGCAGCTGCAGGCAGCAACTTGAAAAACTAGCTGCTCAGCTTCTTCCAAATCGCGTGCTCTTTCTTGGCAAGATACCCCGACCGGAATTACATCAATACTACAGTGCCGCAGACATTTTCGCCTTTCCCGGCATCGAGGAATCCCTCGGAATGGTCTACCTGGAGGCCCAGTCCTGCAATCTCCCAGTGGTCGCCTACCAAGACTGGGGTGGCGGAGAAGCCATACTACACGGACAGACAGGACTTCTTTCTCCCGCCACAGAATCCTTCACTGTTTACAACACATATCCAGAGGCTGATAGAAGAGCCTACCGCAAAGGAGAACACTCGCTATAAGGGCGGGTGAACATATCCGTTGCAACCACGATCTGGACCACAATTACAACCAGTTAGAAAAAAAACTTATTGCCTTGTCCGGAAAAAAGTGACGATTTTCTCAATTCCCTCCGATCTCCTTAATACCATCATCGACAATGACTATTTCCACCCGTCGATTTTTCTTTCTTCCTGCATGTGTACTATTCGGAGCGATCGGCTCCTGATTCCCCATGCCCAACACCTCAATTTGCTCTGGGGCAATTCCTTTTGCCAGCATGAGTTTTTGCACAGTCATGGCCCTATCTTTTGATAACTTGATGTTTTCAGGAGAGTTCGTTTTTGCAGAGACAAACCCTTTTACCAAAACCGTCGCCCGGGGATATTGTTTGAGCTTCAGAATAAAACTGTCAAACTCTTTTTGAGCCACTCTCGTCAGATTCTGTGAGTTCGGCTGTAGCCCGAGCAATATTTTTCTTGGTACCATTGGTTCCATATGTACAACTTTGGTTTTTTCCTTAACGATGTGTTGAGTGTTCACGGATGGATCAGTGATTTTTTGTCCGGCCAGACTGTCCACTTTTTCGACAACTGTGGTTGCAAGCGGTTGATGATGCTTTTCTGCAGGGAGCGCATCAACTCCTACTCTTACTCCCTCTTTTACTTCTTCCCTTATTACATCTTTTGTTTCGTCATTATTGTATGCTTTTTCTGGTGGCGGAATACTTAAAGTTGCTGCTTTTTTCTCATCAATTCCATTTTTGCTCTTTTCAAGCGCTGGAACTACAGGCAAGGAACCGACCTGCGAAAGGGTTTGAATCACTGGTTTCTTTACAATCTGAACGGGAACCACTTCAACCTTTTCCAAAGAACGTGACACTGGATACCAAAAATAGACCCCAGCTATCAAAAGAATCAAGATCCCAAAACCATACTTCAGCCAGCTGTATCGAGAGTTACTTTTCAGAATAGTTCCAAGAAATAACCGGATATTTTCGACAAATTTTGATCTATTTTTTCCATTATTATGATTGAAATCATTTTTTCCATCCGAATCCTTTTGGCCGTCTTCCTGGTGAGAAAGTGCAGGCAAGGCCAATTTTTGGATGCAAAATTCAATCATTTTATTGTCAATTGCCCGTTTGTTCTGAGTCGAACCATACACCAAAGCAAGGTCACAGATTGTATTGATCCTGCGAGGAATCCCCTGGGAAAATCGATGAACTACCTGAATAGCTTTTTCGGAAAACAACTCTTCTTCTGTTCCTGCAATTTTCAAACGATGGCGAATATAATCGCCTGTTTCGATGACGGTCAAACCTTGCAATTCAACTTTCAGGATCAAACGCTGCCTCACAACTCTGTTTCTCGGCTGTAACAGAGTTTCGTTGAATTCAGGCAGCCCCACAAAAAATATATTAATTAATTTAACATCATCCTTTTCAATATTTGACAGTAGTCGCAGTTCCTCCAGCATTTCCTGACTCAAGTGATGACAATCATCAATCAATAGCAGCACTTTTTTATTTTCATCATGAGATTTATGCAAGAAATGGCTGAATTCAATCAGAAACTGAACCTTGGAACTCAACTCTTTTTCAATGCCAAATCCTTTTGCTATGCTGTTATAAAAATCAACTACCTCCAATCTCGGATTGACTATCACCGCCCACTCGATGCTCGTATCTAAACTCTCAGTCAAGGTCTTAACCAAAACGGTTTTGCCGCAACCTGCTTCACCTGTCAAAAACAAAAAACCTTTGCTATTAAGAATACCATCGCGCAAGGTTGCTAAGGCTTCGTTATGTTTTTTGCTAAGCCACACAAAAGATGGGTGAGGATTCATTCCAAATGGTTTTTTATCTAAATTGTAAAATGACATGTACATACGAGCCCTTATAAGAAACCTCTTCAGACCAAACTCTTTATTTTTTCTCAGTCATTACTGCCTAAACAGTCCTTACTACCTGCCGAATTTGCAAAATCATCGATCGCCTTATACGACTATCAATTACATCACAATTACCAACCTGTACATATTCGCCAGAATGTTCGCGGATTCTGGTTTTATACATACTAACACGAAAGACCTTGTCGTTGAAATGTTCTCTCACTTTTAAACAGAGTTATGACCCGGACCACTGCCTGGACATTTCCCCCAAATCCCGGTTATGAGCAAAGAGTACTTAGACACGCCATGCCACCTACTCTCCTCTTAACAAAGAACAACAAATCCTCTGTCACCTCGAAAGACTTCATTCCAATTCCTGCCAAAAATGAAGATTTCCTCCATCCAATAAAGTTACATTTTTGTCGTTTTCTACCGTTTAAGCGATAATGTTTTATTACATAAATGGGATTTTATTTGAAAAAGAGAGAAAATCCCTCTTCTTTTTATCAACGCATAAACTCAACAATATGTATGTGTTACGAACGAATCACTCAAATTAAAGACAAGATGGCACAATTGTTGGTAACAACCAAGACAAACGCTCAACAAACATCACCGTATGCATACGGGAGTTTTGGGTCACACTTTGCAACACTAATCGCCTCGTCTCTACTTGCAACAAACTTGGCGAGAAAGACAGACTGGATGAAAAGAAAAGCATTCGATTGATGGAAAGGAGAAAAATGGAATGAAGAAAATTGAAGCAATTATCAAACCCTTCAAACTTGATGCCCTGAAAGAAGCCGTTGGGGCTTTGGGAATTATGGGGATGACCATCAGTGAGGTGAAAGGGTTTGGCCGCCAAAAAGGTCACACTGAGATATATCGAGGAGCTGAGTACATTGTTGATTTCATACCAAAAATCAAGGTAGAGATCGTAGTACAGGAAAACCAGGTAGACCAAATAGTTCAAGCCATTTGCAAAAGCGTAAAGACCGGAAAAATAGGCGACGGAAAAATTTTCGTCATGCCGGTGGAAACGGTTTGTCGAATTAGAACCGACGAGCGGAACGAGGATGCAATCTAATAATCACAAATTTGTTATTATCTTTAAAAGGAGAAATGTCATGAAAAAAATGCTTTTTGCAGCCTTACTGCTCTGCCTTCCAGTATTTGCCTGGGCGGGGGACACAACAGTCGTCCCAACGATTGCCTCAAATGCGGACGCCATCGCCGGGGTACAGTCTCATCTTGACTATGTGTGGACCCTCGTGGCCGCTGCACTGGTTTTCTTTATGCAGGCTGGATTTGCTATGGTAGAAGCAGGTTTTACCCGCGCAAAAAACTCAATCAACATCATGATGAAGAACCTGATGGATTTCTCTGTTGGCTCCATCGCTTTCTGGGCTATAGGTTTCGGGATTATGTTTGGGGCAAATGCTACCGGTTGGTTTGGCACCAATGGTTTTTTCCTCAGCGATTTCAAAATAGGTGGCGACCCATGGGTTCTGGCCTTCTGGATGTTCCAGGTTGTCTTTGCTGCAACTGCCGCGACTATCGTCTCAGGAGCCATGGCTGAAAGGACAAAATTCGTCGGGTACCTTGTCTACAGCGCGGCGATCTCGGCTTTTATTTATCCGGTATTTGGCAGCTGGGCCTGGGGAAGTCTTTTCCATGGCGGAGGCTGGTTGGAAAAACTCGGATTTATCGATTTTGCCGGTTCGACCGTTGTCCACTCCATCGGCGGCTGGGCAGCGCTGGCCGGCGCCCTGGTTATCGGTCCGAGGATCGGAAAATACAGCAAAGACGGCAAGGTCAAAGCTATCCCCGGCCACAATATTCCCCTGGCAGCCTTGGGAGTCTTCATTCTCTGGCTGGGTTGGTTCGGGTTCAATCCCGGTTCCACCACTGCTGGTACCAAAGATATCGCCATGATTTTTGTTAATACCAACCTCGCTGCTGCTGCCGGCTGCATCACTGCTATGATTACCGCCTGGATGATCTTTAAAAAGCCAGAGGTCGGCATGAGCCTGAACGGAGCACTGGCCGGCCTGGTGGCGATTACTGCCGGTTGCAATAATGTGTCACCCACGAGCTCAATAATAATCGGAGCAATTGCCGGGATCGTCGTTGTCCTGAGCGTCCTGTTCATTGACCGTATCCATATTGACGATCCGGTCGGCGCCATCTCCGTCCACGGTGTCTGCGGCGCCTGGGGAACCTTGGCTGCCGGACTGTTCAATATTGAAGGCGCTACTGCTAAAATAATCGGAGTACAGCTTCTGGGTATCGGTGCAGCCTTTGCGTGGTCTTTCGGAACCTGCTTCGTGCTGTTCACCATAATCAAGATGACCATTGGATTGCGAGTAAGTGCCGATGAAGAGCTTGAGGGCCTCGACATAACTGAACACGGCGGCCACGCATATAACGATTTCCAGATTCTCAATTAACTACAGGTTAGAATTTAGATCTTTCGTAATAATTAAAGATTACAAAAGAAATACCTCAACACAGTCACTCCTTAAAAGTGACTCGCAAGGCGGCTCTTGAAAAAAGAGCCGCCTTTTGTTTTGCAGACACTTCGAAAGCAGGATAAATTGAGCGAATGCTTACTTTCCCCTTGGCCGATACGTCTCAAATAAGCAGATTTTGAAATCTAACCCGGCAAACAAGAAGAAAACAATTTGTAAGCCGCTCAACGGAATTGGCTTGAGTTTCATAGTGATGTCTGTTACCGATACTTGGTTGTCTTATCGTAAATTATTCCTGCCTTAGCAGTAGGTCCTTTGCCATCTTGCCACGCACTAAAACAATAATCGGACCAGAAAACACTACACGGATATCTTACATGAGTGATGAGCTAACTATCATAGTCCCGGTATTTAATGAGGAGGAATGCCTTCCTTCATTTTTTCTCGAAATGGATAGATTTATAGAAACCAGCCCTCTACCAAGCCGTGTACTCTTTATCAATGATGGATCAACAGATACCAGCTTAAAAATACTGCAAATTAAATGCTCAGAAACTGACTATTGTTCCGTGTTGTCCTTCGATAAGAACTATGGCCTGAGCGTTGCTATCAAAGCCGGGTTTGATCATTGTCAGACGACACTGGTCGGTTATATTGATGCAGATCTTCAGACACATCCTTCCGACTTCCTTTCATATTTCAGATACTTTCCGGAGTATGATATGGTCAATGGCATCCGCGCAAAAAGACAAGACAGCTTCATCAAAAGATTATCATCAAAAATTGGTAATGGCTACAGACGCTTGATGATAAACGATGCCATAAAGGATACCTGTTGTCCCCTGAAAATATTGAAACTTTCCTACGCTCAGAGAATACCGTTCTTCAAAGGCCTGCATCGCTTTCTTCCTGCACTCGTTCAATTGCAGGGCGGAAAAGTTAAACAGATCCCCATATCGCATTCTCCTCGTCATGCCGGAACCAGCAAGTACCATCTCTTCAATCGTCTTGTCGGACCCTTTTTCGATACTTTAGCCTTTCGCTGGATGCGCAGTCGATATATCAGCTACAAGATTGCAGACCTGGATACATGAATCAGAACATCGTTTTTTCAATAGGCTTCCTTGCACAGATACTTTTTTCAGCAAGGCAACTCACGCAATGGATTGCTTCAGAGAAGGCTGGACGGATTCTTTCGCCACTGATCTTCTGGCAGCTGAGCATCCTCGCCTCGTTTTTGTTGATGGTCTATGGATTCCTGCGCAACGATCTGGTCATCATTCTCGGTCAGATTATTACTTATGGGGTGTACATTCGGAACCTGCATTACCACGGATTCTGGAAGAAGATTCCTGGTCTTGTTCGTCTTCTCGCAATTGTTTTCCCCGGACTGGCCATCTGCTGGCTGCTCAGCGGTGAGACGTATAATATCCACAAACTGTTTGCCAACAAAGACATATCCTCCTCTCTTATGCTTTGGGGTGTCATCGGCCAATGTGTTTTCACCTTTCGCTTCATCTACCAATGGCTCTATAGCGAAAAACGCAAACAGTCATTGCTGCCGATCGGCTTCTGGATAATCAGCTTCACAGGCTCAATTATGGTTCTGACCTATGCGATATTCAGAAAAGATCCGGTGCTTTTCGTCGGTCAGTTCTTCGGCGTCGTCGTCTACAGCAGAAACATTCTTCTAGGCCTGCGACAAGGCCATTCTCAGCAGGGCTAATCAGACGACAAACGTTAAGGATTGTCGGCGACTCCTATACACGTCATTCTGCTCGGATGAATTGATTTTTTACCGCTTTTCCCGAAGATCTCCATCAAAGCGGTTTTTATAAAGATTTGATAATTAGCGATAACTGTTTTCTGGCAGGCAACCTGAGGATCCAGTTTCCCTTTTGCCCGGAATGGTTTGACAAAATTGGTTTTATATCATAAAAATCAGAGCATATATTTTCCAATTTACTCTACGAAGATTTCATCTATTTTTGATCATTTTGTGACTGGGAGGCCATGTGGAAAATATTCTTGTGAAAGATCTTATGGTTCCAATTTCAGAATATGCAACCGTAACGATTGGGACATCTCTTATTTCTGCGATAAAAGCCCTGGAACAGGCTCAGGAAACCTACACCATGAGCAAGTACCAACACCGCGCGGTGCTTGTTCTTGACAAGAGTGGCCGTATTGTTGGCAAAATCAGCCAATTGCGCGCACTAAAAGCAATTGAGCCGGAAACCAAATCCAATTCAGACATTGATCAACTGACTAAATTCAACTTCAGTGATAATTACATCGCACAACTCCGCGATCTGTACCGGTCCCACGGAAAAATAATGAGCAAAGATTCCTTAAAGGAAGCCTCCACAAAAAAAGTTGAAGAATTTATGCAAACTCCATCACCCGGAGAATTCGTTTCGGAGAACTCCAGCCTGGATACAGCAATACACAGACTGGTTGCAGGAACACATCTTTCTTTGTTGGTAACCCGTAAGGAAAAAATTGTCGGCATCCTGAGAATCTCAGATGTCTTTGCGGCTGTTTTTCATAAAATGATCGCCCTTGAGAACTAACGAGGAAAGTGCTTCTGTGCGCTACCAATCTGTTCTCCGGGTATTTATTTTTGTGCCCTGCATCCAAAAAAGATTTTAAGGATATCTAATGAAAGAATTGGAAAAACTTTTTAATAGAATTGTCCAGAGGGTCAACATCAACCTCAGAGAATTAAAATTTGATGTCAGTCCATTCGCAGATGCACTTATTCCGCCGGATCGAATGACCAAATTCTATGCTTTTTATGGCATAACCCCAGATCATCCGCTTGATCTGCACTTTGAACATTCCGCCCTTGCCGGCAGCTATTTTCTAGGAAAATGCCGGGTTCGGAACTCAATATTATATAAGAGTGATATCCGGGGCGACGAACTCAAACGAAAAAATAATACAATCAAGTTCAACAATTTCACCCTGACTCTGACAAAAGACGAAATTATTGATATTGAAGACAGCGCCCTCGTCAAAACTCTGGTGCACAATTATTCCCATGATCCCGAAACACCTGAGAAATTCTTTATAAAAGATACTCTTGCCATGGATTACTCAAATATCCATGGTGCACCATCCGATGGTTGTTTTCTAGGCCCCTTCGCTACTGTCGACCTGACGACCATGCGTGACTGTGTGATTGGGGCATATTCGTATATTCAAGCCGGAGAAATCAATCATCTCAAGGTGGATCCCGGCACAATTTGGGTCAACAGTCCCGGCAATTTCAATTTCCTCTACAAATATCCCGAAGAGATATTATCGCACTATGTTTCTCTTTCCCCGGACAAGGTCCCATGGGGCACCCTGATTGATTTTATTGAAGATCGTAAAGATCAATTCCAGCGTGTATTCGACTTTGTAAATCTTGACGAAATTGAATCAATACCCGAAACAGCTTCTCTTGACCGATATGCCGTAGTCCTGCCCAATATTAAAATTGCCGAAAATGTGCTGGTCTCCCAAAGAGCGTACATAGAAAATTCGACCCTTGGCAAGGGGGCTAATGCCCAGGAAAACTGTTTTATCATCAACTCATATCTTGAAGGGTATAATGTAACCGCTCATGGTGCCAAAATAATCGAAGCTCACCTTGGATCGAATGTTTTTGTGGGTTTTAACAGCTTCCTCTGTGGAAAAAAGGGGAATAAACTTAAAATCGGCAAAGGATGTGTGATTATGCCACATACCATCATTGACATCGACCAGCCACTAGAAATTCCTGACGGATATCTCGTCTGGGGCTTAGTGAGAAACAGTGAGGAACTGGCAACAAACTCCATGTCACTTGACGAACTGACCAGTGTCGAATCGTCGTTTACCAAAGGGCGTTTACATTTTGAAGGTAAGGGAGCGTTACTTGTCAAGGCATTCAAGGAACGTATTCAGCATATCCTCGAAGCCAACGGCGCTTTTTTTGAAAATGGTGAAAATGCCGGCCATGCTCAGCGAAACCAGAGGCTTTCTCTCAACACTATCCAGCCGTTTCAGTTTGGTGAAATGGTTGGAATGTACCCGAGTATAAGAATTTTGCCGTAATTCTTTTTTGAATTGTTGTTTTATGCCTGCCACTCTAGCGGTCATCGGCAAATTTCATAATTCAAGGCTATATTTGTTGTCTCCTCCAGTTCAACTAATAGCCGTTGGTTATTGCTATTTCCAAAGTATCCCGATTATATTACTTAGGCTGGATTTCCAATGAGATCAGCGAACTATCATCATGAGCAAGAGAGTTACCAATGACGAGAACTGAGGAAATGTTAAAGGAAACAAAAATATACGTTGCAGGCCATCGAGGCATGGTCGGTTCAGCCATTATTCGACAGTTGCAAGACAAGGGATACACCAACATTATCACCCGAACACATCAGGAGCTTGACCTCACCAGTCAAATTGCAGTGTTTGAGTTTATGCAACGTGAAAAACCTGACTATATTGTCCTTGCCGCTGCAAAGGTTGGCGGCATTCAAGCCAATAATACCTACCGAGCTGAATTTATCTATCAAAATTTAATGATGGAGGCAAATGTCATCCATGCCGCATGGCAGGCAGGAGTTAATCGGTTGTTATTCCTCGGCTCG
The DNA here is from genome assembly GCA_963798425.1 of uncultured delta proteobacterium. Lineage (GTDB taxonomy): Bacteria > Desulfobacterota > Desulfobulbia > Desulfobulbales > Desulfocapsaceae > Desulforhopalus_A. The sequence continues at coordinate 241,741 of CAWCTP010000015.1, read as the reverse complement.
AGTTGTATCTATCCCCGAGATTGCCTCCAACCAATCAAAGAAGAGTATCTGTTGACCGGACCACTCGAGCAAACCAACGAACCGTACGCGATTGCTAAAATTGCCGGCATCAAACTATGTGAGAGCTACAATCGTCAGTACGCAACTCAATACATATCGGTCATGCCGACCAATCTCTATGGACCCAATGATAACTATGACCTGAACAATAGCCATGTCCTGCCGGCATTGATTCGCAAAGCACATGAAGCCAAGGTTCGTGGTGACAATACCTTAGTGGTCTGGGGTTCAGGAAAGCCGATGCGGGAGTTTTTATACGTCGATGACATGGCAGATGCCTGTGTTTACTTGATGGAGCAAGGCATCAGCGAAGGACTGTTCAACGTTGGAACAGGTGAAGATGTAACGATTAGAACATTGGCTGAGACTGTGATGAGTGTCGTGGGTTTTCAGGGTCAGATTGAATTTGATGCCGGCAAACCAGACGGTACTCCGCGCAAGCTACTCAACGTGGATCGTATGCGCGAGCTAGGTTGGCAGGCGCAGACGTCGCTTCGCGATGGAATTGCCAGGACCTATGAGGATTTTCTCAAAAATTTTGACTCATAAGAGAATGGCTAAGCCTTTGATGACAATTGTGGTTATGTCTTTCAACTGATTATAACGAAAAGTCAGTCTCCTTTACGGCCCTTAAAAATAGGACTTACGCGTAATAATGCAACCATCACCCCTGTCATCAATCCTGCCAAAATAGCCAATACAACTATTAAAGACCGTTTGGGCTTGTCGCGATTGAGCGGTTCTGATGGGGACTGAAGGAAATGATACGAGGTGAAACTGACCTTTTCTTGCGGTACTGCTTTCAAACTGTCCAGTTGCAGACGGATGTCTGCCAATGCTGGATTGATGAGTTCAGCATTTTTGATTTCTTTCAGAATTTTGAGCTTTTCGCTAAGAGCTTTTGCCCCAAGATCAATGTTGAAGATACTTTGGTTGTTTAGGTTTTCAACTGGAGTTTCGATGCCGGCAGTTCTGCTGATCCGTAAAGCATATTGAGTACGGATTATATCATCTTGCAGCCGTCTAAGTGTCTCTGTTTCCAGAGTTTGGTAACTAAGGGTGAGCACTTTGGTTTGGTTGGTGATTTTATCAGTTAATAGCTTATTCTTCGCTATCACTTCCTTGGTTTTAATGAAATTGAGATACTCGTTTAATAATTTTCCTGCTTCTTGGGCATTATCACTGCTGAATGACAGGGTTGCAATTGCTTCGTCCTTCCTATTAGTGACAGAAATAGTCTTTGCCATGTTTTCAAGAGTGCGTTGCAGAGTCTTCGCATCCTTCTTATCCTCGGCTCGAATATAACCATTTGTTTTCAAAAACTCGCTTTTATTGTCGAATGAATTGAAAGCTTGAATAAAGTCCGTATACAATTTCGTTTCAGAGAAAGATGCCAAGAATGTGCTATGGTCGGTGGTGGTGTTTCTGTTGTCGTTGGTGTTTCTGTTGCCGTTGGTGATATCCATTACTGCAACTAAATTATCAAGTCTAAGCTGCAATTGTTCCAACTGTGTGGGTAACGGTACAACTATCATAGCCTTAGAACTCCATACTTGGGGGGCCAATAAGGCGTAAGTAATGCCTGCAATGCTAAAGATAGCGGTAATGGCGAGAATCAGCATCTTGTTTTTCCATAAGGATGTGAGCAAATCTCGCAGATCAATTTCATCGTCTTGGTACTGTTCCTGGGTACTGTTCATGTATTTTTTCCGATCTTAGATGTTAAGAATCTAGGCAGCAACCTAGAATATTGGATTATTGGTATCACGCATCCGATTCGCCTGTACCTATTTTTCAGCACTTTAAATTGCCGTGACCGCCCCTGAAATCCCATTCCTCATTGGGAGGCGCGAAACGACGCGGCGTGTCACTCAATCCTAGTCAATGCGACACCCCATCCCTCGCCAGTATCTTAGTTAAGGTACGCCACAAAATCAACACATCAAACCGCAGCGAACGTTTGTGCAGATACTCAGCATCCAGCTTTGCCTTCTCGGGGATCGGCAGTTCATCCCGCCCGTTGATCTGTGCCCAGCCCGTCAACCCCGGCAGCAGCTCATGCACCCCGCACTGGGTACGCAAGGAAATCAAATCTTCCTGATTGAAAAGCGCCGGACGAGGGCCGACAAAGCTCATATCGCCCTTGAGGATGTTCCACAGCTGGGGCAATTCATCCAGACTGGACTTGCGTAGAAAGGAGCCAATCGGGGTAAGGTGCGCGGCCGGATCAGCGAGAAGATGCGTCGCCACCGCTGGTGTGCCCACAATCATGCTGCGAAATTTGGGCATCCTGAAAATTCTGTTATTACGCCCCACCCGATCGGACCAATATAAAGCTGGACCTTTTGAGGTCAGCTTGACCAGCAAGACCACCAGTATAAGCGGCAGCCCCAGAACAAGCGAGACCAAGACAGCCAGGATCAGATCAAATAGTCGTTTCATGCAAAAACCATTGCGCCGTTCGGCACAACCCCTCATCCACACTGATGGGCGGATTCCAGCCCAACAGCGTCCGAGCCTTGGAAATATCCACCTGCAAGGACCCACACAGCCGCTGAGCCATGTCGCGCCTGCGCAACAACGCAGCCCCGGCTTGCAGCAAAGGAGCGGGTATCGGCATCAAGCGCGCCGGTCTGCCCAATGCATGTGCCGTACGGCGCAACAGTTCCGTGGAGGAAAGATCTTCTCCATCCGAGATCAGGAAAGTTTGATTAACCGCCGCAGAGTGTTCAAGACAAACGACGATAAAATTTACCAAATTGTCAAGCGCGACCAAGCTCCGGTGGTTATTGATCGAGCCAAAAGGCAGGAGTACTCCTTTATGTAACCAGTACATCATTTTCAAAAAGTTGGCTTTTACTCCAGGCCCATAGACTAGAGGGGGTCTGATAATCACTACCTCCATCTCTGACTGCTGAGCAAGCTTAAGCAGTCCTTCTTCGGCTTGATACTTGGAAATAGCATAGGGGTCAAGCGGTGCGGGGACATCCTGCTCGGTGAAATGTTGCCCTGGCAGCGTTTGTTCGCCATTGACCTTGATGGAACTGAGGAAGATAAACCGCCGTACACCCGCCTTAGCCGCCTGTCGGGCGAGGTTCAACGTACCCTCCACATTGACTAGGCGGAACTCGGCAAGTGGATCGACGGCCTCGTCGCGCATCACATGCACGCGAGCAGCGAGATGAATAACAACACCTACACCGCGCACAGCATCAGTCCAATTCGTCTCGCCGTCCATCGCACCCACTGTTACCAACTCCACGCCTGTGGGTAATTGACAAGAAGAACGGACGGCTGCCACAACCTGCCATCCTTGACAAAGCATTTCTTCGCATAGTGGTTGGCCCACAAAGCCACTGGCCCCTGTGACAATGGCTCGACTCAAGATAACATCTCATTATAAAAATTCATAATTGCTCCGCTCACCAACAGCATCATCTGATTACTCAATTCGGGACCAGACGGTGCGGTTCACATAATCGACGTAACTCATCACGATTCGCAGCAATTTCTTAGATACCGCACCTGTCTCGTAATCCTGGACCGGTTGCATCACACGTCTGGTTTTATCATGTTGGGCGATGATGACGCGCACCGCATCCAGCACCTGCTCTTTCTTTAGCCCGCTCATGATGAGCGTACCCACATCCATCCCTTCAGGCCGTTCGTGAGCGTTGCGGATGGTGATGGCGGGTAAGTTGAGCAGTGAGCCTTCCTCGGTGATCGTGCCGCTATCGGAAACAACGCACAATGCCTCCAGTTGCAATTTGACATAATCGCAGAATCCGAAAGGTTTGAGGAATTGAATATGAGGGTTGAGCTGTCCCAACTCCAAAGCATCCAAGCACTTTCTGGTGCGCGGATGAGTAGAAACGATCACCGGGACGTCATATTGCTCGGCCAATGCATTCATCGTCTCGACCAGGTCCAGCAGGTTCTGTGGTGTATCCACGTTCTCCTCGCGGTGCGCGCTCACGATAAAGAATTTGTCCGTCTCCAGCTCCATATCCTTTAACACATCCGATTTCAGGATCTTTGGCATGTAATAGTTCAGCACCTCATTCATGTGCGAACCGGTTTTGATAATAGTCTCAGGGCGAATGCCCTCGGCGATCAAGTACCGGCGGGCATGCTCTGTCAACACCAGATTAATGTCGCTCAGATGATCCAGCACCTTGCGATTCATCTCCTCCGGCACGCGCTGATCGAAGCAGCGATTGCCCGCCTCCATGTGAAATACTGGAATCTTGCGGCGCTTAGCTGCAATGACCGCTAGACAGGAGTTGGTATCTCCGTACAACATGACCGCATCTGGCTTTTCTTTTTCCATGACCTCGTCAGATTTCTCAATCACTCGCGCAATGGTCTGTGCGGCGTTCTTGCCGACAGCCTCAAGAAAATGATCTGGCTTGCGGATACCCAAGTCTTCGAAGAACAGCTGGTTCAGCTCATAATCGTAGTTCTGTCCGGTATGCACCAGTATGTGCTGGGTATGCTGATCGAACTCGGCAATCACCCGACTCATTTTGATCAGTTCAGGTCGTGTCCCGACGATAGTCATGACTTTAAGCATTTAGTTCTTCCTGTATAAAATCCAGTTTCAGTAACAGAGCTTTGACTTGCTCAATATTCAACCGCTCGGTGTTATGCGAGGTGTAATCATCCAGATGGGATATTTCTCCTCACCCTCGCTGAAGTACTTTGCATAATTGAGGTCACGGTTGTCGGCCGGGATACGGTAATAATCACCCATGTCTTCAGCGCTTGCGCCATTTCTTCACGTGAAATCAGTGACTCATACAGCTTTTCTCCATGGCGGGTACCGATGATCCGAATCTCATTCTCTTTCGCAAATATCTGCCTTCAGCGCCTGCGCCAGATCTGCAACCGTCGAAGCAGGAGCCTTCTGGACAAAGATGTCACCTTGCTGGCCATGCTCGTAAGCATAGAGCACCAGATCCACCGAATCTTCCAATGACATCAGGAAGCGCGTCATGTTCGGATCGGTCACAGTCAGCGACTTGCCCTCTTTGAGTCTGCGACACAAACAAAGGAATTACCGAACCGCGTGAGGCCATGACATTGCCGTAACGCGTCGCACAGAACACCGTCTCACCTTCGACGCTGCATGCGCGCTTTGGCGACCATGAGTTTCTCCGCCATCGCCTTGGAAATGCCCATCGCATTGATTGGATACACCGCTTTGTCCGTGCTCAGCAGCACCACACGTTTGACGCCGTTGGCAGTTGCCGCATTCATGCACGTTCTCCGTGCCCGATTACATTGGTTCGCACCGCTTCCATCGGATAAAACTCGCAGGACGGCACCTGCTTCAACGCCGCCGCATGGAATACGTAATCCACTCCCTTCATCGCCTGGTAGATGCTGTCATATTCACGCACGTCACCGATGTAGAACTTCAGCTTTGGATCGTTCAGCGCAATACGCATCTCTTCCTGTTTTTTTTCATCGCGGCTGAATATGCGTATCTCACGTACATTGGTCGACAGGAAACGCTTGAGCACCGTATTGCCGAATGAACCCGTACCACCTGTGATCATGAAAATTTTGTTATTAAACATTAGAACTCCAGAATTGTGAAAAAATAATATCACGCTCCGACAGGACTTAGAACCCCATTAAAACATTCTACTGGTCCGGAAGGGATCCCTCGAAAGCAAATGAAGATCCAAGAATTACAGTCCAAACGAGGAAAAAATTAGCGGTTTCGATGCATCATCTTGATCAGCTCCAGCCATGCAGGAGCTACATAACCAGTTTCTTTACTAAATCGAGCTGAGTTAAGTGATCGATTTATGTTTATTTGTTCATCTTTACGTATACGTATCTTTTTATCGTATATATCAGCTATCAAAGACAGCAAGGTCAACTTGTCAATAGGAGCGGCTGAAATATGGTAAAGACCATGCAGAGCAGGATTTGGCAATACAAATTCTTTTATCACCCGCCCCAATTCGACTGTTGGTAAACCTGAAAAGATCGCATGAGCAAAGCCTTTGACTTCGTCTTGCTGTGCAAGAAACCAATCGACCAGAGCAATATTGGAGTTTAACTCATGGCCAATGATTGAAGTGCGCAGGGTAATCGCGTGTGGCAAATCATGTAATTCGCCTATAAATTTGGATTTACCATACAGGTCTTCAGCATCCGAAAGGTCGCTTTCAAGGTACCCTCCGGTCCGGCCCGTAAAGACACAGTCAGTGCTAATATGTATCAGTCTTGCTCCCGCCAGCGAACAGATTTTTGCCAGACGATGAGGCAACATGGAATTAATCGGCAATGCCACCAGAGGATCTTTTGAACCAGCTAATTGTTTTATCAGTCCCACACAATTAATTACTACTTCTGGCCTGACGCGCACCATGACCTCCATGAGTGTATCGTGATCAAGGACATCGACACCAGCCATCAGACGAGGTTGAAGCTCCTCGGAAAAATAACGACGCCCTCCCACACTGCGCATGGTCCCCCAGACTTCATGTCGACCATCCTCGCCGAACCCCCGTAAGATTGCATTGCCGAGCATTCCAGTTACACCTAGCACTAACACTCGCATCAGTGCTCACCTCCAATGTGTGCTATTCGTTGTTCAAAAATCTTAACCAAGCGCTGCGCCTGTCGGTTCATCTCAAAATGCTCAAGAAAATAGGCTCGCCCCGCATCACCTATGCGATCACGTTCACTTTCAGTCATGCCGTAAAGATCGCGCACAGCTTGTGACAAAGCTTTGGCGTCTTCTGCGGGGCAAGTGAATCCGGCAGATGCCTCACGCACAACGCGCGCACCTTCACCGTTTAATGCGGCGATAATGGGCTTGCCGGCCGCAAGATAGGCCTGTACCTTGCTGGGGATGGTATATGAAAATATCTCTTCGTCTTTAAGTGTTACCACTAAACCTGCAGCTCGTCGATAGATCTTAGGCATCAAATCCATGGGAAAACGACCCGCCAAAACCAGATTGTCAAGCCCTTCCGCTACTTTGCGCTCACGTGCCCATTCAAGCATACTTCCACTCCCCACGAGTACCAGCTTGCAATCCGGCATATCTTTAAGGTTTATGGCCACATCAACCAAGGTTTCAACAGCCTGTGCTTTTCCGATATTCCCGGCAAAAACAATGCAAAAATGCGACTCAAGCAAGGACGCAAGATCATCAGGGATGGAAACACCGCTATCGTCGGACATAATTGCCATATCAACAGAATTAGGGTAATAAATGAGCTTATCGGAACGAGCATAACGAGCCATTGGCGCGTGAAAAGCTTTCGACTGGATAAGAAGGGTATCCGCACAGGCATAGATACCACGAACCAACCAGCCCACCATCATCAAAAGCCATGGTTTGCGTATGAACCCTGTCGCGGAAAGACTTTCGGGCCACAAATCTTGAACCCAAATCGCCAGATGCGACTTCTTTCGCCACTTGAGAAAGATTGCCGGAATTGCCGAAATAATCGGTGATGGTGCAAACATTAAAATAGTATCAAATTCACGCCCTTGCAAAAGCCTTGGGAAATGCCACAAGCCCGACAAGACAAAAGAGAAATAATTTAACAGCAACTTGACGGCACTACCATTTCCTCGAGGTCTCAGAGGTACACGGACCACCTCAATACCATCAATGAAGGTTTCCCTCTGTACTTCGGTCGATTTATACCCTGGATATAATCGGCCTTCAGGGTAGTTGGGCTTGCCCGTCGCCACCACTACCTCATGCCCCTGAAGGGATAAAGTTTTAACCAGATCATTGATAATGAAGGTTTCCGGCCAGAAGTATTGTGATACAACCAGGATTTTCATTGGGACAAACACCCATAAAACAGCTGTTGATTCGCTTCGAACACGGCAGAATTAGTTAGTCGCTCAAGCACCTTGCTTTGAACATGGCAATGCATTTCAGCTTTAAAATTCTTCATTCGATCAATGCAGATCAGTACTCCGGCCCAAAAGATTAAGATAGACAGCATAAACTTTTTTTGCATTTTTCTTTATATCGAAATTATTCTCTGCCAAACGCCTTGCATTCTCACCCATCCTTCGAAGTTCGAGTCGATCTAAATGAAGCTTCTCAATGGCATCAGCGAGAAGAAGACTGTCGGAGTGCTCTATACACAATCCTGTTTCACCATTGACAATTGTATCTGGTAGTGGATTACGTACGGCTACAATGCTGGGAACTCCGTGAAAAGCTGCCTCGAACACAGGGCGGCCAGCGGCATCCAAGTGAGAAGGAAAGCACAAAAGATCTAGATTTTCATAGATTTCGTTGACATCTTTAACAAAACCAGTAAGTTGCACCTCGCCAATCAATTCATTGTCTCGAATAAATGTCTCAACATCATTTCGAACATCATGTACCATGTCGAGTCTTTTTAAAATTGAGCCCTTCCATCCAGATAATGATCGTGGATTTTCTCCGATAATAAAAAATTTTATATCAAGCTTGCGGTCTTTGATGAGTATTCTTGCTGCCTCTATGAATTCATATACTCCCTTGAGCTTGAGTAACCCCCCGACGATCCCAACACGCAATGGCCCATGATATTCACTAATTTTAGATACATTAGCACTCATGCCGTTGTGAATCATTTTCACATTTATGACAGAAGGTAAAGTTCGACATACGGTTTCATCGATTACGATAATTTCATCAACATCTTGAGCCAATAATTTATTAAACCAAAGAGTGCGCTTATCATTGGCATTTCCTCTTTGCAGTGAACGAACATGTAGAACAATTGGAGCGCGTGTGTACTTTCGGATAATTGGAGCCCAAGGTAATAACGTTGCTTCATTTAGATGAACAATATCATATTTATCAGAACGAAGAAGTTTACGTAGAGTCAGCCAAGTCCCGGGAAAAAGATACAACTCCCGTAGAAGAATTAACCAGCGAAAATTACGATAATATCCATATCGTGTATTATCCCACTGAGATAAACCCCGGATCTGATACACATCAAGTCCCGCTTCAGAAAAAAAAGAATCAACGTTACCACGAGGGCAAATAACTGTTCCATTTATTTTTTTTTCCGGAAAGGCTTTAAAAAGTTCAGCTAAACTTTTAGATGCCCCCCCAAAAGAACTTGCAGGGTGAACAAATAGAACATTCATGTTAATCAGTTAGTTAGTTTATTATTTTTAATGCCCCAAAACAATCCAAACTGTGACTTATTAGACTGCGATAACAAAGTGACAACTAATAAAAAATAAATTGGGAAAAAGTATCTAGGTGAAAATATTGGCGTGACTCCAAACAAAATCAAATACACAACTCCCAAGTATATATAATCATTATAAATAGTCAATTTCCCTTTAAGGAAAACCAACACAAACAATATCATCATTACAAGGCTATAGGATCGAACAATAACATCATTGTAGATGTCTCTTGGGTCCAAAATAAGAAAGGGCTTTAATCCCATGCCAAACATTAAAAGAAGGGCTTTTATCGGCATAACAAAAAAGTACAACCCTTCTTTTTGTAACTGCAAAGTGAATTCAAACAGACCAGTTCCGCTACTATCGTAATTACTAATGGAAAGATCTGATGCTGCTATAACTGCTGAAAAAAGACCTTGTGACTGAAAATAGGCCAAAGATACGAGCAGTAATGTGACTAACAAAGATGTTTTTTTATTTCGTTTAAAGAACCGACCAAACAATAACCATCCAAGTAAAGAAAAAACGGCAAATTGCCATCGTATTAAAAACGAAATACACAATGATATTATTAAATAAGAGATAGATCTATCTATAATAGCTTTAAAGTAAAAGGCAAAAAAAGGAAAAATAAAAACTTCCTTATTGACGGATAATAGACTTGATACAGTTAAAGGGTTCAGAAGTGACAATATAGCCAATCGAAATGAAGAAACATGAACTTGTTTAGCTATCATAATTATGGAACTACTGAAAGTGATGACATTAAAAATTAAAACAAGGTAAATATTGCCACTAAGCATTGAAAGCACTATTAGTGGACCTAAATAATTGGAGGAAAAACTCAAGATAAGGCCACTATTAAAGCCATCAAGTGTGCCCTCATATGCCTTTTGGTAAGTTGATGAATCAGCATAAAATTGAAAGGCATGCATTCCATTTAAGGCATATTGGCCCACAAAAAATAAAAATAATACGCCAGAAATAGAAAGAACCATCCCTAAGACAAATACATACAAAGTATTTCTTTTTATCAACATAAAGAGGGGATTCCCTATTATTACCAAAAATGATTAGTGACCTCACCCGTTGACTACGCGGTAAACCTTCCATTATTAATGGGGTCAAGCAACATTTTAATTTTGTTAAATCTAATCTTTCAAACGGGAGTTATTTATTTTTTTCAAAAATTCCCACAGAGGTTTTTCGCTTGGATAATCATCATGCGGCCTGCCAGAACGCTTCAAGTAGTCCAAAAGATCCGACTCACTCCATCCCATTTTCTTGAGAAAATATTTTCGGTCAACCTTCAATCCCTCCTTCGAAGGGTATGGCGATTCCTTCATTTTAGCCAGTGCTTCATTCCTCGACATTTGACCACTCATGATGAGTGTTGATAAATGCAGTTTGCGCTTATCTACATTGAATTTGGTGGGCAAAATATGTCCTTGGTAAAATCGCGTAAATATCGACTCATAATGTTTATAAGGATATTTTTTATACATATATTCAGCCTCAAGAAGCTCCATGGCTTCTTCCTTCTTGTATTCATAAAAGTCCAGATAAAGAACCCACTCGATGCCTCGAATAACTCTGTTAACCATGTAATCCAGAGTGCTGATAGCAGGAAAGGATTTCAATTTCACATTATTTCGTTTTCCTAAAGCTCTGATATTACGCTTGTCGAACTTTATCCAGTTCCATCCATCAGGCATAGGCATTCCTTCCGTCGCTGAGTTACTTCCGGAAAGAATGTATTTAATGCCATACTTCCTGGCTTGGCTATAGTTGACAGCTTGCATTGCGTTATCGTAAAGCAATTCTACATCAATAACATCTGCGTCGAAAAAGGCTTGCATCAGCTTCTTGTATTCAGGCCACTCTATAACATGTGTATACAAGTCAATATTCAGTCCGGCTACGAGATTCTTTATATTGTTGGATGCCAGTTCTGAGTTCCAATTGTTATCCATATGGACTGCAAGTGGCCTTAGCCCTTCTTTGACAGCAAGGTGAAGTGCATAAGAGCTGTCAACCCCTCCAGAAAGCCCCATAACACAATCGTATTTTTTCCCCTTACCTGCTCTTTTTACCTTTTCAAGGAAAATTCTTTTGCGCTTCGTTCTTTCTTCTTCTGAGGGAAAAACGATCTTATTGACTCGTTTTTCAAAATATGAGCAAAAGCTACAGACACCATTTTCATCAAAAGTGATATCTGGGGCGGAAGTATCCATCACACAACGCATGCATATTTGATAGACTTTATTTTCCATGGGAACTCCTGAATAAACCCTCGAGGGTAGAATAATTAGGGTAGCTGATCAGGACTGCTCGATGAGGACCTTGCAAAACGAAGAGGCTTCCTGCAGCAACGGCAGACGCCCCAGCGGCAACGGCCTCGGCTAGGTGCTGGAGACTCCCGGCCCCTCCTAAGGCGACCAAGGGTACGTTAAGCACCGAAGAAGCAGTCTTAACAAGATCGAGATCATATCCCTTCTGCATCCCATCTCGATCTACACTATTAAGCAATATCTCTCCAGCACCGGCTGATTCCATCTCCCTCAATAACATCCGCCAGTCTGCTGTAACCTTACGCCTCATTGAAGATGACCACGGTTTCGCCTTTCCTAACCAGTCTTTTTTTATATCGATAGATACGACAATGCTCTGACTCCCAAATCGGGTAGCGAGTTCAGTAATAATACGGGTATCTTCCATGGCAGCAGTTTGCAACACAACTTTTTCAAGGCCTATTGAAAAAAGCCGCCTAGCTTGATCAACAGTGCGAATTCCGCCTCCATATCCGAACGGCATGAAGCACTCTCCCGCAATCTCTTCAATCAGTGCATAATTTGGCGGACGTTTTAGGCGAGAGGCGTCGATATCGAGAACAAGTAATTCGTCCACTTCTTTCTCATTGAGTATATGGATTGCATTTATAGGGTCACCGATATATTTTGCCTTATTAAAACGCTGGGTCTTGACCAACCCTTCGTCACGTAAGAGAAGGGCCGGTATAACTCTATGCCTTAACATTTAATACCTCAAGATATCTCCTGAACATTTCCATACCGAAGGTATGGCTTTTTTCAGGATGGAACTGCACACCCCAAATATTCTTACGATGAAATCCCGCAACAAATTCATGCCCATAATTGCACTTTAAAATGACATCGCTTTCATTTATACACTGAACAAAATAGGAGTGAACGAAATAAAATCTCAACTCCCTATTATCGTTCGGAATGAGTGCATTTTCTTGACAAGTTGCTACGGTGTTCCAGCCCATATGAGGGATTTTGAGTCCTCCTGAATCCTTTGGAAAATTGAAGCGAAGAACTCTTGCATCAATAAAGTCCAGACCTGGGAGGAGACCTTCTTCACTGCTTTTGCACATCAACTGCATCCCAAGACAAATCCCCAAAATTGGTACTCCGCATTCAAGCACAGCGTTTTGGAGGGGATCCAACCAACCACCATCTTTCAGGCATTTCATACCATAGTCGAACGCGCCAACTCCAGGAAGAAGTAATTTGCCAGCGCGAGGCAAAAGATCTGGACTGTCGATAATTTCAGCTTCACCTCCCACATGTCTGATCATATTAGCCACTGAGGCAATATTTCCAGCCCCGTAGTTAATGACGTAAATAGTATTTCTATTCATTTCATCTTTTCCAATAACCAACAGCGGAATTTATTTTTTGAAGAATTTTGGAGCACTAAATCGCTCTTTTTCTCATACGTAATTTCGATCCATAATTCTATAGCCTCAGCTTTAAAAGGAATCAAAGCAAGTTAGATTGATCAAATTATAAGCACAAAACTCGACTGCTGGTCTAAAACGGGAATTGCTAGTCCACTAAATTAAAAAATCTCGTCAATAAATGATTTGAATTTTACATCCCAATCTGAAGCCCAAATTTTCTCTAAGTCAATTGTCAAGAGCTTCCTGTTCTCTTTATTACATATCTTCTGTGCTAAATCGGTTACTGAATTAAAGGAAGCAAAAGGATGATCAGGGAGCCCAAAACGACTCTTGGCCGTGTCCCATACAAATATTCGTTTAGAAAGGCCTACCGCATCGAAAAGTCCGGTAGAGACTTCGGCAATCACTGCGTGCGCATCAATCAGTGAGGAATAAATATCAGGATTGTAATCAATAATAAAACTGCTTTCTAAACCTTCGGCAATACCAACCACAGCTGAACGTTCCAAGGGGTGTGGACGAAAGACAACCCTATAATCGCTAGGCGATAACAGAGAGGCAAGTTCTCCACAGAATTTCAAATAGTGATCCGTCTCAATGCCATCCCCCAACACCAACACATTAAGGATATAAGAAAAATTAGGCGTTAAGTGTTTAACAAGGGAACTCCGATATGGATTGCCAATGGTCACCTTTCTAATGGGTATGTTCATTTGCTCATTCCACCAATCACCATAGCTTAAAAAATAATTTGGCAGTGTTCGCTGATACACTTCGGACGACATCAATGCAGAGCCGATGTTGTAAGCATCATGCCCGCGGCTCACCATTCCATGCTGGAATTCTGCCACAGGGATGCAATATTCGCGGGCAGTAGAGTTGATTATGCCCATGTGGCCGTAACAACCTTCTTCAAGCAACAAGAGTTTAGGCTTAATTCTGCGCAACAAGCGTATGATGAAATTACGGCGCAAAGGTAAAGCAGCCAACTGCCTACTACAAAAGCGGCTTAACCAGATTTTTTGTTCGGTCCCTAATTCCCACCCCAGTACTTCTTTGGTACTCTCATCCACCAGATCAACCAACTTTGTTACCAAGCGCTGCTGTTCTTTAGTTATGAAAACACGCGAAAGAAGATTAATGGCTGCTACGTTGGGAGTTGTAAAAGATAATCGCCCCCCGAGACGAGTTAAAGGCCAATTAAAAGCGGGGCATCCCTCGATTGACCAAATGTTCATACCAAGAATTTCAGAGAAACCTTTCGTGAACCGATTAAATGACTGCCCTGTTCGTTCGATCAGCCCAGCACCGGTAGCATAAATGAGCACATTAGATCTCTGTGGTGGACGGACTAAATTGTGTAAGAAGGCTTGTAGCGAAAACTGGGCAACACGCAACAACGGGGGTTTACTCTTCACAGAGATTAAAGGCCTAGCGCTATACAAAATGTCCGACATTATCAGACGAATAACTTCCATCCTGATAATCGGCCACATTAAAAGACCAGTATTAGGACATGTAAGTTCCAGAAATTGAAGGTTATTTTCAAATCGTAAAATCTCATCTAAAGATATAGAATCTGTTATCATTTGATGGCCTAGTGCCCTGTCACATCTCTAATGTTGGATAAAGTCGGTTCAGACACTGCCCGATCAGAACGTTCAACTCGATCTCGGCCATGTTCAACCAACTTCCGTGCTTCGGTGTGTAAACAAACTCGAATCGATCCCAAAGAGCCTTGGCCTTTTCCGGCGGGAACGCTTCGTATAGCGAACCAGGTACATGGGTATTCAGGTTGTCCATCACCAAGATGATTTTTTCTGCGTCTTCGTAACGGGAAGCGATTTTCTCGACGAAAAACGCCCAGTCCACCTTGGTTTTCCTTTCGGTTACCTCGACCATCCGTATTCCAGCCAGTGGTTCATTTGCCATAAAAATGTTGCATGTGCCGCACCGCTTGTATTCATAGTCATGCCGAGCTGGCTGGCCCGGCTTGGCAGGAACCGGCGTCTTCACCTCATCAATCAATTGGCGTGGTGACTCGTCCATACATACCACCGGGAATCGCGCATCATAAGGTCGTTTATAGACATCTAGCACCTGCTCCATCTGGGCAACGAAGTTGGCGTTGTGGGCTGGAGGGATTACCCAGCCGACTTTCCGCCAAGGCTTGATTTCGTTTTTTTTAACACGCGTCGGACGGTTTCATACGAAACACTTTCAATATAGCCTAACTCCACAACCTTATCCGCGAGTAACCGCAGCGACCACTGCGCTTGTCCTTCAGGTGGCTCACTGCAACTGAGCGCAATAAGATGTGCCTCGAAATCGCCATCAGCTTTGCGTTCGTACGCCCGTTCCCTCTCACGGCCGTTGAGCGCAATGTCGAGACCTTCCTCAACGAATCGTTGTTTAACCCGGTGAATCTTCATTGCGCTGACTTTCAACACGTTGGCGATCTCCTGCTCTCCCAACGTTCTCGGTTCTGGAGCATCTTCATCGTAATTTAGTAAAATCAATGCATTGAGAACTTTTTGGGAATTATGCTTTCCCTTGGTAACAATACCTTTCAGTTCGTCACGCTCCTCTTGGCTGAGTGAAAATCGGTATTTGATCTTGGGCATAGTCGGCTCCGTTTTTGCTAACCATACCAGATTTATACTAACATTTCAAATGTGACATGACACTAGCTGTAATGGTTAGTAACCAAGTTTAGCGAGCAAATCATCAGAAATTACATGTTTGTAATCATCAACAAGTCTAGTCAACTGATATTCGGAAAGGTATGATTTGAACTTGACGACCTTTGCAGGCACACCAATAGCGATAGAATGCGGAGGCAGGTCTCTATTTACCAGAGAATTAGCAGCGACACAGGTGTTTTCTCCTATTTTGACAGGACCGATTATTGTAGCTTTTATTCCTAACCAACAGAAGTCCCCAATAAGAACATCACCAGATCTCATAGTGTTATCACAGCTATAATCTTTATCTGCAGCGTGGTTACTCGTGTAAATATTCACAAAATGTGAAATCTCGCAATTACTACCAATTGATACAGTGCAGTCATCGGCTGATTGAATACTAGAATATGAGCCTATATAACTCCCTTCCCCCGCATTAATTTTACCATTCCCATAAAAAAGGATATCATCACCGTTAAATCTAAACGTACGGTGAAGTTCATATTGACCTCTATATTGATGATATCTCCCCATGTAATGCAGAGTAAAAACATTTTTAATGATTTTATTTATGGCAATTGAGACTAATTTTAATATTTTATTATTCATTGTTTTCGACTCCCTGTAAACCAGGGCATCTTATATATTTTATTAACCATACTCCACGTAAGCAAAAAAGTTATAAAATAACATAAAGTCGTTGAATATGCTGCACCTACCGTCCCACAATAAGTCACAAAAAAGTAAGTCAACACAACATTGATAATGGCCGCTACTGTTGTTATTTTAGCGAGAACATAGGTTTTTTCAAAATAAAAGAAGTAACCTGCCATCATTTTATACATACCATTAAAAGAATACCCTAGTGCAATCCACAGTATATATTGATCTGCCGCTATAAACTTATCTCCAACAAAATACGGCAGAAAATATTTTGCTATGAAAGCCAATAAAAAAGCAAGAATCAAAAGCCCAAAACAATAGATATAAGTAAACCTAACAAGTTTCAATTTTATTACAAATGTATCCTTTTTAAGCTGTCTGTAGAAATGAGGGACCCATGCTTGGATAAATGAGGCCTCAAGAATACCGATGACCATACCAATCTGGTAGCCAACGCTATATACACCAGTGTCGGCAATCCCTACAATATTGGTTACAAAAACCCTGTCTATCATACTCATAGCCCATCCACTTAATGCATGAGGAATAAGCGGTAGTCCAAACGACAACGCACTGAAAATATACGCCTTGTTGTATTTTGGATTTATCCAATTTTGCCGAAAAAGGATCACGACGGCAAGGACAGCAAATAATATTGTCGTCATGGCCTGAGCCTCTAGCCTGCCCTTCCAGCCCATACCAAGCTGGACAATAGCATACAAACTCAATAGCGCATTAAATACAGTTTGCGCAAAGCTGAGGAAGGCATATTGTTTGGCTTTGCCCTGCATTTGCCAAAGCACCAGTAACACCTGAATAAGGGCTTGACCAAAAACGAAGACAATGATTGTCCACAACCAGTTTTTGTCAATTGAGCTGATGTCAGCAATTAGATTACCAAACAGAAAAAAAACTAAGCTCGCAACACAAAAACTGGAAGTTGTCAAAATCAAACAATTTCCGATATATTCAGCAAGCTCCCTAGAGTCTTTCTCGACGTATTGCCTACCAATTGCGCCGTGAATACTCAAGCCAATAAACGGCCCCATTATCCCTGTCATAACCTGGAACATCGAAACGACTCCATAGTCAGAGGGCAGCAAATAGCGAGTGAATACTGGAATCAACAGAAAAGGCACTGCAGAGTTTAATATATTCGACAATGTATAAACACCCGCAGAGCGAAAAAGTGATGACTTGAAAAATCTGTGGATCAAGAACGTATCCCTAAAAAAGCACTAACTACAGCCAGCCCGTTTCTGCCACTCTTCTCCGGATGGAATTGACAGCCATACATATTTCCTTTTCTAATGGCCGCCGCGATCAGTTGCCCATCATAATAGCAGTCTGCAAGCCGGTTTTCATGTAATGCGGGCACCGCAGTGTAAGAGTGAACAAAGTAGAATGGAGTGTTTTCATTCGTGGCATTCAGTATTGATCCTTTCCACTCAATGTCCTCTGGTACACAGATTTCATTCCATCCAATATGCGGGATCTTGTGAGGTTTTCCATTATCTTCCGTTGCCGGAATCGCCATAACCTTGCCTGGAATGAGAGTCAGGCCTTCAGTTGCGCCAAACTCTTCGCTTCCATCCAACATTAGCTGCATACCGAGACAAATTCCGAGAAAGGGGCGCTCCTTGGCTACAAATTCCTTTATTGGGTCGACCAGTCCCCGCTCTTTCAATCCTGACATACCATCGGCAAATGCACCAACTCCTGGCAGGACAAGGTAGTCAGCATCTGCAATCACCCTCGCGTCAGCAACTAGTTCAACTGTCGCACCGCAGTATTCGAAGGCCCGCGACACACTAAGGATATTGCCAATCCCATAGTCGATAATTGTTACGCGTGACATGGAATCTCACTCCTGACCTGAATGCCTCGACACAAGGCTTCTTTCCTGATTTCTTGCACCGTCAGTTTCTTGTAGTGCAGTACTCCAGCAATCGCTACCGCGTCAGCCCGACCGGTCTTAACCACCTGAACAAAATCATCAATCGTTCCCATACCACCGCTCGCGATCACTGGTATCGGGATACTTCCGGAAACTATGGATGTCAGTTCGCAGTCGTAGCCCCTTCCTGTCCCCTCCATGTCTACGGAGGTCAAAAGTATCTCACCAGCACCGAACTCGCAACCTCGCTGTGCCCATTCCAACACGTCAATCCCTGTTTTCTCGCGGCCATTGTCGAAATACACTTCCCATTTCCCTGGAGAAGTACGCTTAGCTTCGATGGAAAGAACCATGCACTGCGCGCCAAATTTCCGAGATATTTCCTTGATCAATTCTGGGCATTTGACAGCCGCCTTGTTGACCGCAACCTTATCCGCCCCAGCCCGTAAGATTTCGCGGGCATCATCAACCGAGCGTATGCCACCACCGACTGTAATCGGGACAAATACGTCCTGGGTCGTTCGGCGCACGATGTCGAGCAAACTAGACCGTTCATATAAACTAGCAACGACGTCGATATAAATGAGCTCATCGATACCTTGATCGTAGTAATCACGGGCAAAGTGATTGGGGTCACCAAGCTTCCGCAACCCTTCAAGGTGTATCCCCTTGATAAGATTGGAACCTTTTATGTCCAGTCTGGATATAATTCTTATATTACTTGACATATATGCATCAATTTCCAAAAACCGTATGCCTCAACTTCCACGATCCATTCTCATATTTCCAAAGATGTGGAGATCGAAAATGGTCAGCCAACGCCGTATAGTAATCCCTGTCCATAATGGGCTGCTCAAACATTTGAGAAGCAATGGGAAATTGTTTTTCAGGAAGACTTAGGTAGCTAAGTATTTCGTCGGCAAAACGTTCGGGGAATTCACCATCAAATTTTTTGACCAACGAAACACCTTCGTTTCTTGAGATTTCATCGTTACGAATTTCTTGGGCAGCGTCGTATGTGGCCCGGCCAATCCCGAATTTTATATAGGTCGTGTGATAATGGAAGTCATCAATTTTATCATCTATGCTGTTATACTTGCTGTAGGTGCCAGGGGTTCTTTCTGGAGCGGCCTCAAACCCTCCATTTTCTACTGCATAGTAATAACACTCTTGCGGATGCCATTTAAGATAGTACCCCAAGTAGTGGACCTCGATTTTGTGCTTCTCTATTAATTTTGGATTAGCAGGATAATAAGGTTGCAGATCATTATCATCGAGACCGTAGTGACTCTTGAGGTCACTAACGGACGTACCACCCAGATAAACCTTACTTGTGTCTTCCGCTGTAAAATATGACCAGTCACGCTTCGCAGTAGAGGTATCTACTATTGGATTCCCATACTCTGCCTCGTTTTCCCCGTAAAAAACCAGAGGTATATTGTGCAAGGCCGCCATCTTTGGAGCCAACGACTTCTGTCCAAACATAAACGGTTGGAATGGATGGAACAGGTTCTCAACAGCGAGACGCGTCAGCAGCCTATGAACTCGCCCATTAGGAGTACATAGAAAATTATCAAATCCTGCATGAATCCATTTTTGAAAGTTTCGCCACCCCCACTCGGTATAGACATGCGGCGACCAGGTCACGGTCAAGGGGTGCATGCCGTACTTGTATTTGAGAACATGTGCTTGAAAAAAACTGTCCTTTCCACCAGACCCTGGGACGAGGCAGTCATAAGACCCCTCCTTACTCCGATGGCGGTCGCACAGTTCCATTAATTGTCGTTCACGTTCAGCCCAATCAGTGGTTGCTTCCTTTTCCTCGGCAACACGACAAGCATCACAAACTCCATGTCCATCAATATTTATAGTCTGTTTTTTGCTCGCATCGGTATGCTGGTACTCAACAGTTGAATTTGGGCGTTGGTTTGAAATAACGCATTTCTTACAAAATTTAACTTCACGAGGAAGTCCGTACTTAATATCTAAAGAATCCTCTGCGACATTAAAACGGGAGATGTCTACAGAGGGGTACGGATGTTTTTTCACTTCACAACCTCCACTTAAAAAAAATGACGAAATAGCTAATCTGTTTCTGCATCAATAAAAGAGTTGCAAGAAAACATGACAAGCGATGCAATAACAGTTACTTGAAAACACAAAACCTCTATCGTGGACAAATAATCTTAGTGAGAGAATATCAATCCAATACGGAGGCTTTATAGATCAAATAAGATATCAGGCTCATCGTCCAAAAACAACTGAAAAGACGGTCTTCCGAATTAAGCGTACGCGGACTGAAAAACAAGTAGCAAAAAGAATGGTCATGAAGACCCACTTGAAGTAACCAATGTAAGCGCCACAACAACCCCATCTTTTTTCCCGCGAACGGCTGTGTCACAATGAGGCAACCTTAAATGAACAAGGCGGAGGCCCCTCTGTGTCAATGTGAATGGAACACCTACCCCTTGAAAAATTAACCCGTCTTTCGCAGTTCGTGGCCATTTTTCGATATTTTGAGCCCAAAAGCAAGTCTAACCTTTTGAAATTACGTTGCCGGTTCACCAAAACTGTTTGTAGTGCCAACCTACCCTCTTGGTTTATTGGAAATTTCCGGCAAAATACAGGCAGGTTTCAGCGAGCGAAAAAACGATATAAAGACGGCAAGGAGCATCGGTACTGGTCCATCGTCGAGAACTAGAGATTGCCGAACGGCAAGGTCTGTCAGAGACAGGTGCTCTATCTTGGTGAAATTAATGATAGCCCAAAAGCTGGGTAGTGCCGGGCCATTGATGTGGTCGATGGTAGACATGATCAGCCAACAAAACTGGCCTTCTTTCCGGATGATCGTGAGGCACCGGAATTGGCCTGCGAAACTGTCAATCTCTGGCTGTGCAATCTTTCTCTGCACCGACCGAGACAATGGGGAAACTGTTGGTTGGCTTGTCACCTCTGGGACCAATTCTGGAATAGGAAACCCAGCCCCAGTCGCAAGGGCACAAAATTACTTAATGTTTTAAACACTCTGGTCTCCTATCGACTCATCTCTCCGGGGAGCGAATGGCGATTGCATCGAGAATGGTTCCGGGGAAGTGCCATGGGCGATCTGCTTAGAGAAAATGACTCCCTGTTACAAAAAGACAAATTGCATCGTTGTCTGGTCTGGATTGTCTGACATAAAGGGATCTTTTTACCTATCTCAACAATCGCTGGCAAAATCTGTTTTACGTCGAGTTTGGTGTTTTACTGTATAATTTAACCAGTACCTATTTCGAATGTAATCCTCCCGGTGCCGGCAAACGCCAATTTGGCTATAGTCGTGATAAACATCCCGATTGTGTTCAGGTGGTCATTGCTCTCATCGTGACACCGGACGGTTTCCCTTTGGCCTATGAAGTGATGCCAGGAAACACCAGCGACAAAACTACCTTGGTGGATTTTCTGCGAGCAATTGAGGAACAATATTGCAAAGCCGATAGAACCTGGGTCATGGATCGTGGTATTCCAACGGAAGAAGTTTTTGCCGGTATAAAGAATGGAGAGCAACCGATTTCCTACCTGGTCGGCACCCCCAAAGGCAGATTGAGCAAACTTGAAAAATCATTTCTGGAAAAATCCTGGAAGCAGGTTTGTTGTGAAGTCAAAGTAAATCTGCTGTCGGAAGATGGCGAATTGTACATTCTTGCCAGAAGCGATGGTCGAGTCGACAAGGAACTGTCCATGCGGCAAAGGCGGTTGAAGAAATTGTGGCGCAGGCTGCATGAACTGCAGCAGCAAAATATCACTTGCGACACCTTGCTGCTCAAAATTGGCGCCGCCATAAAAGAGGCAGGCAGAGCGTATTTCCTGGTAAAATCAACCTGCCCAAAGCTAATGAACCGGTAAATCGAGATACCTTCACTTTTTACCTGCGGAAGAAGAAATTGCGGGAGGTGCGCCGCCGGGAAGACTGTTACCTGCTTCGATCCAATCTGAATGCAACCGATCTCGCCATGCTTTGGCGGTATTATATAACTGACTGAAATTGGACAGGCCTTTAAAGAACTGAAAGGAGATCTCTCAATCCGGCCCATTTACCACCAGACGGACGAGCGGATCGAGGCACATATTTTTGTTGCATTCATAGCCTATTGTCTGCAAGTAACGCTCAAGCACCAGGCCAGACAACTCGCCCCCGGACTGACCCCACTATCTATTCTGGAAAAATTTTCAACCATGCAGATGCTGGATGTTCATCTCCCGACGACAGATGGTCGCTACCTGATACTGTCTCATCACACTCAGCCTGATCGTGATATGAAACTACTTCTGGCACAACTGAAATTGATTCTTCCAAAGCAACCACCGACGAAAATCGTCGCCGGTGCCAGGTACCTAGACAAGTGTCGTGTAGTGCCGACCTTTTCTAGCTGATCACAGAAAATCAGTTAGATAGGCGAGGTGGTGGGCGCGGATTGCGAAAGACGGGTTAGTGTAGGGCGAGTAGGAAATTATTCATGCAATTTTTTTGTGCTCAAATATTAGCGGAAAAACGGGTGAAAAAAGAGGGTCCGAGAAAAAAGTCAAATACCGGCTATCATTATATGTTAGAATGTTCCAAATTTAAGCACACGAGTCGGCTACTGGTCAAAAACGGGAATTGCTGACAAAGAACCAGCAAAATTCACAATAAAGAACTCCTAACTAAACACTCACAAACCACAAAGTCAATCTCCGCATCAATGTCAAAAGACCGCTCTTTGGACATCACCGAAGCGCGCAACTGATCCGTAAAAAGCGAGCTCTTCTCCAACAACACATCGACATCTACAACATAGACAGCTCCATTCAATCGATACTCTTTTTGATAATCCTGGGAACGTTTACCGGAAAGGTCGATTCCCTCGAAGTGCGATTCTTCACTAATAAACCCTACCCACGCGGTCGGATGATCAACCTCGCAGACCGACACTACAGTATCCGTACATTCTCCCTTATGGTATAACTGTGCAGCCGCCCGTATGTCCTCAGCATTACGAAGTGGCGATGTGGGCTGGAGCAGTATCAAAGTCTTCGGTTGACGGCCTGCATTTCGCTCAGCGTTGACGGCATCAACCAGTGCATCGGCTGTCGATGATGTGTCGGTTGCCAATCCTTCTGGGCGGCTGTGCGCGATTACTCCTCTGGATCCGTAGTTTCGGGCAATGGAAAGTATTTCCTCGTCATCACTGGTTACCATGATACGAGCATCCAGATCTGCATCCAGCGCTGCTTCTATGGTCCAGCAGATAAGTGGCTTCCCGGCCAAGGGCAAAACGTTTTTGCGGGGCAATCGTTTGCTACCACCTCTGGCCGGAATAACGATTAAATTGTCGTCAGAATCAGTCATTAAGCAACCCCTGTACTTCAGTTTGCGCTTTATTAAAGTCGTCCATCCGCCCAATGTCCAACCAATACTCATGAACTGGAAACATGCTGACAATTTTGCTGTT
Source organism: uncultured delta proteobacterium (assembly GCA_963798425.1). Lineage (GTDB taxonomy): Bacteria > Desulfobacterota > Desulfobulbia > Desulfobulbales > Desulfocapsaceae > Desulforhopalus_A. Next base: position 218,077 of record CAWCTP010000015.1, on the reverse strand, counting down.
CTCGATCTGCTGCTCAAGTAGAAACGGCATATCGATCCGCGTTCCGGGCTTCACGCTTCTAACCAACTCAGGCGACAGTAGATAGATTCCAGCATTAATAAAGAACCGATGCACAGGTTTCTCTATAATGGACTTAACTTTGGAACCATCGCTTGAAACCACACCATACGGTACTTGGTGTTCGTATTCACGCACGCATATGGTGGCTACACTGCCATGGGATTCATGGAACTCAAGAAAACTATGAATATTCAAAGAAGTTAACAGATCCCCGTTCATCATGAACATGGGTAGGTCAATTTCATCGTGGGGCAACAAGCCCAGTGCTCCGCCGGTGCCCAGAGGCTCCACCTCATGTACGTACTGAATACTCACCCCCCATTTTTCACCATTGCCAAAATGATCACGAATTACTTCCGACATGTAGTGAGTGGAAATGTAGAAACGATGAAAACCCGCTTCCACAAAATTGAGTAGAATCTGCTCAAGGATGGGCTTGTCACCCACTTTAAGCATGGGTTTGGGGCAATTGTTGGTTAGAGGACGTAGACGAGTTCCTAAACCGCCAGCCATGAGAAAAACCGGGTTATCATGGCGATGCTTGTTGAGCAGGTCATGCAGGTTCACCAAGCCCACAACCTTTCGCGCTTTATCCACCAAAGGGAGCTGCAGCAGGTCATGCTGCTCCATCAGTGCAAGAATGCGGATGTCCGTCCAATCCTGCTCCCCGGTTTTCGGATTCGGATTCATTACCTGGTTGACCGGAGTATTCAGTGAAAGATGCTTGAGCAACGCCCGGCGGACATCACCATCAGTCAAGGTGCCTTGCAGTTTCCCATCGTCGTCAACGATAAGGGCGATACGCAGAGATGCTTTGTCCAGAATTTGGATGGCCTGTACCAGAGATACATCCTGTTTTGCAAGGGAATTACGCCATAACTTCATTGAGTGCTTCATGTTTTAAGATAGATCCGTATCTGATAGATTATAGAACTTCTTTTTCAAAATATTGTCCAATGGGTAATCAGCAAGCAGCTTTGATATGACTTCGCTTGCGCCACCATTACCGTATGGATTTTCAACAGACTTCAGTTCTTGCCGGAACTGGGGAGAATACATGCGCTCCAGCGCCTTGAGAATTTCCTGCTTTGAAGGTTGGCAATTAATCACACTGTTTGCTCTGAGACGGCCTTTTTGCCTGTCGCCAATGTTAATTGTGCCGATACCAAAAGATGGCGCCTCAGCAAGTCCACTTGAAGAATTCCCCACCACGCCATCAACCTGAGCCAGGCACGAAAAGTATCGTAACTGTCCCAGCGAAGTGAATACGCAGGCATTCGGATGGATGTCAACAAAACCCCGCACCATAGCACTAAGTTCCCTTCCGCCCGTATCAGCATTGGGCATGGTGAAAATCAGGTTAGTATCCTTAAGCTCATCAAGTGCAGCCAGTAGTTCACCCATCTGGGCTGAAGAACTGATACCACCCTCTAGCGTAACCGGATGGAAGGTAAGCAACAGGTTCCTTTTGCCCAAATGAAAATCGATGGATTGTTCCAATTCGTCCCGATGTAGGAGCTTTGTCCGTTTGATGGCGTCAATCCCCATCCCGCCTACATTGAATACCCGCTCGGGTTGTTCACCCAACTGAATCACACGCCGCCGGTACTCTTCTGCGGCCACAAAGTGAAGGTGTGACATCTTTGTAATAGAGTGCCGGATTGCCTCATCAAAGGCCCCTTCGGTGGTTTCACCACCGTGAAGATGGGCCACTGGTATTCGTGCAATCAAGGCGGCGGAGGTGGCTGCAAAAATCTCGAACCGGTCACCCAGAACCACAATAACGTCTGGCCGAAGCCGCACATAGGCATCGGCAAAACCGATGAGGCCTAACCCCATGGATTTGGTGACGGCAGTATTTGTATCAGCACTTAGCAGCATTTCCACACGGGCATCGATGTCGAATCCGGCTTCTTCGATCTCCCGAAAGGTGGAGCCAAATTCCGGTGAAAGGTGCATTCCGGTTGCTACCACCTGTAACTCCAACTTAGAGTTATTGCAGACTTCCTGCATCAGCCAACGAAGGAGCCCAAACTCCGCCCTGGTGCCCGTTATTACGCAAACCTTGCGACTCATAGTTCAATTAACTCATCTTCGCTGAAGTCACGGATAGCTCGCCTGCCAATCACACCATCCCACACCATCGGAGATATCCCGGTACCAGGGCGCTTTGCGGTCAGATTATCCGAACTAAACAATTCACCAGCCTTGATGTCCCGAGCTGCAACCAGGGATTTTCTGGCGATGGGCCTGTTCTTCAGCTCACTGGGGCTTGGGCGCTTGATACCATCACCCAAAGCCCGCTCAATATTGCGAATACCCGCCACCATGGCCTTTAACTCGTCCGGCTCTAGACTTGCACGGTGATCCGGCCCGGAAAGACTACGGTCAAGAGTAAAGTGCTTTTCAATGACTGTGGCACCCAGTGCCACTGCGGCGATAGGCACCTCAATTCCCGGTGTATGGTCTGAATAGCCGATTTTCACATCCAGGGCCTTGCCAACATTGATCATCGCACGGAGGTTTACGTCCTCCATGGGCGAAGGATACTCAGTCGTACAATGGAGCACGGTAATTTTGGCCCTGGGCGTGCCCGCCTGCTCGATTGCATCAATAGCGGCCTCAATCTCGCCAAGATTCGCCATACCTGTAGATAATAGCACAGGTTTACCCTTACGGGTAAGGTATCTAAGGTACGGGAGATTGGTCAACTCGCCGGAAGGCACCTTTACATATTCGAAACCAAACTCTTCCAACAAATCAATGCTTTCCTGGTCGAAAGCTGTGGAGAAAAATCCAATGCCTCTCTGGTTGCATTCTTCAATCAATTCGAAGTGATTTTCCCGGGAAAGCTCGAGTTTTCGGATCATGTCCTGCTGGGATTCCGCAGGATCGCTTGTCCCCATCTGATACTCTGCCTTCGGTGCAGTTCGGGACACTATTTTGTTGGCTATAAAGGTCTGAAACTTGACAAGATCAGCCCCAGCATCCGCAGCTACAGCGATCAGTTCTTTCGCCAATGCCATATCACCGTTGTGATTGACACCGGCCTCAGCAATGATAAGAGTTTTCATTTTATCCTCTTTGCCGGCACACCGGCGTATACAGCGTATGGCTCACAATCCCGAATCACCACGGCACCAGAGCCCACAACAGCACCTTCATGCACTATAAGCTTGTGCATTTTATTGCCCTGATTAATCACAGATCCGGCACCGATCCAACACCCAGACATGAGGTGAACATTTCCCGAAATATTGGCACCGGGAGCGATGTGAACGTACTCATCAACAATACAATCATGAGCAACCGTAACGTTCTGATTAAAGATGGTGAAGTCACCAACCTCAATACCGCTGGTAAGATGAACTCCGGCGGCTACTATGACCCCATGGCACCGTTCTAGGATTTCTCTTTGGCCACGTCCAAAAGTTGCACTTGCGTGAATCAGATTGGTAAATCGTAGCTGGCCAGAGAAACGCTCCGCCACTTTTCGGCGGACACCATTCTCACCAATTCCAATAACGAACGGGAGATCCGGAAATCGGTCCACCTCCTTTTCCAGGATGATGTCTCCGGGATAACTCCAGGCGGCTTGCTCAGCTTCATCACGAGCGATATAAATGGGCTCCAGGCCCAAGACCCAGGCAATATCTCCAGCTTCTCTCGCCATACCGGAGGCACCAAAAATTCCAACCCGATTCATCAACCCGCCTTTACTACGGCACTACTGGGCAAATTAACCACCCTCGCCTCCAGCCATTCGGCATTACTCAAATCGCCTCTTCGGCAGTTCTGGTACATGGCCAGGTGATTCATCAATGCCCAGACAGGTCGTGTCATAACACCTTTGTCATTGGTGGTTTTAAGCAGAGCATCGCGCTGCGCCTTGTTTTCACAGATTATCGCATTCAACCAGTAATTAGATCGGCACTCAGCGGGCTCCTTTATAAACTCGAACCCACTGCCTCGGAAAAACTCCTCATAGCTTGCTGCCAATCCCCGTTTGATTTCAATAAATGTGCCAAGCTGTTCCAGCTGGGCACATCCAAGAGCTGCATTCAGATTAGGCAGGCGGTAGTTGTAGCCCACTTCATCGTGGATGTACTCGTATTGGTGCGGCTTTTTCGAGGTAGTGGTCAGGTGCTTGGCATGGACACCCAATTCCTCACCCGTGAGAATCATGCCACCTCCCCCGGTGGTCATGATCTTGTTGCCATTAAAACTCAGGGTACCCAGCGCTCCGAAAGTACCGGTATGTTTCCCTTTGTAGAAACTGCCGAGGGACTCCGCCGCATCTTCCACCAAGGTAATATTCCAGCGGCTGGTTACTGAGACCAGGCCATCCAGGTCTGCTGGGTGACCAAAGGTGTGCATGGGTATACAGGCGCGAATCGCCTTGTTATCATTTTTTGCGCGGCAAACCCCTTCGGTATCGATATGAGCATTCTCTTCAAGCCAGACTTCTAATGCTTTGGGTGACAAACCCAAGGTGTGGCGATCGACATCGACAAAAACCGGTTCCGCCCAGCAGTAAGCAATGGCATTGCAGGTAGCGACGAACGTCAGTGGTTGCGTGATTACCAGGTCCCCTTGCACCACGCCCGCGAGTTTCAGCGCGATATGGAGAGCAGCCGTACCGTTAACGGTTGCAACCGCCCTGGCCGCCCCAGTGTAATCGGCCATGTCCTGCTCAAAGCGATCCACATAGACGCCCACGCTGGATACAAACGTAGAATCGATGGTATCCGCTACGTAGGATTTTTCCTTTCCCGTAAATACTGGAGCATGTAACGGGATAAACTCGTCTGTGCAGTAGTATTCTCGAATAAAGCTAATCAATTGCTCGCTCACCTGCGCCTCACATTTTGCTATCGAGATATTTTCCGGTTTCTTTGTGGCAGAAATCCGGAATCATTTTGAAGAACAGCTCAACCAAATCCTCTTTGCTCCAGGCAAGGTCCCGCTTCAATTCCGCAATACGTATTTCAAATTCACCCAACAGATTCCCATCAAAAGCCGCTTCGTTCTTAATAATGCCGAGGTTGAGGAACCTCTCCATGTCCAACACTTCATTTTCCGTATAGAATTCTTCAAAGTCTTTCTCACCGGTGGTATCGCTGCTGGAAAACAGGCATGGCCACTTGCCCTGCTCTGGGAGGGTATTGGCCAATTCGCGGGCTTCATCCTCATCAATGCACAGAACCGGCTCGAAGCCTTTCTCCTCTAGGTATTTGACGGCGATGTCCGCAAATGAAATCAGATGCAGATCTTCACTGAGTTTGGGGAAAAAAATATCGCGATTATCCCCGAAGATGCAGGACATCAGGCAGAGCTCGCCAGATTCCTTTGGGGTGACGAAGTAGCGCCGAACATCATTTGGCGCCACGATAGGCTGGCGTTTCTGTAAACGCTGGTTAAAGCCGTGCAACAATGAGCCATCGGAAAACGCAACATTGGCAAAACGGGCTGTGGAAATATCAATCTGCAGACTTCGGCGCATCAGAAACATTTCCATGATCCGCTTTGAGGCTCCCATCATGTTTGCCGGGTTAGCAGCCTTGTCGGTGGAAACGCAAAAATACTTTTTCACACCCGCATCTACCGCCTGCTGCAGTGTTTTGTCCGTATTGAACACATTCACGTCAACCATGCGCATCAGTGTGTACGGATCTTTCTCACTGCGCACATGCTTAAGGGCGGACAGGTTCAGTATATAATCATATTGACCTCCCGACTTGAAAAGGGCATCATACTCTAACGATCCGATATCCAACGCAAAGGTACGAAAGTCCCCCGGGATATAACCAAAGCTGCTGCGAATATCCCGTACCAATTCAACCAGGTTGTTTTCGCTGATATCTACAACATGAAGTCTGAACGGATTGCGCTTGAAAATCTCTTTGACCAACGCCTGGCCAATAGATCCTGCACCACCAAGTACCAAGAAACTCGAGGTGCGGACAGTTTCAGACAATTCCTCTTCGTGAGCATCGAGATCTGCAGTAAAAAGTTCTTTTTCTCTGCCGATTAGGTTTAAGATTAAGTTCATACATTCGTCCGAGTAAAGAATTTACTAAATTCAAACCAAGGAAGTTTGAGGGCCACCAACCACGAAAGAACAATACGAATCGCCGTTGAGATACAAAATGCATAAGCAGCCCCATCCAGACCAAAGTGCTCGATTAGGAACAAAAGCAAAGTAACAATGGACAAGCCTGAAAAAATAGTTGCAAGCGAAAGTGGGCTTATACGCTTGGTAAAGAAAATGTAGTTAGTAATCATAAGGTACTTGACCTGACTTTTCCTCAAGGAGTCCAAAACAATAGAGGTGATTGAGGCATCTACATTTACATTGCCTCAAAGATCGTTTTAACGATGTACTCGATTGTTTCGTTCTTCAAATAGGGGTGCATGGGCAAACTCAGCACTTCATGGGAAGCTTGCTCTGCTTCGGGGAAATCACCCAAAATATATCCGCAAAAAGCAAAAGCGGGCTGCTCATGTAGACATTTTGGGTAATAAACAGCTACAGGAATTCCAGCATCTTTGAGATTTTTTACCAAGGCTTCCCGGTTTTTTACCCGAATGGTGTATTGCGCATAAATATGAGTGTTGTCTTCGGCAACAACTGGTGTTTGTACTGATAACTCACGGCCTTGAGCTGAATCTATAAGAGCAGTATAGCGAGCACCAATTTCCTGACGGCGCTGGACTTCCCAATCGAAACGTTCCAGTTTAGCCAGGAGAATAGCAGCCTGGATAGTATCGAAGCGTCCATTCATACCGATATAAGGATGATGATGTCTTTCCAGGCCTCCATGGGTTCGGATGGCTCGCATTTTATCGGCAAGTTGATCGTCATTAGTAAATAATGCTCCACCATCACCATAGCAGCCCAAAGGTTTTGCTGGGAAAAAACTGGTCGCACCAATGTGAGTTACACCGCAGCTGCGTTTACCACGCTGGGTGGCACCAAAGCTCTGGGCGCCATCTTCGAGCACTGGAATATTGTATTTAGCAGCAATGCCGTTGATCTTATCGTAATCCGGCATTTGCCCGAAAAGACTGACAGGCATTATGGCCTTGGTTTGTTGGGTTATCGCCTTTTCGAGTAGGTTCACATCCATATTGAAAGTGGCTGGCTCAATATCGACAAAAACCGGTTTGGCTCCTACCTGGGCAATCACTTCGGCTGTACTGATCCAAGTGAAAGGTACAGTGATAACCTCATCTCCTGGTCCGATATCAAGTGCTCGTAGTGCTATTTCCAGGCTATGTGTACCACTCGACGTGGTGATTGCATGCTTGAGTCCGACGTATTCACCCAATTTGCCTTCAAGCTCGCCGACCTCAGGCCCCATAATATACCGACCGTGTTCCAAGACACAGTCTATGCGCTCCCTGATCTCCTTTTCCATACTGAGGTATTGGGTTTTAAGATCGATGAACTGTAATGTAGGCTGGGTCATTTGGGGATTTCCTCTGCGAAACAAATTGAGTTTATCAAAAAATATTTCTCACCGGTTGCCGGGCAAACAGCGGAGCCCTCACCCGTTAAAGCAAGGTCAAGCCTCACACCATGACGACTCATCCAACCAATCTGACGCGCCGGATTGCCTACCATCAGCGCATAGGGTTTGACATTACGGTTAACAACGGCCCCTGCAGCAATAAAGGCGTATTCATCTATAACGGTGCCACATATCACCGTGCAATTCGCTCCCATTGTCGCACCTTTTTTCACCAGAGTGTCACGGAATTCATTCTTGCGACTCACAGCAGAACGGGGGTTGTACACATTGGTAAAAACCATACTGGGACCGCAAAACACGTCATCTTCCAAGGTGACGTTGTCATAGACCGAGACGTTATTTTGAATCTTGACGTTGTTACCAATCACCACGCGGTTTGCCACAAATACATTTTGCCCAAAAGAACAGTCTCGGCCGATTTTGGCACCGCCACTGATGTGTACCCAGTGCCATATGCGGCTGCCTTCACCAATTTGCGCGCCTTCATCAACGATGGCGGTTGGGTGAACAATGATTCCCATTGCAATCTCCACGAACTTGTATTGTCTAACCGGTTTGAACAGCCGGATCTTATTAGTAGTCGAGAGGCAAAGCGATCCGCTTGCCATCTCTTGAAGAAAGATACATAGCAATCAACAACTCTAGAGTTTTAAGACCTTCCCTGCCGTCGGTTTCCGGTACGGCTTCGCCGCGAAGAGTTTTAATCACGTTACTGTAATAGAGTGGGTGTCCAAAACCATAGACCGAGGTGGTCTGGTAGCTGGTGTTGGAAATATCGTCATCTTCAGGGCGTGTGTCTGCAAATTGCCATGTCTGGATTTCATTGACTGCTACACCGCCAATACGAACCGAGCCTTTTTCACCCAGAATGGTAATACTGCCTTCCATGTTCTTTGGGTAGGTGAGCATTGTCACGTTGACAGTACCCATAGCACCGCTACGCCAGCGTACTGCAGCCACGCCGCTATCTTCTACTTCGATATTACGAGCCAATGTCGCAGTATATGCCATCACGCTTTCCACCGGACCGATCAACCAGTCCAGCAGATCTATATAATGGCTGGCTTGGTTCATAAAGGCTCCACCATCAAATTCCCATGTTCCGCGCCATTTAGCGCTGTCGTAATACTCTTGTGGACGGGTCCAGAAAACATTCATTGCCACAGAGTAAATTTTACCGAAACGCCTCTGTTCTACAGCACGTTTGAGCATCTGGATAGTAGCGTTGCGACGGTTTTGTTTAACGACAAAAAGGCGCACATTTGCATCGTCACATGCTTTAACCATGCTCACACCATCCCGCCAGCGGGTGGCCATCGGTTTTTCAGTCATCACGTGTAGACCGGACTGGGCCACCTGGATCGCTTGTTCGGAGTGCAGACCACTTGGCGTAGTCAAGATCACAATGTCAGCGATGGTGTTTTTCAGCATGTCAGTCAGGCTGGTATGGCCTGTGGCCTTGGTACGAGCGACAGCTTTTTCCAGGGCCACGTCGTTTACGTCACAGACATCAAGCAGCTCCACGCTGTCAACATGTTGTTCAATGGCACCGAAGTGGTTGGCAGCAACTCGACCGCAACCCACCAGTGCAAGACGGATTTTGCGGTCAGTAATTGTCGGATAGTTGTACATGATAAACCTTTAAATAAATGGTTGTAATGAGTTGCTATTTGTGTAATTCTACCTCGAATTTGAATCCCGGTTTATACCTATATAGCTTCTACAAAAAAGTGTGAGTCTCCAAGGACGCAAGTCACACAATATCGATCATCCTCATGATGAACATGTTCTTGGTAACGCATTTTATGATCGCTATCCGGTTTGATTAATCAACTCACGAAGCATTTTTCTATAAAATGCAGAGTAACTTTAATCAAGATAAATCGCAACTATTCCGAGGTTTCTGTCTCGTTTATACCTATACCACCTTGCACTAATCCCAAGTGATAGTCATTGACTCATTGGATATTTTTTGATTTTTATGACCATAAACCTTTTAGTTGCACAATTCTTTACTAATAGTGTGACCTGGCTGAACAACAGATACCGCCTCCAAATCCGGCGTATATTCTGGAATGATGTTTTGCAAGACTTCTTTTATTCCGCACGCATCATGGGCTGCGGCCATCTTCGCTAACGAGCTGAGAAGTATTTCCATTTCCTGTTTTGGCTTACCGTCTCCCTGTAAAACCATAATTTTTTCATGCTTTGTCGGAACAATACCTTCACCTTCGGTGATCAACTCTTCGTAGAGTTTTTCTCCTGGACGAAGCCCGGTATATTTATTTTTATCTCTTTCTCCGGCTCATAACCCAAGAGTTTAATAAGGTCATGGGCTAATTTAACAATTTTTACCGAAGACCCCCATCTTTAGAATAAAAATCTCGCCTCCTCCACCCATGGCTCCAGCCTGGAGAATAAGCTGAGCCGCTTCCTCGATCGACATGAAATAGCGGGTCATTTCAGGATCCGTGACAGTAACGGGTCCACCTTTTTCAATCTGACGTTTAAAGAGAGGGATTACCGACCCCGAAGAACCGAGAACATTACCAAACCTTACGGCCATAAAGGCCGTATTATTTTGTTTTATGCGCTCTCGCTTGTCGTTACAATAGGCGAGCATAATCAATTCTGTTACCCGTTTTGTTGCACCCATGACATTTGTCGGGCGTACCGCCTTGTCGGTAGAAACAAGAACGAAACGATCGACTTTATGGGCAATGCTAGCTTCAATAAGATTTTTTGTGGCAAATACATTATTAAAGACAGCTTCCCAAGGATTTGCCTCAACCAGAGGAACATGTTTATAGGCTGCTGCATGAAACACAACAGAGGGTGCATATTCAACAAATATTGCATCAAGCAAGGCTTTGTTCTGAATTTTACAGAGCACTGGGACATAGTCCAAAAACTGGTGGTCATGGTGAAGTTCCATCTGAATTTTGTACAGATTCTCTTCACCAGCATCAAGTAGGATGAGTTTTTTCGGCTCAAACCGGATAATCTGCCGACAGAGCTCAGAGCCGATCGAACCACCCGCTCCTGTTACCAGTATTGTCTGGCCAGTCAGATAGCGACCAATTTCCTGTTGATCGAGATCGCACGGTTGGTCGTCCGAGCAGATCTTTATACGAAATATCACGGCTGGAAGTTATGCTTAATTTCCCCTTGATGATCTCACCCATACTTGGCAGAACCTTGAACTTGGTCTTTGATTTCTGGCATAGATCAACAATTCTTTGCATTTGTTCAGCGGAAGCTGAAGCGACTGCAATTAAAAGCTCCTCAGCTTTGGTTCTGATGATGCATTCCTTTAGACTGTCCACTCCCCCCACTACAGGTATACCGTGGATTTTTAAACCATGTTTTTTATAATTGTCATCCAAGAGGCCAACAACCTCGTAATGCACATTAACGTTATCTTTAATCTCACGAATAACCTTTTCGGCAGCAGCACCGGCACCGATGAGCAGCAGTCTTATCTTACTCGGTCTTTCATCATCCTGAGCAAGCCATGGCATCAGTTCCTTATTCTGAAATAGATAACGAATAGTGCCGCGATGCAAACAAAGAAACAAAAAAGTAAAAACTCCGTCCATAAAATAAACCGATCGGGAAAATCCAGTAAATCGATTTAAAAAAAGGACAGACATGATAATAACGCCGGATGATACACAAACAGCCTTGGTTATATTGATCAGATCGGCAGTACTGGTATATCGCCACATCCCCCGATAGAGCCCGAATATGTAAAATATCGGGATCTTACAGAGAAGAAGAAAAGGAATCGTGCCTAAAATCTTGGGAATTTCCCATGATATATGCCAATCAAACCGAACCAGATAGGCAAGGAAATGCGCCGCCGCAATAAGTGCTATATCAACCAGCAGAACTATCCAGAAATTCTTCTTCAGAGCAAGAGTCCAAAGAATTCTGGGTTGTTCATGCAGCATATTGATAAAAAAAAATTTCATATCTCAATCATGCTCCCCACTATTTCTGGATGTGGAGAATTTTCTTTTGATTAGTCCACAGATCATTCAACAATGATATAACGTATGATATATGCAGGGGGGAGGATGTCCTGTTATGATGTTCTTTATACGACTACCACATACCATCGCTGGACAATTTATTCACTATGTTGAATTAACTATTGTTTTTGTTCAACACAAGTTACAGCCGGAATCCTCTACTTTACTATTTTGTTTTCGGACTGTCATTTCACATTTTGAACAATCGAATCCAAGTTCATATTCACCGGTATTGTCGACAATAGCCAGCGTCCCAGCAAACACATCAGCTTTTTTGCCCATTTTAGGGCAGATTTCCAGCTGCGCCTTAATACAATACTTGGTTGTCATCAAAGCACAGTCTGCAACATCCCCGGCACGAAGAGTTTTCCTGTCTATATTCACTACTCCATGTCGCCTATAAAACGCCTCCGCTTTCTGGTTGTATATATTATCCAAATAGCTTACCTCGCTCGCTGGCCAAGGAATATCATTTTTGGTTACTTCGACGCGTTCCACCTGATACTGCTGTAGCCTTTTTTCCAGATGATGGGCGAAACCCTTTCTCCGAAGATCATTAAAAACTGCCGCAGGGAAAAAAAGTTCGGGACGAAGGTCTACACAGACATCTCCAATTGAAAAAATCGAGCCCCCACTTTTTCTGAGCTGTTTTTCAGCCATTTCTGCTACCATTCCGGCTTGTCTGGCCACAGCTTTTTCTACCTTGACACTGGTCTCGGATTCTATTCCATCCTCATCTTTTATCAGTATCTGCAAACCATCAGCAGTTTCTTTTAGTTCGAGCTGTATTGCAATTGTTCGGCACTGTTCACTCTGGGTCGAGCATCTTGTTGAAGGCGGTGTCAGAGTTACGGTATACAGTCAGCCCTATTGGCAATACCACAGGATCCTTTGGGTAAATTTTTCCGTTCTCGACCCGGTTCACTTTTATCCCAACAAGGCCCTTTTCGGGATCGAAAAAGCAGAGGCCATCACCATTGTTGATCTCTTCTCCGGTTTCCAAAACAAAAAACCGTTTTTCTGCGTGCTCGACCTTCCCCAGTCTCTGTCCTGTTGATTTCGGACTCTCTATTGCGCCGGGTCTATTTCGCTGATCGGTCAAAAAATAATCGGTTTGGCCCCGGTTGAATGACTTCGATGGATCCGGGATAAAACCAAAACTACAGCGACCAGAAGACGAGCGCTGCAATCCACCATCCTCATCGATTATTTTATCAAGAGCCTGCCGATAATACGCAGTGACATTCTTCACATAATTTTCATCTTTAAGACGTCCTTCTATTTTAAAGGAACTGATCCCCGCATCGATCAGTGCTCCAAGGTGGGCCGAAAGGTTCAAGTCCTTGAGGCTGAGCAGATAGCGATCTTTTGCAAGAATCTTCCCCTGCCCATCTTTCAGGGTAAATTTATGACGACAAAATTGAGCGCACTCTCCCCTGTTGGCGCTTCGTCCGGCCATCACCTCACTTATATAACACTGCCCACTGTAGGAAACACAGAGTGCTCCATGAATGAAAAACTCAAGTGGCACACTGGTGGCTGCACGAATCTCTTTAATCTGAGAAAGACTCAGCTCTCGAGCCAGCACTACCTGCTGAAACCCGACCTTTTCCAGAAAACGGACTTTGTCCACCGTCCGATTATTCATTTGGGTTGAACTGTGCAGAGAGATGGGTGGCAAATCCGATTCGAGGAGTCCTACATCCTGGATAATGAGCGCATCCACGCCGATACCATACAATTGATGACACAGCTGTACGGCAAGTTCAAGTTCGCGATCATCAAAGACGGTATTCAGGGCAACATAGACCTTTGCCCCGAACTGATGGGCATGAGCAACCAGTTTCTCAATATCGACCAGGCTGTTGCACGCGGCAGCCCTGGCACCAAATTGTGGGCCGCCGATATAAACTGCATCGGCGCCATGATTGATGGCGCTGATACCGCAGACAAGATTTTTGGCCGGAGCCAATAATTCTATTTTTCGATGGAGCATATTGTTATTTACGAGACATCTTTATCACCAGCTCAGAACGAGATTATCTGAAACCCGTCGCTCAGAAAACCTTCAATGGATGGATGCCCCTGCATGTCACCGACAATTGCCAATCCCTGTTTTTCCGCCTCGGCCAAGGTCCCCATCTTCTGCGAACATGCCTTGCAAATACAAGTTAACAGATTTTTTTCCCGAAGCTGGCTGTAGAGATTTGCAAAAGGGGTGCCCGGCTGTGCTAACTGAGTGATAAGGTGGGTGGCAGCCCCTTCAATAACCACCTTTACCTCATAGCCTTTCTTGTCAAAATCAAGGGCATAGAGCATGACATGGGCAAAACAGGTCAGCTCTCCATTATAGGCAAGCAGTGCAATCTTCTTCATCCTACCTCCTTATATCAGTTTTGGGTTCCATCATTGCTGGCAACCCCAAACAAAAACTTGGCCGATAGTGAAAGTCCGGTACCAATCCTTGATGATCAATGGCCCAATAACTGGTACCCCCATCAGTGGCCTGGATGACACTGCTGACACCAACTTCAAGATCAGACGAGTCATCAATGAGACCATTCAATTCCAAAGTACAAGTAAGAGATAAGAAATCACCACCCGTCACAAAACGGAAGAGAGGTTGACCTATCGATTTTTCCTCCCGCATTCCGGTACGGTATTGAGTAAAGTGATAAACATTCCAGCAGTCGTTCTGGCAAAGATTCACTTCCCAATATGCATCTTTATTTTTAATTGAGAAAAATAATTCAAAACAGGTATGGCGCCACAGTCCATGGCAACGACCTGTGGTGTTGGAAGGTCCGGGCCAACGAATACGATCCAAGGCACCTTCCACTTGATATTCTATCTGAACTGAACCAGGCCGTCTGGCTAAAGATCCCGTAATTGATAGGTTCTCCGCCATCGTACACGTAGTAAAGGGCCGGAGTAGAAAAGGAGTTCCAATTTTCTTATTCTTTGCCTTCAAATATTTACTCGTCGACTCTCCCCCGACAAACAAAAATCTTTGTAATACTCCCGGGAGAAGTATTACTCTTCATCCACCTCAATACAATCAACTGGACACGAGGCGGCAGCGTTTTCAATACACTCTTCATCCATGGGATGTTCTTTATACACGTAGGCTTTTTCCGTCTCATCGTCAAAACCAAAGACATCGGGACAAAGCTCTATGCAACTTTGACATCCAATACATTCATCTTCTTCCAACGTAACTATCAGTGCCATATAGAATCTCCTAAAGACATCATTGAACTAGCCTGAAACATAAGGTGAATAAATATTTTTTTTACTACCTTAATCTCCCCTAAACATCAATAAAATTATCTTTCACTGATGTTTCGACAAATCAGATCAGAAAAAGTCAATTATATGGAAATACTCTGCCCCTGGAACGGGACAACCACATCGAACCCCTCCCCACGAAGATAGTCTGCAAAACCAAGGGATTGCTCTTCTTCACCATGAACCAGAGCAATTTTTTTGATAGAAAGATTCGAGTCTTTCAATACTCGAGTCATCTCATCGCGATCTCCGTGAGCACTAAAACCACCCAGTGTTACCACTCTCGCTTTTAACGGATAATCTTTATTATAAAACCGCACTATCGGAGGCTCTCCCCGACGTCCATCGGCAGCATATTTTTCGCCCTTTTCCTGCAGTCTTCTTCCAAAGGTGTTTTGTGCCATATAGCCCACGATCAATACCGTATTTCGTTCATCATGGATTTTATGCCTGAGATGATGCAACACCCGCCCGCCTTCACACATACCCGATCCCGCCAGGACAATATGGGATTTGGTTTCTCTGTTCAAGGCCATAGATTCTTCTACACTCTGGACAAATTTCAATTGCGCAAAATCGAATGGATTAAGACCCTTTCGCAGAAACGTTTCATGTGTTTCTTCATCATAGGTCTCGGGGTGCTCTCCAAATACATTGGTAATTTCTGTTGCCAGTGGACTATCTACCCAGACCGGCATTGGCGGAATCTCTTTGGCCAAAAAAAGTTCGTGGATAAAATAGAGCAGTTCCTGAGTACGACCGTAGGCAAAGGCCGGAATAATCACCGAACCGCCTCTGGCAAAGGTTTCTGTCAGAACCTTTTTCAACATCGGCTTCATATCAGTCACCGGCTCGTGTTTCCTGCTACCGTAGGTGCTCTCCATGATCATGAGATCAATATCCTGATGTTCTTTTGCAAAATCGAGTGTCGGATCCTTAATGATCGGCGCGTTGAAACGCCCCAGATCGCCGGAATAGAGTACCGTTTTTGTCTGACCACCAGCTTTATATTGAATGACCGACATTGCCGAACCAAGGATATGACCGGCACCATAAAAGGTACAGGTGAGATTCTGACCTACAGTGACCGTTTCACGAAGCGAAACACCTTGAAAACAGCCAAGAGCTTCTTCTACGTCACTCATGCTATACAGTGGCGTGATAATCTCCAGGTTATGCTTACGCAGTAATTGTTCCACAACCTCTGTGCGCAGACCATGATCTCCGGATTTCAGAAGAGTTTTTATCTCCTGTTTATCCTTCTCTGAAATCTCCGATTTACCACCACCGGATTTGACCTGGGCCAAAAAAGCCTTGGCAGTCTTATAATTGAGATAGTCCGCATCGCCTTCCTGAATCTTTGCCGAATCCCTGAGCAGATATTGACTTGCATGGGCTGTTGCTCTGGTACAGAAAATTCGTCCGCTGAAGTCACTCCTGGTAACCATGGGAAGTCGCCCTGAATGATCGATATGGGCATGAGACAAGACCACATTGGTCAAAATTTTCGGATCCACAGGAAGAACCCTGTTCTTTGCCTCGGTCTCCTTTCTTTTGCCCTGGAAAAGACCACAGTCGAGTAAAATATTGTCCTGGTCAGTCGCCAAGATGTGAAACGAACCGGTAACCTCGCGTGTAGCTCCATAGAATGAAACGTGCATTGATACTCCTTCTGTATACCTTTAAAGATTATCTTTCTCGGAGTCTCACCAGTTTGGTTAACGGTTCATCGTCGAGGTAGCCTGCTGTCATTTTTTCTTCTCGTACCGTATGGCACCTGGTGCTGACTTCGTCTCTGCTTAAGCTCTAACTCCATTTGTTCCTTAACAAACACATATGCAAAACTCAACTGCAATTCCCGGAAAATGGTAATAATTTTTTCAGGAAATTTTCATATCTACGCAAATCCGAAAAATTTCCGGGGCACAGTGTCCGCATTTGGTGATGGTGGATGTCATTGCCGTTCTTTTTTCAACTGCACAGGCGGCGATGATTTTCTCAATTGACTGCTCGAAAAATTCCGGACGCTGTAGGTCATAGAAATGTAAAAAACCATTGGGCTTGAGTGCCTGGAGAGCACATGGTAAAAATTCCTCGCCTCTGGTCGGCAAAGGCATGATCACCCGGTCATAAGCTCCCAGAGTTGGTAACACTTCACGTACATCCCCAAGGTAAAGATGAATATTGTTTAGGTCTTTATTGAGGCGAAGATTTTGAACCGCATAGGCATGCGCTTCGGGATTTTTTTCAATGCCGACAATAGTTTTTGCCTTACTGTGCCTGGAAATAATCAAAGGAAAGGGGGCCACCCCGGAAAAGAGAACAAGGACCGACTCACCCTTGCGCCACAAGGCTTGCAATCCTCTTTCTTTCGTTGCCACTTCTGACGGAATAGTACACTTTTTCCGGATTGACCAGCATCCGAACACCAAACTCTTTAACCTCAGTCTCTTTTCTGTTTTCACCCGCGAGAATCTGCAATCGGATAGTTCTGAATTCACCACCATAATTACCGACTCTTTTTGCCACTACTCTGATCTTCTTATTACTATTAAGTATTACATCTGCAATAAGATGCTCTCTTACCTCTAACTCAGGCGGAATTATAACTATAGCAATATCGCCAACCACATCGTAAGCACCGACCAGACTTTTCTGTTCTCTTTCAGACAAACTGCCTTCCAGCCGTTTTTTCATCTTCATCTGTTGGACTTTTGTTACTAAAAATAACGCGACAAAAAAAAACAGCGCCAGAGAACCAGAAGTTCCCATGACGCTGTTGCAAATAAAGCCCAATCCTTGAAGAAGTTGGGCCTTTAGAAGAAAGTATCAGATCTTGACGACATTCTCTGCGGCGGGACCTTTAGCTCCGTCCACAATATCAAATTTCACCCGCTCCCCTTCTTCGAGAGATTTAAAACCTTCCATATTGATTGCTGAATGATGAACAAACACGTCCTTTCCCCCATCCTGCTCAATAAAACCGAATCCTTTAGAATTATTGAACCACTTCACTGTACCTTCTGCCATGACATACTCCTTTGACACATTATGCTATTATGACTTTTTTTGTACCAAACAAAAGTCAGCCGATTTTTCCTTATACCCTTACCGCGGTAAAATACAAATAAAAAAATCACTTTTGAACAATCTTCGTCGTTTTTTCCCATGTTAACATGGGCTTTAATTGGGGTGAAAACCTGCCAACCTGACCATAAATCGAACCATATTTTCAATGAGGTTGTCATTAAAAACATAGCGTGAATTGTGGCATGGTACGCTAAAGAGACCACCATCACCAGCCCCGGCAATGATAAATGCTCCCGGCACCTTCTCAAGATAATAACTAAAATCTTCGGATGCCATCAAAGGCACCTTGGTTTTTTCGTGCGACCAGCATTCCCCAAAAACCTCACCAAGAATTTTTTGAGCTCTGCCCGCTTCTATAGGATCGTTAACAACTGCCGGATAGCGAGGGGAAAATTCAACTTCTGCTGTTACATTATAGCCAGTGGCAATAGATTGTGAGATTGATTCGATCAGCTCAGCTATCAGCTGCAGATTGTCGGTCATCTCCATTCGTACTGATCCAGTGAGCACTGCCTGATCTGGAATTATCGTTTCGGTACTTCTGGCATCAATGGATGTTACGCTTACGACTACCGCTTGCTGTGGAGTAAGTCGCCGACTGACAATCTGCTGCAGCCCTATAGTCAATGCGGCAGCAGCGAGAACCGGATCTCGGCAGAATTCAGGCTGACTTGCATGCCCACCGCTGCCGGTAATCACAATTTTAAAGCTGGCATTGGCCGCCATAACAGGCCCCACAGGACAAACCACTTTACCAAAAGGGATGGCAGGCCAGTTATGCCAGCCGAAAATTTTATCGACTCCTTCCAAAGCGCCATCTGCAATCATTTCTCTGGCACCATGGCCACCTTCTTCAGCCGGCTGAAAGAGAAACGATACCGGGCCCGGAAGTGTTGCCTCGTGTTTTTTCAACCACTCTACAGTTGCAAGCATGGTCGCCATATGACCGTCATGCCCGCAACCGTGCATATAACCATGTCGCTTGGACTTCCAGGGAGCATCACTGAACTCCTCAAGTTTCAGGCCATCCATATCAGCTCTAAAGGCCAGATGATCTCCGCCTTGCCCCTCTGCTATACGGGCTACTATCCCGGTTTTAGCACATTGTCTCCAGGAAACTCCAAGCTGATCCAATCTTTTGCTGATAATCTGGGAGGTAGCTACTTCCTCCCAGCGAGGCTCAGGAATCTGATGCAATTCCCTGCGAATGGCTACCGCCTTCTTTATTAAATCTTGCCAGGACACGTTCACACCTTTGAAAAAATTTAATGTATCACTTCAAAACACCATGTAGATACATTCCTGCTTCTACCCTTTTCAGCTCATGCCTGCTATTGGATGTTTTCGCAATTACAAGCATCTAAGACTTTGGCTTCAACAATAGAGGTTGATTTAATAACCACTTTATGATTACTTATCTCTGAAAAATCTTATTAAAACAAAATATTTTTTGCTTGTAAAATTCAATATTTTTACACCTGGAGGGAAAAATGTTTAAGATTGTGAAACGCGAAGAAATGGCAGAGGGGACAGTAATCCTCAACGAAATCGAAGCACCTTTAATAGCTAAGAAGGCCAAGCCCGGTCAATTCGTCATTCTCAAAGCTAACGAAGAAGGTGAAAGAATCCCCCTGACCATGGCGGATACGGACCCTGCAAAAGGTACCATCACCATTATTTATATGGTCGTGGGAAAATCAACGGCAGTTTTCAGAGATCTCAAGGTTGGTGACTCCTATCAGGATGTCATTGGCCCCCTCGGTAAAGCTACCCATCTCGAAAAAGTCGGCAAAGTGGTCTGTGTCGGTGGTGGTACAGGTGTTGCCGTACTGCATCCGATCACCCGCGGCTTAAAAGAAGTAGGTAACGATGTTACCTGTATCATCGGCGCACGTAACAAGAGTCTGTTGATCATGGAAGACCTGATGAAGTCGGCTTCTCACAAGCTTAACGTTTGCACCGATGACGGATCCTACGGACATCACGGCTTTGTTACTGACGTACTTAAAGAGACCCTGGAAGCCGGAGATGTCAAATTAGTTGTTGCGATTGGTCCTGTTCCCATGATGAAAGCGGTCAGCAATCTCACCAAAGGATTTAATGTTGACACCCTAGTCTCCCTAAACCCCATAATGGTTGACGGCACCGGAATGTGTGGTGGTTGTCGAGTGACCATTGGTGGTGAAACAAAATTTGCCTGCGTTGACGGTCCGGAATTTGACGGCCACAAAGTTGATTACGATGAGTTGATCCTAAGGCTCAGAGCCTATCAGGAAGATGAGCGAAAGTGTCACAAGGATTACTGCACAATCCGTGACGCTAAATAAGCACGTCGATTCCGATGTCTCATTGCGAAGTTAAACAATTTTGTTCATTATATTATGTGGTAACGATTTTATACGGAGGACATCATGGCAGCAACAGCAGATAAGAATGTTAAAAATCCCAGGCAACCCATGCCTGAACAAGATCCAAAGATACGCGCTCGAAATTTCCTGGAAGTACCTACCGGCTACACCATGAAAATGGCCCAGGCAGAGGCCGCTCGCTGTCTGCAATGCAAAAAACCAGGTTGCGTTTCCGGTTGTCCGGTTGGCGTTGATATTCCTGGATTTATCGATCTTATCGCTCAAGGCGATATGAGTGGAGCAATCCGCAACCTCTGGACCAAAAACGCCCTGCCGGCAGTTTGTGGCCGGGTATGCCCCCAGGAAGTCCAATGCGAAGGAAATTGTATTGTCGGTAAAAAGGGCGAGCCTGTTGCAATCGGCAACCTTGAGCGCTTCTGCGCTGATTACGAAAGAGAGCACGGTACCGGCGAACTGCCCCCCAAAGGCAAGTCTACAGGTAAAAGAATTGCGGTCGTTGGCTCCGGTCCATCCGGGCTCACGGTAGCAGGCGATCTCATAACCAAAGGTCATGATGTTACCATCTATGAAGCCTTCCATAAACCAGGTGGTGTTTTAGTTTACGGGATCCCTGAGTTTCGTCTGCCGAAGGCAATTGTCGCCCAGGAAGTCAAGTTTCTTGAAAGACTCGGAGTCAACTTGCAATGCAATGCTGTTGTCGGCAGAACAGTCTCTTTAGACGAGTTGTTTGAGGAGGGATACGACGCTGTCTATGTCGGAGTTGGTGCCGGCTTGCCGAGATTTATGAACATCCCCGGCGAAAATCTCGTTGGCATACTTTCAGCCAATGAGTATCTCACCCGTGCCAATCTCATGAAGGCTTACAAGTACCCAGAAGTCGATACTCCTATTCCAATTGGTAAAAACGTCGTCGTTCTTGGAGCGGGCAATGTAGCCATGGACTCCGCTCGTACCGCAATGCGTCTTGGTGCGGAGAGTGTAAAAATTGTCTATAGGCGGTCCCGTGAAGAAATGCCAGCTCGTAAAGCTGAGATTCACCATGCCGAAGAGGAGGGAATCGAACTCTTTCTACTGACAAACCCAACTCAATATTTGGGTGACGAGAACGGCAGGCTCACCGGTATGGAGTGCTTACGCATGGAACTCGGCGAACCTGATAGCTCTGGTAGACGTCGGCCTGTAGCAATCAAAGAATCAGAGTTCATCGTTCCTTGCGACCTATGCATAGTTGCCGTCGGATCCGGTGCAAATCCACTTCTCACAAGTGAGACTCCGGATATGCAACTGAATAAATGGGGTAATGTTGTAGCTGACCCACTGACCGGCAAAACCACCAAAAAGGGCGTCTGGGCTGGTGGAGATATTGTAACCGGAGCTGCAACCGTCATCCTGGCCATGGGTGCCGGACGAGATGCCGCCAATTCCATCCATGATTATTTGACCCTGGGCTGGTAAAACAAATTCCAGGCTCGACTCTTTTTTTCTCACCATTTCCTTTCCGGCAATCCTGGTAAAATCATTTTACAGGATTGCCGGCCCTTCTCTTTAGTACCATAGATTCTCCTTTCGCAAAGGCACTTATAACCCTCAAGGGGGGACTGAACAGAGTACCCGTACTATAGCAGAATTGGCTTCGAATTTTTTTTCTCATCGACAGAAGCGTGTTCTACATTTGTCGATGCGCTTTGGCTGCCAAAGTCTTCCCATAAGTATTCCTGCGCCTCGTGTTCACTCAAATGAATAGTCGAATTATCTTAATTTCCTGCTTAATATATCGAAATTAAGGAATATACCTAATCATCATCACCGTGTCTTTTTGACCCATCAGCCAATATTGCTGAGTAATTTTGGCCCCTGACATACTATAACAATGCTAACACAAACCGGCACAGCTGTGCGTGTTGTGCCTTTATTCGACAGAAAACAAGAGAAAAAAACCAATGCATCCGTGGTCCAATTATTAAAACGACAACAATAACATTGTTCTTGCAGATAGTTAGATGAACTCAGTATGCCTCAGATAACCAAAACCAATGGTACCCACACTCCTGCATATCACTTTTTGAACGCTAATACTTTGCATATTTTGCATCTTTCGCCCTTTCATTTATACCAAAGCAATTTCCAATAAAAAAATTTAAGTGCTTGTTTACTAAGAGAAATATTTTCTTGACAGGGAACTGAGCCTCCTGTTAATGAATGGTTATTCATAATTCTTTTTGTTTAGGTGTGCGCTGTTTACCGGCCGCATGGTATGGAAAAAAGCAGTGAGAGGGGAAACGATGTCAACGGAACTGGTTTTATCAGCAGTGGCACTCATAGGTCTTGCTGCTCTTGTTCCCTGTTTGATGATAGCAACCACGATTTTTGGTCCGCGATCCAAGGGAAAGATAAAAAACGAAGCCTACGAAAGCGGTGTAGGTCCAATTATAGGGACAGTTGACCAGAAGTTCAGCGTCAAATTTTACCTTCTCGCAATTCTCTTCCTGATCTTCGACATTGAGGCAGTCTTCATGTATCCTTGGGCTGTTAGTGTCCGTGAACTTGGCTGGTTCGGATTTACAGAGATGGTTGTCTTCATGCTGTTTCTTCTCACTGGACTCATCTACATTCTTAAGAAAGGGGTGCTCAATTGGCGTTAGGATTAGAAGCAAGCCTCGGCGACACAGTCATCACCACCAAACTTGATGAGGTCGTCAATTGGGGTCGGCAATATTCACTGTGGCCATTCATATTTGGCACCGCCTGTTGCGCGATTGAGTTTATGAGCGCAGCCGCGAGCCAACATGACATATCCCGTTTTGGAGCAGAGGTTGTACGTTTTTCTCCTCGCCAGGCGGATCTCCTCCTTGTTTGCGGAACAATCAGCTACAAGCAGGCACCTATTTTGAAACGCATCTATGAGCAGATGCCGGATCCCAAATGGGTCGTCGCGATGGGAGCTTGCGCAAGTTCCGGAGGAATATATGACAACTACTGTACCGTTCAAGGTATTGATACAATAATTCCTGTGGACGTTTTTATCTCAGGCTGTCCTCCCAGACCGGAAGCTGTTCTGGATGCACTGATTGCTATCCAGGACCAGATTAAAGGCGAAAGTGTGTTAAAAGATCGCCATAAAGACTTTAAAGGGATTCTCGACTGATATGAATGCGACGGCTTTAGAAAAAATCCAAGCCGCGTTTCCAGAGGCAACCTGCAAAGTTGTTCTGGATTCAGTGGTTGTTGATGTTCAGCCTGAAAACCTGGAGAACACTCTTTCCCGCCTAAAGAACGAGGTAGATTTTAACTGCGAACTACTGGTTGATGTCACTGCGATTGATTTTCTTGAGTATCCACAACCTCAGGAAGCCAGATTCTATGTAGTGTATACTCTACGCAACTGGAAAGAAAATATCCTCATTCAGGTACGTACACCAGTAAAGGACCCTGAAGTTGGTATTACCTCTGCCACGCATCTTTGGGGCTCTGCGAATTTTGGCGAAAGGGAAGTATATGACCAGTACGGCATTACCTTCCAAGGCCATCCCGATCTCAGAAGAATACTGAATCATTGGCAATTCGAGGGACACCCTCTTCGTAAAGATTATCCCATCGAAAAAGGCCAGGTCTGTTTAGAGAGCGACAGTCTGGAAAAGGAAATCCGCGCCAGACTTGCTAAAAAAGGCCTCGATGAACAAACATTGAAGGACATCAATACCGAAGTTATGTACCTCAACATCGGTCCTTCTCATCCGGCAACCCATGGGGCTATCAGAATCCTCACCGCCCTTGACGGCGAGACAATTCTGGCTAATGTCAATGAAATTGGCTATCTGCACAGAGGTTTTGAAAAAACGGCAGAGAACAGAACTTACAATCAGATTGTACCGCTCACAGACCGGCTCAACTACTGCTCCTCCATGATCAACAACATCGCTTACGCCAAAGCAGTTGAATCATGGCTGGAAGTGGAGATTACTGAACGAGCCAAATTTATGAGGGTAGTACTTACCGAATATTATCGGGTACTGGACCATCTGGTTTGCCTGGCTGCCGCTTTGGTCGACATGGGGGGGCTGACAAACTACTGGTACCTCTACAATGAAAAAGAGGCCGCTTACGATCTTATCAGCCGCCTGACCGGAGCACGACTCACCAGCTCTTTCACCCGCATCGGTGGTATGTATCGAGATTTTTATGACGGGTGGGAAGAGGATCTGGAAATTTCCCTTCGTGGTATTGAAAAAGGTTTTGGAGATGCCTTAAAACTTGTCGACACTAACCGAATTGTTCATGATCGGACACAGGGTGTCTGCGTTGTTTCGGCAGAAACTGCTCTCAGTTATGGCTTTACCGGTCCTGTTCTTCGAGCGAGCGGCGTTCCTTTTGACCTGCGAAAAGACGCACCGTATTATAATTACGAATCTTTTGACTTCGAGGTCCCAGTCGGTAGCAACGGTGATATTTACGACCGCTTCATGATTCGTTTTTATGAGATCATGCAGTCTATCCGCATCATACGCCAGGCTATGAAGCATATTCCCAAAGGCCCGATCAACGTCAAAGAATCCCAGGTGAGCTTGCCTCCAAAACAACAAGTCTATAACAACATTGAAGGATTAGCCAATCACTTCAAACTGATTTTCGAGGGAGTAAAGACTCCTCCGGGTGAATGGTATGACTCTTATGAAGCCGCAAACGGCGAGTTGGGGTTCCATTTTGTCTCTGACGGATCAGGCAAACCATACAAGCTAAAGGTGCGACCACCATGTTTCTATATAATGGGTGGTTTTCATAAAATGGTTGAAGGAAACATGATAGCAGATGCCGTCATCAACCTGAGTTGTATCAATATAATCGGTGGGGAGCTGGACAGATGAGCGATCGTTCACAACTGATTTCGACAGGAACACCATTCCAGTTCGACAAGGAAAGGGATGCTGAATTCGAGAGGCTTATCAAACGTTATCCGACCAGAGAGTCGATGATTCTTCCTGCCCTGTGGTTGATACAGGAGCAAGAGGGTTGGATAAGTCAGGAAGCAATAGCTTATGCAGCGGACCGCATTGGTACCTTTGCCAGCAAGGTGTATGAAGCTGTAACTTTTTACACCATGTACCACCTCCACCCGATGGGGAAAAATCATATCTGTGTCTGTCGAACGCTCTCCTGCTGGCTGCGAGGTAAACAGGAAATTGTCGACTACCTCAAAGACGAAATCGGCATAAAGCCCGGCCAGATAAGTAAAGACGGCAAGTTCAGTCTGGAAGAGGTTGAGTGCTTAGGTCACTGCGGTACCGCCCCTGTTGTTCAGGTCAATGGCGAATTCCACGAGAACATGGATGTGGATAAGCTGAAATCGCTGCTGGCCACATTGAAATAAGGAGGCGTACGGATATGGAAGTTAAAATTCTCAGTGCCAGGTTCGATATAAAAGACGCCCATAAAATTAAAGTTGCCCAAAAGCACGGCGCTTATTCTACCCTCGATAAACTTTTTTCGATGAAACCGGAAGATGTCATTGACCTGGTCAAGAACAGCGGCCTGAGGGGAAGGGGTGGAGCTGGTTTTCCAGCGGGTGTGAAATGGAGCTTTTTGCCGAAGAATACAGGCAAACCCGTTTATCTGACCGTTAACTCTGACGAATCAGAACCGGCAACCTTCAAAGATCGTTATATCCTCGTCAAAGACCCACACTCGATGATTGAAGGTATCATCATCTGCAGCTACGCCATAGGTTGTCATGATTCTTACATATATATCCGCGGTGAATATACCACTCAGGTAAAAGCTCTTCAGGCAGCAATAGATGAAGCCTATAAGGCTGGATTTCTTGGAGACAAGGTCGCTGGTCACGATTACAAACTCAATGTCACAGTTCACCGAGGCGCCGGCGCGTATGTCTGCGGTGAAGAAACCGCTCTGCTGGAGTCCATTGAGGGTAAAAAGGGACAACCACGAAGCAAGCCGCCGTTTCCTGCAGTTGCCGGATTATACGGTTGTCCCACAATCATCAATAATGTCCAGACGATTGCGTCTCTGCCTTTTATCATTGAAAATGGAGCGGATGCCTACAAAGTTTACGGCACTGAAAAAAGCCCGGGAACCCATCTTTTCGGCATCTCCGGCCACGTTGAAAAACCAGGCATGTACGAACTGCCGCTCGGCTTACCTATTCTTGAGGTCATTGACAAGGTCGCTGGGGGAGTTTGGAAAGGCAGGAAACTGAAAGCTGTTATCCCAGGCGGTAGTTCAACTCCCGTCTTGTTACCCGAAGAAGCAAAAACGGTAACCCTCGATTATGAATCTATGGCCGCACATAAGACCATGTTTGGTTCTGGTGGAATCGTGGTCCTTGATGAGACTGTCGACATGGTTCAACTCGTCAAAAACCTTATCGACTTCTATCACCACGAATCCTGTGGACAATGCACTCCATGCCGTGAAGGTCTTGGCTGGATGCTAAAGATTGTCAAAAAAATACTCAACGGAGATGGCACCATGGTCGATGTCAATCTTCTTCGTGAGCTTTGTGACAATATTGAAATGAAAACAGTTTGTGTTTTATCGGCTGCCTGCACCATGCCGGTTCGTAGTTATCTGGATAAGTTCAGGCACGAATTTGAGGCATATGTGGCAAAGAACGATTCTTCAGCAGCAGAAGCGAAATAGGAATAAGGCACCCAATGGCTGACAAGATTAAACTTTTTGTGAACGGAACTGAGGTCGAGGTCGAATCAGGGAAAAATCTGATTGACGCTATCGGCGCTGTCGGCATCGAGATACCTCATTTATGTTACCACCCTGCACTTGGGGCTGACGGTAATTGTCGAATGTGCCTCGTCGGAATAGAAGATGGCAGGCCACCGCTGGTACCGGCATGTAAAACACCCGCGCAGGAAGGTATGAAGGTGTTGCTCGATGCAGCACATATCAAAAAAATCCAGCACGATGTGATGGAACTTGAACTGATCAACCATCCCATTGATTGTCCTGTCTGTGATCAGGCGGGAGAATGCAAACTGCAGGACTATTATATGTCTTATGACCAGGTTGATAGCCGGATGACGGTTCCTCAAGTGGTAAAAGGCAAGAAAATGGATTTGGGTGCCGGGGTCGTTCACGATCAGGAACGCTGCGTCCTTTGCGGCAGATGTGTGAGATTTTGCCGCCAGATCGCCAAGACCGGCGAACTCGGCATTATTAACAGAACCGATGACGCCCGGGTCAATATTTTTCCTGGCAGACCCCTCTCCAACAGATATGCTCTTAATGTTGTTGACCTCTGTCCCGTAGGAGCGATGACTAGTAAGGATTTCCGTTTCAAACAACGGGTCTGGTTTTTGAAAAAAGCTCCGGGAATTTGTCATGGGTGCTCAAAAGGGTGCAACATCACCATCGATCACAATCGGGAAAAATATAAAGATGATGTTATTTATAGGTTCAGACCTCGGCACAACGAACAGGTAAATGGTTATTTTATTTGTGATGCTGGTCGCTTAAGCTATAAGGAAGAAAACGAAGGACGATTAGTCGAAGCAAGACTTTCCAACCAAGTTCGACCGATAGAAGATGTCCTTGCTGCCTGCAACAATGAGATTGAGCGAGCAGACAAAATAGTCGTTGTTCTTTCACCAAACTGTTCGCTGGAACAGATGGTTTCGGTTAAAGCATTAGCTGAAAAACTGGGCGCAGCACTTTCCGGCTATAGTGAAGGATACATCAAAAAAGGCGATGGAGACGATTATCTCATTCAGGATGACAAATCGGCCAATCGTGCTGGCCTCACTCTGCTTGGGATAGATTGTTCGCGGGAAGGTTTTGAAAAGGCGATGCAGGAAGCAAAGCTGCTCATCAACTTCAACAACGACCTGACTCTCACCTATGAAGAGAGTGAGGTGAAGAAACTGTTTCAAGGGACCAAGGTCATAGCAGTTGCCAGCCACGATACCAAGTCTACAGCCATGGCTGATCTTGCAATCCCGGTTGCATCTTACAGTGAATACGCAGGATGCATCATAAACTGTGACAATATATTACAGAAATTTGGCAAGGCGATCACCAAAAACAACGATCTTGCTGATATATGCGCAATTGCAACGAAGCTTGGTGGTCCGCTGGCCAGCCCTGAGGAAAGATTTGCAGCTTTGCAGCAAGTTATCAGTGGACTCAAGGACCTTGAGCCTGACAGGATCCCGGCGGAGGGATTGAAACTAAACGATAGCGAGGCTGCCAATGTCACTGCTTGATTATTTAATGATTGCCATTCGCGTTGCCTTCAGCGCCTTTGTTCCGCTCTGTTTCGTCGCTGTGTGTGTTTGGATGGAACGAAGAGGAGCTGGTTATTTCCAGGATCGTTCCGGCCCGAACCGCGCTGGCATCTTTGGCTTTAGGGCCGCGGGCCTGGTACAAAACCTTGCTGATGGTATTAAACTTGCCTTCAAAGAAGATGTTATTTCGGATCATATTAAGCATAAATTTTTCTTTGTTATAGCACCGATTATTGTCTTTTTTACAGCGATTGTCTCCTTTGCTGTCGTTCCCTATGCCGACACATTAGTCCTTGACGGGAAAAGCTATATAATGCAGGGAATTCCATTCGATCTGGGAATTCTCTGGTTCCTGGCCCTCGCAGGATTTTCGGTTTACGGAATCATTCTCGCTGGCTGGTCGTCATCCAACAAATACGGAATACTTGGCAGTCTTCGTTCTGCTTGCCAGGTAATCAGTTACGAAATCCCGATGGGCTTGGCTATTGTTAGTCTTTTGGTAGTCTATGGTACCGTCAATTTAAATGAAATGGCCCAGTTTCAAGGCAAGCTCCTGTTCGGTTTTATTCCAATGTGGGGAGCTCTCCTTCAACCCCTTGGCATGGTCATTTTCATCATTGCCGCTTTTGCCGAATGCAATAGGACACCGTTTGATCTTGCTGAAGGCGAAAGTGAGATTGTCGCAGGTTTCCATGTTGAATACAGCGCCATGAAGTTTGCAGTCTTCTTCATGGGTGAATATGTGGCCATGTTTGCCTCAAGTGCAATAATCGTCACACTGTTTTTTGGAGGATATCAGATTCCATTCCTTTCTACGGACACTCTCATAAACCATGCGAAACCCGTAGCTTTTCTTCTAATGGTTTTCCTGCCAGTAATTATGCATTTTTTTACCGGCTGGATAAGAAGGAGCAACGTAAGTCATTACCCAAGAGAGAATGATCCACGCGTGTTTGAGGCAAACGTTTACATTAAGTGTTTTTGGGGACTGACCGTCATCTTAGAACTTATCTTGCTGGCCATTCTGTTCAGTGCATCAGGTGGAGCTGCAACCAACATCTTCGTTGCCCTTCTTCAGATATGTACACTTCTACTGAAAATTACCATGATGATTTTCGTCTTTATCTGGGTACGCTGGACATTGCCGCGTTTTCGATATGACCAACTACAGAAACTTGGATGGCAGATGCTCCTACCACTGGCTCTTCTGAACATCTTCATTACAAGCGCAGTCGTCGTGGCGTTGAGCTAACCCCGGAAAACGGGACAAGGAACCCTAACGAAATTATTAGAAATATATTTGTTATTCCGTAACGGTTCCTAAAGGAGGATGATATGGGTGCAAAAGTCAAAACGATAGAACGCAAAGGTTCGAGTCTTGTAGAAAGACTCTACCTCATAGAGATTTTTAAAGGAATGGCCACTACCTTCGGCCATTTATGGAGGAATCTTCTCGACAACAGGAAGCTGTATGTCCGTCATTATCCCGAGGTTCAGCCGGAGATTCCGGTCCGCTGGCGCGGTCGTCATCGACTGACGACCCATGAGGACCAAACTGTGAAATGTGTGGCGTGCTTTATGTGCCAGACCAACTGTCCGGCTAACTGCATCATGATTGAGGCCGGAGAACGGCTTGACGGTAAAGCAGAAAAAATGCCGGTCAAGTTTAATATAGATCTGCTTGAATGTATTTATTGCGGTTATTGCGTTGAAGCCTGTCCTGTGGATGCGATCCGCATGGACACCGGGATATTCTCCGTTACTGGCAACAATAAGGAATCCTTCGTTCTTGGGCTCGAGGAGTTGCTTACAACCCCTGGTGCCTTTTCCGAAGAAGAATATAAGAAAGGGGGCGCTTGATATCATGTTTGCAGAGTGGCTATTTTACGTGTTTTCAGTGCTGTCCGTTCTTGGCGCCTTAGGGTTGGTATTGTTTCGCCACCCGATGAGTGGGGCAATGAGTCTGATAGTGACAATGATCTCACTGGCGGGATTGTACGCACTCTTATCCGCTAAGTTGATTTTTGTCCTGCAGCTGATCGTCTATGCGGGTGCAATCATGTCCCTTATCCTCTTCATCATTATGTTTCTGAACATTCAGACAAGTGATCTTCCAGAGGAAAAAGGTCGATTTTACTACCTTATCGGTGGAGCTATCCTGATTGTTCCCTTCGGCTCTTTCCTTATCAAAGTAGTGAAAAGTTTACCTGGTAGTGAAGTAACGATTGTCGGCAAGGGCTTTGGCGGGGTGAAAGAGGTTGGACTGATACTCTTTCAAGACTGGTTATTACCCTTTGAAATTGTTTCTATTCTGCTGCTCGTGTCTCTTGTTGGTGCGGTAGTACTTGCAGGAAAGAGGAGGTTGAGCAAGTGATTCAGAATTATCTCATTCTCAGTATTGTTCTCTTTTGTCTGGGTATACTCGGTGTAATATCCAGGCGAAATGTATTCACGGTATTTATGTCCATAGAGCTCATGCTCAATGCTGCGAATCTCGCTTTTATAACTTTTTCACGATTGCACGAAAGCATGGACGGTCAAATTCTTGCCTTGCTTGTCATGGCTGTTGCTGCAGCTGAGGCTGCGCTGGCTCTCGCGGTAGTTATTCTGCTTCATAAGCACAAGGGTAAACTGGATACCAACGTATTCAGCCTGTTAAAAGGGTGATTTCATGGAACATACAGCTACATATCTCGGATTAATTCCGCTCTTCCCGCTTATTGGAGCGCTGGTGATTGGCATTCTGTATATGCTCACCTGCACGAAGAAACCTTTCTCGGAAAAAATGTACGGAGCACTCGCTTGTGTTGGCCCTGTACTCTCATTTTTCCTGGCTCTTGTTGTTTTCTTCCATCTGAAAGGGCTTCCGGTTGAGGAACGATTTCTCACTCATAACGCCTATACCTGGTTTTCAGTGGGCGATTTACATGTCAACATGGGATTTCTTGCCGACCCACTCAGTTCTCTAATGCTGTTGTTTGTCACTTTTATCGGCTCATTAATCCATATCTATTCTATTGGCTATATGGCCGGTGATAAAAATTACGGCAAGTTCTTCTGCTACATGAACCTCTTTCTTGGCGCTATGCTGATATTGGTTTTAGGCAGCGGTCCTGTAGTGATGTTTGTCGGCTGGGAAGGCGTAGGGCTTTGCTCCTACTTGCTCATCAGCTTTTTTAGTGAAGACACCAACAACGTTCTTGCAGGTAATAAAGCGTTTATAGTAAACCGTATCGGCGACTTAGGTTTTGTCCTTGGGATTTCAGTATTATTTTGGGCTATCGGAGCAGGTGGTTTTGACTATCTCTCTCTTAAAGCAAATGCTCATAGTCTCACTCCGGCAATTGGAATCACTGTCTGCCTCCTGCTTTTTGTCGGCGCCTGTGGTAAATCTGCTCAAATCCCGCTGTACGTGTGGTTGCCAGACGCCATGGCTGGCCCTACTCCGGTCTCCGCACTGATCCATGCGGCAACCATGGTCACCGCCGGTGTCTATATGGTTGCACGTTTCAGCTTTATCTACGCTCATTTCCCGATTGCCGGCTCAGTTGTTGCCTGGGTAGGTATCCTGACCGCTCTTCTGGCTGCAATTTTCGGTATGTTTCAGAAGGATATCAAAAAGATACTCGCCTATTCCACGGTCAGTCAGCTCGGTTATATGTTTGCAGCAGTTGGTGTTACTGCTTACTCAGCCGGTATATTTCACGTCTTCACCCATGCTTTCTTCAAGGCCCTTCTCTTTCTGGGTGCCGGTTCCGTTATTTACGCGCTGCATCATCAGCAGGATATTTGGCAGATGGGTGGACTGAAAGACAAACTTCCGACTACATATAAGACAATGCTGATCGGTGCCTTGGCACTATCTGGCGTTCCACCCTTTTCCGGCTTTTTCAGTAAGGACGAAATCCTTTTTTCAGCATTGGCCACAGGCCATACCGGGATATGGTTTATTGGAGTACTGGTTGCCGGAATGACCGCATATTACACTTTCCGGATGATTTTTCTGGTTTTCCATGGAGAACCACGGGATAAGGAAGCGTATGATCATGCACACGAGCCTCCTGCTGTGATGACTGTTCCACTCATCATTCTTGCAGTCGGCGCAGCTGTTGCCGGTGTTTTCAATCTTCCTGCAATTTTCGGTGGCTCTCTTACTGTCTCAGAATGGCTGGAACCTAGTCTTGTGGAGCATCATGCTCATATGGGTATTGGGGTTGAACTCCTCGCGATCGCTGCCAGTATTGGGGTCGTTGCAATCGGGATTTTCATTGCTTATAAAAAATTCGGCGAAGGCGCAGAAGAGCCTGTATTCACAGGTTTTGCCAAGATTGGTTACAACAAATTTTATGTTGACGAGATCTACAACGCCGTATTTGTCCAACCCTACAAAGGCTTTGGTTCGGTGATTACAAAATTTCTCGAACCCAAAGTCACTGACAGTGGTGTGAAATTTTCAAGCTGGTTTTACCAGAAGGCAGGAACCGCTTTTAAAGCCCTGCAGGTAGGTTACGTTAGAATTTATGCAATCTATATGGTTATAGGACTGAGTCTTATGAGTCTCTTCCTATCTCACTCGATCAACTAGGTAAGGTGTAAGAATGTTTGAATATGCCCTTTCAGTCATGATCTTTTTGCCAATCCTTGCAGGAATGGCAATGCTCCTCTTTCCCATCAGCAGAGGGCCATCCCGAATCGTAGGATTGATCGTTTCTCTGGTTATACTCCTCATGGGTGTTGAACTGTTTCTCGGTTTTTCGGGGACAGGTGGTATGCAATACCTTGAAAACCGGTCCTGGATCGAATCGCTTGGCATTAGCTATGGCCTTGGTGTCGACGGAATTAGTCTTCTGGTACTCATGACCGGAGCGGTTTTATTCCCCATGGTCTTTACTGTCTTCAAAACAAAGACGAAAGGCTTTTACGCCAACCTACTTATTGCTCAAGGAGCAATGATAGGTGCTATTTGTGCAACGGACCTTGTGCTTTTTTATATCTTTTGGGAGATAATGCTTTTACCGATCTTCTTTATGATTGGAATTTATGGCGGTCCGAAACGATTGCCGGCAACTCTAAAGATTACCATATACACCATAGCTGGCTCCCTTCTGATGTTAGCCGCATTAGTGTATGTTGGGGTTTCTTATCATAACCAATTCGGTAAATGGACATTCGATATAGTTCAACTCTCCGCCCTGGATCTTGGTGGAGGTTTTGCTGTCTTGGCATTTCTCATGTTCATGGTTGCTTTTGCCATCAAGATTCCTCTTTTTCCTTTCCATACATGGTTGCCCGACGCTTATACCGAGGCACCAACATCTACCACATTCGTGCTCTCAGCGATTATGGCTAAAATCGGTGTCTACGGGGTCATTCGTTTTGTTATCCCGGTTTTCGAAATCGAGTTTGCAAGGTTTGCTATCCTGCTTTCCCTTGCAGGAGTTGTCGGCATGATGTACTGCGGTCTTGCCGCCATTGCCCAGAAAGACATGAAGAGAATGCTGGCATTCTCTTCTGCTTCCCATATGGGCATCATTGCTCTTGGTGTTTTTTGCATGAATGTCCAGGCTCTGACAGGAAGCCTTTTTCAGATCGCTGCCCATGCAACCAGCACCGGTGTGCTCTTTCTTTTTGTCGGCCTGATGGAGGAAAGAATGGGGACCAGGAATATCGATGATCTTGGCGGAATTGCCTACCGAGCACCTATTTTTGCGACCTTTTTCGCGATAGCCATGCTCGCATCTGTCGGTCTGCCGGGTACCAGTGGTTTTATTGGTGAATTTCTCATCATCCTTGGAGCTATTAAATTCAACGGTTTTATTGGCGTTCTTGCGGGAACCTCGCTCATCATTGGAGTCTGTTACATGCTCTGGATGTTCCAAAGGGTTTTCTTTGAAAAAACCAATGATCGAACCATGGAATTTCAAGATCTTAAGGTATCAGAGGTCCTCACCTTTCTTCCAGTTATCTTACTTATCATTGCCATGGGTATTTTCCCCCAGGCTTTTATTAAAAAAATCGAACCGGCGGCCCAATTGCAAATTGCTAAAGTTTTTTCAATGACCCAAAGCCAAGTTGCCGAAACTACAGTCCCGACTCCTGGACACAACATCCATAAGAATTAAGGCAGGGTAACTACTATGCATGATTTTTTGTCCATCCTCCCTCTTCTCATTATCTGTGCAGGTGCCATCCTGTTGATGCTTTTCTCTGCTTTAGAAAAAATCAAGGTAGAAAGCGCTGCTTTTATCAGTATGGGAATTTTTGGTGCTGCTTTTTTCGTTCAATTAGTAGTTGGCTGTGGCCCGGAGACTGTGATCTTTGGTAAAGTATTCAACGGAATGTTAGTTACCAGTAATTTCACCATGATTGGCGGACTCATCATCCTTGGATGCGGATTTTTCACTGCCATGAGTGCCCATAGCTACTTCAAGGTAAATCTATTCTGTACCCTCGAATTCTACTGCATCATGATGTTCGGTGCCTGCGGCATGCTGCTCCTGACCATGGCTCAGGAACTTATCACGGCTTTTATTGCTTTGGAAATCATGTCTCTCTCCATTTACATCCTGGTTGGGTATGACCGTAACAATGTCACCGCTACAGAGGCGATACTCAAGTATCTGATGCTTGGAGCGTTTGCCGGGGCATTTTTCACCATGGGAACTGCTCTTATTTATGGAGGAGCCGGCACTACCAAATTTATTGATATTGCCGCGTTTA
Organism: uncultured delta proteobacterium; assembly: GCA_963798425.1. GTDB lineage: Bacteria > Desulfobacterota > Desulfobulbia > Desulfobulbales > Desulfocapsaceae > Desulforhopalus_A. The sequence continues at coordinate 182,729 of CAWCTP010000015.1, read as the reverse complement.
TCAGCGCAAATTCATCTTCCAACCCACTTCTTATCGCTGGAGTCTTTCTTATTTTTGTGGCATTTCTTTTCAAAGCAGCAGCTTTTCCCTTTCACGCATGGGTTATTGATGTCTATGATGGTGCTGCAGCTCCGGTAACCGGTTTTATGGCTACTGCACTCAAAACTGCTATTTTTGTTGTATTTGCCAATTTTCTGGCAATGAATGTTGAGCTGCACAGTAGCTGGATAACCTTTCTTTTTTATATCTCGGTCTTTACCATGTTTGGCGGCAATCTTATTGCCATTGGTCAGAGCAGTCTCAAAAGAATGCTGGCAGCTTCAGGTATCGTTCATTCCGGATATTTGCTTATTGCCCTAGTTGCTATCAGTGCTGATCATTTTACCGGCAGCGTCATTGGCTATTATCTTGCCGCTTATGCCGTCGGCACCCTTGGTATCTTTGCCGCTCTCTCTTATCTTGGGGGTGAGGGTGAGAAGCGTGGTTCATTTGAAGATTTCAAAGGATTAGCCAAGGTTCGACCTTATTCGGCTGCCGCTATTACTGTATTTCTCCTTTCCATGGCAGGAATACCACCGACTGCCGGTTTTATGGGAAAATTCTATATTATTACCAGTGCGATTTCAGCTGGACAAACTGCTCTTGCCGTACTCGGAGTAGTGAGTAGCATTCTCTCAATGTGGTATTATCTGCGCCTCATAGTTAATATGTATTTCCATGATGCTGAGGATAGCTTTGAGGTTGTAGGATCGCCTCTAGCGAGTGTTGGTACCTTTGCTCTTGTGATCTGCGTGTTTGCTATCGGTCTTTACCCGATTATTATCTAGTGGAGTCTTCAATATGAAAATTAAAGAAATTCTAGCGGTCAAAGGAAGTCGGGTTGTTACGGTTGAAAAGAACTGTCCTGTTCTCGATGCAATGTCTATTTTTTCGGCCAATCGAGTCGGATCCTTACTTGTTATGGACAAGGACAATAAAATCCTCGGAATCATTGGGGCCAGGGATGTCCTTATGGCTGTTGTTAATCATCTCGATGAGATAAAAACTCTCACCGTTGAGAAAATAATGACAACCAATCTTATCGTCGGGACACCAGATGATTCCATCGATTATATTATGTCCATAATGACCGAAAACAGGATACGCCATATCCCCATTCTCGAAGACAAGGAACTGAAAGGATTGGTCTCGATTGGCGATGTGGTAAAGTCACAACTCAAGGAAATACATGTCGAGAACAAATATCTTAAGGATTATATTGCAGACAAATATCCCGGTTGATCAAGAGACTTCGGCGCAATTGCTCCACCCTTAATGATTTGGCATCCCTACTTTGACGCAGTAAACTGAATGTGCATAAAAACAAAAAAGCTTTCTTCCGGCATAGTCCGGAAGAAAGCTTTTTTGTTTTTATGCACATAGTCATTATTGTTCCGGATAGCCTGCGAAGGCTATCCGGAAAATACTACAACAGAGGCATCAGCCCTCTTTTTTATTATCGAAATACTTCTTTGTTTCTGAAACAACAACCGGGGTCAGGAACAGCAGACCTATAAGGTTTGGAATTGCCATCAAACCGTTCATAGTATCGGAAATATTCCAGACTAAACTGAGTTTGGAAATTGCACCAACTCCTACAAAAATGACAAAGACTATCCGGTATGGCAATACCGCCTTAATACCAAAAAGATACTCGATTGACTTCTCTCCATAATAACACCAGCCGAGGATGGTTGAATAGGCAAAAAGAATAATTCCGATTGTCACTACATGTGCTCCACCCGGCATACCGGCCGCGAAAGCCAGGGTAGTCAATTCCGCACCGGTTGTGCCATTTGACCAAAGACCGCTGATTATAAGAACCAACCCGGTCATCGTACAAACGATTATGGTATCGATAAAAGTCTGGGTCATTGACACCAGCGCCTGAGTGATCGGGCTCTTCGTCTGTGCAGCAGCTGCGGCAATTGGCGCACTACCAAGACCTGACTCGTTGGAAAACACCCCGCGTGCCACACCCATCCTGATGGCCAGCATGATGCTTGCCCCCGCAAAACCACCAACGGCTGCGGTAGGACTAAATGCCTGCTCGACGATAAAGATTAAAGCCGCTGGAACTTCGGTTATATGGGTGAGAATGATATACCCTGCACCACCCATATAAAAAACGATCATGATCGGAACCAGGAACCCGGTTACTCGGCCAATTTTCTTGATACCACCTAAGACAACGGCTGCAGTGCAAACCATAAGTACTATCCCAGTTACAAAGGTGGGGACATTGTAGGTTGCCTGAACAGCATCGGCAACGGAATTGGACTGTACCATGTTACCGATACCGAAAGCGGCAAAAGAGGCAAAAACAGCAAACATCGTCCCAAGCCAGGGCATTTTCAACCCTTTTGAGATATAGTACATCGGACCACCGTTCATCTCGCCGTTTTCATCAACTACTCGGTATTTTACGGCCAGGACCGCTTCGGCATATTTGGTCGCCATACCGACAAGCCCCGTAACCCACATCCAAAAGAGTGCTCCTGGGCCACCCACGGCAATCGCGGTTGCAACTCCTGCAATATTACCGGTACCAACCGTCGCCGAAAGCGCAGTCATAAGAGCCTGAAAATGGGTAATATCCCCAGGCTCATCAGTATCCTCTTTGCGTTTAATCAACGCCAGATAGAGCGCATAACCAAGCTTCCTGAATTGCAGGCCACGCAGGGCAAAGGTCAACCAGCAGCCTGTACCGACCAGCAGAATCAACATTGGAGGTCCCCAGGCAAATGCTCCGATTTTCCCTATTATCGCATCAAGCGTACTCATAAATCCCATTGCTTTCTCCCCTTTTGTGTTGAACAAAATTAATAGATACTCTCAATAACTGGCATACCTTCTTACCTTCCAGACTTTTTACAACATTTCTTCTACCGATGTATATTCAAGACCAAAGGCATCAGCAACACCTTTGAAGGTGACCTTTCCTTTAACGATATTGAGTCCGGTCTTTATCCCATGATTTGTTAGAGCAGCCTGTTTCCATCCTTTATTGGCAATCTGAACTGCATAGGGAAGGGTTGCGTTAGTTAAAGCCATTGTGGAGGTAACAGGAACAGCTCCCGGCATATTAGCGACACAATAATGGATCACCCCATCGATTTCATATACTGGTTCTGTGTGTGTGGTCGCTTTAGACGTTTCAAAACAACCACCCTGGTCGATTGCCACATCGACTATTACAGCGCCTTTTTTCATTGACTTCAGCATCTCACGAGTCACAAGTTTAGGCGCCTTGGTACCGGCAACAAGAACGGCCCCGATAATTACATCGGCTTCCATAACCAACTCACGTACCAGAGTAGGGCTGCTCATCATCGGGAAGCAGTTTTTGGGCATAACCTCTGAAAGATATCGAAGCCGATCAAGGTTCATATCGAGAAGATAGACCTTGGCTCCTAATCCACAAGCCATCTGGGCTGCATTGGTTCCAACCACCCCGCCACCCATAATGAGCACATTGGCAGGAGCAACCCCAGTAACCCCACCTAAAAGCATACCTCGGCCACCAAAAGAACGTTCAAGATATTTGGCAGCTTCCTGCATGGACATCCGCCCGGCAACTTCACTCATTGGAGTGAGAAGCGGAAGGTCACCTTTAGCCCCCTCAACAGTTTCATAGGCAATAGCAATGGATTTGTTCTTGATAAATGCACGAGTAAGTTGCTCATCAGGAGCAAAATGGAAATAGGTGAAAACAATCTGGCCTTCCCGAACCATATTGTACTCTGAAGGTTGCGGCTCTTTGACATGCATTACCATGTCTGAGAGAGCATAGATTTCAGCAGGGGTGGGTATGATTGTTGCGCCGGCTGCAAGATACGCGTCATCAGCAAAACCACTGCCAATTCCGGCAGACTTCTCTACCATAACCTCATGTCCGTTGGCTCGCATAATTTCAACACCGGCAGGAGTCATAGCGACTCTATTTTCTTCCACCTTAATTTCTTTTAAAATTCCAACTTTCATTTTTCCCAACCTCCTGATTAAATGATATTAATCCCCTGTAAACTTGAGGGAATTGAAGTGAATTCCTGGCAACATCTGCATGCTGTCCATCTTGATTTTGGACAAAACAGCCTAACTGCCACAAGAGATTTGATTGCAATCTTCCTGCCATTTCGGCAAGCAAGAGGGGTGAGCCCTGATATCTTTAAGTCGCGAGACAATATTTTCTTCAATAAAACCAATACGAAAGGAAATAAATATTTCTTTCAACAATTATGATTCAGAACAAAAGATGAAATAAACAGAATTACAAGCAGAAGGAGAATGGTATCATTTGGTACCACAGCAACAACAGAAGAGATTTATCATATTGAAATACATGAAAATATTATTATGGAACCATATCGTTCCACTGGTTCGTTTTGGTTCCAGATTTGAGCTTGTATTTCGCAATTTTCTTCAAAAGCGCGGTATGAGAAAGGCCAAGACTTTTTGCAGCTTTCCTGATGCTCGATGTTGCATTGAGTGTATCGATCAATATTTTAGTTTCATAGCAGCCAACAAGGTCTTTCAGTGATTTCGTGCCTTTTTCGGAAGAGACGGTGCAATTGCGGTTACAACGACCTAAAGTTTCATTACTTGGACGGAGGATTACCTCAGCTTCAATATTCTTGGTATCACTGAGAACAGAGGCCCGTTCTATCATGTTTTTCAGTTCTCTGATATTTCCAGGCCAATTATAGTTGTATAATTTGGCCATGGCGTCCTTGCTGATTATTTGCCCTGCCTTGCCAAGTTTTCGGTTAAACTGCTGAAGAAAACTTTCAGCCAACAGGGGGATATCCATCAACCTTTCTCTGAGAGGTGGTATCTGAATGGTCAGTACGTTTATGCGATAAAACAAATCCTCACGAAACCGCTTTTCCCGCACCATCTCTCTAAGATCCTTGTTTGTTGCTGTAATAACCCGAGCATTGACAGGTATCTCCTCAAATCCACCGATTCTCCTCACCAGACCATCTTGAAGCACCCTAAGGATTTTTGCCTGGGGCCCGGGCGGCATATCACCGATTTCATCGAGAAAAATAGTCCCGTCACTTGCCGCCTCGAAAAGTCCGGGCTTTCCCTTCGTCCTCGCCCCGGTAAAGGCGCCATCTACGTAACCAAACAGCTCACTTTCGATGAGCTGTTCGGGAAGTGCCGCACAGTTTATTGGAATAAAAGGTCCTGTTCTGCCGCTTTCAAAATGCAGGGCCCGGGCAAACAACTCCTTCCCCGTACCACTTTCGCCAGTAATTGATACAATGGTGCCCGTATCGGCAATTTTCCTGGCAAAGGTAATAAGATTTATTAATGCCGGACTCTGGCCGAGGAAATCATCGAAGGTCACTGATAGAGGTGTCGATACGGCGTCTACCATCTCTTTAACTTCTTTGAGATTGTTGATTAACAAGACGGCACCCACCAAATTACCACGGGAATCGTTTATTGGTTTAGCAGCCCCATAGAACTCAACCCTGCCGGTACTGGTTACCAGCGATTTTCTTCTGCTGACGGGTATTCTTTTCTCCAAACAGTCAAGTAAAATTGAATCCTTAGGACTTATTTCACTAATATGCTGACCGATACTGTTTTCGTAGGTAAAACCAAGAGTTCGACAGGCCACATTGTTGATGGTATTGATAAGCCCCTTGGAATCAACAGAAATGATCCCCTCACTCATCCCATCAAAAAGTGTTCGGAACCATTTCTGCCTTCTTTCCTGAGGCAGATTTCTTAATTCCGTCTGACTTTCGATCTGCGGCAGAGTAGCAAAAAGGGCCAGCAAAGAGGCCTTGCCAAGATTGTGATCTTTCTTCTCAATCTCGATCGAAATCTTGGCAAAACCGTTCTTTTGTTCGACTTCCATGGAAACAATATTAAGACCCTGATCGCACATCAGCCGTGTGATATCAAAGACAATCCCTATCCTATCTTTAAATAAAAGTTGAAATTTCATATTTCCGGTCACGTATCTCACCTTTACAAGAAAAGTCATTTATTACTCATTGCTGACCAGTATACCCTTCATGTTTCAGAAGACGAGCTTAAATTGAGCCGTTCAGCGAACCTGACTTCGTCATATGCAGGTGTTTAAGCCGATAAAAATCGGATGCCCATCTCCATGTTCCTCAACACTCAATACATCTGGGAGTTTCTGTAACTGCTTGATCACTTGGTCGAGTTTCAATTCCTCATTTACCTGCAGCCACATTCGGCTGATTTGCCCTCCTTTATCCGGGACACAGACGATACCTTCGAGATTATAAGCCCGGCGAGAAAACAAACCACATATATGGGACATAACACCGGGGTGATTATTTACTTTGAGCTCAAGGACCATAATTGCCGAGCTGTGGTCTTTTCCAATCTTTTCAACATTTGCATTTATCTGCATTGCACCCTCCAAGCATAATACTGTTTGAAGCTCCCGGGGGAACCATTGGATATACCTCTTCCTCTCTGCCGATAGGAACATTGATAAGACATGGCCCCGGTTCGGCGAGAACTATCGACAAAAATTCAGGCAGATCACAGCCCACCTGGGCGTTAAATGCCTTCATACCGAACCCTTTTGCTATTGCAGCAAAATCGATATCAATCTGAAAATCAGAGGCAAAATACTGTCCATCATAAAAAAGATTCTGCTGCTGGCGAACTAGTCCAAGAGAATTATTATTCATGACGACAATTTTCACATTGACCTGCTGCTCAACTGCCGTTGCCAATTCCTGAATATTCATCTGCAGGCTCCCGTCGCCGGTGAACAAAACAACCTGCCTTTCCGGGAATGCAAGGGATGCACCGATAGCCGTCGGTAGCCCGAATCCCATGGTTCCCAAACCGCCGGAAGTAAGCAGCTGTCGCGGCCTGCGAAATGGAAAAACCTGGGCAGTCCACATTTGATGCTTCCCGACATCGGTAACCACAAAACCATTCTGTTCAAGCAGCTCGGAGACTGTGAGTATAAGGCCATATGGTTTTTCGGGAACGACAGCTTCAGGTGAAGTCAGAGGATACATCTCCTGCAATACCTCGATGTGATTGCGCCATATCTTCCGCTCGTTTGGCTCGATGAGAGGAAGTAATGCATGAAGCGACGATTTAACATCACCGACCAGACCTATGTGGGCAGCTTTTAATTTTGAGAGTTCGCTGGGGTCGATGTCCATATGAATGACACTTGCCTCAGGACAAAACTGAACGACTTTCCCCGTCGCCCGGTCGTCAAACCGAGCCCCGGCTGCTATAAACAGGTCACATTCCTGCAAGGCCATATTGGTTGAGCGCGCGGCATGCATTCCAAGCATACCAAGGGCCAGGGGATGGTCTGCAGGAAAAGAGCCGAGTCCCATCAGGGTCATGGTGCAAGGCAAAGAGCTTTTCTCAATAAGGACTCTGACTTCTTCTGCCGCCCCGGCATGAATTATGCCACCACCCAGGCATAGTACAGGTCGTTTTGCTGTGTTTATCATCTCAGCTGCCGATGCGATATCTGAACTGTCAGCCCTTTTTTGATGGAGCCGGCACCCGGGTTCCGGCCAGTTAGCAAAGGAAATCATGGCAGTCTGAATATCTTTTGGTACATCAATCAAAACAGGCCCTGGTCTGCCGGAAAGCGCCATTTCAAAGGCTTTAGGAACAATAGACAACAGTTGCTCCACTGATCTGACCAGATAATTGTGTTTAGTGATAGGGATAGACATACCGTAGGTATCCACTTCCTGGAAAGCGTCGGTGCCAATTAAAGAGGTCGGAACCTGACCGGTGATGCAAATAACAGGAATGGAATCAAGATATGCATCCGCTATGGCCGTGAGAATGTTAGTTGCCCCCGGACCGGAGGTGGCAAAACAGACTCCAGCGTTTCCAGTCGACCTCGCAACTCCCTGAGCAAGGAACCCCGCGCCCTGTTCATGCCGGCAAAGTATATGTTTAATCTTTGATGATTCAGACAACGCGTCATAGAGAGGCAGGTTAGCCCCTCCCGGTATTCCTGCGACAATCTCAACAGCCTGACGCTCCAGCATCTTGATGATTAACTGCGCTCCATTCATTGTGTACATATGTTCCTCCTGTTAGTGGACTTTATCTGTCGGCAACCGGAGGGAGGACATAAAAAAACCCCCGCCGGCGAAGCGCCGACAGGGGTTAAATAAATGAAATTCTATGTTTTTATCCCCTCATGGCACTCCGCCTTCAACCTTTCGGACCACAGCCACCACACTAAGGACTAGTGCCACGCTAAGAATAACGATGTTGATGGTCTCTGGATGTGAATGCATTTGGTGTATGAGTAGGATTTAAGTAACCCCAACAAACAGTGTAAGCTACTTATCCTGTCTATTAAGGTGAAAAATGTAATTTATACATGCATTAATTAGCAAAATTGCCAGAGCTGGTCAAGTTTTTTCATAACCAGAAGTAATGCACAAGGTACATAAATTCATCCCTTGGGGTAATCGGCGATATTCGGAATAATTGACTTACCGAGCCAATCAATGGATTTGCCAAGATGTCTCATGTTGGCCATGCCTTCATTATCTGACATCACCTCTTCTTTATCCAGGCCAAACCCCATGTTCCAATACGTTGAGCCCGGAAGGACCATTCTCGACATCTGAAACATGTGATTAATGCTGTCATAGACGTGGGTTGCTCCACCCCGTCTGACAGCGACAACCGCGGCCCCTATCTTTCCTGAAAATGCATGATCATTCGCATAAGCAACATAACCTGCCCTTTCTATCAATGCTTTTAAATCAGCAGAAACGGCGGCAAAGTACGTTGGGGATCCAAGAATGATGGCATCCGCTCTAAGCATTTTTGCAAAAATATCGTTAAATTTATCTTTCTTGATAGAACATTGATTATCTTTATTCACAAAACATTCCTGACAGGCAATGCAGCCACGAATTGCAGTACCGCCAACTTTTGCGAGTTCTGTTTCCCAGCCCTTGTTCTTTAATTCACCGAGAACTTCTTTTAATAGTAACTCAGTATTACCACCTTTCCGCGGGCTTCCGTTTACTGCTAATGCGTACATGGCCATCTCCTGATTCTAATTTGTTAAATTTTCAAGTTCCTGAAGTTGAAAGACCCTCTTTCCATATCAAAGAGGGTATGGTTGTTACTTACCCTCACCACCAGGTGTAATTTGTTTCTTGGCTGTTTTGTAGATCACCTGAACATTCCCCTGAGACTCATTTGCCAGCTTCAAAGATGAAGGCTTAAGCACGAGATCAACTGATACCTTCCCGTCGGATTTGATATTTTCCAATGGTATTTTTTCCGTATAAATAGTCTGAATACCTTTAAGTATGAGGTTACCACCGACCACTTCGACGGTATCGGGAATTATGTGAGCACTCTGCAGAATAATATCTGCAGGCAGCTTACCCGCCCAATCCGCCTGGATGGGCAGTTTTTTATGAATCGGAACATCGAGGTTAACCTCAAGCGTTTGCGGTTCCACTTGCTTAAGCTCAATACCAGGAGGCAAGGCAATACCGTCTCTGGATATTGCAATCTGGTTATCGCCTGCCACCGCATTGGCCAGATTAAGTTTAACCTTCACCTGATCCGGCCTGACAGACCTGATTAATGATCCCGATCCGCTGATTTGAAGCTTGACGCTACTTGCGGATGCTGAATATATTTCCATTTTCGGATCCCGGTTTACAAACTCCACAGGTACGTTCAGAGTAGCGAGTGTCTCAAACCCCCGGGCAAAACTTAACCAGATTCCGGTAATACCAATCAAGCAGAGAAGAGCGGCAGTGGAAAGTTCAATTGTCTGACTTCTGTGACCTTTTGTAACACTTACATTTCCGACAGATTCATGCAGCACCTGATTCAGTTCAATACTATCCTTAATTTTGATGATAGATCGGTCTTTAAATACCGTCACTTCACCTCTCTCCTCGGAAACCACGATTACCAAAGCGTCGGTTTGCTCGGTCAATCCAGCTGCAGCACGATGTCGAGTACCAAAATGAGAGGGCAGATCGTTTCTTTTTGAAAGGGGAAGAATGGCACCAACTTCGACGACCTGGTCGCCCTGGATCACGGTGGCACCGTCATGAACCGGAGTGCCATGCCAAAAAATGCTCAGCAACATTTCCCGCGAGAGTGTTCCCTGCCAGAGAACACCGCCTTGAACCACCTCTTCAATACCTTTTTTCAGAGGCAAAACAATCAGCGCACCAAGTCTCTGACGAGCTAATTCGTAGACACTTTCTGCAATAATTTCTATCGGGGTTTGGATTTGATACTGCGGTATACCCCAAAAAAAGGATTTATAACTGCGGGCTGTAAAAACGCTGGCAATTTGATTACGAAATACAATGATGACGATCAACGCAGCTGCAGCAATAATGCCTTGTATAGCCCAGCTGGTTACTATAAGACCAATGCTCATCGCCATTCGCTCCAGCACCCAGAGCATACCAATTGCTATGAGCATTCGAATGACATCAGTCCCTCTAAAAATCACGTAAAACCTGAACATGATATAACTGTTGAGGAGGATATCTAAAATGTCCTGCCAGCGTAAGCTGACCAAAATTTGTACCAGTGAGTCCATGAAGTCAATCCGTTATGCTGAACCGTAATGTATAAAGGAGATTGTCGCTATTATCAGTAACATCAACCCGCCAGGGCCCTTTATCTGCATCTCTCAATTGCATACTGGAAAAGGACGACCAGCGAGGTGGATTGATTTTAAACTGCTTTACTGTCACCTGGCTCCCCTGATGATACCATTTATGATAAATAACGGTTTGTTTCGGTACAGGATCAAACTCCGTGTAGCAGTACACTCGACCCAAGTCGATGGAAAAAACTATAGCCTCGTTGACTGGTGCGAACTTCTGAATTGACTCACACATGACGGCTTTGGTCAGTGTTAATTGTTCAGAAGCAACGGAGGTTTCTTCAGTCCACGCTGCACTTGGAACGACGAGCAGAGCGGCAAGGACAACAATGATGCACATTTTTCCGAATTTGTTTTTCATAACCTTCTTTTGCTTATTCACTTTTTCCCTGTAAAATAATTGTCAATCCTCAACAAAGCTGAGACAGCCAGCACACTTCCAAACATTCTGAACAATTGTAAGCACTTTTTGTAGAAGAAGCTGGCTTTCTGTTAGTCTTTATGTAACCCATTAGATTATTTTGATATTCTGCTTTAAGAATACAAAAATATACTGTAATCACGAGACAAAATACACTGAAAATCGTAATGCAGTCTCTCCCATTACTACATACCGCTTCTGCTAATTATTCGATGTTAAGCTTTTCATCAGCATGAAAATATCATAAAGCCAGTTATCCACTTGTTGAGCGATTGTCACTGTGATAAAAGATAACCATCTCATTTGAAGGAATGTATGCAACCTGGTACTCTCTTCTGCATGACAAGAAGCGATCAGGCGCAGGAAACTAACTAACCAAAAACCGGCGCCACCAACCTGGTCCTTGAAACTGAGTATTACCTTCCATTCAGTCTTTTATTTCTCCCATTATCGGTACAACCAAATGATAACTAAAAAATTTATTATCCCTTTTCTGCTGGCGGTTTTCGCCTTAATCTTCATTGCAAATACTGCATTCGCTGAAGGAACGCCTCTTAAAACTAAAGAGCTGTCAACCGGTCAGGCTATTGTCCTTGGGATAGTGGAAGGATTGACGGAATACCTGCCGGTCAGTTCAACCGGTCATCTGCTCCTGGCTGAACGGATCATGAATATTGGCGAAAATCAAACACTTTCACCAAACGAACAGGAGCGCAGCAAAGAAGCTGCCGACGCGTATACCATATGTATCCAGGCAGGAGCCATCATCGCCGTGCTCGGCCTCTATTTCCGCCGAATCCTGCAGATGCTGCAGGGACTTCTTGGCAACAATCCACTCGGCCTCAGATTATTTATCAACGTAGTTGTAGGTTTTCTCCCGGCAGCGGTCATCGGCCTGTTGTTCAATAGCATCATCAAGGCGTACCTCTTCGGCCCCTGGCCGGTGGTGATCGCCTGGCTGGCAGGAGGCGTGGCAATTCTCGTGGTCAGCTTTCACAGGCGGAGGACCAACCAGCTGCCACAGACTGGCAGCACGCTTGAGAATCTAAGCTGGAAAATGGCACTTATTATCGGTACCGCTCAATGCATTGCCATGTGGCCAGGGGTCAGCCGTAGTTTGGTGACTATTGTAGGTGGAATGCTTGTAGGATTGAGCCTGCCGGCAGCCGTCGAATACAGCTTCCTCCTGGGAGTAGTCACTCTGGGAGCGGCTACCGCCTACGACGGCCTCAAACATGGCCAAGTCATGCTGCAGACCTTCGATCCACTGTCCTTGGCCATCGGAGTATTGTTTGCTTTTATCGCCGCCATAATTTCGGTAAAATGGATGGTTACTTACCTGAACCGCCACGGCCTGGCAATATTCGGTTACTACCGGGTGGTTCTGGCCCTGACTACCGCCGTTCTTCTGCTGACAAATGTCATCTGAAGGGCAACTGACCTGGGAAAAAATATTGGCGCTCTTTTACCGGTCTTTCAAATCGAACGAATCATAACGCGGCCAAAGTGGGGCACTCTTTAAAAACATGCTTCTTGCAACTCCGACAAATCGTTTCGTCAACCCCGGTAATTATTTTACCAATTGCTTCCTTTTGAGTGGCAAACACATGCTCCTTGCCGATAATGTCCAGGTATCTTCCGCGCTCTAAAACGCTATAGACCTGAGGTTGCAATTCACAAAGATACAGCCCGCCCCTCTGAGCACGGCGACGTCTTGCCTCCTGGGCAAGCAATTCTGCGCCAGCCACATCGATAAAATTGATGCCGCAACCAAGAACAAGCACGTTGCGTTTGCGCATCAGACTTTTGTCAATGTTATACAGGTATTCACTCACATGGTTAACCGCACCAAAAAAGAGTGGTCCATCAATGCGAATAACCTTCAAATAGTGGCATTCAGATTCCGTTTCAATGAGTAAAGGCCCTGCACTATCGGTATTCGGTACGAGATTGGAAATGCGCGGATGCGCGGTACGGTTCAGGTAGAGCACCAGAGAGAGCAATACTCCGGTATAGATAGCAAACTCTAAATCCAAAAACAGTGTCGCCAGAAAGGTGACCAGCAGTACTGCTGTTTCCTCCTTGCTCGTTCTGATAATTGTCTGGATGTGATGGACGTCTATCAGGTGGTAAGCCACCATCAGAATAATTCCACCCATGGCCGCGATGGGCAAATACGCAGTAAGTGGTGCAATAAGCAACAGGAGCAACGCCAGCAACATTGCCGAAAACACAGCAGAAAGTGGGGTGATTGCCCCTGCTTGGTAATTAATACCAGAGCGAGTGAAAGATCCGGAACCGGCATAGCTGGAAAAAAAGCTCCCGACAATATTGGACATTCCCTGACCGATGAATTCCTGATTGCCGTCAATTGGCTGATGAGATTTAGCAGCAATCGATCTGCCTATGGACAGTGCCTCAATGAGACCAAGAAGGGCCACAGCCAGCGCTTTGGGTGCCAATTCACGGATGGTTTCAAAGGAAAAATCCGGCATCGACAGCGGTGGCAATCTGGCAGGCATCTGACCGACGAGGCTGATGCCGTGCTGACTGCCATCGATAATAAGACAGAGCACGCTCCCTATGATCATCGCAAAGAGCATTCCCGGCCAGCGGGGTATCTTGGCACGAAAAAAAACCGCAGATATCAAAGTGACCATAGCTACCGCCAGCACGTAGAAATTGATCTGATTCAGCTTGCTAAAAATGTGGAACCAGACTTTGAGAAAGTCATGATTGCCATCCAAGTTGAGCCCAAGGACATGCTTCAACTGACTTGTAGCGATAAGGATGGCAGCACCAGAAGTGAAACCGATAACGACAGAATGGGAGACGAAATTCACCAGCGTCCCCAGTCTGGCTAAACCAAAAGCCAGCTGATACACTCCAGCCAGAAAGGTCAAGGTGAAAACAAGCCTGATGTACTGCTCGGAACCCGGTTCCGCCAGGGCACTGATGGAGCTAAACACAACAATGGAGATTGCTGTTGTCGGACCGGATATCAAATGCAGGGAAGAACCGAAAAGAGCTGCAACAATAGGAGTAACAATGGCGGTATAAAGTCCGTATTCTGGAGGAAGTCCAGCGATCATGGCAAAAGCTACGCCTTGAGGGAGTACGATGACAGCCCCGGTCAATCCTGCCAGAATATCAGCCCGCAAGGTATCTAAACCTATGAAATTCCACCAGCGAAGAAAGGGAAAAAGCCTTCGCCACCGGGATTTTGTTCCAACGGGCCGAGTTTTCAAATTATACCTGTTTGTCATATGTAATAATTCCCCCTGTCACCTTCTTTTGTTCTGTGCTTTCAGTCTTCAACCATAAAGGGAACAATGTTCACCCGAATATCTTTCACCCCTTCAACTTTTTCCGCCAGCCGTTTAACCCTTTCGGTGATATTCTTTTCATCAGCCAGCGATCCACGGACATTGACAAAGACCTCTCCGTTACCGGAATCGACTATCACTTTAGGAAAAACTTTCACCAGAGAGGCTTCAACCTGGGCAGAGAGTGCTTCATCAGCAAGCATGCGGCGGCTCTCGGGATCACTTTTGAAGCAGGGTTGTTCTACGGCATGGAGGATAATGGAAACAGCCTCATCAACGCTCATGTTGCCAATATGCAGGATCATGTCATAGAGCTGAGCGTTCCAGGAATCCTGCCCGAAAATCTGTAGTCCCCATTTTCGCCTCTCCTCATCATCGTTAACAAGAATCATACGAGCCTCATCGGCTGGGATGTTTTCACGTATCATTTCTTCACGGACACGATCCTCAAGATTTGCACTTATTCTCACTTTGAGAATATGTGGAAACTTTTGCAGAAAGAAATGGCTCCCCAGACCATGAAAAACCACATTATCCCGCTGCAAATGGGTAAGGAGAGTGGCACGAAAGAAGGCAATGAATCTTTCTTTGCCGGAGGTAAACCTATCCAAAATGGTCGGTGCATCGTGAATGGCTCGAACGAGCTTTAATTCTGGAATATTAAATTGCTCTGATGCTTCAAGAATGATCTCCCGAGATATACACTCATAATTGAGTGCCTTGGCCAGCTTCTCAGCAACTTCCTTGCCTCGACTGTAAGAGCCGCGTGATATTGTAATTATTGACATTGTGGCCTTCTCCGTATCCCATTAATGTTGTCTGCCAGCGAACCATTGGCAGATGCCAGCCCTACCTTTTTAATCATTCTCTTAAGTATACCGAATACCCCAAGAGTAATGCAATGTCAAACTTACTCTTAATTTTTTCAAAAAGATCGCAGATAAGGCAGGTTGAGAAAACATAGGTCACCGCCTTAGAGTAAAATGTTTTTGTCGAAAAAAATGGACACATTAATCTGATATGATAAGACAGAAGGGTTGCAAAGCCAATTGCAGCCTTTATATTGAACATTATCATCACTATGTTAGTTCTGTTTTGTTGAAAGGCATAATGGCTGCACTGCTTCAGCCAAGATTTACTTTGACATGATACCAGCCAAATGGCATATATTTTTTCCTTGAATCTTGATGTACTCAGTTGGGAAAAACATTGGGTTCTCCTTAACACTTGAGAGAAAAGACTACATCAAGAATTGTCTAACCGAACAAATGGCAGGTATTCATTATGCAACAAAGCACCAGGAGTGACTCCGCTCTTGAGCGGTCGGCTCTGATCGTCGCTACTTTAACCTCGTTTATGGGCCCGTTTATGATCTCATCGGTTAATGTGGCCCTACCGGCTATCCAAGCTGATTTCCAGATGGATGCCGTCCAGCTCAGCTGGATTGCCACAGCCTACCTGTTGGCAATGGCGGTAGCCCTTGTTCCGGCAGGAAAAATCGCCGACATTCACGGTCGTAAAAAAGTTTTTGCCACCGGCCTGGGTATTTACACTATCGGCTCAGGATTGGCCGCATTCGCTACCTCAGCCACCATGCTGATCGGACTTCGAGTAGTTCAGGGCCTGGGTGCTGCTATGTTTGTGACGACCGGCATGGCAATCATTACCTCCATATTTCCGCCAAACAAACGCGGCAGGGTCATTGGTATATATGTTGCCGCTGTCTATATCGGTCTGTCTGTTGGACCATTTGCCGGAGGCCTTCTCACTCACTACCTGGGCTGGCGCAGCATCTTTATTATCATGCTGCCCATCGGTCTGCTCTCACTTCTGTTAACAGTTCATTATCTTAAAGGGGAATGGTTGGGAGAACCTGGCCAACGACTTGATATTAGTGGTTGTCTACTGTATGCTTTCGCTATTCTCGCCATGGTCTATGGGGCCACACGACTTCCATCAACCTTTGGTCTCATACTGTTGTCTTCAGGCTGCCTCCTCCTGTTTATCTTCATTCGTCATCAACTGTCTGCCCGATTTCCTGTCTTCGACATGCATTTGTTTGCTGGCAATAAAACTTTCGCCTATTCGAGCCTCGCGGCATTACTCAATTATTCCGCTACATTTGCGGTAACCTTTCTGCTGAGTCTGTATCTCCAATATTTGAAAGGCATGTCACCACAAACGGCGGGAAGCGTCTTGATGGCACAGCCAATAATGATGGCGTTGCTGTCACCGCTTGCAGGCAGGCTCTCCGACCGTATTGAGCCTCGACTGCTCGCAACCGCCGGAATGATCATTACGGTGATTGGCATTTCATTTTTTTCCATGTTGCAATCAGATACCCAAACGTATTTAATCGTTGCCAACCTGATTATACTCGGTATCGGCTTTGCCCTGTTCAGTTCACCCAATATGAACGCCATCATGGGTGCAGTGGAAAAGCGATATTACGGTTTGGCATCAGGAACAGTTGCAACCATGCGATTGCTTGGCCAAATGCTGAGTATGGCCACGGCAACTGTTGTTCTATCAATCATCATTGGTCGCCACACAATCACCCCGGAATATTATGACCTTTTTCTTCACAGCATCCATATGGTTTTTCTCATATCAGCCGTTCTATGTCTGTTGGGGGTCTATTTTTCCTGGAGCCGCGGAGCCATATTGCATTTGGGATCAACTGAAAACAGTTGAATACTCAGTGATGAGATTAAATCTCTGATAATAGAAATTGAAATTGGGTGAAGCAGACAAAATTCAGCATAGATCACAACTTTATTTATCCAACAATAACTATCACTTGGTGAAATTTTGATTTACCCTTTCAGCTTCAAGACCCCTTCAAAGATTATTTTTGGAGCAGGAAAACTGACAGAACTTGAAAATATAATTGTTCAATTCGGGTCCCGCCCCCTGTTGGTGCTTGGCAACCGCTCCTTTTTAGCAACCGACAATTACGAATCACTTCGGAAGATATTATCGAAACTTTGCATTCGTGCCCAAACCGTACATATCTGTTCAGAACCTTCTCCGGAAGTGATCGATGAAATAGTTTCCACTCCTTCCTTCAAGGAGGTTGATCTGGTTATCGCTATCGGCGGCGGTTCTACCATCGACGCCGGAAAAGCAATTTCAGCGATGTTGGCGGAAGGAGGAAAAGTGACCCGTTTTTTGGAAGGTGTCGGAACCGAAACACCGAGTGGCAGAAAGTTACCGTTTATCGCCATTCCGACAACTTCAGGCACCGGCAGTGAAACAACCAGCAACGCCGTCATAAGTTCTGTAGGGAAACACGGTTTCAAAAAATCCCTCCGTCATGACAATTTTATGCCCAACCTCGCTCTGGTCGATCCAGCCTTAACACTGTCCTGCCCACCCAACCTCACTTTTGCCTGTGGCATGGACTGTTTTACCCAACTGGTCGAAGGGTACCTTTCCACTAATAGTAGTTCTCTTACCGATGCACTGGCCCTTGACGGTGTGAGAGCAATTTACAGATCTTTACGAGTATTATGCGGTGATGGCAGTAACCTTTCAGCCAGAGCTGATCTCTCCTACGCTGCCCTCCTCTCCGGAATTGTCCTCAGCAATAGCGGACTCGGCACGGTGCATGGATTTGCATCTTCCATCGGCGGTCGTTTGGCAATTCCCCACGGAGTGGTTTGCGGAACGCTCATGGCTCCGACGAATGCTCTTACCCTGAAAAAATTGCGGACAACCGCTGGTGATCATCCGGCCCTCGCCAAGTACACAAACCTTGGAAAAATATTTAGTAGTGAGAAGAACAAAACAGACCTTTGGTATCAGGAGTGTTTCATTGAAGAGCTGGAACGGCTTGCCGCTGACCTCGGTATACCAATGCTCAGCGAGTATGGCTTGACAACCACCGACATTGACGATCTCGCAGACAAAACAGAAAATAAATGCAATCCTGTCCAGCTGACGAAGGAGGAGTTGGCCACTATCCTTCGCAGCAGAATAAGGTGATAGGTGCTTTAAAAATTATAAGATAATGAAATTTGAGGCATATTGAGGCTGCCATTGTTGTCGTAGATACCGGCATTGGATTGGTGATAGAACACACATTCAATTCCCCAATGTTCGCCTAACAAAATTTGCACTCCAACCTTGGAGTTGAGCAAAAAGAAGCCTCCGAGATTATGGTCTGTAAATTCAGTCTTGCCTACCATGAAACCGGGACCAATACCAACAATGAAATTGACCATGTCATTCGGGCTGAGCATTACCTGAGGCATAACGGAAAACCTGCCCGTTCCAACATTGTCGGAACCTGATTCCCTGATCAGGGCCGTACCAAATTCGACGCCGGTTGAAACAATCCAGTTTTCACCAAGGGTTGTCTTGTACGAGAGTGGCTGGCGCCAAAATACCTCGTATTGTGCGATATCCACATTTTTTCTATAATCTTTCCCATATCCGAAACCTAATTGGGGTGACATTCCCGCAAAGGATGATGTTTCCCCTAAGAGTATTAACAACAGAGAGAAAGAGAATATTTTTAACATATTCATAGTCTTACAAACCTCGCAATTTGATTTTTCAAGTTTCGGGTAATTCATTTATTGGTAGATAATTGACCGCTTTTAAATAAACTTCCTGTATGTACAGCCTATATGTACTGGCTGCATATCATAAGATTATTTGTTCTCTCATGCAAGATTACAAATAATCTTATGATGAAGATGAAGATAAATAATTTCAATAAAGTACATATCATCGAAAGGGAGACTAAATAGTTTCCATCCTGAAACGAGTCATTTTGCTCTAAATCTAGGCGTTCGATAAATTTAACCGCAGGCATATAGTCGATTTTCCGAGGATTAAATTTTGAGAGCAACGACAAGTTAGGGAGAAATGGCCGTTTCAGGGATGGAAACTAAATAGGATCTTGCTTTTCAATGTCAGATGCGACCTTCGGCAATATCTCTGCCAAACTGCTCGGCCATGGCCATTTGGTCCGGAACCTCAAGGACTGCTTTTCGTTTATCGACCCCTTTCACCAGCAACTCTCCACCATACTCTACATCCATGGCATCATAGATATACCTGGCAGTCAAAATGCTACAGTCAAAAATCTTCGATCCCTTGGTCGCGGCGGTCGATATAAGATATCCCTTGCGTCCTTCCCCCTCTCGAAATCTCTCTTTCAAATTATATCTCCTTGACCAGCGGGCCTGAAATCTGTCACCAAAAATCTTACATTGAGCAGAAAGACCATAAAAATAAACCGGGCTGACCAACAGTATTCGATCGGCATCATCCACTTTCTTGTAAATGTCCGTCATGTCGTCCTTGATGACACAGTTACCAGTTTTATCGCACCCCCCGCATCCCTGACACGGTCGTAAATTCAAGTCGTTAAGTCGAATGTATTCAACAGTGCTGCCACCCTGTTCCATAGCTCCAGCAACTTTATGGGCGAGTGTCTCACCGTTTCCCCTTTTTCTGGGACTTCCTAACACAATAAGTATTTTCATTGCACATTCCCCCTCTCAATATTCACATTTGAATCGGTATTTCTGTCCGATTGTCATCAATTGCTCAATCCAAAATATTTTGAATTTTTAATATCTTATAATCCTTGCTGTCAGTTCATGAATGCATAATATTTCTTTCGATCAGGCAGTAACAAGATTCTCAATAACTTTTCTAACTATTTTTGATTTTATTCTGAACAGCTTCACTTTCGCCCCCCATAGTCCCTGCCATTTCTTCTTTACAATTGCTGCGAATAGCATACAATAATGGCATACAATTTTAGTTATCTCCTTACTCGCCTTGCCTGGAGAAAGTTTTTCCTCAACCGACTACCGTACTGAAGTGGACATTTCCATTGCATGAGAATGAGATTTATTGTTAATAAAGCCTATGGACACAACAAACTCAACTATTTTCGCAATTAAACGCTATGCACTCCACGATGGACCGAACATCCGGACGACCATATTTTTCAAAGGATGCCCCCTGAGCTGCCACTGGTGCCATAACCCAGAAGGGATTGATTTCAATATACATATCGTAACGATAACCGATAAATGCATTGGTTGTAAAGAATGTATCAATAACTGCCGGAATAATGCTCTACAGCTCACTGTGGAGAGTATCCGTCGAGATAGAGAGGCATGCACCTTGTGCCGGACCTGTATCGAGACTTGTCCTGCTCTGGTTCATGAGCCGACTGGCTGGGAAATGACTACTGAACAGCTTCTGATTGAGATCAAAAAAGATCTGCCTTTTTTTGACCAGTCCAATGGTGGGGTTACCATATCAGGAGGAGAGCCACTCTCTCAGCCGGAAAGCCTCCTGAACCTGCTCCAACAATGTGGGGCTTTGGGTATCCACAGAACTGTAGACACTAGCGGATTCGCACCAACCGAAACCCTTATGCGCATTGCCGAACACACTGATCTTTTTCTCTTTGATCTGAAACACATGGACAATAAACTCCATCAAAAATATACCGGAGTTTCCAACGATTTAATTTTATATAATTTAAAAAAATTATCCGAAACCGGGCAGCCAATCAGAGTTCGCATTCCCCTTATTCCTGGCATCAATGATGATGAAAAAAACATCAGAGCTACGGGGTTGTTTATCGCCAAATGTAAAGGCATCCAAGGTATCGATATCTTACCCTATCACCCCGCGGCGACTGCCAAATATAGAAAACTGGGCCTGGAGTATCAGGGGAAAAAGTTCACAGTCCCCTCACAGGAGCAAAGAGCAAATACCTTAAAAATCTTAAAGAAATACATATCTGATGTCCAAATCGGAGGATAATATGACCAGCCGAATAGCACGATTGCGCAAAGAAAGTTTTGAAACCAAACCATCGATTTCTATTGAAAGAGCACTCCTGGAAACCGAGTTCTATAGAGAGAATTTTGGCAAATACTCACTTCCCGTTTTGCGCGCCCTCTGTTTCAAGCATCTCTGTGAACACAAGACCCTGTATATTGGCGAAGGCGAGCTGATCGTCGGCGAACGGGGTCCTGCTCCAAAAGTGGTCCCCACCTTTCCGGAGTTGACCTGCCATAGCGCTGAGGATCTACAAATTTTAAACAGCAGAGCTATGACCAGCTATTCAGTCACAGACGAGGATATAGAGCGCTACGAAAAAGAGGTCATCCCTTACTGGCATGGACGCTCCATGCGTGACCGCATCTTCAGTGAAATTCCTGAAGACTGGCGTCTGGCATATGAAGCCGGATTGTTCACAGAATTCATGGAACAGCGGGCACCTGGTCATACCGCTCTTGACGGCACCATCTACACCACAGGTATGGTCGATTTTAAAGAGCGGATAGCAGAAGCACTCCGTTGCCTGGATTACCAGAACGACCCGGAAGCCGCAGACAAGGCCGAGGAGCTCCAAGCCATGGATATCTCATGTGACGCAGCGATCATTTTCGCAGGACGTCACGCAGAACTGGCGGAGAGCATGGCTGCATGTGCAGAAGAACCCGAAAGGCGTGAAGAACTCAAGAAGATTGCTGAAATTTGTCTGCGGGTACCTGCCCATAAACCAAGAACTTTTCATGAAGCCCTGCAGATGTATTGGTTTGTTCACCTTGGCACCATTACTGAGCTCAACGGTTGGGATGCCATGACTCCCGGTCACTTAGACCAACATCTTCACCCTTTTTACGAAAGCGACCTTGCAAATGGCCGGCTTGATCGAAACAAGGCCAAAGAGCTGCTCAGTTGTCTGTGGATCAAGGTCAATAACCATACTGCTCCTCCCAAAGTCGGTGTCACAGCCAAGGAGAGCGGAACCTATAACGATTTCACCCAAATTAATCTTGGCGGATTGAACACGACAGGAGGCGATGCAAGTAACGACGTATCCTTTCTCTGCCTGGAGGTTTCAGACGAACTCCATCTGCTGCAGCCTCAACCCAGTGTGCATATCAGCAATAAAACTCCGGATCGATTCCTGAAAGCTGCCACGAAAGTCATACGAAAAGGTTATGGTTATCCATCCGTTTTCAATACCGATGCAGTCATCATGGAACAGGTTCGCGTTGGAAAAAGTATGGAAGATGCTCGCCAAGGCGGCACCAGCGGCTGCATAGAAACAGGGGCCTTCGGAAAGGAAGCGTATATCCTCACCGGCTACCTCAATGTTCCTAAAATATTGGAAATTACCCTGAACAACGGTTTTGACCCGCTTTCTGGTAAAAAGGTCTCTCTTGAAACCGGGGATCCAACGACCTTTACAAGTTACCAAGAGCTCTATACTGCCTTTACCAAGCAATTAGAGCATGTCGTGAACCTCAAGATAAGAGTAAACAACTATATTGAGAGAATGTATGCCAAATACTCGCCGGCACCTTTTCTGTCGGTGGTCATTCATGACTGCATTGAAAAAGGCAAAGACTATTATGATGGAGGACCTCGTTATAACAGCAATTATATTCAATGCTGTGGCATCGGAACGGTAACTGACAGCCTTTCTGCAATCAAGACCCACGTCTACGATAACGGCTCGGTTTCCATGGCAAAGATCCTCAGCGCCCTTAAAAATAATTTTAAGAACGATGAACCGCTCCGACTAAAACTTTGGAACAGAACACCTTTTTTCGGCAATGATAATGACAAGGCCGATGATATCATGCAAAGTGTGTACAGTTCACTCTTTGCTGCCATTGACGGCAAATCCAATACCAAAGGAACCGTCTATCACCTGAACATGCTCTCTACCACCTGCCATGTCTATTTCGGTAAGATGCTAGGAGCATCCGCCAATGGGAGATTTGCCTTCCTGCCCGAATCAGACGGGACATCGCCTTCCCATGGTGCTGACCGCAACGGTCCGACAGCAGTGATTAAATCGCTGAGCAAGATGGACCAGTTGAAATCCGGTGGAACTCTGCTCAATCAGCGCTTTCTGCCAAGTGTTCTGGCAACCGAACAGGACTTAGATAAACTCTGTGGGCTGATCCGGACCTACTTCACCCTCGGCGGTCACCATATCCAATTTAATGTCATCGACACCAAAACGCTCCGTTCAGCCCAACAACATCCGGATGAATACCGAAATCTGTTGGTTCGGGTTGCAGGTTATAGCGATTACTTTGTCGATCTTGACAAGGAACATCAGGAAGAGATTATAAACAGGACAGAACAGGAGTTTGCGTAAGCTAAAAGGAGTAAAAGACTACGGCCAGGGTGAAGGAATCACCTCTGGCCGTGGTCTTTTCTTATCAATTCAATAGTTATATTGTTTTCAATGCCTCGGCGATGGCGTCACAAACATAGTCGATATTTGCTTTTGTCAGTCCGGCTAGATTTATCCGACCACCCCCCACCACATAAATACTCTTACTGGTCCGCAACCACGCAACAATTTCATCGGACAGACCACTAAAGGAAAACATTCCACGCTGCCTGGTGATATAGGAAAAATCTTTTTCCACCCCTCGTCTGTTCAGCCCTTCGACCAAAGCTACACGCATGGCCTTAATTCGGTCGCGCATCCCTGCCAGTTCTTCCAACCACTGCGCGTGCAACTCCGGGTTGCTGAGAATTGTTGCCACCACAAGACCGCCATGGGCAGGTGGATTGGAATAAATGACTCGAATCGTCGTTTTTAGATGGCTCATAGCCACCACCGCGTCCTCTTCGGTCGGGCTGACTATGGTCAGAGCACCGGTGCGCTCATTGTACAAACCAAAGTTCTTGGAAAAGGAGCTGGCGATGAAAAAATCAACTCCCGTTGCGGCAAACTCCTCAATCCCGCACCGGTCTCCCTCAACGCTTTCACCAAATCCCTGATAGGCAAAATCCAGAAAGGGAATCCATCCCTTTTCTTTGCCAATAGCAGCCACCTGTCTCCACTGGGCGGCGTCAAGATCAACACCACTTGGATTGTGACAGCAGGCATGGAGCAGAACAATGTCACCTTCGGGAATACTTTCCAGACTTGTCACCATCGCTTCAAAATCGACAGCTTTGTTCTCTGGATTGTAATAATCATATTCCGCTAATTCAAAACCCGCAGTTTTGAAAACACCCTTATGATTGGCCCAGGTCGGATTGCTGATCCACACTTTGGCATCAGGAAAAAATTTCTTCAACAGATCGCCACCCACCCGCAGTGCTCCGGTCCCGCCCGGTGCATGGGCAGTGACTGCCCGGCGGTTGGTTATAACCTCTCCCAATTCACCAAAAAGCAGCTTCTGCACCTCTGACGAGTAAACCGGGTCACCGGAAATTGGCAAATAACTCTTTGTACCTTCCTGCTCCAATAGCATCTTCTCGGCGGTCTTCACACACTTCAAAATAGGAGTTCTGCCCTGTTCGTCTTTATAAACACCTACACCGAGATTTACCTTATCTGCACTCGGGTCTTTCCTGAATGCATCAGTCAGCCCAAGAATTGAATCTGCCGGAGCTGCCATAATATCTTGCCACATCTATATTCCTCCATAAGGGATAATTTTTACCAAAAGTAGAATATGGAAAATACAAAGTTTTAATGAATTGTGTCAACAGGAATGAGAGGCAATCAGAAAACTGTTACAGGTTGAAGGATGAGATGTCATGATCTTGAAAAAACAAAATATTGTGAATGACCTACTTGCCATTACACCGACTACGATTACTTTCACCACTCATTCCTTCGATAGGTTGCTTGATCTTCCTTAAAACTAGTGGTAAAAATTCTTCTAAAGAAATATCCTCATTAACTCATTAGTCTCCCCAAAAAACAGATGAAGAAAATTATCGCTGCTTTTTTTCTCCTAACCTGCGGTTTGGTCGTGTTCCTGGCCACAGTCGATTTAGAACCTTATCTTTCTTCAGGTCCACCAGAAGTTCCGGAGGAAGTTAATCTCCCCCCACTGCGAGAAAAAGACAAACTTCCCGCAAAAACTGAATCAACCGCCGAGGCTGTAACCCAATTGGCCACTCAACAGGAAGATCTTTTGGTAAATAAAACACCTTCTACAATTGGCAAAGAAATGCCAATTGAACAGGAACCTGCCACAACTCCTCCTGCAGATTTGAATGACAATGTTGAATTGGAACAAATACCGCCAGCTATGATCAAAATGGAGATTACAGTTTTACCAGTGGGTGAATATCCATACTCTATTCTCCTTGAAACATTCTTGAAACCCGAATTAGCCCGACAAGCGCTCCTAACCTACCAAGAACGTGGAATTTCTGCCTATTGGGTGAAGGTAAACTTAGGTAACGAGGTCATACGGTACAGAGTGTTCACCGGTACATTTTCGACAGCAGCTGATGCGCAGCTTTATCTAGAGCAACACCAACTATCAGGAAAACTCATCAGATTAACCAATTATTCTGCCCGCGTTGGAATATACAACAACAAGCCTCAGCTGATAACAGATTTTATAAAAACCCGGGAGACTGGCGTTGTTCCCTATATTTTAAGAACTAATGAAGACAGCTATTACCTTTATGTCGGTGCGTTTTATACTTACAGAGGAGCTGTCGTCCAGTGTCACTCTCTCATTAAATCTGGATTGGGCTGCAAACCGGTCAAGCGTTCCACTCTCCCTTCAGAGGAACCCTGAGCGACCTGGACGAGTTTTTCTTACACCCTGTCATGCTGACCTCGACAGGGTGCATATACTTGAAAATTAAATCATTTCTCTCGCTTATAGGGCCAGGCGACTATTCCACCCTCCATCACCCTGACGTTGGTCCATCCGTTTTCCTCAAGAATCAGAGCCGTCTCGTAACCCCGCAGACTTACCTTGCAAAAACAGATTATTTCCGCGTCCTTCTCCTTTGGTAATTCATCAAGACGACCACGCAGAGCACCTAGCGGGATATACTTCTCGCCAATCCCCAGCCGCAGCACCTCATACTCGTCAGGCCCACGACCATCAATGAAGAACGGGTTTTCGCCATCCTTGATTTTTTTGTATACTTGTTCAGCTGAAATGGTTTTAAACCGGCCTTTAAGCTTATTCTCAACGATATGGGCTGAAGCGATAAAATGATCAATAGCAAGGGAGAATGGCGGGGCGTAGGGCAGGTCGGCACAGACCAAACGATCGAGGGTCATTTTTCCCTGAATCGCCATGGCTGCGGTTGCCAGCTGCTTGCTTACATCCCCGTTTCCCACACATTGATAACCGAGGATTCTTTTTGAAGTCTTATCAACCAGAATTTTAGATATAAGAAGCTTCGCCCCCATGAAACCCGGTTTATCCGGACTGGCATTAACAACAGTTTCGATATTATTGAACTGGTTCTGCGCCGCACTTTTTTCGGTGAGTCCAGTGGAACCGGCTGCAAAATCAAACACCTTGCAGATAGAGGTGTGGATCGTTCCAGGAAAAATGACGCTATTTCCGCATACAGCATTTTCTCCAGCCACCCTGCCCTGAAGATTTGCCAGATCGCCCATCGGTGCCAGCACGTTTTTGCCGGTTATCAGATGTTTTATTTCGACACAGTCACCTGCGGCATAGATATCAGGATCAGAGGTCATCATGTACTCATCAACCACGATACCACCCAAATCTCCTATATTAAGCCCAAATTCCCTGGCAAGTTGTACATTAGGCCGAACTCCCGTTGCCACGACGGCTGTCTCGCAGTAGATTATGCTGTCATCCTGCAATTTCACTCCGACTAGCTTGCCGGCCTCTCCAAGAAAAGCCTTTACCCCTGTCCCGGTAATAACCTCCACCCCTTTGCTCTTGATGTGGTTTGCAACAAGCCCTGCCAATTGCGGATCAAGAAATGTGAGAATGTCCGCAGTCATTTCCACCAACGTTACAGAGAGACCGGATTCCGTCAGAGCTTCACAGGCTTCAACACCTATCAAACCACCCCCCATAATCACCGCTCGGGTTATTTTTTTCTCATCTCTGACCCTGCGCAAATAATCGGTGTCTGCCATGGACAGGAGGGTTGTCACTCCATCCAGGTCAATACCCGGAACAGGAGGCATCGCGGCACCGGCACCGGTACAGATAATGAGTTTGTCATAGCCTATTGTGCATTGTTTTGCTGTCTTCAGATCATTGCAGGTGACCGTTTTTTTCACCCGATCAATGGCTATGGCTTCTGTCTCAGTAAACGCTTTGATATTTTTAGTCTTCAAGAAAAAAGCAGGATCCCGTACTACGCCAGTTGGCGTTGCCAGCAGCATATTGCGGTCATCAAAGACACCGGCCACATAGTAAGGGTACCCACAAGATGCCATTGACAGATCCGGTTCTCTCTGGATCAAGGTTATCTCCGCCTTCTGATCCAGCCTTCTGGCCTTGGCTGCTGCTTTCGCCCCTGCAGCAGAACCGCCAATTACGACTATCTTTTTCGCTTCCATAGTTTCTCCCTTGCAGCTTCAGATCACCACAATGTGTTATTATGTTCATATGCCCGAAAATAACACATTGTTCACCTATTTAATCATTATGTCAAATACAAAATCTTAATTAACAGGGAAGCGACAGAAAAGGAGCACAAGCAACACCAAACGGTGACCAGGGGTGGACTTTTAGTTTGTGTGCAACAGAAACGAGATATAATCTTCTAAATCAAGGCGTGTGAGAAATTTTCTCCGCAGACATATGTCTAATATTACTAGAATAGTTTCTATCCTGAAACGAGGCATTGTATTCTAAATTGAGGCGTTCGATAAATTTAACCGCAGGCATATAGGTGATATCGGAGTCTGCGCTTACCTCCGAGAATTAAATTTTGAGAACAACGAAGAGTTAGGGTAAAAGGGCCGTTTCAGGATGGAAACCAGTTGGCAGGCCGCCAAAGCCGGTTTAGCAGATGACTGCGGCCATCCGCCGCACTTCCGCTTTCTTGCCGATTACCACAATGACATCACCAGGATTAAATATTTCGTGAGGCCCCGGGTTAAACACCATTTCTCCAGATGTCCTTTTTATTGCG
Source organism: uncultured delta proteobacterium (assembly GCA_963798425.1). GTDB lineage: Bacteria > Desulfobacterota > Desulfobulbia > Desulfobulbales > Desulfocapsaceae > Desulforhopalus_A. The sequence goes on along the minus strand of CAWCTP010000015.1, from coordinate 154,372 downwards.
ACAATAATTACACCGAATTCCTGGCGGAGATTGCTGCTGACCACAGTTTTTCCGGTTATAGGTGAATGCTCGGGTATAATCGCCTCTTCCATCTGCAGCCCAAGTTCAGAATGCATCATTGTCTGGTCAAGGAAATCGACAACCGTTGGTTTATTAAGAATTTCCGCCATTCTCCGTCCACCCATCTGATATGGGCAAACGACCCGGGAAGCCCCTGCGCGGAGCAATTTGCTCTCATTTTTGACATCTGAAGCCCGAGCCAGAATGAAGATATCCGGTCGCAGACCCTTGGCAGAGAGAGCGATAAAAACATTGTCCGCATCCGAGCTAACTGCTGTCACAAGTCCATTAGCTCGTTCTAGACCGGCAGCAATCAATGCCTCATCAGAAGTTGCATCCATATTCAGGTAAAGCGTATGATTGGCTTCAAGGGCGGCAATCGCCTCAGGTTCTTGCTCAATAACAACCAGAGGAATATTCGCTGCGTCCAACTCCCTGACAATGATAGCGCCTATCCGCCCGTAGCCACAAATAATGTAGTGCTTGTTAAGTGCTGAAATTTGCTTTTCCAATTTTCTTCTCCCGAGAACTTTCCTCAACTCACCTTCAACCAATATACGCGCGACCTGCCCAAGGGTATAGGTCAAAAGGCTGATGCCCAGAATAATAATAATGATTGTAATGACCCTGCCGATATCGGAGAGGGGCCTGACTTCAGAGAAACCAACGGTGCTGATGGTTATCAACGTCATATAGAAGGCCTCAAAAGGAGGCATATCCTCAAATATGATATAACCAAAAGTACCAAATGCGATGGTAGCCAGCAGAAGAAAGAGAGAGAGTTTTAGTTTGGAGTAGTCCATCTGTCTGTAGTACGAAATCTTTCCGGGATAATTCTGAAAGGGGACCTGGCACAGGGAGATATCTACCATGAAAAATATAATGGTGCCATTGCTTTTCATACCATACTGACAATGCACTACGGCCTGGAACGACAAATAAAATTCGCATTACAATATTCACCTGATCATGACCAGGTGGCCAATATTGTGCATTCAACTGTCAAAATAACCTCATCGAATCTTGCCGTATACTGCAAGAATAATGAGTCGCTTGAAACAAGCGAAATCTGTTACATAATTTTATTACAAGGTTTATGAATATTTCTACTCATGCTATAGTGACTTTGGGCAAAGAGTTAATCAGAAGCCTGTTCGAGAATGCCCTTTGCCCAAACTTTTCGTTATGGGTAATTACGAATTAATTGCAGGAAAAATCTCATTGGTTGCATATGAAGAAAATTTTGATCGCTGAAGATGACGTCATCTCTCGAATGATGCTTGAATCTATTATTAAAAAATGGATGTTCGATGTCATCAGCGTAGACAATGGCCTGGAAGCGTGGAAAATTCTCCAGCAACCGGAAGTTCCACCAATCGCCTTACTCGACTGGGAGATGCCAGGCCTTGATGGTCCCGAATTGTGCAAGAGAATAAAACTCCTTGGACGGGAAAACCCTATTTACATTATCCTGCTGACCGGCAGGAACAGCAAGGAAGATATTGTAATGGGCCTTCAGGCCGGTGCGGACGATTATATAACCAAACCGTTTGACAACAGTGAACTGCTTGCACGTATCCATGTGGCAGAACGCCTAGTCGATACTCAGGCAACACTCAATAAAAAGGTTGAAGAACTTGAACAGGCCCTGGATCATGTGAAAACACTTCAGGGGATCATTCCTATCTGTATGCACTGTCACAGTATTCGAAATGATGATTCGGCCTGGCACAGACTTGAGGCCTATATAGAAAAAAACTCCGATGCCCAGTTCAGTCATTCCATCTGTCCATCCTGTATGATCAAACATTACCCCGAATATTCAGACGATGACGAGGAAGACAATGGTTAATTTTGATTCCTGTCACCAACAGATCTTGTCCTGATTGCGCTCGTCCGAAGAACCTGCATTAAAGAAGAAAATCGGTTGCGGCGGCAAAACCTTTGAGATAGGATACTCCTGCAATTTTAGTTTTCTATGTCACTCATCGCGGTAAACGGGAAGAAATCCGAAACAATTACTTTGGGAACAGAATGTTTTATTGCAAAGAATAAAAAACAATCTGTAACTTACTAAACTACATACTATTTTCACCTGAAATCATCATACATTTTTAATAATGTGCTTTTGATATTGGGTCTTCTTTGGTGGACGTAATGAACAATATAAAACTTCGTGTAGAAAAAATCGGTGGGACGACAATGTCTCGATTCGGTGAAGTCCTGAGTAATGTTATTCTAAGAGACACCAACGACGTATATAACAGAATCTTTGTGGTTTCAGCCTATTCGGGCATTACCAACGAACTTTTGGAGCATAAAAAATCCGGTCAACCCGGTATATATGAAACCTTTGCCAAAAGTAACGACTACGAACCGGCAATGCTCAAACTAAAAGATAGGCTCTGTGAACTGAACCATAGTTTCGCAGATATCGGACTGGACGTAGATACCGCTAACCAATTTATATGCAATCGCATCACCTTTGCTGTTAATATACTCAGCAGCATGGACAATGTTATCTCTTCCGGGTACGTCAACCGCACCGAAGTCCTCCTGGCTGCACGCGAACTTCTTTCCTCCATTGGGGAAATGCACAGTGCCTTTAACAGCGCCAATATCCTACAAAATCTTGGATACAATGCTACTTTTGTCGATCTCAGCGGGTGGAAGGACAAGCGCGAACGAACCATCGACCAGCGAATTCAGCACACTTTCAAAGAACTCGACCCGTCCAAAACAATCTGTGTTGCCACCGGATATACCAAAGGTACAGAAGGGATCATGCGGGAATTTGACCGCGGCTATTCAGAGGTCACTTTTTCCAAGATCGCTGTTCTGCTGGGCGCGAACGAGGCAGTTATTCACAAAGAATACCATCTCTGTTCGGGGGATCCAATGATCATGGGCGAAGACAGAGTTCATCCGGTCTGCAATACCAATTTTGATGTAGCAGATCAGCTGGCCGATGTCGGGATGGAGGCCATTCACCCTAAGGCCTCGAAGCCACTGGAAATTGCAGGCATCTCCATCCGGGTAATGAACGCCTTCGACCCAAGCCACAGCGGGACGCTCATCACCAAAGATTACATATGTCCCTCATTCTAAAACCGAGGTTATTACCGGTTCGAGCGAAGTTACCTGTATTGAGATCTATGATACTCGCATGGTGGGCGAAGTCGGCTTTGATATGCAGATTATGAAGATCCTTCTGGACCATCATATCAGCTATATAAACAAAACAACCAATGCCAATACAATTGATGTAATTGTCTACGAAAAAAACTGCACCCCTGAGTTAATCAGGGACCTCAGGGCCCGTTTTGAGACTGTTGCTACCTACAATGTCGCGATTGTCTGCGCCATTGGCTCCAATATCGCCAAACCCGGAATTCTTGCGAAAGCGACCAAAGCGTTAGCAGATGCAGGCATTAATATATTGAGCGTTTCACAGACCTCGAGACAAACGAACATGCAGTTCACCCTCGACCGTGATAATTTTGTTCTGGCGCAACGCGCGCTTCATCAGGTGCTCTGTGAAGACGAATAGAATTGAATAATCGTAGAGATAGCCTGGACCTTCGAAAAGTCTTATCTTGCTTCCCCTAGGAGCTGAGAAACAAAGTAGACTTTTTGAGGGGACCTGTTCCTCAAAAAGCGCATTGCAAAAAGCTTTTTCGTTGAATTTACAGTACGTTTACTCGCACATCTTCTGAGAGGGCTTCAATTTCTCCGGCGATGCTTTCGCTATCCGCCGCTTCGGAAACCGTTAGAGTCAATTGGGCTGAAAAAACGGTGTCATTGATACCATCCATGGTAAAACGCTTACACTCCATATTTTCCACGCCGATATCCAGATTTGCCAGGATATTGCTCAAATCTCCAGTCAAGCCGGGTCGATCTATACAGTCAACCACCAGGTTTATGATTTTTGTCATTTCCTGATTAATTGTTCTTGTTGCAGCATAAACAAAATTGAGTTTCGGGAACTTTTCTTCCAAAGTTAACTTAAGATTCATCTCCAGCTCTGTATCTACAAGCACACTCATTATAGCCGCGAACTGACCATCGAGTTTAATAACCTTGCTGGTTAGCCACTCGCCACCTTGACTACGGGTAGCCTGCGCCAATGCCATGATTACCCCAGGAACATCGGAGCCGTAAACTGTGGTAACAAAATTGGTCCTCATATCATATTCTTCCTGTGTGGCAGAAAACAAGAAAACAGTCTGTAAGGTACTAAATGTTCGAGTTAATAGCTTAACACATTCTTCATTGCAACTCTACCGTCCTTTTTTCGATACCTTAGAAATTGACCGTAGTTTTAAGAGATTTTTTTTTGGGAAGTTTACCAATCTCCGAACAGAGACCAAACTTTTCACCCCCAAAAGCGCTCAAAAACGCAGGCGCCAAGGAAATATTGCAAAAAAACCGCTGCAAACAGAACGTTTGCAGCGGTATCCCAGCTATACGTCAGATAATATCCAATCTCTCTTGATTTAAAATTGGTTCGTTAAATTGCAGGAGCCTCATTTGTCAGCGCATCAGGCCAACGACGCTCAGTCATTTCGTCAGTAGAATAGTCGGGCAGGAGAATAGGAGCTACCCCGGGATTCGTAATTCCCGCCTCTTCAAGCTCTTTTTCAAATTTTACGACATGATCAAGACTTAATCCTTTAATCTCGACTCCTCCTTGAACATAAGCAGCCGCATTTTTACCGGCCCGGCGACCAAAAGTGATGATATCCTGCAAACTGTTCCCCATCAACCGGTTTTCTCCGTGCACTCCGCCAATCGCTTCTCCGGCCGCATAGAGTCCAGGGATACACGTCTCTGTCTCGCCATTGACGTTCACGCCCCCATTCTGATAGTGCAGGGTAGGATAGACAAGCATAGGTTCCTTACTGATGTCGATACCGTGGCGTTCAAACTGGATAAACTTGGCCGGCAGCTCTTTTTTAACGCTTCCAGGACCGTGCAGCTCTTCAATCATCGGTGAATCGAGCCACAAACCTACCCGTCCGGTTGGAGTGATAATACCTTTTCCTTTCTCCATAGCCTCACAGATCAGCTCAGCCGATTCAACGTCACGCGGTTCAAGGGGAAAGCAGAACTGCTCACCATCAATATTGAGCACATGAGCCCCCAGACCACGAACCTTTTCTGTAATCAGCAAGCCGACATTCTGCTCTGGATAAGCGACTCCGGTCGGATGATACTGAGTGGACTGCAACGACTTATTGCCAACTCCAGCACGATACGCCATCACCACGCCATCCATGGTAGCACCATAATGATTAGTAGTTGCAAATCCCTTAATATGCAGGCGACCAAAACCACCGGTACCAATAATCACTGCCTTTGCTTTAACGATGGAAAATTCTTTGGTTTCCATGTTATGCAGAATAGCCCCACAGCACTTCCCATCATCATCTAGCAGCAGTTCCACAGCTGGGCTAAACTCGAGGACGGTTATCTGGTCTGCCCTGTTACGAACTTCATCGCGCACCACACGCATAATCTCCGCACCAGTCATATCTCCGGAAGACTGCAATCTTTTACGAGAAGAACCACCGCAGTGACGAACAACCGTACGACCGTCTTCGTACTTGTTGAAAAGCATCCCCAGACTCTCCAGCCAGGCGATGGATAGTGGGGCATCCTTGGCCAGAGCCGCTACCAGATCGCGCTGATTGGAGAAATGCCCGCCACCTATGGTATCCATGAAATGGTAGTAAGGTGAATCGCATTCATGGGTTGCTGCCTGGATCCCGCCTTCAGCCATAATTGTATTGGAATCGCCGTGACGAAGCTTTGTGGCGATGATTACTTTACAGCCACCGTCCGCCGCCATAATTGCTGCAGAAGTGCCGGCTCCACCGCCGCCGATTACCAGAACATCTGTTTCGTGATCAATTTTACTCAGATCTACTTTGTCGGGCCGAAGCATCGACTTGGATTCCAGCAATCTGGCGACCCCTTCCTGGAAGGTGTCACCTTTATTAGGACCAACCGCTACAGTTCTTTTACCGGTAGTTTGATAGTCCGGATGAAATTTTGACAAAACCTCATCACGTTCAGCCATGGAAAGTGCCGGGTAATTCTCATTTCGACGAGCCATGGCAACCCGTGCCGGACGGGTCGCCTCAACTCTTTTTATCAATTCCTTCATTTCGGGTGTGTAAGCCATTGTATTCTCCTTAATCCAAGCCCACATGCTTGTGGGTATTAGTTTCTTAACGAAATTTTTTTCATAAAAAAAACATAAAAACAATTTCTAAGTCACTAAAGAGGATTGATTGGTGTTTGATTATAAATAACGAGTCTCTTTAGGCTGCCATGATCCTATTTCGGCAAAATCAGGCTCACGCTCCCTTTCCACGTAAATTTTCTCGAGGCCCTCTTTACTCATTGCCGCAAGCTCATCAAGCATTTCATCATATTTTCCACTTTCTATAGCCGCAACTCTGACCTTCAAATGTTCAGCCTGAGGCAATATATATCTTCCGTAAACACGGCGGGCCAGCTGCGCTGCATGGTACTGGGGTATTTCTCCCATGCAGCGGCTGGCGCAAAGACCGCATTGAATGCAGTCAAAAGATAATTTTGCGGCCTTCTCTATATTTCCCTGTTTCAAGGCGGAAATATATCCGAGGACATCGACATCCATCGGGCATGCCTTGGTGCACTGGTTGCAGGCAACGCAGCGGAACAACTCTGGGTAGAGAGCATGAATAGCCTCTGGTAGGCCACCGATTTCGTTAATGTTAAAGTTTGCCCGATTTGCTGGGAAAAATGGAATCTGAGCAAGATACATATCTGCAGCCACAACGGTCTGACATGCAAGACCAAAATGTAGTTTATAATCTCCGGCCATTCTATATACCGTGGGACAAGCACCACAAATTCCGCCACGACACCCGGCACCGCGCAGGAATTTGAAACCTGCAAACTCCATTGCCTTCATTATGGTCAGGGTTTCGGGTACCTCATACATTTTACCCATGATATAGACTGGGATGGTTTTCGCACCTTCCGGCAGAATGGCCCGATCCCCGGTTGCTACTCTGGGAGTCTTCTTGCTTGATTTCTGGTCTGTTTCACACATGGTTCACGTCTCCAATAATACGCGATAATTTACGCTACCTATTTTCATTCCGACCAGCGGCACTAGGCTGCGGCCAGACAATTTTTACTTTGTAACAACTCGGCACTGATCGGGTCATTCAATTCGAAATGGCAGCTCTCAGAGTCAAGACCCAGAGCCACAGCCAGAAGTTGAGTGAAGTAATACGTTGGAATATTTTTTGCTATTTTACCTTTCTCAATCATCTGTTGCTGCTGCTTACCAAGATTATATTCGCAGAGGGGACAGCTGGTGGCAATTGCCTCGATACCCGCACCCGCCGCCAAATTGAGAATAGCCGCTCCGGCACTGTTTTCTCCTGCCGGCACACCAAGTACCTGATAAGAACCGCAACATTTATCGGCAGCATTAAAGTCCATTACAGTGGCCCCAATTGCTTCTAATAATCCGGTCATCAGGGTATAGCTGCCAAAGGGCTCGATACCGACCTCTGCAGGACGCTGTAGAGTGCAACCGTAATAGGGTGCAACCTTTAAATCGGTCATCGGAACCTTCACCATCTCTTTGATTTTTTCCCAACCGATCTGTTCCTGCAGATACGTCAGATAATGCACCACTTCAACTTCTCCGGCGTAGTCGATTTCCTCATCCATAAAACGATTGATGGTATCTCTTTTTACTTCATCGTTTTTCATTATTTGATTAGCCCGCGCCAGAGTGTTGTAGCACATTGAGCAGAGGGTAACTAATTTGTCCGCTCCCTGCTCTTTAGCCCGAACGAGATTGCGCACCGGCCCCACCTGATGAATCAAATCATCTGCGGTTAGGGAATGCACGGCGCCACAGCAATTCCATCTCTCAATCTCTTTGACCTCGACTCCCAAAGCCTCCAGGGAAGCAACCGCAGCCCTGTCCAAATTCTTGGCTTTGGTTTTCAAAGTACAGCCTGGATAATAACTGATTTTCATCGCTCTCCTTAACTCGTGAATTTTCTGAATCCGGCAACCAACGCAATCTGCGGCATATCGGCAATAAGTTCTGCAGACATCTCAGACGGCTCTATATGATTCTTGCTTTTACGAAGTATCTGTTGTCTCAGAGCCTCCATAACTTTTGCGATATCGATACCTCTGGGACACTTTACAGAACAGGCATGACATGAAGCACATTTCCAATAGGTATTGATATCGGCAAGCTTTTCCATGAGACCGAATTGCACCATGTGCATTACCTTTCGAGGACTAAAGTCCATCTCTTGTGCCATGGGACACATACCTGTACATGTGGCACACTGCATACATTTCTTTATACTTTCGCCACTGAGTTCATTAAGTTTCTCTATCGATTTTATCGAAAGAGTTTGGGCAGTAATTGTTAATGTCATGTCTATTCTCTTTGTTGATACAATAAGTTATCCCCGCCTTACACATTTTCAGCAGAAGAATTCAAGCCCAATCGCTCTACCTGAGAAAAACCAGATAATATGTTCCTTTAAAAATCCTTTTCCTGTTCTTACCCTCACAACGATACTGGTCCCGGTTATCGGGGTTGCCTTGTTATAATAAAAACGAATCCCCTTCAGATTCTGGTCACCCGGCCAATATTGGGTATGGATCCAAACAATGCAACCTGCATTGTAACTTTTCCGTTTAGTATATTTAACAGATTACTATTTTTTTTCAAGACAGATTATATTGTATTATTACAGGTAGATAATGTATTTCGACTGAATGAGCCCTCATTTTTAGACTTTTGGCCAGACCAAAGAAGATAGGTTTAAAAATTGAAACAGGTTAGAAGAGATCAAGAGGACGAATCCTCAAGCAGTTGGAAGTTGCATCATAACTGTATACAGTGTATATAGTTTTTAGTCTTACCGGACAGTTACACTGAGTATCAAAAATCATTCAGCAGAACATCAGATAAAATGAGCCCTCCAGTTAAGACAACTTGGGATGGGACCGAGCGCCGAAAGCCTAACAGTTGCCGGAGACTTACCGAACGACGCTCCTCCCGAGAACGACGACAAGATAGACGGGAAAGCACCTCAAAAAACAATCGGGGTTTTTACGGATGGTTACGTTCTGTTACGAAAGGCAGATTGGGGGTTGATCGTCGAAAATATAGTGATCGCCGAAAGGTTGCCGATCGCCGCAACCCTAGTCCAAGATCAATGCTTACCAAAGAGGAACTTGCCGATCTGTTAAAATAAACGAGAGTTCAGCTACTTCTTGTCCGCAGCCGCTCCCGATGACTCAGTATCACAATCGCCAACCACAGGACAAGCATCATCTGCCTGCTTCCCCTCACCAGACGTAATCGGATACTGTTTTGGTACCATACTGCTTGTTCCGCTATAATCTATGACCTTTGTAGTGCAGGTTTCGTCCAAATAATCACGAATTCGCTGCTCTCCCTTCAGAACACGTATGTTCTGGGGTTCAATAGAAACGAGAACCGGAATTTCTTTAATTGACAGACTTTTCATAAAATTGAGGTTGATCTCAACGTTATATTTCGAAAAAAACTCTGCCCCGGGATACGTGAAACCTTCAATGCGCTCAATCGGATTAAAGTGAACGGTGCAGTTATTTTTTCCTTTAAGAGCCTCAATGACATTTTCGCAATGGGCACAGGTGGAGGAAAAGAAGAGATAGAGTTTTGGCTCTTTGTGTTCTCCTGTCACCATTGCAATACTTCCTGTATCCAGCGACTCTCCCGAGTACGTAGTCGCACGAAACTGCAGACTAAAACAGGCAACTGTTACCACAGAGAAGAGAACGACCCCGCGGAATATCTGACGCGGTCCACTTAGTACGTTTAACAAAACAATGAAAGCCAAAATGACCATGCAATACGAACAGAAAACCGTAGCAATAGAGTATTGAAAGAAGACGAGTACCGCCTCAGCGCAAAGTCCAGCCAAAAGAAACAGTCCGGCTAATTTATGCCAAAACTCGGAACCATCCCTCCCCCAACGCAGACACCAGAAAAGTGTTTGAAAAAATACAAATCCGGCAATATTAAAATAAAGCGGAGGAACAGTCGTCAGACTGTCCACAATGGAACAACCACTATTGAAGCAAATGGTTTCTCCGGTTAAATAAATGAAGATTGCCTGTACTGCAGCTAAAAGACTTGCCAGTAATGCTATAGTTGCTCGTATCATGGGTGAGTATTTTATGTTTTGTACATTAAAGTTTTTATCTTATCCCCACTCAAGGGGGCATTACAAAGAATATGAACAAAAATAATCTGTGATGCACTGACGTCCCAGCTGAAAACAATTCATTGGCTATACATCTTAACGACGACATAATACAGAAAAAGAATGTCTCAAAATTGGTTTAGCTTTAAAAGGAAACTGATCAGTATGGTATAGATAAAGTATTTACTGGTGGTTGTCAAAACGAATAGTGGCTTGTGGCTTGATTGGCACACTCGCCCGATTCACTCCTGATCTGCCCAATAATTGCTTAAAACAACGTAAAGTTTTATGTCAATCTGCTGAATAGCTGAAGCATTTCACTGTGTCATCCAGTATTCGATCAGGATTTGAGAAATTTGGCGATTGCAATCGTCCACCCAACTTTGCAATGCCGGTATTATTCAGAAAACCATTTTAGGGGAATTGAATGAAAATTAATTGGAGAATCTCCACCTTCAAAGAATTAACAACCGAAGAGCTCTATGCGATTCTCCGATTACGCCAACAAATATTCGTCGTAGAACAACAGTGTATTTATCAGGACTGTGATGGTCAGGACAGAAACGCCCACCACCTGACGGGCTGGCACGACAGTGAAGAACAGCCTGGACTCATTGCGTATCTGCGTATACTAGCTCCCGAGGAAAAACACAAAAAAATATCCATCGGAAGAGTACTCACCCACCCAAAATTCAGAAAAAAAGGTGTCGGCAGAGAAATCATGACAAGATGCCTCCTCAGTATCAAAGAACTTTACCCAGAGTCACTCGTCCGTATCTCAGCCCAGCAATACCTTATTCAGTTTTATGAGAGTTTCGGGTTTCGTGTCACCTCAGACGGTTACGAAGAAGATGGTATTCCCCATATAGAGATGACACTCAATCCCAAAACATAGAAGCTAGCGTGCACAAATATGACTTTTTCAAACCGCCAACAGGCGCTCTTTTCTTCCACCACTAGAGCTAACTTCAATCTGACCAACAGGTGCAGCCCTCGCGACAAGCCTCAGCCAAGTTTTCCCAATACCATCAACTTGAATTTTTCCGCTTGCTCGGCCGAAGGTATCTCTGCAACCAGAGCGTCAATAGCCGCATGAAGATCAGTGGCAATACCGAGATGATCCTCACAGATAATCCCAGCCATCGGTCCTATAAACTCGGCCAAACAGCTTTCCAGAACTGTCTTTTGCTCTTGGCTAAGACCAGTTCCGGTTGGTCGGTTTTCGCTGACTTGATTGGCTATCTTCTGCTTTCCAATTAGAAATTGGAGAATGTCATCGGTAGACGGCAATGGACTACGACGGGAAACAGCTCCATCCTGAAATCGATATCGACCGGCTTGAATTGTCGACATCAATTCCAGAGCTTCCTCACCTTGTTTGTTAAAAAAATAGATAAAGACTATCTCCCCCCTATCAAGGGTCAACTGAGCACTTCGATTCGCCTTGGTGGCAACGAACATGGTACCGGTAACTCTTTGAGTACATAACTTTTTTAATTCAGCTACAATCTCCGGGAACGGAATATAATCCTGAGTCATAATCGTTTACCTTTTTCGTAATCTTTCAAATGCCATCTTAAGACTAACACCCATTCTCTCAATTGCCCTTGCGAGTGCACCTATTTCGTCATTGCGCTCAGTCTCTTTAATTTCAGCGCTTAAATTCCCCCTGCTTATTTCATCGGCAATTGCTGTCAGATTACGAATCGGTGTACTGAGACGCTGGGCGAGGAGATACGCTATAATAACAACAGTTACCATCGTTATTATGAGCAGCAATATCGCATTTCGCTGAGCAGAATTAGCAGCAGCGTATGCCTCCTGATAATCTTGCTGGACTATGAGTGTCCAACCCTGTTGGGTCTTTTTCGTGTAGGCAACAATTTTTTTACCATTTTCCTCAAACACAAAAGAATCGCGATCAAACCTGTTCCGCTGTTTAAGGGCTGGGTAAGAACTTAAATCCTGCAGTTCAGATGTTACCTCACCATTACCATGGGCTATGAGTCGGTTATTTTCATCAAGCAGCAGAGCAAACCCTGTTTCGCCGATCCTGGTCTTAGTAATAGTTTTCGATAGGTCTTCAAGTGTCATAGCGATCGCAATCACACCTTTGATTCTGCCTTCTTTCCCCGTGATTGGTTTAGCCAATATAAAAGCAGGCTTACCTGATGTTTTCCCAAGAAGCACCTGCTGCCCAAGTGATTTGCCACTAAGCACTTGTTTGAAATAGTTTCGATCCCCATAAAACGTTTGGGGTTTCCCATCACTTCTCCCAATATTCTGGCCATTGGGCAGAACTGTAAAGGCAAGATAGACCCATTCATATGTGTCTGTCATCGACTTCAATATCGGATTCTGTTGTTCACTGTCCATGCTGAGGATTGCAGGTGTTTCGGCGTTTTGTTCTAAAACCCTTAAATTCATCGCAGTCCAATCATCAACACTGCGGGTAAGGCTCTCCGTGTTATCCATCAAATTTTGGTAAATATTGGTGGTCCAGTCCTGTTTTGATTTATAAATACTGATATACAAAAGACCACCAATGGGAATCAGAGCAATAACACACATGGTTGCCAATATCTGATATAAAATTTTAAAACCTGAAGCATCTTGTTCCGTTCCAATTCCTTCCGACATCTCTATTCTCCTCCTTACAAAATCTTAAAAACCCGAATCACTGAAAAAGTATAAGACTCCATACCGGCGAAACAGGCGAACGAATCCTAAAACACCGAAACAGAGGAAAACTATCTTTCCCCGGCAGTAAAAACCAAAGCCCGAAAAAAAAGACAACCATCATCATGCATATCTCTTTCAACTGTAACACTCCACACAAAGTCATCATTTGACTTAAACGACGACCCTACAGCAACTTAGTCGATACAAAGCGCCTACGCAAGCCATTTCAACTGAGTACAAGCTCTTATAATAATACGATAATATGTGGATAAAATTTACTTCAACCACTCGCGGCAGCATCTCCTCCAAATCTTATTTATCTTGACCAACAGGTGCAACAACACAGTTAAATCATAGCAGAAACAGCTCAAAGGTCGCCAAACGATTCTTCCAGAAGAAGATTCTTTTGCACATTTGGTCGACACAGAACAATAGCAATGCCACCCGCAAACCATGAATGCCTCCCATTTGCAATAGCTCGCTTATTGCTTCATACTTATAGGTTCTTTATTCTCGCAAATAAAAATTCAATTTACCAACAGAAATTGTAAAACAATCAAAAATGCGATACATAGAAATTATAATTTTGGTTAGATTGGCAGAATTGCTCCCTCTCTAGTGTCTATCCTGAAACGATATACCTCCAAGTCTTTATTTCTTTATTTACCTGGACTCTTCGATTTCAACTTAGGGGATGTTTTCCGAAATAACGGAGCGTTAACCAGTATTTCTGATTCCGTAAAGGACTGCTCTCTCTTTGGTTTTTAATGATTTAGAAATGGTTTTCTTGTTTTTTGGTCCGTCCAGAGAGTATTGTTAAAAAACTCCTTATTTTCTGCATTCCTGAGGGATGCTCTTTAAAAACATGATGAGTGATAAAAACAAAGAAGATTCGCCAGAAACTGACGAAGAACCTATTATAACCAAACAACCCGCCCCTGTTGGCATAACTGAGCTTTTTACTCGTTTCAAAACATGAAGATACAAATTTCCTTTTTTCCTCTCGTTATTGTTTTCATTAGTCTCTTCTTTTCGGTCTATAGCCATAGCTCATCTTTGGAAAGAGATGAGGACCGAATAACACTTTCTTTCTATAGCACTGATGTTCCCGTTCGTTTCATCGTGGTGGAAAAAAGCACACAAAGATTGCTTATATTCGAACAAAAGGAATCCCTCAAACTCCTCAAAACATTCATCTGTGCAACGGGTGAAAATCCAGGAAAAAAGATTATCAGTGGAGATTCAAGAACACCGGAAGGTGTCTATTTTATAACAGAAATATATGAAGATAAAAAAATCACTGTCTTTGGTAGCCGGGCTTACCACCTCGATTACCCTAACGTCTTCGACAAACACGCGGGCCATCGCGGCGATGGCATTTTTATCCATGGAACTAATAAACCATTGATACCGTTTAGCAGTAATGGCTGCATTACGCTTGCAAACCAGGATCTTGATGAATTGGCGACCTATTTAACGATCAACAATATCCCCATTATCATTTTGGAAATCCTTCCTGAATCTCTTATTGGAACAGATCCCCAAATGAGCAAAAATGATCTTACATTCAGCAGGACCCTGGATCAACTATCATTGAGCTCTCAATATTTTTCTCCGGACAACATCGAGACCCTCTCTTTCATCACCTTTCAGTCACAGGCCATTGCCTCGATCAGCTATAGAGTATATGATGAAAACTCTGCAGAATACCGATACCATAAGCGTGTCTATTTAGCGCCCACCGTATCGAACAATTGGCGGACCCTGTATTCTGTCGAGAGCCAAGATATTATACCAACTCTTTTGGCCCAACATCCTGTCAAGAACCTCATAATCGAGCAACCGCCCCCTCCTGAAGTGGTTGCCGTTCCTGAAGCCCCAGCCCCTCCTGAAACAGTTACTGAATCGGTTGTTAAAACGGTTGCTGATACCCCCACTGATGCGGTTACTGTTCCTATAGATAGAGATAAAGAACTGCTGGCATTTGTCTCAAAATGGAAAGCCGCCTGGGTCAACAAGGACATTGATACGTATATGCAGTGCTACGGTCCCTCATTTAAGAATGGCCGGCTGAACCGCGATGGCTGGAGGAAAAAGAAGAGTTATCTGAATAAAAAATATTCCTTTATCAAAGTTACCATTCGAGATATCGCCATAAAATGGACCGACGCAGGTGCCAATGTATCATTTTATCAAATTTATCAGTCAGATAAATACAAATCCAATGGTACCAAGCGACTCCAATTGATCAACAGAGATAACAAATGGATGATCCAAAAGGAAGTAATGTAACCACTTCGAGTTCCGAAGGCATTGTTCAACCAAACACCAACTGCCCTTCGCCCGGTTTAGAGTTAACACAATGAGAACTTGCCAATCAACAACACGATTGTACTGCGCAATCTTCATTTTTTTCTGTCTGTTAGGTTTTTCCATTACCCGGAGTATCGCCTCAAGTCACCAAAGCCTCCATGATGTTTACATGGCAAATAGCGAACACGAGCTCCATGTTTTCAGAATTTATGGAAAAAAGCCAGGCAAGACCATTATGCTTATTGGTGGAATTCAGGGAGATGAACCGGGTGGATACCTTACGGCTGACCTCTATGCAGATATTAATTTACAACAAGGGAATCTTATAGTTGTCCCCAGAGCCAATTTTTATTCAATATTGCTCAACCAGCGAGATGGGTTGACGGGAGACATGAACCGTAAGTTTGCAGAAAGAGAAAACGACTCTAAAAATGCAGAACAGGAGATCGTATCCATTCTCAAGAAATTAATGGGAGAAGCAGATTGCTTACTAAACCTCCACGAGGGGTCAGGATTTTTCAGTCCAGAATGGATAAATGACATGGAGAATCCCGGCCGTTTCGGTCAATCAATCATCTTTGATGCCCCAACCTATTTCGGTAAAAATAATAAGAAGACTATAGATCTTGAGAATCTTGCGCTGCGAGTGATCAATCGGGTCAACCCACAGATAGAAAACCAACGATACCATTTCAGATTAAACAACCATAATACAACCTCTGACAGCAGCAAACATTTGGAGCAGAGAAAGTCTGCCAGCTACTACGCACTTACCAAAGCAAACATACCAGCGTTTGGAGTAGAAACCTCAAAATCCATCAAATCCAACTCTGAAAAAGTAGGTTTCCAGAAGTTGGTCATCAACGCCTTTATGGAGGAATTTGGCATTATCCCCGATACGCCAGGACTTCCTCACGAAAAGACAAAGCTCAATTACGTTCTGATTAAGATCAATGGTGGGCTTCCCTATGCAGTTCCAAACGGTGGCAAGATTGAAGTTAAAAGCGGTGATGAAGTCATTATTACCGATATCATAGCAAATTTTAACAGGGGCTTGGCAGCTGATTTTCTTAACATGGGCAGTCACAACGACACACAACTCCCTTTCCGCATAGCACAGCCAACCAAAGTTATTATTCGCAAAGATGCAGAAACCTGCGGTTGGGTCGACATTGGGGTAAACTCGGGTAGTCGTAGTGTACCTTTGTCTGCTACTGTTTCAAAGAATCAAGAGCCTCAGAAAACACCTTCACTGCCCGCTTCAGTGCCGGCAATATTAGTGACTCAAATGCACGCTGAAAAATTGATCATTAATGTTAACGGCCAACTGATGTCTATAAATGAAGGCGAAGAGATAGTAGTACCCAGGGACAAATCACTCGTTCTCAAAGCAGTGCAGTCAAATATCAGTCGACTCGACAACCAGATTCTCGCTAATTTAAGAGGCTTTGCACCACCAAAAGCCACCAACGATGGAAACGACTTCAACTACTCGATCTATCCCGAACAGGATTTGTGGGTAAGATATTCTGAAGACAAAGCTGGAGTCAGGTACCCGATCGATACAACCTATAAAGACATGGCTATTGGCCGATTCTGGATACGGTTGAAATAATCACGATCCCTCCATGAGAATTTATTGTTCTGTGGATTGCAGTTTTGATATCAATACAGGACATTGTCTGTTCAATGAATAGTCAAAAGACCGGATTTACTGACAAGAAATCGACAAATTTTTTATAAATCAGTCCTGTAATATCATTCAACCCAATTATCATCAATAGGAATTACTACCATTGACATTCACAATCTTTCCTATTATTAAAATTGCTATATTTGATACTTATTCCTCTAACAATGGAGAAAACAATGCAAAAATGGGAATGTCCTTGCGGATACATTTATGACCCGGAACAAGGTGATTACGAGAATGGTGTGGATCCTGGAACCCCTTGGGAGGAAGTTCCAGCAGACTGGGTCTGCCCAAAGTGTGGTGCTGCAAAAGAAGATTTCTGGAAAGCGGATTAACTCCTTACAGATTATTTTGTGATGATTACTCTGGCAATAAGTACATGAAGGTGAAGTGAGGAGGCTCTGTGATTTTTTGTTGCGGTCGCAACATGGAGCTTTTGGATTAAACCACAGGACCACTCTTTCATACCTTTGGCAAGAAGTCTCCTCACAACCTGGAGATCACTTTGAAGTCTGCTCTTCTCTCTTGCTTCCTGAGGGGCAATCATTTCTTGAATGAATCTATTCCCATCTATAGGGCTATTTTAACTATAGTTATCCAAATCGACCCTATTGTGCTGTCCTTCGTTCCCTTCTCCGTCCCCCCTTTCAACAGTAGATCACAGCACCGGCCCAGTGCAAAACTTGCACTTTCTTATTGCACCGAGAGTAATTTTTGAACCAAATTTAAACTTCTGACTGACCTATTTTCTGCTAACTATGCGTAAATTTGAATTATTCGTTTTCGGCATATATCTTGCAAATATTATTTAACCAAGACTACATTCTCGTGATTTAAGGACTTTCTTTACAGGAAAAAACCAGGGAAACACAGAATTACTGGTGAGTTTAATGATCCGCTCGGAACCCCTTGTTCTATACCCTTGACCGAGCGCTGAAACACCTAATTTATGAGTTCGACATCTTTATGGAGGATAGCTATGAATCTACTCACCTTACACGATAGACCAAAGATTCCTTATCTTTCAGAGCAAAGAAAAATTCAACGATATGAAGTCCTTAATCTTCTCGCTATTACCACAAGAGGAACGGGACAGATACTGGACATTAGTCGTGATGGTTTATCCTTTGGCTGTCTTTATCCCCACTCTTTTCCTCATGATTTTTACTTAGATATCCTCGATGCCAAAGGTTCGCACATTAAGGCTATCAAAGTGCAAAAAATTTGGGAAACAAACAGAGATTGTCAGGAAACCGCAACATATGAATTAGTGATTGCAGTAAAGTTTTCTGAACTTACGCCAACTCAATCGGATGAACTTGACTCCCTGCTTGATAACGTTGACGTCATTGATTATTCATACCCTCAGACAATTTAGTACATCAGAAATTTTTTCCACAGTTCCCCACAAAAGAATTTCTACGATACTACTTAGTCCACCAACAGAGTTAACAATAGGAGAGTATCTCTCTTCTTTGCCCATTTAACTTGGCTTAACAACCTTTCTCTATTGGGGTAAGGCAATCGTCGTCCTCACCTTCTGCGGAGAACAGAGGAGATCTTAACTACTGATTTTTACAATAGTGAACCTGATCTTTCTCGAATTCTCATATTACACGTGGATTAGGCAACAAAAAACGCCGGAATCACCCACCATGGGTCGATTCCGGCGTTCATTGGCTCTTTTCAACTTTCGCTACAGCTTATACAGGTAAGGTTTGATTTTTACCAAGGTCTTATCGCCGATACCCTTTACCTTTGTTAAATCATCGATACTCTTGAACTGACCGTTATCTTTACGATATTTCAGAATTGAATCTGCGGTAACCGGACCGATACCTGGAATCTGGGTCAGCAATTCTTTGTCGGCGGTATTTATGTTTACGTCATGAGGTACTTCTTTCTTAACCTTCTTCGCGATTTGAGTAGCATCGGTTTGGGCCGTTACGCCCTCTTTCACTGCAGCAGATGCATCTCCTGCCAAAGGTGATAAACTGAGGGTACAAGCAAAAACGGCGGCAAGCAAAAGATAAACGATTTTCATGGAAACTCCTTTTTTAAAACTTTTGTTGATAATTGTTGGCGTAGGTGCCTTGAATCTTCTATTGAAAAACAGATATGCTGTGCGGCAAAAAATCTGTTTTTCAATTTTTCAAAGAGTAACTTCCTAACCTCACAATTTTCATACAATGTTTACCAGATGCTAATTTTTAAAAAATAACTGGCTCCAAACCCCCCCTCGCACTGCGCCTTTATTGCTCTCCATCATGAAGTCATTTTTTCCAAAGGGACGAAAATGTTGCCGGGTTGCAACAATCTGCGACTGGCAATTAAAAGACCTTCCAGCTTCACCGCCTGACCTGACGGCATGCGCATCATCACGCCTGATAAAAAGTGTCCGCAATGTCTGACAATTCGACCCTGATATCGTTTGCTGCCAGAAGGACTCTGATCTCAGCCAGGTGCATCGACGAGTTAACGCTTATATCGGTTCCTCCTTCCACCTCAACCAACAGGTAGCCTGCCGAGCTGAGAAGCGTGAGAGCCTCTCGGTAGTTTTTCTCGTCTACAACAAATCCCATCAGCGTAAAATCACCCATATAATTGGTCGGTAGTTCTTTGTTGCCAAGATATTTCCCTTTGCTCTCAATATCACTGGGAAGAAGTGCAATGTTCCCCATAAAGTTCCCTCTCAAATAGATGAAAATGATTCTTGCTTGTCCAATCAAGATCTGTAGGTAATGACCTTGAGATTGTCAATACAGGTTAGGAACGCTGGAAAGTGGGATAGGCTAACCCCAAAAATATTCTCAGCGATTATCGGATATTTTTATCGTTGAACTGGACACAAAGTAAGGTTCCCTCAAGGTGTTCTACCGTCGCGCGTTTGGCCGTCAAGATATTGCTGACGCCGAGAGAAGAACCAAAAGGAATGGTATGATTGGAGAGCGGATATTCAAATCCTTTCAGGGTAACGCCATGCACATCACCCTTTAGAGGCAGGAAGGAAATTATTTGACCGGATTCTCCGCTTATTTTGTATACCTTTCCCGGATGGAGAATTTGCATGAAACAGTCGTCACCCAACAGCAAGATTTTCTGATCTTGATATTTATCTCCCGCTGCAAGCATGATGTTGGCAAGACTCATATCCCATCTGCCACCAAGAGCACCGACCAGCCAGCATATTGTGGCGTCTTTTTCTTTAGCCAGACCAAGGGCAAGTTCAAGGTCGGTTGCATCTTTACGTGGCGGGTGGCGATATATGGTAATGTTTTTCTTTTCGTAGGTAGCCAGTATGTCCGGATCAATTGAATCAAGATCACCAAGAAGAATATCAGGAGTGATACCGAACTTCACGCAATGATTTGCGCCACCGTCAACAGCGAGAACGAGATCTGCCTGCTGGATCAGGGTATCCAGTTCGGTTGAATGGTTAAGTAGCCCGTTGGCGAAAATAAGAGTAAACATTCTGCACCCAAACTGTCCGGTTTGTCTGTTCTGAGCCCAAGTCCCAGCTTTAGAAACCTATAGCATCTTCTAGCCGGGCAATTTCTTTAATCAGTTTTGCTCGTTCTTCTTCGGTCAAATCAGAGTGTTGCAGTTTTTGCCGCAGCGCGAGGAGAATCATCTCTTCCCGGTAATCGTTGCAGGTATATTGAGACATCACTGTTTTATGGTTTTGAGTCATAAGGGTAAAGTAAGAGAGCGTTCAAATGATGTCCAGCGCCTTTTGCACGCCACTATAGAAAAACCAGCAGGAAAAAACGATAAGAAACATCGCACAAGCCCCGATCATCTTTCGGTAAAATTCGTCGCTGAACAGATGCTGGCCTTTACTGATACCAAAAGAGAGTAAAGTATACCAGGCTAAATCTGCAAGGATATGACCGAGAAAAAAAGCAATCACTCCCAGCATCCCAAACTTTAGAGAGTGCATGATATAACCAAGACCTATTGATGCCCACCAAATCAGCCAGTAAGGGTTCACAGCACTGAGGACGATCCCCATCACCACAAGATTTCGCGACTTTTCTGTTGTAGCCTGGTAATCCAGGGACAATTCCGGCAGGGTTCGCAACATGGAAATCCCCATCCAGAGCAGCACTGCTCCCCCGGTGAGTGAAATGAAAATGAAGACATCCTGTCTGACAAGGATCGGCGCCAAGCCGGAAATAAGGGCAACAACAAGAGCCAGTTCAAGAAGGCCATGACCGAAAATCATCAGCGGCCCGGTGGTCATGCCCCGTCTGGAACTTTCGCTGACAGTAACAGTCATCAGTGGTCCAGGCATCAGGGCCCCCGAAAGAGCGAGCATAAATGAGGTACAGAAAATAGTGACCAGGGCGATTTCCATGGAATATCCGTTGTTGAGTCGTCTCTGAAATGAATTGAATATACTGGTCTAAGTGTTGTTTCTCAACTACGTATTTTGGCAAGATGTCAGGAAAGGTCATCAAAATATAGTTGTCTGACCCAAAAACAGCTCTTTGACAATTGTCATCTAGTAGTCGATGTATACTATCTTATTTGAACGGTGAAATTTGACTGAAGTGCTCAACATTTTCTCAATACCTTCTACTTGAAAGGGGTAACCGATGAGTAAAGTATTATGCATTACTGTTAGTTGCATGTTTTTTTTGCTTATGAACCCATTTGTATCAGAAAGTACTGATTATGGAAGTCTCTTTAAAAAAGTACAGGAAAGCGTCGGCACGACGTCCGGTACATCCCAGGGTGGTGACGTTGTCGACGGCTTAAAGCAGGCACTGGAAATAGGCACTCGTAATACGGTCCAGGCTCTTTCAAAAACAAACGGCTATTATAATAACCCCAAGATAAAAATCCCTTTGCCTGGAGGTGTTCAAAAATTTGAAAAGATTCTACGTGCCACCGGCTTTAGTTCGCAAGTCGACGAGTTTGAACTTAGCATGAACCGTGCAGCAGAAAAAGCAGCACCGGAGGCTGAGGCGTTATTTGTTGATGCCGTCAAGCAAATGTCATTTTCAGATGCGAATAAAATTCTCAATGGCCCGGATAATGCCGCCACTGCCTACTTTCAAGACAAAACAACCGATAAATTACAGACTCTAATGAAGCCAATCATAGAGAAATCCATGGCACAGGTGGGTGTCGCCCAATCCTACAAATCGGTAACTCAAGAAATTAAAGCTATCCCTTTTGCCAGCAATTACGCGATCGATCTGGATAATTATGTTACCGAAAAATCAATTGATGGCTTGTTTATCCGTCTGGCCGAAGAAGAAGCTAAAATACGCAATGATCCTTCTGCTCGGGTAACTGATCTATTGAAAAAAGTTTTTAAATAGGCGTGCAGCTTTTTGTATCAACTTAATAAATCTGACCCCTTTGCAGGTTTTACGAAATTCCAAGGAACATATGCATGGAGTATCTACCATGAGAATTGCCGAGAAATTTGTTATATCGCCCAAAAGAGGCGTTCAAAGAATAAAAAGCATGGCACTTTTCCAGCGGCCATCTTCAAAACGAAATGTCAGTAGAAATCTGATCAAGCGGTATTTCAGGCTTATCAGGTAGAACTGCAGATTCATGAAAAAACATCAGAACTACGGTGTATTCTGATAACTGCTGCCAGCCTGAGGATTTATGAATGTTCGTTAGAGAAGAACCCGTCGAAAATCCTCCAGTATTCGACAAAACTCCCGGTTGAACCGGGAAGCAGTAACACCATCTAATACCCTGTGATCCCAGCTGAGCGACAAAGGTAGGATCAAGCTGGGCAGAAACTGGCTGCCATCCCAGACCGGTTTTATTGAGGTTCTGCCAAGAGCAAGGATTGCTACCTCGGGGGCGTTGATTATAGGAGTATAATGCGTGCCCCCGGCGCTACCAAGACTGGATATGGTAAAAGTGCCACCCTGCATCTGCGAAGACTGCAATTTGCCAGCTCGGGCGAGAGTTGCCAGCTCGGAGACTTCACGTGCTAACTGCAGCAGTCCTTTCTCGTTTACATCACGAATTACAGGTACCAGCAAGCCGTTCGGGGTGTCGACTGCAAAACCAATATGATAATATTTTTTGATAATCAGCCGATCTTTTTGTAATGAACTGTTGAGCTGCGGCAAGGATTTGAGCGTATATTGTGCCGCTTTGATTATAAACGGCAGGAGAGTGAATTTCGTCGCCTGGCTCTTATTAAGCTCCTGGCGAAAGTCATCAATTGAGGTAATATCAGCCTCGTCAAAACTGGTAACATGGGGAATAGCTGCCCAGTTTCTAGCCAGCTGCGATCCGCTGATTTTCTGAATTCGGCCCAAGGGTTGGGATTCTACCTGACCGAAGACGCTGAAGTCAACCTCCGGCTCCTCCTGTACAACCCTCTGCTCGTTTTTCTCGCCGCGATTCTGCATCGTCTGCTTCACATAGGCTTCTATATCCTGCTTCTGCAACCTGCCTTTTCGGCCAGAGCTGACAACCTCTGTCAGATCGACACCCAGCTGGCGCGCCAGCCGCCTTACCGAGGGACTGGCTGGAACTGTTTGTCCCTTCTTTGCAGGAGGCTCTGGCTTTACTTCACACGTCGTTGACTGGATGACACGAGTGTTTTCTTCTTGGACAGATATTGCAAGGCCTGGTTCGATCTGGGGTGGCTCCGGGGTGGCTTTTTCTTTTGCAGCTATTTCTATCCGGGAGTAACGGAGCAATAAACTACCTTTGGAAACGGCAGCACCCTCTTCCACCAGAATTTCCGTGACCACACCCTCGACCTCGGCTGGAACCTCCATGCTTGCCTTGTCGGATTCCAGGGTGACAACAGGGGTGTCTGCATTTAAGGTGTCCCCGACCTTGACCAGCAGCTCAATAATTGGCACATTTTTGAAATCGCCGATATCCGGTACCAATAACTCAAGACCTTGTTCCATGATGTCTCCTTAATCGACGAGAGGATTGGCTTTGGCGGGGTCAATCTGCAACTTGACGATTGCTTTTGCCAGGTCACTGCGATCAATTTTCCCCTCATCGGCCAGACTTGTAAGTGCTGCAAGGGTGATAAATCTGGCGTCGATCTCAAAAAAGTCACGAAGTGCCGCCCGAGTATCCGAACGACCAAAGCCATCGGTGCCCAATGTTTTGTAATTGCGCGGAACCCAGGCACGGATCAGGTCTGGATAGGCTCGGATATAGTCGGTTGCGGCAATTACAGGACCGTCTGAAGTCTGCAATTGGCTGGTCAGATAGGGAATGCGGGGCTCATCTTCCGGGTGGAGCATGTTCCAGCGGTCGCAGGCCATCGCCTCCCGGCGCAGCTCACCAAAGCTGGTAACAGACCAAACGTCGGCTGCCACCCCGAAATTTTCCTGGAGCAACCGGGCGGCCTGGAGTACCTGCTGTAAAACAGAGCCACTGCCAAGCAACTGGACCCGTGGTGTCTTCTCAGATTCGGGTGCATCCTGCAGGCGGTAGATACCTTTTAATATGCCTTCTTTTGCATCATTTGGCAGAGCCGGATGGCGGTAATTTTCATTATAGACAGTCAGGTAATAAAACCCGGTATCGTCCTCCGTCATCATTCGTCGTATCCCCTCCTCGATGATGACTGCCACCTCATAGCCAAAAGCTGGATCGTAGGCATGGCAGGTGGGTACCGTGGCAGCATACACATGGCTTTGGCCGTCCTCGTGCTGCAGACCCTCCCCTGACAGGGTGGTCCGACCAGCAGTTGCACCCAGGAGAAAGCCTTTGGTCTTGCTGTCGGCAGCATTCCAGATCAGGTCGGCAACCCGTTGAAAGCCAAACATTGAGTAGAAAATGTAGAAGGGGATCATTGCCTGATTGCTATGGGAATATGAAGTGCCCGCAGCAATCCAGGAGCCAAGAGATCCTGCCTCGGTGATGCCCTCCTCGAGTATCTGGCCGTTCAGATCCTCCCGGTAATAGGCAAGCTGGTCTGCATCCTGAGGAATATAGTTCTGTCCCCAGGGAGAATAGATACCGAACTGGCGAAACATATCCTGCATACCAAAGGTGCGAGCTTCATCAGAGACAATGGGGACGATGCGCGTTCCGATCTCGCTGTCGCGCATCAGCTTGGTCATCAGGCGCACAGCCACCATGGTTGAACTTATTTCCCTTTGCCCTGTATCTCCATGAGACGAGGTAAAAAGTTCGGGTTTCGCGGGAAGAACAGGCTGACTACCGGCACGACGAGTCGGGATATAGCCGCCGAGATTTTTGCGCGCTTGCTGCAGGTATAGCATCTCGGCACTATCTTCCTTAGGCCTGAGGAACTGCAGCGACTCAACCTGGCTGTCGGTTAGCGGAAGATGGAATCTGTCACGGAACTCTTTTAACGCATCGTTTGACATCTTTTTCGTCTGATGCGAGTTGTTCAGGCCCTGTCCGGCAGCCCCCATACCGAAGCCCTTAGTGGTTTGGGCAAGGATAACGGTCGGCTGACCCTTGTGTGCGATTGCACTGGCATAGGCCGCATATATTTTGACCGGATCGTGGCCTCCCCGTTTAAGGGCGTCGATTTCCGCATCCGACATATTGGCAACCAATGCTGCCAGCTCAGGATACCTGGAAAAGAATTGTTCCCGGTTATAGAGACCATCGGTCGCCGAAAGTTTCTGGAACTCACCATCGACAGCTTCCGCCATCCTCCGCAAAATCCAGCCATCCTTGTCACGGGCAAAAAGAATATCCCAATTGGAACCCCACAAACATTTGATAACGTTCCAACCAGCGCCTGCAAAAAGTGTCTCCAGTTCCTGAACGATATTGCCGTTGCCGCGCACCGGCCCGTCAAGACGTTGGAGGTTGCAGTTCACTATGAGAATGAGATTGTCGAGTTGCTCCCTGGCCGCAAGAGAAATACCGGCAAGGGATTCAGGCTCGTCCATCTCGCCGTCTCCGACAAAAGCCCAGATAGTCCGATCTTGATCGGGAAGAATATCGCGATGCTTAAGATAACGCTGAAAACGTGCTTGGTAAATCGCCGAAATAACCCCCAATCCCATCGATCCGGTTGGGAATTGCCAGAAATTGGGCATCAGGGTTGGGTGCGGATAAGAGGACAAGCCGGTACCGATTCCACCACTCACCTCACGCCGGTAATAGATGAGGTTTTCTTCGGTGAGGCGACCTTCAAGAAACGCCCTGGCATAAATGCCCGGCACCGCATGCGGCTGGAAATAGACCATGTCACCGGGATGATCGTCGGTTGCTGCCCGGAAAAAATGATGAAAACCTACTTCAAAAAGATCAGCAATCGATGCATAGGTCGCGATATGGCCGCCCAGCTCGGCGTGGGCAAGGTTGGCGCGCATGACAATCATCAAGGCATTCCAGCGATGGATGGCGGTAAGAGAGGCTTCAATGTCAAGGTCTCCCGGGTAGGGCGGTTGTTTTGACACCGGAATCGTATTGCGATAGGGAGTGGTGTGGCGGGTATGAAAACGTCCACCGGCACGACGGCCATGTTCGATGAGCTTGTCGAGGAGGAACTCTGCTCTTGGTAAACCATCCCGCTCGATGACCTCGGTCAGACTGTCAAGCCAGTCCCCCGTTTCGTCAACGTCGGCATCTGGTTTCTGTGCGGGAAAATGCCCTGGAGAGATTGGTTTGTGGCTCATGGATAGCCTCCTTTGGTGGCTGCTATAAATTATAATTGAAAGTCTTGATAAATGGTAATATACCCCTGATGTCGTCAACAAACATTGCGAATTGCATTACGAAATACTATTATTAAGCAATAATTGACGTATAAATATCTAAATGGAGCAATAAGATTAAATGGCAATGGACGATATTGATCTGAACATTCTCAGTCGGCTGCAAAACGATGCAAGAATCACCAACGTTGCTCTGGCTGAGGCAGTACATCTTTCACCGGCACCCTGTTTGCGACGGGTGCGTGATCTTGAGAAAGAAGGGATTATACGAAGCTACGCCACTCTTCTTGACTCGGAAAAGCTTGGCTGGGATGTCAGCGTGTTTATCGAGGTGCGATTGGAAAGACAGGTGGTAAGCGACCTGCGAATCTTTGAGGAATATATTGAGAGCTTCCCACAGGTCATGGAGTGTTATCTGATGACCGGAACCTCCGATTACCTGCTGCGAGTGGTGGCGAAAGATCTGAAATCACTGCAGACTTTTATTACCGACCAATTGGCAGGAATACCCAATGTCGCAAACCTGCGCTCGTCCATTGCCCTCAAGCAGGTTAAGTACAAAACGGCACTGCCTATTCAGATCGCAGATCGACAAAGCATAATCACCCAAACGACCAAATATTGATGCAACTCTATTCACGTATACTTGGCGAAGGCTCCCCGGTCCTGATACTACATGGACTTTTCGGGATGTCCGATAACTGGCTCACCATAGCCCGGGCATTGGCCGGAAGCGGTTTTTGCGTCCATTTGCCGGATCTTAGAAATCATGGAAGATCTCCGCACGCGAACACCCATAGATACACAGACATGTGCGACGATCTGGTGGAATATCTTGACCACAACTCTCTTGATGCCATCTCTATTATCGGTCATTCCATGGGGGGCAAGCTGGCAATGGTCTTCGCGCTACTCTATCCGGAAAGGGTAGACAAACTCGTGGTGGTCGACATCGCTCCGTCTGCCTATGGAGAGAGTACTTATCTCGCCAAAATAATTGATACCCTGATGGAGATCGACCTGGCCAGTTGCCCCGATAGGCGAACGATCAATAAGGAGTTGAAGGCAAGGTTGCAAGACCCGAGACTGGCTCTGTTTCTCGCAAAAGATATCGTCCGGAGCGGCAAAGAAAAGTGTTTTACCTGGAGACTCAACCTGCCTGTCCTGAAGAAATACCTGCACCATCTGCAGATAGGCTTGAACGAGCTGACCATCCATGCCCCATGTCCGGTGCCAACCTGCTTTATCAAGGGCAACGACTCGCCTTACTACCGACCGGAGAACGAAGCAGACAGGCTGTTTTTCTTTCCGAACTCTGAGGTCGTCGGTATTGCAGCGGCAGGGCACTGGGTGCACAGCGATCAACCGCTTAAATTTCAGGAAATCGTCCTGTCATTTTTCCAGGCCGGCTCTCATAATCGCAGAAGCAGCGCCCAATAATTACGACAGCTCCCTGGGATTACGCCTGTCATCAACTCCATAAACAACAACGGGGACCCGAAGTTCATACAACAACTTCAGGTCCCCGCAATTAGTCATTTAGCAGAATCAGTCGATCAAAAACATTACATGATTGGTTTCATAGCACTCATATGCGACCGGAGTTCTTCGCCCACCGCTTCGATGGAAGTATAGCGAATAGCTTCGTTAACCTGAATGAGATCAAGATTATCTACTCCGGCGTCCTTCAGCTCAAGACCTTTGCCTATCACGTCGGTCCCTATGCTCTTCATGAAATCCTGTAAAAGAGGTACGGCTGCATTGGCAAAAAGATAGTTGCCATATTCAGCAGTGTCGGAAATAACCACGTTCATCTCGTACAGTTTCTTTCTGGCAACAGTGTTGGCGATAAGAGGCGTTTCATGGAGGGATTCATAGTATGCCGACTCTTCCCTGATACCGCAGTCGACCATCGTATCAAAGGCCAGCTCAACACCGGCTTTGACCATGGCAACCATCAGTATGCCTTTATCATAGTATTCCTGCTCGCTGATTGGATCACTGCCTGATACCGTCTGCTCAAATGGGGTTTCCCCGGTTTCCTTGCGCCACTTGAGCAGATTCGCATCATCGTTGGCCCAGTCTTCCATCATGGTTTTTGAGAAATGGCCGGAAGCGATATCATCCATATGCTTTTCAAAAAGCGGTTGCATAATATTCCGCAGCTCTTCAGCAAGAAGATATGCTTTAATTTTCGCCGGATTGGAAAGCCTGTCCATCATGGCAGTGATGCCACCGAGCTTTAAAGACTCTGTAATGACTTCCCAGCCATACTGAACAAGTTTAGATGCATATCCAGCTTCGATACCCTCCGCCACCATCTTGTCAAAGCAGAGCAAAGAACCTGTCTGCAGCATGCCACAAAGGATGGTCTGCTCACCCATGAGATCCGATTTTACTTCAGCGACAAAAGACGATTCCAAAACACCGGCCTTATCTCCGCCGGTACCACAACAATAAGCCTTGGCAATGTCCCAACCTTCCCCGTTCGGATCGTTTTCACTATGAACCGCGATAAGGGTCGGAACGCCGAAGCCGCGTTTGTATTCCTGACGGACTTCGGTTCCAGGTGCTTTTGGTGCAACCATAACAACGGTCAAGTCGTTACGAATCTGCATCCCCTCTTCGACGATATTAAAGCCATGGGAATAGGAAAGACAGGCGCCTTTTTTCATAAGCGGCATGACGGTAGATACAACATTAGTGTGTTGCTTGTCGGGAGTCAGATTGATGACGAGGTCGGCAAGGGGAATGAGTTTTTCATAGGTATCGACAACAAAATCGTTTTCCGTCGCATTCTTCCAGGATTGACGCTTTTCTTCAATCGCCGCCGCCCGCAAGGCGTAGGATACATCCAATCCACTATCACGGAGATTAAGTCCCTGGTTCAAACCTTGCGCACCACAGCCGACAATAACAAGTTTCTTTCCCTTAAGGTAGTCGACACCACTGAATTCCGATGCCTCCATGAAACGGCATTTGGACAATTCTTCTATCTGACGACGAAAAGGTAAGCTGTTAAAGTAGTTCGAACCCATTTTTATCTCCTTGTATTTGTATTTTTTTTAGTGCCTTACAAAATATTTTCTTGTTTTTTTGCAAAGAATATTCTGTCTCAAGGTACTTATACCCCTCAAGGGGGCACTGAACTGAGTCCCGGCTTCTTATCGTTTACCGAGATTAGATCGTTTTGAATCAAAGATCATTCTCCATCTGATATATTGGCAAACTCCTGTTGCGTCAAGTGATTTGTTCGTGATATTGTATTGCATATTTTGCAATATTCAGAGAAAATCAGGCATCACCAGACAATAATCTTCTTCCTGCATGTCTTGCATTTAAAGCTGCATAGCAGCAGGACAACCATCTATCCCAAAGGTTTATGTTGTGAATATCAGAGAACTTGAGCTTTTCCGACATCTCGCCTCAACACTCCACTTTGGTCGCACCAGCCTGGAATGCAACATCACCCCCTCAGGCCTGACCCGCACCATTCAAAGACTGGAGAGTGATGTAGGCGAACCGCTTTTTTTTCGAAATAACCGATCAGTTCATCTCACTCCTGCCGGAATATTATTTAAAGAATATTGTGAAGAAACCATAAGCAGCTGGTATCTGTTCCGCAGCCATATACAGAGTGATTCGGTACTCAGGGGGGAACTCTCCCTCTACTGCTCCGTTACGGCAATTCTCTCGATCCTGCCGCAGATTTTCAAAAGATTCCGAAAAACCCACCCGGAAGTCATGATCCATGTTCAGACGGGAGATGCCGCCAAAGCTCTGAACAAACTGCAATCGAGGGAAGTCGACATTTCCATCGCCGCCCTTCCCGACCACCAGCCTGAAAGTCTCGAATTCATCAACCTTCTGGAGACACCACTGCTGTTTATTTTCCCCAAATTCTTCCCCGAGACTATTAATTATTGCCAAGGGGAGATAGACTGGGTAAAAACACCGGTTATTTTCCCAGCCGATGGTTTAAGTAGAATCAGGGCGGAGAAGTGGTTTGCAGACAAAGGGATTCGCCCTTATATATATTCCCAGGTTTCAGGAAATGAAGCTATTATTGCAATGGTAAGCATGGGCTGCGGGATTGGCATCGTTCCCCGTTTAGTCCTGGACAAGAGCAGCTTATTAAACGAGGTAGATGTACTGGACATTTTTCCCCGGCTAAAACCCTTCACTGTCGCAGCCTGTACTTTTTCAAAAAATAAACGGAATCCTTTAGTACAGTCTTTCTGGAATATTGTCGAAACGGAAGCGGCTACAAAGTTTAAATAATTATGAAGACAATTTTTATAACCAATGACGATGGCATCCATAGTCCCGGTATTTTGGCCCTGCAGCAAGCTCTGTCAGAGCTTGGCCAGACAATTGTCATCGCACCGGACCGTGATAATTCGGCTGTTTCCCATTCACTCACCATGAACCGTCCACTCAAAATCCATAAACTGAAAGATAATTTTTATACGGTGGATGGAACGCCGACTGACTGTGTCGCAGTCGGTCTGAAAAAGATCCTCACGATACCACCGGATCTCCTCGTATCAGGAATTAACGCCGGTGCAAACCTCGGAGATGATATTTCCTATTCCGGCACCGTCTCCGCCGCCATTGAAGGGACCATGTACGGTATTCCATCTATGGCGCTTTCGGTCGGTGGGGAGCCGCCTTACGACTTTCGGGCTGCCATGCAGATTGCTGCCTGCATGGCCAAAAAAATTCTTCGTAATTCCCTGCCGGAAAACACCCTGCTCAATATCAATATTCCAAGCGGCAGCCACTACCAAAAAATCAAGGTAACCCGCCAGGGCAGAAGACTTTGGGAAAATTCCATCCATGAGACACTGGACCCGCGGGGCAGTAAACATTACTGGATAGGGGGAGGCACTGCGGTTACCGACCCCGGAGAGGATACTGATGTCCACGTTTTTGCCTCAGGAAATGTCTCCATCACCCCCATACAGCTTGACCTCACCAACCATACAGGCATTACTTATCTGAAAGAAAATTGGCGCCTGGAAGAAGATACAACAGGCGATTGAAAGAATAATGACAACAGATCTACGACAGAAAAAAAGCATCCTGGCAATAAATGTCGGTCTCATCGCCAATACCTTGCTCGCTGCCCTGAAGACCAGTGTAGGCGTTTTTGGGCACAGCCCGGCTCTTCTTGCGGACGGTATAAACTCCACTTCAGATGTGGCGTACGGTATCGTTGTGAATATCTTCATGAGACTCTCCGGCAAGCCCGCCGACGAAGAACATCCATATGGTCATGATCGGCTGGAATCAATCGCGGCAGTCGTGGTTGGAGCATTTGTTATAACTACAGCAATCTCTATTTTCTGGGCTTCTATCAATAACGTATACGATCTGCTAAGCGGAGCGAGTAATTTTACAGGGGCATCACAACTGGCCCTGTGGATCGCTCTTTTTACCGTCTTATTAAAAATATGGCTGTCGTTCTGGACTTACCGTGTTGGTACCCAGACCAACAACAACGTTTTAATGGCCCTCGCAGCAGACCACCGCAACGATATTTTTTCGGCTCTGGCAGCCACCATCGGCATTATTTTCGGTCGAATGGGATTTCTCTGGGTCGATCCTCTGGCCGGGGGAGTTGTTTCCATCATCATCTGCATCACAGGCGTACAGATCATCCGGGAGTCAGCCGCCGATTTGATGAATACCCTGCCAGGGAAAAAGCTCACAGAGGAAATCCGCAGGAAGCTGCAAGAATTGGATGAAGTGCTCGATGTCGAGGAAATCCATGGTCATAGATTCGGCCTGTACATGGTAGTAAACATCACCATCGGAGTTTCCCCGGAATTGACCGTATCTGAGGGAGACAGGATCGCCACCCGGGTTGAGAAACTGCTCGTTGAGGAAATCGACTCAATGCGGAGAGTCTTCGTTCACTACCATCCAGTGCAGACAGAAGGCCAAGTACCGATTATGCCTCAGAAAATAAAAGGATGAGCGAAATACTCTTTATTCACTGACTGCAAGCTGCAATTTCCTGCTGCATCTGTTCAATAACTCGTATCGGGTCTGCTGCCCTGGTAATTGGACGACCAACCACCACGTGGTTAGCTCCGTTTTTAATAGCCATCCCGGCGGTCACGATACGCTTCTGGTCATCACTGTTATCTCTTATATTTGCTCCAGGCCGAATACCGGGAGTAACGATAAGCAGTTTTTCGCCTAGTTCCCGACGCATTTTTTCGGCCTCCAGCCCGGAAGAAACAACCCCGTCACAGCCGAGCTCCAAGGCCCTTTTTGCCCTGAAATAAACAAGATCCGCCACAGATTGCGTCATTCCCATCGCCCGCATATCCTCTTCGCCAAAACTGGTAAGGACTGTCACCGCCAGGAGTTGCATGTCGCCTCTCGCAGAAACGGCCGCCCTAATTATAGGGTCGTTGCCATGAATGGTGGCAAAACTCACTCCCCGGCTATTGACCTGTTCCACTGCCAGCTTGACTGTTTCGGGAATGTCAAAAAATTTCAGATCCAACATAACCTTATGGCCGCGGTCCACGATCCAATCAACGGTATCAAACCAGCTCCCCATAAAAAGCTGGAGTCCCACCTTAAAAAAGGAAATATGGGATTCACATTTTTTGACTAAATCTTTGGCCTGCTCAGGGCTATCTACGTCCAGAGCGACGATAATTCTCTCTTTTAACGGTATTTTTGTATTGCTCATAATTTCTCCATATAATGTCGTTCTCATCCTGCCATGATAGTTTTTATGCAGATACTTTTTACCTGCTCTTTTTGTCTTCTGCAAGTATCGACGAGAAGCTGACGGCATTGGTCCGCTACAGATTCTGAACCGATCTTATCAAGCAACGTTAGTACAGCCGACACTTTTTCCTCTTTATCCCTTGGCAACGAGCCTGCCGTTTTCGAGAGAATTTTTTTCCCCTGAAGATTCGTTTTTGACCAAAAATCAGTATCCTGCCTACCAGAAAGACAATTTTTTTGAATTTGCTCCAACCAGGAATCAACATCCATGGATGTATATTCGTCACTGGTTATTGCTGCTGGCGCAGCTTTTTTTATGGGTTGAGGCACTGATTTATTTGTTGCCCCGGAAAAACCTTTCAAACTCTGTTTCAAGGCTTCTCTCTTATCAAGAGGTAGTTCTCTGTTTTCCAATCGCTGTTTTGGCATTGAATCCAAAGCAACCGGAGCCGCGGGCGCAGCCTGCTCCCTCTCCTTCTCAACATCCAACGCCTTTGTTTCCATTTTCCTTTGTGGAACAGCTGTCGCACTCCCCGGCTGTTCGTGTGCCGCCTCCTGAAATGGTTTGTCTTTAAAATTAGTTGGCAAATGGGAGATGTTGAGAAAGATCGCCACACTCGCAGCTACCGCCAGGGCCGATCCTATGAAGCTATATTTTTTTATTCTGCGTAAACGATAAACACGACGCTCACTGGATTTACTATCGTCCATTTTCTTTAAGGTGAGCCATTCCTGATAGCATTTTTCGCAACTGCTCAGATGTTGCATAAAAATTGCCAGTTCTTCTTTTCCACACTTTGCATCAACCAGCGCAGCCATCTCTTCGCTGAGAAGACACCGGCCGTGTTCGCCGCCCTTCTCTGCATGCAACGCCAAAAGGGCTGCTGTTTTTTCAAACTTCTCGTTGTTCTTGAAATTACGATTGATAATCATGTCATGAATATAATCCCAGTAGGCCAGAGTTCTTCACAATACACCTATTCTCTTTGACGGACATCGACCCAACTTTTGTCATTTATATGCTTGTTTTCTACGAATTCAATAGCGGACGAAGGTCCTGGGCAAGGCCAGTCCTTTCCAACTCCTCTTTAAGCCGGGCCATAAGGCGGCGCTTTTTCCCATGGACCTGAAAGCGACTCAAACCGAGCATTTCCCCGGCCTTCGCCACTCCTAAACCATCCTGATAGCAGAGCTTCAGGAGCAGTTTTTCTTCCGGTGAAAGACAAATTTCCAATTGGTTCATTTTTTTTAGAAGAGTATCGGAAACCTCAAACTCGAGTTCGCCAAGCACTAGCTGGAAAATGGCTCCAAACAATTCTTTTTTTTGTCGTTCTTCAACTGATCGATCCGAAATTCCTTGGACATGATTTTCATCGGAGGCATTTTCCTCCTCATAGGCAACTTCCAATCCCTGATGCTTGCCACAATCGGGAATTCTGGCAAGTAGCTGTACGCCGCGTTCTCAATCTCGGTTTTTTTTATACCCATCTGACGCTGCAATACAATTTCAACGGCATCTGTCACCGGCAAACGTTCAAGGCACAGAGCTGTAAAAAGTTTTTCCCAGATCCCGCCAAAGGTCTTTACCCAAAGCGGAGGCCTGACCCGGCCAAAACGTTTCCTGGCAAAATCCTCAAGTAATCTCACGGTGAGCGTCCTGATAAAAGTAGCGAATGTTGCTTTCTCGTTATACGCAGTTAACCTATACCAATTATCGGCTCTCAGTCCATCGATCACTGCCAGGGCTGCCTCCTCAGCCAAAACTCCTTCTCCAAAACGACGAACAGCCATACTGTTAATTGTCTCCCAGTAAGCCAGTGTTTTTTCTTTCCAGTCTGTCAATGTAAATCCCCGTCTGCCTTATTGATCAAGACGAGGGCGTCCCTCTCTTTCATAAGATAATTTTTTTTCGACACATTTTTCTTTTGCGTCCGTCATAACCGATACAGACGCACATTGTTTATTAAACAAAAAATTAAAAGGAGAAATCATGATCATTCAAAACAAACGACATTACCCGGCACTTTTACTAAGCACCATAGTTTTTCTAAGTGGCTGCACAGGTTCTGTAGTGACCGATGCAAAGGAACAGGAAAAAACCAAAGCAACCGCTGTAATAACTCCCAAATATCAACCCCAAAAAGACGCCAGGCTTTTAACACCGCAAGAACCAGCTGCAACGGAAACTGTTCTGGCAATGCAAACAAAAGGAATTGCTCAAAGGGCTCAAAAAAACAAGATGTCCGAGAGAGCACCAAGCGGAACATCCATGTACCATGTTAATACGATCGATGATGAACTGAGACCACCAGCCTATCCGCAATTCCAGAGGGAATCCTATGATGCAATCACGGAAAATCCCTTTATCTCCACCTTAAACGATCCACTTTCCACATTCTCCATCGATGTGGACACAGCCTCGTATGCCAATGTCCGCCGCTGGTTGACCGGCGGCAATCTTCCTCCGGTCGGGGCCGTACGTATCGAAGAAATGGTGAATTATTTTTCCTACCATTATCCGGAACCCGAGAACAGTCCTATCGGCATTACCACCGAACTTGGCCCCTGCCCATGGCAACCTGCCAATAAACTTGTCCGCATCGGGCTCAAGGCCCATGACCTCGAGCCTAAAAACATTCCCCCTTCCAACCTCGTTTTTCTAATCGATGTATCAGGATCCATGAACGACGACAATAAATTACCGCTTCTTAAACAGTCGATGCTCATGCTCACAAATGAGCTCGGCGCAGAGGATAAAGTGTCCATCGTCGTCTATGCCGGAGCCGACAGGGTCGTTCTGCCACCAACTTCCGGTGATAAAAAAGAACAGATCAGACAAGCTATTAGCACCCTGTCGTCTGGTGGTTCCACTCACGCATCAAGCGGAATCCTGACAGCCTATCAGCTTGCCAAACAGCATTTTATCAGAAATGGCAATAACCGCATAATCCTGGCCTCAGACGGAGATTTCAATGTTGGAGTCACCAGTCGAGGTGAACTCGAACGGCTGGTCGCCAGGGAACGGGAGTCCGGCGTTTTTCTAACAGTGCTTGGATTCGGCATGGGCAATTACCACGATGACACCATGGAAATTCTGGCCGATAAAGGCAACGGCAACTACAGTTATATTGACTCCCTGCTTGAAGCCAAAAAAGTACTCATCAAACAAAGAGCCGGCACTTTATTTACCCTCGCCAAAGACGTCAAACTGCAAATTGAATTTAATCCCGCACGCGTCGGTGGCTACCGATTAATCGGCTACGAAAACAGGGCGCTTGCCGACGAGGATTTCAATAACGATAAAAAGGATGCTGGAGAAATCGGGGCAGGGCATACAGTGACTGCCCTCTACGAGCTACTTCCCGTCGGATCACCGGCAATCCCCAGAGTAGATCCTCTGAAATACCAGACTATCAGCCAATCCGCTAATAATTCGAGTGAAGTGCTGAGTGTTAAATTACGCTACAAACCAATTGGCAAGAACGAATCTCTCCTTTTGACCGAGACTGTAACCGATAATAACAAGATATTCGAATCGACAAGTGATGATTTTCGTTTTGCTGCAACGGTTGCAGGGTTCGGTATGCTTCTCCGCCACTCCAGCCAAGTAAACCAGCTTACCTACACCCAATTGATAAAAATGGCCCGGAAGAGTCGCGGAACAGACGACGAAGGATATCGCGCCGAATTTATACGGCTTCTCGAAATAAGTGAACTTCTCCAGAATAAATGATCGGCTTTACAATTTTACTTATGCATACTATAATTATCCCATGATAACAAAAGACCGCACACTCTTTTTTGTTTTTGTTATCAACGAATTATAGTCTGAGGTTAACGAAGCAAAAAGAAAGGAGAAGCTTATGACTGTTAAAATTTTCATCAAACGAAAAGTTTCATCGGAAAAAGTCCTTCCTCTAACCGTGCTCCTGAAAAAACTGCGTAGTTTAACCTTGAGCCAGTCCGGATACATTTACGGAGAAACCCTGAAGAGGGTCGATAGAAAAGATGAGTGTATGGTAATAAGCACCTGGCGGTCACTGGAAGACTGGAAATCATGGGTGACCAATGAAGAGCGCATCGCTATTCAGAGTGAGATAGATCTTCTTCTTGGTGCAGAAACTGAATATGCTATTTACGAAGTTTAATCCCCACCCCAAACAACTGTACTGCACACTCACAGTGTGGTACAGTTAATTGTTATTTCTACAGTCCTCAAAATTGGATTGTTTTTCTGAAATATCCATCCCGATTTGCAAATAATGACGTTTTATCAGAAACTTTTGTTTTTCCTATTTACGTTATTGTTTTGATTCGAGACCTCTCTTGGTGTAGGTTTGAATCCTTTTTAACGTAAGATAGGAACCTTTGTTTTTTTTTACACCAATTATTCATTTAACCGTACCGAGGCAAGGAAGCAATGATATTTGAAGGTGTTAAACTTATGGTCGTTGGCATGACAACTGTCATGCTTTTTCTCCTCCTGATGATTTTTTTTATCAATGTAGTTTCCTTCCTGACTCGTGGCTCAGCAGCTCGCGAAGTTGAAGCAATTGCAGCAGAGAGAGCTCTTCAGGTTCGAAATAGGAAAAAAGCAAAAGAAGGTGCCTCCGAAGACGCTGACGAAGATATAGCGGTGATCGCCGCCGCAGTTGCAGCGTATGAGGTTGAACGGTTCGCACGGGCATAGTCTGTATAGCTATTCCAAAGTCTTGCAGCACATATCTTTCGCTCAAACTTAATCGTAAATAGATTTAATAAACTAACCTCCGTAAAGCACGGGGACTCAGTTCAGTACCCCTTGAAGGGTGCTCTTTTCAGTCCCCTCACTTTGAGGGGGGTAAGTTCCTTAACGAAATGATATTTTTGAACATATCAAGAAAATCATTTCTAAATCACTAAAGCGAGGAGAAGATCGGTGAGTAAAAAGGTTATTCAATTCATGGACACGTCTTTTAGAGACGGCTTTCAGTCTGTTTTTGGGGCAAGGGTATTTACTGATGACTTCATGCCCGCCGTTAAGGCTTCAGTCGATGCGGGTATTACTAATATTGAAGCTGGTGGCGGAGCACGTTTTCAGAGCTTGTTTTTCTACTGCGGAGAATCTGCCTTTGACATGATGGACCGCTTCAGAACCGAAGTTGGTCCAGGTGTTGCCCTGCAAACTCTGGCTCGTGGTATCAATGTGGTGGCCCTGAGCCAGTGCCCACGGGATATTATTGATCTCCATGCCAAGATGTTCAAGAAGCACGGCATGACCACCATTCGAAACTTTGATGCCCTCAACGACATCCGAAACCTCGAATACTCGGGTGAACGTATTGCTCACCACGGCCTGAATCATCAGATCGTTATTTCCATGATGGAGCTGCCACCCGGCTGTTCTGGAGCGCACACCCCTGAGTTCTATATGGACCGGTTGAAGCAGATCCTGGATGCAGGCATTCCTTTCCACTCGATTTGTTTTAAAGATGCTTCCGGTACTTCCAACCCCACGAAGGTCTATGAAACACTTAAGGCTGCAAGAAAAATTGTCTCAGAAGACACAATCCTCTGGTTCCATACCCACGATACTGCAGGTCTTGGTATTTCCCAGAATATGGCAGCTGTTGAAGGTGGTGCCACAGGTATCGACCTGGCGAAATCACCGGTAAGTGGCGGAACCTGCCAGCCGGACATTCTGTCCATGATGCACGCCATGAAAGGTACCGATTATACCCTCGATCTTGATTATGAAAAAATAATCACTGCGTCGGATGCCTTTGAAGAGGCCATGAAAGACTACTTCTTCCCACCAGAAGCAAAAATGGTGTCGCCAAAGGTGACTTTATCACCAATGCCCGGTGGAGCACTCACCGCCAATACCATGATGATGAGAGACACAGGCACGCTGCATCTCTACGCCGACGTTATCAAAGCGATGTCTGAGGTAGTTGCCCGTGGTGGTTTCGGTACTTCCGTAACCCCCGTCTCCCAGTTCTACTTTCAACAGGCTTACCTTAATGTTACTCAGGGTAAATGGAAAAAAATCAACCCGAGTTACGGCAACATGGTCCTTGGCTATTTCGGACGGACACCAGTACCGGCAGATCCTGAAATTGTTAAAATTGCTTCCGAACAGCTTGGCAAACCTGTGTTTACTGATGATCCTCTGGATATCCTGGAACCAGGTATTCCTAAAGCCACTAAAATCCTAGAGGAAAATAAGCTGCCCGTTACCGATGAAAACATCTTTATCATTGCCAGCTGTGAACAGAAAGGACTCGATTTCCTCCTTGGCAAAGCCGTTACCAATGTCCGGAAGATCACCGATGCACCACCGGTCGACAAAAAAGCAACTAAACAGAAAGCAGCTGCTCCGGCCACTCCCACCTCAATCGGACCACGGGATTACACCATCACAGTTAACAACCGTCCCTACAATGTAACAGTTTCGGAAGCAGGGGGAATCCAGGCTGCGCAGGCAAGTGCACCTGCTCCTGTCGCCGCACCAGCAGTCGAAGGTATAGAAGTTGACGCACCAACCCCGGGAAATATCGTCAAAATCCTCGTTGAAGTCGGCAGTAGTGTCACAGTCGATCAGCCTCTTGTTGTCATGGAGGCCATGAAAATGGAATCCGAGGTAAAATCTCCCTGCGCCGGCAAAATTCTGGCGATTCATGTTGCCACTGGTGACACGGTCCAAACCTCTGATCAACTCTTTACTATAGGCTGACGAGGTATAGGTTATCCGGTTCCCGGTCCTTGACCGGGAACCTTTTCTTCTTTGCTCTTACCGGGTAAGTATTATGAAAATCAGAATTCTCATGCCTCTTTTGTTGGCATGGCTATGCACTTGGTCCTTCACCGCACTCGCGGAGAACGGTACGGTAGAGATCGTCTCTCCAGCTGACGGAAAAATCGTGCGGGTGCTCGCGGAACAAAACGGCTTTGTCTATAGCGGGGACGAGATCGCAACCCTCAAAGAGGAGGACGGTACCATAATTGTCCTCAAAGCTGGTTCGGCCGGAAAAATCACCAGCATGAAAGTGATGGCCTACCAAAAAGTCCATAAGGGCGAACTGCTCGGAACATTAGCCATATCGCAGATCGTTGCCGACCAGCCAACCGTCGTCAGCGGTAGAAAACTGCCACCTATCTCCGAATTGCTTGTTGATCTTGCCAAAACAACGGGGGTTTATGGTATATACGAAGGACAGACGACGCAGGACTGGACAGTCGGCATAGGCAGATTGTTGATGATCTCTGTCTCCCTTCTCCTTCTCTACCTTGGTATCTTTAAAGGTTTTGAGCCACTTCTTTTGATCCCCATTGGCTTCGGCGCCATCCTCTCCAACATCCCGCTGGCAGGAATAGCTGAACCGGGGGGTATACTCACCTATATCTACGAGGTCGGAATTCACACCGGTGTTTTTCCGCTCCTCATCTTTATGGGTGTCGGAGCCTTGACCGATTTCGGACCAATGCTTGCCAATCCGATCACAATTCTGCTTGGTGGTGCAGCTCAGCTCGGGATTTTTGCCACCTTGTTGGGGGCACTTTGGCTCTCCGATTTTGTGCCCGGCATTCATTTTTCCTTGCGTGATGCCGCGTCGATTGGGATTATCGGTGGCGCCGACGGTCCAACGGCAATCTTTCTAGCCAGCCGACTCTCTCCCCGGCTGCTTGGTTCAATCGCCATTGCTGCGTATTCCTACATGGCGTTAGTTCCCCTTATTCAACCACCAATTATGAAGTGGTTGACTACGGAAGAAGAAAGAAAAATCAAGATGGTTCAGCTTCGACACGTATCAAAATTAGAAAAAATCATTCTTCCTCTACTCGTGCTTGGCATCTGCACGACGCTGTTGCCGTCTGCCGCACCACTGATTGGTATGTTCATGTTCGGTAATCTTGCTAAAGAATGCGGCGTGGTTGACCGACTGTCCGATACCATCAAGAACTCCCTGATGTATACGGTCATTATCTTTCTCGGGCTCGCTGTCGGCAGCAAGTTGTCTGCCGATAAATTCCTTAATATTGAGACCCTTGGCATCCTTGCTCTTGGTATGATCGCCTTTAGCATTGGCACTGCCGGCGGAGTCTTGATGGCCAAACTCATGAACAAGTTGTCAAAAAACCCGATAAATCCGCTTATCGGAGCGGCCGGAGTTTCTGCTGTACCGATGGCAGCCCGTGTGGTCAACAAGGTCGGCCTCCAGGCCAACCCGCAAAATCACCTGATCATGCACGCCATGGGACCAAACGTTGCGGGAGTTATAGGCTCAGCCGTAGCTGCTGGTGTTCTCCTGGCACTTCTATAGAAAAAATTATTCTACAAACCAAAAGAGGGGTTTTCCGATATTCGGAAAACCCCTCTTTTTTTACTACAGGCCGGATTTTTATGCTTTCAGTGCACCCGGTTGATTTTTGGTTTACCTCTGTTGACCGTTCTCTCATAGCGTATTGCAGGAAGTCCAAAACCCATCACATAGCCGATCCTGTGATCTTCGGGGATTCCCAGTCTCTTTTTAAGCGACGGAACGAGCTCGGTGATGACCAGGGTGGCGAGGCCATTCCAGATCGTACCCACTCCATAACTCTGCGCATAGAGCTCAAAAGTCGTCATAGCAATAATGCAATCCTGCAAGGGAGCGGCGCTCTCCTCAAGAGCGGAAACAACCAAAAGGTGAGGAGCTCCCCTAAAAAGGATATCCGTGCCCGCTGTCTTCCATGCCTCGACAATATCAACAAACATCTCCATGCCTTCTGGAAGTTTTTTCGCCTCAATAAGTTTTTCCAACCCCTCTATGGCTTCTTCTCTCAGATCAAAAATCACACCCTTTTCATCAACAAGAGTATAGAGCAATTCCCGATCATTATGGCCGCTGGGTGCATGCCCAGCCACCTCGATCAGTTTGTCGATGACAGCGGGATCAACGTTTTTATCCTGATAATTTCTCACTGAACGCCGCCCCTTAACAAGTGTTTCCAACTGTTTCGGCTGCGGTATTTTTTCAGATGACAAAGGTATTCCGTCTTGAGGACCATATCCAAGAATAGATACAGAGCCTTCACTGCAGATAGCAACACAATGCATACAATGTATGCAGAATGATTCCACATCCTTCTCAATAGTCGGAATACCAGTCTCCATGCTGATAATCATGGCAGGACAGTCAGTAGCACATTGTCCACATCCGATACAGGTCTCCACATCAATGGTAAAATCGAGCATAAGGTTCCTTTAGTACTTTACAGATTATTTTCGGCACTTATCCCGTTTATCGGGGTTAGTAATCTTAACTTACGGTTTTTGAAACAATTCCTTTATCAAAATAATTCACCGACATCCCCGCATCGACAACTATGGTCTGGCAGTTTATACCGGAACTCCTGCCTGAAAGCAGAAAGGCTGCAGTATCTGCGGCTTCCTGTGTCGCCAGTGCCCTTTTCCTGAGAATCGCTTTTTCGGCAAAAAGATAGCTATCGACATATCCCGGAATCCCTGCAGAAGCGGAAGTTTTTAAAAGTCCAGGTGCAACGGCATTAAAACGGATTTGTGAAAATTCTGAAAAACTTTTGGCCAGAAAACAGAGTGACGAATCAAGGGCAGCCTTTATCGGAGCCATATAACCGTAGTTTTCAGCTGCCATTCGGGTAGTTGAGATGGTTATGGTCACCACCGAGCCATTTTCCGCCAAAAGCTCTTTAAAATGATTGGCAATACTGATAAAGGAGAAACAGGAAACGTTTATGGCCTGAAGAAAATCATCCTTTCTGGTCTCGTGAAACGGTTTCATTCCATCTGAATAGTTAGCAAAGGCAATTGAATGAACAATACCGTCTATTCTGCCGCCTGTTCCTAAACCGATCGCCTCTCGTATCTCATCCCGCACCCGGATTATGTTGTTTTCATCTTCCACATCGCAGATAAAAACCCGCGATTGAGGGAAGAGTTTACGAGCATTTTTTGCCCGATCCTCGGATCTGACCACATGGATAATTTCCGCCCCCTCTTCTGCGAGGGTGCGGCCAATCGCACAGGCAACAGATTTCTTGTTGGCGAGGCCAAAAATCACAAATATCTTTTTTTCAACTCCAAGAAAACTCATAGGTTGTCTATCTCTACTCTCAATGGATTAAGTATTATTCTCTATTCAATATACAAATGCTTACTAACCTTCACTTCAATAGCATAAATAGCAAAATAAAGCAGCACTCCCAAAAGCCCCATGCCCACGATACCAGTATACATTTCCGGATAGCGCAGGACCTGATAGGTTTCAATCACTATGTAATAGCCCAGCCCATAGCTGGTCAAGGACTGTTCAGCAATAAACAACACTGCAACTGCCGTCCCGACAGATATTCGCAAGGCTGTCAGCACTGCTGGGAGTGATGCAGGCAGATACACGTATCGAAAGAG
Organism: uncultured delta proteobacterium; assembly: GCA_963798425.1. Lineage (GTDB taxonomy): Bacteria > Desulfobacterota > Desulfobulbia > Desulfobulbales > Desulfocapsaceae > Desulforhopalus_A. The sequence goes on along the minus strand of CAWCTP010000015.1, from coordinate 110,512 downwards.
AGCCCTGCGCCCTGCTCCGAGTGATTTCACCGAGAGAATCAATTCTCTTTTCAAGCTTGATGCTTCGTCGCGAACCACCACCAGAATCTGAAAAAAGATAATAATAGCTATAAGCGTAATTTTGGAACAATCGCTGATTCCCATCAGGACATAAATGACCGGTAAGAAAATGATTTTAGGAATCGGGTAAATGATAGCAATCAGCGGACCAATCACTCTGTCCAGTTTCGGCATTTGACCAAGAGCAAGTCCAAGAGGCGCAGCAAAAAGAGTGGCAAGAAAAACAGCCGCCAGAACCCGAGCCGCCGACGCCAGAAAATGTAAACCTAATTCACCGGTAATATTATAAAAAAATAACGGTATCACCGTCAGAGGAGATGGAAGAATTGGACGGTTAACGATAAAAGCCATCAGCTGCCAGAGACAGAAAAACATGAGTACCCCTGTGAGGGTGCTGCCAAAGGTCGCTTTTTTCTTCATTGTCCTCGTCGGTTCCCTCAGTTGACTCTGTTATTACGAACCCCAAGAAGATCTCGCAATTCGACACATCGTCTGATGAACTCGGGATCCGTTCGTTTATCCATCTCTCCTGAGAGATGATTGTCAATCACCTTTGGTGCTCGGTTACAGCTGTCGCCGAGGAGCAAAATCTTTTCACCAAGAACCACCGCCTCTTCTATATCATGGGTAACAGTAAGCGATGTCAAACCAGACTCCTGATGGAAACCGTTCATTACCTTTTGCAACTCCACCCTGATCGGGGCATCGAGGGCAGAAAAGGGCTCATCCATCAACAGAAAATCCGGTTCGAGCACAAGGGTTCTGGCAATTGCTGCTCTTTGTCTCTGGCCTCTGGATATCTGAGAGGGATACTTATCTCTCAGTTGTTGTATCCCCAGCCAATTCAACCAATACTCCACACGACTCTCATCTTTTTTGACATCAATCTTCAAATCAACAGGGCTATGTTTGCCGTCCGGACCGTAAAATTTCCTTATTTTCAACCCCAGCCTGGTGTTCTCCAATACTGTCGCCCAAGGCAATAGTCCATGATCCTGAAGTACCAGTCCGGTGGACGGTCTGGCATGGATAATTTTTTCCCCGTTGATCCTGATTTCCCCATCAGAGGGTTTTTTTAAGCCGGCGATAAGATAGAGAAGCGTTGTTTTCCCACAACCGGAGGGGCCAATAACGGTCCACGCCTCCCCCCGCTTGATGGTAAAAGTGAAATCCTCAAAAAGAAAGGCTCCATTGCCATATCCGAACCTGAGGTTTTTCACCTCAATCATCACAGGCAACCTTTCATTTTGCAAGGAACTCTGAAGTGACGGAATCTTCATAGGCCAAAGGCTTAGTGAGAAGTTTTTTCTCAATCATCCAGGCCATTACATCATCCCATTGTGCTTTGCTCGGTAAAGTCTTTCTTGGCATTGGAGGAATATGAAAATCATTTTGGATATTTTTCGGAACCCTCATTTTTTTTAGCATCAGTTCCTGAAAGGAGGCCGGATTATTGTTAAGATCGGCACATGCCTTATCCCATGCCACCATAAATTTTTTAACTGTATCTTTTTTATTCAAAACAGCATCGTCTGCAAAGGTGATTACACTGGCACTGACGCTTGTCAGCGCAGTATCGCTGACAATTTCAATGGCCCCAGCCTTTATGGCGCTGGCCGCCAACGGATCAGGCAGCACTACAGCTTTCAGTTGCCCGGAAAGAAGCAACTGCAATCGCTCCGGCAGCACTGGAACCGATTCGTAAATTATCGCTTTTGATGGTACGCCACCTGCTTCGAGCAGCCTGGTGGTTATGTATTCAACAACCGTATTTTTGGAAATTCCAATGGGAATATCGGCCAGATCCCCTATTTTTTTCATATTGTAGCCGGGTGCCGCAAGAAGTCTGAATAATGGCGCCCCACCTAATGGTGAACGTGCAATGGAAACAATTTTCACCCTGCTCTGCTCTCTGTTAAAATTAGCCGAATCGGAGATGTCATTGATCATACCGTCAACTCTCCCAGCCTGCATCAACTGATCACGCTCCACGGCACTGCCAACAGAAAGAGACTTAACCGAAATACCAAGCTCGGCAAAATACCCTTTCTCCTGAGCTACATAAACAGGCAGTACGTCTGGTATCGGCAAAAGGGCCATCCGAAGGGATTTGCTATCGTCAGCTCCTAAAGTTACCGCAGGCAACATCATGCAACAAAAGATGATACTGACCATGGACAACAATACTTTTCGAAACATATTTTTCACTCTCTGTAAATGGTCTATAATTCCCGACCCAAAAGGTCCGGATCAGGGAGTATACTCTCCCTCGGAAAATCAGTATAATTGCCATTCTGACGATTGACCATGGTATTTCCATCCTGTTTGCGGTATATGGTCAAAAGAGATCATTACCCCATTCTTAATGGTAAATAGAACAGTCTTGCAACCAAAAAACATGCGAAAATATATAATAGGCATAGATACAGGCGGTACATACACCGATGCGGTATTGCTTGATAAGCAATCCGGAAAGATTATTGCGACGGCAAAAAAACCAACTACTCACTATCAGCTAGCCAAAGGAACCGAAGACGCGCTCACTGACCTTTTTGAAAGCAGTACTATCACTCCAGGTCAAATCGACGCGGTAGTCGTATCATCAACTCTCGCCACCAACAGCGTCGTTGAAAACAAGGGAGCACGGGTTGCCGTTATCGTCATTGGTTATGTAAAACACTTCAAACTACCGGTCAAGGCAGTTATCTTCGTCAAGGGTGGCCACACCATCCAGGGTACCGAGGAGGAGCCACTTGACATCGACTACCTTGTACAAATAGTTAACGGCTTGAAAGACGAAGTCGACGCCTATGGGGTCTGCTCGGCCATGTCCATGAAAAATCCAACCCACGAACTGGTAGCTGAAAAAGCCATAAGTATGCTCGACCCAAAACCGGTGTTCTGCTCGCATCGGATCAGCGACTTGGTGGGCATGGAGGAAAGGGCTGCCACAGCTGGACTCCATGCCAAATTGATGCCTGTTATGCAGGAATTTGTTGGAGGTGTGCAAAAGGCGATGGCTGACCAACACCTGACTTGCAAACTGTTGGTCGTCAGTGGCAACGGCAAAGCAATGGAAGGAGAGAAAATGGTCACCGAAGCCGGATTGACCGTTGCCAGCGGACCGGCCTGTACCGCCCGGTTCGGAGCCTCCCAGAGCGATAGCGACAGTCTGGTTATCGACGTTGGAGGAACCACCACCGATATCGCCATGATTGAAGGTGGTCACCCTTTACTTGCTACCGAAGGCTGCCAGATAGGTCGCTGGAAAACCCATGTTGAGGCAGTTGATATGCATACGGGTGGAATAGGTGGCGACAGTCATGTGCATGTTGACAGGAAGGGACATATGACCATCGGCCCCGCAAGGGTCACCCCGCTTTCCATGGCAAAAGAGATACCTCCTGTTGATCAGTGGCTCGGTGCTGAAAACTGTTCCAAACTGATTGTTCTTCGTCCCGAGGCAATACACGAAGTTCCCGACAACGAGCTGACCAGGCTCCTTCGCCAAAAAGGACAGCTGACCCCGGCCACTATTCGCGACCGTACCGGACTTGGCGGTATTCCGCTCGATGTACAGTTGGAACACCTCTCCAGGAAGCAACAGATATTCGAGTGCGGCTTCACACCTACCGACGCCCTGCATGTTCTTGGCAAGATTGATATTGGTGACAGGAAGATAGCCACAGCCAGTGCGGAACTGCTCGGCAGAGCCATAAAGATGAGCGGAGAAGATTTTTCCCGGTTAGTTGTCAAAAACACCGGTGAACTCATTGAAAATCTCATTGTCGACTATGTCATTCAGCGCTATTGGAAGAATTCGCTCGCCAACTTCATTTCCACCCGGAAAAATCATCCGATTCTGGGTGTTAATTTTTCTATTAAACTTCCGCTGATCGGCATTGGGGCGGCGGCTCGATATTTCCTTCCCGAAGTGGCGGAAAATTTACATACCACGGTTATTTTTCCAGAGCACTGTGAGGTCGGTAACGCCATAGGCGCGGCAATCATTGGCATGTCCGGCACTCCATAATCTTGGAGAATTGAGTACTACGTTTACTAAATCAAACAAGGTTATGAAAATCCTGACTGTCTCGGATACTGTCGTTAAAGACCTGCTGGAACCTGTTGGAGGTGGGCCTGCCCTTGCCGACATTGAACTGATCCTGGCCTGCGGAGACCTTCCTCCTGAATATCTCTCCGCATTGAAAAACAGGTATGGCACCCCGCTCCTCTATGTTCTCGGTAACCACGATATCCGCTATGCGGAATCTCCTCCAGTGGGCTGCTTTTATATCCACCGGCAGATTGTGAAATTCGGTAAAATCAGGATAACAGGTTTTTCCGGTTCAAGGTGGTATAATGGCAATATCAATCAGTACACAGAAAAACAAATGGCCAGGTATATCCGAAAAATGCGTTTCTCTCTCTGGCGAAGCAGGGGAATCGATTTAGTTGTCACCCATGCCCCACCAAGATTTATCCATGACGCTGAGGATCCTTGCCATCGTGGTTTTCGCGTTTTTCAGGATTTTATCGAAAAATACCAGCCCCTCTACTTTATTCATGGGCACATTCACACCCTGTTTGAGAACGATTCCGAACGGTTAACCAGCGTCAAATCAACCTCTGTCATAAACAGTTATGGCTACTATGTTCTCGAAATATAATCCTTTCAGTGCGGTTAAAAAGATCATATCCACCCAAAACAAAAAGGGTGAAGTCGACAACCCACGCAATTTCAACACTCGACAGGAGAATGAAAAAGCATACGAAGCAGTAGAACGTGGAACCCTGATGGTTCCGTTGGAGAAAATTACGGGCAGCGTCGGCAGATACCACGATTTCGACAACCAGTTTAAAACCCAAACGCATAAAGTGGATGAGCGGCTAAAGGCTATTATGAATGCCATGCGGGAAGGCAAGGATATGCCCCCCATTGCCCTATACCAGATTAAAGAGGATTTTTTTATCCTGGACGGCCACCATCGGTTCCGGGCTGCGGTGGAACTGGGCCGCTCCCATATCCAATCACGAATCGTCGAGCTCCTGCCATCCAAGGACACCCTGGAAAACCGCCTTTATATAGAAAAAACACACTTTCGTGACAAGGCCGGTCTGACCGACAGCATTGACCTGACTGAGCCAGGCCAGCTTGAACATCTGGAGTGGCAGGTCAGAGTACATCGAAAATTTCTGACGAACCAGAAAAAGCAGGAAATTACCTTTAAACAGGCTGCCGCCGACTGGTACAGGACCATCTATAAACCACTGGCAAGCCTCATCGACAGCAGCAAATTGGTCAAATCTTTTCCAGGACGAACGGTTGACGACCTTTACCTGTATATTTCCGTTCATCAATGGGAAAAAGGCAGCAAAAGGACATATGGTATCGGCGTAGATAAACTTATTCCCACAGACATGGAGGCCTTCCGACAAAAAATGGCAGAACATGGAGAACAAGAATATCCAGAGATGAAGCGGGAGATTACGGTTTTTATCCTCCTCAACGTCGAGGGAAAATATGAACAGCAGATATTTGATAAATTGCTGGCACTCGAAGAAGTACGTGAGGTTCACACCGTTCACGGAGCTATCGACATGATCGCCAAAATCACCCTGATGCGTGACCTCCTCTCCTCCGATGCAGAAATTCTCTCACAATTCATCCAATATACGATACGACAATGGAGAGGAGTTGTCTCCACCCAAACCCTCATTCCCGGCATGTCGAGGACAAAAGACCAGGACAGATGTCATCTCTAATCAAAGACTTTGGATTTACTGACGTTTTATCACAACTCCAGACCGGTGATAATATCGTAACAAGGGATGAGCAGGTCTTACCTTCAGGCACCTCTTCGCTCGCCCTGCCCTCGTTTATTATCTGGCAACAGGCTCCGGGACACCATGGCCTTTATATGAGTACCGTATCCTCTCGAGAAATTTAATCTTTTGGCCAATTACCAGAGCAAGATACCTTTATATTTCTCCAGATTTATTGCGGGACTTAAAAGTAAGTCGGTGGTAGCTTTTGGTTGCTGCCTTCTGAGCAAGACTGCGCAATCCGACGAGAGGATTCTTAAGCCGCAGTGTTGAACGGTTGCGTATCACCTTACCCGAAGTTGTCGTGTTAATTTCTTCGTTCTTTTTGCTAATTGTCGCGTCAATAATTGCAAACAGATTTTGCTCCTCAAGCACCAGTCGCCTTGCCTCAATAATATACGGCAGACGATCCTCATACTCGTTATTGGCAAGATGGAAATTGATTATGTCTCGTGACCGCTCAAAATCATTAATGTCAATCCGGATAAAACTTTCCTTGGGAAAGTATTCATCGGCGTTGGGTGCGCCATGGTAGAACGGCAGGGTATAACCGAGAAAAGCATCGGACAGTTTTTCCGTCAGATGGTGCTTATAGACATGATTTTCCACTGCAATATGATATCTGTAGGAATCGAGGGCCTCTGCTTTATCAATCATAGGGTTGACTCCGTGGCCAAAAATATCCAGTTCAGCCAAAACTTCTTTCAACCGCCAGGTGAAATCAACGCGAGCTGAATGCAGTGTTACTTTTCCAGTCCTCTGGGAGCAGACGGTGGAAATCAACCTGGTCTTTTGGGGAGGCGGAGTCGCGGCCATTTGATCCCAGGTAACAAACTTTCCCTCCCCAAACGGCCAACCATAAAACCAAAGCAGACCGGGATGATGGAAAACAACATTCGGATGTTTGATCGCCCAGGGTTCCTGAAACGTCAGAATACAGCCATACTGACGCAGATAATCCGTACCGAATACAGTGATAGTCGACGGTTCTCCGGTGATCAGCATCGTCTGTTCGCGTGGACAACAAAGCTTTTCCTCAGCAAAAAAATTCTCTCCCTTTGGAAGATCCTGATAAACCACCAGCCAATCGTAATCCTGGCAGTCTACATCAAATTCAAAATAGCAGTTGCCCCACTGGGGATGAGAGTTAGGAAATTGTCGCAGATAGCCTTCAATCGACGTGCCTCTATTAAGCCCCCGGTGCATAAATTTAACCTTAAATTTATGCTCATTCCATTTGCTTGAAAATTTACTCAACAATGTTCCCTCATCTGTCCGAAGAACCTGAAATTCTACGAAAAAAACTCTGTAACTCAGTAGAAACAGCAGCAGATAAATTTCTGCCGATATTTATTTTCCATCCTGAAACGAGTTATTTTGCTCTAAATTTTGGCGTTCGTTAAATTTAACCGCAGGCATATAGTCGATATCGGAGTCTGCACTTACCTCCGAGGATTAAATTTTGAGAGCAACGACGAGTTAGGGAAAAATGGCCGTTTCAGGATGGAAATTATTTAGATAACCTCGCTATACTAGTACACAGACCGATCGACATCAATATATTTTTCATCCCCTTCCCCCCAGACAAAACCATTCACTGGACAAAAGTACCAACGACCACTAACTTTGGTATCAAGTATGTATTAATCATCTTTAAAATCTGCTCTAATTGATCCCCGCACCGACTACTCACTATGGATATCTGGATAATTTCAGGGATACTTTTTCTTACTATTTATCTGCTCATAACAGAAAAAATTTCTATTGATCTGACAGCCATCGGCATCATGGTCCTTCTGGTCGTCAGCCGCATCCTGACGCCCAAAGAGGCCATCGGAGGCTTTTCAAACCCGGCGGTGATCACCGTCGGAGCCATGTTCGTCGTCTCAAAAGGAATGATGCGCACGGGAGGCGTCGAATTTCTGGGCAGAAAGATCATCAAGATGGCCGGGGGAAATTACAAACTTGCCCTGATCATCATTCTCCTTTCTGTCGCCATTGCCTCTGCCTTTATCAATAATACCCCGGTGGTAATCCTCTTCATACCGGTCGTCATGGCTATGTGCTGCGAATTCGGCCTCAGTCCGTCAAAATTTCTTATTCCGGTTTCCTATGCCTCCATCCTTGCCGGTACATGCACACTTATCGGTACCTCCACCAATATCATTATCAGCGACCTCAGTGTCAGTTTCGGCTACGATGGTTTACAAATGTTCGAACTCGGCACCCTTGGGGTACCACTTGCCATAACTGGTATTGCTTTCCTCTATTTTTTAGCCCCAAAAGTACTACCGGCCCTTGCCAACCCACTCTGCCAACTGCAGGACAGTGCACACCGACAGTATCTGGCCGAACTGAAAATTTTAGAAAAAAGTAGTTTTATCGGCAAGAGTCCGGAAGAGATCTTCGGAGAGAAATACTCCAGCATCAATGTTATTGAACTGATTAAAAAATCTTATATTTACCACCCTAACCGGGACAAAATAACCATCACCGCAGATGATATTCTTCTAGTGAAGGGCTCGCTCAATGACCTGGTGGCCATCCTGCACAATGAAGAGGTTGAACTGCCTACATCTGAAAAAGATCTGGTCCTGGGAGCACAGAAAGACGCACCAATCGTTGTGGAACTGATCATTTCTCCCCACTCGACACTACGCGGCCAGCAATTGCAGAGAACAACCCTGGCTAAAGACAAAGATGTTAATATCATCGCTGTTAAACGAACAAATCTGCACTTAACGGAACGACAAATCCACGATGTACGCCTTCAGACAGGTGATATTCTGTTGATCTGGTGCAGCGAAAGCAAGCTTGAATCGATCCGTTCCAGTACAGAATATATTGTCATTGAGGACGTCTATGAAGAACTGGTTCATAAGCGAAAAGCCTGGTGGTCGATTATCAACTTCATCTGTATGATTGGTACTGCTTCTCTTGGCCTTGCAGATATCATGACCTGCGCACTCACAGCGGCCTTTCTCATGATCATCACCGGCTGCCTCCAGATGCGCGATGCCTACCGGGCCCTACAGGGAGATGTGCTGCTCCTCATCACCGGAACTATCGCTTTGGGAACTGCAATGCAAAAAACAGGTGCCAGTCAGTTCTATGCCGAGTCGTTTCTGAGTCTCTTTTCCGGATTTTCACCAATAATAGTGCTCGGTGCCGTCATCCTCCTTACGAGCATATGTACCCAGATACTCAGTAACAACGCTACTGCAGTACTGTTACTGCCTATTGCCATCTCCACCGCAATTGGCATAGGGGTAGATCCCAAACCATTTATCGTCGGCATCTGTTTCGGGGCCAGCGCCTGTTTTGCCACTCCAATGGGCTATCAGACCAACCTCATGGTATACGGGCCAGGCGGATACAGATTCATGGATTATATGAAACTAGGGATTCCATTGAACATTTTCGTAGTTGTAGCATCAACCCTGGCAATTCCACTAATATGGCCTTTTTAGTGCCAGAAGAATGAAGGACAGTTACTCAGAAATCCGTTTCTTCCTCTCCAGAGATGTCCTCAAACTTTTTTAGCTAAAGGTGTTGCACCTGAGAATATCTCCGGTACTCAGTCCCTCCTTAAACCATTTAACCCGTTGGGTTGAGCTCCCATGGGTAAACGAATCGGGAACGACATACCCTCTGGATTTTCTCTGCAAATTATCATCACCGATCATACTTGCCGCATTAAGGGCCTCTTCCACGTCACCTGGTTCCAGAATATTTCGTACGTGATTTGCGTGATTAGCCCAGACTCCGGCAAAACAGTCGGCCTGTAACTCCAATTTTACCGAAAGTTTGTTGTAATTGGTTGTTGAAAGACTTGCCCGTTTAGCCTGCACTTTAGCGGTTATTCCGAGAAGATTTTGAACATGATGCCCGATTTCATGGGAAATAACGTACGCCTGAGCGAAATCTCCTGGAGCTTTGAGCTCATGTTTCAGTTGACTATAGAAACCCAGATCAATATAAACTTTCCTATCTGCCGGACAGTAAAAGGGGCCAGTGGCCGATTGCGCGTAGCCGCATGCCGATTGCACAGCCCCGGTAAAAAGTACCAGTTTTGGTTTCTGGTAGACACTCCCTGATTCCCGGAAAATTGTTTCCCAGGTATCCTCAGTGTCCGCCAGTACAACGGAGACGAAGTCGGCAAGGCGATCTTCTTCCGGGCTGGCTTGCTTTGACGACTGCTGAACTGACCCTCCTCCATCGACCAGGTTTGAATTGAGAATCACCGACGGGTCGATGCCGAAATACATCCCCACCAGAACAAGTAAGATAATGCCAATACCACCCCCTTTAACCTTGCCTCCGGTCATCCGTATGCCTCGTCTGTCTTCGACGTTACTGCTTCTCCGACCTAATTTCCAGCGCATCAGTTCATACCTCCAGCATGGGCAGAAATTTCGAATGACTACGACACCAGATGGATTGCTACTTAGTGTCCATCCTGAAACGGCTTTTTTACCCGAACTCTTCGTTGTTCTCAAAATTTAATCCTTGGAATATCAATTATATGCCTGCGGTTAAATTTATCGAACGCCTCAATTTAGAAAAAAATGCCTCGTTTCAGGATAAAAACTACTTAGTTTCCATCTACTCTATTAGCGACATTGATTTGTTTAATTTAGGGACCAACAATTAAAACAAAACGCATTTACTGGACGATAATCATAAGTTTTAATTGCTGCAAAAATGTTGTTCAATAGTACACATTGCTCGTCTAAAAAGAAACACCATGGCATAATTGGATTTTAGTCTTCCTAAATCGTCTCCCAGGCCGTATACTAAAGACCAAATAGTGTAAAATCAGACAGACCATTATGACCAACAATCAACAGTCCACCCAAAAACAAACTGCCTCTTGTCTTGGCTGTGGGGGCTCCGGTCAAACCTCATTTTTCGGAGGTGCCAGCAGGTTCATGCTCTCTTGGGAAGACTGTCCTGATTGTTGTGGAACCGGTATTGTACTTGACAAAGCAGACATAGATCAAACACACTCATCCGAAACCAAAGCCATAACTGCCCCTCCAACTGCATTCAAAATAAAGCCATGACACCAGCTATAAATGCAGTAAAAAAGAAAAAAATTACTTACAAGATCCATCAATACACCCATGATCCCGCCCATGCTTCATATGGCAGAGAAGCTGTGGAGCAGCTCGGCATAGCTGAGGAAAAAGTCTACAAAACCCTGGTGGTAGAGATTGACAAAGGGAGTCTGATTGTAGCCGTCGTCCCGGTATCGTCGATGCTCAGCATGAAGCAACTCGCCAAAACAGCCGGTGCCAAAAAAGCAGTAATGGCTGACAAAGACCTGGTAGAAAAGACGACCGGTTACGTGCTAGGCGGAGTAAGCCCACTAGGGCAGAAAAAAAGACTATTGACTGTGATCGACAGTTCGGCTAAAGATTTGCCCACAATTTTTGTTAGCGCGGGACGCAGGGGACTGGAAATAGAGCTCAGCCCTAACGACCTTGCCTCTCTCACTTCCGCAACTTTTGCCGAAATCCTTCAGTAGAAGGAAGCGGCAAGTGGTCTACTGCTGGTTCCACTTCACTCTTTTGAAATCGATATGGAAATTCTGATTTACGGAACTACCGAAATGAGCTATCTGGTGGCCTCACGGCTTCATCAGCAGCACAATCTTACCATCCTCCACGAACCTGGCGAGCTCAGTGAAAAATTCAGCAATCTGGATGTAAGAATTGTAGAGGGAAGCGGTGGAGACCTTGCCGTGCTCGAAAAAATTGAAACCAAGAAAACAGACCTCTTCATTGCCTGCTCTGCACTCGATGAAGCAAATATTGTGGCCTGCTGGACGATCAAAAAAATTGCCGATCCCCAGACAATCTGTTTCATCGGTAAGGGTTCACTGTATAAAAATTTCTCATCTCCCACCCACGACCGTTATCATGTACGATATGATATCGACACCATTATCTGGCCGGAAAAACTTCTCACGAAAGATATTTTCCGTATAATCTCGGTACCGGAGGCCCTTGATGTTGAATATCTGGCCGGTGGAAAGGCCAAACTCTTTGAGTATCGGATCAAAGAAGGCTCGTCCATGATTGATAAATCAATCATTGACTGCAACTTTCCTAAAGACGTTCTTATCCCTGGTATCACCCGTGACGGGAAACTCTTTATTCCCAAAGGCCCCACCACCATACGACTCCATGATAAGGTGTTTTTCATTGGTGTCGACACAGCCCTTGATACCCTGGCTGTCGATTTCTTCAAACATGATAAAAAGGTAAAAAGTGTTTCGATTATCGGAGGTGGCAGCGTAGGTTACATGCTCGCGGAAAAACTTGAGCGAACCAACAAAAAAGTCAAAATTATTGAGCAGGACCAAGTGCGATGTGAATTTCTTGCCAATTCATTAAAAAAGACACTGGTCCTACAGGGCAATGGTACTGATCTCGAACTGCTTGAAAGTGAAGCAATCGCAGAAGCGGATGCCTGCATCTGCACAACGGACAATGACGAGAAAAATCTTCTCTGTTCCCTCTTGATTAAACAACTCGGCTCAAAACGAATCGTCACCAGAGTTGGAAATATCCAGAACTATGCTCTTTTTGAACACGTAGGTATCGATGTTGTTGTTTCGCCAAAGGCATCTGCCCTGACAGAAGTACTGAACCGAGTTCAGGTGCGGGATGTTGATGTCCTTGCCTTGATAGAGGGTGGTAAAGGTGAGGTATTACGCTTGACCATTCCTGACACTTTTAAGGAAGTACAGATTAAAGACCTCAAGTTTTCAGTCAATGCGATTATCGGAGTAATCATAAGAGGGCATGAGGTTCTCATCCCCAACGGCTTGACTTACGTTCTCCCGCAGGACCGGGTGAAGATTTTTACCATGAAAGAAGATTCTGACAAAATCAAGGAATTCTTTTTCCGATGAAACCTCCACTCATTGCCAGTGCTCTCGGTATAATCCTACTCGCCTTCGGCGGTGTCATTCTTCTCCCTGCCGCCTTTGCCAGTATAGAAAATGAGTATTCTGCGATCAGTCCCTTTTTGGTCGCCTCAATTTGCTCCTTCACCCTCGGGTTCCTCTGCCGCTGGTATGGCCGTGCCTACCGAAATTTTGATTTACTCAAACGCACGGAAGGACTGCTTATAGTCACACTAACCTGGGTCATCTCAGCTGCTATCGGAGCCCTTCCCTACTTGTTTTTCGGGATCCACCCTCTTGATGCTTATTTTGAATCGGTATCCGGATTTACCACAACCGGAGCTACGATCCTCACCGATTTTTCCCTCTACCCAAAGGCGTTTTTTTTCTGGCGAGGCCTGACACAATGGCTTGGCGGCATGGGAATCATCGTTTTATTTGTCGCAATCCTGCCTCAGTTCGGTGTCGCTGGCCGTCAAATTTTCTTCGCTGAGGCACCTGGCCCCAGTGAGGATAAGATTACACCTCGCATTGCTCATACAGCTAAGGCTCTCTGGTTTATCTATCTGCTTCTTACTGTTCTCCAGATACTTCTTTTAAGCCTTGCAGGCATGCCTGTCTTTGATGCCATCTGTAACTCTTTCGCTACCATGGCAGCAGGCGGTTTTTCGCCCCACCCCCAATCTATCATGGGCTATCAAAATCCGACCATCACCTGGATTATCAGCCTGTTCATGTTGCTGGCCGGTGCAAACTTTGCGTTGCAATACAAGTGTTTTATCAAAGGAAAGTTCCGGCTTCTATGGTCGAATGACGAATTTCGTTTTTATCTTTCCATAATAACCGTATCCTCTCTTCTCCTTTGCATTTTTCTATTCAGCACGCAAAGCAGCACATTTTCCGGCAGTCTTCGGGACAGCGTGTTCCAAATCATTTCCATCTTAACCACAACCGGCTTCTCCTCTGCCGATTTCGCACTCTGGACTGTTCCAGCTCAGGCTGTGCTCTTTGCCATGATGCTCATCGGAGGCTGTGCCGGATCCGCAGGCGGCGGTATCAAGGTCGTCAGGATCCTCTTTGCCGGTAAATTCCTCAAGCGAGAAATTGATCAACTCGTGCATCCGAAAGCAATCCTGCCTATTAAATTAGGCGGGGTAACAGTTCATGACGACATCCAGCGGCAGATGATCAGTTTCATGCTCTTCTACCTCGTCCTGATGATTTTTTCAGGCCTTGTAGTGACCATGATTGAACAGGATGCTGCGATTGGGCTTGCCGGCACGGCGGCGACCATAGGCAATGTCGGCCCCGGCTTTGGCGAGATAGGACCGATGGGTTCGTTTGGCTACCTGCATCCGATAACCAAGATCATCTTTATTCTCGATATGCTTGTCGGCCGGCTGGAACTGATTCCGTTTCTAGCGATGTTCTGTCCTGATTTCTGGTCGTTTAATAAAAACTAACGACAGACAGAATCAACATTTATCGACGTAATACACGTACCAGCACTACCGCAAGTGCATCACCATTATTCTCGGCTGATGCATTCCGCAGGGCACGAAGCAATCGCCTCATCGACACACGCCACATCCACATCGGCGCCCTCAATAACCTTGGCTTTTTCTGCATCACTGTCAAAGGCAAACACTGCTGGACACAGCTCTACACAGGCTTCACAGCCAATACACTCTTCCTGATCGATTACCACTTCACTTGCCATAATTTTTCCTCCAATTTGAAATTATTGCTTCCATAATTTCACTCAATTGATGAGTTTAAGCACTCTCGTCGCAATTTTCCATTTTCAGTACCTTTTAATTTCATTTCAGGATTGTTAATCCCTCTAAAAATCTATCGGTCTAAGGTTAGTTTCTATCCAGACACGAGAATTTTTCTTCTCAATCGAGGCGCTTGATGAATTTTACTACAGACATACCCACAATATTCCGAGGAGAAAAAATCAGGAGCAACTAATAATTAGGAAGAGAAGAGCGGTTATGGATGGACACGAGCTAAGATTAGGGATGAAAAACCAGCCATACTAAAGAAGGTCATATGTTCCAGAGCCAGTTTAAAGCAATAGTGCCAGCATCGTGAGTCTAATCTACTCGAACTATGTCGAGATATGATTCTCCTGTTTTCACAAAGAAATTCATTTCGTTATGAAATTTTTCTTTCGAAATCGGGGACTAAGCAGAATCCTGCTCTTTTTTGAGGGAATTGTTAAACTGGATACTTTTAAGAATTTATACGGATTAATAGTTTTATCATTGAGTGCTATTTCATAATGGAGATGAGAACCGGTCGACCGTCCTGTGTTGCCGACCAAGCCTATAAGCTGTCCTCTCTTCACCCTATCGCCTTTATGGACCAGATATTTCTTCATGTGAGCAAAGGAAGATGTGTACCCGTTGCCATGGTCAATGAGTACATAATTACCATATCCACCGTTGCGATAGGCTTTTTTTACCACCCCACTTGCTGTGGCGTATACTTTTTCCCCTTTGTCGCCGCGAAAGTCAATGCCGGTATGAAATGCCGACCTGTGATTAAACGGATCCTCTCGTTTCCCGAAGCTGGAGGTTATAGGACCTTTGACCGGTTTACCTAAAGGCAGGAACCGGATAGCATCCAAGTACTTATCCGCCTTAAACAGGAGATTGTCTCTCTCTGAATCTGGATACTCGACAAATGGCCCACCGCTGTGTTTGGAATTACCATAATTATTTGTCGACACTTTAATCCCAATATTGTCGATAACTCTCTCAATGAGTTCACTACGTTCTCTCAGTTCTTCAACGGCATTGGAGAGAAGTGAAGCTTTTTCCTCTTTGAATGAAGTGAACTGTTCGATGTTGTCCCGTTCAAGAAGGGCAACTTTTCTGGCGAGTTTCTGTCGTTGTTCCTTATTAATTCTATTATGTTCGGCTATTAGTTCTGTACTGGAGTGCAGTTTTTCCTTTAGACCTGCAATTTGATTTGAGATACTACAATTCCGGGTGTAGAGCGAGAAGGAACAAATGCTGGCCAAAGTAAGTATGATGAATACCATGGCCGAAGCCGCAATGATAACACAAAGTTTTTTCTTTGAGCACGGCAACTTGAAAACTTTGCCTCTATCACCGGCTATAATAATATGAAGCTGATCATCCATAACACAATCCCAGCTTCAGTAAACGGGAAGAAAACCCGAAAACTATTTTTACATAGGTTTGTTTATTCTGTTCCGCAAAACTCCGACTGATTAGATGGTGGGCCATCTCTTCAATCCGATGAATGATAACTGCTTTTCTTTCCTGACAGAATTGCAACTCACCATGCTTATCTTTCATAATTTCATCACCTCTCTGCAATTTGCAACTCATCGCATTCATTGCTAACCTTGTCTCTAAACTGGAAGGAAAGCAGAAACCGTGCCAAAAGCAACAAACTCAACCTTGTCTTGATGATAACAATCATGATCGGAAAGGCTATCTGTCTGAAAAGATAATTCTTTTCCCTGTAACAGAGTTAATGTTCAATACCCTGATTCGCCCAAACAAAAAATAATTTTTCTACAATATTTAACGTGGAGGATGAACGGTAACGATATTGTACTCTGAACAACAAACCCAAGGTCGGCAACAAACTTCTACATACAAATTTGCGCACCAGATCAGAGAATCTCAAGGTCAAAGGCAGGAGAGCTAACTTCCGGCTTAAAAATGTAATTACGCAGATAATCCGGTTTGTTACCAAGTAATCCACTACAGAGGAAGCACCTGTACTGAAGAGCCAACTTAACAACTATGCAATCAAAAACACTCTTCATGCTTCCAACAAACGCTGTTTATCAAATTACCAAATCGTAATCAAACTTAGCCGTTTAAACACAAACACTTTCCGGGTTGGCTGTGCGGTACATCATCGAGGGAGTAATCAACAAGGTGCGCCCATAAGGGCACACCTTGTTGATTCTCAGGATATCATATCGTTATAAACGTTATGAAAAAGTATGACATTTGATACAGGCAATTTTTTTATCGACGACGTGCTTCTTATGCCCCTCGCTTTTCCATGATTTTCTTTCATGACAGCTGCTACACAGAACGTTCTGTGCTTTGACCAGACCTGTGGGCTCTGATGTATGACAGCTGCTGCAAGAAACATTATCCTGTCGATGGCTTTGATGCATGCTTTCCCATTTCATACTTTTTTTCTCATGACAAAGATTACATGACTGTACTGCTGCTGGTACTGTGTGATATCCAAGGGCATCAAAAGGTACTATTCCGGCTCCATCTGGAGTAGCGCCTGAACCATTATGGCACTCTGTACAGGAAGGTGCTTTTTCTTTTGGATCTACACCATGGGTAATCAACATTTCAGCATCAGCCTGAACGATCGAGTAATTCCCGGACATACCCTGCTCTTCCATTCCCTTTTGCACGGCGATATCAAAATTTCCGGTCATAAACATCCACATTATCGCAGGTGGGATGATCTTGCCACTCTCATGCAAAGGCATAGATGAAAAATGTCGTTTGATTGGCACAATATACGATTTACCGTCAAAAGGTTTACCGTTCGCTTTCGCCATATGATAGATACCAGTCTGGGGATCGGGAGTAATGGTCTCTCCAACGTTGTAAACATAAGACGTCCCGTCAAACCACACATATTCAGGCTTGACGTTGGCTTTTTTGATTTCCTCGCCGACAAAGCCCCCCTGGCCGGAACAGAAAGCTGCATTCCAGACCGGATTACTCCAGTCTCTGGACATTTCCGTAGCACCACCCTTTCCAAACTCCCGGATATGACAAACCTGACAGCTGACCTGTCCCTGCGCATGCCTGTTCAAGGTTGCATCAGAATGAGGTGCTTTTGTATGACAAGCCTGGCAGGTAGGGGCCGCAGCCTCTGTCGCGCGAAGGTCGATACCACGTCCGGCAATCTTATGATTAAGAGCTGAATGGCAGTCTACACAAGAAAGATTGGCTCCATCCTTGGCGAGATGGACATCTTGTTCTACTGTCGCATTGGCTGAATTGAGTCCCATGTCACCACGTTTTGTCCAATCCCCACCACCGGCTTTAGCATGACAACGCAGACAGGATTTGTTCGTCGGTAGATGAACCGTTCTGGCGATATTGACCATGTTGGTACCGACTGGCATGTTTGCGAAATCAGGAATTGTGGTGTAGTTACCCTGGCCATCGACCTTACCGAAGACATACGTTTTAACTTCACCATCAACATTGGTAACAGTTTCGGTATTATTCGGATCCGTAACAAATGTTCTCTGGTAAGTGTCATTATGACACATTAGACAATCGACATCCTTTGCCTGTACAGGGTCTGGTGCATTACCGTCGGCACGGACATGGCAGGAAAAACAAGCCGCCTTTGAAGACATGGCGTAGGTGCAGAAGGTGTTGATACCACCAACTCCTTTTCCCAGTGCCTCACCGTTAGTATTAGTCAGATCGGGTGTCGGACCGGACCATTGCATGTGGAGGCTCTGAAGCATTTCCGTTGCTTCTTGCTGGTGACAACCAATACAGGTTTCCGGGCCATTGTATTCCGTTATGGTATTGTGGGCAGCAATAGGACCTTCAATTGGAGGATCAACAACCGGTGGTGGATCGACTACCACCGGTGGGTCGACGACCACTGGAGGATCAACGACCACTGGAGGATCAACTACGGGTGGAGGATCAACCACGGGTGGAGGATCGACGACAGGTGGGGGAGTCGTTGATGCAGCAACAACAACAAAACCAGAAGTTTGCCTGACTCGAGATTTTCGATCCCGCAATTCACATTTAAACTTCCAGTTTCCCTTTTTTTCATTTGAAGGAATAACAAAATCATAACTCGACCGAACTCCGTCAATATGCATGTTCTGGTTGGAAACCACAGTGGCTCCCTGTGAATTTTTTATCTCAATTCTTGCTGAACGTAACTCACCTCGCCAGCGTCCTCCTTCGGCACACTGGAACTGAACAGTTTCGCCAAGTATCGCCTGGTCTGGATTTGTTGACATTTGGATATTTCGCCGGTTATGCTCGTCTTCAGCGAAACAATATCCACTCATCATGATTAATAAGCCTACCGCAATAACAACTTGTTTCATACAATTCTCCTGGTTTTCTGTTAGTGAAACTCTCTCTATCTTTAGAACAGAGCGCTCCCCTTGGACCGACACCACACTGTGATATCCCGATTGCAAAAGAGGTGCCACATTGTGAACACAAAATAACCAGGCGCATTGATATCAAATAGATGCAACATATCATGAGTAGCTCGACCGCCGAATTCATTGATATCCCGCTCCATGAATGAAATGGTACATTTTTTCCGGCCTTCCTTTCCACGCCAAAGCTGGAAAAGAAGCTATAACGTTTAAGTAATTCGTTAAAACCTTTCGCACGAAACGTGTTTCATTTAAGTAATTCATTAACAAGAGTTTTAGATAACTGATGTTTTTTTTCAACAAGCTGCCCACTGGTCTTGCTGAAAAGTGAGGAAAGAGACGAATGTTCTGAAGAAGTATTTTATGCATCCGCTCTTGAAGCGAAATGACTTAATTTTGCACACAGACACATAAGTGAACCAGAACCTGCGCACCGTTACCTTGTCTTTGCCGTTATTTCAAGAAGAGACAGTTTTTTGTGCAGTCAATCGACTGTTAACCGATCAATCCCTTGTTAAATGGTGAAAATCCAATCAATTACTCCTGTAATATCTCGAAATGATGGCCGATTCCAGAATTGATGTAACTTACTGAAAGTTGCATTTGATTTCCCTTTCCCTTGGGTTACAGAGTAGTACTCCACAAAGAATACTCAAAAGAACGAACTTCACTTGCCAAGTTTAGCTGCTAGACAATATTCAACTGGCAACTTTATTGCATCGGCGGTACTGGAATTTACATTATCCTGCTAACCATCATTTTAGGATCAAAAATGCTCTCACACCACCAACCTCTCTGCCTGAAACCTCACCGCTCGATCGGTTAACAAACCATAGATTCTATGTCCGAATATCATTTGCCCTGATTACCCATTCTATTTTTGGCAAAAACTCAATTATAATATTTATATTTTCAAATAGATAAAAATGAAAAATCCCTTTTCCCTACAAGTCGTTATGCCAAAAGCCCTGCTTTTGATTTTTCTATTTTTCTTTGGGCCCATGGTGCACAACCTCGAGGCAGTTGAACCGAATGCACAACTCTATTCAGATAAAACCATTGAAAGAGAAGCTGCCTATAAACTTACAGCACAACAAGTGGCTGAGGCAATCACGACCACAGTTGAAGAGAAAGAAAAGCAAAGATATTTAGTACAGCAACAGCTTTTGATGAAACTGGAAGCACTTCCGGACAAGCCTGAAAAATCGTCAATTGATATGCGTTTTTCTGAGCTGGATCTCAAGCAACCTCTGCCCTGGCCGGAAGCTGAACAATATTTGGAACGTTATATCAGTATCATTCAGGAAGGCAAAATATCGACCCAGAATATAGAAAATATTGATAAACAAATGCAAACTCTCTACAACCGATTAATCGCACTTGATGAAAAGGACCCCGACCAGGAAATAGTCCAATTGCAGTACGCGTTCCAGCATCGTAAACTTGCCCAGCAGACCAAAACAGATAAACAACTGAAGGAAGGTTTGGAAATTGCCCAAAAACTGTATCCTGCCGTTTTGGAGCATATCCAGATTGATCAGGAAATGATCAATAAACAAGAAAAACTGCTTGATAAGGCAAAGAAAAATTTGCAGCAGCTTGAAGATGAAAAAATTCTAGCGGCGGCAGGAAATGATGTTTTGATTGAGCAACAGGAAAACCTGTTGAGAGGGTATCTCGGGCGGGAACTCGCCGACGACGAAAGAAAGGAAATGCACTATCAGCAGCTGAAGTTACTTAAACAACAAATTCAACGATTGGTCAAAGACGATAAAATTCTCGAAGGAAAGATTGACCTCCTCGAAGAGGGTCAAAAAAACACCTGGTTTCATTTGCTCGCAGAGGAACCGGAGTTCTTTAAACTATCTTATAGTTCAGGAGAGATAAATAAACACATCAGCAACTTAAGAAAGAAAACAGAAAATGCACATAACCTGATTTATACCTATGAAAAAGATCTATCAACGTTGCGTGGTGGCAATGCCTTGGTAGGTCCAAAAGCACAAGAACTCATAAACTCTCTTGATGAAAAGGTGAAAACCGTCTTCACAATGCTGTCAGGTATAGATCAGCGCGCAGAGTTGCTTGAAAACAAGGGACGGTTACTCGACAGGGCTATCGACCTTCTGCAATCCTCACTCGGATCCATAGTGACCAAATCCCGCGAGGCTACAGCCGAGATATTTCAAAAAGTTATGTATGTGCTGAAGTACCCTTTGATCTCTTACAGCGGAATGAGTTTATCATTACTCCTTATTGTACAGGTGCTCCTCCTGCTGATCTTTGGAATCATTATGAACCGTCTGTATGTGCATGTGGTGCTCAGGATGGGAAAAAAGAGGAACTGGTCCGAACAGACCATGCACCTTATTCAGGCTATTGGCAAATATCCGTTTGTATTCATTGTCGCCATGATCATGCTTTCTGTTATCGGGATAAATACCCGTTCCCTGGCTCTGGTTGCAGGCGCCCTGTCTGTGGGTATCGGATTTGGAATGCAGACTATTGTAAACAATCTGGTATCCGGAATCATTCTCCTTTTTGACAAATCAATTCGACCTGGCGATTTTATTTGCATCGGGGACAATTCTACGACAGGCGGTTTCCGAGGAAACGTGGTGCAGATGAATATCCGGGCAACTGTGCTGAGGACCAATGATAACATCAATATTATCATTCCCAACGCAGATCTTATGGCATCCCAGGTTGTCAACTGGACATATTCAGATGAAAAAGTCCGTTTCAGAATCCCTTTCTCTGTAGCCTATGGAACGGATATCGATAAGGTTAAATCCCTGGTAAAAGAGGCAGTGCTGGATCTCCCGGGAGTGTTGCCCCAACCGGAACCGCAAATATGGATGGCAAGCCATGCTGAAAGCTCACTTGCTCTTCTTGCCGCAATCTGGGTGGAAGGACTTAATGCAAGACAACCCGCTCGGATAACAGATATAGTTCTGACTACCATATATAAAACATTGCATAAACACGGTATCGAAATTCCCTTTCCGCAGATGGACCTGCGGTTACGCGGTTCAGAAAATCAATCGATGGATTTCATGGATTTCACAAATGCAATGCGCTTCAAAAGATTCCAGGAAACAGTGGCCCAATAAGAAAAGAATTCCGATGAACCTTAAACACTCATAGCAAAACCCAAAACACAAATATTATTTACGCAAAGCCCGAAGGAGCTCCTGCGATGGAACACCGTCTTCAGCCAACCCGGCCTGAGCCTGAAATTGTCTGATCGCCGCTTTAGTACCATCCCCCAGACGCCCATCAACTTCTCCGGTGTAATACCCTTGTCGTTGCAGTTGTTGCTGTAGTTCGAACTTATCCTCAATATTCAGCGACCCGGCAGGTCTTGGCCAGTCTTGGACCAAACCGCTCCACCCCGCAAGTCTATCGGCAAGGAGCCCTACGGCAAGGGCGTAGGCATCTGAGTTGTTATAGTGCTTCAGGACATAAAAATTTTTCGTCATCAGAAAGGCCGGGCCATTTGTTCCTGTAAAAATTTTCAACACAGCCTTCTCTTCCAGTCGGGGATACGCCTTGCCGCCCGGCCGTCTGAACCCGAGGTTTTGCCATTCAGCCAGGGTTTTAGTCTCGTCTTTTAACTGCTCTCTGTTTGAGGGAAGAATAACTTCGTATCCCCAGGTTTTGCCAGTTCTCCAACCGTTCTTTTGCAAAAGATTGGCCGCGGTAGCCAGGGCATCGGGAACGGAATTCCAGATATCTCGGCGGCCATTGCCATCCATATCAACCCCATAGGCAAGATAACTGGTGGGAATAAACTGTGTGTGCCCCATAGCTCCAGCCCAGGAGCCCGACAGTTGTTCTCTGGAGATATCTCCGGCCTGAAGGATTTTTAGTGCGGCAATCAGCTGCGTACGAGCAAATTTTTGTCTTTTGGGATCTCCATAACCAAGCGTTGCAAGTGCACGGGGAACATAATATAGACGGTCCGGCTTTTCGAGAATGGCACCGTAATTAGATTCCATAGACCAGATAGCGAGCAAAACCGATTTTTCAACACCGAATTTAGTCTCAACATCAGCGAGGGTCCGGGCATAATATCTACCCATCTTCAAACCCTTTTCAATGGCCAGTGGATTAACCCGAGCATCCAGATAATCCCATAGTTCGGTGGTAAATTCAGGCTGATAGTTTGCTTTTTCCAGGATCTCGGCGTCAGGCTCGGTTACACCCGAAAAAGCAGTATCCCAGGTTGCTCTGCTGATCCCTTCTTTATGTGCTTCTGGGTATAAGTCGGCTATCCATTGGACAAATTTGGTGTTTTCGGCCCCCTGGACAGAATAACATAGAGGTCCGGTGAGAATAACCATCGGCAGGATAAACAATACTAATTTCGAAAAAACTTTGTTCACATCAACCTCTCAACTACTTTTTTTCAGGATAAGAACAGTGTAAACCAAAACTGTTCCCAGATCTCCTCCAATTGGCCGGAAATAAGGAACCTGATCTTGCCATATCAGTCCTTTTCGAATACCTTTTTTACTCATGGATATACTACCCTTCTTTTACGACACATTCACCACTCCCAGCCTGCCGCTGCTTTTCATTCTCAGTTTTCTGGCGGCAACACTACTACCAATCGGTTCAGAGTGGTTGTTGATTGTCATGGTCCTCCAGGGATTTCCCCTTCACAATGTTGTCATCACAGCAACACTTGGCAACTGCCTGGGTGCCTTCACAACATATATGATCGGTATCTGGGGGTCAGATTATTTTGTCCGAGTTATACTCCGTTTTGGTGATCCAGAACTAGAGAGAGCAAGAAAATTGTATGGAAGGTATGGATCCTGGTCTCTGCTTCTTAGTTGGCTGCCGGTTGTTGGCGATCCTCTATGCCTTATTGCCGGCGTCTTCCGGATCGGCTTTTTCCGTTTTTCAGCACTTGTTTTTGTTGGAAAATTTTCCCGATATGCTATTCTTGCCCTTCTCGTACTCTATGGCACAGGAGGCTGAACGATAATGAAACAAAAGATTTTGTTTACTCTATACGATATTTTCGACCAATGGAACAGTGACCTTGATAAGGTCTGCCACAAGGGATGCAGTAGCTGCTGTACCCAAAATGTAACCATAACCGCCGTGGAAGGGGAAGCTATTCTTCGCTTTATAGTAAAAGAAGGCATGTCACTTTGGCTGGCAGAAAAACTAGCTTCCCCCCGAACCCATACGCCTCCGCTGACGACTACCAACGACTTTGCATCAGCTTGCCTCGCAGGCAAAGATGATAATGCCGCTGAACATTACAATCTAGCAGTATGCCCGTTTCTCGAAAATGACAATTGCCGCATTTATCCAGCTCGGCCCTTTGGTTGCCGAATGTTCATCTCTCAAAAAACCTGCTCTGCAATTCACCCCGCGATCGTGTCTGATTCTTACCTTGAAGCCGCAACGGCGGTATCTCAAATTATAGAACACCTTGGCCAAAAGGAATACTGGGGAAACATGCTGGATGTTCTCCCCGCTCTCCTCGACATCAGTGAATTTCGCGATATTGCCGACCATCTCAGTCCAACCCAGATAATCCAGGCACGAATGCAAACCCTCACAGCAAAACCAATCCCCGGTTTTCTCCTCACTGAAGAACACACGAATGAAGTATCACCTCTTCTACATAGTATCTTCACCGCAGAGGTCGAAGGAAAAAAAGTGGAAGATATCCTCAACGGAAAATAATTCTTCATTTTAGCAAATGACAACTGGCCAAACAATCGGTCAGACAACAAATACCGCTCAGGTTTCCATATTTGCCTGAGCGGTATGAAACATATCCTCAACTACTGAAATAAGGATAAATACTCTCCGTACCCTTTTGCCTCTAGTTCTTCAACAGGGATGAACCTGAGTGCTGCCGAATTGACACAGTAACGCAACCCGGAAGGTGCCGGGCCATCATCAAACACATGGCCAAGGTGTGAATCCCCACCAGCGCTTCGCACCTCAGTACGCGCCATCAGGAGCTTCAGGTCTTTCTTCTCTACAACATTCTCTTTAACCAAAGGTCGTGTAAAACTTGGCCACCCGCTTCCCGAATCAAACTTATCGAGGGAACTGAAAAGCGGCTCCCCAGAGACCACATCGACATAGATACCGGCCTTCTTGTTGCTTTCGTATATGTTTTCATAAGGTAATTCAGTACCATTTTTCTGGGTCACCTCATATTGCACCGGGGTTAACCGTGAACGTAACTCCTGATCCGAAGGTTTGACAAATTTTTTCTTTGGTGGTTGCTCCTTCCAGGTCCTCTCCAGAAAGCCAGCCCTGCCGGAACCAACCTTATAGGACTCGTAATGATTGACGTTTTTTTTGTAATAGTCCTGATGGTATTCCTCTGCGGGATAAAAGGGTTTGGACGGGCCGGATAGCAGTTGCTATCGGCCTATCGAAAACCCCCGAGGCCTCCAGTTCATCCCGGGATTGTTCGGCGATCTTTTTTTCTTCCTGATCATTGTAAAAGATGGCTGTTTTATAATGATTGCCGCGATCAGCAAACTGGCCTCCCGGATCAGTTGGATCGATAGTACCGCCAGAAGGTATCGAGCAATTCCTTAAAGGTAATTTTTTCAGGATCATAGACGACCTGAACGGATTCGATATGTCCAGTGCGACCACTGGAGACCTCCTCATAGGTGGGATTTTCTTCATCCCCTCCGCTATATCCGGCCATCACGCTGATCACCCCCTCCAGCTGTTCAAAAGGCGGCTCCATACACCAGAAACAGCCGCCCCCGAAAACTGCAGTTTTTTGTGATTTAATAGACCGGTCCCCAGCTGCAAAAGCTGTCATCGCCAAGATACAAACAACTGCCACGAATATCATAGTATTGCATAGATTTCTCCTTTTCTTATCATACTTTCACCTGACACCATAGGCACTTGCACCAGTTCGATCAAGCTCCTCCTTAAAATCACCCCACACGACACCATCAAATGGTTATAGTATCCTTTCAGGTCATGAAGCCGATTTTTTCCGTATCAGGAAGAAGTTTTCTATTTCAAAAAGAAGGTTCGATTGCTATAGTGGCTACCATGAAAAAGCCAAATAATACCAAACGGACCAAGTTTATTTTTGTTACCGGTGGCGTCCTTTCCTCTCTTGGAAAAGGACTTGCCGCCGCAGCCATTGGGGCACTGCTTGAAAGTCGGGGACTGACTGTAACTTTTCAGAAGCTGGACCCCTACATCAACGTTGACCCCGGTACGATGAACCCTTTCCAGCACGGCGAAGTCTACGTCACAGATGACGGCGCCGAGACAGATCTGGATATGGGCCACTACGAGCGCTACACCAGTGCTGTAATGGCTCAGAAAAACAATTACACCTCAGGGCGAATTTACTATTCGGTTATCACCAAAGAACGGCGAGGTGAATATCTCGGCGCAACCGTTCAGGTTATTCCCCATATTACTGACGAAATTAAAGCCGCGGTACGGCAACTTGACGGCAGTGTTGATGTAGCGATCATCGAAATCGGCGGTACGGTCGGCGACATTGAAGGATTGCCGTTTATTGAAGCAATCCGTCAATTGCGAGGTGATCTGGGAAGAGAATATACACTTTTTATTCACTTGACCCTAGTACCGTATATAAAAACCGCAGGCGAAGTGAAAACCAAACCTACCCAGCACTCAGTACGCGAACTCAGGGCCGATGGCATCCAGCCTGATATCCTGCTTTGCCGAACGGAAGTTCCCTTGGATGACAGCCTGAAGGCTAAAATTGCTCTGTTTTGTAATGTCCCTCAGGATGCTGTTATTACCGCAATCGACGTTGACACTATTTACGAACTTCCCCTGAATCTACATAAGGAAGGTCTCGACACCAAAATCCTTGAGCTGCTCAATATCTGGACCGGCCAACCAAACATCAAACCGTGGGAAGACCTGCTTCACAATATCCAGAACCCCAAAAACCAAGTTACCATCGCCATCACCGGCAAGTATGTGGATCTGACGGAGTCATACAAAAGTCTCCACGAAGCGCTGGTTCATGGCGGTCTTGCCAACGGTACCAAAGTCAACCTGGAGTATATCAGTGCTGAATGCCTTGAGTCTAAAAATGTTGCCAGTCTTCTCGATGGCTGCGACGGTATACTGGTTCCAGGCGGCTTCGGTAAGCGCGGTGTAGAGGGGAAAATTAAAGCAATCAATTATGCGCGCAAAAAGAAGGTACCGTTTTTCGGAATCTGTCTCGGCATGCAACTGGCAGTTGTTGAGTTTTCAAGAGATGTGCTCGGCCTTTCCATGGCCAATTCAACGGAACTGGATGAGGCCACACCTGATCCGGTCATTTATCTGATCAAAGAGTGGTTTGATTACCGCACCAACCAAATACAGACACGAGACGAAGAGTCGGACCTTGGCGGCACTTTGCGTCTTGGTGCATATCCCTGTGTACTCAAAGAAGACACCAATGCGCACCGAGCCTACGCTCTTGATGAAATTTCCGAGCGCCACAGACATCGGTTTGAATTTAACAATGATTACCGACAAAGGCTGGAAGAGAACGGCATGATAGTATCGGGAACTTCGCCTGATAACAATCTGGTCGAAATTGTTGAAATTAAAGACCACCCTTGGTTTTTCGGCTGTCAATTTCACCCGGAATTCAAGTCCAAGCCCATGAAACCGCATCCGCTGTTTAGGGATTTTATCAGTGCGGCTCTCAAACATAAGCAACAAGGATAGGTCAACGATGGTTGATATTTCCGTTGCAATCGACACCCCTTCGGGGACACCTCTTATCGTCGGCACAGGGCAACCACTCCTGCTAATCGGAGGCCCCTGCGCCCTTGAATCCGAGGATCTGGCCAGAACTGTTGCCGGAACCATGCAGGAGATCTGTAACCGATTGGGAATCAGCTACGTTTTCAAGGCCTCTTTCGATAAAGCCAACCGTACCTCGCTTGATTCTTATCGTGGTCCAGGTCTGGAAGATGGCCTTGCAACGCTTTCGAAAATCCGCAAGGAAATGAAGGTTCCAGTCATTTCCGACATTCACGATGTATCCCAGGTTGACGCTGCTGCCGAAGTACTTGATATTCTCCAAATTCCTGCTTTTCTCTGCCGTCAAACGGACCTTCTTACCGCTGCCGCCAAAACCGGCAAACCCGTTAATGTCAAAAAGGGGCAGTTTGTCTCACCTTGGGATATGGAAAACGCGGTCAATAAGATGCGAGGAGTCGGCGGCCAAAAAATTATGCTAGTCGAACGCGGCGCAAGCTTTGGCTACAACAACCTGGTGGTCGACATGCGCTCCCTGCCTGTCATGCGCTCCTTTGGCTGCCCTGTAATCTTTGATGCAACCCACTCAGTCCAGCTCCCCGGTGGTGCAGGCGGATCTTCCGGCGGTCAACGGGAATTCATTGGTACTTTGAGCTAAAGCTGCAATTGCCGCAGGAATAGACGGACTTTTTCTGGAAATACACCCCAACCCGGACCAGGCACTTTGTGACGGGCCGAATTCCATCCCCCTTGATAAAGTTGAAGACTTACTTGTTCAACTGATCAGGGTTAGAAATGCTGTTACCTGATCATGTCTGACCAATGTTCTACTTCCCCAACAAACTACCCCTCTGATTGTGAAATTCTCGATGGATATCGTACCAGGACCCGCGAACGGGAAGACCAAATGAACGACCCCGTATCGTAAGCGTGCTCTCGCCAAAGCCAAAGAGATCAAACTTCTGCTGCTTGATGTCGACGGAGTCCTCACTGATGGCAATCTTTACTATGCTGGAAATGGTGAGGAGAGTAAAGCTTTCAACACCCAGGATGGTTTTGGTCTTCGACTTCTTGCGTGAGGCTGGTGTTGAGGTTGGTGTCATCACCGCCAGAAAATCCGAAGTAGTAGCCAGACGCGCAAACGAACTCAAAATGCACTATATTTATCAAGGAGTTCCGAATAAAAGCGAGGCATTCAAGGAAGTGATGAAAGTTTCCGGATTAAAACCATATCAAATAGCCTATATGGGAGATGATTGGTTGGACCTGGTACTCCTTCAGCAAGTCGGATTGGCCATCGTTCCAGCCAATGGCGTACGGGAAGTAAAAGAGATTGCCCATTTCATAACCGAACGATCGGGGGGAGCCGGAGCAGTTCGTGATGCCTGTGACTTGATAATCGAGTCAAAAAACCTGGCCATGGAACTGCTGCAAAAATACAAAAATCGATGAAATTTCACCGTAACACAATCTGGATCATTCCCCTGTTCTTTATCGTTACCTTTCCCTTCTGGTCCATACCTGTCGGCAACTTCCTTACCCCTCCGGGCGATTTTGATCCCTCGCCGACAAATCAACAGCCGGATACTCAAAATTTCAATATGGATAGAGTGAAAATTCTGCAAAACCAGAAAGGCAAGAAAACAGCGGTGATTCGTGCTGAAAATGCACACACTGGAGCGGACCCCAACGTCCTCATTATGGAAACTGTCAATGCTGATCTCTACGATGAAGAAGGCAATATTACCAATATCGTAGCCAAAACCGGCAAATACAGTACAACCACCAAGATTTTGACCTTAATCGATGAAGTGGTTGTCAATAAAACCAGGGATAAGCAAGTCCTTTATACCGATCTACTCCTGTATGACAGTGAACGACGAACCGTCCATTGTCCCGGCAAAACCAGACTGAGGGGGGACAAAGTAGAAATTGACGGAGGAAGTCTTGATTACGACATTAAAAGTGAAACCTATGTAATCGACAAAAGAGTCAACTGCATCATCCAAGGATTTATCAAACCATAACTTCCTCACAGCTCTCAACGAAGAAACGGCCCTCCTCCACTTTCCAGCGAAAGTTCACATTCCAGAGCAACATCCCGAAACTGCTTTTATTCCCCTTCTGACTTGCCGGTCTCGGATCGTGACGAATCATATCTTCTACCAACTGTCGTATGTCTCTGCCGGTTTTTCTGAAATAATCAATGCAGAATAAATCAACACTTTCGCTAAAAACAATTTCCACCTCAGGTTTTTCACCATGTGCATAGCCACAAGATGCTTCGATAATGCAATCACTATAGGGTACATACGGTTTTATATCGAAAACAGGTGTTTGATCAAGAAAATCGACCCCGGAAAGCTCAAGAAAAGGTTTTCCCTTTTCCCATACAACTGCCTCGAGTCGGACAACTGATAAGCCAAGATGATTCGGCCGGTGTGGGCTTCGGCTGGCAAAAACTCCCACTCGTTTTTGCCCTCCAAGCCAAGGTGGACGGACTGTCGGTTTCCATCCCTCTTGAACTGTCTGATGAAAATGAAAATGCACCCAGATATGAGAAAACTGCTCTAAACCACGAACCATCTCTTCTCTATTGTATGGAGGGAGTAATTCAAGTCTTGCGGTCGCAGATTTTACCATCCCCGGTTGTCTGGGAATACCGAATTTCTCGGTAAAGCAGGAATGAATAATACCTATTGTCGAAACATATACACCTTCCCCAGCTACTGACTTCGCCCTTTCCATTCGATTTCCTTCTGTCGTTCAACTTTCTCTATGCATTGTCTTTTTATAAGCGATAGTAATACTTTTATTTTTATTGTGTTACTATCGCTTGACACCCAGCCTTGATTTTAGTACATGTAACACATATTATTTTTTCGTGTTATATGTTTTTGGTGCGTCTTTCACAAGGAAGCCTTACTTAGTTTCCATCCTGAAACGGCCATTTTTTCCTAACTCGTCGTTGCTCTCAAAATTTAATCCTCGGAATATCGACTATATGCCTGCGCTTAAATTTATCGAACGCCTAGATTTAGAGCAAAACGACTTGTTTCAGGATGGAAACTACTTAGCCAATGCCAGTCAACTGTATTATGGACAACCAAATCTCATGCAAAGATATGAAGTAGTATAAAGCCTGAGATTTCTTAAACTTGAGCTTTAGTAATCCGCTGTAACTAAAAAAGACCTCAAGGTAAGGGTCATAGCTGCCTTCGCGTTTATACTGTTGCCCCGCCATATCCAGCAGTTTATTGTGGTGGCAGCTGTGTCCCTTACCTTGACCTTCTGTTTCATGCTTTTGCCCGACCTCCCGCCTTTATCAGTATTTTTAGGTCTATTATCTTGCTGACTACCTACATCCTATGGTATTTGTCTAACCAACAGTCTCACTCTTTCTCATAAAAAGGATACATTTTACGATGAAGGTTGGAATCATAGGCCTGCCACAATCAGGCAAAAAGACCCTGTTTCAAGTATTAACCGGATGTGAACTGCGAGAGCAGGCCGGTCCCGCAAAACCAATTCCGGGTACAGCTGAAATTCTCGACTCACGTTTCGACCGGCTGGTTGCCATGTACAATCCAAACAAGCAAGCCAGAGCACGGATTGATCTGGTTCTCTTGCCAAAAATGGAACAGGAAAACATAGCCAAAGGCGATATTTTCAAAGAGATCGCCGATGTCGACGCCCTGTGCCATGTGATACGATCCTTTGAAGACGACTCAGTATATCACGCAGAAGGATCCGTGGACCCGATAAGAGATGCCGAGATGGTCAATTCCGAGTTGATCATGCACGATCAAATCTTTGTGGAGAAGCGCATTGCTCGTATCGAGACAGCCCTGAAAAAGATTAAGGATGAAAAGCAGGCCATTGAGTTGGATCTCATGAAAAAGCTGCTGACGCATCTTGAGGAGGAAAAACCGCTCCGTCTTATGGATTTCAGTGAAGAAGAAGAGATGCTCATCCGAAGCTATCCCCTTATTACCAGAAAAGAATTGCTCCTCGCCTTCAATGTCTCGGAAGATCAATTGGAAGACGATAGTCTGCTTCAAAAAACTGCAGAGCCGTGCAAGCAAAACAAGATAGAGGCTATGCTCGTTTGCGCACAAGTGGAATCGGAGATTGTCCTTCTCGATTCGGAGGAAGAGAAAGCTGAATTCCTTCAGGATTTAGGGATTAAAGAACCTGCGCTTGGGCGCATGACCGCACTCTGCCTGAAAGCGCTTGGTCTTATTTCCTTTTTTACCGTTGGTAAAGATGAAGTCAGACAATGGCTGGTTCGAAGGGATTCCCCTGCTCCTGTTGCTGCGGGGGTGATTCACTCCGACCTGCAACGCGGTTTTATCCGGGCTGAACTGATCAAATACGACGAGCTCATGGAATACGGAAGTGAAGCGGAACTGAAAAAAGCGGGGAAAATGTATCTACAGGGAAAAGACTATATCGTCACGGATGGTGACATCCTGAATATTCGGTTCAAGGTTTGAGAAAGATGCAGTAGATATTTCACAGCATCAACTGCATCTAAAAAACCTTCTTGAGTTCATGGTTATGCCTCTTTTATGAGCTCTATAAATTTCGGGTCGTCCGGTAGACTAATAACCTGCCAATCCTCTCCTTGATGATCAAAATCTGCAATTTTCTCAATATCCATCTTTAGATATTTCCCCTTTCCCTCAACCGCGACCTGACCGTCAGCAAGAAGAATCTCCCCCTCTCCCTGAAAGGAACGCTTGCCTTCCGAGACAATTCTGGCCAGAACCCTGATCTCACCGTCGATTGGCACCGGTTTTCTAAGTTTCATAGAAAAATCAATGGTTACACCCCAGATGTTGCCAGAGTGAGCCAGCATTATCGCCCGACCGATGGTTTCATCCAGGATTGTCGCAGCAATACCCCCATGCAAACGACCAGGATATCCCTGATGCTCATCTGCTGGCTGGAAGATAGCCATGAGTTGACCATCTTCCAGCTCAAAAAATCTACTTTTTAGACCGAAACTGTTGTTTAACCCACAAACAAAACACATCCTGGAATTTTCTTGCTTTTTGGTTACCTTTACACGCACGGAACTCATCTCCTGTTAAGGTTACACTCAGCCGTCAGGGTCAGAGCGGTATCCAGGTTTCTGAAAAACATCAAGGCTTCTTTATCCTTCGAGTTGTTTTCCAGGAGCTGTTCATACATGGCAAAAAGTCTGGTGAGAACATGACCGGTTTCTTCTCCATCGACTGCCCCGAGGGCTTCCCACAGATCGCTGGTATTTCTCATTTTTTCTCCATATCCTGATCAGCCCTTTTTTCACAGTAAAGCCGGGGAATCGTCGGAGGCCCTTTAACCAACATCTCAGCGATGGTGATTCTTACTTTCGGCATTAGGTGACGTTTGTTTTCCAGAAGTTCGTTTTCCAGCAGGGCTAGTTTTCGTAATAAAAATGTTCTTTCAACATGCGGTAACTGGCCCTGTTGGTCTCTTGTCTCGACAATCTCCTGACAGCGAAAACATCCGGGGAAACGCAGCATTTGGCCGTCTGGCCTGGTCATCGTCGCAGGAACACCGTGAGTACGACAGACCAACAGACGGTGCTTGTACAAGGCGCAGAGTCCTTCTTCGTTGAGGGGACACATTATCTGAGGGCGCTTTCCCTCTCCCAAAACACTTTCACATTGCTCAAGATAGGATTTGGCCCTGGCAATAAGAGCTTGTTGTTTCTCGGGTGCAAGCTGCCTGATCCCGAGCCAAAGATGCGCCCATTCTGCGTAGGTATGGTGCAGAAAATAGGAATCGCAGCAGTTATCGGGACAACCGGTGCAGGAAAAATCTAAAACCCCGGCGACCCTCTCATACTCCTGTTGAAGCTTTAGGTAGATGTCTTCCAGTTTGTTAACCTGTTTTTCTGAGAGGATCACTTCTTTCATTGCCCTTCCTCTTCAAAAGACTGGACCTGATAGGTGCTGATTTCAAGTTTTTTTTGCTGCCAGGTCTCTTGAGACAAATTCGCCTTCAGGCAGAGATGCCCTAGGAATTGCTCCGGTGACGGGAGTTGTTGCCAGACCTGGGGAAGAAAAGTAGCACTTCGCTGACCGTCCCGTAGAATAACACCGTCAATTCCTGGCTGCAGTTTTGCCAACAAGTCCTCAGTATCCTTGTATTCCAAAGGTTGCGGCTGCGAGAGTATGGAAATAGAAAGCTTCACTGCCGACAATTCGTCCGAAACAAGAGGCGAAAAACGATAATCGTTGAAGGCTGCATTGATAGTGTTATTGCGTATTCCCTCCCAGAGAGAACCCACCGGTTCAAGATTGCCAATACACCCCCTGAGCTTTCCGTCTTTTTTCAAGGTAACAAAAACGGCAGCTTTTATTGACAAAACAGGTTCTTCTGGTTTTTGGGGAAGAGGTCCCTTTTCTAACTTATGCACGAGGGTTTTTCTTGCCAGTTTAAGCAACAATTGACCTTGGCTGTTATCTAATAAGGTATCCATTCTACCATTCAACCCCTAACATCAAACAGTTTATGCCACTGCCGATTCCTAGCAATGCGCCTTTTTGCCCGGATTGAAAAGCATGCTGTTCCATTGCCATCGCCATTGTGATGGGAGCAGATACGGAACCAACATTTCCAAGCGTTGCTAAGGTTTCAAAGTTTTTCACGGGGGCTAGCCCGAGCTTTTCAAAGAGTAGTTTGGCATGAGCCGAACCTACCTGGTGACAAAAAAAACGATCTATATCTTCAGCACTCCAGCCCTTTTTTGCGGAAAACCTGTTCCAGGTCATCTGGGCTGTCTCGACACCACGGTGTAATAATTCTTCAGAGTTTGTCGCCATCAAGATTGTATTTGAACCGCTCTGGCCGCCATGACAGAGGTCTGAATGTTCAGTATTCGCCTGCCAGGCACCATGAACCAGGCGTGGCTTATCTTCATTCTCTTTAACTCTTCGCATATAGAGTGCCACCGAACCTGAACCGATGGTAAGCGATGCAAAGGCAGGCTTAATACTCTTTCGCGTCAGTGTTGTATCCTTTATCAGTCCCAATAATGTCGATTCCAGCAGCTCTTCCGCTGTCTCTCCGGAAACAATGAGCCCGTTTTCAACCTGCCCCAGCTCAATCATGTTGGCCAACATAACCATCCCATCCAAAAATCCCAGACAGGCATTAGAGATGTCAAAGATTAAAGCAGAAGATGATAAGCCAAGTTTGTCGTGGACAAACGAAGCGGTGGCCGGTTCCATCATATCGCGGGAAACAGAGGTGAAGATAAGACAGCCAATATCTTTTGGATTAATATCCGCGTCTTCCAGTACCCTTTTTCCGGCGAGGGTGCCGGCCTCGCTTGGTCTTGTTCCTTCGGGCCAGAGGCGCCGTTCGCGGATACCGCTCATCAGCTCCAGCCTGCCGGGCGGCAGACGCAATCGATCATAAACAGAAGATAATCGATTTTCAATATCCTCAGAGGAGAGAACCCTTGGTGGCAATTCGTAGCCAAAGGTATCAAGACAGACTTTAGAAAAATGTATCATAAAACTATGTTTAAATTTTTATCAACCACTGTAGATAGCTGGAATTTTTTTACATACACACTGGTCAGTTGGTTTTTGGGTAATCAAAGAAACCAGCTACATAGGGTGTTTTTAAAACTTATCTCTTCTCCCCTGCCATTTCAAAAACCTCCAGCTGTCGCAGGATGCTGTCTTTGGTCACCGGTCTTTGAATGTAACCGTCAAAGTCTTGCTTATTTGTTTTTCCGTCAACCTCTTCTTTGTCGATACCAAAGATCCGAGTCCGTTGTCCCGAATACTCCTCCAGCTGTCTAATTGTTTTAACCGCCTCTATTCCCTCAAGCTGTGGTGTTGATATGTCAAATATAATCAGATCAAAATGAGAAAGAGAGGCCTCGTACATTGCCGATCTTCTGGACTCGGCAATAGTAACCTGCCATCCTGCTTCAACCAGCGTACGTACAAAGACATGTTGACTTGCCGGATCACCATCTACAACCAAGACCCGGCTTGTCAAAAATTGAGCCAGAACACTTATCAGTGCGTTTCTTTGCACCGGTTTTGGCAGGTAATCGTCCATGCCAGCCTGTAGACACTTTTCTCTGTCTCCGGACATAGCTAAAGCGGTAAGAGCGATGATACTGACATGCCCGCCATGTTGATTCTCGTGTTTTCGGATATGTCTGGTGGCCTCCAAACCATCCATATCGTCCATCTGAACATCCATAAGGATCAATTGGTATTCACCGGTGCAGGCATGCACAACCGCTTCTCTTCCGTTTGCAACAGACGTGACATCAACTCCAAGTTGTTTAAGAATTGTCTCAATAAGAACCCTGTTGATGTATTCATCTTCGGCAAGAAGCACTTTGGCACCTCGAAGTGCATAGGTAACCTCCTCTTCAATTCCTTCCAATGTTGCATTGGCTTTTTCTTCAATACCTGGCAAGTCGGCAACTTCCTTGAAAGGAAGGGTAAACCAGAAAATTGTCTCTTTGGGTGTACTTTTTACGCCAATTTCTCCACCCATGAGTTTGACAAGTTGAGACGTTATGGTCAAACCCAATCCTGTTGTGCCAACAGATAAAGGCAGGCCAACATTCGGTTTCGCCTTTTGATTGAAATAATGGTTGATCAGATCAAGTTTATCCGGCGCAATTCCGCAACCTGTATCGCGAATACTCAATCGAAGAAGTATATTGTTACTGGCATCATACCCACCATTCTCGATTTTGATGAAAACACCGCCGGTTGTCGTGAACTTGATCGCATTATTAACCAGATTGGTGACAATTTGAACGAGTCGGGCAGGATCGCCGTGAACATAGGCGGGAACATCCGGCTCAATAGTGCAAACCAGATCAATCTCTTTTTTTCTGGCGGACAGGTTCAGGACGTAAAGATCATGATCAAGGCTTTCTTTCAGATTGAAATCCTCAAGATCCAGCTCCAGCTCCCCTGTTTCTATTCTGGATAAATCAAGAACCTCATTGACGACAACCAACAAACGATCAACCGATGAGCCGACCATTTCCAGGTATTGTCGCTGTTCAGAAGAGAGTTCTGTTTCAAGAACCAGTTCGGTCATCCCGACTATCCCGTTCATAGACGAGCGGATCTCATGGCTCACGTTTTCCAAAAAGACGCTTTTCACACGACTGGAAAGCTCAGCCCTTGCTAAATCGACCTCAAAAGCCTCCCGTTCAATCTTGTTCCGACCGGCACTGTTGTTGCCGATTATCGCCTGCAATGCTCTTTTCTTTAACAGTTGGTTGGTTTTTTTTTCTTTTGCCAGCTGCTCTTTAAGACTTGCAATCTGTTTTTGAAGTTTTTCGAATTCAGCCACCATTCCCCTCCGATTGGTGTTTTTAGTGACTTAGAAATGTTTCTTGGCTTTACACCCCTCAAGGGGGTGCTGAAAAGAGTATAAAACATTTCGTAAATGAACTGATACCCCCAAGGGGAAACTAAAAAGAATGCCCTTGTTTTCACTACGATCAGCACCCAGCTGATCCCTTAATTAAATACCTTTCTTCTCTTTATCCGTGCAATAAGAAAGTATGGAGGCCAACCCGACCTGCATATCAGCAAAGATCCTGTCGAAATTAAGCAGAACACCCTTTTTCGTCTCTTGTTCAACTGCTAAAGCGAAAGCAGCCCACTCTTTTTCTCCCATATTAAGGAGCAATCCCTTCAATCCATGAAAAATCGTCCCAAGTTGTTCTTGAGAATTTGGGTTGTTCAACACTTCAGACATATTACCAAATGCCTGCACGAGAGACTTTGAAGAACTCTCCAGCATAATTTCGGTCTGAGAAAAATTAAAACCGTAAACCTCTTTGAAATGTCTTCGCAAATTCGAAAGAGTAACAGGTGCTGGAACCGAAAAATCTTCCAAGCCTCCAGATTGCTTTTTCATATTAATAACACCCTAATTTATCAAACCAAGCTCTCTGATATGACTGATCAATTTATTCCTGTCTAACGGCTTGGTAAGATATGCTTCGCATTGTCCCTGTCGAAATGCTTTCACGATATTTTTTGAATCATCAATCGCCGTAATCATAATGACCTTGATGGCATCCAATCCCTTGATACCTTTTTCCACCTCCATCTTCCGCAATTCCAACAAGGCTTCCTGTCCGTCCATAACAGGCATCATGATATCCAGGCATATAAGGTCATAGGGATCATTTTCATCAAAAGCACATTTTATGGCATCGAGGGCTTCTTTACCATTTATCGCAACATGGCAAATGCCATACTCCGATAACAGAGTCGAAAGTAGCGCGCGTGCCAGAAAATCATCCTCTACTATTAATGTCTTCATAGGTTTTTATCCTGCCAAGAGCCAGGTTCGTTTTTTACTACAAAAGCAAAATCACCTGTTTCCAGTGTACCGCAAATAGCATTCTTTTGCACGATCCCCTTAATATTAAAAGAACTCTCCTCTTACCAGGGCCTGTCTTCCGGCCATTTTTTTGCCTGTTGAGTTTGTTCTCTTTTTCTTATTTCCCAACACTTGTGGATTTTTTCGTTTCTTGAAAAATCAAAAGGAACCGACTCTTGCGAGATATCCTTTATGTCATAGAGCAACAACAGCCTTTCCTCAAGAAGAAAGCGTCGAAAGTTCGTTGAAAAAATGAGATAACCACCGGTTTCCAAACGAGCCATGGCCAATTCGATTAATCGTGCATGATCCTTCTGAATATCAAAAACCCGCTTGTCTTTTTTTGTGTTGGAAAAGGTTGGGGGGTCGATAAAAATCAGATCAAATTTTCCAGTTGATGCTTCAAGCCATTCTAAACAATCAGCTTTTTCAACCTTATTCCTGAGCTCTGTTAGGCCGTTAAGGGCAAGATTCATTTTCGCCCAATGGAGATATGTTGCTGAAAGGTCAACGGTTGTGGTACTCGCCGCCCCACCCATCGCAGCATGAACTGTTGCCGTTCCGGTATAACCATAGAGGTTGAGAAACCTTTTCCCTTTGGCTTCCAAATGTATTTTTTCACGAATAGGTCGATGATCGAGAAAAAGTCCGGTATCGAGATAGTCGGTAAAGTTTACCAGAAAGGAACATTCACCCTCTCTTACCTCATACATTTTTCCATTAACACCTTTCTTTTCGTATTGTTTTCTGCCTTTCTGACGCTCCCTGGCTTTCAGAAAAATCCGATTTGACCGGACACCAAGGATATCTCTGACACATTTCATGGCGTTGGCCATCCTCGATGCGGCAAGCTGCGGGTCAATGGTCTTAGGTGGTGCATATTCATGAATATGCACCCATTTGGAAAAGAGATCGATGCTTAAATTATAATCCGGCAGATCTCGGTCATAAATTCTGAAACAGGAAATCTCGTTCCTCTCAGCCCATTTAAGCATTTTTTTTAAATTTTTTCTCAACCTGTTACCAAATTCACATTCGGGAACCTCGCTACTCTGCTCAACCGGGAACCAGTTGAACGAACTCTCTTCACCGGTAACTGTGCAAGAAAGTAGCCTGCACGGAATGGAACCATTAAATAATTTGTGTTTATTTTCCCAAGCGAGAGTAAAACTATCAGTCAGTGTCGGGTTAGAGATAAACACTGCGGTTTTCCAGCCGGAAAACCTCTCTTTCAAAATACGACCATAGGCTCTATACAGTCGGCTCACCTGTTCTGTCTCGGAAAGCCTTTCCCCATAGGGAAGATTTGACAGCAACATTCCCTGCTTGTCGGGTGAGCGAAGGGTGGCGAGCTCAGCCTGCTTTATCTGAATATGCTCGGCAAGACCGGCCTTCTCGATATTTTTTCGCGCCGCGCTTACGGCTACCGGATCACAATCGTAACCAAGCATGAGCGGCCAACTCTTTTCCAACCCTCTTTCTTCTCGCTCCAAAGCTTCAGTGACCAGACTGTTCCATAGATTTTCATCATGACCCAACCAACCAAAGAAACCAAAATGACTGCGAGAGAGACCAGGAGCTGAGTCTCCAAACATCAAAGCTGCCTCTATCAAGAGCGTTCCGGTACCGCACATGGGGTCAATTAATGTCCCGCCCTCTTTGAGCCATCCGCTCAAAGCGACGATTGCTGCTCCGAGTGTTTCCTTGAGAGGTGCTTTAACTGCAGCCCCTCTATATCCTCGTCGATGCAAGCTTTCTCCGGACAAATCGAGAGAAAGAGCTGCCGTTTTCCCGTCTACATGAAGATGAACCTGAACATCAGGTCGAGTCGTTTCCACTGATGGACGTTTTCCGGTCCGATTTCTGAACGTATCGACAAGCCCATCCTTTACCTTGAGAGCAGCATAGCGACTATGGGTGATCGGCGAGTCTCCCGAGAGTGTACAGCTCACCGCAAAACTTGTTTCTTCAGTGAGGTGGTCCTGCCAGTCCACGTCCAGACATCTCAGATACAATGTCTCTTCATCGACAATGGGAAACTGGGCAAGTTGTAGATAGACACGTGAGGAAAAACGGGACCACAGGCAGCAGCGATATCCTGACTCAAGAGAACCTCTCCAGGTGACCACGCCGCTCGCAGAGCGCACATCCAGCCCCCCAAACTGCAAAATTTCTTCTTCCACCAGCATTTCCAGTCCACTGGCACAACTGGCAATCAGTTCATACTCTTTCATTATCTATAATTTGTCCCTTGCCTCTCGAAAACCATCAAGCTGCCTGTTCATTCTTATTTTTACGTCATAAATTCCATTCAACATACAAGATCTGCCCTAACCGTCTCCAATCGATTACCACTATAGCAACCACTGGGCAACAGGAAATGAATAATGTTTTCCTGACAATTTGTCCTTGACCTCTTTAGCAATCAGACTAAAGTAGATTTTATTACTGAGAAGTATTATTCTTTATCTTAGTGTATTCACACGACTGGTTCACATCTCAATGTTTTTCACAATAGGAGCGTTTTATGAAGAAAAGGTGTTGTAGAAATCTTGCTCTGTCAATGCTGGTAGGATCTCTTCTTCTTTTTGGTGCTGGCTGTGGTAAAAAAACTGTTATTCCACCTGACGCAAATCAAGGTGCCGTTTCCTCCGAAATGTCTGGTGGAAAAGACATTAATTACCCCCCTGCAGAAGGAAACGGTTATTCAGAAGATAGCCTGCCGACGGTAGGAAATCTTGACGATTCCGTTGCTCCCATTTCTGAACCGGACCAACAGTCGGATGAATACAAAAGGTTGCACGGAAGATGCTCTGCCAACCTTTTACCAATCTACTTCGATTTCGATCAAGCCGGCATTAGTCCAAATATGACGGAAGTACTCGTGAGCAATGCCGAGTATCTCAAATCAGTTCCAAACGCGTTGATCGTCATTGAGGGGAATTCAGATGAAAGAGGTACCAACGAATATAACCTCGCATTAGGGGAGAGACGCGCCATCAATACCCAACATTACCTGATCAATCTTGGTATTTCTGCAAACAGAATGCGAACTTTATCATACGGTGAAGAAAGACCTTTGTTTATGGGTCAGGATGAAGAAGCCTACAGTAAGAACAGAAGGGCTGATTTTGTCGTTCAGTAAGAGAAAGATCCGGTCCCGCATTTTCTTTGGCGGGGCCGGAACAACCTACATCAACCTCTCTTGTTCTTTATGATCTGAAGTATCTTCTCAACCACTTGTTGAGCGGTAATCTCGGTGGTGTCTATCCGAACAGCGTCCTGAGCCTGTACTAGTGGGGCAATTGCCCGCTCACTATCGTTTTTATCCCGTTCAAGGGTCATCGCCAAAATCTGTTTAAAATCGGCGTCAACACCTCTTGCCTGCAACTGCATAACACGTCTTTTTGCCCTTTCTTCGGGCTCTGCATCTAGAAAAAACTTAAAAGCTGCCTT
The DNA here is from genome assembly GCA_963798425.1 of uncultured delta proteobacterium. Lineage (GTDB taxonomy): Bacteria > Desulfobacterota > Desulfobulbia > Desulfobulbales > Desulfocapsaceae > Desulforhopalus_A. The sequence continues at coordinate 68,921 of CAWCTP010000015.1, read as the reverse complement.
TGGAAAAACAACTGTGCCGGTATCTCTGCCTTCAGCAACAATATCTCCCATATCTCCATAGCTTCGCTGTATTTGCGTCAAAATTTCCCGGACAACAGGAACGGCAGAGACCTTGGAAGCTATCATCGCCATTTCAGGTGTACGAATGGCCTCACTAATATTTTCGCCGTTTGCCAGAACCCCCACATCACTCTCTTCATCGATAGCCGGAAGCAGTTTCAGTTCCAGATCTGCTAGTTTTTCAGCAATGACCTTTGCGTCATCTAAAGGAACCTTTTTTTGCAAAAAGTACCATCCGACCCCTCGATACATTGCTCCGGTATCCAGGTAAATAAATCCGGTAGCACTCGCTATTTTTCTACTTACAGAGGATTTCCCAACACCGGAAGGTCCGTCAATGGTGACGATATTCTGCATCTTAGACATAGCCGAGTTCACCGAGACAATCAGCCAGGCTCTCAAGAAAGCGACTATTTTCCTCTTCTGTGCCAATAGTTACCCGAATGAAATTCTCAAAACCATAAGCACTCATAGAGCGAACAATCACCCCTTTACCGAGCATTGCCCTATAAAGGCTGTCCGCTTGGCCTCGCACGTCAATAAGGAAAAAATTTGTCTCCGATGGATAGCTTTTACAGCCAAGCTTATCCACTTCTCTTTGCAGATAAACACGACCTTTAGTCGTGCGATCAAGTATAAGGTTGTAATATTCCGCATCTTCTAATGCAGCCAAAGCCCCCGCCTGGGCCATTTGGTTGATATTAAAAGGTTGACGTACTTTGTGCAGACAATCGGCAACTTCTTTTGCCATAAAACCATAACCAACTCGTAGGCCCGCTAAACCATATATTTTTGAAAAGGTCCTTAAAAAGACAACTGGACAGCGCCCTGTAACGTTTCTGACAAGAGAAAAGGCATCCAAGTGCAATTTTTTATCCATAAAGTCAACGTACGCTTCATCCAGAACAACTATAACGGACTCAGGTATGTCGCTCAGAAACTGATAAAGCTCCACCGGGGGGATAACCGTACCGGTCGGGTTATTTGGATTATCCAGAAAAATAATTCGGGTTTTCTCGGAAAGCATGTTTTTGATGCCCCCAAGATCGTGGTGCATGTTTTTTAGAGGTACCACATGATTTATACCGCCTCTGATTTGCACAATTTTTTGGTACATAAGAAAAGACGGGTGACTGGTAATAACCTCATCACCTTCTTGAACAAAGGCCCTCACAATAAATTCGATCACTTCATTGGATCCGTTTCCCATCACAATTTCGGTTGGAGCTGCTCCCAATTTTTCTGCGAGTGCGTGCACCAGATAATGGCAGGATCCGTCCGGATACCTGTGCGAATTCAACAGCTCAGCCCGAAGAGCACGTATCGCCTTAGGAGATGGTCCCCAACTATTCTCATTCGAGGCAAGTTTTATAGGATTTTTAACCCCATACTCGCGCTCAAGTTCCTCAATAGGTTTACCTGGAAGATATGGTGTTATCGTCCCTATAGAGGAAGGAATTATAATTTTCAAGATATCACCATAAAACGAATTTTTCCTTCACGAGAACATGTCCCCTTATAGAGAAAAAATTGGATCCACAACGAGAGAAGAACACCTTCAAGAGCTTCTTTTTTACAAGAAAAATGAAGAAACTCTAAAGAACAAAGAGCCCAGAAGAGGGTTCTCAACAGAGTATGAACGAAAACAATCTGTAAGTCACTAAATATCCAGTTGCCTCTTTTCAAGTCCCAGGCAATGCTCAAGATTGAAACCAGTTTGAAACAATTTTTCCTCTTGAAAATGAGCTGCCTGAAGCTGTACACCGACAGGCAACCCATCAGCGGTAAAACCACCAGGTACAGACATTCCGGGAATTCCTGCAAGATTCGCTGAAATTGTTAATATATCAGACATATACACTGCAAGTGGATCTTCTGTGTTCTCACCCATTTTCCAGGCAGGAGTCGGTGTAACCGGCGAGATAAGTACGTCGCAAGACTGGAACGCATTTTTAAAATCATTGAGAATAAGGGTACGAACCTGAGAGGCTTTCTTGTAATAGGCATCATAATAGCCAGAGGACAATGCATATGTTCCTATAAGAATACGCCGCTTCACTTCAGCACCAAACCCCTTCGACCGTGTCTGCTTGTACATTTCTATAAGAGTATCAGCTTCCATATCGCGATACCCGTACAGGACACCATCATACCTGGCCAGGTTAGAACTTGCCTCCGATGGAGCTATCAAATAATAAACAGCCACACAATATTCCGTGTGTGGCAAGGAAACGTCGACAATCTTCGCTCCTTGTTTTCTAAGAACCTCAATGCTGTTGTGAATGATCTTTTCAACTTCGGAATCCAGACCCCTGGTAAAATACTCTCGGGGAACGCCAACAGTTAGCCCTTCCATTCCTTTGGAAAATGATGCCGAAAAATCAGGGACATCTTCTTTCACCGAAGTGGAATCTTTCTGATCATACCCGCTGATAATGTTCATCATCAAGGCACAATCTTCGACGGTCCGACATAAAGGGCCCACCTGGTCAAGAGAAGAAGCGAAGGCGGTCAAACCATATCGAGATACTCGGCCATATGTCGGTTTCATCCCGACGATGCCGCAGAGCGATGCCGGTTGCCGGATCGAACCACCGGTGTCCGAGCCCAGAGAGCCAGGACACTCGTAAGAAGCTACCGAAGCAGCAGATCCACCGGAAGATCCACCAGCGACATAGCCTTTCTTCCAAGGATTTTTGGGAATCCCAAAGGAGCAGCTCTCTGAAGTCGAGCCCATGGCAAATTCATCCATGGTCGTCTTACCGAGAATAACTGCCCCTGCACTCTTTATTTTCTCAACGACAGTGGCATCGTAGGGTGGAACAAAGTTCTCAAGCATCTTTGATCCGCAAGTGGTCCTTAATCCTTTTGTGCAGAGCAGATCTTTAACCGATAGAGGTATTCCACACAATTGTCCTCCATGTCCTTTTTTTCTTTGCAGATCAGCATGTTCCGCTTGGGCCAAAGCACCATCTTTATCGATGGTCACAAATGCTGTAATAGTCTTTTCGACAGCTCCGATTCTATCCAGACAGCTTCTTGTCAGTTCAACAGCGGAAAGTTCACCCTGTTCCATCTTTTTAAGCGCCTGGCTGATAGTCAATTCACACGGATTCATTCAAACCTCGGAAAAGGAGGACAGTCTCGCTGCCCTGCTCAATATGAAAATAATATAATTGCTAAATAGTGTCCATCCTGAAACGGCCCTTTTACCCGAACTCTTCGTTGTTCTCAAAATTTAATCCTCGGAATATCAATTATATGCCTGCGGTCAAATTTATCGAACGCTTCAATTTAGAATAAAACGCCTCGTTTCGGGATGGAAACTAAATAAGACAATCTTGTAAAAACGTCTAGTTCCTGGAAGACTATGCAAAACATCATCGACAATGCACTTACAAATTCTGTAGATACGGCGTGCTTGAGTTTGTCGTAAAAATAGAAGTTTTGTGGCAACGTTGTTTATAAAAATATTTTACGGTGTTATCAAATTATTTTCGGAACCTGAAACATTTCTCCGTCATGCTGCGGGCCATTTTTTACAGCCTCAGCCTGACTCAATGATTTATGTTCTACGTCTTCACGGAAAGCATTGCTGACAGAGAAAACATGTGAAGTTGCAACGACCCCACTCGTATCTAATTCATCAAGTTTAGCGACATATGACAGAATATTATCCAACTGGCCTGTCATTTTTTCCAGTTCTTCATTCGTCAAAGTAAGTCTTGCCAGCTTCGCAACATGTTCAACTTCTTTTTTGCTTATTTTCATTGGAGTTAACTTATTAATAATGTTATCGGTTATTCAGATAAACGTTGTCCAGATGATCCTGGGTGAAAACACCTTTTGTTGGAATATAATCGACAATGCTTCTGGCAAAATACTCAACAGTATTCAAGGAAAATTGAGTACCGCTATTCTTGTAAAGCTCTTCCACGGCCTCCTCCAGAGTCATGTTTTTTCGGTAATTTCTTTTGGAAGTCATCGCGTCATAACTGTCTACCACAATAAGTATCTTCGTCAGGTCATCCAACTTATCACCAGTTAATCCGTCCGGATACCCTTTGCCGTCGACTCTCTCGTGATGGTGTCTGATTATGAACTGTTCTCTTTCCATGAATCCAAGCGGCTGAATGATGTTCGCCCCGACACTGGGATGTTTTCTAATTAATACCCATTCTTCCTCGGTAAGCTTGCCTGGTTTTTGAATACAGGAAAGATCTATGACCAGTTTACCTATGTCGTGGAACTGGGCAGCTCTTCTGAGGATGAGGATCTCACTCTCAGTAAGCCCCATGGCCTTACCAAGCATCAGTGCATATTCCGTCACACGCATAGTATGACCGGCTGTATAATAATCCTTTTCCTCCATGGCATTCTGGAGACTGCTCATCAACTGAACAGTAGCCTGTTCCAGGCTATTACTGTAGGTGAGTAACAATTTGTTCTGCTCTTCCAGCTGGATTGCTTTTACTTGAATGTCATCTTCAAGAGCTGCCTTATAGAGCCGTTCCTGAAGGACATACTTTCTCTTCTCAATAGCACGACGAATTTTCACATTGAAAATATCGAGATCTTCAATGGGTTTTGTGAGAAAATCATAGGCTCCAAGATTTATAGCTTTTACCGCATAATCCATAGAACCGGCACCCGTTAAAAAGAGAACAGGAATGTCATAGTTGAGCTCGTTGAGCTTATCCATGGTTTCAAAACCATCCATGTCGGGCATATTAATGTCGAGAATAATGACATCAAAACTGTCATCAACCAGGTCAATTACCCCTTTACCGTCGGAAGCGGTATCAACACGATGCCCAAACATTTCCAGTATTTTAGATACCGTCGTTCGAACCATGCTGTCGTCGTCTGCGATGAGTATTTTCGTAGGTCCTTTTTTCAAAACATTATCTCCGTACTCCTCATTACTTCAAGGGTTTTGACCGAATCTACAATCTCCAGTAATTTTTTGCAACGTCCCTCACCCTCTCTATTGCCGGATGAATACTCCGCTCAGCTTTTAATTGTTTTTCTATTTCCCTATCGAGGCAGATTGGAAGAGGGGTATCCAGTTTAACACCGGTCAACTCACTCATAACCGCAAAAACACCCTCCTTCAACCCTTCCAAATTATATCCTCCTTCCAGAGAAACAAGAATCTTCCCACCACAGAAGTGTTCAGCCAGTGTAACTAGTGCTCTCGCCATATAACCAAAGCCCGGGCCAGTTAAGCGCATTGAACTGATATCATCTTTATAGTGGGCATCAAAACCTGCGGAAACGAGAATGAGATCTGGCTCATATTGATGAGCTAGTGGTACCACAATAGTGTTAAAAATATTTGCGTATTCTGTATCCCCCTGCCCTCCAGGCAGAGGAATATTTATAGTATACCCTTCACCTTTGCCAACACCCGTTTCGTTGATATCACCGGTACCTGGATAGAGTGGAGATTGGTGAATAGAAACAAAAAAGATCTTGTCCGTATCATAGAAAGAACTTTGAGTTCCATTTCCATGGTGAACATCCCAGTCAACAATGAATATTTTTTTTACACCATACTTCTCTATAGCATGATGGGCCGCAAGAGCAACATTATTAAAAAGACAAAATCCCATTGATTTCTCTTTTTCGGCGTGATGTCCAGCAGGTCTGACTAAGGCAAAACCGTTATCAATTTCTTTGTTAAAAAGAAGATCAACACCTGTGGAAAGAGCACCTGCTGCAAAACATGCTGCCTCATAGCTTTTCTTTGATGTAAAAGTGTCGGCATCGAGAACGGAATACATTTTTTCTGCCGTTGCTGCAACCATGTCAACAAGAGATTCGGAATGATTCAAAAGAAGTGTTTTACGGGAAATATTGGAAAAAGATGGTTCAATAAAATTCTGTCGTTCCGGTAAAGAATCAAGAGAAGAAAAGAGCGTCCTCATTCTGTCGGGAGAGTCTATATGATCAAATCCCGGGTCATGTTCGACAAAGAGCTTATTTCTAAATATTGCCGTTCTTCTCATTCGTTATACTGGACCACAAATAAATATTTTCAGTAATTGATAATTATCCGACCGGTCTTTTCTCAATTTTTCACAAAAAAAAGAGCTCCTGCCATAGTAACCTGTGTTTTCATTATATTGTAATCTTTTTCATATCAACAGAACAGCAAAGAAATATAATAAAAAAGCGCAATTTCATTCACATGAAATCGCGCTTTATTATTATGTTAAATATTCTTTAATTACATAGGAACAATAAGTTTGTTGGTTTCTTCATTCCAGGTAACTATCAAGTACCAAGCCACCAGAACAACGCCTATGACTAAAAGAGTTGGGCCATAACCCATCACGTCCGGAAGGTACACATACGAACCGAGAATACCATCGGCCTCAAATTCCTGATCTTTAAACCAGGCAGTCATAATAGATGAGCTTATCGCAAAAAAAGGTACAACCATCATAAGTTTTACCTGTCCTTCGCCTACACGCCAGAGCGTTCCAGAGCCACACCCCCCGGCAAACATAGCACCGAGTCCAAAAATAAAACCTCCAACAACTCCACCCCACCCAAAAGTTCCGCGTACATAATTCCCTGCAGCCAATACGGCCTCACCTTCTGCCCGAACCGGAACAGCATATTTCAAAACTGCTGCTCCAATAGCAACAATAAAAATTGACAACATAACTGATTTTGCCAGAGTGCAATCACCAGTCATGTGTGGTTCGCGAAAACCTTGGACCATACACCATCTTCCACGTTGCATGGTATAACCGAGACATGCTGCTATAAGTATGACACCACTGAGAGATGCTATATAATCACTGTCCTCATTTGCTGCATATACGTAGGATGCATAAACTATGCCGACAATCCCTAAAAGACCAAAAATATAGACAACCCCCGGAGGAAAAGAGAAGGTTTTCGAACCCCCATCTCCCCAAGTTATATGTTCCATCTCAAGGTAGAGAAGTTTTAAACCGAGGATTACTCCAAAAATCAGACCAAACATCATTGTAAATCCGTTTGCAGCAAGATTGCCTATCGCATTATAAAAACCGCCAACATTACAACCTCCTGCCAGGGTTGCTCCTATCCCCATGAGCAAACCAGCGATAACAGCCTTGACCATTTCCCTATAGGGTGGAATTCTTATGGCAAAATCTTTTCCGAGACAAGCTGAGATAAAAGCCCCGATAACAAAACCTATTCCTATTACTGAGCCGGAATTTTCAAAAATAGAACGAGGTGCTTCGTCGTAATATTGAAAAACACCACTATCTGTTCCCAACAGGGTTGCCCCCCCGTACATAATCCAGTCTCCCCAGTTACGAATAGCTCCAACCGCACCCCATGGTCTCCACCAGGCCATGATCATTACTGAGAAAAAGGCGACAATAACGCCGGTAACATAAGGATTCCATTCCTTCTCACACAACATGCTATAAAGTTCTTTAACCTTGTTTTTTAAAACAGACTCTTCACTCATAATGCTTCTCTCCCGGTTGAATAATTATATACAGAGACACTGAAATCAGATGTGAAATTTTTACACAGCCCTTATTTTTTTGTCAAGATTAACTACTCCAACTATACATTAGTACCACAAAGTGGTGTTTTGGTTTTTTTACGATTTTTCAGGTAGTTATAAACATCATTTTTCGCTTCTTGACATAACACCGATGCTACGGTATAGCTCATATGAAAGAAAACAATAAAAGGTAAACAAAATAGAGTTTATATATGGCGCTCTTACGCCATTTAAACACTTAATTTTATTTTAGGAGAACAACAATGAGTGATTCAAAAACAGTAGCAGATGGTGTAACCCCCAAAAGTGTACTCGACGCTAAGGGACTGAGTTGTCCAATGCCTCTTCTTCGCACAAAAAAAGAAATAGGCAAATTAGCTTCCGGAGATATTCTCCAGGTTGACGGTACAGATCCAGGATCCAGAAACGATATTCCTGGTTGGTGTGAACGTTCTGGACATGAATATCTTGGTGAAAAAGAAGGTTCTGGTTTTATCAGCTTTTTTATCAAAAAAGGTTGATATCTTAATGAGTTGAAAGTTTTTACTCAACTCATTACCATATATAATATCTAATCTAAAAGAAGACTGATTGTTCTAATTAGTTTTCTTTTAGATTTTTTTTATTCAATTAAATTTCAATAAATGACCACCATTATATTTGGAGGAAATTAACATGGCAAAAAGTTTAGGTATATTTGTATCTTCACCTGACAGCCTGAAACATGCCATTGGTGTTACCAAGGCTGCTAAGGCAAAGGGATCTAAAGTTAAAGTTTTTTTCACTTGGAAAGCGACTACACTCTCTAAAGATCCCGCATTTGCAGGTCTTTGCGAACTGGCAGATGATGTTTCTATTTGTGTTGACAGTTACAAAAAACAGGGATTTGACGTTGATGATATCCCTGCCGGTCTGACCGCTAAAAAAATGGCTACCCAGGCACAACATGGTATTATGATAGAAGATTTCGACTGTTATCTTAGTCTGTAAGGAGATATTGCTATGGAATATAAAAAAGTATGTTTAATGTACAGACACAAAGATTACGCCGTAGATGGAATTCGATCAGCACTCGGCCTTGCTGTTGAGAATATGTACGCCTATGGAGTCGTTATGGATACAGAAATACCAAAACTTGATGAATTGAATCAGGAAAGTATCGAGATGTTGCGTGACATGGAAGGAGAAGTCTATTCAACAGTACCGGCCAATGTGGAAATAAATGGTTTTGAGCCTATTACCATAGAAGAACTTGGTGAGAAACTTCGCGAGATGACCCATATTATCCCTTATGGTATTAAATAAACTTTCCAGGAGTCCATTCCATGAAGATATTAAACGTATATAAATCCGAGCCGGATGAAACCGTAAAAAAGTTGGTGGAAATCGTAACCCGTGACAGAGAAACCGACACTTTTGATCTCAACACCGAAAATCCGGATTACGATGCACTGGTAGAAAAAGTATTTGCAGCTGACCAAACCATCTGCTGGTGGTAACGTAAAATTTGAAGTAATATTTTTTAAAACCCGGCTGAACTTATAATTCAGCCGGGTTTTTTTATTAGTATTTCCATTATAGTATCATGAAGAGAAGGCCTTAATTTTTTTATAGAGGTCAAAGATTCTTCATAGATAACACGGTTAGTAAGAAAAACGACAGCAATGCCTCTTTGAAGATCAATCCAAAAAGATGTTCCTGTAAACCCCAGATGCCCTATTGTCAGCTCGGAAAAATACCTCCCACAGCTTGAAAAGCCAGCAGTTGGAGTATCGAAACCAAACCTCCTGTCTCCACTTTTATCACTGAGGACTTTTTTGAGAATTTCTGAGCTGTATGAAGGATGGCTCCGAATCCCTAGAAACTGCAGAAATATGTTTTCACATAAAGAGAGGACTGCCTTAGCTGATCCAAAAAGGCCCGCATGACCGGCCACTCCTCCCAAAGCCCTGCAATTGTCGTCGTGAACCTGTCCATATAGCTTAATTTTTGAATTTTCATACTTTCCTGTGGGTGCGTAAACCTCCGTACCTTTTTTTCGCTCGCTTGCAAAATAAAGCCCTTTATGAAGATCTAATGGTTTCGTTATCTTTTTTTCCCAATACTCGTTCAAAGACTCTCCACTGACCTTTTCAATTATCCGACCGAGAAGAATATAACCAAGATCGCTGTAGAGGTTTTTATCTCCTGGTTCAAATAAAGTATTTTCAGACAAAATCCACTTGGTAAGTATACCCTTCCTTTCTTGGATTGGAATTTCCACCAGCTTTTTATAATATGGTCGATGCGCAGGTAATCCAGATGAGTGAGTCAACAACTGCAAAACTGTAATTTTTCTATGAACCGGTAAGCTCGTATCAAAAAAATTAGCGATTTTATCTTCAAGATGCAACTTTCCCTCCTGCAAAAGTGCAAGCAGACAGAGAGATGTAACCAGCGGTTTAGTCAGTGATGCAAGATCAAAAATGGTCAGTTCATTAACCGGAGAGAGGCCTTGTCCTGCTTCGACTGAACCACAGCTTATAAAATCACCTTCAATTACTCCATTATTGTTCTCAAAGTATCCAACGGAACATGCTGTAAAAACACGTCTTTTTAACGCATTTTGAAGTAATTTGTCTGTTTCTTTTTTCAAAAGATACTGCTCACTTTTTTCCATTTGTTATTTTTATTATTATATTGAAATTTTTACCTATTTTTACTAGATTAAAGTTTGCTCTGAACAAATCATATCTATGTTATTTCGTTAAAATTTGATCTTACATATAAATACTGGACCATCACTTATTAACACAGTTATCAACATACATTTAACAGGGTATTGTTAATTATTTATTGATAAGGTGTTAACAATACTGTTCATAACTCTTTATCAACAGATACAAAAAGATACAAACTTTCTCTTTGTTAATAATTTTACTATTAATACCATATGCTTAATATAGACATAAACATACCAACGTCATTAATAGTAATAAAAGATATAAATATACTAAGGATATGCCAAAAGGAGTTCCTTAATGTCACTTAACTGCACAGTTAGTAAAAATGATCTACAGGAAGGTCTCAATAGTCTTCAGAATATAACTAATAAAAAAGGTACGTTAGCTATTTTATCAAATGTTCTCATAAGCACCACCAATGGGGGGCTGAGACTAACAGGCACTGATCTCGAAGTAGGCTTAAGACTTTTTGTTCCTGCAGAAATTCACGGTGAAGGTATTTTGACTTTGCCTTCGAAAAAAATATTTGAAATTGTAAGAGAATCCGGATCAGAAACAATAACCATTGAAGAGACTGAAAACAGCTGGGTTATTATCAAGGCCGGATTAAGTACTTACAACCTTGCTGGAATAGCAAGTGATGAATTTCCTGAATTTCCTGATTATGATGAAGACACTTTTTTTTCATTTGAAAGTTATATCTTTCTGGAATTAATAGAAAAAATAATTTATTCAATAGCCAATGAGCAGGAAAATATATACTCACTTACTTCCGTGCTTTTCGAAAAAGAAAAAATTGATAATACTTATTATATCAAAATGGTGTCTTCAGATGGACATAGATTGTCCATTATGAAAAAAGATGTAGCAGTAAATCTTGATCAGCTGGAACTCAATGAGGTTACCCTTATTCCTAAAAAAGGGATTCAGGAATGGAAAAAATTCTGTGAAGGAAGGGATAATATTGAAGTTTCCTTCGAACAAAAGCAAGTTGTATTACGTGATAATCAAGCAGTTATGGTTATTCGGCTCAAACATGGAGAATTTCCACAATATTCTGCTATTATAGATGCTATTCAACTTACTAACTGTTTAAAAATAAACAGAATTCCTTTTCTGGAATCGCTCAAGAGAATAAATCTTTTTACTGAAGATATTTTCCATACTATCCAACTAAATATTGATTTTAACAAAATGATTCTTTCGTCGCAAAATGCCGACCTGGGAAATGCAAAAGATGAACAGAATATATCGTATAGCGGTGAACCGCTTATTTTAGGTTTTAACTGCCGTTATTTTATTGAGACCTTGCAGGTCATGGAATGTGAGACTGTGGAAGCGTACATAAACTCCAATAGTAGTCCATGTCTTATGAAGTCTGAGGAAGATAAAGGGTTCATAAGTATTATCATGCCTATGCAGTTATAATACACTGGAATAAAACAATTATTAAGATAAAAGGAACAAGTGTGACTGAAACAACAAATAGTTACGATGCACAACAGATACAGGTTTTGGATGGTTTAGAGGCTGTTAGAAAAAGACCATCCATGTATATCGGTAATACAGGTGAAGAAGGCTTACATCACCTTATTTGGGAGATTGTCGATAATAGTATAGATGAAGCTTTGGCAGGCTATTGCACCAGTATTAAAGTTACGATTCATGAGGATAACTCTGTCTCTGTAGAGGATGATGGTCGGGGTATTCCTGTTGATAAACATCCAACTGAGAATATGACCGCCCTTGAATTGGTTATGACTACCTTACATGCGGGTGGCAAATTTGATCATTCAAGTTACAAGGTTTCAGGTGGTTTGCATGGTGTTGGTATTTCTGTTGTAAATGCACTCTCAATTGAGACCATAGCTGAAATTCGTAGAAACGGAAAATTATATAAACAATCGTATAAATACGGTGATAGAACTGGTGAATTACTTGTAGTCGGGGAAAGCGAAAAAACAGGAACAAAAATTACCTTCACGGCAGACCCTGAGATATTTACAGAAACTACCTCATATAACTATGAAATTGTAAAAAGCAGGTTAAGGGAGTTAAGTTTCTTAAATAGAGGTTTGCGTATCTATCTCAAAGATGAAAGAAGTGGAGAAGAAGATAAATTTCATGCGTCTGGTGGTATTGTTTCTTATGTAGAATATTTGAATCGAAAAAGAACTCCAGTCTTCGATCCACCTATATTTATCACGGCTGCTAAGGATAATGTTGAGGTAGAGATATCTATGCAACATTATGATGGGTACTCAGAAAGACTCTTTTCTTTCGTAAATAATATAAATACGCGAGAAGGCGGAAGCCATGTTGCCGGATTTAGAGCAGCGTTGACTAGATGTATCAACAAATACGCCAACGATGATATGATCCCGAAAAACATGCGGGAAAAAATGGGTGGCGATGATGTTCGGGAAGGTCTTACGTGTGTTATTTCAGTAAGAGTACCTAACCCTCAATTTGAGGGACAGACAAAAACAAAACTAGGCAACAGTGAAGTAAAATCTATTGTTGAATCTGTCTGTACTGAAAAATTAACCCTCTTTCTCGAGCAGAATCCTGGGGTCGCAAAAAAGATTCTTTCAAAAGTTGTTGATGCGGCAAGAGCTAGAGAAGCTGCTAAAAGAGCACGGGACCTGTCTCGAAAGAAAGGTTCAACGAGTTTACTGATGGCAGGGAAACTTGCGGAGTGTCAGGAAAAGGATCCCGCAAAGCGAGAAATTTTCATTGTAGAGGGTGATTCAGCAGGTGGTTCTGCAAAACAAGGTAGAGACAGATCTAACCAGGCTATTCTTCCTCTCAGAGGAAAAATTCTTAATGTGGAAAAAGCCAGGTTTGATCGTATTCTTGGAAGTGAAGAAATAAAGCACCTCATAGGTGCTCTTGGCTGTGGCATTGGAAAAGATGAGTTTTCTATTGAAAAGCTTCGCTATCATAAAGTTATCATTATGACTGATGCTGATGTGGATGGTGCCCATATTCGCACCCTGCTGCTAACTTTTCTTTACAGACAGATGCAACCTCTGGTGGAAGGCGGTTTTATATATATAGGTCAGCCTCCCCTCTACCGTCTGGGGAGAGGTAAAAAAGAACAATATTTTCTCAATGAAAATAATCTCAACAGTCATCTTTTCACCCAGGCCAGTGAAAATTTCAAATTAGAAATACTCGGGCATGAAAAAACAACGGTTGAAGGTCCGGCTTTCGTTGAACTACTTGAAAAACTATCAATATATCAGCGAATAATGTTGTTCATGAATCGTATGAATATATGGGAGGAAATGCTTTATTTCCTTCTGGATAATGGAATACGATCAGCTGACCAGTTTAAGGACGAATCGTTTATCATAAATCTTAAAGAAAAACTTCCTGAAGATAAACTTGTTATAGGAAATATTCGTTCTTGCAGATGGCGTCCGGATTGTTATGAACTTGATATAGCTGTTCGAGGTAAAGTTCAGATTATGATGACCCTTGGTCCACAGATACCTCTTATCAACGAATACAGGACTGCTTTAAGTATCTTTCCTGCAGTACATAAGTTTATTCAATCAGCTTTCAACATTTTCTATATAGGTTCAAGTAAGCAGGAAAAAGAAATTCCAGCTGCTAACTGGAGTGAAATGTTGAAAATTATCAGGGACGAGTCTTTTAAAGGGAGTCATCTTCAACGTTATAAAGGTCTTGGTGAAATGAATCCTGAACAGCTCTGGGATACAACCATGAATCCCGAAAACAGGACACTGATGCAGGTAACTATAGATGATGCTGAACAAGCAGACGATATATTCACCACGTTGATGGGGGATAAGGTAGAACCACGGCGGGATTTCATTCAAACGCATGCTCTCGAAGTAACGGATCTTGATATATAATACCTTAAAAAATGACGATTTATTGTACCCTTTAGGGGTATAAGCACCCTATCTATAATGAAGTTAATTTTAAAATTGATATTCTCTTATGAGCACAGATACTGAAAATAGCAGTGAGCAGTTTTCGACAATTAGCATAGAAAAAGAGCTACAGAAATCCTATCTCGAATATGCAATGAGTGTCATTGTCGGGCGTGCATTGCCTGATGTTCGTGACGGATTGAAGCCTGTACACAGAAGAGCTCTTTTTGCAATGCGGGAACTTGGTGTCCATTATAATCGGCCATATGTTAAATCAGCCAGGATTGTCGGTGATGTTATAGGTAAGTATCATCCACATGGTGATACCGCTGCCTATGATACTATAGTCCGAATGGCTCAGGATTTTTCTCTGCGTTATCCTTTGGTTGATGGACAGGGAAACTTTGGATCAATGGACGGAGATTCTCCCGCAGCAATGCGATATACAGAAGCGAGAATGACCAGAATTGATCGGGAAATAGTAAACGACCTGGACAAGGACACCGTCGATTGGATACCCAACTACGATAACTCGCTGAATGAGCCAGCAGTTATGCCGAGTAAAGTACCAAATTTATTGATTAACGGGTCTTCTGGTATAGCTGTAGGCATGGCAACAAATATTCCTCCACACAACATAACTGAGGTTATAGATGCACTTGTTTGCATGATTGATGAGCCTAATCTCACAGTACACGAGATAATGTCCATTATAACCGGCCCTGATTTTCCAACAGGTGGACAGATTTGTGGAAGAGCCGGAATTAGAGAAGCATATGAGACTGGAAGAGGAATAATTGTTATACGAGCTCTTACTCATATTGAAAAAATAAAAGAGGGAAAGAGAGAAGCTATAATCGTAACAGAAATACCTTATCAAGTTAATAAAGCCACGCTGGTCGAAAAGATAGCTGAGCTCGTTAAAGATAAGAAGATCAGTTCCATTTCAGAGGTTAGAGATGAATCTGACAGACATGGGTTAAGAGTAGTAATAGAGTTGAAAAAAGATGAAATTGCAGAAATAGTCATTAATCAACTCTTCACAATGACTCAGATGCAAAAGTCTTTTGGAATAATTTTGTTGGCTATTGTTAATAACAAACCTGAAATACTCAACATTAAAGAAATACTTGAACATTTTATTGTTCATAGAAAAGTAATAATTTATAGACGAACAGCTTTTGAGCTCAGAAAGGCTGAAGAAAAAGCGCATATTCTGGAAGGGCTTAAAGTTGCGCTGGATAATTTAGATGATGTTGTAGCTCTTATCAGAGCCTCCAAGAGTCCCCAGGATGCAAAAGATGAATTGATTAGACGTTATGAACTCAGTGAAATCCAGGCGCAAACTATTCTTGATATGAGATTGCAAAGATTAACGGGCCTGGAAAGAGAGAAAATTGTTCGTGATTATGAAGAAATTATGCAGGAAATCACCAAATTGAAGGAAATCCTCAGCGATGAAAAACTGGTAATGAAGATTATCAAGGATGAATTTCAAGATTTGAAGGAACAATATGGTGATGATCGTAGAACTGAAATAATAGATGCAACAGATGAAATTCTTCCAGAGGATATGATAGCACCAGAAGATATGGCCGTTACCGTAACTCACTCGGGATATATAAAAAGAAATCCTGTTTCGCTCTATAGATCGCAGCACAGAGGTGGAAAAGGTGTAACCGCTGTGAAAAATATTGAGGAAGATTTTGTTTCTGATCTCTACGTTGCCTCTACCCTTGATATATTTTTGTTTTTTACTAATCAAGGCAAAGTTTTCTGGCGAAAAGTTTATCAGTTGCCACTTGCAGGGCGAACTGCAAGAGGAAAAGCAATAGTCAACCTGCTCAATCTTGCAGAAGATGAAAAAATTGCTGCTATCCTGCCTATAGCCAGCTTTGATGATGAATCAAATGATAAAACCATACTCATGGTAACAAAATTTGGACGCATTAAAAAGACCAGTTTGCAGGAATTTAGCAGGCCTTTGCGCAAAGGAAAACGGGCACTTACAATTAACGAGGGCGATGAAATTATTGCGGCTCACGTACTTAATGGTGATGACACTATCTTACTGGTTACAAAAGCCGGTATGTGCATCCATTTCAATGAGTCCGATATAAGAACTATGGGAAGGACCGCTGCAGGAGTGAGAGGAATAAGACTTGGTAATGATGACGTTGTCGTCAGTGCTATTGTTATCAATTCAAATAATTCAATTCTAATTGCTACAGAAAATGGTTTCGGTAAAAGAAGTCCCATAGAAGAGTATAGGCTGCAAAATCGTGGTGGTAAAGGTGTAAGAGGTATTAAGAGGAGTGTTCGCAACGGGGACGTTATTGCTGCTATGCAGGTAGATGAGGAGGAAGAAGTTATCCTTATTGCAGATTCTGGAAAAATTATTCGTATGGATCTCAGTACCATCAGGGTAATTGGTAGAAGTACTCAAGGAGTAAAGCTTATCAATCTTGATGAAAACGAAAGAGTTGTAAGTCTTGATAGTCTTGCGAAAGACAACAGCAGTGATGATGATGAGGAGGAGGAGACAACTAGATGGTGAAAGTTCTACTTTTCCCGATCAAATAGAAGACACAGATCAAGATATTGATGAAGAACAATCCTAAAATTGCCGTAATTGGTGCTGGTTCCTGGGGTACTGCTTTAGCAGTACTCCTTTCAGGAAAGGACTATATAGTAGACTTATGGGGCAATAGAAAAGAGCATATAGATTGTCTTATTAATGATGGTGAAAACAAAAAGTATTTACCGGGTATTACCTTTCCCAATAAACTAAAACCAGTACATAGCCTGAAGAAAGCGGTAGAAGGGACACCTCTCATTGTTATGGCGGTTCCTTCTCACTCGTATCGTTGTGTTTTTCTCGAAATGGTTCCATTTCTTAGTAGTAATTGCAGAATAATTTCCGCAGTAAAAGGCATAGAAAACGATACTCTTAAAACTATGACCCAGGTAATGGCGGAAATACTGGCTGAAAAAAATTTAGGCTACAAAAACATTGAATTGGGTGTTATTTCAGGTCCTTCTTTTGCTAAAGAAGTAGCCCAGGAAATACCAACTGCAGTAACTATTGGCTTTCAAAATTTACAAACAGCAAAAGAAATACAAAAAATATTTGTTACAGATTATTTTCGTGTATACGCAAGTCGTGATATTATAGGTCTTGAGATAAGTGCTTCGTTAAAAAATATCATTGCCATTGCTGCTGGTGTATGTGATGGTCTTGGCTATGGATTGAATACCAGGGCTGCCCTAATTACTCGAGGCTTAGCAGAGATACAGCGA
Organism: uncultured delta proteobacterium; assembly: GCA_963798425.1. Taxonomy (GTDB): domain Bacteria; phylum Desulfobacterota; class Desulfobulbia; order Desulfobulbales; family Desulfocapsaceae; genus Desulforhopalus_A. The sequence goes on along the minus strand of CAWCTP010000015.1, from coordinate 51,414 downwards.
CTTGGAACTGCTTTGAATGCCGATCCAGCAACATTTTCAGGTCTAAGCGGATTGGGAGATTTACTTCTTACTTGTACAGGAAATCTCAGTAGAAATAGAACGGTAGGTTTAAAACTTGGTGAGGGTAAAACGCTCGATCAAATAAAAAATGAAATGAGCATGGTGGCAGAAGGTATAAAAACCACGCAATCCGCATATGATCTAGCTCAAAAAATGAAAATAGAAATGCCAATACTTGAGCAGGTTTATAATATAATTTATAAAGGCAAGAACTGTTCGGAGGCAGTCAAGGATCTTTTAAAAAGAGAATTAAAAGTCGAGTAAAGGCCGCCTCGCGTTTATCCTTTTACAGCTCATCTGACCAGTCTTTGTTCTCGAATTCACTGTGATCAGGCTTTGGTGGCTTTTCTTCAAGCAGTCGTTGTTCAAGCCATTTTTTTATCATGCCGGCTTCGGCTTTTACATCGGCTAAAGCTTTGCCTCGATGACTTACTCTATTTTTTTCCTCCATGGATAACTCTGCAAAAGTTTTACCAAATTCCTCAAAATAGAAAATGGGGTCATATCCAAAACCGTTATTCCCCCTTTTATCATCTATAATAATACCGTCGCATTTTCCCTCATAGGTTAAAGCAGGTCCAGATGGCACGGCTATAGAGAGAACACACTGAAAATGAGCCCTTCTGTTTTCAACACCTTGAAGAGCATTGAGTAATTTATTGCAGTTTTCCTCATCTGTGGCATTTTCACCTGCATATCGGGCTGAATAAACACCAGGCTCTCCGTTTAGTGCATCTACAACTAAACCGGAATCGTCAGCGATGGCAGGAAGGCCTAGAACTTTAGCAGTATGAATTGCTTTTTTATAGGCATTTTCATCGAATGTCTTTCCATCTTCAATAGCTTCAGGTGTTGGTCCGAAATCATCCAACGATCGAATTTCAATCTGGAGGTCTTTGAGTATTTCGCGGAATTCTCTGAGTTTATTTTTATTTCGTGTAGCTATAACCAGGATAGAAAGCATAAATGATACCTCTAATATGGAAAAATGAATTAATTTTTGCGAAAGGTTTTATCGTATCGCTCCTGCTCGCTATAGATACAACCACAGTAAGGCTGGCGGTACATTTCAAGTTGTTTGGATGAATCTATACCAAATTGCCATCCTTCTCTAAAGTCCTGATAATAGAATTGAATATCATACTCTTTGGAAAGCTTTTCACAAATACTTATTATGTTAGAATGTTTTTGGTATTTACTATAGAGCAAGGTTGTAGAAAAAGCATCAAACCCCATTTCCTTCGCCACTGATACTGTTTTTTCAAGCCGTTGAAGGTAGCAGATATTGCATCTTTCAGCTTCATGAAAGACCACCTTACGAAGAAAATCAGTAAGACCGTATTTTTGGTCTACAATAAGAGGAAGTTTAATGTCCTTGGCATATTCCTGTAGGGTCGAAAGTCTATGTTTGAACTCCCTGAATGGGTGAATGTTTGGATTAAAAAAATGGGCGGTAACTTCAGCACCTTTTTCTCGCAGGACCGTGAGTGGGTATATGGTACAGGGCCCGCAACAGGCGTGTAAAATTATCTTCATCTTTTCAGATCTTGTAATTTTTCGGATCAATATTGTATTGGTGTATCTTATAATTGATAATTCTCAGGCTGGTATCAAGATCTTTGGCTGTTTTTGTTTGGTTACCATTGTTTCGCTTTAATCCTTCAACAATGAGCTCTTTTTCAAAGTTTTCAACTGCTACGGATAAAGAGTATGGGTTTTCTCTTTTTGATGATTCTGCCGTCTGTAGAGTTGGTGGTAAATGAATCCCCTTTATGGTATCTCCATCGCATATTATTACAGCCCTTTCAATGCAATTTTGAAGTTCCCGGACATTGCCGGGCCAATGATACTGAATCAGCATATCTATAGCTGAAGTTGATATTCTTCTTATATTTTTACCGTTTTCAGTGGCGTATTTTTCAAGGAAAAATTCTGCTATGAGTAGAATATCTGTCCGTCGTTCACGGAGAGGGGGCATATAGACAGGAAAAACATTGAGCCTATAGTAGAGGTCCTCTCTAAAGGTTTTATCAGCAACAGCATTCTCAAGATCTCTGTTGGTTGCCGCAACAAGACGCACATCACAAGTAAGCTGTTTCGTTGATCCAAGTCTTTGAAAAGTCCTTTCTTGGACAACGTTCAGCAATTTAACCTGAACTGAATTGCTAATTTCACCTATCTCATCTAGAAAAAGTGTACCCCCTTCTGCTTGTTCAAATCTGCCTATTTTGCGATCGGTTGCACCTGTAAAAGCTCCTCTCTCATGGCCAAAAAGCTCGGATTCCAGCAAGGTTTCCGGAAGAGCAGAGCAGTTAACCACTACAAACGGTTTGGCTCGTCTTTTACCATTGTAATGTAAAGCTTTGGCAACGAGTGTTTTTCCTGTACCTGATTCACCCCGAAGTAGTACAGTTGCATTGGAATCAACAACTCGGTGAATCATCTCGTAGACATCTTGCATTCTACTGGAGTTGCCGATAATATCGTTAATCTTATTTTTCTCCGAAAGTTCCCTTTTGAGTTTAAGATTTTCTGTGTAAAGTTCCTCTGTTTCTCTGTTGACCTTCTGTATACGGACAACGGTTTGGGCTATAATGCTTGAAAGAACAGTCAAATACTGAAGATCTGTGTTTGCTTGTTCTCCAATACCATCTTTATAGAATCTATCTATACTGAGAGTTCCTATAACGTTTTGTCCATCTTTAATGGGTACACACAAAAAAGAACGCTTTTGTTCATTGATATTACCTCTAGCTCTCGTTCTGTTTAAAAACAGAGGTTCTTCTGATATTTGAGGTACTATTATGGGTTCTCCTGTCGATACGACTCGACCGGTAATACCCTCTCCAATTTTGTATTTACCCCTTTTCCGGCCTTCTGCGGTCAAGCCGTGCGCTACTTCAATTTCAAGCTTTCCCGTTGTAGGATTGACGATAGTTACAGTCCCATTTTCCATGAACTTCATTTGGGAAAGAATTTGCATTGTCTTTTCTAGGCAATCGCGCAGCTCAAGCGAAGAAGCAAGTTGTTTGGTTATTTCATAAAGGGCAGTTAAGTCTTCTAACTGTCTTGAAATGTCAATATTAGCAGCCATATAAATAGGGGAGATGATTAGTATTTGAAAGATTTTAAAGTTTAATTTCGTACGATTGTAACAAAATTTCCTTCATTTTTCGAATGTTTATTACAAAAATGTGAAAAATTGAAAGAAATGAAATATTTTGGCCCGCTACTTATTGACATAAATAGGTTCAAATGGTACATAGTGCTCCACGGAGGAATGGCCGAGTGGTTTAAGGCGGCGGTCTTGAAAACCGTTGTACGAAAGTACCGTGGGTTCGAATCCTACTTCCTCCGCCAAAATAAATTATAGCGTGGAGAGGTGACCGAGAGGCCGATGGTGCTCGCCTGCTAAGCGAGTGTGGGGGTAAAACTCCACCGAGGGTTCGAATCCCTCCCTCTCCGCCATAATTAATAAAAGGGGCAATAGTGTTGCAAAACACCATTTCCCCTTTTTGTTTTTTGACAGTTTACTACAATGTACAAGAGTAAGACAGGCTAGGAGTCAGGGTCGATTAGAGTGATTTTTCTCAGATCAAGATAACCCTGTAAAATTTTCCGGAGTGATGTAATTTATATTCCTAGGATAATTGTTAAGCTAAACGAAGATATAGGGGAAAAGGGAACAATGCGACAGACTCTTAGAATCCCCAGAGAAGATTACTGCTAACCCAACCTGTTAATCCAGATTCGTGCCGAACCTCAACCCATCCGGATTGAATTCGTAAGACTTTAAAGACGACCCCATAGTAAGCTTTTCCAACTATAGGACTATCCGACCCAGGCTCTTTTCTAATATTAATACTTTCATCTTTGTTTCTATTGGCTTTAACTATTGTCTGTAGGCTATTGATTAGAAATGATTTTTCAATCCAACCTATATCTTCTTCAAAATCTTTAATTTTAACCCAGTTCCCTTTTCTTTCTAAAATCTCTACTGGGAAACCAGAGTCATATTCCGAAATAATTCCATAAGTTTTCCCAGGTCCTTTTCTCAAATTAACCTTATCTCCTTTAATGCTGAGCATTTCAGCGTGAGCTGAAACAACAGAAAAAAATAAGCTAAATATAAGAAAAGCTACAGTTTTGCTAAATAATGAACTGCTTTTGGCGGAGAAAATTATTTTTTTCATATAACAAAACACATTTAAAGAAAACTCAAAAAACAAGAAATTACTGATCACCTAAAAGAATCTCAAATACTCGGTCGAGGTCATCCAGAGAGTAGTATTCAATTTCAATTTTTCCCCGGCTACCGTTTTGGGTTATTGCTATCTTTGAGTTTAAACGATTAGTTAGCTGCGTTATAAGAGAGTTTTTATAGGAAGCTGGAATTTCTTCGGAGATCGGTTTGATTGATCTTTTGGTTGGAGACTCGGTTGTAGAAGCCCTTTTTATTATTTTTTCTGTTTGTCTGACGGAAAGACTATTTTTTATTACTAAATTTCTGACTTCCTGCAATTTTACGGGATCATCAACTAATCTAACGAGTGCACGACCATGGCCTTCTGTTAGCAAGCCGTTTAAAATGTCTTCCTTTATTAAGTCGGGAAGTTTGAGTAATCTCAGCATGTTGGTTACTGTTGACCTTTGTTTTCCAACCCTTTTTGCCGTTTCTTCCTGGGTGTAACCAAATTTATCAATAAGCTTTTTGTAAGCTTCAGCTTCCTCTATTGCATTCAGGTCTGTTCTTTGGACATTCTCTATGAGGGCCATTTCAAGCAGAGTGTCCTCATCTTCAATATCAAGAAGCACTACTGGTACGTGAGATAGTCCTGCAATTTTTGATGCTCTAAGTCGTCTTTCACCTGCGATAAGTTCAAAATTATCTTCCGGCCCTGACGTTACTATTAGTGGTTGTATGATTCCTTTTTCACGTATTGAATCTGCTAATTCCTGTAGGTCTTCTGTATTGAAATTTGTTCTCGGTTGGTGTTTGTTTGGTAATATCTTGTTGATATTACACTCAAAAAACTTTTCTTGTTCTTCTCCGAAAAGTAAACCAACTCCTTGGCCCAGCCCTGTTTTTTTACTCATTTTGTTTCCTCTGATTTGTCAGGAACTCTTTAGCAAGGTTAACGTACGCAAGTGAACCAGTGGACGATTTGTCGTAATCCATAATACACTGTCCATGACTGGGACACTCGCTCAACCTGACGTTTCTTGGAATAACTGTTTTAAATAATTGCTCCTTAAAATGATTTTTTATTTCTGAAGCAACCTGATGAGTAAGCCTGTTCCGTTTGTCAAACATTGTTAGTACCAACCCTTCAATATATAATGTTTTATTAAAGGATTTTTTCACCGATCGAATTGTGTTAACAAGCTGAGCCAGACCCTCCATGGCAAAATATTCACACTGCATAGGGATAAGCACTGAGTCCGCAGATGTTAATGCATTGACCGTCAAAAGACCAAGAGATGGTGGGCAGTCAATTATGATATAGTCGTAAGACTCGAGCAAAGGCTCTAGCAATTGTTTTAATCTTGTTTCTCGATTGGCGACAGTTATCATTTCAATTTCTGCAGCAACAAGATCTATGCTAGCTGGAAGTATATCAAGACTGTTCACACCGCTTTTAATGAGGATATCGGAACAAGTGTGGCCTCCTGAATAAGCATGGTATAGATGTGCCTTTACTTTTTTCATGTTCACGCCGACACCACTAGACGCATTTCCCTGAGGGTCGGAGTCAACAAGAAGTACTTTCTTTCGTTTCTGAGCAAGAGCTGCCGAAAGATTTATTGAGGTGGTGGTTTTACCCACTCCTCCTTTCTGATTAGCAACAGCAATTATTTTAGCGGTGGATTTCATGTTAAACCTCGATGAAAAGTTTTATTCACGCAAAGTAAACGGTTTTCTCAATAAAATCTCGTCATATTTTACAATTTGTCGGTTTTAATACGTTTTATATGTGTAAATCTAACAAAAACTTGCATTTTTTAACAAAAACAATTTAGGTTTTTGATGTTGTTCTTTTTGAAATTAAATTTTTATGTTTCACGTGAAACATTCTCTTGGGAGATTGATGATGGAATCAGATTTTTTGGTCATTGGTAGTGGGATAGCTGGACTGTCTTTTGCTTTAAAGGCCTCTCGGTTGGGGACTGTAAATGTAATCACCAAAAAGGAAGAGGTTGACACCGCTACAAATCTCGCCCAGGGGGGGATAGCTGCGGTGTTGAATGGAGAAGATAGTTTTGAAGACCACATAAAGGACACACTTGTGGCCGGAGCAGGGTTGTGTGATAAAGATGTTGTGCGAATGGTGGTTGAAAATGGTCCGGAGCGAGTAAGTGAATTAGTTGCTTTGGGGGTTAATTTTGTGAAAGAAAATGATGGAAGTTTAAGTTTGGGGAGAGAAGGGGGCCATTCAAAAAGAAGGGTGGCGCATGCCTACGATCTTACCGGGAGAGAAATAGAGAGAGCATTGGTTGAAAGTGTAGGAAAAAGTAAAAAAGTGTCGCTTTATGAAAATCATATGTGTGTCGATCTTATCACCGAAGAAAAACTCGACAATGTAGATGGTGTTGCACAGAAAAAGTGTGTCGGAGCATATGTGATAGACGATTGTGGTGAAATTAAATTGTTCTTTGCTAAAATTATTGTTCTTTGCACTGGCGGTGCGGGAAAGGTTTATTTGTATACGAGTAACCCTGATATAGCCACAGGTGATGGCGTTGCCGTTGCATATAGGGCGGGTGCAGAAGTCAGCAATATGGAATTTGTACAGTTTCATCCAACCTGTCTTTATCATCATCAAGCGAAAAATTTCTTGATTTCAGAGGCAGTTAGGGGGGAAGGGGCAATACTTATAAATGAAGAAAAGCAAAGGTTTTTGGAAAAGTATGAACCTGAACAAATGGAATTAGCAACTCGGGATAAGGTCGCGAGAGCTATTGATACTGAAATGAAAAGAACGGGTGCGGATTGTGTTTATTTGGACATAAGTCACAAAGAAAGATCCTTTTTGAAGAAGAGATTCCCAACTATTTTTGAAAAATGCCTCTCTCTTGGCATCGATATATCGAAGAACCCAATACCTGTTGTACCTGCCGCTCATTATTTGTGTGGAGGAGTTGTTGTTGATAAAAATGGTAGAACGTCAGTTGAAAACCTCTTTGCCTTAGGCGAAACATCATGCACAGGATTACATGGAGGAAACCGTTTGGCGAGTAATAGTCTCCTTGAGGCGGTTGTTTATGCTGAAAATGTTTTCAGATATTGCGAAAAGAATTGGGATTATCTTGGAAAACATCAGAACCGAACCGAATCGGAATGCATAATGACCGGAAAAGAGCAAATTGACGAAGAAATATTAATAAATCACAACTGGGATATTATTAGAAGGGTGATGTGGAATTATGTTGGGATCGTGAGGAAAGAATCCAGGTTAATAATAGCAAAACAAAGAATAGCTGAGGTAAGAAAAGAAATAATAGAGATAGTTAGCAAATATAAAATCACACCGAACATGTTGGAGTTAAGAAATATCTCTTTAGTGGCGTCTCTTATAATTGACGCATCTTTAGCGAGAAAAGAATCAAAAGGGTTACATTTTATAATAGATTACCCAGCAAATGAAGATATATAGTATCTTTGCATTAAAAAATTATCGCAAAATGTGAAGATAATGAGCACATTTGTAATTTATAAAATATCGCTTTGCTAAAAGCAACTCGTCAGGTTCTGAGCAATAAATCTAATTTAGGAAAATGAATAAATTAGCAAAGCGATTATTAAAACAGTTTGGTTCCAGAATAGGGGTGCTTAACCGAGAACTTTGATGGCACATGAAAATCATGTTTCAATCGGTTATTTTTCCTTCCTACATGATATTTGCCTTCAGTGTGATGTGATATTGAGAAAATTTTCATGTGTACAGTAGGGTGGGCAAGTCAACTGGTAAAGAAAGCGTTTGCTTCAGGCTACCAAGACTTTGTAGAATTGAATCGTTAACGGAATGTTCGGTATACCCCTGTTCTTCTCCCTGAATCAATTTCTCGGCAAACTAAACCCAAATTTTAAAAAGCGAAAATGACGATTTATGAGGTTGATGTTTTGTGCAATACATCAACTCAGATTATCGATCGTTATTAGTTACATAGATGGCTTGCAGTCTTTCTCAAAAGAAGTTGTTCGGATTATGCAATCGATAATTTAAACAATAGGTCGAGTGACTAAATCGTTGGGTACATATCAACATCGATAAAAGAGAAGGCAGCTGTTTTTTGGGGAAATTCTTATAATATTTCAAGGGCGTCACTGGGTATGAACAGTGTTAACAAAAACGTACCAACAACGTCTTTGTTGAACAAGGATATGGTAAAGGATCTTTAACTGATTTCAAATCAAAGAACTCATTAAACAATTTGAGAGATTTACGGCCATTGCAATTGAACAGAGGTGGAATGCAGCCTCACTCAATCAATGTAGCGCACAGTTTGTGCTTCCATAATTTTACTGTAACCGTTCACCAGCACTCCATTTTCGACCGTTCAGGCCGCGCCTCACAAAGCCAACTATAGCTCGTCGGCCTGCTCGAACGATACTGAAGCACTGGATGAACGGTTACGGATCCGGGTTATGCAGTCGTTTGATGTGTATCGATGAACGGTTACATTTTACTTTATATTTGATAATTCAAGAGTGTTGACCTCAAAAAAATATTTCGGAGTACGTTACTTTTTACTCTGAAATGGTTTTTCCATTACTTCATTCACCAACTTTATAGTAAGTGGCCCTAAATTTTTAAACCCTCCATTTACTTCAAGTAAAACTGTAACTATTGGATATTATGTGATAAAAATTGGCTTGTGAAAGAGAGAAGATCTGTTGTAAGTCATTAAAAAGCAATTTTGGTCGAGTTTTTAGAGATTAATAATGAAGAGATCTTCTCTTAATGGTAGAAGATACCGCTTTGCATTTTAAAACCCTGGTTGAGGACATTTCCTCAATTTATGGGAACAATTGAAGGTAAAAGTAGTAGAAAATCCCATCAGACACCACCATTATGGCGTGGTATCAGGAGCTTTCCCGTATGAAAATTGGAATTGTCGGTTTACCGAATGTTGGTAAGTCGACCTTGTTTAATGCCCTCACCAAGGCAGGTGCTGAGGCCAGTAATTATCCTTTCTGTACCATTGAACCCAACATTGGAATTGTCCGTGTCCCTGATGTTCGTCTTGATGTTTTGGCAAAGCTCGGGACATCAAATAAAATCATTCCCACTACAATTGAATTTGTTGACATCGCCGGGCTCGTCAAAGGAGCATCAAAAGGTGAAGGGCTTGGGAATATGTTTCTTGCCCATATCAGAAGTGTAGAGGCTATTGCACATGTAGTACGTTGCTTTGATGATGAAAACATTACCCATGTCCATGGAGTCATAGATCCGGTTGCAGACGTGGAGACAATTAACCTTGAGTTGATTTTATCCGACCTGGAATTGGTTGAAAAGCGTGTTTTTTCTGAAGAGAAGAAGGCGCGTGGACAAGATAAAGATGCGATAATAAAGCTAAGTGGTTTGTTAAAAATTAAAGCAGTTCTTGAAGAAGAAAAACCAGCAAGGGCAGCTCAGCTCGATAAACAGGAAAAATTGCTTATTGATAGAGAATTACAACTTCTCACGAGTAAAAAGGTGATTTATGTTGCCAATGTAGGTGAGGAAGACTTGGTGACCGATGGCCGAGACAATCCATATGTTCAAAAATTAAAGACTTTCGCCGATGCTCATGGGGATGGATTGGTTTGTGTTTCTGCTAAAATTGAATCAGAACTCTCTGAAATGGATGAGGATGACGCTGAGGTCTTTCTTGCAGAACTAGGCATCAAAGAGTCTGGCTTTGCTCGTTTAGCTCGTGAGGCGTATTCTTTGTTGGATTTGATATCATTTCTTACGACCGGCGTACAAGAAACCCGTGCCTGGACAATAAAAAAGGGTACCAGAGCACCCCAGGCGGCTGGTGTAATTCACACAGATTTTGAAAAACATTTTATTCGAGCCGAGGTGGTCCCTTATGATGATCTCGTTGCGGCGGGCTCCTGGTCTGCTGCCAGAGAGAAAGGGAAACTCCGTACAGAGGGAAAGGATTATGTTTTCCAGGATGGCGAAGTTACGGTGTTTTTAACCAGTGCCTAATTGTTTTGTCAGATAATCAAAAAAAAGGCCCGGTAAGTAACACTTATCGGGCCTTTTTCATATAAACACATTTATTATTTGTTAATAAATTGATTGCTCCGATTCGCCATCAAAAATGTGGAGATGCTTTAAGTCAAGAGTCATCTGTAATTCTTCTCCAGGAGAGAAGAGGCGGCGTCCTTCGGAACGGGCAATGAGGTTTGCGCCTTGCAGGTTCATATGAAGATTTGTTTCATTGCCGAGAGGTTCAACTATCTTTACAGTCCCATCTGCCGCAAAAGCGAATGCTTTATCTCTCCTATCGTGCTCATGAGCGATAAAGATATCTTCCGTGCGCAGTCCCATAATGACCTTCTGTCCATCAATGAGTTGCGTATCACTTCTTGTGGGAATCGGGATTTCTAACTGATCGCTCAACCGGAGTTTTTGAACACTACCAGCGTTCACTATCATTGCCGGGTGCAGATTCATTGGTGGAGAACCTATAAAGCCGGCAACAAAAGCATTTGCTGGGTTCTGAAATATTTCTATAGGATTATCGACCTGTTCTATGCGGCCGTCTCTCATTACGACAATCCGGTCGGCAAGTGTCATGGCCTCGACCTGATCATGAGTCACATAAATTATGGTATTTTGTACTTGATGATGCAGGAGCTTAATTTCTAAACGCATTTGGGTGCGAAGCTTTGCATCCAGATTTGATAATGGCTCATCAAAAAGGTAAACAGCAGGACGACGTACAATGGCACGACCCATAGCGACGCGCTGTCGCTGTCCTCCGGATAATTCGTGAGGTTTGCGGAAAAGCAATTCATTAAGCTCAAGAATCGTTGCGGCGTCTTTAACCCTTGTCTCAATTTCGTCTTTAGGCATTTTTCTAAGTGTCAGCCCAAATGACATATTTTTGTAAACGTTCATGTGCGGATAAAGGGCATAATTCTGGAAGACCATCGCTGCATCACGGTCTTTCGGTGCAACCTCGTTGACGACCCGATCGGCAATTTGAATAGTCCCGGATGATATATCTTCGAGTCCTGCAATCATACGTAAAACGGTAGATTTGCCACATCCAGAGGGACCGACCAACACGACAAACTCCTTGTCGACAACATTGAGATTTATTCCGTGGACAACCTCAAGTTTGCCAAAATTTTTAACAAGATCTTTTAAAATAACATTGGCCATGAACTATAACTCCGATTAGGAATACTTCATTTTAACATAGTGTTGAAGGTTCGTTTTCTAGGACTGAACAGGATAAATTACGATGCTATTTAAATCCAGTTATTTCTTTTTTTGAAAGCCTGCAAAACCTCGGTAAAGGATGATATAACAAATATTATGGCCGACATTGACATTATTTGTAACATATTATAAACAACCATTCATGATTTCATAAAGGATTAATCTGGCTTTCATACGAAACAAAAAAGATTTATTTCTAGTGATTGACGAATGTCTCTTATTCGTCTTTACTTGGAAAATATAAAATCAGATCTGTGTTCGAAAAACACGCAGCACCATCAGAAAGCTCGTTGCAGAACCACAGGTTGTGACTGTACACATCCTAAAACCCACTTCAGGAGGAAAACATGTCCAAAGTTAAATGTTTCTGGCTCGTCATGGCGGTAGGTTTGCTGTTCTTTTTTGTCGAATCGGCTTGTGCTAAGCCGATTGAAATCAATTGGTGGCATGCAATGCGTGGTGCGCGTGGTGAAGTTATTCAAAAAATCGTTGATGGCTTTAACGATTCTCAGACCGAATATAAAGTTATCCCTACTTACAAGGGAGAATATGACGAAGTTGTTAATGCTGGTGTTGCTGCCGTTCGTGCAGGAAAACAGCCGCATATTCTTCAGGCTTTTGAGGTTGGTACCCAGACCATGATGCTCTCGGGAGCAATCTATCCAATCTACAAGTTGATGGAGGATAAGGGCTATAAAATTGATTGGTCCCAGTATCTTCAGCCGGTTCTTTCCTATTACATGAATGCTGACGGAAAGTTGATGTCGATGCCCTTTAATTCGTCAACTCCCGTGATGTATTACAATGTCGATTTATTTAAAAAGGCCGGGATCCCGATGTTATCCAAAGATACTCCTGTAACCTGGGATGAAATGGGCGATATTACCGGTAAGCTTGTTAAAGCAGGTGTTGAAGGGGGAATGGTAACTGCATGGCAGTCCTGGACACAGGTAGAAAATTATAGTGCTATACAGAATATTCCTTTTGCCAGCAAAGCAAACGGGTATGAAGGACTCGACACAGAATTGTTGATTAATAACGATAAGGTCGTCAATCACATTGCCCGACTGAAAAGCTGGATGAAAGATAAACGCTTTCTCTATGGTGGCCAAAAATACCAGGGCCCAAAATCCGAATTTATCGCACAGAATGCCGGTATTTACATCGATTCTATAAGCGGTATTGCGAAGTTGCAATCCGCTGCAAAGTTTAACTGGGATGTTGCTCCGTTACCTGTTGAATCCTGGATGAAAGAACCACAAAACAGTATCATTGGTGGGGCTTCCCTGTGGGTTTTTAAAGGTCTGCCCAAAAAAGATTATGCCGGCGTCGCTGCATTTATGAATTATCTGGCCGGCAACGGACCACAGATCCTCTGGCATAAGGCTACGGGGTATTTTCCAATTACCCTTGGTGCCTATAATCAACTTAAAGCAGAGGGTTATTATAAAGAAAATCCATTTCAGGAAGTTGGTATCAAGCAGTTGACTCGTCGGGAGCCAACCAAGATTTCCCGAGGTTTGCGTCTTGGCTATTTCATCCAGATCCGAAATATCATTAACGAAGAACTTGAATTGGTTTGGAATGATTCGAAGACCCCACAACAGGCAATGGACAGTGCTGTTGCCAGAAGCAATATTAAGCTTCGTGAGTTTGAAAAAACGTATAAGTAATTTCCGTTTTTAATGCGTTGTACATAAAGAGCCAGGAGCATTCTTTCGCCAGGGATGCTCCTGAATGAGTGAATTGATAGTCCTCTTCCGACATGATAAAAAAACGATCTTACTTCAAGAGACGAACTTTACCGTATCTCTTGATTTTACCACAGTTTTTGATCACTCTGACCTTTTTTTACTGGCCAGCTGTGCAGGGAGTAATTTCCTCTTTTCAGCTGAGTGATCCCTTCGGGTTCCGAACCAAATTTGTCTGGTTTGACAATTTTATAGCCCTGTTTACTGATCCTCTTTATCTAAAATCAATTCTAACGACGCTGGTTTTTAGTGGATCGGTAGCGATTGTCTCTATCGTCTGCGGGTTGTTTCTTGCAACTATGGCCAACCGGGCTTTGCGGTTCACCTCCATGACCCGAACTCTTTTGATTTGGCCCTACGCAATAGCTCCGGCTATCTCTGGTATTCTGTGGTTGTTTCTGCTTCACCCTTCTTATGGTGTATTAGCCATTTTTATGAAAGAATGGCTTGGGATCAATTGGAACCCACTCCTTAATAGTTCTCATGCCATGCTGATGATTGTTTTGGCAAGTGCCTGGAAAAACATTAGTTACAATTTTGTGTTTTTTCTCGCTGGGTTACAGGCTATTCCCAATTCTCTTATTGAAGCTGCTGCAATGGACGGGGCCGGCCCTTTTCGACGCTTCTGGGCCATCACTTTTCCTCTGCTTTCCCCGACCATGTTTTTTGTCACAGTCATGACCATAATTTTCTCATTCTTCGAGTCCTTTGGTATCATCCATGCGGTAACCCAGGGTGGGCCGGGTGGTTCCACCAATATTCTGGTGTATAAGGTGTATCAGGATGGCTTTATTGGTTTGAATCTTGGATCTTCAGCCGCCCAATCGGTAGTTTTGATGGGGTTGATTATCCTGATTACGGTTTTGCAGTTCAAATATGTGGAACGTAAAGTTCAGTATACAGGGTAGCGCTTATGATGGTTGAAAAAACACCCAAACTTGATGTTTTTACCTATGTTGCCTTGATCCTAGGTGTTATTGCCGTTGGCTTTCCGATTATTTATGCGATAATTGCCGCGACTCTGTCGTTGGAAGATGTGTCCCGTGTTCCCATGTCCATGGTGCCAGGCGACCAGCTGTTTAACAATATCAGCGCAGCCTGGTCGAGGGGAGATCTTGGCACTCAACTGTTTAACTCCTTTGTTATGGCTAGTGGGATTACTTTCGGCAAGATTATTGTGTCGCTCTTCGGGGCTTTTTCAATTGTCTATTTTGATTATCGATTTCGTAGCGTCGCTTTTGTTGCAGTTTTTTGTACCCTGATGCTGCCGATTGAAGTGAGAATTCTGCCGACCTATGAGATGGCTGCCAATCTTTTCGGTCCACTGCAGTCAGTCTGGAATGCCCTGGGGCTGGACGGTGTCGTCAGCTGGTTTGTCGGGCATGATATTGAGGTGAATCTGGATTTTAGCCTGTTGGATAGCTATGCGGGCCTGATTCTCCCCTTGACTGCCTCTGCAACCTGTACCTTTTTGTTCCGCCAGTTTTTCCTCACCATTCCGGAAGAACTCTGTGAAGCGGCAAAAATGGATGGAGCCTCGCCGATGACTTTCTTTTGGAAAATACTGCTCCCTTTATCCAAAACCAATATTGCGGCTTTGATAGTCATTGAATTTGTTTACGGCTGGAATCAGTACCTCTGGCCGCTGCTGATAACAACCGATCCCAAGATGACGACAGCTGTTATTGGCCTAAAGCATCTGTTGCCATCGCCGGAAGATCCACCCGAGTGGCATATTGCGATGGCGGGCGCATTGATTGTTATGCTGCCGCCTGTTCTCGTGGTGTTGTTTATGCAGCGCTGGTTCGTTAAAGGTCTTGTTGAAAAGGAAAAATAATCGATGGATAGAGAGCTCCGACAACACCCGCCTATAGTTAATCCGGACACCTGTCTTGAAGGGTGTACCTGTGGCAGTGAACATCCCACTCCGCGGGTCACACTCTATTCGGGTGCAGATGCGTGCAAAATTATGGCCAAAGATTGTTATGCACTCTACGGTAACCGCCCGGTTTTATTAATCAGTGATCCGGAGACGGATGCTGTTGCCGGCCGGGAAGTGCGCCAGGAAATGACAAAAAACGAAGTCGAACTTGAACATTATTTTCTGGAGAGTAACCCTGTAGCAACAGATTATCTGGTAGAAAAAATCAAGATTGCCAGCCATGAGAAAGCTCTCATTATAAGTGTTGGTTCCGGCACTATCAATGATCTTGGCAAATTTGCCGCTGACCGGAATAACATCGATTTCTGGACCATGCCGACAGCACCGTCAATGAATGGCTATACTTCGGGTATAGCAGCGATCAAGGTCAAAGGAGTCAAAAGAACCTTGCCAGCTGCCCCGCCACAAAGAATTTATGTGTCACCCGAGGTGGTAACTCGTGCACCACTCAAATTACGACAGGCAGGGTTTTGTGACGTGCTGGCCAAGGTGGTATCTGATATTGACTGGCAATGCGAGTCGTTGATTGTGAGCAATAGCTATTGTGGCCTGCCTACTTCAATGATGTCAGCTGTTGAAAAGAGTTATTCGGAATTTCCTGAGGAAATCGGTCGTGGGGACAAAGCAGCTGTCATGGGTCTATTTAATGGACTGCTTTTGTCAGGAGTGGCTATGAGCCTGGCCGGGTCGAGTGCGCCGGCGTCCGGTGGCGAACATTTGGTTTCTCATTTTTGGGATATGCGTGAACCAATCAACGGACGCGAACCTGAATTACATGGTTTGCAGGTCGGGGTGGGGATTATCCTGTCAACCGCTTGTTATAAACGCCTCGCACATTTGAAAAAGGCAGATTTGTCACATCGGGCTGAACAGATTTTCGAAGCAACGGCCACCAGAATTCCAGAGATTTGGGGACCGTATTCAGAAGAGGTTGCCAAGCAATTTAACAACAAGCGTTCGACTTTGTTGGAATTTGATACTCTTCTACCACAATATTGGGACGATCTTCAGCTACTCTTTAAAAAGATCCGCTCACCGGAATATTTTGTTGATCTGTTTGCCCGGACTGGAGCACCTTTCAATCTTAAAGCTTTCAGATTGACTAAAGAAGAGTTCTTGCTGGCCGCACTACAGAGTCGTGCTATCCGTGATCGGATTACGGTGCTCGATCTTGCGGCGCATGCAGAAGTTCTTGAACTTGCTGCTGAGGATGCGCTGAAACTTTTGCGTTAGAGCTGGTTTAAGTACTCATTGCTGGCATCCAGTCAACAAACCACACAGATTTTACTGAAAGATAAAGCAGATATCGTCCTTTCCTTTTAGTTCTGATTTTGTAAGGTTTCAAGTTGCTTAAGAAGGTCGGTAAGGTGATTCTCTGTACTCATTAGCAGAAGACGAGCACTATAATCATTCGGGTTCTCCTCAAAATATTTTTGAGATTCAGAAAGAATAACGTTCGTCTTTTCAATTTGTTCCTTAAGTACTTCAAGCTCGGTCATAATGAAGGATTCCGTAAAATTAATTTATTCTGGTGTAACATCAGAGGGATTTTGATGCGCCCTGTAGTTTTATTTGAATACGCCGCCAGAGCTCTTTTGTATTCATCCAAGCGATTTGTTCGGACTAACACCTCATTGGATGGTATTTTTTCTGGTTTATATCATCGCAGAGAACCCAACTTAGCTCAAGGGAAAACTGCTACTGCTGAGACATGTGACCACTGGTGAATGGTAGCAAAACTGTCGACGGTTATGAGTTTGCTAAAAATGTCACCGGCAAAAAAAACCGCGATTGCATCCAACATTTGGACCACGCCAATTGTCGTCATTCGGTGGCCCATAGTCTTTTACCTCTGTTTCACAAATGTGCTTATCTGACATCAAGATTGCCCTTGATATCAACACCAACAACACCTCTCCATACATACGTTCAACAAGTTCTGACTCTCCAGCAATCCACACCACCGGAGTTGGAGCGACCAATAAATCCCTGAAAGCCACTTCAATGAATAAATTGCGGAAACAAATACTTAAGTAATTATTTTGCCAGAGATAGTTGCTTGTCAGAGGCTTAATATTTCTGGAATTATTGTCGGCGATGTAATACATTGTGGTATAATAACTTAAAGACTGTGAAAATATTCAGGATATTGAAACCGGTGAATAATTTGCTTTGTTCCAGTAATAAAGTTCAATTTTGCTAAACCAGTTTGCTGTATAGGAATTATTTTATGAAACATATCGTTAATTGGTTACGAAAGATTGAGCATGTGGCATATGAGTTATATTCAAACGCAGCTGTCTTTTATGACAAAGACACCAATCTAAAAGAATTTCTTGATCATTTAGCCGAAGCTGAGGCTTGGCATTATCATGTGATGGGGAGCGCAAAAGAATTTTTAACTTCAATATCTGACATTGTTCCAGCCATTTCCGTTGACAAACAAACCAGCGATAAAATTCTCAACTCTTTTGCATATGTAAAAAATGGTGTTGAGCAAAGGACGCTCCTCAGAGATCAATTAATTGATAAAATCATTGAACTTGAGCTCTCTGAATGGAATGATATTTTTCTCTACGTTGTCAATGTTATGAAAACAATATCGAATGAATTCAAATATCCTTTAGCGAGCATTCAAGCACACATTAAAGAGATTGAGTACTTTCTGGAAAAAACAGAAGGACGACCAGAATCATTACGTAAAATAAAACAATTGTCTCCCATTTGGGTTGAGAATATTTTGATAGTAGATGACGAACCTATGATTACTCAACTCATTCAAGCTCTTCTTAAAAACTCAGGACATATAGACATAGCTGATAATGGGGAGTCAGCCTTGAAATTAATGATGGAAAAATACTATAAGCTGATAATTACTGACATTGATATGCCGGTAATGGACGGGCTAACCTTTTACAAGGAGGCGATTCGCAGATTTCCAGATTCAAAGAAAAGGTTTCTCTTTATGAGCGGAGCTATGACACCCGGGAGAGAATTGTTTTTTAAAAACGAATCGTTGAGGTATTTAGCAAAGCCTATGGAAATAATGGCATTAAGAAATGAGGCATCGAAAATAATCATTTCTCAATAAACTGATATTGTACAACAGTCAACATTGAATGCGGTTCAGATCAACGGTACCGCCTTCAACCTTTTTAGCTCGATTCCGACACTGCAAAAATTCATTTTCGGGGGTTGATTTGTTCCTAAAACAGGAATACCTTTAAAGGTAAATATTACGATGTCGAAATATATGGGGGGCGGCTATGAAATACAACCAGTTACCAGAAGATCAGCGCCACGCATTAAATGTTTATGTCAAGATGATGCGGGCTACGAATCATGCTACCAACAGAATACACCGGCATCTCCAAGATGATAATCTGACGGTAAGCCAGTTTGCTGTCCTTGAGGCTTTGTATCATCTTGGTCCGCTTTGCCAGGGAGAGCTTGTCCAGAAAATTCTTAAGAGCAATGCAAATCTAACGACAGTGGTTGATAGTCTGGAAAAGAAAAAATTGGTGCGTCGGGAGAGGTCTAGCAATGATCGTCGCAGGGTAACTGTCTACTTGACAGAATCGGGGGAGAATTTGATTGCTCGGGTCTTTCCCCGACACGCAAAAGTCGTGGCAAAAGAACTTGATTTTCTTAGTGGGGAAGAAAAAGACACTTTGACGAATATTCTGAGGAAATTCAAGTAGAGCGGAAAATTATTTAGCCGATTGTTTCGATATCGAAATAATTATAGAGGTACTGTTACTTCATCTGAAAGCATTTAGAAGAGGGTAGGGAAATGAACGAAATTCTCCACAAAAACGAAACCCGCGGTTTAGCCGACCACGGTTGGCTGAAGAGTCGACATACATTCAGCTTTGCCAACTATTATGATCCTGAGCGAACCAATTTTGGCCTCTTGCGTGTTATCAATGATGACATCGTTAAGCCATCGATGGGGTTTGGGACACACCCCCATGAAAACATGGAAATTGTCTCGATTCCCCTTGTTGGTTCTTTGCGGCATCAGGACAGCATGGGCAATAAGCACGTAATCTCAGCCGGTGAAGTCCAGATAATGTCTGCCGGCACTGGATTGACGCACTCGGAATACAACAACTCAGACCTGGAGGATGTGAAGTTTCTGCAGATCTGGGTTTTCCCAAAAGAGAAGAACATTCAGCCGCGCTATGGGCAATTGCTCTTCAATACCGAGGATCGGCAAAACAAATTTCAGGTTCTGGTCTCTCCAAAAGTTTCTGATACTACAATATGGATTAATCAGGATGCCTGGTTTTCCATGGCGGACCTCGAAGCTGGAAAGCAAACACGGTATGTGAAACAGATCAACAGTAACGGTGTCTATTTTTTTGTGATCGAAGGTGAGGGCGACATTGACGGACATGCGATTGAACAACGAGATGGCTTGGGCCTGTCTCACGGCGAAAGTCATATAGTGAAGGCCAAAACCGATATACAGTTACTTGCGATCGAAGTGCCCATGTCTCATAACTGAGTGGCTGATTGCTTCAGAAGAGAGGAAAATTATGGAAAATTTAAAGGTTTTAGGAATTTGCGGCAGCTTGCGTAAGCAATCGACCAACCTTGGGTTGTTGAAGACACGAAAGCATTGCCACCGATTGGATCATTGCAACTCATAAGACTTCAGCTTTTCCCAAAGATTTTTTCTACTTATCCCAAGCAGGCGGGCAGCCTCGGTTCGGTTGCCGCTGCTGTGGGCAAGGGCATTTTTGAGGCAGTTTCGTTCGACAATTGCCAGCTGCTCACTGAGGTTGAAACCTGATTCCTGCTTTGTTGAGTGGAGGTTAATCTCATTGGGAAGATCAGCGGGAGAGATTTCCGGCCCCCGGCTGAGGACGGATGCCCGCTCCATTAAATTTCTCAATTCACGGGTGTTGCCGGGAAAATCATACTGTTTGAGACAGTTTATTGCCTCAGAGGTAATTTTAACCGACCTACTATGTAAGGTATTAAATTCGGCCAAAAAGACCTGGCAGAGTTCCCCTATATCTTCCTTATGTTCTCTTAATGGCGGCATTATTAGAGGTATTACCTGGAGTCGGTAGAGAAGATCCTGACGAAATTTACCTGCCGCAACTTCTTTTTGCAGGTCTTTTGAGGTGCAGGCGATTATACGGACATCTACGTTGATATTTTTACTGCCGCCAACCCGTTCAAACTGGCTTTCCTGAAGCACTCGAAGCAATTTAGCCTGGAGTGGTCCGGGCAGGTCACCGAGCTCGTCCAGGAGCAGGGTACCGGTATCAGCAAGTTCAAATTTCCCTTTTCTTTTTTGTTCGGCACCGGTGAAGGCGCCTCT
The DNA here is from genome assembly GCA_963798425.1 of uncultured delta proteobacterium. Taxonomy (GTDB): domain Bacteria; phylum Desulfobacterota; class Desulfobulbia; order Desulfobulbales; family Desulfocapsaceae; genus Desulforhopalus_A. The sequence continues at coordinate 30,879 of CAWCTP010000015.1, read as the reverse complement.
TTCGTGACCGAAAAGCTCGGATTCCATCAGTCCATCAGGAATGGCAGCACAGTTTATGGAGACAAACGGTTTGTCATGTCGGGTGCTGGCTGCATGAATTGCTCGTGCTGCAAGCTCTTTCCCTGTACCCGATTCCCCGGTGATAAGAATTGTGGCATTGGTGGGAGCGACTTGTTCAATCAGGGCATAGACCTTCTGCATCGACTGCGATTTGCCGAAGAGTTGGCGGTCATGCGCTTGCCGACACGTCAGTTCAAGAACCTCACATTTAGCCTTGACAGCCTGGGTGGCCAAAAGACGCGTGACCCGAATGATAAGATCGTCCAGATCGAACGGCTTGAGGATATAATCGGCTGCCCCCTTGCGCAGACAGTCAATGGCGTCGTCGACCGAGCCGTAGGCAGTCATGATTATCACATCGGTGTCCGGGCTTTGTCTGCGAATATTGCGCAGTAAGGTCAGACCATCGAGGCCTGGCATGCGGATATCGGATATTATCAGGTGATACTGGTGTTTTTCAAACAGAGCCATAGCCTTGAGGCCGTCTTGTGCTTCATCAACGTCCCAGCCGTGTTTTTTCAGCTTGTCGTATATGGAAATCCGCATTATTTCGTCATCTTCGGCGAGCAGGATTTTGGGCATTGTGATCTCTCTTTAAAAATTGTCATGGCAATATGTGCCAATCGAATAGATTATTCCACACAACTGTAAGATAAAAAATTTCGCATCACTCCATGTTGGTTGGAATGGTAATAGTAAAAAGGGTCCCCACGTCGGGAGTGCTGTCCACGGCAATTGTTCCATGCATACGTAATACCAGAGAGTAGGTGACGGCAAGACCTAACCCGGTTCCTTCTCCGACATCTTTGGTAGTAAAAAAAGGATCGAAGATATGAGGCAGGTTCTTTTCAGGTATGCCAAGCCCAGTGTCCTGAAAGCGTACAACAAGCTTATCGTCCTCTTCCCGGCAGTCAATGGTCAGTTTGCCGCCGTTCTGCATAGCCTGAATGGCGTTCAAGCCGATATTTATAATGATCTGTTTGAGTGCTTCGGCATCCAGCAGGTGATCTTTTGTTACTGATATGTTGGTGTCGAGTTCTATGTTTCTCAGTTTATAGGAAAGTAGCTGGGTACATTCACTAAATAGAACCCGCAAATCAATCTTCCTTGCATTCAGCGGTTCGGTTCTACCGAAATTAAGCAATTGACGCATAATCATTTCGATCTGGCGTAGTCCCTTGTCGAGAAGGGGGAGGTACCTTTCCGTCAGTTCCCGATCTTCGGGATTCTCACGCATTGATTTGACACAGTTGAGCATACCCCCGAGAGGGTTGTTAACCTCATGGGCGATTCCGGCGGAAAGGATACCAAGGGAGGCCATTTTTTCGCTCAAATGCGCCTGGGCTTTGGTTTTCAGCAGTTCTTCCTGAGATTTTTTCAGGCGGTCACAAAAGAGCACGAAGTTGTCACTGACGCTGTCGAGTTCATCTCTGAAAATGGATGGCAACAGATATTCCGCCGGTGGTGATTCTGGAAAACTGTCCATTGCCTGGGTCAATCGGGATATTCGGTGGACAATTAATGATTCAAACATCAGGAACAGGGCCACAGTAACGAAAAAAATACTCGCGACACCTATCAAAATGAGAGTGTGGACGTTTCTTCGGATAAGAGTATCAGCCCAACTGATGGGAATGCTAATGGAAAGGCCGCCGCGAATATCGCCTTTTTTATATCCGTGTTGGGCATGACAACCAAGACATGATTCGGTAACAAGCAAAGGAGCCATGAAACGAACAACTCGCCCCATATCCGAAACATCCACATCAACCACTTCCTCGGTGCCGTGGGCAAAGGCATTGAGAGACACTTTTTCAAACTCGTCCGGCATGTTTTGCGGATTTACCGGATTGAGACTGGTCACTCGGAAATAGCCTAATCCGTCACGTTTGGCATAGGTTGAAAGTTCCCGGGTGATCATAGCCGGGTTACGCAGGTAATAGGTTTGTCCCTGGCCGTCGGTCACTATCGGTAGATTGAGAAACGGGTTGGCTTCGACACCTTTTTTCTTGAGGACAAACAGCCCGTTATGATCAGAGGCCCACTGTCTGGTGAGAAGAATCTGTTTGTACAGCATGCGCGCCTGCTGTTCTGCCTGTTTGATGATCATTTGTTCATCGAACGTGGAAGTGCGATACAGCATAAATAAATAAAATGCAGAGATAATTGCGCCAATGAAAAGGATAAATTTGGTACGCAATGAAATGTGGGCCGGAAATCTCCAGTTTATCAATTATGTATCCTCTCTAAAATGCAGGACTGTGGCCTTGAAAAGTTGTATTGGCTCACGAAAGTCCGATGACCTTTCTTTTAGTAGCAATTTTCACTCCAAGTATGTCAATAATGTAATTGAGTTTGTTGCTATAAAAAAGGGCGAAAGCATTTCAGCTAGCGAGATTATCTGCCTTATGTAGACTCTGTGCACCGTTCTGTCGTTTCTTCAGCGTTATTTTTTAACGAAGAAAGTCTTTTTTGGGATTTTGTTCTCCATGCCGTGAGTGTCCCTTGTCGGTAACCTTTGTATCAATGTGTTACCTTTTGGTAACGTGTTGAGGGGTGATTTTTGTCCTTTTGGCGGGTTGCTTACTTTTCTGGGGGGAAAAGGCGTCTTCGGGTTCAGGTGGATGCTGACAACAATTGTACTGAATGCCGAGTATGTGTGAAGGATCTTCTGTTGGCTGCTGTCACTACGGAGAACGTTTCGATGGCTGTCACTACGACTCCATGCATTTTCAATGGTCGGTAAAATATCGGCCTGTTTCGTCTATATAGCTATAGAAGTTGTCTCTTTTTTCAAATTGAGAGATGAAAAGTAGCAAATGACAATGTTACCGTTAGGTAACATCCCTTCTTGGTCATGTTACCATTTGGTAGCTTTTTCTTTGTAGTAATCTGATAACTACCTGAAAATAAACAATTATAATTTTTGGAATAAAAATTGCGTATAGCTGGGGAGAACGTTTTGTATGCTATAGATGTGAGGGGAAAATGAAAAAAAAGCTGGATCAGAGCGGAATCAGTCTATTCTTCAGCTTACAATCAAGGAGGTTTTAAGTGCCTATGGAGTCAAGATCAAAATATAATTCCCATTCAATCAAACAGATTACTAGGCTGCTTGTGTCGGGCGTTACCCGATTTGTTTCACGGAAGGTTTTCACCTCTGTAGGCTTAGGGCAGTATGGCTATTATCAGGGAGGTGATCGTGAGGACTATAACCAGAGTCACCAGGTAAAAAATGGATGCCTTTCACTCCTAACCATTCGTGTTTTGCTTCTCCATTCCATTGACCTTCTAGGAGATTCATGAAGAAGATTTTTTTGCTGATATGTTGTGGCATTGTTTTAGGTGTTGTTTTGTCATTGGGGGCTGCCGAAATGATCGAAAAGACATCCGGGCGAGAATTTTGTTCCTCGTGTCATTCCATGAAGGGTGTTGCAAAGTCGAATGCAGGGGATATCCACGGGGGAATGAATAAGCTTGGATTCGTAGCCAAATGCGCAGATTGCCATCTGCCTCATGATAATGTTTTTCATTATGTGACGGCAAAGGCATACACTGGAGCGAAAGATGTTTTGGGTGAACTTTTCTGGGCTGATTCGTTTGACTGGGTCGGCAATCTTCAGCATAGAGAAAGTTTTACCTATACCTCTGGTTGCGTCAAATGCCACGATCTGAGCGTTATCCGTTACGAGATTCCAAAAGCTTTTCTCGCGCATAAGGATTTTCTGTCAGGGAAAGTACCTTCCTGTGTGAAGTGCCATGAGAATGTAGGACATAAGAATATTAAAGATTATTTGGTTAAACAAAACTAGAGGGAGGAAAAATGGTACGATTACTGTTGGTGATGGCCTTTATCATTGGGTCTATTTCATCTGCCTTTGCAATGGACAGTACGGTAAGGACCTTGAAGGTTGAGCGCGGATTAACGCCTGAGGGGAAAAAATGCATTGAGTGTCATGCTGAAAAACAACCGGGCATTGTTGCTGACTGGAAAAACAGTCGACATGGGCATGTCAATGTTTCTTGTATTGATTGTCATGGCGTTGATAAGGGCTATGAAATGGCCTCTCAGAGCTGTCCAGGTGTTAAGGGAACTGAGACCTATATATCCGTTGTCGTTACACCAAAGACCTGTGGCAGATGCCATTCGGCTGAGGTCGATCAATTTAGCAAAAGTGGTCATGCCCGTGCAAGTATTCAGTTTCATTCTCCTGATGGAAGAAACTTTAAAGGTATGACAGCGCTGATTGCAAAGCATGAAGGTCAGGGTGTTGAGAAGTTTAAAGATGCTTCCGACATGGCCGGGTGTATGCAATGTCATGGATCCGATATCAAGCTTGATGCAGCTGGCAGGCCAACTAAGGAAACATGGCCTGCTGCCGGGATTGGCACAACGTATCCCGACGGCTCGGTAGGTAACTGTGTTGTTTGTCATACAAGGCACCGATTCAATATTGCTGAGGCAAGAAAACCAGCAGCGTGTGCCTCTTGCCATCTCGGGCCGGATCATCCTGATATCGAGATCTTTAATAACAGCAAACACGGCCACATTTATAACGCAGAAGCAAGTGAATGGAATTTTTCCAGCGCTCCGGATGCCTGGGAACCTGGTGACTACCGCACTCCTACCTGTGCTGTTTGCCATATGAGCGGTATTGGGGCTTTGCAGACAACTCATAATATTTCCGAGAGGCTCAAATGGAATCTCTGGGCACCGGAATCTCTTGTTCGCAACTCACCGGATCCAATGAGCCCACTTACCGGAGAAGGGGTTGAAGGCAGACAAAAAATGAAGTCCGTCTGCAGCAATTGTCACAGTCAGCTACATACGGATAATTTCTTTGAAGCAGTAGATCTCAATATCGAACTGTACAATGAAAGCTATTGGAAGCCAGCTTTGGCGTTAAAAAAGGAACTTGCTGAGAAAAAATTGCTGAAAGAGAACCCATGGGATGATGAATTCCAAAAGCTGATCTATCACCTCTGGCATCATGAGGGAAGACGAATGCGACAAGGAGCAGCTATGGGTGGTCCCGACTATGCTCATTGGCATGGTGTCTTTGAACTCCAGCAAGATCTCTATAAATTAAAGAGTATTGCCGAGAAACGCATGAAGGATGGTAAAATAGAGGAATAACATTAAAAGCTGGAGATCGTGAACAGGGAGAGGGATAGTTTTTATCACATTTTTTTGGTGATAAAATCTATCCCTTAATTATGTGATAGTTTTATTGATTAATTTTTAACCTTTACGTCTACACCCCTTCAATAACATCGACCGAAAAGATCGTTTTTTGTTACGTCCGTATTAGCATAAAAAAACCGCTCAAAGCTCTATCAACGCAGCATTGATTCCTTCCCCTGACTGTTCCTGCAGGTGGCAACAAAAAGACGGTGTGTATCAAACAATTGACCCTTCAGGCAACTGGGAAAGAAAGACATCTGCAACCATTTCAGTTTTTGCAAAATTGGAATGATCTTTTCCGCAAGACACGTCTCGAAACGTGCCAACATTGGACTTGAGACTTGTATTGTCAGGAAGATTTTTAGAAACCGTTGATCCTTCCTTTAAGGATAATTATCATACAGACAAGTGAATATCTGACCACACCTAATTATTTGAAAACATTTTCTAAATATTGATACATTTCCGGGCTAATGAGGTAAAGAACCTTGTTTGTCGGTAGTGGAAACAAGAGACCGCCCCTGCATAAGCCGCAGAGATGTACAGATCAGCAAAACCACTTGTCCGTCACACAAAGGGAGGAGTTTCTCATGAAACGATTCGAAGGAAAAACTGCACTGGTTACGGGCGGGAGTAGCGGTATCGGCCTGGCAACTGCGCTTGCCTTTGCAGCTGAAGGAGCGCGTCTGGTAATTACCGGACGTGATCAATCTGCTCTAGATCGGGCGAAGGAACGACTCGGCACCGATTCCATTGCTATCCGTAACGATGCCGGGAAAGTTGCGGACGCAGATGCGCTTGCGAAGATGTTAAAGCAGCAAGGCGTTTTGCTCGACGTGCTGTTCGTTAATGCGGGAATAGCCAAGTTTGCCGCTCTCGAAGCCGTTGATGAAGAGTTGTGGAACGATATCTTCAATACCAACGTGAAGGGACCGTATTTTCTAATTAAGGCACTGGTGGAAACCCTGAATTCAGGGGCAGCCATCGTGCTCAACGGGTCAATCAATGCACATATCGGGATGCCGAATTCCAGTGTATACTCAGCAAGCAAGGCCGCACTGATTTCGTTGGCAAAGACCTTATCCTCTGAGTTGCTGAGCCGTGGCATTCGCGTCAACGTCGTTAGCCCTGGTCCAATCCAGACTCCACTCTATGGACGCTTGGGTATTCCTGCGGAACAGCTTTCCGAAGTCGCTGCCAGCATTCAGGCTCAAATCCCTCTCAAGCGGTTTGGTACAGCTGACGAGATTGCTAGTGCCGTGCTCTATTTGTCGTCCGTAGAAGCAGCTTTCATTGTCGGCACTGAGTTAGTGGTAGATGGCGGAATGAGCCAACTCTAGCTGTCGAGATTGCAGGTGCGACTCCCCAGTCACTCCACCTTTTCCGACCTCTGTCGCGGATAAGATAATTCACAGATTATCTCCTTTTTTTGTTAAGGCCAGTGAAGCAATCAAACTTAAAACCACTTAAAGCCTTTACCATTAGGCTTTAAGTGGTTTTTTACTTTTAACAGAAAAATCCTCCACTTTGTAAAACTCTGCAAAAGATTGCGATCTTTGCAATAGACATTCTTCGTACAATCACCAGCAGCACAAAGGGTTCCGATTTTCATTGCCACTACCGTGTAATTGCAAAAAAAACAGCTCAAAACGCGTCGAACGAGAGTGTGGAGGTTTGTTTTTTTCATCACTCCTACTTAACAAAGCCACTGGAGTTGGTTCGACAAATACCTCACGGCAAACACTCCAGGTGTAATCGCGTCAAAAGTGATCAGGCTTCTCTTCCTGTTCTGGTTGTTGAAGCCAAAAAGAAAACGCTGAAAGGCCTTATATCCCCGGCATTCGCTCCTTCCCGCTTTAGATAATCTGGAAGAATCTTGGTTACGATGGAAGCAATATTTTCTATTAACGCATTTCTAGGCAAAGAGTGACACAACTACCCTGATAAATTGTCTTTTGTTTTATTTCTCAAAATATCTGTAACCATTCTTCTTCCTCAGCGTTGACTAAGTACGCGCATCACATTCTGGATATGTTCATGTTAAACCGGATTGTCCGGTTATATGTCTCGATCCAAAAAAATAGGAGATTTACCATGAGTTTAACTTTGAAAATCAGTAAGATGCTTATTACCTGTGGAGCTGTCCTTTTCCTCGCAGTACCGCTAATGGCAGGCAATGGCCCCGGAGACGGTACAGGTAATGGCGGCGACGGCCCGGGGGACGGAACTGGCAACGGCCCTGGGGATTGCTCAGCTTCAATTCAGCAATCCAATGACTTTCTGTTATTGGCAAGAAATGGCGGAAACGGCCCCGGAGATGGTACAGGTAATGGCGGCGACGGTCCAGGTGACGGAACTGGCAACGGCCCTGGGGATTGCTCAGCTTCAATTCAGCAGTCCAATGACCTTCTATTACTGGCAGGCAAATGGCCCCGGAGACGGTACAGGTAATGGCGGCGACGGCCCTGGGGACGGAACCGGCAACGGCCCTGGAGATTGCTAAACTTGAATTCAGCAATCCAACGACCCTCTGTCATTAGCAGGAAATGGCAATCAAGGCAGTGGTGATAATGGTGGGGACGGCCCCGGAGACTGCACTGGTAATGATGGTGACGGACCGCAGGATGGGTCCGGCTACGGCAGTTGATAATAAATAAAAAAACGATGAAAGCCTCTATACATAGGCTTTCATCGTTTTTTATTTTGTGACAATTAAATCATCGTTTTTGCAAAAGTCTGCAATTCTTCGCAAACTTTGCAATGACCTTTTTTCGTGGATCCCCCTGTAGCACCAACGATTCAACATCCCATTGCCATCACCTGCTAATTGCAAAAAAAAGCTCCAAACACGTCGAAGGAGAAGAGTGGAGGAGTGGTTTTTTTGGGGTGTTTGGACTTTTTCATCATCGTACATTTAGTACCTTCCAACTTTGAATATGATGCCAGCTCTACTGTGCAAAAAGCAGAATTATACAGATATTGGTATTTTATGGTGCAGGGGCCATTAATGGGCGCCCCTTAATCTTCAGAACGCCCATATGTCAGCATGATCCTTCTATTGTTCTTAGTGAAAAAACTTAGGGTCTCTTAAGATAGATTCTTTTTTTGCTTGGGTTATCGTTTTTAACCTCGAGCATTATTCTGTTGAAACGGATACATTACCCAAAGTTTGTGGCTGATTCGCATTGTTGTAAAACAATTTTTGTTACTTTCTCTCTAAAATCGATGTTCATGTTTGTTATGGATAGAGTTGTCTTTTCTTCTTCTGACATGGTATGTCGGGGTCAAGGTGCCGGATGAGTAATTTATTACGTTGCACCACAAAAAAGAAGGGTGGTGAGGAAAATCAAAAATTGCTCGGTGCCTACTATACACCCCGCAAAGTTTGCCAAATGTTAACTGATTGGGCGATTGTAACTAAAAGTGACAAAGTGCTAGAACCGAGCTTTGGTGGCTGTTGTTTCCTGGAGGCAGCGATGTCTCGATTGGCTGAGTTGGGAGCATCAGATCCTAGTCGCAATTTGTTCGGATGTGATATCGATCCTCGTGCTTTTTTACATTTGCAGGATACAATTGGTGGCATTGCCTCAAAAGATAAGTTTATCCAGTCGGATTTTTTAAACCTCGATTCCTCTTCATTTGCATATGAAAAGTTTGACTCAATCATAGGGAACCCTCCTTATGTCTCGCACCATAATCTATCGCTCAACCAAAAAAGAACCGCGAGTAAGGCAATGCTCCAAGGTGGTTTTCAGGTTGCAAGACTATCTAGCTTGTGGGGGTATTTCGTACTTCATAGTTTAAAGTTCCTGGAAGACGGCGCGCGGATTGCTTGGATTCTCCCTTCTAGCTTTCTTCATGCTGAATATTCGAAACCTATTCGAAATGAACTTTTGTGCAAATTTAATAAAGTCCACGCCATCGTTCTTCAAAAACGATTATTTTTATCTGAAGGAACAAAGGAAAGTACTGTTGTTTTGCTCGGAGATGGATACAATCGTGCTCCAGATCAAAATGATATTGAACTAATGGCTGCAACCACACTTGAAGATCTGAGTAAAACAGTTTCGAGCATCAAAAACAAAACTCATAAACCTAAACTGTTAAAAGGAACCGCAGCCCTAAGTCTACTCGATTCAGATACCCAGTATTGCTACTCTCAGATATTAGCTTTAGAAGAATCTAAAAAGTTTGCTGAAATAGCCGATATCAAGATCGGGACGGTTACAGGGGCAAATCATTTTTTTGTAATTAGTCGGGACATCTCTGAAAAAAACAACCTGGTTTGCCACACCAAACCAATACTGGCCAAATTTGATAGTGTCCCAGGGCTATCTTATACGAAACAGGATCACGTCGCCGCAGAAGCGCAAAACAAAAGATGCTATATATTGAATGCACAAAACTCAATGGAAAAAGGTTCTGCAATACGGAATTATTTAGCTACATTTCCAAGGGGTGCACGTAGGATTAACGCGACATTTAAAAAACGGGGTCTTTGGTTCCAGGCAGACGATGAACAAATACCTGATGGGTTTTTCACATACATGCATCATGCTGGTCCTCGCCTGGTTTTAAATGCCTTCAACGTGAATTGCACAAATACAATTCACCGTGTGTACTTCAAACAAAAAATAACTCCTGTTCAGAAGAAACTGTTGGCAATCTCTCTTCTATCTACTTTCTCTCAATTTTCTGCAGAAGTTGAAGGTCGGTGCTACGGATCAGGTGTTTTGAAACTAGAACCTTCAGAAGTAAAGCGACTTTCAATATTACTCCCGGATATAGGTCAAAATGATACAGAAAGAGGCTATCGATCGATTGATCAATTGTTGCGGGCAGGCAGAGTTGATGATGCCAGGGATGCTGCAGATTCACTCATTATAGGAAAAATTTCTTCTAGGATTGCCTTAGATGCTCTTCACAAACTTAGTAGTGCTCTGACAAGAATGAGAGATAACCGCACGTACAATTCAGCATTGAACTAGAAGATGTCGTGCTTATTCAACAGGAAATAATATGTTCGCTAAATGTTAGCGAATTAGACGTAGCAATCGAAATAAAGCCTTTCTTTGTTGGTAATTTTTTCTAAACAACGTCCGAAAAAAGGAGCTAACACTTCTTTTTGAGCAGTGTTTAAGTGGCCCATCCAGTTGTTATCCTTCCTTATCCTTTCTGTTTTATCATCTGGAAATTCCAGAAAAGCCTGATCTAGCACTAGAGCAAGAGACATTGGCGTATAAAACAGTCTAGGCTCAGAAAGGCCTGATTCGATAGCAGTAAAACCTGTAACACTTTCTTGTGATGGGAGTTTTTTGCCACCGTATTGCAAATGAAATTTGGGTTTACTCCCATTCGTTTGAGTTTCGTAATCATAATGATACTTTCTCATTATTTTATTGTTCTGTAGGACACAAAAACAATAGGTGTATAATGAGAATGAGTTTTTGGGACCAATTTCAATCATTCCTGCAATGGTTATGTCCATTTCTTTGCCATAGTTTGTTGCAGACCAGGTGGCTTCAAAGGTATACCCGCGACTTCCAAACATAGTCGATGCGACCCCGGCAGCCTTGGCTATTGCTGGAACACAATTTCGGCTCTTCAGGTATTCTATTAATTTTTTTTCCCTCTTAAGAAATTTATCTGCGTCAATAGTAAATGTTTTCATGGAGGCGTTATTTATTATATAATTAATCTGGGTTCTTCAAAAGGATAAGGTAGATAATTCTTTTTTGGATGTGGTTTGCTGCATTCAAGATGGCTTGGCTCTAGCTCTGCCCCTGATGATTCGTCGGTGTATGCCAATATCTCAGGCCAATCTTCTCCACACTTGTAACATTTACTAAAATGATCCGGGTTTATAGCAAATTCTTTGCTTGCGGAAAATTGAACTGTTTCTCTAACAGATTCTCTATTCTTTATAGTTAATTGAAACAATGCTTGCTTCCACCAGCGTGGTCGATTGTTGTCGTCCCAAATCCCCGTATACTTTGCTTCCAGCAAGCGATCTTCATATTCTTTTAGGTACTTAGCCTGAATACCAATTGTTATAGCTGCCCAAGCGTCATTATATAGATAACCTGCATTGTTATAGAAAATACGTCTAAACCATCGGTAAAGAGAATGTATAAAGTTTTCACTTGCTAACTCCCTAATTGCATCAGGGATACAATGCAAAATGCCTTCCTTCTCATCTTCTGGGGGATTTAATAATTTAATGAAAGAGTCTACATCAGCTTTGTGGTTTAATGCTAAATATCCTGATATTATCTGACGAGATAGTGCTTCAAGCGTGCCTATGTCCGCAATATCACATATCTCTTCAAAAAAGGATGATCCATCATTTGCAATGCAGTCTTCCTTTGCAGCAGTAACTCCAATTATCGGAATATTTGACCACTTTTCCCTTAATAATGGAGTGATGTTCTTGCCGGATCCAATAAGTGTTCTTGATCCAGGTGCTGTCTTGTTTAGTCTGTGATCTACAAAAATAACATCGTGATCGGTCTCGACGACATTCCTTAGTATCTCAATTGGATCTTGACCTTCTAACCCTCTAAAATCGATGCTGACAGTATCACTATCTTCCATTTGTTTATATTGTGCTTCACGAGCTGGGTCATCATCGAAAACAATAACTTTAAGTATTTGACTGCTTAAATCTTTCATTTGAGGGTAACCTCTAGATTACAAGTCCATTTGTCGTTTTGTGGCGTTGTGAATTTTGCATTGCCACCATGAGATACCGCGATGTCTCTAATAATTGACAACCCTAACCCGCTTCCTGAACCGACGATGTGCCTATCCTCCGGGTTGAGGTTGGTTTGTAATGTGCTATATAAAATGCCATGGGGATCAGCAATAAATGGGAGGAATAAATCGTCGTCAGAAGAGTCCACCCCTAAACCTGAATCCATAATATTTATCTTCACTAACCCAGTCTTTGTCTGATGTGCCTCAATTTTTATGTTTTTTGTTCCTGCCGCAATCACAGACTTTATAGCGTTTGACAGTGCATTAAGAAAAATTGAAAACAATTCTGCTTCTAACATCGGCCCAACTTTAAGAGCTCTCTCAATGTCTGAGAGATTGATATTTATGTCATACTGACTGCTGATTAACCGAAAACATTCCACAGCCTTTTTTGCCCGAACTGCTATATCAAGTTTTTTAGGTGTATCTTGTCTTTCATTGGTAGAAAGCAATGAGGTCATTGATAAAAGATTGTCAAAATTTGATTTAGTGGTGGCAAACGAGTCAATCATTTCTCGGATCGATTTTTTTGCAGCTGGATCTTTGATCCTTCTGTCAATATTTTGCAAATTCATCTCAAATAAACCTAAAGCTGAAAGTAATGACTTTACTTCATGCTGAAAAACCAGAAATAGTGAAGATGTTGCAGCAACCAATCGGAGATGCTGAAGTTCGCTTGATCGTGTTTTCTCTGTCTCTAATATTAATTTTATTGCCTTAGTTGTTTCATTAAGTAGTTGGACACTTTTTTCTTCTGGTAGGGTATCTGCTAATTCCCTGATCTGCATATCGAGATATTTCGTTGCTGAAATATGCGGATCTTCGTACTTTTCTTTATTATCTTTTATAATATCTCTGAATTCATCACGAGCTTTTCTATAGGATTCACGTACGTTACGCCTTAAATAATAGTCTCGATATACAGTTGCCCAATCAATACCAAATCGTGTTATTTCGCGTAGTATTTCAATAGGTTCGTGACCAACAAAACCTTCTCTACTGGCCTTCATTTCAAAAAGATTAATTGGAGATTCTACCTGAACTTCTCCAACATGGTTTTTAGCAGACAATAAGTTTAGGATTTCTCGACCTTTTTCGACATCGATTAATGACTCGGCTAACCTTGTTATATCCTTATGTGAGCTTTTTCCTAATCGGCGTCCACGGTCAAGGTCGATATGCAACCAATCGTTTCCTTTATCACCAAATGGAAATACTCGAACCCCATCTGCTCGGATAAATACACCACCCCATTCATCAAGAGCATCCTGTAAAGAGGTAATTCCAATGAGATTTGGATTTCTGAATTGATCTTTTACCTGTGGAAGGATGGCAATATCAGCGGTGGTGCCTGCCAATTCTGGGTAGAGTGAACCCATCGTGATATTCTTTTTGCCAATGTCTTTTGCTATTAAATTCCAATGAACTTGTCCAGCTTCATTAACAGTTAGCGTGAGACGGCCCCACCCCGAATTCATAAGTTGTTCTCTGGGGTTTGTGATACCCTCTTCTTCGAAGTCGGGCGCTTCTAGTGAAATACTAAAACCAGGATCGTCCTCAATGTTTGGCAATTTTGAGCGAGATCCACGGTTGATAATGAGCAACATTAGTCGTCGTTTTAAAACTCCCCATCCTATTTTGCCCCATCCGCTTTGGGCACCAATGATTTCTATTTGGGTGCCAGTAGTACCTTTAGCAGAGTGGGTTGTGACACTATCGCAAGTTATTTCTGCGATGTCTGTTCCTGGTCTGTAGATGCTCCAGTCTACTTTGAAGCATGTAGTTTCATATTGGCCATTTTCGAGAAGTGCTGTCGTCATAAGAGCTAAATTCTTCCCCAATCGTCGGCAACTAAAGCGGCCAATACCTTTTGACCCTGACTTCGTTCTGCCATATTTTTCGGAAGTTCTGTTTAATGCTTTATTGGTTGTTGCTATACGCATCCAGTATCTTTTGACATCGTTTAAGGTCATTCCCTCGCCATCATCTTCAACGATGATCTTATACTGTGCATTTTTGTGATGAAGAACTTTGACCTTTGCAAATGTCGCATCCGCGTCATATGCGTTTTTAACTAACTCCAGAAGAGCGATATGGACACTTTCTACCAGCTTCTCACCTAGTTCGGAAAGCAAAGCACTGTCTACAGAAAAAACTAGTTTTTCCATCATCTAACCTTGGTTAAGTTTGTCCTGTAATTTTGGGTAATTTCGGAGACTTTCTTTAATAATATCCCAGCGTATCATAACATCAAGTTGCTATAATTTATGACTATCAAGTCGTTGTGAGATTTCATCATTTTGCACCGACGAACTTCCAATTGACCACGAAAATCTACGAGAAAGGTAAATTCGCGTGGCCCGCAACCTGCAAGCACTTCTTTGCGGATCTGGTGAAACCGTTCGGTGAATCCATCAACAAAAAGAGATGGTAAAAATGTGTCCACCAGTTCATCAGGCGCCGGATGCGTGCTGTTGATCAGGTCTTTTTCTGTCCATGCTGATCCACTAAAATAACGGGGGCAGGAAATTTATGATAAATAGAGTCCTGGGTTATTCGTCGGTTCCTTGCTTCGGGATTTTTAACCCCTTTGCTTCTTTAGCTTCAATTCTTCTTTCTTTGGCTCTTCTTTCGATACCGTCCCATCTGTCCGAGATTGCTTTGGCCGCTTCATGGGCGCCTGTTATATAGGTTGCAACCATCTCGTAAACAGCTGGAGCTTTTCGCTCTAGATCTTGAAGTTTCTCAATAAGAGCGCTGCCCTTATGAATATTTTTGAAATTTTTAACCCAATTACTTTACTGATATCATCGCCATAAACCAGCCATAGGAAATCTGCGTCTAAAAAATCCGCCAATTGTGTCAGGATAGATAACGAAACAGTTGACGCATCCTTTTCGTATCTTTGTATTGTTCTCTCCCCAATCCCCGATCTTTTGGCGAGTTCCGCCTGCGAAGTATCAAAATCACACGTTTTTCGGGTGATAAACAACACAGCCACCAGCCACCGGGTTCGTTGTTACATTGCCGCGAAAATAAACCGACCAGTTGATGAGGTGTGGCCAATTAACAAGAACCCCAGCAAGCCAGGCCCTAAACCATTCGGTAAAATCAGGTAAGGTCTATCACATAATTGACTCAATTGTCATCCTTATTCAACACAATTCCATTGCTAACCACAGGTCGAAAAATTCCTCATTTTAAATAACACCTTAATATTCCAAAATTTTACACCTTAAATCAGGAGAATTTTTCATGTGTAGCCACGAACAAATAAAAGTCCTTAGAATCACACAAGAAACAGTCAAGCAACACGCAGTCAAAGCGCTTGCCGATACCCTTAAGATAACCCCGCAAACCCTCTACTCAGAAATCGACCCCAATAGTATAGGTCGCCGGACCAACAAACTCGGCCTCATTGACTGGCTGGTTGCCCTGGGCGAAACAAAAAACTTTTCCAGCCTTGAAGAGGCAAACAGGCTCTTCAAGCGAATCCGCCTGCCCATTCCACCCCCGCCTGAAGAAATGAACAATATGAACTGGATGGAGTTTTGCGCCACCATCGCCAAAAAATCAGGCGAAGCAGTTGCCGAACTTGCCACGGCAATAATCGGCGGCACCATGGGCGATTCAGACATGGCCAGATGTGGAAAAGAGGCCATGGACGCACTTGAAGCTTTCGCCGGTTTTTACCTGTCACTCAAGAGCTGCCGGGCACAAAGCAAAAAGCCTTTTTAATTGACCACCAAAAAGGAAACCACCATGCAAGAAGGTCGTGTCGCCTACACTGAAGCGCATATCAAATACATAAAGAAGGTCCTAACCGGAAATGATGGAACAATCAAATTTTTTGCGCTTGAACCTTGGATTAAACAATGTCGAAGTCCCGCCACTCACCAGTGAGGAAGAAATCGCAACCTGTCTCCAGATCTTAGAAACGGAGACGCAATATGTTTGACGTTAACAATTCAAGCCGGGCGGATGAAATAGTCCGGGCCTTGCTGCACGACAGCCACTTCAACTTCATCGATCGGGGCGGGTAATGGGCCCACTTCGGGCCCATCAAAAAATAACTGGGCTGCAGGGTTATGTTTTTTTGAATCAGCAAGGAAGCGAGCATCCAAAATACTGGATTCCATATCAGTGGAGGCAGCATTGGTTGAAGGGGCTGTGTGAAGAGGCCGGAGTTAGGCAATTCGGGTTCCATGGCATTCGCCATCTCTGTGCAACTAATCCTTGCGGCTGAAAACGTGCCACTGGTGAAGATACAGAACCATTTAAGACACAGACACTTGATCACAACCCGAAGATATATCCACAATATGGATAAAAAAGAGAACATGGAAGTGCTAAAAGCGCTCCCTGATTTGGAAGAGAATTTGAAGAAAAGGCCCATTAAAGGGCCCATTAAAACAAAACAGGCACTTAACGATATCGCTAAGTGCCTGTTTTTTATATGGCGTCCCCAACCGGATTTGAACCGGTGTTGTCGGCGTGAAAGGCCGATGTCCTGGACCTGACTAGACGATGGGGACAAAATTCTATGGTGGGTCGTGCGCGATTCGAACGCGCGACTCTCTGATTAAAAGTCAGATACTCTACCGGCTGAGTTAACGACCCATGGAGGAAGTCTTTATACAAGGTCGGCTAAAATGTGTCAATATGTTTTTTAGTCTTTCTTTTCTTTTATCATTTACGGTGGAATGCGTCAAGGAGAGAGGGGGCATCCAGAGGAATGTGTTATGGAGGTCAGTATAAAAAAGTTGAGACACTGAGCAAGGAATGCTATATGAGAGAGCAGAGTAGCATTCAATTCAGGCTGGAGCCTATCCGAGAATGCCCTTTTGCCCAAACATTTCGATATTTTTATAAAATAATGCTGGTAATATCAACTATATGATTGTGCTTGTTTTATGAAAATACCTCGATTTTGACAAAATGTTTATTCTCTGACTGGCTCCTGGTAGATAGTCATTTTGCTTCAATGAGAAATATAATTGACAGTGAATGTCATCTTCTGCCTGATATTTCAAACAATTTTCACAAATCTCTACCAATCGGTTATATATGGGCTTATTAAAAGGTTCTGCAAGTTTCGTGAGATTTTCCGTTCTGGGTGAATTACCGGAAAATACTTTGGACTTCATTGCAAATAAGGTAATTGCCTTTTCTTTCCAGGATATTGATGACACCTATGATGAATACTCAATAGGCTGGGTCTCTATTCTTAATATGTTTGATTCACAGTTTCAGTATGCATCATATGCCGCCGGTGATTACATCACCCTGACTATGCGCATTGATGAGAGGAAGGTGTCTCCGGCAATATTGAAAAAAGTTGTCCAGAAGGAAGAGGAGAGGGTTCGGCTGGAACGGCAGCTGCCGAAATTAAGCAGACCTATGAAGGTCGAAATTAAAGAACGTGTTCGTGTTGACCTGATGCGTAAAGCTATACCAATACCCTCGATTTTTGAGCTCTGCTGGAGTCTTTCCGATGCAACAATGCTCTTTTTTTCAACCAACAAAAAAGTGCATGCCGTCCTTGAAGATTTCTTCAAAGAGAGTTTCGGCTTGCTTATTCGTCAGCAGATTCCCTACACCACAGCAGAGCATCTCATCGACGAAGAACAGTTGGCTGTGCTGGAGCGAATATCTCCTGATATTTTTGTGTAACATATGGATAATAAAATCTTTAGCAAGACATACTGCAAGGCGGCAGAATAGTGATGGATTTAGTCGATCTGATTGTTGAAAAACGATTTTTGGGGCAGGAGTTTCTTACCTGGCTCTGGTGGAAGAGTGAAGAACGTGGTGGCAGTGTGGAGCTTCCGGGCGAGGGAGATATCACTGTCGTCTTTGAAAAACATATGCTGCTTGAATCCGGAGAAGGCGAGTCGACGGAAAAAATTGTCTGTACCGGCTTGCAGGCCGAGTTGCAGGAAGCTCGAACCGGCTTGCGGATGGGCAAAAAACTTGAGCAGGCACGGATTGTTATCGGCCATAAAGACTATGAATATAGCTTTACCCTGGCGGCGGCATTGATGGAATTTAGAAATGTACGATTGCCGAAAACAGAAACCACTGAAAATGATAAGAGTGATAGCCCGGAAGAGGTTGAGGGTATGACTCTTGAACGTATCTATCTTTTTGAAGAGCTTATCAAGTTGGTTAATGGGCTGTTCAAAATGTTTCTCAACGTGCGATTAGGTGCAGCGTGGCGCGACGAGTTGCAGATGATCAGGGAATGGGTTGCAAAATCAGCCGATAGTCGGCTGAGATAAACAATAATAACGTCAATAAGCATTCAGGGAAGCCATGGAGTTTGAAACGGTAATAGGGCTGGAGATTCATGCCCAGTTGAAAACAGTCACGAAGATTTTTTGCGGATGTTCAACCAAATTTGGTGCTCCGCCAAACAGTAACACCTGTCCGATATGTCTGGGAATGCCCGGGGTTCTTGCCGGTGTTGAATAAAAAGGTTGTTGAGTTCGCCATAAAACTCGGCCTGGCTACCAATTCGACAATTAATCGTTTCAGCCAGTTTGCCCGGAAAAATTATTTTTATCCGGATTTGCCAAAAGGCTACCAGACCTCACAGTTTGATCTGCCGATTATTGGCCGTGGTGAGATTGAAATAGAAGTCGATGGGCAGAAGAAGACCATCGGCATAACCCGTATTCATATGGAAGAAGATGCGGGTAAGCTGATCCACGATGAGGTGGAACCTGTCTCCCATGTCGATCTGAATCGTACCGGTACGCCGCTTTTGGAAATTGTCTCCGAGCCCGATATCCGTTCTCCCGCAGGAGGCTGCCGCCTACTTAAAAAAAATCCATGCCATCCTTCGCTATCTGGATATCTGTGACGGCAATATGCAGGAGGGGAGCTTTCGCTGCGACGCCAATATTTCTCTTCGCCCTGTTGGTCAGGATGAGTTGGGCACCAGGACGGAGTTGAAAAATATGAACTCGTTCCGGCAATGTTCAGAGTGCCCTGGAATATGAGGTTCGCAGGCAGCGGGATATTCTGCTTGATGGAGGGAAAATCATTCAGGAGACCCTGCTCTGGAATCCCGATAAAAATTGCTCAGAATCGATGCGGGGTAAAGAAGATGCCCACGATTACCGGTATTTTCCCTGCCCGGATCTGGTACCTGATTGAGATCAGCGAACAGTGGATTGAAGAAGTTCGTGCGTTCGCTGCCTGAACTCCCCGATCAGCGGAAAGACCGGTTCGTTGAACAATATGAACTGCCGGAATACGATGCGGTATTGCTGACCGCTGATCGTGAAGTGGCTGAATATTTTGAACAGACGGTCAAAAGTGGGGCGCAGGCCAAAAAGGCCTCTAACTGGATTATGACTGAGCTGATGCGGGAGCTGAAAGGTGAAGAAATATCCTCCTGTAAGGTTACTGCGTCACAGCTGGCAGCTTTATTACAGATGGTCGAGAAAAACACCATCAGCGGCAAAATCGCCAAGACCGTTTTCCTTGACATGATGGAAAGTGGTAAGGATCCGGAAACGATAGTTAAAGAGAAGAATCTGGGTCAGGTTTCCGATGTTGGGGAACTACTCTCGCTGGTAAAAGAAATTGTTGCTGCCAACCCGACTCAAGCTGAGGATTTCCGCGCCGGGAAGACCAAATTAATGGGCTTTTTTGTTGGTCAGCTTATGCAAAAAACCAAGGGACAGGCAAACCCGCAACTGGCTAATGAGCTGTTTTCAAAAGAGCTTTGCGGCTGACCCTAAAAAAACACTGGTAGGTTGGGTGGATAAAGAGCTCTGGCAAAAAAAAGGTGAAGGACATCGGGCTCGTTTGCGCGATCGATTCCTGACCAAAGGTCTTGATGGTTTTAGCGATGCCGAGATCCTTGAACTGCTCTTGTCTTTTGGCACGCCACGAACCGATTGCAAAGAACCGGCCCGCAAACTTCTGGAAAAATACGGGTCCTTTTCCAAGGTTTTTGAAGCACCTATTACTTCCCTTCAGGAAATAAAAGGGGTCGGGCCCAAGAATGGCTTTGCCCTTCATTTTGTCCACGCGGTGGCCAGTTATTATCTCAAAGAACGACTCCACGGTAAGCGATATCTCCATTCTTCACAGGAAGTGGCAGATTATCTGATTCATTCGATGCGTGGTCTGAAAAAAGAGGTTTTGACCGTTATTTTTCTCGACTCCTCACATGCCATAATAGACTCTGAAATAGTCGCTGAAGGCACCTTAAATGTTAATACCGTCTATCCCAGGGAAATCATTAAAAGGGCTCTAGAGTTTCACGCAGCGGCGCTGATAATTTCCCATAACCACCCCTCCGGTAGTCTGCAGCCATCGGCACAGGATCTCAAACTTACGAAAACTCTCGCTCTGCTCTGCAGATATATGCAGATTCAACTCCTGGACCACCTGATAATCGGTGATGGTTCGTATAGCTTTGCCGACAACGGACTAATGGCTTCTGTCAGAGAAGAGTGTCAGACAGCCATGGAGTCTTTTGGCAGAGAATGACAGCACTCTACGTTCATATTCCGTTTTGTCTCAGCAAGTGCCACTATTGTTCCTTTATTTCCCGCGCTGCTGGTGAAGAGCTGTACGGCCCCTATGTCGCAGCTTTGATTTCCGAACTTACGCTCCTTTCTGAACAAAATGACATTCGAGAGAGCAGTGCGGGCCTGGATACTCTCTTTGTTGGTGGAGGAACACCTACCTGTTTACCGAGCGATCTTTTGCAGAAAGTTATTCGCTCTTCTCTCGATCTCTTTGGTGTAGTGCCTGGTGCCGAGATAAGCATAGAGGCCAATCCAGGAACAGTCGATGCTCGGTATTTTGAGGCGATTCTGGAAGCTGGAGTGACTCGTCTCTCTCTTGGGGTGCAGTCCTTTGATAACCGACAGCTTGAGCTTATTGGGCGCATCCATAATGAGCAGGAGGCATGCTCGGCAATCGAGGCTGCCAGATCTGCCGGTTGTAATAATATCAATCTGGATCTGATGTCTGGATTGCCCGGACAGAGCCCGGCTTCCTGGCGAAAATCTCTGGAAAAAGCTCTTTCGTTTCAGCCGGAACATCTCTCTTTGTATCAGTTGACCGTTGAGCCTGATACGCCGTTTTATTCCCTTGTCGAAAGCAACACCATTCGCCTCCCGACAGAAGACGATATCTCGGAGATGGACGAGATCACTAACCAGCTCTGTAGTCTTGCCGGACTTCATATGTATGAAACCTCTAACTTTGCTACAGAAGGGCACGAGTGTCGGCACAATATCAACTATTGGCTCAATAATGATTATCTGGCTGCCGGCGTGTCGGCTGTAAGCTGTCTTCGTGGGGTTCGCGAGCGGAGGATTGCCGATCCAATCGAATATATTCAAAGAATAAGTCAGAAAAAATCGGTTGTGGTCGAGAGAGAATGCCTCTCCAGGGAGGCCTCTTTTAGGGAAACTGTGATCATGGGCCTGCGGATGGTGCAGGGCGTCTCAAGAAAAGCATTGCATGAAAGGTATGGCTTAGATCTTGTGGAATATTACGGTTCAACCCTGCAAAGACTTCAGAATTTGGGCTTACTGGAGTTGACTGAACTCTCTCTCCGAATTACCCAAAAAGGATGGCCAATTTCCAACCAGATCATGGCAGATCTGGTTTGATTGAGAGGTACATACTGGCGGGCAGTGTTCAACAAGTAATGTATATGAAAGGTAACTTATACACCCCTTGTGGGGTGTTAGATGGATAAATAATCTTCAGGTAGCTGTCCGGCAGTCTCAAGCCCATTTATTGCGCTATTAATATGATCTGTTATCGCAGTACAGGCCCGGTCAGGATCGCGGGCGGCAATAGCGTCGACAATATTTTCGTGTTCTTTGGTTGGGCAGTATTCGATCTTGTAGAAAGGATCGTAGAGGATGAGGAAAATCCTGGTTCGGTCAAGGAGGTCGTGGATATATGAGTAGAGTACACGGTTGCCAGAAAATTCTGCGATTTTCAGGTGTAATGCATCGTTTACCGCATAGTATTCATCCAGGTTGTTTTTATCAAAGATAGTTGTCTCGACTTGGATGAGGTCACGGAGTTCAAAAACCTGTTTAGGGGTGATATTGGTTATGGCAAGGCGGATCGCCATAATTTCCAGCTGGGCGCGGACTAGAAAAGTTTCTTCGATTTCCCTCTGTGTCGGGGTGATAACAAAGGCACCCCGATTCGGAATACTGTTCACCAGTCCTTCAGACTCAAGTCGCTTGATAGCACTTCTGACGGGAGTACGACTTACTCCCAATTGCTGAGCAAGGGCAACTTCCACCAGCTGGCTTCCCTGCCTGATATATCTTTTGCGTATGGCCGTTTTCAGTTTTTGGTAAACAGAGTCTTCAGAATTAATTTTTTTTACCTGTTTCATTATCCTCTGCTTCTATCTTCATATATTATGGATTGATGTATGGTCCGCATCCCGTTCGTATTTTTACCGAGAAAAATCGTTTTCATGCAAGTTAATATTGCAGAATTTAAACAATATTCAAAAAAACCTATCTGCAAGAAGAAGGCGAATCGAGAATGATAAACAGAATATTAACCATAGTATAAAGATTTTGGGGATAAAAATCTCGTGCACTGCAAGTATCATTAAAAAAGATACTGTATGGTGTGCGGTAATAACATTGATTGTTGCGCTCCTGTGGGAACTAGTACCCCACAAAAGCGCACAACGTTTTCATTTTTTTTGTTTACCAAGATATGCTTCCTGGATTCGTTTTGAACTCAGGAGTTCCTCCGAAAGTCCCGAATGGACTATTTTCCCGACTTCCAGGACATAACCTCGGTTTGCCAATTTCAGTGCTGCTCGGGCGTTCTGCTCAACCAGGAGAACGGTCACCCCGGTTAAGGCAATTTTTTTAATCTGGGAAAAGATTGCCTTAACAAGAATAGGCGCGATCCCAAGGCTGGGCTCATCGAGCAGCAGTAACTCCGGTTTGCTCATAAGCGCTCTGCCAATCGCGAGCATCTGTTGTTCGCCACCGGAAAGAGTACCAGCTAATTGCGACTTTCTTTCTTTAAGTCTGGGGAAAAGATCGTACACCCATTTGAGAATTTCCTGGTCCACACTCTTTTTGGTATAGGAGCCGAGAAAGAGGTTCTCCTCAACCGTAAGGATATTGAAAACCCTTCTTCCTTCGGGAGAATGGCTTATTCCAAGAGAAACCACCTTATGTGCAGGTAGGCTGGTAAGTTCATGGCCTTTAAAGGTAATGGAGCCGTTTTTTGCCTTAATCAAACGGCTGATTGCTCGCATAGTTGTTGTCTTGCCAGCACCATTGGAGCCAAGTATGGTAACGATTTCACCTCTTTTCACCTCAAGAGAAATTCCCTTTATAGCTGCAATACTGCCATAGGAAACTTCAAGATCAGAGATTTTAAATAATATTTCATCAGAAGTCATCGTCATCGCTCCCTAAATAGGCCTCAATTACCGCTGGATTTTCTTGTATTTCAGCAGGGGTTCCTTCGGCAATCTTGCCGCCAAAATTGATTACCGTAAGATATTCCGTTACTTCCATGACCAAGTCCATATCATGCTCAATGAGTAGAATGGTGACACCCTGTTCCCGGATTCGATAAATCGTTTCTATGAGAGCAAGGGTTTCCTTGTCATTAAGTCCCGCTGCCGGTTCATCAAGGATAAGCAGTTTTGGATTCACAGCCATGGCTCTGGCAATCTCGACCCGGCGTTGAATCCCGTAAGCTAAGGAACTGACAGGCTGCTCAGCAAATTCCCTTAGATCAAAAAAATCCAGCAGATCAAAAACAACCTGCCAGTTTTCAGTTTCATCCTGCCTTGAAGCCGGTGTATGGAAAATGCCGTGCCAGAGTTTCTGACTGCTCTTTATGTGTCTGCCGCTCATCACATTTTCGGCAACACTCATCTGGCCGAATAAGCGTATCGTCTGAAAAGTACGCACAATGCCCATACGAACGATTTTATGTGTTGGGAGCAGACGAATTTCTTCCCCACGCCAAGTAATTGAACCTTCTTCACAAGGATGAATTCCGGTAATACAATTGAAAACCGTGGTCTTACCAGCACCATTTGGTCCGATCAAGCCATAGATTTGCCCTTCTTTAACATGAAAGCTTAAATCATCGACAGCAACGAGACCACCAAAGCGCTTGGTAACATTTGTTAAAATCAAATCATTGCCGGCCATATCATCTCCCTTTACCAATAAATGCCTTAGGAATTCGACCAAATTTTGCCGGCCAGAGACCACGTGGACGTAGGATCATAGTGAAAATCATAGCGAATCCAAAAATAAAATAGCGCCAGGTTGAAAAATCCCGAAAGATTTCAGGGAGCACAAACATTACAAACACTCCAAGGAGAATACCTGGTACTGAAGATCCGCCAACAATAACTATGCTGAAAAATAACACCGACTGGATAAAGTCAAATGCCTCAGGACTTACGGCGGAATACTGATTGGCATAGATAGTTCCAGCCATACCAGCGATGCCGGCGCCTAAAGAAAAAGCGAAAATCTTATAGATACGGGTGTTAATCCCGACACTTCCAGCAGCCAGGTCATCCTCGCGAAGATAATGGAGTGCCCTGCCTATCTTACTCGACTCCAAATTGCGTATGATAAATAAGGTCAGCAGGAGCGCTGCGAGTGCCGCATAATAGGGAATAAATTGCTGAAAAGCTGCAAGACCTGGCACCTTTAACATCTCCAGGCCAAAAATACCGTTCGGTCCCCCGGTAATTCCAAAAAGATTGTTTTGAACCGCCTGGACAAAGACAATGTTAAAGCCAATGGTCACGACCAGCAGATAATCGCCACGAAGATGAATGATAGGCCCGGCAAGGATTATCCCAAACAATGCAGGAATTATTATAGCTAGAGGGAGTGTCGCTAAGAGCGGCCAGCCAAAGACCGAATTGCACACGGCTGAAGTATAGGCGCCCAGGCCAAAGAAAAGCGCCTGACCCATATTGAACATGCCTGCCTTGCCAAGAATTATGTCCTGGCTTAAGGCAACAATAGTAAATATTACAAAAGTAGTCGCAACAGCCACCCATCTTGAATCGAGCAAAGCAGGCAGCATAAGCATCACGACAAAAAAGAGCGGGTATCCGATTTGTTGTAGTTTTTTTATCATACTTTCTCCGCTACCCTCTCACCAAGGATTCCTGTAGGACGTACAATAAGAATGACAATGAGCAATATGAAAGTGAATGCATCGGACCAGGTGCTGGATATGTATCCAGAAATAAAAGCATTAAAGAGCCCTAATAAAAGGCCCCCAAGCATGGCACCCGGGATATTGCCAATACCTCCCATGATTGCAGCGACAAAGGCATACAATCCATATTGCCATCCCATATTGAAGGTGATACCTCGATAGTATAGTCCGATAAAAAGTCCACCGACAGCACCCAATGCTGAGCCAATAACAAAGATGGTGACAATAATATTATTGACGTTGATCCCCATCAGCCTGGCGGCATCCTGATCAATGGCACTTGCTCTTATCGCTGTTCCAATCTTGGTTTTTTCAACAAAGAAGTAAAGGCCTACCATCAAAACCATAGACAGGGCCATAATCAGCACCTGCATCAAACTGATGACAACACCTCCAAAATCCCAGATAATTGAAGGAATCAGTTCTGGGAAAATGTGCATCTGGGGCCCCCAGAGCAGCATGATGCCATTCTGAATCACCATGCTTGCACCAAGCGCCGAAACAACAGCAGAAAGCCTGGGCGCATTTCGTAGGGGACGATAGGCGAGTCTTTCTAAGGTAAAACCGAGAAATGAGATAGCAATGATTGTGACGACAAAGACTCCGATAACAACCGGTAGTGAAACTTCACCGCCAAGGAGTTTTGAAAAGACAAAGAGACCAACAAAGGCAGAACCTGCTACGAGATCACCATGGGCAAAATTGATCAGCTTCATTACACCATAGACCATGGTATAGCCCAGGGCAATCAAGGCAAACATGGACCCAATGGTAAGCCCGTTAACAAGCTGCTGTAAGAATATATCCATAGGACTATGTACCCAACAAGAGGGAATAAAAGCAGTGGGCCGGTTAGATCAGACCCACTGCACTTTATTAAGATTACTGCTGGCGGTAAGCAATTTTGTAGCTGCCGTCTTTTTGTATCTCGTAAGTCATGTAGCCACTGCCAACCCGGTTTCCGTCGGGAGCAAAGGAGATAGGACCGGTGATGCCCGGATAATCTTTGAGGGTATGGAGAAAATCAGCTGCTTTCTTGGTATCAAAGCTCTTGTTTGATTCCATTGCATAAATAAATGCCCGCATGCCGTCGACATTCAGAATGGTCCAGATAGATGGAGGCATCATGTTATATTTTGCCTGATAGGCTTTGAGAAAATCTTTTGCCAGATCGTATGGAAGCAGTTCAGGAGTAGGAACATTGATGATATAGGCTCCTTCTGCTGCATTACCGGCAAGTTTTGCAAAATCCGTATTATCGTTGGCATCACCACCGATGAAATCCGCCTTAATGCCAAGACCAACCTGCTGAGAACGGATCATGCCACCATCGGAATAGTAGCCTGCATAAAATATTACATCTGGGTTTTTTGATTTGAGCTGGGTCAGTACAGGGGTGAAGTTCTGGGAACCTGCTTTTACTTTTTCACGCGCAACAATGTTTCCACCAAGAGCTTTTACCGAATCTTCAACTGCCGTGGCCAAGCCGTCAGCATAACTGGAAAAATCAGACATTATGGCGATTCTCTGATATTTTTTCTCTTTCACCATGTAATCGGCGGCAAAAGTTGCTTCAGCACTGTTGGGAAATGAATTCCTGAAAAATGTCCAGTATCCATGCTCGGTAAGCGTATCGCTTGTTCCATCACTTGTCTGCAATACTCCGGCCCTGAAGTAGGTTGCCTGCGCGGCCTCCGCACAGGTGGAAGTATACGAACCAATAACCATGGAAACTCCTTTGTTTACCAGGTCTTTGGCGCAGATAGCTGCTTTCATGGCTGTTCCTTCGTCATCACAGGAAATCACCTCAATCTGTTTCCCCATGACGCCGCCTTTTGCATTAATCTGCTCAGCGAGTAATCGCACAGACTGATCAATGCCCTGTCCTTCATTGGCGTATGATCCTGTGATAGGTGCCTGAACACCAACTTTCAAAGTGTCTGCCGCTAAGACAGGGCTTGTAAAAAGGAACGTAGCCATCAATGACATTACTACAGCTTTGGATTTAACCATTTTTTCCTCCCAAATAGAGTATCAATAATATTTGCAGAAGAGAGTCTCTGTGATTTTCCAACTCTGGTATGAAAATTCTGCAAACTCTTCAATGGTGCTTTGTTTCCGTAACCAACAACCTACAATAATTACAAACACCCGCAAGGTGGGATTTTATTTAATGCTTGCTTATCGAGTTCTCTTTTAAGTCTTCCGTACTTTGCCGGAGGTAGTGCCTTTTCTGGATGAAATTTTTGTTTTTGGTGAACAGAAATAATTTGTAGGCTGGAGCCTCAAGAATACATCCAACCTGTTAAACTACCTGTAATATCGTGGTTATTTGTCAACACATAAATTGTATACCATACCTGTATACATATATCAACAAGGTTTTGGCAAATTTTCAGAAATACTGAAAATTAAAAAGGGGGTAAGTTCTGATTAAGTGATATTTGTCATGTGAATACAGAATCCTATCCTGATTATCTGTAATTGTAGAAACATCGATCGGCGTTTTCTTAGGATTTTGCCAGGTGATCAAGCTGTTGATTGTTTGATGAGCCAACTACCTGATATATAGAACTTATTACACCAGCAAAGACGAGAATAAAAGGCACCATTCGAAAATTTATATCGAAAAAGGTTCATTTGAAAATAAAAAAATGAAAACTATATTTTAATTACCAGAAAAAAGTTGACACATTGGGGGTGAATGTCTTATCAGTTAATTGTGTGCAAACATTGTATACAATAAAACAGTATGACAATGATCATGTCCTCTGAGCGAAGAAAATTATCAAGGAATTAACCTGAATAAGGATTGCTATGTTTAATAAAATGATTGCCGGGCTCCTCCCCCACATGCCAAAAAAATTAGTATGGATGTTTTCCAAACAATACATCGCCGGAGAAACGCTGGAAGAAGCAATTGCTAACGCAAAGAAGCTCAATGCAGAAGGAATTAAAACCACTATCGACGTCCTGGGTGAGTTTATAACGACACTGGAGGAAGCCAAAGCCAACACTGAAGAGTATCTTCAGGTAATCGAAAGTGCAGAAAAGGCCGGGGTTGATGGAAATTATTCGCTAAAACCAACATTTTTTGGATTGCTTCTGGATAAAAACGTCGCCTATCAGCATATCCGGGAGGTTGTTGCCAAGGCTGCGTCATATAATAATTTTGTCAGGATTGATATGGAGGATTCTCCCTGTACGGACATGGAGATCGACATATTCAGGAAACTCAAAGAAGAATTTCCCGCGAACGTGGGGCTTGTTGTGCAGGCCTATTTGAAGAGAACCCGTCGAGATATCGAAGCCCTAAAAGATATCAATAGCTCTGAACATCCTGTCAATTTAAGGGTTTGCAAGGGCATCTACATTGAGTCGGATGCAATTGCCTATAAAAAATACCAAGAGATAAACTCTCATTTCTTAGATGACATTGAATACATGTTTCAGGAAGGTATGTATCCAGCCATAGCCACACATGATGTTCCCGTGGTTGAAGGCGCTTGCAAACTTATCGAAAAGTATAACGTTCCTAAAGAAAAATACGAGTTCCAAATGCTCTACGGGGTAACCCCGGCCCTTAGAAAGTCGATTCTCGACCAAGGTCATACAATGAGGGTCTATGTGCCATTCGGTAAACAATGGTTCGGCTATAGTACCAGAAGATTGAAAGAAAATCCGAAAATGGCTGGTGTTATAATTAAAGCCCTTTTTCGAAAGGGATAAATGAGTTTGTGGATTGACTGTCCTTTGGTCCGATACTTTCGTACGTTTTGATCTCGAACCAAAATCCCAGTAAATAAACAGACTCATAAATAGAAACGGAGATTGACGATGAATCTTATGAATAATGCAGTAATCAGTACACCAAAACCGGTAAACGAGCCTATTTTGAGCTATGCTCCGGGGAGTAGAGAGAAGGTAGCTTTAAAAAAATCTTTAGCCGAGATGTCTTCTAAACAACTGGAAATACCACTTATTATAGGTGGTAAGGAGATAAAAACCGGCAACCTTGGCAAGGTTGTCATGCCCCATAATCATAAGCATGTGCTGGCAACCTATCATAAAGCAGGTCCCGCTGAGGTACAGCAGGCAATCGATGCGGCGGTCGCAGCCCAGCCAATGTGGCAGTCTTTTCGTTGGGAAGAGCGTTGTGCGATCTTCTTGAAGATAGCAGAGCTTCTTGCCGTGAAATATAGGGCGCTGATTAATTGTGGTGCTATGCTCGCCGGTGGCAAAACAGCGTATCAGGCGGAGATAGATGCAGCATGTGAATTGATCGATTTCCTTCGATATAATGTGCGCTATGCACAGGAAATATATCAGAAACAGCCGGAGTCATCCCCCGGCGTCTGGAATTTTGTTGAGCATCGACCACTGGAAGGTTTTGTCTTTGCAGTAACACCGTTCAACTTCACGGCGATTGCTGGAAATCTGCCCACAGCTCCGGCTATCATGGGTAATACAGTGGTCTGGAAGCCGGCTTCCTCGCTTGTCTATACACCTTATCTGCTCATGCAGATATTTGAAGAAGCAGGTTTGCCACCAGGAGTTATTAATTTTGTTCCCGGTTCGGGGGCCAGCGTTGGTGATATCTGTCTGGCTGATCCGAATCTGTCGGGGATCCATTTTACCGGTTCCACTAAAGTGTTTCAGCAAATGTGGAAAACCATCGGAGAGAACATAGGCAGCTATAAGTCCTATCCGAGAATAGTGGGTGAAACGGGTGGAAAGGATTTTATTTTTGCCCATAGTAGTGCAGAAGTAAAGACACTGGTGACAGGTCTTGTCAGGGGGTCTTTTGAGTATCAGGGGCAGAAATGTTCTGCCGCCAGTCGTGCTTATATTCCCCGCTCTCTTTGGTCGGCAGTTGAGGCTGAGCTAAAGGTGCAGACAGGCAGAATCAAAATGGGGCCACCAACCGATTTCCGTAATTTTTGTGGAGCGGTAATTGATAAAGCTGCTTTCGACTCAATTGCGGGATACATTGATTACGCAAAAGAAAACGCCGGCGGCGAAGTTATAATTGGTGGAAACTACGATGACAGTGTCGGATACTTTGTTGAACCAACGGTTATTTTGGCAACTGATCCCCATTTCAAAACTATGGTTGAAGAGATTTTCGGACCGGTACTTACAATCTATGTTTATGAAGATGAAAAATACGAAGAGACCTTGGAACTTTGTAACAGTTCCTCAATGTATGCGCTTACCGGAGCTATCTTCAGCAGGGACCGGGCGGCTGTAAGCACAGCAATAACAATGCTTGAGCATGCTGCGGGTAATTTTTATATCAACGATAAACCCACAGGTGCGGTTGTCGGCCAGCAACCATTTGGCGGAGGCAGAGCCTCGGGAACCAATGATAAAGCCGGTTCACAGGCAAATCTTATGCGCTGGGTTTCGACCCGGACTATCAAAGAAACATTTGTACCTCCTACTGAATTTGAGTATCCTTTCTTAGATGAGGAGTAAGGGGCGAGTCATAAGAGACCCTGATTGAGGGAGAAGACATTGTCGTGTCTCTCCCTCAAATACTTTCAAAAAAGGCAACAAGTGCCTGGCTGGGACAAAGATCCTTGGCGTGAAGTTGCTGCAAACAGTAAATGTTGATTGTCGATATCAACAGTCAAGAGGATGTT
>CAWCTP010000014.1:0-43886 GCA_963798425.1 uncultured delta proteobacterium | reverse complement strand
TCATCCTCTTTCCTCAGGAGCCTGTTTATCGGATTAGAGAATCACTACTGCAGGTGGTGGGTGCATAGAAGAAGGAGGTGCTAGCTATCTGTCCTTTGCACAGAATCCACCTCTTTTCTTAGCGATTCTTCAACAAAATCCAGAAACATTTCTTTAAACAAAATCGACTCAACTCCGTTTTCTCTAAATGATTTTAACAAAACGGGCTTTAAGGATTCCTCGAATGATTTCTTTATCAACTGTTGATCCTTCTCACTCATGTGTGAGAAGGTTTTTTCTAACTTCAATATCCGATTCTGAGTCTGTTCCTCAACCTTCTTTTTCTCTTCAATATCTTGCCGCTGTTTTTCCTCTATCTCAGTTTTTTGAAAAGTTTCGTAATCACTTTTCCCTGTAATCTTTTCTTTCAATAAAAACGCAAGATACCCACCACCTTTGTTTTTTACTTTACCAGCCGCTAGACAAGCTTTGTAATACCTTAATATTTCATTAGTTTTGTCTTCACCTAAGTCTTCAAGATAAGTCTTTGCTGTTGAATCGGATAACCCATAAGTTTCTAACTCTTTAAGAATCTCATCAGAGATGCCTGAATATTCATTGCTAATAAAGGGTAAACTTTCTTGATATCTTTGATTTTTAATAATAAATTTAATTTTTGTTATAAATCTACCTTCTCGTATGGTCTCCAAATCAAAGGTTAGATCACACTGGTAGAAGCCATTGTCATCCTTTTTCTCAAACTCTTTCTTTGCTTGATTAATGACCCAAGCTCTGAACATTTTGAACTGTTTATATTTTTCTTTGGATACACCCAGAATTTCTTTCAGATCAGTGACGACGAACTCTCTGTAGCCTATTTTTTTGTATTGTTTCAACAATTGATAAATACGGATTGAATATATGCTTTGAAATTGGGCAAGAATGGTAAGTTTTGATTGAGTGAACTCTCTTCGGAGTAGTAACAAGTAGGGTTTCAGTGTAGGGTCAAATCTAAAACTAATTGATCCCTTTGAGGTATTATACTTACATGAGGAAACCCAACCTACTTTTAAAGGGCCATCATCCTCTTGGATAATCAGGTTTCTACTCATCAATTGGTCAGTTATTTTATCAGCATCCCTATACGCATTTTTTATGTCAATTTTGAGTAATAAAGCCAAATCTTTAATTTTTATTTCATATGGGTAAAAATCGACATCATCGGGATGAATCATAGAAGCTACCGCAAAAACTAACCTTTGTTCACCTACACTCAAGGTGTATCGAGATTCAATTAGCTTGTTTGATTGGACCACTACTGGCGATTTTTCTAATTTATCCAAAATAAAATGTCCTCTGTTAAATTAAATGACATCGCCAAATTTTACAAAAGTGTAGGTATCTTGTCAACACCTATACC
The DNA here is from genome assembly GCA_963798425.1 of uncultured delta proteobacterium. Classification (GTDB taxonomy): domain Bacteria; phylum Desulfobacterota; class Desulfobulbia; order Desulfobulbales; family Desulfocapsaceae; genus Desulforhopalus_A. The sequence continues at coordinate 42,487 of CAWCTP010000014.1, read as the reverse complement.
TTAAGATACTCTACATATTTTATGTCGTCATTCCCTATACCTATAGTGTCAATCCCTGTACCTGACGCCATCATTCTCTATACTTTTAGATCAATCCCTATACCTTTCCTTCCGTTATCCCTTTGTTTTCGGCACTTACAGAGGACTGAAAACAAGTCTTTTAAAACAATTTAAAAAACAACTACAGGCTTCATCAATCCCTATACCTTAATCGTCATGGTGTTGTTTTCTCATTTATGTTTTTGATATTATTTAAAATAAATGAATAACTTCTGTAAATATCTCTCCTTGAGATCATATCTACTCACCTATAAGGCTATAAACAGGACCACCTGTAAACGGGTGTTTATTCACGGCCCATCATTTCCTATACCTTAACAAACAAGAATGTTATTTGTATCTATCTTATTGTTATTATTATATTTTCAGTCTCTATAAACAAATATCCGCTTTTATCTTAAATGAGAGGTCTTTATAAAAAAGCGAATATCTCAGTATTCCAGCAATTAGCGGTTCATAAATTTTCACCCCCTTAATTAACTCTCTGTATTCATGAAATAACAGCCAGATAACTCTACATCATATCCTTGGTTTTATTTCTTGTTTTCGAACAATATTTGGTTTGTGGAAATTTAAGGTATAGAGATTGACGACCGGAAAACACCACCAGCTTTAAGGTATAGAGATTGACGACCAGTGAATACCACCAGCTTTAAGGTATAGGGATTGATGACCAGAGAACGCCACCAGCATTGAGGTATAGGAATTGACGACTGGAGAACTCCACCGGCATTAAGGTATAGAGATTGACGACCGGAGAACTCCACCGGCATTAAGGTATAGAGATTGACGACTGGAGAACTCCACCGGCATTAAGGTATAGAGATTGACGACCGGAGAACTCCACCGGCATTAAGTATAGAGATTGACGACCGGAGAACTCCACCAGCATTGAGGTATAGAGATTGACGACTGGAGAACTCCACCGGCATTAAGGTATAGAGATTGACGACCGGAGAACTCCACCGGCATTGAGGTATAGGGATTGACGACTGGAGAACTCCACCGGCATTAAGGTATAGAGATTGACGACTGGAGAACTCCACCGGCATTAAGGTATAGAGATTGACGACTGGAGAACTCCACCGGCATTGAGGTATAGGGATTGACGACCGAAGAACTCCACCGGCATTGAGGTATAGGGATTGACGACTGGAGAACTCCACCGGCATTAAGGTATAGAGATTGACGACTGGAGAACTCCACCGGCATTGAGGTATAGGGATTGACGACCGAAGAACTCCACCGGCATTGAGGTATAGGGATTGACGACCGAAGAACTCCACCGGCATTAAGGTATAGAGATTGACGACTGGAGAACTCCACCGGCATTGAGGTATAGGGATTGACGACCGAAGAACTCCACCGGCATTAAGGTATAGAGATTGACGACTGGAGAACTCCACCGGCATTGAGGTATAGGGATTGACGACCGAAGAACTCCACCGGCATTGAGGTATAGGGATTGACGACCGAAGAACTCCACCGGCATTAAGGTATAGAGATTGACGACTGGAGAACTCCACCGGCATTGAGGTATAGGGATTGACGACCGAAGAACTCCACCGGCATTAAGGTATAGAGATTGACGACCGGAAAACGCCACCAGCGTTGAGGTATAGGGATTGATGACTGGATGTTGCTTTCCACATTAAATAAACAACAATTTTCTAATTATCCTGGTAATATAACCTGATTATTTTGCACTGTCTCCCCCAGGTCGGTTACAAAAAAAGCAACCCGGAGGAAACAGTTTGAGTGGTATCAGAAAGGAACTTTTTCGCTGTTATTCTTCTCTCTTATCCAATAAGGTTTTTCTTCCTCCTCAGTCATCTCGCGACAATAGTCGCGTACCAAAGCCTGTAACTCATTGATGGCATCGAGCAGTTCTGATAGAAAATGGATATGATCTTCCGGTTTCATAAGGTATCTCCTGTAATTTACAATAGTTCTGAGTCAGCAGTTCTCACATGGTCAGCATTGACGGACTGGGATTTATCACCGGCGGCGGCGATCAGCGCCCCTCTTGCCAGATGATTTGCTTTTCTGAACAGGCCACCGGATCCCTGATGTACCGCTGTTATGGCCTGCTCCTCAAACGGATTGTTTTTCAATCCCGCAATATTAAGATGATGCAGTAGATACTCCTCCATTCCCTGGCGGTTAACGGCCTCAAGATGTGAGCGGGCGATAATCCGTGAAGCCAGAGGAACGGCAGTTCGATAAAGGAGATTGTCCGCCAGGTTGTTCTGGCCAGCCAGGATGATGGGCAGCCACGGCTTTGAATCGCCTTCGAACTGGGTCAAGGTATGCAGTTCATTAAATACATCGAGTCGGAGCAGGGATGCCTCGTCGATGATGAGCAGAGGCTGTTGTTTTTTGATTACGACCAGGTTTTCTATCTGGTCTCTAATTTGTCTGGTCAGCGCTGCCCGGGAGGACGAGGCGGTCTTGATATCCAGTTCAGCCAGGAGTTGGCGATACACCTCCAGAATAGAACCAGCGGTCGCCGTCACCCATAAGACTTTATATCGCGAAGGATGCAACCTGCCGGCAGCCCAGCGTAGCGCCGTGGACTTTCCGGCACCGACTGCCCCGGTAAGCAGGCCGATGCCGCCGATCCGTACCACATACTCCACCCGTTGGTTGACCGCCAGCAGTTCAGGAGTCTGCAGGATACCATCAAGTTCGATGTTTGCGGTGAACGGTTCCCGGGCAAGGCCAAAAAATGCTCTATAGCTCATGTTTCTACTCCTGTTGCATAAACGGCAACTTGCCCTGGATCGGCTTGTCCCGTTGTACTGCGGCGTTCACCGCGAGATCGAGGGGGACAAGAAAACCATGAGAACAGCCCTTGTAGATAATTTCCACCCGGTCTGGCTTGTGCTGATGGTAGAGCAGGCTGAGTTGTTCGCCGATAAATTTGGTCGGCGCCTCGAAAAGACGGCCATCGATGGAAACAGTACGATCTTTGGTGACCCGTCTGCGCACCTCTTTGCGAAAGTGATCTTCAAGATCAGCCGGGGCGGCGCGGATCAGTTCCACATGATCGGCAAACCTGGTGAACGGGGTCTGGCCGGTACTGGAATGACGACGCTGGTGATATTCCTCCCGGATCCAGAGATCAAGAGCGATGTTGAGCTCAGTGAGGGTGCCGCCGAGAAAATACGTTAGGAACTGGGCACGGACGGTGCGGAACAGACGTTCTATCTTTCCGTTATAATGTGAAGCTTCACATTATAACGGTAATGGAAAGACAGGGATAATGGAAAGTTGAGTCCTAGCACTTTATCAACCTGACTGATTTTTCAAGATTATTTTCACTTCCTGATTGAATAGACTTTACATTATGCTCCAAGTTTTTAACCGGGCAGTCACTGCCCCAAAAAAGATGGAGGTTACTGTATGGATAATCAGGGAATGGAACTTAATGAATTGATGGACAAAGTACGAGTGGAGTTGAGAATTACAGGGTATTCGGATTCATATATCCGGGGATTATGCACCGTATGGAATCGTCTCGCCGATTACATAGATCGTAGGGGTAAAGCGATTTTCACTGCCAAAATTGGTATGGATTTTCTGGAGACAGAATATGGTATAACTGTTTATAAGAAGGTTGTTTCTGAAAAAAAAAGAATTGTGCCAGAGCAGTCAATTTACTTATAGATTACCTCCTGCATGGAATCATTTTTCCCAGAACAAAGCAGTCAATTCGTACATTTCACCCACAGTTTGAAACCTTGTTCCAAGGCTATATCAACAAAAAAAGAGCGGACGGTATAGCGGAAGATACAGTCAAGTCCTATGAGATCTACCTCGGCAGGTTTTCCATTTACCTGAATAGCCGTGGGATTGTCGACATACGTGACATGGATGAAATTACAGTTTTGGGATTCACGGATACTTTTATCCGATATTCGCCTTCCGTGATTCATAACACGCTCTGCACATTACGTACATTTTTTCATTACCTGTATCAGAGCGGATTTGTATCCAAGGATTTTGCATATATTGTTCCGCACGACGGATATAGACAAAGGACAAAAATCCCGTCTGCATATCCGAAAGAAGATGTGAAAAATCTTTTGGGAACAATTGACCGGGGAAATCCGAAAGGGAAACGTGATTATGCAATGATATTGATTGCTGCAAGGCTGGGATTGAGGGCACAAGATATATGCGATCTGTCATTCAATAACCTGAAGTGGGAAAGCCATTGGGATGATTGCGCTTTACACAGGACTGCGCGGCTGCGATATTGCAGGGCTGACACTTGACGCCATTCACTGGGACAGGGATTTCATTGATATAAGACAGCAGAAAACGGAGATCCCTTTTGAACTTCCTTTAACAACAGTTGTCGGAAATGCCATTTATGACTATCTGACCGCAGAGCGTCCTCACACAGAAAGCAGACATATTTTTGTTTCACATCATAAACCATACGACCGACTGATAAACAGAAGCATTGGCAACGTGGCAGCCCTGATCATGAAAGTTGCAGGCATCCGGCAGTCAAAGGGCGATCGAAAAGGATTCCATATTTTCCGTCATCACCTTGCCACAGCACTTTTGGGGAATGGAGTCCCTCAGCCTGTTATCAGCAAGACACTTGGTCACACTTCGCCTGATTCCCTTGAGTCACATATAAGAGCAGATTTTCCGCATTTGAAGGAGTGCTCCATCAACATAGAACGTTTTCCTGTGCCAAAGGAGGTGTTTTTATGAATAAATTCAATTCTTTTCTTGCACCGCTCATGCAGGCATATGTTTTCTACCAAAAAGCCTCTGGACATTGGAATGAATCTTCATATGAACCAAACCTCGTCTTGTTTGACCGGTACTGCAAGAAACAATATCCGGCAGCTGCACTTCTGTCTCAGGAAATGGTGGATGGATGGTGCCATAAGCGGGGCACGGAAACCAACAATTCATGTAGATCAAGGATCTATGTTGTTGCGAGTTTTATACGATACTTAAGAAAGCGCGGAAAAACAGAAGCTAAGGAGCCTGATATTCCAAGGAAGGAACGGTGCACATACATTCCCCATTCTTTTACAGATGTTGAGCTGAAAAATTTCTTCCATGCCTGTGACAGCCTGTCCTCCGTATCCCACACGCCAGAACAGCGTTCTAGGAAGATAACTATTCCAGTATTCTTTCGTCTTCTTTACAGTAGTGGAATACGAACCACCGAGGCCAGAATGCTGAAGGTTGAGGATGTCGATTTGTGCCATGGGATTATGGACATCCGTTATTCCAAAGGGCATGCCCAGCATTATGTAGTGCTGCACGACTTCATGCTTGAACTTTTGAAAATATATGATGCCGCGATAAGAAAGCAGTACCCTCACAGGACTTATTTCTTTCCTGCAAGGGGTAACGCTTTCCATACAAGGAAATGGGTACAAACAAACTTTCGGGAACTGTGGAATAAGCATAACACCTCTCACGCTACCGCATATGAGCTAAGACACCATTATGCCATAGAAAACATTAACCGCTGGACAGGTGAAGGCTTTGGGTTTGATGCAAAACTGCTCTATCTCAGTAAAAGCATGGGACATAGCACACTGGAAAGCACAAAATATTATTATTCCCTTGTTCCTGGAATGGCTGACATTTTGGAAGAAAAAACAGGAATGGATTTCGAAAGCATTGTGCCGGAGGTGGATTATGAAGAAAGCGACGAATGAGTCCATTATAATCGCACGTCATATCAATACCTTTTTGAATGAATATGTTCCTTCCCAGAAAAGCCGCAGCAACCATACATTGAAGTCCTATCAGTATGCACTGGTCTTATACATCGGTTTTCTGGAGACAGAAAAAGGAATTAGTGCAGAAAACCTGTGCGGTGGTTGTTTCAGTAGGACAATAATCGAGGAATGGCTGCAATGGCTGATGAAACTGCGTGGCTGTAGCCCGAACCTGTAACAATCGGTTGGCATCCTTAAGGGCATTCCTAAAATACTTGGGGAGTAGGGAAATCTTCCTGCTGTACCTCTCTGAGGATGCAACAAGAATTCCACGAAAAAAGGAAGTACGCAATAAAATAAAGGGGATGAGCAAAAAAGCAGTACAGGTATTGTTATCAGTTCCGGATTTATCGACAAAAGCAGGACGAAGGGATCTATCACTTATGATTCTCATATACAGCACTGCCGCCAGAATGGACGAAATCCTGTCTTTAAAAATAAAACAGCTTCATTTAGAGGCGGAAAAGCCGAATGTCACCATTATTGGAAAGGGAAGCAAAATAAGAACCCTGTATCTTCTACCTAAGGCAGTTGCCCATTTAAAGAAATATCTAAAAGAATTTCATGGTGCTCCAAATCCAGACGCTTATGTCTTTTATTCAAGGAATACCGGACCACATGGAAAAATGAGTCAGACTGCAGTAAATAAGCAGCTGAAAAAACATGCCAGAGCTGCATATGAGATATGCGATGAAGTGCCACGGAATATTCATGCTCATCAGCTGAGGCATGCCAAGGCCTCCCATTGGTTGGAAGACGGCATGAACATTGTACAAATTTCCTTTCTTTTAGGGCATGAACAGTTACAGACAACAATGATATATATGGACATTACCTTAGAGCAGGAATTAAAAGCCCTTGCAACACTTGAAGATGAGAATAACAAAAAGGTGTCAAAGAAATGGAAAAATGTAAAAGGTGGGCTGCCAGAATTCTGTGGTGTTAAGTCAATGACAAAGTAAAGAAAAAATCCAAACCTTTTTCGATAAAACTCCTTAAATTTCAAGCATATTTGAAAAAGGTTTGGATTATATTTAGGTTTGGATAACGCATAATATCCAAACGTTTGGATATCATACGCCATGTCTTTTGTGTGCATACTCTCGCAAAGCAGGTAAAAGCAGGAGTCGATCTCTATGTTGCTCTCCCCATCCTGTCTACCTATGTGGGTCACAATTCGATCTCAGCCACTCAGCGTTATGTCAGGCTTACGGCAGAAGCATATCCTGAATTGATTGAGAAAATTTCTCTTATCTGTGCATATGTTTTGCCGGAGGTGACGAAAGATGAAACCGACTGATTTTGCATATTACCTGACTGAATTTCTTTCTAAACACCTTCCTGGCACCGTTGGACTTAGTCCCAACACCATAATGTCGTATAGGGACACCTTTAGTATCTTCCTGGAGTTCTGTTCAAAACATAAAAAGACAGCACCGGAAAAATTTTCTCTGGACAATTTGGACAGAAAACTGATTGAAGAATACTTGCAGTGGCTTGAGAAAACTCGTAATTGCATTGCATCCACAAGAAACGTGCGTCTGGCGGCATTTCATTCTTTCTGTCGATACCTGCAGATGGAATTTCCGGATTATATTCACCAGGCACAACAGATACTTTCAATACCGATGAAGAGGACAAAAAGAGTCTCCGTTGAATACATAACCCTCGATGCAATGAAGCTACTGCTGGAAATGCCGGATAAGACGACAAAGGAAGGCCGTAAGGACATGATTCTTTTAAGCCTGCTTTACGATTCAGGTGCCAGGGTGCAGGAACTGGCCGATCTAAAAAGTCGGTGATATAAGAACTGTATCCCCTCCAACGGTAAAACTTACAGGTAAAGGTGGCAAAAGCAGGATCGTTCCATTGATGAAGCCAATGGCTGATCTGTTGAAACAGTATTTGAGGGAAAATAATCTAAGGGAACCATATACCTTCGACTATCCATTGTTTAGCAACCGTTCAAGAAACAAACTCACCCGTGCAGAGATCGCATACATTGTAAAGAAGTATGCAGATGAAGCGATCAAAGAGGCACCTCAGTTATTTCCGGATAAGCTGTCGCCACACAGCTTTCGTCATTATGGTGAGAGATATAAAATGGTGAGAGAAGAAAGCAAACCAGCCACACCCGCAGATTGTTCATCGATTCTCTCACCATTTTATCATTGACGGCCAAGCGAAATAAGGAAATCCAAAAGGTTTTTGTCATCGGACCAATCCGGGAGATCAGATGTCGGCAGGATATCAACATATGCCGCCTCTAATGCTTTTCTCCTCGTCTCTGTGTCTGCTTTGGCGTAAATTTGTGTGGTGCTGCAGTCGCTATGCCCGAGGAAATCCCTGATGTAGATAAGATTAACACCGGATTGAAGTAAATGAACGCTTTTGCTGTGCCGGAACACATGTGGAGTGATGGAAAAACGCACGTTGAATCCATCACACAAGTGTGCCAAACTGACATACTTATTAATGATGTAAGATATGCCCCAGCGTGTAAGCTGCTGTTTTCTCTGGTTCAAAAACACATACTGCTCACCTTTGCTGACTCCGTTGTTACTCGAATTGTATCGTAAATGTGATTCCAGTAGATTTTTTGATTTCCCCGTGATTGGAACATAGCGAGTCTTTTGACCTTTACCATGCAATGTGATCACAGCAAGCTTATCCAGGCGTAAATCCTTAACTTTCAGATCAATGATCTCCTGAACTCTTGCGGCACTGTCGTACAATAGGGACATCAATACCATATCCCGAAGTCCCTTGCTGATTGAGGGGTCAGGCAGCGACAACAGTATTTTCATTTCTTCACCAGACAGGAACTGTACAACTGTTTTCACACACTTTTTATCAGGAATGTTGAGTATCTTCTGAAACTCAAACACATTTTCGGGAAACTGCTTTTGCACAAACCTGATAAATGAATGTATTGCCACCAATCGCTGATTTCTAGTCGATACAGTACAGTTCCGTGTGGATTCGATCCAGTTCAAAAAATCAACGATCGTGGCATGGGTCAAATCTTCCATGGACAGGCGCTCAGGAGAGATCTTTTTGGTCTGTTCCAAGAAGGAAAGCAGCAGTTTAAACGTTACGGAGTATGACTGAATAGTGTGGCGGCTGAAATTCTTTTCGCCGTGCAGATATTTAACGAGGAACTTTGTGAGGTAATATGGGAAATCAGCTTTCGTCATAAATGATCCCCCCTTCCGGTATAACATACCCAAATTCTGCTTCAACCCGCCGCACGATCTCAGGATACAGATCGGATGTCAATCGTAGATAATATTGAGTGGCGCGAAAATCCGAATGCCCCATGTACGCCGACAGGTATGGTAACAAGACAGTTAGGTCGTTTCCATCCAAAACCCAATTTTTGAGGCATTTGACGGCAAATCCGTGGCGGAGACTGTGGATTCTAGGACCTACAGCTGTGTGAGGAATGTCGGCCATAAGCAAATAATCTCTAAAATGATTATATGCTGTGCTCTTGTCCATTTGCCCCTGTGTCCCATTGTGGCAACCTGGGAAAAGCCACATTTGGCTATCGCTGTACCGATGGAAATTATTCATAAAAATGACAATACGTTTTGTCAGATTATCGGCCATGGGAATCAATCGATCCTTCATGTTTTTTGCAGCGCGGATTGTGGCGATTCCGGATTCCACGTTTATATCATTGAGAACGAGATTCAATGCCTCGGAAATCCGCACGCCTGTCCCGTATAAAAATCTGAACAGCACTGGGTCAACCGCATTCCTGTATGACATCTGCGCCTGCGGATAATTGTCTATGGCTTTGAACATCCGGCTGGTTTCGTCATCCGTGAGTATGCGAGGAACAAATTTGCAGCGTGGCAGCTTCGTTTTGACTTCCGCTACATATGCATGGTGCCCTCTGTCCACCAAATATATTGCGAAGTCCCGCATCAGCACTTCTTTGTTATGGTGTGATACTGGGCGTTCATTTGGGTTATAGATAAAATCGTTTACGATTTCTTTTGTCAGCGTGCTTTCTTCAAAGCCGTTTCTGTAATAAAATGTGTCGAAGTGACGCAGGTAACGTTCCTGGCTCTCAAATTTCATTCCGGTTTGCTGCTTGAGCGATATGTACTTCTGAGCGGCTTTTGCAAATCCGCTTTTCCATTCATAGACTGTTTTCATTTGCAAATACCTCCTCTGGATCGAGGGCGCATTTGCGCAGCCCTTCAATGTCTATCTTGAGATATATGCTTGTGGTGTTGATGGACTGATGTCCCAGCGCTTCAGAAATGATGGGCAAAGGTGATTTAATTTCAAGCATGTTCCGCGCCAAGGTGCTTCTCAACGAGTGCATCCCATGCCATTGACCTCCAGGCATGTTCAGACCGGCTTTCAGGATATATCGATGCAGATCTTTGTTGAAGGCGTTGCGATCTCCAAATGCGTTGAAAGGTGCCTTGTGCCTCACAAATAGGCATTCGCTATTTGTGGTGGGACGACCATTTTGCAGATAATCGATGATGGCCCAACCTATATCCTTGAATAATGGCAACTCAATCGGCTGGCCGGTTTTAGCCATTTTCAGATTTATTGTTTTCCGATCCCAGTCAATCGACGATTTCTTAAGGCTTCTAATGTCCCCAATCCTGAGACCCAGCCGAATAGCAATCAGAAGTATTGCGTAGTCTCGCTTGCCTTTAGGATCAGCGCGGTCTATTGCAAAGAGTAGCTTTTTGATGTCTTCTTTTGACCAAACATATGGGATTGAAGCATTACGGAGAGTGCGTACTTTGGGGAGTTTGGGTACCAAATCATCTTTGATATATCCTCGTTCATACAGAAACGAGAAAAACTTTCTGAAGACGTACAAGAAAAGACCAACATACTTTACAGCTTTGTTTTCTAGAGTTTTTAAATAATTTTCAATATGTCGGATGGTAATATCTGATGACGATGTAACTCCATGCGTTGCCATGAACATTATTAAAAGCTGCACTTTGCGGGTAGTTGATTCTATCGTTGCTTCTCTGTATTCGCGATAAACCAGCTCTTCACAGAAGGCTTCATATTCTGACTTGAAACATGCAGGACAGACAAAGGGCGGTTTCGTCTTCCGAACATCAGAATGAAATTGTCCATCTTGCAGATAACGCAGCAATAGGAGCAATGGCCGCATACGATAGTCGACCCTGGCGTTTGCTGTAACACACTCAAAACGCGCAAAACGTTGCCCTGTTTTGGCGTAAACGTATTCCAGGCAGATGTTTTCATCAATTCCGGCAATACTGTTATCCGACAAATAACGTTCGAAAACATTGTATGCGTTTTGGAAATTTTTGAGCCTGCCCGGTGACGTACCCTGCAGTCTCATAGCTTCCATGATAGCCAATATGGCACCATGGATGTCTTGATTTCCTACCATAATCATCCTCCCTTTGTAGAAATTAATGTTATTAGTTTCTTTACAAGGAGAATTATATATAGAAAATGGTGAGAGTTTTGTTTCTTTTACCAACCAAGTGCATGAATTCACTATATCGTTTTCAATTACTCACCATTTTATATCTCTCACCATAATGCCTGAAGGTATGAGGCGTTATCGGAATTTCTTCGCCACTAGTTTTTGTTTTTGAAAGTTGGCCTGTTAGGCGGCGAACGGCCTTGTAGATTCCGAAACGAGTCATAGCCCTTCTTTTCTGAGAAACGAATACCGGGCTGTCAGGTGAAAGTTCTGGTTCCCGTTCTGCTAAGAGTGATCGAAGTAATGACGCGGTCTCATCCCAAAGGGGACAGAGTCTCCATTTGTCTCCTTTGCCATGGAGACGAACACGAGGATGTTGACCTAGTTCCAGGTTTTTAACATGAAGGTCGGCGACTTCCTGTACCCGCGCTCCTGTATTATAAAGGAACAACAACAAGACACGGTTGCGCAGAGCATCATGACCTTTGGTTGGCAGGTTTGAAAAAAGCGTTTGGATATCATCGCACTCAAGGAAGTGTGTTTCCGGTGGGGGTGTTCGCTTCATAGGGATCGTTGCCACCCGTTCTGCTTCTATAAGCATCTCCGGAACCCGGCTAACTACATATTCGAAAAAGGTTCGAAGAGCTGCAAGTCGCTGATTCCGTGTGGAAACACCATTGCCACGACTTTCTTCAAGGTGTTTCAGAAAACGGGTAACCCGCTCATACGTCAGTTCAGCCAACAACAGGCGGGAAATCTTGTGGTGGGTATCTTCTGCAACGAAATGCAGATATAGTAGCAAGGCATCGCGGTAGCTTTTGATGGTCGCCGGTCGTAGCCCTTTCTGGACTTTCAGATAATCCTCGAAGAAGGAGCAGATCAATGGACCTAGCTTAGTCATAATTCCACTACCTTGGTAAGTTGAGCTGAGAACTGTGCGAAACGCTTACTTGCTTCCGTGAGCATATCCCCGGTGATTGTCGGATATACCGAAGTAGAATCCGGATTTACATGTCCCATGAAGGTCGAGAGATGGAGCAAGTACTGGGCCGGGTCTTTCTGCTCTTGGTACCACCTGAGTAATGTTCCGACGGCAAAGGAATGTCTGAGGGAATGCGGACAAGGTGGTGCCACTCCTTCCTGCACATCGACTCCAATAATCGGAAGAATGCTCTGAAAAGTTCGACTGATGGTATGTCGATTAATAGGACACTTTCTGAAAGAAAAAAACGGATCATTGGGGTCGAACTCTCCAATTTTATTCTCTCTGCACTCAATATACTGATGAAGGCTCTTAGCCATGCACGGCCCAAAGGGAACGAGCCTCGACTTAGAGAATTTTGTCTGCCGAATGATCAAGAGGTTACGTTGCAAATCGACATCCTTTCGGCATAAGCGCGAGACCTCTCCGACTCTGAGACCGAGCCCATAGAGTAGAGCAAATATCATATGATAGGTGGGACCTCGCAGTAACGCGTAAGGGTTGTCTGGGAGAGCACTGGCTGCCTCCAGGAGTTTACGTGCCAGTTCTTTGTCAAAAAGAAACGGCATCCGTTGGCTTGTTTCCCGTCTTGGCCGATCGCATAAAGGAGACTGCACGAGGTGCTCCTGATTGATCAGCCAGTTAAATAGACGTCTCAGCACACCAAGCAAATGATTGTAGCTACGTGGTGAAGCTCGCCGGCGTGATGCCAGGAATGCGTCGAGCAACTCCGACGTAATACCATCAAGTCCAGTTATGGAGTGTTCAACCAGATAGCGATCAAACAGCCGTAACGCATACTCTTCGGTTTTATACTTTCGTCCAAGAGCGCGCTTGTATGAGAGGAACCCGGTAATTTCTTCTGAAAGTTGGCTTTGGAAGTGTTTTTTCATAAGACTTCCTCCCCATCACCCGAAGCAACCTCTCTCAATGTTTCAACCGCAATTTTTGTGTATATCTCGGTAGAAGAAGGAGGTCGATGGCCGACGTAATCACCGATTGTTTTCAGGTCGAAGCCGACATCCACGAGGCGCTGGACGCAGGTATGGCGTAATGTATGGGAACCCGGTCTGGAAACCTGGATGCCTGCCTTACGAAGGTACCTTCCAGCTCGCATGGAGACAGAAGACCAACTCATAGGTGTATGTGGCGCTGGAACTCGGAAAAAGATATGGCGATTAGTTGTTTTTGGTCGACCTTGCTGCAAGTAATCGAGGATAGCCTCCCCGACGACCAGGGAAAGTGGGTAAGCAGTTGAATGACCCGCCTTACGCTCCGACACGTAAATACGTTCCCGTTTCCAATCGATGTCATCCAAGGTGAGTGCGGCAACTTCGCGGGCACGCAGACCGTAAGTCACCAACAGGAGAAGGATGGCGTAATCCCTCTTCCCAATACAGCTACGCCGATCAACTGTTTCCAGCATACGCCGCACCTCGTCCCAAGTAATGGAGCTGGGGATATCCGAGAGGCGATACGTTTGGGGATGCTCGATGGTCCGACTGAGGTCTGTGGCTGTCAGGCGGTGGCAATGCAAATAGAGAAGAAAAACTCGTAGTCTGCACATAAGACTCCCACACTCCTCTTGCCCACCGATTGACCTCTGTTGGCTATGAAACCGCTCAGAATCACTGGTGAAAGATCGGAGAGATTGTCAACTCTTATCTTTTCGAGATAGGAAGCAAAATGTTGTAAATTGTACCGATATTGCTCAATGGTTGCGTCCCGCAGTCCTCGTTCGTCACGAAGGTACTGAAAAAATCCTGGGACGGAATCGAAAAAGGGATCTTTACGATCAGGACGGCTGGAATAACCTGGCAAAATAAGGGCAAGTATCTGCCGAACTGGGCCTCGTGCTTCATTGCCAACTTTGGATCGAGCTGCCTCTGTTTTGCAGTTACGACCGTGTTCGATCATCCATTGCTCAGCGAACGGTTCGACAAGCGCTGACAGATCTTCGTACGAGGAACATCCCCTTGATTGCGCAAAATCTCCGAAATGCATCAATAAGGGAACACGCCGCCAAACGTTCCTTGGTGAATAGTTCTTCTCGGTGAGCCAAATGACGTACCTTTCAATCGGTTCACCCAACCACGAAGCACGAATACGGTCAATAGTCTCTGGACGGATAAAATAACGTTCCAACATAGATGGCCTCCTTTGATAGTTGGTTGGTGGTTCAGGCTATCTTGCGCTGGAACGACGAAAATTTATGTGTCCATAATCTCTATCTCATCCATGCAATTACAAATAGTTAGGCTATATCCGCCACATAACAAAAAAGGGTACATAATGTAGATAACGGCGCCGCTTTTCGTTCCTGGCATCTGGAACAGATCTGCGCCTCCCTGGGTATCGCCCTGGTCCATACACCGCCGTACACTCCGCAAGGTCGAAAAGATAGAACGTCTGTTCCGCACCGTCCGTGCCCAGTTCCTGCCGTATTTTCTCGGCGGTACGCTCACGGATCTCAACGTCGCCCTTGATCTCTGGATCCGGGAGGACTATTACCAGCGTCGTCATTCCAGTACGGGCCAAACCCCGTTCACCAGGTTTGCCGATCATGTGGAACTGATCCGTGCCGCCCCGACTGATCTTGAAGATCAGTTTCGCAAAGAGGTGCGCAGGCGGGTCACCAAAGATCGTACTGTTTCCATCGATGGCCGTCTCTTCGAGGCGTCGACCAAATTTATCGGCGAGCAGCTCAGTCTGCTCTACCTGTAACCAGCGCTCTGCTTTCAAGCCAAAATCAAGGGCGTAAATCTGGACAAAATCATCGGGGTAAATCCAGCCAAAATTCTCATGGCTGATCATTTGCTTCTTCTTTTTCAACAGCTGATACGCATCAGCTGGATGTACTTCCTTATTTTCTTTGTATTTTATTCTTTTACTTTCTTTTTCATTTCGTTAAGCTGATGCAAGGCTCAACGTCCATAAAGGCCTTACGGGAACGTTCTCGGGTTTTCTCATCTTGCGGACTGACACAGAAATGGGAATGTCGAGTAGATCCCAGAAGATTTTTCTTCTGGCCAATTCTATTTATCCTCTTGATTTCTTGCAGTAACGGCATTTGCAAAAGACCCAGGGGCAGAACCAGTGAAGCCGAACCAAGGTGATCTATAGCATACCAAATACGAAGTCTCCTTCTCAAAAAAAAAACCGCATGGCGCTTTCAACGTTTTGCCCATGGACAGGGTAGCTCGTCCTTGTCTCAATTTGGCCGGTTTTAAAACGATGATTTTGGCTGGATTTTGCTCCGCTGATTACAGCTCTACCATCAACACAAACCCGACCGGGTGGAAATTATTTACAAGGGCAGTTCTCATGGTTTGCTTGTCCCCCTCGATCTCGCGGTGTACGCCACAGTACAACGGGACAAACCGATCCAGGGCAAGTTGCCGTTTATGCAACAGGAGCAAGAACATGAGCTATAGAGCTTTTTTGGGCCTTGCCCGGGAACCGTTCACCGCAAACATCGAACTTGATGGTATCCTGCAGACTCCGGAACTACTGGCGGTCAACCAACGGGTGGAGTAAGTGGTACGGATCGGCGGCACCGGCCTGCTTACCGGGGCAGTCGGTGCCGGAAAGTCCACGGCGCTACGCTGGGCTGCCGGCAGGTTGCATCCTTCGCGATATAAAGTTCTCTAGGTGACGGCGACCACTGGTTCTATTCTGGAGGTGTATCGCCAACTCCTGGCTGAACTGGATATCAAGACCGCCTCGTCCTCCCGGGCAGCGCTGACCAGACTAATTAGAGACCAGATAGAAAACCTGGTCGTAATCAAAAAACAACAGCCTCTGCTCATCATCGACGAGGCATCCCTGCTCCGACTCGATGTATTTAATGAACTGCATACCTTGACCCAGTTCGAAGGCGATTCAAAGCCGTGGCTGCCCATCATCCTGGCTGGCCAGAACAACCTGGCGGACAATCTCCTTTATCGAACTGCCGTTCCTCTGGCTTCACGGATTATCGCCCGCTCACATCTTGAGGCCGTTAACCGCCAGGGAATGGAGGAGTATCTGCTGCATCATCTTAATATTGGGGGATTGAAAAACAATCCGTTTGAGGAGCAGACCATAACGGCGGTGCATCAGGGATCCGGTAGCCTGTTCAGAAAAGCAAATCATCTGGCAAGAGAGGCGCTGATCGCCGCCGTCGGTGATAAATCCCAGTCCGTCAATGCTGACCATGTGAGAACTGCTGACTCAGAACTATTGTAAATTACAGGAGATACCTTATGAAATAGGAAGATCATATCCATTTTCTATCGGAACTGCTCGATGCCATCAATGAGCTACAGGCTTTGGTTCGCGACTATTGTCGCGAGATGACTGAGGAGGAAGAAAAACCTTATTGGATAAGAGACAAAAATATCGGCGAAAAAGTCCCTTTCTGATACCACTCAAATTGTTTCCTCCGGGTTGCTATCTCATTAACCGACCCGGGGGAGACAGTGCAAAATAATCAGCTTATGCTACCAGGATAATCAGGAAGCATTGTTCAGTTAATGTGGAAAGCAACAGGGGTTATAACTTGATTTTCACCAGCTAGTTCGTGACCATCCCGGTTACATCTGACGATCGTTTTGCGGCTCATTCTCGGAACGATTTATTACCTCCACTCTCTACAGTGGTAAGTGGACATGAAAGAAGTGTACGCCATGGAGGTTATGGAAATCTCCGTTTTTCCATTGACCTTATTTATCGTGGATGTCCAATGTGTTTGAGAAAGACAGCTTTTAAGAAAGTGGCAAGGAGGGAAAAATCAGATATGTCTGGCAATGTTAAAATGATCTAACGATTTCCACCTGTTTGGCGTAATGCCCCGTTGGGTATATTGAGGTGCTGAGCATGTGCCTACCGTTGCAGCCATGTACCTGCTTCGTTAAGCAGGATGGCATCCAATTTTTATATTTGCCGAAGCGGTGCATAAGTTAGTCGACGAAGAACTTAAAAAAACTCCCGTGCAACCAAATGATCTTTTGGCGACACGTAGATTTGAAGACGAAGGCAATGATGTTTAGAGAAACCTGAATAGACTTCAGTGTGGTGGGCTTCGTGGAGTGAAATACGACAACAACGGAAGACGCTGAAGGGGTCCTGTAAGGGCTCTTGATAAAAACCTCAAGCTTAAACAAGCATTGTGGGTAATTACCCAAAAAGTGGCTAAGCTTGCAAAAGCCTCATTTCATAAAAACACAGGAGCTTTCCTTCGGAGAAACGACTTTTTTGCAAAATTGTGATCCTAATGTGAACTAAATCTTTGGTGTTTTTGATACAGATTTCTTTGAATTATGGCTGGTTTGTGCTAGGTTAACAGAATCAGCAGAAAAATCTATTCTATATGCTGGATTTCAACTGTCCTTTTATCCCACCAAATCATTAGAGATCCCCTCAATTTATGAAAAAAATTATATCAGTAATAAACCAGAAAGGAGGCGTTGGCAAAACAACTACTGCCATCAATCTCTCTTGCGGTCTGGCGATGAAAGGTCACACAGTTTTGCTTATTGACCTGGATCCTCAGGGACATACCACTATTGGACTGGGAATGGTTGATACCTGTCAGCTCACAATCCGTGACGTGCTCCAACACGGAGAAACGATGGAAAAGGTTATCTATGAGACAAAGGTCGATGGTGTTGACCTTGTTGGCTCGAACATACATCTCAACAAGGCCTCAAACCTTCTTATCAATGAGCATTTTCGTGAGGCCAAGCTCAAAAATGCCCTTGATAAGGTTGTGAACAAATATGATTTCATCGTTATCGACTGCCACCCATCTCTTGGGATTCTTGAGATCAACGCACTCTATGCCTGCAACTTCATGCTCGTTCCAACGGATACTGGCAGATACTCGCTGGAAGGTTTTGCAGACTTGATCGACACTGTCAGGAGCGTAAGGGGTGAAGATAACAATATCAGGGACTACCTGAGAATCTTGGTAACCCTTTATGACTCGAGAGAGAAAGGCATTAATGAATGGCTTGAAGAGCAACTAGAAGAGTTTAAGGATGTTGTGCTGACGACAAAAATCAGAAGGATAACTGGTATCAAGCAGGCGCAAATTGCCGAAGTCCCAATCATGGTATATGATGCCAAGAGTGAGGGGACCAAAGATTATCAAGCTTTAACCGAAGAGTTACTGAAAATATGGCTGTAAATTTCAAACAACGTGTCGCGGGAAAGAAGACCAAATTAGCCGGAAAGTCCCTTGATGTCGAGCCCCAAGTGGCTGTGGAGAGCCCTATCGTTGAAACTTATCAGGAAGGCAACCTCTACAAGATTCCTCTTTCAGCAATATCTGCAGATACTAACCAGCCTCGGAAAATCTTCAACGAAGTAACTCTGAACGAACTCGCCGCCTCTATTGCCAAGCAAGGCGTTCTTCAACCGATCATTATCAGAAAAAATGATAATGAGAATTTCGATACAGAGTTTATTGTTATCGCCGGTGAGCGTCGTTTCCGGGCCTCGAAGATCGCCGGATTGGAGCAGATCCCGGCCTTGTTTTCCAAGGGCGATCCCGAGGAGATCGCTCTGATTGAAAATCTCCAGAGGGAGGACCTTAAACCGATCGAAGAGGCAGAAGCCTATCAGAGGGTTATTGAGTCCCACAAATATACACACGAGCATCTGAGCGAGGTTGTTGGCAAGTCGCGGACGACCATAAGCGAGCTCTTGACGCTTATCTCTTTACCGGACTCCGTCAAGGAGCAGTGCCGAACCGCTGATACGCCGAAGAGTGTTCTGCTTGAAATCGCCAAGAGAAAGAATCACGAGGAGATGCTCTTTCTCTTTGAGAAGGTCAAGAATGAAAACTTGACGGTATCGAAAATCAGGCAACTGACCAGGCCGCGTCCAACGAGAAGGGTGCGGGAGGCTGACCAGAGAGCCCTTGAAAAAATCATCGAGAGCAAACGCCTTGTGCATAAGTTAAGAAAGGTAAACCTTTCAGCAGAAGCCAAGGAGCGGTTACGGGTGGAGGTGGAAGGGCTCGTTGATACAGTTAAGGAATTGCTAGCCGAATAGCAACTTGAATGTGGCGACATCCCATTCGACAGGCAATGTCGGACGTCCGACATTGCCTGTTTTTGTTTGTAAATGCAGATATTTATAAATATAGTTTAAGGGGAGAACTCTTGCAAATTGGAAAGGGTTCGTAAAGAACGTGCCTTTTGTTTCGAGATGGCTGCAAGGGAAAAGTGCCGGCGTTTCCCCTTGTCAGACATCCGACAGGGGGAAACATGTTGATGTAAACTTATGGAATTAGACGGATTTTCGGTTCTTTTTTGAACAATATACCTCAACCTTAGAAGAGGTTCTGAACTTCTAAACCATTGTGCTTGCTCCGGAGCGGGCGTTTTGCCCCTGATCTTCCCGACTGACTCAGCACTCCTGCTCCTGCTTTTTTGTGTAGCGTTCCATCTTTTATGGAGATAGTGTTATAGTGATGTCTGATACGCTCTCTGTGAATGCGATCATATTCTTCCAGCATATCCTCTTCATGCAAAAAACGTTGCTGTAACTTCGGCTGCCCTTTTGTACCGAGCCTTCCCCAATAGCGAATAATGATGAAGCCAAAAAGATCTTGACCGGCGATGAGTTCATAAAAGGCTTGCTTGTTCTGCTCTGGGATGATGCACTTAAAATTTGTTTTTTGGGTGATAATCATAGGCCGGTCTCCTTGATAGTGTCTTATCTTTTAATTGGATGACATCCTGTTTATTCGCATTTTACATAGTTTAATACTCAAGGGGTAGCATATAGTAATACCCATCTGATTTTTTTAATGATGAGTGAGGACTGCTTGCTAGATTTGAGGACAGATGAAAAAGGGGTAGAGATGGGCGCGGCTGAGAATGACAACCGAAAATGGATTAAATGTGATTACTGAATTTATAACATGAAAAGGTGGTAGGCAACACCCGCTGTAGTTATTTCCGGGGTGCAGGAGAAACTCTAGTCGTCTAAGCTTCTTTCCGTTTTTTCTCCACCTCGGAAGTCCTCACCTATGTCTATTCTATTTTTCAATGAGTCAATACCGGGGGAATTATAACTGATCGCTGATCAAACAGGTGAATTTCTAACGGACAGCCAAAGCAACCCGAGGCTTTGAGTATACGATTTTTAATTCGCCACTTTTGGGCATATTGAAGCGCCGCTAAGACGGGCAACAGATGGAGTGTGTTATTAAGTTCTCAAATAATGGAAAAAAGAATTATAATATAAAAATATTTGTTGAGTAGTAGCCTGCCAACGAAAGGTAAATTATTCTGAATCGGATCCTTTTTTCAAGGTTGATCGTCGAACCTTTGTCTGCCAATCTCTGCAGTAGCGGTCGATGTCAAAGAAGATGTCGCTTTCTTAAGCAGCATTTTGTTTGAGTTCTTCCTCTTTTTTAGCAGGTTTCCCTGGGTTGAGGTATACGGTTTCAACAGGTGTCCAGTTTCTTGTTACTCCAGACCAGCGCTCTGGTAGACAAACTTTGGCAGCCTCGTAGAGTAGATGGTGTAGCTCAAGAATAGTGATGTCTTCACCACGTTGTCTCTGGCCCGGAGTAACTAACCTTAAGGCGCTATGGCGATGGACTTCGTTATACCAGTGCTGGAATCCTACGACCCAATTGCGTACTTCTTCAAGGCAATCGAACGGCCCGTTCAGAAAACCCGGGTGGTACTTCAATGTTTTAAACAAAGCCTCTATAGGCTTGCCAGCATAGTAGCACCTTTCATAGGTGATCCATTATCGGAATGCAGTGTCACCCCCGAGCTAAGATAGACCCCTTTAAAGAGGTCTATCTTAGCTCGGGGGTGACAGAATGCAGTACCAGGTCCTCGCCTGTAATACCCTGGAAGCCTGATCGGCAGATTCGTTTTCATACACCTCCCAGCCGACGATTTTACGACTGAAAACATCCATGATCAAATAGAAGGAAAAAAAGATCCCCTTGATTGTTGTTGCCAGGTAAATGATGTCCCAGCTCCATAGCTGATTTGGCTAGTTGGCCTGCAATGGTGCCGGGCGTTTACGTGTTGGTGGCTTCGCCTTGCTTAGACGAGTCAATTGATCGGCTTCATGCAACAGACTATAAAAGGTCTATTCCGAAGCGATATACCGCCCCTGATCATACAAGCAACCGTCGGCACAATCTAGTTTGGACAGAAATGAAAAAAGTCCTGAAAATTATCAATATCCAGGATGCGTTTCTATTCCAATAACACGAGCTTGTTATGGGGGGCACAACGACTGTCCAATGTCCCTCTGCCATCGGCCTTCACCTGGCCATTTTCACGCCAGCGTTGCAAGGTGCGAGAAGACACGTCAAGTACTTCGCAAGCCTTTGGCTGACGGGCCCCTTAAACGCAGGCCTCGTTGATCCAGTTGAGCACTTTTAAGTGTTTCACAAGGACGATTTTATGTCCTCTGGATCCTCCCAGAGAGATCAAACTTTTTTTTGAAGAACTAATAAAACGGCGGCCTCCACCAGCGCTTTTTCCTTGCGATTCAATTCTACTTCATGGCGCTTGATCTCCTTTTTCTGGATACGTAATTTTGTCCGATCCGCCTTGGGAGCAAGCGGTGTATGAGCCTGTCTACAAGTCGTCTGCCATGCGTCAATCATTTGAGAAAAGAGACCTTAACGTCGGCAGCATTCAAGCGATGATGTTCTCTTTCAGTTCTTTTGGGTAGTTATTCATTTTATTGTAATTCTCATCAGGAAATTGAGGAAGATCTTTTGGTGCCCCGCCAGCACGATGCTAACGTCTAGCCACCATACAGGCTCCTTCCCGTTAGCATCCTGCTGGCGGAAACACCCCAATCTTACTATGCCCCCTCCTCACACACAATTCTTCAAGAAGAGGCGACATCTATCCTGACCACAGGGGGATACTCGAGGTGATTTTGAACTTCGACCAAACGAAAAAAACAAAATTTACAAGAGTTTTTGTCATGATTTTAGATTGGCAGGCGCTAGCAAATTTGTCAATAATTTCCGAAAGTACTAATTATTTCGAAGGACAGGTCTGACCTATGCTGGTCAAGAAATCATGCCTACCAAGATTGAAACTTCTGTTCAGCCAAAAAGTGTTGTAGAGCCGGAGAAAAAAGAGACGGCGATCGAACCGGAGGATAAGGCGGTTGAGAATTCTTCGAGTGTAAAACCAGAACAGCAAGAGAGGGTTCAAGAGCCTGTTGAACAGGTCTTAACTAAACCAATCGAGCAATCCAAACCGGTTACTTCCGACGATTACATGGATTTTGAATCGGCCTTAGCGGCAGGAGCTTTCTGATTTTGAAAGCCAGATACAGGGTATTGCTGGTCAATACTCTGTGTTGGACAGTCAAAGTCCCCAAAGCATAACCTCTCCAATAGGTTTGTTGATAGAGATGGCAGGCTTCGGCCTGCTTCTCGCTTTTCACCATACCCCCCGCCTGTTGTTGTCTCTCTCAAAAATAAAACAATTGAAAATATAGATATAATTGTTCATATATCTTCATTTATGCTGTATTTTATATTAAATATAAACGGAATAACTTTGCATTAATGCCTTTATTGATGCTGTTCTATAACAATTTTATACAAAATATAAAAGTATTGATATTATGGGTAGAAATAAAATACCAGATTCGCAAAAGGCAATCAGTTTTTCTACTTCTTTTTCCAGAAATGTTTTCGAAGAAATGGAAATCAAACGAGGTACGCAAGACAGGGCCAAGCATATAAGCAAGGCACTGCAGTGGCATTGGGGTCTGCTGAGCACTGTTGGTATCGGTATGGAAGATCGATTTACCTACAACGAGGTATCGGCGATCCTCAAGGTCCACAAGAAGATCAAGGTCGATGCCGGGCAAATATCTTTCTTGAAACGCCAGTTTTCATTGCTTTTCCTTTCAATAGAACAGGATACACAGGGTTTACAAGGACAACGGCAGATTAAGGCCATAGAGAACAAATTCGGAATATCAGCGTTCACCCTTCGTAAGAAATTAAACGCTCTATCAGAGTTAGAAGCGTTATGGCTTCACCTGGCTTGTGAGAGGGTAGGGGACCACCCCGAAAATGAAGAACAAGTTAAATTCATCTTTAGGTGCATCTAATGCTTTTTAATCCTCCAACACTCACCATTGATTCCGTTGGCAAACTGTCGAACGTCCCTGATGATCTGGTCGCTGATGTCATGCAGGCGTTTACCATGGCCAACCCGAAATATGCTGAAGCTCAGAAGCGTAGTGCTTATGCCGCTCAAAATGCAGTGATGTCCGGTTAGGAAATTGCATGCGGTTTCTTTATTTTTTGAGGTGTTTTCTTTGTTTCGATTTTGAACCGCTGGTTTCTCTAAAGCATGCAGCGCTGCTTCATTGCGAATCTGATTGCGGAGCTGTCGTACCCGGCGAATAGAAACTGGTTCCCCATGTTGCTCTTGGCAGTAGATCGCTAAAAGAATATAGGTGATAAGGCCAGAGAGGATTTGAACCATCAAGCCATTCTTACTTCTAGCAAAAAGGTGATATACTTTGAGATGTCGTTTCCACCATGCGAAAAAACTTTCTATGTCCCAGCGGAGCTTGGAACCAGCGCTACTTGCTCGGCTAATAAGTCAAAACGATCGGTGGCGACCCAGTAAGATTTGCCCTCGATATTATAGCCAACAAGGTGAATAAGCTTTTTGGTTTGATTAACATCGGGCGTTCCAAGCAAAACCATGGCATCAAAAAAAACATGGGAATTTTCCTTTACCGGAAATTGCTCGATAATTTCTTTATGTGTAGCTTCTTTAATGCGGCAAACAAAATGACAACCATCCAGCTGCCATTGATCAAACAAATGATGTGCCTGATATCCTCGGTCCAGCACTCCTGTTTGGCCAGGTTCGATGATTCTGCTGACAAAGGGTCTTTCTGCTCCAATCCCTTCTGTCAAAAACAGTTTGCGGGGAATTTGTTCGGTATTCGGCCCAGTGCATGGAAAGTACTGAATCGATCAGCGATCCATCGATGGCAACAAGATCACCAAGCTCGGAATGCTTGGACGGCAAGGCTCCTGTCGCCTGTTTCTGTAGCTCAGTAAAAACAAAAAGAAGTTGCTCAACCCCACGGTCATTAACGGTATCAAAGAAAGTTGAGTGTTTAATACCTCCAGCCGGTGCGACGAATTGTCTGGCATAATCATCTTCTTGCAGAGCCTGAATTAACTCCGTTCCAGAGGTGAACTCCTGCAGATGGTAATACGTCAGAATGTTAATCAGTTCTTCGGTGTTCATTGCCAACGGTTTGTTTGATCTCGACCTAAGTGGCGGTACTTTGGTCAATATATTTTTTATTGGTTTGAGTAATTGCCTTTGCGTTGGTACAATATACTGCCGTGAATAAAATTTCACAGATTTCATTTTAGCCCCCTCAAAAGGTTTTTTACTTTAAAGAGGCGGCTAAAAATTTTTATTTATTTGTCAAAAAAAAACGATCCAACTGTTTAATATTTATAAATATTTTACATGCAAGTTTCTAACCGGATACTACTGCTCAAAAAGGTTCTTAAACTATTGAAACATTTTGGCTTGGAGCAGGATTGTATTTCGTTTCCCCGTGGGGCCCACCCGGGTAGCTATCAATCTTTGCCAGAAACGAGGCGTTAAACTGGTTTTAAAAGATCACCGAGTCACACGTCCTCTTGAAAGAAAGATTACCTTCACTGGCACTCTAAGAAAATATCAGGAAGAAACTTTAGCTGCAATTATAGCCAATGATTTTGGCGTGGTGGAGGCAGGTAACGGGGCAGGGAAGACCGTCATTGAGTGTGCTGCGAGAGCCTGGAAATCCGTCTATACCGTGATCTGTGTACCGAGTAAAGAATTAATGTATCCGTGGATAAAAGGGCTATGCTCTTTCACGGACATTAAAGAAGACGAGATAGGTTTTATAGGTGATGTGATTTATGACGTTAAGCCAATTACCGTCTGTGACTGGTCAAGATAACTGATGGAAAAAACCGGAAAAATGTGCAAGATATGTGAGGAAGGTGAAAGGAGCCCCCTCAGGTATCTTGGCGGATTCGTGTTCGGGGGCTCCTGCCTTAAGCTAACTACAGGCAGGAGTTATGTTATCAGATCTTCTTCAGGACGTCAGTCTTTTTCGTATTCTGCACCAAATAGACCGGGATCTTGCCGAGTCATGCCGGCAGGCCCGGTGTCCGCATTGCCAAGGTCCTCTTCATAACGCCCCCTATCTCCGTAAACCGAGGGGCGGTCCCGAGAAAATCCCCGAGGAATATCTGCATCGATTCAGCCTGTGTTGTGGACGAGAAGGCTGCCGACGAAGGGTTTTGCCGCCTTCTTGTCTATTCATGGACCGCCGGGTGTACTGGCAAGTCGTAATCCTGGTGGTCATGACTCTTCGGCAGTCAAGGTCAAACGGCATCGGGGCAAATCGGTTGATGCGAATGTTTTCCATTCCCCGTAAAACCATTGTCCGCTGGACGAGTTACTTTCGCGACGAGTTTGCCGCAAGCAGCAAGTGGCTGCGATTGCGCGGCCGGGTGGATAGTTCGGTCAGCAATGGGGATTTGCCCGGCAGTCTGGCCCAACATTTTCTTTCTCATTGTCACTCGGCCGTCGATGGCTTGGTATCCTGTCTGCATTTTTTAGCCACGGGAATGCAGGTATCGTGAGGGCGACTTTCCGGCACGCAAAAGATGGGGAATAGCCGGGAAATGAGGTTTTGAGTATACATCGGTTCCAGGGAAAACATCTATTTTTACCAAGGAGCCGTGTCATGAACAACAAGATCACCAATTGGAGTCAATTACGATTTTCCATTATCGGCGGATTATTGGCAAGACCGCCGGAACCGGGCAAACTGGGTAAGGAAATCAAGCTCCTTGCCGGTCGTTGTTATCGTCACCCGCAGAAAGATGAATGGATACATTTTGGCGCCTCGACCATCGAGCGCTGGTATTACCGAGCCTTGAAATCGGCCGATCCGGTAAGTGCGCTTAATCGTAAGGTTCGCACCGATGCGGGCGAGGTCCAGGCGATGAGTGGTGGGCTGTTGGCTGCGCTCGGCGAGCAGTATCGCAACTTCCCGCATTGGAGCTACCAGTTACACGCCGACAACCTGGTGGCATTGGTCCGTGAGAAGCCGGAACTTGGCGAGGCGCCGTCATATTCCTCTGTTCGCAGACGCATGAAGGCGCGGGGGTGGACGAAGAAGCGACAGAGGCTATTCTCTGCTTACCTTACCGATTCCTGTAAACCACCGGTGGGATAATTAGCTATTTTAATGCGGTATTTTATTATTCATTTCGACTCACAACACCATTCCTGCCGGCGCTACTGAAATCAATAATCGGGTCGGAGTTTGGCGTGAAAATGATCGATGGACATATTTTCTCGGTGGCCATCCTATCTATTCGCATAAAGCAAATGACTTACGGATGTTCCGAATCGTTACTTCTCAATTGATTGAATCAGGTGGATGCCGGCAAGTCGATATTCTGCGTACCTTCGGTGTGTCTAAAAACAGTGTGATCCGTGCCACAAATAAGCTTCGTCAAGAGGGAGTTGAGGCGTTTTTCAAACCACGCCCAGTCCGTTTTGGTGGAACCATACTCACCGAAGAACTTATTGATAACGCACAAATATTATTGGATGGACATTGTAGCAGGGCCGAAGTAGCCAACAAACTCGGGGTTAAATACGATACCCTCCGAAAAGCCATAAGTGATGGTAGACTGAAAGAACCCCCATCTCCTCAGACAATTACTACCAAATCATTCCGAAGTACGGTGGATGCTGAAGCTGCCGATGGATTAGGAACAGCGTGCACCAGGACAGAAGAGCGCATCGACGCAGCTTTTGGCATAGGCAATGGGGCAATCATTCGTTTTGAGTCTTGCCTTGATGTGCCGAAAGGAGGTGCGCTCTGCGCCCTGCCGGCACTTCTTGCTAACGGCCTTCTTCATGGTGCGGAATCCCTGCTTGGCCAAGTCAGCGGATATTATCGTACAGTGCACATCCTTTTGCTCCTGGCTTTTATGGCCCTTTGCCGAATCAAAACCGTTGAGAAGTTGCGGGGACATCCCCCTGGGGAATTCGGTAAATTGCTGGGTTTGGATCGTGTACCGGAAGTTCGTTGCCTGCGGGAGAAATTGGATCAACTCAGCCAGGATGATGCCGCCAGACAATGGAGTGCACATCTCAGCCGGCAGTGGATGCAGGCTGATCCGGAGGCTGCCGGCACGCTCTATATCGATGGTCATGTCCGTGTTTATCACGGTGGCAAAACGAAACTGCCGAGGAAATACGTATCCCGTGATCGTCTTTGTCTTCGCGGCATCAACGATTACTGGGTGAACGATGCAGTCGGCAGGCCCTTTTTTGTCGTGGAAAAGACTATTGATCCAGGAATGCTAAAAACCTTGGAGGATGATATTATCCCCCGCTTGCTGCACGATGTTCCTGGGCAGCCCGGTTCGGATAAGCTGAAGGAGAATCCTTATCTCAGTAGCTTGATCCTTGTTTTTGATCGGGAGGGATACAGTCCGGCCTTTTTCAAAAAAATGTGGCAAACATACCGGATCAGCTGCATTACCTATCATAAGTTCCCCGATGATGCCTGGCCCGTGGAGTGGTTTGTTGAACAAGAAGTAACCATGCCCCGGGGAGAAACAGTGACCATTCGTCTGGCCGAGATGGGCAGTTTGGTCGGTTCCGGCAAGGATGCTATGTGGATGCGAGAGGTTCGAAAGCTGACGAATTCCGGTCACCAAACCAGCTTGATCAGCACCGCTTATGCCTTACCACACATACATCTTGCGGCGCGAATGTTCAGCCGTTGGTGCCAGGAAAACTTCTTCGGCTACATGATGCATCACTTTGCCATAGACCTGCTTGCCGAATATGGGGTGGAGGATTTACCTGCCGACAAAGAAGTAGTAAATCCTGCCTGGAGGGATCTTGACTAAAATTAAAAACTCACTCCAGAGTAAACTCCGATACCGCCAGGCTCGATTTGCCGAGATGACAATACATCCAAAAGCTGAAGAGGATACCAAGAAATACCGGAATTGGGTGCAAAAGAAGGCTGATCTGTTCGAGGAAATCCAGCATATTGAACATGACTTTCTGGAAATAAAGGCAAAGATTAAAGCAACGGCACACTACATCACCTGGGAAAAGCTGGAAAAGGACGATTCGTTTCAGCAATTAGTCCCGGGACGAAAGCGCTTGCTGGATACGATTAAAATGATTGCTTATAGGGCTGAAACGGCAATCACCGGTTTATTGACTGGGCCAACGGTAGATACCCCGGCGGCTAGACGTTTACTCCAGGATTTGTTCGTTACCGAGGCTGATATTCTCCCTGATGCCGAAAATAAGATTCTACGGATCAAGGTCCATGGTGCTTCCCGGCCAGCGGCCAACAGATCTCTCCAGTCGCTTTTTGAAAAGCTTAATGAAACTGAAATTATTTACCCAGGGACAGACATGCGGCTCATGTATGAACTTGGAGTAAGATAATAGTTAGGTAAATGGTTTAGGTGCCAGAGAAACTTCCTGCAAGTAAGGAGTTCTGAGATTTACCTGGCACGACTTAATAATCGTGCCGTAATACCCTTGGTGAAGTGTCAGAGTTCTTTTTTGAAGTGACCGACGAATTATATCTGCTTCATTGTCGCGCCAATCAATGACTCGATATCTTCCCCAGGATCTGAGGACCGAGATGATGAAGCTTTATATCGAAAGTTATCTGCAGTAATCTGTTTTTAAACACTATATTGACATTGGCTGCTAAGAACATACCTTGATGAAAGATTGTAACCAACTATAAATTAACATGGTGATATATATGACATTGACCAAAGCCGATCTTGTTCAGCAGATTTACAAAAATCATGAAAATTTAACAAAGGCCCAAGCCACAGAGGCAGTGGAATCGTTGCTGCGTATTTCAAAAAAATCACTCATAGCTGGTTCAGACCTTCTATTGAGTGGCTTTGGAAAATTTAACGTGAGAAACAAAAGGTCAAGAAAAGGGCGCAATCCTCAGACTGGTGATGAACTCATGTTGGATGCCAGGCGGGTTGTAACCTTCAAGCCATCGGGTATGTTAAGAGACAAGGTGAACGGTTCCTGAATCTTCCTCCAACACCTGGCGGCGAGGTAGTTTTTTCTGAAACTGTAAAGCCCAACTGGAATCTAAACAAAAAAGGGAATGAGAAGAGAGGCTCTGTTGCAAAAAATCTCAATTAGTTAAAGATCCCTCTATTATTCGTGATCTATATAACAGAATAGATATCAAATGAAGTGGTATGAAAAGAATGGACACTTTCTTAAGAGTGAAATAACAATTCTTTAGGAAGTATTCTATGAATAAAAAGAGAAGGCGTAACTACCCAGACGAGTTCAAAGAAGAGGCTGTGAGACTTATTATTGAGCAGGGATATTCCATGCCTATCCGGTTACTGCACATTGCTCCATCAGTATCATCCCGCCAACCCCGGATGGCCTCACGTCCGGTTGTACAAGTGGTCGTAGGTCGGTGCCGTTATCCGGGCGGCAATTTTCAGTATACTATCGAATGCCACCAATGGCCAGAATCGACGATTAAAACGGAATACAAATTCGTTGAGATATCCCTGTAAATGCTTGGGACTAACTCCATGGTGAGTACCCAAGAGCCATGCATCCAAGTTGCTGAAGACGATGTGGATCATTGGTAAGTGCTGATCCGTCTTGGTTTGGTCACCCTGTATTAAGACTACTTTGTGTTGGTAGTTTAATTTTCCTATATTGTCGTAACCAGTCCACCCGTCCGTTCGTACTTCAGTCCCCGACTGCACGTTTTCTAGTACAAAGGGTTCCAAATTTCTTGCTTGCGATTTGGGAGAATCTGGAGCCGTAGCCTACCAGCAATGATGCCACGTCCATGTCCGCCTTGGTGTTGTGGACGCTGGCCCGATGGTAAATTAGGATCATGACCGGGCGCCTTTTTTCTTGGACGAACTTCCACAATACCACCCACAAGAGTTTTATGGTGTCGACCACGTCCTTCTCCTTGTGTTGCGCCACCTACATATGTTTCATCCACTTCAACTGACCACTCTCCACCGATTGCATCACGTTCTGGTCTTACCATTGCAGTGCGAAGTTTATGTAGCATGTTGAACGCAGTTTCGTAGCGCTTCATTCCGAGCATCTTCTGAAACTGAAGCGCAGGCATGCCCGGAGTTAGCGATGTGACGAGGAAAGCACCCCAAAACCAGGTATGGAGCGGCATCTTGCTTTTTTGCATTATGGTGCCGGCAGTCAATCGAGTGTCACGCTTGCAACGTCTACAGCGCAACATGTCTGGACGATTTTTAAAATGGTATGCATTCCCTGACCAGTTGCAGTATGGGCACATGAAACCATTTGGGAAACGAGCCTCATAAAGATAGGCATAGCAAGCTTCCTCATTTCGGAATACTCGCTGAAAATCAGGCAGAGACTGTAGTGATTTTCCCCCCATGTTGAATACCTCCTTGAGAAGTTATTCTATCAGCAAAATGAGCTTTGTGTAACATCCGGATAGGCATGGGATATTCTATTTCCGAGGTAGCAAGAAATCTCGGTGTGAATGCCAATATGCTAGGCCGATGGAAGAAAGAATTTGAGCAACCAGAGGCGGCATCTCCGACATCTGGGAAGATGACTGTAATGCAGGCTGAATTGAAAAGGCTTCAAAAAGAGAATAAGCAACTCAAACTGGAGCGTGAAATTTTAAAAAAGGCGGCAGCCTTCTTCGCCAAGGAACAGGGATAATGTATCAGTTTATTGATGCCGAGAAGAAGGCATTTTCCGTTTCCCTGTTATTTCGGGTTATGCAAGTAAGTCGTAGCGGTTATTATTCCTGGACTACCAGGGAGAAATCGGACCGAGACAAAGAACGAGAGCGCCTGGTTTCCAAGGTGAAAGAAATACACATGCAAACCCGGAGTTCTTATGGTGCCCGAAGAATATCTGAGGAACTTACTGCTGGAGGTGAGGCCTGCGGTCGGACAAAAGCAGCTACTCTTATGCAGTTGGCTGACGTTTCGGCTAAACAGAAAAAGAAATATAAGGTAACGATAGACAGCAAACACAATCTCCCGGTCTCACCTAACCTATTGCAGCGCAAATTCGCAGTATCCGAACCGGACAGGGTTTACTGTTCTGACATTACATATATTTGGACGGCTGAAGGCTGGTTGTATCTTGCGATTGTCTTTGATTTATTTTCTCGAAAAGTTGTAGGCTGGTCCATGAAAAGTCGAATTACCAAAGAGCTGGTATGCTGCGCATTACAGATGGCGATATGGAGCCGGCGGCCTACTTCAGGCCTTATCTTACATTCGGATCTGGGCAGCCAGTATTGCAGCCAGGAATTTCAGAAACTGCTGAAAAAGAACCAGATAAAAAGCAGTATGAGCCGAAAAGGTGACTGCTGGGATAACAGCGTTGCCGAAAACTTTTTCGGAAGTCTCAACACAGAGCGTGTATTTGATTCAGTCTATCGTACTAGGGAAGAGGCCCGCGGGGATCTTGTTGATTACATAGAGATGTTTTACAACTGCAGCAGGCGACATTCTTTTCTTGGCTATCTTAGCCTGACTGAATTTGAGAAAAGAATGGAATTTAAGAAATCTGCTTAACAAAAGTGTCCTTTTTTATTTGACCACCTCAGATCTTGCTGCTCATGGTATAAAGGTTGGTATTCTTCGAATCAAAAGGATCCGCCGGAAACTTGGCATAAAGTGCCGGCAAAAGTAAAAATTCAAAGCAACCACCAACTCGAAGCATAATCTGCCGGTGGCCACCAATATTGTTGAACAGAATTTCAAAGCAGACCGACCATGCCAGATTTGGTTGACCGATATCACATATATCGCCACTGCAGAGGGGTGGTTATATCTTGCCGGGTGTAAAGATATCTTCACCGGTGGGATTGTTGGTTACGCTATGAGCAAGCTGATGACGAAAGGTCTGGTCATCCAGGCATTATTCCGGGCGGTCGCAGCAAGCGCCCGGATAAGAGCCTAATTCTCCATTCTGATCGCTGTAGTCAATACTGATCATACACATTTGCAAGAGTTCTAAAACAGTTTGATTTTAAGGCATCCATGAGTCGCAAGGGTAACTGTTACGATAATGCCCCGATGGAGAGTTTCTGTGCAACGCTGAAAAAACGAGATGATCCATCACAGAAAATATGCCACAAGAAACGAAGCCCAAGCAGAGATCCGCGAATATATTGAAATCTTCTATAACAGACAACGGATACAGAAAAGGTTGGGGTACTGTTCGCCCTTTGTTTTTGAAAAGAAGTATTTTACAGAAAAGATAAAAGCTAAGAGGTTTTGTATCCACTGTTGTCGACCGACCTAACAGCAAAGGCGCGTGCAATTAGATCAGCGTCAAAGCATTTCCAGACATCACATACTCTCTTAGTTTGGTGAGAGAGAAAGCCTGCTACTAAGATTCAGATAGTGTAACGCCTAATTTGTCCCGAATTTTCAAAATACTGTAACGGACACTTACAGACCAGCTCACTCGAAGTTTTCGTTACCAAGCGGCAGGATTAGCGGGATATTTTTTATTTTTATGGCTGGGTATGCGGGGTAAAATGTCGCCCAAAAAGCGTTACAATATTTGCATCTGATCAGCCTGTGAATGTAAACGCTCACAGGCTTTTTCCCACATTTATTACGAATTTAATTTGTCTTCCAGGGCTTTGCCTGGCTTGAATTTGGCGACCGTTTTGGCAGGGATGTCGACTTCTGCGCCGGTTTGTGGATTTCGACCCTTTCGTGCCGGTCGTTTTGAAGCAGAAAAAGTGCCAAAACCAACCAAAATGAGTTTATTGTCATTTTTTAAGGCATCGCCGATAACCTCAAGGGTGGTGTTCAGGGCAAGCTCGACAGTGGTTTTCGGCAGATCGGCTTTGCTGGCAATCGCATCAATCATTTCTTTCTTATTCAAAATAGTTTCTCCTATTTAATCTGGTCATTAGAATCGCTGTTATCTTCGCTGGTGTCTGAGACAAATACTTTTCCCACCTCAAGAGAGATTTGTCTCACTGTTTGAACTTTTCCATCTGGGCCAAACACATTAGCCTGCAGACAGATCGAGTTGAAAAGGGCCTCATCAGAAAAATCACTTCTTGAAAGAGTCAAAGACGGGTTTTTAATTACCCCTGTTTCGACGGCATTCATTTCAATGGATCGAACATACATTTCTTCAATGGCAGTTACTATTACCTCCTTTTCTGGCATTTCATGTTGCAATTGCAAGAAACGGAGCTTTTTTATTTGTTCAGGCGAAAAAACAGCAGTAACCTTCTTTTCTTCATCTTCCCCTTCGTAAAACTTCTTCGCCATCTGCTTATCTCCTTCCTTTAAATTCGGCATCGGAAACTTCTTGATACTAATTCTATAGATCGACAAATTTATTTCAACACCAAAAAGGCAATTAAATTCAAAAAAGTGAAAATATATTCAAAATTAGGGAGAATTGGTATTCCTATAGAAAAAACACCCAGAAAAAAATGAAACCGATAAGAAAATGATCTATCCTTGATTTGTAGAGAGTGTGAATTTAACCGCACTAAATGTATAGGCTCATGGCGGGCCGAATTACAGATTTTGAATACCAGAAGGTGGACTTGTCCACCTAGTATTAACCGCACTAAAGCTGCATTTAGCGCGGTTAAGCTCAGATATCAGTCAAAATAGCCTAAAACAGGCCTCGGCGGCGAAAATTCTGATCCAGGCTTTTTGTACCAAAATGAGAAAAAGTGGAGAGATTTAAAAAAGACCTGCAAAACCTATATTTTTGCAAGAAACGGCGATAAACCCAATAAAATGTAAAAATAATGTGGTTGAGCCATGTTCAGCCGGATAGTTGATAATTGTGTTTAACAATAGCAAAGTAAAAGGCTTCGATGGCGGCACCGGCCAATAATATCTTTTTTTCCGACAAACGGGTTTTATTTTCTAAATTTCCATATACTATGGGTAACCCCAACATTCGTGCAATGAGGGGCCACTTGCAATACAACTTTATAAATTGCACGATCCAATGTCGCATAATGTCGTAACCTGGTTTGGAGAAAAAATGAAACGAACAAGTATCAGGGAAAGTTTGTCTGGCGCCACACTGAAACCCCGGAGATCGCCAGATCCGTTTCCCTACTTTTGTGAATTGGCAGCTTCGATCAAAAATGAAAGTGAGGGGCGGTCTTATCTTGAAACGCAATTCAAGAAAATTTTGCCGGACAACAAATTGTCTGTGCTTAACAACTATTTACATGACATAGAATTGCCCGGATCCGGGAGTCCGGAAACAAAATTAATCTTTCCTTTCGGCTGCAATGCAAGCCAGACGAAGGCGGTCCACAAGGC
This sequence comes from uncultured delta proteobacterium, assembly GCA_963798425.1. Taxonomy (GTDB): domain Bacteria; phylum Desulfobacterota; class Desulfobulbia; order Desulfobulbales; family Desulfocapsaceae; genus Desulforhopalus_A. Next base: position 7,811 of record CAWCTP010000014.1, on the reverse strand, counting down.
AATGACCGAGAAGTTAAGCGTTATCCAGGGCCCACCTGGTACCGGCAAGACCCAAACCATATTGAATATAATCGCCAATGCAATCCTCCGGGGAAAGACTGTTGCCGTTGTCTCCAATAACAATGCAGCAACGGCCAATGTCGCCGAGAAGTTAGCGAAATATGGACTGGATTTCCTTGTTGCTCAACTGGGCAATAAGAGCAACAAAACCACCTTTTTTGATAGTCAGCCAAAGTGCTACCCCAATTTTTCTTCAGCTGCGATCGAGCCCGGGGAATGCCAAAGCCTGAAGGAAAAAGTTCACCAGCTCGGGGATCGGCTTGAACAGTATCTTGAATTTCAGAATACTCGTGCCAAGCTGAAACAAGAGCTCTCGGAGGCAATTGTTCAACAGAAACATTTCGACGAATTTGTGTCGCATCAGGCCTTGCCGGTCGAGTATGTCCATCCAACCTTTATGTGCTGGCCACATATTAAAGGTGTCAAGGTAGTCTTTCACAGACTGCCTTCTGCAGAAAGATTGAAACACTTCCTGAATGATTTTCGAAATGTGATCCTGGCCGGAGATGGAAGCGTTAAATTCTCCCTGAAACTCAGATATCTGCTTGGCTACAAGTTGCTCTTTCCTTTCTTTAAGAATTCCAGTGAAGACATTATTCTCGTCATCGAGGGTCTTTTTTATAAACAGAAAATCGAAGAGTTAGAAACCGATATTAAGGCAATTTCTAGTCTGCTCAACAAGGTTAATTTTGCCAGTGAATTGAAGGAATATATCACGGATTCGATGCGTGTTTTCAAAGCGAATTTGGTGTCCAAATATCGTCGATCGAACTCAAACAAACCCAGGACAGTCTTCGCGCCAAATGTTCTTTGGAACAGCTCTTTTAAGAATTTTCAGCATGAATATCCCATCGTATTAAGCACCACTCATGCGATCAGAGATAACATGCCGCCAGGCTCTTTGTTTGATTACGTCATCATCGACGAAGCGTCCCAGGTGGATCTATTGTCGGGTGTTGTCGCTCTTTCTTGTGCCCAACATGCGGTTGTTGTAGGTGATCTCAAACAACTGCCAAACATCGTCACAGCTGACATGCAGAAGGTGAGTGATGCAATAATACTGCGACACAATCTTCCAGAGTACTGCGACTATACCAAGCACAGCATCCTGTCCTCGTTGCTCGTGAAGTTCCCGGAAAGCCCGAAAACATTGTTGAGAGAGCATTACCGGTGCCACCCGCTCATCATCGGATATTGCAACGCCAAGTTCTATAATAATGAACTGGTGGTCATGACAGAGGGTGGTGACAATGATCAGGCTTTGGTCGTATATAAGACAGCGGTTGGTAACCACCAAAGAGGGAGATTTAATCAACGCGAGATAGATGTCATCGTGAATGACGTAGTGCCGGCACACATCCCCCATGACACGGATTTGACGGTCGGCGTGATATCGCCATACAGAGATCAAACTGAAAAAATATCAAAACATGCTAATGGGTTACAAGCTAATACGGTTCATTCGTTCCAGGGACGTGAGAGAGACATTATTATTCTCTCCACTGTGGCCAATGAGAAGAATGATTTCGTGGATAATGCAAATCTGATAAACGTGGCGGTATCGAGGGCGGTGAAAAAGTTGATTCTCGTCGTTTCAGGGAACCAATCTATGCTTAACTCCAAAGTTGGTGACATCATAAAATATGCTGAATACAACCACTGTGAAGTAACAGAAAGCAAGGTCTATTCGGTCTTTGACATGCTTTACAAAGTTAATCACGACAAGCTGGAATCCTTCTTGAGTAGCTGCCAAAAACGGCAAGGATTCAAGTCTGAGACCATCTATTTGTCGGTGATTGAAAAGGTGTTAGTGCTACCTGTTTTCATCGATCTGGACGTTGCCACCCAAGTGCCTCTCAGCCATCTTGTTCGTGATCTTTCCTTTCTCTCGCTTGAAGAAATACGATTCGTGAAACATCCGAAAACCAGTACCGATTTTGTTATATTCAGCAAAGTGACCAAAGCAGTGGTGCTTGTGGTTGAAGTTGACGGATACGCATTTCATGCAGCCAATCCAGAACAATTGTTGCGTGATGCGAAGAAAAACTCGATCCTTGGTAAGTGCGAAATACCAATACTCAGAGTTACTACAACAGGAAGCCGGGAAACGGTAAAACTGACGGAAAAACTAGCTGAAATCCTCAACAGGTAATAGCAGAAGGAAGCCGAGAGCAATAACCGCCCTTCTTCGGTGCCATGCCCCGCCTTGCCGATGGTTATTGCCACTGCCGGAAGATGCCATAGCAACATAAGCCGTGTAATAGCAGAAGGAAGCCGAGTGCAATAACCGCCCTTCTTCGGTGTCATGCCCTGCCTTGACGATGGTTATTGCCACTGCCGGAAGATGCCATAGCAAAATTAACACCGTGCAATAGCAGAAGGAAACCGAGTGCAATAACCGCCCCTCTTCGGTGTCATGCCCTGCCGTGACGATGGTTATTGCCACTGCCGGAAGATGCCATAGCAACATCAACGCCGTGCAATAGCAGAAGGAAACCGAGTGCAATAACCGCCCCCCTTCGGTGTCATGCCCTGCCGTGCCGATGGTTATTGCCACTGCCGGAAGATGCCATAGCAAAAGTAAGACCGTGCAATAGCAGAAGGAAACCGAGTGCAATAACCGCCCCCCTTCGGTGTCATGCCCTGCCTTGCCGATGGTTATTGCCACTGCCGGAAGATGCCATAGCAAAAGTAAGACCGTGCAATAGCAGAAGGAAACCGAGTGCAATAACCGCCCTTCTTCGGTGTCATGCCCTGCCTTTCCGATGGTTATTGCCACTGCCGGAAGATGCCATAGCAACATCAAAGCCGTGCAATAGCAGAAGGAAGCCGAGTGCAATAACCGCCCCCCTTCGGTGTCATGCCCTGCCTTGCCGATGGTTATTGCCACTGCCGGAAGATGCCATAGCAACATCAACGCCGTGCAATAGCAGAAGGAAACCGAGTGCAATAACCGCCCCCCTTCGGTGTCATGCCCTGCCTTGCCGATGGTTATTGCCACTGCCGGAAGATGCCATAGCAACAGTCAAGGCCGTGCAATAGCAGAAGGAAACCGAGTGCAATAACCGCCCTTCTTCGGTGTCATGCCCTGCCATTACCGATGGTTATTGCCACTGCCGGAAGATGCCATAGCAACATCAACGCCGTGCAATAGCAGAAGGAAGCCGAGAGCAATAACCGCCCCTCTTCGGTGTCATGCCCTGCCTTGCCGATGGTTATTGCCACTGCCGGAAGATGCCATAGCAACATCAACGCCGTGCAATAGCAGAAGGAAGCCGAGTGCAATAACCGCCCCCCTTCGGTGTCATGCCCTGCCTTGACGATGGTTATTGCCACTGCCGGAAGATGCCATAGCAACATCAACGCCGTGCAATAGCAGAAGGAAACCGAGTGCAATAACCGCCCCCCTTCGGTGTCATGCCCTGCCTTGCCGATGGTTATTGCCACTGCCGGAAGATGCCATAGCAACATCAACGCCGTGCAATAGCAGAAGGAAGCCGAGTGCAATAACCGCCCTTCTTCGGTGTCATGCCCTGCGATTACGATGGTTATTGCCACTGCCGGAAGATGCCATAGCAAAAGTAAGACCGTGCAATAGCAGAAGGAAGCCGAGAGCAATAACCGCCCCCCTTCGGTGTCATGCCCTGCCTTGCCGATGGTTATTGCCACTGCCGGAAGATGCCATAGCAACATCAAAGCCGTGCAATAGCAGGAGGAAGCCGAGTGCAATAACCGCCCCCCTTCGGTGTCATGCCCTGCGATTACGATGGTTATTGCCACTGCCGGAAGATGCCATAGCAACATAAGGCCGTGCAATAGCAGAAGGAAGCCGAGTGCAATAACCGCCCTTCTTCGGTGTCATGCCCTGCCTTGCCGATGGTTATTGCCACTGCCGGAAGATGCCATAGCAACATAAAACCGTGCAATAGCAGAAGGAAGCCGAGAGCAATAACCGCCCCCCTTCGGTGTCACGCCCTGCCGTGACGATGGTTATTGCCACTGCCGGAAGATGCCATAGCAACATCAACGCCGTGCAATAGCATGAGGAAACCAAGTGCAATAACCGCCCCCCTTCGGTTTCATGCCCTGCCATTGGGTGAGTTATAGCAATATCAAGATCGTGCTATGGCATGAGGAAACCGAGTGCAATAACCACCACTCCTTCGGTGTCATGCCCTCCATTGGCCTTAGTTATTGCCACATTTCATGTCCGACCGAGCCATTCAAAAAAACATTTCCCAACGTCACGCCCTGCCCTTCCATGACACTCTCTAGACCTCTGGTTTTCGACCCAATATCCTGACAATTTCAAAAGCCGAAAATGGCAAATAAAGCTTGCCCGCATTGTGTCCGAGTTGTGCTGGCCTTATAAAATTAGGCAAGCATTAGAAAAGCAATAATGAAAAAATGAAAAAACGAAAACCGATGTTACATAAAACCGTTGTTGGCGTTACAGCAAGTCCGTTATTGCGTTACATTAAGCCCGTTGTCGGCGTTACATGCAACAGCGTTAGAATTGGGTTACAGTAACATGGGGAGGACGTTGTTTACTCTGAGACATGAACGAAGATTTGAAAAAACTGAGAGAATGTTAAAGAGTGAACGAGTATTTCAAATGCTTCAAGAATCATGATAATGATGAGTGAAGCATTTAAAATACGATAACGCCCAACCCATGGTTTTAATAAAAACCCACCACCAACATCTCTTAAAATCCATCTATTTTCACACTCCATTTTTGTTCCTCAAAACTATCCAGACAATCACAATAAAATCTGACCTTCAAAACCCATATTGTCCACCAATAAACTTTGATACTCTGAAACAGACCAGATAAACGAGAAAGCATCTTTGCATATCTCATTTTTGAAAACCAGAATAAATCATGTCAAGCAAGAGAAGATCTTGTGAACCAAGAACTAAATCTTGAACATCGAGGGGAGATATGGAGAGAACCCGGGCCCGGATTATTTTGACCCAGGCCTTTTCATTGACTGAACGACTTTGTTCATATCATCGAAATCTGTGTGGGTGTAAATCATTGTGGTGTTCAGACTTTCATGGCCGAGGATTTCTTTAAGCGTGACGACATTGCCACCGTTCCTCATCATTTGTGTGGCGCCGGTATGCCGAAGAAGATGTGCACCGAAGTTTGTTTTATTGTCGGCGCAATTGGTGATCAGATAGTTATGGATGTTGTCCTGGATGGTTCTTTTTGCCAGCGGCGGATACTCACCTGTCTCAGAATTCATTCTGGTGGAGAGAAACAGGTTTTCATTTGGCCGACAAGAAACTCTTTGGTCGAGCATGACTTGAATTTGTTCAGCAGTATTTTTTCTGATGGGCAGGAATTGTTCTTTGCCACCCTTTCGGACAACTTTGATTTTGAGTTCGTCAAGGAACAGGTCTTTGATTTTCAGGTTCGCCAGTTCTTTAACCCGGAGTGCCGGCACGAGCAGAAGGTCCAGGATGATAGAATCTCTGACTGAGATCGTGGCCCGTTTGTGTGCGTCGACAAAACCATATACCTGTTCGATTTCCTTTTCATTGAGAATGACCCGTTCTTTGGATTTGATTTTCGGGGCTTTGATTTTCGCGGCGACATTATCGAGTACGACAAAGCTGTCGACCAGGAAATTGAAAAAGTGATTGAGGTAAGCGGTCTGAGAAGCCTTGGTGTTGGTCTTAAGATTTCTTGAAGTGAAGAATTCTTTGACCGTCGATTGAGAGACGTTGAAGGGCAGGAGTTCTTTTTGTTTGGCAAGATTGGCGAACGAATTGAGAACGATCAGCCGGACCTTGATCGCGTCTTCGGAATGTTCGTTGAAGATGAGTTCATTCTTGTAGGCGGTGAATGCCTGGTCCCAGGTCCAATCTTTGTTGATGAGTTCATCCATGTTGTTCAACCAAATATTTAATGAAGCAAAAAATCGTTTTTTGAAAAGCTACCTTCTTGGTCCATTATCGTAATCATCATCTAATGACTCTTCGTCATCATTCAAAGGATCTTCAGGGGTCTGCGCCGCTAGCATTTTTCTAATCATATCTACATCCGCAATGTCTTTTGGACGGATACTGTTTTGTTTTGTCAGCAACAGTCCATCTAAATCAAGAACGGGTATCTCGACATCGCCGACGTGTAATATATTTACATGGCGCTTCAAAGTTTGGAAATCAACACCACTCACGCTTGGCATTATATCAATGGTGAATTCATCATTGATCCTGATAGCGTGTTTGTAGTCACCATCAAAAGGATCTGCTTCACCTATTAATTCTTTGGTCACACCATCCGGAAGTTCAGAGAGGGCTAAGATCCATTTTTTTGAATTATCAAAACTTGGGTTAACACTAATGTCTATGTCAGTCGTCATTCTATTGTAGCCATGAGAGGCAAGAGCATAGCCACCAACCAAAACAAATTCCACTTTATACTTCTGCAGCAGTTCAACGATCCTTACTAAATCTTGCCAAGTGGCAGGTCGAGTATAATTATTCATTATGCTTTGAATCTCCCTTGGGCCATCCATTTATCCCAATCAGCATTTGCCTCTTCGTGGTTCTTGTATTTGAAAACACCTTTTGGAACTCTGCTTACATAAAGCTTTGCCCAACTTTCAACCCATTCCATTTCCTCTTTCGTCGGGGCCCTCAAGCCAAATGGTCTGTCTTTTTTTCCAAGTGTTCTCATGATTATGATCTCAAAAATTTAAACCAATCCCAAATTAGCAGCCCGCCAGATGACCAGATCAACAGTCGCTATCCGGTCGCCACTCGCTCGGGATAACCGGGAACATAAATTGTGGACTCCTTCTTCTCCGGCGATCCTCACCAAATGTCTATCCGGTTTGGCGCAGTCGTGGCCGAAGTTTTTTGCCAGATGCCATTTGGTGATATTACCTATCCATGGCAACCCATGCAAATATTCAATTTTATCTTCTGCGGCTAAATACTCTTTGAGCAGCCGTTCACAATTTTGCCAGACAAAATCTATCGCTGATGATTTCCCTTTGTGGCCGAATACAGTTGAGGCACTGTCTCCACCTTCAACAGCCGGACGGACACGATCCCATATCTGTTTTGCAATCTGATTTTTCATTCCGCTATTCAAAACGACCCAGGAGAACTCCGCCCAAAAAGACTTTGCATCACTGACCGGCTGGATTGAATCGGCCCAATCTATTTCATGGCCATACCCCATGGCGGTTATCTTCTCCCGCAATTGTAAGTATGACTCTAGCGACAAGGCGATTACTTCTTTGACTGTCTTCATGACTGCCCAAATATTTTGTTCTTCAAAAAGGATTTGTTCTTCAAGATAAAGATATTGACTAGCATCGGTTCATGTCGCGCAAATCCTGCATCATCTCGTTGATCATCCAGCACTCGTCGCTGCAGGCGCTGACATTATCCATGAGAATATGGGAAGGATTACCGCAGGCGCATTTTCGCAAAGGGCTATAACAGTTTGCGCCCCACCAGTGATTCGCATTGTCGTGATACGGATCGTCGGTGGTAGGAACATCGCCCGGTCCCCATAGACAGTTGAGCAACCATTCTTCCGCAGCTGTTAACTTTTGTTGCGAAAGTTCGATGAGGGCGCACTGCATGGTCACGACTTGATCGTGGATAATTTGATTGCTCATCCGGATTGTGTCTTTGTAACTTTTGATACGATTTTCCAAATCAAGTAAGTGTTCGTCCTTGATCGACCTTACGCCGGGATCTTCTTCACTATCGGCCCAACAACC
>CAWCTP010000013.1:1315000-1762339 GCA_963798425.1 uncultured delta proteobacterium | reverse complement strand
ACTGTCTTCTTTACCTCATAATTAATATGTTGTAATCATATCTGATTAATTAACTTCACGATGCCAAACTATCTCTAACTCTCTTTTATTCTAACGTTTTTTCAGTTTTTTTTGGCATATGTCTTGCGATTCTCTTGCGGAGATGCGCTGCAATCTCCTTTTCTCTGTAGCTGATCACAGTTGCAGGGCAGCGCTGAAATACCCGCTCGGCCACCGAGCCGGTAAAAAGGGTACTGATATCCCTGTTCTTCATCCCCATCACCACAGTATCTATATTTTCCTTGACGACCATCTGGAGTAATTTTTCAGCAGGGTTGCCTATCTGGAAGGAGAAAGAAACCATATCGTCGGTGAGTCCAACCTTCTCCAGAAGAACTGCCATTTCCTCCCGACGTTCTTTTTGGAGAGTATTCAGGTAGTGCTCTGCATCGACAGTGTAGCCAAAGGAGGAGATCTTCTGTATCGATTCCAGGTCACGCTCGTTGATAACATTGACAATCAGTAGTTTTGCCCCGAAGGCCTTGGCTAAACCAGCCGAGTATTTCAGGATGCCTTCCGAAAAGTTGGAAAAGGCGATGGGAACAAGTATTTTACGAATCATGATTTTATTTTATTAGAGGAGTCCGGTTTTACTGAACGGCATCAGCTAAATTACTGTCCGTTAGTCGAGCTGCCTTTTTTACTCTGCGTTTCTGGGAAAACCAGACCAGGAGAAGCAAGGCAATGGCTGGGATGAACATCAGCTGTTTGGGCGGTCGGTCAGTGAGCACCTGGAAATTGAGAATCTCCTGGTCAAAATCGATGCGGGCTTTTTGAGCGGCGCTGCCAAAGACCACGTTATCAACGAATATCCGGCCATCTTCGTTGCGGGTACTCATGCCTATCGCCTGTAACCGTTTTTGACCGCTCTCTTCATTGCCGACTGCCAGGGAGACCACCATGGTGAACTCCTTGCCACTCATTTTTTCACCTTTTAAGGTCAGACGCAGTTGTTCTCCTGGAGGCATACTATCGACAAATTGGGACAGTTCCGCCGCCGGTCGAGTCTCAAGTTCCGGATAGATTTCATCCCAGAAATAGCCGGGACGAAACAGGGTAAAGGCCACCACCAGCAAAACCGCCGTTTCCCACAGCTTATTCCGGGTTAACATGTAGTTCTGGGTTGCAGAGGCAAAGACCAGCATGGCAATGACGGCACTGCAGACCACCACGATAAAATGGATGGGAGAGCCGATCCCTATCATCAGGAGTTCGGTGTTGTAAATAAAAACAAAGGGCAGGATTGCAGTACGAATATCATACATAAAACCCTGGATCCCGGTGCGGATGGGATCGCCCCCCGAAATACCCGCGGCAGCAAAGGCGGCCAGACCAACAGGCGGGGTGTCGTCGGCGAGAACGCCAAAATAAAAGACGAAAAGATGTACGGCAACGAGGGGGATGAGCAAGCCGTTCTGGGCACCCAGGCTGACAATGACCGGTGCCATGAGGGTCGAGACGACGATATAATTGGCAGTGGTCGGTAAACCCATGCCGAGAATGATACAGAATATCGCGGTAAATATCAGGATTAAGGGCATATTCCCAAGAGATATCAGTTCAACAAACTCGGTCATAACCAGGGCGATACCGGTAAGAGTGACAGTACCGACGATGATGCCCGCAGCAGCCGTCGCAACACCGATGCCAATCATGTTTCTGCCCCCGGCGACCATACCGGTAATGACGTCCTCGAGACCCCGGCGAAAGCTAAACTCGTCGCTCTGTATCTTCCGGAAATAGCCTTTGATCGGTCTTTGGGTAACGACGATAAACAGTAAAAAAACCGTCGCCCAGAATACCGACAGCGAAGGAGAAAACTGTTCTACAATCAGGCACCACATGAGCAGCACAACCGGCAGGAGAAAGTACAGACCAGCCTGGGCGGTTGGACCAAGGTCGGGCAATTCGGTCATATCTGTCGTGAATTCGAGCTCAGGAACCCGGCAGGCGAGATAAAGCAGCAGAAAATAGATCAACAGGGCAAGTACCGCGATAATATAAATCGCCGACTCTCCCGTTGCCGTCTTTATCCAGCCCAGGCCATAATAGGTGACAACTCCTGTAAGGATGACGCCGAGGAAGACGGAGACAATGCCGTACAGGGATTGGGCGAAGGTCCTTTTGTGTCTTTTTTCGAGTCCCTTAAGGCCCATCTTGCATGCCTCGAGATGAACAATATAGACCAAGGCGATATAGGCTATTATTGCCGGCAGAAAGGCGTGCTTAATGACTTCCAGATAAGAGATGCCGACATATTCGACCATCAGGAAGGCGGCGGCACCCATGACCGGCGGGGTAATCTGGCCATTGACGGAACTGGCGCACTCGATCCCTCCGGCCTTTTCCGCAGAGAAACCTACCTTTTTCATCAGCGGTATGGTGAAGGTTCCGGTGGTGACAACATTGGCAATCGATGAGCCTGAAATCATGCCGGTCATAGCCGAACTGACGACTGCAGCCTTGGCCGGTCCGCCGCGCATGTGACCAAGTCCGGCGAAGGCGACGCGGATGAAATAGTTGCCGGCGCCTGCCTTTTCAAGCAGCGAGCCAAAGAGAACGAACATAAAGACCATACTGGTTGAGACCCCCAGAGCGACACCAAAAACGCCCTCGGTTGACAGCCAGTAATGCGACATGCCCTTGACGAGACTTGCCCCCTTGTGAGCGATAATGTCGGGCATATACTGTCCGGCAAAGGTGTAGATGATAAAGAGAGTGCCGATGATCATCAGGGGCGGGCCAAGGGCACGGCGCGTTGCTTCAAGGAGCAGGATGAGGCCGATCACGGAAATAACCAGATCAAAAGTGGTCGGGGCTCCCGGACGCGAAGAAAGCGCGGTATAATTGAGATAGATGTAGGCAGCTGAAAAAGCTGCGACCAGCGCCAGAATCCAGTCCTGAATGGGAATATGCTTTATCGGTGATGATTTGAAGGTCGGGAAAGCGGCGTAGGCTAAAAACATGGCGAAAGCCAGATGAATTGAGCGGGCTTCCGTGTCGTTGATGACAAAAAAGTTAAAGACAAAAGGCAGTGGAGAGGAATACCAGAGCTGGAAGAGGGCCCAGAGCAACGGCACTGTAAAGAGTACCGCTTTGGGAAATTTGTTTTGCGGAGCCCTGCCACCGGTATCGGCATCGGCTACCATCTGCTCCAATCCATCCGAGGCAAGAAACTTTTCTTTCTCAATCGTCATATATCCAGCTCCTCTCTGTCAGTTCTGCTTCACGTCCCTTGATACAATGCTTTGGCCAGGTGGGGCGGGTAAGAGATGATCAACCTTGGATCTCACCCGCCCTTTTTGTCACCGACTTACATCAAACCGGCTTCTTTGTAGTATTTAATTGCCCCTTCATGCAGAGGAGCGGAAAGACCATATTTGATCATCTGCTTTTTATCAAGATTGGCAAAGGCAGGATGGAGCTGTTTGAACTCATCAAAGTTTTCAAAAACCGCTTTGACAAGATGGTAGACCGTATCGGCTGAAACCTTGGATGAAGTGATGATTGTTGCACTGACACCAAAGGTCTTGGCATCGTCAGGATTGCCCCGGTACATTCCACCCGGGATGATAGCATCACTATAGTAAGGATTAGCCGCAACCAGCTCGTCAATTTTCGGGCCGGTGACATTTACCAGCACGGAATCACAAGCGGTACAGGCTTCCTGGATGGAACCATTTGGATGACCGACTGTGTAGACGATGGCATCGACTTTATTGTCGCAAAGGGCGCTTGACTGCTCGGCAGCTTTCAGCTCTGATGCGAGTTTGAAGTCCGCATTTGTCCAGCCTAGCTTAGCCATCACCACTGCTATAGTGCTGCGTTGTCCGGAACCTGGATCGCCTATGTTGACTCTTTTGCCTTTCAGATCCTCAAACGTTTTAATGCCGGCATCGGCTCTTGCAACAACGGTGAAAGGTTCTTGATGCAGTGAGAATACGGCTCGCAGGTCGCCGTTTGGACCTTGAGGTGCGAACTTATTCAGACCTTTTACGGCGTCATACTGAACGTCGGACTGAGCAACACCGAAATCAAGTTCACCGGTGCTGACAGCGTTGACATTATATACCGATCCGCCGGTACTTTCGACGGTGGCACGAAGACCGTGCTCTTTTTTCCCTTTATTGACAAGGCGGGCAATAGCACCACCGGCAGGATAGTAGACGCCGGTTACACCACCTGTACCGATGGTGATAAATTTCTGTTCGGCATGGAGATATTCCGGTACCGCTGTTAAGGCCATAACAAAACAAGACATCATAGTAACAGCCAGTTTGGTCGTGATTTTCATACAGTTACTCCTTATGGTGCTGATTGATGGTGGATGTCCTTAGGGGACATTGCTTCTTGCCGGACGGCATGACTCCCGGGGGTTACTCCGCTGCAGAGCACTCTTGCCTATTTCCGCAGACTTCTTTGCAAATAGACTGCCAACAATCGACCTATCAACAAAAAAGTTCTCCGTTCATGCTGTATCTCTTGTCCTCAGCTTTTCTTCCACCGGACCGGAACCAACGAATCGCACCAAATTTTCAACAGGTCTGTCATCGCCCAAACAACATTTATTTGAGCATATAATCAATTTCTCCCTGTAACTCGGCCCATGACACCAGTTTATATTTTACATTTCAGTCAGTTACATAAATATTGAGGATATGATGAATAAATCCTCAGTTTATCAAAAATACGGGCACTGCCGTTGTTCTTTGTCGCGGTGGCGGAACTCCTGCCACTACAGAACGATTGCAAGATTTCCAAGCATCGGCTATACGGGAAGAGAAGGCGGAAAATTATCCACCCATTATGTCTGGATCGAAAATATCCTGGAACTATGTTATGACCGACTCGCTACAACTCACCACCTCAGCAAAAAAATATGTCACAATAATACTATTTTTCATCCTGTTGCTTACCGCCTGTCAGCCTTCTCCGGTTGCTGAAAAGCCTGCAGAGTCTCCCTACAAATCTATACTCGTTGACACCATTCACATCCCGATTCTGTCCACCCCAAAAGAACAGCTGGCCTATGCCCGATCGACTTTTGCTACAACAGCTGAAAAGGTTGCCGCGCTAAGGGCAATGAAGCTGTTACATCCAACTGAGCGACAGTTCGTGGGGATGGCCGAGTTGGAACTTGCCTTCCTGCAGCTTGGTGACGACTATCGCATGGCAAGCGACCACCAACTCAGTCTCACCAGACAACGTTATCTTGAAATACTTGATGAATTTTCAGACTTTCCTGATATAGCGGCAAAAGTTCTCTGGTATCTAGGCTGGATTTCCTGCGACCTACAGGGGGACAAACAGAATGGTTTATATTATTACCAACGTATCCCCGACCTCTACCCCAAGGCAAGATTGAATTTCCTCACGGCCAGCCCGTGGCTGACCATATTCATCGTTGATAAAAGTAAAATACACCAGCCTTACTCCCCAGAGTCCGTGCTGACATGGGCCGACCTTGCCCTTCTTGAGATCATCCGCAACACTACCGACCGAGACCAGGCCTGGCGTTCTCTTACCGTCATTCAAGATGGCAAGGCAAATGACGTCTTCAAGGGTTTGGCCCTGAAGGTTCTGATCACTCAGCACGGGATGACGCCGCAGAGCGAACAGCTGGTACAAAACTACTTAACGAACAGCACAGCTGACGAAATCTTGAAAAACGACCTGCTCCCGGCCTTGTCAGCCTACAGGAAAAGTTCTGTACCAAAGAGAGCGGAGCCATGAGATTGAAGCATACCCTCCGAAAATATCGCAAATCTTTTCACTTACGGGTCTTTCTTGCCTTGGTACTGGTCATTGTCATCTTCATTCCCGGTACCGGCTACATAGGTTACCTTCAGGCCTTGAAGGTTGCCGAAGACCAGATGGAACAATATACCATCGGCACGGCAGCGCAAATCTCCAAACGTGTGACTTCCTTTCTCGCCCAGCATACCTACAATGTTAACCTTCTCGCCTCACTCTTTGAAAGAGGACTCATCGACGCATCTAACGATCGGGCACTGCTGCACTATTTCCATCTGTTCAAGAAAGATCACCCGGAATTTGTCAATATATACTTCGGCGAGGAAAGTGGTAGGTTTCTCATGGTTCCCCCGCAAAGTCCTGAGGTCCATAAGATCTTCGACCCAAGGGTCCGCCCCTGGTATCGCGGCGCTGCTCAGAGCAAAGGCACGCACTGGACCGACGTTTATCTGTTCGCTTCCACCCAGAATCCCGGAATAACCGTGTCCGCCCCAATTTATGACGAGAAAAAAAATCTCCGAGGGGTCTGCGGCATCGACATCGACCTGGTCGCTTTTTCTAAATTCCTCCAGGGAATCGATATAGGTGCCCAAGGCGTAGCCTATATCTTCGACAACAAAAATGGACATCTCATCGCCCATCCAGGACTTACCGGGCCACCTGGAAAATCCGAGCACCTCGGGCTATTGCGAGCCTGCCTTGCTGATCTCACCAAGCGAAAAGTCAGCTTCGGCCGTACCTCGTACGAAGGCGAACAATATTTCACCGCGTTTTCCCAATACCCAGACAAGGACTGGACGGTGGGCATCACCCTGTCCGTCTCTGATTACCTTCAAAAAATCCAGCTCATTAAAAATACCACTATAACCCTTGTGGTGATTGCACTCCTGCTTTCCAGTGTCCTCAGCTATCTGCTTGCCAAAACCATCATCAGTCCACTGCTTCGCCTGCAACAGGGCATTGAACGTATCACACGGGGCGACCTGGAATACCGCGTCGTCATCAAAGGTCCCGATATAGCCAGGGATCTGGCCAGATCCTTCAACCGAATGGCCCTTTCATTGCGGAGAAGTCTGGAGGAGTTAAAAAACACCTATGCCGAACTACAGGAAAAACAAAAACTAGCGGCCGTGGGTAAAATGACAGCCGGCATCGCCCACGAAATCAAGAACCCACTGGGGGTCATCCTCGGTTCGACCCAGGTGGTTCTTGACCGAAAGCGCCCCTGGGAAATGCGAGAAAAGGCGGCAAGTTTTATTATGGACGAAGTCGTTCGTCTGGACACTACCCTGAAGGCTTTTCTCGCTTTTGCAAAACCGGCGACACCGATATTCAGCGAGGTCGATATCATCCGTCTGCTGGAAGAGACACTGTCAGCAACAGAAGAACGCTACCTTGAGGAGGGCTATAGCTTCGTTCGCGATTTCCCCGACAGCGTTCCACTTTTTGAAGCTGATCCGTCACAAATCCGGCAGGTCTTTATCAACATTTTCCTCAATAGTTTCAGATCAATGCCGAATGGTGGCATCATCACCATCCGTATCAGAGCAGAAAATGAACCGGAGAGACTTAATGCTGACAAAAGGTTCATTTCCATCCGTAATCCCTTTACCGTCGCCCGCGACTGGCTGATTATTTCGATTAGCGACAAAGGATGCGGTATCTCTAAAGAGCATCTCGACAAAATAATGGAGCCGTTTGTCAGCTTCCGCGATGACGGGATAGGTCTCGGGCTCTCCATAGTCTCCCAACTCGTCAAACTGCACCGCGGCCATATCCAAATAGAGAGTACCGAAGGCAAGGGCACAACCTTTCACCTCTTTTTTCCATGTATACTATCCCCCGCAAAGCACGGGGCTAAGTACCTTGAGACAGATTCTTTCCTTTCGAAAAGACAAGAAAACAATCTGTAAGGTACGAAAAGGACATAGCACCGATGACTAACCTTTTAATTATTGAAGATGAAACCAGGATGCGCGAAGTCATAATGATGCTGCTGTCCGATATGCAGCTGAATATGTTCGAGGCAAGCGATGGCGCTGCGGCCATTGAACTCTTCGACAGCGAAAACATCCATATGGTAATCACCGACCTGAAATTGCCGAAAGTGGGTGGTATGGACGTGCTTAGCCATATTCAGGAATGCAAGCCGGAGGTACCGGTGATCATTATCACTGCTTTCGGTTCCATTGATAATGCCGTTGAAGCGATTCGCCTCGGGGCCTTCGACTATGTGACCAAACCTTTCACTGAAGACAAGTTGCGTGCCTGTGTCGAAAAAGCCATGCAGATCAGCCAGCTGACGTCAGAGGTTAAATATCTCAGAAGTGAGATCGAGAGCAAATACACTTTCAACAATATCGTCGGCAACTCGGCTGAAATATGCGAGATCCTCCGCCTGGCCGGCGAAGTCTCTCATACCGACACGACAGTACTCATCACGGGGGAAAGTGGTACAGGAAAGGAACTCCTCAGCAGAGCCACCCATATAAACAGTCCCCGGAGCAAAGGCCCTTTTCTGCCGATCAATTGTGCAGCAATTCCAGCGGCGCTCCTGGAATCTGAATTGTTCGGCTATGAACGGGGCGCCTTCACAGGAGCGCAACAACAAAAGAAAGGAAAATTTGAAATGGCCTCAGGGGGAACGCTGTTCCTTGATGAGATTGGTGATATGGAGCTGGATGTCCAGGCGAAGTTTCTCCGGGTTCTCGAATCGAAAAGCTTTGAACGACTCGGTGGCAGCAAAACCATACACACTGATATGCGTATCATCGCCGCTACCAACAAGGACCTGGAAAAGATGGTCCATGAAAAATTATTTCGGGAAGATCTCTTTTACCGTGTAAGTGTCTTTCCTATCCGCATCCCACCACTACGGGAGAGACGAAGCGATATTCCTCTTTTATCCAATTATTTTATCAATGAGTTCAGCGTCGCTTTCGGTCGCCAGCCACCGATATTGTCCGACAAGGTCATGGAGATGCTCTACGATCATCCCTGGAAAGGTAATATCAGGGAACTGCGTAACGTACTCGAACGGGCGATGATCTTGGCCAAAGGCGATAAAATCACCTCCCGCCACGTCATCCTCCATGGTTCCCATGACAAACCGCTGGGTGAGCTTGATCTCGATCAAATCGTCAAACTTCTTATCCTCGAACATCGGGTCGGCCTGGAAGAAGTGGAGAAACGGTGTATCCAATTTGCCATGGACAAAACCGGCAACAATGTCTCTAAAGCCGCCAGACTATTGGGGCTTTCCCGGGCAACCCTCAGGTATCGACTGGACAAGATGGAGGATATTTTCGTTGGACAATAAAAAATATTCAGCCAAATGCCGGTATGATCTGGTCTTGGTCGTTTTCATGCCCTTTCGAACCTTGAGAAACAACTAAGGGAGACCATGGATTGATTCAAAATTCTCTCTTTTCTTCATCAAAACGGCACGAATCATGACGGATATGTCCTTTAGAGACAGAGGCTTCAGAGCGAATTCTCTGATTCCTACCGACTTTGCTTTCTCTTCTGAGATGAGACTGCTAAAACCGGTGCAGAGTATAATTGGAAGGTTCGGCCTAATCTGCAGCATTCTCCTGGCCAAATCAAATCCGGTTATCCCCGGCATGGTCTGGTCGGTGATCACTAAGTCAAAGGCATCAGGCTGGTTTTTGAAGGTTGTGAGTGCTGCCAGACTGTTCGTACGTACAGTGACCGTATAGCCAAGTCGTTCAAGCATAGTCTTGCCCATCTCAGCCAGTATTTCCTCATCATCAATAAAGAGGATATGTTCGGCACCTATAGGGATCGCGTTGTTTTTTTCTGGTTCAGGCAGATTTTTTCCTAAAAAAGCCGGTTGATTTATTTCGAAGACAGTACCGATCCCGAGCTCGCTCCGGCAGGTAATGAATCCGCCATAACTCTTTACTATTCCATGCACTATAGCAAGACCCATTCCCGTGCCTTTGCCGTTTCCTTTTGTGGTGAAGTACGGATCAAAGATCCTCTCCTGGTTCTCTGGCGGTATTCCCAGTCCACTATCCCGAATGACAAGTTGGACGAATTTTCCAGGTTTAACATGCGGAACGTTTACCAGATCCTTCTCGTAAAAAACCCTGTTTTTCAATGAAATAGACAGCGTGCCCCCAGACTCCTCCATGGCATGGTAGGCGTTGGTGCAGACATTCATGATAATTTGATGGACCTGAGTTGGATCGGCCAGGATGAGATCAGTCTGGGTATCTATGTCCTCCCGGATATCGATGGTCTTGGGTATTGATGAGCGAAGGAGCATTATGGACTCCCTGACTATCGCAGCCGGTCGTAGCTGAATCTTCTGGGCTACTGCCTGTCGGCTGAAAGCGAGAATTTGTTTGACAAGATCTTTCGCTCTGTTACCTGCTTTAATTATTTGGTCCAAATCTCTGGAGTTTACTTGCCCTGAGAGATTATCCTCTTGAGCCATTTCTGCATAGCCAAGTATTGCCCCGAGTATGTTATTGAAGTCATGGGCTATACCTCCGGCTAAATTACCTATGGCTTCCATTTTCTGTGCCTGTTGAAGCTGGGCCTGAAGGGTTTTACGTTCTTTATCGGCTTTTTTGCGCTCGGAGATGTCGGCGAAGATACAGGCGAATTGATTAGGTGCAGGCCGATATGCCCTCACTTCGAAATATTTCTTTAGATTATCGGAAGAACTTTCAAAAAAGGCAGGTTCTCCAGTTATAACCACCCTCCCATAGCTTTCAATCCAATGATCTTCAATACCGGGAAGGACTTCCTGCACGGTGCGGCCAACGATGTCTGAGGCTTTCAAACCAGTCAACCTCTCGAATGCAGGATTGACTGCAAGAAAGCGGTAATTGATAGGCGCTCCCATCTCGTTGTAGACAATCTCATGCAGGGCAAATCCGTCAAGCATCTCGCGAAACAGATTCTGGTAGTTCTGCTCAGCTCTTTTTCTCTCGGTGACGTCGCGAGCCACGGCAAAGAGCAGCCCTTCGCCGACAACCGGTGTTGCATGCCATTCAAACCACCGATAGCTGCCATCCTTATGCCGATAACGATTGACGAAATGGATAGTCCGTCCACCGGAAATTTGTTTTTTAACTTCAGCGACAGTATCTTGTTTATCGTCCGGATGCACCAAATCAAGAAAGGGGGCAGCCAAAAGTTCTTCGATAGAATAACCAAGAACAGACAGCCAGGCTCTGTTCAACTTTTTAAAGTAGCCCTCAGTGGAAGCAATACAGACCATATCGGGAACAAGGTCGAAAAAAAGTTTATACTCCTCCTGCACCCGCCGAAATTCGGTAATATCCTGAAAAATGCAATGGGTCTGCTGAAACCGGCCCTGAGAACTTTTACCGATCTTGCCATGAAAGGAGACAAGGATAGTTGAACCGTCCTTTTTGATCATCTCGAATTCGACTCCAAGAATTTCACCGATCGCCTTGAATCGTGGAAAATTTTCCTTGAAATGATCTCTCCAATCCGGGTGGAGGAAATCGCTAAAATTTCTTCCGATTACCTCTTCCCTACTGTATCCGAGCCCTTCGACCCAAGCCTGGTTCACAAAGAGAAAGCATCCGTTTTCATCCAGAGACTGATAGCCGAGCGGTGCTTTTTCGTAAAGATCCCTCAAAAGAATATTCTCGGCAACCAAGCGGCTATTAGTAACTTGCAGCGCAGTCAGCTTTTTTTCGAGGGAAGATATGATTTCGTCGGGGGATTGCTTGTGCTCAGTCATTAACTATTTCAGGTCCTTGCAAGAAATTGATCTGGTGGTGCAATTTTCTCTGTTGTGATAAGATTGAAAAGTGAATTTCGTTGTCATAAAAAATCATAACCGAAAAAATTAATAGCAGTGAGGATTTTTTATGAGGAACTCGTCTTGTTTACAGCTTGCGAAGATCGCAAAAACAACATAAATCAAGATACTGACATAACAGACAAGTGAGAATAGTCCTGATACCTCCTCTCTCTCCTGATCTTTAGACATTCCTAAGGCAAGATCTGTATTATTAAAAATACAAAAATGTGTACATTCTTTCCATACCACCAGAGGTCAAAATGATATCTCAAAAACCCACCTACGATGAACTTGAGCAACGGATTCGGGAACTGGAAAAAGCAGAATCCGAACGTAACCGGGTGGAGCGGGCGTTGCGTGAGAGTGAACAATTTTTTCGTTCTCTTGCAGAAAGCAGTCCCGATTATATCATGCGCTATGATCGAGATTGTCGACATACCTATATGAATCCGGCAGCCTTAGCCGTTAGCGGGTTTACCGAGGCCGACATTATCGGCAAGACCCACCGCGAAAGTGGCTTTCCTGAGGACTTGAGCACAAGCTGGGAAGAAAGAATCACACAGGTTTTCAAGACCGGCAGACCCTCCCAAACAGAATTTTCTTGGGAAAGCGCCAACGGCCAAGTCTCTCTTGATTGGCGGCTGACGCCGGAGTTCGACGCTAAAAGCCACGTGATATCAGTACTGGGAGTGTCTAGAAATATAACAGAGCGAAAGCAAGCTGAAGAAAAATTAAGAGAATTTGAAGAACGGTTCCGGTTGACGTTTTATACAAGTCCTGATGCCATCAATATCAATAAAATGGATGGCACTTATTTGGAAATCAACGAAGGTTTTACCCAATTGACAGGATACAGCAGAGAAGATGCTCTTGGTAAAACTTCTTCTGAAATTAACATCTGGGATATACCTGAAGATCGAGAGCGTTTAGTCGAAGGATTGAGAAAAAACGGCTACCTAAGAAACCTCGAATCCAGATTCCTCATGAAAGACGGCTCCTACAAAATAGCACTGATGTCGGCAACAATTATTCAGCTCAATGGAGAACCACATATTCTTTCGATAACGAGAGATATTACAGACATTAGACAAACAGAACAGGATAAGCTTCTACTTGAGAGACAACTCCAGCAAGCCCAGAAAATGGAATCAGTGGGCCGTTTGGCTGGTGGAGTGGCACATGATTTCAACAATATGCTCAGCGTAATTCTCGGTCATACTGAACTGGCTATAGATGAATTGGATCAAGATCAGCCGGTTATTAACAACTTGCAACAAATTCGACGAGCAGCCAATCGATCCACTGATATTACCAGACAACTTTTGACCTTTGCACGAAAGCAGATCGTTTCTCCCAAAGTGATCGACCTGAATGAGACCGTGTCTGGAATGTTGAAGATGTTGCTGCGACTCATTGGGGAGGATATCGATCTCGTATGGCGACCAGGAAAACAACTGTGGCCGATTAAAACAGATCCATCACAAATTGATCAGATTTTGGCCAATCTCTGTGTTAATGCCAAAGATGCTATCGCAGGCGTAGGTAAGATAACTGTTGAAACCGGGAATTGTACCCTCGACGAAGAATACTGTTCGGCCAACGCAGGCTTCATCTCCGGACAATACGTGAAAATAGATGTAAGCGATAATGGCAGTGGTATGGATAAGGAGACGTTATCCCATATCTTTGAACCGTTTTTTACAACCAAGGGTGTAAACGAAGGAACCGGTCTCGGATTGGCTACGGTTTATGGTATCGTTAAACAGAACAACGGTTTTGTCCATGTTTACAGTGAACAGGGCCAAGGGACAATCTTTTCGATATACCACCCTCGATATAGAGGCAAGACCACCCCAAAAGAAAGAGAATTCACGGCAGAACCAACTCTATGTGGCAACGAAATAATCCTACTGGTTGAGGACGAGCCGTCGATTCTGGATATGGCCACGACGATGCTGCAACAACTTGGCTATTCAGTGCTGGTCGCTGGAACACCAAGTGATGCCATTCGTCTGGCTGGTGAGTATTCTGGAGAGATTCATTTAGTCCTGACTGATGTAATTATGCCTGAGATGAATGGACGAACTTTGACGGAAAAACTTTTAGTCAGTCGACCAGAGCTGAAATGTCTATTTATGTCAGGATACACTGCCAGCGTGATTTCCCATCAGGGAGTGTTGGACGATGGAGTAGCGTTTCTTCAAAAGCCATTCTCCACCAGAGAATTAGCTGCGAAAATCCGGCAGGCATTGGCTAATGGATAAAGGCAAAATTGTTCATCAGACACCTTCATCTGTGTATAGAACAGCTGCAGATTAAATTGAACATGCAGGTTAAATTTGGTGCCTTACTGGTTGTTTTCGTTCACTCTTTTCAGTACCCCCTATGAAGGATTTCAGTGATTTCTTGCCATGTATCTGGCAGTTCACCTTACACGTTTACTTGTGCTAATGAGACTTGTACCGACCCTTACGAGAATTAAATACTGGCAAAGAAAACTATTACTTGCTATGACTTGGTACTAAACGCCAGCCCATTTTTCACTACTCCACCATCTTCTAAATCAACAAAAAATGATAAAATATCCAACTGTTACTACAAAAATGGTCATACTGCTCGGAAACCCTCTGGGCCACTCAATCTCCCCTCCCATGCACAATCGCGTTTTCGAGAAACTGGGAATGGATTATTGTTATATGCCTGTTGAGGTTACCAACAACAATCTCAAAGAGGTATTTTCCGGACTGTGTAAGATGAATGTTGCCGGCTTTAACGTCACCATTCCCCATAAAATTGCTATAATGGAGTATTTAGACGAATTAGATCCCCTGGCTGCTACGATCGGTGCGGTAAATACCATTTCTGTCAAGGATGGAAAAACGAAGGGATACAATACCGACGGCGAAGGATTTATGCGATCCCTTGAGGGTGAGGCAAATATTTCGATCAAAGGAAAAAGAGTTTGTCTGCTGGGATGTGGAGGTGCTGCACGTGCTATAGCAATGACACTCGCTTTTCATGATGCGGAAAAGATATACCTCTATAACCGTACAGTTAAAAAAGCGGATGAGCTCGCCGCTGAAATCAATACCAAAATACGTACCTGCACCGAAGTAGTCGACCATCAGCAGATGAGCCTAAGAAAAGCTCTACAGAGCTGCGATATACTCATAAACAGTACAAGCCTTGGTATGCATCCCCAAGAGGATGTATTACCAATTGACGGAACACTGTTATTTCCGGGTCTAATGGTTGCAGATATCGTATACAACCCATTAATGACCAAATTGCTTCGAACGGCCCAAGACAAGGGATGCACCATTATTCCCGGCCTCGGAATGCTGATTTATCAGGGTGCTGCAGCTTTCAAGCTCTTTACAGGCGTTGAACCACTCGTTGAAGAAATGTCTGAAGTGGCTTATACCCTGATGAAGTCGAGACAATAGCTCCCCCCGGAAGTACTCAGTTTAGTCCTCTTGTGGGGGGCTTTTTCTAGAGGGCTGTCAATAAACTCAAAGTATTCGCGCTTGAATCGCAAAGTTTTTTTCACCAGAACAACCCAGCTCAACCATAGAATCAAATCACGGAATTCTTTGTAATTACACTTTGTAGAGCAAGTCCATGGACGCTCTTAGCTCTTTTATAGGTATTTGACCGGGTGCAGAAGCCTGCATACCAATGGCAAAGGTAATGTCGGCGCCAAACAGACCACCGATTAATCTACTGACTGCCCCTTCCGGTCCCATGGACATCGTCACTATGGGCCCCTGCACTATTTCATTTCTGGCTTTATTGGTCGCACTGAGAAGAGTCAGCACATCTGCATAGTTCTTAGGCATGGCAGCAAGCTTAGATATATCTGCGCCCGCCACCTGTGCCTCGACCAACTTGGAATATATGAACAGTTCGCTTGGGGTTTCCTTAAAATTGTGATAGGAGAGGATCAATTTAACATTATAACGGTTCGCTACCTCCCTGACTGTTCTGACGAATTCTTCATCATTACAGAGTTCTATGTCAACAATGTCAGTATCACCGCTTTCCATTACCGCAGAGAACAATTCCAGTCGATGATCCCGGGAAATCGCCTTAAAGCCTCCCTCCAGATCTATTCGGCAGGTAAAAATCAGAGGGAGATCACCAATGGCACTACGCAACTCCTGCAAAACGGACAAACATTCGTTTATATTCTCCACTTTGTCGTAGGCATCGATACGCCATTCAAGTAGATCGGGCTGCAAGGCAACCAACTCTTTGGCCTCCTGAAGCACCTTCGCTCTTGTGTCCCCGACCAATGGCAGGCATATCAGCGGTCTTGGGCCTCCAATGACTGCGCCTCGAACAGTTACCTGCATTTTACTCTGTTGCCTCATGATTTTTTCATCCCCTGTCTGATCTTTTGTTACTGAATCGTTGAACTCCCTGTTATTAAAATTTAATTTACGTTATTTCACACGACATCACAAGATTGTTGATATCTCAGTACCCGATTCATCCGACCAGGTAGTCGGCGGTTTAGCGTTTTCTCAAGAAAGGCAATGGCTTCTACCATTGTTTTTTGCTCAATACCGGTATCTATTCCCATCGACTCAAACATGTTTACGGCGTCCTCTGTCGGCACATTACCCGCAGCCCCCTTAATAAAAGGACAACCACCCAATCCACCGGCACAAACATCAAATACCCGCACACCAGCTTCATAACCGCTGAACATGTTGACCAGCCCCAAGCCCCTTGTATCGTGCAGGTGCAAGGAAATCCTGACGTCAGGGAATTCTCTGGCTACAAGCTTCACTAGAGACCTTACAGATTGGGGATTTGCCATTCCCGATGAGTCAGCCAGATTAATCTCATTGACACCGACCAAATTCATTTTTTCTGCCGCAGCCAACACAGCGCTTTCAGATATGGCTCCTTCATAAACACAACCGAAGGCACTTTGTAGACCTGCTCGAACTTCAAGCCCCTGCCCTTTGGCGTTTTTAATAAGATCAACCATCGATGTCAGGGCCTCAGCAGCTGATCGGCGGGCATTTTTTCGACTATGGGTATCACTTATTGACACAGACATACTGACATGGGGAACTGCACAGGCTAAAGCCCGATCCAGCCCTTTGCTGTTCAATATTAACGCTGAAATTACCGTATCCGTTTGCTTGCCAAGGCTTTTGATCAACTCATCGCTATCGGCCATTTGTGGAACTATCTTCGGATGGACAAAGGATCCAACCTGTATTCGCTTTACACCTGCATTTTTCAGCAGATTGAATAATTCGATCTTTTGCTCAAGAGTAAATATTTGCGATTCAATCTGCAGACCGTCTCTCAGAGCTTCGTCTTCGAGAAGCAGGTTCGTTCTATGATCGATATTTTGCATTATTCACACCTTCATTCTTCATGATTTATTAAGATGTTAATTCCTACATCTTAATTCTTAAAAGTTATAAGAATACTCGATAGTTTTCAACAGATCAGATACTACCTAAAAGAACACTGTTGCGACCGACAGGTTACATTGCCGTTTTTATATTGTCAACGCCCATAGCATTGGTTTCCATTTCTAAATAGTTTCCATCCTGAAACGAGGCATTTTATTCTAAATTGAGGCGTTCGACAAATTTGGCCGCAGGCATATAATAGATATTCCGAGGATTAAATTTTGAGAACAACGAAGAGTTAGGGTAAAAGGGCCGTTTCAGGATGGACACTAAATAAAATTGCAGGATAGCCCAGTTACACATCACTTTCGAAGAAAGTCGACAACCTCAGATGAATACAATTACCCCAGAGTCGGCAATGGGAGATCATCATCAAGCATTAATAGTGTGGTCGACTTGACAACTTTGCCTGTATCCGGGATGAATTACCAATTTGCGTTGCTTTTTTCGTTGCCCCGGGATATCCTCCCAGAAAGAACTGCATCCCCTCTAGAAGAACGGACATGAAATACAATTGCCAAACAAAACCGTTGCTGTCCTATCAATTGTCACTGATGGAGTTAAGGATAAAACCAAAAGATTTTTGTGCGGCGACCAGGATTAAAATGATGCTCGATATATGGTTAACAAGAGAGTAATATACGTTTTTTTCAAAGGAAAGAGAGAAAGAGTTGCCAAGCCCTTGAAATCCATTGAATCGCTCACCATCCCCATAAAGCAACAACCATAAACTTCAGCAATTAGAAACGGCCTATGAAACCCGCGACAGTGGAAAAAAGCACCAAACAGAAACCTAAAACATCAGTACCCATCGTCGACAGCCTTGCTACCGCTCTACGCATATTAAACTATTTCACACTCAGAGAACCTGAGATCTCTCTGCGCGAACTGAGTGAAAAGTCAGGACTCTACAAAAGCCGCATACATAGATTATGTGCTACTCTTGTTGCGTTGGGGTTCCTCACGCGTATGCCGTCGTCGAGTTACAGACTTGGACCAAAATTAATGACCCTGGGAAAGATTTACGAGAGCACCAACACCTTGGTCACAATTGCTCGTCCGATCATGAAGCAACTGGCAGAGGTTACGGGTGAATCCGTAGCAATTTTCACCCTGGAAGGAGAAACAGCCTTCTGCCTGGCCAGAGAATACGGATCTTCGAGACTTGTTTTCTCTATTCAGGAAGGAGACAATATGGATTTGCATGCTTCGGCAGCCGGAAGAATTCTCCTCGCCTTCGGACCGGAAGAATTAACTGAAAAAATTCTCAGCCAACCAAAGTTCGAAAAATTCACCTCGCAGACTATTAATACACATAAAAAATTAGAAGAGGAGCTCTCTGTAATCCGGTCAAAAGGGTATGCCATCAACAGAGGGGAGCGGGAACTTGAAGTCGCAGCAATAGCCGCCCCTATATTTGATTATCAAAATAAAGTTGAATCAGCTCTCGCAATTGTCGGCCCAGTCCAGCGCTTTTCTGTAGACCGTGAAGAGGAAATTTTGGAGAACCTCTTTGAAGCAACCAAAAAAATCTCCACATTACTTGGTGCACCTCGGCAATAACCTAGATCTTCGTATGAACTGAAGTTTTACATAGACATTCCACCGTTAATATCCAAGGCTTCACCGACTATCCATCGGCATCATCTCCCGCCAGAAACAGGATTGCTCCGCCCACATCCTGCCTCCAACCGATTCTACCCAAAGATATTCATGCAGGTTCTCTATCGGCTCTTGTTCAAGGTCTAGAAACATGCTGATTTTCAAGGGACCAGAACTGCCGCTTATTATAAAAAAATCATAAACAACGGCAGTGTCACCAGACTGGCTAGAATTGTAAAAAGGACCGCTGTCGTTACAAACTGTGGTGCGATATTATGCTCTTTAGCAATGATCGCAGCCATGATCGCCGTTGGCATTCCAGCTTGCAAAACCCCTGAAGCATACTCCAGATGACTCAAGCCAAAGGGGATCGCCACCAGGCACGCAAGAAGCGGAGCCAACAACAAGCGAAGCGCGGATGCTGTGACGACGTCGCGAGAAAAACGGATGTGCTTTTGCTCCAACAATTGCAGACCAAGAGAAAAGAGCATCACCGGAATCATCGCATCAGCGAGTAACCCTATCATCCTTGAAAGCATGAGAGGAACAACCAGACTACTATTTGAGACGATTAACGCCGGCACCAGCACAATAATGGCCGGTGTCCTGATCAGACCACCCAAAATACCGCGTCCGCCACCGCGTGCCCAACCGGCAGCCCCGACACAAACGACAAAAACAACTATTGACAAGACAACATAGTAAAAAGTCGCTGGCGCAAGCGCAGCTTCGCCGAACCTGAAACGGATCATGGCGATACCGTAATTGCCAACGTTACCGGACACCGCAACCATAACAAAGGCTGCAATCATTTCTCTTGAATGACCAAGAAATCGTCCAATGCCGCCAGCCGCAACAACCACCAAAAGATGCGTCAAAACAATAAAGAAGAGCATCTTTGCCGCATGATCAAGCGGTACTCTGGAACTGCTCATAGCCTGAAAAATAAAGGCCGGGACGAAAATATAATACGCAGTCCGTGTCAGCGTCTGGGCCTGAAGCGCCAGTCGACCTCCAAGAAGGTAGCCCATGAGGACAATGCCAAACACCGGCATGATTACATTAAGAAAAATGGCTAAAAAATCTATCATTTCGAGCGCTCCAAGTAGCGTAAACAGATATGTAAACTCCCAAAGACGAAGCAAAAATTGCATCTACAAAGACGAGCCCTACGCCCTGTTGTACTTCTCAGCGGAATACGATTGCATCAAAGAGAATAGACAGCTCCGGGATTCGCGTCAATCTCAATTTCATGGAAAGAAATGGTGGTGGCAATTTTCAATTCTTCCTTCAATTATTCTTATTGACAGACCCTAAACGCGGAGGTATCCTATTCAACAGAATGAAGTTCTATTTTCGACACTGGTTGATTTTGTTTTGCTATGATACATGCAGCATGTTCACGGCCAAGTTTTCTTATTATCGCTGGACGGAATCACCTTGCACCACTTATGGATAAACTAAATCATTTGATCTCAGCCTTTCAGCTCAAGCTTAAGTAAGGAGACAAAATCATGGCACGACCAATAAGCGAAGAAGAAAAACAATATGCGCAGGAACTACTCGGCCGCGCGCGAAAAGCTCAAAAACAGATTGAGCATCTCGATCAGGCTGCAGTTGATCGCGCAATACAAGCCGTTGCCTGGGCCGTCTCCAATGAAAAGACATTTACCCGATTAGCACGCATGGGCGTTGAAGAAAGCGGACTGGGTGATTGGGATGGTCGACCCAATAAACGCTTTAAAATAAAAGGGATACTCCGGGATGCACTTCGCCAGAAGAGTGTTGGTATAGTGGAAACTATTCCAGAGAAGGGACTTATTAAGTATGCGAAACCTGTGGGCGTCGTTGCTGCCTTAGTCCCTACAACAAACCCTGCACTCACCCCTCCAGGCATGGGTATCTATGCCCTTAAAGCGAAAAATGCGGTGGTGTTTTCCCCTCATCCACGAGCAAAAGCCACCACTTTTGAAACTGTCAGGGTAATGCGCGAAGCACTGAAGAGGATAGGTTTACCTGAGGACCTCTATGTCTGTTCGGAAAAAGCCTCAATTCCTCTTGCTCAAGAACTGATGGCAATCTGTGATCTGACCATTGCAACGGGCGGCCCCGCCATGGCTAGATCAGCTCATATGTCTGGAAAACCGGCATATGCCGCTGGCCAGGGTAACTCGACAATGGTCATCGATGAAACCGCCGATATAGAAGAAGCTGCCCATAACAGTATGCTCAGCAAAATGTCCGATTTTGGATCAGGGTGTTCCGCCGACGGCAACTTGTTTGTTGAAGCAACTATTTATGATGCCTTTCTCGAACAGCTTCAAAAAGAAGGCGGATATCTGGTCTCTGATGAGGAAAAGGAAAAACTTGGAAAGGTTCTCTGGGAAGATGGACACCGAACCCTCGATACTATTGCCTGTCCCGCCAAAAAAATAGCAGAAAAAGCCGGTTTCTCTCTTCCGGACGATAAAAAATTTCTCATTGTAAAAGAAGATAAGATTGGCAAGGAGCACCCTTTTTCCACGGAAAAACTCGGCACCCTTCTCTCTATCTTTAAATACAGCGGCTTTGACAACGTGCTGGACATGATCACCAAAATCTACGAAACCCAAGGCAAGGGACACTCCTGCGGCATATACTCTTTTGATGATGAGCATATCGACAGACTTGCTCAGACAGCCCCGGTAAGCAGGATGATGGTTCGTCAGCCACAATCTAAAGCAAATGCCGGCAGTTTCAACAATGGAATGCCGATGACCTCAAGTATGGGCTGTGGTGTCTGGGCCGGCAATGTCACCAATGAGAACATTTCACTGAAGCATTATTTGAACTATACCTGGGTGTCCAGACCAATCGCCGAAGACAAACCAAGCGACGAAGAGCTATTTGGCGAATTCTATAACACTGAAACCTGGTAACAGGCCCAGAATATAATGGAGAATCCCATGAAAGATCTTGTCTCGAATCAGCTGGTTAAATACCTCGAACAACGAGGGATTAAACATATTTTTGGACTCTGCGGTCACACCAATATTGCAGTGCTCGCTGCACTTGAAAAAAGTACTATCCAATTCATCAATGTCCGTCACGAACAGATAGCCGCCCATGCAGCGGACGGCTATGCGCGGGTTACCGGCAAGGCCTCGGTAGTTCTGAGCCATTTGGGACCGGGAATGACCAATGCCGCCACCGGAGTAGCTAATGCTGCCCTGGATTGTATACCTATGGTTGTCATCGCCGGCGACATCCCCAGCCACTACTATGGAAAACATCCCCACCAGGAAGTCAACCTGCATGCAGACGGTGCACAATGTGAAATCTATCGACCCTTTGTTAAAAGAGTCTGGCGAGTCGAACGCCCCGAGCTGTTTCCTGAAATAATGGAAAAGGCTTTTAATCTGGCCGAAAGCGGTCAGCCTGGCCCGGTACTGGTCGATGTACCTATGGATATTTTTTCCAAAGAAGTGGATGTTACTCTTTTCGAGCGCCAGCTGCAAAATACCAAAACACTACGAAAACCTGCAATGGATCTTGCCACTGCCGAAGAGATCATTGATCGACTGGTGGCGGCGAGAAATCCAATTATCTATGCCGGAGGCGGCGTGGTCCTGGCAAAAGCGGCCGATGAATTAAAAAAACTGGTGGATCATTTGAGTCTTCCTGTTGCCCACAGCATCATGGGCAAAGGAGCCCTTCCCGATGATCATCCTTTCACCTTAGGCATGACAGGTTTCTGGGGAACCCAGTTTGTTAACGATTCCTGCCGCAATGCGGATCTTATCCTCGGACTCGGAAGTCGGTTCAAAGAGGCCGACTGCAGTTCATGGTACCCTGAGTTCACCTTTGATATCCCCAAAACCAGACTTATCCAAATAGACATCGAACCCAGTGAGATCGGAAGAAATTATCCTGTTGACATTGGAGCTGTTGCCGATTTAAAACATGCACTCGAAACGCTGTACACAGTTGCCAAGAAAAAGATTCCTGCAGGCATAAAGCGTGAAAAGCTGCAGAAACAAATCGCCGATGAGCGCAGTACATTCAAAACATCCAATGCCGAAATGGAGCGTAGTAACGCCTTCCCCATGATGCCGGAGCGTATTCTTGCCGAGGTACGGGAAATCCTGCCCCGTGATGCCATAATCACCACCGATGTAGGCTGGAACAAAAATGGAGTTGGTCAACAATTTCCCATTTATACACCTGGAAGTATTCTCATTCCTGGAGGTTATGCTACTATGGGGTTTGGTGGACCTGCGGCTATCGGAGCAAAGATTGCAGCGCCTGACAAAATTGTTATAGCGCTTGTCGGCGACGGCGGATTCGGCCAGAATCCCGCGCTTCTGGCCACGGCAAAACATGAGGGTGTAGCTGTTATCTGGTTGATCATGAATAACGATGCCTTCGGCACAATTGCCGGGCTTGAAAAAGCCCATTACCACACAACTTTTGGTACAGTTTTTCAAAAAGACGGTGAATCGACTTCTCCCGACTATGCGGCAATTGCCCGTGCTTATGGCATCGAGGGAATAAAAATTACTTCGGCGGCAGAGTTCAAACCAGCTCTGGTCAAAGCTATCGCCATGAACAAACCAGTAGTACTTGATGTGCCAATGATCAATAACCCTGTTCCGACTTCAGGCCACTGGAACATTCTTGATATTTATTCACCGGGGAAAAAAGTTGGCCATGTAAGTACGGAGTAACAGAGAGCCCCGTTTGCAGCACAGCAGGAAAAGATAGGTAGATTTACAATACCGGCCCCCGTCCGATTGTGAGCAACCATCGCAATCGGCCATAGGGACAGCCCTCAAAAATAACTGACGCCACCTGCATGGAAGTAATCATTACCATTATACCGATTTTTTTCATTATCATCCTGGGATGGGGTGCGCGAAAAAGAGGGTTTATCACTCCTGAATTTCTGGTGCCTGCAAACAGGCTGGTCTATTATCTATCCATCCCGGCAATGATTTTCAGCGCCATTGTCAAGTCTTCTTTCCATGAACAGTTTCACGCCAAGGTTCTTTTTCTCACGCTCCTTTCCGCAGCTGGCATTTATACTGTGGCATACCTCATCACCAGGATTGTGAAAATGGAACCGGCTCGTGCCGGTGCCTTTATCCAAAGCTCAGGACATGGAAATGTCGGATATATAGGGCTACCTATAGCCTTCTATTATCTAGGTGAAACAGCTCTGGCAAAGGCCGGAATTATAGCCGGATTTCTAATGATCCTGCAAAACCTGCTATCGGTTATCGCCTTGCAGCTGCATGATACATCCGGTACCCGTCGGTCCGGAATAAAACCCCTGATACTAAAACTGATGGGCAATCCTGTGATCATTGGTGCCATGAGCGGTATCGCAGTTTCAGCTTTGGGGATTCCCGTGCCCCGGGTCATCGGCAGAAGCCTTGATATTCTTGGAGGACTCGCCCCGCCGATGGCTCTTTTGCTCATCGGGGCGTCGCTTTCGATGCAGCTCATGCACCAGTATCTGCGACCAACCATGGGAACTGTATTTCTTAAACTGGCTGCACTTCCTGCCTGTGGTCTGTTACTGTTTACGCTGTTCCATCTGGGTCCTAAAGATTACTTGCCGGCTCTGATTCTTTTGTGCTCGCCAACAGCTACTATCTCCTATGTGATGGCCAAGGAGATGCACGGCGATGCTAACTTCGCGGTTGCTACCATTTCGGCAAGTACGCTTTTTTCTTCAATAACTTTTATGATCTGGCTGGCCTGCGTTTCTCATCTCGCCGGGTAGCTAAAGACACAATGTTTACAATAATGCAGCATGTTTTCTATTTTTAGATCTTATTTTGGGATTCAATAACTTTATGCAATGATGCATGAATTTTTTATAATAATTTCTATTATAAAAGAACCTTAATACGTGGATTAACCCGATCCACCAAACAAATGGGAGGCTAAACATGATTCGCTCACTATTAATGCTCAGCATAGCCGGGACAATAGCAGCTTTTTCCACAACGGCTCTGGCAGGACCGACTATCAAATTAGGCCATGTTGATCCAGCCGATTGGCAAACATCGAAGAAGGGAGCCGCCGGCCTCATTTTCAAGAACATTGTCGAGGGTGAAACCGACATTAAGGTGGAATTATTTCCTGCCAGCGCACTGGGAAATGAAAATGATCTGGTGCAGCAAGTCCAAGAAGGCACCACCCAAATGGCTTTTGTTTCCGGGGCCATGGCTAAAGTATGCAAGGCTGCCGACGTTCTGAACATTCCTTACGAATTTCCCTCAGCTCCTGTTGCCTGGGACGTTTTAGATGGCCCGTTTGGTAAGGATTTGGCTGAACACTGCCTGAAAGAGTCAGGGTTGCGAACCCTGGCCTATGGAGAGACCGGCTTCAGGAACTTCACCAACAATGTACGGGAAATCAAAACCCCCGCCGACATGAAGGGTCTTAAAATTCGCGTTCAACCTATCACGCTGTACGTTGAATTGGTCAAAAGCCTGGGCGGTGAACCGACCCCTATAGCCTGGCCGGAAGTACCAAATGCCTTGACTACCGGGGTTATTGATGGTCAGGAAAATCCAGTCGGCGTCATTTACAATAACAACCTCCATAAATTGCAGAAGTACATGATTCTGGATGGCCACGTGTATGGCGCTGATTTCTTCGTGATCAATGACGAATTCTTCAAGTCACTTTCTGCAAAAGATCAGGAAATTGTCAAAAAGGCCGCACGCACCGCCGGACTCATGGGCAGAGCTATTCAAGAGTTCAATACAGCAGAAGGCGTGACTAAGGTTGTTGCCGATGGCATGAAGGTCTATTCACCGACCGCTGCTGAACTCAATCAGTTCAAAGAATTGGCGCAACCTGCGATACGGAAATGGCTTGCCGGAGAATTGGGGGCCGACGCCGTATGGATTAAAAAACTGGATGACGCAGTTGCACAAGCAACCAAATAGCAACACAGACCGGATCGGACTCTAAAAACTCAGGGTGGAGTATGGCGACATTTCTGCCCTGAGTGTCAAGCAGTTGATTTTTGAAAGGTGAATCTGCTCCCTGGATTCATCGAACATACAGGTAGCCATCTATGCAAAATACTGTCGACAGGGTGTCTCGTTTTTTCACCTGGTGCTTCGCCAAGGGCGCCTCAATATCCATGTTCGCTGTCTTTATGATTGTTTTCATTAACTCCCTGCGTCGCTACACTATCGGAAAATCTCTCGAATGGGGAGAAGAACTCCCGGTGTTCATCGCCGTATACGGCATAATGTTTGGGGCGGCCTATGCCTATATGCAGGACCGACACATCCGGTTCACCGTTCTGGTCGGTTTTCTACCGGAGAGTTTCACCCGTAAACTCTACATGCTGGTAGATCTGATCATGATTGCAACGGGTACCCTGCTCACCTGGTCCAGTTGGCTGTTCGTTGTCAAAAGAGGAGGTATGGAATCATCAGGTATGATCAATATGGCCAAAGATCTGAAAGACCTGACCGGCTGGGATCAGATGATCTGGATCGGCCACCTTTACCCTTACCAGGCGGCGATGATTTTAGGTGGCGTCATGCTGACGATAGCAGCACTGCTCAAACTGCTGTCCCGATTCTACGCAAATCCTGCGCCTGTACTGATAAGGGAGGAGATATAATGGTCTATGCAATCCTTTTGATCTGTCTCATCATCGGTGTACCTGTCGCCTTTGCTATAGTTGCTGCATTGATGTATTTTATGGCTGTCGGCGATTTTCCCTATACTCTCCGGTTGGTAGCCACCCAGATGTATGGCGGCATGAAATCCTTTCCTCTACTCGCCATCCCACTTTTCATTCTTGCCGGCGACCTAATGAACGAGTCGGGGATCACCAGTCGCATTATAGCCTTTGCCAACATTCTGGTAGGACGGTGTCGTGCCAGCCTGGCTATGGTCAACATCTGGGCCTCGGTTATCTTTGCCGGTCTTTCCGGCTCTGCCGTGGCAGATACCTCTGCCATTGGTCGGGTATTCATCCCGGAAATGGTGAGAAGAGGGTATCCAGCTGACTTTGCCGCAGCCTTAACGGCAGCTTCTTCGGTTATTGGTCCAATCATTCCGCCAAGTATCCCGGTGATCATCTACGCCCTGACAGTAACCGGCGTTTCCGTTCCTGCACTGTTTCTAGGCGGCATCGGGCCTGGCTTGCTCCTCGCCATCCTTCTTTCTATCTATGTCATGATTTTTGCCGCAGATTACGAAACAGAGGAAGAGCTCAAGAGCGGAGGTGCTAAAAGGAGAATTCTCCTGCAGGGTATTATCCCCTTGCTGATGCCCATCTTTGTCGTGGGCAGCATTCTACTCGGGGTGGTCACCCCGACCGAAGCAGCCAGCTTTGCGGTAGCTTACGCGTTAATTGTAGGGCTGTTCATCTTTCGGGAATTAAAGTGGTCTGCGTTACCGGGTATCTTTGCCCGTTCCATGCGCGACAGCTCGGTTATCCTGATTGTGATTGGCGCAGTTGCTGCAGGCAACTGGCTTCTGACCTATAACCGGGTGCCGAACATGATAACCGATTTTGCGATGGAATTCATGACCGCAAAATGGATGTTTCTCGTTTCCTGTATGGTGCTTTTCCTCGTCGTCGGACTCTTTCTGGAAGGTATAGCCGCCATGCTTGTTCTGGTGCCCATCCTTCATCCCATCGCTATCAGCATGGGAGTCGACCCCACTCATTTCGGAATATTGGTTGTCTTCAATCTGATGATCGGTCTGATCACTCCCCCCATGGGGTTGTGCCTCTTTGTAGCGGATTCGATCGCCGATGTAGGACTGGGTCGGCTGACCCGGCAAATTATCCCGTTTTTTTTGGTAGAATTACTTGCTTTGATAATTATCACCTTTGTTCCGGTGACGGTTCTCGGCATCCCTCATTTATTTGGATTTTAGTACCTGGCACTCAACGACGGTAATTATATAGAATCCCGTTTATCGGCAGAGGTAACTCTGTTAAGCAGAAGGTGGAAAATGTTGGAACTATTTTTGAAAAAACCTGGTCAGCTGAGCATGAAAAAAACTGTATCAGGTCAATCACTTCAAGATAATGAAGCACGTGTACGTGTGATTTACGGAGGAATCTGCGGTTCTGACCTGAGAGTTTTCCGCGGGACTATTCCCTATGCAGTGTATCCCTGCCGTCCCGGTCATGAAATTTTAGGAATCGTGACAGAAGCCGGCAAAAACTCGTCCCACAAACCTGGCACCAGGGTCATCTCTTTTCCCAACACCTATTGTGGAAAATGCGAATTCTGCCTTCAAGGCAAAACCAATATATGCATAAACAAGAAATCCTTCGGGGTAACAATTAATGGTTTATTTGCCGATGAAATAGTTATCGATTCCGAATTTCTTGTCGCTGTTCCCGAAGAACTCACCAATGAAAGAGCAATTTTAACCGAACCCTTTGCCGTAAATGTCCATGCCTTGAAAAGAGCCTGCATAACCAAGGAAACATCAGTCGCCGTCGTTGGTTGCGGAACTGAAGGCTTGTTGGCTGTGGCCCTCCTTAATTACATAGGTGCTGATATAACGGTTCTAGATATCAACCCGGCTAAAATGGAAAAAGCCACTACTTTTAATAAATCCATTAGAGTATTGCCGCCTGCGCAAGTACAAGGTCAGGTGTTTGATGTTGTCATCGAAGCCGCTGGCGTTAAAGCCGCAATCGAGCAGGCCTTTCTTCTCGTAAAACCCGGCGGATCTCTCATCACTCTCGGGATTACCAACGATGAAGTCATGTTCCCTTCTCTGCATGTCACTCGATCGGAAATGACTATATACGGTTCAATAATATATACCAAAAACGACTTTGAGGATGCACTTCGCTTTTTGAAAGATCCTCAGTTCAATGTTTCCCCTGTTTTGTCAAAGATTGTACCGTTCGATGAATATGAAAAAGCATTCGATGACGCGCTGTCAGGTAATTTCACTAAGATCGTTCTTGATTTTCAGGATAAGCAGCAGCTAGCAAATGGCTAATAAACCACCCATCGAAGTCACTATTGGTTATCCCGAGCGACCGGGATGTATTCTCTAGGCGTATCGCATCCAGCAGGAAATCATCTCCCTTTTCTGACTACCTGTGTGACTTGAGGTAGGTTGAAAAAAATTGATACCAAGCAGATCGAACAGCCGATGTATGAACGCGTTATGGAAAAGATCGGTTAACCGGTGGTCTTTAACATCTGTGTACTTGGCGCCTTGATCGGTATTACCGAGGTTATCAAGCCGAAGTCGGTCATGGCAGCAGTGGCCGACAGAGTTCCCAAGGATTTTGTCGATTTGAATAACCGGGCATTTGACCT
Source organism: uncultured delta proteobacterium (assembly GCA_963798425.1). Classification (GTDB taxonomy): domain Bacteria; phylum Desulfobacterota; class Desulfobulbia; order Desulfobulbales; family Desulfocapsaceae; genus Desulforhopalus_A. Next base: position 1,733,375 of record CAWCTP010000013.1, on the reverse strand, counting down.
TGGGTTGTCGCTTGGCGCACAATACGGCTGGTAACGGTAGACATGTATCGGTAGTTATATTTCATTTTACCTCCTTGTCACTTTGTCAAAATTGACAGTTTCAAGGTGCTGCCTGGCTGTCTCCAGACACCGCCTTGCATGCTCTTCATAACCATATTCCTTCAACCGTTTAATATTTGGTAATTCAATCGAATAAGGCATGGGCGGTAACCGCTCCAGAATTGCCGGAAAATTGATACACCCCTCGCCAATATACAAACGCTCATCACGCGCAACATGAACCATTCCATCTCGTGTAGTTGGTATGTCATTGGAAGTATCACAAATATGCAGAAAATTTAGCCACTCACGGGGCAACTCTTCCAATTCATCAAGACCCGTCCGTGAATAGTGTAAGTAGAGGGTATCAATCAGGATGCCTCCGTTTGGACGATTCGCAGCCCGAACGACATCAGCTGCTGCCTGCAGAGTTGTGAGTCGAGAAAATGTTGGAAACTCCAGGTTGACTGTCAATCCAAACGGCTGTGCCAGATCACAGATTTCAGCATAGCGATCGACAATAAAGTTTTGATCCGTACGTTCAGCAGTCCAAGCGCTTGAAATAACGTGTTTTGCCCCCAATTCAGCTGCGACTTCCATAGCTGGCAGGTAAGATTTTGGATCTACATCATCGAGTATGCGTGCCAGCTCAAGATCAAGGACTTTGATGCCTGTCTCATTGATTGCTGCCTTGGTTTTTCTGATCATTTGCTTGTCTTCAGGAAGATAAGCTTGTTCGCCAAGTATCCCCATCGGAATAAGTCTCAAACTGACAAAATCATAACCGGTACGTTCGGCAATATACGTCATTTCTGGCGGCGCACATCCATTTACCGTTAGATATGCTAATGAATATTGCTTTTTCATGTCTCTATTCTCCAAAAATTCAACGATGCCCTTCCACTGATAGGTCACCTGCACTGCGTGCAACTTTAATTTCAAGCCCAAAAATAATGATTTTGTCATTACGGTCGCATAGTGAACCGCACAACGCTTTCCGGCTGTGTTCAGATTAATGTCGCGATAAACCGGACTTTTTCTATGTCATTTCTCGATTTTCCACACAAGCCTCATCCTATTGAACAGGATACCATAACGCTGATTAGAATAAAAGACCAAAGTATCTCTGTCGACACTTTTGTTGGCAGCAACTCCACCCCCTTACCTTTTCCCTCATGCTAAGACTTCAATCTTTCTTTTTGGAACTGTTCCATCAGAACGCTAGGACGTTTTCGTCAAAAAATGGAACGCAGCTGACATATGGCCCTGAATACCCGAAAAGGTAGTATGATGAGGAAGACTCCGTGGTTTTCCCCCACTAAGAAGAAAATCAGTTGCCAAACAATGCTTTTTATCCTACAGGAAAGGATTTAACTCCTTTCTTCAGATACGTATTCTATGCGACTCCTGTAATTCTACAGAACGAAAACCTTGGCTCGATGCTCAATATACTCTCAATAACCGGACCGATTTATATCACTATTTTTCTCGGTTACCTGACAACTCGTATGGGATTATTTGCTAAAAATGACATGCGGGTCATTGGCAAATTTGTCATTAACCTCGCTTTACCGGCACTGTTGTTCAGGGCGATATCACAAAGACAATTGGGGGAGATCTTCAACGTCAGCTACCTCCTGGCCTATCTTGTCGGTTCACTGATCGTTATTGGCTGCGGATATTTTTGGAGCAGACGAGTTAGTGGCCATTCACCAACGGCGTCAACCTTCTATGCAATGGGTATGTCTTGCTCCAACAGCGGTTTTATCGGTTACCCAATCCTGCTTCTCTTTCTGGAACCCGTTGCCGGCGTATGTCTTGCGTTGAATATGATAGTGGAAAACCTAGTGATAATACCCCTTTTTCTGACGATGGCAGAGCAAAGTCTGGGCGGAGATTTACCATGGTACCGCCTCCTCATTCGGTCTCTGTTGCGATTGGCGATCAATCCCATGGTTATTGCTATCATGGCAGGAGTAATCATTTCGATAACCAGCATCGGCCTGCCAGTAACGGTTCTCAGGACAATTGACTTATTCGCATTGTCCAGTAGCGCGCTCTCCCTGTTTTTTATTGGAGGAACGCTTGTTGGGTTGCCAATAAGAGGAATCGGCCCAAGAATTTTACCGATCGTTCTTGGCAAACTCGTTTTTCATCCGCTTTCGATATTCGTCACAATTCTGCTTTTGCCCTTGGTAGAATTGCCCGCTCTCGATGCATCAATGACTCACGCTGCTGTCATTATGGCGGCTGTCCCAATGCTGAGTATCTATTCCATCCTGGCCCTTAAATACGGCCAGGAAGAAGTCTGCTCCGCCGCAATGCTCGCCACCACTGCGATTTCATTTTTTACGCTCAGTTTATTGCTGTGGGGATTTGAACACCTCCTGTAAAAAGCGTATGCGATGTATACATTGCAGCCTTGCCGGTTTTGCTCCACCAAATTTCCCGGGAAATAGCAGAAACACAAACTGTCGCATTCTTTCCTCATACACGACGTACTCCGCTGAATTGAACTCCCACCGTCGCAGGTATGTCTCTCTGTGACATCCCCGCTTTACGAAGTCAGGGAATCTGGTATCTTGATTCTTGAGGAAGTTGCTGGTAATGTCTGTTTCATTTAATCATAACAGGCCTTGGTAAAGTGTGAGAGCTGAAACTGGACCTCCGACTCACTCGCGTTTGAAACTTCAGTCTGTTTTACTTATGTACTATTCCAGTAAGCACTATCACTCTATTAATATTACAGAAGTCCTCGTTCTCCTTATATCTACTTCTAATTGACATTATGCAAATTAACGACAACCAAAACATAATTCTGACTGGCTTTATGGGCACAGGGAAGACCACTGTAGGCAAAATGCTGGCAAAGAAGTTGGGGCGCGAATTTATTGATACAGATCAGTTAATTGAAGACCGTCAGGGACTATCTATTCCGGATATTTTTGCTCATTTGGGTGAATCCGCCTTTCGCGAGATGGAAGCAGACATTGCCAAAGAATTGGGAAAGAGAGAAGGATTGGTTATCTCAACAGGAGGCCGTCTGATGCTGGACCCCGCCAATGTTGCAGCATTAAGTGCTAAAGGCAGAGTATTTTGCCTGGTTGCCACTCCTCAGGAAATATTGTCACGACTGGAAAGCGACAAAGAAAATAGAAGACCTTTACTTGATGTGCCAAATCCAAGCGAGCAAGTTGTGGAACTTTTACAAAAAAGGAAAAAGGGGTACCAACGTTTTCTTAAATTAACAACCGATGATAAACAGCCAGCTGATGTAACAGAAAATCTGCTTGAATTCATGCAGAGAAGTCCGAAGCACTTTGCAATAGACAACCCTGCTCAACCGTATGAATTCATAGTTGGTAACGGGATTTTACCTTTTAGCCGCCAGTTAGCAGCAGCGGACGGTATGTTAGTGGTAATCACTGACGCAGTTGCGGGAAAACTTTATGCTCAAAGCTGTGGTCTCGTAGATCACGTCATTACAATTCCCGATGGGAATCAACAAAAAACATTGTCAACCGTGCAGGCTATATACGAACAGCTCATAGAGGTAGGATTCGACAGGTCCGGGACGATAATAGCATTAGGGGGCAGTGTAGTCGGCGATATCGCAGGTTTTGTTGCTGCAACATTTATGCGCGGTGTCAATTTAGTGCAGTGCCCTACCAGTTTACTCGCCATGGCCGACACCAGCATTGGTGGTAAAAACAGTATTGATTTGCCTCAAGGTAAAAACCTGATAGGTAGTTTCAAACAACCATCGATAGTTTTAGCAGATGTGGCCACACTGGTGACTCTTCCCCATGAAGAACTCGTCTCTGGTATGGCGGAGATCATCAAACACGGTCTACTCGCAGACACCAACCTTTTAGAAAAAATCGAAGAAGGAAACTGGCCTCTTAAAACCGACTCCATCCACTCCTTCCCTACTGAAATTCAAGCACTTGTAGCTCAAGCAATACAGATAAAAATTGCCATTGTGCAAGAGGACCCATTTGACGAAGGCGTAAGAACACATCTAAACCTGGGCCACACTTTTGCCCACGCCATTGAAAAAGTAAGCAAAAATGCTATTCGCCATGGAGAGGCTGTAGCTATGGGGATTGCAGCTGCTGCAGACCTGTCTTTAAGGTTAGGGTATTGCGACCACAAATTTAGAGACCGTATCGCTTCGGTTCTCAACAAAGTTGGTTTACCAAGCCGAATACCGACATCTCTCAGCCCTGATTCAATACTTGATGCTATGCGCCGAGACAAGAAAAAAATAGCCCAAACAATTCGATTAGTACTCCCAATGAAGGTGGGTCAGGTGAGAGTGGTTAACAATGTCAGCAAAGAAAATATTCTTAAAACACTTCAAGCGATGTCAAGTTAAAGTTTATAAAATCTGTTCCTTATAGCTTTTTTGTTCACTCTTTTGAGTACCCCTCTTATGATGTGTTAGCTGTACTTTTTATCAATTGCCTTTAATGAGCGTAGAAACAATCCAAGACCACCAATGGCAAGGATAAGAATTGTCACTAATTCAAATGCAGTCATTGCTTTCAAATTAAAACGAATTGATGAAATAACACCAAAGACAAGTGCTGTTATTGATCCAATAGTGAGTAACCAGCCAATATAATTTTTGCTGTTAAAAAATATCATTCCAATACCGAACATGAACGGGATCATTATCATGCCGCCAGTTACGCCAAAGCCGGAATTAAATGCGGAAAAACCATACAATCTGGAACCAAACCCAAAGCTCGATGAGACGGAAATGGCATTTAGTAGCAAATACCCACCACCACACATCATAATTAAGCCAATAAAAAATTGACCGATACCGCCAGAAGTACCACCTGCTCCATTCATTCCCATAATTCCTTATATTCTTAGATTTAACTGATATTTTATGTGGTCATTCTTGCTTGCCCTGGAACAGCCTCAAACCACTCGGCTGTTTTTTTCAATGGTCTCAGGAGAAACTTCACGGCGATCAAACTCGCTCATCTTCTTTGTTGCTCTCGATAAGATCTATGAACAATGGCAGACGTATTATTAATGATTTCTCTTTAGAGGCTATCACGACATTGTCTGGATATTCCGTCTCGCTTCTCGCCCCCCTTGATCTTTTCTATTGCAATCAAAGAAAATAAAACGTTGTACAGGAGTTATACAAAACAGCATAATACAAAAAAGGGATTACAGCAAAAAAGTTATAAGCTCTTGATATTGGCAAAAACATCTGATGAGCCGATTGCTCCTGGTGACTTCTACTTGTCTGATGCAATTCTCTTGATCGCTTACTTTTTTAAAGTACTATTTCAAATTTAATCTCTTTAATGATATCGTTATAGAAATTGAGTTTGTTGGATTGAAAAAGCACAGAATGTACAAAGTCTTGTTTCTCAGTGGTTACGCATTTTCAATTTGCGTTTTTAAAAAGGTTTAGTTGCTCAATATCACTCTACTACCAGACCTTGATCATCAAGCCAAGACGTGCTCATAGCACACTTTTAACAAAATGGAGTAGACATGAAAATTTTAGTTGTGGATGACACCAAAATGTCGCGCATGATGCTTTTAAAAAGGCTACCTGCCAAAGTTAAAGAAATAGCAACTATTATCCAGGGACAAAACGGTAAAGAAGCTGTGGAACTCTACAAAGAACACTCTCCTGATATCCTTTTTCTTGATCTCACGATGCCAGTTATGGATGGTTTTGAGGCCCTGTCGTTAATCATTGCTCATGACCCCGAAGCTACAGTATATGTGGTTACTGCCGATATTCAGGCAAGATCAAAGTACAAAGTTATGTCAAGCGGCGCCACTAGTATGGAAGCAAAGCCCATCAGCGAACAAAGGTTGGCAGAAATATTTGCATCTTTCCCGGAGTCTGAATAATGATTGATGGTGACTTGAAAGATGTCCTTGGAGAATTGATTAATATCTCTTTTGGATCAGCGACTGCGACCATTGCTGATTTGTTTGATAATTTCGCCACCCTCAACGTGCCGGAAATAAATTTCATTGAATTGGAGGAGGTAAATGAGTTTATCATGGGGATCTATGATAAACAGAAAATCTATATAACAACGCAGCAGTTCAAAGGTAAATTTCAGGGTGAAATTGTTCTGGTTATTGACCGAGAAAGTGCGCAAAATATGCAATTTATTGTCGATGACGAGAGTGACATAGAGGAAGATGAAGTTAGGCAAACCGTGTTAGAGATTTCCAATATCCTTGGATCATCCTGCATTGGAAAGTTGGCTGAACTCCTGGTAACGGAAGTTACTTTTGCTCCTCCTTCTATAGATTTCTCCGAAACGCTCATTCAGGATGTCCACGGCTCTCCCTACAGTAAAGTCATTGTTATCAGTACGGTATTATCGTTTGATGAGTTAAAAATTAATGGCAAACTCGTTATTATGTTTAGTGATGACATGTTTGTCTGGTTGGAACAGGCTCTGAACGATTTTATGGATAATATCTAGATGACTGATGATAAAACTCTTCTTGATCTCGTTGAAAATGGTACATTTATTTTAGATACCATTGAAAATGGTATATTGATTCTAGAAAGTGACCTCACCATACTCTTCTGGAATAGATGGCTGGTAATTAATACCGGCATAAACAAAGATACGGCTCAAGGATGCAGGCTTGATGAACTTTTTCCCAACGCTTCTTTCAAGCTGTTGAAAAGAAAGGTTAAGATTTCCCTCAAGCTTCAGTCTTCCACCTTTACAAATTCTACGGTTGATAAATTTATCATCCCCATTGAATTGAAAAAAATCACCAAATCAATATTTCATTACATGCGTCAAGATGCTGTAATAACACCATTAAACGACAAGCAGGTGAGTGTGGTTATTTATGACACTTCCCCTTTATTGGAGGCCAGGGCTACCATAAATGAGCAACTTGCGCTGGTACAGAAACAGGCCACCACAGATGCTCTTACAGGTTGCTACAACAAGCAAATGTTTAATACTTTGCTCAGCGCCGAATCCTCCAGAGCTATGAGGTACGGCTCGATATTTACACTGATCATTTTTGATATTGATAACTTCAAGTCGGTCAATGATACCTACGGTCATCTTGTTGGAGATCAGGTGTTGAAAGCGTTGGCAAAACTCGCTAACAACTGTATTCGTAATAGTGACATATTTGCAAGATGGGGAGGAGAAGAATTTACTATACTCCTGCCAGAGACCAACTTGACTAACGGTGCGATCGTAGCTGATAAAATACGTAGTGTTATTGCATCCTATGATTGTGGAGACCCAGGTCACAAAACCTGTAGTTTTGGAGTGGCTGAATTTTTCCCGGAAGATTCTACCAATACTCTTGTAAGTCGTGCAGATGAAGCCCTCTATTTTGCTAAGAATAATGGTAAAAATCAGGTTGCTATCTTTGTTCAAGGTGAAATTAAGAAATGGGAGGGAAACCAAACGATGCCGTGAGAAACTAATTACGTTGAACAGGTAATTTCTGATACATTCGAAGCTAAATTACAGTAGATTCCCAATTGATATACTGAATTAAAGAATGAACAATGCCCCCCACAGGTAATTCGTAATGACTAGCTCTAATGTACCGGCCAGTCAAAATCCACAGGAGAGATCTTGACATTGACCATCAAATATTTTCCTCATTGAACATTCCAGACCATTTTTGAGTCAGCAAAAACGTGTGCCCTTGTACGATGAAAAGTTCTGGCAGAACGGAAAACTTTGAGTGCCAGTAATGGTTTATTGGGATTCAGTATAGCTTGATTTGTTCATATGAACAGAACCATACAACTCTGTAAAAAAGACCAATGTCTCGGGATTAGGTGAGATAAATTGAACCCCATACATCTGGTCACGGGCTGTTTTCACTTTGACCTTTTCTTTCATTTTGAAAGTGCGCCCAATCTTACAACTGACAATCAACAGATCATCAACTTCGTGGACTCTGGGAGATTTCAACATGAATCCGCCAGTGCTCAAGTTAACAATGTCAGCCATTCCGCTTTTCAACTTTGTGGCATTATAACAATGCACCTGGATGTTCTCATCAACAATATCGTTGCGGTGTATTCGTTTATATTGACGTCTTTCCTTAAAATTGGGATCAAATGTATCTATGGGATCAGATTTACTCAAAAGAGATTCTATTGTTGATTCATGTGCAAAGCACGGTTTGTCAAACTTCTCAATGTGTTCAAATAACCAACGTTCAAGAAATACTGAAGGTGACGGCTCCCCCGTTGGCCTATTATTCCTGAATTCATGGATAAATGTATTCAATGTTTTAACCAATGCATAATGTTCCAGACAATGCATTGTATAATCAGCATGTTTCACAAGGTGTTCTTCTTCGGTTTGAAAATGCTTAAAAGCATAGTCCCGTAAGACCCCCAACAGGACATCCACAACCCTTATGCTTACACCTGTTCTGAATGCATTGTTAAGGTCTTTAATCAAATCGAACAGCACCTTGTGCTGATTGTCGATGATGTCAGAACCAACCTCCAGTTTTGACTTCTCAAGTGTATTTGTATTCATCTGCACTCTTTTAATAGGTTTACGGCCCAGTTCTACTCAAAGGGCCTCATGAAAATATTCACAATAATCTCAAAAACGATGGCTGACCAAAGAGGTTATTCATTTAAGGCAAACTGCAATATCAGGAAACCCAAAGGAATAAAAATTTTTATTGAAGCAATGATTGGGAGGACAGTATACGCAAACCAATGACCGCTTTGGTAGCTATATTTCAAACATACCACAACCGAATACTGTAGTATAGCCAGAATATTCTTCACAGAATACCTTTGATGTTTTCTCGCATCAATTTTTAAATAAGCTCAGCCTGACAATTGCAGTAATACAACAAAGACGGATATCTGAAAAATGTAACTAGCCGGTTGTATGAAGAGTTCGATACGCTGCCTACGCCACAGCTTTGCAATGCCAATCCAAGTATTCGTCGAATCATGATCCATTTTTGCGACCAGTCATGATAAAAGTTTTTTTGAAAGCCTTTATCACTCAAGCTCTTTGCAAAGTTTGACACTTCATATATGCAATCCATATCATTTTCAGAATGTATGAATGATTTTTTACCGGATAGACAGAAACGGTACAATCCCTTTACGTCTTTGCAACATAACAGGAAAAAGCTTAACTCAGATTGAGTACTCTTCTTGCCAAGACTCGCCAATAGCAATGTTGCCGGCTTGAAATGAATCTCAAATCAATTTCTGTTCTTACTGTTGACCCGTTCTTTTTAAGATATTGTCAGAGAATCCATCGTTTCACGGTTTGTTCAATCTACTGGCACCACTTTTCCTGGTTTCTTGACAGCAGGAAGCCTTGTGCTAATAGTTGAAGAGCATACGAAACCGTATTCCGAATACGTCTCCGAACCGTTTCTATTAAAAATCAACTGCCTTTGATGGTAACCATAAGTTCATCTGGCGGCGAGAAGTGATGGGAGCAGCTGGTTTGGAAAAGAGGATTGGTATGTGTCAAGGGAATCCGAACAAAGAAGTGAACCTGAACCATCTTAGCCTCCCTGATCGCATTCAGCCCCTGATGGCTAAAGGAAGGAGTGCAAGATGCAACCTCGAATAGATAGCACAAGGGTCAGTCCCGGTGCCTTCCGGGCCATGTTGGGCCTGGAAAAGTACATTCAGGGCTGCGGACTGGAACCGTCCCTGCTCGAACTTGTCAGGATGCGGGCCTCGCAGATTAATGGATGCGCGTATTGCCTCGATATGCATTCGAAAGAGGCTCGGGCAGCTGGCGAGACGGAGCAGAGGCTCTACCTGTTAGAGGCCTGGCGCGAGGCACCCTTTTACACACAAAGGGAGCGGGCGGCGCTGGCCTGGACCGAAGCCCTCACCCTGATCGCCGACAATCATGCCCCGGATGAAGTTTATGCCGCTACACGGGAATTTTTCACTGAGCAGGAACTCGTCAACCTGACCCTGGCGATTGTCGCCATAAACGGCTGGAATCGCATATCCATCGGTTTTCGCACGACAGTTGGCGAATACAGGCCGGGAATGATAACGGAGATGCTGCAGAAGATGTGATACGGCAGTGCACCGTCCATTGGGCAGTTTTCTCTCATCCGTGCAGAGTGCTGTCGTTGTCGCAATCCTTTGTCCAACTGTATATCTATCGCTTTAAGCTATGCTGTCGCTGCGATAGTCTCGATCATCCCTTCCGGCAGCAGAGTGCAGGGCATCGTCCGAATTTGAGGAGGATGAAATCATGGGTAATGCACCATTCGACACTGATGTTCTGATCGTTGGGGCCGGGCCTGTCGGCTTGTTCCTGGCAAATGAATGCGCCCGTCGCGGCCTGAGGTGGCGACTGGTCGAGAGCCGTCCGAACCAGTCCCTGCATTCAAAGGCACTCGCCATTTTTCCCCGCACCCTTGAGATCTTCGACATGGCCGGCCTCGTCGCCCCCTTTGTCGAGACGGCCAACCGTGTTACCTCGGTTGCCATCATCGCTCACGGCCGCAGGCTGGCCCACATGCCGTTTACGCCCGAGCAGAGCCCCTATTCCTTTATCGCCATGGTTCCCCAGGATGTAACCGAAAAGCTGCTTGTCGAGAGGTTGCGGCAAAAAGGCGGGAAAGTCGAGTATGAGACGTCGTTCGTCTCCGCAGTGCAGCGCGAAGATCATGTGGAGGTGATCCTGGACCGGAAAGGGCAGCGCGGGGAACTTACCGCTGCCTATGTTGTCGGTTGCGACGGTGCGCACAGTGCGGTACGCCATCTCCTGGATCTGCCCTTTGCAGGAGACGAGTATCAGGCCCTGTTCCTGCTGGCCGACATCGAAACCAATGAACAACTCCCCGCCGACGAACTCCAGCTCTGTCCCAGCGAATATGGTCCCCTGGCGATCTTTCCCATGAGCCCCAGGCGCAGGCGTGTCGTAGCTACAACCGATACCAGGGAGGGAGAGGCGCCTTCGCTGGAGCTCGTCCGGCAGATGCTGCTCCAGCGCGCACCTGCCGGGATAGATGCGCTGTCTCAGTACTGGAGCAGCTATTTTCACATCCATCACCGCCAGGCGGCGACGTTGCATGTTGACCGGATGTTCATCGCCGGCGATGCGGCGCACATCCACAGCCCTTTCGGCGGCCAAGGCATGAATACCGGCTTGCAAGACGTCTGGAACCTGGTCTGGAAGCTCGATCTGGCCCTCAGCGGTCACGCAGGCAAGAAACTGCTCGACAGCTACACCAGCGAGCGCCGTCCCGTCATCAAACATGTCATCGAGATGACGGATTTTCTGACCAGGGCGATGGCAACCCCGAACAGGTTCGCACAGGCCTTACGAGATATGCTCATCCCTATGGTGTCGCGTCTGGTTCCTTTTCAGCATGCTTTCGTGCGGAGGCTTTCCGAACTGGGTATTGACTACAAGGGAAGCCCAATCGTTGAAGGAACCGGCCAGCGGTTCTTCGATGATACAGTCCGCGGCGGGACAGGTATCCTCAGCCGTTTTATTCTTATGGTTGGCGACAGGGTCGATCACTCGTTCCTGGAGATGGCAAAGCAGTTGGTCGAGTCATATTCTGATATTGTCGAGTTGCGCATGTCTCAACAGCCGGGACTGATCCTGGTTCGTCCCGACGGTTACATAGCCTATAACAGGCCCGATGATGTCGGCGCCGCGGCACTGGCAACGGTCCGCTCGCTGCTGGATCGCCAGATCCTGTAGATAGCCAGGATCCTTACTGTTGCTGTGAATGGATGGGTCTTGCAAGAAGCGCCGAGGTCTATACTCTTGAGGGCGAATTGCATCGTTGCAGAAACAATGTAACTGCCGCCTTTACCGGCTATCAGAAATGTAAGATTCCGTTTCTAAAAAGCAAACAGGAGTCGGCCTTGAAATTTGCCTCATCGTTTGCCTCGAAAACGGCCTCGGGCATTAGCTTTCGAGATAAAGTAAGCATGCTTTTGCGAATACCGCTGCTTGCAAACTTCCTGATCGGCCGCGTCGTGCAGGACGACATAAGCCTTGAGGACTAGAGGATTACATTATCGAAGAAAGTCAGCTCTTCTTCGCCGACAAAAAATCAGCCGCTTTCGAAGCGGTGATCTGGGCAGACGGCTAACAGGATGATATCTCCTGTCTGGATGTTTCCTGAGACACTGATGGCGATGGGCATGTCTTTGAGGATCGCGGAATCTCACTTGTTTCCGGCCTATTTTATGTGGACCGCGGCTGGCAGAATATCCGTGCCCTATCCTGGTCTGCCGCGCGGGTACGGACGCTGCACTTCAGACAAAGGAACAAACAGGCGAAGATTAATCATAGGCGAATTTGTTTTCTCCTACTGCTAATGCTGGTGCCCGGCCTTTTGTCCCGGACAAGCAAAACCAGGAAAGCTCAACTGATATTGGCGGCGCAACAGACGCGGGATCAAGCAAATATTGCCGATTTGGAAAAATACATACAGGAAATGAGCAGGAGTGCGAGCAGCGCTACCAGTAAACTCAACATCGCCCTCTTGGAAGATTGACTATACGAGGCGGCTTATGCCCGCAAGGACGATAAACTCCTAAAACAGGCAGCTGAAGCAGGATTCGATGCAGCAGCAACCGCTGTTGCCCTGTATCCGGATTCCAACCAGGCCCAGTGATTGTTGGGAGATCTTTTAGGCAAAAAAGTCCCTGTTGCTTTTTTAGGCGGGTTGCGCTTTGACTCAAGCTCCGTGGACGAATTGGAAATTGCCATGAAACTCGATCCTACCAATGTTAATGCCTTCATATCACGTGCCATTGCCTATTTTTTTCGGATGCTGTCGAATTTTAGTCGGCTCGTGCGACTATCTAGTGTCAGTCAGCTTATCAGGCAATATCCGAAAGTCGGACCAGAGGGGGTAGTACACACCATCTTGAAACCGGGGCATGAACGCGACGCCTGACAATTTACCAGGGAGTCGCTCAACATAACGACGGGTTTTATAGCTTCAATAATCGCAAATTGCGGCCAATACAGTGAGCCCATGAATCGTCGGAATTATCATAAAGGAGAAATGACATGGATAAGCAAGCAAAGAATACGATTTGTCTTTGGTACGATGGCGACGCCGAGGATGCGGCGCACTTTTACGCCGAGACCTTTCCCAATTCATACGTCGACGCGGTGCACCTCGCCCCTGGAGACTATCCGGCGGGAAAGGAAGGGGAGGTGTTGACCGTCGAGTTTACAGTGATGGGGATTCCCTGCCTCGGACTCAATGGTGGACCTGAGGTTAAGCACAACGAAGCATTCTCATTCCAGGTCGCAACCGTTGACCAGGCTGAAACAGATCGTTACTGGAAGGCGATCGTCAGCAACGGCGGCCAAGAAAGTGTATGCGGCTGGTGCAAGGATAAATGGGGATTGTTCTGGCAAATTACACCTATCGCCTTGACGAAAGCTTTCACCAACCCCGATCGCGTTGTCGCCAAGCGCGCGTTTGATGCGATGATGCAGATGAAAAAGATCGACATTGCCACAATCGAAGCCGCATGCCGTGGCTGAGGTCGAGATCCTTGCAGTCCAGCAGACGTCAAGGTGTGGAATAGGCCTCAGGAAAACTGGCACACAACCCGGAGCATCGTCGATTTACGCGAAGGTGAGAAGTTCTTTTCTCGTATGAAAGCTAAGGTTGGCAGCATTGGCTTCGACTTTACTGGCACATACACTCGTATTGTGCCTCATAGGACCATCGAATACAGGATAAGCGATGGTCGAGAGGTCAAAAACGAGTTCATCAATCGCGCCGGCGACGTCATTCTCAAGGGTACGTTCGAGGCGGAAACCGAAAATCCGACCGAGGTTGAAAGCATGGGATGGCAAGGTATTTTGGATAACTTCAGCCGATACAATTTTGATGACCCAAACTTACCCGGAGTCCTGCAGGTCACCGTTACACTTAAACCAGTTTCCTGTGGTACGGACCTGAGCGTTGTGCAGGAAGGTATTCCGGAGGTGATTCATGTAGAAATGTGCTATCTCGGTTGGCAGGAATCTCTTGCGCAGTTAGCAATGCTTGTTGAGCCTGAAATTCTGCAGTAGTTGACGCGTCGATGCCCGGCAATGTGGTCGAGCCGACGCCAAAAGAATTCGACTCAGGCTGGACCGCGCAATGAGTGGATTTGCTGGGTTGAGGACGCCAAGAAACCGGACACAAGGCGCAATCGGATAGAAAGAGTGTGCTCGGAGCTTAGAAAGGGAAAGCGCCGACCTTGTTGTTGGGCTGGTTGTCCCCATCGAGGAAAACAGGATCTCCAGCTATTAAGTCATAACGTTAATTAGATTCAATCGAAGTCATAGAGAAATTGTGGTTCTGGCAAACACCGCAGCGCTATCTTTTTCTGAATAGAATTCTTTGGCTGCGGAGGGCTTGAAAGTTACCGCCTATGCCCGTGATTTCGATCACCCACGCTGGATCTTCGTGCTGCCGAACGGTGATGTGCTGGTAGCCGAGACCAAAGCTCCTGCCAAACCTGCTAAGGAAAAAGGAATCAAGAGCTGGCTTGTAAAACAGGCGATGAAAGATGTCGGTGCAGGTGGTTCCAGCGCGATTCGAATATCGCTCTTGCGGGATAGCGACGGCGACGGCAAGGTCGATTTCCGTTCTGTTTTTCTGGCCGGGCTGAACTCGCCGTTCGGCATGGAGCTGATTGGCAACAATTTTTATGTAGCCAACACTGATTCGGTAATGCGATTTCCTTATCATGAAGGACAGACAGCGATTAACGAACCGGTCGAAAAGATCATGGATCATGGAACAGAAAACCACGCAGTGGCTACAAGGTCATTTTCGTACTTTTTAAGCCTGGGAAGCCGAGCGTCTATCCTCTTGATGTCCTGACCGGCTTTCTTAGCGATAAAGGCAAGGCGCTGGGCCGGCCGGTGGGGGCGGCTATCGATAAACAGGGTGCGTTGCTCGTAGCTGATGATGTCGGCAATATCGTCTGGAGGGTTACCGAAAAGAAACGGTAGGCACCGTGATCAATAATTTGCGGAATGGTCTGGATTTGGTTTGGCTAATGGTTATTTTGATGAGTGATGCCTTATTTTTCGTCATTGCAATACACGATTCCAGGAGAGCTTTCTGCTCATCGTTATTTCAAAAGAAAATTTAAAGGTGGCCCATAACCTATGAAAAACAGAGCCAATATTTTTCCAGACAAATTGCAACCCGATTCTCGAAAAAAAAGGAGTGTGCCGGGAGTACTGGCTTTTTCTCTAGCGGCCATACTCGCCGGCTTGTTGTGGTCAGCGGGGGTTCGCGCTGATTCTGGATTTTCTCTGGCAAATTTGGCTGCCAAAGCTCAAGATGAGGCAAGCCGGCCTTACTCTGATCCTAAAAACAGCGTGCCGGAATTTTTACTCAAGCTCACCTATGACCAATGGCGTGATATCCGTTTCAAGGGAGAACGAACTGTTTGGCGAGCGGAAAAACTGCCCTTCCAGGTACAGTTTTTCCATCCGGGTTTTTACTATAACCGCACGGAACTGATCAATATAATCAACAAAGGCAGCATAACAAACATTCCTTTTTCTCCGGACCTCTTTGATTACGGTGCAAACCAATTTAAAGATAAAATTCCATCGGGTCTGGGCTTTGCCGGGATTCGTATTCTCTATCCCTTAAATAAAAAGGACCAATATGATGACGTTACGGTTTTTCTCGGTGCAAGTTATTTCCGGGCAGTCGCGAAGAATCAGGTCTACGGTCTTTCGGCAAGAGGCTTGGCTATCGATACCGGCTTGGATTCAGGAGAAGAATTTCCTTTTTTCAAGGAATTCTGGATCGAAAAACCAAAAGCGGATGCAAAGGACATTACCATCTTTGCACTGCTTGACAGCAAAAGGATAACCGGAGCGTATCGATTCTCTATCCATCCGGGGGTGAAGACCGATATGCAAGTGGAAGGCAAACTGTTTCGACGTGAGAATATACAAAACATCGGCATTGCCCCTTTGACCAGTATGTTTTTTTATGGTGAAAACAGCAATCAGAGACCGGTAGACGATTTTCGTCCGGAGGTACATGATTCCGATGGCTTACATATGGTCAACGGTTCGGGTGAAGTAATATGGCGTCCGCTTATTAATCCAGAACATCTGTTTATCAATTCCTTCCAGACAAGCCACATTAAGGCATTTGGTTTGCTCCAGCGAGATCTCAATTTCGATCATTATCAGGACCAGGAGACGAGATACGATTCGCGGCCCAGCGCATTGGTCTTGCCTGAAGGCGATTGGGGCACGGGCCATGTCGAGCTGGTCCAGATTCCCTCCAAAGAGGAGAAAAATGATAATATCGTTGCGTATTGGATATTTGATCAGATACCGGCAAAAGATCAGCCGATCGCCTTCAAATATACCCTGAGGTGGTATACTCCGACCAAGGACCCAAACGGGTTGGGACGAGTAATTGCCACACGAAACGCTGCCGGAAAAACTGATGGCTCGCGCATGGTCCTCGTCGATTTTAAAGGTGGTAAACTCGACAAATTGCCCGCGCGATTGCCAAGTGAGGCCCCGATTGAAGCAGTCATAAACGTCAGCGATGATGGTGAGATCATCGAGCATCAGTTATTCAGGATAGAAGCCACTGACAGTTGGCGTCTGGTCTTCCAGGTAAGGCGAAAGAAAACCGAATCAATCGCGGAATCCCTTGCTATCCCGATCATAAACAGACCTCCTCTCGAACTGCGGGCATACCTTACTCAGGACAAGACCCTACTCACCGAAACCTGGAGTTATGCGCTATGGCCTTAAGCTACAAGCCAATGCAGGGCATAACGAGCAAAATGAATGATCCCGATCGCTGGCAGGAAGCGCAGGATAGAGTGCTACTCTACCTGAAAAAACTTGGCGTTCCCGCACTTCGCAGCCTCGAACTAGCGGAAATTGCGCTGAAACAAGCGATGGCCGACAAACAGGCTGTCGGTTCAGAACTACCGGTCCAGTTGGCTATGCGCGCCTTGCATCAAATTATACATGCTGACCGGAGTATCCTCAACTGCAGCACATATAAAGATTATCCTGTTGTTTTTTTTCGCTGGCGGCAGGGGAACTTCGAGACACAATCCAAGACCGGGAAAGAATCCTACACCGATCTTGATTTATCTGCTTCTCCCCCGATAAATCGAGGTTGTATGGTAATAAGGAAATTATGATCTAAATCGAAAAGAGTTGGGCCATGCAGAAAATTCCATCTCAACACTCAAAAAAATGGGGAACAACCGCCTACCGGCGAAGAATCCTGCTGTTTCTGCTCATTGCCTTCAGCACCATTATAGCCAGTGGTTTTATGGCCTATATACTTCCCTATCAGGGGCGGACAGGTGTGGAAATGACACTGGTATTCTTTTTTGGCCTGCTGTTTGCCTGGATTTCCATCGGTTTCTGGACGGCACTGCTCGGTTTTTTCATCCTCTGGCGGTGTTATGACCGCTTTACGATAACCAATACTCTTGAGAGTGAACTTCCCCCGGCTGCAGAAAAACAACGAACGGCCATTCTGATTCCTGTCTATAACGAAAACCCGACGCGAGTAATAGCGGGCCTCCGGGCTACTTATCTTTCACTCGTCTCCATTGATCATCATGAAGATTTTGATTTCTTTATCCTCAGTGACACAACTGACCCTGACATATGGATAAATGAAGAGGTTGCCTGGGCAAGGCTGTGCCTGGAGGTGAATGGCTTTGGACATATTTATTATCGTCACCGCAGCCCGAACATTAAACGTAAAAGCGGTAACATCGCCGATTTTTGTAGGAGATGGGGGAAAAACTACCCCTTCATGTTGGTCTTCGACGCCGACAGCGTGATGACGGGAAGTACCATCATCCGGATGGTACAAATAATGACCCGCAACCCTCGGATAGGAATACTTCAGACGCCGCCTCTGGCCGTGGGCAGGCAATCCCTTCTTGCCCGTCTCCAGCAATTCGCCAGTCATCTCTACGGACCGATGTTCTCTGCCGGCCTGCATTTCTGGCAGCTTGGCGACGCCCAATACTGGGGGCATAACGCTCTTATCCGGATTGCCCCTTTTATGAAACATTGCGGTCTGCCCAGGATCTCCGGTAAACCGCCTCTGGGTGGTGAAATCCTGAGCCATGATTTCGTTGAAGCCGCCCTTATGCGGGGTGCGGGCTGGGAAGTGTGGCTGGCCTACGACCTGAGCGGCAGCTGGGAAGAGCCGCCTCCTACCCTGATTGACGAACTGGCCCGTGACCGGCGATGGTGTCAGGGGAACATCCAGCACCTGCGCCTTTTGCTGGCAAAAAGAATATTTCCCACACATCGGGCGCTTTTTCTTAACGGCGCGATGTCCTATGTTTCGGCCCTTCTCTGGTTCCTTTTCCTCAGCATCAGTAGTATTGAAGCAGTTTCCCAGGCGATAATCGGTCCCGATTACTTTACCGTGAAGGGAGGCCTATTCCCGGACTGGCCAATATGGAATTTATGGTGGGCTCTGAATTTGCTGATATCAACCTTCATCATTCTGCTGCTGCCAAAAATACTCAGTGTCGTTCTTATCGTATTCAAACAAAGAAGAGGCGGTGCTTTTGGTGGTCCTCTCCGGTTAATGCTGAGTACCTGCGCCGAAGTGCTCGCCTCGATGCTTTTTGCACCGCTGAGAATGCTGGCCCACAGTAAATTTGTCTTCCTGACTCTTTTGGGGCGGAATATTCCCTGGAACCCACCGCCTCGTGAGGACAAGGATACCGGCTGGGGAGTTGCCTTCCGGTTTCATGGTTGGGGCATGATCCTCGCCCTGATTTGGAGCGCTATTCTTTTCATAGTTAACCGACCCTTTTTCTGGTGGCTAGTCCCGGTGCTGGTTCCCCTGATATTTGCGGTACCGATTTCCGTCTGGTCCAGCAGGGTCAGTCTGGGACATAGCACGCGAGACCGGGGATTATTCCTCATTCCGGAAGAAATATCCCCGCCTGCCGAGTTGGTGATGGCAGGCGCTTCTGGATTGGAGGTCAGTAATATTTCACAGCCTCTTCCACACGGAATAAACGGAATACACGGAATGAACTTTGGATTTGTCCAGGCGGTAGTTGATCCTCTGGTGAACGGCATGCATCTTGCCCTTCGAAGACAAAAAGGAAAAATGGTGGAAGAACTTTCCGAAACCCGGCATCAATTGCTCATGAAAGCGTTATCCGGCGGCCCCGGCAGTCTTCTGCCAAAAGAAAAAATGGAAGTGCTTAGAGACCCGACTTGTCTTTCCAGACTGCATCTGCTGGTTTGGGAACTCCCGGGGGGAGAAGCCGCCAGGAAATGGGGAATTAACAGCCGGGATTAATTCATCTCCTGGCCATTTATACATAAATTTATACCTTACAGATAAGACTGAATTAAGGTTCATCCGACTAAAGCGTAGTTTGTCTCATGCTTTGGCCACTCTACCCATCTTCCTAAACACCATTCAGCATCTTTTTTATCAGTTGTCCGATTCGAGATTTGTCGTAAATCCTCTTTCATGTAATACACAGTTGTCAGAGGTTTATTGATATCCAGAGCTTGTTTAAGTCGCAGGACATTATCTTGTTTCTCTTCAAGCTTCTCCTTCTATGGCAACAAAAGCCAACGGGTTCTCACGATTACTGATCGGGGTAATTTTTCTGGCGTGTTATTAAATAGTTGCCTTCATAAATCGACAGATTTACGTTAAATAATTTTATCACATGAAAATGATCAAAAACGATCCGCGCCTGCTGCAAATTTTCTTGAACTGCTTTGATATATGCTGGTGACATATCGATGGCAACTGCTCGAATCTTCACCTTTTGATATCGACATAATTTCTTCCAAAAGGGCTCCAGTGCTTTGCTTTCTTTCCCATCTCCGACAAAAACCACTGCGCCATCCAAAATGTTCATTACAACTGACAGGTAGTGATGTTTACCAACAGATATCTCATCAATAGAAGCTTTGGTCAAGACGATAAGGTGTTCTGTACATTCTTGCCTGATCTAGCCGAACTATAAAAAATCTTGATACAGTTTGAGATTAAGAATTTTAAGACAGCCTCTTCGAGGTCATATCCGCTTTTGGAACGGCAGGCCTTTCAGTATCACCTCCACTGAACTCCATCCCCTGCTCAAAGGGATCCTCTGTGCCGATATGCTGTTTGGGCGATTAGAAATTATTGCCTGGCTGGTTTTTTCTATCCTGGCACATGGATCGGTATAAGAAAGGAGGAATAAGATGAGGATTGTATTTTCCGGTGCCAACCAAGCAGCGGTTAAGGCAGCAGAAAAATTGATTAAACAGTGTCACGAAGTAATATTTATAGAAATAAATAAAGAAAAGATTGATGATCTGTCCGACAATTTAGATTGCAGTTTTATCCTTGGTGATTCTGGAAAGCCGACCATTCTCAGTGAGGCCGCCCCCGAAAAATGCGACTTTTTATTTTGTCTTACCAACAATGATCAGGCCAATATTATAACTTCACTTCTGGCGAAATCAATGGGTTTCAACAAAATCATCACCTGCATAGAGGATGAGGATTTATTGCCTCTCTGCGATGAGATGGACTTGACAGATGTCATTATTCCGGATCGAACAATGAGCCAATACCTTACCAACACGGTGAACGGACTTGACAGCGTTGAACTCTCAACCCTTCTTCGGGGAAACGCCAGGTTTTTCTCGTTTAAAGCAAAAAAAGATGATGCGGGGGATGTAGATAAACTTGACCTACCAGGTAAATCCAGAGCTATATATTATTACCGGGACGATGATTTTTTCTTCACCGATGAAGATACCACCTTTCGCAAGGGAGATGAAATAGTTATCCTCACCAGCACCGAACATCTGGCAGATCTGAATAAGCGGTGTCACCCTCATGAAGTTGAAGACGAAGATTGATGCCGTCGTAAAACTCTTCATCTACGTCGTTGCTACAAAAAAACTATTATTTCGCGCCTCGCATATGATTTTTTTTATTTATCCATCTGAAATCTTAGATTTTTACCAGTTTATGAGGGTTGACTATTTCTTCATACAGAAGGGGAACGGCCCCCTTCTGTATGATTCAACTTTTAAGATTTCCACAGCCCATGAATATTGCAGTACTCCCTGGCAGTGACGTTCTGACCGACTCCTGCGAAGACAGACTCCGGTGACTGACCCGGTTTTAAATAGTGTCGGCTCGAATTGTCGCCATCAATTATCTGAATCCATTGGATATAATGTTTTTCTTCCATTGGATGCGGATTACTGCCGACTTTTACCTTCACACCTTCACCAGTGACTTCGATTACCGGAACATGTTTTTCCTTTCCTTCGTCAGTTGTGCTCTCATTAAAAAGTTTCATGTCTTCACCGCAGCAGACAAGTGCTCCATCTCCACCTTCCAGTACTTCAACTATATTCCCGCATGCATCACATTTGTAGATCTGTCTTCTTTTAGCCATGTGTTATTCTCCTCTTTAGGGTTTTCATGATAAATGGAACACCAAAAACCTGTGCTCCATATGTAACAAACAGAACCGCTGCCGATCACCCAATGCATTTCTGCACAAAACATGCCAGTGTTACTCTGTCTCTCTTCAGCAACAAACAATAAGAGTTTCGGACGACAGGAGTAGAATGACACAAGAGGAAGAGTTGCAAAATTCCGATAAGAAGGGACGGTTTTCCTGAGAAACTGGACAATAGTCATCCAGATCAGAGGAGTGCAGATACAGGGAGAAGATCTCGAAAATTTAACCGGGGAGGTTGTTTCTTTTTCGTTTGGTAGAATAAAAACGTATTCCAGGCACTATAGTCCCAAGGGCTACAGGCACAAGACTTAAACCGAGGACAAGATACCATCCTTTGGCTCCCAGTGATCCTGTTTGCAGGATTGCTGCAAGCGGCACCCAATAAACGGCAAGAATTAGGAGAACAATACAGATTGCCCAGGACAGCCAGATCCATGGGTTAGCGGTGACATCATTCTTCCAGACCGGTGTGTCGCGATCACGAAGATTCAAAACAAACCAGAGTTTGGCGAAGGCAAGGGTCAGGAAAGAGATGGTCACCGCCGTTTTTTCATCGAAACCAAAGTAATAGAGCCCCACTGACAGTGCTACAAGGACAATGGTGCCGATAATCACACTCCAAAGACCGATAAATCGCCAATGATGAGAAGTCAGGACTGCTTCGTCAGGTTCTCGTGGCAATAGTTTCATAACATCACTGCTCCCTTGGCCCACCCCAAGAGCAAGCGCAGGGAGAACATCCGTTAGGATATTGAGATAAAGAATCTGCAAGGGATGCAGAGGGATTGGCAACTGTGCAAGAGATGCCAGAGCAACAGCCAGAACTTCGGCGATATTAGTGCAGAGCATGAACATAACGGATTTACGAATATTTGCAAAAATGATCCGCCCTTCCCGAACTGCTGCGACGATGGTGGCAAAGTTATCGTCGCGCAATACCATATCCGCAACCTGTTTTGCCGCATCCGTTCCCCGCTGTCCCATGGCAATGCCGATATCTGCTTGTTTCAACGCCGGGGCATCATTGACACCATCTCCGGTCATTGCGACAATTTGGCCACTATCCTGATACAGTTTAATAAGATTAAATTTCTGTTCCGGTGTCACCCTGGCAAAGACACTGGCACCCCGAATCCGTTTGAGTTCTTTTGCGGAAAAATCATCGGGATCGCCCAGGTCCTGGCCGTGAAAGGCCTTCCCTTCGATATTGAGTCCGACCTTCTTGCCAATGGCACTCCCGGTGTCGGCTCGGTCACCGGTCACCATCACCACTCGAATTCCCGCCCCCTGACATTGCTCTATTGCCTCCCGGACGTCGGATCGTGGCGGATCTTCCATTGCAGCCAGTCCGACGAAGCACAGTTTCTCATAAGCATTCTTTGTAACATCTGCGATCTCTTTATCGGCAAAAGCCAACAGACGCATACCTTTAGCGGCAAGGTCGTCAACCCGTTTTTTCCACTCTCTGTTCTGTTCATCCGATAGGTTGGTCGAACCGTTTCCGGTCATAATATAGTCGCATGCCTGCAGCACCTGACCCGGAGCACCTTTTACCGCAACATAGTAAGGTAATCCATCACCTTCCCCACTTCCCTTTTGATGAAAGGTTGCCATCATCATCGTATCGGAATCAAAAGCAATTTCATGCACCTCTTCCAATTCCTCGGCCAATTTCCCCAATTGCACACCTTGGTGTACCGCCGCTTGGAGAAGTGCCACCTCCGTAGGATCACCAATATAGCCATCGCCACCATCCGGTCGGGCATTGGAACACAGGGCGCCAATTTTCAGTAGCCGCAGTATTGATGATTTCACCTCCTTTTTTTGTTGGTTGGCCGATTTTTCAGACTGTTCAACCAAACTCATCGACTCAAGCGGCGTAACTAACTCCTTAACGACCATCTTATTCTCAGTGAGCGTTCCGGTTTTGTCAGTTAAAATTACAGAGGTGGCCCCGAGAGCCTCCACTGCGGTCAACCGGTTAACCAAAGCGTTGTGCCTGGCCATCAACCACATGCCGCGTGCCAGGGCTATGGTCGCTACAATGGGCAAACCTTCGGGTATGGCGGCAATACCTAGAGCAATAGCCGTCTCAATCATGAGCACCGCGTCACGGCCGACTGCCAGCCCCGCACCGCCAACAATGGCAGCAACAGCAAGAGTGATCCAGGCCAGACGCCTGCCCAGCTGGTCAAGTCGTTTTTGCAGTGGGGGAGCCTTTTTCTTGGCTGTCGCAGTCAGTTGGGAAATACGGCCGAGTTCTGTTGAAATTCCCGTTGCGGTAACGACTCCCTCCACCTCTCCTTCATTAATACTCGTGCCCTTATAAAGCATGCAGCTTCGATCATGCATGGGCGCTTTAGCATCGACTTTGTCCGGCGATTTATTTACCGGCATCGCTTCGCCCGTCAAGGCAGCTTCATTAACTCTGGCTCCTTTCGTTCCCAACAAACGGATATCCGCGGGAATCAGGTCCTCATTGCCGAGAAGAACGATATCCCCGGGAACGAGTTCGGATGCTGCTATATCCTGCTTTTCGCCTTGTCGACGTACCGATGTCCTGTGTTGTCCCAAGCTCCTCAGCGCCTCCATTGACCGGACAGCCTTATACTCCGAGAAAAAGCCGATGGCCGTATTTATCAGCGTCACGGCAAGCAATGCCAGACCTTCCGGCCATCGGGCGGATATTAAGGCAACGGCTGCTGCAGCCACCAGAATCAGAATGACAATACTTTTGAACTGATTGACCAGAATAAGGTATGGACTAGGTGTCGTTTCTTCCTGAAGTTCGTTGGGACCGTAGAGTTCCTGTCTTTTAAAAACTTCCTCTTGAGAGAGCCCTTGTGTGGAATTGGTGTCCAGCTGGTGCAGTACCTCTTCTGCTGTTGCCGAGTGGAATGATGCTCCTCCCAATTCCTGTTGTTGTGTCTGTTTGTCCAAATCCTTTTTCCTTGCAATGAATAATTCAGGGAAATCGAGTAGCTACCGCCCTTGCCGCTTATTGCTGTCCTGTATTGCCGGAATCGTCAGAGGATCTGGTAAGTGTTGTCGAAGGAAATGACGATTCAATTTGCTCTCTTTGAATTATGCTGCCCTCCCGAAGCATCTTCGGTTTGTACCTTCTCATGCAGCACACTCTCCATTTTTTGCAGAATTTCCTGTCGGGAAAGTTTCGTCTCTTCCAGCTCCTTTTGGGCAAACCTACGGTGTTCTCTACTTGCTACTCATTCCTCGCGCTTTTGTTTAACCGTCCGTTTATAATCTTCAATCCGTTTACCGGGCCTCATTCAAAAACTGTATGACCTGAATCCGTTTCCGTTCAACCAAAGCGTCCAGATTCATTCAAGCAAGCCTCCTGTCAATAACGCAATTGAGCGCAGATAATGGTATTGGTCGGCATGTCTG
This sequence comes from uncultured delta proteobacterium, assembly GCA_963798425.1. Classification (GTDB taxonomy): domain Bacteria; phylum Desulfobacterota; class Desulfobulbia; order Desulfobulbales; family Desulfocapsaceae; genus Desulforhopalus_A. Next base: position 1,708,405 of record CAWCTP010000013.1, on the reverse strand, counting down.
GAGTTTTTTTGACATGAACAGTACCTTTTGTATTGTAGGTCAAAAATACAGCCTCATCCAGAAGATCGGCGACCTGACCTTCTGCTTGTTTTTGCACAGTCACCTGTCGTTTTAGAGGATCGAACACACCCCAGACATGCTCATTTTCCGCGACAAAAAGAGTTCCAACCCGACCATCAAAAGCCGCAGTCAGAACTGACTCCAGATCATCAACGACCCTGCCGCTGCCAAGATTATCCCGGAAATTGCGAACAACTTTCAGCTCTTGCTCTGAAAAATATTCCTCGGCAATGTCCCAGGCTTTTTGATGAAGAATTTCTGATGACAACTCACCTACATTACCGGCAATACCACGGGGAAGGATGGTGTGACCTTTGGTGATGTCCCGATAAACGCCATGTAATTCTTCAGTACCGGCCAATACGATTGGTGTCTCCTCGTTTTCCAATCGAGGAAAAAGTGAGCGATCAATTGCCTGAAAGTAGCGCTCCAGATTAGAATTTTTATCGTCGATACCTACTCCCTGCCCATGAAACATCGCTTCCCGTTTGCCAACGGTTGAACCTGTTTTTGTATGAAATTGCAACTGTCGCTCCGGATCGTCATATTTCAGGACCTCCTGCATGCTCCTTGGTGTATCCTCCGGGAGCTCCATTTCCTGAAGCTGATACCGATCTCCCTGAAACAACTGGAGGCGTTTCCGGCTCAAGGCGAGAACCCTATACCGTTCACTGGCCAGCAGCGGAAGAAGTGGTCTGACATGAATCCGTCGCCCCACCATGACCATTTCATTAAACGATATCGGCAGTGTGTAACGGAGAACGGTCTGTCCGGTCAGAAATACCGCCAGGCCGTCCTGGCCGAGATTCTTCCAGAATTCGGCATCCTTTACCAGGTCATATTCCGGCGCCAGCAGACTGCGCGCTTCCGATGTCCGCATGCCTTCATGGATAAGTCTGTTTTCCACCTGCACGAGAAAATTTTTATAACGAATAGAATCCTGTTGATCTCCTACCCGACTGACCGGGATATAAATTGAAATTGCCGGCCATCCCTCAACTTTTAAAAGAGATTTGATTTCATCTTCTTCTATGATATTCATGATCATATTATCCTTTATGCTTTCTAATTTAGTATCACAATGTATGCAAAGGCTCGACCCTCAACCTGCCGGATTGAGTAATGAAAAAAGCTTCCCCCATTGAGTTTACATCCGGAACTTTTTTATACTCTTAACGTGTCGATGACAGAGTTATATCTTTTCTTTCAATAAACATGCCAATCCCAGGAATACCCTTTTAACACTGATGGTCTTTAATCATAGATTTTTTCGGTAATTCAACAGGATAACCTTTGGATACAAGGATGATGCAAATCGGACTGGTTGGTGATTCGGGATCGGGTAAATCAATCTTATTGAACTTGATTCCGGGTTTCTTTGATGTCACCGGAGGAAAAATCCGCATAGACGGCAGGGACATCCGGGCTTTGGAGCACACACCATCGCCACTCTCGACACCATGGCTGATCCCCCTCTTAGCCAGGTGGCCACGGTCCCCACGCTGGCCTGAATCACCAGAAAGGCACCTGCCGACCAGAAGACAACCTCTTTTGCTGCAATGGCAGCGACCAGTAAAGGCAAATAAAAGACCAGGCCCTAGACGGCTTGCTCTCTAACAAAACGGTTTCCTCCTTACAACAACCCGGTTAAAAAAAGATAGAGCTGCTCACTTCTGTAGTGATACTTTTTGTTTTTATAAAGAACTGCCATCAATCCGTTTGATATCCGTTGTCCGATAGTGGTGGACGATATCTTACCGGACTGGACTCTTCCTATGCTTATTATGGGATATTATTTTTTTTTTGTAGAACGATACGCTACTGCGAAAACACCTGTCTCCCAGCCTCCTCCAGGTCGCCCCCCACCTTTAAACGAGTTTCGGTATACCGAAACTTTGTTGGCAATAAATTTGCAGAACACTGTGTAAAAATCGGCCAATTTTTACTGTAAATGGACCTGAGATTTCACCTCAAGATTAATTGCAGGATAAAAAATCGAGAAAATGGAGGAAAAGGACATGAAAAATGATGTCAAGTACATCCGCCGCTTTGAAGACCTCAACTCTGAAGATGTATCACGGGTAGGCGGCAAAAACGCCTCCCTGGGGGAAATGATTGGCACTTTGAAGGCTGAAGGGATCCGTGTGCCCGGTGGTTTCGCCACTACGGCTGATGCATATCGGGAGTTTCTTGAAGTCAACGACCTCATAGAGAAGATCAAAGAGCACATCAAAGATCTTAAGACCGGTCAAAAGCCCCTAAACAAAGTAGGCAGATCTATCCGAAGACTTTTTCTCCGTGCCGATTTTCCCCAACGGATCGCCGCAGATATCCGCGGCGCCTACCAGGAACTATACAAGCGCAATAATGATGAGGAGGTGTCGGTGGCAGTGAGAAGCAGCGCCACGGCCGAGGACCTGCCCGATGCCAGTTTTGCCGGTCAGCAGGAGACTTTCCTAAATGTCAGGGGGGAAGAAGAGCTCCTCGATGCCTGCCGTAAATGCTATGCCTCACTTTTTACCGATCGGGCCATCAGCTACCGGGCGGAAAAGGGTTTTGACGACATGAAGGTTGCCCTTTCCGTAGGAGTTCAGAAGATGGTACGTTCCGATAAGGCAGGTTCGGGTGTTATGTTTTCGATCGATACCGAGACTGGTTTTAGAGATGTGGCGGTCATTAATGCAACCTGGGGACTAGGTGAAAATGTGGTACAGGGTACGGTAACTCCTGATGAATATATAGTATTCAAACCCCTGCTGAACAATAAATCCCTCAAACCCATTATAGGTAAGACCTTGGGTGAAAAAGAGAAAAAGATGGTCTATGCCAAAGGGGGCAGCAAGACAACCAAAAACATCAATACTCCCAGAGAAGAGCGGCGTTCCTTTGTTCTTCAGGATGAAGAGATTCTGCAACTTGCCCGTTGGGCCTCTGTGATTGAAAAACACTACGGGAGTCCCATGGATATGGAATGGGCCAAAGATGGTGAAACGGGAGAGCTTTTTATCGTGCAGGCCCGTCCTGAGACGGTTCAATCCGGTAAAGAATCCGCTACCCTGAAGTCCTATACCCTTAAAGAAAAAGGCGAGAGACTTTTAACCGGGCTGAGTATCGGCGAGGCTATCGCCACAGGAAAGGTCTGTCGGCTCAAAAGTGCGGATGAGATTTCTCAATTCGAAGACGGTGCCATCCTGGTCACCGAGATGACTGATCCGGATTGGGTGCCTGTCATGAAACGGGCGGCAGGGATTGTAACAGAACACGGCGGGCGTACCTGTCACGCGGCCATAGTGAGCCGCGAACTGGGAGTAGCGGCCATCGTGGGCGCCGCAGATGCCATGGATATTCTAAAGGACGGTCAGCAGATCACCATTTCCTGTGCCGAAGGCGATATGGGCTATGTTTATAACGGCATCCTCGATTATGAAGAAAAGCAGTTTGATCTCAAAGAAATACCAGAGACCAAAATACAGGTCATGATGAATATCGCCAGCCCGGCGGCCGCCTTTCGGTGGTGGAGACTGCCCTGCCGCGGTATCGGCCTGGCGCGAATGGAGTTTATCATTAACAATATCATCCGGATCCATCCCATGGCCCTGGTCCATTATGATACCTTAGAGGACAAGGAGGCCAAAAAACAGATCAGGCAGCTTACCTTCGGCTATAAGGATAAGACCGAGTATTTTGTTGATCGTCTGGCCTTGGGCATCGGTAGGATTGCCGCATCCCAGTATCCGGAATCTGTTATTGTCCGGATGAGCGATTTTAAGACCAACGAATATGCTGATCTGATCGGCGGCAGGCTGTTTGAGCCCAAAGAAAATAATCCCATGCTGGGATTTCGAGGCGCCTCCCGTTATTACTCTGATAAGTACAGGGAAGGCTTTGCCCTGGAATGCCTTGCCATAAAGCGGGTTCGTGAAGAAATGGGGCTCACCAACGTCATCATCATGATACCCTTCTGCAGGACCCCTGAGGAGGCGGACAATGTCCTGGAGGTCCTGGCGAAAAATGGGCTGGTGCGGGGAGAAAACGGCCTGGCGATCTATGTCATGGCTGAAATCCCGGCCAATGTGGTACTAGCCGGAGAATTCGCGAAGCGCTTTGACGGTTTTTCCATCGGTTCCAATGATCTCACCCAGCTCATTCTGGGAGTGGATCGTGATTCGACAGAACTCTCCTACCTGTTTGACGAACGAAACGTGGCAATCAAGACAGAGATCAGCAGACTTATTCAGGTGGCCCACACATCTGGACGCAAGGTTGGCATCTGCGGTCAGGCACCCAGCGATTATCCCGAATTTGCCCGGTTTCTTGCAGAAGAAGGGATAGATTCCATCTCCCTGAATCCGGATTCGGTTATCGAGGCTGTTATCAAAATAGCGGAGTTTGAAAAGAAGGGTTCATCCAACGAGGATACATTGATAAAAAGTTAATTTATCCCGGATAGCTATATGTAGGGATAACGAGAGGCCAAAACCAGATATTACAAATGCATGTGCCACCTTTGTTCATGCCACAGGTGGCTTGAGGTATGAGGTTTCCATCAGCGGCCAGAAATTACCCTTTACACCTCTATAACGAAAAGTTTGGGCAGGTATACGAAGTCTGCTCGACATGTGGTACACCTTTGCTCGCAGCCCGTCTCTGGCTTGATCATTTACCTCCATTAGAGGTCATCCTGCTGGGCACAATTGCATTTTTTGCGAGGTACACGGCTGTCTATGCACTCAATGATGTTGTTGATTATCGATCGCAGGGTCGCTTTCGATCATGTACTGCCTGGATTACTGCATGATTAGACCATCCATGCGGTAATCCAAGAATATATATCTTTACCACCGAGTCATTTAGTTGTCGCCAGAACGAACATATCCGTAGGTCAGCAGTGCGGCAATAACAAGCGGAAGAGCGCCAAGAAATATAATGGCGTCCAGGTAAATGATCCGGGTTGCGGTAATCCGGGAAACTACTCCGAGTTGGAAGAAGGTCACAGCTACCATTACGGTTACGAACAGCTCAAAGAACCCCTCTACCCAGAGGTGGATAATCCAGAACCGCCAGATATCCACGATGGAAAAATTGGTGCCGCTGTTAAAAAAGAAGGCCGGAAGGTAGAAAAAAGGAATGGCCGCAGCACCACCGAGAAAAAGAAATATAACTTCTCGACGTCCGGGATCTCGTTTTGTATCCCTGATGTTACGGTAGAGAAGAAACAGCCACCAGAGCAGCCCAATACCAGCAACACCTGCCAAAACCGGCCCAGATCAAGATATTCCCAGCCCTGGTGACCAAAAATCGACCAATTTCCACCAAATATTTGCCGGACTCCCAGTAACTCGCCAAGCAGGCTACCTACCACGACAACGACAAAGATAGATAAGGATGACAAGGCCGACAAGAAAAACAAGAAGTGCGCTGTATCGCCACCAAGGTGACAGTTTTGTATCATTTCCGGTTGAAATCAGTTTGGAATCTACTCCGCCGACACCTCTCTTTATCATTGGAGACCTCCTGTTATTTGGTTGTTTCCCTTAATCATAATGGCTATGAAAAATTCGGATTGCACCCATACCTCCCCATGTGACCCTGAGTGTTGTAGGGCTGGGGGCAACTTTCTCAACTTTCAGGCCGCCGGGACCGATACTTGTGATCATCTCGGGATAAAAGCCGATAGAAAGACCAGTGAAGGAAAAAATGATAATCAGCCAGTTCCAGACCAGCGGGGCCAGCTTTTTTTTAGACGCAAACTACGAAAATATTAACCACGAAACCGCGCAAAATCGGGGCAGAGAGAGCCGATTTTGCGCTGCCCCACAGAACTGCGTATGAGTCCGCACACGGCTCCACATGTAACATTTATCCATTGACGATCATCAAACCAACCAATCCGATATCTAACTTCCCTCTCCCTTTCTGGTGGGACATATCGTTTTTCGAGTTGCAGTAAAGAGCATTGATCAAACTACTTTTTTCAGCGTGCCCATCAAGCTGTCATAGGGCTTGATAAATTTGTCAACGCCCTGTTTTTCAAGTTCCTGAGTAAGTTGATCAATCGAGATATCCAGATTTATGAGGCTTCCCAAGACCTGGACAGCTTCTTCCATGTTTTGGGTCAGGCGCTGTTTCGGTTGGCCGTGATCCCGGTAGGCATCGATGGTCTCTCGGGGAAGCGTGTTGACGGTATTGGGTCCAATCAATGCTTCCACATATTTGACATCGCTGAATCCCTCTTCCTTGGTGCTGGTGCTCGCCCATAGCAGACGCTGGGGACGTGCCCCTTTTTCGATCAGCACATTGAAGCGATCACTTTCAAAAATCTCTCTATATATCAGATAGGCACTTTTAGCACTGGCAATGGCAACCTGTCCATATATACGGGCAGGGATATCGGTGCCCGGTACCTGATCCTGTTCAATTTTTTTCAACATAGGATTAATAAGGACATCGATGCGACTGAGAAAAAAACTGGCTACCGAGGCGATGTGGTTCAAAGGGGCTTTACCTCCAGCCCTGGACTCCAGACCACGGATATAGGCATAGGCAACTTCGCGATAACGGGGTAAACCAAAAAGCAGGGTAACATTAATATTGAGCCCTTCTCCAATGAGCTGCTCAATGCAAATCAGGCCTTCTTTCGTCGCCGGTACCTTGATCATGACGTTGGGTCGTGACAAGGCTTGCCAGAGTCGTCGTGCCTCGCTTAAAGTACCTTCAATGTCATACGCCAGGTGGGGATTGACTTCAAGGCTTACAAATCCGTGCCTCCCGCCAGAGCGATCATAGAGTGGTCGAAACTTGTCGGCCGCCATCTGAACATCTTTTACGGTCAGAAACTCATAGATTTCCTCGATGGATTTACCTTGCTGGGCAAGTTGGGTGATGTCTTCCTGGTATTCAGGATTTCCTGCAATAGCTTTTTCAAAAATCGCGGGATTTGAAGTGACACCACGAATGCCATCTTCCTCGATCAACCGTTCTAACTCCCCTGACTGAATCATGTTTCGCCGAAGATCGTCCTGCCAGATGCTTTGATCGAAATCCTGAATGGTGAGCAATGGATTTTTTGTCATTTCATACCCTCCTCTTATGGAGTTGCAACTAAGACGAGATAAGCTGAGCTCATCCCGATGTCCATGAAACAAAATAGAACAGCTCTGTCAGCTCAATAATGCAAAAAACATTCCCTAATCAATATCACATTTAATTTATATCTTTTCCCACCCTGACAAAAATCATCAACACGGTTCAGCGGAGCGCCAAGCATTTCACGCTGAGCAGTCTGTCGATAGAACAGATTGAGAGATTTTCGTTTGAATGGCATTTAATATGCAATACAAACTAAAGACTACCTTTGAAGAAAAGAACCTCGACATAAAGGAGACACACCATGACTCATGGAGAAAAGATCAAAATATACGAAAAACTCGCTCGTTTGATACGATATTACATCCTCACCTCAACCGCCCAGGCGGGCTCAGGTCATCCGACCTCAGCCCTGTCTGCTACAGATTTAATGACAGGGCTTCTATTCGGTGGAGCCTTCAAGTTCAATGTTGACGATCCCGAGCATCCCAACAACGACCGTCTGATATTCTCAAAAGGCCACGCATCGCCCCTTTTTTATTCACTTTGGGCGGCAGCAGGGAAATTGGACGAGAGGGAGCTGATGACCTACAGGCATTTCGGCAGCCCTCTCGAAGGCCATCCCACCGACTCTTTCCGATACACGGAAGCTGCAACAGGTTCCCTGGGGCAGGGGCTTTCCATTGGGGTGGGAATGGCGCTTAACGCCAAACTGGACCGCCTCTCGTACCGAACCTACATCCTTCTCGGAGACAGTGAGATGGCAGAAGGATCTCAGTGGGAGGCGATTCAAATTGCAGCACATTATAAGCTGGATAATCTTGTCGGCATTCTTGATGTCAATAGACTGGGACAGCGTGGGGAGACCATGTACGGGCATGATATATATGCATACCAGAAAAGGATTTCCGCCTTTGGCTGGGAAACAATTTTAATCGACGGGCATGCACTCCCGGATATTGTTTCCGCCTATGAAAAAGCCCTGAATACCACAGGCAAGCCAACCATGATCATTGCCCAGACCATCAAAGGAAAAGGTGCCCCTCCGGTCGAAGACAAGAACGGCTGGCACGGAAAGGCGCTTGATCAGGGCATGGTGAATGAGATACTGCAGGAATGGGGAGAAATAGATACATCTATTAGGGGGAAAATAGCCAGACCCGAAAATTTAAAGCTTGCCAAATCTGCTTTCATGGACATCAGGGATCCAGATTATTCGAAGGAAAAATCGGTAGCCACCAGAAATGCATACGGCAATGCATTGGCTCGAATTTATCCAAAATATCCAGATATTGTAAGCCTGGATGGAGAGGTGAGCAACTCGACTAAAGCTCAACGATTCAAGGAAGAATATCCAACTCGGTTCTTCGAGATGTTCATTGCTGAACAGGACATGGCCGGAGCTGCTCTCGGATTTTCCTGCCGGGGTAAAATTCCATTTGTCTCTACCTTTGCCGCTTTTTTCAGCCGTGCTTTCGATCAAATAAGGATGAGTCCATATTCTGATGCCAACATCAAATTCGTCGGATCTCATGCTGGAGTGTCGATCGGCATGGACGGTCCATCCCAAATGGGCCTGGAAGACATCGCCATGTTCAGAACCATTCTGGATGGGGTTGTCCTCTATCCTTCAGATGCCGTCTCAGCCGAAAGGCTGGTGGAAGAAGCCGCCGGGCATCACGGAATTGTCTATATTCGAACCACTCGTGGAGGTACGCCTGTCATCTACGACACAAAGGAAGAATTTCCCATTGGCGGCAGCAAGGTACTGAAACAAAGTGATAACGATCTTATTACGGTCGTTGCAGCAGGCATAACTGTCCATGAAGCGCTGGAGGCTTATGAACAACTAAAGAAAGAAAATATTGTCATTCGCGTAATTGACCTATACAGCATAAAGCCAATAGATGAGGAAACGCTCGCTGCCGCGGCCAAAGCCAGTAAGGCCATCATCACCGTGGAAGACCACTTTCCGGAAGGTGGTATTGGGGAGGCGGTCAGAACTGCACTTGCCATGGTTCCCGCGCTCATCCACTCTCTCGCTGTTCGGAAAAGACCTCGGAGCGGCAAACCGGAGGAACTTCTTGATTTTGAGGAAATCTCCAAAGATGCTATCGTCAGAAAGGTGAAAGAGCTCATATGATTGCCTCTAAAAATGAAATTCCTCTCTTACAAATTCTAATTCAGAGTAGAGATCAATTCTGACGCAATGAAGTTTTGTTTAGTTATCTATACCTGATCTAAAAGTAGTATCCGCAGGACGGCGATTTTCGTACCGTCCGGATTGGCGCGCATTTCATAGATTTTGGATGCCATTTTTACCAATTAGGAGAGTCAACATGAATGATATCATTGAAAAAAAATACGCAGGCTGGATTATTCGGATCATTCGGCAGGAAAGCATGGATGAAAGCTACTCCTTTGAGATAATCGATCCCCTGGGTAACATCAAACATATAGATACAGGCGGCAATACTGTTCAAGAATCAATTGATCGAGCGAAAGAAATGATAGAGGTGCAAAACGTCGGCTCTAAATTTGGCGTAAAATAATTCCTGCGAGGAAAAACTTCCACAAACGCATTGCTCAAGCCATACATGACTTTTGCCAACAGGAAGATATCTATGATGAATTCTGTGATTCCCGGTCTCGATAAATTATAAATAGCCAAAGGTGAAATCGTTGAAAACATCATACGTAATGCTGACAAAACTTGCATGATTAACCGGTAGTCCTCAGAGGAAAGAACATAACTCCGAAAGTCCTGCTCTTTCTCCCGGTTGTTATACCCCGTTTTTTTTTGATATATCGCCACCCATTCGTTGCGGCTCAGGCTGTTATCGAGGTGCATGATTTTCCGGCCCAGAGGGGCGGAAACGTTTTTGCGTTGACGATCTCTTCACTGTTGACGGTAGCCACTACTCTTCCTTGCCTGCTCTGATCCGACTGCTGAGACTAAAGTGTGCAGAGTCCCGTTTTGCCGGACAGATGTCCCGTTTTGCCGGATCATTCCGACCATGTTGTGACCATATGCTTCCCCAAAAGTGGTTGTTGAGGGGGTGGCATAGATCTTGGAAGTATATGTTGTAGAGTTGTCTGATCTATCCTGAAAAAACAGTATTTTCTGTCAAAAATCAGGAGTGATACATGTATTCGTTTTGTATGATTATCATGATAGGCTTTGGCCTCTGGCTGGCTGTAAGCGGCGTGAAGTCCGGTAGGAGAATACGAGTCGGCACAGGGTTGCTCATCAGTGCCGGTACTCTTGTCTTCTTTTGGTTTATGGGGTTCTGGGGGGAAGTACTCTGGTTCGACGCCCTGGGTTTCCACCAGCGTTTCTGGGAGGTTTTCCGGGTGCGCGTACTTGCCGGAACCGGGTGTGCCCTCTTTTCGGCCGGTTTTGTATACCTGCTGACCCTTGGCTATTCGAAGAAGAAACAGTTGTTGAGATATGCTGCCGTCATGCTCGGCGCGCTGCTCGGACTCAATCTGGGTATTACAAACTGGGAAAACATCCTGCGTTTTATCCACGCTGCACCGACAGAGTTGCGGGATCCTATCTTCGGCAAGACGACGGCTTTTTATTTTTTCAGCCTGCCGCTGCTCAATGCTGCAGGCAACCTCCTGCTCCTGTTGTCGCTTATCAGCCTTGCAGCAACTGCGGCGGATGTCTATCTGGAATTTTCTGAAGATAACACCATCAGAATAGAATTGAGCGGCCACGCAGAGCGAACTCAGGCAGTCTATTATGCAGCTGGAATCCTACTTGCCGTCATGGCCTATGTGATGTTTCTCAAACGTTACTACCTGATGTATTCCGACGTGGGACCGATTACCGGACCGGGCTGGACCGATGTTCATATCCGGTTGCCTGCCATGGTGTTCATGATCGTCGTACTATCGGCAGCAGCGGTAATGATGTTCATTTCTCCTCTTCGTCGTAGCGTAGCTGCTAGGTTCAGCCGACAGAAGGAGAGTCAGAAAGGCTATCATTCAGCGGTATTTGCTGCTGTGGCCCTGGGCGTTATCGGGCTGCAGGCCATCTCATTGTATCTCGTTCCCTTTGCTTTCCAGCGCCTGCGCGTGGAGCCGAACGAAATAACCTTTGAGAGGCCCTATATAGCTCATAACATCGAATTCACCCGCCTTGGTTTCAAACTTGATACGGTAGAAGAAAAGGAATACCCGGTCGATAATCGATTCACGGAGGACATGGTTGAGAAAAACAGCGGAATTTTTTCCAATATTCGTTTGTGGGACTGGAGGGCACTCGATGCGGTCTTTAGGCAGTTTCAGGAAATAAGGCTCTATTATGAGTTCAGGGATGTTGATGTCGACCGGTATATGTTGGACGGTCAATATCGACAGGTGATGATTTCCGCCCGGGAAATGCAGCTTGACAATCTGCCGGCGCAGAGTCAGACCTTCGTCAACCGCCGCTTCAAATACACCCATGGTTACGGTATCACCATGACCAATGTCAGCGAGTTTACCAGAGAAGGACTGCCCGACCTGCTCATCCGGGATATTCCGCCCAGGAGCAGATACGTCAATATCGTCGTCGATCGTCCGCAGATATACTATGGCGAACTGACCGACACACCGGTCCTTGTGAATACGAGTGAAGAAGAAATCGACTACCCCAAAGGCGAAAAGAACGCCTATATCCGTTATCCCGGCGAGGGCGGGGTGGTCTTGGGAAATCTCTGGAGAAAATTTCTCTATGGTTGGAAATTCGATGGCTTGCAACTTTTTCTCTCGGAATATCCGACCAGGGAGAGTCGTATTATGTTTCATCGGCAAATCAAAAAGCGGGCCCAGACTCTGGCACCTTTTTTGGAGTTTGACGATGATCCGTACGTGGTGCTCTCCGAAGGAAAACTCTATTGGATCATAGATGGTTACACCACATCCCGATATTATCCCTATAGTGAAATGTTTATCTCCGAGAGGGGGCTCGGCGCCGTGAATAGAACCGGTGTTGGAACGGGGAGATATACGGAGAAAAAGCTGGGCAGGTTTCACGGCAGCAACTACGTACGCAACAGTGTCAAGACAGTAATCGATGCCTTCAACGGATCCGTCGATTTTTACGTCTTCGATGAAGAAGATCCGCTCATCCGCACTTGGCAACAAATTTTTCCAGACATGTTCAAAAAGAAGGATATGATGCCGGTTTCATTAACAAAGCATATTCGCTATCCCATCGACATGTTGCTCCTGCAGGGGCTGGTATATGCAAAGTATCATATGACCGATCCGGCCGTTTTTTACAATCAGGAAGATCTCTGGGTTCGGGCAACCGAAAAATATTATCAGGCGGTGCAGCCGGTCGAACCCTATTACATCATGTGGGAGTTACCTGAACTCGATCATCCGGAATTCGTCCTGATGCTGCCGTTTACCCCGAAGAACAGGCAGATCTCCATCGGCTGGATTGCCGGAATGTGTGACAATGACAATTACGGAAGATTTTTGGCCTATAAGTTTCCGAAGGAAAAGAGAGTCCTCGGACCCCAGCAGGTGGAAACCAAGATCGACCAGGATAGATTCCTCTCCGGTCAGCTCACGCTCTGGGATCAGCGCGGTTCGCGGGTTATCCGCGGTAATGTCCTGGCTATTCCGCTGGAAAAGACCTTGTTCTATGTCGAACCCATCTACCTGCAGGCCGAAACCGCGGCCTATCCTGAATTACGGCTGGTGGCCGTAATGCATGATGATCAGCTCAGCTATGCAGAAACCTTCGGGGAGGCATTACAGGGATTGTTCAAGGAAGCGCAGGCGACACCAGGAAAGCTTGGGCCCGACGAGGAAACCTCCTTGTCGATGCGGGCACTGATCCGCTCGGCCAACGAATCGTTCACCCGTTATCTCGACGCCATGGGCGGTAAACGTTTTCAGGAGGCCTCCGATTCCCTGCAGCGGCTTGAATCCCTGCTGAAGGATTTATCCGGTCGGTCAGGGAATACAGAAACCATGCCGAAGGACTAGGAACCTGCCCTTTCATACCACCGTATCTGTTGCCGCAATTTTTTACGCGACATTTGACACCGCGGGTTTGCAGGCTAATTTTTTTCTCTATAACATTACTGGACAAAATTGGAAAAAAAAAGAAATCAAAGTTCAGCTCATCTCGATAAAGGAAGTGTACGATGTGGCATTTCAATTGAGTCTGCAGATGCTGAAGAAGGGCATACGGCCGGATTTGATTGTGGGGATTGCCAGGGGTGGCTTTGTACCTTCACGTTATTAGACACGTGGGTCTCTACACGGACCAATATGAATTGACTATGATTCAGGCGCACTATCTTAAGGGCCGAAAAGATATTCAGGCTACTTTTGATTATTTTTTCAGAAAAACCCCTTTTGCCAGTAGTTACGTAATTTTTGCCGGATTACAGGACTTATTGGCCATGCTTGAGAAATTTTGTTATGAGGAAGAAGATCTGGACCACCTGCGCTCTACCGGCTTTCATGCCGATTTTCTGGATTATCTTCGAAATTTTCATTTTGCAGGTACTGTCTATGCTCCCCGTGAAGGAGATGTCGTCTTTCCCAATGAACCCGTAGTTCGGGTGGAAGGCTCAATTATTGAAGCGCAGGTTGTGGAAACACTCCTTTTAAATATTATGAATTTTCAATCTCTTATTGCAACAAAGGCGTCACGTTTGTGCAGAGCGGCAGGCGAGCGGAGAACGGTCATAGACTTCGGTTTGCGGCGTGCTCAAGGTCTGGCCGGAATCCATGCCAGCAAAGCTGCGATTATCGGAGGAGTGCAGAGCACATCCAATGTCTATGCTGCACTTCTTTTCGGTATTCCCGCAACGGGCACCCAGGCCCATGCATGGATACAAAGTTTTGACGATGAATATGAATCTTTTGAGGAATTTGCGGACACTTTTCCCGAGAAATGCATACTTCTGGTCGACACCTACGACACTTTACACTCCGGGGTGCCCAATGCTATCAAGGTGGCCAAAAAGATGGAGCAAAAAGGACAGAAGCTGTTCGGTATCCGTTTGGACAGCGGTGATCTCGTCCAGCTTGCCAAAGAATCGCGAAGAATGCTTGACGAAGCGGGGCTCGAATATGTGAAAATAGTTGCCTCCAGCGAATTGGATGAGCATGTAATCGAGGAATTTCTAACACATGATGCGCCTATAGACGGGTTCGGCGTGGGTACAAACCTGGTAACCGGGGGAAAAGATGCAGCACTGGACGGAGTATATAAGCTGTGCAAAAGCGGAGGGAAACCGCGCCTCAAATTATCTGAAAATCAGGCAAAAATCATCAATCCTGAACAGAAAAATATTATCCGGTATTTCAGGGAGGGAGAGATGTATGCCGACGGTATCTTTCTTGAAACCGAGGACCCAGCTGCAATCACAACTCTACATGATCCCATTGATTCGAAAGAAAAGGCAAAGGTAAAAGGTCTTGAAAATGAAATTCTGTTAAAAAAGGTCATGGCTGGGGGAAAAAGCCTTATACGACAACCAAAGGTCCAGGAAATCGCCGAATACGTTCAGGAAAGACTCCAGCAACTGCCCCATAAATATAAAGTGTTACAGAATGGCCCGGAATATGTGGTTGGCGTCAGCAAGGAGTTACTTGATCTTAGAAACAAGCTGATAGAAAAACAAAGTGTGTAAGCTAGTGTCTGTCCATAAATGAGATATTTTGCTCTAAATAGAGGCGCTCAATGAATTTAACCACAGGCATATAGTTGATATTCCGAGAATTAAATTTTTGAGAGCAACGAATAGTTAGGGGAAAATAGCCATTTATGGACAGACACAAGCTAGCCCTTATCCTGGTCCAGCTTACACCACACTGGAAAGCAATCGTGGAAAGGCTTTACCGTTCTACGACTCACCTCAGGCAACCACCGACTGTCCTGGAATGTCGGAACCCTTCCTGACTGAATAAGGCGATTTTCGCACTTCTTAAAGAATAGGTGTGGCATTGTGCATCCTTAACTCAATTGCCGATCATCCGCAAACAGGTAAGGCCGACTGGGTCTTTGGCCGTGTCCACCACAAATAATATAGCGGAGAATATTGCCAACATATACCGAGAGCAGTGGCCAACCGCCTCACCGCCCATCATCTGGCAGGAAGGATGGTTTATGGCTATTTCAACAACGACCAGAGCGGCTACGCTGTCCATAACTCACTTGATTTGCGAAAATATCTGGAGTTTATTTTTTGGTTACCATTATTTACTACGCCTTCAATATTTCACTGGTTGATTTACACCAAACGCCTGAACACAACAAGCTGCAGTAAAGGAAATTTTCTGGAAAGATAGAGATCTCTGACTTTTCCAACGCCCAATACCCGCCTCAATTGTTGAGACCAAGGTAATGCGGGGCAAGATGGTTACCCCACTGCACCGATATTTGCCTTGAATCATTGCAAGCCTTTAAAGGATGATTTTATTTCTTATTCTGCCTTTCTGCCCGTTTGTTTCAAAAGCGATGACTGTCACCTTACCGGAGGGGTGAACTGCCTGTGAGGGTATGCATGGTAATGTTTTCTCAGGGTAATGGCGGGAGATACTAGACAACGTTCATATCAGTACTTTGGTGTACAACACAGAGGCTCCTGAGTGGCTTCTGCCTGGTCTGATGTCTGTACAGGAATTACTGGAAGGTGTTTACTGCTGGAGAGCAGTTGCACATTTACTCTGGTCTGATGAAATGAAACTACCATAGGTTTAATGCTGATTGAAGAAAAGGAACTTCAAATGAAAAAAGCTTACCAACACTAAGTTGATAAACCTTTAATATTTTTTGGTACACCATGCAGGATTCGAACCTGCGACCACTGCCCTATCTAATTAATATTACATGATTTTAAAAATCAAAAAATCATCCAAGTGGATGCCATATAACATAGCTTGACAGCTATATAGCCAAGTGGATATAATATTTATAAAATTGGAAATCGAATATACAGAAGAATTCGAGAATTGGTGGGAAACTTTATCTGAAGTTGAGCAGGAGTCCATAGCAGTTTCCGTTGGGTTGCTTGAAATAATGGGTCCGAACCTCCCCCGGCCACATTCAGATACTGTAAAAGGATCTCAGTTTAGCAATATGAAAGAATTACGAAGACAACATGCTGGCGAACCATATAGGACGTTATATGCATTTGATCCCAGACGAAAAGCAATTCTGCTGATTGGTGGAAATAAAACGGGTGACAACAACTGGTACCAAACGTTCATCCCTATTGCTCATAAGTTATATGCTGAGCACCTGGATGAATTAAAAAATGAGGAACAATAACCCATGGCAAAATCTTTCAATACTTTCAAAAATAAGCTTTCTGATGAGAGTAAGGCGAGAGTTCAGAAGCGTGTAATAAAAGCATTAAAGGAAATGCCTCTTGCAGAACTTCGGCAAGCTCGGATGTTTACGCAACAGCAAATAGCCGATACCTTAAAAATCAAGCAAGCTTCTGTGTCAAAGATGGAAGGACAAACGGACATGTATCTATCTACCATCAGAAAATACATTGAAGCAATGGGTGGAAAGTTGGAAATAATAGCAAAATTCCCGGAAGGAAACGTTAAGGTAGAAACATTTGAAAATTTAGGCCCTATGTAAACTTTAAACAATCTCTGACCCCATACATGTGTGCTTACCGTGACACGTAGACGGGTAGTTTCTGCAAATCTACATTCCAGGCAAGATACATACAGTCCGACCTCACGAATGAGAGCCTTAATAACAATTATGAATTTAAAGTGACATTTTTTGTCGGTTTACGTGCAAGATTTTGTCGTTTTTAATGTCTGCTTTTTCAAGATTTCCTAAAAATATGAATAAAAGAACAGATTCAAGTCATATTTTAGAAATAATTTTATATACATTATCAAATACATACGATAAATGCGTGAGAAATATTTAAATTAGGCCTATTGTTTGCAGCTAAAGCACAACACTTTAAACTAGAGGATGAGTTGTGCGTTACAAAAAGGTAATTCGAATAATCGTTAATCAGGCTGGATTTGCAAAAATCCAACTTCTACTCGTACTATGCGTGATTGGTATACTTGTAGCAGTTTCAATATCAGGGATATCGAATTATCTGAAATAATTTCATTTATCTTCCCTCAGAAATAGTTTCAAATGCCTTCGACTACGGAGGCCGGATTCTTTTTGCATATCCCTACAAAAACAATGGGTTTAATGACGCTGAAATAATCTTAGAGTGCAACAGTAGATGCAAAAAGCACCAAACTAACCACACACATTTCAAACAAGAGTCAAAAACAGACCTGCCCCCTCTCTTAACAAAATTGGAGAAATAGTCATGAATAACAGCGATAAAATTTTAGAAGTGCTTGTTGCTTTGCGAAGTTATGAGAACTTGCTTTCTGAAGTTTATAATGTTTTTTCATTAAAATTTAGTCAATATCGTAGTTTTTGGCGCGACATATCGATAGAAGAAAATACTCATGCTTTCATGGTTGATACGTTTATTTCATTATACAAGAGTAAGAATATATCATTTGAGAATCGTTCTTTTCCCTTAGAAAAGATAAATAGTTATATAGATGAAATCAAAACGTTTCAAAGCAAGCTTATTGGAAACAATATCATTCATTCAGAAGCTCTTGAATTTGCTATAAAGACAGAGAATTCCTTTATTGAGAAAAAATTATTTCAGTATCAAGACAATGATCCTCCTGAATTTAAGAAATTATTACTAGCATTGAATGATGATACTGAAGAACACTATAATAAAATTTTAGATTTATATAACCAACAAAAAAAATAATAATTAGCAGTAATATCTGCACGTTAAATACTGTTAGTTTGTCGTGTACATGCTGCAATTCGTTTACTAACTAATGGTAGCCTATATAGTATGATCAACTAACTCATAGTTTTTGCTTAAGATATATAGAATATTTAATATCCTCAGTTCGGATATGATCCATCCACCATTGCCGTAGAAAATTTAAGACGATATTGTAGTCTTTATGCGCTTCTGCTTCATTTGATATAATTGTCATCTTTTCAAATAGCTCATTATGCAGTCTCAAATGGTCTCTAAGTTCAGGATATTTTATTTCTTCTAAAATATTTTCTTCAGTAGTGAAATGTGCTTTTGCGTATTGATCTAGTGTTATCAATGTCGGTGCTAATATCGTTTCAGCGTTTCCGACAGTAAGAAAATAATGATAGGTATTTATTGTTGTAACAATACCTCTATGTTGTTCATCAATTATTGGAATTCCAAGATTGAATTCATCTTTCCATACTATATATAAACTTCGCATAAAGTTTCTTGCCATTGCTAAAGCACCTTTTATCTAATTACCAGAAATATATCTTATAAGGTTATTTAATTGTTAGATGTTTTGTCATTCTTTTACCGCGATAGGCCTTCGGCTTCGGAGGCCGAACGAGTATTTTGGTTAGCTGTAAATCCAATAGTTTTAAGATTACACAGGCCGCTTTAGAAAGTTAATATTTGTGTAAAAAACCACCAAACTGACCACACACATTTCAAACAAGTGTCAAAAGCAGACCTGACCCCTTTCTTTATTCGTCATTTGCTAAACCGCCTCGGAGATTGCGGCTTAGAGACCGTATTTCCGAAGGGTAGACTCCAACTTGAAGACCATGATTGAAGCCAATCGCTAGTCTAAGTAGCTACTTGCGCAGGATATCAAAGCTCCGTCTGACTTCGCAGGGCATTCCAGATGGATAGATTAACCCGAGTCCACTGTCTCGCTCTTCGATGCCCAACTCGATCAAGACTGGATACAGAATACGGCTCACAGCTTCTCTCTCTTGATCATCATTGATAAGGAGAATACGCTTTTGCAGAAGCTTCGGAAACTGCGAGATACTCTTGGCTTCTGGTGAGCTTTTGGAAATGGATATACGGGCAGTCGCAAGAGCCAAGTATTCTTCGAGCATATAAGCTGCCGTCGAAAAATCGGGGGCAATTATGACCTCTTCATACTCGTCTCTCACGCCCAACCTAACCATGGGTAAAGACTCATACAGTATTCCTGTGGTGCTCAATTAGTCGGTTCCTGTCTTTTCTGCACAACAAGGGGGGAAATAGCTTCTGTAAAACATCCTGATAATCATGTTTTACAGAAACGTGCTTTACATCCAAACTAAAAAATTACCATCAAAATCCACTTTAAATATTCGATTTTTAAGGAAATCATTTCCGAGTATGCCTGAATTTCCTTTTGCTACAATTTGCGCCCCGGTAACGTTGAAATTTATTTCTTTTTCAGATCCGACTTGGCATATATCAATGAAAGCCTTCTTTCCAAGTGTTAATTTTCCGTTAGAAAGTTGAGATGTAACATCTTCTCCATACGTGGCGCTAATCATATCGAGGTATTTGTATGGAACAGTTGTGGTAGCAATTTTTGTATCAAGTATCATATTAAGATTAGCACTTCGTCCATTATTTCTTAACTTTACGGGAACGTTGATCTTGTTGTTGACTAATGAAATTTTAAGAACATTTTGGAAAGTCTTTTCATCTGTCTTGACCTGTAACGTTTCGTTATCGAGAGGGAAATTAGTGTTAGAGTAATACATTTTGCCATCTTGATCTTTCCATCTGAACACTTTCCCAGACAGGGAAATCTGCTGTATTCCATCAGTCAAATCGTTGTTTGGTGTAGGTGGTATAGAGTTCAAATTTTTATTTGGTTCAAGAGTAATACTTTGAGAATGATGACGTGGTTTAACGTCCTCCGGTATAGTTATAGTCCTCTCCGGAGGTTTTTCATTAAGTTCTATCGTTTTTTCATCTGGGACAATAGGACCAAGAGCCGAGTAGATACTATGGTAATCTAGGAAAGGGAAGAGATCAGGTCTAACGCAGATGAGAACAATGAGCACAATCAGACAAGTTGCAAAAGGGAATAGTGATAATTGAGCAGTTCTACGTAATTTGGAATGTTTTATTGAATCATTCGAAATTGGAATCGATTGATCATCGTCAGCATATTCCGAACGATAAGCTTGCTCATTCCAAAACTTACTGTCCTTTTTTCTGCCACCGTGAATTTTATGAACAAGTACTTTTGTAACCTTAGATATTTCTCTGTTTTGTGGTTCCATTTTCTAAGATTCGTTTTTTAGCGGTTGATATTTAAGTGATTTCGTTATCTTTTAAGTAATTATCGTATGTTTAATCGATCACTTATGCTATTATCTTATCAGGAGCTTTAGAATTTCTGTTCTCTTGCTCCTCCCTTCTTTTCATCCATTCTCTGAACATCGGAAACACATCTTCCAAATTGCCTTTGAACCAATCTCTTCGATAGGGCTCGTTGACCACTAAATCAGTAAGCCTTTGATCAAGGTTTTTTAAGATAGGAAAGTTATAAGCCTGTGGTCCTTGCAGATCGTCAAGTCGTTTCGGTCCTTCACCTGTCAGAATCCATTCCGTGAGTAAGTTGTATCGTTTGCCGATTCTGTAAGCCCACTCTTCTGGCCAAATATCATTCTTTTTTCGATTTGACACAGCTCCTTGCTTAACCCCAACTACCTCTGCTAGGTCAGTTTGATTGGCAATATCTGTAGATTCAATGACACGTTGCCATACGACCTTAAAACTATAAATATCGATTAATTTATATTTTTCATTTGATATACTATTTTATTAATAACATACAGCAGGAAATATCAATTGATTAGTGATTTTGCCGATTAACTATCAACATTTGAGTATAACCGCAAACTCCAATGAATTACGAACAATTTAACAAATGCACCTAACGAAACATCGCACCAAAACGAGGCATTAATGATAGCCAAAACGAAAGCCAAAGCAAAAAAAGAGGTCCATCTAGGCACTTTCACCGTGCAGGGAACCAGCAACCTCTTAACTGCCAGCCGCACAGTCATGCGTTTATTGATGTCCGATAGGTGCGGTCTGAAAGAAGCACGTTATCAAATCGGTGGTAAAACCATCGTCATTAAACCCAGAACCTAAACCCAAATCTAAACGAGCACAAAACGGAGTGATTCAAAATGGCACAAACAGAAACGAAAATTAATCCAAGCTGTCTGGAAATCAAAGTATGCGGCAAAGTGGTCGGAGTCGAGTAGATCCAGGGCCGGGAAAAACCCTTTTACGCAAACACCGTCATTATCCCTTCTAAGGATAATTACGACAAGCCTATCCGGGTGGTCATCAATTCCAAACTGCCCATGGCCGAAGAGGGTCACATCATCGATACCATTGTTCATGTCGTCCCGCAGTGGCGATCAAGCAACAATAAGTGGTTCTTCAACTGCAACCTTTGGAAAGATAAGTTAGGCGTATAAATGGGCAGGGTAATCGCAGAGAAAGAAGGGGGCCGGAGCTTCCCGCATTGGCCGGTGCTCTGGACCCTTTCTTTCTGTCCAGCCAGTAAACCTTTTGTACTCCTGTCAATCCATCATCTGTTGAACATCAACGGAGAGTAACTCAAACAAAAACGGGAGGCATAAATGGGAGAATGGGTAACCGACACAGCTCAGCCATAGGGTTAAGAAAGATTGCAACCCCGGAACAGATCAAACTGGCAACTATGCACAGCACCAATAAAGCATTTGAGCGTTACTTCATTCCAGATAGAACAGAAATCCAAGGACTATATGAAGCGACTAGGGAATGTGATACGGGTGTGATACGAAAACAGCCACTCACAAAAGTTGTAAGTGGCTGTTTTCTTAAGTCATTTCTTGGTACACCAGGCAGGATTCGAACCTGCGACCCCCTGATTCGTAGTCAGATACTCTATCCAGCTGAGCTACTGGTGCACTGAGGAGATGCTTTTATACCCTAGATTGATTGGTAACTCAAGCCTGTTTTTTGGAAATGGTTTCTTTTTCTGTTTTGTGAAAAAGAAGCTCGTTGTCCGCAGGTTTCATATCAACCTCGGCAGCAATAGTGATTTCAACCTGGTAACGCTTTTCCAACTCGCTAAGTTCACTTCTCTTATTGTTGAGCAAATACGATGCCACGTCAAGTGGGAAGTGGCATTCAATGACCTCAACCTGTTTCCGGCTGGCACCAGTTTGAATTCTGCGCAAATAATAAAGAGAAAGCGTCTCAACTGACCTTACAGTTCCCCGTCCCTTACAATGCTCACAGGTTCGATAATTTCCTGCCTCTATGGGGGCACCTAATTTTTGCCGCGAAATCTGCATCAAACCAAATTTAGATATCCTGCTGAAATCTACTTTAGCCTTGTCCTTTTTCATCGCAATTTTAACTTCTCTTTCCACGGCCAGGATATGCTTTTTATTTCGCATATCAATAAAGTCGACCACAATTAAACCGCCAAGGTCTCTGAGCCTCAGTTGCCGGGCCAGCTCCGTAGCTGCTTCGATATTGGCCTGATAGATGGAAGCTTCAAAATTTTGACCTCTGGAGGTGGATCCGGAGTTCACATCAATTGCAACCAATGCCTCGGTAGGATCAATAACAATGGACCCCCCGGAAGGCAGATTTACCTGTCGCTGATAGATAGACTCTATCTGATCTTCAACGCTGTACTGATTAAAAATAGGTCGAGCACCCTGATGAAAGCGGACGACGACATTTCTTTGTTCCGCAGGAAGCATTTTGACAAATTCTTTCACCTGTTCCAAGGCAGTCCGATCATCAACTAAAATCTCCTGAATGGAGGGATCAAAATGTTCCCTTAAGAATCTAAGTACGCTCCGGTGATCCTCGTACACCAAACCAACCCCATCCATTTCCTGCCCTTTGTCCTTTATTTCACCCCAAAGCTCAAGAAGATACTCGACATCTCGCGACAGGGCCTCCTGGGTGATGTCAACACTGGCAGTTCGAACAATCCAACCGATTCCCTCAGGTAAATCCATAGAGGTCATGGTATCCCGGAGTTGTGATCTTCGTTGTTCGCCTGATATTTTTCTGGAAATCCCCGCCGAATCAGAACCCGGCATCAAGACAACACATCGTCCGGGAATTGAAAGAAAGGTCGTCATATTCGCACCTTTCTTGCCGACCTCCTCCTTGACAACCTGGGCCAGGATCTCCTGCCCCCTTTCAACGACGTCAGTTATATTGATTTTTTTCCACTGATTAGTCTCTACCTGATGAAGAGTTTCTGCAGACAGATCCTGCTTATAATACTCAGGATGGATCTCACTAAAAGGCAAAAAACCATTCTTCTCTGTGCCATAATCGACAAATGCGGCCTGAAGACTCGGTTCGATGGCAACAATGCGAGCTTTGTATATATTGTTTTTGGTCTGTGTTCTGGAAATAGTTGAAACATGGATGGACTCCAACCGACCATCCTCAAGCAAGGCTAATCGACATTCTTCAGGTTCTTCGGCATTAATCAGCAGTTTACAAACCTTTTTAGTCTCTACTGGTTGCGTCTCTGCAACTTTTGAGCTTTTTGCCTTTGCAGAACGTGATTCAGGGACCGCAACAAGATCTCCAGGCTCATTTTCGGAACTGGGAGAGGCATCCTGGTTGCTTTCTATTTCTGTTGTCCCGACATGTCCAGCAACCGCCCCTGTCGCCTTCTCGATCTCTGGTGCTACGACTGGCTTTTTGCCAGTCCCTCTTCCTCGCCGTCCCCTTGAACGTTTAGATGGTGCCTTTTCTTCAGAAGGTCGTTCCTCTTCTTTCGATAGAGTAGCTTCGGTTTCAGCAACTGGCTCAATCTTTTTGTTCAAGGCTGTCTTAACGAGATCTCCAAGATCATTCTCGGAGACGGGAACCGTAGCTTCTTTGGTTTCTAATTGTTTGGTTCCGATCTGGCCAGTTTCAGATTCTGTCTCTTTCCTGGTCTCCGCGACGACTGGTTTTTTCCCTGTCCCTCGTCCCCGCCGTCCCCTTGTACGCTTCGATGGCGCCTTTTCTTCTACAGAGCTCTCCGCAACTTGCAATACAGTAGCCTCAATTTCAGCCACTGTAGCAATCTGCTCAGTCGACGCAGGTTTATTCAGTTTTTTTTCAGTGCCGGTCTCTTCAGTTTTCCTTGTAGGTCGCCTCCCTGAAGGCTTCTTGGAAGAAAAATTCTTTTTTGGTTCATCCTCGCTTACTTCTACTGCTTCAATAGCTGTCTTTTCAGGATCGACCGTTTTTGTCGGTTTTTTTCTGGTTCTTTTTTTAGGGGCAATTTTTTGTTTTTCAATAGTTCCAATTGCTTTTGTAACCGCTTCCACTTCTTTATTCTGTTGTGGAACTTCGAGATTATCGGAAGACACATCCTCTGTAGTCGTGCTCTTCCACCAAGCTCCGGTCGTCGCCTTTATTTGGACAGTCTTTTTATCTTTCTCAGCATTTTTCTTTACAACCATATTTCGTCCTTTTTACCGAATTGAGTACGCTGGCAGTGCTCACAATCCGGCTATCTCATCGATATAGTCGTTGGCAATGACAGGCTCTAAATATCCTGTTTTGCAACAATCATCGTATTAGTATTTTCCCCAACAAACTGGGCGCTTTTCAGTACACCTATTGAGGCGTACTCTGTTTTATTCCCCCCTTCCGGAGGACAAGTGCCTTTACAGAATTACTTTATTTTACAAACCAAATTAAAAAATAATTCTGCGACACTAACACTCTTACCGGCACACATTGAGCAAGCTCGTTTCAACCAGCTGCTTAACCGCAAGGATTCTCACCTCTCAGCTGATCGTAACTCGTTGTCTTTGCTAGAACATATACCTTAAATTTTTAACAGGAAGTAATCCCGGAAATCTCTTTGGAGCCCTAAACCTCCTTGTAATGACGTGAGAAAACCTTCAACGTTCATATACAATGATTCCCCGACACACTAGTACTGTCAATTTCAATGAAACACAAATGGTATTTGTAATAATCCCTTGGGAAAAACATTTCCTCAAGAATCTTTTTTTTCAACGTAAAAATTTGAGAGCAGATGTCACCCAAGTCAATATTTCACTATCATATCATACAGATATTACAATCACTGCAAGTGGGGACATGACTTTAATCTTGACAGTATCCACTCCAAACCGTACATTTCGAACCTTAATAACGCTAACATAGAGAGTCGTTCTTCCCAGACCTCACAAAAACGATAAATTTACTGCAATACTGGACATTTTACTCTTTTCTTCACAAAGAGGAAAGTTTATTACGTTGCTAACAACGATCTCTCGAAAGGAGTATACTGTGCCCTCAAGTTTGTTCCGATGTAAACGGTTTCAATTAGCACTCACTTTGGTTCACCTCCTCTTTATCTGTAATTTTGTTTGCCAGGCACAGGCAGAAAAGGTCTCTACAGAAGAATGGAATATTTCCGCAGATAAAATTGCACGCTACGACGATCCAAACAGCATTGTTGCACAAGGCAATGTTATCCTGACCAAGCGTGAAAAACTCCCGCCGCAAAAAACAGCAGATGAAGTCAAGGCTTCTATGTGGTCTGGACTCCTGGAAGAAAAAGTCAAAAAACCCGTAATAGCAAGCACTAAGGTTGGCCAGTCATCAAAACCTGTTTATCAGACGACCATGACCATCCAGGCAGACTGGATGGTTTACGATGTAGATATAAAATCCATCAAAGCCAAAGGGCATGTTCAAATTTCCAGCAAAGACAGCCAGCTTTTTGCCAAGGAGGGAGTCTTAAATCTGGTGAATGAGACCGGTATTTTTTCTGATGCAACCATTCTCAACACGGAAAACTCTCTCCATCTCGAAGGCAAAAAGATTGAAAAGACAGGGGTTGACACCTATCGGATAAACGACGGCTGGGTGATAACCTGTAAGTTGGAGGATGGTCAAACCCCTCCCTGGAGCTTTTCAAGCTCAGAAACCAACGTCCGACAGGATGGATTCGCAGTGCTTAAGCATGCAAAATTCAACATCAGGAATGTTCCTGTATTTTATACTCCATACCTTGTTGTCCCAGTAAAAAACACTCGTCAAACCGGTTTTCTTTTTCCGGAATTTTCTTCCTCAACCAATAACGGCTTCGGTTTAGACCTGCCTTTTTTTGTCAACATTTCCGACTCCGCTGATGTAACTTTCTACCCTGAATACTATGCAAAGCGTGGATTTATGCCCGGAGTCGAGTTCCGCTATGTTTTGAGTGCCTCCGATAAGGGAATTTTAACTGCCACTTATCTCCACGATATGCTTTCAGATCCCTCAGGAACTGCTTACTATAGTGATACTGGATACACTCGTGATAGCAGTGACAGATACTGGCTTAGAGGTAAAATGGATCATTCCTTTGCTAACTGGCAAACACGTCTGGATATTGATGTTGTCTCTGACCAGGATTACCTCGATGAATTTGATACCGGTATAATGGGATTTGAAAAAACTCATAACCGATACCTAGATACCTTTGGCCGGGGGTTTCAGAATAAATCAGAAACCTTGCGTGAAAACACATTTAAAGCTCTCCGTAGCTGGAATGGCATGTCGCTTCAAATGGGCCTTTTAGCAATCAATGATGTAAGTCACTCCACCGATAGCAACACTGACTCTCCACTGTGGCAATTACCCAGTATTGATTTCTCAGGTATCGTCCCCATAAGAGACTCCTTTTTCTCTTTCGGCTGGGATACAAATTATATTGATTATTGGCGGGAGGACGGCAAAGGGGGACATCGATTTGATATCAATCCGACTATCTCCACCCCTATTCCCTTAGGCCCATACCTCGAATCAAGAGCGGAAGTTGGCCTCCGTGACACCTTCTATATTGTCCAGACATACGGAGACGGAAAGTGGGACAACAACAACACACCAAATCGGCTCTACCCTGAGTTCGAGACCGAGGTTGCAACCACTCTTGAGAGAAATTTCAAAGTTCCGGGTAGCAGTGACCGGACTATGACTCATCAGGTGAGACCTTATCTTAAATATGGATATATCCCTGATGTTGATCAAAATGATCTGCCTCAATTTGATGATGTCGATCGTATTGACCCAAAAAATGCCATTACCTATGGGGCTGATAACTATTTAAATTTATTCACAGGAAACGAAGGGAAATGGAGCTCTCTTAGTGATTATGCAGAATGGAAAATAGAGCAATCTTACGACCTTATTGACGAGGCCTCCGTTGGACATTTTTCAGATATCTTTTCAGAGCTAAAATGGTGGCCATTGACCGGAACCTACATTTCCTACAAAACGTACTATGACGTGTATGACAATAAGTTTAACCGACACGTCTTTGGAGGTCTGTCCAGCAACAGCAGAGGTGATTACCTGAGCCTGGATTACAGTTTTAATGATGAAGAAAATATCGAGCAGATTAATGGAACCATTCTCGCTCATCTGATTAACGGTTGGATTGCCGAGGCATCGATTGAACATTCGATTTCGCAAAGTGAAACTGTTGAAGCCAAAGGATCTCTTACCTACCAGACCGCTTGCTGGGCCGTCAAATTTGAATCGCGCTTCACCCCTGATGATACCAGTTTCCTAGTGATATTCAGTCTGGCCAACATCGGTTTCCCACTGGGTGTCAATCTTTAATTCAACGATTTGATGGTCGAACTAATCGTACCTATAGATGAGATAAACTATGCACTATGACATTTTCAATGGCGACGCTGACGGAATTTTCTCCCTACATCAATATCGTCTGGAAAATCCACGATCAGACACTCAGTTGATAACCGGGGTAAAACGGGATATACGACTTCTTTCTCTGATTGAAAACCTGCAAAACAGTATTTTAACTGTTTTCGACATCTCCCTTGACAGTAATCGGACCCCACTTCTTCAGTTACTCCAACAGAAAAATTCGGTTGTTTATTTTGATCACCATTTTGCTGGCACTATTCCACAATCACCGCTATTGCAAACGTATATTGACCCGTCTGCCAACACATGCACTTCGATGATTTTAAATGCAACTTTGGGCAGCAAATATACACCCTGGGCCATCTGCGGTGCATTCGGTGATAATTTGCACCAGTTAGCAAACCAACATGCAAAAGAACAGGGATTGTCAGAACATCAAACCGGGCAACTACAGGAACTGGGAGAACTCTTTAATTATAACGGTTATGGAGCAACTATCGAAGATCTCCACTATCACCCTCGGGAACTCTATAAAGCGGTTAGTCCCTACACCAATCCCTCAGATTTCATTGAGAATTCGATGGAACTCGCCGCTCTGCGCACCGGCTACAAAGAAGATATGGCCTTGGTCATGCAAGTCAAGGAGATGAAAATACCTGGTAAAAACAGGGTATACACCTTGCCTAACGCTGCTTGGGCAAGAAGGGTAACCGGCGTTTTTTCCAACATCAGAGCGAGAGAGCAGACGGCTTCCGCCCATGCAGTGATCACAGAAAACAAGGACAATTCACTAAGAATCAGTGTCCGTGCTCCGCTTGATGATCGCCGTGATGCCGATACGATCTGTAAACTCTTTCCCACAGGTGGTGGTAGAGCAGCTGCGGCTGGAATAAATAGCCTTCCCAAAGATCAACTTGAAAAGTTTCTCGAAAAGTTTCTCTTTTTTTACCGCTGACGATTGTACTTTCCACGGCTTTATTAAATTTTCCGCAGTAATATTTAACAAAAATTGAAGGAGCTGCTATCAGTTACTTTCACCTGAAATTTGCTCTATTTTCGGCTGCATTTTGCGGAATTCTCTTCGGTCTTCTGATACATACGAACAGTATCGCAAGTGATTCCCCCAAAGCTGCGGACCGTGTGGTGTATAACCAGCCCCTTCACCGACTCGAGCTACAAGATCATCCTTTTTTTGCCGATGATATGGATCTCGATTCGCTGATCGAGTCAACCAAACACCAAGTGGCATATCTAAAGAGACAGAACCCTAAAGAAAATATTGCCTTCGGAACCGAAAGTTTTGATAATCGCTGCTTATTGCTTTCCGCCCAGGAACTTCTTGAAAAATTAAAACAAAGGCCGGATGGAAAGGAATTGAATCGCTTTCTTCACGAGAATTATCTTGTTTATCAGGCAGGTGGAAGAGCCAATCTACGGGGACGCCAGATGTTGGTCACCGGTTACTATGAACCTACTTTTTCTGCTAGCCTCACCAAAAATTCAACCTTTCTCTATCCAATTTATTCTTCTCCAAAATCTCTGGTAATTCTCCCTGTTGGAGATAACAAGAACAAGATTGGTCGATACGATAAAAACAATACTTTCGTCAAATACTGGACCCGGGCAGAAATCGAAAATCGCAACCTATTGCAAGGCAACGAACTGGCCTATCTTCAAGACCCGTTTGATGCGTTTCTCCTTCATGTCCAAGGTTCCGGGAAAATCCAATTACCCGACAGATCCGTTCGCTCTGTTCGTTTTGCCGGCTCTAACGGTTTGGGCTACTCTAGTATAGGAAAACTGCTGGTCGATGAAAAAATCATGACATTAGAGGAAGTGAATATCCCCGCCATACGAAATTACCTGCAAAATCATCCCGAACAGCGACGACGGATCCTGCAACATAATCCGCGCTTCATCTTTTTCACCTGGGGCGATACACTTTCGCCAAGAGGAAGTATCGGTGAGACACTGACTCCCGGAAGATCAATAGCCATAGATTCATCAGCTCTTCCTGGCGGAACGATTGGCTATTTGGTTTCAAGAAGACCGGAGGTGAGCCATGATGGGACCATCTCCGGCTGGATTCAACTCAATCGTTTCGTCTTTCCACAGGATTCGGGAGCGGCCATCAAAGGAACTGGAAGGGTTGACGTTTTTTGGGGCAATGGTAAATATGCCGAGATTGCCGCCAACTACATGAAAGAGGAAGGTAAGCTCTATTTTCTGGTGAAAAAGGCTGCACAGCTCTCCAATAATTAGGATCCACCAAAAATGACCCAATTGGGAACGGACAACAGACGAATATGAAAAATGACCATCCGACATGTCCTCTTGTAACACTCATTACCGATTTTGGGCTTTGCGATGAATATGTTGGAGTCCTGAAAGGGGTCTTGCTCAGTCATAACACGGATATTCGCATCGTCGACATCTCTCATTCAGTCCCGGCTCAGGATATACCAACAGCCTCGTATCTCCTGGCCAGGTCATATGTTTTCTTCCCTCCCGGCACTGTTCATCTGGTTGTTGTCGATCCCGGAGTCGGCTCAGAGAGGCCTCTTTTGGCGATACATTCAAAAGCTCAATATTTCGTAGCTCCTGACAACGGAGTACTTACTCCCATTATAAACGGATCTGAATCCATATCCATACACCGGATAACTGAATCCGACCTTTTTTTGCCTCGGATAAGCAATACCTTTCATGGACGCGACATCATGGCTCCAGTCGTAGCGCAGTTGGCAACGGGACTTGCCATCGACAGGGTTGGACCGCAAGTCAGCCCTGAAGATTGTCTGCTCAGAGGTCCCGGCTCATGTTCAGTAATCGATGGTGTCCTTTACGGCGAGATCACCCACGTAGACAGATTCGGCAATCTGTGCACAAATATTTCTCGAGACGAGGTCAATAGGTTTTGTGGTGGGAAAAGTATAACCATCCAGATAGACGGCAGCCTCAAGTCTTCTGTTACAACTCTTTGTTCTTCATATGCCAGCCAGCCGAAAGGTGAATTGCTGGCCCTTTTTGATAGTAATGATTTTCTCGAAATATCAGAAAATATGGGCAATGCCTCGCGACGTCTTCAGGTTTCCACAGGTTGCCGCGTCTTGCTATTTTTGAAATAAACCTCACGCCTGTTTTGGTGAAAGAAGAGCAAATCTTTGCCAAAAATCGGGAAAAGACTTGGCGACACAACCTTCTCCGGTAATTTGCACACCAGGTATCCTGAGACCAGCCACCGCAAGACTCATCGCCATACGGTGATCTTCATAGGTTTCGATCTCCGCCCCTCTCAGACCTACCCCTCCTTCACCATAAATAATCATGGAGGCTTCCTGTTCTTCAACTTTTACGCCCAACTTAGAAAGTTCTGCTACTACGGCAGAGAGCCGATCACACTCTTTTATGCGGAGATGGGCAATATTTTCAATAACCGTTTTCCCGTGAGCAAAAGCAGCGACCACGGCCAGGGTCGGCACCACATCCGGCATATCGCCCATGTTCACCCTTATCCCTTCTAATCGTTTCGATCCTTGCAAAGTTATGCCATTTCCGGACCTGGTAACCTCGCAGCCCATTCGTCCCAACAGAGGTACCAACATTGCATCACCCTGAAGAGATGGCACTGGAACGTTAGTTACCGTCACTCTACCGCCAGTTACAGCAGCAGCGGCCCAAAAATAGGAGGCGTTGGAAGCATCCCCTTCAATTTGATATTCCCTCGCACGGTAGCATCCTTGGGGCACAGAAAATGAACTGAAGTCGGAGGTACATTCGACATCTATGCCAAAAGCAGCCATCACCGAAAGCGTCATGGCTATATATGGTTTGGAAAGCACCTCCCCTTCAACTTTAAGCACAGCAGGGGTTCGGGCGTATGGTGCAACGAGCAAAAGCGAGGAAAGGTATTGACTGCTTTTTCCTTCGGGAAGCACAGTGGTACCACCGGCAATTCCCCGGCCGTTGATGGAAAGAGGAGGACAATCGGTCCCTTTAATGGAAGTAATATCCACGCCCCATCCCCGCAAAGCAGCCATCAGTGGACCTATGGGACGTTGGTGCATTCGGGGATCACCATCAATAACATAAGCTGATTGACCAAGCGAGGCAACAGATGTCAAAAATCTTGTAGCCGTCCCATTATTGCCAAGAAAAATCGGATCATTAGAAGCCTGAATATGACCACCGTTGCCATGTACCTGCCACTTTCGACCCTTTTCCATGACAACACCCATCTGCATAAGAGCCTCAGAGGAATATTTGGTATCCTCACTTTCCAGCGGCCCCAGAAGAATGCTGGTCCCTTTAGCCAGAGATGCCGCAATAAGCGCTCTCTGAGTAAGACTCTTTGAACCGGGAACTTCAATGGAGGCATCAATGTTTGAGATGGGTTCAATTTCTATCATAGCTGTTTCATTGTAAAGGTTAGTGACGTAGAAATGGATTTCCTGCTTTGTAGTACAATCATTTCGTGATTAAAAACGTGATTTCCAAGGAGTAACATACTGAATACCAATGATTTTCAATGACGTTGGCAGTTCAGGGATACGGTTTGTTTCTATGATTTCAAGTGAAGTTCACCGATAATAGAACGGATAGACGCCAATTTTTCGGCCACTGCATATGCACTAATCCCATCGACAACGTCTTCACTGGCCCTTGGATTTATAAAGTTTGCTGTACCTATCTGCACGGCGGTGGCCCCGGCAAGCATGAACTCAAGTGCATCTTCAGCCGACTCGATGCCGCCTATGCCGATTACTGGAATGGATACGACTCTCGCGACCTCGTAAACCATACGTAAGGCTACCGGTTTTATTGCTGGCCCTGACAGTCCGCCGATGACATTGGCCAGAACGGGTTGTTTTGATTTCAAGTCAATTGCCATCCCGATCAGAGTATTGATCAGGGATATAGAATCGGCACCGGCATCTTCAACTGCCCTGGCAATAACTGTAATATCCGAAACATTTGGAGAGAGTTTTACCATGACCGGCACGGCTGCTGCTTTCTTAACCGCAGACGTTACGGCGCCGGCCATCGCTGGATCAGTGCCGAAAGCAACACCTCCTTTTTTTACATTAGGACAGGAAATGTTTACCTCAATTCCGGCAACCCCGGGAACCCCTGCCAACTTCTGCGTGATTTCAGAATATTCAGCCAGAGAATCTCCAAGAATATTAACAATAACAGGGACATTCAGACCGGCGAGATACGGCATTTTTTCGGTGATAAAACGGTCAACCCCTACGTTTTGTAAACCAATGGCGTTCAACATACCGCAGGCAGTTTCAACGATCCGGGGCGGCGGATTCCCTCCTCTGGGATTCAGGGATATTCCTTTGACAATCACCGCCCCAAGACGGTGAAGATTCATGAGATTTTCAAACTCTCTTGCATAGCCAAAGGTTCCGGATGCGGTCATCAC
Organism: uncultured delta proteobacterium; assembly: GCA_963798425.1. Taxonomy (GTDB): domain Bacteria; phylum Desulfobacterota; class Desulfobulbia; order Desulfobulbales; family Desulfocapsaceae; genus Desulforhopalus_A. The sequence goes on along the minus strand of CAWCTP010000013.1, from coordinate 1,675,285 downwards.
CGGATTAGCAAGTTCAAGAGATCCGATATTTACCCGCAGGTCCGGATGCTCTGCGCCTTGATAACTCACATCCATAGTAAATCCTCCGCATTATAGACCGGACCATTTAGGCAAACATGCGTATACGTGCCGTTTTTATCAGGTCTGCTGCAACCAAGACAGGCACCCATACCACAGGCCATAACACTTTCTACAGAAACTTGACAAGGGATACCATGAGATTTGCAGAGCTTACTTACCCCTGCCATCATCGGCTCGGGACCGCAACTATAGACGGTACATCCTATCGGCAACTCCACTGATTCCATTACCTCAATGACGAATCCATGATGCCCAAGAGAACCATCATCGGTCGCAGTAAGTATTTGAAGATTACATTTTTTGAAATCATCCAGCAGAGGTTCAATTTCAAGTTTCTCTCGTGCCCCGAGAATGAGAAGATCCTTACTACAATCCTTTTTTAAACGACGATTTTCCTTCGCAAGAAACAGTAAGGGGGCAATCCCTAACCCGCCACCGACTATGACAGAGGGTGACGTTTTGTTTATTCGATAGCCTTTTCCCAAGGGGCCCAATAGAGATAGCTCATCACCTTTTTTCACATGCGCGAGAATATCGGTTCCCCTACCAACCACCTTAAAATATATTTGAATCTTCCCTTCCTCAGTAATCTCGTGAATAGAGAATGGCCGCCGCAATAAAGGGTCTTTGCCAACACCGGTCCGTATCATTACAAATTGGCCGGGCTTTGCAGTGCCGGCAATTTGTGGACAATCAAACGATAGACGATAGTTTTTTTCAGAAAACTGTTCCACACGAGTAACAGTTGCTTTTTCCTGGTATTGTGACATAGTTAGACTGTGCAATTTAAATGATTAAATAATATCAGCAGCTCCCGAACGAACCTTAACCATTTATCTTTAATATGATTACCGATCCTGTCCTTGTTGTAATATCAGCCATTTTTGGTGCCATTGTCGGCAGTTTTTTAAATGTAGTGATCCTCCGCTTACCGGACCAAAATCAGTCAATAATTTTTCCTGCCTCTCATTGCCCGAGATGCTCTTCTTCTCTGCACTGGTACGAAAATATCCCGATCATCAGCTACATCTTGCTTCGTGGCAAATGCAGTCACTGCCAGGTGCATATCTCACTCCAGTATCCTCTCGTCGAACTGCTGATGGCATTTCTTGCAGCAGCCCTTATGAATTCATTCCAGTTATCAATTGTTATGGCTGGATATTTTTTGTTTTGCGCCGCACTCCTTGTCATTATCTTTATAGACATCCATCATCAAATAATACCTGATGTGATCAGCCTTCCAGGCATTCTGCTCGGTGTTCTGTTCTCATTTGTGAATCCCACCGTAACTTGGCAAAGCTCAATGATCGGGCTGTTTATCGGCGGAGGCGTGCTCTATGCTGTAGCCTTTTTTTACCTCCTCCTACGTAAAGTCGACGGAATGGGCGGGGGGGATATTAAACTTCTTGCAATGATCGGTGCGTGGCTCGGCTGGCAATCCCTGCCTTTTGTCATTTTCACAAGTTCTTTTAGCGGCTCACTCGTCGGCCTAATCGCCATGTTTTATCAGAAAAAAGGCGGACGAACCCGTATCCCTTTCGGTCCTTTTCTTTCTCTTTCAGCCCTAGCTTATACTTTCTATTCGGAAAAAATTCTTTATTTTTTCCATCTGTATATTACAGGACAATGGCCGTAAAATTTTTCAAATCACTTTTCTTGAATCAGTTTTTGGCCAAATCGGCGCCCTTCTTCGACCGCTAACTCGCACTGTTCTTTACTGTGTCCGTAACCGGGGTAATGTTTTCTAAACCATGATTTTTCTTTTCGAACCATTTTCCCCCTCAGCTGGAGGACCAGTCCGATAAAGCGCCAAGGTTCTCTAATAGGGTGTACAAAAACCAGCGGTTCTGTGGGACTTGCACCATATCTTTTTAAACATTGATTTACTGTCCAGCAATGTAACCTCCAGTAGGACCTGCAAGATATAATGAGGAGTACCTTTTTCCCTGCACAGACTTTCTGACCGAATCTGTCAAGAAACTCCAGCATTGGTCCGCTGGGTTGATATGACCACGTAGGGCCCGCAAGAACTATACAATCCCAATCCTCGAAACATGTCGCACTCACCGGATGAATCTTCATCCTCTTTCTGAAGAAGGTCTTAACCATGGCTACGGCCAGTTTGAGATTCGTTTTGAAAGGAAACGCATAAGGATAGACTGGTTCCAATCTTTCAAGACCTACTTCAACTCCTTCACTTTCAAGACCTTCGATAAATTTCTTTATCAATATTCTTGTCTGCTGGGTGAAGGAATAAAAAACGATGAGAACCCGTTTTCTTTTCAAATGAAATCCTCGGATATCAACTTGATCAAAAATTGTATTATTATTTCTTTACATCCTACCTTTTAACAAAAAAAAAGCCCCCGACAAGTCGGGGGCTTTCCTCATCTAAAAAGAAGTTTTGCGACTACGCTTCTACTTCATGCTCAACACTCACAGCAATTTTATATAATACTGTCACCAGTAAGCAACCTGTTGCCCAAATTCCTAGAGTAATTCCTATTTCGTTGGCGGTTGGATAATATTCAACGATCTCCCCCAATGGATTGACCACCAGCCCGCCCATTACAAATCCGAGCCCTTTATCCAGCCAGAGTGCAATAAATACCATAGCACAACCAATCCCCACCATCAGATCGGTGTAGACATTAGTAATTTTCATGTAAGCGAACAGTCCAAGTCCGCCAAAACAGAGCAGGACTGAACTCCACATGAAAGGAACGAGATTATTATACACATGGCCATTATGCTCAAGACCGAAAAACAAATATTCTAAAGATTCCTTGTGGCCGGGAATATTCGAATAGAAACCGACAAAAAATTCCAGTCCGACAAAAAAGGCATTTATCAAAGCAGCATACATGATGATCGTCGTCAGCTTGTTGATCGCTTCTTTACCAGCGTCAAAATGAGCTATCCGCTTCATAATCAGACAGGCAATAACAATGAGTGCTGGCCCTGCAGCAAAAGCGGAGGCAAGAAACCTTGGAGCGGTAATAGCACTCAACCAAAAATGTCTACCAGGCAGACCACAATAGAGCATTGCGGTTACGGTATGAATTGAGACAGCAAAAGGAATGGAAACATAAACGAAGAAGTAGACCCATTTCGGTGGTTTTACCTGTTTACGTTCTGCTGTAAGAATAACCCAGCCGCAGATAATGTTTAAACCTAAATATCCAAGCAGAACACACATATCCCAGAAAAGCATGGAATTAGGGGTTGGATGCAGAATCATATTCAGTCCACGTAATGGTTGACCTATATCAGCCATAATGAACATGAGACACATTACCAGAGAACCAATAGCGAGGAATTCACCAAGAATGGTGATTCTGCCAAATGTTTTATAGTTATGAACGTAATAGGGAAGTACAAGCATCAACCCTCCAGCCGCAACACCAACCAGAAAGGTAAATTGAGAAATGTACAAGCCCCATGATAAATCACGGCCCATACCTGTCAGGTACATACCGAAGATAAACTGCCTGAGATAACAAATCGCTCCGACGAAAATGAATGCAGTTAGGAATGCCAGCCACATCCAGTAGTTAGAGTTGCCTTTTAATGCTTTTTCAATCATGACTTCCTCACACTATGTAAAAGACTGACGGTTTCGTTCCAAGGGATGGTTTCCTTTGGATGGTATGTTCCTTGTCAAGAATCTGGCGGATTTCGGAATTTGGATCATTCAGATCACCAAACACCATCGCCCCAACTTCCTTGACTGCCTCGACGCATGCGGGTTCCTGACCAAGGGCAAGCCGTTCGCCACAGAAATTACACTTCTCGACAACACCTCGCATCCGGGTTGGAAAATCGGGATTATATTCAGTTATATATGGCCGAGGATCCATCCAGTTAAAGCTCCTGGCACCATAAGGACAACCCATCATACAGAATCTGCAGCCGATACAGCGGTGAAAATCCATGGCAACGATTCCGGTTTTTTCGTCCCTAAAGGTTGCTTTCGTCGGGCAAACCCGAACACAGGGAGGTTCATTACAGTGATTGCAGAGGGCGAAGTAATCGTTGTCCCGCGTTGTTTTTGACTCATGGTATGATGAATGCTCCATGAAAACATTTTTAAAAGGAGCATGCCAGATCCATTTGATCTCATTCTTCTTACTGTCAATATGCGGAACGTTATGAACCTTATGGCATGCTAACGCTGCTTTATCAAGAAGGTCTGGACGACCATACAGCTTGCGCATGTCAATGAGCATGCCAAGGCGTACTCCGGTTGGCATGTCGTCTGTCCCGGATCCTTCAACCAGATGAGCGTCAGCAGGTGCTCCGTGAGTTGCCTGCTCGCCATTGACTTCTGAAGAAGCAAAGGCAGGAGAGGAGGTCAGTTTTACTACAACAGGAGCACTTATGCCGGCCAGAGCCGTTGCCCCTGCGATTTTAAGAAATTTTCTTCTTTGGTTATCCATTAGTGTGTCTCCTTCTTTTTCGCCAGGTCAGTTGCAGTCAAATGACAATCCCAGCAATAAGGTTTGACAGATGCATATAAATGACAGGAGTCGCAAAATTTTTCCTTGTTTGAGTGGCACTGCATGCAGGCCGTCTGCAAACCTTTTCTATACTCCTTTCCGTCAACCACAACCGCAACGCGATCATCGTTACGCAAAACGTCATCACGCCATTGATTCAGCATGGCCATATGACTCGACCGCATTTCAGCGATAGGTGCAACACACTGTTTTTCATCTACCTGGTGGCAATTCTGGTTTCGGTACCGCGCTTGCCTTAGAAAAGGCATTGAACCAGAGCGGAAAAGTTACAAACAGGACGAATATGGCCAGTCCTGGTATTATAAATCTTTTGTTGTACATTACGTTAACTCCTAAGTTCTGTTCAGGATATTTTAAAGCATGGTACGGAGGCCTTCATCCAGTTCGCCGCGGTTTTCGCCTTTGAGAACAAGTGCATTAGCAACAAGCTCAGTGACTCCACAAACACCAACACCAGGATTCCAGTAGTTCATCAGTGATGTCAGAGTAGCCCTGTCGATTGCACAGACACATGCCAACATGTTCACATCATGTTTCTCATGAACATATTTTACGGCATTGGCTCGAGGTAATCCTGATCGCATTCTCAGCTCCATTATCTCATCGGTATTGAGACCTGTTCCAGAACCACAACAAAAGGTCTGCTCCCTAATAGTGTTTTCCGGCATTTCAACCCAATCAACAACGTGATCAAGAATGTAGCGAGGTTCGTCAAGAAGTCCCATTGCCCTGGCTGTATTGCAGGAATCATGATAGGTTGCCTTGACATGACTATTACGACTTTTATCAAATTTCAATTTGCCGTGTTTGATAAGATCGGCTGTAAATTCACTAATATGAACCATCTTGGTTGAAGCAGCATTCTCGAAAACAGTGCCGGTGATGGGCGAAACCGGTTTTTCAAGGAAATCAGCTGGACCGTTCATGGTATCCATATATTGATGGACGACACGCCACATATGACCGCATTCACCACCGATAATATATTTTACGCCCAATCTTTTTGCTTCTGCATACATCTTCGCATTAAGCTTCTTCATCGTCTCATTGTTGGTAAAAAGACCGAAGTTACCACCCTCAGAGGCGTACGTTGACCAAGTGTAGTCTAAACCGATTTCTTCAAAAAGTGCGAGATAGCCCATAGCCGTATACAGTCCGGGCTCGGCAAAAACGTCAGCCGATGGAGTAATGAACAATACTTCAGCACCTTTTCTGTTAAAACTGATGTTCGGCTTAACACCTGTGAGACTTTCAACGTCATCAACAAGAAACTCGACGTTGTCCTTAAAGGTGTGTGGCTGCAGACCCATATGGTTACCTGTACGGTTGGAATTGGATGCTGGTTCCAAAATCCAGTTAATACCAACTCCGACCAGATGCAGCAGTTCACGAAGCATCATGGTAACTTCAGCGGTATCAATTCCATATGGGCAAAACACTGAACATCTTCTGCATTCTGTACATTGATAGGAGTACATAAACCACTCTTTCAGTACCCCGACGGTCATCTCGCGAGCACCAGCCATTTTACCCAAAATCTTGCCAGCCAAGGTAAAATCATTGCGGTAGACTGACCTAAGCAGCTCAGCTCGCATTACCGGCATATTTTTGGGGTCACCGGTACCCAGAAAGAAATGGCATTTATCCGCGCATGCACCACAACGCACGCAACAGTCCATGAAGATTTTCAGGGAACGGAATTTCTCAAGACGCTCTTTCAAGCCCTTCAGTATAATATCCTTCCAATCTTCCGGCAGCTTCCAGTCCTCATCTTCAGGCGACCACTCACGGGAGTTGGGAAAATGCAGCCCGGACTGGCTGTCAAGATAGGCAACCTTTTCCGATTTGGCAGGGTAGGCATAATTACCCGGCTTAAAAACAACCGGGACATCCATCCAATCCATGGTAGGTATCGCTCCTGTCGCCAAGGATGGTCCCTGCACTACGCTTTTCGATAATTGTTCTAATTTTGGAACTGACATCGTTATCTAATCCTCTTAAGCTAGTTTTGGGTCAAAATTCTTACTCTTCATCCTTTTTAGGAGCCAGCTCCTTTTCAACCGGAATGCCGGCATCTACCATAAACTCACGGAAGTCGTCCTCATATCCCGCATAAGAATGGGGAAGTATTCTCGGATTCCAGGGATTGATATGACGCTCAGAACGGCTGGTATTTTTCATGTTTCTCGTTGGACTCATGAAAACTCCGGCAAAATGCATAAGTTTGCTGAATGGAAAATATGCCAACAATGCACACACAAGAAATAAATGAATGTAGAAAATTGCGCCTATTTCAGCACCAATTGTTGGCGAGAAAGTGACCAGACCGACCGCAAGTTGTTTAATGTTGACGATATCAATGTTCGTCCTCAGAAAGTAACGCATCAGTATCCCGGTCAAGGCGATCGAGAAAATAAGCACCAGCGGGAAGTAATCGTTCATTAAAGAAATGAAGCGAACATGACGGGTAATCAATCTTCTGGAAAACAGCAACAAACAGCCTGCCAGCAACCCTATGTCAGTCATGTACCAAGTAGGGGCACCAACCTGAAAGAGTCCATCTCCGAATTCGAGCCAACCAATCCATACCGGAACAGGATCAAGAAAAAGGCGCATATGCCTGATAATGATCACCAGAAATGAATAATGAAAAATCAAGGCAAACATCCACAACCACTTTGAAGATTCGTAGGTAATCTGCGGGCCATCATAAATTTCCGATTTAGTATTTCTAAATAGTGACCGGAAAGTCACAACCTCGAGAAACATTCTAGCAACAACCTCAGCGGTTGTGTTAGGAGCCTCAAGTTTGTTGTGTTTGATAAAATCCAATGATTTTCCCTGACCACAAGTCGTCTGAATCGGGAATGGCACTGGAGATTTTCCCCATTGCACTACCCGGTAGACGCAGCCACCAAGAAAGATCATTATGGCCAGATACGGCAGAGCGACACCAAACAAATAGGGCATCCCTGGTATCTGCGATCCGAGCCCGGCGATCAGAACCAACGCTATGACTGCCAGGAATGAGAAGGCGTACTTCATTTCTTACCTCGCTTCAGTTGAACTGTTTTGGAAACCCCGCAGCTGACCCCGATAAACAGGATAAGTTCCTTCACAAAATAACTTTCTCATACAAATCTAGAAAATCATTTCTAAGTCACTAATATCAAACCACTGCCAGCTACACGGCAACCAGTTAAAGACCATTAACCTATATTAAAGCTTTTTTATCAGCCAGCAGGGTCGATGGACACTTGCTGTCTGTTAATATGTGACTACCTGACTTAATCTCTTGAATACGGACCTGATACAAGCGCTCTCGGTACTGCATAAATATATCAAAGGCTGCCAACATCGCCAGATCGACAGCAAATTCGAAATCGTACAATTCAGCAACTAGATGTTTTCGCTCCTTGTCAGCACCCAACACTTCCCTGGTGATATGCTTGACTGCATTCAACGGTGATACCGCCTGCGATGGAGTGAATTCCTGCACAGATCGTATGCTTATTATTTGTTCAAGAGCAGGAACCAATTCTTTGGAATCAGCACCCTTAGAGAGAAGTAAGAAAAGTTTGCCCAATGCTTCCCGAATATTTCCACCGACAGGATTGGCAAAAATGTCGTGTTCTTTAACAAAAAAACCTGATGAAACATAAGAAGAGAGAGTATACTCAACCCATTTATCTACTATTTTTTCCCTGTGATTTCTAAAAGCTTCCGCCAAATCCATACGCCTACAACCCTTTCTTTTAACAACAACACCTAGATTGAACGGTCATCTAATTCAAGAGGAAACGAATGAATAGCCATTCACAAATTGACATTTCTAGCACCTTTCCCTCTCTTTTTCAAGAACATTTTTATAGCATGTAGTTCGCTCAAATAGCGGTAGAGAGAGGGGTCCCGGCTTTTTCTACTTCTTTGAAAATTGGATAATATTACCCACGATATTGACTGCCTCTCTAATGTAAGGATCTTCCTTAACATCCTTCAGCCACTTCTCTTTGGGATCTTCTTTCTGGCTGTCCGGTTCATCGAAATCGGGATTTTCTCCTTGTTCCTCCCGATATTTACGGTAATGGAGTCCAACTTTTTCTCTCATTAATCGAGATTCATCACGCTTGAGCCTCATATCATCTAGTTGAACGGAAAGAACCGTGTTTTTGCTTTGTTCAGCTTCTTTTACTGCTTCTTCACTGATAGTTTTAAAACCTTCATCATTTGCCACCCGGTTCAGACTCATCTCCCGTAGTTTTTCGAGATCAAACGACCTTTTCTCAGGTGTAAAATCGACAGATTGAATAGAATCCCAGGGAAGAGAATAGTCAAGATAGCGCTCTCCTGATTTAATATGTTCGAAGAGATTTGGCAAAACGATATCCGGCTCTACACCTTTGTATTGAGTGGAGCTTCCAGTTACCCTGTAAAATTTTTGAATCGTGACTTTCAAGGCCCCGAGATCCTCATATTTACGGAGTTGGAGCAAGGGTATGTTTTCGTTAAGATCAATAATCGTCTGCACCGTTCCCTTGCCATGGGTATGCGTACCACCAACAATCACAGCTCGTCGATAGTCCTGTAGTGCTGCTGCAACAATTTCGGATGCCGAAGCTGAAAATTTATTAACCAGCACAACGAGAGGCCCACCATAAGAAACGTCATTGTTCGTATCGCTTAAGACCCGCTTATCACCTAATCTGTTCATTACCTGAACAACTGGTCCTGATTTTATAAAATGTCCTGCGATATCAACAGCATCCACGAGAGCACCGCCACCGTCATCCCGTAAATCAAGAATGATTCCGTTGATATTTTGTTTTTCTAATTTAAGTATTTCCTTAAGAGTATCGTCTGTAGAATTCCGTCCATTGCTCCCATTTCTGGTTCCTTCAAAATCACGATAGAAACTTGGAATAAAAATATACCCCGTTTTGCTGCCATTTTTTGATTCAATCACGGTACTTTTAACGAATGTTTCTTCAATTTGGACGACATCTCTTATAATTTTAATTACTTCAGTAACACCATCCGTTCTTTTTACAGTGAGACTGACGGCTTCTCCTTTAGGACCTCGAATAAGACGAACGGCATCTCTCAACCGCATATCGGTAATATCCACAGGCTCTTCACCCTCCTGAGCGACCTGTAAAATAATATCTCCAGCTTTGAGACTGCCCTGTCTGGCAGATGCACTGCCTGGAATAATATTGATAACCTTAATTAAACCATCATCCTCACGAAGCAGAGCCCCAATGCCTTCAAGACTCCCCCGCATACTTATATCAAACTGCTCTTTGCTTGCAGGAGGAATGTAATTAGTATGGGGACCGAATGCCCTGGTAACACAATTAAAGAAACGATCGTAATGGTCCTGTAGGGTTTCCTGACGTAGACGTTGAAAGAAATTTTTATTCCGTTTCCTGATTTTGGCTATAGCCTCTTTCCAGAGTGCTGTTTCACTCATGAGCTTAGATGGCTGGTCAGCCTCTTCTGGTTTCTCCAGCCTATTCTTCTGCCCTTCCTCCAAATCCAGATACTGTGAAATAATCTGGGCTTTCAATACCTTTCGCCACCGATCTTTGAGCACTTCCAGATTTTTGGCAAAATCGACTTTTTCTGGGTCGGTTTCATAGGACTCTTTTTTTCGGACATCAAAATACCCAACATACAGACTCCCCTGAACCGGGGGTACCGGCTTACGAATTTTTAGCTGAAGACCGACCGTAATCTGCTTCAAATCATCAAGATTATTGTCACCGATCAATTCTCCAACTTGCAGCCCTTCAAATTGATCAACAATTTTGGGGAGGGTATCTCCCGATTGAACGGTATATGCAGTAAATTCAGCAACAGGCCCAGCCTCTACCTTGTCACTTGCCAGCATTGTATCAACCATCGTCTCTACGAGATCGATTTTTTCGCTGAGGATATCATAGCCGGTGTCAGGCAAGGTAATCCGACCATCTGAGAGATTGTCGTCAATGTAGGGCACAAATGCTTTAAGCTGTTCCACATCTCTTTTAAGTAAAAACCGTTTCTGGAAATCGAGCTGTTTTATGTAGAGATGAAAAATGGAGCCCGCAAGTTCATCATCGAAGATCTTGTCACTGAAATGCAGGGAAGGCAGCTGTTTGCTGAGGATATAACCAATGAGGCTATTTCTTTTCTGGTCAAATTCCCCGACCTTAGAGGTACCACCAAAGGTGATGGTGGAAAAAGTCAGACAAAAAAGAGCCAGATAAAAGACCAGGAAAATCTTTATATTTTTCATAATTATAATTATAAGGAATTTATCGAAAACGGCTGAGAGCTAAAATTATCCCTGTTAGAGATAACAGAATGATAAGACAAATACCACGACAAAGACATATTCATGGAAAAATTACAACAGGCAATTTCTGAATTTATCACAAAACGTAATTGGCAGCAATTTCACACTCCAAAGAACCTGGCGATGGCACTCTCCGTTGAAACAGCTGAGTTATTGGAAATTTTTCAGTGGATGACGGCTGAAGAAAGTTGTTCAGTCGACGATGAAATTCTCAATCACATCGAAGAAGAAATAGGCGACGTCATGATTTACCTAACCACTCTTGCTACTTCTTTAGGTCTTGATCCACTCAGAGCCGCTCGCAAAAAATTATTGCGCAATGCTGTTAAATATCCAGCAGGAGATGAGTGATTTGGAATTGGTTATCTTGTTCTTTTTATCAGAAAAACATTAAGTTCAAGGAACTTATACTCCTCAAGAGGGTACTAAAAGAGTCCAATTCTGCATAATTAAGACGATAGAAAACAGTGTTTTTCCAGTGCTTCATACTTCCGTCCAAGTTCCACTCCCAACTCCAGCGCATAGGCTTGCAGCTCTTTATAAGTGCAATTGATAATAGATGGTCGTTTTAGACTTTGAATTTGTTCAATTTCGAAATCTAAAAATAGCTGAAGAGCTACTGCTGCCGAACTCCGGACTGGGTCCACCTCAAGATTCTGACGATCACAAAACATACAAAATCGTCTATAATTAGTAATTGATCGGCCTATCCCCCGATATATGGATTTAGTGCAATTGTCATGCTGCAAATCCCGGATAACAATTTCTGCATACCGCTCAAAAGCCGCACTTTTCAATAGTTCGATTTGTTCTTCACTTAAACAAAGATGAGGACCATCATGCGCTCGGCTGAGATAATAGACTGCCGAATTATAGGCGATTTCTGGCGTTTCTCCAGAATATCTTACAACATACCACTCGTTTTCAATTGCTTCTGTCCAGATCATCATTCATCGTTTTGACTATTGCTCATCTTGCCCTTTGGTCAGGCCAAATAATTCGCGAACAGTAGTCACTTTTAAATCATTGTTATCACGCCCCGCACATGACTCACTCTTTAGGTACATCAATGGATCGTGAAGAATTTTTGTAACGATGGCAGTCACCATCTTTTGAAGATTTTTCCGCTCAGACTCTTCCATTTCGGACATTTTTGCTAACGTTCTATCCAATTCCACCTGACCGATAGCATCCATTTTCTCTCTGAAGAGCCTGGATTGTCGGAGTCACCGCCAGACCTAAAAACCATCGCTCGAATTTCAATGTTTCCTCATCAACAATACGAGTTGCTTTTACTGCTTCTTTATCGCGTTCCGACTTATTTATCTGAACGACATTAGCTTAAATCATCGATATCATACAGATAGACATTTTCAAGTTCATTTAACCGGGGATCAAGATCCCTTGGAACAGCAATATCAATAAAGAAAAGTGGCCGATTCATCCTTGCCCGCATTACTGATTTCACTTCATCCTTATGAAGAATTATCTCTTTTGCCCCGGTAGAACTTATAATGATATCGACATGCTCCAATTGTGCAACCAACTCATTGATCGAAACAGCTTTGCCATTAAAACGTTTTGCCAGATCGACAGCCCGAACCAAAGTCCGATTGGCTACGACCACAGAACCAATTCCCTGTCCGACAAGATGTTCCGCTGCAAGCTCTGCCATCTCACCCGCCCCAACCAGAAGAACACTTTTATCTCCAGATTTCCGAATATTTTTTTGGCAAGTTGTACAGCAGCATAGCTGATAGAAACTGCAGAGGACCCTATGGCTGTTTCAGATCGTACTCTTTTAGCGACCGAAAAAGACTTGTGAATCAGCTTATTCAATAATGGCCCTGTACAGCCGAAATGTGAGGCATGCCGATAAGCCTCCTTCAACTGTCCCAGAATCTGTGCCTCTCCGACAACCATCGAATCCAGACTGGCGGCTACCATAAATAAATGGTGCACGGCCTCCATATCGTACAATATATATAAATACTTACGGCAATCGTCCCGCGATACGGCATCGCCGAAAAGAAAATCGATGACATCTTCTTCAACGTTACTTTCATCCTCCGTCACCAGCAATAATTCAACTCGGTTACAGGTTGAAAGAAGATAGATACTCACGCAGTCCACGAATATTCTTCATCGCGGCAAGCGGCTCTTCATAGCCACCTGACAGAGCAATTTTCTCGCGTATTGCGACAGGAGTGGTCTTATGATTTACCCCAAGGAGAAGTATCTTTTCACTTGGCATAACTATGAACTCCTCCAAGCAGATATGTTACACCCCACAGAGTAAAAACAATTGAAGCAAAACCTACGATAGCCATCACCGCCGCTCTTTTTCCTCGCCAACCTACAGTTAATCGCTGATGCATCTGTACCAGGTAGAGAAACCATGTTATCAATGACCATGTCTCCTTCGGATCCCACTGCCAATAGGTACCCCATGCCTGACGTGCCCAAACAGATCCCGTTATAATTCCCAGAGTTAAAAAAACGAAACCTGTCGTCAGGCAGTGATTATTCAGTTGATCGAGAGCGTCAAGAGATGGAAAACGGGCAAAGAAATAACCGAATTTTTTGCTTTTCAGTTCCCTCTCCTGCAACAGGTACATAAGCCCGCCACAGAACGCCAGAGACAAAAACCCGTAAGCAATAATCGAGACTCCTGCATGAATAGGGAGCCATATACTTTGCAGAGCCGGGAGCAAGTGGCGCGAAATCCCTTGAAGAAAAAGAAGCGATGAGTAAAAGACAAAAAATGAGGATTGAAACAAATGTACCAAAATTTTTTACGGTATACCGCCACCGGAAAGAAAGATAGGCCCATGTTGTCGCCCATGCAAAAAAGACCACAGCTTCATGCTGAGATGTTATTGGAGTATGACCTGCAAGAATATATCGCGAAACGACATGGAGAGTCTGCAAAATTCCCGAGAGAAGAAGGACCATTCTGGCGATCTTACGTGTTTTTTTGTTCTGTCTGACAAAATACACCAGGTATGCTGCCGCAGCGACGAAGGTTACACCTAAAACTGACTGAAAAAGCAGATAGTTTATTTCTTCCATTGTTATCCTTGCAGCAAATAACTACATTCAGGTATTTTTCCTGTTACTCATCGATTTAACCAATTGTTTTATCGTACTTTCCAAGAATTTTTTTAACAAGATTCACTGCGTCGGCGGACTCCGGTAATTCCCGTAGAAGCAGCATCTGGAGATCGAACCAGTTCGCCTCGAGTACCAGCTCCACAATCCCTAGCTGAAGTAACCTGCGAAAAAGTTGGCTGTTTGAGGCCGAATCATCATTTGGACCGACTATCTTTTTCCGAATCAAAGATAAGAGCTCAACCACGATCTCGTATTCAGGAACATAATCCATCTCCAGCCGTTGTCTGATCCGTTTGGCAAGGGCGGGACTGCTTCCACCTGTGGAGACGGTGACCAACATCTTTCCTCGCCGAAAATGTGCAGGAACATGGAATTGACTGTTCTGTGGATCGTCAGCACTGTTCAGCAAGACTGAATATTTTGCAGCCTCCTTGTTGATCAGTATCTGGACATCATGGTTGTTAGTTGCAGCAAAAACCATGAATGTATCCTTTTAAATCACCTTCGACAAACCCTCTCGAAAACCACTCGATTTCATTATTTTTTGCGAGAATATTCAACTCAGAATTTAGCTCTGGACTGATTACCCGGATTTTGGCCCCGCAAGCCATAAGACTTTTCGTTTTACGCAAAGCAACAGCTCCACCCCCAACCACCAGGCAAAGCTTATCAGCAATATTTAAATTGACGGGATATAACTGCATGAGTTTTAGGACATAAAGAACAGCTCTTTGGCTACTTTTAGTTGGTATCTGTAACCATCTCCCCCGCATACCACGGAGACAACTGTCTTTTGTAGATTTTTCCTTGTTTGTAATGAACTAAAAAAAGAGAACGAAACTAACCTGTAAAACAGTGATAATGAATAGGGTATTAGTATGGTAATCAGTTTTTTTTGTGTCGTAAACGATTGATTAGGATTGTTACTTTTTTCCCGTCTCGTTTGATCACTTGCTCTTTTAGCCCAATGTCAAAATCTTTCTGGGCAATATTGAGAAATTTGGGAAGACTCTGCCTTTTTGCGTCATGGGACAGATAAATCACTCCGTCCGGCTTTAGGCAGGTCTTAAAAATATTCAATAAAGGTTGAAAAAACTCCTCCCGAAAAAGTATTTCTGCACCTGCAAGTACGTCAAAAGGTTCTAATACCGGTGGATTCAACCAGTCAAGATGAGTAAATTGGATTCCACTCAGCCCTGAAGCAGCAGCACTCACTTTTTGAAAATCCATAATAATCTCTTCATAATCACTTATCGTAACATCAAACCCGGCAGAAGCTGCGGCAAGCCCCGGCGCTCCGAGACCGGCACCAAGCTCCAGCAATCTGTCCCAGCTGCATTGGGCTGCGAACCTAGAATATAGGCAAGAATCATCGCGGCATCCCACAGACGAATCCAAAAAGGAAACTCCGAGACGTCTGCCATAGGATCCTTCCCAGCTAAAAATTCCTCAAGGTCAGCTATTTTGAGCAGACGGATTTGCTTTTCGCCAAAGCGAAGCCTGTCGAAAGTTAAAGAATATTTTTGTCGAATACGGTTATAAATCTGCCTTTCGTATTCTGGAAGAGTTCGAATATCCATAGGTGGGATCTTATTGAGGTTCAGTGTGATTTGTAAAATTGTTCAGACTGCAGCAGTTTAAGCATAGTGAGTTAAGCGGACAAAACGGAAGACATCAAGAAAACTTTCTGCTCGTAGCAAATCCATACATCCATGGACAATAGCAAGGAAGATTACTTTCACTAATTCCAAGATACAACACCTCTAAACAAATCCAATACGTATAAGCATGTTTGAGAATTGAACGCTACAAACAAAAAACGGGTCGGCTGATGAAAAATCAGCCGACCCGGCACAATACTTAAAGAGGAATGCTATGTCAATCAACAACCCTCAATAGCACCTTTCTTCTTTGCTGGGGTAACTTTAACTTTGTCACCAGGAGCCATTTTATCAGCATCCTCACAGGTCATAGTCACTTTGTCACCTGTAACTCCATCAACGGTACACTTCAATTTTGCAGCAAAACTGAAACCAGCTGTACACAACGCAAAAACCAGAGCCATTGCAAAAGCAACAATCTTCTTCTTCATTTTTATTCTCCTTTAATTTCCAGACTTTGTTTACTTTTGGGAGCGAAGCTCCATTCTCAATAACCGTCACAAATCAAAACATATAAATGCATTCTATTTCATTTTTAGATTAAATGCAACCGAGTTCAATCAGTTGAGCAAGCTTCGAATATCTTTTTCAAGGATCTCATGTTGCACATACCCAGTATATTTTTTCACTACATTGCCAGACTTATTCACCAAGAAAGCAACAGGGATACCGTATATCCCACCGAAATCCCTTGTAGTCTGTGATTCAGCCAGCAGGACTGGATAGTTTATTGCCCGCTTCTCTACAAACTTTGCAACCAAAGCCGGACTTTGTTGGTCTACCGACAAACCTACCACCGAAAAACCGGCATCTGCAAATTGTTTATGCAATTTTATTAGAGTGGGTACCTCTTCGGAACAGGGAGGACACCAAGTTGCAAAAAATGTAATGAGTAACACTTTCCCTTTAAATGATCCTGATTCGACAACCTTACCGTCACGCACACTCTCCAGTGCAAACGTCGGCATCTTAGTAGTCGCTTCAGATACTGAGACAGTCCACAATACAGCTAGCGCCAACGTTATACACAAGACTGGAAAGGGAAACATTTTTTGTTTTTTCATGAAACTACTCCGAGGGTGATTTCAAAATTATTTCTTCTATGATATACTTATGTGTGAAAATATTCCACAACAATTGAAAGCAAACCAGTTCAAGAGAAAGATAGCAACTCCTCAACAAATTATGTAAAGTCGCAGAGATCATTAAAGAGAACTTATACCAAATCGGCAGGCAGTTCCTCTTCAATCTTCTGTATATGCATTATTTCTTTAAAATCTTAGGTTTTTTTATGAAAAAATTATTTACTGGCCGGCGGAATAGAATATTTTTCAGCACTTTTTTGTCAATTTTATTTATCGGACTGCTTATTCCACTATATCTTTCGGCCGAAGTTGTCGATAAAGTTGTAGCAGTGGTCAACGACGAAGTAATCACCCTCTCAGAACTTGAGGAAGAAACGGCGGTATTGTTCCGATCCATAGCCAAAGAACATCCCGGTGAGCCTATACAAAACGCCCTGGCTGAAGCAAGGGAAGCCACGCTGAACGGGATGATTGAAAGCCATCTGATCAAACAAAAGGCAAAAAAATATAATGTTACTGTAACTGATGAAGATGTTGATGTTGCGTATGAGAGGATGCGAAACGGCATGTCCCTCAATCCGACTGAATTCAGACAAAAACTTGAAAACTCAGGACTGACGGAAGAATTGTACAGGAAAAAACTAAAATCTCAAATTCTGCAAAGCAGACTCCTCAGTTATCGACGTACGCTCGAAAATTGTTGTGACTGATGAAATGATTCTCGATTATTACAACGAAAATTACAAATCGAGCGACGGCGGAAAGGGTGGGTATTATCTGTTACAGATGGGCTTCAGCTGGCCCAAAACAGATGATCAGGAAAAATTGCTGCCAGTAAACAAGAAACCCGAAACAGAACCGAGCAGGTATACAATCTGGCTAAAAATGGACAAGATTTCAAATCATTGGCTGAAAAATTTTCAGATCTCCCTTCAGCAAGTGATGGTGGTGATATCGGTATTTTTTCCTTAGATGAGATGGCTCCTGCCATGCGCGATGCAGTTGCCACACTCAATCCGGGAGAACTCAGTAAAATTATCGAAACTCCTGCCGGCTACCAGTTTTTCAAACTGTTGCCGGGAAAAGAGAACGCCAAGGTGGATACAGCTCCATCTGATGCGGTAAAGGAAGAGATCAGAGAAAAGATTTTCGAAGAAAAATTGAAAGATTGCCTACTCTGAATGGGTTAATAAACTCAAAGAAGACGCGTATATTCAAAGACTATAAGCCAATCGGATTTACACTTTGTCAGGAAATAACATTATGTCACTTCAATCCTCAAAATCAGAAAATGCAAGCCTCGGAGAATATATCCGTGAGACAAGAATCAGACTGGGTTTCGATCTGTTAACGGTCGCAGAGGAAACAAGAATATCATCAAAGAGTATTCAGGCCATCGAAGAAAATGATTTTGCCGCCTTGCCGGCAGAAGCCTTTACCCGTGGTTTTTATGTTCTTTATGCTAAAATGCTGTCACTCGACCCCGCAAAATCTTGCAGATGTACGCATTAGAGAGACCAAAACAGCATAAATCGGGAAATCTCTTATTGCACCCATTGACTAAGTCGACTAAAGAAGTTGGGTAATATGGCCGAACGTCCAACTTTTTTGCCATTCTCTTTTCTTGGAATGATTCTGCTTTTGCTGCTCTTGTTTGGAGGTTTTCTGTGCTGGTATTTTTCCTGGAATCCTGCTACTTACCTCAGCCAGAAACTACGCAGCCTGGAGAAAATCCTCAGCAAATCGAGCAGGTCCTTGAAAGCCGGATTGAGTACGTTCCGAAGCACATTTTTGAAATTGCTCGATGGCAAAAGCAACCAGAAAAGTCGACATAGCTTATTCGACTTTTCCTCGCCTTCAAATGCGACGGCCTCCGTTATGCACGCAGATAGACCTGAAGATTCTCCACGGATCATTGCACCAAGCCAGTAAATATTCTGTCAATGCTGTCTGTCAACGAGGAAACCAAACTCACCTTTGGCAATAGACAACCTTCCGGAACAAAGTCTGACTTTTAAGAGTAGTGAATCGACTATCTGGTATGCATCAGAGAAACTCGGCATTACCCTGCCGGGCATTACCAGAGCTCAATTGACACTCAATGATATTCCTCTCAAGCTTCCCCAACAACGCAATGGTTCAAACATCCTCTCTCTCCCCGAACACCACTTGCAATGATCAATGGTGGCACACACCAAGACAACCGAGGCCATAGTTCTGGAATGCACCGATCACGGCGAATCTGACATGATCGTCACCCTGTTCTGCCAAGATGTCGGTCGGCTCAGTGCCATTGCAAAGGGAGCCAAAAAAAGCAAAAAACGTTTTGTCAACAAGCTTGAATTCTTCAGTTTTCTTCACATTACCTATCAACAGAAAGCCAACAGCTCTTTGGCCTTTCTCGCCGAAGCCGACCTGCATACCAGTTTTTTGCATATTCGCCAGGATCTTGAACTATTATAGCATCGCTTCTGTAATCCGCGAATTCCTCCTGATCGGGGTAAGGGAAAATGAACCGGATTTACATATTTTCCGGCTCAGTTTATGGGCTCTCCATAACCTTGATCAGAGACAACCTCCACTGAGCGGTACTCTCTCTCTTTCTTATACGTTTCTTTGATTACGTCGGATACCGACCAGACTCTGCAAACCTGTTCTCATTGTGGTTCCCCGGTCATCATTAAAATCGCTACAGCTTTGATACGACTAATGGAAGGATGGTCTGTTCGACTGTGCAACTCTCATTTGCATAAGGGACTTCCTCTTTCCCACGGGACGATTAAAATGCTTCGTCCGCTCAAGACCAGCCCCTGGAGCGCCTGCATCGTCTGAAAATATCAGGCAGGATCCTCTACGAAGCACTCTCACTCCTGCAGAGTTATGGCAATCAATTGTTTCAGCGGGATATCGTCTCGTGGAAAATTGCGCGCAAATTCAAACCACCTCCCAACGCACGGATGATTCTTTTCGCTAGAGATCTTCAGAAGGACTCAAGATAGCGTATTTCCCCGCTGTACTCTGTTTTCTCATGACCATCTTCAAGACGCAGGATGAGACCACCTTCGTCATCAATCCCCAACACCTCCGCTTTATATTGCGGTGCGGTCATCACATCAAAGCCATACAAAACCCTCTTACCGATAGAATCGGAACAGGACAGCCATCTTTCCAGCAGCAGATGTTTGCCCATGTAACCGGAAAAACCTTCTCCCCGCAACTCTCTTGCCTCCTCATAATAGAGCAGTCCAAAATTCCAGGCCAACCTGGCTAGAAACAAAGCAGTGAACTCGGAAAGATCAATTTTATTTCGAAGATATTGACTGAGGGATATAGACGAATCGGTAAGATCATCGGGGAAAGAACAATTGTTCACATTAATGCCAAAACCGACAAGGGTAAACTCCTCGCCATGATACTGGTTCCGTATAAGTCTCAACTAAAAAACCGGCAAGTTTTCTTCCATCGACCAAGACATCGTTTACCCAGCGCAGATTGGCATGCTCCCCACCCATCTCACGCACTGCCTCACAACAGGCAAGCCCTGTAGCCAAGCGATATAAATTGACGGGATTTTGGTAGCAGGGTGTTTGCATGAATCATGCAGCCCCACACCCCACCCAAGGGGGCATGCCACTGCCTGGTAAATCGTCCCTTGGAGCGGCTCATGGTATCCGCCAATATCACAGTTCCACTTGCCACAGAGCCGTTGGAGTTCACCGCTTTTTTGATAAGACTGCGGGCATAATCCATTGCGCGTGGCAACGAGTGGTGGCATTCGATCGTTGAACCGACAAAAGCACCATACCGACCTACTTCTCCCACATCAACCGGACAGGCAATCGAAGCACTTTCTCTTTTTTGCAGCAATTGCAAAAGGTTAAAGACAGCTGTCCGGTGTCGGTCTATTTTCTGTCATAATCTGGACGGACATTGATGAAACACATTTTCAATGATCGTTATCCCAATCCGCTTTAACCCGCGTGATAATCTTCTGGATTAAGGGGAGTTTTTCCGGAGCACAAATTCCAAATAACGGTTCGCCCTGGGCAACCGAAACGCCCTGCTTGAAATAAATGGAATGAATAACCCCACGCTGTCCATTATAATGAACCGGAGTATCCCGTTTCATCAGTGACATAGTCAGGATCTCTTCTCCCGGTATCGATTGTCACCGCTCGGGCACCTTTTTTCTCTATACGGGATTGGATATCCATGGCGAAAAAATATTTCGCCGTCTCGGGGGCGGGAAAGAGCAAGAGCACTTCTTTCAAAATATTTTCAATAATCTCTTTCTTTTTGAGTGGATGCTTGATGGTCATGAGTTTTTCACCGGCCTCAACGAACTGGCCATCAAACTCAGTATTGATCTGCGCCACCGTACCATTGGTCTGAGCAGCAATTATTTTTGGATTCCGTTCCCTGTTTATCTCATATAATCTGGTTCCCGGAACCTGCATCCATTCGCCACTGGGAGCTTTCACTTCTTCACCTTCCACTACCTTAAACGAGACCCGACCAGTATGTACTGCAAGAACATCTACATAATCAAAAGGGTCTGATTTATATTTACTGAGCAATTCGTCAAAATCAATTTCGTTAGACATACCAACAACCTGTTTTTCCTTTATCTGAACAGACCGAAAATAAGCTTCCCGGTCCGGAATACCACCAATTTATTATGCAAGTCTTGAGCAATACGTTTATACTGGCTGACGAAAGACAAGGCAAGGCTAATATTAGCGGCCTAAAGAGAATCATCTGGTCTTTTTACAAGAAAATCATTCCGTTAAAGAATTAATCCAGCATTAGGGGTGAGATGAAAAAGAGTGCCTGCTTTTCAGCGAGGTGAGCTTTCTTCGCTACATTCGTTTGGTCATTTTAGGTAATAAAAATAAATGAAAAAGAGACTCTATATTTGGATCACCCTCACCGCTTTGCTTGTTCTGGGAAGCACAATAATTTTCTTATTACTACCCTATCTCTTTGACATCTACCTCTCTCCACGACTCATAGCCGAACTCCCCTTTACCCAAAAAAAACTGAGCATCTCAAGACTCTCGCCTTGGGAAACCAGGGGAACATTGATTTTGGCTAATAATGATCAACCAACCCTTTCAATACCAAGATTTGATTTGCATTACACTCCCGCCTCACTCCTTCATGGAAAAATAGCCGAAGTGATCCTCGATTCGGCATCGCTTCAAATTGAAATACAAAACGGACATGCCGCAATTAAGGGTTTCCCTTTTCAAACTTCTTCTTCAAAACAGGAAAATAAGACCTCTCCATTTATTCTGCCACTGGCGGTTGAGACAATTATTTTAAAAAACTGTTCGATCACTTTTGAAGGGGATTTTCAGTACCCCGTCACTCTTCTGATTGAAGGCCAAGTTTCCCTCAGTTTTCTTGAACAACCAGAGAAAAAGAAGCTCCTCTCAGCTCTTTCAGGGCGAATACAGTCACATGGAGCACTTGATCTCGATGGAGAATTCGGACTAAAATTGATGGAGAGCGGATATCAAAGTCATTTGCAGTTACAGCTACCAGATATCGGCCAAATTCCAAATCTTGTTCCCGAATTAAAAGACGCAAGGCTCAAAGGTAGTCTTTCCATTAACGGCAATGCTCATATAGATCAACTATTGAACCAAATCACCGGGTACGAGGCAACTGTGAAGTTGCCGGGATTTCGTTATAGTCAAAACAAAGTTGTTTTCCAAAATATGTCTGAGCAGACACCCTTAACTCTACAGATTTCAGGAAACGCAGAGCAGGCCAGATACACTCTCGCCAATGTTACCCTTACTGAACCGGAAAAGAGTACACTTGACCTAAAAGGCGAGATGAACATATCGGAACGCACATATAGCGGCATCAGTCATTTGTTATTTGAGAGAACGCACGCCTCCACTACAATAAGCTACAACGGAAAAAACCAAAAATCTGGAACCAGTATAAACTATCGACTTGACAGCAACGCCTTCACTCTAGACGACACCCTGTCCGTCAGTCCCTTTACAGCAGAGGGAAAGGTTGATTTCGATGGCGCAACTTTTGTCGGGACTCTGAACAGCCGTATCCCTGAAATTGCTCTCAATAAAAGTGAGACAAAACTGATCAATGTTTCACTACAGTTACCCTTCAGATATCCTGTGCTTTCTGAAGGTACAGCAGGCGAGCTGACAATAAAGGAAATACAATATCAAGGCATCAAAAGTGGCAGCATCCGGGCAAACTTAACCCCATCCCCGAAAGGAGTTGCCTTCACGACCTTGTTCACGACCCCTTTTATCGCGCATCTGCAACTCACCTGCGAAGGATCGGCACAGGTGACACAAGATATTTCTGTTCATTGCCGGCTCCCTGAAACTCAGTTTGATTCTGTCACTTTTCCCGACTTCGTCCAGCTTCCGGAAAAACTTTCAATCAAAGGCAAGCTCGCGGCCGTTGGTGATTTTCATGTTTCCGACATAGTTGCTGCCGGAAAACTCAAAATAGAATACCATGACGGTACATTGCTACAAGGCGAGAACAAACTTTCGGATATCAATGTTGGTGTCGTTTTCCCAAATTTGCCGCTGCTGCAAAGCGACCCTGACCAGCTGTTTACAATCGGCGTTCTGGATTTTGGTAAAATTAAACTCTCCAAAGCACGGATCAACTTTCGTATTGAAAACGAAAAATCAATTTTTATAGAAAAAGTTCTGGCTGGTTGGTGTGGTGGAAAGGTGGAAACAGGCAGCTTTAAGCTTGCTCGCGACATGAAAGAAGTAGAAACAACGCTTTATTGTGATAGGCTGGGCTTCACAGAACTATTAGCTCAGTTCGGCATCAACAAAACCGAAGGCCAGGGTTCGCTGAATGGCAGGATTCCTATGATCGTTAGCAAAAAGGGTGTCATCTTTGATGATGGTTTTCTGTTTTCCACACCCGGCAATAGTGGTATAGTCCGCTTCACTGACACCAAACAGCTGCTTCAGGGAATGCCGAAAGCAAATAATAGTGCCTATCTGGACTATTCAATGAAGGCGTTGGAAAATTTTTCGTATAACTGGACGAAACTTTCTTTTAACAGCCAAAAAGATGATCTACTGATTACCATGCAGCTTGATGGCAAGCCGGCCGACCCCTTGCCCTTCGGCTATAAAAATGGCCAAATCGTACCGAGCGATCAAGGCCCCGGCCTCCAGCATCCAATCCGGCTTGATGTAAATTTTCGCCTTCCAATGCAGGACCTGTTCCGATACGGGAAAAATATCAAGTCCATTATGGAGAATATGTAAGATGACAGTATGCAATAATTTTATTTTCTTTATCCTTTTTGTAACCGGCCTTTTATCCTTTTCGGCCTGTACTCGACATGAAATTGACATAAAACCTGTAGAAATCAAACCTATCCACATCACTATTGATATCAACGTCAAGGTTGACAGGGCTCTTGATGATTTTTTCGGGGATCTGGACAAAAAACAAACAAAATAACTTTTGGTTCAAATCTTAGAGGTGCAAAATGCGTAAAAACTTCTTCTTCGCTTCTTCTCTTTATATTTTTCTTGCCTGTGCCCTATTTATGGTAAGCGTAGCGCACTCTGCCTCCATTAAGGATCGAATGGCGGCCAGAATTCCAGCTATAAACACCTTAAAAGATCAGGGGATTATTGGTGAAAACAATAAAGGATTTCTGGAATATCGTACAGGAAGTAAACCACAGCCCGATTTAATTGCTGAGGAAAACAAGGACCGTCTCATTGTTTACGAAGCCATTTCGAAGCAGCAGGGGGCGCCTGCTCCACTTGTCGGGGAGCGTCGTGCAGCTATGATCGCCGAAAATGGTCAGACTGGTCAATGGTTTCAAAAACCTGACGGCACCTGGTATAAAAAATAAATCGCTCTTTTAAAACATGTCCGGTACTGCCAAAGATACACTTTTTAATGTCGACTCCGTCGAAGAAGATTTTGTTTTCAACGAACGAGTAGTTGAAGTCTTTGATGATATGTTGGACCGCTCGATTCCTTTCTATCGACAGGTTATCAGCGCTGAGGCACAACTGATTGACGGATTTCTTGAGCATGGTGACACAGTCTACGACCTGGGTTGTTCCACAGGTACCACCCTGCTGGAGTTTTCCCGCCTTTTAGAACAAAAGGGATTGCAATTCATCGGCATTGATAATTCAGCACCAATGCTTGACAAGGCAAGACTCAAAGTGGAGCTCTACTCAAAACAGGCAAGTCTTTCATTCTCATGCGAAGATATAACGACTTTCGACCATCCTGGGGCAGGCAGCATCATCCTCAACTACACCATGCAATTCATCCGCCCTCTGCAACGTGAAAGTTTTCTGCAACAACTCTTTCGCAACCTCCGGCCCGGCGGTATCATCCTCATCAGTGAGAAAGTGATCAACCATGATCGAAAACTCAATCGTGAATATATCGATATATACCACCGGTATAAAAGAACCCGAGGTTATTCGGAACTTGAAATAGCCAAAAAACGAGAAGCCCTGGAAAATGTGCTTATTCCTTTTTCTATAGAAGAGAATAAAACCATGTTGAAAAACTGCGGTTTTGTTTCGATCGAAACCTTTTTCCAGTGGTTCAACTTTACCTCTTTTATCGCAATTAAACCCTCGTAATAAAAATTTCCTATCAATGAATTATCTTTCTTTTTTGCCCGATTCGGCACACGTAGATGCCATAGTGCGCGCGCACACCAAACGCCAGGACTGGATCAAACAAGATAAAAAAGGTTTCCTGCGCTATCGGAACCCTTATCAACTACTCGCACAGTATCCGGCAGACCATGTTGACTGCACCGGAGACACCGTTATCATTGGACAACCAGACGAAATTTCCGAGAACGAGCAACAGCAAATTACTGAAAATCTTAGGGCATTCATGCCCTGGCGCAAGGGTCCTTTTTCTGTGTTCGGCATCAACATTGATGCAGAATGGCGCAGTGAAAGAAAATGGCAGCGGCTTCTCCCAGAACTCCCTGACCTCTCGGGAAAGATTATCGCCGACATCGGTTGCAATAATGGTTACTACATGTTTCGAATGGCTGCATCCACCCCCAGGCTAGTTCTTGGTTTTGAACCGTCAGTGCAACACTACTATTGTTTCAAGGCATTGAACGCCATGGCAGGAAAGTCCGAACTGGATATCGATTTGCTCGGCGTAGAGCACCTCAACCTCTTTGAGAGTTGCTTTGATGTGGTGTTTCTTATGGGAATTATTTACCATCGTCCGTCACCCATAGATACTCTTCGTGATATTCTTTGCGCCCTGCAACCGGGCGGTACGCTCATTGTCGAATCTCAGGCCATCCCAGGAGAAGCACCCTTTGCCCTTTTCCCGGACGATACCTACGCCAAAGTACCGGGCACATATTTTGTTCCTACCGGAAGTTGCCTCTTCAACTGGATGAAGAAGGCCGGCTTCACAGATATCAATCTCTTCTGTACGCATCCGATGTCAGGCAAGGAGCAACGGCAGACAGACTGGATGACCTTCGAATCGTTTAATGACTATATCGATCCTGTCAACCCGAAGTTGACTGTCGAGGGATATCCTGCGCCCTGCCGTGTTTTTTTAAAGGGCAGGAAAAAAGTGTAACCGGTCCACATCAAATCAACAGGAAATGTTGCCTTTCACTTTAACTATGAGTACACTGGAGCAGAACTGAATTTTACTCTTTTCCTGACCTAAGGAGCTATTAAATGGATCTTTCAAAGTACACGTTATACAGCAGTGGCCTCAAAGGAGCCGAAGAAACTTTCGGCGAAATAGCGGAAAAAGCAGGCATAAAAGACGTTGTCTACTCTTTTGACGGCCACAAACTTACCCGGGAAAAGAATGTTGTCATCCTGAAGAAAGAGCAACTTGAACGGGGTGACATCAGCATGGAACTTGCTTCCCGGATGCTCAACCGCACCTATTATGAGACCGATAAAATTCGAAAAGTGCTACAGACCATTTTTCATATGGTCAATAGCGGTCATCAGGTCTTTGTGATCGGTGCGATTCAGGAAGACGGTTCAGTTAAAGGCGGAACAGGCTGGGCTGTGGAATTGGCCAAAATGTTCAACCGTCCCCTTCATGTTTTTGATCAGCCTCAGAAAAAATGGTTTACCTGGAAGGCTGGGTGGAAGGAAGATTCTCCCCGCATTGAATACGATACTTTTGTTGGTAGCGGCACTCGTTACTTGAGTGAAGCCGGTCGGGAAGCTATAGAGAAACTCTTCATCGATTCTTTTGGAGAATAGTCCTTATCTTTTTATTCTACGGGGCGGCAGTATGCCGTCCCGTAATCCTTTAATTTTCTAGTATCTGTCCCCAAATGAGTTGTTTTGCTCTAGTTAGAGGCGCTCGATGAATTTAACCACAGGCATATAGTTGATATTCCGAGGATTAAATTTTGAGAACAACGAATAGTTAGGGGGAAATAGCCATTTATGGACAGACACTAACTCCCTTGCTCCACCGCATTCCCTTAAGACCATCTATTTGTCGCAATAATGAAATGACTTGAATTCCCACCGGCACAACATTACCGTTACATTTATTTGCTCGTTTTCTATAGGATCACCTTAACTTCCGGTCGTTAAGTTAAGGTTAAGGATGGTCTGTTTTCATAAAATCATTGGCTTTTCACTTTGTTCCATCAAAAACCATTTGCATTGGAACCGACAATGGAAAAGAATTATACAAAATACCATTATGATTTCGCCACGCTTCCCTGGTTGACCAGCCCAAGACGGCAATTAAACTTACAGGGTGTTGCCCTCGGCCTAATCAACCTTCCGCCCGATGAGGGATACACCTTTACCCATACGCACAGAAAACAGGAAGAAGTGTACATTGTCATCAAAGGAAGTGGTCAGATCCTGTTGGGTGATGAATTGCTTGATCTTATCCAGGGAGATATTGTGAGAGTAGCCCCGGAAACGAAAAGAGCTTTGAAAGCAAACAGCGAGGGAATATTTATTATTTGCTCAGGTGCCATCCCCAATGGATACCCTGACAATCCAAACGCACGATATCTTATTGATGACGGAATTCCGGACTACAAGGATATCCCTCCCTGGTACCTGGGAGATCCAAAGGTTGCCGAAAGAAATAGTCAGTTGCAGCAAAGACAAACAAAAGCCCGGATCAAGAAAACACTTCCTGAAAAATAACCGTTTGACTCAACTGTCAGCCCCCCTACATTATTGAGACAACACTGACAGGCAACCCAAGAAGGCTGCCTATCAAATCATTAAAATTAATGCGCTCAGGGTTATTATAGGTGTAATGTATTGGCAAAAGATAATTTTCATGTAATAAATCGTTAGCTTAAAAAAATCTTTAAAGGTTTCTTGCACAACAACCATAGAAATATCGGATAATTTAACTGCAATGTCTAACAACAACCACAAAAACGCCTTGCTTTGTCCCAGCTGCCGGAAGCTTATAAGCCGATCAGTTACAGTCTGTCCGTTTTGTGGATTAAAAAATCCGAACTCCAGGCTAAAAAACAATATTCTTATTTCCTGGATCTCCGACGGTGGTCAATTGGTTAAAACAATTATCGCTGCCAATGTCGTTATGTTTATCCTGTCTATAATCATTGACCCAAGACTTGGAAGTCTCAATTTCAGCCCATTTAATTTCCTTTCCCCAAGCAATCAAAGTCTTTTTGTGCTTGGTTCGACAGGCACCATCCCTGTATTTCAATTGCATCGCTGGTGGTCTCTGATCGCCGCCAACTATCTGCACGGCGGACTCCTGCATATCGGTTTCAACATGCTTGCCTTTTACCAACTGGCGCCTCTGGTTATTCAGGAATTCGGCACAAACAGGATGATAATCCTCTATACTCTTGGCGGTATCGTAGGTTTTTTTATTTCCACCCTTGCTGGGGTGCAGCTTACTATCGGGGCTTCAGCGGCTATCTGCAGTCTCATCGGAGCACTGCTCTATTACGGAAAAAGTCGAGGTGGTATTTATGGGCAAAATATTTTCAGTCAGATTGGTGGTTGGGCTATAGGCATAGGCCTCTTTGGGTTTTTAGTTCCGGGAATCAACAACTGGGGACATGGCGGTGGCATGCTGGCCGGAGCATTGCTCGGTTATCTGCTTGGCTATACGGACAAAAAAAAGGAGACGTTCAACCATAAAATCCTGGCTATGATTTGCCTTGCCGCTACTGGTTTAATTTTACTCTGGTCTAGCTTAAACGGTATACTGTTTCTTCTTTTCAAAAACTAACACCCCGCAGGGGAGTACTCTGTTTATTCCCCCTTGTGGGCGACACGCACCTTCACGAAAGTCATTCATAATCAACCAAAGTAATATCAGAATTCTCCCACCGCTTCCTTTTCTGCCAATCACGACGGCGCATTATGCGCCCCAACCACCTCAAATCATCCTAACATACTGTTTTTTCTAATCGAAATTGGTAGCAATCCGTATCAATTTCAGCTGGTCCGATTCTTCCCTTATAGAGCTCTGTCTTTTTCTTTCTTAAATATATTTGTCATTCCAGTTAGTTCATCACAATTATCAATAGACGTAAAACGCGCCCATCCAAAACACGACGAGGGCTTGTAATGCGTCCAACCAGGGAAGAATCTCGGCGATAAAAGATATTTGTTTTTCATGCAATGCCAGACATTTAGTTCCTATGATCAGACACATACGATAACACATCCAAGGTCCAACCTCGCCTTTTCTGCTATGGCACACCTCTTGCTATTTAAGAAATAACTTAAAGACAGTTTCGCTAACACTATACGGAGAACATCATGGCAACAACATTAAATAAACAAGTAATAGGCCGACCGGTTGGAAGGATGCTGCAGAGTCCCTGGCACTTGGCAGATCGGATAAGCGAAGGGTTCTGGTTTCTGCTTTCTTTTACTCTTTTTATTGTGCTGGGCCCTTTTAGTGCTCCAATTGCCTTGATAGCCCTATTTAAATTGGGGTTGGAGGATAACAGCCACCAGGAACCGCAATCAATTTCCTGAAAGTAACGAAAAACCCACTATAAGTATAGTCGCCTTTCGCAAAATATTTTTCCTTTTTTCATACGAAAAGAATACGTAACGCGCTCAGACAATAATTCAGAACAAAAAACAATTAGGCCCCAAAAGAAGGAGAAAAAGTGGAAGGGAATATAGCTATCAGCACTACATCAACATCCGTCAAATTGCCGGTGAATAAATTCATGTGGCTGAGTTTATTTATGATTGTGATTGGAGTGGCCGGAGCAGTTTATGCTCAATGGATGGGCCACCATCATGCTTTTGCCAATACCCGTGAGATGCCTTGGGGAATGCTTATTGGGGTGTATGCATATTTTGCCATTATTTCAACAGGACTCTGTATCCTGGCTGCGTTTAGTCATGCTTTTGGCGGCAACCAAATGGCACCTTTGGCCAATAGGATGGTGTGGCTTTCCATTATAATGCTTCTTGGTGCGTTCACTGTCATAGGTCTGGAAATCGAAAATCCCTGGAGAATGCCTCTTGGCGTTGTCTTGCATCCCAACGTTACTTCCAACATCTGGTGGATGGGCACACTGTATGGCATGGCCGTTGGTGTCATGTTTCTTGAGCTTTTCCTGATTATCACCAAACGCTTTTCATCAGCGATTATTCTAGGCGTCGTCGGAGCAATTACGGAGGCACTTGCAAACAGTAATCTTGGTTCAGTTTTTGCCTCACTTAATTCCAGACCGTTTTGGTATGGTTCCCAACTCCCTGTCTTCTTTCTCGCCTGCGCCGTTTTGTCAGGAGCTGCCGCTGTAATTATGTTTACCCACTATAGTTATATTCTCCAGAAACGACAGATGGATGAAGGAACTTTCAAAGGATTACAGACTGCAGGGAAGATCATGGTTCTTATGACATTTTTAGTGACCCTCGCAACTGTATGGAAATTCGTCAATGCCTACTGCAGCACTGACGAAATGAGAATGGCGGCGGATTCTCTGGTTAAAGGGCCATTGTCGACAAGTTTTTGGGTGTTTGAAATATGCATTGGCCTCGTCTTTCCTTGCCTGCTTCTTGTTTTTAGCCGTTTATCATCTCTGCATGCCATGTCAACGGCCGCCTTGATGGTTCTCGTCGGACAGTTCTTCTCTCGTTACAACCTCGTTGTTTCAGGCCAGATTGTTCCCAACGACCACGAGTTCCTCGGTGTCCCTCAGTACCTCTCTTATATGCCATCTACGGCAGAATATCTTTTGGTCATTGCCGGGATCGGAGTAGTTGGCTTTGGTTTTATCATTGGAGAACGTTTTCTTGACGGAACTTTTGATGGGAAAATATCTCACTGATTAGTTTCTATCCTGAAACGAGGCATTTTATTCTAAATTGAGGCGTTCGATAAATTTAACCGCAGGCTTATAGCTGATATTCCGAGGATTAAATTTTGAGAACAACGAAGTGTTAGGGTAAAAGGGCCGTTTCAGGATGGAAACTTGCATAACATTTTGCTTGTTGGAAACTCTGCCGGTTCGGACTCTCAAATTCCGCACCGGCAGTACCATAAGGAGAGAAGGCATGAAAGAAAACAAGGCCATATTCACAATTGGAACAGCTGCAGAAATGTTGGAGATTCACCCCCGTACTCTCCGCAACTACGAGGATGCTGGGCTCATCAGTCCTAAACGAAAGGGTTCCTGGAGGTACTTTACTTTGCGTGACGTGCAGTGGATTGAGTGCTTAAGAGAGATGGTTCACGAACATGGGATAAGTATAAACGCTGTAAAAAAACTACTGAAGTTCACCCCTTGCTGGAATATCATTGATTGTCCTTTTGAAAAAAGAAGACGTTGTTCCGCCTTCTTCTCAAATACACTAGTACCAAAAAAAATAATCAGAAAAGTCCAACCTCCGATGCCTGACGATATAGCGGCATAGTCATTCTATCCTTCTTCTCTGACGCACCTGATTATTCAGAACGCATAAGATATCATACTGAATATCTCTTCCCTCCGATAATTCGACAGGTGGTTCTGCCCTGACGATACAGGCAAACTAATCCGAAGCGGGACAATGCACTATTTGATGAAACAGCCGAGGTTGAGGCTCGTGAGCGTTTCATCATAGATTGTTATGGAGATATTCCGGTATTTGAGATTCTCGCTCCTCTTGTTGGCAGAAAAATAAATGAATCGATTCGGCAACTATTGACATTTCAGCTAGTTAGATAATTAAATGAACAGCGAAACTTCTTTTTCAGAGTGGCGGTCCGGCAAGAAAACATTAAAACCAGGTATTGATTTAGTTGGCAAGGTATGGAAGGAATGGAAAACAGTGTAGCTTTCGATTGATTTTAAACTGTTAAATATTGTAAAAGCTGGTTGTAAATCCCAGACTTTACAGCTGACAGGGATCAAAGATCCAACATGAACCGTCGCCTGAAGAAACAGCTGAACAAACAATATATTGTCAATGATTAAAAATGGAGTAACAAAAAGATGAAGATCAAAAGAGTTGTTGATGACATTTACCGACTTTCGGTCAATATTGAAGATAAAAATTATCTATTTGAAGGTATTTGGCCCATTCCCCATGGCATTTCTATCAATGGGTATCTGATCAAAGCAGAAAAGAATGTCCTTATAGACCTGACCCAAAATATTTTTGACTTTCCTCAGGAAATAACCCATCAAATGGAGGGGGCAACACTGGGTATAGAAGATATTGATATTTTAATTATCAACCACATGGAGCCAGATCACTCGGGTTGGCTTCGGGAATTTTGCAAAAAGAACTCTAAAGCGGTCATTTATTGTACAAAAAAGGCTGTTCCCTTATTGCAGGCCTTTGCCGGTGTACCGCCTGAGCGTGCAATTGCCATTACCGACGGAATGATACTCGAAGTCGGGGATTATGAGCTTCAATTCTTCGATACCCCAAATATTCACTGGCCCGAGACCATGATGACCTACGAACGAAAGAGGGAAATTTTATTTTCCTGCGATGCTTTCGGCTCATATGGGAGCATCGATGAAGATACTATTTTCGACGATCAGATCTCAGAGGAAAAACATCAGTTTTTTGAGAGCGAAGCCCTGCGCTATTACGCTAATATCGTGTCCACCTTTTCTGCTTTTGTGTTAAAGGGGTTGGAGAAATTGAAAGGGCTCGACATCAAGGTGATCTGTCCTTCACATGGTATAATCTGGCGTAATAATCCAGCTGTTATAGTGGACCACTACAAACGCTATGCTCAATACAGCAAGGGGCCTGCGGAAAAAGAAGTAACTGTTGTCTGGAGTAGCATGTACGGTAACACCAAACAGGTTTTGAACATGGTGGTCGAGACCTTGAGGAAGAGAGATATACCAGTGCATGTCTTTCAAGTTCCCGGTGACGAAATTGGTTATATTCTTGCCAGCGCCTGGAAATCTGCCGGTTTAATCTTCGGCATGCCGACCTATGAGTATAAAATGTTTCCTCCTATGGCCCATACCATTGATGAATTGATGGTAAAAAAAGTGACACAAAAGAAGGTGTTCCGTTTTGGTTCTTTTGGCTGGAGTGGTGGCGCACAAAGGGATTTCGAGACAAAAACGGAAAAATCCGGGTGGGATATACTCGGTCATTACGAGTGGCAGGGTGCACCTACCGATAAAGACCAGGAGGCAATAAGAATTGCCTTAGACGCCTATTGTGATTCGCTCATCGAGTATTGCAAAGTTTGATTTTTTTTGCCTGCATCCTACGAAATTCGCGATTTCGTAGGATGCAGGTTCTTAAAACATAATCTTATCACTCATTCAGATCGATCTTCAAAATCTTTCCACCAGGCTTCAGAGCATCGCCCTTCTTAGCATAAATCCCTGTAACAATTCCCTCTATCTCGCTGAGAATAGGGGTCTGCATCTTCATAGCCTCCATAATGGCCACCCTGTCGCCAACCATCACCTCTTTCCCCTCCTCGACGGAAATTTCGACAATGTTACCGTTAAACGGCGACCGTACATCCCCTGCCTTGGCGAGAACGAGAACCTCCTCCTTGGTAAGTTCCGGGGTGCCCCCCCCCTGCCCCTCAACTCTTTTAGCCTTGAAATTAAAGATTGACTGGTGGTGGTCAACAATGAGATAGACACTGGTCTCCCCAATATCATTTATCGGCGCGGGACCAATTTCCACCATATGTTCCTTGCCATGGTAGTCACGAAAGGCCAGATTTTCCCCAATATCGAAGCCGCCCTTTCGAAAAAAAACCGAAGGTGGCAGGACATGGGCCTGCCCGTATTTTGCTTCGAATTTAAAATACTCTGCGGCGTCATTTGGATGCTGCAGATAGAGAACCAGCTGTTCGTCTGTTGGTTCCGTCCCTATCTGCTCGGCCAGGCTATAACGCTCATGGGCTAGATCCATGTCTGCAATTTCCTCTATTCCGCCCTCTTCTTCCAGCACTTTGCGCCAATCGTCACCAAGTACCTTTTCATAGATCCATTCTTCCGGCTCATAAAAAGGAAAAGGCCCGTATTTTCCAAGTAGAAGATTGCGCAAATCTCCCGAAGGATTGCCGTACCGCTCCCCATCCAGAACATTGGAAACAGCAGTCGTCCAGAGAATTTGAGAACCTGGAGTTACAGACCAGTAATTGCCAAGTTCCTTTTGCACCCGAGGCAGCTCTTTATGAAGGATTTCAGGCATTTTATCGAGAAAGCCTCCTTTGGAGGCTTGTTCTAGGCTCGATCCCATGGCGCCTCCCGGTAGTTTATGGATTTGGACAGTTGGTTGAAAGCCCTTGATCTGCGACTCAAACTGTTCGTAATACTGTCGCTGATCCCGAATCACTTCCGAAGTTGCAACGACTGCATCTTCGTTCAGTCCGACTGCTTGAAAGCCATACTCCTTTAAGGTTTGAACTACCGTCAGGATCGGAGGTGGTCCATAGAAACCGGTAAAGGCAAAATCAGCACCATCGATTATAGAAGCTCCGTTTTTCACAGCTTCAACAATCCTGCCAACATCATTGCCGTCGGTGTTATGGCCATGATAATGGATAGGAACGTCAGGATATTTCTGTTTCAAGGCGTCGACCAGTTCTCCAATTCTCATCGGAGTGCCGAGACCTCCATGATTTTTTATGCAGAGGGTAATGTCCCTGCCAGTCACCTCGATGAGTTCCCCGGCTTTTTCCACATAATAGTCATTGGTATGTTCAGGTCCGGTCGAAAAACAGATACAGGGTTCATTGAGTTTTCCGGCCTTGCCTACCTCTTCAAAGACAGCATGCATATTGGGCACATAGTTCAGAAAATCAAAGGTCCGCCAGACGTCGACGTATTTGGCAAACTCGCGGACAGTAAAACGGATGACATTTTGAGGATAAGGACGATAGCCAAAGAGGTTTACCCCGCGGCAGAGGGTCTGGAACATAGTGTGCGGCATGTGTTCTCTCAGTTTCTTCAGCTTCAGAAACGGATCGACCTGCTTTCTTAACATGTCGACGTGAATAGATGCGCCACCGGTAATTTCCAGTGAAAAATACCCTGCCTTGTCACGCTGTTCGGCTGCCATCATGTCAGTGTGCAGCAGGATTCGATTTTTAAAATCCGACTGAGACAGATCCCTTGCCGTATTTGTTATATAGTAGCCTTTGGCATTCCGCAGTGTATCAACAATTTCCTTAGCCGGAGTGCCCTGGGTAATTCGTGTCATAATCAATCCTTTCTGGAGATATCATGGTAAGGTATTCTTTTATTGTGCCGTCAGGATCACCGCTAATGAGCAAACGGATTTTCCTTGCAATAGTGAATTTCAGCTATGAGTCTTGCCAATTTCCCTACTTCGCTGCTATCTTCGTCATAATAGAAGATATGAGGATGAGTTTCTATATATGAGGTATCAAAATCGCCGTTCACAAAATCTTTTTCCCTGGCGATGTTTTCATAGAAAGGAATAGTTGTTTTCGGCCCTCTGATAGCAAAGTTTTGCAGACAGCGTTTTAGTCTGCCAACTGTTTCATCCCAGGTAAATCCATGCACCGTCAGCTTGACCAATAGTGAATCATATACCTCTGGAATGATGTATCCCTGATAGACAAAACCGTCGAGACGAACGCCGAAACCACCGGTAGACCGGTATACCGAGACCATTTTGCCACCTTCCGGCATAAAGTCATTTTTGGGATCTTCGGCATTGATACGAACCTCAATTGCGTGGCCACGGATCTGGACATCTTCCTGGGAAAAGGAGAGTGGTTTGCCAAAAGCGATATTAATCTGGTTTCTGACAATATCAATTCCTGTAATCATCTCGGTGACCGTGTGTTCCACCTGAATGCGGGTATTAATCTCCATGAAATAGTAGTTCTGATCCTTATCAATCAGGAATTCAACGGTTCCTGCATTCAGATAGTTCGCCGCCTTAGCCGCCTTCACTGCAGTCTCGCAAATTTCGTCAAGCAACGGCTGGTTTTTGATCATTGAAGGGGCAATTTCAATCAATTTTTGGTTCCGGCGCTGAATGGAACAATCCCGCGTCCCAAGATGGACGGTTTTACCCTGACTGTCCGCAAGGATCTGCACTTCAACATGCTTTGGGTCGATTACCACCTTTTCGAGATAGACTGAATCATCGTTAAAAGCAGCCAGTGCCTCAGCACGGGCAACTGGAATTTGCGCTCTCATTTCCCCATCCGACTCGATTCTCCGAATACCACGACCACCCCCGCCACTAGTGGCCTTCAACATTATCGGGTAACCGTATTCTGCCGCAAAAGCCAAAGCATCGCTAATACCTTCTTTACCCTGTTTCAAGTTCGGAGTCCCGGGAACCATGGGTATGCCGGCCTCGGCCATAATTTTTCTGGCGATCACCTTATTACCCAGATTTGAGATAACTTCCGTTGTGGGGCCTATAAAAACGAGCCCCGCTGCAGCACAAGCTTTTGCTAAGAAAGGATTTTCAGCCAAAAAGCCATAGCCGGGATGTATAGCGCAAGCGCCGGATTTTTTAGCCGCCCGAATAATTTTCTCGATATTCAGGTAGTCGCAACGGGGCCCGGGACCCAGCAGGATGGCCTCGTCGGCAATTCGAATATGCCGTGACATTTCATCCGGGGTTTCATAGACGGCAATAGCCTCATACCCCAATTCCTGGATCGCTCTAATGAGACGAATTGCGATCTCTCCACGATTTGCTACGAGTATTTTCATTTCAATTGAACTCCTTATATGGATCAGCTTCCGGCTATGCAGGAATCGTTTTGTTAACTTTAAAAAATCGGAAAGACCATTATCTCACTTTATCCTTCGATCGCTCACATCACAATCGAAGCCCCCCCCACATCGTCCCCCGACGAATTCGGCAGATTTTAATCAGTAATGCTTACCAAAGCAATCAATAACAATTACGTTTCCAACTTTTCAAGGTATATTTTCTCTGTTTAAATGATTTCGAAGTCTGAGCTTATTGCCTGTTTTACTTTCTCCCTAGGGGACTTTCCGTATAGTCACACAATCTTCAGAAGCTTTAGTGTTTTTGATATCTGTGAATTGACTCTCCACGGACCGGATCAATATCAACCCAACCGTTTACAGTTGACGAAACGAGCTAAATTAGGTTACATATTATAGTTTTGTCTGCATGTTAAAAAGGGGCATCACATGGTCCCCTCCACTCAATCAGGATGAATCGAAGGACACAGATGACTTACCAAAAACGAAAAAATTGATGTTCTAAAGTGCAGCATACATTAAAAAGTACTCGGATTAGTCCTCCTCTCATTCTTCAAAAGCCAGAAAGTTACCTTCGACGAACATCGGCACTAACAAAGGAAAAACTGCCATGAAAGCATTTATCGCCCTGGAAGACGGGACCATCTTTGAAGGACGCTCATTTACCGGTCATGGCGAAGCGGTAGGCGAGATTGTTTTCAACACTTCTCTCAGCGGTTACCAGGAAATTCTCACAGATCCCTCGTATACAGGTCAGATCGTTACCATGACCTACCCTCTGATCGGCAATTATGGAGTCAATACGGAAGACATGGAATCAGCCGCCATTCACCCAATGGCGTTTCTGGTAAAAGAATATAACCCATACCCCTCTAATCATCGCTCAACCCAAACACTTGCTGATTTTCTCAAAGAGTATGGCGTACTCGGAGTTGAGGGCTTTGACACCAGAGCGCTTGTCAAGCATATCCGCACCAAAGGCGCAATGAAAGGGATCGTTTCCACCCAAGACCTAAGTCGTGATTCTCTGGTAAAAAAGGCCAATGATTGGCCTGGATTGATTGGCCAGGACATGGTGAAACGGGTGACCTGCACGGAACCTTACGGCTGGGCCGACAATCGCCCAGTTCCGGGAACGAATTTTACCACCGCCCAGACAGGTATGGACAACCCGTTTAAAGTCGTAGCCTTTGATTTTGGTATAAAATATAACCAGCTTCGGTTATTAACCCAAAAGGGCTGTCGGGTCCAGGTCGTCCCTGCCACCACCAGCGCCGATACTATCCTGGCAATGAACCCTGACGGAATCTTTCTCTCCAACGGTCCCGGCGACCCGGAGGGAGTTGAAGGAGTGGTGGACACGATCAAAAACCTGCTTGGTAAAAAACCGATTTTCGGCATATGCCTCGGCCACCAGATGCTCGGTCTCGCCTACGGCGGTTCTGCCTACAAACTGAAATTCGGCCACCGCGGTGGTAATCAGCCGGTTAAAGACCTAACTACTGGTCATGTTGAGATAACTGCGCAAAATCATGGTTTTTGTATCGACGAAACAAGCCTTGCAAAAGATGAAGTGGAAGTTACCCATATCAATCTCAATGATAATAGCCTGGAAGGAATGCAACACAAAAAATATCAAGCTTTCTCCGTCCAGTATCATCCAGAATTCGCTCCGGGGCCCCATGACGCCATCTATCTATTTGATCGTTTTATTGCTATGATGCGCGGATAGATAAAACTAATACTAACGACGACAGCATCTTCACCCGGCACGGGTTAACTCCCCCCGCAAAGCACCGGGCGGCGATATGTTTCTTCACGAAATTATTTACTTGTAAAAAAGCAAAGAAATCATTTCTCAGTCACTAACAACGTAGAGAATAACAGACAGATCATGCCGAAAAGAACAGATATCAAAAAAATCCTCATCATCGGCTCCGGCCCCATCATCATCAGCCAGGCCTGCGAATTCGACTACTCAGGTGCCCAGGCGGTCAAAGCCTTAAAGGAAGAAGGGTATGAGGTCGTTCTCATCAACTCCAATCCGGCAACAATTATGACCGACCCGGAACTGGCCGACAGCACGTATATCGAACCGATAACCCCGGAATTCATAGCCAAAGTCATCGAAAAAGAGCGCCCGGACGCCATGCTGCCCACACTTGGCGGACAGACTGCTCTCAATGCCGCTATCAAAGTTGCGGAAATGGGGATTCTCGAAAAATACAATGTTGAACTGCTTGCCGCTAATATCGAGGTTATCAAAAAAGCCGAAGGACGCGAAGAATTTCGCGATGCCATGCGGAAAATCAATCTCAAGGTTCCTGAATCGATAATTGTCAAAACCGTTGAGGCAGCAATAGCGGCCGGAGACGAATTAGGCTTTCCTGTCATCGTTCGACCAAGCTTTACCCTGGGCGGCACCGGTGGCGGCATTGCCTACAACCGACAGGAATTGATAGATTTATGCACCTCTGGGCTCGATCTTTCCATGAACACCGAGGTTATGCTGGAACGAAGCCTGCTTGGCTGGAAAGAGTATGAGCTAGAGGTAATGCGTGACAAAAACGACAACGTTGTCATTATCTGTTCCATCGAAAACGTTGACGCTATGGGCGTTCACACCGGCGACAGCATTACCGTCGCCCCGGCCCAAACCCTGACAGATCGTGAATACCAGGAAATGCGTGATGCAGCCATTGCCATTATCCGGGAGATAGGGGTAGAAACCGGAGGTTCAAACGTTCAGTTTGCCGTTAACCCGGAAGATGGTGAACTCATGGTCATCGAGATGAACCCCAGGGTGTCCAGAAGTTCAGCCCTTGCCTCTAAAGCTACCGGCTTTCCAATTGCCAAAATTGCCGCCAAATTGGCTGTTGGTTACACCCTCGACGAACTGACCAACGATATCACCCGAGAGACACTAGCAGCCTTTGAACCGAGTATTGATTACTGCGTAGTCAAAATTCCCCGTTGGACATTTGAGAAATTTCCAGAGGCCGACGACGTACTGAGCACTGCCATGAAATCGGTAGGTGAAACCATGTCCATCGGCAGGACTTTTAAAGAGGCATTCCAAAAGGCCATGCGTTCTCTGGAGACGGGCCGGTTTGGGTTTGGCGGCGACGGAAAAGAATTGCTTACCCATCTCGATCAGGAAGACCTGGAGAGGGGATTGCGTATACCGAACTCCAAGCGTGTTTCATTTATTTATGAGGCTTTGAAAAGAGACATGAGCCTCGATGACCTGTACGCTCTCACCAGAATTGACCGCTGGTTTCTTTTTAATTTTCAACAAATTGTCGAAACAGAAAGGGAGATTACCGCGCACGGTTTTCAGGGCTTGGACCCTGAATTCCTAAGAATGTGCAAAGAGCGGGGCTTCAGTGACCGACAACTTGCGTATTTAACCGGCACCACCGAGGATGATATCCGACAACTTCGTAAAAAGCAGGGCATTCTGCCTGTGTATAAGCTGGTTGATACCTGTGCTGCTGAATTCGAGTCATACACACCTTACTATTATTCGACCTACGAGCAGGAAAATGAGGCAAAAATAACCAATACAAAAAAAATCATCATCCTCGGTGGCGGCCCCAATCGTATCGGCCAGGGAATTGAGTTTGATTACTGTTGTGTACATGCAGCTTTCGCACTAAGAGAAATCGGGGTAGAATCGATCATGATCAACTCCAACCCTGAAACAGTCTCCACTGATTATGATACCTCCGACAAACTGTTTTTTGAGCCACTTACCAGAGAAGATGTTTTGAACATCATCGACCAGGAACAGCCGGACGGCATCATTGTCCAGTTTGGCGGCCAGACCCCGCTCAACTTAGCCGTACCTTTGGCAGAAGCCGGCGTAAAGATTGTTGGTACCCAACCAGATGCAATTGACAGAGCTGAAGACCGAAAACGATTCCAACAGTTTTTGCAAAAGCTTAACCTCCGTCAACCTGACAATGACACTGTACACACACTCGATGAGGCACTCGCTTCGGCAAATCGAATCGGTTTTCCCGTAGTGGTCCGCCCATCGTACGTCCTCGGCGGCAGGGATATGCGAATTGTTTACAACGACCAAGGAATTAAAGATTTCATGCTGGCCGTCGGCGGCACAAATCTTGAGCACCCTGTACTTATCGATAAGTTCTTAAAAGATGCGATCGAGGTGGATGTAGATGCCATCTGTGACGGTACACAAACGATCATCGGCGGCATCCTTGAGCATGTGGAGGAGGCAGGAATTCATTCAGGTGATTCATGCAGTATTTTACCGCCCCATACTCTGTCTGAAGAACTTATAGAAGAGATAAAGCAAGCCAGTCGAGCGATGGCAGAGGAACTTGGTGTTGTCGGACTGATGAACGTCCAATTCGCAGTTAAAGATAAGCAACTCTATATTCTTGAGGTGAATCCTCGCGCTTCACGGACGGTTCCTTTTGTCAGTAAAGCCACAGGAGTTCCACTTGCCAAACTGGCCACCAAGGTAATGATGGGCGCCACCCTTAAAGAACTTGGACTGACCACCGAGGTAAAAATTAAACACTGGGCGGTTAAAGAGTCCGTATTTCCTTTTGATCGTTTTGATAAAGTCGACACTCTTCTCGGCCCGGAGATGAAATCCACGGGTGAGGTAATGGGGATTGACGACAATCTTGGGCTGGCAATCGCTAAAGCACAGCTCGCCGCCGGCTCCAAGATTCCCGCGACTGGAAATGTGTTTATTAGTATACGGGACAACGATAAACCCGCACTTTTACCCGTTGCAGTAGCTCTAGTGGAACTGGGGTTTTCTATCTACGCCACGACTGCCACCGCAGCCTATCTGCAGCAAGCCGGTGTTGTCTGCGAACTGATCAATAAGATTTCCCAAGGTCGTCCGCACATCCTGGACAAGATTCAGGACGGACAGATCTCATGGATCATCAACACTTCATCAGGCAGAAGGACCACCGAGGATTCCTATTTGATAAGGAGAGCTGCTTTAGATTACCACATTCCTTATACAACCACGGCGAGCGGAGCGGCTGCTTTAGTCAAAGGAATACAGGAGTTGAAGAAAAGCGAGATGGTCGTCCATCCTGTGCAGTACTTTACACAAGCCAAGTGAGCGGGAAAAATATATTCAGAAGTGACTCGACATTCTCGCTTTTTGATTTACCTTAACTGTGCGTGAACTGAACAATCGACATCTTTGGACATTTAATTCGGTTATATTTGTCAGATAACTACAGCTGATGATGTTAAAATCGTATAGTTTAATGGTTGTGCATTAGTTTTCCGCAAATTCTTTACTTGCGTTGAAAGAATGAAATACGTGATACTACTTAGTCCCCCTCAAGGGGAGTACTAGTGCTTTTCATAGATTATATATGTAAGGCACTAAAAAGAGTCCTGCTTATCGGGACTGGAATAGCAGCTTGTGTTGTCTTCAATCAAAAAATGAGACAATAATCGAAACCAGGAGCCACCGGAGGGGTCGTTGAATACTTTTTATAAAAATTTAAGCATGTGGCTGGTGATTGGTCTGACCATGATCCTCCTTTTTAACCTTTTCAATAAGCCTCAGAGCAATGTGACCTCGCTGACCTACAGTGAGTTCATGACAAGCGTTGCGAATAAGGCTATCAATCGTGTCACGATCAGTGGAGATGTTCTTTCAGGAACTCTTCAGGACGGGAAACCATTTCAAACCATTTACCCTCCGAACGACACCGATTTGATATCCATCCTCCGTCAATCAGGAGTGGATATCAACGTTAAAGAGACCCAGAAAGAATCATGGTTAATGACCATCTTTGTTTCATGGTTCCCAATGTTGCTGCTCATTGGCGTATGGGTATTTTTCATGCGACAGATGCAGGGTGGCGGTAAAGGTGGTGCTCTCTCTTTTGGTAAAAACCGGGCAAGGCTTACTGAACAAAGTGACAACAAGGTTACCTTTGCCGATGTTGCCGGAATCGACGAGGCCAAAGAAGAACTTGAAGAGATTGTCGATTTCCTGAAAGATCCTGGCAAGTTCACATCTTTAGGCGGTAGGATTCCAACAGGTGTCCTCCTTGCAGGAGCCCCCGGAACCGGAAAGACCCTCCTGGCAAAAGCCATTGCAGGTGAAGCTGATGTACCGTTTTTTTCCATCTCCGGTTCCGACTTTGTCGAAATGTTTGTTGGTGTCGGTGCCTCCCGAGTGCGTGACATGTTTGCTCAAGGGAAAAAAAGCGCTCCCTGCATCATCTTCATTGATGAAATCGACGCTGTTGGTCGACACAGGGGTGCAGGTCTTGGTGGTGGCCATGACGAACGCGAACAAACTCTGAACCAGTTGCTGGTTGAGATGGATGGATTTGAAACCAATGACGGTGTTATTATAGTTGCAGCAACCAATAGACCCGATGTTCTTGACCCGGCCCTGCTGCGTCCCGGTCGTTTTGATCGCCAGGTAGTTGTACCTGTTCCAGACGTCGGCGGTCGACAGAAAATTCTCAAGATTTACGCCAAGAAAACCAAAATGGCTTCCAATGTCGATCTGGAGATTCTCGCCCGTGGAACCCCAGGTTTTACCGGTGCCGACCTTGAGAATCTTGTCAACGAAGCTGCGCTTATGGCAGCCCGAACGGGAGCCAAAGAAATAAACCTTGACCTGCTTGAGATGGCAAAAGACAAAATCATGATGGGTGCCGAACGGCGCTCAATGATTATCAACGAGAAGGAAAAAAAGATTACAGCGTATCACGAGGCAGGCCATGCTTTGGTAGCCTGGCTGCTGGCTGACACCGATCCGATCCATAAGGTTACCATTATCCCACGAGGTCGCGCTCTTGGGCTTACCATGCAGTTGCCAACAGATGACAAGTATACCCATTCGAAAACATATCTGAAAAACACCATGTGCATACTTTACGGCGGTAGAATTGCCGAAAAGATTATCTTTGACGAGATAACCACTGGAGCAGGAAACGACATTGAACGTGCTTCTGGTCTCGCCAGAAAAATGGTTTGTGAATGGGGCATGAGCGACGACCTCGGTGCTCTCACCTACGGCAAGAAGGAAGAACAGATCTTCCTTGGTAAAGAAATCGGACACAACAAGGATTACAGCGAGGACACAGCAAGGCTGATTGACATCGCTGTCAGAAAGTTTATCGATGAGGCCATGGCGACGGTAACCAACCTGCTGGAAGAGCATCGTGACATCCTCAAGATGATGGCCGAAGAACTTCTTGAAAAAGAGACTATTGTTCTTGCTGATCTTGAAAGAATGGTCGAGGAACTCCGTCCGGGTAAATACACATCTCGCATGAAAAAAGCCGCCAAGGCAAAAAAGAAAGTTTCGCCTCAGCCGGAAGAAACTAAAGAAGACCAGAACGATGAAGAAAAGGTGAACGACAAAATAAGTGCTGAGGATGCGCAGGAGAAAGCTCCAGCCAGTGACGCTGAAACTACTTCTGAAGAGGATCAGGATAAGGATTCTGAGAAACCGTGATAGAGGGAGCCGCCATCAAAATCATGGGTATCCTCAATGTGACACCCGATTCCTTTTCTGATGGTGGCAAATTCTCCGATTTTCAGGCTGCAATTACCCAGGCAGATGATCTCATTGGTGCCGGAGCGGATATTCTTGATATCGGCGGGGAATCTACCCGTCCTTTTGCC
Source organism: uncultured delta proteobacterium (assembly GCA_963798425.1). GTDB lineage: Bacteria > Desulfobacterota > Desulfobulbia > Desulfobulbales > Desulfocapsaceae > Desulforhopalus_A. The sequence goes on along the minus strand of CAWCTP010000013.1, from coordinate 1,630,631 downwards.
GAGCCGGTTTCCACCGAGGAAGAACTTCGTAGGGTCATTCCGGTCATTGAAGCAATTCGGCAAAAACATACCATACCCATTTCCATTGATACCAGCAAAGCTGCCGTCGCCAGGGAAGCTCTGAAGGCTGGAGCCGACATCATCAATGACATTTCGGCACTGAATAATGATCCGGAAATGGTTGTCATAGCCCAAAAGACCAATGTTCCGATCATCATCATGCATATGCAGGGAACACCGACTGATATGCAGGTCAAACCGGTTTACCGCAATGTAGTCGAGGAGATTATTGATTTTTTCACGGAACGCATTAACTGGATAACCGGAAAAGGCATTGACCGCAACCGACTGATCATTGATCCAGGTATCGGATTTGGCAAGACTCTGCATCACAATCTGTCGATTTTAAAACACCTTGAAAGATTCTCTTCTTTAAACCTCCCTCTCCTCCTCGGTCATAGCCGAAAACGATTTCTAGGTGATATTGCCGGTATTCCCGCTGAACAGGATCGGGACTTGGCTACCGCTGTTACCGCAGCATTGTGCGCTGCTAAAAACATTGCCATGGTACGAGTGCACAACGTAGCCGCGACACGACAGGCCTTGTTGGTTGCTGAAGCTATACAGTCAGCAGAGTAGTAACTTGCTGTCTCCAAAGTCCCTTGATTATATTGCTTTTTCGCATCTTCTCCACTCCGACGTGTTTCTGATCGTAGCACAATAGTTCGAGTTGTTCCTGCCCAACAACTTCCTCCTTTTTAATAATATAATTCCTATAATTTCAATAAACTAAGCAACCGATGACAACACAACACTCATATCCAAACATCATAGCTCAACAACTCAACATATCTACTGCTCAGGTCACTGGTACCCTCAACCTCTTTGCAGAAGGTGGGACCGTGCCCTTCATCGCCAGGTATCGCAAGGAGGTCACAGGCTCACTTGACGAAGTGGCAATATTGGCTATCCGGGACCAGCATCAACAACTGATAGAGATCGATAAGAGACGCGACGCGATTATCGAATCTCTGAAAAAAAACGAACTTATCACTGATGCTCTTTCTGCACAATTGCAAAGAGCTCAGAGTCTGACCGAGCTGGAGGACATCTACCTCCCCTACCGGCCAAAACGTAAAACCCGCGGTCTTATCGCCCGGGAAAAAGGGCTGGCCCCTCTGGCTAACCACATATTTGCAAACAACAGCCAGTCTATTGATATCTCCAAGTTTCTCGATCCGGACAAAGGAGTCACGACTGAGGAGGATGCTTTAGCCGGAGCAAGGGATATTATCGCTGAAGAAATTGCAGAGGACCAGGCAACTCGTGCCGAACTACGCCGACTCTTCCAAAACCAGGCGGTAATCAAAGCAACAGTAGTCAAAAAAAATATCGAACTAGGTGAAAAATTCAGAGATTATTTTGACTGGCAAGAACCAGCCCCCAAGGCTGCCGGACATAGATTGCTCGCCATGTTTCGCGGAGAAAACGAGAAAATCCTCAAACTTTCCATCCGCCCTGCTGAGGAAAGCAGTTTGCGCCTTCTAAAAAAACGTCATCTGAAAAGCACTCAATGGCAAAAAGAAGTTGCCAGTGCTCTTGAAGACAGCTACCAACGCCTCCTCGCACCTTCTCTCGAAAATGAACTCTGTAAAGAACTCAAGGATCGCGCCGATGAAGAAGCAATTGGTGTCTTCGCTGACAACCTTCGTCAGCTCCTTCTTTCCTCACCCCTAGGCGCTAAACGAGTGTTGGCCCTTGATCCAGGCTATCGCACAGGAGCTAAACTCGTCTGCCTCGACGAACAAGGAAAACTGCTCGACAACACCACCATATACCCAACCCACGGCGGCAAAAAATTAGAAGAGGCCGGCAAAATCATATCCGGATTGGTTGCAAAATACCAAATCGAGGCCATCGGTATTGGTAACGGTACTGCCGGCCGTGAAACAGAAGAATTCATCCGGTCACTGGGGCTGGATAATTCGATCATTGTCACGTTGGTCAATGAAGATGGCGCCTCTATTTATTCCGCCTCGTCTGCTGCACGAACGGAATTTCCCGATCATGACATTACAGTTCGCGGCGCTGTATCCATAGGCAGGCGCCTGCAGGACCCTCTGGCAGAGCTCGTCAAGATCGATCCTAAATCAATTGGAGTCGGACAGTATCAGCACGATGTCAACCAAGCTGAATTGAAGAAAACACTGAGAGAAGTTGTTGAAAGCTGCGTTAACAGCGTCGGAGTTGAACTCAATAGTGCCAGCGCGGAACTACTGACCTATGTAGCAGGGCTTGGTCAAACCTTAGCCGACAATATCATTGTTCACAGAAATAGTAATGGGCCGTTTCGTACCCGCCAGGAGCTATTAAAAGTTGCACGGCTCGGTCCCAAGGCATTTGAACAGAGCGCCGGTTTTCTGCGAATACGGAACGGCGAAAATCCTCTTGATTCCAGTAGCGTTCATCCGGAGCGTTACAAACTTGTCAAGAGAATGGCCAAGGACAAAGGAGTAACGGTAGGAAATCTGTTGGACTCCCCTACGATTCGCCAATCAATTGACCTCAAGGCGTATATTGACGAATCTACAGGTCTGCCGACTCTCACAGATATTATGGAGGAGCTGGCCAAACCCGGCCGGGACCCGCGTAAAAGTTTTGAGCAGTTTCATTTCGCTGAAGGCGTCCATAGCATGGAAGATCTCAATGAAGGAATGTGTTTACCGGCCATAATCACCAATGTGACTCGCTTTGGTGCCTTTGCAGACATAGGTATAAAACAGGACGGTCTCATCCATATCAGTCAGCTCGCCGACCGATTCATAAAAGACCCCGGTGAGGTGGTTAAAATTGGTCAGCACGTCAAAGTACGCGTTGTCGAAATTGACGCCAAACGACAAAGGATTGCTCTGTCCCTGCGAATGGGATGACCAAAGGCCGATTTGCTCTCTAACTCATTGTGAAATGATAATAAAAACAAAACAATATTTTAATCATTTCTTGACACATGAAGATGTTTCACCTAATTTTTAGAGCAATTTACAGGTGCTCTTCACGGCGTTCGCTGCTTCATTTCTAAAATTTATCTGGGCGTTAAAATGGTTTACAGCTACTCATGGAATGCAATTTTAAATCCGGGTAATGCTTCAGATTTTTTCCAGGCCGCCAATCCACAACCATTCGAGGTAGATAAACCTGGATTCAGTCAAATGAATGCATGGTGGTTGTCCGAACTGTCCCGTTTGATTTACGTTAAAGGTGACAACGATCTTGTCGGTAAATACCAGACAACAACCCGAAATCATTTCTTGCACAAAGTAGGACTGGATGAACGCTGGTTTTATAATGGCAAACACATCCAATGCACAATTGTCAGCACCTTAACGGGGCATGATGGTAAACCTTTTTCTGTTTTGGTTTTTAGAGGTACACAGGGGGGCATTTCCAACTGGTTGTTCAACTTAAGCACGGCCCTCTCTCCCTGGCCTTCAGGAGGATATGTTCACAAGGGATTCAAGCTGGTTCTGATGGAAGCGTGGGAAGAGATTCAACAACAACTCAAAGGATTATCCGAACCACTCTATTATACAGGACATAGCCTCGGCGGCGCATTGGCTGTGCTCGCCGCATCCTTGACTAACCCTGAAGCTGTATATAGTTTCGGTTCACCCAGAATGGGTAATTCCGATTTTGTAAACTCAACAAAACACCTAAACATTTACCGCGTTGTCAACCCGAGAGACATCGTAGCGTGTGTCCCCCCAATTCCCGGCATACTGCATGCTGGTGAGCCTCATTGCCTGCCCGACTCCAAAGCATCAGAGTGTCATCGATCCTGGTTCGAAGCCCCCGGTTTTCTTGCCGATCACTCTCCGTCAAACTACACCGGCCGATTGTAGATATTTAATATAATTTCAGGCCCTCTGAAGCCTCCAGGACGTATCGTGAAAAACAGCCTTTTAAAATGGATTTTCTATAGAGGTCGATCCTACATTATTGTCATAACAAGAGTATCAACCCCATTCTGAACAAGCGAGAGTTTGCTGGCCAACCCATAGGAGAGATCGACGTCACGGCCTTCCACATAAGGCCCCCTATCGGTTACCACCGCGACTTCAGTCTGACCGGTCCGAGGGTTTTTCAGCTCAACCTTGGTGCCAAGCGGCAATTCTTTATGAGCAATTGTATTGGCGTACATATTATAGGGATCCCCATCGGCCATTGGTTTTCCATGAAAGTCTTTTCCATACCAACTGGCAACAATCTCGCTTGGCGCTTGAGGTCCAGCCTGCCTTATTTCGAGTTTCTGGCCAACCTGAAGCAGATCCGGATTCTCGATAGCATTGTCGCGGATTAAATCAGCCGGATTGACATGAAATTGTCTAACTGCTAGACCCCAGAGTGTATCACCAGACTTAACAGTATACTCTGAAAGATGATCCGGCTGTTTGGTTTTTGCTGGTTCGGGGCTTTCATTTTTGGTAGAAGCTTCATTGAGGATTGACGCAAAGCTCCCTTTATCCACCTTTAAATTTGCCCCCTCCCGCACAAACCAGTTACCATTTACCTTTGACCTGCCAATGGCCTCGGGATTTTGGTTGCGCAAAGTCTGCCAGTTCGTCTGTAAACGTTGGGTAACGAAGGCAATCGTGTCACCTTTCTGTACTGTATATTGATTCATCGTAATAGGATTTGCTTGTGGTTATCAACTTACCAAACGCTGAAAAAGTATCCAGAAGAACTGGGTTTTTCCAGTACAATCAATCGCCATTTCTTGATATAAATCCAACAATAATTCTCTGTGGCTCTACAATAGACCGAACTACTTGTCAAATGTACCTGGCCGATCACTATATTTCATATCGGCCAGTACAAACCATTTCTTAAATTTCTTAAAGACGAACTGTACTCATCCCTTACAAAAAACCAATAAAATTCTCATTTATCGAAAAACTCGTTTATTGGCCTCAAGCGATCATCTCATGCTTCTCTTCCAGCAATTCCGAAATAATACCTCCGAGTACCCGGATACCCTGCTCGCTCTGTTCAGTCCATGGACATCCAAAATTTAGTCGGATGCAATGACGATATTTTTCGGTAGCCGAACAAAGTGAACCCGCAACGATAGTTATGTTTCTTGCTCTTGCACGGTCGAAAATCTCCAATCCATCAAGGCGAACATCCAATTCAACCCAAAGACAGAGGCCACCTCTGGGAGCTGAAAGTCTGGTGCCTTCCGGAAAAAAATCAACAATCGCCTGTAGGAAATTGGCTAGCTGCTTTTTTAGAGAGTTCCGCATCTTTCTCAGATGCCTCTCATAAGCGCCGCTGGCCAGAAAACTGGCGACAGCATGTTGCATAAATTGCTGGCTGGCTACTGATGAGTTGAACTTTACCCTCTTTATCTTTTCCCTGAATCTGCCGGGTACTGTCCAGCCAATTCGGATATCCGGAGCCAATGTTTTGCTAAAGGAGGAACAGTAAAGTACCAGCCCTTCCCGGTCAAAAGATTTTAATGGCAGAGGCCTTTTAGCACCAAAATAGAGATCCCCGTATATGTCATCCTCGATTATCGGGATCATTTTCCTGGTAAAAATATCGACAAGTTTTCTTTTTTGCACATCATCCATAACATAGCCAAGAGGATTATGGAAATTTGCATTAAGCAGGCCGACACTGACCTCATGCTCATCCAGCGCCTGTTGCAGCAGCTCCAGATCGATACCGGTCTCGGGATCAGCCGGGATCTCCAGGGCCTGCATATTTAAATCCTCAATCAGTTGGAGATAGCAGAGAAAAGTAGGCGATTCAACAAGGATTATATCTCCGGCTTTCGCTACAGTTCGGAGACAAAGATCAATTGCCGCCATACATCCACAGGTAACAATCACTTCATCGCCGTGAGCTGTATTGAAGCAGCCAACCATCCGTTTCTCGATCTCAATACGCAAGGACTTCAGACCGGTAGGATGACAATATCCTATCAATTCCCCACTTGCATATTTATCTGCTGCTCTGCGAATTTCCCTGGCTAACTGCTTTTTCGGGAGTAACTCATGTCCTGGGAGGGCTGTTCCAAAGGGTAACATTCCCGGATTTGCAACAGCTTGTTGGAGCATGGTTGCCATGGCATTTATGGTAACCTTATGGGGACGGATATTCTTCTTATCACATGCAGGACGGGGAAGATTTCTGTCGATCAAAGGCCGGATGAAAAAGCCGGATTTTTCCCGCACATCTATAACACCCCTTTGCTCTAGTTCATCATAGGCGTGATAAATAGTCGAAATGGATAAACCAGTTTGTTGGCGCATAGCTCTCAAGGAAGGAAGTTTTTCTCCGGCCCTATAGCGTCCTGATCTAATCGTTTTTTCCAGCTCGTTGGCCAGTTTCAGGTAATGATATTCCACCCCTGCGCTTCTCCTTTAGTAATGGTTTTCCGGCAATTCCAATAAAGCTGGCTTCCCCACAAATGAAGACATAGGAAGAATATCCACACTATGGATAGTCCGGCAAGGCGAGGAATTTGACGGTTGAATAAGCACCGGTCTATAAATTCCATATTCAACGAGAGAGGTCATGTATACTCAAAATAGTCTTGTCTATTTAATATGGGATGGTAAAATCAACTACTTTTAGTCCAAAATTTTAACCAGCTAAAGGATATGCAATCTACTAAAATATCAAAGATATACACCGTCCTTTATATAGAAGACAATGCAGCCAATCGCCAACTCGTGCAATTTATTCTGGACCGAAAGGACTATCTGTCACTGATATGTGCAGCCGATGGGAGAAGCGGTATCCTGGCTGCAAAGACACAATTACCCGATATTATCCTTCTAGACATCTCACTGCCGGACATTGATGGGCACACTGTCCTCGCCGAGCTGAGACAAGATCCAGTAACGCAGAATATTCCAGTCATCGCAGTCAGTGGTGACTGCATCTCACAATTTCAGCCCAACATTCCGTTTTCGTTTGATAAATGTTTAAGCAAACCTATTGAAATTGAATCGCTCTATAAAACAATAGACGATTTTTTACAAACCCAGGCCTAATCCCGTTCAGGCAATGTCTGTTGGCGACTCCATGGTGAGAATCCTTTTTTTCTTTCTAAAGCGTCGGAACATATTTTCTATCATAAAGATCGCAAGCGCTCCCCAAATCAACATAAATCCAACCATCCGCGTTCGTGGAAATTCTTCACCATAAACAAAAACGCCAATTACGAGATTTATCGACGGCGCCAGATACTGCATCAGTCCAAGAGTTGAGAGTGGTATCTTCTTGGCAGCATAGCCAAAAAAGAGTAACGGAACTGTCGTGATAACCCCGGTCCCAACCAGCAGCAAACTCCCAGACAAGTCGATCCTCCCTAAAGATCCGGCACCGGTGCATGCAAGCCCGACAAGTACAGCTGCTGCCGGTAGAAAAAGAATCCCAGTCTCAAGACAAAGTCCGTCAAGCGCACCTAGATCGTTTTTTTTATGTAACAGACCGTAGGTGGCAAAAGTAACCGCAAGAGCAATGGCAATCCAGGGAAACCTACCGTAGTAGATGGTAAGATAAAGCACGCCAAGAAATGCAAGCAGGAGAGCAAGCCACTGGACCGGTCTCATCTTTTCCCGAAAAAAGATCATGCCGAATAACACATTGATCAATGGATTGATAAAGTAACCGAGACTGGCTTCGACTATGAAACCGGCATTGACCGCCCAAATGTACAGCAGCCAGTTAAGTGCCAGAAGCAGTCCTGTTGCCGTGAAAGTGATGAGATTTTTCCGCTCTTTCAGGGCCTGTAGAAAAACAGCTTGCCGACCGGTGAGAAACACCAGTCCAAGTGTCAATACAAGCGACCAGGACATTCGATGGCAAAGTATTTCATAAGCCGGCACTTCCTGCAAAAGTTTCCAATATACAGGCAAGACACCCCAGAGGACAAAAGCGCAGGCCGCAGCCAAAAGTCCACCAAAATTATTCATTGATTCTCACAGCTAAAAAGCCATCCATGCCACAAATTGCCGGATGAGAGGAAAAAAAGCATGAAGGGGGAGCTAACTCATGCGAAGAGAAGTCCGCTGGACAGCCAGTAATACACAATATACGCCCCGGCGCAGAGCAACAACAAGGCAGATATTTTCTGCACATACGGAACTATTCGACGCAGGGTACCAACGACTACACCCTCTTTAACCACAGTGATTCCCAAAGTCAGCATTAACATCACACTGCCCATGCCGAGAATGTAACTTCCAAACTGGAAAAGTCCCTCCGAAAAATTGCCGGCTGCAACGGAACTTCCAACCACCATAAGAAAAATAGGCAAAGTGCAACTCATCGAGATGGCCCCAAAGGCCAAACCGAAAAGAAAGAATCCAAGAACAGATATTTGTCTCGGATCACTTATTTTTCCTGCGGCAGTAATAAATAAATGAGACGATAGTGTATGCCCCAAAAGCATCCATGCCCCAAGGCAAATCAAACCAATGCCGACGACAACTGCAAGCCAGGGCATTACTCCCATCAAGAAGGCCCCTCCCGCCGATACAATTGTCCCAACAACACCAAAGAGAAGTGCGAATCCAGCTGTCACCACAAAGGCAATCCAAAATGCCTTTAATATCCTGAGGAAAATAGATTTTTTGCGGAACTCACTCTCCTCGGCCCCTAGATAAAGTGTCAGATAAACAGGTAACATGGCAAATCCGCACGGATTTACCGCCGAGACCATGCCAGCACCAAAAGCGTACCCAAAGGGCAGCAGTCCAGCTACCTGCCCCAACCATTGACTGACTTCTACCTGAGCTCCCATCGCAAATCCATTGTAAATGACGAGTTATAAACAAAAATTGAACATTACCATACCGATTGTTGCTTTTGTACACAGACATAGCTCTTTTTACCAGTTCCTTTTCAAACACCGTACAAAAAGATGCTTCTGCTTTATATCTGCGGACCACTCCATCTTAACAAATATGTACTCTTTTGGATTATCGGTTTTTTCAGATAGATGAGCCCAACACCGGATTGAATTTTCGACCGCGGTCATTTTTATCTTGACCTTACAGACAGTATTGCTTAAGAATTTCGACTGCAGTCAAATTTTTTATATAAGGATGCTATACATGTCAGTTCGAGAAACAAAAAAACGAATAACCAAGAAGGCAATATTAGAAGCTGCAATATCTTTATTTAGTGAAAATGGTTACGAAAATACTTCTATTGAACAAATTGCCAAGACAGCCGGTGTCGGCAAGGGAACGGTATACAGCTATTTCCAGACAAAAAAAGACATCATCAAAGGTTTTTGTGAGTATGAACTTGAGAAGATACATATAAAACTTGTCAATCGTACCAACCAGGACGCTTCTGTTCTTGAACAGATGCTCATCATCTACATGACCGAATTTAATCACGTCACTCAGAATAAGGAATTTGGCAGACTTTACATGCGTGAGTCTGTCTTTCCTTACGATTCCGATGCACAAGATAATCTTGACACCGATAACAAATTTTTTCAAATACTCTATCCGATTCTGGAGAAGGGGCAAGAGCGGGGGGAGCTACGAAAAGACGTCGAACTCCTGTACATAGTCGCCCATTTTTACAGTCTGTATATTTTGATTATTTCTGCCTGGTATACAGGAAGAATAAAGACCGAAGAAGTTGAACCTGCCATGGAGCTTCTCTTCAGGCAAGTTTTTGAAGGATTACAACCGATACCAGAATCCCTTCCAAACAGTGAGAAAACCAATGAGTAAACCAACGCCTCCCGATACAACGCGCGGTAAAATCGTCTATTTCATCTGGAATAATCTGCCCAGATTTGTATTACTGGCGATGATTGTTCTGATCTTCATCCTAATGGGAGCAATTAGAGACAAAAGCGATCTCATTGCCGCCAATAAAGCAGCAGAAGTGAGCCAGGAAAAACCACCTGTCAATACTATAACCTTAACCCTCGCACCGACGACCATCACCGATCGTATTAACCTGCCCGGATATGTCGAACCCTGGACCAGACTGCAGTTGATGGCCAAATTGCAAGGAACCATTACCGAGGTGTTAGTCAAGGAAGGAGACCGGGTAAAAAAGGGTGACATCCTTGCACGCATTGAAGACGACGATTTCCGAATTTCTGCAGAGAGAGCCGAGGCGGCGTACAATCTTGCCAAGGCCGAGTATAGCCGTGATAAATCAATCTACGACAAAGGAGTAATCCCGACAGCCACCCTGGACATCAACAGAACCAATATGCAACAATCAAAGGCTGATTATGACAATGCCAAGCTCCTTCTTTCCCGAACTCTGGTCAGCTCCCCCATGGACGGCATCATCCGCCGCATGGACGCCAAAGTAGGTTTACAACTGTCTGTGGGTGATCCCATTGCCGAAATTTTGAATATTGATCGGATGAAAGCGGTAATTGGAATTCCCGAGTCGGACGTCACCGCAGTACGTCAGTTGGAAGATGTGGACATCACTGTTCAGGCTCTGGGTGATAAAATCATTACCGGGAAAAAATACTTTCTTTCCTCTTCTCCTGAAACCACGGCCAGACTCTACAATCTGGAACTTGAGATAAACAACAGAGATGGTGCGGTACTGGACGGGATGTTTGTTCGCGCCGATATCGTTAAAGAACAGGTGGATAATACTCTAGCGGTACCATTTTACAGTGTTATCTCACGTAATAACGAGCAATATGTTTACATTGAGGAAAAAGGCGTAGCCAGAAAAAGAAAGGTCAAGCTGGGGATCATGGAAAAATGGATGGTTCAGATAACGTCAGGACTCAATCCAGGCGACAGGATATTGGTAGAAGGACACCGTGATGTCGAGGATAACCAGAAAATTCAAGTCATCAAAACCCTTACCAGTCCTTCGGAGCTGACTCTATGATTATCTCCGATACCGCGGTTAAAAAGAGCACAACAGTATCTGTTCTAGCCCTGCTGCTCATTATTTTCGGTGTGTACTGCTATAAAGTACTTCCCGAGGGAGAGCGATCCCGATATCACCATTCCTAATGTTTTTATCTCAACGGAATATAGAGGCGTCTCACCCACCGACATTGAAACAGCAATCACCATAGAAATAGAGAAAAAGCTCAAGGGACTTGACGGTCTGAAGAAAATTAAATCAGTCAGCTCCGAGGGTCTCTCATCAATCAATGTTGAATTTGTCACCGGCACCGATATCGATAAAGCCGTCCAGGACGTAAAAGATAAGGTCGATGCAGCAAAAAGTTCTCTCCCCAGCGATCTTGAAGACGACCCCTCAGTTTTCGAGGTGAACCTTTCGGAAATGCCTGTCGTCATCTATAGTCTGTCGGGCACCTGTGGCCTTCCCTGCCTGAAAGATCTGGCCGATGACCTGAAAGACGAGATTGAAGGCGTGAATGGGGTCTTGGAAGTCGAGGTTACCGGCGGGCTGGAGAGGGAGATCCGGATTGAAGTGTTCCCCGAGAAACTTGCTTATTACGGAATCAGTATTGCTAGTTTTCAAACTGCTGTTAAAAGTGAAAATACCAACACCTCCGGTGGCAATATCCGCCTTGGCAAAGGTCGCTTTCAACTGCGGGTACCAGGCGAGTTCAAGACACCGGAGGAGATATACGGACTGGTTCTCACCACCCATAACGGAGAACCGGTTTATCTCAAAGATGTCGCAAGAGTGGTTGACGGCTTCAAGGATGAAACGGGCATTTCCCGCCTTGACGGCCAGGAAGCAGTCAATATTTCGGTAAAGAAGCGTTCAGGTGAAAATATTATCAGTATCAGTAAGGCGGTCGACAAAATCATTGCCAAAGACCAAGTGTCATGGCCGAGCGGAACCGAGATCACCAAGGTCCTCAACAAGGCAAAAGACATCGATATTATGGTGGCCGATCTGGAGAACAACATTCTCACCGGCTTGGTACTCGTGTTGATTGTCATCTTTTTGGTAATGGGCTTTCGTAACGCCATCCTGGTAAGTATGGCTATACCCTTTTCCATGCTGCTCTCGTTTATCGTTCTTTATTTGATGGGAATAACCCTGAACATGGTCGTCCTTTTCAGCCTCACGCTAGCGCTCGGGATGCTGGTGGATAATGCCATTGTCATCATTGAAAACTGTTACCGCTTTATGGAACAGGGGGCAAACCGCAAGGATGCTGTGATGATGGCAACCTCGGAGGTGGCCTATCCGGTTATCGGCTCAACTGCCACCACCCTGGCTGCTTTTTCCCCAATGCTTTTCTGGCCGGGCATAATGGGCGAGTTCATGAGTTACATGCCGCTGACACTAATAGTCACTCTCTCTTCCAGCTTATTCGTTGCTCTGGTCATTAATCCGGCAATGGCCTCATTGTTCATGAAAGTGAAGAATCCGGAGCTAAGCGAAACGAAAAGTCTCAGTGAAATTGCTACAGCCGGGGAACGTCCAGCGGAAATCCGTGGCTGGTTGCTGACTGCTTACAGCAAATTCCTCGCCAACGCTCTCAGTAAACCAATCACCGTCATCGGCTCAGGTGTCTGTATCCTTGTTCTCATGTTTCAGGGTTGGTTGTTGATAGTCGGTCTGGAAAAACCTGTAGAATTCTTCCCCGAAATTGATCCAAAAGGCATGTATGTCAATGTCGATACCCCGGAGGGTGCAGATCTCGATTATATAGATACAATCATTCAAAGGGTCGAGAAAGCCATTGCAGGAGGCACAGGGAGCAGCGAGAAAATAACTCCTTTGCAGGCTTTGAGTCCTAAACAATACACAAAACCTGACGGTGATGTATACTACGGCCCAAGTGATCTGAAAAACATTAAAAATGTTTATATAAAAGGTGTAGCCTCGGCGGGCGGGAGTTCAGCTTTCTCCTCCAATACTCCAAATCATGTTGGTGTTCGTTTTATTGACCTGGAAGACCGCCAGCGATCTTCTCATGACACTGTTTCCGATATCAGGCAGAGAATAAAAAACATTCCAGGTGGAAAAATCACCATCGCCATGGAGGAAGAAGGCCCGCCAACAGGCGCACCGATCAATATTGAAATTGCTGGTGACAATTTTGCGGTGCTCGGAAAAATTGCTCAACAGGTGAAGGATATACTGGCGCAACAACCCCATGTGGAAGATGTTCGGGATGATTTTGTCGAAGGAATCCCCTCGGTCCAGATTCTGATAGATCGACAGAAGGCTGCCATGTTCGGCCTTTCCACCGACCTCATTGGTTTTGCTCTTAAAAGTGCTTACAATGGCCTGGAAGTGTCCTCTTTCCGTGAAGGCAATGACGACTATGACATTACCGTCCAATTGGCAGAATCGGATAGAAAGGTTGTAGATATTCTCCATGAGTTGATGCTTCCCACCCCGTCAGGACAAATGGTTCCTCTATCGACAGTTGCCAAGATAAGCTTCGCCGGTTCTATCGGTGATATCAACCGAATTAACAATGAACGCGTGGTAACAGTGCAAGCCAATGTCGATGAGAAAAAAGTCCCGGGACCGGTGGCGCGCGCTCAAGCTGCAGAATTTTTAAAGAATTTTCCACTTCCGCCAGGATATAAAATGACTTTTACCGGGGAGTTTGAATTCCAGAAGGAATCAGAAGACTTTCTGACCAAAGCCTTTCTGGTTGCCTTGTTGCTCATATTCCTCATACTGGTTTCCATGTTCAACTCGATAAGCCAACCTTTCATTATCATGACATCGGTTATCTTATCACTTGGAGGCGCCTTTTTAGGACTGGCCCTATTTCAGTCACCATTTGGCATTATCATGACAGGCGTAGGTGTCATTTCTCTCGCTGGTGTTGTCGTAAACAACGCAATTGTACTCCTTGACTATACCAACCGTTTGCGAGAGCGGGGTTTTGCTCTAAAAGATGCGGTGATATCGGCGGGAGTCACCCGACTCCGGCCGGTACTGCTCACCGCCGTTACAACTATTCTGGGCCTCATTCCCATGATTACCGGTGTTTCCTTTGATTTTCACAAATGGGCAATATCCTGGGTCAGCGAATCAAGCCAGTGGTGGCAATCGATGGCAATCGTTGTGGTCTTCGGTCTGGTTGTTGCGACCTTCCTTACTCTGATCGTCGTGCCTACCCTCTATTATCTTTTCGAGAGAATGGGCAGTATCCACGACAAAATTAGTCGAAAAATAAGTGCAATATATTGGAAACCTTTTCCCTATCTGGCGGGACAAACATCACGTGAGGACGAATAATGCGGTACAAAATTCTAATTATTTTCGGCGTACTGCTTTTGCCTGCATCTTTCATTTCGAGTTCAGCAAATGCAGAAGAAATTGAGAAACTGACTCTGAGAAGTGCGATTGAACAGGCCCTGCACAATAATCTCAATCTTCAGCTTCGACAGGAAGATGTCAACTCGGCCGAGGGAGTAACGCTTAGTGCAGAAGGCAAATTCGATGTCCTTTTTGAAGCAAAAGCAAATGCACAGACTCAAGAACTGACACCAATCGTTTTTGGTGGAGCCACACAAGAAGATACAGCCGACTGGAGCGCTACCGCTTCAAAAGTGTTTACTACAGGTACTTCCATTGGCCTTGGCTGGAACAACAACAGTTATAATAGTGATACAACGGGACTTCTTTTAGATCCTTATTATAATACCGGCCTCATGCTCAGTTTACGACAGCCACTGCTCAGAGGCTTGGGAACAGAGGTACAGACCTCCTCCATTCAATCATCGAAAAAACAGCTGGAGGCTGCAAGCTTTCAGGTAAGTAGTGAAGCTGCCAACCTCGCTGCTAATGTAAAAACTGCCTATTGGAATCTTGTTTTTGCCAGGCAAAATATTGAGGTTCAGAGACTTTCCGTGACCCTTGCCAAAAAACTGCTGAAAGATACCAAGACGAAGGTAAATGCCGGCAGCTTAGCCCAAGTAGAAATTTATCAACCACAGTCGGAGGTAGCCAGACGTGAAGAGCAGCTCATCTCTGCCGAGCGGGCCATTGGTACTGCAGAAGATGAGCTGAAACTTCTTCTCAACAGCGACAAATGGCAAATGACTTTCCAACCAACCGATCAGCCGGCGACCAAGCCGGTCGATTTAGACCTGCAAACTATTCAGGACAACGCTTTAAAAAACAGACCGGATGTTAAAGCATTCGACCTCCTGATAGATGCGGCAAAATTTGAGAAACTGAGAGCCAAAGACGATGTTCGTCCCGATCTTTCCCTGGTCGGTGGTGTCGGTCTTGCCGGCACATCTGACACCTATGGCAATTCTCTCGATAACAATCTCCGTAATCCCAACAATCTCTGGCAAATCGGGGTCACCCTTTCCATGCCGCTGGAGAACAGGGTCGCCAGGGGCAATTATCGGCAGGCGACAGCCAGCTATAATCGGGCTAAAACCAACGCTGAACTTCTTCGACAACAGATTCGCCGCAGTGTACGTACCACTCTAAGGGATATTGAGCTCGCGATTAAGGCGCTTGAGGCCACGCGAAAGACCAGCCTTGCCACGCTCAAACGGCTTGAGGCCGAGCAGGCAAAATTTGCCTCCGGGCGATCCACGACTCTCGATGTTTTGATCGCGCAGGATGCCTACTCCCAGGCCCTCAGCCAACAAAACCTGACCAGCATCAATTACGCAATCACCCTGGCCGAACTCGACCGTATTCAGGGCTTAGTCACCTTCTCCTCTTCTCGCTGAGGTTGCCGGTAAGTTTTAATCGAATCCTTCTCATAACCCTCAATGGACACTGAGCAGAGCACCCTATTCGTATAATTTGCCTTCCTACAACCCCCTCACATTAAAAAAATGCGGGGGGGGGGTTGACGTCACAACCATTACCTAGTTTCCATCCTGAAACGGCCCTTTTGCCCTAACTCTTCGTTGTTCTCAAAATTTAATCCTCGGAATATCAATTATATGCCTGCGGTTACATTTATCGAACGCCTCAAATTAGAATAATTTGCCTCGTTTCAGGGTAGAAACTAACTATAATTTACAGGCTATCTTCTGATTTTGAATCCGGATTCTTGCATTACGGGACCAGTATGGTAAAAACCGTATTGCATAATAGCTCAGCCGTCCGGTTTTATAACTTTGGTGATTAAATCAATTTTCTGTTATAGTTTCAATTATACATACAGAAAGCGGATAATCATAAATATCATTACTGGTTGAAAGGGAAAGAGAGGGGATGATTCAGGCTGTTGAGTCGGCGTTTGTTGCCAAAATATCCCTGGAACCATCTGCTTTTTCACTGGAACTGATTTGTCTCAGCAACGATCAAAATACAAATCAAGCAAAATTTCTCGATGTTGTAAACGAAAACAATCGATTTTCCACGAATCTTCTCCTGTATGTGAACAGGGTTTCTAAGATCGAAACGACCCCGGTCTGTTCAATTGCTGAAGCTGTCGCAAAGCTTGGAACGGTAACTGTTGCAAATCTTTCTCTCTTTTTCTCCCTCCTGGCACAATACAGGGAGGGAAAGTGCCCGCAGTTCGATTACCAGCGATTTTGGCAGAAATCTCTTGCTATGGGTTGTGCAGCCCGGGCATTGGCCACAGTACAAAAAATCAATTCTGACAAACTCTTCACCTACGGCGTCCTCTGCCGAATTGGTGAACTTGCTTTGGCGACCATCCACCCGAAAGATTACAGCAACCTTCTCAGTCAAGAACTTCCTTTTGACACAAGAGAGCAGGAAGAAAGAAAACTCTTTGGTTCTTCTTCTTCCGACCTCACTAGTGAAATCCTGAGCAGATGGCAGGTATCAAGCCAATGTGCCGAGACGATAAGCACGTTTAACCTTGGCTCCCATATCCAATGCAATCGCAGCGAAACCACAAAAGTCTGCAAAATTCTGAAACTGGCAGCATTGCTTGTAAAGATAAGTCTCCTTGAGTTGCCCCTCTCAGAAACGTTCATCTCGGCTGAGAAGGAAGCTGAAATCCAATCTATCCCAGTCGATAAGTTTGGCTCGCTATTCGATCAATTCATCTCGTCCTGGCAGACGACTAATACGTTTTTCAAGATTCCAACAGTTCACTGCCCGAACTATAACCAGATAAAAATCATCGATGATGCGGCAATAGAAATAGACGGCAACAAGCCCCCGGCTCTCACGTTCCTGGCTGTAGACGACGATCCGATGACCCTGATCTACTTGAAAAAAATGATAAACAAGGGCGGCCGCCACCTCTTAACTGCAGAAAATGGGGACCAGGCTCTAAAGCTTGCGCTTGAGCATCGTCCCCATATCCTCATCACCGATTGGCGGATGCCGGGACTTAATGGAATCGAACTTTGCAAAATTCTTCGCAAAACGAAACTCACTCAGCATATCTATATCATTATGCTCACCTGCAATGAAACTGAGGATGAATTAGTCCAGGCTTTTGATGCCGGTGCAGACGATTATGTTGTCAAACCGATTCCCCCAAAGGTACTGCAAGCCAGAATCTCCTGTGGAGAAAGGTTAATCCTGTATCAGCAGACTATCCATCAGGATCGAGAAACAATTCAAAGATACGCCACCCGGCTGGCAACCGCCAATAGTAAATTACAAAACATGGCAATGACCGACTTCCTTACAGGTCTAACCAATCGCCGAAATGCATTACTTAGATTAAAAAATCTTGTCGCTGAAGTAAAACGATATGGAGAGCCCCTCTCGTGTCTGATGCTGGACATTGATTATTTTAAAACAATCAACGATACTTACGGGCATGACTGTGGCGACACTGTTTTAAAGAAATTATCAAATTTATTCGTAAAAAAAGCACGCAGCTACGATATAGTCAGCAGATGGGGCGGGGAAGAATTTCTGATTATTTGTGCCAGAAGCGGGCCAACTGATTCATTGCAGTTGGCGGAGCGGTTACGCCAAACGGTGGAGCAGTATAAAATTTACCTCTCAGATGAAGTGGCGATTAAAGTAACTATCAGCATCGGGATAGCAACCTGGTCCACTGAACTACAAAACGAGGACGAACTGATAAAAGAGGCTGATACTAGCCTTTACCTGGCCAAGGAAAATGGTCGAAACCGAGTAGAGAGCTCATCCGGAATAAATTTACCCGTTGTTTGCCTCGGAGACAATTTGAAATAAATCGTTGCACAACAATTGGGAATTTTTCCGCAGTTTGACTAAATGATCGTTTACTCCGCTAACTTCTCCTTTTTTGGCCAGATTTTCCAAAGCCAGGGCCGATTGCCGCAAGACCGGGGAGGCGAAGTAACCAATTGATCCTTTATAGGCATGGGCCGATTCCAAGAGTTCGTCTGCATTCCCATGCGCAATGGCTGTCTCAATATTCTGCAGCAGCAAATCATTTCTTCCAATAAAGACAGTTGCAATTTCGAGGAAAAGGGCTTCATCTCCTCCAACAAACTCAAATGCACGGGTACGGCTCCACACCTCCTGCCCCGGCAAATTTCTAGGTTGCTCCTGCTCAACCTTTAAGGAAGTCAACAGCGTTTGATCCATTGCTCTACCCATCCAATGTGCTATACGTTCGATCAGAATTTCCAGTTTAATAGGTTTGGCAAGAAAATCATCCATCCCTGCCTCGATACTTTTCCGTCGAGATGTCGCCGCATCATTTGCCGTCATCGCGATGATTGTCGCCCGTTTTCGTTCAGATTTTTTTTCAAGAGAACGAATGATTTTAGTCGCTTCAAAACCGCTCATCTCCGGCATTTGGATATCCATAAACACCAATGAATAATGATTCGCCTTCACCATCTGAACGGCTTCAATGCCATTTTTGGCCACTTCCATCTCAAGCCCAAATTGCTCGAGAATCGCCACCACCACCTTTCTGTTAATTGGTTCATCGTCTACCAATAGTGCTTTACCAATCAACGGAACAGCTGAGGGGTTGCTACTAAAAATACGGCTCATGTGGTTGTCGACAAGACGACTCAGAGGCCTCCGTCTTTCATCTCCAACCAGAGCTGGAAACTTGTTCTTTCCATTCATTACAACTGTTGCATCACCTTGTCGTCTACCCCCTTCTTCAATTCGCTGCCCTTGGAAAAATCCCGAGTTCTGATAAGATTCCTTTAATTCTTCTTCTCTATCCTGGATGACCTCAAGCATCATATTAAAATCGGTAATGAGATCACCGATCCCCTCTTGGGAGGAAGGTTCCACTCGCATTGAAAAATCTCCAAGCTCAATGATCTTTCTCACTGCCCCAGTGAGTGAAAGAACAGGCAGAATATTGAGCTTTTGTAATCGAACGGCTACAAGCAGCGCACCCCCAAGTGACAAAAGAGAACAGAGAACCATAAAAAAAATGGTTCTCCATACATAGTTGATCAATTTGTTCGTATTAAAAAGTACAGAGAGTGTTCCAAGATGCTTCCCTTTAAATTGAATGGGATAAAAAAACTGAAATCTCATTTTTCCGTTCTGTAAAAAGAACGTATCCTCGTTCTTTGCTAACCTCTCGGGCAGTACTGGATCAGTTACAGCTTCCGTGTTCAAATATGTTAAAACCGCCACGTTATCAGGATCATAAACCACAGCAGTCTCGACTGCCGGATCGCTGCGCAAGGTGGCAGGAACCTCCAGTCCAGATTCGGACACCTTCCGTACGCTTAGCCCCGTAATACTTTGTACGGCAATCAATCCTGAAGCCTTTTTCACACGCTCAACCATCGCCTCCCGCAAGGAGTAGGAATAATTGAAAATCGAAAGTACCGAAAAAAACATCAGTGTACTAGCAACCACGCTGAATATCAGCAGAATTGATTTGTGTTTAACTGAAAGCTTAGAAAAAGAGAAAGGCCTCATTATTCATCCATGGTTGCAGAAATGCTTGGGCGAACGATACTTAGCTACTTGTACAGTATCCACTCATTAAGACTTTTATCAATATCACCTCAAGGTGTGGCACTGACAAGAGTCCGCCTTGAGGAATGTTAGTTACTTCCGCCTGCAGGAATAAGAGCCAGATAATAGTAGCGATTTAAGTCAAAAAGTCCGGCCCGCACCGGATCGGTCGAATTAAAACGATCCTGCAACAAATCATATACTTCCCAAAACCTGGGATCAGCTCTGTTAATCCCATATTTACTTAACCGGGTCATGGAATCACTCCCACCATCAAAACTCTCAAGAACCTTCAGGATAATCGGGCAGATCAGCTAATTTAACTTCAAAAAAATAGTTAGGGTATGAGCCGACAAAGCCCTCAATGAAGACGCCACTATCTTTTTCCGGCCTGAGTCTGGCTTCTTCGCCAAAGATAGTGGTAACATCGTCATGCCATCTGTTGATGATCATTGAGACATAGACATCATCCTCAATCTTGTCGTTTACCTTAATACACACAAAAGCCAGATTAGCGTTATGATCCTTCACATGCGTGAAAAATGACATTCCGGGTTTGGATACTGCATTAAACCCCTGAATATAATCCTCGAGGGTTGCATAGTGATCCGGAAGCGGTGGATAGAGTTCTCCTTCCCTTAAATAGTTTTTATCAAAGGCAATGTGCAACTCTGGCAGAAAACGGCTTTTCGACAAGATGTTCCACAAACTCCCGTTTGGGATCATTTGTCGTAAAGGAGACGCCGGTCTCAAGGTCCGAAGGAGAATAATTGATATTGTTCTTCTCAATATCCATACCGCCGTACCATTCCTTCATCATTGGTGTTCGCCCGCCTTTCGGCATGAAATCAACGAAATAGGTTTCTCCCTCCTGCCTCAGTTCATCCATATAGACCCGAATTGTCAATTGATGCAGCGCCGATCCATACACATTAAAACCGGCTACCAACGAATAGTAGATCCGTTCTACCAGCGGATAATCCATGAGCCAGACGGTGCGCGGCAGATTTCCCAAGGCACCTTTATGAACCGAGGCACTGTCGAAATGACGAAAGACTGTAAGCAGAGGAGTATCGGTGTCCTTTACCCCACGCCAGATTGCCTCATAACCCGGCTCATGATATCGATAATGGGCTGAATAATAATCCCGCCTCTTTTTAACGTACTCAGTGGATTTGTTCCGGTACTTCCTGGAAAAAATCGCTCTTGCAAGCCGACCATCGTTTTTTTCCACCAGAGGCATCTCCAGGAGGCTCTCCATATGTCTGCAGAAAACCTGGATTTTGGACACTGAGATCGGATATTCCGGATCAAGAAAGAGCAACCAGAATTGATCCCGGATAACATCCAAGGCCACTTGCCCCTTACAAACAGGCCCCCGAATGAAGGTCATGATAATATAATTGATATTATCGAGCAGAAACTGGTACCGCGATCGGGGTGGAATCTGTTCAAACGCCCTGAAGGGATTGGCACTCAGCTTTTTCTCGTACCCGATGCGCTTTGGAGGGAGTAGCCATGCCGGCTCGATAAACAATTCGTGAATTCTTTGGTATTGCCACTCGGAAAATTCAAAGACCATATGAGTCTTATGGACGATAGTGGAGTGTATTTTGCGCAACCTATAATAAATCGTATCAGTTTTCGGATCATCGTAAGGCAGGTCTGTGGCTATAATATCAATTTTTTCTCCCGGTGGAGTACGTGAACGAACCAGCTCATAGAACACATTATCCGGTGTATCAAACTTTATGTGGGCCAAAAACAGGTGCTCGTAGAGATACCTGGCAGTCATGGCATATTTGACATCCTGATTATTTAAAAAAGTTTCCCATTGGCCGATTTTTGCTTTGTCCTGTTCAGGTATCGCTTCCAGCATGGCCTGCTGGGAAGCGTCTGGTCCTGGTGCACCCTGAGCCAGCCAGCCGGCAATAGTATTGAACTCATTTTCAGTCAGAGGAGGAAAGCCAAACGGCATACCCCGATTTGGATGTTTGCTCAGATAAGCACCAAGCTCTTGATCGGACTTGGCACATGTGAGGTCTTCGGCTTCCGGATAAAACGTATCCTTATTTTGTATTGGATGGCTTTTCTTATAGTCGAGCAACTGCATCATTGTCGAATTATTCAAGCCACATTGAGCAGTATTTTGGGTGACACTAAAGAAATCTTTCTTCCGCCATTGTTCGGTAGTCTGGGCGTCCATAAAAAGTCTCGTAGGTTCCATGGTCTTCAACCGCGAAGAATTATATACGACCTTTTTACTGGCACCCCGATCAAGTCCCTCAAAAGAACTGAGTTTAAGTTGGCATGGCGAGTTGTAGCAACTGTGACAAACCACACACCTTTTTACCAGTACCGGACGAACCTCGGTGAGATAATCAATATTTTCTTGCGGAGCCAGAAATCTGACCGGAGGGAGGGCTTTTTGACTACAACTGAAAAGGAGAAGGCAAAACGATAGAGCCAACAGGATTCGGTAATTCACACAGCCTCTCAAAGATGAGTGTCAAAAGATCGATTACGCTTTGGTAATTACGTTTTGGTAACAACCTGGCGGATCCTATCTTATAATTGCACTCTAGGCAATAATTTATTTTAATTAGAGTCTAACAGTTTATTTTAAGTTCATTGCCTATTTAGTGCCTCACATGGGCTATGAGATTTTTTGAAGCGAGAACTGTAAGCTTTTCTATAAAATCATGTGATTTTGAAAAATTACTTTGCAGCTTTTGTGGCGTGTTTTTAAAAGAACCGTAGTTCTCTTTAAAGAAACCAACGATAAAATCGTTGTGCAGGCTTTTGGATTTTGCCAACATTTGGGGAGCATTTTCCTGAACATTTGAAGGTAAGAGCTGCAATTCCTCAACAAAGGTTTTCTCTTTCTCCGATGCTAACAACATCTTCACCATGGCCTTGATTCCACCATCATTGACATAGGCAGTAAACCTATTAAAGTCCTCTTCAGTCAACCGATCAGCACCGCCAAGAAGCTTGACTATCTTAAAAATGCCCTTCACTAAACGACTGCGGCACACTTCCTCAATATAACTTTGATGACTCGCAATTGCCCTGCCGGTTTCAACGAGCAACCAGGCGTGATCAGTGTTTTCCTGACTGGGATATACAGTGTACAGATGATACAGAACGTCCTGCTGAATTCGGCTGATTTTTACCTGAACAGTAAATGGGTTGACCATATTTTTCTCCACCTAATACATGATTTTTCAGGTTATTGGATAATAATAATGGTACATCTTAAGGCAGTTATGCTTCCTATATTATTATTGTATCTCCACTTAACAAAACAAAGGGAGAGCTTAATATCGTCCTTATTGCCCGAACAAGCTCCTTCTAACAGACTATTCAATACTCGAAATGTTAAAAACAACCACCTACTTTCTCCATGGCCTGGATTCTTCAGGAACCGGTACTAAAGGACAATTTTTTGCCCGGAATTTCCCACAAATCATTTGTCCAAATTTTGAGGGTACTTTATCAGATCGGCTCCGGCAATTTGAAAAACTCTGTGAAAATCAACATCGGTTGATTTTAATCGGCTCAAGCTTCGGCGGCCTGATGGCTACCTGCTATGCCCGCAGACAACCTGAAAAAATCGCCAGCCTGATTCTCCTGGCGCCAGCCTTGAATTTTGAAAATTACCAGCCTCCAGCCGAGCCATTGCGGATACCGACAATCCTTATCATAGGCAGACACGATACAGTGACTCCGGCAGCCAAGGTAATCCCTTTGTCAAAAGAGACATTTGCCGATCTTGAAATCCGGATTGAAGATGACGACCATATGTTGCATAAGAGCTTTTCAACACTCAATTGGTCACATTTCTTAAACATCTGAAAGTTCTTGCGACTTTCCTTTCGACCTCGTCCGTTAAATCCACATAATGATTTCAGACAAATTAGTAATTAACAAAATAGTTTAATGTCATTTGGTTCGCCATCAATCGCACAATTTTTCAAAAATCATGGAACGTGACCTGTGGATATGATACAAACAAGTCCGCACCTCCCTATCAGACGGTGATATTATAAGACCCCAATACAGTCACTCAAAGTGTAGGTAAGACATGAGCAAAAAGAAAACCCATAAACTCTCAGAACTCCCGGCCACAGCTATCTGCGGGAACGATATTTCCTCGTCAGTTTTGTATGTGTCGTCATTGTCCATCCTTGCCTCGGGGCAGTACGCCTGGATAGCTTTGTTAATTGTGGCGGGCGTCCTTTTCCTGTTTAAAAAAATTTACGCAGAGGTTGTTGGTGCTCTGCCTTTAAATGGTGGTGCCTATAATGCACTCCTGAACACCACCAGTAAATCCATGGCCTCGCTTGCCGCCACACTGACCCTGCTTTCCTATATTGCGACTGCAGTCATTTCAGCCTCCGAGGGCATCCAATATTTAAATAGCATCGTTTTGACCCTGCCCATTATTACCATGACGGTATTGCTGCTGGCCGTCTTCATGGGAATTACCATTATGGGTATCGGTGAATCGTCCATCGTTGCCCTGTTGATTTTCTTTTTCCACATATTCTCTCTTATCGCTCTTGCTGGATCCGTTATTTTCTACCTCATAAACAACGGGCTCCATGTTTTTTACGCCAACAACCAGCACGAGATGATGCATGGCAGCCTGACCATGACGATTTTCTGGGGCTTTTCAGCTGCCATGCTCGGTATATCCGGTTTTGAAAGTTCTGCTAACTTTGTCGAAGAGCAACAAGAAGGTGTTTTTCCGAAAACACTGCGCAATATGTGGGGTGTGGTCAGCTTTTTCAATCCATTGATGGCCTTTTTAGCCCTGGCAATCATCCCTATTCCCGAAGTCAGCGATCATGCAACAAGCCTCCTCTCATATATGGGCGAAATTACCCAGGGAGAATCGCTGGCAACAATGATCTCCATTGATGCATTTCTTGTCTTGAGCGGTGCCGTCCTGACCTCGTTTGTCGGGGTGACCGGCCTTATTGAGCGGATGACCCTGGACCGCGTCCTACCAGGGTTCCTGCTGAAAAAAAACCGACGGGGCAGTTCCTATCGTATCCCGATCGTCTTCTTCCTGCTCTGCCTTTCAATCCTGTTGATCACGAATGGGAACGTTGAGGCCCTGGCCGGTGTCTACACTATTTCATTTCTCTTAGTTATGGGCCTTTTCGGGTTAGGAAACATCCTTCTTAAAGTGAAACGGGCCAAATTGCCAAGACCCGAACATGCCTCATGGATTGCCGTGTTGGTTGCAATTTCTGCTGTGCTCTGCGCACTCATCGGCAATATCGTTAAGGAACCGGCCCCAGAGGAAACTGCAAATATAGTAATATTTGCAGAATACTTCATTCCAACGATCATCTTTGTTGGGATCATGCTCAATCGTATCGCTCTTCTTGAAGGACTGTTACGTTTCGTTGAATATCTATTTATCCCTATCTTGAAGCTGGTCACCCGAATTAATCAATTCATTTTCTTCACAAT
Source organism: uncultured delta proteobacterium (assembly GCA_963798425.1). GTDB lineage: Bacteria > Desulfobacterota > Desulfobulbia > Desulfobulbales > Desulfocapsaceae > Desulforhopalus_A. The sequence continues at coordinate 1,605,335 of CAWCTP010000013.1, read as the reverse complement.
TGACAAAATCCAATCGCAAGAGTTTGTTTTCTTTACCCGTGGCGATAACCTCTCAAATCTCAACAGAGTACTACTCTATATCCAGACCAATGAGCACACCCGCAGAATCAAAATTGTTACGGTAAATGAAGAAGAAGATGAGCCCCTAATGGAAAAATTGCGCCAGGACATTGAATTTCTTGATCGTGAATATCCGGAAATCAATATTGAATTCGTTAGAGTTAAAGATAATTTTTCCCCCGAGCTCATCGACAAACTGTCTACTGAATGGAAAATCCCGGTCAACTTCATGTTCATCGGTTCTCCTGGAGATCGTTTCCCGTTCAGGCTTGAGGAGTTAGGTGGTGTTCGCCTGATCATCTGAAGAAACGACTGTTTCATAAGCACAAAAAAGAAGAGAGAAGGCAACGGAAGAGCTGCCGATCTTGCCCGTAAGGTTCTCCTGACACCCACCATCAGTTTTCGTTCTCAGGTTGCCATACAGGCAATGTCGTATTAATTTTACAATATTCACTATTGTTTCTTCTTCATCTTCTACTGGAACTGTTGATTATGAATAAACATTTTCTGGTCACCATCAGCAACGACGCAGAACATCTCTATGGCGTCCGGTTCATCTGCTCATTTTTTAAGGAAATGTCAGAACATACTCTAACCCTTCTCCATATCTGCAGATTAGACAGTGACGAAATGAGCAAAACTCTTACCGAGATGTGGACCGACCCAGACAGCAAAATTCAAAGCAAACACACGGTTGGTGCGAAAAGATCAATTGAGAAAGCGACGACGTTGCTGAGTAAGAGCAGGATGTCCATAGATCAGATTCTAGCGAAGACTGTTGCCGAACGTTACGGGAAGGTGAAAGATATTCTAACAGAAGGTTCCAATGGACTTTATGACGCAATAATTCTTGGGCGTCGTGCATCCTACGCACTACAGTGGGTATTTCAAAAACCGGGTGACGAGGTCGCACAAAGCATGATCAAAGATAGTTGCTGCACGTCACCTCTCTGGATTTGTCCTGAGATAGAGCAGGGCAGAACAAACGTGCTGTTATGTGTGGATGGCTCGGAAAACGCCTACCGGGCTGTTGATCATGTCGGCTATATTCTCGCAAACCAGGACCATCACACCATTACCCTGTTTCACGTCGGCAACAGCATGGTTGCAGATTCTGGCGATATTTTCCAACGAGCTGAATCTATACTCCATGAACATGAGGTAAGCAGTGAACGGATTGACCGACTTTCGACCTGGGGATTATCTGTCCCCGGATCAATTCTCAGTGAAGTTGAAAAAGGCGGCTATGCTGCAGTCGCAGTGGGCTTACATGGTCAGGAACATAGCCTTATGAAGGATTTCAATATGGCGGGAGGAACAACGTCAAAACTGATCAAAAGAGTCGAAAAAACTGCACTCTGGTGCTGTCCGTAAGCGGCTCGGTTTCAAAGGAATTGTTCGTTCACAGCCGAGCATTCCAGAGTGTACTGAATGCAAATAATTTCAATCAGTTCAGCAACAGTGAATCCATCGCCAATTCTTCTCCCTGGGCATTATAGAATTGTTCAAGAAGATCTTTTACTGTCAGGTTTTCCTTTTCTTTGCCATGCAGATCGAGAAGTATCCGGCCCTGATGCAACATGATAAGCCTGTTGCCAAAACTAATGGCATGCTTCATATTATGGGTAATCATAAGAGTTGTGAGTTTCTGTCCCTTGACTATCTCCTGGGTCAGATTGAGTATCTGATTGGCAGTTTTCGGATCAAGGGCTGCGATATGTTCGTCAAGAAGCAAGACCTCCGGTTTGATCATAGTAGCCATGAGCATAGTCAGTGCCTGGCGCTGTCCACCTGAAAGCAACCCCACCTTGTCGAGCAACCGCGTTTCAAGACCAAGTCCCAGTTGCTCCAATTCTTCCCGGAAATGTTGCTTGTCGCGGTTCTTAACCCCTCTGCTAAAGCCCCTTCTTTTCCCACGCAAACCAGCCAGCGCCATATTCTGCTCAAGAGTAGCAGAGGGACAGGTACCAAGAAGTGGATTCTGAAAGACTCTCGATATCAGACACGCCCGTTTATGCTCAGGCCAACCAGTGACATCCTGACCTGCAATGGTAATCCGACCGGAATCGGGAAAAAAACCACCTGCTATGCAGTTCAATAAGGTTGATTTTCCGGCTCCATTAGAGCCGATCACCGTGATAAAATCCCCCTCATCAATCTGAAGATTGATGTTGTTAAGGGCGAAGACCTCATTGACGCTTCCCTTGTGAAAATATTTAACTATGTTTTCTAATCTGATCACCGCTGAATCAATCTCTTCTTAAGGTTAGGAGTAATGAGTGCCCCGATTACCAGTAAAGCAGTTATCAGGTTTAAGTCACTTGGGTTAAACCGAAAATTGCCAAATTCCATGCCCAAAGCCAGGGCAATGGCCAGACGATAGACAATGGATCCAAGCAAGGCTGCGATAAAGGCCCTGGGCATAGTCTTACAGCCAAAGACAGTCTCCCCGATAATAACCGAGGCAAGTCCGGCCACAATAGTCCCAATACCCATACCGACATCGGCTGCCCCCTGATTCTGTGCTACCAGCGCCCCACTCAGGGCAACCAGCCCGTTCGACAGACCGACCCCCAGGATAATTATGGTGTCGGTATTCACCCCGAGACTTCTTATCATTTGCGGATTGTCGCCGGTAGCGAGGATTGCCTGCCCCAGTTCTGTCCCAAGAAACCAGATAATCATGCAAAGGACCAGCAGGGCAAAGACACCAAAAATTAACAACCCTGCATATTGGGCGGGAACTCCCAATCTCGTTACCGAATCAAACACTGTATCTTGCCCTAAAAGTGCAACATTTGGGCCGGACATAATACGGATATTGATCGAATACAGGGCAATCATGGTCAAAATTGAAGCAAGCAGATGGAGAATCTTGAATTTGGTGTTCAGAAAAGCAGTGATCATGCCAGCGACAAAGCCACCAGCCAGGGCGAAAAGCAAGGAGAGATAAGGATTTACTCCGCTGGTGATCGCCACCGCCGAGATCGCAGCCCCGAGTGGAAGACTACCATCGACGGTGAGATCAGGAAAATCAAGGATTCGAAAAGTAAGATACACTCCGAGAACCATTATGCCGTAGACAAATCCTTGCTCTATGGCACCAAGCGCTGCATATAAAGTCATAATAATTTCTATTTGTTACTGGTAAATCTTTGTTGCTTTTTTCAGCAGTGACTCGGGTGGAGTAACACCCATCTGTTGAGCATAATTGGCATTGATATACAATTGCAGATCTTTCTGGAACTGAACAGGAATATTTTCAGGTTTTTCGCCATTCAGAATTCGCTCCGCAATGGCCCCGGTCTGATAACCATGTTTGTAATAATCAAAGCCCATAGCAGCCACAGCGCCTCTTTTTACCGAATCCACGTCTGCGGCAAAAACAGGCAGCTTATTCTGAACCCCCACTTTAATTACCGATTCAAGAGCGGAAATTATAGTGTTATCAGTAGGGATGAAAATCGCATCACACCTCCCCACCAGGCTTTTTGCCGCCTGATAGACATCGGCGGTCTTTGAGGCTGTAGCCTCAACGGTATCAAAGCCAAGCTTTCCCTTCAACGCTTTAATCGCGGCAATAGTCGCTTTCGAGTTGGCCTCCCCTGCATTATAGAGCAGACCCAGCTTTTTAATATTGCTGTTGAATGACAACACCATCGCAATATGTTGTTCGATGGGGAGAAGATCGGATACACCGGTTATGCCAGGATCCGGTTTCTGCAGATCCTTGACCAGTCCGGCAGCAACAGGATCTGTCACCGCTGTGAACAGAAATGGACGTTTCAGATCTGCCGGAGCCTTGCTCAGTGCCTGAACACAGGTCTGAGCGGAAGGGGTGGCAATTGCTACAAGTAAATCGGCTTTTTCGCCAACCATCTGCTGGGCTATCTGGGTAGCTGTTCCCATATTGGCCTGCGCGTTATGGATATTATATTTTGCGTCAATTCCCTTTTCTTTCAGATAATCCTGAAAGCCTTGCAGCACTGCGTCGAGAGCGGGATGTTCAACGAACTGACTCACCGAAATTGTGACCGCATGGGCCGTAAGTCCCTGTAGACAAAAAAAGGTGAATAACAATGCTGCCGTTAAGAGCTTCTTCATCTTCAATTCCTCCAAAAAATATTTGCTCATTTATCGTGGTTAGCTCCTACCGGACATCAGACAAGTAAGTATTGATACAGTGAATCTTGAAACTCGTGCACCACTACCTCCGAAACACATCCGGTCCAGAGACATCTAGCCGATAATCGAATGAAGGTCAACGATGCTTTTTGGATTCACTCGTTCGCCAACTCTTCGTTAAGGTCTTTTGCCTGTTACACAAAACAATAAAGGAAAGACCAAACTGGAGTCTTCAGACGATGGAAACGTAATGGTGGCAGAATCCTTCAAGGTAAACACAGAATAGGGCGTAAATCAGAGAGGTGACAAACTCTTTCATTTTTTACAAAACTTTCTCGATTACACTGTCGAGTGCCTTACGCACCTTGGCAGCAAGTTCCTTTCTGGAAAAAGGCTTCTGAATAAAATGCATCTCATCACCAAGAACCCCCTGGCTGGCAATAATGTTAGCCGTATACCCCGACATAAACAGACACCTCATTTCCGGTTTTTTGACTCGGAGTCTATCCGCAAGATCCCGACCACTCAATCCTGGCATAATAACATCGGTCAAAAGCAGATGAACCTCTTGATCCAGGTCACTTACAAGATGGAGTGCTTTCTTTGGGGAACTTGCAGATATCACAGTATATCCAAGTTTTTGAAGTACCGTCTCAGTTACTTTCAGAATGGCAGTCTCGTCCTCTACCAACAAAATGGTCTCGTGGCCGCCCTCGGTCAAATTTGAAACGAACTCTTCCCGCACATGCTGAGTTCCAAGGTATCTGGGGAGATAGATGGAGAAAGTCGTTCCCTGTCCCGGCTCACTGTAAGCATAGATAAAACCATTATGCTGCTTCACGGTGCCATACACCGTTGCTAAACCGAGGCCTGTGCCCTTGCCAATACTTTTTGTGGTGAAAAAAGGTTCGAAGATATGAGACAGTGTCTCTTTATCCATTCCATGACCATTGTCACTCACGGCGATTTTCACATATTCTCCTGGAGAGAACCCCGCATGACAGGCGCAATAATCATCATCCAATCGACGGTTACCTGTCTCTATTGTCATGTTGCCAACACCTTTGATCGCGTCCCTGGCATTAACACACAGGTTAACCAGAATTTGATTAACCTGTGATGGATCCGTCTTAACCGGCCAAAGACCAGCTCCAGGGAGCCAGGTGAGATCAATATCTTCGCCAATTAAACGCCGCAACATCTTGAGCGTCTTGGTCACAATTTCATTGAGGTCAAGGATTTGTGGATCAATGGTCTGTTTTCGAGCAAAAGCCAGCAGTTGCCTGGTAATGTCAGCCGAACGTTCGGCTGCCTTGCGGATCTCCTCCAGATTGGCGTATAGAGATTGGGCCGGCTCAAGTTTGGCCATTGCCATCTCTGAATGCCCTAAAATTACCCCCAGCATGTTATTGAAGTCATGCGCTACACCTCCAGCCAATTGGCCAATAGATTCCATTTTCTGCGCCTGGTTTAACTGGTTCTGGAGTTTCACTTTTTCATCTTCAGCTTGCTTGGTCAAGGTAATTTCCCGTGAAATACCTATAAGGCCGTTTATTTTATGGACTTCGTCAAAGTACGGGCTTTTGTTAACCATCCAATAGGTCGTTCCTTCAGAGGTTTCCAACTTTTCCTCAGCAAGAACAGTTTTGCCTGTAGACATGACCTTCCGGTCAATTGCGTTTATTACTTCTGCCGATTCTGCCGGAAAAAGTTCCCCGTCATTCCTACCAATAATATATTCCGCATCTTGACCAATGGCTTTACAGGTACCGGAATTCACCAGCAGATATCGGCCCTCCCTGTCTTTAACAAATATGGCATCAGTCGTTCCTTCGAGAACAGAATTCAACAGTGCATTGGTCTTCAGGATTTTCTCCTGGGCATGCTTACGTTCTGTTATATCACTACAGAATCCTAGAAACTGAGTATCGGCAATTTTCACGGCCGTTACAGACCACCAGTGTCTCTCTCCATTTTTAGCCCGAAAAAGCATTTCACCATGGGCCTCGCCTTCTCGGACAACAGTCTGGAAATAACTTAATCCTTCCTCCAAGTCTTCCTCGAAACAACAATCGGCAATCCCCATAGTGAGCATCTCCCCCTCCTCATATCCTGTAATCTGGCAAATGGAGGGGTTGACTTGGAGGTACCGGCCGTTTTCATCAGCCACAAAAACGCCATAAGGAGCCGCAGATATGTATCGACGATAACGCTTCTCACTTTCTCTCAGGTCTTCTTCAGCCTTCTTGCGAGATTTGATTTCTTTTGCTAATTGCCTGTTCCAAAAAATCATTATCAGAAGGATTGCTGCGAAAGCGGTTGCTACCTTCCAGAAAAGAATATAATTAAATCCATGCTCATAACGAACTGGTAACCATTTTCGGTAAATTTCCTTTCGCTCCGTTTCGGATATCGATGCCAACGCCTTTTGCAGAATTCCGGCAAAAGGAGTCCAGTCTTTTCGGACAGCCATGCATTGAGCATTCATATACGGTGTCTGCCCGGCAATTTTAATATTACTCACTTTAATTTTGGCCTGATAATCACCGATTATCAACAAATTATCGAGGGAGGCAAAGACCTCGCCCCTTTGCAACATTTTAAGACCATCCAGTGTTGATTGAGCTCGAACCAGGTTGATTTCCGGAAAGTCTCTTGCAACCCAATCTTCAACAGCATAACCTTGGACGACAGCAACTTTCTTGCCGATAAGCTCTCGGATATCGGCAACATATGGAACATCAGATTGAGTAGCTATTACAATGGGGATAGTTAAGTACGGTTGAGTAAAAGCCCAGAATTCATTTCGTTGGGGCGTTACAGCAACACTGGTTGTCATATCAATTTGCCAACGCTTTAATCCCGCATACGCCTCCCCCCAGTTCTGAACAGGAACCCGCTCAAACTGCATCCCCAATCGTTGTTCGATGAGCTGCAAATAATCCGCACTCATACCGGATGGTTCATTTTTTTCGTTAAGGAATTCAAGTGGGGGCCAGCTTGGGTCCTGAGTCACGCGAATAACCGAATGCGCACGCAGCCATGCCCGTTCCTCCAAAGAGAGCGTATCAAGGAATTCAATTGAGCCACGACTCTGCACAGTTGTAACTATCGGCTCACCTTCAGTTTTTGTTATCGTAAGAAGGCCCAGCGCAACCAAGACTAACAATCCGCATGCCCACAAAAGCTTGTGTTTTTTAAGAAAAACCATTCAAACAACCATATCAGCCGAAGTGATGGAGAACGAGATGCTCATTTCCTATGAATACTCTGAAAGGTTATCATAATTAAAAGCGGCATGCAAAAAATCAGTCTACTGGAATCAAATACTTAGAAAATAAGAATCAAAGGACTCGAGCGATACTGCCGACAACCCAAACCTTATCTTTGAGATATGGTAACTCTCTCTTCATTCATTTTCAGATGCAACTATATCTCAGCGACTTAAGGAAATCAGACTAACGAGGGGCAACTTTCCAGAAGAAATAATTTGCAGGAACCTGTCTCACTTTTACCACAAAGCAAGACAGGTTATTTTAAAAGAGGCGGGCGTTTGCTCTCTCAAGGCTCATACCTTGAATCGTCCTACTATTGAAGTGAGTTGCCCGGAGAGTGATGCTAATTTTTCTGCATTCTGACTCACCATATAACTGTTCTCTGTAATTTGAGTCGCAGCCTCGGTAACTTCCCCTATTTCAAGAGCAATATTACCGACCGAGGTGCTACTCTGTGCCACATTATGATTGACTTCAGCAACCCCTTCACTGGCCTGTGACACATTCATGGCAATTTCCCTGGTGGCGGAGGACTGCTCCTCAATGGCTGTTGCTATTGTTGCTACGATAGTGTTCACTTCGGCAACCACTGTTGCAATTCTACCTATCTCAGAAACTGTTCCCTGGGTAGTATTCTGAATGCCTTCAATCTTTCCTCTAATTTCTCACGTTGCCAGCGCAGTCTGTTTGGCGAGATGTTTAATTTCGTTGGCCACCACTGCAAACCCCTTCCCGGCGTCACCAGCTCTGGCTGCCTCGATAGTTGCATTGAGAGCAAGAAGATTATCCAACAAAAGATTTCCCGATATTTTTTAACGTATGATCTAAATTACGAAAATCCCTCCGTTCAAAACCCTCAAAAATAACATCGAGGCCATCAGGATCATACTGAACTGGTTCCGGCAACTCAACCTCCTCTGGATGGTCTAAAACATCCCGAAACTGAGCAAGTTGTTTTTCCATGTTTTCTATACTGAAATCATTGAGCTGTGAGGAAAATCCGAACATATGCCGCAATATATGAAAATCATATTGTCGAACCAGATTAAAAATCCTGTTGCTCTTTTCCATAGCCTCATCATCAAAATTATCTCGATGGTGACTGCAACTACTTTGACAGGTGGGTATACCTAGGAACATATTGAGTTCAGCGATGAGGATATTCAGCATAGTATTGGAGACACTGCCAAACATCATCGGCATATCCTTACTGGTCATATCGGCAACGGTCGGCATGGCAGCGTTAATGCACTTTATCCCCGGTTGAATCAACTGTCCCAGTACCAGGCCAAAAATCGCTTCGGCTTGAGCCAGCGTGGCCAAAGAACTCATGCTATAGGGCGCCGTCAACCCTCCTATCGGCATGGAGTTCATGATGTAAGGCAGGCCTCTTTGTACAGTTTTGAGAAAAGGGTCTGCCATTTCATCGCTCACCGTCATATAGGTCGAAATGATACTGAGCGCGGCACCTACAGGGTACCCTTTGTCAGAATAGTGTTTCAATCTGTCATATCCGGCATCGGACAAAAGAGTAGGCATGATAAGTTTACCGCCCGCACCCTCAATCATATCATCGATAGCTTGACATTCAATTCCTGCCCTGATCTCAATATCGTTTCTTTTTACGCGACTGCAGACATTAAATGAGGATTGCAGATTTGTAAGCAGATCAGATTTGCCAAACTTTTGAGCAAGCAGCTTTATATCCGAACCTTCGGGAGACCTTGTACCATTCGCATCAATTATGTATGCAGCCATCCCTCCGGTACCAAAACCTTTGGGCCAGAAATCCATCCCCTGACGCACACGTTCCAGACATTCTTCAATCACATCCTGAGTGATGTAGATTCGACCTGTATCCTCCGAATAAATTACACGCGCCGCCTCATCTGTGCTCATTGCGCCAAGAAGTTTAGCTGCAGTCTGTGGAGAAACTGCAACGCCATAGGACTCAATCAGCAACAAAGCATCCTGCTGTATCTGCTGGTAGAGGTCCTCGTTGCCGAACCGTCTTTTTACCCTGGTGCTCATCTCTTCTTGCATGGTCTACTTTTCCTCATCGTGCCGATATCTGCTATCGGCACGATATTTTTATAATTATAATGACTTGACTTTGGATTCATCCAAGGCGACACGAAGCATTTTAAACAGAGAGAAAATCATCATAAAAATGATAATCGAAAATGGTGCCCCTGCGATAATGGAAGCCTTCTGCAAGGCCTGCAGCCCGCCATTGACAAGCAGTACCAACGCCAGCGAGCCTATCAGACCGCCCCAGATCAATTTCATTGTAGTTGTGGGTTCGATATCCCCTTTTGACATCTGCATGGCGACAAAGAAAGAAGCGGAATCTGCCGAGGTAATAAGAAAAATAAGGAGGTTTATAAATACAACATATCCCATCCAATCACCAAACTGGAAACTCGATAAGAGTACATAGATTCCAGAACCCATGTCTGCCTTCAACGCCTCGGCCATCGGCGCAGTTCCGTTGATCTGCGCAAATTGAGCTGTCCCTCCGACAACACTGAACCAGACAATGGCAACGAGGGTAGGTACAAGAGCAACCCCTATGATGAATTCACGAACGGTACGACCTCTGGAAATACGAGCAACAAAACCGCCACAGAAAGGTGCCCATGATATCCACCAGATCCAGTAAAATACGGTCCACCAACCGAGCCAACCGGTTTTGCCATGAAAATCAGTCCAGAAAGTCATATAGATAAAATTTTCGATATAGCTCCCCGCAGTCTGGACCGTGAGGTTAAGCAGGTCATTGGTAGGCCCCATAACCAGGAGAAATCCTCCCCAAATGAAGGCAACAAAAACATTGATATTGGATAAATTTTTTATTCCTTTCTCAATTCCGGACACCGCTGAGAGGATGTAGCAACCTATCAGGAATATCATAAACAACACCATTCCTGTGGTACTGAGGCCTGTTCCGAAGATGTGTTTTATTCCGGCATTGATACTGATAATACCAAGTCCCAGGGCGGTACTGACACCGGCCACGGTACCAAAAGCTGCAAGGAATTCCACAAATCGACCGAAACGACTGCCAATTATCTTATCGCCGAAAAGTCCGTACAATGAGATAGAAACATTCATCGGCTTACCCATTCTGTAAGCAGGAAAGGCGATGGCAAGACCGACAAGAGCAAATACCGCCCAGGCATGTAAGCCCCAATGCATCACTCCGATCTGTATGGCAATAGGCTGTGCAGCTGGTGTTTGGGATGTTGCCAGATACGGGGTGTTCATGTAATGCATTACAGGTTCGCCGACAGCCCAAAATGCATAGCCAACCCCGACTCCACAACTAAACAACATTGCAATCCAGGAAAAGTAGCCGAACTGTGGTTTTTCGTCATCTTTACCCAGCTTAAGATCGCCGTATTTACCAAAGGCGATCACAACACAAACCCCTAAATAAATGGCAATGGAAAGCAGAAAATACCAACTGAAGTTTCCAACAATGAATGACTGCATTGTGGTTAACGCCCCATCAAACTGTTTTGGGGCTACCATACCAAAAATCACCGCTGCCAGAATTACGCTCCCGGTACTCCAAAACAATACCGGGTCCATCTTCCCGAGATATCTTTCCAAAAAATTATCAGCTGGTGGCGCGATACTCTCAACTCTCTCCATTCCATTCTCCTCATCTTTCATGTTTTGTGGGGCTGCGCAAAATCAACAATGTCTTTCATATCCTACGACATCAACAGTCAAATTTGTCAGTCTTTCCTCTTCTCACCCTATGCTCTATTTCTTACGACATTTAGAAATTCAACAGCCGACAATGCCGCTATGGTTGCATCCCCCATAGCGGTAGTTATTTGCCGATATTTTTTCTGGATCACATCACCCGCCGCAAAAACGCCACTTGTGGCAGTTTTCATATCCCGGTCGACTTTTATATACCCAACCTCATCGAGCTCAACCTGACCACGATATTGATCCGTCTGAGGATCCTGACCGATATAGACGAAGATTCCATCAACCGGTCTATCGAGTAGGCTGTTGTCTGAAAGATTGCGAAGAACCACACCTTCAAGACGGTCCTGGCCTAGCAGAGACTCAATTTTAGTTGAGGTTCTGATTTCGACGTTTTTGCACGATCTCAATTGGGAACAGCTCGATTCAGAGGCAAACAACTTGTTATATTCTTCTATCAAAAGGATACTTTTGACCCCCAGAGAGACCATATAAAGGGATTCATCCACACCACTGTTTCCGCCGCCGACCACAAGCACATCCTTATCTTTGTAGCCGGTGCCATCACAAATGGCGCAGTAATGGATCTGTTCGAGTTCAGACTCAAGAGGGAGTTTTTTAGGTGTTCGTCCACTTGCAAGGATCACTGCTGAAGATTGGAATTGTCCTTCATCAGTTTCGATGATTTTCACATCGCCCTGCAGATGCAAACTTTCGATATCAATCACCTCGATTACGGTGACACCAAGTGCATCCACATGATCCCTCACTTTTTCCATGAGATCCATGCCGTTAATACTCGGATAGGACGGGAAATTTTCCACCACATGGGTGGAATTGACCAGCCCGCCACACACCGATTTTTCAAGCAAGAGGGTTTTGATATTGGCCCGAGCTGCATATATTGCCGCTGTCATCCCGGATATACCACCGCCAATGATTATCAGATCGTAGTTGTTTGCCATGGTCCTTCTCCCACCTCAGGCGATCATTTTTTCCAGGTCTTTATAGGTGACATCTCCACTTTTGGCATGGATTTTGGCACCGTTACGAAAAACCATAACAGCCGGTATTCTTTCAATTGCCAGATTTTCAGTGCTCTTTGGATTTGCTTCCCTGTCAATTTGGTAATAACCAATTTGTTTGCCGGCCACCGCCGGCCGATCAGCAAACTTGGTAAGAATTTTCTTCATCGCCTTGCAGAAAGGGCATTTATCTTTATAAAACAGAACGATATCAAGATCGCCCGTTACACTTTCCGTGAAGTTCTCATCTGTAATTTCAGTGAACATGATTTGTCCTTTTGCGATTAGCAAAAAAAAGGGGAGAAATTTATTCTCCCCTTGCAATTCAATATGTTAGGCTGTCGTGTAAATGGTCTCTGCTTTCAATTCCATCATCAATTCCCGCAGCTTATCGTACAACTCACGGGCTTTTTCAGGATGTTTTGCAATGATATTTTCTTGTTGGAAAGGATCTTTATGTCGATCAAAAAGACCATCCTCCGCAGGTACCTCTGTGAGGGAACCAGGAACGCAGGTCCACTGATTCTCTTGCTGCGCCTTGATCCGGTCAAACATTGTCGCCGCATCATCAACACCTTCAGAAACTTCTCCTTCCTTGATGTCGAAAACCTCAAACATCGTTTTGCCACCTGCTTCCGAATTCTCAAGAGCCACAGGATTCAGCCAGTGAATATAAGACCAGTCTTCAGTGATAAGCGACCAGGCCTGGCCAAAGAAACCGGTAATGAGACAGTCACGGATTTTCTTGGTTTCACCATTGAGAATTGGCCAGAGGCTTTTACCCTGCATATCAGGCCAGGACGCTTCCGGAACCTTCAGCCATTCCATCATAGTTGGTGTAATGTCGATATTTTGTACAAGAGAAGATACCCGAGTCCCTGCAGCCAACCCTGGAGCCTTAACGATCATTGGTACGTGAACAAGCTCCTCGTATGGCCATGGACGGCATTTTCTTACAATCCCATGCCCATGCTCACCATTACCCAACGGTTCCCCATGGTCAGACATGAGAACTATCATGGTACTCTGCTCCAGACCAAGGGTACGAACCCTGTCAATCACCTTGCCGATCCACTTGTCGACATTGGTTACCTTTTCGGCATAGAGTGCTCGGATATGCTGCATTTCACGATCGGTATAAACATTGTCGGCATAGGTTGATACCGGGTTCCAGATCTCCTGGCCGTCATAGTCTGGGTCATATGGGCATTTCAACTCAGGATCGTAGATGGAAGGAGCATCCCATGGTTCATGTGGATCAAAGCTGTCGATCCAAAGAAAGAAGGGCTTATTACGATCGATCTCTTCGAGGAATCGGATAGATTGCTTGGCAATATGGGCAACATTCTGATCTTCATCTGAATGCCAATATTGGCGCTGCGCCAGATACCCCTTCATTTCATCTTTGGAAAACGTTGACCACATCTCCTCCACCTGATTACCGTCTTCATCAGTGCGATAAGAAGGCTTATGGTAATCATCCATATTCATATGATAGAGTGTGTCGTTCGCATAGTAATGGTTATCGTCATCATGACCACGAAGGTTGAAAACGAAATCAAAACCGCGCTGATATCCATACTTAGGGAGATGCATTACAGCAGTATCTGTGATCAAACCAGTGTAGGTTGAGTGACGCCAAAGGATATCAGCAACAGTGGTATCATCGAGCTCAAGGGGGGACCACCCTCGATACGGCAGAGTGTAGCGTCCTGTCATTAAAGCTCGACGGACGGGAATGGTTGGCAACCCCTCTGAGTAGACGTTGTCAAAAGTTACACCTTCTCGGGCAAGTCGATCAAAATTGGGGGTTTTGCAGACCTTGCCGCCGTAGCACCCCATGTAATGCCACTGCAAACTATCGAGCATGATAAATACAACATTTTTGGGCTGACTCATTATTTCTCCTTTACTCTATGATTAAATTACTGCTGAATTCGCAAATTCAGGCGTCTGAAAATCCAAGACACCTGCCGTTTGTGAGATAAAGAGCAAAAGGAATGCCAGACGATGGCTATTGTCGTAAGTAATTAAAAACAAAGGAAATATTATGACAGTTAGCAACAGGCCAAAATCAGCTGCCGGACAGAGTTGTCCGACAATAGGCCAGTTACCTTCTAATGAACTGTTATGTAAAGATATTTACCAGGACAGAAATGACCGATGTCGCGCTACTTAAGACTATACTTATTTATTCGGCGCTGTAAGGTTCGACGGCTTATTCCGAGGACTGTGGCACTTTTCCCTATGTGCCAATGGTTTTCGTGGAGGACCGTCACAATACGATTCGTTTCAACTTCAGCCAATTCGTTGCGCACCGTGTTGTTATCTGGTCGACTGCCTCTTGACAAACTTCTTATTGCAAAGTCGGTCCTGACCGGACTCACTGCCTGGGAGGATGGTTGTGCTGAAGGACTAAAACAAATCTCCTTCAGGGTGAGATATCGCCGGATAACGTTTTGCAGTTCTCGAACGTTTCCAGGCCAATGATGCCGAGCAAGTGTTAAATAGAATTTGGGAGCAAGTTGCAACTCTTCATCACTTTCTTCAGAAAAATTATTAACAAAATGCTCAATGAGAAGGGGCAAATCCTCTTTTCTTTCGCGAAGGGGAGGAACAGATATGGGTACTGTATTGATGCGATAATAAAAATCCTCCCGCATCCTGCCTGATCTGACCATTTCTCCAAGATCACGATTCGTCGCCGAAACAAGTCTGAAATCTGAACTACATTGCCTGTTGCCACCGACCGGCATAAAACCATTCCCATCCAATACTCTAAGGAGCTTCACCTGTAGCGAAACAGGCATTTCCCCTATTTCATCAAGAAAAAGAGTGCCTCCATCTGCTGCCATGAGAAAACCATCACGATCGGCATGAGCTCCCGTAAAGGCACCCTTTATATGGCCAAAAAACTCGCTTTCCAAAAGAGTATCAGTGATGGCACCACAATTTACAGCGACAAAAGGTTTGTCTTTCCTGTAACTTAAGTCGTGGACAGTTCTTGCGACCAGCTCTTTTCCCGTACCGGATTCTCCGTTTATGATTACTGTCGCGCCCGTGGACGCTGCTTTGATAATACGTTCATAAACCTTTTGTATAGCAGGACTTTTCCCAATAATACTTCCTAGTCTATAACGTTCTTTAATCGAACTGCGCAATCGAACATTTTCTTCATGAAGCTTTATTTCTTTCCGCTTCTGCTCTGTTATGTCAGTGAGCAAACCATCTATTACGACCAATACACCTTCTTTTGAAAAAATTGCAGTCCCCTGTTCATGAACCCAGCGGTCCTCCCCCCAGGAGGCTCGCATTCTATAGACAAGGTCGTACCTATTATTTTCAGGCGTCAGATTATTTGTCACATTAGCATTGGTTATTTGATCCTCAGGATGGACCAGCTGCCGAAAGGCATACCCGTTTACTATCTGATCAGCCGGATATCCCAGAACCTTTTTGGAACCTTGACTGGCATATTCAAAGGTGAGTTTCTCGTCATTAAGACATCGAAAAGCCATACCTGGAAGATTATCCAAAAGAGATGACAGCAATCCCAGTCGAGTGTAAAGGTCACAGTTTGCTTGTTCTAGATCCTTAAATTCTTCTCTAATTTCTTCAAGACTTTTAGTCATACATTTCTTCTTTTGCAGTGTACGCTTGGTTGAGATTCGAACAGCACAGGCTAGTATATAAATACTATTATATTGGGGAGATTTGTACAAGATAGTCTCTTTATTACTGACACTTCCTCGACAAATAGGGCAAGTATCATGGGATATTTTGCGAATCAATTATGGCGAGAGGTCATCGATGGAGCAGTCCCTTAAGGCGTTGCGGGACGCACGGTCAACTAAGGAAAAAACCAGATCAACCTGGCTCTTGTTACAGGAAGGGAGGTGTCCTTTGATTTGAGTAAATGAAATATTCAAATTATCAGTGAGTTGGTAAAACTGTTTGTAGAGTTCATAGTTCTTCAACCGTTTTCCACTGTTTGCGTAATAATTATTTTCCTCCAACTTTTTTCTTCGCAAACTCAGTCCGACTATATTTTGAGAATCTGTATACGAAATCACTTCTGACGGGGATATCTCTGACAACGCCCATAAAAGTGTGTGTAGTTCCAATCTAGAGGAAGATGTGTCAACAAATCGTTTCAGTTTTATATTGTCAGCGAGTGGTTCCTCTCCTTCATGGAAAGCCAAATATGCACCATAGCCAACCCTGGTCTTTGTATTCACGCTTCCATCTGTGAAAAGAGTTATTTTCATTTTTCCTTTAATCTCTGGCTTCCACAATGGAGCACCCAACGAGATAAGCATCTGTTTAATGATCAAACACCCCTCCCAAGGGCCCCAAAAATAACTACCGACGATCTGCTTATAGGTCAGAAGCTATCTTTAAATCGTCGAAGGGCGGTAAATACCGAGACCGGATCAAGCGCTTCTGCAGTAAATTTTTCACCCACATTTCCGATGATACTCTTTTCTTCACAGCGTAGAAACGGGTTGGTCTCAGACTCAATTTGGATGGTCGAGGGCGTCGTCAGCAGTCCTTTGCTCCTCCGGGTTGCGGTCAACTCTATACGTTTGCTGACAGCGTCGTTGCCTGGCTCAACAAAGTTTGCAAATTTTAAATTCTGGGCCGTATACTCATGACCAAAATACACCTTGGTTTGGGGAGGGAGGGTTTTAATTCTTACGTTGAGAGAGTCGTACATTTGCTGGGGACTCCCTTCGAACAATCTGCCACAACCGGCACCGAAAAGGGTGTCACCGCTGAACAGGGCATCCTCGAACAAATAACAGAGACTCCCTGAGGTATGACCAGGTGTATGCAGGACCTGCCCTTCAATATTGCCAACTTTAATTATCCCCTTATCCAGCAGGGAACTGTTCATCCCCGGGATCCTTCGTTTATCGCTCTCATAACCATAAACAGCGAGCCCAGGAAATTCACCAAGCAGATCCTCCAACCCGCCGATATGGTCGGCATGATGATGGGTGCAATAAATCGCCCGCAATTTCACGCCGGCACGTTCCAGGGCAGAGGATATGGGATAAAACTCTGCAGGATCGACAACAGCCGCATCTCCTGTTTCTTCACAAATAATGAGATACCCGTAGTTATCAAAGGAACAAGGCACTGAGACGATTTTCATATTTCACACCTTCCAGTCGAGGGAATAAGAGGGTAAGTACTCTGGTATATAATAGTTACCATACACAAAAAAGGGGAGTCTCCTCCAGAAATAAAAATGCCCCGTTTGCAACTATCGTCTTGAGGGCAGAGACGCAAAGTTGCAAACGGGGCAGGGGGAGAGAAATTGAGTACTGTACAGAATTTTTCTGTTCAAAATAAGAACTATCTGCGAAGGTACTTATCCCGTTTTTGGGATAATCTAATTATTTGGTTGTTCCGGGCCATCGCTCATCATGCCACCGCCTTGTCCCATACCCTGGCCCATGCCCTGGCCCATGCCTTGTCCCATGCCTGACCCCATACCACGTCCCATACCACGTCCACCGTGACCCATTCGACCTGGCCCAACATACTTATCAACACCGGCTTGTTCCGCTTTTTCATGTATGGTTGCCCTGAGATCAAACATCTCCCCGGTAACCTTAGCAACCGCCTGGGCGTCTGGCTTATCACTTTTCATGAGGGCCTCTCTCTCGGCTCGTTTCATAGCCATTTCCTTATGCAGCGGCTGGGTATCTTTAAAGAATTTCTTGATTTTATCCTGAGTAGCTTGATCTAATTGCTGGTACATCGGTCCCTGCATCTGACCCTGCATCTGACCCTGCATTTGCGGACAGTAACCATTGCCATCATAACCTCTGCCTCCCCTACCCCAATGTGCCGATGCTACGGTTGCCATGGTAAGTCCGGTAATAAGTGCAAGTGCCAATATTTTCTTTTTCATATCTATTCTCCTTATTCTATTTCCTAATAGCCATAAATGGCAGTGAACAATACTTCTTTACCAAGCCGATCCCAATCGTAAGAGTGTGATCGGCTTAGCCGTCATCCTTTGCCTTAGGTAATGCAACAGTGATGCCACAAGACAAACAAAATAGATAATATACTGTTATAACTAATTAACTTCAATTATTCCTGAAGAAATCATGACAGAAAAGCCGTCTACACTAGGTAAAAATTACCCAACCGGTAGAAGAGAACTAGGTAGTTTCTATCCTTAAACGAGGCATTTTATTCTAAATTGAGGCGTTCGATAAATTTAACCACAGGCATATAAGTGATATTCCGAGGATTAAATTTTGAGAACAACGAAGAGTTAGGGTGAAAGGGCCGTTTCAGGAGGGAAACTAATCAACTATTTACATCACCATCTCTATCAATATCCTTATGAAAAACAGTAAGATTTACCGGTAACGTTGACAGAAAAATGGCAATTTTTTCGGTGACAGCGACCGAGCGGTGTCGCCCTCCGGTGCAACCGATGGCTATTCGAATTGTTTTCTTACTGGCAGCACAATTCTGTTCAACAAGGAATTGGAGCAATGGCTCAAGATGGACAAAAAACGATAGCCCTTCTGTGCTCTGAAGAACATAATCAGCAACCTCCCTCACCTTGCCGGTCTTTGGTCGTAGTTCCTCAACCCAATAGGGATTAGGGAGAAAACGTACATCCCAGACCATGTTCACATCTACGGGAGTGCCGTATTTGAAACCAAAAGAGTAGAGAACTATCCTCAACTGCTCCGAATTGCCCATTTCAGACTCCTCCAGACAACTTGACGAGTTTAACTACCCGTTGTTCATTCATTGCCAAATCCAGGTAACGCACATCAGCATCATGAAGAGTGGTGGTTCCTATCGACCAGACTGATGATCCGAGGAGTCACAACCTTGCGATTTGCCGGTCGGAAATAAGTTACCGCCGGATAACCAAGAGCTATAACACTATATATTTCTTCATCATCAGTGATCTCCACCCGCTTTCTCAGCGCAGAGTCACGGCGCATCGCCTCAACCGCAAAGCCGACAAGACAACTTCCGAGACCCATGGTATGAGCTGCCAACAAGATGTTCTGGGTAGCAAGCAGTGCATCTTCAGCTGGACAACTGGCATCCTTTTTCCCAGTGACCAGTATGGCTGCCGCAGCACCGTGGAAGAGTCGGTCCGTCCCAGTTTCGTCCCATTCTCGCAAAGCTTCGGCCACTGAATCGTGATATCTGCTATAGTATCGACCCAGGCTGTTCCCGCCAATGATTTTGACAATAAACCGAAGAATGGGATTTTCGGCAAGCCGGTTCAGTTTTCGATAATAATCGGCAACCATCCCGCCCAACGCCTGCATATCCGTCGGGGTCGGCACAACAACAAAATTCCAGGATTGACTATTGGTACCAGACGGTGCAGTTGTTCCTATTCTCACCAGATCTTCCAATAATACCAGTTCCACCGCTCGGTTTCGGTATTTTCGGCAAGACCTCCTGGAGCGCATCAATGCCACAAGTTCAGAGGTATTCGTTGTACCGGGAGGAACGGCGCCTTCCAGTTCTTCTATGGTACTCAGGCCCAATCTCAAGGCCAATTGTGGGACATGAACCGCATTTTCCGGGCAAACCGCCTGGCACTGCCCGCAAAGAAAGCAATCCTCGAGAACATATTCGGCTTTCCCTTCTACCAGACTGATGGCCCGATAGGGGCAGATCTGTACACAGATGCCGCAACCTGTGCATTTTCCTTTATCAATGATTATCTGTTCCATTGTTGTGTAAGAATTTGAGTGGAGCTTCGTTTTGTTTGAGAGTAAGGTTTACCTCTTTCCTGTTATCGACTTTAAGGTAGTCAGAGTCCCGAAGTTGGTGTATGAACAGAGTCCTGTGATGCCAAGATTGTTATGTTATACCTTTTTTTGCCATAACCACCACAAAAGATGCCGGATTTCCTCAAACATTTATTGCAATACAGCCGCCATCGCGAAGTTTTAAGAGTCTGCCTGCCGCTGGTGATCAGCCTGTCAGCCACAACGGTCATGGAGTTCACCGACCGGGTTTTTCTGGCTAACTACTCAATAGATGCTATTTCCGCGGCACTCCCGGCAGGCATTACCTCTTACCTTTTTATAGCATTCTTCGGGGGTGTTGGCGGATACGCCGGGGTCTTTATCGCCCAATATACAGGCAGTGGCAATCCTCGAAAAATAGGTATTGTTCTCTGGCAGGGGATTTATTTCACCCTCGCCTCCGGCGTTATTCTCTGGATGTTGGCCATCTTTGCCACGAAACCGATTTTCTCTCTGGCAGGCCATCCTGCAGGAGTTCAGCTGCTAGAGGAGATATATTTTTCCATTCTCTGCAAGGGCTCCGTACTCCACGTGGCGATGGCAACTCTATCTACCTTTTTTACGGGGCGGGGACTCACCAGGCCGGTAATGGTTATTACTTTTCTGGGCGTTTTTATCAACATCCCCTTAGATTATGCCCTGATTTTCGGTCGCTGGGGCCTGCCTCAACTGGGGATAGCAGGTGCTGCCATTGCCACTGTGGTAGCCTGGAGCGTTAATGTTATCTTCCTGGCAGGCTTGATCTTTACCAGAAAAAACGATGCCCGTTTCGGTGTCTTCTCCAGTTTCAGGTTCAACAAGGATATCTTCGTCAGACTCATGCGGTTCGGAATTCCAGGATCTCTACAGTTTACCATGGATATTTTAGCCTTCACCCTGTTCATACTTCTCGTTGGCCGCATTGGTAAAGCCGAGCTGGCTGCGACCAATATCGTGCTGTCCATTAACGCCTTGGCATTTATGCCATCCATGGGAGTATCCCAGGGGATGAGCGTACTTGTCGGCCAGGCCCTGGGTAAGAAAAAGCCAAATCTTGCTGCCTATTATGTCAAAAGTGGCTGCCAGTTACTCATCGCCTACATTCTGGTGATCGACCTTATCTTTCTTTTCGCTCCCGGCTTTGTACTTGCCCCTTTTATGGCTTCTGAGCAGGGAATAGCCTCCCAGCAGCTGGTATTCGGTTATGGAAAAACTCTCTTGAAGATAGTCTCGGCCTATCTATTTTTCGACGCGCTGTACATGGTGTTCAGCGGGGCCTTAAGAGGTGCCGGTGATACAAAGTTCATGATGTTTGCCATCGGAATTGTCTCCCCTATCTGCCTTGTTCTTCCTGTGTATGTTGGTATTGAATTTTTTCAGGTTTCCATCACTACGGCCTGGCTCTGGGTGCTTGTCTTCATTACAGTCCTGTTCCTCATTTCCTCCTTACGTTATCGGCATGGAATATGGAAAAAAATGCTGGTTATAGAGGAAGAACCTCAGGACTGAACGACAACTCTTTTTTCCGAAGTTTTCACAGCAATTTTCAGACGCCTGGTTAAGAAAAAGGCAAGACAGATCATAAAGAAAAGTTGAATGAGGAAAATCTTCCAACCGTATCTCTGAAAGATTGCTCCAGGCAATACCGACCCCAGTGTACCGCCGGTATAGTAAAATGAAATATAGAGACCGTTGGCGATGGCTTTATTCTGACGAGCCAGTTTATTAACAAAACCGGACAGCAGGGAATGCGCAGTAAACAGACCGGCACAGAAGACAAACATGGTTATAAACATCACCATGTAATTTTCGATCAGAAAGAAAAGGATACTGATTCCAAAGACCAGGATACCCGCCCCGATAGCATCGGATTCATTACCGAACCGGTTGATAATACGTCTGGTGTTCAAGGATACTACTATGCCCATACTGTATCCTAGATACAAAAGACCTATTCCTGTTTCCCCGAATGCGGGGTTTATCCTTTTCAATTCGAAGGGCAGGAAATTCATAAGCGCTGCAAAGACAAAAAAGAGACAGAAAATAGAAGTGTAGAGCCAGAAAAACTCTTTTGCCTTGAGAAGACCTACAATTTCGCCAAGCTTCGGTCTGGCATAGCTCATCTTCGCATCCCGGACCATGCCTTTTAACAAATAAGAATTCAGAAGCAGTAAAAGGCCGAGCACAAAGAAGAAAAAGCGCCAGCCAAAAAGATCTGTGCAAAGGCCGGATAGAAAACGTCCAAGAAACCCCCCAAGAATAGTTGCCGCAATATATGTTGCTATTGCATGCTGCACCCTTTCTTTTGAAGTAGAATAGCTGATATAGCTCATGATGGACGTTAAAATTGCCGGAATCATCAGCCCTTGAACAGCCCTTATGATAAGTAGAGTTACATAATCTCCAGCCAGGGAAAAAAATATTTCCAGGATGCCGAGCAAGAAGAGAGCCCACCGCACCATGACTTTCGCGGAAAATGATTCGAGGAGATACCCATAGAAAAGAGGTGCCACGCCGAGGGGAGCCATCATCAAAGTGGTAAAGAGAATAGCTTGAAAATCAGAGAGTTGGAATTCTTGTTGAAACAATGGCTGGATCGGTTGGGCTGCATATAATGAGCAGAAGGTCACAACCGTGGTGAAATAGACATACTTACTTACAGAGGGAGTCACAAGACACGTCCCAGATCTTTTGTCATGGAGAACAAGTTCTTAGGACAATAAAGCGAGAATCTTTTGCATGGCCGCCAGATCAAAGGGTTTTGCAATCGCACCTGCGAAACCATACTCTTGAAAATTGACCATGATCGGATCGGTTGAATATCCACTGGACACGAATACCTTAGCCTGGCGGTCAATGCTCAGAATCTCGGTAACAGCTTCCCTTCCACCCATTCCATCCGGGATAGTGAGATCCATAATCACTGCAGTAAATGGTTCGCCTTCGTCCTTGTGTTTTTTATACTCTTTGATGGCATCAACACCATCTGCTACCCATATAGTATCAAATCCTAAATATCCAAGCATCTGGCAGGCAATTTCTCCCACCATATCCTCATCATCCATGACCAAAATGTTCTTTTTCTTCTCTTGTGTTGCCAAGGGTGTTTCCTCCGACAATGTGGACGTTTTTGGTCCCATCTCATATATCTAATAGTATGCCAAAAAAAAACTAACCCGTCGAGGAATTTACAAATGAAAAACATAATCTTTAAATGAGGTGACACTAGCCCATTCAAACTGTAAGTTCTCGACATGAAGATGCGGATGCTTTCATGTATGGCAATGGTTCTGTAAAAATATAACTCTACTACCTTATGTCTAAGAATTCCGACCGATTAGTTCACAAAGATTTTTGGAATAATCATCTTGTTGAAATTGAAGATAAAGGAGACTTTCGTTCTCTATACTTCGGTTCCCGTTCTCTCCAGAGTCGTATGTCTCTTGCCAACCCTCATGAGCTGATTTTATCATACACAAGGTATATGGCTTTAGCGCTGCTGATTAACACCGCCCCGAAAAAAATTCTTATTGTCGGCATCGGGGCAGGCTCCTTTGTCCGATTTTTTCATCACCATTTTCCCGAAAGTCAAATAGATGCCGTCGATTATTCGGAACACGTCATCAACGCAGCCAGCGGCTATTTTCAGCTGCCGGAAAACAACCAAATATCGATTTATTGTGCAGATGGTCGCAGTTTTTTGCAGGACAACAGCAGCAAACAATACGATCTCATATTGATTGATGCTTTTGACGATCAGGGCATGGCACCAACTGTGTATTCGGATCTGTTTTTTGACCTTTGTGCAATTTTTCTTGCCCCAAATGGAGTCGTTAGCTGCAATCTCTGGAGTAATAATAAGGTCAAGTTACAAGAAATCAAAACCATTCTCGCCACCCATTTTACAAGCTGTCTCTATTTCCCCGTGCCCAACCGCGGCAATATCGTTGCCATGGCCATGCCCTTTGAAGTCCCTTGGCCACGTATCTGCCTGAAAAAAAAGGAAGTGGCCATCGTATCGAAACGATACAACCTCGACTTTCGAGAGCTCATCCAGGTAGCACGACGAAACAATTTAAGCCTTTCAAAAAGGATGGCCTCATGGCTCAACCAAGCAAGGTATTAAGCGAGTGCATATCGTTTTTCGAGTTATTTAAAGCACATTACCAGAGGGCTGGACACCGTCGGCAATTCTTCCTCGCTGGTCAATAAGATCAGCAATCTCCCTGCGCCAATATTCCTGCGAGCCAAAACCATCAATAGCCCTGGTGCTGCCATCCCCTTCCACCTGATGTGCGCACCAAGCCATATAGTGAATAAAGCGCATCGCTCTGAGTGGTTCGATCAGCCGCAACGACCTCCGGTCGAAATGTCGAAACATTTCATAGCCTTCAAGAAAGAGATCGAGCTCGACAAAAGATTCGTCAGCCTCTCCAGGCAAAAGCATCCATATATCCTGAACCGGCGGACCCATCGCCATATCATCAAAATCGATTAAATAAAACGACTCCCCCGGTCTTTGGATTACATTGGAAAAATGACAGTCCCCATGGATGCGGATGCATTCCGTTTTGGCAAATAATGGTTGTATATCTGCAATAATCGCACCGGCGGCCTTTTCAAGAAGTGGTTTCATTTCTTCCGGCACGCAGTGCGATTTCAACAAATAGGTGAGTTGCGTTTGAGTCGAACGGTGGGGCGCCATGGTAATCCTGTGCTTCGCCTTGCCCCTCTCCCCGACTTGATGGACTCTTCCGATCAGACGACCTAACTGTAACCACTGATCATCATTAAACTCGTCGACACTTCGTCCACCTAATTTCGGAAAAACACTAAAAAGGAGATTGTCACCTTCGGCAATTGTTTCTCCATTCTTAAAGAGAAGAGGCGCTATCACCGAAATTTCCTGTTCGACCAGATCAAGCAGAAACCTGTGTTCATCGAGGATAGCCTCTTTTGACCAACGGCCAGGACGATAAAATTTCACTACCATCCGGACCTTGTCCATCGTTTCAATTTCAAAGACCCTGTTGATATAACTATTCAATGTCCTGAATAAATTATTACAACGAACGCCCAATGCTTTTTCAACAAGGTTCAATACCCGATCAGGCCCCAGTTCTTGAAAATCTTTACCTGTTTCTTTCCGCTGATTACCCATGTTTTCCGTCCTTTACTTTATATGCTGCATTGTACGATAACCGGGTACATACGGCAGACCGGAACATCATCTGTTATTTTTTTTCAATAAAATATACTGCCTTCACTCGCTGATGTATACTATATGCATTCGCACTTTGAACAACCAGCCAAGCGATAAGCTGTGGTGATAATATCACGTTCACCCGGTTTCAGGAACCCACTGTTTGACTAGATGCACCAAACTCCACAATATTGCTCAAAAATGAGAGCTCGCCCTTTTCGTTAAAAATGGCTGTGCAGATAGCTTTCAGCGTTGTATTGTCAAAATCCCAGCGCGATAATAAATAGCATATTCATAGCAACAAGCTTACCGGCAATGATAAACAGGAAGGAGAATTCATTTGTGCAAGCTGCTGTCAGCAATTCAGTAATTTTGAAAACAGGTGGTTTTTGCAGGAGATGCGGCAGAGAACATTGGCTTGGATCCGGCAATACGATAGATGCTTGCCGGGAATTAATGCGCCAATTGGACCGTCTTGGTTCAATTGGTTTTTTATCAGCACAATCAGACACCCGTACAACACTTGAAACCGCACCGCTCTTTGGTCCAGCCAGAGGTAAAATGTTCGGAGTGATGGAATGTCTCAAGCCAGACGGCACAACCGTTCTCCTTTATGCTTTCTCAGGACAATTCAACGGAATCTGGTTGGTTGACGGGTGGGCGCCGCCACTCTTTGATATCGACAAATTCCACGCCATGACTGTCGAAATTGAAAAACAGATCAAAGATATTGGACGGAAAATCAACCAGTGTACGCCTCATTCGAATGATTGGCTGGCGCTGAAGAAACGTCGCCGCCTGCTCTCACGAAAACTGATGCGCGATATACACAGCCTCTACAGGCTCTCCAATTTTCGGGGAGAAATAATGACACTCGAGGAGGCTTTTACCGGAGGCAAAGGGATACCTACCGGAACTGGAGACTGCTGTGCACCAAAACTTCTTAACTTTGCGGCACACAACAACCTCCGACCTTTGGGCATAAGTGAATTTTTCTGGGGAAAAGAAAACAGATCAGGGGGGCACCGACATGGAGCGTTCACATCCTCCTGCGTGGAAAAATGCCAACCTATTCTCGGATTTATGCTTTGCGGGCTCGAAGACTACCCACCGTGGGCAACCAGATGATCGTTCAAGGTATCGGCCAGCAGAAACAGGGATCTTTTATCAGAACAGCCACTCTTTCAAAGAGTATCAGGGAGCCCGAGAAGCCACAAATCACCCGGAACCCAACTGCCCTTTTCCTTCCTGATCGAGCTCCTGAGGCTGGTTATAACCTGCCAACCGGTCGAGGCTGCAACTTCCTTTATATAGGTGGGCGCATGAGCAAATCTTCCGGTCGGCTGTAACTGAAAGTTGCAGCCTTCGACTGTCTCAGTTGAGAAACAAAACAAGACGTCCGGGCGGGCACGTTTTCTGAGCAAAGAAAACGTCTCAGAAAGATCCCCCACATAGGCAAAGACATCCGCAGCAAGATAGAAATCGTAACTTTCATTTGAGTAGTTTAGAAAGTCCAAGGCGTTGGCCACGTGCAGATTATGGTAAATCTGTTTTTCCGTGGCTACTTCGATCATCTTTTCCGACAGATCTATCCCATCCAAAACACTGACGAGATCAGTAAATGACTGTCCACCAAGACCTGTTCCGCAACCGATATCAAGGCCGTGGTCGTAGGTATTTTTCAAGCCAGACCGACGATTTATCAGCTCTCTGAGTGTCGTCGGAACACTGTATTCCAGTTCAACAACCAGACTTTGCTCATAGTACGGAGAGTAATTGTCGAAAACATCCCGCACATACGACTCAGGCGGACTGGCTGTTTCGGCACCGGTAAGCGCAGCAAGCATATGAATCGCTGACTGATGGTCCGGATCATATTCCAACACCTTTTGATAATAATAGACAGCCTTCTCTCTCTCTCCGACAATTTGATAGACAAAAGCCAGATTACTATTTGCCGACAGGTAATCCGGTGCAATCTGCAATACTTCCAGGTAGGTTTTTATGGCTTTTTCATTCTGCCCGATGTCCTTATAACAGCCACCAAGATTATAGAGGGTGTCAATACTCATTGGGTCGGTTTCCAGTATTCGGAGATAGGACATGATTGCCCCTTTCAAATCCCCGGTTTTTTTCTGGCTCAACCCCAGATTAAACAGAATGTCCATATCTTCAGGATTAAGTTCAGCAGCCCTGGCAAATGACTTCCTGCTGCTTTCGTAGTCCTCTTGTTCGTAGAAGACGAGGCCAAGATTATAGTGCAAGACTGCTGCATCAGAGAAATATTCCAATAGCTGCAGATAAACATCCTTGGCAGATTCCAACAATCCATTCTGGTGGTTTTCACCTGCTGAGATAAAGAGCTGATTCAATTCTTCAACTGACGGCTGTCGAGATGTATGCATGGTGGTGACTTTTTACAGGAATGCTTTTCCAGGATTTCAAGATTGCAGATGAATACAAACTTAGCTATCTGATTGTCCTCTATTCAACCAGACAGGCGAAAAATCTTTTTTTAATAGACCGGCATCTTAGTGGATTTTTTTATCTGATACAATGGTTTTTTGAATATTACCCCTAACATATCAAAGATGTTCGACAAGGTGAGAGACACTCAAAAACCAAGAATGCCATACCAGCCTCAGACCTACCGGTGTTTACCGGGTAGCAGCAAACTGAGCACCACGCCACTCCCAGCCAAAACTGCAGCAAGTCCAAAACTGCTAGAGAAGTTACCGCTCTGTTCAGCCAGAAAACCAGCACAGGCCGGACCGATAATCTGACCAACTCCAAAGAGAAAGGTAACAAAACCAAACATTGCCGCAGTCCGTTCCGGGGTGGCGTAATCTCCTACCAAAGCAGCCATAATTGTCGGAATGCTCCAAACAACGAGACCGAAACATGACAAGGAAATATAAATAGAGAACATCGGCAGACGCGCGGCGACCAGCAGATATGCAGTAGCCTGGATGAAAAAGACAGCCGCCAGAATCATCTTTCGCCCGTAAACATCAGAAAGGTGTCCAAAAAATGGGCCGGAAATAAGACTGAGAACACCGACCCAAGACCAGAGATTACCTGCAGCCAGCTCACTGAGGCCACGTTCCTGCACAAGGTCAGTTACAAAAAAGGTCACATATATAACGTAGGTGCAGCCAAATATAAAATATATAGCTCCGCAATGATAAAATACATTCTTACCGGCAATCCGTTGCACAGTAAAACTTTTTCCTCCTACTGCAATAGGCGTAATTGTCGGCTCCGTTGTCTTTTTTTCAACTGCTTGCGGTCTATTTCGAAACAGGAAAAAACACAGGCAGGCAATGCAACCAGCAATACAACCAAGAACAACCCAGCTTACTCGCCAGCCATCCGCCATTTTATTCAGTAGAGGAACACCTTTTCCGGTAACTAATATTCCTATTCCATTGCCCATCACACATAAGCCCGCCGCTCTCCCCCTGCTCCTTCCGTCGAACCATACGGAAATAAGTGCCATAATCGGCACATTCGAGAGAGCGCTGCCGACCCCAGTCAAAAAATAGAGCAGGAGAATTAGCAAATAGTTACTGGAGAAACCGATGAGAACCATGGTCAGAGAAATCAGAGCCAACGCAGCGGAAATAAGTGTGCGTGAGCCTAAGCGTGTAGTCAGGATACCACAAAAAAGAACCGCAAGAAGGTAACCACTGAAATTGACAGTGCTGATAAGGCCCATTTGGCTGTAAGAGAGAGCCAGCGACTCGCCCATTGATGGCAACATCATCCCAAGAGAAAACCGCCCAATACCCAGGCTTGCGAAAAGACCTGCAATTCCGCCAAGGACGATCACCCAGCGGTAGGATGATTTTTTCTGACATATCATCTTTGTATCACATTTTATGAGAACAGCCTTGGTTCATAATCATTTCTCTGTCATTCAAGCAAAAAGCAGAATAATCGGTGTGCTGCCGAATGCAAGCTGATATATTTTATGAATAAATGATAAGAAGCCGTGGCACCAACCGTATAGACCTCCCTCGAGTTATCTTTTGTATACTCATTTTGACATGACTAATGACGGTTCTATTTTACAAAGAACAATCAAAAGTCATGTATGTCACCTCTTCCGAACCTCTCAATTTGAAAAAATAATCAATACGATATGACCGCTGCTCTTTCATTTGTCAGCCGTTCAAATTGTTCCTGGGCTTCGAGGCATCGTGTCGCTACCGGTCGTGCTTCAAGCCTTTTCAGGCCGATATCCTCACCGGTGATTTCACAATACCCATATTCCCCATCCTTTATTCTGGTTAAGGCAAGGTCTATTTCCTGTATTAATTTACGCTGCCTTTCTCTCGTACTAAAGTCGACAAACATTTCTGTCTGCTGTGCACTTTGGTCGAGAATATCCGCTGCTCTTGTGCCATTCTCTTTTAACTCCTCAAGAATGAGCTCTGTTTTTTTGACTAATTCCTTCCGCCATAACAAAAGCTTATCTCTAAAATACTGGCGATGATTAAAGCACATATATTCTTCATCTTCCGTGGGCCTATAGGTCATAAAAAGATTTTCATGCATTGCTTTTCTCCTTAACAGTTTCGGGTGGACTACATTCCCTAAATTGAAATTATTGCCAAATACCTTATGCTTCATCTTCTGTCCTCAAAGCACATTTCACAGACGATGAATATATACTTACGCATTATTACGATCTTATTAGATTTTCTATATGAAAGGTTTTGTTCAATTGCCCCGGACTGTCAAAATTACTAAGCTCTCACACATTGACCAAAGAAAGGCTCATACTCATCAGCCAGGCATAAACCTTCATTTTTAAAACATATGGCTTACTCACCATCGATCAGATGATTGCCGAGCATTACCCGGACGTTAATTACCGCAGGATAAATGGTTGACACGGAAGAAACTATTCTCGTCCGTTAGATACACTGATACCGTACCGGGAGAGACATGCCGAAAATCAAAAAAATCTTCATCATCGACACTAACGTTATCCTTCAAAACAGTTCCTGTATCCATTGTTTTGATGAAAACGATATAATCCTACTGATTGTGGTTCTTGAAGAGGTAGACCACCCTTACCTGAGTCTTCGCTCAAACGGGCTCAGCACACTCTTTGATAAAATACAGGGGCAGAAAATCTACGCCCATATTGATCTGCAGAAGGGAGAACGCTCGGAACTGGCTGAAGTGGCAAGCAATATTTTGTATGTCATCTGCCGGAAAAAAGAAACATTTTTCACTCCTCCGGAAAAATTGCATTCTTTCTCCACAACCTACTTGTTTTATTAGTTTTCTTATCTCTATACCTACCCGACATGGCCTCGACACGAGGCCAGACGGGACCCTATTTCTCCAGATGTCTTCTGTTTTTCCTCTGCTTGCCGGATTACAAAGAGAGACAAGGAAGCAACTTCCTTTGACTTTAACCTTAATGGAGGACCACAAATGAAATCACTAAAATTTGCACTCGTCGCATTCATGCTCACAATCCTTTTAAGCACACAGGCGAAAGCCCAGAACAACCTGGCCAAGGGGTTACTTATAGGAACGACAGTCGGCGGGATAGTGGGATTGATCATAGGCGGTGAATTGAACAGAAGCAATTCCCATGCAGGGTATGTCAATAACCATATTCTGGTCCCTGCCCCACTACCTCCGCCAAAACTATTTTCCAGTCGTTGGGATCGGGATCACTCAAGCCATACATATCGAGCTGTCGAGAGACGTCGTAATGTCGTAATCATCAGAGATCAGCATGTAACAAATCGAAATGTACAAAATCGAAAAATAGTTAAAACTGTTTACAGGCAAAGAAGATAATCGCCGTCTCCAAATAAATGCTTAGAATAGAGTAGTAAATCTTTTAAATCAGGTGATAAACATGAAAACGAAAATTGCAGTTTTTACTCTTATATTGTGTGTCTTAAGTTCATCTCCCACATTTGCTCGAGGATATAATCAAGGACACCACCGTGGCGACCATTACAGTAGGCACGACAACAGACCCAATTACCACCATACATATAGAAGAGGTCATCGCAATGATGGTCTTGGAATTGCCTTTGGCGTAGTAGGAGGCCTCCTTCTTGGCACCGCCTTAATCTCTTCGGCCACAGCTCCACCCCCAGCCGTTGTCTATGGCGCTCCATATCCCACGTATCAACCGGAAGTTGTCGTCCAGCAACCAAGAATTTGTGCAGAAGAGCGGCTAGTCAGCGGAGAGTGGCAGGTGAGTCAATACAGCGGTCAGCGAATTTGGGTGTCGTTTCCATATCCAGTAACCCAGACCTTTCAAGTTCCATGCTACTAAAAAATGCTCAAAAGGAGGCACTCGAGAGAGGAAAAAGCAGTCATTTTCCTGATATTACGGTGATTGTTTCCACAAACAAAAACGAGTCGGGAAAAGGACATCTTCGGACAAGCTTCCAGTGATTATACAGCAGATTGACAATGTTCATAACAATTAACCAGATACATCACCACATCGAGGAGTTACCATGCCAGACAGTCGTCTTTTTCGAAGAATATTTATTATTTCTTTATCAATCGGGCTATTCTTCTTTTTGCAATCCGGAATAGCTTTGGCGGCAAACGGCTCCACTCCCAACGATGAAGGAATGGAGGTTTTAACACGGGGTCCGATCCATGAGGCTTTTGCGGATGTGAATGTGGATGAGACACAGCCAGGTATAATTGCAACCCGCCCAGTTCCAGATCCGATAAATGAAATTCCTCCCGATTATCGTCCTGAAGGAGATAACGTTGAATGGATTCCAGGATACTGGAGCTGGGACGAAGATCAGAACGATTTCATCTGGGTGAGCGGTATCTGGCGAGATGTTCCACCAGGCCGCGAATGGATCCCCGGTTACTGGATGTCTGTTGATGGCGGCAACCAATATGTCTCCGGCTTTTGGACTGACACCAATCAACCTGAAACGGAGTATCTCCCACCGCCACCAAAGCCGCTGCAGGCAGGTCCGAGCTCACCATCCTTCTCGCCCTACCATGTCTGGACTGCGGGTCACTGGGTCTGGTTACATGATCGTTATGCCTGGCAAGCAGGGTACTGGCTCCAGGAAAGACCCAACATGGTCTGGATCCCAGCTCATTACGTGTGGTCTCCAAGAGGCTACATCTTCGTAGTAGGCTACTGGGATTATCAACTCGACCGACGTGGGATAATGTTCGCACCGCGTTACTACGCACAACCAATTTATAGAGCCCACGGTTATTATTACACACCGAGTATTGTCATAAACATCGATACTATTTTTCTCTCTCTCTTCATCCGAAGTGATTCCCACCACTACTATTTCGGAGACTACTTCGATGACCGATATGAAAAGCGCGGGTTCCACCCCTGGTATTCAGAGCACGCTACGAGATACGGATATGATCCCTATTATCGGAGCTACCGCCAGCTCAAGCTGCGTAATGATAAGCAGTGGGAGCGCAAATACCACCAGCAGTTTCAGTATCGCAACGACCATAAAGAAGCGCGACCGCCGGTAGTATACAGGCAGCAAGCAAACCACAAGCTGAATAGCTCCCATGGTGCGGCAAATCAGATGATCGGTAGAAGTCTTACTGATGTTGTAAATGACAGGAATCAGCCCGTACGGTTTACCCGTCTGAGTTCAGATTATAGGCGGTCGGTTCAGACACAGGATACAAAGCGGAACACCTTTCAGGAAAAGCGTAGGGAACTCGAGAGGGTACCGGAGCAAAAGTCGCGATCATGGAATACCACTGAAAGCAAGAAGCATTTGCAACCCACAAGATCTGCTTTGCCAGTGAGAGTCGAACCCAACAAGACTGCCATGCCTCAAAGACCACAGGGAAAAGCCTATGATACCCGGCAAAACGAGCCACAATCTCAGCCTAAAGTCCAAACGCAGATGAAACCTCAATCCAGTCAGTTTCAGAAGCGAGAAGAACAACAGAAACCGACCGAGGTACGACTTCAAGCTAATCCACAAAACAAACAGCATCGGAGACCAGAAGGGTTTAAATTGCAACCTCAGAATCAACCACAAAAAACAAAATACGAGAAACCACAGCAAAGGCCTGAAGTGCAACTCCAGGCAAAACAACAAAACAAGCAGCATAAGAAAGAACAGGAGAAAACTGAAATACAGCCTGAGCATCAATCGCAAGGTAGACAATATCAGAAAACACAAAACCAAACCAACCAGCAACCTCGAACTGAGCAGGATGGAAAACATCGTCGCCGGCAACAGGAAGAGTCCGGCAGATGAGAGCAATTAAAAAATTGGCTAAAATACATTAATCCGTACGTTAATTAGCGGACATTCGGCTACAGGTATAACATTCTGATATTTAAAAACATTATGTCTTTCATATAGAGCGACCAATGTCCGGAAATCACCTTACGGATTAATAAAATATTTCAGGAAAATCTGTGAGACACTAACAAGTGCTTCACAGATTCTTTTCGTTCACTTTTTTTGGTATTCCCTTGTGGTATGTTCAATATTTTCGCCGCTCCTATGAATATCCAAAGCATCGCGAACAGCATGAGAAAATTGCTCATATGTATCGGTTTGGTTAGAACCGTATAAACCCCAAGACGTTTTGCCTCTTCCTGATTGATGATGTCGTGATCATTTCTGATGTCTCTTGCTGTCCAGATAAACGATTCTCAGCCGTACATCACCAACACCTTCTCCCTGAATAGTGATTTCTTTGATAGGAATGTTAAAATAATGAAAGATGGCGGATCCGATTGCGTCACTCCATTCATACCCCGGATGATATAAATTGATGTAGAGGACTCGTTTTTCGGCAAGTGGAGAAGCAGGTTGGTTCAACTGATTTTTTTTCTTATCTTCGGGGACTTTCTTTTCCCGCTCCCTCTCACACCCGACAAGGCATAGTGCGAGAAGTATGAGGCTGACAAAAACCCACGAAATACAGGTCTACTCAGATAATCGGATCACTTAGGCCCCCCTCTTGTATCAGATCATTTCAATAAAATTCTCCCACATCCTGACACGTCAATCATGTTTCCCTCTCAAATGAGAATATAGCTACAGAGAGCAGATAGAGCCAATTTGCCCTCATTTTCGCTGTTGTAAAAGCTGACGATGTAGACACTTAACATTAATTTAACCCAATCGTCATATTTCTCCTTTAAAGTTGACGTTTCTTTACGAGTCCAGCCTCCTTTTAAGAAATAATAAATCTGGAGCAGGGGCTGCCGACTTATCCATGATCCTGCACATATGTGCCTAGTATTCGGAAAAAAATGTCTCTCACTAAAAACAATTACTCTGGGCTGATGACTGTTGGGATAAAAATACTTGTAGGGGTTGCCGTTACCTCTAACTTGTTCATCGGTGCGTTATTGTACGTCAATCTGCAGTCGAGTGATACAGTGCACCAAAAGGTCAATGCCGTACTCTCAATCCGGGAAAAGCTCAGTTCAAATTTACGAGCTGCGATATTTACTCTACAGGGTGAATTCCTTGCGCTCCCTGATTTTTTTAAAATTGATCCACGAGCAGGTATTACCAAGGCAGTAGAACAGGCTTTTCGAATTACCGACCGCCAACTTCTCAACGGACGTGCTGCATACACTAGTTTTTACAATCGAAAAGAGCGAATAGACCTCGCAAAAAACAAATTCGTTATACAGACAGAAGATGGCAAGCTCACCATCTCAAGTGGAATATTCGATCAGAACGGTAATTTCCAGGAAACAGTCGAACGCATGAATCTGGCCAGCAACAACCCCGAGGAAGACAAGGTTAAACTGAGGTCCCTCATTGAGACCGTTTCCGAAAATCTCGACAGTAGCAATACACTTCGACAGAGAATAAATGAGTTCGGAGCCAAGGTAGCCGATGAGAGCCTTACAGCCGAAGCCACTCGAACCGAGATACTCCAGCACGTAGAGGAAATCAGAGCCATGGAACACGAGCTCAGTGCTTTTCGTGCGCAACAACGCAGATTTTCACTTATTATGGGCGGCCTTGCTGTCCTTGCCAACATGATTGTCCTCTTTATCCTGGTGCGGATGTTCGTCGAAAAACCACTCCATAAGCTCACTCATACAATTGATGCAATCCGTTCAGGTAAGTCACCGGAAATCCCCTACCAACAGAGGAAAGACCAAATCGGCGTCCTCTCCGGGGCCATCAGCAATTTTCGTGAGGCTTTGCTTGATATCAGGAATGAGAACGAACGAAAAATCAAGGAAAAGGTAATCATAGAAGAGATGTTCACGACCATTACCTCTGTAGTAAACCGTCTTGAGGGTCGCGCAAAACAGTTGGTCTACACAGCCTATTCGTTGCAAGACTTAGCTGTTTCGACGGAAACTCAGGCTGAAAACGTCACACAGCGTGCAGGCGATACCGCGAAACACACCAACAGCGTTTCGGAATCGACGGTCCAACTCCAATCAGCCTTCCAAGAAATCAACATTCAGATTCAGGACCAGAACAGTATTGTTGCGACCATACTGGAAAGCAACACACGGTCAAAACATTACAACGAACAACTCAATGACTCCATCAAGGCCATCACCACCATTATTGCTACAGTAGAGGATATTACCAGCCAGACCAAGTTGCTGGCCCTGAATGCGACAATTGAGGCAGCCAGGGCAGGAGCTGCCGGAAAAGGTTTTGGTGTCGTTGCCAGTGAGGTGAAAGAGCTTTCCTACAGGACAGCAAAAGCAACCGACGATGTCATGAATAAGATAGAAGCTATCCAGGCCGCCAGCGCTGTGTTGTTCACCAATCTTGAAGAAATTGACCAGCGCATGCAGACTCTCAAACAACGAACCGGAAACATTACCGGGGCTGTCACCAGACAGCAGCTGGTAACCGACACTATCGCTACCCTCGCAAGCCGCACTTCAGAAAACACTCTCACCGTCTCAACCAACATTAACGAAGTGAGCACCGCAGCAACCAGCACCCGCGACCTTGCTGGCCAAGTCCATGTGTTTTCCAGTGAGATATCCAGTCAATTGACAAATCTTTTGCAAGAGACCACGACTAAAATTCAGCAACTTGCAGATTTCAGTAACCCTGAATCGCTATCACCTCTAAAAAATATCAAAACGAAAGAACCTCTGGGGCTTGTCGCCTCTCAACCAGAGCATCCCCAACCCATGTCTATAACACTACTCCCAACAGGAACCTGAACTGGAAGACATTCATTGCCAGAGGGGAAAGGATAGTTTTAACGGCTTGGTTTCGTCGAAAAAAGTTGTAGAAATTTCCTCGGGACCTCTGTTTCGAACCGGCACAATTCCCCTGTTTTCGGGTGCGTAAAGGCAAGCACCTGAGCGTGCAACCCCATACGACGAATGGGACTTTGAGTCGAGCCGTATTTACTGTCGCCGATTATCGGGTGGTCAATATCCTGCATGTGTACCCGAATTTGATGTTTCCTCCCTGTTTCCAGGTTGATCTGCAATAGGGAAAAATCGTTATTGGACTTAATTTTTTTGTAGTGGGTAATGGCTTTCTGTCCGTGCTGCGAGTTTTGGGAAGAATAGACGATGAACGCCTTGCTCTCATTCAGCCAGGAAACGATAGTTCCCTCCTGCTGTTGCACCTCACCTTCAACAACACCGATGTAGGTACGCTGATCGATCGTTGTCGTCCAGGTCTCCTGGATCTGTTGTTTGATTTTTTCATTTTTTGCAAACATGAGCAGGCCGGAGGTCTCTCTGTCAAGTCGGTGAATGATGAAAATCTTATTATCCGGATTCTCCATCTTGACATAATTACTGAGGATCGCATAGGCGGTTTTCCGTTTTTCCTTGTCGGTGGCGATTGTCAGGAGACCTGATGGTTTATTGATTATAATCAACTCCTGATCTTCATAAACAATGTTCAGTCCATGGGCTTGCTGTTGCGGGTTCTTTCTGTCCCAACAAACCTCAACACATTGACCTGGGCGAAGTTCATGATCGAATTGGGTAACAGATTTGCCATCTATTGTAACCTGTCCGTCTCGTAAAACAGCCTTAATAACATTCCGGCTTTTGTGGGGCAAAAAGACCAGGAGGCAGTCGAGAAGTGTACCATTTTTTTCGACTGTAAAGGTATCAGTTTTCATCTTTTTCTTACTGGGGTTAATACGTTTTTTGGTGTTCTTCATTTATTTCACTTGGTATTTTTTATCCTGAGACGTCCGTGTTCAGCAGAAAAAAAGTATGTTTTTATCTTATTGGATTACTGGGAGTGGTTTAATTTTAACGACAATCTACCTTTTTTCTCGTCTGAAGTCGCTAATATTCCAATGTCCGGCCATGCGCTTACCACTGTTTACAAAATCGTTATCAAATCCTTATCATCAACATCATTAACATGTATCATTGATTCTCTTTGTCGCCGGACGGGGCTTCACTCGGTTCGGGGCCAAGGCCTTTGGGGAAAATTGTTTGGGAATATTAAATTGCGGATTCTTCACATCCTTCTTATAGTCGTTAGGTAGTTTCAGCATAAAACCAAAGCAAATAATGTTCTAGCGCCTCACAGGGGCGGTACTAAAGTGAACAAAAATAATACGTGGTAAATTTCAAGGATTCTTTATGGATATAGTTCAAAAATTTTTCAGCGAGTTTTCCTGGGAAACCATCATCAAAACTGGGCTGCGAATCACTATGATCATTTTTTTTGCCTGGATTGCAACGAAAATGCTTCAAAGATCCCTTCAGCACCTTGAACAACATCTCATTAAAAAAAGTGAGGCTGAAGGTGAACCCCCATCTGAATCTCAAAAACGAATAGAAACCATTGTTCGTTTGATGCGACAAGCTCTCCTGGTTGCTTTATGGCTGACATTCGGATTGGTGATTTTAAAGGAATTTGGGGTAGAAGTCGGACCAATTCTCGCAAGTGCCGGTGTCGTTGGCGTCGCTGTGGGGTTTGGTGCTCAAAACCTGGTTCGTGATATTATTTCCGGTTTTTTTATTATTCTGGAAAACCAAATACGGGTTGGTGATGTGGCCATTATCAACGGGACGGGTGGCCTTGTCGAAAAAATTAATTTTCGTACAACTATACTCCGAGACTTAGCCGGTGTAGTGCACATCTTCCCCAATGGAAGTATCACCACTTTAAGCAATATGACGAACGAATGGTCAGCATACGTTTTCGAGATAGGCGTTGCCTACAAAGAAAACACTGATCATGTCATCGAAATCATGAATGAAGTTGGCAAATCACTAAGGGAAGATAAAAAATTTGGGAGATACATGCTCGAAGAGCCAGATATTTTTGGAGTAGATAAGTTTGCCGATTCTGCAGTCATCATCAAGGGACGGATCAAGACCAAACCGATACGGCAATGGGAAGTCGGCCGTGAATATTTGCGAAGACTCAAACTTGTCTTTGATGAAGAAAATATTGAAATACCTTTTCCACATCGATCGATTTATGTCGGGGAAAAAAGCAAATCTTTCAACCTGCAACTGTTGGAGAGTACTCAAAACCAGCCATCTACAAGTCCGGCTCAAGACCTGCAGTAAGAGAGCGATTGCCTGCGCAGAAGCCACCAGGCGAAACTGCCGTAGATCGCAACACATACCCACTGTTGTTTCCAGAGCGAGAGGATATCTGTAAAATCGGCGCCCATCTGATTCAGACCGATAAATGCCTTGATCGCCGGTACAACCGGAACGAACTGGATGATACCGGTGAGTGGTTCGGGAATAGCGGAAGCTGGCCAGATAAAACCGGAAGCAAAGATGAGAGGGAGTGAACTGAGGAGCACCAGCAAGGTTGCCAGTTCACGTCGAGGTAACAACGATCCGAGGCAAATACCCAGCAAGGTGGCACCAAGCAGAAATGGCAGGATAACAAGATTCAGTTCTGAGAAATCCGCCAAATGAGGTATGTTGTAAAAGGAAAAACCAAAACCAAAATAATACATGCAAAGCAGCCAGTAGATGGCAACAAAAATCCCGGTACGCACTATCAGTAGTTTCCATGGAGCAGCAAGAAGCCAGTACCTCTCTCCCTCCAGCAAACGCTGTTCATTCTGGCCGCCGCCAAGAATCCCAACGCCCATGATCAAGGTCTGATGCAAGATAAGTATAAAGACGGCCGGAATGACGTAATTTACGTATCCCATGGTTGGATTGAACACCGGATGTATATTGAGTTTTACAGCACTGTACTGTTCCGCCGCCAGAACCAGCGCCTGGCCTGACATAACCATCCGAGAAATTTTGATCTCTGCAGCCAGAGTTTGACCGGCGCTTGCAAGACCCTCCAGTACTGTGCTGTAAACCAGGAAATAGCTGGCATCTCCTGCAAAAGAAAGTGTAGGCCTTTTGCCCTGGAGAAGATCCCGATAAAAGTTTTCCGGTATGACCAGAAGACCGGCCATTTTCCGGTTGATAAATATCTCCCTTGCTTCTTCAAGGCTGTACGCCCGCGCACTGAGCTTTACTTGAGGGGTCGCATCAACCATCCTCTCCAACCGTCGACTCAACTGACTTCCATCCAGATTGACGACAACCACTTGTTGATCTCTTGGAATCTGTTTGGTGTAGGGAAGCGGATAGAGAAAAGAATACAGCAAAACCCCGCCAAAGACAGTGAGCAGGATAGCCTGATTAGTAAAGACAGCTCGACACTCATGCTTGCAAATAGACCACCAGCTCATGATTGCACCCCATGTTTGGTACGCAGAGTACCCAGCTGCCTGACCTTGTAGAAGACGAACAAGAGCGGAAAAACAAAGAATCCCAGGTGTTGCAGTTGCGGAAGAGCCATATGCAAAGGTGCACCATAATTTGCCTGCCCGAACTGGATCTCGATATAGTGACTTATCGGCAATAGATTGCGCCAGATCTTAGCCGGCAGGGTCATGTCCGTGACCGGAAAAGTCACACCCATAAAAGCCAGCCCCGGTGCCGCATATGCAGCAGCAAAACTCAACCCTCTGGCCGCATCTTGTGTCAAAACAAAGAACAGAGAACCAACACCAATACTGGCACAAACTGTCATGAATTGTGCTAAAAGCAGCAGGGTCCATCTCCCATGCATCGGCCAGCCGAGCAAGAAATACATTATCCAGAGAAAGAGTGCACCATGTAGCCAGAAAAGCAGCGTTAAAGGAATAAATTTAGCCAGCAAAGCTCTACATGGAAAAGCACCCAACCATTCGCCAAAGCCTTCTCTTCGTTGTTCGG
This sequence comes from uncultured delta proteobacterium, assembly GCA_963798425.1. Taxonomy (GTDB): domain Bacteria; phylum Desulfobacterota; class Desulfobulbia; order Desulfobulbales; family Desulfocapsaceae; genus Desulforhopalus_A. Next base: position 1,564,938 of record CAWCTP010000013.1, on the reverse strand, counting down.
CAGCAAGAGAAAGAACAGTAACAGCCACCATTAGAATCTGCCAGGCTGCTGGAAATATGGCAGAAATAAGAAACTGAGCATAGTTGTTGTTTATGTTGAATAGTGGGGTTACCTGATTTCCAATTGGCATTGCAGTTGAAAGCGCCACATCAAAAACCGGTATTCCGGTTGCCATTTTTTTAGCGATTTCAACCTTGGCTGTAAAGGTTCCATGGGCTTGCTGTATAGCCGAGTTAACGAGTTTCCCGATTAGAAGGTACTGGCTGTTTACAAACGCGTTCACCTGTGGCGGCCGACCAAGAATCGTCTTTTTTTCGAGATCCTTTGGAATAACAACCAAGCCATAGATTTTTCCTGCGCGAAGAGCAGCAGCGCCCTGCTGAATTTCGAGATAATCGTACGCTGTTTTAAGAGAAGGACTAGCATCATAATGACGGATAAGTGCTCTGGATATGCTGCTTTTGTCCAAATCCACCACACCAACAGGAAGATCCCGGGCAATTCCTTTGGACAAAATTGCCCACATGATAAAAAAAAGAAGAACCGGAATCCAGGAAACCAGGGATACCAGCCAGGGATCGCAAGACAAAACCCTCCATTCCCGTAAGACCATGGCTGAAAAAGAGGGGCCTCTCATTTTTCGACCAATACACTCATCCCAGCGCGCAATCCTTGTATCGGATTGAGAGGTCGGGCCTCAACCTCGAAACTCCGCATATCAAAACCCTTGTCCGCGTTTGTTGACCGCCATGTCGCAAAATCACCCATCACTGCGACATGGCTTACCCGAAAACGATGGTGGCTGTTGGCAAGAGCCAGGATTACAGCACTGAATTCAGTGCCCTTTTGAAACTCAGAAAGCCGGTCTTCCCGGACATGAAAGACCACCCAGGCATCTGACATATCCAAAATGGTGACCACAGGAAATCCCTGGGGAGCGAGTTCTCCGGTTTGCAGAAGAATCTGGGAGACCTCCCCATCATGCCAACTTTCGATTCGGGTATCAGTGGCATATGCTTCTACCTCTGCCACGGCTCCTGCTGCCATGCGGGCTTTACCTTCAGCCGCATCTTTCGTCTCATCGCGCGCGCCCTCTTCTGCCATTTGAAACAACTGGTAGGCACCATTGGCGGCAAAACGAGCCCCCTGAGATTTAGTGTAAGCTTCATCTCGCTTCTGCTCGGCGACGACTCCTGAGTTATACAGGTTATCGATGCGCTGGAAAGTCTTTTCCAGTAAATCAGCCGCAGCCTTAGCCTGTTGCCATTGATCTCGTGCCGCTGCAATCTGCTGTTTTCTTGCCCCGGAAATTGCTTCTTTGGCGAGGGCATCCGCAGCATCTTTCCCGGCAACTGCCTGGGCCAGTTTCGCTTCGATTTCCGGGCTGAGGATGGAAAAAACCAGCTGGCCTTTCTTTATCTGGTCACCTTTTCTAACAAAAACCTGATCTATGCGGCCGGGGAGCTTTGAACCGATATTATACTGCTGTGCTTCCACCTGGCCCTGTAAACGTATTGGTTTTGGCTGGTATGCATACCAAAAAGTGTAGCTGAGCCAGGCTACCACGACTGCCAGCACAATGACGACCAGACTGGTTCTCAAAAAACGCATTACCGTACCTCTGTTCCTTGTGTGTTTTGATTAAGCATAAACCCATCCAGCTCACCGCAGAGAGCGTGAAGCTTAGCGAGGGTGACAACATAATTATAAACGGCTACCGCACGCTGAGTTTTTATTCCAGCCAGAAACAACTGGGCATCTATAACATCAAGAGAGGTTGAAAGTCCCTGGCTGAATGCATTCTCCCGCAGTCGAACAGCTTCTTCAGCTAGTTTCAGACTCGAACCGAGACCTTTATATTCCTCAAGGGCCTGCTCGGCCTGTTGATAACTCTTTTCCACCATTACAGATAGGTCGCTTCGAGCTTGAGCCTGTAAGGCGTCTATTTGTTTCACCATGCTTTTTGCCGCCATGAGATTTCCTGAGCGGCCGGATCTTTCAAAGATCGGGATATTAATACCGACGCCCACAACCCAGTCCGGAAGCAGCTTACTGGTCAGGTCGTCTCCCTCATAGAGATTGTAATTGCCAAAGACGGCCACTGTCGGAAGATATTTACCTTTTTCGACAGCAATCAGACCTGCGGCCTGCTCTCTTTTTGAATCGAGAATACCAAGACCCGGGTAGTTGGCCAGGGTTTTGTCAACGAAGAAAACCAATGGAGGTAAGCTATCATTTATAAAAAGTGCATCAGCCGGGATAACCGTTTGCGGACTTTTTAACATTCTTGTCAGGGCGAGCCTGGCAATTTGCAAATCTCGGCCAGCTTTGAGCCGATCAACTCTTGCCTTGTCATAAGAAGCCTCTGACTGCATCCTTTCAACTTTAGCTATCTGTCCCTGTTCCTCAAGGAGAACTGCATTATCGAGGTGCTTCTTCAATCCAGCCTCAACATCAATCCTGGTTTCATGCACCTGTTTTGTTAAGACAACCCCAAAGTAATAGCTGGCAAGTTTTTCAAATTGTTCCTCCGACTTCATTTCCAACTGGTAGTTTGCTTCGCCCGTTTGCCCCGCAGCAATGTCCTGGGCAGCATCAATTCTTCCTCCAGCATAGATTGGCCATTGAGCTTTAATTGAACTGGTGAGGTTTTCGCGTTCAGCGATAGTTGAGGTGAGACCGCTATTCAATTGACTTGCCGACATACCATAACGCCCAGCCAACCCCGCGATAATGGGTGCCAGCTGATCACCGGCAGGCATGCTCTCAAGGAGATCCGAGGGGGAAAGCTGAACCTCTTTGTCGAGATACATGTAGTTTGCGGATATGCCTACTTCCGGGAGATATAAATCCTTTGCCGCATCCTGTTTGTGCTTTGCCTTTTTCACGTTTGCTCTGGCTGCAGTAAGGGTATCATTTTCAGAAGATACCTGCTGCCAAGCGTCAGCAAAGCTGAATGCTACGTCTGCGGTGGGAGAACCAATGGCTTGCAATGTACTGCAGAACAAGAGGCCGGTTATTGAAATGCCAACCAATAGCTTTAAAGAATATGTGTTCACGATTCCTACTATGTCGCACTTATCTGACTGATAAATTTATATTTTTTCACAAAGGCAGTAATCCCGCCACTATAAGATGGAACACATTAAACAGCAAGGGCAGTTTGTATCAATGTACCGATTTACCAGCAGGAATTCATCAGAAGTATCAACCAATTAAATGTGACAAAATAAAGCCTTACAGGTGATGGTCGGACGGACGGTTATTCAGCTTTGCCAAAGGTAAATCGTTTTCTGAATACTGACATATAGTTGGCAGGATTTGGTAGAAGAGTTTGGTCGTTTTCGAACATCATTGCCGGACTGAGCCGGATGAACGTTCAGGCATGAATCACTTATTTTTCGAGTGATTTTAACCAAGAGACACGGTGTGTTCTTTTCAAGCAATGCCGCGTCTCTTGTCTGTCTGTATTAGGATGTTGTCCAATATTTGATCAATTATTTAATCATAGTTTAAATAATCTTGTTCAGGCATCCATTACAGGTGCAATTACTTGTCAGTGAACCATGGTCCACCAACTGGTAGTATAATGCCGACCTCATCAAGAATGATTTTGGCCATTAAATACCATGCGGTAAAAGCACAAAGAATGAGATCATAAGCGGCGAAGGTGCCGACTGCTTCCATTTCGAAGAGCTCTTTCAGATCCAAGCCAATAAATCCGATAACAAGGGTACCGAAAAGAATGACTAAGGCTGTATGATGCTTGAAAGTGGCGATAAAAAAGATAATTGTGAAAAGTGTCCAAACAACCAGATACATTCCAAGTTCATGTGCATTGAATTTTAAGACAGGATACGCTTTAACTATTTCAGGGTTAGTACCAAAAATAACAAAGAGACAAAGAGAAATCCAGAAGGCTCCGTACGCTGTAAAAGCACCGAATCCAAAATTATTGCCGGTCTTGAATTCCAACAATCCCGCAATCAATTGGGCCGTACCACCAAAACACAAACCAATCCATAATACAGGAGCGAGGCCGACCCATCCAAGATTATGAAACTGCAAGATGAGTGTAGTCATGCCGAAGCCACCAAGACCTACAACAGCCGGATTTCCTAATTTAACCTCTGCCATCTGAATTTTCCTCCATAAATTAGTTATTAAATAGTGCGCTGCATCGCTGACATCCCGTTCAGACAAAAAAATCTGCTTGGGACCAGTCCAGAACATGCTCTCAAAGAATGAAAATATGAATTCCTCATTGTTCATTCCCCGAACTACCTTTTCTCTATCACCTCCTTTTGCGTTGTAATAAATGTTTCTGGATTTGCAGATCAAATCCATTTAAGTACAATAACACCCTAGAAGCATTTGAGACAGGAAAAAATCAGTAAAAAACATCATAAATAAACACTGATTATTGAGCGGCCCAACACAATTGGTTTTCCATCCTCAATACCCCTGCCAGATTTATGCGATCGATTCCATATACAATTTTGCTGCCCGGAAGAGGGTATGGAGTGACCTGTAAAAAAAATTATCCACTTCGTATTTGCTGGCGATTTTTTCATTTCTTATCATTGCCGTCTTTGACTTTCAACTCATTAATCTGGCAAGTTCCTCCTCAATCTCCTCTGTAATCCGCTCCAAAATAAAAGAGTTCATGCTGTATGGCGTATGAGCGGCGATGTATTTCAATTTTAGATAGAGTGGCTCCGGGAGCCTCAGTGGCAGGCTTTTCATGACATCTTCCCGAACATGTGGCCCTTCCCAGGGATACGTTTCTTCTAACTTTGAACTGTCCTTGCCTGCACCGGCTGCAAATTTATCAAGGTCGATATCTTTTTTAATTGCCGGTGTCGAACGGAGTGCAGTTTTCCTTTTATCAACCACCGTACACCTCTCTAAAAAATTGATTCATTTCATCAGACGCTTTTCTATCCTGTTTCCACTCAACAACCGATAGTCCATCTCGCGCCGACTTACGAAAAGCAATGCGGTCACGGAGTACAGAACTCACTAACCCCAGATGTTGAAACCCTTCTTCTTTTAAGAACGCCAGGGTTTCTTTGTCCTCACGAACGACTGGATTTGTGGATACCCTGTTTAAAACAATAAAAGCCTGAAGATTTTCATTTAATCCCTGGGCCAATTCGACCAAATCGTCCATCTGCCTCAGCGTCCAGATATCAAACTGAAAAGGTTGGACAGGAATGTAAGCGCGATCACAGACCCCCAGAGAATATCGCAGTTCCATGGAGTCACGCCCCCCGGCATCGATTACAATATCATCATATCGGTCTGCCAGATCACGTACCTGTGACGCCAGACCTTTACCGAATTTCTGTACACAGGCGATTCTGGGTTCGATCTCTGTTTCTTCCCTCACTGTCGCCCAGAAAGATGACGTTCCCTGACGATCGGTGTCAAGCAACAATACATCTTTACCTTGCATGGCTAACATGGCAGCCATATTTGTTGCCAGGGTGGTCTTACCGGTTCCGCCCTTCTCGCCTCCAATTAAAACAATACTCATAATGTCAGTCCAGATTAAATTATATTGTAGCAGCTCAATTCATACTAGATGATATGATATCATACTCTTCTGGCTTTGCAAGAGTAACACCGCAACATCTTCTTCGAAAAAGAGCCTGCTATCTGCAAAATGCGCTGATCTTTTTGCCGGCTCTGCTCTACTCTCCGCGAATTAAAACAACAACAATATTGTCATCCCATACAAGCTTATACCGTATGATATTTACTCATATATGATGATATAATATCATACCCCACCAACTCTCTGACAATAAACAGATAAAATCAACCTATTGACGAAACCTATCCCGATATCCGGATCGCAATGCAGATAAATTTGTTCTGCCATCCCCAGGACATTCTCTACTACTTGTATGTTTGAACTAATTCCAAAACCGTGAACCTGATCAGAGAAAATCGTGTTGCCCAGATCCACAGCTGATAAATCATCTAATAACAAGAGCCCTTAGCCTCTCATTGCTCCCCATCGGGGAATCCAGAAACTCAAATCAAGCATCACTACAATTCTATTTGCAGACCCACATATATTAGAGTATTTCGAGGCCATAATATGCGGCTCCAGTAAGGGCCATGTCAGATTTAAGGATGACATTAACCGGCATGTTGGAAAGTAATTTCGACATTCGACCCTTCTGCAGAAATTTCTTCATAAGAAGCCCTTTTTTGAGATGCGAAAGAATCCGAGGTGGAATCCCGCCGCCTAAATAGACCCCACCTGCTGGTAGAATTTTTAAAGCCATGTTTCCTGCTTCCGCGCCCAGAATAGAAATAAACATATCCAGCGTCGCTTCACAAATAGGGCAACTGCTCTCTTTTTTAAGAGCTGTATTGACGATTATCGGTGTAGGATCTTGCACATTCACGAGTTCTCTCGCTAACCACGCTGGTTCTTCCAGCCGACCGCTGTCTTTGAAAAAATTGTAAATATTTGGAATACCTATTCCTGAACACACCATCTCATAGCTTACATGGTCATGTTTTTTCAGTAAATAGCGCAGGAGCTCAATTTCCAGTTCACTCGTTGGGGCAAAATCGGCATGTCCACCTTCTGAGGCCTGGGCCAGGTATCGCGAATCGTCCCATACCAGAAAAGCCTCGCCAAGGCCGGTTCCAGGAGCGATAACTGCGATCGTTCCTTCCTTTATGGGTTCGCTCTTATGGTTTAGAGCATAAATCTCGTTTTCTTTTAGGGAAGAAACTGACCAGGCAATTGCCTCAAGATCATTGAGGAGCTTGACAGATGAGATGTCCAGGGCCTTTTTCAGCAGTTCTTCTTCAATCGTCCAAGGGAGATTGGTAATTACAGCCTTTCTTCCAGCAACCGGGCCTGCCACTCCGAAAGCAGCTTTCTCGATTTTAAAATCAAACTTCAAGCGAAACTCAGCCACAACATCCTCAAGACAATCATAATTTGCACTTGCAAATGTTTCTTGAGCCAGAGGTGCCTCTATGCCTTTTTCATGTGAGAATAATCCTAATGCCGTTTTGGTTCCGCCGATATCACCCGCAAGTATCATTGTGGACCTCCGTTTATATCAAAGATTTATCTCAACATGAATTTATAAAAAGATAAGTAAAATTCCTAAGCGAATTTGTTTTCGAGGAATAAAATTGTCCTTTCAGCAATTTAACTGTTTTTAAGGAAACAACAAATTACCCACCTAAGTAGTTTCTATCCTGAAACGAGGCATTTTATTCTAAATTGAGACGTTCGATAAATTTAACCGCAGGCATATATTTGATATTCCAAGGATTAATTTTTGAGAACAACGAAGAGTTAGGGTAAAAGGGCCGTTTCAGGATGGACACTAAATAGGCATTGTCTAACCGGTCCGCAAACATTTTCAGGCTAACATATTTATGAAGACCCAGCTTTTTAATAAATTTTAACCAAACCGGATGCGGATAATAGTGTACAGCAATCATCGAGATATCTTTCGGCAAGCTCAGATCTGTACGCTTAGACCGATAACTAAAGTTCCATCTCTTTTGAATAGGTGCCAAAACGGGCAGCTCCGTTGCACTTGGCTCTATGCAGTAACATTTTCTGTGCCTGCTCTCTATTGGTTTCTTTGCCCTGCCAGGTTTGAAGAGTTTTTTCCTGAAGTGCTCTGCCATAGGAAAAGCTCAATTCCCATGGCGCCCCGCCAAGGCGATTCATGGCATTCAGGTGTGCTGTGGCCATTTCTGAACTTTGCCCGCCGGATAGAAAAGCAATACCAGGCACTGCTGCCGGAACAGTGCGTTTAAAGCAACGGATGGTTGCCTGGGCGACAGTTTCAATATCGGCCTGATTCGAATTATCAATCCCCGACGTCACCATACTTGGTTTCAGAATCATGCCTTCAAGCAATACCCCTTGGCGTGCAAGCTCCGAGAAAACCTCACGCAAAGTCCGTTCCATCGCCCTTTCGCAATGGGCCAGGTCGTGTCCACCGTTTATCAAAACTTCCGGCTCGACAATAGGCACCAGTCCTTGCTCTTGACATATGGCCGCATATCTCGCAAGGGAGTGAGCATTTATTTGCAGACAAAGCGGAGTCGGTTTATGGGTTGCTATACTGATAACCGAGCGCCATTTGGCAAATCTGGCACCCAACTGTCGATATTCCTCAAGCCGTGTCTCAAGACCATCCAGTCCTTTGGTTACCTTTTCATCCTGCGTTCCCGGAATGGTAGTGAGACCTAAATCAACTTTAATTCCGGGGATGATACCTCGATCGGATAAAAGTGCGGGGAAGGGCTTTCCCGCCAGACTTTGCTGGCGAAGGGTTTCATCAAAAAGAATAACTCCGCTTATATATTCTTCAATGCCAGGTGTCGTAAACAGGAGGTCACGGTAATCCCTTCTGGTTTTTTCCGTGGACTCCAGATTGATGGAAGCAAATCTTTTCTTAATGGTTGGAGAACTTTCATCGGCGGCCAAAATCCCCTTTCCCTTGGCTACCATCGCCTTTGCTGTTACTTCAAGAGTTTGTTTTGTCATGGCAAGCAATCCTTTTGTTTAATTGGAAAACATAAGATTCGTATGCTGTTGTCAGGGAGTCGATATTTTCTGGAATTTAATGATATTGCAACAAAACCCAGAAAACAAAATGTGCTCGATGACAAGGGATCGGTATTTCTAGTTTTTGCTTGTTTTACCATCACATATGGAGACGCTGTATGTGCGTTTAAATATGTGAATTGAGAAATTTCAAGAACAGGAGATTTCACGTTCTTGAAAAGATGGTAAGTATAAAGGCCTTAAGGGGCAAGATTCATCACGCATTCTCATTTTATTCGTAAATGAGTCCATGCGGCAATGTAAGAAATTGTAAAAATCTGCTCCAGAAACTCAGGCACACGATTCATTAACAAAATCGATGCCAACAACCCTTCCAAACTTTTTACCGATCCAGGGAAGAGCGCCGATATCGCCGGCTATTTCCCACTCCATATTCTTGCTAAACAGTTTTGCGATCTCGGTCGGTTCAGCGTTGCTTCCCTTTCGGGTCAGAAACTCCTGAGCAATGTAAAAGTTGTCGTTTTGACTCATAGCAATTTCCTTAAGTTTGTAGGCTTGCCAATGGAAATCTTGTAGGTTAGTTTGTAATCATTGGTAAATAATGCTGAGCTCTAACTTCTGGCCAATCTTTGAGTATTATCGGTAGCAGATTTTCCATTTAACGGCTTTTTTCAATTGTATGTGACCACATTGCGCTGAATTTCATATTTTAACCACAGATCAAGCAAAGGCTACACCCACTTTGGTGCAAGTGTCCGCAATTAGTTGTAATTTGTATGGAAAGAGTGTGATAACAAAAGACCACGAGCAGAGGAGTTGAGATTGAAACACTGTCACGGTTACCCTATAGTCATTTTTATTCTGATCTTATTGTCTACCACCAGCGTTCGGGCAAAACCTCCGGCTTTGACAATAACTGCATCTTCCTCCCCAACAAATTTTGAATCAGCATCAATTTCTCCCGCGGTAACAGGCGTCCTATTGCGTTGTACGTTGCCGCCAGTCTCGGTCCCAAAGGCAGCTGCTATCCCCGGTTCTGCAGAATTGGATCCATCAACCGGACTGCACTATACCGGGAACGGTAAAGTCATAATCATAGACTTGAAAACTTATCGGTTAGAAATCAGCGGAATGGTCGACTACCCACTTAAGTTGAGCTACGATAATTTGCGCTGCCTGCCAAAAATTGAAGTGAAGACGACTATTGTCTGTAAAGGAAATTTTGATGATACGGCAATTTGGGCAGGGGCGTCATTAAAATATGTGCTCGAACTGGTTGGTATCCAAGCTCAAGCAAAAAACGTTCGTTTGATCAGCGCTGATGGTTACGAAGCTTCTGTATCGAGAGAAGATGCCATGTCTGGAAAGGCTTTCCTGGCTTATGAATGGGAAAAACAACCGATCCCAATCATCCATGGTTTCCCGGTACGAGCGGCGCTTCCCCATCTGTCGGGTGCAAACTGGGTTAAGTGGTTGGTGAGAATAGAAGTTTATTAGAAATGAGGTTAGTTTTCAGTTTTGTTGAGGTTCTTTAGATATGCCACCTGTAAGGTCAAGCTGACAGAATCAAATTCTACCAAAATATTTTTTCAGCCTCCTGGAATCGCAGATCTCTCATTCCTTCAATCATCGTTTTAGTGACTTGGCAAAGATCGGTGCTGTCCCCGTCGATTGTCTCTAGAAGCACCATATTGAACGTAGCCTCGGTCTTGCCTATTCTGTGACAGAAAATCATATAGTTCGATTTGTTCTGATATGCGGCACGAACCAGTTCAGGGTAACTGTCTCCATTACCAGTAAATAGCAATTGATAATGTTCGATAAGCAGAGTCAACCATTTTGCGTAAACGATGCGTGTTTTCTCCTGCTGATAGCCTACTTGATCCACCAGCTTTGAAACATCTGCGGATATACCACTCTTGGAGGCCACAAAGGCAGCTTCCAGTGTCCTGCTCCAAGAAAGAAGGTGGTGTTCAGAAAATTCTTTCAGAGCGTTCTCATACTCTTTCAGTTTCCAGAAATACATGACAAAGATGATCGGGATAAATATCATCCATACGCGAGGCAGAGGCTTATCAATAACACGCAATGCCAATTGCCGTGACATGGATGTCTCAGCTGCAAGAATGAGCATCTTTTTTTGGTCGAAGTCACTCCTCTTCATAGGGGAGATCGATACAAATTTCTCTTTATCGCTCATTAAGGGTCCTCCGCAGATAATTTTCCGATTCTTTTACCTGCTCAACATCAGTGTAATAGTAACGAGTTGGATCAATGCCATTATTATCGAGAGACTGTGACATTTTATTGAGGATTCCCACTGATTCGGTCACAAATGGTAAAAAAACATAGACAAACACCAGGCAAGCGCCAAGGGAGGTCACTAATTTCGCGCACTTTCGTAACATGCTGGCTACTCTCTCCATTGTGTCCTCACAATTCCGGGCGGGAGAAGCTTCTCCCACCCAAAGTCATAAAAAAGTTGAACCTAAATCTTCGCAGTAATTTCCGGAAAGACCAGATAGAACATGATATATGCCATGGTCAGTGTCAGAACCAGATTAAGACTCTGGCCGCAGACATAAAGGATAAGGGGCTTGCCGCCTTTGAAATACTTGGCCAATTCCCTGAAATTGGTGGACAGGCCTATTGCTGCAAACGACAAAGCGAAGAACCAGTCACGCAGCAGCCTGGTTCCCCCGCGAACTACGCCCTGATCAAGCAGTGCATCAGCCATTCCAAGGCTCAAGTTACTGTCAATCAATGAAAACAGAATTGAAGCCGCGAGAAACCCGAGGACGAATTTCGGGAAACGATGCCATATCTCGCCGGTTCCGACAGTTCTACCGGCCTGACGTTCGACTCTCGTACACCAGTATAAGGCAACACAGAAGGCGGTAACACCGATCATGACATTCTGAATCATTTTGATCGTTGCGGCCACATACATCGCTTTTTCACCAAGAAATGCGCCAGCTGCGGCAACCGCACCGGTTGAATCGATGGTCCCGCCCATCCAGGCACCTCCAAGAATCTCTGGCATACCCACCGCCTTAATAAATGCAGGCATAGCAATCATCATGATGGCGGTGAAGACCAGCGACAAACCTATGGACAGTGTCAATTCCTCTTTTTTAGCACGGCAGGCTGCCGCTGTGGCAATAGCTGCAGAAGTTCCGCATACTGACATATCGGCTGAAATGACAATATTCAGGGTCTTTGATGGCATCTTGATAATTTTCTGGCCAAAAATGAAGGTACAGATCAACACGATAGGAGTCACCACCCAGGCGACGAATATGCCCGGAATACCAATGGCCATAATCTTGCCAAACAGGACCTCCGCACCCAGCAGAACCAGTCCTGTTTTGATAAAAAACTCAACCTGGCAGGCTGGCAGTACCCACTTGGGTGTCCCAATGCTGTTGGCAATTATCATCCCCAGAAGAATACCCCAGGCCTCTGCACCAAAACCATATTGTTTGGCAATTGCCTGACCGCCGAGCATATAGGCAAGGACCGCAACCAAAAACACAATGACGAAGCCTCTGGCAAATTCCAAGAAGCTTTTCTTCATGAGTGCGATCCCGGTACCAAATATCACGATGAAGAAAGCACACAGTCCGATCAGGGTCGGAATATAATTAAATGCTTTGTTGGCGGTTTTCTTCTTTGCCGATGCAACCTTCTTTTCGGCAGCCAGCCATTCTGCTATTTTCTCGGAAGCAGCATCATTTAACTTCTGATCTCTGAATATCGCTGCTGCAGCTGCACTTTCAGCCTGTTGTGCAGTAGCCAGAGCGGCATCGGATTTCACTTTAGCCTCTTCGTAGGCAGGCATTGCTTTGTCGTTCATCGCCTTTGCCTGAGCTTCGCTTCCAACCAATGCATGCATCGGATTATCTTTCCAGGAGCCGGGGGATTTAGTCCAGTGCGAGACGAATTTGCCAAACGCGGAGCTTGATCCTTTTAGTTTTTTCACATCGTCGTCTGCCTTATACCAGGCTATGGTCTTGAAAGGAGCCTTGGCAGCCTCGACTGATTGTATTTGGTTTGATGCTTGAATTTTTCTGGCGAATTCTTCTTTGGGTCCAAAGCCGAAATAAGCTATAAGGCATGCGGCAATGATGAAGAAACCGAGCCAGATGGCAAGGTAATCCTCCTTAGTCCAAAGATCAGACCAGCTGCTGCCTCCATGATCAACAACAATGTTTGTTTCTGTTTGAGCCATTAGGAGTGTCTCCTTGTATTTGATTCTTATCCGGTCTGTTGACCACATCAGTTTACGAAGACACTTACAAAAAAGATGCCACTCAAGCATGAAATATTATTTTGAACAAATACAGCATACTCTTTCCCTAAAAGGAACGGCTGAAGCTAACTTGAGCTAGCGTCTGGCAAATTGAGTTAGCAGAAATCTATTCAACCTTTTCACACCTTCCTTTGTTTCTGCCCCACATCTCTTAGGGGCAGTGTCAGTTACCTTTACATAATGGAAACAAGTTTATCAGTGTTCTCTCAGCATGATTATTCACAATCGAACAATGATAAAGAATAGCGCCTCAAGTGGGTCTGTTACTGGAAGCGGTGAGCGAGATAGTATAGGGAGAGGCCGGAGATGATTTCCTAGACAGGTTCTCTTGTAGATAGACTTTCGGTGGCACGTTAATTGCTTATTTTGCATTGCCAAATCCAAGTCGGACTTCAGAAAACGATTGGCGGATTTTTTTTAACCGCGTCCTTCTCCGAGTTGTTCGGCATTGGTTATTCGAATGTTAATTGTTCAAATTTTATAATGGATAATAGATGAAATCGGTTCCGTCTGCGCCAGTATCTCATGTACCCTCTTGTAAAATCAGCGGTCGATTAATCCCCGCTTATGATTTTTTACCGCGGATAAAAAGACTCTGTCTCTCCCTTGGATTCAATAACCCAATTATTTCAAAATCGACCAAATTGGTGCCACATCCGCATAAGAGTTTGAGCGGGATTTCACATGAATCTTTCTCTGAACCTCATGAAATCATGGAGCAACGTGATCACATTATAATTTTATCGACCATGGTTCCATATGAACAGAACTGGGGTGGATTCAGTGGATTACCTGGCCAGCACTTTGCTCAAAAGCTTGGTGCTGGACTAGGGGTAACTCCATCGGATTTCATCCTCCCATATTTAAAACGGTATCAATTAGCTCAGACGCATGTGCGTGTGGGTTGCGATAGCACAGGTAAATTTCTTGTAACTTTGCCCGATTATCTGCTTTGTAACGATGAAGGCGATGATGGCATTACTATGCAAGTAATCGTTGAGAAAATTGCCGAGCCCAACGCAAAAGGGCAGCTAGAACCCCTCGTTGTCTCAGGCGCTCTTGTTACCTTTCCTTTAGCGTTCCATTTGCGACAATCAATGGATGAAAAAAAGATTTCATGGCAACCAGGGCGATTCATCCCTATCGGCGAACACCTCACTCCAGAGTTATTTCACTTTGTCTCTCCATCGTCGCCGGACCCAAATGCAAGCCCATTTTCGACAATGTTGTTGCCAATGATGCCTTGGATCGTGGCCCATAAAACACCACACCTTGCAGCTACACTCATCCACTTGCAAACCAATTTCTTGAGAGAATACGAGGCATTTGTCGCAACTGGCCCAAATGATCTCCGGAATCTCCTGTGTGTAGCCGGGCTGGACATTGACATGAGAGGATTTAGAGGAAGAAAAGAGCAATATATTGTGCCATGGCAGGCATGCTGGAAACGTCATGGATACTGCTACGACAATATTTATCCCTTACTCCAGGACGATCTTTTCGTCGCCTTGATGAATTTTAACAAGGTGAGGACGGGTACTGAAAATTCCAGCCTTCATTCGTGAAAGGTTATTTGTTCCGGTGGAGAGTACACGATCAAGAAGTGGTGATCGAGAGCGTAGGATCTGCCAAACCTCGGGCAGTGGGCGGCGGACAACAAATGATTTTGACAATCATATTTCACGGAGGCGCCCTAAACCTTAATAAGGATTTCTATCCTTCCCCATCGGCAAAAGTTCTTTTTAACTTGGACAAGAGATCTCACGTTGCTCATAAGAGAATCATCACGACCATAGCAGAATTCAGATAAGTCCTGTTTTCTCCTATCATCTCTCTAGACTCACATTTCTTTTTTCTCGTTATCAAGCAATATTTTTTTCCGTTCGATACCCCATCGGTACCCTCCTAACTTACCATCCTTTGAGATTACCCTATGACAGGGTATCACTACGGCCAGTTTATTTGAAGCACAGGCAGTGGCGACAGCTCGGAAAGCGTTGGGGTTGCCTATTTTTTCGGCAACTTCGGTATAGCTCATCGTTTCACCGGGCTCGATTTGTCTTAAAATATTCCAGACTTGTTGCTGAAACGCTGTGCCTTGAATATCAAGTGGGATCTTGAAATTGTCACGAGGTGCCTTAATAAAATTTACGACCTCCTCAATCAAACGAGTAAAACCAGATCCGGCTTTTATGACTGTAGCTTTAGGAAATCTGTCTTGAATTAGCCGAGGTAAATTCACCGGATCGTCACCAAACTCAATAGCACAAATACCACGGTCCGTTGCAGCAACTATTATCCAGCCGAGAATACACTGGGTAACCCCGTAATGAATTGTAATACCAACTCCTCCAGCCCGATACTCTTTAGGCTTCATCGAAAGCTGATCCTGATTCTTGTTATACACACCACTACTTGAAGAAAACCCGGCATCATAGAATGCTTCTGTTATTGACCCGCTTGATTTCAGGCTACAATGTAAACGTCGTGCCCGATGACTTGAGGCGAATTGTTTTGCTGTAACTCCGACAAACTTTTTGAAAAGACGATGGAAATGATAAGGGCTCAGTTCCAACTCTTTTGCAAGCTCGACTAATTTGGGAACCGTATTGCTGTTTTCTATTATCCGGCAGGCTTTAATTATTTTCTGTTCTGCTTCATCTTTGATAGTTGTGCCGGTAGGTCTGCATTTTTTGCATGGCCGATACCCAGCTACTTGAGCTTCTTGGCTGCTGAAAAAATATTCTACGTTTTCACGATTCGGCAATTTGGAAGAACAGCTCGGTCGACAAAAAATTCCAGTTGTCATAACAGCATAATAGAAGCTCCCATCTGCAGACGGCTCCCTGGCTACGACAGCATTCCATCGCTTCTCGTCCGTTTTGTATGTAGAATGTGATTTCATTGGCTTTTATTTCATCCTTACTAAATTGAATACTCTGCCGTCAATTGATGACAATCCTCTACTGATGAGCATGATCCATTCTGAACGTTTCATTGATTTAACATCAGGTTCCATATTATTTTCCTCAATTAGTTTTTACCTGGAATAAATATAGGACCTGATAGATGTAGATACACTCCGATTCTTGCTCAGCAATTCAGATTTTAGATTGGCAAGCAGAATGCGTCACGATCTCAAGAAGATACCTTCTCTCAATTTTCCACTGTCCTTTTGAACTACCAGCGGGCATAAATGTTCAGCTTCAATAATCGTATCATTCCCCGAAGTATTCTGAAATAACGTCAAAGCGTTGGATCAGTTTGGTCATTTTCACTGGCAGTGGAAATCTCTAACTCTGTGACCTTGCCCACATGCAAAAAGACTAGGTCACCGAATGTCTTGTGATTATGGTTTATCTTTACAATCATTTTTTCCGCTATTCCGGAACCGGGTTCATAGTGCTGGAATTCCCAAAGCCGCAGCCGCCAATGTGTTCTCTATGGAGAACATGGAATCATAACAATAATAGATACTTGAACGATAAGTACTTTGTGGTGTGGATTTTGCAAAGCATAGCCCATGTTTTGTTGACAAAAATCAACAGATATTTTCCATGTGCTTATATCTATCTGTTTTCAATAACTATTTTATAAATATATGCGATATTGTCTAAGGCGGGGGTTGTTCTAAACCAGAGAACTGAAATCGGGACAGTCCTACAAAACAGTCAGTCTTAAAGGAAAGATGATTGGAATAAATAATGAAGTGATGGGGAGGGTCACAAGAGATTCATTAATAATCGAAATAATTTCATCAACATCTAGAGAATTTACCCGGGGGAGGATTAATGAAGAAAGTAATTCTAATTGTTTTGGTCTCGTCATGCACGTTCCTGGTCTTTGGTGAAGGCTTCGCTAACAGTAATGGTTTTAGTGCCAGAAAGCTCATTCACCAGAACCGTGTATATAAAAATTATTTTAAAAATAAGAACGTTATTGAATATAAGAGGGTAAGGCAAGGTTTAACTCCGATCGAACGACTTGGGAAAGAAATATTTGAGAACATTAATTTGTCCAAGAATAACAACCAGGCTTGTAATAGTTGTCATCACTCTTCTTCAAAATTTTCTGATCCAGACAACACCCTTGCGCCTGATGCCAGGCCGGTTTCACAAGGGTCAGATTTAGTGCCCTTTGGCGGAAGAAATGCCCCACCAGCTGCTTACGCTGCTTTCAGTCCTAAATTACATTGGGACACAAGTGATGAACTTTTCCTTGGTGGCGTATTCTGGGACGGCCGAGCTTCCGGACAACCAACCACAGCCACAGCTACCGGAGCAGAATTAGATCGTACTGATCCAACGGGGGATCCTTTGGCAGATCAGGCAAAAGGCCCATTCCTCAATCCGGTCGAAATGGGATTAACAAGCCTGGAAGACGTAGTTGATGTTGTTATGCATTCAAAATCCAGGAATCTTTTTCTCAGGATTTTCGGTAAAGAACTATTTGATAAATCGGGATTTAATGTGCCGGTGGCATATAATAAAATCGCCGAAGCAATTGCGGCCTTTGAGGCATCGACGGAAGTTAATAAGTTCAATTCAAGGTTTGATTCTTTTGTAAGGGAGCAAGGAGGCGATGTCAGCCAATTTGGTGTTAAGCTTGACGGAGATTTCAGGAAATATGTTGGGCCACCGAAGCATTTTAAATCAAAATACCTCACTTACGATGAAGCTGACGGTTTAGCTCTTTTCAATGCGGATTCTGAGACTCAGCTCGGCCAGGTGGGTGGCAGCAATGTCGGAGGGATGTGCTATCTCTGTCATGTAACTGAGCGCCATGATGCAGATTATGGAGAGAATTCGACTCAACGGAAAAACCCTCACACCTCAGATGGCACATATCCGCCTGTATTTACTGATTTTTCCTATGATAACCTGGGAATCCCTGTAAATCCAAGAATCGCAGCACTTGCCGGGTTGCAGGGAATTGATTACGGGCTTGGTGCTGATGGAAGGGTTGGCGAATTGATTGCTTTAAATTCTGCTGCGGTTACGTCTGATGAAGTCGGCAAATTCAAGGTCTCAACACTTCGAAATATTGCAGAAACAGCACCTTACGGGCATAACGGCTTCTTCCCAACGCTTTACTCAATCGTTCATTTCTATAATACACGAGACAATACTTGGCCGGGGGAGAAATTTCCTGATCCTGAGGTTGGGGCAACTGTCAATCATACCGAACTTGGGAATCTTGGTCTGAATTTTGACCAAGAAATAAAAATTGTTCAATTCCTCAAAACACTCACAGACGAATAATCCATTCTACAACCATATTCAATCAAACAGGATCTTTTTATGGATCCTGTTTGATTATGGCTTTTCCAATGAGAAAGACTAGGACAGTAAAGCTGCAATGATGTACCATGGGTGTGAATTCTCCATCGATATCAAGAAAAGAACCTAATCCTGAACAAGGCGTACTACCAGTTGCCTCAGAGCATCTGGATCAAATTGACCTACGGTTTTCGCCGAATTGCAATGCAGTGTACTTCACTTTCAATCGTCTCAACTACACAAATTTCAAGTCAGTTAAACAGCCAGCGGTGGACGAGTTTCGTGTAACGAGGCATGACGATATCCCCCCACGCATCATAGGAAAGCTGTTGATGACCGTCAATAACAGATCGGTGCTATGAGGTCACCCTCCCCTTTTGCTCCATGTAGATGAGGCACAGCTTTTCAAGTAAAACATTTCGTTTGGCAACAATCGAATGAAAACAATTCATTCGAAACAGCGGACCTGAGGACAACCTTGCATTCTGAACTGAGGTCTTCATGGCCCAATCTGAGCTATGGTTGTCAATAATTGATACCGGCTCAGAGATAGTCTGGACCACGCCATTCAACAGCACCAAACCTGGCCTTACCAAGATAAGTATAAACAAGGCTGAGGGTTCCTGCCGACTGGTGACTGTCAGCGCGATCAGGATATTCTGCATCCCGAATGGCTCCGCTGTATTGCAGGCCAAGGGCGTGACGGCCAAAAAGGCGAACGGTGAAACCCATTTTTAGACGTTCTATCTGCTCCCTTCCCCCAGGATCATCGCCACCCATACCACTCAGATAATAGGCGCGTCCCGTTAAATCAAACATGGCTCTTTCGGCAATGATAAGACGAAGCCCGATGAGTCCCTGGGGGGCGACGCCGTAATGATAATCGCGCTCACCTACTTGATGAACATTTCCTGCCGCAGCGTAACCAACCCCTCCGAGCAGTGAGCCCTGGAGTGCTACCTTGCGTGAAAGCCACCATTGATAAGTCGTACCGAAAGAGACAGAGGTGCTGGAAATACGAAAAATTTCTGGCGAGATATAATCATAACCGCCGTAGAGGCCCCATATCCCACGATAGGAGTTGCCAATCTGATAGTCTTTACCAAGGAGAAAGCCGCGTACCATGACGTCATCAAACGGATTATGTCTGTTGCCGAGGGTGGTGAATTCAAAATGGAAGTAATCGAAGGGACGGTCATAGCTGTAGCCGGGCTTGCCAGGGAGCCCGTAAGCTAAGGTGAAGTTCGCCGTCGCCTGGACCTGTTCAATGGTGTTTGAGATGGTGGTCTTGTCGCTCTCGTTCGCCTTGAGGCTTGCGCCAATCTGCACACGCGAGAAGGTCGCCGGATTATGACTCGGAAATACAGGCTTGAACCGGTTTCCAAAAGCAAGGCGATTGATTCCAGTTGGCGGCGAAAGGATCAGCGCACCCAACTCCTGCCAGTATCCAGGCCTTCCTCCATCGCCCTCAAGCACCAAACCGGCCATTCTAAAGAGCGCCTCGCCAAAGAAACTTCCACCAATGCCGCTGGCGAACTGGTCATTGATGGAGGGGTCTGTGGTCTCTCCCCCCGTTTCCCAGATAAAACTGCCCACGTTGGTGTATATGAGCGACTCCCAATAGTTGAGCCCCGCCGATCGCGCAAATCCATGGTACATGGATCCCTGATAGGGATGGGCAAACTGATTTATGTTGAAGGCGTCCGTATCGACTCCCCAGGGACCGTCTACGACATGATCCCAGAAGGTTGACAGGTTCGTGTCGTATACTTTTTTCCCGTTCTCCTCGAGATCAGAGTAAGCAAGCCGGTCGTAGCCATTGAGAAGAAGAAGAAAGGCAGGAATTTCCATGGCTGGTATGAGGTAGCTCTTGCCGGCACCCGTCTCCCAGGACATGGACGATTTGGGAACATCGGGATCGTACTTCAGCCACTCTTTTCCGCCCATAGACAGGTTGACAGTTTGATCCGGTATTGTATCAGAAAGCTCAATCATGTCCGGTGCCATCACTCTACCATAGCCATAGCCCTGTTTTGACGCTTCGAGACTATAGTTTCCCATGGCTGGAATACTCACCGAATAGTTACCCTCCGCGTCTGTAATCCCGGTTGCCACGACTCTACCGGAAGGTATTTCTCTTACCGTAATAGTTACCCACTGAATGGCCAGATTGCTGGAGTGGTCTTTTACAGAACCTGAGATTTCTCCTCCTGCGGCAAAGGCCATGCTCCCTAGAGCCATTGCCATGCCCAACTGAATTACCATGAAAAGCGACTTAAAGATTTTTGTTGTGTTTTGCATTATTTATTCCTTTCCTTCCCGTTTAAGGGAAATGCCCAGATAAGCCAGGCTTACCAATAAACCGGTGTACCTTATCTATCCACTAAGGCGCAATATAACCTTACATTCCCAGACTTAAATGCCAGAAAAAAGATGGCGCCGGTGAAGTCGATGACCGAATAGTGTTTCGATTATGTTTTGATAAAGTTAGCAATCATTGTTCCAGGTTTGAGAAAAAAGGACAAAATCTCTCAACAATTTGTAATCTAGGGAATAAATACAGGAAATGGACAGACAAGACCGGCGTTAAGTTCCAAAGAAGAATGGTCATATCTGCCCGAATGGTTACATTTGACCGACCGTCAATGCTATTTCTTGAGCGCTATCACCGCAAAAATAGTCAGCAGGCCATACAACAAAGTAACTGGCATTTTGTAACCACTTGGGAAACTGTAGCCACAAAAAAAATCTAATATGAATTTGCGGAACCGGGGAGGTGGCTATTGAACGTAATTTTGAGAGAAACGTCTATCACAGTTTATAGCCGAAAACACAGGCCATAATTGAAATGGAGCGGCTACATCTAATTTGCATGTACAGGCCCGCTCCATAGGAATATGTTTATGGCTTTTGGATATTGAGCTTACGCATACGTCCACGCAAGGTACTGCGGTCAAGGTCAAGAATTTCAGCTGCGCTGTCCTTGCCGCCTATTTTCCAGTTCGTCTGCTCCAGTACCTGCACAATATAGTCTCGCTCAACTGCCATCAACGTCTTTTTGCCCGAAAAGAAAGCCTCGGACGGCTTTTTGAGTTCATCAACAAGACGCAACTTGCGACCTGACGCGTTGATCACCGCCCGTTCGAGGACATTTTCCAATTCCCGAACATTTCCAGGCCAGGGATAATGTTGTAACGTCTTCATTACAGACACTGGTATAATTTCAATGGTCTTGCCTAACCGTCTGGATATTTTTTTGACGAAAGCATGGACAAGAAGCGGGATGTCATCCATGCGCTCCCGAAGCGACGGCATCGTAATCGGAAAAATATTTAACCGGTACCAAAGATCCTCACGGAAACGGCCTTTTTTCACTTCCTCTTCCAGATTACGATTTGTGGCGGTTATAATTCGGGTATTTACTTTTATGGTTTGAGTGCTGCCCAACCTCTCAAATTCCCCTTCCTGAAGAACTCTCAGTAGCTTTGATTGCAGCTCCAACGGTAATTCACCGATTTCATCCAAAAAAAGGGTAGCACCGTTAGCGACCTCAAATCGTCCGAGATGTCTGGATACAGAACCAGTAAAGGCACCTTTTTCATGACCAAACAATTCGCTTTCAATCAGGTTTGCGGAAAGGGCGGCACAATTGACTTTTACCAGCGTCCGATTTTTGCGCAAACTCAAGTCGTGAATAGCCCGGGCAGCCAACTCTTTTCCGGTTCCTGTTTCACCAAGAATCAGTACGGTGGTATCGCTGGCGGCAATTTGTTCAACTTTTAAAAGTACTGATTTGAGACTCTCACTTTGACCGATAATGTTTGTATGATTGTATTCCAGTTTAATTTCTTCTTGCAGATATGCTCGTTCCGCTTCAAGTTGTTCTTTTAATTGTATTGTTTCGACAAGTGAAGCTTCGATTTCCTCTTTTCTTTTTTCCGCCTCATCTCTGGCGACAACAAGTTCGGCGGTGCGCTTGGCTACCTCAATTTCAAGGAAGGTATTTTGGTCCTTCAGAGCTTCGGTCATGGTCTTGAGTTCCAGATGGTTCTTTATGCGCGCGAGGACGGTGTGCGGACTGATCGGCTTGATGATGTAATCGACCGCACCGAGTTCCAGTCCTTTCTTCTCATCTTCCATTTCAGACCTGGCAGTCAGGAAAATAATTGGAATGTCTGAAGTGGAAAGATCGCATTTCAGTCGCCGGCACACTTCGTAACCATCCATACCGGGCATCATGATGTCAAGCAGAATAAGGTCCGGTGGTGAGTCTGACGCCACAATCTTAAGCGCCTTCTCACCACTATTGGAGACCTTCACTTTGTAGTCATCCTTCAAAAGATTATTCATCAGGATCAGGTTTTCCGGCGTGTCGTCAACTATTAATATCGTTGCTCTTTCGGTCAAATCGAGTTTATCCATATCGAGTTTTTCCATAATCAGGCAGCTGTCCCAATAGCGGCCCTCAGCGCTTCTAGCGCCGCCTCGAAGTCGAATAATCGTATACCTTCATCAATCTTGGGGTAATGATTGGGGAAGGCAGTCTGAAGTAATGCCACATTCATATCCAACACAGCAACCGCCTCCGCGTCGTCGTCTGCCAGCATCGTCTCAAGCGTATCGCAGACCGCCTTGAGTTGTTCCGGAGAGGTAGTGACAGTTTCCTTGTCCGGTTCCTCCGATAGCTTTTGTTCCAGTTGAGTGATAAGATCTCCAAGCACCATTTCCAACTCTTCGAGTCGTGCATCAATCTCTTCGCGCGGACGGCGCTCCTTGATCGCAACCTCGAATTTACTCGCCAGCTGCGCCAGGCCAATTGCGCCGATGGTGCCGGAAACACTCTTCAGTGTGTGAGCAAGCCGCTCAGCTGTTTCATGTAGGTTAGCCTCCAGCGCCTCGACGATAGCAACCCTGAAGGATTTCTGTCCGGTTACGAACTTGCGCAGCATCGAGAGGTAGAGCGGCTTCTTGCCGAGTACACGGCGCAGGCCGTCGGCCATGTCCAGACCATCAATGTCGGACGGCAGATCAACATCTTGCACTGTCTGCGGTTTTACCTCAACGAAGACACCTGTCGATTGCTGCGGTTTGATCCATTTCAGCAACGCCTCCCATAACTTTTCAGGTTCGATCGGCTTGGCCACATGATCGTTCATACCCACCGCCAAGCAGCGGTCGCGATCGCCCTGCATGACGTTGGCTGTCATCGCCACCACCGGAAGATCATTGAAGCGCTCCTCCTTACGGATCTCCAGAGTCGCTGTCAGGCCGTCCATCACCGGCATCTGCATATCCATCAGCACGAGATCATAATCGGTGCTCCTGACCTTGTTTATCGCGATCTGACCGTTCTCTGCCAGATCGACAATAAAGCCGGCATCGCGCAGCAGTTCAATTGCCACTTCCTGGTTGAGATCGTTGTCCTCCACCAGCAGGATACGGGAGCCCTTGATGGTGGCAAGTTGCAAAAAGATGTCTGTCGGCCCATCCCCGGTGGTGCGCACGCCATCGTCGACGCCTCCCAGAATGCGTATCACACTATCAAAGAGCACCGAGGGGCTGACCGGCTTGAACAGCATATCCACAATGTCTGCGCCCTCCGCGGCCTTAATAACTTCCTCGCGACCGAAAGCGGTCACCATGATCATGTGCGGCATTGGACTCAGCGGAAGCGCCCTGATCTGTTTGGCCGTCTCGTTGCCATCCATGCCCGGCATTTTCCAGTCAAGAAAGACAATCTCATAAGGTTTGCCCTGCGCCTCGGCACGATACACGTTGCCAACTGCCGTCTCGCCCGACTCGACCTGGTCGACCTTGAAGCCCATGGTCTCGAGCAGGCCTGCCAGCATCTGGCGGGCGTTCTCATTGTCGTCTACCACTAACACCCGTTTGCCCTGCATGTCGGTCGACAACGCCATTTTACGCGACTGACCGACGCACTTGGTAAGGCGTGCTGTGAACCAGAAGGTGCTTCCCTTGCCGGGTTCGCTGCTTACCCCCGCCTCTCCGTCCATCAATTCGGCCAACTTCCTGGAAATGGCCAGACCAAGGCCGGTGCCACCGAATTCACGGGTGGTCGAGGCGTCGGCCTGTGAGAATCGCTGGAACAACCGTTCAATCTGCTCCTCCGTCAGGCCAGTACCGGTATCGCGCACGGCGCAATAAATCAACACATCCTCGTCGGTCTCCTCTTTGAGGCTGATTGCGATGTTGATTTCGCCATTTTCGGTGAACTTGACGGCATTATTGCAGTAATTGATCAGAATTTGTACCATCCGCAGCGGATCTCCAATGAGGTACGACGGCACATTTTCGTCTACATTGAAGACCAGTTCCAGCCCCTTGGCAAAGCACTTATCGCCGATCAGGTTGGCAACATTGTCAAGCACCTTCTCCAATTGAAACTCGGTATATTCAATCGTCAGCTTGCCCACCTCTATCTTTGAGAAATCCAGAATATCGTTGATAATTCTCAGCAGATGTCGGCCCGAGCCCTGAATCTTCTTGATGTAGTCCCGCTGGTGCGGTGTCAGCTCGGTCTTCAGCACCAAATGGGACATACCTATAATGGAGTTCATCGGTGTGCGGATCTCGTGGCTCATATTGGAGAGGAAATCTGATTTGGCGAGGTTGGCATTTTCCGCTGCGGCCTTGGCGTTCTCCAACTCGGCTGTCTTTTCCTGCAGCACTTGATCCAGTAATTTACGCTCTGTGATATCACGCGCAGCGGCGAACACACCCTGCAACCTCCTGTCCCGATCGTAGAAAGTAGTCGCATTATAAGAAACCACTGTTTCCCTGCCCTTCCTATCGCGCGCGGTAAGTTCGTAGTTGGTGAGTTTCTTTTCGCTCAGCACGAGTTTGATGCCTGCCTCGGCCCGCTCCGAATCGGTGAAGTATTTCTTGAACGGCGCGCCGATCAATTCGTCGCGCGTGCAGTCGGTGAGTTCCTCCATCTGTTTATTGACGTCAGTGATGATACCAGACGGATCGGTGGTCATCAGCGCGTCGATATTGGATTCAAACAGGGAACGAGTGTAGAACTGATAATCACGCAAGCGCTGGCCAAGCTGCTTCTGGTCTGCCTCGATCTGCTTGCGGACGGTGTTATCCGTACCGATCAGGAGATATCCAATAATGGCCTCCTGATCGTCACGCAGGGCCGTGACCGACACCACTGCCGGAAATCGGCTGCCATCTTTTCGGATGTAAGTCAACTCATAGATGTCCTCAATTCCACGTGAAGCCTTGAATACCAATGCTTCGAAGCCGGGGGTAATGGGGGTTTCGAGTTCGACACTGAGCATTTCGGCGCGTGCAATCAGTTCCTGCGGATCGGAAATATCCGCCGGAGTGATCGTGTTCATCACTTCTTCGGCATCGTAGCCCAGCATGCACTCGGCACCAACGTTGAAAATCTGGATAACGCCCTTTGCGTCAGTGGCGATACTTGAGAAATTGGCGCTGTTGAAAATCGCGCTCTGTAGGGCTTCCGCCTGCTTGCGCACGGAGATGTCACGCAGAATGCCGGCAAAATAACGCTGGCCACCCATCCACATCTCGCTTACCGCTATTTCCAAAGGGAACGTGCTGCCATCCTTGCGCCGGCCTACAACTTCTCGTCCAAGACCAATAGCACGGTCCTCCTCGCTTGCAAGGTAATAGTCAAGCGAACCGTTACGCTGATTTTGATCAAGTTCGGGGATTAGCATGCCGAAAGTTTGCCCGACAAGTTCTGCGGAGGCATAGCCAAACATTCGCTCTGCAGCCGGGTTAACCGTCTCAACTAGGCCACCGCGGGCATTGAGGGTAACGATGCCGTCCACCACGGCATTAAGAATCGTCTGGACCAGTGCGTTACTGTCGTGCAAGGCCTGCTGTGCTGCATATTCTCCGGTCACATCGCGGAACACCAACACAGCACCGATCACCCGACCCTCACGGTCACGTATGGGCGCACAGGTATCGGCGATATCACATTCCTTCCCATCGTGAGCAATCAACACAGTGTGTTTGGTAACGGCGTGTATCGTGCCCTGCGCCAAGGTCTCTGTAACCGGTATAGTGGCGGGCTGGCGAGTTTCTTTGTTGATGATGGAAAAAATTTCGTCTACCGGACGACCACTGGCTTGCGCCTGCGTCCAACCAGTGAGTTTTTCTGCCAGGGGATTGAGGAGTGTCACACGCGCCTCGGCATCGGTGGCTATTACTGCATCGCCAATAGAGTTGAGCGTCACTGCCAGCTTTTCTTCACTCTCCCGCAAGGTGACATTGGCCTCCTGCAGTTTTTTGTTTGTCTCCTCCTGAATCTCAAGCAAATGCTTTCGCTCTGCTTCAACCTTCTTGCCCGCAGTGTTATCGGTACCAATCAGTAAATAACCGATAATGGCGGATTTCTTGTCACGCAGGGCCGTGACAGATACAACTGCCGGGAAGCGGCTGCCATCCTTGCGGATATAGGTCAACTCGTAGATGTCCTCAATGCCGCGTGAGGCCTTGAATACCAATGCCTCAAATCCCGGCGTAATCTTAGTTCCGAGTTCAACGCTGAGCGCTTCGGCACGTGCAATCACTTCCTGCGGATCGGAGATATCGGCCGGTGTAATCTTGTTTAGCACTTCGGCAGCCGTGTAACCCAGCATGCACTCGGCACCGACATTGAAGATCTGAATGACGCCTTGAGCGTCGGTGGCAATACTCGAGAAATTAGCGCTGTTGAAAATTGAATTCTGCAGATCTCCTGTTTTAAACAGCGTCTCTTCAGCCTGCTTGCCCGCGGTGTTAATAGTACTTTTTTTCATGTCATTTACGAGGATAGTCTGCTCTGCAATATGATTGTTTTATAAACATTCTAAAGAGATCAACAAAAGAAAAAAACAGTGCAGATACCTCGACAAGTTTATTGCTTTGTATAAAAAGCTATCATACAAAAAGAATTCATAACCATCAACTGGCATCTTTGCATAATATGTTCCCTCCGGTAAATGCTCCACGTTCGGTCAGTTTCATAATAACAAAATCCTTGTTCTTAATCGCAGCACCTTGCGCGCTCGCATGTACGAGCTCAATATCGTAAAATAGCCATCCCATTAACAACGCGGTACCCGCCACTGCCGCCGACAACATTCGTCGGTATATCTGTCTCCTCCACTATCATCTTCCTAAAAAGCGTTCTACGCCTCATCACTGGTCATATGTAACCACATGGTCGAATATGACCTCTTAGATGATGGCAAGTTCTCATCGGATCACTACACCATAGGCGATTTTCCACGTTAAAGCAGAGCGATAGGACAATTATCTTTAAAGATACAACACGTGGCACATTGCTTGCTCTTCATAGAGCAAGTACCCAAAATACTCTTTCATCAATAGGAGCACGGTACTATGAATACGACATCAAGAGCATATCTCGTGGGTGGTGGTATCGGGTCTCTGACCGCCGCTGCTTTCATGATCAGAGACGGCAACCTGCCGGGTGAAAATATCACAATTTTTGAGGCTGCGTCTGACCTGGGTGGAAGTCTGGATGCAGCAGGCGACCCTGATCAGGGCTATTCCGTGGGCGGCGGAAGGATGATGACCACCGACAACCTCGAATGTACCTGGGATCTATTCAAGTCGATCCCTTCGCTCAGCGATGCAGCCAAGACGGTTTTCGACGAGACTGTGGAATTCAATGACCTGCACAAATCACATTCATCGGACAGGCTGGTTGACCGCTAAAAGAAGGATATGGCTAATGCCATAGACGGAAATATGAAGACGGTGGAAAAATCTGACAAGTAACGGATGAGGGATTTCATTACCAGTACGTTCGGAGGCGAATCGCGGATATGATAGTAGCGAGTCAATTTCTTGATTTTAAAGGTGTGATGGACTGGAAAGCATAGAAGGATACTGATGGGACTCGAAATTTTGCTGGTGTCTCTTATTGTGGGAACAATTAAGACTCTGGAAAAACCTGGGAATTGAGACATGATGACCTCTTCTCGTAAGGTTATCTACGCAGCCCTGGCCGGAAATTGCCTGATAGCAATATCCAAAGCCATTGCAGCCGTTATGACCGGAAGTTCGGCCATGTTGTCTGAAGCAGTCCATTCGGTCGCCGACACGGGCAACGAAATTCTGCTGTTATATGGATTGCGACGGGCCAAATTGCCTGCCGACAACCAATTCCCTTTCGGCCATGGCAAGGAGATATATTTTTGGAGCTTTGTTGTGGCCATGGTCCTTTTTGCCGGCGGCGCGGGACTTTCCCTCTATAAAGGAATTGATCATCTTATCTCTCCCGTGCCGGTAAAGACTTCTTTCGTCAATTACGGCGTTATCGGCCTGGCTTTAATATTTGAAGGAACCAGCTGGTACATCGCTCTCAAGGAATTCAACAAATCAAAAGGGGCCTGGGGCTATATCCGGGCGATTCACAGAGGGAAGGACCCCTCCATTTTTATCGTGCTGATGGAAGATTCCGCCGCAATCATTGGTCTTGTCATCGCATTTCTGGGAATTTTTTTCAGCAATATCACCAACAATCCTGCTTATGACTCCGCTGCTGCCGTTATCATCGGGTTGATACTGGCGGGAACATCATTTTTGCTTGCATCCGAAACGAAAAGCCTGTTGATCGGGGAGAGCGCCAACAAAGAGGTCGTTCAGGGGATACGAGAAATCGCCGGTTCCTATAAAGAAATCAAGCAGGTCAATGAAGTGTTGACCATGCACATGGGGCCTAACTTTATTCTTGTGAATATCAGCGTTGATTTTGTGGACCCAATCTTGGCCACAGCAGTTGAAATAACTGTGGCGGGATTGGACAAAGCAATCAAACAGGCCTATCCACATGTCCAACGTATATTTATCGAAATAGAAACCTGGCAGTCAAAAGAAAAACCCAAAGCTACCGAGTAGCGTAGCGCTACGCGGTTGTGAGTCAATAAAAAGTATTGTGTTTGTTGTTTTTTCTGGCTGCCCTGTCGATCTTCCATGCATCATAACCACAGAGACCTTGAAGTGGTTACATATCACCAGTTGAGCAAATGTGACCACACCCCATAGTCGTCAGTAACCTTGCCCGATATCATTTTTCAGTAGTATTTTCATAAATAGCACCATGATGCATGACATAATCCAAGTGTCTAAAACCTGGCACAAAGATTGCGAAAAGAGTGAGACAGTTGCACTACCTCCCCGACGAGTATTTAATGCTGAAATTAAGGTCCGTATAATCCGTACAGACAAAGAATTAATGATTGCCAAGATGGTTTACCACGCTCTTGATCTTGGCAGCAAAAAGGAGAAATAAACCATGCAGAATGAAATCCTTACGCCTGAACTGCTAAATCGGATGGATGCCTACTGGCATGCCGCCAACTATCTGTCTGTCGGTCAGATTTACCTCTATGACAATCCCTTGCTCCGGGAGCCTTTGCAGCTCTCGCATGTCAAACCGACGCTGCTCGGCCACTGGGGCACAACCCCCGGCCAGAATTTTATCTATGTGCATCTGAACCGGGTCATCAATAAATATGACCTGGATATGATCTATATTTCCGGTCCCGGCCACGGCGGCCCGGCGCTGGTCGCCAATACCTATCTTGAAGGCACCTACAGCGAGGTTTATCCGAATATCAGCCAGGATGAAGCTGGACTAAAAAAACTCTTTACTCAGTTCTCCTTTCCCGGCGGGATTCCCAGCCATGTATCCCCGGAGTGTCCGGGATCGATTCATGAGGGAGGCGAGCTGGGATATTCCCTCAGCCATGCCTTCGGGGCTGTGTTCGACAATCCGGATCTGATCGTCGCCTGCATCATCGGCGATGGCGAGGCGGAGACCGGCCCTTTAGCCACGGCATGGCATTCCAATAAATTTCTGAACCCGATCACCGATGGCACAGTGCTGCCTATCCTGCATTTGAACGGCTATAAAATTGCCAACCCGACCGTCCTGGCCCGCATCACCCATGAGGAACTGGACCAATTGCTCAGAGGCTACGGCTGGACACCATACTTTGTGGAAGGTGATGACCCGGAAAAAATGCATCAACTTATGGCCTCAGTGCTGGAGACAGCAATTATCGAGATCCAGCGCATCCAAAGCAACGCCCGGGACAATAACAATGCCACCAGGCCGCGCTGGCCGATGATTGTCCTTAATTCACCCAAGGGGTGGACGGGACCAAAAGTCGTCGATGGTCAACAAATAGAAGGTACCTTTCGGGCGCACCAGGTGCCTATCTTGGTAGATTCGTCCCATCCCCATCACCTGGGCCTACTCGAAACCTGGATGAAAAGCTATAAACCGGAAGAACTGTTTGATACAAATGGCAGGTTGGTGCCGGAACTGGCAGAGCTTGCGCCAAAGAGCGACCGGCGGATGGGGTCCAATCCGCACGCCAACGGCGGCATTCTGCTGCGAGACCTGATTATGCCAGACTTTCGAGACTATGCGGTTCAGGTGCCGACGCCGGGTTCGGTTCGGGCCGCCGACACCCATGTGCTGGGAGAGTTCCTGCGCGATGTGATCAAACTCAATGAAGAGCAGCGGAATTTCCGGATCTTTGGCCCCGACGAGACACTCTCCAACCGGTTGAACGCCGTTATGGAGGTGACCAATCGGCAGTGGGAAGCCCGGACCCAGGATAACGATGAGTTTCTGGCAACAGAAGGCCGGGTCATGGAGATGCTCTCCGAGCATCAGTGCCAAGGCTGGCTCGAAGGCTATCTGCTAACCGGCCGGCACGGGCTATTCAACAGCTATGAGGCTTTTGTCCATATCATCGATTCCATGTTTAACCAGCACGCCAAGTGGTTGAAGGTCACCGCTGGGTTACCGTGGCGGCGAAAAATTGCTTCGCTCAATTATCTGCTCGCCTCCCACGTCTGGCAACAGGCCCATAACGGTTTTACCCATCAGGATCCGGGGTTCATCGATCATGTCGTCAATAAGAAGGCGTCTATCGTGCGCGTTTATCTGCCGCCTGACGCCAATTGCCTGTTGTCGGTCTGGGACCATTGTCTAAGGAGCCGGGATTACGTCAATGTCGTTGTCGCCGGAAAGTACCAGGCACCGCAGTGGTTGACTATGGATGAGGCGGTGGCCCACTGCACACAGGGAATAGGCGTCTGGCACTGGGCCAGCAACGACCAAGGGGAGGAACCGGACGTGGTGATGGCCTGCTGCGGGGATGTACCGACGCTTGAGATGCTCGCCGCCGTGTCCATTCTCCGTACCCATTTACCCAATCTGAGAATCCGGGTGGTCAATGTTGTCGATTTGATGAAGCTGCAACCACAAATCGAACATCCCCACGGGCTTTCCGACGAGGATTTCGATGCGCTTTTTACCAAAGACAAACCGATCGTCTTTGCTTTTCACGGCTACCCCTGGCTCATTCATCGGTTGACGTATCGCCGAACCAACCACGAAAACATGCATGTCCGGGGCTATAAGGAAGAGGGCACAATCACCACGACCTTCGACATGACGGTCTTAAACGATCTGGATCGCTTTCATCTGGTCCTCGACGTACTCCATCGTCTACCGCCAGAGGGCGCCGGCAGCACGCTGAAACAGAATCTAGAGGACAAGCTCCTTGAGCATAAAGCGTATATCGACAAACACGGTCAGGACATGCCGGAAATATTGAACTGGAAGTGGCTGATCCCCCAATGACTGTCCCGGTAATAAGATTTTGGTGGTGATGGATAAAAGTAATGTGACTTTCAACAAACAATTAATGAGGAAATATCATGGACTCACTGTTGAGAATATCTGCGAACGCGCCCTGAATCTTGTAAATAGCAAACTGAAGGAGAGGTTATGCGTATCTGAAATGCCGCCGATCACGGTAGGTTTGAGATGAAAATGTACCTGACTGCGGCACTCAAGGCTACCTGCTATGAGGTGGTTGACCTCGGTGCCCTTGCGCTGGTTGCGGGAGATGACTATCCTGACGTTGTAGCGCCTCTGGCAAGGGCATTGGCTAGCGGTGAGTTCATCCAGGGCATTGCCGTCTGCGGCAGCGGTGTCGGGGCAAGCATTGCTGCCAACAAAGTACCCGGCTTGCGAGCGGCACTGATCACGGATTCTTTCACCGCTCATCATGGTATGGAGGATAACAATGTGAATATTATCTGTCTGGACGGACAGGTGGTTGGCCATGCACTTGCCGGGGAATTGGTCGGTACATTTCTCAAGGCTCAGTTCAACTGTGCGGAACGTCATCGTCGCCGCCTGACCGAAATGGCAGAACTCGAAACTCGGGTGATATGTTGATACAGGGACAAGCCGGTTTTCCGGCGATACCGGAAAATTGTGAAGGAACAAGAAAACCTCATCGGAGAAAAAGAGGTTGGCTTTCCTTTTTATATGCTTGGATCATCCCGTTTATGGAGCGACCATGAAAAGAAATATCCCATCGGCCCTGCATATTTACCTCATCCGCCACGGTGAAACCGAGTGGGCGCTCACCGGCCAGCACACCGGACGCACCGACATTCCTTTAACGACGAACGGCGAGGTTGAAGCACGAGAACTTGGCAGGCACCTTCGGGATGTCCGGTTTGCCCATGTGCTGACCAGCCCACTTACGCGCGCCAGACGGACTTGCGAGTTAGCCGGGCTTGACAAAATTACGGGAATCGAACCGGACCTGTTGGAATGGGACTATGGCGATTACGAAGGAAAGCAATCCGTTGATATTCGCAAGGAGCGGCCGGACTGGAATGTTTTCCGAGACGGTTGCCCTAGTGGGGAAATGCCCGCACAGGTTTGTGAGCGAGCCGATCGGCTCATCACTCGTCTTCGCACGCTGGATGGCACGGTCGCGCTTTTTTCGCACGGCCAGTTCGGTGCCGTCCTGGCCGCAAGGTGGATCGGATTACCATTGATCGAAGCAGAGCATTTTCAGCTCGACACCGCATCACTCAGCATTTTTAGTTTCAACCCCCACCATCCCGAATTGCCCGTCATCGCATTGTGGAATGCAGCCCCTCACAACGTATTCACCAACTAAAAAGGATCCAACATGACAAAAATAACACCACTCAAAAAGCGCGTGGCATGGCAGGCTCTCGAAGCCCATTATCCGAAAATTAAAGACGTGCATCTACGGAAGCTCTTCGCCGACGATCTAAAGCGCGGAGAACGTATGACAGCTGAAGCCGTCGGTATCTACTTTGACTATTCAAAACACCGCGTCACCAACGAGACGATCGATCTCCTTTTACAATTAGCGGACGAATCCGGCTTGCGAGCCCGCATTGATGCCATGTTCCGGGGCGAGAAGATCAACACCACAGAGAAGCGGGCCGTCCTGCATGTGGCCCTGCGCGCACCCAAAGGGCAGATCATCAGCGTGGACGATGAGGACGTTGTACCTCAGGTTCACGACGTGCTTGACAAGATGGCCGCCTTCTCTGACCGGGTGCGCAGCGGGGAGTGGAAGGGCCATACCGGCAAGTCCATTCGCAACGTGATTAATATCGGCATCGGTGGATCAGACCTGGGGCCGGTGATGGCATACGAGGCATTGCGGCATTACAGCCAGCGCAACCTGGCCTTCCGTTTCGTCTCCAACATCGACGGCACCGACTTCGCTGAAGCTACCCGCGATCTCGACGCCGAGGAGACACTGTTCATCATCTCATCCAAGACCTTTACAACTCTTGAGACGATGACCAACGCGCGCACAGCCCGTGACTGGGTCCTCAAGTCTCTGAAACATCCCACTGCTGTTGCAAAGCACTTCGTCGCAGTCTCTACCAACGGGCGCGAAGTTGCGCAATTTGGCATCGATACCGCAAACATGTTTGAGTTCTGGGATTGGGTCGGCGGGCGTTACTCCATGGATTCGGCAATTGGCCTCTCGACGATGATCGCCATCGGCCCCGAAAATTTCCGTGACATGCTTTACGGTTTCCACCAGATGGACGAGCATTTCCGCACTGCCCCTTTCGAGCGCAACCTGCCGGTGCTTATGGGACTGCTGGGGCTCTGGTATAACAACTTTTTCGACACGCAGACCGTGGCTGTTCTTCCTTACGAACAGTATTTGAAGCGTTTCCCGGCTTACCTGCAGCAGTTGACGATGGAAAGTAACGGCAAGCATGTCACGCTTGACGGAGCAGAGGTCGCCTCCCAGACCGGTCCGATCTACTGGGGCGAACCCGGCACCAATGGCCAGCATTCCTTCTACCAGCTTATTCATCAGGGAACCAGGCTCATCCCCTGTGACTTCATCGGCTTTGTTTGGCCGCTCAATCCTCTCGGTTGCCACCACGACGTGCTGCTGGCCAACATGTTTGCCCAGGCAGAGGCGCTTGCCTTTGGCAAAACACCGCAGGAGGTCCAGGCTGAGGGCATACCAGCGTGGCTGGCACCGCACCGGACCTTCGAGGGCAATCGTCCTTCGAGCACGATTCTTATGGAACGACTGACTCCGGAGTCGCTGGGCAAGCTCGTGGCACTCTACGAACACAGTGTCTTCACACAAGGCGCCATTTGGGATATTGACTCATTTGACCAGTGGGGAGTCGAACTGGGCAAGGCGCTGGCCGTACGTATCATTGACGAACTTGAAGCCGGGGATAAAAGCCCGCTCAAGCACGACAGCTCAACAAACGCTCTCATCCGACGCTATGTAAAATCCAAGGCGCAGCGATGAAAAAATAACAGGAGTCCCTTATGAAAGGACAAGATGCTGCAAATAACCCTGAATCCGAGACGGAATCGAAACCAGACGCCAAGGACGATCTGAAAACCCTGCCCCTGTCGGAAGTGGAGAAGAAATTAGCCACCTCGCCGGACGGGCTCAGTCAGGCCGAGGCCGAAAAGCGGTTGAACCAGTACGGGCCGAACGAGATAGAAGAGAAGAAAACCAATCTGTTGCTGAAGTTTCTGTCATACTTTTGGGGACCCATCCCATGGATGATCGAAGTTGCGGTTATTCTCTCCGGCGTGGTCCGGCACTGGCCGGATTTTTTCATCATCCTTCTTTTGCTGCTGGCCAACGCGGCGGTCGGATTTTTTGAAGAACGCGAGGCGGGCAATGCCATCGAGGCACTGAAGGCCAAGCTGGCGATCAAGGCCCGGGTCAAACGCGATGGAAAGTGGGTCACACCGCCTGCGCGTGAACTGGTGCCGGGAGATGTAATCCGTCTGAGGTTAGGCGACATTGTGCCCGCTGATGCGCGGCTGCTGGATGGCGATGAGGTGGAGGTTGATCAGTCGGCGTTGACGGGAGAATCCCTGCCTGCAAAACGCAAATCCGGAGAGGCAGTGTTCTCGGGTTCGATTATTCGCCGGGGAGAAATCAGCGCCCTCGTTTATGCAACGGGTGCGAACACCTACTTCGGCAAGACAGCGCAGCTGGTGCAGGAGGCACACTCGGTCAGCCACTTTCAAAAAGCGGTTCTGAAGATCGGCAATTACCTAATCATCCTGGCAGTGGCTTTGGTCGCGGTGATCATCGGTGTTGCGATCTATCGCGGCGACCAAATACTTACTACCCTGCAGTTCGCTTTAGTATTAACCGTGGCAGCGATTCCCGTGGCTATGCCGACAGTGTTGTCGGTGACCATGGCAGTAGGCGCTCGATTGCTCGCAAAGAAGAAGGCGATTGTCAGCAAATTGGTAGCAATCGAAGAGCTGGCAGGCGTGGATATGCTGTGCTCTGACAAAACCGGCACTCTGACTCAGAACAAGTTGACGCTGGGCGATCCGTTTTGCTTAGGCGGTATCGCAGTCGAGGACGTTATCTTAAACGGCGCACTGGCCTCGCTGGCGGAGAACAACGATACCATTGATCTGGCTGTACTCGGCGGTCTGAAAGACAAAGACGCATTAAAGGATTTCGAGGTAACTCACTTCCAACCCTTCGATCCGGTCCATAAGCGTACAGAAGCCACCGTCAAGACCAAGGACGGCAAGGAGTTCAAGGTGACCAAAGGCGCGCCACAGGTGATCCTGGAATTATCGTCCGATACCGGGCAGATACAGGTTGAAGTTGACAAGGCGGTAGGCGATTTCGCGGCGCGCGGCTTCCGCTCGCTGGGTGTGGCACGGGCCGAGGGAGATGGCGAATGGCGTTTTCTTGGTGTGTTGCCCCTGTTCGACCCGCCGCGAGAAGATGCCAAGACCACCATTGCCACAGCGCTTTCGATGGGCGTAAAGATCAAGATGGTGACGGGCGACGCCCTGGCAATCGCTCAGGAAACCGCCAAGAAGCTCGGCATGGGTTCGGACATTCTCGACGCCTCCAGCCTGGGGGATGTCAAACATGATGAGACTACCGAGATTGCCGAGTCCATTGAAAAAGCAGAAGGTTTCGCTCAGGTATTCCCTGAGCACAAGTTCCACATCGTTGATGTTTTGCAAAAACGCGGTCACATAGTCGGCATGACGGGAGACGGGGTGAACGACGCTCCCGCCCTGAAAAAGGCTGACTGCGGCATCGCCGTTTCCGACGCAACGGATGCGGCACGGGCTGCGGCCGACATTGTGCTAATGACGCCCGGCCTGTCGGTGATCATTGACGCCATTAAGGAAAGCCGCCGCATCTTCCAGCGGATGAACAGCTACGCTATCTACCGCATCGCTGAGACACTGCGCGTGCTTTTGTTCATGACGCTCGCGATCCTGATCTTCAACTTTTATCCATTGACGGCGGTGATGATCGTAATGCTGGCCCTGCTCAATGACGGGGCCATTCTGTCCATTGCCTATGACAATGTGCATTACAAGGATCAGCCGGAAGCCTGGAACATGCGCATGGTGCTGGGCATCGCCACCGTTCTCGGCGTCATCGGACCCGTGGCCGCCTTTGGTTTGTTTTATCTCGGGGAACGCGTCTATCACCTTGACCGGCCGCACATCCAGACGCTGATGTACCTAATGCTGTCAGTGGCAGGACACTTGACGATTTTCCTGACCCGCACCCGCGGCCCCTTCTGGTCGATACGCCCTGCCCCTATTTTATGGATGGCCGTGGTCGGCACCCAGATCGTCGCCACCTTAATTGCCGTTTACGGGCTCTACATGACACCGCTGGGCTGGGGCTGGGCGCTCTTCGTCTGGGGCTATGCACTGGTATGGTTCCTGGTGAACGACCGCTTGAAACTGCTGGCATATCGGGTTTTTGATCCAGTCAACAAGGCCGTCTTAAAGCCTGCGACCTAACCGGACTACCGACCTATTTGACTCCGCAGATCGCCAAATAAATTGCCGACCTCGATCAGACCATTCAATACCTCCTCCATTTTAATTAAAAACAGGTGGTGAGGGCGTCCTAATAGTAGACAACAAACATTCCACATTAAAAACAGACTGGAGAAAAATTTTGAAATCAGACACAAAGAACAGCGCCGAAGGAAGAATTCACCAGTTCAGAGGCAAGATCAAAGAGACCATCGGGAGAATCGTCGATAACGACAAGCTTGAGATTGAAGGAAAGGTGGAGAACGCCAAAGGGAAAATTCAGGAAAAGATCGGTGAGATTGAAAAAGAGGGGAAATAATGGGTGATCATATCGCCCGCCTTGGCAGGTTAAGGGGAACCATTGAGAAGGTAGTGTGACATCAAAAGAGTAAAAAATACCCCCAAAAACGACTTGGTCGCATATGACCACTGGGCAAATATGACCACTCCCGGGAGCTTGTCAAAAACGGCCAAGCTTATGTTCTTTAC
Source organism: uncultured delta proteobacterium (assembly GCA_963798425.1). GTDB lineage: Bacteria > Desulfobacterota > Desulfobulbia > Desulfobulbales > Desulfocapsaceae > Desulforhopalus_A. The sequence continues at coordinate 1,527,094 of CAWCTP010000013.1, read as the reverse complement.
ACACAATATGCAATAATAACATGACAGTACATCATTTTTTATCAATATTCCTGAGCTTGGCACAATATTTGAAATATTAAGGGTAAAGACCGTTCACCATTTTCGCTGTGGTGCACCTCTGGGCTATCTCCCAACCTGGGACAATTGGAATTTGCAGCTTAGTAATTTGACCGATATGGAGACGCCTCTCGAAGTTTTCTAATAGATTGAAATAACGTACATTTATTGGAATACAAATACAGGAGTTACACAATGCGGAACAGAGAAGCTTATAAAAAGAAAATATACACCGAGTTGGAAATAGTTCAGGCCAGATTCGCCGAATTCAAAGCCCAGGGACAGAATTTAGATACCGCTACTCGGGCAAAACACAACCGACATGTTGAAAAAGTTGAACAGCATATCAACGCCACAGAGGCCAAATTAAAAGAGCTCAATGCTGCCCACGATGACGTGTGGGAGGAACTCGTCGAGGGTGTGGAAAATACATGGACGGTATTACAATCGACCCTGAAAGATGCAGTTACGAGCCTCAAAGATTAAAAACTTCCAGTAAAACAAGCCCCCCTTCTCGTCTCCGACCACAGGCGGCATAGCCCTGCCTCACTGAGTGTCACGATGGGAGTCGGCAGTGTCGTCGACATACGGTTCGATACACAATTGCCGCTCATCCACTCATTGCTACATGCAAAAGACTGGGAAATTGCCATCGAGGTTCTAGCGCAACTCGACGCGCATCGCGTTCGAGGAATCGCGCTGACCCCCACCCAGGGCCTTACCCGCGGCACCGCGGTGGAAGATACGGACGGGTTGAACTTGCTGATCTGAGCCACCCGCAAGCCGATGACCTGCTCGACGATCTCGGCGAGCTGATCGAGAAGATGGGCGGCCGGGTCATGGTCATTCCGGCCGAACAGATGCCGGGTCGTAAGGGATTGGCCGCCATCCACCGATATTGAGTCAATCACATTCACAAAAGGAGAGCACTATGCAGATCCAAATAAACACCGGTCACAACATCGAAGTTCATGAAGCGTTGGTCACTGAGGTCAATAGCATCGTGGAGAGCGCCCTAAGCCGATTCAGCGATCTTATCACGCGAGTGGAGGTCCATCTTAGCGACGAGAATAGCGACAAGAAGGTCGGCCATGAGGCCATGCGTTGTATGCTGGAAGCCCGCATCAAAGGGCGCCAGCCCATCGCGGTCACGAACCATGCCTCGACCCTGGACGAAGCTGTCAACGGCGCTGCAGATAAGTTGATCAGATTGATCGAGCACACCATCGGGCGGCAGGACGCGCAACAGAACCTCATGACAGACCCTGACCCGTCCCCACCTGAACCGGAGCTTGAGAAGGAAGCGTGAGCGAGACTACGGCAAGTCTGCGCCGCAAGATCAGTGGCGCCGGAGATCTCCAATCCGTTGTCCGCACGATGAAGGCTGTGGCCGCCTCGAGCATCGGACAATATGAGAAATCGGTGCGGGCGCTTACCGACTACTATCGTGCAGTGGAGCTAGGGCTCTGTGTATGTCTTCGGGAAAACGGGCCGGCACCTTTACTTGCAGAACGGAAAAAACAAACAGAAGCGAGTGCGATTGGCGCCGTCGTGTTTGGTTCAGACCAGGGACTGGTGGGCCAGTTTAACGATGTGGTGGCCGATTATGCGATCAAGACACTGTTGGTTCTGCCCGACAAACCCAAGGTCTGGGCCGTCGGTGAGCGCGTTCATGCGCGCCTGGCAGACGCTGGTCTGCCGCTGTTGGGACTCTTCACCGTGCCAAGCTCCGTCAAGGCCATCATCCCGCTCGTCGGGCAGATCCTCATGGAGAGCGAGACGCGCCGCAGTCAGGGGGAAATCACCGAACTCCACCTCTTCTACAACCGTCCCACGTCCGGGGCGGTTTATGCGCCCGTCAGTCAGCGATTACTGCCGCTGGACGAAAGCTGGCGACGCAAACTGGCCGATTTACCCTGGCCGACGAAAAACCTGCCTGAGGTCATGGGGAGCGGCACCGCAACCTTGCAGGCGCTCATCCGCGAATATTTTTTCGTCTCGCTTTTCCGGGCCTGTGCCGAATCCCTCGCGAGTGAAAACGCAAGCCGCCTCGCGGCGATGCAAAGTGCCGACAAAAACATCGATGAATTACTGGAAGAACTCAACCGGACTTTCCATCGTTTGCGCCAGAGTGGCATCGACGAGGAACTGTTCGACCTCATTTCCGGTTTCGAAGCACTGACCGCGGAGGAGAAATAATGTCGAATACAGACGACCGAAAACACTTTCCCGGGAGAATTCCCGTTGAAGCAAACGGCTTTCTCACATAACGGGAGTGGTTGCCAATGAATATTAGGCGTATTGCAAAAGATTTTCCTGTCGTTTGCGTGGGTGGTTCGGCAGGCGGCCTTGACGCGTATATCCGTTTGCTGGAGCATCTGCCGGTCGATATGGGTGTTGCAATTGTCATCGTTAATCACCTAAGAACCGTAGCCACCATGCTCCATGAGATTCTCCCCCGCCACACAGAGATGCCGGTTGAACTGATCACGGAAAAATTAGAGATCCGGCCCAACCATGTGTTCATCATCCCGGAAAAGCGTGATTTGCACGTTCTGGATGGAGAGTTTCGTCTAAAGCCGATATCAAAGCCCAGGGGATGGCCCGACGTGATTACGGTTTTTCTTCGTTCCCTGACGAAGAACTGGGACGGCAAACTTATCGCCGTCATTGTCTCCGGATATGACGGAGACGGGGCGGCGGCGTTATGCGGCATAAAAGAGGTGGGAGGGATTACCATCGCACAGAAGCTCGATACAGCCAAACAGCCTGATATGCCTGAGAGCGCAATTGAAAGCGGGTGTATAGATTTTGTTCTTTCACCGGAGGATATCGCTCGAGAAATTGTTCGCATTTCGCATACTCAGGATCTGGAAATGGGATCTGACCCATGAATAAACAATTGCAAATAAGGAGAACAAAAGATGAATACTAAAGCTAAAGTTGCATTGATCACGGGTGCCGGTCAGGGAATTGGGCGGGCCATTGCCTTAAGGTTGGCAAAGGATGGTACGGACATTGCTATTGTCGATCTTAAAAATGAAAAAATGGATGGTGTCGCCAAAGAGGTGCAAGCCTTAGGCCGCAGGGCCACAGTTTTCGTTGCAGATGTAACGAGTCGCGACCAAGTCTATGCCGCGGTTGACCATACCGAAAAGGAACTGGGCGGCTTCGACATCATGGTTAACAATGCCGGGATCGCTCAGGTCCAGCCGTTGGCAGAAGTCACGCCAGAGGAAGTGGAAGCTATTTTCAAAGTAAACATCGAGGGCGTTCTCTGGGGAATCCAGGCTGCGGCTAAGAAATTCAAGGCTCGAGGACACAAGGGTAAAATCATTAATGCATCGTCGATTGCCGGTCACAACGGTTTTGCCATGCTCGGAGTATATTCTGCCACTAAGTTCGCAATTCGCGGCCTCACTCAAGCGGCAGCACTCGAATACGCCAGCGACGGCATCACTGTCAATGCCTACTGCCCGGGCATTGTCGGAACTGATATGTGGGTTGAGATTGACGAACGCTTTGCGAAGCTGACCGGTGCGCCGAAAGGGGCGACGTACAAGAAGTTCGTGGATGGGATTGCACTGGGCCGGGCTGAGACACCGGACGATGTGGCCGCTTTCGTGTCGTATCTGGCCGGTCCGGATTCAGACTATATGACCGGACAGGCACCAATGATAGATGGTGGAATCGTTTACCGCTGACGCAGCACCAGTGTTATATCTGAAGAAAGACGCCTTTTTAAAAGCATTTTTTTTGGAGGCTGATCATAAAAACTTGAAAAAAAATTAAACCTGTACCTTTCTGTTCAAATGCTCCCGATGGTCCAAACCGATGCGAAAGTTATTGCTCAAAGTTAAGCAGTCAACCGCGTGGCGGGTTCTCTGCCGCGCTTCTGCACGCTGGGTGGAAGCGGATGGCAACGAGGGCGCCGCCGCCTTTGCCTATTACCTGCTGCTATCATTCCTGCCTCTGGTCATCCTGCTGGTGGCCGCCGGATCGCTGTTCGTCGAGCGCGACGTGGCGACGCAGGCGATCGTGCAGTGGGTCAACAATTACGTGCCGCTGACCGGTGAACAGAAACACTCCGCCGTGGGGAGCATTGGCGGCATGCTGGCGGCGCGGGGCCAGATCAGCCTGGTGGCGATTCCGTTGTTGTTTTGGAGCTCGCTGCAATTCCTTAGCGTGCTGATTCGGACCACAAACCGCCTCTGGCATTCGCCGACTTACAATTGGTGGCGGTTGCCGTTGAAAAGCCTTGCCCTGCTCGGCATCACGGTGAGCGCCGTGTTGATCGGCATTTTGCTGCCCGGGATGGCGCGGATGTTCCGGGAATGGCTCGCTACCCAGCTCGGATTTCCCGGTTGGATGTTCGCCATGATTTTCCAGCTCATTCCGTGGCTGGTTTTGTTCTACGGGCTGATCATGATTTACCGGCTGGCCCCCAGCCGGGCCACCCGGTTTTCCGAAGTCTGGCTCGGCGCGCTGGCCGCGACGCTCTTGATCTGGATTGGCGAATGGCTGTTTCTGCTTTACGAGGTCCACTTCACGAGCTTCAACGCCATCTACGGAGCCTTTGGCGGGATCGTGGCGTTCCTGATGTGGATTTATCTCTCAAGCTGCGTCTGCGTGTTCGGCATCTGTTTTTGCGCGGCGCTGGCGGAGGTCCGGGTGAAATCCGATGGTCCGTTGCAACCAACCAGCGGGTGATGAACGTCGCACTTTAACTGGCCAACAAAGATGAACGTTAATTCATGTACAAGCTCAAACCAGCAAATTCAAAGAGGGACGAAAAAATGTTTATTGCCAACCTGTTTACCGGGTTTGTTATTGCAACATTGATAATGATGCAATTTTAGTTTTTAGGGAGAGTAGGCCCTTGAAATAATTATAACGGGAGAAATAAAATGAAAAAAGTAGCCATTAACGGTCTAGGGCGTGTTGGTCGTCTTGTCTTACGTCAATACCTCGCAGGCAATTATCCAGATCTGGAAATTATAGCCGTCAATGACTTGACGCCGGCCGATGATATTGCCTATTTGATGCGTTATGACTCTGTCCACGGAAAACCACCCTTTGCGGTGGAATCAGCCGAAGAGTATCTGCGTTTTGATTCAAAGAAAATTAAACTTTTTAGCAAAAAAGATCCGGCAGAGCTTCCCTGGAAATCGCTGGGAGTGGACATTGTACTGGAATGCACCGGTATTTTCAGAAAGCGGGAGGATGCGGCTAAACATTTAGAGGCGGGGGCTAAACGGGTTATTATCAGCGCGCCTTCCAAAAGTGCGGATTTGACTGTAGTTATGGGGGTTAATGAAGATCAGTATGATCCGGAAAAACATCAGGTCATTTCCAATGCCTCCTGCACCACCAATTCACTGGCCCCTGCCCTGAAGATACTAAATGATGCCTTTGAGATTGAAAGTGTCTTAATTACCACTATCCATGCCTATACCACCAGCCAGGCTATGGTGGACGGCCCTGCGAGAAAAAGAAGAAGGGGCCGCGCTGCCGCAGTCTCTTTAATTCCCACCAGTACGGGATCTGCTATAGCCACTGCCCTGGTTCTCCCTGAACTGGAAGGAAAGATGGATGCTATAGCAGTAAGGGCGCCTATCCCCGACGGAGCCATCACCGATATCGTAGCCTATGTCCGCAAAGAGGTCTCGGTGGAGAGTGTAAACGCGGAATTCAAAAAAGCGGCCCACGGAAACCTTCAAGGCATCCTGGACTATACGGAGGACGAGATCGTATCCGCCGATATCATAGGCGATCCGCATTCGGGTATTGTTGACGGATCATTTACCAGAGTCGTGAATAAAAACTTAATTAAGGCGATGGTCTGGTATGACAACGAGTTTGGCTATTCCGTCCGCATGCTTGATTTGGCGGCCTATATAGCTAACCCCGGTAAACAGGAAAATAAGCCGGGATAAGTGCCTTGGAGGTTAATTTAAGTTCCTAATTTCAAAATACTCTCCGAATTTCTTGTTGTTATGACAGACTTTCAGGAGTAAGGCACTAAAAAGTAAGAAAACTTTACACGGAAGATCAGGTTGCTGTCAAATGCCCCTCTGCAAACACTGTGCTTCACCTCCTAGTCTTCTCGAAGTGTCAGACTCAACGCGGCCGGCTGCTTCCGGAGCCGCCCCGCCTGTCAACGGGTTTATGTCAGGTCAAAGGGTTGCCCTGTGGCCATCAATACGCTTGACCAGAGACGCCCGGCGGGGTCCACCCTTTTTCGATGCAGTACCGCCATGGGGATGGGCACATGGGTAAAGCGGTTATTCCAGTGACCGACCAGCATATTGGTAAAGCCGGCCATGCCGGCATGCACCGCATAATGACCAAGCTGCAGGCAGAAAGCGGAATCATAGGCTGAGGCTGGTGTGGAGCGGATCATGTAGCTTGGGTCGATGTATTTAAGAGTCAGGTCCATGTTGATTGCCTTGAAATGCGCCTTGATTTCATCGCGCAGCACCAGACCGATATCACCCAGTTTCCGATTCCCGGAGGCATCCTTCCCCAGGTCATCGCTTAACAATTTCTGGCCAGCGCCCTCGCCCACCACAATCACGGCGTGACCGCGCTGGCGCAGTCGTTTCTCCAAGGCCTTGATCAGCCCCTCCAGGGTAAACTCTACCTCCGGGATCAAGCAGAAATTGACCTCGGAGTTGGCAAGGGCCGCCGAGGCAGCGATAAAGCCGGATTCCCTGCCCATCAGCTTGACCAGACCCACCCCGTTTCGGGCACCCACCGCCTCGACATGGGCGGCATAGGTGGAGTGACGGGATTCAGAAACCGCGGTTTCATAGCCAAAGGAGAGGTCCACATAACAGATATCGTTGTCTATGGTCTTGGGGATGGCGATGATGGCAATATTGAGCCCGCGCCGCTTAACTTCATCGGCAATGGCTGCAGCGCCTCGTAGAGTACCGTCCCCACCAATGGCAAAGAAGATACCGATGTCCAGATTCACCAAGGTATCGACCATGGTGGAAATATCCTGTGGTCCCCGTGAAGAACCCAGCAAACTGCCCCCCTTCTGATGGATAGATTCGACCAGTTTCGGGCTCAGTTCGATGGGGGTATGGTAATAGGCTGGATTCAGACCCTCAAATCCGTACCGAAACCCGTGCACCCTCTTGACACCGTAATGATGGTGCAGGCTTAGCACCAGGGCTCGGATTACGTCATTGAGCCCTGGACATAAGCCGCCGCAGGTGACAATGCCGCAGGAGAGGGTGCTGGGATCAAAAAATATCTTTTCCCTGGGACCGGCCATGTCAAAGGCTGGCGGCACCTGCCCGCCGTCAAGCAGCAATTTGATATCCTCAAGCATACCATGGTAGAGGACCGCGTCCTTATCGGTGGTGAAACTGATGCCCTGCATGGGGTTGTCGTAGAGGCACCCACCAAGCCTGTTCACCCTGAAATCATCGGGATTCATTGCCTGTCTCCTTACAGTCGATTGCCCGGCAATTGGACCGGGTCTGAAGAGTTTAGTACCTTAAAAATTCTCTGGAAGTCTGCGCTTATCCGAAGTCTGCGCTTATCTCTTGTTTTTTAAGAAAGAATTTAGTGAAGGTACTTACACCCCTCAAGGGGGTACTAAACAGAGTCCCCGTGCTTTGCAGGGGTTAGAAAAGTTAACATATCAAAATCTTATATAAAGGTCAGGTCGGAATATAAAAGGTTGCCATGCTGGTGTACGCCCGGCATGGGAGTGAACTAATGGGGTTAAAGTCCTCTGTAAGTGTTCCTATGTTAGGTTGACAATCTAACATGAATTACTTGCCGAAGGCAAGGGCGTTACCGTGAGGTGGGGTCTGAAAGAAGCCGGAGTGCAGGTAAGCGGGGTCATATGTAACCACTTGGGCAAATATTACCTTATTGCCTGGTCATCAACTACCGTCCTCCATATAAGTTTTCAGTATTTTCTTCATACATAATAGAACGATAGATGACATGATTCGAATATAGGAATCCTGGCACAATGTTTGCTTAATAAAAGAGTGAGCATATGTGTACCTTCCCGTTGGGCACTTCACTGCCGTGATCCTTGTCATGGCCCATCAGCAAGGAGTATGTCCGAGGAAATTTCCTCTTGACCCGACACGTGCGGGAGTACCTTACTCTGATGCTTTGTCTACGCCACGGCGGCGAATACCGCATCGATTTAAGCTGAACGCCCCTTGCCACCGCGCAAGAGAGACTAATTTAGAAGCATCATGACACATCAAAAAATGGCAGTCTGGCCAGGCAATCCCTACCCGTTAGGCGCCACGTGGGACGGCGAGGGCGTCAACTTCGCCATCTTTTCCGAATGTGCAGAGACGGTTGAGCTCTGTCTCTTTGATCACCTGGGCCGCAAGGAAATCGAACGCATCAACCTGATCTCGAAGACTGATCAGGTCTGGCATTGCTATCTGCCCGAGGCGCGGCCCAACCTTCTTTACGGCTACAGGGTCCACGGCACGTATAACCCGGAGCGAGGTCTGCGTTTTAACCGGGCGAAGCTGCTCCTTGATCCGTACGCCAAGGCAATTTCCGGCCAATTGCGATGGCATGACGCCCTGTTCGGCTACCAGATCGGCCATCCCCGTGAAGATCTTTCCCGTAGCCGAGCCAACAGCGCTCCCTACATGCCGAAATGCCAGGTGATCGATCCTGCGTTCACCTGGGGCAACGACCGCCCACCGGCTCACCGACTCCAGCGACCTGTACGAAAAAGGGGGCAGACGCCCTTATGCGAGCATCAACTTTGTCACCTGTCATGACGGCTTCACTCTGCACGATCTGGTGAGCTACAACGAGAAAAACAACCAGGATGGAGAATCAAACAACCTCAGCTGGACCTGCGGCTGCGAGGGACCAAGCGCCGATCCGCAGATTACCGCCTTCAGAGCCCGCCAGAAACGCAACTTCCTGGCCAGCCTCTTCCTGTCCCAGGGGGTGCCCATGCTCCTTGCAGGCGACGAGATGGGCCGGAGTCAGCAGGGCAACAACAACACCTATTGCCAGGATACGTCCCTAAGCTGGCATGACTGGACGCTCGATGTCGAACAGGATGAGCTCCTCAATTTCGTCCGTCGCCTGATTGCCCTGCGCAAGAACCATAATGTCTTCCGCCGCCGCCATTTTTTCCAGGGCCGTCCCATCAAGGGGACAGGGGGCAGCGATATCATCTGGCCGGCCCCGACGGGCGCGGAAATGACCGACGGACAATGGCAGCATTCCTTTGCCCGCTGCCTGGGGCTTTACCTTGCCGGAGACGCCCTTGAGGAGCAAGATGAAAAAGGAAACCCTGTCGTGGACAACAGATTTCTCCTTTTAGTCAACGCCCACCACGAGTCCATTTCCTTCACCATCCCGGATTTAGCCTCTGTAAGGAGCTGGCAGCTGATACTCGACACCAGTTGGTCAAAGGGTGGCCCATGAGAAAAAATCCTCTGGGAGTCCACCACCAGCTACCCCCTGCTCGAACATTCAATAGCACTCCTGGTGGAGTCCCATGGGTGGGAAAAGGACCCCGATGACAGCCCAACGTGAGCATCGGATGGCGTTCGGGGCGGCTCTTCTTCCTTCGAGTGCGGTGCGCTTTAGCCTTTGGGCTCCGGCAGCGGATAAGGTTGCCCCCTGCCCTGCCCCTTTATAAATTGATAATATTGTTTACAATTCAATAATATAGGTGATGTATTTAGTACTTGGCTGAATAATTGCAAAAGTTTATTTCAGACCAATGGCGAAGAAGGCTATGTCATTCTAGAGGTCAATCCTCATCTCTATTGAAGAAAAACACTATGACCGGTGCAGAACAGCGCATAAAAAACGAACCTCAAAGAACTAAAGGAGAACTACTATGCTAATCAAAGCAAAAACACTTCAGGGTTACAGGCTGGAGAGTTTAGATGGAGAAATTGGAAGGGTCAAGGGATTTTACTTCGATGACCTGCACTGGGCGATTCGTTATCTCGTCGTTGACACCGGAAACTGGCTTTCGGGCAGACTTGTGTTGCTCTCTCCCTATTCGCTGGCTGCTGTGAATAAAAAAGAAAAACATCTCAATATTAATTTGACTAAAAAACAGATTGAGGACAGTCCGTCCTTAACTAGTGACAAGCCAGTCTCGCGACAATTCGAGGAATCCTACTACGGGTATTATGGCATGCCGATCTATTGGGAAGGCCCTTATATGTGGGGGGCTTTTCCTGCCATTGAACGTAACCGTGATAAATGGAGAGAATACACTCAAGGTGAGAAAAAAAACTGGGATCCCCATCTGCGCAGTACCAATGATGTGAGCGGCCATAATATCCAAGCCGCAGACGGCGAGATCGGCCATGTCGAGGATTTTATCATCGACGATGAGACATGGGCGATTCGGTATCTCATCATCGATACGCGGAACTGGTGGCCGGGCAAAAAGGTTCTTGTTTCACCACAATGGATCGATCGTGTGAGCTGGAGTGAGTCGAAAGTCTTCGTCAATCTTCCCCTTGAGATCATCAAACAGTCACCGGAATACACAGAGGATTCTCTGCTTACCCGGGAGTATGAGAATGAACTCCATCTGCACTACAATCGCCGGGGTTACTGGGTCGATGAGTCGGCTCTTGAGAGGCATTCGTAAGAGTAAGAAAAAAACAGAACAAGGAAATAAATCATGAAAAGGATTTTAATTGCAATTGTTTTGGCTTTTAGAGTGACGATTACGGGTGATTATGCTTACACCCATGGTAACGGCGGTGGATCAGAGTATGACGACATGGCATGGGACAGGGAATGATGAATGATTACAAAAACAATGATGCCGGGTATTACCTAACGAATTTATTAAATATTTAAAACCATAACGTATTCTAAAGTCCGTTTTTTTCAGGGACCCTTGTTTAAACGTATCAAATGTACGGCTGATTCAAATTATTTTCCAGTAATGCGGCGAATGCATCCGCTGGCAAAGGCCGTTTAAAGTAAAAGCCTTGTCCTTCGAAGCAGTGGCGGGATTGCAGAAAAGTCAATTGTTGTTTCGTTTCGATCCCCTCGGCTACAACGCGCTTTTTGAGGCTCATGCCCATCGCAATTATGGCACTGACGATAGCCTCGCCTGAATCGGAACTATTATCGTCCAAATCGTTCACGAACGACCGGTCGATTTTAAGAGTGTTAAAGGGAAATTGCAGCAGATAGCTCAGGCTGGAATAACCGGTACCAAAGTCATCTATGGCAATCTGTACACCGAGTTTTTTGAGCGCGACCAAAGTTGCCGCTGTCGGCTTCGTGTCCTGCATAAGTCCGCTTTCGGTCATTTCAAGCTCCAGGTAGCTTGGGTTTAGCCCAGTGTCTTTCAGGATAAAAATAACACCAGCAAGAAAATTCTTGCTGTGGAACTCTCTGGACGAGACGTTGACCGCGATATGGCCGATGTCGAGGCCGGCCTTCAACCAGGCCTGGGTCTGACGACATGCCTCATGCAGGACCCATCTGCCGATCGGCAGAATCAGGCCGCACTCCTCGGCGATGGTGATGAAACGCTCCGGATAAATGAGTTGATTATCAGACTCCTGCATCCGGATAAGTGCCTCGGCACCGGTAATTGTGCCGGTTTCAAGATTCACTTTCGGCTGGTAATGCAACACGAATTTCTGCTGCGCCAGTGCACAATTCAGCGCCTGCATTATGAATTTCCGCTCAACCGCGCGGACATTCATATCGGGATTAAATACCTGATAATTGTTGCGCCCCAATCTTTTGGTCTGATACATCGCGATGTCGGCGTTCGTTACAATGGTTTCGACATCGTTGCCGTCGTCGGGATAAATGCTGATGCCAATACTGATTGTGATGTACAGCTGATGGCCGCTGACAAGATGTGGTAGTGCCATGGCTTCGATTACCTTCTCTGCGACCAAGATAGCGTCCTGAACATTCTCGACTTCGCGCAGTAGTACAACAAACTCGTCGCCCCCCTGACGACTGATCGTGTCGGTGAGACGGACACACGCTTGCATTCGTTTTGCAACCGACTGTAACAGCTTGTCGCCAACTATGTGCCCAAGAGAATCGTTGATGGATTTGAAGCGATCGAGATCCACATACATCAGGCCGACCTTTTTGTTGTTACGCTTAGCGAATGCGATTGCTTGCGCCAAGCGGTCAGTCAGCAGTGAACGGTTGGGTAGACCTGTAAGGAAGTCATGCTCGGCCATATGCGACATCCGTTCTTTAGCCAGGTCCGCCGCTTCTGTCATCGTTTGGGCGTGAATCGTCGCGATGATAAGGCGCTCGTTTGCTTCCTGTAACAGCGCCACGGTGCTCTCGCTGAGTTTGGTATTGACGCTGGCAGCCACTTCTCGCTCGTCGGCTGCTTTCTGCCGTTGGTTGGCAATATCTTCGCGCTCGTCGGCTGCTTTCTGGCGTTGGTCGGCGATATCTTCACGCAGGTCGGCCTGTTTGTCTCTAAAAACCTTGGATTTGCTCCCTATGATATTTCGCGTTGACGGATCCGAAAGGCTCGCGTTTTTATCTGCTTCAGGCGGTCCCCCAGGCGCAACATTCCGATCTGTGAATGTTTTTTTATCCATCAAGGCTTACTCCAGCCACTCTCAGTGAGAGGCTTTTTTATACGCGTCGGTTGCCCACCGAGAATTCCTTCAAAGTCGGTCACCTGGTCACCAATAATGATACCGTTATTAGTGATCTCGAATTGCCTGATTTCGTTGCTGTGGATGCTCGCGCGCACTTTAACTACCGACATGACCCGCAGCAGGCGGCTCTCCACCTCGATGTAGCGCTGGACGATGATGGCGTCGGTCAAAAATGCCGACCCGTAAGGACTGAACCGTAGATCGACATAACGGTCTTCGAGTTCGGACGTCATCAGCACAGTCACGCCCATGTTGGAAAGGACGGCGATCATCCGAAACAGCGACTCGCGAAAGTCCTCACGAAAGGTCGGCGCCACTGCCAGTTCGAATCCTGACAGCGAGTCGATCACCACCCGGCTTGCTTTTGTCTGCTCGATGAGTTTGGTCAGACGATGAACGATTTCGTCGATTGACAAGTCTGGAGTGCGGGTATTTATCAAGCCGATTTGTCCGGCATGGACCATTTCATCCAGCGTGCGAATCCAGGATTGACTCGGGGTTTGTTCAAAGGCGACAATCACACCGGTTTCACCTTGGCGCACACCTTCGGTTAGAAAGGCCGTAGCGAGGATGGTCTTGCCTGACCCCGAGGGCCCGGCAACCAGCAATGAATAGCCGGTCGGCAAGCCGCCGCCCAGCATTTCGTCCAGACGCGGCACGCCCATAGTGAGACGCTTTTTGCTCTTCAGTGCATCAGAGGTCCCCAGCACTGCTCCGGTGTCGTCGCGAACGACTGTTGCCGGAAAGACGACGATCCCGTCATCAGTGATACGGAAAGTATGCAAACCCGGGATGGTCGCCTGACCGCGCATTTTTAAGATCTGCATCTTACGCACCATAGAATTGCGGTAGACGTTTTGCTCCAGCGACAATACGCCGTCGGCCACGGTCAAGATCGGGTGCGAGCCACTGTCCGCCAGAAATTCGCCAATCAGAAAGGTAGTAGCCTGCCAGCCGGTCAACAGTACCCCGAGTTCCTGGATGAACGGCTGTAGTCTTATCGTCCCCTCGTTCTTATATTGTACCTCGCGAATGATCGAGCGGAAGGAATCTACCAAGACCACCGCCGGAGAGAAGGCCCTGACTTCCTGGGTGATGTGCGCCAGAACCTGATCTAAATTGCTGGTCACGATGTCTTCACTCAAATTGACGAAACGGATCGATTCGTTGAGTTTGTCTAAGTCGAAGAAGGAGAACTGCTGTTGATAACGCAGCATCTTCAATGGAGGTTCACCCAGCACGGAGAAAAAAAGCACCGGCTTCTCCCTTGTCGCCAGGGCAAACATTATCTGGTGAGCCAAGGTTGTCTTGCCGGAGCCCGGTGCCCCGGTAATGAGGTTGAAGGAATACTCCGGCAGACCACCGCCCAGGATGGAGTCAAGACCAGGTACACCGGTGTTGAGTCTTTGTATGGTCACGTTGGTGCTCATGATGGAATCTCCTGTGTGGATGACGATGGCTCGGGTGCCCATACAAAATGTAACAGACGTTCGGTCAAAGGTTTTCCAATTAAATTTGTTAAGAGTTCGGTGAAGGTTACCAACAGGATATAGCCGGCCTCTGCGGCGCTTTCCGTATCCTGGTTGGCCAAACGTGCGTTGAGTTTTGCAAGTAGATCTGAGTTTTCTTCGTTCTCTTCGTTTGGAGCAAGCAACGCAACGTTCTTACTCGCCAGGTATAACGAGCGCCTGAAAGTGACGTCGACGCCCCGCCTGCCGATCACCGGTTCGAGCAGGGTCGCTATTTCCTTCCAAATGCTGATCGTGGCTCCGGCGACATTACTGGCATCAGGAGATTCCCCGGCTCTATGCGCCAGAGTCTTTCGTATCGCCTCCCTCAATCCTTTATGATTCGTTGATTGTATAACTGGTGAATTGTCCATATTATTTTATCTCTATTTGTAAAAGACCAGGATGGCGATTTTCAACGCGGGACAATACTCTCTGCAATTTACTTCATTCCATTTTCACATCAGATTGGTTGCCGGACTGCCGGTATTCCTCTCCTTGTATGTTAGTGTAGTCTATTTGATTTGCAATTTTTGCGCCACGTTTGGAATCCGCAACATAGCAGTATACAGCACTATGATATTATGGAATAATTACCAGAGGCAACTCTACTGGAAAGTCATTGACGACCAGAGAGGGAGGGGTCATATCTAACCACATGGTGATATATAACCGTGTGGTTAGATCCCGTTGATGGTGTTGGTGTGCAACGAAATAACGTTAGGTTCATAAAATTGTTCTGGTTGGTCAGATCATCGATGCACGGAGTTGCGAGGCCAGGTGGCTCCGTTCGTTTGAACAAATAGTTATCTCTTTTAATTGACATGCTGCGCTGGTCGCAGTGCTGTCCATCAGTAATTGAGATGCCCTTTGGTAATTTTAACCGCTTAAGTTAACCTGCGAATTCAGCTTATTTCTGAGAAAATCGAATAGAGGTAAATTGTAGAATGCCAAACCTTACCCCTGTCGGTTATAAATTTTAAAGGACCCTGTGAATTTATTGTTCTCTACTCGCTGCTGAACACCATCGATATAATGTTGGAATAGAAACACCTAAATTCTGCGCAACATCTTTTGGGGGCAGACCCTCCTTTAATATCTTTTTTGGCTGCTTCTAATTTGCTTGGAGTCATAACGCATTTTCTACCTTTAACTCACCCACGTTTTCTGACAGTCCCCCTGCTTTGGTCCGTTCGACCAATAATTCACGTTCCCTTCGAGAAAGTGATGCCATCACATGAAAGAAAAACCGCCCCGCTGGGGTTAAAGTGTTTATCCCGTCAGGTGATACAGTAAAAATTAACCCCTTCCACCTGGAGTGTTTCAACTAATTCAATAAGCCCTTTGACATTGTGGCCGAGGCGGTCGAGTTTCCAAAGAACTATCGACCATCCATGGAATCCTTTTGGGTAGTTCGCTGAGTATTATTTGGCATCGGTTTACACACCTACAACATGATTGGCATTTAACGTCTATTCTATCAATCTTTCCTACTCAAGAACAGATCGGTTCCCAAGAAACCAACGCGTATATTCAGAATATAGCATAAATTTGCAATCTGGATTATCTTACCCAAGAGACAAAGCAAAATGATTGTACCACACCAAGATCATTAAAGACTCAATGCGGCCTGACGTCCTGCTTTTGCTTCCTTTGGTCGATTAATGGGTGTTGACCCTGGATTTTTGTAGAGGATAATCGCTCAAAACTAATGATATATAACTTCCAGGATGTATCCAAATGATAAAGTCGATCCGGAATCTAAAGTTGGAGAAATTCCTATGAAGAATAATCGATCCCCTGAGATAGATGATACAAAATCAATAACACAATCATTTTTTGATATTCTCGACGTTATTCTGGCCTCAATCCACGAATCCGTCGTAGTACTCAATACCGATTTGAAGGTGGTACGGGCCAATCATGCTTTCTACCGTACCTTCCAGGTCAATGCCGATGTAGTCGAAGGGGTAAGAATATACGATCTCGGCAACCGGCAATGGGACATCCCCAGACTGAGAGAATTACTGGAAAACATCCTCCCTAAGAATTCGAAATATGATGACTTC
Source organism: uncultured delta proteobacterium (assembly GCA_963798425.1). Lineage (GTDB taxonomy): Bacteria > Desulfobacterota > Desulfobulbia > Desulfobulbales > Desulfocapsaceae > Desulforhopalus_A. Next base: position 1,510,813 of record CAWCTP010000013.1, on the reverse strand, counting down.
GAGGTGGAGCATAAATTTGGAACCCTGGGCCATAAGATACTTCATCTGAACGCCAGATGGATCTCTAGTGATTGCGACCAGACCCAGCTTATCTTTTTGGCGATTGCCGACGTAACTAATCTTGAATATAACCGGAGAGGTCTTGAGGAGCTGGTCGAAAAGCGGTTGATCGATTTCATCGGGGCCAAGGAAGACGTAGAAACGTCCCTACGAGAGATAAAAAAGCTGAAGGACCTGCTGGAGGCGGAGAGAGCCTATCTTCAAGAAGAAATAAAACTGACCTACAACCATGAAAATATACTCGGCAAAAGTGACGCACTCAAACATGTGCACTACAAGATTGAACAAATTGCCAGCAGTAACACAACCGTCCTGATTCTCGGGGAAACGGGAACCGGCAAGGAATTGGTGGCTCGGGCCCTGCACAATTCGAGCTTGCGCAAAAACCGGACACTGATAAAGGTGAATTGCGCCACCCTGCCGGCAAACCTTATCGAAAGCGAGTTGTTCGGCCATGAGAAAGGTGCTTTCACCAGCTCTCATGCCAGGCACCTCGGCCGGTTCGAGGTCGCCGATGGTAGTACTCTCTTTCTCGATGAGATTGGAGAACTACCCTTGGAATTACAGGCGAAACTGCTCCAGGTGGTCCAGGATGGGGAGTTTCAAAGGCTGGGTAGCAGCCGGACCATCAAGGTTGATACACGGATCATTGCTGCGACGAATCGCAATCTGGAAGAAGAGGTTCGTAAGGGTAACTTCCGTGAAGATCTCTGGTATCGGCTGAATGTCTTTCCGATTTCCGTCCCACCTCTCCGGGATCGTCTGGAAGATATTCCCATCCTGGTCGATTTTTATGTCAAGAAAATTGTCAAGAGAACAGGCAAGACCATTACCGTCATTCCAACAAGGGTCATGAATACCTTACAGGACTATCACTGGCCCGGCAATATACGAGAACTTGAGAATGTCCTCGAACGGGCGGTGATCAACTCGTCCGGCTTAAAACTCCGACTGGCCGATAAGTTAAGGGAGCCGGTCAAGGATCCCGGAATAAACCGGAAATCACTGCAGACTGTAGAGAAGGAATACATCCTTCAGATACTGGAGCAGACAAAATGGAAAATAAGCGGAAAAGACAGTGCAGCTGAAGTCCTTGGTCTTGACCGCAGCACCTTGCGCGCTCGCATGCGCAAGCTCGATATCAAAAAATAGCCATTCCCCTCACCACAGCTATACCGGCCATTGTTTGAGACGATTGAAGTCACTAATACTGCTGCCCTGCGATATTTTTCCTAAGCTCATCTATCTCTAGTCCCAGAGAGACACATTGTTTATCTGCCATGCAAGCATCAGCGTCAGGTATTTCCGGATGGCACTTGAGCTCATGGTTGCCTTTTTTCAAGTCAACCGGCCATATTTTCTGTTTTGGATCATACTCTACAGTGAATCGATGCTACACTTGCCGATGTAAGGATAGAGATCGATAATTTTATTGCATAAGTCTTCTTTTGATAAAGGTGAAAACGGCAGTTTTTCTGTCAACCTCTCTCTACAGGCCGGAAACCGAATAGTTGTTGACTATTCAGTAGCACGGCTCTTAGGCGCTTTCAAAACTTCATCTGTGCCGGTGCACAACAGTTTGCCAATTGATGTGGGAAACGCCGCCCTGCCGATTAAAAAATTATTCCCCTGCGGCAGACACCCGCCAGATGATATTGCCGACGTCATCAGCCACAAGTAGGGCGCCGTCTTTTGCCAGGGCAACGCCAACAGGCCGCCCCTGTGCCTTTTTATCGGCACTGAGAAATCCGCTCAGAACATCGAGCGGCGGCCCGGATGGCCTGCCTTGTGCAAAAGGCACGAAGATCACCTTGTAGCCGCTGTGCGGTTCACGGTTCCAGGAACCGTGCTGGCCGATGAACATGCCGTTGTGAAACTGCTCCGGCAAGCTGGTTCCTCCGGATTGCACTAACCCGAGGCAGGCAGTATGGGGGCCAAGAGCATAGTCCGGAACAATCGCCCTGGCCACCAGATCAGGACGCTGCGGTATCACCCGTTTATCGACATGCTTGCCATAATAGCTGTAGGGCCAGCCGTAAAACCCGCCATCCTGGACCGAAGTCATATAATCCGGAACCAGATCACCGCCCAACTCGTCGCGCTCGTTTACCACCGTCCACAACGCACCGCTGTCAGGTTCCCAGGCCATGCCGTTCGGGTTGCGCAGGCCCGTGGCAAAAATACGGTGTTTGCCGGAGGCAAGATCGAGTTCCCAGATGGCTGCACGGCCTTGCTCTTTATCAATGCCGTTTTCCGCAATGTTAGAGTTTGAGCCAACGGTCACATAGAGTTTGTTCCGGTCTGGGGAGGCAATTATATTTTTTGTCCAATGATGATTGATCGGCCCCGCCGGCAAGGCCAGCACCACTTCGGCAGATCCGGTAATCCGGCTATCGCCTTCCTGGTAAGGATAACGCACAACGGCATCGGTATTGGCGACATATAAATAATTACCCACCAGGGCCATGCCGAACGGAGAATTCATTCCTTCCAGAAACACAACATGCTCATCGGCGCTGCCATCGCCATCCGTGTCGCGGAGCAAAATAATCCGGTTGGCACTCTTGACACCGGCGCCTGCCTTTTTCATCACTTTTCTCATAACCCATCCTTTGATTCCTTTGGCGTCTTCCGGTCTAGGCGGCGCATTGGACTCGGCCACCAGCACGTCACCATTGGGAAGCACGTAGAGCCAGCGCGGATGGTCAAGCTGCTCGGCAAACCTGTTGACCACCGTTTTTGGGGCAGCCACCGGTTCTGCCCCAGCCGCCCATCCCGTTGCCGCAGCGATGTTGACCGTGGGGATCAGACTTGTTTCAGGGGGAGGCAGTTTCGGATTGGGTCCCATCCCTTCTGAAACCTCCAGCTTAGCTTCATGAGAGCATGAAGTCAGGACTACTAGGCAAAACACGCACATCAATAATTTTGGCAGTGTCATCGTTTCTCTCCTTTTTTCCTGGCTTACTTAAAAACGAAAAAAGCCGGACTTTTACGGGGACTATCTGATTGAGATAACTACTGCGGCAGCTGAAATCAAGGCAGATGCTGAGTGTTGCATTCCTATTATTAGACCTCGCAGCAGCCGAATAGGTCTCGTCGCGAACCCGTATGCAGCCAGCAAAGACGACTCCGGTTACCGTGCTATTCCGGCGGTGCATCACACGAAAAAATTCGGTGTGCGTTATTAGAATTAGATCATCCTGCTTATTTAAACCCAAAAGCAAGCTGACATCAGAAACCTGAAACCTGGTTACATATGACCACTTGGGCATATATAACCACTACCCTCTTGCTATTGACGCCGGCCCGCTGAACACTCTTTTGTCTCATAATGATTTAATATCAACAAGATGGTGGATGTGTTGCCGGGCATCAAAACCTGGTACAGGGAATGCAATAAAAAAGAATAATATACTCGATCCTGGAATGAGCATTTAACCCGTAATAAATGATATTTATGACGTGGTCAAACGCCACTTACGCATAATTACGGAGAAGGAACAATGGCCAGTCTACAAGCCGCTGACAAGAGATACCTGACAAGTCTTTTGGGCACCCGTGTCTCCTTTGACCGCATGGAGCGCAAGCTCTATGGGCACGACACCGCAAAGATGCCAAGCCTGATCAAACCGCTCGTCGGCTCGACAGTGCCCGAGGCCGTTGTGCAGCCCGACTCTGAAGAGGAATTGGTAGCCCTCATACGCTGGGCGCAGGAAAAAAGCATGGTCCTCACCCCCCGAGGCAAAGCGACTTCGGGATACGGCGGAGTCCTGCCGGTGAAGGGTGGCCTTGTTGTTGATTTCTTCCATCTGGGCAAACTCCTGGAGATCGACACAAAGAACGTGACCGCCAGGGTTCAGCCCGGTATCTGTTGGGAAAAGCTGGATCGGGAGTTGGCTAAGAAGGATCTGACACTGCGGCTTTACCCTTCCAGCTATCCTGCCTCCACCGTCGGTGGCTGGCTGGCTCAGGGAGGGGCCGGGTTCGGCTCGTATGAGTCAGGATGGTTCCGGGATAACGTGGTCAGTGCCCGAGGGGTGCTGGCCGACGGCACGGTGCGGGAATTTTCGGGATCGGATCTCGATCTGGTGTCTGAGGCCGAAGGTACCACCGGGTTCATCAGTGAGGTCACGGTCAAAGTCATGCCCAAGGATAAATTGAGCGTGATATCTATTGGATGCCCCGACGCGCATGACCTGCAACACCTTTTGGAGCAGATCGTCAAGAAAGAGCTGCCGATCTGGTCCGTCAGTTTCATCAGCCCGCGCATGGCGGAAATGAAAAATCGCGCACCTCTTAGGGAGCACGCCGGTCACGCCATCGGGGAGCGGGTCCTTTTGCCTGAGTCCTACGTCTTGACTCTTGCCTTCCGGGAGAAGGACCGTGAGCGTATCGACAACAACCTCCCTGGCCTTGTTATGACCTGTCAGGCAGAGCTGCTTTCGGACAAGGTCGCTCACCACGAGTGGGATGACCGTTTCAAAATCATGCTTGTCAAACGGCTTGGCCCGAGTCTCGTGCCGGCCGAGGTGGTCATCCCGCTCTCGTCTCTTGGGGCTATGATGGCTGAAGTGGAAAAGAAGGTCAGCCAACCCGTTGTCAAAGAGGGGCTGGTCATTCGGCAAGGTGCCGGGGGCCATCCCGAAGTTGCCATCCTCGGCTTCATCCCCAGTGACCAACGAAAATTCTCGTACAATTTCACTTTTATCCTGGCGCTGACCATTATGAAGATCGCCGAGAAAAACGGCGGCAGACCGTATGCCACGGGGCTTTATTTTTCCGGTAAAGCCGACCTGATCTTAGGTCCGGAGCGGCTAAAGCGCTTAAAGGCATTCAAAGCCCAGATGGATCCTAAAAACATCCTGAACCCCGGCAAGGTGATGCAGGGCGGGCTGATGGCCGGCGCCCTCAACCTGGGAGCTGCCATCGAACCGCTGATCCGGCCACTGGGAAACCATGCAAGCAATAAGATCGGCGATCAGCCGACACAAGCAGTCAAGGACATCCCGGCTGATGTGGCCTGGTATGCCTTCGCCTGCTCGCAGTGCGGCTACTGCGTGGAGGAGTGCGACCAGTTCTACGGCCGCGGCTGGGAGAGTCAGAGCCCGCGGGGTAAATGGTACTGGCTGCGTGAGTATATGGCCGGGCGTGAGAAGTGGGACCAGAAGATGGTCGACACTTTTTTGGTCTGCACCACCTGCGAGATGTGCGACACGCGCTGCTCTACCAATCTGCCCATCGAGACCTCGTGGATGAAACTGCGCGGCCTGTTGATCAACGAGGAGCAACGCATGACATTTCCTCCCTTCGAGATGATGGCAGCGGCGCTCAAATCCGAGGGGAACATCTGGGCCGGTTATCGCAGGGATCGCATGGACTGGTACCCTGAAGATCTGAAGGCCACACACCCGCCGGGCGGAAAGGCCAAAAACGTCTATTTCGCCGGCTGCACGGCAAGCTATGTGGAGAATGATATTGGCCAGGCCTCAGTACGTCTGCTGGATAAGGCAGGCGTAGACTTCGTGCACCTCGGCAAAGAGGAAAACTGTTGCGGCACGCCGATGCTCGTCGCCGGCCGCTGGGACCTTTTCGCCGAGATCATGAAGCGCAACATTGAGCTGGTAAAGCAGGCAGGTGCCGATACAGTCATCACTTCCTGTCCGGCCTGCGACCTGATGTGGCGCCAGGTCTATCCCGAGTGGGCGAAGAAGTTGGGAATCGACTACCAGATCCAGACCAGGCATTACAGTGAGATCCTCGCCGAGCAGATCAAGGCCGGGAAGTTCAGATTTCCAGAGGGCTCGCAGCCGGTTACCGTCACCTGGCACGACTCCTGCCACATCGGCCGCGCATCGGGGATTTATCAACCGCCGCGCGACGTGATCCAGGCCATCCCGGGTGTAACGTTTGTGGAGATGGAGCACAACCGCGAGCAGGCCCATTGCTGCGCCAGCGTCCTTACGCTGTTGAAAGACCCGCCGGTGGCGGCCGACATCGGCAAGGTGAGGCTCGACGAGGCCCTTGAAGCCGGGGCCCAGAAGATCCTCTCCTTGTGTCCCTGTTGTCAGGTGCAGCTCCGGGTGACAGCGGACAAGAAGGGCCTGCCGATCGAGGTGCAGGACCTTGCACATTTTGCTGCGGCAACCTTTGGTTACACCTTCCCCGATCCGAACCCGGAGGTAAGAAAGCAGTGGGCGGTCTTCGATGCCTTCATCAAGCTGTTGACCCCGCAGGGGTTCGCCGACCTGATGGGCACGATGTGGCCGGAGTTGATCGACGCCATGCCGCTCGGTATGGGAGGCATGATGCGCAGCCTTGGTAAGGTCCCCGGTGCGCTGAGCCTGATGAAGCCGATGTTTCCGGTGCTCTTTCCTCGCCTGTTGCCGTTGATGCTGCCCAAAGTGATGGCGACCATGCTCAGGAGGGTCGAGGAACAGATCGAGATGCCCCCATACATGCGCGAGCAGATGCCGGATCTCATGCCTAAGGTCATGGACCGACTCATGCCGCATATGATCGGCGACTTGGTGCCCCTCATCACCCAGCCGATGATCGACTATCTGCAGGGGAAAACCGAAATTGAGTAATTACTAATGAAAACTAAACATTTTACAAAGGACTTTCCTGTCGTTTGCGTGGGCGGTTCGGCCGGTGCCCTCGACGCCTATATCCGGTTACTCCAACATCTGCCGGCCGATATGGGTGTTGCCGTTGTCATTGTGAATCATCTGATACCCTTAGCCACCCTGCTACACGATATACTCCCGCACTCAACGGAGATGCCGGTCATAGATGACCATCGGTTACATATGACCATTTTAGCGTGGCAGCAAGAGCTTTGACCAGCAGCGCTTTAAAGATGCAATATATTGTAATATCAAATTGATAGATGCTGGCCTGCTAATCAAAAGAGCTGTGGCACAAAACTTGCTAATTTAATTGTAACTACACGACAACAAAATTTTTTCAATGATGTACTCATCATGAAACCACTGGGAATGCTAGCGATTTTTTTCTCATTATTTTTATAGTCTCCTCCATGGGCTGCGCCCCGACAGCAACGAAAGAGGCTAAAAACAATACATCCCGGCATCTGAATGCCGGAGGAGGATACATATGAAAACGACCATTGGCTTGTGGATTGATCACCGTAAGGCTGTAATTGTAACAATTTCAGACAAAGGAGAGGAAACAAAAGTTATCGAATCAATGGTGGAAAAACAGCCCGGACGATTTGACGGAGTACGTTCGACAACTCCTTTTGAAGCGCAGAAGGTTCAGGCGGATGATAGCCATGAGAAAAAATTTACCGGGCAAATTAACACCTATTACGATGAAGTTATTTTGGCTGTTCGTGAGGCAGAATCGATTCTGCTGTTTGGTCCGGGTGAGGCAAAGGGCGAGCTGAAAAAACGTCTTGAAGGAAAAAAGCTTGGGAGACTTATTGAGGCCGTAGAAACAGAAGATAACATGACGGATCCTCAAATTGCGGCCAAAGTCCGGAACTATTTTCAAAATTAAAGGAGATGGAAAATGAAGAATTTTATTTTGTTGGCAGTCTTCGGAATATTTGGATTGGCCATGTTCTCGGGCTGCGCCACTATGCCGCAAACTTGGCCCGATAATGAAAGAAATACAGAAGATCAGATGGTTGTCATTCAGGAGAAAATTGGGGAAGGCTTGCAAACCGGTTCGCTTTCTCTCGATCAGTCCCAGATGTTTCTGACGACATTGAAGGGTATCAGAACAGACTATACCAACCTGAGAGGCAGACCGGTTTACCGGGACGAATGGGACAGACTTTCTGTACGACTCGATAGACTTCAAAAGGATATAGATAGGACGCTCATCAAGCCAGTACGAATGGAAGGACCCAGAAATGCTGACCGGATAGACACCATTCAGAGAAGAATTGACGATGGAAGACTTAGCAGACGCCTGCCTACAAGGGAGGAGCGGGAATTTCAATCCAGACTGGACTCCATCCGGCGAGAGTATCTTCGGATGACAGAAGCTGGAAGATACCCGTCGCATGAAGAGAGTGTGGATATTTCCCAACAGCTTGATTTGCTGGAAAGAGATCTGGATCGTTTCCGATAACATTGTTTGAAAAATCGACACTCTTAAAGATTGATGGTTCCACAACCAGGGGAAATTGTTCCCGGGCTGGCCTGAGAGATAATAATTAGGCTGAGGAGCACAGCGCGTCGAAAACAAGATTAACACAACGAAGTTAAAGGAGAGAAAATATGCCACATACAGAACGGATAAGATCAAGGTGATCAGAATTGTCTTTTAACAGCATTCGGTTTTGAGGGGTCGCTGACCCAACAAAAGACCATAACTTCACAATGGAGTACGGAAATGAAAAAAATATCTTTATCACTAATCGTCGCTTTAATTTTTGGTATATCAACCTTTGCTGCTGCAGCAGAGGACTATTCGAGTACCATAAATTTGTTTAAAGATTCACCTATCCCGGCAAAATACTTCAAGACCGCATACGGTTATGCGGTCTTTCCAACCATTGGCAAGGCTGGTTTTGTCGTTGGCGGCTCCTACGGGGTTGGGCAGGTTTATCGCGGTGGCAAGGTAACCGGAAAATCATCAGTTATTGAGGGTTCAATAGGTTTCCAGGCGGGCGGTAAGGCGTTCAGTGAGATAATCTTTTTTAAGGACAAAAGGGCCTACAACGAATTCATCAGCGGCAATTTTGAATTCGACGCTACTGCTCAGGCAATAGTTGTAACAGTGGGAGCCGAAGCCCAGGGCGGCACCACCGGTGTCAGTGCAGGTGCAAGTGCCGGGCCAAAGTCTGATGTCCAGGTCAACCCAAAATATTATAAAGGAACAATAACTTTTGTGCATTCAATGGGCGGCCTTATGTATGAACTTTCCATCGGAGGACAGAAATTCACCTATGAAGCGCTATGACATTTGAAACAGAAGGATAGCTCCAGTGATGTTGGGTGCAAAACACCTCTAGCAGTATACATAAAAGAGTGAACAGATCAAGGCTCTCTCCTCTTAGCGCTTCGTTACTTATTTGAGCAGCGACAATTGATCTGTGACCACTCTAAATCCATTAAGGGGATCACATTATGAAAAAAAATTATATCGCCACCTTGTTGTTTATAACAACTTTTGCTTTGACACTACTTACTTTTGGTTGTGACTCGCAGGGACCGGCAGAAAAAACAGGTGAAAAAATTGACAACGCGGTTGAGTCCACAAAGGATGCGGCTGGCGAAGCAGCCGATAAGTTAACCGGCCAGGGACCGGCCGAAAAAGTCGGCGAAAGCATAGACGAGACTGCTGGAAAAATGCAAGAATCGGCAAAACCTAAAAATTAAATTTGGATAAATTGAGAACATGCCCAACCGATAGCACAGGCTTGACTGATTTAGATTGTGTCTGTCCATAAATGGCTATTTTCCACTAACTATTCGTTGCTCTCAAATTTTAATCATTGGAATATCAACCATATGCCTATGGTTAGATTCATCGAGCGCCTCTATTTAGAGCAAAATATCTCATATATGGACAGACACTAGATAGTTTCGAACTTGTTTACACGCATTCGCAATAGGCATGATCTGTACTTCTATCCAGAATCATCTCTGATAAAATAAAATGGGACAATCACCTAGCGCGGTAATGCATCCAGCACGGCCCCCAAAGACCCTACAACCGAATAGGTTAAAGATGTTGAAGGAGTCAAAATTGTAAAAAACCAACACCAGTACTTTTATCAATAAAAGAGGTAATCGTTATGCAACCAACAAAATCTACTTCTTTGTTTACCCGTTTTGCAAAAGCGACAGCTCGGAAAACCGGACAGCCCATCGCCTTTATACTTGCTGTATCTGTTATCATTTTCTGGTTAATTACAGGTCCGATCTTTAAATTCGGTGATACATGGCAACTGGTTATTAATACCGGAACCACTATTGTCACCTTTCTTATGGTATTCCTGATACAAAATACACAAAACCGAGACTCCTTAGCCTTACAAGTAAAATTGGACGAATTGATTCGCGTTATGGAAGGAGCACATAATGCTCTCTTGGATCTGGAAGAATTAGATGAGAAAGATCTCGATAAAATTCGATTCAATTATGAAAATCTAGCAAAACAAGCAAGAGAGGGCTTGGGGAAAAATACGAATGACACCGGTGTTCCGCAAGTATAAAGCTGCTGTTGATTACAACCCGTCGATGATATCGATATACATGCCAATATGGGTCAAGGTTTCATGGGGGGTTGTGCATCTGGGTAATCACAAAATAATTGGCAGCGATGGCAGGCTACACGCAACCGAGACTGCTGTAAGAGACTTTTCGGTGAAGAAATTAATCAGCTTATGGTTTTCTTTCAGGGGTAAAATGGGACAGCGTTGAATGGGGCATTATCTTCGGGTCACCTTGTTTATCAAGACAACCGCCAGGACTACCACCAGTATGCCAATGCCCAGGAAAATCCAATTATTTCCTCCCATCATTCCGCCATCCATCCATCCGTTTACGTAATTCATCATAATAATATGTTCCTATGGGTACTAAGTGATATAGCAGGGTAATTCCGCGAGCGTTAAAATATCGTTTTTCTTTTTGAAATGTTGACAATCCTCCCGGTTTGCCTGACAGTTGGCAAAATCGATCGATCCTTCGTTGGCAAGAAGTGTTTGGTCTATTGTTTTGCCGAAAACTTCAATCCTTGAAGCTTGACGGCATACTTCGTGAGCCATCTTTCATCCCCTCCGTGGCTTTTCCGGTTATCAAGAAGACTTCCAAGAGAATCTGAGATGATGATCTGCATCCCAGATTCAGGCTAAATGCTGCGGCCCTGGACCAGTCGAACCACAATCATAATGATTGCAAGGACCAGAAGAATATGAATGAATCCTCCCATAGTGTACGATGAGACCAGACCCAGAAGCCAAAGGACGATGAGGATAATGGCAATTGTTCCAAGCATGATAGAACTCCTTTCTGTAGGATAAATTACGAGAGACATCTCCACATCGGTCAACACTAAGCTGAAAATTGCTATATGTGCCCGGGAGGGAGGTGGCCCAGAAATGCACCACAGGGAAAATGGTGCGCGGTCTTTACCCTATACATATCAAATATTGTGCCAAGTTAAAGAAAACCGATAACAACCATGTACTGTTGTGTTATTATTTCATAATATGAGAAAAAATATAAGTTTCATCGTAATTGACAAGCTCCTGAAAATGGTCATATTTGCTCGATGGTCATATATAACCAAGTCGCCATGGGGAACGTCGTTTTTTACTCCTTTGATGTGGATTCCACCATGGTCAAGGCCTCCGTCCCGATCATGTCGGTATACAGCACGCGACCCTGCTACTCCAGATGGATCACAAAGTAGCTACAACCTCTTTAAGATGTTTCGTCAACTGCTTACCTAGGTCGGGATGTCTGAGTCCAAAGGCGATAATTGCTTTCAAATAGCCCATTTTATCTCCTGCATCAAACCTCGTTCCCTCAAATTCACAGGCATACATGCCTCTTTTTTTAGTCAGGGCAAGTAAAGCATCAGTCAATTGAATCTCGCCACCATGCCCCGGCTTAATGGTTTCCAGAATATCAAATATTTCCGGCATTAAAATATATCTGCCTATAATTGCCATGTCCGAATCTGTTGTGCCCGGATCAGGCTTTTCAACCATACGGGTAACTTTGTAAGTTTTTTCCCGATCGATCTTTTCTCCTTCAACAATACCGTACTGAGGGATCTCCTCCATCGGCACCCTCTGAATGGCGACGATAGACTCACCCACCTCATCAAAGAGATTGAGGAGTTGCTTTGCACAGGGCGTTTTGCTTAAGACCATGTCATCACCGAGCAGGACCATAAAAGGCTCATCACCAACGACATTACGGGCTGTCCAAATGGCATGCCCCAGTCCAAGTGGCTTTTTTTGTCTCACAGAGACAATATCAATAAGATTTGAAATATTATTGAGTTCTTCCCCTAAAATAATTTTATGTTTTTCTTTCAAGACGGCATCGAGGTGAAAATTGTAATCGAAATGATTCTCAATCGCCGATTTCCCCTCACTCGTAACAAAAATGATCTGATCTATTCCAGACGCCACAACTTCCTCGACTATGTATTGTATAATAGGACGATCTACAATCGTGAGCATTTCTTTTGGAATTGCCTTGGTGGCCGGCAGGAATCTGGTCCCGAGACCGGCAACAGGAATAACGGCTTTACGAATTTTCATATAACTCTCCATTTTAAAAATAGCAAAAAACCCAAAAGTTGCATTACCGCCAACTTCTCATAATTTGTTCTCTTTCAAACCATACGGCTTGCCCAGAAAGACTTGGGCCAGTTCGGGATGGTCGCGACTCGTTACATCTGCAACGAAAATGGTTGCTTTGCTGCCTTAAGGCAATTGCCCGCCCAATTCCCTGACCGGCACCCGTGATTAATGCAATTTTAGTTTTAGTATTCATCTTTCGTTTTCCTTTTATAGTTTTCTGTCGACCAGCCGATCTCCTGATGCTTAACGTTTATCAACAAGACCCAACAGTTGACCACATCGAGGCAAGGGAAGAGGCAGAACACGATAATTGACATAGCTGAATATCGCAGTCAGCACCATCAATATTGATGTTATTTCAAAGAATTGTATATGCATACTTTTAAAATTATTGGAGAGTCTATTCTTTTTCTTCGGTTTTCTGGGTTTCCCGGATATGGCCGTAATTTAACAGGGCGACAAAGATCGACCCGCCCACCATGTTGCCGAATATGGCAATGACGACAAAGCGGAGTACCTGGGGGATGGTGAAATTGTCACTAATCAGATAAGCCGAGAACATCTCGACGGAGCCGGCGATCGAATGATGCAGGCCGCCGATGCCAATTATAAAGGTGACAATATAGATGGAGGCCATCTGGCTGAGAGCCGATGAGGTTGCCTTGATCAGCCAGGCACCAAGGGCCATTAGCCAGCCTGCCAGCATCGCACTGAAAAAAAGTGGTTTCAGGCCATAGTTGACCAGATGTTTCCCTATTTCGATAAATCCGGGTTTGGCGTTTATAACATCCTCGGCCTGAAGAAGTAATACTGAGCTGATCATCGCTCCAAGGAGATTGCCGGCAATAACAATCAACCACAATCGAAACATTTTTTTAATATTGCTTTGCCGGTCAAGCACCGGATAAACAGCTGTTGCGGTATGTTCAGTAAAAAGTTGGGTGCCGCTCATAATACACAGCACAAAACCAAGAGGATAGACCAGCGCAGTTGCCAGGCGGGCAAAGTAAATCGGATCCAAAAGCAGCATCTGGCTCTCGGCGATGGCCACCGACATCGCGGTAAAACCAAGGATGGTCCCTGCGGCCATTGCAGAGAGAAAGAGGGACAGAAAGCCCCGATCCAATTGCTCTATACCGTCTTTTATCGCTTTACCCAGGATATCATCCGGGTGCCTTAAGGCTTCATCGGTACGTTTAACGATTACCGGAACATAATCATTATCTTCTTCCTTTCGTTCTTTTTCTCGACCGGTCTGCTTCATAGTGCTCCTCTTTATTGAAAGCTTTTTACGGTAGACTTTCCAGGAAGATTAAAAACAATAAATTTGCGCATCCGCCTACTGCAGCATCAGGCCGCATACCATAGTACCGCGAAGTAATGGCATAAAGTGCCGGCCAGAACAAAGAAATGCCAAATGAGATGGCCGTATTTCAGCCGGGAATCGGTTACGAAAAAGGCTACACCGACGGTGTAAAACAAACCTCCAGCAAGCAACAAAAGCAATCCTTCTGTTTGCATTTTTACTAAAAACGGATAGATGGCGATAACCGCAACCCATCCCATCATGAGGTAGAGTGAGGTGAAGAGCATCGGACGGGAGGCCAGATAAAATGCTTTAAGGGATACCCCTATTAACGCAATCCCCCAAACCATCCCGAATAACGACCAGCCCCATGGGCCTGCAAGTACCCCGAGCGTGAACGGAGTGTATGTACCAGCGATAAGTAAGAAAATGGCTGAATGCTCGAAGACCCTGAAAACACGTTTGGCTTTACCCTGAGGTAATCCGTGGTAGACTGAAGATGCCAAATACAGCACTATCATAGTCGCGCAAAAAACACTGGCGCCGACGATGAATCGACCATTTTCGTTGCGGACCGCGTCAATGATGAGTATCGGGGTCCCGACAAGTGCAGCGATCAGTCCTATGCCGTGGCTGATGCTGTTGGCAATTTCTTCGGCCCCAGATTGCTGACGATCTTGTCCTGCATCGACGATCTGCCCGTCAACTTCATTACGCTCTACCACCCAAGTCGAAACCCTCTCCATAATTCACCTCAACATGTTGCTATTACAATTTGAGCGGGATACCAGGCCTCCTTGGCAGCAACCGGCTCAATTCTTTATATCGCAAGCATTGTGCCAGGTGACACTCTCTTAAAATGACTATCCTATCACGCCGCTTTCTTGTGAAAATTCTCTGAAAGGCAGTGATTCGAGAAGAATTCATGGCCGTCCGACAGGTTATATACGACCATTTGGTGAAATATGACCTTCGATGAGGTAACCAGATGATTTTGGAGAAGAAGAGGGGTGAGACGGTAAATTTCGTATCTAAAGGCTCCTGCACTCAGGTACATGGCAAGCGGCATCCATTTTACAATGCCCATATGGAAGTATTGTGCCGACACGTCTTCAAGACGGCTTCGCACACCACTGTTTTATCAATAATCCCAAATCGTTAAATTTAATCTCAAATATATTTTGCAGCTAACCGGTCTGAACAAAGGGAGATAACCTTTCCGGCGGACAGTGCCGGAAATTAGCCATTGCCAGAATATTTCTCAAAAAAACACCTGTCATAATAATGGTTGAGGCCACACTCGGACGAGACAACGATTCCCAAGCGCGCATCCAGAACCTGCTTGAAAACCAATGAAAAGATAAGCGCACTTTGATTGCCGGGGTTCATCCCCTGGATAGCATCAAAGATTATGACCCGGTTGCGGTGATGAAAGGCGGTCAGTTAACTGTAACCCTGGCCGCGTCAATAGTATCGTCCACCCCCTGTTGCAGGACAACAATTTCATTTTTAAAACTCTCTCGGTCCACCACACTACTTGCTTTAAATTCATCAAGTTTTTCGTTAACGCCAGTTACTTGTTTGGCTATATCCTCAATAACCTGATAATGTTCTATTTGCTCATCCGGCTTGGCAACTTCGGCTATGATTTTGAATTTTTTGATTTCTTTATGCCAGGTATCTATCTTTTTCTCAATTTCACTTACAAAATGTTTCTCATCAATCATAGTAAACTCCTGTCGTCTGCATTTTTCTGAAAATGCTGTTGTTGATTGACCTCTCTATTAAGATATTTTGCAACTTGTTATATTGTAGGCACGAAACATAATAAATATATAGCTTGAGAACCCTATATCACGGCCAATGATAGAGAAGCTTCCTGTTACCATATTGCACGAGAACAATATTATGGCATCTTATCCAGCACAGGAAAGCGATATTGTCTCCATGTTAAGCCCGCTTGCTGATTAAAGTCGAACCAGTTAGACCGGGCAATACTCACTGGCAAGGTGATTAACGGTTTTTTATCTTATCGGCAACATACTCACTAATTTTCGATAGATTTTCTGTGTCATCCTGAAGTGCTGAGATTGGTATCTCTGCCCTCGCGGCACTCTTATGTCCCCCGGCTGAACCAAGCTTGCCAAACAGTCGCTTTGCAACCTTGCCCGCATCGAGCCGAAAACCGACATTCCTCAGAATAATAATTAATTTCTTACCATAAATTCCGGAGACGATGCACCAGGTAGCCTCCGCCATCTTCATAAAAAAATCGGCGAGAATCACCAGCGAATCGGCATCCTTTACCACACCCATATGGATATAGGCCGTATCACCGATAAATTGCAGTTCTTCAAAAGCCTTGCGAAATGCGGCCACGTTTTTCTTGTTGATTTCAGATGATTCAATTTTCTTAATAATATTGATATTGACGTGGGGATAAAGATACCGAAATGCTTTAACATCAGCACAGGTTGACGTTCTGGTGAAGTTATCAGTATCTGTCTTGATACCGTAAAACAGAGCAGTGGCTAACTTTCTTGAAGGGATAACGTCTGCTGCCTTGAGGTATTCCGTCATAATGGATGAAACGGCACCGTATTCCTCGCGTATATCTTTGAAAGGGACTTTCAGCAAAGGATCGGCAGGATGATGATCGATAATAATACTGAAATCCATGGGGTTTAAAGATTTATGGTGATGTGGCTGTGAGTCAACCATGGCCCACTTTGTCACCTCACTGGTGTTCACCTTTGTAATGTATGGCACAGTAATCTGCAAATCTCTGATCATAGTAAGATTATCCGAACGCTTGATAGCATTGACCCGGCAGATAATAGTCTTCTGGACCTTTCTCCAGAAAAGTCTTTTTAAGGCCAGAGCACTGGCAATGGCGTCCGGGTCGGCAACTATAGGGATACAAACGATATCATCGGTTGAAACAACTTCGAGAAGACTTTCATAACGGCCTTTATGAGTGGTTGACGGGTTGGGAGAGGTCATAAGGTATTTTTCCAGGTTGTAAAGCTCCCGTCTCTTCTGGCAGGTGCCAGCAGGGAACTACATAATAACTCTATTATAATCATTCTCCCTTCTAAGCACTGACTTTATGATATTTTCATTTGCCTCAACCTGAAAGTATTATCGATAACGGAAACAGAAGAAAGTTGGTTATGTTCTGAAGTCTCCAAAAAAGGTTTCTGTCCGTTATTGTTTTCAGGCTGCTCTGACGATCTGCCATGCATAATCACTCCGGCGATTTCGGTTATGAGCGCAGTAGAGGGGCTCGCTGTTATCACGCCCCTGTTCAAAGGCTATGTGATCCCCATCACCATTGTTATTCTCGTTGGCCTTTTCCTGATCCAGCGACACGGCACTGCGAAGTTAGGCCGTGTTTTTGGACCGGTAATTCTGGTGTGGCTCTGCTTCATGGCTGTAACCGGGGTCGGGCAAGTGGCCCATACACCGCAAAATCATTCACAATCGTACAATATTGTTGACTTTTCAGGTGGAAGACATTCCGCGAGGCCCTAATCTCGAAAAGATCCAAGCCGAAAAATTGGGTGGAGGGTTTCATCGCATCAAGGCTTGCTATGGCTTCATGGAAGATCTAACGTTGGAGAGTGTATTGTCTCTGATGCGGGGTCAGGGTTTGGATCTGGATCCGGAAACAACGAGTTTTCATATCGGCCACGAAAACCTTGTTATCGCTGAAAAATCGGACATGATGCGATGGCGTGCGAACCTCTTTATTTTTATGTCCCGCAACGCATCCGATGCTATCTCCTTTTTTAATCTTCCAGTGGACCAAAAAATTGAAGTCGGCGTTCGGCTGGAAATTTGACAGGCTTCTTTCATAAAGGAAAAAGATATCCTCGTTCTTAGATGATTAACGATGACGATTGCAACCCCCATATCGGTCGGCAGGTGCTGTAGTAACCGGGTATACGCCTCGAGAGCACCGGCCGAACCACCCACGCAAACGATAGGAAAGTCTTTGGTGAAATGATTTGCATTCAGGAGTAATCACTTCCTTTTGAATTTTTCATTTTCCATCCTCTCTATTTTTGAAAATAGTCCCGGACTGTGTCCGCAATCTGACGATCCGTCATGATACATGGTATCTTCTGTTTCTACAGCCTCGTTACGTCCCCCAAGCTTTTTCCCTTCGAGACATTTCTTCAGCTAGAAAAGCTAGTTTCATGCCATATCTCTGCCGGTTGTCAAGCCAAGTTCTATCACGCATTTAAGTGCTGTGCGGCAGCAGGTCCTTATCGCCTGCCGTCCACAGCTTTAGAAAGACTGAAAAGGGTTGCATATGACCGATAGGTTAAATACGACCATCTGTATTCGGTTTTAGATAGCCTGTCTGCAGATCCATTTTTGTGTTGTTTAACCCTAAAAAATCAAAGCGATGGATGACGTGACGCTGAACTTTGTAAACATGGCATAAAGTTTGCGGTAATAGAGGGTGACGAATAGCACTCTTACACTTGTTGTGCTCCTGCGTCCATCCGACACACCTATAGAAAATTCTGAGGTTGAATTACCCGAAAAACAATTTCCGGAAACTGCCCAGGACTCACTCAATGAAAGGAAAAATGCCCATGAGAAAAATACCACATCGTAGAGAACTGCTGGAAACTATGGCTTCAATGTTTTCACTCAACACCATTCGCTTTGCATCCGGAGCCGATGTTGAATCATTCGCGAGGCAGTCGTATGTGTTCAAAACCTATCTTAAGGGCGATGATATTACAATACAGTATAAAGACGGCATTGCCACCCTGATCGGGACGGTTTTTGATGAATCTCATAAATTGCTAGCCCGGGAGACTCTTGCGAGGTTGCCCGGAGTTACCGGCGTATACAGTAAGCTGGAAGAACATAGTCAATTGCCAGCTCTAAATATAGATGAGTGGCTCGCTGCCAAAGTAAAATCGACACTTTTGTTCCATCAGAACGTGAATGCTACCGAAACTGAGGTCATCGCAGACAACGGCACTATCACCTTGCGCGGCAAGGCCGCCAGCACTGCCCAAAAAGAACTGACAGCTGAGTATGCCAAGGATGTTGAAGGGGTGAATAAGGTAAAAAATGAAATGACGGTGACACCTGTCACAGAGAAGGCAGGAGAAAATAGACTGCAAGAGACCGACACCACAGACGAATCAATTGATGATGCGTCTGTCACGGCCCTGGTCAAAACTACCTTATCGTATCATCGTTCGACCAGAACCCTGGGCATTACTGTCGAGACCAAAGATGGCGTGGTCAAGCTGGAAGGCGAAGTCGGGAGCTGGGATGAAAAAAACCTCATCTCTAAACGTGTGATTGACGTTCCCGGTGTCAAGATGGTGTTCAATAACATGACCATCAAGAGAATCGTTCCCAGGACCAACTAACCCCAGAAAAGCACGAGGACTCTGTTTAGTGCCCCCTTGAGGGGTATAAATACCTTCACTACATTCTTTTTTAAAAAACAAGAGATAAGCGCAGACTTCGGATAAGCGCAGACTTCCAGAGAATTTCTAAGGGACTAAGACTGCCGGCTCGGAGCCGACTCGACTGGGATCTGAAATAAGCTGCAGTGGATCTCTACAGCAGCTACTTAAATCAAAATTCAACAGGAGAAACAACATGAAATCCAGCACAAAAGACAACGCGAAAGGCAAAATGCACCAAGTGAAAGGCAAGATCAAGGAGACCATCGGCAAAGTAGTCAAAAACCGTGATTTGGAATCCGAAGGGAAAGTTGAAAATGTAGCAGGGAAAGTTCAAGAAAAAATTAGTGAGATCGAGAAAATCGCAGGCAAGTAGTTTTTTGAAAAATAAATCACCAGGTAAATGATTTCCAGGTGATTCACCAAATATTTCCAACAAATAAAGGAAAAAATACCATGCCAACCTATCGTTTAGCAGTGGCTGCAATTCTGGCTTGCTTGTTGTTCGTCGGTGCTCCTGTCTTTGCGTCTGTGACAGATGACGACATCGTAACATCCGCAACGCAGTCATATGTGTTCAAAACCTATCTCAAAGGCGATGACGTTACAGTTAAGTCCAAGGACGGTGTTGTTACCTTGACAGGGACGGTTTCAGATGGATCCCACAAAACATTGGCCCAGGATTGTGTTGCGAACCTGCCGGGAGTGAAAAAAGTGGATAATAAGCTGAAAGAAAAAGGTGAAGCCCTTAGCGAAACCTCGGATGCATGGCTTATTACCAAAGTCAAAGCCGCTCTTTTGTTCCATCGGAACGTGAACGCCATCGAAACTGAAGTCTTAGCAAAAAATGGGACCATCACCTTGCGCGGTAACGCCTCGAGTCAGGCCCAAAAAGACCTGACGACCGAATATGCCAAGGATGTTGAAGGAGTCAAAGATGTAAAAAATGAGATGAAAACACCCTCCTCGAAAATGAAGTCGAGGGAAACAAAGATGGGAGAAAAGATGGCTACCATTGGCGAAGTGATTGACGATGCGTCCGTTACCGCTCTGGTCAAGTCGACTTTGCTGTACCATCGCTCAACGAGCGCCCTGAAAACCACGGTCGAGACAAAAGACGGCGTGGTTAACCTGGGAGGAACGGCCAAAAATGAAGCTGAGAAGGACCTGGCCACCAAACTCGTGAGCGATGTGCAAGGAGTAAGGAAAGTGGTCAATAACATGACCATCAAGTAGAACCAGATCCGAGACCGACTAAAGCCTGTACACTCGGTGCGGTAACCGGCCAAAATCGATTTATTTGAGATTGGCCATCACTGTTAAGGGGAGAATAAATTATGTTAGGTACAATATTAGTCATAGTTCTGATACTGGCGCTCTTGGGAATGATCCCGGTCTGGCCGCACAGTCGATCATGGGGATATGGACCCAGTGGCGGAGTCGGCATTATAGTTCTTATCGTTGTGGTCCTGCTCCTAACGGGCAGACTCTGATCAGGTCTTTAAATCCATCAGCAGTCACGTCATTTGTGGAAGCCTGCATCCGGAGAACTGGACGAGCGAATCAACATAGCCGGAACCGCCCTGGTAGAGAACATTTGTTCTCTACCAGGATCGGGTTGGGTAAGGAAGGTAAATCATCATGAAACGAATAGGAATTATTCTTGGCAGCTCAATTCTCTTAGTTATTGTACTCTGCGGGTTATGGATCTTCAGTCGCCCCGAACGTGGGACGACAGGTTCGGTCAGTACGCATTTTCGTATGCTCGGTCCCAACGACAAGATCGTGATTGATGGTTTTGACGATCCCAAAGTAACGGGCGTCGCTTGTCATATTTCCCGTGCGCAAACAGGAGGAATCAAAGGTGAATTAGGTGTGGCAGAAGACACGAGTGACGCAAGCATTGCCTGTCGTCAAGTCGGCCCGATCAAAATCGTTGGCGAGATCAAGGACGGTGAACGCGTCTTTGACGAGCACCGCAGCCTTGTCTTCAAGAAACTTCAGGTCGTCCGCTTCTTCGACCGCGAACGTAACGTGCTTGTTTACGTGGCGTATAGTGATTGAGTTGTCGAGGGAAGCCCGAAAAATAGTATCAGCACAGTACCGATCATGGGGTGGTCGGCGCCGTGAGTTCGAACTTCTCCGCTTGGTCAAAACAAACACCGGCATTTTTACCAAAAAATCGAGGTAATCGTTATGCAACCAACAAAATCCCCTTCTTCGTTTACCCGCTTTACAAAAACGACAGCTCGGGAAACCGGATAGCCCTTCCCTTCATGATGGTCGTATCGATTATCATTATGTAGTTTCAATACGAAAGTACCTCTCAAGGAAGATTAGGCAAGGTTTGATACGCAAAAGCATGGTAAATCACAAGAATTAACCTCCCTCGACCAAAAATATAATTATTCCATATTGTCATTTATTGTTATTCCGGGTTAGTGTTAGATAGTATACTCCACGCCAAACGGGAAAGAAAATAAGCCAGGATTCTTTTTAATACTCGCTTGTCGGGGGGCTCTTTTCTTTACACATGATAACATTGATCCGGAACCCGAAGATGGTGAGCTTCCCATGAAGAATGGTCGATCCCCTGCGGGACGTGACGCAAAAGAATACAATCCTGGGCAGAACCAACAGATAACGTCGTCATTTTTTGATGTTCTGGACGTCATTCTGACCTCGATCCACGAACCAGTCCTGGTGCTCGATGCCGAGTTGAAAGTGATGCGGGCCAATCATGCTTTCTTTCGGACCTTCCATGTCAATGCCGATGAGGTCGAAGGGCGTAACCATATATGATCTCGGCAACCGGCAATGGGACATCCCCAAGCTGAGAGAGTTGCTGGAAAACATCCTCCCTGAAAATTCGAAATATGACGACTTCGAGCTGGAACATAATTTTGGAACCCTGGGCCATAAGATACTTCATTTGAACGCCAAATGGATCTTCAGAGACAACAACCAGACCCAGCTTATCTTTTTGGCGATTGCCGATGTAACAGACCTTGAATATAACCGAAGAGGTCTTGAGCAGCTGGTCGAAAAGCGGTTGGTCGACCTCATCGAGGCAAAAGAAGAAGCGGAAACCAGAAAACAGATAGCAGAAACGTCCCTGCTCGAAATAAAAAAGCTGAAAGACCTGCTGGAGGCGGAAAGAGCCTATCTGCAGGATGAAATAAAGCTGGAATACAACCATGAGAATATTCTCGGCAAAAGTGACGGGCTCAAACATGTTCTCTATAAGATAGAACAAATTTCACGCAGCAATACCACTGTCCTGATTCTTGGTGAAACGGGAACCGGCAAAGAGCTGGTCGCCCGAGCCCTGCACGGCTCCAGCCTGCGAAAAAATCGGGCCCTGATAAAAGTAAATTGTGCCACCCTGCCGGCAAACCTGATCGAAAGCGAATTATTCGGCCATGAGAAAGGTGCTTTCACCGGATCCCAGGCCAGACACCTGGGGCGATTTGAGGTTGCCGACGGAGGCACCCTGTTTCTTGATGAAATCGGAGAATTGCCCCTGGAGCTGCAGGCAAAACTGTTGCGAGTTATCCAGGACGGCGAGTTTGAAAGACTCGGCAGCTCCCATACCATCAAGGTTGACACGCGGATCCTGGCCGCCACCAATCGAAACCTGGAAGAAGAGGTCCGCAACGGCAGGTTCCGCGAAGATCTCTGGTACCGCTTGAATGTCTTTCCGATTACCGTCCGCCCCTCCGGGACCGCCTGGATGACATTCCGCTTCTGGTCGATTTTTATGTCAAGAAGATTGCCAAGCGGATCGGCAAGACCATTGAAATCATTCCAACAGGCGTCATGAATGCCTTACAGGACTACCACTGGCCCGGCAATATTCGGGAACTTGAAAATGTCCTCGAACGGGCGGTGATCAACTCGTCGGGCCCGAAACTGCGGCTGGCCGATGAACTGAAGAAGCCGGTCAAAGATCTTGGAGCCAGCCGGAAATCACTGCAAACTGTAGAGAAGGAGCATATCCTTCGGGTACTGGAGCAGACGAAATGGAAAATAAGCGGCAAAGACAGTGCGGCCGAAATCCTTGGTCTTGATCGCAGCACCTTGCGCGCTCGCATGCGCAAGCTCAATATCGAAAAATAGCCATCCCCCTCCCCACGGCGGAACCGACAACTGCTTTCCGCTGCTCCTCGCTATAATCTCCTTCATCGTTCTTCCCTAAAGCATCCGGACTCCTCATCCCAGGTCATATTTGACCATATGGTCATATATGACCTGGGGTGAGAAGCTATGAGATATTGGCGAGCCTCTGCTTTATGGACATTTTTCAACGATATAACAAAGCGATAGGAGATTCATTTCGTAAAAGAGCCGTTAGGCACAATGCTTGCGATACAAGGATTAAACCGATCACCGCCAATGAATTGTGGCGTGGTGCCCATGCAAAGTCAAAATGACCATTTGGCTTGCATGACTTTTCTAGGATTTTTCAAGAAAACCCAGTGGTGTCGAATAGCGGAGAATCTTCATTTGAAAACTTATAAGCCCTTCACGAAAACCACATGCACATTGCCCGGGAAATCCGAGATATCCAGACAGATTGCAGAACCAGCCATTGAAGATTTTGTCGATATTCTGGATTCCATTCGTGAGCCCATCCTGCTGCTTGATGCCGAGTTCACGGTTGTAAAGGCCAATCATTCCTTTTACCAAACATTCAAAGTCGAACCGGACGAGACGGAGGGAACCAGCATTTACGATCTTGGCAACCGGCAATGGAATATTCCCGGACTGAGAGAGCTGCTGGAAATGATCCTCCCTGACAATTCAAAATTTGATAACTTTGAGGTGGAACATACCTTTGCAACTATCGGTCGAAAAATAATGCATCTCAATGCTTGCCGGATCGAGAGAGAAACAACAGAGAACCAACTGATCTTTCTGGCCATTGACGATGTAACCGACCGGGTAACTCACAAAAAACATCTTGAGGAGCTGGTTAAAGGTCGGACTGCCGAACTTGTTGCCGCGAAAGAAGAAGCGGAAAGAGGCAGACAGGTTGCGGAAAACTCCCTCACCGAAATACAAAAGTTAAAGGTTTTGCTGGAAGCAGAACGAGCCTATCTGAAGGAAGAGATCAAACTGGAATACAACTATGAGACCATCGTCGGACACAGTAACGGATTGAGATATGTGCTCTACAAGATCGAACAGATCGCCGGCAGCAACACTACCGTCCTGGTTTTGGGCGAGACCGGAACCGGGAAAGAATTAACTGCCCGTATCATTCATGACCTCAGCCCGTGGAAAAAAAGGGCTTTAATCAAAGTAAACTGCGCCACTTTACCGGCAAACCTCATTGAAAGCGAACTGTTCGGTCATGAAAAAGGCGCATTTACCGGTTCACAGGCCAGACACATCGGGCGATTCGAGATTGCCGATGGGTCAACCATCTTTCTCGATGAAATCGGCGAATTACCTCTGGAACTGCAGGCCAAACTGCTGAGAGTGGTCCAGGAAGGCGAATTCGAACGTTTGGGCGGCTCCCGCACCATCAAAGTCGATGTACGAATTATTGCCGCCACCAATCGCAATCTTGAGGAAGAGGTTCGGAAAGGGAATTTCCGCGAGGATCTCTGGTACCGGCTGAATGTCTTCCCGATTACCATGCCGCCGCTTCGGGACCGCAGGGACGACATCCCCCTCCTGGTGGCGTTTTACATCAAAAAAATCTCCAAACGATTGGGTAAACCGGTTGCTATTGTACCGGAAACAGTCATACGTAAGCTGCAGAATCACCATTGGCCGGGAAATATCAGGGAGCTGGAAAATGTGCTCGAACGGGCGATAATCAACTCGTCGGGCCCCAAACTCCATTTGGCTGATGAACTCAAGCGACCGAGTAAAGGCCTCTCTGTCGGCCCCAAAACCCTGGAATCTGTTGAGCGGGAACATATACTTCAGGTGCTGGAACAAACCAACTGGAAAGTAAGCGGCAAGGACAGCGCATCAGAAATCCTCGACCTCGACCGCAGCACCCTGCGGGCCCGCATGCGCAAACTTAAAATCGAAAAGCTTTAAAGGCCCGATGCCACACAATACATTCAATCCTGGCAACAAGATTACCCTGTTGCAAACCTTAAGTGGGAGAACACATGAGAACAAACACACTTTTTGCTATCATCCTCATAGCTCTGGGGGTTGTGGCTTTTGTCTATCAGGGAATCACCTACACGACAGATGAGAAGGTCGTCGATATCGGTCCGCTGCAAGTAACTGCGGAAAAAACCAAGACCCTGCCGCTGCCGCCAATCGTTGGCGCTCTCGCCCTCGCCGGAGGTATAGTGCTGCTGGTAGTTGGAAGGAAAAAAGCCTGAACAGAGCGGCTACGCATGGTCAATCCAACGTTATTCTTCAGATAAAATCAATTAAGGTTACCGATTAAACCATCTACACAGACAAGGATTTATTTATGAAAAATCGAATATTTATAGTCTTTTCCCTGGCTACCGCACTGACTCTACAAGCCGGCTTTATAGCGGCAGGTACAGCCACAGGTAATTCGGCATCAACCACCACCAATCCGGCAACCGGCCAGACGAGTGTGCAAGTGGCAGAGCAGGAGCAAATCTATGGCGTGCAACTTATGACGCCACAAGAACGCGCTGGGTTTCGCGCAAAAATGTCCGCGGCAAAAACCATTGAAGAGCGGGATCAGATCCGCAAAGAAAATCACCAGATAATGCAGGAAAGAGCCAAATCCCATGGCCTGACCCTGCCCGACCAGCCTCCTGCCGGTCAGCGTGGTGTGGGCCAAGGAGGAGGTATGATGAACCGGGGCGGTGGTATGGGCAATGGCGACGGAATGGGGTCAGGTCGCAGGCGTAGTCTATGATCGGGAGATTGGCACGTAGCGTCTGGCCTGTACTCCCAAAAGCTCGATAAACAAAAAGGACAAAAACTTGAGCCTCACCATTATTACCGGTTATTATGCGAAACAGGACGAAGCCCGAAAAGCCCTACTGGCATTGACAAAAAAAGGATGCGGGGCCGCCGTCCTGATACTAAAAGGTACGGACGGAACAACTCAAACGACAGATCCTTTTTTACGGCGTCGTGCTCTAAGAGCAGGTATGGCGGCCACCCTTTTCGGAGGATTCGGCACCATTATCAGCCTTTTTCTGCACTGGCTGCAATTGCTTCCTGCATGGGACTTTTGGGCCTTCCCGGTAGTTTTTTTGATCTGTGCCGCAATCGGTGGTCTGGGGATGCTCGCCCTGTTTCGACGCGATAAATTCGGTATTAAGAGCACCATCATTCGCAACCATACCCGCTGGCTGGTGTCCGGAGAATCGGTTCTGGTTGTCAAAGTAACTGTTGATATGTTGCCGGTCGCGATATCACTATTGCGTGACAGCGGCGATACCCCTCCTGCCCTTTTTGTGCTGCAGGCCAGTCGCGAGCGCCGTCTGGAAGTCCGTGCCCCGACCGGAAAACTCTCCCACACCAAGATCCAGGAACACGCCAGGCGCCATGCCCACGAGCAGCAGGTGGAGCAAAATCCTGTCCCCAACACCAGCTTGCTCAAACGTATCAGGCAAACACGACATTGGTTTCGTCAGGTATGCGTCGACCTCGGTGCGGCGAGCCGTCTGGAACAAGAAGCCACCCCAGCTGCCGACTGGATACTAGATAATGAGTACATTCTGGAGGAGAATGCCCGGGATGTGCTGGTCAACCTCCCCCGGCGCTTTTTCCAGCAGCTGCCGAGCCTGGCCTCAGAACCCTATCG
Organism: uncultured delta proteobacterium; assembly: GCA_963798425.1. Taxonomy (GTDB): domain Bacteria; phylum Desulfobacterota; class Desulfobulbia; order Desulfobulbales; family Desulfocapsaceae; genus Desulforhopalus_A. The sequence continues at coordinate 1,483,937 of CAWCTP010000013.1, read as the reverse complement.
GGGATTGCCGTGCATCTACGGTCTTACCAAAAATCTTGTCAGCCATCTGGATCTGCACTTGGATCGGGAGAATATTCTTGCCTTTCTTGATGCCCATCAATCGGTCCGAAGCCTGACCATTGGAGAACTCTGGGCAATTCCTCAGATGTTGCGTATCGCCCTTATTGAAAGTATCCAGAGCCTGGCGGTCACCGCCCTGGCAGATCTTCGCGACCGGCAACTGGCCGACTTCTGGGCCAACCGGCTGATCGCCGCCAATCGCCGCGATTCTAACCAGCTCTTTGCCCTTCTCACCGAGCTTACCATATCGGTGACCAAACCCAGCCCCTATTTCGGTGTGCAGCTGATCAGTCTGCTCTACGATGAGGCCTCGGCCTTGTCACCGGTTCAACACTGGCTTGAGCGTACGCTGAAAACCCCTGTGCAAGACCTTCTCCAGCGGGAACTGAACCGCCAGACCAGGGACCAGTTGACCTGCGGGAATGCCTTCACCAGTCTTCGCCATCTGGCTCTCTTCGACTGGAGGGAGATCTTCGAAAAAATCAGCCGGGTAGAACAAATATTACGATTCGATCCAGCCGGTATCTATCCCGGTATGGATTTCGCCACTCGTGATCGATGCCGTGGGGCAGTTGAAGCGATCGCTCTTGCTGCCGGTCAACCCGAGGAAGAGATTGCCGAGCATGTCATCAAGCTGGCAAAAGAGGCCGGACAAGCAAAGGTGGGCGATGAACGTCGCAACCATGTCGGTACCTGGTTGATCGGCGAGGGACGCGCCGACCTGGCCCGTCTGCTTGTTTTTCGTGAAGCCTGCCGCTACCGCTGTCTCGCCTGGATCTACTCACATCACACCACCGTTTTTTTCCTTGGTATTGGTTTCTTCTTTACCCTGTTCCTGATGCTTGTTACCGTCTTTATCCTGCATCCCGGCGGGACTCTGGCAGGACTGCCGCCCACCATCCTTTTGGTCCTACTACTGCTCTTGGTGATTCCCCTCAGCCAACTGGCAGTTGAAGTGGTAAATTACCTGAGCACGCGCCTGCTGCCGCCTAGGCCACTCGCAAAAATGGATTTCGTCGATTCAGGGATTCCCGACTGTTTTCGCACCCTGGTTGTCATACCGATGATGCTGACCGACAGAAAGACGGTCAAATCCGAGGTGGAAAAGCTGGAGATCCGCTATCTGGCCAATAAGGAAACCAATCTTCTTTTCAGCCTGTTCTCCGATTATATGGATGCCGACTCGCTCTCACTCGAAAGCGACAACCTCCTGCTGAAAGATGCACGAGAACGTATCGAAGCCCTCAACCATCGTCACGGAGATACGCGATTTTTCCTCTTTCACCGCGAACGTAGCTGGAGCGATTCCGAACAGAAATTTATCGGTTGGGAACGTAAACGAGGTAAGCTGGAGGAACTGAACCGCTTTATTGACGGCACTCGGCCCGAGAGCGCAGCACCACTGGTCTATGTGGGAAACCCGGATCACCTCGCCAACGTCCGTTTCATCATCACCCTGGACAGCGATACCCAGTTGCCGCACGGGACCGCCCGCAGGATGATCGAAACCCTGGCCCACCCCCTTAATCAGCCCCGCTTCGACGATACAGGCAGGATTGTTGCCGGTTCCTACACTATCATCCAGCCACGGGTGAGCCCGACCCTGACCAGTACGAGCGGTTCGACCTTCAGCCGTCTTTTTGCCGATGCCGTGGGGATTGATCCCTACACCGAGGCCATCTCCGATGTCTATCAGGATCTCAGCGGCGAGGGCTCGTATCAGGGTAAAGGTATCTATGATGTACGCGCCTTCAGTCGAATTTTATCAGGACGATTCCCGGAAAACTGGGTACTGAGTCACGATCTCATCGAAGGCGCCCATGTCAGGGTGGGTCTGGCCAGCGATATCGAGCTGTTCGATGATTTTCCACAAGGGTATCAGAGCTATACCCAAAGAGCACATCGCTGGATTCGCGGCGACTGGCAGATCGCCGGCTGGATTTTCCCCCGTGTACCTCTGGCGGATGGCAGCCGGGGACCAAATCCTCTGTCGCCACTTAACCGCTGGAAGATTATCGATAACCTGCGCCGCAGCCTGGTGCCGTCCGCAAGTGTCCTGCTGCTGCTCTGGGCCTGGTTTATTTCGCCGCGATTTGGAGCGTGTGCCACGTTGGTGGTCGCCTTACAGCTGGTCTTCCATTCTCTGGCCCAGCCCTTCACGATGGCTACCAGTATTAAAGGATTAAAATATTTTAACCTCCACCAGTTAGGCCACGATATTCTGCGGGCAATGGTTGACGCAGCCCTGCTGCCGCACCAGGCGGCAGTGACAGTGGATGCCATTGCCCGGGTCGGCTACCGGCGATGGATTTCCAAGCGGCGATTGCTTCAGTGGACGGCTCAGGCGACCTACTTAAGCGGGAATGTTGACGGGCGTGAACGAGGAGGTGGTTCGCGGCAAAACTCCCTCTTCGTAGCCAGTCTTACTTTCGGCTGCCTTTTCAGTATCATGGTGGCCTGGACTCTCTTCTTCATTACACCAAAGAGCCTGCCACTTGCCACTCCATGGCTCAGTCTATGGTTTTTCTCTCCACTGATCGGCTGGTTTTTAATTCAGCGTCCAGTCAAACAAAAAAGCGACAGTCCTTTGTCGGAGGCGGACCGCCGTCTGCTCAGGCAGGTCGCCAGGCGGACCTGGCACTTTTTCTCGGCATTTGTCGGCAAGAACACTTCGTGGCTGCCGCCGGACAACTATCAGGTTGCCTATCAGGATCGCCTGGCCATGCGAACAAGTCCGACCAATATTGGCCTCTGGATGACCAGCGTTCTGGGAGCTTATGATTCCGGCTATCTGACCATCGACCAGGTCTTGAAACGTTTAACCAATACCATGGCGACAATCAGCCGCCTCGACCTCTATCAGGGACATCTGCTTAATTGGTACGATATAGAGAGACTGGCCCCCCTGGAACCTCGCTATGTATCTACCGTCGACAGCGGCAACCTGCTGGGCGCCTTGTGGGCCCTGCGCCAGGGTCTTAACGAACTGGTTCGCGATCCGCTTATTGGCGGTAAGGCTTTCGCCGGTCTGGCCGATACCGGCGAAGTACTGAAACAGGTGGTGATTAAGAAAGGCTTGGCTGATTTCAATCACCAGATCCTTGACGCACTTCTGGCAGCCTGGAATACTTCACCATCCTCCTTGCATGAGTTGCTGCAGCGTCATGAAAAAATGACGATCGATGTCGAGTCGGTGGTTGGCGACGCGACAACCACACCCTGGAAGAAAGAACTGGCAGAACAGGCAGCCGCCTGGCAAAGCATTACGGAGCGCTATCTTGCCTGGACCCTCATCCTTGCCGAAAAATCTACCGTAGAGCTCGCACCGCTGGGTGAGCCTGCCGTATCGGCTGTTCACAAAGATCTCTCCCAGGCACCATCGTTGATCAATCTGGCTCAAGGGAATATCGGGTCGATCCGGCTCTTGAGAAAGATTCGACAAAAATCTCCTAACACCTGCTCTGGCCTCACTGTCTGGCTCGACCGTGTTCTTAAGGCCTTTGCCACCGCGCAATGGCTGGCCGGAGAAACCCTGGCGATGGCTGAGCAATTGATGACAGACACTGACAACCTGGCATCGGCCATGGACATGCGTTTTCTCTACGATTCAAAACGCAAACTGTTTACTATCGGCTATAATGTTTCTACCAACCGCCTCGACGGCTCCAGTTACGACCTCCTGGCCAGCGAATCACGACTCGGCAGTTTCGTAGCCATAGCCCGGGGTGATGTCCCGCTGGAACATTGGTTCACTCTCGGCCGGCCATATGGTGCAGTCGGCCGGCAGCGGGTGTTGCTCAGCTGGACCGGAACCATGTTTGAATACCTGATGCCGCTGCTCTTTCACCGTTCCTACCCCCATTCCCTCCTCGATAAGGCAGCTGAAAATGCGGTGGCAATCCAGATCACCTATGGCCATACCCATCGGGTCCCTTGGGGAATTTCCGAGTCTGCCTTTGCCGATCTGGATCTGGACAAGACCTATCAATACAAAGCTTTTGGTGTACCGGCCCTCGGCTTAAAACGCGGCATAGAGGAACAGCCGGTCGTTGCGCCGTACGCCTCTCTGCTGGCATTAAGCCAGGCGCCAACTGCTGTGGTGCGAAACATGAAACGATTGAACGGACTTGATTTGCTAGGTGATTACGGCTATTTCGAGGCAATGGATTTCAGTCGGCAACCGCAGCGAGATCTTTCCGGCAAGGCACTGAAACACGGAGTAATTGTCGAGGCCTATATGGCCCACCACCAAGGCATGGCCTTCCTCGCTATCACCAATTTCCTCCATGACAATCCTTTCCCGCGTCGTTTCCATAGCGACCCGAGAGTCCGTGCTTTTGAGGCGCTTCTCCAGGAACGAATCCCAGCCCTGCCGCCGATTCACCTCATCTCAATCCGAAAGAGTGAACCGCAGCTCCCGGCTGTCGCCCCGGTTGCTCCATCAGGCACCACCATTGCTACCCCCCACACCACCCTGCCCAGGACACTGCTGCTCAGCAACGGCCATTATGGACTAATGATCACCAACAGCGGAGGCGGTTACAGTCAGTGGGGCAGCAGACAACTTACCCGCTGGCGGTCCGATTCGACCTGCGATACCCATGGAATTTTCTGTTATGTTCATGAAATGGATACCGATCATCTCTGGTCAACGACCTATCATCCGGTCGGCGGCAAAGTAGATGGCTACTCAGTGGATTTCGCCCTCGACCGGGCGGTATTCAAACGTACCGACCATTCCATTGCCAGCGAAACCGAGATCATCGTCTCACCGGAAGACGATGTTGAGATACGACGGATCACCCTGGTCAATCAATCTGGTCAGGTTCGCCGTCTCAACCTTACCAGCTTCGTCGAACTGGCTATGGCGCCGCATAACGCCGACCTCCAGCACCCGGCTTTCAATAAGCTTTTCATAGAGACCGAAGCAGTCCCGAACCATAAGGTGCTGCTGGCCTGGCGGCGATCCAGGGGTGAAAACGATCTGCCCCTCTATATCGCCCATTGTCTGATGCTTGAAAAAAATGAAGAAGCAAACTCGGAGGCCAAGGAAAAAGTATGGCAGTTTGAGACTGACCGGGCTCGTTTCATCGGTCGGGGCCGGACACTTGTAAGACCCATGGGGGCAATGCAGGATCTCAGTGGCAGTCAGGGCTTTGTCCTCGATCCGATTCTCAGCCTGCGAAAAAATATCTCTCTTGAGCCGGGCGAACGTATTCAGGGCCGCCTGTTGCTCGCCGCCGGGCCAAGTCGAGAACAGGTGCTGTTGCTGCTTGATAAGTACGGCGATCCCCATGACACCGAGCGGGCCATGGATTTCGCCTGGCAATCAGCCCAGCAGCAGTTACAGATGCTGCGCATCCAGCCGGACGATGCCCGGAGATTCCAGCAACTGGCAAGTCACCTGCTCTTTGCCAATTCGCTGCTGCGTGCTTCCGCCAGACGCCTTGCCGAAAACAGCAAGGGTCAGGCCGGCCTGTGGCCGTACGGTATCTCGGGCGACCGACCGATGATCCTCATCACCATCGGCGAAACACGGGAAATCAATCTGGTCCGGCAGATGCTCCAGGCTCACACCTACCTCCAGATGCATGGTTTATCCTTTGATCTGATCATCCTCAACGAAGAGGCAGGGAGTTATCAGCGCCCCCTCCAGGAAAGGCTGGAACAGCTGATCCAGGGGCATGCTCTCCCGACGACGGCGAAGCAGCCGGGGGCGATTTTTTTAAGAAGCCTGGCGCAAATCCCGGAGGAAGATCAGAAGCTCCTGAAGGCAGCAGCATCCGTTGTGCTGGTGGCGGCCCGGGGCCCCCTGCCCCAGCAATTGGGGGTACCGGTGGAAATACCGGAACTGCTGGAGAGGCTCGTAACTAAACGTGGCCGCCCAGAGCCTTCAGCCCCGCTGCCCTTCCTGGAGCTGAACTATTTCAACAGCCTTGGCGGGTTTACCCCGGATGGTCGGGAATACGCGATCTATCTCGGCCCCGGCACCAACACCCCAGCCCCATGGGTCAACGTCATCGCCAATCCAACCTTCGGCACCATGGTCAGCGAGACGGGGGCCGGCTTTACCTGGTACGGCAACAGTCAGCGCAACCGGTTGACAGGCTGGTCGAACGACCCGGTACTGGATCCAGCTTCCGAAGCACTCTATATCCGCGATGAGGAAAGCGGCCTCTATTGGTCGCCAACGGCAGCACCTATCCGGGAACAACCTGCCTACAGAGCACGGCACGGAGCCGGCTATACGGTCTTTGAGCATAACAGCAACGGGATCGAGCAGGAGCTAAACGTCTTTGTTCCGGTGGATGAGAAAGGCGGGAGCCCAGTCAAACTCCAGCGCCTGCAGCTCATCAACGCCTCCTCGGCCAAGCGCAGGCTGTCTATTACCTATTATGTGGAGTTAACACTCGGAGAAAATCGCGAGACCTCCCAAATGCATGTCTCCACCCACTGGGATGACGAGATTTCTGCGATGCTGGCTAAAAACCGCTATCATCCAGAGTATGGCGATCGGGTCGCCTTTGTGGCTATCACCCCGGAGGTAGAATCATATAGCGGCGACCGCACTTCCTTTATCGGGCGCAATCGTTCGCTGGTCACACCACTTGCCATGGAACTAACTAAACTTTCCGGACGAGTCGGGGCTGGACTGGATCCCTGTGCGGCACTCCGGGTCACCCTCACCATGGCGCCGGGTGAGCGCCGTTATATCACCTGCATGCTGGGTCAGGCCGAATCAACTGTTCAGGCCCGGGAAATTGTACTCCGCTACCGCGAGGACCACGTTGTGGCGGAAGCTCTACAAACAACCAAATCCTGGTGGGATGAGCTGCTCGGCACCATTGAAGTACACACCCCGGAACTGGCCGCCGACCTGCTCATGAATCGCTGGCTACAGTATCAGTCCCTCAGCTGCCGAATTTGGGGACGCTCCGCTTTCTATCAGTCGGGCGGGGCCTTCGGTTTTCGTGATCAGCTGCAGGACGTTATGGCCTTTTGTTACGCCAGGCCCGAAATTGCCCGTGATCAGATTCTGCGTGCGGCGAGCAGGCAGTTCCCTGAAGGGGATGTCCAGCACTGGTGGCATGAACCGGCCGGCGCAGGAATTCGCTCGCGTATTTCCGATGATCTGCTCTGGCTGCCCTATGTGGTCGCACACTATGTCCGCACTACCGGGGATTCGGATATTCTCCTCACGGAGCTCCCCTTCCTCCAGGGAGCCTTACTGGCAGACGACGAGCATGAGCTTTTCTTCATTCCTGATATCAGCCTTGAACACGCCACACTCTTTGAACACTGCAAGCGAGCTGTAAACCGCGGCCTGACCTCTGGACCCAACGGCCTGCCTTTGATGGGCACGGGAGACTGGAACGACGGTCTGAACCTGGTCGGCGCGGGAGGAAAGGGAGAGAGTGTCTGGCTCGCCTGGTTCCTCTGTGAATGTTTACAGGGAATGGCTGAACTGGCAACTTTAATGCAACAACCTGATCTGAACCAGGTTTACCTCAAGAAACGAGCCACCCTCGCAGGGCGAGTCGAAAAGTCCGCCTGGGACGGTGCGTGGTATCTGCGGGGAACCTTCGATGACGGCACCCCGCTCGGATCAAGTACGAATTCTGAGGCCAGGATCGATTCCCTGCCTCAATCCTGGGCATGGCTCTCAGGCTTGGCGGATCCCGAGCGGGCCAGTGAGGCCATGGAGTCTGCCTGGCACCAGCTCGTTCATGAGGATGAGGGGCTGGCCCTGCTCTTTACCCCACCTTTTGATCACGCGGACCCCTCACCCGGCTATATCAGAGGATACCCGCCGGGAGTCCGCGAAAATGGCGGCCAGTACACACATGCCGCCCTGTGGATGGCCATAGCTTTGGCCCGTCAAGGCAATGGGGAGCGCGCTGTAGGATTGCTGCGTCTGCTCAACCCAATCGAACACGCCCGCGACGCACAATCAGTCTGGGATTACGTGGTTGAACCCTATGTGGTCGCCGCCGATATCTACCGCCTGCCCGGGCGGATCGGTCGGGGTGGCTGGTCCTGGTACACCGGGGCGGCGGCATGGATGTACCGGACCTGGACCGAGGAGGTTCTTGGACTCAAGGTACGGGGGAATCAGATGGAAATCTCCCCCGTGATCCCAGCGACTTGGCCTCGCTTTAACCTCAATTATCGGCATGGTGAGACGACCTATGCGATTGAGGTGGAAAATCCTTCCTGCTGCCAACGTGGTGTCCTCTGGATGGAGATGGATGGAAGGCGCATTGAGGGGAAGGTTATCCTACTGGAACGGGAACTGGTAAAACATCTGGTCGTCGTCATGATGGGGCAACCTGCCAAACCCGTGTAAGCCGCCATCTCCCTTCCAAAGATGAACAAAGGTTATATATGACCACTTGGGCAAATATGACCTGCCTTTTTAGCCCAGGCTGAAACTGGTTCCTCCGCCACATTCCAGAAATATAGTTAAATACTAACAAGATGGGTGATGCGACTGAGTACTTTGAGCCTTGGCATAATGATTGCTTCGTAAAGTGGGAAGGGAGCGATCCACCTCAACGGTAACGATATGCACCGTCAAACAATTAAACTGCGAATACCGTAACTCCGGGAGTCTCATGACTATTAAGGGAAAAAAACCTCAAGAAATGAACACAACGGCGTCTTCCGCAAAGTCAATACGATTATTGCCGCCCAAGCACTCTGGCGGTGCTACGGCCTCTGAGAAAATCGTAACGCAATCGAAAATCGAGCCGAGGGAACAGTTCCCCATCGTCGGCATCGGTGCTTCATCCGGAGGCCTGGCAGCCTTTGAGGCTTTCTTCTCGGGCATGCCCGCGGTCACCGATCCCAATATGGCCTTTGTCCTGGTACAGCATTTGGACCCAGACCATAAAAGTATACTCACCGGTCTCATCCAGCGCTATACCCGCATGCAGGTCTCCGAGGTCGTAGATGGGATGGAAGTGCGACCGAACTGTGCCTATATCATCCCGCCCGGCCGGGACATGGTCTTTCTGAACGGCACCCTGCAGTTACTCGAACCCTCCGCCCCTCGTGGTCATCGTCTGCCCATCGACTTTTTCTTCAGATCGCTGGCCAGGGACCAGCGGGAAAGAGCCATATGTATCGTCCTTTCCGGCACCGGTAGCGACGGCACCCTGGGCGTTCGGGCAATTAAAGGCGAGGGAGGTATGGCCATGGCGCAATCCCCAAATTCCTCTGAATACGACGGTATGCCAACGAGTGCCATCGCCACAGGTCTGATTGACTACGAGCTGCCGCCGGCTGAGATGGCCGTTCAGCTCATGGCCTATGCAGCGCATGCCTTTACCGGGCCGGCTAAAAGCTCTCCTCCTGCACCGACAGAGAATGAGAACACCAGGAAAACGATATTCAATGTGCTGCGAAAAGAGACCGGACACGATTTCTCCCAATACAAACCAAGCACTATTGATCGCCGCCTTGAAAGACGGCTAGCCATCCATCAGATCAAAACGATGGATGAATATGCCAGATACCTGCGGCAGACTCCTGACGAGGCGAAAGCACTTTTCTCTGATTTGCTTATAGGTGTGACCAGTTTCTTCCGCGATCCCCAACTATTCAAGGTCCTTGGAAAAAAAATCATACCAAAGCTCTTTGCCAACCGATCCGCTGGCGACACGGTCCGGGTATGGTCGCAGGGCTGCTCGACCGGCGAGGAGGCTTATTCTCTTGCCATCCTGTTGCAGGAGCATTTAAATAAACTCAAGCAGTGCTATACGGTACAGATTTTCGCAACCGACATCGACAGCAGGGCAATCGCCACTGCCCGTACCGGCCTGTATCCGGCCAGTATCGCGGAGGTTGTCTCACCTGACCGGCTGAATCGCTTTTTTTCCGTCGAAGCCGACAACACCACCTACCGCATTCACAAAGACATACGGGATATGGTGATCTTTTCAGAGCAAGATGTCATTAAAGATCCACCTTTTTCAAAGCTCGACCTCATCAGTTGCCGCAACCTCCTCATTTATATGGGTACCTACCTGCAAAATCGAGTCATTCCACTTTTCCACTATGCTTTAAAACCGGGCGGTTTTCTTTTTCTGGGCTCTTCGGAAACTATAGGGGATTGTGGTGATCTGTTTGCCATATTTGATAAAAAATCCAAGCTTTATCGTCGTAAGGAGGGGGTAGGCACCCTTTATCGCGCGCATCTGGGCCACAATTTTTCTACCTTAAAGGATGGAGACAGTGCCTTGCCACAGGCGGCCAGGAAGAAAGCAATACTCGGGAAACTGTCATTGCGCGAGCTGACCGAACAGGCACTCCTCCTGCAGGTAGCCCCCACCGGAGCACTTGTCAACGATCACGGAGATATTCTCTATCTCCATGGTCGGACCGGGATGTACCTGGAGCCACCCCCTGGAGAGACTACCGTCAATAACATCCTGGAGATGGCTCGAGATGGGTTGCAACACGAATTGGCTTCGGCGCTGCACCAAACATCGACATCACATGAAATTTCATTTCGTACCGGTTTACGGGTCAAAAGCCATGGGGCTTTCATCACGGTAAATCTGACCATTAGTCCGATGATTACCGGTCCAACAAGTTCAACCGAGACACCTCTCTATCTTGTTCTTCTGGAGGAAGTGGTACCCCTGGACGTTGACATGTCCGCGTACACTGACGGATCCATCCCTTCAGCAGAACTTGATGCAAGCGTGTACATTGCCTCACTCAGAGAGGAACTGCGATCCAAGGAACAATTCCTGCAAACAGCCAATGAAGAGCTTAAATCCACCATTGAGGAGATGCAATCAATTAACGAAGAACTGCAATCCACCAATGAAGAAATGGAGACCTCCAAGGAAGAACTCCAGTCGACCAACGAGGAACTCGCCACGGTCAATGGCGAATTGCAGAGCAATGTCGTGGAGCTGACCAAAGCGAACAACGATATGAATAATATGGTGGCCGGCACCGGCATCGGTACGGTCTTTGTCGACCACCGACTCCGTATCCTCCGTTTCACCCCTGATATTACCCGGATCATCAACCTGATCAAGACCGATGTGGGTCGGCCAATCGGTCATATTGTCTGTAATTTGACGGAATCCGAACACCTTTTTGCTGATGTGCAGACCGTGCTGGATAACCTGGTCCCCAAAGAAAAAGATGTGCAGACAGTCGAAGGACGGTGGTACACGATGCGCATTCACCCCTACCGCACCATTGATAATATTATAGAAGGGGCGGTCATCAGCTTTATCGACATTTCCGAACGTAAGCAGTCAGAAGATGCCCTGCAAAAAGCCTTTGATGAAATCCGCATCCTTCGGGGTATTGTCCCGATCTGTGCAAAATGCAAAAAGATTCGTGACGACAAGGAATTCTGGAGCCAGGTGGAAGTCTATGTCTCGGATCACACCGAAGCCGAGCTCAATCATGGTATCTGTCCTGAATGTACGAAGGAACTTTACCCTCATTGTGATTCGGGACCAGAAAGTCCGGGTGACCCAATTATAACCCGATAGGGTTTAATCATCTCCAAGGAGGAAAACATGAACATAAGTAATTTACATATGAGCCTCGCTCCGCTGGTCTCACTTATTGCCGGTATTCTCATTCTGGTCGCACCTCGTCTGCTGAACTACATCGTAGCCGTATATTTGATTGTAATCGGTCTGCTAGGCCTTCTAGGCGGGAGCAACTTCAATATGCGGTAGTAGCAGGAGTCTCAAAGTGGCTTTTGGTGTTACCCCTTATCACAAAAAAAATTTTCCCCCCTTTAGGTTGAAATTATGAATTCTTTTGAAACATTATTCTTTCCGGAAACAGACATCTTTAATGAGAAACGTTATCCGCTGCTGTTATTCTTCACTCCCCTGCACTTTTTGCGGGTGGTGGCACCTGGGCCCGACTCTGTCATCAATTCCGAAGCCGAGCTGTTCCTGGAGCGCGGTTTGTGTCAGCCACATGTTCCAGCTCCTCTCGGAGAGAATCGTGAACAATTTTTACGGTTAATCCGTGATATCAGCGACCGAGACGAACATGCGGTTGAACAACTCAACGGATCAACCACTGATTCAAATCCTGCTCAGGCGGACGGAGAATCTCTTGATTTCAAGCAGAGCATCATATCTTCTCTGCTCCAGGAATATGGCGTGAAACACGCAAATACCGAGGAGAGCTTGAAACTCTGGCAGGCTCGATTGGTACTTGTCATAGCTGAGATACTCGATAGCAACGAAGAAGCCCTGCGGGAGCAGTTTTCTTTCTTCACCGAGGATGAAATCGAAACGTTTCGTGCCATACAGGGAAGAGACGATTCAAACGAAGAAGACATCTTCAGCGAGATGGACGACATCAAGGCACGACTGGAAAAATCTCGATTAGGTGGCATTACAAAACGCTTTGATGCCTGGCTTCGTCTCCTGCAAAACCAACCTATACCGCCGGTAAAAGTCTGGCTGGCCTCGACACGTGACAGTGCCGATCAGATCTTCAACAGATATCAATCTACCGGCAACGCTCATGCCGTCCCTTTGCTTAAGCTTGCCCTTCCGGCGCAAATTGCAGCAAGTGGCAAATATGTGGTAGAGCAGATTGAAAAATTCCAGCAGGCAACTATTCATATTCACCAAGGGCTTGTTGCTGATTTTGAGCGGATCGTCAGGACCATCCCGTACGTACCTGATCTGAACGAGTCACTCCTCCCCTATGACACCGATTGGGCCGATCAATGGGAAAGAGCACTGGATGATCATTTCCCTGCCTCAAATTATGGGAGAAATGATATTACGTTCTATCTGTTGCCGGGTCAGCCGATTGCCCGCCTTCTCTCCCAAACGGAATTACCGGGTGTTTCACATGGAGACGTTGCACACGGGTTGCTTGCTGTCCTTGGTACCCCAAAGACCTTATAAGTTATTTATGGATGTAGCAGGCTGGCAGTAGTTGTGAGCGAATTTCACTTTAGAACTCTGAAGGAGGAAAAATCAAATGAAAATTTCAGACTGGCTGGATGAAAAGGAGGCAGAGAACGTAGATGTGTCGCAGATCACCCTGCCAGCAAACATGTCGTATGATGAGGACCCGGACGAAACTATTTTCTTTAAGGATATCAATCCTTGCGGCCTATTCTGCACCGAGAATCATCCCTTTGCGACGGTGGAACGCTTTGGACACTGGTATTTATCCAGAGGTCAAGACAAAAAAGCAGGTATTCATTCGTCAGAGATGATGTGGAGACTGTTTACAAAGGATAAAAATAATGCTCTTCAAACGGCCAAAGCGCACATAGAATAAATAGGCAACAACGTAGCCGGCAAGCTATCAATACCTCAGAAATTCTTTTCCTATGTTTAGGAAAGAGTTTCGTGAAGGTTTTTTATACCTTCAACTTAAGGTAGCTCGACCATCTCAAGCCAGTATTGCCCCAGCAGCTTAATTGCCTTGACCAGTCCTTCATGGGTAATGGGCTTAACAATATACGAATTTGCACCAATTGCGTAACATCCGGAGATGTCTTCCTTGGCGTCCGAGGTGGTCATTACCACCACCGGGATCATGCGAAGATCAGCATGGGCGAGAATTTCTTGCAATGCCTCCCGGCCGTCTTTTTTCGGCATGTTGAGATCGAGCAGGATGAGAGAGGGAAGAGGTGCCTCTTCCCTTGAAGAATACTTGCCCTGAAGAAGCAGATAGTCCATGAGCTCTTCCCCATCTTTCACTCGGTATAAAGGGTTTGATATCCGCGACTCCTGGAAGGCCTCTACAGTCAGCATGTAATCTTCATCGTCATCATCTGCCATAAGTATAGTCAGCGGCTTTCTTTTTTTATGCATGGTACATTCTCCTTGTATATATGTTGCAGATGAGAGCGTCACACTCTCTTGGTCGTCGGCAGGGTCATGATAAACGTACTTCCGGCACCGGGCTGGCTCTTGGCTGTGATTATCCCCCCGTGTCTCTGAACAATTTTCTGACTGATGGCCAGGCCAATACCGGTACCCTCATATTCATCCCGCGTATGGAGACGTTGAAACGGGATGAATATGCGGTCAAGATATTTTTCATTGAAGCCGATGCCATTATCCGTAATTTTGATCTCAGCAAGACTACCGGCAAGTTTGCAGCCTGAAATGATTATTTTTGGGGGAAGATCCTGTTGATGATACTTTAAGGCGTTCGCCAAGAGGTTCTGGATGAGCTGCTGGAGCTGGGACCGGTCACCATACACTTCAGGCAGTTTTCCATCGATTTCAATCTGCCCGCCGGTCTCGGCAATACGAAATTCAAGGATCTCTCTGATCTCCTCGATCAGTTTTTCCAGGCTCACAGCCTCAAAGGGATGGGCCTTAGTTGTAACTCTTGAATAATTCAATAGATCTTCGATCAATTGTTTCATCCGGATGGCGGCCGATTGCATCCGGTGCAGATAATCTTTGCTCTTTTCATCCAGCGATTCACCAGCATGAGCCACGAGGCGATCTCCGAAGGCGGTTATTTTTCGTAGCGGCTCTTGCAGGTCATGGGAGGCAATATAAGAGAACTGCTGGAGTTCCCGGTTGCTGGCCTCAAGTTTGTTGGTCCTCAAGGCAAGCTCTATTTCGAATTTATTAATGGCGTTCTGTTGTTTTTCGACAAAGGAATTTAAAGTGTGATGGAGAGTGATAAATTCAACCGCACCCTTGTCTTCAGGCAATCGTACCGAGAGGTCGCCCTCCTCCATTCTTTTGGCCGTTTTTATCAAACGTGTCAGGGGAGAAATGATTTCTCTCAGTGAAATCCATAAAATAAAGCCTATTGAAAAGAAGATGATAACCAGGCCAACCAGAACCATTCTCTTTTGGATTTTGTAGACGTCACGCAAGGTTATCTCCTCAGGTATTTCATAGACTACAGTCCAAAAGCGTTTTCTATTGCCGGGATCAAAGAATATTTTCTGGAATCCCCAGATATGTTTGAATTCTCCATGATAGCTGATGTCGGATTCGGTTGCCAGCATCTCTTCCGAGATCATCGGGTACTCATTGTTAATCGTATAGTTGAAACCAAGGTCAAAACCAAACTCCTTGGTCTGGTCTGGATGGGCAAGAAAATATCCGTCCTGGTTAATAAGATATTTTTTTGCGTCAGGTGCAGCAGTATCGATATTCGAAAAAAGCCACCGAGTGGAAAGGCTCATGACGATCAAGCCGTGCACGTTGTTCTTTCTATCATATACCGGTGTAGCTATCTGCAAGCTCGCCAGGTGCGGGCTCATAATTACCCCGTCAATTCGGTTTAAGCTGACATTTGCATAATATACCTCACCTTCCCTGAGTCTTATGGTCTCGGCAACGTAGGGATAGTCCGACTTCTTCCGCAGCTTATCCCGTGGAGTGACTTTTACTGTGCTCCCTACCAGGGAAACCTTGGCCAGTTCGTTACCTTGTTCGTTCAGATAGCAGATCTGGTTGTATTGATTGCGCTTACCATTGAGAAACGCTGTAAATACCTCTTCAGTGCGGGCATACCAGTATGCAATACCAGACCCCTGTCTCCTGGTCTATACCGCCATTGTCCTCTGCCCTTATGATTCCGCGCATTGGTGGAACTTCCCGCAGAATTATCAGCTCCGCCTTCTTGTCCACCATCCTGCTTACGATGCGCAGGGCGTCGTTTGTCATCTTCTCCTTGGACAGACTGAGTGTTTCTCGGATGGCAAGACTCGAGCCGTAGAAGTAGTTTGTGGCTCCCATTGCGACCAAGGCAACAAAGATGAGGAGGCCGAGCATGACCACTGTCCTGGTTTTGAGGCTGATGCAGGAGAAATTGGCATGTCTCATTTCAACGCTTCAACATGAAATTCAGGATAGAGTGCTTTTGAGCAATCCTCGCAGATGCCGTGGCTGAATTGGACATCGGAATGATTGCTGATATACATCTCTATTTGCTGCCAGTATCCTTTGTCGTCTCGTATCTTCTTACATGAACAGCAGATAGGCAGAAATCCAGACAGTAGTTTTACCTGGTCGAGGGCATCTTCAAGTTCCTGCCTGAGTTTTTCCCTCTCGACCATCATTTTTTTACGCTCAATGGCGTAGAGGATGGAACGGACCAGCAAACTACCGGTCACTTCCTCCTTAAAAAGGTAGTCCTGCGCACCGGCACGGACCGCCTCGGCACCGATTTCCCGGTCTGCAAGACCAGTAAGGACAATCACAGGCAATATCCTCCCCAGCTCGGGCAGCAGGAGGTCCAGAGTGTCAAGCCCACTGCTTTCCGGTAAGCCAAGGTCAGAAAGCACGATGTCGATCCCGCCTTCTCTGATTCGTTCAATCCCGGTAGTTAAGGTGGTTACATGTTCAATCCCCATGGTGCCCGTTTTCTCATCGGCAACCATTTCCATAATAAGAAAGGCATCGTCAGAATCATCCTCGATTAAAAGGATATTGATTTCTTTGTTTTTTTTCATTGTCATGTCCTCTCCGTGCTGTAGGTAGAGCATCAATCTGAATTTATTTTGTTTAGATCATTCGAGAGGGAGTTCATCTTAACTTTAACCGGGGTTAGATACTTACTTGGCTCCTCTTCCAGTATTCTCTTATTTCTCGTAAATCTTCTAAAAGTACATTCTTCTGCAAGTCATCCGCAGATACTCTTTGTGTTGCATTGATATACTAAGGATAGCAAGCGTCGTGCCAGGTGCATTGCGTTTATCAGACTGTCATTCATCATATAGATATTACGATTCATTGTCCGAATAAGGATGGCAATCTGAGCTGCTTCCTGCCACTTCATAAAGGTCACATGTAACCGATGGTCAGATGTGACCTCTATTGGATCACCGTCGACGACTTCCCCATATCTCCTATTCAAAAATATTATTATTAAAATACAGATAGTTATAAAATATTTTTCATTTTGATACCGCATGGACCAGGGATTGCTGTCAAGGGAGTAGAATCAGCTGCAACGAAACAATGGTTACTCAGGACTTGCAGGAGATAGTGGTTTTACAATTTGACTCACCAAAGGAGGTTTGCTCCCTTGATTGTTTGATCAGTCTTGGAACTCAACAGACGAACTTCCAAGTATATAAAATCGTTTATATTTAGGAGATTAAAATGAAAAAAATTATATCGACAATAGTAATGTTGACAACGCTACTCTCTCTGGGCGGATGCTTTTTTCCACGCCCTTGGCATGACGGAGGTGAAGGAAATGATCGAGGCAGAGGGCATGGCCGTGACAGAGGCGAATCTAACCATCACTCGGGCGGAGGACACGATCGTGACAGGGATGGCGACCGCTATGAAAGAAGATAATTCCAATGAACCTCGTAAACTTACGGAGCTCTCAGGTTAGCCATGAAGCATAGAATACGCCGGATAAATAAAGCACGGTAAGCTATAGACTCAGCTGGGGACGTCGGCCGGTGTATGTCCACCTGCATCATCTTCTTGTTTCTGCGTACCCGGTACCCGGAGGTGCCTTATATGCTTACAACAATGATCATTCTGAACCTCGACTAGCTTTCTATAGTCCTGTCTTGAAAAGCGATCATGCCAATGGGATAAATAGGCCGGAATAATCTAAACACCTTAGCGGGGGGAACTCAGAGGAGTTCTCCACCATGGGGAGTCCGTATAGTACTTCCCTGAGGGGTATAATCAGCTTGCAGATCATTTTCTTGAAAAAATGAAAGGTCACATATGACCATCGGCTATATATGACCACATGGGTGCATTCACCAGTTATCGCAAGAATAGTATGTATTCAAATATCAATCCATCATATCAATATGTTATCTAGCCTATTGCAATGTTCATTAGACTGGCACAGTAATTGAAGTAGTAGAAATAAAGAAAGCGATACTACTCTTCCGTCTGACTATCTTATCGCTACCTTTTCATCAGGGCCACTTGCGGTGGGTCTGGTACAGAACTTTTCAGGTTTTCATCCCGCATACATTTCAATTTTGAAAGGAGAATTAACATGCTCGGAACAATTGCCATCATCCTCATTGTCCTCTGGCTTCTTGGTCTTGTCTCTTCGTATACCATGGGTGGATTTATACATATCCTTCTGGTTCTTGCGATCATCATGATTCTGGTTCGGGTCATTCAGGGACGTAGTCTCTAATTTTTGAAACGATAAGGAATCGACGTATATGAACACTAAAAAAGCCTATCAAGAGAAACTTGAGGCAGAGGTGGACCTGGCCCTGGCTTCATTAGCCAAACTGAAGGCCCGGGCCAGGATTTCCACAGCCGACGCGCATATCAAATATAGCAAGCAGATAGACACGTTGGAACAGGAAGTTGCCGCCATCAGGGTCAAGGTGAAAGAAATGGATGCCGCCGGCGAAGACTCTTGGGAGCAGCTTAAGTTTGGCCTGGAGCGTGGGTGGGGTGCACTGAGCACTGCTGTTCAAGATGTCGTCGCCAAATATAAGGAATGAAAATTGTCTCCATGACGAGGGTTGGTACGCCCAGGCCAAGGTTTCTCCCTCGACAATACACTGAGTAAAAGAAAATAATCTAAAGGAGAGTATCCAACATGAGAAACACAAAAGATAACGCCCAGAAAATGAGTGAAGAAATGCAGCACCTGGTTGACCACGCCCGAGCACTGGTGGATGCCACATCAGGAGAGCTGGACGATCGGATCAAATCAGCCAGAGAGGCGCTGAAAGAACGGCTGGATTCAAGCAAAAGCAGTTACGGTGATCTTGAAAAGCAGGTACTCGACAAAGTTATGGTCGCAGATGAGTTCATTCATGTAAAACCATATTATGCTATAGGCGGAACATTCATCGGTGGCCTGTTGTTGGGTTGGTTTATGTCAAGGAAATAGCATGAGCAGACTGCCACGGATCATTTCAAGATTTACTGGCCTAGCCGGCCAAATCCTCGAAGATCGCTTGGAACTGCTGGCTTTGGAGCTGCGAGAGGCCAAGATACGTCTCGTCCAAGCATGGCTTTTGGCATGTCTGGGGGTGGTCTTTTCTATGGTTGGCCTCCTGTTGGTGGTTCTGGCCGGGGTGTACATCTTACCTCCCGAGTGGAGAATTTACGGACTAGGAGCCGCCGCGGTTGCCAGCCTGCTGGCGGGGGTGGTCCTCTTCATTGCCCTCAGCCGGCACCTGGGACAAAAGCCACTGGCCTTTGACCAAAGCCTCGCAGAACTTAAAAAGGACATGACATGTTTTTCGATAAAGAACTAAAAAAAATCCAGGAGGCCAAAAAACGCCAGGCCATATGTTGCGACCTGCGTCGCCAATTGGTTCATATCGAGGTCCATAGCAGCTGGAGCAGCATGTTCAATACGGTCTCAAACCTTAACCTGGGACTGACCGTCATAGAACAGATTCTTGGGTTTCTGCGCGAACGTAAAGGCACTCGTGGCTAGGAGGTGATGTGAAATTGCCGTTTATCAAATGTAGATTTTAAAAGAACTTCAATGGAAAGCTTAATGCCAGACAAACGAACAGCAGATCAAAAACCATATTCGATTTCGTTCTATATACTACTGGGTGCGGTACTTTTTGCCTTCATCCGATCATTCTCACTTATCTCTCCAATTTTGTTGTCTCTTTTGCTTGTGCTCTTGATTTCTCTCGCAATCAATCCGGTAATCACCTGGATGAGGGCCAGGAAAGGTGGAAGAGGAGTACCGACGGGACTGCTCGCGATGGGCTCGTTCGTTGTTATCGCTTTGACATGCTGGGCATTCTTTGGTCCCATGAAGACCTCAGTGGTTACCATTTCCCAGAGCTTGCCCATGTACTGGGAGCGTCTCCAGAAACCTCTGATTAAAATTGAGCAGCAATCGATTATTTTCGAGGAGAAACTCCAGGCAGAAGTCAGCACTGAAATCGCTGAGGACAATTCCGTGCGGGGAACAAAGAATGTCCTGTCACAAAGGCAGAAACCGACTCCACTGCCCCCCCCGGCTTCTCCCAAAGCGGCGGATACGCTTCGCACCAGTCTGAGCAAGATGATTAGAGATGCACTCGGCAGCTTCACGGCAGTGGCGTTCAACGGTGCACAGATCTTAGTCGTTCTGGTAACTGTCTTTTTTGGGGTGATTTTTATGCTTATGAATCCCCGCCCGATCTTTGGCATGATGATTTCTTTTTTTCCTGAGCGTCACCACGATCAGGTGGTGACTATCCTGCAGCGTATTGGAAAGTTTGTCCCTATTTGGGCCAGCGCGACACTGCTGGGTATGTTTACCATAGGAATGCTGGTTTTCATGTTAATGTGGCCAATTTTTGGTTTCATGGACGCACTGGTCCTGGGGTTGGTGGCTTGTGTCCTGGAAGCGATTCCTTTTCTGGGTCCGATACTGAGTGCCGTACCTGCGCTTTTGCTGGCTGTCGGAAAAGGTGGGCTGACTCCGCTGTGGGTCGTGCTTATCTATATCGCTGTTCAAGCCTTCGAGAACAATGTGATCATCCCTTACATTATGGCACGGCGTATGAAATTGCATCCGTTGGCAGTAGTCTTTTCCATGCTCCTCAGTATCGCCGCTTTCGGCGTTTTGGGCGTTTTAATCGCAGCACCCATGGTTGCTGTCGTGACTATCCTGCACGACGAGCTTTACAGGAAGCGCTTTCTTCCCACGACAACGGACGCTGAGCTTGACCACCTGGCAGGCATCGCTTTGCACGAAAAAATACCTATAAACACAACCCCGTTGCCAGTACACGGGATACCACCTCTCCAGCAGGGCAAAAAACCATAAAACTGTCTCTACCGCTACGACCGGAATGTCTTCGGACGGTTTTTGTCAAAGAAAACAACTGAAAGATTTATCGACTGGCTGAATGAAGCTCAAAGAAATTCAATTTACGATTACCAGTCTGTTAATTCGGTTTATGCGCGGCCAGTTTAAATTTGATCCAGCCTCTATTGGCAATATATCGCATAAACTGGACGATTCTTCTCGCAGCCTCGTCAATGTCATCTCCGGTTTTTTTGCTTTGGATGCGGGCTATGTCCAGGATGCTCCGCGTTCCATCCATGTTGAGCCACACTGATGAAGAAAGCTCATCAAACTCAAGGCTTGCAACCGGTTCTCTGTTAACAAGCCTGCCCATCAGCCTTTTTGCCAGATTTATTTTCAAATCCAGAATGACCTTGCCCGCATCGGTTACTCTGAATTTCTGGTGGATGATTTCAGGAATATAAAGGACAAAGTTATATTTATCTTTTGCAGAGCTTTGCTGGGTCATTGTGATCGATCCTTTCTCGTCGAATAGATGAACATCCAGATTGCCAGTAACAGGAACATGACAAAAGCTACCAGATTGTTCTCTGCAATGACAGGGAAGAGCTTGAGCCCGAAGGCAATATCTGTCCCAATAGCGGCGAATATGCCGATAACAATGCCGATCAAGGCGTCTCCTGCTACAAGCCCTGACGCAAGCAGAATTCCCTTTTCAACGGCCTTGTCGAGCTCAGTATTTTTTCCCTTTTCCTCCTTTTTATCATCTCCAGCGTCCTCTTCCTTGGCAACTGGTTTCATCTTTCTCTCCACTAGATCTCTGACGATGCCACCGGCAAATATTGCCGCAGTAAGACCTATGGGAAGGTAAATGCCAAGGGCAACCGCGAGGATTGGTATTTTCGCCATGAAACAGAATACCGCCAGAGCCACACCGATAAATACCAGTGTCCACGGAAGTTGAGCCGTCATGATGCCTTCGACGATCATTTTCATGAGCGTTGCCTGTGGTGCAGGAACCGCAACGTCACCGATTCCATAGGCCGAGTTCAATAAAATCAAGGTGCCTCCCGCGGCAACAGAGGCAATTGAAAGAGCTGCAAACATGCCGAGCTGGACTTTTCTGGGCGTGCCGCCGATGATAAAGGTGGTCTTAAGACTTTGTGCCGTGCCACCTGCTACGGCGATGGCGACGCAGACGACGCCGCCGATCATCAGTGCGGTCTTGATTCCAAGGTCACCGGTATTGCCCATAAGCTTCAGGACAGTCGTGACAACAAGAAGTGTCGCTATGGTCATGCCGGATACGGGGTTATTGGAGGCACCGACCAGGCCGACCATTCTGCCGGAGACGACCGCGAAAAAGAAGCTGAAGAACACGGCAAGGAGAGAGCCGACGAAGCCGCCGCCGATTATCGGCACAAACCAGGTCAACAAAAATCCCAACATTGCCGCAGCGACGACCCAGGTGAGCGGCGATTCAAGATCCATCCTCTTCACACTTTCGGTTTCGCCTTTGCCCATTCCGCCAATTGCCTGTTTGAAGCTATTGACGATGGTTGGAAGAGATTTAATGAGGGAGATAAAGCCACCTGTGGCAACGGCCCCGGCACCGATATATCGAATGTAACTGGACCACACGTCAAATGCCCCCATTTCTGAGATCGGCACCGTCGAGGGAAAAAGAGGCTCCGTCATCCCGGCGCCGAAAAATTTAATTAAGGGAATAAGACCAAGCCATGCAACAACGGAGCCGCCAAACATCAGTATGGAGGTTTTAGTGCCGACAATGAAGCCGACACCCATGAGTGAAGCAACGGTATTTACACCTATCATGGTTCCCTGATAGGACTGTATGGTATACGAAGCATTTTCACCGAAGAATTTGAAGCCACCGGAAAATATCTTGTAAACGGCGCCAACTCCCATGCCGAGAAGGACGGTTCTGAATCCGCTGCCACCCTCGCTTCCGGTCACAAGTACCTCGGCTGCCGCCATCGACTCGGGATAGATAAGGTTGCCGTGCTCCTCGACAATAAGGTATCTTCGCACCGGGGTGATAAAGAATACGCCCATCAGGCCGCCGATGATTGTCACGATGACAACTGTCATGATGCTCAGGCCAAAACCAAGGAGTATCAGTGCCGGAAGAACAAAGATGATGCCGCCGGCAATCGATTCGCCCATGGCGGAAAGAGACGCAACCATGTTCGCTTCCAATATATTGTTCCTTCTGAAAAGTCCTTTCAGAAGGCCTGTAGCGAGAATCGCGCCGGGTATGCCTGCAGAGATAGTAAGACCGACCTTGAGCCCAAGATAGGTATTTGCAGCGGCGAATATGAGGGCGAAGAGGACGCCGATGATGATGGAATATCCGGTCAGTTCGGGCATGGCCTCTGTCGTTGGAATATATGGCACATATTCGCTTCCGGGCTTTCCACCGTAGGCGTCCTGAGACAGTTCGTATTTTTTAACTGCAGGCTTCGCATTAGCCATAATTGCACCTTCGTGTTACTTTATTTTAATTTTGCGAGGATCGCCTTTAGAAATTCCCACATATTAGCTACCGAACGTACACTGAGATTTTCATCAGGCGTGTGGACATTGTAAAGGTTCGGCCCGAAGCTGATCATATCCGTCTTTGGCAGTTTTTCTTTAAGCAGGCCGCATTCAAGTCCTGCGTGAATGGCCTGTATAGATGCATCACTGCCGGAAACCTCCTTGTAAACACTGACGCACAAATCCCTTATCTCTGAATTCGCCTGGTAATGCCAGGCGGGATACTCACCTGTCCGTGAGGTTTTCGCGCTTACCATCTTCGCTAAGGATTCAAGCCCGCGGGTGATATCTTCCCTGATAGAATTGACAGAACTCCTTATGGAAATAGTGATCTTAATGGATTTGCCCGATTGCTCGAGTACACCGAAATTCAGGCTGCTTTCAACGAGATTTTCCAGATCGGGACTCATGGACTGAACGCCATTGGGAGCAATCAGGATAAAGTCAATAAGCTTCTCTGTAGAACCCTTGCCTAGGTATGTGGCAACCTTATCGACGGAAGCGACAGCCACCTGCAGGTCTGGGTCCGTAGATGCGAATTCCTTTTTCAATTCCTTGGAGAAACTTGTAACAATGGCCTTAATCTTTTTGAGTACGGAAGCATTGGCAGCAACAGTTACTTGCGCTTCTTTGGCGATTGCATTGTGATCCGTGCCCCCAGAGATCGCGGAGATATTAAAGTTTCCAGCTCTCCTGGCCGCATCCAGGATTCTTCCCAAAAGCTTGATGGCATTTGCTCTTTGCAGGACAATCTCTAATCCTGAATGCCCGCCTTTCAGGCCGGAAATCTTTATGACAAGACCACTGCGTGAGGTCTTCTTCCAGCGAGGGGTGAATTCACTGATGAGAATCAATCCACCTGCGCAGCTGACATAGAAAACGCCCTCTTCCTCCGCATCGATATTCAGGAGCATTTTACCAGTGAGATGGTCTGCTTTAAGTGAAGCTGCTCCATACATACCGGTCTCTTCTTCGGTTGTGACCAGCAACTCGATTGGTGGATGGGGGATGTCTTTCGAGTCCAATATGGCCAGGCCATAGGCCACTCCTATGCCATTATCCGCGCCTAGTGTTGTGCCATCTGCCCGTATAAGATCTCCATTTTTCTTTAGGGAGATTGGATCGCTGGTAAAATCGTGGCTGGATTTTTCGGATTTGCCACAGACCATGTCCATATGCCCCTGAATAATCACCGCGGGTGATTTTTCATAGCCTGCAGTTCCGGGCTTTTTGATAATGACGTTCAGAGCTTTATCCTGAAATACTTTTAACTTTCTTTCTTTTGCAAAATTGACCAGGTAATCGCTTACTTGCTTTTCGTTGCCTGAACATCTTGGAATTGCAGACAATTCTTCAAAAAAATGAAATACTTGTTTTGGCTTCATGTTTTTCAGCATAAAGGCCTCCAGTTGAATTAATTTTACAGCAATATTTTTGTTCTCTAATGTTTATGAATTCAAACTTCATGCCAGAGGTAGAGCCCTGGTCCCCTTATCACGCATCTCATTGATTTATTGGAAGTTAAATTTCGAAAAACGCAGATAAATAAAGTGCCTGGAAGCGCCTAAAAAAAGGTCATATGTGGCCATTGGTTGTATATAACCGCCAATTAAGAACATGCGACCGCAGAGATGTCTTGGAATTTGGTAGTTTGATCGGGCTACCCAATAATAAAACAAAGGGTTTGCGGTATTTGTTTTACTCAACTCATTGGAGCAATGAACCAGGCATTAAGTTTGCAACCAGAAGTATCGGCAATAACGAGGAGTCTTATGCTGGAAAACCGCGTGTAGGAGTTTGCGAAGGACTGTCACCTTGTTCTCACTTCTCTGTGGACTACCTGCCGTAGGTAATATCTAAAAAGAGGTCGAAAGCTAAAAATGGAAAAGATACTGCTGCATGCAGTAACCGTCTTTATGGGTTTTTTTGCGATAATGAATCCCATCGCTAACATCCCGATTTTTCTAAGTCTTACGCATGACGAGGATAAACAGACCAAAAGAGCCATTGCGTCAACATCCCTGATATTGGCATTCCTGATAGTTGTTGTCTTTTCCTTTACAGGAAAGGTGATATTCCAATTGTTTGGCATTACTCTGCCTGCTTTTCGCATTACCGGAGGTCTGCTTGTTTTTCTTATAGGTTTTCATATGTTGCAAGGTGATTTTTCAAGGGTGAACCACCCAAGCGAAAAAGACAAGCAGGAGTCAAAGGCAGCGGCACTCAGTGTCTCGGTATCTCCACTGGCTATACCGATTCTCGCAGGTCCGGGCACTATAACAACTGCGATGAATTTCTCTGCGGACGGTTTTGTCAATATGGGAGTGACTATTGCGGTGTTCGCTCTTCTTTGTGCAATAACATACGTGTGTTTTGTCTTCGGTGAGAAGTTTGTGGCCTTCATCGGTGCCAGCGCATTGGGAGCAATTACTCGTATGATGGGTTTGATTCTTGCGGTAATTGGGACGCAGATGGTGCTTGATGGACTCCTTGGTGCCTTTGAGCTTGCGAGCTCATTGCCAAAATGATCTTGTAATACTGAGTAAAACTATCCGCATAAACGTTCGTATTTAATCAATATATGACGTTTAACACACGGGAGTTCATACAGCTTTGGCCGGGAATTGCTTGATAGCGATTTCTAAATTTGTTACGGCCACGGCCCTCTTTGTCGGCAGCGCGGGATTTTTATCAATATTATCAGATCTTTTTGGGGTAATAATAGCCTCAAACTAGCTCCATTCTGGTCTGTCCCTTGTTTTCTCTCTTTTTCACCCCCTTTTTCTAGGCTGCCCAAGAGGTCAAATTTGACCGATGGTCAAATTTGACCTCTTGGGACTGTAATTACTGATCGCTACCAAAATATATTTTTGACTGATTTTTCTTGAAAACCAGGGTGATGGGTAACAACAAGATAAATGTCAGGGCCCGGAACAATGTTTGCAGCAACCGAGGAATAAATAGCAGCACCCACGCATGCTGGGAATAAGGACAGAATGAATAGTACGCAACGATATTGATTACGGAGTTTGTGTGACGTGAAATGAATGGTTTAAAGTCCGATAAGGCTTAGTGGTTTGTTTTTCCGGAGTCACCTGAAAAATTGATTACTTATCAACCAATCATCGTATGGTCTCGCTTCAGACAGAATCGAATGACATATCAACTCAATTCTGAGTAAAATTTTTATGAAGAGGAAATGATTATATGAAGCGAAGTACACTTTCTTTTATCTGCTTTATGACTGTTATGACATCATGGAGCCAGCAAGGTTTTGCTGCAAGGCAAGCAGCCGACGGCGGTGGTGATTTCGAGTTGAGCGCATCGGGCAGCCTGGAAGGCGTCGACATGAATCCTGTTGGCACCACAACAGGACCTTGATCGTTGGCAATGTGCACGCGGATATCTTTACAGCCAACAATCCTGTTGGAACCTATCCCGGCGTACTGGCTATCTCCACCAATGAAGCCAGTAAGTCAAACATCAGGTTCCTTACCAGCTCGACCGTATTTGGCGGCATCAGTACTCCTGACTTAGTCTTTCTCAACATCTTCGCCGGTCTCGATAGTACTACAGTGAATTTCCTCGGGCCGGTCTATGCTACCGAATTGAATCTCACCCAGACTGGTCGCGTGAACTTCAACAGCGGTTCCGAAAACAGGGTAACCAGACTGATTCTTGGTGGTGGCGGCACGATCAGCCTAGCGCCAAACACGAAAGTCATAGGCGCTATAACGACTACGGGTGGAACCAATACAGGTACCTTGGAGCTTGGCGGTGGGAGTACAATTGAAGGGGCAGTGGGCAGTTATTCAGATAATGCTGGACTAAAGGCCATCAATGTCGTCGGAGGAAGTAATTCTGCCGGGGTGAGTGCAACCATCGATGGCGCTGTTGACGCCTATTCATTTTCTCTGGGTACTAATACCTTACTTATTAGCGGTGCCCTTGCGATCGCCGATAAAGGGACAGGCGGGGTGATCAATACAACTCTGGCCAGTCCGACGGTTTATGGTCATATTGTTCCTGGTGGAGAAACAAGCCTTGGGGATGAGATTACGGTTAATGTGACGGTCCCTTCATCAGCATATATTCCAGTTGGGACTCCGTTCTATATCGTCAAAGCTACAAGCGGCACGGCGGGAAGTAATGTCACGATTGAAGTCAAGGATCCCACCAATCCGCTTTATACCTTCTCCGCCGTACCTATCTCCGGCACCACAAATGGTCAGGTAACAATAGAAACGACTGGTATTCCGCTACAGTCAGCGATAAATCCTCCTTCCGGTGGCACTCCAACTGCAGTTTCTCCTATTGCTGCTGGAATTGTGCCAATCTTGCTTGCTGCGACAGTTACTCCTGATCTCGCGGAAGTTCTGGCTGCAATCAACGCTTTTTCTGACCAGGACTCGGTCATAAACGCGGTTGCACAGCTGTCACCTTCGACCTCAGGTTCAATAGCTCCGCTGGTCGCCTTTCAGGGAGTCAGGGAGTTTCAGAATCTCTGGATGTCTCGCCTTAACATATGTAACAATGTAAATCTGTATGACAATGAAAATTCACCTTGCCAGGAGAACGATCCTCAGAGCGGCTGGTGGCTGCAAGGCTCTGGAGTTTTTAGTGAGCAAGATGCCGACGCAGCCTACGGTGGATATGATGCCAAGACTCTCGGCACCATGTTGGGGTACGACGTGCCACTTGGCACACACACCCGCGCAGGTTTAGGCGTGGGATATGCACGAAGCTCAATTGACGGAAAGACGTTTGACAACAGCACTGATGTTGATACCTACCAAGCAACTGCTTATCTCGGTCATGAGAGAGGTCTTTGGTTCGTCAATGGGAGTGTGTCAATTGGCTGGAATAATTATGAAGGCAAGCGGAACATTTTGTTTACCGGCGTAGATCGCACGGCAGACGCCGATTATGATGGTCAGAACTATACTGCTTTTGTGAATACCGGGTATCACTTTCCCCTGCAGAAATTCACCATCACGCCACTTGCTTCTCTCCAATACACTTATATGAACATTGATGACTATACAGAAACGGGTGCGGGTGATATCAACCTCAAGGTGGATTCACAAGATTACAATTTTCTCGAATCCGGTCTGGGAGTGAAAGTAGAGCGCAGCTTCAGCTATAGTAATAAGATGACGCTTGTTCCTGATGTACATCTAAAGTGGTTTCACGAGCTCAGCAACCCATCGCTGGAAAACACGGCTTCATTCAATAGTGTTGGCACATCGTCGTTTACAACCCCGGAACTGCGATCTCCTGAAAATACATACAACGTCGGTGCAGGCCTCACAATGCTCTCGTGTGCGTGTGACGAAACTACGTGGTCGGTTGAAGCTGTTTACGACCATGAATGGGGGAATGATAGCTATTCGTCTGACCGGGTGATGGCAATGTTAAACATTAGTTTTTAGTGACGTAGAAATTCTTTCGCTGTTTTTGGGGAAAGAATTTCGTGAAGGAACCTATACCCCTCAAAGGGGTACTAAACAGAGTCCCCACGCTTTGCGGGGGGACTCTGTCAGTGAAAGAAAATGCTATGTTATTGAATCGATGAGTAAGGAATATCAGATTTTTAATGAGACACAATCTCATCTTCAAGCATAACCATGTAACGGTCACAGTGTGACCTCGCCAAGAGCATCAATCCGTTGACATACTATGGTTTTCTTAACCAGCCAAAAGAAAAGCAAAAAGACACAGAGAATTGTGGCGCAACCCGACAGTGAGTCAATAAAATGTTTGGTGCTTGTTGCTTTTTAGGCTGCCCTGACGATCTGCGATCTGTAATCAACAGAGAAACCTAAAAGTGGTCATATATGGCTACTGGTTAAATATGACCACCATCTCGTGGTTGATCATGACATTTCTTTAATTATCTGTTTGCCAAATTAGCCATATATATCGGAATGATGAATCACACATGACCCTATATCTCCCATCTGGCATAAGAATTGAAGACACTAAATATATAACGGCAAGGTCGATTTTCAACCTGAAGAGAGACAAACGTCCTGATGAAAAAAAATTTTAAAAAGGAGTTTAAGATTATGGGAGGAATAATGAGGATAACATTATATTTAATGATAGCAATCGTGGTTGGAATAACCTTTGGTTGCGCGACTAAGAGTGAGATACCATCGGCAGGGCTCATGAGGGCAGAGACTGCAATCCAGGCCGCCCAAACCGCGGAGGCCAATATGTACGCTCCACTTGATCTGAGAGTTGCCGAAGACACGCTTGCTGAAGCCCAGGCTGCTGTAAAAATTGAAGAATATGGTAGAGCTGGCAGGCTGGCCGATGAGGCCGTGATTAGTGCCCAGCTGGCCGAGAAAAAGTCAGGTGCCGAAAAAGCGAAACTCGCCGCTCAGGAAACACGTGATACCATTGAGGGACTACAGCAGGCCGTTAAGAATCCTTAATAAAACAATATCGTCTCCCCTCGCAAAGCACGGGGATAAGAGCCTTTAAACAGATAGTTTTCTTGCATAAAAACAAGAAAACGATCTGTAAGGCACTAATAAACTACATGGAAGGTGAATAATGATACAAGAGAACAAGAAAACCCCGTTGATGCTATTTAAAATGATCATTCTAGGCATGACATTGGCGCTGTTTGTCGGTGGTTGTGCAAAGGCTCCCGTGGATAACATCGCACTCAAAGACGCAAGGGAGTCTTACCAAAAAGCGCTAGCTGATCCGAATGTAGTGGCAAACGCAGCAGTGCCCCTATACGAAGCAGGCAAGATCTTAAAGAATGCAGAAGCAGCCACGAACGAAACACAAACGAGCCATCTGGCTTACATGTCTGAAAAGCAGACAGCCGTCGCTGTAGCAATAGCAGAACAAAAGCTTGCAGAAGCAGAGCGCCAGAAACTTGCCAAGGACACGGACAAGATGCTTCTCGAACAAAGAGAACAGCAGACGCGCAAAGCGCAAGGAGAGACTAAAAATGCTCAACAGCTAGCGGAAGCAAGAAGACTTGATGCGGAAGCCGCCATGGCCCAGGCTAGTGTATTAAAGCAAGAGCTTTCTGATCTCAAGGCAAAAAAAACTGACCGGGGATTTGTCTTAACTCTTGGGGATGTTCTCTTTGCTACCGGCAAGGCAGATCTAATGCCAGGCGCACAGAGAGCCAATGACCAATTGGCCGATTTCCTTCGTAAATACCCAGCAAAGACGGTAAGCGTGGAAGGCCATACAGATAGCATGGGAAGTGATGAATACAACATAATGCTTTCGCAAAATCGAGCTATAGCGGTCCGCTCGGCCATCATGTCCCGTGGTATAAGTTCTGATCGAATCACAGCCAAGGGGCTCGGTGAACTTTATCCAGTGGCGAGCAATGATACACCGGCCGGTCGTCAACAGAACAGACGTGTAGAAATCGTGATTCAATCTGTTGAGTAGATTCCATTTCTAAGGAAAAAGCAGCACACTTTAGTTGTGAGTGGATACTGGGATCTTTGATTTTTTTGGTTTGATTACGATGTCTCAAGCTACCTGTTCGGAAATCAGACAAAACCAGATAGAGACAACTGGGGCTTTCCTCTTCGGAAAATCGCAGTTGTCTCTATCTGGTTCTTTTTTTTCGTAACAGGAAGCCGGTACAAGAAGTCATTTATTGAGCTTAACATGAGTTTTTTGTGCATCTGGACTTCAAAATCCGAAGAGAGTTCAGCCTACATTGACGGCTGGCTATGCCATGATGAGCGATTGTCGAGAACTGTTACACAACGATGGATTATTATGGAAATTTTAGGCTGGGGGTACAAAGCAATTACCAATCACTCTAGCACCCCGGCAACTATATATTAAGGAGATTGCAATGAACAAAGAATTTAATGTAGAGATTTTATCTTTTCTGAAAATTTCTGAGATCGAAAATGCTTGGATGGCAGATGATTACAAGGCACTGTTATCGATGATGAATATAGAAGAAGATGAACTTGGCGGAATGAATGAATCTGATTTAGAAGAGATGTGTTTGATGTCACTTAATGATTTTGAACATCATGAATCAGCTAAATTTCTTTTAACACATATTTTTAAGGACGAGATTTCTGAAGGCAAGATTGATCAACTGAGTCATCAAATGATTGAGAATAAACTTTGGGAAGAACATGCTGACGCAGCCTATCACAAGAGCCTCTTTAACGCTTATGGACTTCTCAGAAAAGCGTACAATGGTATATTTAAAGAGCCGACAGGAGTGCATTTTACTATAAAAATCACCGCAAATAAAAATGAATTGTTTGAGATCTTTGACCCATCCCTTCATGCTGTGATTGTGAGGTTGCTCTCAAATGGATTGAATGAGACAGCAATCTTAAATCGTCTTTATGAAGAGCAATTAAGCGGCAAAAACTTTCAGGATGCAAACAATATCCTTTGGATACTCAAAGAGATCTCCACAACAGACGAAGAACGCCAGTATGAAATCACTAGTTCAGAACTTTGGTTTGGAGAGTTAGCAGAAGGTATGACTTTTGAGGCAAAAGCTCATGCTGATGTAGAGGAAGAAGATGAGGGTTAATTCATCACCTGATGTATGTCTGCCCCGGAAATTCTCTCCCCCATTCCGCACCTGTCGGTTGAAGCCGAGTGGAGTCCAGTTAAACCAGCACAAGGAGCGAACCATAATAACAACCTGATGAATTTACAGGTTATACTCATGGTTAACTCCTTGTTGTCACACTTTACCTGACACAATGATGGTTACCGGCAAATTATATGAAGAATGCAGACCGATCCCGAAATCTTCTTCATCCCGTATATAAAATTGACCATTGGGAGAGTTGCCTTTGTAATGCCCTCGCTGTAGTGCACAATGTAATAGTGTCTATCAAACATCATAGCGCTTCATAGGAGAATTTCTGCCCTCCGATGGAAATTTCATACATGAGGCCGCCCAGAGCATGCACGAAAGTAATTGTTCCTTTGTAATATTTGGGGTTGGCCTGGACATCAGACTTTGGCCCGGCACTTGCACCAGCACTGACACCCGTGGTGCCACCCTTTGCTTGGGCTCCCACCGTTACTGCGATTGCCTGAGCAGTAGCGTCGAATTCAAAATTACCACTGATAAATTCATTGTAGGCGCGTTTGTCCTTAAAAAAGATTATCTCACTGAACGCCTTTCCGCCCGCCTGGAAGCCTATTGAACCCTCAATAACCGATGATTTACCGGTTACCTTTCCACCACGATAAACCTGTCCAACCCCGTAAGAGCCACCGACGACAAAACCAGCTTTGCCAATAGTTGGAAAAACCGCATACCCATATGCGGATTTGAAGTAGTTTGCAGGGATGGGTGAATCCCGAAACACATTTATAGTGCTCGAATAGTCCTCTGTTGCTGCGGCAGCAAAGGTCGATATCCCGAAAATCAACGCGACGATCATTAATGCTGATATTTTTTTCATTTTGTTACTCCATTTTAATGATATTTTTTTATTGGATCAACACTTCTGTAAAACACAATATTATCAAGAATTACTTTGATTACTCTGACCGAATCTTTTCGGTATAGGGATCCTCCACTCCTCTAAGTTTGGTACCTTTCCTCAACTTTTTCACCCTCCTGTTGTTTCCAGAAGAGCTGAATGAAAAACAACGGAGGGTGCCGGAGTACCTTGACTACTTTTGTCCAACTTCAGATTGAACAGGTTTTCCTCGTTATACACTTCTTATTTCAATTGTTATGCCAGGAACAACTCTCATTGAATGGACTCGCCCATCCTACTGATATTTAATTACAATTACAAAGTTTCATGCCGACACAACTGACATTGTTGATTATAAAAACAGGGTCGCATATAACCAAAGGTCACATGTGACCAAACTCTCAAGAGAGACAGGACATCTGTCTAAAAGGTCGACAAAGAGATGCCAGCTATTCTATCTGATGGTTCTTACATTACCTGAACCATTATATTCCTTGGCTTTGCAGGCAAAAACCTGAATTCGGTCATGAAAATCGAACTACTACAGAGAGTTACCTTCACAATTTTAGCAATTCCGAAATGCAGACGATTGACGTGTACGAGCGGGCCTGAACAGAAAGTAACACACAAATAGAAAAGCACTTGAAGGAGATCCCCGTAAGTGCTTGATATTATGATGGTGACATCTGCGCGAATCGAAAGCGCGACACCAGGATGACGAAGTTTACGATAGAATTTGTAAGTGTTGGTTAATATATAACGTTAACACTTGCTCACAACACTGTTCTCATGCTGTAACTCCTTTCGTTTTGGCTACAGAACATTTCTCAAACTCCGCCCATATGTCGAGACCTCTGCCAGTTTCGAGGAAAGATTTCATGCTGGAAAGCACGCGTGGCCAGCCCGAAGAAACCTTGCCCACCATGTCCGAACCAGACTTGAAGTCACCATGTATTACATTGAGGCATACCATGTCTTCGATTTGCTTAATTTCAAAAGTGACTCGTGAAGTGTCTGCGATATTGTCAGGATCGACCCAGGTCATCACCAACAGTTCGAGCCGGACACTCTCCACAATTTCACCTATCAACATAACTGTGCCGTCATCATCGACATGCTGCCACTTTGAGCCCTCTTTCCAGTCGGAGATATTTTTTAGTCCTCCCCAATACTGGCTGGTGAATTCAGGGTTGGTGATGGCGTCCCACAATTTTTCCGGAGTGGTTCTAATAAAGGTGGTATAGATAAGGTCAGGATTTTTCATGTCCGTTCTCCTCTAATGCATGTTTGAGATTTCGGAGTGCTTGAACCCGCTTCTGCTCGAACTTGCCGATCCAGCGCATGTAGATTTCGTTGATCGGCACAGGATTGAGATAGTGCAGTTTTTCGCGCCCCCTCTTCATCGTAACAACAAGATTTGCCGCCTCCAGCAAAATAAGATGCTTGGCCACAGCCTGGCGGCTCATGTTGTGGTTTTTGCAAAGCTCACCTAAGGTCAGCCCGTTTTTCTCGTGCAACCTGTCAAGCAGTTGTCTACGGCTTGCGTCAGCGAGAGCTTTGAAAACTTTATCTTCATCGGTAATCATACCTCATATTATGCAACCAAATGGTTACATGTCAAGGGCCACGATGCGATTTTTAAAAAGCTCAGTATCAGAGAGTACGTTATCCAGACTTTGACTTGTTGTGGGTTATAATTACAGGACCTCGGTGCCCACAAAATAAGTGTTCCATATCTACCAATCTATGCCCCACCCACCTTCGCCCTTTTTGGGATGCAGTCATACTGACATTATTTCCCTATAATAATGAGTGCTATATACGGAACGACATTGAAGACCAAATAAATGATCTTGAAAAGACCGAGAAATGAATAGATGACTGCATCATATTTTTCGCGGGAAAGAGGAAAAACTCGATTTTGCAATCGGTATGTGAAATCAGGGACGAGGAAAAGAAACACTACCCATAAGAGGAAAATGCAGCCGTTGATAATGGTGCACCATTTGAAAAAATCGGTGAGTATTTGTATGTCCAAAGATGCTCCTCCCTATCGAGCGACATTGCAACATTTCCTGTTGCTTGATTCAGCGCCTGGCTCTCAGAACATCATCCGTTTCACTATCAGCCCAATGAGTAACACCAAGATCCATGCTCCGGAAAAACACCATAAGATATTTTTCCAGTTTTCACCAAATTTTGCTTTGGTAGATTGAGCAATCCAGGTCCAATTAAATCGAAGATGGATGATCAAAAGGACCAATAATAGAATTGAAAGAAAGAGGTGGATATCTCCCCAATCATGTCGATGCAAGCCAAGAAAATACTTTGAACCATAGCTCCTCTTTCCTTCCGGTATAATAAATGCCAAAAGGAACCCAATCACAGCGATCGAACAGATATCTATAAAAAGAACGACATCGATTATGTATTTTATAGAATTCTTTTTCATGTGAATTTACAACGTTACATTCGTCTGTTCAGCCGGTGATTTTTTATTTGGATTTGGGCAGGCAAGCGCTGTACAGTTCACTCTATATCCGCCAGAACGCTTTTTCTCCTGTCCGCATATGTATATGGAGACATTATTTTCAAACCGAACGTCCGGCTCATCAGCGCTGGCCGGAGCGGGTTTCTGTGGTAAAGTGGCGCACAGCGACACCCACAAAAAACGGTGGAAGTTTAAGCGTCTGCGGCGAACCGACTGTTAAGCATTTTTATTTTCACAATTAATAAAGGAATAAATGACAACATCCTTGCGTTCCAGCCAGCCACGATTTGACCAATATTTTTTGCCTTCAAAATTATTGGCAAATATGTGAATGTGTGACTTTAGAATTCCGTCAGCACTTAAAGCGACCAAAGCAAGATCAATTAGCTTCGTGGCAACTCCCATTTTTCGATAATCGTGATGGACAGCAAGATGCTGAATATAACCTCTTTTTCCATCATGGCCTGACATGATGGTTCCTATAACCTTCTCATCTTTAACCGCAACAAAACTTAGCCCTGGGTTGCGTTTAAGATACTTAGCGATGCCTTCAAATGAGTCTGAGTCTCTCAGCCCAACCCCTTCAGTATTTTTCCAAAGGTCCAGAATTGCCCCATAATCAGTTAAATTAAGCTCTCTATATTCCATCTGTTCTTGCTGCATAAAACGATAATCACCAGTTCACCTGGCGCATTGTTTCATTAAACAAAGTTGTCATTATCTTTTCATTGAAAAAAAAGCGAAAAGCCAACTTGCCCCCTATCTTTTCTCGATGTTGTCAAAGCTATTTATATACATCTTAAAAACGACAATTTGCTGGAAGGCGGTCATTAACAGAGTCACAGCAACTCCTACGAAAAACATTAAGATTTTGAAGAGTTCAATATTTACGTTGGAAATCGATACAACCTCTACGACAGTTGTTGCAAGATAAAACATCATTACGACTTTAACGATTTTTGAGACTTGTCCTTTTGTACTGCTGAAACTGCTTTTTATTGCGCCTAATGGTTTGTGACCTTCTAAGATAAGGTGAAATGGAGCAAATGTTGACCTTAATGAAACGTATATACCAAGAATCAGTAATGGTAACGCTAGAGATTGAAGAGGTGTCTGAGTGAACATTATGACAAAAAAAGCTATTAATGGAGAATTGGCAACAAACAATGTGACCATTAAAAGAGGCGTATATACTAGCCCATTAATGAGATTTGATTTGATTGACTGTAGCTTTCCTTGATATGCCTGAGACATGAAAAAAATCAAGGAAGACATATACATTGCAAAACCAATGAGATACGCAACGAGACCAATAACCGTAATATAGCTGATCCTGTTTTCAGCTTGCTGATCAATAAAATATGAAGGAAATGCAAGTAGTGTGAATGGAACAGAAAGTAATGCAATATATCTAAAATTGTTATGAAATAATTGAGCTGCGAATGTGAATATTTCTTTCATTTTTTTTCTAGAGGCGAACGTGATGATCACTGGATTATCCAGTTTATTTTATGGAAAGAGTGCTGTTTTTGCACCTGAAAAGTTGCTTTTAAGCACCAAGACGACCCTGGTTCAAGGTGTTTATTAGGCAAAACCATTATGTTGACCTAGTTCGACCCCAATTTGTTTCCTTGTTTCTTCAATAGAACATCTGATTTTTGCCATTTTAAAAAATCCAACGTTAATGAAGTGTAATTCGACCAAAGCCTTCTATTTGCCCATCGATCAGCCAATTCAAAAATGTTTGGGGATCTGTTTTCACAGCCTCAAGAATCTTCGTCATGTTTTCCTGAGAAATATCGGAGTCAAGAAGCCTCTTGTTTTCGACATACTTCTCCAATTCGGATATGCACTTTTTAACCTTTTCTCTGGGCACACCGGTCATATCGGAGACAAGATTAGAATAAAAATCGAGGGTATTCATCAAGAAAAATCCTTTTCTTAAACATTGTCAGTGTGAGACGTAAAGCAAGAACCGGCCAAAAGTTTTCGGTGCCATCTCGTTATGCTATCAGCTGAACGGTTGAAATTACAAACACAAAATAAAAATTACGAATAATCTGCCAAACTGACAAGAAAGCACAACGACCGAGAAGAATTGTGATACAGCGCAAAACAAAGCCACACCAAGATTACGAAATAATGGATACAGTCCTTGGCCGAGGCGATGCAGTTGAATTAGCCCGGCTGTTGTTCTCTATCTCCCCTCAGCTCGTCCGGGCGTGGTGTCGACCTCCTGAAACTGATGACGAATATTCTACCGGCAAGTTCCCTGGCGTAAGGGGCACAAATTACCACACCAGTTATTTTCAAGGATGAATCCGATGTTACACTTCCAAAATAAAATAAGGACTAACGATTTAAAATCACTCATTAGTCCTTGTGTTGGCATTGGTGCCCCCGGCGCGGTGACTTGGATGGATGCGTCACCCACCCTCCCGGATTCGCCGCATCTCATCCCCGACAAAATCACTCCGGATGACCGATCCTCCAGACAGCGATCATCTCCCAGGGTCAGCTATTTAGTTTCCATCCTGAAACGAGTCATATTGCTCTAAATTTCGCAGTACCAGCTTTTGTATTACTTTAAATTTAGAAAATCACCATCGACAATCAATAGCTTCACACCTGACTTTGTAACTGAACGATGCGAGCTTAATTCATCTGAAACGACATAGGACATTCCTGGAGTCAAAATCGAACTTGATCCATTTTGTTGTTCGTTAACCACCTCTCCTTCCAGGCAATGCACTATGTGGCCCTTTTCACACCAATGATCTGCAATGTACCCTGGAGAGTATTCTACAATTCTTACTCGTAATCCTTCGAATACAAGTGTTTGCCAATATGCAACGCCTGTTTCACCTTTGTGTTCGGTTTTTGGAATTTTCGACCAGTCAATGGTTTGAAAAGGAATCAAAGTATTTTTTCCAAATTGTCGGAGGCTGCTTTAACTGCATCAACGCAACGGGTTTCAAAGAGTTTCATATCCTGGGCTTTTTGCATGTTTCCCGGAATACCAAGGTTAAGACCAAGAATCGATTCACAAGTGCATGACCCCATGGATAGCTTGAAGTCGGCCATGAACCTTTTTCCCAATTCATATGTCTGCTTTTTAGCTTCGATGGACTGAATGTCACTTCTGCCAAATTTCATGGATATGGCCAAAAGAGCTCCACTAACAGCGCCGCACAATTCATCACCAGTGCCAGCAACTCCGGCACCCAAAATGGTTGAGAGTTTCAAGGCACTCTTCTCGTCTAAGACATCAGCTTGCCGATAAGCGGTAAAAACCGCCTGGCTGCAATTAAACCCCTGCCTGAATAATTCTACTGCTTTTTCTTTTCTCTGCATTGTTTCAAAGTTCCTTCGAGTTTACCGTGTGAAAATCCCTGTTATTTATTTTTTCTAAATGATTCAATGTGTGCAATATAACTTCCCGGCGCATTCATCAGTTTTGCACATTGTTGCATTTCATCAATATATGAAGGATCAGCTTCGCCGAGATCAAATTCTTCAGAAATGAAACAAAGAGCTTGCCTGAATAAGCCGTCGTTCATTTCTGCCAATACTGGATATGGCGAATAGGTTTGACCATATGTTTCTTGTATTTTTTGATAAAGATGTGCAAGTTCACCATGCTTGACCAAAGCCAAGCCGCCATATGCATTTGATTCTGATTGTTTGACCAAATTTACCCTTGGTCGAATTATTAAGGAATATCCAGACACTTTTGCGGGATACGTCTTATCGCAACCAATACCATGCAGTTTTAGAAAAACTGCGCTCATAAAAGTGCCATAGAAAAATACCCAGACTTTACCCATGGTATTCCGATTACATCATTGAATTAATTACTATTGATCGAGACAAGACTGTCTGTCACCCAGTCACCTAGCAGATCCCTGCATGCAGTTTTCCCGTTGAGAAACAATAAAACAGTGGCCTGTCTCCTACTCACACTAGGCCTTTCAACTCTTAGTTGAACTAACAGGAAGATTATGTTGAATAATTTTCAACACAGCTTCTATTATAAACATCGGATCGCCAGTCAACTCAATTCCAACGGAGACATGGCCATTTGGCACCGGAATGACGAGTTCATAGAAGTTTCCATAGCGAATTATAACCCAGTTTGCTCCGCCACAATCAATATTGCCACGCTGTGTGACCAACTTCAACAGAGTTGGATTAACGATCAACTCTTCGTATTTATCAGATTCTGAGCTACTCGCCCCCTCAAGATCAGCGCGTTGGGCAGATGAGTGGATTCCATCTAGGTAGGTTGCAGCATAACGAATTTCTGTTGACGAAGCCAACAGGTCATCTATAAATGGTGTCATCAAAAAATCTCCCTGCGTTTTTATGTGGCTCTGTACTTTCAGGTAGGCGGTATTTTCGTCATGTGATTATTTTCTCATATTTTCAGATAATAACAATAAAAGCAACCTGTTTTGCGTGCTTTTATATCTTATAATCAATTAGTTGATACAATCCCCCCACTCTTTCACTCTTACGGTTTTGAAACAACAAAGCGGTTCCTTCCTGACTGCTTTGCCTCATAAAGCGCCTGGACTGCTTTCTTGTAAGCTGCTTCAACATCATCATTACCATCCGCATCTACTACTCTGAGCCCGATCGACAGGGTACCAATCCCAGGGGGGGCTTTTTATGATCGATCTTCAGTTCTCGTATGGCCCCGAGAATCTTGTTTGCCGTCGTTACCGCTTCATTTCTGTCGTCAATGAGTACTGACACCAAATTCTTCTCCGCCCAAACGAAAGAGCACATCATCCTTGTCCTGAAAAACGGTCGTCAATTTCTACCTATAACTCCAAGCACCCTATCTCCCGCCGGATGACCGTATGTATCGTTGTATGCCTTAAAGTTGTCCACATCCAGAATGCACGGTATGATTGCGAGCCGATTACGGTGAGCCTTTTGCAACTGACGAGGAGCGACCCTGTTGAAATATCGCCTATTGAAGAGCGTGGTCAGTTCGTCACGCATGGATAGTGACTCGAAATGCTTGCCTTCCGATATATCCTGATAGAAGATCGTGCATAAGGTATCAGCCAATGGTAGACATACAACATATCAAAAACAAAAAAGGACTAACAAGATGAAATCACTCGTTAGTCCTTTACTTGGCATTGGTGCCCTCGGCGCGAATCGAACGCGCGACACCAGGATTAGGAAGTTTGCGTCCAGCTTTGTATAAACTTGATTGTATTAGTATTATTAACAATTAAATATGCATATGTAGTGCACGCTTTTTGGTATTATAATCTTGAGCCCTATCGACGGCCACGGTCTTTTTGCACTAGCTACCAAATCCATCTTGCATACAGCAATCGATATTAGAAGCGAGACCACTTTTCTGTCAACCCACCCAATCACACTGAAACGCATAATCTATTAAAATAACATCTGATTATATTTTGCATGAGGTTTCCTACCTAGTCATAATCTGTCATTTATTTTAGATATGAGCTAGATCTGAAAAAGATTGAGTCATGAATAAATAATTGCTCGATATTCAGTTAATATCAACCACGACGCCTGACGATTGCTCTAAAGTGATCTGCAAAAATAATCTAAAACACATCTGG
The DNA here is from genome assembly GCA_963798425.1 of uncultured delta proteobacterium. Lineage (GTDB taxonomy): Bacteria > Desulfobacterota > Desulfobulbia > Desulfobulbales > Desulfocapsaceae > Desulforhopalus_A. The sequence continues at coordinate 1,443,042 of CAWCTP010000013.1, read as the reverse complement.
GATATCAGAATGCTTTTTTTTTAGGCATTCCAGAGCAATGTGCGGATTTTGAAAGGTCAAAAACACTTTTTTGTGTTGATAGGTTTTGGAGTCCGTTGATCGATTCAATTCACAGTCTATACACAATTAAGTTTGGGGCTGGGCAGGAAAACTTTACATTCGATTTGGACCATGACCGTACAACTTGAACCTGAGTGGTAATCAAAAGCATTTTCCAGAGAAGAAACTCCAAGTAAGCTTTGGTTTCAACTATAAACGACCGACCTCATATTGCTTGTTTAACGGTAGCCGTAAATGCCGAAACCATGGTACAATATACTGGTGGACATACTTGCACCTCCTTTTTTAGTTGATTAGTCTTCACTATCGGCTATAAAGAAGCTTACATGGCCACCTTTTTATTTGCAAAGTACGCTTCCGACCGGATGAACCAAATGAAATTTAACGTTGCCGCCAAAATATAGAAATTTGAGCTTTGGCTTTTTCTACTGACTCGTTACTAGATGGTTCTTTGTTGAAGGCTTAATGATCACCCACGATGTAAGCGATTTCTTGCCACCTATCACCTGCTGGGAAAATAAATGAGTATCGGATTGAGAGTTGCTTCGATTATTTTTGTGATGGTGATCGGGTGTTTATTTTTTGGTGATGCACGAGCTGCCGAAAAGCACATAGCCAATAAATCAGTGGTTCGAAATAACACTGCAATTCCTGCTGTAAGTAAATCAACCACAGTGAAATCGAAAAGGCAGAGGGTCGCCAAGATTGCCAAACCAATTCTTTCGCAACCGGTTCGGAACTCCGGAAAACTAGTTGTTCAGTCAGGGGCGACGCTAGTAATTGAACAAAACAGTGGAGATGTACTTTTTCAGAAAAACGCCAACCGGGTTATGCCAATTGCCTCTATTACCAAGTTGATGACCGCAATGGTAGTGTTGGATAGCTTTCCAGTCATGGACGCGCCGATTACCATCATTGATGACGATATCGATTATTTACGTGGAAGCCGTTCTCGTTTGCCTGTCGGTTCTATTCTTTCCCGCGAAACTGCCTTACTTCTTGCATTGATGTCTTCGGAGAACAGAGCAGCCCATGCCCTTGCGCGCCATTATCCAGGCGGGATGAGTGCTTTTTTGTCGGCAATGAACATGAAGGCGAAGAAACTCGGCATGTTGAATACTCGCTTCGAAGATCCGACTGGCCTTACCATCAACAATGTTTCAACTGCAATTGATTTGGCCAAGATGGTTACTTCTGCCCACAAATATAAACTCATTCGGGAGCTTACGACTACTACAGAAGCGAAGATTAATGTCGACGGTCAGGATTTAGCATATCGCAATACCAATCCTTTGGTGAGGAGCCCGTCTTGGGATGTGGGAATTTCCAAGACAGGTTATATCAGTGAAGCAGGCAAGTGTCTTGTGATGCAGGCGCGTCTTGCAGAAAAACCCGTGGTCATCATTCTTCTTGATTCAGCAGGCACGCTGACTCGTGTAGGCGATGCAAACCGGATCAAACACTGGATGGATAGCACCTACACCTCACACAAGCAGCCAATACAAACCGTTGCCATACAGAAAAGTGGCCGCAATCCGAATTGAGTCGGGTTCAAGCCAGTAACTTTATGTCTTTCGTGTGTTTCATGGAATGAATTGTTATCATCAGTTGGTCCCACATTTGTAGTATCAGTGCATTACCTAACATTGTAAGAATATCACTTTCAAAATCTTCAGCCATATAAAGACCATCACGCACGGCCAGGGAACTTGCTTCCGCATAACTTGAAGTGTAGCAAACCCGTTACTATCAGGGAGTCCTAAGTCAAGTAAGATGATATCGAATTGATCCTCTATCGCATGTTGAAAAGCCTCAGAAGCGAGAGACAGTTTCAATTTCATATTGGCCTTTCTCTTCGAGCATTTCTTTGAACAGATCCGCGTCACCTGGATTATCTTCCACCAGCAGAATGCGTAACAGCTCACTCGTTTTTTTCACCATCAGGCGGTAAAGCCACTATGCTCAACCAGAATTCCTCTATCGACTTTACAACACGCAGAAACTGATTCAAGTCTATAGGTTTGGCAATATAGCAGTTGGCATGTAAATCATAGCTCTTGACGATATCCTCTTCTGCCTGCGAAGAGGTGAGGATCACTACCGGAAAATGGATGGGGATAGATTTGCCATGGCAAGCCTCGGTGGGAAGGAAACCTCCAAATTTAACCTTAGTTCTGGTCTCTGAACCTCAATTGGACGAAAAAGTACTCTAAGGTTAATCTACCGACGTTCACGTGTGTGCCACAATCGCAGCACATAGATAGTGGATTCCTGGATCTCATAACGCACTTCATATGTCCCCACGAAAATTCGCCGTATCTCGCGCTGTTCGAACTCAAACAGCTGTTCTCCAATGCGCGGGTTAGTCAACAAAGTAGTCGGCGCATTAGTCAAAGACTGCACTACACGTGCAGCAGCGGGCTGATTTACTGATGCCAGAAACTCATACAGTCGTGCCAGATCGGATAGTGCCTTGCTGGTCCACTTCAGTTCTATCAACGCGGTACCGGCAACGGCTCGTCAGTGCTGAGGCTACTGGCCCATTCCTGTACAGCCTGATGGTCGATGACAAGGCCTGCGTCTACGTCAGCAAGCGCCTCACGTGTCAGCCGATTACGTTCTTCTTCTTGATCAATCCAGGCTGACAGTGCCTGCTTCATTATCCAACCGCGCGACCGTTCAAGTCGAGCGGCCATTCGATCCACCTTTTCGGCAAGCGGTAGGGGAACATGCGTGGTTAATACTTTGGTTTCTGTTTGAGCCATAGCCATCACTCCTTTGTATATTTATGATTGATAATTAATCATAGTGATTATTTATGATTGAGTCAATCCGTATTTTCTGACGTCAGATTAGATATACCTCAACATGACGTCAGGTCGTGCCATGAATTTGTGTCGGATTAGAGTCGATTTCAGTGATTTTTGACGGCCAGCAGTCTGGGGCATAGACTCTAACCTGACACTTTCTCGAAATCAAACCTCACTAGGAGTCTGTCGGATTTAGTCTCAATTAGATATAGCAAAAAAAATGGACGGAATCAACGTATAGTATTGATATAACAATATAAGTATTGTATTTTCTCGAATTCCTTGGTTAATTACTATGTAATTCCAGGAAATTACATAGTGAGAAAAATATGATTAATAAATTCATTCCTACCAACAGGGACCAACAGTACCTCTTCCCGCCTGCAATTCAAGATTGGCTGCCGGAAAGGCATCTGGCCCGATTTATTGTCGATATCGTTTCGCAGCTCGATCTACGCCCTCTTGCAGAAACCTATGCAGGAAAAGGAATTAAGGCGTATCATCCTGAGATCTTAATATCTTTGTTGTTTTACGGTTATGCCACCGGAGTTTTCTCTAGTCGAAAGATCGAGAAAGCAACCTATGATTCCGTTGCTTTTCGTTTTATCTCCGCCAACACCCATCCCGATCACGATACCATCTCCTCTTTTCGCAAGCGATTTCTCGAACAACTGAAGCCGCTTTTTGTCCAGATCCTGATGCTTGCCCGCGAAATGGGTCTGTTAAAATTGGGCAGGGTCAGTCTTGATGGCACCAAAATAAAAGCCAATGCCTCCAAGCACCACGCCTTGAGCTGGGAACATGCCTGTAAACTTGAGCAACAATTGCAGGACGAGGTTAAAGAGCTTCTCCGTCTTGCCGAACAGGCTGATGCCGAAGAAATACCTGCTGAAATGGATATTCCTGAAGAACTTTGTCGTCGCAAAGACCGGCTAAAGGCTATAGCCCAGTCAAAGGTAATAATTGAAGAAAGGGCTGCCCAAAGATACGCACAGGAACAAAAAGAATACGAAGAGAAGATCGCCAAACGTCAGGCAAAAACTAACGATACCGGCAAAAAGCCTCGTGGTCCTGGTCCAAAACCACCTACGCCGGGACCTCGTAATAAAGATCAAGTTAATTTGACGGACGAAGAATCCCGCATCATGCCGTCTTCTGACAAAGGGTTTGTCCAGGCTTATAATGGCCAAGCAACTGTTGACGTTGACACGATGCTTATTGTCGAATCTCATATCACCCAGGCACCGAACGACAAGCAAGAGATCACCCCGACTCTTGCATTCCTTAATGAGTTGCCGGAAGAATTAGGCAAAATTGATACCATACTGGCTGATGCCGGTTATTACAGCGATGATAACGCAGCATCCTGCGAGAAATCCGGAATGGAACCGTATATTCCTCCAAATCGGGACAAGCACAACCAACCTCTTGCCGCACGATTCATCGACTCTCCGCCGGTACAGGAAGATGCCGCACCGATTGACAAAATGAGGCAAAAACTCAAAACTCTTGAGGGCCGCAGGGTTTACGCGCAACGAAAAAGCACAGTTGAACCAGTTTTTGGCATTCTAAAACAAGTTTTGGGTTTCCGACAATTTTTCCTGCGTGGATTAAAGTCAGTCTCCGGCGAATGGACACTTGTGTCCATAGCATGGAATATGAAGCGGATGTTTGCCCTGAAGGGCTAAAAGATGTCAAAGAACGAGTCAACAAGAGCAGATTTCAACTCAGGTTGGAGGCAAATAGCCGGATAAGTGATAAACATTATCAACTAAGTTAAAATATTTAACTCGACTGTTAGGGTTGGCCTCTTGATGTAGGTTCAAAATCCGACAGACTCCTAGAGTACCTTTTCGTCCAATTGAGGTTCAAAGACCGTTCTTGATAAGTTTTCTTGTGGTCATGCCTAAAAAACTCGCCTGAAACGGAACAAATTTAAAATCTAGATGGTTCCAGATAATCAACCAAGGCAATTGCTCCATTTTGGACAATCGTCAGCCTTGAAAGTACTTTCCTCCCTTGCATTCAGATTACCAACGTGGAGCCTCTTGGAATTTAACCTTTAGCTGATTTTCACACTACTACCGTCAAGGTTTTTCATCCACGCTGAAGCCCTGAGCCTTATTCTCACTTAATGTGGATCCACTATCTGAAGTCTCAACACCGATATTTACCGCACAGTTAATGCCCACCATCAAATCGGCACTTTCTTGAAGGATTTCTAATTCTTTTTTTACTTGGTCACTCATAGGCTCTAATTAAAAAGTTCAAATGAGATAGTGTGATATTATATCATACCATCTCACATATTCTGGATAGAGAGACAGTGATAAGACCTTAGCTACAGTCTGAATAAGACCAAGAAGCTCAGTAGGAGGCCTGATTCAAGAAATCTATCTGAAGGGCACCCTCGGTCATCTTAAGAACATTTCACGGTGGACATGCTCTTGAAACTGATCATCGGAATCAAAGTTCAGGGCATCCCACAATTTTTCAGAAGTGTTTCAAACATAGGTGCTATAGATAAGACCAGGAGTTTTCATGTCCGTTCCCCCATTTCTTGGTCAACTTATACAAACCGGCAACAGAACCGGCATTATTTAACATATTGTATTAAATAATACTCCGATATATAATAATAAAAATGAATTTTATTTCCGGCAAACACTAACCTAAATTAAATACCATGACAATCCCAGAAAACACCAGCTCTATGGAGCCCATGCTGCCACCTGACGGTGAACGAAAACTGGAAGACCTGGCGATTGACCTGGCAACAAAAGCCAGTGGATTGGCCAGTCAATTGACACCGTCAGTACGTCTAGGGATAGGTGATCTTATACGATCAATGAACTGTTACTATTCCAACCTTATTGAGGGACACGATACCCACCCTCGTGATATTGATCGCGCAATCGTTCATGCCGACTATTCTGCGGATCCTAAGAAAAGGGCTTTACAGCATGAAGCTGTTGCTCATATTGAGGTTCAGCGTTTAATCGATCATCAGGAAGATTTGCCGACCGAACCGACAAGCCTTGAATACATCACCTGGTTGCATCGTGAATTCTGCCAACGGCTTCCCGAAGAATTGCTTTTTGTGAGAAATCCAGACACTGGCGAAGCTCTGCGTATTGTTCCGGGTGAATTACGAACAAGCGGCGTCCAGGTTGGAAGACACATCCCACCAAAAGCGACAACCTTGCTTGCCTTTCTAAAAAGGTTCAATGAGGCCTATGACGCCAAGAAATTATCGCGGGTTCGTCAAGTAATTGCCCTTGGGGCAATGCATCATCGATTACTTTGGATACATCCTTTCCATGACGGCAATGGCCGTGTCACTCGTCTCATGTCCCACGCCTCACTGTTACGATTCGGAATCGGCAATAGCCTTTGGTCGGTGGCGCGCGGCTTATCGCGTCATGTGGGAGATTATAAAGCTCTTTTGATGGCAGCAGATGGCCCCCGGCGCGGCGATTTGGATGGGCGCGGCTCCTTATCGTCACAGGCCTTAACAGAATTCTGTGAATTTTTCCTGTCCGTCTGCATTGATCAGGTCGAATACATGTCTTCTCTTCTTGAGCCGCAGGATCTCCTTCGCAGTATGCAACTTCATATCGAAGATGAGGTGCAATCAGGCTCCCTGCATAAGGGATCTTTCCCTATCCTGCGCGAAGCACTTCTCGCTGGCGAAGTTCAGCGTGGTCGTGCCGGAGAAATCACCGGTTATGGTGAACGGATGGCCCGAATGGTCGTATCTGAACTTCTTAAAAAAGGGTACCTGAAATCTAAAACCACCCGCACTCCGCTCATGCTCTCTTTTCCAATAGATGCAGTTGAACGGTGGTTTCCCAGATTATATCCAATGACCTAAAATAACAGGAAGCGTCACCCACCCTTCCGAATCCACCGCATCTCATCCCCGACAAAATCACTCCGGATAACCTATCGGTCAAAATCAGGAGAGAACTTGACTTCTAACGTGGCCCTCACTGGTCCTCGCAGTTTGCGAGCTCAATGGAACAATTGGTTCGGTGAATTTCGTGGTATTTTATTTCTAACAATTCTAATTGCTTTTGGTAGCAATCAGGGCAAAGTCCATGGCTGAATTCAGCGCTTGAGTGAGAATAGATATATGCTTCTAATTGGCTCCATACACCTTCATCATCCCGAATTTTTTTGCAGTAAGAACAAATGGGGATAATTCCTTTCAGCGTCTTTACTTCAGCCAGTGCTGCGTGTAATTCGGTGATGAGAGTGTTTTTTTCCTCTTCGGCTCGTTGGCGTATGGATATGTAGGTTATCAGTGGCTTAAAGAATAGAAAGTACAGCGGCGGGAATACAATTATTGACAATAAGGTAGCATCGAATATCGCTTCCTGATATTTAGTTAATGGCGGCAGGTACTCCAAAAAAAGCATTATAAACAATTCCGACACAAAGATCGTGGCAGTAACGAACAGCAGTAACAGGCAGGGTTTGCCATAGAACCCAAGGGCCTTTATCGATGAGGGTGATCTTGTGAGATGTTCTTGCATCTTTTCCTCTATTATTCTATTGAAACCGAACCCGAAAATCACCGGTTTACCCGGTGCAATATTTTATAGACCACAGTTAAAACTACGGTCTATCCCCAATTGATTTATCATCTTCATTTAGAAAACTTCACACTCCCCGTATTCCTACGGGACAATCTTGGATTTTTATCTCTGCCCAGATGAAATAAAGCTATGTTGCTTTTGATCTAAAGAATTATTCCTATTCCGTTCAAGAGGCAAGAAAAATCTCAACTCGCTCCTTGCCTCGTCCGATGTTGTTTCGTTTCAACCTGATCTGACCTATTTCACCAGTTCTTTTGAGGTGCGTTCCTCCGCAGAGCACCCGAGAGAAGCCATCAATCTCCCAGTAGCGGCGCTCGGTCACCACATCATCAAAAGCACATTTGATCTCCAAATCGGCCTCAATTATTTCATTCGCCCTCAACGCGAATTCCGGGAGCATCGGTGCGATACTCTCTGGCCATGAAAAATCTATTCGAGCTTTTGTTTCGCCAATGTGGGCACCAATTTTGTCAACCCCATCAAGGGATTTGTAAAAAAGTTCAAGAATCAACTCCGCGGCAAAATGCAGTCGCATGAGTCGATATCTTCTGGTCCAGTCAATGTATATTTCTACGTTTTCCCCAACTGTTAACCCATGGTTGTCAGCAAGGGTGTAAACAATCTCCAGGCCATTTTTTTGAGCAGAGATAACCTGTTTTCCACCAATGGTGCCATGATCGCTTTCCTGTCCACCGGAGAAAGCAAAAAATATGGTTGACCGAAGAGTAATATCGTTGCCGTCGACAGAGGTAACAATTGAGTTGTGGAATGTTTGATAGGGGTTTTCCCAGAATAGTTTTTGTATCATTTTCAGTTAGAATGTCGGTGAGATAAGGAAACATTTGCCATATTGAGTAAGGATGTTGTACTTAAAAATATTTTTATCAAAATGTGTAGTAATAAAAAGCTGTCTGACTTACGGAGATTAATCATTGTTATGGAATGCCCGTATCCCGCAGAATTACATGATATATGCCTAAAGGAGCTCATGTGTCGCTAATCGCAAACACACCAAAACCTCCGTATTATGCGGTGATCTTTACTTCACGTAGGACAGAAAGTGATAACGGTTACGGTGAAATGGCTGAAAGAATGGTTGGTCTTGCTTCAAAACAGCCTGGATTTCTCGGAGTAGAGTCTGCCAGAGAAGAGGTTGGTATCACGGTTTCATATTGGTCTGATTTAGAGGCAATCAAAAACTGGAAAGCCAATCTTGAACATAAAGAAGCACAAAAGCTTGGCCATGAGAAGTGGTATTCATCTTTTAAACTAAGAATTGCGAGGGTCGAGCGAGATTATGGTATTTGACGAGTTAATGTTGCCGAACGCGCTAACGTTCACCGCAAATTGAGATGTTAGGTGAGAACAATAAAGAATATGGAAATTTCGATAGATAATCTTGAAGATAAAGGTGTTATCAGATTGCTTGAAGAACATCTTTCAGACATGTATGCCAATTCGCCCCCAGAAAGTGTTCATGCTTTAGATCCTGAAGCACTGAAGTCACCAAATATTACTTTCTGGTGCGCAAGAGAAAACGGTAAAGCCTTAGGTTGCATCGCACTGAAACAACTGAATGCAAAAGAAGCTGAAATCAAGTCAATGCGTACTACAGCAAGTAGTCGCGGCAAAGGTATCGGCACTGCACTTTTGCAGCATTTGCTAACCGAAGCAAAGCGGCAAGGATATGAGAAGCTGAATCTTGAAACAGGCTCGATGGATTTCTTTAAACCAGCACATGCCTTGTATAAGAAGTTTGGTTTTCAGCTTTGTGGCCCATTTGGTGATTATGAGCTTGATGCAAACAGTTTTTTCATGGAACTCAAATTGCCGCAATTAGCCTGACGACAAAACAAGATTAGGCTCCGCAACTTCATGACATCGGTTATTTAAGCGTTATCTTTGCTGATCATATCGAGATGAATATCAGGCACAAGTTGGGTCCATCACTCAATCTTTTTCCCACCTTCGTCACATTGGAAATAATTGCAGAAATAGAATGTTTTGGTTGAGTAGTCGAAATAAATAGGAGGTAAGTTGAGTATTGTACAGTCGACTTACAAGTATTTTACACTTGAGATGAGTCAAGCAAAGCTCTGACCCCTTTAGACACTCTTCGAAATAACAAAGTGGATGCAATTGAAAGATTTGAAAATGCTAGATCAATTGCAGATAAATAGACATATTTTATTTATCTTTTTACTTAAGTGGCGAAACACACTAAAACAAAATAATCTCGCAATAACATACAGATAACCAAGGCATACTATTTACAAATTATACAAAACGACACGAACCAACAAAAAAATCAATCCTTAATTGGACATTTTTGTCAAAAACGTCTAGAGTAGACAATAAGCGAAAAGTTTTGTAAAAAATAATTTCACTGCCCTCAAAGGATCTTTTATGTTGCTAAATTTTGGAGCAAAAAACTTTTATTGTTTTAAGGAAGGAGTGGATGTCTCTCTAGAATTAGGGGCGAATTGTCCAAAAGAAATATCAAGAGGACAAAATGTCTCAAATATTTTATGTATTAAAGGAGCAAATGGCTCTGGCAAAACTAGTCTTATCAAAATACTGTCACTTTTAAAAAATTTCTGCTGTGATTCTTGGAACTTAAAGCCTGACGCAGAGATATCTTTAGAAGGCTTTTTTTATTCAAACAATCCAACTGAAATTTATTGTGAATTCACAACTAACGGTATTCAATATCTCTACGAATCGACACTGCAAAGAACTGCAGTATTAACTGAGAAACTATCACGTAAAAAAAATCGCTACACATTGGTATTTGAAAGAGTTGGAGACAAATTGGTTAAACGCACTGCCGAATTTGCCGAACTCGATGAAATAAAACTCAGATCCAACGCTTCACTGATTAGTACAGCAAATCAGTACGAAGTAGAGTGTTTAAAAAGTATCTATTCATTTTTCCAGTCGATTATGACTAATGTTTCATGGTATGGCCGATATGAATTTTCTAATGACACAGACTACTTATCACAATACTACAACAATAACCCCAATGTTCTTGATACAGCAAGAACCATCTTGAAAGAGTCTGATTTGGGTATATCAGATATTCAAATACATAGTCGAGAAAACGAGGAAGGAGTGAAAATTTACTTCCCAGTATTCTTTCACGATACAGATGTTAAACGAAACTATTTATTCTTTGTGTCTCAATCGAGTGGGACACAAACTATATTCCGAAATATTCCGTATTATTTCTACGTATTGAGCCAGGGTGGAATCCTTGCGATGGATGAATTTGACAAGGATCTACATCCTCATCTATTACCAAAAATCATTGATTTCTTTGATAATGAATCCACCAATCCCAGAAATGCTCAGTTGATAATTACAGCTCATAACACTCAAATAATTGATAGATTAGGTAAATACAGAACTTTTCTCTTAAACAAAGAAAAGTGCGAGAGCTATGGATATAGGTTAGACGAAATACCAGGCGAGCTAATTAGGAACGATCGTTCAATAGAACCTTTATACAATAAAGGAAAACTTGGCGGTGTACCTTTGCTATGAGTAAGAAATTTGGAAACTCCAAAAAGGCTAATAAATTATTAACTATTAGCAACACTGCCGACTTACTTAGTTTAGAACATGATCTGACAACCAGGTCTAAAGTAAACTTCTCATACTTAGATACTAGTCAAATTCCTGGTTATTCTTTCAACGACTTAACACCTGACAACCTTATCGACTTATTGGAGAAAATCAAAGAACACGGGAAGCATTCACTTCTTAAACTGCAAAGAATGCCAATAGGAGGAGGATCAACGCGTAGCAAAAGAGGAAATATTTTAAAATTTTATGATTCTTTTCCGCCAAAGCATAAAACTAGATATAAAGAACCACTCCATACGCCGGAGCAAGTACGTTGGGGATGTATTCGTCTGTCCGGGGCTGCAAGGTTGGTTGGATTTATAGTTTCACCAGAACTTCATGACCAAAAGCACCAGACAACAAATGAACGTTTTGACAAAAATACTTTCTATGTTGTGTTTTTAGATATGGACCATCAATTCTGGCTTTATGAAAAATGACTAACTACTTGTACAATTTATCATTTTGAAACCATGATAACATCAAAAATCACACACAAATTACCACACCAGTTATTTTCAAGGATGAATTGAATGCTGCATTCCAAAAACAAAAAGAGGACTAACAAGCTGAAATCACTCATTAGTCCTCTACTTGGCATTGGTGCCCTCGGCGCGAATCGAACGCGCGACACCAGGATTAGGAATCCTGTGCTCTATCCCCTGAGCTACGAGGGCTGTTGGAACATTTTAAATCAGGCGGAATAATACTCAAGTTTTTCTAAAGCGCAATCTTTTTCAGTATCAGCCAAGGAGAATGGCATTCTGGATTAACTTATTCATTTTCAGCCGATTCAGGAAACCTCCCCATCGGCAAACAGCGATTCACCATCCTCAACCGACTGCCCGTGATAGGCATCTTCGGTTATATTTGTATTAATCACGCAATTTCTTCCTATCTTCTGTTCGGCCGGAACCATAGCCCCTTTGCCAATCAAAGTGATTCCTGTGTAGAGATGGCTTGGTTGGAGTTTGTTGGCTACTGTATAATTTCCACCAAAACCGACAATCGCATTTTCTCCCACCTGAACTTTTTTATCCAAAATAGCAAGATCTACAATCGCCCCCTTTCTGATAATACAGTCTTCGAAGAGAATGGAATTTTTTACTATAGCTCCTTCTTCAACCACTACTCCCGGTGCCAGCACCGAGTCGATCACCGAGCCCTGAATATTGCTTCCTGCGGAAATCATGCAGTTTTCAAGTTGGCAGGTATCACCAAATCGTGCCGGAGCACGGTCTGCAGCAAGTCCCTCCGTCTCAATATTGGTTCGGATCTGCCACCTTTGCGGAGAAATCCCACTCTCTTTCTTTAAGACATCCATATTGGCTTCCCAATAGGCCTGAATCGTCCCAACATCACGCCAATAGCCATAAAACGGGTAAGCAAAGACGTTATCTTCAGCAAGCGCCCGGGGCAGAATATGCATGCCGAAATCAACCTCCGACTTATCGCGAATGAGACTTTTGAGAAGATATTTGTAATCAAAAACGTAGATCCCCATTGAGGCAAGGTTCGTTCTTGGGTTCTTTCGGTTTCTCCTCCCACTCAATGATTCTGTCATTTTTGTCAACAATTCCGGAACCGAACTGATACATTTCACTTTTGGGTACGACCATCATGGCAACAGTCACATCCGCACTTTTTGAGCGGTGATACTCAATCATGGCATCGAAATCCATATGATAGATGTGGTCACCGGAAAGAATTACCACCTCATCGGCGGGATTGGACTGTAGAAAATCTATGATTTCGACGAACAGCATCAGCTGTGCCCTGATACCAGTCCGATTCTTTCTCCCCGGTACGTGGGGGCAGAATCGTTATACCTCTGCTTCTCCCTGTTAAATCCCATGCCTCTCCCATGCCAAGATGATTCATTAACGAGAGAGGCTTGTATTGTGTCAGCACACCAACCTTTTTCAGACCTGAGTTCATAACGTTGCTGAGGCTGAAATCGATAATACGATAAATACCTCCGAAAGGTACGGCTGGCTTAGCACGCTTTCTGGACGAGAATATTCAAGCGGCTGCCAACGCCACCTGCCAGAATGAGGACCAATGCTTCTTTTGCTCGTCTCATCGCAAGACCTCCCCTGGTTTCACAGCAGCGGGCCAGTTCCTGGTAGGAATTTGGGGGTAGATGGTAGCTCCTTGCCCAATTGTTGTCTTATCAGGAATCTTGTTGTTCCAGCCAACCATGGTAACGGGGGTCAATTTTTCACAGACCTCCGGTCCAACCACCACATCCCTGCCGTAGTTATTATTCACATCGGAAACGATCTTGTTTAGCCTGCAATTTTCGCCGATGATATTACTAAAGAAGATCACCGAATTCTCAACCACTGCGCCTTTCTTAACATGCACCCCAGGGAAGAGGATCGAATTTCTCACCGTCCCGCCAATCTTGCAGCCATTGTATACCATGCTGTTATGGATAACGGCATGGTCACCAATCAGGGCTGGTTCGTTATCCCTTATATGCCTATGGTCAAGATTAGTCCGAAATACCCATTTTTCCAAGTCGATGAGGGGCTCCTGCCCGAACATATCCATATTCGATTGCCAGTACTCGTTAATGGTCCTGGTATAGCCCCAGTAACCGCAGAACTTATATCCATACACTTTGAAGTTTTGTTCGATCAGCAATGGAATAATATCTTTGCCAAACTGAAATGAGTCCCCTTCCTGGTTTTTTTCCAGGACACGGTAAAGGACATCCGGTTTGAAACAGAGAATGGTCATTGAAGCCCAGTCTGAATCGGGACTAGTGGGTTTTTCCCAGTATTTTATAACCCTTCCGCCTCGCGATCCATCCTCATCATCGAAACACGCCACCCCAAACCTATTTGCTTCATCTTTTGGGACTCTGGTGAATGCTATGGTCAGGTCAGCGTCCTTTTCGATATGATAGTCAATCAGGTCCTGGTAATCCATTTTATAGATATGATCACCTGAAAGGATCAAAATTTCTTCAGGACAATGGTATTTAACATAATCAAGGTTTTTGTATATTGCGTCAGCCGATCCTCTATACCACTCTGTGGCTTCAGAACCCAGAACAGGTGGCAAAATTGACACATGTCGATAGCGCCCGACCATGTCCCAGGCAGTACCTGTTCCTATATGATTGATGAGAGAGTAGCTATGATATTGACTGAGGAGAGCAACCTGTTCTATGCCGGAATTCAGCAGGTTGCTGAGTGAAAAATCGATAACCCTGCCGACACCGCCGAACGGGACTGCCGATTTGGGACGGTAATACGTCAAGACACTTAATTCGTCAACACGACCACCCGCCAGGATCATTGCTAACGTGGAAGGCTTCAGCATAGGGGCACCTCAATAAGAGAAGACCAATAAAAAATGCGAAATATTTTAAGAATCCTTAAGCATTCTCACCCGATAACTTTTCCTTATGGTAAAAGATATCGGCCCCATGCGCAACCCCGGAGAGATGAACCCTGCCAAATATTATTTAATATGATGCATTATAAAACGCTTCAGCGTATCAGATGAAAACTCCTTGTCACCCAATTTGAGATTTTTCAAAGGTACCTCCGCTCTTGCTGCTCCTTTGTGCCCACCAGCAGACCCGAGTGAACCAAATATTTTGTCCGCCAGCTTACCCGCACTTTTGCGGTAACCATCACATCGAAAAATAACGACCAATTTTTCACCGTGTATACCGGATACGAATACCCAATCGATTTCCCCGATATGATTAAGGAAATCGGCAACAATCACAAGAACATCCGGACTTCTCACCCTACCTAAGTGTGTGTAGTAACGTCCCTTGGAGAATTTGAGTGCGGCCAGAGCAATAGAAAAATACTTCAGCTCAGACTGCCGCAAATCGGTAAGCTCGAATTTACGTACCAGATCCCGGTTGGCAATATTAAAGAGATACCGAAACGAAATACCATCAGCCAGAACTGATTTTTGCTCAAAATCCTGAGTATCAACCTTTATGCCATAAAACAGCGCAGTTGCCAAAGCGACCGAAGGTTTCATTCCGGCAGCCCGCAGGTACTCAACAATCATGGAGGATGTGGCACCATATTCCGGTCGAATATCTATAAATTCGATGTCATAGTCACCGGCGATTGGGTGGTGGTCTATTATTGCATGAATTTTAATTTTTTCAAAACAAGGCAGATGATTCGGCTGAGAATCGACCATTACCCTTTTGCTGTAATTGTCAACTTTCACATCCTTTAACCGCTCAAGGGGGATTCTCAGCCTCTTGACCATCGCCTGGTTATTGAGGCGACGGATTTCATTCGGATGAGCAATGGTAACGCTTTTCACCTTATACCGAAGAAGCCTTTTTACAGACATAGCAGTCGCCAGGGCATCCGGATCGGCGTTGATGATTACAAGAACTTCATCATCTTTTTCAAACACCTTCAAGAATGCATGTAAACGATCCTTTGCAGTATTCTTATACGTCTGTTTACATGGATTTGAAGCGTTGTTTTTTTGTTTGTGGACCATATAAGGTAAAAGTGGCACATTGGGTACAAAAACGTCGCTGATCAGGTCGCCCAAGGCGAACTGCTAACTTGACAACGTTGTACAGTACGTTCTGCAATCGCGTTCCCACTCAACTCTGATCTTTATTATCAGAAAACGAGGTAAATCCAACAATTACATCCAAAAGCCAGCAAACTCCCATTGGAAAAATTCCTGTTCAATTCCCCGTCAGCTATACGAAAAGAAGAGTTTGACATTCCTAAATGCCAAATATTCCTTATACTTCCGGGCCGTGGTAACAACAAGACAATTTATAAGTATACCACACTGCTTAAAGAAATTGCAAGAGCCCGGTAATTCCCCCACAACCTGTAAAGGCCGTTCTTGACGCATGGAAATGATAATGTTACCTACATCTAAACGATACCACTCTTTACTAAAAAAAATTCAGCTAAGAGCATAAACCATGAAAGGACTATTAGCCATTAGCTTTGGTGGCGGCATAGGATCTATTGCCAGGTATGCAATTGCAATCGCAGCAGAAAAGGTTACTCCTGTCAACTTTCCGCTCGGCACCTTAACCGCCAACCTTCTTGGTTGCCTGATGATCGGCTTTTTCTGGTGCTATTTCGAACGGAATCATATCAGCCACGAATTCAGACTGTTTCTCTTTACCGGATTTCTCGGCGGGTTTACCACCTTTTCGACCTTTGCAAGAGAAACAACACAGTTCTTTAAAGCCGGTGAACCATTACATGCCCTCTCCTATTTATTATGGAGCAACATTCTGGGAATAGGTATGGTCGCCTTCGGATATATAATCTGCAATCGTCTTGTTCGATAGTTGAGGTCGTTACGTGAATCTGCTTAACCGCTATCTGCTTAATCAATTCTTTAAATATTTCTTCACCGTCAACGCGGGATTTGTCGCAATCTATCTGCTTATCGATTTTTTTGAAAAAATTGATGATTTCACCAGTTCCGGCAAACCAATGTCGCTGGTTATTCAATATCTTTATTCTTTCTATTCCCTTTGTGGTTGACCAGTTGGGTCCTGTCTTTATACTACTCGCCGGGGTGATTACTCTCGGTATTCTGAATCATACCAACGAGCTCACTGCCTTGAAGGCCGGCGGGGTTCCACTTCGACTTATCATCAGACCTTTAATTTTTGGCTCAGTACTTTTTACTCTGCTGTTTGTGGCCGCCGCACAGTGGCTACTCCCTGCAAGCATTGCCAGGACAAACGATATCTGGTACCAGCAGGTTAAAGGCAAGGTACCGTTGGGAATTCTTCGCAACCAACGATATTATTATAGAGGAACTGAAGGATTTTACTCTTTTGGCTGGCCCAATACGAATAGCTATATCTTTAAAAATTTCTCCTATTCTCGCTGGGAAGCTCGATATAATCTCGAAACATTATTAACTGCGACGTATGCATCTTGGCATGAAAAAGATAACAGTTGGATATTGGACATGGGACAAATCCAACAGACAGGAAGCTGACAAGAGTTACCGAATTTCCAATTTTAAGAGTACCACTGTCAAACTACCTGAACGACCAGAGGATTTTCTTGTCCCCGCTAACAAATCGGCAGAGCAATCACTCACTGATATTTACCAGGAAATCGGAAGAAATAACGCAGATAGGGAGACACAAGCGGCATTGACCATGTTTTTAGGCCGCATTTCCTATATTTTTCTCGGAATACCTTTGCTTTTACTTGGATTACCCATCTTGCTTTATTCCTACCGGAAGTGGGGGCGAGATCTCTCTGTAGCGATCCCAGTAAGCTGTGGCCTTGCCTTTATAGCGTGGGGAATCTGGGGAGCATTGCAATCACTGGCTGTAGCCGGATATCTCTCTCCTATCGTTGCCGCGGTCACCATACATATCATTTTTTCATTTACAGGAATTATTCTGCTCATAAAAAACGATCTCTAACCGAAAATCGGTACAAAAAAAGGCCGTCTGAGGAACACCCCAAACGGCCTTTTTTCAATGCCTGTCGCTATATTTCAAGCAATTCTATTTTTCGATGGACAACAGCTCTACATCAAAGACAAGAACAGAGTTCGGTTGAATTTTCGGTGCAGCGCCATTTTCGCCATATGCCTGCTCTGATGGGATTACCAAATGTAACTTCGTTCCTGGACTCATCAACTGGAGCGCTTCACTCCACCCTTTTATCACCTTGTCTACCTGGAATTCAGCAGGCTCTCCATGTTTAGCGGTACTATCAAATTCAGTCCCGTCGATCAATGTTCCGACATATTCAACCTTAACTTTGTCGGACGGTTTAGCTTTATCTCCCTTACCTTCTTTGAGAACCTGATATTGCAATCCACTTTTGGTGACTATTACACCTTTTTTCTTTTTGTTCTCGTCAAGATACTTTTTACCAGCAGCCATATTCTCTGCTTTCATTGTTTCCATCTTGGCCTGTTGCTTTGCCTGCATCTTCTGGGCAAACTCTTTCTGGATAGCCTGCATTTCTTCAGTCGTCATCGACGGAGTAGCACCTTTGTAGGCATCTTCAATACCTTTTACCAGAAAATCTTTCTGGATATCCCCCCCAGCACCCTTGAAATAATTGCCAACCTCAAATCCCATACTATAGCTGATCTTTTCCTCAAAGCTGACCGGCTGTGCAGCTGGAGACAATGCAGGAATTGCCATACAAAGCCCAACCACTGCCGACACAAAATATTTTTTCATCAGAAACTCCTCCTAAGAAGTTTTATATTTTACCGCATTTACGACCAAAGAGTCGCGTTTAAGACTGTTGTTAAAATCAGGTAAGGCAGGACCAATAATCCATAGGTGAAGATAACCAGAGTAATTCCCCGGTTACCTTTATTCAGATGCTTATCAGCCCCAAGTTGGGGATAACGCTGTAGAATCGATTTGACCACACCGGATCGTTTGTTAAAATCTTCCCCGGCAATGTAATTGCTGATCATGCCTTTACTCTTCAGAAAATCAAGCATTTTCCTGCATTCCGACCGAATAACTCCCCCTTTACCACTTGAGCCATAACCATGAATCAGGGTAAGTACACTTACCTTATTTCGTACCGAATCCTCAATTATTTCATTCATCCTATGAAGGGCAAGATCCAATACCGGCCTACCGGCCTCAAGATTGACGGTTTTATGTACAAATTCAGAATGCTTAATACGCTCGGGTACTGACAACTTGTCTCCACAGAAGGGACACAATGTATATTTCGCTTCTGTTTCATTTCCACAAACTTCGCATGCAATTTTCATTATGTCACTTCGCCCTTTCTTGGAAAAACTATATTCTGCGGACGTTTATGACAGCTGGCAATTGTCTGAGATGTTGCATTAACACATTGAGATGGTTTAGATTTTCCACCTCAAGAGAAATGGTCATATCAGCTTGATCGGTCGGTGTGGTATGGGCAGAGATATCTACAATGTTTGCATTATCGAGATTGATGGTGCCACTGATTTCAGAAAAGATCCCCCTCTTATTTTCTGCACTGACATGGATACCTACCTTGTACGTTTTTTCAGCAATGCCTGACCAAGAGACCTCAATCCAGCGCTTGGGATCAGAACTCAGAAGGTTTTGGCAATTTGCCTTATGCACGGAAACACCACGTCCCATAGTGATAAAGCCAACAATAGGATCCCCTGGCAGCGGACGGCAACACTGACTCACCTTAACGAGCATGCCATCAATACCATCAATACTCACACCTGCTTTTTCTTTTCCGCCTTCGTTTACATGCTGGCTCACCATGAGGCTTGCAAGCTCTTCAGGTGGCAGGTTAAGAGCGAGTTGCTCGCTCTCCTTTCGTAACTCCGCAGGCAAGAGACCCTTGATAAGATTCTGAACAGTAATCGATCCGCTGCCGACCTTAACAAGCAGTTCATCCAGGGAATTGCAACGTAACTGCTTGAGTATCAGGCGGATATGACCACTTTTAATGATCTTTTTCAGCGAAGTGTCATATTTCTTGATTTCTCTTTCGCAGATCTCGCGACCCAGTTTCAGAGCTTTGTCTTTTTCCTCACGTCTCAGCCAGGAACGTATTCTGGTTCTGGCTCGACTGGTCTTGACCAGATCAAGCCAACCCCTTCTTGGGATTTGGGTTGGAGAAGTTATAATCTCAACTATGTCCCCGGTCTTCAACTGATATTTAAGCGGTACTTGCCGACCGTTGACCTTGGCAGAGACACAACGGTCACCGACCTCAGTATGGATTGAGTAAGCAAAATCGATGGGACAGCTGCCGAGTGGAAATTCTTTAACTTCCCCTCTTGGGGAAAGAGCGTAGATTTCAGGTTCATACAGTTCACCGACAAGGCTATCAAGGAACTCCCGCGGATCCTCAACTTCCTGAAGAGAAGTAACAAGTTTTTTCAATTCACGAAAAAGTTTCACATCCTTCGTGTTAACCTTTTGCCCCTCTTTGTAAGCCCAATGCGCAGCAACCCCTTCT
Source organism: uncultured delta proteobacterium (assembly GCA_963798425.1). Taxonomy (GTDB): domain Bacteria; phylum Desulfobacterota; class Desulfobulbia; order Desulfobulbales; family Desulfocapsaceae; genus Desulforhopalus_A. Next base: position 1,422,990 of record CAWCTP010000013.1, on the reverse strand, counting down.
TGAGCGACCCTATCCATCTGTTCGGTTCGAATCTGAATCTCTATAAAATGGTCACGGGGCCCGACGACCGTTGTGTGCATCGACTGGTAGTTGTTCGTTTTAGGAACAGAGATGAAGTCCTTGATCCGACCTGGAACAGGAGCCCAGTTTGCGTGAATAGTACCAAGTGCCTCATAGCACTCATTAACAGTTTCAACAATAATCCGGAAAGCGACCTTATCATAGACCCGCTCAAGAGGAATGGACTGGGCAATCAGCTTCTTGTAGATGGAATAGAGGTGCTTGGGCCGACCTATTATTCGGAGCGGGGTTATATTGCTATCCTCCAATTTTTGATGAAGGATATTAATAACTTCATCAACGTATCGTTGACGTTCATCCAGAGAGCTTTCCAATGTTTCGCTCAGTTCTTTATACTCTCCCGGATATAAATATTTAAAAGAGTGATCCTCAAGTTCACGTTTGAGCCAGTCGATCCCAAGACGGCTTGCCAGGGGAGCATAGACATCCATGGTTTCCTGGGCAATATCCAGTTGCTGTTCCCTGTCGACCATATCAAGCAAGAACATATCGAGTAAACGGTCTACCAGTTTTACCAGCAGAACCCGAATGTCCGTAGCAATGGCCAACAACATTTTCCGAAGGTTTTCAGCCTGATTGGCCAGCTTACTGTTATACGAAACCTTGGTTATCTTTGTTGAACCCTCAACTATACTCGCTACGTCCTTGCCGAATTTCTCAACTAGCTCGCTGAGAGGAACCCCTTCTTTTAAAACTCCATGGAGCAAACCGGCCAGAATAGTATCGAGATCAAGGTGCATAGAAGCTAATGTCGACGCGACCTCAAGCAAATGAATAATATACAATTCCCCGGAAAAATGCCGGCGCTCTCTATGAACCCGAACAATGATAGCCCATGCCTCATCAATTCGAGATAGGTCCACGCCGTTCAGATAATTCGACGCAAGAATTTTCAGCCCATTAGGGTTTATTGTTGTTGAATTTGTCATGAACAGCTTTTCGATTATTTACTGAGTTCAGCAAGAATTATTGTCTTTAAACTCCTGACAGTTTCTTCCATTGTTAGCTCTTCGATAGTACCATCCTTGCGGTGTTTGATTTCCAGTGTTCCCTTTTCCGCGAAGCTCTTACCAACTGTAACGCGATAAGGGATTCCCAACAGATCGGCATCCTTAAATTTAAACCCCGGTCGTTCATCACGGTCATCAATCAGCACTTCCAATCCAGCGGCCTGCAGCTCTTCGTATAATTTTTCGGCAGCAGAGTTAATTGTCTCGTCATTTATCCCAAGATTGACAATTATCACGGTATACGGTGCGAGAGGAACAGGAAAAATAATACCTTTGTCGTCATGATTTTGTTCGATTGCAGCCGCAACTATACGACTGACGCCAATACCGTAACAGCCCATAACAAAAGGTTTTTGTTGTCCGTCTTTATCCTGGAATGTAGCATTCATCGACTCAGAATATCCGGTACCCAGTTTGAACACATGTCCAACTTCGATACCTTCCGTTGTCTCAAGCGTACCTCCACATTCAGGACAGGGATCCGAGGTAGTGATCTGTCGAAGATCAGCTATGGCTTCAACCTGAAAATCCCGGCCATAATTGACGTTTTTCAAATGGTAGTTTTTCTCGTTACCACCTGCATAAAAATTCTGCATGACCGCGACTTCCTGATCAGCAACAGTTCGGATTGCAATGCCGACCGGCCCTAGATAGCCGGTTGGAACTCCGGTTGCGTCAAATACCTCTTTATCGTCTGCCAATTCAACGTCAGCAACACCGAGCAGGTTTTTCAATTTTACTTCTTCGACTTCCCTATCACCGCGAACAAGTACAGCGACCGGTTTGCCATCGGCTTTATACACCATGGTTTTTACCAGCTGATCCGGCATAATACCTAAAAAGTCGCAGACGGTGTCGACCTTTCGCTTACCAGGAGTTTCGACTTTTTCCATCACCCCAAGAGCTTCGACCTGATTTCCCGGTACAAGTTTGACCGCTGCTTTTTCCATATTTGCCGCGTACTCGCATTCTTTGCAGACTACAATAGTGTCTTCACCGGTATCGGCCAGCACCATAAACTCATGGGAAAAACTGCCGCCAATGGCTCCGGAGTCAGCTTGAACAGCTCGAAAAGAAAGACCACATCGGGTAAATATTCTCTTATAGGCCTCATACATCTTCATATAAGAAATTCCGGCCGCTTCATCATTGACATCAAAGGAGTAGGCATCCTTCATGATGAATTCCCTCCCCCTCATGAGACCGAACCGTGGCCGAATCTCATCTCGAAACTTGGTCTGAATCTGGTAAAGATTGATGGGAAGATTCCTGTAAGAATGTAATTCCTTGCGGGCAATATCGGTGATTACTTCTTCATGGGTCGGTCCCAGACATGATTCTCTGTTATGACGATCATGAAATCTCAATAATTCCGGTCCGTATTTCTCGTATCTTCCTGTCTCAATCCATAGATCAGCAGGTTGCACCATCGGCATGAGCAGTTCCTGGGCACCAGCCCGGTTCATCTCATCCCGCACAATATTTTCCACTTTACGAACTGCAGCGAGACCATACGGTAAATAGGTATAGATACCGGCGGTAAGCTTACGAATGCATCCCGCCCTCAGCAAAAGTTTGTGACTTACAACGTCGGCCTCAGCCGGAGTTTCTTTAAGAGTCGGCAACAGTGTCTGTGAATAGCGCATATTTTGTTTCTTTTTGATACAGGATTAATCTTATGGAAATAAATTTTTCCACCACCCGATGGCGAGAATATATGAGGAATGCTGAGGAGTACCCTCCAAGAAGGGTATTATAACCAATCCCCATGGTTTGCGGGGGTTATCTCATCTACGCTCGTTTTACCCTTCTTCTTCCATTTTTTTCAGCTCGCCAAGAAAGACATCAAGGAGATCAACTTCACTCACTTTTTTCCAAATTTTACCTTTCTTGAAAATTATTCCAACTCCATTCCCACCGGCAACACCAATATCGGCCTGTCTAGCCTCACCAGGTCCATTCACAACACAGCCCATTACAGCAACTTTCAGTGGACGCTCCATGGTCTGAACGAATTTTTCAACCTTCTCTGCCAGTTCGAATAGATTTATTTTTGTACGACCGCAGGTTGGGCAGGAAATCAGCTCAGGTCCACGCTCGCGAATCTTCAGGGAGCGGAGTAACTCATACCCGACTCGAACCTCTTCTACCGGATCGCGGGTGAGAGAAATCCGAAAGGTATCGCCAATTCCTTTACTAAGAAGGATTCCGAGGGCGACGCTCGATTTGACAGTCCCGGCTATAAGTCCACCTGCCTCGGTAACACCAAGATGCAAAGGATAGTCTGTAATTGTTGAGAGCTGTTGATAACTGTTGATTGTGGTCAGCACATCAGCCGATTTAATTGAAATCTTTATCTCGTTGTAGCCATGTTTTTCAACAAGTCTGACATTCCGCATGGCGCTTTCGATCAAAGCCTCAGAATTGTCAGCGGTGGGATAACCATAGGTTTTCAACAAATCCTTCTCGATTGAACCGCTGTTCACTCCTACCCGGATCGGCACCCCATGCTGCTTAGCCGCATCGACCACGAGAGCGATTTTATCCTCTCCACCGAGATTCCCCGGATTTATTCGAATACCATCTGCACCGTTTTCCATAGCTGCGACGGCCAATCTGTAGTCAAAGTGGATATCAGCAATAAGAGGAATGGAAATTCTATCCTGAATGAGCCGAATAGCCGCAGCTGCGTCAGTGTCTAAAACAGCAACACGGACTATATCACAACCGGCAGCCTGCAGACGACAAATCTGAGCAACAGTTTGCTCCACATCCTTAGTGTCGGTGTTGGTCATCGACTGCACACTAATGGGACTGTCCCCACCAACGGCAACCTTTCCAACCTGAATTTGTCGAGTTTTACGCCTTATTATCATCAGTTAGCAAGATTCCTTCTCGACAACGTTTCTTTTTTTCAGCGCTAAATTAAGCTCCGCATCTGAGCTTCGTATATAGACCGGTACCGCATCTGCCACATTGAGGTGTCTTCCTGACAGAAACATTTCTCCAGCAAGCATACCAAGAGATACAGATGACGGCTCGTGCAACTGAGAGGGTGCAAATATAGCTTTTTCTCCAAGCAATTCTCTAAAGAGCTCACCATAAACTATTGCACCGTCACCTACCATGATCACAGGTTCGTTTATGCATGCCGCGAGTTTTTCTGGTGCCATTACAGACATATCACTCACCCGTTCCGGGAAGCCTGTGTCGTTACAGCGGTAAAAAGCTGAATAGACCTCTTTTTTTCTGGCATCGAGGATACTGCAAATAAGTCGCGACGAAACACATTTTGCCGCCAGAGAATCGAGAGTGGAAACGCCAAGCAACACTTTCCCTGCAGCTGCAGCAAGACCTTTTGCAGTTGCCATTCCAATTCTAAGACCGGTAAAGCTCCCTGGCCCCAGACTCACACCGATACCTGCAATTAACGACCAATCGATCCCTGATTCCTGCATGAGATAATCAATTGCCGAGAATAATCGCCTTGAATGTGTCACCTTGCCGGTAAGGCTGAGAGACGCCAGAACCCGCCCATCTTTTCTGGTTCCTAGAGTAAGAGCAACTGCACTGCAGGGGGTTGCAGTGTCCATAGACAATATGATTGGCTGTGTGCAATCCATCAATGAAACAACCTGACAATGTCATTGTAGAAAACAAAGACCATGAGCGTACCAAGAAGGCCTATACCGACCTGCTGGGCAACAATCTGCGTTCGCTCATTCATGGGTTTTCGCCGCACGCCCTCGATAGTCAGAAAAGCAAGGTGACCGCCATCAAGAACAGGAATCGGCAGAAGGTTCAAGATACCTAAGTTGACACTAAGCAGACCAATAAAATAGATGAGGTTTAACCAGCCTGCCTTCATTTGTTCTCCGGCAATCTGTGCGATGAGAATAGGCCCGCCAATCTCTGAGGCAGGCACAACGTGCTGGATAATTTTCACAAAACCCATAACTGTCAATGAAATATACATCCAGGTTTGGAGACAGGCATTTTTAAAAGCCACGACGACAGAACTCTTTTCGTAGGTGAGCTCGTCGGCTTTCATAATTCCGATCATAAAACGTTTTTCTACTTCTTCACCGAAAACGTTTTTAACTGCATCAATTGCCGGTACAACTTCTAAAGTCAACCGTTTAGCACCGCGTTGGACGATAACACTTGATAGGTTTTCCTTCACTGTTTTTCACTGCTTCCAGTACATCCATCCAACTGTTGGTGTCTTTGGCACCAATGTTCAAAATCACGTCTCCTGCCTTGCAACCCCGCAAGAGCAGCAGGAGATTTTTCGTTCACTTTACCGATTCTGGTTGTATCAACAGAAGTTGGGATACCGACAGAAATGAACACAGCAAAAAAGAGTACCACAGCAAAAAGGAGATTAAAAAGCGGTCCGGCTAAGACAACCAGAAATCTCTGCCAAACTTTTTTGTGGGCAAAAGAACCATCTCTGTCCTCGGTTGATATCTCTTGCTCGTCAGGGTTCTCTCCGAACATTTTGACAAAACCACCAAGAGGAAATGCAGAAATAACATATTCTGTTTCTCCGATTACTTTACCAATAACTTTCGGCCCAAAGCCCAGAGAAAATTTCAAGACTCGAACACCGAATAATTTAGCAAAAAGAAAATGTCCGAATTCGTGGACAAAAATAAGCAGGCCTAAAACCAGAATAAAAGAAAAAATAGTAGTCATAGTAAAATCGATTATGAGATAAACATTTCTGATGTTCAGAAATCTAGATTAATAAGTTGAGTGACGTAGAAATTCTTTTGGTGCTTCTTTTTTGTAAGAAAGGAATGTTGCCAGGGAACATATTCTCCGCTGGATGTACCGTGAAAAATCAAACGTCTTGAGGTTATTTCAGATCCTCAATGAGCCTCCCAGCTTCTCTCCTGGCCGCATCATCTGCCCCCAGAATATCATCGAGAATATCCTCACTACCTTCATGTACAATATCCATTGTTCGGGCAACTGTCTCGGCTATTTGTGGAAATGTTATCTTCGACAACAGAAATGCTTCTACGGCAACTTCGTTTGCACTATTAAGAACTGCCGGCAAAACACCACCGCTTTCAAGCGCTGAAAACGCGAGTTTCAGAGACGGGAAACTGAGATGATCTGGTTCCAGAAACTCAAGAACGCCACTCTTGCAAAGGTTGAGAGATTGAAGTTGCAGAGGGAGTCTGGCTGGATAGGAAAGCGCATAGGATATTGGAATTCGCATATCCGGAATTCCGAGCTGCGCCAAAACTGAACCATCCTTATACTCCACCAAAGAATGAACTATCGATTGGGGGTGTACTACTACTTCTATGGCTTCGCTTCCTACATCAAAAAGCCATCTGGCTTCAATAACTTCCAGCCCTTTATTCATCATCGTTGCTGAGTCTATGGATATCTTTTTACCCATCGACCAGTTGGGATGATTAAGTGCCTGCTCTTTGGTCACATTCTGTAGCTGTTTCTGATTCATACCGCAAAAGGGACCACCTGACGCAGTCAGAATAATTTTTTTCAAGTCCTCCCTTCGCCCGGCCTCAAGTGCTTGAAAAATAGCAGAATGTTCTGAATCGACAGGAAGAAGCTTAACCCCATTTTTCAGAATTGCCTTCATGACTATTCTACCCGCCATGACCAGCGTCTCTTTATTTGCAAGGCCAATATCCTTGCCTGCCTCAATGGCTGCCAAAGTAGGCAACAGTCCTGCGGCACCGACAATCGCCGAAAAAGTAAAATCTGCTGACGGACAAGCAGCTACAAGTACATTCCCCTCAGCACCGTGGACGATTCTGTCGTGAAAGGTGATGGGTAAAAGTGATCGCAGTTCTCGAGCCCTCACCTCATCGCATACAGAAATGAGCTCTGGATTAAATTCTCTTGCCTGTTCGGCGAGCTTTTGAACATTGGTCCCGGCGGCAAGCGCCACAACCCTGTATCTTTCTGGAAATTGTCTAATTACGTCGAGGACATTAACACCAATGGACCCGGTGGCTCCCAACAAAGAAATAAACCTCATTAGATCACCAGAAAGACAAGAAGGTAATAGAGTATCGGACAAACGAAAAGCAGTGAATCAACACGATCCAGGATGCCACCGTGGCCAGCAAGACAACTTCCTGAATCTTTGGTTGCGGTTCCCCGTTTTATTATCGATTCAGTAAGATCACCAATAATACCGACCATGCCTAAAAAAACGGCGGATACTATGAGGAAAAACCAGTCAAATTTTGGTAAAAGCAATACAGCGAAAATAACCGCCCCGAGAAGGCCGGATAAAACACCGCCGACAGCACCCTCAACGGTTTTATTGGGACTTATGTTTGGGCAAAGTTTTCTCTTGCCTATCTCCCTTCCAACAAAATACGCTCCCGTATCAGAACAAGCAGTAATAGCAGAGGCGATTATCAGCCAACTGCCACCATCTGGTATAAACCGCAGGAGCACAAGATGTGCTCCCAGTACACCAATATAAATTACTCCAAATACCAGACGGCAGAAAAGGCTGTAACTATCTACAATATTCTTATAGCGGTAGAGGAAATAGCAGGTTAACGCTAAAAAAGATGTCAGTATTGCAGGAAGAAGAGTTCTTGAATTTGGACTCAAACAGGTAACGACAACCGGTAAGGCCAAGATTATGTTGATCATCCAACGTTCGGATAAACTTATATTTCGTGGATCGGCCATTTTCACATACTCATTGGTGGCCATAAGCACAATGAGGACAATTATAAAACAAAACAGTTGAATCGACCCTAATAGCAACAAGAGGAGCCAGAAACCTGCAATTAACAGCCCGGGAACAATACGTTTCATAATCTATTCTGAATTCACTTGTTCGCCTGTTCGCCCAAACCGTCTTTCACGGGATTGATATTCCGAAATTGCCTGCAAAAAAACGTCTTTTCGGAAATCTGGCCACATGGTTTCAGTAAAATAGATCTCGGCGTAGGAGATTTGCCAGAGGAGAAAATTTGACAATCTTGCTTCGCCGCCTGTACGAATCAGGAGGTCTGGATCCGGCATTTGGCAGGTGTCAAGATTTTCTATTATTGTCTGATCGCAGACCTGTTCTGGAGCCAGATCACCTTGCGCACAGAGCGTACTTATTTTTCTCACTGCGCGAACAAGTTCGTCACGACTACCGTAACTGAGCGCTAGATTCAGGGTAAGTTTGGAGTTACCAGAAGTTGCCTCGATGCTTTTTTCCAATGACTCACGTACCACATCGGGCAGGCGTTGCCTGTCGCCAATAGACAAGAGCCGGATTTCATTCTTTAGCATCCGGGGCAATTCTGTTTCAAGATATTTTTTGAGGATGGCCATTAACCCAGTAACTTCCTGCGCAGGTCGATGCCAATTTTCTGAAGAAAACGCATACAGAGTTAGGTACTTTATGCCAATTTCCCGACAAGTTTCTACTATATCCTGAACGGTTTCTGCTCCAGCTTTATGGCCAAACAATCGGGGTTGTCGTCTTTTCTGAGCCCACCTCCCATTTCCGTCCATTATTATGGCCACATGACGAGGAAGACGATTCAAATCAATTGTTGAGATGCCAGACATACCAGATCCAAGTTATAATAGTTTGCGAAGCTAAGTACAAACTGAAGTAGATGAAATTCAAACCTCCAATACTTCTTTTTCTTTGTTGGCTGTCACTTCATCAATTGTTTTAATATACAAATCTGTTTCAACCTGCGCTTCTTCCTGGTATTTAAACAGCTCGTCCTCAGAAATTTCTTTGTCCTTCTTCTGCTTTTTCAAAATTTCAATGGCATCTCTTCTAACATTACGAATTGCCACACGAAACTCCTCTGCAATTTTCTTAACCGATTTCACCAATTCTTTGCGACGCTCTTCAGTTAATTGAGGAATATTCAGACGAATAACTTTACCATCGCCTATTGGATTGAGCCCCAAAGACGATTTAAGAATAGCCTTCTCAATTGCAGGTAACATCTGTGGATCCCATGGCTGAATGACAATCATTCTACTTTCCGGAATGGTGATACTACCAACCTGGTTGAGAGGCATAGAACTTCCGTAGGCATCCACCACGATACCATCAAGAATGGATAGAGACGCCCTACCTGTTCGGACTTTGGCTAACTCTTTTTTAAAAGAATCAACACTTTTCTCCATCTTATCAGATGCTTCCAGAATCACTTCGTTCATAATTTCATCCTCTGCTATAGATCTTTTGCTCGATCAGAATTTATGATGTTATCAGCGTACCAACGTTTTCACCCATGGCTGCACGTTTAATATTCCCAGCGCACGCCATGTTGAGAACCATGATTGGCAATTTGTCTTCTTTGGCAAGAGAGATTCCGGCAGCATCCATAACACGTAGACCTTTCTGCAACACATCATCATAGGTCAGTCGATCAAATTTTACCGCCTCGGGATGCGTGACAGGGTCCATGTCATACACTCCATCCACCTTAGTTGCCTTAATAACAAGATCAGCATCAATTTCCAGGGCCCTGAGAACACCTGCGGAGTCTGTTGTAAAATAAGGATTTCCAGTACCAGCTGCAAAAATCACAACACGTCCTTTTTCCAGATGCCTGGTCGCTCTTCTTCGGATATATGGTTCTGAAACAGATTGCATGGGAATTGCGGACATCACCCGGGTAATAACTCCGGCTCTTTCCAGGGCATCCTGCATGGCCAAACTATTCATAACCGTAGCAAGCATACCCATATTATCGGCCGTGGTTCGATCCATGCCTTTGCTCGCGCCCGCAACGCCCCTGAAAATATTTCCAGCACCTATCACCAGTCCGAGTTCAACACCAGTCTCTACAACTTCTTTCACTTCTGCGGCAACAAACTCAAGTACCTGGGTATTGATACCATAAGCATCTTTCCCCATGAGCGCCTCACCACTAAGCTTGAGGAGTATTCTCTTGTACTGTAACTTTTCGGTCATAGTTTTTCCTTAAAAAGAAATTTTTCGAGATAAAGACTGGTTTCTTCACAGCAGGTAGTCAGTAACACTGGATTACCCACCAGGGAAATATTACTCTACACCGACCTGAAAACGGGCAAATCTTTTAACTGAGATATTCTCACCTATCTTCCCTACCAGTTCGTTAAGAAGATCCTGAATTGAGAGATCAGGGTTCTTCACGAATTTTTGCTCCAGTAGAACAATTTCTGCGAGGAATTTTTCGACCTTACCGGTTACCATTTTCTCTACGATTGCTTCGGGTTTGCCAGACTCCAGAGCCTGTTGTACGTAGATCTCCTTTTCACGAGCAATCACAGCCGCAGGGACCTCTTCTCTGGTTACAGCAATTGGGGCGGCTGCAGCAATATGCATTGCGATATCACGAGCAAATTCCTTAAAATCATCATTTTTTGCCACGAAATCAGTTTCACAACCTAATTCCACCATTACTCCAAGTTTTCCACCTGCATGGATATACGTTTCAATTACGCCTTCACTTGTTGCCCGACCTGCTCTTTTTGCAGCAACAGCCAATCCTTTCTGTCGAAGAAGATCAACAGCCTTCTCCATATCACCATCGGTTTTTTCAAGGGCCTTTTTACAATCCATCATGCCAGCTTGAGTTTTATCCCTAAGATCTTTTACCATCTTACTTGTAATTGCCATGGTAAATCTCCTTTTGTCTTTTTTGAGTAATATTTATTGTTATTCACCACAAACTAGAGAGTTATTGCTGGAAAAGAGTTTCAAGATATATTCATATGAAAAAGGGGCAGTCACAAGACAGCCCCTTTAAATCAACAATACTTGTCTTTACCGGAGCCAAACAAGTTGAGCTCTGGTAAAATTATGCTTCTGCTTCCGCTGCTCCACCTTCAATTTCACTTGCAACATCGGCCATTGACGCCGCAACTGCTTCATCGCTAGCATCTTCACCGTCGCGAAGTGCCTGTCCGGTTAGTATTGCTTCAGAAACATGAAAACTAATGAGTCGAATTGATCTGATGGCATCATCATTCCCAGGAATAACAAAATCTATATCGTCAGGATCACAGTTTGTATCCGCCATTGCGACTACCGGAATACCAAGTTTTACTGCTTCACTAACGGCAATAGCTTCTTTTCGGGGATCGACGACAAACATCACCGATGGCAATGAACGCATGTTTTTAATACCACCGACATTTCTCTCGAGCTTAATACGCTCTTTTTCCATAAGAAGAATCTCTTTTTTGGGAAACCTGATTTATGGAACCGTCAGCTTGCATGGATTCTATGAGTTTAAGTCTATCAATGCTATTTTTGATAGTCTGAAAATTTGTGAGCATTCCACCAAGCCAGCGATGATCAACGTAAAACATTCCTGCTCGTTTTGCTTCATCACTGATAATGACCTGTGCCTGTCGTTTTGTACCTACGAAAAGTACGGTACCACCGTTTTTAACTTCTTCAGTGATAAAATCACAGGCTTTATCGAAATAGTCGTTTGGTAACATCCAGGTTAATAATATAAATTCCGTTACGAGGCCCATAGATATAGGGCTTCATTTTGGGATTCCAACGCCTGGTTTGATGACCGAAATGAACACCGGCCGTTAACATGTCTTTTACTGTGGCATATGCCATAATTTTCTCCGTTTCTGGTTATTCCTCCACCTTCTGTAATCGGGACATTTATCTAATGTTTCCGACACCAGTTGTGAGCGAAGATGTGTGTTGAGTGACTTAAAGACTATTCTTTCATTCTACGATAAAAGAAACCTCTTGAGCAAGCCCATATCCCGTTTATCGGGATTGTTTGTAAACCTCGTTGGTTTACTCTGACAAAAGAACAACAACGTTTTGTACCACTAATTTCTTTCTTTTGCAACTTATGTGTAAAACTTTGAACATCTGAATCTTATTTTCTTAATAAAGAGCTTTTCCCGATAAGGATAAGCTTGAGCCATTGAAATCCAAATTTCAGCAATTCATTGTCCTCTTTTTCGATTCTCTTTTTGAAATCTTTGTCAAGTTTAAATTGCTTAAGGAGCATGTGTTGCTCTACAAATCGTCGAAACATATCTATATTGTAACAGACCATAAATGCCAACTGCTGTTTCTCACCTGCAGCCCCCTCTCCTCTCCAAGGATTCTGACTAAAAACAGTATCGATCTCAGCCCATAACTCATTCATGGTATTGTAATCTAAAAGCTTCTGATCCCGTATCCAATTGTTCACGGTCAAATGCTTTTGTTCCTTATGGCCAAGACAATAAGGATGGTTTGTTAAAAAGTAATATTCATCAGTAACCTTATTAACTCCTGCACGATCGACTGCCCTTTCTAGGGGATATGTTCTGCACGCTGAAGGTCTATCATGATACACTGAACAACCCGTCTTTACTAAAAAGGGACATGCTTTATGTTCATCGTCAGTTAATTTGAGTTTTACTGTTGGGAAATAGGGATTATCTCCTTTCGACAGAAAGGTATGATTCCGCATAAACTCTTCAGAATTTACGCCAAGAGCATTCTTAAGTCGTATAATATCATAGGGATAGAGGGTCAGATCCACGTTACGGCAACAAAATGTGAAACATTCAACTCCTGGGTGGCATGCAAATTGAAATTCAGAATTACCTAAAGGAACCATCCCTTCAGGAAATTCTTTTATCCAGTTTATCCAATGAAAACCTCCATTTATATTAATGGCAATCAACAAAAAAAAAGCTGGCTAGAGCAAATGCTCCAGCCAGCTTTTACAATCTTTACGGACAAACTTAACTTTCAGCTACTGGAGCCTCTATAGTCTCTTCATAGCCAACAAGTTCAATGATGGCCATACCGGCGGCATCGCCTTTTCTGACACCAGTCTTAAGAATCCTGGTGTAACCACCCTTTCGATCTGCGAATTGATCCTTTATCACCGTAAAAAGTTTCTCAACAACATCCTTACTACGAATAAAGGACAGCGCTTGCCTTCTTGCGTGCAAATCACCTCTTTTTCCCAAAGTGATCATTTTTTCCGCAATCGGTCGAAGTTCTTTTGCCTTTTCTGCGGTTGTGACAATGCGTTCATGCTCAAAAAGAGAGGTGACCATATTTCTGAACATTGCCATCCTATGTGAAGTGGTACGTCCTAATCTTCTACCTGCTAGTTTATGTCTCATCTCTATATCCTCAGCTACTGCCAAAACCTGATATGGTAACTTTGTTATTGATTTTAAATATTGTGGATAGTTTACAACTACCCTTCATCTTTCTCCGCTCGCTGATGCGGCGGAATCCAACTCTCGAATTTCATCCCAAGCGTCAGATCCATTTCGGAAAGAAGAGCCTTTATCTCGTTGAGCGACTTACGACCAAAGTTTTTGGTTTTCAGCATCTCTTGATCAGTTTTCTGCGCAAGATCACCAATATAATTGATATCTGCATTTTTCAAACAATTAGCTGATCTAACGGAAAGCTCAAGATCTTCTACTGGTTTATCAAGATAAGGATTTAACGGTTCGGAATCTTTACTACTATCGACCATAACTTCCGGTTCGGCTTCTTCCTCATCGAAATTTATAAAAATGGTCAATTGTTCTTTCAAGATTTTTGCAGCGTATGCGAGCGCATTCTCAGGTCTCAGGCTCCCATCCGTTTCAATCTCAATAATCAATTTATCATAATCAGTCTGTTGTCCTACTCGAGCCTGTGAGGTGCTGTATTGAATCTTCTTTACAGGAGTAAAGATCGCATCAATTGGTATCTGCCCAATAGATAGATTTTCTTTATCCATTTTTTCAGCAGGTTGATAGCCTTTACCCCAATCAACAGTCATTTCAGCATGGAACGAGCTTTCGCCGGTAAGCGTACAAATCACCTGATCCTTGTTCATCACCTCGACATATCCAGATTCAGCAATATCACCTGCAGTGACGACACCTGGACCATTCTTTGCAATGATTACTTTCTGTGAGTCAGGTGAATGGAGCTTAATTCTTACCTGCTTGAGATTAAGAATTATTTCACTCACATCTTCCATGATATCCTTCATGGAAGTAAATTCATGCAAAGCACCATCTATCTTAACTGAAGTAATTGCAGCTCCCTGAATAGACGACAGGAGAATGCGCCGCAAAGAATTACCGATAGTGGTAGCGAATCCTCTCTCAAGTGGCTGACAAATAAATTTACCGTAAACATCGGTATATTTTTCTCTGTCAACCTCTAACTTCTCAGGTTTTATCAGCTCATGCCAGTTTCTGTGAAACGGTATTTTTTCGTCGGCAACTTGAGTCATAGATTTCCTTCTCTGCGTTTCTACTAACTTAGTAGTATATGCCTTATTAGTTCTTTACGAATTTCTTTATTATTTAATCAAGAAGAGTTCGTTAAGATACTTGAACCCCTCAAAGGGGTACTAATGGAGTCTCGCTTTTAGGGGTCAGACTCTTCTAATTAACCAATAGTATGTTTCAGGAGCATGTTCTGCATCATAAATATGCCAAACCTGTTCCAACTCACGCTCCTTACTTGGAGTAGAGTTCTACAATCAGCTGTTCCTGAATCGGCAAGGTCAGTTCTTCTCTATTAGGAAGAGCCTTAACCGTTGCTTTATAGTTATCTTTGTCTAACTCAAGCCAAGTTGGAACTCCACGCCGAACCACAGCCTCAATGTTCTCATTGATGACAGTGTTTGCTCGACTTTTTTCCTTCAAGGTAATAACATCACCAACGGAAACCAGGAATGAAGGAATATTGACTTTACGACCATTAATCTGAATATGATTATGCCGTACCAACTGTCGTGCCTGCTTTCTTGAAGATGCGAAGCCAGTGCGAAATATCGTATTATCCAGACGTCGTTCTATAAGGATAAGCAAGTTTTCACCAGTCACCCCTTTCTGCCCTTCAGCTTTTTGAAAGCTCAACCGAAATTGACCCTCGAGCATTCCGTACATGCTCTTTACTTTCTGTTTTTCCCTCAGCTGAACTGCATAGTCTGACAGTTTTTTAAATCTGGCTTGTCCATGCTGACCTGGCCCGAAAGCTCTTCTTTCGAAAGAACATTTATCGGAGTAACAACGGTCACCCTTGAGGTACAATTTTAAATTTTCTCTTCTGCATCGACGGCACGCAGCACCAATATTTCTAGCCAACTTAGGCCTCCATTTTCATTAGTACCTTAGAAATTCCAAAATTGGTTTTACTAAAGAATTTCGTAAAGGTTCTTATCCCCACTTTTCCGTAGGGTTAGATTCTTTAACAGTTGTATACTGCCGTTATACTCTACGGCGCTTTGGAGGTTTACATCCATTATGAGGGATAGGTGTAACGTCACAAATCCGACTAACCTCAAATCCGGTAGTAATAAGAGCCCGCAAAGCCGCTTCTCGACCGGGTCCAGGACCTTTCACCTTGACTTCAACTTTTCGCATTCCGACATCAGCTGCTTTTTTTGCGGCATCCGCCAGTGCGTTCTGCGCTGCAAAGGGTGTGCTTTTGCGCGAACCTTTAAATCCAAGAACTCCAGCGCTGCACCAGGAAATAACATTTCCTTGCTTGTCAGAAATAGTAACAATTGTATTGTTGAAGGTAGAATAAATAAAAACAATACCTTCAGGTATGTTCTTTTTAATCTTCCTTTTTTTTGCTACAGCCATAACTTACACCTGTATTAAGTTCAATTATTTTCGACGACCCGCATTTCGGCGCGGTCCTTTCCGAGTACGAGCATTCGTCTTGGTTTTCTGTCCGCGAACAGGCAACCCCATACGATGACGCCTACCTCGATAACAGCCAAGATCAGTCAACCTCTTGATGTCCATGGATACTTCCCGTCTCCGATCACCCTCAACAACATACTCATCTTCGAGCACTTTTCGTATCCGGTTTACATCGTCACCGTCGAGATCGTCACTATTCATGGTGAAGGGAAGATCGACTTTGTCCAGAATCTTTCGAGCTGAGGTCAACCCAATACCGTGTATGTAAGTTAACGCCCGATCCATATGCTTATTTTTTGGAAGGTCAATTCCTGCTATACGTGCCAAGTTACATCTCCTTAAAAGAAGTAGGAAATTAAAAGCGGTAATACCAAAGTGGCAATACCTGTTTATCCCTGCCTCTGTTTATGTTTTTTAATCTTACAGGAAACGCGAACAATTCCATTGCGCTTGAAGATCTTACAATCACTGCACATTTTTTTTACAGACGCGCGTACTTTCATGATAAACAGACTCTCTATTTTTTCTTTTTGGCATTCTTTGCCCGAAACGTAACTCGTCCCCTATTTAGATCATAAGGAGAGAGTTCTATTGTAACCCGATCCCCAGGCAATATTTTGATAAAATGCATCCGCATTTTTCCGGAAATATGGGCTAGCACCTTATGACCGTTATCGAGTTCAACACGAAACATCGCATTTGGCAACGGTTCAATAATGGTGCCTTCTACTTCAATTGCTTCTTCTTTTGACATGTAATATCCTGAAAATTCAATGTTCAGTTAAAAACGGAGCAGTATAATACAACTTCTCTTAAAAGAGAAGTAATATTTCGCTGAACCACTACTTTTCCAAAGAACTCAGAACAAGCGGTCCATTTTCAGTTACGGCAACAGAGTGTTCAAAATGAGCAGATGGCTTTTTATCGTGGGTGATAACTGTCCACCCATCTCTCATTATTTTAACTTTATGTGTACTCATGTTGACCATCGGTTCAATAGCCAATACCATACCGGGCAATAATCTTGCTGTACGCTCCCCCTGATAAAAGTTTGGAATTTCAGGAGATTCATGTAGATCAGTGCCTATACCGTGCCCAACAAATTGTCTTACAATAAAAAAACCGTTACCCTCAACGTATTCCTGTATCGCTTTGGAGATATCTCCGATTCTATTGCCTGCTATAACCTGCTCAATACCTTTCTCCAAACACTTTCGTGTAGTATCCAGCAATCTCTGCACATCGTCTGATATCTTTCCAACTGCAACCGTTACAGCT
Source organism: uncultured delta proteobacterium (assembly GCA_963798425.1). Taxonomy (GTDB): domain Bacteria; phylum Desulfobacterota; class Desulfobulbia; order Desulfobulbales; family Desulfocapsaceae; genus Desulforhopalus_A. The sequence goes on along the minus strand of CAWCTP010000013.1, from coordinate 1,405,960 downwards.
GAGTCACCAAAATAGCCTTTAAATTTGACTCCAAAGTCGATAGAAATTATATCGCCTTTCTTTAATTTCTTTTTTCTTGAAGGGATACCATGTACAACTTCCTCATTAATAGAAACACACAGACTCCCAGGGAACCCCCTGTAACCCTTGAACGCGGGTATAGCCTTTCTTTTCAAACACGTCTCTTCGGCAATTTCATCAAGCTCCCAAGTCGTAATCCCTGCTTCAACAGTATTTTTTAGGATTGCTAGCGTTTCCGCTACGATCTGATTTGCTTCATGCATAATCAGAATCTCGTCGGGAGTTTTAATTATGATATTTCTCCCCCGACTTGTTTCATCGGCTGCTGTCACTTTTTCTACCTGCGTCCCTTAATCCTTCCCTGCTTCATAAATCCTTCATAGTTACGCATATGTAAATGAGATTCAATCTGGGAGATAGTGTCAATTCCAACACCTACAACAATTAACAATGCCGTTCCCCCAAAGAAAAAAGGTATGTTAAATTGGGAGATCAAAATTGTCGGTAAAACACATACAGTACTCAGATAAATAGCTCCAACAACAGTCAGGCGGGTTAATACCTTATCGATAAACTCAGCAGTCTTTTTACCCGGCCTAATTCCGGGAACAAACCCACCATTTTTCTTTAAATTTTCCGCTACATCTTCTGGTTTAAAAGTTACAGCAGTATAAAAGAAACAAAAAAAGACGATCATTCCGACATAACAAATATAGTAATAAACGGTCCCTGGCTGCATAGCAGCAGAAGCTCGTTGCACCCAATCAATTTTAATGAAACTACCAATAGTAGCTGGAAACATCATGATTGAAGATGCAAAAATAGGCGGTATGACACCAGAAATATTGATTTTCAATGGCAGATGCGAACTCTGTCCGCCATACACCTTTCTTCCCACGACCCTCTTTGCATATTGTATCGGTATTCTTCTCTGAGACGTCTCAAAAAATACAATGACAGCAATTACCGCAAGCATAAACAATATAAGAAAAGGAACGAAGAAGAGTGAAATTTCCCCCGCCTTAACCAATTGGATTGAGTTGACAATTGCAGCAGGCCCACGAGCTACAATACCAGCAAAAATTATGAGAGATATTCCATTTCCTATCCCTCTCTCCGTCATCTGCTCACCGAGCCACATTATGAAAGCGGTTCCTGATGTAAGTGTCAACATGGTAATGAGTTTAAACTCGAGACCAGGCATAAGGACAATCGCCTCTCCACCCGGCCCGGTCATCCCTTCAAGACCAACAGCAATGAACGTACCTTGTATGATACTCAATAATACCGTTCCATATCTTGTATATTGCGTGATTTTTCTAGTTCCGGATTGTCCTTCTTTCTTAAGCGCCTCAAGTCGCGGTATCACGACAGTCAATAATTGGATAATAATCGAAGCACTAATATAGGGCATGATACCGAGGGCAAATATGGAGAATTTCGACAATGCCCCACCGGAAAACATATTAAACATGCCAAACAGAGTACTGGCATTCTGGTTAAAAAAAGCCGATAATGCTTCACCGTTAATTCCAGGAGTCGGGATCTGGACTCCCATCCTGTAGACAGCAAGCATTATAAGCGTAAACAACACACGCCTACGTAACTCCGGTATATTTGCAGCACTCTGCAATCCACTCATTATAAATACCTATTTGCTATGCCAGTCTATAATTCTTTCACAGATCTTTTCAGTTCCAGTATACATATCTCTCAAGAGCACAACATCACTCCATTTTGCAACAAATTCTTATAAGAGAGTACTAAAAAGTTCCGCCCGCTCGAATTCAAGTCAAGGAATCAATTAAGCTTCTTTAGGAGCTATACTGATTACTGAACCACCTGCAGCTTCTATCTTGATCTGTGCCGCTTTGCTGATTTTATCTACCTGAATTGTGAGTGCTTTAGTAACCTCTCCATTAGCGAGAACCTTGACCAACATTCCTTTTTTTACAATTCCAGCTGCAACTAAATTTTCAACGGTAATTTTTCCGTCATCACCTAACTCATTAAGCTGACTCAAAGAGACAAGAGCAAATTCAGTTTTGAAAATATTAGTAAACCCACGTTTTGGTAAACGCCTCTGTAAAGGCATCTGTCCACCCTCAAAACCGGGCTTAATACCGGAACCTGAACGCGATTTAAAACCTTTATGACCACGACCAGCAGTTTTCCCATGTCCACTACCGGGTCCTCTGCCTACACGTTTGGGTTGTTTGGTAGAACCAGCTTTTGGAGAAAGATTTGCTAAGGTCAACATGTTATACCTCCTCCATACGAACAAGATGCGACACCTTATTGAGCATTCCGCGCATTTCTGGGGTGTCTTTTCTTGTTACAGTCTTATACATTTTGGTGAGCCCCAGCCCCGTTAGAGTCGCATTGATCTTTTTTGTGCTCCCAATGCCACTCTTAACCAGAGTAAATGTTATTGTCTCGGCCATTTGACTACCTTCTTTAAAATCAAATATTACACAACAGAGGCTTGTCGGTTAATAACCCGACGCTACCGACGTTGTAATTATGCAGTAATTTCTTCTACGGTTTTACCACGCAAATCAGCTATACCTTGAGCTGTGCGAAGTGATCCCAATCCAGCCAAAGTTGCCTTGACCATATTATGGGGATTATGTGATCCCAGGCATTTGGTTAAAATATTTGAAACGCCAGCTGCCTCGAGTACCGCCCTAACCGGACCACCTGCAATGAGTCCTGTACCCGCTGATGCTGGTTTCAATAAAACTTTTCCAGCACCGAATTTTCCAACAACCTGGTGGGGTATGGAATTCTCAGTCAGGGACACTGTGAACATGCTCTTACGCGCTTTTTCAATGCCTTTACGAATAGCATCAGGAACCTGGTTCGCTTTTCCGAGCCCGTAGCCGACTTTTCCCTTTCCATCGCCAACAACAACTATGGCACTAAAACTGAATCTACGACCACCTTTTACAACTTTTGCTACCCGATTGATAAAAACAATCTTCTCGATCAGCTCCTCAGTAACAGCACTTTTGGAACGTTTGAAATCAGACAAGGGACACCCCCGTTATAATAGAAATCATTAAAATTCAAGCCCACCTTCCCGAGCACCTTCGGAAAGAGATTTAACCCGGCCGTGATAAATTGAACCGCCACGATCGAAAATTACTTTACTGATTCCGGCTGCCTTGGCGCGAGTTGCAAGCATAACTCCGATCTTTTTCGCGACCGCAACTTTACCCTTCTCGTCACCCAGTTCAAACTCTTTATCAACGGTGGACATGGATACCAGTGTATGCCCAGCCATATCATCTATGATTTGTGCATACATATGTTTATTACTTTTAAAGACTCTCAGCCTTGGCCGTTCGCTGGTTCCGGAGATTTTCTTCCTAATCCTACGGACACGCTTGGCCCTAGCTATTGTCTTGGGGTTCGTCTTAGCCATTACAATTTACCATTCAGTTTATTATTGACCTGTTCGACCGCACAAATTATTTGGCGCCTGATTTGCCAACTTTTCTTACGATGTGTTCGCCTTCGTAACGAATTCCCTTGCCCTTATAGGGCTCCGGTTTTCGTATCTGACGAATCCTGGAGGCAACCAGCCCAAGTAACTCTTTGTCGATGCATTCCACAACGATTTTAGTGTTTCCTTCGACAGATGCTGTGACTTCCTTAGGCAATTGAAAATTCACAGGATTGGAGTATCCGACATTCAGGGTTAGAGTGTTACCATTAACATTGGCCTTGTATCCAACTCCTTCGATGATGAGGACTTTTTTAAATCCATCAACGACTCCAATAATCATGTTGTTAATCAAACTTCTAGTAAGACCCCGAAAGGCGTTTACCTTAGTGTTCTCGACAAGATTATTAACCTGTATAACATTATCCTGGATTTGAATGCCTATATCCTGGACTATTTCACGCTGTAAAGTACCTTTTGCACCGGTGACTGTAAGATGCTGACCCTGCAGCTCAATCTTAACCCCTACGGGTACCGGAATTGGTTGTTTACCAATACGAGACATAATTTCCTCCGTTATCCGCGGGTCTACCAGACCTCACAAATTATCTCTCCACCTGCATTGAGTGCTCTAGCTGTTTTATCAGTCACAACACCCCTTGAAGTGGATATAATGGCGACCCCAAGTCCGTTTAACACCTTAGGAATTGCATCTGCCTTGGCATATTTACGCAGCCCAGGTTTGCTTACCCTTTTAATTCCGGTGATGACACGACTCGTTAGCCGTTCCGTATTTCAAATCAATTTTCAAAGTATCCTGAATTGCACCAGGAATAACCTTATAATTACCAATAAATCCCTCGGCCTTGAGCACTTTCGCAACATCAACTTTGACAGTGGAGGTTGGCATCTCAACAGAATCAAATTTAGCCATTACTGCATTTCTTATCCTGGTCAGCATGTCTGCCAGGGGATCGCTCATTGACATAGCGAACACTCCTTTTTTTTCAAAATTGTAAACGGGTTCAAACAGTGATAGAAAATCATATCTACCAACTGGACTTGGTGACACCTGTAATTTCACCACCGAGAGCCAGTTTACGGAAGCAAATTCGGCACACACCAAATTTTCTGATGAACGCTCTAGGACGTCCGCAAAGTGGACATCTATTATACTTTCGCACACCAAATTTAGGTTTGCGTTCTGATTTTGCGATTATGGATTTCTTAGCCAAACCGACCTCCAAATTATCTCTATGAAATTATTTTCTGAAAATAGTTATTTTTTAAAAGGCATTCCCAGCATCTTGAGAAGAGCAAGGCCCTCTTCATCCGTCTTCGCAGAGGTCACTATTGTAATGTTCAGCCCCTTAATTTTATCAATTTTATCGTAATCAATTTCCGGAAAAATTATTTGCTCGGTAACTCCCATTGAATAGTTACCTCGCTTGTCGAAGGCTTTTGGGGACAGCCCTCTGAAATCACGAACTCGTGGCAGCGCGATATTAACCAATTTGCTGAAAAAATCGTACATTTTATCACCACGAAGAGTCACGCAGCAACCAATAGGCATTCCTTCTCGCAATTTAAAAGTAGCTATCGATTTTTTAGCTTTGGTGATTACAGCTTTCTGACCAGCAATCCTGCTCAGCTCTTCTGCAGCCCCTTCCACAATTTTAGGGTTTTGTACTGCCTCACCCAAACCCATATTGAGAACGATCTTTTTAATTTGAGGAATTTGCATGGCATTTTTATAACCAAATTCCTCTTTAAGTGCAGGAACACACTCATTTAAATATATATCTTTAAGCGCACCCATGTATAACTCCTAGCGTACCGTATTTGATAATCTATGATTTACTCTCGATGGATTCGCCACAACTCTTGCAATAGCGTACTTTGGTACCATCGTCGAGGACCTTCTTCCCTATGCGACCGGTTTTGGTGCATTCAGGACAGATGAGTTGAAGATTGGAAACGTGGATAGGTGCTTCTTTTTCCACAATCTGACCCTGTTGATTCATCTCTTGAGGCTTGGTATGGCGCTTAATTAGATTTATACGCTCCACAACAGCCTTATCTTTTTCACGAAGGACCCGAAGAACTTTTCCAACCCTGCCCTTGTCTTTACCGGTAATTACTTCAACCTGATCGTTTTTCTTCAGGTATGTTCTACCCTGTCTCATTGTTCTACCTTTATTCAATCAATAGATCTTTTCCCCATGCAGGCACGGGAGCTTACAGCGCTTCTGGAGCCAAAGATATAATTTTCATGAACCCTTGGTTTCTTAATTCTCGAGCAACCGGTCCAAAAATACGAGTACCAACTGGTTCACCCGAAGCCGCGAGCATTACTGCAGCGTTATCATCGAATTTGACCCAAGTATCGTCCATTCGCTTCATTTCTTTAGCGGTACGAACAATAACGGCTTTCATGACATCGCCTTTTTTAACTTTGGCATTTGGGATAGCTTCTTTCACAGCCACAACGATAACATCCCCGATCGTAGCATAACGCTTCCCGGTGCCGCCAAGTACCCTGATGCAGAGAACTTTCTTGGCACCTGAATTGTCAGCAACATTAAGTACTGTTTCTGTCTGTATCATAATTTCACCTGATTTCTCATCCGAAACAAGTCGCTTCTATCGACTCACTACTTGAGGTCGGTATCAAACCGCCTGTTCCAGTATTGTCTTAACCCGCCATCTTTTACGTTTACTCAGCGGTCGACATTCTTCAATAAGAACGGTGTCTCCGATGTTGCAAAGGTTCTCAGGATCGTCTGCCAAATACTTGACACTTGTTTTCATGAATTTGCCATAAAGTTTATGGCGAACCTTTCGCTCCACTCGAACGACAACACTCTTTTCCATTCTGTTGCTGACAACAGAACCAGTTCTTGTCTTTCTAGATTTATTTATTTCACTCATAATTTAGTCAATTAGTGATTTTTTTTTAGAATATAACCATACCGCACTAAATTTCCAAACAAAACGTCAGTTGACTGTTTGCATTTTTATGGTTTCGATTCTAGCAATTTCTTTTCTAATTTTCTTCAGTCGGGACGTATCTTCAAGAGGTCTAATGCGATGTTGAAAAGAGAGTTTTCCCAATTCTTCGCGAAGATCCTTTAATTTTTTCTGAAGATCTTCTCCGGACATGTTACGAATTTCTTCCGGTTTCATAACGTACCTCTCTTTGTTACGACTTTGGTAGAAAACGGTAGCTTATTACCAGCAAGTGTCAATGCCTTAATTGCCAGTTCCTCACTTACTCCGGTAATTTCATACAGAATTGTACCGGGCTTAACTTTAGCTACCCATGAATCAGGACTTCCTTTGCCTTTACCCATACGGGTCTCAGCAGCCTTCTTAGTCAATGGCTTATCAGGAAAAACGCGTATCCAAACTTTTCCACCACGTTTCATTGTCCTGTTAATAGTGATACGCGCGGCCTCAATCTGCTGTGCCGACATAAAGCCACATATAGTTGCCTTGAGAGCATAATCACCGAAGGATATTGAGGATCCACGAAGAGCTACACCTCTGGATCTACCTTTAAAAACTTTTCTATGTTTAACCTTTTTAGGACTTAACATCTTTTACTCCAGATAATTTATGGAATCCCGTGAACAGCGTGCTTACTACACAGTCCCTTTATCGGTGTCACTCAGGACTTCGCCATTGAATATCCACACCTTTACTCCAATAATTCCATAGGTAGTATTGGCTTCAGCTAATGCATAGTCAACGTCCGCTCGCAGTGTATGAAGGGGTACCCTTCCCTCACGAACCCACTCACATCGTGACATCTCAGCACCGCCCAATCGGCCGGAACAAGAGATTTTTATGCCTTTTACACCAAATCGAAGTGCAGAGCTAACTGCTTTTTTCATTGCACGCCGAAATGCAATACGCCTAATAAGCTGCTGAGCTATATTTTCAGCTACAAGCTGAGCATCCGCTTCAGGTCGACGAACTTCCTGGATATCCAGTGTCACTTTACGGGTAATGAGTTTTTCAAGCTCTTTTTTAAGTATCTCAATTTCAGCACCTTTCTTGCCGATGACAATACCAGGTCTCGCTGTGAAAAGCTTAATCCGCACCTGCTCGCCTGTCCGTTCAATCTTTACCTTTGACAGTCCAGCATGCTGAAGACGCTTTTTGAGAAACTTCTTAATTTTTTGATCTTCAATCAGATAAGTGGAATATTCCTTATCAGCATACCAGATTGAATCCCAAGTCCGGGTAATATTCAGTCTTAGTCCGAGTGGATTAACCTTCTGCCCCAAAACAGTCCTCCAACAAATCCATTGTTCTATTAATGTTTAGTACCCTGGAAATTCTCTGCTTATCTCCCACCATCAATAGAATTAAGAGATGGTAAAAAAAGAATTTCGAAAGGTGCTTATCCCGATTATCGGGGTTAGAATTTACAACGTATCAAAAACTGCAATTTAAAGACTAGTTCTCATCTAAAACAACAGTGATGTGACTGGTCCGTTTAATGATACCTGTAGCTCTACCTTGTGCTCTGGGACGAATCCTTTTTAAGGAAGGTCCACCGTCAATTACTATTTTTTTAACATACAGATTATCTACATCTGCTTGATCGTCCTGAGTAGCGTTGGCGACCGCAGACTCAATAACCTTCTGAATTATACCGGCACCTTTTTTGGGCATAAAGCGAAGGGTTGTTATCGCCTGATCAACCCCCATACCCCTTACCACATCAGCAACAAGCCTTGCTTTTTGTGGTGAGATCCTAATATATTTTCCTACGGCTTTTGCTTCCATAGTTAAAGCTCCTGATGATTCCTGCCAGAAACGAAATATTTCTAACTATCTTTTACCCTTTTTGTCCGAGGCGTGACCATAGTAGGTCCTTGTCGGTGAAAACTCACCGAGTTTGTGACCTACCATGTTCTCTGTTACAAATACAGGGATGAATTTCTTCCCGTTGTGCACAGCGAATGTGAGTCCAACCATTTCGGGACTTATATCAGATCGCCTCGACCATGTCTTGATGACCTTCCGGGACCCGCTTTCAAACGCATCGGATACTTTCTTTTGAAGATGATCATCGATGAAAGGACCCTTTTTGATTGAGCGTGACATACTTAACTCCTCGTAACTTAAGATCTCTTCTTGACAATCATTCTGTCAGAAGCCTTCTTTTTCCTGGTCTTGAAACCTTTAGACGGAACACCCCAAGGACTACATGGATGCCTACCACCCGAACTTTTCCCTTCACCACCACCCATTGGGTGATCGACAGGGTTCATTGCCACGCCGCGAACGTGAGGACGTTTACCCATCCATCGGGTACGACCGGCCTTCCCGAGCTTTTGACTTTCGTGCTCGCGGTTACCCACCTGACCAATACAGGCACGACAGTTATTATTAAATTTTCGTACTTCTCCAGATGGCAGTCGAACCAGAACATATCCGCCTTCTTTGGCCATCAATTGAGCAGCAGTACCAGCACTCCTAACCATCTGAGCGCCTTTACCAATTTTCATTTCAATGTTATGAATAATAGTACCCAGTGGAATGTTCACGAGCGGCAAACAATTCCCTGGTTTAATATCCACAGTATCCCCGGCGACAACAGTTGCGCCAACCGTAATACCATCAGGTGAAAGAATGTATCTTTTTTCACCATCTTTATAACTCAGCAACGCTATGTTCGCCGAGCGGTTTGGATCATACTCGATTGCGATAACTTCTGCATCAATATCAATCTTGTTACGTTTAAAATCAATGATGCGGTATTTTCTTTTATGCCCACCACCAATATGTCGAGAGGTGATTCGTCCGTAATTATTTCTACCACCCGATTTACTAAGGCTGCAAACGAGTCCTTTTTCCGGACGCTTATCAGATAAATCCGGATTTTTTGACGACACGTGCTGTCGTTTACCTGGTGATGTTGGTTTGTATACTTTAATAGCCATGATTTCCCAATCGCTCCATCATTATTAGATTAGAAGGAATCTTTCAATGTAGAAGGTAGATAATCGCATGATTTATAGATTAGATTTCTATAGTTCATCCGCAAAGTTAATAGTTCCTTCCGACAAGGTTACATAGGCCTTTTTCCAATCACTGGTAAAGCCAACCGTCTTTCCAACCCGTTTCTTTTTACCGTGAAGGGTAACGGTTTTCACATCTTTCACCTTCACATTGAACATCAGCTCAACCGCATTTTTTACTTCGATTTTGTTCGCTTTGGGATGTACTTTGAAAACAATTTTTCCGTCTTCTTCCTGCATCAAGGCAGCCTTCTCTGTAAGACAGGGGCCCTGTAGTACACTATAGATGTTTTTCATGCCATTAACCTCTTCTCAAGGTTTTCGATTACTGGTTGAAGCAAAATCACCTTTTTGTGTAACAGCAGGTCATAAACATTGAGCCCTTCTGATGACATCACTTTGTAACCATTAACGTTATGAGATGACTTCGTCAATTTTTCATCAGCGTTGTCTGTTACTATGATCCCATTGTCTACGTCAAGAACATTCATGATGTTAACAAAATCTTTTGTCTTGATCTGGTCCATAGAAAAGCCATCGAGCACGATAAGATTTCCCTCTTGAAATCGAGCACTGAGAGCCATAGCAACTGCCTGTTGTCTCACTTTGCGATTTACTTTGAAATCGTAATCCCTAGGTTTCGGACCAAAAGCGACTCCACCTCCACGCCACAGAGGTGATCTATTGGTACCAGCCCTTGCTCGGCCTGTGCCTTTCTGCTTCCAAGGCTTTCTCCCACCACCACTTACTTCAACTCTTGTTTTTGTGCAGGCATTACCGGCACGCTCTTGCTGCACGCTGCATACGAACAACTTCGTGAAGGATGTACTCTTTTACCTCACGGTTGAACACATCATCATTCAGCTCGATTTCGCCAACACTTTCATTTTTGGTGTTAACTATATTTACAGTAGACATAATAATCTCCTCGAACCTGTCAGACCAAATTCCTATTATTTCTTAAATATCTTCAACAGGCCGTTTTTAGCTCCAGGAAGCGGTCCCTTCAAGAGTACAACATTTTCCTCAGACTCGAACGTCTACAACGATCACGTTTTTACGCAAGTACGGTGTCGTTACCCATTCGACCGGGCATTTTTTTCCCTTTCACAACCCTAGCAGGATACGCACTGCAACCGATAGAACCAGGTGCTCTGTGGAACATAGAACCATGTCCCGATCCACCACCACTAAAACCGTGACGTTTAATGACACCCTGGAATCCTCGACCTTTACTTATCCCCTGAACGTCTACTTTGTCTCCTACTTTCATGACAGTATCGAGGGTGATTTCCTGCCCAACTTCATAGGTTGAGCTTTTTTCTACCCTGAATTCACGAACGAAATAGAATCCTTCAGAATCTGATTTTTTAAAATGGCCAGCAAGCGCCTTGTTGATTCTGCAGGCTTTTTTATTACCAAAACCTACCTGGATAGCACTATACCCATCAGCAGCTTCAGTTTTCACCTGTAGAACTTTGCATGGACCAGCCTCTATAACAGTGACAGGAACTGCTTGTCCCACCTCACCGTAAACGCGAGTCATCCCAATTTTTTTTCCTAATATACCCATCGACTTTGGCATAATATTACCCGATACTTCAATTTACTTTTACGTCGCGCCTTTTACGGCAATTTGATTTCAACATCGACGCCTGCGGACAATTCCAGCTTCATAAGCAGATCAATCGTCTGCTGTGTTGGCTCTAGAATATCTAATAAACGGCGATGCGTTCTCATTTCGAAGTGTTCTCGAGATTTCTTATCCACATGAGGTGAACGAAGAACACAGAATTTGTTTATTGTGGTGGGCAAAGGTATCGGCCCCGCCACTGCAGATCCTGTTCTTCTGGCTGTTTCAACTATTTCCGTAGTGGATTGATCAAGTAATTTATGATCGTATGCTTTCAGCCGGATACGAATTTTTTCTGTTGGTATCATTACACACCTTTAAGCAATAATTTCACTGATAACGCCAGCACCAACAGTTCGCCCACCTTCACGGATGGCAAATCGCAGACCGATATCCATGGCGATCGGCGTGATCAACTCTACTGCTGCGCTGATATTGTCGCCGGGCATTACCATCTCAACTCCCTCTCCGAGAGTCACAACGCCGGTTACGTCAGTTGTTCTGAAATAAAATTGAGGCCGATAGCCATTAAAGAACGGTGTATGACGACCGCCCTCTTCTTTTCCGAGGATATAACACTCAGCTGTGAACTTAGTATGCGGTGTGATAGATTTTGGTTTAGCAAGCACCTGACCACGCTCAATATCCTCACGCTTTACGCCGCGCAGAAGGGCACCGATATTATCACCGGCCTGACCTTCATCAAGCAACTTGCGAAACATCTCTACGCCTGTACAGGTAGTTTTCTGAGTATCACGGATACCAACTATCTCAATCTCATCACCTACATGTACAACCCCGCGCTCAACACGACCGGTAGCGACTGTTCCTCGACCAGATATTGAAAACACATCTTCAACCGGCATAAGAAACGGCAAATCAACTTCACGTTTAGGCTCAGGGATATAACTATCGATGGCTTCCATCAATTCCCAAATACACTTGGCCTTGGCTTCATCTTCAGGTTCTTCCAGAGCTTGCAGTGCAGAACCTTTAACAAAAGGAACATCGTCACCTGGAAAATCATATTTATCAAGCAATTCACGAAGCTCCATCTCAACCAGCTCAATGAGTTCTTCGTCGTCGACCATATCACACTTATTAAGGAATACGACGATGGAAGGAACACCAACCTGACGAGCGAGAAGGATATGCTCTCTGGTTTGAGGCATTGCACCATCAGTTGCAGCAACCACAAGAATTGCACCGTCCATCTGGGCAGCACCAGTAATCATATTCTTGATATAGTCAGCATGACCTGGACAATCTACGTGAGCATAATGACGATTTGCTGTCTCGTACTCAACATGAGCAGTAGCGATGGTAATTCCACGCTCTTTTTCTTCAGGTGCCTTATCAATCTCGCTAAAGTCAGTGAAACTGGCCTGACCCTTAAGAGACAAGACACGAGTAATTGCAGCGGTCAGTGTAGTTTTACCATGGTCAATATGCCCTACGGTACCTACATTAACGTGCGGTTTAGTCCTTTCAAATTTTTTCTTTGACATAATGCTTCCTCAATATGTTTGGACTTAGATCCCTCTAATTTTTTTAATAATTATCTCTGCTTTTTTTGCAGGTACCACATCGTATTCCAAAAATTGCATAGTGAAGTTGGCTCTGCCTTGAGTCGCCGACCTGAGTGACGTTGAATAGCCAAACATTTCAGCCAGCGGTACATGACCTTTGAGTATCTGTAAGTTTCCTTCCGCAGATACGCCAACAACTTTACCTCTTTTACTGTTTAAATCCGCGATTACATCACCGATATACTCTTCTGGTGTAATAACCTCCAGCTTCATTATCGGTTCGATAAGTTGAGGTTCTGCCTCCGAGGTTGCCCTTCTGATTGCCATAGCACCAGCAATCCCAAAAGCCATCTCCGTCGACTCTTCTTCATGATACGAACCACCTACAAGACTGACCTGAATGTCAGTCAATGGATACCCTATCAATGGCCCAGAATCCAGACTATCGACAATCCCCTTCTCAATTGACTCCTAGAAATTGATCCGGAATGCAATCTTTTTCAACACGGCTAACAAACTGAATTCCGCTTCCTCGCTGAAGTGGCTCAATCTCAATACTGACGTGACCATATTGGCCTTTGGCCCCCGTCAACTGATCGAATTTTGCCTCAGCTTTATGGCCGATGCCTATGGTCTCTTTATAGGCAACCTGCGGTTTTCCAACCTTCGCAGAGACCTTAAATTCGTTGAGCAACCTATCTACAATTATCTCTAGATGGAGTTCCCCCATACCAGAGATGATTGTTTGACCCGAATCCGCATCTGTAGATACGGTAAAAGACGGATCCTCCAAAGCAATTTTTGCCAGTGTATCAGAAAGTTTCTTTTCTTCAGCCTTACTTTTGGGTTCAATAGCAACTCCGATTACAGGATCAGGAAAATCCATGCTTTCGAGAATTATTACATCGCCCTTTTCACACAAGGTATCGCCGGTAGTGGTGAACTTCAGTCCAACAATCGCGCCAATATCTCCAGCTGAAATTTCCTGCACTTCATCACGCTTATTAGCGTGTAATTTCATCAACTTAGTGATTTTCTCCTGTTTTTTCTTAACAGGATTATACACCTTATCTCCAACAGTGATTTTACCGGAATAAATCCTGATGAACGCAAGATTCTCTACAAAGGAATCGCTCATCAGTTTAAAAACCAACCCAGCCAACTTTTCCTTTGGGTCAGATTTCCGACTAATTGTTTCACCACCTGGACCCTCCCCCTCGACATCTTTCACATCGAGCGGTGAAGGGAGAAAATTAATCACGCTGTCGAGCAGCGGTTGTACACCCTTGTTCTTAAAAGCGCTCCCACAAAGTACAGGAACAATGTCCAGCGACAAAGTTGCCTTTCTAAGAGCTCTATATATCTCAGGCGCAGATACTGTTACATCATTTAAGTATTTTTCCATGATGTCCTCATCGAAGTCGGCCAACTTCTCGAGGAGCATCAGACGTGCGGCCGTGAATTTTTCTTTATATTCGGCAGGAACTTCTTTTTCAGTTACTTCCTGTCCAAGAGACTGCTCATCAAAAATCAGCATTCTCTCTTCTATAAGGTCAATGATCCCCTCAAATTCAGCTTCTTTACCAACCGGCAACTGAATCGGCAGAGGGTTTGCACCTAGCCTTTCGGATATCATCGAAACGCAACGCTCAAAGTTCGCTCCGATTCTATCCATTTTATTGATAAATGCAATGCGGGGTATACCATATTTATCAGCCTGACGCCATACGGTTTCAGACTGAGGCTCAACCCCGCCGACGGAACAAAAAACTGCGACAGCCCCGTCCAAGACTCTCAAAGACCGCTCAACCTCAATAGTGAAGTCGACATGCCCGGGAGTGTCTATGATATTTATTTTCTTATCTTTCCAAAAGCAGGTTGTTGCAGCAGAGGTGATAGTAATTCCCCTTTCCTGCTCCTGCTCCATCCAGTCCATGACAGCTGTTCCATCATGAACTTCCCCTATCTTGTAAGAACGCCCAGTGTAAAAGAGTATTCTTTCTGTAGTTGTCGTTTTCCCGGCGTCAATATGGGCCATAATGCCAATATTGCGCACTTCGGATAATCCTTTTTCGGCTGCCATAACAATTGCTTAGCTCTTAGAATAGTTTTTCGCCAGCCTCTTGTTTGCGGCAACTTGTTAGAAACCCTGAACTTAGTTACCAACGATAGTGAGCAAAAGCCTTATTCGCCTCTGCCATACGATGAGTATCATCTCGTTTCTTTACTGCCGCCCCACGATTATTGAAGGCATCCATCAACTCAGCAGCCAGCTTTTCAGCCATTGACTTACCCGATCTGGCTTTTGAAAAGTTTATAAGCCATCGAATCGCCAAGGCGTTTCTCCTGGTCTGACGCACTTCCATCGGTACCTGGTAAGTTGCACCACCAACACGGCGAGACTTAACCTCAACACGCGGTCGCACTTTCTCCATAGCCTCTTCAAACACAGTCAATGAATCAGTATCCTTGATACGCTCCTCAACTATATCCATTGCTCCATAAAAAATTCTCTGGGCTAGGCTTTTTTTCCCTCTTTCCATCAATCCATTGGTGAACTTAGACACCAACACGCTATTATACCGAACGTCTGGATCAATCGATCGCTTCTCTATAGTTCTTCTTCGTGACATTATTTTAACCTCGTATCAAGCAGTAACCAATCAAGCTGGTCTCTTTGCACCGTATTTTGAACGACCCTTACGCCGATTAGAGACACCCAATGTATCAAGCGTACCTCGAATGACATGATAACGGACACCAGGAAGATCTTTCACCCTGCCGCCTCGAATCATTACAACCGAATGCTCCTGAAGATTATGACCTATGCCAGGAATATATGATGTAACCTCAATACCATTTGTCAGCCTCACCCTGGCGACTTTCCTGAGAGCAGAGTTCGGTTTCTTCGGTGTCGTTGTATACACCCTCACACACACTCCGCGCTTCTGAGGTGATCCCTTCAAAGCTGGGGTATTGGTCTTTTTAACAGACTTCTTACGACCCAATCTTACCAGTTGGTTAATAGTTGGCATTACGTTAACTGCTCCTGTTTACATACCCATTTTTAGAATTCCAATCCGCTGACTATTGGACTGGACACTCATTTCTAAACACGAAAGTGGTGATATTTACCCTAACGGCGCTGCAGTGTCAAGTGAAAAAACCACCTCGTGCAGTTTTTCATTTCCTATCGTTTGACTGTCAGCCCTGTCCCAGCTGAAATCAATCTACCCATAATTACATTTTCCTTAAGACCAGCAAGTTCATCGATCTTTCCGGCAACTGCAGCATTGGTAAGAACTTTGGTTGTTTCCTGGAAGGATGCGGCCGAAATAAAACTCTCCGTAGACAGTGATGCCTTAGTAACTCCAAGCAACAGTGGTTCTGCGACAGCAGGTTTCTTTCCTTCAGCCATAAGTTTGTCTCTTTCTTCTTCAAACTTCCACCACTCCACCTGCTCACCGATCATGAAACGAGAATCACCAGAAGAGGTAATCATAACCCTCTTAAGCATTTGGCGGACAATGACCTCAATATGTTTGTCATTAATCTTAACACCTTGCAGACGATAGACCTCCTGAATCTCATTTACCAGGAATTTGGCCAGTTCTTTTACACCGAGAACGGCCAGGATATCATTTGGTACTATAGTACCTTCCATGAGCGGCTCGCCTGCCTGAACATAATCCCCTTCATGCACAATAATATGTTTAGCCTTAGGTACAAGATATTCCTGTGCTTCACCGTATTCAGGAGTAACGACAACTCTTCGTTTGCCTTTCAACTCCTTGCCAAAACTTATTCTTCCGTCGATTCTGGCTATAATAGCAGGATCCTTCGGTTTGCGCACTTCAAATAATTCAGCAACCCTCGGAAGACCACCGGTAATATCCTTGGTCTTTGTTGTTTCTCGAGGAATTTTACCAACAATGGTTCCAGGCTGAATAACATCACCTTCATTGACGTTAATAATGGAACCTACTGGCAAACTGTATCTTGCGTAGGTCTCTGAATCTTCCATCTTCACGGTTTTGCCGCGTTCATTCTTAACTGTGATCCGTAGGACTCAGCTGCGCACCGCCAGCAGTATGAATAATTACCAGGGAGGAGCGACCAGTAACAACATCGACCTTCTCCTGCATGGTAATACCTTCGATCACGTCGCCGTATTTAATAGTACCACCCACCTCAGCTACGATCGGTATTGTATAGGCATCCCAATCGGCTAAGAATAGTATCCCTCGCGACTACATCACCGTCTTTGACCAGAAGTTGAGCACCGTAATTGACCTTAAACTTTTCTCGCTCACGGCCAAGCTCGTCCTTTATAGAGATTACGGCGTTACGATTCATGACGATCTCAGTTCCTTCTGCATTGGTTACTGAATGCAGATTTGAGCAGGAGACGGTACCGCCTATATTTGTTTTCAACTCCGCCTGTTCTATAGATCTGCTCGCTGTACCACCAACATGAAAAGTACGCATAGTAAGCTGAGTCCCAGGTTCACCAATTGATTGCGCTGCAATAACTCCAATGGCTTCCCCTCTGTTCACCATGTGACCACGTCCGAGATCACGCCCGTAACAAGCGGCACACACACCCTCTCTTGGCGCGACAACTGAGCACTGATCTAATCGGAACCCTATCAATACCGGATGCCGTAATTTTTTCTACTATCTCCTCGGTAATCTCCTCGCCGGCTTCGACAATAATGTCCTCGGTAAAAGGATCCTCTACATCATCAAGAGCAACTCTACCAAGTATTCTATCGCTTAGAGGTACGATTATTTCACCACCATCCATCAGTGGCTCAGCAACAATGCCATCAAGCGTTAAACAATCTGCTTCGACAATTGTAGCCTCCTGAGCGACATCAACCAATCTCCTGGTAAGATAGCCAGAGTTGGCAGTTTTCAACGCAGTGTCCGCTAATCCTTTACGAGCACCATGGGTTGAAATAAAATACTCAAGCACGCCAAGCCCTTCTCGAAAGTTAGCCTTAATAGGAGTCTCGATAATAGCACCGCTGGGTTTTGCCATCAATCCTCGCATTCCGGCCAGCTGACGAATCTGATCTCTCGACCCACGAGCACCAGAATCAGCCATGATAAAGATTGAGTTAAAACTTGGATACTCAACAAGTTTCCCATCTCTGTCTCGAACGTACTCGACTTTAATCTCGTCCATCATAGCGTTGGCCACATCTTCCGTCACCTTCGACCAAATATCAACGACCTTGTTATATTTTTCTCCGGAAGTGATTAAGACCATCGGTATATTGCTGATCTACATCGAGAACATCTTTCTCTGCCTTTTCAACATAGTTTTCTTTCTCAAGAGGAATCTTCATGTCGTTGATACAGATAGAAATTCCTGCACGGGTAGCGTATTCGTACCCAGTATCCTTAAATCTGTCGGCCAGGATAACTGTGTCTTTCGTTCCGGCATGTCGATAGGTGTGATCGATAAGATTAGCCAATGCTTTTTTGGTAAGAACTTTGTTAACTTCTTCAAATTTAACAGAATGCGGTAAAAGTTCACCAAGCAGGATACGCCCCATCGTGGTGTCTACCAGCTCACCTTTCTTTCGTACCTTTACCTTGGCCTGCAGATGAATTTCACCATAGTCGTAAGCGATAATTGCTTCTTCAACGTTGAACTGAATACCTTACCTTCCCCGGGAACATTAAGACGTTCACGGCTCATATAATATAGTCCGAGAACTATATCCTGCGAAGGTATGATGACCGGTTCACCATTAGCTGGTGAAAGAATATTATTCGTGGACATCATCAGTACTCTGGCTTCAACCTGGGCCTCGACAGAAAGAGGCACATGGACCGCCATCTGGTCACCGTCAAAGTCAGCATTAAAAGCCATGCATACCAAAGGATGCAACTGAATAGCTTTTCCTTCAATAAGGACCGCCTCAAACGCCTGCATACCTAGCCTATGCAAGGTTGGGGCACGATTTAGAATAACAGGATACTCAGTTACCACCTCATCGAGTACGTCCCAAACCTCTTTCACCTCTTTTTCCACCATTTTTCTAGCGCTTTTTATGGTGGTGACAAACCCTTTTCTTTCTAGCTTGTTATAAATAAACGGCTTAAACAGCTCGAGCGCCATCTTTTTGGGAATACCACACTGGTGCAAACGGAGGTGTGGGCCAACCACGATAACTGAACGACCAGAATAATCGACACGTTTACCTAAAAGGTTTTGCCGGAAACGACCCTGCTTGCCCTTGAGCATGTCTGAAAGCGACTTGAGCGGACGCTTATTTCCGCCGGTTATAACTCTGCCCCGTCGACCATTATCAAAGAGAACATCAACAGCTTCCTGTAACATTCGTTTTTCATTACGAATGATAATATCCGGAGCATCAAGCTCAAGAAGGCGCTTTAAACGGTTATTCCTGTTGATCACCCTGCGATAAAGATCATTAAGATCGGAGGTCGCAAACCGACCCCCTTCAAGTGGAACGAGTGGACGAAGATCAGGCGGCAAAACCGGAATAACTTCGAGAATCATCCATTCAGGTTTATTTCCAGAATCGCGAAAAGCCTCTATAACAAACAATCTCTTGCCAAGCTTTAGCCGTTTGGTCTGAGAATTGGTGGCAAGCATCTCTTCACGTAATTGCACAGATAAGGCTAACTAAATCCTGTGCTCCTAGAAGTTCCCGAATAGCCTCAGCACCAATTCCAACAGTGAACTGAGCAGCATATTCATCACGTGCCTGACGATATTTCTCTTCGGTAAGCAGCGTTCCAACAGGCAGAGCCTCAACTTCGGAACTCACGACCGCGTACTGCTCAAAATATAGTATCTTCTCAAGTTGCTTTAAGCGTCATATCAAGAACCGCACCAATTTTACTTGGCAGGCTCTTTAAAAACCAGATATGAGCAACAGGAGCTGCTAATTTAATATGGCCTAAACGCTCTCGACGTACCTTAGACTGAATAACCTCGACACCGCATTTTTCGCAGACAACACCGCGGTGCTTCATCCGCTTATATTTACCGCAATTACACTCGAAATCTTTTACCGGTCCAAATATTTTGGCACAAAACAAGCCATCTCTTTCAGGTTTGAATGTCCTGTAATTAATAGTCTCAGGCTTTTTAACTTCGCCATGAGACCAATCCATGATCTTCTCCGGAGAAGCCAAAGATATTTTTACGCTTTCAAATTTTACTGGAGCTTTTGGTTTTTGAAAAAAATTGAATAACTCTTCCACGAAATCACCTCTCCCTTATGTTAAAGGATTACTCTCGGTGTTGACATTAAACCTTGCATGTTCAGAGAAGATTCCCTCTGAAACTTGCACCGACGATCTAAAGCTTCCACCAGTCGACTTTCGTCTTTTCCTTTATCCTTCAATAAGTTCCATATTTAAACAAAGGGCCTGCAGTTCTTTGACAAGAACGTTAAAAGACTCAGGTAATCCTGTTGTCAGAAAGTTATTTCCTTTTACAATCCGCTCATACATTAAAGTACGGCCTTCAACATCATCTGACTTCGCCGTCAAAAATTCTTTGAGCGTATATGCAGCTCCATAGGCTTCCATGGCCCAGACCTCCATCTCACCGAGCCTCTGACCACCAAATTGCGCCTTACCACCGAGAGGTTGCTGGGTTACAAGAGAGTAAGGACCTGTTGATCTGGCATGGATCTTATTGTCAACCAGATGATGCAGTTTCAACATGTACATAACACCGACTGTAACCTTATTGGCAAAAGGCTCTCCTGTAAGACCGTCATAGAGTTGAACCTGACCAACCTCATCTATACCAGCTTCTACCAGAAGCTTTCTTATTGCAGCCTCTGGTGCTCCATCAAAAACAGGAGTTGCCATATGTATACCGGCATGATGTTTTCTGGCCCATTCAATAATCTCCATATCCGTTTTCCCTTCTGTAAGCGCATCAAACTCAATATCGGAGTAAATAGCCTTAATCTTTAGCTCTAATCTGAGAAACTGCCTCTTGACGAGCAAGAATTTCCAACTGTTCTCCTAGTTTTTTAGCAGCAAAACCTAAGTGTACTTCAAGAACCTGACCTACGTTCATACGGGAAGGAACACCAAGTGGATTAAGTACAATGTCCACAGTAGTCCCATCACTGAAAAACGGCATATCTTCTTCCGGCAGTAACCTTGACACAACACCTTTGTTACCGTGTCTACCGGCCATCTTATCACCAACTGAGAGCTTACGTTTGGTGGCGACATACACCTTGACCATCTTCACAACCCCAGGAGGAAGATCATCTCCTTTCTTCAATCTCTCAATAATCCCGTCGTATCGTTCGGAAATGAGCCTGGACTGTTTTCCGTAGCGTTCATATACCGCTTCTATCTGCTCAATATATTTTGCCTTTTCAGAGAAATCTATATCACGGAGTCGTGAGAATCCTATGAGCTCTGCCTGCTCTGCAACAATTTTTTTACCGAGCTTGACTATTACCTCTCCATGCTTATTGGTGATATCTGTCTTGGCCGTCCGACCTTCGAGGATATTGCCGATTTCCCTGACAAACCCCGCGTTTAAGACTACGCAATTCGTCGACCTTATCCTGATTGAGTTTTTCAATCTCAAGATCTTCGATCAACAAGGAACGTTCATCCTTATCCACTCCTTTACGGGAAAAAACCTTGGCATCAATGACAACGCCGCTTACCCCTGGTGGGACCCTCAGACGAAGAATCCTTAACATCTTGTGCCTTTTCACCAAAAATTGCCCGAAGCAATTTTTCTTCTGGAGACAAAACAGTCTCCCCCTTTGGCGTTACCTTGCCAACCAGAGTATCCCCTGCCTTGATTTCAGCTCCGATCCTGACAATACCAGAATCATCAAGATTTCTCAGAGTCTCCTCACTCACATTGGGAATATCCCTGGTAATCTCTTCTTTTCCAAGTTTTGTATCCCTGGCCATGGTCTCAAACACCTCTATATGCACAGAGGTGAAAGTATCATTCTTTAAGCAATCTCTCATTGACCAGGATTGAATCCTCGAAGTTGTAATCCACGCCAAGGCATGAATGCAATTGTAACATTTTTACCGATAGCAAGCTCGCCGGCTTCACATGACGGCCCATCGGCAAGCACTACACCTTTGTTAACCCTGGTCCCCGGTAAGACGATTGCTCTCTGATTAAAGCAGGTATTCTGATTAGACTTTTTGTTTTTCTCAAGTCTGTACACAGCAACACCCGTATCAAAACCGTCGGTGCCCGGCTCATCATACCTGACAACTATTCGATTTGAATCGGACTTCCTCGACCATACCATCCCCAGCACTGAGCAAACAGGCTCCTGAATCCCTGGCGACATACCTCTCCATTCCTGTTCCTATCAGAGGTGCCGAGGTAACAAGTAATGGTACCGCCTGACGCTGCATGTTTGATCCCATCAGAGCACGGTTAGCATCATCGTTTTCAAGAAATGGAACTAATGAGGCGGCCACGCTGATCATCTGGTTCGGAGCAATGTCCATATAGGTAACACTTTCAGCTACGGTCGTGATTACCTCGCCAGCCTCTCGAACGATAAGGTTATCGGGAATAAGTCGATTATTTTCATCGGCTTTTATAAGTGCAGGAGCAATGAATTGATTTTGCTCCTGGAGAGCGCTAAGATATTTGACCTCATCCAGAATAATTCTATCTTCAACCTTCCTGTAAGGGGTTTCAATAAAACCGTATGGATTAATCCTCGCGAAGGTAGCAAGAGAGACAATCAAACCGATATTTGGGCCCTCAGGGGTTTCTACCGGACAGATACGACCATAATGAGTCGGATGTACGTCCCGAACCTCAAAACCAGCTCTTTCTCTCGACAATCCTCCAGGTCCAAGAGCACTCAAACGTCGTTTATGAGTAACCTCGGAAAGCGGATTAGTCTGATCCATAAACTGCGACAACTGGCTCGTACCGAAAAACTCTTTAATAGCAGCTGAAATAGGCTTTGGATTAACCAGATCGTGAGGCATCAATGTTTCGACATCCTGAAGAGTCATCCGTTCTTTAATAGCCCTCTCCATCCGAACAAGTCCCATACGATACTGGTTTTCAACGAGTTCTCCGACCGTTCGAACCCGACGATTTCCCAAGATGATCAATATCGTCCACCCCACCCTGGGTATCTTTCAGGCGAACCAGATGACGAACTGCAAAGATAATATCTTCTTTAGTCAGAGCTCGATTGGAGATGTCTATATCTAAATGCAGTTTGGCATTTATCTTATAACGCCCCACTTCTGAAAGGTCGTAAAGATCCTGATTAAAAAATAGATTATGGAAAAACGATTCTGCAATTTCACGAGTCGGAGGACTAGAGGGTCTTAGTCTGCGATAAATTTCTATAAGAGCTTCTTCAGTCGTTTTGGCCTTGTCCAACGCCAGGGTTTTGCTAAACGATGGTGAATATTTAACACCATCAATATGCAGAACCTTGAACTCATCAATACCTTCCGCTTCAAGGGATTCTAAGAGAGTTTCAGTAAGCTCAGTGTTACAGATCGCAATGACTTCCTCAGATTCTTTTTTGACAATGGTCTTAGCTAGGACTTCGCCAAATAAAGATTCTCTTGATACAGGAAGATGCGTAATCCCGGCAGCATCAAGTTTTTTACAGAGCACTTTTGAAACTTTCTTACCCTTTCTGCCAAGAATTTCACCATCGACTGGGCTTATAATATCAAATTCCAGCCTCTGCCCTTTAACCAGATCTGAGTCGAAACTAATTTTGTAATTTTCACCATCTTTTATAACGTTTGAAGAAGGGTAGAACTCATCAAGAAGCTCTTCACTCGTCAACCCCAGCGCCTTCAGCAAAGTTGTGACAGGAAATTTACGCCTTCTATCGATTCGAACGTGGAGAATGTCTTTAATATCAAATTCAAGATCAATCCACGAACCACGTACCGGTATAATCCGAGCAGAATAAAGTAATTTTCCACTGGAATGGCTTTTACCGTTATCATGAGTATAAAAAAGACCTGGTGAACGTTGTAACTGCGAAACTATAACTCGTTCAGTCCCGTTGATTACGAAAACGCCATCGCCAGTCATAAGAGGCAATGACCCGAGAAAAACCTCCTGCTCTTTTATGTCACGAATTGACTGTACACCGGTGTCTTCGTCTACGTCGAAAGTAATCAGTCGAACGACGATCTTCAGAGGTATCTCATAAGTCATACCCCTCTGAAGACATTCATGAATTGTATATTTTGGTTCTCCGAATTTATAACGAACGAATTCAAGAGAACATACACCGTTGAAGTCATTGATCGGAAAAACATTTTGTAGGATTCCCTGCAACCCAAAATCTTCCCTTTCGTCAGGATCACAATCCATCTGCAGGAATTTCTCATAAGAGAGACGTTGCATTGATATCAGATGGGGCGGCTCCAAAATGGCGGCAGCCGTAGCAAAGCTCTTTCTCACTCTTTCCATAATTTTCCTCGAAATTGCCTATGAATCAAACTAGATGATTTGAAATAACTGCTCAGACACGCTGTTCTGCAGGTTGCTAATTGGATTGTGTGAATATTGGAATGATGCAACTATAAACATAAAACGCTGCTGAGGATTGTAAGTCGATGTTGAGTATACAACTTGTCAAACTATAAGCATTGTTTTCAAGCATAGTATCATCCCTTTTATGTAATTTTCATTTAAACGACAAATACAGTAATGAACCTGATAAAAACACCTGAAATCTTAATTCTTATCCCAAATACTACTATCTATAAAACACAACACGCCACGATGCAAAAGCTCGTAGCGTGCCGATATCAAGTTTTAGTTGTCCACAAAACGAACAACTTCTTGAAAACTAAATTACTTAATCTCAACAGTCGCGCCAACGGCTTCTATTTTAGCTTTGATATCATCCGCGTCTTCTTTAGTAGTGGCTTCTTTCAAAGGAGTAGGAGCGGACTCAACGAGAGTCTTCGCTTCTTTCAAGCCCAGACCGGTCACAGCGCGAACTTCTTTGATGACTTTGATTTTCTCACTACCGACAGTTGCTAAAATAACATCAAATTCGGTCTTCTCTTCAGCAGGAGCGGCAGCAACAGCACCACCAGCCGCTGCAACTGCTACAGGAGCTGCGGCAGAAACACCAAATTTCTCCTCAAATTCTTTGATGAGTTCGGAGAGTTCGAGAACTGACATATTAGCGATAAAATCGATTACATCTTCTTTAGTAACAGCCATGATTAATTACCTCTTTTAATATTGAATAATAGTATTCTGAAAAAATCTTTTAATTATTTGCCGCTTCTTTCTGCTCTTTGAGGGCTTGTAAAGCATAGACAAAAGTACGTGAGACACCAGACAGGACCTGGACAAGACCTGTAGGTACGCTACTCCAGGTAGACAATAGCTGTCCAAGCAACACTTCCTTGGAAGGAAGTTTTGAAAGAGCTATTAACTCATCCACCCCAATTTTTTCCCCATCAAGAGCTGCGCAACGAATTATGAACTTTTTATGATCATCTGCAAATTTAGCCACAGCCTTAGCTGGTGCAACAGGATCTGCATACCCCATAACAACCGCAGTGGTTCCAGTGAATTCATCACTTATTGCGGCATTACCAGTATCCGTAACTGCTCTTTTCAGGAGAGTATTTTTGGCTATACGGATTTCTGAGTCGCAGTTCTTCAATTCAATACGAATTTTCTGCAACTCGGAAACCTTCAAACCACAATAGTCAGCGACAACCGTAAATTTTGCCCTGTTGAACGAATCGTTCAATTCAGAGACAATTGCTAACTTTTCATCACGATTCAAAGCACTCCTCCTAGGTTAATGTGAACAAGGTTCGAAACAGCAGTTACATCACTATCAAGACTGGCAGAGAATAAACTTCTTTTTCAGAATAATTATACCTTCGGCCTATTTCGTCTCGGCAGGTCGTGATCGACACGATTAAACGTATTGTACCCGCTGTCTTCGACTAAATAAATTACCAGAATTCAATTAAAACTATTGAATTCTGGTAATTTACGAAAAACTTTATTTGATTACTGCACGCACCACTATAGGATCAAGTTTTACACCCGGTCCCATAGTTGAAGAGATCGTAATGGAGCGAATATAGACACCTTTACTTGTTGATGGCTTCAGCTGGATAATTCTTTGTACAAAAGCAATGAGATTCTCGCTGAGTTTCTCTTTGCCAAAAGATAATTTTCCTATTCCAGCGTGAATAATTCCAGCCTTGTCAACTCGGAAGTCAACTTTTCCAGCCTTAATATCCCTGACAATACTCGCCACGTCCATGGTAACAGTGCCAAGTTTTGCGTTAGGCATAAGGTTACGTGGTCCGAGAATTCTACCTATTTTGCCTACAACACCCATCATATCTGGGGTTGCTACGGTTTTATCAAATTCAAGCCAACCATCTTTAATTTTATCAACTAAATCGTCACCACCAACATAGTCTGCTCCGGCTTCAAGAGCTTCTGCTTCTTTTGGTCCTTTAGCAAAAACCAAAACTCTCGTTACTTTTCCTGTACCATGTGGCAAAGTGACAGATGAACGGATCATCTGATCTGCATGCCGAGGATCAACTCCCAATTTCATAGCCACATCAAAGGTCTCATCAAATTTTGCATAGGTTGATTTCAACACTAATTCGATTCCTTCTTCGACTCCCTGCAGCTCAGCTCTATTAATTCCTTGAGCAATATTTCTATATTTTTTTCCGTGATTCGGCATGTTAGCCTCCTACTCGTATAGAACTCGTTCTGTCCTATCAGCAGTATTTTAATATTAGTCTCTAAGAAATAATTTTCTTTTTTGTGAAATTCATTTCGCTATGAAAATTATCCCCAGAAATGGAATTATCTCCCATCAATCAACAACGGTAATTCCCGCACTACGTGCTGTACCTTCAATAATACGCATGGCACTATCAACATCATATGCATTGAGATCAGGCATTTTCAATTCCGCAATTTCACGAATTTTATCCCGGCCTATCTCTGCGACCCTATCAGCCTTGGGATTACCAGAACCTTTCTTTAAACCTGCTGCTTTCAATAAAAGGACTGATGCAGGTGGTGTCTTAGTAATATAGCTGAACGAACGATCCTGATAGACGGTAATAACAACAGGAACAATGGTATCACCCATTGATTGTGTTTTCGCATTGAAGTTTTTGCAAAACTCCATGATATTGACACCATGCTGCCCAAGTGCTGGACCTACAGGTGGTGATGGGTTGGCTTTACCAGCTGGAATTTGCAGCTTTATGTAAGCCGTTTCTTTTTTGGCCATTTTTAAACTCCACTAACTATTTTTCAAATACTTCCAAGTAAATTGAACATCCGAGTACGACACCAGGAAGTTACAACAATCATTGATTCAATTAAGTATTTGTAACCTGGACGAATTCCAACTCCACCGGAGTTTCCCTTCCGAAAATCGATACCATAACCCGAACACGTCCTTTTTCCGGGAATACCTCGTCCACAACACCCTGAAAATTGGCAAATGGACCATCAACGACCCGCACTACTTCACCAATATCAAATATAACTTTGGGCCTCGGCCTCTCAGATCCGTCCTGAATCCTTCCTATAATTTTTCCAGCATCAGCATCAGATAACGGTATCGGATCACGATCATCTCCAACGAACCCGACAACACGCGGCATATTATCGTGAATTGTATGCCATGTCTCATCGTTGAGATCCATGCTTACCAACATATATCCTGGGAAAAACCGGCGAGATGAAGTTTTACGAGAACCCTTGATCATCTCAACAACCTGTTCCGTGGGAACGAGAATCTCTCCGAAGAATTCTTCCAACCCATCTTTACGAATCCTTTCTTCGAGAGTTGCTTTTACCTTATCTTCAAATCCCGAGTGGACCTGGAGTATGTACCATTGTCTTGCCATGTGATCCAGATATAAAGTGTTATGGAGATACCAGTTTCTACCAGCAGATTAACCCGCCAGAAAAAATGTAATGACTTTCAGTTTAAGATCATCGTAAAAACGATGTAACAACTTTTCCGAGCAGCAAGTCTACTGATCCGAGGTAGATTGATATGACAATCGTCATAACCACAACAACACCTGTAAGTCCAAGGGTCATTTTCTTATCCGGCCAGACAATTTTCAGAAATTCTACCTTTACCTCTTCAATAAATTTCTTGATTTCAGCGGGTGAGAATGGTGAAGGCTTCTCTGTCTTCACGGCACTGTTTTTTTTAGATTTTGTATTCGCTGCCATAGCACTCAACCTCCCCAGTCGTTACATCACTCACTCTTGTGTAGAAGCGAGTTGCTTTAATAAATTCGCCTGCCATACTTCGTAAATATGGCAGGCCAGGAGGGACTCGAACCCCCAACATCCGGATTTGGAGTCCGGCGCTCTACCATTAGAGCTACTGGCCTGCAAAGTAGATGCTATTTTGTTTCTTTATGCGGGGTATGAGCCCTGCAGAATGGGCAAAACTTATTAAACTCCAACTTGTTTGGAGTGTTCCTTTTATTTTTTGTCGTCGTATAATTTCTACGCTTACATGTACCACATGCAAGAGTTACAGTATCTCTCATTTGGTCTTCCCATATGAAAAATTGCCCTGAGACCTTTCCAGGTTTCAGGACAATATCATTGAATATTCGGATTAGGCGATAATTTCGCTGATAACACCAGCACCAACAGTACGTCCACCTTCACGGATGGCGAACCGCAGACCTATATCCATGGCGATCGGTGTGATCAACTCTACTGCTGCGCTGATATTGTCGCCGGGCATTACCATCTCAACTCCCTCTCCGAGAGTCACAACGCCGGTCACGTCAGTTGTTCTGAAATAAAATTGGGGCCGATAGCCGTTAAAGAACGGAGTATGACGACCGCCCTCTTCTTTCCCAAGAATATAACACTCAGCTTTGAACTTGGTATGCGGTGTGATAGACTTTGGTTTAGCAAGCACCTGACCACGCTCAATATCCTCACGCTTTACGCCGCGCAGAAGGGCACCGATATTATCACCGGCTTGACCTTCATCAAGCAACTTGCGAAACATCTCTACGCCTGTACAGGTAGTTTTCTGAGTATCACGGATACCAACTATCTCAATCTCATCACCTACATGTACAACCCCGCGCTCAACACGACCGGTAGCGACTGTTCCTCGACCAGATATTGAAAACACATCTTCAACCGGCATAAGAAACGGCAAATCAACTTCGCGTTTAGGCTCAGGGATATAACTATCGATAGCTTCCATCAATTCCCAGATACACTTGGCCTTGACTTCATCTTCCGGTTCTTCCAGAGCTTGCAGTGCAGAACCCTTAACAAAAGGAACATCGTCACCTGGAAAATCATATTTATCAAGCAATTCACGAAGCTCCATCTCAACCAGCTCAATGAGTTCTTCGTCGTCGACCATGTCACACTTATTAAGGAATACGACGATAGAAGGAACACCAACCTGACGAGCAAGAAGGATATGCTCTCTGGTCTGAGGCATTGCACCATCAGTTGCAGCAACCACAAGAATTGCACCGTCCATCTGGGCAGCACCAGTAATCATGTTCTTAATATAGTCAGCATGACCTGGACAATCTACGTGAGCATAATGACGATTGGCTGTTTCGTACTCAACATGAGCAGTAGCGATGGTAATTCCACGCTCTTTTTCTTCAGGTGCCTTATCAATCTCGCTAAAGTCAGTAAAACTGGCCTGACCCTTAAGAGACAAGACACGAGTAATTGCAGCGGTCAGTGTAGTTTTACCATGGTCAATATGCCCTACGGTACCAACATTGACATGCGGTTTGGTCCTTTCAAATTTTTTCTTTGACATTTCCTTGTCTCCTCAGGCCGTTGAAAAGGTTTTCAGATTGCTATTGGTGTCCACATGGAGCCCACGACCGGAGTTGAACCGGTGACCTCATCCTTACCAAGGATGCGCTCTACCAACTGAGCTACGTGGGCTGCTTTCCGCACACAAAAACTAATACTGGAGCGGGAAACGAGACTCGAACTCGCGACCCTCAGCTTGGAAGGCTGATGCTCTACCAATTGAGCTATTCCCGCTCAGGATATTTACTACTTCACAAAGCAAAAGTTGGTGGAGGGGGGAGGATTCGAACCTCCGAAGGCTGAGCCGACAGATTTACAGTCTGTTCCCTTTGGCCACTCGGGAACCCCTCCAGGGGGAAGCGTCTGAATTAGACAGACACTCTTTATACTCTAACCACTGCTTTGTAAAGTAAATAATTCTACTGGAGCTGGCGATAGGACTTGAACCCACAACAACCTCATTACAAGTGAGGAGCTCTACCATTGAGCTACGCCAGCTTACAAGACCGGAGAATATACTAGTTTAAAAATTTTAAATCAACCTCTATTTTTAGTTTTTGTGTTTTTTTACTTTTCATCCAACAGGTAGCATCGTCTTCCTCACAGAAGGTATCCTGCTTTTCTCTTTGCTACAATATCAATTAAAATTTTAAACGCTCATTCCCGTTTAAAAATAAACACTGAATAAAAAAAAGCCGAGTATAATAACTCGGCTTTTAAATAGTTATTTACGGATGATTCTCACAACCACCCACTGCTAAAGCAATCATTTTTTACTGCCATAGACACTATCACGGTACTTCTCAAAAGTGTAGGCGCCGGTTCTGAAAATCAGATGGGCAAATTTGGTGTAAGGCAAATATAGGAACAGCATCATAATAGAAACCAGATGTAGGAAATAAACAATATATCCAAAAACCGGCATCCCAGCCCAGCGAAGCAGTTCAGCACCGAGGCCAGTTACACCAACTGCAGTAATTTCCCAGATCAGAAACCAGTCATAGA
Source organism: uncultured delta proteobacterium (assembly GCA_963798425.1). Taxonomy (GTDB): domain Bacteria; phylum Desulfobacterota; class Desulfobulbia; order Desulfobulbales; family Desulfocapsaceae; genus Desulforhopalus_A. Next base: position 1,375,440 of record CAWCTP010000013.1, on the reverse strand, counting down.
AAGTTGGCAACGTGTTTAGCTCACTCTCAGCTTTCTTTCTATTACTCCAGAGTACAGCAATACCGAATATAAGTGCAATTGCAGAAACATTCGCAAGCAATTTAAACGGATCGGTCAGGGGCAGAGGTCCATGGAGTGATGGCCAGGCGAGACCTAGAATATCGTTTTTCAAAAGAGACCAGCACGTTACAATGAAGAGTCCTATAAAAGCTAACATCAAAGGCAAGTGACCACGAACTCTGTCAATATTCACAGTACATTCTCGGAATCTTGAGTGTTTCACTATTTCAACAATAGATGGCCAAAGGAATTCCTGTATGAACTGACCAACAGACGGCCTGTATTCTTTATTAAGCCCTGCATCTTCAGACATACTCTTCCACATTTTCGTAATACCTTTAAATCCTGAAAACAGACCCAGTCCTAAAGACGGCACCATAATCAATACGATAAAGAAAATGTTTTTGGCATACCAATAAAAATCCCAGGTACCAAAAAAGCGCTGGTAACCGTGATGAGCAAACTCTTCAGTAGTCGGAATATGCATCGCTCCGGAAAGTAGCCACATTATAAAGATGACTACCACAGGGATGCCAATTAATACAGGTAAGCCTTTGGCACTTGAAGCGAGTTTAGCAAGGGGTGCCGGCCATCCGTAAAAAGTATAAGCGTAGGCTCGGATTGCACCAAGTACGTCGCCGGGTTTTGCACCTCTTGGACAGTGAGCAGTGCAATCTCCACACTGGTGGCAGAGAAATACATCCGGATCAGCAATTAACTTCTCTTTCATGCCCCACTGGGACCAAATCATTTCCTTTCTCGGAAAGGGCTTACCCTCTTTAGAAAGAGGGCACATTACCGAGCAGGTCGCGCACTGGTAGCATTTCTTCAGTGTATCCCCCCCCGCCTCCTTCAAGGATTTTATAAACTCTAAATCGGGTTGAACATTCATGTGTTCCTCCTGTATATTATCAATGTAGTTCATTCAATCAAAATCTGCCATTTCTCTGGCTTTAGCCCCCGCAACTGGAGTTCTCCAGTTGCGGGTTATGATAAAAACAGATTAGAAGCCCTTGAATGGATTCGGTCCCATTTCAACAATTTCTTCAACGAAATCATTAATAATCTGTGGGATCTTATCATAATCAGTAATCGCAACTTGGTTGGCAGCACATCTTTCCGGTTCGAGTCCAAGTGTAGACAGAGTATCACCAATGTTTTCCATACGCTTGTTGGCAATTTCCGAACCTTTTACAAAGTGACATTGATAATCATCGCCATACGTACAACCCAGCAACATTGCACCATCCAAGCCAGCTGAAAGTGCATCCCTAATCCAAGCCATGTTTACAGAACCCAAACATCGAACCGGAATGAAACGCACCATATGGCTAATACCATTACGCTTCATGCCAGCCATATCGAGTGCAGGATACGCATCATTCTCGCATACTAAGACAAGAATTCTCAATCTATCCTCATCATCTTCCGGAACTTCAATCGATTTGATCATGGACCCGATGAGATCAATGTTGTAGTCCTTAAAACCGATAATTCTTTCAGGACACGCTCCCATGCAAGTTCCACAACGACGGCATCGTGTCGGATTGGGCAATGGAGTTCCTTTCTCATCATCATCCAAGGCGCCAAAAGGACATTCCTCTGTACAACGTTTGCATTGAGTGCATCTCTGCATAAAGAATTCAGGATAGGTCGCATCACCTGAACGAGGATGAACAGAAACACCTCGATCAACAGATTCAATACATTGAATGGCTTTGAGCGCTGCTCCAGTCGCATCATCCACAGCCTCTTCCATCGTTTCGGCTTTTCTTACCCCACCACAAGCATAGACGCCGGTACGACGGGTTTCGTAAGGAAAGCAGATAAAATGGGAATCAGCATAACCATCAAAAAGATCAAGGTCATTAAAACCTGGTCCCTGCCTGTAGGCAAGATTTATACTTTTTTCATGCAGAGTTGTCGGCTCCATACCCGCAGCGAGAACAACCATGTCGACGTTGAGATTGATGTTCTCCCCAAGCAATGTATCTTCCACTGCAACCGCAAGACCGTCGCCACTCTCTTCAACCTTCATGACATTACCCTTGGTCATGAAAATTCCATCATTGTTCTGGGCATTTTTATAAAACAACTCCATATGCCCTGGGGTTCGCATGTGCTGATAGAGGATGTAGGCCTTTCCTTCAGCATTGTCTTCGCAGACATACTGAGCTTGCTTTAGAGCGACCATGGAAGTAACTGAGTTACAATACGGGAAATCCTTATCGTTGTCTTTTCCGCCGGGGCTCTGAATAAAGGCTACATTTGCAGGTACTTTACCCTGCTTCGCCATTTTTTCAAATTCAGCATTGGTTACAACATTTTTGGCCTTTCCGTAGCCGAGATGCTCAAATTGTGAAACATCTGCAGGTTTCCAGCCGGTTGCAAGTACCACAGCACCAACTTTAACCGCATCAGGATTTATCTTAGTGTACGCCTGCAGTCCCGTATTAGGATCTTCTTTTTCTCCTTTGGCAATCATGTCCTGTTCTTCAACAGTCACTTTTGCAGGAGCATCCCATTCCGTTTTTGCGCCTACAGCTTTAAAGCTTATTCCGAAATCTCCGGGAGCACCTGTGATACGTGCCACCTCAATCTCAGTTTTAATGGTAATTTTAGTATTTGCTTCAACCTCGGCAATGAGTGCATGAATAGGATTTTCTTCAAGATCAGTCCAAGGAGCCTTAGTTGGAAAGCTCTTTCTCCAGCCTACTGCTTTTCCACCAAGTTTAGCTTCTTTTTCGGCTAGGATTACATTGTATCCGGCATCAGCAGCTTCTTTAGCGGCTGTAAGACCAGCTAAGCCACCACCCATAACCAAAATTGTTTTATTTATAACTTCGAGCTGATAAGGATTAGGAAGTTCAGTTTTTTTGGCACGGGTACAGGCCATACGCATATAGTCTTCAGCACTTTCCTGCATAAATGCTGCTGCTTCGCTATGAGGCTCTGCACCATCAACAGGTTTGACCTCTGACCATACCACATGCTCACGTAAATTCCCTCTAACGGTAATCTTATCCTTACCAAAATCAAACTCCTGCGTCATTACACGTGGCGAACAGGCACCAATGACAACAGTATTCACACCAGCTGCGATATCCTTTTCAATCAGCCCACGACCATCTTTTCCACAGAGACACTCAAACGTTTTGCACTCCATGGACATCTCACCAGTAACAACCCCGGAGAGTGCCTCAAGGTCGAGTGCATCACCGATGCCACAACCAGCACAGATATAGGCGCAATATTTCTTATCCATCGATTTTTACCTCCTGGAAACCTGAATTGCCTTTAAGGCAGCTGCAGTTGAAGATTGAGTACAAGTAACAACATCCGCGGCTTTTTTTGCACAACCAGCTGCTATCATAGCCTTATCAAATTGTGAAATGACAAAACCGCTGGTATCCATCAGCAAATCTGTTGGTGCACCTTGTAGGCCGAGTGACGGTTGCATTCCGGTTGCCAGTACAGCCATGTCAACTTTCTGAGTGATTTTCTGACCAGTAACGGCATTTTCTGCAACTACTGAAACGCCACCATCGGCTTCCGGGATGATATCTGCAACTTTTCCCTTAATAAAAGTGGCATTTTCATCAGCCATACGAACCTCTCGGAATTTCTCATATTTTCCAGGAGTTCTCAGATCAATGTAAAAAACAAATATTTTAGCATCGGGGTATTGCTTACGCACATATGTCATCTGTTTAAAAGTGGCCATACAACAAATATGGGAACAATATTCAAGATGATTTTCGTCACGTGAACCTGCGCATTGTACGAATGCTATGGACTCTATTTCCTTCTCATCACCTGGCCTGACAATTTTCCCGCCAGTCGGTCCACTTGGAGCAGCCATACGCTCGATCATCATGTTAGTGACGATTGCTTTTGATTGACCGAATTTGAGATTTTCCATTTTGGTCGGTTCATATGGCGTCCAACCCGTTGCCCAAATAATTGATGCAACATTAAGCGTGAAGGTCTCAGTTTGCATATCCAAATCAACTGCATTGTATTTGCATGCAGCTTTAACAGCTTCAGCCCCAGCTGAACTGAGGGCTTCTTTTTTGATAACATACCTTCTCGGGAAAGCCATTTCGTGCGGTAAGTAAGCAGCCTTTGACTTGTTCATTCCGAAATTGAACTCGTTGTCGATTTCATCAGGACAAGCCTCACCACAATCGCCACAGCCTGTGCAGTTGCTGTTCACGTATCGAGGAGCCGTTTCAAGAGTAACTTGGTAATTTCCTGCGGAACCACTGACAGATTTGACAGTGGTCATTGTGTAGGTTCTAATCTTCCGATTATCCCTTACGCGCCGAAAATTTATTTCCAAACCACAACTTGGCGGACACAGTTTAGGAAAATACTCATTTAACTGTGCCACACGCCCACCAAAGGATGCACTCTTTTCAACAATAAACACATCATTTCCGACTTCAGCGGTCTCCAGAGCAGCAGTCAACCCACTGATGCCTCCGCCTACGACCAATACTGCACCAGAAGTGCCTTGCTCGTCAGTCATACCTAACCTCCATAATTGCTCTTAAAATATAGTACTATTGCCATGCATATCGGATATCCGCCCTACAAGAACAGACAAAACACATAACAACTATTGAACACAGAAGAATTACCGGAAAAGTCTTTTGAAGAACTTTTTAGCTTATGTTGACCAGAGTTGCAATAATCTCTTACCAACAGAAGCCAACCCCAGATTAAATAATGGGATACGTTCCTTTACGAAATGACTTTTTAATTAAAACAAAAAACAATTTTCTTACACTAAAACCCCGAACACTAAAAAATCTCCAGGAGTCTATGACTCCTGGAGATTTCTTTTTTACGTCAGTTCAACAACACTCCAAGCCATTACAGCCAAGGATCGGTTGAAAAGATGTTGAGACATTCAACCTTCTCACATTTCCATTCCTGAGATTCAGGATTGAAAGTGGAGTTAACAAAACATTTCCAGTTTTCGTCATCAACGGTCGGGAAATCTGATCTGTAATAGAATCCTGGATAACGGGACTCTTTACGGAACTCGATGTGGCGAATATGAGTCTCTACACACCAGATACGATGGTAGTTCTCCCAGCAACGGAGAAGCTCATGCAGATCACCAGCAGCCATCTTCGCAGCATCTTCACGGAGAAGTTGGAGCAAGTCGAGGCAGATGTTAAGAAGTTTACCTGAGGTCATGTAGTATGTCGCAACACCACCACCATATTCATCAGTGGCTTTCATGAGACGCATCATGAGACCTGCAGGCTTGCAGTAGTTAGGATTCACATCAGCAGCAGTAGAAGCACCTTTGAACTCTTCAAAGAGTCTAACTGGAGCGTAAATCTCATCAGCTATTTCCTGAGCAGTCTGCTTGAGCTCTGGTTTGAAGTCATTATCGCGACAGAATTTAACCATCTGCTTAGCTGCAATACGACCTTCAGCATGGGAACCCGAAGAGAACTTATGCCCGGAAGCACCAACACCATCACCAGCAGTGAACAGTCCGTCAACAGTAGTCATACGGTTGTAGCCCCACTTGTACTTATGGGCACGGGACTCGTTAGCTACTTCAGGTACCCAAGCTTCATCCGGTCCAGAGGTCCAGATTCCACAACAACCTGAATGGGATCCAAGCATGTAGGGTTCGGTCGGCATGATCTCAGAACCAACTTTCTCAGGCTCAACGTTCGCACCTGCCCAAAGACCAGCCTGACCAACAGACATATCCAGGAAATCTTCCCAAGCTTCAGACTCGAGATGTTTCCAGTATTTCTTCAAAGCTTTATCATCCATTCCTTTTGCTTTACGATCATCGAGGAATGCATTGAGAGCAACATCAGTTGCCATGTAGATTGGACCACGGCCTGCTCTCAATTCATTGATCATCAGGTGGTTACGCAGACAGGTAGGAGTAACAGGAGAAGCGCCATAAGGCATGAATTTCTCAAGCTCGTCTTTAACTGCATCACTATTTGCATAGAACTCACCAAGACCATTCTGTACTTTTGCTTTGAACAGAAGGAACCAAGCACCAACAGGACCGTAACCATCTTTAAAACGAGCTGGGGTGAAACGGTTTTCCATCATGGTTAAAGTAGCACCAACTTGCGCACACATAGTGTAGGTGGAACCAGCATTCCATACAGGATACCATGCACGGCCTTTACCTTCACCAGTAGAACGAGGACGGAAAATATTAACAGCACCACCGCATGCAACCATAGCTGCTTTGCAACGGAAAACATGAACTTTGTTCTCACGGGTGGAGAAACCAGCTGCACCAGCAATCTGATTTGGTTTGTTTTTGTCAAGGAGAAGCTTAACGATAAAAATTCTCTCCATGATATTGTCAGAACCAAGAGCAGTAGCTGCAGGCTCTGCAACTATGCACTTGTAAGACTCACCATTGATCATGATCTGCCATTTTCCGGTACGTACAGGCTGACCACCATCGCGAAGAGTTGCTGCGGGCTTAGATCCATCAAGAGTCTCACCATCAGCATCTTTTTTCCAGATTGGGAGACCCCATTCTTCAAAAAGCTTTACAGACTCATCTACGTGACGTCCGCAATCGTAAACCAGATCTTCACGGATAACACCCATCAGATCGTTACGAACCATTTTTACATAGCTCTCAATCGGATTCTCACCGATGTAAGTGTTAATAGCGGACAAACCCTGAGCTACAGCACCGGAACGCTCAAGAGAAGCCTTATCAACGAGGACAATTTTCATGTCTTCTGGAGCCCATTTTTTAATCTCGAAAGCGGTTCCACACGCTGCCATACCGCCACCGATGATGAGGACGTCAACATCATGCTCGACTACCTCTGGGTTCACTACTGCTTTGAGCTCACCTTTTGGTTTATTTGGTAATGCCATTTTCAAATCTCCTTAAAATAAAGATTTTGTAGTTATAAAGTTTCTAACTTAGCTTATAATTTGGGGGAAGGAAGATTGGCCTCGAGGAACAAACACTCGTCGTCAAGACTGGCACCTTTTTGTCCAGCATAAGCATTGGCAGCACCCTCAGCGGTAGTGCGAATAGGAAACTTGAAACGCTTCATATTGCCATTACGGAACTTGACCGTCCACATGATGGAATCAGAAGATCTCATTGGATGAACCTGGCCGCCCATAGGTACGAAGTCATCATAACCACGAACAAAAATAGCACCCTGGGGACAGATTTTAACGCAGGAATAACATTCCCAACATGCATCTGGCTCTTGATTGTAAGCCTTCATTTCCTCAACGTTCAATACCATCAAGTCATTGGGACAGATGTACATGCACGCCGTTTTATCTCCACCTTTGCAGCCATCACATTTGGCAGGATCTACATAACTTGGCATTCAACTACCTCCTCAGTTTTGTATTAACTGTTGTGACCCTGAACCGACAGGGCCCACTTAAACTATATACAACTAAAAAATCCCTTAGTTTCCCTCAATCAGCTTCACGACAGGTAACTAAGTAACACTACAGATAAAATACTACAAATTAGCATTTTCAAACTTGCTTTTACTGAATGACTACTCATTTTTCTTGAGAACTTTTTATATTAGGTTGCCTGCTAATTGTCAAGAAAATTCAACAATCAGCCGATTATGCCTAAGTGTAGTTATTGCGCACAATAACCTCACGAGGCTTGGCCCCATCAGCTGGCCCAACTATCCCCTCTTTCTCCATCATTTCTATCATTCTCGCAGCTCTATTATACCCAACCCGTAATCTTCTCTGCACCATAGAAATTGACGCTTGCCCAGCCTCAGACACCAACGCGACAGCCTCATCGTATCGATCATCAAAATCGTCATCACTTTCAGCACCGGTACCAAGCTGATCCTTTTCTATTTCCTGAATGACCGTCTCATCATAGCTGAAACTGCCCTGCTTTTTCCAAAAATCTACTATATCAGAGGTCTCTTTCTCAGAAATATATGCACCGTGAATACGTTTGATATTGGCTGTGCCTGGAGCCAAAAACAACATATCCCCGGCTCCAAGAAGATGTTCGGCACCAGATGCATCAAGAATAGTTCTTGAATCGATTTTAGATGATACTTTAAATGAAATTCTTGTCGGAAAATTTGCTTTAATAAGACCAGTAAGTACGTCGACAGATGGTCGCTGGGTGGCAAGGATCAAATGAATCCCGGCAGCTCTCGCCATCTGTGCCAGACGGGCAATCGCAGCCTCGACATCCTTTGATGCAACCATCATCAAATCAGCCAACTCATCTACAATCACTACGATATATGGAAGTTTCTCCTCACTTGTCTCATTATAGGAATCAAAACTTTTTACCCGAGCCTCTTCAAGCAATCGATAGCGTCTCTCCATCTCCCTTACAGCCCAATTTAACGCCTTTGATGCAAGTTTTGGATCAACAACCACAGGATGCAGCAGATGTGGAATCCCTTCATATCCCGAAAGTTCGATTCGTTTAGGATCGACCATAAGGAAACGAACTTCCTGTGGAGTCGCATTGTACAAAATAGAGGCAATGATAGTGTTGATCCCCACGCTCTTACCCGCACCTGTAGCACCCGCTATCAACAGATGGGGCATTTTCGCCAGATTGGCCATAGCCAGGTTACCAATCACATCAAGACCCAGTGCAATCGTCAGTTTATGAGAGTTTGCCCTATATTTTTCATTGCCAATAAGCTCACGAATATAAACAATTTGTCGTTTTTCATTTGGTATTTCAATACCAAGGGCAGCTTTTCCAGGGACAGAACCGACCACTCGTACCGATTGGGCTTTTAATCCCAATGCAAGGTCGTCCGCCAGACCGGCAATTTTATTAATTTTAACTCCTGGGGCCGGAGAATATTCGTATGTGGTGACTACAGGCCCTGGCGAAATACCGACGACCTTTCCCGAAACCCCAAAATTTTTTAACTTTTGCTCAAGCTGCTTTGACAGCTTGTAATACACTTCATTATCTATTTTCTCCTGAACCTGATCACTTTTGCTGAGAAGTGATATAGGTGGCAGCTTCCAATCACCCCTGGCAATTGGCTTGGCTGCGAACTCATCATCCGCATCTGCACCCTTTTCAGCACGAGCTGGCTCTTTAACGACCGGAACAGTTAATGTTTGTAGAACTTGTGGCGCTGGCAATGGTTTATCTTGATCTTCCAGAACCCTCGGGAGCGCACCATGAGTTCTCTGCTGTTTTCCTTCTCTGACCTTGTTTGGTTTATGCTCAACAAGAGTAATAACTTTTTTTATCATCCTCCAGATAGCGGCCATAAGCTGATAAGGAGAAAATTGGGTGGAAAGCATCAAAGAAATCAGAAATATCATCACAAAGACAAGTACTGTTCCACCATGCCCGACGCCAGAATTCAACAAAGTAAATCCAGTCTTTCCGAGAAAACCTCCTGCATCCAGATATTCTGGATCCGTAATGGTCAACGAGGAGAGAAGTCCGCTAAAGGAAATAATCGCACCAGTCAACCCGGCAATCATTTGAGGCAAACGCTGGAAAGACATTCTGGGACTGAAAAAGAGAAAGGATGATAACAGCAATAGAGCAGGAAGGAGATATGCCCCCCAGCCTATAAATCCAAAAAGCACCTGAGCAATCAACGCGCCAATCTCACCACACCAATTCCCTTTGATTTTGAGAGAAGAGGAGATAAGACTGAGATAGAGGAAAAGGGAAAAAAATATCCCGAGGACAGCCAGGGCTTCCTGTTTGAGCCCCGGTTTGGTTATTTCATTTTTTTGAGCCATTTAGCTGAGCCATTCCTGAAGAAGTCCCTCCTCAAAGAGCAATTCATTAGAGTACCGTGTTGAGAAGCGAGAATTTTTGATGGTGATTCCAAGCAGATAATTTACTCGGAATCCACCAGAATTTCAAGGAGAGGCCAACTATCGAGCAATCACTTTTCAATGATAGCAGTTCGGACAGCGTCCAGAACTCCATTAATAAACTTGGGGGAATCCTCCCCGGCAAAGCGTTTTGCAATCTCAACAGCTTCGTTAATCGCAACCTGTGGGGGAACATCATCCATTTCAAGCATTTCAAAGACGGCTATACGCATCAGATTTCTGTCCGTTGCTGCAATTCGAACCATACGCCAATTACTCGCGGCATCCGCAATCAACTGGTCAATTCGCTTAAGGTCATCGGTTATTCCAAGTAACAGAGCCAGTGCATATAACCGCGCCTTTTTGTTAACCTGAAAAAGCGCACAGAATAAGTCAAAACGTTCTTCCAGATCATAGCCAAATTGTTGATCCGGACCGATTGTAAAGTCTTCCTGATATAGGAACTGGAGCGCAGCCTCCCTGGAATTTCGGCGTGTACCCATATTTTTTCACAATACCAAATTAATAAAAAGACAAAAGGGCAGATGCAAACAGGTTGACCCTATTCCCTGCCCCCAGTTTCAATGCAGACACTAGCTACATTGATTTTCAGGATTTTCTTCTCAATGCAGCAGATCCATGATGTTGGCCATTTCTATAGCAGCAACTGCAACTTCAGAGCCTTTGTTGCCGGCTTTTGTTCCGCTGCGCTCAATTGCTTGCTCGATGGTTTCCGTGGTCAAAACCCCAAAAAGCACAGGAACACCGGTTTCCATGCTCACCTGGGCAGTTCCTTTGGACACTTCACTAACTACAACGTCAAAGTGTGGAGTTGCACCTCGAATAACAACTCCCAGAACGATAACTGCATTATATTTCTGCGCACCTGCCAATCTTTTGGCAATGAGCGGTATCTCAAAAGCACCGGGCACCCTCACTACATCAATGTCGTCATCGGCAGCACCGGATCGAACCAAGCTGTCAAGAGCACCTTCCAACAGTCTCTCACTGAGGAATGAATTAAATCTTGCCACCACAATCGCAAATTTTTTACCATCCGCCTTGAGACTTCCTTCAATAAACTTTGCCATACCCTCTCACCTGAATTTGTTTATTTTGAGCAAACAGAACCGTTTCATTAATCATCTACGGCCATGAGATGTCCCATCCGATCACGCTTGCACATCAAATATTCTTTGCTTTCTACGTTGGCCTGCATCTCAAGCGGCAATCGTGCAACTACCTCAATACCATATCCTTCAAGACCGACAATTTTTTTCGGATTGTTCGTTAATATGGCCATTTTTTTCACCCCGAGATCACGAAGAATCTGTGCTCCGATACCATAATCGCGAAGATCACTTTTAAATCCCAACATATGGTTTGCCTCGACAGTATCTACCCCTTCATCGTCTTGCAGACAATATGCCTTTAATTTATTTACAAGCCCAATTCCGCGACCTTCCTGACGCATATAAAGAACTATACCGGCCCCTTCCTGATCAATCATTTTCATTGCTGCATTCAACTGGAGCCCACAGTCACAACGAGACGATCCAAAGACATCACCAGTCAGGCATTCGGAGTGCACTCGAACAAGAACCCGTTCTACCTTAGAGATATCGCCTTTAACCAAAGCCAGATGATCAAGCTTGTCCACCGAGTTAGTGTAGACAACGGCCTTCCATGTACCGGAATGTTCGGTTGGAACCCGTGCTTCCACCGCTCGTTGTACAAGGGTATCCTCTCGCAGTCGATACGCGACAAGATCGGCAATAGTAGCAATCTTCAAATTATGCTTTTCGGCAAATTTTTCAAGATCATTCATACGGGCCATCGTCCCGTCTTCATTCATGATCTCGCAAATCACACCAGCGGGAATCATGCCCGCAAGCCGTGATAAATCTACCGATCCTTCAGTCTGTCCGGCGCGAACAAGCACTCCACCTGTCCTGGCTCTAAGCGGAAAAATGTGGCCAGGGCTGACTAGATCGGAGGGTTTTGTCTCCGGATCAACTGCAACCTGAACTGTACGCGCCCTATCGGCTGCAGAAATACCAGTTGATACTCCGGTTCTGGCCTCAATACTTACGGTGAAGCCGGTGCCATAAGGAGATGTATTATTGGAAACCATCATCGGCAAGCCAAGTTTATCAGTCAACTCTTCGTTCAGAGTCAGGCAAATCAAACCTCTTCCGTATGTCGCCATGAAATTAATGCCTTCTGCATTAACCTTCTCGGCTGCCATATAAAGATCGCCCTCATTTTCCCGGTCTTCATCATCGACCAAAATGATCATCTTGCCCGCTTTGATGTCCTCGATTACCGCTTCAATTGAACTAACTGCCATAATAATTCACACCCATAAATGTAATGGTTAACTTCATCCCTTTTGGGGGATCACATAAAACCGTGCTGTGCAAGAAATCCGGGATTAATACCTTCGCTTCCACCAGAATTTGCCTTCGCTGGCCTAGGAGAGAGCAGCTTTTCAACATACTTACCGATTATATCAACCTCAATATTGACTTTACTGCCAACTTTCAAAGTACCAAGTGTTGTTACCTTCAAGGTATGAGGTATTATCGAAACAGTGAAGAGACCGGCACCACAACTGTTAACAGTCAGACTGACACCGTCAATAGTAATTGATCCCTTTTCGATTATATACCGTTCTTGTTCACCCGGCAGGGAAAAAGTAAAAATCGTATATTTACCGATCTCCTTTTTGCTTGCCACTGTGGCCAGACAATCGATATGCCCAGAAACGAGATGCCCACCAAGACGGTCAGAAAGTTTGAGAGCTCGCTCAAGATTAACAATAGTCCCAGGACCGGTTAAACCAAGCTTAGTCCGCGCCAGTGTTTCCGGCGAAACGTCCGCACTGAAACTACAGCCGTGAATATTGTAGGCAGTCAAACAAGCCCCGCTTACAGCTATAGATTCACCTTCTTCAGGCTCAGTAAGCTCAAAACCTGCTTCAAAGTCAAAGGCTATGCCACCGCCGACGGTCCGTTTCCCTGTTATTCTTCCAGTTCCTTCGATTATCCCTGTGAACATTGCCTATCTTGTCCCAATTCACGATTCACGCATTATTTGTTCTGCTTTTTCCATAAAACCGGCGGCTATTGTTTCATGCCGAAAGTTTTTATGAATCGAGGCTATGGTCCGATAAGTATCCGCGGCTTTCTCTCTTTTACCCAGGGTTAAATACAATTCTGCCATTTCTTCCAGAGTCGTTACTGTCCCCTGCGGATCTCTATTGTCTTGATAATGATCAAGAATCATCAAACAGACGCTGAACGCTTTATCATATTGTTTTTGGGCCTTATGCACTGCAACAATTCTCTTTGAGACTGAGAGAATACTCATCCTGTCATTCGATTTCTCGCATATTACCAAGGCTTGCTGATAATGCTTTAAGGCACTTTCATATTCCCCACGGGCAAAACATACATGCCCCAACTGATTACTGGCGTTAGCTATTCCAGCCTCATTTTCAGATTCTTTGAAACCAACCAGAGCATTATGGAGAGCTACCGCCGCCTGGCCGTATTCCTCATTTTCTAAAAATCTTTTACCCTCTTCATATTCAGTCTGAATAGGATCGGAGGACGTAGCGGTCTTAGACGGCCCCATTGAGCCAATTGAATCAATTGATTGTAAATTATCAGTCATTACTATTTTCTCCTTGTATCACCTGTAGTGCTGTACGTGCCGCTTCAGCGACGGTAGAAGATACGAGCTTTCCTTCTGTACAATACCAAAATTCCCTCAGATCCGCACCAAGCTCCATCAATTGAACTGCCACTTCAGTTGCTCTAATACGCCCCATGAGTCTGGCCACCTGCCCTCTCACTTGAGGATCCGGGTGTTGAAGGAAATGGAACAAATTGTAAAACGGCGTATCACGAATCAGATCCGGTCGCATATCAGCAATTTCGGCAAGTGCCCACAAGGTCTGATTTTGAGTTGAGGGTTCACCTATGTAATTTAAAAGATGCCTGGTGAAAGCCCCGAAAATATCCGATCGCAGAGCGATAATATAGCCGATCGTTTCAACCATGCCCCATGGCGTTGCCGCAGAATCAGAGCAGGCTTCGAACAGTCGGTGCAAGAGCTCAGAGACCGGACCTGGCTCACGGGTTGAAGTTCTTGCAGACACCCTGCCGATTATCCAGGCAATCTGCCAGCGATCATTCTCAAGTGGAGAATAAAGCAATCTTTGCATCAGACGCAATGTCTTTTTATCGTCAAAGCAAAGAGCCACAAGAGCATCAATATCCTCTTTTTCAACCAGCTCTTTGACCAATTTTTTATTGGCTTTCTTGCGGACCCTTTTTTCATCGGGAGCAGGCTCAATAGAGCTAGGTGTTCGATCTCCTGCCATTCCCAGGGTTTTCTGTATAGCCTCTGCTTTTTTTTCCTTTACTCGCTGGGCTATATCCCTAATTTCGGTATGAAGACGAACGAAATAAAGCACCCCCCGCACAGCGTGGCCATTTAAATTTCTCTTTACCGCAACTTGATGAGACTCCTCATCGTAATTTTCAACACGTCCAGTTAAGTAATCGTCTTCAGGCATTAATTCCCAGGCGAAGTCAGCGTTGTCATTGCAAGCGTAAATAAGAGTTTCAACTATTGCAGCCCCTACGTTGTGCCCTGTTGCATCACAACTATACACAGCTCCGCACTGACAACGTCCAACTGGGAATTCAGTCATTTTTCTAACAGGGGCATGGGTTGCCCTGCCAACCTTCTGGCCACAAAAAGGACACCAGGGTCGTAAAACAATCTGTTCTTTAGGCATCTAACTCGCTCATTTTTTCTTCTACGGCTCTATCTGCTTAGGCCAGTTTTTCCTTAAGGCTCGACACAAAGTTCGGGTCTACCGAGTAGCCGAGTTCTTTTGCTTTGTCCAAATGGATTTTGGCTTCAGGAAAGTTTCCTCCAAAGTACAACGCCACAGCGAGATTGTTATGTCCGAGCGCAGAATCAGGATTCAGTTCAAGACCTTTTCTTGCGGCTTTAACCGCACGATCATCCTCGCCTTTCATTGTAAGGACGGAGGTAAGATTTATCCAGCTACTTGCCAGTTTGGGATCGTATTGAATTGCCTTTTCGTAGGACAGTATGGCTTTATCGAAATCACTGCGTTGCTGCCAGATCAGCCCTAAATTTGCATAAGCCTGAGCACTCTCGGAATTCACGGAAAGAGCTTTTTCGTTGAGCTCCTGAGCCTTATCCAGATTACCCTGCCCGAAATAAATAGCCCCGAGGTTTATCATGCTTTCACTACTCAGCTCATCGATTTCGATAGCTCTCTCCAATGCAACTATTGCCTCTGGTATACGACCGGCTTTCATGTAAACAAGCCCCATATGATGAAAGGCCATTACCGATTTAGGATGTTCCTTGCACTTTTTCTCTAGTTCTTCAATTACCTTAGGCAAATCTTCCTTCAACTGTTCTGACATATTTCCCCTCTATATTTTAACAAACATCAATCCTTGTAATTATACACTCTTTCCCGTCAATTATGACGGTGAAAGCTATGCAAATAAAGCATTTTCTCCTTCATATAAGGCAGCACGAAGCCTACCCCCGTTGAGCGCATACACTATAGACACCTTGAGCGTACTTGCAACAAGAAAATACCCAACGAGTTCGCGACGAACATTTGCCCCGCAAACCCTGACGAAACCTTTATAAACAATCTTCTTTCATTGTTCGGCCAGAATCTTTTTGGCCAATACTACGTCATGGCCTATCTGCTCTGCCAGCTCTGCAGCTCCTGAAAATTTCTTTTCGCTCCGCAAGAATTGCAATAGATTTACCTTGATCGGTTTTCCATAAATATCTTCTTTAAAATCAAAAATATGCGTCTCAGCCACTAACTGTTCTTCTCCGAACGTTGGGTTGTAGCCTATATTGAGTATACCGCCGTAGTTTCGTCCTTCACAGGACACCCTGGTTACATAAACCCCATGTTTTGGCACCAAATCTTCCTCGTTGAATTTCAGATTTGCTGTTGGGAACCCTATCACCTTACCACCACGCTGTTTTCCTACCTGGACTGTACCTCGAATTTGGTAAAAACGACCAAGAAGTTCTCTGGCTTCAGCCATTTTGCCTTCTTTTACCAGTTCTCGGATTTTTGTTGAACTGACGAGCTGCTTGCCAATATAGCAAGCCTCAACCACAGTCACCTGAAAATCAAAGAGTCGGCCCTGTTGTTTTAAAAATTCAATATTACCACTCCGTCCCTTGCCAAAGGCATAGTCAAAACCAATCACCAACTCTTTTACGCCGAGCTTTTTGACGAGCAGGTCTGCCACAAACGTATCGGCCGTTGTTTTAGCAAATTCTTTAGTGAAAGGAATGACCAAAAGAATATCAATTCCAGATTGTTCAATAAGTTCTTCCTTCTGTTGACACGTTGATATCAATTTGATTCCTCCCGGCAGCAATACCTGCAGCGGATGTGGATCAAAGGTAATGGCCACGCTTGTCCCGTTTATGGATCGAGCTTTTTGAACTACTGTGGCAAACAGCTGCTGGTGGCCATAGTGCACCCCATCGAAATTACCAATCGTGACGCAGGCATTTGCTACTGGTTCAATAATATCTTCAATATTTCTTAAAATTTTCATATTTACGACATAAGGTGTTTTTTTATTGTTAGCAACAAGAATGTCTTGACAAAACTCCGCGCAAGAAGCATATTCAGCGCGTTGCCGAAGTGGCGGAATTGGTAGACGCGCTAGGTTCAGGGTCTAGTGAGGGTTTCCTTGTGCGAGTTCGAGTCTCGCCTTCGGCACCATTTAAAATTTCAAGGGCTGCAATCATCTAATAGATTGCAGCCCTTTTTTAGTCTCTTCATCCCATATATCCAATCGAAACATCGCCGACACTTCTCTCATTTCAGAAAAACCACAATCTGTCACCAAAATGGCAACCACATGATCAAAGAAGAGTGGATGCCGTATAGCATGAATCCAGGAGAGATGCAATCTCCCTTTTTTTAGCTCATGATAGCATGATTTCAGGAATTCATTGACGTTTTCGCTCATCTTTTATCGAACACTTATCCAATGCAGGCAGCAAGAAGCAGAAAGTGGTCCCTTCAACTTCATTGCGCTCCGCCCAAATTATACCCTGATGGGCTTCGATTATACGTTTGCATATGGACAGGCCAAGCCCTACTCCACCTGCCCCTTTACACGTCTTGCTTCCTTTAACGAATTTGCGAAAGACTGATTCCAGTTCATCCCTCTCAACGCCGACTCCCTGATCAATAACCATGATTTTCCAAGCCGACTGTCGATGTCCATCTATCTCCAGATAATCTTTTTCGAGAACAACCTTCACCTCTTTTTGTGAAACCGAAAATTTCATGGCATTGGCAAGCAAATTACGTAAGACCTGATATAGCTTGGTCCTATCATATCGAGCTGGTGCAACTAAAGAGAGGGACTGGTAACTCAATGAAATTTTTCTTTCATCCATCATTACCCTGAATTCAGCAACGACCTTTCCCAGATCTTTTGCTAAATCATACTCCTTTAAATTATAGCTGGCCCTGGCTGATTCAAGAGTACTGAGATCAAGGAGATCACTGAGTAATTCCAGTAATTGATCTCCACTCGCAACGATCATTTCAAAATACGATTTTAGTTTGTCTCGCGATGAGAACTCGACCCGTTTGAAGCCTAACCGGGCAATACTTAAAATGCTGTGCATTGGAGTTCGCAATTCGTGAGACATACTGGCAAGAAATTCTGACTTTGCCTCATTTGCGAGTTGAGCAGTGCGGAGTGCCTTCTGCATGGTAGTAACATCAGTACAAATGCCGGCAGTTGCGTAGATGGAGCCGCCGCTCTCCCTTAATGGAAACTTATGAACAAGAAGATTTTTCTCTTGATCACCGAAGGTGAAAGTTCCTTCAAGCTCCAACGATTCGCCTGTTTCCACTATTTCAGCATCTCTAAAACTGAAAAAGCGACCCACATTTTCAGGAAAAACCTGTAGATCATTTTTACCCTTCAGTTCCTCGAGTTCAAGACAACAGAGTTGTTCAAATGGTTTGTTGACGGTCAAATAACATCCATCAAGATTTTTGCAATAAATAGGTAATTCGACATTACGCAGAATTGCCTGAAGATAGCCTTCGCTTTCGGATAGAATTTTTTTGGTTACCTGAAGTGCATCCTCCATTTGCTTTCTGGTTGTTATGTCACGCAGGGTAACAAATATAATCTCTTCTTCCAGCCAGGTTACCCGACGCAGATTGACATGAACAAGTAAGGAATCTCCTTCCCTTGCCCGCATCACCTTACACTCAAAATCATTGTCCTCTCCATCTACCGCTTTTTTCCAATGGTCCTGAATACTCAAACAACTACCATCAAGCACAGTGAACAATCGTAGAGGCAATGAAATTTCAATCCCTTCTTCAACCCCAGAAAACATATCCAAATATGCTTGATTAACATCCAACACATTTCCATCCAAAGCGCAAATGACAATGGCATCGTTGGTGAGATTGAATAATTCGCGTATTTTTATCTTTCCCCTTTCTACTTCCCGGCGCGATTCTTTTTCTTTTTCAATTATTTCCGCTAATCTGTTATTGGCAATTGAAAGTTTTTCGGCCTGTCTCTGAAACAGATAGTCGATAATCAGGGAATCCCAGAAATGGAAATTCCAGCGTTTTATCTGTACCAAAAGATAGAAAACAAAAAATATTACTGCGGCAATGGCAGGAAGAAGTTCAACATGTTGAATGAACAAACCAACCAAAATACCCGGAATAAAAGTAAGCAAGAGGTAATTCACAGCAAGAACCCGCCAAATACAGAAATTTGCCATAGATCCCGCGCCTATCCCTGCCGAAAGAAGGAGAACAAACAAGGCCGGAAAATCTTCAAAATAGATAAAAATGAAAAAGGCCGTTGTTATTCCCCAAGCCGCAGCCATAGCAAGACAGGCCCAAAAAAACACCTGTATCCATATTGTCGTCAGCTCAACAGTTTGCTGTTTTATACGCGTTATAGAAAGCCGGCGCACAATGGCACTCCCCAACATAAGAATCGCCAGGAAGGCACAACTGTAAGGTGAGTGCAATGTATACTTCGATGTAATGACCGCAAGAGCAAAGCAAAGAGGAACAATTATTGTGCCGAGCACCGATCGCTCAGCCATTTCATATGCCGCCCTTTGAACCAACAATTGATTCTCCTCCTTCGATAATTGTATAGATCGTCGTAAGAGCGCCTTTGTTAGATCCCCAAGCTTCACCATGTAGCTCTTCCAATAGCAAAAATTAAGAACAAATCAGTTACCTGTACCCAACAAGTACGAAATTCCAGATAAATAAGGTACCACCAACATTCTCAATGTAAATTAGAATTTCAAAAGAATGGTCTACGATTACTCTTACTTTGATAATCCGTTACCTCACACCAGTACATATCGGAATGTAATTATTTTCGAGAATTTTGCTTATATTTCAAAAACCAGAGATATGAAGTCACACAATCGACCTCAAACAAATCACTGTATTCAATTGTGCATGTCCCCAAAAGTAGGAGTCCGGTATTGTCAGGATTTACCAACAGATTCATCATAATTTCTTATACATATCCGAACATATTATGAACAACATCTATCGTGATTTTTGCTTGTGTCCTGCTAATAACTTGAAATTTCATATTGAAATCAAGACATTTTGGCATCTTATTTTTCTATTCAGAACAGTATCTCATCTTGACGGCTACCGGAAAAGCTCATATTATACCAAGTCTTAGACTTGACTATAAGTCGATTATTTTTCTATTAATGGTGCGAACCAGGTTATCATAAACTAAGGAGTAAAGAATGCTGGAACTGAAAAAAGGCGATGAGATTCTTGCGGTAGTTGGTGGCATCACCACCATTGCAGAAGCGCAAAAGGTATTTACTGACAATCTCGATGAAATCAATAATAAAAAACTGGCACAGATAAAAAATGAAGAGGCGCTGATTAAAATTGCCAATACCATAAAGATGTGCCGACCAGATAGCGTCTTTATTAATACCGGTTCGGCCTCTGACGTTCAATGGATCCGAGAATACTCACTCAATAAAGGTGAAGAACAGAAACTGGCAAAAGAGGGTCATACAATCCATTTTGATCTGCCGGAGGACCAGGCTCGATTGGTGAAACAGACGTTTTATATCATCAATGAAGGCGAAAAAATGAGTTCTCTTGCAAAAACGGTTTTACGCCATGAGGCAACCGATTACATAAAAAAATTCATGCCGGGAATTATGACGGGAAAAACCATGATTGTTGGTTTTTACAGTCGTGGACCCGTTGGTGCCGAGGCAGCTATTCCTGCAATTGAAATATCCTCTTCCGGCTATGTTCTGCATTCTGCAGAGTTATTATACCGAAACTGCTTCAGCGATTTTGATGCAGAAATACAACGTACCGGACTCTTTTTCACCAACGTTCACGCCGAAGGCAGCAACACCTCAGCGGATGTCCCGAACGCCCGCATATTTATGGACAGAAGCTGGATGACAACTTTTGCAACCTTCTGCACCTATGCCGGAAATACCCTGCTGCTCAAAAAAGGTAATCATCGATTCAGCGTTGATTACGCCACCTATTGCAAGGTTGAAGAACAGCTATCCGAGCATATGTTCATTACCGGCATGACCGGCCCCGGTGACAGAAAAACATTCTTTTCCGGAGCAGCCCCATCCGGATGCGGTAAAACCACCACCGCCATGGTAGGGACCGATTTTGTTGGTGATGACTTGGCACAGTTCTGGATTGACAAAAGTGGTGTGCTCCGTGCCATTAACCCTGAAAAAGGTATTTTCGGGATCGTCGAGGATGTTAATCGAGAGGGCGATCCAATTTTGATGGACTGCCTGCGCGGCGATGGAACAGAGGTTATCTGGTCAAACGTTCTCATCAATGACGGAGTGCCACATTGGGTTGGCAACGGTGAGAAAGCACCAGAGAAAGGCGTAAATTTCCAAGGAGAATGGTTTAAAGGAAAAACCGGACCTGACGGTGCGTTGGTACCTATGTCTCATAAGAATTCCCGCTGCACCCTTGTTGCCTCGGCAATTGCCAATCATGCGACAGCATTGTCCGAAGACCCCAACGGCGTACCAATTAAAGTGATCACCTACTCTGGTAGGGATTCCGACACTATGCCCCCGGTATGGGTTGCTAAGAACTCCAATGAAGGCGTGGCAATTGGGGCCTCAATTGTTTCCAAAGCCACTGCCATGGAAGTCGGTGCAACTGGCGTAAACAGACAGCCATGGGCAAACGCACCCTTCATTCCAGGCGCACTGGCCGATTATATGGCCGCTCAATTCACTTTCTTCAACTCCACAAAATTTTCCGATTCTACTCGGCCGATCATGGCTGGATTGAATTATTTTCTTACCCATGAAAACCGCGGTGGAACCGGCAGTAATCTGCTGGGAGAGAAAAAGGATGTCAGAGTCTGGCTCGGCTGGCTTGAACTGTTTGCCCATGGCGACGTTAAGGCAATAACCACACCGATCGGCTATCTCCCCAAATACGAAGATCTGGTCCCTTTGTTTCAGGGTATTAATAAAGAATATGCCAAATCGTTGTACGACATGCAGTTTTCCTTGTATGTAGACAACATTGTTAATCGCCTGGATCTCCAACGTGATGCATACAGCAAAGAACCAGAAATCCCACAAATGTTATTTAAGATATACGAAAAGCAGAAAAACGAGCTCCAGCTGCTAAAAACTAAATTCGGAGCTATCGTATCCCCGGACTGCCTTGTTTGAGTCTTTTTCTGTCACAGTCTGTCCGCTTGGGCAGACTGTGGCATCCTTTTCCAAACCTGCGACGAGTTCATCTTTAATCCTAACTTCGCCAACAAGAGTGGGATGAGTTCCTTCACGAAAGAAATTTCTAAGACACTAAAGCCCATCAGGACTGTTCCTTATTTTTTAGTGAGAATGATCACAATTTCTATTACCCTAAAGAAATGAATCTCTCTCCGGATCAATCCTCCGAAATTTCGATCCTACAGGTTTCGGATCCAGAGCTCCTCAACACTTATTCATTAGTGCTATCCGCCGTCAATATACCCCATCGTATCCGACACATTTCTGAGAATACCCTTGAGATTTATGTTGCCTCCAATCAACAGGAAAGAGCTCTTTACGAAATTTCTGCCTATGAAAGTGAAAACCGCAATTGGCCGCCTACATTTCAGCCAGATACTTTCATCCCTACTTTTCGTGCCATGAGTTCGGTGGTTATTGGCAGCCTTATTTTCATATATGGATTTACCGGCGACTGGCACCTCAAATCATTCTGGTTTCAGAAGGGAGCTGGTGACTCAACCGCTATTTTAAACAATTTTGAACTGTACAGGCTCATTACGCCGCTTACTTTGCACGCCGATATCGTTCATCTCATGGGCAATTGTTTTCTAGGCTGGATTCTTTTGCACTTCTTTTTTCATCTTACCGGTAATGGTATCGGCCTCTTTTTTCTACTGATCACCGCAACCATTGCGAACCTGATCAATGTTATAGTTCATGGCCCAGGCCATTTATTTGTTGGTTTTTCCACCGCAATATTTAGCGTGATAGGGATGTTATCCACCATCAGCTTTGCCCTTCGAACCAAGCACTTCACTCTCCATTTTTTCATGCCTCTCATGGCAGGATTGGCTCTCCTCGCCTTTCTTGGATCAAGCGGAGAAAGAACTGATATCGGTGCACACCTTTTTGGACTTATTTGCGGCCTCATCGCTGGCAACTTTGTTCGATTTCCAATCTTTGCCACCATTCGTTCCTCCTTTCTCATCCAGACCCTTCTTGGTACTTTCACTTTTGGAATCTTTTTTATCTGCTGGCTTTTAGCTCTACACATGTGAGATAAACGAAAATCGTTGCAGATTCATAATATTTGTACGATTCAGATTGCAATCACAACCATGAATTATTACCCTTATGAGTTTAGCGCAGCATTTTGAGCAATCCTCATCCAATAAAACTTGATTATTATTAAGATTAATTGAGGGGATATGATTTCAGACAAATACGACCAGGAGATTTTTCTATGTCCAATCAGGATCAACAACCTCCATGGGGAAAGAAGCATAAGCCTCAGACCCCTGAAGAGATTGTGGCACAGCTGATTAACAAGTTACAGGATTTTTTTTCAGATAAAAAAAAGCCACCTTTTTCAGGAGACAGCCAGGAAGAGCCACCTTCTTCACCACCTTCACCTTTTGCCAACTTAGGAAAATTACTGACGATTATACTCATTATCATTGCTTTACAAGGCGTTTATTCATCCTTTTTCAAGATTACCCCCAGTGAGGTCGGAGTTGTTCTTCGACTAGGTAAATATTCTCGTACAACCCCCCCAGGTTTACATTTCAAAATTCCCTATATCGACAAGCTTTATAAGGTTGATGTGGAAAATATCAGAAAAGAAGAATTTGGTTTTCGCAATCGGACTGCGGGACAACAAACATCTTTTGACAAACGCGCTTTTGATAATGAATCACTTATGCTCACCGCAGATAAAAATGTTATCAACGTCGCCTGGATTGTTCAATATAGAGTTGCAGATCCTTATGCTTTCCTTTTCAAGGTAGCAAATGTCCGCCAGGCAATTCGTGACAACTCCGAGAGTGTTACCCGACGAATAGTAGGTAATATGGATTTTGACTATGTGCTAAGTAACCGTGAGCTTCTCGCCGCATCTGTAAAAATGGAATTACAGGATCAACTGAACAAACTCTTTCCCAAAGGCGACAGTGGCGTCAATATTGGTACAGTGCAGTTTCAGGATATTAATCCACCAGATCAGGTAAAACCAGCGTTTAATGAAGTAAATGAGGCCGATCAGGACATGAAACGTCTCGTCAATGAGGCACAGGAAACCTACAACCGGGTTATTCCAAAAGCTTCTGGTGATGCCAAAAAAATTATTGAAGAGGCCTATGGATATCAAGCCGAGCGCATCAATAACGCCAAAGGCGAAACCCAGCGATTCACTGATATTCTCAAAGAATACAAAAATGCTCCTGAAGTAACCCGTAAACGTATGTATCTGGAGACCATGAAACAAATACTGCCTACCGTAGAATCCGTTTATGTCATTGACAAAGACCAACAGGCACCAATACCGCTCCTGAACATCACCTCAGCCGCCGGCCTGTCAGTAGCACCGACTAAACAGACAGATACTACTCAAAGGAAATAGATATGAAACAAATAGCCCAATTTTTTCTAATCGGTCTTGTCCTTCTGGCCATTGTCGTAGTGTATGACGGTTTCTTCATTCTTGAAGAAGGAAAGCAAGCTGTTATCACCCAGTTTGGTGCCCCAGTCGGTGAACCGGTTACCGATGCTGGTATGCATTTCAAAATGCCCTTTGTACAGAATGTTCAGCTCTTCGATAAAAGGATCCTGATCTGGGATGGCGAACCGAATCAAATTCCAACCAACGACAAAACCTACGTTTTTATTGACGTTACCGCCCGATGGCGTATTGCAAATGCCTTAAAATTCCTCCAGGCGGTCAATAATGAGACAAGGGCGCAATCTCTATTAAGCGATATTATCGACGGTACTGTTCGGGATATGGTCAATAAAAATGACCTGATCGAAATCATTCGCAGTTCGGACTGGTCCATCAATACAATGTCGGAATCCACTGCAGTGTCAACGATCGGCACCAAGCCAAAAAATGGCCGCGACGTGATATCCAACCAAATTCGAGAGATAGCCTCAAAAGTCACCCCACAGTATGGGATCGAGCTGATTGATGTGATCATCAAAAGGGTAAACTACATTGATTCGGTTCGGCTCAAGGTATACGACAGGATGATTTCTGAAAGAAAGCGTATTGCTGCTGAGAAACGATCAACCGGCGAAGGACAGAAAGCTGAAATTCTTGGTACCGTAGAGCGTAAACTGAAGGAAATCATATCCACCGCCAACCTGAAAGCCGTTACAATTAAAGGTAAAGCCGATGCCGAAGCTAGCTAAAATTTACGGTGAGGCCTATTCTCAGGATCCCGATTTTTATGGATTCCAGAAAACCCTGGAAAGTTACCCGACAATTATAGGCAATAACACCTCCTTGGTCCTTTCCTCCGATTCTGATCTCTATCGTTTTCTCAAATCAGTAGAAGGAAAATAAAGAGACGTCACTTATAGTTGGGATATTATGCTGTCTTATCAACGCCATAATATCCCAGCTATCTTGATTCGAAAATCGCCAAGCATCTGCTATTCAGTGGCTTAGTTATCATCCAAGCCACTGCTTGTTCCCGGATAAGCCGGAGCTTGGCTTTTGGCATACTGGATTCTTCCCTTAGCTTCGAGCATATCTACAAATGTTTCTAACTGCTGCTCGTCTTCAATTTCATCTACTTTAAGCTGCTCAAAGCGACAATTACAATTGCTCAACTGCCCTTCACACCAGGGACAAATCTCAACCGTGCATCCAAGAATATGACACTCCCCTTCCGGCACTCCGCACACAGGACAGAGTTTCCTTTCATCCCCATTAGATGCAGTATACTGAGCCAGATCTTCAACAGACGGACATATTTCCAGAAACTCTTCCTGGCTTTGAAAGCCAAAAAATGACAATACCTCTGGATCGATTTCTTTTCGATATTCCCCTAATAAGAGGCATGATCGGAAGACACGGCATACAGGTAAGAAAAAGGAGCTGTACATACAACAAAAAGATGAACTCCCTGATGATCAATGAGTTTTGAGATCTGGGTGACAGCCTCTTCACGGGCCTCAGGCAGGGAAGAATAGTACTCCCGGAATACCCTTATTATGAATGCATTATTCCTGTACCTGCCAACCAGATCAACTGCTTGCTGTACATCATTTTCAGGAACAGCATATTGAATGAAAAGTTTTATTTCTTCTATCAATTGCTGCATTTTAGTGTCAATTGGCATAGTGGTCCTTCAGTGCTAAAAAAATGTAATTCACCGAGATAGTATGAGTATAACGACATGAAAATTATCCATCAAAGTTCGGCAATTTTAAGATCGTTTGCTGAAAAGTCAAAATTATATTATAATGCTTACCTGAAGATCAATCCAGCAACAAATCTTACGTTCTATTGTTCCAACCTGATCTATCTTTTTACGTTCGAAAGTCCTAACCGGCACATTCCAGCCAGTCCTGTAAAATGCTAGTTCACCAATGTTGAAGTTGCAGGACATATATCTACTCCCTTTAGGCTGCCGGGGATACCATTAAACCTGAAGTGTGTGTTCCAATGCGGATTCACCGTTTCGCTAACCATGAGGAATTACTATGCCACAAGAATTTGCAACACTCTCTATTGGAGATAAATCCTATAAGCTCCCTATAATAAAGGGAACAAGAGGGGACAAAGCAATAGATATCCGCAGTTTGTTGAAAGAAACCGGATATATCACGCTGGATAGCGGCTATGTGAATACCGGTGCATGCACCTCCGCTATCACCTACCTTGATGGCGCCAAGGGTATCCTCGATTATCGTGGCTATGCTATTGAAGATCTTGCGAAAAACTGTAGTTTTACAGAAGTTGCTTACTTAATCCTGCACGGTGAATTGCCAACATTCGATTCCCTTGAGGTCTTTAAACACGAAATGCGTCGTTTTGCCTTACTCCACGAAGATATGATTCATTTTTTCGATCATTTTCCACCAAACGCATCGCCCATGTCGATTCTCTCAACTACTGTGAATTCACTGCACAATTATTATCCAGAAATGGACAAGGACGACGATCCTTACGGTGGATACTCGGTCACGACTGCCCGCTTACTTGCAAAGACACGAACTATAGCTGCCTTTTCCTACAAAAAAAGCATAGGGCACCCCCTTGTTTACCCAAGCCCCCGGTTGAACTATTGTGAAAATTTCCTCAATATGATGTTTGATCGACCGAATCTACCTTATAAAATCAAACCGGAATTCGTCTCTGCCCTGAACAAACTGCTTATCCTCCACGCCGATCACGAACAAAACTGCTCCACGTCGACGGTCCGACTGGTCGGCAGTGCCGGGTGCCAATCTTTATGCTTCTATTTCTGCAGGAATCAGCGCTCTCTGGGGACCGCTGCATGGAGGAGCCAATCAGGCGGTCATTGAAATGTTGCAGGCAATCCACAAAGACGGCAATAACTACAAGAAATATATTGAAAAGGCTAAAGACAAAAATGATCCATTCCGCCTCACCGGATTCGGTCATCGTGTATACAAAACCTTTGATCCACGTGCAAAGATCATCAAAGAGGCGTGTAATGAGATAATGGAAGATCTTGAGATCCATGACCCATTGCTGGACATTGCTCTTGAAATGGAAGCCCATGCCAAAACTGATGAGTATTTCATCCAGCGCAATCTCTACCCTAATGTTGATTTCTATAGCGGGATCATCTATCGGGCCATGGGCATCCCAACCAATATGTTCACCGTTATGTTTGCTCTTGGTCGTCTTCCCGGCTGGATAGCTCAATGGACAGAAATGAAAGAAGACCGGGAAAATGCCAAAATCGGCCGCCCCCGTCAAATCTATTCAGGACATCGCAGGCGAGACTTTGTCCCCATGAAAGATCGTTTATAAACGCTCAGTTCATGTGCTTGGGCACAGTTGTCGACTGTTGTAAACAATCGCTCCTGTGCCCGGCTAACAATCACTGTTGTTTGATCCTACCGCGGCATCAGTTGTGGACTATTTCTCAAGACTCTCGCCTACTTCAAAATTGACAACAAGTGGAACATCCAGCTCAAGCGCATTTTCCATGGCCTCTTTAATTACTGGCTTTGCCTGTTCCAGTTCCGTTTCCGGCAATTCGAAAACCAGTTCGTCATGAATTTGCAGCAACATTCTAGCTGACAGACCACTCTGCTTGATGGCATCCTCACACTCTAATCATGGCAAGTTTAATAATATCGGCGGCAGTTCCCTGGATAGGAGTATTGATAGCCATCCTCTCCGCGAATTCCCTTCGAACTCTGTTGCTCGAATTGATTTCCGGAACAGTTCGCCGCGTCCCAAGCAGGGTGGTAACGTAGCCATTTTCCCTTGCCTGGATGACTATATCCTCCATAAATTTTTGCACCCCTGTGTACAGACGAAAATAACTGTCAATGAATCGCTGAGCCTCTTTTCTGCCGATATCAAGCTGATTCGCCAGACCGAAGCTGCTCATGCCGTAAACGATTCCGAAATTTATGCTCTTTGCCACCCTGCGCATCTCAGACGTGATCAGCAGAGGAGAAACGCCGAAGATCTCTGCAGCGGTTCTGGCATGGATATCTTCCCCGTTCCTGAAGGCCGTGAGCAGGGCATTGTCCTGGGAATAGTGGGCAAGCACCCGTAAATCTATCTGGGAATAATCTGCTGAGAGAAAGATAAGCCCATCGCCGGCACAAAAGCTCCACGAATCCGGCCCCCTTCTTCGGTTCGGATCGGAATATTCTGCAGATTAGGATCGCTGCTGGACAATCGGCCTGTCGCAGCTACCGCCTGATTGAAAGATGAATGTATTCTGCCCGTCGCCGGGTCCTGCAATTGGCGGAGTTTATCTACATAGGTGGATAAGCAGTTTTGTAAGCGTACGATAGCGCAAAATGCAGAGCGGGTAATTCATGTTTTTTTGCAAGTTGTTCCAGCACCTTGACATCCGTTGAAAAACCGGTTTTGGTTTTTCTGCCGTGGGGTAAGCCTTGTTCCTCAAACAATATCTGAGCAAGCTGCTGTGGGGAATTAATATTAAAGGGATGTCCGGCCAAGGTATAGATCTGTTCCTCTAACACTCCCAAGCTTATCAGTGAATTCGACCGAAAGAGCAGAAAGGACGGTCGGATCAATGCAAATACCAGCCACCTCCATCCTGGCAAGGATGACAACTATCGGCATCTCAACCTTTCGGAAAAGATCCATGACACCGTTTTTGCTGCAGCAAAGGCTCGAACTCCTGCCAAAGCACCAAAGTGCCATAGACATCCTCACAACTATAAATCCCCGCCTTTTCAATATCCACATAGGCAAAGCAATCCTCCCGTTTGTCACCGGCGACGACCTCGTCAAAGGAAGTCATCTTCAGGCCACGTTGCTGGCAGAGATCATCGAGTTTAAGCGAACGTCCCTCGCTCTCGAGGAGATATGCAGCGATGAGGGTATCGGCAAGCGGGCCACCCAACTCAATACCCCATTGCTGCTTAATCACCGTGAAATCGTATTTCAGGTTATGGGCAACCTTTATCATGTCTGTGGACAGCAAGAACGGTTGAAGTGCTGCCAAAACTTCCTGCTTGTCAAGTTGTCCCGCAGCAAGAGTTCCATCTTCATCGAGGTGGCCAATAGGGATGTACCATGCCCTCTCAAGATTAGTACAAAGTGAGATGCCAACGAGCCGAGCTTTTCTTGCATTAAGAGAAGTAGTTTCTGTATCGACAACCAGGAGCTCAGCACCTTGCAAGGCATCGACAAGTTCTGCCAACTGCTGGCTACTCCGCACCGTTACAAAACCGTCAACAGGCACTGCTGTTGCGGTATCAATTCCTTTTAACAGACTGAGAAATTCAAGTTCCGTGTAAATTTCAGCCAACTGCACATCATCTCCCTGCCGCAAGAAGATAGCTATCGAGTTCTTCCGGAATTGCCACGTCCGATTTGAGATCGATTAATTTTCGGGAAAGGTAGGCCTGGTCACGATGTTCGATTATTTTTTCTTTCATCTTCGATTTTTTCAAATCATCGATGTGCGCATATAGCCCTTCGAGAGTAGAGAAATCACCAATCAGTTTTTCAGCAGTTTTCGGACCTACACCTGGCACTCCCGGGACATTGTCGGCACTATCTCCGATCAAGGCAAAAAGATCCAGGAGCTGATCCGGCCGAACCCCGTATTTCTTTATAACAGCTTCCGGGTCCATCACCTTGTCTTTCATTGGATCCCACATAACCACATCATCAGACACAAGCTGCAACAGATCCTTGTCACCTGAGACAACAACAATCCTGTGGCCAAGAGCTGTGAATCTCTTCACCACAGAAGCAATTATGTCATCCGCCTCAACATCCTGCTCTTCAAGCATGAGGAAGTTTGATGCTGCCACAAAACGTTTTATAAATGGGATTTGTACGCTCAGATCTTCGGGCATTGGTGGACGATTAGCCTTGTACTGATTATAGAGTTGATGGCGAAAAACCGGCCCCCTGCTGTCAAAGGCGATGACCAGATAGGTTGGATTTTTCTCCCTGACCAATCGTTTAACCATATTAATGAAACCGAGAACAGCATGGGTCGGCACTCCCTTACTGTTTGAAAGTGGCGCTATGGCGTGGTAGGCCCGATAGATATATGCACTCCCGTCGATAAGATAAATGTCTTCTTTCACAGCCTGCAACTCCATAGAGTGTACTCCAAATGGATTAAAGATTCCTCGGCACATATCGTGCGCGAAGTATAAGGGATTTGTGAATAATATCCGTATTAAACAACAATAAACTGATTCCGTAAAGCCGCCCACCTTCTCCAGGGTTTGTTAGAGCGGACTTCGCCTCTTTCGAGAGGTCTTGACAATACTCCTGTAGCGAACACCTGAGTATATCGGGTTTCCAGATTTTTGTACCGAACAATCTCTTTGCCTTCTCATTGTCAGCTGCACACAAAAAAAGCCCCGGACAATCAATGTCCGGGGCTTTTTCATACTCTATTTTCTTATGTATTATCTTGGTGATCTCACCCAAGAAGCCTGTGGACCTTTGTCTCCAATAGTTTCGCCGAAGGTAACATGATCTCCCTCCGATAGCTCATCCATATTTAAATTTTTCAGAGCATTTTCATGGAAATAAATATCTCTTTTATCTGCTGAGGTAATAAATCCATACGATTCATGCGGAGAAAGTTTTCTGATTATTCCGGATCCATCTGTGGCTGTCGCCTGAGCTGCCTGTTTTTTCCCCTGCCTTTTTTTCCTCAGCATCTCTTTCAGCTGCAGGGTCAACACATCAAACGACTCAGTAAGTGCAGCACGTACAGTTTCAGCGTTCCTGGTAACAACAGCTGTATCATTAGGTACTGTCGCTACCAGTTTGATCTCAAACCCACCCTGTTTGTGATGGGTTGTGGCTTCAATGCTGACACGTAAATGAAGAACGAAATTTGGATAGAGGCGAATTAGTTTTTCTTGTTCCTCTTGGATCTTAGTCTGCCAACCTTTACGCAACTCAATATTTCGGGCTTCGATCTTCAGTTCCATATAATTCCTCCAGCTCTGTTTCAAACAGCGGTTACCCGGTGTTTTACTAATGCATCATCACATGCATCCCTTGCACTCCATCAACAAACCAGACAGAGGGAACATCTCTAATATCCTGGTCGAAGAAGAGCTGCTCTTACTCTTATTATATTTACCTCTCTCTGAGAATCAAGGTTGCCTCGCGTTTTAGCAATGCAATTCAGGTATCGCTAACTTTATATCTTCAAAAAAATGAGAAACATGGCTATTCAAATTATTTCCTTGTATACTTGTTGGCCTTTGAATCTCAGAGAAAAACCTTTTTGGAGTAATACCTTGCAGAGCAACAAGACCGGAATAATTCTGCTTAATATGGGTGGCCCGGATTCTTTAGAAAACGTTCGCCCATTTCTTTTTAATCTTTTTTCCGACCGGGAAATCATCAGACTGGGTCCCGCCTTTCTGCAGAAATTTTTAGCATGGATAATTTCCAGTCGGCGAGCATCGAAAAGTAGAGCCATCTATGCAAAGATAGGGGGTTGTTCTCCCTTAAAGGATATCAGTTTTCGTCAGGCTAAAGCGCTACAGGATGCACTCAGTGAAGATGGCAACTTTGTCGTTACTGTTGCCATGCGTTACTGGCCGCCGTTTGCCGACGAAGCAATCCAACGACTACTCGCAGAAGGAGTGAGCCATCTAATAGCTCTTACTCTCTACCCACACTATTCGAAAGCAACAACCGGCTCATCACTCTCTGCCCTTCAAAAAAGCCATCAACGCCTGGCCCCGCAGATCCCATTTACCTCTATTTCCTCCTGGCCCACCCAAGACTATTATGTCAAAGCTTTAGCAGAAAATATAGCAACAGGATTACAGTCCTTTGATACAGAGCCGGTTGAAATAGTCTACAGCGCGCACAGCCTCCCGACCTCATTCATCAGGGATGGCGACCCTTACGTAGACCATATCAAGCAAACTATTGAAGCAATTGAAAAGATAACACTCCAAGGCGGCAGACTCTGTTTCCAAAGCCGGAGTGGTCCAGTTGAATGGCTTTCCCCCTCAACACCCGAAATGCTGGAAACTCTGGCAAACGAAGGTTGCAGGAATATCCTGATGGTACCGATAAGCTTTGTTTCTGATCATGTTGAGACCCTGTATGAGATCAACATCCTTTACAAGGAGCAGGCAGAGCAGCTTGGCATGTGCCTCAGGCCGTGTAGCTCTCTCAACACCCACCCTTTGTTCATTCAGGGACTCAGAACGCTGATTTTGCAAGACAGATGCTGATTAGAACTCTCCCGGGAGGTTGTTCTGAAAAAAGCATCTTGATTGGCAACAAGCCAATGACACTGCTATAAGCAGTGCCATGCTGTTTCATTTTTCTCGTTCTACCCTCTTACAAATAACGAAAATTGAGAATGAATGGCTTTATCGG
Source organism: uncultured delta proteobacterium (assembly GCA_963798425.1). GTDB lineage: Bacteria > Desulfobacterota > Desulfobulbia > Desulfobulbales > Desulfocapsaceae > Desulforhopalus_A. The sequence goes on along the minus strand of CAWCTP010000013.1, from coordinate 1,342,814 downwards.
TACAGGCTCTCAACTCATGGAATTTTGAAATCGGCGCATTCTTACGTTCATGAGAAGCCCCAATCCAAGCATAGTTGTCAGTAATGAGGATCCGCCGTATGAAACAAGTGGCAATGGTATGCCTACCACAGGTAGAAACCCCATGATCATAAATAGATTGATCACTGCCTGCCAAAATATAAGCGTAACTACCCCGTATGCCAAGAGTACTCCGAAACGGTCTTTGGCATACATTGCCACATACAGCCCCCAAAGCAGAAGAAGGAAATACGTTCCTATAAAGATAACGCTTCCGGCAAAGCCCCATTCCTCAGCCCAGACGGAGAAGGCGAAGTCAGTGTGTCGCTCCGGAAGAAAATGCAAGTGCCCCTGGGTACCTTCCATATAGCCTTTACCAAATTTTCCTCCACTGCCGACGGCAATTTTAGACTGTAGGATCTGATACCCGTGCCCCATCGGATCATTTTCCGGGTCCAGAAAGGTCTGGATTCTCTGTTTCTGATACGGTTTCAACAATTGTTCCCAAGCAAAAACACCAACGCCGAGAGAAAGACCACCCAAAATGGCATAGGTCGACATGCGTAATTTAACGAATATCGTCATGGAAACAAAAATTATACCGAACATCAGGGCGGTACCAAGATCAGGTTCTAAAAGGATAAGCAAAAAAGGAATACCTGTAAGCACTATCGGCATAAAGAGATCCCTGATTGTGTATCCGTCACTGATCTCCTTTCTTGAATAATAACTGGCAAGGGTGACGACGAGCATCAGCTTGGCGGGCTCTGACGGCTGTAATTTGAAAAAACCCAGATTGATCCAACGCTGGGCACCGCCCGCCTCATGACCTGCCACAAACGCAAAGAGAAGAAGCAAACAATAAATGCATAACATGGATAATTCCATGAATGCAGCTCCTGATAGTCAAAACTGATGACAAATACAACCGCTGCAAATCCCATGAGAAAAAAGTACCCTTGCTTAAGGTACGGCGGTGTGCCGTAACCTTTCGGTGGGAATGAAGCACTGTAGAGATTGAAAAAGGCCATGATGCATACCAAAAAAACAAGCAAGCATCAGCACCATATCGAAATGTTCAAACAACCTTCTGTCTATTCGAAACATTTTTGCACACCATTAATTTATTGTCCAATAATCGACAAATTATTTAACCTGTTCCGGAACCATCTGGTTCAGCCTGCCACTAAAATATTGATTCAAAATTGCCCTGGCTATAGGGGCCGCAGCAGAACCACCATGTAATCCATGTTCAACAAGAACTGTTACGGCAATTTCCGGATCTTCTGCCGGGGCATAGCAGGTAAACCAGGCATGATCACGGTATAAATAAGGAATATCTTCATCTTTAAGCCCACGATACTGGGCAAGCTTAACCACCTGAGCTGTCCCGGTTTTGCCGCCTATCCTCAGTCCTTCGATTGCAGCAGAACGAGCGGTACCATGCTTGCCCTGAACAACCTCCTCCATCCCCTTCTTGATACTATTGAAATAACTGTCGTATCCAGTTAACTCACTCAGCAGATCAGGGGAAAAACTCTCCGTTACTCTACCCGCTGGATCAATAACCTGTTCGACAAGCTGAGGTCGGTATAATTTACCACCATTGGCAACTGTTGCTGTCATCAAACACATTTGCAGCGGTGTGACAAGGTTAAACCCCTGCCCAATGGCAACGGAAAGCGTCTCACCTTCCTGCCAATTGGCTTTACGATATTTCTGCTTCCATTCTTTTGTTGGGACAAGACCGGGTTTTTCATATTCCATCTCAATCCCTGTTTTATTTCCTAAGCCGAGTTTTTTAGCGAACTCTGCCAACCTGTCAACCCCCACCCTTTGGCCGACCTGGTAGAAGTAAACATCACAGGACTCTCCGATGGCTTTTATTAAGTTCACTGGTCCATGTCCTGAATGTCTCCAGCATCTATAGGTCCTGTTGCCAAACGAATAGCGGCCGGGACAATAGAGCACAGTGTCCGTATCAATCACTCCCGTGGCCAGACCCGCCAAAGCTGTTACCATCTTATACGTAGAACCCGGAGGATATGTTGCCTGAACTACTTTGTTGAGGAGAGGATGTTTGGGATTATCGAGTAAAGCCTGCCATTTTTTTGTCGATATCCCTCCGACAAAATCATTTATATGTATGCTAGGCGCAGAAGCGGCGACCAGCACTCTGCCGGTTTTTACCTCCAGCGCGACAACTGCTCCCGATTTTTCTCCAGCCGCCATATAACTTTCTGCTATCTGCTGCAAATCCACATCAATGGTTAAACGAATTTCCCTTCCGGGAAGTGGCTCCACAGCTTTCAGCAACTGCTGTTCAAAACCCTTTGCATCAACCTCAGAATAACTATATCCTTTTTCACCTCGCAGGTCTTCTTCCCGTATCCTCTCAAGACCTTTTTTTCCGACTATGTCGCCACCTCTATAGATGTCACGATCAGCTGCTTCCAGGTCCTTCTTGGATATCGACCCTAGATACCCGATGATATTGGCAGCGAGATCTTCGTAGTGGTAAACCCGGACAGGTTGCACTTCGATTCGGATGCCGGAAAACTCATGATTATGGTTTTCCAGATAGGCGAGAGTCTGCCAATCAATATCTTCCTTCAGACTTACCGGCACATATCTTGGAGTATCGGATGCTTCTCGGATTTTCTCCCACAAGTCCGAGACATCCATTTCGAGAATCGGTGCAAGTCGTTTCAGCACATTGCCGAGATCATGAGAATCTTCCTGCACCAAAGTGACATTGAAGGAAGGTCGGTTGGTGACAATCTCTCTATTATTGCGATCAAGTATGTGGCCTCTTGGTGGAACCAGCTGCCTGATCCTCACTCTATTGCCATAGGCTTGACGCTCATATTCCTCACCATTACTGATCTGCAGAAACCAAAGCCTCAAGATAATGATAAACAGGAAAAAAAGAACAACAGCTGTAGCGCCTAGCAATCGTCTTTTTAAAAGATCAAGAGCCCCTTCATCACGCTCGGAAATATCTACAATTTCTTTAAATGAAAATTTCAAACTCATTTTACCCTTTTTGGGTTACATCGGCTTACGAGGGCGACGACGGAGAGGTTTGGCACGTAAACGACGTTTCTGTATAGAGTCACACAAGCTACCAAACAAAAGAAAGAGTGGAATGGCGGCCGCCACCAGCAAAGCCGTTCTCTGAAGCGTAAGTCCCCACGACCATTCAGGCAAATCTTCCGGCAAAGAAAAAGAATAGACAAAATAAAGAAATATCTGAACCAGAAAATAACTTAGGCCTACAAGTGGAATCTGGTAAGTGGACTCTTTTATAGGGCTTTTATTTGTGAGGAGTTTAAGTGCAATAAAAGTGAGAAGACTAATTAAAGGATAAAAACCAAGATGAATACCAGCCACAACATCCAGAATCCACCCCAAGCTAAACACTAAGGCAATACCCGGTATCCAGGCAAAACGATATGCTATGAAGGTTACAAGGATAAAAACGAAATCTGGTCGACCAAGCCACAATGGCAAAGATTGCAACAAAGTTGTCTGTAAGACAATCAATGCAACCCCAAGCACCCAGAATGTAAGAAACAGCATTACCCTCTTCTACCTCCCTGGCGAAAGGTTTATTGAATCGAGTATTTTTCTTCGATCGGTCGGATCAATAAATACAAATTCCAATTTTTGAAAATCGACATGAGGTTTTACTTCAATTTCTTGAAACATCCCCCTCTTGTTTTTATGTATTTTAGACACCGTGCCAAGGGGTATGCCAGCAGGAAAAACACCCCCAATACCGGCAGTAACGATATAATCACCTTCAGCGACATCTGCATTTTTCAGAACGTAATTAAGGACATACCCCTGTTCCCCAGCTCCCTTCAGAATACCCCGCGTACGGTTTTTCTGGATCATGGCGTCTATCGCGCTACTTGGGGCATTGGCAAGCAAGACTTTCGAGTAATGTTCACTCGTATGAATGACCTGGCCAACTACTCCGCTTGGAGCAAGAACAATCATCCCTTCCAGGACATCGTCCTTCCTGCCTCTATCAACCACAATAGTCTGGTACCAGTACGCAGGTTCTTTTCCCACTACCCGAGCAGCCAGCGGTTGAAAACTTAACTTATCTTTAAAGGCGAGCAATTGTTCAAGATAAAGATTGGTACTGTAAGCTTCCCTGTAATCGCCCAGTTCTTTTAGATATTTATCGACAAGCCCTTGTAGTCGCTTATTTTCCGCCCGAACATTCCACAACGCGATATAGTCGTCTTTCAGGTTGGTAATCCCGGACACAGTACGCGTAACGGCACTCTGCATGGGTCCAATGAAGTCCAGGGTAAGCTGGTGAGGGGTACCGAATCGTCCACCAAGCATTGAGGCAAGCAGCAACAGACCGACGATAGCAAGTATCACTATCAGAAGCATGACCCTAATGCTTGTAAAGATGGATCGTCCCTGCATAGCTTTCGTTTTTTTTTGCACAAATCTTAATCATTCAGAGCACTACATGGAGTACCGGTCTGCTCAATCCGGTACAAATACATCATTGCCAAGGACATAGACTAATCAATAGTCACCTCTCGGAGGATATCAAGGTTATCGAGCGCTTTTCCAGAACCGAGAACGACAGAAGACAGAGGATCTTCAGCAACTATTATGGGCATGCCCGTTGCTTCTCTCAAACATTTATCAAGGTTTTTCAGCAAAGCACCACCACCAGTAAGAACAATACCATTATCGACAATATCCGCGGCCAGTTCGGGTGGTGTAACCTCAAGTGCAACCCTCACGGCTTCAACAATTACGTCAACCTGCTCAGCTATTGCGGATTGAATTTCATCCGCAGTAATTTGCAGTGTTTTCGGCACACCGGAGACCAGATCCCGTCCTTTGATATCCATTGTTTCATACGGCTCTTCCGGCATGACATTGCCAATGGTGGTTTTGATTAACTCTGCGGTACGTTCACCGATCGCCAGATTATGTTTGCGTTTAATGTATTGAAGGATGGCCTCATCCATCTTGTCACCAGCAACCCTGACGGATTTTGCATAGACAATACCGGACAGTGAAATAACGGCCACCTCAGTCGTTCCCCCACCAATATCAATTATCATATTGGCAGTAGGCTCGGTAATTGGTAGTCCCGCTCCTATCGCTGCTGCCATCGGTTCTTCAATAAGATACACCTCACGCGCACCTGCGGATTCGGCAGATTCTCTTACGGCTCGTTTTTCCACTTGGGTTATCCCCGACGGAACGGAGATAATAATACGAGGATGCACTAACGTTCTTCTATTATGAACTTTATTAATAAAATATCGAAGCATAGCCTCGGTTACTTCAAAATCGGCAATTACGCCATCTTTAATAGGACGGATGGCAGTAATGTTCCCCGGAGTTTTTCCAAGCATCATCTTCGCTTCATGTCCGACAGCCAACACTTTACTCATCCGGCCATCTTGCCGTACGGCAACGACGGACGGTTCCCGCAACACAATACCCTTCCCTTTTACATAAAGAACTGTATTAGCTGTTCCAAGATCGATCGCAAGATCATTTGATAACCAGCCGAATAGAAAATTAAATGGTGAATACATACATTCGTCCTTGGGATAAAAGGCACCTACTCGCGCCTTCAAAAGATATAAACTCACAGCCAAATCAAGATGCTGCGCTTCGGTCAAAATTATTTGATTGAACAGAATTGTGAATTCTTCTCACGAAACCTCTAATCATAACAAAACTAACTTTCATTAGCAACAGATATGGCATTTTTCGCTCTTAATTCGACTGTTTTTTATTGACACGTAAAATAAACCCTGTTAATGATATTCGAACTTTACGACCAAGAAGATTTATGGACATTAAGGGGCTATAGCTCAGCTGGGAGAGCGCTTGACTGGCAGTCAAGAGGTCGTCGGTTCGATCCCGACTAGCTCCACCAATAATATAAACAAGGGTTTTAAGCTAAATCAACAGCTTAAAACCCTTTTTTATTGGTTTAAATTCCGTAGGGTACAATATGGGGTAGAGATCCTTCGTCACTCCAAGTAGCAAAAAAAAGTCAGGTCAAGGTAGAAGCCTGAGTTCTCTTTCTTTGCGGTAAAAGTAGCCAACGTCACACTAATCCTAATGATGAGGTCGGTGACCATTTCAGTATAATTGAATCGCTCTGCCCTCGTTTCTCCTTTCCCGCCCAACACACAAAAAATCCGATCCATAATTATCAAGAAAGATCATTCCCTCCATGAAAACTCACCTGTAAGAATCTGTATTTGTGCTATTAAGTGATAACTACAAACCTTCATTTTTCGGTGATAAACACGCATGAACAAAGCACACTGAAAAGTTTACTTACAAAATGGGCGATCTATGAGCCAATTGAGCAATGATCGGTGATTGACGAGTCTCCGCAGTATGCAAGGCGTTAATGCAACATGAAAGCTGTTGACATCCAAGAGCTCTTATGTAATTGTTTGATGTGATGTGATATATTGAAAATGACCGGACAATTTTCGGAGAAAATCTTGTCAAACTAAGTCGTACGCTAATGCAACAAGGGGGTAAGATATTGGTATTGAATCCTATGATTTACTCTTTTTTGCCCCATCAAGTGTTTCGGACCAAAATCGATTACTTATCACTCAACCTTGCTTGTCGTTTATCAAAAGCTTTCAGCAATGGCTATTCTTTCATTTTTTAACAGCGCGATATGGTTTCGCAAGATCCCCTCTGCTTTTCCGTTCATATTTTTACTCAGCACGACCAACCTGTGGGCAACGACGTATCCAATGCCGCCTGCAGAAGTTGACCTTATCGGGGATATTGAAATAGTTCAAGCCAGTGCTCAGGACACTTTACTTGATATTGCCCGTCGCCATGATCTGGGGCAAGACGAGATCCTGCATGCCAACCCAAATGTGGACCGTTGGCTACCTGGGGAGAAAACAGACGTCATTCTACCGACCCGATTTATTTTCCCCCGTGCAGAACAGAAGGGAGTTGTGCTTAATCTGCCGGAGATGCGACTGTATTATTTCTACAGGGACGGTTCGGAGAGAAAGCCAATGGTGGCAACCTATCCGGTGAGTGTCGGTCGGATGGACTGGAATACTCCTTTAGGAACCGCCAGGATAGAAAAAAAGATCAGGAACCCATCCTGGCATCCACCCGATTCTCTGAAATCAGAGGCTATCGCTTCAGGGGATCCATTACCTGATGTTGTTCCACCAGGTCCTGATAATCCCCTTGGCAGTTATGCGTTGCGTTTGAACATTCCAGGTTACTTGATCCACAGCACTAACAAGCCCTATGGAGTAGGTATGCGGGTGACCCATGGTTGTGTGCGCATGTACCCCGAAGACATGGAGAAACTATTTTCAATTATACCAATACACACGCCGGTTCAAATTGTGAACCAGCCAATCAAACTTGGATGGCAGGATAAAATCCTTTTTCTAGAAATTCATCCGTTGATGGATGAAGACCTTGCGAAAAAAAAGAATCTGAATTGCATTGCCTATGAAATGATATTGGAGGCAATCAAAAATAAAGATGCAATACTAGATATAAAAACCATAAAACATGCGCTACAGGAAAAAGCGGAGTGCCGGTTCCTATTACCAAATTTGTCTTAGATGGAAGTGTATTTTAAGCAAATCTTGCTGAAAGGTTTCGTGGGGAAAATGGGGCAGAGCCCCGTTGGGGGACGCCGGGGCTCAAACGACAAAAGGTATTATTTGTACATTGCTTTTTTAAACATACGGTCAATTTTAGTTTCCGTGGTTTTTGATGTTTCTTTGGCGTCCTGAGCCATCGCCTTGGCATCCTGAGCCGTAGCGTTGGCATTCTGAGCAATCGCTTTCGCTTCATTGGCTGCTTTCAAGGCCGCATTGGCCGTTGTATTAGCGTCCTGAGCCTGCGCTCTCACTGTATCCAGATCATTGGTTGTGGCACAACCTGTCAGACCAATAGCCATAAGCAGAGCTAGCATTTTAACGGTGTTTTTCATGGGAAAATCTCCTTGTTTGAGTTGCTTGATGGTTTGTAATTTCCAACAATCTCCAGCCACCTCCTTTCAATACTAACCATAATAAGACTGACAGATAAGACGGGCTATCCTTTTTTTCATATGAGATTAAAAAAGTGGGGGTCAGTGTATTTCAACCGAGGTTCCGACCATGATCCAGGCCTTAAGGCGGTCAATTTGTTCATTAGTAAGGGCGACACAGCCATTGGTCCAGTTGTACTGTTCATGGATGATTTTATCACCCTTACCGATGCCATGTATTCCCAGATTGCCACCAAGCACTGTGTCCTGTGGGGGAAGATAACCTGATGCAAATGCCTGATGGATTTTATTCCAAGTTTTTTGGTCCAGATGACCTGCTAGAAAGGCACGTTCCGCATATTCTTTATTTGGGTAGAGTAAACCAAAGAAACGATGATAAGGAGTGTCATCCGTTATCCAGGCAATCACGAAATGCCCCAAGGGGGTTTTATTGTCTCCTTTCTGTTTGTCGGTAGTAGTACCATAACGACCGATGGCGATATTTGGAAAAGTTAATACTTTCTTGTTGCCTTGAATAACCTTTAATGTAAGCGCTTTGGTGTTTATGAGAATCCGGACATCATCCTGACCATTACTTACAACAGAGGTCATCAGAATCCACATGATTGCACCGTATATACTTACAAGCCGGAGAGATAGTATTCGTCGGTTTATGATCATGAACAGGGAAAAGAATCGGGAAATTTAATTTTTTGAATGTTAAATTAGATACTTACCATAAGTGACCTGGAAATCGTAGTCAGCTGCCAACCACTTAATAGCACGTAATGCCCTTCCTCGTTGTTTAGGATGAACGTGCTTAAAGAAAAGTTGAAATAGAACTAAAAGTGGACAGGCTGTCCTTATCCAAAACTTCCAACCTAGAGGCACGGGAGGGGTGCAACATGTCCACGAGTTTATTGTATCACGGTTTTACTATCGTTGGATATAAATAAGTTTGTACTGATTCCAGAGAATGCGACATAATCTGCACAGCATCAAAGAAGACATTTTGAGTACGTTGCTCAAGTATGCAAGTGTAAAAAGGCCATACTGCAAGCACTTCCAGCCCAAGAATTGATCGGCTGTGAATTGGTTTTTTGATGGCAAGTTGGTAATTGTGTCAAAAATGGAATTCTATCATTGTTTTTTCTCAAGTCCCACATCTCATGTTTTTCACATAAGTTTAATTAATACTCAGCATACATCAGTGTTGCACTTTCTTAAAATTTTTCCAGCAGAATAATTTTTATGAATAAGCCTGTAACCTCCGCATTTTGCTTGTGTGACCATTCACAAGGCTTCTTGTTCAATGGGCACACTTATATTATTCCATCATTGCGAAGACTTGTGCCGAATAAAATGACCAAATTCCCTTTGTGACCTTAAGCCGAATTAACTTACATTTTTTATACTTTGCTGTTTTTTCAGCATATATTTTATATGTATTTTTTTTAGGCTCTTCAGTTCAGAGTTGAACTCAAAGAGAATTTTCCATCGCCAAGGAATACCACTTACGTACGATACAACTGACAGTACATTCCAGGATGTTCTTCCACATTCGCAACAATAACAATCGATTAAACTTATAACAAGAAAGGGTATTACAATTTTTCAATTGTAATACCCTTTCTTGTTGTCCGGCAGCAGATGCTATTTTCTTAGCTTGGCGATGGCTCCTTTTATTGACAATGCATACGGTTTGTGGTCGCGGAGAAATTCCGGAAGGCTGGCCTGAACAAGGCGGGCCCTTTCAAGACTTGGATATTCACCATAGAACACAAGTATATTTTCCGATGAGGTTGCATTCTGAAAAATATAGAAGTTGCCAGCCTCTTGCCGGTATCTATCCTGAGCTAGCAATCTTTTTAAATTTTTCTCAGCATTTATTGAAGCCAGAGCCATGAGTTGGACAGTATACATATTTTCACTTTTTCCCCGTTTCCATCTTGAACCTGCGAGTAATCTGTTCTTAAAGAGTTGGTCAACTGAAGAGTTGCTCTTCGAAGTAACGGCTTTATGTATTTTCGCCCGAGGCTCTGCCTTGATTTTCAGCCGTGTCGATTCCAACGACAAGCCAAGCTTTTTCTTCTGAGCCTGGGCAGACTGCAAGAGAGGTACGCTACCCATTTCAATTACCGCATCATGAGTATCTTCCGTTTTTGGGGTTTCACCCATCACTGTCACTCCAACCTCATCACCAACCTCACTCTCGACTTTATCAGTTGGCTCAACCGCAGATTGCTTGATCTCTTCTTGCTTGTGAGCCATACCAGGTTGGAATGTTTTTTCCACAGACTCAGGAACCGTCTCCTCTTTGAACGTACTCCCCTCCTGCACCTGCTCTGCTGCGACCTTTTCTTGTTGAGGCTGTACGTCCTCTTTCTGCTGCACCATCACGGGTTCTTTACTTTCAGGTTGTTGAATGACCAAATCCTGCGCTACGACCGCCGTATCTGTCATATCGGCCTTTTGGTTCTGAACAGTGTCCTCACTGACATTTTTTTCGTTGTCCCCTCTGCCATACAAAAACAGGAGCAATAGAAGACAACACACCACGCCACCGATCCAGCGGAAATGCGTAGAAATCAACTCTGTTAGATGAGAAAACGTTTTGATCCCCGTTTTTGTTGCTTCCTCATCATCAGAGTTCTCCTTGAGACTATCCAGAAGAACCATAAACGAAGTATCATCTCCAGGTGTTTTCATCGACTCCTCACCCAGAAGGTTGATCTTTTTGAAATTTCCTTTCGCCAGAGTATGAATGTTACCGATCATCTCATCGGCAAAGACCTTTGTTACATCGATACCCGGTAACCGTGCAGCACAATCCTTCAAATAGTCGGCGGTTTCGACTTCAGAAAGTGGCGTAAGCGCAAAATGCAAATGCTCTTTATTATTAAAATCACAGAGAGAAAGTTGATCACAATTTTCAAGAAATGTTGGCCTGCCGGAAAAAAGAATATGTATTTGCGCTCCTGATTCTATGATCCGATCCAGCATCTTACGAATTCTTTCAAGAGTTGCCAGATATATGTTTTCAGCCTCATCAAAGACGATGAGTAGATCGACAGACTCAAAAAGCAGGTAATCAATTATCTGGTCCAGTATTTGATCAACGTTTCTGCCGTCCATCTCCATAACCGGATCCACCCCCAACTGCACGGCTATCATCTTCACTACGTCTTCAAAAGAGTCGACGGTCTGCGAAAAGATAACTGTTTTACTTAACGGCGAAGTCTCATGCGCGAGCAAACGACACATCATCGTTTTTCCGCTCCCTTCTTCACCAGTAAGCACCATAAGGGTTGCTCCGTTTCGCATCGCCTCTTTCATTTGAGACAACACTACTCCCCGTTTGGCACCAGTAAAATAATTTTCAAGAATGGTTTCTTCCTGAAAAGGCGATCTTTCAGTGCTTTCAAAATCCTTGGGAATCTCTATCATGATTTTTCAAAAACGTTTGTATTTTTTCTTATGCGAATGCATCAATTTGCCCCCAACAGCAAGACAACAGTCAATTCACCAAACAAAGACAGGATAACAATACTATACTCATGAGATAATAAAATAGCGTATTCTTAAATTGGCAAAATTGTCAAATATTCAATATCTAAACTCACGGGAAATTCATCAAACAGTCCAGGTGCTCGGCAAGTAGTAACCTAACATCTTTCGTTTACATCATCCCCCGTGGCTCTTTAATTCTTTTTACTTCGGTGGTAGAGTAAAATCTTCGAACTGCAATGAAGTATTTAGCCAAATTTATATAGACCTTTTTATCATCAATGCCGATTTTCCAGCTGAACGAGCAAATCCAATTCCCTCATCCTGACTATGCAGAAGACAATGGCCTTCTTGCTGTAGGCGGAGATCTCCGGCCGGAAAGACTTCTAATGGCCTATAGCCAGGGGATATTCCCATGGTATTCAAAAGGTGATCCGATACTCTGGTGGTTTACAAGCCCTCGCCTGGTTATTTTTCCGGATGAATTTCAGAATCCCCAAAAGAGTTGGTCGATACGCAAAAGCTGCCTCTGTTGAAATAACCCGTGATTGTGCATTTTCAAAAGTGATCAGAGAATGCGCAGAAGTACGGACGGAGCTCGCCACAGAAACCTGGATCTCCCCTGAAATGCAACAGGCCTACACCACCTTGCACCAACTCGGCTTTGCCCATTCCATTGAATGCTGGCAAAATAATATCTTGGTCGGCGGGTTATACGGAATCGCTTTAGATCAAGTGTTTTTTGGTGAATCTATGTTTTCCAGGATAAAATGCGGTTCGCAATTTGCTTTAATTGCTCTGGTTGAGTATTTAAAGAGCAGGAATTTCCAACTGATTGATTGCCAGATGACGACCAATCACTTATTACGTTTTGGTGCAAGGGAAATAAATGGCAGGAAATTTCAAACACTCCTCGAAAAAAACATTACAAAATATCATCCCCTATGACAATTGGAAAAATGAAAGCAAAAGCAATAAATGACATATGTACAGCCTGTGGAAAGAAAGGAAAACTTACACAAAGCGAAGACGTTGGGCTCTGCCCTAGCTGCATAAGCATAGTCGAGTTGATGAAGAGCAAACCCGACACTTTCAAACAACTTTCTAAAATAGCAGGAATTCCAGCAGATTCCAGCCTGGAATCTAAACATACAGAGCGAGAACTCCCTGACGTTCTTGACGGTGTCCGTTACAGGACGACGGACAGGGAACGAAACACCTGGTATGTGTCAATCAGTGAACTTGACGGCAACCCTGTAGAAATTTTTGCCTCAACGGCTTTCGACAGAGACCAGCACCTACAGTCCCGGATTTCTAACCTAACCACCATAACAAGGCTTATATCTCTCATTTTGCGACATATTTTCTTGGGAGAGAAACTCTCCCTCGAGAAGACACTCACTCAACTGGAGAGAAGCTCAAGACAACCAAATGATTTACCGGAAATGCTTGGAAAAGTTCTGGCCAAATACAAGCCGAAGACTGCAGTAAAAAAGGAACAAGAGATTATTGATAAAGAGGCCATAACTCCCTAACAGCCACTTCCTCAGCAGTCGATATCAAATTCATAGTGAATACCGGACTTGTCGAAATGTTTCAATACTTTTTGCAATGCATAGAGGTTGACAACCCTAAAAGTAAGCTCCCAGGCCGGATAAAGAGAAGAATAGCTGGAAAGAATTTCGAGACTGACCATGTCCAGTTCAGGCGGTGCGGAACCGATAATCTCCATAATACTTTTTCTGGTGGCCCGGAGAACATGGATGATTTGCTTCTTTCTTACGTGAGTTTGCCGAATTTTCCATGAAATATTGACGGCATCTTCACGCTGAAAGTCGAGCTGTCGAAAACGTTCACAATTTTTATGGTGAACGGAAAGCCCTTTAGGTGTGAGCAGTGCACAGTTGTCTTTTGCTGTAGGATTAGGTTTGCAACAGGACGAAAGCTTGACAGAAACTGGATCAAGTGTCGTTAACTCAATTTTATTGAAGGCACCGGTGGGTGTCACCAAAGGCGATACACCGCCAAAGAGAATATTTTTAATATTTTTCATCACCTCTTTGAGATGCAAATGCTCCTTCACCTATCCGAACATACAATTCATCCAGTGACGGGATGGATTCATGAGCCAGAAATTTAGGTACATCTTCACTCTCCATGACCTCAAAGGGAATGCCATAGCGCAACATTTCCTGACGCAACATTGAGGCACCTACTTCTCGTGTTACCTTTTTACATCTGGCTCTAAAGTTTTTTACCAACTCCCCTCTTGCCCGTGGGGTCTTACAATAAGACAGCATATGCTGCTCAAAACGGATAGGCTGATCGGCACGGACAATTCGTACCATATCGCCGTCTTTCAAAACATGAGACGCCCCTACTCGTTTATTTCTAATCATGGCCCCAAGACAAGTCTGACCAATTTCAGTGTGAACTCTGAAAGCGAAATCGAGCACAGTGGAATTGACAGGAAGGCAGATTAAATCTCCTTGAGGGGTATAGGTATAAATTTCCTTCACACCGCTGGCAGCAATAACCTCTCGGTAAGAGAAAGAATCCTCGGAACTGATAACATCAAACATTTCCTGGATTTCTCGAATGAATTTGACTTGTTTTCCCGTCTTTGAACTCCAGTTTCTAAATAAGCCTTTTTGCGCCTTTCGTTCCATCTCATCGGTTCGAATCTTAAACAGAAACTTTTGCCCTTCGACAATTGCTCTGGCATGCAGTCCCTGATAACCGGTCGGTTTGGGGTTGGCAATGAAATCGCGAATAGTTCGGGGAATAGGATTGTATAACTGATTTGTAATCCCCAACGCTCTGTAGCAGGATTGCACATCATCAACAACAATGAGAATTTCAAGAGGAGTATCTATACGCTGTAACAAAATGCGGTTAGCGATATCATAAGTACGCCCACAGCTTTTTAGTCCGAACATTTACCCTGCAGGATAAATTGTTGAGTTCGGCGTTTTTCTGTACATTCTCAACAATGTCCCGACCAATCGGCGATTGCTGTAATTGACGTATATGGTTGTTTAACCTGGCTCCCTGTTTAGGATACTTATAAAGAAGCGCAAGGTTATACATCTCCCGCTTCATATTAAAAAGGCCGAACACCGTGGCCAGTGGAGCATAAATGTCGAGTGTCTCGTCAGCTATTCGCTGGCGCTTGGCTTTCGGCATGGCCCGCAACGTTCGAAGATTATGCAGACGATCGGCAAGTTTCACCAGCATAACCTCCGGTCGCAATGCTGCTCCGGTAAATATTTTTCTGTGGGTGTTCCTGCTATCCGTCTGTTTATCCCCGGAAACGTGAGTCACCTTTGTGCATCCTTCAACAATTGCCTGCACATAACTGCCGAATTTTTGACCAACCACTTCAGCAGTTATTTCCTCAACGTCCTCGACGGTATCATGGAGAAGCGCTGCTGCCAGTATCTCAGGATGGGTTATATCCATTTCCTCGGCAAGAATTTTTGCCACAGTACAAGGATGTAGAATATATGCATCACCAGATCTTCGCCACTGATCAGCATGGGCGTCAATTGAAAAATCCAAGGCTTCCCAGAAAGTTTCCGCTCCGGGTTTATCTGCAATCAATGTCTGCATCTGATTGCGATAAAGTTCAAGATCAAATGAAATACGACGCATACGCTCCCAAATTTAGTACCTTCGAGTTTGTTTTTGTTTTTCTGCAAGAAAACAATCTCATAAAGGCACTTACCCTCTCGAAGGAGGGCTAAAAATATTCCCGTTTATCGGGTTGAGTAAAACGACACTTGCCTGTGGACAGAATCCGTAAGTGTCTTAGAATAAGGTCCAAACTGTTGTTGACAGATTTCCTTACACTTTATCTAACAATCAATAAACTATAAGCTTTTTATTCAGCTTAACAAAATTCTCCTATACGAGAAATCAAAAAACCTAGAAAATGTCTAAAAAAACAAAATCGTTCCGAGAATCCAAACCACGCAAACCACGGCAGTTTGCCAGGACAAAGAAGAGAGACGAAAAATGCAGTACATTAGAAAATATTGTGCTTTCTCTCTTGCACGCATCCTCTGCGCCTCTATCATTTTCAAAACTACGAGAGAGTTTCCCCAAAAACAGCTATGGGCATGAAGATATCGAAACTGCCCTTGAGTCTCTCATCCACCTTGGATTAGTCACTAAAGATGGCAAAAACAACTTCAAACTCTATAAAAATGCCCTGTTCTATGAAGGCACATTAACATCACACCCAAAAGGTTTTGGATTTGTAAATGTGACCAAAAGTCCAAGCAACAGCCTCCCCCTCAAAAGAGACCCTTTCATTTCTCCTGGTCAAATGGGGGGTGCACATCACGGCGACACGATATTAGTTCGAGTTTTTAACGTCCGTCGCGATGATCGACCTGAGGCGAGTGTGGTGAAAATACTTTCTCAGGGTACAAATAAAATTGGCGGCATTTTTATCAAAAAAGGCCGTGAGCAATTGGTATATCCAGACGACCGGAGATTCCCATTTACCATCAGAATCAGCAACGAAGGAGACCTGCAACCAAAGCATGGCGATGGCGTTATTGCTGCAGTTTGAAAGAGCGAGCGGCTCAGCCAATTTTCTACAGGGAAAAATTATTGAAATTCTTGGACGGGCAGATGATGTCGATACTCAGATGAGGCTGGTGATCGAACAATTCAATCTTCCTTTTCAATTCAGCGAAGAGGTGATGCAGGAAACAGAGAAACTCGAACGAATCATTCGTCCCGGAACAGAACCGAGAGGATCTACGAACAACAGCCCATGTGACAATTGATGGCGAAAGTGCCAAGGATTTCGATGACGCGATATGCGTTATCAAAAACCCGGAAAGGCTTTCGCCTTTTTGTCTCTATCGCAGATGTGAGTCATTTTGTAATTCCTGGTTCGGCGATTGACCTGGAAGCCTATAGCAGGGGAACTTCAATTTACTTTCCAGGAAGAGTTATCCCTATGTTACCGGAAAAACTCTCCAATAACCTCTGTAGCCTTGTTCCTCTCGAAGACAGATTTACAGTCTCAGCCATCCTCGATTTTGACCGCTCCGGAAATATTCTCACAAAACGCTTTTGCAGATCAATAATCCAGAGCAAGCATCGTTTCACCTACACGACAGTTCAGAAGATACTGATAGACAAAGACCCGGCTATCAGAAAAGAGCACAAGCCCTTCCTCACCCAGCTAAAGTGGGCCGAAGAACTTGCGACCATGTTACAATCTATTCGTAAAAAACGCGGTTCCGTTGACTTCAATCTTCCTGAACCTGAATTTACTCTGACAGACTCTGGCAAAATCGATTCAATAAAGACAACAGAAAGAACGTTTGCACACCAAATCATTGAAGAATTTATGCTGGCAGCCAATGAGGCTGTTGCGGAACTCTTTAGTCGACAAACATCTCCAGCAATCTACAGGGTGCATGAACAGCCCGAAGCAATAAAAGCGGAAGAATTTGTTAATTTTGCAAAGACGCTAGGAATCCCACTGGCTCCCTTTAAGAATACCCCAGCCTGGTTTGCCGGGGTTTTGGAGAAATGTAAAGACACAAAATATGAATACATTATCAACAACCTTCTGTTACGGAGCATGCAACAAGCTCAATATTCTGCAAAGAATGTCGGTCATTTTGGTCTCGCAGCCTGTAATTACACCCATTTCACCTCTCCAATCAGGCGATATCCCGATCTAATCGTACACCGGGAACTTCTCCGGCTACTTCAGAACGGTTCTGAACATAAACTACCAGCAAACCGAAAACCATCTCTTCAAGAATCAGGTGTGTTTCTTTCTGCCCGCGAGAGAACAGCAATTATGGCCGAGAGAGATATGAACGACCGCTTGAAAATCGGCTACATGAAAAACCGTATAGGTGATTCATTTGACGCTATCATCTCAGGGGTGACAGAAAATGCTTTGTATCTGGAAATACAGGAACTTTGCATCAGTGGTTCTCTCCCTGTCGAGTCTCTCGTTGGTGATTATTACATTTGGGACAAGAAGAATTACCGCTTATTTGGTGAAATCTCTGCCAAGACATATCAGATCGGAGATATTGTCAGGATAACTGTCGTTGATGTTGATATGATAAATAAACGCATCCAATTTAAATTAGCCTCCAGTTCCGCAGGATGAACTACCGCTTTACGCCTTGACTTGAGGCATCGTTTCGCTTAGAAAATTTAGGTACATATACTCTTCTATTATTCAAAATTTTCACGCAACGTCCTTAAACAAAAGAACAGACAAGCAATTACCAATGATCCGTAATACTACCCTGCTTTCCCAGGTTGCAATCGTACTGGTTCGTCCAAAGATTCCTGAAAACATCGGCGCGGCAGCCCGTATTGCCTGGAATATGGGCATCACTCGCCTTATTCTGGTTAGAGACAGCTTGCCGGCAAGAGAACCTATGGCAAAAATGGCGACTCACAAAGCCGCCCACCTCATCGACAATCTGGAAATTTATAAAACATTACCGGAGGCTCTCTCAGCATTCACGCTGGTAATTGGTACAACCGCGAGAAGAGGTCGTCAAAGGTTCGTAACACAAACGCCCCGAGAAATGGTGGATGCACTGCTTCCCCAACTGCCCAACAATCAAGTCGCCATTATCTTCGGTCCCGAAGACACCGGCCTTACAAATGATGATCTAAAATACTGTCAAATGGCCTCCGCCATTCCTACAGCCGATTTTTCCTCGCTCAATCTCGCCCAAGCTGTTGCCATTCACTGTTACGAACTTCATTATGGAATAATTCATGCCGCAAAAGACATGACTCTAGCTCCTCAACTGGCTACATCCTTTGAACTCGAAAGTATGTACTCTTATCTGGAAAAATCACTGTTTGCTATTGATTTTATGGGTAAAGTAAGCCATACATATTGGATGAGTAATATCCGGAATTTTTTCGGCAGGATGATGTTAACCTCAAAAGATGCTAATATCATAAGAGGTGTCAGCAAGAAAATTTTGTTGCAGCAAAATAAGCCAAAAACATAATTACTACGGTGCGTTATGAAACAGGATGAAGGTTTAACCAATTACGTCGTGCCCTCCAACAAGTTTTACCCCCCGCATATAGACCAATCTCAATCCCTGCTCAGATCCACCCTGCTGCAAGCAAAACTTCCCGACCAAAACCACAATAAAAAAGCCATTATTGTCGAGGCACAAGCAGGTCAGGGAAAAACAACTCTTGTTTATCAATTTCTTCAAACTAATAATAGCACATTCATCTGGTATCAGATTGGGCCTGAAGATTCCGATCCTGTACTCCTGCTCTCGTCCCTGCTCATAAATCTCTGTTCAAAGCTGCCTGGGTTTGCCTCTCCTCAACTGGCCAATATTCTCAATGAAGGGAGCGTAGGACCGCTTGATCTGGCGCGCTGCAGCAATATTCTGCTCCAGGATCTCGACAATTACCTCAAAGAAGATATCTATCTTGTTTTCGACGACCTTCATCGTATCGAATTCGGCGCCCTAACTAATAATTTACTTGAGCATCTAATAGACACCTCTCCCCCCATGCTTCACTTTATTTTGATAAGCAGACAGCCTATCGAAATCAAAGGGACAACTATTCGCAATGGTTCCCAAATTGCCTATCTCAGCACTACCGACCTGGCACTAGACAGTCAGGACATTGAGACCTTATATACTACCGTTCTCAAAAAAGAGATCAGTAGGCAGGACGCCATTAAAATTCAGAAAGTAACTAATGGATGGGTAATGGGAATTCTCCTCGCAAGTCATCCCATCTCAGGCAGAAACCGTTTTTGGCTTGATTCCTCCACCAATGCGCTCTCAGCCGAACCGCAAACAGGCCATATGCTTGATTATTTTCAAGATGAAATATTCGCCCAGATTCCCACAAACCTGCACAATATTTTTTTAAAAATCTCTTTTCTGCAAGAGATACCTACCGATTTAGCCATTGAAATCTCAGGAATGGAAAATTTAGGCCAAATTCTCTCTGAGATGACCCACGAGAACTATTTTATCTACAATCTTGATGACCGGCAGCAAGTGTTTCGTTTTCACCATTTTTTTCAAGAATTTCTCCAACAGCGCGCCAAGGAACGGTTTACACAAACGGAAATCACTGAGATCTATAATCTAGAAGCTCATTACTACCAAAAGCAGGACATCACCGAAAAGGCTCTCACGTGTTATAAAAATGGCAATAATTTTTATGCAATGGAAGGTATTCTAAGGGAAAGAGGTATGGACCTCATTTCCAAGAACAGAACATTGACCATTCTTGGTCTTTTACAAAGTATTCCTGATGAAATCCTCTTCAAACACCGCTGGCTGACCCTTTACACCGGCCTCCTCAGGGTTGATTTTGTTCCTCAGACAACACTCCCTTTTTGGGATTCCGCCCGGGCTCAGTTTACCAAGGCTAAGGAAGAAATTGGTGAATTAATCGCGCTATCGCAAACTATTTATTTTCATTTTGTAATCTCTGGAGAATACAACAAAGGTACCCAGCTGCTCCCACGGACCGAAATATTACTGGAAAGAAATAAAGCGACCCTGCCCATACCAATTATTATTATGGTTGCCCGCAATCTTGCATCCGGCTTCTGCTTTTTTCAAGGAGATATGGAAAAAGCCCGCCATTATATTAACATGGCGACTACGCTTGCAAACAGACATAGCAGCAATAATTTCATAGCCTCGACAAGATTTATCCAAGGATATATTGAGCTGCTTAGTGGTAACCGTGCGAAATATCTCCGAGAGGCCGAAATCTGTTTTTCCCTTTTCAATGACCCTCTTGTTGGCGAATCCAACAGGTTGACTATTCGAATAATGAACCTCTGTTATCTTTCAATGACAGGTAATCATCAGAATTTCCAGCTCCAACAACTTGCTCTTCAAAAATCTATTGACCAAACAATCGTCAACCAGACAGTAGCGGCGCCGTATCTGTATGTTTGGGCCAGCAGTAATTTATTTTCGCTAGGACGAACAAAACAAGCTATTGATTTGCTAAGAAAAGGGTTGAATGTTACCACTACCGCATCCACTGACCATATGCAAAGTCAGCTTTTGCAGTGGAAGGCGTTCGGGTTCGCTCTCAACGGCTCCCAAAATGACGCAAAGAAGTACATTGCCGAAGCTGCACGACTAAGGAAAACAGCTGGGGGACAATTCTATGTTGCTTTTCACAAAATTTTAGCAGGTGCAGTATACACCCGGGTTGGCAAATTTGAGAAAGCTCTCGTCAATCTCGAAAAGGGTTTGGCCTTAACTCAAACGATTCCATCCACGTACCTAACGATTTGTGCACTCTTTAACTTGAGTTATTTGAAATACTTGTCTTTGGACCCAGATGCAGCGCTAGACGATTTAGAAGCCGGTCTTTCTCTTATGAAAATCAATGGCTACAATCACTTCTGGAGTTGGGAACCTGTAATGATGACCAAGCTTCTCTCTTTAGCAGTACAAAGAGATATTGAAAAAAGTTTCGCACAGAGTCTCGCTAAGGAACGCCTACAACTTAATTTCTCAGACGACGGCAAACCGATTTCTCTTTTAAAATTTAAGCTCATGGACAGTTTTGAGCTCAGCGTGTCCGGAAAGGTGCTTTTTCAATCCAAAGACCTCACCCCTTTTCAGCGGGAGTTATTAGGATTATTAATCACAGCAAAAGGGCAGCGTATCCCACAGGAAAAAATCCAACTGGAACTCTGGCCTGAAAGCAGCCCCGAAAATGCCAGAAAAAGTTTCGACACCTTACTAACGAGACTGCGAAAACTGATATCCCCACATCTTCCGATACCAATTAAAAACTATCTCTCCCTGCAAAAAGGTATCTTGTGTCTAACCAACTACAAAATTGACGCTCTGCAATTTATTGAGGCTGCCAGAACAGGTTTATCCCACAGCAAAAACAGTGACTTGTTTCAAGCCCACAGTGCCTTCCAGACTGCCATTTCTTTGTGGGAGGGTGTTATGCCCGAGGATACATTCCGGAGTGATCAGGTGCTTGCCTTTAATGATAGTCTTGCCAATCTAATGGTTGAAGTAGGAACAACATGGTCAAAAAATTTAGCTGAAGCCGGGAGGTTGGAAGAGGCTATTGTCGTTCTTGAACGAATTCTCGTAATGAACTATCTAGAGGAAAAACTAACGATACTGCTCTACAGATATCATTGCCAAAACAATAATCACCTTAAGGCTCGTGAGATATTGGAGCGATACCGGAAAGCTCTTCTCAAAGCTGAATACACCACAGAAGAGGCTCATTCATTCATTGATGAAATTATCAGGACGACCAATGTTTGACGGCCAAGCGAATATCAAAATTGTAGCTGGAACTACACTATTGTATCTTAAAGATTTAATAGTTGTCTATTCAATCATACATTGCACATACCTTTCAAAAAGCAACATGTTGATTTCAGGAAAGTAACCGGGAAAGACCATGAAAGCGAACCGGCCTGGAGCAGGACTTGCTTGCAGATATTAATAAGCAGATTGAAATTTGCCCTGGCCAAATGAAATTCTTTAAAATTTAAAAAAATGAATTTCTAAGGTGCTGCCAAGAGGGAGTATTCAACAGAGTATGAAGGAAGATAACCCGTCAGGCATTAACCCCTTAAAGTACGGGGACCATTTTCAGTACCCCGTTGAGGGTGCAAGTTCCTCCACGAAAAGTTACTAAACCGGAGCGCTCAATGATATCAGCATACCAATCCGCACTTTCAGGATTACAAGCTTTTGGCACCAGGTTACAATCCAACAGCAACAATATCGCCAACGCTAATACCAATGGTTTCAAAAAGACCGTGGTTACCAATGCAAGTGCTGCCCCCCAAGGCGTAAAAGCTCACGTTAACAGCAGCTCCACCCCAGGTACCAGCGTTTTTCAGGAAACCAATTCAGGAACGGAACTCGTTGAGCTCTCAAATGTCGACCTGGCAACAGAATTGGTGGACATGAATCAGAACAGTATAATGTACAAGGCAAACCTGAAAACTATTGAAAGCGTCAATGATATGACAGGCGCACTGCTCGATTTAAAATCCTAGTCCCCTCTGCAAAGAACGGGGTTTGTTATAATGCGCTCTTGAGCGTTGCTCTGTTTAGCAGTTTATAGATTCAGCCCCTGGAGTGGACACTTTTCGCACAGGGGTTTTGTTTTTTTGCAAAAAGTGACAGCAACACGGACAATCAGGGCATGAAATTCATTATACAACTGCAGATCGTGAGGTATATGATCCATAAATACATCCTGTATTGTTCCATATTCAGTCTCCTCCTCAACCATGTTATGGCGACTGAAAACTCTATGGGTATACATATCAACGACAAAAACCGGGTGCCCACAAGCATAAAGAAGAATAGAATCAGCAGTCTCCTGGCCTACCCCCTTCACTGCGAGCAGATTTTCCCGAGCAGCCCTCAAGTTATCCCCGAGAAATAACTCCAAATCCCCATCATAAACATTTCCCACCATATCGAGCAGATTCCTCAAACGTTGTGCTTTAAGATTATAATATCCAGCGGGGCGGATTAAGAGAGCTATTTGCTCAGCAGTTAACTGCGAGAGGTTTTGATAAGTAAGCAGATCCTCTGATTTTAAATTGAGAATTGCTTTTTGCACGTTTGACCAATTAGTATTCTGGGTCAATATTGCCCCTACCATTATTTCAAATGGGCTATCGCCTGGCCACCAACCTTGTGGACCAAAATAATCATACAGTAATCGATACGCCTCTATGTAGCTGTTTGTATTCAATTTTTACACGTCCTATGATTTATTCACGCTCACCACTGATATCCCTATCTCCAAAACATATGCCAATATCTCTTGCTGTCAGAACCTTATCACTGCTGAGGTCGACTTTTTTACGCATTTTTATCGCTTCTGCAATTGGAACCGCCACCATCTGCGAATCTTTCAACGCCACCATATGATCAAAAATCTTTTCTTCGGCAAGACGAACGGCTGCTGCACCAAACCGCAAAGCCAGCAATCTGTCAAAAGTCGTTGGTGACCCTCCACGCTGCAAATGGCCGAGAACCAAAGAGCGCGTGTCTTTTTCCGTCCGATTTCTGATTTCCGCAGCAACCCATTCCCCCACGCCACCTAAAATCATCTCGTCACGACCCAATTCACCTTTTCCTTTATTAAATTTCTGACCGTCTTTTGTTACTGCCCCTTCAGCAGCGACCACTATGGAATAATGCTTATCATGCAATTCATTATCCAATATTTTGTCACATACTTCATCCATATCAAAAGGTATTTCCGGTATTAATATCACGTCGGCCCCCCCTGATATTCCGGAATACAAAGCTATCCAACCAGAATCCCGTCCCATGACCTCAACAACCATAACCCGATTATGCGACTTCGCCGTTGAATGCAGTTTATCTAGAGCCTCTGTTGCGGTGGATACAGCTGTATCAAAGCCAAAAGTTCTGTTGGTTTTTTCCAAATCGTTGTCAATGGTCTTTGGCACACCTATAACCGCCATTCCTTTTTGAGCAAATCGGTGAGCAATTTCCAGACTACCATCACCTCCGATAGCAATATGACAATCAAAGCCCATTCTATTAAAATTATTGAGTATTTTATCAGAAACGTCAATGATTTGAATTTCTCCGGCAAGGTTTTTGACAGGCCTCGAAAATGGATTTCCTTTGTTTGTTGAACCCAGAATTGTGCCACCGGTTGAATAAATTCCTTCTACATCTCGTGGGTACAAATGAACCATCTCATCTATATCCATAAAACCACCATATCCATTTCTACTACCATACACCTCCCAGCCCTTACGATAACAGGCATGTACCACTGCATATATAACAGCATTCAGACCGGGTGCATCGCCGCCGCCCGTCGAAATGACAATTTTCTTCATATCAAATTTTCCTTTTAATAATTTGCAAAATCCATATCCATTTCCCTGATTGCAGCATGATCAAAAAGATGGCGGATGTTTCAAAATGCAGGTTCGTGATAGTCTACTGATGAACTATAAACAAAAATGCGACTAATTATCCAATATAATGTCGAAATGAAATAGTTTCCCGCTCCAATCTCTCAATACTCGCGGACAATCCGAATAAATTTCAGTAAATTGTCAATTGATATTTTCCAGAAACTCTTGCATCTCTTCTTTGATCAAATCAAGAAAACACTTGCAGACTTTGTCACAGCCATTATTTTACTACCTATGGATGATTGACTAATCATCGTCTCATCTTATTGTTTGACTGATAGCGTTGGCTTCTCTAACAAGCAACTAGCCCCACGAGAGAAGGTATATAAGTAACAAATTTTTAAGGAGGAGTTTCATGTCCGATCTAAATGTAACAGATATGGCTGTTACAAAACTAAAAGAATACATGCAAGCGAATAATATCGAATCCGCTTTGCGTGTCGCCTTAATGCAGGGAGGCTGAGCAGGCCCTTCTTTGGGATTGGCTCTGGATGAGCCAAAAGACAATGATAAGGTTTTTGACAACGATACGCTTAAGTTTTTGGTCGAAGATAGCTTAATGACTACTTGTGGTGGTATTACTGTTGATTATGTCGACGCCGGTCCTCGTTCCGGATTTGGAATTACATCGGTTAACCCGATTAGTTCAGGTGGAGGATGCAGTTCGGGCTCCTGTAGTTCTGGAAGTTGTGGTTGATCTAATCTGGTATCCCATAAGTCTTTCAATCAAATACTTATCCTGTTCGCTCCTCTTCTAAGCGCTAGATAATTCTGATCAAAAGCATAAAAGCGAGTCCTCTCAAGGACTCGCTTTTTTTTTGCCTACATCGGTTATGTCAAAAACTTGACACCATCATTTGCCATTCTTATCCTCTCATCGTAATTCATGAAAAGGCAAAATAGCCTAGATCACAACAATCTACTTAAAAAGTGTGAAAGGAGAGATAATGCAATTTGATAAATTCACCTTGAAATCACAGAAAGCCATACAAACAGCTCAACAACTGGCCAAGGATAACAACCATCAGCAAATCCACACCGCTCACCTGGCAAAAACTATCATAACGCAACCCGATGGTATCGTCGTTCCAGTATTGCAGAAGATGGGAGCAGATCCATCCATGATCCTGATGGATCTCAACCAAATACTAGAGAAAATCCCCCAGGTCTCAGGCCAGGGTGCGGGGCAAAGTTACGCCTCCCCAGAACTGCAACAAATTCTGGACAATTCTTTCGGCATAGCCAAACAGATGCAGGACGAATACGTGAGTCAAGAACATCTTTTTCTTGCAATCCTCAAGAGTTCGAGCAGCGATGTATGCAAGGCTCTTAATAAGCGTGGAATAGTCGAAACCGGTTTCCTTCAGGCACTTTCTGTTTTACGTGGCAGCCATCGAGTAACTGACCAGTACCCGGAAGAAAAATATCAGGCACTGGAGAAATACGGCCGTAACCTTACCCAACCTCGCGAAACTTGGCAAAATTGACCCTGTGATTGGCCGTGACGAAGAAATTCGTCGTATTATACAGGTACTTTCCCGTAGAACAAAAAATAATCCCATTCTCATTGGTGAACCAGGTGTCGGAAAAACCGCCATTGTCGAAGGTCTGGCGCAACGGATAGTCAATGGCGACATTCCGGCAACGCTAAAAGATAAACAGGTTATAACTTTGGACCTTGCTTCACTTATAGCGGGGCTAAATACCGAGGAGAATTTGAAGATCGACTGAAGGCTGTACTCAAAGAAGTTGAAGAAAAAGCCGGGGAAATTGTTCTCTTTATAGACGAAATACATACCTTGGTCGGTGCTGGTGCAGCAGAAGGCTCGATGGATGCCTCCAATATGCTCAAACCGGCCCTGGCCCGTGGCGAGTTACACTGTGTCGGGGCAACAACCCTTGATGAATACCGGAAGTATATTGAGAAAGATAGCGCCCTTGAACGACGATTTCAGCCGGTGATTGTCCAGGAACCCTCTGAAGACGACACCATCGCCATACTGAGGGGTATCAAAGAGAAATATGAACTTCATCACGGGGTAAGAATACAAGATAGCGCTACCGTTGCCGCAGTTATCCTCTCAGCCAGATATATCACTGACAGATTTCTACCAGACAAGGCAATAGATCTTATCGACGAAGCAGCATCTCAATTACGAATTGAGATCGATTCAATGCCCGCGGAAATTGATGAACTCGAACGACAAAAAATTAAATTTGAAATAGAACAAGAAGCGCTGAAAAAAGAAAAGGATAGTGCATCAAAAGCTCGACTTGAGGAGTTAAAAGTGAAACTTGCCGATCTGGGCGATACTCTTAAATCCAATAAAAGCTCAGTGGCTGATGGAGCGCGACACCATCCGAAACATACAAAGCATTAAAGAACGTTTAGATGAGGCACATATCGAGGAACAAAAAGCTGAAAGAACAGGCAACCTCAGTCGCGTGGCAGAAATAAGATACGGCCTTAAAGTTGAGCTTGCTAAGGATCTTGAAACGGCCAACCTTAAGCTCCAGGAAATTCAGGCCAAGCAGATGATGCTTAAAGAAGAGGTTGATGCCGAGGATATTGCTGCCATTGTAGCCAAATGGACGGGAATACCGGTTGTAAAATTGCTGGAGGGAGAAAAAGATAAACTCGTTCATGCAGAGGAAATACTTGCTAAAAAAGTTGTTGGCCAGAAAGAGGCCATTCATGCAGTTTCCAATGCCGTACGGAGGGCCCGAGCTGGATTACAAGACCCTGATCGTCCTCTGGGTTCGTTTATTTTCCTTGGACCGACTGGAGTTGGAAAAACTGAACTTGCCAGATCTCTTGCTGATTTTCTCTTTGATGACGAGCAGGCAATGGTTCGAATCGATATGTCAGAATTCATGGAAAAACATTCAGTCGCTCGACTTATTGGTGCTCCTCCAGGATATGTCGGATACGAAGAGGGTGGATATCTGACCGAGACCGTCCGAAGGCGACCATATTCTGTCATTCTATTGGACGAGATTGAAAAAGCCCATCCTGATGTGTTCAATGTACTCCTGCAGTTGTTGGACGATGGCAGAATGACGGATGGAAAAGGGAGAACGGTTGACTTCAAGAATACACTTCTGATAATGACCTCAAACCTTGGCAGTGACCTCATTATGAAAATGGCAGCCGAGGGCGCTGAGAAAAAAAATGTTCAATCACAGGTAGATGAGCTGCTCCATCAACAATTTAAACCAGAATTTCTCAATAGAATCGATGAAATAATTATTTTTGACAGTTTAAA
>CAWCTP010000013.1:0-1310000 GCA_963798425.1 uncultured delta proteobacterium | reverse complement strand
CACAAGAGCTTATGTTGACACGAGTAGCGAAAAACAAGGTGAGAAACCTTGTCGCCGAAAGCCTAAGGTTTCCTGTAGTCAAGCTAATCTGCTCAGGGTTAGTCGGCCCCTAAGGCGAGGCCGAGAGGCGTAGTCGATGGGAAACAGGTTAATATTCCTGTACCATTTTCATAATGTTTGATGGTAAGGGGGGACGGAGAAGGTAAGGCCATCCGGGCGTTGGTTGTCCCGGTTTAAGCGTGTAGGTGGAGGACTTAGGCAAATCCGGGTCCTTGTATAACACCAAGGCGTGATGACGATGTCTTTTAGACAATAAAGTGGCTGGTTCCATGCTTCCAGGAAAATCCTCGTATCTAGTTATGAATGTGACCGTACCGTAAACCGACACAGGTAGGCAGGTAGAAGATACCAAGGCGCTTGAGAGAACTCTGGTTAAGGAACTCGGCAAAATAGCACCGTAACTTCGGGAGAAGGTGTGCCTGCAGTGTGATATTATTTACTAATTGAGCATAGTCAGGTTGCAGTGAAATGGGGGGAGCGACTGTTTACTAAAAACATAGGACTCTGCGAAGTCGAAAGACGAAGTATAGGGTCTGACGCCTGCCCGGTGCCGGAAGGTTAAGGGGACTTGTCAGCCGCAAGGTAAAGCAATGAACCGAAGCCCCGGTAAACGGCGGCCGTAACTATAACGGTCCTAAGGTAGCGAAATTCCTTGTCGGGTAAGTTCCGACCTGCACGAATGGCGTAACGATTTCCCCACTGTCTCAACCAGGGACTCAGCGAAACTGTAGTACCGGTGAAGATGCCGGTTACCCGCAACTAGACAGAAAGACCCCGTGAACCTTTACTATAGCTTGGCATTGGTTTTTGAGATAACATGTGTAGGATAGGTGGGAGACTTTGAAGCGGGCACGCCAGTGTCTGTGGAGTCACCCTTGAAATACCACCCTTGTTATCTTAGGAATCTAACTGCGGTCCATTATCTGGATCCAGGACATTGTCTGGTGGGTAGTTTGACTGGGGCGGTCGCCTCCTAAAGAGTAACGGAGGCGCGCGATGGTTCCCTCAGGCTGATTGGAAACCAGCCGTAGAGTGTAAAGGCATAAGGGAGCTTGACTGCGAGAGAGACATCTCGAGCAGGTACGAAAGTAGGTCTTAGTGATCCGGCGATTCCGCATGGAAGGGTCGTCGCTCAACGGATAAAAGGTACTCCGGGGATAACAGGCTTATCTCCCCCAAGAGTCCATATCGACGGGGAGGTTTGGCACCTCGATGTCGGCTCATCACATCCTGGGGCTGAAGCAGGTCCCAAGGGTTTGGCTGTTCGCCAATTAAAGTGGTACGTGAGCTGGGTTTAAAACGTCGTGAGACAGTTTGGTCCTTATCTGTTGCGGGCGCAGGATATTTGAGGAGATCTTTCCCTAGTACGAGAGGACCGGGATGGACGAACCTATGGTGCACCAGTTGTTCCGCCAGGGGCATTGCTGGGTAGCTAAGTTCGGCAGGGATAACCGCTGAAAGCATCTAAGCGGGAAGCCCACTTCAAGATAAGATATCCCATGGTGTAAACCATCTGAAGGCTCGTTGTAGACCACAACGTCGATAGGTCGGGTGTGGAAGTGTAGTAATACATGGAGCTTACCGATACTAATCAGCCGTGAGGCTTATCCATATTTTTTGATTATTTCTCTACTGACTTTTCTACTATTCGATTATCGTGCGACTCTTGACAGTCTCTCGGCTTTATCAGAGACTGTCTTAGAGAAGCATCTACCCTTTAGGGTATGAAATATTAATTATAAACAAAGGATAAGGGAAACCAAGCATCACTCCCCTACCCTCAACAAAATTGATACAAGTTTTACGGCGGTCATAGCAAAGAGGATCCACCCGTTCCCATTCCGAACACGGAAGTTAAGCTCTTTAGCGCCAATGGTACTGCACGGGCGACTGTGTGGGAGAGTAGGTCACCGCCGTTTTTTATAAAGCAAAAGCCCCAGGCAGATTCTCTGCCTGGGGCTTTTGTCGTTTCTGTCCCACATCTTATCTTTCATCCAAAGTTTGTTTACTCAACATCTGTTTCACCTGCTCACATCAACCGAACAGTATAACCCTGAAGATCTCAAAATGTGCCGAAGCCTCAGATTTTTCATGGGAAATACCAACAACGTTGGTAAAAGCAGGAAAAAAATTTCTAGGTCACTAACCCCGGAAAAGCATGGAAATTCTTTATAAGCCCCCTTGAGGGTACTCTGTTCAGCGCCCTTTGGGGCAGAAGTTCCTTTACCAATCTCCGCAAAACTTTAAGATAAGTTCCTTCACAAAATTCTTTTCCAAACAGCGGGAAAAGAATTTCTATGTCACTAAAAACCATCAATCATGCGAGTCAACTGAAAATTATTCGAAAAAGCTGTTCGCAGCACCGCGACATGATTATACTTGGCTCTAGACAAACTGGTGATAGCATCTAGCAAATCCGATTCGCGCTGAAGTCCCTCATTGTATTTGAGCTGGGTAATTCTCAAATTTTCTTCGGCCTGTTCAATGGAACGTTTAGCGACCTCTACATTTGCACGGCTTACCTCGAAGTCGATATATAAATTATCCAGATTAGTGACCAGATCGTTCTTCAATTCGTCTAGTTCATATAGAACAGACCGCGTTTCAAGCTTGGCTTTTGCTACCGTCGCTTCAGTGGTGAAGCCCTGAAACAGGTTCATCGACATGACAAGTTGAGCCCGGAATTCCTCATCATCCACTGAACCACTGCCATTAATATAGTTGTCATCATACTTTTTGTAGCTTCCCACCAGATCGACCTTGGGGTAGTAGCCGCTCAACTCCGCCTCCGACTTCGCTGTGGTTGCCGCAATCACAGACTCGAGGGCTTTAATTTCACTCCTTTCAGCAAGCATCGTTTTGAGATATTGCCTTTTATCTATGGGCGGAGGAATATTCTTGAAATCCGCAAAATCAAGGTCGGCTAATTGAATTTCACTCCCCACCTGTCGGGACAATCCGTTAACACTCGTTTCCAAATCGGCATCAGCAGCCTTTAATGTGATATCGGCGCTATCGTAATCGACGCGAAATTTCAACAGCTCATTCTTACCAATAAGCCCCACCTTGTATCTGCTCTCTCCGTCCTGATAGATCTTTGACAAGGTTTGAAACGCCGCTTCCGCCACTTTGCGGTTAGCCCATCGTTCAGACACTGTCAAATACGAAAGCGCGACATTCAACTGAATATCCTGTTTGATTCCCCGAAGTCGATACTGTTCCACGTCTTTCTGGTATCTGGCCGACTGAAGATTATATTTGTCGCGAAACCCGGAAAATAGGTTCCAACTTAACCTGCCAACAGCCACGGAATTTTCTTTGTTTTCCAGTATTATACTTCCCATTGTGTTAGAACTATTAAGCGAATTAACTGTATAGGAGATATCAGCCGAGGGATAATAAACTCCTTTGGCCCGCACTATATCCTTCTCGCTTTGCTCAAGGCTAATCATGTACTGGCGAATGACCTGCCTGTTATTTAAGGCCGTGGCCTGCATTTCGGCAAGATCGATGGCGTACCCCTTTGATGCACAGAGTGTCAGGGCAATCACAAAACAATATAATTTCATTTTTTAACTCCTTTCAAATCGTATTACAAAAGCTAGCAGAGAGGGAACAACAAAAGCGCCAATATTCTTTGCATCGTTCCCCCGCTCTTTGTTTATTCGTGAGTTCCCATCCCGGAACGTCCATTTTTCCCTAACTCGTCGTTGTTCTCAAAATTTAATCTCTGGAATATCGACTATATGCCTGCGGTACAATTTATCGAACACCTAGACTTAGAGCCAAATGACTCGTTTCTGGATGGAAACTAGTTAGACATTTTTTCAATATTCTTTCTTATTGCCCTCAACACTTCTACGGCTATCAACTGTTTCTGATTATCTATCCCCTCAACCAATTCGGAACGTAATCCTTCAAACAAATTTATAACTTCGTCCTTCAACGTTTTCCCCTCTTGCGTCAGAGAAATTAGACTAGATCTCCTATCGTCGGGATTCCGATTCCGTATGATTCTGTTTTTTTTCTCCAGCCGATCGAGGAGCCTGGTCATATTTGCGGGACTCTTACCCGTGAGCTGACTGAGTATATTCTGGGAGAGTCCACTATCCGAATCGATTTGTTTGAGTACCTGCAATTGTTCCACGGTAAGATCGAACCTTTTTAATTGCTGATCGGCATAACTACGCATCGCCTGACTGGTGAGACCTATCATTCGCCAAAAGGATTCTTCACAGGTTGTATTCATTATTTCCCCCTTAATAGTTAGTTTCCATCCTGAAACGGCCCTTGTACACTAACTCTTCGTTGTTCTCAAAATTTAATCCTCGGAATATTACTTATAGGACTGCGGTAAAATTTATTGAACGTCTCAATTTAGAATAAAATGCCTCGTTTCAGGATGAAAACTAGGTAGTTTCTGACAAGAAATACAATTCCGGACAAAAACTAGTTAACTAGGCAACAATCTACGTTGTATCAATTTTCCTGTCAACAAATGATAAAATTGAAACTCCTTTTTTAATGTGAATATGGACACCGGAGCGGAGAAGTACTATTCTAACATTCGAGAATTAAATACAAAGCAACTGCAAGCTTGGTTATACTCCCTTTACAAACTGGAGAAATGATGAAAAAACTTACTCAACTGACCCTTCTCTTCTTCACGCTTATTCTACTTGGCGGTTGTGGTTATAACTCTCTGCAAGTTCAGGAGGAAGGCGTCTTCAAAGCCTGGGCCGATGTCGAATCCACCCTCCAAAGACGTGGAGATCTCATTCCAAACCTTGTCGAAACCGTAAAGGGATATGCCAAACATGAAGCAGAAACCCTTGAAGCTGTCGTCAATGCCAGATCAAAGGCTACATCGATACAGCTATCCTCAGACGATCTGAGTAATCCTGCAGCTATGGTCAAATTTCAGGAAGCCCAGGGGAGCCTCACCTCCGCTCTCAGCAAACTTATGCTGGTGGTTGAACGGTATCCCGACCTTAAGGCGAATCAGAATTTCCTTGATCTACAGACCCAGCTCGAAGGAACTGAAAACAGGATCAATGTTGCCCGCCAACGATACAACAAGGCTGTCGAAACCTTTAATGGCTCAATTCGTAAGTTCCCGGCCAGTTTGACCAACAGTCTGCTACTCCATCTGGAAAGGAAGGAATATTTTAAAGCAGATGAGGCAGCTAAAGCCGTCCCTAAGGTCAAATTCTAACTCAGCAATAAGCATGACAATAACAAAAAGCGCATATATCATCCTGTTTTTGCAATTATTACTTGGATTGATGCTTGGGCTGATTCCGAGAACAGAACTGGCGACAGCAATGGAAATACCAACCCTGACAGCCCGGGTTAACGATTATGCCAGCATGCTCTCCCCCGCTACCAAACAACAGCTTGAAAGTGTCTTGGCCACGTTGGAAAAGGAAGATTCCACTCAATTGGCGGTGTTAACTATCGATTCTCTTCATGGTGAAACCCTTGAGGATTTTTCATTAAAAGTAGCTGAGAAATGGAAGCTCGGACAAAAAGGGCTCGACAATGGCGCCCTGCTGCTCATCGTTAAAAACGACCGAAAGCTACGAATCGAGGTCGGCTATGGCCTTGAAGGGGTGCTCACCGATCTGACAAGCGGTCGTATTATTCGTGACGTTATCACGCCTCAGTTCCGAAACGGCAATTTTGACCAAGGTGTGATTAACGGCGTTTCGGCTATGATCTCGGCCGTCCGTGGGGAATACAACGAGCAGGCTCTTGCCTCCTCAGGAGAAAAATCAAATGATGACACAAGTGGTTTCGTAACGTTCCTCCTCTTTATGTTGTTTATTATTGGCAAATTTTTCGGACGTCGCAAAATAATGGCTGCAGGTATCGGTGGTGTCATTGCTCCAGTTATGGGCAGCTTATTTCTTGGCTTTCAATGGCTGATCCTGCTTACGCTTATTCCTGCCGGATTTCTAGGGGGATATATAGCCAGTTTTCTTTATGGTAATACGAGTGGGTCGTTCGGTAGACGTATCGGAGGCTTCCACAATCATTCATCCGGCGGCTTCGGCGGCAGAGGCGGTTTTGGAGGAGGTGGCGGTTTTGGTGGGGGAGGTGGCGGTTTTGGCGGCGGCGGTTCCTCTGGAGGATGGTAATATAATGAAGACAAAAACACTGGCCGAAAAATTTCTTACAGTCGCCGAACAACAAAAAGTAACTGAAGTTGTCCGGGAAGCAGAGCGTACTACATCCGGTGAAATTGTCCCGATGATTGTCTCACGCAGTCATGACTATCCAATGGCGGCAGTTACTTGCGCTGTCTCTATGACACTACCTTCAGCTCTTTTGCTGACCAACCTTATCGGCGAAAGATTATGGATAGGATCTCAGAATATGTGGCTCTTCCTTGGTCTTTTCACAGCAATCTACCTGCTACTTTATCTCCTGGCAGCACATTCAGATCGGTTGAAACACTTTTTCCTCAACCCTAGACATGTCGAGCAGGAAGTGAAGAAAGGAGCCCTTTCGTCTTTTTATTCAGAGCAACTTCATAAAACGAAGGATGCCAACGGCATTTTACTCTACATCTCAGTAATGGAACAAAAGGTCTGGATACTGGCCGATAGCAACATCACTGCAAAAATCGACCAACAGGAATGGAATTCTACAGTGGCTGATCTCACCACCGGCATTAAATCCGGAAAACCGGCAGAAGCCATTTGTGAAGCAGTACGTCGGGTTGGTCAAATCCTGCAAACCCATTTCCCCTATCAGAAAAATGACAAGGACGAACTGCATAATCTGATTATCCGCTAGCGACACAGTCTGGATTCGTTGAGGCTTATCGCATACACAGATGCATTAACGGGAATGCCACTTAATCTGCGGACGCAATCCAACAACGTCCGCAGGCAGGAGTACAGCCTTGTATCTCTATTATTCCCCCCCCTCACCTTCCAGAATATCCCGGCACCAGGAGATCGCAGCCATGGCCTGAGGAAAGCCAACGGTTGAGATGAGCAGTAATAGGGTATGATAAATTTCATCCCGGCTGGCTCCGGCTTTTATAGCCCGGCGAGTGTGGGAATGGACTGACCCTTCGGATCTTGAGGCTGCTGCAGCTGCCAACTGTACGAGTTGGCTGGTTTTTTCATCGAGAGGACCAACTCCCCTAACGGTCTTTCCCAAATTATCCAACGCTGCGATCACATCTGGGTAACGCTTTGAAATATCGTGATAGGTTCTACTTGGAGTATAATCTTTTGACATGTTGAATCCTGTTGTATTCGATTATGTTCAATTGGTAAATCCCGGCCCCCTTAACTTGTAAAAGGTACCGAACTCGAAACCTCACTGCACTACATCATATTAAGTCTAAAAAGAAAACCCATTAATGCCTTTTTTTTCATTTGATTGACACAACTTCCTGCTCGTCTAAGAAACCATTTCCCAAAGAAGCACCATCCTGACATCAAAAATATCCGAACGTCGTGGCTTAATGGTAAAAGTTTCAATTTCATAGTTTTCGGCAGTAAAGGAGTCCGACATTTTGGTCACCTGCTCTTCAATCTCCACAGCGAGCTCCTGAAGATCATTTTGGATTTCCTCCACATCTTGTTCAGCACGCTTCACATCACTTTTTTCCTTGGCAACGCGACCGACACTGCGCATTCCGGTGGCCGCTTTGCCTATATTGGCAGCGGAAAAGGCTTTCCGACCGAAGAAAGCCCCGACTACTGCGACCCCAAAAGAGATCAGCGAATCAGTGGTTTTCGCCTTAACATCTCCCTTTTCTTTTTCTAACCGATCAAGTGCATTATCCAGTTTCTGTTCCAACCTCTCCTGCTGAATCTGATATTTTGCTCTCAATTTTTCAACGGCTTCTTCTTTTTGCCCACGTAGGCGGTCATTAAAACGGACCTTAAAATCCCTCAGGCTTTCATTTGGTAAAGACTCAAAATCTGTGTCCTTCACCCGGAAAAGCTCCAATTGTTTATTCTGATAAAGATGATCGGTAAATGCTTTAGTCAGTCCCCGAAAATCCTTGAATTGTCCAAAACAGGATGGCAAAGGATAATAAGAACTGCTCGCCGGTGGATTCAGCTTACAATCTGCCAGACGGTATGTCCCTATTTCCGCTGATTCCCAATCTGGACGTATCAACGATGCGTCCAGATAAAGACGCAGATTGATATCCCGAACAACATCAATATTACGTTTGGCATTAAAAAATCTTACCGATGCCTCAACACCGAGCCACGGTTCAAACCGCACCTCCTCACTAATCACATTCTGCAGATGATAGAGTTGCTCAATGGTTTGAGGCACAACCGGTGAAAGACCTGCACCATCCCTAACATCAGAAACGTTTCCCAAAGATGGTGTCTGTACCTCAGCTGCCTTTTCGCCAGGTTGGTCTTTTTTTGCTGCCATCAACCTTTTGATATCATTATTTGAGATCGGTCCTTTGAGATAGGACATAACCCAACGGGTCTCAAAAAGCAGCGGTTGATCGAGATGGACTGAATTAAGTAAGAACTGGCGGCCCTTCATGTCTGAAAGCAGCCTTTTCACCTGCCCCACGTTGAGTGTTCCGTCACTTGCGCCGACGATGCCTTCTACCACCCGTTCCTGATCCTGTTTAGTCTGCAGCCGTCCGATAAACCAACTGCCGATATTCGACAACCCTTTGTAATCGAGATCAACCGGATTTTGGGTGGCGAGCACCACTCCTATCCCATAGGCACGAGCCTGTTTAAGCAAAAGCATCATCGGCTTTTTCGACGGCGGGTTGGCTGTCGGAGGGAAATATCCAAAAATCTCATCCATATAAAGAAGAGCCTTGAGGGAAGAAGCACCCTGCTGCCGCCGCATCCACCCGATAAACTGGTTGAGCAACATGGTAACAAAGAACATCCGCTCGGCTTCACTGAGATGAGCGATGGAAAAAATTGCTGTCCGCGGCGAACCTTGTTCAGTATAGAGAATCCGCTGAATGTCGAGAGGTTTCCCTGTCATCCAGGCGCTGAAGGTTGGGCTGGCCAGAATATTATTGAGACTCATGGCGAGCGCCATCCGTTGCGACTGCGGGTAAAAAATGTCGAGTGAGAAAACACCGACCTTGTCAAATGGGGGATTGACGATATTACCGATCAGTGCTTCCATGGTGAGATCCTGCCCAGTCCGCCAAAAGTGCAGAAACAGCGAACTCAGCAAGATATGTTCGCGACTCTGCAACGGGTCACCCTTTATATCGATCAGGGCAAGCAGACTGGTCGTTGTCGAATTTACCAGGCTATTGAGAGTATCTATATCATTTAATACTTCTTCGGCAGGGGCCAGAAAGCTGCTGAGTACTGACACCGGGACTCCCGCACTGCTTCCAGGGGTATAAATAGTCATATCGGTTTTGGACCGGAGAGTAGCGATACGATCTGCCCCCTGCCCCCAGGAATGGAGGCCATTCTTCCATGTTTCGGCGGTCTTTGCAGCGTACAGCTCAACTGTCATCTCTTTTTTAGCGGCCTCTGAAGGGTCTATCCAGGGTGTGAATTCCTCCGCCGAACAATGTGGAAAAGTAAGCAGCAGATTGCCCATATCCCCTTTCGGATCAATGATTATCGAAGGAGTGTTGTCCATGATCGCTTCCTCGATAATACTAATTCCGAGCCCGGTTTTACCACTGCCGGTCATACCGATAATAACGCCATGCGTCGTTAGATTTTTATTTTGGTACAAAAAAGGCTGTTGTGAAGGAGCGCCGCTCTCTATATCAAGCTCTCGACCAAGATAAAGCAGACCTAGTTTTTCATATGGGTAGCTAGAGCTGGTTTCCATAAATCCTGTTCTCCTTAAAAACGATTTAAATTTCAGAGACAATGGCCTTTACCGTACTGATAACACTAAATTTGGATATCTCAAGTGTTTGTTAGTTTGTCTCCATACCCCATCATCCCGCTCTCGCTCTCCCAAGAAAATTATTCAGTATTTACATTTTCTTACAAAGACTGTTTTGTTTATGATAATCATTAACGTTTTGCTTGGGACACTCTCAGTGATTGGAATTTTGGGCAAGGATAAAGATAGGAATAGAGCGGAAACAGGTCTCAACTGATCACTCTTTCAGTTATGATAAATTTTCTCTGCACCCTGGCCGTCACCTTTTCTCTCTTACTTTTAAAGGTTGTTCTGATCAGCTACAGTAAAAGGTGACAGAACAAAACCAGCCATGAATTGACTGGCACGTGCCACGAAAGCAGTGGCACAATGTGCGGCTGATGTAGTTCGAAGTTACTGATCGAATCCAATAAGGTCGACAGATTAGCCAGTTGCACTTAGCCAACCCAAAAAGCCTAAGAGAATTCCCGAGAATTTTCATCTTTCCTCAATCCCGAGCCTCTTCCAGTATATCCTTGATGGAGACAAGTACCTTATGGAAACTTTTAGGCACTCAAGCATGTATCGCCTGGAGCCCCCCAAACACCAAAACTGAGGTTAATGGAACTTTTTGCATTTATTTTTTAGCTTTTCCGCAATTATTAGTGTAATATGTTTTCGATATAACAAATAAACACAAAGTCGCAGGCTTTTTGCAAACGGAACAGGTAAACACATGGACATAGATGAAACTAATATAGAAATTCTCCGCCATCTCAAGGATGGCAGAAAATCATACAAAGTCATCGCCGAATGTCTATCGCTTACCGAAAACACAATCCGAAGCAGAGTCAATAAACTCATTGAAGAAGGCATCCTGAAATTTTCCGGCAATGTGCAGATCGATGCTCTTCCGGGACACAACCTGCTCTACCTTGGAATTAAGCTAAAAACCATGGAATTGCAGAAAAAAGCTGAAGAATTCAGCAAATTAAGAGGGGTCGTTTCGGCGGGAATAGTTACTGGCAGATACGACATAATCCTCCAAGTATTGCTTGGTCATGACTACAGCCTTCTTGAATTCATAACAGAACAAGTCGCCAAGGTTGAGGAGGTGCAGACAGTCGAAAGTTTTATAGTCTACAAAGGATACAACCTTAAAGTACCGTATATATTGTAACTCCGACAATCGGGAGTTCTTTGGGCCCCTTTGAGGAGTACTTTTTTCATTTGCCCCTTACGGGGTGTAAGTACTGTTTTTTTCACCATCCCCCAAACTGCGAAATTTTCCTCCATGCAGGGAAGGGACATGACAATTTCATATGTTTAATACAGGAGAGCGCTATGATCGTCGGAATTCTAAAAGAAATCAAAATTGCAGAAAACAGAGTATCCATGACTCCAGCAGGCGTAGAGGTCATGATCCACAACAATCACCAAGTACTTGTGGAAACAAATGCCGGTAAAGGCAGCGGTTTCCCTGATGCCGATTACCAGCGGGCCGGTGCGACAATTGTCGATACTGCCGCTGAAATATATAAAAGATCCGACATGGTCATGCATGTCAAAGAACCACAACCACAGGAATACGACCTTATCCGCAAGGACCAGATTGTCTTCACCTATCTCCACCTCGCAGCCGACGAACAACAAACCAAAGCTTTGATTAAAGCTGAATCAATCAACATCGCCTATGAAACCATTCAGAAGAAAGACGGATCCCTGCCTCTGCTCACTCCAATGAGCGAGGTTGCAGGAAGGATGGCTGCACAGGAAGGTGCCAATTACCTGCAGATGACCAAGGGCGGTCGTGGCATTCTGCTTGGTGGTGTTCCTGGTGTTGAACCAGGAACAGTAGTCGTCATCGGAGGCGGTGTGGTCGGTATTAATGCTGCAATTATGGCTTGTGGTCTCGGCGCTAAAGTGTATCTCCTTGATACCAATCTCGATCGCCTGCGCTACCTTAGTGAAGTTATGCCCAGCAACTGTTTCCCGATTATGAGTAGTGTACCTAAACTGCGTGAGCTCCTGGCTCAAGCTGATCTGGTTATCGGTGCGGTTCTTATTCCCGGCGCTAAAGCACCCAAGCTGGTCACCAAGGATATGCTGAAAGTTATGAAAGAAGGTGCCGTCATGGTGGATGTGGCTATCGATCAGGGCGGATGTTTTGAAACTTCCAAAGCGACCAGCCATGACAATCCGGTCTTTACTGTCGACGGCGTTGTTCACTACTGTGTAGCCAATATGCCTGGTGCTGTTGCCATAACCTCAACCTTGGCCTTAACCAACGCAACTCTCCCCTATGCTGTGCAGATCGCCAACAAAGGCTGGAAGCAGAGTTGTCTTGATAACGAGGAAATCGCACTTGGCTTGAACGTTGTCCGCGGCAAAATCACCTATAAGGGAGTCGCCGATGCTTTTGGCCTTGATTATACCCCTGTTGCCGAAGTGCTGAAATAAAACCATCGAATAAAAAACCAA
Source organism: uncultured delta proteobacterium (assembly GCA_963798425.1). Classification (GTDB taxonomy): domain Bacteria; phylum Desulfobacterota; class Desulfobulbia; order Desulfobulbales; family Desulfocapsaceae; genus Desulforhopalus_A. The sequence goes on along the minus strand of CAWCTP010000013.1, from coordinate 1,297,598 downwards.
ATAAAAAGGCCGACTCTCTAAAGAGTCGGCCTTTTTATTTTTCACCTATACGAATGCACAGTTATCTTTTTGTTCCTTCAACTTACCTGAAAGAAGCCCGATAAAATCGCTTTCTTATTTTCCTAACAGCAAAAATGCCTTAATAAAGGGATCAAGGTTTCCGTCGAGCACTGCATCGACATTGCCGGTTTCATGATCTGTACGGTGATCCTTGATCATTCGATACGGTTGCAGCACATACGACCGTATCTGACTCCCCCAGGAAATACCTTTTTTGTCTCCGGACAATCCCTCGCTCTGCTCTGCCTTTTTCTGCCTTTCAAGCTCATACAGCTGTGCAGACAGCATTTTCATTGCTGTATCTTTGTTGCTATGTTGAGAACGCTCATTCTGACATTGGACAACTATTCCCGTTGGCAAATGAGTTATCCGGATAGCAGAATCGGTTTTATTGACATGCTGCCCTCCCGCCCCGCTGGACCGATAGGTGTCAATCCGGAGATCCTTAACATCAATTTCCACATTAATGGAATCGTCCAATTCCGGTAACACCATTACCGAGGCGAAAGAAGTGTGACGTCGCCCACTGGCGTCAAAGGGGGAAATACGAACCAACCTGTGAATCCCCAGTTCGGAACGAAGGTAGCCATAACAATTTCGCCCCTTGAACATAATTGCGACACTTTTGGTACCAGCTTCATCACCGGCCAGATAATCAAGAATAGAAGTTTTAAAACCACGCATTTCGGCCCAGCGAAGATACATTCGCATGAGAATCCCCACCCAATCCTGAGCTTCGGTACCGCCGGCACCGGCATGGATTGACATGATAGCATTGCTGCTATCATGCTCTCCATCAAACATGCACTCCAGTTCAGCCAGTGCCAGGCTTTGTTCCATATCCTCAATCTTCTCAGCTATTTCCTGCTCCAGCTCGGCGTCTTTTTCCTCCATAACCATTTCGAGGAACATTTCTGTATCTTCCAGCTCTTTCCAACGTTCACCCCAACCTTCAATAACCTCCTGAAGTTGACCGTGCTCTTTCTGGATCACCGTTGCCGTTTCAGCATCATTCCAAAACCCTGGCTCGAGTGTCTGTCTTTCCAGTTCGTCCAGCCGGTCTTTCTTTACGGCTAAGTCAAAGATGCTCCTTGAGCGTAAGTAAACGAATTTTTAAATCAACAAGTTTTTGTTTGGATACTGCTGCACCGATTTCAATAGCCATAATTTCTACCTTAATACTTTAATATTTTGACCCAATTTTCATACCAAGCGGAAAATTGCGCCTTTAACACAACGCATAATATAGTCAATTTCTCAGGATTTGCTCATCATTCGAAACCATCGTCTTCTCGATCCGGCAATCAATCCACCGAAAAGCCCTATTACCAGACAGATCGGCGCGAATAAATAGCCATAGCGCGCCCAGACCGTCACCTGCTCCAGAAGAACCACTTCTTTTGCCGCCGCCCAGGGCACAAACAACTCTGACTGCCTGGTAATTGTTCCCGCCGGAGTGACAAAAGCTGATATTCCGGTATTTGCTGACCGGACCAAACTGCGCCTGGTTTCCACAGCCCGCAGTACCGACATGGCCAAGCTTTGGTACGGGGCACTCGACTTACCATACCAGGCATCATTCGTCAAATTAACCAGTATATTGGCTCCTGCCAACACCCATTTACGGGATAATTCCGGAAAAACTGATTCAAAACAGATGAGTACTCCGACTCTTGCCTTCTGCCAGACCAAAGGCTGTTCAATCCTGCCGGTACTAAAGTCTCCAACTGCCTCAACAAGAGGTGCCAGAAATGGCAAAAACTTTTTAAGTGGAACATATTCACCGAAAGGAACAAGATGGGTTTTGTAATATTTCCCACCCAACAGTCCATCCGGTTGCAGGAGAATTGCACTGTTATAGAAATTCATTTTTTTCGCATTACGGTCGATAATTTCGTACCAGGGAGCGCCGGTCAGAAGAGCGAAATCGTCTGCAGCAACTACTTGCTTAAGGGGTTGCATGTAACCATTGGACGGCGGGTAGAAAGGAAGAGCTGTCTCCGGCCAGACGACCAGTGCAGGTCGCGGCAAGCCAAAGAGCGATTTTGTCTGTGACAGGTAATTTTCCACCGTTGCCTGTTGCTCAGATGGCGACCACTTGACACTCTGATCAACATTGCCCTGAACAATACCCACTGTAATCCGCGAAGCATCCGGGGCAGACATTTCGTGCTGCACCTGCTCAAATCGGTTTTTCGAGTAGATGCCAATACCACCGAGCAAACAGAGGGTCGGGACAAGGAGGAACAGGTAGCCAAAAACCGAATGTTTTTTCGTTACAATCAACATCAAGCAGGTATTGACAAAAACAACAAGAAATGTCACCCCGTGGTGTCCGACAAGATCTGCAATCTGGATAAGATATGGTACTTTATATAATGCATACCCCAGATCCATCCATGGAAAACCGGTGAAGATCACTCCACGTAACCAATCGATGCCTACCCAGAGCGAGGGCAACAACCATAAAGAAACTGCTGGCGGAAATGCCTGCAATATATAACGAGCGAGCAAAGCGAAAAGGCCAATGTAGAGACTCATATACAAAGCCAGCAAAAGCAACGCCGGTATAGAGATAAACCAGGCTAACCCACCATACTTTCCGAGTACAATAACTATCCAATAGAGAAGCAGTACAAAATGAACAAGCCCGCCGGTGATTCCCCAGAGGGCAGCTCCTTTGACATTTTCACGCTGTATGACCAAAAGCAGGGGCACAAGAGCGACAAATAATATGGGCCAGACCGCTCCTCCTCCCGGAAAAGAAAGCCAAAGCAGCAGTCCGGTCAGAACAGACAGGAAAAAAGAGTTACGACTAAAAGACACCACGATTGTTACTTGACCTCGATGATTTTGCTAATTCGTATCATCTTAATCTGTCTGGTATCGGCACTTTGGACCTCAAACCGAAAACCGGCAACGTCAACAGTATCACCAGTGACCGCCAATCGCCCCAGCATATTAATCACTAGGCCACCTACCGATTCATAAGGACCTTCGGGAAATTCGGTATCAAAATGATCTTCAATTTTCTCAATATCAACCCATGCGTGGACTTGAATAGTCAGTTCGTCGATCACCTCTATGGTATGTTCTTCCTCATCATATTCATCATCTATTTCTCCCACTATCTCCTCAAGGATATCCTCAAGGGTGATGAGTCCGCGCACAGTACCAAATTCATCGGTGACCATGGCCATGTGCACTTTGCGTTTCTGAAATTCCTTGAGCAGATCGACAATCGGTTTTAATTCCGAAATAAAGTAGACAGGTCGAAGATAGCTGGCAAGACTTGCAGGTTCCGCACTGGGACGGGCACAGAGCCTGAGGAGGTCTTTGGCATGAATTGCCCCAATAACGCGATCGGGATTTTCGCGGTATACCGGGATACGGGTGAAACCGCTCTCAGTGACAATTTCAATAAGTTCCGACATCGGCGCGGACTCGTCGAAGGAAACGACTTCCGCCGCCGGGGTCATGATTTCGGAGGCATACGTCTCGCGAAATTCAAGGATGGAGTTTATCATTCTCTCCTCAAGAGGGGTAATAAGCCCATGTTCCTCCCCTTCCTCAAGAAGTTCCTGAATATCATGATCCAGATCTTCCTTTGTGCCTGGTTTTCTAAAATCAATTACTTGGATTAACTTTTTTAAAAAACCCTTTTTCTGGTCTAAGTACTGTTGTTCAGATTCTGTATCGTTGTCCATTATGTTAATAAAATGACCAATATAGTGACGGTCGGCAATAGTTATGGAAAGCTCTTTTCAAGAGAAAAAGCTCTGTGGTTGGAAATCCAATTTATCCTAGATAAATAACATCACGTTCAGAAAAATCAATCTTCTGTTTACAATTCTCCAGAATCATTACCGATTAACTCGGATCAATGCTGTCAAGCAGAAAAGGAAGATCCGCGCCAGATGGAGTTGTCCAGTGTAAAACCAGCCCAAAATGCATAATTTTTCTTTTCTATTCGATACTGCATGACTATAGTAGCGACGATTTCAAATTCCATATATTGCAATTAGTGTGCATTAGCAATGAAATAACAGGAAGACAACAGATAAACCAGCATATTTAGACTTTACGAGGAACAGCTTGGAAGGAAAGGTTCTTATAGCAAATCGTGGTGAAATAGCCATTCGTATCATGAATGCCTGCAAAGATCTTGATCTCGACTATGTCGTCGTCTACACAGAAGCAGACAAAGATTCAGAGCATGTACATCAAAATATTACCAGTGGTCCGGATCAAAACGCCTGGCGCATAACCAGTTACACCGAGCCAAATGATATTTTTGCCGTAGCAGACCATACCGGCTGCACCGCAGTCCATCCCGGTTACGGTTTCTTTTCAGAAGATTACCGTTTTGCCAGACGGGCAACCATTCGTGATCGTGCACTCACCTTTATCGGCCCCAACTGGGAAGTGATCAGGGACCTTGGTGACAAGATCAATACGAAGCGCGTCGCCAACAAACTTGGAATCCCCACTATTCCCGGAACAGATGCCCCCATTTATAACGAGATGGAAGCGGAAGAGATCGCCGCAAAGCTTCTCGATGATCAACGGCAAGCCGGAGTTGAAAACCCTTCGATCCTGATTAAGGCTGCTGCCGGTGGCGGTGGCATGGGTATTGAAGAGGTTACGGAAATTGAACAATTCCGAAGAGTATATAGGCAGTTGCAGAATTACGCCAAGAGACAGTTCGGAGACGGTGGTGTACTCATAGAGCAATGCCTGCGTGATTACAACCACATTGAAGTCCAGCTCGTCTGTTCTAAATATGGTGAACGAATCCATTTCAGCTCCAGAAACTGCACGATCCAGTCGACTGGGAGACAGAAACGGGTTGAAGCGGCGCCTGGTTTCCACGACTCCTGTTTCGAGTATGATTTTGATGAGAAGAAGGTCCTCGATCAAATAGTCAAATACTCCCTCAAGCTCGCGGACTATGTAAAATATGACAATGTGGGTACCTGGGAATGGATCGTCAGCAGATCCGGACAACCCTATTTACTTGAAGTAAATACTCGTATTCAGGTTGAAAATGACATTTCAGCAAGAATCAGTTACATTGGAGGCGAACAACCAAATCTGATTCGGGAGCAGATCCGACTCGGTCTCGGAAACAAACTGGGCTACAAACAAGGCGCGGTTAAATTCAAAGGTGCAGCGATTGAACTACGTATTGTGGCAGAAGACACCCGACGCGGCTTCGCCCCGTGGATCGGCACGATAACCGAATTCAAATTTCCTGAGCATCCCTGGTCCGTGGTTTATTCACATGTCCCTCAAGACAGACCGTACCCCATCCCCAGTGATTTTGACCCAAATCTGGCCCTCGCCCTCGTATGGGGAGATTCGATGGATGACGCCAAGGCTAAAGCCGCCCGTTTTATTGATGAAACCGTTATCCGCGGCAAGGATTCACATGATAAGCCGATTATCACCAATCTCGATTACCTTAAAAACAATCTGGATCGCTTGCTGGCTTTTTAGTACCTTTCACAATGTATTGTTGATTTTTTCCAAGAAAACATTTGGTGAAGGAACTTACACCCCGCAAGGGGGGTACTGAACAGAGCCCCCGATCTTTGCGGGGGATAATAACTTCGTGAAGATACTTATCCTCGGAAAGTACGGGGATTGCAGGAGTTAGCCACTCCTTGAATTATCTCATATTGCCTTATCCCTCCCGTAATTTATGGGGGATTAATGACTTAACAACGATATCACACAAAAAAATAGCTTCAACATGAAAGAATTACTCAAACAACTTCTAAAAATAGAAGAACGAATTAATTACCTGCTTCAGGTAAAAGATTACTCCAACTGGGGCAATCTGGACGGTTTCAAGAAAAACTGTGAACAGCTCAAGCTCACTATCTACGATCACACCGAGGAAAAACTTTCGGCAGAGATCCGTAAGCTCAACGAATCGATCAGTTTCCTGGAAGAAAGAGCTGAAGAAAATCTCAGCCCGATGGAGCGAGTCCGAATCGTCAGATCCGTTCAACGGTTCAGTTTGAAAGACATACTGGAAAATGTCTATGAGGATTACACTGAGCTCGGCGGTGAGGGTGATGCCAATGTCGACCCAGCGATGCTCTGCGCCAAAGCCACGATCACCAGACGGATAAAAAACAAACCCTATACCTCTTCAGTTATGGTTATCGGACAGGAAACCGGTCATGGTGAAGAATTCCGTAACGGCGGTTCCTGCAAACCTCAGGGAAACGAAAAAGCCTTGCGGTATATGAAGGTTGCGGAGACCGAAGGAATCCCCATTCATTTTTATATCTTCACCCCCGGCTCTTACCCTGTAGAGGAAGGCTCCGGGGCGGCTCAGCAGATTGCCAGAAATATCTACGCCATGACCAAACTCAGGGTACCGATGATTTCCATGATATCCGAAGGTGGTTCCGGTGGAGCTGAGGCCATCGGTCTCTCTGACTACAGAATTATGGCATCGCATGGCTATTACTCTGTGATTTCTCCTGAAGGTGCCGCTGCGATTGAGGGGAAAATCCGTGAAGGCTCCAAAGTTCCCAAAGAGCTGATTGAGGTCTGTGCCGACCGGCTCAAACTGACCGCCAGGGATAACCTGGAAAAAGGAACTATTGACCGGATCATCTACGAGCCAATGCTTGGTGCCAGAAGAGACGACTTTGCCTTCTTTTCCAAGCTCCGTGCCGAGATATTGCGGGCAACAGATAAAGTGGTCCTTTCCACAAAAAGCTTCAGTGCCCTGCGTACCTATGAAATCAGGCGGAAAAAGCATGAACCGGCTAAAGAGGAAGAACTTCAGCCGGAGGTTTCTTGGGATCTGAGCAAGGAGGAAATCAAAAGACTTCTAAATCTGCGCTCCAAAAAATATCTGGCAATGGGGAAAAACGGTTTTACCGGTCAAGTCGACGCAGAAGAAGGCATCTACAATCTGGCCAAGGTAAGAACCGAGAAAGTATACTATACCCTGCGCTATGATATCATGAAAAACCACAAGCGCCAGGTCAGAAAGGTCTTTAAAGATGTTTCAGGCGAAAGTTCGGTTATGCTGAAACGCATCACCGAGCCGATAAACGCCTTCATGGACCTCTTTGGCAAGAAGAAGACGGACAAGCCGCAACGTCTGATCACCTATTCGGGAGGAGGTCAGCAGCAGGGAAACTCTTCACGCCGCGTTGACCCACTGGAACTCACTGACACCTATACCAGCCCACTTGCCAACCTAGATCGTACTGTAAGTTGTCCCAATGCCGATAAATACGGCTGTCAAGACCTTTGGATCAAGGATCTCTACGGCGAATTTGCCGGAGTCTGTGAGACCTGTGGTCATCATTTCCCACTTGAGCATAAGTGGTATCTTGAAAATATCTTCGATCCCAATTCAATAAGACAATTCAACACCGACATAACCTCCGGAAATCCGCTCAACTACACGGGATTTACAGAAAGACTGCAGCTGGCAAAAGATAAAACGGGCCGACGTTCAGGCAATATGACCTTTCATGCCAAGGTAAACGGTATAAAGATCATTGTCGCGATGCTTTATTCGGATTTTCGTAACGGGACAGTGGGATCTGCAGAAGGCGAGAAATTTGTTCAGGCCTGTGCCCTGGCCAAACGTAAGAAACGGCCTTTCCTTGCCTATATTCATACTACCGGCGGCATCCGCATCCAGGAAGGCACTCTAGGCGTTACCCAAATGCCCAAGTGTACTATGGCAGTGCGTGAATATATCGATGCCGGCGGATTATACCTGGTAGTGTACGATAACAATTCATACGCCGGACCGGTTGCTTCTTTCCTTGGCTGTTCACCCTATCAGTTCGCTATCAGATCGAGCCGAGTGGGTTTTGCCGGTCCGCGTGTCATAAGGGAAACCACAGGTTCAGACATACCACCCGACTACCATTCTGCGAGAAATGCTCTGAAACGTGGACATATTCTGGGAATATGGGATCGGCGTGAATTCAGAAAAAATCTGCACAAAGCTCTCCTCACCATGGGGAGTTCAAGTCTCTATTATCGATAGTTTTTATCCTGAGACGAGGCATTTTATTCTACATTGAGGCGTTCGATACATTTAACCGCAGGGATATAAGTAATATTCCGAGGATTAAATTTCATAAATAACGAAGATTTAGGGTAAAAGGGCCGTTTCAGGCTGGAAACCAGATAAGACGGGCACCCAGCAAAAGGTACACTTTCTACACCTGTTGTTTTGTAGGGACTCTGTCATGCACCGAACAAAAGGGCATTATGGAGAATTTGATCCAAAATAATCCATAAAACACCAATTAACATGCGGGACCTCTGCTTCTTCTTGCAGAAGTCCCGCATGTTTTTTGAGTAACTGCCTCAATACCTCCTTGATCACCTCAATTAATTGCACCGCTTTGGAAAGTTAAACAATCCTGCCTGTTACTCTCCTTAAATTCCAATATACCCCTCAGAACCTCAACCTCAAACGCACATCCTTGGAAGCCCGAATGCATAAGCTCAGTATCGAGCAGCTGAAAGGCATCACTATAACAGTCGAAATATATTCAGAGATAATGGTCACACTTGACCATAGGTTAAATATGACCGTTTTCCCATGACTATTGACGGTACTCTTGTCAAATTATTGATCTCTATAAATATTAAAATACCAGATAGATACAGATGAATTAGCAAACTAATCCAATCTGGCGCAGAGCTTGCATGATTAAGAAGGAACTCACACGACAAAATCTAGTGAAAATGAAACAGGTGAGAACATCAACACGTATCAACATCATATCCATCGTCTTGGCGGCTCTTAGCTTCGGCTATCAAGCAGCAGACAGTGTCGTCGGTATTGTGGTCCACTGCAAGCAACTATAGAGCAACCAAGGGCCCAATCTATCTCGCCAATTGCTGGAGCTTTTGCTGCGGCTGACCGCATTGCATTACTGGTTACATGCAGCAGAAATGCCTGACCAGACGATTGATATAATTTGTTGTTTTTGTAAACAAAACATTGTTCACGTTTGGGCAGGTTGACTGCTGATTTGAAATTCTACAAGAGGTCCTGAAATGAAACTAACGGAAGAAGCACTCAAAATCGCAATTCTTGAAAAAGCCGAAACTTCGCCGAAACCCCAGCTGTATATCAAAGATTTCTATGCCTGTGACCCGGAAACAAAACCACGAGAATTAAAGAATGTTGCCAATGGTCTGGTAAAAGAAGGAAAACTGATGTTTTGGTCCTCCGGGTCAACAACTATGTATGCGCTAAAACACCGCATCAAAAATGAAGAGGGCGCCGAAGGTATTTGACCCATCTTCCTGACCGCAATCTCCGACCGGTGTGACTTGAGGTGGTCAAGTAAAAATGTCCATTTTTACTTGACCACCTCAACCATCTACTTATCCATTGGACATCAGCAATAAGATAACCGCTATATATGACTACTGTTAAACGATGGGTTTTGATTGCCGTGGTAATGCAACTTTGACTCATTATTATCTACTACTTTACAAACTATCCTGATTAGTAGTTTTATTTATTCGACATCCTTGCCTCTCTATCGGCTTTTTAAGCCGATGTCTTGCTGTGTGAAATTGAAGGAATTATATTGTCACTGCTTATTGTCTCTGTTTAAATGTATGCACCTTCAAGGCATTTTACGGAAATCATAATGGAATGGCGACGCAAACAGCCATGGAATATCAACGTGTAAGGAACCAACCATGGCCTCTTTGGATTTCGAGCAGGAAAAAAACGTATTCAGGGATTATTACGATAGCAACCGGAAGCATTTTTTTGCTGCCAAGAACGCCTATATCAGCCTTATCAATTCATTAATCAAAAAATCTGGCATAGATGAGGTCACAAAGATAGAAGGCCGAGTCAAAGATAAAGATGAGTGCATCAAAAAATTTCATCGTAAATACCAAAACAGACTCGAAACCGTGGAACAACCGTACGCGATCAAATCTTTTATCTCTGATCTGATCGGTATTCGAATCGTTTGTCTCTATGAAGACCAGATTAGTCGGCTGTCAGATATGCTGCAGCAGCACTTCAAAATTCTTAACATTACCGATAAAATTTCCTCAGTGGGAAACACCGAAGAATTTTTCGGTTACAAAGGTCTACATCTGGACCTGGCTCTGAACGATGAGATGGCATCCTTACCAAAATACTTGCCGTATGCCGATAATTCCTTCGAAGTGCAAATCAGATCTCTCATTCAGGATGCCTGGAGTGTGCTGGACCATAAGATCAAATACAAAAAATCAATTCCTATTGACCTGAAGCGCAGGATCAACATCCTTTCTGCTCTTTTCGAGCTTGCCGACCGCGAATTTAAGGAAATCCGCAACGCAACAACAGAACTGATGCAACAAGAAACTGTGGATCCGATACTAGAACAGTTCGAAGATACGCTTAAAAATGAAAATCAAAGTGACGCACCCACCAGTACAAAAACCTTGAATGCTTTTAACTTTATACGAATCGCCGGCCATTTTTTCAGGGATTTTGAGTTTGAAGACTTCAAAGTGGATAACTTTGTTAATGATATCCTAAAATTGCACAGTGGTTTTCAAAAGTCTGATTTTCATCGATGCTTAAATAATAATCTCAACATCATCAAAGAGTTTCACGAACATTTCATCAAAGAAAATCCCGATAAAACATTCAGTCCCTTCACTTCGATCAGGTATTGTCTCTACCTCTACGACCGGGAAATTTTCGAACGGATTTTATTCAAAAGAACAAGAGGAAGATTTATCGACTGGCTGAATGAATCGCAAAAAAATGCCCTTTGAATCACGCGGACTCGCATATGCTGCAAGGCTTTGCAATCGACCCGCTTTTGAGCACCCACTCAACGTTACCAAATGTACCTTTAAAAACAGAACAGAGATGTGTTTGAGATTTCTCCTTAGATATTGGAGTCGCTCAGAACATATAGCACATCAATCATTTTTTTAGATATCTCTCTGGTTGTTATTTCAAAGAACTGTAAAGCCTCTCGACAAATGATAGCCGCAGAACTTCCCCCGAAGAGAGCGCTCGTTCCAACCGGACCACTCCTACCTCGATCTGGCTGTCCATTGTGCCAGACTGTGCGATCCCGCTCGTCAAGCAGGATCGGATTATCTGCTGGCGAAGAGCGGGAAGCTATAACACCTTCCAAATTCCTTCGGCTGTTGCAATAAGCCTTTCCCCACTTCGTATTTCACCCTGCATAAAAACCAGCGAACGCGTTTTTTTAAGAACTGTAGCACTACCTAACAGTAAATCTCCTACTGTTGACGCAGAAATAAATTTTACGTCAAAAGAAATTGTTGCAGCTCTTGCTTGAGGACCAAGAGCCCTGTGAGCAGCTGTTCCCATTCCTGAATCCATCAGGCTCATGATAAAGCCACCATGGGTAATACCACCAGGATTTAAATGGATTTCCTGCACCATGGCTCTAAATTGGTAGTCAGAAACAGAGATTTTCCTGAATTCCATACCACCATTATGTTTCATGAAGCCAACGCGGCTAATTTGTTGAAATGTATCGTCCATATCTGCTCATTATGTCCAAAGTGGTTGCAGGCAATATTACACCCTGGTTGAATTTCTAAAAATATGACCTGGATACGTACCCAGCATATCAACACGTTTTGCAAAAAATCGGAGTTCTTCAAGTGCGAGTTGCAGTGAGCGTTCGGCAATATGCCCTTCTACATCGGCATAAAAACGGGCCACATTAAAATCCTTGTCGACATAACTTTCCAATTTTACCATTTGCACACCATTAGTCGCAAACCCGCCTAATGCTTTATACAAAGCTGCTGGAATGTTTCTTACCTCAAAGAGGAAACTTGTCAGATATTTTTTCCCCTCCTCGAATTCAGGTACATCATTTTCTCGAGAAAAGACTAAAAATCGCGTGGTGTTATGTGCTGCATCCTGGACATCATTTTTCAAAATCTCCAGCCCATAGATATTTGCAGCCAATTCAGAACCAATCGCTGCCTGAGTTTTGTCACCCCACTTTTTAATATCAGAAGCACCTTTTGCCGTATCTGCGACAACGTGTTTGACGAGGTGCAATTCTTCAATAATTTTTTTGCATTGCGGAATAGCATGGACATGACTGTGAACATCAGTCAAATCCTCCAGTTTTGCCCCGGGGAGTCCTAACAAACAGTGGCGAATGAGCTGAAAATGCTCGCCAATGATATGGAGTTTCCCATCGAGGATGAGATAATGGACATCAGCGACGCGTCCCGCCAAAGTGTTATCGACAGGAATCATGGCAAGATCTGCCATTTTTTCCCGAACGGCCAAAAATGCAGCCTCAAAAGAGACGCAGGGCACTGTCTCAAGTTCTGGATAGGCCTTTCGACAGGCAAGATCTGAATAAGCACCTGCCATTCCCTGGAAAGCTATAGTCTTGTATTGTGTGTCAGTCATTTTTACAATATTCCTTTTTCTCAAAAATAAGCCAATTCAACTTGATTGGCGTTTTTCCCAAAAAACCATTCCAGTTTGCCCCTCCCGGAAAACAGGTTATCCAACGATCCATGTAACAAAACTCATAAAAAAGAAGGTCGAGAAGAGCCGCCACGCGAGAAATCAAAATCCCAGAGTAACCCCTTAACAGTGGAAATGTATAGTAAACTGATCATGAAAATACAACTACCGCCAGCTTTTCCTGCGGAGTTTTCGGAAAGTGTCTGCCAGCAGCAAATATTGATCGTATCGAGTAGATGCGGCATACATGGTTATTCCGCAACCAATGGGCGCGTACCTTCTGTCTTTTCTCCCTTTCGAAAGAGCAGCAGAAGCGGCGCCAGCATCAGAGTCATCACCATGATCAGTTTAAAATTGTCGAGATATGCTATCATACTTGCCTGTCTCGTTATCTCATTGTTCAGCAGGGCTAGGCTCTGCGGGCTTGCCAGGTCGATATGAGCAGCTTGAAATGTAGGATTTGCAGCTATGTTATATGGTGTCAACCGAGCTGCAAGACCTGCATGAACCACCTGTGTGTTATGAGTTAATAGTGCTTGTACCACCGATATACCGATACTGCTGCCAAGGTTACGCAACAAGTTGAAGAATGCTGTTCCTTCCGTGCGCAGGTGTTTCGGCAGGGTGGCAAAAGAGACGGTCGCCAGTGGTATATAGACAAAGCCTATGCCAAATCCTTGTAATAAACCTGTCTCGATTACCGGCCACTCATCCATTAGCAGGGAAAAGTGGGCCATTTGCCGCAAGGCGAAAGCCGTCATTAATATTCCCGATGCCATCAAAAGTTTCGTATCGATGCGGCCGACCAGACGGCCGACGACTATCATAGCAAACATTAGACCGACGCCGCGAGGTGCAGTCACGAGACCGGTTGTGATTACGGGATAATTCATAAGATCCTGTAACAATGGTGGAAGCAGTGCGAGGGTTGCAAATATCACTACTCCTATAACGAAGATTATGATATTGCCGACAAGAAAATTGGCATCGGCAAACAGGTTTATGTTAAGAAATGGTCGTTTATGAGTGAGAGTATGGATAATAAAAAGATAAAAAGCGACCGCGGCGACGATGCCTTCGATCATGATTTCAGTTGAAGAAAACCAGTCCTTGAGGCTTCCCCGATCGAGCATAATTTGCAGAAAACCCACAGCGACACTGAGAGCGATGAAGCCAAAAAAATCAAATCGATTTGCGCGATTCTCGTCTCTCGACGGCAGAAAAAACAGGAGTCCGAGAAAGGCAAGGATGCCAATCGGCACATTGATATAAAAGACCCAGCGCCAATTGTAATTTTCAGTCAGCCAGCCGCCGAGAGCCGGGCCGAGAATCGGACCGATTGTCACGCCGATTCCCCAGAATGCCATGGCCCGCCCATGATCTTTCGGATGGTTGATATCAAGTAAAATCGACTGTGACAACGGTACGAGCCCCGCCCCGCTGATACCTTGAAGCAAACGGAACAAAACGATTTGCCAGAGAGCCAGGGACATGCCGCAAAGAACGGAGGTTAACGTAAAACCGATAATAGAGATGAGGAATACTTTCTTTCGGTCAAAGCGGGTGGCCAGCCAGCCTGTCAAGGGAATGGCAATCGCCGCAGCTACGATATAGGACGTCAACACCCAGACTATTTGATCCTGCGTCGCAGAAAACGTTCCTTGCATATGCGGCAGGGCTACATTGGCTATGGTATTATCAAGCGACTGCATGACAGTTGCCAGCATGACCGAGAAGGTAATTAGAAGACGATTTTCAACAGGTTTGAAATCAGTTGCATCAACCATCGATTAATGCCCCCACGAGAATCGCCTATGTTCGGTGTCAATAACCACCGTAACACTCATGCCGGCCCGCAAAGGCACACCCGCAGTATTGTCGATGACGATACGAACCGGCACGCGCTGTACTATTTTAACCCAGTTACCTGTCGCGTTTTCCGGGGGAAGCAATGCAAAAGACGAGCCTGTTCCGGGACTCAAGCTGGCAACCTTTCCGGATAATTCTTTGCCGGGAAAAGAATCAACGTTGATATGTGCCTTTTGACCGGGACGCATATAGGTCAGGGCGGTTTCCTTGAAATTTGCTTCGACCCACATGTCAGTGCTGGATATTAAAGCAAAAAGCGGTGCGCCCTTCGTCACGTATTCGCCAACCTGCAGATGCTCCACCTTAGTGACAATGCCATTGATTGGCGCATAGATGGTGGTATAAGACAGATTGAGTCTGGCGTTGTCGAGTTTTGCCTGAGCCTCCCGAACCAACGGATGGTCATTGATGTTAATATTTGGATTGCCGCCCAGATTAGCTAGCGCTGTGTCGGCAGCCTGCTGTTGAGCCTCCCGTTCCTGCTGTGCTGCATGAAGCAGCTGCGACACCTTATCGAGTTGTGCCTGGGAAGAAATACCGGCACTATCAAGTTTCTTCTGCCGCTCATATTCTTGTTGCCGATAAAGGAGAGTACTCTCGGCAGACCTGAAGTCAGCAAGTTTCTGTCGATAACCAGCTTTCATTGCGGATACCTGAAGTCTGGCACTAGCCAACTGTGCTTCAGCTCCCTGTACTTCAATCGCAAAAGGCCTGTCATCAAGACGAAACAACACATCACCTTTATGAACAGACTGATTGTCAACCAGGGGAATCTCGCTCACCCTCGCTGAAACATCCGCGCTGATTGATACTTTTGCCGCACTGATATAAGCATCGTCCGTGCTCATATAGCGACCGCCCGTTATATAATAGTAGAAGCCGCCTGCCCCACCCAAAATCAGCAGAACGCCCCACATGAGAAATCGCCGATGTCTTCCAAGCCAATTTGACTTAATATCTTCTGGATCTCTTTTTTTCATAAGGAGGGGATCCTTAATTTGCATACCTGGATGAGTGCCTTACAAGCGCAACTAAACCGCGTGCCACCTTGTGGAGTGGTAGATCAGTGTTTCACGAATATAATGACACACTCGATGTCAGACAATCTCCTCTGCCGATAATTCCTCCAACCCATGGCAGCAAAAACGGTGATTCGAATTTAAATTTCCTGGCTCAGCAAAAGAATTTTTTTCCCCTCCAATCCCGATCTCAAGGATGGTCTTGGGCAAGGCATGCCTCGTGTCTTTTTGGGCATATCCGAACAGCTAGGCAAAGGATTAAGAAGGTGGATTTGCTGATGGGCTTACATTTTTTTTTTGTATTAAACTATTAGGTTAGGTATTCAAATTTTCTTAGAAGAACGAATAAAAGGCAAGCTGGTCGCCCCCTGAATACCATCATATGAAAGATATCCAATTGGAATTGTATAGACAAAAGGGCTTGAGCCAAAATTTACTTTTATGCTGTCACTGCGCCCGGATGAATTTGAAGATACGGTCATCCCCGCAAGGTAATCCCGATTTGCTTTAAGTGGTATGCCATGCCCGCTGCCAGGCTCGCCATTGTGCCATGACCCGTTAACACTGAGATAGAGAAAATACTTCCTTTAGTTATTGATTCAATAATCGGGTTTGAGTTGGTCAATGTGAACCCCTGGTAGGAACGTCTGGTAAGCTCTCGTTGTACTCCTGCTAAACAATCATTTGAGATAAATGGCTGAGCAATAACATTCTCATCGGTTAATTTAGAGGGGCCTGATTCATGAATCAAACGTTTCGCAATTTCATATTGTCTCTTATTTAAAGCATAATCCACTACAGACGTTGGGCGGTCTCCAGAAAAATTAGACGGGATCGTTACATTGGTATTGACGCCTAAAGAAAGAAGTAGCTCAAGAATTTCAAGGTTTCCTTTGCTAACAGACATCCATAGGGGTGATTTTTTAATATTTTTAATGTTCGTAGAAATATCCGCTCCAGACGGAATAAGGAGTTTTGCCAGGGTATTATAGTGATAGAAAATGGCGACATTCAGGGCATTCCAGCCTTTTGCAGAAGTGATATTCAAATTAGCACCTGCATCGATTAACAATCTCGCAATTTCTATATGATTTTTCAGAACACTTGCATTGAGAGCCGGATTGCCCTTGTCTACAATGACATTAGGATTAGATCCAAGAGACAATAACTGCTTTGTTTTCTTTATATTATTTTCAAATACCGCCACTTTGAGCATCGAATCCAAGGTTTTTTTCGTATTGGCGTCAAGCAGATGGCAAATCTTCAGTAGATTTTTTTCATCACTTAATAAACTTAAACTCAACAACTCCAAGGGCAGTTGGCCAGCAAGTGTATAAATCACTGGCTATTAACGAATAATTAAAGAGTTGATAAATATTAGCTGAACCATTTGCATGCAATCTCCTACCAGCGCTATTTTCTCTTTCAATTTGATTGTAAACGATATACTGCAATAGCGATTCGGCGGTCTTCGTTCGACATTCAAAAATGTTCCCGGTAAACAATAAAATAGACATCAAAGCAATTAAACCAGCTAATATAACATGCTTTATCTTGGTGGAATGCATTCGTAAATCTCCATGGTTCATGGTGCACCAATAAAGTTGAAGTAGTTTTCGAAAATGCCTTATCTTTATCAAATTGAACAAATACAGGATCTTCCCGCACAACGCAACCCATTTGTGAACCAAATTTCAAGTTAGGCACAGTGTGGTATCAACTCACTTCCAGCAAAGAATTAGTGGTTTTGACTTGGGGTCAGGGAAACATTGTTGGAATAGCATATTTCTTGTAAATGCTACGACTGACAAAGGCATCACCCCTCAATCTTCTTGTATTCGCGGATGTACGATATACAGTATCAGCCTCCGAAGCCGGTCTTCGAATAAAACATACAATCTAATCAACAACTCGTTTTAGCTAAGCCAGTGTAGCCACGAACGAAAAGAATTGAGGTAGGATGACCAATGCTTCTTTTAACAATATCCATCAGTGGAACCTACACGGTATCAAAGAAGGAATCGACGAGGGCAAAATATGCGACGTTATAAAATTCTTCATCGCACTTATTACAATTTTTCCGCAGCTGTGTGGCTTGAACCACACACCTTACGCCTTCGCCCGAGAGAGGATCACGAGCTGCGTATCGAATCCTTCATCCTGAATATCTCTCCCCCGGCTACTCTGCGATGGTACCGTGACGTGGAGGGTAATTCTGTTGCAATAGCAACCTTCGATTCAGAGGCCAGCCAGTTATCAATTGAAAGCGAAACCATCATTGAACATTACAACCAAGCCCCTCTCGATTTTTTGGTGGCGGATTACGCAAGGGACTATCCGTTTGCCTATAAACCTGAGGAGTGGGTGGTACTATCTCCGTATGGAGATGTTACCGGCCAAGCGGCGATTGATCTGCTTACCGAATGGGTTGCGAATTTTTGGAAATCAGGCGAACAACTGCAGACGTATTCATTATTACAACGCCTGAACGCCTATATTCACCAAACGGTGTCGTATCAACTGCGTGAAGAACCCGGGGTTCAGGCCGTAGAAAAAACACTCAAGATAGGTAGCGGTTCCTGCCGCGACTCTGCATTTCTCTTCATGGAAGCTGCCAGGCTCTTAGGTTTCGCCTGCCGTTTTGTTAGCGGTTATCTGCACGCTCAGCCATCAACGGCCAATTTTGGGGCAACCCACGCATGGGCCGAGGTGTTCCTCCCTGGCGCGGGCTGGAAGGGATTCGACCCCACCATTGGGGAGATTGTGGGAACCAGCCACATTGCTGTTGCGGTGGCTCGAATGCCCGAATCAGTGCCGCCAATAGCCGGGTCCTTTATTGGGGTACCGGGTGTAAACCTTGATGTAGGCGTATGGGTGACCGAGTTGTAGAGAAGATCAACTCTTAATGGTACAAAGCAGCATCTCGGCTCACAGCTTTGGTGTATTATAGACAGATTTGATAGAAATCGATTATCAGAAATTGTCAGTTCGAATTACAATTTCTTTACCTTGAACCCAGCCCTGAAAGCTCCGCGAAGCTGGCGGTTCAGCCCCCTTGGCAGATTCAGAGCCTCTGCCCCAAGATAGTGCCGAAACCGACTAACAACCCGCTCAAGTGCGTCCAGCAGTTCCAGTGTGGATTCAACCCCATCCTCCCAATACCACTTATGAATACTCCAAACACCATTGCTCATACTTGAATCTATTCGAGCCACAAACTCATCGCCCAGCATCACGGGTAAAACGTAATACCCCCAACGCCTGATTTTTTCTGGCTTATAAACTTCCCACACATATTCAAAGTTAAACAAGTGAGCAACAGCAGGCCGATCCCACATGAGTTGGTCAAGCGGCGCCACAAAACGCATTTGATAGTCATCAATTTTTACGCTCGTATCGAGCTGCTCAAGCGTACGCGGCAAGGCGTGGTAGGTCACTCCAGCAACATCCACCGCCACCAGGGCACCGTTCTGAAGTAGTTTTTGTAGATGCTTTCTGCGCTCTGGTGCCGAAATACCTAAGCTCCAAACAGCTGTTCCAGCGTTCGGGCGCATCAATCCAAGCGCCTTGTGTCGCTGCAGGATCAACCAATCAATACATAGTTCCGCAGGGATTGGTTCTGCCTCGTAAAGGTGGCTGGGCACAACGTTCTCAGCCAAGTCATATACATGTTTACCCTTGCTACGCCTATATGTGTGCACCTGCCCAGTATGCCACAAAGCACGTAGCACATTTTTTGTTAACTTGGGGCCGTACCAAGAACCTTCCCATTGTTTGTGATGTTCCTGGTAGTGAAAATCGGTGCTGCTCAAGGGCCCTCGTTCACGCAATTCCTCCAGAACTATTTTAACTGCCTCCGGGTATCGATCCAGTATTGCTTCACGCCAGCGCGGTGCGTGCCAGTCATAGTAGATGCGTCGCATTGGATAATCTCGCATCATAACCAGCGATGCCTGCTTGTCCCAGGCATCATAAAGAAAGCGCTCCCGGTAGGCCAACTCTTGCCAGTCTCCCACGGAGTAACCAGAAACCCGAGCCTGCAGGACCAAGTCATGGTTTCGCCCCACCGGATTAAGAGGATCGTATTGCACACTTCCCAGGCGTTCGAATGTTCCTTCTATCGAAGCAGGCTGGAAATGATGCAACACTAATAAGCGCCTCGCATCCTGTTTACACAATTTTAACATGGAACCTAAGATACCAGACAACAATCGAGTTGGCTATCGAACACACCGAACTAAGACAAAATGATGATTGCCTCGAAAAGCCAGAGCCGGAACTTTACATAAAGCACTTTTCTTTGAGATAGAAAGCACCCCGAATCGTATTCTTTTGGCAATGCAACAAATGTAAATGGCAACAGGTTACCAATCAGGATATTTCCTGACAATTGACAGCAAAACGCCGTAATTGAGCCAGGAATGTGGATGAAAATATTACATACAATGAAATCAAAGTGAGTCTTTGAAAAAACAGCGATTATTTATCACTTCACTTGTTGACCTGGACGTTTGTCAATCAACTGCATGGGCTTAATCCTGACAAGTTGTTCAAACAATGTTTCGCAGTGAGAACAGGTAGAGCAGTCGAACTTACAAAAGATTATTTCTTCAAGGAAGTTTTTCGGTAAGGATTGATTAGGCAGATCCCAGATATCCGCCATCCACTGCGAGGCGTCAAGAAGGCTCAGCAGGTTGCCATGAAAGGAGCCTTCCAGGTAAGCACTAACTGTCTGTTTAAGAAATCTGGGACCTAGTGTTCGACCGCACAGTTTGATTACATCTGCTTTGTCAACGTAGTAAGGTGTATCTTCCGGTCGGATGAAGGGCGAAGAGAGAACCCGAAATGGTGAATTGGTCAACCAGCGCACACAGGCAAGATTGTCGTTGAGCAGGCGGGTATCCAGCCCTTTTGTGTTGCAGTTTGCCAAAGAGATAAGAGCTTCATGGGTAGCACGGAAAGGACAATGGGAAAGGCAGCCTTCATTGGCGAGCAACTCTATGGCCATTTGGGGCCATCGTATTCTGATAGCGGCTTTAAGCGTTGTGAGGCCTCCGGGATTACGGTTAAGGTTGCGGTCCAGAGTGATTTTCCCAGGTGTTTTGAAGCCGTTGGCTGCAGTCAGTTCGACCAGAACTGCCAGCTTCTCGATCGTGTCGATCTGAAAGTTCACGCTTGGAATAGCTTCAATGGCGGCGGCAAGTGAAGGCGCCGCATATGCCAGGGCGGTCAGCATGTAGCTGTCGGCAAAGATCAGGCCATCTAGCAAATCGGCCTTCAGCAGTTGGTCAAGTTTACTGATAAGAGGTTGAAGCTGTTTACCTCCCCTGTAAACAGCTTCCGGGTGGAAACGTCCGTTGGCCAGAAGGTATTTTTTTGGTTTCTTGAGCTGGCCAAGTGATTCTTTCAATTTTTGAATTGATTCACTTTCAAGGTGAATTCTAGCGTCCTGAAGCAGGGGGTCGTGCAGACTGAAGTGAACGGACTGCAGACAGTGCTCATTCTCAAGGAGAAAATGGAGATAGTCGTCATCTGGAACAAAGGGGATATTGAGTAGTACCATGTTTTTCGATTAGCGCAGTCGTTTAACTGCTTGGGTGATAACATCCACAGCTCGGTCAATTTCCTCAATTGTCGTAAATCTACCTGTAGTGAATCTCAGGGTTCCTTTTGCCCACTTTTCAGGTAATTTTATCGCTTGCAGGACGTGAGATATTTCAATCCGATCAGAATGACAGGCAGCTCCTGCAGAGGCGGCGATATCAAGACCGATCTCCTCAAGCAGTCTGTTGGCTTCTATTCCCATAAATGAGATACTGCTGGTGTTTGGCAATCGTTTGTCGGGGTGCCCGTTGAACCGGATATCAGAGATATTGGCCAAAAGCCCTTCCTCAAAGTGATCGCGAGTTTTACGCATCAGCTCTGCATTACGCGCCAGGTTGACAGCTGCCAGGTCACAGGCTTTGCCCAGGCCAACAATTCCCAGGACATTTTCTGTTCCCGCCCGTCTGCCATCTTCCTGCCCTGCACCGTGGAAGAAGATCTCATTTTTCACGGTTTCCCGAATATAAAGGGCACCAATGCCCTTAGGAGCATAGATTTTATGACCGGCGACAGATAGCAGATCAATTCCAAGCTCATTGACGTCGGCTGAAATCTTGCCAATCGACTGTGCTGCGTCGGTATGCATCAGGATGCCCTTTTCTTTCGCGATCCTTGAAATTTCGGTTATAGGCTGGATGGTGCCGACCTCGTTGTTTGCGTGCATAATTGAGATCAGGAAAGTATCGGGGCGAATTGCCGCCTGAATATCGGCTGGGTCAACTAACCCGCTTTCATCCACCGGAACCATGGTGAACGTGAATCCGTGGCCAGCCATGAACCTGCACACCTCCAGGATGGCCGGGTGCTCAATGGCGGAAGTAATAATGTGTGTCCCTTTATTAAATCTGGCTCCGGCGATACTTTTGATGACATGGTTGTTGGATTCTGTTCCACCACTAGTGAACAGAATTTCTGTTGGCTTTGCACCTAACATGTCAGCCACTTGTTTGCGGGCAGAGATAATCGCTTTTTTAGGGGTGATACCGTACCAGTGGCCGCTGGAGGGGTTGCCGAACTCGGTTTCCAGAAACGGACGCATAGCATCAATTACCTCCGGAGCATGCGGGGTAGTACCATTGTAGTCAAGGTAGATGGGACGTCTCATGATTCTCGGTAGTGTTTGGTTATTGGTTGACCGACAAAAATGGACACGGATTTTGCCGGGATCTGCTGCGGTTGACTATCTTCATAAAGTCTTCCTCAAAAATGAGTTCTTTTTCAAGTAGTTTTTCCACAATGGTTCCCCGGTAATCTCTTTTACTTTAAAAAGAGGCATAGCCTGTTTATTGCCTTCACCTAGTATATACCTGAGCCTTCTTTATAGCGACCGTACTAGTACGATTGGTACGGCAATAGGAAGCGAGGTAATTCCACATTATCTAAAGAGCTCAATGCAAAGAACCCCAGGTCTCAAAGGTTCAAATGTATAAAAAAAAGATTAAATATTTCAAACTTTAACGCCATCAATAGCGAATCTAATTGATTTAGAACGCCAAGATGAACATATGTAAAGTACTCAATGGTCGTGTATACCCTATGTCTCATAGCACAGGTTTGAAAGCACCGCTTGTAAGGTTAGTCAGAAGTTCAACTTCCAATTTTATATTGAAAATTTGTATAGTTATTTCAATTTTGAAAAATTTCAGGCGAGAAAACGATGGAAATTCAAAGAATATGTGCATGGTGCAAAAAAGATATGGGATTAAAGGAAGGCGATCAGCCTGAGAGAACGATAACGCATAGTATATGCTCTGTATGTGCGATTAAATTTACTGCAAATCAACCTCGTTCGGCCTCTGAAATATTGAATTTCGTGCAAGAACCTGTTTTTTTAATTGACTCTGATGGAATTGTGGTAGCTTCTAATGAAAGCGGGTTGATGTCGGTTGGAAAGGAAATAGACCAGATTGAATATAAACTTGGGGGAGAAGTATTTGAATGCTCCTATGCTTTCGAAGAAGGCGGGTGCGGTAACTCAGTGCATTGTAAAACCTGCGCTATAAGAAACATCGTTATGGATACATTATCCACTAATCGAGGATACAAACATGTTCCGGCCTATCAGAGTATCAACACAAATGATGGGCCAACATTGATGAGGTTCTTAATATCAACTGAAAAGATAGGAGAACAAATTCTTCTTAGAATCGATGAACTGCCTAAAATTATTACATAACGTCAAGCTGGATACTACCAAGGGACATATAAGAAATACATCCCAAGAATATCATAAACAAAGACGAGAAATGATTGTTAACAACAAAAAATTGGCGGAGGAGCAGGGATTCGAACCCTGGGTGGAGTTTCCCCCACAACGGTTTTCGAGACCGTCCCGTTCGGCCGCTCCGGCACTCCTCCGTACGACGTCCATTGATACCAATAAATTCTCCGTTCTTCAACAAGATTCAATTGCGTTCCAATTCTCTCGGATGCAAAAATAATTTGACTATCCGATGGCTGCGCAACTATATTGTCAGGGAGAATTGTTCTTCCAAATACGTTGAGGGAATCAAACAGCGGAACAAATAATTGATCTTCCATTTACACAGCTCTTAATAACGCCAGGAGAATCCATGAAATATTTTCTTATTCCCCTTTTTGTATGTATTCTTTCCATCCACTCCTCCTTTGCAGGTTCGCTGCCGGACGTTCCCCATATAGTCGTTACCGGGGAATGTGAAATTCGCGCCACGCCCGATATTCTTACTCTTTCTTTGAGCATTGCTGATATCGGTCTACAAGTAGCTGAAGCCAGAGACAGCGTTGAAAAAAGATCGAAGAAGCTGATAACTTCCCTTGATGCACTTAGCATAGCAAAAGAGGATATAAGTTCAGCACAATTGCAGATTACTCCTCATTATAACTGGAATAATAGTACCCAAATTTACGCCGGCACCGAGGTTTCAAGAACCGTCGAAGTAACGCTGAGAGACCTCAGCCGTTACGACGATCTTATCCGATCCGTCATTGACGCACGTGTGGCGCAGATAGATTCAACCCGTCTTAGCTCCTCAAAAGAGAAAAAGATCCGGGAAGACGCTCTCCGCGGGGCCATCAGCGACGGCATGGAGAAAGCCCAAATCATTGTCGCCCATCTACCTGAGCAAATTGGTTCCATCTATTCGATATCACCACAATCCTCTAATGCGCCTATGTTTCAAGCCAGGTACGAGATGGCCGGCATGGCCAAGCAAAGTGCGTTCGAGCCGGGAACCATACTGTTTAAAGAATCTCTTCAGATAGTTTTTTACCTGGTTAAGGAGAAATAGCAGAGCTGTTCACCTCATCATCGGCCTTGTCTCCCGGCAAGAAAAGTTCGAACTACCTGCTCCACCGTATGGCACAACTGGTTGCGACTGTCTTTGATGGCCGACTCTAGTGATTGAGGGCCTTTACAAAGAGAAAAGACAGCATTAATTCCGATTTCATACAGTTCGTCTATTCTCTCGCCAACACTACCACAAACCGCGATACAGGGAATTCCAGCTTCTTTTGCCACGCGGGCAACACCGGCCGGGGCTTTGTCATATTTCGTTTGGAAATCAATCTGGCCTTCAGCTGTCAAGACGAGATCTGCGCCACGAATTTTTTCTTTCAGACCGACTAGGTCTATGACCAGATCGATCCCCTTTCTCAGCTCTGCGCCCAAAAAAGCATGCAACCCACCCCCCAGCCCTCCAGCCGCTCCAGCCCCCGGCATACCACGTATGTCTATGCTCATTTCGCGTTTAATGACAGCAGCTAAATTTTCCAAGCCTTCATCCAGCTCTTTAATTTGATCAGCGGTGGCACCTTTCTGAGCAGAATAAACATACGAAGCTCCATTTGGACCAGTTAAAGGATTGGTGACATCACACAGTCCTTCAACCACCACATCCTGCAGACGTGGATCCACTGTACCCCTATCCACTGACTGAATCAGCCTCAGAGAACCGCCGACCGGCACAAGCGCTTTGCCATTCTTATCCAGAAATCTATAGCCCAAGGCTGAAGCCATACCGATACCACCGTCACAGGTGGCACTCCCGCCAAGCCCAACAACAATGCGCCGCACACCTTTATCCAGTGCTGCCCGAATCAGTTCTCCGGTTCCAAAGGTGGATGTCTTGGTCGGATCCTGTTTATGTCTAGGAAGAAGTGCAAGACCGCTTGCCCTGGCCATCTCTATTACCGCGACTCCTTCTGCCTCAGCCAGACAGAAAAGCGAAGCAAGCGGTTCCATTTGGGGCCCCAGTACCATGCACCTTATTAGCCTTCCTGCAAGCGCCTGTTCCATAACTTCCGTGAGCCCGTCGCCTCCATCAGCAACCTGTACACACACGATATCACAATCCGGAATTGCAGCCAGGACTCCCTGCGCCATGGCTTTTGCTGCATCCATGACAGAGAGACTTCCCTTGAAAGCATTTGGTGCGACAATAATTCGCATAATCTCTTCTTAAGCTGATGAGTTATCCATAGAACGCCAACGAACACTGCCTGATAGTGCACGCAAGCTCTTCCAGACACAATGAGAAAGACAGCCGACCGTCTCGCGAACGCTCATTCATTGCTTCCTTTGATATATTGAAATTATTTGCATATTTCGTCAACAACGATATTATTAAATATACCCTAACGCCCTCGTTATATATACCCCAGCGCGCCCAGAACAGGTGAAAAGATGGTAACCAACGGTTCTAACTATGAAATTCAGCAGCTGATTGGCAACCAGATCAACCTCCCCTCACCGCCCGCAATCGCTGCTCAGATCCTCAATACCATTCAGAACGAGGAGAGTTCTTTAGACGATCTGGAGAAAATAATTTCAGCAGACCCGGCACTTACCGGCAAACTGCTGCGAATTGCCAATTCGGCGTTCTATTCGTTGCCCTATGAAGTAAGCAATGTCAACAGGGCGTTGTCCATCCTCGGAACCAATGTCATCAAAAATATTGCACTCTCCTTTGTGATCACCGGTAATCTTCGTGGTGAGAATGAATCTTCTTTTGATTTTGACTACTTCTGGCGTCATTCGGTTACGGCGGCTGTAGCAGCTGAACTGGTTTTGGGGCTTCTGCATGAGAAAAATGAAGATATTTTCGTTACAACCCTTCTACAAGACATTGGGATTTTGATAATGTACCTAAGTAAGGGTCAGGAATATCTGGATCTTTCAGAAAAAGGTATGGCTGACGGTGGAACGAACCTAATACGCTTGGAACAAAAAATATACCAGTTTGATCACCAACAGCTCGGCTGCTCGTTTCTTGAAAGCTGGAATATTCCTCAATCAATTGTAAAACCAATATATTACCACCACGAACCGAATCTAAGCCCCAAAGAATATCGTAGAACCTGTTCAGTACTCTATGTAGCCAACCTGCTGGCGATAATTTACAGCGGTGCAGAAACTGCGGAGAATTTTCAGGAGCTGCAAACAAAGATGGAGTCTTTTTTTAACATCAACGCCGATCAAACTAAAACGCTCCTTGACGATGTCGCCGAAAAGAGCCTCGATATCCTGAAGATTTTTGATATAACCCCCGGATATTTGAAACCCTACTCGCAAATGCTGCAGGAAGCCAATCAAGAACTCGGAAAATTAAATTTTACCTACGAACAACTTGTTTTAGAGCTCAAAGAATCGAAAAAAAAATCGGAAATATTGACCAGCAAACTCCGAGAAGCCAATGCCCGACTCGAACAACTGGCCTTTCGGGATGGCTTGACCAACCTTTATAACCATCGTTATTTCCAGGAAATTCTTGGAAAAGAAATAGCACGTGTCAAACGCTACAAACACTCTCTTTGTTTGATCATGTTTGACATCGATTTCTTCAAAGATTTGAATGATTCCTTTGGCCATCCGGGAGGAGACCAGGTCTTGATCAATTTAGCAAAAACCATCAGCGCGGCTGTACGCCCAAGTGACATTGTCGCGAGATATGGCGGAGATGAGTTTGCCGTCATACTACCCGAAACTAACCTGACAGGACTGAAAGTTTTTTCAGAAAGACTAAGACGCTGCGCCGCATCAATGGCTACAGTTCCCCCAAACAATCCGATCAACATAACCATCAGCTGTGGAGGCGTCCATTTATCTCCGAATGACGAGGTAACTCAGCAAGAACTTATTAATATAGCTGATCGGGGGCTTTTTCTGTCCAAACAAAACGGTCGTAACCGAGTAACCATCCTGCCAATAGAATGAATTGCAACGTAAGAAGAGGGAATGAAAGAGGCAAAGAGCTCGTGCATGTCCAAACACAGGAGTTTTTTGAACAGCAGTGTCCGCTCAATAATGATGCCAACGGACCAATCCTCGTTCCCATGATCTCCACCGTGTTTCTCTGGTATCTGTAAAACTACCAAAAAACTGTCATACCTTATAAACCTGAAGATTGTCTCAGAATGGGTTGAAATTGCCGAGCAACTCAACTATCTTGCCTCGATACGATGTGATGTCTGCCAAGGGTACTTTTCCTGAAATTCGATACCCATAGTAAAATCCAGAAAACTGCCGGAATACTACAGCGTTAAAAAAAACAGAACAATCCCAATTACATGATTTTTTTTCTTTGCGGCAAATCCGTGAAGAACACAGGTGGCTAAATGAAAATAAAAGTTACTATTTTTTTCCAATACGCGTTGCTGGCTTTAACATTTTTTGCACTGCCCGCCTTTGGCTGGGCAGAAGATGGCAATAAAGTACTCTCCTGGAACGAGGCAGTAAAAGCCGCCCGCGGTCAGACTGTCGACTGGTATATGTGGGGAGGTTCCCCGGCTGTAAACAAATACGTCAACGGCTATCTGGCGTTAGAGCTTAAAGAAAAATACGGCATAACTCTCCGGCAGGTCCCGGTGAAGGATATTGCCGAGGTGGTCAGTAAATTAGTCATTGAAAAACAAGCAGGTAAAGACAGCGAAGGCAGTGTCGATCTCATGTGGATCAATGGTGAAAATTTCCGCACCTGTAAAAAACAAGATCTTCTGTTCGGCCCTTTCGCCGCTCAACTCCCGAATCAAAAGTACGTCAATTGGACGAATCCTACTGTTAAAAATGATTTCGGTACTCCTGTCGATGGTATGGAATCGCCTTGGGGCAATGCCCAGATGGTGATGATCTATGACTCGCTGAAGACTCCGCACCCCCCCAAGACAGTGCCAGCTCTCATCGAATGGATTAAATCTCACCCCGGCCGCTTTACCTACCCAGCTCCACCTGATTTCACAGGATCGGTATTTGTCCGACATATCTTTTACTACGCCGCTGGTTCCGTCGATAAGTGGCAAGGGAATTACTCGGAAGCTGAATTCAATAAAGCGGCCGAGGCAACCTACATTATTCTGGATGGACTGAAAAACTCTCTGTGGAGGAACGGGGAGACCTATCCGGATTCGCCGGTCCGAATGAATACCCTTTTTGCTGATGGAGAGATTGATTTCTCGTTTTCCTATCATCAGGGAGAGGCATCACGCAACATTTTGGATGGTCTTTTCAAAAAGACAGTGCGGACCTTCGTTTTTGACGAAGGCACCATCACCAACACTCATTTTGTGGCCATTCCTTACAACGCAAAAGACAAAGCCGGTGCCATGGTCGTGGCCAATTTCCTCCTCTCTCCACAAGCTCAACTTGAAAAAGCCAAACCAGAGGTCTGGGGTGATTTTCCGGCTATCACACCGGTCAACCTGACGTCACAGTGGCGGGAAAAATTCGAGACCCTCGACCGTGGCCAAGCAACACTTGAAGATGCTGAGTTACAGGCCCACCAACTCCCTGAGCCGCCAAGCGACATACTGATTCGGCTTGAAAAAGGCTGGGTTGAACATGTCTTAAAAAACAGATGATAGAAGACATAAAATGTTCCACCGTGACACATGGCGGTACGGGACGGAAAACATCGTCATGGAGGTTACTTAGCCTCCTTGGCCCTTCTCTTTGCCTCATCTTTCTTCTTTTTGGGGGTGGTTTAACGCTTGGTCTGTTGCAGACTCTTGACTTTTCACCAGGTCAAGGTTTTGCAGCCATCAACCTGCAACATTTCTCACATGTCCTACAGGATCCCGATTTTGGACAAAGCCTGATTCTAACTCTCTATCTTTCCATTACCTCTACCCTGATCGCAGCCATTATCAGTGTAGGACTCGCTCTCGCCCTCGTGCGGTGGGCTGCTGAAAGTCGAGCTGTCAATTTTATCCTGCAAATCCCACTCACAGTCCCACATTTAGTTATAGCTATTTCTATAATCCTGCTACTCGCCCCATCGGGGCTGCTGTCAAGGCTCTTATCCACCCTTTCTATCATCCAAAGTCCTTCAGCTTTTCCCCTCCTCATAAATGACAGCTGGGGAATAGGCATTCTTACCGTTTATATCTGGAAGGAAATCCCATTTATTACCTTTATGCTGCTCTCTGTCCTGAAAAACATGGGAACGGAATTACTGGAAGTGGCCTCGACCTTGAATGCTACGAGGTCTCAGCGCTTTTTCTCTGTTATTTTGCCAATCATCGCTCCAAGTCTCGGTGCTGCCTCTCTCATTGTCTTTGCCTTCACCTTCGGTGCCTTTGAGGTTCCCTTTCTACTTGGTCGCACCTACCCTTTGACACTTTCGGTCTGGGCTTATAAAAGCTACAGCGACATAGACATGGTAGCCCGGCCGGAAGGCATTGCCCTCGGCCTGATCATTGCTATAATTGTAATTCTTGCAATCATCCTCTCACAAATTATACTGCATTTTGGTCGAAAAAGAGGGCTGACGACATGAAGCTCCAAAGATGGCTACTCTCTTTTTCAGTGTTGTTCACAGTGCTATTACCTTTTTTGCCACTCATGCTCTGGTCGATAAGTGAGCGATGGTTCTATCCGGGGCTGTTGCCGCAATCCTTTGGACCACGTGCATGGAGTTACGTATTCGGTACAGCAGGAGGTCAAATCGTCTCTGGTCTTTTTACCAGTTTTTCCCTGGCGCTGGTAACCACCATGATTTCACTCATTTTTGGCATTCCAGCCGGACGAGCCCTGGGTCTTTATGATTTTGCAGGCAAGAAACTCGTCTCTTTACTCTTAATTCTCCCAATAATTGTCCCACCACTGTCGGTTGCCATGGGGCTGCACCTCTGGTTCATCCGACTGGGCCTGGCCGAGACATTTATTGGAGTCGTGCTCATCCATCTTACCTTCTGCCTCCCTTATACAATCTTTGTTATCTGGGGTGTATTTACCGATTATAATCCTGATTTTGAAGAGCAGGCGAGATCACTGGGCGCCTCACCAACGAAAATCGTCCTACAAGTCATGCTGCCCATGATTCTTCCCGGAATCACTGTAGCCGCCCTCTTTTCTTTTCTCCTGTCCTGGTCCCAATATCTCAGTACCCTGATTATCGGCGGCGGCAAAATGCTCACCCTGCCGATCCTTCTCTTCTCGCTAATGGACAGTGGTGATAGGCCAGTAGCTGCTGCGGTAAGTCTTGTTTTCATTCTTCCGGCCTTTCTTGCCCTTATGGGTAGTGCCCATACTCTTGGCCGCAGTGGCCTGAAAGGGGTGCGTTAATGGGACGACTTGAACTGCAGAATCTAACAATAGATTACGAAAACAAACCGGTTATTAGTAACCTCTCTTTAGATATTAATGACGGCGAGCTGGTTTCTTTACTTGGCCCGAGTGGCGTGGGCAAAACTACGATCCTGAAAGCAATTGCAGGTTTGCTGAAACCTGCCTCAGGTAAGATTATCTTAGATGGCAAACGGGTAGACCACCTGCCCCCTGAAAAACGCGACGCTGTACTGATTTTCCAAAAGCCGCTGCTTTTTCCCTTTCTCGATGTTGGTCAAAATATCGGCTTTGGCCTGAAGATGGCTAAAATCAAAGGACCGGTATCGGCTAAAAAAATCGACAAAATTATTGAAATTACGGGGCTCGTGGGACTAAAAAACCGTAAAGTTCATCAGCTTTCAGGAGGGCAACAGCAGCGAGTGGCCCTGGCTCGAGGTCTGGTCCTCGAACCTTCAGTGCTGCTCCTTGACGAACCGCTCAGCAACCTTGATGCCGAGCTTCGTCAACAAATGCGAGAGCTGATCCGCAACGTACAATCCCAAACGGGCACCACTATGCTGTTTGTAACCCACGACCAGGGGGAGGCTTTTGCCATCAGCGACAGGATATGCGTCCTGCTTGGCAGTAACCTCCGGCAGACCGGCACTCCAACAGAACTCTTCTATCAGCCGGCCGATCCGGATGTTGCCCGTTTTTTCGGTTGTGTTAATTTTATCAATGGTAAAATCTGTAATGGCCTGTTCGACGGCGGCTTTGTCCGCTGCCCCACATCCCTTGGTGATTCGCCGGAGGCCATTGCTGCAATCAGACCGGAGGATGTTGTTCTTTCTTCAAGTTGGATGGAAAACGGAGCAATGGGAAAGATTGTCCAGATACAGTTTGAGGGCTCCATTACCCGCTTGACTATCGGGGTCGAAAACGACTCTTTCACCGCCCTTTCCCTCCGTCCGGATTACTACTTGGAACAGTTAGTCCGTATAAATTTTCCCTCTGAGCGGCTCCATGTGTTCCCACAAAGGCAAGAAACATGACACTCAACGCTGATCCCTTCAATCACTACCTTACCCAGGTAAAGCAATATTTGTTGCAACAGTCGTGGGACCAAGTCCCCCCCATGGCTGGGCGCTGTTTTCACGTTTCTCCCCTAGCCAAAGGCGAATATAATCTGAATTACCTCCTTCGATCAGATGCAACCCAACTCGTCTTTCGAGTCAACATGGGTACCCAAATCCATAGGGATGATCAGATCATCTACGAATACAAAGCACTGCAACTCTTGCAGCATTCCGAAGTCACCCCTGTCCCATATTTTGTCGATGACAGCCGCAGCCTCATCGATCGTGGCATTTCGATCATGGAGTATCTGCCAGGTTGCCCACTCGAATACCACCTGGATCTTGCGGGAGCGGCAAAAACTTTAGCCATCATTCATCAGGTTACGCTCCCATCAGTGGATAATCATCTGATTGTTGAGAATCAGCCACTATCATTGATCTATGATGAATGCATTGGTCTGCTGAAAACCTACTTCAGCTCGGACCTCGCCAATCCTGATATTCACAGTTTTCTTTCTGAAGTGGTGGCGTGGGCCGAGACGGCAAAGGAAAAAGAGTGTTATTTCCTTGATGATCCATGGTTCTGTATAGTCAATACTGAAGTGAATTCGGGAAACTTCATCGTCAATCGCCCACAAAAGACGACACATCTCATAGACTGGGAAATGCCGCGCTGGGGAGATCCATCAACTGACCTTTGTCATTTTTGCTCTCCACTCACCACGCTCTGGAAAACCAACTTTCGTTTTACTCCCGACGCTCTTGATCTTTTTATCAGGGAGTATAAACACAACATCAGTTCGGCCCACCTCCGGGATACCTTGGACGAACGGATGCGACTCAAATTTCCGTTTGTGTTGCTTCGTGGAATATCCTGGTCTGCAATGGCCTGGGTCGCCTACCAGACTAAGTACCAGGGCATTCGCAATGAGGACACCCGGCAAAAGATTCAACAGTATATGAACCTCAAATTCATCCGTTCGCTTTTTGAACCTTTCATGAAAAACTGACCATTAGCCAAGACCATGTGGAACAAATGTCGCATACTCCTCTTCACCAGATACCCTGAAGCCGGGAAAACAAAAACCAGGCTAATTCCAAAACTTGGTGCCGAAGGTGCCGCATTTCTGCAAAAACAGCTCACCGAAAGAGTTTTTACGCAGGCAAACATGCTTGCAAAACGTAGAGACAGTAAAACCATCGTTCACTATTCAGGAGGCAGCCTAGAAAAAATGGTCTCCTGGCTGGGACCTGTCAATTGCGTTAAACAATCGGGTGTTGATCTCGGCCAAAGGATGCGCTCCGCCTTTGAACATACATTTGCGGGCGGAACTGAAATAGCAGTTCTTATCGGCAGCGATATTCCGGATATCACAGCTGATCTCCTTACGCTGGCCTTTATCTCCCTGCTGACTAAAGATGTGGTGATCGGTCCCAGTCAGGACGGCGGCTATTATCTTGTTGGGTTCGTCTCAAATCAGGCTTCACAACTCTACCCCCTACTCTTTGAAGGCATGCAGTGGTCTACGGGCGTAGTCTTTTCCAACACAATACATCGTCTTAAAAAGGCGGGGTATGACGTCGCAATCCTGCCTATCCTCAAAGACATCGACCTCCCTGCTGACCTTGCATTTGCAAAGACAAGAGGATTGTTATGACCAGGACTATCTCAATCATCATCCCCACATTGAACGAACAGGAAAGTATCGGTACAACCCTTTCCAGTCTCCTGGATAAAAAAAATTGCGAGGTGATTATTGTCGATGGAGGCAGCTGTGACCGAACGTTAGCTTTGGTCCAAAAAGCTGGTTTCAGAGTAATTTCCAGCCCCAGAGGACGTGGCAGGCAGATGAATATCGGCGCTGCCGCAGCAACAGGTGAAGTGCTTCTCTTTCTCCATGCAGACACCCTCATCCCAAACAACTTCAGAGATCTCATTTTTAATGCAGCCAGCCGACCGGCTTTCGCAGCCGGAGCCTTTTCACTTGCCATTGATAGCCCTAAAAAAGGCCTTGCAGCTATCGCCTGGTTTACCAACTTACGTTCCCGCTTCCTGCACCTCCCCTACGGTGATCAGGCTCTCTTTACAACCCGTAGAATGTTTAACGCAGTTGGTGGCTTTCCGGAGGTGGAAATAATGGAAGATTTCGTCTTTATTCAAAAAATGAAGAAAAAGGGGAAGATAATTACCCTCCCGGAACGCGCGATGACATCAGCCCGCCGCTGGCAAAACGTGGGAATAGTCCGAACAACCTGCATCAACCAGCTAATAGTCTGCGGTTATAGTCTCGGCCTGTCTTCTGCAACTCTTGCCAAATGGTATCAACGAATGCGCGGAGTCGGCAAACAGGTTTGAAAGTGCAGACGGAGGCGTCGACCTGACTCACTCAGATTTCCCTGCTACTCAAACAGACAAGAGACCGATATCAAAAAAATCAATCTTTCTCATTTCTGCACTAACACTTTTAATTTCTAAGAGATACAATAGACTACATTACCGTTATTTTTACATGAGAACCTTACTGACGACTTTCTTGTTTTCGGTAAGGAAACAACCTATTTCAAGGCAGTTACCCCTCTCAAAAAGCATGAAGGGGGGCTGAACATAGTCCCTGTGCTTTGCAGGGTTTCGTATTACTCCGGTATACTCAACCCACAACCATGATCTAACAAGGAAGAAAGATGTTCAAAAAAATCAGCCACGTGCAATTCACCACCAAACTTTTTATTGCGGTGGTTTTAATCTCTGCTGTCTCCATCTTAATCACCTCCGGAAACGCGATTCGAATGGCCGACAATGGTCTCTACACTCTGGGAGACAGTGCCATAAAGGACACCCATCAGAGTGTGTATAACTCTCTGGTCATGTACAACAAGAGTATACAAAAAAAATTGGATGGAGATCTGCTTCTTCTGGAAAAACAACTTAAATCCCAAGGTGCCGTTTTCCTCGATGAAGGGCGGTTAAAAGAAGCGACGCTAATCAATCAGGTAACCAAAGAAAGTATAACTAAGGAAATTCCACAACTACAGGCGGGAGCAGGCTATATTAACGGCTACTACGATATTGTAGACAACATTGAAACAACCTCCGGCTCTTCGGCCACTATATTCCAGCTGGTGGACGACAAACTCCTGCGAATATCAACCACTGTAAAAAAACAGGACGGCCAACGAGCAGTTGGCACGTATATTCCTTCGGACAGCCCAGTGTACAAAGCCATCATGCGAGGTGAAACCTATCGCGGCAAGGCCTTTGTCGTCAATGACTGGTATATTACTACCTATTCTCCCCTTCATGATATGGACGATCAGATTGTAGGCGCAATCTATGTCGGACAGCTGATGCTCAACTCTGAGGTGAAAGATTTCATTTCAGAGACAAAAATTGGTCCCGGCCATTTCTTCATTTACGCTGACAACGGAGAATACCTGATCCACCCAACCCTGGACTCCAAAACAAACATTTTTGAGATCACCCCGCAATTCAAAGGTGTTAATGAAGGTTTCATCAGATACAAAGATAAAGGGGAGGAAAAAGTCTCCTACGTCAAAAATCTGAAAGATTGGGGCGTGTTCATTGGCGTCGAACTGAACAAAGCCGACATTATTAACGGCCTCGATGCTAAAATGCTTCGCAACAACCTTTTGGTCGGGCTCGTTGTTATTGCAGCAGGTATCCTGCTCGCCGTTTTCCTGGTGCGTTCCATAAACAAGCCACTGAAAGAACTGGCTGAAAAAAGTGTTAAGGTGGGAAATGGCGACTATACTATCGATTTTGCCTCAGAGAACAAAGATGCTATCGGTCAGCTCACTAACTCCCTCGGAGTTATGGTTGGCAAATCCAAGGATATGCTGCAGGATATCATCAAATCCTCCCAGGCACTTGCCACGGCCTCAACCCAGTTGGCCGCCATTTCCGAACATATGGTGGCTAATGCCGACTCTACCACGGCAATTGCCGATGAAGCTGCTATGAATGCGAGAGAAGTATCGGATAACATGAACTCGGTTTCTGCAGCTATGGAAGAATCAACCGTCAATCTGGATATGATAGCCGCTGCCTCCGAAGAGATGGGAACCACCATCAAAGAGATTGCCGAAAATAGTTCACGGGCACGTCTTACCACCAAAGAAGCGGTTATCAGTGCAAAAAAGTCCCATGAAAGGGTTTATGACCTCGGAGCAGCTGCAAAATCCATTGGTACAGTAACCGAAACAATCACCGAAATTTCCGAACAGACCAACCTGCTTGCCCTAAACGCTACAATCGAGGCAGCAAGGGCCGGAGAGGCAGGTAAAGGGTTTGCAGTTGTTGCCAATGAAATAAAGGAACTTGCCAAGCAAACTGCTTCTGCGACTGGTAAAATTAAAGCAGCGATTGACGAGATGCAAAACCAGACCGGTGCAACTGTGACAGACATTGAAACCATTACTAAGGTCATCAGTGACGTAAACGACATCGTCAGCACCATCGTAACCGCGGTTGAAGAACAATCGATCACTACCAATGAAATTGTCAATAACGTGTCCCAGGCATCTGCCGGCATCACCGAGATTAACCACAACGTTTCC
Source organism: uncultured delta proteobacterium (assembly GCA_963798425.1). Lineage (GTDB taxonomy): Bacteria > Desulfobacterota > Desulfobulbia > Desulfobulbales > Desulfocapsaceae > Desulforhopalus_A. The sequence continues at coordinate 1,261,373 of CAWCTP010000013.1, read as the reverse complement.
AGTAGCAGCCAGATGACCTCCTTGATGTCGGAAGGTGTCGGTCAGGTGAAAGAAAGATCCATCCAGGTAAAGGAAAACAGTCAGCAAATCCGTACTTCGGCCGACGAACTCTCAGCCCTTTCAGATAGACTTACCCAACTGGTATCAAAATTTAAAATTTAGTCAGTTTCTATCCTGAAACGAGTTAACTTTCAGGGTGCCGGATCAACCCGGCGCCCTGAAACATTCACGTCCATTGCACCTTGGGACCCTTAAATTTTTTTCTTCAAACACGTTTCCCCCTTCTATGAAAACACTTCGCTATGACTTTATAATTATTGGTACCGGCCCTGCAGGTCTCGCGGCGGCAATGACTGCCTCGATTTCCGGTAAAAAAGTTGTGATTCTGGAGAAAGAGGGCTCTCTCGGAGGCGTGTGTGTTAACACCGGTACTTTCCCGAGCAAGACCCTTCGGGAAGCCGTTCTCTATCTCACTGGTCACTTGAAGCGCAAAGTGTTTGAGGAGGATTACTGTTCCACGCATAATGCAGAAATCTCCATGGAAAGACTGCAACATCGTCTGCACAATGTGAGGATGCAGGAACACTCAATTATCACAAGTCAACTTGAACGTAACGGCATTGATATCATCCGTGGAAATGGGCGGTTCTTTGACTCCAACACCATCATTGTTAACCAGCTGGAAACGAATAACGAAATCCGAATAGTCGGTGAGCGCATCTTAATCGCTACCGGTTCACAACCACGAACTCCAGCGGATGTACCATTCGACAATGAAGTGATTGTCGATTCTACCTCAATCCTGAATATAAAAAAGATCCCCAAGAGTTTGATAATTTTGGGCGGTGGGGTAATCGGCTCGGAGTATGCCACCATCTTTGCGGCACTTGGCGTTAAGGTGACACTGCTTGATAAGGGAAATAAATTGCTCAAATTCCTCGATCAGGAGATCTCCGAGGAGCTAAAGAAAAATTTTCCGGATGGCAATGTTAACTACATACACAATTGTGGCGACCTTAAAATCGAAAAGATCGGCAGAAAAGCGCAGGTTACCATGGCTGACGACAAGGTTATCAGCGCGGATTGTCTCTTTTTTGCCCTGGGCCGTGAAGCCAATACTGCTAGTCTGGACATTGAAAATGCAGGTATACGGCTAAACAGTTACCGCTATATTGAGGTCAACGAATTATATCAGACCTCAACACCCAATGTCTACGCAGTGGGCGATGTAATTGGCTGGCCAAGCCTCGCTGCCACCTCGATCGTCCAGGGAAGATTGGCTGCTTTAAATGCCCTGAAAATCAGGGTCGAATCTTTTCCAAAAATCTTTCCGATTGGTATTTACACGATTCCGGAAATCTCCTATGTGGGTATCACCGAAGAGGAGGCGATTGAAAGAGATTATAAAATCGTCGTCGGCAAATGCAGATACTCCGAGCTGCCCCGGGGACAAATCTCCGGGGAATGTGAAGGCATGTTGAAAATGATTGTCCATAAGGATACCCGTGAAATACTTGGAGTCCACATCATTGGAGGCGGGGCAACCGAGGTGATCCACATAGCTCAAATGGCTCTCATTTATAATGCGAAGATTGATGTCTTCATTGATAATATTTTCAACTACCCTACCTATTCCGAAGCCTTAAAAATTGCTGCACTTTCGGCTTCTAATAAGATTCAGAACAATCGCCACTAACCGCGCCGTTCAATAAGATCATGATTAATCGCCGGGCCTACCTTGCCTGTATCTGCATCGTCTTCATCTGGTCCGGATGGATAACTATTTCCAGGTACGGCGTTCACACTGCCCTCCAACCCGCGGACATAACCCTGATCCGATATCTGACCGCTCTGCTCTGTGTGTCTCCCCTGGTTTTCCGCCATCATTGGCCTAAATACAAACTGTTTCAGTATTTGACAGTGGGTCTTGGTATCGGATTTCCTTACACCATGCTGACCTTTTATGGATTACGTGAACTGAAAGCGGCCCATGTCGGCGTGTTGGTAAACGGTATGTTACCGGTTTTTGGCGCAATTGCAGCCTGGTATATCCTGCGTCAGCGCATATCTCTTCTGCGCTATGGGGCAATCGGTTTGATTTTTCTGTCAAATTTCATTATGGCCGGGGGCGACACCTTTTCCATTGACCACTCCATGGGGATAGCAATGCTCCTTGTTGCCGCGGCCCTCTATACCATGCACATGATTGGGGTAAAGCATTGGTGTTTCGAATGGAAGGACGTTCTGGTTACCGTGGCGGTGGTCAATGCAGTACTTTTTCTGCCACTGTGGTTTTTATTTCCGAATGCTCTTTTTCAGGCCGACATCAAAGATATAGTGAGCCAGGCTGTATATCAGGGGATACTGGTGAACATTGTCGCACTCATGTGCTCCACCTACGCAATTAAAAATCTTGGCACAATAACCGTCTCGATCTTCATGTCCGCTGTCCCGGTCAGCACAGCAATATTAGCATGGTTTCTACTGGACGAAAGCTTGAACAGCTTTGAAATAGCCGGTATCATCGGCTGCTCGATAGGCTTATTCATATATACACGAGGCCAGTTACTCGAGTCACAAAAACATATCCTTCATTGACTATTAGAGCGAGAGGAACCAAAAGATGAAGGCACCAGGCAGCAGCCTGCCTTTTTATGATCCACGCTGCTGCCCTTCATTACCCCTGACCTCATAGCCGCTGGGTATCCGGCGTCCAACTGTATTCCTCCAGATCATTATCTACAAGCCATTCTTTACAAATTGTGCTTTCATGCACATCATAAAACAACTTTTGGTAGTTCGACAACAAACGACCCAGATTTTGCAGTCCTCATTCATCCATGCAGGAGAATGGTTTATATTCCTGGTACATTCAGTAAGCATTAAGAGGAGAATTATTCATGTCGAGCAGTTTCGGTACACTCTTTCGTATAAGTACTTTTGGTGAGTCCCATTGCAAAGCGGTGGGAGTAGTAATTGACGGCTGCCCTCCCGGGCTTTCCCTCTCAGAAGAAGACATTCAACCTCAACTCAATCGGAGGCGCCCCGGCCAGAGCGCGCTTTCCACAGACAGACAGGAAGCCGACCAGGTCGTCATCCTGTCCGGGACCGAGAACGGAAAAACCCTGGGCACTCCCATTGCCCTGCAAGTTGCAAACAAGGATCAACGCCCGAAAGATTACGGCGATATGCTCGACATTCCCCGCCCTTCCCATGCTGATTATACTTACCAGATGAAATATGGCATAAGAGCATCTTCCGGCGGGGGACGAGCCAGCGCCAGAGAGACTATTGGTACAGTTGCCTCGGGGGCGGTCGCCACCAAAATCTTGCGGGAAAAATTCAATATCGATATCGTCGCCTGGGTCAGCAGCGTCGGTGAAATAGATTCAACTCCCGTTGACAGCAACACCATTACCAGAGAAGAAGTCGATACCACCATTATTCGTTGTCCAGACCATAAAGCAGCTGCAGAAATGGAAAAACTGGTGGCAGAACTAAAAGAAATTGGTGATTCGGTAGGCGGTGTTATTTCCTGCGTGATCCGCAATGTTCCTGTGGGATTGGGAGAGCCAACCTTTGAAAAGATGGAGGCAAAACTTGCTCAGGCTATGCTGGCAATCCCTGCCACTAAAGGTTTCGAAGTCGGTTCAGGCTTTGCAGGCAGCAAAATGCGCGGCTCCAAGCATAACGACCCATTTACCCAGAAAGGTGTTCGTCTCGGGACATCCACCAACAATTCCGGAGGTATTCAAGGCGGAATTACCAATGGTGAGCCAATACTGTTACGCATCGCATTCAAACCACCGGCAACTATTTCATTGCCCCAGGAAACTGTTGATTTTTTAGGAAATACTGCAACTCTCGAAGCAAAAGGCAGGCACGACCCATGTGTTGTTAACAGAGCTGTACCGATTGTCGAGAGCATGGCAGCCCTAGTTATTGTTGACATGCTCCTTCGCCAGGAGGCGAGGAAGGCAGTTCAATTTTAATGGTGTCACATTAGGTTTGCAAAAAAACCGGCGCAAGCTGGCCGAATCTGGCACATATTTTAATAATAGTTATTGTATCTCTTACCGGAAAGCGGTATTAATTCCAGGTTAAGGACAACAATTGCGTGTGCCCGTTTTTGTATCTTAGTTCATACCCCACAAGGGGGTATGAGTGCCTTTCATAGCTTATTTTTCTTGTTTTCACCCCCGAAGAGGGTGCTGAAAAGCATATGAACGAAAATAATCTGCGAAAGTCACTAACATTTATTGCTGCTGTTGAGACGCCTGTTGTGAACGTCGCATCATAGAGTCTCCAACAGCAGTGTTTTTTTTCACGGACGGAATTTTCCATGACCCCGAAACGCTCGACCCTCAGTACGTATCTTGACAGATTCTCCCCCCCTGAAGCACTTCTCCTCCTCCTCCTTTCTGTTTTCGTTGGAGCGAGTACTGGCTTGGCATCAGTTCTCTTTGTAAAACTCATCTTTGGTATTCAGGATTTTTTCTACGGCTCAATCACCGACTGGATTCCCTCTGTCGGAAATTGGATCTACCTGATTGTACCAACCTTGGGTGGTCTGCTCGTCGGTCCTCTTATTCTTTTTGCGCAGGAAGCCAAAGGACACGGTGTTCCGGAAGTTATGCAGGCTCTCATCCTCAAGGGCGGACGCATTCGGGCCAGAGTTGCCGTTGCCAAGATATCTGCTTCCGCGCTCTGTATCGGTACCGGTGGGTCTGCCGGACGTGAAGGCCCGATCATCCAGGTCGGTGCAGCACTGGGCTCATCCATTGGCCAAGTCCTGCGACTCTCCGACGAACGCATTCGCAACCTGGTAGCTTGTGGCGCTGCAGCAGGAATTGCTGCAACTTTCAACGCGCCCATTGCCGGAGTAGCCTTTGCCATCGAGGTACTTATGTGCGGTCTGCAGATGAGGGCATTTGGCAACGTTGTCATTGCTGCGGTTTCCGCCTCGGTGGTCAGCCGTTCCCTCATTGGCAACAGATTTGCATTCGAGGTCCCGAGTTACAGCCTCCACAGTTCTATTGAGATATTTTTTTATCTGCTTCTGGGACTCACCGCAGCTATTGTCGCCATCATGTTTATGAAGATGCTGAATTTTGCAGAAGACGTTTTTGATAACTGGAAATTTCCCCAGATTTTCAAACCGGCAGTCGGCGGCATGCTCCTTGGTCTTCTTGGCTTAATCTACATGAACCTGCCCAATCTCGTTTTTTCTCCCGGTTCAGGAGCCCACGGAGCCGGACCTGAAGTTCATATCCCCCATATGTTCGGGGCAGGTTTCCCCTTCATTGAGGCTGCAATTCAAGGGAACGCATCTCTTTGGATTATGATAGCACTCATTTTTCTCAAGCCACTCGCCACCTCATTTACCCTTGGTTCCGGCAATTCAGGTGGTGTTTTTGCACCGTCACTCTTCACCGGTGCCGTGCTGGGTGGTGCCATGGGCCACCTCTTTAGTTATTGGTTCCCCGCTATTGGCAATAACACCGGGGCTTTTGCCCTGGTCGGCATGGCGGCTGTCTTCTCGGCTTCTGCCCGGGCTCCACTGACCGCGATGCTCATAGTCTTTGAAATGAGCAATGATTATCTCATGATCCTGCCGTTGATGGTCGCCGGTGTCACTGCCAGTTATTTTTCCCAGTGGCTGCACCCTGAGTCCATCTACACCATGAAGCTTGCCAAGCGGGGAGTCCGCTTCTCGGAAGGTCGGGATATGGATATCATGCAGGGCGTCAAGGTCAGCGAGGTGATGAAGAATAAGCCGGTAACTATCCATAAAGATGCATCCCTCACAGAAGTCATGGCTCTTTTCCAGGAGACCAATATCCTCGGCTTCCCGGTTCTAGCCGACGACAATAAACTCTGGGGAATTATAACCCTTCAAGATGTTCATCGAGCGCAATCAAAACCAGATTTCAGTTTAAGGGGGTTAAAAGTTTCGGATTTAGGAGTTGAAGATCCGATTACCGTCTTTCCTGATGAGCCAATCTGGCTTGCTATCCAAAAACTATCTCCCCGTGATCTGGCGAGACTGCCTGTCGTCTCAAGAGATGGGTCAAAGACACTTTGCGGTATCATTAGCCGAAGCGACATTCTTCGCGCCTACGATGTCGGCGTAGTCCGGAAACAGCGAGGACAAATAGTTGAGCATCAGGTCGATCTGAGAAAACAGAAAGAAAACGGCTATGTGGAATTTGTCCTGAAAGAAGAAGACGCCTGCAACAATGCTACAGTCAAGGATCTCTCGTTGCCGGAGACCATCAATATGGTTTCCATCAAGCGAGGAGGCCAGATCCTCATTCCACGTGGCCATACGCAGTTGAATGTGGGCGACGTGATCACGGTGTACGGTCGTCTTAAAGATATCGAAGGCATCAAAGATTTCCTAAACGCCTGTCAACTGCCGGCCCAGGCATCCTGATCCTGTGTTACTCGGCGGAGTCCTCGACTCTGCCGAGTATCAAACTGCCGATAATAAACAATACCAGAATACTCAAAATCCCCCAGCGCGTTTCTCCAGTCATTTGTCCCACCAGCCCCATGAGTAAAGGACCGCATATCGCGGCAAATTTACCGAATATATTATAAAAACCAAAAAATTCGGCACTTTTTTCTGCAGGTATCAGTCTACCATAGTAGCTTCTGCTCAGTGCCTGTATTCCACCCATGGAAGAGGCTACCAAAAAAGCAATACCCCAAAAGGCCATGGTTTTCTGAAAAGGATCGTCGATAACAGGCAGAAAGAAAGCAAAAAAAGTGGCCAGACAATAGACACCAATCCCCGCAAAGAGCATGCGCCTGGTTGAAAAAATACCGGCTAGTCTGCCAAATAAGAGAGCGAAGGGAAAGGCAACGAGTTGGATGAAGAGAAGGACGACTATCAGCATGGTCACCCCAAAGCCAAGATCCCTTCCATAGGCCGTGGACATGGTGATTATTGTATCGACTCCGTCTATATAAAAAAAATACGCCGCTAAAAAAATAAATACCTGTTTATGTTGGCGGATCTCCGTAATGGTGTGCCAGAGCCTTTTAAGACTTCCGGTAATGGCGGAAGGATTTGCGGGAAGATAGTGGATCTGGTGCAGGTTTTTCATTGCTGGCAGAGAAAAGATAAACCACCAGACGGCGACAATGATAAATGAAGCTCTGATTGCCTTAACCGGTAGCCCATCCTGCATGCCAATCCCGAGGATAAGACCGATAATTACCAGGAAAGGAACGACACTCCCTACATAGCCATAGCCATAACCGCGTGTTGAAATAAGGTCCATACGCTCTCTGCTGGTGACATCGACCAGAAAAGCATCGTAAAAAATATTGGCACCCGCCCAACCAACCCTCGCGAAGACAAATAACGCAAGACAGAGTAGCCATTGCCCTTCACCGACAAAGAGCAGCAGAAGGGTAAAACAGAGGCCCAGGAAGAGAAAAAAGAGGAAAAATCGCTTTTTCATGGCTTTATAATCGGCCATCGCTCCAAGAATTGGTGCAAGGATTGCGAGGATAAATGAAGCCGCAGAGTTAGCAAATCCCCAATTTGCGGTAGACTCTGCCCCGCTCATTCCAACAGCTGCAACATCCTTAAAAAAGATAGGCATCAGCGCAGTCACCATGACCAGTACGAAGGCTGAGTTACCGACGTCATAGAGGACCCAGCTGACTTCCTCTTTAGTCATCTTCAGTTTCTTACCCATCTTTCATCCTCCCCGGTCCTTCTATCCATCAGGTCAGTCATCTCAATTATCACGCCCTCACTTTTTTCGAAACTGAATCAAACAATACCATAATGTCCTTATTTTCTTCCACGTTATAGATGTTATCGGGTTAACGAAAAAGTTGACAGCAGAACTATCGAAAAGTATAAGCTTTCTGACAGATGCCGGAAGTTTTCACACAATCTCCCACTACAGAAACAGCTTATGCTTCTTTTTACCTATTTTTCCCTGGTGCTCACCATGTTTTTGTGGGGCGGCACTTTCATCGCCGGCAGATTGTTAGCCGAGTCAGTGGAGCCCGCAAGCGCTGCATTTCTTCGTTTTCTTATCGCCTCCATAACTATGATTGCGGTAACACGACTTGTTGAAAAAAAATTTATTCTCCCACCAAAACGATTGTGGTTACCACTCATTCTGTTGGGAATGACCGGTGTTTTCGCCTACAATGTCTTTTTCTTTAGCGGGCTGCAGTATATAAATGCAGGCAGGGCTTCACTCATCATTTCATGTACTCCACTGGTCATCACTATTTTTGCGGCAACCTTTTTGCATGAACGACTCACCGCTCTTAAGGCGGCTGGCGTTCTCCTGTCTCTTGTCGGAGCGATAGTGGTCATCAGCAACGGACATCCCGGCTCACTTCTCTCCGGCGGCTTTGGTCCGGGGGAACAGGCTATGCTCGGATGCGTGCTCAGCTGGTCGGCATACTCGCTCATCGGCAGATCTGTTCTCAAAACCATCTCCCCACTGACTGCTGTCTGTTACTCATCAATAATCGGAACTTGTCTGCTCTTGATACCCGCCACCCGGGAAGGTTTATTTGAGCGACTGTCAACGATAACAACTCTTGATTGGGCCAGTCTGGCCTATCTCGGCATTGGCGGCACAGCCCTTGGTTTCTCCTTTTATTATCTGGCAATTAAAAAGATCGGCGCAACACGGTCCGGTATCTTTATCAACCTCGTCCCCTTATTTTCAATCCTTCTCTCATGGCTCATTCTGGGTGAGTCGGTTAAACCCATCGTTCTGGCAGGTGGACTTCTGGTGCTGACGGGGGTGAGTCTTACTAATTACCGAAGAAACAGCAAATTATCATCGTGACCAGCCGGAATTCACTGCATTTCTCTGCTTCCATAACAGTCCGCTTTCCGTATCCAGACCTCGGGCAAGTGTAGAGAATTTATCGCCAAAATTTGGACGCTATTTCACCTCTACCTCCACGTAGTTAGCCTCATGTCATTCCGGCATGTGACCTCTCGTCATTCCGGCATGTAGCTAGCCGGGATCCAGAAATTTAATCCATAACGCTGGATTCCGGCTAGGTTACAAAGAACATAAACGAAATATCGTTCTGTTTATCAAACAGTTATTACAACAAGGTTGACATCTACCGACGTTAGGATTAAATAATTTCCTGACATTTATTATAGGTATATTTAAATCCGTAAGAATTCTTTTTCTACGATTTTTCCCATTTAAGGTTGATAAGAGATGCTGACCCTACGTCAAGAGCAAGTCGATGAACTCGCCCGGGGGTATTTCTTCCGGAAATTACACAAGTTCCTTGAAGAACGCTGCCAACACGAGGTCATGCTGGCGCAACTTAGCGATCCCCGGAAATGGGACATTCTATGGCGAAGGTTCTGGGAGGAGGTAAAGTCCAGTGAAAAAATGGCAGCTATTACCCTGACCTTCGTCTTGGCCTGCCAGTGTGAAGGCCTGTCGCCTGGGGAAATGCTTACGGAAGCCATGCAGCAGCCCAACCCGGAATTTTTCATGAAATGTTTCTGGTCGGACCATGGTTATTTAAGATTTGCTGAGTTCAGCCGTACAACTATGAACAATCGGTAAGGGAGGAACAACCGATGGCTTTTCCAGATACACCCGTAACGGGCATCCAAGGATGTGGCTCGTCTCCTTGCTCCGCTGCAAAAGGGAAAGATGATGAACTGGCAAGGAATGCTGCTCATACCCTTCAAAGGATTACCGGTAGACCGGTAGATCCTGCCGCTATGGAGGAATTGGACTCGGATGGGGCTGGTTCCATGTTCTCTGCCGATACCTCCAAATGCAAAACGATGGCCTACGCGATTGAAAACAACGGGACGCTTCGCCGTTTCAATCGTTACCGGGAAGCACTGCCCTCCGCCTATGCCGCAGAAGATATGAACAACCTGAAGGATGCAGCAGATGATGAGGACAGACAGAAAAAGCGCCAAAAGCAGAAGTGCCTTACCCGCCTGCCGGATTCGGCACCTGAGCTGAATAGAGCGCTGGGCCTGCCGGAAGGGACAATACAGGACGAAGATCTTCGTAATGACAAAACCGGTTTTCGGGCAGGCCTTTATCGTAACGAAGCGGATGGCAAACTTATCCTGGTCCCCAGAGATACCGAGCCGAATTCGATGGTCGACTGGCAAACCAACACGGATAACGGCCAGGGATTTGACACGGATCAGTACCAAGCTATGCGTTATCTTACCAAAACACTTAATAAAAAAGGCGTGCAATTCAATCTGGCCGGTTACTAAAAAGGTGGAGGCCTGGCACAGGAGGGGGGGTTGTTCTCTCATGATTCCCAAGTCCGGATATTTAACAGTGCAGGCCTGCCGGATAACGCACTTGAGGGTACCGGGCAGAGTTCATTCCAACCCTTGGCAGCAAGAACCAAGGCCTTTAATGCAGAAGGTGATTTTCTGACCTATATGAACACCACCACCGACCCTGGCAAACAGCTTATTAATGCCAGGTTTTTGCGCAAGGAATTAGCTGGGGAGGGGGCGGAAATCAATCCCATAAATATTAAGTATCGGAATCCTGCGCTGAAAGAAACGATGGCTCTTTATACCGATGGGATTATCGATGAAAACCCGGATCCCGGTTTCGCCAAGGCCAAAACGGACTATCTGCAAGGGCTGGACACCATGATCGCGGATGCGGAAGCAAAAGAGGCGAAAGGAGAGGCCTTCCGTCTCTTTCCCCTAACGCGGGCAGGAAACGAAGAGACCCTACCTAACTCGAAAAGTTTAACAGGTCGACTCTTCGGGGCGACAAAAGACAAACCCAACCTTGGTAAGCTTGCCCAACACGAAATGGGCAATGTGGTAGACGGGCTTGAAAAAACGAAAAAAGCCGACCAGGCAATATTGGAAATACTTACTGATAATTGTCCGGAAAACTGACTAGATGTATGCCGACTTACGCAGGGAATGGATTAAACTGGAGAGGTTGAGATGGGAAAAGTGACAGGATATCCTCTTGGCACAATTGTTGTTCTCTCGTTATTTATTATATTTTTCTCAAACGATATGGATGCAGGAGCCAAGGAGTCAACTATGAAAATATTTTCAGGGAAATGATGCAGAAAAAATGCTGGAACATGCCCTTGAGCAGGATAGCGCCGAGGGGATCATCAAGGCCATCAAAGCCGGAGCAAATCCCAATACCCGCGGACTGTACGGGGTAACCCCGCTGGAGATCGCCGTGGGTAAGTTTAAAAAGCAGGTCGTTGCCGAGCTGTTGCGGCAGGGTGCCGATACGAGCGTGCGGGACGTCGAAGGTGATAACGCGATCACCATAGCGGTGAGGGCCTATAAGCGTGACCCGCAGTTACTGGACATGCTCCTGGGCGCAGGCGCCGACCCAAATACCCTGTTAAATGATGATGACCCTATCATTGTATCTTTTTTGATTGCTCATGACATGAATGCCGTCCGCTATCTCCATGAAAAAGGCGCTGATATTGATGATCGAGACCGATCAAGAGACCCGTTAATTATGAGAGAGGGGGTTACAAAGGATTGGGACTCCGTGTGGACGCTGCTGGAACTTGGCGCAAAATTTAATTATCCCAATGAACGTTACTCTTGGCCAAAAATATTTTCAAACCCTTACGCCACTCCCCCAGATTCCTCACTCTGGCCGTTCAAGGTCAAGGTCTGGAAATTTCTCCAGCAGCACGGACAACCGGTCCCGGCCAGACTTGAAGACCTGATAGATCAAACGTATTGGGATTATTTGAAAGAGAACAACCTACCGCGCCCAACTCTGGAAGAATTGGAAAAACTCGGTGCGGATAGACAGTCCCGGTTTTAAGCGGATGGAGTTGACCATGAAACTGGGCCATTTTACGAGGAATATATGGTGAAGGTCATATCCGGTTTTCCTGGCATTGTTGTTGTCATCCTGATGTCCTTTGCGCTCTTTTCGCACATCTCTGCCGCAGGAGCCAAGGAGTCAACTATGAAGAAAAAATATTTTCAAGGAAGCGATGCGGAAAAAATTCTGGAGCAGGCCATTAAGCAAGACAGTCCCGAGGGGGTCGTCAAAGCCATCAAAGCCGGAGCCAACCCCAATACCCGCGGACTGTATGGTGTAACCCCTCTGGAGATGGCCGTGGGTGACTTGAAAAAAGAAGCCGTTGCCGAGTTGTTGCGGCAGGGTGTCGATATGAATGTGCGGGACGCCGAAGGAAACAATGCTGTAACCTGGGCAGTCGTCGCCTATAAGCGCGATCCGCAATTGCTGGACATGCTCTTGGATGCAGGCGCTGATCCCAATACCCTGCGCGCCGATGATGACCCTATCATCGTGCGTTTTTTGAACGATCATGACATGAATGCCGTTCGGTATCTTCATGGGAAGGGCGCTAATATTGACGCCCGCGACAGATCAAAGCGCCCGTTAATCATAAGGGAGGGGATTTCAGAGGATTGGGACTCGGTCTGGACCCTGCTCGAGCTGGGAGCAAATTTCGATTATCCGAATGAAGCCTTTACTTGGCGTGATATATTTTCAACCCCTACTGACATCCCTCCAGCCTCCACACTTTGGCCATTCAAAGTCAAGTCCTGGAAATTTCTCAAGCAGCACAGTCAACCGGTCCCGACCAAGCTTGAAGACCTGAGAGGGCAGCAGTATTGGAATTATCTAAAAACGAACAACTTGCCGCGCCCAACTCTGGAAGAATTGGAGAAGCTCGGCGCTGAAAGAAAATCCCGGTTTTAAAGCCTGAACCTTGACAAAGGAATACTGGAGTGGATGAGCAAGGTTAGAAAACTCCTAAAAACATAAGAAAACAATCTGGTAGTCCTTAAATACAGGAAACACCAGCAGCGGAAAGCTCGGCCAAAACCTGGACCTCTGAAGATGGGTCAACCGTGCGGGTTCCCTGGAGCAAAACGCGTGTTTTAAAGCCAAGTGATGCAGCATCAAGGGCAGTCGCCTTTACGCAATAATCTAATGTCAGTCCGACGACATCCACCTCTTTTATACCGTGCTCTCGGAGACTGCTTTCGAGGCCAGTATCCTGTCGACGCGCATTGTCGAAAAAAGCTGAATAGGAATCGACCTCCGGGTCCCGGCCTTTTTTGACAAACAGAAGATGGCTTCCATTTACCTCAATTTCTGCTAAGACTTCCTCGATTTCAGCAGCAAGGCGTGCGCCACTCGTTTCCTCAACACAATGGTCGGGCCAGAGCATCTGAGGCAGTCCAGAAAGCTCTCCAAGCTGAAAAGGCTGTGCTCCGGGGTGAGACGAGGCAAAGGAACCATGTCCTTTCGGATGCCAATCCTGAGTTACAACAATGAGATCATAGTGCTGTCCCGTCCTCATGAGATTTGTCACAAATGGCAAAATCGCATCCCCTTCAGGCACGGCCAACGCACCGCCGGGAAGAAAATCATTTTGAATGTCAGTCACGATAAGTACTCGTTTCATAATTTCCCCTTATTTTGTTACCTAAGAAATTCTTTTCCTGTTCTGTAAAAAAGAATTTCGTGAAGGTACTTATCCCCTTGCTTTGCGGGGGTTAGTAGCATCACCCCTCTCTTGTCCGTTGTTATGAGCAGTTGCCAATCGAACTTTTATTTTCTCAAACTCGTGGTCACGCATCATCTGGCGACGTTGAAATAAAGCCTGCGATAATCCAGCTGCATAAGCGTGAGGGTTATCAAAGCGAAAGATACCTCGATCGAAGGTGGCTAAACTCGACTGAGCCCTTTGCTGCATCGCGGATAAAGTCTCGCGTTCACCCACTCGTACTCCATTTTCAAAGAGTGGCGCAAGCAGTTGTGTGACCTCAATTGCCTTGGCGGATATAGCTTTACGCTTCCAAGCATCTTCCGGTGAAATAATTGTGACAACATTTTCACCCTTCTCTGGCGGCAACTCTGTGAGAGTGTCAAAAATAACATCGCCCACGCAATGAGAGTTGACGAAAAGCCGCGCCACATCAAGGCTTCCTGGAATGCTGGTTTTCGCCGACTGATCTGATATTTTCATACGAGCGACCATTTCACCTTCAGCATTTTCGACAGCGGCAAGTTTATACACTCCCCCCAATGCTGGCTCGTCAAAAGCTGTTACCAGTTTTGTGCCGATTCCCCAGATATCAATGGGGGCTCCCTGAACTTTTAAACTTGTAATGAGCTTCTCATCGAGATCGTTTGAAGCGACGATTTTAGTCGCCTGAAATCCGCCAGCATCAAGCAGCCGACGTGCCTCAATGGCAAGATAGGCAAGATCCCCTGAATCCAACCTAATTCCCATCAGGTCGGCCCCCTGTTCTCGCAGACGACGTCCAACCTCAATGGCTTGTTTCACTCCTTCCAGAGTGTCGTAGGTATCCACCAGAAGCACCGAATTGTGAGGGAACAAATCCGCATAGGTTCTAAACGCCTCTATTTCACTGTCAAATGCCATCACCCAACTGTGGGCGTGTGTACCTCTTACCGGAATTCCATAGCGCGCTCCGGCAAGAACGTTCGATGTCGCATCAGCGCCTCCAATATAAGCAGCTCGACTTGCCGACAGTCCTCCATCTAAGCCATGTGCGCGCCTCAGACCAAACTCTAAAACTTCATCGCGCCCAGCCGCCAGGCGAACTCGCGACGCCTTGGTTGCGATCAACGATTGATAGTTAACGATTGACAGAAGAGCGGTCTCGATAATCTGCGCATCAAGAAGAGGCGCTTGAACCCGAACCATTGGTTCATGTGGAAAGATGATGGTCCCCTCCGGCACAGCTTTTATTGTCCCTCGAAATCTCCACTGTTTGAGGTATTCCAGGAAGGTCGGGACAAAGAGAAGCTTGCCGCCTTTTCCAGGAACCGAACCGAGGTACTTGATATCCTCGTCCGTGAACTGAAGAGTTTCAAGCCAGTCGGCAAAGGTTTCAATACCGGCAACCACGACATATCGTCCCTGAAATGGCGGATGTCGATAAAACATATGGAAAACACTCGACCTATTCGCCATATCGGACAGAAAATAACCCTGCGCCATGGTGAGTTCATAGAGATCAATAATCAACGCCAGTGAAGCTTTAGGGAACACAGTCATGGCGGAGAGACGAGGTTTCTGGTCACGATTATCTGGTTTGAGTGTACGGTTCGAATCCATCGTATTCATAGAGTACCTTAGTGACTTTTTTGCTTTTGCTCCCCAAAAGGACGTTGAGTAGGTTCCTCAAAAATCATTCAACAGTATGTCTTTCCTGTTATGAAGGCAAGGCATTCCTTGCTCCGACCAGTAATTTGACAAAAACCTTCCTAACCACTACCGTTTCTGTTACCCTTGACTTATCTTCTGCATAGTTTCTATCCTGAAACGAGGCATTTTATTCTAAATTGAGGCGTTCGATAAATTTAACCGCAGGCATATAGCTGATATTCCGAGGATTAAATTTTGAGAACAACGAAGAGTTAGGGTAAAAGGGCCGCTTCAGGATGGAAACTACATAGTAATCTTACCAGTTGTGTCAATCCGGTTGTGTACATATCCCCTACCTCTTTTCAAAAAGGTTCATTATGTTTTTAAAATTACACGAATTTTATATATCAAATCTTGACACTGTTTCCGTACTCTTTGATCGTTACCGATCATTGAATAAGAGTTTAATGCTGATGAGCGATCTTTGGGATGAATTTCTTCAGTTTTGTGCAGACGAAAATCTTCCCGATTTGTCCAGCTCACCCCTTGGAAGGGCATTGAGTAAAGCTCAAGAAGCGGCAGTTGATGGCGATTTTTTTTACATAGCTATCCGCCCGAAAGTCGCCCATTGGAACTATCTTCGTTATTGTTTTGCGACCAGGGAACTCAAGGAAATCAGTGTATCCAACTTTCTCGCCTTCAAAGAAAAACTGGTAATGGGTAATCTTCAACAACCTATTCTTGAATTTGACCTGGAGCCTTTTGAGAGGGACTTCCCGAAAATGAACCAGAGTCGCTCTATTGGTCATGGAGTAGAATTTTTAAACCGTGTCTTTTCCAATAAACTGTCTAGAAATCTTTCCGGTGGAGATCAACTGATTTTCTCTTTTCTACAGTTACACGGCTTATGGCAACCAGCCTTTCATGATCAATGACAGGATTAAGAACGTCAAGGAAATGGGACATGCCTTAAACGATGGACTGGAGTATGTACAAGTTCAACCCAAAAACAGCCAGTGGCAGGATATGGCCGAGCATCTCCAACTCCTTGGCTTTGAGCCCGGTTGGGGAAGAACCAGAGACCAGATAGAGAGGAGCTTCAGTCGCCTGGCCAATTTGCTGGAAGCTCCCGATCATGAGAATCTGGAACGTTTCATCTCAGAAGTACCGATGATTTTCAACATCGTTATACTCTCCCCTCATGGCTTCTTTGGACAGGAAAACGTTCTTGGATTACCCGATACCGGCGGTCAGGTCGTCTATATTCTTGACCAGGTACGTGCCCTGGAAAAAGAGATGCAGGAGAGGATATTTAACCTTGGGCTGGAAATTCAACCGCAGGTTCTTATCGTCACACGTCTAATCCCCGAGGCAGGTGACACAACGTGTAACCTTGCTGAAGAACCTGTCCATGATACTGATAACGTGCATATCGTGCGGATCCCATTTCGACAACAAGGATGGTTCAGTACTGCCGCACTGGATTTCGCGCTTCGAGGTCTGGCCTTACCTTGAACGTTTCGCCGACGAGGCCATGGACAGAAGTACTCCAACGCCTGGGCCGCCGACCGGACCTTATTATAGGCAACTACTCAGACGGGAATCTGGTTTCCTACCTTATGGCGAAACATCTTGAAGTAACTCAGTGCACAATTGCCCATGCTCTTGAAAAAACAAAATATTTATATTCCTCTCTCTACTGGAAGGATATGGAAGAACAGTATCATTTCTCCTGCCAGTTCACGGCGGATTTAATAGCGATGAATTCAGCGGATTTCATCATCACCTCGACCTACCAGGAGATAGCCGGGTCAAACGATGTCGTCGGCCAATACGAGAGTTATTCCTCCTTCACCATGCCGGGGCTCCAGCGGGTACTCTCTGGAATTGATGCTTTTGACCCGAAATTTAATATCGTTTCGCCGGGTGCAGATGAAAATGTCTATTTTTCCTACACGGAACAAAATCGTCGCTTTGTCGAGCACCAGGGCGAGATCGAATCTATACTCTATGGCGACCATCATCCACAAGGCAGAGGAGTTCTGGCAGATAAGGAAAAACCACTGCTCTTTTCCATGGCCCGCCTGGATCGGATCAAGAATCTTACTGGCTTGGTGCAGTGGTTCGGGGAAAATGAGCAACTTCGGAAGATGACCAACCTGGTAATTGTTGGCGGTAATATCGATCCCGCAAATTCTGGTGATGAAGAGGAGAGGAGCCAGATCGAGCGAATGCATGAGCTGTTTGATACCTATGGCCTGGATCAGCAGGTTCGCTGGCTTGGCTCACGGCTTGACAAGACGGCTCTCCGGTGAATTATATCGATGCATCGCCGACCGTGGCGGGGTATTTGTTCAACCAGCCTATTTTGAGGCATTCGGCCTGACGGTCATTGAAGCAATGGCCTCAGGGTTACCGACCTTTGCTACCCGTTATGGTGGCCCACTGGAAATTATCGAAAATGGCGTTTCCGGCTTCCACATCGACCCAAATTATGGTGATGCTTCCGCAGAAATCCTGATCAATTTCTTTAAGAGGTGTGCGACTGAAGAAAATTACTGGAAGCAGATAGCAGACGGCGGACTGCAAAGGGTCAAGAGCAAATACACCTGGAGCTTATACGCCAAAAGACTTCTCTCCCTTACCTGTATGTATGGTTTTTGGAAGTTTGCAACCAACCTTGAACGCCAGGAAACGAGCAGATATCTGGAAATGTTATACCACCTGCAGTATCGCCGTCTAGCGGCCGAAATGGAACGGTAAGCGAGGTGTATCAGACAAAGCCGTAATGATACAAACCTTCTATTATTCCGGCTGCATATTTGCTCCGTGCTGAAGTAGACAGCTGGTGTATCCTTTAGATACGCCAGCTCTTCACTGTGATTGCCGACGATGAGACCTCTGGATTTTCCTTCCAGCATATCAGCATCGTTGCCGGAATCACCAGCCACCATTACATGGCGGGGCAGGAACTCATATTTGTATTGCAGATAGTTAACTGCTTTCCCTTTTGAGGCGCGGTGGGGCAGGATATCGAGAAACTGGTTGTGGGAATAAATGACCTGGCAGCGCAGTTTCTCTTCGTTCAGGGCCTGTTGAATCTGCTCCAGCCGACCATCCTTATTTTCCAGATAGTAACTGATTTTATGGCTTCGTTGTCCTTCTGCTTCCTGAAACACCAGAAAATCAAATTGGAGCATTGCTTCTTTGATGGATTCCGGTTTCCACCTGTGTGAGATGTGCTGTTTCCAACCCTTATCCATACGAAGGTCCGGCCCATAGTACATCTCTGTGCCGACCGAACAAATCAGGATATCCGGCATTGGGATATTGTTCTCGGTCATTGCTTCCAGAGTCAGTTCCAGACTACGACCCGTGGCTACTCCCCAGGCAAGTTCGCTTCGGTTATTATCCAGCAAATCAAGAAGTTGAGTGAGACTTTCATCATCACCGATCAAAGTGTTATCAATATCGGTGATCATCAGTTTACCAAGACTGGTCAAACGTTTCCCAAAGGAAGGTGCCATGGGATTCTGATGGGTCGATTTGTGGTTATTTTCTGCCAGAAGGCCCGGTAAAAACCGGTAATACTGTTCCATAGTTCTCATACAATGGGTTGACCAGGAATAGTGTTTACGTACCCCGTTTATTCCATTGTTCGAAAAAGTATTCCAGAGACTTTCGTCGATGAGAATTTCTTTCAGTGCACCACCTATTGCCTCCGGCCGACCGACATCGACCAACTTACCGCTCTCACAATTACTTATTATATCTACGGGACCGCCGTCATGGGTAGCGACGATCGGCAGGCCGCAGGCAGAAGCCTCAATAAGGGTCAATCCAAAAGGCTCCACTAACGCGGGGTTAACAAAGACTCCGTGGCTCTGAGCACACATCCGGTACAGAGTGGGAACTTCAGTGGCAAAGTCATGCTTTTTGGGAATCGCCAACTTACCGTAGAGGTCAAAACGATCCATCTGCAGCAGCATATCCGTCAGGACTGTTTTTTCGTTTTCTCCCATTAAATTGATATCCTGTCGGATACCTGCAAATATCGCGAGATTGGCGATAGCCTGGAGCTCTTTGTCCGAGCCATATGCCTCAATCAGACCTGTAATATTTTTCCGCTGATCCGGGCGACAGAGGGCCAGGATGAAAGGTTTTTCAGGTTTTGCCCAGAATCGGTGCAGTTCGTTTCCCAGCGTTATTTTAGTCTGTTTGGATTCTTCGGTAAGAAGATCAACATCAATTTGCGAGTCATAATAAGGGTAGAAAGCATCAAGCTCGATTCCCGGCGGGATAACCGTGAAATTACCTGCTTCGACATTGGTGTACAAACCGTATTGTTTGTCAATCTCCTGCTGAGTTGAGGTGATAATCATGTCCGCTTTTTTGATTATTGCCTCCTCAGTATCAATGCGAGTCTTGATTTTGTACTGGCGGATAATCTCGGTTTTCTTCATGCCATCCGCAAGGAGCTTGGCCATTTTATTTCTACCCATGGAGTGCCCCGTGAAGAAAAACGGCGTATCGAAGGCTGCAGCGAGTTGCATGGCAACGTACCCTGCGTCTGCGTAATGCCCGTGAAAAATATCAGGAGGTCTCTGCTGGGAAGTAATAAATTTGATAGTTTTATCGATAAATTCTTCAAGATGGGGCCAGATCAATTCCTTCCTCAGGTACTTTCTGCCGCCGCACTGAATCCGCACGATCCGCGCTCCGTCAGCAATTTCCTCGATCGGTTTGCTATAGTCACTGGAAATATCCTTATCACGAATGAGCCTGGTAACCAAATCAACCTGGGCGACATCTTCATGGCCTGCCAAAGCTTTGGCAAGTTCCACGACATATTTGGTCTGACCACCAGTATCGGCGTCACGTCCCAATTCCAGGGAATTACCACGAATCAATCCATGAATACTGATGAGTTGCAGATAGAGGCCGTTTCTTTTCATATGGGCATCATTTTGCTATGCAGTGCCTTAGAAATTTATTTTCATAGAGGCGTGTATCGGGCTTTGACAGAATTAGTTCGAGAATTGCCCTTCGGCAGAGAGTAAACAATAATTTTTCCTGTTGATTCTGCAACTTCAGGAATAAAAAAACCAAAAACCGAAAAGTGTTTTGTTTGGTCTGAATAGATCCTGTCCCCCGGAAAGACAATTCATCCTACCCAAATCTACCTGCTGCGGCAATGTATTTCCGGAAGAGGAGGACAAGGTTCTACATCTCCGAACCACTTTGCACCGACAATCCATCAGCAATGAGTTTTTCTCTGGCCGGCCAATGAAAGGTGACTTGCGGAAACGGTATTTCCCAATTGTGTCTGGTGGCAGCGTCGACACACCACCGCTGGATCGCCCGCTCAAGTCTTGCATAGATGTTAGCCAATTCACCCTTAAAATCTGCCAATATGAGCAGATCAAGAGATGAAGAACCGGCTTCCTTAAATTCAACCAGCAGATTCAGGCAACTCTCGGCATATCCTTCCTCAACAAGTTTTTCTTCTATGAAGGTTTTCAAAAGATTCGGGATGGTGGTTGTTACCTGGGCCTGCAGATCGTAACTCAGTCCAAAGATAACCCTTAACCGGAAGTTGCGGGAGAGGTTAACCAGTTTCTGCCCGAGGAAATCCCCGGTTTTGAACAGATATCTCTTGCCGCCCCGCTCCACTGTTTCCACCAGCTCATGACTGAGGCTGATCACTTTGGTCCGAGGCAGGTCACCCACGACCACCCAGTCTCCCTTCTTGCAGGGAAACCAGGGTTCTTCAGGAGAATACGGTCTGGAGACCATGCCGACAATGTGCTCGATCGGCACCCGCAGATGAATCCCCAGCGTTGGGTTGGACAGACGACAGAAGACATGGATGATTTCGACTTTCCAGGGGACATCGTACAATTGCAGCCTTTCTCCTTCGCGGACCGAGCCAACGTTCAGCATCAGTCGCCCCTGCTGCCAAAGTCTCGGTACAGCCTGACGAACAGTCCAGGACAGGCCAAGGAAGAAGATTATAGCCATGCTCAACAGGAACCAGTCTTCCGCCAGATAAAGCACGGAAAAAAGGCCGATTATAGCCGCAAAAATCGTAAAAACCCGTAACGAAAGATCAAGTAGGCGAATATGAAAAGGTCGCTTTTCCAGTTTGACTCCGGGTAATAATCGAAAAACCAAACGATGGAAGAGACGGCCAGCGAGGACTATGAAGCCGAAGGCAACTACGGCCACCAAAAGATACAACCCTCGAACACGAAAGAAATCCCGGATAGACCTGCTAAAGCTCTGAACTAGACTGACTTCTTTATCCTGCATCTGATTCAGTTCGAGTTGTGCTAATTCCAGTTTGTTGCGAATCCTGTTCTCAGTATTGCGCCATTCAGGGAGGAGTTCCTTGATCTGCTTTTTAATAGCCGGATCCTTGGAGACCTTGTACAAACTCTCAAGATGCCGGACCGCTTTATTGGCAACGGGAGTCAAACCAGACAGTTCGCTGATTGTATCCTTTAGTTTTGTCTTTTGGCGCGCACGAACCGTCAGCCGCTTGATTTCCTTAATCGCCGGTTCTACGAGAGTAGTGATTTCATCTTTCCAGCTGAACTTTTCCGACTCCTGCCTGGCAAAGAGACCAACTTCCACCCCTGTAGCGATCCGCTGGAAATCCTTGGATGAATCGGATAACTGCTGATCCAGACGATCCAACTCTCCTTCCAGTCTTGCCTTTTCAGCATCAGACACACTGGCTTTAATCTTTTCACGGGTTAGTGATATCTGTTTTTTTAAGTTGTCCTGCAGTTCTGCAAGAGAATTTAACATGACCAGAGTTTCTTCCGGCGACGTCTGCTGGACAAGTGGGTCCTTTTCCGAAACGGTTTGGCCTGCTATATTTTCTGCGGCAAGTAGACCGGAGGGGCAACATATTAAAAGAATGAACAAAAACAAAGGGCATAGACGCAGCATTTCAATCACTCATCATGCAGAGGTTTATCGAATTCTTTTGATTAGGCTGGATAATTCATAAAAAAGGAACACGATGCTATATAGTATCTAAAGACATAGCAGAGCTGTTTCCCTCCTGCCATGATCATCTCTCAACAGGGTCAGGTTAGCGCCGCTTTTGATTCGCCGTGTTGATATAAGGTTGTAAGAGAGGGGCCATTCCTTTCATTACTTGAAGAGGCAGGGCAGAGGTAAAACTGAAAGCGTTCGCCGATCTACCACTGACAAAAGCCGTCAAGGTCCCGAAATGATAATCGCCAAGATAGAAAACAAAAGTTGCCGTCCGGTTCAAGGCCGTAGACGAGGTCCTCTGCCCCGAGGAGTTTGAAGATATAATTCTATTATCTCCGGTGCCGGTTTTGCCACCAATGAGATAAGGGTTACCATCACCCTGCTGAAAACTATTCGACAGACGCCTGGCGGTTCCCTCACTGACGACTTTTCCCAGGTTTTCTTTCAGAACTTGTGCGATCTCCGGCAGCATAACCTGAATATTTTGTGGAACTGGTCGCTCAACTGTTGTTTCATAAGGAGTATCTTTGGCAAACTCGATTTTAGTAAATCGGTACGTCGGGATACGTTTTCCATCATTCTGAATAATACCAATGAGTTCGGCTAACGCCGCCGGCCTGTCTCCAGAGCTCCCCAATGCTGTGGCCAGTGAAGGCACCAGATGATCAAAAGGATACCCTAAATTTTTCCACCGACGGTGGATATCTGAGAAAGCATCTATTTCCAGCACGGTCCTTACTCGGGAATCCCTGGCATTTTTTGCTTTGGTACGCATTAGCCAGCTATAAACCTCTCGCCTGACTTTCTCGCTTTTGACTATTGCATCATGAAGAGAGACTTCACCTGGCTGTTGCATATAGTCAAGCAGCCACAACTCCAAGGGATGAAGCGATGCAAGATAGCCCATATCCTTTAGGTTGTAAGCACCTGGCTCGTATTTCCGGTACATTGTTGCCAACTGTTTGTCTGTTAGTTTACTCTCGGGCAGCTGTTTGCGCATGAAAAGGATATAGGTGGCCAGCTCAGCCTTCGGAAAAAGATAACGATGAACAATGGTGAGCCTTAGAGCTCTGGGATTCATGCTTGCCAACAGAGCTTCCAACCTTTGTTCGGCATTTTGATTTCGATATTTAACCCAGAAACGCGCTAAAAACACCCTGCTTTCCTTATCAATAAATTTATCCAGCATCGCTTCACGTCTGGGATCTTTATCATCGAATACTATCTGCCTGTTATTCTCCCATTGGCTGGCCTCTGTGTACCTGACGATGTCATGCATAATCCGGACGAAAGGAAGATTGATCGAAAAATGCAGTGCCTCTGCAACAGTGACGATTCTGTTATTGTCTTCCTTCCTGAAATTACCGAAAACGTGTACACCTCCGCCGGTAAAAAACCGCTCTGCGGGACTTGCGGAGTAGGGGCGCAACATGGCGGCTTCGAGCAGCGGCCTTAGCTGCATGGTCGGATTTTGTAGCAACTGAAGACAGACCCAACGGGTGAGAATATCGGTTCTTTCCTGCATTATTTTTGCTAGATCCTGCACCGATCTTTTGGAAAGATCTGCGTACAATTCGGCGATAATTTCGAGATAGGTGGCCAGAGTACGCAGCTTGGCTGTTGATCCCAACTCAAGCTTACTTCCCTCATTGATATCAAACGGAAGTTGCGTAGTGTCAGTCTGCACACGCACCATGTTTCCCTTTGGAGTACGCTCAAACAAGGTAAAACTGTAACTCAGGGCCTCAGTCTGGTCGGAGGTCAACAGGGATTTGCCTATAATACCGTATTTACTTGCAATTTCAGGATTTTCAAGATTCTTAAGATAGAGGCTGACTTGCTCCTGCAACCGGCTGTTTAAGCTCGTAGTGACAGTAAGGTCCATTCTATCGAGCGAATAAAGCGAGGTATCGAAAAGTGGTCCAAGGCGGTTACGCACCACATTGACCCCTTTATTGTTGGCAATCTGCGGGGCGGCATCGTGTTTATTGAAATCGCGAAAAAGAAGTGGCTGTACCTGGACGGCCTCACTGAGGGCCGAGGAAATGTTGCCATTTTGGGCCAAGAGCCTTACATAGCTGTTGCAAAGGATAGCCAATTCCTTTCGACCCTCGACAAGATAGTAAGATGGCCGCCGATGGGCGATCATCAGACTGATTACCTGTTTTATAATTCTTGCCTGCTCCTCAAGTTCGGGACTTTTGGGATCCTTGAGATTCAGCACCCGATTCATTTCGTCAAACTCTGTGCCATACCAGACAAACATGCCATCGCCCAGACCGTTTACTTCCCCATAGCCTGGGGCTGCTGAGAGGGGGACGGAATTAACATAGTCGAGTACCAGCTGTCTCCGATAGAGAGTGGTATCTTCACCGTCTTGATAGGCACGCACACTTGCCGAAATCATTTGGGTAAGCTTTTCCATGCCCGAGGAAGTCATACCATTATCGGAATGTCGGAACTTCTCCGTCTGGGTAGCCAGAGTGCTGCCCCCCATTGCCGGCATATCTATATGGACCAGTTCTCCAAGCTGCACAATCAAGGCCTTACCAAAACGTCCCCAATCAACAGCAGGGTTTATTTTTGGAAATTGGTCAGAGAGCAACTCCCTGTTTTCTATAAAGAGAAGCGTTTGGACAACCTTGAAGGGGATGTCAAAATAGTCGCGATAAACCCGCTTCGGGTTAATCATCTTGTACATCGACTGTTGGGTGGCGTCCAGAATCGTTAGTCCGGCCTGACTTTTCTCGTTGTAGGGTATATAAAAGCCTTTCTCTGCATAGTTTCGCAGGCTTTGGTTGAACCGGGCCTGGCTGCTGATTACCATACCACTCTGTTTCAGCTTATCCAAAAGTGTTGGCAACTGCACATACCCAAGACGAAGATCGTAGGGGCCTTTTTTAGGAAAAACTATTTTATCACTCGGTCCATTGGCAACACGATAGTGCAGTTCGGCTGCATATCCGCTGAACAGTTTTGCCTGCAGGGTGGACGTTTGTATCTCGTAATAGCCACCTGCCAGGCATGCGCCGACAATAATGATCATAAACAACAGCAGAACCAGCCGAAATCCCCATGGTTTCTTCTGAGTCTTTTCAGTCTTTTCAGTCTTTTCAGTCTTCTTTTTATCTGAAAGTCGACGGCGGGGACGTACCTTTTCTTCTGTTTTTGGCGTCAGCATGAAGAGAAACTATTTTGTATTTGTCGAATGGGACCAGGTAAGTTCGTCAGGACACTGTCCGATATGAGTGCGGTAAATAACATTATTTTCCCATCCCTCTCCGTATTTTCATAGGTTGCCGAGAGAGTCGTTCTACTATTGGTTTTCAATTTGATTTACTCATTATGATTATATTCAGGACCCATGATTTGGAATAGCGCGAAATCAAAGTTACATTTTTGTAGCCTAATCTCTCAGTAAGCAAGAACACTGCGAAGTGTGGGATTTTTTTGTCGTTACCAAAGGAAAGTGATACTTTTTTTATAGACCATTTTCTGTTTTTTGTCAAGATTTAGCAAAGGTCTTTCCACTACTACTTCACGTCAGGACACCTTGTGTTGCTTGCTTTACGATGAGAATAACCGAAAGGTGACCGTTTTCTTCCGAGAGCCCTCTGGAGTTACTCCACGCTCGCCTAACACAGGAGTCCTCCGAGGTCCGAAAACTCGATGCCTCCAATCCAAACGGCCTGAGTGCATTTCGCTCCCCATTGTGATTGGATTGACATCGAACTAGTTTCCATCCAGAATCGAGTCATTTAATTCTAAATTGATAGCGTTCGATAAATTTAACCACCAGCATAAAGCAATATCGGAGTCTGCGCTTACCTCCGAGGATTAAATTTTCAGAACTACGACGAGTTAGGGGAAAATGGCCGTTCCAGGATGAAAACTAAGCCTTCTAATACAATAATTAGAAAGGTCTTGGATGATAGGTAATACCAAAAACCAATGAACAAAATTTCCGCGTAAACTCACGGACACGCCGTTGTTGGTTTTTTTGCTAACACCGTGTTTTTTTCTGCCACAAAAAAACCATATTATTGCAAACCATTACCATCGCCCCCCCTGTACCCCGCATACCTACTACAATTATTTCCAATATCATTCCCTTGACAAGCATGAAGAAAATGGAATATTATGTAATCGATTTTGATTCTGCAGTACCAAAACCAACATTTGGACAATTGGTCGGACCATTAAATCGACACCCATCGTTGCAGAACATTTGCATCGATCGACGCCTTGAAGTTGCCCGTCATCCCATGTTGCATATTGCATAATCCGATCACACGACAATCGATCAGGTCAGCACTCGGTTGTTGTGACGAATCTGTTTTAATAGAGGGATCGAAAACGCAAATCCGTCGACCTGCGATTACAGCCAAAGGGTTTATGGAACCACCTACGGCACCTTCGTCCCGGTACAACAACCACATGCAAATGAGGAAAAATAATGTCACCGCCAATACCTACGGGATAACCCATAGCACCACGAAACATCATTTCCACAACTATTTCAGATGACATTGAGTAATACAATTTTTCGTTCCTGCTCAAGTAAGCAAAGACTCGGGATATTTGATTATTCGAGGTTGACTAAAAACATTTTTTATTGAGGTACATTATGCCCTGGACACAAGTTGTTGATCCATTCCACAACATTTGGATTTCCGCCTTTGTTGCCGCTCTGCCAATTATTTTTCTCTTCTGGGCCTTGGCCTGGAAAAGAATGACTGGTCATATAGCCGCCTTAGGTGCTGTTATCATGGCCCTGCTGGTTGCCGTATTCGGCTATGGAATGCCGGCAAAACTAGCGCTGTTCGCTGCTTTCGACGGTGCGATCTTCGGACTATTTCCAGTCTGTTGGATCATAATCACCGCTCTGTTTATCTACAATATGTCGGTTAAAACCGGACAGTTTGAAATTATTAAGAATTCACTGGCCTCCATCACCGACGACCGCCGCATGCAGGCGTTGTTAATCGCGTTCTCTTTTGGTGCCTTTCTTGAGGGTGCCGCCGGTTTCGGCACACCTGTCGCCATTACTGCCGCGATGCTGACCGGCCTTGGCTTCAACCCGCTCTACGCTGCCAGTGTCTGCCTGATTGCCAACACGGCACCAGTCGCCTTCGGTGCCATTGGTATTCCAATCGTCGTAGCAGGACAGGTCTCCGGCATTCCGGCTCTCGCCATCAGCCAGATGGTTGGCCGCACCCTGCCGTTTCTTAGCATTGTTATTCCGCTGTATCTCACCATCATGATGGCTGGTTGGAAAAAAGGTTGGCAGGTATGGCCGGCTTGTCTGGTCAGCGGCGCCTCCTTTGCTATTGTCCAGTTCCTGACCTCTAACTACATGGGGCCTTATCTGCCGGACATCCTCGCCTCCATCGCTTCAATGGTCTACCTGGTTTTATTCCTGCGTGTGTGGCACCCAGAAGAAAGCTGGCGTTTTGCTGAGGAGAAGGCCAGTACTGGCAGAGAAAAACTCCGTTTTACCGGCGGTCAGATTTTTCGGGCCTGGGCACCTTTTATCATTCTTTCTATATTTGTCGCCGCCTGGGGCATTCCAGCAATTAAAGGTGCCCTTGATAACCTTTTCCTGACAAAATTCGAAATCTCAGGTCTGCACAATATGATCACAAGAAACGGCGCGCCTATTCCAGCCGTCTTTTCCTTGAATTTGTTGAGCGCTGCCGGCACAGCCATCCTTTTTGCCTCACTGTTCTCAATCCCGGTAATGGGCGCAAACATAGGGACTGCCGCGTCTGTTGCAGCCGATACCGTTCACAAACTGAGATGGCCGATCGTCACCATTGCCCTGGTTCTTGGTTTTGCCTTCATCTTCAACTTTTCCGGAATGGTTATAACCATGGGCCACGCCTTCGCCTCAACCGGCGTCATGCTGCCATTCTTTGCCCCGTTCCTTGGCTGGCTCGGTGTTTTTATGACTGGCTCAGATACCTCGTCAAATGCCTTTTTCTCAAAGCTTCACGTCACTGCAGCGCAGCAGATCGGTGTCGACCCCGTAGTACTGGTCGCTGCCAACTCATCCGGTGGGGTCTGCGGCAAGATGATTTCCCCGCAGTCCATCGCTGTTGCCACTTCCGCCACAAACCTGGTTGGTAAAGAAGGTGATATCTTCCGTTTCTCCCTGAAACACTCACTCATCCTGACCACTGTTGTTGGCATTATCGTTACATTGCAGGCATATGTGTTCAAGTGGATCATTCCCGTCTGGCATGCAACCGCTGACACTGCTCCGATAGACATGCATAAAGTGGGTGAAGGTGCTTCGTTAGCTGTGAAAGCCATGGGTGCAGGTTCAGGTTATCTTATAGGAACATTTGTTCTCGCTCTGGCAATCACGTTGATTTCGATAAAAGTTGGCAAAATGATCAAGATCCAGCAGGGAAATGACGAAATGCACTTCCATTAAGAGAGAGCCTTTCTTTCCAGATGAAGATAGTCTTCAATTCTGAATAGCTCTTCCAGCGGTAACCTACAGCGAGATTTCAGGCAATGCCTGAAATCTCGCTGTCTTTTTTTGAATCCCTCTATATTCCTGACTATACGCAGTGTTGTCGTTCACTCCATAGCATGACATCGATTCTCGAAGATGGCAAGCGCCCCCGGTTTCGCACCCTTGCGCCAACATCAAAGGCAGATTCTCCATGGGCTCCCACTTATGTGTCTTCTATTGTTTTATGTAAGTTAAAGGGGCACCTCGGTTCCCTCAGGAAGAGGCAATGAATGTTTTAATGTTTTCCAGCTGTTCATCCCAACCGCCGCTGTTCATGTGCATTGCATCAACACCCCTTGACGGTGGCATTTTGTCAAAACCAGACTCAACGACACTTAACAAAGTGCCACCGTCTACCTGCTTCAGCCCAAACACAACCAGGGTAGTCGGTTCAGTGGAATAGTCATAAGATGGATCAACCGCGTAGGGATGCCACCAAAAGGAGAGCAATCGCTCGGGCTCGATGTCTTCGACCAGCACGTCAAAAACGATGTGTTCGTGTCCTGGACTGGTGAATTGCGCATGCACGCGACTGCCGGAAGTAAAGGTTTTTCCTTTAAGATCTACTCCGAACCAAGTACCGAATGCTTCGGCATTGGAAATTGAATGCCAAACTCTCGAAAGCGGTGCTTTGAGTAAGATTTCTTTTTTTATTTGACCTGCCGCAGTCTTCATATGTCACCTCCTGAATATGTTATGCGTCTTTGAATAACATTCGCGACAGCCTGTTTCAGGTTAATCTATTAAGGGTAAAAGCGGGAAAACCCGGACAGAAATGTTTTTCGTAATCATGCCTGGGTGTTTCCTTTTCTTGATCGACCTGATTTTCCCCGAGAAACGCTGCAACCGATCATCTTACAGACTGCTGCTTGAATTCGTCCAGCAGCCCGAAGCAAAGTTTCCATTTTCCTAAAATATAAATCTTAAAACATGGCCTGTCCCAAAAAACTTTGCTGACAAATACACCCCGTATTTTTTCGCCATATACATTGACACCCAATGACCCTTCCCTATGTTATTGAGACAGGTTTAAAGGAGGCCTTTTTGACCGTCAATAGTCTCGTGCGACCTTGTACCGTCCTAAACAGCGCAAACAACGAACTGCAACTAAGCTTCAAGTCAGGCACTATCATTTGCTTTAGCCAAAGTTAGGGAAGGAGAGAGGCAGAGATGCATAGAGACTTCCAACACCCTCCCCTTTCTGTCTGTAACTAAACGACGTTGTGGCCATGGACGGATGAGTTCCGACTCATGGCAACCAACGGATATCACACAAAACAGCCTATTCAATAGGCCCAAGTCAAGGAGACTTCAATGCGGACTTCATACAGATTCATGTTGGTCGGTTTTATTCTCTTCGTCCTGGTATTCCCTCTCGGCCTGCAAGCCAAAACACCTCAGAAATTTACGAACCTGGTTGGAAACTGGGTGGATAACGACTACAAAGTATACTTGTACACCGGACAAAAAAAAGGACAGATCGAATTTCGGATCAAGGAACAAGACGGACCTCATTTCAGAGGCGTCCATATATGGAAACATGTGGACAAAGGCAAACCCTTGACCACCAAAAAGGGAAAGTTCATCACTGGAGACAGGGAGCCCTTTGTTGGAGTCATCGGATTCGATGGCGAGTCGATCACCATCGCAGAACAGGATGACACAGGCGTGCTCCATGGCAAGCTGGTTGGAAAGGACACTATGCTGCTGATTTATGAGGAGCCGGGTTCCAATGCGATGGTATTTCGACTGGAATTAAAGAGGATGCCATAGCTCAGCCGTGAAAAAAATGGACGTTGGTTCTAAAAATACGTGTAATGAAAAGCCAAGGAAAAGTTATCGGAGGTGTCATCGAAGCACTGTACTCATGCAAATATCTCAGTAAATCGAGCTTCTTGCAAAGAGGTTAGATACTACCTTGCAGATCATTTCAATCCTTAGAAGTTAGATGGCACTTTGCGCAGGTCATCTCAGTTCGACGATGCCACCTTCCGTTCGCAAGGTGGCAATCAACGCCGGACTGGGTCCGAACACCACCGGAAGATTGATGCCGACTGCAGAGAGCGCATGCATCACTACCGACGGCTCCGGGTGCTCTGCGCGCAACGATTCCAACACCGGGCCCCGCGCAGCCGAAGCTGCAGGATGTGGACTATCTCCCCAGTCAATGAAAAAGGGGACGATACCATCCGCGATAACAGTCGATGGCTCCGTGAACCGCCAACGAAGACATGAACCGTCCGATCTCTGGCGGGCACCCGAGACAACAGGCCCAAGAAAAATGCCGCAGGCCTTTGCCTTAGCGCTGAGCTTGTTCAAATCGGCTACCTTGACTGCCCACGTCACAAGGCGCGGCTCATCGAGACTGTCTATCTGAAACCAACGCGGACAGACCGCCTCCGCTTGCATCAGATCTGGACCGATAACCTCAAGGTACGAACGGTCAGACAGTGCAATCAGAGCGTTACGCGTACCGCGACCTGGGTGCTGTCCTCCCGGATCCGGGCGTACTCCGAGACGTGCTTCGATATCGACAACGCTTTTGTCAAGGTCGGTAGTCGCGTACACCAGGTGATCTATTCTTGTTAGAAGAGACTCGTTCATTTCAACTCTCATTTAGGGGAACATCCATGGCTTTTTTAGAAACAGAAATCCCCAGTTGGCGTTTGCCGTCAATTAATTCCTGAATTCCTTCCCGGAGATTCTTCTGCTCTATCAAGAGAGATCTAACTTATTACAAATGCGTATAAATATTTAAATATTATTTTAGCAAAGTGTGAGCCCTTATTCCACCTCCAACCTGAAAGCATCACTCGTCTTTTTAATCAACCACACAAGGCAAACAATCCCGACAACAAGAGTAACAAAGAAAAAGATCATCGGCGAATATTGGGATGCAACCTGAAGTTGATCAAGAGTAAAAACATCTTTCAGATAGGCACTCCTCAACCAACTCCGCATAAACGTCATGACGACAACAAGCCCTATCGCGTGATAAAACGTCAGCCAGAATTTTCTCTTGATTGCACCGAAGAGCACGCCAACAATAAGGAGAAGAGCGACACAGAAAGCGACAGTTGCACCGATATTTCCTCCCATGAAAAGCATCATCAGCTCTTTTGGCAAGGAAAGCAGATAGAGGAGACCGATCAGAATATTACCGCAGGTTAGGACAACAAAACCGGTCAAACCAACCTGCTTGGCATGATTTGCCAGTTCAGGGTTTGCAGCTTTATTAAAACGTCCGAGCAGGGCAACAAACAGGCTGCCAATCGCCAGGCCGCCAAGGATCATATGGAGAAATCGCGGCCAGAATCCAGGCAGGACAAACGATAAGAAGGTCCCACTTTTATGAGTAAAATATTCGCCGAACTGATTCGGAGTTGCCATCAGTAACATGTTATTCGAAAAGAAGAATCCGACAATCACCAACAGACAAAATGCGAACACAGCAACCCACGGACCAGCCGAGCCAAGTTGAGTAAAACGAAAGTCATAGAGGTACGCACCGTAATAGGCGATGATCAGCATCGGCACAATCAGTATCCAGTAAATTCCCATGAGAACAGAACTGGTGTAGAGGAACTGGCCATACAAAACCTGGACAAAAAGCAGCGGAGCGACCCCGAAATTAACCACAAAAGCAATAACCAAAGGCAGGGCGATGGCTATGCGATGGGCGAGCTGTTTTTGTACAGTTCCACCTCTCACGTGCTGCACAATACCAATGGCCAAACCGCCTAACATGGCGTTCATCGCCAGCAGATGCAGAGGAAAAGTTACAAGCAGCAGGAACTGGAACCAGCCCCAGCTTACCGGTATTGTATCCGGTTGTGGAATAAACATCTGCTCCATCACTTACCTCCTTTGTTGATACTCTTGAGAAAATCGGCCAAAGCCTCGCGTTCCTTCTCAGTACCTTTAAATGGAGGCATTGCTATTTGCAATTGATCAAGCATGCCAAGCATAGTGAATATCTCCTGCCGATCCTTCGTGACCACTCGTACTTTCATATCCTCGATCCCATGGCACATGGTACAATGAACTCTGAAAACATCTTTGCCGTCAACCGCTGCTTCCGGCATGTCTTTTTCATTCTCCCCGCCCAGGAATGCGGCCAGTTGTTCATGCTCTTCTTCATTGCCACTGAACGGTTGCATTTCATCGGATATTTCATTCAGGGTTTTCAGCTTTTCGATGATTTTCTTTTGCTCAATGCCGGCAAGCGCACCAGTTAAATCTTCCACAGCATGGCAAGATGAACAATTTTCCTCAAACAATGCAGCCCCCTTATCCGCAGAACCGTTCGACTGTTGTGCAACCTGCACATCCTTGCCATTCAGGCTGCCGGCAATATAGGTCGCAAGCGCCCTGCCCTCCTGTTTGGTACCGACGAAAGGCGGCATGAAAGATCGTATTTGATGGATTTTTTGAATATAACTCAGCAAAGCGCGATAACTCATATTGCGGCTTGCCTTAATAATATCATTATTGTTTCCCCCTACCGTGTGGCAGGCATAACATTGATGCATGAAGATTTCCTTCCCGGCACCGGCAAGGTCGTTTTCTGAAATTTCTTTGTTCTGCACCCAGAGGGCTGTTCGGAGATAGCCGATCTTATCTACATCCTCCACATCCTTTTTCAGGATACCGTTGGAATACATAACCTCATTGATAACATAGGGACGGCGAGCCGCTTCTCTGGTCCACTCAAATCCGCCCATAACAATTAAAGCACTCACCATCGCCAGACAGGCTACAGGCTTGAGGTTATAGCTCGGCTGTACTATCCCGGCACTCAGCATTACCACCAGTAGAGACACCAGGCCACCGGCCCAAAAAGGCAGAAGAGCGGCAATGGTTGGTGATTTACCCATCACCAATCCATGAGCTTGCCCGGGCAGCACAGACAGGTACCAGAGACCGGCAAACAGTGCGACGACAAGCGTCACCAACGCCCATTGAGCTGAAAACCTGGTCATGGCAATACGAACATCTTTGTCTGCAGTAAACGATGCGGACAAATAGCCGTAACAGGCGGCAATGTTCAGGGCAATGAAGGTTCGAAAGACAAGTGATGGGAAGAAACTCGGGTTGAAAAAACCGGCCCAAAAATCCATATTTTCTGCCCAGCTCCCCGGGGTAAGCATGACACCGATTATGCCGTTTATCAGCATCAGCGACATCCAGGCAGCTATAAAGTAGAGCCAGCCCACCTTCAGATGGGTTTTGGAATCCATCCTGCCGAACGTATAGAAGTAGACAAAGGCCGCGGCGATCTCAACGGTAAAGAACACCCATTCCGCCGCCCAGCCAAAAACAAAATTATGAATAAGAAGAGAGGTTGCTGCAGGATTGACCAAGGCGATGATAAACCAGATCCCCACTCCGGATATCGATCCGAAAACCATGGTAACGAGAAGAAAAAAGCGGGCGTGTCTTTTGGTGAAGTCAAGAATTGGCTGGCTGTTTTCTTTCAGCCCTTTCTTTTCTGCATAAATCAGATATAAGCCGCCGCCGACAGCGAAATGAGAAACAAAGACATGCAGGATCGAGATCAGCGCAATAAGAAAACCTCCACCGGTCTCCGGCAAAAACCAAACCGGGTAATTCATACTCCCTCCTTTTGTTGCGAATAATATCCTGACAACGATAGACAGAGCGAGGATACTTTACCCGAGAATGATTTTCAATTACGACTTTGTAAGACCTTTGCCGTGGTTTTGCTGCTGTCGATCGAGATAATTTCCGACACTTCGCTGCAATGTTATTTCCGCCAGTTGTGCGCAATGCAGATGGGTTTCCGGCAGTTGTCCCACCTCATCCATTATGGCCACCATATTAATTTTTTTGAGCTCTGCAATGGTTTTTGCCTGGGCAAGCTTTGCTGCTTGCTCCACACAATGTTTACTGAATGAACAACCGTTCGTCCAATGATGGGTGTTTTCAACCCTGCCATCTTTAAACTTCAAGCCAATTTCCATGGTATCGCCACAATTGCCGACCACCTTGGCAAGACCGTCTGGATTATCGAGCACGGGATTGCCAAAGTAATAGAGGAAAAACCAGGTCAACGCGACGACCAGCAGAACCAGAAAAGCCATGAATATGGTGAAAATTGACATGCATCTATCCTTTTATTGGGTCAATGAGTGATTTTTTTGGGCTCACCGAAGACATCACTCTGTTCAAATCCAGTAACTGATAGGGTTTGAAGACGAGAGAGGAAAAGCCTTCCTTTTGATAATTCTCAAGAATCGGCATGTCCGCGGCTGCTTTTGCAGCTATGACTGCTACCTTCGGATCAATCTCAAGCAAATCCGCAAGCAGCTTCCTGCCTCCCACCTCACCCAAAGTATCCATATCCAAGATTACTGCACAATATCGTGATCCGGCTTGAAAAGATTTCCTATAGAGTTGTATCGCTTCCTGACCATCGGAGACCAACTGAGCTCTATACCCTATATGTAACAACATGTCGCATACAATATTATGAACATCATTGTCACCTTCAAGCACCAACACAGCACCTTTACCAGATGCTATGATGGCGGCTCTGTCGGACATCTCTTTCTCCTCGTTTGAGCGTACGGGCAGATACAAGGTAAAGGTCGTTCCCCGGCCCTGAATTGAATCGACGGTAATTCGTCCATCGTGCTTAGTCACAATGGCGTGGACGATGGCAAGGCCAAGACCGCTTCCTTTGGCACTGTCTTTTTCTTTTGTGGAAAAGTATGGATCAAAAATCCTTTCCAGATGCTGCCCTTCTATACCACGCCCTTTATCAGCCAGGCTAACGCAAACATATCTGCCGGAAGACAGCCCTACCACCTCATCATCTCCAAGCTTTTTGTTTGTGAAGCTGATAAGTATCGTTCCTCCTTCCGGCATTGACTGATTGGCATTTCGCACCAGATCCTGAATAACCTGACTGATCTGATCTTTATCCATTGATACGGACCAGAGATCATCCGGAGTACAAAAGGCACATTGAACATTGCTGCCCGCTAGAACAAATTCTGCAGCTTCTCTTACTAATGCAGGCAGAGAGGCCTTTGCCTTAACCGGATCACCACCGTTGGCAAATGTCATGAGTTTCGCTGTCAACTCTTTTGCCCGGCTTGCTGCAGCCTGCGCAGTCGTAATATACTCCCGGGCAGCGTCGGCTTCACCCGTCGTCTTTTCTGCAAGTGAGAGATTGCCCATCACGACGAAGAGGATATTATTGAAATCGTGGGCGATACCTCCAGCCAGCACGCCAATGGACTCCTGCTTTTTTGCTATCAACAGCTCTTTCTCCATCCGGATACTGCCGGTGATATCTTCCACACTCCAAATGACGCCCTCAAGTTCGTTCGAAGCCGGAACAGAACGGCCTCTCAACTTACAGATAATTTCGGTTCCATCCTTTTTCATCAAACTGACACGCCCCTCATAAAGTCCGTTCTTAGACAACTGAGAAAAGCATTTTTCTAAAAAATATTTGGCAGTATCCTGTGTTGCAAAAAGAAGATTTGCCGTTTTGCCTACAAGTTCATCAGACCTATAGCCAGTGATGTTTCCCATTTCTGAATTCACCCGTTTGATAACCTGCAGAGTATCCACAAAGAGAATTCCAACCGGCGAATTATCCAACAGGGCCTGAAGTTCAGCACTGGTGACAAAAAGGCTCTGACTAACTTTTTCAGCAGAAATTTTTGCTTGTGATAAATCGACTGTTCTTTCAATAACCTTACGCTCCAGATTCTCAAAATTCTCTTTGAGATGGCTGGCCATGAGCCTGAAAACTGAGGCAAGACTGCCGATTTCATCACTGCTGTCTATATATATTGGGGTATCGAGATTGCCGGCTGCAATGAGGTTTGCCGAACGTTTAAGCTTTGACAACGGCCTGATGATATATTGTCTTAAGATGAGAGAGGAAGTAAAAAGAATGGCGACAACAAGCAATACAAACAGACCAATAACACTAAAGGCAGTCGAGAATACTTCCCGTTGGGTTTCAGAACGGGACATAACAACCTGCAGCTTCGCGACCCAGATCCCCCGCCGAAAAATTTCAGCGCCGCTTATTATAAAATCGTTAGAATTCTGATACTCAGAAAATTTTTTTCCTTCATACTTTGGCTTGATCTTGGAGGCAACACTCTGGTTACCCACAAGTATTCGCGCATAAATGACTGCATCATCTGTAAGAATCGTCTGTAAAATATTGTTAACCGACTGCAGGTCCCCTTGCCATACCGCTTCCGGCAATACGGTTTCCGTCAGTTGCAAAGTCCGGCGCAACTGTTTTTGCAGCTCGGCTTCCTTTTTTCTATAGTTATAGCCAATCACCATACCGGAAAAAATTACCGAGATAACAGTCACCACTCCAATCAAAGTCAGGATGAATCTCCTGCGGAGGCTTTTATTAAAGTGCATAGCCATTCGTTAAGGTCGTCTCCCCTTTATTAAAGGCGATTGTAAGTCTATTGCCAGCTACCGAACTACCAATCTTTTAGTAATTCACTCATATCATGAAAACAATCGTTTGCCAAATTTCAATCTGATGTGTGTTTACGATTGGTAACGTTTTGTTCGCCTAGTCTAACACCAGGCTCTTGTACAGTGGCACCGTATTTTCGAATTTTTCCTCTGAATTGATCATAGGTGAGGCCAAGATGTGCGGCAGCTTTCCTCTGGTTGTATCGGCAGACAG
This sequence comes from uncultured delta proteobacterium, assembly GCA_963798425.1. Classification (GTDB taxonomy): domain Bacteria; phylum Desulfobacterota; class Desulfobulbia; order Desulfobulbales; family Desulfocapsaceae; genus Desulforhopalus_A. The sequence goes on along the minus strand of CAWCTP010000013.1, from coordinate 1,223,976 downwards.
TCAATGCCTCCGATATCATTGTACTTTCCAGCTCTTCTACTGCCTGCTTAAGAGAAGATGCTTTTGTCTTGCGCGAACTGAGCAATCGCGCCGTTCTTTTCTTTGACGTGTTCTTCTGGCTCCGGGACGGATTCATAGGGTGAGATAAAGGGATCAAAAATAATCTCATCTATAATCACCATTATCCGAGCGATACACTGCTCGTTCCACCACATTTTTCAGTTCCCGGATATTACCCTTCCAACTATACTGTTCAAGCGCGTCAATGACCGATTCGGTAAATGAAGGGATTTCACTCCTGCCGAGTTCAAATGACATCCGCGTGGCAAAATGGCTGGCTAAAAGCATGATATCCTCACCCCTGTTGCGAAGAGGCGGTAGAAACAGCACCTCAAAAGAGAGCCGATCGAGCAGATCACGCTTGAAATCTTTTTTTTCAGCCATCTCCCTCAGGTCCACATTGGTCGCCCCTACGATCCGCACATCCACTTCGATAGACCGGGAACTCCCCACACGTTCAAACGAACCATACTCAACCACCCGAAGAATCTTTTCCTGTGCCTCGAGCGGAATGGAACCAATTTCATCGAGGAAAAGCGTTCCCCCATCCGCCGCCTCGAATCGGCCACTTCTTCGACTTTCTGCCCCGGTGAAGGCCCCTTTCTCATAGCCAAAAAGCTCAGCTTCAATCAACGATGGAGCAAGTGTCGCACAGTTCAGGGTAACGAAAGCCCCCTGCCATCTCTTCGACAGAAAATGCAAACGACTCGCCGCCAGTTCTTTGCCGGTTCCCCGCTCCCCTATCAGCAGCACCGATCTGTCCACTGGTGCTACTCGAGACAGTCGCTCCTGAAAATCAAGAAATGTCTCCGACTGACCAATGGCCTCTCCCCGCGACGATGGAAAAACTGACTCTTTACTTATTGGCATCTCAATTTGGCCTTATTTACCTATTATTGGTTATTATTCACTATTTATTAGCTATATATAACCTATTTCGCAAAGTTACTCAACCAGTCATCGCATTGTTTTTCCGTACTTTATATTTTTTCTCCAATAGGCACACATCCTGCTTAATAGAGAGTAAACAACAACCACAATTTTGGAGGAAAGATATGGGAATATTCACACGATTTAGCGACATAATAAGTTCAAACATTAATTCCATGCTCGACAAGGCTGAAGATCCGGAAAAAATGATCAAACTCATGATCCACGAGATGGAAGATACTCTGATAGAGCTGAAATCTTCCTGCGCGGGAGTCATTGCCGGACGTAAAAAAGTTGAGCGGAAGCTGGAAGAGATGCGTGCCAGAGAAGATCTTTGGGCCGAGCGGGCCCGCCTTGCCGTAACCAAAGGCCGGGATAACCTGGCAAGAGAAGCTCTTATCGAAAAACGTCGTTTTTCCGTAATCGCCGAAGCCCTTGAAAACGAACTGGCAGAATATGGCGGGCTTGTCACACAATACCGGGACGATATTTCCGAACTGGAAAGTAAACTGAACAACGCCAAGGACAAGAAAAGAGTGCTCGTTCAGCGTCATAAGCAGGCTATCGGAAAAAAACGTGCCCAAGAGGACATAAGACGCAGCAACAGTAGTGACACCATGGCCAGGTTCGACAAACTGGAAAGCAGGATAGACCAGATGGAGGCCGAAGCCGAACTGGTAAATATGCCAAACAAACCGACCATCGAGGAAGAATTTGACAATCTCGCCACAGATGACGAAATTGAAGATGAACTTGCCAGGATCAAAGCGGCTCAACACGGCAACAAGGGAGAAGCCATCTAACCCGCATTTCTTATAAATACAGAACCCCTCACCGGAGAGAACCCACCATGCTCAATATTATTATCGTTGCTATTGTTTTCGGCTCTATCGTCGCATTAGCAACGCTTATCTGCGGGACCATCCTGATTATAGTCAAAACCCGCACCAACAGGAATTCCAGTGGGGCAACCGACAGTGAGGAGGCCAGGACCATCCAGGAAATTTACCAGGGTCTGGAAAAACTGGAAGAACGGATTGAATCCCTTGAAACAATCCTGACAGAAGGTCAGGAAAAGGACAGGTACAAGAAATGACGGAATACTACGAAAAACAAGGCGGCATTTACCGTGCACGAAACGGTGTTTTCCTGGGAGTATGTAAAGGGATCGCGGAATATTTCGATTTCTCAGTCTTCTGGGTTCGAATGGCGATGGTCATTATTTTTATCTTCAGTGGGTTCTGGCCGGTTATCGGCGTCTATCTGGTAGCGGCCTTTTTCATGAAACCCAAACCGATAAAACCCATTGAAAGCGAAGAAGAACGAGAATTTTACGATAGCTATGTGCACTCTCCGAAGACAGCAGCTCAACGTCTGAAGAAAAAGTTTGAAGAACTGGACAGACGAATTCGGAACATGGAAGACAAAGTTACCGGTCGCGAATATGAATGGGAGCGACGATTCCGTTCTTAACGGCAACTGGATCTTTCTATCATTTAGCCTTACAATAAAAGGGTAAATTACTTTTTGCCTGTTATGCAAATGGGTTGAATAAAAAAACACGCTCTCCTGAAAAAATCGACCTGCGGATGTTCACCCAGATATTCGTACCATAGAAAGGAGAACAACTTGTTACGAATTTTTCATTGTTGCGTACTGTTCTTTATTTTCTTTGTCATGGCCGAAATCATAAATGTCCTGATAAACAGCGATCCACAGCACCCAGCGCCCCTTACCATCTGGGAAGAGGCGCACCATGCTCCGGTTGCACGCGACAATAAATCGGCGTTCATACTGTAATGATATACATTATTGGCCAAAATGATTCCAACTGCTGAGTATGCTGAGTGCGGCAAGTTTCGTGCGGGCCGGGAGACTGTCTTTAACCATATATTCCCTTTCACAATGGTCACAATCACCAATTGGTCCCATGCCGTCAACTGCCGGGATTCCTGATTCTGCAATAATATTCATATCAGAAACTCCACTGCGCAACTCCTCCCTGCATGGTAACCCAAGCATATCGGCTTCCCGGCAAATTACTTGAAAAAGCTCTCTGTTGGCAGCTGACTGCACCATCGGCATTTGTGAAAGTGTTCTGTGCAGCTCAGCCCGAGTACCCGGCACCGAGCAGTCCAAGGCAATCCGCTCAATTTTAGCAGCTGTTTCCTCAGCATCCGCCAACACCAGAAAACGGGTATCTATCTCTGCTACAGCCGAATCGGCAACCGTATTGGGACCTATTCCTCCATTGATTTCCCCAACATTAACAACTATTTTTCTCTGGTAATCGTTAAGCCCCTCCAGGGCAATAATCTTATGGGCCAGCTCGAGAATGGCACTTGCCTTGTCAGATCCGGCAAATGCGGCATGGCCAGCCCGACCCTTGACGACCAGGAGGTACCTCGCCACGCCCTTGCGTCCGGTTACCACCTCACCGCCGAGACTACCACATTCAAAACCCAGACCTAAAAGACTTCTTTCCGACTCTGTTTTTATAAGAGGCCTGGATGCAGGGGAGCCAATTTCCTCGTCAGAATTGCAGATAAATGTGATGGGTATTTTTTCAAGGAGGTTACTAGCAGCTAACGCCTTTATAGCGAAAATAGCCGTAACGAGGCCTCCTTTCATATCAATGACCCCTGGACCAAAAATCTTGCTGCCATCGTCCTTATACCAGTTAAAGTGGCTATCAACGGGATAGACGGTATCCATATGACCGATCAACAAAAGTGCAGGGAGCCCTGGCCTGTAAGCCGGTGAACGAAAGACCAGTTGATCGCCGACCTCAGACTCTTGTATGACATCGAGCACCATTCCGGTTCCCTGCAAACTGTCGGCAATCATCCTTCCGACCCTATCCACCCCACCCTTACATCGAGAAAAACTTTGTTGTAATACCAACTGTTCCAGCAAACTGAACTGTTCTTTTTGATTCTTCTCAACAAAGGCAACCAGTGACTCTTTCATTATCTTCTTCTTACCAATCTTTGACTTTATGATATAAAGCCTTTTTTAGCCTGAGCCTGAATAGCGGTGATTGCAACAGTATTCACAATATCCGTAACATTACAACCGCGGCTAAGGTCGTTTACAGGTTTATTCAAGCCCTGCATAATCGGACCAATAGCCACTGCTCCTGCAGAGCGCTGGACAGCTTTATAGGTATTGTTTCCCGTATTAAGATCTGGAAATATAAAAATGGTCGCTTTACCAGCCACCTTACTTTCTGGCATTTTAGTTGCTGCAACCAAAGGATCCACCGCCGCATCATACTGAATTGGCCCTTCAAGCAGGAGTTCAGGTGCCAGTCGGTGGGCGATTTCTGCAGCATTTTTTACTTTTTCAACCTCCTCACCTATTCCTGACGTACCGGAAGAGTACGACAGCATTGCGACAAACGGTTTTATGCCGAAAAGAGCTGCTGTTTTCGATGATTCTATTGCTATTTCGGCAAGTTGCTCCGCTGTGGGTTTGGGATTGACCGCACAGTCACCATAGACTAGCACCCTGTCATCAAGACACATAAAAAACACGGAAGACATAATTGTACTTCCAGGTTTTGTCTTAACGAATTCGAGCGAAGGTCTCACTGTATTCAAAGTCGAATGAACGGCCCCGGAGACCATACCGTCCGCATGGCCTTTGTAGACCATCATAGTTCCAAAATAATTGACTGCAGACATCACATCTCTGGCATTATCAGGAGTAATCCCCTTATGTTTCCTCAGTTCAAAATAGGTTTGAGCGTAATCATCAAACTGATCAGACTTTACAGGATCTATAATTTTAACCCCACCAAGTGACAGTCCGAGAGTCAATATCTTGTTCTTAATGTTCTGGACTTTCCCGAGCAGAACAATGTCGGCCACATTCCTGTGAATGAGTATTTCGGCTGCCCGCAATATCCGTTCATCTTCTCCCTCGGGTAACACTATGGTCTGCTTAAGTTCACGGGCACGCTTTACGAGACCGAATTCAAACATTTTCGGGGTCATAAACAACATACTATAACCAACAATTTTTTTCCGGAGCGCTGAGGAAGTGACGTGCGATTCAAACAATCCCAATCCCGAGGCAATCTTAAGAACCGAATCGGGGGGAATACTGTTGTGAATAGCCTTAATCTTCATTGCTGCGGTAAAGGTGTCTTCCTCCACTTTGATGATTGGCACGAGAGTTTCCATCCCCTGGAGAAGATTGCGCAGAATTTCATCAGGCTCCAGATACCCTGTAAGAACTATGCCGCCTATATTGGGCAAATTTGACGACCTGAACGCGGCAATCATTCCGAGAATAATGTCAATCCTGTCAACCGGGGTAATAATAAGGTTGTCGTCCTGTAGTCTTGGCAATAAATTTCTCAAATTCATCGCTGCGATAACAAAACGGGACACAGGTCTGTTGAGCAGTTCTTTGCCATGGATCACTTTTGCATTCAGAGCCTTGGCAATCTCCGCCATTGTCGGTCGATCAAGCTTGTCCTCAAAAGGAATGGAATAAATAAGCTCTATCTCCTGCTGAAGATTTTTTTTCAGGGATTGTAACATTTCACTCTGCAGGTTAACCGGAGTTCTATTGACGATGATCGAGAGAATTTTCGAACGCTTTTCCTCGAAAGACTCAATAGCAAACCGACACGACCTGACGACACCTTCAATCGATCCCTCGTGGGCATTGGCGATCATCAGAACGGGACTGCCGAGGTTATTGGCGATTTCCACATTAAGCTCAAATTCAAACGCTGAGGAATCACTTTCATAATCTGTCCCGAGGCAGAGGACGAAATCGTATTTGTTTTCAAGATTTTTATAGCTATCGAGAATACCTTCGAGAAGTTTGTCATATTGTTTATCAGCGACAAGTGCCCTCGCTTCTTCAAAGGTGTAGGCATACATTTGGCGATAGGGGATATCAAGATTGTAGTGGGTTGATATCAAATTGATGATTTCGTCTTTTCCATTCGTATCATGTTTGGTGTTCACTATGGGCCGAAAAACAGCAACTCTCACCAGATTCCGAACAAGAAACTCCATGACCCCCAACGCGACCAGAGATATGCCGCTTCTGGGTTCCAGCGCTGTAATATAGAGATTTTTTGACATTGTATTCGTCCTCTGATCAAAACAATATTTTTTTTCTGAGTTACTAAGGCGCCTAAGCACCCTTGGGGGATTAGTATTTTAAATGACAGATCTTAACCTGCAATTACCAGACTTCCAACAAGCTTTTGATATCCTGCCGGAAAGGGTAGTCGATTGGAGCGCTAGAGGAATCCGCTGGAAGTCAAATAAGGCTGAAGAACTGGGAAGAGAACAAGGGAAAACCCGGCCAAACTTCTCAGCCAGGAAAGCACTCAAGAAGATCGTCAAAAACGCCACAGGCAAATTCTGTAGTTAGCCCAGCGCCCAGTATTGGTTATAAATCCATATCGATAGGCGTTGGAAACAGAGGTATGGTACTGAACGCCTTACACTTCAAGCAAAGATTCCAGCTCTGACAGATCTGCCTTTTTATTCTTTTCCTTGAGAAAATTCAGAAAACTGCGACCGCTGCGGCTGATAATTCGATCCATTGGAAAACCAATGGATTCAACAAAAGCCTGACACTCATCAAAAACACCTACTTTGCAGGCGATATGGGCATCACTGCCAAAGGTCAAATAGCCACCGTGTCGGCCGACAGCCTCTGCGAGGGCAGTACAGTTTTTCTCACTGCCTGGACGCGAGGTGGTAAAAGACGAATTATTAATCTCCACCAACACCTTATAAAAGGCGGCGGCCTTTGCCACCTCATCTACATCAATCGGGAAGATAGGATTGCCACCATGGGCAAAAACATCAATCTTCCCCGAGGCTATAGCTTTTACAACTCCATCTGTATGAACAGTTCTCGTCGCCGGAACTATAATTGGCTCATGAAGACTCGCCAGAACAATATCCAGCTGCTGCTGCAGGTCGGTATCGATATCTATCTCACCCTTGAAATTAATGATATTAGCCTCAACTCCCCGAAGAATACCAACGCCCTGCATTATCCTGGGTATAACCCGCATATTCTTAAAATACCAGACGTGAGGTGCACCGGGCATGGCCGGGCCATGATCGGTTATAGCGAGTAACTTAATTCCTTGGGTGGCTGCGGCCTTAATGTTTTCTGCGAGTGTACTGTAGGCATGGCCACTGGCCACAGTATGGGTATGACTGTCTACTTCAATGTGCATAAGTTAAAATTCTGCCAATGGATGAAGTTCAAACAAGAATGAATTTCTAAAGTACTAATATTTCAAGGCTACCCTTTCATGATAAATTTTGCAATTTTTTTACCGACCAACATACTCTTCATAACACCAACCCTGTTAAACATATTTCCCTGCATTAACAGGATATTATGCATATTTCCAGAGTTGGCGCACACACTTCTGGACTGGCCCAGAATAAACCTGCTATTTTTTATGGGGATTCATGAACAATACCGGACAATGGGCACGTTTCAGAACCCTTTCGGCCACGCTCCCCAGCAGGATCTTTTCTAATCCTTTAGCTCCATGAGTACTGATAATCAACAATTCTGATTTCTTCTCTTCTGCAAATTGGATAATTTCATCGACAGGGTCTCCAATAAGCACGTCTCCGGTGCATCCCGCACCCTTTTCTCTCGTGTCTTTGACGATAATGGAAATCCTTTCTTTGGCATTAGATACCATTCTTTCCTCTAATACCTGAAGAGAGGCAAGACCGGTCATTCCATCTCCTGCGTAGAAATGGACGACGTGGACAAAATGGATATCTGCTGATAATTTACCTGCCATATTAACCGCGTATTCAACTAATTGGCCGGTTATTTCTGAAAAATCAACAGGCACAACAATGCAATTTATATCTTTCATTTCCAATCCTCCTCATCTTTTTTTAAGCATCGGGGTAACTTGAATACTTACGTTCCTCAGTCCCAGTTCAAAATCTTGGTATACTTATACGATTACAACTGTTTAACCGCCTTTCAAGTGCAAATATCTACATCTCCATATTCTTGAGCTATTGGTCTTTCTCCGCTTCATTCATACAACTTAGCCTTGCTATATTGTTGCATGGACTGTGCCATGCAACAACTACCAACAGGAAGATCGACTCACTGGATTATAGAACGCCTGCCTCAATCCTCTCATACAATTGGAACACTTTATGCAAATTAATTGGCAGCGATAGTGGCCAGAACCAACGGTTTATAGTAGCCGCCTTAAGGAGGAAGTAAACAAACGACGGAAAAGCGTCAAAATAATTTACAAAGTGTAAAACAATCGTTTTCCAAAATCGCAAATAAATAGTAGCTCAACAAGGAGTCATCCCATGGGACAATACAATCTGAACCGGATCATGAAACCACAACAGATCGCGGTAATAGGGGCAAGTGAAAAGACCGGCACCATTGGCAATGCCTTGATGATGAACCTCAAAGAAGGCGGATTTCCTGGGACAGTGCTGCCGGTCAATCCGAACTATCAGACTATCCATGGCTATCAAACATATAGTTCGGTTTCAGAGTTAGATGTCGGAGTAGATTTGGCGATTATCGCAACACCGATTCATACCGTCCCGGAGATCGTACAAGAGTGCATAAGCCGCAAGGTCGGCGGAGCTATCGTTATTTCAGCGGGAGGGAAAGAAGCAGGTGCAGAGGGGTCTGCGATTGAGCATAAAATCCGTAAAATAATCCTTTCCACCGGGTTTCGTCTCATCGGACCGAATTGCCTTGGAGTAATAATGCCCAGCAGAAAGCTCAACGCAACATTTGTTTCCGGAATGCCTCCCGCAGGTAATCTGGCACTTGTTTCCCAGAGCGGTGCCATCTGTTCCTCAATCCTTGATCTGGCCTTCAAAGAACGAATCGGCTTCAGTCATTTTGTCAGTATCGGTAGCATGATGGATGTGGATTTTGGAGATATGGTCGATTATTTCGGCAACGATTCTTCTGTGAAGAGCATCCTGTTGTATATCGAAAATTTGACAAATATCAGAAAATTCATGAGTGCTGCCCGTTCAGTGTCAAGGGTAAAACCCATCATTGTCCTGAAAGCCGGAAGGAGCAAGGCCGGTGCCAAAGCCGCTGCTTCCCATACCGGTGCTATGACAGGGGAAGATGCAGTTTATGATGCAGCCTTCAAGCGGGCAGGAATTGTCCGGGTTGACACCATCGAAGAGCTTTTCGATTGCGCAGAGTTAATGTCCAAACAACCGCGTCCTCGGGGTCCACGATTGGCCATAATCACCAATGGCGGTGGACCGGGTGTGATGGCGGCTGATTATCTCTCCCGACATGGACATGAACCCGCACCTCTTGCCCCGGATATTGCGGCCAAACTCGATGAAATTCTGCCGAAATGCTGGAGCAGGAACAACCCCATTGATATACTCGGAGACGCCTCACCAGATAGAATTCAACAGGTTTTGAATATCTGCCTTGATGCCAAAAATTTTGATGGGGTTCTGGTAATTCTGGCACCACAAGCCATGACGGAACCCATGCCGGTTGCCAAAGCCCTTGTAGCTGCCATGAAAGGTCATCAATATCCTATTTTTGCCTGTTGGATGGGCGGAAGAAGTATCGGGCCGGCAGTGGATTTTCTCAATGAATCGGCAATCCCAACTTTTGACACCCCGGAAAGGGCCGTTCGCGCCTTCCTGCACATGATAACCTTTGCCAGAAACCAGGAGCTTCTTTTGGAGGTACCACCTAAAGTCATCAGGGATATGGTCTTTGACTATCAAAAGGCAGAAGAGATCTTGACCGGTCCTCAAAAAGAAGGGTTTCTATCTGAAAAGGATGTTCAGGAAATACTTGCCGCCTATGGCTTGCCGGTTATCCAGACAGCAGTGGCGAAAACTGAAGATGAGGCCTCACTTTTAAGTCGGAGCATGAAATATCCAGTGGTACTCAAACTCTTTTCTTCGAATATTACCCACAAAACAGACGCTGGTGGAGTTCATTTAGATCTACGTTCTGACATGGATGTCCGCAAAGCGTATCAGCAAATTATGGCATCGGCAAGGCGATATAAAGAAGATGCCAGAATCGAAGGTGTGACAATCCAACCATATCTTGCCAAACCGGATTTTGAAATTCTTCTTGGAGCAAAACGGGACAGGGATTTTGGTCCTGTTATCCTTTTTGGGATGGGTGGTATTTTCACAGAAATCCTCAAAGACAGGGCTCTCGGGCTGCCTCCTATGAACAGGCTGCTGGCCAGACGCCTGATGCAGGAGACGAAAGCCCATACCTTGCTGCAGGGATATAGAAACCATCCTCCTGCCGATTTCGAAAAACTTGAAGAGATGATCATCTGTTTATCTCAACTTCTCATCGATTTCCCTCAAATTTCGGAATTAGACATGAACCCTGTCTTGATCAAGGATGGCAAGCCAATCGTGGTCGATGCCCGCCTGCTCGTATCGCCCATAAATATAGCGTCTCCGTTGCACCTGGTGATCAGTCCGTATCCCGGAGAAAACATATCCCAGATGGTCACCGAGAGTGGCATACATCTTGTTATTCGGCCGGTCAAACCAGAAGACGCCCCACTTTTCAGTAATCTATTCGAGGTGTTGTCACCTACAAGCATTTATTACAGATTCTTTGGGGTGTTGAGAGAGCTGCAACCAGCTATGCTGTCTCGTTTTACCCAGATAGACTATGACCGAGAAATTGCTCTGGTCGCTATCGACCAGGACTCAACAATTGAAAGAATGCTGGGGGTGGCCAGAATTATCGGTGATCCTGACGGCACGGAAGGAGAGATTGCGATTCTGGTCGGAGACGCCTGGCAGGGCAAAGGAATCGGCGCCAGCCTGATGCGTAAATGTCTTTTGATAGCAGAAAAACGTGGATTTAAATATATTCACGGCATCGTCCTGAAAGAGAACAAGCAAATGTTGGCCCTTGCGAAAAAACTGGGTTTCACGATCAACAAGAGTGAAGACTTTGGAGAGTTTGAGATCCAGATTCGTTTCGGCCAGCCGGAACTGGTTGAGAGACTTGCAGCTCCTTAAGGTGTCTGTGAGTTTTTGGTGTACCAGGAACCTTCATTGCCTCAGTGTGTCTTCAGCTTTTGAATATACCTATTTATTGTATCTTCCTGAGACTGAGACAAAGAGCGGAATTTGATTCCACACCTTCTAAAATAACGATTCTGGGATCCTTTTTTCTCTGACGGGTGAGACAAATTCACTTCATTCGTCTCAGTGTCAGAGACTACTTGAACAGAAATGTCTGCTGCAATAGCATTTTCAGTAAAGAACGTTGCAGTTACATTGTCCAGTAGCTTACTCTCATCGGCTTTACCATCATAGCAAAAAGCCATCCCAGCTTTGCTAATGTCAACAAGACAATATGACATTATATGGCCAGGATTCAGCATTACTGCGCAGCTGTCTTTACTTTCAAAACGAGGGAACTTTCTTTTATCGTTTGCGTCAGGAGGCCGTATAGTCATGGTTCACCTCATCTTTAGGATTAAGTGATACATTGAGCACGAACAAAATTTTGTCGACCTTTCTACACAACAGACAATTAATTTTTCACTCCAGACTAGAGGGCACCATCTCCATCAGGCTGGAAAGAGAAATGATCGTTCCAGTTGAGCCTCTTGTGAAATGGCCTTTTTGCAAGAGGCTCAACTAACTCGCCAGGTAATTCTCAAGAAACTGATCAAAATTAATCAGATCGTTTGCTTCAATCTGATGTTGCTTTATTATTGAGTTTTTCGCTTTCTGTGCCAACTCTTCCAATACCGTGGCACTTGAAGGCAAGGACTTAAAAGTTTCTTTATGCTCCTGACTTTTTAATAATATCCACTGAGAATAATCTAAACCGGTTTTTTGCAAGGCCGTTAGCACCTGCGCCGATGGCGTTAAGGACGCATCTTCCAACTTCCGCATTTGCGTGTTAACAGATACACTGTAGGCTTTGGTTTTATGAACCTGATCCAATAATTCACTGGTCATTTGTACTTGTCCGAGCAATGCCTTGCCAGTTTCGTACAATGTGACATCTCCCTTAGGGGTGGCCAGTAACAGTCCAGGCTCGCGACCTCTGAGCGTGACTTTCTGCAAATTGTCGTTCACTATCCTGCATTCAGTCGGGCAGAGAGACTCACCACTCATCAACAGACAGCTAATCAGGAAAGTGTCAAAGAACAGTGTTTGCTGGGTATCAATACCTACACGCAGGAAAGGATTGATATCGGTATTTCTAACTTCAAGGTATTCCACACCATTTTTGCGTAGCGTTTGAAGAGGTTTCTCTCCTGACCGGGCAACACGTTTCGGACGAATATCGCTGTAATATTCATTTTCAATCTGCAGCACAGCACTGTTGAGCTGGCGATATTTCCCATCAATCTTTACACCTATTTCCTCATAGGGCGGATAAGATGTGTGAATCGCCTTATCAAGTGAGTCCATATAGGTATTCAAGTGATTAAAACAGATATCCAGAGAAGATTGAGCTTTGGTTGAATAGCCGATATCACTCATTCGCAATGACGTGGCATAGGGCAGATAGAGCGTGTGGTCATTCAAAGATTGCAGCTTATGGGGTTTATCCTGCATGAATGAATCACACAACGCTGGTGACGCGCCAAAGAGATAGAGGAGCAGCCAACTATGACGTCGAAAGTTGCGAATCATCTTGAAATAACAAGACGATCGAAATGACTGTAACGTTTCGGTATTTTCCTGTTGCTCCTGAAAAGCCCGCCAAAAATCTTCGGGTAGTGAAAAATTATAATGAATACCCGCAATAACCTGCATGATCTTACCGTAACGATGCTCAAGACCCACACGGTAAATATGTTTCAATTGGCCTATATTAGAAGAACCAAACCGGGCAATGGGAATTGAAGCAGCATTCGGAATATTGCACGGCATACTCCCCGCCCAGATGAGTTCCTCACTGAGGTGGGTATATGTGAAGCTATGCAGATTTTCAAGAAAACATATTGCGGCCTCAGGATTTTCCAAAGCCGGGGTGATGAGTTCAAGGAGAGCTTCAGAATAATCGGTGGTGATGTTATTATTGGTCAATGCCGAGCCGAGGCCCTCAGGATGGGCTTTTTGGGATAGCTGACCAGAGTAGTCTACACGCAAGCCCTCTTTCTCAATGCCGTGTAGTGCGCCTTTTAAAAGTGAGTCGTTGCCATTTGAGGCCAGCTTCTCCAGCTGTTGCTTCAGGACGGATTCCAATGTTTAACTCTTCTCTAAAAATGATTAGTTGACAGGGAGTATCTTTCTTTCAGAATTTTGCGTCTCTGGAAGATGACCTTCCAGAAGGTGCCTCTCGTCGCTTCTACTCTTTCCCATTACCCATAAAAAATCTTTTATTAACGTAAGCTTCAATCTGTCCACATTCAACCCGTCGAACAATAATTCATCTGCCTTAACACAAAATTCACGAAGGGGTATATGGATCTTATGGTCCTCATGTGAGGAAATTATCGTCATAGTATCGAATTAAATTTGATTGTTGTAATGACTTATTTTTATTAGAAACCAATTTCAATTTCTTTCGGTAAGATCAATTCCACCTCTTAATCCTGTATTTTTTTTCGCAAACGAAGAATTTCGAACGGTTAAATAATATGAAAAAATACGCACCAATATGGCTGGCCTGGCTTATGTGGGGTTTAGTGGCAGCTCTTTACCTCCTTGGCTTTTTTCAGCGTATGGCACCTGCCGTAATGGTCGATGAACTGATGCGCGATTTTAATATCAGTGGTGCCATGATGGGCAATCTTTCAGCAGCCTATTTTTACTCCTATGCGGCGATGCAAATTCCAAGCGGCTTGCTGGTTGATCGCATCGGACCTCGTCGGCTCAGCACTCTTGCCTGCATCGTCACAGCCGTCGGCATCCTTATTTTCGCCTGGGGTCCAAGTCTTTGGTACGTTTACATAGGGAGGCTTCTTATTGGCGGATCAGTGGCAGTTGCCTTTGTAACCTGTATGAAACTCGCCGGTCATTGGTTCCCAACCAACAGGTTTGCCATGGTTACCGGAGTGGCTTTGTTATTTGGTAACATCGGCGGGGTCCTGGCCGGCGTCCCTCTGTCAGAGGCTGTTGCCGGAGTGGGCTGGAGAACGGCAATGGCTGCAAGTGGAGGCATCACTCTGGTTACTGCTATAATCATGTGGATGGTTGTTCGTGATGACCCCAGTGAATACGGTTTTAAAAGTTACGCCCATGCTTCGGTGCTCAAAAATGGCAATTTGCCCGCTGGTAAGGCTCTTAAATCAGTTGTCTGCAGGAAAGATACCTGGCTGCTGTTTTTTGCGGGCGGTCTTTTGGCCTCGCCAGTCCTCGTTTTTGCGGGACTCTGGGGAGTGCCTTATCTCATGCAGGTTTATGGCCTTGAACGAGCTCAGGCTGCGACCATCACATCAACCATGCTGGTTGCCTGGGCCATTGGTGGGCCTATTCTGGGTGCTCTGTCGGACGGGATCGGATTACGTAAAACGCCCTATCTAATCAGTACAGTTCTCACTACCTTACTTTGGGCCATTTTCCTGTTTATGGATGTGCCCTATATTCTCCTTTATCCACTTTTGGCGGCGATTGGTTTTACTTCGGGGGCACTCATAATCGGGTTTGCCTTTGCCAGAGAGGTAAATCATCCCGGAGCATCAGGTGCGGTTGGCGGTGTAGTCAATATGTCAGTTCTTGGTATCGCAGCAATCATGCAGCCGTTACTCGGAAAAATCCTCGACTCTCACTGGAATGGAGTTTTAGTGAATGGTGCCAGGATGTATGACAGTTCAGCCTACAGTTCAGCTTTTGTCTGGTTTCTGATAAGTTCGGCTCTCTCTGTTGTAATGGTATTGCTAACCCGGGAGTCTTTCTGTACGATTAACGATGCTTAGCTTATTATCTTTGCACCTTCTGCGAATTTCAAACAATAGAGGTTAGTTATGAACATAGAGCTCACTCAGGAAAGGATCAAGTTTCTGGAAAAAGATTATCGAAGGGGATTTATTAAATTCTGTGGATTCCAGGCCTCAAAAATAGAACAGGGATACATGGAATCCACATTAACAGTACGAGACGACCACAAAACCCAAGATAATTTCATCCATGCAGGCGTGATTGCGACCATGTCTGATCATACAGCCGGATACTCCGCCTATACGCTTGTTCCGGAGACCTTGAGGATATTGACAATCGAATTTAAAATTAATTTTTTAAAGCCTGCTTATGGCAATCAATTAATATGTAAATCAGAGGTCATAAGTCACGGAAAACAAATTATTGTGGCACAATCCACTGTATTTGATGTCAGGGATACCTATGAAAAAATGGTGTCCAAAAGCACCTTTACCTTGATGGCTATGGATGCAGGCAAACTTGATAAAAAAAGATAAAAAATGTCCATACAATGAGGCTTTAGAAATCTCTTGGACCATGATTGTATTCTATTTGCCGCCCTTTGCTGATAATTTTTGCTTGGCCAGAACGATTTTCTCCAACAATTCATCAAAGTCCACAGGCTTAAGGCAATAATCGAAAGCCCCCTTTTTCATTCCGCTGATACCTACACCCAGCGAGGCATGTCCGGTGAGGATTATAACTTCCAACTCTGGTTGAATTTTTTTCATTTCGGCCATGCACTCGAGGCCATCAATACCCGGCATGCTGACATCCATAATTACCACATCGAACATATCCTCCGCCAGCCGGTCTAAAGCTGCCATGCAACCATCAGCAGTCGCAAAATCGATTTTTCGGCGCTTGAAGAACTTGGCCATAATTTCAAGAAAATCATGTTCGTCATCCACTAACATAATTTTTCGTTTTTCATTCATGATAAACTCGTAAAAACTTAGATTTTCGATGGATAAGTAAAAAGCTTCATATTGGAGGCGTGCGATTTTCCTGTTATTTCGGCGTACATACGGTACGTCGCAATGATAGGAAAATTGAAACAACAAACCAGATAAGCGCAGACTTCGGATGAAGATTTTTTACGACGCCATCACTCATGAGCAGGCCCTTCGATAGCTGCTGTTGTTTTCCGGGCAAGCATCTCTTCTATATCCGTTAAAAATTTTTCCCTATATTGTTCAACTGCCTGAGGTTGATTCATGACCATATCCAGCTGACGCGCGTGGAGTATGAGATAACCAAGTATTTGCAGACGCTGTTCCAGATACTCCATAGGCTGTTTTTTTAGCCGGGCAAGGAGAGCATCCGAACGCAACTCAACACGGAAGTCATAGCGTTGCAGAATGTCGGCAAGGAGTCTTGCCCGCACCGCTTTTCGTCTCATATCAGCTGCGCCACCCTTGAATCTGAAGGTTACATAGCTTTCGGTCAGCAGGTCGCTGAGATAGGCCTCGATCATCGCATAATGATAACCCAGACGGACACTGAGATTGCAAAAATTTTCAGAGACCAAAAAATAGTTTTTCGTTGTGAGCCCTGAAGCTACAGAAGGATCAAGGTCAGGTCTCATGGTTGATTGAAAAATTATCTCCCCAAAACCTCTGGCACTGATCGGTGGTGGACCCTCCCATGGAAAAGCTGATATACCCCGCCAAATGGCCTGCATCGGCAAAGAGACAATATCTTCAACATGAACCATTTTACTATGGCTGTCGATCCCCTGCCGAAAACCATCGGCCAGGTCGATCACCCACCATTCGAGTGGTACGTCGCCGACCAACCTCTTAGCTGTTCCCTTATCGAAATGATGCTGTTTGCCATAATCAAACATTTCCGAAACAGATTTCTCATGACAGAACCGGGTGATATCATGCAGGGTTTCACACCAGGTCGACTTAAAATGAGTCGATGTGGGATCGCTGAGATTGAGCGGAGTTATATATTGCAGCGCCTCCGTAACAATCCTCTGCACCGGACTGCCCGCCATAATATCTTTTTTCACTACCTTTTGGCTAAGCAGGTCTTCCCTGCGCCCTTGGTATACTGCCCGGGTCGAACTATTTACAGTTATCGTCTGACCGGCGGTAAGAACCGACATCGCCTCCGGCAGACTAAACAAGGCCGGAATGCCAAATTCCCGGGCTACAGTGGCCAGGTGCCCGGCTTCAGTACCGTTCTCTGCTATCACAGCAGAAGCCCTGCCCAGAAGTGGTGCCCATTCCGGCATCGGGTGCTCAAGAACTAAGACTGCTCCTTTTGGAAACTGATGCAAGTCTTTGTTTGCATAGTCGACCAGGAAGACTTCACCGCTGGCGATACCACCACTGGCGCAGATCCCTCCGACGAGAAAAGGGGCTTCTCCAACCTGGCGCTGCTCGGTCTTTGTTTGAATGCTCTGGGATTGTGGTACTTTTTTGCTGACGGGTATTGGTCTGCTCTGCAGGATATAGAGTGTCCCCTGATGATCAAACGACCACTCGATATCCTGGGGCTGGCCGAAATGGATTTCGAGCCGAAGTGCCGTCTCGGCAAGTTTTTTGATCTGGCTGTAGGTGAGAGACGTGGCACTGGCTGACTGATCTTTCCCGCCATCCCGCCCCTGACGCATTTCACTGTAAACAACCGAAAATGGTTTTTCCCGACCAACCAGATAAAGATCGGTGACTGTCGTCCCGTCGACCACTCCTCTGGCTATCCCCGATGTTGCGTTGATACGCAGCACCTCGCTTTCTTCTTCACCGGGGTCTTTGGAATAGATTACGCCACTTACTAATGCATCGACCATAACCAGACACCCCACGCACATTTCTATATCTTCGTGTCGATATCCCCGCTTACGACGATAAGCGATGGCCTTTGGCCCATACTTACTGGCTATAACCTTCTTATACAAATCACTGATTGTGTTCTTGTCGACATTAAGAAAGGTACTATACAGACCGGCAAAAGAAACCCCGGCGGTGTCTTCTCCCAAAGCACTTGAGCGCAGTGCCACCCGGCAGCCGGGGTAGGTGACTTTTTCAAGACGAGCATAATGGACGTGGAGTAATTCTTCGAGATCGGGGGGTAAAGGACTCTCCATGACAATTTTCTGCATTTCTTCGCAGGTCTTGTAGAGATCGTCGAGATTTTCCGGATCAACCACCTGCAACAGTCGGTTGATTTCGGCAATATGGTCAACGGTTAAAAAATGTCTGGTAGCCGAGGCAGTAATCACAAAGCCTTGTGGGACTACTATTCCTGGAAGAGATGAAATCTCTCCGATATTTGCCATTTTTTCACCGACCTGATCTTTATCAATTCTTCTGACCTCATCCAAGGTCAAGATAAAGGGGCCCTGCCGAAAACTATGTTTTTTCTCAACTATTTCAGTTATATCATTGCTTATTTTTTCAAATATCCGTTCCAGTTCGGTGTATTTTCCATCTGACATCTCGAGGATATTGCGGATCATTTTATAGACATTGATGAAGATGGCCGAAATCTTCGATCGGACAAAGGCCATCCGGTAACTCTCACCGCTGTAGTACACCTTTTCCAATTCTGCCATTGCCTGCAGGGCGTTGTTGTTGGCCGTCAGAAGACCCCTGAAATTTGCGTATCGTTGAGCAAAGGCAGTACGAAGCTCTTCCGGACTTAAGCTTGGCTGGGGCTCGGCGAAGAGACTTTGTTTTAAAAAGGTAAAGATCCTGCGCATAGTAGATGGTCCTTGTCTGCCCGCAAGGCGTGTGACGGGATCATTCCCGCCACACGCCCCTATGGCTAGCCGATTATACCGCTATCAGTGGCCGATTTTCAGGCCTAATCCCTCAAAGAGAAACATGATACCAAAGCCGTACCAGAGTGTATAGCAAACGTAAAAGCCGAGTGCTGCAATGATCAGCATAAAACTGTCCTTATAACTGCCGGCCTCCACCCCGTAGTAATTATAGGCAGGTTCCAGAGCTTTTGACTGAATTGAATTAATGGTCTTTGCCTGTTTAAAACTCTCCTGCTTGGTGAGATCCTTGCCCATTGACTTGAATGCCGTCCACCAGTTGAACAACACCTGTTTTTCACCATAGCCGTATTTGGCAGAGAGCGCTGAGCCATTATTGTGAAACATTTTATCGGCATCTTCAAGGCTGGCTTTCATGATCTGGGCCATATCACCTTTTACCACTAAATCTTTACCGGAAACGGTTACCTCTGCACCACTCGCCTGGAAAAGCTTTGCGGTATCAGTGGCCTGTCGGTCACTTTCCAGTTTAATCTTAACATCTATCATCTTGCCTGCATATTGTTCACTCGCCGTTATTGTCTCGGGAATAAAATAGGATGAACCTTTGGAAATCATATTGAACATATTATCCATGTAATCGAGCCCATTCACATTTCCTGGAAAAATGGGGCTGAAGATTGCTGCAAGTAACCCAAAAAAAGCCACCAACATCACTATTCCTCTTACTTTTAACTTTTTTTGCATACTCATATCAGTTGCCCTCCGATCTCAATTCTTTCAGTTTTGAAGCTTTGAAGTTCGATTCTTCATGACTCGACGAAGAATGCTCCGATCTCAATTCGTCAAGGTTTGTGAAAAATACATAGAATACCCAAACGGCGAATGCACCGATGGTCACAAAAAACAGGATATTTCCCACGGTGTTGATCATTGCACCAGCACTTTTGGTGATCTGGATATAACCAAGGCTTTGTAATTTTCCCGGCATAGCAAAGAAACGGTTAATAAAACCGGCAGTAACCGCCAGGGCAAAAAAACCACGGATCATGATACCCGGCACCACTTTGGTAATGAGAGATCCTATCTGCACGCCGATCAGCGAGCCAAGAAGCATGCCCATTGCCAGAGTATAGAAAACAAAACCATAGAATGCGTACTGGCTGAGAGAACTATAACCGGCAGTAAAAACTATCTGAAAAATATCGGTACCTACAGTGGTCATGGAAGAGACACCAAGGCCATAGACGAAGATGGGGAAGGTGAGAAAACCGCCGCCAACGCCCATAACGGAGGCAGCAAGTCCGACAAGCAGACCGCTCACCACCAGAAATATCGCCGAAATTTTACGCCCACCGGGAGTAACACCTTCATCAAAGGTCAGCATTGGCGGTATATGAATGGCTTGCAACCGCTTACCCAACGGTGCAATCTGCTCCGCACGCCCAGCTTTTTTCTCAGTCATTGCCTCACCTCTTCTCGCCTTATAATAATCCATTAATGCATAAAAGGAGAGAAAACCAAGGATGAAAACATAAACAGTGGTAATGAACAAATCGCTCAGTACCGGGTTCAGATCGTAGAGATATCTGTTCAACATACCGCCCAGAGTAGCTCCCGCGATAGAACCGACCAGGAAGGTGGTGGCAAGAGAATACGAGATGTTGCCGAGTTTTCTATGGAGAACGCTGCCCATGATCGCTTTGGCAAAAATATGAAACAGATCGGTGCCCACCGCCAGAATACCTTTGACACCTGCACTCATTAGCGCCGGGGCGATGATGAAGCCACCGCCCGCGCCGATACAACCGGTAATGAGACCGGCACAGACTCCGACAAATATTGAGGCAACGAAAATTAAGGTGGTATAGTGCGAAGGCATGTACGCTTGCTTGCCACCAAGCATATCCGGCAGTGTTCCGTCTCCCGCCGCAATGGCTATCCCACCCAGCAGAATCGGCACGAGCAGGAGAAAGAGCACAGCCATCCTTTTTTTGCTGCGCAATATATTGGTTGAAGTTTCCAGGTCCCAGCGCGCGTAGGCCTCGGACCCCCTGACCATCATCTGGTAAAATTCTCTACCGTAGCTCATTTGTTGTCCCTCTCTGTTAAGATTTATTTTCCAAACACTTATTATCTGGCCAATATCCGATCTTCGAGTCAAACCGGCATTGACATATGTTTTTTCAAAAGCGCCTGATCGATCTTTTCCTGATGCAAGCGCTTTTTCTCATAGGCATCGGCAAGTTTTTCCAGGAGCGGTTCCGTGTCGATAGGTTTCATCAGATAGTCAAAGGCACCCAGTTTCATACCCTCAATGCCTGATTCCACCGAAGCATGACCTGTCAAGAGCACTACCTCGACCAGCGGCTTCAAACTGCGAATGTGTCGCAGAGTTTCAATCCCATCCATTCCTGGCATCTTGACATCCAGCAGCACAACATCCGTGCGGCTGTGTCCGAGGATTTCCAATGCCTTCTCGCCGCTCTCCGCATTCTGGACATGCAAGCCTCGTTTAGTCAGGATTTTCGAAGTCATCTCTCGAAACTCATCTTCATCGTCAACTACCAACACATTAAATTCTCTCATGGTCTCAGCTCCTTAATGGTCAATTATTTAAGTAGAAGTTCATCATTCCCGTCAATTTGGTGTGCCGAAACTTACGACCGGCAAAACAATGGTAAAGATGGCCCCTCCACTCTTTCTATTTTCAACTGTTATAGATCCACCAAGTTTTTGGATGATGTCGTAGCTTATATAGAGTCCCAGGCCGGTTCCTTTGCCTGGATCCTTGGTAGTAAAAAATGGATCAAAGATCTGTTTGATGTTTTCAGGATTAATTCCCGGCCCACTATCGGCGAATTCAATCACCATCTTGCCATCGTCTCTCACTCTTGAACTGAGCTCGATCTTTCCACCCTGACCGACTGCATCTATGGCGTTATTGATCAAGTTCAGAAATACCTGCTGCAGTTGAGGACCATCGGTCATCGTCGCTGGTAGATTTTTTCCAAACTGCCTGACTATGGTGATATTGTTATACTCAGCCTCCCGTTCGACAAAGGAGACTGTCTCTTCTATAAGGTCGTTCACCAGCACTTTTTCCTGCTGAGTCGACATCTTTCTTGAAAAACCGAGCAACCTGTGGGTTATTGTTCCTGCCCTTTGCACATGGTGTTTGATCTGCGCCACTGCCTTCTGGTATTCCTCCATGTTCTTAACCAGAGTTGGATCCTCATCCGGCAGCAGTTCACCCAGCCAGCTGGCCTGACTGGTGATCATCTGCAGGGGATTATTGATTTCATGGGCGATACCTGCCGCCAATCGACCTACTGTTGCCATTTTTTCCACCTGAACAAACTGCAGACTGAGAGCCGCATACTCTCTGTCTGACCTCTGAAAATTTCGCGACAATGAGAGGCTGGTAAAAGTGGCCGCAGCCATGGAAACGATGGAGATGGCAATAACAATGAGAATGATTCTGTTCCTAAGACGTAGATAATAGTCGAGAGAATCCGGAATGTTGGCTTTCAGAATCAACAACCATCGACCCTTGTCAATGAGACGGGTGGCGTAGATATCTGAAGCAGTGACTAAGGCTGATGATTTGTTGTCAAAAGAGATCAGTTTCCTGTCGGTTGCCGAAAGCTCCGTTTTACCGAGCAAACTCGGGGTTTGCAAGGCTCCGGCATGGTTGACAATAAAGGCATCCCCGTGGGGACCAAGCTGAGCTGAATGCAATAGGGAATTGAAAATGCTTGAATTTATGGTTGCTCGGAGCACATAGTTTTTCAGGGGATCGGTAACCGCCACAACAAAGTGAGGTGTGTTACGATAACCTGTGAAGACATCACTGACATGTACCCCACTGATCAAAGTTTCCCTGAACCATGGTGCATCATCGTATTTTTTCCCTTCAATTTTTGCCCGATAAGGACCGACATACGCATGTTGTGAGCCGGAGACATCGATGACCTGGAGATCGACGATATCTCCCTGACTATTCATGGCAAGAAACAGCTTCTCTACATTTTGCGGATTAAAAAAGAATTCCTCTGAATAGAGGGAAACCAGCATACTGAGCATGTTGATTTTATCTTTTAGGAACTGCGAAATTACCTCCGACCTGTGCTCAATGGTACTGGTGGCAAGCTCATTTAATTTTACGACATTGGTTTCTTCAACCACGTCCTTCATTATCCAGGCAAAACTGATGATGGGAACGACACTGAGACAAAAAAAGGCTATCAGTAACCTTCTGGTAATTGACTGATAATAGTGTTTTTTCCTTTCCATTATCAGCTCCCAAATACCGAATGTAATTGAGATATTAATTTATCTGGAGGAAGGGCATCACTGACGACAACATCACCAGACAAGTTAACAAACCCTTCATCAACGGCGATTTTCAGAATATTATCTAATAAAAGAACTGTCTTAGGTTCAGGGAGGCACGACAAAAGGTTAAGAGTATTGACGGCTGCTTTGTCATAGGTTTTTAGAAAAATAATGACAACATCCGGCGAGAAGGTAAACACACTCAAATCAGCAAACCTTCCAGCAGTGGAACTCTCGACAAGGATGTTACAGGTCTTGGCAAAAAATCTACAGATGCGATTGATGGTATCTGCACAATTCTGAAAAACATACTCATCTGAGGCGATGAGGAGGATTTTCCTGGTGTTCGGCGGCAGCAACGACGACGGCACCGGTATACTGTTGCGAATTAAGAATGAGATAACTTCACCGGAATCTAAAGAGATATCCTCTTTGTGCTCTTGAGTAAGAGAAGATTCTGGAAACCAGCCACACACCTCCTTATTTGCAGCACAACAGGCTGTAGCGATCTCTTCGACTGATACGAACCTTTGGCCGTTTTCTTGATTGTAATACCATTCCTTGATCATGGCACTTTCCCCAACAGTGTCTGGTAAATTGCATGCGCCTCTAAATCTCAAGAAGTCTATCGCAACTCCCGTGCCATGGACAGATACATATTATTTTCCACGCGTTATCAATGCATTAGAAGGTAAAGGGGACAATAAGTGCTCTGCGGCAGATAAATGATTCATCAACCTATGCAAGATTGGCGTCCGATTATTTAACAAAGTGTAAAAGGAGCTGACACCGGATGCCCCTTTGGCTGTAAACTTGCAACCGATGGTGAGAGAGAACAGAAAAAGCAAGAGACGTTCTTTCTAACTAGTTTCCATCCTGAAACGGCCCTTTTACCCTAACTCTTCGTTGTTCTCAAAATTTAATCCTTGGAATATCATATATATGCCTGCGGTTAAATTTATCGAACGCCTCAATTTAGAATAAAATGCCTCGTTTCAGGATAGAAACTAACTAAAGACAGGTAACCACCTTGTTTTGTTAAGTTACCATTTAACCTCCCACTCTCTTGCCAGGAAGAGACAGGGCGACCAGTTAGAATGGCATATTATTTGCGATGGATATTCTAGAAACGCAATGGAGATTTTATTTGAGCCAATGTGGATACAACGGGAAATCAGTCGGGATAAGTTCCTTCACGAAATGCTGTTCAATAAAGAATGAACAAAATTTCTAACGAGAGATACAAGATGAAGTCAATTGCGATTTTTCCCAGTTCGTACACTCATGGGGCCATAATTATTGGTGAATTATCAAATTACTTTCATCTTAAGCTCTATACCGATGCAATGCTTTTTTTCTGATCTATTTGAAAAATCAATTGTGTATTGCTAACCAGGGAGATCGTATGGAACAAATGCATCCTTAAAACAGAGCCTTAATAGCTGGAGTGAGTAATTAAACATTCAAAAAAGAAAAACATAATGCCGACAAACGGGATTCTCATTAAAGAACAAGGCGGCTTATCCATGTGCACCCCTGAATCATTTCATATTGTGGTGACAGATATCAATCACCACATACGTAATTTTCTGCAACGCGAGTTGGAAAAAGAGGGGTATGCTGTTAGCAGTGTCAAAACAGGTATTATGGCTTGCGAGCGCGTCTTCAGTACTGATCCTCTCGACTTGATCATTCTTGATCCTGAAGTATTCCATTGTTTCGATCAGACTCTCATCGATGGCATCATCCATCAACATTTCTCGCTTCAGCTAATCATTCATACCTATGCGGATTCAACCGTTGAAATTCGACCCGGCAAAAACATTCATCTGGTTGAGAAAAATGGACAAAGTCTTGGATCATTGAAAACTGTAATCCGCTCTTGTTTTGAACTTTTCCAAGAAAAGGAAAGATGTTGATTAAGATCCCTCATAGATCGTCAACACTCGAATTAATGCTGTTTTGATGACCCAACATAGCCCGGGCTGTAATCCCGACCATATTTTTCTTTTAGTATCGCTAAAGCAACCTCTCGGCGATATTGCAGTATTTTTTCGAAGTCGTACTCAAATTCAGTAAGCCCGAAAATAGTTCTTACCGACAGGAGTTCATGATGAGGGTGTAAGTCCTCAAGCATATAGAGATACTCCATATCTTCAAAACCGTCCCTAACGCTTTCGAAACGCATTGAGCTATAAACGCTCAAATCATTGCCAGGATATATTAGAGTACCGTCGAGCGATTTTTTTTGTACAAACCAATTTACACGTAATTCATCTGGAGCCAATGGATGATAGTTAGCCATTGCAGTATCCGGATGAGCAATATCACCAATCACCTGCCAATACTCGAAACCATTCATTTTGTATTTGTAACTCATCGGTCCTAAAATTCGAGCATCTGCCAGCGGGTACTGGATAAATAAATTAGGATGAGTGGCAGGCCAGATATTTATGTTCCACCAAAACTCCTTAAAATCATTTGGATATTTTTTTCTGAAAAACCCGGCATTATTGATGTCGTAAAATCCCAAGTTAATGTCAATAATATCTGAAAATTTGCGTACTTCCTCCAATGCATAATCATTATTTTTGTTGGTGTTCTGAACGTAATGAACATTATCTCCGAGAATTTTCTTAACATATGCGTAGGTATCAGCCGCCTGTTGAAATTTTTCCGGCTCATCAGGACCATAGACATAAGCATACTTCTGTAAATTATTATCAACAACAAGTTGTAAATAATCTGTAAGATAATCTTCAACTGTTTTTTTCCGCGAGGCCAGAGTCTCTTTAAACGTATAGACATTTCCAGTAAGACCAATGAAAAAATGATGAGCCCCATGGTCTAAAAGATATTTTATCAATTCTAAGGTTCGCTCTTTGTTAAATGTACATTTGCTGACGTCACTACTTCTATCGGTTAGCTTTCCATTAATGTTTTCGTAAGGGCAGTCATATGTTGGGTACCCCACATCAGCATGGTTATATCCTCCCCAATCTCTACTGTTCAAACCATTTGCGAGGAAGAAGGTTGGCGGAAGTTTATTTCTGCATGCGAGCCCTGCCATTTCTAACATTACCTTTTTCAGTCTGCTGTGATCAGGATTATCCAGAAAAGCATCGCCCCAAATTCTTTTTGGCATTTGCCAGTCCAAGAATGTGGCTGTTTTAAACCGACTGGTTTTAGGAAGCTCAAAATCCCAGACTCTCACCCTTACAGGGAGCGTTATGCCTCGATTTAACGTGTCTTTTATTATAATTGTCCCAGTGTAGTCGCCTGCAGGAATTCCTTCTGTCGCATGAACAGTGATCAAGAAAGGTTGCAATTCGTTGGGTTTTAACGTTACCTTCTGATTTCTTAATAATGGATCTGGGTACCAACCATTGCCGGCAATTAATGTCGGTTCCTCCAAGTTCGTCTTCTGTTCGTCCATATTCACATTGACATAGCCAATCGGATTTATTTCAACATGCTCCCTCGCTTTAATGGTTTTCTGAGTATCGCAATTGATTAAATCCGAAACTTCGACTAAAACATCGGATATTTTTGACTCTGCAGAAATGAGGAGCTGCGCGGCTTCATATTCATTTTTAGCCAGTTCAATGTCCATCTGATCTGTTGAACCTCTTACAGAACCAATATTACTATCAAAAAAGACCTTATTCAGAGATGAAGTGGCTTTAATCTGAACTGGTAACGGAGCGTCAAAGTGAATTCCCAAAGACGCGTCAATTGGATCGCATCTTTTATTCTCAAGCCTTGAAATCGTGGTCTCGTTAAGAACGGTGTAATTTCGAACGACAACCAAAACCACGACTATGACTAAAATAATCAGCCCCGCTATGAATCGTTTTTGTACTCTCAAAAAGTACTCCTAAAGACTGATAATTACACTGGCCAAGAAACGGACGAAATATTAAAGACATTATAGAAATGCGCGGCAACCGGGGTGAGCTCTAACTTTGCTCCAGTTGTCTTCGTATGGTCTAACACTACGAATCAGTATCTATTGTGTCAACTGATATAAATAACCCCATATCTTCTCATTTTCATTTGAAACAATGTACACAAAAGGGTAACGTTTTAGCTTCGATCAGCCTCATTTTATGCACTTATAATATATTGAAGGGAAAGCATTTCGCCATTTCCACCTCATGCTGTGAGGAGTCCGACAATGTACCGACTGCTGGATCTGCACAATTGCCAAAATGACCTTAAGATCAGTCCGGAACAGCCATTAGCAGTTCTGGATACCGCGGATTTTGCTATTTCAGCAATAACCGCAGGTGGCAGATTGATCTATTGTAATCGAACATTCCTGCAGGAACACGCAATTGATCATAAATACGGATTTCAAGTATCTATTCGGGAATCACTGCCGGATTTATGGAAACGATTCAGTGGACCGAACGCATATGACGACGCGACCTTTAAGGTTATCAACCTGCGATCAGACGGTTACGACCAACCGTTGGGCCACCTGCTTGTTTCATTTAAAAATGATATCCCGAAAGTAAGCACGCGAGATCTGCACTCTCTTGTCACCATCGACGATCATCCCAATTTTGTTCATTCATATGCCGGCCTGTATGTTGCGACTCCGCAAGCGGACACTGTCAAAGTGAATCCATCTTATGAGAAAATTGCCTTTTTATCTGAAAATGATGTGGTTGGAAGAAATCTTTCGGAGTTGGTTGAAAAGGGCTTTTTCTCAAAAAGTGTCACCTTATCGATCTTAAAAGGTTTAAAGAATCGGGATTGCTCACAGCATACGCTCTTCCAGACACTTCTTTGCGGGAAGGATGTTCTCGTTACCGGTCAACCCATATTCTCGGAGCAGAATAAGTTGGCATACGTCCTGACCTATGTGCAGGATCTTTTGGTACTGAATACGATTGCCCGTAAGTGTATGGAACATGATAAGCGGAAAAAGAGTTCCAGATCCGATCGTGGAGTGTTTCCGAATCCAGAAATCAAGAAAGGACGTGAAACATCCGGCTGTCAGTTTGTGGAGTTTGCCGAACTTCCTATCGTTGCCAGGGATCCCCTGACTATCAGCACCCTTAAACAGGTGGTGCGGGCTGCCGAATATGAAGCGCCGATACTTCTTACCGGGGAGACTGGGGTCGGTAAGGACCTGATGGCAAAATATATCCATCTTTTACAGACAACCAGGCAAGCCATACCGTTTATTGCGGTGAACTGCTCTGCCATTCCCGGAGAGCTACTTGAATCTGAGTTGTTCGGCTATGAAGAAGGTGCATTCTCCGGTGCGAGCAGAGGCGGCAAGATGGGTCTTTTTGCTGCCGCTGATGGCGGAATTCTTTTTCTTAACGAAATCAGCGAGATTCCACTTGCCTTGCAGGCAAAACTCCTCACTGCCCTTGATGAGGGCTGTATACGACCTCTTGGTAGCAGCAAAACCAGAACAGTAAAAACCCGGATTATCTGTGCAACGAACAGGGACCTGCAATCCTGCATTCAGCAAGGGACGTTTCGCAGCGACCTTTACTACCGCGTCAAAGTCCTTACCATCAAAATGAATCCTCTTAGAAAGAGGAAAAATGATATCTTACCGCTCGTCCACCACTTTATGTCCCGCATGTCCTCCGAGCACGGCCTGACGCGATTTCTTTCCCCGGAAGTGCAGGAGATTCTGGTCGCTTATAATTGGCCTGGAAATGTCCGGGAACTACGCAATGTCGTTGAGCAGTTAATGATCTTTTCCTCAACGAATCAGGTTTCAGTTGGTGACCTGCCTGATGAACTGCTCGGCTGCTCACCGGAAAACTCGCAGGAAAAGGCTCCCCGGCTTGAAGATGAATTGACGTTGAAGGTGGCTGTTCAACGATTTGAAAAAGAGTTCATTGAAGACGTTTTGGAAAAATACGGTAAAGTTTCTGATGCGGCAAAAATTCTTGGTATCGACCCGACTACCCTCAAACGTAAACTGAAAAGAATCTCTTGATTCTGCAAAAACGCAGGGGACTCTGCAAAACTGCAGAGTACGAGTACTCGCCAATGCCTTCTTCCCTCCCCTTTTAATTCCTCTGAAAATTTTCTTTATCAATGATTAAGGGTTGTTAGTCGGTCATTCACTTCGTTTTCCACATTGCTAACAAAACTGGCAGCGAACTTGCTTATACAACCTCGAAACCTGTAATCATTGAGGCAGCAGTTATTATCTGATCTTCTCTGTTGTGATTTTAACGGCAGGGGGATCGAATCTCTACCAGGAGGTGATACTTTGGAAGTTCAATCAAGCTATTCTCTACCCACCGAAACGATAATTCCAATGTCCACAACACCAACGAAGTTCGGTTATGGTGCCACTCAGGAACTGGGGTATGAACTCAATCGATTGCAACTAAAAAGGGTTGTGCTGGTCAGTGACCAACAACTCGTTGCAACTGGTCTTCTGTCAAAAATAGAGAAAATTCTGGCCGATGCCGGGATCGAAGTAGTGCCATATTATAATGTTGGCGTTGAGCCGACGGATGTCAGTTTCAGAGAAGCAATATCTTTTCTTGGAGGAAAGACGTTTGACGGCTTCGTAGCTGTTGGAGGTGGGTCGGTTATCGATACCACCAAGGCCATGAATCTCTATGGAACACATCCGGCGGATCTTCTGGAGTATATCAACCCGCCAATCGGTAAGGGAACACCGGTACCGGGTCCGCTAAAGCCGTTAATAGCCGTTCCAACAACAGCGGGAACAGGCAGTGAGGCAACGACGGTCATTGTCCTGGATCTCCTGGACCAACACGTAAAAACGGGAATCTCTCATTTCCATATCAGGCCGACCATGGCCATAATCGATCCGTTAAATACCCTGACCATGCCGCCTATGGTGACGGCTGCATCAGGCATGGATGTGTTGACCCATGCGATCGAATCGTTTACTGCCGTGCCGTATAATGCCAGATTCAAACCGGAGTCTCCTGGGCACCGGCCACCATACATAGGCTCGAATATCATAGCAGATCTTTGGAGTCACAAGGCAATTGAACTCGGGGGGACGTATTTGAGAAGAGCCATGATTTCTCCCTGTGATCTTGATGCCCGTTACCATATGATGGCGGCCTCAACTTTTGCCGGAATCGGTTTCGGCAATGCCGGAGTTCATCTCCCTCATGCGCTTGGTTACCCCATCGCCGGGATGGTAAAAAACTATTATCCATCTGACTATAATGCCTCGGAACCCATAGTTCCTCATGGCATCTCTGTCACTGTCACAGCTCCAGCCTGTTTCAGATTTACCGCTCCCGCACAACGAGAGCGTCATCTCAAGGCCGCGACAGCGCTTGGCTATGATACACAGGGTATTCCCTTGAAGGAAGCCGGCGAATGTCTTGCTCAGGCGCTGATCGATCTGATGAAAGATATTGGTTTTCCAAATGGTATTGGAGAACTGGGATATGAAGAAAAGGACATACCGGGTTTAGTGGAAGGGGCCTGGAAGCAGCAACGACTGCTGACCATCTCACCGCGAAAGCCGAATCCGCAAGATCTGGCGGAAATTTTCAGGCAGTCGATAAAAAACTGGTAATTCATCAAAAAGAGAGGGCTACTATGAAATTGTATCTGTTTGAGGCGGGTATCTTAAAAAGCCAGAGACACTACTTTACCTTGAATCAGGGCGTAGGTGAGAGTTTTGATGTACCGGTGCCGTTTGTGCTCATCGATCACCCAAAAGGAAAAGTGCTGTTTGATACAGGCAATGCCTATGAGGTCATCCACGAAAAGGAAAAACATTGGGGCGATATTGTTGGTGCCTACGATCCTGTTATGACAGAAGAACAGTGGTGTGTCAACGCCATCAAAAAGATTGGTGTCGCACCAGAAGATATTGACTACGTCATACTATCACACCTGCATCTGGATCATGCCGGCGGTGTGGGACATTTTCCCAATGCACAGTATATCGTTCAACGGGACGAACTGCACTTTGCCTATGTACCGGACCCATACATGAAGCTGGCCTACATCCGCAAAGACTTCGATAAAGATGTCAACTGGCATATTCTGGAAGGCTGGAATACCGACGGATTCGACTTGTACGGCGACGGTGCCATCAAGATCTATTTCACACCGGGCCACACTCCGGGGCATCAATCTATATTGGTCAATTTGCCCAACAGCGGCCCCATGTTCTTTGCGGCTGACTCATGCTATACGACGGAGAATCTCAAAAACGGCACTCTGCCGGGCCTGATGTGGAACGCAGGAGAAACTGTTCGCTCAGTTAACCGAATGCGTCTTCTCCAGCATACCCATGGAGCGAAGGTGGTCACTGGTCACGACCCCGAGGCATGGAAGACCTTTAAGCAGGCACCTGAATATTACGACTGATCCGACGTCGAATTGAAAGACCATTTTACTCCGTCATGCCATTGTAACGTGGCATGTCGGCTACAGTTTAGTCAGGAGAAGCCAGCCAACACGCACCTTCTTAAGCTTACTGCGTAATATTGAGGCTTGTTGCTCTCATTTGTTGTCCAATGTTGGTGGCTGGGCTACACGACTCTTCCATCTAAGCCAGTAGATAAGACTCATAATACTGCACCCGATCACCAGGGCCACAGTAATCCAATTCAGGTTTTGCATGAACAGTTGCTCGTTGCGGCCAAACCAGTAGCCTAAGGATGCCAGCACTGACACCCATAAGCAAGAGCCGATCACGGTTGCTGCGCAAAAAATGTATATATTCATTCGGGCCAGGCCGGCCGGAAGTGAAATATACTGGCGGATACCTGGCAACAGACGACCAATAAAGGTGCTGATATGACCATGCTGTTCAAAAAAATGGTCCGCTTTGTCCAAAGATTGGCAGCTGACCAGGAGATACCTGCCATATTTCTCAAAAAACGGTCTGCCGAATTTCAGGGCAAGCCAATAGTTGAAAACTGCCCCTAAAAGACTTCCTACCGTACCGCAAAGAATGACCATGCCTATATTCATTTTACCGCTTGCGGCCAAGTAGGCCGCCGGTGGAATAACCACCTCACTTGGAAACGGGAAAAAAGAAGATTCCAAGGCCATCAGCAACACTATGCCGGGGTAACCCAGTTGACCAACAGTCTCAGCCAACCACATGACTAATTGATGAAACATATCAAACCCTCTCTAATTTTTCGGTGTTGCCTCAAGCTTGCCTGCAGAATCTGAAGTCGCATAAACCGCTGCAAATTTCAATTTCGCCAATATCCCTTTGATCTATTGGAGAGGTCTTGCAGGATTTCGGCCTGCACCTGCCCCAAACATGACAGTTTCCCTGGTTTGTCAAAATGGGGCAGGTGAACAGCAGGTTTTGTGCCGTTAACCCGGTAAAGGTGGATTTTTTCTCTGGCTATAACGAAAGATCAAGCCCGAACCTTCCTGTCGATTATGTAAACTAACGATTCCCCCCTGGCAGATTGCTGCTTCCATCGCAATCGCCAGGCCGAGCCCACTGCCCTCCTCGCTTGTTTCAGGTAGACGATAGAAGGGATCAAAAACCCGTTCCCGCTGGGAAACCGGAATACCGGGTCCATTATCGATGATCTCCATGACGGCACTCTCCTCGGTTTCATAAATCCTGAGGGTAACCTCTCCCCCTTGAGAACAATATTTCAGGGCATTTTCCAAGGCATTCCTGAGTATGAGATAAAGGTTTTCAGCAACAGCAGGAAGTGTCAGTCGCGCAGATTCATCCAATCCCAGGTCTATTCCCCCGGCTTCGGCCATGGGTAAGTATTCAGCGATCAATTCGCGAGCCATCTTCGAAATATCAACCATAGTTGTCTCTACTTTACCGGTCTGCATCCTGGCAAGGTTTAAAAGCTGCTCGGTAAGTTTTCTGGCTCGTTTGATGGCCGCTTGCATCGGCACGATTCGCTCACTCATGCTTTCTATTGATCCCGGCTGGTTCAGGTTTTCCGCTTGAACCGATAATGCAGTGAGCGGACTCCTCAGTTCATGGGCAGCATCGGCTACAAAACGCTGTTGTTGTTCCATGAGAATGGTCACTCGTTGAAGTAATCGGTTAATTGCCTGAATGAAGGGGACAATCTCTTCAGGAACGTCATGAGCAGGAAGAGGACCAGGCTGATTGACAGGTTGTGCATCCACATGAAGGGCAAGATTTTTGACCGGTTTAAGTTCATGGCGAACAATACGCATTATAAGCCACGCCATTGCTGGCAGCAGTAACAACAAAGGTGCAAAGATACGCAGAGCGCTGTTTATTGCGATCTCATCTCGAATATCAGTTGGTTGCGTTACCACTGTTGTCGTGCCGGACGGTTGTTTTTGGAGGAAGACTCTCAAACGCTCACCATCTATCATCAAGGTGTGAAGACCTGAAGAGAGGGTATCCGTAAACCAGACAGGACGAAAGGTATCCTGAAAATGTATGACATTTATTCGTGATTCCGGATCGTCGTAGGTGATTTTTGAGTTTTTTTGGGAAAGATCTTTCAAAACTGGTAGAGAGTGGCCGGTACCTCGCGTTGTCATGAGCGCTACCTGCCGCAACACATCATCTTGAAATTCTTTTGCCTCGCTATAGGCTAAGATAAATGACATCAAGGCTATGACAATTCCAGAGAGAAAGGTAGCACCGCCCAGCATAAAGGTGAGTCGCCATTGCAGTGACCTCCTCATTGGAGTTTTTCAACCATCCACCCTGCCCCCCGTATATTTTTGATTATATCGGCACCGAGTTTTTTACGCACTCCATGAATGAGGAAATCCACCGCGTTACTCTCTACTTCCTCATTCAATCCGTATATATGTTCTTCCAGTTGCCCTCGGGAAAGAATTCTGCCTGGATACAGCAGGAGTTCATGAAGCAGAGCAAATTCACGTGCACTTAAAACCACCATGGCCTCCCCGCAAACAGCTTGATGGGTAGCTGGATCAAGAGTCACTTTTCCATTGGTGAGTAAGGGGGTAGCCTGTCCGGCTTGACGACGTACAACTGCCCGCAGTCGGGCCAGGAGTTCCTTGACATCGAAGGGTTTTGTCAGATAATCATCCGCACCCAGATCAAGCCCGTCAATACGGTGTTCCACCCCATCACGGGCGGTAATAACAATGACGGGAATGTTATTCCCTGTCTGGCGCAACTGGCTCAGCACCTCCATTCCATCCCGTTTAGGCAAACCGAGATCAAGGAGCACAGCTTGATATTCCCCAAACCTCAGCGTGCTCCATGCAGTGTCGCCGTCTCTCACCCAATCAACGGCATATGCAGCATCTTTCAGAGCAACGGAGACTGCCTGACCAATCATCGAGTCATCTTCGACTAAGAGAATTTTCATGGACATTAAATAGTTATAATTGTTTTTCCCGGCACGCAATCTCTTCAAATATAATACCGACGTGCTTTAAGTTCCAAGTTATTCGCGTTGTTTGCACTATAGCAATCTAGAATTAGGAGAGAGTTAGCCGGGAAAAAAAATTTCTTGCGGGAAAGAGTCTTTTCGAAATGCTCAAAAAACGGTGAAGTGCTGTAACATCAACGAACATAAGGGAATTGGCAGGCTCTCGCAGCCCACCCTTGAGATATAACAGTGTTACAGAAAGTTTTTTGGACTATTTCTGAAGGCATGTCCATTCCGACTTCTGCAGTTCCCGTAAACTCTTGATGACAAAATCGGCAAGAGAAATCACCTCCGGCGAGAGCGGGCCACGAGCTTTTATCGGAGCAATGTACATTCGTTGACGCAAAAAGGAATGTGTCCTTTCTTTGACAGAAATCTTCTCTTCTTCCTGCACGATCTGCAAATAGAACGAACCAGATTGTTGAGATACAACAGGGACCTTCTGAGAGGAGAAGCCCCCTACGATATCTATCTGTTTTTTCTGCTGACTTCAGAACTAAAATCTACTCAACTGATTGGATAAAAATTTCAACACTTCTGCTCTGCCGGCGACCGGAGACCAGGTGTTCCTGGGAACAAAAATCACTATTAACCCCAGAGTAGCTTTATTTTTTTGAAATACCATTACTACTGCATATTATTTAGGGGATAGGTTTGAGTAATAGCCTTGTCGATTGACTTTGAGCAAAGCATATGTGTTTGGCAACAACGGATATTCTACTAAAATAATCCATCTACACGGATAGCGAGCCAGGTCGGCTATTCAAAAACAGAACAAGGGAGAGAGGACCACCACATGATAAACATGTTACCGAGAAATGAGACCCTCGCGCCAGTCGTGGAAACAATCAAAAGCATCGTCAGTCTCGTAGCCACTTGTATTGGTCTTGTCGTTATCCTCATCGGGCTAAAATATGCTATGGATATCTTTCAACTCATATTCACCATTCTAAAATCTCCTACCTCTCTAACAGATCCGATTCAGCAGATTGTTGAAATCATCGGAGGCAGTGTTGCCGATCATAAACCAGGAGGCGGTGCCGTCTTCCTGGCCAATACAATGGCACTTACGGTTTACTGCTGCGGTGTTTTAGTGTGTGCTTGGCTCACCCTGGCTCTAATGCACACCGGCGCAAAGATTATATCACTGAATGTAGGCGACCGAAGTGCTGTAAAGAAGCTTCTCCAGAGTGCATTCGGCAGCAGCCAGCAACCTACCGCAACGGTAGAAGAAAAAGGTGTTAAGCACCGTGACACCTCAACATTCCGATCCTGAGATACGCGAGAAGCCTATTTCACGATGAAACATCTCTCATCTGGTCATCAAATCAATCGACACCACCAGCAGTTTGCAACCTGATAACCAGTTGATAGTTCTGTTGATTATTTTTTGGATGAACAGTTCGGGCAGCTGTCGGGAGTGTGGAGGCTGGTTTCCTTTTTTAGAAATTCCATAGCATCATTGAATCGTCCGATTGTTCCTCCAAAACCTTTTTGAAAACGTTGGGCCATTTCTTCATCGTCAAAAGTCAGGATTGAAGGCTTGCAACAGTAGGCAACGATACACTCCATGACAAAATAAGAATGTAGTGCGGAATGGAGTCGTCCAGAGAGAAAATCTGCAGTAAGTGCCGTTGCTACCTGGTCACCCAGCATCAGATGGGCCGAGATTCCGCAATGGGGGCAACAGGCAACCTTCTGTTCACCATTTTTCAAAGTGATCGTGTATAAAAGCTGCTGACTCGCCGGTCGGTTACAGATTAGACATTTTATCTGAACAAAACTCTCAAAAGAACTTTTTTGTTGTTGGGTTGGTGCGAGTTTGAGTCTGGTAGCCCCACCATGAATTCGCTTTAGAGCCTGACGGTGTTCCAACCAGTCAAGGTCGCGGTGAATGGTCATTTTAGATACACCAAAATAATCGACCATCTCAGCCAGACTGAGAACATCAGCTTTTTCCAACCAGTTCAAGATCTCATTTCGTCGTTCTGCCGATTTCATCCTATCATTCCTGTTGTCAAAATAACAAAATATTTTATTGCGGAATCCGTGTAATAATTCTATTTTGCCTGCAATATGTTATTTATTCTCAATAATATTGAGATTTGCTTTTTCAGATCGCTGTTGACTGCATGTTATCGAAATAACATTTTCATGTTTTCCAGTGTTGTACCCGGAGCATAAATGCTCAAGGAATGCCACTGTTTGTTATGAGGTAAGGAGCTCAGTTTACTCCCTGATTACTTCTGTTTTTTATTTACCGGTTGATAGACTATCAGTTTCGATTCTGACACGACTCACGACCCAGGAAATACTATTTTAGATAGCCGATTCATGGATCTAGCTCAATTGTTAAAAAATAAAAGCCAATTCCCAATAACTACTGCTTCAGCCTGGTTGGGGAGTGTTCTGATGCACGTTATGATTGTGGCAGTAGCGCTGAAGGTCTGTCACCTCCCTCCTGCAAAAAACGAAATTGTCTGGGTCAGCCTAAGTAACATAGCATTGCAGGTGACAGAATCAGCAGTTGCGTCACAGAAACAAAAACCTGAACAGCTGCAGCCAGTACAAAAGGTGTTACCGCCTTTGGAACCAGAGGTGACACCGAACAATGTAGAAAAACGACAAGAGCCCGAGCAACAACCTGTTGAACAAAATAGTACCATAGAACCGAAGGTGTCACAGCCAAAACCTCCGCCTCCTTTGAAAATCCAAAAAACTCATAAAATAAAACAAAAATTTTCAAAGCCAACTGACAGCGCAAATACGGCCTTGCTAGAAAAGCAACAAATAAAAGCGACGACCAGTCCTATGCCAGCCGCATCCCCTGAAAATAATACATTTCCGTTGAAGCTAAACAAACTCCTGAAGCAGCTCAAAACAAATATCTGCAAGCCAATTTTAATGGAATTCGCAGCAAGGTCAGCGACAACCTTCAATATCCCTCCATGGCGCGTCGACAGGGGTGGTATGGGCAGGTGCAGGTAAGGTTTGTCATATTGCTCTCGGGAGAAATTGACAAGGTAGAGGTTCTCTCCAGCTCAGGCTATTCATTACTGGATCGTCAGGCGTTGAAGGCTATTAAGATTGCAGCACCTTTTCCACCACCACCTGTTGTGGCCAGCATCACCATACCAGTGATGTTCGAGCTCCATTAGTTTTTTACAAATTATCTTCTTGTAGAGAAGGTAAGGAAACAATTCTTCATTTATTTAAGGAGGCAGCATGACGGTACCAAATAAATTTCTTCGCTTCACCCTCGCTGGACTTATTTTCTTTTGGCAACCGGGGACAAGTCGGAGCGAATCGCTGATTCTGGACGAAATCACTGTTCGCGGTGAACATCAACAGGTAAACGAAGAAAACCTTACCATTCGTGAGGTTCGGGAAAGTCCGGCGCGGGATGTAGGCGAAGCATTGCAGAATGTACCGGGTTTGAATATTGTTCGCAAAGGAGCGATTGCAAACGATATAATTTTGCGAGGTTTTCAACGGGACAATCTTAATATGTTCCTCGATGGTGTCAGACTACACGGAGGTTGCCCTTCGCGAATGGATCCGCCTTCTTTTCATTTTGATTTTGCTGAAGTTGAATCAATTGAGATAATTAAGGGCCCTTACGACCTTACCAACCCAGGTAGTCTGGCAGGAATGATCAATGCCATTTCCAAGACTCCGAAGTTAGGTCCTGCAGCAAATCTCAATCTTAGTTATGGCAGTTTCAATTACCTGGATGGGTCGGCAACGGCATCATACGGTGGAGAAAAATTCGATGGCCTGCTTGGCTACGCTCACAAGTCGTCCGATGTACCTGAGTCAGGTGACGGAAAACTGCTGACTGATATTTATCCGTCTACCATCCCTAATCGATACAGACCTGACGAAATCGATTCCAGGGCTTATGACACAGATACCTTCTGGATCAAAGGAGGATCCAAGATAGGTGAAGGACGTTCTGAACTCGGCTACAGCTATCAGGATGCTGATCATGTCCTCTACCCTGCCTTGCTGATGGATGCAGACTATGACAGAACCCATCGCCTCAATTGGACCACGACCCTTAAAGATTCAAGCTCGAATATCTCTAAATTGCTTTTCCAGCTCTGGTATAATCAGGTTGACCATCTGATGGATGATACCCTGCGGATGTCTTCCACGCCGAACATGATGGTTACTCGCGACTATATGATGCAGACTGACGCAAAGACTATGACTTTTGGCGGAAAGCTTGATGGTGAGATACCCATCGGGCCGGGAAGCTTGACCACGGGTATCGATTTTTATCAACGCAACTGGAATGCCACCAATGAGTCGGCCATGTGGATGCATTATGCTCCGCAGCCAATGATCCCTGATGTCGACATTAACAATTTTGGTGCGTTTGCAGAGTATAAATGGCCATTGACAACATCGCTAAAACTGACTGGTGGAGCGCGTTTTGATTATACCAAGGTTGATGCCAATGATCTCAGTGATGCCCGCCTGGCCAGTCTGTATCAGCCCTATTTCAACTCGAATCTTGACAATCAAACCGATTTCAGTGAACCAACCGCAAACCTGCAACTCAACTGGAAAGCAACCGAAGCTCTGGAAATTTTCACAGGGATAGCCTCAGCGAGTCGGACCCCCGACCAACAGGAGCTTTTTATCGGCCTGCAACGAATGACCGGGAAAAATTGGTTGGGCAACCCGGGGCTTGACGCCACCCGCAACAACGAAGTTGATCTGGGTGCCAAATGGACCGGAAGCAAGATTTTCTTCAGCGCCAATGTCTTCTACAGCTCATTAAACGATTATATATACATTACTGAAGCGGGTGACCCGGATGGTGCAGGAGACATTTTGATACGAGCCCGAACCTATGAAAATATCGATGCTGAAATGTGGGGAGCAGAGTTCGGCAGCCAGATCGCTCTACCATTTGACTTATTCGCCAAAGGGACGTTGTCATATGTCCGGGGAGAAAACAGAGATACGAATCAGCCGCTGAGCGAAATTCCGCCTCTCTCAGGAACAGTATCCCTGCGTTATGATAACGGGAGCTATTTTGTGGAGGTTACCGAACGTTTGGCTGCAGCACAGAATCGGGTCGACACCAGCCTCGAAGAAGACAAAACACCAGGCTGGGGGGTGACAGATCTCAAAGCCGGAATAAACTGGCAGAATTGGGATCTAACCGGCGGTATTAATAATCTGTTCGACAAATACTACTACAGTCATCTCTCGTATCAGCGTGACCCCTTCCAGTCAGGAGAGAAGATACCGGAAATGGGACTGTTTGTTTATCTCAACCTCAGCTACCACTTTTAGAGAAAAAAAGGACCGAAAAATCTAAAAACCGGCATATTTGCAGGAGGAGCTTTTATCCCGGCCTCTCCTGCTTCTGTGCATAATTGGGATGAGATCCAGACAAAAACACAAGTTGGACGTTAGGGCATCAGCTATGTATTAAGGAGGTTTTGTACGTTTTTTTTCACGTTTGGGCTCGTCTGAGAAAGCAGGTAATGTCTCAAAAAAAGCGCATCTTGAGATCGAAAATTATTCCTGCATATTTAAAGGCTCCATGGTTTATATTGGTCAGATCTGGCTCAAACTAATTCGTCACCCTCACTTCAATATTTTTCGGCTACTAACCTGCTTAAATAGCTTCGCATTTCGTCAAGAGTCACTTGAGCTTCCGAGATATCATAGCGCAAAATTTCACGATCCTTTTCAGATTTTCGAATCTCTTCTAACAAAACCCTGCGTCGCATTGGTCGTACCCGATCACTTACCAGCTCGGATTCCATATTATAAATCTGTTTTTCAATATGATTAAAGTCTTTGTTCAAACCATCGATAACAGTCTCCTGTTGGTTAATTTTCTTACGATAATCATAGACTTCTCTACCATGATTCATTGCCAGCTCAAAATCAGTTTCTAATTTTTTCGGACAAATGCCATTGTATATTGCACCACGCGTCCCCTGGAGATAACCATTACTTGGCGTACACCATTGTGTCAGACCTCGCAGACGACCTTGAGTATATGCTTCAAGGTCAGGTGATACATTAAATTCAGCACACGATTTGCGATATTCACCAATATGAGAGGCAGTATATCCTTTGGCACCATCCTCATAGCCGACACTCTGCCATTGGGCATTCAGGCATTCATTTTTGTTCATTGCTGCACAGCCAGAAACAATGAGGCAAAGAGCAAGAGAAAAAATTTGCCAAATCAATTTCTTGTTTGTCTTTTTTTTAAAGCAATCCATTATATTTTCTCTTAAAGGTTCAAATCCTTACGATTTGTTTTCGTTAAAAAAATTTTATGATTCTAGCTTTCCATTTACCTATTGTCTACATTAAATTCAGGCTACCTTAGATTGAGTTCATCAAAGACATGAGCACAAATCGAGGAGATACCCTCATTGCTGTAGCGGATAGAATCAATTGTCCAAGTCCCTACGGACAGGAACGGGCGAATCCTGTCAGGAACTGCTATTAAATGCTGTCGGCTTTAGTGTCGAGTTTATACTTTTCAATTTTTGCATGCAAGGTTGGCCGGGATATTCCTAACAGTTTGGCGGCATGAGACCGATTCCCCTGAGTAATAACCAGCGCCTCCCGAACCAGAAGTGCAGCAACGTGGTCGAGACAGGAATCAAAAAGTCTTTCTCGTTTATCTCCGTGCAGAACAGCTCGGACCCATGGTTGAATATCCCCGGTAACAGCCTGGCTGGTGTCACCATTCTGAGCTATTTGCTCCTGATTGAGGGTGATATCTTCCGGTTGGAGAGGGGCACCTCGATTGAAGATCAGGGCTTTTTTCAGACTATTCGAAAGTTCCCGGATATTACCAGGCCAGTCGTAATGTTGGATCTTGAGCATTGCCTCAGCGGTAATACCAGGATTATCAAGAGTCATTTCTCCTGAAAGCCTGGACAAAAGATATTCAACCAAAGTATCAAGATCCTCTTTTCGTTCTCTTAGAGGAGGCATTGTGAGGGTAACGACCCTCAGGCGGTAATACAAATCTTCTCTGAATGTCCCCTCAGCAACGGCTGTTTCAAGGTTGCGGTTTGTTGCTGCAACAACCCTTACGTCCACATCGATCGGCTCTTTTCCCCCCAGTCGCTCTATGCTGTTCTCCTGCAGCAAGCGCAGGAATTTTGACTGGATACTAAGTGGCATATCGCCGATCTCATCGAGAAATACTGTCCCGCCCCTTGCCTGCTCGATTTTACCAACCCGTTTGTGTACAGCACCGGTAAAGGTACCTTTTTCATAACCAAAGAGTTCACTCTCAAGCAGAGTTTCCGGAATGGCCACACAATTAACCACAACAAAGGGTTTGTCCGCCCGGTTGGAATGATTATAGATGGCCCGCGCAGCGAGCTCTTTGCCAGTACCCGATTCACCTCTGATCAAAACAGTGGCATCTGTTGAAGAGACTCTGCCGATAGCCTTATACACCTCCAACATACAGCCGCCGCTGCCTACCAGAGCTTCCCTGCCTGAAAACACTTCCCCTTCGGGATTGACATCCACCGGTGAGGACATGCAGTGGCCTGCAACCACTGCCTTTTCCAGCACCTCCAACATCTCAGGCACATCAAAAGGTTTATAGATATAGTCAAAAGCTCCTCTCTGGATAGCACCGATGGCGGTTTCCGTGCTGCTGTACGCAGTAATGATTACAACAGGAAGTTTTGGGAATATCTCGTGTATGACTTCAAAAACCTGAAGTCCGCCCATATCCGGCAAACGTATATCCAGGACGACTACATCCGGTCGATTATTCTTAACCGCTTCGATCCCATCAAGGCCGGTAAAGGCGTTCGCTGTTTTGTACCCTTCCTGGGCGAGAATTTTAGCAAAACTAAGCCCCAGCTGTTGATCATCATCAATTATCAGAATCTGATTCATGATCGTCTCCTCCTGTCGGCAACAAAATAATACACTGCGCTCCCTGATCCGGGTTCGAACCAACAATGAATTTGCCGTTATGCTCCCGCACAATTCTGGCCACGATACTCAAACCAAGACCTGAACCTTCTTCCTTGGTGGTAAAAAACGGTGTGACCACTTTATCTCTGATCGCCTCCGGAATCCCGGAACCACTATCACTGACAGTTAGGGAAATAACCTCTCCAATTGTCGGATGGTGCTCGATTTTTTCAGTGACAACAATCTTTCCACCGTTTTCCATAGCCTCGCAAGCGTTAATAACCAGGTTAACCAAAGCCTCTTTGATCCTGTCAGCGTCCACTCTGATTTTGGGCAGTTCTGCTCGAGACTCGTAGTGCAGCTCGACATTGTACGCCTTGAGCCGATATTCCAAAAGGGTTATCACAGAATTGATAATATCCCCCAGACGACATTCTCGCATTCTCAGTTTCGGTGATCTGGCAAACTCTAAAAAATTTTCAACAATCCTGTCTATTCTGGCTATTTCATCAGAGATAACCTGCAGATCCTCACTTTGGGCCTCTGTCAGCTTGAGGGAGCGCCCCAGGGAAAACATCCTCATTTTTATAGAGGTAAAAGGATTTCTAATTGTGTGAGCGACACCTGCCGCCAGCTCCCCTACCATCACCATACGTTCGGCCTGGAGTAGATTCTTTCGACTTCTGGCCAATTCATCATTGGTCTCACCAAAATCCCGCATCATGCCTTTAAGCGATTGCGTCAGGGAACCAACTTCATCCCTGGAACTTTCCTGGGCAGAGCTACCAGTCTCAATGGCGAGCCCCCTGATGGGGCCAAGAATATTCTTATAAAGAATAAAGAGGAAGAGTGCACACAATAAAGTGAACATGGCAATGGCGATAAATGCTACCATTCTCAAGCCCCGAGACAAGATGTTACTCGCCTCTTCCGCTTTAACTATAACCCGCCACTGATCCTGGCTAAAATTCCGGCAAAGGCCGAGAACATCAAAAAACACTTCCCTTTGTTTTTCATGAAGGCTTGAGATATTTCCCTGAAAATGATTGCGTTTGTAATTTTCAATGGCCAAATCTTTTACCCGAACATACGCTTGGTATTTATCGGAGATGACTTTAACAGACTGCCGCTGTTCTGGTGTAAGCTCCAGCTGATTAGCCTGTTCAATTATTTGATAGAAAACCTGACGATATTCTCCAAGAGATTTGAGCCATTTCACATCACCATCGACAAGATAGTAGGTCAACAGCCCACGTTGATTAGCCAGAGCGAGTTCCATATCCTGAGCGGTTTTGTACAGTACGAATTCCCTGTTCACCATTGAAACCAGCATGGTATCGATTTGATGGGTATACCAAAGCATACTTCCCCCACCAACGGCAACAATGACTGCCATTGCACCAAAAATACAGCCTATTTTCGCTCTCAAACTTAAAGCAGCCAGCATGCTCATTCTCCTTGTGAATCGCCATTGCACCAGAGGTATCCTTTTCCCGACCACCATACCTCGTCTTCAGCTGGATAGCCGCTTAATTAACGACGGCTGGGAAACTTAACAGGAGTTGATTATTCTCACGGCGAATGGAGGCGCCTATCTGGCCTACAAGAAGTTTTTGATCATCGTCTGGATAGGAATCAAGAGACTGGTTACCCTTAATTTTTAATTTGAAACGAATGGAGATATTTGGTTTTTCGTCTTCTGCCTTGATAGACAGAGTGCTTCCCTCTTCGCTGTTCTGAAAAAGCGCCAGCAGCGTCAAATAAATGAGCGATTCAAATGAAATAAGAGAGGTAGTAAAAGCAATATCCGGAGGGCAGTCCAGGATCGTCGTGATATTTCTCATCGCTGCCTGACGGTTGGTCAAGGCCACAACCAGAGAGAGCGTTTCTCCGAGGTTTCCAGAAGCCAGAAAGGAATCAGCACTGTGACCAAAACGGTTGAGATCTTTCATTATGATATTCGACCTGTCAACCTGTTTTACAATGGTCTTAGTGACGGAGAATACTCGTTCAGGAGATACTCCGCCCCCTTCTTCTGTCATATGAGCAAAGTCCTCCAGAAGCCCTGCGTTTTCATTAATTATTGACAGGGTATTTTTGATTTCATGGGAGATTGAAGCTGAAATCTTTGCAAATACCTGCACACAGATCCTGTCAATGTTCGATTTTTCCATTATTGTCTGGCTCCAGTTTTTTATTCTCGACTGATTTTGATCGAAAGGCGTCTTCTATTTTGGTGACCAGAATATTGAGGTCAACAGGCTTCATGATATAGTCATAGGCTCCCAACTCCATGCCTTTTTTTCCCGCTTCAAATGAACCATGCCCGTGAGAATGATTACTGCCAGGTTGGGATAATTCTCTTTTAAGCTGGCAAGAACCTCCAACCCATCCAGATCAGGCATCTTCAGATCCAAAAGCAAGACGTCCGGTGGCTCGTGTTCAATCACAGCCAATGCCTCCTTTCCGGAATTGGCCATAGTTGCAGTAAAATTTCGAAGTTTCAGCCGGGCAACTATGGTTGAAGCAAACTCGACTTCGTCGTCGGCAATCAGTATTTTGAGATCTTTTCTATCAATTTGCGTCATTGTCTTCACTCTTTAGGGGGAGAGTTATGGTAAATGCCGTTCCCTGGCCAAC
Source organism: uncultured delta proteobacterium (assembly GCA_963798425.1). GTDB lineage: Bacteria > Desulfobacterota > Desulfobulbia > Desulfobulbales > Desulfocapsaceae > Desulforhopalus_A. Next base: position 1,179,058 of record CAWCTP010000013.1, on the reverse strand, counting down.
ATGCGATCGGACGGTGATGTCACCCCCGAGTTTTTTAATAAGTCCATAGGTAATTGATAACCCAAGACCTGTACCTTTCCCAGTCTCCTTGGTTGTGAAAAACGGTTCAAAGATATGAGGCAGGACTTCATTTTTAATACCGGGACCATTGTCCTGAATAACAACCCGCACCTCTCCAGCCACGAGGTGTGTCATGATGGTTACCGTGCCATCTTTTTCAATCGCATCAATTGCATTATTTATAATATTTAAAAATACTTGCTGCAACTGAAGATGATCGCTGTTGATAAGGGGAAGATTATCCAACAGCTGAAGTTCCAGACGGATACGGCTATGCATCAGCGAATTCTCGAGAAATTGCACCACTTCTTTTACTACATCATTCACCTGCAGGCTCTCGCAATGTACATCCGCGCGCCTGGCAAAGCCAAGCAAACGATGGGTAATAGCCTTGCATCTCTCGACACTTTGGTCAATAACCTTGAGACACCCCTCAATGGTTTTTTTATGCTCAAAGTCGGGTGAAATCTGTATCAGGTCTTCAACCAGTCCGGTCTTCTGATTGATTATAGCCAACGGATTGTTAATTTCATGGCCCACACCTGCCGCCAATCGACCAATCGATGCCAGCTTGTCGGTGTGCTCCGCCTCCTGAAGCAGGGTCAACTGCATTTGATCGGCTTTACGAATCAGATTAGTAAGCATGGTCACCAGGCCATAGACGATCAAAAGATTAAGGCCCAGGCAGGAAAAAACAATAATCATAAGATTGGTGCGAAAGTTCATCCAGTCCTGGTGATGGATATAGCGTTTTTCAACCAAAACCAGTGACCATGGAGTGTTTTTTATTTTTCCGGTGGCATAGAAAATATTTTCCCCTTCAGGAGAGAGCCCCTGTTGGATTCCCGGCTTTATGGCTGCAATAAGTTGTGAGAGGTTCTGTCCATACTGTTCAGACGACGTTTGCAGATAGCCATCATCGTCTATCAGGAAGAGATCATCCGAGGCATTTGTCTTAATGGTATTAACAAAATTCTGCAGAGTTACTGCATCAATGGTTGCCCGCAGTACCCAGGTTTTTCTCGTATTGGGATCCTGATGGGAAACAGCAATAGCAAAATGCGGCACGTGACGGTAGCCGGTATAGACACGGCTGATAAACACCCCTCTGTCAATTACTTCTTTAAACCACTCCTCTTTCGAATAATCAGCTCCAATCAGATCGTATGGCCCACAATAGGTTTGTTGAATGCCAAGTTGATTTATTACCCCCAAGTCAGCAAAGTATTCATACTGGCGTTTAATTCTGCCAAACAATTCTTCCAGATTATTGCCGGTCGTCAGCTCTACGTAGCGGTTTTTACTGGCTACAAATACTACTATAGACTTGAGACTATCGATCAATGCCTCGATCGACCTGCTCGAACCAACCAGTCGGGATTCCAACTGACCTCGCTCTTCTCTTTGGAGGAGGTCCTTGTAGTTATAATAACCAAGACCGGCAGTCATAATCACCGGCCCCATGGCGATGGCAATCATGATCAAAAACAAAAGCAAACGGAATTGACCGTAACTCCTCTGGTGAAGTCCAAAATTGCTCGATTCCTTGAAGGCATAGGGAACGATCTTATGGATGAAAATGGATAATGGTTTCATAACGTCAGCGGCTCATCATTTTTTGAAATTAATATTTCTCCCTGTTGGAGAGTAGCGGCAACACCTTTTGCCACTGCTGCCCGCCAACTCCCGACAACAGCATCCAAAACAACCACCTTTTTCCACACCAGAAAATTGTAGTGGACCTCCCCTATGCCGCCACAAATGACAATGGTAATATTTTCTTCAACGACCATCTGGCATAATTCCTCAGCTGATGACCGTTCCATGATGATCATTTTCGGTTCACCTATAACCTGGCCTTTTTCAAACTGAACAATCAGTAATTCCGCTGCAAGATCAAACCGTGGCGCAACGAAATCCCCCTGTATGAGCACCATCATTTTTTGCATGTACAGCTCCTGCTATTCCTGTAAACCGTATTTTTTCATTTTTCGCCAAAGCTTCATTCGACCCCAACCAAGACCTTCGGCAGCTCTCGTCCTGTTGCCTCGGTGCTCTTTGAGAAGATCGACTATCAACTGTCGTTCGATTTCAAACCACCTTTCATGATTTTCGGCATGTCTGTCATAATATTCCCGCTCGACCATACTTTTGGCCGGTGCAACTTTTTCAGACCTTGGATTTTCCGACTGAGCGAGCCTCGCAAGTTGCTGATCGAATATATATGGGGGCAAATGGTCCGAACTGATCTTTTTCCTGTTACAGATATTCACCGCATATTCGACGATATTACTTAATTCTCGAATATTACCTGGATACTGGAAACAGAGCAGAGCCTGCATGGCATTGGGGGCAAAACCGACGATAGTTTTGTTGAGGGCCTTTGTAAATATTTGCAAAAAATGATCAAGCAGGTAACGAACATCTCCCTCACGTTCCCTTAGAGGTGGAAGATGGATCTGCAGGACATTGAGTCGGTAAAAAAGGTCCTCTCGAAATTTATGTCGACGAACCTGCTCCCTGAGCGGTCGATGGCTTGCCGCAATAATCCGGACATCAAACGTGATTTTATTTTCGCCACCAATGGGAACGAACTCCCGATCGTCAAGAACGGAGAGCAGTTTTACCTGCAGGGGTAGAGGCATATCCCCGATTTCTGTCAGAAAGAGTGTGCCTTTGTCTGCAAGACTGAACATTCCCGGTTTGTCGCGGGTGGCCCCGGCAAAGGACCCTTTGACATGACCAAAAAGCTCCGATTCGAGAAGTCCGGGAGGAAGTGCTCCACAGTTGATCTTGATAAAAGGAAACCTCGCCCGCGCGGATTTCTGATGAATCATTTCAGCAATTTTATCTTTCCCCGTTCCTGTTTCACCGGTGATCATAACTGAAGCATCGGTCTGAGCGAGCAGGAGAATCATATCGAAGACTTTCTGCATTTTTAGACTGTGGCCAATGAGCTCGAGTGAAGAATAACTACCCACCCCCGAGTTATGTTCAGCCTCCAAGGCAGAGAGGTCTTCGGCAATCACCATAAGGCCACAACGCTTACCGGATGTATCACCTAATGCAGAGATAGTATACTGTATTGCGACCTTACACCTATAGGAGTTAATCACATCTCCAGCAACAGAAACAGCTGCCCCGGTTTGCATCACACGGTTGTACAACTGGCCCCTGCTGTTACCGGTATTGGAGCGGACAATCAGCTCGCCATGAATACCTGCAACCTTGTTGGCAGCATATCCTGTCATCGTTTCCATTAACCGGTTCATAGCAATGATTCTGAACCTTTCATCCAGAATCATTGCGGAATGTGGAATTCCTTCCAACAACAAGGATATATTTAAATCAAAAGGCAAGCGCGTCTGATTTCTCATTGCTTTTTCTCTTTTGATGCAGGAAAAACTGATATACATCCTCTTTTATTTAACATATCATCAGCTCCCCTAACCAATTATTTCAAACAACTCCCAAATCTCTTGCTTACCCACATTCCTCTGTTAGACGATATGCCGGTTGATATTCTCATTTTGCGGCTATCAACCGGCAGCCAATACGACAAGCTCGAGAATGTCGAATTCAATTGCTAACCGGTACCATGACCGTCATACCCATCAACGGCCAGATTACTGTTATCGCTAACCAGACAACACCCATCAACATAATACTGGCGGGGATCCCGTAGAGGAAAAATTGTCCGGGCGTAAACTGTTTGGAGCTGTAGGCTATGGCATTTGGTGCGGCACCTACCAAGAGGAGAAAGGGCATCCCGGCAGTGAGCAGTGAACCAAACAAAACAACCTCCCCAGCGACTCCAAGATATGGGGCAATGACCAAAGCAACCGGCAAGGAGATGGCAATTGCTGCGACGTTCATGATGAAGTTTGTCATGATCATGACAAAAAAGGCGATACCAAGAATAAAGATGACGCCGGAGGAATCTTTAAACAACTGCAGCCAGTTAATCGCCAGCCATTTTGCGGCACCTGTATCCCAGAGGCAGAATCCGATAGACATGGCTCCGGAAAATAACAGAACTATATTCCAGGGGATATCTTCCAGATCCTTGAGACTCAAAATATTCAGGACGAAAAAGGAGATGGTGGAGACCAGAAGGATGCCGGTCTTATCGAGGCCCTTAAGGGCAGGCACAAAGTTCTTGAGAGCGATGATCAGAATGACGGAAAACACTATCAGCACAACGAGAATTTCGTCTTTTGTCCATCTACCCAGGTCACGATACATTGTTTTAGCCCGCTCCTTCAGACCTTCAATCCTGGCTTTTTCTGGTTTACAGACCACCATAAAAAATGCCCAAAGCAGGAATACCATAAGCCAGCCGACTGGAAACATGTACATGGTCAGTTTAAAAAAGGAGATATCAACATGCATTATATCCTTGTAAAAACCAAGGGCTACCGCACCACGAGCTGCACCAAGCAGAGTGATTATACTTCCTGCTCCGGCCACATAGGCCATACCAATGAATAAACCTCTGCCAAATCGAGTTGGCCCCTCTTCATCCGTATAGAGTGCGTGGATTGCCATGAGTAAGGGAAACATCGTTGCTGCCACAGCGGTGTGGGCCATGAGATGGGTGAGCAATGCCGTCATCACAAAACAGCCCAGATAGATCATGCTCGTTCGTTCGCCGATGATTGAGAGCATTTTATAGGCAAGTCGCTTAGTAAGACCGGTCTTGGTAAAAACCATTCCTATGACGAGGGATCCGAAAATAAACAGTACAGAAGGATCCATAAAATCTTTGAAAGCTACCTTAGGATCCCGTATGAGAAAAAGGGCCTGAAGGGTACCTATCGCCAGACTGGTAACTCCGATGGGGACAACCTCAAACACCCACCAGACTGCAGCAAGACAAAAAACTGCCAGTGCCCCTTTTGCCTGCTGACTGAGCTCGAAACTGACACCAAGCGGGTCAATTGCTGCTGCCCATGGAGGAGAAAAATAGACACCGGAAAAAAGTCCAATTCCCAACAAAATGAAAAAAATACGTTTCCAGTCAATCTGAAATGCTTTGGACTTACCGGGCTTTTGGACATCAACTATAACAGGGTTCTCAATAATATCTTTTGTTAGCGACATAGTGCTCACCATTTTTTTATTTAATACGCCTTGTTAGGCGTGAAAAAAGACGCAACAATCCCTCTTCCGCAAAAACAAATTGCAGCTCCTCTCATTTCGCCTTGAAAGTAGTTTTGCTCTCCAAGCTGGCAGAACTTACTTTCCTCTAAAATCCATCATTGGAGGGAGTTACCATGGTTTGCTTTTCAGAATTTGCTCGATTTCTTCCATCGATTGCTTTTGCAAAACCAAAATTCGCTTGTTTTTCATCTCGTCAATTTTTGTGAGAAGTTCCTGCATGTCGACAGGTTTTTCGAGAAAATCTTCGGCACCGAGTTTCATTGCTTCGATACCCGACTTCACTGTCCCCTGGCCACTGAGCATAATAATTTCTGCATCCGGATGGCTCTCCTTGATCCTTTTTAACGTCTCAAGGCCATTCATTCCAGGCATGGCAAGATCAATGACAATGGCATCAAAATTTTGTTTGTCGGCCAGATTCACAGCCTCTTCACCGCGGGTTGCCCCTGTGACCTTGAGACCGCGCATCTCCAGTCGCTGAGAGAGAGTCTTGATAAACTCCTCCTCGTCATCAACAAGCAATACTTTGGCATTGAGTTTTTTTTCCATCTTCATCGTGCTCCTATGAATAATTGACTATCATTAAACCTCTATTGGTTCGGCAGTAGCTGAATTGGCATGAATCTTATCGTTGGCGGCCTTTATGGTTGCAGAGAGTTCTTCAATATTCACCGGTTTATTCATGTAAGCAAAGGCACCAAGTTTCATACAGTCATCCATATCCTTAGTTGTTCCATGGCCGGTAAGAATTATCACCTCAATTTCCGGTGCAATTTCCTTGGTTTGGCGCAAGACCTCAACCCCGTGCATCCCCGGCATCTTTAGATCAAGAACCATAACTTCCGGACGATCCTCGATAATCAAATCCAGTGCCTGTTTGCCATCGTAAACACCATAGGTACCGACATCGCGACTAATGAGCCGCTGGGAAACTGTCTGTACGAACTCGCGTTCGTCATCGACAAAGAGAACCTTGGAAGGGAGATCAAATTTTTGTTGACGATACACCGAGTCACCAGCGGTTTTACATCTCTCGATGACCACCTCCCGAACGCCAATCACCTGCTCGACAAGTTCGGTAAGATCTTTTTTCAAGCCTGCAAAATTGAAGACAGTATTAGGTACCAACAGCGTGACATTACCGTCTTGCACTTTTACAGCCATTTTATGTCCGTGCCCCAGGAATAAATTCTCAATTTCAGCCAGTATCTTCATATCCTGAACGGCCTTCTGGGATTCAGGAGTGCGTAAAACAGAAGTCCGGTGAAAACAACCGAGTATTTCTTTTGTTATTTCACGGTGATCCTTGGCATCAACAGGAACAACCAAGTCATACAGAGAGCTGTCATATGCCTCTTTTTCAAAAAGAAAATCAGTCCAGCTAAAAGCACTGATATCATGATTTCGAATATTCTTCTTGGCCTCTCCCTTAGCTAATCCTGCCTTGATTGCACGTTCTATCCGTCCTTCTTTTTTATCGACCACCAAGACCCTCAAGACTTCAGTTACCTGGGGAGGAACAAGTGAGGTGAGAAAACCATGAAACAGATATTGCTCAGGAACTATAAGCTTTTCGGCAAGAATCAATCGGAACATATTGACAGCTTTCTCCTTTTCTAGAGTAAACTGGTTAAAGACTGATGTTTTGCTATACATCATTTTTCTCAACCGATCAGGATTCCCTCCAAATCTTGCAGCGGTCTCCCCCAATAGGTTCTCATCAGTGTAAACTGTTAAAGTAAGAGTGCTCGACAATTCACCTACAATGCCGGAATCGAGCGTCGATGAACATGGAAATAACGCTATTGATGACATTTAAATCCTCCCTCATAAACAACGGTTTTGATATCTGCCAATTTGATTAACGATCAGATCTTTGTTTATTTTTTGCAGATTTCATGCCATGATTAATTTTATATTATACTCAGCAATTACAAATTGTTAAGTCACTTGCAGGACATTGTCGACAAGGTATCACAATGTAACGGTTAAAACCATGAGCTCCATAATGTATCTATTCGTATCTCCAAGGATGTGCGGTGTGGACGGACAGCCTTTGAATAAATATATTTTTCTATATAATTAATCAGTTAGGGAGTCATCTCCCAAGTAATCACCCGACTGGATCCAACCATAAGGACGCAATAAACATGGCCAGGCCATCAGTCCTTTGATCTTCAGCAATCTGCCTGAACTCCCTGTTTTAACGGATGGAATGGATTAACAAAAGAAGTGTCAGAAATCTTTACACACTGGAAAAGAGCTTATCAGTATTCTCTCGCTGTGAGTGCAACAGAACAATCCTGAATATTTACTTAAAAGAAGAGTCTGTGGTTGTTCACTCCATCCCAATTATCGTTAGGCCAGAAATGGCATGGTAATTGCTTTTCCCCAATTGAGCATGTTGCACTGATCGCAGTGTTTGTAGACATATTCTAGCCAAAAATATTGTTCGAACAGGCTGTTGAATTCAAAAATAGTGTGAGGTTCCAATGAAAGAAATCAATAGAGTAATGGCTTGTGTGGATTTATCGGACTATTCAATTATGACCATTGAGTACACGCTGGCACTTGTTAGAGGATTAAAGACAGAAATTTTGCTCTTTCATGTCATAAACAGTAGAGATGTCCATGCTGTAAGAACTGTAAGTCCTTATTTCCCTGGAGAATTCAATGAAGAAATCTACATAGAGCGAGCCAGAAGTGAACGGCAGCAGGAAATCAAAGAGATTATCGAGACACATTTTCCTACGGACAAACCACAAATGAGGATCCTTATTCAAGTGGGGACTCCTTACGATGCAATACTAAAGGCGATAGTCAGAGAAAAAGTTGATCTTGTCGTCATAGCAAATAAAGGTAAAAGCAATCTCATTGGCACCCTTCATGGCTCAAATGCGGAGAAAGTGTTCAGGCATTCACCTGTTCCTGTTCTCAGTGCCAGAAACCGGGAAAGATTTGGTCGAAATCGATAAGCGGGAGAAATGATAATGAAAACTATAAAGCGAATTGTTGTCGGTATCGATTTTTCGGTCTACACTTCGAGGATTATGGAATATGCAGCAGGAATTGCGGAACGTAACCAGGCAGAGATTGTTGCAGTGAGCGTTATCAACCAAAGGCAAATTGAATACATAAAAACGGTGTGTAAACATGAGGACCCCGGTACAATTACATTGGTAAAATTTATAGATGACGAGACAAGAAGGCGAATACATCAGATGGACGACCTGATCCGCCAAAGCGTTTCGAAAAATATTTCTACCAGGACAATCATTGGCATCGGTGTTCCATTTGAGGAGATTCTTAAGGTCGTGGATGACGAACAAGCTGATTTAGTGGTTATAAGTTCAAAAGGCAGAACAAATTTCCAGGATTATATGTTTGGTACGACCTCTGAAAAAATTTTCAGACACTGCCCCGTGTCCGTTCTGAGTTTAAACTTGAGGGAATAGCAATAAAACTGCATTTGACCTATGCTCAAGCAGAATACACTTCATTCGAGCCTCTACAATTCAGTTCTCTTCAGGGACATCGATGCACGAGAAGTTGACCGGATTATAGCTGCCGGCAATTGGCGGATAGTTGAGCAAGGTCAATATGTTTATCATCAGAATGAGTGCAACGGTTTTTTCTATATCGTCGCAAACGGTGAAGTCGAACTGACGTACAATGAAGAGGGAGGAAGCCAACTCATTGTCAGCCATATTGGGCAGGGAGGCCACTTCGGTGAAACCTCTTTGTTGACCAATAGCTGTAACAGCCTCAATGCCAGGGCCTTAACTGACCTCTCTCTACTCTGTTTCGACGTCGACACATTTAACTCGATGCTGCTTGCCAATAACGTAATCCAGCGTCAACTCAGCATTGCCCTGGCTGACCGTTTGCGCGTTTCTTTTCATGATCACGCAAACACCCTGAGCAAGTCAAAAAAATCTCAAACGAACTCCAATAACAATCTGGAACCGATCTTTTTTTCTGAAACGATATCCACGATGGGTATGGAAAACCTGTTTCTGGATACGGATCGTGAAAATCGACAGTCCGAGTCCACCATTGGACGGCAGATCAGAAAAGCAGTCAAGCGATTTAGTGACAATCTGGCACCTGTACTCCTCACCGGCGAAAACGGGACCGGACGGCGTATGGTCGCCTACGAGATCCACCGAACCAGTTCTTATAAAAACGGTCCTTACACGGAAGTGGATATCCGTGAAATCGATCCGGCGCAGCTGGAGGTAGAACTGTTCGGTTACGAAAGAAACTCATCTGCATTCTCACAAATCGACCAGTTGGGAGTATTCGAGAGGTTACAAGGAGGTACTGTCGTTTTAAGCAATGCCGAATACATGGAACCCGATTTCCAGCGACAGCTTGCCAAAATCATCAAAAAAAATAGTTTTTCCAAGGTGGGCAGCGACACCAAGGGAACACTGCGCTCCAGAATTATCCTGATTTGCCAGGACAGACCCCGCCAGGAGGACGGCCATAATCGGTTGCTGCCCTCTCTTTATGCCCTTGTTGCGGACCAGCATTTCCGTGTGCCCCCCTTAAGAGGGCATCGCCGGGATATTCCGAGATTGGTCCAGTACTACCTGAAGCGTTATAGCCTGCAGTACGGCAAAACCATCAATCAGGTCGATGAGCAGACTATGGGCAGGTTTATGAACTACGACTGGCCTGGAAATCTGGCCGAAATGGCAAGCGTACTACAGCGTGCCGTTATTCTAGGAAAAAGCAACGAAGCACTCAATCACCAGAACCTTCTGGGCGTACCAAAATCCGAAGGGAAGTGGGAGTTCAATCTCCTCCGCCTGCGACCTGTTCGGGCCTTTCTTTCCAGCCCGCTCTTTCCAGTGCTCCCCAGGGCAATTGTCGGCGTTTTTTTCATTCTCGTCCTGACTATTTTATTTTTCGGCCCGGTTACCGCTAAAGAAAATATTGGTCTTACACTCAGCTGGATAGTGGGTTGGCCTCTGCTTATTTTTGCCTTCTTCTTCCTGGCTCGTACCTGGTGCAGCATCTGTGGACTGTCCGTGCCCGGCTGGCTGGCGCAAATGGTCCTCAAGCCCCAGCGACCAACCCCGCAGTTCATTAAACAATATTCCGGCTGGATAATGACAACTCTCTGTATCCTGCTATTTTGGATCGAAACCACCTGGAACGCCTATGAATCGCCACGACTCACAGCCTGGATCATCCTCACAATCACTCTTGGCTCGCTCTTTTTCAGCATATTCTTCAAACGAAGGGTCTGGTGCCGTTATCTCTGTCCGTTGGGAGCAATCAATGCCTTGTTTTCGATGCCGTCTATCCTCGAGCTGCGAGCGAACAGACACATGTGCACGAACCGCTGTGTCGACCAATTGTGCTACAACGGTGACGAAGATGTCGCTGGTTGCCCCATGTTCCGCCACCCTTTCCTGGTCGACAACAACAGGGATTGCATCCTTTGCGGTCAGTGCATCAAGAACTGCAAACTGAACTCAATTCATCTCAATCTGCGTCTGGCTCCCCAGGAGCTATGGAATCTCCAGTTGCCGCGCATGGAGGACAGTTTTCTGGTGGTCAGCCTGGCTGCCATTTTTTATCCGTTTGCCATTAACCAAAAGTACTCCGGCTTTGTGCAAAGTTGGACCGGTTTCCTCCATGACATAGGCCTTCCTGACAGTCAGGCTCTGGCATCAAGCATCTTCTTTTTTTCCTGTATCTTTATATATCTGAGCGGATACGCCGTTATGTCGCAGATCATGGCACGAATTACAGGAAATAGCTGGAAAGCGACCGCCTCCATCCTCGGTTACAGCATGATTCCCCTGGTACTGGGCGCCTTCATGGCCGCACACCTGGAAATATTTGTTGGTGGCGTCTGGTTGTTGTTTGCCAACCTTCGTGACATCGCTGGTTTGAGCAATAACTACAGTCCCATCCGAATTTTAAGCCCCGATGCCACTGTTGTTCTTCAGCTCATAACGATAATTGGCAGCCTGATTGCCTCACTCTATGCCACTCAGCGTATTCTCAAACGGCTGCTGGCAGATCGCCAATATTCAATGAAGATGTTCATACCGCCTGCTTTCCTGCTCTTTCTGTCCGCCGTTGCCTATCTCCAGTTGGTATAACCCCGACCAGACACAGGGACCCTGAGTTGGCGGTAAGGTTACCGCAACACTCTTATGTTCTCTACAACTGGATCGAACAACCGATACGGTAATTTCTATCAAATTCTTTTACTAGTCGATTTAGGCACCTACAACCGGACACTGGTAGCAGGTCTTCAGGAGATGTCTTTTAAAGGTTTCATAATCAAAACCGGACAGTGAACTTTTCTCAACACATGTTCCGCCACATTGCCAAGCAGGACTTTCTCTAATCCTTTGGCATCATGGGTACCGATGATGAGCAAGTCGCCATTTTTTGATTCAGTAAATCCAACAATCTGCCCCACTGGATCGCCGTAAACGACCTCCCCCTCACACCCCGGACATGCCTCCTGAGAATCCTCGACAACATGAGCCATCTTTACTTTCGAAGTTGAAAAATCCTTGTCTTGATATTCCTGAGCAAACGGCGAGCCTATCATAGCATCTCCTGGATAGTCAGGAACTACATGGACAAAATTAATGACAGCCCGAAGACTTTCGGCCATATAAAGGGCATACTCTACCAATTTGTTGGTGTTTTTTGTAAAATCAACTGCAACAATAATTTTTTGTGCTTTTTTCATTTCTTCCTCCATAACAGAATGAGCTTGTTCTCTCTAGTCCTGCCCCCACTACATTGTGGCTCTTCAAATCTCATTTCATGAGATAGTAACCGTTCACCGATACACGTCAAACGACTGCATAACCCGAACCCGTAACCGTTCATCCAGTGCTTCAGTTTCGTTCGAGCAGGCCGACGAGCTATAGTTTGCTATGTGAGGTGGCCTGCACGGACGATAATGTGGTGCTGGTGAACGGCTACTATGAGATATCCGTTTTCTTTTGCTCTATAGTATATTTAAGCATTGCAAATATTACTGTAAAGTCTCACCGTGGAACATTACACCAATGTAATCATTGCAAAATATTCAATTTCGAAAAATCGATACCTATCTTACTTATTAACCCAAAATCTCAATTCAAATAATAAGTGCAACATGGCGAAAAACATTAGAATGGTTAGAACCGTTCAGGACATCATCGAGGCAAGGCGCATAGAAGGTAAAGGGGAAAAATTCCAGGCATGATTTATTATCCGGTTGAGAAATCTTGTCTCTTTGTCTAACATTGTCTAATATCGTTTTTTCCTGGCTGCTTTAAACAGTGATACTTACTGTTTAATTGATGCCAAATTGATAGACACATCACTATCATAAACTCATAGCGTTATACCGGAGAGTAAAGCCGATGAAAAAAATTGAGTACCGAGAACAAGCGTTGAAAATTTTTCCGTGGGTCTGTGCAAATTGCGGGCGCGATTTTACCGGAAAAAAGCTAAAAGAATTGACAGTGCATCACAAAGACCATAATTACAAAAATAATCCTCCCGATGGCAGCAACTGGGAACTATTGTGCATTTATTGCCATGATAACGAACACTCCCGCTTACTGGACGCCGAATGGCTCCCCTCTCAGAATTCAGACGCCGATGAAGGGGAAACAGCTAAACAGACTCCTTTTGCCGCTCTCAAAAAACTGTTGAAAAAACCTGACCAAGATTGACTCTTGGCCAAAACAAACGGTCAAAGACTCTGTCACAATACGATTTGAAGTGAAAAGCTGAAGCTGGTTTATTGTTAAGGTTTAATTTGGATATGTTCCCTGAGCATTTCTGCCTCAATTTGTTCACAGGAAATTTCATAAGAGAGAACACCCCCATAACGGTAGTGAAGGAAGTTACATTCAAATCAAAAATTCTGGCTCATAACCAACCGTGAACATGTTCGAGGTGTTATTACGAATACTGAGAAAATGTTGGTTGTTTTTATCAAAGGGGCAGAGAGGCATGCTACAATGTTCAAAACCAAACTTCATATAAAAATGGGGGTCCCCCAGGACAAAAATTGGTTTCTCCCTAATTTCTATCTGTCGTAGGGAGAAATTAAGCAACTCAGAGCCTATTCCCTGCTTTTGCATTTGTGGCGAAACTGCTATTGGTGCCAGGTGCAACCCGCATACTGTTTCCCCGTTAAAAGCTTTGGAATAAGCAATGTACGCTATCGCCCTGTTGCGATGAACAGCTATCCATTCGTGCAGATTTTTCCCTTTTTTATGGAGGTTCACAAACAACCTCGTTTCATAATTTCCGTTAGGAAAAGCCTGCCGGAGTAAAGCTAAAGCTCTGGGATAATCTTCAGGAGTGAGCTTGCGTATCTTCATAAAAGCAACTTACCCTTTACATATTTTGATAATGGGCGTCATTGTGCTTTGCATGAAAAACAGGCCCAGACAACCAGAAACCATTTAAAAAATATATTTTGGTTATAAAAATGTTCGAATATCTATTTTTTCCCTACACCAAAGGTACCTGCTGTTTTGGCTCAATCTTTTCATTTTCGCTTTTAGTAACTTTTATGAGATGCTTAGCGCCCTGAGCAATTGATATTTGTTTTCCTCCAAAAATAACTTTGATTGTCCCACAGGTTTCAACTAAAACAATTTTGCCGATGCCCCATTCTGCTTTTGCCTTATGTCGAACATTTTCACCACTATACAAATTTGTTTTCATTGCTACCATTCTTACCTCCAAGAAAATATGATTTTACACGTTGTTAGTAGAGTAAGTACTAAATAGAACAAGTCTCCTATTGATTCACAAAAAATAAAAATAAAGAGAATCACCCTCAACAATCGCTTCTTTCATTGTTGGTAACCATTCGCCGCATATGAAGCAGTTCAAGAGCTCGTCTTCAAAAAGAAATATATCAAATCTTCCGAAGAGCTGATTGGGTGCTTTGGTATTAAAATTTAACCACATCTATCAGATTGTACCCGTTGAGGTTTTAGTCAGGCTCACGCCCTCGCCTGCAACGCCCATTGAGTGCAAAGAGTACTAACAATTATTTTCTTAGAAACGGCAACATTCCAGCTTATGCAACGGGATAACGATAGAAAGTGTTGCGAATTCTTCTGTTCTGAGCTAATAACTTGGCAATTCAAATTTTATTCAGATAAGTAATGAATGTTTCAGAAATAGAGTCCCGGAGTACATCTGGACTACCGGCAATGGTGACCCTTTGTATAAAGGGGATCTTTTCCCTTTGCGCTCTCCAAATGAATTTACGGCCCGTCATCAACAGATAAGGACAGGAATAGTGCATATTTTCAACAAAAATCAGTTATACGCCGCTGGTATTTTAGGCTATACATTCAGTTCCAGAGTGATCTCCAAGGCCGGGAATTCTTTTCTTACGTTACCTCCTGTTCTGTTTACCCGTGCCTTACTAGAGAACCCAAGGGCTGTCGGCGCTTGCTGCCCCAGCTCCTCACGCCTCGCTCGTGCTATTGCCTTGCAAGTACCAACAACCGGCGACGGACTGGTAGTTGAACTGGGTGGCGGTACCGGAGCGGTGACGAATGCAATCCTTCAGAGGGGAATTGAACCGCGGCAATTAATCGTTGTTGAACAAGACCACTTACTGGCCAGGCATTTGAAAAAACGTTTCCCGGAGATTACGGTTATTCGTGGTGATGCTATGAGCTTCTGCCAACATCTTCACAAGAGCGGGAGGCAGATTCAATCTGTTGTTTCATGCCTGCCATTGCTTTCACTGCCAGCTGAACAGGTGGCTGGTGTTGGTTCCTGTTTACAGGAAGTTTTGGCCAAAGATGGATTGCTCATCCAGTATACGTATAGAGTTATTCCGGGCCACAGCCCACTCACCAAATACTTTGAACAATCTTCAGCCAAAATCATTTGGGAAAATCTGCCTCCTGCCTGGGTCGAAGTATTCAGACATAGGATTACACAAACTGAAGAATAATCTTTTTCTTACAAAATTTCGGGACTGACACAAAAAAAAGCACGTATCAATTGCCCCCTGTCCTCTTGAAAAATGCCAAAGACAAAACTCATCGCCCAAGCAGTCTATTTCTTTACTTACCGCACAACCATAAAGATTCGGGACATCAACTATGGCAATCATTTAAGTAATGATGCCGTAGTTGGACTGCTTCACGAGGCTCGAATCGATATGTTAAAGAAAATCGGCTGTACTGAATCACAATTGGGCGACCACAAAACAGGGCTCATAATCGCTGACTTAGTCGTCAATTATAAAAAGCAAGGGTACTTAGACGACGAGATTATTATTCATCTGAATATTGATGAAATTGAAGACAAAGGATTTCGTGTGTTTTACAAGATCGAGAGAGGTGGCGAGGTTATCGTCTTGGCTGAAAACGGCATAGTGGCGTATGATTACCAGGCCGAAAAAATTGCAAGAGTTCCGGAAAGCTTCCTCAAGGTACTGGCACAACTCAAACAGGATCTCAGAATTTGATGATTAGATCGAGGTTATCAATGAAAATCGGTGTCACTTTTTAATCATCCTGCAAAGACTGGTAGTACCGGAATCCAAAATCGCTTTAATTGCTGAAGCCTTCCCCATAGTCACTAACTTTTCCAGACAGGTAACGGCAATAAGATACAAAAGGTCACTATTGTTCTCATGCTTTATATAGTAAATTATTTCTTTCTCTTGCATATACCATCTCCTGTTTTGTGCGTGAGTCAATCCAGTCGAAACTAATAACTACCCATCCCACCCATTTCGTGCAGGTCGGTCAGAACTCGTAGCAACGCTATAATTTTCTTTACCCTGTTCACTTTGTTTCTGTCAAGTTTGCTTTCTTTTGCAAAACACTGTTCCTGTGTTTGTGCATAAACACGTAAAAATGTAATCCTTGTACTCTCAAACATCCATGTTATTCTTGAAGGTCTGTCACACGTTTTACCAGAAAAGCAATCCAAGTAGTTGTTGTGATAAATATATTCCGGAGGCTACTCCTTGTATTACTTGATAGGAATAACTATGTTCTACCAATTGTAACGATTTTAAATTACGAGATCTTTTTATACGATCTGCAAACAAGGTAATGGCGGAAAAAGCAGTATAATCAACCAATTCGTTTGCTGTATGGACTTCACTCGATTCAAATCAATATTAGTCGTCAAGGAATTACACATATGGAAAAAAGACAACCAAATTTATTCTCTTACAACATGACAAGCGATAGTGGATTTGCACCGAATCCTTTCGGAGGAATCTGCACACTTGCTTGCGATAAACCAATTATACGTAAAACTGCCAACTTAGGTGATTGGATTATTGGCACATCAAAATCTTCTACAAGCAAAGCTCGATTAGTGTATGCAATGAGAGTTGACCGAGGATTGACGTTTGAAATGTACTGGGATTTCCCTGAATACGAATGTAAAAAACCCGGCAAAAATAACGGGTGTGGAGACAATATCTACAAAAAAGGGCCGGATGGTCATTTAGTTCAGGTGAAGAACCTTTTTCGCGGAAAAGAACATGTGAAAACGGACACCAGTGTAAACAGAGTCCTAATCTCAAAGACATTTTATTATTTCGGCAAAGAGACAGTTGAA
The DNA here is from genome assembly GCA_963798425.1 of uncultured delta proteobacterium. Taxonomy (GTDB): domain Bacteria; phylum Desulfobacterota; class Desulfobulbia; order Desulfobulbales; family Desulfocapsaceae; genus Desulforhopalus_A. Next base: position 1,162,237 of record CAWCTP010000013.1, on the reverse strand, counting down.
ATACCAGAAAAATTCAGCGCTGTCGTGCACACGACTCAAGGACACAAAACTATAAAGCCCAATCCCCCCAATTCAAATAAACGTGAAATAGTGCCTCTCTTTCTTGAATGGCTTCAGAAAAAATGCGAACAAGGTGTGCACGCTGACCCTGCGCATATAAAACCAAAATGCAAGCTACCGGCCTCTGAAGATGACACGTCCAAAGAATCGTTGTCTTCAAATTAAGGGCGATGTTGTAAGGATATTTAATAGCCTTACAACAGACCCCCACAGAAACTTAGCTCAACGACATTCGGCAAAAATTTTCAATCCACAACACATTGGTTGGAATATTTACCTGAAATCCCGGAATAGCAAGCTCGGATTAAGGCAATGTCTGTCTCGACATCACCGGTCGGATGAAACATTGACAAAAAGCCACCGGTTTTTCTTTTATAGTCAAGAAATGCAAGAGCTATCGGTACCTTTGCACCAAGAGCTATATAGTAGAATCCCGTCTTCCACTTATCGACTCTAGAGCGTGTACCTTCAGGCGGAATAGCAATAACAAGGTGGTCATTTGCATTAAATGCCTCAATGGTCTGATCCACAACATTGTTTGATGAGGATCTTGTGATAGGGATTCCCCCCATCCATCTCATAATGGGGCCGCGCCAACCTTTAAACAAGGAGTCTTTCCCCATCCAGTGCATATCAAACCTATAAACAAAAGCCATTGCCAATGCTAAGGGAAAATCCCAGTTGCTCGTATGAGGGACTGCAATCAAGACATACTTGTGCTCTGTTGGTGCCTTACCTTGCAGTTTCCACCCCCGCACTTTGAGAAAGAACTGACACAAAAGTACAATAATATGGCGCAATATCGGAGTGTTGTATATCGTTGATCTCACTTTACCACCTATAGAAAAAATATTGTGGCTCGTATTCTCGCAGAGAATTATCTTTTCCTATAAGCACGCAGAGATTGCCTACCCGATTGTGATCGAAAAATATAATTTTTAAAAGAGCCCTCAAGTATTTTTATTGTAGCGTGGCTGTAAATAAATTCCAATAATATATCTCACAATGATCCGTGATAGAAAAATTATCACAAATTTTGGACATTGATCGAATCCACTATGATATCTTTGGAATTGCAACGGAGGATATTGACCCCGCAGTAATCCTGTGGAATATCGAACAGTTTTCGCAATGGTTTCTGTTGCAGAAGCGAAAGAAGCACACGGTTGACACCAGCATGGCCAACCACGAGCAAAGGACCCGGGCATTTATTCGCCAGGGCCAGCAAAGTCGGATAACATCGAGTTGCCAGATCAGCGAAACTCTCACCCTTTTCCGGCCGGAAAAACTCAAGATCCTGACCGCGTTGTTCATAGTCTCCAGGAAAACGCGACCGTACCTCGTCAACGCTCAGGCCTTCCCAGGCTCCCAGATTGATTTCTTTCAATCTTTCAATTATGTGCAAAGCTTCAGGCGCTCTACCGCTGACCAGAGTTGCGGTCTGTACCGCCCGCTGCAGAGGCGAGCTAACGACATGGCTAAAGGAGATATTTTTCAGACGCTCACGCAGGTCCATGGCTTGGCGGATGCCATTCTCATTGAGAGGAAGATCGGTCTGGCCTAGAAAACGACGAGGCGAGAAAGTGTCTATTTCACCGTGACGGATAAGGTAGATTAAAGATTTCATCGGCCCAGGGAGTGAGAAAGAATATCGTCCAACGACTGCCCCGCTGCTTTCTCAACAGCTACGGCAAGCTGCCTTGCTTGTTCATAGCGACTGTTGATCATCCGGACTGCCTCATGATTGTCCTTGAAGATCGCCAGTTTCTCCTCAAATCGTTCTGCAATAGCGACAATCCTGTTTCCTCGAGCGAGTTTGTCAGCAAGATGGACCAGCTCTTTTTCCGTGATGTCCATGCCAGGCAGCCAACCCAAGTCTTTATGAGCGGCAACGATTTCTGCCGCCCGCTCAAAACCAAGATTAAGCAGCCAGCGACCTCCCAGCTTTTCATGGTTGGGGTGCCCTTTGGCTATATCATGCAACCACCCACTTACCTGACACAGTTGCACATCAAGCATCGGGTAACCATTTCGCAAAATGGCATGACAGAGCGCCATCGCTATTTGGGCAACCAAACGGCCATGAGCCAGCCCCTTTTCCGGCATGGGATGGAGTTTGAGGATAATTGAACATTCTTCCGTAGTTGGATAGCCCAGACTTGAAAAACGCCTAAGACCTTCAATGTAGTCCTCCGGTGTATCCATATCAAAGAGGATATTTGCATCAGGAACATCAACATCAACAACTTGGTGCGGCTGGTTGTTTTCTATCATTGCCAACAAAGATCGCAATCCTCCCTCGGGATTTTCAGCATTTATAATCGTAGGAATCATATCAGATGCAACGAGAGGGGGATGTCCGCGATCACCATTAAAGCTCGGATAAATGATGTGAACCGGTTGGGCCTTAAACGTCTGGGCTAACAGCCTGACAGTGCCCGATCTAACCAGAGGGATATCCACAGGCAGTAGAAAAAAGCCTCTGCTCCGGTTCGAAATATGGCGAACACCAACCCTGATTGAACTGTACATCCCGGAGGAATATTGAGGATTATGGACAACGCGAGCACCGGACAGTTCAGCAATCGCTCCGATCTCTTGCCTTCGATGACCTGTAACCACGAGTAAATCCTCGATACCGCAGTCCCTGAACAATCCGATACACTGTTCCAATACGGTCCCCGTTCCGAAAGACAACGTAGCCTTAAGCTCTCCCATACGCGAGGAAAGACCTGCTGCGAGAATTATTGCACTCAAACCAGATGCCATGCCTTCCTGCCGGTTGCCCGCTGATAAATGAGTTCACCGACAATACTTACCGCTATCTCCTCTGGGGTATCGGCTTCAATAGCCATGCCGATTGGACAGCGAACCTGTTCAAGCTGTACTTCCCTGTATCCTTTACCCATGAGATTAGCGTAAAGTGCATTCCGCTTTTTACGACTGCCAATCATACCAATATACCCGGCCTTGGTCTGCAGAGCCTGTTCGAGCACTTCCAGGTCGTGCATGTGTCCACGGGTGACAATCACCAGGTAGCAGTCACCATCAATATCATACTCCTTAAAGCAGTCGGAAAACGTAGGTAAAACTTTAATTTCATCGGCCAGAGGGAAACGATCCTTGTTGGCAAATTCGCTTCGGTCGTCCATGACGATAACACGAAAACCGACCCGGGCCGAAGCCTCTGCAGTGCAGGCGGCAACATGACCGGCACCAACCAAAAAGAGATTGCCGCCAACGGCAAAATAGGAAACTAGATACTCCCGGCCCTGGTACTCGATGAGAGTACATCCCGAGGTGGAAGAACTGATCTTTTTGATAGCTGCCAGCACCCCTTCAGGTACATCGTTACGGCTACTCCGTCCCTTATGATCAATGACAAAACGCTGATCCCCGCTACTGGCATCGAGTGGGCACACCAGTGCAGCCCTGCGCCCCGAAGCCATGGTAGTGTTCAGGGTATGAAAAACCGATCGATTCCCCTCGTCGGCCTTGATGAACTCCAGGAACAATTCCATCTTCCCGCCGCAAATCATATCCGTGATTGCGGCATCTCCGTTGGATAAATCAAAGGAACGGCGCATAGAATGACCACCGGCAAAGCAAGCCGGAGCCTCCTTTATGGCTTGAGCTTCCACCAGCCCCCCCCCAATGGTGCCGGCAATGCTGCCATCGCGGCGAATGATCATTTTGGCACCAGCCAGTCGCGGCGTAGAGCCTGACTGGCTGGAGATGGTGACGAGGACGAGATCTTCGCCATCGTTCAAGGATGTGCATAGTTGTTGTATGAGCTTTTTCATGGTCTGGCTTCCTCTCGCTTATCTGCTATCATGCGTTTGCTTGGATAAATTTTAGTTGTTGAATCGATGTTGAGGACGAAATTCAGTTGCTGCCTCGGTTGAAAGTGTGCCAACATTTCAGTCGCCTGGCGAAGCACGGTGTTCTCCTCACCCGGAATTGTAATAAGATTGATCTTAACTTTGTCGTTTAGCTTCTCCCTGATCAAAGTCGCTCCAAAATCGAGCAGTCCGGATATGGGAAAGAGCATTTCATCCAACGAAGAAAGGGCCAGTTGTCCGCCATTTTTTAAAGTTCTAACCTGGTTGATTCGACCAAGAACCTTATCCAGACGTCGAATCTGGCTGCCGCAAGGGCACGAACCGGGGAGCAATCGGCCCCAATCTCCGGTTCGATAGCGAATAAGCGGCATGCCCGTACGATTAAGGGTGGTAAAAACAATTTCACCCCACTCGCCATCAGCCATAATTCTGGTTGTGGATGGATCGATGATTTCAAACAACAGGTCAGCCTCTCGCAGATGCGCCCCGCAATGAGCCTTGCAATCAACCCCACCACCAAGGCCGGTTTCCACCGTCCCGTAATGAAAGAATATCTCGCAAGCCAGCAACTCTGTTAATTGAGCGCTCAGGCTCTCCGGAACATAATCTGAACAGAGGAGCACCGAGCGGATGGGGCCAAAAGGAACTGGCAAAGCTGCAGCCATGCGGGCAATGGCCAGGATTTGCACTGGGAAACCAACCAGAACATCGGGTTGAATCGCACTCAGTTGTATCGCCACCTGTTCGGGGTCGTCAACCAAACCCACAATATTACTCTGAACCATCATTTTTTCCAAAGCCTTGGCCAACAGATGCCCCGTTGAATCGGGGGTGGCACCCGGCAGTAATATCGCTACTGTCTGTCCGGGGTCAACCAAGGGCTTCATACCCTGATTGAAAAAGTCAAGGGTCTGCGCCAGATCCTCATCGGTAAAAAAGAGTCGCTTCGGAGTTCCCGTGGTACCGGAACTGTGGATAGTGATGATTCGGGCAATCGCATCTTGACTGGCACAAACCATTTCCAAACTATGGTTCCGCAGTTCCTCTTCACTGGTTAGGGGAAGTATGGCCAGATCCTCCAAACCTGTGATCGTATTAATACCTGCATCATTTAATTTTCGCCGATAAAAAGCTGAATGCTCCCGACAAAAATCGATACTACAACGTAGCCGTTCTGCCTGATAATGCTCAATGACATCGCGCGAAAGGGGGATATCCGGTTGGTGGGTCCGACCAAGACGTTGGCTCATCAAAGCTTCCAGAGGAGTCATATTCATGGTTGGTTGACTCCGCGGTAGAGTGGTTTTCCCATATTGGAGGTTAGATTATAGGCGCAAAACGGGATAAGTTGTCCTTCCGGGGAAACCACATGGATACAACACCCTTGCAAACGCTCCAGATCCAAATTCCAGACATCCTGGAAAGCCATGGCCGAAATCGAAAAGGTGTGGGTGCGCGCCCGACCCAGGAAGCGATCCAGATCATCCTGAGGCTGTGCAATTTTTTCGGTTGCACAGACAGAGGGAGCTGACGCCATAGGCAATGACCACTGACGGGCGGTGAAGGCCACGCTTTTTTCCCGACCTTCCAGAGCCGTTGGGATTTCAGTCTGGGCTTCGCCTGTGGAACAGCAGGCCACTTGTCGATTGCCAAGGGGCAGAAGATTGCCACTTTCCTCCACCAGAAAATTTCCATGGAAGGAACAGAGGGCGTGTTCGCAGGCAGGTGGTGCAAAATGCTCGGCTGTAATGGCACCACTGCTTTGTTTATCGATCAGCTGCATGAGCTCAGGCAAAGTCAACCGATTGTCGTCCGCAGGCGCCTCAGGAAAACGACCGAAATAACTTACCGGCTGAAAATGCACTCCACGCACTGTGGGGGAGAAACGAGCGGCATACCTTATAATTGCACCGACTTCATGGGTGTTAACATGCGGAACCAGAGTCGGAACCAGAACCACTGCCAAGCCGGCTGCTTGACAGTTGAGTATTGCCTGTTCCTTGATGACAGTCAAGTCTCGGCCACGCAAGGCTAGATGAGTTTCACTGCTCAGGCCGTCAAACTGAAGAAAGACCGAGCTGAGTCCTGCCTTTTTGAGACGAGAGACATAGTCCGCGTCAGCGGCCAGTACGAGACCATTGGTATTAAGCTGGAGAAAGGAAAACCCCTTACGTCTGCCCAAACTGATGATCTCGGGTAGATCGTCCCGTACCGTAGGTTCACCGCCGGACAATTGTATATTGCAGGGACCGGAAGCTTCCATGATCCGGTCATAAAGATAGCCGATCCGTGCCAGCGAAGGATCATCCGATATCTGAGCACCTACGCCAGAGTCAGCAAAACATACCGGGCAATGAAGGTTGCAGCGCTGGGTGATTTCGATCAGGGCAGTGCAGGTATGCTGACCATGATCCTTGCAAAGACCACAATCAAAGGGACAACCCCGGTCAACAGCAGTGAAATTCCGTCGGGGAGCAGAAGGCTTTTTGGGCCGTAGCCAAGTGGAAAATGGCAGACCGCCCCGCCAGATCACGGTACGAAAGTTACCATGTTCCAAACAGTCTTTGACCAGATAGACCTTATCGTCCTGCTGCAGACGAAAGGCCGGGATGCGAGCGAGGCAGACCGGACAAAGACTTGCCGTCGCAGACAGCAACTGAACAGGATGATCAGTGCTCACCGGCTTCTTCCCTGGAGAGACTGGGGTCGATATCGTTTTCAGCGAGAATCTGTAAAATCACCTCACGGGCTCGCACCATAATATTACCGCATACCTCGGGTTTTCTGCCGCCGTTAAAGGCGATGATGTCGTCACATCGAATACCGCCCCATGCGGTGGAATTCTCCTTGAACCAATCCATAAACTGAGACAGCAACAGAGGGTAGCTGTCGAGAGGTGTTTCTTCAACACTCCCTTTGGCTCCATAAAAGGCCATGATACAGGCAGCACCACTGGCTATACCGCAGAGATCTCCGCTCGCCGAGCCTTCACAGAGTCCGGCCATGGCTCGTACCAAACCAACGTTTTCCTCACCCATATCTGCAAGAGTCAGTTGCATCATAATCTGGCTACAGCAGAATCCCTGGGCTGCCAGCTGCATAATCCGCAAGGCGGTTTCATCCATTGTTTTCACCTTTTTCTGCAATCAGAACATAGTATCCCAAAGGGGCTGTGGCCAGGGAACGACAAGTCATGCGGGCAGCATCCGCCCCCATGAACAGCTGCCAGAACTTTTCCAGACTCCCATAACTGAAGATGATCTGGCCAGCCAGCTGCTTAAGCAAGTTGCTTCGGTCCTGGAGGGTTACCAAGCTTAGCCCGGCTCGAGACAACCCTTTTTTAATATCTTCCAGAGGCAAAGCATGACTGATGCAACTCTTCAGGTTCGGAAGCTCCGGTTTCCTTTCAACTTGCATACAGTAAATGTCGGTGAGAATCAGCATACCGCCGGGACGAAGAACGCGATACATTTCCCGAAGACTTTTTTCGATGTCACCGGTAAGTGAAAGAACACATTCGGCAATGACCATATCAAAACTGTGCGGTTGACAGGGAATGGCAGTTGCTTCACCCTGAAGAAAAGTAGCCTTCGACACACCGGACATCAGCTGTGCAGCCTTGGCAAGCAAAATAGCGGATGGGTCAAGGCCAGTGGGCCGCAGCCCGAAAACGCTGGCCATCAGGGCTACCGTGTGTCCCGGGCCGCAGCCTACATCAAGAACTGTAGAACCAGGTGCCGGCTGGCAGAGGCTCAGGATTTCGGTAGTCAGCGCGATGCCACCGGGTCGGAGTGTACCGCCTGTGACAACTGACAGTTCATCCTGTTCGTAAAGAGGCCGTATCGCCTCCTGGCTCGAAGTGCTGGTCACTTCCACGTTACTTATCTTCCAGGAGTTGTTCCACTTCCAGCATCTTGCCCATCGCGAGACTTTCCGGAACCAGGATAACACCACACTGTGGACATGCCATTAATTCCACATTGAACACTGAGTTCATATACGTAACATCAACCTTGGTTGCCTGAAGTGGCTGGCTACAGCCGGCGCATCGCCAGGAGGTGTTTTCAATAAAAGAAAAAGTGCTCATGAAAGGACCTCCGGTAACTGCATGCGATGGCTGTAGGCGTTATGAATGACATAGCCCTGGTCAGTCACTTCATATTCAACCCAATAGGTTACCCGTACCGGCTTGAAACTGGCCAAATGATGGGCATTGTCTGGATTTATCATGTGCTTGCCGGTCTGTTTGGCAGAAAGAATAACCTTCTGAATATCATCATCGAGGATATGACGACTATTCAATAGATCTACTATCTGTTGACTCATAATAAGACGAATTTTTTTATGTTCCGGGACCGCATCTGCAGTTTCTCCCCAAAGGTCGGTAAGGAGGTGTTCTTTTAACCGCGCCCGGTTCTCATGACGAGCGGAAAAACCTGGATTTTTTCGATTCAAGGGATCCCCTACTCCGGACACGGGAAAAATATAGTCCAGAAGATGCGCCACCGGTGAGCCTCGGCAGCGAGGTTATCGCGACACATTGCACAATAAGCCAGTCCCGCATGCTCACTCCGCTCCGCTTTTACCAGAGCTGCCTTGCTGCCAAGAGGCTGATTAGCAAACTGCATCAGACCACCGTAGCCGCAGCAATCAGTGAGTTCACCATTATAATCGTTCTCGACGATATCCAGCCCAAGTTTGGCACAGATATTCCGGACGCCTCGGCGTAACCCCTCGTAGTGACGGGCAGTACATGGGTCATGAATGGTCAGCGGTTGATCAGGTTTACAAGCCGTACTGGTTGGCAATTGCAGCGTATCCAGCATTTCCCAGAGGGAAATCACCTCGATTTCACCACAAAATTCTTTAAAAATCGATAAACAGCTCGAACAGGCCGTAATCACCGTAGGGTTGCCAAGCTGCTTAATCTCCGCCTTGAAGCGGTTCATTGTCTCGACAAACAGCTTTTCCTGCCCGGCCCATTGGGCTGGTATGCCACAGCAGCCGAGCATCAAGCCGACGCCGTCCGACAATTGTCCAGACAGAAACTGATAGGTCATTTTAACAGCCTCCGGTGCGGAGCCGGCAAGCTGACAACCGGGATAAAATACAAAACGGCTACTTGAGGTTCCGGGCTGGTGGCGACTGAGAGTACAGAATTCACTGAGGCTGAACCGCATATCCTCCAGGGCGAATTCATGCGCTGAAGGCGGCATGCAACCATCATGGACCATACTTTGTCGTGTAGTGCGACAGAGTTCCGGCACCGGGATATCATTAGGACAGATAACCGTACATTGGCCACAGAGGCTACAGGAATTAATCATCTTATTGGCGCTTCTAGTGCCTTGGACAATTGCTTGATTATTATATATTTTTCGCGCCAGAGTCTTTGGATATTCCTTGTACTCACGAAGATAAACACATTGCTTAACACACTCCATGCATTCGCACTGAATGCAGCGTGAAGCTTCATCCCTGGCCTCCTCGCTAGAGTACCCGGTAGCGGAATCGCTTGGGATTATTTGAGTGGCAGAGGGGATTCCGGTTGTCACGGTATACATTCTGGTCGTTCTGGTACCTTCCAAATCCCGCTGGGCGGTGAGCGATACTTTCTGTAGATAACGTTCAATGGTCAGTGCCGCGCGGCGACCATCTTCAACCTGCTTGATCACCGAAAAGGAGGTTGTGTCCGATGCAATGCCTCCACCGGCGAATACGCCGTCATGGGCAAGGGCTAAAGTCAGTGGATCGGGGAGGCCTGAATTGAGGGGTAACTGATCATCAGTGATTTCATCCAGATCAAAATAAACAGCATCATATTCTGCTATCAGTGCAGCTATAATGTTTTCGGTCAGGGTGGTGTCTGGTTGCAGACAAACACCATAATGCTTCAGGATTTCCTCGGCCTGAACCAAAGTCTCCGGGGGGAGAAGGTCTATCTCGTAATGGCGCAGAGTGCCGCCGAGACCGGTTCTTTGGCTGATGATGGTTGTGTTGCGTCCCTTTCGGGCCAGATCGAGGGCCGCAGTCATGCCTGAAAGGCCGCTGCCGACTACTGCAATCCGACCGCTCTTTGATGGCAATTTTGGTAATTTAAGCACAGTCGTGCTATTGCTGACACAGTAGCGTTCCAGGTTGGCGGTGGCCAGTGGATCACCTATTTCTCCCCTCTTACAAAATGAATAACAGGGTTGATCACAAAGGCGACCGACAATCTCAGGAAAAGGCATGGTCCGGTCAAGAATCCGCCTCGCCCCACGTAGATCTCCTTTGGCCAGGCTTGCCATAAAGGCACGGACATCAACATGAATCGGACACGCTGCTGTGCAGAAAGGTTGTTCTTCCTGAATGCACCGCGCCTCAATTTCTCTTAGTTGTAATTGATCCATTGTTTAAAACCAGGTTGAGTCAAAAAGCGGACCTTTGAGAAGAGAAAATAAACTCAACACCCAAAGAACAATATGATCACTGTCCTTTGGGTGTTGGTTGATTTACTGCAAAATACTAATCCTATTTAGGCATAGCTTCCAACACTTTCTCCGGGCGGGCAGGAAGGTTATGGATTCTTGCACCGCAGGCGTTGTAAATACCGTTGATAACTGCCGCATGAGGACTGGTTAACGGCATCTCGCCTACACCGGAAGCTCCGAAAGGTCCATCCGGACGAGCTGATTCAACATAAATGATTTCCATATTATCTGGAATCTGCTTGATATACGGGAAGCCAGCACCCAAAAGAGTCGAGTGCTTTTTGATGTCCTCGAAGTCCTCGGTAAGTGCCAGGCCTATTCCCTGGGCCATTCCACCGTAGATCTGACCGTCAACAACCAATTTATTGACGACCTTACCTACATCCGCGACACAGGTCATGGCTTCCACGGTTGTCTTGCCGGTGCTGATTTCGACCGCGACTTCAGCCATGAACAGACCATACATATAACAACAGAAAGGGTTGCCCTGACCATTCTCATCACAATTAGCAGCCGGAGCACTCCATTTACCATGGACTTTAGTCGGGATCTTTTCAGCGGCCATTTCCTCGTAAGTACGGAAGGAGCCATCAGCCTTTTTCATAGCCTTGATCAGTTCTTCACAACCGACACGGATGGATTGACCGACAACGACCTGACTACGACTACCACCGGCAGGGCCGGAGTTTGGACATAAACTGGTGTCGTTCATCACCAGCCTAATCTGATCTGCCGTAATTCCCAAGGGTCGTAAGGCCTCATGGGCAGTGGCCATCGTTCCCATATCCGCACCCTGGCCATGATCTTCCCAGGAGTTGAAGATTGTAACAGTACCATCAGCATTCAACTCAACATCAGTTTCCGCGGTATCAGGACCGTCCAGCCCGGAGCCATATACGCCTAGGGAGATGCCGACGCCGCGTTTAATGGTATCGGTGCAGTTGGCGGCAGCTTTCTTCTTTGCCGCCTCGTATTTCGGACGAAGTTTATCGAGCATATCCGGCAAGGAATAGACCTCAGGTGCTTGTCCGGTGGGGGTAGTGGAACCTTTGCGATAGCAGTTTTTGTATCGTAGTTCCAGCGGATCCATACCTAATTTCTCAGCCAACTCATCCATCAAAACCTCAGATGGGAATTCACTCTCGGTGGAACCATATCCACGGAAGGCGGAACCCCATGCGTGATTGGTACATACAGTGCGGCCTTCGCCCCGAATATTTTTGATGTCATATCCAGCACCGATGAACTGAGCACCACGAAGGGTCAGCAGATCGCCAAATTCGGAATAAGGCCCATGATCAACCGACCAATCCGACTCCATACCCAGCAACTGCCCATCTTTACTGGCAGCGTAGCGTACGTTTGTCCAGAAGGGTGAACGTTTTCCGGTATAGGTTTGTTGCTGGAAGTAATCATAACAGAGGAAAACCGGACGACCAGTGGCGATAGCAGCGACACCGACCAAAGCCTCCATAGTCGGGCTGAATTTATAGCCGAAGGTTCCACCGGTATTGTTTTGAATAAGCACCAGTTTTTCAGGATCTACACCAAGTCCTGGGGCGATCATATAGAGGTGGAGATGAATGCCGATGGATTTGGAATGGATCACCAGTTTGCCATCATCGTCATGGTAAGCGTAGCCGACATCAGGTTCGATAGGCATGTGGGGCTGACGGCCGACATAAAAGTCTCCTTCGATCACCACATCTGCTTTATCGAAGATAGGTTTGGTTTCCTCACCTTTGGCAATTTTTTGAATATAATAAATATTAGGTGTACCGGGATGGATTTCGATGGCGTCGGGCTCCATAGCAGCAGGAGCGCTCATATATGCGGGCAGCTCTTCGAGTTCGACTTTGACCATTTTGGCCGCTGCCTTGGCGTTTTTCTCTGTATCGGCGCAAACGATGGCCATCGCATCACCAAACTGGAAGACCTTGGTATCACAAAGAATCGGACGGTCCCAACCATCACCTTTATTGGTTGGAAAGGTGATAAGTCCTGTGATACGATTTTTCCCTTGAACATCTTTGGCGGTTATTACCTTGAAAACACCAGGCATCTTTTCAGCTTCACTGGTATCGATGGAAAGGATGTTGGCATGGGAAACTTCAGCCTGTACCAGGGCCATTTGCAATGTATTTTCCGGCAGATCCAGACCGCCGTCTGCACCAAAGTCCCACGTGCCGGTGACTTTGGCCGCAGCACTTGGTCGTGGCATGTTCGTGCCAAATACCTTGCCGTCTTGAGGAATCTTGTAAGCCAGATCTTTGATGCTGATTTCACCTTTCAATACTTTAACTGCATCCTGAACCGAATCAACCAATTGCTTGTAGCCGGTGCAACGGCAGGCGTTTCGGTATTTCTGGAACCAGTCGCGGATGTCTTCACGGGAAGGATCCGGTGTAGTATCCAGCAGGGCTTTTGCTGAAACGATAAAACCAGGAGTACAGAATCCACACTGGGCACCACCATGTACCATCCACGCCATCTGCAAAGCATGAAGGTCACTTGGAGTGCCTATGCCTTCGATGGTTGTGATTGCTGCACCGTCTTCAACCCTGCCCATCTTGGTAACACAGGAACGAAGCAGTTTGCCGTCAACGATGACGTTACAGGCTCCACATTGCCCCTGCCCGCAACCGACCTTGGTACCCGTCAGATGCAGGGTTTTTCGGATTACGTCAGACAGCAGATCGGTCGATTCTGTGATCACAGTTCGGGCAATGCCGTTAACAAATAATTTTTTCTTCTGCATTTTTTCTCCTAAATAAATGTTAGTGAAACATGCTGGTTACTCTTTGATAAGAGGTATGACAGGAGGCAACAAATCGCGTCCTGCCACAACAGTATCGATTTGATGCAGTAGCACCTTACAAACTATATTATTGCCTTTTTTAACGTTGAAATCTGAATCACAGCACATCAGGCTCCCGTATTTACGCCAGACTTTCTATGGGTCCAAAACAAGCATTGCCTAATTAAAGCAATTAATATGCCACAACAGGTTTATATAATTTCTTTTATTTAGAACGTCTTCATTCGGATTAACAATTACTTATACGAACAAAGAGCTACTGCCCGGCAATAGATTAAGGGGATAAAACGAAAAGGTGTGAAAAGGGAGGAGAGGAACAATTGACAAAACAATGCGACAAATTGTCACATTGATACTCGAAAACAGGATCAATACAACTTTTATTACTAGAAATTCACAACACAATAACGTACATTAACGGGCACATACACGGTAATGTGTCAAAACGACACACTGAATTACCGATTGGGACATAATTCTCAATCTTTGAGGTTCTACTGTTTTCTATCATATTATTGCCTCGTGGAAGGCCAGGTGTAATTAATAGATCAAGCCAGCCCGGGTTCCGCGGCAGACTTGATCATAATAAAATCAAAAGGCATCTACTCAGACAGCCTCCCAGAGCCATGACGAGGCAGTTAGACTTCGTCTTTCTTTTCCGGGAAACGGTATGTAGCTTGCCGCTCGAGCATCCAGCCCGGATATTCCGAAGGTAATTCGCTGACCTCTTTCAGCCGAGCCAGCTCTTCGGCCGACAGTTTTACCTCTGAAGCACCAAGGTTATCTATGAGTTGTTTCTGGCTATTGGCACCGATAATCACACTGGTGACCACCGGCTGGTGTAGTAGCCAGCCTAGCGCGATCTGGGGCACAGAAACATTTTTATCACGCGCAATGACTCGCATGAGATCAACCAGGTTGAAGGCGCGTTCCCTGTCAACCGGTGGAAAATCAAAATTGACCCGGCGACCTTCTCCGGCACCTTTGTCATCGCGGTCATATTTACCGGACAGAAGACCTCCCGCCATCGGACTCCAAACCATCAGGCCCAGGTTCTGGTCCATAAGGGTCGGAACGAGTTCCCGCTCAAGATCACGACCGGCAATGGTGTAATAGGCCTGGAGACTTTCAAAACGGTGCAGATTGTATTTATCAGCAACCCAGAGCGATTTCATCAATTGCCAGGCCGCCTGATTGGAACAGCCGAGGTAGCGGACTTTGCCGGCACGCACCAGGTCATCCAGTGCTCGCAGGGTCTCTTCAATGGGGGTGAGCGCATCAAAACCATGGATCTGGTAGAGATCGATATAGTCGGTTCCCAGACGGGTCAGGCTGTCTTCAACGGCCTGCATGATATGACCTCGTGATAATCCGACTTCATTGGGGCCCGGGCCCATACGCCCGAAGACCTTAGTGGCCAGGACCACATCCTTGCGACGCTGTCCAAGAGCCTTACCGAGAATCTTTTCAGATTCCCCTTCGGAATAAACATTGGCCGTATCGATAAAGTTGACACCTGCGTCAAGCACCCGGTCAACCAGACTGTTCGCAGCCTCTTGCGGCAATTGACCAATAGCAGTCCAAAAACCCTTTCCTCCGAATGTCATGGTACCTAAACATAACTCCGAGACAAGTAAACCTGTACGTCCAAGCTGTTTATATTTCATATCTCAGTACCTCCACAGTTTAATAGGCAACAACTGATTAAATTGTCCCTCGAAAGGGAAGTGCAGACAATTTAAATTTTACAAGAGCCGGGTCGAAAAGGCTTTTATGAAAACAAGTCGTTACGTCTATGGGTAAGCGCTGGAAATTTTGTTCGTATTGCTTGAATGGTCTCAAGATCCAGCTGAGCGCTGATTGTGGATACTCCGTCAGGTGCCTGACAGACGACAAGGCCCCAAGGGTTAATGACCATGCTTCTGCCAAAGGTCAGATGATCAGGCGGTGAAGAGCCACACTGTCCGGCAGCAGCGACCCAGCAGAGATTTTCCACAGCACGTGCTCGAAGCAGCAATTCCCAGTGATCCCTGCCGGTTTGCAGGGTAAAGGCGGCTGGTAACAGGATAACATTGGCACCCTTTGCCGCAAGACTTCTAAAAAGCTCTGGAAATCTCAGGTCATAACAAGTGGCCATACCGAACGTAAGATCACCTATACAAAAAGTCACCACCTCATCACCTGGAGAAATAGTATCCGATTCGCGATAGCTTTTTCCTCCGGGAATCTCAACATCAAAGAGATGAATCTTTCGGTATCTGGCGATTCTTTCCCCGTTTGGGTTGAAGACAACCCCTGTATTGTAGAACCTGTTACCGTCCCGTTCAAGATAGCTACCGATATGCAGATGTACCTTTAAACTGACGGCCATATTCCGCATCCTGTCAAGGCTTGGTGAGAGTTCGAGAGGTTCGGCATTTTCCCTTCGACGTGCTTCCGGTCCCAGAAAGTTGAAGTGTTCCGGCAGCATAATCAGCTCAGCACCTTTCGCCGCAAGATCCTTGATCGATTTTTCGGCAGCCATCAAGTTTTCCAGCTTGTTATCACGGGAGTTCATTTGTGATAAGCCAATCGTAATTGCCATAATACCCCTATAAATTTCGATCCATATTTTCCTTGTTCTTATCAAAGACTGCTCACTGGCAGAAGTTCTAAAAAGAACACCAGTACGTATAGAACCAGCTGAACGTTTAAAACAATATTATCAAAAAAAGATATTGCCAGCCCGGCAGCAAATATAATTTCCTAGAATCATCCACCAGATGATGCATTGTATGCGCTACTTTAATACCTTCCACAACCTCCCACTTTTGCACAAATAGCACACCATAAAGGTGTCATTCTCAGTTTATTCACCTTAACCACACAGAAATATTGCATAAATATCTTTTGAATGGTAGGTTCGCGTGATGTCTTTTGCAGCCTCCTAAGAGAAAATGGCCTGATGACCTTGCCTCAAGAATAGCAGGAATCAGCCATCTTTCAACTCGACCTGTCCAAGAAGATCTTTAGCCAGATGGATTCCCGGCGTCGAAGCCTTTCGTTGTGCGTGTCTTGAGTACATTCTGAGAAAAAAATTACTAATTTGGGAAGGAAGAGGCCTGTGGCCCGATCCCCCAAATCTACAAGGAAATAATTCCTTTTTGACAGGAGAGGACGGATTTAAATGGATCACGGGAACAAACCGGTGCTGGTGTTAGGGGCCACGGGCTATATTGGTGGACGGTTGCTCCCCCTTCTTCTCGAACGTGGTTGGAAGGTGCGCGCGGTCGAACGGTCCGCCGGTAAAATTCAGGCCAGATCTTGGGGCAGCCATCCCAACCTGGAAATCATTGTAGCCGACGCTATGGATACCGCGGCTCTCACCAAGCCAATGCAAGGCTGCCAGGCGGTGTTCTATCTCATCCATTCCATAAGGCCCGGGGAACATAACTTTGCCACTCTGGACCGGCGACTCGCCTACTCCACAGTACACGCTGCACGTGAGGCCGGAATGAATCGTTTTATCTATTTCAGTGGCTTAGGCAATCCAGCTCATCTTTCGGATCAACTGCGCTCGCGCTATGAAGTTGGAGAAATCCTGGCGTTAGGCGGCGCAAAGGTGACCCAGCTACGTGCCCCTTTGGTCCTTGGTTCGGGTGGGGCTTCTTTCGAAATGATACGAGCCTTCTGCGGGAATCTGCGTGTCATGTTCGCCCCGCGCTGGATGGATGCCAAGTGCCAGCCTATCGCCATTGCCAACGTGGTCATTTACCTGGCCAGCTGCCTGGACCACCCTGAGATTGCCGGGCAGGTTTATGAGATTGGCGGTCCCGAGGTCTTATCCTGGCGTGAACTCTTCCGCATATATGCCGAGGAGGCCGGACTACCGCCCCGACTTGTTCTAGTTCTGCCCATGCGTATTCATTTTATTTCGATTGGCTGGATGAATCTGGTCACCCCGGTGTCTGTGGCTCTCATCCGCCCACTGATTGAGCGCATGCGAGATGAAATTCTCTGTCACGACGAACGTATCCGGGAGATTATTCCACAGAAGCTTTTCTCCTGCAGGGAAGTTATCGTTAGGGCCCTGGAGGAAGTACGCCAGGATGAGGTCGCTTCCAGCTGTTTCGACGCTGGCGAAACCAGTCTGCCCAAATGGATCGACAGCCAGTCTCACCCTGAGGCCAGGGTCTTCCGAGACTCTTTCTTTATAACCCTGGATGGTCCACCGGAACTTGCCTGGAATGTGGTTAAGCGTATAGGCGGAAACACCGGTTGGTATTTTGGCACCTTCCTCTGGAAATTGCGCGGTTTTGTGGATAAGGTGATCGGCGGCCCGGGCCTGTCAAGGGGACGCCGTCGCCTGGATTCGGTGGTCATAGGCGACAACCTGGATTTCTGGCGCGTGGTTGCCGTCGAAGATCGTTGCCGCCTTCTGTTACGGGCCGAGATGCTCGCTCCGGGCGAGGCTTTTTTGGAGTTTCGGGTTCAGGTACTCCCGGACGGTTCAAACGAATTGCGGATGACTCCGAGCTTTGAACCACGTGGAGTCTGGGGAAGAATCTACTGGTGGCTCATCGCCCCTTCCCACTCCCTGCTGTTCGGGTCTATGCTAAAGCAGATGGCCAAAGCTGCCGGAGCCAGAGTCTTGAGTGGCCCGTCATGCGTTAAAGAAAACTGATTCAATCGCTTCACATACTTTCTGGCTTCCCCTCCCTTTTTCTTAAAAAGGGAGGGGAAGTACTAGTTGCCCCACGTCCTCAACAAACGAAGACAAGGCCTACTCATCTTTCTCAAACCACTCCTTTGGTCTGCAAAAAGGAGCTATACTTCATGTCGGTTTTTTTGATATGGTCGAGAAGCCAATCCTTGAGAAACTCCATCAAATCGAGTGAAATATCTTTTTTATTCTCTTTAAACTTTTTCTGAAAATCAAGCACTTGCGAGACCAGCTTCTGGTGTATTTCCTTATGACTCGCCTGTTCCGAATAATCGTATTGAGCAAAGAGCTGTTCTTCCTGCTGAAAATGGCTTCCGGTATAATCAATTAGTTTACCAAGAGCCTTACCTACAGCATCTTTTGTCGCTCCCGATTTCATTTGCTTGTTAAGCTCGTTGATAAGATCAATAAGTGTCTTATGCTGGCTATCAATCGAATCAATCCCCACAGACAGGTTGTCAGACCATCGCAGCAGAGGTCTGGTAGATAAACTGGCTCCGGCAATCGCCGTTCTATGCTCGACTTTTCCAAGATCAAACTGATTTGTTTCCCTGCTGATATTTCCAGCTATCTTCTTAAGCTCCTGTGAGCTTTCCTGGAGCAAGAGACTGCCTTCCCTGGTCTCTTTTGACACCTGGCTGACATCGGCAATATCTCGTGCTATCTCACCTGCAACAACCGAGGCTTGAGCGACATTCTCATTAACTTCACTGATACCATTTGCCGCATCTTGGACGTTCCGCGATATGTCACTGGTCATCACAGCCTGTTGTTCGGCAGCTGCGGCAATAGCGGAGACAAGCTCGTTGACACTGTTGATAACCTGACTAATTTCAGTGATCTCACTAACCGTGTCATCGGTTGACATCTGAATGGATTCGATCTTTGCTTTGATTTCCCCGGTGGCTTGAGCTGTCTGTTTAGCAAGTTCTTTAATCTCATTGGCCACTACGGCAAAACCTTTGCCTGCTTCGCCTGCCCGGGCGGCTTCAATCGTGGCGTTAAGAGCCAGAAGGTTTGTTTGTTCAGAAATCTCGGTAATAACCTGCGTAACTTTGCTGATTTCTTTGGCCGCTAAACCCAGCTGATTGACTTTATCAGAAGAGCCTTTTGCATAGTTGACCGCGTCTCTGGTCATTGAGCTGGCCTTTGATGTATTCTGGGCAATTTCCTGTACCGCGGCGGTCATCTCCTCCATGGCAACAGAGACTACGTTTACATTCTGCGCAGCCTGCTCACTCGCCCCAGTAACCGTTTGCATGTTGGCGCTCATTTCTTCGGTTGCAACAGCTACTGCATTGGCCTTGGACGCAGATTGCTCAGCTCCCCCTGTCATATTTTCGGCTGCCAGAGCAAGTTCGGTAGAAGTGGACTGCAGAGCCCGTCCCTCTTCAACGACATTGCCAATTAGGCTGCGCAATTTTTCACTCATATCCTGCAATGCCGCCTGAAGGCTGCCTGGAACATTTACTGAACTACTTCTTGTTTTAAGATCTCCACCGGCGATACGCTGAGCAAGTTCCACCATGGCTGCAGGTTCACCGCCAAGGAGTTTCAGTATAGAACGGGCGTTCAAAAACAGGATGCCCAAGATGAGAATGAATCCAACAATCGCACCAGAAACAAACATGTTTCGAGTTCGACTGCTTAAATTATCACTGCTGGTAGTTATTTCGCCAACGGTTTTGGCAGATCTCTCCTTGATCCCCTTTTGAATGTTTGTCACTACACTGTGCAAGGCACCGTTGATCGTCTTCGACTCTTTACCAAGAACAAATTCAACCAAATCACTGTTACTGTTGACCAGTTCATCGAATTGTTCCTTTATATCCTGCGCCTGTTGCCTCGCCTCAGTCATATCCATTGCGAGGGTTACACTGCCAACAAGCTCTCCATCGGATTTTATGTCCTCAGTTATGACCAAAACATCAGGGTCATGCTCTCCTGCCTGAATAATTTGAGCAATATCGGGCTTACCTTCCGGAAGCAAAGATTTGAGTTTTTCATTGTTTCGATTGATGAAACGAGTAAGCGGATTAAGATCCTTATCCCGATAAAATAAAAAAACAATATCTTTATTTTGATGTGCACTGCGGACATAGCCGTTTAAGGCAGCAAAATCTTTAGTTATCACCGAATTTATGGCAGAGATTGCCATAAGCTTGGCCATATTCTGGCCGCTTTCCTGCCTGATAGCCTGCATAGTCGTCCGAACTGCTGATGCTCTCGCCTGCAAAGCATTTGAGGATTTTTTGGCAAGTTGACTTGTAGCTTCCTTCTGCATTTGAAGGAGGTTACTATCGAGCTGACCGGATAACTCCCCAAGATCTTTATCAATAGATGTTTCAATTTCGTTAAAGGAAGCTGCAACCTGTTTATTGAGTGCGTCACTACTGCTCTTTTGATTAAAAACCGTAAAGGTGATGGCACCAATAAAAATAATCAACAGTGTAATTGCTACCGGAACGATAAGTTGGGCCCGAAAATTTTTACGCAATAACGATTGCAGCATGAGACAATCTCCGTAATGAGTCAGTTGGGTAAATATTCTATTAAATTAGACTTACAATTCCACCAAAGGCAGGACTGGCCGCCTGTCTTTGGCGTCTGTTTATTTACAAACAGGTACTATTTCGCGAAGGCACCTACTTTGAGTGATTTCTGTAAAGCTTCAATACCTGAGTAATCAAGTGGATCGGCCCAGCCGACAATCTTGGCGGCCTTGGCTGCTTTGTCTTCAGGTTTCATTTCCTTGAGTGCTGCCACCACTTTAGCTGCCAGCCCGTCATCCGTTGCAGCAATCTTAGCTAGAGGCCATTCTGGGTATAATTGGGTTGAACAAACAAAGGGAAATTCTGCAGATTCTTTTTTACCGATAATTTTGAAATCTTCCATGGCAATCGCACCTGCTGCAGCCATTCGTTCCAATGTATCGGTACGCACCGTCCCGGCATCAACCTGCTCGTTCTGCACGGCAAAAACCACATTGTCATGCTTGCCTGAAAATTCAACAGAAGCAAAATCTTTGAATGGATCGATTCCGGCATCGGTAAATTCCTTGTAAGCCATCTGCCAGCCGCCAAAAGAAGATTTTTTTACTGCGGCGAATTTTTTCCCTTTCAGGTCATCAAAGGAGTTGATCTTATCATTATAAGCTGAGGTAAAAACCACGCCGCCAAAGGATTTGAGAGCTTTTCCCTGACGAGAGTTAATCATGGTGGCGATGGGCGTTGCATTATATTTCAGCTTTGTTGTAATAAACATTGAGGAGTTGACTAAAAAAAAGTCAACTCCACCGGCTTCCACCGTCGACAAGACCTTTTCAAAATCAAGAGGAACGATTTCTACGGGTTGACCCATTTTTTCAGTAAGATACTCACCGGTTGCACCCCATTTTATCAGTGCCTTCGCTGGCCCATCATTGGCTAAAACACCAATTTTAACGTTTGCAGAAGCCAGATAGGCACCGGTGAAAAGCAGAGCAACTGTAAGCGCAACAGTCAAAAGATTTTTTTTCATTATTGTCCTCCATTAAAAGTAATTAGTATTTCTATGTTTCAACTATTTGAGTTGTCTCACAACGAAGCAGAATATGTCAAGAATTCATTTCTCCTTAAATAGCCCGGTTACCAGGCTCATTCATTTGCATAAATTGAGGACGATAAAGCGAAACAAATTCATAGAAAGGGTCCGTCCCCATTGGGATTGCTGAAAACAAGATGTGCATTGTGGGAGCTGTGAGCAGCTGCTCCTGCTTTTTAGTAATTTCAGGGCAGTAAAAACATGAGGGATGAACAAGAGAGGACAGAAAGGGGATAAATCTATTTTACAGTGGAGGAATTAAATAAATCAAATCCCCTTTTTGTTTATGAGCAGGGAGCACCTAACGATTGGAAACAACACGAACTAAAAATAATCTGGTAAATTGGTAGTTGCAGCCCAGATATCTTCATTTTTGAGTTCATATTTCATTGCAAACACAGTCCAATCGATGGGGGCGTTCGGGATAACCATACCCATCCGTTTTTTTGAATTATCCTCACTAACCCATTTTGGAACGACCAGCAATTTAAAATCTTTGCCTTTTCCGGAGACGATTATTGACAGTTCCTCTCCCCGAGTGTCAAATTCTTCGGGAATATCAGTCAGTAATATGCCGGTACGGGAGATGTTGCTTACGGTTCCTGTGAAGGAACTAACTCCGTACGATAGATGAGCTACTAAATTTGGGACGTCAACTCTTTGGTGGCGGCGCTTAATCATTTTCACCTCACTAGGCTGAGATTGAATTACGCTTTCCTTACTAAGAAGATCTCAA
Source organism: uncultured delta proteobacterium (assembly GCA_963798425.1). Taxonomy (GTDB): domain Bacteria; phylum Desulfobacterota; class Desulfobulbia; order Desulfobulbales; family Desulfocapsaceae; genus Desulforhopalus_A. The sequence goes on along the minus strand of CAWCTP010000013.1, from coordinate 1,140,024 downwards.
AATATAGTATATTATAATGAATGAGAGAAAAAAAGAACAGGGATATTTATTTAATTCCAGACATCTCCCTTCAACAAAGAACGGGCCAAGCGGTGAGAATATCGTTCTTTTATGGCGATAAGAGTCGAGAATATCTCGTTGATTTCTTGCCATACCCCATCGGGTTCAAAAGTATATATATCACCAGTTATCCTTCAACTCTGAGGGAATGAAGGGCCGTGTTCGTTGAATTATTTCCGGATCAACAACCTTTCTGGCAGCAACGAGTCCTTGTCAATTGAATCTGTCTAAAGCAAACCTTATATTAGACAATGACACTCATTGATAAGATACGATCGCAACTCCTTGCCTCACGTAAAAGTCCTCCCTTTTACTCAAAAAATGTAGGATTACCCCATGGACAGACAAGTATTACGGCTTCTTATAGATAATTTATCATACTTCGTGTTTTGGAAAGACCTTCAATCTAACTATTTGGGTTGTAACAAGGCATTTGCAAGGGTTGCCGGTTTAGAAAATCCGGAAGATATCGCCGGCAAGTCGGATTACGACCTTGCATGGACCAAAGAAGAAGCCGAATGCTACTGTGAATACGACCGCAAAGTGATGGATAACGATCAACCAGAAATAAATCTTGAAGAAACCCAACAAACAGCTGATGGTCTAAAAACTATTATATCAACGAGCAAGCTACCAATACACGACAAAAATGGGAATGTTACCGGTATCTTAGGATTCTACACTGATATATCTGAAAGTGTTACCAAGAGAGAACAAATAAATCTACAGCAAAGCATTCTCAACACCATTCCCAACGGAGTAATAGTAACGACTCCCGATGGCACCATCCATTGGGCAAATCCAGCTATTTGCAACACCACCGGATATGCATATAACGAGCTGATCGATTCCAATGTAAACATATTCAAAAGCGGGGTGCATGATCAACGATTTTATCAAGACATCTGGTCAAAAGTTATGTCTGGGGAAATTTGGCATGGCGAAGTTATAAACAGAAAGAAAGATGGCTCACTCTATACAGAAGAGATGATTATCACACCATTAAAAGGAGAGGGCGAGGAGATAGATTTTTTTATATCCGTAAAAATGGATATTACAGAAAAAAAGCAACTCCACGACATGCTGACGCAAGCACAACGACTTGAATCGATCGGTCAGTTAGCTGCAGGTATTGCTCATGAGATCAATACGCCAACTCAATATGTAGGTGACAATACAAGTTTTCTCAAAGAGTCCTTTGGTGATTTAAAAAATATTATAGAAAATTACCAAGAAATTATAAGTAAAATCAGAGAAAAAAAGGAAGACGATGCTCTTCATGAAATTATCAAAAAACTGAATCAAAAAGAAGATGATTTGGATTTAGACTCTCTCTTGTATGAAATTCCACATGCTTTGGTGCAGATGCAGGAAGGAATCGAAAGAATCCAGTCTATTGTTAAGTCAATGAAAGAGTTTTCCCATCCCGGAAGTGATTCAGCTGAGCCTGTTAATTTATCCGATGTAATAAAATCGACGGTATCTATTGCTCGGAATGAATGGAAATATTATTCCGAAATGGAAATAGATATCGATAATGACGACCAGTTAAAAACGGTTCCATGCTTTGCTGGCGAAATAAAACAGGCTCTTCTCAATATAATAGTAAATGCAGCACAGGCCATCGAATCTAAAATTGAAAGGATGGACGATGAACAGAAAGGATTGATTCGAATTACAGCAAAACAAGAACATGGTTACGCTGTAATTAAGATTTCCGACACCGGGATTGGGATCGCGGCAGATCAAATATCTAAAATATTCGATCCGTTTTTCACAACAAAAAAAGTTGGTAAAGGGACAGGCCAGGGACTCAACATTGCTTATAACTCGATCATGAAAAAGCATAACGGCTTTATAAAATGTGAATCAGAGGAAGGCAAAGGGGCCACATTCACGATTAAACTGCCACTTAAAATCGGTATGCACTAGCCTGACCAATACCAAGAAACAGCATCTCAATTTCTATATAGCTCGAATGAATTCTGACTGCTATATAGCATGTTGTCTTTATCCGTTAACCAGTGCCCATTAGAAACGCAGCGTTAGACTATTGTTAAAATCCTCCTCCACAAAAAGGCAATGAACCGTAAAGATATCACTATCGCCCTTCTTGTGGTAATAATTTGGGGAGCAAACTTCACAGTAATCCGGCTCGGACTCGACGGAATCCCCCCTCTGCTTCTGGCTTCGCTCCGTTTTCTTCTTGCGGCTTTTCCTGCCATACTTTTCATCAAAAAGCCCGCAGTAAGCTTCGGCTATTTGCTGGCTTACGGTCTGTCGGTCGGAGTCGGTCAGTTCGGTTGCCTGTTTTATGCAATGCACATCGGTATGCCGGCAGGAGTTGCCTCGGTTGTTCTACAATCGCAGGCTTTTTTCACCCTTCTTTTTGCGGTGACACTGCTCAAAGAATCCATCACACTCAAACAGATGGCCGGACTTGGCGTGGCCGGTATCGGACTGTATCTGGTTGGTAGTGCCTCCGGCAAGGCCAGCGAAATAACTCCAGTTGCACTCATGCTGACACTCGGTGGAGCCGCATTCTGGGGTATATCAAACATAGTCGTAAGAAAGGCTTCGTCAGTTGCTTCCTCACAAGGCAAAAAACTCGATATGTTGAGCCTGGTGGTGTGGTCAGCGCTGGTGCCGCCAGCTCCGCTTCTGCTGCTTTCATTTTTGCTCGAATCCCCGAACAAAATTCTCAATGTTTTCCAAAAGCTCAATGCTCTTTCGATTTTTTCAGTAGCGTACCTTGCCTTCGCCGCTACAATTTTTGGCTACGGCGCATGGAGCTACTTGCTATCCCGACATCCTGCGAATCGTGTTGCGCCCTGGTCATTATTGGTGCCGGTAGCCGGGTTAATTACTGCTCGCATAGTTCTTGATGAACGGCTGTCGGCGATACAATGGTTCGGCTGCATGCTGGTTGTGGCTGGTCTGTTGGTTGCCTTTTCCAGTTTTTCCAGGTGGAAATCGGCTCCCCGTCCCCTCTAAATGAAAATAAAAACCAGGAATTGATAGATAATAATGAAACAAGCTCTACTCATCATTGATGTGCAAGCCGGCCTATTCAATCCCGTTCCGTCTCCATTTGAAGCGGAGAAAATCATTCAAACGATTAATGGATTATCTGAATACGCTCGTAAAAACAACATCCCTGTCATTCATATCCAACATGAAGTTTTCAGTGGTGACATTCTTAGATACGGTACCGACAGCTGGCAGATTCAGAAAGATATCACAGTGCATGACAATGATATCCGAATCAGAAAGACTACCCCTGATTCCTTCTTACGAACTGATTTGCTTGATGTCCTGAATGCCCATAAAATTACGGATCTCGCTATTTGTGGGTACGCTTCCGAGTTCTGTGTTGACACGACAACCAGAAGTGCCGCAGCACATGGATTTAACGTTCAGTTAATTTCAGATGCACACACGACACACGATAAAGCACACGCTTCAGCAGCTATGATCAGGGAACACCACAATCAAACGCTGCCAAATATCACCAGTTTTGGCCCAAAAATCGCCGCAATTCCAGCACGCAACCTGTGGGTATAGAAAATTTCGTGCCATCAAATCAAGAGATCTCAAGTCCGCCCATTCAAGCCAATAAACCACTCCCACGCCCTGATCTTTAAGTGGTCAAGTATAACCAATAAGGAATTGAATCAGAGGGAGCCGAAACTCCCGCCTGCCTATAGAACTCTGCTTACTGGAACGTACATGGCTCCTCATAGAACATTTATCCATTGATCAAGCGGAATCCAATGGTGCTGCTTTTTCTCTGACCTTATCAACTGCCCTGCAACGTCCATAAACCAACGATTAAGATCATCGTGATCCAGTTCTAAGCTCTTGTGGTTGCCCTGCCGCTTCTTCGGCGGCAAACAGGAACCGACAACAGGCAGAGGAAAAGGGAAAATCCAGCTACTCCCGACAAAGGTCATATATAACCACATGGTTACATATGACCTCCCCTGAACGTAATGAACCGGGATCCATCTTCTGCGTTTAATCGAACATTATCTATGAAAATAGATAGATAGAAGAATGGCTCCAGAGAAACCTCAACGTGGCACAATGATTGCGATATAGACAATTGAGCCATCCACCGCAGAGGCGTTGTGGGGCTGCGGTTTCTGATCGGAATGATGGGATGTTCCAGAAAAGACCCGACTCAACTATTAACAATGGAGATATCTTATGAGTACAAAAGTATTGTTCAAACAGAAGATGGAAGCTGACGTCACTCGCGCACAAACTGAGTTAGCCCGATTCCGAACCAGAGGGATGGCATTCACTGCTAAAGCCAAAGACAAACATGATCGGCATGTTGCAGAACTTGAGCAGAAGCTGGACGCAACGAAAGTTAAGCTGAGAGAATTGGACGACGCGGAAGAGCATGTGTGGGAAAGTCTTAAAGATGGCGTAGAGAGTACCTGGGGGGCACTTCAATCCGCTCTTCATGATGCTGTTGTAAATTTTGACACCGAGCAACATGGACCATACTAAGGTGATTTCCCCAACAATAAAGGCGTATAAGGGAGTTCGACTAAAAAAATTAAGTAAAAAATCTGTAGAATCACAGCAAGTAAAGACTTGGACACTACAACTTTGAACTAACCCCGACAATCGGGAAATGCAATTTCTAACGTACTCACAAGAGGATAAACATGAATAGAACACATTTTTTCAAACGTTTTTTAGTAGGGCTGGCACTGATTACCTTTATTGCCGGCTGTGCCGGTACCTCAAAGAAAGAAAGCACCGGAGAATATTTTGACGATACCGCAATTACCACAAAAGTGAAGGCCGAGATTTTTAACGATCCGATGCTCAAGGTGCTGCAAATTAATGTTGAATCTTACAAGGGTGTCGTACAATTGAGCGGCTTTGTCGATTCCAGAGAAGCTTCTTATAAAGCGGTCCAAGTAGCAGAATCGGTGAAAGGCGTTAGAGCTGTTAAAAACAGTCTTGTTGTAAAATAAACAAAATAAGGCAAATCCGCTAAGGATTAACTATCAATTTTAGGGGGTAAGGGAAATGTCAATCAGTACAATCCTGATCATAATCCTGGTACTGGCGTTGCTGGGCATTATTCCAGTCTGGCCCCATAGTCGTTCGTGGGGGTATGGCCCAAGTGGCGGAGTCGGGGTGATAGTCTTTATCGTTGTGATCTTGCTTCTTATGGGCAGACTTTGATCAAGAGCTATCAGGCAATCAGAAAACCCATGGGGCAAGGCTTTTCTTAAAATTGATTAAATATCAATTTGTTAAAAAGTGAAGTCTTGCCCGTGCATTGGCAGACGCAATATCCGGAGAACTGGACAATCGTATTATTGGCAGTAGTTATGTAAATGGTAATCGGCTTGACAGACTTGGCTTTCTTCGGCTCGATGAAGGAATCGATTCTGAGTATTTCTGAAACCTTACCCGGCTGCTGGGAACGTCTGCAGAACCCCCTGATAAAAAAACAACAATCGCTCATTTCCGCGGAAAAACCGTCTTTCTCAATATCTTCAACCTCACCCAAAGAAATCGGTACGTTTCGTGACGGTTTAGGCAAGATGATCAAAGGGGCGCTCGGCAGCTTCACCGCATTTGCTTTCAACGGGGCGCAGATACTGGTGGTGCTGATCACGGTCTTTTTGGGAGTGGTCTTCACCCTCATGAATCCCCGGCCGATCTTTGGTGCCCTGCTTACCCTTTTCGCTATGCGACATCACGACAAGACAGTGATTATCCTACGACGAATCGGGAATTTCATCTGAATAGACGGCTTTCCGCGTACTGAGTGTTCTTGTTGCTGCGCCAGTACTTGCTATTCTAGACATCCTGCATGAAAAAACTCCATGGAAAGTCTAAAAGATTTTTATCCATTTACTCCTGTAAGAGCAGCCCATATGGCAGGTTTTATACCCGGATGGTTGAGAGACGTACCCTGTACGAAAAGATTTCGATTTGGTCATGAGAACTCTTTCGACAGGAAATCCGGGCAATTATCATTGCAAGCACTTGAGTCCATCGACTTCTGTCCAAAATGAAAGATTTTTGCCAGCTTTTCAAATTCATGCCTCGGGAAAATGCAGGTATCTGATTACGTATTGTGCTAGAATGTGCCATGGATCGTATCTCTTTGTATTCAATCGATTTCTCACATTTTGATTACAACACAGTTGGCTCTTCGATCTCTTATTTATCTGTTATTCCTTGACTACTTATGGACAGCACTGACTGAATACACTACCTGAATATCAGGTTTCGAGTTAATAGATGTATGCTCACGGCATCAACTTAATGAAGGCAAAATATGGATTCCATAGATAAGATTGAACTTACCTACCTCTCTCTAGACGACCATGCAAATATTGTCGCATTGATGGAGGATGAATATAGGCATCTCGATGATTCAAGCTGGACATATGAAGAATTTTCCGCATTGCTCAATAAATTCCCAAAAGGTCAGGTTGGAATAAAGATAAATGATAGCCTTGCCGGTTTTGCTCTAAGTATCGTCGTCGATTATAGCAAATTTGACGATTCACATACGTATAAAGAAATAACGGGAGACTATACTTTTGATACTCACGATGATGATGGAGACACGCTTTATGGCATTGATGTCTTTATTAGTAAAAAATATCGAGGTTTGAGGCTTGGCAGACGGTTGTATGAATTCAGGCAAGAGCTCTGCGAGGAATTAAATCTTAAAGGTATTATGTCCGGTGGTAGGTTGCCGAATTATAAAGCTCACTCTAACGCCATGTCTCCAAAAGAATATATATCAAAAGTCAGAGCAAGGGAGATTTACGATCCGGTCTTAAACTTTCAGCTTTCAAACGACTTCTATGTAAAAAGGGTTTTAAAAAATTATCTTGAAGGTGATGTTGAAAGTTGTGAATATGCTTCCTTGTTAGCTTGGGATAATATTTATTATTCCAAGCCATCAAAAAAACCCATGTCCCAGAAGACTGTCATTCGGTTGGGTCTCATTCAATGGCAAGTAAGGCCATTTAAGAATATTGACGAAGTGCTGGAACAAGCTGAATATTTTGTTGACGCTGTATCAAATTACAGGAGTGATTTTGCGCTGTTCCCAGAGTTTTTCAACGCACCTTTAATGGCTACATTTAACCATTTGGGGGAAGCTGAAGCCATCAGGGAATTAGCTAAATTTACACCAAAATTTAAAGATGAATTTTCAAGATTAGCAATCGCCTACAATATAAATATAATAACTGGCAGCATGCCTGAACTTAGAGATGGACATCTCTACAATGTTGGTTTTGTCTGCAGAAGAGATGGTTCGGTCGAAAAATACGCAAAAATGCATGTTACTCCGGATGAGAAAAAAGTTTGGGGGTTAAAAGGTTCAGATGAATTAAAAGCAATTGATACCGATTGTGGAAAAATTGGCGTTCTTATCTGCTATGATAGTGAGTTTCCTGAACTGGGTAGAATTCTAGCAAACTATGGAATGAAAATACTCTTCGTTCCTTTCCTGACTGACACTCAAAATTGTTTTTCAAGAGTAAAAATATGCGCTCAAGCAAGGGCTGTCGAAAATGAGTGTTATGTCGCTATTGCAGGATGTGTTGGAAATTTACCACAAGTTGAAAATATGGATATTCAATATGCTCAATCAGCGGTATTTACTCCCTGTGATTTCGCATTTCCCCCAGATGGCATTAAAGCAGAATCTACTCCCAACACAGAGATGATTCTCGTCGTCGATGTTGATTTGGAGTTATTGAAAGAACTTCATAATGTTGGAAGTGTTACCAATCTCAAGGATAGGAGAACTGATATTTACGAGGTACAATTAAAAAAACCATGACAAAATCCTTATCCAGAGTCTCGTTCTGAACGAAATATCATCTTGGCAACCGGCTATGGGATCCCAAAAGCATAAATCTTCATCCTATAGACTGGCCCAGGATAACAGTTTGGAGACAGTCCTCTCAAGTTGAAAACAGCAGACCATCCTTACTTGCCCCAGGCTCCTGACAATAATTTTCACTTTTCAAAGCAGCATTCATGAATTAATTTTATCTTAGTGAAGTTGAGAACACTGTTTTATCTTTCCAGCTCAACAAGCAGAAAGGGGCTCTCTATGGAATCCGTGACTGGGGCTCGAAATTTACCTATTATCTAAAACGGTTCAATGGCTCAGCGCCCATAGGAATGAGCTTCAGCTCGACCTGAGATTTCATGACGCAGAGATCCTCACCCCGAATTCCTGCGACAGAAAAAAGTTCCGACTACAAGAAGAATCATGCTCGATGCCGGGGTTCTCCAACCGTCGATATGTTGGTTCAAACCCCGGAACTGTGTGAAGAACAGGCATGAAGAAATCCGTTCTCTTTTCCTCAGTAGCCACGGTGGAGACCGGGGTTGCCGAATCCATCAACCCAAGGAGATAATTGATATGAAAAATATGTTTTCTGCACACGCATATCGAATCGGCACACCGTGGTTCTTCGCGGCTCTCTTGACGCTGGCGGTATCAATTCCAAGACCTGCACTTGCTGCTGACTGCGCCGAACCATGGGATGCCTTGATCAGACTCGCCGCCACGCAGATCGATCGTGTCTTCGGTGATGTCGCAGCAAGTACACGTGCCATTGCCGGTGAGTATGTGGTCCTCTACAACAGTGTCCCTCCGGCGACGCCTGCCGAGCGCAGCGCCTGGATGAAAAGTTATCAGACAAAGGATAAGACTGTTGGCTTTCAGAGCTGGCGTGGTGATCTGCAATCTCCGCCGTCATTTCAAGCCCCTTATCCATCCTTTTATGATTACAAAGGAACGGCATTCACCGATGACACCTTCCGTCAACTCAATATCTTTAAACGCCTGACCCCGGTATTTCGTGCGGCATACAGAAGCTTTGGTTTCTCCTGGGTCTATGTCACTACACCCCAGGACAAGATGATGATCTACCCCTATCTGCCTCTTAACGAGGCCGTCAACAATGAGCAGCCCACAGAGCAGGTGTTTTACACCAGCGCCGACTTCAAAAAACGCGATGTTGGCTGGACGCCGCCTTATCTGGATCTGGTTGGAGCAGGTATGATGATAACTGCCTCCTACCCGATTTATGAAAGAGACACCCTCCTCGGCGTGGTTTCCCGGGATATCACCCTGAAGCAGCTCTCAAGCGAGGTGCTAAGCCACCTGGTGGTCAAAAAAGATGCAGTCGCCTTCATAGTGAATCGATCTGGTTTAGTAATCGGCGTCAGTGATCCCAAGCTATCCCAGGAGCTGGACCAGGCCAACGCCAGTGCAGCTGCTGCGGTTCTCCATTATCGCACGGAACAAGGTATGAAGCAGCTCGCCAGTAAACCTGCGGTCACGTCGGCCTCTGTGTGGCTTAACCAGCTTACCGAAACCCTGCTTGCCTGGGAAAGTAAGGCGGACGCCTCTCCCGTCATCCGCTTTGTCCAAAGTGGCCGGGAAGTGATGGCGACGAAGACCGCCAAAACCGGTTGGTACGTGGTATCCGTAGTCCCGGAATAAAGTTAAGAATTTAACATGATACAAAGGCGATAATCTCATCTGCGCACCTTTGGAGGCATCGGCTAACGTCAATGCCTCCGTTTCAACTCGCCATCGGAAAGAAAATACTAGTCATTGTGCGATTCTCAAAATCATTATTAATTGTCCCCAAAGAATTATCTGGTTAAGGTGAGAGAAAATCAGGAAAAATCACACTTTTATGTATATATTGGTGCAAAACACACTTCGAGTCTTTGCACAAGTGGCTGATTGTTGCAGCAACAGCTATTTGAGGTCGCACACATAATCTGCAAAATGATCTCTTTAAAACAGTCACACTCAACTGCTAAAGTAAGAAATGAGGGATATAATGGGAGATCGATTGAGGTATATTTTAAATCGGATCAGAGAGCGGCTATGGGTCAGGCCGCTGGCGATGTGCGTGGTTTCAACGGCGGCTGTGTTTCTCGCGAAAACGATGGATACTGAAGATATCGGTCGGCTCGTTCCAGCAATTACTGAAGAATCGATAGAGACCCTGCTTTCCATTATTGCTACAAGCATGTTGGTTATTGCCACCTTCACTGTCGGATCAATGGTCTCCGCCTATGCTTCAGCCAGCAATACCGCAACGCCCCGCTCTTTTTCTCTGGTCATCGCCGATGATGTTTCCCAGAATGCCCTCTCAACATTCATCGGCGCCTTCATTTACAGCAGCGTTGCCCTTGTCGCCTTAATGAACGGCTATTACGAAAAGGCCGGTCGTTTTACTTTATTTGCATTTACACTGATAGTCCTTGCTATAGTTATTGTCACTTTTGTAGGGTGGGTGGATCGCATCGCCCGCCTTGGCAGGCTGGAGGGCACCATCGAGAAAGTCGAAGAGGCGACCGCTGCGGCTATTCAACTCAGGCGACACGCCCCCACCCTTCACGGCATCCCGGTGGGGCTGCATCAGAAAGGAGGGCAGACCATTTACGGACAGACGATTGGTTATGTCCATCGCATAGATGTCATTGCCCTCCAGGCATGTGCCGAAAAATTCCAGGTGCGAATCACGTTGGCGGCCCTACCTGGCACCTTTTCCGCTCCGGATCGGATTCTTGCTTATGTTTCCCCTGACTCCGGAGCCTTATCCAATGTCGATACCAGTCAGATAGCAAAAGCATTTCTTATAGGTAAGTACCGGCAATTCGACGAAGACCCCAGGTTTGGTTTTATCGTTCTATCTGAAATCGCCAGTCGAGCGTTATCACCCGCCGTTAACGACCCCGGTACAGCAATCTATATAACCGGGGTCATGGTCCGCCTTTTCGACCAATGGAGTCAGCCTCTTGATGATAGTGACACCGGAACCTCTCCATGTGATCGGGTAGAAGTACCCGAATTATCCGTGCAGGATATGTTTGATGATGCTTTCAACGCAATTGGCCGTGACGGGGCTGGTTTCATTGAGGTCGCTGGACGGCTGCAAAAGGCGTTCGCCTCACTGGCATCGATCGGAGATGCAGCCATGCAGAAAACCGCAATACACCATTCTCGCCTGGCTCTTGCCAGAGCGGAAAAAGTTCTTCAACTTCCGGAAGACCTCGAAATTTTGCGAAAATTGGCAGATTTTACCAATTCTGTTTAGTTCATTACAGAATAACAACCAATTTCGTACCTCAGAATAATGACTTTAACATCTTAATTTTATACGGAATGGTTATTTTCAAAACATAACCTATTGTAATTGAAATGAATCCAGACAATCAGATAAGCCTGCTGCACAATGGTGATGCATATTTTCCAGAACTTGAGGCTGCCCTGGACCAGGCTGAGCATCAAATATATCTGGAAAGCTATATTTTTGAAAATGACCATACCGGACGACGCATTGCCGAAGCCCTCAGAAGGGCCGCCCTGCGTGGCGTAAAAACGCACATGTTAATTGATGGATTCGGCTCTAATAGTTTACCGAAAGCCATGATCAATCACCTTGAAGAGGCCGGTATTATTGTGCTGAAGTTTCGGCCCAAGATATCCCCCTGGACATTGCGACGCCGAAGGTTGCGGCGTTTGCACCGAAAAATTGTGGTGGTGGATCGAGAAATTGCATTTGTCGGAGGCATGAACATTGTCGATGACAGTGATATGTCCGGCCAGAATGCACCCCGGTATGACTATGCGGTAAGCGTGAAAGGGCCATTGGTAAAAGAAATTTATTCTTCCAGCCGTCGCCTGTGGTTGAGAGTGGCCAGGTTCCATCATTTACGTTTTGTTTGGAACCGAAAAGACGAAAAAAAAGTTCCTTCCCCGCAACCTGCCGGAAAGATGAGAGCATCCTTTCTGGTACGCGACAACTTCCGTCATCGCCGCGATATTGAAGATGCCTATCTGAAGGCAATTGCACAGGCGAAAAGCGAAATTATTCTGGCAAACGCCTATTTTCTACCAGGATTAAATTTTCGTCATGCGCTTTTGGAAGCAGCCAGACGTGGGGTACGGGTGGTTTTGCTCTTGCAAGGAAAAATTGATCATCGATTGGCCCATTATGCATCACGAGCGCTTTTTGGCATCTTCCTTGATGCTGGGATTGAGGTCTATGAATACCACAAAAGTATTCTACACGCCAAGGTCGCTGTGATCGATAATCATTGGGCAACGGTGGGGTCTTCCAATCTCGACCCCTTCAGTCTGTTACTTTCTCTGGAGGCAAATATCGTTGTTGAAGATCAGTTTTTTGCCGCAACACTAAAGGACAGCCTGGAGCAGGCTATCGCCATAGGGGCACAGCGAGTATTGGAAAAGAACTGGAGATCACAGCATATCATGCTCCGCCTGTTGAGCTGGCTCAGTTACGGAATGATTCGATTCATGACCGGAATAGCGGGCTATGCTCCGAAAGGCCTACCGGTGAAGCTGCGACGCGAGTAGCGCCGTCACAAGCAAGGCCTTGCCCACAGGGTGTGAAGACCAATGCTGCGTCCCTACCCCGTCAAAAATCACCGTATGTCCTCAGCCACAAAGATTCGGTCATATATGACCATCGGTTACATTTAACCTTTTTAATATGATTGCCAGCGTTGCAGATATCAATATACCAACTATTATATAGTATGGAATATCATAGCGATGAATGCAAAGCGGATAAACTAAAGACACCTGGCACAGAGCTTGCTTTATCATAACTGTAATATAACAACACAAAGATTTCCGTCGTTTACCCGTCCTTTACAATTTGGAAATGACTGACAAGAAGCTGTGAAGAAGCACAGTGCCGTTTCGGTCGACCAAAAACAACACCTGTACAAAGGGGAAAAATGAAAATAACCACATTTGTAGCTCTGATACTCATAACTCTGGGGATTGTGGCTTTTGCCTATCAAGGAATCACCTATACCACCACTGAAAATGTCGTCGACCTTGGACCACTGCAAGTGTCAGCGGAAAAAACCAAGACTCTGCCACTCCCACCAATATTTGGGGCGCTTGCCCTCATCGGCGGTATCGGATTGCTGGTTGTAGGAAAGAAAAAAGCCTGAACAGGGTAGCCATTCACCATCTTTGATCGTGGTATAGCCTGCAGTTCTTATGAACATTGACAAGGAGTCTACTATGAAGAAACGATTATTGACAGTACCCGTCTTAGCTGCCGTTTTCTTTCTCTACATTGGACCGGCATTGGCGGCCTCGGACCCCAATCAGTTTGCTTTGAAGGCCACCACTCCGACACCAGTCCAAAAAATTAAGCAAACAGAAAATCAGACAAAAATCTATGGCGTTCAGCTTATGACGAAACAAGAACGCAAGGAATTTCGCGCAAAAATGTTTGCTGCAAAAACTTCCGAAGAACGAGAACAGATCCGAAATGCAAATCACAAGGCCATGCAGGAACGAGCCGCGTCGCATGGCATGACCCTACCCGACAAGCTTCCGGCCGATGAGCGCGGTAAAGGCCCAAGCTCAGCTATGATGGGCCAAGGCCGTGGTATGGACGAGGGCGGTGCGATGAAAGGCGGTGCCGGAGGTATGAAGTCTGGTGGAGGACATGTTCAATGATCTGACCATGGCTCCCAACTCGCTATAAAAAAGTATTTTCAAGTCATCAAGTAACGGCGAAGAACCCATTTCTTCCGATTTCACTTACTCTTCTCAAAGGAGACAAACATGAACGTAAGCCTCACACCGCTCGTATCGCTGATTGCCGGCATTCTCATTCTGGTCGCACCAAAACTATTGAACTATATCGTTGCAATATATTTGATCGCAATAGGCCTCATCGGACTGGTAGGTTCGGGTGGCTTTCATATGAGGTAATTGCTGCCAGAGGAATGGCTCAACCATTGAATTCACTCTGACAGATATGGCGCATACCTCATAGCAACTTCCCATAACAGAGGTATTTCGCTATTATCCCCGGCGAGAGGATAAACAGGATTATGCTCGACTATTTAGTCAATTTCATCGGCCAGCTGGGCCATTGGGGATACCTGGTAATCTTTGTTGTCGTAGCACTGGAATGTCAGGCAGTTTTGGGTTTGGTCATGCCTGGCGAGAGCCTGGTGCTGTTGGGAGGATTTTTTGCTGAGCAAGGTGTGTTCAATCTTAGTGTACTGATCCCTGTGATCTCCCTCGCCGCAATTCTCGGCGACAGCATCGGATATGAACTGGGACGACATCTGGGACGAAGCTGGCTGGTTCAATATGGGGGGCGATTTGGCCTGCATCAGGAGCACCTGGAACGTGTTGACAGCTTTTTTGTAAAGCATGGTGGAAAAGCTGTTTTCAGCAGTCATTTTCTTCATTTGTTACGTTCACTAATGCCTTTCATCGCAGGGTCCCGTCGCATGCTTTATCGAAAGTTTTTGTTTTTCAATGCGATGGGCTGCATCGTTTGGTCGAGTATATTTGTCATGCTTGGCTACATAGCGGGAAAGAGTTGGCGGATTGCCGCGCAGAAGATTGGCAGCGCCAGCGAAATCTTCGGTGGTTTGCTGCTGCTCATTATCCTATTCGTCTTGCTTTGGCGCTGGCTTGTGCGTCATGAGGCTGGAGTGAAGCGGTTTAGGCAGGCTGTGATAGGCCATACGCACATGACAGCCCTGCGCAGACGATTTGCACCACAACTGAAATTTCTTACTGATCGTCTTTCGCCCGATCGACTTTCTTGGACTTCCTCTGACAATTGGAATCCTTACCATCCTCGGTGCGTCATGGCTTTTCGGCTCCATCGCTCAGGATGTGGTTGCCGGTGACTCGCAGACGATCCTCGACCAAAGCATCGCAATGTGGTTTCACCAACACCGAAATGGCGAACTGACCAAGATAATGCAAATTATCAGCGATTTTGCTTCATTACCCTGGGTGACATCTATTGGAATCGGCGTAGGACTCGTTCTATGGTGGAAGCGCTGCTGGTATCGATTATTCGCCTTATTACTTGTCTTACCCTGCGGGATGATCCTGAACGTTCTCCTGAAAATCGCCTTTCATCGTCACCGTCCGAGTTTTGCAGATTCTTCTCTGGTATTTCACGGCTATAGTTTTCCAAGCGGCCACACGATGGCTGCCACTTTATTGTATGGCCTTCTTACTTTTTTTGCAGTCATCACCCTCAAAACCTGGAGTTGGCGAGTTGGGGGCATTCTCGCAGGATCTGTCCTGATTCTACTCGTTGGCTTAAGCCGAATATATCTTGGCGCTCACTACCCGAGCGATGTGCTGGGAGCGATCGCGGCGGGTTCCGCCTGGCTGGCTTTCTCACTTACTGCGGTAGACACCTTGCGCCGCAACCGCGCCTGCCTGGGGAAAAAATAACTGAGCGCTTGGCTGAACACTTTCATATGTGCTCTTTTTTTACAATATGACGTGCAATGATTAATGTGGGTGAATATTTAAGATCAAGTAGCTCAATCGAACCCCGGTAAAAAGACAAAATTTCGGGACTCAGTTCAGTACCCCCTTGAGGGGTATAACTACCTTAAGACAGAATATTCTTTAAAAAAAATAAGAAAGTATTCTGTAAGGTGCTAATCACAAGGGAATATGTAATGCCTATTCAAGTTACCGAAGAAAATGGTGGAAAGCTCCTCACTCTTGAAGTGAGCGGCAAGCTCGAGAAAGCTGATTATGAACTCTTTGTACCTGAGTTCGAGCGACTAATCCGGCAGCATGGAAAATTACGGGTTCTGATAGATATGAATGATTTTCATGGCTGGGAGGTCAGTGCACTTTGGGAGGATACAAAATTTGCCGTGAAACACTTCAGCGACATTGATCGCCTGGCGATGGCTGGAGAAGAGAGGTGGCAGCGTGGTATGGCCACCTTCTGCAAGCCATTCACAAAGGCGACGGTCCGCTATTTTGAGCATGTAGATGTCGTTGAGGCTCGCAAGTGGTTGAGTGAAGAATAATCAATTCTGCCGCAAGCAAGATGAATCAAGACATTCTTCCCGTTTACCGGAGTGAAGCTACAAGGAACCTAACCCACAATTATCCATAAGGAGAAAACCATGTTGATTAAAGTATCCACCGACAAAACCGTAAGTGAAGTCGCGGCTGCCTTACAGGTTGCCGTCCCGGCCAATCATTTCGGCATCATGCAAGTTCACAATCTCCAAGAGACTATGAACAGGAAAGGAGTGGAGTTCAGCCGGGAATGTCAGATCTTCGAGGTTTGTCAGCCTCAACAGGCAAAAAAGGTTCTTGAACAGAACATGAGCATTTCCACTGCCTTGCCCTGTCGAATCTCTTTGTACCAAGAGGAGGGCAAAACCGTCCTTGCTACGTTGAAGCCAACCACGCTCTTAGCGATGTTCAACACGCCGCAGCTTGCCGGAGCAGCACAGGAAGTTGAAGACACGATTCTTAAAATCATGAATGAGGCGATTTCCGGTTAAGGAGCCTGATATGAAAATTAAGGCGGACGAATTTCAAATAATCCCAGATAAAAAGGCCAATCTCAAGAAATTACCAACGAGGGTTGAGCCTTTTATACCAATCAAAGAAACAATATAACAAACTGCTGGGAGAACACATAGATGAACTGAGCTCGCTGCAACACCTTCACTATGCCTCCAATCGCTATGCATTGTTGGTTATTTTTCAGGCGATGGACGCTGCCGGCAAGGATGGGGCTATTCGGCATGTCATGTCCGGTATCAATCCTCAGGGCTGTCAGGTATTCAATTTCAAACAGCCGAGTGCCGAAGAGTTGGAACATGATTTTCTCTGGCGTACGACTAAATGTCTGCCGGAACGTGGACGGATTGGCATCTTTAACCGATCCTATTATGAGGAAGTGCTCATTGCCCGTGTGCATCCTGAGATTCTCCGTGGTCAGGGGCTGCCAGATGATCTCGTTGACGAAAAAACCATATGGCAGGACCGATTTGCCTCGATTGTTGACTTCGAAGAGCATCTCCATCTCAATGGCACCAAAATTATAAAAATATTCCTCCACCTGTCGAAGGAGGAGCAACGAGAACGCTTCATCGCACGTATTGACGAGCCTGAAAAGAACTGGAAATTCAGTATGGCTGACCTACACGAGAGAAAATTCTGGGATCAATATATGAAAGCCTATGAGGCCTGCCTGAATGGAACAAGCACCCAATACGCACCCTGGTACGCTGTTCCGGCTGATGATAAAAAGAATGCTCGGTTGATAGTATCCCAGATCATCCTTGATGCATTCAAGGGATTAAAGATGGCGTATCCCAGGACCTCGGCAGAACGCCGTAAGGAGTTGGAATCTATCCGAGAGCTGCTCTAATCCCGAAAAACTGGATTCTGTTTCAAAGCCTCAAGGGGGTGAGCAATCCCCCCTCTCATTCTTCAAATCTTGGAATAGCACTGCCCGCCACAAGTAACTACGACAAGGGAACGATTCTGTTCTGCTTCCAACGAACCATCTACATAACGACTTCAGCCACAGAACCACTAAAAGTGGTCATAGGTGACCATCGGTTATATTTGACCTTTGAGAAGGGGCCCAAAACCGCGCTCCTTTAGATGTCGATTTGGTTTATTCTATACAAATATCAAAACGTTGAACAGCATCATCAAAGGTGCATGAATATGGGCACGAAGATTGCTATATAGAAACAAAAGTTAAATTTTGCTGCAATAAACAGATTATTTTTGAACCATTCAACCAAACAAGGAAGACATCGTGAAATCAAGTACTAAAAACAACATCGACGGCAAAATGCATCAAGTTAAAGGTACAATTAAACAGACTATCGGAAAAGTACTCAATAATCGAGGAATGGAAGCCAAAGGCAAGCTCGAAAATATTAAGGGAAAGGTTGAGGAGAAAATCGGCCAACTTAAAAAAATTGTCAAAAAATAGCAATGAGCTCCATCAACCGTTCAAAGTTCGACATCGAGTGTTGAACACCGCAAATTACCGGACCTTTGGTCTACTTTTTTATGCCATTTGATTGTGGCAAATATGATGAGGATGAAGCGAACATGCCGTTGCCTATAAGTAGTTTTCCCAGTGTCATTCGTCGCTTCTACATAGCGATCATAAGTCTCTTGCTTCTCTTCTCATCTTCAGCCGTGATGGCCGCGGACAGAGTCAGCGATGATTTTCTCGCTGGGTATGTCGCTTCCATCCTTGAACGGGATCTTCTTTGGGAAAGAGACAGCTACATTTTGCAAATCGACAACGGGGTTGCTAAAATCACCTTGTTCAAAGATGATCCCATACGCGAAGAAGAAGCAAATAAAAAACTGCTCACAATCGATGGCCTGCAGGATGTGAACATTGTTGTGAAATCGGCCACTGTCATCGATCCGGAGAAAACTCGCTCCTTTATGGGGATATCAAGTGATACTGAAACTTTTCCTCTTGGCGATCTGTTTCAACCACTCATAGCCGACCCAAAGCAGCCGCAGTTCCATGCCAGTTTCGAACAGTTCAAATCCTCGGGGATGCAATATACTAAAGCATCACTCGGCCTCGGAGAAACTTTCGGTCTGTACAGGTATCTAGGCACTAGAGAAGGGGATGGTCTGCAACTCAGCCTGGAAGCTGGTATTTTTGGCCAATTCAACATGAGCACACCTTCGGCCAACCTCATTAACGCCGATTACACCATCGGTTTCCCTCTCACTTACCGTTATGGAATGAATTCTCTCCGTTTCCGCGTATACCACCAAAGTTCACATTTAGGGGATGAAACCCTTCTGGGTGATAATCCACCGGAACGTATTAATCTTAGCTTCGAGGCTCTTGAACTCATCTACTCCTTAGACTGGCGTGGTTTACGAGTGTATGGTGGCGGCGAATATCTTGTCCACAAAGAACCAACTGATCTTAAGCCTTTTAGCGGTCACTGGGGGCTGGAGTATCAAGGCAGCCAACCGATTTTCTCGAATTTCAGGCCGATTATCGGAGTGGACATGAAGAGTATGGAAGAACATGACTGGGCTATCGACACCAGCATTAAGGCAGGTTTTGAGTTCGGCTATCCTAATCCTGGACAGCGCCGCATACGCATCATGGCTGAGTGGTACAATGGCTATGACCCATATGGCCAGTTTTACAACAACAAGGTTGAATACTATGGACTTGGCGTATCTCTGGGATTTTGACAGGTTGCGTATAAGTGATTTTCTCTGATTATTTTTCGTGTTGTTTATGAACCAAAATGATATATGAAGAGCCCAATATCAAACGATGTACCTTCTCCGGATAAACTGGATAAGGCCTTGTAAATAACCATTTTCCAACAATCTTATCAGTTCCCATGAGGGGAAGAAATTGAGAGAATATTATTTCTATTTTCTCAAGACAGATGGAATACATGGAATATGGCAATTATGTTAAGAGGAGTACACAAAATGAAAAAGCTGTTTTGGGGAACTTTGCTGCTGGCATTGATGTTTTCATCTCCCCTGCCAACGATGGCACAGGTAAATGTAAACTTTGGTTTTTCGCTGCCGCTACCACCAGCCATCCACTTTCAGGCACCACCGAGGATGATCGTACTGCCTAACACGGACATCTACGTTGATCCCGACGTAAATGTCGACATTTTTTTCAACGATGGTTGGTGGTGGCGTCCGTATCAGGGACGATGGTATCGATCGCGTGACTATAACTCAGGTTGGACTCACCATCGACAACCACCCGCTTTTTATCGTGAGGTACCCAGACATTGGAAGGATGACTACAGAAACCATCAATGGAAAGGAAATCGTTGGACCCCCGAGAGAAGGGATCACCGTGAAGTCCAGAAAAACTGGAACTACTGGAAAAAAGATAAGCATTGGGAAAAAAACAATAATTGGGGCGTCCAAAGAGCAAAGTATAATCAGAACGACAGACGACAAGTCCCACAAGCGCACAGAGGGAAAAACGATCGAGACGACCGGAATGATCGAAATGACAGAAATAACAAGCAGGACAAGTATGACAGGAACGACAAAAACGGCAAGCATGGCAATCATTGAAGGTGATGACAGCACTACCGGTAACTCCGGAACGATCATAGTGGACAGGCTTAACCCCGCAACAATCATGTCCCCTTGTCAGTCCACTGTTACTCAGTGCCTGCTCCAAGCAATCTCTTTTCGATTCTTATCGTAAGCTGCACATTAGCCTTGCTTTAACCGGTGCGTTGATACGCAACAGTTAAAGCAAGGCTGTCCGTCACCTATCAATCTCGCTCTTCTTTTCAATCTCTTGGGTAACGGCTGTTGTCCTCATTTGCACTCCTGCCTTTTGATCATGTGGCTCATTGCCCCAGCACATCAAGATTTTGAACTATTTCATCGTAAAATTCCGGATATAATTTCTTCGCACATTCCAAACATATGCCATGGGAAAATTTAGCGTCGGAACGCTTTTGAATATAGGACTCCATCTGTTCCCATTCGCCACTGGAATTGCGTATCTTTTTGCAGGAAGCGCAGGTAGGCAGTAATCCGGTCAATGTTTTAATTTCAGCCATTGCCTCATGCAATTCCTCAATGAGCTTTTCGTTTTCCTGTTGCACTCTCGTTCGGACCTCTATCTCCTGCTTCATGCCTTTGTTAGCTCTGTCAAATTCAAGAAATATTAATTCAAACGGTTTTTCAACGCCTGTTTTTATGAGCGCTTGAGTAACCAGGAAGAATGAAATAATCTTGAAATAATGCCCGACTAGATTGGACAGGCCATAATTACTCACATAATAGGTAAAGGCCAGTTCTGAAATGATGGTACAAATTATCGACGCAAGGAGGAGCTGATAGACCTTTCCTTCAAAATTTTCTTTGTTTTTTTGTAGAAGAAATATCGACGCAAGCAAAATAGCGCAAATTATATATTCACTTATTTTTTTGAAAGGGGTCAGCCCGCTCCCATCGACGAAACATATTGGAAAGATCTTCCAGTAAAATATGCTCGCGATGAGGATGCCTGTCAAAACCGCATACACGGCAAACACCCAGTCTGCCCTCGGCGCCTTCGCTTTGCCTAGAAAAAAGAAGGCCATGAGGAGAGTAATGCTCTCCATATACCTGGCGGCGATCCACAACTGATTTGCGTAATAAGGATAGTCCGTGAATACTGGCATTCCCTTATAGGAAATAGTATGCAACAGATCCAGTGCAGCTATGAATAGATAAGCGATCCCGATGAATAAAAGATACGAGTTACGGATATATTTTTTTGAATTCCAGGCAATAACAAAAATGGAAAACGCTACGACGATACTGAATATTTCTGCCAGCATATGAAAAAGCAGATAATTGATCCAGCTAGTAAAATAGAGTCCGATAAACGCAGCTGCAAGAAACGAGTAATTGACGATCAGCTGTAAATGTTTGCTGAACTTACTGTCCTTCTTGCCTGTAAACGTTTTCAAACCTTTCACCATGCGGAAACGGGGGTGATAAGGAATCGCTTACCAAGGTTCCCCTAATACAAAAATTCATTGAACCGAACTTGGATCAACCTGACGTCCCTAAGCTACCCGGCGATGTTAAATTTTGCAATTTTTTTTCCGCCAACGAGAACATTCCTAAACACGTGAGAAGTACAGCAAATGCAACTGCTCTAACTGGGATGGGGGGCAACTGACACTGCAGAAAGATTACTAACCAATGTCTTCAAAGCTTGTTCGCGGGCGCTGGCCTTTGATAGTTGCCAAAGAGGTGATGTGCGCGACAAATTCTTCGGAAGGGATATATGAATTGGGAAATTTTAGAAATTGACCAGGAATGGTCATCGAACGGGAATGACCTCCACCAATTACAACAGGGAAAGGACTGCGTTTGCTACGCTCATGAGTGCAAAATTGTTACGAAATTTTTTATTCATACAAGAAGCCTATAACCTTGATCGTCTTGTCTACTGTTCGCTGGAGAATAATCCCGATACCATCAAGGTAATTCCTCACTCATATAGGAAGGCCGACTGCAAAACCAGAAAATACTGTCTATGCAAATTCGTTTATGCTCCGAGAAAACCTGGCGAATATTGCCCAAACACAAAACATAACAGTCTGTCTGCATCAACCCGCGTATAACTCTAGCGCCATCAACATAAACAATATTTTCTGTCACAAATTTACAGCTCATCTATAAATGAGTGTCATGACTAATTTTGACTAATTCTTCGGATACCAAGTGCAGGAAGTTGCAAAATTGAGCCCCAATATAATGGTATTCCAAAATCCAATTGTTCTATTTTGAACAGTAATGATTATGGATTTGTAACATTTTCCATTTTAAAATCTCTGATAATTTGTCGACATTGATCTTCTGCAGCCATAGTATTATCAGCCACAATTGTCTGAACAGATTGAGTATCTCTTTGGATCAATTCATACTGATCGTCAGCAATCTGTTCGAGAAGCCAATCTCTCCATTGGTGAATAACTCTGCTCTTCATATTGTGCTTTCTCCAATATCTGTTGTAGTCTTTACCATTACTGGCAAGACGAGAAACGATGTTTAAACCCCATATTTATTTTTGCTCAAATGCCGGCACAAAGCGACAAACAGCCTATCGTCGCAAGGACGTAAGTTGTTATTGCCCCAATACCTCCTCCGCTAAAAACCTAGCCGAAATGGCAGGCAGATGCAGAAGCGGGAGCTGAAACAGCAAGGTTATATGAGGGTTGAGAGATAATTTCCAGTTCACTGGTACCGACGCCTTCCTTGAACAACAATGAAGAGTTACATTTCAAGTATGTGCCATCTTGCACATCATATCGCCATGCGCCATTGATAAAGAGGACTTTGCCAAATAATCCTTGGGGATCACGGATAATGTCACCCGCTTTAATCATATTTCCATTGCAGTCTTTTAAATTTGTTACCATGAGAAGCTACCTTTAATAATTTGAGTTATGGTAAATCCAGCGATGGATTTAATAATGTTTAAATGCTTATCGATTTTCATTTGCAGCAAGGATAATGCCAGTCGACATCAGCGAAACATAACATACTGTTATGTTGAAATAATATCGCCACAGAAGTTAATAGGTGTTTAATGGAAGTTTGGAAATCAGATGTTTTTGATGACGAAATTTTCACACATTCGGCAATGAAGTGCGCAATTTTTTGCACACAGCCAAGAATAATCTTAATTTGAAGGTATCATTTCCAAACCAAGATTTACCAAGAGATACCTTTATTCCTGAAACCATAGAGCTGATTTTTACACGAGATGCCTTGACAGTTGGTTCAGCATGTCAAAACTTACTACAGCCTTTAGAGTGAGGTGAATCAAAAATATTTGCCACAGACAAGTCCACTTGGCTTCGTGAGCAGAAAAACAACAGAACACAAAGGAGACAGTGCTATGAAGAAATTTAAATTTGTGATTGGTATCCTATTGCTGTCAATGATTTTTTTTGCAAATCAATCACCAGCCTCATCGTCAGATATGGTGTTACGTGGGAAGTATCTCGTGGAGCGAGTCGCAATGTGTGCAGATTGCCACTCTTCGAGAAACGAGAAGGGAGCGTTTAATCAAGAAAAGTGGCTAGAAGGAAGCTTGCTGGACTTCAAACCTATAAACCCAATACCGAATTGGGCAAGCAAGGCTCCTGGGATCGCGGGATTACCAGGATGGGATGAGGCAGCGGCAGCTACATTGTTTGAGACCGCGCTAACCCCTGAAAATGTGCCATTAAGCCCACCAATGCCGGCCTACAAAATGAGTAAAGAAGATGCGATTGCAATAGTGGCGTATCTGAAATCGTTGAAGGTTGAAAAATAGTTGGCAAACACACGCCAGTTTTCACTTTCTCTATGTTACTGGGGGGTCACACGTTGTAATCGACAGTCTGCTGAATACGACATCGTCTAGATATCATAAAATAAGGAGAATCATATGAAAGAAACATCTGGTGGAAAATTTACTCCTGTGGATATTACCGAATAGGATGTGATCGAGGCGATAAGACGCATCCCTGGCTATATTGATATCACCCCTGGCGACTTCAAAGAAGTCGTACCAAACAGGCCTATTCACTGGCACTCAATAGGCTCTTTAACAGCCTGACTGCCGGGAGCATCATGACCAAGCCGCCGATAACCGCCAGCTCGGAAATGACCATCGGCACGATTTCTTTTCTTTTTGCCGAACGGCAAATTAATCGCTTGCCGATTATTGATGCTGATGGGCCACCAGTAGGAAGAGTCACCCTTACCATATCTGGCGCACTCCTTTCATACTTTACGGGAGAGGTAGAACCCATGGACTACCTGCAAAAAATGAAGGGTGGTGGAAAAAGTCCACCATAGGTTAGCCTAACTGAAGTTAGCAGTATAGGCTACATCTATGTGCTAATACCGTCCGCATTAGGGGCAATCGTCATTTTATTGCCGTTATAATTAACAATATCCAAAAAAACCGGAGGTACCCGGAATTTTGCTTTTCGTATCTTGAAACATTCTTTTTCCAATAATGGAATCCCAACCAGAGAAGCGGTAAGTTGAATACTCACCGGAATGATTATGTACTTGACCTGATCCAAAAAATAAAATAAAAATAGCTAGTTGATCGAATTACTCATTGTGGTTTTGCTTCTCTATTCCATAAACTTTCAGGGAGATCCATGAAGAAGATTTTTTTTCTGATATGTTGTGGCATTATTTCAGGTCTTGTCTTGTCACTTGCGGCTGCCGAAATGATCGAACGCACATCCGGACGTGAATTTTGTTCCATGTGTCATTCCATGAAGGGTGTCGCACGCTCAAATGCAGCAGATATCCACGGAGGAATGAATAAGCTTGGGTTCATTGCTAAATGTGCTGATTGTCATCTTCCTCATGATAATATTTTTCATTATGTGACAGCAAAGGCATATACTGGAGCCAAAGATGTTCTGGGTGAAATTTTCTGGGCCGATTCGTTTGACTGGGTTGGCAATCTTCAACATAGAGAAAAATTTACCTACACCTCCGGCTGCGTCAAATGTCATGATCTGACTGTCATTCGCTACGAGATACCAAAAGCTTTTCTCGCACATAAGGATTTCCTGTCAGGAAAAGAACCTTCCTGCGTGAAGTGCCATGAGCATGTGGGCCATAAGACTATTAAAGATTTTCTGGTTAAATAAATCTGGAGGGAGGAAAAATGATACGATTACTGTGGTTAGTGGTGGCCTTTACTGTCGGGTCGATTTCATCTGCTTTTGCAATGGACAGTGCTGTAAAAACCTTAAAGGTCGAGCGCGGCTTGACGCCTGAGGGAAAGAAATGCATTGAGTGTCATGCTGAAAAACAGCCCGGGATTGTTGCCGACTGGAAGAACAGTCGACATGGGCATGTCAATGTTTCCTGCATTGACTGTCATGGCGTCGACAAGGGGTACGAAATGGCATCCCAGACTTGTCCCGGTGTTCGGGGGACTGAGACATATATATCTGTTGTCGTTACCCCACAGACCTGTGGCAGATGCCATTCGGCTGAGGTTGACCAATTTAGCAAGAGCGGTCATGCCCGGGCCAGTATTCAGTTTCATTCCCCTGATGGAAAAAACTTCAAAGGTATGACGGCACTGATTGCCAAACATGAAGGACAGGGTGTAGAAAAGTTCAAAAATGCCTCCGACATGGCTGGTTGCATGCAATGCCATGGATCAGATGTCAAGCTTGATGTAGATCGCAGGCCAACGAAGGAGACATGGCCTGCAGCCGGTGTTGGCACAACCTACCCAGACGGTTCGGTCGGTAATTGTGTCGTTTGTCATACACGGCACCGTTTCAATATTGCTGAGGCGAGGAAACCCGCCGCTTGTGCCTCTTGTCACCTCGGTCCGGATCATCCGGATATTGAGATCTTTAACAACAGTAAACACGGACACATTTACAACGCAGAAGCAAGTAGCTGGAATTTCTCCAGCGCTCCCGACGCCTGGGAACCTGGTGATTTCCGTACACCTACCTGTGCTGTTTGTCATATGAGTGGCATCGGGGCCCTGACGACGACCCATAATATATCCGAGAGGCTCCATTGGAACCTCTGGGCTCCTGAATCTCTTGTTCGTAACTCGCCGGATCCATTAAGCCCGCTTACTGGGGAAGGGATTGAAGGCAGACAAAAAATGAAGTCCGTCTGCAGCAATTGCCACAGCGCACTGCATACTGATAATTTCTTTGCAGCAGTAGATCTGAATATCGAACTGTACAATGAAAGTTACTGGAAACCGGCTTTGGCGTTACAAAAGGAACTCGCCGAGAAAAAACTTCTGAAAGAGAACCCCTGGGATGATGAATTCCAAAAGGTGATCTACCACCTTTGGCATCACGAAGGAAGACGAATGCGGCAGGGAGCAGCAATGGGTGGTCCTGACTATGCCCATTGGCATGGTGTCTTTGAGCTTCAACAGGATCTTTACAAATTAAAGAGTATCTCGGAAAAACGTCTTAAATCCGGCAAGATAGAAGACTAAAATCAACTGATATGAGGTTTACATTGTAAACCTCATATCAGTTATCCAAATTGGAATCGCCACAAGATTTTTTGGGATTCCATGTCAGACGCAAACCTCATCTAACCTTTCGAAATAAAGGAGAAAAACCATGTCAATGTTCTGTCACCAGTGCCAGGAAACTGCAAAAAACACTGGCTGCACTATTCAAGGTGTCTGCGGAAAAAAGGAAGAAGTTGCTAACCTGCAGGATCTCTTTATCTGGACGCTCAAGGGAATATCCTATTGGGGTGTCAAAGGAAAGGAATTTGACATCTATGATGAAGAAATCGGCTTTTTCATCGACAAGGGCCTTTTTTCCACCATTACAAATGCCAACTTCGATCGGAGCGATTTCATAAGTTTCATTAAACAAAGCATTATCCTTCGGCAACGTTTAAGGGATCAGGTGCTCGAAGCCTACCAGAAGGCTCATGGCAAGGGACTCACTGATAG
Source organism: uncultured delta proteobacterium (assembly GCA_963798425.1). GTDB lineage: Bacteria > Desulfobacterota > Desulfobulbia > Desulfobulbales > Desulfocapsaceae > Desulforhopalus_A. The sequence goes on along the minus strand of CAWCTP010000013.1, from coordinate 1,113,103 downwards.
TATTCCTGAATGTGCAACATGGACGTATAAAGATGAATCAGAGATTCTCGCAAAAGCGGCCAGTGGAGCCGGAGGCTGGCTGGAGATCCTCGATGAAGATGAACGTTCGCTCAAGGCCACCATCCAATATGGCCTGAAAGGGATTTCCGCATACGCTGAACATGCCTATCAATTGAAAAAGCATAGCCGTGCAGTTTTCGAATTCCTTATGGAAGGTCTTGCTGCCATCATCGACCCTTCACTGACCAGCGATGACCTGCTAGCCATGGTTATTAAAACAGGAACCATGGGAGTTGAAACCATGGCCCTTCTCGATAGTGCCAATGCCGACGGCTATGGAGTCCCGAAGATTACAACGGTGAACCTTGGGGCAGGCAATAATCCCGGTATCCTTGTTTCCGGACATGATCTGGTTGATCTGCAGGAACTCCTGGAACAAACCCAGGGTCAGGGAGTCGATATCTATACCCACAGTGAAATGCTGCCCGCGCATTATTATCCCAGGTTGAAACAATACAAACATCTGGTCGGCAACTATGGTAATGCCTGGTGGATGCAGAAAAAGGAAATTGAATCATTTCATGGTCCGATTCTCTTTACCTCAAACTGTATTGTCCCTCCCAATAAGGAACACATTGACAAGATCTTTACTACCGGCGCTGTTGGTTTTGAGGGTTGTGCACATATTCCTGACCGTAAGGATGGGAAGCCAAAGGACTTCTCGCAACTTATCGAAAAAGCAAAAACCTGCAAACCTCCGGAGCAGATCGAAAAAGGGTCCATCGTTGGTGGATTCGGTCATATTCAGGTGATGGAGTTAAAGGACAAGATCATTGACGCAGTAAAATCGGGGGCGATCAAGCGATTTGTCGTCATGGGCGGTTGTGATGGTCGCCATAAAACCCGCGACTACTATACCAAAGTCGCAGAACTATTACCGAAAGACGCGGTCATTCTCACCGCCGGATGCGCCAAATTCAAATATCTCAAGCTCGAACTTGGCGATATCGGCGGCATCCCCCGCATACTCGATGCCGGTCAATGCAATGATTCCTACTCTCTGGCTGTAATCGCCATGGAACTGCAAAAAGCCTTCGGTCTCAAAGATATCAACGACCTCCCGATATCCTTTGATATTGCCTGGTATGAGCAAAAAGCGGTCCTGGTCCTATTGGCACTGCTCTCCCTAGGAGTTAAAGGAATTCGTCTTGGGCCGACTCTTCCCGGCTTCCTGTCCCCAAATGTCGCAAAGACCCTGATCGAAAAATTTGATATCAAGGCAATAGCAACCCCTGAGAAAGATGTGGCGGCGATGATGGCCGGGAGTTGAGAAGGGCCCTGGTGGATTCACAAGAATAATGAGGAGGAAGGTCTCGATTGAGGATCCTCCTCATTGCCCGCTTGTGAAGCGTTTGGTTTGGCTGGCATTCCAGGCCAGGAGAAGGGATGAGCGTCAAAAAAAGACGGTTCGGAAAATAAGAGACCATTCAATTACTTGTTTTTTTGTCGCTTCGGAACTTTGGAAAGCACCCTCGATCTGATTCAGCAGGATACTGACGGTACTTTCTTTTGGTATGAAGGATATTGACGAACTACCTATCTCCTACGATATTGCCCGGTATCAACAAAAAGCGGTAGCTGTGCTTCTGGCCCTGCTGTTTCTCGAGGTGAAGGGCATCCGGCTCGGACCCACGTTGCCTGGTTTCCTTTTTCCCAATGTGACCAAAGTGTTGGTGGAAAAATTCGATATCTGACCCATTGGTAACGTCGAGGTGGACATTGCCGCCATGATGGCTGGGAAGTAGATTTTTAAACGTGTTGAGGAGGAACAACGATGTTTTAGTAATGATGCATCGTATTCCACTCGATATTTACAAGTAACCTTTCATCACAAAACATACGAGGGTACTTTGTTACCCTATCTTAGCGAAGAGATCACTGTATTAATCTCTATCTTTTCAACCGCTGTACACCATGCACACTATGAAAGAGCAGTTCTGTGTTGTTTTGGGAGCAACGGGCCATTGATACACGATAACAACTGTATGTGACTGGAGTGAGTCAGATAATCTGCAATTATATGACTCAAGTCAATTACCTGGTATCAAAAATTGTTTTAACTTCATAATACAGACCATCTATTCCGACATGGGCGAAGAGGATAATTGGCAGAATCCTGGATAATGGCATCACCCAGGATTCATAAAAGAAGAGGGAGATATGAAAGAAACATCTGATGATACATTTATTCCTGTGAATATTTCCGAACAGGATGTAGTCGAGGCAATGAAACGCATCCCAGGCTATATCGACATCACCCCCGGCGACTTCAAAGAAGTGTATCAGACAGCCTATTCTCTAGCAATTAAAAGGCTCTTCGACAGCCTGACCGCCGGTAACATCATGAGTAAATCGGTGTTGTTCGTGGAGCAAGTAATGCCCCTTGTTGAAGCTGCCCATCTGCTTGCCGAAAAACAGATTTCCGGCGGACCTGTTGTCGACCGCGACGGACGGGTAGTCGGCGTCGTTTCCGAAAAAGATTTCCTCAAAGAGATGGGCTTTGGTGAAACCCCGTCCTTTATGCAGATAGCTACCCATTGTCTCGACAGTAAGAGCTGCATGATCGGCAGATTACGCAACAGGACAGTCGGCGATATCATGACCAAACCACCGATAACCGCTGATTCGGACATGACCATCGGCACCATTTCCACGCTTTTTGCCAAGCGGCAGATCAACCGCTTGCCGATTATTGATGCTGAGGGACGACCGATCGGAATCGTCACCCGTGCCGACCTGGCACACTCCTTTCATGACTTGCTAACGAGGCCGAAACCATGAACTACCTACAAAAGATGAAGGGCGGTGGACAAAGTCCGCCAAGGGTTGGCCTGACAGAAGTTCTCTGGTCCTGGATCGGCAGTTTTTTCGGCTTGGCTGCCGTTTCTCTCATCCACTATAAGGTCCTCGATCAGACCGGATTGATGCTGATTATCGGCTCGTTCGGTGCATCGGCGGTACTCATCTACGGCGCTATTCGCAGCCCTCTGGCCCAGCCGAGGAATCTACTCGGAGGTCACATCCTTTCTGCTATTATCGGTGTAACAACCTTCAAGTTGCTTGGAGGTCAACCCTGGCTGGCAGCTTCCATTGCTGTTTCCACTTCAATTGCCGTGATGCACCTCACCGGGACCCTGCATCCTCCGGGCGGTGCCACCGCTTTGATCGCGGTTATCGGAGGTGCAAGCGTCCATAATCTCGGCTACCTCTATGTGCTGATGCCGACGGCTTTAGGGGCGATTGTCATGCTTATTATTGCCCTTATCATTAATAATATTCCGAAGAACCGGAGATATCCGGAATTCTGGTATTAATGCCGCACTAAATATTTTCCATTGGAGGCAATAAGATGAACGAAGCAAATAAAACTATCGGCGAAATTGTCGCTGAAGACTACCGGACTGCAAAGGTATTTGAGGGTCATGGAATCGATTTCTGTTGTGGAGGAAATATCGCACTCCGCATTATCTGCGAAGAAAAAGAAATCGATGTTGCCTTACTCACCAAAGAACTTGAAGCAGTAAAAAACGAACCGGTTGAGCGCAGTCAGGACTTTTCCGCATGGGAATTATCGTTTCTGGCTGACTATATCGTAAACGTCCACCATAGTTATCTCAAAGAAAACATGGACAAAATAAATGGATACACATTAAAAATCGCCGAAGTGCACGGCTCCAACCATCCGGAGGTGATCGAAATTGCTTCAATTTTCAGCAAAATTGCCGCAAATTTGAAGGCTCATCTCAGACAAGAGGAGGAAGAATTCTTTCCGGCTCTCAAACGAGTTGAGACAAATAAAAAAACAGGCACCAAACCGACGGCGAAAGATACCGAAACAATTAAAGAATCACTAAAAAACCTGGCTGAAGAGCATGAAAAAATCGGTGATGCCGTCCATCAAATCCGCCGGCTCGCCGGGGGATATAAGATACCGCCTGATGTCTGTAATACTTTTGCACTTGCTTACCGAAAACTTAAAGAGTTCGAGGATGATCTCCATAAGCATGTGCATCTTGAAAACAATATCCTCTTTCCCAAAGCAATGCGACTTTAAGGCATCGCTTCTGAGCGTCTGTCAATAAACCTTTTGGTGTGGCTCAATTGTGCAATTAAAATCATCAAATACGATACTGTACTGTAAAAAATGGCAGGAAACAGTTGCCTTCTACCGAGATGTGCTCAAGCTGGATATTCATTTTTCAAATGATTGGTTTGTCGAGTTTTCTTTAAGTAGTTGTGCAAGACTAAGTATTGCCAACGAAGAGAGTGCATCAATCAAGAGCTGTGGAGGTAAAGGTATTACAATTTGTCTTCAAACAAATGATTTAGAAAAAAAACATTCTTGCTTGCAGGAGTTGAGGATCAATCCAACACCGATAAAGGAGATTTGGGGATCCAATTCCTTTTATGTTTACGATCCTGAGGGCAATAGAATCGAATTTTGGTCATAAACAGAGCGGTAAGGTTGAGGACCACAGATCTTTTTGCTCCGTTTTTCTGTCTTAGAAAGGATATTATTGTTTTTCTCACAAGAATATTTTTCGTTAAGGAACCTATCCCCGGGCTTTGCGCTGAGGGTTGCCCATAATTGAACATTCTGTCCGGCAAAAAATATTGTGATTCCAGGAATTCATCAATAGATCAATTACATTGATCTATTGATACAGATAATTTATAAATGAAAGTAACCGACTTAATCAAGATCGTTAACCGTGAAACACAGACACGGACTATAGCTTTAAAAACGAACATGATTCTTTAGATTCCGTGTCTGAACGTTTTGCCTTCTCTCAGGGAGGTTGTGATGTCTGGAAGAGATTTCATGAAGCGGTTTCGTTTTTTTCGCCCCCGGGGCGCCGAGGCTGACTGTCTGGAAGAGAAAATTTCCGACGGGTGGGCAGAAAAGCGATGTGGTCAGCGGGAATGGGAACATTTTTATCGTGATCGGTGGCAGTATGATAAAAAGGTGCGGTCCACCCACGGCGTAAACTGTACCGGCTCCTGCTCGTGGGACGTTTACGTTAAAAACGGGATCATCGTCTGGGAAACTCAGGCCACCGATTATCCAGCCTGCGGCGAGGGTTTTCCTAACCACGAGCCCAGAGGCTGTCCTCGCGGCTCCACCTTTTCCTGGTACACTTACAGTCCGGTCCGCATCAAATATCCCCTTATCCGCTCTTCGCTGCTTGAACTCTGGCGTGAATCCTTAGCCACCCATGGCGATGCCGTCAAGGCCTGGCGCGACATTGCAGGCAATCCTGAAAAACGCAGCCGGTACCAGCACGACCGGGGCAAAGGCGGATTGGTCCGCCTGTCATGGGATGAAGCCGCAACGATCACCGCCGCTTCCCTGGTTCATACCATCCAGCGCTACGGTCCCGACCGGATCTTCGGTTTCACCCCCATCCCTGCGATGTCCATGGTTGCCTATGCCGCAGGGACCAGGTTTCTCTCCTTGATTGGCGGCTCCGCCATCAGTTTTTACGACTGGTACGCAGACCTCCCGCCAGCCTCGCCACAGATCTGGGGGGAGCAGACGGACGTGCCAGAGAGCGCCGACTGGTATGAGTCAACCTATATGATTGTCTGGGGGACCAATCTGCCCATGACCAGGACCCCGGACGCCCATTTCTTCACCGAGGCAAGGTATCGCGGTGCAAAAGTGACGGCGGTGGCCCCGGATTACGCCGAATATGTCAAGTTCGCCGACAGCTGGCTGCCGGCCCGGGCGGGGACCGACGCGGCTTTGGCCATGGCCATGACCCATGTGATCGTCAAGGAATTCTATATTGATACGCCCACCGCCTACTTTGTTGATTATGCCAAACGCTTTACTGATCTGCCGTTTGCTGTCGTTCTTCTGCCCGCAGGCGACAAACTGGTCTCAGGCCGCTTCCTGACCGCTGCCGATCTGGGAACGGAGGCAACCAACCCGCGCTGGAAAACCGTTTTCTTTGATAACACAACCGCAAGCTGGGTGGTCCCCAACGGCAGCATCGGCTTTCGCTGGGACGAGGCCGCCGGCCATTGGAATCTCCACCTGCAGGATTCCCAAAACGATGCCGTTGTAGATCCACTGCTCAGCTATGCTGGCGATGCCGATAGCTGGCGGACGGTCACCCTGCCTTTTTTCGACGATAAAGGACCCGCATCGAAAAACGGCCGGGTACCGGTCAAAACGATTAAAACAGCCGCAGGCGATCTGTTCGTCACCACGGTATTTGACCTGATGGCCGCTCAGTTGGGGATAGCCCGCCAGGAGGACGATGGCCGCACGCAAGACAACACGGTGCAGTATCCCACAGGCTATGACGATCCCCAACCATTCACCCCGGCATGGCAGCAGACAATAACCGGTGTCCCACCGCAGGACGTCATCCAGGTAGCTCGGGAGTTCGCCGAAAATGCCGACAAGACCCACGGTAAGTCCATGATCTTTCTCGGTGCCGGGACCAATCACTGGTATCACAGCGATATGATCTACCGGGCTATCATCAACCTGACAACCCTCTGCGGCTGTCAGGGCGTCAACGGCGGCGGCTGGGCCCATTATGTGGGCCAGGAAAAAGTGCGCCCTCAGGCTGGCTGGTCCCAGCTGGCCTTCGCTCTTGACTGGACCCGCCCTCCCCGCCAGCAGAACGGAACATCGTTCTACTACTTCGCCACCGACCAGTGGCGCTATGATGACCTTAATGCCGAAGCCCTTCTCTGGCCTATGGCCGGTGGCGATTCCCCTCGGCATATGGCGGATTACAACGCTGTGGCCGTCCGACTCGGCTGGCTGCCATCCTTCCCCCAGTTCAATCGCAACCCGTTGGATATCTGCCGGGAGGCGGTGGAAAAAGGTGCGGCCACGGATAAGGATATTATCGCCCATGCAGTCGAACAACTGAAAAACGGCTCGCTTCGCTTTGCCGTCGAGGACCCTGATCACCCGGATAATTTTCCCCGGGTACTCTTTCTCTGGCGGGCTAATCTGCTTGGGGCCAGCAGCAAGGGCCATGAATATTTTCTCAAGCATCTGCTGGGCGTTGACAACGCTGTACAGAACGCCGAAAGTGAGCTTCGTCCCGAGGAGATTGTCTTGCGGGACCCGGCTCCCGAAGGAAAACTCGACCTTCTCGTCACCCTGGAACTGCGTATGTCCACCAGCGCCATGTACTCCGACATCGTGTTGCCGGCCGCGGGCTGGTACGAGATGCATGATCTGAGTACCACCGACATGCACCCTTTTATCCATCCTTTCAACCCGGCGGTGGACCCGCCATGGGAGGCGAAAACCAGTTGGGACCAGTTCAGCGCAATCGCCGAAAAATTTTCCGAATTGGCTGCAGTCCACCTGGGCGAGATGAAGGATCTCGTCGCAACTCCACTCCTCCACGACAGTCCTGGTGAGATTGGCCAGTCGGAAATCCTTGACTGGCGCAAGGGTGAAACTGAGCCGATACCTGGGCGGACCATGCCACAGCTATCGGTGATCACCAGGGATTTCCCCAATGCCTATAAAATGATGACCGCATTGGGGCCTTTGGTCCATCAGGTAGGGGTGGGCTCCAAGGGCGTCGCCTGGTCCGGTAAAGAGGAGTATGCAGAGCTTGCCACCGAACTCGGTACGGTGACGGCTCCCGGCAAGAGCTATGGTATGCCGTCACTTATCAACGGTAAACAGGCTGCCCAGGTCATCTTGAAACTGGCACCCGAGACCAATGGCGAGACCGCTTTCAAGTCCTGGGCCGGGGTTGAGAAAAAGTCCGGTCTGTCCCTTACCCATCTGAGCGCCGGACGCCGTGACGAAAAGATATCGTTTAACGATATCACTGCCCAGCCGCGAAAGATCATCACCTCGCCGGTCTGGAGCGGCATCGAATCAGAAACCCGGCGCTACTCGCCCTTTGTAATCAACATTGAGGAAAAGGTGCCTTTCCGGACGCTGACAGGTCGAGCTCAGTTTTACCTTGACCACCCCTGGATGCTCAATTTTGGTGAGGGACTCCCCTTGTACCGGCCACCCCTGCATCTGCCGCTGAACAACAGCTCCTACAGCGTTGCCGACGCTCTTGCCAAAATAAAGCCGGGCATAGCAGAGGATGGGCGAAAGAGTCTGGCCCTCAGCTACCTGACCCCCCACTCCAAGTGGTCAATCCACAGCACCTATTCCGATACCCTGATTCTACTCACCCTTTTTCGGGGGGGCGAGGCCATCTGGATCAGCGATGTCGACGCCAGGACTCTGCAAGTAAAAGATAATGAATGGCTTGAGTGCTTCAATGAAAACGGGGTGGTCATGGCCAAGGCCGTGGTCAGCCACCGGATTCCTCCTGGTGCCGCTTTCATGTACCATGCCCAGGAGCGTCTCATCAATACCCCGGGCTCCCCGCTCTCCAAACAGCGAGGCGGCACCCACAACAGCGTAACCCGAATTATGGTAAAACCGACGCATATGATCGGCGGCTACGCCCAACTCAGCTACGGCTTCAACTATTACGGTCCGGTCGGGTCCCAGCGGGATGAGGTGATCGTGGTTCGTAAAGCCGGGGAGGTGGATTGGTATGAAGATTAAAGTCCAGATGTCCATGGTGCTCAACCTGGACAAATGTATCGGCTGTCATACCTGCAGTATTCCATGCAAAAATGTCTGGACCACCCGCGAAGGCGCCGAATACATGTGGTTCAACAACGTGGAAACCAAGCCCGGTATCGGCTATCCCCGGGAGTGGGAGAACCAGTCAAAGCACCAGGGCGGCTGGGTTATGGACGGAGGCAAACTGCGTCTGAAGGCTGGTGGACGTCTGCAGAAGGTCGCCCGTATTTTTCATAATCCTGATCTGCCCGTCATTGACGACTATTACGAGCCCTGGGACTATGACTATGCACACCTCATTACCGCTCCGCATAAAAACCACCAACCGTCAATCCGCCCGAAATCCCAGGTGACCGGAGAACCCATGCAGATCAAATGGGGACCCAACTGGGACGACGACCTGGCCGGTGTCTGCGAGACCGGAGCCCGGGATGTCAACTTCAGCGGTCTTGATCACGCCATCTATCTTTCTTTTAAGCAGGTCTTCATGTTCTACCTGCCCCGCCTGTGTGAGCATTGCCTCAACCCCGCCTGTGTCGCCTCGTGCCCTTCCGGAGCGATGTATAAAAGGGACGAAGACGGTATTGTTCTCGTCGACCAGGAGCGGTGCCGGGGATGGCGCTACTGCGTATCGGGCTGCCCTTACAAGAAGGTCTACTTCAACTGGAAGACGCATCGGTCGGAGAAGTGCATCTTCTGTTATCCCCGACTCGAGGCCGGCCTCACAACCCTCTGTGCCCATAGCTGCGTGGGCCGCATCCGCTATGTCGGGGTGGTTCTCTATGATGCCGACCGCATCCATGAAGCGGCATCGGCGACACCCGACAAGGATGTGTATCCTGCTCATCTGGATCTCTTTCTCGATCCAGCAGATCCGGAGACAATCGCTGCGGCAGCAAAACAGGGCATCCCCGATCATGTGCTGGCAGCTGCCCGTCGTTCGCCGATTTATACCCTGGCCAAGACCTGGCAGCTGGCCCTGCCGCTGCACCCGGAATTCAGAACCCTGCCCATGGTCTGGTACATTCCTCCCCTCAGTCCGGTCGAAGCACTGGCGGGCAGCGAGGACATCCGGACGGCTGTAGACAACCTCAGGATCCCGATAAAATATCTGGCCAACCTGCTCACCGCCGGAGACGAAAAACCTGTTCGGATGGCCCTGAAACGACTGGCTGCAGTCCGGGCGTATATGCGCTCGGTGCGGGTGGAGAAAAAGCCGGACGACACCATCGCCGCCGCCGTCGGTCTTGATTCGGCAACTCTCTTGAAAATGTATGATCTTCTCGCTATCGCTAAACTCGAGGATCGATTTGTGGTCCCTACGGCCACACACCTGGATAAAAACCCCCTGCATACCATCAAGGGCTGCGCAGGATTTCCCGACTATCGGTGAAACGGGCGAAAGGCACTGGAGGAGATGAAAGAAATGGTGGATTTCATGACTGAAAACGATCGTGTGCAATGTAAGCTGCTGGCGTTCCTGCTCGACTACCCGGCCGCCTCATGGGAGCCTGATCTTGTCGACCTGCACGAAACCGTTGATACGGTAGTTGATCTGCAGCGGCGAGACCTGCTGCAGAATTTTTTGCGTTATGCAGAAGCGACCCCGCTCTTGAAGCTGCAGGAAACCTATACCGCAGCTTTTGACCTTGAACCGACCACCAGTCTGTACCTGACCTATCATCTCATGGGCGACAGTGAGGACCGCGGCAAAGCTCTCGCCGCGCTCCTGTGGCTGTACCACCGCGAAGGGTATGATGCCGCCATTGGCGAACTGCCGGATTACCTGCCCATGATTCTGGAATTTCTCGCCTTATGTCCAAAGCCGGAAGACGCCGACCTGCTTTGGTCCTGTCTCGGCACGGTAACTGATCTGGCGGAACGTCTGGCCAAAACCAGCCACCCCTATGCGGGTTTGGTGGAATTGGCGGCCGGCATCGTACAAACTCGTATGTCCACTCACCCTGACACGAGCAAGGAGGTCTGATATGGATCTGGGCAACTCTCTGGCATTTCTTGTTTTCCCTTATATTGCGCTGACAATTTTCACCATAGGTCATCTCCTGCGGTATTTGACCGATCGTTATAACTGGAATTCGAGATCCAGTGAATTTCTCGAAAAGAAACAATTATTCTTCGGCTCAACGATATTTCACTGGGGGATAATTCTGACTTTTCTCGGCCACTTCGCAGGGCTTCTGGTCCCGCAAAGTTTTTTAGACATGGTGGGCGTCAACGGCCAAATGCATACAGCAATCGCCCATTCCAGTGGACTGGTGGTCGGCAGTGCCGCACTTATCGGACTCGGCTTACTGTTCTATCGACGTATCTCAGTATTGCGGATCAAGCTCACTACCAGCTGGAACGACTTCGTCACTCTGGGCGGCCTGATCTTTGTTGTCGGTGCCGGTCTCTACAATGTATTTTTTGGTGATTTTTACGTTTTGGACACGGTTGCGCCCTGGATCCGGGGGATCATAACCTTTACCCCTGATCCTACGCTGATGCAGAGTGTCCCCTGGAGCTACAAGATACATATCCTGAGTGCTTTGACCCTGTTGGCATTTTCTCCGTTTAGCCGACTTGTGCATATCTGGAGTGCACCGGTAGGATATTTTTCCCGGGGCTGGATACTGTTCAGGCGCAAGGTGGTGGAATAAACTTGTATCACATCTTCGATCCAGTGACAGGTGACAACAGGCGTCAATCGATCACGAAAAAAGACGAATATTTCAAGTAACAAGAACAACAAAACAACCCAGGCAAAATAGAGGAGCAATGCGTCGTGAAGTGACTGCAGGAATGTGTCTGCAGCAACGCTCCCGGTAAGATCGAAATTCAGGGTAAAGGCATACAGCATACCGAAGGTAAAGTTTCTCGACCACTGGGTCGGATCATAGATAAAAAGAGCATCTGTGAATCCGTAGAGTCTGGTTCGTTTGACGGCACGGGCAATCTCAACGATCTCCACAATGACAAACCAGAACAGGACCCACAGCCAGATCAGGAGGATGATATTGGCAGAGACCACCCCGCAAACGGCACTGGCCAGGCCGGTGATGGACATTGCTCCGTGGATGATGCAGTTGGTGTTGAACCAGCCTTTGTCCAGATCGATATTGCTGTCCCCCTGGGCGTAACGCCTTGCAATAAGAAAAAAGCTGACGAGGTAGAAAAACACGCCAAACATGATCATCCAGGGAGCAAGCAGTCGATAATAAAAACTGGTACCAAAGGCGGCCTTCCAGACAATGACCAGGGATTGCGTACTGACCGTCGAGAGTAGCAGCACGCCGTGCACCTTCCGCCAGGATTCAGTAGTAAGGAACAGAAAAAAATTCCTGACTGCTCGAGAGATAAAAAACAACCACAGGACGATGTTGCCAATTACCAGCAGTTGTACCAACGGTTTCCAGTCCGGCAACCTTTGGCAGAGGGCGATGCCGCAGACGGAGGTGCCGGCAATCCAGGTACCAACGGCAAAACTGCCAAGAGGATTGGCAAAGTGTGTCTTGAAAAGCCTTCTCTTTACCGCATCCACGATGTAGGAGCCGACGATAAAGAGAAAGAGAACAAAGAGGACCTGGGTAAGAGGCCGGGCAAATTCATTGTTGAGCGAGGAAAAATGAAGAATTGCTCCGTTTATAAAAATGCCGATTCCCATAACGATCGCACCGGAACCGGTTGGCGAGGGAATGTTATTCATAAAGAGGAACCTGATCAGCAAAAACAAACCGGCGATCAACATCGTCCGGAGCAGCGCATGCGAAGCTGGTATCGAGTCGGTTACGGCAACCCATCCGGCGGCTACAGCACAAACGACAAGAATTGTGGCGCCTTCCAGGCGCCTGACATCCAGGATCTTGATCATTGGACTCCTTGGGAAGACGAATCAGGGCGCAGATTTTATTTCGGCAGACATCACCAGAAATTCCATGTCTCACGAGCTGAAGCGAATCTGCTTGCAGCATACCAATTTTCAGCTGAAATTCTACAAAAATTGCTGAGAATCCTCTACCAAAAACTGGTTACAGTACATATTGTCAGCCTCTGACCAACGGTTGGCCAAAATCACACTGCTGTTTAATATAAGGAGTTTGGAATAGATGAACTGCTGGTTTGCAACTAATCTCGGCGATGCCATGTTGGCAGGAGAACCATTAGAGCATATCAAAGAACTTTTCCTGGCAGAGTATGCGGCGGGCAACAGCAAAAAAGAGCTGGCCCTATTCTTTCGCCACGAATCCGAGGGACGTCTGCATTGTGAAGTGAAAGTCTACTTTTCTCCTGCAGCTGTGAATGTGGCAAAAGCAGTTAATGCTATCCCTTGCAATAAACCCTGTCCAGACGGTTTAAGTTTGTTGGCCGGTTCCGAGGAATCGTGGTCGATTCTCTTTCCCTAACCACGTCGGCGAGTTTAAATTAATCAACTCTTGATATTTCCTCATGGTAAAAAAGCAATATAAATAAAATAACATCGTAACATGACAATGGATATTCGAATCAAAAGAGTATACGAACCGGCCATTTTGCAGGATGGTTTCCGAGTTCTTGTTGATCGGTTGTGGCCTCGGGGAAAGACCAAAGATCAAGTCCATATCGACCTTTGGTTGAAAGAGGTAGCGCCAAGCACAGCATTACGGAAGTGGTTTAACCACGATCAATCAAAATGGGAGATTTTCAAAAATCTTTACTCATCAGAGCTTGAGGATAAACCGGAAATTGTGATGATACTCCTTGAAAAAGCGGCAAGTGAACGGCTGACGCTTTTGTTTGCAGCTCATGATGCTGAACATAATCAAGCTGTTGTACTGAAAGAATATCTGCTTTCAGCATCAAAACAACACAGCACCAAGGACAAAAAGCAACCGTTTTGAGCCAGGACAGAACGACACACTTGGAAAAACGACGTGATCCTCTAAAACGATTGAGAGTATCAATTCATTTTGTTCTTTGCATAACAACTTTCCCGGAACCTTTCAAAACACATTGCCGTCGTCCTGTAAATTATATGGGCAAACTTAGTATATGGCATATACAAAAAGAGCATCAGAACTGAGACAAGATGCAGAAAATAGATGAGGTACCCCAAAGTCGGCATGCCGGCCCAGCGCAGCAATTCTGCAAGAAGTCCGGTAATACTTACGACAGTTATCTCCCAGATAAGAAACCAATCATAGAATGTCCTGCTAGCTTTCCCCCTCTTTTCCAGCATAATGCGATCACTCGCGAGAACCCAGACTCCGTAAAGAAGAGCAATTGCAGAAATATTTGCCAAAGTCTTAAAAGGGTCCGTCAACGGCAACGGACCATGAAAGGAGGGCCAGATAAGCCCCATAAGATCCTGTCTGAACGCCGACCAGCACGTGAGGATAAAAGCACCGATAAAGCCCAAAACCAGAGGAAGATGTCCTTTAACCCTTTCCGTATTGGCAGTGCATTCACGAAACCGGCTATGTTTCATTACTTCAACGAGCGAAGGCCAGAGAAACTCTTTGAAAAACATACTGACAGAGGGTCTGTATTCATTTTGCATATTGGCTCTTGTGCTCATTCGTCGCCACATTTCATGAACGCCTCTGTAAACTGAATATACGGCTAATCCTGCAGCGGGCACCATAATTGACACGATAAAGAATGGATTCTTTGGATACCATTTAAAGTCCCAGTGTCCAAAAAACTGGGTATAGCCATTTCGGGCAAACACATCAACAGACGGAATATGCGCTGCACCCGACAGAACCCAGAGGAATAAAACGATGAGTGCAGGGGCACCAATCAAAATAGGCAAGCTCTTTGCGTCGGCTACCAACCGTGCAAGTCCTGCAGGCCAGCCGTATGAGATGTATAAATAAGCGCGGATCGCACCGAGAACCTCAGAAGGTTTTGCGCCGCGTGGACATATCTCTGTGCAATCCCCGCATTGATGGCATAAAAAGACTTCTGGATCGTCAAACAGGCGATCTTTTATTCCCCACTGTGCCCAAATCATTTCTTTTCTTGGGAAAGGATGCTGATCTGATGACAAAGGACAAGCCACAGAACATGAGGCACATTGATAGCACTTCTTCAAAGTGTCGCCTCCCGTCTCTTTCAGTAATTTTATTAACTCCATATCTGGTTCAACGCTCATGATAGCCTCCAATAAAATCATCTATGATAATTGTTACCTTGTAATCATCTATTGATTCAGCAGACAATGAAGAACAGAAACAGGGTACTGCCACCGTCTTCCATCACCCTGTTTCTCAACTCTTTTCACACCTCATTCTTTAGAAATGCACTGAACTGGACATGAAGCTATTGCCTCATCGACACAATCTTCTCCAGCATCTGCATCGTCAAGGACATAAGCTTTTACTGCATCGTCGTCAAAGGCAAATACTGAGGGACAACATTCTACACAAGCCTCACAGCCGATACATTCTTCTTGATCAATTTCAACTTTCTCAGACATGGCAATCTCCTTATGGTGTTTTGATAATTATTTACTCACATGGTTCAAGTCAAATGGGTTGTACTACCTCCTGATCTCTTCATCAGATTGGTGGTGTTATCGTCACCAGGATTCTCATTGGAGTCTTTCGACTATTGCTTATCCATCCCGACAACGAACCTTTTTATTACACTACCAGAACGCTATCTATTAGGCCGATGGTTTGAGATCTCGCTTCAAAAAAGACAATACCGCAGCCAGTACAATGGGAAAAACCCCACAGAGGAGAAAAACAAGATCGCCCACAATCCGAATCCACTCCACGGTATGGAAAGTTCCCGACATGATGAAAGAAAAACTCCGGGCATGCCAGTAACCGTTTGTGAGAACATCCCAAAGCTGGAGTACTCCGGCAGGGAACAGATCAAGTACCACCATCAGGGCAAGACCTATATTCAGTCCCCAGTAGCCAATTTTTACGAATTTCTCGGTTTTCGCCCATACCTCGTCGCCCTGCATAGATCGCAGGCAGAAAACCAGCACCCCGAGGGCCAGCATACCAAAGACTCCGAACATGGCCGCATGACCATGATTTGCAGTGAGAGTTGTTCCCATTTCAAAGTACGACACTATAGGGGTGTTGATAAGGAAACCGAAAATCCCAGCTCCCACAAAGTTCCAGACACCTACCGCGATGAAGAAGTAGATGGCCCATTTCTGCTTAGAGGCCATATCGGCGCCATCAGCCAGTTGATTTCTCTTGCGAAGTTGTATGAATCCTGAAGCATCCAGCGTGAGCAGGGTTAGAGGAACGACCTCAAGAGCTGAGAAACACGAAGCAAGCCCCATGTTCAATACACCCTGGCCAGTGAAATACCAGTGATGCCCGGTGCCGACAATTCCGCCAATGAGAAAGAGAATGGCGTCCAGGTAGACAAGACGAGTAGCGGAGCGGGCACTTACAATGCCCATATAGCGGAACATAATAGCCACAAGTACCGTGGCGAAAAGCTCAAAGAACCCTTCTACCCAGAGATGAATGATCCAGAAACGCCAGTTATCGATAATGGCAAAGTTGCTGTGTGGCCCATAGAACATGGCTGGAACGTAGAAAAGAGGAATGGCCGCCGCCGCGTAGAGAAAAAGAGCAGACAGGTCGGATTTGCCCTCCTTGGTAATGGCCGGGCGAAGAGCTCTGAACATGAGAAAGAGCCAGAAGATCAGAGCAATCGCAAGAAGAATTTGCCAGAAACGCCCCAGGTCAAGGTACTCGGAACCTTGGCTGCCCAGCCAGAACCACAGCGGGCCCAGCTTATCATTGATACCAAGCCACTCGCCTCCAAGGCTGCCAAGCACCACTATGAGAAGGGCGACAAAGAGCAGATTGACACCCAGTTTTTGGCCTTTGGGCTCGTGCCCTCCAACCCATGGGGCGAGGAACAACCCTCCTGCAACCCAGGCGGTGGCGATCCAGAATATGACCAGTTGAAGATGAAAGGTTCTCAGCAGATTATAAGGGAAGATATTGAGAATAAAATGCAAACCATAGAAGCCATAGGGTTCCACCCTGTAATGGGCCAGACCACCGCCGACCAAAGTCTGTAGCAAAAATAAGAGTGCCACAATAAGGAAGAACTTGCCTGTTCCCCACTGGCTGGGGGTAAGTGTCCACGAACGAGGGGGTGGCGACAACAGTTTAAAGTCATCTTTTTCTCCCTCCCACCCCAGAAAATGGAACTTTCCAAAGAAGAGCAGGACGAGACCAAGCCCGCTGAGAAGCGTGACCAGGCTGAGAGCGCTCCAGATGTAGGCCTGACTTGATGGATGATTGCCGACAAGCGGCTCGTACGGCCAGTTGTTGGTGTAGGTGTAATCCTCGTTGGGCCGATTTGTAACGGTAGCCCAGGTTGCCCAGGCAAAGTAGGCAGTTAGATTTTTTAATTCTTCGGGATTGTTGATATAATTGACAGGAAGACCCGGTGCGCCATTTTCTTTGGTGAAGAAATCCGTCCAATAAGAAAACAGTTCTTGGTAGGCAGTTGCTTCACCTGGAAAGAAGGTCAGTTGACCGGTGGTAGCATCGTAACGATTGGTTTTTAGCTCGGTTTTCAATTCCTGTGAGACGAATGCCTTCTGCTCCGGGGTGAGGTTGTTATAAGGATTGCCGAATTTGTTTTGCGCTATGACACCCTGGACAATCTCAGCTTCCCTATGCAAATATTCGGCTGTGTAATCTGGTCCCAGATATGCCCCGTGTCCCCACAGGGTACCGTGTTCCATGAGGGCGTATTTTAAGAACACATCCTGTCCTGCATCAATGTTCTCTTTAGTAAATAAGACGTCGCCTTTCTCATTGACAACTTTTAAAGGAATGGGCGGCGCATTAGTGTAGGTCATTACCGTCAGGATACTGAGGGTAGCGAAGCCGAAAATCATGACGAGGATGGTCGCATGCCGCCACCAGTGGGACAAGGTGCTCTTCTGTGAGATCTGTGCCATTTGAATCTCCTCTCTTCTTAGTTGATGCCATTAGTACCTAGGAAATTCATTTCATGTTTTTTACTCCTCAAGGGGGCACTGAAAAGAGTATGAATGAATTTCGTGAGTTTGTCATTCCTTAGAAATACACTCAACTGGACAAGAAGCTATTGCCTCATCTACGCAATCTTCTCCTGCATCTGCATCGTCAAGGACATAAGCTTTCCCTTTATCGTCATCAAAGGCAAATACTGAGGAACATATTTCCACACAAGCTTCACAGCCAATACATTCCTCTTGATCAATTTTAACTTTCTCAGACATGATATTCCTCTTATGGTTATTTTACGTTTATCCAGGCATATAGGCAGTACTATCTGCTGATATTATATCAAATTGGTGGAGCTATTGTCACCAGAATTCTCATCTGAGTCTTTGCTCTTACCCCATGAGGTTCCCGAATCTGTGAAATTAGAATATCTCCCTGTTTGGCTGGTATTTTTGTATCTCCATCACCTAAAAAAAACCCTTCTCCTTCTAATACCTGAATTGACAGCTCACCATCCAGGTCATGTGAATGAACTGGAAATGTAACTCCTTCATCCAGGTTAAAGTTGACGATTTTAAAGCTTGGTGAGTCTTCTACCAGGAAGAACCTTTTCATGGCTCCGGGAGTAAATTCATTCGTGTCTTTTAGTTTTAAAATCTTCATGGTATCTCCTTTTGTTGTTTTTGCTTAATCAACTTCTATTTGGAGCTGCTGTTTATGTCCCATCCGACAACAGACCCTTTTACACAAACGGAACTTCTACTTTTAGACCCCAGCTGCAAGAAATAAGATCAGGCGCGGTATCTTCTCTTAATCTAAATGATAGCAACTAGTGTGCCAAATTATTAATCGTTATATTTCAATATATTACAAAATATGTTTACATTTTAACAACACTTCAATGTTGCGATATATATAACATCGTTGTTATACTGATAACTATGGACAAACTACATACCCTCTCGGCCATTGCGGTCGACCTTACAGCAGTCATGAGTGCGGAAGATCGTTATCAACGATTATTAGACGCGCTACACCGTGCCATTCCTTATGATGCGGCAACCCTTTTACGGGTCCAAGCAGACAACCTCACACCAATAGCCTCAATAGGATTAACCCCGGATGCCATGGGACGTGTCTATTTGAGAAGTGAGCACCCGCGCCTGGACCTAATTTGCAGATCAAGTGAACCTGTACTCTTTCCTGCAGATAGCCCACTCCCGGACCCTTTTGATGGTATGCTGGTTTCGGATCCTGAGGCCTTACAGCATATCCATGCCTGTCTTGGCTGCCCGCTGTATGTCAACGGCAATCTGGTTGGCGTTCTGACAGCCGATTCTGTTACTATCGGGGCGTTTGATCTTCTACCTAAGCAGTATTTACAGACCATCGGTTCTATGGCCGGCGCGCAGATGCAGGTGGCGGATTTACTCAAAGCACTTGAGGAAAAAGCAGAACGCCAAGGCCAGATTGCCTCAGACCTGATGCAAGATGTTGCTCTACAGAGAGGTTGGGATATTCTTGGCAAGAGTCCCGTCATTGAGAAATTGCGGCAAGAAATTGAGCTGGTTGCTAAATCAGACTATACTATTCTGGTTCTCGGCGAAACCGGCGTTGGCAAAGAACTGGTAACCAGAGCCATACACCGCCATTCCAATCGGCGAAATAAAGCGATGCTCTATCTCAATTGCGCGGCACTACCGGATTCGCTCGCTGAAAGTGAACTTTTTGGTCATGTGAAGGGCTCTTTTACCGGAGCAAGCAACGACAGGGCCGGCAAATTTGAACTTGCCGATGGCGGGACTCTCTTTTTGGACGAAATTGGTGAGCTCTCCCTGGAAATTCAGGCCAAAATTCTGAGGGTTATTCAGGAAGGCGAAATCCAGAGAATCGGCTCAGAAAAAATGATGCATGCAGACGTCCGCTTACTTGCAGCCACCAATAGAAACCTGGAAGCAGAGGTTCAGGCAGGTAGATTTAGAGCCGACCTTTATCACCGACTCAACGTGTATCCGATAAAGGTGCCAGCATTACGTGACCGTAAGGAGGATATCGCCATTCTTACCGGCTTTTTCGTTGAACGAGCCCAAAGAAAACTTGGCCTTGGCGAAGTTCGAATAAGTGAGGCTGCATTACAACTTCTCGGTCGCTATAGTTGGCCCGGCAATGTCCGAGAATTGGAAAACATACTATCGAGAGCCGTATTAAAGGCGTCCCAGAGGTATCTCGGTGAAGGATATTTAAAGATCCTGCCTGAACATCTAGCTGGTGATCTCGGATCAGCGCTTTATGTACAGCCCTACTCTACGTATGAGACTCCTGCTCTGCCTCCTAAGGAAATATCCTTTCGTGACGAAGTAAAAGCATTTCAAATACGACTCATTCAATCAGCACTCGATCGCAACCAGGGGAACTGGGCTGGTGCTGCTAGAGATCTTGATATGCACCGTAGTAATCTCCACAATCTCTCAACTCGATTAGGAATGAGACGGAACAACCGAAAATCATAGCCAGTTTGATGATTTTTCCTCGTCATCTGTTCCCTCCAATAGATTTAATCTTGAGTCTAAAGATCAGGTCATTTACGATAAACGCTTTTTTCTGGAAAAAGCACTGACCACGATTCCTCTGAGCCAACCAACAAACTTAATCCGTCCGAAGAAGGTTTATTACAAGGAGTCGCATTGACTGTTTTTGCCACAATATCCGTTGCAGGAGAAAAGTAAACTTTGACTTCACAGTGAAGACGTCCCTCGGATTCATGACGAACGAATAAGGCTCGTTCTCTTCTGCTGTCGTTCGTTTCATATGCTGCCAGGAAAAGTTCCTTGATATGTTCTAATGATTCTCCAGCCAACATGGCATCGCCGAGATTACTTGTAAACCAGCATTTCATCTCTTCTTTAACTCCTTTTGTCGGAAGTGGCAGTTTAGATTTGGGCATCCACTTGAAAAATCTAGGACATAAAAATGCGTTTTTCTTGCCAGGTATCGTTAAATTATCCAAATAAATATTTTTATTTTGTTAGGTTTTTAGCCAATCTCTTCATTTCCCTCACAGTAGTAATTTCAACCCGAAATAAACACAAACTTGATTTAGATGTGAACTAGCAACGCTAACCGTATACTTAAAACCGGAGGTCCAGGTATCTTAATACTGTTGAGCTAGTCGCTCCCGATTTCAGTGTATTCTGTTTCTTTGTCTGAGGCATTCCTTTTATCCTTTGATTATTTATTCCTCCCTCCAAATAAAGGCGATCTTGACAACTTCTTGACACTTTTACCTCCAATTTTGACCCCATCTTTACACCGTTATGTATATGATTCTCTTTATCCTCATAGTAGGAGATAAAAATGTCAGCGTTTGTTTGAGTCAATCAAGCAGGTGTACCCAATCCTATTGAGAAACATTTTTGTATGGAGATGATGATTATGGTTCCCTATGAAATAATAGAGATTCCTTTATTGTTCCTGCTTTTCCTTGGCTTGATCGGACCCTTGGGTTCGTATATGGCCAAAGTGTATCAGGGGGAGACTACCGTCCTATCCACGGTGTTAATTCCTTGCGAAAATCTGTTGTATCAAATCTGCAGTATCGATAAAGAGGTGGAGATGGACTGGAAGGACTACGCTCTCAGTTTGTTCCTTTTTAACCTTTTGGGGGGCATCTTTCTTTTTGCGATTTTATTGTTTCAGGGAGTTCTTCCTCTTAATCCGCAGAAATTTGGCGCTTTCTCATGGCATCTGGCTCTCAATACGGCCACCAGTTTTATGACCAATACCAATTGGCAAAACTATAGCCCCGAGTCGACGACCAGTTATTTTTCCCAGATCTTCGGCGTTACCGTGCACAATTTCATCTCCGCCGCTACCGGGATGGCCGTGGCCATTGCCCTGATCCGGGGGATAAGCAGGCGAAAGACTACCGTGATAGGTAACTTCTGGGTGGATCTAACGCGAAGCATCCTTTACATCTTGTTACCTTTAGCGCTCATCTTCGCCGTGCTCCTCACTTACCAGGGGGTAATTCAGAATTTCAGTCCATATCGGACAGTGCCGCTTCTTCAGCCGGCGAGCTATGAACGACCTCAAGAAGTTGCCAATGGTAATGCAATGATGGATACCAAAGGAAAACCGATCATCAACTCGATTACCGTCAAAAAGGTAACCATTCCAATGGGACCTGTCGCTTCGCAAGAGGCAATAAAGGAATTAGGTACCAACGGTGGCGGTTTTTTCAACGCCAACTCGTCTCACCCTTTCGAGAACCCAACTCCGTTCTCAAACATGTTGGAAATATTCATGATTCTCCTCATCCCTGGTGCCTTTACCTGCACCTTCGGCCGGATGGTCGGAAACCCTCGTCAGGGCTGGGCACTCCTGGCGATCATGCTTGCTGTTCTCCTTCTTGCAATGGCTGCCCTCTATTGGGCTGAATCAAGCGGAAATCCGCTTGTGTCTAAACTCGGGGTGCATGGCATTAATATGGAAGGAAAAGAAACCCGCTTCGGTCTGGCCGGGAGCAGCCTGTTCGCCGTTGCCACTACCGGGACTTCCTGTGGTGCCGTCAACACCATGCACGATTCCCTTATGCCGCTTGGCGGATTGATCCCGCTCTCAATGATACTCCTGTCCGGGGTGATCTTCGGCGGGGTCGGCACCGGTCTTTACACCATGCTCGCCTTTGTGGTGATAGCGGTCTTCGTGGCAGGGCTAATGATTGGGCGGACTCCCGAGTTTCTTGGGAAAAAAATCGAAGCGCAGGAGATGTGGATGTCGATCATCACGGTGCTGACCTCTGGAATCCTGACTTTAATCTTGTCCGGAGTAGCGATGATGGTGCCGTCCGCAGTAGCCTCTATGAATAATCCGGGTGCGCACGGCCTCTCCGAAGTGCTATATGCCTTTGCTTCAATCTCCAACAATAACGGCAGTGCTTTTGCCGGGCTCAATGGCAACACCATCTTCTACAATATAACAGGAGCAGTAGCCATGTTCATCGGGCGCTTTGCCCCAATAGTGGCGTCGCTTGCCATGGCCGGATCCTTGTCGGTGAAAAAGTTCGTGCCACCAAGCTTGGGGACACTGCCTACGGATAGGGTGCCGTTCGCCCTCTGGCTGACGCTGGTGATTCTGATTGTCGGCGCCTTAACGTTCTTTCCCGCCCTATCTTTGGGACCGATCGTCGAACATCTGACCATGTTGGGAGGCAAATAATCATGTCGAAACATATACCCGAACCGATATCAATTTTCGACGTACGGATAATGAAACCCGCGCTGGTCGATTCCTTTAAAAAACTCAACCCCCGAAGGCTATGGCACAATCCAGTCATGCTTTGCGTGGAGATAGCAAGCGTCATTACCCTGGTGACCTTCGGCATGTCTATCGCCGGTATGAACCGGGAGCCTGCCAGGTTCACCGGATTTGTCTCCCTCTGGCTCTGGCTGACGGTTATTTTTGCCACATTTGCCGAGGCCCTGGCGGAAGGTCGCGGCAAGGCCCGTGCGGCCAGCCTGCGAAAAGCACGCACAGATGTGCAGGCCAAGCGCTTGAAAAAGCCTGAATTCGATGCTCCTTTTGAGATCGTCTCAGCAACTGAACTGCGTAAGGATGACTATATCCTCATCGAGGCTCATGAAATGATCGCGGGCGACGGTGACGTCATCGCCGGCGCAGCTCTGGTGAACGAAGCGGCTGTAACCGGGGAGTCGGCTCCAGTCATACGTGAATCGGGAGGAGATCGAAGTGCCGTAACCGGCGGTACAACCGTCCTTGCCAATTCGATCATCATCAGGATTACCGCCAACCCGGGTGAGACATTCCTTGATCGAATGATCTCACTCATTGAAGGGGCCAAACGGCGCAAGACTCCCAATGAGATCGCACTGGAAGTACTCCTGTTCGCTTTAACCCTGGTCTTCCTGCTGGTCTGCGCCAATATCAGTCCGCTCTCCATATACAGCGTGCAGGCGACGGGACAGGGAACGTCCATATCTCTCACGATCCTGGTGGCTCTTTTTGTTTGCCTGGCGCCGACAACCATCGCGGCGCTGCTCCCTGCCATCGGTATTGCCGGCATGGACCGGCTCTTTCAGAAAAATGTCATCGCCCTGTCCGGCCGTGCAATCGAGGCGGCAGGCGACGTGAATGTGCTTCTTCTGGATAAAACCGGCACCATCACTTTGGGCAACCGGGAGGCTGTAGAGTTCATTCCACTGGGGGGATATTCTGAACAGGAGCTTGCCGAAGTGGCGCTGTTCGCCTCGCTTACCGATGAAACCCCTGAGGGGAGGAGTATCTTAACGCTGGCAAAACAGAAGTATGGTATCCAACTGCAAGAACTTCCAGTCAATGCAGAAACAATAGCTTTCAGTGCCGACACCCGTCTCTCAGGAGTCAATACAAATGGCAAACAGTATCGTAAAGGGGCGTCCGACTCGATAGTTGCCTACGTGAAGGGTCTTGGCGCACATGTCATTCCGAACAACCTGGAAAACGTTGTTGACAAGGTTGCCCGGGCCGGGGCGACGCCTTTGGTTGTCTGCTGCGATTCTGAAATCTTCGGGGTCGTCAATTTGAAGGACATCATCAAGGGAGGGATTCAGGAGCGCTTCCAGCAGCTCCGGAGTATGGGGATCAAGACCATAATGATCACCGGCGATAATCCGCTGACCGCCGCCGCCATTGCCGCCGAGGCCCAGGTTGACGATTTCCTCGCCCAGGCAAAACCCGAGGATAAACTTAACCTCATCAAGGAACACCAGGAAGCAGGTTTAATGGTGGCGATGACCGGTGACGGAACCAATGACGCTCCTGCTCTGGCCCAGGCAGATGTGGCAGTGGCTATGAACACCGGCACTCAGGCGGCCAAAGAGGCAGCCAACATTATTGATCTGGACAGTAATCCGACCAAACTCCTCGATATCGTCGAGGTCGGCAAGCAGATCCTGATGACCCGTGGCAATCTGACCACCTTCAGCATCTCCAATGATATAGCCAAGTACTTCGCTATCATTCCGGCAATGATGCTCTCGATCTATCCTCAGTTGGGGGTGCTCAACGTCATGCACCTGGCCAGTCCCTTTAGCGCCATTCTCTCGGCAGTTATTTTTAATGCGCTTATCATTCCGCTCCTGGTACCGCTGGCGCTCAAGGGAAGCAAATTTCGTCCAATGCCGGCCGAGAAGCTCCTGATCCATAACCTGCTCCTCTATGGACTCGGCGGAATCATCGCTCCATTCTTTGGGATTAAGCTTATTGATATGATTATCGGGATGGTAGTATAACAAACCAATGACTATAAGAGATGAATGACGAGCATCGTTCCATCTGTGATAAGGAGTACACCATGAAAGAATTGAAACCTGCTCTTTTACTGTTCTTCGTTTTCACCGTTATCTGTGGCGGCATCTATCCGGCTGTCATTACCGGCATTGCTTCCGTCATCTTTCCCAACCAGGCGGGGGGCAGCCTCATCACCGATACCAACAACCAGGTGATCGGCTCCAGCTTGATCGGCCAGCCTTTTTCTCAGGCAAAATATTTCTGGTCCCGTCCCTCTGCCACGTCTGATTTTGCTTACAATCCTATTGCTTCAGGCGGTTCAAACTCCGGTCCAACCAATCCGGATTTCATTAAAACGGTCGGTAATCGGGTTCAGGCCCTCCATGATTCAGGGGTTGCCGGCAGTATTCCTGCCGACCTTGTTGAGGCGTCGGCTAGTGGTCTCGACCCTCATGTAAGTGTTGAGGCGGCCAGGATACAGATTGCCCGTGTTGCCAAGGCGCGGGGCATGTCAGATGAGGCATTGAACAAGCTTGTTTCCTCCCATATTGAGGATCGCCAATGGGGCGTCCTCGGTGAACCGCGGGTGAATGTGCTGCTTCTTAATCTTGCTTTGGACGGTACGCCTCAATGACCGATATTGATGAGAACCGTCCATCACCGGAGGCTATGCTCAAATTGGCCCAGGCCGAGGAAACTACAAAAGGGAAATTAAAGATATTTCTTGGTTATGCGGCCGGAGTCGGCAAGACCTACGCGATGCTGACGGTTGCCCGACAACTCAAGTCGGAAGAAATTGATGTGGTGGCGGCCTATGTCGAATCCCATGAACGTATGGAGACCGATGCCCTGCTTCAGGGTCTGGAGGTAGTGCCGAAGTCGATGATCGAGTATCAGGGGGTATTGCTGCCTGAACTCGATATCGACGCTGTTCTTCAACGTAGCCCAGGAGTAGCTCTGGTCGATGAACTTGCCCATACCAACGCCCCCGGCTCACGTCATGAGAAGCGTTGGCAGGATGTGCAGGAACTTCTCAATGCCGGCATTGATGTATACACCACCGTCAATATCCAGCATTTCGAGAGCTTAAGCGATGTCGTCGCCCAAATTACCGGTGTTATTGTCCGAGAAACAGTTCCGGACCTTTTACTCGATCAGGCTGCCGACATCCGCCTGGTTGATATTTCACCCGACGAGCTTCTGCAACGGCTCCATGAGGGCAAGGTATATATCCCGGCTCAGGCGACACAAGCCATGGAGAAGTTCTTTCAGCCCGGTAACCTGATTGCGCTACGCGAGCTTTCGCTTCGCCATACGGCGATTAGGGTTGACGAGCAGATGCGGGCTTATATGGAGACGCGTGCTATTCCCGGTCCATGGTCGATGATGGAGCGGCTTTTGGTCTGCGTCAGCGGTAGTCCTTTCAGCGAAAAGCTGATTCGCATCACCCGACGTTTAGCTAGTGGAATGAAGGCACCCTGGAGCGCCGTATATATTGAGACCCCCGGTGAGGATGCCTATGCGCGGGAAAACCGTGAACGAATCTGGCAGGAGCTCCGATTGGCGGAAAATATGGGGGCGGAGGTGGCGACAATCACGGGAACTTCAGTATCGGATGCCCTCGTCGAGTATGCCCTCAGGCACAATATTACCAAGATAGTTGTGGGGAAACCTGCCAAATCCAGGCTGCGAGAACTGTTACGCCCTCCTATTGTAGATCAGATTATCCGCAAAAGCGGGCATATTGATGTATATGTTGTCAGTATTGGCCCCACTGATCGCAAAAATGGCTTACAAACGAGGTCAAAGGAAGCCATCCTCTGGAAAGAGTATTTTATCTCATGCGTTTTTGTGGCCGGAGCATCCCTGATCTGTAGGGCGTTAACCCCTTTTTTTTCACCGACCAACATGGTCATGATCTATCTTCTTGCGGTAGTCCTGGCGGCGGTCCGATTGGGGCGCAGACCTGCTATTCTGACAGCATTTTTAAGTGTTCTTGTCTTTGATTTCTTTTTTATTCCGCCTCATCATACCTTTGCTGTCGCTGATACGGAGAATCTGCTGACCTTTCTCGCTTTTTTTACCGTGGGGGTGGTCATAAGTACCCTGGTGGCCAGGGGGCGTGAGCGTGCCGAGGCGATGCAGACTCGTGAAATCCAGACGGCAAGTCTGTACTATATCAGCCGTGACCTGGCTGCGGCGGCCGACACGTCCTCGATCGTGAAGGCCGTACGCAAAAATATGAAAGAGAGCCTCAATGCTGAGCTATTCTTTTTTTCTCCCGACAAAGAACATCTTAGGTTTGTTGCAGCCGAGGGACAGCAGGAACCGGATCTCAAAGAAAGAGCGGTAGCAGACTGGGCCTTTCGTAACCAACAGGCGGCAGGGCGTGGCACCACAACCCTGGGTTCTTCAAAATATCTTTATCTGCCCTTAAAAACATCGGTGAATAACCTGGGTGTTTTCGGGATTGAACTCGCCGACGAAGCCGGCTATACCTCGCAACAAATTCGCCTCCTTCTTGATGCCTTTGCCGGACAGACAGCAATGGCCCTGGAACGGGTGAAACTTGCCCGGCAGGCTGAGCAGACCCAGATTCTTGCCGCAAGAGAGAATCTCGAGCGTGCGCTGTTAAATTCCATCTCCCATGACCTCCGGTCACCTCTGGCCTCGATTACAGGCATTTTAAGTAGTCTGAAAGAACAGGGAACAGGACTGAGTGAGCAGGCAAAACAGGAACTTCTGGCCACAGCCTCCGAGGAGGCAATCCGGCTCAACCGGTTTGTCACGAATTTGTTGAATATGACCCGCCTGGAAGCCGGTGTCGTGAAAATAAAAGAGGAAGCATGCGACGTTCAGGACCTGATCAGTTGCGCCCTGGCCCAAATCGATCAGCAGTTGAACAATCGTCAGGTGCAAATACACCTCCCGCCCGACATGCCGTTGGTGGCGATGGATATGGTGTTGATGACCCAGGTACTGGTCAACCTTTTGGAGAACGCGGTTAAGTTTTCTCCACAGGACAGTGAAATCAATATTATTGTTCGATGTGACAGATCATTCTTACGCATTGAGGTGGTAGATCGGGGATCCGGCGTACCTGATCATGATTTGGAAGGCATTTTCGATAAATTCTACCAGGTGCCTATTCCGGAGGGACGGGGAGGGACAGGTCTCGGGCTTTCAATCTGTAAAGGGATAGTGGAGGCTCATGGCGGTAGAATCAAGGCGGAAAATCGATTTGGCAAGGGTTTTGTGGTGAAACTGAAACTGCCGCTCACAAGGTAATGCCCGACGAGGAGGTGACCCATGGCTAATACTACCGTTGACAAGGCAATCGATGTCAAAATCCTGGTAGTGGATGATGAAGCCGCCATTCTACGATTTCTGGAAACTATTTTGAATTCAGTAGAATTCTCCGTTTATAAGGCGGAAAATGGACGGCTTGCCATTACAGCTGCCGCTACCTTCCGGCCTGATCTTATCCTGCTTGATCTCGGTCTTCCGGATATGGATGGTATCGAGGTTATCAAGAGGATACGGGAGTGGTCCAAAGTGCCGATCATTGTCCTGTCGGTTCGGGAACGGGAAGATGATAAGGTGATGGCCCTGGATGCCGGAGCTGATGACTATCTGACAAAACCGTTTGGCGCCGGAGAGCTTCTGGCTCGAATCAGGGCTGCATTGCGGCATTCTGCACAGAGCGTCCCGGAGTCTGTTTATAGCACCGGCGATCTG
Source organism: uncultured delta proteobacterium (assembly GCA_963798425.1). Lineage (GTDB taxonomy): Bacteria > Desulfobacterota > Desulfobulbia > Desulfobulbales > Desulfocapsaceae > Desulforhopalus_A. The sequence continues at coordinate 1,084,474 of CAWCTP010000013.1, read as the reverse complement.
GAAGTCGACCTCGTCCACAGAAAGGTCTTGCTTGCTGGTTGTGAAATACAGCTGACACCAACAGAATACGATCTCTTGCGGCTTTTGGTCACAAATGCGGGTAAGGTCTTGACCCATCGGCAGATATGTAGACAAATCTGGGGTGTTGGATATATTGAGCAATCACATGTCCTTCGAGTCAATATCAGCAACCTGCGGCGGAAGATAGAAAAGGATTCTTCCCGTCCATGTTATATCATTACAGAGGTTGGGGTAGGATATCGTCTAAAGGATGATATCCCTAAAGATACTGGCACTGCAGGAGGAAAAAGAAGCTGAATAGAGGAAGTAGTAACAGGGGAGCATTCCAGAAAATCTGTGATGCGGCGTATATTGGATATACATCTCCCGTTCTTTTTGACTCAATCATCATTTTGATAAGAAAGATATTCATTGGCAAGCTTATGTTGAAAAACAGACATCATAGGTTGACCTTGACCTTGAGCAGACACGGCTTTCGAAATGGAGCAGTGTGCACTTTTGAGAATTCAGGATTGTCACCCGAAAAATGGCGGCACAATGGATCGTATATGATTCTTGATCTTTTCAGGAATTCAACCGAGATACCTGCTCCATTTCTGACCATATCGGCTATGCCAATTGATATTGAGTTTTTGTGGACATCCAAACCGATATTCTTTATTGTTTTCTTCATGACCTGCCTCCTTGATTTTGGCTCTAAGTCTTTGGTTGTTGCTTTCAACTTAACCCACGTTTGCAAGGTAGGCAGGTCTATTCTTGATAAAGTGTTAACCATTATATCTATAGGATTAAGCATTACAGCTACAACTCCCGTCTATAGATAGTGGCAGCTCCATGACGAAGCTAATTCATACGGTACCCAACCCGCGCATATCAGACTGATCAACAGTCGTTAAACGATGCCCCCGTCTCTGACCATGAACTGGAAAATGTTAATTAACCTCGGTGCAAACACCGATAGATCGGTGATTAAAAAGAGGCAATGGACAACAGTTTATTATTGACAGTATTAACCATATCAGTACGTTCCTACCAAGCGTTGTGATCGGCAGATATACCCCCTAAGGTCTCTATATCGATTTGAAATCGATATTTTGAAAATAAGGGTGTATGTCCTCGACTTGACACACATTTGCAAGGGTTGCGATCACTCTGTCTATGTTAAAAGAGATCCTGTCGAATTTATTAATTGACAGCAAATAAATCTCAGAGAAATTAAGAGTTAATTACAAATGGATACACTGGAACTACGATCCAGCTGTTTAGGCACTGCCCGAGGATGTATGCCGGTAGCGTATACCTCGACTTATCGAATTAAGGGAATTTTTCAAAAAGCACTGTCAGAAATGATCATTTAACAAATTTTCAGATTTGGTTTTCATATTTCTTTCCGCCCTCGATCATGCTGATTTCGAATTTTTAACCGCTGCCTGCTTACCCTTTTTCCGTTCCGCAAAACGCTGCAACACAACAAAAAACGCCGGTACAAACAACACGGCCAGACAGGTTGATGCGAGCATGCCAGTGGCCACCGCAATACCAAGCGATTTGCGAGCACTGGCACCGGCGCCGCTCGCAAATACCAATGGCATGACCCCAAGGATAAAGGTAAACGATGTCATTAAGATAGGCCGGAATCGCACCCGGGCCGATTCTACGGTCGCCTCCAGAATATCCTTGCCGGCGGCGCGGTGTTCTCGCGCCATCTCCACGATGAGAATGGCGTTTTTTGCTGATAACGCGATCAGCAGCACCAGTCCAATCTGCACGTAGATATTGTTGGCAAAGCCTATGGCCAGCATCGCGCCGACAGTGCCGAGTAAAGCCAACGGCACGGCGAAGATGACAGCTCCCGGCGTTATCCAGCTCTCATATTGTCCGGCCAGTACGAGGTATACCAGCAGGATAGCCAGAGCGAAAATCAAATAGACAGAACTGCCGACGAGCTTTTCCTGATACGACATGGCAGTCCACTCAAACTTCATTCCGGGACCGAGCGTTTGATCGGCGATGGCCTGCATGGTATCCAGCGCCTGACCGGAGCTGAAGGCTTCGTTCGCCGTACCGTTGATAGTGGCCGAGGGGAACAAATTGTAGAGCGTGATGACCGACGGGCCAACCATGGAACGGATGTCTGCCAACGTGCCGAGAGGCACCATGTCCCCTGTCTGGCTACGAACATAATAATCTATCAAATCGTTCGCCGTGAGCCGCTGCTTTGCGTCGGATTGGGCAAAAACCATGAAGTTGTGGCCAAATTTCGTAAAGAGACTCACGAAGCTGGAGCCAAGGTAGGTCTGCAAGGTACCATAAACATCGCCGACCGGCACCTTGAGTGTTTCCGCGCGAGATGGATCCACCTTCACTGCAATCTGTGGCACCTGGGCACGGAACGGTGTTAAGGCCATGCGGATGGCAGGATTGGTTTTGGCCCGATCAGTAATGGCGTTCGCTGCTTGCTGCAAACGGACGAAGTCATAGGTTCCGTCGGTTAATTCCACCTGCATTTGAAAACCACCCGAAAGTCCCAGACCCTGAATCGGCGGTGGCACGAGCACGAGAGTGGAGGCATCCTGAAAATTCACCAGCTTCCGGTTTAAATTTTCGTAGATGGAGCGCAGGTCTTCACCTTTGCCGCGTTCGCCCCAGTCCTTGAGCAGGAAATAGACGATACCTGAGTTGGCAAGCGAGGCATTGTTTTCCAGCGGCGAGATACCACCGATGGCGATCGACTGGGCCACCCCGGGGACTTCGCGACCGAGCCGGACGATTTTGTCCATAACCCCTTCTGTCCGCTCCAACGACGCACCATCGGGCAATTGCACTGCAACCATCACGTAGCCCTGATCTTCCGTTGGAATGAACCCGGTGGGAACATGCATCAGTCCCCATCCGGCAACGCCGACCAAAGCAAGGGCAATCAGCGCCATAAACCCGCTACGCTGCACCATCCGTTGAATCAACCGTGTGTAGGCACGTTCCATCGGCTCATAGACGGCGTTGAATCCGCGGAAAAAAATATTTTTCTTCTTTTTGGGGTCGATCTGCCGCAGCCAAAGGGCACATTGAGTCGGCTTCAGCGTAACGGCGTTCACGGCGCTGATAACAGCCGTCACGGCGATAACGAGTGCAAATTGTCGATACATCTGGCCGGTGATGCCCGGCATGAACGCTGGAGGCAGAAACACAGACATCAGCACAAGCGTGATACCGATAACCGGCCCAAACAAATCGCGCATCACGTCTATGGCCGCCTGCTTGGGCGTCTTGCCGAGTTCGATATGCTGCGATGCGCCTTCCACGATCACGATGGCGTCGTCGACGACGATGCCGATGGCCAGCACGATGGCGAACAGCGTCAGCAGATTGATACTGAAACCGAGGAGCGCCATGCCGGCAAAGGCGCCAATAATCGTCACCGGCACTGTGGTGGCCGGAATCAGCGTCGCGCGCCAGTTCTGGAGAAAGACCATAATGACCAGCAGCACGAGAATACCCGCTTCAAACAAAGTACGATACACTTCGTTGACAGATTCGCTGACGAATTTGGTGGTGTCGAACGGAATCGAATACACCATGCCCTCCGGAAAATCCCTGGCGTAACCTTCCATGGCCTTGCGCACGATTTTGGCGGTGTCCAAGGCATTGGCCTCGGGCAGTTGAAAGATGGCAATACCACCTGCGGGCTGGCCGTCTTTTTTAAAGAACTGGCTGTACGTCTGCGCGCCAAGCTCTACGCGACCAATGTCACGGACGCGTGTAATCTGCCCGCCATTGCTGGAATCGGACTTGACGATGATGTTCGCAAATTGATTTTCGTCTGTGAATGCGCTCTGCACGTTCACCGTCAGTTGAAAATCCTGTCCGGCCGGTGTGGGCGGCATGCCGATCTGGCCGGCGGCAACTTTCCCACTTTGCTTCTGAATTGCGAGGATGACCTCTCTCGGCGTCAACGAACGCTCGCGCATCAGCTCCGGATCCAGCCAGACACGCATGGCGTATTGGCCGATACCAAATACCGTAATATCACCGACGCCGGGTAGTCGCCCCAGCTTGTCTTTTAGTGAAATCGTTGCGTAATTATTCAGGAACAACGCGTCCTGATTTTTATTGGTGGAGGTCAGCGTGATGATCTGGAGAATAGCAGTGGATTTTTTCTTGGTCACCACGCCCTGCTGCTGCACCGATGGAGGTAACTGAGCCATCGCGGCGGCGACGCGGTTCTGCACGAGCACCTGCGCGAAGTCCAGATCGGTGCCGACCTTGAAAGTAATCGTCAGCGTATAACGTCCGTCTGAAGTGCAGGTGGACTGCATGTAGAGCATTTTTTCCACGCCGTTGACTTGTTGTTCGATGGGTAATGCCACCGTCTCCATCAGCGTCCGGGCACTGGCCCCGGGATAGTTTGCGGTAACCTGAACAGTGGGCGGCGTGATGGGCGGATATTGCGCTACAGGGAGCGAATAGATAGCGACACCGCCCAGCAATATGAAGAGGATGGCGATGACGTTCGCCAGCACCGGCCGCTCGATGAAAAATTTGGAAAACATTGGCTATCTTATGCCTTCGGTGATAAAGCGTTTATCTGCTCTGGTATGGACAGCGCCCTGTCTCTACCTTCAAATTGGTGAAAGACATTTCCTCGAACATAACTTTAAAGAGAAACTATTCAGTGTTCCTTTTGCGTAGTAACTTTTTCACCCGGCTTGGCGTTCTGGAAGCCATTCACCACAACAGGATCCTGCGCGGTAATTCCGCTCTTGATCGCCACCCCGTCTTTCGTTGTTGGCCCTTTTTCCACTGAACGTCGAACCACGATATCATTGTCATCAACAATCCAAACGTAGTTGCCTTCCTGGTCGGTGCCAATGGCGGTACCGGGCACCACCGGCAGCCACTGCGGCTCGCCCAGCGGAATACGCACGCGTGCAAATACGCCGGGGAAAATCGCCTTGTCCTCGTTATCATACAAAGCCCGCAACTGGAGTGTACCGGTCGAGGTGCTGATTCCGCTGTCCACATAATCCAGCGTCCCCTGGTGCGGAAACCCCGTTTCATTTTGCAATCCGATCCCCACCCGAATCTTGCCCACACCTGAACCAATCTGTATGTCGAGTTTTTTCATTGCGTCGCGAATGTCCAGGGCATCGCGCTCGTTGAGACTGAAATAAATGTAGATCGGCACCAGATCGTCCAAGGTGGCCAGCTTGGTGTCGCCGCTGACACCGACCATGTTGCCGACATCCACCAGATGACGGCTCATCCGTCCGCTGAACGGGGCGGTGACGTGTGTGTAACTGAGGTTGAGTTTGGCCAGTTCGAGCTGGGCCCCTGCCTGATCACGCTGACTCTGCCAACGCTCGACATTGGCCACAGACGTAGCATTCTCTTTGACCATTTCCTGCTGGCGGTCCAGTTCTGATTGTGCCTGGAACAACTGCGCTTGGGCAATCTTCAACTGCTCCTCGTAAGGCGCCGGCTCGATAACGAAGAGCAACCGGTTAGACTCGACAAAAGCGCCATCCTGAAAATTAATCGACTGCAGATAGCCCGGCACACGCGCAACAAGATCCACGGATTGCGACGCAGCTGCTGTGCCGGTTAGATGGAGATAAGACGTCACCGATTCCTGCGTTGGATGACCGACCGTAACCATCGGGACGGATGGCTTCACCTCGTCCGGCTTGTGGCAGGCTGATATTGTCAGTGCAGCGCTGACCACGCCAACGAAACAGCATGCTGATGTAATTTTAAATTTGAGCCTTGTCACCTCGGCTCCTATAAAAGTTTGATAAAAGCTCATGGGTTTTCGCTTTTTGGTGTTTGTTTTATGTTTCACGCTGACTGGTAGTATCCTCACGGCAAATGTTGTGACGGCTCCAGCATTTCGCCCCAGTTGGTTCGCCGGGCCATCTGGGCTTTGACTTTTTCCGAAACCACATCATGTCCATCGCGAACCTGCCAGCCGCCGCCAAGCGCGCGATACACCGAGATCAGCCCCAGCACCACGTTGCCCTGCGTAGTGGCGACGTTGTCCTCCACGCTCAGTTGCGTCTGCTCGGCCATCAGAACGGTCGTATAATCTGTCTGGCCCTCCTTGTATTGAATCGTGCTAAGCTCTGTCGATCGGCGCGCTGCTGTTGCTGCCTGATTCAGGGAAGCCAGCGCGCTCTGCTGACTGCTGAAATTAGCGAGGCCATTTTCCACCTCCTGCTGCGCTATTAAAACGGTGTTCTGATAGTTAAGCAACGCCTGCTGGAATTGGGCATCCTGCACCCGCACCTGGTTTACCAGGCGACCATAGTTAAAAATTGGAAAAACGACACCCGCACCGGCGTTCACCACGCGATTCCGCCAGGTGAACATATCGCTGAGGTTGTTGCTGAATTGATTATTTCCTGCGTAACCAAACTCGCCGGAAAGCGAAAAAGACGGATACATGTTTGCCTTCGCCACGCCGATCAGCGCCGAAAACGAGGCCGCCTGCAGTCCAGCCTCCCGCACATCCGGCCGGCGACGCAGCAAATCTTTCGGAATACCCACGACCACTTCCGCCGGCCCCACCGGAATGCGGCTGGGCCCGATCAGATGAAGGTCAATCTTGTCCGGCGTTTCACCAAGCAGCACCGCGAGACCATTCTTGTATTGAGCGAGCGCGGCGTTCAGGAGCGGAATTTGTGTCTCAGTCTGTGCCAGCCGCGTCGTGGCCTGCTGCACATCTCGGTTGCTTCTTTCTCCGGCCTTAAATTGAACCAAGGCAATGCGCAGACTTTCCTTCTGAGTCGCTATGTTCGTGTTCGCAACCCGCACCCGCTCTTCCAGCGTTCGGATGTTCACATAGGTACTTGCTACATCCGCAATGAGCGTTATCATCGCATCGTTGTAGGATGCGATGGAGCCAAGAAATCCCGCCCGATCCGCTTCGATTGCCCGGCGATACTTACCCCAGAAATCAATTTCCCAGGTTGCCCCGAACAGGAATTGACCCGACACGTAATCGGAATTCACACCCGGAATCTTCGCCAACAGGTTGCTGTTCAGTTGTGAATATTTCACCCCCCCGGAAATGCCCTGCTGCTGTGGGAACAGCTCGCCCATGGAGCGATTGAGCCGCGCGCGGTTCTCCAGAACCCGTACGCCGGCAATTTGCAGTGAAAGATTGTGACTGCACGCCGTCTCGACGAGCTTATTCAGGATCGGGTCGTTAAAATTCCGCCACCAATAGGTTTCCGCATCGCTGAACGGTCGGTTGGCGATGGCAGTGCTGGGCGACCACTGTTCGGCGACATCGGCCTTCGGCGCCTGGTAATCCGGGCCGACCATGCACGACGTCACCAGCAGGGCAACAGCGGCAATGAGAGCGGCCATACTACATTCCCTATAAATGGCAGCCCCGGCAAATTCCTTTGGCTTGATCTCATTCATTGGACCGACTCAATGATTTCGATAATTTTTCAATGAACACAACTACCAGGTAAAGTCCTTTCCTTGCACTTCAATCAAGGCGGAAACGTTTTCTAATCATAGCGACCTTACCAAGTAATTCCCTGGATATTTTGGACCTTGTATTCTACGTAAACTACACACTTACCGATCAAGTTGCGGGTTTTGACAGTGGCCTCAAGCAGACTGTCGAACAGTGGAGAATTGGAGATGTGATTTCAGCCCACTTTGCCACGCTGAAAACAAGGCTGGAGGCCGGTAAGGAGCTATAAGATGTTCTGCTGTATTAAATCCTCAGTATTCAGGCTACTTGCCGGCCGATTTCATGCGATGCAATTTCTGCCACATTTCTTCTTTTTTGCTCTTGTATCTGGTGAACTGATCGCCTGTCAACACGCTCCTCAATTGTGCATCCTTTTCATCCCTTGCCCGCATGAGATCCCGGAACATACGTAACCTGCCCCCGCTGGAATCGAAAATTGATTGCATCCGACGTGCGGAACTCAGATTAATTTTGCCGACCTTGGAGGCTTGATCGCTGTTCAGGCGGAGGTCTTTTTTCATCCACTGGTTCTCGAAATGCGCCCGTTGATCGGGTGTGGTGTTTTGCATGAGCATACGCAATTTCTCAACCCCCTCCTGTTGGGAAAATACGGCAACAGGCAGCAGACATCCAAGGAGTATTATAAGGGATACAGCAACTAGAGATTTTTTTTTCATCACGCAGTCCTCCTCCATAAGTTTGATAAGTGAGACAGCTAAAACAATAGAGCAAAACTGTGCCGTGTCAATTGCTGATAGCGGGCAGAAGAAAAAGAGGTATAAGCGTCTGCAGACGGGTAGAATCTGCAACATCAGGTAACACCGGTTTTGTCCGGGGTCGGTCTCGCGCGCTGCCTGGACTGGGGATGACAACGCCTTTGTTGCTTAGCCCTGGCAAATTTGCTACATGTAGTCGTTGACAGGAATTTGTGCTATAATCATGAATTAGATTGAATTGGTTTAATAACCCCTCTGATTACACTTTCATGAGCCGGTTGATGATCTTCCACAACTGCATTGGTTTAAGAAAAAAACAAGGCGATGGGTTACCACCAGTCCGCGTAGCGGTTTAATTCTCCATTGAATCTTGACTGAGATAAGCCTCTCAATTCAACCACCGGACGAGCAGAAGACTCAGTGAAAAATGAATCCTGATCATTGCCGGTGTGATCCACAACCTTTAAATAATTCTGTTATCGCAACACACAAAAGACCAAAGGGCAAATATCCCATATATCCCAAGATTGGCATTTCAAATATTCTGAACCGGGAGACAAAGGGAATGTTATATGTCCATTTGGCGAGACTGTAATAATTCCACATCTCCCAGAAAAAACCGCACAATAAGGCAGCCAAAGCGGCAGATACCGCAGGTCGACAGTCGCCATCGGTCATAGCGGTAAAAAGGGTTGGCTGTCCTGCAAGATGCTGCAGAGTGGTCAAGATAAGCAAAGGCGCAAGCCACAGCAGAGAAAACAATTCTTCTGGCCAGAGCTCGACACCGGGCAACCCGACAGATAAACACCAATTAAAGGCAGCCCCAAGACCAGAACAGTAAAGACGGACATGATTATCATGGCAACAGGAATGGGTCTTCTTCGAATCATAGAGAACCTCGGCGGTGACTAAGATGTTTTCTGTTCCGCTGCACCTCAAACCCCATCCAGAACAGTTCTCACTCACCTATTATCTTAACAAGTACCCTCTTCTTCCGACGGCCGTCAAATTCGCCATAAAAAATCTGTTCCCACGTTCCAAAATCAAGTTTTCCGTCTGTAATAGCAACGACAACTTCCCTCCCCATAATTTGACGCTTCATGTGAGCATCTGCATTATCCTCAGAACCATTATGTCGATACTGCTCTACAGGGGCATGTGGAGCGAGCTTTTCAAGCCAAACTTCATAGTCATGATGAAGCCCGGATTCGTCATCGTTTATGAAGACTGAAGCAGTTATGTGCATCGCGTTAACGAGTAGAAGTCCCTCTTTCACCCTACTCTCCGACAGGCAGTCTTCTATTTGAGGAGTAATGTTTACAAAGCCTCTCCTTGTAGGAATTTCAAACCATAATTCTTTTCTATAGCTCTTCATTTTCACCTCGTTTCCATTCCATCTGTTTGCAATCTAAACATACATTTAGACCCCATGAGGACATAACTGGGTTTCCACACAATATTCCAGTGCCTTCTTTATAAGAAGGCACTGGAATATTGTGCCATTTCAAAGGTTTGTTATCAAAATAATGGCGCTTTTTCGAAAATTTCTGTCCTAAAACTTCATGTTCTTCCGATTATCGTAAAGTTTTTCGTTCTCTTTTGACTTCAATTAAGAGAGCTATCTGGTAGATTTTCTACCATACAAAATGAAACATATCATTAAGATAACTTTCAGTGCCAAAGCAAAGAACGGAAGTTATCCTGAGTGAAAACGCAGCTATGTTCTCATTGCCCTTTAAAGGCTATCGAATCCGAGTAAGTATAACCACAGCCACAATAACTATGGCAGCCCCAAGTGATTGAATCGGCCCAAGAACCTCTCCAAGAAAAAAATAAGCAAGAAATAGCGTTACCACCGGCTCAAGAGTGGAAAGAGTTGAAGCATCATTAGCTCCTATACGACGCATCCCGGCAAAAAAGAATACTATTGGCATCAGTGTAGAAAATAGAGCTATCGCTGCCACAGCCAGCCAACCTGCCGTTTCCTTGGGAAAAAACGGTCCTTCAACCACCATAGCCATCCCGAACATAGCAGCTGCAGAGAGCATAATCACGCAACTGGCACTTATAGCACCCGTACGCGATGTGACTTTTTCGCCAACCAGAATATAGACTGTATATATCAACGCTGCCGCGATCCCAAAAGCTATCCCTTTTGGAGTTCCGGCAAGACCGTTCGAAACTGTAAGAAGAATACCTAGAAATGATCCAAGAGCAAGCAGCACCTTGGTTAATGTCATTTTCTGGCGACCAATCACCGCAGAACCAATAATTACCATGGAAGGATGGAGATAGAGTAAAAGACCGGTCAGACCGGCGGTGGCGTAGTGGAGTGCCGAAAAAAAACAAAAAGATTGGCCTGCATAACCAAATGCACCCATGGCGATCAGAATTACCAGGTCCCGACCCCTCGGCCAGGGCAATCGAAGGACAGCCATCAGTGCAACCATCAAGGTACCAGCACTCAGAAAACGTAAGAACAGCACGGTCACGGTGGATGCCCCTGCCCCAAAGGCAACCTTGCCGAAAATAGCCATTGCCCCAAAACCCGTGGCTGAAAAGAGGACGAAAAGTACCCCGCTAACGCGTGCTGAAGCCATACACCTCACCCTTGTCCACTCTAATCTTTTTGTAAATTGGTCTTTTATGACCAGCATGTTGTCGAGAGGTAGAGTTTAACTTTCTCTGAGTACAAATTTTGACAGCATCATGCGTAGCCAACTGCACATATTCTGTCAATTTAATAGGAACAATTGTAAATGCATCATCAAATAAGTAATTTCCAGTCATTTAATATTTTTTCTTGACTTTACTTCGGGCCGACACAACGTACATGTTAAATCCAATCTTATTAATATAAGACAAAGCCAACCCTGACTTAAAGCTGAACTAAGCTAACATAAGGCAGGCACGGAAAGCAACGGGTCTCAAGAGATAGCCGAGCTGCCTTAAAAAAGGTAGCTCGGCTTTTTGTTTTTCCTGACATTTTTCACATAACTGGAATTCGAAACAACTCAGACTCATTTGTTCCCTTTCAACGGTTGTTTAGGAAAAACTGACGTGTGAGCGATGCGATGGCCGGAGCGGAACGTCTGCATGTGCTGCGTTCTTGACTTCACAATACAGTTTAATCCAACGAAAGGTTATGGAGGGGGGGAGGATGAAACTCGAATTTAAAATCACAGTATTTTCAGGAATAATACTACTGGCGGCAATAACTTTTACGCATATGGCATTCGCAGCTAATTGCACCAGTAACGATACTACCGAACCTTGCTTTTCTAATAATGACGATATTCTTTCGGGATCTCGAGATTTAATGCCGGACGATGACCTGCATGTCACTGTTCAAACAACATCCGATGTCGAATTGTATTATCTAAAAACCAAGGAGTCGACCATTGCTGATACCATCAAAACTACAGACTCAAAAGAATGCGGTCCTCCTTTCCAGGCATTATCGCAAAGTCTGATCGGTCGGATATTTGCTACGCCCAACGATATGCTGGCCACCATGGCAATAAATACAGTGTGTAGTCAGTTGATATTGCACTTATCTGACGAACTGGACCCCAGCAATGATTCCTTTGTAGCACTGGAAAGCAATGCCGCCTCGATAACCTACGCAGGATTGGGAATGGGCGATTTTAACAAGGATGGTTATCAAGATATCCTCTATGTAAGCAATAACGTCGCGCAATCATGGACGGCAAGGTGTACCGGCGATCCTTTCAATACCTGCACGGGAGCACCATCGGCCGGTTTGATAGCCGGATCAGCATTGTCGCTTTCAACCGTTGGCCCCTATGCCGGTGCACCCGTTACCGGTGATTTCAACGGTGACGGCATAGTTGATGCTGCCTGGCCGGCCTATAATAACAGTAACAAGATAATCATTGAGATGGTGTCAGTTTGTCCTGCTGCCGGAGCGGTAGTGTCCGGAACAACCTGTTCAGAAGCGCTCCAGATTGTGCCACTCATGACGATAAATCTTAATGCAAACCTGAATCTGACAGGTAAAAATCTGTCTCGCCCAACTGTAGATATTGGCGCAGGAAACTTTGACGGTGCTATCGATACGGACACCGGCAGGGCCGACGATGAACTAGTGGTTGCCTTGACGGATTCAAACAACAGCTTTGTAACGGTAACGGCATACGACTACGATACCAATTCAGGCAATATGACTCCGAAGGATTCTGAGACCTTTGATATCGAACACAATAGTGACAATGGTGCACAAGTATTTGTCGAGGGCGTACAACTGGATCCAAACTCTCAGAAATATCAGGCGGCTTTCAGTTATACGAAATCCGCTGATAGTGTTCCCCACAGAGGGGTTGTCACGGTCATATCTTTTGACAACAACCTGAACATGACTGTCAGCTCCACTGTTCTTGCCAATAACTCAAAGACACGAATTTTCGGCATGGCTGTTGGCCGCTTTGATCCGCCAAATATGATTAACGGTGATATTGACTTTGCCAATCAGATAGCGTTGCTTATCAGTCACGATGACTCCGACACACAGATACAGGTTTTTTCCGCACCTGCTCTTAACACCTTTACGCCGAAGGAGGAGAGTAGAACGAACATTACTTCGGATAAATACAACAAAGACTCCATGCAGCTTTCGGCGCTTGCAGCCGGTGATCTCCAGGGGCGTTCGTTGGTATTGGGTGAGCCTGACAAAATCACGGTATCGTCCACACAAGTCGATGTGGTAGTCGGCTTGCCGCCGATGCATGTGGATTTCATCGAGCCGGTGGGCGGCGGCGACCCACAAATTCTAAATGTAACTGTTTTCCCAGACACTTTTAATGCCGGCTTCGACTTCAGCCAGAACAGTGGCACGACAAGTAGTCATGAAGGCACAACAGGATATTCCGGCGCCTGGAAGGAATCCATTGAACTTACCCAAAAATATGGGTCTGCGGGAAATGGTGTAACAGCGAAAGTTAAATTCTCTGCAGATCAGAGTTATTCCAGGAACGTGACTAAAACTCATAATTCTTATTCTGGCCAGAGCTATTCTCTGACGAGCCAAACAGCATTCGATGACCTTGTTGTCGGTACATCGACACAGATGAATATTTACAGCTATCCGGTCATCGGCCAGTTCGTATGTCCGGAAGAATCTCCTGATTGTGACTTGAACTGCACACTCTATTCACCGGGCTGTGATAAGCAGCCATTAATGGTTCAATTTTCAGGGCCGGACAATATAGTCTACATAAGCCCCGCTAAAGCAGGTGGTATGGAGTGGTACCAGCCGGTCACGGAACCAGGAAACATTTTCTCGTATCCGGGAAGTCTTGCTTTATTAAAAGCCAATGAGTCCCTGAGTGGAACCAACACCGACATTGATTTGCTCACTCCTGAAGGCAATGTGTGGGATTCACAATCGCCAGAGGAAGTAGCGGTGCAGTGGACCGCTGGTGGGGGAAAAAGTAAAACCGTCGATATTACCAAGGAATTTTCCTTTGGTCTTCAAGGCAGCTTGAAGGGTACGACCGGTGTTAAGGGCGTCGAATCTACAAGTGTAAAACTCAAGCTTGGTACCGAACAAAGTGGTTCGTTTGGTAATCTGAATACCAACGGCCAGCAATGGGCAGCCAGCACCGGGGTGACTTTACAACGTGGAGTTAGCTCTTCCGGCGACAGCAACGATGATAATCTTCTCTATCAGGGTGCAACTTTCATCTATGGCTTAAACGCCAGTGTCGGTACCATTGCGCCGGATCTGGGTGCACCTTCTTCAGAAACCAATGTTGCAACTCATGGTCCATTCAAGGTGGGGCATGTGGCGAATGTTTTAAGTACCAGCCTACCTGCATCGGGTAACTGGTGGAAGCAGGCCTATACCGTTGCACCGGATTTAGCGCTCAATCACCCTCAGCGTTGGCTGCAAAGTACACCGCAAGGGTCAGTTCCTCAGGAGGTGAGGTTTAATTGTCCGATCGGTTTTGAGTCCGCTTACGACGCACCGGAAGAAGATCCCGGTTCGTGTGTCGCCAATGTGGATGAACCCAATACGAGCAACTTAGCGACCGCACCATTCTATAAAATGAAGGGCTTGTTCGTTACCGCGGGTGATTCAGAAACCGGCCCTGCTTCGTCATCGGCAACGCTGGGTGATACATTGAAACTGCAGGCTCGGGTTTATAACTATAGCCTGGCAAAAATGGCTGGCGGTGCCACGACACATGTCCGATTTTATGCACAACCCTGGGACTCAGTACATGCAACATTTGCCAGTGGTAACGGCAAATACGGATTTGCTGATGCCATCTATATCGGTGAACAAATCCTCTTCGATCCGGTCCCTGCGTATTGTGGCGGCTCTCAGGGTTTTGATTCCTGCTCGACTGAGACTGTGCCGAACTGGGTGATGGCCACAGTCCAGTGGGACACCAGCATGTTAAGTCCCCAGCCAATCAAGGACACTGATTACAAGTTCTGGGTAGTCGTGTGGATGGAAGACAGCAATGGTAATTTACTCGGCGAGATAGATGAACATGGCTTAACAGCTATTCCTGATACTGCGGTGGCATCGTTTGCGGAGATACCGATTGAAACCTATAGTAACAATATCGGGTTTTATAATCAGACATTCTCTCTGAATTTGCCTGCCAGCACCTCGCCGGGGGCTCTCAACGCAGGACCAGTAGACCGCAGATTAGCCATCAACGCTCTTGAGATTGAAGTGGAACGGCTTAAAAAGAATGAACAGTCGATGGTCAGGGTTCATTATCAAGCAAGCGGTGAACGTTACGATGACGTAAAAGTGCTCTTGTTTGAGGGTGATTCACCTGATGGTCAGTTGCTGGACATGGATCTGATTCCCCGTATTGGGATAGATGCTCCAACAGCGGTGGCGTTCCCATACATACCACGGACTTGTGGTTCACATTCACTCTTTGTTCAAACCTTTCAAAATGATGGTGCAGATCCGATAACAGAAACCATAGCATTTGAAGTACCTTGTGAGCCGACGCCTATCGTACACGTTAAAGGTAAAGCAAAATTTGGAGCCAAACACCATTATAAGGGCGAAGGCAAACACAAAAAGTATTATCACGACCAGCATGATTTTCTGGAAATCCAGGGACAATTTACACTTGAAAGAGTACACAGTCTGCCTGGAATAGACTTGGCCTCTCAGGATGCCCAAGTGACATTGTTCAGCCTGCTGGATGAAGGGGGTGAAAATGGCGAGTTAGTTAAAAACCTGCCGGTGGTGTTATATGCTCATACGCGCAACAGTGAAGATTCCGCTGTTTATGCAACACTACCTCGAGAAAAACCTGCAGCAACATTACACATTGAGGCACATAAAAAACATCCGGGAACATATTCGTTCAAGCTGAAATTAAATAAGGCAGATATTGCGCGCCCGGATGGTTGTCCAAAAACCAGCCTGCTAACCGGTTTTACGATTGAGGATGGTGGTGCTATACCGGTGCACCCAGCGGTAGAAGCATCGTGGCGTTGTGACGGAAAGTCTGAAACTATGACAACAAAAGCCGAATCAGGTCATGTCCGAGATTCTGTTTCCTGGCCACGATGGGATAGAGGTGACGTTTGGCGTTCCGCAGTACGATTGGAGGATAGATAGCCTTGGCTTCGTGCCCCTCGTGGAAATGACCATCCCCGCCCCTCAGTGGTGGGCCCGAGTGGGCACAAAACCGAGAAAGTGAATGACCTGAACCTGGAATATAATTAGGGACATGTGCGATTCATAAAGATCTACCTCAATTCAAGCTAAATATCATTCGATAAATGTGGGCACCTATAATTGTCAATTTGAGAACTAAGACACAGGGTAATTGTTTTAACAGGGGCTCAACTTTATTGATGTAAACTCCGATTTGATTCGGCACAAGAAGGACAACTATTCATTTGTTCTCATAAATAGTTTAAAACTAAAACGGCAGGAAATGCGGTGAGAGAGGCAGGAGTATCTACCTGAAACTAAGAGGTAAAACAAAAATAGCCCCAGAGAAACAAGGTTCCAGGGGCTATTAATATTTGGTACGCCAGGCAGGATTCGAACCTGCGACCTACGGATTAAAAGTTAGCCAGTGGAGTTTTACATTACTTTACATATCAAACACTTATCTGTACTTCCCCATTTGTCCATATGGACAGCAGAAAACTATGTAATTGGTTGACCGAATTATCTTTTTTAGCTTTTTTATATACTATATTTTTGTCTCTTTTTCCAGTAGCAATGACGAACACGAAAAGCTCATTATCAATGACTTCGTAGACGAGTCTATACCCACTTGTTCTGAGCTTTATTTTGTAATGATTTTCAAATCCAGAGAGTTTTGAACCAGGGACGTGTGGTGACTCTAACGTTCCGAGAGCTTCTTTTTAAACCGTGTTTGCAATGAGTTGTCCAGCTTCTTCCATTCTTTTAAAGCTGAAGGAAGAAATTTGAGCTTATAGGTCATCAAGGCTCACTTCTATTGCGGAACTTTTCTCATGCTGACGCTCTTTTACGAGCAACCCAAGCTGATAATCTTCTAATTTTTCGAGCATTAACTCATAAGTTTCAGCCGGTATCAGGTATGCTGTTGGTTTATTATGGTTAAGTATAGCTATCGGTTCCCCCTCTGATTGCTCAATGAGCGCTGAGGGGTTTTTCTTTAACTCTGAAATGCTTGCTGAGCATCTTGCTAAAACAGATTCCATTTTTATCTCCTCACTTTTAAGTTTTTATTATAGTCTTATTATAGGTCTTAAAAGTGGTCTCGGCAATGAGTTTGTTTTTCAAGCTAATCTGATTCCTCATCGACTGCATTACAGGAACAAGGCTATTACTCCGTATCCTCTTTTTTCTGCATGATCTTATCATTCAACTTTCACCCCTGAGCCCGTAAATACTCATCGGCCATAAGCTGGTATATTCCGTTTGTGTTCGGTAATCGTGCCTTCAGAAGGCAGGACATCGCATGCTGATGCATCATTCTCCGTTCAAATGTCCGAGCCATTTTCTCGGTACCAGGAAATATTATACGTTCTCTCTTGCGCGGCATTTGACAACGCGGTCTCAGCTAGCTTTTAGACCTTTGACAAGCTCTCCTGCACTTCCTTTTTATTCTTTATTGAAAATATCAAGGGAGTGCAGCTTTAGCAGGTAATTCAACTGGAATTCGGGTGTTACTTAGTCGGTAGGTTGCAGTACCAATTAAGTATCCAGATATGGCGGAGTTTAGATTTAATTTATTTTTATTAATTGTAATTGTTAACCCGTCCATCCCAATCATACCTTCACCTATTCCCCATGGATCACACCTCACTCTAAAGCGAGAAGTATTGGTATCATAATCTTCGAAATCAAATTTCAGAGTCAGCGCCCCAAGTAGCGAACCTTTATCTCCAGCCTTTTTTATGCCTTTCAATGCAGATTCTGTTGCTGTGGCTTCAACGACTAATCTTTTTTGGGTCTCAACAAGGTATCTAAATCCTATTGAGCGAACGCGTGGATGCTTGCTTTGCAGAGATTTTTCTAAAGCTACCGATCGTTCTAAAGGATCTTCAACCTTTAGTTCTCTTTGAGCTACGACTGCAGCTATTAATGAGTCTGCATCTTCGATCCCAGAAATATTTTTTTTGATTTCATCACTTCTTTCTGACGAAACAGCAGGTAAAACGGTGCTTGCTAATACCAACAACAGTGTCGATAATGACATTAGAAAAAGCTTTCCATTGAATGTGTTCAATTTAACACCTCCCTGAAATCAATTCCGTTTTTCATGAATCCGATCTTTCCAGTTTTTTCATGTTGTACTTTGCACCAGCCATCCTCTCTAGAACTATCTAATATTTTTACCTTATCACTAATATTAATATCTAAGGGACTAATAGAAGAGGCCTCTTCGTAAGGATTACTTTTCAATGATCCTTTCCTTAACACAATAGCTAATCTTTCCTTCTTTGGCTCTTGTTTCGAAGTTACTGCTATGTGGCCCGTGTAAATAAAGTAATCTTTAACTTGATGTATATTTTTTCCTACTGTCACTTCTTGACTGTCCGGATTATGCAACCATTTCCCACGTGAATCTCTGAAGTTAAATGCATTTTGATGATGCAACAAGGCATCTTTATTCAGATAAAAATTATTACCCTCGCGTTGTAAATAAATATTGCTCCTACAATTGAATTTCCATTCCTCTGGACAGTATTGAGTAAGCCCTATAATTCCCTCTCCTCCTTCAATAGTAACAACACCATTGTCATCTGCTTCAATATGAACTTGTTCACCAAGGGTGGAGGACGTTTTCATAACGGCAGGACGACCAGATTCTGGCGGAGTTGATGGTTTGTAATATGCCGCAATCGCGTAGATCGTTGCGACTATTGTTGCTATCGATGCTGCTATTTTTAAGAGATTTTCCATTTTCATAATAGTTGTGGATTAGTGCACATGTCCAGGGATAGCAAAATCTGTTTCTGAGTTTATCGCCGCTTCTTGTATTTCTCTTAATAAAGACATTTTTTTCTTCCACTCTTAACAAGACTGCATACAAACAACTGAAATCTAGATAAAATAAAAAATCGTCAACAGAGTAGCTTCAAATATTTCATTGTATCCCAACCTGATATCATTCCATATTGGCAGGATAACAGGAGACATTATAATTACTCGCTATCCTCCATCTCCCGTATAATCTTGTCATTCATTTTCCGCCCCTGGGACCGCAAATACTCACCCACCGGCCATGTGCTGGTATATCCCGGTTGTGTTCGGTGAGCTGTGCCCCATTATAGATTGCAATGCAGACAGGTCATAACCAGTAACCGTTGTCGCTGTGCCAAACGAATGACGCAACAGGTGATGATAAACATGCTTATCCAGTCCCGCTTTGCCAGCTGCACGAAACAGGGCTTTTTTGATATCGCTGTATGGTTTTTTTGTTCGAGGATTGACGGTCAGCCACCCTTTAACATCCTTGCGCTTGACTAGTTCGGCCATGAGCCGGTCGGTGGTGATCGGCACGATCCGCTCCTTACTCCCCTTCCCCATGACAAATATTACTCCGGAGTCGAACTCGACTTGCTCCCTGGTGAGGGTCATTGCCTCCTCGAGTCGCAAACCGACATCGGCCTTTAGCAAGAAGACCAGTTTGTATTCCTCTTCGATCACTTCGAACATGGCCGTGATTTGCGCTGGCATAAGTGGTCTCGGCTTTGGTGCCTTGACCATTTTTCCTGGAAACTTTGGGATGTCAAATAGAAGAGGATCACAGAAGTCATTTTGTGCGGCCCATTTGAGCATTGCCGACAGGTAGCTCAGCTCCTTGTTGACCGTCCTCGGCTTTACCCCTGCATCGATCCGCTTTTGCTTGTATCCCTCAATCAATTGCCGGGTGAGTACTTTTGGCTGCAACTTGCCAAACGGCTCCTTGAGCTGCTGCCGCCATACTCCCATAACATCGGTTACTGTCCCCGGAGATCGGTCTATCCTATACGATGCTATCCAGGCCGGATAGATTCCAGCCAGGGTTCGAGCTGACGGAGGGCTGACATCGATGTGCTGGCGCATCATTCTGCGTTCAAATGCCCGAGCCATTTCCTCGGTGCCGGGAAATGTTATGCGCTCTCGCTTGCCCTTATAACCATCTGGTCGGCAATCGATGATCCATTCCCCTGGGTTGGTTGGATGTGGTTTTATCGACATGGGCGAAACGTTATGGTTTTATTTAAATACTGGTTTCATGAAACTACGTTCAAAGCTAAGGATGCACTTTGTCTTTCTAGCGTATTTAAATGCTTTCAAACAGTTTTTATCTGTTTTGATTTTTTCTCTATATTCTTCATATTTCGCTAAACTTGGAAAGCTGAAGAGAGCGTATGCAATATTGTTTGCACCTTCATGAGGTAAGAAGTAGCCATGATGTTTTCCACCAAATTTATCTACAAGTGGAATCCAAATTTTTGCGTACTCTTCAAACTCCTGAATTTTATATGGATCGATGATGTATTTTAGATAGCAAGTAATCATTTTTTCCTTAAATTACGTGATTTTCACAGGACGGGGCTTTCTCCGCACCGTTGCAAAAAGCTTGCTAGAGTTTTTCAATAATGAATGCATCCGTTGCTATCACGAGATCACTGATAAAGCGAATATGCTTACGTAATTCATCTCGTGTGACCGCATGTGGAGTGGCTTGGCCTGTGGTGACAGGTCGCCAGGACCGGTGTGCGATATCCCCGCGTTTTTTAACAATCATATTTAGTTCCGTACGGGCACGAAGGTAATCGTAATTGTTCCAGACCCAACCCTCCGTCACATCAATGTCTAAGTACTTAATAAAGATGGCTTTGACCCTATCAGTGCTTGGCGAATGAAAGTACTTAAGGTCATTCTGGAGGGAAGATTTGTAGAACTTAACAAGAAGGCTCGTCTCTGCGCCGGAACCCGTTACTGAATCGACAGCTTCCACAATTCTATCTTCTACGTAGGTTTCTAAGGCCGCTCGAGCCATCACGAGGCCCGCGCGCTTTAAAACTTCTGCTTCTGGTGGTGGCGGTTGTTTGTTCAGGGTATCAAAATGATTTAGGAGATCAATCGAATCCTGAATTACATGCCCAAATGTTTGGAAAGCTTTTGAAGTCATCTATTCTTTTGTTATCATCATGTTTTTAAGACTCTACCTTGAAGATCAGTGATCTATCCGGTGCATAATTTTGTTATTAGAAGCTGCAATTTATCTTAAATTCAAACAAGAGTCAAAAGCCGACTTGACCCCTTCTTACTTTATGTTCTGAAGCGAACACGGCTATCTCGCTCTGGTTGTAATCCACACCTCCCCCAGCTAGGGTCGTTATCTTTGCTAGTCACTTCGTGATGGGTGTCAGGCAAAGTGGTAATTGCTAACTGACTTGTTTGCAATCGAAGCAAAATGGCAAACTTGAAAGTACTCTGAACTCCGACCATCTTCAAAAATGGAGCAATGGTCTCGGTAGATGCTCTTTGGTAAGCTTTACTTTGCAGTTACTCCATTTTTGGACAGTTCAATTGAACCAAATAGGTCTACACTTTCAGGAATTATGTTAACTTAGACAATATGTTTTCAGATTTAACCTCTCCAAAGGTATCTATTTAGTACGAAGTTCATATCTAGCCGAAGAAATGATTGCCTTCAGTTCATTGATTTACAGAGATGTCTTTATCAGACGATAAAGCACCTCTCAGCAGCAATCTTATCCAATCGCCAATCAAAATAAAAGTAACACTATATTTCCCTTGCTGAAGGGAGGTCTGCGAACATGCTATCTGCCGTCAAGGCGGGAATATTACGTATTATATTTCTGTCTCCGATAATTTTCAACCTCCCTTCTTTATTGGCTTTTCTATATGTAGTATCTCCCATCCAAATATCGACCATGGTTTTAACATTTGTAGTGAAATAGACATCTACGTCTTTGCCTGGGTCTTTGACACAGAGATCAGTATCATCAGCGGTTACGACCAACCACCAGTCAGGGTATTGTTCGATATCTGTAAACTTGAACCGAATAACGGTTTCCGTTCCGATAAGTTTATTCTGAACAAAACTGCGCTTTAAATACAACATTAAAAGTTCTACGTCATAGTCCTTTTCTGTCAGATTTTCTTTGGCCCAGCGCAGTCCCCAGTTACCAATTCTACGGATAATCGGTAGTAATTCCTCACAGGATTTCGTTGGAAAGTATTCGAAGCCTTTTTGGCCGGGGATTTTTTTCTTTAACACCAATCCATGTTCAGCCAGTGAGTTTAGTCGCCTTGACAGCATGGTGGGTGAAATGAGGCTCAGCCCTCGTTGCAATTCATTAAAGCGCCGACCACCCATAAGTAACTCACGAATTACCAGCAGGGACCACTTTTCTCCTATTATTTCAGTCGCTTTAGCGATAGGGCAAAACTGACCATATTCCATGACAATTATCTCTTTTTAGCAGGTATTGAAAGTGTAATTAGTTACTTCACTTTCTGTAGTTAGATACTATACATTTGTGAGTGTATTTCAACATGCCCCCTCCTTATAGTTCTCTTCATAGCGCAGCAAAACCCTTCTGCTGCTACCAAGCCAAACTCCAAAACGAGGAGGGTGCTATGGCATCAATTTAAATTTACACCGCAGATAATGCACAACAATCACTAGGTGTTTAATTGACAATTGTTAAAGAGTTATAAGTCTAACCCCGTTGAAAACCGCGAGATAAGTCCCTTAACGAAATTCTTTATTACTCTTTTCAGTGCCCCCTTGAGGGGTGAAAAACAAGATAAGCATTTCGTAGTCGCTAAAAGGAACTTTTAAATGAAGGAGAACCCAATGAACCTTGATACGAATAAAGTTGAAAATTTTGCTAGCCAGGTCACTGATGGCATCAGCGCTACTTTTTCAGGCCTTGTGACCAAAATCGGCCACACCTTGGGCCTTTACAAGACTATGGCTGGGGCGGGCACCTTATCCTCACAAATGCTCGCCGATGATAAAAGCCAGGTTTTCTTGATGCCTGCACCGGAAGAACTTTATCCTGGTGCTCCATTAGAAAGCGACGACTTGTCACCTCACTCCCTTAAAACGCTCGATCGAAAGGCTCTGGCCATAAATGACACTCTACCCAGAATGGTTCTTCGTCAGTGTGAACGCTTCGACGGTCGAACGGTCATGCGGCGCAAGCAGGATGGTCGCTACCACGATATCAGCTGGAACACGCTCGCAGAAAAGATCCGGATTTATGGGTCTGCCCTTCTTGCCCTTGGCTTTAAAGCAGGGCAGCAGGCAGCTGTAATGGCTCCAAACCGTCCCGAATGGGCCTGGGCAGACCTGGGAATCATGGCTGTTGGCGGACGAACAGTGCCCGTGTACCATACCGAGGGGCTCAAGACAATTCTCCATATCCTTAACGACTCACAAAGCCACTTCCTTTTTACACACTCCTCTAGTCTGGTCGCAGAACTCACAGCCCAAATCGCGAAGGTGCCTGCGCTAGAGAAGATTATCCTGTTGGAAGGAGAATTTAGCCACCCTAAAGTCATGATGATTGGAGAATTTCAGGATCTGGGGAAAAGCGCAAAACCGGAAAAATTTGATATGTCTCTCGCGGCCGGTAAACGAGATGAGATCGCGACGCTGGTCTACACTTCCGGAACAACCGGCACCCCGAAAGGCGCGATCCTTACCCACGATAATATTTTCAGCATTATCGAAGATTTCTGCCTGATAGTCCGGATCGATGATGCTGATGAATACTTGTCATTCCTGCCGCTTTCTCATGTTTATGAAAGAGTAACCGGATACTACCTGATGTTACATCAGGGAGCGACTATCGCCTATGCTGAGAGTATCGATACCCTACCTATCAATCTAACAGAAATACGACCGACAATCGTAAACGGCGTGCCGCGGCTCTACGAAAAAATGTACAGTCGAATTCTGGAAAGAGTCACCACTTCGCCCTGGATAAAAAAACAACTCTTTGCCCTTGCCCTGAAAGCCGGTAGAGCACAGGTCGCCTGCCATCAACGCGGCATCGAACCTGGAACGGGATTGAATATGGCGATGGCCATTTTGTCTCCGCTGGTATTTGCTAAACTGCAGGAACGACTCGGCGGAAGACTCCGCTTCTTGAATTCAGGTGGAGCCCCGTTACTAAAAGAAATAGCAGAGTTCTTCCTGGCCGCCGGCATTCCGATCTATGAAGGCTATGGACTCACAGAAACCTCAGCAGTCATTTCGGTCAACTATCCAGGACATCACCGGCTAGGAACGGTTGGCCCGATATTGCCCAATGTTGAAGTAAAGATAGCAGAGGACAGTGAACTTCTGGTCAAGGGTCCAGGAGTTTCACAAGGCTACTGGCAATTGCCGGAACAAACGAAAGAAGCGTTTATGGACGGCTGGTTCCATACGGGTGACATTGCCGAACTTGATTCCGCTGGCTATCTAAAAATAACCGAACGTAAGAAAGATTTGATTGTGACTGCCGGAGGCAAAAATGTCGCCCCACAGGAGATTGAAAATATTCTCAAAACCGACCGCTATATCAACACTGTCATGGTCTACGGTGATCGCAGGCCATATCTGACTGCGTTGATCGTTCCGGATTTCGAGGCGCTACATAAATATGCGGCCGTCAAAAAAATTGACTTTCTCGATCATTGTGACCTGGTCAATCACCCCCAGATCCTCCAGTTGATCCGGCAACGTGTCGACCGCATGCAGCAGGAGTTGCCAAACTACAAAAAAATACGTCGCTACACCCTCCTGTCGCGCGACTTTACCGGTACAGAGGGTGAAGTGACTCCAACGTTTAAATTGCGGCGTAAAACTATAACTCAGCGCTTTGCCTCGGTAATAGACGCAATTTATCGGCACGAAGATGTAGGGATACATGACACAAGTTTCTGCATCATCGACGGCGGCAATGCAGAGACCTGAGGAAAATATTTACATCACTGACACGTCATTTTTATCTGTAAGATACCATGGATAGAAACTGACATGCATTCCAACCAAGTTGGTTAATGTTGCCACCTTGAATGTCAGATTTTTCTACCAAGGCTTCAGGTTGATATTTCTACTGTATCCAGGAACTTGCATCACCCCCTAAAACCTAACAACAAAAAAGCAATTTCATTTTTGACCTTATCCATGAGAATATGTGCTGGTCACTTGGACATGATCGTTAGGCAGCATGGAAGATAGTAACTGATAATCTGTGTATCACCCGGAACAGTTTTTGCGAAATCCAGCCGGTTTAGATCAATAGGAGCTATATGGACTATTGAAAATCAGAGATTCAGTAGTAGCAGTCAGTACCGCCATTCAAAATGGAGCAATTATCTCAATTGATTTTCTGGAACCATTTCCGACGTGCCCCAAGGTCGGAGATGGTTGAGTAATACACCAGTTTGTGCAGATCCTCAGTTACTATCAACCAACACGCCTAACGTTACTGCCGAAGTGACCTGTAAATATTTTCTGGATTATTTTGGATTTCAAAATGCTCCATTTTTGACAATTCTTTTTTCATGATCCTAGTGAGATTTACAGGAAGGTGGTAATTAATGGTTTCTGGAAACAGAAATAATCTCAAATACTCCATTTAGAGCTAGTTTTGAGGACAAGATCAAGATCAAAATGCTCAGGAAGAAGGTCAACCTAAGAAGGGTACTTTCCTATTTAACCTTGCCATTTAACATTCTTTCTCTATTAGTGTTCTCGTTTTCATTGCCGTTGATTGATGCTATTGAACTTTTCATTCAAATTTTATTTGTGGTACTGTTGTGTCTGAAGAGCGTTTTTGAACAGAGCTGGAACTAATGATAGCTCAAAATATCAATACCTCCGATATGTTAATGTTTTAATGGTGAACGTGATGACTGAAAAACCCACATATGAGGACTTGGTGCAGGAGATTCTTGAGCTTAAAAAAACAGAAGAGGCTTTTAAAGAGAGTGAGGAAAATTTCAGATTGCTTTTTGAACACTCCACCGATGCACATGTTTTATACAAGGGCAATAATTTTATAGATTGCAATCAAGCCTCAATTAGCTATGCTGGGTTATGAAAATAAGGAGCAATTACTAAACCTTCATCCAGCAGATATTTCACTAGAAAAGCAGCCCGATGGTCAATTCTCAAGAGAAAAAGCAGAATCGATGATTGCCTTAGCGTTTGAAAAGGGTAGCCATCGTTTCGAGTGGGTATGCCAGCGATCGGATGGTTCAAATCTGCTATTAAATGTTCTGTTGAATGTGATCAGAGTAGGAGGAGAGACATTAATCCATGGTGTTTGGCGAGATATTACTAAACAAAAGCAGGTAGAGAAGTCCTTAAGGGAGAGCGAGAAGAAATTTCGAGTTCTTTTTGAACAACCAGGTGGCTATTGCATGATTCTTGATTCTCAAACCTCTGATGGTATCCCTATAATAGTTGATGCCAATGAAGCGGCTTGCATACAACATGGGTACACACGGAGGAGTTAATTGGACGCCCAGTTGCCGATATAGATGATGCAGATGGTAAGCGCTTGGTGAAAAAGAGAACAATTGAAATTATGAAGGGCAAACCGTTTTATTTTGAAAATGTACATGTTCGCAAGGATGGTACAACCTTCCCTGTATTAGTCAATGCACAACGGATTGATCTAGAAAATGGACGCACATTTATTCTTACGACCGAATATGATATCGCCGAACAACAAAAAATCGAAAAGGTACTCAAGCATAATGCACAGCGATATGAAAAAGCTCAGCGAATAGGCCAAGTAGGAAATTGGGAATACGACCTAAAGACTAGAAAATTCTGGGGTTCCAAAGAAGCCAAGAATATCTATGGATTTGATCCTCAAAAAGAATATTTTACAACGAAAGAAGTTGAAAACTGTATTCCTGATCGGCAACGAATTCATCAGGCACTTGTAAACCTCATTGAAAATGATCAACCATACAATCTAGAGTTTGAGATTCGGCCTCTAGCCGGACCGGAAAAGAAATATATCAAATCGATTGCTGAGGTTGTTGTCAATGAATCAGGTACCCCCGTAAAAGTTGATGGTGTAATTCTCGACATCACCGATCTCAAATTGGTCGATGAAAAGTTGCGGAAGAGTGAGGAAAAATACCGGCAGCTTTTTCACAGTATCAAAGACAGTATACTTGTTTCGGATACCAATAGAAATGTCATCGATTGCAACCAAACTTTCAGAGAATGTTTTGATTATTCGAAGGAAGAGATTATTGGTAGGCAGACAGACTGCCTCTATGGGAGCAAAGAAGAATTTCTGAAGATAGGTAAAAAGTTAAAAGACTATTTTGAGCTTGATGAGAAAAGTTTTACTTATAACATAAATTACAAAAAGAAGTCCGGTGAGATTTTCCCTGGAGAAACCAATGCTTTTTTCCTGAAGAACGACAAAGGTGAAACAGTGGGATTCATAGGTATAACAAAGGATATTACCCACCGTAAAATGGTTGAAGAATCACTTCAGAAGGCAAATGAAGAATTGAAACGCAAAACCGTTGAGTTGGAAGATACAAATACGGCCCTGAAAGTACTTCTTCAAAAAAGAGACCAGGACAACCTGGAATTGCAAGAAAACATATATTCCAATTATGAGTTAATGCTCACGCCGTTCCTTCGTAAATTAAAAAACCGTTTAGGTAATAGAAATGAACAAAATTTACTGGATATCATTGAGACAAGTCTGCAAGAGATCGTTGCCCCATTCGCAAAAAACCTGGCCAGCCCCATGATGAGCCTAACCTCATCCGAAATTCAGATAGCCACCATGATAAAGCAGGGGTATTCGAACAAAGAAATCGCAATAATCCTAAATAGCTCAAAAAGAACGATTGATACCCATCGTCAAAACATCAGAAGTAAACTGAAACTCAATAATGAAAAAATCAATCTAAAAACCTACCTTATGAATCTATAAAACACTTATATTAATTACGTGTAATGTAGTGTTTTATTCAGCACTCTCATTTATTGTTTTTTTCCTTCAGAGGAGGCATTGTGAGTTTAGCAACATGATGCAATAAGACCTCGTGAAGGCAAATGGAAAAATTTTCGCATTCTAAAATTTTGGTCATTGATGATGAAAAGGCCCTTCTAGAGCTGTTTCATCGGATATTGACTAAATTCGGTTTTGTCGTTGACGTGGCAGAAAGTGCTGAAGAAGGAATTAAAAAAAATCATACCATCACATATGATTTGATTCTGACCGATATCAAAATGCCAGGAATGTCAGGGAATGACCTCCTTAAATATGTAAAAGACAATATGAGACAATCAATCCCGATCATTGCTATGTCGGGCACACCTTGGCTATTTGAAAATTCCGGCTTCGATGCTGTTATTGCCAAACCATTCTGTAATGAAGAGTTGCTGAAATTGATAAGTCAATTCGTTCAAATAACTTAACCATAATCTATTCCTCAAATAGTGAAGATTGCCCCGGCAAACATTCTCAATATTTCTTTTTCATGCTGCTTTATATGTCTACTGATAAATAAAATCAGAAAGGTGTTTCGAAAAACCTATCAACACAAAAGGTGTTTTTGACCTCTGGAGAACTAAAACTAACCTGACGATAAAAACCATTTTAATACCGCGGATAATTACAGATAAATTTTTACTGTTCACTTGAGCAGAAGAGTTAGGCAGCGTAGTTGATAGTAACTGACGACCAGTCTGCCTCAACCACCAAAAAGCCCGGTAAACTTCGCCCGTAAACAAAATCTAATTTAGCCCTGCGGTCATTTTGGAAAATACTGATGGAACAGATGAATACCACCAACCCCTTCGGTTTTTTACAGCGGCTCATGGATGGTGGTATGGTTAATGTCGGATTTTATTTGATTTTACTCGGATTACAGAGATGTTCGGCGTCTGCAGATACGCTGCCACACGATTCGCACCTATATTTCATGGACGAGAGCTGTCCATCGCAAACATGAGCTGCCGGGATACCACACAAATTACTTTCCAGCTCCTCACTTGTTGGATTGCAGAGGTCACTGAAATTATCTGCGGCCACTCCACAATTTTGACATGTATAAGCCATAGTAATTCTCCTTTTGCCGGTTTTGACGACCGGTCAAATTCTATAATGACACAAATCGGTATTGGCAAACAATCCAATAGTTTCTACCTAACATACTAGGGTCTGTCGGATTTTGAACCTACATCAAGAGGCACCCTAACAGTCGAGTTAAATATTTTAACTTAGTTGATAATGTTTATCACTTATCCGGCTATTTGCCTCCAACCTGAGTTGAAATCTGCTCTTGTTGACTCGTTCTTTGACATCTTTTAGCCCTTCAGGGCAAACATCCGCTTCATATTCCATGCTATGGACACAAGTGTCCATTCGCCGGAGACTGACTTTAATCCACGCAGGAAAAATTGTCGGAAACCCAAAACTTGTTTTAGAATGCCAAAAACTGGTTCAACTGTGCTTTTTCGTTGCGCGTAAACCCTGCGGCCCTCAAGAGTTTTGAGTTTTTGCCTCATTTTGTCAATCGGTGCGGCATCTTCCTGTACCGGCGGAGAGTCGATGAATCGTGCGGCAAGAGGTTGGTTGTGCTTGTCCCGATTTGGAGGAATATACGGTTCCATTCCGGATTTCTCGCAGGATGCTGCGTTATCATCGCTGTAATAACCGGCATCAGCCAGTATGGTATCAATTTTGCCTAATTCTTCCGGCAACTCATTAAGGAATGCAAGAGTCGGGGTGATCTCTTGCTTGTCGTTCGGTGCCTGGGTGATATGAGATTCGACAATAAGCATCGTGTCAACGTCAACAGTTGCTTAGCCATTATAAGCCTGGACAAACCCTTTGTCAGAAGACGGCATGATGCGGGATTCTTCGTCCGTCAAATTAACTTGATCTTTATTACGAGGTCCCGGCGTAGGTGGTTTTGGACCAGGACCACGAGGCTTTTTGCCGGTATCGTTAGTTTTTGCCTGACGTTTGGCGATCTTCTCTTCGTATTCTTTTTGTTCCTGTGCGTATCTTTGGGCAGCCCTTTCTTCAATTATTACCTTTGACTGGGCTATAGCCTTTAGCCGGTCTTTGCGACGACAAAGTTCTTCAGGAATATCCATTTCAGCAGGTATTTCTTCGGCATCAGCCTGTTCGGCAAGACGGAGAAGCTCTTTAACCTCGTCCTGCAATTGTTGCTCAAGTTTACAGGCATGTTCCCAGCTCAAGGCGTGGTGCTTGGAGGCATCGGCTTTTATTTTGGTGCCATCAAGACTGACCCTGCCCAATTTTAACAGACCCATTTCGCGGGCAAGCATCAGGATCTGGACAAAAAGCGGCTTCAGTTGTTCGAGAAATCGCTTGCGAAAAGAGGAGATTCTAAGTTACCTGGTTGGTTACCTCTTGGCGAGAATAAGTTGTAGCTCTCAGGTTGTCAATGTTGGAACTTTAGGCTGTCCCGCCGAGAATGCCTTGACTCCTCCTCAGTTGAACCTAATTTTTATTGAAAGTAAGTCCTTTTATTTGAGGAAGAAAAATCCGATTCTGCTGTGAAACAAAAGCAGAAAGAAAAAGGTCTTTGTGTGACAGCCGGGTCACCATAAATGATGGTGATGCGGCTTTTTTTAGGTTCAGAAGAACCCTCGATCAACAATTGAGGTGTCTGCGCGCTATAAGCGCGGGTGTTTGAGCTGTACTTCAATATCTAATACACCAAAATAATCTCCTACAATCTTATAGTTAAGAGACGATCATGATAGGAAAAATAATACTATCTAAGAAAACATTCATCTTAAGCCTGTTAGCCTTGGTCACGCTTGTTTTTTAGGGTGTGCAACTATAGGATATCTCGTACCTGTTCGGAAACAGATACAATTTAATGAGAAGAAAAACGGCCAAGGTAATTTTATCGATGGCGACTTGACATTAACCTACGATTACAGCACAAACGGTCAAAGGATCGAGGTTTCAGGCGGAATGTTTGTCTGGATTGTAATGCAGAAGCCCCCCTTTATTTCCCAAAGCTATCTTACCGCGGGCAGCATTGACAACCGGATATATTTTTCTTAGCTTTTATTGAAAACAACCCTATGTCGAACAGCGAAAATTATGCAGTTCAATGTTTTGATTCTAAAATGGTATGATCCGCTAGTGTCTCGTCAACTATCATGTGTCGGATAAAGACGCAGTAATTTTATCCGAGCATTCTCAGTAGTGAAATGCCAATTCACTTTAGCATTTTTATTGTTTCTGTGATCCTGCCACGCGCTTGCTTCTTTTCTAACTTCTTCGATGTTGTCGATTCTTCTATTTAGACATTGACCTGTGAGGACGTTCAGTTCTATTTCAGCCATATTGAGCCAGCTCCCGTGTTTCGGGGTGTACACAAATTCGAATCGGTCCCATAGAGCTTTTGCTTTTACCGGTGGAAAACTTTCATAAAGAGATCCCGGTTCGTGAGTGTTCAGATTATCCATCACCAGAGTTATTTTTTCTGCTTCTTTGTATTGCTCCGCTATCTCTTCCAGGAAAATTGCCCAATCTCGCTTAGTCTTTCTTTCGGTGATCGTCACCATACGCTTTCCCGCCAGTGGTTCACAGGCTATAAAAATATTGCAAACACCATAGCGGATATACTCGTAATCGTGCTTTTCCGGTTGTCCTTGTCCTTTTGAAGCTGGAATTGGCACTTTTTTCTCTCCGATCAATTGTTTTGGCGACTCATCCATGCACACGACAGGGTGGAGCG
This sequence comes from uncultured delta proteobacterium, assembly GCA_963798425.1. Classification (GTDB taxonomy): domain Bacteria; phylum Desulfobacterota; class Desulfobulbia; order Desulfobulbales; family Desulfocapsaceae; genus Desulforhopalus_A. Next base: position 1,053,009 of record CAWCTP010000013.1, on the reverse strand, counting down.
GGTCATACGGTCGTTTGTAAACATCCAGCACCTTTTCCATATTGGCAACAAAACTGCCATTGTGTTCAGGTGGAATCAGCCACCCTTTTTGCAGCCAAGGCTTGATTTCGTTTTTTTAAAATACGTCTAATTGCTTCATGGGAAATACTGTCTATGTATTCAAGTTCAACCGCCTTATCGGCCAGTAATCTCAGAGACCATCGGGAAAATCCCTCTGGTGGATCTCCACAACTCAATGCAATGATATGAGCTTCGAAGTCTCCGTCGGCTTTCTTTTTATAAATTCGGTCTGCTTTTCTTTTATCGAGAGCTATATCAATACTCTCCTCAACAAACCGCTTCTTTACTCGATCAATTTTCTTCATACTGATATTCAGAACCTTCGCAATCTCTTGATTCTTTGAACGGTTAGTTTGATAATCACCAGCATCGCAACCGAGCAATATCAATGCGTTGAGAATTTTCTGTGATTTGTGCTCCCCTTTTGATGTAAGGTCACCCAGAAGTTCGCGCTCTTCTTTGGTGAGTGTAACAATGTATTTGTTCATAATCGAACCTCCTAAGTTGAGTATGAACAAATTATAGCATTTATTTACGACATTTCAAGGTTGACGTGACACTAGTCCACTGTACCATAATTAAAATTATTTACAGGTTGAAAGCCCTGGGAAAATATCTCGCAGACTTCCGAGTGCAGTACATACTGTCAAAACCACACAGTTCCAACCACCCCCCCCCCATAACATTACCTTCGGTAAGAAACGTGGGTGGAGCACCTACCCCATCAATTAGCTTACTTAAGGAGAACATCATGGCTGCAACAACTGTTAAACAACTCATCGGAGTTATCATCTCATCGTCAGCAGAACTCATTGAAGTCACAGTACAAGCACCGCTACCTTACATGCGTGCAGTATCCAAACTTGGAGAAGCATTCGAGAAAGAAGTCGATCTCATGATCGAAACTAAAGAAGAAGTATAACCTTCACCTGGGAGCCTTCAGCTTCCCAGTGCCATTTAACACATACACCCAGAGATAGTAAGCCATTAGGAAGAACAGGTTATCATGCCTAATCTCACCCCTATAGAGATAGACAGGAGTCTGAGAGTACTGCTTAATCTGGTTCATTCATTCCCATTCTGATACTCTATCTACCTACCTCATGGGCTGATTTCTGCAGACCCGCTCCACCTGAAGCCAACACCTCCGACGAGCACGTTTGAGGCCCATTCTCGGAGCTGGCTTCAACTTCCGCTACCGTGGGTGGTGAATCTGGAATTCAAGGACTGACACATAAATTACCACCCACCTAAGCTACCCCTTAAAAGCATACAAACACAATAAACTCCGGCTAATGATTTGTTATCCGATACCATCATTGATATCATTCCTTTACACAAATCAACGCTGCATAGACGACAAGACACATGGGGCAATGAGCCCATGGTGTTCCGGTGGCCTCTCGTTCCATGGACCAAATAGCTCAGGATTTATTGGAGGTGTTAGCAACAGGACGTCGAGTACACCAAGACACCCCTCCATGAGAAAGATTAGAAGAATGTTCTGGTTTCTTGACAATTAAAGACCACGATAGTTGACAAATGATGTCACATTAAATAAACTTGACCTAAGATCAACTTTAAAGTTATATAAGTACATGAGCTTTGACCCAACACAGGAACTGTCAGAGACAGACTTAAAAATAAAGATCAGAAAAATTCTAGGATCAGACGGAATGCTGTACTACAGCAGCCATGCTGAGGAAAGAATGGTAGAGCGGGGCTATAATTACCGAGATGTCACCTTCATTTTAGAAAAAGGTGACCTTGTCGATACTGAATATAGCGAGAGAGCGGCAAACTGGAGATACACAATTCGCGGAGATGATTTGGATGGCGACAGCGGAGCAGTAGTGATCGCTATCATCAAACAACGTGAAGGTGTTGTTATTACCGTTCTCTCTACCTAGTTGGATCAAATAGTTTTCTACCGGCTCTGAGAATGATGCTTATTCCGGTGATGTAGTTTAGGAGGATATAATGGAAAATTGTGCAATATGCGGAGGATCATTGGCCGTTGTCAAAGATCGACCTTACAATTATACACAAAGCGGTTTGAATGTCATCCTCATCGGCATTCCTCAATACACTTGTGATTCGTGTGGAGAAAGATTCACTCCCATTCCCAATCCGGAGAATCTGCACAGAATTATTGCTCTGGATATTTGTAAAAATAAAAAGGCATTGCTCCTGCCGGATGAAATCAAATTCTTACGGAAGGAACTCCACCTCAAGGCAAAGGAACTAGCTCGTGTCATGGGAGCAGATCCCTCTGTGGTCTCCAGATGGGAAAATGGGAAAAAACCGATTGGTGAGGCAAGTGACAGACTGCTAAGAGCAATCTGTCTGGCTGGTATAGATGATACATGTCAGAGCGATAACCATATTGCAAAAACGGTAAACACTTTTTCCAGTCTACCTAGAAAGAGGACTGTTATCGAGAAGCCACACTCTATTTCATTGAATCCTTTGGACTGGATGATACCGACGGCTTGTACCTGTTGACCTAGGATCAGCACATAGTCAAAACATAAAGAGGCCCTGTAACACCTTGTTATAGGGCCTCTTTGGTGTTTAGGTAGCTCAGGGGAGAGGTCACATTCAGTGGATTTAGGCGATTACTTAAGTAACCAGTCCACCCAGGAAACCTTTCAAGGTACATAAAAAATATATTACCACTTACCAGCTATCCATGTTCAGCAGTTACTTGAATCCAGCTGTAACGTTCCCCGCCTCTCACTCTGTTTGCAAAAAGAAGTAAACAAAGCGCCAGCCAGTCCACTCACATAACGTTATGTGACATTGCTCCGAGCTTGGTAGTTAACTGGGGGAGTTCAATCGCCTGCTTTGGTAATCAATTTTTGACAAACGTGTATCATGAAGGGTGGGTCTTGGATCAACAGACTAACCTCCATCTTTAGATGGTATTCCCGCGCAAAGGTTGCCCACAAGTTGCCCAAAATGTCTTGAAACGACAACAGCCACTTACTCGATTTGAGTCAAGTGGCTGTTTTTATTGGTACGCCAGGCAGGATTCGAACCTGCGACCTACGGATTAGAAGTCCGTTGCTCTATCCAGCTGAGCTACTGGCGCTTGTTTTTTGAATTTTATTAAAACTATAGTGAACATACCACAATCAGCGACGACATAATACTCAAAGATTATCAAAAAGCAACTTCATTCTTGTTATTGCTCTAGATCTGTTGCGCTTTTCCAATATCCATGACAACAATGCCCTTTCTGGCAAATTCTTCCCTGGCCTCAGCCCCAATCTATAGGCAACCAGGCACCTGCTTCGAGACTTTCCAAATTATAGGCCTTTCCCTAAACGACCGGAGCACTACAGGAAATTTTTCTTTGATGCTCCCAAGGTAACCTTTTTCGAAAAGTCCGTGTCACTGCAAACGCGTTCAGTCATAATTCCCGAGATTGTCCGGAACCATCTATTAATCGCGGAGCTGACTTCGTATAACGAGTCTGTAGAATAAGGGTCAAATACGGCTATTTTGTCGGATTTTCAAAAAAACAGACCATTTAATATCAAATACTTACGCTACACTATTTTTTCAATAATTAAGAGAAATTACCTTTTTTTTCTACAGACGCAATGTAGTAGCCATCAGCGGCGCGAGGCACGAAGCGTCCGGCTGGCTGGATGACAATATCAGGCATGTTATTAATTTTCGTTACAAACTGAAAAGATGTTTCGACGTAATAGCTGCACCAGAATACTATACCCAACCACTTAGCTCCGTCTTCAATAAAGTATTCCCACTGACCAAGCCACGACAACCATGGTTCAAAGATTGCGTCTGCGGCAACAGACACAGAGAGGAATACTAACGCCAACAAAAGAACAATAACGTTTGTTTGCAATATGATCTTTCTAAAAGAGACGAGATAGGCAAATACGGCAATACCCAAGAACACAAAGATGACTTTTTCATCCAATCCAAGATACCGTTTTGCCAAGACTTCATGAAACAGAAAAAAATCGTCAAGCATGAGATAGGCTGACAGGAAAGCGGAAGAAAGTAGATAAATAAAGCTTCCTCTAGGCTCGACTGAACGAAGAATCATCGCCGCGAATCCACAAGTAGATCCAGCTACGCACCACAATAGAATTCCCAGATTCGAGAGGACACCAGAAAGTGGGTGAATACCCGCGATAGCTGAAATGTCACGAGTAAACAAAGGAATGGGAACTTGATAGAGAACACTAACAACCGCAATCGCCACAAGAATTGCTATGACTGGCAAGAAAATTATCAATAACTGTTTTACGGATGTTGTTTTCAAGGCAGGAACCTCTTTTTGTTGAATGTCTAACAAAAGACATCATTCTTCTGTGTTTATAACTGATCTATTTTAATTATTGGTTAACAAAAGATATACGTTTCAAAACAATTCCAGCGATGCTCTGTGGAAATCTGTCTCAGATTATTCGTGAATGGTTTTCTAAGTATCATTATGATATCAAAATAAATAGGGTGCTTATTTTGTGTATCACCAGTTGTTCTTGAATACAATACCACAAAGTAGCAGGATGCATTTTTAACTTGATTATGATGCCTCTTATAACAAAATTCTTGAAAGAAAAATCATATCCGACGTCATTAAACTGACCTCCAAAACCATCATTTTATTCCCACTTCCCTTTTCATTCCAATCGATTTCTGGCCTTCCGAATCGTAGGGCGTAGGTTAGTTTTACCCGGAGTTGCACCAAATGGCCCGCCTGCCGACCGACCGGGAGTCCTCCATGACGTCTCCGTGATGCCCAGCCGAAAAACGTCTAAGGTGTTGTTTAGTTTTTTAAGAGGGCTTTAATCTCAACTACTGCAAGACGTCCCTGATGACCTAATTTGGGCGATTCATTTGCTACCGATTAACTTTGCTTTTTGCTGATCAAATTCCGCATCGGTGAGTATCCCACGTTTGCGCAGGTCATCTAACTTGAGCAGCTCGTTGTACACATCGATTTGCTGGTTGGATTGATTAGAGCCCACGCCATTAACATTTACATCTGCCGAAGTGGTTTGGGTACGCTGCACTGATGCATCTGAGCTCACGATAGGATAATTTTGTAACAGTTCATCGATGACAGGATCCATTTTTGTCTTTGCATTCTGCCATTTCATAAGTGAAAGACCACCACCGCCGTTTAAGTGATATTCAGCATAGCCAATTTGGTAATGTGTCTGATATAAACGCAGTTCAGCATGATGCATATACATCGCCATGTCCCACGTTTGATTACACATATAGGAAAGATTGTATTCGCATTCGGATGGCAGGTCGCCTGAATATACCTGGGTTGTAATGCCATGACGTCCAAATCCATCACGAATTACACCCATCATCTCACCATCAAAGCACATATCCTTACCATCTTTGACACAAACATGCGTTATTTGTACCTGATTTTTTATAGGTTGAACATTTACGGAAGTGCAACCAAACACTGACACTAACGCTAAAATCGCAAAAGAATACCTAGCAAAAAACATTATTTCTCCTTTGTTTACTACTGATCTATCTCAACTATTAGTTAACAAGAAATATACGTTTTCAAAAAAATTCCAGCGTTACTCTGTATAAATCTGTCTCATATTATTCTTGAATGGTATTCCAAGTGTCCTTAATAATATCAAAACATATAGAATAGTTGATTGGTGTAACACCACTAGTTCTTGAATACAATACTACAGAGTAATAGAGGCACTATTAAAAATGCTTAAGGAGAAGAATCTTAGCCCAACGTCATTAAAGCGACCCAAAAACCATCATTTTATTTACATTTCCGCTTTCATTCCAATCGAGTTCTGGCCTTCCGAATCGTAGGGCGTAGGTTAGTTTTACACGGAGTTGCCCCAAAATGCCCACCTGCCGACTGCCTGTACTTGATGTAAATCAGGCCACGCACTCGACATGAACCCGATATGGACTCTACATGAGGTTACTTGAAACCCTATTCATCCAGATGTCCTCTAGTATCCAGGCGGTTATAGGATTACAAAGAAAGCGATGAAGCCCATCTCTCGATCAATTTTTGAAATCAATAAATTTTCGCGTGGTTGGGGTTACAACCTCATATAGGATTAACCCTGTCGGGATGGCAAAGCATAACAACGGATATTGAAATGAAAAGAATGATAATGTTGACGTTTGTAGTGGTGGCAATGCTTGTATCTCTAGGCGGATGCTATGTGGTTCCTTTGCATGACAGCGGTGTAGGCTATGACCGTCACTGGGAAGGCAGATATTACAATGACAGGGGGAGAGGACATGACCGTCACTGGGAAGGCGGATATTACAATGACAGGGGGAGAGGAGGGCATGAGTATTACCGGAACGGTAGATATCACGATAACAGGAATTGAGCACACGACAATAAAACATGCTTCCAAAACATTTTGGATATTGGCCATTTTCAGGTGTTGTGCAGATTGAGATTAAGTGCAGGAATCAACATTCTTCACGAAGACATCAACAGGTTAGCCATGATGTGCCTCCAATAAAAGTCTTGAGGGATACACCCTAAACCGACGTCTTTAAAGTGACCCTCACAACCATCATTTTATTTACACTTTCCCTTTCATTCCAATCGATTTCTGACCTACCGAATCGGAGGGGCACAGGAGGCAAACTCACCTCAGAGGCACCCAAAATGCACGCCTGCCGACCGTCTGAGTGTCCCCCATGGCGTCCGTGATGGCCGGGGTCGAAGTGGCACTCTGGGGCATTTTTTGAAAAACTCGACCGACTCCAAAATGGCGAAGGGAAAGGCGAAGAGGGTCAGGCCAATTTTCCGCGAGTTCTTGCCGCGCCTTGGTTTCTCGCACTCTACGACCTTTACCGGCTTCTTCGCCTCCTTTTAACGCGAGAAAATCTCCCTGCTCGCGGTCTCTCAGTTTACGGAGAGGTAATCCCACGAGCAGGTAATTTATGTATTAGACATCATTCACAGAAACTTCCATTTATAGTATGCAAGCCCGATCGCGATCAGCATCAAAGTCAACGGTATGGGATACAAGAAACAAAGCGCAGTCACGAAAATCACGCCCAGACTTCGTGTTGAAGGAATAAGCATACAAAGAGCTGCAGCAGTAACAAGGGCACAGGTCAGAGCAATCATACAGTCTCCTTTTTGAGTTCTTCAATAACAGCAGTAAAGACTCTCAGACTATTGGTTGCTGAGCATTTCCTGCCGAAACCCGATAATGGATGCATTTTTTAGCTCTATTGTATAAAATTGATGTTCTTTTCTGCTTTTACTGGGATGCAAGAATACTACTCCCGGTAAACGGGAAATAAGCCGGGACTCGGTTCTGTACCCCTTTGAGGGGTTTAAGTTCCTTGGTGCTAACTTCAAGTTTTTGATGTTAAAAGTACTCTCAGTCTTTTCATTTTTCATGACAGGTTTTCTAGAGTAAGGTACTAATCTTCAATCCGTAACATTCACATTGTTTAATAGTACATGAATCAATTCGACTGTCGACCTATCTATCTCTCGAATGATATTCAGCACCTAATGTTTGCACGTACCTGTCGGAAAACCACTCGCTGCATCGCGAAGTGAGCTCAGTCCATGTTGAAATTAATATAGACCAGATGCAAAGGATACTCATGCAGAACCAGCTTGACTACAAACACATCATACAGAAGGCATGGGAAGAGTTTGATGATCGACACGAAATCAAACGAATCTTCGATTTCAGCGTCCGTGTATCAACCAACCAGGTATACAAAATTTTCTTTCATGATCGAGAACCTGTATTTGCCAAACTATCTGACTATGGGAAATTTGACCTCTTTCGTGAAGATCATATCATTATCAAAAATCTGGCAAACAACCTCGAAGCCCCATATGAGAATTTTCTCGCCCATTCCCTTGTTAAAAAGAATGAGGTGTTCATTTATCGTTATTACAAAACCGACACAAGCGCCTGGGTCATTTTCTACAATCCCATTCGTATTAAAAACATGCTGCCCGGGCGCCTTGAAGAAAAACATATTCGCATGCTGGGACGCGAACTTGCCCGGTTCCATAGGGCCTGCGCCAATGTGAGCAACCAACTCCCCTACGCGTCCAAAACCGTCATTACGGATATCCAGAAGCTGGTCAAGAATATTGACAAAGGCCAGTTTTCCGCATCTGATGCAGAAAAAGATATCATCAAGATGCATGCGGAAATCTTTCTAAAAAAAGTTGATGAACTCTCCTATCTCAATAAGTTCGAGCACATTCCGGTTTTTGTTGATTGGAATATAGGAAATTTTTCAGTAAGAGCAGACGGCAAAATGTATTCACGTTGGGACTATGACTGGTTCAGAGTTTCATCGCGCGTCATGGATTTTTATTCTTTCAGCCGGGTTGTTTCCGATATTGGAGACTGTACCGATTTCAGCTACCTGATCGATCCTCTCAACGAAGACCGTTTCATCCTGTTCTTGAAGGAATATCACAAGATATTCCCATTAACTGAAATTGAAATCCTCTACCTGAAAGAAGCCTACCGTTTCTTTATCTTGAACTATGTCATCAAGGACGGGCATCATTTTTTCAGACCATCCTTTGCTCAAAAACTACAGAAAGAGGCCTACGAAATCTACCTTCCGGCCATAGAAACCAAATATTCAGCAGATAAACTCCTTAAAGCCCTCAAATTATAAAACCATGCAAATAGACAAATTTCATGAAATCGTAACGCGCTACAAGGCTGTTTTCTTCGATGCATACGGCGTCCTCAAAAATCACAAAGGCATACTGCCAGGCATTGGTAAAACCTTCGATTTTCTGGAAAGCCACGGCATTGAATACTACATTGTCACAAACGATGCGTCACGCAGCCCCCAATCGCTGGCTTATGCCTACCAGATTCAGGGACTAGCGCATATCGATACCAGCAAGATTATCTCTTCAGGGATGCTCGCACACGACTGGCTGCGGCTGAAGATCAAGAGCGGCAAGGTCGCCTATATCGGCACGTGGCGCTCAGCCCACTATATCGAAATCTTAGGGCTTGAAACCGTGCCAATCAGTAAACTCGATCTCGATGACATTGAAGACATTCGCTGCCTGGTTTTCCTCGATGATGAAGGATTTGACTGGAACAAAGATATCAACAAAGCAATCAACCTCCTGCGTGAAAAAAACATCCCTGTGGTCGTTGCCAATACTGACCAAAGCTATCCGCTCAATCGCACCGATATTGCCCTCGCCGTTGGCGGAATCTCTGATCTTGTAGAAAGGACCATTGGCAAATATTTCATCCGCTTCGGCAAACCAGATACCCAGATGTTTATGTATGGCTATGATAGGGCATGTAAAAAGCAGCCGTCTCTAAAGGTTGACGAGATCCTGATGGTTGGCGACACCCTCTTTACCGATATTATCGGAGGTAATAAATTTGGTATGGATACGGCTCTGGTTCTTACAGGTAACACCCTGCCTGAAAATGCTGAAATGCGTATTCGTTACACAGGTATCATCCCGACCTATATCTGTGAATCCGCTGTAATTGACACATCAGAAACATAAACGTCATTCAGGTATCTGAATCAACAGACAATAACGAAACTAACCCAACCAGTCAGAAACTTTTAGTATCACTGGGTAAGAACCTTGAAACAGGTTGATTCGAAGTCTACGCTTATCTCTTGCCAAAACGAGAATTCAACCTGTAAGTGACTAGAACACGGGCACTACTGCATTGCACATCATCTTATAAAAGTTTGCCGCGAGGCAAGATCTTGCTTTCATGTTGTTTTGCACCGCAATTTATCCGACGCCATCTTTTCGCCCTAATTCTTCTCTGCGTTCTTTTTGAAGCAAAAAAGTAATCTCACAATTTTGCACAACTTCAGGCAAAGGAATTTCACAAAATTGATTGACATTTTGTATTTTTTCTTGTTTGTTTGTCTAACGTTAACTGGTATTCGGAGTTAAACTAAAAACTATGAAATGTCAATTAAAGGAACTAGTTATGAGTAAAACAAAATTAGAATATCTTTGGCTTGATGGTGGCGAGCCAACCCAGAACATCAGAGCAAAAACCAGAATGGCAAACGATTTCAGTGGCAAACTGGAAGATTGTCCAGTTTGGTCATTTGATGGCTCATCGACAAACCAAGCATCGGGTGGTGCTTCTGACCTCTTATTGAAGCCAGTTTTCATCTGTCCTGATCCTGATCGTAAAGAGGCCTACATTGTCATGTGTGAAGTATTGAACGCAGACGGGACCCCTCATGCAACCAACCATCGGGCCAAAATCGATGACGAAGATGATGATTTCTGGTTCGGATATGAGCAGGAATATTTCCTCTGCGACCTTGAAACAGGGCTCCCCTTGGGATTCCCCAAAGGCGGCTTCCCAACTGTTCCCCAGTTTCCATACTACTGCGGTGTTGGTGCCAAAAATGCTTATGGCCGCGAAATTGTTGAAGAGCATTTCGATATCTGTCTTGAAGCCGGACTCAATGTGGAAGGCATCAACGCAGAAGTTGCACCTGGCCAGTGGGAATTTCAGATTTTTTCAAAAGGCGCCAAGCTTGCCGGAGACGAGATCTGGGTTGCACGTTATTTACTCGAAAGAACAGCTGAAAGATATGGAGTATATGTAGAATGGCATCCAAAGCCTCTTGGAAAAGACGCTGACTGGAACGGTTCCGGTATGCATGCAAACTTCTCCAACGGCAAGATGAGAACCTGCGGCGACAAAGCTGTATTTGATGCTATCTGCGAAGAATTCGGCAAGCACATTCAAGAGCACATTGCTGTTTACGGTGCTTACAACGATCAGCGCCTGACCGGCAAACACGAAACCGCTTCAATCACTGACTTCTCCTATGGCGTTTCTGACCGTGGAGCCTCCATCCGTATTCCTGTTGGAACCGTGGATGATGGCTGGAAAGGTCGTCTTGAAGATCGTCGTCCATCTTCCAATGGTTGTCCGTACCAAATCGGTGCTGTCATTGTTAAATCAACAAAGGCATCAGGACAGTGCTAACACCCCACAAGGGGATATAAGTATCTTCACGAAACTCATTTCTAAAAAACAAGAAATGAGTTTCTAAGGTACTAATCATCTGACCTGCACCTGTTTTAAAAAGCCCGGCCTCAGAGAACTGAGTCCGGGCTTTTTTTGTAAAAGCACTTTTGGGCAAGCTCGACACAATGCCAAGCAGCAACGTCACCAAATAGGCGGTCAGATAGGAGCAGACCATAATGGGAGATAAGAGTCATCGGGAAGTTTTCGATATAGTTGATGAGCGGGACAAGATAATCGGACAGGCTACCCGGCAGGAGGTCCACGCGAACCCGTCTCTGATACACCGTGTCGTGCATGTGTTGGTTTTTAACCCGAAAGGGGGGCTGTTCCTTCAGAAAAGAAGCTCTTTCAAAGATGTGCACCCCGGCAAGTGGGATACCTCTGTGGGAGGCCATGTGGATACGGGCGAATCGTATGATCATGCGGCTCTAAGAGAGATGAGGGAGGAACTGGGAATTCAGGGGATCAAACTGAAGTTCCTCCATACCTATCTCCACAGAAATTCCTATGAATCCGAGTTTGTCCGATCCTATTGGTGTTGCTGGGCCGGCCCTGTCAGGACTGATCCGGAAGAAATAGAAGAGGGACGATTCTGGTCATTAAAAGAGATAAGTGAATCAGACCCACTCCTCTTTACTCCCAATTTTCTGGATGAACTGGAGAGGTTCCACAATCTGCCCGTGGATTGACTCCGATGTACTTCGTTTTACCCTTTTAATTCCGCCAGAATGGCTTCAAACCTCTGATCCAGATCTTTTCTCAGTTCTGGTTTGTCAAAAAGTAACTTCATTCGTACTATTCGTACTATTGCTCTCCATCTCGTGTTCTTTTCCAGACGGGACCAGTTTCCGTATCGATGACAACAATTCCCTTCCTGACGAGTTCCTCTCTCGCCTCATCGGCAGCCTTCCAGTCCTTTAGTAACCGGGCCTGTTCTCTGCGTTGAATGAGTGCATTCACATCTGGGGCGAGAGGACAACCCTGTAGCCGGAACACATCCAGTACCTGATTTAACCTTTCGAGACTTTTCAAAATATAGGTTTTCTGGTCTTTATCGAGATGATTTACCTGCAAAATCGGATACACTTTTTTAATAAAGCGATAAATTGCCCCCATCCCTTTTGAGACGTTCAGATCATCATCCATCGCCTCAAAGAACTGGTTTTCCATAGCTGAGACAAAAGCGGTTACCTCGGGATGCGGTTTGCCGGAAGGCAGACAATTCAGCTTGCAGGTAAATTCATCCAGACGCCGCAAAGCAGTGCGGACGTTATCCAGTCTTTTATAAGAAAAGTTCAGCGGCATTCGATAATGCACGGAAAGCATCATAAACCGAACTTCACGACCAGTATAGCCTCGCCGAAGAAGCTCTTTCAAAGTCACATTGTTGCCTGCATCCGCAGACATATTCTTACCATCAACCAACACCAACTCCGAGTGCAGCCAATAGTTGGCCAGCGGCTTACCTGTGAGGGCCTCGGCAATGGCGATTTCATTTTCATGGTGGGGAAAGATAAGGTTTCGGCTTGAAGTATGGATATCCATCGTCGGCCCAAGATTCCTGGTAGCCATGGCCGAGCATTCAACATGCCAGCCGGGGCGGACATTGCCCCAATCTGTCTCGAAGAAGATACCTTTTTTTAACTCCGCCAATGTTGATCGTTTGAGCAGGGTGAAGTCCCGAGGATTATCTTTTTCATAGTTGTCCAGATCAACTGTTTTACCAAGTTGCATTTTGCTCAGATCAATACCCGAGAGCCGACCGTATTTCTTAAATTTTGAAATATCAAAATAAATTGAGCCATGCTTTTCATACGCATACCCTTTATGGATAAGTTCATGCGCTATCTCAATCATATCGGTGACATTTTCAGAAGCCATGGGATAGCCCTTTGCCCGCTTCACTCCGAGCGTATCCATATCTTCCATAAAACCAGCTATATATTCTTGGGTATACTCCTTTAACGGCTTCTCTGCTTTTTCCGCACCGGCGATAGTATTATCATCAATATCAGTAAAGTTCATATAGGCATCGACCTGCAATCCCTTAGATTCGAGGGTACGGGTAATAAGGTCCGAGACCAGAAACCGGCGACAGAGAGAGAGGTTGGCCACTTCATAGGCCGTCGGCCCACAGGAATAGAAGGTAACATTACCTTCACGCTGGGGCACAAATTCTTCCTTTCTCTTCGACATGGTGTTGAAAAAGCGCAGCTTCTTCTTGCCGTCCGCTTTCTTGGGGGGCGTAAAGAGTGGGGTACTGAGATACCGTTCACCGCCGTCCGGCAAAATAACTACAACCAGCCCGCTTTTAAGTTGCTCAGCATATTTGATGGCGGCGGCCATAGCCCCACCACTGCTCATGCCCACCAGCATCCCCTCGTTGCTGGCCAGCTTTCTGGCCATGCTGAAAGCGTCTTCATCTTCGACAGGCACAATCTCGTCCGGCACTGATTTATCAAAGATACCGGGCTTGTAAGACTCCTTCATGTTTTTCAGGCCCTGAATTTTATGGTCCAGACGAGGCTCTACAGCAATAACCTTGACATGGGGCTGAAATTCATGAAACCAGGCACATAGTCCCATAATGGTGCCGGAGGTTCCAAGAGTCGCGACCAGGTGGGTGACCTTGCCCTCCGTTTGTTGCCAGATTTCTGGGGCGGTATGATCGTAATGGGCGCGCCAGTTGGCTTCGTTGTTATACTGGTCGGTCAGAAAATATCGGTCCGGAAACTCTCTGACCATGGTGTAGGATTTTTCAATAGCCCCATCAGTTGCTCTATTGGCAGGGGTAAGTAAAATCTCCGCTCCGTAGGCCTGCATGATTTTGCGCCGTTCAATACTGGCCGATTCCGGCATAATGAGAAGGCAACGGTACCCCTTGGCGGCGCAGACCATGGCAAGGCCGATACCGGTATTGCCACTGGTTGCCTCGAGAACGATTTTATCCTTGGTTAATCCCCCGCTCGCCTCACCTGCCTCAATCATTGAGAGAGCTATACGTTCTTTTACCGAGCCACCGGGGTTGGTCGATTCCAGTTTCCCGTAAATTGACACCATCTCATTTTGAAAGAGACGATTAATTCGAATAAGTGGAGTTTGGCCGATAGCGCTTAATATATTTTCATGTAACATTTCTTTGTCCGATAGATCTAAGGTAGACACCTGCTTGAATAACTCGTCCCACTTACCCGTGCGGGACTCCTTCCGGTGCCTTACAGATTATTTTCGTTCATACTCTGTTTAGTACCCACTTGAGGGGTATTCTTTACAATACCCACGAGAAGTACACGTTTCAGTCCACATGCTTTGCGGAGATAATCGCAGATCTCGAAGCCAGATCAAGGCCATTTTGCGACAAGCAATTACCGTTGTAACAGGATGATTTATTCAGTTTTTCTTTTACACGCCTGGGCAAGATACCAAAACTGCATAAGCGCTTCCCGACATTTCTCATCTGCAATACACCCAACCTGTTGTTGAAAGGATGCAATACTCGCTTCGCTTGGTCTAATAAATTCTATAGTGGAGTCCGGTTTTTTTTCAAAGGCTTCATTGTTGCCGGTCTTACCTTTTGGCAGAATCATTTTAATGTCTTTCAGACTTGAAAGTCGCAAAAAACGATTCAACGTCTCAAGCAGTTCCATCTTTTCATATTGAAACTGCTGCAGCCAGGATGAGTTTGTAACTTCCAGCCAGAGCACTCCTCTTTCGATCTTCAGAGGTCGAGCGTTTTCACTCATCTCTTCCCCGACCAACTCCTCCCAGGCGGGAAAAATAGAATGCAAATCGAGTTGTTTCTCCCAACCCTTCTCATGCAGAAGATTTGGGAGCACCTGAGAGATGCTCTCTTTATTGGATTTCACCCTTCCAGCCATTTTCACCACCGCCTTTTCGCTACAATAACCATCTCCACTCTTTACTTAGAAAATGCATAATTGGCAAGTATTGCAAGATCGTTCAAAAACGAAAAAACCCGTACTCTCCATCAGAGGAGTACGGGTTGATAACCATAACTTAAAAGATAAATCGATTAGTATATGCTCAGATATTCGTCGAGTTCCCAATCGGTTACAGCTGTTCTGAAGCTATCCCACTCTTTTTCTTTCGCCTCAACATATTTTTCAAAAATATTCTCACCTAAAGTTTCTTTGCTCAACGGATTGTTTTTCAACTCATTGATTGCTTCCTTGAGGCTGCCGGGCATAACAACAATGCCACACTCATCCATTTCTGCAGGACTCATTTTGAAGATGTCGCGTTTCACTTCAGCCGGTGGGGTAAGATTAGACTTCACACCCTCAAGACCTGAATTCAACATCATGGCGAAAGCGAGATAAGGGTTACAGGCCGGATCCGGACAACGAATTTCAGTTCTGGTGGACACGCCGCGTGCTGCAGGGATACGAATCAATGCAGATCGGTTAGAGACAGACCATGCACAGTACACAGGAGCCTCATAACCGGGAACCAGGCGCTTGTAAGAGTTTACAAGCGGATTGGTTACTGCAGCAAAACCTCTGGCGTTTTTAAGTGCACCCGCAATATAGGAGTATGCAGTTTTGGAAAGCTGGAGAGGATCAGATTCGTCAAAGAATGCATTGGTTCCATCCAGATTGAATAGAGACTGATTGGTGTGCATCCCGGAACCACTGGTGCCAAAAATTGGTTTTGGCATGAAGGTTGCGTAAAGTCCATATTTTGCAGCAATTGATTTTACAACCCACTTAAAAGTCACAGTATTATCAGCTGCGGCAAGAGCATCTGCATACTTGAAGTTAATCTCATGCTGCCCTCCCGCAACTTCGTGATGAGATGCTTCAATCTCAAAACCCATTGTCTCAAGGGTCTCGATGATCTCACGACGACAGTCGTTTCCGGTATCTTCAGGATCGAGAGAAAAGTAACCGGCGACATCGTTGGTAATAGTAGTAGCGCGTCCATCTTCATCTTTTTCAAAAAGGAAGAATTCACACTCGGTGCCTACATTCATGGTATAACCGAGCTCTTTTGCTTCAGCGAGAACACGCTTGAGATTTACGCGTGGACAACCTTCAAATGGGGTTCCATCAGACTTATGAACGTCACAGATGATACGTGCAGCAGAGACACCATCCTTATTTCTCCATGGGAGAACTGTGAAGGAATCATAGTCAGGCTTGAGGTACATATCTGACTCATTAATGCGAACAAAACCATCAATGGAAGAACCATCAAACATGATATCTCCATCCAAGGCCTTTTCAATTTGACTCTTTGGAAGTGCAACGTTTTTCATAAATCCGAAGATATCGACAAACTGAAGGCGAAAAAACTGGATATTTTCGTCTTCTATGACTTGCATAATTTCTGCTCTAGTCATTCGTACAATCTCCTTATTAATCGGTGATTTTATTACCACTGTCAGTTAATAATTACATGCAACGGAGGACCAACCCCGGCAAATGTGAAATAAGCCGAGACTCGGTTTAGTGCCCCCTTGAGGGGTATAAGTTCCTTCACGAAAAGCGTTCTTAAAAAGCAAGAAGAGTTTTTCTAAGTCACTAAACCTCCGATAGAGTGAAGAATCCCTTGCTTAATTTCATTACAATACTCATACTCTTCCAGCTTTTGCCCTTGTGAATCCAGAACGTAAAATACATCAATTAACAGCTCAACCTCTGTTGCGATAAATGCCTTATGAATATTGATGCCAAAATCAGCCATGGTCTGTGTCATATAATACAACTGACCCGGTGTATCACGTCCGTAAACTTCGATAACTGTAAACATCTCTGAGGTGTTATTGTCAATAACAACTTTGGACGACACATCAGCGACTATTTGAGCATGTCTTCCATAGCTGGAGTTCAGCTTGGAATACAAACGATGGCTGAGCCCCATGCGATGCTCAATGGCAAGATCAAGATGCTCATTCAAGCCCTGCCAATTTCTCTCCGCAAAACTCAGACCATCTGTAGGGCGGACATCGATAACATCCACCACGGTGTCATCATCCCATGTGAAAATCTGAGCTTTAGTTACCGTAAGATTATTCAGTGTCAGGACGCCGCAAATCTTTGCCAGCAGCCCCGGCCGATCAACGGTCATGATAAGAAGCTGCCAACCATCGTCTTTTCCCTCCTTCTCATTGGCCACGATAAGAGATTTCTGGCGAATGCGCGTGTAATTATCCCTTTGCGTCACAACATGTTCGGCTATCACTTCAGGGGAGAAGGTCAGTATATAATCTGCGCCAAGAGTTTCGGGATCAACCTTGAGATTTTCAACGCCTTCGAGTTCTTCCCGAATCTGCTGCCGCAACCACTCGACCCCCTGCTCCTCATGGGCGTCAACGTCGCGGACTCCCATATGACCGTGATCCAGATACGGATACACCTTGAGATAAAGATCTTCCAAGAGAGTGGCTTTCCAGTCACTCCAGGCAGAAGGCCCTGTCGCTTTTGAATCCGCAACAGAGAGGAGATACAACATGGAGAGCCGGCTAAGATCACCGATTGTCTCGGCACACTTTTTTATAAATACCGCATCGTTCAAATCACGACGCAGTGCATTCTCCGGCATAAAAAGATGATACTGGATAAGAAATTCAAGGGTGCTGCACTCTTTTTCGGTAAGACAAAAACGTTTCCCTATTCCCACGGCAAGCGATGCGCCTTCGAGGGAATGATCACGGCCGGACCCTTTTCCGATATCGTGCAAAAGGGCGGCAAGATACAACACTTTCAACTCGCCAGCATTCTGTACCACACTGGACCAGGTTTCAACTAAATTATGAAGTTCCGCCACCGCCTGTAACGAGTGCCGATCGACTGTATAGATATGGTACAAATCGTGCTGAGCCAGACTATTGATTTTAGAAAATTCGGGGACACAGCCAATCAACACCCCAGTCTCCAGCATTGTTTCGAGAACCAGAAAAATGTCCTTTGCCTCGAGGAGCAGGGTGAAAAATGTTTTCGCAAACCGCGGGGAAGTCCGCTCTTTATCAGTTATCAGGTCCACAAGGCCTGTAATAACCTTGCGGGTTCGATGGTGCATCGGCAAACCTGTACGAGCCATGGCAAGAAAGACCCTGAGCAGCGTCTGAGGCTTGGCAATAATTTGCGATTTGCCTGCAGTAAGATGGATCCGGCCCGTCCTGATTTCTATACCATTTTCCACTACCCTGTCGGCAATCATCTTGCCCTTACCAGCCAACCCCAAGACCTCATCAACATGGTCGAAAAACAGATCACTAGTGACGCTAATAGTCTGCAAAGCGCTATAGATATCCCGCATAAAGTGCTCTACACCAAGTACCCCACCGCTGGTTCGGTATTTGAATGCCTCTGCGACATCTCCCTGCTGCTCAAAGTAGAGCTGATCGTTTTTCCGATTACTGATAAAATGCAAATAACAACGCAATCGGACAAGTGTATTCCTGGCTTCGAGAAATTTCTTTTTCTCTTCCTCAAGCAACAGACCTGCACTCTGAATGTCCGCCAGGCTGTTCAAGCCGAAAACGACTCTGGCTGTCCACATCATGGCCTGAATATCACGCATCCCGCCCCGCCCCTCTTTAATATGGGGCTCCAAGAGATAACTATGACTACCAAAACGCTCTCGACGACTCTGGCGATGGGCTTTCATTTTCTCGACGAAATCCTCACGATGCCCATCAACATATCGCTTTCGATATGCCGCGAGAAGTTCATCAAATAAGTCTTGAGAACCATGGATCAACCGGGCATCCAGAAGAGCAACAAGGAAAAAATAGTCCTCCCGGGCATGACTTATCGACTCAGGAATGGTTCGGACGCCATGGCCGACTTCCATACCAGTATCCCAAAGAGGATACAGTACAGCATCGGTAACCTTGGTGATCAGCTTCTTTACCTTTGGACGATACAGGATCATCAGGTCAATATCTGAAAAAGGAAACAACTCCTTCCGGCCAAATCCGCCAAGCGCGACAAGGGCTATCTGCCCATCATACCCTTGCAACTCCGCGCGTTTATAGCTGTTAATAATGTACTCATCGACTATCCGGCAATGATTTAGAAGAAAGTCATCACCTTTACTCCCCTTCTCCCAACTATTTTCAAGAGCTTTTCTTTCAGTACGAAACTCGGAAATCATTCATCACACCGCATCACGATCTTCTTCACCTGTCCGCACCCTCACGATACGCTCAATCGGCAAAACAAAGATTTTCCCATCGCCTATCTTTCCGGTGTTGGCGGCCACCCTGATCGTATCGACTACCTTATGAACCAGATCAGCGGCGACGACAATTTCGATTTTCACTTTAGGGATAAAGTCAACAATATACTCAGCCCCACGATAGATTTCAGTGTGCCCCTTCTGACGACCATATCCTTTAACTTCAGAGACAGTCATTCCTGTAATACCGATGCCGTTCAAGGCATCCTTTACATCGTCCAACTTAAACGGCTTTATGATTGCTTCAATTTTCTTCATAACCTTTTTCCTTATTAGTGTGCGTTCACCCTTCTCATCCAGATGTTTTTTTCGCAAAATCAACCAAACGATATAAGACAGGATTGAATACAATACCTTTCAAGGGACACTCTCGATTTTCCCTCTATCGTTCAATGAGTTGGCTCCACTCTTTCTTGTGTACAGGCAACACATTATATCAAGAACGGCATACCGGCAAGCTTCAGTTAGCACCTCAGAATTCTTTGCTAATTTTCAACCAAGAATCTCAATTTCTTTTCACCTCACTACGGAGTACTGTAAAAAGGCAGGACTCCAGCAATTAACTATTATATGCAGTCTCTGAATGTTCGGTAGAATCCATTCCTTGTACCTCTGCATCCTCAGGAAGTCGCATCCCCAAAATACCATGGACCACTTTGAAAAGAATCCAGCTCATCACAAAGGCATACACGACTAACCACCACAACCCCCAAGAACTGCTTACCTACCTGCGAGGCATTACCAAAAAATAGACCATCAACGCCAGCGGGATTAACCGCCGTTGAAGCAAAAAAACCAAGACAGATAGTGCCCACAATGCCGCCCACACCGTGAATTCCTACCACGTCAAGAGAGTCGTCCAACCCAAGTCTGGATTTGGCATTTACCGCCAAATAACAGACCACACCGGCAATACAACCAATAAGAATTGCGGAATTTGGCCCTACAAAGCCAGCGGTTGGGGTTATAGTGGCTAATCCGGCAATAGCACCCGAAGCAGCACCGAGGGTTGTTGCTCTTTTCTGGGTGAGCCATTCCATTACTACCCACATCAACATTCCAGCCATTCCACCAAGATGAGTTGCCACAAAAGCGGTTGCAGCGATCTCATTGGCAGCAAGTGCTGATCCTCCATTAAAACCAAACCAGCCAAACCAGAGCAATCCCGTCCCAATAATCGTCATCGGCAGACTGTGGGGCATAAAACTGGTTTTTCCGTATCCCTTTCGAGGACCAAGTACCAGAACACCAGCCAGAGCGGCGGCTCCGCAGGTTGCATGAACAACGAGCCCTCCTGCAAAATCAAGCACGCCCAAATTTGCCAACCAACCTCCTTTTCCCCAAACCCAGTGACAAACCGGATTGTAAACCAATATAGCCCAGAGCAGCGAAAAAACAAGGAAAGGAACAAATCGAACCCTCTCTGCAAAAGCGCCTGTAATGAGAGCAGGAGTAATAATTGCGAACATACATTGATAAATCATAAAAACTGTCTGCGGAATAGTCGTGGCATAATCTGGACTAGGGGCGCTGGTCACACCATTTAATGCAAACCAGGACAAATCACCGATGAAACCTCCGACGTCAGGACCAAAGGACAAGGAATATCCAAGATACACCCATTCGATAGATATAAGGGAAATCAGGATCAGACTCTGCATAATGGTGCCTAAAACGTTTTTCCTTCGCACCATTCCACCGTAAAACAAGGCTAATCCCGGGGTCATTAGCAGCACCAACCCTGCACTCGCCAGGATAAATGCGGTATCTGCTTTATTCATCTTTTTCCTCCACGTCATGTGCTGTTGTACCTATCGAAGGGAGTCAAACCCCCTATACCGGCACATTTTATAAGAAAACTGGTAACTTCAACTAAAGAAACACAGCCGACATCAGCTAATTTTTCTGCCTTGATTTTATTTCAACGAACATGCCATATTCAAAATAACATTACATATATCTGTTATTATTCATTTTTATTCACACAACCCCATCAACTTAAATACCAATTATAGTACATATTTGTAAAATTGTCCGTTTTCTATTACATTTTTGTCGGTTCAAGAGCTTCTTCTTACAGGAATGACCAAATTATGTGCGCCAAGGCACCATCATTACACAGATTATAATTTTATCTTAGGGCGAAAATAGTATATACTCTAGCAATCGACTGAAAACTTAACCGACAACCATGCGTCCTGATTCTCCGTTCACCTTATGAAAGTTAACAAAAAACATTACCGCACAATTTGGCCGGATCCACTGAACAATAACCAGATTTGTATTATCGACCAACGACAACTGCCCCATGAGTTTGTTATCGAAACGCTTTTTACTGCAGACCAGGCAATTACGGCCATTCGGGATATGCATGTCCGCGGTGCCGGTCTTATTGGAGCGACCGCTGGTTTCGGAATGTACCTGGCAGCACTCCAGGCCCCCGAACAGAATTTCACCTCCTACATGGAGAACTTCGCAGATGTACTCGGGAGAAGTAGACCAACTGCCCGAAACCTTATATGGGCCATTGATCGAGTCCTTAAAGCGATAGCCGACATACCGGACATAGCCCAAAAAAGGCAAACCGCTTTTAATACAGCATGCATTATAGCCGACGAAGATGCCCAATTCTGCAAACAGATTGGGCAACATGGCTTGGAAATTATCAAGGATATAAGTCGAAAAAAACAAGGCGCACCTGTAAATATTCTTACCCATTGCAATGCGGGTTGGCTTGCTTTTGTTGACCATGGCAGTGCAACATCACCGATTTACGCGGCAAGAGATGCTGGCATCCCCGTTCATGTCTGGGTAGATGAAACCAGACCATGGAACCAGGGAGCGAGACTCACCGCCTGGGAACTTCAACAGGAAAACATCGCCAACACCCTCATTTGCGACAACTGTGGTGGACACCTTATGCAGCATGGGATGGTTGATTTAGTTATAGTCGGCACCGACAGGACAACACACACCGGTGACGTGGCCAACAAAATCGGCACCTACCTCAAAGCATTGGCCGCTCATGACAATAATATCCCTTTTTATGTCGCTCTTCCTTCGTCTACTTTTGACTGGGAACTTGACAATGGGATGGAAATTCCTATAGAACAAAGATCAGGAGAAGAAATTACTACTATCTCAGGAAAAAGCGAAAATGGTGAGATAAGAACAGTCTCTTTGGCAGCAAATGGAACAAAAACGGCAAATTACAGTTTTGATGTGACTCCCGCCAGATTGTTAACCGGTCTTATCACCGAGCGAGGGGTCGTCAAAGCAGAGAGGAATGAAATCCACCGACTTTTTCCCGAAGGCGGTGCTAATAGATTACATTTTCAGGAAGGGCTATGAAACAACGAGAACAGAGAAAATTCATCAGATACGATGCCTTACATCTCCTCGATTACATAGTCTTGGATGAAGAGGGCACCCCCGGTACCTACTCAATGGGTCGAACCATTGATGTCAGTATCGACGGCATAAAACTGGAAACGACGACTCCGTTCCAAGCCGATACTCGCCTGCTCATTACTATCGGTCTGGAAGATGATCTGGTTGATCTAGAGGGACGAACGACCCATGCTGAACCACTCAATGATCGGTTCGTCTCCGGTGTCACATTCGTAAAGATTACCAAGAATGGCAGACGCGTCCTTGCTAAATATATCGAAGCATTTCGTAAAAGAAAACAAGAGTTGCAAGAAAAGGTCGACGGGGCCGCCGTATAGTGACCCCTTTTTGACTGCTCTCTAATTTTGACCCTGACGGCCATAGACGTCATCAAATCGTACGATATCGTCTTCCCCCAGATAGCTCCCGTTTTGTACTTCAATAAGTTCCAACGGGATAACTCCGGGGTTTTCGAGTCGATGAACGGTTCCTGCCGTGATATAGGTTGATTGGTTTTCATGGAGCAGAATCTGTTCTTCACCGTTGGTAATTCTCGCTGTTCCTGAAACTACAACCCAATGTTCATGACGATGATGATGCATCTGCAAGGATAGCTTCGCCCCTGGGGTTACCGTTATGCGTTTAATCTGAAAACGCGGCTGCTCTTCCAAAACTGTGTAACTACCCCATGGTCGATAAACGGTTGCATGCAGACTGAACTCTTTTCTTTGCTCTTTTTTTAACCGGGCAACGACTTTTTTGACATCCTGTGACCTCGACATCGGGGCGACAAGGATTGCATCGGCAGTCTCAACTATCAGGGTGTCTTCCATGCCAACACTGGCAACCAGCTTATTGTCTGATTCTACAAGACAATTTTTGGTATCTTCAAGCAGGACATCTCCTTTAGTGACATTACCGTTCTCATCTTTGTCCAAAACCTCCCACAAAGCCTCCCAGGAACCTATATCGCTCCAGCCCAGATCCGCAGCAACCACAGCGGCAATGTCAGTTTTCTCCATCAGAGCATAATCGATTGAATCACTCGGACATTTGACCATGGCGTTTTTTGCAAATCGGAAAAATTGACCGTCTTCTACACCATTTGCAACCGCCTCTGCCATGCAGGCGAGCATTTCAGGTGCAAATTTTTCCATTTCCTGAATAAACGTCTTAACGGTAAAGGCAAACATGCCACTGTTCCAAAAATAATTTCCTTTGGCAACATAGCTCCTGGCAGTCGCAAGATCGGGTTTTTCTTTGAAAGAGGCTACGCGGTTCCCCTTACCCTGCTCAATATATCCATAGCCGGTCTCAGGTCCGGTTGGCTGGATACCGAAGGTAACTATTGCCCCTTCTGCTGCAAGTGCAGATGCCTGTCGGACAACCTCCTCAAATCTTTCGGTATATTTCACCACATGGTCTGCAGGCAGAATCAGTAAGACAACGTCCTCCCCCTGTTGCTTACAAAACTCGACAGCCCCGCAGATTGCCGGCGCGGTGTTTTTGCCGATTGGTTCAAGAAGAATTGAAAAATTATCAAAACAATCCAGTTCCTTCACTTGATTCTGAGTGATAAAACGATGTTCCTCTCCTACGACTATAATGGGAGTTAAAACATCTGAAATACCATGAACCCTGAGTAGGGTTGTCTGCAACAACGAAGTATCACACGTCAAGTCGCAATAGCTGTTTGGGATACAACTCTCTGGATAACGGCCAAAGCCTGGATCCTGTACCCCCTGCCAGAATAATCGGTTGAATCTTCCCCATTTGTTTCCCCTTATTATTGCTTCGGTGTCCTAAATTCTAATTCGATCGAAGTTCACGACAACGAAAAGAGTTATTTTTACACCACTAATTTTATTTTCAACTGATAATCTTTAACTTGTTAGATACTATCGCAATATGTTTTGCTGTTTCTCCAACACCATTCTGACAGATAAACCAACTTAAGTTCCAACTTTGCGCCAAGAGCAGCTAATAAAACTACTGAAAAGAAGTTATCGAATAATGCTAAGTAACTCGGCAGTTTTTTGCTGCAAAAGTTGCACATCTTTTCTGCTTTCGACATTTAAGCGAAGGAGCGGTTCTGTGTTTGACTTGCGGATATTAAAACGAAATTCTGGAAAAGCAATAGAGAGGCCATCTACATATTCCTTTTCGCCATCGTTATATCTCTCTTCTATTTGCGCGATAACTGCATCCGGATCAGCCACCCGATTATTGATCTCGCCGGATACCGGAAAAGCGGCCATGCAATCAGCCACTAATTCGGAAAACTTTTTTTCTTCCTGACTGAGCAATGAGGCAACCAACAGCCACGGAATCATGCCCGAATCACAATAGCCAAAATCCCTGAAATAATGGTGCGCAGACATTTCACCACCATAGATTGCGTTTTCCTGGCGCATCCGCTCCTTGATAAAGGCATGACCAGTTCTTGTCATCACAGGAATCCCCCCAGCCTGCCGCACTTGTTCTTCCGTGCTCCATGTCAACCGAGGGTCATAGAGAATTTTCCCTCCGGGATCCTTTTTCAACATTTCCCTGGCCAGAAGACCGACCATGTAATAACCTTCGATGAAATTCCCTTTTTCATCCCAGAAAAAACACCGATCAAAATCGCCGTCCCAGGCAATACCAATGTCCGCTCCCTGCTCCAGAACCATTCTCGCTGTTTCGGCTCTATTTTCAGGAAGCAATGGATTAGGCACGCCATGTGGGAAGGTGCCGTCCGGCTCGTGATTAATTTTTATAAATTGAAATGGCAGATGTAATTCCAGCAGATCGACAATCGCGCCGGCACACCCGTTACCACTGTTTACAACAACCTTCAGCGGTTTAAGTTTCTTTGTATCAATATACCCCAACAAATGTCGCACATAGTTTGCCTTGTTATTGACGCACTCAAACTGCCCGCGAGTTGCTGCAGATTCAGGCAATTGATCTGTAACGATCAACCGTGCCATTTCCTTGAGCCCTGATTCTCCGGTTACCGGGCGAGCTCCTTTAACGACAAGTTTCATCCCATTATAATCAGCGGGATTATGACTGGCAGTAACAATTACTCCACCGTCCACCCCCAGATCTTCCATGCTGAATGCCGCATGGTAGATTTCCTCTGTCCCACAGAGTCCAAGATCAAGAACATCCACTCCCATGTCCCGCAGCCCATAGGTCAGCGCTTGAACAAGATCTTCGCTGGAAAGCCGAATATCACGCCCGACAACAACCTTCTTCAGGTCATACTCAGCAGCAAAACTACGACCGATTTTCACCGCCAACTCAGAATTCAATTCTTCTGGTACTTTTCCCCTGATGTCATAGGCTTTAAAACAGGGGAGAGAAATCGTATCCAAAATATATTTCCCTTTTAAATAAAAATTAGAAATTTTAGAAAATCAGCAACACACTCTTATTTTTTCCCGCTGTAGCTAAAATCCTTTATCAGCTGGACGATTAAGTTCCTGATGGTCGGATCTAGATCATGTATCTGAAAACCAATCAGGTAGAAGTCAGGATTGGCATCACTCTTACACCACCTGCTGGTGGCGGAGAAAATAATCTCATCCCTGTCCTTCATCTGGTTTGGCAGGCGCATCCGAAGACGATAATCCTCATTAACCTCAACCGGATTATCACTGATCAACATAATGCCATTTTCTGAGATATCAATAAGATGACCGAATATTTTACGGCTCATTCCATCAAAAACTCGCAGGTAAAAGACGAGATACCAGCGGTCGTCCTGTCGCAATTCCTTCTTCTTTTCACCTTGCAAGTCACCGACCATGTTTCCCCCTCTTATCGCTCAGAAATGAGATAATTTTTTCTAAACCGAGAAGCTCGATGAATTTCACCACGGACATTTAGTTGACATTCCGAGGATTAAGTTTTTTAGGGCAAGGAAGAATTAGGGCAAATGTTCATCTATGGCTAGACACTTACCAATTCAACATCCCCTACAGCACCGATTTTTTCCCCGCAAATCACCACAACTCCAATAACACCGATGATTTCTCGACTCTTTGCCAAAGCTCTTTTAATCCCACCACCCCCATCCAACCCCCGACCAACCTCATTGCCAAGACGGGTCGCTGCTGCATCGGCTAAGGCTGTTGACTTCGCAATGACAGTGACGGAATCTGCCTTGCCGAAGCTTAAAGAGTGACCAACCGTCCCAGAGGAGGTACAGACAGCTATCGGCATGATATTTCCACCCAATTTAACCCCTGTCCGCAGACTAAGTGACGATTCACCGGCGAAAATGGACACTATACAATCCTTATTTCTGTTAAGATAAATGTCCCCACCATTTTCCACCACCACTTCCCGGCATCCACGTTGCAATAGACCCTTGCCTACATATTCGGCAATAACCCCCGCCACAGCGGCCATAGGCCCTACATCCGCACTTTTCCCGGCAGCAAACATTTCTTTTACAATCGGTGGAGCCAAAGCATCCGGAGGAAGTGGCGAAAGCGCCTGGCCGAATTCAGGATGTTTCTGAATATATTTTTCAATCTGCAATCGATATTGTAATGCCAGTTCCTGAGCCAATTCCGATACTTCGCAATCAGCCAAAATATGCAGGTCGGTATCCTTTATTCTCGCAAATGATGAGATGAGACCACCGTGATCAGGAATAGCACGATATTCGCGCTCAATATACGACTCAGGTTTCTTGCTTATTAGGCGCTTCACAGTTAGTAACCCGCTACTAGTATAGTCTTTCAAATACCTTTTCCAGTCGACTCGACTGTTGGAAAATTATATTGTAAGTATGGGATGTTATACAAACAAGGTTGCTGAGAGATAATGTTTCATCCCAAAAAATCCCATAAAAATGCAAGCTCCCCAGACGACTGTCCATCCGGTCTATCACAATCTATTTTACAGCAGGCTTTGCATTTTCTTTTACAGGCGGCTTTGATTTCTCTTTTGCAGGAGATTTTCCTTTCTCTTTTGCTGTCTCTTTTCCATCAGGAGCCAGGTAGTTTTTAACCGCATCCATGGAGATCGCCGGTTGCTGCTGAAGAAGAGATTTACGCACATCTTCGTTACGAATCAGTTCTCGCGTAAATCCCGCAGCTTTATTCAGAGCATCACAGGTTGCACAGGTTCTGAGCATTTGATTTTCCGGTGCAAGAATTGTCCCTAAAATCATATGAAGAAGAACCGCCAGGATAATCGCCTTGGCAAAACCAACTACCGCGCCAAGCAAACGATCGAACCAGCCGGTAATAGTCAACTGAAGGACATAGCTCAACGCCTTTCCTAAAAGCATCACTACCACATAGGTGGCAACAAAGAGGATCACACAACTTGTCAGAAAGATTACCTTAGGATTTTCCGATATGCCTCGCAAAAGTGGAAAAATTCTGTCATTATATTGACTGGCGACGAAATAACCGAGATATAGAGCGACAAACCCAGTTACTTGTTTAAGGAATCCCAACCATAGACCGCGTCCAATGAGAAGAACGAAGAGGCCTACGATAACGAGGTCATAAGATGTCATAATGCCGGTAAACACTTCCATAGTAATCCTCTACTCAATTTTTATTTCAATCCACTCTTCCTTCTTACACCTATCCGGAAAAAAATTAGCAGGAACTGTTGAAACTGCAAGCTTTTTCTCATATTCAATCCAATTCAGCCCATGCACAAACAGCTTAATAATCTTTTTCCAACGGCTCTATGGAAGGATGCAGTTGAAATTTTCGGGGATCAATCAATACAACTTGTTCTGCTGAAACTTTTATCGGCAACCACTGTTCCCGAGCAATCGCAACCTGATTCACTTTCCTGTGAATTGCTTCACCCAAAGGAAGCAGCCATCCTTAGCGGCTACAAGTTTCCCAAAAGGCGATCTGAATACTATGCCGGCAGAATCTGTGCAAAATTAGCAACTCAAGCACTTTTCAACTTGACCAATCCTCATTCAATTCCTCTGTTATTATCAGAAATAGAAATTTTCAATACACCAAGTGGTCGACCAGGTGTTCGTCTCCACGGGGCAAACGTCAATTTACCCAGAATGGATATTTCAATATCCCATAGTGGTGATTATGGTGTTGCCATAGCCTCCGAATCAAAATGCGGTATTGATTTGCAGTTGCAAAAGGCTACTCTGTTACGAGTCCAGGAAAAATTTTGCAATGAGATTGAATACAGGTTGCTTGAGACAAGCATAATAGACAGTGAAACAATCACAAGACTTACCCTTCTCTGGGCCGCCAAAGAGGCTGCAAAAAAAGCCTTGAGTCAATTGAAGATGCCAGGCTTTCTTGACTTGGAGGTATGGAAGGTCGAAAAATTCACTAATTGTCTTATGCTCTTTTTTCGCTCACCTAACACCGAAAACATGGAAATGCCCAGACAAATAACAGTGCTAGCCGACATGTTTAATGATTACGCTCTTGCTGTTTGTCTTGTGACTGAGGAGTAGCGATGCCGGAACTACCTGAGGTTGAGGTCATTTGTCAAGGTATCCGTCCGTTTCTTGTCGGTCGTACCATCACCGCCATTAGCTATAGCGGCAAAAGGCTTCGTCAACCTGTCCCAATGGAATCCATGCAGCGGGATGTGATCAATCAAACGATCACAACGGTTGAACGTCGAGCAAAGTTTTTACAGATCGGCCTTCAAAGAGGTGACATGCTTATCATCCACCTCGGAATGACCGGCAACCTTGGAATATTTTCGCCCTCTGCTCCACGTGCAAAACATGACCATGTACTGTGGTCCCTTGATAATGCTACTGAACTTCGCTATAACGACATCCGTCGGTTCGGTTCGATCCGGCTCCTCACCCTTAATGAGGTTGCAGACAGAGAGGAAACAATTTTCAAGACAACAGGCCCCGAGCCATTCAGTGATGAATTCTCGCCCGAATACCTTCAGAACCTCGCCAAGGACAAAACTCTTGCAATAAAACTCTTTATCATGACAAATCAAGTCGTTGCAGGAGTTGGGAATATCTACGCGAATGAGAGCCTTTTCGCTGCGGGCATAAAACCCACAAAAAAAGCACAGATGCTCACCAGGAAAGAATGGGACCGATTGGTCAGCGAGATCCGTAAGGTTCTTCGTCATGCAATTGACTGTGGCGGATCGACTATCAGTGACTTCCTCAATGCTCACCAGGAAAGGGGATATTTCCAAATCAACTTTAAGGTGTATGGTAGAGAGGGTGAAAAATGCAACCTTTGTTCCGCAAAGGTTATGAAGCTAAAGATAGGGGGCAGGGCCAGCTACTATTGCCCGATCTGCCAGAAGTAAGATCAAAACAATAGCCCATTACCTCCTCACATTCTGCTGTACAAATCACTTGCAAGATGTACCTCAACCATCGCACCTTCACAATAATGCGATTGTCCAGGTGGCAGGATGATAAAGCAGTTGGGCAATTCAACGCGGCCAGCAAACCGCACCGAGCATTTCCCTTCTTCCAACGCCAGTATACCATCCTTTAGTTGCAGTAAATCATTTCGTTTAATTGTGACCTGATGTTGCAAATGCGCTTCCACTTTTCTCGGCCATGAACTTTTTACCCCCTGCATTGCCAGAAGCGCCGGACCGACCACTACATTCAAGAGGGTACGAACAGCGTGGGGCGGACCTGGCAAACCAAAAAAGAGAGTTTTCCCCAAGGTTCCAAAAAGGAGTGATTTTCCAGGCCGCATAGTAATCGCACTAAAGACAACCTTTCCGCCAGCTTCTACAAATGCCCTTTCAACCAGATCATACTTCCCCGGCCCCATTCCACCGGTTGTGATCATTACATCCAGCTGACCAGTTTCAGTTTTTGCAAAAAGATCGAGGAGATCCTGCTCACTATCTTTTATTATGCCCATACTTCGAGGGCAGGCACCAACTGAAGCAAGCATCCCTCGCAGAAGGAACGAGTTCGACGAAAACTTCTGACCTTTTTCGAGTTCATCAACCACAGAAACAAGTTCACTTCCAGTACACAGATAGCCAACAACAGGTCTGGCAACAACCGGAACAACATGCACCCCACAAGACGCTAGCAGTGAGAGATGCCCTGCCTGCAATGCTGCCCCAGCAGGAACAAGCCTTTCGCCCTGCGCTATTTCGCTGCCAGTCTTTCTTATAAATGTGGTTGTCCTCTGCAAAGAGCTTTCCGCAATAATGACAGTACCGTTCCGTTCAACACAATTTTCAAAAGGCACAACACGTGCGGCCCCTTCAGGCACGCAGCCCCCGGTCATTATTCTGCAGGATTTACCGGAAGCCAATATATTCATCCATGGCTTACCCGCGGGGATTTCATCGACAATTTCATATTGGCATTCTTTTTTATCGGAGCCAACATACTGAGGAACAACATACCCATCACGGGTCGACTCATCGAAAACCGGCTGAGCTGAAAAAGCTACAACATCATTGGCTGTTATCCGATTGCATGCCTCTGTTAATACAATGTTTTCTTGAGGTAATGTTTTTATTCTTGTTAATATTTCCTGTTGCGCTGTTTGGAAACTACAACACTTCTTTTCTTTATCACCCATGGTACCTTCCTTATGAAAAAAAATGTCCGACTCTCTTGTTCTTTACCAGGACGTGTGCTGACTAGCTCGCATTTCTCATGAAATTTTTTCACACGGGACGTACGCCTCTCTTGTTATTCCAGTTTAGATGCTGAGCAACAACAATCCGAATGTCCTCATATGCACGCGTTTACCCATCAAAAGACGTCTACACCAACATTTTTTTTGTTTCTTAGCCGCAATTTCTTTGCCCGAGTGCAGTTTTTGCTCCCATCTCTTATGATGGCTTCTTTGCTATTCTTATAGCATTCATTAAAAAACTCAGCATTATTCTTCCTCAAATCCTTTTTTTGCAGACAGTGAAAGCCCATATTACTTAAAATAGGCGAAAATCAATAATTGTTGAGCCAACTGATCACTCTTGGCCAGATAAATGATTGCTACCAGTTCGCTGAATCTGTTTATTCTTGACTCCCCAAATGAAGAAAGCCAGCCACCAATAGTCCAATATCGAATAATTTTCGACATCTCCAGCAACTCCCAACCGCTATTTTATCAATTTTCCGTAAATTACTACCGGAATTTCGATAATCCGGAATTTTTTTTCCATCTCGATTAAAGCTTACTCTTTATGTTGTACATATATTTAGCCTTAATGTTAATCTTGGACTTTTTTCGTTCCAGCCAAGTAACTGTATTTATGTAACATTACTAGAAGAAAAAGCACACCAACCACCAACCTCCTGGAATTATGCCAAATAATTTTAGGAATAATTCAAGACTATAAAAAAAACATGATTTATTAATCAATTAGCTGGATTACGGATCAAATGTTGGATCGACTTTCAATAGCCATTCAATATTCCCAATCCTCGAACAAATTAATGGCACGAGAAGTGCAACAACAGAGTCACAATATATATAGACATTATTTCAGCTCTCTATTCGCTTTTGGAAGATATAGAGAGGTAAAGCTCACGGCTAACGAAAAGGAAAACAGCTATGAATAAAAAATTGTTCAACAGTATACTGATTGCAATTGGGAGTATTGGTGTACTAGCTGGGATTACAATGGCAACACCAGTTCACGAACCTGCCATTATGTTCTTTTTTGGAACCGGTCTCGTTGGCGTTGCGAGAATTATTAAGAAATAGCGGTACTGTTCGCCATCAGCTTTTATAAGAAAAATCTATAGGAATACAACAACCAAGAGGTTGGTTTTCAGATATTGAAGATCAGCCTCTCTTTGGGAAAATGCTTTTTTCATGCCATTAAATAACTTCAGTCCAATTAAGTTACAATACCCCTGCCAGAGAGAAGTCATGCTCAGCGGATCGACAAGCAATTTCTTCACGAACCTGCTTTAAACAATCTTTCCGGCCTCCAGAGATTCCGTCAGTACGAACCCCTTGCCTTTGATACATGCACGTGATAATCTCTTCTTGGTGTTTTAGTTCTGTAACCAGGAGCATATATTTAGACAAGGGATCACTTTTTGAAGTTCAAAACAAAAAAGCTTGCCCTTATAATTATAACATTCCACTAAGGAGCCATTACCAAAAAGCTTCTCCGTTCTTAATGTCCTTATTACGCCATATTTTACCGTTTTCGGCAATTCTCTGATCCAGTTATTTCCTAACCGGCTGTTTAAGAGTGCAATAGAAGATATGGGTGAAGCACGCTCTCTATTACTCCAAATTGTGACAGAACCTCATCCTGCAAAACAATTAATATTGGAGCGAGGTAGCGACGCAATAAAATAATGGTAATCATTGAACATGACCATAGTTTATTGATGTTAGTCTCAGAGATGGTACGAGAATGATGAATTCAATTAAAAATTGCCTCACCATAGATGTAGAGGATTATTTTCAAGTAAACGCCTTTGCAGCTCATGTGCATAAAGACCAGTGGGACTCCTTCCCGCTGAGAGTTGACCAGAACACTCGCCGTATTCTCGATATTCTTGATAGATACAGCATAAAGGCAACCTTTTTTGTCCTGGGCTGGGTCGCAGAACGATTGCCTGCACTGGTTCGGGAAATCCACCAACGAGGACATGAAATAGCCTGCCATGGTTATATGCATGAACTTGTTTACAAAATAGGCCCAGATCGCTTTCGGGAAGATATCCGTAAGACAAAGATACTGCTTGAGGATCAAACAGGTGAACAGGTTCACGGTTACCGGGCACCCAGTTATTCCATCACCCTCCAATCAATTTGGGCGTTGAATATTCTCGTCGAGGAAGGATTCACATATGATTCCAGCATCTTTCCTATCATACACGACACCTATGGCATCCCTGGCGGTAAGCGTTTTCCGCATACAATTCAGACCGATGCCGGCCCACTTGTTGAATTTCCATTAACAACACTCTCACTGAATCTGAGGTGGAAAAAAATACATTTGCCAATAGCTGGAGGTGGCTACCTCAGACTCCTGCCGGCGGCCTTAATCCGTTGGGGAATTACCTCGATTAATACCAAAGAACAGCAGCCCGCAGTACTCTACTTTCACCCTTGGGAAATTGATCCGGATCAACCGCGCATCAAGGCCAGCATGAAGTCGCGTTTTCGACATTATCTGAACCTTAGCGGGACTGAAAAAAAGCTTATGTATCTTTATGAAAAAATTAATTTCGCTCCCATGAAGGAAGTGTTATCAGAACTCGGTCATGACCTTGAACGATAAACGAAATATGGCGAACGAAACCTACACGATAGAAACTGATTGTACTGATCGAGAATTATGGGACTCTTATGTTCACGCCCACCCTTCTTCCACTAATTATCATAAATATGGCTGGCGGGATGTGATTGAAAACAGCTTTAATCACCGGTGTTTTTACCTGGTTGCCAAGGATAATGCCGGCCATATCGTAGGAATATTGCCTCTTGTTCTCATGCAAAGCAGGATTTTTGGACGATTTCTTATTTCTCTCCCTTTCTTCAACTATGGCGGTGTACTTTGCGATCGACAAGAAATTGGAGACGCATTATTAGCAGAAACCGTGAAAATGCAGAAACAGCTGGGCACGGAATATACCGAGTTGCGACACGCAGAACCTTGGGCCGGCGATTTACCGACAAAACAGTACAAAGTGACTATGGTACTTGACCTCGCCAGGGATGCAGACGCTCAGTGGCAAGGCTTTAATGGCAAAGTCCGCAATCAGGTTCGCAAAGCAGAGAAAAGCGGCTTAGTGGTCAGAGTAGGGTCGCTAGAATTGCTGGCTGATTTTTACACGGTCTTTGTCCGCAATATGAGAGATCTCGGAACTCCTGTATATGCCCAAAAATTCTTTACAGAAATCATGAAGGTTTTTCCGGACCATACCCAAATCATCGCATTGTATCTTGAGGAAAGACCTGTGGCGGCCGGTTTTATCAGCTGGTTTCGCGACACGCTTGAAATACCATGGGCGTCTTCCATTCGTGACTACAATCCTCTTTGTCCGAACAATCTTCTGTACTGGACTGCTCTCCAGTTCGCATTGTCTCGCGGTTTCAAACGATTTGATTTTGGCAGATCCACACCGGGAGAAGGTACTTACAATTTCAAAAAAAAGTGGGGGGCACTTCCAATCCAATTGAATTGGCAATACCTCCTGCCAGAAGGAGCTTTATTGCCGGAACTGAACACGAAAAACCCGAAATTCGAATTGGCAATCAAGGTTTGGCAAAAACTACCACTGCCGGTAACCAGGATTTTTGGACCTCAAATAGTGAAGAACATTCCATGAACGTACGCATTGGACGAACACTTCCGCCAGCTGTTGCCCCCATTGGATTCAAGAATATAGCCAACGGCATTGTGGCGATGTTTAGGCACGACAGAGCCACAAACACCTTTACCGAACAGTTGAAAGAACATTTTAATGTTGAGCACTGTTATTTACTCTCATCAGGCAAAGCATCACTCACTCTCATACTTAGGGCGCTCAAAGAACTGCATCCAGATAAAGATGAGGTCCTGATTCCGGCCTTTACTTGCTATTCCGTCCCAGCCGCCATTGTTCGCGCGGGGTTGAAAATTAGAATATGTGACATCAATCCTGAAACATTAGATTTTGACTATAATGAACTTACCAAGCAGTTGTCAGCCACGCGGTTATTATGTGTGATTCCTACCCACCTGTTCGGAGTAACGGCGAATGTTCCAAGGGTCCGTGAGATTGTAGGCCATCGAGACATACCTATCATCGAAGACGCGGCTCAGGCTATGGGGGGTGAACACCTCAATCATAAGGTTGGCACCTTCGGTGATGTCAACTTTTTCAGCTTGGAACGGGGCAAAGCCTTCTCGACTGTTGAGGGTGGAATAATCATTACCAACTCTGATAAAATTAGTGTCGCCCTGAAACGACAATTTGACACAATCCAAACATATAGCCTAATGGAACAGTTCGTGCTGGTTATTTACGCAGCCGCTTTGTCGGTGCTTTCCCGCCCTTGGCTGTATTGGCTTCCCAGATCACTACCGTTTCTCGGATTGGGAAAAACACTTTTTGCTCCAGATTTTTCAATCAAACGAATGTCCGCCTTTCAGGCAGGCATGGCTACAGGATGGCAAAAACGCCTGCGCGAATTTATAGAAATTCGTGTAAAAAACTCCCATTTTTTGTCCAACTTAGGAATAAAAGCAACCGGTGGTTCGGAGATACTCTTAACGGGCCTCATCAGATATCCTGTTCTTTTTGCGAATAGTGCCAGAAAACAAGCTGTCTTGCGCGAAAGTCACAGATTGGGTTTGGGTGGAGCAGATGTCTACCCAAGCACGATAGATGCCATTGCAGAGATCAGGGGTCATATTGTTGACGGAACATCCCAAAAGGCCCAATCAATAGTGGAGAATATGATTACGTTCCCAGTCCATCCCTATGTTACTAAAATGGATTTAGAGATGATAACAAGTTTGGTTCAGGATACTCATGGCAATTCATAAAAGTTGGAGGGAAAGTATTCATAATTCAGGAGATGGGATCCAGTGACATTATTCAAGGAAATATCTGGCACAGATAAACTAAAATTACTCTCCTTGATATTATTTTGGCTCGTGCTTTTTGCACCAATTTATCCGGAATGGGTGCATGATTGGCTCGCTAATTCAGACAATTCCCACGGATTTATAGTGCCGTTCGTAGCGGCGTACTTTGCTTGGGACAGAAGAAATCAGCTCAATTTAGCGGCCATCCGTAGTTCGTATTGGGGATGCGTCGCACTGTTCCTTACCCTGGGAATCTACGTTCTCAGCTATGCAGGCGGCCTGGTGTTTCCGACACGAATTGCGATGGTTATTTCATTATATGGCCTGATTTGGTGTATGCTCGGCAGTGAGATAGCCTTACTCATGGCTTTCCCTATTTTGTTTCTCCTGTTCATGATTCCAGTCCCATATTCTTTTATAAGTCTTATTTCTGGCCCCTTGCAGCTTTTTGCCACAACAATCTCCGCCAATCTGATCGAGACCTGTTCCATTCCTGTTTTCCAAGAGGGTAATATGCTCTATTTTGTTAATACCCAACTGGAGGTCGCCGAAGCATGTAGTGGTATCAGATCAATAATGGCCCTGTCGATGTTGGCAGTTGCCTTTGCAAGCATGAGCAATGCTGGATGGAAGAGCAAAATGGCCATGATATTGTTGGCAATTCCGATCGCGATGGTAGCCAATATAATCCGAGTGACAGGTACCGGCATTTTGGCTCATTTTTTTGGCGATAAGGTGGCAAGAGGATTTCTACACGAATTTTCAGGTATCGTCATATTTATCCTGGGATTTGTTGTACTTTTTGGAATTTATACACTGATAAACAGGAAGCCGCATACAGATGTCTAACAAATTATATATAGTGTGCCTTGCGATAATGCTTCTTGCAGCAGGATCCATTGTTGCACGTTATTCCAAATCAATACCTGTTGTTGTACACACAAATCTCGAAAGATTACCCATGGTGATTGGGAAATACTCAGCTACAAATGATTCCTTCTCGGAAGCCGTGTACAAGGAATTGAATGCCGACAAACATGTCTATCGCCATTACAAATCACAAAACGGAGATCTGGTTGATCTCTATATTGGCTATTACGGAACTGCAAAAGGCGGCAGAACTGGGCATAATCCTTATGCTTGTCTTCCTGGTGCAGGATCGGCCATTGTCGATACAGATGTGGTGTATCTCAAACAGACGACAACGGGCAAGAGTATTCCGGTAAACTATGTGCTGGCTCGAAAAAACGATGTTAACACAGTTATGCTTCACTGGTATCAAATAGCAGGCGACAAGGTTGCGTCAACAGGATTGATGCAGAATATCGAACGCTTCAAAGGAAGAATTCTGCATAATCGCAACGATGGTGCATTTATTCAGATAACTTCACTTTCTGCAGGTGGAGATGTGAAAAAGACCAGAGCGAAGGTGAAGCAGTTTGCGGAAGCCATTCTTAACCTTCTGCCAGGTTATTGGCCTGAGGAAAAATGATATTATTATCCTATCTTTGTGACGGTGCCCACAGAACAATCCGTTTACCTCGAACATACTGCAACCAGGCAATCGCTATAGCAGCATTTACCACCAGGAAGAACATGGGGATTTTCAATACACCTCGCAATGAATGTGTAAGTAAGCCCAAAATCCCAATTCCATAAAATACCATTTGGCCCAGCAGTAATATAAGAAAAAACAATGAGGAAGTTGCCAATATTGTATTGGTAATAAATACAACTACGAGACAAAAAGGCACTAGCCAACGCAGCAACTTATGGCAAAAAAACTGGTAGGAGAACAAACCATACTGGAAGATATTTAGAAATTCGAGGCTCTTAAAGAACACGGTCAGTCCGCGCAGTACTGTACGTACCTTCCGCTCGAATTCACGCTTTTCATCTGCAATATCAAGATAGCTCCCAATCGCCTGCGGGTCACTCACACCCCGCAAGCCAAGTTTCATGCTGCTCAGCAAGGTCCTGAAATCACTTTGCACATCCCCCGAGAAGTCCTGGCATACTTCTCGGCGTGCCGCAAAAAAAGAACCACTCAAGCCGACAAGGGAGTTTACCTCCGACTCCAGGCGCCGAAGCCACATCTCGTAACGCACGTAAGCACCTTCACCTCCCGGCTTGCCATCCTGACCGATCAAACGATCCTCACTGCTCACACAACCCACAGAGGGATCAGCGAAGTTCGCAACAATCTCCAACAAACCAGAAGGTTCCAAAATGGTTGCTACATCAGAAAAAATAAGGACGTCCCCTCGGGCATACCCCACCGCCTCTTTCTGAGCATTTTCTTTGCCGCCGCGATTAACAACTTTCAGCAGTTCAATCCCTTTGTCTGCATAGGAGCGAACAATTTCATCTGTTGCATCAGTAGAACCGTCAGAGGCAACAAGAATCTGCAGTTTCTCCTTTTCATATTCCAACGCTAACGAATTCTCCAACTTCTCACCAATCCGTCTTTCTTCATTAAATGCCGTAATAATTAGTGTTGCCGAAGCATCACAGGGTCCCTTTTGCATTTTCCGGCACCTGACTGTTTTAAACAGCATCAAGGAAAGGGGGTAACCAAAATATGCATAGAATACACCGAACAAAAACAACCAGAAAGGAAACGAGACCATTGACTCACCCTAATCAGAATAGAGAATAAAGATCATTATAATAACTATGTACCCTGACAAGTTAAAATGTAACTTCTCAGGTGAGGGATTAATCTTCGCTACATTTTACTTTCGAACCACAACATACTAAAAACATTGAATATTTACGCAGTTTTTCCTATCTGCTATAAGCGAATACCCATCAACCATCAACCATTTCCCGATACAATCGGTAATATGCTCGGGCCATAGCATCCCGGGAAAAACATTCTATAACACGTTGCCTTGCCGCCTCTGCAATTGAACGACGGTGATCCTTCTGCATTAAAACAAGAATCTTATCGGCAAAAAAGACCGGATCTCGCCCTTCAATCAAAAACCCGCTCACTCCATCTTCAACAATTTCAGGGAACCCTCCTACCTTCGGCACCACAGCAGGCAAATTATAAGACATTGCCTCAAGCACACTCATTGGGATCCCCTCATGCACAGAAGTATTGATATATACATCAAGACTTCTGTAAAATGCATCCATATCCTCAACATGTCCCAAAAAGGTAAAGCGGTCCTGGATGCCATATTTCCTGACCATATCTTCAAGCAGTGTGCGTTCTGGTCCATCACCAGCGAGCACAAAATCAATCCCGTTACTTTTCATAACCACATGGTGAACAATATCCACCAACAGGGAAAAATTTTTCACAGGAAATAAACGTCCAGCGGAGCCGACCACTATACGCTCTTCGAGTCGAGGAATTATTTTTTGGGGGATACCTACACCATTATGAATTACTTTTACATTTTTTTCAGAGAAACCATGAGATCCAACGAGGGCACTTTGCATTTCTCTGGAGACTACAACAGTTCGATTAAAGCAAAATGCCAATAGCCTGAAAAAAAGCTTTTCCCTTAACCAACTGGCGTCATTCTGTCCCTTTCCAGCCATCTCAGGCATTCCATGCTGGGTGGCAACAAGTTTAAAGTTCTTATGCCCAAAAGCAACCAGGCAAGCTAAAAGATTCTCTTTATAACGATGGGAATGGATAACATCTGGAGAGAATCCTACAACTATCTTTCTGACAGCACAGGTTAGAGCAATAAAAGAATAGTTAGATTCATCAACAACATGTACCTCTATGCCAAGTTTTTCGAATTCTACTGCAAGTCGGCCCTGACTCAACAAAACAACAGAAATTTTTATCCCTTCAATCCCGACAAGCCCACCGACAAGGTGATACAACATCACCTCTGCCCCGGCCCAAAGGTCTCCAGATGCCAGTATCATAACTTTCATTCTACTGCCTCCTGTTATGATCTAGGTTTATAAGCATTGGTCAACTCCTGACTAATCTCTTGGGTAAAAAAGGCTTCCACAGAAAAATCTGCAGACACCTACTCTGCGACCGACTCTTCAGGGTTCGAGATATTAACGTTATTACATGTGTGGATATAGGACAACTTAACGATCGATACAAATCTCCATTCTTCAACTGCGCATCCAATAAAAGAGCATGCATTCGGGCAATATGCATTCAATTGTGACGGTTTTCCTCTTGCCTTCCACATTAATCATTGACTATTCTCAACCTGACATTACATATATAAAAATGTTAGAATAACAGTTAGCTATGATATCATCTTTAGCTTGATGAGGGAAGAATGAAAATTAGTCTTTTTAGCGAGTTAACTACATTATCGGCTGCTTTTCTATCCATATTACTTTTGGCACCCGCCAACTCCCTTGCAACACCTTATGCAATATCGGGGAATTTACACGGTACAGATGACGTAGAAGTATACGGTACCCTGTCGATAAACAATTCTTTTCCATCTTCAACAATCGAGAATGCGTGGGCTAATTACCTTTCAACACCAACGCTAGACACCTTTCTTCTAATACTTGATTACCAAATAACTTCTTTTGATCTTTACCGAACAGATACGGGTGAAAACTTCTTCCAGGGAACTGGTGGTGTTATCCAGGTTGTTGCAACAGGACATGCGAACGATACCAGACCAGAGGTAGGCGGATATAACGCCTGGGGATTACAAGCAGCAGATCCGAGGTTCAGTATCTACAGCCCACGTGACCCAGGCGAAGTTGTTTTTTTTAACAATGGTATTGAGGTTTCGAATTATGATTATGATCAACTCCCATACATGATCCAATTAAAATCAGGCTATACTTTCGACAATCAATATTCTGCTAACTTAACCCTGACAACTGCGCAACCGGTACCAGAGCCTGCTACTTTTTTCCTAGTATCTATAGGGATTTTATTGGTTATAAGAAAATCAAAAAATACTTCGCTTAGAAGCAATTTCCCCTCTCCCATATAACGCCTATACAATTATAAACCACCAAATTCCCCCTTGCACCTCAACATACAACTCTTTTCTGAGTTATTTTTGAGAGCAAATTTAAGATGTTGAACTTGTTCTGTTTTCAAAAAATCATCAAATCGCTGAATACTTAAATCACCCATACCATAGTCAAAGTTTGGACAAAACCTAATCTTACCATCTCCCCTAACCTGAATCGTGTACCATGGGAACATGCAGGTTGAATTTTCAACAGATTGATCTTTTTCATTTGTCTCTGCTGAGCTATACATACCTTCATAAAGAAGCTCAATTTTATACCGTTGTGCCTTTTCAAATAGCTCTCGAGAAAGGTTATTGTACTCTTCTGATGTCATTATCTCTTTTTCGTAATCAAGAGAGCCTCCCCAATGTGCCATGGGGCGAACTCGTATTGTGCTTATGCCCAGTTCGCCTGCACCTTCTATCATTGGAGCAATTTCCTTATAGTTTTTTTTCATAACCGTGAAATTCACCCTCAAGACAGGAAGTGTTGAATCCAAATTTTTTTTTACGTTTTTCAACATCTTTAAGTTACTCAGCAACTTATCAAATTTTCCACCTACACGAATACTTTCATATGTTTCACTACAAAAACCATCCATAGAGATGATCAATTGATTAATCTTGTTTTCAACAAGTTTGTATGCAATACTTTCGGTCAAAAGTTGGCCATTTGATACAATATTTACATGAGGAATTGAAAACTTGCCTACCGTGTCAAGATGCTTTGCAAAATGAGTGGACATGAGTGGTTCAGCTCCACACCCCAAAAACAGAATCCGAGCCCTTGGAAAAACGTCCTCAGCTATTTTATCAAATAGCGCTTCGCCCATGGGAGGTATAATATTTTTAGAATACCCCTCTCCCGAGAAATAGCACATAGGGCAGCGCAAATTACACATCCAGTTTGGGTCAAATCTCACTACCAGGTATCTCATTTTCATTAATCGTGCAGCATCCAACAGGATTCGCATGTTACGCCCTGGACCAATAAATTTATAAAATTTATAGTATGTTGACAATTTCCCCATTATTGCACCCCATTAATTTAAATGACCCATTCTCATCAATGTCGAATATTAAGGTTTTTCCAGTTTCCCTCCATCTCCTCCTTCGGTGTGTAACATGTTTGGTCGATTAACTCTGTCATAAGTAGCCGCTTCTGGGCTGTTCCATGTTAATTTTTAGCCACAACAATAATCACACAATGCACTGAACAACTTAGGCATAAAAAATTTAACACCTAGAAGTACGCCCCTCAACATGTCCCTCAACCTATCATATTACCACAC
Source organism: uncultured delta proteobacterium (assembly GCA_963798425.1). GTDB lineage: Bacteria > Desulfobacterota > Desulfobulbia > Desulfobulbales > Desulfocapsaceae > Desulforhopalus_A. Next base: position 1,010,526 of record CAWCTP010000013.1, on the reverse strand, counting down.
CTATACCGAGCGTTATTTTGCTAGGAAATCTGTAAACGTCGGAAAATTGCATCATAACGGCAACAAAGTTATTGCATTTTCATAAAGGCAACAGCGACCCATTTACGGATGAGCTGCTTTGTTGGTTGGGCAAGCAGCTTAATGACAAAAGAGTCGAACACGATTCAAAAAAAATAGCTCCTTAAAGTCCAGAGCTATCAGCTCGCACATGCAGTTATTCCTGACTGCGTTTTGATTGGTAGATAAAAGTATAATGGGTATTATAGTATTTGCACAATGGAATACGAGAGAGATACTATAACTCTCCGATTTGCGTTGTATGATTTTTGGGAGCGCTTTTTTGTATATGACTGATATGTATAGAATAATTTAATGCATGTATTGAAAATGCGTTTGGTCGCAGGAATCTAACTCCTGGTCTCATTATGGTAGATAAAATATTCTTGAGGTTTGTTTTCGTTCATTTTGTGATTTTATCCTAAAACCACAAGGGCATACGCACAGGGCGTCATATCTGCTTTTTAGATGAGCTTTCTTCTTTCGCTGGTATAAAGAGTTTATCATTTTTTGTTGCCACTTATTTTCTAACTAGTTTCTATCCTGAAACGAGGCATTTTATTCTAAATTGAGGCGTTCGATAAATTTAACCGCAGGCATATATGTGATATTCCGAGAATTAAATTTTGAGAACAACGAAGAGTTAGGGTAAAAGGGCCGTTTCAGGATAGAAACTAACTACAAACACCCTCCATTACATTCTCTTTTGTTAATTACCGATAAACAAACTATTTCAAGGTATTATATCATTACTGCTCTACAAATAGTTATGGAATAACAGATAAATAAAGGCCCGGAGAGCCACTTGTGTTATAATGAAATCGCCAAAAGTCATTTAAATTCAAGGGGGTCCGAACCATGGCATATTCTAACACAATCCTCAATCAGATTGTTGCATTTTTTCCTAGACCTGAAATTGCTGATAGAGCTATTTTTCAAATGGATCAAGCAGAACCTCAAAGTAAAAACGTTCCTTGGCACATTTTGTAACGCTATACTCACTCAGCTCTGGATCGCACTGTGCGTGTATCTACTATTATCATTTTTAAAATTCAAAGCCAAACTTGGTACTCCAATTTCTCAAATACTTCGGCTCCTCCAGTTAAACTTATTTGATAAAAGGAAAATCATGGACATCTTGAAGCCCCCTTACGACAACCAACAGCCTGTATCTCCACAGCTTTCATTGTGAGATTAACTATGGGACAGCAATGGTATTATTTAAAAGAAGTGCTGATGAGACAAGCAAATTTAATCTAAGGTGATTATAAAAGGTATTACCGAATCTTAGGCGCATCAGCTTACAGGAACACCTAATGAAAGGATTTCAGTAAAATCTAAAGAATTGGATTTGTATTATTTAACTCAAGGAATGTTTATCTAGAGGACTTGTAGATTATGTGTGGGATTTCAGGGTGTGTCATTCGTGATTCTAGTGAGGTGTCTTCTAAAAGCAAAAGCATGCTTGAAGCATTACGCCATCGTGGGCCTGACGGTAATGGCTATTGGTCAGATTCAGATAATGTCTTGCTTTGTCACACGCGTTTAGCGATTCAAGATCTGTCCGAAGCAGGTAAACAACCTATGGTTTCCTCCAGTCAACGTTATGTGATAACATTTAATGGCGAAATATATAACTTTCAAGAACTAAAAAAGGAATTGCTTAATTTAGGTCATACATTCTGCAGTAGAACTGACACGGAAGTCATATTAACTGCAATAGATGAATGGGGTATTTTTGTTACTTTAAAGCGGTTAAAAGGGATGTTTGCTTTTGCTGTCTGGGACAAATTCGTAAAATCTCTTACTCTTGCCCGAGACATTCTTGGCGAGAAGCCGTTGTATTATGGTTGGAGCAGAGAAGGGTTTCTGTTTGGTTCTGAATTAAAAGCTTTGAAATCAATTTCTGCTGGATTCGAATTGAATGAATTAATTATACCAGATTTCCTTACTCTGGGCTACGTGCCAACACCATTCACTATTTATGCTAATTTATACAAATTGACACCTGGGACCTTTATTACATTTAATGATAATCAGTTTATGAAAATGCCGGGCGGTTTTTCTCCCATGGTTGATCAAGGAGAAACATCTCCTAAACCATATTGGGCAGTGAAAGACCAAATTAAAAGTAAGAATGAACTGATTGTTGAGCCTCAAGAGGTGGTATACAGGATAGAAGAGACTCTAATGAATTCTATTCGCCATCAACTTATTTCTGATGTTCCTGTAGGAGCGTTTCTTTCCGGTGGTATTGATTCATCTCTAGTTGTTGCTTTAATGCAAAAGGTTTCTTCTTTTCCTGTAAAAACATTTACCATCGGATTTCATCAACAACAATTTAACGAAGCTAAGTATGCGAAACAAATAGCTAAACATCTTGAAACCGACCATACAGAAGTTTATATAGATCCAGATGAATGTTTGTCGATAATTGATCGTCTTCCAACAATCTATGACGAGCCTTTCGCTGACCCTTCTCAGTTGCCTACAATTATTGTTTGTGAAATGGCTCGTAAATCTGTAACAGTTTGCCTATCTGGTGATGGAGGAGATGAATTGTTTGCAGGTTATAATAGATATATTTCAGCATCATCTTTGTTGTCTAAAAGTTCTTTTTTGCCAGCTTTTCTCAAAAAGAAGCTTGCAGGAATGTTAATGAATTTTAATGTTGGATCAATTGATGCCGGCTACGAAAAATTTAGGAACTTTTTGGGGGGTGATCAAACTAAACAGGCAAATGTTGGGTTGAAATTACACAAGGTAGCAAAATTATTACAGATTGAAGAGCCAGCTGAGCTTTATGGATTTTTATTAAGGCTCAATGATTTCACTGAAGTAGGCGGTAAATCAAAAAGTATTATTGAGGAACGCATAGCAGATTGTTTTTCCGTAAATAGAGATTTTGTCGAGCTCGCTATGTTAACAGATCAGTTAAATTACTTACCTGATGACAATCTTACTAAAGTCGATCGTGCTGCAATGTCATGTGCGCTAGAAACACGTTTGCCTTTGTTGGATCGAGATGTAGTCGAATTGTCTTGGATGATTCCTTGGCAGATAAAACTGAGAGAGGGGAAGAGCAAATGGCCATTAAGGCAAGTTTTGTATAAATATGTACCCCGTAAATTGATAGATCGTCCCAAGATGGGCTTTTCTGTTCCAATTTCCGCATGGATTCGTGAGGAATTAAAGGACTGGTCTTATGAGTTGATTCAGTATTTAGATTGTATGCCAATTGCTCGAAAGAATTACTGGCAAGCACTGTGGGATGAGCATCAGACTGGTCATAAAGATAATGGTTTAGCTTTATGGCCAGCTCTCATGTTAAGCTTATGGTTGCAGCAAACTAAATAACATTTTGTCTGCTTGTGAAGCATTAATTTTAGTGATGCAGGTTTTAAAAAGGACACTAAAATCGATTCGACCCCTTATGGTTCGGCATTTACGCTCATTATCAAAAATGCAGATGGAGTGGCCGTTTCACAAATTCTATGGGTTATGGATACAGCGTTTTTCTGATGGTGAATTAGCCTGGACATATTGTCGATTTAAAGTCTGAATTCGTGGTGTTTTCAGTAGCGAGACAGTAATTAGGCAAGGATTTAATATGAGAATAGTTGCGCTAGATATAATGAGATTTGTTGCTGCGTTATCAGTTGTTCTTTACCATTATATTTCTCGCCATGAAACAAACGCTTATCCAATAATTAGCGAATTTACCAAATATGGCTATCTAGGCGTTCCGCTTTTTTTTATAATTAGCGGCTATGTTATTGCCTTATCAGCTGAAAATAGGACGGCTCTACAATTTGGTATATCTAGGTTTGTTCGCTTATATCCTACGCTTTGGATCGGGGTACTTTTCACAGTTTTTTGTGTGCTTTTCCTGACAGATAAGCAGTATACGATATCACAAATATTAGCAAATTTTACATTATTAAATGAATATCTTGGCCTTGAAGATGTTGACGGGGTATATTGGACCTTGAAAGCAGAATTGAAGTTTTACACCTGTATGTTTCTTCTGATTTCATTTGGCGTTTTTCATAAATATCATCTATGGCTAAGCGTCTGGCTAGGACTCACAGCTCTACACGCTGCCCTAGGTCAACCATTCTTTATGGGCTGGTTTATAAGCCCTGGCTATTCGCCATTTTTTATAGCAGGAATAGCATGCTTCTTAATTCAAAAGAAAGGAAATAATTTCTTTAATGTATTTGTAATTTCCTCATCGCTTGTCATATCTAGCTTTAATGTTTTTAGCCAGGCAGGTGGTTTTTTAATTGATCCAACCGTTGCCGAAAAATCAATATCGGTGGTTACTGTATGGTTTTTTTATTTGCTTTTTTATTTATTGTGTATTGGAAAAATAAAACTATCAGAACGAAAAATACTTATAACAATGGGAGCTTTAACATACCCATTATACTTAATTCATAATATAGCTGGAAAAGCTATAATCGATCACTATTCAGACATTATTCCGGAAAAAATAATGATACTAATCACTATTGCCTTAATGGTCTCATTCTCATACCTTATACATATTTTTGTTGAAAAGCAATTAGCTACTCCTTTGAAAACATTTTTGATATTTAAATTCCAGAGTTCTTTATTTTTAAAAAATTCAAGTAACACCTAAATTGTTTTCTCTAACTGATAGCTTGAACCCAGCAATTTCCGATACCGATGCATACATCGTATTTATGAAACATCAATCACCGAAATACCATTTCGTGAACTTTTCGAATGCGAGTCTGCTTGCACAGGAAATCGCTATAAAGTCATGAAAGTAAGTCTACCCCATCGAAGCCCTTGCATATCTTATCATTCATACCAAGATAAATACCATGGAGCTGGCAAGTTCTAACCACAGTTAGCAAGTGTCCGGCAAATTGCTCGCCTATTTGAGACTGCGAACCGAAACAAATTTTTCGCCATTGCACCGCAGGACGGATAGCCCGTTCGGCAATATTATTGGTCGGTTGAACTCCATCATGTTCAAGGAAGGTGAAAAGGTGCTGCCAGTTGTCAAGCAGCCGTTTTGTGCGAGTCCGTACTCTTGGATCGGAACTATAGCGGAAAATAATGCAGAAATCGTGCATCCTTTCCCGCAAAGGTAAAGTATCGAACAGCAATTGTTCCCTGGAACCGCGGGATTCTTGAAAAGCATGCCAAAGGGAAAAAATTGCTCCAATATCCATGAGCATATGTCGAGCAAAGCAATACGCATGGGGACTTGACCGATCCTCCTCGAGAGCTTTTAATTTTCGAATAATATGTGCCCAACAGAGTTGTCGAACGCCGTTTTTGTGGTAGCTGGCATAGGCCGAATGGTCATCGCTGGTAATGATACCGGTGAAGGTATCGCCAAGGACTTCGCGCAGCACTTTAGCACCGCGACTGGGGGATACATGAAAGAGGACGGCCGCAGGAGCGACAAAGGTCCAGAGATATCGTTTTTTACCTTGGTCTTTCCAGCCGGTTTCATCAATGTTGAGGGTCAGGGCGGAAGCGACATATTGTTTGATGGCGCCGACTACCGGCATGCAGGCATTGGAGACCCGTTCGGCAGCGTTGCAGACGGCACCGGTAGAGATGCCAATGCCAAAAAGCGTTTGCATAATCTCTGCAATACCCCTGCGGGTGACACGATGGACAGAGGCCAGATAGGCAATAGCTGAGTGGGTCCGAGGGCCGAAATTGGAGTGTGCCACATGCTCGGGCAATGAGGCAGCAGTGCTGTGACCGCATTGACAAAGCAACGAGTGGCAGCGATACTCCTCTTTGAACGGGACGATCACCGGCAGATCAAAGACCTGGTGCCGAACCGGCTTGGCAAAAGGGTTAATAAGGGTTTCTGAAAGAAGCTTCCGGCAATGTTCACACCGTTCCGGATAGATATCATGGATTTTATCCATTTCTTCGACCGGCAAGAGCTTGCGGTTTTTGCCCTTATGGCCTGGCTGTCCACCCTGTTTCCGGTTGCTCTTTGCCTTCTTTTTTGCCTTTTTTATGCCGGGCGGATCAGATGATGGTGGACGCGAGGAGTTTGAAGAATTTCTGGTCAGAGCGGCGATGCTTTGCTCAAGTTTAGAGATATGGGCGGCAAAAGACAGGAGTTTATCGATGACCGTCTCCCGGCCGGAGTCGTAGATACGCTCGGCTTCCTGCCTATTCATTACAGAGTTTGTCGAGGCAGTTGCGAAATAAGGGATAGCCGTACATGGCCTTAATGGAGGTCAGCTGCTTTTGCGATTTATTCCTTGTGCCGCGACCGGAGGTCAGCCCGAGGAAGGTCCAGTTTGCCGCCCGGTAGCAGGTGCCGGCAAATTTTTCGGTATCGACAAAAGTTTCAAGCCAGAAGATCGGGTGATGGTACAAGGTCTGCCAATCCCCAGAAATGGTTTTTGCGATACGGCCAAGCAGATGTGACGCCAGGTGCGGGATCCGGACCCAAGGTAAAATAAGGAATCTGCTGTTGTAGGCCAGCAGATGGCGGTTGCGCTCCCTGGCCTCCAGCGACCAGCCAAGGAAATTGTCCCGGCAGTCGATGGCATATGGTGCTGAGGAAAAGGCAAAGCAGGCCAGCAACCTGTCACCTGCGTAAACCAGATACTTGAGATGCTCGCCGACCAGACGGGTATATCCCAGATAGTGGTGCTGTCTGACCAGGGCATTGAAGAGTTTCTCTTCAGGCGTCCTTCGCACTTGTCGCAGTTCGATTGGCGCAAGATCAGCCAGGGTGACGTTTAACGGTGCTGGGTGAAAATCGAAAGTCGCCTGCGTTTTTCTTCGTCTCTGGGCATTATTGTTGTTGTCAATAATCCTGGGTGGAAGAGTTACCAGCTGGTTACGTTCAAGTTGGAGTAATAGTCCTCGGCAGACACCGTCTTTGAGGTGTCCGTTGACCTGACGCCAGTCCCAGGCTTCACAAAGTCTACGGGAAATAGCACTGCGACCTTCGCTTCGATAGTCGTCTATGACCTTGCAAATGAAGGAGAGATCGACCTGGGTAATAACTCTTTTGCGGTAGGTGAGAATAACGTTCATGAAAATGAACGTAACAGAATCAGATTTTGAACGCTAGCATTTTTTTAGGATCTAAATCTACGAACAAACATCTCATTGCCACTGATAATGCGTACATTTTTGATGTATCAGATTTAGCGGTTAAACTGCAATAAAAATTGGAATGACTTATACTTAGTGCCTGGCAGAAAACCCCTAATTTTCAAAAACCTCGTTCCAGCGCAGGCACGGTTAATGCGAATGGCTTGCTTTCCGGCGGCATTTCTTGTCTCCACAACTCCAAAGATGATAACGTTTCTCATCTTGTCCGCCAGCCGGGCATAGCTCTCCATTCGACCTAGCAGCCGGATCAGCCTGCTCTTCTCAGGCTGCTTTCTTGTAAGATCCGCGTTTTCGTTGAGCATCCTCTTGTTCCTGCTGACGTAACACCGCACCAAGACGCTGTATGTTACGTGCCACCACCGCCATGGCAATGTAGCGCTTAAATCCACGGAGACCGTGATCGGGACATTTATCCAACCCGTGGACTTCAAGGGCGTTGATCGCCGATTCCACCGCCGAGTGCTGTTTGCGCAGTTTGACAAATTCAGGTTCAGTTTCGCGCGCCTTGTCGGCTTGCGAAAGCCTAACCTTTTTTGGCATCACCACACACTCAAGACGCGGCTTCAGTACTTCCTGGTTGGCTGGGCTATAAAAACCTTTGTCCATGCTGACCGCACGTAACTTGGGGAACTTCTGCTTGGTTTCACCAACCATCGCAAAGGCCACCTGATCATCGGTACTCTTTACCATCACTCGGTGATGCAGAATGAAGCGATCTCGGTCTTCCATAATACACACCCGCAGTCCCAATTCCACCGGAACGCCGGCCTTTCCTTTGCTGATCCATTCGGTATGTGGTTCGAACATAGAAAACACCTTTTCATCGTGAGGAATACGTTCACCCTGGAGCACCCGCCGTTCAATCTGGTCGATCTGCCGACGGCCATGTTGCATGAAGTCATTCAATACGCTGAGCCGGACCACGGAGAGTGGATCGTGCGAGCTGACCATTTGGCGAGTTTGGTCGGCTCGTGTCAGATAACCCTCCGCCAGGTCCAGGTAGGCCCGATGTGCCTCTTTCATCTCCTGCTCTTTTCGCTGCTGTTTGCTTTCGTCTTTGGAGGTGGAGTGCTTGAGCCGTTGTACGATGCGGTACTGCCTTTTGAATAGGCGCTGGTGGTAGTGACGTTGCCGCCATCCCGGCAGGTTGCAGGTGCTGGACAGTTCAGCACTAATTTCGATGACCTTGCGGATGGCATCCAATAACAGGTTGATATCTGTGGGAAAATGGACGTCAGTCTCCACCACGAAGGAATCACAACGGCCTACGATACCCTCTTCCGAGTTTTTTTTAATGCCCGGTGTCCCGCTTGGACTATTACCCGGTTGAGCCGATCCAAAATTTCCGGAGTAAACAGCCGCAGATTATCTTTGAGAGTCTGCAGATTGTAATACTTCTCGTCCGCCCAACCACTGTGGCCGAGCATTTGCCGAAGGGTTTTATGTTCGTTGGCTAACTCCTGGATGCGATCATAATCGGTGTTGAGCCCCAATCTGAGCACCCCCAGCACGAGAATCTGCCATTGTGTCATGCCGGGACGACCGTTGTTAGGGTCGGCCTTGACGATCTTTCCCTCGATTTGGTGCTCAGGCAATACCTCTGTCAGAATGGCAAAGATCGGTCCGCGCAGTTCAGGCGTGGTGTATATGTGCTGGAGTCCGCGGAGGATTTGCGGGATATCATCGCGTGATTTGGGATCCAGCTTTATGTCGGCGATTGCCAGTTCGCCCAACTTCATTTGTGGTTCGATTACTCTACGCATGATTTTTTTACCCGACGAAGATTTGGCGTTTGCTGACGTTTTATCCGTTCAGAAGCCCTGTTGAATGGTTCTTCCGAAAAGAATATACAATAACAATCAACATGTTACACCATTATTCAACATCCGGCGCGCTCTGCTCACTCTTTTTCCTTCGTCTATGAGGTGTTGTGATATCACCTTGATTTGTGGTTGATTTTATAGTTTCTTTTCAGGCACTATTTAGACAAAACGCCAACCCTATGAGTTATTTGTCACTCAATAGGGTTGGCAAACTCGGATCGATCCCGACCGAAGGCTAACAAATAGTCAGTAAATTCAATCCAATTGGCTATTATTCACTTTGAAAACCTTTTACTGTTGATGGGGGTGTTGTTGCGGAAGGTGCGGAAGGTGCGGAAGGCGCGGTACCACCCGTTGATGTAGTGGACATTGTGATATCATCAATAAACATATCGGTGTCTTCGTTAAATCCAGAATTCGACCATCCTAGCAAATACAACTCATCAAAGTAATTTTGCCCCCCCCCACCATAACTATTCAAATTTGTAACACCAATTTTCTTTTGTCCGTTTACAAATAACTCTACTATGCCATCAGGAGTATCCCCCGATGGGGTTTTTACATGTATAATAATTTGATTCCACTTCCCTTTGTTCGCATCCGTAAAGACTTGACCAGAGCCATATATCGGTGACAACTCCGTACTAAGATGATAATAATGTATGACAGGAGTTGAATCACCACCATTTGGTTCGGTGGAAAGATTCACCTGAAAACCTGGACCGTATGGTTTATGATAAACTGCTGTAAATTTATTATTAGAAGCTCCGGTGGCATTTCTATGGTAGTAATTTGACGGAATATACAAATAGTATTGTATCCACATCTCTGTTTTTTGACCACCGAGCCCCATTCGCTGTTCCGCCCAAGCATCATCATTGAGGTCCGTGTTACCACCGAAGTGGAATTTCAAAGAATGATTGCCTGTGTATGCTCGTTCATTTGAAACAGAAACTGCATCACCCGATGCATAATTCGAATCCTGATAAGTAATGCCGGATTCTGTATGACTCAAATTACCAGTCTCAAAACCGTCTTGGAAAAGCACTGCTGCCTCAACTACAGATAGATTCAAGTTTAACAATATTGCACCACAAAATGACACTAACAATATTTTTTTTACAACATATTCAAAAACACACATAACCATCCTCCATTTTACATTTAACAACTGATATGTTATTCAATAATTCTTATATGATTATCTCTGCTCAGACGGAATATCGAAAATACTGATAGCCCTCTGGCCAGATAATAAACATAATACAAAAGAGAATTAATAAATATCGTCCCAATAGACGTTTTACGATATTTCACTAACGCTGAACAAAAAGACACACAACATATTGAAAGTAAAAAATAGAAACCATAATAGTTTATAAGTAAACCAACATGTAAAAATAAAATAATAATAGAAACTATCGCTACTTTCGACCTGATGAAATTGTGAATATTAAGCATATCACCTTTCCCATGCCATAACTCTCTTAAAAAAAAGGCTTTCAATGTTTTAGGAAAACCTTCATGTATTACTTTGAGCAACGGATCATCACACAACAGTACATTGTTTTTTTTTGCTCTTTGTGACAATTCATAATCTTCGCCCGTTTCCAATTTTTCATCGAATCCCTCCAACTCATTGAATATTTTTTTTGAAACAATAAAATGACCACTATTAATATGAGTATTCCCTCCATGTTGTAGTGGCTTGAACCAGTGTTTTTCAATCCAACTAGGGTTACTTCCTATTTCTACCCATGAACCAGTAATCAAGCGGTCATTTTTTATCTTTGAACAAAGGTCAGCTGTAAACCGATCTCGCCATTCGGGAGTCAACAACACATCCGCGTCTAAAAATATCAGAATATCATTATTAGCGAGACCAGCTCCTTTATTTCTCAAAGAAGCAACCGTTCCTCCTTTCTGGCTGATAACTTTTGCGCCATTATTTAAAGCGACATTTAAAGTTTTGTCTTGAGAATCGTGGTCAATCACTATTACTTCAAATTCCATGCCACTCCTCATAGACTCCACTATTCTTGCTATGCACAGCCCAATCTTCCCCTCCTCGTTATACGCAGGGATAATAAATGACAAAGAACAGTTACACATTAACAACACCCATTACATAGAACATTCTATAATTATTTTATGGAATTAGAGACAAATATCCAAAAATCACATAGGAGTAAACAACAACTTTTTTTGATTAATATTTCGTTTTTCATATTTGTATGCGTTCTAGCATGCTTGTAATAACGGCTTTTTGTTTTATTACGAATCCGTTACTGCTATCACCTTTAGGAGATGTAACGATTACATTTTTTTGCGTAACTCATCCTATCCTTTACATACCCCTCTATAACCACCGTACTGGAAGGAAAATCGCCTCAACATCAACTTCTACATATTTCTTCAATCAGTCTTTCATATTGGCCCATCACCGCGTTTAAAGAAAACCTTTCATTAACCATCGGCACAGCATTCTCTACCATTGTTGTCTCTAATAGCCTATCCCTACAGAGAATAGCTTTGACGATCAGGTGAGGATCACCAGAAGACACCAGGATTCCATTCACCCCATGCTCAATTATTTCTTCCGGACCGCCACACTTTGTCGCAATAACGGTCAAACCACAGGCCATTGCCTCAATGAGGGAAAGAGAAAATCCCTCTGATGTAGAACAAAGTAAAAACACATTAATACCTTGCAATAACGGGACCGTATCCTCCACGAAACCAAGAAAAAAAACCGTGTCATTTAAATTCAAATTTTCTTTTAAAGCAAGAAGCTCGGGATACAACTCTCCGGATTTCTGTCCGGCAATGACAAACTTCACATCGGATCTCTTCTTCTTTACCTCTGCCGCTACACGAAGAAGGGTATCATACCCCTTGGCCGGCCTGACGTTCCCTATCGACCCTACAAGTATATCATCACTTGCCAGACCCAGTTTTTCTCTTAGAGCATTGTTTTCACCAGGCTTGAACTTGTTGGTATTAATACCATTATAAATCACCTCTGCACGGGCCTGCGCAATACCATGTTTTTCTATAAAGTGCTTTTTTAGTTGATGAGAGACAAAAACAATTTTTTTTGATCTTTTATTAATGACTGCAATCTTCCACCCCATTGCTCTCCCTGCACCTGCTGCATCAACGAATCCATGAAAAGTCGAGATGACGGGAGTAGATGTAAACAGGCCTGCCAAACTACAATAAACATTCGAGCCGAAAAGGTGCGAATGGATCAGATCAATATTATGCTTACGGATTGCCCTTATGAGCTGCCAGAGATATCCAAAATTAAACGAGCCCTTTGAATCTATGATAATCGGATCAAATCCCTGCTCCTGTAACCGATCATAAAGCCAACCTTTTGCAGGTATCACTGGAAAGGATTTAAAGCGATCACGATCCAATCCCGTTACAATATCTATATAAACGGTCTCGGCACCACCTGGTCCAGGCGTATCGATGGAATGAAGGATGTTTAGCATTGTTTAATTTATTTCAGAAGAGCCGATATATACGATTGGAGCTCACTCCAGAATGGTCCAATATCTTTTCGATCGATTACATCAAAAACAGTATTGCTCTCTCTCATCTTCAAAAATTCATAGAGCGCAGTAGATTTAGAGCCGGATCCAGGTGGTAAATTCAGTGTACTTTCTTTACGACAAAGCCTAATAAGGAGAAGGTCAAGGGTGCCAAGAAACCATTTCATTCTCAATCCAGTTCGATAGGTTTCACCCAATCCTCTTTTTTGCGCACTCTGCGTTAGCTGGTGCAAAAAGAGTACAGGGAAATCAACGCCGGAGGCTATAGCCAACTGCAAAGAACCCCAGAAACGTCCATTGATTTCCATAAGCTTCGCCCTCCCGTCCCTGACATCCCTCTTGAATTCAACCATGGCTACACCCTCCCAGCCGACTGCAGCAAGAAGTTTCTGTGACGCCTCCACCATCTCCTCATCGAGAGCGACCGATTCACAGACAACACTTACTCCCCCGGAGGGTGGTTTTTCGCGGAGTCGCTGATGGGAGAAAATCGCTCGATGGCGATTATCCTGAAAGAGGGTAAATAATCCGGTTCCCGGGCCAGTCACCCTTTCCTGGATCATGGATGGAAAATCCAGGGCTGATTCTGTTGCGTAGAGTTTCTCCAGTTCGTTCTCATCTGTGGCATATTTGACACCGGTAGAGAGAAAACCATCTTTTACAGGAACTTGGGACATCGCTGGTTTGACGACAACTGGAAACAGATGAACGTTATTTTTCTTGGTCAAAAAATCATTCCGATTGTAAATAAATAACGTTTGAGGGATAGCAACCCCATGTTCTTGAGCTAGACGAAAGATTGCAAACTTATCAAAAACCGTTCGAATTTTTTCCAGAGCAGGACAGGCTAGGATCGTGCCTTCGGGGAGTTTGTCCCTGTATTCCGCGAGGAGCAAGACTGAGGGTTCAGTCATAGGAAACAGAACATCGACCTTCTGATCGGATAAAACATCTAGCATTGCGGCCAGATAGGATAATCCATCGTGTAATGGAGAGGGAACCGCATACCGAGCGACACAATATCGAGAACTGGAGGCTATATTTTTCTTATGGTGTCCAGTAACAATTATCTTACAACCATACCGACCTAATGATCGCGTTACAGCCAGGGAGGATCTATTTTCACCATCGGTGACCAAGACTGTCAATCTCTTCTCATCAACTCTCATCGGACAAACAATCTCCACTGAAAAAGAGATTGCGTATGACTGACATCTTCATGAACAGCAATTCGTGGCAACTCAAGCAAAGAAGTACCACCATTCACCAGTCCACATTTTGTCGTTACTGCGGCTCTAATACCGAACGAAGAAAGCATTGACAGGACTAGTGGATTATAGTTGCCATTGGGATAAGCAAAATATTCGGCAGAAACACCTGTATTATGGTATATCTGTACCGCACATTCAGTAAGTTCCTGTTGCACTTGAGCCGGCGGTATTGAATCCAGCAAGGCATGAGATACTGTATGGGAACCAAAACTCACCAGCCCGCTCTGTAACATTTCCCTTACTTCTTCCCAATTCATTAACAAACGCTCCGATTCTTCAGTTTTCTTCTTTCTCAATTGGGCGCAACTTTTTGCGACAGACAGTCTCCGGGGCTCATCCCAGGATTTCATTTCAGCAACGATTCGGTCAATACGTTCCTCAACCTCCAAATTCATGTATGATTTTCGTTCCATGATATTTGAGAGTGCATCAGGTAACAAAAGAATATCAACATTTTTCCTGTGTACCGAGAGTACAGCCCAACAAATTTCCTCCGGCCAAAACCAACGGGAAGTACCAATAAAACCAGAGGCGAGGAAAATAGTGGCGGGGACCTTGAATTCCTGAAGAATGGGAAAAGCATAGAGATAATTGTCCAGCCAACCATCATCAAAGGTAATAACAGCGCAACGTGACAAATCTTCACCCACCTGTAATCGTCTTACTAACTCGGCAAGGGAGATAAGCACAAAATGTCCTTGCAGATAGGACAAGTGCAATCTCAAGCTTGCTGGAGTCACATACATACCTGGTTGGACCGGAACTTCCATTCCTTGCGTCAGCTCCTTTGGCAGAACACGATGGTACATAAAGATAACAGCACTGTTTTTCATAACTATCCGGGAACGGAAGGCAAACCAACCGCTCATCCGGAGTAATGACGCAAGAAATTCCTTCACAGTTGCAGTTACCACATCAACACCAACGTATAATTTGCCCCAAAGCCCGATCAACTAGACGATATGACCGCCTGAACTCTTTCTCTCCCCAGCCATAGGGATCAGCAATATTGCAGAAAAAACAGTACGGAAAAGGTGCAATACTACGCAACAGCAAAATATTTTCCTTTTTACCGGGATAGATTTGAACCAGACGCTTATATTGCCAATACTCCATAGCCAATATGAGATCTGTACCCTCTATGTCACACTCAGCAAGTCCTTTGGCGCGTCGACCAGCCAGAGAGCAGGAAAATTCAGCAGCTACGGTGACAGAATCACGAGGAGGTAAATTCCCCTGGTCAACATCCATCCCACATGAATCAATGTTCACCGCATCTTGATTAAGAAGGTCTTTCAAACGGTGCTCAGCAAACGCACTTCTACAGACATTACCCTTACAGACAAAAACTATGCTTGAAACTTTTTTATTCTTCAGGGGCAAGCTGCGGAAGAAGCAACGCCCCGAACCTGCATAATACTGTAGCGAATCAGAGATATTGCGAATAAACTCTTTACAGTTTCTTTTGAGAAGACTAGGTAGAAATGCCTTTATTGAAGTGATAATATAAGGCATCACCGGGACAATTGAGGATGATTAATTACTATATTCATTACTGGAGTACATCGCCTCCTTTCATTTTTCCAGAGCAAGCGGATTCAGACCTTCTGAGGATGGGCTTATAAATTTTTTCCGTGCCGCCGTAAACAGGCAGGTTGTCATGGCACAGTGTATCCAAAAATAGGGGTAATAAAGGACTGTTACAAAGAAACCACTCCCAAGAAAACCAAGCAGGGCTGCATCAAAACCATATGACATGATCGCAAGAAATTGATCTTCCTTCTCCCTGCTCAACTTTCGAACATTTCTCGTATTTACAAAACAGGCTAGAATCATCAATACAAAGATACTAAGACCCGAATAGCCCAGTTCGGTACCACATTGTATAAAAACATTATGGACAAGCTTACTCCCTTCGAATTTCACTCTATAATTCTGAGGGAAATATTCGCTCCAAGCCTCAAATCCAATACCCAGCACAGGATATTTCTTCATGGTATCCAGACCGTCATGCCAACGTTCCAAGCGATGGAGTGAGGTTGTATCAGAACCAGCCTCATTGAACCTTTGTTTAGATTCCTCAGGAATTGACATAATCGTTAAGGTAGCAACTACACATAACACCACCGAACTAATCAAAAAGACACGGATTTTGATAGCCAGTGGTCGTATTCCGGCACAAGCTAATCCAGCCAGTGCTCCTCTGGAGGATGAGGCTACAGCAGTGGCTATACCGGTAAATGGCATTAAGAGGAAGAAGAGGAGCTTGGGTTTAGACAAAAACCTATAGACTCCACAGATGAAAGCGACTGCAAGCGGCACATAAATGCACATTTGTATCCCGACCTCCCCTGAATTATTAAACCATCCTGGTGCACCGGTTATTCCCCAATTTGTAAATGAAAAACCTCTCCTCAGCCAGGACACAAAACCGTGCTGAGACATTTTAAAAGAGTAGATAAGAAACGACAGTAGGAAGATAAAAAAACGTTTTTCATTATTTACAATCAGGACAATGAAAAAATAGATCAACAACCAGTCGAAAAAGGTACGCCAATGCGAAAACGATGTAGAAGGATACTGGCTAAATACGCTTGAAAGTAGAACCACCACCCCATAACACATCATGAGTTTATTCAGTCTATTTGGCTGAGTTTTAAAGTTACCGCTAAAAAACAGTGCTCCAAAAGACAAAAATAAAATAGCAGGGACCCAAGAAATCACATCTATCGAAGGGTAGATGGCCTGGGGCCGAACATATTCAAAAAAAAGATAAGCGCAAATAAATATAAATGCCCATCCTTCTTCCAAAATGGTAGAGATAATCTTGCGAATCTGTATTGCATATAAGCCTTCCATGATGGACTATCCTTTACCGAGTGCATGCATATAAACTTCTTCTACCTGGCGGGCATACCTCTCCTTGGTAAACAGAGTTACCACTCTGTCGTGACCATTACGGCCCATGACTTCCGCAAGGGTCTTTTCCGTTAAGAGTCGTTGCACAGCCTTTGCCAGATCTTCAATATTGGCCGGTCCGACAAGAAATCCTGTCTTTCCATCTACCACTATATCGAGTGGTCCCCCCATTTTTGTTGCAACAACTGGTTTCCCCATAGCCATTCCTTCAATGAGTACCATCCCAAAAGGCTCAGCCGTTATCGAAGCATGGACCACAACGTCCATCAATTGCATGAAAGCCGGCACATCTTTTCTATAGCCTGTCAAGATGATATTCTCATCCATTTCAAGGTTAGTTATGAGTTCTCTAACCTCTTCGAGGATTTTTTTGTCACCATCTGAGCAATCACCGACAATAAATCCCTTGGCATTTGGTGTTGATTTGATAACAAGAGCAGCCGCTCGGACAAATTCTTTAATCCCTTTCCATTCAACAATGCGGCCAAAAATACCAAACAGTTTTTCTTCTTCGTCGAGATCAAATTCCACTCGCAAATAATCACAGGAGATGTTGGCATTAAAATCGTCAAAATCAATTGCGTCATAAATAATAGAGATTTTTTCTTCTGGCACAGCCAAACGAAACAAGTTTTCTTTTATTGCCCATGAAATAGCAATGTGTGAATCGATTAACTTTGCGTACAATTTGGTAACCGCATCTACTTCTTCAAAATCACGCAAATGAGCGACACAGGGTACCATGAGAAATTTTGCTGCTAGAATTCCTGCCAACTGGCTTCCCAATATGTTATTTAGGTGAACAAGGCGAACTTTGTGTTGCCGCCCAATTTTGTAATAACAGACGGCCTCGGGTAGTGTAATAAATAACAGCCAATACAAAAAACGTACACGGTTAATGCACTTCAAACCAAGACCGACAGAGAACACTCTGTAGCTGGTTATTTTTTTATATATACGATTATGCACCCATGGCAGCTTAATTTCCACATGCCGCCACTCCATGAAAGCAAAGTTTTGACGCAAGAAGTCTTCTGGTTGAGCTGTAACGAGTACCGGTGTAAATCGTGTTTTGTCTATAGCTCTCAGCAAATAGAGCAAACTGTTAATTGCACCACCAAACGTGTATGTGTTATCCAGAAAAAGCACTGGAATTTTATCTGGCTTCTGCATTCAAAATTTGACGAGCGGAAAAAAAATAACCACAATCAAAAGCCATCAAGTTCTTTCCTGCTAACCTTTGCGATTGCTCAACATACCCAAGAAAAGTGGGGTCCAGCCATGGATATTGCCCTTTTTTTCGTTGGAAGTCCAGCTCTATTTTTTCCTCTATTTGAGCTACATATGAGAAATAATGAGTAGATATTTTACTGCCGACCTTATGAAGAATATGAAATGTCCATCGTCTGGCCTTTCCGTGGCGACAGAAATGACAAGCGATGGACATAGCGTTGTTTATTGGTTACCGAATGATAACCGAAGCACCAATCTGCTCCACATTTCCGTCACTCAATCGGATCTGTGCTGTTATTTTATGCGATCCAGATGACAATTGTGATGTATTGAGAGCAGCCCCCCCCATCAATTCAAACGGAGCAGCGTCCTCTGTACGAACGACAACTCCATCAATGGAAAAGATTACGCTAGATACTCCAGTGTCCGGACCGGTAAACACATAGATATCCCCCTCAACTGTGGATCCGTTGAGAGTAGTGGCACTGGAGAGAGAAGATGAGTTGGAAACAAGAAGATCATACTGACTGTTATTGACAGAAGGGATGTTAAATAATGCGCTGACGAGCTCATTACTACCATCACTCAACTTGATATTTGCTGTTATTTCATGCTGGCCAGGTGACAGTTGTGATGTGTCAAAAGCTGCTCCCCCGACCAATTCAAACGGAGCTTCCCCCTCTGTTCGAGCAACAGCGCCATCAATTGAAAAGGTCACGCTGGATACTCCGTCGTCTGGACCAGTAAATACATAGACATCCCCCTCAACTGTGGATCCGTCGAGAGCAGTGGCTCCGGAAAGGTTTTGTGATTTCGAAACAAAAATATCATGAAGACTGTTATTGACAGAGCCGTCATCAGCAGAGGGAATAGTAAAAACAGAGCTGACAAGTTTAGTACTGCCATCTCCCAGCTGGATATTTGCAGTTATTTTATGCTGGCCAGGTGATAGTGGTGATGTGTCAAAAGCCGCTCCTCCGGCCAATTCAAACGGAGCCGATCCCTCTGTACGAGCAAAAACTCCATCAACGGAAAAGGTCACGCTGGATACTCCGGTATCAGGACCGGTAAATACATAAACCTCCCCATCTATGGTGGCTCCATCGAGAGCGACAGCCCCTGAAAGATTCGACGATGTCGTAACAAAAAGATCGTAACTGCCAGTGTTGACAGAGCGGTCAGCTGAAGAAGCAATAGTCAATATTCTATTTAATAGCTTAATGCTACCATCGCTCAACTGGATATTTGCTGTTAATTTATGCTGACCAGCTGACAGTTGTGATGTATCAAAAGCTGCTCCTCCTTTCAATTCAAACGGGGTGAAGTATTCTGTCTGAACATACGCTCCATCAACGGAAAATATCACCTGGGATATTCCAGTATCGGGACCGGTAAATACATAAATATCCCCATCAACTGTGGCTCCTTCAAGAGCTACGGCTCCAGAAAGGTTTGATGATTTCGACAAATATATATCATAAAGATTGCTGTTGATCGCATCACTGGGTGCGGCGCAGGCAACTTCACTCGGGTACGAGCTCTCGTATCCCTCTGCATTGTAGGCGGTTACGGTGAAAAAATAGGTTTGCTCGGGTACCAGCTGTGAAACACTGGCATATACACGCCCACCGACTGGAACAGGAGAGCCAACGTCGACTGACTCAGTATACACTCTTGATGAAGTACCATAATGAATAATGTAACCGACAGTGCCATCTGATGCATTATTTGGTAGCCATGAAAAATTGGCCTGCGCCGCCCATGAGGGTAGACTGCTTGTTAAAGCAAATATAATGCTTATAATTATTACCTTAAAGAATTTAAATAATGTCATAGTCATATGTAATGTGTTGCAAATGTTATCGCAACAAACACTCCTGTTTAGTTAAATTTTTTTGCTTTCAGTTGCCTGACCAGCAATTGATCGACACCAGGCCGATTTAAAACAAAGTGACCGGAGAAATTCCCGGGACGGCACTCTTTTTAGTACCCCGTGCTGGGTGTAAGGTTCCGTAAAGAAAGGAGGATAACTGGCCAAGTTATTTCATTGCGGTCCCTAAAGTAAAATACCTCCTCAGGTGTTAAACCCTTTTTATCGCAACCCATCCTGAAAACGTCAGCTGAACGGATTATTCAAATCTCGAATGCATTAGCAATGACCATGCCAAGAAACGATACGTTTTGTTTTCAGTTGATTTCGGGCAGATAAGAAATATACAAATTTTCCATGGGCACTCGTATTATCTGGAATAGCGCAAAAATGAGTTTGGTGGTGCAATCATTTACCATTCGGTTCACCACGATCACTCCAGATCTGTCAAGCTGGCCATTGGATAATTGCCAGTTCTTCCCGGTTTAGGTTAAACCGTTGTTAATAGGTATTACTTCTTAGATTATTTTTGTGGATTTTGGTCAGGATACCGGATTATTGCACATGAGGAATGGATACTAAGTGAGAAGGGACTTTACTGACAACTTTGCGGAAAATCTTTCACCTGTCATATCCGCGGAATCGGAAATGACAGGTGATGAACATGACATTATCTATTTGTTACTTAACGATTATCGATGCACTAATTGTGTTTGAACTACCATGTTTAGGCTGAATCAACGCTGTTATCTTATGAGCACCCTTTGACAATTTTGATGTATTAAAAGCCGCTCCTCCCACCAGTTCAAACGGAGCTAAGCTCTCTGTTTGAGTAACAACTCCATCAATGGAAAAGATAACACGGGATACTCCGGTATCGGGACCGGTAAAGACATAGATATCACCATGAACTGTGGCTCCATCGAGAGCAGTGGCACCAGATAGAGTAGATGATTGGGATACAAGAAGACTATATATGCTGTCATTGACAGAGGTATCCTTGACAGAGGGAATAGTGAATACAGCACTGACGAGTTCAGTTCCGCCATCACTCAACTGGATATTTGCTGTTACCTCATGCTGGCCTGGTGACAGTTGTGAGGTGTCAAAAGCAGATCCTCCAACCAATTCAAAAGGAGCTAAGCCCTCCGTACGAGCAATAACTCCATCAACGGAGAAGACAACACGGGACACTCCGGTGTCAGGACCGGTAAAGACATAGATAGCACCCCCAACTGTTGCGCCATCAAGAGGAATGGCCCCTGAAAGGTTCTGTGATGTTGACATATAAATATCATGAGAAGTGGCAGTGACAGGGTTGTTATTGGCAGAGGATGGGACGGTAAAAACGGAGTTAACAAGCTGAGTACTGCCATCATTCAACTGGACATTTGCCGATACTTTATGCTGGCCAGGTGTCAGCTGTGATGCGTCAAAAGCAGATCCTCCAACCAATTCAAAAGGAGCCAATCCCTCCGTTTGAGTAACAACTCCATCAACGGAAAAGACAACACGGGATACTCCTGCGTCAGGACCGGTAAAGACATATACATTCCCTTCTACAATAGAGCCGTCAAGAGCAACAGCTCCGGAAAGATTTGACGATGTCGTAACAAAAAGGTCATAAGCATTTGTATTGACAGGGATGACATCAGCAGAGGAGAGAGTAAAGAGACTACTCACTAGCTTAGTAGTGCCGTCACTCAATTGGATATTTGCCGTTATTTTATGCTGGCCAGACGACAGTGATGATGTGTCAAAAGCTTCTCCCCCAGCCAATTCATATGGAGCCAGTCCCTCTGTACGAGTAACAACTCCATCAACGGAAAAGACCACACTGGATATTCCAGCGTCCGGTCCGGTAAATACATAAATATCCCCACCAACTGTCGATCCTTCAAGAGCAACCGCTCCAGAAAGATTCGATGATGTCGACATATAGATATCATAATTAGTAGTATTGACCGCATTACTGGGTATGGTGCAGGCAACTTCACTAGGATACGAGCTCTCGTCTCCCTGAGCATTGTATGCGGTCACAGTGAAAAAATAGGTTTGATCGGGCGCCAATTGAACAACACTGGCGTAAATACGCCCATTGACTGGAACAGGAGAGCCAACGTCGACAGACTCAGTATACGTTCGTGATGAAGTGCCATAATGAAGCATGTAACCGACCGTGCCGTCTGATGTATTGTTCGGCAACCATGAGAAGTTCGCTTGGGCTGCCCAAGTGGATTGATTGCTTAACAAGGCAAGCATAATGGTAACAATCAATATTCTAAAGTAATTAAATAATGTCATAGTCATTTCTGATGTGTTGCAAATGATCTTGCAACAAATTCTCCCAATTAGTTAGAGTTATGTGGTTTTAATTGCCTGATTACCACCAATACTGAGCTAGCTTCAGTTGATGCGACAAATTTAGTTTTAGTCAATCTGTTGCGTAGGCAAATAAACAGATCATTTTGCCCATGCCAGAATTTACGACTAAAGTAAAAATGAGGTTAAGGATGCAATCTTTTCCATGCAGCTCACAGCGGGCCCCCAGTGAAACCGATACACCCTGTACACTCCTTGACTGGCATGCTTATCGCACAAAGTGTTCCAGTTTTGGATACATCCTGTTTAATATTATTAATCTCCATTTTATCAGTTAGTTATGCGACGCTCTCACACTATGACTATTTTATCCACCCGAAAAACCATTGACACTCGACGATACGCGAATTACGGAACTGTTATTCGCGTATCGTTGTTGCACGATGGCGACCTGAAACTCAAAGTCAAAGTCCATTTCCCAAATGTTGAGAGAACAATTGCAGTGCAATCATGATAACGTTATAAAAATAGATAGTTTCTTGAAGATAAATGCGATTTCCAAGTACAGGAGCTGATCAATGACAAAGAAGAGAAAAAATACACAGAGGGATTCGGAGCTTCCGCAGTCAAGCTGATCACGGAAGAAGGAGGTGGAGAGATAAGACTACCGAGACTGCTTGGGATCTAGATATTAATGACAGCTGGTTGGGCTTTGGAACCGGGAGATTGAGGATGGCGGACCTGTTTCACCAAATGGTAAGACGTTCAAGCCAAACGTTGACCTGCCTCAGGAACAAGAATCACTATTTAGTGTCCATCCTAAAACCATAAGAATCAGAAATTACACGTTAAAGCTGACCCAAAACCGTAATATTTTCCTGAACCGTATTAAGATAAACACACCAACCTATTGAAATATTTCAAATACATCGTTGGGGGGAACCTGTATATATGCGAAAAAAACGGAATCCGCAAAGGACAATTTTCGAAGTTCTTGGTAAAAAACCCCGGGCCACAAGGACTTGAACAGATACCTCTCATCCTTGATGCCAATCCTGAAATCCTAGAACTGGCTTTCGCCGATCTCACACGAGGTCGTACGACAGACACGGGACGAGATGGCATGACAGCTGAACATGTTTTACCATGCGCAATTTTAAAGCAACTCCGTGAACTTACTTATGATGACCTGGAATATTATCTTGCTGATTCCCTCTTTTTTCGCAATGATGAACAACTCGAAAATGGCAGAAAGATCCGGCTTGATTCAACTGTTGTTGAATCAGATATCCACTTGCCGAGCAATTCGACTCTGCTCTGGGATGGTGTTCGAGTCACCACCTGTTGGTTCTTCGAGGGGAAAAATTTTTCGCCGAGACCACTCTATGCTTTTTCTGACCATCGCAGAGTTGTAAAGAAACAAATGTGTTGGAAACACAGTGCAAAGAGCTTTTCTTTTTTATTTAACCACATAATTTTTTTGTTCTATTCCAGACTCGGACTCTTCCATATAACATATTGAGGCTTGCCATATCCCAGCAATTGCGGAATCGTTACAAACCGGAAACTTCCTCTCGTCTTCTCTAAAAGCAGGTCAACCGCCTCAAGCGTTGCTTTCCTGTCATATTGCGGGTTTTCCATGATGCTTGCAAAAATACGATCATGCAATAAAACAATTGATCCCGGTCGCAATTCATCAAAAAGACGGTCGGCCATCGATTGTGAGCTGTGAGCATTCCAATCCTCCGCTGCCAAACCCCAGGTAATCACCTTGTAACCGAGCAGAGAAGCGATCAATCGTGAAACATTAGTTTGATTTCCCCATGGTGGTCTCAACAGATGACTCCCGTAAGGACGGAAGGCGCGTTGGCACATCCATATTTCCTTAATTTGTTGACTTATTTTCAAGCAGGAAAGATCTTTATGATGAAAAGTATGATTCCCGATGGCATGCCCCTCTTGATATACTTGCCTAACGAGCGTTGGATATTGCGATGCCGCCTGACCGACCATAAAAAATGTTGCCCGCGCATCATGTTTTTTCAATATTTTTAAAAGCTTAGGAGTGTATCCGTCGTGGGGGCCGTCATCAAAAGTGAGCGCCACAACGGGAACATCCGTTTCTACATGGGTAATTGTTCCAACAAAATGCCGTTTTAGAAACTGCTTTAGGTACGTTAAAAGCGGCCGGGAAGTGACATCTTCACTTCCTACACGAGCTGATACGCCAGGATTTATCTTCATATTCCTCCCAAGTGATATGCAACCATTCCTCTTAAACACGCCCAAAATGGTTCTATAAATTGATAAATATTTAATTGCGAGATTTCTATCATTTTGTTCGACCCGAAACCTCCAATCTTGCTCCATTTTATCGAGTTTTTGTAGCTCATGTCTACAAGAAAGCTACTTAACACCAGATGTATCCTGATAGTCGACCCTCGGCTATCGTCGGAAGATTTTTGTTAAAAATCTTACATGCTGCTTGAGATCAATAGCTTTAATGCAAAACAAAAACATCACCGACCAGATAATCCGCGACCAGTTCAAACGAAAACCAAGTTTCTCCAGCCACTGTTTATGAAAACTCCAGAATTCACGATCAGTTGCATTAGCTACCCTACTTCCCAAAAAAAGATAATAATCGTTCAATTTCTTTCGCTTTTCAGTGTTAAACTCTGCATCAGATAAAAAGTGAGGACCATAAATGATAAAACAGTAAAAAAGACTTGGGAGCATTGCATTAAACCTGCCATAAGAAGAGGTTATAGATCCTTCGTGACGACGGCTAAATGATAGCACCTGATGGACAAAACCAAAATCACTTTCCTGCATCAATGCATAGTAAACATCCGCGTCAACACATTGATGAAATTCTAATTCACTGTAGAACTTTTCTTTCGACCTAATAAGATCGGAACGAATCAAGAGACCGGACGGTGTGCCAATAGTGAATGGGCCATCAAGCAGATTCATCTGGGCACTCTCCGGACCCGGAATAAAAGTCTTTTTATAGGGCAAACCCGTTGAGAGCACTATTGTTCCTTCCTGGCTGGTCCCGTCCAGACGGTAAGAACCGACAACACCTATGGTAGGATATTCTTCTGCTACTTTGACCATCTGTGTGACACACTCCGGGAAAATCCAATCATCAGCATGAACGATTTTACAATATTTACTTTTAGAAGAAATCAACCGCAGAGAATGATTGAAGTTTTGTATTGAGGACAAAAACTCAGTATTGTCATGGATATGGACACGCTTGTCGTGTTCGGTTAATCGCCTGGCAATTTCAAGAGAACGATCCCTGCTACAATTATTGACAATTATGTACTCCCAATTCTGATACGATTGAGAGAGAACACTTTCAATACATTCTTCAAGAAATTTTTCCCCATTATACACGGGGGTAACAATACTAACGAAGGGTTCGGCTATTGTATTCATATGCAATCAGAGTCCTTTACGTTTCTTAGCATCAAAGTTCTACAGGGTATATTAGAACAAATATGGATTTTGTCATAACAAGTACCAGTTGCAAGAATTACCATCTCAACCAGACAAAAATCCAACCTGCTGCTAATCGATGTCCATTCATAACAAAACACTAGCGATATCTTTTTACCATGGCCGGGACACCTGCAACGATAGCGTTTTCCGGAACATCGGTGGTCACAACTGATCCTGCAGCGACGACGGCGCCTCGGCTAATTGTCACCCCGGCTAAGACAATAACCCCCGCCCCCATCCAGACGTCATCTCCGATTACAATATCCCCCCTGGAGAGCAGGGGTTGTTTTCGAATCGGTATCCCTAATTCAATTGCATGATCATAGGGAAAAAAGGAACAGTTTGGGGCTATCTGCACCTCGGAACCAATAATAATGGAGCCTCTGTAGGCAGAAAAATGACACCGAAGTTGAATCCATGTATTCGAACCTATTGTTACTGAGCCTGCCATGCCGGTCTGAATAACGCTATCTCGATGAATATGCACGCTGTCACCAAGATTAATTGATCCTCCCTCCCATCCCTGGTATATCAAAACCCTGTCGTCGATGAAGATATTATTCCCAAGGCTGATATCTTGTCCAAACACGTTGGAACTTGGCGCAAAATACCCCCTGGGGGTCATCAGTGCCAGGCGGTGTCGCTCGTAATATGGCGGAATAAATAATGTTCCGATACGGGTGAAAAAACGCCCAAGCCAACCTGGACCAGTAAAATGAATCCAAAATTGCACCCATAACCAGTTTAATTTATTAAAAATACGAGTCAACAGCACTTTTCCTCCCGAAGCAGTGTTAATGTAGTTACGTCTTGCCGAGGATAGATAACAAGGAGTCGGTAATATATTTCCTGTCAGTCTTGCCCAGCAAAATGACCCATGTGCATAAAGCATAAGACAAAAGAGAGAGCAGAGCAACAACCACGAGGTGGAAATAATCAGCAGAGATCCAAAAGGAAGTAATAGTAAATGGAACGGCAAGCGACACACCGCACTTTGCAATATATAATAATAAATTCCTCATATACTCAAAGTAGAAGAGTGATGTTACCTTACTGAATATAATGGGAAATAATATTATTTTACTGATAATGATCGTGAAAAACGTTCCTAAGGCAACACCCCAAATACCATAATAACGAACGAGCACCAAGCTAAGACAAGCATTTGCGACGCCCTCCACGAGATTCAACATTGCAAGTACTTGATGCTTTGAGGTAGCATAAAGAAATGAATGGGCAGGTATTTGCCACAGAAAAGACAACACACCCAGAACCAACACAATAAGACAGGGGTAGGCATCAAGATAACCCTCTCCCATCCACCGCTCGATAAACGGGCTTCCCCATGCAATCATGCCAAAACCGATAAAGCTTGATATTGCCACTGATATTCTTGTAGCAAAATACAAAGTTTCTTTTATTTCATCATGTGTTTTTGTTGTTTCCTGACTACTAAAAAGAGGATTTAAAACTGACATCACAGTGCCAACTAATTGAGTAAAATACTCAATCAATGTACTGGCGATACTGTAATGGGTCACTGCAGAAAGGGATAGAAAAGTTGCGATCACAAAGGTATCGATATAAAATCGAAGCTGGTTTGCTACTTGTGAAATAATCATAAAAAAACTATAGGAAAAAAATTTGATGGCTATATCACGGTTAAAACTTTTTCTATCAAATATGAGCGCCGGCAATTTCTTTTTTGCATAATAGTAATATACAACTTTAGCGACTGAACTCGTCAAAAAGGTAATCCAGGCTAAGGCTAAGATCTTATATCCGGCAATTAAGGCCAGGACAATAAGTGAGGACCGAACACACAAAGTCGCTATATCGACAAGGGAAATAATGTGAAAATTCATCTGGGCCTGAAGCGTGCCAATAAAAACCCGCGACAAAAAATCGAAGGCCATATTAACACCCAGAATAAGAATAACTGCCCTGAAAAGTGGTATTTCCTTAGGATCAGTCAGTAACAGTGGCGAGATAAAAACGATAATAATAGTGATGGATAAAGCGATACATCCTATTCCAAAAAAAATGGGCAATGCTGTGTTATATACTCTTTTTATTTCTTCATCATCATTGGAACCCAAGGCACCCGCAATATACCTGCCTACAGCTATGGACAAACCAAAATCCAGCAACCCATAATATCCGATAAAGGTTCCAACTAACACCCAGAAGCCGTACAACCGGTCACCAAGGTTATGAATAATAAAGGGTGATATAAAGAAAGCGACCAGGATTTGGGCTGCAAAGTTTATACTGCGCAACACAGCCCCTGAGAGTAATTTATGTCCTGTTGAGTGCATAATACTGAGTTACTCTTTCCACAATAAGTTTATCAACATATCAATTAATTTTACACAGAAACAACTGACTGCTACGCGTTTCAGGTACCACCACTTTACCATCGATGGCAATTATCAACAGGTGCAAAGGATTACTCTTTACCAAGAATGGACAACAACGCATTGGAGAAATATTTCCTGTCAGTCTTGCTCAGCAAAACAACCCATGTGCTCAGAGTATAAGACAAAGCAGAAAGCAGAGCAACAACAATGAGGTGGAGATAATCTGCGGAAATTAAAAAAGAAGTAATAGCAAATGGAACACCAAGCGACACACCACACTTTGCAATATATAATGTTAAATTCTTCATATATTCAATGTAAAAGAATGATGTTACCCTGGTAAAAACAATGGGGAATAACATTATATTGCTGACGACAATAGTGAAAAACGTTCCAAGCGCAACACCTAAAATGCCATAGTAGCGGACAAGCACCAAACTAAGACACGCATTTGCAATTCCCTCAATGAGGTTCAAAATTGCATAAATTTGATGTTTTGAGGTCGCATAAAGATAATAATGGGCAGGCATTTGCCATAGATACGATAAAACACCCAGGACTAGCACTATGAGACAGGGGTAGGCATCAAGATAATCTTCTCCCATCCACCGCTCGATAAAAGGGCGCCCCCATGCAACCATGCCAAAACCGATAAAGCTTGATATTGCCACTGATATTCTTATAGCAAAATACAAGGTTGCTTTTATTTCACCATGTGTTTTTGCTGCCTCCTGACGACTGAAATGAGGGTTAAAAACCGACATTACAGTGCCAAGCAATTCAGTAAAATAATTAATCAATGTACTGGCGATACTATAATGGGTAACTGCAGAAAGGGAAAGAAATGATGCAATAACAAAGGAATCGATATAAAATCGAAGCTTGTTTGCTACTTGTGAAATCATCATGAAAAAACTGTAGGAAAACAGTTTGGCGGCAATATCTCGGTTAAAACATTTTTTCTCAAGCCTGAGCGCCGGCAATTTCTTTTTTGCATAATAGAAATACACAACTTTAGCGACTGAGCTCGTCAAAAAGGTAATCCAGGCTAAGGCTAAGATCTTATATCCGGCAATCAAGGCCAGCACAATTAGTAAGGACCGAACGAACAAGGTCGCCATATCTACAAGGGAAATAATGTGGAAATTCATCTGGGCGTCAAGCGTGCCGACAAATACTCGCGACAAAAAGTCGAAGGCCATGTTAACGCCCAGTATAAGAATGACTGCCCTAAATAGTGGTATCTCTTGAGGATCGGACAGTATCAATGGGGAGAGAAGAACGATAATGAACGTGATGACTAAAGCGACACATCCTATTCCAAAAAAAATGGGCAATGCTGTATTATATACTCTTTTTATTTCCCTATCATCTTTTGAGCCCAAGGCACCAGCGATGTGCCGACCTACAGCGGTAGACAAACCAAAGTCCAGCAATCCATAATATCCGATAAAGGTTCCAACCAGCACCCAGAAACCGTAATACCTGTCACCAAGGGTATGAATAATAAAGGGAGATAAAAAGAAAGCGACCAAGATGTTAGCCACAAAGTTTACACTGCGCAACGCAACCCCGGAGAGTAACCTATGTCCTGTTGATGGCATAATGCTTACATGCTATGTCTATTAGAAAATAAAGGAAGAATCGATCAGGACCACACCGACAGGACTGTTGGCTTAAATCAATTATTTAGAACAAAATTGCTCATCTTGGGACAGACATTAGGTAAAGTCAAAACACTCCATCTACTTTTTATGGAGCAAAGACTCGATACTTCAAACAACCCACAAACCGACCATAATTCCAATTGAGACGCCACAACCATTCGTCACGCTTTTCTGGCACCGCCACATCTACCACAGACAGCAATAACTCACACCAATTGCGAACTCCTTGTTTCCATGAAATTTTAGGCATCCCCAAAGGACGATACACCTTATAGAGCTTTACGTTATGCTCTCCCCATTCTCTTGCCTGTCGGAACGTTGCCGACAAATTATCCCTATACCGCACATTAACCAACGCATCGCCTGCAAAGTGCAGTTTATAGCCGGCAAGCTGCAATCGCCAACAATAATCTGTGTCCTGGAGTTTGTAAAAATCCTCATCAAAACCATTCACGGAAAAATGTGCCGTTTTTTTGACACCAAGAGTCCCACCCCCAGCATGTTGAAGGAATGGCGGAAAAGGATAATCTTGAAGCCCATTACTCTGGGGGCAAGTGCGCATTTTCGACTTATGATTGTTTAATTTAGTACCGTCCAGTCGACATGCAACGAAATCGTGTTTTTGTAACGACTGCACCATTGCCCGTAGCCAACCAGGTGCGACCTCATCATCCGCATCAACAAACAACAAGACGTCACCTGCAGCGGCGTTTGCTCCGACATTACGAGCGTGACCGGCCCCCTTTCGTTCGGAAGAATCTACAATTTGCAACCTCGGCAGACGCTCGCTATAGCACTCCGCTACTTTCAACGTATCATCGTTCGAGCCGTTATCAGAGATGATTACCTCCCATGAACCATCCCACTCTTGTTTGGCAAGAGCCTCCAACTGCACACCAATCGTATCTCCTGCGTTATGAGCCGCTATAACAATACTGATCTTCATTAGTTTTTCATTCCCAAATCTTCATTTTGTCGAACGTTCAAAATATTGGGCATAATCTTTCCAATCAATTTGGATATCTACTCTTACCAACTTATACTAAACGTTGTTAAAAATTAACCTTAACTAAACGAGGAAAAATCGCCACGTTATTTAGTAACGGTTCCTAAATTCAAATCTAAACACACCTTACCTATCATATCTCTCAATTTAAAACTGTAAAGATGCTGGTTATCAACTCTGAACCACCACCTGTCAGATTAATCAACGCACTAATCTCATGTTGACCATTCGTAAGCTGACTCGTAGCGTAAGGGTATGCCACACCTATATCCATACCAGTGCCCGCAAAGTCAAAAGGTGCCAACCCTTCCGTCTTCACTGCTATTCCGTCAAGCGAGAAAGTGACCCCCTTTACTCCATTATCTGGACTGGTAAAGACATAGATATTTCCGGAAACATTGGTTCCGTCGAGAACAACCGCGCCTGATCGGTTTGGGGAAAGAGAAAGGAACAGGTTGTATGCACTACCACTGGGATTGGTGACAATATAACTTACTGTAACTGTAGCGTTGGTATAACCGCCTGCAACTGCAGTAATCGTCGCGGTATATATTCCAGGTGCCAGGGTTGAATCGTTCACTGAAACTGTCACCGCTGCCGGAGTCGTTCCATTGGGTGGAGAAACCGTCAGCCAGTTTACGTCGGGAGAAATCGTGTAATTGGCCATGATAGAATCAGTGGTGCTAAGATTAATCATCTGCGGTTGTGGCAACTCACCCTGCAGGGCTTGAAAAGGGATATTGCCGATATCAGCCAAAAGTGCAGGGCCATTGTTATTTACCATAAATGTACCGCTTACCAACTCTGAACCACCACCCGTCAGATTAATCAACGCGCTTATCTCATGTTGACCATCCGAGAGCTGACTCGTCGCATAGGGGAGTGCGATTTCAACCATATCTCCAGATCCCGCAAAATCAAAAGGTGCCAACCCTTCTGTCCTTACGACTGTTCCATCAAGCGAGAAGGTTACCCCCTTCACTCCATTATCGGGATCGGTAAAGACATAGATATTTCCGGATGCAATGGCTCCGTCGAGAACAACCGCGCCGGATCGGTCAGGGGAAGAAGAAAGAAGCAGGTTGTACACACTGCCACCGGGTTTGGTGACGCTATAACTTACTGTAACTGTGGCATTGGTATAGCCGTCTGCAACTGCGGTAATCGTGGCCGTATATATTCCAGGTGTCAGGGTTGAATCATTTACAGAAACTGTCACCGCTGCCGGAGTCGTTCCACTTACAGGATAAACCGTCAGCCAGCTTACGTTAGTAGAAATCGTGTAATTGGCTACGGTAAAGTCTGAGGTATTAAGATTAATCGCCCGCTCTTGCGGCAACTCACCCTGCAGGGCTTGAAAAAGGATATTACCGGTATCAACCGAAAGTGCAGGAATATTGTTATTTATGGTAAAGGTACCACTGACCAACTCTGAACCGCCGCCAGTCAGATTAATCAACGCGCTTATCTCATGTTGACCATCCGAGAGCTGACTCGTCGCATAAGGGAGTGCGATTTCAGCCACATCTCCAGTTCCCGCAAAATCAAAAGGTGCCAACCCTTCTGTCTTTACGACTGTTCCATCAAGCGAGAAGGTTACCCCCTTCACTCCATTATCGGGATCGGTAAAGACATAGATATTTCCGGAAGCAATGGCTCCGTCGAGAACAACCGCGCCGGATCGGTTAGGAGAAGAAGAAAGAAGCAGGTTGTACACACTGCCACCGGGATTAGTGACGCTATAATTGACTGTAACTGTGGCATTGGTATAGCCATCCGCAACTGCGGTAATCGTGGCGGTATATATTCCCGGAGCAAGAGTTGAATCATTTACAGAAACAGTCACCGCTACCGGAGTTGTTCCCGTAGTCGGAGAAAGGGTAAGCCAATCAACATTTGCAACGACCGTGAAATCTGCAGCCGTCGAATCAGAAGAATCAATGTCAACCACCTGCGCGAGAGGGAGAATTCCCTCTTCTGAACCAAAAGAAATACTGCTGGTATTAAAATTCAAAGCCGAGAGTAAACTATTCACAGAAAAAGACGAACTTATCACTTCACTCTGCCCGTTTGGGTGACTTATTATTGCCGTAATTTCATGTTGTTCATTGGTAAGCTGGATAGTGTTATACGCATTGCCGCCTTCAAAATCGAATGGGGCGAAATTCTCCACTCTATAAAGCTGATGGTCCAGGTAAAAACTCACCTTAGAGACATCGGAGTCCGGTGAAGTAAACACATACACCTCTCCAGTTAAATTTGCATTCTGCAAAGAGAAAGGGTTTGAGTGGTTAGGCAGTGATGAGACAAGCAGCTGGTAACTACTGTTTGGTGTGACCACAACAAGAGTAATCTCTAATACAGCATCAACATATCCGGGTGAAGAAGCAGTTACATAGGTAGAATAAAGTCCAACAGGCAAGGTTCTATCGTTAATGGAGAGAGTAACCGTCGTGGGCGTGGTGCCACCTGCAGGGGAAGCGTCAAGCCAACTTGCACCTGAAGTTACGGTAAATCCACCCGGGACTCCATCAAGGGCATCAAGAGTTACACTTTGCGTCAGGGGATATTCACCTTGTGTCATCCTGAAGTGTTTGGTGTCGCCAGAAAACGCCAGACGAGGCAAGCCATTGGTGGTCGGCAGGACTCCTTCCAGTGCTGCAAACCACGTATCCGCCATTTTCTCATATCCACCCGGAGTAGGATGAAGATTGTCATCTGTAATATCATACGGATACAAAAGGGCACCTTCCTGATCAACCATGATAATTTTGTCACCATTGGCAATACGCGCCATAGCCATAGCTTCAACATTATCGTTAAAGGTTGTGGTTGCTGCACTGAATGTCTGTCTATTAACAATTCGAGCGAGCAGGACAACAATATCCTTACTGTACCGATCGATTTCATTTAATAGAAATTCTATATCACTGATATTAGTTAATTCCACATCATTTGTGCCGACATGAAGCAAAACGATATCTGGTGGATTAACAGCCAGCCAGGAGTTGACATTACTGGCTACTTGAGCAGCAGTCCAGCCAGGATGTCCTTCATGGTCTGGATCAAATGGAGGGAAAGCAAGTGATCCAGCATGCTCGCTGCCCACGAAATCAACTGAATAACCAGCATCCTGCAGTGACCTGAAAAGCTTTTGTCGATAGCCTACGATGTAATTTGGATCGGTGATTGTCGCGGTTTTGCCCTCAGTGATGGAATCCCCGAGGGGCATAATCCTAATCGGTGACCCGTAACAGTAACTATTTGGAACAAGGAGGATCAAAAATAAAATCTGTATAAAGCACAATAGAAATGAGAACAAAACCATTTTTTTAAATTCTTTGAACATGTCTCTATTCCTTTAAATTTGATAAACGTCCGTCAATTATTTGCGTGATCTACATAGAATTGTACACATTTAGTAGTGAATATATGAGCAAAAACCAGGCCTTTTTTTTAAAAAAAACAACATGTTGATTTTTTTAAGAAAAATCGCAGAAAAACATGACTTACAGTTTTATTCGCCTTATTTTTTCCGGAATATAGTAATAACATTCCGAATTATCGGACCGGGGTGATAATGATCCGCTTTATAGCGGAAACATTTATAGAATTGTTGTCCACAAACTTGACTGTGACCTCTTACCTGTTGAACAATTGATTTTGTTCTTCTCGCAGCTTATCGCACAATCGACCCTGTGGTAAATCAATATCAGCATACGTAATAGGCTGGTCTATCTGAACATCTTTCTTCAATGTACACCCATCGCTCAATCCCATTGGGAGAAGATTTTCCCGTTGACAAATTTCTGATTTTTCGAGTTCGCCATAGCAGGTAAATCCACCGATACCATCCAGTATCTCACCAGCCTTAAGAGTTTTTTTGGCTCTGGTAATAACATCACAGACAGGCCCAGCCAGTGGTGCAACCGCCGGATCTTCAAACAAAACAGCCCGAGCGGCGGTCAATGGTGCTTCCAAGTGACAGAGATGATATGGTGTATAGAAGGTATATAGTGGTCCGTCACCCATTTTATAGTATTGCAAATACTGTTGCTGAATCTTATTCTCATTATATCCCAGCACAAAAACACCACCTCCCGGCTCAGCGCCGAGGATGTAATCCACAAGGCCTGTATCTATCATCTGATCCAGAGGAAATACATTTGCCGCTTGATTAACATGGGAACACTCCGGCCCGTACATTCCTCTTTGGCCAACAGTGAATCCTGTCGCATTGGCAATCACTGCCATCTCCATGGAAATTTTAGTCCCATCAGCAAAAGATGTGACCATTTGCGGTTTTTGATGATATTGCTCAGCATAACCTTTTTGCGTTTCAGGATTTCGGCGAACATCCTGGAGACCTTTCATATTCCCAGCAAGAACAGGCCTGCAGCCGATAGACTGGACATAGCGAAAAAGGTTCATTATCACCCCGGGCTGATCACCATCAGCATTGGTATACACCACCCCTTCTTTGTCTGCATATTGCTTGAGAAGAGGACCAACAGTTGCATCAAGTTCTGCATTCATTAAAACAACATGTTTTTTGTTTCTGATGGCTTCAAGCACAACACCAGCGCTATACTCGACATGACCAGTTGATTCAATAATGACATCAATGTTATCCGCCTGACACAGTATGGACGCATCATCAGTAATTGCATAACGCTGGTGTACAATACAATCCTCAAGCTGGGCAACACTGCTCACGGTTGAGATCGAACTGCCAACTCCTGCTTGTCTGTAAGCACGCTCAGCTGCAGAAAGAGTACGGTTTGCTATTCCAGCAAGACGCATTCCTGGGACAGAGAGTAGAATTTGTAGAGCTATACCACGCCCCATAAACCCCGCCCCTATTAATCCAACTTGAATCGGCCTGTTTTCCGCCTGTCGCCTTTTTAATGCTGTATCAATTATAATCATAACCATCTCATGCAAAGGTTCGTAGTCTATAGAAAAACAAAAATTTTCCCAATAATCATCAAATCGATAATCATAGATGTCTTACAAAACAATTTTCACGCAGCTGTTTTACGCTTATTCAAATAGGCCAGTACCTGTTCAAATAAGGCTAAATCGCCCTTTTGCTGATAAGTGTCTATTCTTTCCAATTCTGTACGGATCAGTTCATTCCTAGTGGCTCTTAAAGTTCCTTGCGAATGTAGAACTTCTTCCTGCCAGGGCATAGCAACCGCCGGATAGCTATAGATCAGCAACTGGGGATACTCTCTCAGAGCAACTGTCACAGCAGTCATAAAAGCTCTTAATTGCTGAAATGGCGGCGCAACAACAAATAATGAATGGTATTCCCGCCGAAGTGCATATCTGACAAGAGCTTCCGACTCAATAAGCGTATTGAGTGTTGCTGTCTCCCCAATCTCCACACCCTCAATCTGCCCTCGATCAAGTCCCGATTTCTCTAGACGCTCACTCCATTTTGGAAAGCCAGGATAACCGCTCTTCGCACTTGATTGGAGAATGAGTACTTTCGAAGTCAAGGAGTTATCGAGAAGATCCAGCGCAGCCCTAAAAACAGATTGTTGACTGCTTTCGGTTTGACAATAAAGATATACCCCATCGGCTGGAGTCTGCGACCAGGAATCACAGAGAACTCTGGTAAGGAGTTCTGTTACGAGATTCATCGAAGTAAACTGTCTGCCATTCTCCTCACAGATCATAAGCCCGTCCCCTTGGTTTTCCTCTGCTCACATTATGCTAATCAAGACAATGTAAGTGTTTCAAAACAGGTAGGAGGCTGTCCCAGAATGCCCTTTCTCCCAAACTCATCGTCATACCTGAAAAAGATATCCTCGGAATATCAGCGATATGCCTGTGGCAATTTTTACAGAAAATCCTCGATTTTAGAAGAAATTGCTATTCTCGGACAGCCTCCTAATATTGTTGCCCAGCATTCCCCATAACAAATGTTCGTCTTCTATCCGTTGTTTTGAGGCACCTGGACATAGGCAGGCCACGTTCTGTCTTTTTCTGAAACAATAAAACCATCATTCGCTGGCCATACTATTTGAAAGAGCGGATCATCCCAACGGATACCACGTTCAACACCAGGAGTATAAAATTCCGACACCTGGTAAAAGACCTCTGCATCATCAACCAGTGTCACATACCCATGGGCAAAACCTTCTGGTACGTAAAGCAGCGTTCGATTTTCTGCACTTAACTCGACACTCAACCACTGTTTATAGGTGGAAGATTCTGGCCTTATATCAATAATAACATCGAAAATCACCCCGGCAGTGCAGCGCACCAACTTGGTTTCCTGGTATGGTTTTTCCTGAAAATGCATTCCACGCAATGTGCCGCGACTCTTATTGTACGAAATATTGCATTGCACAAGATTTGTAATCAGACCATGTTGTTCAAATTCCTTCTTGCACCATACCCTGGAAAAAAAACCCCGGCTGTCCTCTATCCTTTCAGGGTAAATGACATAAGCACCATTTAGTTTTGTTTCTTCAAAAATCATAATTCATTCCCACGTATAAAACTGTTAAAGGTCAACCAAAACAATACTCGAATTATTGGTTCATAAATCCTCTGCGGATAAATCTCATGGGACTTTTTTCGCGCTGTACTATTCGGTCGATTTAGCGGACCAAACATTCATATTTTTTAATTTCATCTCTAGTCACCTGTAACATGTTCTGGCCTTCATCGTATGCTTTATACCACTCGACCACCCACTCCAATGCCGTGGCAAGATTCAGTGCAGGATACCAGCCAATCAAATCCTTGGATTTTGAGCAATCGAGCTTTAAATATGTTGCCTCATGGGGATGCGAATCAGGACTGATCTCCCACTGCAATTTGCCGTCACATGAGGATGCTAGCTGTTCAGCAATCCAGGCAACAGGGCGAGCATCATTGTCATCGGCACCAAAATTCCACCCTCCCTCAAAAATCGTCCCTTGTTGCCACAACTTTTCCGCCAGCAACAGGTAACCAGCCAAGGGTTCAAGAACATGCTGCCAAGGCCTGATGGAATCAGGATAACGAATGACGACTTTTTTCTTTTCAAGAAAGGCTCGCATTAGATCTGGCACCAATCGGTCTTTTGCCCAGTCTCCCCCACATATCACATTACCGGCCCTTACTGTTGCTAAATATAAAGGTTTCCTCCGCAGTCCAATAGATGAAGCTGAGAAAAAAGACCGCCGGTAGGCTGCAGCAACCAATTCAGAGCATCCTTTACTGCTTGAGTAAGGATCATGTCCTCCCATCGCTTCATCTTCTCTATACCCCCAATGCCACTCACGATTCTCGTAACATTTATCGGATGTGATCAAAATGATAACTCGAATACTCTCCGCATGTCGAGCAGCTTCCAGCACCTTTACCGTTCCCATCACATTAGTGTCGTACGTCTCAACAGGGTTAAGGTACGACTCACGTACTAAGGCCTGAGCTGCCATATGGATTATAATCTCAGGTTGGTACTTCTCGTAAACACTCTGCAGATGAGTTAAATCACGAATGTCGCCATGAATTGAAACAATTTCCTTTCTAATATCCGTAACTTCAAACAGGCTTGGCTGTGAGGGAGGATCTAGAGCATATCCAATGACCTGTGTCCCCATACTATGGAGCCAAATAGTAAGCCAACTCCCTTTGATACCTGTGTGACCGGTAATAAGTACTCTTTTATTTTTCCAAAAATCTTTATTCATTTCCACATCTTCCAGGGAGCATTTCCTTTTAGCCAGATTTTTTCCAACACCATTTTGTCACGTAATGTATCCATAGCCTGCCAAAAACCTGTATGCTTAAAAGCTGCAAGTTTACCTTCCTGTGCCAGTTGTTCTAGGGGTTCTCTTTCCCAGGCAGTACCATCATTATCTATATAATTTAGTACCGCTGGCTCAAGGACGAAAAACCCCCCATTGATCCATGCTCCGTCACCTGATGGCTTTTCATAAAAACTAGATATCTTAGTCTTATCTTTGTCAAAACCAAAGCTGCCATACCTGCCAGGAGGCTGCACAGCTGTCAAAGTTGCTAACACTTTCTGTTGTCTATGAAAATCAATCAGCTTAGTTATATCAATATCTGCAACACCATCACCATAAGTAAGGCAGAATGTTTCGTCGTCAAGGTAATCTTTCACCCGTTTGAGTCTCCCCCCTGTGAGGGAGTCTGCCCCAGTATCTATTAATGTAACTGTCCATGGCTCAACCATATTTTTATGGATCGTCATTTTGTTTTCTTTCAAGTCAAAAGTAACATCAGACATTTTTTGATAATAAGTACCAAAATATTCCTTAATCATATGTCCCTTATACCCACAGCAAATAATAAAATCATTAATACCATGGCTGGAGTAGATTTTCATAATATGCCATATAATCGGCATATTACCTATCTCAACCATTGGTTTGGGTTTAACTATACTTTCCTCACTTATTCTTGTCCCAAACCCTCCAGCAAGAATGACAGCCTTCATCTCGTTATCTCCATTGTTGTGATTTTGTTTCTCTGGAAAATCCAGTACGTTTAAAGTATAACAATTCAATACATAAAGATAGCATCTCAGGTCAAGAAGCACGTTTCGGCGTATCACAGAGACTGCTGGACATAAGGAAGAAAATCTTTCATAAAATTTCTTAACAATGATTCAGCCTTAGCTTCATTGCCGGTAATCACTCTTGTAGATATTCTGATCCATGAGCCTGTTGTATCATTTCTTATCAGTTTATTATTAATCCGAAGGGTGATTAGCGGACATTGGGAGACAAATTCCATTGTGTACAATCTACGCGATTACAGTGAGTTAACGTTCTACCTCTATGTCCGCTATCCGACGTACGGATTAATAACAGCAATGCTCAAGCGTCTTTTTATATAATTGCTGCCAAAAAACTGGCCTGATTTATAGAAATAATATATTACAGTCTGTCCTATTTCTGTGGTTGTAAGCAGTGCTTCTAAATCTATGGTTGTTTTTTGATTACCGGGAAATAACGTTAGTTTCTTGTTTTTTCTTTATTTCAAGACCTTCATCACCTCCGAGACAAGCCTCGGGAGCGTGGAAATTAACATTTATAACATCGTAGTGGACCGCAGATGAAAAGACATTCTCCTCTTTATCGGCATGAAATAAGCGATTGATTATAGCCCTAGTTTCAAGTATTTCATACACCATTTCTTCCAGCGGAAAATCTTGCCCCCTCCATTTATCGATATTTTTGGGAACAGCCTTTATATTGGCAAGACTAATTTTCTCATCGTTTGAAGAATCATACTGCCCCCCTTACGACAAAAGCTGCCAAAGCAACGAGGATGATAACTATCAGATATCAAAGTTTGAAGTGCGCCATCCAAGCCCTTGCAATAGACAGTAGTAATAAAAAACCTACACTGAACACCCACCGACCAGAAGTCAGTGGCTTTAAAAGCGCGGACAAAAAGTCCAGCAATACTGGCCTCGCCGGGTTATTCGATGTCAAATTGATCATTGGGATCCTTCTCAAAATGATGAGCCAGGTAGCCTTGGATTAAATCCTTTGGTTATTTCGCCAGATGGTACGCAAAAACAACCGTGTGACCAGAAACGACGGCCTCAATACCGCTTCTTCACATGAGGAAATTCTGCCAAAATCTCACGAGATATTAGTAGGGACTGAAACCAGAATAGGTACATGATATTTGCTCACGACACCACGCAAAATCTGAATTCCAAAGTATTCACAAGTCTACCTCACAAGGTCCCTTACTCGGGCCATCTCAATGAATTGTAAAGCAACCGATAGCAGAATGCTACCCGCCTAAAAACCGGGGCTCTAAACCTTTTTGAGGAACAATAAAAATGTCGCCCCCGCACCGGAGTTGGCGCATCGTCTAGAAGGTTTATGAGATCGATTGTATTTTCTCTACCCGTAACTCCTGGGAAGACCAAGTGGATTAAGAAATATATTCTCCGAATATTTTCAACCTGGAACCAATTTTCGACACATCAAATGTAAGGATAATTGTTTTTTTGTCGCAAGATGATGCCCCTATCAATTTCCCTCAATTTCTTCCATAAATTAGATCCACACTTTTTTCTCAGGTGATTCCATTTTCAAGAGACCGTCATTTCTCCTTACCAATAATGTGTGCACTCTACTGGCAAAGGCTTTGATTCAGAACCGGGTTCATTCGAATGATCAAGGATTGCCGAAATAGCTTTCCAGGAGAGTAAGAGACATGCCTGATCATGAAAAATGATCAGGCATGTCTCACAAAGAACTTGGCTTTTTATCCTCGTCACGACGCTAAAAAAACCACCTCAATGTATTTCCCTTTACTGAATTTGACAGCTTACCAGTGGAACAGTTCTTTTTCCCAAGAGAGTGTAAGCAAGATGCGATGATCATCGTAACTATCATCAACTCTGTCGGAATCCTGTTTTGTGTAGGTATAATCTATTCCAGCACTGTAAAATTGCCAGAAGTTATACTTCAGGCCTGCTCCAGCGATGTAAATATCTCTTTGAACTTTATCAATTTGAGGCAGGTTTCCGTTGCCAGAAGTTGCCAGGGTTTCTTTTCGATCCTCAGAGATATAAGCAAGGTTACCAATTAAGGTCACTTCTTTTAGCAATTGGCGACTAGCAGAAAATCGAGTTTCCCATACATCTATTAGAGCACGATCGTTGGTACCAGAGAAATTATCAACATCATAATTTTTTTCTACCTTAAAATTATAATAGCCATGCTCCACTGCATAATTGATCTCGGCAACACCGTTCCCACCCCAAGTACCATTCTGTTCCTCAGTTTTAGCATAGGAAGGGCCTATACCGAGATTCGTATATATATGAGGTGAGAAATCTCGTCTCCAGGTCAATCGGCCCTGATGAATATCGCTATCATTGAGCAGGGTTTCATCATATTTGGTGCCAATGTAGTTATAGCTCAGCGACAGGGGGTTGTGAGCAATCGATTCATTAGCAATCGTGAGCCCCATATGATATTCATTGAGATCTTTTGAGAGGTTAACAGGATCCGAAGACGGAAATATACCCCGGACGAACTGGAGGTCCACTGTGGATTTCCATTCAACATTAAAACGATGCTCATTCCTCAAACCGGTTACATATCTATCGTAGTCCTCGTTACTGCTAACACTATTATTAGTGTTATTATCATTTCTCAAAGCAACATAATTAAAGTCCAGCCGGAACACACTGTCCTGACGATAGAAATAATTCGTAAACAGTCCCGAGGTGTTCTCCCAGTAGCGCTGCCTTCCACGGTCATTGGATAGCTCCGGTTGTATTGGGCCGGTTGACGTGGTAACCGCCGTGGTCGATTCCGTAGGTGTTACCGCTGAAGAGTTCGAAATAGCGTAATTCGTTCCGTTATAGTCACTTCTTATGAAATTATTTGAAAGCCCCACCTGCAAGGATTTGGTTATAAACCGGTTTGCGGAGATATCAAAGGTGCTGTCCCAATCTGTTCCGGAATCTAGTAAATCATATTTTATACCGGGAGCGGCACGCAGCTCAAAGCTATCCTTCTCGCCGAGACTTTTGAATTGCATCATTGGAGAAAACAGGATACGCCGATAACGATAATCCTCACCGGTACCGTTGCGATTTTCGGAATCGAGGCCAACGCTAACCCCACCTATTAAGCTGCTGACTCGAGCAAAAGAAGGTGAAGGGACCAGCATAGGGACCAGAACAGTTAAAGCAGTAATTAGTTGCGTGTATTTTATGCCAAACATAAGTATGCGTCGCCTCCATCCTGTTAGTGTACGATGACTATGTCACCTGATTTGAGAAAGATGTTCTTTTCTAATTTTTTCCCTGCTAAAAAATCTTCGTAGTCAAATTGCAGAGTATTGCTTTTGAAAAGTTCATTATCACCCGCATTTTTTCTGACTACTGTAATCTCAGAATTAGCCCATTCAGTAAAACCGCCACACCGCGCAATAACCTGAACGAGATCAATTGGATAGTCAAGATAAAATATTCCTGGTTTGGCCACCTTGCCCATAACAGTATACCGCTGACTGTTGCTTTGACCAAGTACTACAGTCACAACCGGATCATCGTAAACCGATGCATATATTACTTTTAAATAATCAGCGAGCTGCGTGAGAGTAAAACCTACTGCTTGAACATCCCCGATGTGCTTAAGAGAGATTTCCCCGTCATCCCGGACAACTACTCCCCCAACGCCACCACGAGGACCATCCCCGGTATCCGATGTCCTTGTTCCTGCTGGCGATTCCACTGACATATCCCCCTCGCCGTATACCTGAACACCGAGAACATCACCATAGCCAATCACATACTCATCAGCACCTTTACCTTTAGCTTTCGCTTGCGCTAATACCTTCTGACGGGCCTTTGCCTTTAGCTCCTTTGTAATTGGAACATCGGCCGTCGACTGTGCCGCCATTGCACTATTGAAAAACAACATCGTGCCAACAATACAGAGCAAAAACAATATTTTTTTGGACATTATCACCATCCTCCTTGTGAAATATTTTACGTTCCCCAATAGTTATTGAGAAATATAGTAAATCATATCTCCATTTATTTGTCACTGTTTAGGCTAGGCCAAACAATTTTTTTCTGGAAAAACGAAAAAAACTCACTCGATTAACGTAATTTTTCGATAGGAATATTCACTCATTTTGAATAAGTTACTTGCATCACCCTAAATGATTCGTAGGTTGTGGCATTCCTCAGTCACCTTTTCTTTTCAACAATTTCATAAGGTTTTACCATGATTTTCACCCGACTTGTCGCTACTCTTTGCATCATTGCCTTTCTCCTCAATCTTTCTGGTTGTTCAGACCCCGATAAAAAGAAAATTGAACATTACCAAAAAGCTCTTGAATACGTAAAGAGTGACAATGACAAAGCGGCAATTCTTGAATTTAAAAATGCCATACAGCTCGACGCTAAGTTTACTGACGCCCGGTATCAACTTGGACTGCTTTATCTCAAAACAGGTAACGCCAAATCCGCTTTTGGTGAATTGCAGCGGGCATTCTCACTTAACCCTGAAAATCTCGACGCCGGGGTGAAAGTGGCCGAATTCTACCTTCTCTCCCACAAGAGAGAAGACAGCCGTAAATATGTAGAACAGGTTCTGAGTGTTGATGCGAATTACCTGGACGCCCTTGCCCTTCTAGCTAATCTTGAATTAATCGAAGGTAATTTTGAAAAAGCAACAGAAGCCATCGACAAAGCACTCATCCAGGCACCAAAAATTGACAAATTCTATAACATAAAAGGACGCATCCTGATTGCTCAGGACAAATGGGACG
Organism: uncultured delta proteobacterium; assembly: GCA_963798425.1. Taxonomy (GTDB): domain Bacteria; phylum Desulfobacterota; class Desulfobulbia; order Desulfobulbales; family Desulfocapsaceae; genus Desulforhopalus_A. The sequence goes on along the minus strand of CAWCTP010000013.1, from coordinate 966,501 downwards.
AAAGTGAAATAATATTTAAGAAAGCAATTGACCTTAATCCCGGTAATTTTTCTAATTATAGTTCACTGCTGATGCTTTACGAACAGAAAAAGGATGCTCCTGCAATACAGGCACTTCTCGATATAATGGTACCAAAATTTCCGAACAACCCGCAACTTCATCTGATGCTCGCCAATCTTTACCAAAAAAATGACGAGATTGATAAAGCTGAAATAGAAATGCTGAAGGTTGTTGAAATCCAGAAAAAATCGGTTCCATCCGAACTCATGCTTTCGGATTTTTACAAAAGACAACAACTACCTGCTAAAGCTGAAGAAACACTAAAATCATCACTGACCGATTTCCCAGACAATATCCAACTTCAGGTGGCCCTCGCAGACCTAAGTTTTGATCTACAAAAATTTGAGCAAGCTCGTGCGATCATAGACAAAGTTCTGGCAACTAATCCTGCCAATGGAGGAGCAAATCTGATTAAAGCCCGGTTTCTCATAAAACAAGGACAAAACGTCAAGGCAATTGAACTTATCACTCCTCTTACAATTGATTACCCAAAATGGGCAGAACCGTTCTTTTACTCTGCACTAACACAACTAAAACTCGGTAAGTCTGACCTAGCTCTAAAAGCCATACAGCACGCCTTACAAAATGATACCACCAATGATCGTTATCATGCCCTTGCCGCACAGATATACTTGGTCCGTGGTGATAGCACCCTGTCTAAGCAAGAGGCATCTCTTGCTCTACGTATCAATCATCGGAATTCCATTGCGGTAAAACTTTTTGCCAAATCACTCGTCCAGGCTAAAGAATACAATAATGCTATAGAATTCATAAACAAATTAAACCCAAAAGCAGTTGCGGGAGATATCGAACTCCTTAGCAGTCTCGGTATCGCCTACCTTGGGCAGGATAATAAAGAAAAGGCTAAGCAAACCTTTGCAGAGATAATGGTACTAGCTCCCGATAATTCCAAGGCACTGGCTTTTCTGACCGCGCTGACATGTTGGCAAAGATGTCCCTCAAGCAATCAGTTTTGTTAAAAAGCAGATTGAAAAAAGTGAGTCGGCAGGGCACTATCTTCTACTAGGCGACCTCCTGACGAAAAACAAACAATTTAAAGAAGCTCTTCATGCTTACCAAAAAGTTCAGGAACTCGCTCCTGAGAATCCACAGGGATACGTCATGAGCGCCTCCCTACTCAGCCATCTCGACAAAATTGATGAGACAATAGCGCAATATGAAAAATTGTTGAAAACGAAACCTGATTCGATAGTCGGAATAATGGGGCTGGCAACTGCTTATGAAGCTCAAGGCAAGCAGGACAAAGCAAAAGAAAAATACATTCTAGCCCTGAAACTACAGCCAAATCTTCCAGCGGCGGCAAACAACCTTGCATGGGACCTTGCAGAAGAAGGATCCGACCTTGGAGAAGCACTCCGCCTAGCTATGCAGGCAAAACAGGCTATGCCCGATCAACCCAATGTCGCAGACACCCTCGGCTGGGTGCATTATAAGCGAAAATCTTACTCTCTTGCGATCTCTCAATTCAAGCAGGCACTGGTTAATAGTCAGGATAATCCAGTGATCCGTTATCATCTGGCCCTTGCGCTCTATGCAAACGACGCGAAGCAGGAGGCAGTTGAAACACTTACAAAAGCCTTGGCAAATGATAGTCAATTTAAAAACCGTGAAGAGGCTGAAACGATATTAAAACAGTGGAAGATTGAATTGACCGGAAAGTAGTCACAATGAGCAAAGCTTGAACTTAATCAGTTCCCAGCCTCTGCGACAGATATACGTTTGAGCAACTGCTATTATTTACCCAGGCAGAACTGCTCAAAAATTACATCCAGAATATCTTCGGTTGTGGTTTCACCGACGATATCCGCTAGATATTCCAGGCATCCCTGCAAATCGACGGCTATGAGATCGTTGGTAAGTCCTTCTTTTAAAGAAAGCATGGCCCGATCACACGCTTCGACCGCCTCAATAAGTGCCTGTTTGTGGCGAACATTCGGGGCACACCCGCTTTCTTCCCATTGGTCGTTTCCAGAAGAACACATTTCAAATACTGCTTGCTTCAGCGTGTCGAGGCCGGTCTGTTGCCTGGCAGAAATTTTAATACATTCACAGATGCCCGGTAGAGATGCGAGATCCGGAAGCGAACTTACACAGAGATCAATCTTGTTGACAACCGGTAATAATCGTTTGTGTTTCAGTTGATCGTATAATGTACGGTCTTCATCAGTAAGTTCCCGAGAACCATCAATCAAGAAAATGATTAAATCTGCCGTATTGATAAGATTTCGGGCACGCTGAATACCAAGTTCTTCGACCTCCTCGGCATTTTCGCGAATTCCCGCAGTATCTATAATACGGACAGGCATCCCTTTGATATCAACGATTTCTTCAATTGAATCACGGGTCGTTCCGGGAATGGAAGTAACCAGAGCCCTCTCTTCCTGCAGAATGGCATTAAGTAGACTTGATTTTCCTACATTTGGAAGACCTGCAATTACAAGAGAGATTCCCTCTCGATACAGTCTTCCACGGTCAGCACTCAGTAGAAGTTGTTTTAGGGGCTCTGCAACATCATGCTCCATCTGAAGAATCAATGCGCTATGATCTATGATATCAATATCTTCGTCCGGGAAATCAATGGCAACCTCGACAATCGCACGCAGTTGGACAAGGCTCTGTCGAATCGGATTAATTTTTCTATACAAGGCCCCAGAGAGCTGTTGTTGAGCGAGATCGACGCCTTTTCTAGTTTTTGCTGAGAGGATGTCAATGACGGCCTCTGCCTGGGTCAGATCGATCCGCCCGTTGAGAAATGCCCTCTTGGTAAATTCACCAGGCGACGCGAGAACAGCCCCATTGGCCAAAATGAGTTCAAGAACATTCTGTAACACAAGAAAACTACCATGACAGTGAATCTCCACGACGTCTTCTCGGGTATAAGTGTGAGGAGCGGCCATAAAAACAGCCAAGACTTCATCAAGAATTTTTCCCAGACCAGGCTGCCTTATATGCCCGTAGTAGAGCATGTGGCTTCGATAAGGACAGGGTAAGTTCTTTGGTTGGAATATAACTTTGAGAATGGACAGCGCCAGTTCACCGCTAATACGGATGATGCCGATACCGCCAGCACCCGGTGGCGTGGAAATGGCGGCAATCGTTTCTTCTTGGTATGAAGAATTCACCAAGATACCTCCCAAGGCATAAGAGTGATCAAGGAAGGGTAATACCTTGCAGATGATTTTTCTTGTTTTTTTGAAAAAAACAGTCTACCTCAAGGTACTTACCCCCCTTCAAGAGGATACTGAAATGAGCGCCCCACAGGGGACACTCTAAAGAATCCCCGTGCGTTGTGGAATCCATACTAACAAACATACCCCGGAGACTAAAATGCCTTCTCGTATCAAGATTCTCTACTTTTTTTGGGTCCGGATTTATTTGGTCGCCCTTTTGCTTGGGATCGCTTGCGACCACCAGGGCGATTCCCTTTTCCGGGTTTATAAATAAGGATTTTTTTGAACAGCCCATCACCAACCGAGCGACTGCGGATTTCCTTATCTTCCTGAAGAATCATATGTATGACTCTTCTCTCTGCAGGATTAAGAGCTGGTAAAACTTGGGTTTTGCCATCTTCTTTTACCAACGCAGCCATTTCAACAGCTCTAACTTTTAAATCTTCAAGCCGCTTTTCACGAAAATCAGCAACATTTACTGAGATCCTAATACGTTCAGGCACTTTTCTACTGATAATTTTGCGCAAGATATATTGCAAACTATCCAGAACCTTGCCGTCCGTTCCGATTAGATTTTCCTCAAATTCACTGCGGAGCGTGCACGCCAAGGACAAACCAACAGTTTCAACTTCAAGAGTCGACGGAAAGCCCATCATCTCAACAAGCTGCAGAAGTTCGGATTTGACAATTGCCAAACTCTCTACACTCACCTCACCGTCCGGTTCCTTACCTATCGATAAATCATCTTCATCGTCGTCATCGTCAGCCTGACCACTATCGTCTTCCTCGACTTTGGAGGCAACTGTGGGTTCAATCTCAATTTCCTCGTCGTCCGGTTCAGACTTGAGAAAAGCCGCTGCTTCAAAGACCTCAGCGCCCCCCTCTTCTACATTAGGCTTTATAAGTACTCGGATATGGGCTTTCTTTCGTATTAAGCCGAATATTCCGGTAGTTCCGGTTTCAATGACCTCAATCTCAAGTTTTTCCTGGGGAACTCCAAGGGCATCACATGCATTTTTAATTGCCGCAGCGACTTCTTTTCCGTAAAAATCTTTTTTGTCTAAAGACATGTAAATACCTTCTTCAAATATATCTCAACCGCACCAAACGGTGTCTCCACTTCCTCATATACGCTCATTTCTTCAAGTGGTGGCCGATTTCTTAGTATCGCGATTAATGAGTACCTGCTGAAGAATGGAAAGCAGGTTATTTATAAACCAATATAACACAAGACCAGAAGCAAAATTCAGAAACATGAAAGTGAAAACGATAGGTAAAAACATCATGATTTTTGCCTGGGTCGGATCAGCTGTACTTGGAGAAAGCTTTTGCTGCAAAAACATTGATGCACCCATGAGCAATGTCAATACCGGCAAACCACCTAAGTGTGGAATGGCAAAGCCAATCCACAAGCGATCTGGAGCCGATAAATCAGTGATCCACAGCATGAACGGTGCATGTCTTAATTCGATGCACTGCAAGAGTACCTTGTATAATGCAAAAAACACAGGTATCTGTAGCACCATCGGCAGGCAACCACCAAGAGGATTTACCTTGTACGTCTTGTAAAGGCTCATCACCTCCTGATTCATCTTGGTTGGATCACTTTTATATTTTTCCTTTATCTTCGCCATCTTTGGCTGCAATTTCTGCATATTTTTCATCGACTTCATGCCCTTCTGGGAAATCGGCCAGAAAACTGCTTTGAAAAGGACGGTGACCAAAATAATGGAGATACCGTAATTATGACAGAAGGAATAAAACATATTTAACAGCCAGAGTGTCGGTTTGGCAATGACATCAAACCAGCCGAAATTTATCGAATGATCAAGATTATATCCGATACTTTGCAGCACGCTTAATTTTTTGGGGCCATAATAAACATGATAGTCATAGCTCTTTTCAGCGCCTGGTTGAAGGGTATCGAGCGCACCCGCGAGTTGGGTCCTAGCCAACATGTCAGTACCCTGCATGGTAAAAGAATCACCAGCCCCATCTTTTGGGATTAACGCACACAGGAAATAAGTACCTTCATAGCCAGCCCACTCTATCGCTCCCTGCAGGATTTTTGGTCCATCCGCGAATTCCTTCGCCTTGACCTCCTGCAGACCTCCATTGATAAAAGTCACCGGCCCACCAAACAGAAATCGATTGGACGGACTGGCAACCCCTTCAAAACGGGTATTTACTAAATCTAATTGAGGAGTACCCTGCAGAATATGATCCGAGCTGTTTTTGACCGTTATATAAAGATCCAATCAGACAGTTACTATTATCAAAGGTGTAAACTCGTTCGACCTGCAAACCATTGCCAGCTTCTGCTGTCATCCGCAGCTCAGCTTTAGTCTTATCCGCAGATAGCTTGAGACTTTGCACATTACTGTTGTACAAAACCTTAGGGCCAACCGCACTCCCCCAGGAGAATTGCTAAAGGAAATCCCTCGGCTGCTGTTGTTTTAACCAGCTGCATTCCAGGGGAATTCTTATCATTGGTCTCCTTTTGTTTTTTGAGGACAAAACTGGTGATCGTTCCTCCGTCTTCGGACAGAGTGGCCGTATAAAGATCTGTGTCGATAAAGATCTCTTTTGGTTTTCGGTCATAGGGTTTAGCAGGAAGCGCCGCGACTTCTGCTGTCTTTGAGGCTATGGTCGATGCGGCAGGCTCCTGCACCGATGCAGGTTGATTAGTAGTTCCAACCGATTGTTCCGTTGTCTCGTTGCCTGCCACCGGCTGGTTAAATCCGACAAAGAAATATTGATAACCAAGAAGAATTACAAAGGAGATAATGATCGCCAAAAAGGCTCTATAAGTGTCCATGGACTGTCCGTAAAATTATGTCAAAACCAGAAGGTTATGTCAGTTATAAAAAATGACCAGAGAGCGGCCTGTTTATCGTACCGGATCATGTCCGCCTCGAGAAAAGGGGTGACAACGAAGTATCCGACGTACTCCCAGAAAGGAACCCCGGGCAACCCCGTATTTTTCAATTGCCTGAATGGTATAAGTAGAACATGTAGGAATAAAACGACAGGTAGGTGGCAAAAGCGGTGAGATAAAATACTGGTATCCTCTCACAAATCCGATGAAAACTATTTTGGTGACTTCACCTATCTTCATCTCAAACGCCATAACAACACGCAAAACTTGCCTTAAGAGGAGTTACCGCTGCGCAAATATCTCCGGGATGCAAACAGGAAAAATCAGGACGAACGGCAAAAACAATATCAGCTCCCGCCGGATAAAGTTTTTGCCAAAGCCGAAACGATTCCCGGATAATTCGTTTGATGCGATTTCTTTTGACCGCCCCACGAATCTTTCTATGAACACTAATCCCTAGCCTGCTGGCACCTGTTGGATTCGGCCAGCAGATCAGTGTAAAGCCTTTGCCATGCAAACGCCTTCCCTTGCTGTAGACTTCATCAAACTCCCATCCTTTGCGCAACAGGGAGCTCTTCAAAAGTCGGTGCTCGGCCAAGGTTATGCCGAAAGCCTTCTGCGACCTTTTGCTCTTCGTGCTCTTATTACTGCTCTGCCGGCACGGGTGCTCATTCTCTCACGAAATCCGTGGGTGCGTTTACGTTTTAAATTGCTTGGTTGAAAAGTTCGCTTGCTCATTCTTTACTTCCTCATCTGTAAATTCCATGGCGAAACCATGGCACTTTTTTAGCTCCAGTGTGTCGGGGATTCTTCTCTTTATCTTGTAATTCCCGATGTTCCCCAAATTGAATTAATCACGTCAACAGCAACAGGACTATCTTCGAGGCGACAAATAACAAAACTGAAATATTAACCACATTTGCTAGCCAGTGTCAAACATTTTTGTTGCCAGAGGCCACCCATATATTGCAGAAGCCAATCTGCTGTGCTATTCTCACACATAGAAAAAAATATGACCTGATGCTTCACGTGTATTCCTCATGGGTTTCTGCAAACTGCATTTTTTCAATACAAGGCAATTCTAAATTTTATGAGAAAGATGTATGGCTAATTCCGCACCACAAACATACTCCGATATCGACTGGAACACTCTCCGAGCCAATGCTCTGGGGACTAAAGGGTGGCGGGAAAAAGGCCCCGCTGAGTGGGATAAAAAAGCTCGATCTTTCGCCAGTCGCAATAAAAGCACAGTGTATATTGATCTTGTCCTCTCCCATTTACCCCTGGACGCCTCCCTCACAGTTCTTGATATTGGCTCAGGTCCAGGTACGCTTGCAATCCCGCTTGCCCAGAAAGTAAAATCGGTTACCGCTATTGATTTCTCCCGCGGGATGCTTGACACCCTTGAGGGAATCGCCCACGAAAAAAATATTTGCAATATCCGCACAGTACAATGTGCCTGGGAAGATGACTGGCAAAAAGCAGGATTGCAACCCCACGATATTGCGATCGCTTCCCGAGCCTTAGGAGTGAAGGACTTGACAACGGCTCTTTGCAAAATCAACAGGTATGGCACTAGATATGTTTTTCTCACAGACAGAATTGGCTCCACGCCATTTGAAGAAGGTGCCTTCCGGGCTCTAAAACGACCTTTTTCCCCTGGACCTGACTACATTTACACCTTGAACACGCTCTATACACTGGGAATCTACCCAAATGTTACCATTCTCCAGCTTGAGCGAGATGTTGAATATACTTCTATGGATGAGGCGATAAAATCTTATAGCTGGATGTTCCACGATATCACCCCCGAGGAGAATCATAAACTAGAGCAATACTTGATCGGAAAAATTATTCATTCAGAAAATGGCCGGTTAACTATTCGCCGGGATTCGCCTCCCCTGTGGGCCCTCATCTGGTGGAAAAAGACAACAGAGTAAAATTTTAAGTAAAAACATATCAATGACCAATAATGAATATGACATCGTAGTTATCGGAGCCGGACATGCCGGTTGTGAGGCCGCTCTCGCTGCGGCCAGAATGGGCTGCACAACTCTGCTCACAGTAATAAATGCCGACACGATCGGTGCAATGTCCTGTAACCCTGCCATAGGTGGATTGGCCAAGGGACATCTGGTCCGTGAAATTGATGCACTGGGTGGTGAAATGGCAAAAAATATTGACGCCACCTCGATCCAGTTTCGTAGACTCAACACCAGCAAAGGTCCTGCTGTACGTTCGTCCAGGGCACAGGCAGACAGGTTGCTCTATCGACTTCGCATGAAATCGATAGTCGAAAATCAGCCAAACCTGACTGTAAAACAAACAGTGGTCGCAGGCCTTCTTGTGGAGAATGACCAAATTTGCGGGATTTGCACCTCTCTTGACGAGCAGATCCGGACAAAGGCAGTTGTCGTGGCCACTGGCACCTTCCTCAACGGGCTCGTACATATTGGCATGAAAAATTTTCCAGCTGGCAGACTCGGCGATGCTCCATCCAAAGGGCTTGCTGCCTGGTTCAAAGAACAAGGCTTCGAAGTCGGTCGTATGAAAACGGGAACGGTTCCCCGCCTCGCCTCGAACACCATTAATTATTCAGACCTCGAGATTCAGCACAGCGATCATCCTCCGGCCCACTTCTCCTATTCATCAAAAGGAGGATACACGCTCCCCCAACTGCCCTGTTATATAACCTATACCAACCAGAATACTCATGAAATAATTCGTCAGGGAATTGGTCAATCGCCAATGTATGCGGGGATTATTAAAGGCATTGGAGCAAGATATTGCCCCTCTATTGAAGATAAGGTCATGCGGTTTCCGGAGAAAGACCGTCACCAGATCTTTCTGGAACCAGAAGGGCTTGATACCATCGAAGTCTATCCAAACGGCGTGCCGACCAGCTTGCCACTTTCGACCCAAACAGCAATGATCAATTCAATCAAAGGCCTTGAAAGGGCTCAAATAATCAGGCCTGGGTATGCCATTGAATACGATTATATTGATCCACTAGGTTTGCATCCTTCCCTTGAGACCAAACAAATTCGAGGGCTGTTTTTCGCCGGCCAGATCAACGGTACCTCCGGATACGAAGAGGCTGCGGCCCAGGGTCTCATTGCCGGCATAAATGCAGTCCGCTACAGCAGGGACCAGGCACCGCTAATTCTCGACCGATCACAGGCATACATAGGTGTATTGATTGATGATTTGGTTACCTGTGGCACCAAAGAGCCGTATAGACTTTTTACCTCCAGAGCAGAGTACAGGTTATTGTTGCGAGAGGACAACGCGGATACTCGCCTAGCTCAAATTGGTTACGATTTAGGACTGGTACAAGAAGAAGCCCATCAAGCCTTCTTACAAAAATTACAATTAATCCGTGATGGTATTGAATCCCTGGAAAAGATGTCTATCAAACCCAGCCCGACAATTAACGAAGCGCTTGCCTCACTGAACAGCAGTAATCTCAAACAAAAAAGCTCTCTCTCCGAGCTGTTGCGTCGTCCGGAACTGTCCATCGAATCGTTCTCCTCTTTACCGATTTCCAAAGAGCAAATTGAACTAGTTAACAGCCTTCAGGCCAGTCAGGTAAAAGAGGAAATTGAACTTCAGGTGAAGTTTAAAGGATATATTGATCGACAAAATGAGCAGGTGGCTCGGTTTAAGAAAACAGAGTCGGTTCTCCTGCCTCCAAATATTGATTACCGTTCTTTTTCTGGTCTTTCCAATGAAGTGGTTGAAAAATTGACTAAAATCCAACCGCTCTCACTTGGCCAGGCGTCACGGATTTCAGGCATAACTCCAGCAGCAATCTCCGTTCTGCAAGTGCATCTGAAAAAAATTCAGAAACAAAAATAGACACCTCTCTAATCCCTTATGATGCCTCTCACCTTTCCTGAAATAGATCCGATTATCTTCAGTCTCGGCCCATTACATGTGCGATGGTACGGCCTCATGTATGTCCTCGGATTTTTTGCGAGCTACCTTCTTGTCCGGCGACAAATACGTGAACATAAATATCAACAACTCGCCGACCACTTTGAAAACCTCAATCTGGTACTGATCCTGTGTGTTGTGATAGGGGGACGGTTAGGGTACGTTTTGTTCTATAACTTGCCTTACTATTTAGCTCACCCTCTTGAAATCCCTGCCACTTGGAGTGGTGGAATGTCTTTTCACGGTGCTTGTTTGACTCTCATAATCGGAGGATGGATTTTTTGCAGGAAGAACAACCTCGATTTTTGGAAAACAGCAGATATTTACACTGCCACACTCCCGATTGGGCTTGGTCTTGGAAGGATTGGCAATTTCATCAATGGTGAATTGTACGGACGAATAACTGATCTTCCATGGGGAATGGTGTTTCCCGGTGGCGGTCCCTTCCCTCGCCACCCATCACAGCTGTACGAATCATTTCTTGAGGGATTTCTACTTTTTGTCATTCTCTGGTCGGTACGTAAAAAGCCCTGGCAAAAAAACAAATACTGGCCCCATGGCAGTATTATTGCTCTTTTTCTCATTGGTTATGGTTGTTTTAGAATCATTGTGGAAAACTTCCGTGAACCAGATCAGCAAATAGGATATTTGTTTAGTTTTTTCACCATGGGACAACTGCTAAGTGGTTTCATGGTGGGATGTGGCCTGCTCATCTGGATAATCCGATCACATCAACCCAAACAGCCTCTGTAAATGAGAAAGTTCTCGAAAGGTGAAAAAATATTATTCACATATTCCAATACGTAGGAGATCATCCGACCCTGCTACATAAATGTTTCCCTGGCTTAAACTTAACAACATTGTGGGCCGGAATAACTATTGTTTGTCCCGTCCGCGGATTCCTCCCTGCCTGCTCAGCTCTTTCAACAACCTTAAAGGAACCAAAACCAGACAAAGTCACCCGCTCGCCCTTTTCCATAGCATTTGCCAAATTTGAAAGCATATTATTGAGAGCCGTTTCAGCTCGAACCTTGGTCATGCCACCAGCTTCTGCTATCGTTGCAACAAGTTCACTTTTATTCATTTTTTTTCCGAACCTCTTTTCTGCTGTTAAGTCCCTACCTTTCCCGGTGTATTGGTGTTAATAATAGAACAACAAAGACGATTGTATTTGTAGTCGTTACTGCAAAAAAATCAATTGTCAGATATACCAGTTTTTCTCTAGGTACTTATACCCAACATTGACAAAAATCAAAAAACTAACCAGAACAACCTAACATTTTATCGCACAATCATTACCGTTCTTCATTGTGCACCGCAACACCGGATAGAAAATATTCTGATAGAAGCTACAAGTCGCTAATCAGCGCTAGCAAAGCCATTACGAACGGCATAATTCACCAAATCGATACTGTTTTTTCTGTTAAATTTCCGAAGAAGGTTGGAGCGGTGATGATCGATGGTTCGCTGACTTAAGTGTAATTGTTCTGCCATTCTTCTGCTTGTGTAGCCTTTTACCACCAGTTGGAGAATTTCCTTTTCCCGTTTAGTCAGTTCTTGAAAAGGGCTTTTCTTTTCAGTACGATACATATTGATTACGTCATCAGCAAAATCATCCGCCATATATGGTGAGATATAGCTCTTACCGGATAACACCTTTTCTATAGCAACCAGAAGCTCCTGATCCGAATCATCCTTCATGAGGTATCCATCGGCTCCTGCAGCCATTGCATTATAGAAATACTGCTTGTTGTTATGCATGGTCAGCATCAGTATTTTTATTCCAGGGTACTTGGTCTTTACGAGTCCGACCGCTTCCATACCACCAATACCTGGCATTGAAATATCGAGAATTATCATATCCACTGCCGAGTCTTCGAGAAAAACCATAAGTTGCTCACCATTACTAACTTCACCCACTACATGGAACTTATTATCCTTCTTAATGATATTTTTTATTCCATGTCTGATTAATACGTGGTCATCAGCAAGCAGTATGCGGAAGTGTTCGTTTCCAGGTTTCTTTTCTTCTTTCACGATTAGCTCCACCTTCTGGATCAATACCAATATTTTTTTTACGTCATTTTTGTAACAGCAGTAACCTTACCCTTTGATAACCATACTTTTTTCAAAAATGCAATTTCATGCCAATTTTGTGCATATCTTCCTTTGATATTTCCAATTCTTCTTGACTTTCTTTGCAAGAGCGCTTTGATTATGCCTTCTAAAAGAATAGATTATTTAGACTTTTTCTTTTACTTATTTTTTTAAAAAAAGAGGGAATATCCCTTTTTCAGTATATTGGAATATATGAATATTAATTTTTTTTAAGGAGCTGAATACATGATAGAACCGAACAAATTGGCTAACTGCCGCGCAGCATTTTATCAGTTGACGCATGGCTGCGTTTTTTACACTATTCACAATTTTTCGTCCCCCCACCCTCGTTTGCCAAGCCATCCGTTTTCCCGAAGAAAACAACCGCCGCATTGGAAGCAATTTGGCACCATTGCAAGAAAAAATTCTAAAAATTGGCTGCTGGATTTAATAAAATACTGTTCAAGGGATTCTCATGCCTGGGAACACCACTGTTATCAAGTACCTGCAGACACTCTTGCATTCCTATCCAGACAACCAAACGATTGTTTTGGTCAGGGGCAAATTGCCACCACAATTATCAAATGACAGCTCATTTTAATAAAACATAGGTTCAAGTCAGACTTGGTGCAGATTTTCCTGCCAAATAAGCGAAGACGATAAAAGGTGAAACAATGATTCAGATGATTTTTCCATTTCTTGCCTGGTTTAAAGACTATGATTCCGGCAAGTTTAAAATTGATTTCCTTTCCGGTCTCACTGTAGCTCTCGTTCTCATCCCTCAGTCAATGGCCTACGCCCAGCTTGCTGGCTTACCTGCATACTATGGGTTATACGCCGCTTTTCTACCGCCCATGGTAGCGGCACTTTTTGGTTCTAGTCGCCAGCTATCAACCGGCCCTGTGGCTGTGGTCTCCCTCATGTCAGCCGCATCTCTTGCACCACTTGCAACTGCTGGTTCGCCCCAATTTATTGCGTATTCAATCACCCTTGCTCTAACGGTCGGAATTTTCCAATTTTCCCTTGGGGTACTACGACTAGGGCTTGTTGTTAACTTTCTGTCACACCCCGTAGTTAACGGTTTTACCAACGCTGCAGCCATAATAATTGCTTCATCTCAGTTTTCTAAATTTTTCGGAGTGAACGTTGACTCAGCCGAACATCATTATGAAACAATGGTTCGGGTAGCCCAGGCGGCAATGGACTATACCCATCTGCCAACCTTACTTTACGGTATCAGCGCGGTAATCATCATGGTGGTCCTTAAGAAAATCAACCCCCGTATCCCAAATGTTCTCGTTGCAGTAACCATTACTACCTTGATTTCCTATTTTACCGGATACAATAATGATGCGAAAATTGATGTTTCTGCAATCCATGTCCCAGCTGTTGAAGAAAAAATTTCAGCATTCAATAGCTTGACTGGTAAGCTGAGCAACCTGACTGCTGAACGAACGGCTATAGGTCTGCAGGCGGATGAAGAAATCAAAAAATTGCCTGAAGGACATGGCAAGAGTGTTGAATTGATTCAACTGCAGAGTCAGACAGAACTCCTCACTCTTAAAATCAACGATGCCAAGAAACATATCAATTCTCTCCGGACAGAGCTGCGGACCATGAAATTTGAAGGTGTAAAGGACAAGGACTCCCTTACACTGTATTCACATGGTGCGATTCCAGATGGAGTTATGACTGATAAAAATATCTGGAGGTTAAAGGTTGGTAATTCTTCGCTCAAACCAAACTCACTCCTCGTTATTGGCGGTGGCGAAGTTGTGGGTACGATCCCAAAAGGACTACCTCAATTTTGCATTCCCGAACTCGGCATCAAATCCTTTCTAAAACTTCTTCCCACCGCAATTATCATTTCCCTTCTCGGTTTCATGGAGGCTATTGCTATCGCCAAAGCTATGGCGGCAAAGACAGGTCAGAAACTTGATCCAAACCAAGAGCTTATCGGCCAGGGACTGGCGAATATTGTAGGCTCAATCGGATCCAGTTACGCAGTTTCCGGATCATTTTCTCGATCTGCCGTCAACCTTCAGGCGGGTGCGGTCTCCGGCATCTCGTCCGTGGTCACATCGGTAATGGTAGTCATCACCTTACTATTTTTCACACCATTGCTTTATCATCTCCCCCAAGCTGTACTGGCTGCAGTAATCATGATGGCAGTTATCGGTCTGGTCAACATCAAAGGTTTCATACACTCCTGGAAGGCACAATGGTACGATGGGGCCATATCCATATTCTGTTTTATGGTAACCCTCTACTTTGCCCCTCATCTTGACAAGGGAATCATGGTTGGTGTTGCACTTTCGATGATCGTCTTTCTCTACAAGTCAATGCGGCCTGTTGTGGCCAGACTTTCAATGAATGAAGAAAACGTTCTGAAAAGTTCTGAACATTACCGCCTGAAAGGCTGTCGCCATATCTCTGTTGTTCGGTTTGACGGCGCTCTCTTTTTTGCCAATGCCAGCTATCTTGATGAACAGGTTGCCAAATTCAGAACTGAGCAACCAGACCTTCTCTATATTCTCCTTGATGCCCGTGGTATAAACGACATGGATGCATCCGGAGAAGAGGCTTTGGAGATGCTCTGCAAACGGGTAAGGAGTGCAAAAATTGGCTTTGCAATGTGCGGCGTTAAAGGACAAGTACTCAGAGTAATGGAACGTACTGGCTTGATAGAGGAAATTGGCAAGGAACACATGTATGCCGATAGTAAAGCAGCCGTTGCAGCTCTGATAGAAAAGATCCACAATGGAACTGACCTGCCTAAAGCCGGGTGCGACAATTGTCCCCTGACACAATACATTCCATCAAACAGCTACTAATTCCAATTAATGTGTCTAATTGGGTTCCCCTTAGAGGAGGAGTGAGTTTCTTGAATTAAGTACAAAACGATTGTCCCTCAAGTCAGGTCTGTTTTAAAACTACCTGACTTGAGGGTTCTCCCTCCTCTGTCGCATCCTCAATATTGGTATTTTTCGAGACCATGTGACTCTTCTTGCGATGGCCTGGTGTGGCTGGTATAGTCTTCAATGTTTTTCCGTCTTTATTGTCAATTCTAATCAGGAAATCTCAAATGAAAAAGCTGCTTTTGTTGTTTTGTGTAACCCTTGTTTCCGGCACTCTTGCATTTGCCAGCGATGGTGCAGGTACAGATATAGATACCGCAGTACTCACTGGCTCTTTTTTCGGTATACTTTCGGTTCTTCTTTTTGTTGGCGCCTACACCCTGGTAATCCTTGAAGAACAACTTCATTTGAGGAAATCCAAACCTGTGCTTCTTGCCGCCGGTATTATCTGGATTCTTGTCTCTATTACCTTCAGTAGATTAGGTGACTATCAAGCAGCTGAAGAAGCCATTCGTCATAACCTCCTGGAATATGCCGAATTGTTCCTTTTTCTCCTCGTCGCCATGACCTACATCAATGCCATGGATGAGCGAAATGTATTTCAGGCTTTGCGCTCCTGGCTTGTCACCAGAGGTTTTTCCCTACGCGCCGTTTTCTGGATTACCGGCTTTCTGGCTTTTATTATTTCGCCTGTAGCTGACAACTTGACCACGGCATTATTAATGGGGGCAGTTGCCATGGCTGTTGGCGGCAGTGACAAAAAATTTGTTGCCCTAGCCTGCATCAATATCGTTATCGGCGCAAATGCCGGAGGTGCTTTTTCGCCGTTTGGGGATATCACCACGCTTATGGTTTGGCAAAAGGGACTTGTCCAGTTCGGTGAATTTTTTCACATCTTCCTCCCCTCTTTGGTTAACTGGCTTGTACCTGCCATTTTTATGAATTTTGCCATCAGCAGAAAAACTCCCCAGCCCAGCAAGGATCAATATGTTATGAAACTTGGTGCCAAGAGGATCATGTTTCTGTTTCTTGCAACCATTATCACCGCCGTTTCATTCCATAATTACCTTCATCTTCCACCGGCAACTGGTATGATGCTCGGCCTTGGTTACCTTGGTTTTTTCTCTTATTACTTGAAGAAAAGAGAACATCGGAATTATGATATTGACGATAATCCGCTGGCTCAGCAAACGTATCATGTTAAACCGGATCCTTTCGATATTTTCAAAAAGGTTGCCAGGGCGGAATGGGACACACTTCTGTTTTTTTACGGAGTCATCCTCTGTGTAGGCGGTCTAGCACAATTTGGCTACCTGGCCTCTATTTCCAAATTTCTCTACCTTGGTTTAGGACCTACCACTGCCAATATCATAGTTGGTATCCTCTCGGCTATTGTTGATAATATTCCAGTTATGTTTGCTGTACTGACCATGCATCCCGATATGTCCCATGGACAATGGCTGCTGGTCACCATGACGGCCGGTGTCGGTGGAAGTCTGCTATCTATCGGTTCCGCAGCAGGAGTTGCACTTATGGGTGCTGCAAGAGGTGTCTATACTTTCAATGCCCATTTGAAATGGACTCCGGTTATTGCTCTCGGATATGCCGCATCAATTCTCTGCCATCTTTATATCAATGCTAGATTTATGTAAAAAAAATGTCTACCTTCCATAAAAACACGGGTACTCTTTTCAGTCCCCTGCTTGAGGGGATAAGTCCCTTCACGAAATTCATTCCTGAAAAACTAGAATCGAATTTCAATGGTATTAAAGGAAATCTTCATGGATAAATCCTCCAGCTTGGCTCACCCTTTACCAATCTCCTGGGATGAGTGCAAACTGCGGGGATGGTCCTACCTCGATATTCTGCTCGTTACCGGCGATGCATACATCGACCACCCTTCATTTGGCGTGGCTCTTATTGGAAGACTGCTGGAAAGCCATGGTTACAGGGTGGCCATCCTCTCCCAACCTCGATTCGATTCCGCTGAGGATTTCAAATCATTTCCACCCCCAAGACTGTTTTGCGGTATCACTGCCGGCAACCTTGACTCCATTGTCGCAAATTACACAGGCAACGGCAAAGTACGTGACACAGACGCTTATTCACCAGGAGGTAATCCGTGGCGCGCGGAACAACGGATCAAAACGGAGAGAAGACGACCTGATCGAGCCAGTCTGATTTATACCAGCCTGGCCCGCTCAGCTTTTCGAGATGTCCCTATCGTCCTTGGCGGCATTGAGGCTTCACTCAGGCGTTTCGTCCATTACGACTTTAAACAGGAGAAACTTCGATCTTCTTTTCTGACCGACGCAAAAGCTGATCTTCTCGTTTATGGAATGGGCGAAAAAGCTATCACTGAGATAGCCAGACGATGTGATAACAAGCAAGATCTCTTCTCCATAGCAGGGACCTGTCAACGCTTCACGGATAAGGAATTGCAGGAACATTTTCCTGAGCAAAATCCCAATATGGGAGTACATAGCTCAAAAAATTTTCTCATTCTGCCATCCTGGGAAAATATTCAAGCAAATCAGCACCATTTTCTTGAAGCAGAAATAGAAATAGATGACCACTCACGGGCGTACTCTCCCCGAATTGTCCTGCAGCGACAACAAACCCACTGGGTTGTCCAGTATCCAGCAGCTAATCCTCTCTCTCATGTCGAGCTTGACACATTATACAGTTTGCCCTTCACAAGACGTCCACATCCGCTGTCACAGCATATTCCAGCCTTCCAGATGATCAAAGATTCAGTGACCATCGTTCGGGGTTGTTCTGGAAATTGCTCCTTCTGCGCTATCACAAGGCATCAAGGTCCCGCCATCATCTCACGCAGTAAGGAATCCATAATCAATGAATGCAAACGTATCTCGCAAATGGACGACTTCAAGGGCACCATCAGCGATCTTGGCGGACCGACCGCCAATCTCTATGGTACGCATTGTGCCATAGGCTCATGCAAAAAACGAGATTGTCTCTATCCGAAAATCTGCCCGAATCTTAAAATCGACGAAGATATTTTTCTTGATCTCCTTGACAATATTACCGCCATTACAGATATAAAAAGACTGTTCATTTCTTCCGGATTGAGAATGGAAATCCTCCTTCGCACTCCGCGATTACTTAAAAGGATTCTTCGGTCACACACACCAGGATCATTAAAAATCGCTCCTGAGCATACAAATGACGAGTTGCTCTGTCTCATGCACAAAGAACATCATGCCCTTCTGAAAAAATTCGTTACAGAATGCCGTAAAATTGGCAAAGAGATTGGGAAGGATATTGAGTTGACACCGTATGTCATCACCGCTCACCCTGGATCGACAACACAGCATGCGGAAAAGCTTGTCCACGATATGCAAAAGCTTGGACTACAAATAAGAAAATCTCAGGACTTTACTCCAACCCCAGGCACACTCTCTACAGCCATGTATGTAACTGGCCTTGCACCTGGATCAAAACAACCGCTGCCTGTCCCTCGAAAACAATCGGACAGACAGCAACAAAGACGAATTCTGGAAAGATCTTTCCAGCGGAAGACAGTAGTTTTACAAAAGTCAAAATTGAACAAAAAGAAATAGCCTTTCCTCGCTTTAATCTTCTTGTTTGCTGTAATAATTCCCGTAATAATAGTGACTTTTATCTACCAGCCTGGTTGATATGAAGTTACTCTTATGACCATTAAAGATCACACCGATGATCTTATCCTTGCCGATATCCGAGATAAACTTGTCAAT
Source organism: uncultured delta proteobacterium (assembly GCA_963798425.1). GTDB lineage: Bacteria > Desulfobacterota > Desulfobulbia > Desulfobulbales > Desulfocapsaceae > Desulforhopalus_A. The sequence goes on along the minus strand of CAWCTP010000013.1, from coordinate 947,741 downwards.
CAAAGTTCGGCTGGAAATCCCTTGTCTAACCACCAAAACTACCCCATCAACAGCCCGAGAAAGTACCTTCGTCTCGGAGGCGACCTGAAGAGGTGGAGTATCAAAAATAACATACCTGTCAGGATATCGACTTGAAAGCTCTTCTACGAGATTTTGCATACGTGCTGACCCAAGTAGCTCGGCCGGATTTCCAGGTGGCAAACCGCTTGCAAGAATTGACAACTTGGCTAACGATGTTTTTTGAAGCAGGGAGGAGATGTCAGCATTACCCTGAAGATAATTTACAAGCCCCCGGTTAAATGGTACTCCAAAAAGCTGTGCAAGAGAAGGTACACGGAGATCACAATCAACCAAAAGTGAATGTTGATCCACTCCCTGGGCAAGTGCAATACCGAGATTTGCCGAAACAAAGCTTTTCCCTTCTCGAGGCAGAGCTGAAGTTACCATGATGGTCTTAGGCGCGGGCCTGCCATCCTGCGGGAGTAGTATTTTGGACCGTAAAACACGAAAAGATTCTGCGGTGTGACTTGCAAAACTGGCAACCTTGGTCAGTCGTTCATCCCACTCGGGCAGGTGGGTCGGTGAGCTGTGAACCTCTTCGACAGAAACGATTTTATCTCTGGTGTGTTTATTTTCTATAATCTCAACTACTCTTGGCGAATCGACTGTTATTGTCTCTGTTTCAGACTCCGCCTGACCATCTAAACCGTAACCTGCTTTTCCCAACACTTTCGAGGTCTTTCCCATAGTATATTTTCAACCCAGATTAAATAATCGCATTTAATAAATATGGCAAACGGACTCTAACCAGCCCTTTCAAGAAGCTAAAATTTCAATATGACTACAACCCTTTTTGGGTTTTCCCCAGAACAAACAGTTTGAAATTCGAAATAAATTCAAACCCTGCCCAAAGAAGACAAAGATAATAACTATGAGAATCTTAGAACTTATTTTTACACATACTCCGTTTAGTACCCCTTAAGAGGTATTCTTTTCAGTGCTCTTTGAGCGAGGGTTGTTAGAGCGACCAACGACGTTCACTAAAAAACAATATCGCCTCTAATCCAAACATGAACAAACAGAGAAATGACAAGTACACTTCCTAACAGAAGCAGGCTTACAGTGAGGAGGAGTAGCCATTTCTGTTTTTTCTGTTCAACATTGGTCTCAACATGTGGAATAGTTATGAGCAAAGGTACCCCAAGGAGCGGCTCAAGTGTCTCCGGATCCCGGAAAGAAGCATCAAATATATCTAACGCCACAACACTCCCTAATCCAACACCAAGTCCTGCCATTACACTCATTCCTATTATGATCAGAAAATTCGGTTTGACAGGCTTTCCCGGATATCTACCCGGATCCTCAATTTTAAACTGACTCCCTTTCAGTCGTTCCTCGAGATTCAACATCGATTCCGCTTGGAGATTCTGGCTAACAAGGTAGTCGTAATGTTTTTTCAATTGGTCATATTCCCGAGTCAGGGAAGACCATTCGGCTTCTCGAATAGGACTGTTTGAGATCCATTTCTCATATTGCTCAATTTTCTCTTTGAGCTGAATTTTCTCATGTTCAACGTTGGCAATATTCAGTTTAACATCCTTGAGTTGTGCTTCAAGCTGCATCATGATCTGATCATAAGACCCACTCTGCTGTGCAGTATGCTGGTCTTTCAAACCACCGGTTGAAGCTGATCGATGTATCGTTTTTGAACTATTTTTCGTTCCACCTCCACCTTTAATCTCTAACTGCAGTTTCTCGATAAGTTTTCGAATCCTTATGATTTCTGGATGTTTCTCAGTATATTTCAACAATAATGTATCCAACGTCGAACGTAACTTCTCCAACTGTTGAACGTTATCCAACCCATGACTTTCCGCCCCAGAGCCAGTAGGATGCCGCACCAGCATTCTACGATTATTCAATTGATCCCGAATGAGTACTACAGTCCGCTCTAAATCCTGAATACTCTCCTGCTTTCCTTGGTATTGTGCCTGAAGAGCCGTCAATTGGGACATATTTGCCTCCCTATGTTCAGGCATTTCATTATAATTTTTTAGTTTATAGTCTCGCATGGCGTTTTCTTTTTCGTCCATGACCTTCTTTGCCATCTGCAATTCTTGATTGGTATACGAAGAAGTCTCCATTGCTCTTTGTTGACGATATTTCAGGTTTTCCTCAATGAATTTTGCGGCAATTGCATTAGTCACCTTGACAACTTGCTCCGGATTCGTACCGGAATACAATATGGTAAACACATCCCCGCGATCCGATGGTTGAATCACGATTTTTTTTCTAAATATATCAATAACATCCTCTATCGGCAATATTTCACGCTGCTCAGAAAAGAGGTTATGCTCCAAAATGATTTTTTCAAGATTCGTCCGGCTGGTAACAATCTGACTGAGAGTACTGACAATATCACTAATCCCTGAGTGCACATCAGGCGACATGCTGTTTGGGCTTATCTTCGCCTGATAACTGAGAAGAACTGAAGATTCGTATACTTTGGGGATACGAAGATAAACACCTAGGCCGATGGGCAAACTCAAGAGAAATACTATAAAAATGAATATTTTTCGCCTGGAGAACAGATCGAGATATTTATTTACCAGTTGTCGTTGTTGTATTTCCATAGGGATATTTTCTCAAAATTAATTAAATAAAGAAATAACGCATATTGTATCATTTAAAAGAGTAGAACAGCTAGCTTTTTTTCAACATCCTGACAAATCCTCTTATAACTCCTTTGTTCGATCGCCTGAGATACTCTATTAGCCATCCCTCTCCTCCTAAAAATCTTCGGGTGAAAAAGTAACGCTATCTGTTATTCGCTTTGAATTTGTGGCAATCATAAAGAGTCTATCAAGCCCCATGGCTATCCCGGCGGCACTTTCCAATTGTTCTAGATCTATAAGAAAGCGCTCAGGCATAACCACATACCGACCAGTGTTCTCCTTAATTGTGGCAATCTCATGAGAAAATCTTAGCCGTTGTTCCTCTGCATCGGTGAGTTCTGAAAAGCCATTAGCAAGCTCCACCCCATTTACATATAACTCAAACCTTTCCGCAACGCCGTGGTTGTCTTCCCTTTTCTTCGCAAGTGATCCAAGCTCCACTGGATAGTCATAGAGGAAAACCGGACTGGCAATGCCCAAATGAGGCTCAATGCATTCGACGAGAATCTCGTCAAACCTCCCGCTCTGCAATGCTTGATTCAGCCCAACAGGGCTGTATCTTAAAAATGCATCTGCAACCGTCAATCGCTCCCAGCTATCACCCAAGTTACTACCTGAAAAAAAGTGGCAACCTGAATTGCTGTTTGATAATGTCGATTTTTCCAAACCCTCCATGAGAAATCGGAACAAAGTTTCACAATCCATCATCAGCTGGTGATAATCAGCACCGGCTCTGTACCATTCCAGCATTTGGAATTCTTCCAGGTGTAATCGCCCCTTTTCTTCTTTGCGAAAGCAGTGACAGATCTGAAATATCTTATTGTTCCCTGCCGCCAACAATCTTTTCATACAAAGTTCAGGTGAAGCCTGTAGGTACTCTTTCTCTGAACAGATGGGTGTAATATTGCTTTCCGGAATATAAACCGGTTGACGGATAGGGGTATCGACTTCGAGAAAACCATGTTGGTAAAAGAATGATCTTATCAAACGAAAAAGGGTTGCACGCACATGTAACCCTTTTTTACCAAGCACCGGAAATTACTCTTTTACCCGGGTAACATATTCTCCGGTTCGTGTATCGATCTGTATTTTATCACCTTCTTCAACAAAAGGTGGCACCTGCAGCTCATAGCCCGTCTGAACTGTCACCGGTTTCGTATCGTTGCCGGAAGTATCTCCTTTGGCCCATGGATCAGCCTTTGTTACCTCCAGATTCACAAAAATCGGCAAAGTGACATCAATAGGCTGATTGTCGTAAAACAGCACTTCTACTTCCATATTATCGATAAGATAATTGGTATTGTCACCTAGTTGCTCCTTGGTCAGGAAAAGCTGTTCATAGTTTTCCGTATCCATAAAATGCATTTCTTCTCCCTGACTGTAGAGAAATTGCATTTTCCTCTCATCGAGCTCGGCTTTCTCAAATTTATCGTTGGAACGATATGTTTTAACAAGTTGATTGCCGGAGATCATATTTCTCATTTTAGTTCGATAAAGTGCCTGCCCCTTGCCAGGTTTTGAGAACTCAAAATCAGTTACAATATAAGGATTTCCATCTATCTGGACTTTCAGACCTTTTCTTAAATCAGACGCACTTAGCATCGTACTTCTCCATATCTTCTTAATGTTAATGGAATTCTGTGAATAAGCTTCGCTTTGCGGGACAAGCCAAAATAACAAATTCGAGCTGTCTTATAGCTGAATAGTATACCTATCTTTTGTTTTATTCTGCAACTGTTAAAAATGTCACATCAGCTCAGTATTTAGACTAACTGCATCCTCAATGTTTATTTCATGACTGTGCTAGCTCAGCTAAATATATTGTTTTTTTCAATGCGGACATTTGAGGTCCGGGTATAATAGTCAGATAAACGTGAAGGAGACAAAGTAATGCTTACTATCGGTATTCTTTCTGATACCCATATTCAAACAGTCGATGAAACCTTTCTCAGCCAATGTAATCATGCTTTTGCTGACTGCGACATGATCATTCATGCCGGAGATCTGATTGATGTGTCCATTCTGGGAGTTTTCAGAGGCAAAGAAATTCATGCGGTTTGCGGCAACATGTGTAACAGAAGTACAAAGCTGGTACTGCCAGAAACAAAACAACTCGTTCTCGCAGGATTCGCTATCACAATAACTCATGGAACCGGGCCGCGCCATAATATTGAGGAGAGGGTCATCGATCAATTTCCTGTAGCCGACTGCATAATATTTGGCCATACTCATCAGGCTGTGTGCCAAACTTTTGGCAAGACACTTCTGATCAACCCTGGTAGTTTTATGGGCACTGGTCGGTACGGTGCCGCTGGCACATATGCTCTTTTAACTATTGATAAACACGGATTAAACGCCTCGATTCACAGGCTGGAAAATCAATTATGAAAACCCTATGGTCCCCATGGCGTATTGAGCATGTTCTTGGGAATGCCACAAAACCGGAGGGTTGTCTCTTCGAACCTGTTGGCGACTTTAATGCCAGTAAAAAACATTTACTGCTCTACCGGGACCTCCACTCGGTTGTACTCCTCAACAGATTTCCATATACCAACGGCCACCTGTTGGTGGCCCCCATACGTCATATCAGTTGCATTACTGAACTGACAATAGATGAAAATTGTGCACTTATGGAAATGGTAAAAGAATCGACTGCTATTTTAAAAAGACTCCTTAAACCAGATGGCTTCAATATTGGATGCAATATTGGGGGAACAGCTGGAGCCGGTATTGCCGATCATCTTCACTTTCATATTGTGCCTCGATGGGACGGCGACCATAACTTCATCAGTGTGATAGCAGAACTCAGATCCATCCCGGAACACATCAACGCCACTTTTGATAAACTCTTACCTTATTTCCTTGAACTTCATAAACAAAACGCATGACAACTATGACTCAGCTCACCCCCATGCTGCAACAGTACCTCGAGATAAAGGGGCAGCATGAAGACACAATACTCTTCTACCGAATGGGAGATTTTTACGAGATGTTTTTTGACGATGCAATCGTCGCGTCAAAAATACTTGGCATCACCCTCACCTCAAGAAATAAAAAGAGCGATGCTGTTCAGGTGCCTATGTGCGGCATACCATACCATGCTGCCCAATCGTATCTCGCTAAATTAATTAAAGCCGGACGTCGCGTAGCTATTTGTGAGCAGACCGAAACTCCGTCGGAAGCGAAAGGTATTGTCAAAAGAGAGGTTGTCCGCGTAATTTCTCCGGGAGTGATCACCGACGATCTACTGCTGGACGATAAAAACAATAATTATATTTGCTCTCTGGTTGTTAAGGAAACCAGTGGTCAGAGACTGTATGGGGCAAGTTTTCTCGACGTCAGCACCGGTGAATTTCTGGTGGGAGAGTACAGCGATAAAAACAAGGGTGGTGAAGACATTCTTGACCAACTTACCCGCCTCATGCCCTCGGAACTTCTTATCTCGGCCAAGGATCGGGTTACGCTCGAGGTTTTGATACAGCAGGTATGCCTATTAATCCCAGATGTCTGCATCACTGAACGTAACAGCACGGTATACCAAGCCGAGGTAGCCGAAGAACTCCTCCATGATCACTTTCGTATTGTCACCTTAGACGGTTTTGGTTGTGGCAGATTTACTGTTGGAATTATCGCGGCAGGTAGCCTCCTTGACTACATCAAAGAAACCCAGAAAACTGCAATTGACCATATCGAAAAACTGTCTCCACTCGATACCAATTACATCCTTCATATTGATGAGTCATCCAGGCGAAATCTTGAACTGACCCAAACCATTGTTGGTGGACAGCGAAGTGGCTCTCTCCTGTCTGTAATCGATCATACTTGTACACCCATGGGAGCCAGGCTGCTGAAACGAAACCTCCTTTTCCCACTTCAAAACAAAGAGAGAATTATACTTCGTTTGGACGCCGTTACCTACTTTTATAACAACAGCACAGTTCGTAAAGAACTCCGAAGCCTGCTTGAGCATGTGTACGACCTCGAACGACTCAATAGCCGAATGATACTTGGTTCTGGCAATGGCCGGGATATGCTCGCCATGAAGAACTCCTTCGCCTCTCTTCCAGCCATTCACACCCTTCTGGATCAGTGTAACACACAAAAGCTCATTGACATTCGAGAGCAATTTGACACGCTTTCCGATCTCCATGAATTACTTGAAAAGTCAGTGCATCACGAAGCCCCCGTCACACTTCGTGACGGACATCTGATCAAAAGCGGATACAACAAAGAACTTGATGAACTCGTCCTTCTTTTGCGAGACGGCAAAAAACTCATACTTGATCTTGAATCCAAAGAAAGAGCCACGACTGGAATTGCCAAATTGAAAATCGGTTTCAACAAGGTTTTCGGATATTTCATTGAAGTCAGCAAAATTCAGGCAGACAAAGTTCCCGACTATTATATCCGAAAACAGACACTTGTTAACGCAGAACGGTTTATTACTCCAGAACTCAAAGAGTTTGAAAGCAAGGTTCTTGGTGCAGAAGACAGAAGAGTCGATCTCGAATACCAACTCTTTCTTTCTATTCGATCAAAGCTTGCCGAAAACAGCAGTCGGTTATTAAAAACCGCTCAACTGCTCGCACAAATTGATTTTCTTTCCGCTAATGGTGAAATGGCACATAAATTCAATTATCGTCGACCGGAGATAAATGACGGTGATGAAATTGAAATTATTGAAGGTCGGCATCCAGTTATAGAAAGAACACTTCCTTCGGGAAAATTTGTCCCCAATGATGTACACCTTGATCAAACGACCAATGAAGTACTTATAATCACTGGTCCTAACATGGCAGGAAAATCCACAGTATTGCGCCAAACAGCACTTATTGCTCTTATGGCTCAGATGGGTTGCTATGTCCCGGCACAAAGGGCAACTATCGGTATAGTTGATCGAATTTTCACAAGGGTAGGGGCCATGGATGATTTACGACGTGGTCAATCAACCTTTATGGTGGAGATGAGTGAAACCGCCAATATCCTCAACAATGCCACTGAAAAAAGTTTAGTTATTCTTGACGAAATTGGCAGGGGTACCTCAACCTATGACGGTTTGTCCATTGCATGGGCAGTTGCTGAAGATCTGGTACAAAAAAATGGTAAAGGTGTAAAAACACTTTTTGCTACTCACTATCATGAGCTCACTGAGCTTTCAAAAGCCAATGATCGAGTGCAAAATTACTCAATCGCAGTACGTGAATGGCAGGGTTCTATTATATTCCTTCACAAACTGGTAAAGGGTGGAACGAGCCGAAGTTATGGTATCCAGGTTGCCGGTCTTGCTGGTGTTCCCGATACTGTTGTCCTCAGAGCAGGGATAATACTAAAGGAAATCGAACGTGGTAGATTCGGTTTAACTATAGATCCACTAATGAGACATAAAAAATCAACAAAGAGTAAAAAGCATCCCGATCAACTGACACTCTTTTCTCCACCTACAGATCCGATAAGGGAGTATCTCCAGCATATTAACCTTGATCAATGTGCGCCTCTGGATGCCTTGAAAACCTTGTATGCATTAAAAGAAATGCTCAAAAACTGACGTCATGACACCGACTTCAATCCTAAATAAAAACATTTATGTAAAATCACCGATACGGTCAACCACTCTTGATGGCATAGTTTTGAGAAAATGTTTTTTTAGCCGTAATTATAATCTGTAGCCTTAAAATCTTTACCACTATTTGCTTTGCCATGGTTTCTGGTTTTGAGTATACTAATACCAAATCTGACTAATTGTAGAGTTTTTTATAACCATATTTTTCATTGTGATTTCTAACGAGGGATGAGATTTTCTTATTTACCATGAGCAGCAGAGCCTTTTTAATCTACTTCGCAGTAGTGCTGCAGTTACTACTCTATCCTCTCCATGTTTTTTCCGCGGGCGATGAAATTGATCAATTGTCGTCAATTCCCAAACGATACGATGAAGCGAAATTTTATTATAATCAACTTCAAACGAATACAAAACTCTCCACTTCCCGAGAAAACTGGTTAAAAGGAGCAAGAAATTTTCGACAGATATACCTGTCCAATCCAAAATCCGATCTTGCACCTGGCTGTCTGTTTATGCTCGGTCGTATTTACGGTGATATGAATGATCACTTTAAAAATAAGGATGATCTGGAAGAATCCATATCCTATCTAAAAGATACAGCGCGACTATTTCCTCAAAATCGCCTTGCCGATGATTCTTTTTTCGCACTTGCACAAATCTATCTCGATAAACAGAATAACCCCAAAAAGGCAGCAGAATCTCTTGTCAAAATTGTCACTGACTATCCTAATGGCGACATGCGCCCTATGGCAGAAGAACTCCTCAAATTTTTATCCAAGGAACATGATATTCCGCTTCCTAAGATAATGATTTCCTCTTCGGGTGATTCATAATCTCAACTATGTACTTCCTGTAAAGTACTGGTCTTCTGACGACTATTCTCGCGTTGTTATTATGGCTTCAGGTCCCGTGAACTACAAAGATGTTTTGCTTGAAGAAACTGAAAATACACCAAGGAGACTCTATATTGATTTTCAGAAGAGTTACATTGAACCTCAATATCGTTCCCCTGTTCCGATTGAAGACGGACTTCTGAGAAGTATTCGCACCGGACAGTTTAGTCCTGATACAGTTCGTGTTGTTTTGGATATCGAATCAATAAGCAATTATAAAATTTTCAGTCTCCCAGACCCGTTCAGAGTTGTAATAGATGTACGAGGCAAAATTCAGCACACTGAAACCACACCACCAAATGTTACTGAACCTCCTCCGGCTGCAGCAAATCCTCAGACGGTTTTATTGATCCATGAAAAGAATCATAAAAAGAAGATAATCAAAAATCAGTCAGATATCGTCATTTTAAGGGATACAAAAAAGATTGCCTTTTCATCCCTTCCACCTGAAAATACTTCAACTATTGACGACGAACCAGCCGCTCAACCTCCTACTCTGGCTCAACAGTTAGGATTAGGTGTTAAAAAAATAATCATCGATCCAGGTCATGGAGGCAAAGATCCGGGGGCTATGGCCTTTGGGATGAAAGAAAAAGATATTGTTCTTGATATCGCCAAAAAACTCGCTCCTGTGCTTGAAAAAGAGCTCAATTGTCAAGTTGTACTCACAAGAGATAAGGATATTTTTATCCCTCTTGAAGAACGTACCGCTATAGCTAACACCCAAAATGCTGATCTCTTTGTATCACTCCATATAAACGCCCATCCTTCTTCAAAAGTTCGTGGACTCGAAACCTACTACCTCAACCTGAGCACCAATGACGAAGCAATGCGGGTTGCAGCAAGGGAAAACGCAATCTCCACTCACCAAATGAGTGATCTTCAGGATATTCTTTCGGATATAATGAAAAATTCGAAGATAAATGAATCCTCGCGTCTCGCCCAACAGGTACATAATTCTATTCTTTCTAAAGCTACAAACAAGGGGTACAAAAACATTAAAAATCTTGGTGTCAAGCAGGCACCTTTTTATGTCTTGATCGGAGCCCAGATGCCTGCAATTCTGATTGAAATAGCCTTCATCAGCAATGAAGAAGATATCAAGAATCTACAAAATACCGTTTTCGTGACTATGCTCACTCAGGAAATCGCCGATGGTATTAGAATATATGTAAGCGATACTACAGCACAACTTTAAAGGGTTGTAGGTTTTTTGTAACCGTTCACCAGCACTCCATTTTCGTCCGTTCAGGCCGCCTCACATAGCCAACTATAGCTCGTCGGCCTGCTCGAACGATCCTGAAGCACTGGATGAACGGTTACAGGTCCGGGTTATGCAGTCGTTTGATGTGTATCGGTGAACGTTTACGTTTTTTTCGTCCATGCTCTGGATAATAACCCTTGGAGGGTGGTAGTGATCTAGAAAGAATTACCCATGAATCGGGCACTAAGAAAGCACGCCTCTCAATGCTATTCATGTTCAATATAATTGCCTCAGCTTAAAATAAAAAAGGGTCACTTTCATAAGAAAGTGACCCTTTTTACTACTGTTTAATTCCGTCTAACGCTTTGCCACTTTTAAGCGTGCGACTGCGCGCTGAAGGGAAATTTCCGCTCTTCTACGGTTGAAATTATCTGTTTGCTGAGCAGCCTGAGCAAGTCGCTTTTCAGCTCTTTCTTTCGCTCTCATTGCCCTTTCAACATCTATTTCACTGCCAACTTCGGCACTCTCAACGAGAAAGGTGATCTTATTGTTTGAAACCTCACAGAATCCCCCGCTAATCATGAGGGATTCTCGTTTCTTTCCATTCTCATATGTAAGAGTCCCAATTTTGATTGTCGACAGAAAAGGTGCATGGTTAGCAAGTACACCGAAGTCACCACCGTATCCGGGAGCATTAACGATATCGACATCTTCGTCAATCTTCGCTCCACTTGGAGTAACAACTTCAAGTCTAATCTGTTGTCCCATCGAATTGTCCTCTTGAGCAAATTATTTAGTACCTTAGAACATACCCATTTGTATCAGGGGTAGCTTATGCCTTGGACTTAGCGTCTTTAGCAACTGCTTCGTCTATGGAACCGACCATGTAAAAAGAGTTCTCATTGAGATCATCGTGCTTTCCTTCGAGAATCTCTTTAAACCCTTGGACCGTGTCAGCAACTTTAACAAACTTACCAGGCATACCAGTGAAAACCTCAGCAACAGTAAAAGGCTGAGATAGATATCTTTGTATTTTTCTAGCGCGAGATACGAGCTGCTGATCTTCCTCTGAAAGCTCGTCCATACCAAGAATTGCTATAATATCTTGAAGATCTTTGTATTTCTGAAGAGATACCTGAACACCACGAGCAACTGCATAATGTTCTTCACCAATAACATTAGGATCAAGAATCCTGGAGGTCGAATCGAGTGGATCCACAGCAGGATAAATACCAAGCTCGGAAATCTGTCTTGAAAGAACAACAGTTCCATCAAGATGAGCAAATGTTGTTGCGGGAGCAGGATCCGTCAAGTCATCTGCTGGCACATATACACACTGTACGGCAGTGATGGAACCTTTCGTGGTAGACGTAATACGCTCTTGCAGAGCACCAAGGTCTGTTGCCAGCGTTGGTTGATAACCAACAGCAGACGGTATACGACCTAGAAGGGCTGAAACTTCAGAACCGGCCTGGGTAAATCGGAAGATATTATCGACAAAGAACAGAACGTCCTGTCCCTCTTCATCACGAAAATATTCCGCTGCTGTCAAACCAGTCAGAGCAACACGAGCACGAGCTCCAGGAGGTTCAGTCATCTGACCGTAAACTAGAGCAGCTTTGGGCAGAACTCCAGAATCTTTCATCTCATGGTAAAGATCGTTACCCTCACGAGTACGCTCTCCAACGCCACAGAAAACTGAAATACCACCATGATGCTGGGCAATGTTGTTTACCATCTCCATCATAATAACGGTCTTACCACAACCGGCGCCACCGAACAGTCCCATCTTTCCACCAAGCGGGAAAGGTACAAGCAGATCAATAACCTTAATTCCGGTTGCGAGAACACGAACCTCAGTGTCCAAGTCCGTGAATGCAGGAGCATCACGATGAATCGGCAGCATCTTATCAGACGTTATTGGTCCCAGACCATCAACCGGTCTCCCCACAACATTCATGATACGGCCAAGAGATGCATGTCCAACCGGAATGGTAATCGGTAAACCACTATCTCTTACCTCCATCCCACGTACCAGACCATCGGTCTGATCCATGGCGATACATCGACAAGCATTGTCTCCGAGATGCTGTGCAACTTCGACGACTAGATTATCCTCCACATCGTTAATGCCGGGATTAGTTACAAAACAAGCATTCATGATGGCAGGGAGTTTTCCAGGCTCAAATTCGACGTCTACTACAGGTCCAATGACCTGGGTGATTTTTCCTATTTTTTGCTCACTCATTGGGCTTTACCCCTCCTCAAAAGTCTTTGATTATCAGTATGATAAATTATTATTTCAGGGCTTCCGCACCGCCGACGATGTCCATTAGCTCACTTGTTACCGCAGCCTGTCGAGCCTTATTGTAAACGACGGTCAGGTTTTTGACGATATCCTTACATGCATTGGTTGCATTATCCATTGCCGTCATACGGGCAGCGTGTTCACCTGCTCCTACTTCAAGCATGGAAGAATAGATTTGCACATTCAGGTACAGTGGCTGAAGCACATCCATGATCTCTTCACTCGAAGGTTCATAAATGTAGTCACCCGAGATTTTCTTCTCTGCTCCCTCTTCAGCCTCAATTGGTTGAACTGGGAGAAACGGTGCTACTTTGGGAACCTGACGAGCAACTGATAGAAATTCACCGAATAATATCTCAACTTTATCAGTAGTTCCGTTTAAAAAGTTATCAGCAAGATCCGTAGCAATTTCCCTGGCATTAAACATCTGGAAACTTCCCATTGTTTCTTTGTAACTCTTTCTGACCTTATCGGTTTTTCTTAAAAGTTGATGGCCTTTTTTGCCAACACAGACGAAAGAAACCTTCTTACCTTGTGCCTCATAAGCATCCATCTTCTGTAAAGCCAACTTGATTATGTTGGCATTAAAAGAGCCACATAGTCCACGATCAGATGTTACAACTACCAACTCCACAGTCTTAACTTCTCTGTTTTCCATTAAAGGAAAGGCATTGGTGTTAGCGCCACCGGACAAATTAGACATGGCTTCATTGAATTTAGTTGTATAAGGCCTGAAAGCCTCCATCTTTTCCTGGGCGCCGCGCAATCTTGCCGCGGCTACCATATTCATGGCTTTGGTGATCTGGGCCGTTTTCTTAACGCCCGAGATCTTGGTTTTTACTTCCTTTAGAGTCGCCATATCTTAACCTTTGTGTGATTAATTAAGACCTTTAGTCGCCTTGAAAGTATCACCAAAGCTGGTCAGTACCTTGTTCAGTTTTTCCTTGATTGCGTCAGTAAACTTCTCTTCAGCGACCAAGTCAGTGAAGATACTTGGCTCATTGGACTCAATATAATTGTACAGCTCTCTCTCATAGTCAGCGAGGGTCTCAATTGGCAATTTATCAAGATAGCCGTTGGAACCTGAATAGAGTATGGTCACCTGCTTCTCCATCGGCAGCGGCTGATATTGTGGCTGCTTGAGAATTTCAACAAGTCTTTCACCACGGGTCAACTTAGCCTGGGTTCCAGCATCAAGATCAGAACCAAAAGCAGCGAAAGCTGCAAGTTCACGATATTGTGCGAGATCAAGACGAAGGGTACCGGCAACCTGCTTCATTGCTTTAACCTGCGCGGAACCACCAACGCGGGATACGGAGAGCCCTACGTTAATAGCAGGTCGAACTCCCGAGAAGAAGAGGTTTGGTTCAAGATAAACCTGCCCGTCAGTAATGGAAATAACGTTTGTTGGAATAAAGGCGGATACGTCACCAGCCTGAGTTTCAATGATTGGCAGAGCGGTCAGTGATCCAGCACCAAGTTCATCATTTACTTTGGAAGAACGCTCGAGCAGGCGCGAGTGGTTAAAGAAAATATCACCAGGATATGCTTCGCGGCCTGGTGGACGTCTGAGCAACAGGGAGAGTTCGCGGTAAGCGACAGCCTGCTTGGAAAGATCATCATAAATGATCAGAGCATGCATACCATTGTCGCGATAATATTCACCCATCGAACAACCGGCAAAAGGAGCGATGTACTGCATTGGTGCAGGATCAGATGCACATGCTGATACAACGGTGGTGTACTCCATGGCGCCATGCTTTCTCAAAGCTTCAACAACCAAAGCAACGGTTGACTTTTTCTGACCAACTGCAACATAGATACAATGCACGTCTGTATTTTTCTGCGCAATAATCGCATCAACGCAAAGAGAGGTCTTACCAATCTGTCGATCACCGATAATGAGCTCACGTTGGCCTTTACCAACTGGAGTCATGGCATCGACAGCTTTTGAACCGGTATAACAGGGCTCGTGAACACCCTTTCTTGCGATAACACCAGGAGCCAGCACCTCAATTTTCGATGAAAATTCTGAATTAATTGGTCCAAGACCGTCAATAGGTGCCCCGATGCCATCGACTACACGACCGGCCATTGCAGGTCCAACAGGAACCTCTGCAATCTTTCCGGTTCGTTTAACAATGTCACCCTCTTTGATGTTGGATACATTACCAAGTACGGCACAACCAACGTTGTCAGCTTCAAGGTTCAGGGCAAGGCCCATGATTCCACCAGGAAATTCCAACAGTTCCATGGCCATACAGTTTTGTACGCCATAAACACGGGCAATACCGTCGCCTACGGAGATTACGGTACCAGTCTCGTTCAGATCAACGCTGGTCTCGTAAGCCCCAATCTGATCTTTGATAATCTGACTAATTTCTGCGGCTTTAATCTGCATCTACTCTCTCCCCTTAATGGAATCTTTTAAACCTGCAAGCTGGGTTTTTATACTCCCGTCCAAAACCAGATCACCAACCTGGGCAATGATGCCGCCAATGATGGATTCATCGACACTGGTAGTGAGTTCAACTTTCTTGCCTGTTAACTTTTCTAATATTTTTTGAACATTCCCTTTTAACTCATCGCTCAACTCAATTGCTGAAATAACATTACCATGACTGATGTTTTTTTCGTCATCAACCATGGTCGCATAGGCTACTGCTATTTCCGGCAATATCTCAGCACGTTTTTTTTGAACTAAAAGATTCAGGAAGTTACCCATGATGGTGTCAACTTTCATGGAGCCGACTATCCCTTCCATTACTTTTTCTTTAACATCCAACGGATAGAGTGGATTAGTCAGAGCGTCGACAACCTCAGGGTGCGTAGAATATAAATCCGCAAGTCCCTGAAGAACCTTTCCATACTCTTCGTATTTTTTCTTTTCCTGACCTACTGTGAAGATGGCCTTAGCATATCTTTTTGCGAGGATTGTCTGTTTCACTGTACGGCCCCCACTTTGTCTAAATAAGTTTCAATAATCTTCACCTGATCATCAGCGGTGAGATTCTTCACTATGATTTCTTCGGCTATGACTGCGGCCTGTTCGGCCACCTCATTTTTGAGGGTGCGACGTGCTTCAGTAACTTGATTCTGAACAGCCATCTCGGCAGAACGCATTAAATCAGCGGCTCCCTGCTCAGCTTTTTCAAGAATTTTGGCCTTTTCAATTTCAGCTTGGGCAATTGCTCTTTCAACAACTTTGTCTATTTCCGACTCGACTGTTGCCAGTTTGGCCTGAAATTCATTGTAGGAGTTTTCAGCAGCAGCACGATTACGTTCAAGTGTCTCAATCTCATCTTTGATTTTCTTTCGACGTTCAGAAAGACCTGACCCAATCGGCTTTGCCCCGAATTTAACCAGAATGATCATCAAAGCGATAAAGTTGACAATCCTCCAACCCAGATCTTTTACCTTAGCAGCCGAAAGACTGTTGGAAACAGCATGCCCCCCTTCTCCGTGTGATTCGACAGCGCCGGCATCAGCGACATGACCGCTCTCTGCTGTCATCGCATGACCAGCTGCCGGTGCAGGTGCCGCCGATTCAGAAGCGAAAACCATTCCGAAAGATAAGGCGAACCACAGTGCCAAAGTCAGCAGGCTTACCAGCCTTGCAGTATGTTTCACTCCATTCATTATCAGAGACTCCTCCCCAGAATTTTACTGGCCATTTCGGTAGCAAAGCTATTCAAGTCGGACTGCAAACTACTTCGGGCAGTACCGATCTCAGCTTTAAGTTCGGCAAGTTTTGAATGTTTTACCGACTCTGCCTCCGCCTTAATTGCCGCCAATTTCTCATCACCGGCTACCTGTGCTTCAGCCCGTGCTGCATCCAAAGCCGCTTTTGCTTTACCGGAAGCCTGAGCCATCTTGGCATCAACTTCTTCCTGCCGGAGCTTAGCATTTTTCTCAAATTTCGAGATTTCCTCTTGCATTCCCAGTAGTTTCCCAGATCTCTCCCTCAAAATCCCCCGTATAGGCTTGTAGAGGACTCCATTGAGGAGAAACATGAGTACAATCATGTTAACAACCTGAATAAACAAAGTGATATCTGTCGTAATCATGTTAGTGGCTCCTGCTTAACTAAGATAACGAAAAAAAAAATTTAACATTCATTTACACAATGAATGATGACCGCGATAAAGTATATCTTCAAAATAATGGTCTAAAATATTGGAAATAAAATGAACGACCATTCACTGACAGCAAAAAATTCTTACTGTAAATATGCTATGCTGTCAACTAATTTATGTAAATCGTCCTCCGCAAAGTTGAAAGGCATCCAATGGTAAATCAGTGTCAATAATGAGTCACATTCCGCTTTCGATTGCACTCAAGTTGGCATAAACCCTCTATTGCAACAAAGTCTTCACAGCTTTGGGAACAGCTTTTATTGCCTCGGTGAGTTTATCAAACATTGGTCCCCCGGCCTGTGCCATATCCGGCCTGCCACCGCCTTTGCCACCAACCATTTTTGCAACAATGTTAACAAGATCACCAGCCTTGATCCGCGAGGTTAAATCACTGCTCACAATTGCCAAAAGAGCAGCTTTGCCGTTAATAGTTCCGCCCAAAACGGCAACCCCTGACCCAAGACTATCACGAACTTTATCGCCAACATCTCGAAGAGTCTTTGGACTATCGAGCGGTATCTCAGCACGAATAACCTTTATGCCGTCTACAATTACTGCATTATCGAAAACAGTGTCAAGGTCTGAACTTGCCAATTTCTGAGACAACTCTGCAACGTTTTTCTCAAGCGATTTCGAATTTTTTATCAACAACTCGATTTTCCCAACAATTTCTTCTGAGTTACCTGCGTTGAGCATTGCACTTATCTGGTGCCCACGCCGATACATGGCTTGAATTTCTGCAAAGGCTGCTCTTCCGGCCAGGGCCTCAATTCGCCTTATCCCTGAAGCGATACCGGTCTCAGACTGAATTTTAAAGATGCCGATTTCACCTGCCGCTCGCACATGGGTTCCCCCACACAGTTCTTTGCTAAAATCTGCCATGGACACCACCCGAACATTCTCTTCATATTTCTCACCGAAAAGGGCGGTGGCACCACCTTTTATTGCATCCTCCTTAGCCAGGAGCTGTGTTGAAACGGTTGTATTTTCCCAGATTTTTTCGTTTACCAAATACTCGATAACTTCAATTTCTTCGGGAGAAACCGGTGAAAAATGTGTGAAATCAAAACGTAGGCGATCCGGCCCAACTAGGGAACCAGCCTGTTTAACATGATCTCCAAGAACTTTTCTGAGTGCTGCCTGCAAAAGATGTGTTGCCGAATGATGAGCCTCAATCGCCCGGCGCCTCTTTGCCTCAACAAACAAAGTCACTTCCGTCGACTCCGCCAATTCCCCTTCGTTTATTTCGATTGTATGCAGGATTATTTTCTCGCCCTCAACCGATGTAGCAGTCACTGTCGCCCTGCCACCAACCCATATTACTTCTCCGCAATCGCCTACCTGTCCACCTGATTCTGCATAGAAGGGAGTCCTGGCAACACACAGTCGACCACTCTCACCAGCGGTAAGTATTCTGACTCTCTCACCTTCCACATTAAGCAAGCCTTCGACCCTGGTGCGCACTGACGACTCGCTGTAACCAACGAATTCTGTTTTTTGACCGTCTTTTGCGAGGCTTTTCACCCCCTCACCAAGAAGCCTCACGCCTCCACCTTTTCTGGAATGCCTCGATTTTTGCCGCTGGGTCTCCATCTCACTCACGAAGCCGGCCTCGTCGAATCCAAGACCTCTTTCCAAAGCAATATCTCTTACAATATCAAACGGAAAACCAAAGGTATCGTATAGTTTAAAAATAAATCCACCCGGAATGACAGGCGATTTTTCTCCGGCTAACCGAGAAACTTCCTCATCAAGGAGCGCAAGACCATTCTCCAAAGTTTCCCCGAAACGTTCCTCTTCATTGTTCACAACCTTGGCAAGCAGGGAAATGGCATCACCCAAATGTGGATAAGCATCTAACATTTCGCCTACCACTGCAGTTGTGACTTTCTCCATAAATGATTTTTCCAAACCAAGATGCTTCCCGTAACGAATCGCTCTGCGCATGATTCTGCGCAAGACATAACCGCGTCCCTCGTTGGAAGGCAGCACACCGTCTGCAACAAGAAAAGTGGTTGCCCTGGCGTGATCGGCAATGACTCGCATTGCTGTGTCATCCTGAGGATTGTCGCTGTATTTTTTTCCAGAGAGTTGCTCAAGGGTCGTGATAATCGGAAGAAAAAGATCTGAATCATAATTATTGAATTTACCCTGCAAAACTGCTGCAACCCGTTCCAATCCCATACCTGTATCAATACTAGGCTTAGGTAAGGGGACCAATGTCCCGTCCTCAGAACGGTTGAACTGCATAAACACTAGGTTCCAAAGCTCGAGAAACCGATCACAGTCACACCCCAGAGCACAATCACTTCGGCCGCACCCTGCAGCCGGACCTTGATCAATATGAATCTCGGAACATGGTCCACATGGACCGGTATCGCCCATGGCCCAAAAATTGTCTTTTTCACCCATTCTGACTATCCGCCCTCTTGGCAGATCTTCAACCTTTTCCCACAGCTCCTGGGCCTCGTCGTCATCATCGAAAATGGAGACCCAGAGATCCTTTGGATTTAGTCCAAGTTCGACCGTAAGAAAATCCCAGGCGAAACGAATGGCGTCCTCTTTGAAATAATCCCCAAAAGAAAAATTTCCTAGCATTTCAAAAAAGGTATGGTGTCGGGCAGTATAGCCGACATTTTCCAAGTCATTGTGCTTTCCTCCTGCCCTGACACAGCGCTGGCTGGTGACTGCCCTTACATACTCCTTTTTTTTCTCCCCCATGAACACAGTCTTAAACTGTACCATTCCCGCATTGACAAAGAGGAGGGTAGGATCATCCTTGGGCACAAGTGAAGAACTGTCGACAACAGTATGACCATGATCTTTAAAGTATTTTAGAAACCTGCTTCGAATTTCATTTCCTTTCATAATTTTCCGCTGGCATGTATTAAATTGAATATTTTATTATTCACATCGGTTCGATGTGATGGGTTAATGTGTGTTAAAAATTATTAAGATTCCCGTGTAATAATTAATGGAAGAATTTGTTTAAACTCGGGGCCACCTGCCTTAGCAAGGAGTTCATAAATTAACATTTCAGCTGGTCCCAAAGAGACACCCATGCTCTGTAACCTCGACATCCCCTCTCGATGATCGTCTATGTTTCTGGACGACACTCCATCAGAGACAACCCAGACGTCCAGCCCCTTAGCCAGGAGCCCCATAGCGGTCTGATATATGCAGATATGTGTTTCGACACCTACAAGTGCTATAGTATCCACACTTTTCGGTAGCCCATCTATAAACGCCTCAATGTCTCGATTGGCAACCGCATTGAACTCTACCTTGTCAATTTGTGGAATATCACCTACCAGAGATTCAAGAGTAGGCACATAAGGCCCCAACCCTTTTTTATATTGGGTGTTCACTAATACCGGGATTCCAAGGATTTTGGCACATCGAATCATAAGTTGTACAGTTGCTACAACTTTATCCGCGCCGTTAATCTTTGACATGAGACTCTGCTGAACATCTATGATCTGCAGACAGACATTTTCTGAAACCAGAAGCCTCTTTTGCATAGTTTACCCTCCAATAAAGAATCAACCATTTATAAACCTTTTCAATAAACTCGTTTCTCCTTTGAGATTCAAGCTTATCCTTACATCGGCCCAAAAAAGATGGCATGATTACCAGTTCAACATAACCAGCCCACACACAGATTTCGGAAATGGACATGAAGGAGTTCGGTGCAACCGGAACACTGATATTGCAAAATATGATTACTTTTGCAAGAGGGCTGGAGGAATCGAAAATAAATATTGCATGACTGCTGCTATGAACAGTATTGTTGTGACAATCTGAGCGGGTTCGAATCAGATCTACTCTAAAACAATGCGCCATATATAAAAAACCTTTACAAAGCTGGCACAACTATTAAACTAAAATGTGAAATACTTCCGTAGGGAGATACGATGCAAGACGAACAAATATACGTAATGTCAAAACTGCTCAAATCAATGTCCCATCCCATCCGATTAAAAATTCTCTGTTTACTTCAGGACAAAGAGCTTTCGGTTGGTGAGATCAGAGAACAGGTAAAAACAACCAATGCAAATGTTTCCCAACATCTGAATATTCTGAGAGGCCAGGGGATCATCGATTTTCGCAAGGATGCCAATTTTATTTTCAATAAAATTACTGACAAACGTATCCTGGAACTGATCCAGAAGATGCGAGTACTTTTCTGCCCAGATTTTTAACACAGGACCGGGATGTATCAGAATCTTTACTGAGCCCCCACTGGAGATAATACAATGATCGTTACAGATTGGATACATATTATTGCCGGATCATTTATTCTTCTCAGCCTCTCGTTAGGGGTTGAGGCGAGCCCCATATTTCTGAGCAAATACTGGCTCTACTTTACCGCATTTGTTGGAATAAACCTTTTGCAGTTCGGATTTTCCAAGTTCTGCCCCCTGGGGTGGATCTTGCAAAAGTTTGGTATTCCCGAAAATCGTCCTTAAACGACAGCGTCTTTCTCTACTTTTCTTCCATTATAGCACTACAGGAAGCACGCCAACAGCACCCACTCTCCGAGCAGCGCTCCCTGCGCTGAAAACAGGACGGATTACCTTCCTTCTCCTGGATTCTGCAAATAAGTTCTGCTAGTTTAACTCCTTTTTCTTGCGGAATATTGAGTACAAGAGCTCTTTTCCTGGCCAAAGAGAACAGCTTTGGCCCTTTTTTAAATTTTTTATCCAACATATAATCCCCCACTTTATCCATTAAATCTGTTCGGTAAAAGGCAATTTTTGGTTATTCGCCACCGACCAATGGCTGTCTATTTTACAAACATCAGTATATTGTAACGCTCTCAGACAGAAACGTACATATAAATACCGCCCAATCGGACCCACATTAAATAGGCAAAATATGGTACTCTTCAACAATGGGATGCATGCCATTCAAAAACTGACCATTTCTACCATCTATTGAAACCGGATCTCCAAAACCAATTCTCACCCCGGCTATTTCGCAATACTGGTCAGCTTCGTATACTTTCAAAGTGCTGCATCCAACTACACATGTTTTCTCAAGCCGAACGGCAACAACCGATGCATGAGAAGTTTGTCCACCCCGAGAAGTAAGAAGTCCGTCTGCCTCACTGACCACTTTAATATCCTCCGGCACGGTATCCTGCCTGATGAGAATCAGCGGAGTACCGGGATCTGATTTTCGTAACATGCGAATATTTTCTTCAGTGAAAACAGCCCTACCCGCAAGTGCCGAACCTGAAACGCCAACCCCTTTTCCAAGATGGGCGCTTGCCAAAGCCTCACTCTCCACAAAGACATTCAGATGCTCCTTTTTTTTGATGGTAATCATATCCCGTGTTTGCAGAATATAGAGTTCATCTGGTTCAGGCCCCTCAAAAGTAAACTCGATTTCCTGCGGGTTCCACCGTTTTTCATAGACTAACTCTCGGGAGATCTCCAGTAATTTTGTGTAAATATTCGGGAACCGGATCTCCATTGTCTGATCCACTGATCGACCATCAAGTTTTGCCTGTTCAACAGAGACGGCGAAGCTTGAAACTAAACCTGACACGATATCTTCTCCCTGATCCCCATAGGCGTAGTCACCCCAGAGTGCTACACGCTGAACCTTCCGGTAAGGATGAGCAGTAAAGACAACCCCCGCTCCTGATTGGCCACTCTTATTACCAAAAACCATGGCTTGGACAATGACTGCAGTGCCCCACGAATCTGAAACATCCATGATTTTTCGATATTCAACGGCCTTTTGGGTTTCCCAGGAATCAAGTACCAGTTCTATGGCATTGACCAACTGAAGCCACGGGTCATCGGGAATAATGAGCCCCTTTTCCCTGACCAAATGCTGATAAGAGAGGGCGAGTTCTTTCATTTGTTCGGATGAAAAATGTCGTTTCAGAGTCACATTGTATTTGGCCTTGGCCTTATTCATCAGTGTCTGAAAATCTTCCCGCCCGATACCGGAAATCATTGCCCATGATTGCAAAAAACGCCGGTAATTATCCCAGGCAAAATAGGCATTCCCTTGATTGGCAATAAATTCGGCTATCATTTCTTCATTGAAGCCGACGTTATGAACAGTGGCCATCATCCCAGGCATGGAAATAGCGCCACCACTTCGTACCGATAATAATAATGGTGATTCTGGTGAACCAAAGGTAGTGCCGGTCAGATGCTCAATTTCCGTCAGTGCATCTCGTATTCCCTTCATGAATTCATCGCGTGTCCTGGAATAGCCGAAGACTATATCCCGACAACGAAAAACCTCAGTTGTGATAACAAAAGCCGGCGGCACCCTTTTTCCATCTCTGGTGAGTGTTGCAAGATTATACCCCTTATTGCCCAGATGAATAAGATTCTCTGTAAAAGGATTTGGCTTATGCAGCATGGACAATGCTCTCTCCGGATTATAGGTCATCAACAGGTCGAGCTTTTCCTGATCAAGAAGATCTTTCTGGTTTTCCAGGGTCTGAAGAATTCGCAGAATGAAATTATCAAGATGCTGCAGCCCGAAGGTAGAGGAGATCAGTTCACGTAAGAAAATTTCGGACAATCTTTGTACCGTTGTCGCTGTGTCTGATTCATCATAAAAATTTCTAAACTTATCAAGAAGGTTTTCACGACCTATCTGGGGGATGATAATCGACAGATTATTCTGGTGAATGTTCGTATAAAAAGCGTAGATGATATCCTTTACGCCCTCAGACATACCGCGGATAATATCCAGGTACTGGGTGTAGGAAAATCGTCTGACTTTGAGCGAATTCTCCAGAAGCGAGAGGTAGGTGAAAAGCTTGCGTGAGGTAATACCATCTATCACTAAGGCCCTTAGGAAAAGCTTGATACACCGTACGATATTATAAAAGGTAGCCTGGGTGATAATAGAAAGATTGACTGTTTCCGGCAACTTCTCCAAATAGAGGTTCGCCAAATTTTCAAGACGAAAAGTTAAACTAAGCGCATCGAATTTGCGTTCTTTGTATCTACCGTACACAGAAGGAATATCAACGGCGATATGACGTTTGTAATAAATGTCCTCCTGCGCTTCGAAAGTTTCTTCAGACAGGATTATCTTTTGCAAACCTTCAAGGGCTGTCAGCAAAGCTTCAAGACAATGCTCTGTGTCAGAATGGTCAAGACCGGAGAGAAGCTGTTCCATCTCCGGAAAGCCATCGCTTACAGCCCTGGTAATTTCTGAATGTAATTGCAAAAATCCAAGTTTATATTTTTTATGGAGCAGCTCATACATTCGAATCAAGCAGCTCAAATCTCCTGACCTCGTGGGAGCGCAGATCCTCCTGAGCCTGTAGGAATACAGAAATCCGATCGCTATCCAACGCAAGAATCTCCTCGACCCGATTTATGCCCATCTCATTCCAGAACCTCTGAAGCAGGACGAACTGATCATCGATGTATTCTCCCTCCGGCTTCACCTGGCTATAAACTTCGTCTGGGATAAATGGAATAAGCAGCATTTTATCCCGTGTTTTCCAGAAGAGAATTATTGCCTGGATGAAATCGACAATGAGGTTAGAACTCTCCACATGACCCTGCTTTCTCAAAAAGTGAATCAGAACATCTTTGCGTTTGTGAATTTCGTCAAGTTCAGTGGAAACATCACGAAGTTCCCCCTCTGACCCAATTTCGTTAAAGAAAACAGGCATCAACTTAGCAAACTGTTTAGACAGATTGTAAATCGGTTCAATGGGATGATTCAACAACTGGGTAATATCCCGCTGGAACAGATCGGTATCTTTTATGCATGTTCCAGAGAGTTTCAAGTGGATTATGAGCGCAGAAAAGAGTGTTGAGCACCACTTGGGTTCCCGCATAATCAAGTGCAACCACACTCTGATGTTAGCCAGATGCGCCGGATTGGCAAGTGGTTGCCAGTTTTCATCTACCCCAACAACGCTTGCATGCTGGAAGCCAAATCGCACCACTCCCCACAAAAACGCCTCCACCATACGGCTGTTACCGCGATCAAAAACTTCAGCACCAAGGACCTGGATACACTGCAAAGAGGTATGTGGATATTTGCGAACATTAGCCTTAAGCAACTCAAAGGCGGTCAACAAAAACTCCTCTATCTCTTCAAAAGTCTGTTCGCGAATCAACTGGACCAGACTGCGATTGATCTCCCGCAAAGTTTCCTCATGGATAAGGTATAATCCTTTGGTATCCATGATCTTGAAGAGAAAAAGCAGTTTCCTGTTCTCATTAAAATAATGAAGAAAAGCTCTACCCTTCTGCTCCAATTCCATAAAAACTTCTTCGGCTTCCACGAGTTTATTGGGCATTTCCCTGTAATACTTTACAATGTCGATATGATCGGGAAGTTCGAGCATTCTTTGCAATCCGCCTCTGGGATCTTTTTCCAGAGTCTGTGTTTGCAAGACCACAAGGTGTTCTTTCATCACTTCATGGGAAATGAATGAAACAACTGGGAAGAATGGAAATCAGTCACCGGAATGGAACAACGATCAAGGAACCAGGCAAGCGGATCGTCCTCCTGCAACCAATACCCATAGCAGCGATTTAGGATAGTCTGTACAAGTCTAGCGAGAGGCAGCAAATCAAACTGAACCTGATTTTTACCAGTCATATCCAGCAACCGTTTGGCGATTTTGTTTAATGGATGCTGGCCATGCACAATCTGGATCATGATAGGGCGATCACTCTTATCAAGATCCGCAAGTCTGACAAAAACCACATTCAATTCCGACCCAAACCTTTGCAGATCTTCAACAGTAAATTTAGTTGACCAGTGTATCGAGCCATACCATTTTAGCCCCGACTACCTGGGAAAGGAGCACAGGATCGCGCTTTGTATCTTGCAGAGCTTCCAGAAAAAGGTGGGAAAAAAGGCGCAATGCCTCGGGCCCCTTCTCGTGAATTCTGTAGTGATTGAAATTTTTCAGAACGAAACTTCGCAACTGCGGCAAAACTATTTTCCAATTTCGAAACGGATGACAGACCTCGTAGAGTAATTTCTCAAGGGTCGAGTGCAATCCCTTGAATTGATCAACAACTTCAAGCAAAACGAGGAGCTCCGGATCAATAACAACATGCCCTGCCGTTTCAAGTAAATTTGCTTTAAGCGCATCAGACTCAATTGTTGCACCGTTCTTTCTATTTTCCATATCCGTCTCTTTGATTCTTCTCAGTATTGAAAACGAGTATTTTATCCCAACAAACCGACACTACGTCACAAATGATAACTTTTCCCACAGCAAGAGATAAAGAAAGCGCCTTTGAAGAGAACTTCAAAGGCGCTTTCTTTTATTTGCATTGACCAATTGAAGCGCTCTATCAGATGGCCTTATTAGCCTCCATATGAAGAATCAGGTCGAGCATTCTGTTTGAATACCCCCACTCGTTATCGTACCAGCTCATCACTTTTACTGTTGTTCCAATGACCTTGGTTGACTGAGCATCGATTACTGAAGAATGAGAATCTCCCTGGAAATCAATGGAGACAAGTGGCAGATCGGTATAACCGAGATATCTGTTTGTCGCCTCTTTAAGGGCTTGGTTCACCTCGTCCACGGTCGTTGATTTTTCCACTTCCATTACCGCATCGACAAGAGAAACGGTAGGTGTCGGCACCCGAACAGCCAGACCGTCAAACTTCCCTTTCAGCTCGGGAATAACCAAGGAAACGGCCGCTGCGGCTCCTGTTTTGGTTGGAATCATCGATAATGCCGCGGCCCTTGCCCGACGGAGATCGGAATGAGGAAAGTCAAGCAAACGCTGGTCACCGGTATAGGCATGAATCGTAGTCATCAAGCCACGTTTTATACCGAACTTATCGAGGATGACCTTAGCAAACGGAGCCAGGCAATTAGTAGTACACGATGCATTTGAAACCACATGGTGAATTGTCGCGTCATACTCATCCTCGTTCACCCCCATGACAATGGTTTTCACATTTCCTTTGGCAGGTGCAGAAATAACGACCTTGCTGGCACCGCCATCCAGATGGCCCTGAGCGGACTCGCTATCCCGGAAAATACCGGTACACTCCGCCACATACTCAACTCCCAACGTTCCCCAGGGGATATCAGCAGGATTCTTGTGGCTGGAAACAGAAATCTCTCGACCATCGACAACAATGCCATGTTCATTGCTTTGGACGTCCTTTTCATAGATTCCCATCACCGAATCATATTTCAAGAGATGACCCAAAGTTGCATTGTCTGTCAAATCATTAATTGCCACGATTTCAACATCAGAAAAAGCTGCATCTTTACTGATTGCTCTGAAGATATTTCTGCCGATCCGTCCAAAACCATTAATACCTATCTTTACTGTCATAGTCCTCTCCTATAGTCTATCGGATCTCTCCGCCCATGCGGTTCATTCAGTATCCCGGCCAGAATATCATGCGATAGCTGACCGAATTTTCTTTTTGATCGTTTGTGTGCAAAAGAATTGCTCTTTCATTGGCAGACCTGCGTCTTTCTGGATTCACGGTATAGCTCCAGGTATCTTTGCATAACTTTTGTCCACGTGTATTTCCGCGCTATTTCCTCTACTGCCTCGATCTGAATTTTTCGCTTTACTGGCTCATCGACATATAAAGCCAACGCTCTCCGAAGAGCCTCGATCAGGTCATCTGGAGAATCCCCATGATAGGCGATCCCTGTAACATTATCTTTCACCTTCACTAAACCACCGACATGATGAACTACAGGAATATTTCCAAAAAGTTGAGCGATAAAATCGGTCAGGCCACACGGTTCATATTTTGATGGAACAATAAAAAAATCACCGGCAGCGTAGATTCTGTTAGCCAACAATGGGCTGAACCCTCGTAAAAAACAAACCCTGCCGCGCGACTTCTCATTTTCCGTGAGAGCAATCAATTGTGATTCAAATTCATTAGCACCGCTACCGAGAACAAGCATCTGCATATTTTCATCTTGCTCCAGTAAAACCCCCAATACCTCAATCAGTATATCAACCCCTTTCTGCTCACTGAGACGTCCTATGAAAGTAAAAAGAGGTGATTCCGCATTATTGAGCAGGGTTCCGAAGCGCTCAACCCCCTCGATTTCGCCACCGCCAGCAATCAACGAGAGGAAGGATGATTTACAGCGGGTCTTTCCTGCAAGGTTATCCTGGTTTTTGCCGGGATCAAACAACATTTCCGGATCGTCACCGGCAACGACCGAGGATGAGAAGCAAACAGGGTCAATACCATTGGTCACCCCCTGCAAAACAATGTTGCGTTTTTTAAGCGCATGTCCAAGCCCGCCTGTTAACAGATCACTCTCTGTTTCCTGCAGCTCCCTGGCATAATTTTCGCTTACTGTATTGAGCATTGAGTAGCTACCGGCAACCATGAAAGGATCGAAGTTGAAATCCAGTAAATTGGAATCTATCACATGGTCTGGCAAACCGGTAATAGCACGTGCATAGGGGATATCCGCTACTTCCTGATGATAACCAAGTCCCGCGTTGTGTATAGTGACCAGACATCCAGTTCCTCTGAAATAACTGCGGTAACCAGGGATTTCACGTATGAGTGCAGGCAGTATTGCCGTGTGTCCGTCATGGCAATGGATCACATCGGGTTTTTCTCCGAGACTGATCATTAGCTCAAGTGCAGCTTTCTGGTGCAGAAGGTTCATGGCAAAATAATCATGGTGTCCCATTGATTTTTTCTGCCAGGACAACCTTTTTTCATCAACCTCGGTATACGTATACACATCAGACTTTTCACGAAGTCTCTTGGCATCAACGAGGTATACATGAACCTTATTCATCTTTTTGTAAAAATAACCTACACTTTCGTAGGCTAGGCTACCAGGCAGATGCATATCGATCTGTAGTTGGAGCCTTCGTCCCGGACAACATGAATCCTGTACAGGCAGAAAACCAAGATCATCAACATTTATGAAGCCATACAGAGGAAGAACTACATGGAGTGAACGTCCCGTCCAGCGAGCAAGCGTTTCAGCCAATTGACAGGTAACATCCTTCACACCACCGGCACCGGCAAGATTACCGTACTCCCTGCTGAGCATCCAAATATTTTTTATCTGATCCTGTTGCCTTGCCACTGTTATTTCAATCCTTCTGAATCTTAATTTCTCGATCTTTTTGAGATGTCACTTTCAAGACATACAGGTTACTATAATATTCGCAAAAGAACCGATGTCAAGTACACAGCAGAATCCCCTACAGCAATGAACACTATCTAAAAATTCTTCTGTCCACGGCATCTTGTCTATGGAAGTCGTTTGAATTTTTGAAGAGATATATTTATTTCAGAATCTGATGAATCTGCATTGGAAAATGCACATCAAACACACATCCTTTTAAAAAGTGTTTCTTCGGCAAAGATTGACCGCCGGACAAAAAGAACATATATTCATTGTTTTAAACTCAATTCTTATTCGAACGTAATATTGTCTTGAATTTTCAGTAAGTAATGACGTATCCTGCATCCTCTCATCGAAAAGCAAGGAACGGAGCTACCATTATTTTGGCATTTCTATAGGAGAACCTATGCTCAGCGGCAAATTGAAAATCAGTACCACAGCGAAGATGGAACTTGTCAACATCACCGCAGAACTTGACAAAGTCATCAAAAGCCGGGAAATTTCTTCCGGAATAGTCTCTCTTTTCAATCCGCATACCACCGCAGGACTCACTATCAATGAAGGCGCGGACCCCGATGTTTGTCTTGATATTATTAGCTGTCTTGAACATATCGTCCCCCGTAACCTGAACTATCGGCATGCCGAGGGGAATTCACCGTCTCATGTTATGGCTTTGCTCACTGGCAGCTCACTGACCATCCACATAAACAACGGCAGTCTACAGCTCGGCACCTGGCAAAAGATTTTTTTCTGTGAATTTGACGGCCCGCGAAGTCGTACTGTTCATTGGAAGATCATCTCTGACGCTGTATAAATTACATCCTCAGCCCTTTTGAGCACTCATGACAAAACCAGACCCATCTAAAATATGCTTCGGGCTTACCGAGGAAATTGACAGACAATCTCTTGCCACATTTCTCAAACTTGGCGGACAGGAAGATTTTTCCAAACTCTTTTCTGCGCGACTGTCCAGCGAAGAGATTATCCAATTTGTCGATCATTTCATGAACCTGTTAAGAAAACATCTCAGTGAAAACGAATACCACCGAATATTTCTTGGCGACTCACTTCATCATCACAACAACAAGGAGTAAACTGTGGGTTTCACCAAACTCTACGATCTTCGTAGCTACCTGGAAGTTCTAAAAAAAGAAAATCAATTACTCGTTATTGACCAGGAAGTTGATCCCTACCTTGAGATCGCTGAAATTCATCGGCGCATCATCGCAAAAGGAGGACCTGCCCTACTGTTCACCAAAGTTAAAGGCTCCGATTTTTCCGTTACCACCAATCTCTTCGGCACCAATAAGAGGCTCGAACTTGCCTTTGGCAATAAGCCGCAACAATTTGTCCGCGATATTGTCCAACTCGCCGAGTCGGTTATGCCACTCTCGGTTGGTAAAATCTGGGACAATCGCCGTCTCTTTTTGGACGGGTTGAAAATAGGATTGAAATCCGTAAAAAACGGGTCAATACTTGAGAACCGCCAGACACCAGCAAAACTCAGTTCTCTGCCGATGTTAACATCCTGGCATAGCGATGGTGGACCATTTGTCACTTTGCCTCTGGTCTATACCGAACATCCCGACGGCAAAGGTCATAACCTTGGTATGTACCGAATCCAAAGACATGATGACGTGACAACGGGAATACACTGGCAGATCCACAAAGGAGGAGGGTATCATTATTACGAGGCGGAAAAACAGAATCGTCCCCTGCCACTTACTCTTTTCATAGGAGGCCCCCCGGCGCTCATGCTTTCTGCAATTGCGCCGCTTCCAGAAGACATTCCG
The DNA here is from genome assembly GCA_963798425.1 of uncultured delta proteobacterium. Taxonomy (GTDB): domain Bacteria; phylum Desulfobacterota; class Desulfobulbia; order Desulfobulbales; family Desulfocapsaceae; genus Desulforhopalus_A. The sequence goes on along the minus strand of CAWCTP010000013.1, from coordinate 917,063 downwards.
GAACTCATGCTTACCTCCCTGCTCATCGGCGACAAACTCCGGATGACGGATGACCCTTTGGGTGGACATCGACTGGTAGCAAATGCTGAGTTTGCCATCAAAGGCCAGGTTCCGCCACACCTGCGCCACCCAGAGGGACCGTTTGGCGATCATTATGGTTATGATTCTTTAAAACATGATTATCCTGTTTTCCAGGTAAGCCACCTCTATCACCGCAATAATGCTATTTATCCTGCAACAATAGTGGGCCGCCCCAGGCAGGAGGACTATTACATAGGTGACTTTCTCCAGGACCTGCTCTCCCCCCTCTTTCCTTTGGTTATGAAAGGAGTGAAAGAACTTAAAACTTTTGGAGAAACTGGCTTTCACTGTTTAGCAGCTGCAAAAGTGTCTGATAGATATCCAAGAGAGGCTTTTGCCTGCGGTTTGCGTATTCTTGGAGAAGGGCAACTCTCTCTGACAAAATTTCTCATTGTCACTGATGGTGACGTTGATGTTACAGATTTTGGACGTTTGTGGACACATGTACTTGAAAGAGTGCAATGGCAACGGGACCTTTTTGTTTTTGCAAATGTCTCACAGGATACACTGGATTACACTGGCCCTTCGGTCAATAAAGGTTCTAAAGCCATGCTCATGGGACTTGGCAAAGAAAAGATACGTGAATTGCCAAAAACGTTTTCCGGAACACTCCCATATGGTTGCATAAAACCAAAAGTATTTCTGCCCGGAACTCTAGTTATCCAGGGCTGCACTTACAGTGAAAATCCCGGCCTGGCAAAGCAACTCACCGAAAGCGAAGGACTACACGACTGGCCCGTCATTCTGCTGGTAGATGATAGTGACGAAACGACCTCTTCTATGAAAGAATTTCTTTGGTCTATTTTTACCCGCTTCGAACCGGCCGCCGACATTCATGCCAAATCTGTTTCAGTCAATCGTTTTCATGTTGGTCTTCATCCCCCGGTTGCAATAGATTGTCGAATGAAACCTTGGTACACAGATGTTTTGGAAGTCGATAAAGCTACAAAAGAGCTGGTAGATGCAAAATTTTCAAAAATTATTCCTGCGGAATGGCGATGAACACTCCGATACGATTACAAAAATATATCGCCCAATGCGGCATCGCCTCCAGGCGTAAGGCCGAAGAATTCATTAATGCAGGCAGAGTTGCCATTGACGGTGTAATAGTTAAAGAAATGGGTGTCTCCATTATGCCTGGTGAAAGCAGGGTTACATTTGACGGGAAACTCGTTGAAGCTAAGGAGCAGCTGGTCTATTACCTGCTCAATAAACCCAAAGGGTATGTTACGACTCTTTCCGACCCTCAAGGAAGACCAATTGTCACCTCACTTATCAAAGATATCAAAGCTCGACTCTTTCCTGTTGGCAGGTTAGATCTGGATACAGAAGGTGCACTAATCCTCACAAATGACGGAGCGTTGGCCCAAAAGATACAGCACCCAAGTCACGGAATTGACAAAACATACGAAGCATTAGTCAAGGGATACCCTAGAAGTGATAATATAGAACTCCTAACACGCGGCATCTTTCTGGAGGGAAAAATGACTTCACCCGCTCTAGTCTCTGTTGTTGCAAAAGTAGGTACAAATTGCCTTATGAAAATAACTATTCACGAAGGCAGAAAGAGACAGGTAAAAAAAATGTTTGGTTTTATCGGCAACCCTGTCCTACACCTTAAGCGAACAGCTTATGGCAAACTCTCTTTAGGTCGATTGGCTCTTGGAGACTACAGACAACTTAACCCTTCAGAATTAAAAAAGATCTTTTTATAGAATTTTCTTTACAAATCACCAAATAGCTGATTAAATCTAATCAGTTAGGTGAGTAGTCTTTATTAAGAAGTAATCTTTTCCACATATAACATCTTGATTTTTGGGTTGTTTTTATTTTTTTTATCTTTCAGCTATAGATCTAGACCTCATCTACTATTCACATTTTTTTTGCAAATGCAGGTGGATAAAGGACCTAAATTTGATTTCCGGAGACAGGAGTTACGTATGAATAAATCAGAACTCATTGAAGCATTGGCACAGGATATTAACGTACCTCATCGTGAAGCGGCCGCAATAACCAATACAGTTATTGAGACAATGACTGAAGCACTAGCCAAAGGGGAAAGCATTGAGATTCGAGGCTTTGGCAGCTTTGTTATTAAAAAATATGAGTCATACGAAGGTAGGAATCCTAAAACCGGTAAGAAAATTCAGGTAAAACCGAAAAGGCTTCCATTTTTCAAAGTTGGTAAGGAATTACGAGAAAAAGTGAACAACGGTAAATAGATTATCCACCAACACTTGATCAAATTAACAACGCCTGGTTATCTGAAGATATAGGCCAGGTGTTGTTATGTGCATTGTTGTTGTGTGCATGTTGGGATCAACTTACTCTTTCCCCTCCTACAATACCGCCTATAAGGTCATATACCTGTGTATCGGTTATGTGTACTTGAACGATATCCCCAGGGTTGGCGACACCATCATTGATATATACACACCCATCGACCTCTGGAGCCTGATATCTAGTCCTGCCCTCCAGTAATAGATCCGTTTCTCTGCTCAATCCTTCAACTAAAACCGGTTCAATCCTGCCAATATATTTTTTCTGAATCACTGAGGATAACTGCGACTGCACTTCAAGAAGATGATCTCGCCGCTTTTGTTTTTCACCCGTCGGTATCTGGTTTGGAAATGTCTCTGATGGACAGCCTTCTTCATTGGCGTATGGAAATACACCAACATGATCGATCTGCGACTTCTGTAGAAATGTTTCGAGCTCTAAGAAATCACTTTCTGTTTCCCCAGGAAATCCGACAAGGAACGTTGTTCTGAGAGCTATATCTGGAAGAAAAGATCTGATTCGACTGATAGTCTCGTATAATTGTTCTGAACTATAACGACGATTCATTGATCGAAGTATTTTATCACTGACATGTTGCATCGGAATATCGAGATAAGGCATCAATCTTGGATTGTCAGCCATCAACTGCAACAAATCATTGCTAACTCCTGTTGGATAGAGATAAAGCAGACGAAACCATGGAATGGATGTTTGACTCAACAATTGTTGCATCAGCCGAACTATATTCTGTCCTTGCCCCAGGTCATTGCCATACGCTGTACTATCCTGAGCGATAATTGAGAGTTCTTTTACACCGTATTCCTCTAAATTCTGTGCTTCATGGGTAAGATCATTAATGGTCCTGCTACGTAATCGGCCCCGGATAGCAGGAATCATGCAATACGCACATCTGTTGTCACAGCCTTCAGTGATTTTCAACCATGCTCGAAATACTGGCGTAGATATCACACGAGGAGTGGAACTTGACATGAGCATTCGGTCTGGCAACAATACTTTACTCGTCAAATCACCATTTTCCATCTGGGACACATACTTTGCAATATCTGCGGCTCCCTCCGTACCGACAAAAAGATCTATCTCAGGAAGATCTTTTTGTAGTTGTTCCTGATAACGTTGAACAAGGCAACCAACGACAACAATTTTTTTACCAGGTGAAGATTCTTTGATCCTGACAAGCTCAAAGATTTCTGAAATAGCCTCTTCCACAGCCGGCTGGATAAAACCACAGGTATTAAGAATGAGGAGGTCGGCATCATGCGGATCATCCATGAGTTCCCAGCCTTCAGACGCCATTGAGCCAAGCATGACCTCTGAGTCAACTAAATTTTTCGCACAACCAAGACTGATAAGGTGAAAACGAGGCATTATTTCTCTCCAAAGTGTCCAAAATGTTCAAGCAGCAGTTTTAATGCAGCTTGCTTCTTTTCTATAAAAAACTGTTTAGAAAAACCTGGTCGCCAGGAATCACCCCAAAGTTCATCCGAAACAATAAGCACGGCAGTAAATTCAATTTTTCTGAATATTGCGACGGCACAAAGAGCAGAAAATTCCATATCAACAGCAACTACCCTTTTTTCGCAGCAGAGTTCTTTCAACATACGCCTGTCCTCTCGGTACACAGCATCAGTTGACCAAACACAACCCCGATGAATAGATACACCATTATCATCAAAGAGTTCTGACACCCTGGTACTTAGATTTGAATCAGGTCCTACGGCAGCTTCTGATGGATAATACTTTGAGGTACCCTCTCCGGAAAGAGCCTTATCAGGTACGAGGACATCCCCTACCTTCAAAGTTTTAGAAATAGCTCCACACCAACCGAAAAGGATAACTCTTTTGGCCCCCAGAGCAATTAATTTTTCTAAAGTGAGAGCGGCCATAGGCGCCCCGATAGCTGGTCCTGCCACAAAACATGACTGATCATCAGCAACAACCATCCCGGAATTAAAGAGAAAATGCTGTTTCCCACCGCATTTTTTCAATTTACCAAGACAGTCCGAAGCTTCCGTAGGATTAACAAGCAGAAGACCGTTTTCCGGCAGCGGTTTCTCGTTTCTATTCCTTCGTGGATGTATAACAATATGCTCCTCGGAATCTACTGGCACGTCTACTCTCCTAACCTTTTGCAACTCGGCATAAATATGAAAAAGAAACGGGCTGCAGATTTCTCTGCAGCCCGTTTCTACGACCATGGTTCGATCGTTATGTCCTCTTTTTTCTTATCCCAACAATGGGTTAGCATAAAGAAGAATCAGAGAAATAACCAGTCCATAAATTGCAACAGACTCAGCAAGTGCCATACCGAGAATCATGAAAACCATCAACTTTGGCTGTACTTCAGGGTTTCTTGCGAGTCCCTGACATGCACCATTACCAACAGAACCGATACCAATACCCGCACCCAGTCCAGCAAGACCGATAGAAAGTGCAGCACCTACGCAAATCAAAGCTAATTGAAGATTTCCTTCCATTGTTTTCTCCTTAAAAAGTTTAGTTTTTGGCCTTCTTCTTATATTTTTTTACTACATAGATATACGTATACGTTTTCCCATACCGCTAGATACAAGAGAAACCTTTCTACATTATTACCCCCCGCAAAGCACGGGGACTCTGTTTAGTACCCCCCTTGAGGGGTATAAGTTCCTTCACGAAAAAATATTCTTGTGAGAAAACAAGAATATTTTTTCTAAGTCACTAATGCGCGTGCTCTTGTGCTTGTGAAAAATAGACAACGGTCAGCAATACAAAAACCATCGCCTGCACAATCGAAACGAGAACACCTAGAATCATTATTGGCAGCGGAGCAAAAAAACCACCTGCAAGCATGAACAGTATCGCCAGCAAAGTTTCCTTGGCCATAATATTTCCGAAAAGACGAATAGAGAGGGAAATGAGACGTGCAAAGTTACTGATAAGTTCGATGGGCAACAAAAGGGGTACAAGCCACCAAACCGGTCCCATGAAATGTTTATAATAGCTCAAGCCGTGCTCACGAAAACCAATAAGATGATGGCTAAACCAAACAATAAGAGTCAACGCCAAGGTTGTGTTGAGACTTGAAGTCGGAGACATGAATCCGGGGATGAGGCCTATGAGGTTGGCAACTGCAATATACAACGCGAAAGTTGCGATCATTGGAAAGAATTTATCAGCCATCTCTCTTCCCATATTCTCAGCAAAAAAGCTATCCATCCCTCCGATTACCAGTTCCCAAAAATTCTGCCCCTTTCCTGGAATCATTTCCAGATTACCAAGAGTCAGTTTAGAGACCAGGAAGAGAAATGCCATTACTAGCCAGGTGTAGGTCATATACGGCGCACATAGTTGCTCTAAAAACGTATGCCCTACAGGACCATGCGGGACAGGAAGTCCCAGTTTTTCAAGGATAATTGAAATAAATAGTATCGGATGTTCCATAACTCCTTTTACCTCCTGCCTCTGAAGAAATAGTGACTGGCTACATTCAAAGAAATGAACGTGATCGCAACCACTACCGTTGACAACCCTAATATCAATCCAAAGATATTGACTACTTTGCCTTTAATCAGCAAGAGCAAGACAATACCAATAAGTATAATGCGCATCCAGAATTTCAGCACGTAACCCTTTTGACCTTGTTGAGCCTGGGCCTTCCGATCTTCTGGAGATACTAACGAAGTTATTGAACTGATCAACTTCGTCACATCTTTATTCGATACCCAGAAGCTGCAAATCGAAATAACTCCCCCGGCAAATACAGACCAGGAAAACCACAGAGAAACCAACACAGCTGCCCCCAAGGTCATTACAGCTAGAACAATCCAACTAATTACCTGCATTTTCTGCAGGGACAACAAATTTTCTGTCACACAACCCTCTAGCCCCGATAAACGTAAAATAAGTCGGGATAAGTACTTTCACGAGATTATTTCTTTACAAAAAAATCAGAAAATAATTTCAAACGCACTAGTCTTCGCGGTCTTTCTTTTCCTCGGCTTTTTTATCCCGCCATATAACCTCAAACAGAGTTTTATACCCAGCGGCAATACCAAGAGCCAAACCAATAAAAGTTAACCATGGTGCAGTGCGCCCATCAAAAACTTTTTGATCAAGATAAATGCCTCCACCCATCCCGATCATAATGGCAGCAACAAAAGTAAATCCAATATGACCATAATTCGCCAGCAGTTGAACAAATTCCTTTTTCACATCTGACATTTTGTTCACCCACAATTTCTGATGCTCTACTTACTGTTACATTATAAAGCAGTTTGGTATCATGACTCCATGTCAAAGTCAATATTTTTTCACTTTTCGAGTATTTTTTTGAATGACCATTCAGTCATTTTTATAGCATTTTCGAGGTCCTCTTCAGTCTGCACTGCTGAAATGAACGACGCTTCAAACTGCGAGGGAGCAAGGTATATTCCCCCGGCCAGCATTTGACGGTAATGTTGTGCATATCTTTTTGTGTCAGCTTTCATAGCCGATTCAAATTCAGTTACCGGATGTGCAGCAAAGAATCCTGTCATCATGCTGCCGACACGATTGAGCTGCACAGGAATTCCTGCACCGACGGCTGCATTTTCAAGCCTTTCAGCATATCCTGCGGCTTTTGCTTCAAGCCGTTCATAGAAACCAGGTTTCTGCAACAACTTCAACGTTGCTATTCCAGCAGCCATGGCCAGAGGATTTCCAGAAAGTGTCCCCGCTTGATATACAGGTCCATCCGGTGCCACACAATTCATAATCTCAGCCTTACCACCGTAAGCTCCAACAGGTAAGCCACCACCGATAATCTTTCCAAGGCATGTCAAGTCAGGAGCTATATTATAATATTGTTGTGCACCTCCGTAACTGAGCCTAAAGCCAGTAATCACCTCATCGAAAATTAGCAATATTCCCAGCTCGCTGGTAAGTTCTCTCAATTTCTCAAGAAAACCCGGTTTGGGAGGTACACAGCCCATGTTTCCCACAACGGGTTCAACAATAACACAAGCAATTTCCAAACTTTCATCCCGCAATGTACTCTCAAGTACATCCACATTATTGTATGGGATTGAGAGTGTGTTTTTGACGACTTCATCAGGTACTCCAGGGCTACCTGGAATGCCAAGCGTTATGATGCCGGATCCAGCTTTTACCAAAAAAGAATCGGCATGACCATGATAACAGCCGTCAAATTTCACAATTACTTTTTTGCCGGTATACCCCCTGGCTAATCGAACAGCACTCATGGTGGCTTCGGTTCCCGAGTTAACAAACCTAACTTTTTCTACTGAAGGCAGCGCTTCGACCACCATGGCTGCAAGATCAATTTCCACAGGAGTTGGTGCCCCGAAACTAGTCCCTAGAGCTGCGGTTTTCTGCACCGCGCTTATAACATCCGGATGAGCATGCCCTGCAATCATCGGTCCCCAAGAGCAAACAAAATCGACATACTCATTACCGTCTGCATCAGTCAGAGTTGCGCCTGACGCTTTAGTAATAAAAACTGGATCACATCCCACAGATCGGCATGCCCTTACGGGACTATTAACTCCCCCGGGAATATATTTTTTGGCTTGTTCAAAAAGTTTTGCGGAGGCTGTATTTTTCATGAGTAGTTCCTTTTTTATGATTCATAACTGTTTTGTACCTTCCAGATTATTTTCTTGTTCTTATTTACAGAAAATAATCTGGAAGGTACTTATCCCGTTTATTGGGGTTATGCTTTTGCAGATAGATGATAATACAAGGATATCAATTAACTTTAATTTAATTTTTTAATGGGCGACAATATACCACGCTCCGTGTTTTACTGTCAATTTTACACCCCTTGATTTTTATATTTTGATGCGCAATGTAAAAAACCGCATGTTATCCGCCTTGTTGCCGTAAGCCGGGTAGTCTTTTTCTACTTGTCAGCCTATGGAGCAAAAGGTAAAGTGGCAAGAGGTGTGATCCTGATTCTGGGTTACTTCTCACCTATACATTCAGACTTAAATTAATCTCATTAGTAAAGGAGAAAATAATGGCAAGTGATAAAGTCCAGCAACTAACTGACGCGGAGTTTGACACCGCTGTTAAATCAGACCAACCCACTTTGGTCGATTTCTGGGCTCCATGGTGTGGACCGTGTAAAGCCATCGGACCAGTCATTGAGGATCTCGCAGTTGAGTATGAGGGAAAAATAACCATTGCAAAAATGAACGTTGACGACAACCCTGCAACTCCTGGCAAGTTCGGTATTCGAGCAATACCAACACTTATTCTGTTCAAAGGTGGTGAAGTTGTTGACCAGATTACCGGTTCAGTTGGCAAAGCACAACTCGTAGCTCTCATTGAGAAGGCAAAATAAGCAAAGTTTTTTAGGCTGTCTTACTTGTTTGAAGGTACTAAACTCATCAAGGATGACAGCTTTTTTATGATTTTTTGTGATTATTTGAGATAATGAAAGATCACTACGAGCTCGTTATTTTAGGCGGAGGTCCAGCTGGTTTATCTGCTGGACTCTATGCAGCCCGAGCCCGACTTGACCATGTTCTGATAGAAAAGGGCGTACCGGGCGGACAAGTTCTGCTCACTGATTGGGTCGACAATTATCCCGGTTTCCCAGACGGTTTGACGGGCTTTGATCTTGTTGAAAAAATGACTCAACACGCCAAGAGATTTGACCTTAATATCGAATTGGCCTGTGTGACAAAAGTTGACCCAAATGAAGGAGGACACAAAATCCTTCATCTTGAAGGCGGGGGGCGAATCAGTTGCGATACGCTTATAATTTGTAACGGTGCACGAGCTAACACGCTCAATATACCTGGAGAATTCGAGATGCGGGGCAAAGGAGTTTCCTACTGCGGAACTTGTGACGCTCCCTTCTACCGAAACATGCATGTGGCCGTCATCGGCGGAGGAAATACTGCTATTCAAGAGGCTGAATATCTGACCAAATTCGCCAGTAAAGTTACGGTTATTCATCGCCGTAAGGAACTCCGTGCAACGAAGATCATACAGGAAATAGCTTTTGCCAATAAAAAGATTGAATTTATCTGGAACTCCAGGGTTACCTCCATTGAAGGTGAAAAAGAAGTGGAATACCTCAACCTTCTCGCCAACGATGGAACAGCTTCGACCCTGGATGTGCAAGGCGTTTTTATCCTCATCGGCGTCACTCCTAACAACGATGGCCTGCCACTTAAACTTCTCAAGGCCGACAAATGGGGTTTTATCCCTATCGATTCAGAGTCCCAAACGGTGATACCTGGAATCATGGCTGCCGGTGATATTTGCAGCAAAGACGTCCGGCAAATCATTAATGCTGCAGGTGAAGGCGCTGTGGCTGTGCTGGCTGCTGAAAAATTCTTAATTAACCTAAAAAAATCCAACCATTGAAATTAACGATGAAGCTGTCCAAAACACACTCCAACCATGATTTATTGACAGGCGTACTGATCTTTTTTTTGCTCCTTTCTTTGAGCGGATGCGGTAGTTTGCATGATATGTTTAATTTTACTTCAATAGATGAAGAAGGTAACGAAATAGCAGACAACGCTGACTTGAATTTACCTGCCAAGAACCTCTTATTAAAAGGCATGGACGACTACAGCGTTGGTAAATATTTTACTGCCATTGAGTTTTTTGATGACATACTAAAGCGCTATCCTTTCAGCCCTGAAGCAACTCTTGCTGAACTCAAATCGGCGGATTGCAATTATTATCTTGAACGTTATCAGGAAGCGTTACCTTTATATGAAGCATTTGAAAATCGTCATCCGACCAATGAGAGCATCCCCTACGTAATGTTTCAGAAGGCAATGTGCAACTACAAACAGATTGACCGGATCGACAGGGATACCGCCGGAGCAATCAAATCAATCGAATTATTCAGGCAGTTAATAAAAGCGCACCCAGATTCTCCATATACGAATGAAGCAAAAGCACGGGTTGCTGCCGCAACCGAATTTCTGGCCAACCACGAATATTTTGTCGTAGAATACTACGTTAGAGCAGCAAAATACGACCAGGCGGTCGTTCGACTGAAATATTTGCTGGCTATTTACCCAGATAGCAATATAGCGGCAAAAGCCAAAAAATTACTAGCTCGTATAGAAGCTGGGGATCCCCCAAAATCGCGTCTGACTGCATGGTTTCCAAAGCTCAGCCTTCCGGACTGGACGATTTTCGGTCAGAGTGACGAGGCAGATAATACTACCAATCCAAAACAATATTAATCCCGAAAAACGGGAGATATATTGCCTTTTTATGACATCGCAGTTCAGTATTAATATTTAGGTTCGGCTGAACTGCGATACTTGGCCAACTCAAACCATATATTTTTCGGAATAAATCCAATTATCGTCGAGCGATACTTCCATTGCCCTTACCGGGCAAATAGGAACACAAAGACTGCAACCCGTACATTTTTCGGCATCAAAAACTATCGACATTTCCGGACGCCGAACGTAGAGAGCTCCCGAGGGACACACACCTGTACAGGCTCCACATTGAAAACAATTTTCTTCGTCCCTACGAATTCTTGCAGCCAATCGCTCAATCTTCACCCCCAGATTCCTTAAATAATCGAGACCGGCTCTCACATTGGTTTTACTACTCCCTTTTAGCTCAATGATCATCAAGCCTTCGCGCTGCATGAGAATGTCCGCCTTGAGGATATTGAATTCAATATCATATTCTTTAACCAGCCGATAAATGAATGGCTGATCACTGGTTTCCTTTGGAAACCGCAATATATAGATCTGCGTGTACACCTTAGTCCCTCTCCGGTATAAATTAATTATGCATAGAATGAGTATTCTACGGAAGTTTTCCTTGATTTTCCAAGAAAATGTTTTGAAGAAAAATACTTATCCCCATCAAGTGAGCACAGAAAAAGCACCCAGTAATGGGCATTGACATGATTCCCGCTTGCGCGGGTATTAGTTATAAAATCAATTTTCGGTTAAACGATCTACGATAAATGGTCTTGGAAATTTACATTCTGCTTCCATTTATCGCAAGAAGCTTTTTGTTTTCGCCCAATGGTTCGCATTTACCTCCAGATCGAAGTGACCACTAGTTTATGCTTTTCCTGTACTCTTTTGAGATTTTCACATGAAGATTACCATGAAAAGCTACGACACAAAAATGTAACTCGACAGAACCGTTACCGGCTTTTTGCAAAACTTTTATAGCCAGCCGTAAAGAAGCGTTCTTTTATAAAGGAACCTCATTATGCTCTCATTTCAGGACTCATTTGGTGACCAGAATTTTTTCTTTCACATTTTTTTTTAAAAAAAACACAATAATCGATTTTAAGTGACCAATTATCATGCACTGAACCTTGCAAGATTGTGGCATTGGGGTATAATCGAAAAGTTTGCCATCAATGTTTCATGCAGCAGATGAACGAGCTTCACTATACAGAAAACCTCAAGGATATCCATGAATACAGCACTAAAATTAAAACTCGCCTTTCTCGTGTCGGTCATCCTCCTGTCTTTCGTCACCGTTGTGCCTTCCTTTTACAAGGACACACCCAAGTGGTGGAAAACTTACATGGCACCAGAAGGACTACGTCTTGGTCTGGACCTTCAAGGCGGAATGCATCTGGTATTGAAAGTCAACCTTCAAAAGGCCGAAGAAAATTCATTAGATTTGGCCGCCAATGATCTTAAGGATACCCTCACTGAAGAATCCATAAGCGCGGTGAGAAGTCCATCTCCAACTCCAGATACAATCATCTTCACATTACCTAACACCAGTGCTGTTGACAAAGTAAAAAGTCTTATCAGCGCTGACTTTCCTGACATTGATGCAAGAATCGAAACAAATGAAGGGAGTTTCCCAAGGGTCTTCCTGACATTGAAAGATGAGAAGAAACAATATATTAAAACCCACGCTGTAGATCAATCACTAGAAATCCTCCGAAACCGCATCGATCAGTTCGGTGTAGCAGAACCTGTCATTCTCCGTCAGGGTGAGGATGAAATTGTTATCCAACTTCCCGGCATTAAAGACCCCAAACGAGCGCTGAAACTGCTTGGTGATACAGCCCAGCTGGTATTCAAAATTGTTGCTGATGCACCTGGTCTAAATCTTCAGGCACTCGTTGCCCAGGCCCGGGAATCGAAAGAGTGGAAAAACGGTGAAAGCATGAGTAAGCTCAACCGTGCTCTGCAAAGCAGATTGCCAGACAACACATCAATTTACTTTGAAAAAAACATTGATAAACAAACCAAAAAAGAAACATTGATCCCCCTCCTCCTTGAGAATAAAGTCCTTATGACAGGAGACATGATAAAAGATGCCAAGGTCCGGATCGGAGGTAATTTTAATGAACCGTATGTCAGCATAGATATGACCAGCCGTGGTGCAAAGGTTTTTGCTCACATAACCGAAAATAATGTCGGAAGGAGGATGGCCATTGTTCTCGACGGTATTGTTCGCTCCGCACCGGTAATCAGGGAGCGCATCCTTGGAGGTTCCGCTCAGATCAGCGGTAGTTTTACCCACGAAGAAGCAGCTGATCTTGCCATCGTACTCAGAGTGGGTGCCCTGCCTGCGCCAGTAGATATAGTCCAGAATATGACGGTCGGCTCAACTCTTGGACAGGATTCCATCAACAAAGGAATCTATTCCGGCGTCTTTGGTTCCATCCTGGTTCTTGCCTTTATGCTGATTTACTACCGACTCTCCGGGGTTATTGCCAACGCGGCTCTGTTTCTCAATATCCTTCTGCTTTTCACCGGACTGGCCATACTCAACGCCACTCTGACTCTGCCAGGCATCGCTGGTATCATCCTGACCATAGGTATGGCTGTGGACGCCAATGTTCTCATTTTTGAGAGGATGCGTGAAGAGTACGCTCTTGGAAAATCAGTCAGATCGAGTATTGATGGTGGCTATAGCAAAGCCTTTCTGACAATCGTCGACTCTCAGGTGACAACCCTGATCACCGCTGTAGCACTTTTTATGTTCGGCACAGGCCCTATCAAAGGATTTGCCGTCACCCTCTCACTGGGTATTCTATTCAATCTGTTTGCAGCTCTCTTCTTTTCCCGGCTGATGTTTGACACAATCAATGCAGTGAAACCGATGAAAACGCTCAATTTCATGCGTTTTACCAAAAAGCCAAATATTGATTACATGCGAATTAAGAATATTACATTCGCGATTTCTGCAACGATGGTGATTATCGGTTTTGTTGCCCTTATCCAGATCGCCCGAGGCCATGCGAATATGGGTGTAGATTTCTCCGGTGGATCGCTCCTTCAGTACCAAGCAAGCCAGGATTTCAGCATGGCCGAAGTAAGGAAAGCATTCAGCAAACACGACATGAAGGATATCAACCTACAGAAAGTTGAGAACGAACATCGACTTATAATCAAAATTAAAAAGTCGGACGCTGTCGTTGCCAACCTTGATGAATCAGTCGGAAGTATCCTCTCTACCGAACTGCCAGAAAAGCATTTCGTCATAGAGAGCCAGTCGGAAATCGGGTCATCCGTTAGTTCCGTGCTTCGGAATAAGGCCATCGAGGCCATCATAATTTCTCTTGCTGGTGTCATTATTTATCTGGCTTTCCGCTTCGACATACGCTTTGGTCTCGCCGGGGCCCTAGCAACATTTCATGATGTCATGGTTATTCTTGGGCTGTGCTGGCTAATGAACATTGAAATCACCCTGCTCATAGTTACTGCACTGCTCACCTTAGCCGGTTATTCACTCAATGACTCGGTCATTGTCTTCGATAGAATCCGGGAAAACATGCGCAAATCTGGGGAAGATTCGGTTGCACTGGTTATCAACGACAGTGTCAATCAGACACTCAGTCGAACCATCGTCACTTCCGGAACAACTGTCATTGTTTTGCTCGCCCTCTATTTCTTTGGCGGCTCGGTTATCCACGATTTTACTTTTGCCCTGTTAACCGGTATAGTGGTTGGTACATATTCCTCAATTTTTATAGCAAGCCCCCTACTGTCCATATTGGGTAAAAAAACGGCCTAGGACTGAAGACAGGAGATGAAGGAAACAAACCAATTACCACAAAACGTAACAAAGCTAACACAGTCGGAGAATTTCACTTTTTCCTGTCATAAGGATGTCAGGTGTTTCACCGACTGCTGTCGTATGCTTGAGCTTACCCTGACCCCATACGATGTTCTGCGTCTGAGAAAGGCAACCGGCCTCACCTCCGAACAGTTGCTTGATGATTATATCATCATTGAACAGGATCCTGGAGAACCGTTTCCACGCCTTTATCTCACGATGGTCGATGACGGAAAAGCCAGTTGTGTTTTCGTTTCCGAACATGGCTGCACGGTTTACAAACACCGGCCGGGGGCTTGCCGTGCATACCCTCTCGGCCGTGCTGTTATGCTTGGTGAATACGGCACTATAGAGGAACACTTCGTGCTTGTGAAAGAAGCTCACTGCCGGGGTTTTCAAGAGCAAGTTTCGCAGAACGCCATGCAATACAGCGTGGCGCAGGAATTACTTGCCTACAATCATTTTAATGACGCTGTGGCGGCAATACTTCAGCACAGCTCCATACGCAAGGGTTTTATACCCTCATCCAATCAGGTCGATCTCTTCGTTCTGGCACTTTATAACCTTGATGCCTTTAAAAAACTGTTGCTGAACGACCAGCTTGAGTCAGTCTCGCTTACGCCAATTGAGAAATTGGCTCTGGATAACGATGAGAAGCTTTTGCGTTTTGGAATCGACTGGCTTTGTCAGCAACTTTTTGCACCATTTTAACGCTTCCTTCTTTATTTCAACATCTCTAGACTATTCATTCCATGCTAAAACTTATTGTACTCGATTGCGACGGCGTCATGTTTAATTCCAAAAAAGCCAATTGCATGTATTACAACCACCTTCTTACTCATTTTGGATTACCACTCATGAGTAAGAGTGAAGAAGACTATGTCCATATGAGCAGCGTGGCTGATTCGGTTCAACATATCTTTCGTCATCAAACATTGCCAACGCTTGAAGAGGTGCATGAATTCAGGCAATTATGTGAATATAAACCATTTTTGCAATATATGGAGATCGAGGAAGATCTGGTGAAATTTCTTGATATTACCACCAAGAAATACCACTTGGCAATCTCAACTAACCGAACGGACACCATGATTCCGCTGTTGAAAAGTTACGAATTGGAGGATTATTTTGGCAAGGTGGTAACAGCTGCAACGGCAAAACGACCAAAACCGGCACCAGATGGGCTTCTTGAAATTCTCGACTTTTATAACTGTCGACCGGAAGAGACAATTTTCGTTGGGGATTCGGTCATTGATGAAGAACATGCCAGAAGTTGCAGAGTACCGTTGATTGCGTTTAAAAACAAAAATCTTCAGGCAGATTATCACGTCAATAGCTTTCTGGAAATTCTCAGCCTGCAACCTTTTCAAACATCAAACAATTAACGATCCAGTTCTTCGTCAACCCGTTTAACACCTTCCATGAGCAGCATCATAAAATCTCCTATCTCTGCAGCTCTCATCTCGTTTGGCGAGAGCCCCGAAGTAAAGCGATAAAACCCTTTTTTCTCTGCCAGAATTCTAAATATCGCCTCTTCATTTTTCAAATCATTATAACCGGCATTAATAATACATCCTTCACGGAAAGAGACTTTCGCTTTTACCCCAGACAAGTCCAAAGACAATACCCCGGTTTTCTGGTGCATATGAAATATCTGAAAGAGTTCGGCGGGAACTATCTCATCAATCCGTCCGCTCATACAGGATTCAAAATCACGAGCCCGTGCCGCATTAGTCTTGTTCAGTCTTCCGGCCAACAGTTGTGCCATATATGATTGAACTTCCCGGTTATTTCCAAGCAAACGACCAAAAACATCTCCAGGTATGGCCAACACAGTGGCATTTTTAGTTGCCTTCACCGTAGAAACCGCCACATCCGCACCCAAGTAACTCATCTCACCGCAGATCTCCCCCTCCGAGAGAGTAGCTAAATGAACTCCGCCGCTCTCAACAATGAGCTCGCCGTCAAAGACAATGTACAAATTAAGATTTTTTTCACCTTTGCGAATAAGTATGGCTCCCACCTCAAGCGTGATTTCTCGACAGTGATCGAGAATACTCTTTACATGGTCAGTGGGGAGAGCTCCCAAAAAAGAACAGTTAACAATCTTTCTATAGGTTTCCAAAACGGCCGAATCTACTTGAGCCACGACACTACCACCACCTTGGTCATCGTTGCCAACATTACCGTCCAAAATGTCAAGATCGAATGTACCAGGTTGCATCAGGGAGAATTTAATCAATCCGGTACATCCGCTACAATTAAAAACTGTGTCCAGATAATCATCCAAATCAATCTCATGCTCTTGTAAAAATTTAAACAAAAGCTCCGTCAAATCTCGGACGAGGATGAGACACATCTCTTTGCCTTTCGGGCAGGAAAGAGTCTTCTCTGAAAGACGCAATTGTTCATTCTCTTTGTACAGGGGACAATTTTTTTCTTTTACGATTGTAAAAACTACGCTAAGATTTTTCATTTACACATGTAAAATGCAGAATGCTGGTTAATTTCCATCTCATAGTTACATACACTCTTTTTGAGTGCAAATCTTGTTACTGCCAAAGTTTCTTTTGGTGTTGCTTAAATAAGTTGCTATACTTAAAAAAATGTTACTCAATTTAAGAATTATAACAATAAATAATCATGTCTGCATCTTCCAACCAATTAGATGAAATATACACGCAGGTAAGAGAATCTTTCTATTCTAATCCTGTCATTTCAGTTCGTCCAATCAAGGGAGATCCACCAGATCAGTACAAGATCACCTACTCAATCACCGGGATGAGCAAAGATGGTGAGGGGAAGATCGTCGAATCAACCGAACATACAGTGGAAATTTCCATCCCCTTTGGTTTCCCACATTTTCCACCGAGTTGCAAACCGAAAAGTGAAACTTTTCACCCAGACTTTGATCCAGCCGCGATTTGCCTAGGTGATTTTTGGGAACAGGATCGACTTCTGTCAGACCTTGTCATCCATATTGGACAAATGATCAATGGGGAAATCTACTCAACGACCAACGCCTTCAATGAAGACGCGGCTGATTGGTATCTGGAGAATTCTAATATTTTCCCGTTTGCACAGATCAATTGGATAACGGATACCAATGCGAAATCTTCTTCAAAACAACATATCCACGAAATAGATACCCTTGATGACGCTGACTTAACGACCGAGTTCGACTTCCTTTCTCTGGAGGAAGGGGGGGATGATGAAGACATTGTTCTGAATACCTCCTTTCCTGATTCGGATCCTACAACCCCTATCGATATTGAGCCCTTCAAGTTATTAAAAAATCAAAAGAAATACTTTACACTTCTGAAAAAAGGTGAAGACAGTGCACAATTCTCAGATGAACTTTCAGGGTTATGTCAATATGCCAGGGGCGAGATTCAAATAGTTGAGAAGCTGCACAGTGATGGAAAAAAATTTGAAAATAAGGGTAACGCCCAAATAGCTCTTGAGAAGTACCAACAGATAATTACCAGAGTAACCGACTTTCCGAATATTGATAATGATATCCAGCGAATACAACAAACGCTGAATCTTCTAGGGAACCTAAGCTCTAACATAGACTCCTTTAAACACAAGGATTCCGCTGAAGCTGTAAATCATGACCCAAAACCGACTAAACCAAATAAAAAACCGACCCCAGCAATAGCCAAGAAGACAAATACTGCCAAGCCTCAATCTCCAGCTGACCCTTTTTTATCGAAAGGCAGAAGGAAAAACAAATCTTTTCTGATTTCGGCACTTGCTCTTGTTGTGATCAGTATTGGATGCGCAGGGTACTTTTGGTATTCCTTTGCAGATAAGCTCAAAAAAGCTGAAGATGCCTATGCCCAATGTTCCACCTCCAATGCAAATAATCAATTCGATGCCGCAAAACGTTCATGCGATAAAGCATTACAATTAGTTCATGAGGTGAAATTCTTCCACCAGGATTTCGTACATCAACTTGAAAAGTTTATATTAGAGATTTTACAATCAGAGAAACTCACTCAAGGGTTGGCTGGCAATATACTTATTGAAAATAAATACATTCCAAAAGATGAGGCTAAAAATCTCCTGTCCATAAAGCAAAAACTTAACGAGGCTGAAGCGCTCTACAAAGACGACAAATGGCAACCAGCGCTCAAACTATACGAGACTCTCCTCAGTCAATCCAAGAACAATGCCTACCTCTCCACAAATGTTAGAGAAAGCATAAATCACAATCGTTTAATGTGCGAGTTTAGAATATCTTATGATCCTGCTCAGGTTTTAATACAAAAAAAACAATGGGAAGGCGCCATCGAGAAATTGTTACAAGCCCAAAAAATTTTGGTATCTCTGCCGGAATCGGACCGCGAAAAATATTCCGAAAAACTCCAGAATTCGTTACAGATGAGCCAGTTTGCAAATCTCAAACAGCAAGGAGATCTGTCTTTTACTGGTTCAGACTGGCTGAGTGCTATAGAAACCTATAGCCTTGCACTGGCAAGCGGTCAGAAGACCTCCCTGCCACCCGAATCAATAGATGCCATCCGAAATAACATTAAAAGAGCGGAGCTGTATACATCGATAAATAAAGGTAATAAAGCCTTTGCCTCGGGATCCTGGGATGAGGCTATTAAAGCATATAATGAGGCAAGCGTTTTACTAAGCGGTAACAAGGGTATCCACAGTGAGCAGGATTCGGATATCAATATACAGAAATTGAGTAAAATAATTCTTCAGGCGTCAATAATTCGAGATCGTCAAGCCGTTCAAACTTTACTTGAAAATAATGAGTTAGCGAATGCCAAGCGTATTTATCAACAGACTTTATCCAATATTTCAAAAAGTACTTTTCGGACAGAAAAAGAATTTAGTGACACAACATCAGAGATTAGAACTGCCATAAAATCTCTTGATGATAAGATATCTCTGACGAAAAAAATCGAGTATCTGAAAGCCAATTACCAAACACTCTTTATCGCCAACTATCCAATGGCCATTCCCGAAAATCTTACTAACCCTGTGATCAATAAAACCAAAGAAACCGAATCCAAATTGGTCTTTAAGATGCAATGCACGGAAAACGACGGAGGTCGTCCACTCACTTTGGTTATGTATTATGCCTACGAGAAGAAAACAGGGCACTGGAACCTTTTTTCCGAAAACAATTGATTCCGATATCCCCGTTTGAGATCTGATTGAGCTCCAACTCGATGACAACCTTATACCAGGAAACGAAATTCGCCTTTTCCCAGTAAATTATGGAGATGGAGTAATCCGAGTAGTTTGTTTGCAGAATCGACGATCGGCAAAGCCGTAATCTCATGTTTTTGCATGATGCTCAAGGCATCAGCTGCGAGATATTCACCGTCGATACAAATCGGGCTTTTCGTCATTAATTGTTCTGCAGTCAGGATAGAAAATTCTTTGAGATTTACCACGGCCCGACGAACATCACCATCAGTGATTATACCGAGGACATTACAGTCTTGCCCGATAACCAAAACTGCACCATTGTTTGTTTCATTGAGAACCTTTAAAGCATCGGAGGCGGAATCACTCGGCAAAACTGATGGGATAGCCGCCCCCGCAAGCATTACCTCCGTGACCCTTACCTTTAAACGTTGACCAAGACTCCCACCGGGATGATTCAGCCTAAAATCTTTTGCCTTAAATTTTTTACGATTGAGTAAAACTACAGAAAGTGCGTCCCCCATAGCCAGAGTTGCAGTAGTACTTGCTGTTGGGGCAAGCCCTAAGGGACATGCTTCCTTTGGTACTCTGATGTCAAGTACAACATCAGCAGCAGCAGCCAGTGACGACGTTTTTCCACCAGTCATGGCGATAATTTTGTTACCTCTCTCTTTCAGACTGATAAGTAGCGCATTAAGCTCTGCGGTTTCGCCCGAATAGGAAATGGCTAAGATAACATCTCCAGGCATTACCATCCCTAGGTCACCATGCATCGCTTCGACCGGATGCAGAAAAAACGAAGGAGTTCCGGTACTATTCAAAGTTGCGGATATTTTTTGCCCTATAATGCCGGATTTACCAATTCCGGTAATCACCAACCGGCCGGTACTTAATAGTACTATTTCGACCGCACGCACAAACTCATCACCAATTCGCTCACGAACTGCCGCTAATCCCTGTTCTTCAATTCTCAATACTTCTTTTGCTACTTCTATAGACATTCGCCGACATCCCCTTTTAATAAAATCCTTGCTCCCGACGTGCAGGAGTATAGTGACCTACAGATTTTCTCGTTCATACTCTGTTTAGTTCCCCCTTGAGGGGTGTTAATTATATATTGGCTACTGTAGAGTAGCGAGGTGGGTCTCCAACAATAGGAATTCCCTTTTAAATCCAGGATAGGCTGGAAACTTTATCTGCAACCTATATAATACTCATTGAGTATCTTCTAACATAACAACGAGAGGAAACGAAAGAACGTGGTCGAATAACCCCATGTTAGCCGATTGACAGGTTAATGTTCGCCTCAAGGTCGTACAATGCATAATTGATCGCCCACGGTAATCATTATTTATCAACCAAGCAAGAACCATTGGTTCTTCTGTATAGATTCCACACTTGAAAAATCGTTGTCATTCAGTTCTTGTTACCCAGCTGGATATAAAATATAGTGAACTTAATTTTTCACCGTACCTCCCCTTTTTATCATTATTTTCTTTCAATATTGTGTATAATGGTAGTCTTTTGTTCAAGTAGCGTTCTAGAAACGTTGTTACAATTTCTTATTTTGGAGTTCCTATGTCAACATATTTATTTACTTCTGAATCAGTGTCCGAAGGCCATCCCGATAAGGTTGCTGATCAAATTTCAGATGCCATTCTCGATTCAATTCTCACCCAAGATCCGCTTGCACGTGTCGCCTGTGAAACTCTGGTTACCACCGGCATGGCGCTAATAGCCGGAGAAATAACGACCACAGCCTGGGTCGATATGCCGGAGGTAGTCCGTCAGACCATTAAAGAAATAGGCTATAATTCTTCGGAGATGGGCTTTGACTGGCAATCCTGTGCAGTTATTACTTCCATTGGAAAACAGTCACCGGATATCGCTCAGGGTGTTGATGAAGGTTCGGGTCTAGATCTCGACCAGGGTGCCGGTGATCAAGGTCTAATGTTTGGCTATGCTTGCAATGAGACAGATGTTCTTATGCCTATGCCCATTACTTACGCTCATTTACTCACCAAACGTCAAGCCGATGTACGTAAAGCCAACATACTTCCTTGGCTCAGGCCCGATGCGAAGAGCCAGGTAACCATTCAATACGTCGATAAAGTGCCTAGTAGGATTGAAGCTGTTGTTCTTTCCACTCAACATGACACGACTGTCAGTTATGACGATCTTAAAGAAGGAGTCATGGAAGAGATCATCAAACCTACACTCCCTGCTCATATGATCGATTCAAATACTAAGTTTTTCATAAACCCCACTGGTCGTTTTGTCATTGGCGGACCTGTTGGTGACTGTGGAGTCACCGGGCGTAAAATCATCGTTGACACCTATGGCGGCAAAGGTTCCCATGGCGGTGGAGCTTTTTCCGGAAAAGATCCATCAAAAGTTGATCGATCTAGCTCCTACTATGGCCGTTATGTTGCTAAAAATCTTGTTGCAGCAGGTATCGCAAGTGAACTTGAGGTGCAAGTTGCTTATGCCATCGGCATCTCTCAACCTGTCTCAATCAATGTCAACAGTTTCGGAACCGGTAAAATTTCCGACTCCGAGATCAAAAAACTTATAGCCGAACATTTTGATTTGCGGCCGAAAGCCATTGTTCAGCAACTCAATCTGCTACGACCTATTTACCTGCAGACCGCTTCTTATGGCCACTTTGGCCGCGAACTTGACACCTTCACCTGGGAAAAAACCGACAAGGCCGATATCCTTCGTGACGCAGCTAATCTTCGCTAAATCTAGCTAACAGAATCTTTGTTTAGCTTTAAAATGTACTAAAAAGATAAATGGAATATAGATATGACTGAAATATTTAAAGATTACAAAGTTGCTGATATGAGCCTTGCTGACTGGGGGCGCAAAGAGATAGCTATCGCTGAAACTGAAATGCCTGGCCTCATGGCACTTCGAGCAGAACACCAGAGCAAAGCTCCCCTTAAAGGTGCTCGAATTGCAGGCTGTTTGCATATGACCATTCAAACCGCAGTTCTGATGGAAACTCTTGTAGCTCTTGGCGCAGAAGTCCGCTGGTCCAGTTGCAATATCTTTTCTACTCAGGACCATGCCGCTGCGGCAATGGCTGCAGCTGGTATCCCCACTTTCGCCTGGAAAGGAGAGTCGGAAGAGGAATTCTGGTGGTGCATAGACCAGACGATTTTTGGACCTGACAACTGGCGTCCTAATATGATCCTTGACGACGGTGGAGATATTACCCTTGTACTTCATGAGAAGTACACCAAGGAACTCGCTAATATTCGCGGTATCAGCGAAGAAACTACAACGGGAGTACACAGACTCAATGAGATGGCAAAACAAGGGAAACTCGCTTGTCCTGCCTTTAATGTCAACGACTCTGTGACCAAATCAAAATTTGATAATCTGTATGGCTGCCGAGAATCACTCATTGACGGAATAAAACGTGCAACAGATGTCATGATTGCCGGAAAGAATGCGGTTGTGGTTGGTTACGGAGATGTTGGTAAAGGTTGTGCTCAAGCTCTCAGGGGAATGGGAGCCACTGTTTATATTACTGAGATTGACCCAATCTGCGCTCTTCAGGCGGCTATGGAAGGATACCGTGTTGTGACTATGGATGAGATTGCTGCCATTGGTAATATCTTTGTCACCTGCACAGGTAATCTTAAAGTCATTACCCGTAAACATATGGAAGACATGCCAAATGAAGCAATTGTCTGCAATATCGGTCACTTCGACTCAGAGATAGATATCGCCGGCATCCGGGATCTAGAATGGGATAATATCAAGCCGCAAGTCGACCATGTCATTTTCCCTGACGGAAAGAAAATTATTATTCTCGCAGAAGGGCGGTTGGTGAACCTTGGTTGTGCGACTGGTCATCCTAGTTTTGTTATGAGTAATTCCTTTACAAATCAGGTACTTGCCCAAATGGAGCTTTGGCAAAACTCTGAGAAATATGAGAACAAGGTCTACTTCCTGCCAAAATCTCTCGATGAGATGGTTGCTCGCCTGCATCTTAAAAAAATCGGTGTTAATCTTACAGAACTGACAAAAGAGCAGGCCGATTATATTGGCGTATCAATCAACGGCCCTTACAAGCCAGAATATTATCGCTACTAATCAGTAGCTCTTTAATACAATAAGCCGGTAGATGCAAACAAGAGAGCTTTACCGGCTTGTTTTCCTTTGAGCAAGTCTTATATCACCAGATAGAACCGTGTGTATTCTTCCATCTTCGTCTTTGACGTGCAATTGTCCTTCATCGTCTGGCCCTAAAGACACACCAGTAACAATTTGACCTTCGGAAGATACACATTCCATCTCCTTTCCCAGGAGAAAATCTCGGCGTTTCCAAGATTCGAGAATAGGCTGGAATCCGTCTTTACAAAACACATCAAGCTGCCGCAGCACCTCAGCACAAATAGCAGAAAAGACTAACCTAGAATCGTAGATTTTTCCTGTCTGAAGAAAAAGTGAAGTTACCTGATCACGCAGATCCACAGGAAAATCCTCAAAAGCCGACCCAAGATTTAATCCGATGCCGATTACTGCATAACGTCTTTTTTCCGGCTCATTTAGGGACGAAGATTCTGTTAATATCCCCCCACACTTTTTACCATTAAGAAAAATATCATTAGGCCATTTCAACTGCGAAAAAACACCAGCAATACGATCTATCGCTAATGCCATGCCAAGTCCTGCGGCCAAAGTGATTTTGGGGTAATCCTCCACTGCGAGCACCGGTCTTACTATTATAGAGCAATAGAGACCTTTGCCTGGGGCTGAAAACCAGCTTTTACCCAGTCTACCTCGGCCCTCTGTCTGGTTGGCAGCGATAACTGCTGTACCGTGAGGAGCGCCATTTTCCGCAAGTTCCTTGGCAAGGATATTGGTGGAGGGGAGTGATTCGAAGTAATGAATAGGATACATAGCAAATAAAAAAAGCATAAAGAAATTAATTCTTTATGCTTTTACAAAACCAGACAAAGTTAATCTGTTTTTAGATTCCGCCTTCGCCTTCTTCGTCTTTAATACGACCAGGGATAGCGTACATAGTAGTGGAACCGGATGACCAAAACATTAATTTTCCTTCTCGTACCATTTCGTTTGCAATGTTCTTAATTACACGCGGTTTCGAATCAGGATCACATGCGTAGAAATCCTTAATATAAAGCTGCGGCTTGGGAGATTTAGTTGCTTTCTCCTCGATAGCTTTTTTAAGCTCTTCTGTACTGAGTGCCATAATTATACTCCAAGTATAGTGTTAGAAGAAGTAAGCATCAAGTGACCAGGTGGTGTACATTCCACCTGGCCATTAATACCACTCTAGCCTTACTATTTGATATGGCTGGTGTACTTGAACTGTGTAGTAGTGCGCCAGGTGTCATATGCAAGACGATAGTCGTCGATGCTCTTCATAGTGAAAGGAATATCACATTTTTCAAAGAACTTCTCCCAGCCAATTCTTTCAGCCCACTCACCAACACGCTCATATTTCCTAGCGTCAGCAGCATAAGCTTCAAGGATTTGCTTAACGGCCTTAACAGTTTCAGGCCAGCGAGGAGTTGTGTTCGGCAAAAACGGAATAACCAGCTTAGAAAACTTAGGTGCGCTAATCCTGTTAGATACCTTCCCACCAACCAGAATTGCAATACCGTCACCTTCAGGATCAGCCAGTGGCATTGCAGGACACATGGTGTAACAGTTACCACAGAACATACAACGCTCGTTGTTTACCTTTACTGTCTTGATTTCTTTGCCATCTACCATTGCTTTGGCAGGTTTAACAGCACCTAGAGGACAAGATGCAACGGCCAGTGGCAACTCACAAACACCACTGATTCGAGTATGATCAATCATCGGTGGCTTACGATGTACACCGAGTATGGCGATATCTGAAGCATGAACGGCACCACACATGTTCAAACAACATGCCAAGGCAATACGTACCTGTGCAGGTAAGGTCATGGATGTGAAATAGTCAAACAGTTCATCCATTACCGCTTTAACAACACCTGATGCATCGGTTGCAGGAGTATGGCAATGGACCCAACCCTGAGTATGAACGATATTAGTCACACCGGCGCCGGTTCCACCGACAGGGTATCTGTTACCCATGCTTGCAAGAGTATCGAGAAGAGGTTGAACTTTTTCTTTAGAATCAACCATGAACTCGACATTGTTACGGGTCGTAAATCGAAGGAAACCGTCACAATGTTTGTCTGCGATATCACACACTTCACGAATGTATTCAACGGAAACAAGTCGACAGGTACCACATCGAACTGTGTATACCTCATCCCCTGTCTCAGATTTGTGCATCAGGACACCAGGCTGAATAATCTCGTGCCACAACCATTTACCCTTGTTCGCTTTGATGACCGGTGGGAAAAACTGTTCGTAGTTTGGTGGACCAAGATCAGAAATACGGCCTTCCATTGGTTTGGTTGGATCATAACCCATGGTATAAATCTCCTTATATTTAATATGAATTGTTAGCTCAAATTAAAACAGTATTAATTAGGCTGCGTGCTTAGCACGGAATTCCTCAACATCACGCTCAAAACCACCGGGAACCTCTTCGTCTTTCCAGAATACATATGGATTTGAACGAGGTTCTTTTACATGCTGTGGAATTGGATCAATACCCATTACCTGCAGGAATGTAGGCAAGCCAACACGCTGCATGGTCTCTCCAACACGCTCACGGTTTTTACCAACCTCCATCCACCAGTCCCAAACACCCTCGATAAACTCAACGAGCTCTTCGAAGTCGTTATCTTTGGAAACTTTCATGAACGGAACTATAAGGGTAGAGAACTGTGCACCATCGAGGATAGGCGCTTTTGCACCAACACAGATCGAAGCACCTTTATCTGCACCTGGGCGCAGGGCGCGTGGCATAACATTGATACAATGCATACAACGTGTACATTCTGCATTGTCAATTTTCAGTTCTGCACCTTCCATCCACATACATTCGGTAGGACAGATGTCAATGACTTCCTTCTGGATATCAAACTTACCCCAGTCTTTTCCAGCATGAGCACCACCATTCGGTGGATAATTACCTGCGACATACTCTTTGACGGCAGCCTGATCGATGCGAATCTCATCTCTCCAGGTACCGATAACGGCAATATCCGAGCGAGCAATAGAAGCAACACAATCGTTTGGACAACCGGAAAACTTGAACTTGAATTTGTATGGGAATGCAGGGCGATGAATCTCATCCTGGTAATGCATGGTAAGAAAATAACAAGCTTCTTCTGTATCGTAGCAGGACCATTCACAGCGTGATTCACCAAGACAGTTGGCCGGAGTACGCAGATTGGAACCAGAACCACCCAGATCCTGCCCCATATCATGAGTCAGATCCCAGAAGAATGGCTCAAGGTTCT
Organism: uncultured delta proteobacterium; assembly: GCA_963798425.1. Taxonomy (GTDB): domain Bacteria; phylum Desulfobacterota; class Desulfobulbia; order Desulfobulbales; family Desulfocapsaceae; genus Desulforhopalus_A. The sequence continues at coordinate 890,106 of CAWCTP010000013.1, read as the reverse complement.
CGGTACGGGTACCAAGAAGAATGATATCACCAGTTGAACCGTGAAAGTTAGTCATTCCAGAGCCATATTTTTCCCACAGCCCCATCAATTGACGAAGATTTGAAGTAGAATAATACTTAGATGACGGCTGGGCAACACGCACAGTGTGGAAATGCTCAACTCCAGGGAACAACTTAGGTACGTCAGCGTATCGTCCTACGATACCACCACCATAACCAAAAACTCCTACAATACCGCCATGCTTCCAGTGAGTGATCCTGTCTTTATAGGATAACTCCAGGATGCCAAGAATATCCCAACACTCAGGCTTTTTTTCGGCCTGGCGCTTAATGTCGGTCACGAAGCTTGGCCACGGGCCACTCTCCAATTGGTCCAACAAGGGCGTCTCATGCTTTGCCATGATTTCCTCCTTTGAATTACTGTTTATACTTCAACCTTAACCAAAACTCTTACTCTAAACAGAAAAATCTAAAACCGACTTCCGGTTTATCATTATCAACGGAATCATCTGCTGACCACTTCCGGCAGATTCAACACGTAAAACGTAATAACAATTTATGATTATGAATTCTCATTCAGGGTGTGAGAATATCTTTGCTATACGATTTTGTCAACAAAAATCCAATAGATTTCGAGTCATCAACTGAACAGCCATTCAGTGGTCGAATCCATTCACCACGCCTTTTCTTACAACTGGTTCAGGAATGCTCCTTTAAGAGTTTTACTGGTTCCGGGACCTTCTTTTATGGCCAGAATGAACTTGCCGGCGAGGACCTTTCCCAATTGCACACCTTCCTGATCAAAAGAATTAATATTCCAGACAAATCCCCGCAAGTAGTATGCAATACTTGCCGGTTCTCAACCTACAAAGCTTGATGTCAAGTGAGGTCGTATGGTTGCTTAGCCAAAGCAGCCAGCTCCTGATACACCTGGGGTTCTGTAGAAGATTTGAAGGTAGTCCACATTCGTCACCTCTTGAGATCGAAAACCGAGAAATAAATTTCTCTTATACAAAAGAGATTATCGATACCGTGACGCACCCGCCTCGGCGAGCGTTTTCAGAGAAGTAATAATCTGTTTATAGTCGTCACTACCGTATACCGCCGAGCCAGCAACGAAGATATTGGCTCCAGCCTCTGCAATATCGCCGATGGTAGTCTCACTCACCCCACCATCCACTTCAATCTCGACTGAAAGACCCATCGCATCAATTCGTTGTCTGAGCTGCCAGATTTTAGCGAGGGTTGACGGAATAAACGACTGACCACCAAACCCAGGATTCACCGACATCAGCATAACCAGATCAACCTCCTCCAGCACATAATCAAGGGTCGTAAGGGACGTTGCCGGATTAAGAACCACCCCAGCTTTTTTCCCAAGCTCTTTGATTCTGGACACAGTTCGATGGAGGTGAGTACACGCTTCAACATGCACGGTAATCCAGTCGGCACCCGCAGAGGCAAAAGCATCAACATAAGTATCCGCATCTGTTATCATCAGATGCACATCCAGTTCCTTCTGCGTTACTGCCCTAGCGGCCTTGACGACCAAAGGACCGATCGAAATATTCGGTACAAAATGTCCATCCATTACATCTATGTGAATAACATCACAACCGGCTCTATCAACTGCTCGTATTTCTTCTCCCAGGCGACTAAAGTCAGCGGACAAAATGGAAGGGGCTATCTGAATATGTTTGCTCATTACTCTCCTTTACGGCAACCGGCTTTGCCGGAATCTTTCTCTTTGAACAGGGATTACAAATGCTCTACTGATTATTTTCGTTTATACTCTATTTAGTCCCCCCATAGCGGGGTAAAAGAAAAGCTACTCGGCGATTTTCCTCAACTGATCTCCTGGCAGCATTTCAATGAGCCCATCCAACTCAAGCAACAGAAGTAACTCACTTACCCTAGCCGGGGAAAGGCCAGATTTAACGAGAAGTGCATCCCGCATGATCGGATAGGCTTCAATATCTGTCAGTAATGCTAGGGCATCAGGTTCGATGTCAAAAGTATTTTCTTGCTTGGTAGCATCTTTTTTAGTGCCGTTATAACTCCAAGGTAAATCCAGTTCGACGATAATATCGTCGACCCCTTGGACTAATTTTGCCCCTTGTTGTAAAAGCCAGTGAGTACCTTCGCTCTTGCAGGAATCGACCTGACCGGGAACTGCGAATACGTCCCGTCCACAATCAAGAGCCATTTGCGCAGTAATAAGGGAACCTGATCTCCTTGCCGCCTCTACAACAATAACACCTTGACTGAGACCGGCTATAATACGATTTCTGGCAGGAAATCGAAAACCTTCAGGCCTGGTTCCAAGAGGGTACTCGCTCACCAGAGCACCTCGTTCAGTAATTTGTTTATAGAGGGACCGGTTTTGTCGCGGATACACAACGTCCAACCCGCAACCAAGCACGCCTACAGTGTCCCCTGTGCCGGCCAAGGCACCTAAATGGGATTCCGCGTCAATTCCCAGAGCAAGTCCGGAAACAACCGTCACAGACAAATTAGCTAAGCTCTTGCCCAGGTTAAACGCGACCCTTCGGCCATAACTGGTGGCAGCGCGTGAACCGACGATGGCAACAGCGGGATTGCACAGGAGTTCGCTCTTGCCGAGGAGATAAAGTACGGGAGGAGGATCTACCAATTGATGAAGTAATGGTGGATAGCCGGCATCTTCAAAAGCGAGAGCAACCCCACCAAGAGAAGCCAGGCGTTCAAGCTCATTCTCACCTCGACTTTTATTGTCCACTGAAGAAAAAAGACCGGAGATCTGCCTCTCTTTAATTCCGTTAACGTTCAACAGATCTTTATGGGAAGCACGAAGAACTTCGGCCGGACAACGAAAATGTTCGATGAGCCGCCAATAGCCACCAAGTCCCAAGCCGGGAACGAGACTGAGATTTATCCAGTCGAGGGTTGAAGCCATCAACTCTTCCATTTATTACAGATGATGCTATTGAACATAGCAGGAAACAAGCACTAATTACACTACAGATGCACAAATCAGGGATTGAGGAAACTGGATAACCAAACCTACAAGACGAATCAAACAGAGAGGAATGACCCGATTGATGATCAAGAAATACAAACGGTCATCCTTGTACCCTACAGATTATTTTCATTCATTCTCAGTTGAGGACCCCCTTGAGGGGGCGTTCTATCAAATGCCCCGGAGCATTAGACTCCAGCACATGCTTATCGATCAATCATAAACACTCTCAACTCTTCGACGCGTGAAGGATGCTTTAGTTTCATGATAGCCTGAGCTTCAATCTGACGAATACGTTCTCTGGTTACCTCAAAACATTTCCCCACCTCTTCCAGAGTATGATCACAGTCCACGTCAATACCGTAGCGCATCTTCAAGACCTTGGCTTCACGAGGAGAAAGCGATGACATTACCTGGTTAAGGCACTCTCGGAGGCTTGTAACCATCGATATTTCATCCGGTCCGAGCTTATCCTTATCCTCTATAAAATCACCCAGAAAGGTCTCGCCGTCATCACCCACCGGAGTATCGAGAGAAATAGCATCTTTGGCGATCTTGAGTGCTGACTTCACCTTAATGACATCTGTCCCCAACTGCTCCGCCATCTCTTCAGGAGTTGGCTCGCGATGTTCCTCCAGCATGAAATCCTTTGATACCCTCAGCAGACGATTGATTGTCTCAATCATATGAACCGGCAAACGGATTGTTCTTCCTTGATCGGCGATCCCTCTGGTAATAGCCTGTCTTATCCACCAGGTGGCATAAGTGCTAAACTTATACCCCCGATGATAATCAAATTTCTCAACCGCTTTCATCAATCCGATATTTCCTTCCTGGATGAGGTCGGAAAATTGCAACCCACGATTAACAAATTTTTTTGATACAGAAATCACAAGGCGAAGATTCGCTCGCACCAGCCCCTCTTTTCCTTGCTTATAGAGTTCCCATCCGGCATCAACTTCTTGAAGAATATGCCGTAACTGTCTCTCATCGACACCTGATTCTTCGAGGATCTGCCGATTGACCTGCTGCTCTATTACTTCCGGAACGATCTCTGTCGATGAATCTGCAGCCTTGCTAACGTGCTCACCCATAACTTCGACAAAAACTTTCCGGAACCTCTTGGAGAGCTCTTCCAGCCCAACAGCTATAGCCTTAATACATTCAGAACAAATGCTCTTTTCAGCAAAAAGTTCAGCAATCGCTACACCAATTTTTTCAATTTCCGCTAGTTTATTTTCAGCTTCAGGAGTTTTGGCATCTAATTTAAGATACTGACTCACCAGTCCTTCTCTAACTTTGTCCAGCTCAACCGCCTTTTCAACACAAACCAGAAAGCTCTTGCTTTCCTTTTTCACAACACTAGGTGTATTTTCACTTATCCCGGAAATAATCTGACAAATTTTATCATTGTTGCATGTCTAGTCCTTTCACCATTTCCTGAATTGCCGGAATAGCCAGAGGAGTTTTTAGAACAACATCCTGCACCCTCCGCTTACCATCTTCCATCAACTTTGCCAGCTTCAACTCTTCCTCATGACTGAGAAGAGTGAGCGTCCCCATCTCTCGAAGATAAATATTCATCGGATCGATGAACGAAGTGGCTTTTGAAAGCTTGCTCGACTCTTCTGTATGCCGAGACGCCCTTCGCCTATCTTCTTTCCTTCTATCTCCGAATGGGCTGTTCCTGCGTTCTCGCCGACCATTCCGTCTGTCATAATTCGAATCGGAAAAATCAACAGGAGAGACAACCTCATCAGAAGAATCTTCAGTCAGATCGTAAGACTGTGAATCTTTATCAATATCATAGTCCACCATTGCCTCATCAACCTCCCTGTCGATTCCATTTTCACTTCCGCCCAACGTCATGCACAAACTCCTCTGTTCAAAATATGGCGAATCCGTCTTTTATTAACGTCAGCTCCACCCCATAACTGCTAATTATTCTGACATTACAAACACTAACAATTCAGATTCCTATCTTCAATCAAACGAAACTGAAGAAAATGTCAAGAAAATTCATCAAACATGGCATAAAAACCTAGATTCTCCACAACACCCAAGCCTTAGTAAACTGTTCACGCCTGCTCATCATGGAGTTTCCTGGTGATTTCTATTTTCTTCACCATAAGCTCCTGCAACAATCCTGAATCACCATCTTGCTGAGCACGTTGCATACGTTCCATCAGTTCTTCAGAACTCTTCTTGAGATGATACTTCCTCAAATAATCGAGCAGGTCAGACAACTCCTCCGGAGGCTCATCTGCTTTTCTCCCATACGAATGACTCGGAGCCCTCAGTAATAGATCAGCGACCAGGCTTCGTTCAACACCCTCCGAAAGGTCGGTCAGTAGTTCTTCCGGTTCTGCATCCGGATTTCGCATCAACAAACTCTTAAGCTGCAGAAACAAGACTTCTCCCACCCCTCCGGCAACACATTCCCGAATTCCCCCATCTTCCAATCTGGAAAAATATTTTGGCTGAAGAATCATAAACTCAACCAATTGCCTTTGCGGTATCGAGAGTGGTACTACTTGTTCCCTACGACTTTGTTTAACAGGCGGCAACTGAGAATGAGAAGAAGGTTCCGGAGTGGAATCAAGGTGCCCATCGAGCTGTTCCATTGGCATACCGAGCTTTTCAGCAAAATGCGAAACAAAAACCGAACGTTGCAGTGGAGAAACAGCTGCTTTGACTAATGGCTGCAACTCCTCTACAATTTTGCTTTTTCCATCCAGAGTCAAACCATATTCCTGAATCAATTCTTTCAGAACAAACTCAGGTAATGTTTCCGCTTTTTCAAGAAGTTGATTTAATGCAACCAGCCCCTTTTCCCGGACAAAGGTGTCTGGATCGTGTCCTTTGGGAAGAAGCGCCACCCGGCCGGCAACCTGCTCGGCTAGGAAAAAAGGAACCCCTCTTACCGCCGCCTTTACACCTGCTGCATCTCCATCAAAAAGAAGTGTTGCCCCTTCGGCAAAGCGTTTGATCAACCTGAGTTGGTCCCGAGTTAAAGCAGTACCTAATGGGGCCACCACATTGGTACAGCCATTGGCGACAAGAGAAATGAGATCAAAGTTGCCCTCTACCAGAACAGCTCTATTTTTCCGACGAATATCTTCTTTTTGTTGATACAGTCCAAGTAGTAATTTACTCTTGTTGAAAACCGGACTCTCGGGAGAATTGAGATACTTAGGTTGTCCTTCGCCAACAATCCTGCCACCAAAACCACACACCCGACCACTTATATCGGAAATAGGAAAAACAATCCTATCCCGAAAACGATCATAGGTCCCACCTTGTTCCTTTTTCACAAGGAGTCCTGCTTCGATAGCTGCGTTTAACTCACTTCCGGATAACTTCCCTCCAAGATAATTCCACCCTTCAACTTCCACTGCCGGAGCATATCCGATGCGAAACCTGGACAGTATGTCTTCAGTCACACCTCTTTTACTCAAATAAGCCGTTGCTGCTTTTGCTCCGCCTGACTCTTTCAGATACTGACTATACATTGTTGCTGCTTTTTCATTGATTGCAAACAGCAGCTCTCTTTTTTTCGCTAACAACTCCTCTTCTTTTGTGCGACGCCGTTCCGGCAGCTCGATATTATACCTGTTTGCCAGTGTCTTTACAGCGTCAGGAAAATCAAGACTGTGGTATTTCATCATAAAAGTGAATACATCACCCGATTCCCCACAACCAAAACAATGAAAGAACTGCTGCCCGCTATGCACTGAAAAAGAGGGTGTCCGTTCACCATGAAAAGGACACAGGCCAAGGAACCTTGTTCCACTACGCTTTAATTCTACACACTCGCCAATAACCTGGACAATATCAGCCGCTTCTTTAATCCTCGCCGTAATGTCATCCCTTGACTCACCAGAAATCATAATCCATCCTAACTTCGTTAAAAGAAATTCCTTTCAGTACTCTCCCGAAGCGGTTACGTTCCACCACAAGCTTCTCTCATGTATTTTTCAGCACCCTGTTGAGGAGTAAAAAATAAGAAACATTTTCCCAAATCTACAAAAAAGAGAGCTGATTATTACTAATTTTCATACTATACTACCGATTCATGTCGGATGCCATCGGTTTACCCTAAGCCCCATCAGACTGTCGTTCAATAGAAAGGTTGCTCCATCATGGATGATTTCACTAAAGCCATTACCTATCAGCTCAAACAAGATATTGCCAATCGGTACTTCGGATTTCGAAAGAGAATAGAGACCGAGTCGAACCAGTATCTTCAAAACCTACAGAGTGCTGACCAGTCATACGCGGCCGAAATAAAAGCGGACGTGCAACGTATGCACTGCCTGTTGCAAAAAGACCAGCTTATCCATGCTTTCCTTACTTTCATAAAGTTACCCAGTGAAATCTGGCATGATCTTACAGATCCGCAATCCCTTCCACTGTGGCAGTCCCTGTTTGCTAACTTAAAAGGAGAAGGATTGACCCGAAGGAGGCGATACCGTGCGCTCGTTTATAAAGTTTATCTTTCGCTGGCCAAGAACGTCGCTGCCTACCGGGATATTTTTGTTCGACTTGAAGAAGAGCATGAGGATATCTGCAAGGAAATAAATCTATTTTACAGAAAGAATGACCTTTCAGGTATCCTGAATTTTCTCCGCGAAATAGATAACCCAGATGGATTAGCATCAGGTCTTCTCCAAACCGATAGACCTATTTTTACCAATCAGACGATGGAGAAGGAGTTACGCATTTCCCCGCCACCTGCCGTCACTACCAGTATGCACCCTCTGGTTCATCAACTACCGTCGCTGAAAGAAGCAAAACCTCTATTAAGCGGCTTACTCAAACAGGCGTATCCGCTGTTTGACAATTTAGAAATCAAACAGCTTCCATTTTAGCCGCAGCCGGTTCCTGAATACATCAGTATTCTTTCAACGCTGCCGGGGTCATGTAAAATGTCGGATCCGAACTTTTTACTCATTTTTTTTTAAATATTTGACCAAAGCATTAACTTCTTTCTTTTATATTACCTATTCACTTGGTAATGAGGATTATTTTGTAACTGGTGTTGCAATTCCGCACCCTACACTTATATAGTTTCGAATTATGATTCTTTACTCAAGAGTAATAGTTAGTGTTCATGCAGAAACGAAATCTTTTCTTCTAAATCAAGGCGCTCGATAAATTTTACCGCGGACATACACGTAATATTCCGAGGATAAAATCTTGACGGCAACGATGAATTAGGAAAAGCAGGGCGTTTCTGAACGGGCATTAGTTACCAATCTTGCTAGCGAAAACCTTCAGCAGACCCAATCTTTTTTGGTTATGATCGACAAAAAATACATCACAGCCTCGGATCTTAAACCGAGCGAAACGCTTGTACAGCTAATCCAGCAAAAGTGGCCCTCTGCCTTGTGCTTTTTTCCTGGTAGCTCACCTAGTCCAGAGGAATTGCAAAGATCGGTACTCATCATCACTGGCGGTGGTCCGCAACAGATCATTTCTCTTATAAAGAATATCCATGTCCCGACATTTACCCCAATTCTTTATCTTGGATTAGACGAGTCCATACCGGACTCAATTCTGCAATATGGCCCGAGCAGGCTTATAGACTACCTATGCGTACCTGTTGAGAGTCAGATTTTTCAGCACAGAGCTTCCCTTCTCACCCAGGTACAAAAAATCAGTGCAGAACATCACTCACACAGGACGACCCTGAGTCAGCAGCTCGATTTTCTCTCTACCCGTGATGGTCTGACGGGGCTTTTCAACAGACGTCATCTTACCAAAGTCTTGACGCAATCTCTCCGAAGGGCACGAAAAGAAAGTTGGGAACTCTCACTGTTGACGTTCAATATCGATTATTTCAACTCTATAAACAAGACGTTTGGATTGGAATTTGGGGATTCCATTCTCAACGAACTGGCAGCGCGATTGACCGAAACAATTGACGCCACCGCCACCTGTTACCGCTTCTCGGGCGAAGATTTTGTCGTTTTGCTCCCAGAGACAGATCTTCAACACGCCTGTACAATAGCAGAACAAATACGCAAAGTATGTTCAACTAGACCCTTTTTCGATGGACAAAATACAATATCCATTACAATCTCTGTCGGTCTGGCTTCCTTGAAGGACCATATGCCGGAGAACCATGAAGAATTCCTCTACATGGTCGAAACGGCGCTCTTTATGGCTAAAGCAGAAGGAAGGAACAGGCTTCAGATCTACATGCCACACAATGCCCCGAACCAACACTCTTCACGCAACTCAATTGTTCTTTTAAAAGAAAACTTGAATCGAATTTTTGAAAAAACCAAGTCTTCAGCTATTGCCTCCTTGCAACTTCTCGCCAGAAATATTGCAGGATCCGAACATCAGAACCATATTAACAAGGTATCTCTCTTTGTATCCATGCTTGGAGAACAACTAGGATTGCCGGAACAACACACCCAAACCTTTCAAAATTCCATCACCCTCTACAACAGTTTTCGGTCTATTCTCCACAATGATCTCCTGTCAAAACCTGGAAAATTGACCAGCCAAGAGCGAAATACCATTGAAGACCTACCATTTAAATTAAGTGAACTAACAGATATTTTTGACTATTTTGCTGAAGAGCGAAATGTTATGCTTGATCACGGTGAGCGATATGACGGCACAGGATATCCTTCAGGACTCAAAGGGGAAGAAATTTCACTAGGGGCACGAATTTTTAATATTGTCGACTCACTCGCAGCAATGAGTTCAGAACGCCCCTATCGTAGAAAACTCTCTCCAGCCGAAATTATAACAGAACTTACAAAAGAGGCTGGTAAACAATTTGATCCGTATCTCGTTCTCCAGATCCTGGCAGCTATCAAGAAAAACAATTTCTTCACTTTTGATGATGATTCACTTGAGCGTGCCCAAAAGAACCTTCTCAATACATTTCCAGAGCTTAAATCATGACTCATCCAAATCTCAGCACAATAAACCGTCATATTAATTCGCTACCGGCATTGCCCGCGACTGTTACAAAAGTAATGGCCGTTACTGCCAATCCGGAAAGCAGTGCAAACGACCTGATGCAAGTCATTCTACCAGATCAGACGATGTGCACGACGATACTCAAAGTTGCCAACTCAGCTTTCTTCGGGATTCCCCGGGGAGTAAGCACTATTGAGCGGGCAGTGGTTGTACTTGGCTATGCAGAAATCAGAAATATTGTTATCGGCAAGGCTATATTCTCATCATTTCCGAAGCTTAGTCAGGAAAACAAGAATACCGTCAGCCTATTTTGGGAACATGCATTTACCTGCGGCCTCGCCGCAAAAATTATCGGAGACCACCTTCACCTCCCTCCCAGCGAGCTTTTCGTCGCCGGACTTATTCACGATATTGGCAAACTTGTTATGCTTATGGCCTTCCCCTACTGAATATCCGATTTTGCAGGAACTTTCCAATCCCAGTAATCTTGATAATTCCACAGAAGAACTTTCTAAGTTTGCAATCAGCCATGACAAGGCCGGCTTGCAACTCGCAGAAAGATGGCTCCTCCCCGAACAACTATGCTCAGCAATCGGCTATCATCATTCTCCCCAGAAAGCGCCCAATTTCAAAAAATATCCACTTATAGTGCAAGTTGCTGATATTCTTTCACTCATGTACTGTCATATGGAAAGCATGAAAAAAGAAGATGTTGATAAAATATTTGCCGACTTCCTGCCGGAAACATCAACAGTGTGGCAAGAAAACAACCTTAGCTGGAAGACTGAAAATTTTGGTCTGTGGTTTGATCTGCTACAGCAACAACGGGAAAATGATCAGGAAATCCTCAGTGCTTTTTCTTCCTAATGAAAATTACATCAATCAAACGAACCATCAGGAATACCAGAAGATTTGCCGAAATTGTCAAAGTATTATCAGCATTCGGCTTTCGGCAACTGGTCCTCGACACCGGCCTCCATCGTTTACTCGGCAACGTAAAAGAAGAACTCAATACGTCTTCCGGTGACGACTCGGAGCGGCTCCCCCGCCCGGTCCGGGTTCGCATGGTGCTGGAAAAACTTGGACCGACCTTCATCAAACTCGGACAAATACTCTCCACCCGCCCTGATCTCATTCCACCGGAATGGGCCAATGAATTCAAAAAACTCCAAGATAGCTGTCAGCACGTTTCCTTTACGGAAATTTACAAAGTTCTTATTATGGAGTTCCCGGGTCGGCTCGACCTACTTTTCACCTCAATTGAGGAAACCCCGCTTGCGGCTGCTTCCATAGCCCAGGTTCACCGGGCGATCATGAAAGACGGAACCCCTGTTGTCATCAAGGTTCTTCGTCCTGGTGCCAGGCAACTTATCGAAGAAGATATGGATTTGGTGGAGAGCCTGGCACAGCTCCTTGATCAATATTTCTCTGATCTGGGCTACAGTCCGACGGCCGTTGCCAAAGAATTCTCAAGGGAACTTCAGAAAGAAATTAATCTTGTGGTTGAGGGGCAATCCACAGAACGGCTTCGGCGTTATTTTGAAGATGATGCCAATATCAGTTTTCCGAAAGTTTACTGGTCAGCCACCACACGAAATGTGCTCACCATGCAGGAGATAAGAGGCAGACTGCTTTCAACAGTCAAGCCGGAAGAGCTGAGTCAAAGCGAGCGCAGAACCATTGTTGCCAACGGAACGGATGCGGTATTCAAGCAATGTCTTCGCTTCGGATTTTTTCACGCAGATCCGCATCCCGGCAATATCTTTCTTTTAGCAGGTGGAAAACTCTGTTTTATCGACTGTGGGATGACTGGGCAGTTGGATAGAAAGACAACCGATCAGCTCATTAACCTTGTAGCAGGAATACTGAAAGGGGATATAGATCGACTCTGTCGGGTAGTTATCGAACTGACCGATGTCAATCCGGCCGTAATGGACAGCCGTGATTTTCGCCTTGAACTCCGACATCTCACCGACCATTTTCAAAACACCGATTTGCGGCACCTGAACATTACCGGCCTGCTCTCGAACTTCTTCAGTATGCTGCAACGGTTCCACATCCAGTGCCCTGGAGATCTGATGTTACTCACCAAGGCATTAACAACGATTGAAGGAGTAGCTGAGCATTTCGATCCAACGTTTGACGTCCTTTCCCATGTTGAACCGCAGATCCAGGAAATCGTTCAAAACAGGCACAGCATGCGGGCAATAAAAAACCGTATGTATAAAACCTTAACCAGCTCTCTTGAACTGATCGAGGATCTGCCCCAAGATCTTCAACGGTTTCTCGATCACGCCAGGCATAGTCGCTTCACCCTCAATCTTGAACTTAAGCGCATTGAGCATCTCTCCGAACGAATCGACACTTCAAGTCGGATCATGGGAATCGCTATGATTATTGCAGCTCTTATTGTCGGCTCCTCCATTCTGATCCTGGCAGATCGAATGTCAAGAGCACCCGGTTTTATCGGCACCCTCGGCATCATTGGCCTGGTCCTTGCAGGGATCAATACAGCCGGCTTCATCATTTCCTATTTACTCCCAAGAAAACAGAAACCCTAACTATCAGAAGGTAAGACAGATCCCGTCTTCCTCCAGACATAGTCAAATAATGTAAAATCGATCAGGTAATGCTACTCAATTTCGTTTCGATCACAGTGCGTATTTCTGCAACACTGAGAGTTTTTATAACAACTTGTTTTTTCCTGGACTGAGCTCCGGATTTCACAACCACATCACGAGCAGGAACACCAAAGATCTCCGCCAAAAACTTCACCACCGCCTTATTGGCTTTACCTTCAACCGGCGGAGCGGACACTGCCAATTTCAGACAACCGTCATGAAAACCTATAATTCTACTTTTTGACGCCTTCGGCTGGACATGGAGGCGTATCAATATTGTTCCATCCGCTAATACAGATATGAATGGCATATCAGAAGAAACTTCTAACATTGTCCACCAGAATCTTTTCAGGTAAGATTCATATCAATGTTGTCCATATCATCTGGATCAAAACTTTCACCGTCCGGAATCTGAATACTTTGAAAAAGATCGGAAAGATCGTCCTGTTTTTCACCGGGCTCTGAATCCAAAGGAGCTTCGAGAGCCTCAAGATAGGCATAGAGGGTAGTTTCCAGATCCTTACGTACCTTGATTTTTCTCTGGTTTAATTCTTCTATTTCTCTTGGCAATCTAGTGAGTTCCGCTTCTGCCTCCTTGCGAATTTTTTGAATTTCTGCACGGGCATCCTCTATTAATTTCCGGGCATCCAGCTCACTTGCCTGACGTAACTTATCAGCTTCTTCCTGGCTGGTCTGTCGCAGGTTATCTGCAAATTTCTGCGCCGCGAGGATAGTGCTTTTAAAATCCATCCCTTCCTGCTTCAACTCCTTGTTCTTTTCTTCCAGCAGCTCAATTTTCCCACGAAGTTTTTCAATCTCCGCTTTTTCCTGCAGACTGGCGCCCTGATCACCTGCAAGAGATGCTTCCAATTTCGTGATTTGTTCCCGATACGCTGCGTTTTGCTCTTCTAATGCGGCAGTTGCTGTTAAGACGGATTCAAGCTGCATTCTAAGATCAGCTATTTCCTGATCTTTATGTTTATAGCCATCCTGAATCTCTGTTTGGATCCCTTCTGCATTCTCCTGACTTATCTTCATCTCAGTGGCGATAGCTTCCTTCGCCCTCTGCAAAGCTTCCTGCTCAGCTAGAAGAGTTTCAATTTCTTCTGCTTGCATCCGATTTTGCTCGGTCAATTCAAAGAAATCTTCGGCAAGCAACTCCAGGTAGGCTTTCACCTCAATCGGCTCATACCCTCTGAATTTAGTCTGGAATTCTTGATCCTTAATCGACTGTGGTGTCAGCATGTCTGGCTCCCTTGTTAATTCTAATGGTGGCAACGCCTGCAATACTCTCGAAAAGTTCAGATTAACTAATTATCCCATTCCCATAGCAATTTGTTTCAAGGTCTGAACCACAAAACTCTGCAGGAACATAATAAAAATAATGAGTATCATAGGTGAAAAATCTATCCCCCCAAAACTTATCGGCAGAAATCTGCGAATACGACTTAGTACTGGTTCAGTCGCCTCGTATAAAAATTTTACTATGGGATTATACGGATCAGCATTTACCCAGGAAATCACAGCCCGACCGATAATGACCCACATATAGGCAGTCAGAACAAAATCGATCAACTGCGCTATCGCCATCATAAAATTATTTACAACAAACATATATCTCTCCTTTTCTCAAATCCTGTCAGGCAACTTTGCTACCTGGTACAACCATATCACTCACCGTAGAAAGGACCAACCGCTCCTTTCCGTTATCCTGTGTTCTGGCCGCCAAAACCATTCCCTCAGAGAGAACGCCCATCATTTTTACGGGCTTGAGATTGGCAACAATGAGTACCTGTTTGCCTATCAATTGTTCGGCATTGTAATATTCAGCTATCCCGGCAACAATTGTTCTCTCTTCAGGAGCATTGACCGTCAATTTAAGCAACTTCTTTGATTTTTTAATCGGCTCGGCAGCAACGATTTCCGCCACCCGCAGATCGAGCTTTTGGAAGTGATCGAAATCGAGTAAATTTCCCTGATCCTTCGGAGGCAGAACTTTTTCCCCCTTATTCGATCGCTCAACACCAACTTTTTTCGCGTCTTTTCCCCCATCATCAAGACGCGGAAAAAGGTTATCAATAACCTGCAACTCAGTGCCGGGAGTGAGCAGATTCCATCCCCCCCCCTTAACAAGAGAGCATACCCGTTCATCACCGTCGTTAAGACCCAACCCTGTTGCCATTTTTTGAGCCGCACCTGGCATGACCGGCTGCAAAACCAGAGTCAGCAGGCGTAAACATTCAAGGGTATTGTAGAGTATGGTATCCAACCTTACTGCCTTAGCCGGATCCTTTGCCAATGCCCACGGTTCATTACTGACGATATATCTATTGGCCATACCGACAAATTCCCAGACAGTCTGCAAACCGCGATGAAAGAGGAAATCTCCCATCATTTGTCGATAGTCGGAGATCATACTCTGTGCCGCAGCTTGAAGAACCTTGTCGCCTTCGGTATATTCCGCAGGTACCGGAATCTTTCCGTTTCGGTATTTTTGAACCATGGCGGTTGCCCGGCTAAACAGGTTGCCCAAATCATTGGCCAAATCAGCATTCTGCCGGGCAACAATCGCCTCAGAACTAAACGAGGAGTCAAGACCGAAAGACATCTCCCTAAGAGTAAAATATCTTATCGTATCAATACCATACTCTGCCACTAACTCTTTTGGCCGCACAACATTGCCGATACTTTTCGACATTTTGGTATTGTCGATATTCCAATAGCCGTGGACATGGAGTTTCTGGTATAACGGCACTCCCATGGCCATCAACATGGTCGGCCAGTATATGGCATGGGGTTTCAGGATATCTTTAGCGATTACATGTTCAGCTACTGACCAATAGTCCAAGAAATCTTGCCCGTCAGGATATCCTATCCCAGTAAGGTAATTGATCAATGCATCAAACCACACATAGGTCACGAACTTATCATCAAAGGGGAGTTCAATCCCCCAGGTCAGGCGGGATTTAGGCCGGGAGATACAGAGATCTTCCAGTGGTTCACTCAAAAACGACAAGACTTCATTACGGTATCGCTCCGGAGTTATAAAATCAGGATTGTTATGAATGTGATCGATCAACTGCTGTTGATAACGGGACATTCGAAAAAAATAGTTTTGTTCTGCTATTTTCTCCGGCGGTTTCTGATGATCGGGGCAATTGCCGTCAACCAGCTCTTTTTCAGTAAGGTATCGCTCGCACCCCTGGCAGTATAGACCAGTGTACTCATCGAAATAAATATCACCGCTGTCGTAGACCTTCTGAAGAATATTCTGAACAACTGCTACATGGTCAACATCCGTAGTTCTTATGAAATAGTCTGGCTCCACCTGCAGAAGCGGCCAGGTATTTCTGAACAGAGCACTTATCTTATCAGCGTATTCCTTCGGCTGAATATTCTGGCTTTCCGCTGCCTTGACGATCTTATCACCATGTTCATCAGTACCAGTCTGAAACCGCACCTTTTCACCACACAGGCGCCTGAAACGACTGTATGTATCTGCAACAATGGTCGTATAGGCGTGGCCAAGATGAGGCTGCGCGTTCACATAATATATGGGGGTTGTAATATAAATTGTCATAGTTTAAATATACACGTATGAAAAATAGCTGGCGGGAATTATATTTTTATATCATTTAGTTATCGATTATACTACCTACACACCTTTTTTCTTTTCTCTTCTTTTTTCAGAGGCTTCTTTTTTAGAGGGCTGAGAGACCGTCCATTGTTCTTTTTTTAATATGACATCTTCACCTGCGCTGTTTTCCGCGACGACAGCATCTTGAAGCGGCATCTGTCGTTTGACAAGATACTGCTCACCATCCACCTTGATCCGTTTCCCTGCCTTTGGCATGTTCTTCCGCTGTTTTTTGTAAGTCTCATACTCATACGTCAGACAGCAGAGCAGGCGATTGCAAACGCCGGATATTTTAGTTGGATTGAGAGGAAGGTCCTGTTCTTTGGCCATTTTGATGGATACGGAATCAAAATTTTTGATAAAAGAGGAGCAACACAGCTCACGCCCGCAGGTACCAATGCCACCTATCATTTTCGTTTCATGCCGTACCCCAACCTGACGCATTTCAACCCTGGCTCGAAACTCCTGAACAAGATCTTTCACCAATGCCCTAAAATCGACTCTGCTGTCCGCAGTAAAATAAAAAATCATCTTGCTGCCGTTAAAAAAACGTTCGACCCTGACAAGATGCATATCTAACTTATGTTTTTCTATCAGAGAAGTACAGACCTTAAAAGCAACTTCTTCACTTTCCTCGAGATTCACGAACTTTTCCAGCTCAATACCCTGTGCAAGCCGATCAATCTCATAGCTTGCCTTAATCTTCGCCCCCTGACATCCACACACTGGCGAATAGCCCGTTATACGAGCCGCCTCAAGACCATGATCTGTCTTAACCATCACGACAGTACCCACAATGAGGCCTGTAAAAGGGCCAGCGCCAGTAACATGCTGACCATCTTTCCTAAACTGCAGCCTATAAAAAACCGGTTCTTTCGAAGCAGCCTCACTGGCGACAATATCGTTTTCACTTACTGACATTTAATATATATCCTTTTGTGTCTCAAAAATTATTTTTCACAGCTATTTACGCTCCCTCAAGAGTATGCGACAAAGACTAATACCGGATAAGATTTCAATCTATTATTATGCAATTACTGGAGCTTGAACAAAAGAACCTCACAGACGAGGTTTCGCGTACAGTTACGGGAGAGTTCCCTCTCCGCCCGATCAATAGCCTTTAATTTATCAAACAGTTCACTTGAATTCCAGATTTTTTCCGAGATACGACCTTCCTGCGCCCCCACATTCTCATGAACTTCGCCCAGCAGGAGGTCCCTTAACCAAATCCTCAGCAATCCCAAAAGGGATGGAAGCTCTTCTTTTAGAGCCGCTATCTTTTCTGCAAACTGCAAAAGCTCTCCTATATCTCGATCTGGATCCACCGCAGAATCAGAGAGAAAAGACACTAAATTTTGCCATAAACTAACCATTTCCGTTTTCTGAAAGAGAAGTGCCTTTCCCGGACTCCCCTCGGAAAGCCTTGCCAACATTCGTGCAGTTTCACGATCAGCCCCCCGCTGCACCAAAACTGCTACCGTGTCATCAATGCTCAATTGTGAAAACGGCACGACCTGGCATCTTGATGTCAGTGTTGCAAGAATTTCCTGCGAAGCCTCAGCTGTCAGGATAAGCAGGTTGTTCTCTGGAGGCTCTTCCAGAGTTTTCAGCAAGCTGTTAGCAGCCTCTCGGCGCATGGTGTGGACATCTTCCAGGACAACAACCCGCATATTCGATTCGTAGGGAGGGTAGGTGAGTTCCCTTGTTAACCGCCTGATCTGATCAATTTTAATCACTCCTTTTTCTGGACTGACCACCATAAAATCGGGATGATTGTTCGAACGAAATTTTTTACAGGAAGTACATACTCCACATGCCCCAAGCCGTTTGTGGTCTCGACAGTTCACTGCAGCAGCCAAGCCCCTGGCAAACAGTCTTTTTCCGACCCCCTCAGGACCCTTGAAAATATAAGCATGAGGAATACGGCCAGCCGCAAGAGAGCGACTAAGCATCCGCTTTGCCTTCTCCTGACCGAAAAGTTGCGTGAAACAGAAAAAAGAATTACCTGCCGTACTCATCATCTTGAAACAATATCCTTTAGTACCTTAGAAATTCGTGGCTCGTTTTTCACCCCACGAAGGGGGAGGACTGAAAAAAAGAATACCCTTGTGAAATGTCACTTAAAAGAGAGATGGTTGCCGGCTGCTGTTTGGCTGTGGTACTTCTTTCTCCATCTCTTTTTCCCCAAAGCCGCCAAGATAGAGATAACGCTCAAGACTACGCTGGTAATCAGTCCAACTCATTTCTTTATTGTCCATCTTCCTTCTCAGTTGCTCAGTGATATTCATTTTGGCATCAAGGTCATCAAGGAAACTGAGAATGAAGGCCTCTACAGTCATAGGCACTGCCGGGGAGCCAAATTCATGACGTCCATGATGACTGAGAATAAGATGTTGGAGCTGTTCCAATAGTTCTTCGGGAAAATCACGAATTTTTCCAGCCACACCCGCCACCAGTTCACTGCCGATAACAAGATGCCCTTTCAATCTGCCTCGAACTGTATATTCAACAATTCCACTCTCCATCTTCAACTCTTCCAGTTTGCCTATGTCATGCAGTAAGGCACCGGCAAGGAGAAGCGAACGATCAACACCTTCATAGTGTTTTGCCATGAAATCCGCTATTTTAGCTACCGACAGAGAATGCTCAAGAAGACCACCTATATAGGCGTGATGAATTCCTTTAGCTGCCGGGGCCTCCTGAAAACTCGACCACCAGTCACCCTTTTTAAAAAAGTGACTGAGCAGTTTTTTTAAAAAAGGATTACTGACACTCTGAACAAGATCCTGGACTTCATCCGCCATTTTCTGCATATTTTGGGGCGAAGCGGGATAAAAATGGACCAGATCGACTTTCGTCTGCGGGAGCTGGTCAATACCATCAATTCGAAGTTGCAATGTATCACGATAGGACTGCACCACGCCTGTCAGTTGCACTACTTCTCCTGCAACACAGATTTTCTGCAGCGCCACGGCATTTTCCCAAATCGGCCCGGACACTTCTCCGCTCTTATCCATAACGGTCAACACCAGATATGGTTTACCCGCCCGTGTCTCCCCTACTTTTACGTTTTTTATGAGAAAGAGGTCTTCAAAACGATCACCTTCTTTCAAATCTTCTACAAATACTTTTTTCTCCATCATCTCTACCTCTACATGGTACAAAGTACCCTTTAGGTCTAACGTATTTCCCACAAGCTTTTCGGGTTTCTTTGTACATATGTAAATTCCTAAAAAGGGCTAAAGTATACAATGAATTGCCCAAAAACACTCATGAATTAACCTCATGAGGTCCAAAACGCACTCTGGTTGCCAAGAGAGACCAAATTTTCATGCTTGCCGATTTTTGCAATCAGTGCAATAATGGCAGATTTCGCTGTTCTTACGGAGTGTCCGCTACTACCTGCTACACCCAAAATAACAAACCAGATGCAACCAGGAGTAAAGAGAATGAGGAAACAGATGATCATTTCGGTGATGTCCAAAGACAGACCGGGAATAATTGCCGACATAACCGGGGCGATCTACCAACTTGGAGGAGATGTCGCCGATTTAAATCAGACCGTACTTTGCGGCTATCTGACCATGATCCTGAGTGCGTCCTTTGAACCAGAAATTACCAAAGAAGACCTTCTTGCTTCCATTTCCCATATAAAAACCAGATGCAAATTTGAAGTATCAATCAAGGAACTCGATCCCGATCAGGAAGAAGAGGCAATGGGACCACCTGAAGAAACCTATGTTTTAACCGTGCAGGGCCCCAACAAGGCAGGAATCGTCCACGGAATCAGCCTGTTCTGTTTTAACCACAATATCAATATCTTCGATCTGGCAACCACCCTGCAAAACAACCAATACACCATGGCCCTGCAGCTTGATCTTAAAAACTGCAGCTCATCGCTGGACACACTCCAGCAAGAGCTTGAGGAATACTCACAGCAAAGTGGTTTGACCATCATGATGCAACATAACGATATTTTTCAGGTAACCAACGAAGTAACGCTGCACTGAAAGAGCCCATCATTTTTTACTCCCGTATCACTTCATTGTTACGGGACAGGAGAGACCCCGACCATGCTACGTTCTGACCAGATCCTCGCCACCGTCGAGATGATTCAAAAAGAAAATCTTGATGTCCGTACGGTGACAATGGGCATCAGTCTTCTCGATTGCCGAGGTGGCGATGTCGAGGCAACCTGCCAAAAGATACACAGTAGAATTATCGAATACGCCGGACATTTCGTTGCCACCTGCGATACAATTAGCAAAAAGTACGGCATCCCGGTAGTCAATAAACGAATTGCCGTTACCCCTATAGCCTTTGTTGGAGCCGGCTTTTTCCGGGAAGATTTTGTTAGAATTGCAAAAACTCTTGACCAGGCGGCAACAGCGGTTGGGGTTGATATCCTCGGAGGCTTTTCCGCTCAGGTAGAAAAAGGGATGACCAACACCGACCTGGAATTTATTGCCTCAATCCCGGAAGCCCTTGCCCAAACCGAAAGAGTCTGTGCATCAATCAATATTGGTACCACCCAGAAAGGCATCAATATGGATGCGCTGGCAATGATGGGTACAACCATCAAACAACTGGCGGAAAAGACCGCAGACAGGGATGGTTTCGGGGCGGCTAAGTTTGTAGTTTTCTGTAACCAGCCTGGCGACAATCCATTCATGGCAGGAGCCATTCATGGCCTTGGGGAGGCAGACGCTGTCCTTAATGTGGGGGTCAGCGGACCGGGGGTTATTGCCCGGGCCCTGGAACGACTCATCCAGAAACATCCGGAACCGGGCAGCCTGCGGCTGGACGAATTAGCGGAGGAGATTAAACAGACCACTTTCCGGGTTACCCGTTGTGGGGAACTCATTGGTCGCGCTGTCTCCAAATCGCTGGGCATTGAATTCGGTGTAGTTGATCTTTCTCTTGCCCCAACCCCTACCGTCGGCGACAGTGTCGGTGAAATTTTCAAAATTCTCGGGATCGATGCCATCGGTGCCCCTGGCACGACTGCCATTCTGGCCATGTTAAACGATGCCGTCAAGAAGGGGGGGATCTTTGCCAGTAAAACAGTGGGTGGATTGAGCGGCGCCTTTATCCCGGTAATGGAAGACGCCATGCTGGCAGAAGCGGTCGGCGACGGTGCTCTCTGTCTTGAAAAACTTGAGGCGATGACCTGTGTCTGTTCGGTGGGCCTTGATATGGTGGCAATTCCCGGATCAGTCGATGCCGATACCATCTCCGCCATAATCGCCGATGAAATGGCAATTGGCTTAATCAATTCAAAGACCACCGCAGCTCGCCTCATTCCGGTACCCGGTAAAGAGGTGGGCGATTCTGTGAGCTTCGGAGGCCTTTTTGGTGCCAGTCCGATCATGCCGGTAAGAAACATTGGCAAATCCAGCAGATTTATCGCCTGGGGTGGCAGAATGCCGGCACCTATTCACAGTTTTAAAAACTGATTGATCTCTTTTTCCCTACCACAACAAATAAGTGAAGAATTTCCACATAAAATAGAAGAGGGGTAAGTTTAGCTTACCCCTCTTTCTTTATTTCTCTTGGTTCCTCAATCTTATCACTCATCACCAGCTCTGTATCGAAAAGCATTTCGCCCCTTCTCTTTCGCCTCATAGAGGGCTTTATCCGCACGATCCAAGAGAGAGGTTGCCGCTATTTTTCGGTTAGGTACAATAGAAGATGCACCTATACTGACCGTCACCATTTCAGCTACTGAGGATCCTTGGTGAGTTATACCTAACCGAGACACATGGTCCATCATCCGCCGAGCCACTTTTTCCGCTCCCTCTGCTACCTGTATTCGGTAAGATCGCTGTAAACTCTTCCCCACCATACCGGGCAATAATATCGGTAGGTCTCATTAACGCTTCATAGAGCGATTGGGCAACTTTACGTAAACAGTCATCACCTTCCAGGTGACCATAACAATCGTTGTAATTTTTGAAATAATCTATATCCACAATGAGCAAAGAGAGGGGGGTGTTATCCCGACTTGCCTGTTTCCACTCCTTAATGAAGTTATGATCAAAATACCGTCGATTGAAAAGTCCTGTGAGTCCATCCAAAGAGGAGAGAAGCTCCAATTTTGCATTTTTTTCCTCAAGTTCTTTATGCAATACTTCCAATTCAAGGATTTTGGCATCCAATTCCCGTGTCTTGGCTTCAAGCTGCTGGCGTTGGCGATGCAGTTCCAGAAATATCCCAACTTTTCTTTTCAGGATTTGAGGCTCAAGAGGCTTGAAAAGATAATCCACTGCGCCCGAATCATATCCTTTAAACATATGCTCCCGATCCATCCGGGCAGCAGTGACAAAAATTATGGGTATCGACCTTGAGCGGGTACTGCCACGCATTAACTCTGCGGCCTCATAGCCGTCCATCCCGGGCATTCGGACATCCATCAGAATGAGGGCAAATTCAAAGTCAAGAATTTTAGCCAGTGCCTCATCACCAGACTCGGCTCGCACCAATTGCAGATCAGGGCTGTCCAGCAATGCTTCGAGGGTCAATAAATTCTCTTTCCGATCATCTACGATCAGAATCGGTGTTTTCTGCATTTATTGCCCCATTATCATCATATTGAGAAAGTCTCCAAGTTTGTCGAGTGGCACAATATAATCCACGTCAACGGATTCGATCGCGGTCTCGGGCATAATAACAGCCTCTGCCGTCTCCGGTGCCTGTACTACGGTCAAGCCGCCGCACTCCTTTACCCTCAACAGTCCTTTAGTCCCATCGGCATTGGCTCCCGTCATGATTACTCCGATCAACCTATCTAAATAGACCTCCGCCGCACTTTCAAACAATACATCAATAGAAGGTCGCGAACAATTAACCCGATTTTCAAGTGATAAGGCAAGAGAATAATCCTCTTCAACAAGCAGATGGTAATCGGGAGGGGCCAGGTATATCACTGCGGATCTTGGTGTTTCTTTATCCTCTGCAAGCTTCACCTCAACCTGACAGATATTCTGCAGGTGTTCGACCAGATAGGGGTCAGCCAAAGGACTCAAATGCTGAACAATAAAAACAGGAAGAGGCAGAGTTCGGTCAAGGCAAGGCAGAACGGCAGACAAGGCCCGAAAGCCTCCGGCCGATACCCCAATCACCACTGCTCTGTAATGCGTTTTAATTCTGTCGATAACATCCTCAGTTTTCATCTGTTATTCAATTCGTTTTTTACGGTAGATTTTTTCCTTTTCGGCAACTACCTCAAATTGGTCCGCATATTCGGTAAATTTAAGACTCTCTTTTGGCCCAAGGCAGAGAAAACCACCCGGACACAAACTCTCGTAAAACATCTCCGACAACCCTGTTCTGCAATCCTTTATTGAAATAGATCAGCACATTCCTGCAAAATATGATGTTCATCTCGGCAAAAACCATGTCGGTGGCCAGATTATGAGCAGAAAAGAGTACTCTCTCGTTAAACGGTGTACTTAATTTTAACAGTCTCATGACCCGCTGCATAATAATCGGAAAACGAATTCAAACCACCTGCTTTTTGATAATTTGACGTATAATTCTTTACCGAATCAATAGGATAAACACCTCTCTTGGCCCGTTCAAGGATCAAATCATTGAAATCTGTGGCATATATTTGAATCCTCTTTGGATTCACTCCCTCCTCATGAAGGAGAATACACATCGAATACACTTCCTGCCCTGCAGAACATCCCGCATGCCATGACCGGATAAAAGGGTATGTTTTCAAATGAGGCACCACCAGTTCTCTAATTGTTTTATATACCCACGGATCCCGAAACATTTCCGTTACATTAATGGAAAGATCAAGCAGTAACTCATAAAAAAGATCTTCTGTCATATATCAGGCGATGAAGCATCTCCGAGTAGCTTGAAAACCCCTTTGCCTGAAGATGATACTGCAGTCGCCTCTTGAGATGTGCCCCGGCATAATCCCGAAAGTCATAGCCGTATTTCAAATAGAGTCCCTCCAAAAGCAACTTAATTTCAATACGTTCATTTTCGAGTGTATCAGCAACAGAGGGCATCAGTACAACCATACTTTAAGTATAGATATCAATTTATCGGTATTAACCGGTTTGGCCAAATAATCATTTGCACCGGCTTCAATACATTTTGTTCGATCTCCTTTCATAGCCTTGGCAGTTAAAGCAATGATCGGCAGATCTTTATACTCCGGTTGCTCCCGAATTCGCGACGATGGCCTCAAAACCATCCATTTTAGGCATCATGATATCCATGAGCACCAGATCAATTTCTTTATGAACAGCAAGTTTATCAAGAGATTCCAAACCATCTCTGGCGACAATGACCTGCACCCCCTTATCCTCAAGCAGATTTGTCAGGGCAAAAACATTGCGCATGTCATCATCCACAACCAGAATCATTTTATCTTCAAAAACACCATCTTTCGGATGAAGTTTTCGCATTTTCTCGACCTGATGTTCCGGAAGATTCACCTCAACCCTGTGCAGAAAAAGTGCTGATTCCTCAAGGAGACGCTCTGGTGATTTTACACCTTTTATAATGATGCTCTCTGTATATTTCCGTCAACTTCTCCTCTTCCTCACGGGCGAGGTCCCGACCGGTATAGACAATGACTGGAACAGTGACACTTATCTCGCAGGTTTGAATTTTATCAAGGAGCTCAAAGCCTGTCATATCCTCCAGACCGAGATCGAGGATCATGCAGTCATATTCTCCGGTTTTCAGCTCCGTCAACGCCTTCTTTCCTGTCGTAACGATCGTGGTCAGCACATCCCCATTGCCCACCAGTTTTTTAATGGATTCCGCCTGAACCTTATCGTCTTCAACCACCAGCAATCTGCTGACTTTCTTAGCTATAATACTATTCAATTTTTTTAAACGCGTCTTCAATCTTTTCAATAGCCAAAGGTTTCGGCAGAAATCCTATTGCACCCCGCCTCATTGCCTCATGCCTACCATTAACGGCCGAAATAAAATGAACAGGAATATGCCTGAGTCCTGGATTTTCCTTCAGGCGGGCCAAAACCTCCCACCCGTCGATCCCGGGCAGTTCTATATCAAGGAGTATCGCATTAGGTCGATAGTAGTCAGCATAATGCAATCCCTTTTCGCCCGATCCAGCTAAAATGCACTTGAAACTCTGTTCTCTTGCACAATCACACATCATCTGGGCTGACATTCTGTCGTCTTCTATTACCAACAGGACCTTATCGTCGGGTTCAAGCCGATTTTGATCATCATCCGGCTGATTTGCAGTAATTGGATCCCCCTCCATTCCCTCTGTCTGGGTCTGTTTGCATTGAGGTTCCTGTTGGTCTAAATCTGACTGTATTTGTCCAACTTCACCCTCAATCATTTCTCCGATTGATTTCTGCGGAATGATAAAAGTAAAGGTGCTTCCCTCACCCTCACGACTTTCCAGGTGAATGGTGCCACCAAGCAGCCTCGTCAATTCCTTGGAAATTGATAACCCGAGTCCGGTACCGCCATAGGTCCTGCTGGTACTGCCATCCGCCTGCTGAAAAGCCTTGAAGATTTCGTCCTGTTGTTTGAACGGAATTCCGATGCCTTCATCTTTTACCGCGAAAGCAATGAGCATATCCACATCATTTTGGTTCTGAACAAGAGAAGACAGGGGACGGGAAACAGTAAGGCTTACCGTACCGCTATGGGTAAACTTGAAAGCGTTGGTCAACAGATTCCTCAAAATCTGCTGGACCCGTTGCCCATCTGTGTAAATTGATTTCGGAATATCATCACTAATTGCAACATCAAAGGTAAGTCCTTTTTCCTCGGCAATGTCTTTAAACATTCTTTGTACGTCGGCGACCATTCGGTCGACCGCTACTTCTTCAAAGTACAATTCGATTTTACCCGCCTCGACCTTGGAAAGATCGAGAATCTCGTTAATGAGAGTGAGGAGTTCAGAACCTGAAGAGTTAATGGCCCTGGCAGATTCCATCTGTTTTTCATCCAGATTGTTCTGTTTATTAGCTGCCAAAATTTGGGACAGGATGAGGATGGAGTTCAGAGGAGTCCGCAGTTCATGGGACATGTTCGCCAGAAATTCCGATTTATATTTACTGCCGCGTTCCAGCTCCTCTGCCTTTTTCTCAATCTCTTTTCTTGCCTTGATGAGCTCTGACGTTTTTTGCCGAAGGGCGGATTTCTGCCTTTCCAGGGTTTCCGTTCGCTCCTGTAAATCTTCATTGGTCACCCGCAGTTCTTCCTGTTGAGCCTGCAACTCACCCTGAGATTCCTGGAGGGCCTCGGTCCGTTCCTCAAGTTCCTCATTGGTCACCCGCAATTCTTCCTGCTGGGCCTGAAGTTCAGCCTCCGACAGCTTCAATGCACTGGTTTGAGCCTCAAGACCTTGGTTGACAAGCAGCAATTCGTCCTGTTGAAGCTGTGCCTTTTCATACAACTCCTCGATCGTTCGACGCGATCTGGCCATATTGATAAAGATCGCCACGCTTTCAAGGTTGAGTTCGACAAATTTCCGGTGCAAGCGACTAAATGGCAGGAAAGATCCGATCAAAAAAGCACCGAGTATCGTCCCCTCGAACAGTAAAGGGGCAACCATAAAATGATTTGGCGGCTGTTGATCCATCCATAATTATATTCCGGTCCCCCATCTTTGACATTCGAGAACACAATCATTCGACGCTCAAGCGTCGCCTGGCCGACCAGTCCTTCACCTAGCTTAATCCGGTTAAAATTACCACTACGATCGGTAAAGGCATGGCTTGCCACCAGTTCAAGAATGTTATCCTGGTAGAGATAGAACGCCCCGAGTTGACCGTCCATATGATCAACCATAAATGAAATAAATTTTGACCCGAGGGTCTTCAGATCGGCTTCACCGTGCAACTGAACCTCGAGTCCCTCTTTACCGCGCTTCAACCAGTCGAGTTCCCGTAAATTTACTGCCATCTCGTTTAAAGTCGAGGCCAGAACACCCAGCTCATCTTTTTGCTGTAAATCAATTGAGGCATCGAGGTTTCCCTCTGAAATTGCTTTGGCAAATTCGACATCGGCTATAATGGGGCGAACAATTCTCCTGGAAAAAATCCAGGCACAACCAACGATGAACAGGCAAAGCAAGAGAGTTACGGGTCACACCCTTGTACAAGAGTTTACGGAGCGGTGCGGTTACCTCCTGTTTGTCAATTTTAGAGATCTGGTACCATTCTGTACCTGGAATATCGAGACTGTCGTAAGCGACAAGAACTTTTTTTCCGGCACTGTCGAGATAGAGACCATGCCCCCGTTCAAAATTTGCATTTACAGCTTCTTTCCAATATTCCGGTGGATTTACCATTTTATACCCAATGACAAATTTACCGTCTCCCATGGTTTGCACATTGGATCTGAATTCAAATTTTTCAGTTGCGGCAAACCAGCGAATCAAATACGACTCTCCAGTGTCCCCCATCCCCTCACGACTGTCCATAATGGCATTGATAAAGGAGGGACCAAGCTGCAAAACCACAACACTTTCCATCGTTCCGGTTTTATTAAAAATCGGTGCTCCGATAAAAAGTGATTCCAGGCCGTTACTCGGTTCATAAGATGAAAAATCAATCACAGCAACTTTGCCGGTATTGACCACCTCCCGCCACACAGCGGTAAGGCCGCTGTCTTGATATCGGCCATACACTAAATTGGCACCAAGATCCCGGTCATTTGCCACGGTGAACATCACATGACCTGACAGAGACGAAATAACCTTCATGTCATGGTAACCGTAAGTCTCAATATACTCGAGGTACTGCCCCTGATATTTTTTTGCAATACGCTGATACTCTGTTGTTTGAACTGGAAAAGGAGAGGATGACGGCACTTCAGTCTGATGCCTATATTCCTCAAGCTCTCCAATCATATCGCTCAGTCGCTGACTGCTGGAGAGAGTCTCCAGATCATTGAAAAATCTTTTAAATGAAGATTCCACCTGCTTTTTTCGCAAACTCTGAATTGTCACTAACTCATTAAAAGACTTATCAATAAGCGAGTTTGTCACCAGCCAATCACCATAAAATGCAGCGACAACCAGTGGTACTATACCGATCACAATACAAATTGTGATCAGTTTGATCCTTATAGGAATATCTGCAAATCTCATCTTATTTTCCTTTGAATCCTCTTCTTATTGAAAAAAGTCTAGCCACATCGAGAGCATGGCTGGACATGAGCACATTTTTTCTAATACCCCACAAAGGCAAACTTAAAAGGCACCGAAGCGACAGGGCGAAAAAACAAGCGAACCATTTCCAAGTCGATCAACTGTGGGCTGATATGAGTCGAACCTACATTTTTTCGAAGTGAATGGATTGTATCAGTTCAACAAAAAAAAACCAGGAGAGGTTGGAAATAATTAGAGAAAGGATTACTTTTGCGCATTTTTTGTACAGACAAGTGTAAAAAAACAAAAATAGCCGGAGTTGCACAGCAACACCGGCTATCAAAGTGACAAATAAACTGTTCTGAAAATATTACCTTGTCCTGTACTTCCCTTCCATCATCAGATTAGGTGGTCCAAGCCAAACGCCTTTCAACAGGAGATTGAAGTAAGCCCACTTAAACATCAGTTTGGCCATATGGTTCACTTCGGTCTCTTTTAAAAGACTCATTGGTCCAACAGCGGGGAACGGATATTTTCCGATCAGAGGCTCAGTGTCGTAGTTAAAATCAATAATATAGGCTTTCCCGAAGCCTGATTCTATGAATCAGACCGCGTGCCCATCCGACCGCGCATGCTGTTCACCCCCTGTGATATAGGCCATGATATTTTCATGCAGGACATCTCCCTGGAAATGGGCAACGGCTCCAGCTTTGGAAGTAGGAACATCGGTACCATCACCAAGCACCCAGACATTATCATGTCCAGCTGGTTGTAAGGTATGTTTATCCACAGGGATATACCCCATGGGATCTGCGACACCTGAATCAATCATCACCTGTGAACCAAAATTTGGTGGAATCGAAACGAGCATATCATACTCAACTTCCGTACCATCGTAGGCCGCTATCACCTTTCTGGTGTGATCAACAGAACCGAGCGCAAAATTAGGTGTAATCTTAATATCTTTATCGCCGCATGCTTCGGTCAGTACCCTGGTTGCGACCGGTTTGGTAAACGCACCGGAAAGCGGGGTGACGAATTCGATTTCCACCTTGTCGCGAATGCCACGCTTATGAAAATACCAATCAGCCAGAAATGCGAACTCAAGCGGAGCAACCGGACATTTAATGGGCATTTCAGCAATGTTGACCACCAGTTTACCACCGGTAAATTTCTTTAGTGCCTTGCCGAGCACCTGGCAATCGTCAAAACGATAGTAGCCATAGATATCATTGCCCCATCCTTCCTGCAGACCTTCAATTTCTTCGGGTCGGATATCGCAACCAGTTGACATAATGAGAATATCATATTTATAAATCCCTTCCGTGGCAGTAGTGACTTCCTGTTTATCCCAGTTAACGTTGGTCAGCTCAGAAATAACGAAGTCTATGCCCGGCTTAATAAACTCTCTTCTGCTTCTTCGGATTTCCTGTGGTTTGTTGATGTCAAACGGCACAAAAAGAAAACCAGGCTGATAATAATGGACATTATCCTTGTCTATCAAGGTAATCGACCAATCATCGTCAAGGTCTTTTCTCATTTTGTTCGCCATCATGGTGCCGCCACTTCCGGCTCCGAGTATGACTAGCTTTTTCATAATACCTGTGTTCTCCTTTTTTTCATTCTTGGCTTTCTGTGCTCCTTAACAAACAGCGCTTCAGCCGTTAATACGCCTCTTACGCAAGCGCTGCTTTTTGCTGTCCATTGTCTTTCTGGTATGCCTGCAAACAGCTGCCTACAGCCTGCAGTATCATGAACAGGAACCCAATAGCCTCCTTGACCTTTGGATCGTTCACCTGCTTAACTATCCCTACAAGCCCAACCGGTTTAACGTTGTTAAAGTCAAGTCCCTTGATGACCTGACAAATTTCTTCAATCTGACTTTCACTATAGTCAATACTTTTTAATGAAGTGAAGACGGTACCAGCCAGTTTGACAAAACCGTTTCCCTGCTGCAAACCATCCAGCCAAATGTTCATACCGTTGATCACATCAGTCTCTTTCATCAACACACCCACCTCTTTGACCAGCTCGGTCATTGGCTGCAGCATATTAAGAAGATCACTCAGGGTATGGATATTGAGAAGAACAGTGTGCAAGAGGTCGCCAAGTTTTTCGGCCTGAAACTCTCCTTCGTGCAGGGAATTCAAGAAACGGAGAAGGCGGGGATACATAAGTTTTAAAATGGGAACCATGTCGTCTCTCAGTTCCACTCCCGCCTTCAACATATCGAGCCCCTCTCCCATGGTATCAAGATTGGTAAGAGTCTTTCTTAGAAGGATGACGAGTTCATCAATATGAAAATCTCCTTCAAGATTGGCGAAAAACTCAATCGATTTGGGATAGCTCTCGGTCAACAGGGCCCCCTTACCATCTTTCAGATCAACACCAGATTTCACCCCAGCAAGGACCTTGTTCAGCTGCTCAAGGCTCGACAACAGGTTTTGGGTCACCTGGAGCACTTTCTCATTGGAATTACTGCTGTTAATTTTGCAGGAAACTCCAGCATTCTCTGGCTGAACCTGCTTCAGAATTGGTTCAAGATCCTGTTTCAGTTCCTGAAGGACATCCGACCTCAAAGATCTGATTTCATCCGAAAGCTTGTCCAGCTTCTCGAGAATCAACGCTTCATTCATTTTTTCTCTCACTCGTTAGGTTCACGCAGGCCACACTGCCATGCGCTGATTTTCCAGGCAACATGGGATTATTCTTTGGATCCGATCCGCACCGAACACTCTTGGTCATCAGGCAAAAAAAACGATGCCCCTCAAAAGACAGACCCAGCTGAAAACCACACCAAAGAAATATATCCACTTTTTATACAAATATTAACCTACGTCCAAAAAATATCCCACATTGTGGGATATTACTATGTAGTACCATAATGCTTCTAAAAAAAAAAGCAGTAAGGTATTGCCTTAATATTTTTTGTAGCTGGTGTATTTTTCCAGAGAGAGTGGTGCATCAGGAGACAACAGGTATATCCTGATCTGGTTTGGAAACTTGAACTACAATGAGGGGCGGGAGGAAATCAGGAAAACGCACCCTTGCACAAGAAGGAACGCTGTTCAGTACTCCTCTCGAAGATACTTGACAGAGCATAAACGGGAATAAAGAGGGACATACGAATATAACAATCCAATCACGACAAAAAGCGATCGAGTTGGATTGTTTTTGTTTCAATCGATGACAGCAGCGTTCGCTCCGGCCTCTTTTACCCTATCGAGCAGATAACGGCCCAGCTCTTCATCATTTTCATACATGTCAAAACAATAGCCATCACTACCGGAGAGGCCACCTGGGATCAACTCGCCTCGTCCGCTTGGATCCGTTATCATGTCTTCGTAAAAACAAACCGATAACCATCTCTCATCTGGATCATCATCTATCACATCGACTATTGCGAATTTATCCCTTTTGGTCTGATTGATATGCATCGGTCGTATTGAATAGCTCACACCTGGCCGAGCAACGAAAGTCAAAGTTACACCCTCCATCGACGACAATTCACGGTACAACAGCTGAAACCAGTCACGCATGGGTTGTCTGTTACCTTTCCAGCTCCGAAGAAAAGAATCTATCTCTTGTGCAGCGGTCATCTCAACAGCCATTTCTCACCTCCATTTTTACATGATAAGACTGAACTTAATCCACCTTCATCAACTATTTGTCATTGTCATACAAATAGTATAAATTGCAGCAAAGGCAAACATTTTTCCATAATTTCACCCTCCCCTTCCCGGCAAATAGATGCAGATTATAACAGCCCCTTCCAAGACTCAGCGGTTGAACAGTGGGGCATATGCACAACACTCCATTCCTGTCTTACTGGATAAAACGAAAGTCCTGGCTGACCGGTTAAAATTAATGGACCGTGAACAACTTTCAAATCTAATGAAGACCAGTGAAAAGCTTACGGAAGCCACTTATAAATTGATTCACGATTTCTCACTCCCATTATCTCCAGACAACTCCAGGCAGGCTCTTTTTACTTTTCAGGGAGATGCCTATAGTGCCATTGAGGCTGATCGCTACACCAGAGAGCAATTACTCCACGCTCAGAGTCATTTGTTCATTCTCTCTGGTCTCTACGGGATACTGAGACCACTCGATCTCATGCAACCGTACCGACTGGAAATGGGGTGTCCGCTTGCAGCAGGAGAAACCGCCAACCTCTACCATTTTTGGCGCGAACGAATTACGGATACGATCAACCAAGCCCTTACAGAAAACAGCGACAAGGTGTTGATCAATCTTGCGTCAACCGAATACTCTAAGGTAGTGGATAAGAAGAGACTTCAGGGAGAGATGGTGACCATCAGCTTCAAGCAGAGGCACGAAGGGAAATACCGAACAATTCCGATTCATTCCAAAAGGGCCAGAGGGCTGATGATCCATTTCGCGATCTCCAACCGGGTAGACAATGCTGACAGACTACAAAAATTTACTTTAGACAACTACAGATTCAGCAAGGAGGATTCCACAGCAACTGAATGGTTTTTCTTCAAAAACGTGTGAAATTGTTAGTCGGCACACCGTTATTACATCAACCCTGCATAAGAGTAATTCAACAATGGAATTATAACCAACGGGCATGTATCAGGGTGACGGAACTACAGCTTTAAAAGACCGCTTTCATGAGGAAGAAACCACCAGCCAACAGGATAATAAAGGTGATGGACAGGAGGTTAAAATAGCGATCAATAAATCGTGTGATCTGTGGTCCGAATTTCCAGATAAGCCCTGCAACAAGAAAAAACCGGGCTGAACGAGACAGCAACGAAACCACCATAAAAGTCAGAAAATTCGAATGAACGAACCCGGCCGTGATAGTAAAGAGCTTGTAGGGGATAGGAGTAAAGCCAGCCGTCCCAACTATCCAAACATCGTATGCCTTGAAATATTGCTGGACCATGTCATATTTTCCAGTCAGCCCATACCAGTCGACAATAGGCATGCCGATACTGTCCATAAACCAAAAGCCGAGCCCATACCCCAAAGCACCGCCAAGAACCGAGCCCACTGAGCATATAGCCGCGTACCGAAAGGACCTGGTGGGGATTGCCACACACATGGCGATAAGAAAGATATCGGGGGGGAGTGGGAAAAAGGAAGACTCGACAAAGGCAATAAGAAACAGTATCCACTCGCCATGGCGCCCTCCGATCCAGTCCATGCAATGATCGTAGAGCCTGCGCATCATTCCCGGCGAGTCAAGCGTTTCACTTACTCCAGCCATGTTCTCCCACCAAGTCTACAAACCGGACACTGACAAGACTTGTCACCTCAATTGTCCCTTCTTTTTTTTCGAGTAACTGTAAATCCTGAACATGCTGATCACCGACCGGTATTATCAATCTGCCAGGATCGGCAAGTTGATCTATCAACGGTTCCGGAATAACAGGACCACCGGCGGTGACGATGATAGCATCATAAGGACCATTTTCGGGCCAACCAATTGTACCATCGTCAAGCTTCGATCTAATATTGTAGTAGTGTAACTTATCAAATATCTTTCTTGCTCCGGCCAACAGCGAGTTGATTCGCTCTACTGTATACACCTGACTGCACAAACGGGAAAGAATTGCAGCCTGATACCCACTGCCGGTACCTACTTCCAAAACATTTTCATCGCCCTTCAAACCAAGAGCCTGGGTCATATAAGCAACAATATAAGGCTGAGAAATGGTCTGTCCTGCGCCTATAGGCAAAGGATGATCTCCATAAGCCCGAGCACGCATGGCATCATCAACGAAACAGTGCCGGGGTACTTCATACATTACAGCCAGAACACGTTCATCAGTAATATCACGGCTCCGGAGCTGTTCCAAAACCATCCGCTCCCGCCCAGTTCCGTACTGATCCATCACTCTTTTTTCTCTTGCCAGGAATAGTCGTCAGCCCAACTTTGGTCGTCTGCATCAGACGAGGAATAAACGACGTCTGTAACAGTATTGTTGGTAATCGTCACCACAACCTGTTTATACTCAGGAGATCCCAAATATTTGCCTACCAGGGGGGCTTGTTCTAAAAAGGACATTTCTTTGTCCTTATACACCCATTTTTCTACGCCACCGCCCAACTCCTGACGTTCATCCGGGTCTCCAATAAAAATCAAGACATCCTCCTTGGTGGATTGACCAACTTTCAGCAAAGAGACATCGGAGGTGAGATGACGGACCGGCGTTGAATAACAACCGGAAAGAGTGGCAAGAGCGACAGTAACCAAAACCAATAGAAATAATTTCATTCTTAAAACCATACGATTCTCCAAAGAGCAGATTGTTGTTAACACATCAACAACTCTATAGCCTGTGGATATTTATTTTTCAACGACTAACTCAGGGGAGGGCTCTTATTGGAAATCAATAACGCTCCATACCTACCCAAAAGAGGCATGGAGCGCTTGGCAAGGCTTAGATCGAGTTAATTCTGCACAACACGGTTCAGGATTCTGTAGTTTCTTTCTACCATTTCCAGCGGATCAACAACAAGACCTGCCTGAATCATGGCATTATCATGAATCTGTTTCGCGACTTCTCCCGCAAAATTATCGTCTTTTTTGTGGAGTTCCGCCAGTTTCACAATCAGTGGATTTTTAGGATTGATCTCCAGTTTCTTTTTCGAACTCTCCATACCGGGGATGCCATGTTCTTTCCTGCTGGCAGAAAGAATTCGCTCCATTGATGATGACATATGGCCGTCAGGATTTACTATCATTGCAGGCGCATCAACAAGTCGTTTGGAAACCACCACTTCCGAGATACTTTTTTCGAGCACCACCTGCATCCATTTGGTTAACTCACTCAAAGCGTCTTTATCCAGTTTTGCGCTCTCTTCCGCGCCACTTTCTTCCTTTGGTTCCTCTTCATCTTTGGTGATGGAGAGATCGGCCCGATCTGCGGAAACCAGTTTTTTGCCTTCAAATTCACCAAGATGACTGAGGACGAAATCGTCAATCGGTTCCATGGTGTAGATAATTTCTATATCCTTTTTGGTAAACATCTCCACATACGGCCCAGCCTCAATTGCTGCCCTGTTGGGACCATTAATGTAGTAAATCTCCTCCTGCTCCGGATTCATTCTCAGGATATAATCAGCGAGAGAAATGGGTGTACCGTCCTCAGATTTGGACGATTCAAAACGAAGAAGTTTCCCTATCTCTTTCTGATATTCATAGTCAGAAGTGACCCCTTCCTTCAAATAAATCCCAAAGGTCGACCAGAATTTCAGGTACTTTTCAGGTTCTTTCGTTGCCTCTTCATCAATATGTTTCAAAAACCGCTTGGTGATCACCCGACGCAATTTTGCAACCAGGGCGTTATCCTGCAATGCCTGCCTGGAGATATTCAACGGAAGATCTTCACTATCGACCACTCCTTTGAGAAATCTCAGCCAGTCGGGAAGAATATTTTTTGAATGTTGATCGATAAGAATACGCTGACAATAGAGATTAACCCCCGGATCAACTTTTCCAAATCCAAAAACTTCGAAGTTTTCCGCAGGAACAAACAGCAGAGCATTGATAGCTAAAGGTGCATCGGCTGAAAAATGAAGTTTATACATCGGATCAGTTGCTGCATTACCGACAAACTTATAAAAATCATTATACTCTTCGTCGGTTACATCATTCTTGTTTTTTGTCCAGAGCGCCTGGACGGTATTGACGATTTCACCCTCCAGCTTGATGGGAAAGGAAACAAAGGCAGAGTACTGTTTAATAATGGAATCGATTTTCCATTTCTGGGCATACTCCTTGGCATCATCTTTCAGATCGATAATTATTTTTGTTCCCCGGTGAAGCCCGTCCATTTGTGTAATGGTAAAGGAACCGGCACCATCAGAGACCCATTCATTTCCCTCACTTTTATCCCATGATCTGGTTTGAACCCTAACCGTCTTGCCTGCCATAAAGGCAGAGTAGAAACCAACTCCAAATTGACCGATGAGACTGACATCTTTTTTAGCTGCCTCAACAAGATCGAGGAGATAGGTATTGGAACCGGAATGGGCAATTGTTCCCAAATTATGCTCCAGTTCGCTTTTGTTCATGCCTATTCCAGTGTCGGTTATCGTCAGGGTATTCTTTTCCTCATCCAACTCGATGGTAATTTCAAGTGGCATATGCCCGTCAAACACATCAGTCTGGGTGACACTTGCGTGTCGAAATTTTTCCAGGGCATCAGCTGCATTAGAGATTAATTCCCGGACGAAGACGTCACGTTCGGTATAGAGAGAGTTGATTACAATATCGAGAAGTTTCTTTGTTTCCGCCTTGAATTCATAGGTTGCTTTTTCGCCTGTCATGTTTTACCTCAATTAATGTAGTGCTTTAGAGAAAGAAAAGTTATGCTCTCTTTCCATTGATTTTTTCAGGAAAGTCGGCCAAAATGTTAAGCATCGATACGTAACTGTCAAGAGTACCAAAACGGTCATTTCCTCCCCTTCGTACCAAAAAAAAGCCTATGAAAATAATAGCATTTGGCGATATACATATGGCAACTGACAATGCCGGAGAAATTCCAGACATCAAGGAAGCCGATCTGATTATCCTAAGCGGGGACCTGACAAACTACGGTGGCTCAACGGAGGCCAAGAGTGTTCTCGACAGCATAATGAAATTCAACCCAAACGTGCTCGCCCAGTTCGGCAACATCGACCATCAGGAAGTCGATCAATACTTGGAAAAACTTGGAATTAATATACATGGTCAAGCCCGACTGGTGCAGGGAGAGGTCTGCTTGATCGGGGTCGGAGGTTCCAATTTCACACCCTTTCACACCCCCTCCGAATTCACTGAAAACGAACTTTTTCATCTTGCAGACAATGCATTTCGGCAAGGCCAGGAATTTATTTCGCTGGCCCAGCCCCTGCGCAACAAAAAAATTCTGCAGATTTTTGTTTCCCATGTACCGCCTTTTAATACTGCGGTTGACAAATTACGTAGCGGCCGGCATGTAGGCTCGAAAGCGATCCGTACAATAATCGAACAATACCAGCCGGATGTCTGCATTACCGGCCATATTCACGAAGCAAAGGGGCATGACATGATCCTCAATACCCCTATTTACAATCACGGTATGCTCAGACAGGGCGGTTGGGTAACTATTGATATCAGACAATCTCAACTCGAAATAACTCTTCAATGAACAAACAATATCAGACCATTATTTTAGGCGGAGGCCTTTCCGGGCTTACCGTTGCTCATAAATTACGACTACACAATCCCAGCCATCGTTTTTGCATCCTGGAAAAAAGCGGCCACACAGGCGGTGTCATACGCACAAATCACGACCAGGGCTATGTCACCGAAATCGGTCCCCATGGTTTTTTAGACAACTGCCAGGAAAGCAAACAGATACTTGCAGAAACAGGCCTCGACAGTGAATGTGTTAAAGCTCCGCTTATTGATTTCGTCAGATATGTCTACCTCAACGGCAAACTGAATCTGATTCCACAAACTCCCGGTAAAATTCTTCGGGCGCCTCTGATCTCCTGGCAGGCAAAACTTCGGGTACTGGCAGAATTATGGCAGCCGACCCTTGAAGGAGAACCGACTGTGGCGAAATGGATCAACCACCGTTTTGGCCCTTCCTTGCTCCCGTATATTGATGCCGTCTATACTGGAACCTATGCCGGGGACTTTAACAGACTCACTATCGACAGTGTTATGCCAGGCGTTCGTGCTCTGGAAAAAGAATACGGCTCGGTCTTGCGCGGACTTGTTACTAAAATGCTTCAAAAAAAACGACAGGGGGGCGGGGACTCCAAGGCGAAATTAACCATGCCGGCCATGACCAGTTTCCCGGCGGGAATGCAGCGCTTACCTGAAAGGCTGTCAGAAAATCTGACAATTGGACAGGATCTCCAGTTGGACACCAACATCATTGCCGTACATGCCGAGCAGAATGGCTGGGAAGTAATTACTTCCAAAGGGAAGTTTCATGCCCAAAACGTGGTTTTTGCTCTGCCGATTAACGCAGCTCTAAAAATCCTTGAGCAAATCGATCCGATACTGCCGGAGAAGTCTATCCCCGAGACATGGATTTCCACTGTTGTTTTCGGTTTTGACGACGGGGTCAAACTCCCTCCTGGCTTTGGTTATTTAACTCCAGAAAAAGAGCAGCGATTTACTCTTGGTTCACTCTTTTCCTCGAACATGTTTCCTGGACGTGCTCCCCAAGGACATATCGTCTTCGAAACTCTTGTTGGGGGCAGAAGGCATCCCGAGCGACTTGCATTAAATGACGAGAATCTTACGAAAAATGCTTTTAAGGACGTTCGGGAAATCCTCAAGCTTAACAAAGAACCAGCCTATACCACCGTGTTACGGTCCGGTGGTGGCATCCCACAATTGGAAAAAAACTATCCGCAATTACTCGCATGGCGACAAAATTTTCTGTCTGCCCATCCTGGACTTCAGATTGTAGGGTTTGGTTGGGAGGGAATAGGACTAAACGATATGATGAAATGTGCCAGCCGGGCTGCCGAAGCGGTTCTTTCTTCAACGGCAGCAACGCAGCATGGCTCAGACGTAAAAGGGATATATTTTTAGTGAGTTAGAAACAATTTTCTTGTTCTTCTTACAAGAAAATTGTTTCGTGAAGGAACTTATCCCGACTTGTTTTCCATATATCGGGGTTAGTGAGTTAGAAATTCTTTCCCTGCTGTTAGGGAAAGAATTTCGTGAAGGAACTTACCCCCGTGCTTTGCGGGGGGGCAATAACTTTGAAATGATTCCAAAGCCTACAACTTGGTCTGTCTTGTTGTCTTAACGATTGAGGGGGCAAATAAATTCTTTACAACTAAGCGCTAAAGCTGCTTTACCTTGTTGCTCAATATTTCCAACTGAGCATTAACAGAGGTGTCACGGACCAACTTATTTGAGACCACTTTGATTGAATGCAAAACCGTAGAATGATCTCGGTTAAAGGTTTTCCCTATATCAACCAAGGATTCCTCCGTATATTTACGGGAAAGATACATAGCTATCTGTCGAGGGGTAGTAATGGCTTTTTTCCTCGATTTTGACTGCAGATCTTTAACACT
Organism: uncultured delta proteobacterium; assembly: GCA_963798425.1. Taxonomy (GTDB): domain Bacteria; phylum Desulfobacterota; class Desulfobulbia; order Desulfobulbales; family Desulfocapsaceae; genus Desulforhopalus_A. Next base: position 850,754 of record CAWCTP010000013.1, on the reverse strand, counting down.
TACATTAAACTGTCCACTCACCAGTTCACATATCATTGCCGCAGTCAATATCTGATTCACTCCGACGATAGAACCTACTACCTGCCTTACCAGGTCCATATCGACATGCCCTCCTGCCAGACTGGCCCTGGCACGAATCGCAATAAGCGCTGATTCGATTTTGCGGACATCTCCACGTATATGATTGGCCAGATAGCCAACCAGATCTTCATTAAGCAGAAGCTGTTGCTGAGTCGCCTTCTTCTCCACGATCCGAACACGTGTCGCCACATCCGGAGCTTTCATGGCGGTAACCAGGCCGGAGGTCATCCTGGAACGAAATTCGTTATCAATTCCTATCAGATCGCGAGGAGCACTATTAGAAGTAAGGATCACTCTCTTTCCTGATTTGATCAAGGTATCGAGAATATCATTCAACTCTTCCTGTGTTTTTTTCTTCCCAGTCAACGAGTGAACATCCTCTACCAGCAAAATATCGCAATTCTCCTGGTATTTGCGCTTGAAATCATCCATGGTCTTGGTCTGAATTCCACGAATCATCTCCGCTGCGAACTGTTTGGCTGTCAAGTAGTGCAGCCTGGTCATTGGTGATTGAGTAAACACCTGATGCGCCACAGCATGAGTCAAATGACTCTTACCAAGGCCGGTTCCACTATTAATGTAGAGACACGGTCCGACCAATCCGTCCTCGGCAACTACTGATCGACATGCAGACTCAGCAAGAATATTACACTCACCAACCATAAACTCATCAAAAGTGTAGCGTGGATGGAGTGCCCGGAATTTTGAATTGTTTTGAGGGACATTGGGGAGTCTCATCTGACTCCTTGATGTGCTTTTTCCTATCGACACAACGGGAGTATATTCCTGTTTTTTTTCACAAAAAACTATCTGAGTCCCTTGCAGGCCATTCTCCTGTAATTTATCTTCTATAATTGAGGAAAAGTTCTGTTTAACATACGCACTGAAATATCTATCTGGTCCAGAAAGGTAGAAACGATCTCCTTGTAACTGCTCAAACTCAAGAGGCTCTATCCAAAGATGGAAAATGTTATCCGCAAGAGTCTCTTTTAAACTCTCTTTAATTTTCGCCCAGACCATAAAAGAATCCTTCACTCTTAATTTCAAAATAGATTAATTACCAAAAAATACACTTATCCAACTGCAATATCCCGCACAATAAAAGTGCGCTATCTTTACACCTAAAAAGACTAACCTTCAGCTATGACAACCTTTAGAGCAGAATCAACGAGAGTGAATCACCCGATGTGGAAATTATGGGGTGAAATAAACTCTAATTTTTTTTTCCCGTCAAAGACGATTTTCAGATATTTTCAGACATCAGCGGCCGGTTCCCCACTCACACCCGAACCCCTTGATTTAGTTGATTCTGTGACTTTAACTTGATACAGATCCTTGGTTTCCTGACGTTACATTCAACCACACTTTTTTTGCGACATCTAGCACCCTTAGACTCTTATCCACAAAGTTATCAACAGTTTCACAAAAATTGCCAATTCGATATTTATCCACTTTTCGACAAATTACTCAATTTTACTCAATTTTACACCATACCATAACATTGCAGCTTAGTCATATCGCGGGTTTCAGCAAAAATGAAAAATTAATATTATTTAAATTATTTTTTATTATCACGGGCAGCTATCACGGTGTGGGACATTCACCCTTGCCAGAGTGAGCACCTTCACTTCACGGGCACCACTCTTCATTATTACCCTACTGCATTCCTTTACGGTTGTTCCTGTGGTAAACACATCGTCAACGAGGCAAACTCTCGCACCTTGCAACTTGTTTACCGTCCGTACCTGAAATGCGCCTCGCATATTTCTCCTGCGTTCTCGGCCTCCAAGTTCTGTCTGTGGAACAGTATTTCTTGTTCTAATTAACCAATTCGAATGAATACAAGTCAGCCTGTCCGGAAAAAACAATCTGGCCAGAATAACTGCCTGATTCAAGCCTCTCCGGCGAAGTCGTCGGAGATAGAGCGGAACCACAACAATACAGTCAATGTCAGCAAACTCTGCCATATCATAACCACAGATTAACTCCGAGATTGCTGGAATGACGGACAGATCGAGGCCATATTTCAATTTATGGACGAGCCGCTGAATCTGAGGTTCGTACCTCACAACCGATCTAGCTATTAAGTATGGTGGAGAATTCCTCAAACACTCACCACAGAGGGGAGCATATTCATCTCCTCCAAATACTTTACAACCACAGATCCTGCAAAAAGGTGGTTCCAGATATCGAAATCCACAATCACATTGATCGCAAAAACACCCTTCCCCCTCAAAGCGCAAATTCACTCCGCAAACTGCACAACTACGTGGAAAAAGGATATCCATGCAGCTTTTTGCTATCCAGGGAAACAACATATTTTCTCCTCATTGTTTTCTCAATTTTCCGGTGCCTTGGTCTTTCAGACAGGTGATTCGCCTATGATAAAAAGAGACTTGGCCCGTTTATCTCCAGTAAACTATATCAGTTAATTCCCATATTTTTCGTCTATGAGATTTTGGATCCTTTTCAATTGCAACGAAACATGGCATAATGTCTTCGTTTTTTGCCAAATATTTTTTATTTGGAGTTTTTTGTTGTTTTTTTCTCTGTAAATGGGTGAAGAAGAGATTAAAAACAAATTTCGTGAAAGTAATGGTCCCCAAAAGAGGGGCGAAGCTAAGCACCTGACCTGCGAGGATAACAAAGAACCTCACTGGTCGGGATTACTATAATTAGGTATTTTTTATCATCTCTACATAATCAAAGGGTAACAGCTGGAAGGCTGTCCAAAAATAGACATTTTTCTTAAGTTTAGGCATTTCAAAAAAATACATGCAGTTATATGTTTGATATTGCGAGTATTATTTTAGAATAACGACAAATTGGAAAAAGGGTATTCTTGAACAACCTTCTAGTAAAGAGGCGGTAACTCCCGGCTCTCGCTGCCCGCGATTTCATTAACAGGAAGGTTTCTATGACTTTATTCAGGAAGATTTTCTTTCAGACTCCAGCAAGGCTCGCACTGATGTCCTATGTTACCTTGTTGTTTTTCACTCTTCTTGTTGCCTCTCCTGTTTGGGCAGGTGACACGAAAACCAGTTTCCTCCCTCTTAAAATTAACAGTTCAGGTGATATTACAAGCCTTCAGGAAAAAGCAGACAGCGACCTTCAGACAGCTCTCGCTCAATCGCAAATCACTTTTATGCCCCGTAGCGAAGCAAAAAATCTTGCCAACTACAACGGATCCTGGCCTCCTCCTCTTCAAGTAATGCAGGATATAGCGGCAAAGACCGATTCCGATAACCTGGCTACTGGAAATCTTACACAGATCGGCAGTCAGATCAGCGTGGACATAAAACTCTTTGACCTTCTCTCACCCGGCAACCCAACCTACTTTTATCAAACAACCGACTCTCCTGAAGGTCTGAAAGAAGCTTTCAATAAAATTGTCTCCCAAATAGAAAAATACATCGAGAGGGATTTTCTGATCGCATCTATTGCTCCAGAGGGTAACAAGCGTATTGATTCCGGAGCAATCCTGAGGAAAATAACGACAAAACCCGGTGACGCATATAACCCGGCAAAACTCAGGAATGATCTGAAAGCGATTTATTCAATGGGATACTTCAATGATGTCCAGATTGATGTCAGTGATACCTCGAAAGGGAAAAAAGTCGTCTTCCGGGTAGTTGAAAAGCCGGTAATCAAATCCGTGATCTTTGAAGGGATTGATGAGCTGAAGGAGAAAGATGTCAAAGAGGCTGCAAATATAAAAGAACATTTTATACTCAACCCGTCCAAGATAACTATCGCAGAAGAAGCTATCCGTCAGTTGTACAAAACCAAGGGGTTTTATAACAGCAAGGTTACATCGAAAATTACCTATCCCAATGATCAAGGTGCAGTTGTTCAATTCAACATTGATGAAGGGAAAAAAGTATACATCAAGGATATAACCATTGAAGGGAATAAGACCTTTAGTGACGAAGAACTCCTTAGTCAAATTCAAACCAGCAAAAAATGGTTTTTGTCCTGGCTGACTGAAGGTGGTTTGCTGGATATGAACCTGGTTCAGCAGGACGCCGGACGGATTGTCAGCTACTATAACGATCATGGTTTTCTTGAGGCAAAAATAGGCGAACCTGTAATCACTCAGGAGAAAGAATTCCTCTATGTCAAATTCGTTGTCGAGGAGGGGACCCGTTTTCGTGTGGGGAAAGTTAATATTACCGGCGACCTACTGGAAGGAAAAGAAGAGTTATTGAAACTTCTAACTATCCCAAATGACGAATACCTCAGCAGACAAGCCGTTCGAGACGATATTCTCAAATTGACTGACCGTTATGCCGAAGCCGGTTACGCCTTCGCCAATATCCGGCCGATCATCACCAAGAGTCCAACCCCAGACATAATGGATGTCACCTTTGATATAAAAAAGGGTAATTTAGTCTATATAGACAGGATAACCATCAGGGGGAATACCCGCACGAGAGATAACGTCATCCGACGGGAGTTACTCATTGCAGAGGGTGGTGTCTTCGACTCCAAGGCTATACGAGAGAGTACCCAGGCCCTGCAACGGCTTACATATTTTGAAGAGGTCAATATTATCCCTGAACCTTCTCTTAATCCCGACCGTATGAACGTCATTGTTGAGGTCAAAGAGAAGAGTACAGGAAATTTCAGTATTGGTGCAGGCTTCAGTTCAGCAGACAATCTTATTCTTATGGGACAGATCTCAGAGAATAACTTCCTCGGTCGAGGAGATACCCTGTCGCTCAGTGCCAATCTCAGTGGTTCCAGTTCCAGATATAATTTGGGATATACCGACCCTCATCTTAATGATTCAGCCCTTTCCTGGGGGTTCGACCTGTTCAGTACTGAGCGTGAATACGATGACTATACCAAAAAGTCAAAGGGTGGAGGGCTTCGTATCGGTTATCCGATCTTTGGCAAGTGGAAGCTATACGGTAATTACAGTTTCACCAACACAGACCTAAGCGATGTATCGGAGAACGCCTCTTATATCATCAGAAACTCAGTTGACCTCCACGTAACCAGCGCCCTTAAACTTTCATTTGTCAGAGATACCCGGAACAGACTCTACGGGGCCTCCGAAGGGTCCAGGAATGTAATCAGCGTGGAGTATGCCGGAGGTCCACTTGGGGGCGATGCCCAGTTTACCAAGGTTGAAGGATCCTCCGGCTGGTATTTCCCCATGCCTTTCAAAACCGTCTTTCATGTAGAAGGGTCGGTCGGCCAGGTCTTTGAGAACCAACCGGGCAAGCTCCCTGTTTATGAACGGTTTTATCTCGGCGGGCTTAGCTCTATTCGAGGTTTTGAGTTCGGCAAGGTCAGCCCAATTGATAACGAGACCGGTGACCGCATTGGTGGCGACAAGATGTGGTACACCAATACCGAGATTATTTTCCCTCTGTTGGAAACCCAGGGACTGAGAGGGGTGGTGTTTTATGATGCAGGTCAGGTGCTGAACGATGACGAAAATTGGTTCGATGCCACCAGCTCCAGCGATAACATTAAAAATGCTGTCGGCTTAGGAATACGATGGCTCTCGCCAATGGGACCTCTCCGCGTTGTCTGGGGCTTCAACCTTGATCCTCAAGACGACGAAAAAAGCGCGGTTTGGGATTTCAGTGTCGGCGGCACCTTCTAATTTTAGTTTCACAGCACTTACTCTTTTTGCCGGTTATGTTTTGCATAACCGGCACTTTTGTTCATGATACACGATAAACTCACATCACTTTTCAAAGATTCACGGAGCATCACAGTTTCAGGACTCCGGGGGGCAAGCCCGGCATGGCTTGCGGCAACTGTTGCCGAGCACTCTACCTGTTGCTGCATTGTCCCGGATGAGCATTACATTTCGCTTTTCGAGCAAGACCTGCACCTTTTTACCGATAAGCAGGTTCTCCAATATCCCGGCCATGAAATTCCTCCCTACACTCCGCTGTCTCCAGACCAGCGAACAACTGCAGCCCGGCTTTCAACACTTTATCGACTAAAAGACGGTACGGGTGGCATCATGGTCACCTCAATTGAAGCACTGCTACGCCGAATCATGCCGCCAGACCTCCTTACGAGTGTTGCCGAATACCTCATGGCCGGAGAAGATTGTGATCAGGACGACCTCCTGCAAAAACTCATCTATCTCGGCTATGACAAAGTGGCCTTAGTCCAATCTGTTGGCGACTTTTCTGTTCGGGGTGGTATCATTGATATTTTTCCACCTCCCTTTGCAATTGAGGCAGGCACGCTCCACGACGGGCCCATCCGGCTCGATTTTTTCGGTGATACCATCGAATCCCTGCGATCCTTTGATCCGTTTACCCAACGCTCGATCGGTGAAATTAGCGAGGCGACACTACTGCCGGTCACAGATCTTCTTTTTGACTACAGTTCTCCAAATACTCGCAAAACACTGGCGAAACTTTTTGAGCAGCGCGGGGAGGAACTTCACTGGAACAGCGAGGAAACCGCTCATCTCATGGAGCAGATGAACAGTGGTCGGCGATTTGCCGGAATGGAATTTTTCCTGCCGCTTTTTTTTCATCAGCACAGCCCGTCCAGTTCATCGGTTCTGGAATTCCTTCCCAAGGACACGGTCGTGCTCCTCGTCGATCCGGAAAGTATCCATCAGAGCATGGACCTCACCCACGAGCGCATTTTTACCAATTACCAGACTGCTCTGGATAACGCGTCCCCAGCCCTGCCACCAGAAATGCTCTTTTTAGGGAAAGAAGAAGTAGAAAGGCAGCTAGGTAGTTTCAGGCAATTGCTGGTAACCGACTTTCCCCACCAGAACGACCGGATTCTAGCCGTCTCTTCCAGTAATCATCAGCTTCTAAAACAGGATATTTCCCTGCAAAGAACCAAAATAGGACTCCTCGCACCTTTATCCGCACAGATTTTTCAGTGGCAAAAGGCCGGTGAGTTGGTGATCATCTGCTGCCGGTCGTCTCGTCATACCAAAAACCTGGCCGAGCTTCTTGCCAAACATAACCATCAGATAGAAAACCTTTCTTCACCTTTACTTGTGGACAAACTCTCAACGAACCTCGACGACGGGATACTCTATCTCTGCGACCACCCATTATCTCAAGGCTTTTCACTGCCTGACAGCAATATCCATATCCTCTCCGACAGTGAACTGTTTGGAGAAATGCGGCTTGGTGGCAAATCAAAGAAGAAACAAAAAGGTGATCCACTCCGTTTTACCGAGTTGAATGACGGAGACATTGTTGTCCATCGCGATCATGGACTTGGTGTTTACCGCGGTCTCAGCACCATTGAATTCCAATAGGTGATCAACGACTTCATGCTCATCGAATATCGCGATGGAGATAAGCTCTACCTCCCGGTTGACCGACTGAACCTGATCAGCAAATACCAGGGGCTTTCCGACCGAGAACCTAAAATTGACAAACTCGGAACCCAGAACTGGAAAACGACCAAGGCCAAGGTTAAGGAAGAGGTCTGGAAGGTAGCTCAGGAACTACTCGATATTTATGCAAAAAGAGAAATCAGGGAAGGGCAGGCGTTTCTCACCACCTGGTCAACTTTATCATGAACTGGAAGAATCCTTTGCCTTTGACGAGACCCCGGGACAGGACAAATCCATCAATGATGTTATTCAGGACCTCACCAGTGACAGACCCATGGACCGGCTGGTTTGTGGGGATGTCGGCTACGGCAAGACTGAAGTTGCCGTGCGGGCCGCGTTTAAGGTTGTTGAAGACGGCTATCAAGTCGCCATTCTGGTACCAACCACCGTTCTTGCGGAACAACATTCCAAGACCTTCACCGAGCGGTTCCAAGGTTTTCCGGTAACCATTGGTTGCCTTAACCGTTTTCGTACCGGGGCCGAGCAGCGGGCTATTCTTAAAAATATTAAAAGCGGTGGAGTAGATATAGTTATCGGCACCCATCGACTGCTCTCAAAAGATGTCGCCTTTAAAAACCTTGGGCTGCTGGTCATTGACGAAGAACACCGCTTCGGTGTCGCCCACAAAGAGAAACTGAAAAAAATGCGGGCTGAAGTGGATATACTCACCCTCACTGCAACCCCCATCCCGCGAACCCTGGAGATGTCACTGTTATCAATTCGTGACCTGTCTGTCATTTCCACCCCTCCGGAACATCGACAACCGGTAAAAACCTTTGTTGCCCGGTACGATGAACTGGTTATTAAGGAAGCGATTAACAAAGAGTTACGACGGGGCGGACAGGTCTTCTTCGTACATAACCGCGTCAAATCAATTCACCAGATGGCTTCGTTAATACAAAAACTGGTGCCGGACGCCAAGATAGCCGTGGCCCATGGCCAAATGGCCGGCAAAGAGCTCGAAGAGATCATGGTCTCCTTCGTTAATAAACGGATAAATGTACTGGTCAGCACCACAATTATTGAATCAGGTCTCGACATCCCTTCAGCCAACACCATTGTTATCAACCGGGCAGACATGCTAGGCCTGGCGGAAATCTATCAGTTGCGTGGCCGGGTCGGCCGGTCCAGCACACAATCCTTTGCCTATCTGCTGGTCCCATCCCTGGACAGCCTCAGCAAGGATTCCAGGGAGAGACTCCGGGCACTCATTGACTGCAATGAACTGGGTGGCGGCTTCAAACTGGCAATGAGTGATCTGCAGATACGTGGAGGAGGCAACCTCCTTGGAGTTTCTCAGAGTGGTAATATCGCCGCCATCGGCTACGATCTGTATCTCGATCTCCTGCAAAAGACAGTGGCCGATTTGAAGGCACAAGCTGCAAGGGGCGACCAGGACGATAGCCCCGATGATATTGACCCGGAGGTCAACCTGCAACTTTCCGCCTACATCCCGGAAAGGTATATCCCCGACATCAGCCAGCGTTATATAACCTACAGAAGAATGGCGGCACTCTCCACCTCTTTGCCGGAGGTACAAACCGACCTGCAGGAGGAACTTGTTGATCGGTATGGTCCTCTTCCAATTGAAACCAGTCACCCTGTTTCGAGTTATCTCCCTTAAGCAGGAACTTGCAGCGCTACGGATCAGTAAACTGGAACAGGGCAGAGACACTTTGGTCTTTACATTCCAGAGCGACACTCCTCTTACTCCAGAAATGTTGCTGCGCTATCTACAAAATAACAGTGGCAAAAAAAATAAAACCGCCCCTAAATTAACCCCGGACAGTCGATTGGTCGTCAGCGGCCGCCTGTCCTCAATTGAACATATCTTCGACATTATTGCAGCAACGCTCTATGAATTCACCAAACTGGTCCATACAACAACCTGATGCACCTAAACAGCTTCCACCCAATTTTTCCTGGGACCGAGATCGACAGTGTCTTTCTTGATATGGACGGCACGCTTCTTGATAAATATTATGACGATTATTTTTGGGAGTATTTTGTTCCCGAGGTATATGCTGCCAAGAATCTGGTCGATATCAAGGTCGCCCGAAAACTGCTGCTTGAAACATACCGAACTGTGGAAAACACCCTGCAGTGGACCGATCTCCATTACTGGTCTGAACGCCTGGGACTGGATATAGTCGCATTAAAGAGAGAGATCAGCCATCTCGTGAACGTTCATCCCTACGTTATTGATTATTTTGAATATATGCAGAAGATCGGGAAAAATCTGTATCTGGTCACCAACGCCCACCCCGAGGCGCTGCAAATAAAAATGGAGCAGGTAAACATCGGCAAATGGTTTCAACGACAGATCTGCTCTCAGGAGGTTGGTGTTGCCAAAGAACAGCCTGAGTTCTGGCAAAAACTGCAGCAGATTTTACCCTATGATACCGAACGAACGCTTTTGGTCGACGATACAGAAAAGGTGCTTCACTCCGCAAAAAAATACGGACTACAACAGCTTATACATGTCGCCAAACCCAGCTCAAGGATTCCTCTTCAGTTCTCTGTGCACTACCCCTCTATCGTCAACTTTAATGAACTGATATTTTAGTGTCTGGTGTCTTTTGGGGCAATAAATGCGACATCTCCTCAATTCTCATTAGCAGTACGGCATCAAAAGCTACCATTGGCGAAGATTCTGAAAACCTCCATCAACCAATCCGATAATGTAATTGCAATGGATCACCAAGATGAGTATTTTGTTCAGTAGTTTACAGATCGTTTTCGTATAGCTCTACTTTGGACTCCCTTGTGGGGTATGAGGCGTGCCTAATTGACAACTCACCACAAAATATTAGCAAAAAGGAGAAGAGAAAATGAAAAGATTTATTTTGCTCTTGCTGCCACTAATCGTTATCGGTGTGAGTTCCTGTGCCAATTATACTAAGGGGCAACAGGGTGCCGGTATTGGCGGCTTAAGTGGAGCTCTCCTTGGCCAGGCTATAGGTCGTAACACTGAAGCGACGCTGATCGGAGCTGCGGTCGGCACCATGCTTGGTTATATTGTTGGCAATGAGATGGACAAATTTGACAGACGGGAGCTGAATCAAGCCTATGAATACGGGCCATCCGGGCAAACTACCTCTTGGCAAAACCCTGACAACGGCAACCGCTACCAGGTTATTCCTCAGCCTGCATATACTCAGCCCTTACAACCTCAGCGACCTTGCCGCCGAGCAGAAATTCTAGCGACCATTGACGGTAAAACTGAAAGAACCTATACTACCGCATGTCGAAATAATGCAGGTCAGTGGGAGCTGCAAAATTAATGTTAACAAACCGTCTAATCCGGTACCCCCTTGAGGGGTACTCAGTTTAGCACCCCTCAAGGGGCATTTCTATCTTTCCGTCCCAGGCGGAAATCATCTTTCTCTTCTATTTGAAGGCCGATTTCTTAATTTTCCTTAACCAGTACTCTAAATAAAACCACCGTTCCTTATGTTCTCCCTGCCCGTTCTCGGGGACAAGAGCATCCCGTCGTTTGCTCTGATTCTGTCGGTTATTCTCTGGTCCAGCTCATTTATTGCGCTAAAATTTGCCTTTCGTGCCTATGATCCAATGGTAGTGATTTTTGGTCGCATGTTCGTGGCCTCGATCTGCTTTATTATCGTCGGTCGAAGAGTGACTGAAGCTCTGCATTATCGCCGTGGTGATTACAAACTGATTTTCTTCATGGCTTTCTGCGAGCCCTGTCTCTATTTTATTTTTGAGGCCAAAGCCGTGGAAAACACGACCGCTTCCCAGGCGGGCATGATTTCGGCAATACTGCCGGTACTGGTTATGGTCGCTGCTGCCCTCATCTTAAAAGAACATATCAAGGGTAAGTCCTGGCTTGGATCGATTATCGCAGTTATAAGTGTCTGTTGGCTCACCCTGCTAAGCGGCCCAAGTACGGATGCTCCCAACCCGTTACTCGGCAACTTCTTAGAATTTCTCGCCATGGTCTGCGCCACAGGTTATACCATCACCTTAAAGAGTCTGACTGAGCGATATTCACCATTTTTCCTCACCGCCATGCAGGCATTCCTTGGCTGTTTTTTCTATTTCCCCCTGCTTTTCCTGCCATCGACCATACTTCCACGCCAACTGCACATCGGCTCAGGACTCGCTATCGTTTACCTCGGTGCTGTCATCACTCTTGGTGCCTATGGCCTATATAATTATGGTGTGAAGCATCTGCCGGCTAACAAAGCGGCTGCCTATGTCAACCTCATCCCTATCTTTTCCGCGATTATGGGCTGGGTAATTCTTGGAGAGACCCTGAGTCTCGGGCAGATCTTTGCTGGAGCCTTTATTGTCGTCGGAGTATATTTAACCCAGAACTGACAATCATTCAGACCGGGTCTGCAACTAATTATAATGATGAAGCTAATTATTTTTCAATACTGAGTGAAATATTTCACACTTGGCAGATCCCTGATATGATTATGATACATCGAATAAAGTAGCAGCCGTGATGTCTCTCAAAACCACCTTTCAATAATAGAGGAGTATACAGTGAACAAAATCGTTATTCTCGCCTTTGCCGTCCTTCTTACAGGTTGCGGTGCAAAATATCCGCTAACCACTAACCTCAATCTACAGGTCAGCAGTCAACCAGCCGGAATTTACAGTAACGGTACGTCTGCTGCACTCAAAGGACGTGATAACCGAAGAGACAGTGCAGTTGCAGTATACAAATTTAAAGATGAACCAGAGATACAGATACCAAACGAGACCGAGCCACATCTTCTGGTCACCGAGCGACTGGCGATCGGGCTGCAGGAACAGGGTTTAAAGTTTGAGAGTAATTCCCCCGTCCGTATACAGCTCGATTTGAACGAACTTCTCGTCACGGTGACCCGTCCAAAATTGCTGTACAGTGCCAAAGCCAAGAGCCGTCTCTCTTTGACCATCAAAAATGGTGATATTTCCCTTACCAAGAAATATGACAGGGAAGCCAACCATGAATCAGTCACCCGCCCTCCTCTTCAAGATCTGGAGAAAATGTTGAATGACCAGCTGACCGAGATAGTCACCCAGATACTGCAGGATAAAGAAATTCAGACAGCTATTAGTAAAAAATAACTAGTTTCAGGATGAAAACTAACTGGCAGAATATTCGTGAAGAGAAGATCAGTGGGGCTCTGAAATGAGTACCCCACTGATTGAAGTTAGAGAGCGGCTTGAGTCGAATGCTTAATCCGTCTGAGCGCCTGTCGATAAAGTGTTTCAGCCTGATAGCTGCTCCTGACGAAGGGGCCTGAAGCCACACCGGAAAACCCCAGTGTAAGCGCCTCTTGTTCCAGATCGGCAAATTCCTCCGGCGGCACAAAACGTTTAACCGGTAAATGGTCAGAGCTTGGCTGTAAATACTGGCCCATGGTCAGAATATCGCAACCGCACGCCAGCAAATCGCGCCAGGTCCGGGTGAGTTGTTCATGAGTTTCGCCAAAACCGAGCATTATTCCCGATTTGGTAGGAAGCTGCGGGTTTATCATCTTCGCCTGGCGCAGTAATTGAAGAGATCGTTTATATTCAGCCTGCGGTCGCACTTCCGGGTAGAGATCAGCCACCGTTTCAATATTATGATTGAGGACATCGGGACCTGCATCAATAATGGTCTTGAGCGCCTGCCAATCACCTTGCAAATCGGGGATCAGTACTTCCACCAAAGTTTTCGGACTGCGCTGACGAACGACTCGAATAGTTTCGGCAAAAAAAGACGCACCACCATCAGCAAGATCATCCCGGGTCACGGAAGTTACCACTGCATAACGGAGCCCCATAATTACAACAGCTTCAGCCACCCGCCCCGCTTCCTCGGGATCCGGCAGGCTTTCGGGCTGATGCCCCACTGCGCAGAATCGGCAATTACGGGTACACCGCTCTCCAAGGATCATGAAGGTAGCCGTCCCTTTGCCATAACATTCAAACTGGTTGGGGCATTTGGCTTCCCGGCAGACGGTGGTTAAATCGTGGCTTTTCAGCAATTGGCGGATTTTTTCATATTCCGGCCCGGTTGGTAAACTACGCCTGAGCCACTTCGGTTTGCCCGTCTTGATCTTTTTTCCTTCACATTGTGACATCGGGATGATCCTTCTCAATTACTTCAAATTCGCGCGAAAACAACCTGAGTGAGCTGACCTGACAAGTTTTTTTAATTTCGGCAAGCATCAACCTCCCTGCCGCTTTCACGACTAAGGGTCGTCATCCTCACTCCGGCAAGGCCACAGGGATTGACCCAGGAAAAAGGTTCGAGCGCAATATTTACATTAAGTGCCAGTCCGTGAAAGGCAACCCCATGCCGGATAGCAATACCGACGCTGCCAAGTTTTCTGTCTCCCACCCAGACCCCATGATTTCTGGGGTCTCTTGCTGCCACCACCCCGCACGATGCAGCCAGGCCTATCATGATCTCTTCCAGAAGACAGACATAATCGGAGACAGTAAGCCCTGCCTGACGCAAGTGCAGAATGGGATAAATAACCAGCTGTCCCAAACCATGATAGGTGATATCACCGCCACGTTCAATATGCACCAGCGGAATATTTTTTTCCCGCAGAAACTGCTCAGACACCATCAGATTTTGGTGCCCCCCCCGCCTGCCAAGAGTGAAGGTACCAGGATGTTCTGTCACTAAGAAAATGTCATCTGAGATCGTGCCGCTTCGACGCTTTTCAACCAGCTCAAGCTGTAATGCATAGGCCGCCGCATAGTCGGTCAAGCCGAGATCGACAAAACGCGCGGCGGCAGTTTTTACCTGAACCACAATTAACCACAAAGACAGGGGTTTCGAGCAGCTTTAGTTTCATCCAGTCGCCGCATCTTAGCCATCACCGGTGCCTGCCTGAGCAGTTCCGGATTATCCTTTGCCTCTTGTACTACCAATTTCATCGTCTCAATAAATTGGTCGATGTCTTCTTTACACTCGGTTTCAGTGGGCTCGATCATGATAGCCCCGTGAACCACCAGTGGGAAATAGATGGTCGGCGGATGATAGCCGTGATCAATCAGTCGCTTGGCCATATCAAGGGTGGTTATTTTATCCTCTGCCTGCAAAGCGTCAGAAAAGACGCATTCGTGCATACATGGTCTGTTGTAGGCTAGCTGCAGGGTTCCCTTTAATTTTTCCTTTATATACGCCGCATTGAGCACCGCCAACTGGCTGGCTTTTTTGAGATTTTCAGCCCCCATGGTCCGGATATAACTATAGGCCCTGAGTAAAACCGAAAAATTACCGTGAAACGCATGCACCCTGCCAACAGATTCAGGCCGGTCAAAATCAAGACGATACGTATCACCCTCTTTTATGGCTCTTGGTACAGGCAGATATTTCTCCAGTTCCTTGGTCACACAGATCGGACCAGCCCCGGGACCGCCGCCACCATGAGGCGTTGAGAAGGTCTTGTGCAAATTCAGATGCATCACATCGACTCCACACCTGGCGGCATTAATGACTCCCATGACGGCATTCATATTAGCACCGTCTCCATAGACTAAACCACCTTTGGCGTGGACTATTTCGGCGATCTCCCGGATATTGGTTTCAAATAGTCCAAGAGTATTAGGATTGGTGATCATGATTCCGGCGGTCTCTTCGTCCATCGCATCGATGATTGACTGCACCTTGAGAATACCGTTCGGCCCAGACTTGATCGGCACCGGCTTGTAGCCACACAGGGCGGCACTGGCCGGATTGGTCCCGTGGGCGGTATCGGGAATAAGGATTTTCGTTCTCCTGGAATTACGACTCCGATGATAAGCGGCAAATATCAGCATCCCGGTCAACTCGCCGTGGGCACCCGCCGCCGGCTGTAAAGAGACGCATGGGAGCCCGGTAATTGTAGCGAGATACTCCTGTAACTCGTAGATGACCTGCAGGTTCCCCTGCACATGTTCATCGGCCAGCATGGGATGGGCGGCTGCAAGCTCAGGGGTCGCCGCTATTTTTTCGTTGATCTTCGGATTGTATTTCATAGTGCACGATCCGAGCGGATACATGCCGCTGTCCACGCCATAATTCCATTGAGACAGACGGGTATAGTGACGCACCACATCGACCTCACTCAGATCAGGAAAGTCCGGACCTGCTCCCTGCAACTCCATTGGTAATTCCGCAGCCGGTACATCGCTTGCCGGAATACTCATGCCCCGTCTTCCTGCCTTGCCTTTTTCCCAGAGTAACGGTTCCTCAAAAATCAATCCGCTTATGCCCGGTGTCTTTTTCATGATTTCACCTCACCTACCACTGCATCTATTACTTCCTTGGCAACCGTTTCCGTCACACAAAACAGATATTTACCGGCAAGTTCCGGATAAAACCTACCTAGCTCGAGCCCGGCGACTATTTTCTTTTCCAATAATTTTGAATATATCGGCTGGAAATCTTCTCCAAATTCAACCACAAATTCATTGAACGTCGGGGAATCAAAAACAATCCGCGCCCCATTTTCTTTCAGCTGGGCCTTGAAATATTCGCTCTTATCGTAGTTGAGCCTGGCAAGTTCGCGCAACCCGGAACCACCAAGAGAAGACATATACATTGCCGCAATCAGGGTACAAATCCCCTGATTCGAACAGATGTTGGACGTTGCCTTTTCCCGCCTGATATGCTGCTCTCTGGTAGAAAGGGTCAGCACAAAGCCGCGCTTACCCTCAAGATCAGTTGTCTCTCCTACCAGCCTGCCGGGCATGTTTCTGGTAAACTTATCAAGGCAGGCAAACATCCCAAGCGCCGCTCCGCCAAAAGATCTCGGCAGGCCAAAGCTCTGTCCTTCACCGCAGACGATATCGGCTCCGCATTCTCCTGGATTTTTAATCAGACCAAAAGCCAATGGTTCGGTAAAGCAGGAGATAAAGAGCGCTCCACTTTCATGGATAGTCTTGCCCAAAGTCTCAAGGTCTTCGATAACTCCGAAAAAATTCGGCGACTGGATTGCCACAGCCGCCAATCCGTCAATATCAGCAAGGCCCGATAAATCGGTGCGGCCATCTTTATCCACCGGCAGTTCAACCAGCTCATAATCAGTAGGATTAAGATAGGTTGCGGCCACTTCACGGTAATGGGGATGGATTGCCCTGGAAACCGCGACTTTGGTCTTTT
Organism: uncultured delta proteobacterium; assembly: GCA_963798425.1. Lineage (GTDB taxonomy): Bacteria > Desulfobacterota > Desulfobulbia > Desulfobulbales > Desulfocapsaceae > Desulforhopalus_A. Next base: position 834,228 of record CAWCTP010000013.1, on the reverse strand, counting down.
TCTTGCCAATTCGGAGTCCCATCAACAGTGCTTCTGCGAGCGCAGAAGCACCGTCATAAATGGAAGCGTTGGCTACATCCATTCCGAGTAGTCTTGCTGTAAGGGTCTGGTACTCAAAAATTCCCTGCAGGGTCCCCTGGGCCATTTCCGGCTGGTAGGGCGTGTAGGCGGTGAGGAACTCCGACCTTCCGACAAGAGAGGCGATCGTCACCGGAATATTGTGATGATAGCTACCGGCACCAATAAGAACTTTGTATTTATGATTAACCTGCATCGCCTCGGCAAGATCACTGATATGATCAGTCAACGACCACTCGTTCAGCGGTTCAGGCAAATCCATTGTTCCTTCGTAGCGGCATCCATCCGGGACCGAGCAAAAAAGCTCATCCAGACTTTTTCTCCCGATGACGTCCAGCATTTCACGAATTTCTTCGTCAGTATGAGGCAAATAACGCATGGTTTTATCCTTGTAGTAACTCCCGGTAGGCATCAACTTTAAGAAGCTCTTTGAGTTCGCTCCGATCGGAAGGTTTGATTTCGATAATCCAGTTGGCAAAAGAATCCTGGTTGACCAGCTCCGGTGCATCACTAAGATCTTCATTCACGGCAACAACCTCTCCGCTAATTGGCATATACAGCTCTGAAACGGCTTTTACTGACTCAAGCGTTCCGAATTCTTCTCCTTTCTCGAAGGTTGAGCCAACCTCAGGCAACTCTACAAAGACAATATCACCCATCTGATCCTGAGCATAATCACTCACTCCGATTCTTAGGGTGTCACCGCTTTCGGCCACCCATTCATGATCATCCGTATAACGCAACCCATCTTTAAAAACCAGCTCGCTCAATTCTTTCACAGCCTGCCTCCTTTTGATTTTATCATTCATCAAGCCAGCATCTTGCCAATAGGGCGTCTGGCTGTCCTGTCTGGACGAACATCCGCCCGTATTTCAACTTTTATTTTCCTCTTTCCATCAGTTAACAGTACCGAGTCCCCGGGACTGCATTTTTTATCAAGCAATACAAAACCGCAGCAAAGCCCTTTAGCCTGAAATTCCTTATTGCCGGCGACACTGACGATTTCACCATCCACCCGGCCAATGGCCATGTCTGTTGTGCAGGTCAGGATTGTTCCAATCTTCTCTCCGGTTTCCGAGGTGACGAAACTTCCCTCACCTGCAGCAATCTTACGGGCATCAAATCCGGCAAAAGGTAAAGTATGTTTATCCCAGTTGCCCTGCAACAGTGCAGCTCCTCCGATAAAATCCTTACTAAAGGTCACGTTGTCATCATTCCAAGGCAATGCGAACGGCCAGGGATTATTCAGAAATGGCCACGGTCCGATATCCTGGTGAGAAAGCGGCAGAACAGCTCCTGCCCTGAGCGAATCCCTGGCGGCAAGCCCGCAGGCCAGAACACCCATTTCAGCGCCCGCCTCAAAAACCATAGACCACAGGGAAATCAACCTTTCTATCGGAAGAAAAAGTTCAAAGCCGAATTCTCCGGTATACCCTGTCCTGGAGATTAACAATGAGGTTCCATCCAGAAGTTCCACCGAAGACGAAGTCTGAAGATCGTTAAAACCGCCTTTGAAAGAGAAATAGACCAACCTGTCAAAAACAGAATCAGGATCTTTTAGAATTTTTGCCAGGATTCTTGCCGAATCCGGTCCCTGGATATCCATTTTCCCGATCCTGTCGGTCAAATCCTCTACAAGCACCGCGCCTTCCCCCGCATTTTTCGACAAATGTGCGGCTATCACTCCACCCATCCCTGCATTCACTACGACCATAAAAGATTGGGGCTGCAATTGATACACAATGGCATCGTCGATAACCGTACCGTCAGCATTGAGAAAGACGCCGTACACACACCTCCCGTCTACAAGTTCTGATTTCCCTTTGCCAAGACACGAGTCGAGATCTTTGCTCAGGCAATGCTGTAGAAGTGCTCTTGCGCCCTGGCCTTTGACCGACACCGCCGCCATATGACTTGTGTCGAAAATCCCCGCATTGTGTATGACCGCCAGATGTTCAGCCTTTGCCCCCGTTGTATACCAGAGAGGCATATCGTAATTTCCGAACAGGGCCATGTTGGCTCCATTTTCCACATGCCAACTGTGAAGCACTGTCTTTTTCGAATTATCCATTTTCTCTCCCTTTGAGCACCCTAGAAAATCATTTCGCGTTTTTATACATGAATTTTGGGAAGGTACTTTTACCCCTCTGGTGATACTGAACTGAGTCCCCGTGTTTTGCGGGGGGGTAGTTTTTTACAGATCATTTTTCGTCTATGGCAAACAAGAAAAATGATCTACGAATAGCATTTATTCCCCGTTTATCGGAGTCAGTTGTTAAGACGTCTGTGAAATTTCATAGTTGCGGCAAAGTCAGAGGCACCTTTAGGTTAAAGCTCTTATAGACAACGAAGGTTTCCACAGCCCGGACATTTTCCAGTTTTGAGACTTCTTCCGTGTAAAACTTTACCATCGGAAAGTCCTTGGTGAGCAGCACGGTAAGGATCAGATCAAAGCGACCCGTCACCACACAAACAGATGTCACGCCACGCAATTTACTGAATTCTTCACCTTTTTTGACAAGGTCCATATCTTTCAACCGCACTCCGACCATCACAATGCTCTGATCAGGCAGGGCGTCGGGATCAACCAGAGCCGTAATATCAAGAATCCCCTCTTCTTTGAGTTTTTTCACCCTGCCCCGAACTGTACCCTCAGAAAGTGCAAGGAGATCGGCGATCTTCTTGAACGGCATCCGACCATCTCTCAGATGATTTATTATCGCCAGATTTATTTCATCAATCACCACGTCAAACACCACCTTCCACTATATTTACCTTCCCATGTCAATTCAAACACAACATGACACAATCAATACACCGACAATATATTACGAATACAATATTTTCAACCATATTTATTTACGATATTCGTATTTATATATCAAATAAATTTTATTTTTATATCACTTTATGCATTGTTTCCATAAGCGTCACCATGGCACCCCAAGAAATTTATTCTCATAAAATAGATTTTCCTTCTGAATCGTATCGATTCGATGCTCTCGAAACACAGGACAGATACTTGAACATACGAGGATACCAAGTGAAATTTGAAGCCGAACGAGACAAACCTGAGAGAATGAATATTTTAGTATCAGGGTGTCATTTTCCCTGACAGCGACAACGTGTTCATGTAAAAGAGATCAATACCCTCAAAATAATTTCAAAGCCGACTGCAGCCCATCCTCCAGAAAACAGATATGTATTTAGCAAAGCTTCCAGATGGTCGTGGAACCAATTACCAGATTCGAGAGTCGTACCAAACGGAGGAAGACTCCTTTGCTTACCGGATAGTTTACAACCTCGGCAACAACCCTCGACAATTTATTGAAATTTTTGAAGACCATATTGTTCTCTTTAACAGCGACTTGATTGAGGCTGTTTCCGCTGATTCTCCTGGTGATGGCGAATCGGTACTGGAACAGCTGCTGTGGGATTTTCTACCAACAGAGACGAGACGACGACTGGCAATGTTCCAAAACAGGAAAAACCTTCGAACCGACCCATTATCCATAAAGGATCGAGACGAAATTACTCACCAAATCCATCTGTTTGATCGACGGCGACTCTATTATCTCCGGTACGGGGCAGTCGACCAGAGCCGCCTTTCCCGGTTGCACGAAAAATGCTGCCGACCGCTTCTTGGCCAGAGCCGCGATGAACGGGAATATTATTTTAGCGCTGAGGAGACAGCTCTTGAGCCCGGCAAATACCTTCAATATGTTTATGCGATCTTCAATCTCCAAAAATACTTTTTCCAATCCTACGCCCCATGGCTACCGGAATCCCTGGCCATGGATGAAATAGGGGAACATTTGCAGAAAGAGATTTGTCGGTTAAATCAGGACCGGAGATTCTGGCAGGCGCAAGCAACAAGCAAATTCCTGCACCATCACCTGACTCGATACCTCATCATGTTCTACGACTACACTCCAGCACACCGATCTTTTTTTAAGGAGTATGCCAAGACCTTTATGGATGGTCATCGAACCTTCCGCTGGCCGGAAAGAAAACCAGGAATGTCACCTGAAGAAATCAACGAAATATTTGCAACCACCTATGATCGATTGAAGAAAATGACCCGTGAACAGCTTAACCGCCTTTATCGAAAAAAGGCCATGCAACTCCACCCTGACCAAGGTGGAGACCATGACCTTTTCATTAAACTGACAGAAATGTACCATGAATTGCTGAGGACAAAATAACAGCAGGTCCGGTCTACTGTTTTTGAAGCCTTGTACCTGCGATGTTTATCCCTTATTTCCTTATCCCATGGGGTACAAAATCTTTTCATGCACCTTGTCACAAAGGGCCAGAGTTTCATCCGACAGAACAAGCTCCATTGCTGCCAATGATTCTTTCAGCTGTTCACAGCTGTTGGCCCCGACGATGGTCGAGGCAACAAAATCAAACTGCTTACTCCAGGCTATTGCCAGAGTTGCCGGGGCAATGGAGAGATCATTTGCAATTTCCATATAATTCGCGGTTGCGGCCAGAGTTTTATCGTTGAGAAAACGATCTGCCATCTTCTGGATCCTTTCTTCCGGTGATTTGATATAACTGGTAAATCTACCAGATACATGACGATCTTTATTATACTTGCCACTGAGCATCCCACCGGCCATAGGTGAGTAAGGCAGCAGGGAGATTTTTTCCTGCCTGCACATCTGCACCATTTCATCCAGGAATCTGCGGTTCAGCAGCGAGAAATTGTTTTGGATCGATTCAAATCGTTTATACCCATAACGCTCTGAGACCATATTCGCCTTGGTCGTCCCGTAGGCAGTATCATTGGACGTCCCCAGATAGCGGACCTTGCCTGACCTGACCAGCCTGTCAAAAGCTTCCATACTCTCTTCTTTGGGGACAATGGTATCGGGCCAATGCATTTGGTAGAGATCGATATAGTCTGTCTTCAATCTCCTAAGACTACCCTCGACAGCTCTGTTAATATGATGGGCATCAATTGAGGTCAGCCCATACCGTACCGGCGGTACAAACCACCCAGATGCCGCGCCAACCACTTTAGTGGCAAGGATCACCGAATCACGATCTTTGGTTCTAAGCCATTCGCCAACAATTTCCTCTGTTATCCCAACGGACTCCGCTTGTGGTGGAACAGGGTAAACCTCGGCAGTATCAAAGAAGTTTATCCCTGCCTCATAAGCCATATCCATAACAGTGAAGGCCTCTTTTTTATCGATCACGGACCCAAAAGTCATTGTTCCAAGGCAGATCGGACTGACCCTCAGTCCGGTTTTGCCAATATACCTAAAATCCATCAATACTCTCCTTTCTCAATTTGCTGCTAAAACTGGTGTACACTAAGGTTGTGCAATCCAATCAGCTTCCTAACCTGAATAAACCTCAACACACTAAAGAATTTACTCCAGATCAAAATAAGAGTTGATAACTGATTTGCAAATTCGTAATCTCTTTTAATAAACAACATTGAGGAAAGAGTTCGCTCAATTCGGATTCTATGCTGAGCTGAAATAACTTGCGTGAATTTTCCCCAAAGACAAATCAGTGGTGAGGCTTCCATATGGATAATGTAACAAAAGAAAACATAAACGAACACCAGAACAACGAGTTGGATGAAGGTGAGGCTATAGAAAGAGGATTTGAGCAAATGGAGTTAATTTACAAATCAAGATGTGTCCAGATGCCCTATGGATCAAATGTGACCATTCGAGAGATAAAAAAAGACGAGTAAGGTAATGGCCACGGTGTTGGTTTTAAAAAAAAATACCTCACGATGCTTTAAACAAAAAATAAATTCAGCATGATTCTCCTGAAAGGTTAAACCAGTCTTTCGCCTCAAAGAAACACTGCACAACAGGGAGGTTAGATGGGTTCAAAAAAAATTGGCGTCCTGATCGGCGGCTCCGGTCTTATCGGTGGCACAATTGTCAACTATTATAAGACCCAATACCCGGAAACCGTCGACATCCGAGCACCGAGCAGCAAAAAATTTTCGATCCGGGAAGAAAATGACATCCGTCGCTACTTAACCGACGTCAAACCCGATTTCGTCATCAACGCCTCCATGGCCAATCTCGGTTCAGATGGTCAACTCGCCTTCGAGGTGAACTACCTGGGACCGATTAATTTAGCAAGAGCCGCAACCTCCCTAAAAATCCCGTATATTCATATCAGTTCTGCGGCAACGCTGCCCCCCGGAGAAAACCTGAGAGAAGAGGACACCCTGCCCATCTCCCCCCACCTGAGCAATTACGCCAAATCAAAACTCATGGCGGAAACCACGTTAAAGCTCATGGCGGAAAAAGAAGGGCTCGATTACTCCTGTGTTCGCCTTGGTATCGTTTACGGGGCCCATGATCATAAGATTCAGGGTTTTCACCGGCTGCTTTTTTCTATTGCCGACGAATCGATGCCCGTACTCTTCACCAAAAAAAACACTCTGCATTCATATAGCAACGCTCGCAAATTACCCCACTTCATCAGCCATATAATCCAGAATCGCCCAGAATTCAGTAATAAAACCTACCATTTCGTCGATAAGAATCCGGTGGACCTGGCTACACTCATCCTGACTATAAAATCCTATCTCCAACTGAACCAACCCAAGGAAATTTATGTTCCCTACTGGATGGCGAATATAGGCAGAAAAGGGCTCACGACCCTACTGCGAATTTTCAGAAGAATCGGCCTGAAAGCAAACCTTCCTCCAGAGTTGATGTTCCTGGAGAGTTTTTACAGGCCGCAAACCCTCTCCTCAGAAAGATTGAATACTTCGTCGTTTGTGGATCCCATTCCCGATGAAAGCATTTTCACCCGGCTACCGGAGCTGGTTGTCTACTACCTCACTCGCTGGAGCCACGAAAATCTAATTTCTACGTATAATAAAAATCTCGGGATAGACAAACCGGTGGAGCTCAACTTTATGGAAAATCCACAAAAATTGCTCGACGACACGCATACCGCAGGAATTGGCCCATTCAGCGACATGCTTTGAAGAAAGGCGGAATCATATTTGATTGGTATCGGCCACAACAAATCTCATATCGATTGCCCCTCTACTGATTTTTTTAGCTAATTGAAAAATAAAGGCCAACGGGGATAACCGGGAATGACATCCAGATGATACAGGAAATAACCTCCAAACTCTATTCAGATATTCCCCAGGAACCACTTTATCACTACACCAGTTTCACCGGCCTTCTGGGTATCGTCGAGAGCAAGGCGCTCTGGGCAAGTGATATCAGGTACATGAATGATTCAGCGGAGCTCAAGCATACAGCCGACCTTATCCGTACGGAAATCAACCGCCGAATAGCTTCGGGTCATCCAAAGCCTGACCTTCTCAACCAATTTCTCCACTGGGTTACCCATCGTATTACCAACGGTCATATGCTCTTTGCTGCTTCTTTCCGGTCAAACGGCAACCTGCTCAGTCAATGGCGTGGCTACAGCAGACTTGGTAAAGGGGTGAGTCTCGGCTTTGATCCTGACTATATTCTGCGATGTGCAAAACAGCAGTCTTTCCAGATTGGTAAATGCATCTACAGCTGTAAAAGTCAGGAACTCCTCATCAGTCAGGTCGTCGATGCAGTTGAGATCCTTGCTGCGGGACATGACCCTGAAAGCGACAGAGAAGGACTAGCGATGGATCGCTCATATCATTCCATTTTTCATTTGATAGAAAGTGACCTGCTGCGTATCGCCGCGATTCTAAAACATCCATCTTTTAGGGAAGAAGAGGAATGGCGTATAGTCTCGCCAGTCATTACCGACTACATTGAGGCACCGGTCCTGTTCCGAGAGGGTACATCCATGCTGGTCCCCTTTATTCAATTTAACCTGATTGCCAGGGACAACTCCCCTATTTCCCTCGAGCATCTTTTCCTGGGCCCCACTCCCAACATCACGATATCGATGAACTCTTTGACCATGTTTTTATCACAAAATGGAATACGACCCAATAAAGGTATTTCCTACTGTCAGATTCCCTTCCGCGCCCGATAATACCCTTAGCAATCTCGACGAAAAAGCATTGAGCATTGCCAACTTTTTCGTGTCCAACTAATGCCCCCGATATTACAGCTTTGTAATGATACTGAAAGTCTGAGGTAATGTTCGCTGAGTATACTCTGGCCAAACAAGATAGTGCTCTCATGGATCAGTGCACAATTGACGAAATATTCTTGGAGTCAGATAAATGATCAAAATTGACAGTATTACAAGGAAATATGGAGATTTCAAGGCGGTGGACGACATCTCTATCACAATTGGTTCTGGGGAAATAGTCGGACTCCTTGGTCATAACGGTGCCGGCAAAACGACGATCATGAAAATGATCACCGGCTTTCTCGAACCAACCAATGGGACAATCACCGTCAATGGCAAAGAGATCGGCGCAGATCGCCGGACAGTTCAGAAGGACATTGGTTACCTGCCAGAGAATTGCCCGGTTTACCCTGACATGACAGTGATCGATTACCTCGACTACATGGCCTCTCTGCATGGCCTCTCCGAAGGAAAGCGAGCGCCGCTTGTTGTCGCTGCCATTGGTCGAACCGGACTAAAGGAAAAAGCCTTTCAGCCAATATCTACACTCTCCAGGGGTTATAGACAAAGAACCGGCGTTGCCCAGGCAATCCTGCATGAACCTGATATCCTCATCCTCGACGAGCCAACCAACGGTCTTGATCCTACCCAGATCATGCACATGAGAGCGCTTATCACCGATCTGTCCAAGTCTTCGACGGTCATTATTTCCACCCATGTTCTCCAGGAAGTGCAGGCCATTTGCGACCGGGTCATTATTCTCAAAAATGGTACGAAAGCATTGGACGCCAGACTTAATGAACTTCAGACGGAGGGCAGGTTGCTGCTGCAAATCGGTGGCAAGGAAGATGACCCACGACCACTTATTATGAAATGCCCCGGCATTGCCTCAACGCTTCTAACTGGCAATTCCCAGTCGTTCAAACCGGGTACAACCTGCGCGGTGACAATAGCTGCAGGAGAGGACAGACAGGAGACTGCAGCCCGTACGGCTCAGGCCCTGCACGAAAATGGTTACTCCCTCTATGGTATGCAGTTTGAGTCGAGAAATCTTGAAACCGTCTTCGCCGAAATAAGTGCATAACAGGGAGTTAAGAACAATGAATAATGTCTTTCGCATAACCCGCAAGGAGTTCGGTTCCTGGTTCAGCTCGCCGATCGCCTATATTTTTATTGGAGTCTTCCTGGCAGTAAACCTTTTTATTTTTTTCTGGGTGGAAACCTTTTTCTCCCGTAATCTCTCGGAAATTCGGCCTCTTTTTACCTGGATGCCGATTCTGTTAATATTTTTATCGGCGGCAGTGACCATGAGGTCCTGGGCGGAGGAGAGACGGTCGGGCACCATGGAATTGCTTCTCACCTCACCGATACCACCTGCAGCACTGGTCCTAGGAAAATTTTTTGCCTGCCTGGGCCTGGTCGCCTTATCTCTGATTCTCACCCTACCCATTCCTCTGACTGTCAGCTTCATGGGTCCGTTGGACTGGGGGCCGGTTTTTGGAGGCTACCTGGCAACCCTCTTTCTCGCTGCGGCCTACATTTCAATTGGCCTTTATGTCAGTGTTAAATCAGATAACCAGATCGTCAGCCTGATCGTCAGCGTTCTGGTCTGTTCTCTCTTTTATTTGATCGGTTCAGATACTCTGGTATCTTTTTTTGGTAATCGTGGTGCTGAGATTCTTCAGATGCTGGGTTCGGGTTCTCGTTTTGCCTCAATTACCCGCGGAGTGATCGACCTGCGAGATCTTTATTACTACCTCTCGATCATGGGGATATTCCTCACCCTTAATATCTATGGCCTGGAGAGAATCCGCTGGGTTGACAACCCTGCCAACGTTCGCCACAATAGCTGGCGATTACTTTGCGGTTTAGTCATTGTTAACTTCCTTTTCGCCAATTTCTGGCTGGCACCAATTAACGTCCTCCGTGCCGACATGACCGCGGGCAACATCTATTCCATTTCAAAGACGACCAGAAACTATCTCGCCCAATTGAAGGAACCACTGCTTATCCGTGGCTATTTTTCAGCCCAGACGCATCCTCTGCTGGCGCCATTGGTACCGCGCATCCGTGATCTCCTCAGGGAATACGGCGTAGCCGGTGGAGAGAAAGTTCACGTTGAATTTATCGATCCACAGGAACACCCTGATCTTGAGCAGGAGGCTGGACAGAAGTATGGTATCCGACCGGTACCTTTCCAGACGGCGAGCAAGTACCAGACCGCGGTCACTAACTCCTATTTTGATATCCTTATCCAATATGGGGACCAGTTCGAAACCCTGGGATTCCGGGACCTTATCGAGGTCAAGTCCAGTGGGGAGCGGGATCTCGACGTAGAACTTCGCAACCCGGAATATGATATTACCCGGGCAATCAAAAAAGTCCTCTACAGCTATCAGGGTGGAGGCGATCTCTTCTCCGATATCGGTAAACCGGTGAAATTTACCGGATACATGTCACCGGACAACCAGTTACCTAAGGAACTCGTCCAGTTAAAGGGTGAATTGAACACAATTCTTACCGGAATGAAGGAGAAGAGCAAGGGGCTTTTTACAAGTGAAATCGTCGATCCCGATAGCAACGGTGGTGACGTCGCCAAAACGATTCGTAAGCAATACGGTTTCCAACCCATGGCTGCAAGCATTTTCGACAATCATAATTTTTGGTTTTATATGACCTTAAAGAGTGGCAAACAAAATGTAGAAGTTCCATTACCGGAAGATCTCAGCAAGGAAAGCCTCATGCGCTCCATGGCCGCTGGATTGAAACGATTTGCCACCGGCTTCACCAAGACAATTGCCCTGGACACCCCCAAAACAATGCCACCCATGCCTCAATATGGCATGCCTGGCAGAGGACCACAATTCGAATTGTTACGGCAATCTCTCACCAAGGAACATGGTGTCATAAACGCCGATCTCACCAAAGGTCAAGTACCTGACAATACGGATCTCTTAATGGTCGTGGCCCCCGAGTCGGTCGACAAAAAACAGCTCTTTGCTATGGATCAGTTTCTGATGGAAGGTGGTACCATTGTTCTTGCCACCTCACCTTTTACTGTTGGTTTGGAACAAAAATTAAGCATCACAAAAGAAAAGTCCGGACTTGAGGCCTGGTTGAAATTCCATGGTATCTCAATTGGTGAACAGATGGTTCTTGACCCCAAAAACAGCGCGTTTCCAATACCTATAGAAAGAAAGGTGGGAGGATATACGGTCCAGGAAACACAGCTTGGTCAACTACCCATATTTCGTCGATATCCGCCCTGACGGCATGAACATGGATAACGGTATGCTCTCCGGGCTCAATCAACTGACTATGAACTGGTCATCTCCAATCAGTATCGACATGAACAAAAACAAGGATCGAAAGGTAACTAAACTATTGGAAAGTTCTGCCGACAGCTGGCTTTCTGACTCAACAAACATCCAACCGAACTTTTCCGCCTACGGAGAACTAGGTTTTGCCCCCGGCAGCGAACGGGGCAAACAGCTCCTCGGGGTGTCGGTTGAGGGGCGTTTCACCTCATTTTTTGCAGGAAAGCCATCCCCTCTTCTCGCAGATAAAGAGCCATCGGCTGAGCCATCTGCGGCTTCGCCCAAAGGGCAAGAACAGAAGCCAAAACCGCAGATTATCAGTCGGCAGATTGATAGATCCCCAGAGTCTGCTCGTATTATTCTCTTCAGCTCCAACAGTTTCTTAAATGACATGATTCTTAGCATTGGTTCCAGTGTCATGCGCAGCAGTTATCTGGGACCAATACAATTAATCGCCAACAGTGTGGACTGGTCTCTTGAAGATCGGGGCCTTCTCTCCATACGAGGCCGGGGTCATTTCTCACGTACCCTCCTGCCAATGAACAGGGATACTCAGTTTTTCTGGGAATATCTCAATTATGCCCTGGCCCTGCTCGGTCTCGTGCTGGTCTGGTTGGTGAGGCGAGCCATGAGAAAAAGAACGAAACAACACTACCTGGCACTACTGCAATAGGTATTGGGAGGATAACAGATGAAAAAAATGATTATTGCGGCCATGGTGTTGCTTTTCGTCCAGATAGGACTCACGCTTACCTTTTATGCAAGCGATAAGGGCATAGGGGAAGGGGCTCCTGACACCCCATTTCTCACCTTCTCCCCGGATGCAGTACATTCCCTGCAACTCACCAATGGCGATGGTAAGAGTGTAGTCATCGAAAAGAACAAAGATGGGTGGATTATACCGGCGCATTTTTCCGCTCCAGCCGACCAGAGCAAAGTGAAGGTGCTTCTTGATAAACTGGCTGGAATGAAACAGGGCTTTGTCGTAGCCACTACAGAGGATGCAGCCAAGCGGTTCAAGGTCGATAGCAAGAGCTTTGAAAAGCACGTAGTTCTTCAAGACGGCGATAAAACATTGGCGGATTTCTATGTTGGCACCTCACCTGCCTTTCGCCAAGTCCATGCACGTCGAGCGGAAAATGATCAAATTGTCACCATTCCGCTCTCCAGCTTCGAACTTGAAAGCTCGGCCGACAAATGGTTGGACACTTCTCTTGCGACCATTAAAGATACAGATCTTATCGGTTTGACCGTCGGTGACATCAAATTGACAAAAGAAAAAGATGGCTGGCAGCTTGAAGGGCTGAAAGAAGGTGAAAAGATAAACAAGGAGGAAGTAAATGTCCTGTTGACTAAAGTCCGTGGTCTTGCCATTCAGGATGTACTCGATCCTACGAAGTTTTCTGCACTCTTCGCCCAACCAGCTTTTCGATTCTCGACTGTCAGAAAGGGTGGCAAAAAGGTGGAATATCTCTTTGCCAAAGGTCAAGATGACTTCTATGTGCTGAAAATGTCAGATCAGAATCTCTACCTTAAGGTGCATAGTCTGCCGGTGGAAGCTCTACAGAAAGTGACACGTGATAAACTTGTAGAGACTGCAAAGGTGTCGGGAAAGAGCGAAGAAACCAAAGATAATAAATAACCTCCCCGACGGCCCACTCCCGTCGCATGGTAACATGCGAATCGCAGGGAGTGGGCCGTATTTTTGGTTGGTACCAGCCGCTTATAACCCTCAGTACCTTATTAGAAGTTTTTTATTCCACCGTTCACTTTTGGCAGGTATTGGAGGATCTCAATCATTTTGAAATGCAGGTTAGTGCAAGCCATGTTAAAATTTTCCATAAATTGAGTTTCAGTTGGCGTTTGCTTATCAATGAGATCAGTAATGGACTTAACGGCAATCATTGGAACCAAAAGGGTTCGACAAACCCAGGCAATTGCTGCGGCTTCCATATCTTTAATAATAGCCTGATTTTTCATAATAATATGCATATCTTTTTCAAGGAGATCCAACGAATTCCCAGTTGAAATAGTACCTGTTTTCAACTTCAAGGCAGTTGCTATAGCAGACGTATCGCAGCAGGGATACAGTCCCATCCCATAAAGGTCAAACCCTGGCAATGGAATTCGCCTGTCATGAAAACAAAACTTGCCAGAGCTGAGGTAAACGTCTCCAATCTCGCAGCCCTTACCGGCTATGCCGCCGGCGGTCCCGGCATTGATCAAGAGATCCGGTTCAAATTTCTCAATAGCCAGATAGGTCATCAAGGCGGCAGGTACGGTAGCCACATTGTCAACGTGAAAGTCAGGATCGGTGCCACTTATCACAAACGAGAGCCGTACGGTTTCCATATTCCCTTGATACACCTCGAACGGGATGCCTGAACGAAATATTTCATCTTGTTTATGTAAATGGAGACCTTTGATCAACGAATCGGCCTCACCCCTCATTGCCATTATAATTGCTATGTTTCGCATGTTGTCTTTTCCCGTCAATTGTTCATTCTGTAGCCTGCTCGCTAAAGAAGTGGTGATTGGCATTTGTTACTGCTTTCTGGTACAACTTAACCGGTTTCCAGCAGATCCCTCAAATGGTACACTCTATAAATTTAATGAATATTGACAACACGACTCTCGTTCAGTTCATCAAATATGCTCTTGCGGGTGGGCTTGCAACCCTCACCCATATAATCATCTTTCATCTTATCGGTTGGAAAATATTCCCGGTACTTCAGGAAAAAGATCTTGCTGTACGCCTTTTAAAAATATCCACCAAAAGAGTCAGTCTCACTACCCGAGCAAGAAACTCAATGATCTGTAACTGCATTGCGTTTCTTTTTTCTAATATGGTAGCCTACATCATTAATATCCTCTGGGTGTTTCATGGAGGCAAATATCACTTCATCATCGAAATTTTCCTCTTCTACGCAGTCTCCGGCATCAGTACCTTTCTCGGTACCGTGCTGATGGGCGTTCTCATCAAACGGTTCGGTATTCTCACCACCTATGCCTTTGGTAGCAATATTTTTACCGCGGTGATGATCAACTATGTTTTGCGTAAATTCTTTATCTTTTCCGGCTAACATCTCATTTGGACTCAACCTTTTCAAGGAGGTGCGTTGAACGGGATGTGAGAAACCTGATGAGTTCATATCTTATCGGCGGCAGTTCTCAGGAAAAGAACATAAGAACTGCCGTTGGGTACAGCTCTAATTTACTACTCGACCGCAGCGACAACTCTGTTCTGCCGATATTGGATAATATCCTCAATCGTCAAAACAGGCATCCGGTGGATGTTGGCAAAACTTACAATTTCCGGCAACCGTGACATTGTGCCGTCAACATTAGTCAACTCACAAAGGATTCCTGCGGGTTGAAGCTCTGCCAGCTTCATCAGATCAACCGTGCCTTCAGTATGCCCGGGCCGGTCAATCACTCCGCCAGGCTGAGCTCGCAGAGGGAAAACATGGCCGGGATGGCAGAGGTCTTCGGGTTTACTGTCGGCGGCAATAGCAGCTTTAATGGTCCGGACACGGTCGGCTGCCGAAACCCCGGTCGTCACGCCATGTTTTGCTTCAATCGAGATAGTGAAAGCCGTCCCATGACAGCTGCTGTTCTCCGCTACCATAGGTGGTAAGCCGAGGCTGTCGATTTTTTCTCCGGTCATGCAGAGACAGACGATGCCACTACATTCACGGATCATCAATGCCATTTGTTCGTTATTCAGATGTTCCGCGGAAAAGACCAGATCACCTTCGTTTTCACGGTCTTCGTCATCTACCAGAAGAACGCCACGACCGGCGCGAATGGCGTCCAAAGCTGCTTCAACCCGCTGCTGCGAGTTGCCAAATTGTGATATAAGAGACGTGTTTAGAGACTGATTCATGGTATTTCACTCCTTGTTCTACCAGAATCAGGGCAAAGAGGAGTGCAAACCAACTGCGTGATAGGCGCGCAGTCGGAAACTGGGTCGGCAAGAAAAACCAGGACCTCCCCTCCCAAAGGGGATAAGTATCTTCCAAAAATTCATTCAAAAAAACATGAAATGAATTTCCAAGATACTAAAAATCGAGGTGCCGCCCCATGTCATTCTCTCCCTTCCGGACTATAACCGTCGGCTCTGGAATCTCACCAGATCTGCTGGACCCTGCTGCAATGCAGCAAGCGCTCGCGGGCTCTCCGTAAATCGGAATCACCGCCGGTGGGGACTTCCACCCCGCCCTGAGAATAAATTATACATTTGCGTGAGAGCCACATCGAACTGTGCGAAATTATCCGATATCACGCCAGCAAATGCTGCGAGTATTCTATTGAACCCCCATAAACGGGATTCCTTTTTAAATTTTGTTTTCACCTTCAAACCATAGGCATTCCTCCACAAACGAGATTTGATTTTCTAAGGTATAACAACCACTGTCATCAAGCTATATTTCTACAAATATTTACAAAAATGTCAATGCCCGGTAACGCTTATTGAAGGCATGAAAATAATCCGCCCAACTCTCTTGTAAAACAAAAAGATGATGCAAAAGATCAGGGCAGCTAATTGAAAGTCGAGCAAAAAGATTACTCTCCGAGGCTGGCAGGAACCTGGCTAGCCTGGTCATCGCTGATAAGTAGCGCCTGAACCAGGGCGTTAAGTCCGATTTGAAGCTTGGTAAGTTGAGTAGGAGTGAGATGCTCCAAAGCGTTGCTCAGCTTACCCTGTGTTGGCTTTGGTGCATTATTAATAAGGAATTGGCGTCCTTCTTCGGTGACATAAAGATGAACACTCCGTTGATCCGCTTTGCTCCGGTCACGGTATATGAACTGATTTTTCTCCAGTTTATCCAGCATATTACTGCAGGTCGACGGATGGATGGAAAGAGCTAAAGCTAACTGTGACACTTTAATCCCCGGGGTACCATCAACTTCACGAAGCATCCAGAGTTTGGCACTGCTCAAGCCACAAGTTTTTTCAACTTTTTTTGAATGTGCCTGCACCCCCTTTAGAATAATGCGCAGCTTTTGTGTAACAATATGTATTTGCTCTTTTCTTTCATCCATCATTCCCTCCTGAAGGGACTACATAATTTTCAGCTTGTACACTTTTTTAGTAAGCCGTTCCATATGTTTTTACTCACCCCCGCAAGGCACGGGGACACAGTCCAGTTCCCCCTTGAGGGGTGTAAGTACCTTCATGAAATTCATTCACAAAAAACATGAATTGAATTTCTAAGGTACTAAACAGCAATGATATTGTGAAAGAAGCAACAACCCAGAGACCACACTTGGTGACTCCGGGTTGAAATATTCCATTACCGACTGAGATTACTTAGCAGCACTACGTGCTTCAGCCAGCCAACCATTCCATTTTTCCTGGTTTTTGGCTATCCACTCATCGACATGACGCTCAATATCCTTCTGACTCTTTTCACCCTCATTCATGCGAGTATTCTGTTCGTTGATATCCCCAAGCGGTAGAGTAAATACCTCAAAAAATTTCTTTGCTGCAGGATTTTTCTCAACGAATTTTTTATTTGCAACAACCCGGATATCGGCAACTACAAATCCAAGTTTTATTGGATCTGTAACAGCGCCTTCAACTCCACTGACCGTCATCCGATCCACAGCTGTACTTTGGGCTTTTGTCGGTTTGATTTCAGGGACATTGATCCAGACAACATCCTTACCCGGCTTCAATTTAAAGATAGTCCAGTTTGGTGCCCAGGTATAAAAAAATAATGGTTCTCCATTTTTATATCCAGCAATCGCCGATGCCATTCCTGCTTCATATGAAGCTGTTATCGGATTGATATAGTCTTTAAGGCCATACACATCCATGTGATGGCTAATAACTTTTTCACAACCCCAGCCCGGAGGACAGGCTGTCAGATCGGCCTTGCCATCACCATTGGTATCAAAGGCTTTCATCACCTCATCACGTTTGAAATCATCAAGGGAGTTAATATGATATTTATCTGCATCTCGTTTAGAAACCAGATAGCCCTGCAGACCACCCGCTTTGACGACATAGCCAATCTTTTCTGCTTTTTTATCGAAGTTTTTGGGAAGTTGGTCATTATGCGGAGGAAACCAGCCATTGGCCCAGTAATCAACATCACCAAGAGTAACTGATTTGTAGAAGATCGGATTCGCCAGATCTTTTGGTTTTTTCACATCATAACCAATTGTCTCAAGACCGCGTCGCACAAGTGCTTCCTGAAAAAATCCGGTACTCCACGTTGCCCGTGCAGGCTTGACTGTTATACCTTTTCCAGGCAAATCATTATTGGCAATGGCAGATACTGCCCCTGTCACTGTCATTGCAGCTAAGGCTGCACCAATTATTATTTTTTTAATCATTTGTTATCTTCCTCCATTTTTTTTCTTTGTTCCCATTGATTGGGTAATTCTATCTAAAATGATTGCCAATAAAACAATAGCCAGACCGCCAACAGTGGCCAGACCTATATCAAGTGTATTCAAACCAAGAACGACTGGAGCCCCGAGACCACCTGCTCCGATGAGTGCGGCGATCACGACCATGGAGAGCGCCATCATAATGGTCTGATTCAGCCCCGCCATGATGGTCGGCAGAGCGAGTGGTATCTGAACCTTAATCAAAACCTGCCAGCTTGTTGCCCCAAATGCGAGAGCTGCCTCGACCAACTCAGGATGCACCTGCCTGATACCGAGACTCGTCAATCTGACGATTGGCGGCAAGGCAAAGACAATGGTAGCCAGAACACCGGCTGTGTTGCCAATGGAGAAAAGCATGACAATTGGGACGAGATAGACAAAGGCAGGCGTTGTCTGCATCGCATCCAGAATCGGCCGTAAAATATCGTTAAAGCGATCACTGCGACCAGCCCATATACCAAATGGCACCCCAACAACTGTGCAGAACACAACTGATGAAAATACCATGGCGAGGGTTATCATAGTTTCTGGCCAAAATCCAAGCAGACCTATGAAAATCAACGAAGCAACCGTAAAACCGGCAAGTTTGAAACCTGAAACCCGCCAGGCAATGATGCCAAACACCAGTATGACAAGGAGGGGAGGGACTGCCTGGAGACCGTTTGATACTCCGGACAGGGTGAAATCTACCGGCCACTTAATTATCTGGAAAAACCATCGATATCCTTCAACCAACCAGTCAACAAAACCGGTGATCCAAACATCCAAGGGAATAACTCTTTCATCAAAACTGAACATTATACAAAACTCCTGAAGATAGTATTCTAGGCTTCTGTCTGCTCGAAATGTGTCCCATTCTCGGCACGGTGCAAGGTGCGAAGAAAGCGGTTTTTAGAGACAACTCCGCGGTAGGTATTTTCTGAATTTACTACCGGTATAGGCCAGGTGTGTGAGGCTACCAGTGGTAGGATATCCTGGAGACTCTCAGTATCCAAAACTGATTTCACTTCCTCCAGAAAGGCATGTTCAAGTTTACTTTTACCATTTCCTCTGTCGATAGCATCGCGAAGTGAATCGGAAGAGACGACACCCACAAAACGATGTTCCGAATCAAGAACATAGGCAAATTCCCGATCTTTATTACTCAACATTTCGAGAGTAGTACGGGGGCCCCCTTCTTTTGTATGCCAGATTACGGTAGGCTGGCTGTCTCGAACAATATCCCCGGCAGAAATAACCCCGGTAGGATCCACACCTCGAAAAAAGGCCCGTACATAATCATCAGCTGGATTCTGCAGGATATCTTCAGGAGTCCCTACCTGAACAACCCGTCCACCTTCCATAATTGCAATTCGATCGCCGATCCGTAATGCTTCATCAAGATCATGAGAAATAAAAATGATGGTGCGCTCATGCCGATCCTGGAGTTTCAACAGTTCATCCTGCATTTCCGTCCTGATAAGAGGATCAAGTGCTGAGAACGCCTCATCCATCAGCAGGATGTCAGGATCAACAGCTAAACCGCGCGCCAAACCAACACGTTGCTGCATACCGCCACTCAATTCATTAGGATACGCACTCTCCCAACCTTCAAGTCCGACCTGTTTTAGGGCATCCATCGCTCGTAATTCGCGTTCATTTTTATCCATGCCGTCGAGTTCGAGCCCGAATGCTGCATTTTCCAATACGGTTTGATGGGGCATAAGTGCAAAGGACTGAAAAACCATACTGGTTTTACTTCTGCGGAACTTTACCAGTTCAGCTTTGCTCATTTTCAAGACATCTTCCCCATCCACCAACACCTCTCCGGATGTCGGTTCAATGAGTCTATTCAGCATACGAACAAGAGTCGATTTCCCGGAGCCGGACAACCCCATGACAACAAAGATTTCTCCTTTGTTTACCGTAAAACTCGCTCCCTGAACACCAACAGTTAAGCCAGTTTTTTCGTAAATTTCTTCTTTGCTTTGCCCATCTTCGAGTAACCTCAAACCCTCTTCAGGATCAGAACCGAAAACTTTATACAAATTTTTTATAATTATTTTTTCCATATTGTTTTCCGTAGCGCAATTTTACGCTGTCTACCTACCTGCACTAAATCCATAAAATACAAAACCTGGATATAGTGCTGCACGAACCATTCGTGATCGAATAGTTTTGTGCAATACTATATTGCAACATACTTTTAGTCAAGGCATACTTTGTCTCATCGACTAAGTACTTTGAACAAAGGTTACTATTCTGCCGATTTTGCGTTATTAACGAGCAGAGCTGATTGGCTACAGAAAAATATCGGAACTTGGAGGAACAAGGCAAAGATATGGTGCGCTAACACAAACTAACAAGAAATTGGTCGATAGTTTGTGTTAGTTATCAAGGTGAAATGTCATGCGACTCATGCACCTGTACTCTGGTCTCTGTGCATCTATAAGATTTTTTTGAGAACGGCAAAGAGTTAGGCAAAATAGCCATTTATGGGCGGCCACAACCTAAGGGCATGATTATCATGAGTAATGATGACGGAGGCGAAAATATCAAAATACTTGACCAGGTTTTGGGGACTGCAATCAAACCAACCACCTGACGTGTTCCCGAAAAACCCAGTCCGGTCTCTGTCATTGTTTTACTAGCAAATCCTGATGCAGAAATTTTCTTCCTGCAATCAAATAGATAAAAACCGAACAAAAGATAAGGTAACCAAAAACCTGTACACTCTTCGTTTTTAAAATGAAGGCAATAATAACAATAACTGCTGCGCTCGCCAGAATAAATAAGGGTCTGGGAATCTGTTTGAGGATAATACGTCCGAAATGAGCAAATCGGATATGACTCACCATTAAACCAACAGAAAGAGCCGCAACTCCCCACAATACAATTGGAGGGAAAATTAATGCAGCACCAAGAACAATCAATGCACCGGCTGGGCTCGGGAGACCGTTAAAGATACCCTCAGGTAAATCTGTTCTTTTTTTATCGACTGTTACAAACCGAACGAGTCGATAGGCGACGCCGCTAAAAAAAATCAAGCCGAAGAACCAGGCAACTGATCCTCCTCCGGATTTGACTATGATATAGGCAGGTGAAAGCCCGAAACTAACAAAGTCAGCAATGTCATCCAAATATGGGCCATAGATAGTACCTCCATGTTTTTCCGCCATCCTTCCGTCAAACAGATCAAACAGTTGCCCAAGTATTATAACAAAAACTGCCCAGGCAAAATGTCGCTCATACGTCATATAAAGACTCGTTATGCCGCAGAAAAAGTTGAGCGTTGAAAGGATGTCCGCATAGAGCCTATTGGGGATGAATTTGAAGAGCACCGAGGCTGATGAGAGAGTAATGCAGGCCAAGAGAACTTCGTCACCCATGTGAATTACGTCGGGATTTTTTTCCAGTAATGCACAAAAAATGACCAGAGCAAAGCAAATAATTGCCTTAATTTTGCCAAAATTATTTGCAGCAACCGAATAACTCAGCAGTGAAAGAATTTTTCTGGCAAAAAATTGTCCAAACAATTCGACAGCGACCATAATCCAGACCAATTCCGTCGAAATAATCCCTGCATAGGCAAAACCAATCAAAGGAGGCAGATAGGTCAACTTATCACACAATGGATCCAACCACTCTCCCCACTCCGTGACCATATTGCACTTTCTCGCCACTATGCCATCAACTCCATCCAGAATCGCTGCAAAAGTAAACACAACTATGGCAACTTCCTGATACCGGGAAAAAAAATAGAGGACGTACGCGAGCAGTGCCATTCCTGAACGCCAATAGCAGATGGCATTGGGATGCATCAACCATAGATTAGACATGATAAACTCTTGCACGGACTTCTTGTTAACCATCCAGGAAAACCAGTAATAAAAGATGGTCCCGGCCAAAGCAGCAAAAGCTATTACAAGTAATCTTTCCATATTTTCTCTCGGGAGAAAGCGTATATTTTGGGAATCGATGCTCCTGCGCAAAGAAAAAACCTACCCAGTTCACGCCTATTTAGCATTTTAACAATAAAAAGTCTATTTTCGAACGATTCGATCAAGATAATTTGGGAAAGCATTCAGATGGGGAAGAATAAAAGCAGACACACCTTGGAGAGAGCCGGCACCAGATAATTGCTTAAATTTTGAAGTTAAACTATAATTTTAACACCTTAATATTCCGTTGCATTCTGCTACAGGCTATATGCGCTGGGCTTGCAAATACCTCTTCTGCCAATAGAGGTCATTTAAGTTTGAAATAGTAACTCCCTTTGAGCCGGAAGCGTGGATAAAAAGATCGTTCTCCAAATAAATACCTACATGTTTTTGGTAACGTCCAGTCTTAAAAAAAACGAGATCTCCAGCTTGTAAGGATGCCTTTGAGATCTTTGTACCCTCTGTCACCTGTTCCTGAACGGTCCTCGGCAGACTTTTTCCGAACAGTTCCTTGTAGGTAAGCAATGTAAAACCAGAGCAATCCACCCCATTATGGGAAAGTCCGCCGAACATATACCGGGTTCCCTGCCAACTTGAGAAATATTCTTTCAACGCCCCGCTAACGATTTCATTTTCATCCAATTGCGGCGGTGGCTCGCTACAATTTTCATGAGGAATATACGTAACTGTGCTCTTACTCGCGCATCCATTTAAACAAAGAAGAAAAGTGATTACCATCAACAAAAAGGTCAAATGAACCGTGCTCGATAGCCTCATTTTTATCGTCATGTCGTTCACGCAATCTTTCTCCGTGGTCTCTATACAATTAACGCATGAATTCGTTAATATTGTTTTTTGTTTACATCCTTGATGTTTACTCCGTCAATAATATAGAAAAAATGTTATAAATTCAAGGAAACAGCACATTTTTTCTGAAGAAGATGCCAAATATCGTTACACTGCCCAGGTTTTACCCTCTCTTGGTAAGCGACATTTGGTCTTCCCCTTGGCTGTTAATTACTGATGACGGTGTAAAGTCGACACCGATCTTTCCACGAAATATCAATCACTTTTCAGGAAATTCATCATATCGTTTACAAATGGCTCGATTTTTCTTACTGGAAATCGGTGGGCATACCTTTCTCAACCCCTTGAAGATGTACCAAAACTGATACGATCATCTGGGCGTATTTTGGGTTGTTGATCGCCGCTATCTTGCCCATGGCTATATCGGAAAGATCCAAATACACATTGATAAATGCCGAGGGGCAAAATCTTTTGGTAATTATTCTCTGGACAGATTCATTAGAAGTTCTCGCCAAGAAACTCTAGAATGCCCAGCAGCACCAGTAAAAATTGATGTCCCCCATTTATCTTTTCACTCTTTCCAACTTACCCCATCCCCTCGGAACTGGCTTTGTTTGTCTGAATCCAACTTTTTGGAGTTTTTTCGAAAGTGTCGAAAAGGCTATAAGAAAAATATAGCAGGATGCCAGCCGTTTAATCCCCCAATAAATTTAACTATGCGCTATCACAAAACCATTAAAGTAGATAGTAGCAGAAAACGGTAATAATACTTTTAAAGATCAGGTTTCTATAGGCCGGTGGATTTATTACGGGAAAATACGTTGAATTAAACGCCAAAAATAAAATTAGATAAAAGCAATAAAAAACATTGACAAGAGTTGAAAATCCACATACGTTATTTATTGTCACATATAGAGAGACGCTGTCACGCATAGTGTGACAATATGTTTAATTGACCGCAGGGTGACATCGAAGCACCTATTAACCGGTTTTCCAAGAAAGTTACATTGTCTCTAATGGGAGATGTGAATGTCAGCGAAAAATGAAAAGTATTATTTCATCTCATCTTTGGCAAAAGGATTGCGTATCCTCGAACTTCTTGCCGACGCGGGGGAACTCTCAGCCACTCAAGTAGCTGGTATTATGCAAACAAACAGGGCTGAGAGTCATCGCTTTATTAGTACCCTTCGCGATCTCGGATATGTGGAGAAAACTCAGGACGGAAAGTTCTGTATTTCTTTTAAGCCTCTCGAACTTGGGATGAAGAAGCTCGATAAGTTCGAGATCCGCCCATTAGCCCGCCCATACATGCAGGAGATTGCTCTTGCCTTTAAGGAAACGGTTAATTTTGGTCATTGGGATAGGGGAACCATTGTGCACCTGGACAAAATTGACAGCACTGAAGTTCTGCGAATGGATCTGGGTCTTGGAGCACAGGCACCTGCTTATTGTACCGGTCTAGGTAAAGCAATTCTTGCTTTTTTGACGGAAGGCGAACTGGAAAATTATTTACAGTCTGTAGAATTTTCATCATTTACGCCCAATACCATCACAACCACGCAACGACTACAGGAAGAGGTTAGAAAAATACGCAGCAATGGCTATGCGATTGACGATGAAGAACTCACTCTCGGGTTGAGATGCGTTGCTGCACCAGTCTTTGACCATGCCGGGCGCTCGACGTATGCAATGAGTGTTTCAGGACCTACGTTGAGGATGTCGGAAGAAAAAATGCAGGTTATCCAGGAAAAATTGCTGTCAGTATGTCACCGGCTTTCACGAAAGACCGGGGCACCGGATAAATAGGGTCTGTTTATCGATCTGCATCGAGCATGAAAATCTACAAGGAGGAAGCAATATGAGTCAAAAGAAATTGTCCCGGATCCAGTTAGATCAGATGAAAGCGGATCGAAAAACCGCAGTCTGGATCACAGCCTATGATTACTGGACTGCATCATTTGTCGAACAAGCGGGCATGGACATGATCCTGGTGGGTGATTCCTTAGGCATGTGCATCTATGGCTACAGCGGAACGATCCCTGTAACCATGGACCAGTGTATTTGTCACTGCGAGGCTGTCAGGCGTGGAGCCGCCAATACATTTATAATCGGAGATATGCCCTTTTTGTCTTACCAAGTGAGCGTAGAGGAAGCTGTACGTAATGCCGGACGTTTTCATAAAGAAGCGGGCGTCGACGCCATCAAACTTGAAGGTGGCAAGCGGGTCTGCGGGCAGATTCAGGCGATTGCCGATGGTGGAATGCTGGTCATGGGTCATATAGGTCTGACACCGCAGAGCTCCGGCCAACAGGGCGGTTTCAAGGCGCAGGGACGCAACGCCGAGGCCGCCAAGGAGTTGATCGACGATGCCCTTGCGATCCAGGAGGCAGGTGCCTTTGCCTTACTGGTTGAGGCAGTTCCACCCGAAGTTTGCGGTATCATTCGCGACACTCTGAAGATTCCGGTCTACAGCATTGGAGCTGGAGTCGAGGCTGATGGTCAACTGATGATCTGTAGCGATGTGCTCGGGATTTTTCAGGCATTTACCCCCAAGTTTGTCAAGAAGTACGAAAATCTCGGAGGTAAGTCTGTCGATGCTTTCAAACAATATGTAGCCGATGCCAGAAACAAGGAATTCCCGGCAGAGGAACATACCTACAAAATGATTGATGGTGAAATGGAAAAACTGCAAAACCTTCTCAAGAAATAATTATTACACAAGACTCCTGCAAGTAATTTTGGCGAGAACCATCAACCATTAACAATCAACGTTATCTCAAGCAATTAGGAGAAATATAAATGTCCGAAACACTGAAAATCATCAGAAACTTTATGGAAAAAGAAGGGATTCCAGGCCGTGACGGTTACGATTTGGCCACCTCCAAGAAAGGATTTGCCGATGGTGCCAACTGGAGAATTGAAATAGCAGGCGTCGAGCGCGCCTCCACCATGGAGGCAATGATTGCCGAAGCCAGGAAGCGCAATGTTGTTGTTCATCGTGCTATTGCAACGGTTGGCGGTTCTACCTATTGCGACATGGCGGAGCTCAAAGATATGGCCCAGATGGCCCGTGAGGAAAAGATTGAAGTCGTCATGACGGTGGGTCATCGTAAAGGCTGGGATACAGGATCAAAAGAAATCTCTAACTCCGAGGGGGCCATGCAGGGCTTTCGGCTACGGGGGTCCGATAACATCTCCTACCATATTGCCGATATTATGCGCAATATAGAAGCCGGCTTTCGCGGTTTCCTCGTTTATGACGAAGGTGTGCTCTTTCTGCTCAACAAGATGCGGGCGGAAGGAGTGATTCCACAGGAAACTATTTTCAAATTCTCAGTGTTTGGCGGCTATTGCAGTGCAGCAGGAGCAAAGGTCATCGAGAACATGGGGGTTAACTCCATGAATCCCATTTCAGATGTGTCACTGCCTATCCTGTCAAGTATTCGGAAGGCAGTGGATATCCCTCTGGACGTTTATATCATCATTGTAGACCAGTTCGGCGGTATGTACAGAATCTACGAGACCCCCGAAATCGCGCGCGTCGCCTCTCCGGTTTATTTCAAAATTGAGCCGGGGACCTCTGAGTCCGATATTTATAAGCCGTGGATAACTGAAGAGTTTCACGCCAACCTGATCCGGGAAAAGGTCAAGATGGCCTCTGTCATCCAGGAAATTATGGCACGTCATGCCCCGGAACTAAAGACTTCTCTCAAAGGAGCCGCAGACCTCATCCTGCCGGCAAAAGCATAAAAAATTCCGGCATCATCGGTGTCTTTTTAACAGATAGATGGAGATAAAATTCATGGACAATGTATTTGACGTAGCAATCCAAACACTAAACCGCGCTGGAAAATTAGGCCAGATCAATCCGCGCGTTCTCGATATACTTCAGGAACCCAAGCGAATACAGCAGTTTCGCATCCCTCTCAAACTGGAAGATGGAAGTTTCCAGGTGTTCCAGGCCTATAGAGTGCACTACTGCGATGCCCTTGGACCCTTCCGCAACGGCACTCGTATTCGACCTGACCTGACGCTGGATGAAATCAAGGCACTGGGTCTATTTATGACAGTCAAGCATTGTGCCGCTGCAATTCCCGCAGGCGGAGCCAAGGGTGGTATCAGGGCCGATCCGGCTAAATTAAGTTCCCGGGATATGGAACAACTAGTCAGGGCCTTTATCAGGAACCTCCAACCCAAAGGCCCCTGGGCTGATGTCCCAGGAGCGGATATAGGTACCGGCGAGCAGGCTATGGCCTGGATGCTCGATGAATACGAACAGATTACGGGCCAGCACTGTCCAGCTGCGCTCAATGATAAACCGGCAATCCTGGGCGGCTCCCTGGGCGGTGAAGCTGCCACGGGTCGCGGCGTTTTTATCACCCTGATGGCTGCAGCCAAGGATATAGGGCTTACTGTGAACACCTCCTCCGCGGTAGTCCAGGGATTTGGGCAGGTTGGTTCCGAGCTGTCTGAAATGCTCGCCGAGACGGGTTGTCGCATCGTCGCCGTAAGCGATGTTCACGGAGGCATTTATTCAGCGGATGGTCTCAATATTAAAGATTTGAAAGAACATGTTGCGAAAACCGGTAAAGTTGCGGATTTTCCCGGCACCAAGCCCGTTTCCAACGACGAACTGTTTGCCCTCGATTGCGACATCGTAGTTCCTGCGGCGGTGCAGAGTGTCATTCACAAGGGCAACGCCGCTGAGGTCAAAGCCAAGCTCATTGTCGAGGGTGCCAATGGTCCGGTGACAACAGAGGCCGATGCAATTTTGCATGACAAGGGGGTGATAATTGTGCCGGATGTCGTGGCCAACAGCGGCGGAGCCACGGTATGCCATTTTGAGAGAACCCAGGGCCTCACTGACCAGTACTGGGATCTGGAAACGGTGAACAAGCAACTGGAGAGCCGAATTCTCGGTGCTTATCGGAGTGCAGCCGAGCGTGCAGCCGAGGCGGGTGGAGTGACTCTTCGGGAAGGCGCCTGGATTCATGCCCTAAAGATGATCGAAAAGGCCATGCAATTACGAGGCTGGGTGTAACTCATTCAGATACAATCAATACTTCTGGGAGATACGGCATTGACACTTTTTAAAAAAGTCGAATATCTGGAACGAATTGACAAGACACGAAGACGTATGGAAGAAGCCGGTATTGATGTTCTGGTAGTTTCCGATCCTGCCAACATAAATTACCTCACTGGCTACGATGGTTGGTCCTTTTATGTGCCCCAGTGCGTGGTACTGGCCATTGATGAAAATAGACCGTTATGGATCGGGCGCGGCATGGACGTAGCTGGCGCCAGATTGACCACCTTTCTGGATGAAAAAAACATAATCGGCTATCCCGATCATTATGTTCAGACGCTTGATTGCCATCCCCTGAATTTTGTGGGTGATAAAATCCGTGAACGTGGTTGGGGCAGCAAAACCATCGGCGTCGAGATGGACGCCTATTACTTTACTGCCCGCTCCTATGCAGAACTGCAAAAAAGTTTGAGCGATGCCCGCTTTGTCAATGGCGATCTGCTGGTCAACTGGATTCGTCTGGTCAAATCAGAGGCCGAAATCGGATTTATGCGGGAGGCTGGCATCATCGCGGGCAGGGTAATGTCGACCGCTCTTGGTCGTCTTCAGCCTGGAGTGCGGGAATGTGATGCGGTTGCCGCGGTCTATCACGCCCAGATGTCAGGAACGCCTGAGTTCGGCGGAGATTATCCTTCGATTGTGCCGATGATGCCCACAGGTGAGAAGACCTCGGCACCCCATCTGACCTGGACGGACGAGCCCTATCAAAATGAGCAGATGGTCAATCTGGAACTGGCCGCCTGTAGACACAGATACCACTGCCCTATTGCCCGAACCGCCTATCTTGGCAAAAATCCTCCGAAAAAACTGGTTGAACTCTCCGATCACACAGTGGAAGGGCTCAACCTGACCCTGGACAACATTCGGCCCGGCATGCGCGCGGAAGAGGTGGAACTGGTCTGGCGCCGTCATATAGCCAAGGCAGGCCTGGAGAAGGAATCACGCATCGGCTATTCCATGGGTCTTAACTATCCACCAGACTGGGGAGAGCACACAGCCAGCCTGCGCCCGGGGGATATGACTATCCTTCAACCGAATATGACCTTTCACATGATCCTGGGGATGTGGATGGACAATTACGGTTTTGAGTGCAGTGAATCCTTCAGGGTAAGCGAAACCGGCTGTGAAACCTTTGCCGATGTGCCGAGGAAACTCTTTATTAAGGATTAAAAAGCTGTCCGAGAGGCAAAGGCTACCAGAGAGGAATATCACTTTAAGGCAGAAGGGACATTCTATGATCTATCGTACACAAAAAGGCCGTATTTCAAGTGGGGAAGCCATTGGTATTCTCCTGCTCAATACCTCTGTCCCCTTCATACCCGGGGATGTGGCCAATGCTTCCAGCTACGATTTCCCGGTGCGTTTCCAAAAAGTGGAGGGATTCACGGTGGCACGAGCCATCGGCAAGGACTCCTCCATCTTCCCTGCCCTGCTCGCCGCAGCAAAAGAACTGATTCACCAAGGGGTGCGGGCGATTACAGGCGACTGCGGTTTCATGGCGCTACATCAAAACATGCTGGCCAAAGAAGTTGATGTCCCGGTCTTTCTCACCAGTCTTCTACAGCTGCCATTTATCCTCTCCATTATAGGAGAGGGTCGCAAGGTGGGGATTTTGACCGCCGACGGAACCAGCCTTGATGACACCCTTCTGGGAGGTCTCGGTGTCAAGAATAAAGATCGGCTGGTCATTGAGGGTTTGCAGACTCGTCCGAACTTTCACCACTTTGCCCTGGCGGAAAGCGGTGAGTTGGATCTTGACGCCGTTCGGGAGGAGGTCGTCACCGCCGCTCAAAAAATCACAACGGAAAATAGCGATGTGAGTGCCCTGCTGCTGGAATGCAGTCTGCTGCCACCGTACAGTGCTGCCATACAGGAAGCGGTCGGTCTGCCGGTTTTTGACTACATCACAATGATCAATTTCGTGTTTTCCGCCGTTGTCAAACAACAATACCACGGCTTCATATGACATATGATACTCCTCATTAAGCTGATGCGACAAAGGTAAAAACCATGCAGATATCAGAACAGATAGAACAGTGCCGCAATGAGGTAATCGCCCTGCGCAGGGATTTTCATCAGTATCCCGAACTGGGATTTGCAGAACATCGAACTGCATCTGTGGTGGAAACTTACCTGCAGACCCTGGGACTGGAAACGGAGCGGGTTGCAACCACCGGTGTCGTGGCGGTTTTGCAAGGGGCCGCTCCCGGGCCAACGCTTATGCTGCGGGCTGATATGGATGCCCTGCCGATCCAGGAAGAAAACGACGTTCCTTATGCATCATCTAATCCCGGGGTGATGCATGCCTGCGGGCATGATGCCCATATGGCCATGCTGCTGGTGGCAGCCAAAATCCTGGTGCATAACCGTGATGCCTTAGCCGGTACCGTCAAATTTGTTTTCCAGCCAAACGAAGAGATAGCCGGTGCTCTTCATATGGTGCAGGAGGGTGTCCTGGAAAATCCCGGCGTTGATGCGGTAATGGGTATACATGCCTGGACCCCTGTTCCAGTAGGTAAAATTGGTATTAGCGCCGGTGCGGTGATGGGAGGCCTCGATGTCTTTAAGCTGACTCTTCATGGTAAGGGCGGCCATACCGGACTGCCAGAAGAAGCCATTGATCCCATTCTTGCAGCCGCAAGTCTTATCCAGACCGTGCAGATGATCCAGACCAGGGAGATCAGCAATCTAAAGTCGACAGTCATCATGTTCGGCAAAATTACCGGCGGCACAAAAGGCAATATCATCCCGGACAGAGTGGAACTGGAAGGTTCCATTAGATTTCTCTATAAAGGCGGCCCTGACAGTATTGAGCAACCGAAAGAGCGGTTTGAACGAATAGTTCGACAAGTGTGCGCAGTCCACAGATGCACCTGTGACATTGAGATAGAACATGAGAATATCCCGCTGATAAACGATCCGGCGATGGTTGATCTTGCCAGGCAAACGGCATTGGAGGTTTTCGGGAACGAAAGTTCCATAGTGGACAATATCTCCATTGCCAGTGAAGATTTTTCTGAATTCAGTGAACGTGTACCGGGTGTCTTCATGTTTCTCGGTGCGGGAAATGCGGAAAAAGAAACCGATTATCCGCATCATAACTCCAGATTTAATATCGATGAAAATATTTTGGTCACTGGCGTTGCCATGTATGTAAAAGGGGCGCTGAACTATTTCAACAAAAAAAGAGAGTAGGAAGGGAGGTGACACAATCAGACAAAGAGCTCCACAAGTAACAACCTGACAGATTCAGCTCAGCCAAAACGAAAATTTAAGTAAAGGGATACTGCCATGAAAAAATTGATGTTGGCTTCACTTACACTTTGGGCTATTTGCTTCTTTGGTATAGCTTCCGCAGCGAATTACACGGGCCCTCAGGTTAACGCCAAATTAGCTTCAGAAGAGATTGAAGGTGACTTCATGACCGTCTGGGCTAATAAGTTCTCTGAACATATGAAAGAGTGGTCCGATGGAAAAATCAATATTGATGTGTTCCCGTACGGCACACTTGGCACCACCGGTGATATCAATGAACTCGCTCAAATGGGAGTTGTGGATTTTGTTTTTTCCGATCACGCCTGGATCAGCTCTTTTGTCCCTCAGGCCCAAGCTCTTGCCCTGAATTATATTTTTCCAACAGAACAAGTCCCTCAGGTTTTGAGCTGGATGGTCAAAAACGGCAAATTTATGCCGATGCTGGCCGATGCATTCGAGAAAAACAAGCTCGTACCGTTATCAATTATGTTTGAGGGCTGGCAATGGGTTACCTCAAATAAAGAGATTAAATCTCTTGATGACATGAAAGGCCTCAAGCTCAGATTAATGTCCTCCAAGCTGCTGGTCGAGGACTACAAAGCCTATGGCGCCAGTCCGACTCCCATGAGTTACGGCGAAGTATACAGTGGTTTACAGATGGGATTGATTGATGCCCAGGTGAATCCATTGTTTGCCATCAACAGCATGAAGTTTTATGAAGTCCAGGACTATGTCACCCAGCTGAAAAGCGAACCTTTCATAGGTATTCCCACCGCAAACAAAAAGTTTTTTGACGGACTGACCAAAGAAGCTCAGGAAGAGATGCGTAATTTTTGGGTTAACGCCATCATTCCCGCGGGTGAATGGATCACTGAGCGTAACAAAGAGGATATGGAGAAGATGAAGAAAGCCAAGCCCTCCTTGACCTTCGAAGTCCTTGATGATGCGACCATTGCACAATTTAAGAAAAAGGCGGAAAGCGTCTACCCTGAATATTCGAAAATCGGAGGCGAAGGGGCTGATAAGATTCTCAAGGCAATGCTGAAGGATATCAAAGACGCAAAAAATGCGCTCAAGATTAAATAACGGAGCGTTGTCGTTATACCGTGGCCTCCCGGCTGCGGTATGACAAAATTGTTCCTGCAGACCGAAGATAAATCCATGAAAACAGATAGTGAAGCTCCAGTGAAAATTGGCACTCTGCGACGTATTAATCGGATTATCGGCAAGGTGGTAAACGCGGTAGAAGTCTCAATTCTGGTCACGTGTGTCGGTTCGCTTGGTATATTGTTAATTACCAATGTCATAGCCCGAACATTCTTTCAAAGTATCTATTATGCCGAGGAAATATCAAAATTCCTGGTCATGTTGATAACCTTTACCGGTGTCAGTTACGGCGTCCGCAAGGCCCGTCACATTCGAATGGGGGCATTTCTAGATTCCATGCCACCGAAAATTGAAAAGATTTTTATCATCATAATCTCTCTGGTAAGCGCGGTTGTCATGGCTATTATGACCTGGGCCTCCTGGAAATATTTGAGCAATGCCATGACCATGAATCATATGACCCCGGCCCTTCGCCTGCCCACCTGGACATTTTTTGTGATTATCCCCATCGGCTTTGGTCTTGCCTGTATTCAATATATTCGCACAATCCTAAAAAACATTATCGAAAAAGAACCTTGGCAATCACCGGATCAGCAAAGCGAATATGAAGACGAAGAAGTCGGAGGAACGCTATGATACTACTTGCTGTTTCAATGGTAACCATGCTGCTTTTCGGTTTTCCATTTATGGTCACCCTACTGGGCTCGCTCATCCTGTATCTTATTGTCTATATGCCTGATTTCGCGCCAAGAATGGTTGTCACCCTGGTGCAACAGGTCAACGCCGGAATTTCGCCGCCAGCCCTGGTATGCGTGCCAATGTTCATCTTGGCTGCCAGTATTATTACGTCGGGAGAATCCGCCAAGAGACTGATTCAGATGCTAAAAGTTTTTGTCGGGCACCTGCCCGGCGGGCTGGCGATCACCACCAATGCCAGCTGCACCCTTTTTGGAGCGGTGTCGGGGTCAACCCAGGCAACAGTTGCTGCCATCGGCGGTACCATGCGGCCGATGCTCCTGGAAGCGGGTTATAAGAGTTCCTTTACCCTGGGGCTGATCATCAACGCCAGCGATATAGCCTTCCTGATTCCACCAAGTATCGGCATGATTGTTTATGGAGTTGCAACCAGCACCTCCATCGGCATGCTCTTTCTTGCCGGTATTTTCCCAGGCCTGCTGATCCTTCTCATGTTCTCTGTCTACTGCTATGTCTACTCCAAGGTAAAAAAAATACCAACACTGCAGAAATCCAGTTGGACCGAAAGGTTTACCGCGGTGAAAAGAGGACTGGCGGTACTGGGATTCCCGATAATTATTGTCGGTGGTATCTATACAGGAATATTAAGTCCCACTGAAGCTTCCGCAGCTGCAGTTTTATATGCATTGATTCTGGAAACGGTGGTGTATCGAAGCCTTACCTTCGAGCGCATTATCGACGCCTTTTTGCAGACAGGAGTGATCACAGGCGTTGTTTTCATTCTGGTTGGTGCAGGCCAGGCTTTTTCTTTTCTTATAGGCTTCCTTCAGATTCCGGCGAAACTGTTGCCACCGCTTTTCGGCACTGATCCTTCGGTCCTGTGGGTCATCACCATTGTCGTAGTCTCCTATTTTGTTGCCTGCATGTTTGTCGATCCTATAGTGGCAATTTTTATCCTCAGCCCGGTTTTTCAACCATACGTGGTAAGTTCTGGAGTCAATCCTATTTTGCTGGGAACTCTGGTCACGCTGCAGTGTGCAATTGGTTCAGCAACACCGCCATTCGGCTGCGATATTTTCACGGCACAGCTCATCTTCAGGCGACCCTATCTTGAAGTAATCGGCCACTCACTGCCTTTTTTGATAATCCTGATTCTGGCGACAATAATCCTGATCACCTTTCCTCAACTCACCTTGTTTTTACCGAACCTGGCCATTGGTGGAAATTTATAAGAATGAAAAGTCAAAGACGAAATGGAACTGCGCAGGATGTGTGGCTTTGACGTGAGTGACAATGAGGAAAAATGATTGAAAAAAAAAGAGGTAAAAGAATGACGATTAAAATGCCTGCTCTCCATGATGTCTTTCAGGCCAGGCATCAAATTAAAGACATGGTGTGGGAGACACCGCTTATTACAGATACTGCACTGGCTCGGAAATGTGATGCCGCAAGTGTTTACCTGAAGCTCGAATGCCTCCAACACACCGGATCATTCAAGGTCAGGGGAGCTTCCAACAAGATTCTCAGCCTTGATGAAGATCAACGAAAAAGAGGGGTAATTACCTTTTCCACCGGCAACCACGGTAAAGCTGTTGCCTTTGTGGCGGCTAAAAAAGGTTTGCGGGCGGTTGTCTGTCTCTCCGAACATGTCCCGGCCTACCGGGCCAGAATGATCGGCTCGATGGGGGCTGAGCTGGCTGTGAAAGGTGCTTCCCAGGATGAGGCGGAAGAGCATTATCAAACGTTGACCAGAGAGCAGGGCCTCACTCCGGTGGAACCATTTGATGATCCATTGATCATTGCCGGTCAGGGGACAATTGCGCTGGAGATTCTCAGCCAGCTTCCTCGGACCGATGTGCTCCTGATCCAGTTATCGGGAGGGGGATTGCTGGGAGGCATAGCAATGGCCGCCAAAACAATTAATCCAAAGATCCGGATCATTGGCGTTTCCATCGAGCGCTCACCAGCGATGCTGGAAAGCCTCAATGCAGGTAAGCCGGTCCTGGTACAGGAAAAAGATACCCTGGCCGATTCCCTGCTGGGAGGTATAGGTATGGAAAATCAATACACCTTACCGCTGGTACAGCAATATGTTGATGAGCATATCTGCGTCAATGAAGAGCACATTAAAGATGGACTCCTGTATATCTTCGAACAACACAGACTCATTGCCGAAGGGGCCGCTGCGGTAGGCGTTGGTGCCCTGCTGAATAATCTGGTTAAGGTGAGCGGCAAACGGGTAGTGACCCTGCTTTCGGGCTCAACCATTGACTCCAGGACCTATCTGGACGTCATGGAAGAGAGGTTAAAAAGATAAAGAAGATGTCGCGGGAAGTTGCAGAACCGGCAGAAAATAACAGTATAGCAGCAAGTTTGCTTATGTCTAAAAGGTGAAACAATGCAGAAAAAACCATTATTTTCAGAGCAAGAGTATCGCCAGCGGCTTGGCAAAGTAAAGGAGCGCATGGACCATGCTGGAATTCAGGTCCTGCTGGTGATAGATCCCGCCAATATGAATTATCTGACAGGATATGATGGCTGGTCATTCTACGTTCATCAGGGTGTCATTATCGATTTGGCGGAGGAAAATCCGCTCTGGTTCGGACGTGAACAGGATGCGAACGGAGCTCGCCAGACCAGCTGGTTACCGGATGACTGTATTTTGGGCTATCCGGATTATTACGTCCAGTCACGATATACCCATACCATGTGTTATGTAGCAGATCTCTTGAAAAAGAGAGGGTTGGCGGCAAAACGTCTAGGTGTGGAGATGGACGGATACTGGTTCAATGCCCGCATGTACTTGACCTTACAAAAGGAACTACCGGAGGTGACCCTGCTGGACGGCACCAATCTGGTCAACTGGGTGAAGACTGTCAAATCCGCAGCGGAAATTGACTATATGCGCCAGGCCGCCGTCATCTGTGAAAAGGTAATGCAAACTGCAATCGACAGTATTGCCCCCGGAGTATGGGAAAAGGATGCAGCAGCCAAGGTCTGCAGCAGCCAGATCGCCGGAACGAAAACCTACGGCGGATCATCACCGGCAATCTTTCCCATTATGCCCTCCGGACGAAGAACGGCGGCTGCGCATCTGACCTATGAACCCGACCGGCAGTACCAGCCGCGCGATGTGGTTATGCTGGAATTAAGCGGGGCCAGGCACCGCTACCATGTGCCGCTATCACGCACTCTCTATCTTGGAGATCCGCCGGCGGATCTCCGTAAAACAGCGGATGGGGTTGTCGAAGGTCTGCAGCGGACCCTCGAATCTATCAAACCAGGCATCACCGCAGAAGAGGTTGAGGAACGCTGGCGCATGGCCATTGCCCATACCGGCGTGGTTAAACCTTCCCGCGTCGGCTATTCCTTCGGTTTAAATTACGTCCCCGATTGGGGTGAACATACAGTGAGTCTCCGTCAGGGAGACAAGACGATTTTGGAACCGGGAATGACCCTGCATTTTATGCCGGGGATCTGGCTGGACACCTATGGCTTTGAGTGCAGTGAGCCCATTCTTATAACTGAATCAGGTTGCGAGCTATTTGTCGATTTTGAGAGAAAGCTGTTTGCAAAGTGAGTGTGAATTTGACGACCAATCTATCTTGTGATGTTTGTTTCCTCCAAAATAATGAAGAGCTACGCCAGTGATTGGCAATCACTACCTAACCCAACAGATTTCAACTACAGAGAAAAAGGAAAAACAATGAAAAAAGAAGTTATATATACCAAAAATGCACCCGAGCCAGGCCCCTATTCCCAGGCGATTAAATATGGCGAGCTGATTTTTGTGTCAGGTCAGACATCGGAAGATCCAGAGACGAATAAGCCGGTTCATGACAGTATCTCAGGCCAAACCCATCGTATTATGAAAAATATCGAGACTATCCTTGAAGCCGCCGGTTCAAGCCTTGAAAAAGTGCTTAGAGTGGATATTTATCTCAGTTCCATAGAACATAAGACTGAATTCAACGATGCTTATCTTTGTTATTTCAAAACAGATCGACCAGCGCGTAATTGCGTGGGAGTACGCAATCTTGACGATGGGTTGGATGTTGAAATAGAGGTAATCGCTGGAACATAGTATTTTGTTGGTACGATTATTCACCTATAATAAAGTGGTGATCAAAGGGTAAAACAGCATGAGAATAAATATTTTCATTACAGTATGATACCGTTCGGTCACCCGAATGACAACTTGCTACTTACTATTCAGAGTAAAGGAGAATTGGTGGACGTCGGTCAGTTATCCAAAACATTGCAAGATCGATGATCTTCATTTGAGGTGAATACTATGGAATACCCTCGACTATCTCTCATAAAGCAACACTTTTCCACTCACTCCATAAAAGACATTGCCGACACAATAAATTATCAGCTTGAAAAGCTCAATCTGGCGGAGCGAATATTGCCTGGGCAGAGTGTCGCTATTACTGCAGGAAGTCGAGGAATCGCAAATATCACTACCGTTTATTCAGAAGTTGTCAAAGCTCTCAGAGCGATTGGTGCTGAGCCTTTTCTCATACCAGCAATGGGATCACATGGTGGAGCAACTGCTGAAGGACAGATGAAATTGCTGTCCGGGTACGGAGTGACCGAAGAACACATAGGCGCCCCAATAAAGGCAAGTATGGAGGTTGTCGAACTCTGCAAATCTGAACTCGGTCTCCCGGTATATTTTGATAAACTTGCTTTTTCTTCTAACCACATTGTCGTTATAAACAGGATCAAACCCCATACTGATTTCAAAGCACCAGTGGAAAGCGGCATTATAAAGATGATGACAATTGGCCTTGGCAAACAGAAGGGGGCAGCACAATATCATAACGCAGTGCTGGAGCATGGCTACTATAATATCCTTATGGCGCATGCCCGCATCATCATGGAGAAAGCTCCTGTCTCCATTGGTATCGGTCTTGTTGAAAATCAATTGGATGAGACAGAAATAATCAAAGCTGTATGGCGTGAAGAAATTGAAGAAACAGAAGTTGCACTTCAACACATCTCCAAAACGCTTTTACCCCGGATCCCTTTCAAAAAAATTGATTTGCTGATAGTCGATGAAATGGGCAAGGATATCAGCGGTACCTGCATGGATCAAAATGTCATAGCTAGAACGGTAATTCGAGTTGGTACGGTGCCAGTGGAACCAAAGATTCGAAGAATTTTTGTCCGTGATCTAACAGAAAAAAGCCAGGGGATGGCTACTGGAATCGGCAATGCCGATTTCACAACAAGTCGGCTGGTGTCGAAAATTGATAGAATGGCAACCTATACGAATTGTCTGTCTGCCTGTGAACCTGAGATGGCTGCAATCCCTCCCTACTACGCGACACCGATCAGGAAATTCTTGACAGGGCTCTTGCTACCATCGGTATGGTTGAATCAAAAGATGCAAAGATTGTTCATATCCGCAACACTCTTGATCTTACACATATGAGGATATCGGAAGCTCTGCTACCAGAAGCGGCAAAGATAAAGAACATAGAAGTTCTAAGCGAGTTAGAGCCAACTCAATTTTCTAAAGAAGGCAACATTTTATTTGATTGGAACTTCTAACGTGAGACCTACAGCAATCATAACCATCACACTGAGATCACTTGGTCAGCAACTCGTATCATTCCAGGTAGTTATTGCACTCTCGAGCTCCAGCTTGTTTTAAATCGACAAACCCGCCAGGCTCTACCAGAACAGTTTTGCATCCTCACTGGTTCGCACGAGCGGTTTCCTGAAGCTTGTCCGAGATTACGGCCAAGCCGAACAACCGCTACCTGTGATACCCGGGAAAAATCTACAGGATCTACTGCGGACTCAGCCAGAAAGTTGTTGCAATAGATACCGGAACTCTGGTTGATTGAAATGGACGAAACCTAATTCTGCTGTGATGGTGCACACTCATACTCATACGGTGTTGCAGCGAACAATAACCAAAGGAACCTATAAAAATTGATAAAAAGAATAGATCATATAAACCTTGTTGTCAGCGATCTGAGAAAAGCAAAAGATTTTTTTCTGCTCCTTGATTTCGAAGCCGAGCCAGAATCTGAGTTGTCTGGAAAATGGATTTCAGAGGTTGTTGGACTTCAGGAAGTTGAAGCAAAATACATTGCACTGAGCCATCCTGGATCCACGGTAAAAATTGAACTGATCCACTACATCTCACCCCAATCCGACTGTACACAAATGGAGAATAAACCAAATACAATCGGACTGCGACATCTTGCCTTTGCTGTGGACAATATAGAGTCAACAGTAACAAAACTGCAGGCTGCGGGAATAAAATTCATGAGTGATGTTAAAACGTACCCCGCAACAGGAAAGAAAATCGTCTATTTCTCAGGTCCTGATGGTATCATTTTAGAGCTTGCCGAATATAATGTATAATGACTTCAACGCAGCAGAATGAGAGAATGTGCAGGGCTGCTCTATGAGTCATCAGCTCTCCAGAAAACCTTTCAACCTTAAGAGTCCTTCCTCAATTGCCTCAAGACCGATCCCCGAATAGGCAAGCCGCAGGTTCCTTGATGTTTCACCAGGATAGGACGAGCCAAAATGCGTCCGTGCGCACATTGAGACACCTGTATTTTCCAGCACTGCAGCAAGAAAATCGGGATAATCATCAAATCCCTTATTTTTCATGGCCATGGTGACATCGGGGTAAACGTAAAACGTTGCCTGCGGACAATAACAGTGTACCCCGGCGATGTCTCTCAAGAGGCATACGCACAAATCCCGGCGCTCACGTAACACCTTTATGTTGGCACGTACCCCTGCCTGATCTCCTGTTAGGGCTTCTAGAGCCGCATACTGTATAAAGTGGTTGGTACAGGACTCCTCATTCATGTTCAAGGCGCTGATCACCTCGATGATTTTCTCTGGCCCAAGAGCGGCCCCCACCCGCCAGCCGGTCATGGCGAAACGCTTGGAAAAGGTATAGAGAACGACAGACCGTTCCTGCATGCCTGGTTCAGAGAGCAGTGATACAGACTCACCTTCATAGCGGATATCAAAATATGCTTCATCCAACAGCACAATCAGATTATGCCTGACTGCCAATTCGGCTATTCTGCGTCGGTCCTCAGGGCTGCACTCGGCGCCGGTCGGGTTATGCAGATCATTGATGATGAGCAGTTTTGTACGCTCAGTGATAGAACCTTCAATAGCATCAATATCGAATCTGTAATTGTCTTTCCCGGAAATGATCCCATAAGGAACGGCAACCCCACCATGAAAATTGATTTGAGATTCGTAAATTGGGAATCCGGGATTTGGATACAGAACCTCATCGCCCTGATTCATCAATGCAAGAAGAAATTTCACAATGACTGGCTTCCCCCCAGGTTGAATAGCAACATTATCCAGGGAATAATTGGTATTTCTTGTTTTGTTGAACTCTGCAGCCAACGCCTCGCGCAACTGTGGAATACCTGCATTTGGGGTATAGCCTGTTTTGCCGTCCCGCATAGCCTTGTATGCTGCCTGGGTGATATTTTCAGGTGTTTTAAGGTCAAGATCACCCAGATGGAAGGGGTACACCCTATTTCCTAATGCTGCATATGTTGCTGCCTGAGAAGCGACGATGAATGCCGTCTCCGCACCCAATCTGTTGATTCTTTCCGCCAAAATAATGTGCTTGTACATTGTAGACTTCATAACATTGTCTTGTGGCCATATTGCCAATGAATATTTTTCACAAAATGCCTGGCGACTCACATAACACCACCAAACGGGAAATACCCTGAATCGACCAATTAATAAATTATGAGCCTAATAATAGCAACAAGAATTGGCCAGATAGATAGCAGCAGAGGATCAACGATCTGAAAATGAACTTCAAAAAATGGAAAAAGCACCGTACTGCTCGCCCATACACAACGTTGCAAAAGATATCTTGGCAGAGATATCTCCCAAATACAAATACGACTCTAGGTTCTTGGCCATAGCCGTTTCAATCACGCGGTAAAGTACCGCACTGGCCTCAGCACCTTCGGGGGTGCCGATGAATAATCTGCAAGGTGGTTTCGTCTCTATTGCTTCCTTCAGTCCCTTTCCTTGCTGCGGCACCACACATGGGCCAGGCAGCTTCGATACAATTTACCAGCATCCAAGACGATGAACCGATCAAA
Organism: uncultured delta proteobacterium; assembly: GCA_963798425.1. Taxonomy (GTDB): domain Bacteria; phylum Desulfobacterota; class Desulfobulbia; order Desulfobulbales; family Desulfocapsaceae; genus Desulforhopalus_A. The sequence goes on along the minus strand of CAWCTP010000013.1, from coordinate 793,403 downwards.
GTGAGGGATAAGGTGGCAGAGGACTTGTGTTTTAGTAACAATATCCAGAAGGACAGGATTTATCAGCTGGAAACAGAGAAGCTTGCATGTTGAAATTACATCAACAGAGGCAAGCTTTTTTCACTTCTAGTACCCTTGGAGTGCAGCGAAGCAGATGAAGAATTTATGCCTTTTGGGTAGTTTTTTGCAACACCGGTAAGGCACTAAAACGAATAAACCAATCGAGTACGCAAATCTGTCGCATCTTTAGAATCATTTTCATAGTCAAGGATAGAAAAATCAACAGCCACACTCAAATGTTCAAACATTCCCCCAAAATTATACGCAAGGTTGAGGGTGTACTCATCAAGATCGGCATTGTCAATCGGGCTATCGAACCTGGTACATCGCAGCATTGAGGTAAATGCTTTTTGGTATTTATACCCAACCCCGACCTGATATGATTTCGTGTCTGCTTCAAAAGCAGCTGCTCCAGCCGTTTTAGTTGTAGTTGTATATTGATAATATGCAGCCTGCCCGAGACCTCTATAGACTCTTGTGTCACCAGCTGAGCCACCGGCCTTTGTGTACCCGGCAAAAAGATCGACTCCAACAACATTCAGCCCACCGCTGAATCCGAACAGATAGTTATTGTCTTTAGCCGAATCATCGTAATTTGTATAATAATACTGTCCTGCAAGGTATGGTGACGTCGTCACCTCGGCAAAAGTGTATTTCGCATCCGCATACAATCCTGCAACTTCGTCAAACACATCAGTATAGTGAGCCTGGATAGCCAGATTCTTCACTGTGGAGTTTTTAAAATAGAGGGAAAGCACTCCATCATCCCCAACATCATAGAAATCTCCCGGTCTACCGGTACCGTTAGTGTCGTACTCAACAAACCAATTATCGGCGTAGGATGTCTGATCCGTCCGGGTCTGATATTTTCTTACCCAACCGACATCAATAGTCGTATCGGGAAGGTCGGTGTTTGTAATAAAATAACCCTCGAAAGATTCTTTGATCAATCTTGATCCCGAGTTTGCGATTAATGGCAGGTTAATATGTTGTCTCCCACCTTTAAATCTGGTCTTATAAAGATCATACTGAAGGTATGACTCGGATAAGACGGCTCCTGAGGCGTCCATACTCCCCTTAGTCACACCGCTTTTGTCATCTTTGTAGCCAATAAATGATGCCTGAAACTCTGCTCCGACCCGCACCCCATAGAATTGGCCCGTCTCATACTTCAGGTTACCACCGTTCGCCCAGATATCGCTATCCTTTTTGGCGCTGGTTTCAAATGTCTCAGCATAGTAATAGCTTTTCAGGCTGCCGCTCACTGTTCCTTTTGCAAACACATCTCGTAAAGAATTTGCGCCTTCATCTGCAAAGGCGTTTGAGGTGATACCAATTACAAGAATACTTCCGGTTACAACAAGCTTCTGTAATACTCTCATACTTACCCCCCTTCTTTCTCTTCCCTCTGTTGGTTATAACTGAAAAGTCGGAAGTACCTCCAGTGAAGTGAGGGAGAGACCTCACTGAGCAACAGGTCCCCTGTTGCAATACTGATCCCGTTAGAAATCAGTGGCTCTATCCGATGCAATTCAGTCTGACACCTCCATTTGCAAAAAACGGGTTACTCTAGTATTCAGCAACTAAGACGATCACTGTAGTTCGGCACATGCCGGACTTGGTTCTTTTGATTTTCCGTGGGACAAAAAATAGTAAATGACTGGAGGCCCGGAGAGCTCATTGTGTTAGGATTTGAACAGCCAATACCACACAACCGCACAGAAGTCCGAGCTTTCTGCCACTCTACCACAAATTTCGATCAAGTCATCAGATTTATCCTGACTATGGCTTTGTATAGTCTAAAAAGATACATCTCGAAAAAACAAGACCACTTCTCTCCCGGCTCGCCAAATGCAGTCCTGCAACATGGAGTTGGAACGGTGCACCAGCATTTCATCCTGGCCGACAACATGACAGTGCGGGACAATATTACCTGAACTCCTGGCCGCCGGAGTGAATGTGGCTTTCGGCCATGCTGACATTATGGATCTCTGGTATCCAATGGGCAGTCATGACATGCTGGAAGTTGCGCACATGGGAGCTCATTGTTTACAGATGATGGGAACAAGCCAGTTAAAGACAATTTTTGAGGTGATGACTGGCAGAGGGGCCAAGGTCCTCAAGCTTCTAAACTACGGAATACAAGCTGGTTGTACTGCAAACCTTGTTGTTTTGCAGGTAAAGAGCTGCGTTGATGCCATCCGGTTGAGACCTGCCCGACTATGTTATCAGCCGAGGCAAAGTGGTGGCGACTACATCCCCTGTATTTTCTACAGTGCGGCTCGGGCAGGAAAGCAGTGAAATTGATTTTACTTTGTTAATAAAGAGAGGAGACGTAATAACCTTTCAGCTTTTATCCTCAGCTCTTTCTTCAGACGGAATGTAAACAGCAAAAACCGAACAACGGCAATTCTGAGCCACGGAATTTGCCAGGGAGCCGGCAAAAAGCCGCCGGATACCGAACTTTCTCGCCGCCTTAATCATGATCAGGTCATGATTGCCGGATTCCTGCAGAATCTGATCCAACCGTGACTCGGTCGCTACCACTCTCTGTTCGGTATCAAGATCAAGCAGATTGCTCTGCCGCCACTGCAGCAACTGCCTGTCGGCTTCCCGCAATTCCTGCCGGGTATTCTCCGCGTCCATGATATACATGAACGTTAACTGCGAGTCACCTGTCGTTGCCATGACCTCCAATACCGGCAGCATCTCATCCAGGTCCTTCATGTCAAGAAAGGGAATCAGGATTCGATCAAAAGAAAACGTGCCGACGAATCGAATCGCGACTACCGGACAGGTCACACTATCTGTGAGGGTAGTAAATATCTTCTTCATGGCAAGCGGCCTGGGCCCGATGGGATAATCAACCAGCAGAAGTTTGGTTTGATTCTTATTTGCCGTTTCCAGCAGGCTTTGTTCCAGTCTTCCGTAAATGAGTTCCTGCTGTAAAGGGTACCCCAGATTCTCGGCCTCATTTTTCTCGGGAGAGAACAGCTGATCAATGTCCCGCTCGCTTAAAGTGCCTTTCCGAGCAGGCCCCAGAACCCGTATGGATTTAAGTCGGGCATGGTAATGGTGAGCAAACATGGCCGACACCCGTGCCAGACCGTGTATGGTGCCACCATTTGTTGCACTAAAAAGTACAACACCTCCGGAATTTGTCGCCGGATGCGAGGGCAATCGTTCACAGGGAGCAAGGATCAAAGCTTCCTGCGAACGGGCGAAGAAATCTGAAAACCAAAATCGTCCTGAAGACTGCGGATGTTCTTTAGCGAGTTGAGTTTCACCCGCCTTCTGGAGGGAGAAGCGTACCAGGGACGGACCAAGAAGCTCGGAAACCATTACCCCGGCAAAAACCACAGGAGTAATAACCCCGGTCCAGTTACTGAATTGGGGATCAGCGTCAATGATGAATACCAGGCCGATGGCCACCCCGGCCTGGGGAATGAGGGCAAGCCCCATATAGTTTCGCACCGTAGCTGTTGATCCAGCCAACGCCGCCCCCAGGAAGGAACCAAAGTATTTTCCAGCAATACGGGCAGCAAAATAGGCAACACCAACCCATTCGGCCAACCAAAGAGCTTTCAGGTCAAGATGCACACCGGCCAGAGTAAAGAAAAGGACATAGATAGGAGGTTCAAAGTTATTGAGGGCCCGGAACAGGCGGACATCCCTTTTCGCCCGATTGATAATGACAAAACCAGCCATCATTCCGGCAAGGAGCGGTGAAAGATGCAGCTCCCTGGCTATTTCCCCGCAAAGCAACAGCAAAGCAAGGCCAGCGGTCAACATTTCTTCCCGACGCTGGAGCTTATTCAACAGCAGATCGAGCAGAAATCCAGTAGCCACGCCAATCATAAGAGAGAAAAAGATCTCCGAAAACGCCCCCAGCATTCCCATAAGTGGGGTAGTCGCACTGTTACCGAGCAGTTGATGACCGACAGAAATAGTAATTCCGAAAACGATGATACAGATGCCATCATCAATAGCAATGACCGCCATCAACGTCGAAGTGAACGGCCCCCTGGCCTTCAACTCTCGAACCACAAGCAGAAGGGCAGCCGGTGCAGTTGCCACGGCTACCGCGCCGAGCAACATTGCCATAATGAAATTTTCACGATGACTGGACGACGAAGATACGAATTGCACCACGACATAGGTTGCAACCAAGACAAACAGGTATGTGGCAATTGCCTGGATAAAACTTATATATGTGACATCCTTAGCGATTGCCTGCAACCGACGCAACTCTATATGTTCCCCTATGCCAAAAGCAAGCAACATCAGAGCAATCTGGGTGAAATGATCAAGCTGGTGCCCCACACTTTCAGTAGTCAGGATTTCAAGGCCAGAGGGGCCGAGCGCGAGACCGGCGAGAATATATCCAGTCACTGAAGGAAGGTGAAAGAGCTGCGCGATCTTCGCAAAGAGCAGCCCGGTTGCAAGCAAGATGGCGATGCCAAAGGTTATATTAAGCATGGGCCAACCTGCAAAAGTTGGTACGAAATCCGCCATAGAGTTTAGTATATTGTTTGATGGTTACATTTGCCGACAGAAACTCTGCTCTCGCAGAGGCCTTCGCTTCTACATTGTAATCCACAAGTATTTCTGATTTTTCACTTTTTTCATACTATCCTGCCTAAAACAGTATATTCATCTCCTGACACCTGATCTCATATACTATTCACTTTTTCCGATATTGCTGGATAATGCTTTAACAGCTTTTAAATTGATGAGGGAATTGAAAGAGGTGAATATAATGCTGTATTCTGTGACACATCCACTACCTCTCATTTTTTGAGAATAACAGATATTCTTTCTTGGCTCCTTGGTCGATATGGATTAGTCGTAATGATGTGCCAATAAAACCTGTAACGAACACGGAGATAAAAACATGTTTATGACCGCCAACAGAATCAAGATCGATGGCAAGCCGCTGTTAAAACTCAACATCCATGAATATGGCAAAGATGACATTCCGTTTTTAGATAGTCTTGGAATTGATCAACTTGAGGGCGACTCACCAAATTTGAGGTATATCCACATCCACAACCAAGAAGATTTTCTTAGTACCCGTTCCTCAATCCTTCAGAGATACAGGGTTCTTGAGGAAAAGGGGCCAAAGGTTTTCCTTGAAGCAAAATAGATACAAAGCTTGCCCCCTCACTCCTTTTTATTTTGGTAAAACTCTTTTCTTGTAGTCGTTCATATCCGATCCGACACCTTCTCTTCTGTCACCAAGGGATTGTTATTGTAACTTCTTCGATCGCAGCATAATGAGTTGTACCGGGTCGTCAGAGTGAAGTGTCCTTTTCTTTGCACATGCTCACCGCTCTTCCGGATCGTCGAGTTTGTAGCGTATGCGTAAAACTCCATCCTTGAAATCCTGAGAGATCTACATGAAACCTGCCGATTTCTGCCGTATTGTCCACATGTTCGCCAATACATGGACAGGAATCATAGTCGCCGATGCGCACTATGCGAACGGTTTCGGCTCCGTCCGGAAGACGGGTGAGGTTAAAATTTCTTTCGGCTTCCTGCAAAGAAATAATTTCTTCGGTCACATCCAGATTCACTGAAATGGCCTTATTGACCGATATTTCTATTTCCTGCACTTCGTTTTCGGTCAGTGCTCTATCGAAGTGATAGTCACACTTGGATTTCTTCTTGTTCACGTGAGCACTAAAACAACGTCCACAGTCAAATTTTCTAACCATTACCTGATTGAGTATATGCTCTGCCGAATGCATGCGAGGAGTGTGAGATTTAGCCATGTTGATTTCTTGGTGGTTGTTGAGAGTTAAAAAAAAACAGATCATCCATCTATTAATACTCCAGTACCTCACGCACTTTAGCCGCAAGATCTCTGATTGAAAAAGGCTTTTTAATGAAATCGACGCCTTCGTCCAATATTCCCCGATGGGCTATAATATCAGACGTGTACCCAGACATGAACAGCGTCTTGATGTCTGGGGTAGTGGACTTGAGTTGACTGGCTAAATCTCGACCATTCATTCCGGGCATGACAACATCAGTGATCAAAAGGTGAATCTTTCCAACATACTCCTTTGCCAATCCCAGCCCTTCACTCGGTGTACTGGCGGCCAGTACAGTGTACCCCAATTTGACAAGCATGGTTTTAGTGAGACCCAGAACTGCTATCTCGTCTTCAACGATGAGAACAGTTTCACCAAGACCTAATGGGATTTCTCTGCTGTTTTTTTCCTCAAGTACACCAACTTCTGCTGCGTGGAGTGGCAGGTAAATATTAAAGGTCGTCCCTAAGCCAGGCTCGCTGTAAACATTTATAAAGCCGCTATTCTGCTTGACAATACCATAGACAGTTGCCAATCCCAGACCGGTTCCCCTGCCTACATCCTTGGTGGTAAAAAAGGGCTCGAAAATATTATTTAAAACCTCTTTCTCCATGCCACATCCGTCGTCACAGACGGCTAAGAGAACGAAATCTCCAGGGATGCTTGCGGGCAAAGGCCAACAACTGCTGGGTAATCTCAGCGGAACGTTTACCTGCGTTAAGAATCTCCTGCAGATCTTCATAAAGCGGTGCAGATGGGTCAACCCGGTCCAAAGCCATTTCAGTATACCCAAGTATTACGTTGAGCAAATTGTTGAAATCGTGGGCCACCCCGCCTGCCAACCGCCCCACTGATTCCATCTTCTGCGCCTGCATGAATTGCGCCTGCAGTTGAAGTTGTGCCATAATATCACGCTTGGCAGCCAACAGTTGTTCACGCTCAGCTTCGACCTGTTTTCGTTCCGTTATATCCTGCTGGGTTCCGGACATCCGGACCGGTTTACCATCAACTGCATATTCAACGATCCTTGCTTTATCGCTAATCCACTTCCATTGCCCATTTTTACAGCGCATTCGGTATTCAACGGAATGTATTGGGGGTAATTCCCGCCAGATGGTCGTTAATTGACTTCCAAGCTGAAGCGCGGTCATCCACATGTATAAGAGTGTCCCAACTCTTGACGATTTGCTCAATTTCCCGAATATTGCACAGAGCCTTTTCCTATAGAAAATTGTCCCTTTTAAAACATGTGAAGTCAAGGTGTAGAGAAGATTATTCCAGAGTATACGAAAGTAAGATTGAACCATTAGTATCGTTAGCATATTTCCACTCAAACTCTCCAGGTTCGCAGCTCTATAGACTCCGACTGTGGTCAATATTCAATATTCTCTGTTGAAATAGGCATCGGAAGCATCAGTGGTCTTCTTCACAAATGGTGCAATCTTCCGCCCAAGATTTTCTGGCAGAAAAATAAATGTTACGCATGAGCTGTAATTATATTTTAACGAGCGAAAATGGGATTGAATGAGAACCATGTCTGCAACATAGACCCATTCTCTTTTCACACCCTACTTGTTTTTTAAATAAGCCAGAAACGTGATACACAAACCAGCTGGGGCAAAGAGAATAGCACAGATAGTGCCAATCATTCCTTGAGTGCTCTTGTCGCCGGACACGAAAAACTCGGCATATGTCCACAGGCCGACAGGGACGAGGACACCCAGGCAAAGGGCAATAGCACCCAGAAAGAGAGCGGTTCTCCGCGGCAGCAGGAATACGATCAGTAAGGAGGCGGCGATACCCAGGACGAAATATTTTACGATCACAATAGATGGCGGGTGCTTACGATTTTCATATTATTTAATCAACAAGCAAAAGGTTCTGGAGATGTGGGCTTGCTCACAAGGTTGATCAGTTTCATTGAGTCTGCTTGTTAAAAATTTCACAGCCAAATTGCCGCAGCACTTGCAGCCAGAGTCATAATGAAGAGAAACCATTTTAGTGAGCGCTGACTTGCCCTGATCGCAAGTTTCACTCCGATGACAGCACCGGCAATCGAGCCAATTCCCAGGATAAGACCCGGGATCCAGCTTACTTGATCGTTGTAGATGAAAATGACCAGGGAAACGGCTGTGAAAAAGAGCGCCGAAAGCATTTTCAGAGCATTACTGCGTACCAGATCATAACGGAGAGAGCCCGCAAAAACGGCTATGAGAAGAAACCCCACCCCCGCCTGGACAAATCCGCCGTAAAAACCGGTGAGCAGAAGAAACCACCACGATGATGGTCGCTTGCTGACGCTGACCGGCTCTGTTCCCTCCGGGGGAGCAATAACATCCGGACGGATCAGAGTGATTCCTGCAACAAGAAGCATTGCTCCCAGCAGCAGATACTTCAGAAGGTATTCCGGTGCGTAGGAAGCAAAACCCGCTCCGAATACGGCACCGATAAAAAGAGGCGGAATCATCCTCTTGAAATCCCCCATAGGCAGCTTGCCATGTTTGCGAAAGCCCCGCGTTCCGGCAATCCCCTGCAGGAATACACCGATCCGGTTGGTTGCGTTGGCGATCTCCGGCGGCATTCCGAAGACCATGAGAGCAGGCACTGTGAGGTTGGAGCCTCCGCCTGCAAGTGTGTTGATGATGCCCGCGACAAAGCCCAACACAAGAAGAGTGCCGATTTCAACCAAAGATATATCCATAAAACCTGCTCCGTCCATTATAAAAATGTGCCAACTCGTCTAGCGACAAAAGGTTATCGATAATTTTACAGAAAAGACTGCAACGCTCTTCCCGAAAAAAAGTCGGGGCTTGAGACAAGGTGATGATTTTGAGGTGTACTTTTTGACCATAATACCTCAACAGATCGGTATCACAATAAAAAAGGTACAGAAAGGGACAAGAATGGGGTGGACCACAGAAAATCGCCGGGTCCAAAAAAAATTGAAAAATCAGCTAACTGAAGCGGTCACCTCTTTCTTTTAACTATGCTGGCAGCCATGTCCGATAGCCTCAGGGTCTGATAGGTGGGCGTTTATAATACCGCATTTCCTGTACCAGTCGCTGGATCTTCCGAGTATCCGTGCTTCATATAAGTAGTAGTCTCATTTTGTGCTGACCTGTTGCTCAAACTTGAACCATGTTGTTGTCGTAAATTTCCACCTATGGTCTGTTCAATTCTTATGGACCAATTTTTTTCACCTCTTGTGGGTGCCGCTCATCGAGTATCGTTCTAATAAGTTTAGCAATTTCTTTTGTGGCCAGAGGCTTCATTGCAAATCCCTTAATACCCATGGACCTCGCCGTTTCTTCAGTTACGAGGCCACTATATCCGGTACACAAAATGATGGGGATGTCAGGCCGAATCTGCAGAATTCGCTGAGAGAGATCTACGCCGGTCATTATCGGCATGGTCTGGTCAGTGATGACTATGTCGAATGTCTCAGGTTCCTCTTGGAAAGTAGCAAAAGCCTCTACGCTGTCCATTATTGCGGTTACCTGGTAACCTAATCGTTTGAGCATTGCACTGCACACCTCAAGAAGTAATTGCTCATCGTCAATCAATAGTATGTGCTCATCGCCAATCGGGATCTGTTCCGCAGTTTTTTTCCCGTGCAAAGCTACGTCATCTACCATTGGAAGTATGACATGAAAAACTGTACCTTCGCCAAGTTTACTGTCAAAGGTAATGAACCCGCCGTAGGTCTGTACAATCCCATGGATCATTGCGAGGCCCATGCCTGTTCCCTTTCCAATCTCTTTTGTGGTAAAAAAGGGCTCGAATATCTTCTCTCTAATCTCAGGCATGATGCCCGAACCGGTATCCTGAACTGACAACTGAACAAAGCTTCCCGGGCGCAAATGCGGAGTCGCAACGAGATCTTTTGTGGTGAGGACTCTCCTATGCAATGAAACCGTAAGTGTGCCACCCTTCGTCTCCATAGCATGGAAAGCATTAGTGCAAAGATTAATGAGTATCTGATGGATCTGGGTTGAATCGGCCAGAACCACTCCAACATCAGCATCAATTTCCTGCTTGATTGCAATAGTTGTCGGCAGCGAGGAGCGTAGCAGACTGAGCGCTTCTTTAACTATACTAGCCAGTTGCAGAGGAATGCGCTCGGTTGCAGCTTGGCGACTGAAGGCAAGTATCTGCTTAACAAGATCTTTGGCCCTATTGGCAGCATTTAAAATCTGGTTGATATCCTGAAAAGTTGTTGAACCAGCTGGACAATCATCCCGAATCATTTCGCCATAACCGATGATGGCTCCTAGAATATTATTGAAATCGTGGGCTATGCCCCCGGCCAGGGTACCTATCGCCTCCATTTTCTGACCTAACCGCACTTGACGCTCGAGTTTTTCTCTTTCCCGTTCTGCAAGAGACAAGTTATCAAGCATTGAATCAAACGCCCTTGCAAGGATGCCCAGCTCATCAACAGAACGACTGTTGAGACGAGGGGACAGATCTCCCTTCCCTGCCTTATCAACCATCTTAACCATCAGATCAATGGGTTTCGTAAACTGTTTGGCAAAAAGTAGCGCGCAGACGAAGCCAATGACTACCATTCCAGTACCAGCAATCAGCAAACCCAGCTGTAGGGTATTTTTTGTTTTATTGGAATGAGATGAAACAAGTCCCTGGACGGCTAGTATCTGATCCTCATGCATACTGGTACATAAAGCTCCAATCTTTTCAGCGTAAATATCTTCAATTGAAGAACAGGTCGAATAAAATTTGTCACCTGCAATATGAAAAGTAACGTCAACCGGTAGGTTGCTCTTTTGAATTCTTGCCGCATCCTCAACTTTTAGTTCAATCTGAGAGTTATTGTTGTATTTTTGTAAATACTTTTGGAATCCGAATGAAGCTATTGGAGTTGTACCAATAAACAGTGAAGTGGAGAAATCACTAGTTTGAAGGATTTGCTGAAATATATCATCAAAGTTAGTAAGCAATTTACCTATTAACGAAATACCCAGGGGCATGAAAAAATCATCCCTGATTATACCGCTTGTCACAAACGCAATGGCTCCTTTATCACTGATTTTTTCCTTGCTTATGCCCATATTTATTAATAATTCAGTTGGAAGCCAGACAGTTCCGGCAAAATTAGATTTTTGCTCCAGTTCACTTGCTTCCTGTGGGGATAATTGAGAGCTGAGTTCTTTTTGCAGAATATCGTTGAGCTTATGAAGAAGGAAAAGGTCTTCAAATGAAGTAATATTCGTTGGCAGCGAAGTATCGCCAGGCCTAAATACTCGCAAACCAGCACTGGAAGCCTGCAACTCTCCTTTATTACTGAATATCAGTGTAAAATCATTACCTCCCGACCGTGCAAAAGTTTGCAAAAATTCCACAACTGCTTCGTTTTGCCCCCGAGAAATTGAGGGAGCTATTGGCGAATTGAGATTGAGGGAAGCTGCAAGTTTCTTAAAATTCTGAAGATAATTATCAAGAATGGATTTTGTGAGGGAGTGAAACTGATTAACGGTTGAGTTTACATTGTGTACAAGCTCCTTGGACAATAGGGCTGCCTGCTCGACAGTTCTTTGTTGCAATTGCCAGGAGACTACAAAAATGACTATACTGACGACAATCGTAATAAAGAGAGAAAGATAGAGGACTATTTTATTTTTTAGACTCATAATACCTAATTGCCTAACAACGACTACAAGCCCGGTAAACCACCACTCTGCTTGATCGGAGCAATTGCTGAGGGTGATGTTGCAAAATCTATGAATTTTTTGATGGTACCTTTTCGATTCTTCTCTTTATAGACCAAGCCGAAAACGCCAGAATAAGGGTACGTCTGATCTACAGGGGAAATCTGATCAATACTAAAAACATTTACATCTCGATACTTTACGTCGCTAAAAGCCCCAAAAGCTATGGTGTCTTGTGTTTTTTCTGTCAGTTCTATAGTGTCGGGATCGCTGAACGTAGTTTTGGACAGTTTAGTAATAACGATATCCTTGAATTGAGGAAACAAGTCCAACAAGACGCTCAATGAGCTGTCACCTTCCTGTCTTCTGATTACCCGTATCCTCGCATCATGACCACCTACTTGCTGCCAGTTAAATAACTTTCCGCTATAAATCCCGCAAATTTGCTCGCTAGTTAGTGTCTGTCCATAAATGAGATATTTTGCTCTAAATAGAGGCGCTCGATGAATTTAACCACAGGCATATAATTGATATTCCGAGGATTAAATTTTGAGAGCAACGATTAGTTAGGGAAAAATAGCCATTTATGGACAGACACTAGTTAGGTTCTTTATTGTCACACTTCGGTTAGCATAAAAACGATGGGCACTCGTGCGACAGGAGTATAAGACAGGCCAAAATGTTTCTCGCTATCTTTGATTTTCCTGGCAACTCTGCCAAGCAGGTAGTCATCGTTACCAACTTCTTTTATTCCACCGCCAGAGCCGATACTACGGGGAACAACGATCTTGATATCTGGATTCTCTTGATTGAAAGCCTCTCCGATTGCTTTTAGAATGGGGGGGCCGCTTCCAGTTCCGACAATGACGAGTTCCTCGGCACCAACCGGTACATAAAGAAAAATCAGCACCAGAGCCCCCCCAATCATCGAAAATATTTTCATCATCTAACCCCTTACTTTAAGCTGGTTTTTGAAAAAGAATCTTTCCTTTTGACCTATTTAAAGCATTTCACAACTCGACGTTCAAGTCAACCTTGTAATTTGGCATCTCTCATCACGGAGATATCCTCAGTAATTTTTATTTCATCAATATTAGGGTCATGGCCTTACCATACTTCTTCCCCTTCATTCAATCATTTGAAAATCTTTGGTTGGCATACTGAAAATCATTATTGGATCTACAGCGAGATAATTGATCAATGCATACCTGTACGCCCGGACAAGGACGTGTTGTATTTCCATCAATCTGGCTATTTTCTTAATACAGAAAATGAGTGCAAATTTGGTTCATAGTCAGACAACAGGGTGCAAGTACTGTTACTTTTCCCCTTACAATAGCATCTGCAATCATAAGATCTTCTTCATTGGTACCTCTCGCCATCAGCTCAAAGGAAAAAAGACGTTTATTCATTCGATTTAGCGAGCAAGCAAACAAACTAAATCTCAACAAAATCATTAAATTTCAGGATATTATGGATAATTTTCTACTGAATTACCTAAATGTTATCGAAATTGATAAAATATTTAATCAATTACTTAATCGTTATCGCCTCATTTTTTCTCCATATCTTGAGAAAAAAAATTTGAATAAAATGTAATGACTGCATCCGTAAAGCTGCATCCCCCGGAAATCAAGGAAACAAGGTATCTGTGAAATGCTTCGTTTGTTTGTTGGTTCGTTGCCTTTATCTTTATGTGCCCACGATGTGGTATCTCTTTTGCAAAACGGCCACTGTGGTCAGAATATGGTGACGTCATTATCTGAAGAAGGAGAGTAACTTTTGTGAACTCAATTCTGAGGAAGGATAAATGGACAGAATATGACACTCAATAATCCGGAAATTATTGCAATGTCGTCAATTACTAACTTTTTGCATTCAAAAGCAGAAATGAGCGATACCAAAGAGAGCAGAAGCTCTCTGCTGGCCGAATATTTTGCCATTTTCATTCGACGGCATTAAAGAGTTAATCAAACCAAGGAGACTATTTACACATGAATCAGAAAATTATCAGTAGTCTGGTCGTTGCTGCCGGCGCATTACTGCTATCGGCGACGAACGGTTTTTCCTATTCAGACTATGGCACCGACGTTAACAATGCCTGCAGCCCGGTCGCGCCCTTTACCGGCAGTTGCACATTATGCCATACCAGTAGTAAATCCGCTTCAACCCCTGCAAAAACCGCCTTTTTAGCTGGAGGCGATACGCTGACCAATTTCTTCTGCCCTCCCCCGGCAGTTCCGACCTGTACAGATAATGATAACGATGGCTATTCTGTTGAGGGAGGTAATTGTGGACCGGTTGACTGTGACGATTCCAATGCAGCAATCAAACCTGGAGCCGCAGAAAATTGTAGCGATAACATAGATAATAACTGCAACGGATTGGTTGATGCTCAAGATCCTGCCGCAGTTGGTTGCCTGGTATGTACAGACAAGGACGCTGATGGCTTCTCGATTGAAGGCGGCCAATGCGGACCAGTCGACTGCAACGATAATGTCGCAGCTATTAACCCAAATGCAACGGATATAGCAAATAACGGCATTGACGAAAATTGCTCAGGTGCTGATTCGGTTGACCCGACCACCTTAGATAAGGATGGTGACGGATACACTCAAGCTTCTGGTGACTGCAATGACGCTAACCCGGCAGTTCATCCCGGTGCAATCGATATTCCTAACAATGGAATAGACGAAAATTGTGACGGCGCTGACAGCATTGATACTTCTGCTATGGATAACGATGGTGATGGTTTTACCCCGGCTCAAGGTGATTGTGATGACACCAACAGCGCAGTTCATCCTAATGCAATTGAAGAGTGCTCAGATCAAATAGATAATGACTGCAACGGCCTTATCGATATTCAGGATCTAAACGCTGTTGATTGTCCGGTGACCTGTACCGATAGCGATGGTGATACTTATGCGACAAATGGCGGTGATTGTGGGCCGGTTGATTGTAACGATTTGAGTTCAGTAGTTAATCCGAGTGCAAAAGAAATCTGTGGCGACGGAATTGACAACAATTGTGACGGTTCGATCGACGAGGGTTGTGATGTTACTTGTCCGGATGCTGATGGCGATGGATATATGGATGCCGCCTGTGGTGGCAATGATTGCAACGATAGTGATGCTACAATAAATCCTGGTACCGCAGAAGTCTGTGGTAATGCTATTGACGAGAACTGTAATGGTTCAAGTGACGATACTTGCCTTACCTGCCCGGATGGATCCTTGCTGCTTATCGAAAGTTTGCGATATAACCGCGATCATAAGCAATTGATTGTTCTCGGCAAGGCAACTGTCGGCACCACGATTTCCATTATCAATGCTGATACGAATGAAACCCTGATTGACGGAATCAAGGTAAATCATAGAAGTACCTTATGGAGAGCAGCACTCCAAGGGGTCAGCAAAGATCTTAAAAATATAACTGTTATTTCGTCCAACAACTGTGCTCTAGATGCAAGTGTTAGCCAGAGCGTATCTGAGAGAGAAGAAAGAAGATACGGCAAAAAGCAGCGTTCAGAGAGAGAAGATAGCAGAGATGGTAGCAAGCGGAGTTCTGAGCATAGGAGGAGTTTCGATAGTAACAGAAACCATCCTTTTGACGATTAATTTTCGCAAATTACAATAACTTCCTATATAAGGGGGGGGAGGGTCTGTTGGCCCTCCCCCCTTTTTTGATTTAATGCATAATCAAGGGCTTCCTGAGTATTATCTGAGACACGGGACCACACAGCAGTGAAATCTATTTCTTAGAATTTAATTCAGTTAGTAGACCTCTACGCCCAAAGCAGCGATTATCGTTATATCCTTTTAAATTTGTATTCTGTTCAATTTCATTTTTGTCTTCCTGTCCAAAACCTTTAATCATCTGACACATCGTGGTAGGATTCATGACCGATGAAGTACACTTTTCCGAGCTTTTATTCTAAATTGAGGCGTTCGGGTAAAAGTACCGTTTCAGGATGGAAACTATTTAGCCAATTTGATTCTCTTGATGGCTTTGACTTCTTCTCTGTTAAGAGAAACAATAAGACCTTTATCACTTTTGTAAGTGATTTCCTTATTTGTGATAGTTACGTTATCTGTAGAAATCCGACCACCTGAAAAAAGTTCTATCTCATAAAGATATTTTTGCTCCTCTCCTTTCTGATCTGCTTTTATGTCTTTAGGCTGCTCACTTTTCTTTGCATTAAGAACTTCTTTCATGGCTCTTTTGACTTGATCAGCTGTAAAGTTGACATCTTTTGATTCCATCTGCTTAACTGGCGTACTTGTTTGACTATTTTTTTCGACGCGATACTCCTGACCGTTAGGAAGAAATTCTCTTATCCGGGATGGTAAAATTGAATAGAAGGACGCACTTGATTCGGGGTACACCAAAAAATAGCACACCGCAACAAACAAAAAAACCAGGAAAGCACATGCGAATTTTTGCAGTTTTCCGCCTTTTTTCTTCTCTGATCTATTTTCATATATCGCATATGATTTCATACTGTTATGCAATTCTTTGCCATCCAATATCAAAATATTATTGGCCTTTGCAAAGTCTATTGCATCTTGGGTGAACTCACCTGAAGTAACTACAAATCCACCTGTTGCCCCGACTCCAACCATAACTCCCAGCAGTTCCCGAACAACTTTCACTCCGACCTTGTTTGCTTTCCAATGCTTACATTGAACAAGATATTTTTCCATCCCTTTCGTGGCAATCAGATCAGCGCCCCCATCCGCACCAGATTTGGTTTCTTCTACTCTGAACTGCCGACGCCGGAAGTATTCTCCTACCAAAAATTCGAAATCTTGCCAGGACATGTTACCGAAAGAATTCTGAGAATCGCTGCGTGATGTTTTGTCATATAACTTTGCTCTTTTAAAATTTAGAATTACAGACACTATTGATCCCAACAAAAATGCTGCTGGGAGTACAAACTGACCAAAGAAGGCAAGAACGTGCAGCAAACTGGGAAGTACATTATTGGGGACCCCATCCGGTCCTGATATTGCAAATGGAGAAAGCTCTTTTCCTGCATACGAGTGTAAAAACAAGAAAGAGAGCAAGGCTAGAAAAACACCAACCCACCAGGGGAATTTTGATGTTATATCAGCAATGTCCTCAAAAATACTGTTTGCTCTGCGGCTCATAACATTTTTATTCCAAAGTATTGGTTGCTTATTAAGGGGTTTTTAATTTTTTTGAAACATTCATTTGTGCTTGTTTCACCAAATGATAGCATTATTTACGGAATCTTGTCGAAATCCTTCAATGACACATATATTTTCGTATCTATTGAAACCTTCTAAGGACAAAATCATCCCCCGAGATAGAGGCGTTGAACTTCAGGACTGTCGAGGAGTTGGTCGCCACTGCCGGTAAGACGATTTTTGCCGAATTCAAGAACATAGCCTCGATTGGCAACGGAGAGACCCTTGCGGGCATTTTGTTCGACGAGCAAAAAGGAGATACCTTGAGCATTGAGAGTCGAGATTGTTGAGAAAATATCATCTACTACCAGCGGTGACAGTCCAAGGGACGGTTCGTCAAGCAGCACAAGTTTGGGTTTAAGAAGGAAGATTCTGGAAAGCGCCAGCATTTGGCGTAAGCCGCCGGAAAGAGATCCGGCGGGGCTGTTAAGTTTATCTTTCATCCAGGGAAAAGTTTCAAGGACGGTTTCCATCCGCTCTTGAAAGAGAGATTCTGAGATAAAAATCCGGCAAAGATTGAGATTTTCCAGAAGAGATAGGCTGGGAAAGACATTGCGCCCCTGAGGGACAAAAAGAATCCCTAATTCAATTTTCCGGGTGCAATCATATGTTGAAATATCCTGATCGTTAAAGGTCACCATACCCTTTTCCGGAATCAGCTGCCCGGCCACTACCCTCAGTACTGTCGATTTCCCGGCTCCATTAGGGCCGATGAGACAGACTGTTTCACCTTTCTCGACAGAAATATTCAGCTCGGAAAGCACGGTGAGTTCTCCGTAACCTGCCGTAATGGATTCAAGCCTCAACATAACCATCGCTCCCGAGATAAGCCTGAATAACCTTTTTGTCTTTTCGAGCGCCAGCGGCGCTACCGTCAAAAATAAGTTCTCCTGCATCCAGCACCAGAACGCGGTCACAAAGCTGGCTCACCAGCGGCATATTGTGCTCAACCAGAAAAAACCGCATACCTCTCTGCACCAGTTTTTCCAGGACTTTAACCAATGATTGGATCAGAGTCGGGTTAATGCCGGCTGTCGGCTCATCCAGCAATACCAACTGAGGGTCCGTCATCATCACCCTGCCTATCTCCAGCAATTTCCTCTGCCCATAACTTAAGCTTCCAGCGGGAGAATCGGCAAGGGAGGAGAGGCAAAGAAGCTCCAGAATATCCCGGGCTTTATCTTCAATTTCTTTTTCCTGTCGGCGCACTAAAAAAGGAGAAAAGAAAGCTTTTACCAGGGATTCCCCATGTTGTGGTGTCGGGATTGCGGTCAGGTTCTCCAGCACGGTCATGAAAGTAAGCATCCGGCTGTCCTGAAAGGTACATGACAAGCCCGAGTGACAGCGCTTTTCCGGAGGTAAAGTGTTGAGAGATCTGCCGTTGAAGATGACCTTGCCGCTATCCTGGGAATAGAAACCCATTACTATATGAAAGAGCGTCGATTTTCCCGAGCCATTAGGACCAATCAGACCGGTTATAGGCGTATCACTATCAAGTGAGATGGACACATCCCGAAGCACCTGATTTCCACCAAATTGTTTGGATATCGAGTGTAATTCCAACATCAGGTTTCCTGAAGAAGACGTGATTCGGCGATTATGCCCTGGGGTCTGCGAAGCATCAACAAAACCAGAACCAGACCGAAGAGCATACTTTGAATATGGGCGACACTTGCCGTCATTGATGCAGGCAAGGGAAGAAAACGCAAGCCCTCGCCCACACATACCACAAGGACAGAGCCGACAACCGGTCCGAGCAATGTCCCCCGGCCGCCCAAAACCACACACAACAGCACAATCACAGTCAGTTGCAAGGTGAAATCGTTCGGGCTTATATAGCCAAGATAATGAGCCCACAGACCACCGGCCAGACCACCAAAAGCTGAGCCTATGACCATGGTTCGGGTCTTAAACGAGACGACATCCTTGCCGAATGCCCGGGCTACGTGCTCATCCTCCCGGATCAGTTTCAGCGTTCTGCCAAAGGGAGAAGAGAGGATTTTTCTAAAACCAAAAAGGGACAGCAAAGTGATCAGCAAAGTCACCAAAAGTGTCACGGAGTTGCCCGCATGGCCCCAAATCTCGATCCTGGGGATGCCAGGTAAACCCATGGGGCCGCGGGTCAACCACCGTTCATTGAGCAGGATCAATCGGATCATCTCGGCAAAAGCAAGAGAAGCGACACCAAAATAGTCTCCGGTCAACCGCAGCACCGGCCAGGCAAAGAGCAGACCGGACACCCCCGCCACCACCATGGCCGCGACAAGACCAAGCCAGACCGAATGGCCAGCCAGCGTCAGAATCGCGGAGCTGTATGCGCCAATAGCAAAAAATCCAACATGTCCGAAATTGTATAAACCGGCACAACCAAGTTCAAGATTGAGCGATGACGCAAAGAGAATATAGATCAAACAGACAATACCTATGTGCAGGAAATATTCCATTACCGGACCCCCTTTGCCACTGAACCGAGAAGACCCTGTGGCCTGAACAGCAAAATCACGATAATCAGCACAAAGGCGGTTAAATCTTTATAGCCGGGGGAGATAAAAGCCGTTCCCATGTTTTCAATGATGCCGATACACAAACCACCCAGCAATGCTCCCCAGACATTACCAACTCCGCCCAGTAGAACCGCCGCAAAGGATTTGATCATAAAGGTCAAACCCATCATCGGATCAAGGCTGGTATCGAGCGCCAGCAGAAAACCGCCTGATGCGGCAAAAACCGCCGATATTATCCAGACGAAAATGCTGACCTTTCTGGTGGATATTCCGTAGATTCCGGCCAGTTCCATCGAGTCCGACACGGCACGCATTGACTTGCCGGTCAGAGTTTTGGTCAAGAGCAGATGCAGGATAACAAAGAACAGTATTGACAGGCAGAGCATAGCAAGCTGTACATAGCTTATCATGAGTCCACCCAGCTCAATGCTCTCGTAAAACCCGGTCTCATAAGAATGCAGGTCAGATCCAAAATAGAGTTGCAGGGAGCTTCGCAATAAGAAAGACAAACCGATTGAAGCGATGAGCAAAGTGACGGGTTGGCTGTTTTTCAATGGTGCAAACACCAGGTGGTTTTGCAAGAGGGCTATGGCTATCACCAGAAGAACAGCCGGGAAGACGGCAAGCCACAGAGGAAGGCCAAAGGGGGGCGAGGCGAACAGCAGGACACCATACGCTCCCCATGCAATCAATTCTCCGTGGGCAAAATTGATAAACCGGAAAATAGAGTAGACCATTGTCAGACCGACTGCGAAAAGAGCGTAGACCCCTCCGGCGACAATACCGTTTAGAAGCAACTGGAAATAATACAAGTTGTCCCGCTTTAGTTTTCTACAATTTTACCGTCTTTAACCGACCAGCGTCCATAGCTGGCACCGACATCGCCGTTTTCATCAAAACTCTTGTTGCCTGTCACACCTTCAAAGCTTCTTGAGGTGGTGATCAGGGATGCACGGATAGCATCTGCTGTCAGATCAGGGGCATTATTGAGGGCTTTGGCCAATAGATGGATCATATCATAGTTGTATTCCCCAAAAATCGGCAATTTCTGTCCTGGATATTTTTGAGCAAAAGCAGTTTTGTAATGCTCATAAAGGCCGCTGGTCTTGGAAAAAGTTGGGTAGGTGCCGATAATGCCTTCCGCCGCCTCACCTGCCAGCTCAACAAGTTTCGGCGATTTTGCAGCTGAGCCCAAAAGCCACTGCGGGTTGAATTTCATTTCATGGGCCTGCTTGAGCATGGTGCCGCCTTCTTTGATATAGGTCAGGTTAACAACAACAGCCGGATTACTTTTTTTCAGGCGCAGGATCTCAGAGCGATAATCCGCTTTTCCCTCATCATAGGTAAACTCTTCGACTATTTTCCCTTCGTATTTTTCTTTGAAGACATTAGCAAGACCTACACCCCAGTCATTATTTATGTAGGTCAGCGCAACTTCCTTATAACCAAGCTTTTCTGCAAGCTGTGCAACACCGATTCCCTGCAGCATGTCTGAAGGAAAAACGCGAAAAACATAAGAACCACATTTGCTGATATCTGATGCGGCAGATTCTGCCCCGATAAAGACGGTTTTTTCACGTTCAGCAATAGGACAGGTAGCGAGAAAGTTTGAACTTGATGCTGGTCCGAGCACAACGGGCAATTTTTCAATGGAAATGAGCTTTTGCAGCGCAGAAACTGACCCCTGAGCAGTCGACATGTTGTCCTCGTAGACGATCTCAAGATCCTTGCCTTTAATGCCACCTGCGCTATTTACTTCTTCAACCGCCAGGTTAAGAGCACGCTGAAATCCCTCGCCATATACAGAAATTTTTCCAGAAAGTGGTTGTACCGCACCAATCTTCACTGTCTCAGCTGTAGCGGTTACAGCAAAAAGACACAGCAACAATGTACATGCAATTTTCTTCATAAAGTTCACCTTGTTAAGGTTAAAGTTTTTCTTTCGTATCCGGACGGAATCTTCCCTCATAACTCTCGATACAAACGGGAAAGAATCTCCAGATAGATATCAACACCTTTAGTCAAATCATCCACCGCCACATATTCATCTACTTTGTGGGCCATACCCGAATCACCGGGGCCCAGAATAACGACAGGAACATTGCCAAAGCCCGGGCCAAGCACCCCGCCATCGGTATAAAAAGTGACAATAGCAGGAAGGTGAGTTCGTCCGCAAACAGCATCACAACCGGCAAAGATCTCTTGGATGATTTCATTGTTCGGGGGCGTCCAAAGTGGTGGCAAATCGAAGACAACCTGAAATTCAGGTTCCAGAGGAGCAAGCAATGTTGTGATTTTTTGCAGAATTTCATCGTGAGACCAGTTCACGGTTGAACGAATATCAATACCGACTTCCGCCAGGTCGGGGACGGAGTTGTAATTATCTCCACTCATAAAACGGCTGGTCACCAGAGTTGCTTCACCCATAATGGCATGTGCCTTGCCGCGGACGATGTCATCATTGAGAGCCACAACAGCTTTTGCCGCCTTGAGCAGGGCATTTATGCCAAGTTCAGGAAATGCTGCATGAGCAGTTTTGCCATGGAACAGGGATTTCAACCAGAACACCCCTTTATGACCAAGCCGGGGAGTATTGCCGGTGGGTTCTGCCACCAGTACACAGCGGGCTTTTGGCAGCACCTGTTTCTCGATGAGCGATGCTGCCCCGGCACAACCGATCTCCTCATCAGCGGATAAAACCAGAGTAAGAGGCCTCTCCTCGATTTTAGCTGCAAAATGAAGAGCGGCCGCCATAAGCACGGCAACCCCACCTTTCATGTCTGCCGCCCCTCTGCCAAAGAGCTTGCCATCCATAACAGCAGCTTCAAGAGGTGAGGTGTTCCAAGGCTGGGCGCCAAAGGGAACGGTATCCAGATGGCCAGACAGAATAACCGAAGCCTGATCGGTTCTTCCTTTGTGAGCCACCAGCGAGCTGCGATTAGGTCCGTAGTGATATTCCTTGATCAGAAATCCGGCATCCTGCAGAAGCGGGGCGACAATTCGAACGGCATCCGCTTCATTTCCTGGAGGATTGACGGTGTTAACCTGTATAAGCTGTTGGGCCAAAGATAAAGCAAAATTATGAGGCACAATATCCCTTGATAATATGGTAAATGAGTAGAACCTTTTTCCATTGCCACAACCATGTTTACAAGCTGGACAGGATCATCCCCGGTTCATTGAAAGGAAAGATCAAGGAGGTTATAACTGTTAATGGTTATTTTTAACTTTGCAAATAATGTTTCTATTTTTTTTGAATAGTTATTAAAATCTGCCAGTTTTTCGGTTGAAGATAGCCCTTAGGTAAAGATGGATCCATTAAACAATTCTCACGATGAGTTCCCATGATGAATCAAGCCTGTGCCCCACAACAAAAAATTCATATACTTCCCTGCGCGGGTGCATCCAATGTTGGCCAACTGACCATTCTTGCAGTTCAGGAATTGGTACTTGAGGGCAAAGGAGAAAGGGTTGGATTCGGGAAACAGATAATGTTCAAGAGGACGTCCGAATCTCCTCCTTTTATTGTGGTGGATGGATGTGAACAGCAATGTTCTAAAAAACGCCTTGAAGCACTCAATTATGACCTTGAATTCCACCTGTCACTTGCAGATTTAGGCATAGAAAAAACAGCTTTTTCCGAAATCACGCGCGATGACATACTGCTTGTTAAAGATGCAATTATCGCTGAATGCACTCGATTACAGGAGCGGCCTCCCATGATCATGGGAGGGTGTTGTTGTCGATAGAATTCAGTTACGAAGTTAGATGAACCATTTTAAAGAACACCATTATGCCCTGCCCGTATCCCGCAACTGTCCGTTTTGACTGGGGGTTAACCGCCATCAACTACCCTCAACACACCATTTTCGATCGTCTACCATGTGCCGTTGTTTTCCATGGAAGCCCAAGGTTCCTGGACGGGGAGTCTGTCTCCTTCCTGAAGGAGTTCTATGGATATCTGGTCGGGAGTGCGGATAAAGGCCATGCGCCCATCACGGGGGGGACGAAGAATTGTAACGCCCTTGTCTATTAACTTTTGACAATATTCGTAGATATTTTCGACACTAAAAGCCAAGTGACCGAAATTATTACCTACACTGTAATCTTCTTTTTGATCCCAGTTGTAAGTCAGCTCAATCTCAGGCTCTCCCGGAGCAGTGGCAAAAAAAACCAGGGTAAATCGTCCGTTTTCATAATCTGCGCTTCGTGTTTTCACGAGACCAAGGATGTTGGTGAAAAAAGCGGTGGATTGCTCAATATCTTTTACGCGTACCATCGTGTGTAAGTATTTCATGGGTTCTCCTTTCGTAATCTTGTGAGTTTTGGTTTAAACTTCTGCGCTACAAGCCCAAAAGATTAATCACTTTTTAGTGAAAGGCTGAAAAAAGTCCTCCAGGGGGAGTTCTGCCTCCCCCCATGCAGGAATGGTCACCATCCTGTTCCTCTTTTTTATTTTGCACAGAAACAATGGTTTTGCTCAGTTGAGACTTTCTACAGGCCTCAAAAACCCCTCCACACCATGTTGCTCAAGTGGCTGCTTTCGATACGAATCCAGGACAGTCTCAGTGTCGGACAGTGCCATACATACATCTTTTTTCAGCTGTTTCAGATGCAGACTACTCCCCTCCGCCTCAAACCAAAGGATTGAACGACTCTCTCCCCGGGTGACGGTTACACAAGAAAAGAATTTCCCAAACTGACCGCTGCTGAACCGTTGAACAGAGTCGCCTCCAGCCATACGCACCCAGTTCGCACCAGCTCCGGACAACTTATCAACCAGTTTAGACCAGACGACTTCACTGGAGAATTCAGCAGCAAGGTGCAATCGAACAACATTCCCGCAATGCCTGATGTTAATTCTTTCCATCATCTCTGATCCCTGCGGCAAGGCAGGATCGAAATTTCCCTTCATAGAAGCGGCAAAAGCCAGGCCTTCGTCTGGAAAAAAAGGAACCAGCCTGATTTGCGGGCAAGATTTGGTGGCCATTGAAACCGCGATGAAGACAACACCGGAAACAGTCATCGCAACAATAACTCCATGCCCCATAAGGAGTGGATGAAGGCTTTCAAGAAAGGGAGGCGCCATAGGCGCAGTTTTTATAAGATCGATCAACACCAGTCCAACCTGGAGACCAAATCCTGCACAAAGAGACGCTGCAGCACCTGCGCTCGTCGCACGTTTCCAATATAAGCCACCCATCAGGACGAAAAAGTACGATGCGCTGGCGATAAAGGTGGCAATGTGGATCGCATCGATAATGCTGTTGATATAAAACGAACCAATTGTCGCCAGCGCGACAATAACCAGAACAGAGATCCTGTTAACAAAGTGCATCTCCTTCATCGTCGCTTCCGGATGCATATACCTCTGGTAGATATCTCTGGCTATGCACGAGGCACCGGAGGTAGCAAAGGTATCGGTACAGGACATGGCGGCTGTCGCAAGAGCGACGGCGCACAAGGCTACAGCCATATCTGAAAAGCCTCTATCCATGATAAAATTTAAAAGTGCCGGTTCAGCCTTCGCCATCCCCATGGGGAATCCCATTGCTGCTATTTCCGGATATATACTATTCAGGCCTACTGCAATAATAGCGCAGCCGGCGAATACAAAAGCAACCAAAAGCGCCCCGAAAAACATACCGTTTCTGGCAGCTCTCTCATCTTTTGCCGCCCACACCCGCTGCCAGGGATCTTGTTCACTGATCCAACCAGGCACTATGGCAAAAACAAAGATCAGAACCATAGGCATGCCAATTGAAATTGGATTCCACCATGATTCCGGCATGGCCGAGAACAGTTCAGTCGCAGGTAAAGAAGATGTTTCTGATGCGCCGGTCAACACAGTAAAAGCCATGAACAGGATAAAAACGGCCAGACAAAGAAACTGAATGACATCTGTTGCAATAACAGCCGACAGACCACCAAGGGTCACATATACTGCAACAGCCAGGCCGACGATAAGGGCTGCATGCAGGGGACTGACTCCATAAAAAATTTCCAGAACCATGGCAAATCCTTTAATATCTGCCACCGCAAAGAGAATCATGACCACGGTAATAATGAGAGCTACGGGGAGGCGCAGAAAACTGCCATAGCGAAGTTCAAGGAGTTCGGGCTGGGTAATAGCCGGTAGTTTTTTAATTTTTTTGACCAAGAGACCTATGATCAAAAGAGCCAGGATATTCGGGGCGACAAAGCCCCAGATCGACCCCATTCCCAGGAGCAAAAAGAAGCCGATGACTGCCAGCAGCGCACCGGCGGTTAACCAGGATGCCGCGGCTGAGAAACCGATAGACAGCCCACCAGCCTCCTTACCGGCCAACCAGAAATCCGCGAGCGTTTTCTGTCTTTTGCTGAAATGAAGTCCGGTGGCGATTAGAATAGCGATGTAGAGAGTGAGCAAGAGAAGAAACAGTTGATATGCAGTCATGAAACCTCCCGTCATGAAAGAGATGTCGACCAAAGTAATTCACCAGGCCGACAAGGAATCGGCCCGAGGATTTACCATCTCTTCGGGAAGTAATTTGGCTTTTCCTGCAGATATTCTGACTCGTGAATCATTCTACTAGCCGCGCCTTCCCATACAGTACTTCGTCTCGAAGCACCAATTGTACAGTGGCAACAGGCGGCGTTCGTCCTCACTCACAGCGGCGGGTCCGTCCCGGAATTTCACCGGGTTCCCTGCTAAGGCAAAGCGGATAAGTATCTGCCATGCCCGTCCTTATACAGGACATTCAGAAAGCCTTCTGATTTGTTCGCCGACTAATGATACATTTCATCCGGCGATACGGGGTATTTATACTCTATGAAGGACAGGTTTTCAATCCCTGAAGCGTGTTCATCACCGAACCATCCTGACCTATGACCACCACAATATCTTTCGATATTGAAGGTGTAATTTAGCAAGGAAACACAAAGAAATGCTTCAAACGCCGGATTGAGCAGACAGGCATATTGGTTGAGATCGATGAAAAACAATTCGGTAAGTTATACCTTCATCCGCATCCTTGGTTGAAATCTTCTATCTGTGATTTTAATCAGTATGGTGATTGATGTTGCCTGTCTCGAAGCTCTGGCTGAGTGTTCAAGCCGGGTTCCAAGCTCATGGCTAGAGGCGAGGCCGATGTGGCACCACGGCGGTGATGCCAATCAGTTGAGGTAGGTGTTTGTCCACTTTTTCCCTGAATAAACCATCAACGAACGATGATTTTGAATTCTGGAAGGATAGCTCAAGTGCAGGCATGCACTGAGCGTATATCAGAGCATAAACGGTGTTTTCTCTTCAAAACTCTTAAAATCCCTGTCAATGGAGTCGAAAATCTGCAAAATCTTATCCTTAGTCTCCATGGTGTTGGCGACAGTTTCCTGTTCATCAAGTTGACGAAGTTGAACTATGGCCGTATCTATTGCTGACCTAAACTGTTCCTTCCTATCATTAAGTTTGATATCGGAAGAAGCAGCCTCCACCTGTTCTTCTAGTTTTTTAAAGCTATTTTGCCACTCTGTTATCTTGTCATCAATAATGTCTTTGTAGGTCAATGATTGCATACAATTTTCTCCTTTTGTGATCAATTCAGCAATTACCTACCCCGGTATGGGGTTCTACATCGTACTTTTATAATATATGTCGTTATGAAACGATTGGAGGATTTTTTTTGTTCTCTTATTTTAAAAATGCAGGAACAGCACAAATAATGCAGCGCCGAGCCATAACAAACTCATAGAACACCCAACCATTCCTCCACAGGGCCACCACCGAGGGTGGAATTTCACTGTATTTTCATTAAGCCCGCTCCTCCTCCTTCTGTTGAAGATCAAAGATATTTCTTGCTTTTTCAGTCGTCCTTTCTCGTAAGATATAAATGGAAAGCGAATTTACTGAGACGGCACAAATACTCATCTGCTTTTTTGCAAATTGACTCATTCTGTGATTTAATCATTTATAACGACAAATGATATTTATCAAACATGATGCCGAACAAGTTGAAGTTGCACTGTATTATTGTCTGAATGTGACATGAGAGCAATCCCATGAAGAACGTTATCGAAAAGGAGAATTTATGCTGAACAAAATGAGTATAAAATGGCGCATGCTTCTGATACTGCTTGGAATCGTCGCCCTTTTCGGGGTCATGTCGTATTTTACTCTTGATATTGCCAACCAAGTAACAGATCTCGGACTCAAAGAAACCGGCAAAGTAATGGTCCAGGACCAGAAAGCAAAAATCAAGGTGGCAAGCCATGCCATGGCACTCGCAATCAGTCAGGCCATAGAAAAGGCGGGGTATACAACTCAGGAAGATAAAATTGAACTTATCCGAAGCATGGTAGGCCCGATCCGTTTTGAAGATGACAATTCTGGGTACATCTTTGTTTACCAGAATACCACGAATGTAGCCTTTCCTGTCAATCTGAAGAATCAGGGAAAAGACCTCGGCGAACTTAAAGACAAGAATGGTGTCTATGTTATCCAAGAGCTTGACAAAAAAGCCAAGTCTGGTGGCGGTTTTGTTACATATATATGGCCTAAGCCAGGAAGCGGAGATACACCAAAGTTGAGTTACGCAGAAATGATTCCCGGGCTTGATATGTGGATTGGCACTGGTGTTTATCTCGATAATATCGATAACACCAAAATGGCGCTGGCTGCCAGTATGAAAAAATTGACCCGCAGCAAAGAAACTACTATGATGTCAATATCATTTGTTATTTTCCTGGTCATAATTATTCTCAATATCATTATCGTATTTGGCATAACCTCAAACCTCAAACAACTGATCACGAACTTCAGAGACGTAGCTGAAGGTGAGGGAGACTTGACCAAGCGTATCAACATTCGGTCCAGCGATGAATTAGGTGAATTGGCAAAGTTGTTTAATACTTTTCTGGAAAAGCTACAGGGAATCATAAGGAGAATTGCGGAAAGCTCTTCCAGCGTTGGAACCAGTTCATCTTCGCTTTCCTTAATTTCCAAAGACTTGTTCTCTACCTCTGAAGATACCTTAAAACGAGCAAATAACGTCGCCGCCTCCTCTGAAGAAATGAGCGCTAATCTCAACAATGTTGCCGCTGCAATGGAAGAGTCTTCCACGAATGTCAACATGGTGGCTTCCGCAGCAGAGGAAATGAGTGCGACCATAAATGAAATTGCCGAAAATGCAGAAAGAGCCCGAAGCGTTTCTAGTGATGCCGTAGTGCAGGCCCAGAGTGCTTCGGAGAAAATGACTGAACTGGGACATGCTGCAGACAAAATCGGCAAAGTAACAGAAACAATCACTGAGATTTCCGAGCAAACGAATCTCCTGGCACTCAATGCGACGATAGAAGCCGCCCGGGCAGGCGAAGCGGGCAAAGGATTTGCAGTCGTTGCCAATGAGATAAAGGAACTTGCCAGACAGACTGCAGCAGCTACACTGAATATCAAAGCACTGATTGACGATGTTCAAGCCACGAGTAAAACAACCAGGGCAGAAATTAGTCAAATTTCTGCAGTTATTGGCGGGGTAAGTGAAATTGTCGCAACCATAGCAACGGCAGTGGAGGAACAGACTGCCGCAACCCAGGAAATCGCTAATAATATATCCCAAACCAGCGAAGGGATCCAGGAAGTTAATGAAAATGTAAGCCAAAGTTCTACTGTTGCCGCTGATATTACACATGACATTACTGAGGTATCCACTGCTGCAGAGAGGATATCCCAATGTAGCAATGAGATTAGAAACAGTGCTGATGACCTCCAGACCCGCTCGACGGAATTGAATGCTATTGTAGGTACTTTTAAGATTTGATAAAACCGCTGGATGTTTGGGTTAGTACTGGAGTAATCTTCTGAAATATTGCATTGTTATTGAACGACAATCTTCAATACGGTCACTTAGATTATGACGAAACATACTGAAAAAACCTGCCCAAAATGTGGCCAACAACTAAGATTTCCTAAAAATATCGGAGGGATGCTTATGGCTTGTCCTTCATGTGGTAAAAAATTTTACTCTGACTTTAAAATAAGGAGTAGCAAAGAAAAGTCACATCAAGGAATATTGACCAATATCTTCGAGATGCCCTCAAAGGTATTGGAACAGGTCGGTAAATATTTCAAGCACTAAACTCCTGCAAAAAATATTTGTTCAGCAATCTCTCAAGAAGTATTCTCATATATTCCTTGAGAGATTTTCAATCTTCGGTAAATAATATTGAATACAGCCCCTTAGGAATCCTCATAATTAATCTGTGATTAATGGGACAAAACTCTTGCTATGTCATACCTTATGGATAAGAAAGGAGATACGTTTAAAAAGAACTTCGCATTCTCTGAATGAGCACCACTTCTGACTGGATATATTGACAATTACCTACAGGACATTTATGGATATTTTGCTTACTGACGACGAAGTCCGGGTTCTTGGCTGTTTGATGGAAAAGGAAATGGCCACACCTGATTACTACCCCCTGACACTCAACGCCTTAACTAACGCCTGCAATCAGAAATCCAACCGCAATCCAGTTGTCTCCTATGATGAAGAAACGGTTGTCTATGCCTTAACCGGCCTGCGAGAACGAAAACTGGTCAGGCAAAGCAACGTCAGTCGGGTTGCGAAATACGAGCAGATTTTCTCACAAGAGTTGAAATTGGTAACCAGCGAACAGGCCATCGTCTGCATTCTCCTGGTACGAGGACCGCAAACTGCTGGCGAAATCCGCAGCCGCACTGAACGTCTGTATTCTTTTTCCGACCTTAACGAGGTCCAAAAGGCTATAACCAACCTTGAAGACATGAAACTTGTCATCAAAATGCCACGACAACCGGGTCGAAAAGAGTCCCGGTATGCACACCTCCTGAGTGGCCAACCACAAGAAACGCCTGTTGAAACCATTCTCCGACCTGAAACAACAACCAGGAATGATCGCATCAGCGAATTACAGGAACAGATAGACGAATTACGCCAGGAAATGCAGGGACTCCAGTCGGAGTTTGCGGCTTTCAAGTCACAATTCAGCTAATACCCCGCAAGGATGCTAAAAAGAGTGAATAAAAACAATCTAAAAGGCACTATTAGTTTAGATGAAAGAGAAAAAACAGGATCTAATTCTGACCCTTTAATGAACAGGAAAGACTGATATCTGACGCCTCGTTTACTCTTAGAGAAAGGTCATTTGAGACATGGCTACAATCCTTTCCTTTCACGGCGATCTCTCCAGCTTATTGCGTCGAAAGTGGCGCGATAACAAGAGAATAGCTCTCCCTGCCAAACGATCTGCCTCAGTCAAGGATACGGTAGAATCTTTTGGCCTGCCACATACAGAGGTAGGACGCCTGCAGGTAGATGGCATTGAGGTGGGCTTTAACCATCTCATTGCAGAGCCCTGCCACATTGACATCTGGCCTGTCACCACACCGTGGAATGTCTTTCATCCATCTCTTGTCCGCCCAAATCCCCTCTCAAAGATCCTTTTCCTCGTCGATGAAAATGTCAGTAAGCTTGCGCGACTATTGCGTATGGCTGGTTTTGATGCAACCACGCATCCACATTTGAATGATAAACTATTAGCCAGTTACGCGGAGCAAGAAAAACGCATCCTGCTCAGTAAAGATCGGGGATTGCTCAGGCGAAAAAATGTGACTTTTGGTCGGATTATCAGGGCAACAGAGCCTATGAATCAGCTAAAGGAAATCGTAAATCTGCTGGCCCTCCATGATCAGATGCACCCATTCAGCCGTTGTCTGCTTTGCAACTGCCCTTTGCAACCTGTTGCCAAACAGCAAATCTTCCATCTTCTCGAACCTCTAACCAGAAAATATTACAACGACTTCAGCCAATGCCCGAAATGTTCCAACCTCTACTGGCCTGGTAGTCATGTTAAAAAAATGATATCACTGCTGGCAATGATGCAGAGCCACAATTGAATTCAAAAAAACAAGGAGGACTCAATGTCACTCTATCTCGTGCAACATGGATTAAGCCTTGGTAAAGATAAAGATCCGGAGAAGGGCCTTTCCGAAGAGGGGATCAAAACAACAAAGATGATCACCCAGGTAGCCAAGAGTTATAAGGTGGAGGTAAAAGGCATCCACCACAGTCCAAAAAAAAGAGCCAGGCAGACTGCCGAGCTCATGTCCGATGTTTTTTTACCCCAAGTCGACATTCAGGAAAAACCCGGTCTTCTTCCATTGGACGATGTCTGGCTCCTGGCAGGAAATCTTGCAACGAGTGACCAGTTGATGCTGGTGGGTCACTTGCCGTTCATGGAGCGACTTTGTTCTTTGCTCGTTACCGGCACTCCAGAGTACCTTATCTTTAAATTTCAAAACAGTGGTATCGTCTGCCTGGACCAACAGGAAGGATCTCCCTTCTGGTTTATTA
This sequence comes from uncultured delta proteobacterium, assembly GCA_963798425.1. Lineage (GTDB taxonomy): Bacteria > Desulfobacterota > Desulfobulbia > Desulfobulbales > Desulfocapsaceae > Desulforhopalus_A. The sequence goes on along the minus strand of CAWCTP010000013.1, from coordinate 761,779 downwards.
AATGGGCACTGATGCCAAATATCAGCTAAAAATGACCTTTGACAAACAATACAAAAGCTGCAAAGACTACGGACCGCCTCGGTCCTTTCCCTTGGAGGTTGTCCGAGAATAAACAACCCGCAGTATTCCAACGATCTCAAAAGAGGAGAATCATCATGAGTAGACAAATGTCGTTTACAAAGTATGAGAAGGAGTTGCTGCCCGACTTTCGCCAGAAAATTAACTTGGCAGAATCCCTTGAAGACGTCAAAGCATTATACGCCCGCACAAGTCTTGAACTCATTGATAAGGCCTTGGATGGTGAACTGTCTCTTGAGTTTGAGGATATCGCTCTTCAACCAGACAATGACAACAAGTATATGTTAAGCAATCGTCTCCTTGCCATTCCGGCCTTCACCGATATTTGGAACCACTCCGATCTCCCCAATGTCTTGACTCGTTTTACCGACACCGCTATCAGCCGTTTTGTTCGTCTTGAAAAACATCCGGAAAAAACCGAAGCAAAAATAAGAATGCCCAAATAACTGCACATCAAATCTGTCAACATGCAATGGAATGGCATATGCAAGGGGCCGAACATTAAACAGCCCCTTGTTTTGTGGAGAGTCAGGAAAGATCCCGTAATTACACGTATCCTTTTTGTCGGGGTCAGAAGAGATTCTTTGCTAAAGTTGAAATCATTCTCAGAGGTTAAACACACAAATCCAATTGATATTCCTGACTTTATGGATATATTAAAAAGAGGAGTTCTTTGTATAGCTTCGAGTTGTATAATTTTTATCTATGGAGTTCTAAGGGAATCTTTTTATGGTTCGAAAATGTCTGACTCTCTCAAACGATATTGATTACCTCTCCATTCTGGATGAGAACAGTAAGCTCGATGTTGAGCTGGAACCTGATATTTCCAATGAAGCACAACTTAAAATGTTTCGAGCCATGCTGCTCGGACGAAGATTTGATGAACGAATGCTCGATCTGCAACGGCAGGGCCGAATCGGTACCTTTCCTCCCATTAAAGGGCAGGAGGCGTCGCAGATCGGCGCAGTGGCACTGCTCCGCGACAGTGACTGGCTGGTACCTGCTTTTCGGGAAACAGCCGCAGAAATCATGCGGGGCAGGTCGATGGAAAGTGTCCTGCTTTACTATAACGGCTATAACGAGGGCACCATCATTCCTGACAATCAGCGGGACTTACCAATGTCAGTACCGGTAGCCTCCCAAATTCTTCACGCTGTCGGCCTCGGCTGGGCGGCTAAATACCGAAAGACCGACGAAGTTGTAATGAGCTTCTTTGGCGATGGAGCTACGTCCGAGGGCGACTTCCACGAAGGACTGAATTGCGCTGCGGTCTACCAAAGTCCCGTGGTCTTTGTCTGCCAGAACAACCAATGGGCAATCTCCCTTCCACTTACCAAACAAACCCACTCCAAAACTCTGGCCCAAAAAGCCCTGGCCTACGGGATGCCCGGCATTCAAGTCGACGGTAACGATATCCTGGCGGTCTATGCCGCAACCTCAGAAGCAGTCAACCGTGCCCGGAACGGTGGCGGACCAACTTTTATTGAATGCGTAACCTACCGGATCATGATGCATACCACCGCAGACGATCCCAAAAAGTATCGGTCCGAGGAGGAGGTCGAACTGTGGAGAAGCAAAGATCCGCTTCTTCGCTATCAGAATTACCTGCAGAAAAAAAATATCCTCTCTGAAAATGGCCTAACTGCTCTTGAAGAGGAAATTAAACTGGAAATTCAGACCGCTATTGATCGGGCGGAACAGCAGATGAAGGAACTTGGCGAGCCACTAGAGATGTTTGATCATCTCTATGCTGAACTACCGCCCCATCTCCAAGTACAAAAAAAAGAACTGATCCAAGAACTTAAAAGCCGCAAGGGGGAGGATCACCATGCCTAAAATGACAATGGTTGAAGCCCTCAATCTCGCACTGCGACAGGAAATGGAAAAAGACGATTCAGTCGTCCTTCTCGGCCAGGATATAGGCCCTGACGGAGGTGTATTTAGAGTGACCGACCATCTTATAGACCAGTTCGGCAGTGACCGAGTGATAGATACTCCTTTAGCGGAATCCGCCATTGTCGGCATGTCCATAGGCATGGCCATCTACGGTCTGAAGCCGGTTTGCGAGATTCAGTTTTCCGGCTTTTCCTACCAAAACTTCCATCAACTGGAGAACCATGCTGCCCGTATGCGCTGGAGGACGAGAGGTAGACTCACCGTCCCGATGGTGATGCGCGCCCCATACGGCGGTGGGGTCCGGGCACTGGAACACCATTCGGAAAGTCGTGAAGCTTACTGGGCTCACACCCCGGGGCTAAAAATTGTTATCCCCTCCGGGCCGCGCAACGCAAGAGCTCTCATGGTCAGTGCCATCCGCGATCCCGATCCGGTTATCTTTTACGAGGCAAAGGCTTTGTATCGCGCCTTTCGTGAGGAAGTCCCGGAAGAAGAAGAGACCCTGCCTATAGGAAAGGCTAATATTACCCGGACAGGTAACGACCTAAGTATTATCGCCTATGGTGCCATGCTTCGACCGGCCATTGAAGCGGCTGAAATATTACATAAAAGCGACGGTATTGAGGCGGAAATCATTGACCTTCTCACCCTCTCTCCTCTAGATGGAAGCCTGATGGTCGAATCAGTAAAGAAAACCGGCCGGGCCGTTGTTGTCCACGAGGCGCCCCGAAGTTTCGGCCCAGGTGCCGAAATCGTGACGAGACTCATGGAGGGAGCTTTTTACTACCTGGAGGCACCGATAGAAAGGGTCACCGGTTTTGATCTGATCATACCCTATTTTAGCAGAGAAAAGAGCTATATTCCCAGTGCTGAGAGGATAGCTTCCGCCGCGCGCAAGACATTAGAAAATTAAATACGGAGCAATTATGACCTTGTCTTTTCGGTTACCGGATCTTGGAGAAGGTGTTCGTGAAGCGGAAATCCTCGCCCTCCCTGTGGCCTTGGGCCAGGCGGTTCAGGAGGGTGATGTCATCATGGAAATCGAGACAGATAAAGCCGCCGTGGAGATCCCCTCCCCCTATACAGGAACAGTGAGTGAAATATTGGTGCAGGTTGGCGATATGGCCCTTGTCGGTGATGTACTGATTACCTTTACCACCGATTCGCCTGAAGATGCTGTCTCGCCGCCGGCTCAATCCGCTCAAGGCGCACAGACAGCTCAGCCGGATGCTGGTGCAACGGTTTCCGGAGAGAAACGAAGACCGGTCCCCGCCTCGCCTTCCACCCGACGATTGGCAAGAGAATTGGGAGTAGATCTGTATGAAGTTACGCCAACCGGCTCGGGCGGCATCGTAACAAAGGACGACGTAAAAGCCCACGCCGGGCAAAAAGCAGTTCCCAAATCGCCCGCTTCCGCGTCTCAAGCCGCAACATCCTCACCACCCGCAGCTCCAGCAGCAGCGACAACCTCTGTCCCAACTCCAAGCCATGCAACCCTTCCCGATTTTGCCAAATGGGGAGTAATCGAACGACTGCCGTTTCGTTCCATCAGGCGTGCAACTGCAAAACAGATGACCAGTTCCTGGACCCAGATCCCCCATGTTCATTGCCAGGACAGTGTCGATATCACCAAGCTTGAAGCCTTTCGACAAAAGCATAAGGCTGAGATTAAGACAGCGGGCGGCAGGTTGACCATGACACTTTTTGCCTTAAAGGCAGTCGCCACAGCTCTGAAGAATTACCCTTATTTCAATGCCAGTCTTGATCTGCAGGCACAGGAAATCATCATCAAACGTTTTTTCAATATCGGTATCGCGGTAGACACCGAAAACGGCCTGATGGTCCCGGTGATCCGGGACGTCGACCGCAAGAGCATCAAGGAGTTGGCTATTGAAGTGGACGGCGCCATTACCAGAGTTCGTACAGGAACTCACAGCCGCGAGGAGATGCAGGGCGGCACCTTTACCATCACCAATGCCGGCGCTCTTGGCGGCAGTCACTTTTCTGCCATCATCAACCATCCGGAAGTTGCCATCCTTGGTCTGGGTCAAGGCCGGATGCAACCTGCCGTTCTCACCGACGACCAGGGCAACCATCAGATCGTCCCCCGGCTGATCATGCCGATTGTCCTCTGTTTTGACCACCGGGTGGTCGATGGTGCCGATGCCATACGGTTTCTACGTGTGGTGATTGATGCCCTGGAAGATCCTGATGAATTGCTGATGACCATGACATAGGAGGCCAACCCCGCTGAAGAGCGCGGGATAAGATCCTTCACGAAAAGATTTCCTGAAAAACAAGAAAAGATTTTCTAAGGTACTCATATGGTAATGGGCGACATGGAAATGAACACCGAACTGCTGGTTATCGGCGGTGGCCCCGGAGGCTACGGTGCTGCTTTCCGGGCAGCAGATCTGGGCCTCGACGTGATCATGGTCGATCCTACCCCGCTACCTGGTGGAGCTTGTCTGCACAAAGGCTGCATTCCCTCCAAGACCTTTCTGCATCTTGCCGAACTGCTGCTGGATGCCAAGCACGCGAAAAGAATGGGCATCAGTTTCCAAGAACCAAAACTCGATCTTGCTGCTATCCGGTCCTGGAAAGAGAAGGTGGTTGACAAGGTGGCGGCTGGTCTTGTCAGCCTTGCCAAACGCAGGGGGATCCTGATCGTCCAGGGTATTGCCCATTTTGAAAGCTCAACCACCGTTCGAATTACAGGCGCGGAGATCAGCCGCATACGCTTTAAGCATGGCATTATCGCCACTGGCTCAAGGCCGCTCGAGCTGCCTGGGATTTCCTTTACTCCCGGAAGCAGGATAATGGATTCAGCCACCGCCTTGACACTTCCGGATATTCCCCAAAACTTACTGGTGGTGGGTGGCGGCTATGTCGGCCTGGAGATTGGCTCGGTATATGCTGCGTTGGGTAGCCGGGTGACTCTCATGGAACGTGAGGACCGTTTGCTTACACAGATTGATACCGACCTGGTGCAGCCCCTGCAGAAAAGGCTGTCGAGGTTATTTACCGAGATCCTGTTCGGAGTACACATAGAGAGTATAAAAGAGAGCAAAGAAGGTGTTGATGTCGATTTCCAGTACAAGAACAAACGGGAACAACGTCATTTTGACCGGGTCCTCGTCGCCGTTGGCCGGATTCCCAATAGCGAGGACCTGGGCCTGGAACATACAAAAATCAACCTCGACAGCCGTGGGTTCATCCAGATAAATGACCAGCAACAGACATCCGATGACCTTCTCTTTGCTGTCGGTGATGTGGCCGGCGGGGTTATGCTGGCCCATAAAGCGACGAGGGAAGGAAGAGTTGCCGCTGAAGTTATCTGTGGCATTAATTCCGGCTTTGATGCCCGTGCCATTCCAACGGTGGTTTATACCGATCCACAAATCAGCTGGTGCGGTCTCACTGAACAGCAGGCAAGTGCGAAAAACATCCCGTATGTTGCCCGGAAATTCCCGTGGAAGTACTCAGGAAGAGCTCAAACCATGGGCATGACAGACGGCTTTACTAAGTTACTGATCGACGAGCCAACCGGTCGAATTCTCGGTGTCGGCATCACCGGTCGCAATGCCGAAGCGTTGATAAGCGAAGCGGTCCTTGCCATCGAAATGGGGGCATTGGCAGAAGATCTTGCCCTGACTATCCATCCGCATCCCACCCTGTCGGAAACAGAAGCAGAGGTTGCGGAAATATTCCAAGGCAGCCCGACCCATGTGATGCCATCTACAAAATAATTTACCAGACAGGAGGCTATCTATGAAAATTGTGATTGTCGGAGGTGGAGCAATTGGCAGACTGTTTGGTTATTTCCTGGTCAAAGGTGACAATGAAATAACCCTGATCGATATTGACCGAAAAACCTTAGGTGCCTTACAGGAAAAAGGGATCGGACTCATCAATGATGACGAACATCCCGAGGAAGCTAAATCTTTTCCGGTGACAGCACTCTCCTCAGCCAAATCTCTTTCTGAAGCGGATTTAGTTCTGCTCTTAGTTAAATCCCAGGACACCCTGGCCGGAGTCAATGACGTCGCTCATCTCATATCCGACTCCTGCCCACTCCTCTGTATGCAGACCGGTCTTGGCAACCTGGAAGTCGCCTCAAAAATCGTCCCGATTGAAAATATCATTTTGGGCATTACATTCATGTCCGGAATAGCACTCAGTGAGGCTCGAGTCAGGAAAGGCGGGCTGGCCAAGACCTATATCGGAGAACTGAATGGAACGTTTTCCAACCGGTTGGAGAACATCAATCGTGTTTTCAATGGATGCGGAATTGAAACACAGATGGTCAAGAAAATAATTGGCAGACTCTGGTGCAAGGTGATCACCTACTCCGCCATTAATCCGGTGTCGGCAATTCTTCAAGTCCCGAATGGTTCCCTCACCTCCAAAATGGAATCCATCACCTTGATGAAGCGTCTTCTTGACGAGGGCAGGGCTGTGGCCGACGCTTGCTCAATCGAACTTATCTATCCAGATTTGTATGAATTGCTGTTTGATGCCTGCGAAAAAAGCACAAACAATCTTTCATCCATGTTGCAAGACATTCTCAACGAGCAGCCCACCGAAATCGACGCCCAAAACGGAGCAATCTGCCGCTACGCTGAGGAGCATGGTGTGAAGGTACCCACCCACCAAACCATGGTGGAATTGATCAAACTGCTTGAGTGTTGGAAACCAGGAGTTGAACAATCGTGATTACGTAACGAAAAGGAATGTTCCATGTAACTTCAAAGTGGGGAATGCTATGGCCGATTGGAACAATATTCTCATTGCGGTGGACGAAATGGAATCATCACTCCGGGCAGTCAGGTATGTCGGACAGGTTACCCGAAACGTGCAAACAGTCTCGATCTGTCTCTTACATATTTACCCCGAACCTCCACCGGATTTTCACCTGAAAGGTGGTTTGCTGGAGGAATACCAGAGCCAGCGCACTGTCAGAGCTCAAGGTATTTTTGACAGATGTCTGGAAATTCTGATTGAGGCTGATATCAAACGGGAAGCCATTTACTGTACCACTCATATGGCTGAAAGCAAAACCATCAGCGATACCATCCTTGAAGTGAGGCAAAAGGGAAATTTTGGCACAGTGGTCACTGGCAAACGCGGCGTATCAAAGGCCGAAGAATTTCTGTTCGGCTCGATATCCAATGCCCTAGCGAGACACTGCAACCAATTCACATCCTGGATTGTGGGGTGAACGATGATAGACTGGAGCCAATTCCCCCCTCACATCCTCCCTCTCCTCAAAAACCATAATGCCATGAAGCACCTCCGCAGGCAGCCGAGGATTTTCAAGGATACCAGCGATTTTACCCGAATAGATTATGGTGATATCATCCATGTCGACAACAGGTATTTCCTGGTAGTCGGCTATACCAAAGAGGGCAGGTTCGGCATTGAGGAACAGCCAAAGCAGTGGGTCCCAAAGGTATACGACCTGGAATCAGGGGAGAGGAAAATCCTCAAGCTGGTTTTCCATGAAAAATTCACAATGGCCTTGGGGGAACTTCAAGTAACCTGCTATCGAAGGCCCGAAAAGGAAGGCCAGGTGCTCGATCTGGTGCACGGTAATTTGATGTTTATGCAGGGCTATTCTGTTCTCGATGAGGCTGGCAATCTAGTGAGGATATTGGATATCATACAAGGGACAAGGCTGGACACTGCAATTGGCCGAATAGTAAGCAACCAGGATGATTATCTGGCAACCCATGTAGAAGATATCCTGCGGCGTTTCCTCCGTTCTATGGAAGCAATTATCCTCCTCCACGACCAGGGATTCAAGCACGGAGATATCAGAAGAGACCATATCTTTATCGACCAGGAGGACGGCCATTATCGCTGGATCGATTTTGATTACGACTTCTATCTTCCTGAACGTCCCTACGCCCTTGACCTGATTGGCCTTGGCAACATCTTGCTCTTTATCCTTGGGCGGAAAAATTTCCGACCGGTCGATGTTCTGCACAATCCGGAAATGGGTGAGAGGGTTTTTAAAACCCTGCATATGAACGACCTCTCGTTGCTTTCCCAGGACAGGATTTTCAATCTGAGAAAACTCTACCCCTGCTTGCCAAAATGTTTTAACGACATTCTCCTCCACTTCAGCAGTGGCACAACCGTAATGTATGACACTGTTACCGAGTTTTACGATGAGCTATCAGCGGGAATTAAACAGGTTTACGGCTGAACCATTTGTTGACTTGGCACTCTTGAGTCATCTTCATTTCGAGTAGTTAAAAGTGTACCCGAATCAACGTTACAGAACTATCAGCAATCCAGCAGTCGCCTTGATTGAAATGCAAGCAATCACGAAACAATCTCATTGTTATCATGAAGAATTTCCCTGAATGGATATGTAAAAAAGTCACCTTTAAAGGAGTTTGGAGTGTATACTTATCTTAGTCGTTTTTTTTCTGCAGATGAAAAACAGAACTATTTCAGTTAATCTCAAATGTCGAATAATAGAAAGAACTGAACTTTTTGTCTGGACTGAGCATAAATCCTCAAAAAACTATCATCAGGCGCATCCATGGAAGAAGATCGAGAAGACAAAGAGAAGCAGGACAATCGGGCAATTGGACTATCCGAAAAACGTGATGCCGTCTACAAACCTTTGGAAATAGCCCTCACACAAAGATACGGTACCAAGAAGCGTTCACAACTGATTGAGAAAAGCTCCCCATTACGTGTACTTTACCTTGATGAGCTGAAACGTGACCTGGCAGAACTCACAGAAGAAATTATCCAAACGGATTCTTTGAAAGATATCCTGTCGCTTTTGACCACCAAGTATGCCACTGAACGAAATATTCTTGCTCTTGAACGGAATCTGATGGCGGAAGAGAATTCGTTGTTGGGAGAAAAGCGAACTCAAGCTTCCGTCGAACGCACTGAAATGGCCGAAAATCGGAGCGGGCTCTCCCGGCTCCGTACTCAATTATCTCAACGGCGCGTATTCCTGGCCGAAAAGAGAACCTATATGGCCCAGCAGCGGACCTTTTTAGCCAAAGCTCGGACCGAGCTGGCTTTCATGCGTACCGGCGTGGCCTTAGTGGCCCTGGCAAGCGGGCTTATGCGGTATTTCGGTTTTGGCTGGTGGACAGTGGCTGACGGTTCCATAATGGTGCTCGGATTGGCAATGGTAACCATCGGTATCTACTACTACCTTCCAACGCGCAAGAATGAACTAAGTCTCATAGACATTATACGGCAGAAAGAAGAAGAGCTGATGCAGCGCAAACCACGAATCATGGTTGTAGATGATGACATCTCGGTCTGTAACAGTCTTAAAATTTATCTTGGCAAAGGTGAATGGGTCGTCGAGGCGTTCACCAGCCCATATGTTGCCCGTCATCGCCTGGAAGCCACAAACTTCGATGTCGTTATCACTGATTTTATGATGGCAGAGATGACTGGAATTGAATTTATGCATCACATCAAGCGCTTGTCGCCCGGCACCCAGGTAATCCTGATAAGTCGTATGGAGATGCTGGATGAATTTGTGAAAAGCGTCAAGAATGAACTTTTCGACTACTTTTCCAAACCATTAAATGTAAAAGAGCTGAAAGCGAGCGTCAAACGTGCACTTGAAGAGAAAATGTTGATTTAGTACCTTAGAAATTCTCTTCTTGTTTTTTAAGAAAGAATTTCTAAGGTACTTATACCGACCTATTTTCCGTTTGCCGGGGTTGGTGCTTTACAGATTATATTAATTCATTTGTTTTAGTACCTTCTTGAGGGGTATAAAAAACATGAAAAATAATCTGATTATCAAGGTTAGGAGAAACGCATGATTCGTATGTGGAAACATCTGCATAAAAAAAAGATGCAGGAAACCAAAGCAGAAACGGACCTGAGAAAGAAATACCATGAGTTCCTGTCCGTCCTGTTTGAAAACGAGAACAGCCTTGACCTGATGACACGATTGGAAGAAAAGATGTATAACAATCAGCTTATCAGCCTTCCTTACCTTAAAGGCATGATAGGCAGTCTGTCCAAGCGTATTGCTAATATTGTTGAGAGCCTTATTCAACTCTCCGGTGGGGAGCATGCCGCATTGCGGGAGGTATATGGACGACTGGATAAAAACATAAGACGGGAACTCACCGGTAGGCAAGAACCGATTTACACACCAATCATTATTCCACTGGCCGCTGTCAAAAAAGAACTGGCTGATAAAGTCGGAAATAAAATGGCTAACCTGGGCGAAATGCAGAACCATTGCGGCCAGTTGATTCCGACCGGTTTCGCAGCCACAGCCTGCGCCTATACTCATTTCCTGGAATACAACAACTTGTCGGCAAAAATAAATGATGTGTTGTGCGAACTGGAGCAAAACGACAGTCATCAACTCCTTGAGGCCGAAAAAGAAATTAAAAGCCTGTTTATGGCGGCCCAGATCCCACCGGAGATTGAATATTCAATACTCCATGAGAGTGCAAAACTTGAGAAGGAGAAAGGTCGGCCACTGAACTGGGCTGTCCGTAGCAGCGCCATTGGGGAAGATTTGGCCGAAAGCTCATTTGCCGGACAGTTTGCCACAATTCTCAATGTCCGCTCCGACCAGTTGCTGGAAGCCTACAAAGAAGTGGCGTCGAGTAAATACAATGCGAGTGTCATCGTTTATCAGCGCATGAAAAATATTCGCGATGATGATGTAGCGATGAGTGTAGGCTTCATGGAAATGATCGATCCCATTTGCTCTGGGGTAATGTATTCTCTCAATCCCATCAAACCTGAGAGTCGTGAGATCGTCATTAATGCGGTATGGGGTGTTGGTGAGCTGCTGGTTGAAGGGGTTATCTCAGCGGATGTGTATATTCTCAAGCGGGCTCCAGGATTCCCCCTGGTTCGGGTGGAAACCGCAGACAAGAAAATTTGTCTCATACAAGTGCAAGGTGGCGGTCTCCAGCAATCAGTTCTGTCGAAAGAGAAATCCGGTCGACGATGCTTGAACAAAGATCAACTCGGAAAACTTGCTGAGATGGCGATACGGCTCGAAGAACATTTTCAGGGTCCTCAGGATATCGAGTGGTGTTTTGATCAACAGGATAACTTGTATATGCTGCAGGCTCGTCCCCTGCCGATTTGTGAAGCGGTCGAACCAACGAGCCCAGCAACTTTGATTGATGCCACAATTATAGCCAGCAACACGCAACCCATCAGTCCAGGCATCGGCTGGGGGAAAGTATTTAAGGCAACGGACGTGCATGATCTTACCGATCTTGCCCAGGGGGCTGTCCTTGTTTTGAAGCACTCTTCTCCACGATTTATCGGGGCGTTACGTAAAGCAGCAGCCGTTGTTGTTGAAAAAGGGAACTGGACAGATCACATGGCATCCGTTATTCGAGAATTTGGAGTGCCTTGCCTTGTTCGGGTTGACGGAATTTTTGACGGTTTGCAGAATGGCCAGGAAATCACTGTCGACGCCGACAGGGGTATCATCTATGCAGGTATTGTTAAGGGGTTACAAAAAACAACAACTTCTTTTCGGAAAAATTGTGCAATCGTACCTAAAACGGAGTCAAACCGTTTACTCAAGGACATTGCCAAATATATCTTTCCATTGCATCTAACCGATCCACGGCGAGATGAATTTGCTCCTGAGTCCTGCCAAACCTGGCATGATATCCTCCGCTTTTGCCACGAAACAGCACTCAACGAGATGTTCCTTTTGAAGGAGAAAAGTCAATTACGTTCCGTCAAAAATATCTTCAGAGTCGCAAGTGATCTCCCGTTTACCTTGTACGTCCTTGATATTCTCGGCAACTCGGTTCAGGGGAATCATCATGATATCATCACTGCAGAAAACGTGAAAAACCTGCCTTTTGAGAAACTCTGGGAGGGCATGACAGCCCCAGAGGTCAACTGGAAGGGCCCGGATCACCAGATGGGAACCAAAGATCTTTTTTCCGCTATGCTCAGGACACCGATGTATACAGCAACACAACCGGTGGATACCAAGAGTTACGCTGTAGTGGCTCCGGAGTATCTTAATATGAGCCTGAGCATGGGCTATCATTATATTGTATTGGACTGCTATTTGTCCGATGATGCTTTTAATAATTATATTTCCCTGTCGTTTAAAGGAGGCGCTGCCGAAGCAAGAAAAAGGAGCCTTCGCGTAGCATTTATATCAAAGATACTAAAACATATGGATTTTAACGTCATTACTTCAGCGGATTTTCTAAAAGCACGATTAAAAAACGAATCTGCCGAAGAATTGGGTAAAAAGCTTAATACAATAGGCCATCTGCTAGGCGTGACCCGGCTTCTCGATTTGGCAATGGAAGACGAAAGGATAGTTGAAAAGTACGTGGCCAGCTTTGAATCTCATGATTATTCACTTGGAGTAAAGTGAGCCCCCAGAAGTCGATTCAATTATTCCTGAAAAGACAACACAGGAATATCAATTAGAAAAAATCGAGACAATTGAGGTGCAGGATGTAAACGGGCTATAACTGAGTGCCATATCGACAAAGCACTTTCCGTGACTATCGTTACTTATCTTAGCAATTATTTTCAACAATTCGCAGGTTACAACAAAGGAAAATTATATGAATTCATACGAAATTTTCGCGATGGCAATAAAATACGAAGAAAAGATCAGGGATCTCTATCGTTCGGCTGATGATATAGTTGACGATGAGCGAGGCAAGAGTATTTTTCGAGCCCTGGCAAATGATGAACAGTCCCATGTAGATTTTCTGCTCTATAGTCTTGAGCAATTGAAAGCAAACGATGTCATTGATATTGAAAAATTGGTAACCACTATCCCGACCTTAAAGCAAATTGAATCAGAAATAGAGAGACTTAAGAAAGACATCCCCAGTCAGATGTTGGGGGATATCAAATCTGTCCTGGCCAGCGCTCTCATCTTGGAAAAAGAAACTTCCGCCTTTTACCAAGATGCCTGTAGCAAAACAGAGGGAGAAATCAAAACTATATTTGAAAAATTTTATGACATAGAACAACGCCACGTCGATGTTGTGCAGATTGAGTTGGATCATGCCCAAAAGAACGGAGTATGGTTTGATTTCATGGAAGTGGATTTAGAAGCATACTGATTTTTTTGCCGGACCGAACAGCCAAAGCTCGTTGCGGCTGGTTTTTTCATCTCACCTCCCCGATGCGGTCCGGCATCCGTACCGCATCCAACAGCCAATTGGCGTGGCAATATTCCAAACCGGGAATACTACGTTGCTCTTATTCTTTTTTATCTCAACCCTCTGCCTTACCAAGAGATCCTGACACTTTCATAGAATCCGGAAGATGGGGCATAGCACCTCGCTGTGAGCAAACATAGGCAGCTGTTTTATTGGCCTGCTCATTAATATCATCCAAACTCAGCCCCTGCAAAAAACCGATAGTTGCCGATGCAGTGAAAGCATCTCCAGCCCCAATGGTATCTTCAATAAGGGTTTTAATTCCTGAATGTTCCGAGGAACTCTCCTGAGTCAGCAGGAGACTGCCGTTGCCGCCCCTGGAAAGTATTGCCATATGAAGATCGTATCGCTCGATAAGGTCAGGAAGCCAATGGTCGCTCGTCCTTTTCGTCTCCAATAAGCTGGCAAGAATCGGCAATTCTTCTTCGTTTAATTTTAAGATATCAGTCCGCTCAAGAGAGGATTCTATTATCTGTCTGGAAAAGAAATTCTGCCGGAGGTTGATATCAAAGACCTTCACCGTCTCCTTTCTGAGAGTGTCGAGAAAACTATGGATCACCCGACGCGAATGTTCCGATCGCTGGGCTAGAGACCCAAAGCAGACCGCATCAAGTGAACTTTTCAGCCCCTCTGCGTAATCATTAACCAGTATATGGTCCCATGCAACTTCATCGGGAAAACGGTAAGTCGCCTTTCCCTCTTCATCGACCGTAGCGATTACATATCCTGTTTCGAACCTCTCCGTCATTGAAATCGCTGCGATATCGACACCGCGTTTTTGTAATTCTACCAGGGCCATTTCCCCCCGGGAGTCTCGGCCAATTGTCGAGATGGGAATGCCCTTTGCCCCAAGAGCCGTGACGTGATAGGCAAAGTTTACCGGCGCACCACCAATTACCTCAGCCTCAGGCAACACATCCCAGAGGAGTTCACCAATACCTGCGATGGTAAATTTTTCCATTTTTTACTCCGTTTGTTGAGGATCAGATTCTTCACATCACCAGTCGGATACTTTGTACAAAAATAGTGAGAAATCAACCCATCGTCGATAATCTCCGGTAACCTGCCAAGCCTCGTCAGAAAATGTTTACCTATTGAGACCTTTGCAGAAGTGTTACTGTAACACATTGGCTTTATTTGGCTGACAGAAACAGATTAGAAACCAAATCTATCTCACCTGTCATTCTGCAAATTCGATTAATTTTATGATACAATATTGTGATTACAATACCCCAAATCGAGAAAACAACCGGCATTGTCCTTGGAGTCACATGAAAAAAGCCGTCCTGCCAACCATCCTTATCCTGCTGGCTATAACGATTGCTATTGTCTCTTTCCACTCACAATTCGAAAAGAAAGTCAGACAGAAAAGAGCCTCTTTCCCTGAGCAGATCAAACAAATAAGCCTCTATCACTATTTTTCCGGCCCACTCAGTGGTGGAATGGCAGAGATGGTCGCTTCTGTTAACAGCATGGACGCCAACTATCAGGTACTTGCCAATGCACTCGATCATGAAGCTTTCAAAAGCATGATCCATTCAACTCTAGCCAAGGAGAACCCACCTGAGCTCTTCACCTACTGGGCGGGAGCGAAAACCCAGGAACTCGTTGACCAAGGCCAACTTGAACCTATCGATGACATCTGGCAGACGACTCCCTTGACGGACCGCTTTACCACTCCAATGACGGAAGCGGCCAGCACCTATAACAATAAAAAATATTTACTCCCTATAACCGAACACTTTGTTTGCTTTTTCTATAATAAATCCTTGTTTGAACGTGAAGGTTTAACGGCTCCCGGCTCGTGGTCTGAACTGGTTGACCTGGCTGAAAAACTCAAGAACCGTAAGATTATACCCTTTGCACTTGGCGCAAAGGAGCGCTGGCCGGCACAGTTCTGGTTTGATTATATGCTGCTTAGAACCGCCGGCCACGCCTATCGACAAGCACTGATGGAAAATAAGCAAAAGTACACTGACCCTGAAGTCCGCAAGATTTACTCGATGTGGGGAACACTGTTGCAAAAGGGCTATTTCAACGATAATGCCAACGATCTCGACTGGACGGAAGCAGCAAATCTTGTCTGTAGCGGGAAAGCTGCCATGACACTCATGGGTACATGGGCTATTCCGTTTTTTACTGGAGAGAAATGCGGCCTGGCAGAAGGGAGCGGTTTTGACTTTTTTATTTTCCCGACGATCACCGAAAATGTTTCAAAGGTCGCCCTCGGACCGGTGGACGGTCTGGTAGTGGCAAAAGGCTCAGCCGGTCGACATTTTGTCAAAAACATCCTCCGCTATTTTTCAGACAGTTGAACCGCAAAAACGACTCAGTGAAGGCTCAGGTGCCTTTTCTCCCAATAGCCAGATTCCCCGCCAATTTTACTCGCCCCTCAGACAACGAATTCTTAAAGAAATCGATAATTCGCCTTTTTGGGCTTTTAACTACGACCTATCTACCTCTTCAGCCATCGCGGAGAAAGGTATGGATAGCTTTAACGAAATTATCGCCTTCCCCGACCAAGGTTCAGAAATTCTGGAAAATCTCCAGGCGGAAATAGAAAAATTACCTCGTAACAAGTGATCCCTCTGGAGAAAGCATGTCTTTTCGCCTAAAAATAGGCTTAGCCTTTTGTTCAATCCTGTTCCTGACTATCACTGTGGCAGTCGCAAGCTGGTGGGGCATGCATACTGCCCTACAACGTCAAAATACTATTTTTGCCTTCAGTCTTGAAGTCCACAGATTATTTAGTTCCTTGTCGGAGAAAGAATATTCCTTTAGTTCCACTCTGGAAATCGGCGACGCCCATGCGGTAAATAAAATCATCAAGGAACTTGGTGTTACCATTGGTGACGTGAATAAAAAATTCAATAGAAATCAACAGCATCCGGTTGAGAATGTCCTGACGGAACTGAAGCGCTATCAGAAAAATTTTTCCTCTTTCACCGACCAAGTCCTTAAGATGGAAGCCATGCGGAGCCGTATGATTCAGGAATCCGACCGACTGCTATCAAACACCGGAACATTAACCGACGCGATGGGTGGCGTTTCCACAAATATTTTACTTCAGGAAAGCCGGATGTTTCAGGCAGAGAAAACATATATGCTCTCGGGGGCACCGGAATCAGCCCAAGCCGTAATTCAAATCGTTGCTGAAATACAATTACTGGCCAAACAGACTCTAGACCGAGCCGCTGACAACAGTCAGCGCCTGAAAGTCTATAGAGTTTCCAAAGTAACTTCTATTTATGGTGACATTTTTAGTCGATACCTGATTGAGCAGGAAAACCTAAACTACATAAGTCAATATATGCACCTGTCTCGACAAAAATTGGCCAGACAACTGCAAACCTTTGTTGACAAAAAGCTTACCATTTCCCAGTCCCAGGTAAACAATATCCAACTGTTTACCTGGGCAGTCTCTCTTATCGCAGTAGCACTGTCCATCCTGATCACCGTCCTTCTCTCAGACCGTATAACCCGTCCCCTTGAGCAACTGGAGAACTCCGCACGGGACATCCTGCATGGCAACCTGGACACAACGGTGTCTATCCACTCCAAAGATGAGATTGGCCAACTTGCTGACATGTTTAACCAAATGATTTCAAAACTGCGTCAAAATTTCGATGCTATCAGGTCATATCGCAATCATCTGGAAGAACTGGTCGAAGAACGAACCCTCGACCTTAAGAAAGAGGTAACGGAACGAGATAGTGCTGAACAGGCTCTTCGGTCCAGTGAAAAACGGCTACGAACAATCGTAGAACAGTCTCCCATGGGAATTATCCTCTGGAACACCGATTTTCAAGTCAGCCAATGGAACCGGGCGGCCGAAAAAATATTTGGCTATTCTGCCGAAGAGGCCATCGGCCTGCCGGCGAAACATCTGCTTGGGCCATCGCTGCACCCGCATATCGAGAAGATCTGGCGAAAACTCATCTCCAGCAAAAATGGCATACGAAGCCACAATGAAAACATCACTAAAGATGGGAAAATCATTCAATGCGACTGGTTCAACACCCCCATTTGTGATTCATCGGGAACCATTCTTGGAGCACTCTCCCTTGTTGAAAACGTAACCGAACGTATGCGTACGGAAAAAGAGCTGCTTAAAATCAAAAAACTCGAATCAACAGGAATTCTGGCTGGCGGGATTGCCCACGATTTCAACAATATTCTCACCGCAGTATTAGGCAATATCAATCTCTGCCTTTTCGACACCAGCTTGTCTCCAAAAACTCGAAACATGCTGGTGTCCGCTGAGAAAGCGTCGATCAGGGCAAAAGACCTCACCCAACAACTTCTTACCTTTGCAAAGGGCGGTGAACCCATCAGGGAATCGACATCTCTTGCTGAAATTATAAAAGATTCTGCTACATTTGTTCTGCACGGCTGCAATGTTTCCTGCACATACCAACTCCCGGAAAATCTCTGGTATGCTGTCGTAGATCGAGGTCAGATCAGCCAGGTTATTCAAAATATCGTCCTCAATTCCCGACATGCCATGCCAAATGGCGGCAATATAAAAATCTTCTGCGAAAATGCGCTTCCCGCAGAAGATACGTTCGGCCTCCTCGATCCCAACAGTAATTATGTGAAAATCAGTATAAAAGACAGTGGCATCGGCATACATGCCGATCTACTCGACAAAATTTTTGATCCCTATTTCTCTACCAAACAGGAAGGGAGCGGCCTTGGCCTCGCCATTACCCATTCCATTATCAACAAACACCATGGACACATTTTGGTCAATTCTGAGCAAGGGAAAGGGACTGAATTCATTATTTACCTGCCGGCCACATCACAGCCGGCTAACCAGCAAGGAATCAGACAGGATGTTTTCGCGTCAACTCCCCCTCTCAGGGTGCTGGTAATGGATGATGATGAATCCGTGCAGATGGTGCTTGAGGTAATGCTCAAAACACTGGGGCACAGTGTCGTTTCCGCAAGTGAAGGCAGGGAGGCGATAAACATCTATCAGGATCGACTCAATTCGGCTGAATCTATTGATCTGGTCATGGTTGATCTCACCATCCCGGGAGGGCTTGGTGGTAAAGAGACAATGGTCGAGTTACTGAAAATCGATCCGAAGATAACGGCCATCGTCTCCAGTGGATATTCCAATGATCCCGTCATGGCCTCTTTCAAACAATATGGTTTCAAGGCAGCTGTAACCAAACCATACGTATTGAAAGAGCTAACGGCAGCAATTGCGGTTGCTTTCCGATTACAATAGCATGATTATGATCGGCCTGTTAAATAACAGCTCACCTGGAAATTTGGGCACAGCAATAAAAGAAACATTGGTGGATTATGACGGATCTCACGTTTATAGAATCAAAACTACAGCAGGGGCAGATAATTTTGCTCGATGGTGCCACTGGAACCGAACTTGAAAAAAGGGGCGTTCCGATGAACAGCAAGGCGTGGTCTGCTGAGGCAATTCTCACGCATCCTGAAATAGTTCAGGCTGTTCATGAAGAGTACATAAACGCCGGTGTTGATGTCATTACGGTGAACAGCTTTTCGACCGCGAGACACATGCTTCTCCCGGCTGGATTAATGAAGCAATTCCGACGACTCAACCTAGAGGCCGTCAAGCTGGCAGTCAGTGCCCGTGAAAATGTGGCAACCTCTCCGGTGGCAATCGCAGGTTCGATAGCACCGACCACGTTCTGCTCCGATTCGACGAAATGTTATCCACCACTTTCTGAGGCATTCTCCTGGTATGTCGAACAGGCTGAACTCCTTGCAGAATCAGGAGTGGATTTGCTTATCATAGAAATGATCGAAGATATTGAACAGGGATCGCTTGCCGTACAGGCTGCATGCAGCACGGGACTCCCTGTTTGGCTCGGATTTAGCTGCAAACGAAATGAAACAGGCGAAATTATGTTGTGGGAACGCGAACACACTCTTGTGGAAGGCGTCGAGGCCATGTCGCGAATCGGAGGTTCTGCCGCATGCATTATGCACACTGAAGTATCCGATACTACAGACGCTTTTAACATATTGAAGGCATGCTGGCAGGATACGCTGGGGGTGTATGCCCATTCCGGACGATTTGTTATGCCTACCTGGAAATTCAATGACATTATTTCTCCCGAGGAATATGCAGTAGAAGTCGGGAACTGGATTGATGAGGGGGCCAGAATAATAGGAGGATGCTGCGGCATCGGTCCTGCGCATATCAGAGAGCTCAAAAAACAGTACTGTTGTCAAATGGCCTTATCCTGAAGACCCTACGGTCCGACTCAGATCGCATAAAATTTTAACACTGTTAATTCAAGTATTTTTAACCGTAGCCGGACCACATCTTTACCGCTAAAGGCCTTTGTCAGAAGCCATTCTCCAATTGAAAAAACAATTACTTTCACCTCTCGTAAAAAAAATAATTGTGTTTCTGAAATTTTAGTTTATATAGTCGATTTTAGCCTTCCTGCAATCCTGCCCTTGGGGCTGCAGGCTACTTCTCAATCTCTTTTTATCTGGAGTACCCCCAATGTTATATCCCCCTGAACTAGGCAATGATCCACTATTCCCTCGTGCTGAGGATTTTTCCATTGTTTTCAAAGACAAAAAGACTGGTATGGGAGTCATTACCTACCGATCTTTTAAGAAGGGTACGATTATGGCCAAAATAGCCATACAATCAGTACCTGATATACGACAACACACTCTGCAATTGTCAAAAACGAGCCATAATTTCGACCCTTATTTCTCCGGATATTTCCTGCACTCCTGTGCTCCAAACGTTTCGGTCAACATGTCAACAATGACAGTGACAGCATTGCAGGACATAGAAGCAAACAGTTACCTCTATATGGATTATGCAGAAACTGAAGACTACCTCTTTAAGCAATTTCCCTGCTCTTGCGGTTCTGAAAATTGCCGAGGCTGGATCACCGGCAGACTGGAATTACCCTATCAAAAACCAGCATCGCGTAAGTCTAAAATGGCCCCGACGGAACAAGTCGGCTTGTCGGTAGTTATATAATGAACCCCGGACAAACTCCTGACTGGTGGCAAAGACTTGATCTTTGCTACCAGCAGCAAGAGCTGCACTTTGCGGGACACAGGGTTGCCGATCTTGCCAGACAGTTCGGCACGCCTGCGTTTGTCTACTCTGCAAAACGGGTCAGAGAAAATATCGAGCGGGTTAAAAGCGCCTTGGTGAAGGTTGGCGGACAGCAACAGCCCCAATTGTACTACGCCATGAAAGCCAATCGTTTTGCTCCTTTGCTGACTTTTCTCAAACAGACCGGACTGTGCGGCATAGATGCGTGTTCACCTGCGGAGGTCGAACACGCTCTGGGCTGCGGCTTTGCACCTCATGACATTTCTTTTACGGCAACAAGTCTCTCACAGGAAGATTTTGACGCACTGGCACGCTATGATGGGCTGCTTTTTAATGCAGATTCACTGTATGCCATTAAGGAGTGGGGCAAACGAAAGCCAGGATCAGATATAGGCATTCGTATTAATCCAGCGGCAGGAGTCAGCCGGGCGAGTAACCAGTTACTGCAGTATGCCGGTCCAGTTACCACAAAATTCGGCATTTTCAAAGAGCAGTTCCTTGAGGCCTTGGCAATTGCTGCATCTTTTGGACTTACGGTCAAAAGGATTCATTTCCATACCGGATGCGGCTATCTCACAGAGCAGCTTGAACAGTGGCAGGCTGTTGTAGAAAAATGCCTGTGGTTTGTCGATCAGGTGCCAACTGTGCAGCGAGTCAATATTGGTGGTGGTCTCGGTGTTCCCCATGTCGCCTCAGACCAACCGCTGGATCTTGACAAATGGGCAAAAATCATCAAAACCTCTCTCACAGATCGTGGGCTTGTTGTCGATATGGAACCGGGAGATTATGTAGCAAAAGACGCAGGCCTCCTCCTTCTTGGTATTACCTATTTGGAAAAGAAACAGGACACACATTTTCTGGGAGTAAACGGTGGTTTTAACATAGCGCCTGAGCCAGCCTATTATAAACTGCCATTTCAGCCGGTACCCTTGTTCTCCAGCGAATCTACTCACCGCACTCCAGTTCATGTAATTGGGCACATTAACGAAGCACTTGATGTCTGGTACGAAAATCTCCTCCTCCCCGATATGGCTGAGGAAAAATACATCGCTCTGATAAACGCCGGAGCCTACTCCTCTTCAATGGCTTCAAATCACTGCATGCGAGGCCACCTCAAAGAA
Organism: uncultured delta proteobacterium; assembly: GCA_963798425.1. Lineage (GTDB taxonomy): Bacteria > Desulfobacterota > Desulfobulbia > Desulfobulbales > Desulfocapsaceae > Desulforhopalus_A. The sequence goes on along the minus strand of CAWCTP010000013.1, from coordinate 740,417 downwards.
TTTCTACTGTTACAGTAAATTATTGACCTTATTCCTGCCGGAAAACTAACCAAAATTTCCACCTTTGCTTTCCGGCATGAAAGTACTTATTATTTCTCGATTGTATGGTGATGCTTCAAAGAGTGGGTACCACCCGGTAGGTAGGCCGAACGACTCTTTCGAACGACACCTGGAAAAAGTACGGACGGAACAGACAGATTGAAATCGATGACCGCTACTGCTACTCTCAAACGAATTAAAAAGCAGTTTGAGATAATCGACAAGAGGGTGATTGTGATGGGCTATGGTCAGGAAATCGACCGGTAGAACCTCATCTTCCAGCAAAATGGCAATAATAATACTCCCGTTGGTGCAGTAATATTGCACATTGCAAGAGGCTTTAGGAGCTACAAAAAAGGCAGTCCGTTGGAAATTAAAAACAATGCATCACCCCTTCTGGCCACCAGCCACGGGTTGCCACTTGGCGCATCTTTATTCTCCATGTTCCTGTGCATGCTGTTTGGTGCTAATGCGGTAGCAATCAAGATCAGTTTGACCGGCCTGGGAGTATTTACCACAGCGGGAATACGATTCAGCATTGCCGCTCTAGTTATTTTTTTATGGTCTCTCATCACCAACTGTCCACTGGCGGTGACCAGATCCCAGCTCCGTAAGCTCGCAATTCTCCCGATTTTCTTCTTTATCCAGCTCTCGCTCTTTTATTTCGGACAAAGCAAGACAACAGCGTCCCACGGCACCCTAATTGCCAATGTTCTCCCGTTTGTCGTTATGATCCTGGCTCATTGCTTTATCCCTGGAGATACCATTAACCTGAAAAAAGTTACAGGACTTCTTCTCGGTTTTGCGGGGGTGTTGGTTCTTTTTTTTGACAATGCAGCTTTAACGGGTGATGCATTGCAGGGAGATGTGCTTATTCTTTGTGCGGTCCTCGTCTGGGGTTGCCATGTCGTCTATATAAAAAAAATTATTGAAGACTTTCACCCTATCCAGATTACCCTCTACCCTATATCCATAGCCGCACCTATGTTTTTGTTGAGCGGATTTCTCTGGGATGGAGAAATGGTTCGATTTATTGATGCTTCGATTATTAAAGCGATGTTATACCAGGCACTCGTTACAGCATCGTTTGGTTTTGTTGCCTGGAATACCATGATTCAAAAATTCGGCGCCACCGCGTTGCACGCTTTTGTTTTCATTATGCCTCTATCCGGCGTTTTTCTGGGAGTTACCCTCTTGGGTGAACCCATTACGACCAATCTCATTTGCTCCATTATCCTTGTAGTGACAGGACTGATTGTGGTTAATAGAGGAGCTGTACGGCAACTTGGATGAATTCCTGTTTAATTATTTCATAAACATCGAATATTGAGGATGCAGCATGTTTGATCTGATGAAAAAAATTCTCGGTAATACAACCGCACAGAAAACGGACAACAACACGCAAAATGCCCATGTGGCTTTGTGTGTGCTCTTGCTGGAGGCGGCTCATGCGGATGGAGAGTGTTCCGACGAGGAACTGGACCATATCGTCTCAACTCTCACAACAGAGTATGGTGTCCCTCAACAGGATATTGATGATCTGCTCGCTTCCGGCAACCGCGAACGAAACGATTCCGTGGATCTTTTCCGTTTCACCCGTTATATGAATACTCATTTCACAAAAGATGAGAAAATCGAAGCTATGGAAGCGGTCTGGCGAATCATTCAACTCGATGCCCACCTGGAAGAACATGAAGATCATTTTGCTCATAAGTTGGCAAACCTACTGCGCCTCAGTCACACAGACCTGATCGATGCCAAAATAAGAGCGAAAAAACAACTTAATTGAACGGCCGATCCCTTAATTTTTAATTTACGATTGCCAGGTAAAATAATTTCAAGGGTTACTATTTCCACATCAAGTCTGACACCCCACAGGGGGGGGATTCTTAATAATGCTCGGTTGTCGAGTGCTCTTTTTGGTCCCCGTGCTTTGCGGAGACTCCGTTCAGTACCCTCCTTGAAGGATATAAGCATTTTATTTTCTATAACATATGAAAAAATCATCTCGTTTTGTATCGATCTTCCTCGTAATTACAGCTGGAGTTCTGTTGCTCGCAGTGCCTTATACTCTCAGGCTCGACAAACAGATTACCACATGGTTTGAAGGGAAGCGGTGGGAACTGCCGGCCCGCATTTATGCACGGCCTTTAGAATTATATGTCGGCAAGATAATGCCTGTCAGTGACTTGAAAAAGGAACTGCTCATGTTGCGTTATGGCCAAAAGGATATCCCTGATAAACCCGGTGAATTTAACATTAGAGATGGCAAAATTACTATTTTTAGCCGTTCTTTTCATTTTCCTGACGTCCAGCAACCTGCCACCCTTATTAAGCTCACAATACATAACAATACAGTTACTGCTCTTTCAGAGCCCGGCAGCGATCAAACAAAGAATATGTTCCGATTGGAACCCGTCCAATACGCGTCCATCTATCCAACCCAGAACGAAGACCGTGTGCTGATCAAACTTGCGGATGCACCGGAACTGCTGATCAAGGGCCTGCTCCTCATTGAAGATAACAACTTCTATTCTCACTGGGGGATTCGTCCGACTTCTATAATCAGAGCTGCCCTTGCTAACCTGAGAGCTGGAAAAACTGTCCAGGGCGGCAGCACACTGACCCAGCAGCTGGTTAAAAATATCTTTCTCAGCAATGAACAGACTATACTCCGAAAGGTGAACGAGGCTATAATGTCTCTGCTCCTTGAATTTCACTACGGTAAAGACGAAATTCTGGAAACTTATCTCAACGAGGTGTATCTGGGCCAGGACGGAAAACGTGCCATTCACGGCTTTGCCATGGCAAGCCGTTTCTATTTCGGTCGTGATCTGGGAGAGCTGGAACCGGAACAGCTTGCTTTGTTGATTGGAATTGTCAAAGGAGCATCCTATTATAGCCCAAGACATCAACCCGAGCGCGCAAAATCGAGACGAAATCAGGTCTTGAGCATCCTGGCATCAAACCAATTGATCAGTCAAGAGAAAGCCGATCAACTGAAAAACAAGCCTCTCGAAATAACCAAGGAAGCCCCTTCAGGTATAACCCTCTACCCGGCATTTCTGGAGCTTGTGCGCAAGCAGCTGGCACGGGACTACAATGACGAAGATTTGCGTAGCGAAGGCTTATCGATTTTCACTACACTTGACCCAATTATTCAGCAACAGGCAGAGAAAAGTCTTGCGGGTGAACTTACCGCCATTGAGAAACGAAGGGGAGGAGAAGATACTCGAAAACTTCAGGGTGCCCTGGTCGTTGCCTCGGTCGACCAAGGAGAGGTGGTAGCCGTTGTCGGCAACCGTGCACCCCGCCAAGCTGGATTCAATCGAGCATTGGATATGAAACGACCCGTCGGCTCAGTCATCAAACCCGCTGTTTTTTTGACAGCACTTGCCCAACCCGAGTCATACAATTTACTGACAATCATCAATGACACTCCGATTAACGTGCCAATGGCCGGAGATGACTGGCAACCTGAAAACTATGATCACCTCTTTCATGGCCCAATCCCCCTGATGCAGGCATTGATACATTCGTATAATGTTGCCACCGTCCAGCTGGGAATGGAGTTGGGACTGGACAAGGTCATTGATATGTTGAGAAAACTAGGTATTCAGGAAAATATAGACGCCTACCCTTCTCTACTGCTCGGAGCTGTCGAACTGCCACCTATTGAGGTTTTGCAGATGTACCAGACTATTGCTGCAGATGGCTACAAAACTCCCCTACGAGCTATCCTTGCCGTTATCGACCAACAGAATATCACCTTGCAGCGCTATCCACTCACAGTGGAGCAGACAATAGATTCAGCTGCCGTATTCTGTCTGTCAAACGCCTTGCAGGCCGTAACGACCCAGGGAACTGCCAGTGGCCTGCAACGACTCCTGCCCGAAGGACTCACTGTGGCTGGGAAAACCGGGACCACCAATGATTTGCGCGACTCCTGGTTTGCAGGGTTCAGCGGCATGCACGTTGCCGTGGCCTGGGTAGGACGCGACGACAATAAACCAACCGGTCTCACCGGGGCAACCGGTGCCCTCGGGGTATGGGCGGCCACCATGGCGGGAATCAGCACCAGCCCCCTGCAACCTCAACCACCCGATACTATCAACTGGTATTATGCAGATATTTCTACAGGTCAGATTTTCAATCAAAAATGTGATACGGCCCAGGAAACCTTGTTACCTTTTATTAGCAACGGTGTGTTACCCGAGGCGGTGCCATGTGGAACTCATGACACCGATATTGAACGGGCGTTACATAATGGATTAAATAACATTTTCGACTTCCTCAGATAAACGATTGCGAAGCACTGCTAAGTCAACTGCAGACAATCCATAATTTTACTTAGAATCATCTATGAACAATATAATGAAAACGACTTGCAAAGTGTTAACCTTAGGGCTTGTAGGCGCCCAACTCCTCCAGGGATGTGTGGCCTACTCTCCCCCACCGCCGGTCCATTATCCACCTCCTCGACCGGAAGCGCCGATTGTCAAAAAACAACCAATTCCACAAGCGGAGCCAGTCAGACAAGCCCCGAAGCAGACCAGCGCCATCGCCGCGGATTTCAGTCGACAGGCCTCGGAAAACATTCGTCAGGGCAGACCGGATCTGGCCACGGCGACCCTTGAAAGAGGTCTGCGTGCAGTGCCTAAAGATGCCATGCTCTGGTCACAACTCGCTGAGGTCAAACTACAACAGAATCTTTTTCTACAGGCCAGATCACTTGCAGCAAAATCCAACTCTCTGGCAGGAGCAGACACGGAGATTGTTAAAAAAAATCAATGGATAATAAAGGAATCCCTTCAGAGGGCCGGCGATCAGAAACAATAGGTGATGATAGGTGTTGTATCCGAAATTGACCTTAAGCAGATGACAAGGGACTTAGGTCGTTTGCCCAAATAAAAAGAGGGGCCGAAATCAACAGCAGGGATGCTCCTTGTATCCTGCCCCCCATGCTCAATCCGGCCCCCTAGGCGTCTCCCTGCTCTTTCGAGGTTTGCAGAGGGACTCTATAATAAATGCGGGTTAATCGGAAAGGATTTTAAAGGATAGCTTCACACGCGCCCGATAAGCAGCTGGCTTTCCTTCGTCTATTTTTATATCCAGGGTTACGACCTCGGCGATACGCAGGTCGCGCAGGCTCATGCCAGCAGATTTGATAGCGTTATTGGTTGCTTCTTCCCAAGATTTTGGGCTTGATCCGACCATTTCGATTATTTTGTAAACACTCTCAGACATGGGTATTCTCCTTGGTTAAGGTTTTGAACGGGACCTACTGGTTAACAATGTATTTCCGTTGTTCCTGAACTACATCGCATCCTCTCAAGTAATTCCATTCCATTGCTGACGAACGTACTACACTCTCAATGTAATCTGGTCTGTTACAGGAATATCATTTTGGCCTGAGGGTAATCATTTGGAGATGATTTTGATACAACAGACCGTTATGATATTTTATATGCATACTGGAAATATTTTAAAGCTACAAGACTCTCTCTGATTTAAATTGTAAAATAAGCGTTATACAAGTAGGACTGACTCACCCATGTTGTGCAGAATCCAGGGAAGATCCTACTCATTGAATGCTCTTACTATAAGACACTTTCCATCTGATGTCCCGACGGTTTTCGCGAAGACATCACGATAAAATATCGCATAAATCAAAAATGCCATTAAATCCCAGCGACAAATTTCAAACAGGACGTTCTTGTGAATAATAACGATATCTTGCGTCGAGTCCGATATACCTTCAATTTTAGCGACTCCAAAATGATTGCCTTGTTTGGCCTGGCTGGCTATCGAATTACCAGGGAACAGATCAGCGATTGGTTAAAAAAAGATGATGACCCCGCGTATCAAAACTGTAGCGACATCCAACTCGCTGCTTTCCTCAATGGATTGATCAACGATAAACGAGGAAAGCGAGAAGGTCCTCAACCAAAACCGGAAAAGCGATTAAATAACAATATTATTTTCAGAAAATTAAAAATCGCCTTAAACCTCAAAGACGACGATATCCTGAACATTCTGTCACTGGTAGATTTACCAATGAGCAAACACGAGTTAAGTGCGTTTTTCCGCAAGCCTGATCACAAAAACTATCGTAGCTGCAAAGATCAGATTCTGCGTAACTTCCTGCAGGCACTGCAACTAAAATATCGCACTAACCTTCAACCTAAGACAGAATTCAAATGGGAATGACCCTGAACGTCTCCTCACCAGTTGCTCAATATCGCCACAACACTTTGTTTTACTGATCTTTTCCAATTAAGGCAGATATCAGTCTCTCTATCACAAGATCCACCAAAAGATAAATATCAGCCTTCCGACAGTGAGGTCCTGCTTTATTTCCTTGCACAATCCCCAAAAGAGAGTATAATACTGCTCATTGAATTAATTAAGTAGGAGCACATTCCCTTCAGGTAGTCCTCGTTAACCTCGTTGTTTCCCAAGCGTCGTTCGTTGCCGTCGAAGCACATGCTGATTACTTAAAACAGTATGGTGATTTTTGTCGGAAAAATCAGACCAAAAAACAATTTAGGATATACTTTTAAGCACCATAATTCAGCTTTAAAGTTCAGATTTTGTCCGAAATCTCGTTTCAAGACAACCAACTCAATTCAGCTATGCGCAGGTGTTGGACAGAAAAACCATTCTAACACTGGCTATAAAATATATGAATTACTAGCGGATCTTACAGGATTCGCAGATCGAGGAGCCAGGGCGTAACCTTGACATCTCACTACGAAATACAATGGAGTATTAATGAGTTTTAATGAATTTCAGTTCCACCCAAAGATAAACGCAGGCATCGCTGCTTGTGGTTATACCAGCCCCACCCCAATCCAGAAAGAAGCTATCCCATCGATCCTCACAGGCCGTGACATGCTCGGCCTTGCTCAGACCGGTACCGGAAAAACCGCAGCCTTTGTTCTTCCGATTTTACAACGACTCCAGGAAGGCCCCCGTAAAATAGTACGGGCTTTGATTGTGGCCCCCACAAGAGAATTAGCAGAGCAGATCCATGATAACATTGGTAAAATGGCGAAACAGACAGGACTGCGAAGTGTTGTCGTTTATGGCGGTGTAGGCAAACAGCCACAGGTAAGCAAAATCCGCTCCGGTGTTGAAATTGTAGTCGCCTGCCCTGGTCGTTTACTCGATCTGTTGAATGATAAAGCTTTTAACCTCAGAGCGGTTGAAGTTCTGGTTTTGGATGAGGCAGATCATATGTTTGACAAGGGCTTCCTCCCGGACATCAAGCGAATAATCAAGCAACTGCCCACAAAGCGTCAGACTCTGGTTTTTTCCGCTACGATGCCATCGGAAATTCGCCACTTGGCCGAAGAGATTTTATACAACCCGGCAACAGTGCAGATTAACCACAATCTACCTGCGCCAAAAATCTCCCATGAGCTCTATCACGTCGCCAAAGCAAGAAAGACGATTTTGCTGAAAAGTATCATAGATAAGGGTGAAATGACATGTGCACTGATCTTCACCCGTACCAAATATAAAGCAAAAAGCCTGGCCTTGGTTTTAGAACATGCCGGATACAGTGCGACTTCCCTGCAAGGCAACTTGTCCCAGCAGAAAAGACAGCAGGCTATGGACGGTTTTCGCGACGGCACCTATAAGATTTTGGTTGCCACCGACATTGCAGCTCGTGGAATTGATGTACTTGGCATTTCCCACGTCATTAACTATGATGTACCAGATACTGCCGAGACCTACACTCATAGGACCGGACGTACTGGTCGAGCCACACGGAGCGGTCAAGCTATAACTTTTGCCGATCGGGATGACAGCAAAATGATATCTCTCATTGAGCGTAATCTCGGCAAAAAAATGAACAGTAAAACGACCCCTCCTGCTGTCGTATCGAGCAGAGTAGAAGTTGAAGCAAGTGAGAACAATAGGGAGAATTTTTCCCGACAGATGCCGCGAGGCAAAAAGCCGGCCACAGCCACCCGTGGTAAAAGCCGACGCAGTAAAGCTTGTTCTTTTGATTTTGGAACAAGTAAACCGGTACAAAGATAATCTGATTTGTCTGGATAACCAGACTTCCAGTCGAAGTATCAAAGTGATGGTTCGGCTACATAAAAAAGGGTTCCAACGGAACCCAGCAAAAAGGAGTAGTACAAGATGGCTGAAGGAACAGTAAAGTGGTTTAATGATTCAAAAGGTTTCGGTTTTATTGAGCAAGATGGTGGTAACGATGTATTTGTTCATCATTCCGCAATTCAGGCTCAGGGCTTCAAATCTCTTGAAGAAGGCGCGCGAGTGACCTTTGAGGTTGTCGACGGCCCAAAAGGTCCTGCAGCTGCGAATGTAGTGCAACTGTAAGATCTTAGTTTGACCACAAAAAAAGCCCCTGCACTTGTTGCGGGGGCTTTTTTTATTTCAATGAATGTTATATCGAACATGCACTTATACTAACCCTGCTAGACAGAGCAGGATTCATTAGAGTGCCCATTTGCGGGGTATAGTTTCTTTCACAAAATGATTTCCTTGCAAAAAAAACAAGAAAATTATTACTAAATTATTAGACCTGCTTAAAAGTGCGGGATAAGTTCCTTCACTAAAATCTTCTTCAGAAAGCGAAGAAAGATTTTATAAGTCACTAGCCCCGCCGAAGAGTGCGGGATAAGTTCCTTCACTAAAATCTTCTTCAGAAAGCGAAGAAAGATTTTATAAGTCACTAGCCCCGCCGAAGAGTGCGGGATAAGTTCCTTCACTAAAATCTTCTTCAGAAAGCGAAGAAAGATTTTATAAGTCACTAGCCCCGCCGAAAAGTGCGGGATAAGTTCCTTCACTAAAATCTTTTTCAAAAAGCGAAAAAGATTTTATAAGTCACTAAGGAGAGATTCTTGGCCAGAACAAATTATTCATACGAAAAACGACAAAAAGAAATCGCAAAGAAAAAGAAAAAAGACGAAAAACAGCAGCGCAAGCAGGAGAAAGTAGCGAATCCTGCAGAGGAACAAGATACCACTATTCCTGAAGAAAATTAACGACTTCGCACCCTGCATTTCTTTTCCTGAACACCACTCCACGCCATAGGAAGTTTCCTTTTGGCTTTTTTATGAGGACACGACCATGATTACTGCATCCAATATTTCTCTCTCTTATGGCAAGAGAATCATATTCCAAGACGTCAATATTAAATTCACCCCTGGCAATTGTTACGGATTGATCGGTGCAAACGGTGCTGGCAAATCCACCTTTCTGAAGATCCTAGCAGGTAAAATTGATGCTGATCGTGGTGAAATTTTCAAAGGCCCAGGTCAGCGAATCGCGATGCTTGCCCAGGATCAATTCGCCTTTGATGAACATACAGTTTTCAATACCGTTATCATGGGGCACAAAAAGCTCTACAAGGTTATGGCCGCCCGTGAGGCACTCTATGCCAAACCCGATTTCACTGAAGAAGACGGCATCCTTTCCGGTGAACTCGAAGTTAAATTCGGTGAAATGAATGGCTACGAGGCAGAGGCAGAAGCCTCAGTGCTGTTAAAAGGTCTCGGCATCCCGGAAGAGATGCGTCAGAAAAAAATGAAGGAGCTCGACGGTAGCGACAAGGTGCGGGTCCTTCTTGCCCAGGCCCTGTTCGGCTCCCCTGACATCCTTCTCCTGGACGAACCAACCAACCAGCTTGACCTAAAGACCATCAACTGGCTTGAAGATTTTCTTTTTCGCTTTAATAACACAGTAATCATTGTCTCCCATGATCGGCATTTCCTCAATCAGGTCTGTACCCATATGGCTGATATCGATTTTGGTAAGATCGAGGTTTATGTCGGCAACTATGACTTCTGGTACGAAGCAAGCCAGCTCCATTTTCGCCAAAAAGAGACTGAAAGTAAGAAAGTCAAAGCTAAAGCAGAAGAGTTAAAGGATTTTATCCGACGATTCAGCTCCAATGCATCCAAGGCCAAACAAGCGACCTCAAGAAAAAAATTACTGGATAAGCTTACCATAGACAACATGCCGAACTCCTCCCGTAAATATCCCTACATCGTCTTCAAACCCGAACGGCCCTGTGGTGATATTATTTTAGAGATCGAAGGTCTATCAAAAGAGGTTGAAGGGGTTTCCATGTTCAAAGACCTCAACCTCACTGTAAACAAGGGTGACAAAATTGCATTTGTCGGACCGAACAGTTTAGCCAAGACGACTCTTTTCCAGATTCTCGCAGGAGAACTAGAGCCGGATGAAGGCAGTTTCCGCTGGGGAGTAACCATCAAAAGCGCCTATTTTCCTAAAGAAAACAATTCTTATTTCGAAGATAATCAGCTTGATCTGGTCGGTTGGTTACGCCAATTTGCTCCACCCAAACAAGATGAAAGTTTTATCCGTGGATTCTTAGGAAAAATGCTGTTTTCCGGAGAAGAGGCAACAAAAATGACTTCTGTCCTCTCCGGTGGCGAGCGTGTACGCTGCATGCTCTCCAAGATGATGCTCTCCGACAGCAACGTCCTCATTCTTGATGAACCCACTAACCACCTTGATCTTGAGTCAATTACCTCGCTCAACAATGGTCTGATGGCTTTTACAGAGGTTGTACTCTTTGCCTCCCATGACCATCAATTTATGTCCACGGTAGCAAACAGAATTGTTGAAATCTCCCCTGACGGAATAGTTGACATGATGATGACTTTTGATCAATACCTGGCAACGAAGGAAGCTAGTCTTGTAGAAGAAAATACCTATCAGGACCAGAAGGCAGCTTAGTAAAAGCAATAAGGGTGGGCTGAGAATCACGCGTGTAAGCAAAGAAAGCAGGAGTCTCTTCTTCTTGTTTTGCTGATTACTGGCCCAGTTATTGCGAGTTATCAATCAGCAAAATGGAACCAGCCCGCCGACAAAGTAAATCCAGCGGGCTGGCTCCGATACACCAAATATATTTTCGCGAAAACAAGGAGATAAGCACATACCTCAATATTTTTTCTAAGGTACTAATTATCCCTTTTGTGTTTTTTGTCTATTTTTACTTTTTTAACTTTCTTATCCTTTTTGGCGTCTTCTGACTTACAAACAGCTCCCCCACAACAACTGTTTTTTGATTCTTTTTTCTTGTCCTTTTTTTTCTTTTTTTTCTTTTTTCTCTTTCTTTTCTTTCTTTTCTTTCTTTTCTGCCATCCTGCTTCTCCTTCTCTTAAATGAGTAAACGGCCTCGCCTCATCGGCGCGTTCGTTTGGTTATCTTGTTGCTAGCCTTGTTCCTTCTATCACCATGAAACATAACCTTGTCAAGCAAAGTCCTCAATATTGCAGCACACAACAGCGGGATCGTGAAATTAGTCAGTTTCACGGCATCTCTCTGCTACAGTTTTTTCGAGAAAAACCTTTGTTCGTAATGACCTCCATTCACATTGAATATTGATATATAATAAAAAATTGTCTACCTTAGATATGTATATATATTAGCGTGTAACTATTGTATCGTCAGGCCACATTTGGAGGAAATCTCCTAACTTCTTTCTCTTCATATTTTATGTCACGAGGAGGTTCTGATGCCAATCATCACCATTTCCCGAGGAAGTTACTATCACGGTAAATCAATAGCCGAAAAACTTGCGAAAAGATTAGGATACTCCTGTTTATCTCGGGACCAGATCGTTGAGAATCTCAACGATTTCCACTTACCGGAAATTAAATTGATACGAGGACTGAGTGATGCCTTTTCAATTCTTGATCGTTTCCCCCATGGAAATAAGCGTTTTAAGATAGCCATTCGATCAGCCATTCTTCAACAATTCTTATCTGGCAACGTGGTATACCACGGTCTTGTTGGTCACCACTTTGTAAAGGGCATCTCCCATGTGCTCAAGGTTAGAATAATTGCCGACATCGAGAAAAGAGTTGCCGATGAAGTGGCACGAGAAAATATTACAGAGGAAAAAGCACGATATATTCTAAAAAAAGACGACGAAGAACGTCGCAAGTGGGGCATGTTTCTCTATGGTATTGATCTAATGGACCCTGAAACATATAACTTGATAATACGTGTTGGCCATTTGTCCGAGGACGACGCAGTTGATATCATCGCTAACGCAGCTGGTCTGGAGGCGTTTCATGAAACTGATGAATCGAGATCGGCACTGGCCGATTCAGCAATGCATGCTCTGGTTATGAGCATGCTCCTTGATTTTCCCCATGCCGCTGTGGCGGCGAAAAAAGGCAGGGTGTCTATTTCGTTGAAGGTCCCTGAAAGTCAACAACCGGTTATTTATGACCGAATTAACCAGATGCTGGCTGATACAGCAGGAATGATTGATTTGACGATTCAGTTCGACCCCTATTTTTAGTGGCTGAAAAAACATCCTAAACGAGTGAACACGGATTACACCCGCTACACCGGCATCGTGATGGTCAGAATGAATCTTAGCTAATTGGGCCGGAATAATTTGAGGGATTCGACTGCTTGGGCCCAGCTAGAACTCCAAGAGAGTCTGGGAGACCTTTGATATACAGATCCTGCTTAGCGTAAGGAATTTCAATCCCCAATCGGTTGAATTCTTTATAAACCGCCGTATTTAAAGCATCTATTATTCTGCCACATAATTCGGGATGAGGTACCCAACAACGTAACTCAAAATCAAGACTTGATGCTCCAAAAAACCTGAATCGTACCGTAGGTTGAGGGATTGTACAAACCTGCGGTTCTCTTTGGGCAATATCCATCATGACAGCTCGGACTTGATCGACATCGGAACCATAAGCAACGCCAACTTTCAATTTTATCCGCATTTTCTCAGAAGGGCCTCCGGACTGATTGATAATGGTACTGTTGCCAATAATTGAATTGGGGATGGTGATCTCTACATCATCACGGGTGAGAATCCTTGAACTCCGTAGACCGATATGGGTCACTTTTCCTCTCTCCCTTTGATCCAGAACAATATAATCACCGACCTTATACGGGGCATCTGCGAGTATAAATACTCCTGAAAAAAGATTTGAAAGTGTGTCTTTTGCAGCGAAACCGACAGCAATACCTGCAATCCCGGCAGAAGCTAGCCAGGCAGTCATGTCAATTTTCCAGATAACAAAAACAGTATAGATGCCAACAGCAAATATCAGGATTTTAGCCAGATTATCAAATAGAGTGAGGGTTTGAAGCTGAATAAAGGTAAATTTATTGCTCAAAGAAGCAAGCCTTATAAGAAGCAACGAAGCCAGACGAGTGGAGAAAACAATCCAAACCACCACGCCCATGCTTTGAATGCATCGAGTTGACATGGTCTCAACGGAATCGGCAAGCGGCATAACCGAAAGACCGTATGAAATCCCACCTACCAGCAAAGTGTAATAAACCGGAGGTCTGAGCAAAACAACAATCTGGTCATCTATCTGCAAGGCTGTCCGGGTAGCCACTCTACGCAAAAGTTTGAACAACACCCAGGTGATCAGTGAGGCTACGGTAAAGGTGACCAGAATGGCCGCCATTCCCTGTAACCAGGCATTGTTGCCAAAGAGTTTTAATATCGGTTGCAGAGAAGCAACCAAGGTTTTATTCACTATGCTTTGAGACTCACTATCTGCTGCAAACAGTGTGTTCACTGAAGCAAAAAGAACAAACCAGAGAAAAGCTAAACAAATCTTTTTAAGAGAAAATCGTAATGACAACATAGATACCTCGGTCTCAAAGGAATTCAACAGAGCCCCGATAAACATTCTCAGACGCTGGGGCCACGCTTAAGACAATTATAATGACTGAGATCTCACCCTCTGTCAAGAATGTCAAAAAACTTTCACTCAGGTAGAAATATCGATGAAAAACAAAACAAGCCGGGCAAGTGATCGACTTATTTTAAGTGAAGAACCGGGTAGCAAACCTCTGTTGAAGATCAGCTCAGGTGAGTTTTAGAAAGTTTTGAATTCCGGTAAAAATGATTTGAGCAGCAATGGCCGAAACAAAGAGTCCTGTAATCTTTGGCAGGATAAGCAGGCCCTGTTCGCCGATAAGGCGCTGCATAATCGTTGAAAGATAGAGGATTATTCCCACGGTCACCACGGCAAGAAAAAGAGCTGCTCCAATGATAATTTTCTCCATATATGAACCGGCTTCTGCGCCGATAACGAGAAGCACACCGATAACACCAGGCCCGACAGTCATAGGCATCGCCAGCGGAACGACTGCAATATCATGGGTGTCACTCTGACCCGCTGTATCGTTTTTGTCCGATATCATGGTGAGGGCAGAAAGGAAGAGAATAGTGCCGGCACCTATCCTGAAGGCATCCAGGGTGATACCGAACAATTCAAAAATAAATTTTCCAAAAAGGTATATCACAAAAGAACTGATCATCACGGCAATGGTCACTTTAATGGCAATTTTCTTCTTTTCAAAGTCCTGAAAATCCCGAGTGAGTGAGAGGAATGCAGAAAGCACAAAGAACGGGGTTAAAATAAAAAGAATTTTTAAATAGTAGTTAATAAATGTTTGTATTTCCATTTGTTCTTTCCAATAATTATAGTGTAATTGAATGTCGATAACTCAAGGCCAACATCCTTTTTAAGCAGCAAACAAATCTTTTTTGACGATAAAACCATTAAACTCGGTGGAATAAATGAAACCAGTCGATTTAACACACCCCATAACACCCAATATGCCTGTCTATCCCGGAACAGAACCACCTGTCTTCACCTCCGGACTTTCTATTGACGAGGTAGGATTTCTTGAAAGGAAAATCACCTTATACTCGCATACAGGAACACATATTGACGCCCCAGCCCACCTGATCAAAGGCCACAACACTCTGGATATGCTGGCAATAGACCATTTTTACGGACCGGCTTTAATGGTAAATTTCGAGAATTCCACCGCCCAAACTATTGAGGTTAAACAGTTGGAACCTTATCAAAACAAAATCAAAAATGTCGATTTTCTGTTGCTCCATACGGGTTGGAGCCGGTATTGGGGTTTTGAGAAGTATTTTACCAAATATCCTGTTTTGTCTTTGGAGGCAGCAAACTGGTTAAGCAACTTTGGCCTAAAAGGAATAGGACTAGATACCATTTCTGCTGATACAGCAGACACAGAAAATTATCCTGTGCATTTCACCCTGCTAAAAGAAAACACGCTTATTATAGAGAACTTGACAAACCTGGCAGGCCTGCCCTGCCTTCACTTTGATTTTGCCTGTTTCCCTATGAGCTTTGAAGATGCCGATGGCTCCCCTGTGCGTGCAGTTGCATTTATTCAATAATTGTAATCCACATAACAAAAAATTCTAACGAAAGCCAAGTTAATATTAATTTCAATGAAACTCTTCCACGACGACAACCACCCGACTCGGTTGAACGTTTTACCGACGTACATACTTAAAGGTCATATATGAGTAAATTAATTTCCCCATGGGAACTGCTCCGTGAGCTGATCGCTTCAGGAAACAGAGTTGAGTTAACGGAATTTATTGAAACACTCAGCCCACCGGAAACAGCAAGAGCCATTTCCCGACTTGAGGAAGAAGAGCAGCAAAAACTTCTCAGCCTTCTCAGCCCTGAAGATGCTGCAGATATGATTGAGGATATCCCCGATGCCCAGGCTGCCGATCTGGTAGAAGATATGCCATCAGCACAGGCGGCTGCTATCATGGAAGAGCTTTCCAGCGACCACCTTGTCGATGTGCTCGGGGAAATGGATATCCATGCTAGTCAGGCTATCCTTGCGGAAATGGGCAAGAAGGACGCTGAAGAAGCGAGGATGTTGTTGAAATATGATCCAAACTGTGCCGGCGGATTGATGATTTCCGAGTTTCTTGTTTATAAAACCGACCAGACAATCAACGATGTACTTACCGATCTTCAAATCAATCGAAGTGAATATATCGATTATCATGTTCAATATTTTTATGTGGTGGACCAAAAAGAAAAATTAGTCGGCGTACTACGGATGCACGACATGCTCTTCCCCACACGGGGAGCCCGTCTTGATCAGATAATGATATCTTCTCCTCTCAGCGTCTCTGACCAGGCGTCTCTCAAACAACTTGAGGAGTTTTTCGAGGAACACCATTTATTCGGTGCACCCGTGTTGGATAATGATGGACGGTTAGTCGGTGTGGTGCTGCCGAATGCCATCGAGGAGGCAATCAACAAACGGAAGACAACTACTTTTCTGCGGCTGAGTGGTATTATTGGTGGAGAAGAATTTCGGACAATGCCTTTATTAACACGTTCAGGGCGCCGACTGTCCTGGCTGAGTATGAATATTGTACTCAATATCATCGCGGCAAGTGTTATTGCTCTCTATCAGGACACCCTTGCCGCAGTTATCACTCTTGCGGTTTTCCTACCGATGGTCAGCGATATGAGTGGATGTTCGGGCAATCAGGCCGTGGCAGTTTCCATGCGCGAACTCTCCCTCGGCTTAGTCCGACCGGGTGAATTAATTTGGGTACTGGCAAAAGAGGCCAAAATCGGAATCATCAACGGCCTGGTACTTGGCCTGCTGCTTGGCGGTGTTGCGATTTTATGGAAGGGTAATCCGTGGCTCGGGGTTGTAGTTGGCGGTGCGCTGGCAGCCAACACGCTCGTTTCAGTCACCCTGGGAGGCATGCTCCCTCTGGTGCTCAAGAAGTTAAAGCTGGACCCGGCCCTCGTATCCAGCCCGCTACTGACGACAGTCACCGACATGTGTGGCTTCTTTTTTGTTTTAAGTTTTGCCTCAGCGGTTCTGCCTAAACTCGGAGGAATGTAACTTTTACCTCTGGCCACTTGTATGCTTACAAACAAATCACTACTATCGAACGAACAACTTAATTAATCGACCTATCGTTTGTATGATCCTTTTCCAGAGAATCACAGACATAATGATATAAAGCAGAGACATTCCATCGTCCATTTCTATACGTGGCAGTTTATTCAGAAACCTAATCCGTTGTCCAGAGGGGAGATATGTTATGAAGAAAAAAATTATTCTGGTTGCAGTTGACGGCTCCGTTTATTCCGACAAAGTAATCGAAACTACGATAGAATACGCAAAACTTTTAAACGCAAAGGTATTGCTGGTTCATTGCCATAAGAAATTTCCCGTTTTACTAGGGGAACCTATGAGAAACGATACCATTTATGACATCCTTCATAATGCAGAAAAGCTGATTGAACCCTACACCAAACGCTTACGGGAAGCAGAAGTAGACTTCGAAGAACGTCTAATGGAAAAACCGGCCAAAGCGGTTATTCCAGATATAGCAAAAATCGAAAATTGTTCCTTAATAATTATGGGTTCCCGTGGATTAACCAATCTTGAGGGGCTCGTTATAGGCAGTGTGACAACACGAGTATTGCATACGACTCCCTGCTCAGTTCTCGTGGTAAAATAAGATAACGTTTCAAACTCTCATACCAATCATGACGGTATTAAAAGAGACCTGTTCAATGAAGCGCTCTTCAAAAAGGGAAGAGTCGCAGAAATAAAAATCGGTCCATTGAGCCTTCTGGAGAAGTGAGCTGCTCATTTCGCAGCTCACTTCTCCTTTTTTATTTTTTGTTGGTAAAGGTCGCTGACAATCCCTGAATAAACTGCGTTTTTTCACTATCCGACAATTTCGCTTCCGGATGACCAATCACATAGAACCAGGGTGGCATCTCCCCGTCCTTTAGCTCGTTCGCAGCGTCGGGTCCCTTGTTGACAGGTTGGGCATCCCACATCGAGACATTGAAATGCGCACGCCCCTCTTCGACATCGCTCCCCACTAACCATGATACCGGAGCGATAGAACTGTACCAAGGCCATGTAGTCTTGTTGCTGTGACAATTTCCACAAACACGGTAAAACATCTCTTTTGTGCCTGCACTATCCCACTTTGGCTCAGCCACAACTGGCGGATTAGTATGATCCTTGCCATAGGGGACAAACTGTATGGCAACTCCAGTTAAAAGAAGGACACCCAAAAGTTTAAATTTCATCGTTATATCATCTCCCTGGTAATTTTTTATAGGTAAAAGGGTTTTTACTATATCCGGTTGTTCATCGACATAACCTCAAATATATCAAACGAACACCATCTCGGATAGCTTGACTGAGTTTTTAAATCTGGGTACGATGCCAGTCACCTGACAGAGCTGGCAAAACCAAAAGGTTTAGAGCAGGTACTTTTCTGAAGTCCGGTTTAAATATAATACCTGATAAAGCGATGTCACCTTTTGCAAGGGAGTTTTCCTGTGATTCAGCACGTCGAAGTCCAAGTCCTCATTCTATTACTCATCGCATCACTGGTCGGGATGTTTGCGAGGCGAGTGCGTCTTCCCTACACACTTGCTCTCGTACTGGCCGGCCTGACACTTAGCTTCGTTCAGCTGGAAGCGTTGAAAGATCTGAATCTGACGTCTGATCTTTTGATGCTCTTGTTCCTACCGCCATTGCTGTTTGAGGCTGCATATCACCTGCCCTTCGATGACTTGCGCAAGAACGGTCCACACATCGCCTTTCTTGCTCTGGCTGGGGTCTTGATCAGCGTCAGCCTCACGGCGCTGGGCACGTTCGCGGCTTTCAACAGTTTCGGCCTTGCTCAGGACTTTGGTTGGGCTCATGCGTTCCTGTTCGCAGCTGTGATTTCTGCAACGGATCCCATCAGCGTGCTTGCACTGTTCAAAGAGATGGGTGCCCCAAAACGACTATATCAGATCGTTGAGGGAGAATCTCTCATCAATGATGGCGTAGCCGTCGTTATCTTCGCCATTGTGGCATCGATTATCGGGTTTCCTTCAAGCAGCGGAAATACAGCTCTTTTGCATGGTACGCAAGAGATATTCGTATTTGCGGGCGTGACCTTTGTCAAGACAGCTATAGGTGGAATCCTGATGGGAGCCGCCATCGGCGGACTTGCCAGTGTCATGACACGCCAGATTGACGATCATCTCATCGAGGTAACTTTAACGACGCTCGTAGCCTGGGGGTCATTTCTGTTGGCAGAAGAACTCCACGTTTCCGGCGTGCTGTCCACTGTATCGGCAGGAGTGCTCATGGGGTCTTTCGGTAAACAGTTTGGCATGAGTGCTTCCACTCGTCTCGCAGTTCAGGATTTCTGGCAATACATGGGGTTTCTCTCTAACTCCTTCATTTTTTTGTTGATCGGACTGGAACTCGACCCCGCTGCCCTTATCAGGAACCTGCCGGCGGTCATACTGGCCTTCATCGCCGTTCTATCTGCACGAGCCATTTTGATTTATGCCGGCATCCCGATCATTGATCTATTCTCACAACCTCTGCCGAAGTGCTGGCGGCATGTGATGGTCTGGGGCGGGCTGCGTGGCTCGCTGTCAATGGTCTTAATCCTGGGACTCCCGGCCGATTTTGCCGAACGGTCATTTCTAATCAATCTGGTTTTTGGAGTGGTTTCTATTTCCCTCTTTCTACAGGGTTTGACAATGGCTCCCTTGATGAAGCGCTTAGGATTGACTCCCGGCGATGCCACCCAGAACCATGAATACGAGATCGCCAGAGGACGCGTGCTGGCATATCGTCGAGTCTTGCAGGTAGCAGAACAACAGCTTGACCTAGGAGTCCCGGACGAGACCAGTTATCGGCGAGTAATTGCTTTCTACCGCGACGCAACAGAGAAAGCCCAAGCAGATGTTATCAAACACGCAACCACTCAAGCAAGACCAGAACGATTGCTGGAGGCAGCAAAATCTTTGGCCATAATCGAACGTGAGGCATTGAATCATGCTGTGGTTGCAGGGATCATTTCAGCAGCTAACGGCTCAGAACTCCTTGCAGACGTTGATGTCCGACAAGAAGAACTCAACGCAGCCGCCTACGAAAGTGAAGAGACACTTCAGGATACCTTCCAGAGACTCTACAGTGCCCCAACGGCTGAGGCTCCTGAAGAAAGCTAACTCGTTTTTTTCCTCTTTGGTGTTCTGGTATTGTGTAAATTATGTCCAGCCACAGCTTTCAATTGAGTTTCAGTGGTCCCCACTGGCCCATTTGCCTGACAATCCAGCTAATCCGGCTTTGAATATAAGGACTCGGGGGACTGGCACTGTATTCGCGTGGATTGGGCAAAACTGCGGCAATGGCTGCAGCCTGTCTTCTGGACAAATTTTTAGCACTCTTTTTGAAATAAAAACGAGCGGCGGCTTCAGCCCCATAAATCCCGTTTCCCATTTCTATGCTGTTCAGATAAACCTCCATGATCCGTTGTTTGCTCCAGACAATTTCAATGAGAAAGGTAAAATAAACCTCAAGCCCCTTGCGAATCCAGCTTCTATTAGGCCATAAAAACACATTTTTTGCAGTTTGCTGGGAGATTGTGCTGGCACCCCGAATTTTTTTTGTTCCCTTCATCGAAGCTTCAACCGAGCGTTCGATGGCCTCAAAATCAAAGCCGAAATGATCCATAAAGTTTTGATCTTCGCTGCAAATTACCGCCAAAGAAAGATTATTTGAAATTTCATCAATTGACACCCAGGTATGTTTCAATTGAAGTCTTTTCCCATCAGCCACCTGTTCTATTGAGCGTATCAACATGAGTGGAGTGAAGTAAACTGGTACGAAGCGAAAGAGCAGAACAAACAACAAGGACAATCCGACAAAGCCTAAGGCAAATTTCCACAAAAATCGATATATCCTCTTTCCCACCATTTTCCCCATATCTTTTCAAATATCATTTTTGCCAATGAAAGAACTAACGATGCGGAAACTGAATTTTTTTTATCTCAGGAGGCAAAGGCTGCTCTGAGGCTATTGCCCTGCACTTGGTTATTTAACAACCAACGGAACCATCCAGCTATTGCATCGTTATCAAGGGAGAGTCCAAGACTATGCCAGTGGGATTGAATGTCAGGCAAAGATCCATGAATTACAGTCAGAATATCATTATCCTCAAGCGATTCCTGATTACAGCAATAAAATGCCAAGATATCTGCAAGTTGGATAACATAAGCAAAAGCTTTCTGCTTGGTTGCCTCGCCGGGACGATGATGGTATGCAACTGCTGTGATTAAATTTTCTGGAAAAAACCACTTTTTCAGTAACTGACCACCTAGCATATCATGGGTGAAAGAGAACATCTCAAGCTCCTCACGCAGCATCTCTTCATTGCTCAGTGTGGTCATCCAACGTTCGAGAACATAGTCGTCAGTAAATGTTTCAAACATGATCAACTTGCCTATGTCGTGGATAAGCCCACCCATAAAAGCTATATCAGGAGTAATGCGCTGGTCTTGAGCAATAATCCTGGCGGCCATCCCACAAGCGAAAGAATGCTGCCAAAATCTGTCAACAAAGGGCTTATGCTTATAGGCTAATTTACTAAACGAATTGATGAGTGCTTTGGCCAAGGCAATTCTCTGCACTTCGTCGAAGCCCAGGATCACCACAGCCATTTTTATTGAGTCGACCTTCTGGGGACGCCCAAACAGAACAGAATTAGCAATTTTAAGAACAGTCAGGCACAAGGATTGATCTAAATGAAGGGTATCCACGACCTCTTTAACAGAACATTCAGGGTCGTTGGTTACCTTAATTAATCTCGTCACCGTTGTAGGTAGTACAGGAAACGAATCAATATGTTGTTTGATCAGTTCAATTCTGGTCTTTTTCATGTAATGGTTCATTGTGACTTAAAAATAATGTTCCTGCTTTTCCTCTTGAGAAGGTACCAAAAAAAGTGCAGAAAATCATCTCTGTTCTCGGTGTTCCATGAGCGATTCAGGTTGTACGTTTCATAATTAATGATTTTTTCAACCGCTCTGAAATTCCAATTTAGGTCATTACCCCAAAACGGAAGTCCTTAGTGCTTCGATTCCCGTTCTTTTGACCATTTGATATCTTCTGGTTCGAAAGCTTGACTTTTTTAGCAATCAATCCCTCCTTATCTGAGTGACATTCAAACTCAACAGTTACGCCAACCTTTAAAAACTGACAACCGACAAGGTCTGCTTTGTGCACTATTATACCTGGTCCATTTCCATTATCGAGAAATCCAGTATCTTTATCACGGAACCACTTTTTAACTACTGTTTGCAAACAAACACCTCTAATTTTATATACTGATTCATACCTTTACATTAACCACCATTACTCCTGATTTAAGAGTGTCGAGAGATTAACGCCAATGCTTCTTCCACTTTTTCATACAGAACAACCAGACAAACAACCTATGGCAATAACGTCTTTTGATACGCTTTACGACAGAACAAGTCAACGAGGAAGTTAGGCGGAGAGCAACATACCAAAAGATATAACAATTATTCCTCATATTACAACTACAGCAATGCTTATCTCCAAAGAACTAACGATAAAGAGAACACAAAATTTCTGCGAAGGTACTTCCCGTCAAGGAGACGCAAAAAAGAGCATTCGACAGACGAGCATTAAAAAAAACCCATTATGGAGTGTCAGATCGACCTGCCTGTTCTTTTATTTAATGGTACCGAGAATTCCCCTAATTGCGGCAGGCAGATCGCCCGGCAGCAGGACAATCTTAGAATTTGGAGATGAAGATATCCCCCGTAACGCCTCAATATATTTCTCTCCCAGCAGATAGACTATAGGGAGATCGTTCTCTTTCATGGCATCGGTCACCTTTTCAATTGCCGCCTGACTGGCCTCTGCCAAAACAATTTTCGCAGCGGCATCTCTTTTCGAGGCTTCAAGGCGCCCTTCGGCCTGCAGGATCGCAGCTGTTTTGTCACCTTCAGCCGTGGTAACTGTCGCTCGTCGTTTCCGTTCCGCAGCAGCTTGTTCCTCCATCGCGGTCTGCATTGTTTTCGACGGATTAATATCCTGGATTTCAACGGTCTTCAAAGCAATACCCCAGTCAGCAATGTCGTCCGAAATCGACTCCTTAAGTTTGGCCCGAATGACATTTCTGTTAGAAAGTGCTTCGTCCAGATCCATCTCACCGACTATTGACCTGAGAGAGGTCTGAACCAAAGTCTTTATGGCAGCATCGTAATCGTCGACACCATATACTGCCTTTTCGGGAAAAAGAATATTAATATAGGCAACAGCATTGGTGATGATAACAGCATTGTCCCTGGTTATGACCTCTTGACTAGGTATATCCATGACAATATCCTTCGTCGAAACCTTATGGGCAACGGTGTCCATATAAGGGATGAGCAGGTTCAGGCCAGGTCCCAGTGTTGCATGATATTTGCCAAGACGTTGAACAACAAATTTATACCCCTGTGGTACTATCCGCACCCCGAGGCTGATAGTAAATACAACCAGGACAAGAAAAATCACCGTTACAACCAGGCCAGCATTCATATCTTCACCTCCCTATGTTTTTTGAACAATTAGAGTATTGCCGGAAACATTGATGACCGTCACCCGGTCACCCAATCCCACCGTCTCGTGGCAGATAAACTGCCATTCTTCGGATCCCAGCAGTGGCGTTGTGAATTTGATAACGCCACGGGCGTTCTCGCGCGGAACTCTTATCACGAGTCCTGATTGTCCGAGGACCGCTTCTAACGAAATACCCGCCTTCGTTCTATCGATCATCTTCGGCTTAAAAACCGAAAACCACAAGACTGTAAAAAGTATTGAGGCAATCGCCCAAAAAAAGATCTGTAGATTTATCGTTAAGCCAGGAATGAACCAGGTTATTCCGGCGACGAGGATCGCTCCGCAGCCAAACCAAATGATAGTGAAGCTTGGCACAACCAGTTCGAACAAGATGAGAATCATGCCGAAGATCAACCAGTGCCAAGGGAGGATTGTATACATATTCACCTTCTTACCGAAGACTTGAGATAGCTTTCTGCCTGTCAAATCCTCAAAATTAGTCCCTTAGAAATTCTTTCGAGGTCTGCACTTACCTCTCGTTATTTTTAAGAAAGAATTTCGTAAAGGTACTTATCCCGTTCATCGGGGTTAGATTATTGAAAAGGACAAACCTCAACAAATACCATGAAATGGTTAAAAGTACTGCTAATATTTGTCGTTAATTCTTGCCGTATCTTTTCAGGATCCTCCCAACCAATAGACACTGCCATATTTTAATTGACGGCGCTTAACCACCTATACTCCTAAGCAGCTTTTACCATTTTTGCCCGTAAGCAATGTAATCCTGCATGGCCAACAACAATTAAGACCTATCTTCTTAGTACCTTATACTTTGTGTGTTCAACCAGGTCATCGACCAATATTTCTTGAGCAAAATTGACAGAAATTTCAAAAAAGGCTATGATTTAGATACGGTTGTTTGTCAGAGTGTCTTGGACAAATATCCCGGCATTATCGTACCTTCACGGAATTCCTGCTCGACAACGATAATTATATCGTGCCCAGGGATATTGAATCTGGAGGACTCTTTAACAGCTTGAGTTTCTTCAATCCTAACGTGCCGGTTCTCATTCTTGTTGTCCTCAGGAAATTTATTAAAAAGCCACATCGGTCAAACGACCAGAGACTGCAACATCTAAGAAAAACCTTTTGTGCTTATTAACCATTATGGAAGGAAACCGGGGGGTTCCAGCTATGATAAAAAAATGGGTGTATCGTTTTGACGAGCTTGACGAGGTCGAGGCCTATGTCGGCGGTTCAAGGGACGGAGTAAGAGGTTTATTGGGTGGTAAGGGTGCCAATCTTGCAGAAATGGCCCGTATCGGCGTTCCAGTTCCGGCAGGTTTTATTATCACGACCGAGGCGTGCAACAAATATTTGTCACTTGGGGAAAGACTTCCAGATGGATTGTGGAGTCAGGTCAGTGAGGCGTTGAAGACCATAGAAGAAAGCAGCGGAAAAATTTTCGGAGATCCACATAATCCGCTGTTACTTTCATGCCGTTCCGGGGCCAGGTTTTCCATGCCGGGCATGATGGACACTGTCCTTAATCTTGGCATGAACGATGAAACCGTTCATGGAATGATCGCATCAACCAGCGATGCACGATTCGTTTATGACCTCTATCGCCGTCTGATCCAAATGTTCGGCAGTGTCGTAATGAATATTCCGGATGAAAAATTTGAAGCAGTTCTAACAAAGACAAGAAAGGCAGCCGGCGTCAAAACAGAAGCAGAGCTTACCGCAGAGCATTGGATGGAAGTGACCGAGGAGTTCAAAAACATTTTCCGTTTCCATACCCATCATCAATTCCCGACAGAACCCTACGCACAGCTTCAAATGGCAACAGAAGCCGTATTCATGAGCTGGAACGGCAAACGAGCCATAGCCTACCGAAATGCGGCAGGCATTCCTCATGACCTCGGGACCGCGGTAACTATCGTCACCATGGTCTACGGAAATCAAGGGGATGACAGTGCCACAGGTGTTGCTCTAACCCGAAGCGGCACTACCGGTGAAAAGAGGATCGAAGGAGACTACCTGACCAATGCACAAGGTGAAGATGTGGTTGCCGGAATCCGCCAGACAAAGGATATAGCAGAGCTGAAGACAGAGATGCCGAGGGTGCATAGTGAGTTCGAAAAAGTAGCTGTTTTGCTGGAGCGACACTACCGAGAGATGCAGGATGTCGAATTCACAATCGAAAAAGGCAAATTATGGATGTTGCAGACCCGGGATGGAAAGCGAACCTCTCAGGCAGCAGTCAAGATTGCCGTTGATATGGCAGAGGAAGAGCTTATCACCCGCGAAGAAGCGGTCATGCGGATTACTCCTGACCAGATCGATTTTTTTCTCCACCCACAATTTGATACAGAAGCTTTAAAAGTAGCCAAGGCTAATGGCAAACTTTTAGCCAAGGGTTTGAATGTCTCCCCAGGGGCTGCGGTCGGAGTAGTAGCACTCGATGCCGATTTGGCTGAACGTTGGGGGAAGAAGGAGGGTAAGCCCGTTATCATGGTCAGACCGGAAACAAAACCGGACGATGTTCATGGCATGCTGGCGGCCCAAGGCATTCTGACAAGTCGCGGTGGGCGAACAAGTCACGCCGCTCTGGTCGCGCGGCAATTCGGCAAACCTGCCGTGGTCGGCGTGTCTGAGCTTGAAATTGACTTCACCAGACGCCAGGTGAAAGTAGGTGATATCATCATCAGGGAAGGTGAGTGCATCTCAGTTGATGGCACAGCAGGGGAAGTGTATCTCGGTGAGATGGCCACAAAAGAGCCCGATATGAAAGACACCTCACTTCTGAAAATTCTTTCATGGGCTGATGATTTTCGGACTCTCGGGGTCTGGGCAAACTCCGATTATCCGGTCGACGCCAAACGGGCGCGGGAATATGGGGCCGAGGGAATAGGCTTGTGCCGGACGGAGCACATGTTCATGGAAAGCGAGAGACTGCCATTGGTGCAAAAAATGATTATGGCAGATATGGAGGTGCATAGAAACGAAGCAATTCAGGCGCTTCTCCCCTTTCAACGTGAGGATTTCTCGGGATTGTTTCGTGTGATGGATGGCCTGCCGGTGGTTATTCGCCTCATCGATCCTCCCTTACACGAATTTCTGCCGGACCATATGTCGCTCATCCGGGACCTCGCCGACCTGAAGATACAACTTCAACATGCGCGAAGACTCGAAGACATCGACACACTCTTGCAGCAGGTGAGGGAAAAAGAACAGATTCTGCACAGAGTAGAGAGTCTGCGCGAGGCCAATCCCATGCTCGGTATGCGAGGAGTACGATTGGGCAACCATCTTCCGGAACTCACGAAAATGCAGGTCAGGGCAATTTTTGAAGCGGCATGCATCGTTTCAAAGGAAGGCGTGGATGTCAGACCGGAAATTATGATACCACTGACCAGCCATGTGAATGAGTTAAAATTCCAGAGAGAATTGTTGGAAAACGAGGCACGGGTGATTATGGATGAGCAGGGGATGGAAATTAATTACAAGTTCGGCACGATGATTGAAATACCACGTGCCGCCCTCACTGCCGATCGAATCGCCGAATATGCCGATTTCTTTTCGTTTGGCACCAACGATCTGACACAGACCACTTTCGGGATTTCACGGGATGATGCTGAATCGGGATTCCTCATTGAATACATAATGCATGGAATTCTCCCGGCAAATCCCTTCGACACAATAGATAAAGACGGCGTTGGTGAATTGATGCGAATCGCCGTTCAGAAAGGTCGAAGTACGAAACCCGGGTTGAAACTCGGTATATGCGGAGAACATGGCGGAGAACCTCAATCCATAGAGATCTGCCATAACCTAGGCCTCAATTATGTCTCTTGTTCGCCTTTTCGAGTACCGGTTGCCCGGCTCGCTGCCGCACGAGCGGCTTTGAAAGCAAAAATGACGTCACTGTCCTTCGGGACAAATACAGAAATGGAGAAAGTGAATTAAGATGGCGTAATCTTTTAAAAAAAACATAAAATGGTCCTACCTGCTATCACGCCGGGGACCATTTTTTGTCTACTGCCTATTTTTCAATAGCCTCCTGAAGTTCCGGAGTCGAAGTACCGTTCTTTTGTGAAAGAGGAAAACTCAGGGTAAAGGTGGTACCGACCTCAGGCGTCGACTGCACATCGATATAGCCCTGATGAGCCTCAACCACTTCTTTTACAAGGGCCAGTCCGAGCCCGGAGCCGGTTATATGGCGGGTGGCTTTACCTTTTACCCTGAAAAAGCGGTCAAAGATATGGGGCACGTCTTCCTTGCTGATACCAATACCTGAGTCCTTCACTGAAAAATTGGCAAAGCCTCCGGACACCGAGGTCGAGAGCACGACCCGTCCCCCATCCGGGGTATATTTTACGCTGTTGGAGACGATATTCATTATGGCCGTCCGCATATGGTCATAGTCCACATTGAACCACCATTCTTCACCACACGGCTCGTAGCAAAGGGTTATATTTTTCCCTTCTGCCTGTGGAGTAGTAATCTCGATCACTTCCCGGATAATTTCCTCACCCTTTACCGGTTCCAGATTAAAAATGACGGTGCCGCTTTCAAGTTTTGAAAGGTTCAGCAGGTTATCGATCAATCGCAGGAGATCCTTGGTTCGTGTGGTCATCCGGGTATGCAGTGCATGACAGGAACTGGCGGACTCATATTCACAACCGACCTGCAGGGCATAGATCATCTGCTCAACTGATGCTAAAGGTGATTTCAGTTCATGGGCAACCATGGCCACGAAATCGGATTTCATCTGGTCGATTTGCTTATGGGCACTGACATCTTCAAAGGTGGTGACCGAACCAATCACTTCGCCCTTTTCGGTTGTCACAGGGGAACAATAGGCGCGAAGGTATTTTCTGGAAATAGTCCCGGGCGCAAACTCTCGAGTCACGACTATTGATTTGCTCACTGCCTCGGTCACCATGGCTGCCGCAGCCTGATCCCGAATGGAAGCCGAAAGTGGTTTACCGATAACCGGATCGGTCTGTATCTCGAGAATTTTGATGGCAGCGGGATTATGGAGCACTACAACGCCGTCCGCGTCGGTTATGATAACGGCCTCGGCCATGCAGCTAAACACTGATTTCAGACGGCTTGTGGATTTGTCTATAGCAACAAGCCCTCTGTCCTTTTCTTCCCGCAGCCGTTCAGTTTCCGCGCGCATAGACAACCTGTCGATGGCCCGATCAACGACCACCCGGATATAGTCAGGCGTAAACGGCTTGCCGACAAAATCAAAGGCACCCTGTTTCATGGCGGATACTGCTTTGGTAACTGTTGCAAAGCCTGTTATAACAATAACCTGTATATGGGGTTGATTGGCCCGTATCCAATCCAGAACCGCAAAACCATCCAGACCAGGCATCATAAGATCAGTCAGGACAATATCGAATTCTTGCTCCTTGAGCAGCTCCAACCCCCGGTCCCCATCTTCTGCCTTTGCGATATGGTAGCCTCTCTTGGACAAGGCTCGTTCGACACCTTCCCGGATAACCTTCTCGTCATCAATAATTAAAATGCGCACATTATCCATATCGTTTTCCCGGTTGCTGAGGACGAAACAAGTTAATGAGGACACATCATCCTGCTCCACGCTGTAGCAGCAGAGAGGCAGGATGACGAAATCTGTCTATTTCAGCCAGCTTTTAATCAGTTCAAGCAATTCGGCCGGTTCCACAGGTTTGGGCATATAATCTTCCGCTTCACTTTCCAGCATATCACGATGTGTGTACGTACTGGTTGTTACCCGGTCTGCTACGGCGGTGAGCAAAATAACAGGAATTTTGGCTGTTTCTTTCTTTCCCTTTAGCCTTGCACAAGCTTCATGGCCATTCATGACAGGCATCATCACATCCAAAACAATAAGGTCCGGTTTTTCTTCCTCAACTGCTTCGAGTCCTTCCTTACCGTCATAGGCAACTCTCACATCATAGCCGCCACTTTCAACTATAACTTTTACAGCTTCAACAAAATCAGGATCGTCGTCTACAAGCAGGATCTTTTTTTTCTCAGCCATTTCTTTCCTCCGTTATAAGTTCTAAGTGAATTTTCTCTTTTCTCATTCGACAACAGGTCGAGGCAGCAGTCCGGCACCTCCAACGATTTGTTCCAGTTTTTCCTCCCATTCAATGGCCATTACATGGACACCGGCAATGCCCTCCATCTCCTTTAATTCCTGGATCTGCTCAATGCACATTTCAATGCCTTTTTCAGCCTGTTTGTCTTTCGGCTCGGCGGCGATACGGTTGATCACCTCATCGGGAATATCCATTCCCGCAACCATTTTGCGCATAAATTTAGCCATTCCGGCCGATTTCAAAGGGGTGACCCCTGCCAGAATTTTTATCTTTTCGTGCAGGCCCTCTTTTTTGGCCAGTTCCAGGTATTTTTTAAATTTGGCCATGTTATAAATGCACTGGGTCTGGACGAAATCGGCTCCGGCCTCCATCTTTAACTTCAGACGCGGTACGCGGATCTCAAAGGGATCAGCAAAGGGATTGACTGCACAGCCAATATAAAACATCGGAGCTCCCTGGAGTTTATCCCCGGAAGGGAAGATTCCATCATCCCGCATGGTTTTCGCCAGATGAATCAGCTGCATCGAGTCGATATCAAAAACATTTTTCGCTTGAGGATCGTCACCAAATTTTTGGTGATCGCCGGAGAGACAGAGCAGATTACGCACCCCCATGGCCGAAGCCCCGAGCAGGTCCGATTGCAGCGCAATACGGTTGCGATCCCGAACAACCATCTGTATCAATGGTTCAATCCCCTCCTCTTTTATCAACAGGCAGCCCGCAAGAGAACTCATCCGAACCACGGAGGTCTGGTTATCAGTAACATTACAGGCATCTACGTTACCTTTAACAAATGCCGCCTTTTTCCGGACGATGTCCGGGTCAGCACCACGGGGAGGACCGCATTCCGCTGTGACTGAAAAGTGTCCTGCCTCCAGTACCTTTTCCAGATTGCTTCCCGATTTCATTAGATCATGTCCTCCCTGATAATTCGGCGTGGACCGCCATCTCTTGAGGAATTCCAGCCCTTATATGGTTTCAGTTTGCCATAGTTTTCCATTTGACCGAGGGCAACTAACCGATCAATTATCAACTGCCAGCCGCATTGGACTGTTTTATCCACCTCACATATTCCTTGGACAGAACCGCCGCAGGGACCGTGAAAGAGTGATTTAGCACAGCGGGTGACGGGACAGATGCCACCGGTCAGGTGCAGCACACAATCCCCACACCCCTGACATCTTTCCGACCACTCACCCTGCCGCACGGTGACCCCCAGAAAGCCGGTATTAATGCCCGGCAGAGAAGGCGTAGTGGGAAATTTTTCTGCTAAAAATTGAATCCCAGCCCCGCAGGCGATGGATAAGACCGCTTGATAATCTCCGACGTAAGGGCGCAACTGCTCGACATACTCAGGATCACACTGACGCTCCAGGCTCACCTCTCGAATATTGATCGTCCTGCCGGCAGCTTCTCTGGCCAGCCGCAGGGTCGATGCCAACACCTGCACCTCTTTTTCCCCACCGACACGACAAACAGTCACACAGCCATGACAACCGGCCAGGACAATATTGTCATATGGTTCAAGCATTTCCATGATCTCTTCTATGGGTTTAGGTGTTCCTGTAATCATGTTGCCTCCTTCTCTGTAACGACGCTATTGCGGGCACGCACCAGATTGATCGGACTTGGTCCAACTTCTCGAATTTGAGCAACGAACTCATTGGCAAAAGCGGCGAATTTCGACCCTTCTCCGGCACTCAAATTGTACATTCTGATGCGGTTGGGTCCAATCTTGATCGTCTCAAGAATTTTATACACCCTCTCAACACGTGCCCGGGCACGAATGTTTCCCGAGACATAATGACAGTCTCCCTCAAGGCAACCGACCACCATCACACCATCTGCACCATTTTCAAATGCCTTCAGCAACAGAGATTCGTCAATTCTTCCGGTACAGGGCAGCATGACGATACTGATTGCCGGTGGATACGATCTTCTCTCCGAACCTGCCAGGTCCGCGGCAGAATACGCTCAGTGACGACAGGCAAAAACAATGACACTGGGTGAAAAATCATGCATAGTTTTATATTCCTCCTGAAGATTACCTTTCATTCCTACCTGGCCACACTGTACGATTCAATTTTCGCTTTTATATTCCTGTCAGCATAGCGACCCATGGTAATAGTCTTGGCAGGGCACTCGGCCACACATATACCGCAGCCCTGACAGAGGGCCGGATTTATTTCAGCTGAATGCTGATCATTGATGAACGGCACCCCATATGGACACGCCCGTACACAGGTCAGACACACTGCGCAGTTGGTCGGATCTACTTTGGAGACGATCCCCGACATCTTTAAGCTGTTTTTCGAAAGCAGAGTGGCAACTCTTGCCACCGCAGCCTGTGCCTGGGCAATGGTCTCGGAACTGCTCTTTGGGCCATGGGCAGTTCCGGCCATAAACAGCCCTTCACTCGGCAGATCGACCGGCCGCAACTTGGCATGGGCTTCAATAAAAAAACCATCCTTATTTCTAGGTACCCGCAACATGGAGGCGAGTTCCTCTGTATCCCTTGGTTTCATGCCGGTGGAAAGTACCAGCAAATCGGGATGGAGACGTACCGGCAATCGTATGGACGGATCGGTTACAGTGATTTCAATTCCCGTCTCTTCAGTTTTGATATCGGCAGGATTTGTCTCAGGATCGAAACGAATAAAATTAATCCCCGCCTGTCGTGCCGCCCGGTAATCGAGCTCCCCAAGACCATAGCTACGCATGTCTCGGTAGAGTACATCCAGTCGTGCCTCGGGAAACATTTGCTTAAAACGCAAGCCATTCTTTATCGCGTTATTGCAGCAAACCCGCGAGCAGTAAGGAAGATGGTTTTCATCGCGGGACCCCGCACACTGAAGCATGGCGACTCTTAAGTGTTGCCAGTCGGCTGCTTCACCGTTTTCGAGGGCCGCTTCAAAATCGGTTTGGGTCATCACCGTGTCAAGCGTCCCCAAGCCATGGATTTCCGGTCGATGCTCCTCAGCCCCCGTGGCGATCAAAATCGCGCCGTGCTTCAATGCACGTGTGGCCCCGGAGGGCATGACAATTTCTGTCTCAAAGGAGCCGACAAAGCCTGATTGTTCTACCACCTCGCTGCTGGTGAAGACCCTTATCCTGTCATCATTGGCTATTTTTTCTTTTAATGTCCCGAGGTAATCACTGAACTTTCGACCATCAGCACTCCGCTTTAGATTCAGAAGCTGGCCTCCCAGTTGCGGTTCCCGTTCGATCAGATAGACACCAAAGCCCTGGCGGGCAGCTTCCACAGCTGCAGTCATTCCGGCCACACCTCCCCCGACGATGAGGAGACGGGAATCTACCTCAAACTCCAGCTCTTCCAGAGGTTCGCCGGCTGTGGCATTGGCAACCGCCATGCGTGTCAATCTCTTAGCTTTTTCTGTAGCAAGATCTGGATCGTTGGGATGGACCCAACTGCACTGATCGCGGATATTGGCCATATCGAAAAAATATTTATTAAGTCCGGCCTGCTGCAGCGTCGACTGAAAGAGAGGTTCATGGGTTGTTGGAGAACAGGCGGAGGTGACCACCCTGTTCAACCTGTGTTCCCCAATAATCTCCCGCATTCGTTCCTGGGAATCCTGCGAACAGGTGTACAGTGGATGTTCTGCGTATACCACTCCAGGCAGGGTTTTGGCGTATTCGGTTACTGCGGCGACATCTACCACCGAGGCGATATTTGTGCCGCAATGACAAATGAAAACCCCTATGCGAAGCTCATCATCCGGGCCAGGGGTCCGCTCAGGAGGAAGCACTTCCTTGGTAATTAAACTGCCGCGCGCCTCGGCAAGACTCGCTGAGGCTGCTTCCGCTGCAGCCGACGCTTCAACGACTGTCTCCGGAATATCCTTTGGACCATTGACGGCTCCACTGACAAAAATCCCCGGCCGTGAAGTGGCCAGCGGCTGGTAACAGTCGGTCACCGCAAAACCATAGCGATCAAGTTCTATATCCAGTTTACCGGCAAGATCTTTAGTTTTTTTCGGCACCTGGATACCAACAGAGAGCACGACCATATCAAACGATTCCGTTTGCCGCTTACCGGATTCGTCCACATAGCGCAGTTCGAGATCTCCGGTAATCGGATCCTCAAATACTCTGCTGACCATGGCCCGCACATAACGAACGTTGTGCTCCTTTGCCCTGGTTACATATTGGTCAAAATTCTTACCAAAGGAACGCATGTCTATATAGAAAATTGTCGGCTCAATCGAAGAATCATGTTCTCTTGCAATGAAAGCTTCTTTCGTTGCATACATACAGCAGACAGACGAGCAGTAATCACGGTCACAGGAGTGATCCCGGGAACCGACACACTGGATCCAGGCAATTTTCTTTGGATGTTTATTGTCCCCGGGTCGAGCAACAGTCCCGGAGGTCGGGCCTGACGCGGAAAGAAGTCGTTCGAACTCGATGCTGGTCAGCACATTTTTATACAAACCATACCCAAACTCACCCCGCATTCTGGCGTCAAACACCTCGATTCCCGGTGAGAAGATGACTGAGCCAATGTCGACCTCTGTTTCGATCTCTCTATGGTCATAATGGATGGCCCCAACTCCGCATATTGTGGCACAGGTTCCGCAAGCACCACTATTAAGTTGAACACAACTTGCTTCATCAATCACCGGAACTCTCGGTACTGCCTGGGGATAATGAATATTGATTGGTTTTCGCCCGTTCAACCTCTCGTTGAACTGATTGAGAAGTGGCCGTGGGGTTCGGTTTGTGACCTGATCTATGCTGAGATAATTCACCGGACAGACCGACACACAGGCCCCACAGACCTGACAGATATCAACACCGGCCTCAATCCCCTCTTCCACCATCTTCAGCGCACCGATATTCATCACCTTTTCACAGGTAATAGCGCAGAGACCGCAGCGGATACAATCCTTCGGTTCCGGCCCGCCAAATTCCTTAGTCAGAGATTCTGATCTGGCATAGACCGCGGCGCCGATGCTTTTTTCCAGGTCAGGCGCATCATCGACCCGGATCGCCAGGAATTTTTCCGGACAGGCCACCAGGCAGGCACCGCAACCTGTACATTTTTCCTGATCGATGACAGCCTTCTGTTTTTTCTCCCAATTGATCGCCCCGTGCAGACAGGCGCGGTGACACATTCCGCACATGGCGCAAGCCTCTTCATCGACGGTAAAAGTCCATTTATGCAAAGAGGCGGGTTGTGGCAAGCCAGGTCCTCTAATAATCCTTTTTTCCTTTGCTTTTGCTCTGGTCTTTTTCTCTCCTTCCTTTGGTAATTCCGGGAAGTGGGAGAGCTGGGTAACCGGGCAGACAAATTCACAGAGCCCGCAACCGGTGCAGGCGCCAACATCAACATAGCGTGCATGGCAAACGATAGTGGCCTTGAAATTTCCCGCGTTGCCTGAGAGATCTTTTACTTCACTATGGGTAAAGAGTTTGATGTTTTTGTGGCGACCTACTTCAACCAGCTTGGGTGAGACGATACACATGGAGCAATCATTTGTGGGGAAAGTCTTATCAAGCTGGGCCATCTTCCCGCCAATGGCAGGAGAACTTTCCACCAGATAGACCTTAATTCCGGCATTTGCGAGATCGAGCGCCGACTGCATCCCACTGATGCCACCACCGATAACCATGACGGCTCCGGTTTGTTTTTTTGGGTTGTCTGAAAAAGTATTGAGGTTTCCTGTCATGCCGAACCCTCCTTGCCAATTGATGCACCGCTTATTACTCTCCTGAGTACATCCGCGGAGACCAGATGAACTTTCTGCTGCTTAGTGGGATAGGTGCCGCTGAGAGCCGCAGCAATTAACTCAGTCGCAAAAAATACCGGTAAGCCAGTTTCGAGACCGCTGTCCGGTGATTGACGACTTTCAACATTAGCCTGGCACATGGGGCAGTCGGTCACCATTGCGCTGGCGCCCGCCCTTCTGGCGGCGGTCACTATGTCTCCCACCAGTTTTTCCGCGATATCGGGACGGGCCATTGTGAGGCTCCCTGAGCAACACTCGGTCCGGTGGGACCAGGCAACAGGTTTGGCGCCTATGGCTTCTACGATCTGTTCCAGGGTTTCCGGCATCTCCCAGTTGGGAGCATCAGTTACTCGCGGATTACGCAGTGAAAGGCAACCGTAGTAACAGGCGATAGCCAGTTCATCCAGGTTAGCAACCACCTTTTCTTTTATTGCTGCAATAATTTTAGGTCTGGCCAAAAACGTGCTGATATGGATGATCTCAAAATCAGGTGCATATCTTTTTGCGTCTACGTCCCAAAGGGTCGGATTCTCCCGGAGTGCTTTGTCCGCCGCTTTCAGCCTCTGAAAGCAAGCGGCGCAAGGCACAAGGATGTCACTTTTTGCATCGGTTGCAAGCAACAGGTTACGCATAGGCAGACGCATCCCTACCTCATGGTCGGTCATATGGGCAGATGATGCCCCACAACAATTCCAGTCTGGGATCTCGACCAGCTCGATATCAAGTTTTTGGCAAATTTCCCGCACTGACTGGTCATAATCAAGCGCTGTTCCTTTGAGGGAGCAGCCGGGATAGTAAGAGAGTTTCATCTGTCATACTCCTTTCCCTTGCCGGAGAATATTTCTTTGATCATGGACTTACCCACGATTGAATGGGGTACCAGCTTGAGCTTGCCTTTGAGAAACATGCTCAGGCCCAGTTTCATATCACCCATGAGATCACCGGATTTGATCTTGTAATTGGCAATCATGCCTATTTCATAAGCTTTGCCCCACCTGTTCACTGAACCAAGGAACGCTTGATGAAAGAGTGGAACCCGAGGCTCGGCTGGCGTTATTCCCTTTCTTAAAGCAAGTTCTCGTAAGACATCCATCAAACCCGCAATTTCAATTTCGTTCGGACATCTCGTGGCACATGTTTCACAGGCGGCACATAACCAGATAGCATGACTCTGCAACAGCAGCTCCTCCTGGCCATAGGCTGCAAGCCGAACGACTTCCATAACGTTCAGATCAAAATAGTCACCAATAGGACACCCGGCAGAGCAGCGCCCGCACTGGTAGCAGGCCTGCACATCGATATCTCTGGTTTTCAGTTTCCTAAGGAATTTTTCACTCCGTTCATCTGGGGAAATACTGTTTCTATCCATGGTTCTCTCCAGTCAAATTTTCCATGACCACCGGAAACCTGAGGGTGAATTTGGTTCCTTTCTCAGGCGAGGAAGTTACCCTGATTGAACCTTTATGTTCTTTTACTATCGCATAGGAGACCGACAAACCAAGCCCGGTTCCTTCACCCGCTGCCTTCGTTGTAAAAAATGGCTCAAAGATTTTCTCCAAAAGTTCGTTGTCAATACCAGGTCCCGAGTCTTCAATGGTGATTTCGTTAATATCGTTGTTCGCTCTGGTCCTGGTGGAAAGAGACAATCGACCTTTGCCTCCCATGGCCTGAGCAGCGTTGACAACGATATTCATGATTACCTGATTCAATCTGATTGCGTTGCCGAAGATGGGCGACAGGTCAGGGTTCAACTCCTGGGAGATAATGATATTCTGGAAAAGCGGCTGGTGCTGAAGTATGGTGAGCGTTTTCTGGATGACATCGTTTACGTTAACCATCTCCATCTCATAGGTAGTCTGATGGGAGAACTCCAGCAGATCAGCAACGATAACCTTGCATCTCTCCGCCTCATGGATAATCGTCTCCAGGTCACTTGATAACGGATGCTCTGCCCCCAGATCCTCCTGAACCAGATTGGCATAAAGCATAATCCCCGACATCGGATTGTTTATTTCATGAGCAACTCCGGCCGCAAGACGTCCTAGACCAGCCATTTTTTCCGACTGCATCAACATTCTGTGGGTTTGCTCGAGGTTTTCTTCGATTTGTTGCATAGCCCGAAGATCTGTGAACAGACCAAAAGTTGCAATCTCCTGATCATGATCATAAATAATCCCTCCCGAAAAACTGACTGGAATATCGTGACCATTTTTATGTTTAACAATCAGTTCGTGACGCAGCAATTTCCCTTTGCCACCAAAATTGCTGCTCCGCATCCTTTTAATCAGCTCATAGGCAACACCCTCATTGTAGAGCTGGGTGACGTGAAGGGACTGGCTATCCACTTCATTGTACCCAAGCAGCGATTGTGCTCCTTGGTTAAAGATCACTATTTTTCCTTTCATATCCGAGGCAATAATTCCATCAACAGAACTGTCTATAAGGTTATGGAAAAAGGCATTGCGACGCCTAAGCCTCCCCTCAAGGTCCTTTTGTTGTGTAATATCTATTAGATAGACAAGATAATACTCTGCACGGATTGGTGGAAAAACAACCACAGCACTTAAGATGCACCGTTCATCATCCCTGGTGAATTCGATTTCATGCCGTATTTTCCTGCCGTTTTCCCTGCCTCGCTGTTCAAAATGGTCTCTGATAAGGAGGAACAGTTCACTATTATGTTCTCCAAGAAGCGCTCTGAAACCTTGTCCATCGAGTTTTCCATAAGAGACCCCCAGAAACTTGCTGGCTGCCGGATTGGCATGAATAACTGCATGATCCGGCCCCACTACGACGACACCATTGGGCGTTTCTTCGAGAATAGTGTGAAGATAATGATAAGGACCCAGATCCTGGATCAGGGAATCTGCATCCCTATGTGCTGTTGAAAGAACGGCTGCGGTATTCACAGCGTCCTAGCGCCCAATGGAATCGAGGAATTCTGGTAATCTGTCCTTCCAGCCCATAGCATGCAAAACGACTCCTTCTCCAAGAGAGGCAAGATCCTTCACAAGCTCTGCTGCTACCTGCATCCCTGCATCTTGTTTTACCGGAGCCTCCATCATCTTTTTCAAAAATTCTTGTGGGATTGATGGCACTCCCGGTAAATTATTGAGGTAGCGTACCATCGTTACAGATTTTAAAAACATCAACGAGGTAAAAAGCTTAATACCGGTTTGCTCGGCAAACGGGAGAAACTGTTCGACAATATTCAAATCATACGTCGGCCCCAGGGTCACAGCTTGCACCCCATATTGTTCCAGCTGCCTGAAAAACTCAGCTCGTTCCCGGTTAAAATTCACATCATCGGAAAGATCTATCGCCACTCCGATATTAAAATCAGTGGCGCCATCAAGGGATTCGCCGGCCAGATCCTTGCCGTTATTGAGGGCGAAGACACATTGCAACATTGACACGAGATCAAGATCGCCGCTCGTCCTCACAACTGGCTGGTCCCCTTCTGCAGGATCATGACCTTCTTTGATGACGATACTTTTAATGCCAAGAGCAGCAGCTGAAAGGAGGTCCGCCTGAAAGGAAATCCGGTTTCTGTCTCTGCCGGTAATGATCATTTCCGGTTCAAAACCTTTTTCTTTTAGAGCCAGGCAAGGAGCTATTGGCGCCATGCGCATAATCGCATGTTCACTGTCGGTCACCCGTGCACCGTCCACGCGCCCCCTTATCTGCAAAGCTGTACTGAGGAAAGTGTCAAGATTCACTCCTTTTGGCGGATCAATCTCTGCAATAAGTGTGTATCTGTTGTTGGTGGGAGTGCTGGTTTCTCGTGCGGCGTCCATTGAACCTCCTGTAAGATGAGAATGATTAACTATTTCTTAGGGAGAGTGGAGATTTTATGCATGATATTAAAGACCGACCAGACTAAACGAAAGGAATCGGACTTTGTATCAATTTCATTTAACTAACTATTCAGAACAATTTCAAGATAAAAAATCAGTGCTCATGGTTAGCGAAATAACGACACTAACTCTGCCACTTAGCGTTAATACTTTAGCGACAAAAAAATTGTACGGTCAAATTTTTTATACAATTACCGTAGAGTTCGGGTATCGTAGGCCATATGTAGTACCTGTGAAAACATTTTTCCCTGCCAAAAAGATTACTCCACCTAAAGTATTAGTTCGTAAAAACCGATAAAATGATATGAGCTTTCATAAGGAACAGTTTTTTAAAATATGCCCCATGTGTGCAAAGAAGTGGATGAACCAGGATAACTTTCTAGATGACCCTATGTTGATTTTCGATGGCTACCAGGCAAATTTCGAAATTATGGAACAAGGGTTATTTTACTTCACCCATGACATTGAGGGTTGCGGATCGACTATGATTTTGAAAGCGGATATGTTTGTTACTCTCTATACCGGACCGAAATACGAGGATAACAAGCAGTTGTCTGAAGGATGTCCAGGACTTTGTCTCGATCGGAAACAGCTTGGCCGATGTCCGGAACATTGTGAATTTGCCTTTGTTCGTGAGATTTCACAGATTATAAAAGATCGATCACACAGGGCTGCAGTTTTTTTGGGTTAAGGTAACAGTTCGATACGTGTACAACATGCAGCACCATGAGGAACGAAAACCAACGCTTTATCCCCAATCCCCGGTTTTTCCAAACGATACTGCTCCATGGAAAGTACCAGAGCAATCTTTACTCCCACATCTAAGAGAACTCGTACCCTGCCACTATCCTGGGAGAGATTGGTTATATGTCCGCTCAATAGATTACCCTCAGCAGGATTTGTTGCTTGGGGATTGAAAATGATCATGTTCGGATCGATATGAAGTTTGGCAACGTGTAGACTATTCTCCGGCAAAATATGCATTGGAAGGTTGAGGAAAAGCTGTCCGCTAAGCTGACAGATGAAACCTTCTTCACGACGATCTATAATGGTTACACGATAGATATTTTCGCTCGCCATATCGGATAAACTACCGTTTTGTAAAAGCAGAGTATGGTCGGCGAATCGTTGCCCCTGAGAAAGGTAATGCGTTGAAAATATGATTGAAGCTTTTCGTTCCTGGTTAATTCTCTCGATAATCTTAAGAATAATTTCCTGATTCTCATTATCCACATTGGCGGTTGGCTCGTCACAGAGCAACACTTCCGGCTGTAAAACCAATGCTCGTGCCAGAGCCACACGTTTAGTCTCTCCCCCTGAGAGACCTTGGGCATTATAGTCGGCAAAGCTCTCCATTCCAACCAACTCGAGTGCCTCTTGTATCCGCTGTCTGCTCTCTTTAATGTTCACCTTGCGAACCTTCAACCCGAATTCGACATTTTTCCAAACCGAACCGGTGAACATAATGGGATTCTGGTCAAGCAACACTACCTGCCTGCGCAAGGCATACAGTTGTTTTTCCTCAAATGAGACTTTTTGCTCTAAAAAATGCAAATTGCCACTACTCGGCTTATCCAGAAAAGAGAGGATTTTCAACAAACTGGTTTTGCCCGAACCGTTTGGTCCGATCAATGTATAGATCTTATTGGGTACAATTTCGAGTTTGTCGATGTTTAAGACAGTACGGCTACCATGACATCTTTTTAAATTTTCCAGTCTATACAACATCATTTCCAGTCCTGCCCTGCAAAAGATGGAACACCATATTTATTAGAAAAGCAAAGCTCATAAGAGTTATACCCAATGCCACCGCCAAAACGAATTCCCCTTTATCGTATTCCAACGCCATTGCCGTCGTCATGGTTCTGGTGAACCCTTTCGCATTGCCACCCAGCATCATACTGATTCCGACCTCGGCTATAACCCGGCCAAATGCGGCAATAACTGCAGCAAAGATTCCGTAACGCGCTTCTTTGAGAATCACAAGTGCCATTTGATTTCGGCTCGCCCCCAGGGTGAGGGCGGTCATGCTGTAACGCCTGTCTATCCGGCTGATTGCAGCAATAGTCAGGGTCATAATTACAGGAACAATAAGGATGATCTGACCAACAACAATTGCAGATTGGGTGTAGAGAAGGTCAAGGGGACCCAGAATGCCTCGCCTGGAGATAAAGGAATAAACGACCAGGCCAATGACCACAGTAGGCAATGCCAGCAGAGTGTTTAAAACTGTCAGCACAAACCGTTTGCCTGGAAAAGACGAGTAGGCGATGATAAAGCCTCCCGGAATACCAAAAATTGAAGCAATCAAAGTGGCTGAAAAACTCACCTTAAGCGACACCAAAACTATCTCAACCAGTTCTGAATCGAAAGATAGGAACAACAACAGCGCGGACCGAACACTGTCAAATAGCAAATCCATTAGGTGATTACACTCCGAGACCCGTTAAATTAATCAAGATTGTTTCAATGAAAAAGGGAGGCATATGTAAATATAGCCTCCCTCATCGAAATAACTTTTATGTATTTTGCCAAAAATTTATAAAGCGTCAGGGAAGAATAGCTGTTTTCCCTCAAGACGATAATCACCGATCAACTTTTGTCCCCTCTCGGAGATAATCCAATTGACAAACTGCATCGCAAGGTCGTACTGGATGCTAGGATATTTCTTTGGGTTTACAGGAATGATACCATAAGGGTTAGACAGAGCTTCACCACCCTCACAAAGAATATCAAGATCGACTGCAGGAGTCTTTCCATATTTATACTTGATATAGGTTCCACGATCTGTCATGGTATACGCTTGTTTTTCTTCAGCAAAAGTGATAGTTTTCCCCATTCCCTGACCAATAGACATATACCAGGAGCTGGAATCGGCAGGCATCTTATAGCCAATTTCTTTCTCCTTACCTTTACTGATTATCTTCTGAGTCTTATCGACGAGGGCAACACCGGAGCCACTCCAAAGAGCCTGCTCCTTGGTGTGCGTGCCACTGTCATCACCACGAGAGATAAAGGTTGCCTTGGCCGCTGCAATCTTGGCAAGCGCCTTTCCGGCATCCGACATTCCCTTGATTCCAGCAGGATCAGCTGCAGGACCGATAATGACAAAGTCATTATGCATAACAGGATATCTCTTTGTGCCAAAACCGTCGGCAACAAACTTTTCTTCGCGGCCTTTAGCATGAACAAAAATCACATCAACGTTACCGTCCTGACCATCCCGTATCGCCGCTCCTGTTCCTTTGGCGATTACTTTAATCTGTATCCCGGTATCCTTTTGGAACTCAGGAAGAAGCAGATCAAGTAATCCGGAAGATTGGGTACTGGTTGTCGTCGACATCTTCAAAACCTTATCTGACGCCCAAACGCTTCCTCCCAAAATCCCAACCAAACAAAATACACTCAAATAAACTATCGCTTTTTTCATACATTACTCCTCTTGTTTAAAATTATCGGGAAAAAGCATTTTTCCACACAGCGAGACATCGTATCCTTCAAAAGTGCCAGCCAACTCTCTGAAAGATTCTTCATGGAGAAGGCCGATGAAACTCTGAATTGTCTGCTCGAAAAAACGTTCTCTTAAAATAAGCAGATCAAATCTTTCCCAGCGAAGTGGGATAAATCCTAATCCTAACAGGCCGGCGACAGCCTGAATGGCTGGTGCGGCATCGGCTTTGCCGGCAAAAACCTCCAAACCTGCGTCGAGATGACGCGAGACTTCATTATGATAGCCGGAAATCTGCCCAGAGGAAATTTCCGATTTAGCAATTTCATAGTCGAGCAACAGTCGGGTCCCTGTGCCGAGCGGACGGTTGACAATAGTGATGTCTTTTCTTGCGAGATCAGCTACTCCGGTGATTCCTTTCGGATTGCCTTTTTCCACCAGAAGCCCCTGCTGTCGACGGCTGAAATTAACGAATACCGGCGTTTTATCAAGTTCCTGATCAGCAAAATCAAAATTATATTCTTCGTTGTCGTCCTGGAGCAAATGACATACACCGATATGACAGATTCCACGCCTGAGGCTTTTCAAGCCACCCATACTACCGAGATTGGCAAAAAAACCAACTAAGCCGGGATCTTTTGTATTGAAAAGTGAGAGTGTTTTCTGAAAGAGCAAGTCGTCACTTCCCGCAAGCAGCAGGATACCCTGATCCAAAGAATTACCATACCCCGGCCTTCGGTAATTGAGTATATGCGTTTCCAACCAATCCTCAACAAGCCTTCTCGGGAAAAGCCACTTTCCGGTGATCTTGGTTGCCGGAAGTCCTTTGTCATTGACCAGGGCATAGACCATTTTGTCATTGACGTGGAGAAGCTTTGCGACTTCTTTTGTGGAGAGAAATTTTTCGTTCTGTATCCCGTTCATAGTACCTTATTCTCGTTGGAGACAAACACTGTTAACCAGATATGAATACTCAAAATCACTTTTTTTTTCCATTGCCAGCCACGCTTTCTCCTTACAATAACCAATACAAACCAAAACCAACACCACCTTGCGTGTTTTTACACATATCGAGTCCTGACACTTTCGTAAATTTAAATTTTCTAAAATAATCCATAATTTCAATGATTAGTGCAATTTTCTTGTCTTTTCAACAGAGATCAATGTATTATACAGAATACGTTTTCATATCAAGTCACCGCTACATACAATAGAA
This sequence comes from uncultured delta proteobacterium, assembly GCA_963798425.1. Taxonomy (GTDB): domain Bacteria; phylum Desulfobacterota; class Desulfobulbia; order Desulfobulbales; family Desulfocapsaceae; genus Desulforhopalus_A. The sequence continues at coordinate 696,741 of CAWCTP010000013.1, read as the reverse complement.
AATTGTATCTGGGATAACAAACTCGCATTGATCAATGAACAAATATCCAAGTCCAGAGAAGGCAACACAACCGGAGGAAACACCATTGTTTGTGTCTCTTGCTCAGGAGCGTAGTCACCAGTCGATTCTTATCGAGATTCTGAAAGTTGCTCTTGAACCCAATCCGCTCAAGAAGAAAATTGATCTTATCCTTGAGTACCTCCTCTCGCAGCATCACTTGCAATTTGCCTCACAAGCAGCACTTTTTTTGGTGGAACAAGATACGAAAAGCCTCACCCTCATTGCCTCCAAAGGCTTTCCCAAACCGAAATCCGTTGCTTGCAATGAAACCCAGTTCGGACTCTGCCACTGCGGGCAGGTAGCAGTAAGCGGTAAAACTACATTTTTCAATGCCCTCCCTCCCCTGTTCGAAATCGCGGAGGCCACATCGCCATTTTCAGGAAATTATTGTGTTCCCATTATCAAGGATAGTCAATCTCTAGGGATAGTTACCTTCTATGTGAACGATAGCCACAGACCCTCCCTCGAAATTGAACGACTCCTTGGAGCGATATCTAATATCTTTGCGGTAATGATCGAAAGCCAGCAAATGGACCAGCAACTCATTCAACTGGTTAACGATCTCCGGACATCAATTATCAGTCTACGTGAGGAAAAGAAATTTTCCGAATCTATTGTTCAGGGTTTGCACCACGGCCTTCTCGTTGTAGACCTGAACGGGAGAGTCCAAAAGAGTAATTCTGTCGCTCAATCTATATTCAAACCTCTTACAGAACATATAGAAGGTCAAACTCTCATTGATATACTCGGTGGAGATGCAGCTGATCAGCTACTGACCGTTGTTTCGACGGAATCGGACCAATTTGACCGGGAATTGTCTTTTGACACCCCTCATGGTGAAAAAAAAATCATAGGCTTCTCCAATGTCTTAAGAGAAGATGCCATGGGTAGGAAGATTGGCGTAATCATCTCCTTGGCGGACATTTCCGAGTTGAAATACGTCCGTAAAGAAATGGAGAAGATGAACAGACTTTCGACCATAGCCGAAATTGCCTCCGCCGTAGCCCACGAGGTCAGGAATCCTCTCGCAGGCATAAAAATAATGGCCCAATCGATTGAAGAAGAAGCAAAAGACAACAGCGAGCAACAGGAATGTGCTCAACGTATTTCCCGACAAGTTGATCGTCTGAACATCCTGCTCAGCGATTTCTTTTCTTATGCAAGACCTGCCGAACCCAAAAAACGACCGACTTCACTGGAAGCCATCATTGTTGAAACACAGCCACTCATCAACAACCGTCTGACCAAAAATCATATCCACCTCCATATGGATATCAGCAGCGAATTACCAAAAATAATCGCCGACCCACATCAGCTTCAACAGGTTTTCCTCAATCTCTTTTTGAATGGAATCGATGCCATAAAAGAACGTGGCCGCATCGATATCAGTGCCAGTTTACCTAGCAAAAACCGACTTCAGTACTATAGAAAAAAATATCCGGCTTTGTTACGAGATTCACCCTACGTTGTGGTCCTTTTTACCGACAACGGAACGGGGATGCCACCATCAACTGCAGAACAGGTTTTCGAACCCTTTTTTACCACGAAAACGTCAGGAGCCGGACTCGGACTCTCCATAGTGTATCGAACCCTCAAGGAAAATGATGCAGCCATAGTGCTCGACAGCAAAGAAGGAAAAGGAACGACCTTTACCATGTTTTTTAAGGCGGATTTGTAAATGAGTACGGTACTTATAGTCGACGATCAGGAAGATTTACGGTTTACACTTTCAAAAATCGTCGAAAAACAAGGATATAGTGCGACGACAGCAGCTAATGGTACGGACGCTCTGGATATATTGCGCTCGGCTATAGTCGATCTGGTCTTCCTTGACATCGGCCTGCCAGATGGCAGTGGAATTGACCTCATCCACAGCATAAAAGAGATAGGAGACGATATTGATATAGTTATGCTGACCGGTATAAATGAGGCAAAGACCGCAGTGGAATCCCTTCGGGCCGGAGCTGTAGACTATATTGTAAAACCCTTTGACATCATAGAGTTTAAAGCTATCCTCAATCGTATTCTCCAGGCACGGATAATGGGCAAGAAGGCGACGTTAGAGCATCGGGATATGGGAATCAACTCCATCATCGGCAATAGTCCTCCAATGATGCGCGTAAAAAAGACCATCCTGACAAGCTCAGAAGTAGACTCCGCCATACTTATAACCGGTGAAACCGGTACAGGTAAAGAACTGACTGCAAGAGCAATTCACGAAAGCCGTCCTCACCAAAAAGGTATCTTTGTAAAAGTTGACTGCGGAACCCTCTCTTCGAACCTGATTGAATCTGAGCTGTTCGGCCACGAAAAAGGCGCCTTCACCGATGCCCGGAGCGACAAGAAGGGCCTCGTCGAAGTTGCCAACGGCGGGACTCTCTTTCTCGATGAAATCGGCAATTTGCCCATAGAATTACAGCCCAAACTCCTCAGACTCATAGAAGAATCTACTTTTAGACGGGTCGGTGGCCTAAAAGATATACGGGTAAAAATGCGTATTATTGCAGCAACCAATGTAAACATAGAAGAGCAGATTGACCAAGGGAAGTTCCGGGAAGATCTTTATTACCGACTCAATGTAATTCCCATTCCCCTTCCACCGCTTAGGGACCGTGGAAATGACATCCTGCTTCTTGCTGAGTTTTTTCTTCAAGACCTGCAGACAGAATTGAAAAAGAGTTTCCACGGCTTTACCCCTGAAGCCTGCACAAAAATGTTACAACACGATTGGCAAGGCAACATCAGAGAGCTACGAAACTATATAGAAAGGGAGGTCATTTTTACCAAAAATGGCTGGCTAACTTTGGCCAATCTCACATCAAACAACCAAAAATCCACCGCAGTAAACAGCAAGATTCTGCTGAGCCTTAAGGACATGGAACGGCAATACATCAAAAAAGTATTGAATAGTGTCAACAATAATAAATCTCAAGCGGCACGAATCCTGGGCATTTCACGAACAACCCTGCGAGAAAATCTCTAACCCACAGAATTCCGGGTTATTGTTTGAAAAATGAAAACATTGATGTTGTTCTTGCCTGTTGTGCACGGACTCTACAGACAAAGGAATAGTCGATCTATATGTTTCACGCCAACTGTCTCCCCATTTTGATCGGAAGTCTGCCACTTTTAGACCACAAGAAAGCAATGCAGCTCATCCTCAACTCGACTCCAGAAATCCCACTGTGGCCGCAGTTGCCCAAAAACCCCAAAGAAGGAATGATACGTCAGTTTTTGACCGGCTTTCCAGGTCTTGTCGATGAAGGCAGCCGATACTGGATTAATACCGGCGCGGAGGATTTCGAACAGGAGATGGCTACTTTTTATGAAGACTATATGCAGGTGGAAGAAAATCCGGAGAGCCTGACAAGATCCAGGTTCGCCCTGGGAATGGATTCAGCACCAGGATTCTTTACTCTGCTGAATTTACTTGAAAAAGGCCAGTCACCTCATCTCACTGTCAAGGGGCAGATTACCGGTCCGGTAACAACCGGAATCGGTGTCAAAGACCAGCATGGCAACTCTATTTTTTACGATGACAATTTGCGTGACATTCTTATCAAACTCCTTGCGATGAAAGGACAGTGGCAGGTTGTCGAATTGCAAAAATTCACACGGGAGATCCCCCCAATAATCTTCATCGACGAGCCCGGACTGGTGAGTTTTGGGTCCAGTGGCTTTGGTGGCGTTTCACGGGAGATGGTTTCTGAGGCTATGGCCAACGTAATAGTAGATATCAAAAATACAGGAGGACTGACTGGAGTTCATATCTGTGCCAATGGAGACTGGGGTCCAGCCTTATCTTCAGCGGCTGATATCATCAGTTTTGATGCCTATTGCTATTTTGACAATTTCATTTTATACAAGGAACAGCTGGTCGATTTTCTCAGCCGTGGCGGCATGTTAGCTTGGGGTATAGTCCCCACGGGAGATCCGTTGGTGATAGCGGGGGAATCCGTCGAGTCACTTTTTACAAAATGGCAGCAACAGTTGAAAATTCTGACAGCTTTCGGTTTCAGCGAGAAGCTGCTCATGGAACAAACCTTCATCGCCCCTTCCTGCGGTACCGGATCACTGCCCCTCCCTCTTGCTCAAAAGGTACTTTTAATGACTGCAGAACTGTCGCAAATGGCCAGAAAACAACTACAGGATGTCTCATAAGAGGCGATGTACCTTCAACTGCAGAGCATAGTCTCTCTCTGCAGTTGAAACAGCTGAATAGTTCTCATTCAACCAGAGCAAACATTTTTTTCAGTGCACCGCAGACGGGGCACTTTTCAGGCGCACTACCGAGCTCGATATAGCCGCAGACCAGACAGAGATGAAAATCGGATACATCCATATCCACCCCGGCTTTCACCGCCTCAAGGGCTTTAGTGTAAATTTTTGCATGGACGTCCTCGGCATCGACGGCAAACTTAAACATGGTTTTTGCTTTATGACCATCAGCCTGGGCCAGCTCAACCATTGGCGGGTACATCTCTGTAAATTCATAGGTCTCACCATCGATTGCCGCTTGCAGGTTTTCCGCGGTTGAAGCGATCATGTCCAATGCCTTCAGATGTCCTTCGGCATGGATACGCTCCGCTTCGGCCGTGGTACGAAAAAGTTTTGCGATATTGGTAAAACCTTCTTTTTCTGCCTTCTTGGCAAATGCTTTGTATTTCTGATTAGCCTGGCTCTCACCGGCAAAGGCATCATGCAAATTCTCAGTTGTTGTCGCCATGTATTCCTCCTTGATATGTTTGAACGATTAATGGAAATTGTGCGGACTGACTGCTCATTATTTTGTCTGTCACAATATCATCAATTTGCAAAATCTGCTTTAAAGAATCAACGATTTTCTCTTTACTCTGTTCCTCTTACTTCTAAAAAATTGTTTTTTACCAACACTTCTTCAACAATCAATGCTCAAGGGAAAACAGTTAATTGACATCTTTGTCCGGTGATGTGATAGTGACCAATTGATGGAAAAACTTTTATATATGCAGCCTCCTGCCAGCAGGAGACTATGTACCAGGATTTCTCACCGATCCTTCCATCTCTGACCGGAAAACTAGCTTTTCGATAAAATCATAATGGAACTAAAAAACTTACGCCTCAATCGCAATGAAGAACGTCGGCTGCAAGGCGGACATCTCTGGATATACAGCAACGAAGTCAATATTCGGGAAACTCCCCTGAAACAATTTGACCCAGGCGAACAAGTCCGCGTTGAAGCACACAATGGGAAATTTCTCGGCACAGCCTACATCAACCCTCATTCCCTTATCTGCGCCAGGCTGTTCAGCCACGAACCGCGAGTTCTTGATCATAGCCTTCTGATGCATCGGCTTGAACAGGCCTTGAGTTTACGTACCCGCTTGTTCGACGAACCATTTTACCGTCTGGTCTACGGGGAGAGCGACCTGCTGCCCGGTCTGGTCGTCGACCGATTTCGGAGAACATCTCAGTGTCCAGTTGAACACTGCTGGAATGGATGTACTTAAATCTGAAATCGTCGACGCACTAAAGGCGCTGTTGAGTCCCAAATCCATCCTCCTCCGCAACGACAGCAGTATGCGGCAATTGGAAGGCCTGTCTCAGGATATCGAGACAGCATACGGCAAGTCCCCCAGCGAGGTCGAACTGCGGGAAAACGGTGTCAGGATGCTGGCCCCACTCCACGACGGCCAGAAAACGGGCTGGTTTTTTGATCAACGTCCAAACCGGGCCATACTGAAACCATTTGTGCAGGGCAAACGCGTTCTTGATGTATTTAGCTATGTGGGCAGTTTTGCTATCCAGGCGGCAGTTTTTGGGGCAAAACAAGTCATGGCGGTTGATGCTTCCCGTTTTGCCCTGGAAATGGCCGAAAAAAATGCCGCTCTGAACGGGGTAGACAACTATTTTCAGTGGCGCTGAAGGGGATGCTTTTGATGTCCTGAAGGCACTCAGACAGGAAGGCGAGCAATTCGACGTCATCGTGGTTGACCCACCTGCATTTATAAAACGTAAAAAAGATCACAAAGAAGGACTGAGAGCCTATCATCGCATCAATGAAATGGCAATGCGGTTACTCAGCGATGACGGTCTGTTGCTTTCCGCTTCGTGCTCGATGCATCTTCATCGGGACGAGTTGATGGATGTACTGCGCAATGGCGGTCGCCGACTGGACCGCCATGTGCAGATACTCTTTGAAGGCATGCAGGGTCCGGATCATCCAGTTCATCCGGCCATCCCCGAAACCTGCTACCTGAAGGCCTTCCTGGCCCGAGTCTCCAAAGAATGAGACCGGGCGTGAAGTTTGTGCTGCCTATTTACTCAGTTGAAACGTACCGGCGGCGACCTCATTGTCTATATCCTTTAGCGCCCGGCGCATCTGTTTGAGGGCCTGATTGACTCTATTCTCATTTTCCACCAGAGCCAGCCGCAGATAATCGTCTCCTTCTATGCCAAAACCAGCACCTGGCGCTAAAGCGACGTTGGCACGGTTCATCATCTCGATGGAAAATTTTATTGATCCCATTTGGACGTATGGCTCAGGAATCTTTACCCAGAGAAACATGCCGGCTTTCGGGGACCTCGACCTCCCATCCCATTTTCCTGAGACCATCACAGAGAAAATCCCTTCGCTTTTGATATACCGCAACCTGTTCGGTAATTTGATCATCGCAATCCCGCATGGCAACAATCCCAGCCACCTGAATAGCTGAGAAAATTCCGTAATCGTAATATCCTTTGATCTTGGATAATCCGCCTATCATCTGGGTATTGCCCACACAATAACCAAGACGCCAACCCGCCATATTGTAGGATTTTGAAAAAGAACCGAACTCCACCCCGACATCCATGGCTCCCGGCACTTCCAGAAGGCTTGGTGCGACAAGCCCATCAAAGGTAATCTTGGCGTAGGCAAAGTCGTTAATGACCATAAAATTATGCTTTTTAGCAAGCTTCACCACTTCAGTAAAAAATTCTTTGGAGGCAAGGGTCCCGGTTGGGTTATGAGGATAATTGAGCATAAGCAGTTTCGGCCCTGGATACAGCGACTTACAAACGCTTACAATCTGCGCAAGCATGGTATCCTCAGGGGCGAGTTGAATGCGTAGAACATTTGCTCCGGCAATTACTGCTGCATACACATGGATAGGGAATGCCGGTGCAGGAGTGAGCACTGTATCTCCCGGCCCGAGTAAAGCCAGGCAGAGATGAGAAATTCCTTCTTTTGACCCAATAGTGCAGATAACGTCCTCTTCACCTCCTAATTTCACACCATAATTTCGTTTATAGTAGAGGGCGATCTCCCGCTTGAGATTTTTCATGCCACCTGCCACCGGATAACGATGACTCTTCGGGTCAATAGCAACCTCACAGAGTTTTTCAGTTACCGGACCGGGTGTCGGGTCAATGGGGTTGCCCATCCCCAAATCGATAACGTCATCGCCCTTCCAGCGTTTTTCCATTTTCATTCTGTTGATCATGCCAAACAGATAAGGCGGCAACTGATTCATGCGCTCGGCAAATCGTATTTTAAATTGTTCTTCCATGTTGTCCCCTATTCTATCAATTTTCAGTAAATTTCGTTTAGTGAGAGAGTTTACTTATCGTACCATTTTCAAAATACATTGCCAATCTGGCTGGTGATTTGTTCAATAATATCCTGAGTCACAGCATGAAATCAATTCAATTATTAATACCTTACAAATCGTTTTCATATTTTTTTGGGCGTGAATACAATTTGTCCCCAAGATATTTTGCCCGACTAGTTTCCCGTATAGAGGGCTGTGAATAACGGAGAGTTAGGGGAAATGGTCACTGAAAATCAAAACCCTCTATAACAAAATTCTACCTTCAGGTCAGTTCTCAGACCAACAAAATTGCCTGAATAACACAATGATTATTTGAATAGGTACTTAAAACCTTTTGGAAAACTACCAGATTGTGTTATGTATTCAACGAAGTTACTGTGTGTCTTCCAAAATACATTAGGCTAGTTTCCACATACGGACTAATACCTTTACGTTATCCTATGAAATAATGGACCTTTCCTCACAGCAATTACTCAACAGCAACGTTTCGCTGCTGAGGCAAAAAGCCTCTCAGCATAGATTAAAGGTGTTAATATTGCTCTTGCAGCAATTCTTATTGCCACCATGGCATCTGGCTATCTGATCAAGTGGAGAGATAAGTTTAAGTTCAATTTACACGGCCCAGAAAACCAATATAATACTCTGGTTTCTTGATGCGATGCCGTTCATCTTCGCTATCTGGGGTCAATACGGCAGTTCCATGCTCTCCCATGAAGCCGGGGCAATGGTTTTCGACCAAACCAACGACCTCAGAAAACAATCGGCGCTTCTGGAACAAAAAGCAGCTCATCAAGCCACCCATGATGCCCTCACCGGTCTCCCCAACCGAGCACTTTTCCTTGATCGCCTGCAACAGGCAACGATTACAGCGAAAAGGGACGCTACCCTTCTTGCCGTTCTCATTCTGGATATAGACCGTTTTAAAGATGTCAATGATACTCTCGGCCATTATAACGGTGATCGCCTGCTCAAACAAATCGGCCTACGCCTGTCTCAGGTTCTCAGGGAATCGGATACGCTTGCCCGTATCGGGGGCGATGAGTTTGGTTTTATTCTTCCAAAGATGACAGGAAAAGGCGATGTAGAAAAAGTAGCCAAGAAAATTAAAAAATCTCTTGCCGGTACTTTTGCTCTTGAGGATCTGGCTTTTGAAGTTCAGGCAAGTATCGGGGTTACCCTCTTTCCCGAACATGGAAAAAAGGCAGACACTCTGGTACAACGGGCCGATGTTGCGATGTATATCGCAAAGAAAAATAAGCTTGGATATGCTCTTTATTCAAAGGATTTTGACAAACACAGCCCACGCCGACTCACCCTCATGGGAGAGTTGCGGCAGGCCATAAACAGTAACGCGCTTGTATTACAATTTCAGCCCAAGGTAACGAGTGAAACAGGAAAACTCCACGCAGTCGAGGCGCTTGTCAGGTGGAATCACCCCAGCCATGGTATTATACCTCCCAATGAATTCATCCCTCTTGCAGAACTTACCGGTTTAATAGAAGAATTAACCGTATGGGTATTCAAAAACGCATTTCGACAAGGTGCAATCTGGCATAAAGAGAACATGAATTTCGGCATTGCAGTCAATGTCTCGACACTCAGTCTCCTCAACCCTAAATTCCCTGAAGTACTCACCGATTTACTTACAACCTTTGACTTCCCTGCTGAATCCCTGTTTATGGAAATAACTGAAACATCCATTATGGCAGACCCTGAACGATCTCTTGCAATACTGGATCGCATCCACAGAAAAGGCATCAATATCTCTATAGACGATTTTGGTACAGGATATTCTTCACTCGCTTATCTTAAAAAACTCCCCGTGAGTGAATTGAAAATCGACAAATCCTTCGTCGTGGATATGCTGACCAACGAAAGTGATGCAACTATCGTCAATGCAACCATTCAACTTGGTCATAATCTGGGATTAAAAGTTGTCGCAGAAGGGGTTGAAAATCAACCGACATTCGATGCCTTAAAGTCAATGGGCTGCGACTTGCAACAAGGCAATTTTATCGGTAACCCCATACCACCAGAATCAATTGCCACCTGGAAATTTCAAACCAACATCGGATGACTAACCACCGGAGTCTGGCTCTTGTAAATACAACTATCCTTTCGGGCATTTACTGCAACGTTTACCACCATCCTTTTTGAACTTGCCACAACATTTTTTTTTCTTCTTTTTCGTCATGATATTCTCCGTATCTTTTCAATTGGTTTCATTCTTCAACCTGTTCTCTTTTCATTGCCATTTTCATGAGCACAAAGGTATCAGATAAAAACTTTGTTTGCCGTCCCTAAAATATATAAGCGTGACCATCCAATCAGTCCAGACCCTAATCAATAATAATCAACTCTGTTGATTATTTAGAGGAGACCGCTGTCCTGAAATCTGTCCCTGCGAAATACCCATATCCATCATCGTCTCCCGAAGTACACCACTGAGACGACTGGCAAGAACATTCCATTTGGGGGCGACAAGCAGGTCAGGATGAGCAGTTGCCCAAAGTCGATGAATTGTCACTTCACTTGGAATCATTGGCAGAACTTTCAATAATAACCGGCAATATTCTTCCTGAGCAAAAAGGGCAATTTCCCCACGCTCATAGAGTTTCTGCAGGGGAGTATCTCGGATAACCTGCAAATGATGCAGTTTCAGTGCATTTACACCGAACTCACAAACCGTCTTGACTGACTGAAACATATCTTCTTCACTCTCACCTGGAATACCAAAAATTAAATGCGCTCCCAGCTCAAAACAATCAGCCTCTCTAATCCGCCTGGCGGCATCCTGGAAATCCCCAAAAGTATGATTGCGGTTGAGCAATTTGAGACTACGTTCATGAACACTTTGCAAACCTAGCTCAAAAAGACACTCTTTATCAGCTTTGCGGATCATTTCAGCGAGTGGCTTGAGAAGCTGTTCCTTAACACAATCAGGTCTGGTGGAGAGTATTAATCCAACGCAATCAACATCACTTAACAGCAAATGAAACGCAGTCAGCAATTGCTCAACGGGAAGTGAGGTGCAGGTTTCCTGTTGAAAATAGGCAAAATACTTTTTGAATCTTCCTTGCAGCAAATATTTTTTCCCAGCAGCCACTTGCCTTAAGAGATCATCTGTATTTTTGAGATAAGAAGGGGTAAAACTCGCCGGTCGGCAAAAGATGCAGCCCCCATGTTCCCGATTGGGACATGGCTGTCCCATATCAACGGGAATTTTTCCCACTCCATGCCCATATTTTTCACGGTAGTGAAAGCTGAAAGTGCGGATAACAGGAGAAGACATTGGGCAAGAAATGAGAGAAGATAACTGGTTTTTAGTGGAAGGGGCAAATTCGACAGGAAAGCCTGATATCAATCATGAACATACAACTCATCAACCTCGTCCCACTCTTCTGGATTGCCTTTTCGCAGCGCTAGAAGCTTTTTATAGTAATAGACAAGGACAGAGACGTATTGCACTCTGAGATCTTCACACTTTTTCGTATCATCCGGTGCAAGTGCACAGGCTTCCTTTTCAGGCATAGACAGAATACGATCAATTTCGGCAAGTAAATTCTTGCGGCGCATTCTGAGGAATTTATCTATCGGCGTTATAACCGGGGGAGAAAAATTGAGCTTTTCCAGGCGGACAGACGTCCCTTCAACAATACCATCTTCAAAATCATCATCCAACTGCCGCACTTCCTCTTGAAGATCGTTGATCTGGTTCTCAAATGTCTTTTGAGTGCTCATTCATCCCCTTTGATGTCTTACTGTAAATTTAGATCGACCAGACAACTCTTCAACGATCGTTTCGGAACATGGTGCACACCATGCTCATCGTGCCAGTACTTAATATCATCATCATCTTTACATTCCTCAACTATAACAGTCTCTCTTGGTTTGCCGAGAGCTATAACCAGAGAAAGTTGCAAGTGATCTGGCAGCTTAAAAAGAGATGCCAACTTTGGATTGAATGCTCCAATCCGACACCCACCAATCCTTTTTTCCATAGCACCGAGCAGCAGGTTCTGGGTGGCGACTCCCAGATCAAACTGGGCCTCACTCTCCGGGCCCTTTAGTCGGTTTTTGTTTAACAGACAGAGGACGTAGGCGCAAGGGCGCTCACCCTCGACCGGACCTTTCCAATCGGTAAGATATCCAGCCCAGCCAAGATAAGGGAAAATTTTCGCACAGAGTTCCGGACTATTGGCAATCATATACTGCCACGGCTGACCGTTTCGGGCCGAGCCCCCTAACCTAGCCAGGTCAATCAGATCGTAAAGAGTGGCCACACTGATCAAGTCCTTCTCCACAAACCGCCTAAATGTCCGAGTTCTAGCTATTAATTCATGCATATAGCACCATAATGGGGATAATTTTCTTAATTTTTCACATCATTGTAGCACTAGATTACCACTTTTTTCTGATCGGTTTCAAATAGAATGAGAAAAAAACTGCAGAATTTACATCATCAGCAGGCATGGTTTTGGCTCTCAAAAAAACTCTTGTGCTACTGCCAGCAGTGGTAACTACTCCAGACTGGCTTTGCCCTCTGCGGTAATGCCGTACTTGCAACCTAACATCGGACTGTCACAAGACCTTACTTCTTCAGAGCGCTTATCTGGTTGCTTACGATTTTTTTTCGAGCCCTGTGTCCTCGGCAACAGCCTTGGAGACGCATGCACGACCACGATTACTCATTGATTTTTCCCCTTGTTTTTTCTTTTTTCTGACATTCAGGACATACGCCTACAATTTCCAATCTATATCCGGTAATTGAATATCCGGCCCCAGCGCCAAACTGCTCTGAATTAATATTGTTTTTTTCAACATTAAGGTTATCTACCCTGTGACACACAACACAATAAATATGATCGTGATCCGAGACATCAAAGTCAAAACGTTTCTGCCTACCACTTATTTCCAATTTACCAATTAACCCAGCCTCTGACAGTATCTCAAGATTACGATAAACCGTAGCAAGACTAATACGAGGCATTATCTTCTTAACAATATCATACAATTCATCTGCTGCCAGATGGCGTTTACTTTTTTTTAATTCACGCAAGATGATTTCTCGCTGATTGGTCATTCGGAGGGTCATGAGAATCCTTCGTCATTAATAATTAATCCTAAATGTAATTAGTTATCGTTCTCTAGTCAAGAATTTTCTATTGCCTTTACCCGATATAAAAATTGTTATGTTGAAGCATATATTTTAAGCCCTTGGGACAATTGACATTCGTCCACCCGCAATTATCTTAGCTTGGAATACGGCATCATGTGTTTGGCAGAAAAATAGAGCACACCAACCTCAAAAGGACAATTACCGCTATGAAAAAACCTATTATTCTAGCCATCCTTATTCTGATTCTTATAGTTGGCATCCTTGCAGGCATAAAAACCCTGCAAATCCGTAGCATGATTGATAAGGGTAAAGAATTTTCACCTCCACCCGAAGTCGTCACTTCAATTCCGGTAACCTCGGATTCCTGGGATTCGTTATTAACTGCCGTTGGTTCTTTGAATGCGGTACAAGGGGTGATAGTGACTGCAGAGGTACCAGGCAAAGTGGAACAGATTGCCTTTGAAGCCGGCTCCCGCATTACAGCAGGCGACCTACTGGTACAGCAAGACATTTCAGCTGAGAATGCCGAACTCCGTTCCGCTGAATCAGTCGCTGAGCTGGCACGCATCGAATTCAATAGAAGCAAAAAGTTACTGACTGACAAAGTCATTTCCCAATCTGATTTTGACAGTGCCCGAGCTAAACTCACCCAGGCTTCAGCGCAGGCTGACAACATCCGGGCGGTGATCGCAAAAAAAACGATCCGCGCACCATTTTCCGGCCGGTTGGGTATTCGCCAAGTCGATCTTGGCCAGGTTCTTAAAGAGGGCGAGGCAATTGTTTCCCTACAGTCTATGAACCCTATTTTCGTCAACTTCCTCCTCCCTCAACAACAACTTGCCCGGATACATCCAGGCCTTTTAGTCCAAGTCACTTCAGATGCTTTTCCAGGTCAGGTTTTTACCTGCAAAATCACTGCAATCAGTCCAGAGGTTGACGAAGCCACGCGTAACATTCGCGTGCAGGCCACGCTGGCTAATGCCGAGGAAAAGCTACGCACCGGCATGTATGTCAACGTGACTGTTGTCTTTCCAGCTAAGGAGAAGGTATTGACCATTCCAGCCACTGCCGTTCTGTATGCACCGTACAGTGACTCGGTTTTCGTAATTGAAGAGAAAAAGCATGAAGATGGCTCCCCTGCCGGCAAAACCGTACGCCAACAATTCGTCCGTCTCGGAGTTAAACGCGGCGATTTTATCTCTGTGACTTCAGGGCTAAAGGCTGAACAGATCATAGTAAGCACCGGAGCGTTTAAACTTCGTAACGGCCAGCAAGTTGTAATAGATAATAAATTGGCACCTACATTCAAGCTGACCCCCAACCCTTCTGAGAGTTAGTCGATGAAATTCACCGATATTTTTATCCGCCGCCCGGTACTGGCTCTGGTTATTAGCTTCTTGATCATTATTGCGGGACTGCAGGCTATTCGCTCCCTGAATGTACGCCAATATCCTCGTAGTGACAACGCCGTAGTCACCGTTACCACCGCCTATGTTGGTGCCAGTGCCGATCTCGTACGCGGTTTCATCACTGCCCCTATGGAACGAGCCATTGCCGCAGCCGACGGCATTGACTACCTTGAATCTCAAAGCACCCTCGGGCTGTCCACCATCAATGCCCGCCTGAAACTCAACTACGATCCAATCAAGGCCCTGTCCGAAATCAGCTCCAAAGTGGATCAAGTGCGCGGAGATCTTCCTCCGGAAGCTGAGGTACCCGTCATCAACGTGGAATCGGCGGATAGCCAGTTTGCCTCAGCCTATCTGAGTTTTACCTCGGACGTGCTCAAGCAGAACGAAATTACCGACTATCTGGTGCGCGTCGTTCAACCTCGCCTTTCCGCGTTGGAAGGCATCCAACGGGCAGACATCCTGGGAGCTCGCACCTTTGCCATGCGCATCTGGCTCCGTCCTGATCGTATGGCTGCTTACAATATCAGCCCTGTACAAGTGCGCGAAGCCCTTACTGCTAATAATTTTCTCGCTGCGGTGGGCCGCACCAAGGGCTCGATGATTCAAGTCAACCTGACCGCTAACACCGATCTCCGGTCAGCTGAAGAGTTCAAGAATCTGGTGATCCGAGAGGAAAACGGAGCCATCATACGTCTTGAGGACATAGCGAACGTAGTGCTGGGTGCAGAAAATTATGACACCGAGGTTCGGTTTTCCGGCCAAACGGCAGTATTCATGGGAATCTGGCCCTTACCTAACGCCAACTCTCTGGATGTAATCAAGCGCGTCCGGGCTGAAATGAACGCAATAGACAAACAGCTTCCCAACGGCCTAAAGGGCCGCATCGCTTACGATGGCACTGCCTATATCGACAACGCCATCCACGAAGTAATCAAGACACTCAGCGAAACCCTGCTCATCGTAATTTTTATCATATTTTTGTTCTTAGGATCTTTTCGAGCGGCAATCATTCCGGTGATCACCATTCCTCTGTCACTGATCGGTGCCGTTTTCCTTATGCAGGCATTCGGTTTCACTATCAACCTACTGACTCTCCTGGCAGTTGTACTCTCCGTAGGTCTGGTAGTGGACGATGCTATCGTGGTAGTGGAAAACGTCCAGCGCCATTTGAGCGAAGGCCAGTCCCCTATGCAGGCTGCCATCCTCGGTGCCCGAGAACTGGTGAGCCCGCTGATCTCGATGACAGTTACCCTGGCAGCCGTCTATGCACCCATCGGCCTGCAGGGTGGTTTAACCGGATCGCTCTTTCGGGAATTTGCCTTTACTCTGGCCGGGGCGGTGTTCATCTCAGGCATCGTGGCCTTAACTTTATCACCCATGATGTCCTCACGGCTTCTTAAAGCAGGCATGACTGAACATGGTTTTGCCGGCAAAATCGAACGGGATTTTAAAAAGATCCGCAATCTCTACTCAAGATTACTCAACAAAACCCTGAATGCACGACCTGCAGTCTACATGGTGTGGATTTTATTGAGTCTATTGACCATTCCCATGTTTAAAATGTCTGCCAAGGAGCTGGCACCGGCGGAGGACCAAGGTGTCATTTTTGGTATCCTGGATGCGGCCGCCAACTCCACACTCGACCAGACCAGCCTCTATGCTGCTGCAGTCAACGAGGCTTTTCTCAGCATACCCGAAACCCAGTTTGTCTTTCAAATAACTATGCCCTCCTCGGGTTTCGGCGGCATGGTCGTCAAACCCTGGCAAGAGCGTGATCGAAATATTTTTCAAATCATGCCTGAAGTACAACAGAAATTGCATGGCATCACCGGAATACGCATGTTTCCAGTGACTCCACCAGCTCTCCCCGGAGGCGGACAATTCCCAGTAGAGTTTGTCCTGGCTTCCACAGCCGAACCGGCACAGATACTTAATTTTGCCAACCAGATCCAGCTGGCTGCCATGAAAAGTGGTAAGTTCGCCTTCCCACCCCTTATTGATGTCAAAATCGATCAACCACAGTCTGAGCTGGTCATCGACCGGGATAAGGTTGCGGATCTGGGTCTCAATCTGCAACAGGTAGGCTCCGATCTAACGGCGATGGTCGGCGGAAATTTCGTCAATCGTTTCAATATTGGTGGTCGCAGCTACAAGGTTATTCCCCAGATCCAGCGCATGGATCGCCTCAACCCGGATCAACTACGCAACATCTATGTTACTGGCAGAAATGGCAAACTGGTGCCGCTCAGCACCATCGCTACCATAAAAAACAGCACGGTACCTCGCTCCCTGAACCGCTTTCAACAACTTAATGCAGTGAAAATAAGTGGCGTCTCTATTCGCCCCCTGGAGGAAGCTCTGCAATTTTTGGAAGATGAGGCTGGGAAGATTCTGCCTCAGGGATATATACTTGATTATACCGGCGAGTCTCGCCAGCTACGCGTCGAAGGAAATAAATTTATTCAGGCGTTCGGACTGGCCGTAACCCTCATTTTCCTGGTGCTGGCGGCCCAATTCAACAGTTTCCGTGATCCTTTTGTGATCCTGGCCGGATCGGTACCTTTAGCCATGTTTGGCGCCATGATCTTCACCTTCCTCAAGATGCCTGATCCCAGCGTGCCATTCTGGACCCATGGTTGGACCACTACCTTGAATATCTATTCTCAGGTTGGCTTGGTCACCCTGGTTGGTTTGGTCTCCAAAAACGGCATTTTAATCGTAGAATTTGCCAATAAACTCCAGATACAAGGTCATACCAAACGCGAAGCTGTGCACGAAGCTGCGATAACTCGTCTTCGCCCTATCCTCATGACCACCGGTGCAACCATTGCAGGTCATTTCCCTTTAACTCTGGTTACCGGTGCAGGAGCTGCCGCCCGTAACTCGATTGGTCTGGTGCTTGTCGGTGGCATGGCCATAGGGACATTGTTTACGCTTTTCATTATTCCGTCCATCTACATGCTGATCGCCAAAAGTCATGCGAGAGACCAGATTTTAGAAGAAGACTCAACAGAAAAGACGAAAGTCACCAACCAGCCACTGCTGCAGGGAAAATAGAAATGAATCGAGTCAATTGGTCTGTTGTTTCAAACAGTTTTTGCAAATTCCGTCCACCCGGATTTCGACCTTTTTAATCTCTCCGGGAAAACTTTTTCTTAACCTATCGGTGTTGACGTTAATTGATTCCGAGTTTAAACAATCCATTTGCCCGCACTGGGTACAGTAAAAATGGGGATGAGGGGCATGATTTTCATTTGGAGCCAGCCCGTAAT
The DNA here is from genome assembly GCA_963798425.1 of uncultured delta proteobacterium. Lineage (GTDB taxonomy): Bacteria > Desulfobacterota > Desulfobulbia > Desulfobulbales > Desulfocapsaceae > Desulforhopalus_A. The sequence goes on along the minus strand of CAWCTP010000013.1, from coordinate 679,307 downwards.
AGGCGGCCCGACTCCCGACATTCAGCCGTTCGAGAATCTTTTTTTCAACCAGCAAGTCAAGAATCCGATAGACGGTGACTCGATTCATTGATTGAGTTCGATCGACAATTTTAAAAATATCCACCGCAGTGAGGGGATAATTGTTATTGCCGATTGTTTCCAGAACATGAATGCGGTTGACAGTTGCGTCAAGCCCAACCGCACCCAGAATATTTTCATAATCGCAATTTTGACACATAGTTTATATTCTCAACGTTGACAGTTAGCTGTTTGCCGAACCCTTTTTTCCTATAAGCCGCAGGTTATCACTCGCCAGGGAAACAAAGAAACCGATTCCTGCCAGGAAGATGATTGCTGCCCCTGAGGTCATGTCGAAAGTATAGGACAACCACAGTCCACCAGTTGTAAAAAACATCCCGAGAAAACAGGACAGCACCATCATGGTAATCATCGATTTAGTATATTTCTCGGCAATAAAAGGAGGAATTGTGAGCAGGGCAATAACCAGGATCAACCCCACCACCTGAACGACCATTACTACGGTTACAGCTACTATTCCAATCAACATAAAATAGAGTCGTTTTACCGGCACTCCCCTGATCTGGGCAAATTCCTCATCATAAGACATAGTCAGAAGATCCTGAAAAAAGAAGGCTACGAGCCCGAGGATAACGACTCCAATACCAGCCATGGTAATAAGATCTGATTTCGGCACGCTGAGAATGGATCCAAAAAGATAACTCATCAGATCGACGTTATAACCGGGTGTCATGTCAAGCAGAAGTATACCGAAAGCCATCCCCATCGCCCACATCACCCCAATTATGGTGTCTGCTCGATGTTTTGATTTCAGCGAGACGGCGGCCATTATCATTGCTGAGAACAGGGCAAAACCTATCGCCCCGACCATATAAGGCCACCCGAAGAAAAACGCCAGACCTATACCGCCATAAGCACTGTGGGCAATCCCACCGGAGAGAAAAGCCAGCCTGTTGACAACGATTAAAGTGCCGATAATGCCGCAAAGAATACTGGACAGAAGACCTGCCGCCAGGGCATTTTGCATAAATTCAAAGTGGAGGGCTTCAATCATTTTGAGCAGTCTCCGGTATAGATTTTATCTGGACCGCTCTGAGAACATGTTCGACTGGACAGACCTCTTCCACAGAGCACGAGTAATATGCATTCATAAGATCCCCGGTTGAGGTGACAGTCTGATGGTAGTGCAGTCGTTTATTGACGCAGGCAATCGACTTGGCATAAGAAGAAACAATCAGGAGATCGTGACTTACTACAAGAATGGTCAATTCCCTGTTAAGTTCTTTCAGGAGACTGAAAAAATCGGTCTGCCCTTTTGTATCAAGGCTTGCAGTTGGTTCATCAAGTACGAGCAGTTCGGGTTTTGTCACCAGAGCTCTGGCGATTAAAACACGCTGCCGCTGCCCTCCGGACAGGTCAGTAATTTTCCGACCGGCATAGTCTGCCATGCCTATTTGTCCAAGAGCATCAAGAGCCTCTTGACGATCCTTTCGTGTATTGCGAAAATTGAATCTTTTCTTCGGATTGTATTTACCCATCAGTACGACATCCATGGCACTGGCAGGAAAATTCAGATTATGGTTTATAATCTGAGGAACATAGCCGATTACCGTACCGTTTTTTGCAGGAGCCTGACCTCTTATCCTAACCGTCCCTCTAGAGGGTGTGAGAAGCCCAAGGATTAGTTTAAGCAGGGTCGTTTTTCCTCCCCCGTTTGGCCCGATGATTGAGACAAAATCGCCTTTATTTACTGTAAGGTGTATGTCTTGCAATACTTCCTGACCATTGTAGTAAAAATAGAGATCATCGATTTGGACAATAGGAGTACTCATTTCAGCGAGACCTCACTTAACAGCATGTTTGAATTTTTCGGCAACTTCTCGTAGGTTTGCAAACCAGTCCTCTGCCAAAGGATCAGCAAAGATTACCTTGCCGTCGATCTCTCTGGCCACTACTTGGGCATTTTTCTGGGAAAACTGTGGTTGTACAAAAATTATACGAATGCTATTTCCCTTGGCATACTGAATAAGCTCTGTGAGCTGAGCAGGTTTGGGAGCTTTTCCCTCTATCTCAATCGGAATTTGCTCAAGGCCATATTCTTGAGCAAAATATCCCCATGACGGATGAAAAACCATAAACCGCATACCTTTTCGATCTTTAAATAGAGTCTTTAGCAAAACATCGAGTGCGTCTATCTTTTCGATAAAAACGTGGTAGTTGGTCTCAAAATCCGTGGCATGTTCGGGAGAAATCGCCGTCAAGCCATGCAATATCGCCACCGCCTGTTTTTTAACCAGGATCGGAGACAACCAGATATGCGGATCAAGGAGAGTATCCCCAGAATGGTCCTTCTCATGATGGCTTACCTCCTCCCCTTCATGAAAATGCCTCGCCATGGCAATCTTTTCTATATCCCTGTCTGTTTGAATAATTTTCATATTTGCATTAACAGCACTGATCTTTCCGAGCCATGCTTTTTCAAAAGGAACACCTATGGCAAAATATGCAGCACATGACGACAATTTGGCCATTTGGGAAGGCTTAGGTTCATAGGTTGCCGGACTCGCTCCTGGTTGCACCATCACTTCCACATGCACAAGACCTTTGCTAATCTGTTGCACGAAATATTTTTGCGGTACAATACTGACAAAAACAGTAGGCTGGTCTGCTCCAGCACAAAAAGGCGCACAGAACAAAAGGCATAACAAACTGAATTTCAATGAAAATATCTTATATTTTATCATATCTTACCACTCCAAAAAAAATCTCGAGATATTTTATTAACGTTTTTTCCCTATTTTACGTAATGCAACTATATTGCATCTTAAAATTATTTCAATCAATCTTCCATTATCTACACATTGATAACAATTTTTGATATACTCTAGAACGTAGCAAAATACTGACCCCATTATCCGGCAATTAACCGTAACCCTATGAACTGCTACAGAAGATATAATCGTTTGTTCTTCTGTAATTTCATACGCTCCATCAGCGAGCATGAACTCTCTCAATAGTCAGGTCGATACCTTTGTTGCAATCCTTCAAAAAACTGCCCATCAGATATCACCTTATGTGGTGGTTTTCACTTCTTTTCACGGTGGTTCTTGCCATCGCAAGCGGAGTTACCTATTCCCTAATTCGTAAAACTATCGAGCAGAATATCAACACCGAGCTCGCTGCTTCTACTGAAGTCATCAAAATAATGGTGCGCACGACAGTTGATGTCTCCATCCGTAATCACCTCCGGGCGATCGCAGAAAAAAATCGCCAAATCCTGGCAGGATTTGAAAATCAGGTTCAACGCGGGGAGCTTACTGAGTCTGAAGCGAAATCGTTAAGCGAGAAAATCCTTTTAAGTCAGACCATCGGAAAAACCGGATATATCTACGCCCTTACCGGCAAAGGCATATTAGCAGTTCATCCATATAAGCAGATGAAAAACCGAGATATATCATCCAGCTGGCTCTCTCAAAAACAACAGGCAGAAAAAGAAGGATACCTCGAATACCAATGGAATAATCCGGGAGAATCAAAAGAGCGGCCCAAGGTCTTGTATATGGTCTACTTCAAACCATGGGACTGGATCATATCTGTTTCCAGTTATCGAAATGAATTCAAATCCCTTTTCAACATCAACGATTTAAAAGCCGGGGTTGAATCGTTTCGTTTCGGGGCAAGCGGCTATGCATATATCCTCTCGGGCAAAGGAGAAATCCTTTTCCATCCGCGGCTGACAGGTACTATTCATGATCCGCAAAACATTCAAGAACAGGCACACTTTTCTCAAATGCTCAAACAAAAGCATGGTCGACTGACCTATCGTTCCCAGGACTCTGGTGAAGCGCACGAGCGGGAAAAGACGGTAGTCTTCGAATATCTCCCCGACCTTGACTGGATTGTCGCATCGGTTGCATATCTCGACGAAACACATAAGCCTTTGCAAAGGTTACAAATAATACTTTTCTCAACACTTGTTATCACTTTGCTGTTGATTCTGCCGCTGAGCCTCTATCTGGGAACAACCATAACGTTTCCAATTACCCGGCTTACCCAAAAATTAAGCGAGGCAGCAGATGAAGACTACGGTATTCGAGTAGAAGAAGATGCCTTGGGCGAGGTAGGAATTCTCGGAAAACATTTTAATAATTATCTTGAACGGTTAAGGCTATCAACAGAAGCATTAAAGCTTGAAATAAATGACCGAAACCGTGCCGAACAGCAAGTCAAACTGTTCGCCAAGGTCTTTGAAAATGCACTGGAGGGAATAACTATCACAGATGAAAAAGGCAATATTGTCGCTATTAACCAGTCTTTTTCTAATATCACTGGGTTCTCAGCCAGCAATGTAATCGGCAAGAACCCGAAAATATTAAAATCTGGACGACATGGCCCTGACTTTTATAAAGAAATGTGGCGGAGCGTATTGGAGAAAGGTAGCTGGGTGGGCGAAATCTGGAATCGCAGGGCCAGTGGCGAAATATTTCCTGAAATTCTCTCTATCAGCTCCATTTGCGATACAAACGGTGAAGTCACAAATTTTGTGGCCATTTTTCATGATATCACCGACATAAAGATGAAAGAAGAAGAGATAAAACATCAAGCGTATCACGACGCTCTCACCGGCCTGCCTAATCGTAACCTTGCCCAAGACCGTCTTACTATGTCATTGTTAAAATCAAAACGAAAACAAACCAAGGTTGCCGTTTTTTATGTGGACCTGGATAATTTCAAACAAGTCAACGATAGCCTTGGCCACCCGGCTGGTGACATCCTCCTGCAACAGGCAGGTCAACGGTTGCTTTCTTTAGTTCGTGAAGAAGACACGGTTGCCCGGCTGGGAGGTGACGAATTCCAGATTATAGGAGTAGACATTTCTTCTGAAAATCAGGTAATCGATCTTGCCGACCGTCTCCTTCATGACTTTGCCAATCCTTTCATGATTGAAACGCATGAGCTCTATGTCACTCTCAGCGTTGGCATAGCTATTTATCCTCAAGATGGTGAAGACACAGTCACTCTAATAAAAAACGCTGATATTGCACTGTATCAGGCTAAGCAAAAAGGGAAAAACAATTATTCCCTTTTTGCCAGGCAATAGAGGAAACCGAGATTGCTTAGGAGATCAAAGTTTTAATAATATCCTTTTTCCCTATCACTCCAACCAGCGTATCACCTTGCATTACCGGTAGAGTATGAACATTTTTTTCTGACATAATAGTTGCTATCTCGTCGAGAAGGGTATCCGGTTCAACCGTTCGTGGATCTTTGGAATAGATGTCCCCCACGGTTAAGCCGGCAATTTTTTTCATTTCCTTTTCCATTCTGTCCGGGTTTTCGAGGTAAAATACCGAATCCAGAATAGTAACTACAGTGGGGATATGAATTTTCTTCTTCTGATCTATCAGGTCACTTTCCGTAACCACTCCAAGAAGATTACCAGACGAATCAAGAACGGGGGCTCCGCTTATGCCTTTGGATGCAAGTAGCAAGGCTAGCTCCGTGACTGTTGTTATAAGTGTTACGGTAACTACATCTTTTGTCATGATATCTTGAGCTTTTTGCATGAATCCCTCTCTTATCTTTATTTTTAAGAACCAAGCCTTAACAAACCTTTTTGAATAATATCACTTTACCATCTCCTTCCCGAAAAGCATAATCACTTGCCGACAGACAGAAAGGTAAGAAGATACAATTAATCGACTTTCTGTGCACTAACCCCGATAAAAAAGAGAAGTGCCTCACTGGTTTTCTTTCAACATCATGAGGCGTCGGACAAAGAAGGTAACCTCAAACCAATCACCTCAGGAGCCGGCCGAGTGCATACATCCAGGAGTTAACCCGCTGCCTCTGCATCAAAAAAATAATTCTTTAAAAATGTATTTCGAGTACATTGAAAAATTTGCCTTTTTGCTCAAAGTCAGGTAAGCGGAGACTCCAGGTGAACAAAGACTCCGATGCCCTTAAAGGTGTATGAAGATGACTTGCGTTAAGATTGAGTACATCCCAATAGAATTTTGATGTCAAGACGAGCCGTATGCTGTACCGACAGAACTTTTGCTGTTCTGCACTGCTCAAAATAAAGGAGATACAAACAAATGGGAGTTGTAGTTGCCTACTGTATATTGGCACTTATATTTCTAACTTTGTCAACTGGGATTTTCAAACCAAAAAGATGGAATGATTTGACAGATAAGCATGTGAAAATTCTAAAGTTTGGCTGTTTTTTTGGCTTTTTGTTAATCATGGCAAATATTGTTGCCAGACTCGTATAAAATAAATGTAATGAGAGTGGTCCCCAAATTCACCCACTTCCATCAGACATATCCGACAGTCGATTGATTTGGCAAGAATCAGTTCAGCATGGTACCTGTGATGCGAAGGTGCTTATTCCGTTTGCAGGGGTTAGTAATTTTTATATGAACACTTCAAATAAATATAGTTTCAATATGTTTCCATCTCCTGATCATGAAGATACTTCTCATTAACCCCCCGAACTGTGGTCGATCCATACCTGAAGAGCGTTTTGGCATCACCTCGATCAAACAGATTTTTCGTGGTGAACCACTGGCGCTTGAAGTATTAGCCGGCAATCTGAACAGCCATGAGGTCCGTATTCTCGACCTTAAAGTCGAACCGGATGGTCTGCAACAGGAGTTGAACTCCTTTGTTCCTGAACTGGTGGCCTTGACAGCCATGACCTGTGAGGCGCAAACGGTCCTCAAATTGGCCAGTGAGATCAAACAAAGCCTACAGACAACCATAGTGGTTGGCGGGGTTCATGCCTCAAATGACCCGGAGTTTTTCAACCGTGAGATAATCGACTGGATCGTCATTGGCCTTGGCAAACAGAGCCTGCGAGAGCTGGTCGATACTTTGGCGTCGGATGATTTCAACCAGATCATACCGGGTATTGCACACACAAACCCTGGAAAACCACTGCGCTACCTACCGCGCAAATTCACCCGCAATGATCTGCCGGAACAACAGGCTCCCCGTTACGATTTAGTCGAACAATATCGCTCCCACTACACCCTGGAGACACTCGGCCTGCAGCTCGGCTTTGTAGTCTCTGCAGCCGGGTGTCCCTATGATTGTTCTTTCTGCTGTATAGGCCCGCTGACTGGCGGAAAATACCTGACAGCTGGCATCGAAACAGTTATCCGCGATATCCGTAACCTGCAAAGTCCGATAATCCGCTTGGTCGACGCCAACACCTTCGGCAATCCGGCTCATGCGCTGAAACTTGCTGAGGCGATCGAATCTGCCGGAATCAACAAACAGTTTCTGGCGGATGTGCGCTCAGATACGGTAATGCGGCATCCGCAACTGCTTAAACGCTGGAAAGAAATTGGTTTACGAGCTGTGGTGATCGGCTTTGAAGAGATCGATGATGCGGCACTGGGAGCCATGAACAAAGAGAACAGCGCCCGGACCAACATGCAGGCGATCGAGATCCTCCACCAACTCGGGCTGACCATTGTCGGTGATTTTATAATTTCCCCCGACTATACTGAGCAGCAGTTCGATAAACTTAGTGACTTTGTGAAAAGTCAAAAAATCGAGCTTCCGATGCATACTGTCCTGACCCCGCTACCGGGAACCCGACTATATCGGCAGCTGCGTGATAAGATAATTATTCACGATCTCGATTATTATACTTTAATCAATGCAGTGCTCCCCACCCGGCTAACGGAAGAGATTTTCTACCGTCGCTACGCTACACTGCTGTCCGAAGGTCATCATTCAGCGAAGCTTTAATGACTTAGAATTATTTTTCGTTTATAGGATTAAGAACACATGGCCGTTTATATAACCGACGTCGCTGCCTTCCTGCCGAATGCTCCAGTGGCCAACGAACAGATGGAAGAGCTCCTCGGAATGGTAAATCAGCTTCCTTCGCGGACCCGAAAAATCATTCTGCGAAATAACCGCATCGAAAACCGCCATTACGCCATCGATCCAGCAACCGGTTTAACGACCCATACCAACGCGCAATTGACTGCCGAAGCAATCCGCCTATTGAAACCGCAGCCCGATTTCACTCCGAGTCAGATTGAATGTCTCTGTTGTGGAACATCTACCCCCGACCAGATGATGCCAGGCCACGGATCGATGGTTCATGGAGAATTAAAGGGGCAGCCCTGTGAAGTGATGAGTGCGGCAGGGATTTGTACCGCCGGAATGAGTGCCATGAAATACGCCTGGTTGAGCGTCGCCTCCGGCCAAACCAGTAATGCTGTCGCCACCGGCTCCGAGTTGGTCTCATCGTACATGCGGGCGAATTTTTGTGGCCCGGCCGACCTGCAAAAAGCAGCTAAGATTGAAGAGCAGCCGGCCATAGCCTTTGAAGCCGATTTTTTACGCTGGATGCTCTCTGACGGAGCAGGAGCTGCCTATCTCAGCAATCAGCCCGCAGAAACCGGACAGTCTTTACAAATCGACTGGATTGATCTGCTCTCATTTGCCAATCAAATGGAAACCTGTATGTACGCCGGGGCAGTCAAACGGGAAGATGGTTCCCTGCGCGGCTGGCGGGAGCAACCATCCCTTCAACAGGCATTACAAACCAACAGTTTCCTGATCAAACAGGACGTCAAGTTACTCAACCGGGAGATCATCACCACTGCCGTCGAACGTACACTTCCCGGTCTGATTGCAAAACATGGGCTGCATGCCGAAGAATTTGACTGGTTTCTTCCCCACTATTCTTCCGACTACTTCCGCTCCACCCTTCAGGCACGAATGGAGAAGATAGGCTTTGGGATTCCTTTTGAGCGCTGGTTTACCAATCTGACGACAAAGGGAAATACCGGATCAGCGTCAATATACATAATCCTCGAAGAACTGTTTCATTCAGGACAACTAAAGAAAGGACAAAAATTGCTTTGCTTTATCCCTGAAAGTGGTCGTTTCTCGATGTGCTATATGCAGTTGACCGTCGTCTGATTTGCTTTCCCCGAAATTGATTTTATCTCTTTCTTTTTTTTGGGATAGCCAATTAAAAAGGTATTTTTCAAAGGTGTTCTGGGAGAAGTACTTTCTCCCACTTCCCACTCAAACGATTCTGCGTTGCTCACATTATTAAGCATCTCTTTTAATTCCTCTTGCGAGTAACTTCGCAAGTGGGAAACAGAACTGTCCCAAAGGTATATCACCGGAACTATTGGTATGAGATAGGAAAACAGCAACCTTGACAGGGTTAATGGCTTTGCAAACAGGAGTTTTGTAAATAAACGAGCAATAAAAATCGGTGCAATAAAGAAATCAATCAGCCGCCGCTGGGTAAACTCAAAAACGCAGATTGGCATTTGTCTGTCAACGGCACTTTGTATGATTGATGTCGCCTCGACTTTATCAAAATGATGAAAACAGGAAAATAGAGTTCGAACCCCTTCTAAGTCCTCATCAATATCCAGGGCGTTGACCGACTCGGCTTTATACCTAAAAAGAGGATGACTCTCTGACAGGGCCTTTAGTGCCTTTTCATTAGGATATAAATCCGTCAAGGTAATACTCGCGACACTCTCTTCAGGTTTTGAGATTGCCTTTATCAGGTATTCCCAGGGCCCAGTTCCACCCGAGCACAAATCAATTACATTCTTCGTCTGAGATTTCTGCATAACCCAAAGAAATTCCGGAATAATAGGGTCATATGCTTTCATTTCAACGATCAGAAATCGAAGAGCATCCGTAATCTGGTCCCGAAATACCCGTGGCAGCCATCTTTTGTCTTCAATTTCGAAAAGTTTTGGCCATTCCATTCGCTCTCTCCGGAGAATTCAATTTACTTACCGTAGCTCATCAGGCATCGGCCTCCTGCTTTTGTCGGATATAATCGGCCAAGACAGTGAAAGACTGTAAAACCTCACGACTCGAATCTTCTCCCCCAATCCGCACATCATAGGTTTTCTGTACCGCCACTACCACCTCTAATGCATCAAGAGAATCAAGCCCCAAGGGGGATTCCGGACCGATCAGGGGGACATCAAAAGGGACATCTTCCGGCTTGACGTCCACAACATTACAGACATCAATTACCAGCACTACCAAGTCTCGTTCCAAACTGTCGTTCATATAGCTATTACTCCATTCATGCCTGTCACAGGTACATCCGATTAAATACCCCGCCGCCAGCGTCGAAACACCAGCAGGGCAAGGGTTATACACACCAAAAAAAATCCGCCCAATGCAGCGACACGCGGCATTACACTGATCAGGTTGCCATCCCGAACAAAGATATCCAGAAACGCATCAAGCCCCCAACCGAGGGGCGAAATTACACTGAGATTCTGCATCGTTCGCGGCATCACATAGACCGGCACCATCACTCCGCCGAGTGCCGCAGCAATCACCACGGATACCGCGCCGAAGGTCGATGCCTGATCATAACTCCGAGCCAATACTCCGACCAGAATCCCATAACCACAAGCTGCCAGCGCAGCGCTCACCGCGACAACCAACAAGGCAAACGGCGCTGAACCCAGCTCAAGAACAGGAGTACCAAGAAGTGGCAGAATAAACGTACCAACTACCAACATCAAACCGAACTGCACCAGACAGATGATCAGATATGCTAAAACCTTACCGAGCAGCAAGTCGGCACTCCCCACCGGCATCGTCATCAGCCGGGTCAAGGTCCCCTCTTGACGTTCCCGGATCAGAGTTCCAGCCAACGGAATCACAATAAAAAACATACCGAACAGCGTCCACGCCGGGACGTTTTGCTGCACCGAGGTCGGTAACGTTGCATATTTCTCAGGATAGGCCGATTGCTCACGCAGTTCAATCAAGGGCTGCCTGGTCCAATCGGAACTGAATTGCGGCATCTTGAGTTGCATACCACCAGCCCCGTATACCGACAACTGCTTATCCAGATTGCGTTGCAGTTCTTTTGGCAACAACCGCCCGAACGCCTCGCTCTTTCTACCTATTTCCAAGCCAAGAACGCCTCGTTCAAGGGCATTGATCACTGCCGTTCGATAAACACCGCGCACGGTGGGATCAAAATAAACCGTCATCCGACTGGCTGTAGCCTGAGTCGGTTTCCCGTCATTTAATGCCGCCTGCACTGTTGCTTCTGCGGCGGCGTTGAGTTCGGCGCTGAATCGTACCGGAACAATTATTGCGAACTGGTAGTCCCCGTTTAGAACCGCATGTCGAGCTTTCTCGACGTTAACCTTCTTCCCGGCTAATTCCTTCACCAGCTCGAGAGCTCCGGTAGCTTGCAACTGGGCTGCCAATTCCGCCCCCAACGCTCCCTTATCGAGGTTAACAAAGAGTGCTCGGGTCGCAGTTTCTCCTGTGGCGCGAAACAAGTTGTCCTGAATCAACGACAGCACCAGCACCAACAGCATCGGCATAACAAAGAGAACCAAAAGACCGCCGCGGTCGCGGCTGAGCAGCAGGAGTTCTTTTTTGACATTTACCAGTAACAACATATCGTTCCACTCAGTCGCGTAACTGTTTTCCGGTCATTGACAGAAACAAATCTTCAAGGTTATCACAATCGACAGCTTCGTTCACCAATTGGGCCGGTGTACCTTGGCCGATCACCTTACCCGAGTCGACAATCGCGATTTCGTCGCAGAGCTGTTGCGCCTCTTCCATGTAGTGGGTCGTATAAAAGAGTGTCATCCCGGCGATCTTCAATTCGATGAGTCGCTCGATAATCAAATTGCGTGATTGCGCATCGATTCCAACTGTCGGCTCGTCCAGAAAAAGGATCTCTGGTTCGTGCAAAACACCGACCGCCAGATTCGCACGGCGTTTCATCCCCCCGGAGTAGGTTGCGATTCGTTGATCGGCGCAAGGCATCAACCCAACAAGTTCAAGGCATTCGCCGACCCGTTCCTCGACACGACGCCCCGGGATACGTAGAATTCGTGCGAAATAACGCAGATTCTCGCGCGCCGTCAAACTTGGGTAGAGTGCGATTTCCTGCGGCACTAAGCCGATAGAGCGCCGAACCTCATCCGCCTGGTGAACGACATCATGCCCAAGAACGTTGACTTTGCCGGAGGTTGGCCGCAGCAAAGTACAAAGTATCGAGATCGCTGTCGTCTTACCCGCCCCATTTGGTCCAAGCAAGCCGAAAATGCTACCGCGCGCAACGTTCAGGGTCAGGCCATCCAATGCCGGTCGAGCGACATGGGGATAGACTTTCACCAGTTGTTCAATCGAGAGTGCACTCTCAGTGGCTGGGGATGTCATCGATTCTCACTCATAGTGATCAACGACCTATCGCCAACCGTAAATCTTTAAAAAGCTCTTCTTCGTATGCAGCACACTGGCAAAGCAGCGCGGCCAAATCGTTAAACGAGGCCTGAACTGCCACCTTCCCCTTGCAGACCCGCGAGGAAAGCAGAGCAAATTCTCGCCATAAGTCACCAATTTCAGTACAGCGCAAAGAGAGATCAATCAATCTGTCGTTCTGCAGTACCCCGGCCGCTTCCTGTAAAAAGGCCGCGTAAATAAAACGGAAGCCGGCACCACCTGTCCCAATTTCCTCCTGCATACGGATGATATGACCAAGATGTAAAAGCGTCTAGTTTCTCCCCAAGCTTATCGGGCCACTTTGCCAGATGCCGTGCGAGCAGACGGATTCCCCGCACGCCTATCAGCGGGATCGGAATTTTAAGCATTACCCGACAAACATCTCGGATTCCAGACTCGATTGCCCGTGGCAAATCGAATTGGTCCGGCATCTTTTCAATGTAATAGATTTTTCCCTTCGGTGCCAATGCGCCCTTGGCAAAACGAGCTCTTCGCAGATCGGCCGCCGGACAACGCACTGTTTCTTCGAAAATAGGATCGCTGATCAGGTAGTCGTCGCCCTCTTTACCAATGACGACAAGATTGTGACCATTGAAATGGAACCGGTAGGCCGGAGGAAAAAACGGCAACCAGAACACTCCGGTCTGAGCACCGACCGGCCGCCCCGTGTCAAGCAATCGATCGAGCTCTCTTTCAGCAGACTCAGGATTGCCGAATTTTCTTTTTTTCACCTTAATTCCGAGCCGCCTGGTCGCCTTACTGAAAATACTGCCTGGACCGATTCGATATGCTGTCAGTGGGAGAAAATTAATCTTAACAAATGGCACATAGGTAAAAAACAACCCGCCACCGATACCGAAAGCCATCGCCTCGGAACACGGTAACCCATGATGATGGAGCAAGTTGGCAGTCACGCCGCTCTCGCAATGGGCAAACTGACGATGGGAAAAATCTATTTTCAAGGTTTATCTGCCTCATTTTGGTCGAATGCTGGAAACGGCGAAATCGGCTCATTCGGTACAAGACGCAGTTCGTCAACGCTGATACCAAACAATTTAGTATAGGGGAGCAGAGCAATCGAATCAAGCTTAGCAAATACTGCGGGCTTCAGATGGCGTTTTACGCGCCAGCGGGCAACACCGGAATACTGACAAAGCAACGCAGCATCCATCTGATTTTTGACCATATGATAGGACAGCGGACTCTTCTTTCCATCCTTAATATCGGCCAAGACATCACGTAACTGGTCGGCGATCGCTTCCCAGGCCTGACGTAGGGCAATATTCTTTGCATCCCACCCAACACTCGATTCGAGTGTGTATCGGCCGTCTGAATCTACTGCGTAATTGACTTCACGAACACCCGAGAGCAGTCCGCCATGTTGGGGAACATCTTTTTTTTTCACGTTGATACTTTGGGAATAAAGCTCATTTCAAATTCACTAAATTTACACCCTAAAAAACTTCCTTGCTTCTCATGAGAAAGGCATGAAAAAAACACAACGCAGAAAGGCAAAATTTTAGCGATGTCTTATTGGCAGTTACCTATTTTCAAGACAAACGATCGCTCTATCGGCAGGTGATAGATTGAGAAAAGAAGTCCTTCTCATTTGGAGTTCCTAAGGAATAATCACGTCGCTACGACAAATTACCTTACTCCAAACGTATGGGCAAGTAATTTCGAACTACCTACTTTTCAAGGAGGGGGAGACCATTTAGTCACAAAAACAGCAAGGTCATGGTGCCCTCTGCAAAAGGACCTGAGTAAAGAAAGCAATGATCGCACTCAAAGGTGCACTGGTACGTTAAAAGAATATGGATCTCTGTTAACATGTTCCTTCCTTGCTTTGCCTACGATCTGTCTGGCAAATAAAGCATGTTCGCCGAATGAGGTTGTTCTCCGTCTAATTCAAAAACATATTGGTGTTTAGATTTCACAAAACCTGTGGCGAGATAAAACTTGTGGGTTTCCTCACGTACTGTATTGCAGCGCACACGTAATTTCATCTTTTTTTCAAAAGCCCATTGTTGAGCCTGAAGCAGAAGCCCTTCACCAACCCCAATTCTTCGAAAACCTGGCGACACCACGAGACCACCAATTTCTATAAAAGGCGGTGAAGCGACCCGCAATGCGACAAATACATGTAGCCAACCAACGACACCATTATTAATCTCGGCCACATATACTTTATTTGATCCTGCACTCAGCACTGCATTCAACTGTTCACTTGCTGTTTCGATAGACACATCGTCATATCCTAGTGCTGAAGAAAGTTCATGTATTGCCCCTATGTCGCTTGAAATAGCATTTCTGATCTTCACTGTGAGCCTATACTCTGTTGAATGAGAGCCTTGAAGCCCTGTGAGGGCTTAATATCAGGCACTTGCAAGCATCTTATTTATTTTTTTACTAGTTCTTTCGGCCAATTACTCTCGACGCCTTCTTCCCCGGTATAATAGGGAACCCTGGATCCTTTTTCAAATATATCCATTGCCGGAAGGATGCTGATTTTCCCGGAATCAGGATATTCACATACATCAACATTTGCCTTGGTACGTATGTCAATATATATCAATTGTTCATCACAATGATTGTAGAGTTGATGTGCACCAGTATCCCCTTCCTCAAAGAATATAATGTCACCTTTTGATATTGTCTGAAACCCCTGGGGTGAGCGTAACGTTCCTTCTCCTGCTAAAATGACAAAAAGCTCTTCGGCATTTCGATGGAAATGGTAAGGGTAAGAATACTTCCCTGGGAAAAGCGATTTAATGTCAAAATGCAAGTACTTTGATTTGGATAATTCTTCTAACGGGACGCTAGATTTCCAGGAAAAATGAGGAATTCTCGATTTAAAAAACACTAAGGTGATATTTGGAGTTATCCCAGGGCTTCTTAAACTATTAATCGTCTTACTTGGGAGTCAACCAAACCGGAATGGAGAGAGGTTTTCACGGCGGTAAGGGAAATGTTTGTACAGGCATAAGAGATTGGAACGATCACAATTTGACTATTTTCAGGAAATGCTAGATACTCAATTGTAGAGGAATTACAAATTATTGTTTTGGCCATTTTGGCATGGAGAATGGTGCTAACAGCAACATGCAGCCCTGGAAGGTGTGAAATGGACTCACAAACAGAAGCATCAAAAGGAAAGAATACTCGATTGCCACCACGATTAAAGGTGCTACAGGGTATGTCTACAAAGCTTGATCCAGAGGCTGCCGTCCTTGAGCTGGCAGCTCAGATAAAACAACCGAATACACAGGCGTATTTGGTTTTTTTTTCAGACGAGTATGACCCTCAACAATTAGGCCAAGCATTAAATGAGCATTTACCTGGCTTGGTGATTGGTTGCACAACGGCAGGACAGCTTTCAGAGGTCGGATTTCAGCGTGGTGGCATCTCTGGTGCATCACTGTCCAGCGACGAGCTTTCGGTCATCTCTTATCTGATCCAGCCTCTTTCCACGCAGGCTGAGCAGGTAGCCAAGATTACCAAAGATATTCAGGCTCGACTCTCTCTCACTGAAATACCGGCATTTGGTTTTTTACTGGTCGACGGCCTATCTATGAAAGAAGAAGCTTTGATTTCATCTTTGTATATGGCACTCGGAAATGTTCCGATATTCGGAGGTTCTGCCGGCGACAGCCTGAAGTTCAAACAAACCTTCGTGTACTACGATGGTGAGTTATTAAACGATGCGGCAGTCTTCTCCCTTTTTTCAACCACCATTCCATTCCATATTTTCAAACATCAACATTTCCTGCCTACCTCAACCAGACTCGTTGTCACAGAAGCAGTCCCAGATGAGCGCCTGGTCAAGGAAATCAACGGTGAACCAGCTGCAGAGGTCTACGCTCAGTTGATCGGGACCACCGTAGATCGACTCAATTCCGTCGTGTTTTCGCGCCACCCTCTTATGCTCCGTATCGGTAGCGATTATTTTGTGCGTTCGATTTCTCATATTGAACCGGACGGTAGTCTGAAATTTTTCTGCGCCATCGACACCGGCCTTGTGCTTACTATAGGGCAGGGAGACTCCGCAATTGAGTCCTTGAATCAAAATCTACAGAGGATGAAACAGGATATAGGAGATCCAGTAGTAATTATCGGCTGCGACTGTATCCTGAGAAGGCTTGAAATGGAGGAACAAGGCATCGACGACAGTGTCGGCAAATTACTGGCCCAAAACAAGGTCATAGGTTTTAGCACCTATGGCGAACAAATTAATTCCGTGCATGTCAACCAGACTTTGACGGGAGTGGCAATTGCAGGCTAACCACATGAGCGGAAAAGACGACGAGACGACCATTGCAAAACTCCAGGCTAAACTAAAGGCACAACAAAAGACAATTGACGTCCTCATGAACACTGTAGAGTTGCGTACTTCAGAAGGGTCTTCCTCAATAGAGTTGCTCTCACAGAATCTTAGCCTGGAACGAGTTATTCAACAGAAAACTGAAAAACTGCAGAAGCAGGGAGAAGAACTGAAGAAGACATTGCAGGATCTGCGGCTCAGTCAGACACAATTGCTCCAAGCCCAAAAACTTGAGTCTGTGGGACAACTTGCCGCGGGCATTGCCCACGAGATCAACACCCCAGCCCAGTTCATTAGCTCAAACATCGATTTTCTCGAAGACTCTTTTACTAAGATTAAGCGTCTCATTAATGCCTTTCAAGAAATACTGAAGTTAATAACTCAGGGGACTGTCACCTTGGAAAAAGGCCAGGAAAGTGAAGATCTGTTAGAGGAACTTGACTGGAATTATATTGAAGACGAGATTCCCAATGCAATTACAGAAACCAAAGAAGGACTCAAACGGGTTACAACAATCGTTCAGGCGATGAAGGAATTTTCTCATCCAGGCAGTAAAGAGAAGGCCTATTACGATCTGAATAAAATCCTTGAAACCACAATTACAGTTGCCAGAAATGAATGGAGATATTGTGCTGAAATTGTAACTCATTTTGAAACGAACCTGCCTCAGGTTTGCTGTCTTGCCGACGAAATAGGTCAGGTTTTTCTCAATCTCCTGATTAATGCCTCTCATGCCATAGCAAGTACATATAGACATAACAAGCACAGACTTAGCCGATGCCCCAAAAGGAGTAATTACTATATCCACCCGTCATATCACGGATCTTGTTGAAATCAGTATCAAGGACACAGGAACAGGGATTCCGGAGAATATTCAGACTAATGTTTTTGATCCTTTTTTTACCACGAAAAGCATAGGGAAAGGGACAGGCCAAGGCCTGGCTATTTCGCATGATGTTATTAAAAACAAACATAATGGTACTCTCAGCTTTATATCGGAAGTGGGAAAAGGCACAACCTTTACGATCCAATTACCGATCAAGGGGAAGTAGATCGTTCCAGACGACCTCTGAGATGCTCTGTGAGAGCTGAATAAACTGACACGACGAGAGCGTCAAGCAAACTCTCAAAGACTAAATTTTTTTTCAATAGCAGTGCAGATATATTCGCCAATTGGCATTGCTGATGTTGCTGCAGGAGACGGAGCATTACAGACATGCAACGACCGTTCAGTTTCATGGAACAGGAAATCGTGAACTAAAGAGCCATCATCCATAACAGCCTGAGCACGTATTCCTGCAGGATATGAGGTCAAATCTGATAATTGTATCTTTGGACAATATTTTTGTACACGTTTTAGATACCCAGGTTTGTACCAAGAATCTATAGTTTCAGCGATTCCTGACTTAAAATTTGATTTTACTACTCTCCAGAATCCTGGAAAAATAAACATATCAGAGACATCCTTCAGACTGAAGTTGATCCTGCCATACCCCTCTCGTTTATAACCAAGTACGGCATTTGGACCGACCGTAACAGTACCATCGATCATTTTGGTTAAATGAACTCCAAGAAAAGGTAATTCAGGATCAGGGATAGGATAAATGAGATGGTTAACTATCTTATTATGTTCAGCGGATAATCTGTAGTATTCACCACGAAAAGGAATGATTTTAAAATCTGTTTTTATTCCAATCATCTTTGCGACCCTGTCAGCCTGCAAGCCTGCACATGCGAGGAGGAAACTGCCGGTCACTTTTCTTTTTTCTAAATGAATAGTGACCTTTTGGTTCTTTTCACTCAGGGCCTTAATCTCCTTTCCCAGGATAAGTTCCCCTCCTAATCGTTCGAAGAGATCAGCCATTTGCTTACTAATTTTTTGATAATCAGTAATGCCGGTTGCAGGCACAAAGAGTGCTCCACTACCTGTAATAGATGGTTCTTGTACTGTTAATTCCTGTTTCGAAAGTCGTTGCGTTGCTATTCCATTTTTTTCACAATTAATTTCTAATTCCTTCATTCTATCAGATTCCATCTGATTAGTGGCAACCAGCATTTTGCCGCATCTTTCATATGGAAGATTATACTCATCGCAGAAATCAATAGTTAGGGATGATCCACGTTTGCAGAAATCCGATTTTAAACTGTCTGGTTTGTAATAGACTCCCGCGTGAATTACACCCGAGTTATGCTGCGTCTGATGCTGTGCTATAGCATTTTCTTTTTCGATAAGAAGGATTTTTGCGTCACCATATTTTCTTTTAAGCTGCCACGCAGTTGAAATCCCAACTATTCCGCCACCAATTATAACGATATCATATTCATTCATTTGTCCGACCCATTAATAATTGGAAGAATATTAAAGGGATTTTTCCTGGGTTAGCGACCATTCCATCCCCTGCATCTTACGCTGTTCCTCTCTTTTTTCATCATTTCAACGACTATTGTCAATATGAGTTGGCAATCGACCTCTACGTTGTTTGGCACAGCCTAGCGTTGACATGGCGGTAGCCAGCCTCGGGGTTAAGTTATTTGTTGGTGAGTTTTTCAGTCGAGTAGGGTATCTACATTGAACGGAACACAGGTTATGCCGCAATATGGTTTTGATTTAACCTTACCTGGTTTCTATCCTGAAACGAGGCATTTTATTCTAAATTGAGGCGTTCGATAAATTTAACCGCAGGCATATAGTTGATATTTCAAGGATTAAATTTTGAGAACAACGAAGAGTTAGGGTAAAAGGGCCGTTTCAGGATGAAAACTACCTAAATTTTGTGCCCTCACTTATGACGTGCACTCCTCACACGCTTTTTCGACTCACTGCTTAACAAGATTATTCCTCACTCAGACAAATAACAAAATTGAGCAGCACCCCACCATATGACCAGAAATATTGAACTACTCGCCCCCGGTGGAGATATAGATTCTATCAAGGCAGCTATTGCGGCTGGAGCAGATGCTATCTACTGTGGAATCAACCGATTTAATGCGAGAAATCGTGCAGGAAATATTGTTTTTGATGATCTTAATGGGATTATAAGTCTGGCCCATAGACATCATTGTAAAATATTTCTCACCCTCAATATAATTATCATCGAGAGTGAAATACCTGCTCTTTTAGAACTCCTTAACAAACTCATCAACACCAGAATAGACGCCATAATTGTTCAGGATCTCGGACTTCTGCATCTTGTGTCAAAAATATTTTCCACGTCTTGAGATACATGCGTCTACCCAGCTTACTACACATAACAAAGGGCAAATAAAATTCTTACAAAAGTTGGCGGTATCACGCGTTAATTTGTCACGGGAGCTGAGTATTGAGGAGATTCACAGCTTGGCTTTATTCGGCCATGAAAACAATATTTCGACAGAAGTATTTGTGCATGGATCATACTGTATCTCATTTTCCGGGTTATGTTATTTAAGTTCAGTTCTGGGCGGAAGATCTGGCAATCGCGGCAGATGTAGTCAACCATGCAGAGATCAGTACAAAACTACCCCAGTAGGGAGGATGTTCCCGTTAAACCTGAAAGACAACTCAGCATACTTTGACCTTGAAGAGTTGTATGAAGCAAGGGTTGATTCAATTAAGATCGAAGGGAGAATCAAGAAGTTTGACTACGTATATACTGTGGTCAATTGTTGGAAAAATCGGTTACGGAGTTTTTTTGATAAAAATATTCCGAACTGTGGAAACAGCGATCTGTTCAAAGTATTTAACCGTGATTTCTCAAATTCCTTTCTCCAGGGAGACATCAGTAAAGAGATGTTTATTGATAATCCCCGTGATAATTCAATTGAGAAACTCTCTTCAATTACAACCGATTGTGCGAATAAAAAATTGATAGAGGAAAAGCAGGCCTACTATGAGGGTAAAGGTCAAATAATCACCAGAGTCAGAAGTATCATCGAAGAACTGAACGCTGGTAAACAGCCAATGACACTTGCTGTTTATGGACAAAAAGGCACTGCCCTGAAGGTATCTGTCCAGACTCCGGATAATTCATTTAGTGTAACTTCAGAAAGCGCTCTTGTCCAAGCCGGCCCACGCAGTGATGAACAATGCAACAAGATAAACAACTACAGCGGCCTGGATTACTCGCTTTTATTTGACAGATTAAAAAGTTTAAACACGACTGAATTTTACATAGAAAATCTTGACCTGGATAATCTGGCCGATGATCTTTTTTTACCTTTCAAAGAACTCACTTCAATAAAAAAACGAATATTTCGCTATCTGAACGGAGGCAAAGAATTTATTGACCCAATTACTATTTCACCCGTAACAAAACAGCCTCCCCTTGAGACTAAACCAGTTCTGAGTGTCCTCATATCTTCAGAAAAGGATCTGCATTTATGCAATCACACCTCTGCAGATATTTTTTTCCAGCTCCCCAATAGTTTCAAAGATAAATTTGCTCAGTTTAAAAATATCTTTGGGGTAAATAAAGACCTGACCCCCTGGTTCCCCTCCATATTGATTGGAGAAGATTATACCAGGGCTATTGAGCTCCTTCAGCAAATTCACCCCGAACGCATTGTAACAAATAATAGTGGTGTTGCTTTCGAAGCCTGGCAAAGAGGAATTCCATGGATAGCAGGACCGCATTTCAATATTGTCAATTCGTTTAGCCTGCAATGCCTACAGGAAAACTTTAATTGCCAGGGTGCTTTTATTTCAAATGAAATCAATAAGAAACAGATAAAATCAATCAGACGACCTGATAATTTCCAATTATATTATAGTATTTTTCACCCCATCTCACTGATAACCAGCAGGCAGTGTTTATTCCATCAAGTCACTGGTTGTGAGAAAGATGGTATCGACGATGAATGTATCCTGAAATGCAAAAAATATTCAACCATTACCAATCTACACGAAAGACAACTCTTTATCGAAAAAACGGAAGGAAACTTTCATAATATCTACAATGACAAAAAATTCCTGAACACTGAGATTATCTCCGAAATAGCTGATGTTTTCTCAAGTTTCTGTATCGATTTACGAGATGTAAAAACCCTAACGCGTTGTGAGATTGACAAGCCCAGCGTAGTGCAGCTTTTTGATAACCTGGTGAATGGCATGAAAGATTCGGAAACGGAAATAAAACAGAACATTACACCATCTACCCGGAGCCAGTACATACAAACAAGGGGCAAAAACTCCTTTTGACCTTTACTGCATCTGTTTTTTATTTCAGTAGGTCATTTGCTTCTGAATGATGAGCAACTTCACATGGCGATATCAATCGGGTAGGCCTGAGAATCATGTTCATATTCTTGAAGGAGATCTTGCCATAATTCCTCCTTCTTCTTTTCGGTGAAATTTCTGTATTCGACAGCAAATCCATCACTATCTACTCTGACTACGTAAGCCTTGGAGCTGAAGGTCTTTAGGGCAGTTCCATTGGCATTAAAGGTAATAACGAGGTCAATTTCTTGATCAATTGAGGGAGGAAATGTCGTGGAAGAGACCTTGCATCCACTCGTGGAAATGTTCAGGATAGAGCCTTCTCCTTTCGCGTTATTGGAAAAATATTTTGCGAGCGGCGGGCTTGCAAAATGAAAACTCAGTCTGTTCTTTTCCTCAGATTTATCAAGTTGTTCCTCCGCTTCTTGAATTGTGGAAACATAGACAGGAATGTACTCAGCAAATCTCGATGCAAAATTAAGAAATTGTTTAAGGACCAAACTGTCACTATTAATTATTCGAACAACATCTCTAACTCCGTTATTAATGAGGTATTTCGATATCTTCCTATAGATTGATATACCACTTATATGACAGAGGCTGCATTCAGTAAGATCATTTATCACGCTAAAACCCGGCAGCAAATCAGCAACGGCAAACCTGACATCGGTATAGAGTTTATCCAGCTCTTTTCTTGAAACACTGCCGGAAAACTTCAGGTACAGTCGATTATTTTTTAAATCAACTTTTGCTATCATAGATGCGTCCGCCTCTAACTCACATCAAGCTCTAAAAATTAAACAAAGATTAACCACATGCCTGTTTCTGACATAAAGCAGAGAGTGCCATCGGGATTGTTGTAAATAATATCAAACGAAATAGACAGACTTTGCCCCTTCCCGACGATTTCCTTTAACATTAGTATCTATCATTTGCAGAAGGGAGTCAAACTGTGATTTTATTTTCCGTTTTCTTCACAGTGAGACTTGCATTGGGGAGACAGGCAATGGTCTGCTTGACCAGTTCTGACTGCTCGTTATTGAGCTCGCTCATATAAGACGAAATTTGTTCATGGGACCACCGTTCAATACCGATCAGCTTGCAAGTTGGATCGTCTAAGCTGGTGACCATGCCGATGCGTATCCTTTGCAATTTAGTCATCATGGCAAGCGCCGTACCTCCGTTGCCTTGATAGCTGCGAGACAATTCCTTGAAAGCAGCACCAAATGAATCCATTGCAAACCAAGGCAGAAAAGTCTTTGAACCAATTCCGTCACGACATTCCCCATAGAGCAACAGTAAGCCTCCATCACGGACAAACATCGCTGCATTGTGGATGGCTTTATGGCTCTGGATAAAATTAATGTCTTTTGGATATCCGCCACAAGAAGCAACCACAATATCAAATGAAGGTGAAGAGATCTCATTGTGTGCACCATGGAGATTACATGCGCGAAGAAAGGGTTTTCGTCCTTGACCAAGAAGAAAATCACAGAGGTTGCCATGGGAATCAAGGATTCCGTGGATGGCCAGATGGGCCGGTAACTTTTCTTCTATTTCAAACAAATCCTCGGCCAATGGGTTGCCTTCAAGGATGCCGGGCTGGCAACGTTTGGCGATGATGCCGGCGGCACCGTCAAGATAGAGACCATGGTTTGTGTAAATCGAATCGCGCTCACCACAGCCCGGAAAAATCAGTTTCCGACCACCGCCATATCCAGCAAAATAATGATGGGACACCGCCCCCATAGTAATTATCGCACTCGCTTCAAGTAAATCCCGCCGAAAACGTATAGGCGTACCTCTTCCGGTATGCCCAAGTTCTTTAAATGCTTCAGTCTCCTGACAATCATGGTGTATAAATACAAACTGGTCGTACACTTTGCCATAAGCCTGTCTACATTCCTCGTCACTTTGGCGAAAATGGGTTCCGTAGCCAATTATAATCTTCAACCGACCAGAATCCATCCCGTGCTGCTCAAGACCACTGATCAGAAGCGGCAGATACTCCTGATACCCACAGAGCCTGGTTTTGTCCGCCAAAACCAGCATCGGATTGGACAGATCAAGACGAGCATGCGACAAAAAAACATCCAACTTCTGCTGAAAAATTCTTGAGTTGATCACCTTTGGAGGATCTTTCAACTGCAATTGTCTGGCGTGAGCAGGCACATCTAAAGTAAGCCGATCCCTTCCATAGAAAATGGAAAAAACAGTGCTCTGATTCATGGCGATACCAGCTGTTTCTCAGCACCCTTCAATAAAGGTTTCTGCCTGAGATTATAAATGAACAGAATAATGAACACAACAGTCGCCATTGCATGAATCAGTGTCGGCCAGGGTGCAATAAGAAAAAACGCCAGGACCAGAGAAAGGATGCGCGGGATTGGACTGAGGCGGTTTTCAAGAAAACCCTGAAATCCTCCGGCAAAGGCGTAAAGGCCAAAGATTGCAAAAAAGAATATGGTAAAATCATCTGCCCAACTGCCACCAAGCATCGGAGTGTAAGCAAAGAGGATCGGCACTATATACAACCCCTTAGCAAGTTTCCATGAATAGAACCCCGTCTGCATAGGTGGGGTCCTGGCAATCGCTGCTGCGGTAAAAGCGGCAAGACATACTGGTGGGGTAACATTACTATCCTGACTAAGCCAAAAAATGATCATGTGCGCCGAAAGCAATGCAAATGTCGCCGCATGTGGCGAAATGGCCATGTCACGAATAGTTCCTGCCAAATCAATGGGAACAGCTTCAAGGAGCGCTCTCGCCTGCTCAAGAGGCATTGCCTGACCGAGTAAAGCGACTTTTTCCGGCAGAGCCAGCATGAAGATGGTTTTGGCCTCCTCGGAAAGAAGTCCCTTAGAAATAATATCGACGATTTGGGAATCGACAATCAGGTTATAGAGAGCCGGTGCAGACAAGGTTCCCAAAACAATATAAGCCGCAGTCACCGGCAATCCCATACCGAGAACCAGGGATGCGAGAGCGATCAAAGTAAGAGCGATCAACAGATTGCCATTTGCCCACTCGGTTATCATCAGAGAGAAGGTGTTACCAATACCCGTTGTAGCGATGACATTTACCATCAGCCCGACACTGCACAGCAGGATACCGGTCATGACCATGTTCCTTGCGCCAAGGGCGAGGGCTTCCAAAATCGCGCGAACGCCCATTTTGTTTGGAGTGAGCCAGGATGCAGCGATGACGGCCAGAATCGAAATTCCTGCAGCATATGTCGGAGTAAAGCCGTAGATGAGCATGCCGATCAGGGCACAGATTGGCAGCAAAAATGGTAAGCCACCTTCTTTCAGGACATCGAGGAGTTTTACGTCTTCGTCGTCCATCGCTGTGACATTACATTTTTTTGCCTCAATACGAACATAGAACGCAACGCTCGCAAAATAAAGGATAGCGGGCAGGATTGAAGCGGTAATGATAATGGTGTAAGGAATCTGGGTATAACTTGCCATGACAAAGGCGCCGGCGCCCATGATTGGGGGCATGAGCTGTCCCCCGGTGGACGACGCAGCTTCAACCCCGGCGGCAAATTTGGGGTCAAAGCCCGCCTTTTTCATCAGGGGAATGGTAATGACCCCGGTCGAGGCGGTGTTCGCCACCGCCGATCCCGAAATGGTTCCGGTCAAACCGGAGGCAAAAACAGCGACCAGTCCCGGTCCGCCTATCGTTTTTCCAGCAACCGCCCGAGCCAGATTAATGACGAATTCACCAGCCCCGGATCGAAGCAGAAATGCCCCGAAAAGAATGAACATGAAAACAAAGGTTGAAGAAATCAGGGCAATGTTGCCAAACAGCCCGTCATCACCATAAACGGAACGAAACAGGAGGGTTTCGGTGCTGAGTCCGGTAAATCTGAACACATTGTCCAGCAGTGCTCCCCACCAGCCAACATAGGTAAGCGCAACGACGATAAGAATGGGGATGACCCAGCCGGTGGTCCGCCTGGTAAGCTCAAGAGCAGAGAAAATAAGAACCGAGCCGGCAATCCATTCTGCAGAAGAGAGATGGACGCCACGGGCATAAATCGCGTCTTCCATGGAGATCATATAGATGGCCGCCGTCGCAGTCACTATGCCCAGGAGAAGATCAACAGCCAGAAGCCACTTGAGCTTTCGCCTGGAGCCGCCCAAGGGGTAGGTCAGACAACAGAGCAAGGCAAAACCGGAGTAGTGCAGAGCATTTTGCCAAAGACTCGGTAAGACAGTTATGATATTGAAATACACGTGGAGCAGGGATATTGCGATCGCCAGCACAAAGATTACTTTTTCCTTCCCTCCTGTCTTGTACGCCTCAAAGATCTCGTTTGTTTCCAAAATGGCTCCCCTGCGAGGTAAACTTCACTTACTCTTGTCATTTCGATTGCACATAGCACTCATCTTGTCACTCATTGCTGCTCTCCACTCCCATCGCGTCTGTCCTGAAGGTATGATCAGACGTGATGGGCGGAAACCAATTGATGACAGGTTATTATTTTGCGATAAGGCTCTCAGGGATAGTAAGCCCAATTTCCCTGTAATAACGAGCAGCACCAGGATGCAACGGCATCGGCAGACCGGCGAGAGCCTTATCGGTACTCATCACAGTGGTCGCCTTGTGGATCGCATTCAGGAAGGGGAGGTTCTCATAGATTGTTTTGGTAATCAAATAAACAGTTTCGTCGCTGACATCGGCGCGAACAGAAAGAAAGTTGGGCTGGGCGATGGTCATTACATCTTTTTTTAATCCTGGATAGGCTGCTGCCGGGATGAGATAAGGGGTCCAGAGATTAAGACCACCATCTGCCTGCTTTGCCTGCTCTTTAGTAAAACTAAGCAGGGTGGCTTTGTCGCCCATCGAGGCCAGGGCGCGGGTGACAGCACTGGCAGGGACACCGGCAGGAGTTGACATACCGGCAATCTGCCCGTTCTGCAAGGCATCGGCGCTTGGTCCGTAACCTACGTAAACCAAATCATAATCTTTATCGATGTTCATTCCGAGATTGCTGAGAATCACCTCGTTGGAGCCAAGGGTCCCGGAATTCTTTTTACCAAGGGAAATCCGATCCCCTTTCAGGGCGGTCATATCAGAAATGGTGCCGGTTTTAGCCCTATCCGTCTGAATAGTGAAATGCTCAACATTCTGCCAGAGCATGGAGACTGAGCGTAAATTCTTTTGTGGACCATCCTGGGCAAGAGGTCCTTTCCCATTCCATGCATAATATCCGTAAAGCCCTTGGAGGATTGCAAACTGAACCTCATTGTCCCGCATCAGCTTTATGTTCTCTCCGGAGCCTGCAGAGCTGATAGCCGACATACTGATCTTATGGGTCGGTTGCAATTTCACCTTGGTAAGGGTGGAGAGGGCAACACCCACCGGATAATAAGTACCTCCAGTACTGGCTGTAGCCAACAGATAGTTCTGATCATCCGCCGCCTGAACGTTTCCGACGCAGAAAAAGCCGACGGTTAAAGCTGCAACCACAAGGTGTTTCAGATACGATATCGCTTTCATTCGAATCTCCTCTGTTAAGATTAACAATAAAGGTTAGCTGGAAGAGGCAAATCACTCTACCAAGCATCAATGAAGCAAAAAGAGGCCATTGTACAAAAAGCCCGATCTTTCATTCAAAGCTACAGAGACTTACAGCGCGTGAAAGATTGCAACGAGGACCTCATTAATATGAGCAATATTTTTTTAAATTACCGGTGGGAAACTTCTCAACTTTTGATATTCCCTAAAGCCGTCGGTAATTTGTTGCTTGCTGACACCAACGCATGAGAACTGTTTAGCCGACCAACCCTTGTTCAGCAGTCTATCTGTAAACACTGAAAGAAAAGTGCAATCAATATGTTATTTTTTCAGAAAAATATCAATTGATTTAATAACATCACTTTCATTTAGATAATCTATCCATCTCCACAAATAATTCAAATACTGCCAATCATAAGAAGGTTGAGTGAAGGTTACTGCTCAAAACTGATTATGTCCACCACCACGGTTCCTCTCGTTATTTATACGAGCTATCCAGCTGTTAGTTTAGTATAATTTGACAATATTTGTTCAATTGTATAGAATCAAAGGCGTGATGTTTGATAGCCTTACAAACCGGATGTTTGGCAGCGCGTTTAAAGGAACAGCCCAAATCCCCATTGATCCGAGAACCCGCTCTTTATCTCTCAGTTTAATCACGGCTCATGTAAACGTAGCAGAGAATGACAATTCGAGAACATCTCTCAACGAACAGGTAAAACTGACTTTTTATCGATAATGACTTCAGATAGATTTACGGCCTCAATTACTGTAAGGATTCATTTCGGATCAGCGAAACCACTGTATTAAAAAACAATTATGGTTCCTTTCCTTTTCAGATCTGACAGGATTCAGCATGACCTGATTATGAGTGTCGGGCTGCAGGATGTGCCTACCGGCGAATCTCTTCCAGGTCTGATCACCACGACGGTAATCAATTTTTCGCCACAAGGTGCCTGCCTGATTCTGCCAAAATTGATCATCAACGGCAAACACCTTTTCTTCGAAACACTAAACAGTGACAGCTACCGCTTGCTCCTTCATCTCGATTGTCTGGATGTAGTCGAAGATGAGCCCACAGTTGCGGCCCAATCAATCTGGATGGATTCCTGTGAACATTTGAGTAAACCTGCCTTTAAAATTGGTATACAGTTTCTACATAATCAAAAAGAACTCTATAATCTCTTAAGACAAAATCCGTCAGCTTGAGAATTCACCTCCCAACTGTAACACCACTATTCCCCTTGACCATAGTTCAACTAATAACCATTAGGCCTACCTTCAGGGACATTGCAGGAAGGTACTTCGATGCTTAAAGGTTAAGTAATGGTTGGCCGTTGACACCAGACGACGTCAAAATGCTGTGCAAGTCTGTATTGGGCTCTTGTTTATTTTATAAAATAATTGTTGAGCCAGACAACACATCCGCAAAGGGGTGCTAAAAAGAACCCACTCTTTTTAGTGACGCTAGTCTCAACTCTCGGGGAAATATACTCATGAAATTACTTCAATACACCAAACCGATTTATAGCTGTTTGTTATTTTTTCTCTGTTGGTTACTCCTTGCAGCACCCGTCTATGGAGCCCAATTTGAAGAAGATGTTTCATCTCCGGATTACCTGTTTATCAGCGGGATAGTAAAGTCTGTTTCTCCTGAAAAGCTCTCTCTAACAATCAAACAAAAAAAAGGTCCCAACATCACTCTTTCAATCGACGGAGACACTATTCTCGAAGGTTTTTACAAGCTATCTGAGCTAGAGCCTCGCCAAAAAATTAAGGTTTGGTATCAGCCAGACAAGAAAGAGAATAAGGCGTTAAAAATCCTCAAACCACTGAAGTTGGGATGCTGAGTACCTCATATTCTTCAATCTCAAAAAGGGTGAAAAAATATGCAAAAGATACTTCTTATCATGTTGTCATTTTTTTATTTCGCCACCAGCGCATATGCCGATTCCCAAAGTACTTCTTACAATAACGCAAAATCGCTCAAAGGATTAACCGCAACCAAAGCCTATTTTGATGTCACCGTCGGAGACCCGAACCAACTTCTTGTTCGGCTGCAGCTTATTGAAAAAACCTATAAACAAATTGTCGAAGCTGGTGTTACACCTGATTTTATTATCGGTATACGAGGCAAAGCGAGCAACTTTTTCACCAAGGGTACACATTACGTCCTGGACGTTGACCTTCCCCAAAAAAAACAGATCGCAGCTATGGTAAAAAAACTGAACTCCATGAAAATCAGTATGGAGCAGTGTCGCATTGCCGCAGGATTTCAGGACATCGATGTCGTCGATTTTCTGCCAGAAGTTGAACTTGTCGCCAATGGCTACGTTTCTATGATTGGTTACCAGTCGCAAGGATATGGCTTGGTTCCAATGGATTGAATGGCTGACAGCCTAGAGTGGCTTAGTCAAACGTCCCTGATTCGGCAACTCTTGCTGATACCGGGTAATCGAAGGCTACTCTTTCTGCATCTGCAGATATAACACCAGGCCCACAAGCGTCAAGACGATACCTATCCAGCCCAGCAAGCCGGGGAGTGCGCCACCGACGAGAAGAGCTTCTCCAGCAAGGGTAAAAACCACTTCCATCGACTGAGTACAGTCCACAGCAGCGAGCTCAGATGGGCTTTTAGCGATATGACGTGCACTGAGAAACAGGCTTGTCGCAACAACCCCTGAGAACAAAGCGACAAGAAACGTCATAAAAAGTTGACCTTCGCTCGGCATTGGCGGAGAGAGCCACAGCAGCAGGACGATCCAAAGAGGCAACGAACCAAGCGTAAGCAGCAGAACCCGGCAAATGGAATCGTCCATGACCGGATGATTAATCGTTGGAATGAGACTTCTGACAAGCGGGACATGTTGCAGATGAGGCGCGACCCGTGCTTCCCAAACCATCTGGTTGCCAAGAGGGTAGGCAAATGCTGCGCCCAATACGGGCAAAGCTCCCAGCAGGGCATCACGGAGCGGCACAGCCGTTGCCTGCTCAATATTGATGAGGAGCACCCCGGCAAAAACAATAAGCGTCAACAGAACCGCGCGAAGAGAAACTTTGCGCCCAAACAGCAACAGGACAATCGGTGTGGCCAGAATAGTCATCTGCCACGTCGCTGCCACCACCCAACCGGGGGCATAGGAGGCGCTAAAGCTGATAAGTGCGTAGAAGACGCCAAAACCGATACTACCTGCAAGAGTCCAGAACAACCAGTGTTTGCGATACAACCGCAACGTCTGTACACCCAGAGCAGCGCGCCCGCTAACCGCCAGCCAGACACAAAGCAGAACCAGCATCCAGACATACCTGAGTGATGCCGTCCAAAGCCAATGTCCGCCATCAAGGCTCATGACACGATTCAGCACAAAGGTCGAGCTGAAGAACAATGCGGCAAGAAATCCTGTTAGTAAGAGGCGCAGCATGATTTCCTTTTTTTAAAAGATTTTTGCATACCAGAAAAAAGTCCTAGGCCATAAGCAAATACACGCCGAAAACTGCCGTCACTGCACCACCAATGGCCCGAAGTGAGACATGTTCTTTATGTAAATATATTGAAAAAGGAATGATACAGATTGGGATAAGGGAAAAAAATGTCGATGCGACTCCTGTTGCCAGATAATGCAAAGCCAGAAGCGACAAAGAAACACCTAAAAATGGGCCGATAGCAGCGCCAATTGTAGTAAAGGCGACAGCTTTTTTGTTACTGAAGTTTCCCATTTTTGAAATATGCCAGCTCGGGGAGACGATCCCCCCAAAAAACAAGAGGTAAAATTGTTCAATAATTACAACAAGATGCTAGTGAAAAAAATTGAAACACAAGTGCTTGATATTACAACACAAATTCGAACAAACTTTTTTCAGAAAATTCAACAATATAAGCAATAACAGTAAGTTAATAGTGATTGCGAGGCCCAATTATGGTAAAGTGTAATTCTCCAAAAACAAACTACCAGAGGAACCTCGCATGCTCATATTACACTCCCTGCTCAATGAACTCAAAGACGAATTTCCCTCATCCAAAAATGGTAAGGAACGTAGCGTCTGGTTTCTTCACACCCTACTCGCGATCATCGTACCATTTGCCTCATCAAGAACCTCCAATCTGCTGCGAGTGCTTCATATCCTGTTCGGCTTTGCCGAGATCGGCAAGAAGCGGTACTACACCTTTATGGCCTCTCCGAAGATTCCTTGGGACAGGCTCTGGACGAGGCTGTGGAAAATGATCCCCGAACCGGCAACAGGAGGAAGACTGATCATCGCCCTCGACGATTATATCAATCCTAAAACAGGGAAGAAGATTTTTGCCTGCGCCAAGGTGTTTGACCATGCTGCCAAGCAAAATCAGGCAAAATATCCCTGGGCTCAGAATGTTGTCGCCATCGGCCTTCTCAAAATGATCAAGGGACGCTGGGCCTGCCTGCCCCTCAGTCAGCGGTATTATCTGCCGGAAGCAGAAATCAAAGAAAAGAAACCAACATTCAAGGGCAAGACAATTGACTTCCAAAGCAAGCATATCCAGGCTGTTGAGATGCTCGGCAAAGTTGCTGTGGAATTTTCCCAGTCGGATATAATGGTTGTAACCGACTCCTGGTTTGGCAACAATGGCCTCTTCAAGCCTTTGCGAAAAGAAATAGGGAAGCGTGCCCACTTGCTGTCCCGGCTTCGTTCGAACAATAATCTCTTTAACGTGCCTGTCCCACCAACGGGAAAAGTCGCCGGTCGCCCGAGAAAATATGGGGACAAGCTTGGTACGACATCGTCACTTGCCGTGATAAATAGAGCGCGGGCTCGGGAGATAACGGTCAACTTGTACGGCCGGGTGCGAAAAGTTTTAGCCTATGATCAGGTTGTCATGCAGAAAACGCTCAAGTGCCGGATTAGAGTAGTGTGGGTGTATCGCCGGACGCAATGGGTTGCTCTCTTTTCCACCGATCTGACCCTGTCAGTCACCGAGATAATCGAGTATTACGGCGCTAGATGGAAGATTGAGGCCGGATTCAAAGAACTGAAAAGGGATATCGGCAGTGCCGAAACCCAGACCAGAAATCCGGTAGCAGTAAAAAACCACCTGGACTTCTGCTTGATGGCCACATCACTTACCTGGATTTACGCCTGTCGCCTGGAGAAAACTCCGCAGCGACGGCATACGGTCAAAGGCCGCGACCATTTCGCCTTTTCCGATGTCAGAAGGTTGGTGGCCCAAGCAGCATTGGACGACGATTTTCCAATGCTTTGCCCAGTTCCACGCAAATCGATGGTTAATACGCTTGTGACCGCCCTGATACGGATGGTGGCATGAGACTTTTATAGGAAACTTCAGTTTTGTTAGCCAGTGCGTTTTTAACGTCCTGCCATTTATTGGTCACTGTAAAAAAAATAACAAAACAGCAGAATGCAGCAAGAGCCCTGATCTGTGTTGCAGAAAAAGCATCCAGATACCCGGCATCAGTCTGCATCCCGGTTTTGCTGAGAAGTAATCCACCCGCCTGACCAAGCATTGCTAAAAAACCAAAGGCAACACCCCTGTAGGACACCCTTGTTACTCGCAATTTCTGAGCTGGAGACATGTCCTTACTTCTCTCTAAAATAACGGCGGCCACTCCGGCAAGCGTTGTCGACATCCCTATCCACTGGTGCAGGCTATAGCTTTCATGGAGAAAGGTCCAACCAAAGACCGCTGCTGTGGGGGCGGCCAGACTCTGGATCAACATGGTGATCCGTGGTCCTAATTCAACCAAAGCCTTAAAGAGGAAAATATCACCTATGAAAAATCCGATTATGCCCGAGAGGCTGAGAAAAAACCAGGACCGCATCGGAAAATCAACAGGAACAAGAACCCCGTTCCTGAAAAATAACAGTGTACTAAAAAGAATTAAGGCGACAAAGAGCCGGATAATATTGACGGGTATAGCGCCGACCTCCCGTGAAGCGGCCCCAAAAAATTGTACGCTGAAAGTCCAACAAAGAACTGTGGCAAGCGCAATTGTTTCTCCGACAAATGGCATAGACGTCCTCTCATGAAAATATATTGAGGACGATAATTAGAAGGAACAGAGAGAAAAAACAAGAAATATCTCAGTTGTTATCACCCACCGGTACTGTGATTACCAGCTGGAATATTTTGTCAAGGTCGCATGCAGAATTCAGAAAATCGTTCCTTTACCCCCAAAGACAGAAGCCGTTCTACAAAGATTGCGGCAATAACAAAAAATGGTTCAGCCGACACCACCATGGTCAGAATTAAATCTGGTACAATGATGTCGGCTGCAAGGCGGGTTATGTCAATTGGGAAAAATCAGAAGTCCCAAAAGGAATCAATGGCTGAATCGCTGATATCCCATACGACATTATGGGGGGCAATCGCCTCCTCTTTAAAAAATTCAGGAAGTCGATCATCATGGCTGGTAAAACCTGCGGCCACGTTGAACGCCCGTTCTGTTTTAAGAATACTCATACCTAGATTGGTAACATCATCTGCGACAAGGGAAATGCCGTACCTGGCGTTGATCATGTCGATCAAAGCCGGGAGGCAGGTTGCGTCATCAAGGGCTGCAAAGGCAACAAACAGGCACATGCCGGTCGAATCGATTGCAGCAGTGGCGATCTGCAGATTGCGTGACAGTTCAACTTGACCTTCCTTGCTGAGCGGATCAAGTTTGCCGCCCACCCCTAGAATATTGGTAGCAATGGTGTACCCCATGGTGTGATCTGCACCCTGAGTGGAAGTGGCGTAGGTGATGCCTATACCTTTAATCGCCCGGGGGTCATAGGCAGGGATAGCCTGATTCTTAACCACAGGCACCCTTGTGACTCCAAAAGCCTTGCCGACATTGCCTGCACCGCCTCCCAAAATTCGTCCCAGGGGCGTACCTTTACCGATATCCTCACGGAGCATCTTTAAAACACCGGCACCATCACCAAATTCAAGCAATCCACCCTCCATGGCAACACCAAAGGCTACCGAGGTTTCAATGGAATCAAGACCAAGATCGTCCATGATATAGTCCGCGTCAGCGATCTGATCGAGATTGTCTACACAACAGTCTGCACCCAACGCCCAGATAGACTCATACTCGAAGCCCGAGGTCTTATATTTTTTGTCCTTGTCATTGTACAGCTGGGAGCAGTTGATCACACATCCTGGATGGCAGTTGTGTTTGGGTTTTCCATCACGAGCGACAATGGTGTCGTACATGGTTTCACCGGATATTTCCTCATGACCATCAAATTGACCCGACGTGAAATTGCGGGTAGGCAGCCCTCCCGCCTCATTAATGATGTTGACCAGAACATTGGTTCCATACTGACCGAGTGCCTGACTGATGGGATTGTCTACCAGCGCTTTGGCGAAGGCCCGGTTGGCAGTTTTAAACTCCTCTGGATTGGCGATTTCGACTTTGTTGTCTGTTGGTTCTACCGCAATGAATTTGATTTTTTTGGAGCCCATCACGGCCCCCAAACCACCACGACCGCTGGAACGAATTCTCGACCCGGGATCCTTGATGGAAATGTTCGCCGCGGCCATCTTCATTTCGCCTGCCTGTCCAATGGAGATCACCCCGAATTTCTCACCTAGACGAACATTGAGACTCTGAACAACGTCGTAGTTACCCTTTCCAATGAGCTCTTTTTCCTCGTTGATGGTAACACCTTCTGCAGACACCCGCAGACTGTACCATTTATCGTCCTGGGGCAGACCTTCGATGATCAGTGCCTTAACTCCAAGCTTAGCTAACATCTGGGCAGATGTGCCACCAGCATTAGCTTCTTTGATGGTGCCGGTCAAGGGGCTTTTCGCGCCGCAGGAAAGACGTCCCGAGTTGGCTGCCTGTGTACCGGAAAGCAGCCCCGGAGCGATCACCAGTTTATTATTTTTGCCAAGAGCGTGACAAGTCGGTTCCACTTCGGCGGCAACCACATTGGAAGTCAGTCCCCGGCCACCGAGTCCAGCCCAATGAGGCGGAACGTCCTCAACTCTGGATGTTAAGTCAGACATATTGACGCGAAATATTTTATCAGCCATAGTTATTCCTCAGTAAAATCGAAAAAATAAAAAATGCGGGATACGAATAACTCCCGTACCCCGCACATATTGCACTACTAACAATCCTTACAATTCCAATAGATTATAAAGCAGCTTTGTAAATGGCCCTGACGTCATGATCAGTAGGAGTGCGAGGATTAGTCAGACCACAGGCATCTTTCTGGGCATTGCCGGTCATGGTGTCGATATCGTCGGCATTGACGTCTTTTTTATAACGTCTGCCGAGTTCGATCAAACCAGCTGGTATACCGATATCTGTTGATAGTGTTCTGATCGCAACCAGTGCCTTCTCAGCGGCATCGCGAGGAGAGAGACCGTCCACATTTTCTCCCATCAGCTTGGCTATTTTAACAAAACGCTCCATTTTGGCGATCAGATTGAATTTACACACATGGGGCAGCAGGATAGCATTGCATTCACCGTGGGGCAGGTCATAGAAACCACCAAGCTGGTGAGCCATGGCATGAACGTGACCAAGGCTGGCATTGTTGAAGGCCATACCTGCGAGATACTGCGCATAACACATACCTTCACGGGCTACTATATCCTGGCCGTTGGCGACCGCAGGACGGAGATGGGTGGCGATCAGTTCAATGGCTTTTTCCGCGGCCGAATCGGTCATCGGGGTGGCAATGGTGGAAACATAAGCCTCAACTGCATGGGTGAGTGCATCCATACCGGTAGCCGCAGTGAGTGCCGGTGGCATTCCCATCATCAGGAGGGGATCATCTAAAGCGATGCCGGGGGTAACGCGCCAATCAACGATAGCCATTTTTACGTGCCTTGAGGTATCGGTGATGATACAGAAGCGTGTCATCTCGGACGCAGTACCTGCTGTGGTGTTAACAGCCAGATAGGGAGGCATGGGCTTAGTTGATTTATCCACGCCCTCGAAGTCATGAATTTTGCCGCCGTTGGCTATAACCAGACCAACGCCCTTGCCACAGTCGTGGGAACTACCGCCACCCAGGGTGATCAAGCTGTCGCATTTGTTTTTCTTGTAAACTTCAACTCCGGCGGCGACATTTTCATCGGTTGGATTGGGGATTGTTTCATCATAAACAACATACTCCATCTCCGCTTTTTCCATGAGATCGGTGATCTGCTTGGTGATGCCTGCACCGGTGATGCCCTTATCGGTAACGATGAGGGGTTTGGAACCGCCAAGATCTCTTATCTTAGCAGGAATCTGTTTTGCTGCGCCAATACCTATCAGGGTAACACTGGGAATAAAATAGCCATATACTTCTTCACGAATTGCCATAATAGCACCTTCCTTTTTAACTGAGATTGTTCTGATTGGTTAACTGCTCCTTTTGGATCCATATCTTGCGCAATATCATTAAAGCAAGGAGCATGCCATCACAACATTCTCAACAATGACATGACGTTAGTTATTTACCAGTATCAATCAGGGATGACAGAATGTCCCCCTGGTAGTAATACTGGAGCTCTAAGGCTATCGCTTCTTGGAAAAAAACACCCAGAAACTGACAGATACCAACAGTATCAGACGAGATGGGTCAGAAAGAAACAGACGAGAAGGTGGATAGGTCAAAAAGACCCGGCGGCGGTATGATGGATCAATGCCCGGCATATTGGGCCAATTTTCTGTAGAGTGTTTTTCTGCTGATACCGAGAATATCTGCAGTCTTCTGCCGGTTATCATCAAAAAATTGCAACATTTTCAGGATATGATTTTTCTCTACCGACTCCAGGGTGAGGACTCCGTGGTTATCTTCAGACATCGAAACCAGTTCGTGGGGCAAACAACGCTCTGTAATTATATTATTTTCTGCCAGAATGATCGATCGCTCAATAACATTCCGCAGCTCCCGGACATTTCCCGGCCAATTGTAGCGGAGAATACAATCCATGGCACTGTCAACGATTCTATATGGGGTGTTGTCGGGACTTAATCGCATCAGAAAAAAATTTACCAGCAGCGGCATGTCTTCCTTGCGCTCACGAACTGACGGAATTTCGATATTGAAAGCGTTGATCCGATGGAAAAAGGCCTCATTAAAACGCCCTTGTTCCACTTCGTCGGCAAGATTACGGTTGGTAGCAAAAAGAAATCGAATATTAACTTTGCGTTCTTCCTTTTCTCCCACTCTTCTATAGGTCTGTGTCTCAAGAATTCTCAGAGCGATGCCTGGACCCCCAAAGGAAGCTCACCTATTTCGTCAAGGAACAGAGTGCTGTCATGAGCATAGGCCATCAGTCCCTCACGGGATTCGTCGGCCCCGGTAAATGAACCTTTCATGTGGCCGAACAATTCACTGCGAGCCAGGTCTTTCTGTAACGAGGCGCAATTTTTAATGATCATCGGATGATTGGCACAAGCAGATCTATGATGGATCAGCCTGGCGACGACATCTTTACCAACTCCCGATTCACCAGTGAGCAGAACTGGTATTTTAGCCGGAGCGACCTTATTTACTAAAAATTTAATATCACGGATTATCTGAGAATTACCGATGAATTGTACCGATTCCTGATCAAGGCCGCTGGCATGACGAAGGATGGTGTTTTCACGAGAAAGCTGTACTCGCTGGTGGGCCTTCTCCACGACCAGTTCCAACCTATCGAGGTTGAACGGTTTACTGATAAAATCACAGGCCCCAAGTTTCATTGCCTTGACCGCGCTATCTATATCACCATGCCCCGTGATCACCACCACTTCGATATGGGGTACGGTATCTTTAATCTCAATCAGTAAATCCAGATCGTGGACATCCGGTAACCGCAAATCCATGACAATGACGTCAAACCAGTTGCCTTGTAACAATTCTCTGGCTTCAGAGGCATCGGCTGCCGTCAGAACATCTCTGTGGTCTGACGCGAGCTCCTTTCGCAACAATCTTCTGATCGGTTCCTCATCATCAATGACCAGGATATTGTATTTATCTTGTTCCATTAGGTAGCCATTCCCGGCAGAGACACCTTGAAAAAGGTACCCCGCCCCTCTTTGCTTGTCACGGTAATCTCTCCGTGATGGTTTTTAACTATTGTGTAGCAGGTAGACAAGCCTATGCCAATCCCCTGACCTACTGGTTTGGTGGTAAAAAATGGCTCAAACAGCTTATCGTGCAACTCAGCTGGAATACCGCAACCTGAGTCTTCAACAATCAACTCAACGCCCCCATTCTGTCCGGCATTAGTGATTATACGTATTACATCGCCTTCTTTCGTTGCATCAAAGGCATTGATAAACAGGTTGATTATAACCTGCTTTAATTGCGATTCATCACCCAGAATTATTGGGATATTCTCCTGTAATTCCGTACTGATAGTAATATTGTGCTGCTCTTTAAAATAGTGTTTGAGGATAAAAAGGGTATCCCTGACACATTGATTCATGTCCACCGGATTTAGACTTGCAGCAACGGGCCGACTGAAAGTCAATAGTGTTCTGACGATATCACGGCAACGGAGACATTCTTTAATGATAGTATCGGTATATTCTGTAAAATCATCAAGAAGTTCCTGCTCCACCTTGTCCTTTATTCGTCCTATCCGCCTTTGCAGGCCCTCAGCAAAACCACTTATAGCTGCCAAAGGATTATTAATTTCGTGAGCCACCCCAGCAGCGAGAGCACCTACCGTTGCCATCTTTTCCGCCTGATAGAATTGCGCCTGAAACTCCTTTTCCAGGGTCACATCCCGCTTAAAGAGGAGCACATTACGTTCACCCATAGGATCGGTTTTTAGCGGCGAAGCGATGATTTCAAAATGTCTGAATTTCCCGTTGACCTTATAGATACAAAGATCTTTGACGATCTCGTCGAGATCAAGTGATCGCTGGGCGGGACAGTCTTCACATTTGCTGCATTTGCCGCGAAACACCTGATAGCAGTAGCTCCCGATTGGATCAACACCTGGAAACCATTCAGAAAAAACATGGTTGACCCGCTGAATTTTCAGATCCTCAGTAAGAACAAGCATCAGATCGGTGATGCCGTCTAATACCGCCTGAATCTCCGAACGTTTTTTCTCAAGTTCCTGATTGGAGGTTTTTAACTGTTCTACTTTTTGCTGAAGATCCTGATAGAAACCAAGCTTGCAGTGTTCAATACCTACCAAATCTTCCAAAGAGGTTATTTTCATTACCAGACCTCTCGACAAATTTGCAGTAGTTCCCGCCAAGAGGCAGGTCGGGGATTGGTCAGATTGCAGGCGTCATTGACTGCCATTCGACAGATCGGTTCCAAAAAGTGTTTATCCTCCTCCCCTATCACATCACTCAGTCTCTGTGAGACACTAAACGCAGCAAAAAACTCATCCAGCTTATCTATTCCAGCAAGAGCAGTATCGCGATCAGAGCCGACCCTCTTATCAAGAATTACCCGACCTATATCAGCAAGCTTTGATTCGGCACTCTCTAAATTGTAGCGCATAACCGCTGTGAGCAGTATCGGGTGGATCACTCCATGTCGCATATCGAAATGTCCGCCCAGTGAATGAGCCAGAGCATGTTCAGCACCAAGACTGGCATTGCTAAAGGCCATAGATGCGGAAATCGAGGCAATACTAAGTTTTTCCAGATAATCCAAGTCCCTCGTCTCAACTGCTTGAGGGAGGTGTCTGATAATAAGATCGATCGCTTTTAAGGACTGCATCTCGGTGAAAGGAGAAGCGATAATCGAGACATATGCTTCGATTGCATGAGCAAGTGCATCGACGGCTGATTGAATGATCAGGGTTTCGCTTTTGGTCTGAAGGATAAGGGGGTCAACAATAGAAATATTGGGGACTAAAGTCCGTGTAATAATTGACATCTTCACCGCCCGATCCACATCGGTTATGATGCAGAACTGGGAAATATCGGAACCACTGCCGGCAGTAGTGGTAATCAAAACCATCGGCGGCAAAGGACGCATGACCCTGTTCGCCCCTTCGTAATCTCTGATTTTGCCCCCATTGCTAGCAATGATCGCAATCCCTTTGGCTGTGTCCATCGGACTGCCGCCACCAATGGCAATAATCACATCGGCACAGTTTTGCAGGTAGAGTTCCGCTCCCTGCTCTACTTCAATATCCCGAGGATTAGAGGTGACACTGGAATAGTAAACCCACTCTACCCCCTCTTTTTTCAGAATATCCATCAACTTCTGCACCCAGCCAGCTTCCTCAATTCCCGAATCACTGACCAGAAACACCTTCTTTGCCCCAAGCCGCAAAGCACATTGGCCGGCGTAATTAAGACTTCCCCTGCCGAAAATTATTTCGGGGATGGCAAATTTGGTTATATCCATTGATCAGTCTCCAGGGATGAATTCCCTTTTGTTACGCTACCGGTAGATAAAAAAAAATCATCGAAGCGTTATTTTTCTATGATTATCAGTCTGTGATAAGATTCCTCGTAAGAGAAATTACTGCAATTTTTACACCTGATGGTTAATCATGCATGGCCGTAGCTTTCAGAGCGGCGCCCATCACGACTATGGG
This sequence comes from uncultured delta proteobacterium, assembly GCA_963798425.1. Taxonomy (GTDB): domain Bacteria; phylum Desulfobacterota; class Desulfobulbia; order Desulfobulbales; family Desulfocapsaceae; genus Desulforhopalus_A. The sequence goes on along the minus strand of CAWCTP010000013.1, from coordinate 638,456 downwards.
TCAAAATGACACAGTTATAAGAAAAAAGGTCAATCTCGGTCGTTTCATAAACATCGCGCAGGAAGTCCCTGATCCGGGTAAACAGTAAGACAGTCGGGATGAGTAACATGTGTGCCTGGTACCCGATACTCGAATTGGTCAAAATGTCACGGCAGCTTATGCTAATGAGACAAAACGACCCATCGATATTTCTTTCTTGAGGTAATGTGATTCTTCACGACTAAGAAGACGTTAACGCGAAAATGACCATATAAACAAGAATCAGAGTTTTTACTCTGGATATATTGAATCTTGAGTTTTTGGAATTCAGCTTTTCAGTTTGAGGAAATCGCCATACCTCCGAGGATAAAATTTTGAGAGCAACGACGAGTTAGGGTGAAATGGGGATTTTAGGATGGAAACGACATAGTACATCCCCGGAGTCAGAATTGCACTTGAACCATTTTGTTGTTCATTAACAACTTCTCCTTCCAGACAATGCACGTTATGACTCTTTTCACACCAATTATCTTCGCGGTACTCCGGAGATTATTCTACAATTATTAATCCCTTTTATAGCGCCCCACCAAACGGTTCATTCCTAGCAGGAGTGGCTCTGTCTTTTCCAGAAGCTCCCATAGGTTCAGTCCCGGTGCCAGTGTCACTACTTTATTCAGAGCGAGTACCCAGAAATAATAATTGTGCAGGCCGTGCCCATTGGGCGGCATCGGGCCGTTGTACCCAGTTTTTCCGAAATCAGTAATACCGTTAGTATACAAATGGGTGCCTTCATCCAGATGCGTCACATCTCCGGGAATATTATAAAGCACCCAGTGAACAAAACCATACGTACCTCTGCTGCTTACCAGCGGGGCATCTGGATCGTGACAAATAACAGCAAAGGCCTTTGTTCCCTCAGGTGGATTTTCCCATACCAACGCAGGTGAAATATCTTCTCCTTCGCCGGTATACTTGGACGGTATCAGAGTATCCTGTTCAAATGCATCACTTTTTAACCGCATTTTTGTTGGTGCAAAACCCATGATGGTCTCCTTTTTCGCTTTGGTTTCTGAATTACGTAGTCATAAATCATGGTACTGTTGATTGTTTTTCCTGTCAACTACATCACCCTGGATCATCGAACCATATATGCCGTGCACCATCTTTTGTTGAATCGCTCAACTATTCATACGGAGCACAGCGTGGATTAACTTCGCAGTAGAGATAAACCCTCAATAAAATACCCGTATTGACAATGCACTACACTCAATCCAACAACAAAAACACCTTACACTCAAACTTTTTTTACCCACCTGGGAAACTGTAAGATAATTGTGAGTTCTTTACAGTACAATGTGAATAATTATTCTCAAAAAAGCAACCTATGTCGTACCACCTTTGGTGTATGAGCACCGACGGAAGCCAGCAGAAATGCCAGCAAAACCGCTACCGGTCCAGGGAGCAAGCCATGATAAGCCGCACCGATCAAGAGAAGTTTAACCATGGTACTTACACCAGACAATTCCCTGCAAATTTGGCGGTGTCTCATCCATTCTGCAAGAAACAAGACCACACCGCTACCGAAAACCAGGACCAAACAAAAGACGGTCGGGTGCATTCTCTCACCAAGAAAAAAAGTAGCCAGAAACAGGGCTGCCCCAACCTGATGAGCAGCTCTGACAAGGATCGAGAAATTCAGAACCCAATAGGGTCGGTTACCTATCCGCCCCATTTTGTTTCCCTCGCATACTTTGGAATTTTTTACCTCAACCATTGCCATCAGGCCCCATTTTTCTCAAATTCAGTAGCTCTTTTATTCGTTTTCCAAACAAAGTATCAAAACAACTATACTCACCAACAGTAGCCCATAACAATGTGGCGCCAAGAAAATAGCATTAAATATCAAGACACTTAACACTAATCATTTCATAATTTGACACTTAATATTTCTCATAATACTTCATATGTAAGCCAAAAGAGATCTCAAAATGGTCACTCAAATTTATAACTCCAGACAGCTCATATCGTATAAATACAAATTCTCAATTTTGATAGCCATCGTTTTCCTTTGCCTCAGCCTATTGGCATTGCATGGATCGGAGGTCGAGCAAAAACTGTTCAGATACATTCTTCCCATAATAACGGGGGGCGTCATCGGCTTTTTCACAGGAAGTCTGCTCGACAATTGGCACAAATCACTCCAGATGTATCAGAAAAGCAATATCACCCTGAAAAAAAAGCTCAATCAGATGAAAGCCTGTGAAGCGTGGCATTCCGCTATTTTTGAGAAGAACCACTCGATCATTATTCTCCTCAATCCGACTACAGGTCAGATTGAGGAAGCCAACACCAGTGCCTGTGAGTTCTACGGCTACCCTATTGAACAGCTCAAACAGATGCATATCTCCGAGATAGATAGCCTTCCTGCTGACCCAATGCCCTACAAAACTGCACGAGCGGAAAACGAACAAAGTCAAAAATTAATTTTAAAACACAGACTATCATCAGGAGAAGAAAGAGATGTCGAACTTTTTTCCGGGTCAATTATCATTAACGACACCTCTTTTCTATTTCTAGTTGTCAATGACGTCACCGAGCAGAAAATTCTTCGCGGAATTATCCCAATCTGTGCCCACTGCAAACAAACAAGGAACTTTGAAGGCGGCTGGAGTCGAATAGAAGAATACATCGAACATCACTCAGAGGCTAAATTCACTCACGGTGTCTGTCCTTCCTGTGTCCAGAAACACTATCCGACTGTTCACGAATTTCACAAAGAATTATGAATTGGCAAACTACACGCTGCCGACAAACTTTTTCCCATACTCCCGGCAGGACTTCGCGCCTTCATCATCTGGTGCCCAGATCACCCGCAATCCTTCATCCATAACCTCAAACCCTGCATCGACAAGCTTGGCCGACAAAAGTTTCACTGCCTCACCACTCCATCCATAACTGCCAAAGGCTCCGGCTTTCTTATTTTTAAATTTCAACCCTTTCATCTCTTCAAGTAACGCCGCCACCGACACCAAAACACCGTTATTAATCGTCGATGACCCCAACAGGACAGCCTTTGACTTGAAGACCTCGGTAATAACGTCGTTCTTATCGGTCTTGGCCAGGTTGTGCAGTTTCACCGTCACCTGATCATCCGCTTCCCGGATACCTGCAGCTATCTCTTCAGCCATTACCCTGGTACTGTCCCACATGGTGTCGTAAAGTATAGTAATCTGATTTTCCTGATAATTATCGGCCCACTGAAGGTATTTTTCGACGATTTGAGCTGGATTGTCACGCCAGATTATCCCATGGCTGGTGCAGATCATGTCAAGCGGCAGGTTGAAGCCCAACACCTCTTTAATTTTCCTGATTACCATAGGACTAAACGGAGTCAGAATATTTGCGTAATATTTTATGCATTCCTGATAAAGTTCGGACTGATCGACCAGGTCATTAAACATGAATTCAGAAGCCAAGTGCTGGCCGAAACCATCGTTGCTGAACAAAACTTCATCACCGGTCAGGTAGGTGAACATACTGTCCGGCCAATGCAACATGGGGGCTTCAACAAAGATAAGTTCTTTGCTGCCAAGACTTAGTTTATCTCCGGTTTTTACAAGCTGAAAATTCCAATCCTGATGATAGAGCCCCTTCAGGATCTTTGATCCATTTTTAGTACAATAGATTGGCACCTCAGGGATATGGCGCATAAGCTCCGGCAAGGCGCCGCTGTGATCATTTTCAGAATGACAGGCAATGACATAATCAATCTGATCCAGATCAATCTCCTTTTTTAGATTTTCCACATATTCACGCGCAAAAGGCCCCCACACGGTATCGATAAGAGCGACCTTCTCTTCTTTAATCAGATATGAGTTATAAGATGAACCCTTGTGGGTAGAATACTCATCACCGTGAAATTTTCGTAGCTCCCAGTCGATTTTCCCGACCCAACGTATATTGTTTTTCACCGTCATACTCATCGTTTAATTCCTCCTTGGAATCAATGTATTATTTTCGCAATCGAGCATCTTTCCCTGCCTGAAATTACGTTATGGAATGGAGTTCAGCTTCCAGTCATACTCAAGGAACTCTATAGATATTTCCCCGGCCACAAGCTGTCTCGCCTCTTCTGCCGTCAACCCAAGATCTTCTGCATGGTCGGCAAGAAATTGCTTAAGCGAATTGATGGAACGCCAGCCTTTTTCAAAATCTTCACGATACCATTTAAAAATCGAGGAGACCTTCAGCACCTGACCATTCAAAAGGTTTCTGCTCCTGTCCCTCAAAAAGAGGCTCGTTGCCTCATCCAACTGGCGTTGCAAATCAACGCCGCGATAGGGTTCTGCACGAAGTGCCGGACAACCAATGCTCGCACAATTAACAGCAAAATGGATCCGTGGATCTTCATATCGGCCAGAGCCCCTAATCAATCGGTGCTCTATATCATCAAGAGACCGCATCTCCCCCAGCAGGGAAATAAAACGTTTCTTCCAGGGCGACTGAAAAAACGAGCCAAGATCTTTTATTGAATCGAGATCTGGATATCTGGTCAGAATAAGCTCAACCGTCCAACTGTTATATGCATTGAGGAGAAAAGCGAGCTGCTCATCGGTTGACCATGCGTCAAATTCCTCTCTTTTTACCGCCGACAGCTTGTTGAGATAATCGCCAAGAGCAGCTCTCTTTGCTGACAAACCTGCGTAGTCAACCTGACTTGCCTCACCATCTTTCAGGATTCTAACATGTTCCTTTAAGAGATCACCCCAGCCACTGTGGTCAAAACCCGCTGCCTGGATTTCCGACGGAACAAACAGCAATGAACAAAACAGCACAACCATTCTGTACATGCTTACCCCCTTTTCCAATTATGATACCATCGCACCCAACCAAGAATCTTCTTTGGTGCATGGGCTTTTTTCCACTCTCCCGCTGCATATTTATTGGCTTCAGACAAAGTTGGATAGGTGTGGATCGTGCCAAGAATCTTGTTTAGCCCCAAACCGTATTTCATAGCCAGTACAAACTCAACCAGCAGATCGCCACCATGTTCGCCGACAATCGTCACGCCGAGAATCTTGTCTTTTCCGGGAACTGTAAGCACCTTGATAAAACCTACGACAGCGCTATCGGCTATGGCCCGGTCAAGATCGTCAAAGCCAAAACGAGTGACTTCGTAGTCTATTTTCTGCTCGCGAGCCTCCTGCTCGTTCAATCCTACCCGAGCCACTTCAGGGTCTATAAAAGTCGTCCAGGGAATAACGGAATAATCGACCTTGAATTTCTTCCACTCGCCGAACAGGGCGTTAACCGCTGCATACCAGGCCTGGTGTCCCGCTGTATGAGTGAACTGGTACGGCCCCGCTACATCACCTGCGGCAAAGATGTTGGGATAAAGGGTTTCCAGATATTCATTGGTTACCACTGTCCGATCCGTCGGAATACCAATTTCTTCCAAACCGTAACCAGAGAGGCGGGCTGACCGACCCACGGCGCAGATCAACACATCATAATCGATGCGTTTTTCCGTTTCACCCTGCTTCACAATGATAGCTTTGCCTGCGTCATCCTGCACACAGCGGACGGCGCTGTGGCCGGTCAGTACGGCAACACCATCCTTTTCAAGGGATTTTCTGGCAAGTTCCGAGACCTCGACGTCCTCACGTACCATGATTCTGTCGACCATTTCCACCTGGACAACCTGCGAGCCAAGACGCGCAAAACACTGAGCCAACTCGCAGCCGATGGGGCCACCTCCAAGCACAACTAACCGCCCCGGCACTGTATCGCGCGCTCCAAGTACTTCCCAAAGGGTGTCACTGGTCAGATAACCGGACTCTTCAATCCCAGGCAGGGGTGGTACAAAGGGCCGGGCACCGGTTGCGATAATGATCGACCTGGTGGTAAGACATTTTTTTTCGCCGCTCGAAAGTTGCACTTCAACGGTCCAGGGATCGACAATCTTCGGCATAGCCTTGCAAAACCTCAACACCAAGACCTGTATATCTTTCGATACTATCGTGGGGTTCCACTGTGCTAATAACTCGCTGCACCCGTTCCATGACCTTTTTAAAACTAAATTCAGGATCAATGTTTTCCAATCCATACTGAGCACAGTTTCTCATATGATGGACCATCTTAGCACTCTTAATTAAGGCCTTACTTGGGACACAGCCGTAGTTGAGACAATCCCCGCCCATCTTATGTGCTTCCACCAGAGTCACTTTAGCCTTTACCGCTGCCGCTATATACGAACTGACCAGCCCCGCCGCTCCGGCTCCGATGACGATAAGATTACGATCAAATTTTGCCGGTTTTGACCAATTGACGTAGACTTTACGTTTTTTTAGAAATTCGGTCATCTTCTTGGCCAACAGGGGGAAAACTCCCAGCAAGGCAAATGACAAAAGCAGGCCCGGTGACAAAATCCCATGAAGTCCCTCAATCTTGGCAAGCTGCGTTCCGGCATTGACATACACGACAGTTCCGGCAAGCATACCTAGTTGGCTAACCCAGTAGTAGGTAAAGGTTTTGATAGGTGTCAATCCCATCAGAATATTTATCAGGAAAAACGGAAAAATGGGAACGAGCCGAAGAGTGAAGAGATAAAATGCGCCTTCTCGTTCTACCCCCTTGTTCATTGGTTTAAGTCTGTCGCCAAAGCGTTTTTGCACGCTGTCGCGGAGCAGATAACGTGCAACGAGAAAGGCAAGGGTCGCACCAATTGTCGAGGCAAAAGAGACAATCACAAAACCCCAGGCCAATCCAAAAAGCGCCCCTCCAGCCAAGGTCATAATCGCAGCTCCCGGCAGAGAGAGAGCCGTAACCAACACATACATTGAAAAAAACAGCAGGCTCACCAGAACAGGGGCACTGTCGCGCCATTGCTGGAATTCTGTCAAGTTGGCTTTAATATTTTCCAGAGTTAAAAACTGATTAAGACCAAGGGAGAAAAAAGCGATAACTGCTGCAATAATCACAAAAACGATGATGAGTCTTTTCAATAGATTCTCCTTTAGATATCTCTCTTGCGATCAACGCAGCAACAAATGTTTCCTGCAGCAAATGTTCATCAAGTCCTTGGACCCAAATCCTGAAATAAATAGAACAAATACCAGTCAGCACTGGTCCACACCAACAGCGTAACCATTCTTTCTGATTTGAAAAGATCAAGGATGGTTACATCCTGTTGGTATAGACCAAAGAAATCCGCCTCTCTTTATTACACTGATGAGAAAACCTCAAAACCATTACAGCTGGAATCATATTTATTTGTTATTTGATAGCAACAGTTTTACTATTTCAACAGGTAACAGAAGAAATATGTGTATGATACTGTAACCGATGCTGGCGAGCTAATGTCACTCGCCCAAAACATTCATTCCTGCCGCTTTGAGAAAAACAACTGAGCAATGAAAGACTATTATAAAATATTAGGGGTTACCAAAACAACCGGCGACGAAGAACTTCGGAAACGCTATCGAAAACTGGCTATGCAGTATCACCCCGACCGTAATCCAGGTGATCCGACAGCAGAAGAAAAATTCAAAGAAGTCGCTGAAGCATACGGAGTGCTTACTGACCCGGTTAAACGGCGAGAATATGACGCCTGCACGGCGAGTGGCAAAACATATTCGACCGGTCAGGCTGGTGGTGGAGAAGGCTTTACTTACAGCCAAGAGGACATCCTCAGAGACCTCTTTAAAGATCCCCGATTTCAACAGATGTTCAACGGTGTTTTGCGTGAATTTCAACGATCAGGATTTCGATCCAGCTCACGATTCGTCAAGAAAAGTTTTTTCGGAGGCAAAGGAGGTGTATTTGTCGGCGGTATTTTTCTTATCGGTTCTTTAGCCAAACCTTTTCTCACAAGTGTCGCCCGAAAAAGTCTGTCTGGAAAATCCTCGGTACTTAAATCTGTCGGCAGCGCCGTAGGATCAATGCTAGGCATGGGCAAAAGTAAACAAGGACCGAGATTGAGAAGTAATACACAAAACTCCTCATCTTCAAGGGACTTGGATACAACCTATCATACCCCACTCACTGGAAGCGAACTTCGACGCGGCAAAACCATCGAAATCCTTGTTTACGGTGAAAAAGGTGAACAAACTCTGAAAATCAATATTCCACCAGGCAGCAAGGATGGACAAAAACTGCGTATTAGAGGAAAAGGTCGTCCCGGCCCCATGGGTAGAGGCAACCTCTACCTGCATCTGGTTAAAAAAGGTCCCTGATCAAAACATACCGGGATTATGTTCAATCATCCTTTATGTTCTGCAAAATGAACATAGCCACCAGGACCACGAGGATTCCGGGGAGGACTCGAAGTGGAGGCAGACCATGTCCCAGCAACAGATCAATCACCAGCACTAACGCCGGATAGAGATAGGAATAGGCTGCGACTCGAGTAGGCCCCAGATAAAGTACGGAATACTGAGTCAGAAAGAACGTTACAATGGTTGTGAACACAACCAAATAAACAATTCCCACCCATGCAAAGGTCGGTACTGCAGCCCAGTCCACTGAGGCCAGCTTGCTGCCGGTAAGCAGAAAAAGCCAAAGACTTCCGGTAACCAAAACCCAGAAGGTTATGATCACCATCGATTCACCACGATGAAGAAGCTTTACCAAAGGTGTATAGAGCCCCATAGCGAGACAACCGCCAAGAAAGATCAGATCCCCTTTATTCCACTCCATAGCTACAATCTGCGAAAAATCTCCCCTGAAAACGACCCAAACGACACCCATCATTCCGCAGACAAGGGCTAACAATTGCTCTTTTCGCAAGCGTTCGCCAAGAAAAACAAGTGCATAAAAACCTGAAATCGAAGGAACAAGAGCAAAAATCACACTGGTATTGAGGGCACTGGTGTAACGCAGAGCGAGGAACATACAATAGAAAAAAATAACCAGACAGCCACTGATCAAAGTGCAACGAAAAAACAGAGAAAAAGAGAACTCCAATCCATATTTAAAATACACCAAGGGTGCAACAATGCATGCAGCAAGAGCAAAGCGTACAAGAGTAAGCACAGCTGGATCGAGTTCTGCGGTTATCGCCGCTCCAACCGTAAACGATGTGGAAACCAGTATTGATGCAATTATCATCAAAAGATGAATAATGGGCAGCGAATGTCTTTTCTGCTTCGAGCCGGACAGAATACTCACCTTGTTTCGACGAGGAATTTTAGTCAACTTCCGAATCTGGCCTCTGACTGTTCATCAGTGACCTTCCTCCCTTTTTGAATATATCGGTAGGCAGGCATCGCCACCGTATTCGAAACAACCGTTACATCGTGTGCAGTGATACTATCATTGGTGTCAGCCACAGAAATAATACAGATCAAACTTTTTCCACATGAATGATAAGGTTTTTCTCACTAATGACAGAAACTATCTCTCCCTCCTCAATTATTTCATCGGCGGTTGCCCTCCAAAGTGCTCCTGAATATTTTATCTTACCTTCGGCGGGTGGAGTGATAGTGCTACTAACTACCCCTTTCTCGCCAAAAACGGCGAGCATCACCTCCTCTTTCTCTTCTTCCCCCTCTGAGGTCAAAGCAGGTAACTTATTATGGAATTTTTTTCTCAAACAAAACAGTGGCACCAGGGACGTCAGCATAAAAAGAGTCAGCTGACAGAGAATATTAACCTGGAACAGCCAGGCAACCAGAGCTGCCACCAAAGCACCCAAGCCAAAAAAGAAAAGGATCCCTCCAGGCACAGCAAGCCCAAGAAATAACAACATCACTCCAATCATCAGCCAATACAGCGCAGGATCAATCACCCCCACAACCCCTCCTTTCTTGGTTAAAATGAAAAAAGGAGGGCGAATTGCATATCCGTCCTCCTTCCATTTTTAATGTATGACTCGACTTAAGCTATTCTCTTCTCATCTCCGAACAGATACTTATATACAACCCCTGTCAGAACTATGAACATCGGCCAAGTCCAGATGATTCCGATACCCAGTGGAATAGACGAAACGATGAAAATTAAGCCCATGGCGAAAAATAAGCCTGCCACCTTCCACCAGACCTTATGTATCGCCTTTCTGGATGTCTCCATCGCCTGCCAGGGTGACAGGCCTTTATCGATTATAAGCGGCAGGGTCATGGCGTAGCCCACAGTAAGGTATATGCCTGGTAAAATCAGGAACAAATAACCAACAATAACAAATAAAGTTTGCAAGAAGGTAAGGACAATAAGTTTGCCGGCACAAGAGAACCCCTTGAAGATCATTTTCCATGAAATACTCTGCCCAGCGACTTTTCTAATCCCCATGAGGAGAAGACCTGCAGTAAAGAAAACGGAAAAAACTTTCGTGAAAACCGGCAACAGAATATTGCCCACCAACCAGGCTCCATCAGTCGATTGATGGTACATTGCCGGCGCCAGAAAAGCTCCCCCACCAACAATTATCAGGATAACGAGATACATTATTGCGCTGCCGGCCCAAATAGAACCTTTAGCTCCTTTAGTCTTCGTCCAAGCCGTTCGAAGCGCATCTCTTATGGATATTTTATCATAATGTTGTTCTGTTGAATCATCACCAGAACTCGTGTCAGCGTCGTGTAATGGCTGGGCATGGGACGTGGCATATGCGTCCTGCTCCTGATTTGTGTCGCCAGTCTCATCTAATTCTTCCATCGGAGCACAATCACTGCAGTACAACCGCCCTCCTTTTGAAACAAATATCCCGCCAGTACTATCTATTTTTCCGCATTGCCAACATTGTTCTTTGTCGATGCCATAGGGCTCCAGTTCTATATCATCGGTATCATCGACTACTAACTGAGCCTCATCCTCTGGAACACTTTCTTGATAACTCTCAGTAATTTCGCCAGGTTCGACGAGATCCTCTTCAAATTTTTCTTCAGAGCTCAGAGAATCTGCAGAATCAAGCAACGAAGATTCTTCTATGAATTCAGCAACTTCGATCTCGCTGAGATCTTCCTCTTGTTCAGACCAAATATCTTCACCGGATTTGTCTTCAATTTCACTTTCTACTTCCTCTCTGAGAGCAAAGTCGTCAGCCGTTTTTTCAGTCTCATCCTGTGAAAAACTTAATTCCGCTGGGAAACGCTCATCAGTTTCGTCTTCTTCAGCTTCTGTCTCACCTGCAGCCATTTGCAGATCAATCTCCGAAGCAATATCATCCCAATCCAATGTTTCTTCTCGCTCTGCGGGAGGTAGTGTTTCCTGTTCTGGCTCGGCAAGAGCCTCATCGATCTCTCCTGATTCCTCAGGTTCACCAAGGGGTAACTCTTCCTCTGTTTCGGTATCCCGGGAATCATCGTCCGTCGTGCCAAGTATTTGGTCCTCATCTAAAGGAGCAGAATACTCACTTGGTGTGGTTGAAAACGCTGAGGAGAGAAGAGCAGAATCTTCAGGTGGTTCTAATGCCATATCGGGCGTAACTTCAAAGAGGCCCTGGCATTTTGGGCATTTAACTTTTCGTCCACTGTATGAGCTCTTCTGCAGAACCTTTTACTCCGCAGTGGGGACAATGTAATTTCATCAAGCTCCTCCAACTCTTTTAATCTTTTTCTACTGCAGGACTCGATCCTGAAGACACTTTTAATTATCACAAACATTATCCAATTTTCCTGAATAACAGACCAGATAATCAAAATAAGCAACCGTTTCCTTTGACTTTGAGTTAAGTTAACTCTGTCAGCTACAACAATTGCTGAGAACGTATCTCATAAAATAAATTGAATTCTACGTATAACCTTCGTATTATTAAATAGAAGCTTGTGCAAATACAATACCTTTTTCAGTTATTCTGCCGAAATCACTTATAATGGAAATTATTATCATAGCTGCAATGGCCAGCAACCGCGTAATTGGCAAAAATGGTAAAATGCCGTGGCACATTCCGGAAGAACTTCGCCTGTTTAAGAAAACAACCATGGGATATCCGATGATCATGGGGCGAAAAACGTTCGAATCTTTCCCTGCACCTCTCCCCGGAAGGCGACATATCGTTCTCAGTCGCAATAAGGACTACACCCCCGTAGGTGGGGAATATGCTTCTTCTATGACCAAAGCGTTGCAATTATGCAGTGATATGGAAAAAGTCTTTCTTATCGGCGGTGCTGAAATTTTCAGACAAGGTTTGTCTGTGGCGACATCAATGATTCTTACCCTTCTTGAAAGAGCGGTTGAAGGAGATGTCGTCTTTCCCGACTTTTCGGAAAAAGAATTTATTGAGGTGAGTCGGCAACATTTTCCCGACGGAACAGAACCTTATACAGTTGCCATATATCGACCTCCGGAGGTTGATATCTCACTCTGAACCCAATCCCTAGAGAAGATCGGTTTATATCAAGTAGCACGGGGTCGCAATACGTTCATACCGTACAGGAGACGACAATGGATGCCCATATTACCATCAATAAATTTGAACCTAAAAACAAACAGGGTCTCATCGTTATTATTACCGGAAACGGCAAGGGAAAAACAACCTCAGCCATGGGTATGGCGTTAAGGGGATGCGGACATGGACTAAAAACCACCATTGTTCAATTCATGAAAGGTGATCTCTATTCAGGAGAGTGGGACGGAGTAAAAAAACTGGCACCACTAGTAAAACTTTATCATACTGGAAAAGGTTTCTGCGGTATCGAAGGCAATCCATTCCCTCATTCTGAGCATCGAAAAAACGCCCAGGATGCCATTCAACTGGTCATTGACATTCTCAGCGCCGATGACTGTGACACTTTAATTCTCGATGAGATCAACAATGCCCTGCAACTCAAATTGGTTGACTTAGACCAAGTGAAAGAAATACTCTCTCTCCGACCAAAGCATATGCACTTGATTCTGACAGGAAGAGACGCCCATCCGGAACTCATTGAGCTTGCCGACACCGTCAGTGAAGTTCGGGAGATAAAGCATGCCTACAGAAAACAGATCGAGCCCCAACCTGGAATCGACTTCTAATCCGATTGATAGCCTTACACTCAATCGACCACGTTTATTTCTTACATAACCATATCAAATAGTTACAATATAATCAGCCCATCTTTTCCCTTGAGAAGAATGGACATCTGTGGTACCATTTAATAATACTTGACGCACAAAAACGTTTTTCAACTGATTGGCGATGAGAGCAGTAGTACCACAAATATTGCAGGAGGTGACCAATGCAAACGATTAGCCACTACTTGGAATTAAACGGAAAAAGATATCTCCTATCAGAAAGCAATCACCTTCTCAGCTTGAATTCCTGGGACGATCAGATTCGAGATTACATCGCCGACGAACTCAATCTTAAGCTCAGCGAAGATCATATAAAAGTGATTGAGTTGATACGAGAATCCTACAACACCAGAAAAAAACATCCATTCGTTAGAGTTGTTACCGCAGATATGGCAAAGAAGATGGGGCCGGAAAAGGGAACGATGAGGTATTTCTATAATCTCTTCCCCAAGGGTATCCACCAGGCTTTCCAGATAGCCGGACTGCCGATGCAGGGTTTCTGTTTTTAACACCTGCTCTTAAACTTCAGGTGCAATAACAAAGGCCGATTCGCACCGCGAATCGGCCTTTGTTATTGCTTTTGCCTGCGCGTCCCCCAGGCAGGTCAGGAAATCTCGGAGGGTTTGCACAGTTCGGAGCCATCCGCAGCGACTCTGCCGCAGGATTGACAGGAAAACTTCATTGCCGCTAGTTTCTCTTTGCACACATGAGTAGCACCAACATCAGTTGCTCCACAATATGAACAGGAAATTGCTTCAACGGTAGGATTGCACAGATGACCAGGATCATCCGCTACCGCCCCACAATTTTTACAGGTATGAGCCATAACAAGCCTCCTTTGGCAGAAGTTAGAACGAATACTTATTCTATTGATCATTGAGCCCCTCTTTCTTCTTCTCGAAAAAACAGAAAGAATGATTACATAGAAACAGATCGAAAGAAGAAGTTCTGCTGCTCCCAGCAACAGAATGGAGGTTTATGTCACAGAATCTAAGCAAACTACGGTGGTTGTCAATGTCCCTAAAGAGCATACTTTTTTCACTCCCCTTATTCTCAAGTTTGGTTGCCTGCACAATAACACCCCCAACTGGCGAACTTATTGAAGGTCACCTCCGACCATGCCCGAATCGTCCGAACTGCGTCAACAGCGACAGCAATGCCACAGAAAGGATTACACCAATCAGCTTCCAGGGCAGTCCCGAACAAGCCTATCAGCAGATAGAGACAATAATTAAAAAAATTGGTGGAAAGATTGTAAAAACGAATTCGAAGTACCTTTGGGCTACCTTTACCTCCACCCTCTTTCATTTTGTGGATGATGTCGAGTTGAGGATAGAACCGGAACAACACCTCATCCACATTCGTTCAGGTGCCAGAATGGGTTACTCGGATTTCGGGGTAAATAAGAGACGTGTAGCCAAAATACGGAAATTTTTCTCACAAACCCCAAGAGAGAAGGTCAAAACTATCCCCGGCACCGTCCGAAAAGATGTATAAATAGACATCCATCGATTATGGTCCTTCGCAAAAAAAATCGATCTTGATTATCGCTTGTAGTTTTGGCGAGATCCACAATGCGTTGAAATTATTTGTTGCTCAGAGCTTCCAGAGTCACCAGAACCTCGACATCTTTGCCGACAATTCCCATTGTGTAGAATTTTCCAGTCCCAATTTTGAAGGCCAGGCGATCAATGTTCAGCTCACTATTGAAGCCAATGACTTCCTTGCCTGCTACAGCAGGGTGATCCTTTATTCCCGCCAGAGTAAGGGGCAACGTCAAGTCATACGCTTTTCCCTTAACTGTGAATTTCCCAAAAACCTCGTAAACATTGTTTCCGACATCTGTGATCTTAGTCGATTCAAAAGTCATCAGCGGAAAGTTTTCTGCATCAAAAAAATCAGATGACTGCAGATGCCTGTCACGTTTAGCGATATTCGTGTTGATGGAATCTGTCTTTATCTCAAAATAGAATCTGCTTTCTGCTAAATTGTTCGGATCGAAATTCACCTCGCCAGAAAAATCATTGAACCGGCCATCAACTTTAGAATAAATGTGCCCAATGCGAAAATAAAAATTAGAATGGGCCGTATCCAATTCCCAGCTTCGTGCTGCAGCGAAGACTGTTTGCCCAGAGAGAAGTAAAACAACAAGAGATATAATGATGCAACTGAGTCTTTTCATAGAATTTTCCTCGAAATAAAGTGTCACTGTACACACCCCCTCTCTCACGGGTAAGCGAAAATCAAGAGACAAATAATACGGCGAGAGGTTTTAAGACAATAATGAAGTCCGAAGAAAAAACAAGATTTAACGTTAAAGTATCTCCCAGCTATTATTTCCTATTATGACGGCTCTTGGTTAATTTGCTTAAGGTCACTGACACAACAACACCTACAACCGTGGATAATAGAGCTGTTCTCGGGATGGTACGTTGAAAAGAATCGCTGACAGCCAAGACGTGAACAGCGACACATATGATAGTCAGATAGCCCAGTAGTTTATGGACCGCCTTCCATCGCTTGTAATTGAGTTTCAATTTGTCTCTGAACTGAGCGGAAATCACCAATACCAAAAGGATACACAATAGAAGCGCCCCAACCATTTCCGGCCAGTATTTTAAGCCGATAGGCAGGTTGGTCAAACCATCGGGAGCCAACACCAGAATCACATGGCAAAGAGCCAAGAAAAGTACGATGATCCCATTGCCCCGGTGCCATCGCATCAGCTTGGCAATTCCATACAGTTTCTGCAAAAAATCACTTCTTGCTGCAAGCAATACCTGAACAAACAACAGAATGACAGCAAGAAGACCAACCACCTGTCCTCCCCATAACATGGTTTTCCATATTCCTGTATGATACCAGAGCGTTTGGGATTGGTAGACAGACGTTATTGAGAGTGCTCCACCTGTAACCAAAAGGAAAAAACCGATGACCAGGCAACGATATATCTGTACCTTTAGCGGGTTATCTTTGAAAGAAGAAGTCGTCACGTTTGTCATTATTTAAAGAAAACTATTTAAGACCGGGATGAGCACTGATCTCCTGGTCTATCGCATCAGGATCTTCGGCATTGTACCGAATGATATTTTGAAGATGAAAAAGATTTTCCTGATCAATCGTTGTAAACTTCAGGCTGACCTCTCCTTCTCCGGCACGGACAATTTCGCCAAAAACTTCAACACCTGGGGCCATGCGTGGCAGGAAAATGGTAAATGTACAGTCACTCCCCAGAGGAAAATCGGCTTCAATCTCCAACAGGCAACCACCAACGCTGAGATTGGCAATCCGATCGACCGTATAGACTGCCTTATCAACTGTAAGTTTTGCTTTAACATTAAAAAAGATCCGACTGAATCGCCTCTTATTATCCGTCATGTCCCCTCACATTGTTATTATTTACGTTCGGTTCATCGTCTGTAACAATGGCACAAGTGCCTCGCGTTTCACCGGGTGGAAATAAACTCTTATTGCAAGGATATATCGATTTCAGTATAAAATTCAAGTGCTCATCGATCAAGAACACTAATCTTCCCTTAAAGGGCCCTTTAATCTTTCTTGCTTGAGATCGTCTCTTACCTGTACTTTTGCTTTTGTTTCAGACAGAGGTGTACCGACGCTATTTTTTGATTGAAAAGCCAGAAACACTGTATACTGTGAGAGACCGTACAACACCGAATATCTGTTTTCACCACGGCAAGAGCCATAAAACGTGCGGTATCTTCCGATAAAAATATTCTACAAGGAACGTATCTGATGGAAGGAAACAACCTCCCCAAGGGCATGCTCATCCTGCGAACTCTTGCGATGCCGGCTGACACCAACCCCGACGGAGACATCTTCGGTGGCTGGATCATGTCTCAAATGGATATCGCCGGTGGTATAATGGCCCGGGAAAATACCTGCTCAAGAATCGTAACAGTAGCTGTCGAATCCATCACCTTTATCAAACCGGTGCATGTTGGGGATGTTGTCTGCTGCTATGGCGAGGTGGTCAAAATTGGCACGACCTCAATCACCATTAACCTCGAAGTCTGGGTGAAACCTACGTTCGACAAACCGGTAACCGAGAATGTAAAATTCCAGGTGACCAAAGCAGCTTTCACTTACGTTTCTGTTGATAAAAACGGGAACAAACAAGTAATAAACCGTAATTGCACTTGCTGAGATAAAAAATTCAGCAAGATGTCAAACAGAATATTCCGATGTTCTTTTCACTCACTCCACTTCGATCTCCATCTGGTTAATAAAGCTAAGCAGCGCGGGCCAATATTCAGGAAACATGTCAATATTGCCATGATCAGCCCGTTTAATAAAGACAATCTCTTTTTTGCCCACTATATGTTCGATGAGATTTTTGGTACGTTCTGGTGAAACCACTTTGTCCTGACCACCATAAATGACCAACAACGGACAAGCAATCCCAGCCAAATACTGCAATGAATTAAACCGGTGTTTGAGAAGTAAAGATATCGGCAACCAGGGAAAACTCGTTCGGGCAATATTTACTATGCTGTCATAGGGGGTAATTAAAATTGCTCCCTGTACTTCCTTTCTGGCTGCCGCATAACACGCCACTCCGGAGCCAAGACTTCTGCCGATCAGGAAAATTTCTTTAGGAGAATATCTATTGACCATGTCATCAATTGCGGCCAGAGAATCCGCAAACAACTCTATCTCTCCTGGAGTACCATCACTTGGTCCGTAGCCCCGATAAGCGACAAACAGTGATGCTGCTTTAATATCCCTGAACTCATCAATATTTTGGAAGATATCCTCTGCATTACCGCCGTAGTAAATGATCAGTTTTTCCCTCACCAGATTCCGGATTTACCAGCCAACCCCTCAAAGTGGCAGTCTCCCGTTCCAACTGGTAATCGACGACGTTTGCAAAACCATGCTCTTCATGCCGCGCCAATGTGGGAAAAAATATAAACGCTCCTTGTCGCAGGTACATAAACAACATAATAAACAGGTACCCGATCAGGAAAAAGAGCAACATCTGAAATATAAGCGACATCTTCATCGTCTCCCACTCACTTCGAAAAGACAAGATCAAAGGAAATCATGACTGCCACCAGGCATGAAAATGATGAACCGGCCCATGACCGCGGCCAACAGTCACTGCTGCCCCTGCTTTCAGAGCCTCTGAAACATATTTCTTGGATCTTTTAACCGCCTCAGCCAGATCAAATCCCCTGGCCAGATAGGCGGCAATAGCCGAGGATACCGTGCAACCGGTTCCGTGAGAATTTATAGTGTCAAATCGACTACTTTCGAACTCAAGGAGCGTACCCGTTCGGCTTTCAAACAACATATCCATGCAGGTATCACCGGAAAGGTGCCCTCCTTTTAGAAAAACCGACTGACAACCAAGACGACCCAATTCCCTACAGGCATCCCCCATCTGATCGCGCCGGGAAATCTCTTTGCCCAGCAGAATAGATGCCTCCGGCAGATTAGGGGTGACTACCGCGGCCAGGGGAAAAAGCTGAGATTTCAGAGCGTTAACAGCCTCACTTTTAAGCAGTTGATCCCCACTTGTCGCTACCATGACAGGGTCAAGAACAATATTATTACAACAATACTTACTGAGCCGATCAGCCACACAGGAGATTACCTGAGAAGAATGAAGCATGCCTATTTTTACGGCATCAGTACCAATATCGCTCAACACCGCATCAATCTGCAAGGTGATACACTCGGGCGGCACAGGATATATGTCGGTAACGGCCACAGTGTTCTGGGCCGTAATGGCTGTGATTACGGACATACCATAGCAACCAAGTGCCGAAAATGTTTTCAAATCCGCCTGAATTCCTGCGCCACCGCCACTATCCGACCCGGCAATGGTCAAAGCCCTGTAATAGGTTCCCATCGAACGCATTCCTTTTTCAGTTTATAATGCAAGCTATTTAATAACCGGGATAACCAGGTTTTCGCCATCCGAGAAAAAGCCTGCGAAGATTGTGATGCTTCCATTTTCCATGCAGATTGGCTATATTCCTGCACAAACTATTATGGTTAGCATCTGCGGAAATTACCATATCCCTATCGAAAGCGCATCCAACTCACCGGCTGTTCTGTCACAACTCAATGAACAAACCATACAAATATGCATATTAAGAATTTTCACCATCATGACCTGCAAATTGATGACTTTTTGACTACTCCCGGAGAAGCATGGTGTGTCTTGGGTGATAACCGGTCTGGTATCGATCGGTTGCTTGAACTCCTGTCAGGGAATTTGAAAGACTTTTCTGCTGAAATTATGCTTCTTCCAGATGATCCTGCGATTCTTTCTTTTCAAGTTCAACAGGAAATCTTTGAAGAAGAAATACGCAACGACGACAGTGATTTCATGGACAAAACCGATCCAGGCACCCTGGTTAGTGAGTTTTTGCCTGATTATCAGAGCCACCTCCCTCTTTTAAAAGCCTTTGGAATGGAACACTGCCTTCAGAGGGGTTACCGTCAGCTGAGTTCCGGGCAAAGCAGAAAGCTCCTTTTTCTGCAAAAGATTACCAGTGGAGCGACCAGTCTGATAATCCAGAGCCCGTATGACGGCCTTGACGAACAAAGCTGCCATGAGCTCAATCTGGCCCTGCAACAATTACCGGACCGACACATAAACCTGATACTTTTGGTCAACAACGTAAGCGACATCCCTGCCTGGTGTACCCATCTGGCTATGATAAGATCAGGCCGACTGGAATTATCCGGCCTCAAAGATGAAGTGCTGCCTCAGCTCAAAGACAGGCGAGAGTCTGACCGGTCGTCCTCTGCCCCACTTGCTGATAGCTATCCAGAAAAGAGTCCAGTTGAGAGTAGTCAGATAAACGAACTTATTTACCTTAAGGACGGTTTTGCAGGTTATGGTGACAAAAAACTCTTTGAAGGCCTTGACCTGACCATTTGCGAAGGTGATCACACCCTGATCACCGGGCGGAACGGTTGTGGAAAATCGACTTTTCTGGATATTATCACCGGTGATAACCCTAAATGCTATGCCAATACACTGCGAATCTTTGGGAAAAAAAGAGGATCCGGCGAATCGATATGGGACATTAAGAAACATATGGGAATCGTTTCACCAGCACTTCACAGGGAACACCGGATTCCCGGTAGTGCTCTCCAGGTCATTCTTTCTGGTCTTTTTGATACAATCGGACTGTATACAAAAGTAACGGATAGTGACACCCGAACAGCAAGGAACTGGCTTTCCTGGCTATCCCTCAAAGAAAAAAGTGCCATTCCATTCAGGAGACTGTCTTTTGCCGAACAGAGGCTGGTTCTCATTGGCCGAGCACTTATCAAGCGGCCAAAACTGCTTATACTCGATGAACCAACTCAGGGGCTGGATGATGTCAACAGAAACCGCCTGCTCGACCTTTTGGAAGAAATCGCCGACAGGAAGCTCTCTACCATTCTCTTTGTCAGTCACCGAAAAGACGAACAAAGGTCCATTTTCAGCAAACAAATCAACCTCGACTCCTATGCACCTTGATGGTACACTGTCCGGATCATTTTTCCGACACACCTCAAAACTCTAAAAACGAAAGGATTCTGCACATGGATATCGATGCACTCAATATCAAATCTTTTTTGGAAGAACTTTACAAACAAACCGGTGGAGATGCTGAGGTGCAGGTTTCCATGTATGATTTGGGGGAAGCAATCGGTCTCGACAAGGCTGAAGCAGGTAGTCTGGCCGAACAGTTAATGTTCCAGGGACAGGTCGAACTACGATCCCTGTCGGGCGGTATCAGCATCACTTCGGAGGGATTGGCGGTACTTGGCTTTACTGCTCCACATGCTCAATCTACAGAGAGTGAGCTCCAGCTCGGAACTGGTCCGGTTGCAGACGATAAAGATCGCCAGACAGTGCATCTCCTCATTGAACAGATTAAAATGGAGATTTCCAACCTTAGTCTCGACTATTCTCTGCTTGAGGAGATTGTACTGGATATAAAAACCATCGAGGTCCATATGCTTTCTCCCAAGCCCAAAATCGCCGTGCTCCGGGAGATATTCCGTTCGCTGAAAAATGCTTTTGAAACTGCAAAAGTCGATAAGGTGGCAGCTCAATTGAAAACCCTCATCAGTTGATATCGGCTGATAAAAAAATAGTTTCACCCGATCAATCTGTACCTATACTGTTTTTCAAAAACTGCATCTGTTCTTTTTTCTCCGGCCAAAGTATTCTGCATTTAGTTATTAACCTGTGACAGAATATCTATTTCGCAACCTTTCCCGGGGCAACAATGAAAAACTTTTTCTTTTATATTATGACTGTCCTGATCTGGGGCTCAACCTGGATCGGCATCAAACTCCAACTCGGCACGGTGGACCCGATGGTTTCCGTGGGATACCGCTTTGCGCTGGCTGCATTGATTCTTCTGCTCTGGTGTTGGTTACGTAACCTGCCAATGCGCTTTACCGGTAAAGACCACCTCTTCATAGCTTTGCAGGGACTTTTGCTCTTCTGTCTTAATTACCTCCTCTTTTATCTTGCCGAATTGCATTTGACCAGTGGGCTTGCAGCGGTAATCTTTTCAACAATTCTATTAATGAACATGATCAATGGAGCTATCTTTCTCAGATCGCCTCTGGATCTCCGTGTCATTATCGGTGGCGCAGTGGGACTCTGCGGTATTGTTTTGGTCTTCATGCCTGAAGTATCCTCTTTTTCACTGAACTCAGAAAACATACGCGGCATATTGCTCAGCGTACTCGCAACCTACCTCGCGTCTCTTGGCAATATCCTCTCCGCGAGAAATCAAAAACATCATTTGCCGATTGTCCAAACCAACAGTTTCGGCATGGCGTACGGAGCACTGATAATGCTGGCGATGGCATTTTTCACTGGAAAACATTTTCAATTCGTTCATACTTTTGAATACTTAGGTTCCCTTGTCTATCTCTCGATCTTCGGCTCAATCATTGCTTTTGGATGTTATCTTGCCTTGATCGGCAATATTGGGGCAGACCGAGCTGCTTATGCGACCCTACTGTTCCCCCTTGTCGCCCTTGCAATATCAACCGTTTGGGAAGGCTATAAATGGACCAACTCTGCTCTTATTGGCGTAGGCCTTATTCTTTGTGGCAACCTTCTGATGATACAACGCAAGAAACATCAACAATCAGCAATCCAGGAGAGTACAGCCGATCCAAAGGTCAAGTTGGCCATACTAGGAGAAAAACCATGAAAACTATCGGGCTGTTGGGAGGAATGAGTTGGGAAAGCACCGCACATTACTACCGATTACTGAATAAGGGTATCAATGACAAGAAGGGTGGACTTCATTCAGCAAAAATTGTCATGGTAAGTGTTGATTTCCAGCCGCTTGAAATACTCATGCAACAAGGCAAATGGACCGAATGCGGCGAACGTCTGGCCATAGCTGCGCGACAGATCGAGAAAGCCGGAGCCGATTTTCTCCTTATCTGCACCAACACCATGCATAAAGTAGCCGGGATGATAACCGACGCCATCAATATACCTCTTCTGCATATCGCCGACGCAACAGCTGAACGAATCAAGGCTGAGAACATACAAACTGTCGGCCTGCTTGGTACCAGATTCACTATGGAAGATGTGTTTTACGGCGGCAGGCTCTCGGAGAAATACGGACTGAAAGTAATAATCCCCTCACCTGAGGACCGCCAAAAAGTTCATGATATAATTTTCGAAGAACTCTGTCGGGGCAAAGTCAGCACTGAATCGAGAATGATTTATCTCAACATCATAGAGACCATGCACAAGCAAGGGGCGGAAGCTGTTATTGAAGGCTGTACGGAAATAGGCATGTTGGTCAACCAGGACCACACACCTGTCCGCCTATTTGATACGACTACGCTACATGTCGAACAAGCTGTCCGCATGGCCTTGGCTAAGTAACAAAAGAAATCAAAGATCAAATCAATCCACAGGAAAAGAACCTCTTCCTCGGTTGATTGTTTTTATTGTGCAATGATTAATAATTTATACCCACAGCAAAAATTGATTCATCTTTGATCACCCCTGCCACCCGTACATTTTGCCCCACGAGGTCTCCGATTTCTATCCCCTTAACAAGAAAGGTTCCTCGGTTTGTGGTGATTGCGACTCCCCGGTTCGTCTTAAGAACTAAACCAGAAAAGACACATTGTTCATGAGCTATTAGATGACTCATTGTCTCACCACATTTTCCGGCATCAGAAGGATCGATTCTTTCAGCCGCAACCATCATGCATAATGTCCAAAGGCTCGCAAAAAGTAAGGTAGGAACGATTTTTTTCATAGGAGTATTTTTTTAAAGATGTTGTGAATCTTCTCATGCTCCCATAGTACTGATAAGTCATATAGTGTATGCTAGCAAGTGCTATGCCACTCCACCTGTTCTCACCTCTTTCATTTTGTTAACAAAACTTTAAAATAACTACTTCCCACGCCGATAGCGCAAATACTTCCCACTCCATAACAACCCTGTGCAAATTTTACACACCGCCCAAAACTGCTCATTACTTCTTAAACATTTTACAGTTGTCCGCAAGAACAAGGAGTTAATTATTCATCCGAACATGGCAGTCAATAGATGACAGCTGGCATATCGTTTGTTAAAATTAACTGATCGACCATTTATAATGGTAAAATGTACAGGGAGAACGATGATTTTCAAACTTGATATTAAGCAAAAACTTTCTCTGATTTTTTTTCTGTTTTTTCTTATCTTTTCCGGAACAGTCTCCATTCTCTTGTTTAACGTACAGAGGATGGTTGAAACAACTGAAGAAATAGTCATTAAAAACAATAGGATAGACGAACTCACTGAGATATTAAAGACGAGCTTGCTTGATATGGATGCCAACCATAAGAAGCTGAATATTCTGAAAAAAGATCGCTATTCGGAATATTTCGAGCAGGCCAAAACAAACTTCGAGGAAGCTTTGAAAGAAGCCGTTCAGTTGTCTGCTTCAACCAAGAGTGGCAAGATTTTTCAGGAATTTGAATACAGCTACCGAAGACATCGAACTGGATTATGGAATGAGGGCAGCCCACCAGAAATCGGCAGGGAAATGGGTCACAGAACAGGTTGTTTCCAGCTGGATCGACAGCATCAGACAGGCCAAACGACAAAATCAACATGGAGATTGTAGCTCGCCCTGCATGGACTCAACGAGCGAAGTAAATTCAGTGCGAGCAATGGCCTTTATGGGTTTTTCATAAGCATTCTGGTTGGTCTTGTTGGTATCTGGTTTATTACAAAATCCATTTTTAAACCGCTCAAAACCCTCGCTAGGGCCCTGAAACGAATCTCTGTTGATAAATTCCATCAGCCAATCAGCCTCAAGGGTGGTGAAGAATTCAACGAGTTGGCAGCATCCTATAATGATATGAGCCGACAACTCAACGAAGAGGAAAATATCCGCAATGAATTTATCGCAACCCTGAGCCATGAAATCAGAACCCCGCTTTCTTCAATTCACGAATCTGTTAATATGATTATTGAGGAGGTGTTTGGGCCGATAAATGACAAGCAACGTAAATTCCTTAAAATTGCAAGTGTTGAAATCCAGCGGATAAATAAGCTGCTCAATTATCTCCTCAACGTATCGGTCCTTGAATCTGATGTGCGGAAAAAAAAATCTGCCCGACTTGATACCAAACAATGCTTTTGAGCAGTATCGAAATTTTTGCTTCCTTTGCCGAGAAGAAAAAAGTAACGTTAGCGGTAAATGATACAACTGATTGCCCCGATCTTTATGGAGTCAGGGAAGAATTACAACAGGTATTCGTCAACATCATTGGTAACGCCATCAAATATTCTCCGGAACGAGGCTCTGTGATGGTCTCCTGGATGAAAGACAAAGCCAAGAAATTTCTGCTTTTCCAAGTGTCAGACACCGGTCCCGGTATTGCTGACGATGAACTCTCACTGGTCTTCACCAAATACTACCGTACCAAAACAGTGAGAGGCCACCTCGATGGTGTTGGCTTGGGACTGGCAATTTCCCGGAAAATCGTCACCAGTTATGGTGGAAGAATACAAGTCGCCAATAATAAAGGAAATGGGTGCACCTTCTCCTTTACATTACCAACCCGACCATAGAAATTAGTATGGTTAACTTCATACAAGTACTTATTGTTTGATTTGCTTTAAGTTACACAGGAGGTTTGCAAGTAATATGCAAGAGAACCAATCACTCTTCATTCTGCGGTTCAACCCTTTATTTTTTACAATATTACTGCTGGCACTGTGCAGTTCCTGCACAGCGTTGCAATTACCTGCTTTCCCCACACCTGCAGAGCATACCCAAGCATATGCAGAACAGCTTTTTATTAACGGTGATTTCGAGCATGCCCTTCTTGAATACGAGCAGATATATGAAACAGCGCTCTCTCCTGAGGACCGCAACCATGCTCTCTATGGACTGGCGTGTACCCAAATGATGTTGGCTCGTACCGAAGACCAGCTGGTGGATGCAATCAGCAATCTTCAGAAATGGGATGCAAAAAAAGGAACGGCCCCCTTCGTGGAAAATCGCCATCTCCTCCTGCTTTCATTAAAACAGCAAAGCGCACTTTTGGAAAAAACGACCAAGGAACGCCAGGAACAGGAAGATGCTCAAAAGGCCAAGAACAAGGAACTTCTGATCCGTGAGGATCGCCTTAACTTTTTAATCACTGACCAGAAAAAAAAGATATCGACGATGTCCTCCACGGTTGAAAAACTCCAAAACCAGATTAAGGAACTTGAGGCAATCGATATGAATGTTCAGGAAAAAAGAAAACCTTTATGAATAAAACAATGCACGTCCTGATAGTCGATGACGATTCGTCAATTTTAGAAGTTTTGGAAGCCAGGTTGGCAGCCGCGGGTTTTACGCCCTATAAGGCGGAAAGCGGCCCCCAAGCCATGGATATTCTCAAAACACAACATATTGATGTTCTTGTCTCCGACATAAAAATGCCGGAGATGAGCGGATTGCAGCTGCTTGAAAAGGCAAGGAACCTCTTTCCTCAGCTTCCGGTTATCTTTCTTACCGCCTACGGAACAATTCCCGACGCAGTTGATGCCGTGAAGGCCGGTGCGATTGACTATCTCACCAAACCTTTTGACGGCAAAGAACTTGTAAAAAAAATCACAGACATTATCGCAACCATCCCTCCTCAATCCACTAACTCTCACCCTGAAGATGAGAACGGCATCGTCTGGGGCAAGAGTGCCGCTATGACTGAGCTCAAAGAATTGTTGCTTAAAGTCGCAGCAAGCAATGCCAATGTGTTGATTCTTGGCGAGAGCGGAGTCGGCAAGGAGTGTGTTGCCAGAATGCTACATAAGGCCAGTCCCAGAAAGGATAAACCTTATATCGTCGTTGATTGCGGTTCCACTCCCGCCGGCATTTTAGAGAGTGAACTGTTTGGTCATGTAAAAGGATCCTTTACCCATGCCATCAATGATAAGAAAGGTTTGATAGAAGCAGCCCACGGAGGTACACTTTTTCTTGATGAGATAGGTAATGTTTCTCAGGAAATGCAAAGCAGGCTCCTCCGTTTTCTTGAGGAAAGAACTATTCGCCAGGTTGGTGCCATCAAGGAAAAAGACATCGACTGTCGTATAATTTCAGCAACCAATGCCGACCTAAAAGCAAATGCCGAGGAAGGCAAATTCAGACTTGACCTCTATTACCGATTAAAGGTTATCACGCTTCTGGTTCCTCCACTGCGGGAAAGAATTGAAGATATTCCACTGTTGGCCCGCTCATTAGTTGACAGTTATACCAAAAACAACAATCTTCCAAGTCTGGATCTACCTCAAAGAACCTTGGATTGGTTACAAACCCTCTCCTGGCCGGGTAACGTTCGGGAATTAAAAAATGCCTTGGAAACCGGAATCATCCTCTGCAAAAACAACACAATTCTCCCGGAAGACCTGCAATTGGATAGTGAACCTATCCAATTTACTGATGAAGAAAGCGATTCAAATTTTTCAATTGAACGAAGTGAAAAAGAGGCAATCATCCGAGCACTCAAACAGACCAATGGCGTTAAAAAGGATGCTGCTGAATTACTAGGTATAAGCCGCAGAGCCATTCAATATAAGAGCAAAAAATATGATCTCGATGCGTCTGAGTTCAAAAAGTAGTTTGTAGTAGCCTGCAGATTATTTCAGTCATGAAAAGTAGGAGTGCCAGATGCAGAACGGGGATCAAACCATAATGGTTTGATCCCCGAACATACAACAAACAAATAAAACGAGTTTACTATTTATACCTGCCAACCCTTTGAACGAGTGTTGACACCATCTTTGCTGATGACAAAACATTCACAATCAGGCTGGTTATCAATAAATCGAAGACCTGCGACAGGCTCCATAACGAACACACTCGTGGCTAAAGCATCCGCATCCATAACTGTAGGAGCGATAACCGTCACGCTGCTGGACAGTTGGGGTGAGTGACCGGTTCTGCTGTTGATTATGTGGTGGAACAGTTTTTCATTATCATAATATATTTCGTAATTACCAGAGGTAGCAATCGCACCGTCCTTCATGGTGATGATGTCCGGATAATCTTTTGCTTTCGACGGATCCTGAATTGCAACAGTCCATGATTTTCCTTTTGCAGCCAAACCACTGGTTCTGATATCACCACCTGCATTAATCAGATGATTTGCCACACCGCTGGCTCGTAATACTTCTGACGCCTTGTCAACAATATACCCTTTGGCAATGCCGTCGAGGGTAATACCCATTTCGCTGCCGGCAAACTGAAGTGAACCACTTCGATAGAGAAGTTTTTCACTTCCAACAAGTTTTATGGTGCGGTCAATTTCACTTTCCGTCGGTATGTGGCTCTTGGCAAAGCTGGTTTTATACAAATCAACGAGCGGCTTCACCGTGATATCAAATGCACCTCCGGTTTCGCGGTTGAAATAAAGCGAACGGGCAACCAACTCAAGCACTTCCTGCGGAGCCTGTTCAAGTTTTCCGGTGGCATTGAACGTTCCGACAGCTGAGCTTTTTTCAAAATTAGTCAACATGGCATTGAGTCGATCAATTTCCTCAAAGGCGAGCCCTATTGCCTGCTCTGCCTCATCTCGCGAACTATGGATTGCGGTCATTGCAACGAATGTCCCCATAGCCAGTCGAGTCTCTGTTACCTTATATTCTTTAGGACCAAAGAGGAAAGCCTCAGCTTTTTCAGAGGGTAAAAGAGCAGCTGATGCGACACCTAGTCCCAAAAGGCCGGAGAGTTTCAAAAACGATCTTCTTTTCTGATCACAAGGAGTTTCTGGAGTTTTCATATCTGTTTCCAATCTTGAATTATTAACCAGCCATTCTCAGGCCATCGGCGTTACTTCTCGAAATCGCCTGACGACCTTCATAGTGTCTGAATATATCACGAGGGCATTTCGTCACACAGATGGTTTCACAACTTGGACCGTAGGCGATACATGCTTTGTGATCAATTTTCACCACATTACCTTCATATTTTACAGCGTCTGCCGGGCAGGCCTTAACGCACATCTTGCAACCGATACAACCCACTTCACACACAGCCTTCACATTCTTGCCAAGCTCTTGTGTTGAACACGGTACGTAAACTCGTGCTTTCAGGGTTTGAATCTCGATTATTTTTTTTGGGCAGGTCTTCACACAAACCCCGCAGCTCACGCATTTATCGGGATTGACAACGGGAAAGTTTTCAACCATTTCAATTGCATCAAAAGGACAAGCCACTGCACATTCGCCGAGCCCTATACAGGCGTACTGGCAGGCTGACGGTCCACCAAAGCTAAGGTTCGCCGCTGTGCAGGAGGCAAAACCGTAGTATTCGTGTTTATGACTTACCCGGCCTTCCACTCTTGAACAGCGGACCAAGGCTATCTGATCCTCGACGGCGATCATTTTTTTTCCGGTCAGCTCCGCAACCCTGTTAGCAACCTTCTCTTTCCCGGGAAAACAGAGATTTGGAGGAACATCCGGATCATTGACGACAGCTATTGCATATCCTTCACAGCCAGGAAAGCCACAGCCTCCACATTGCGCTAAAGGCAAGGACTCAACCACTTCTTCAATAAGAGGATTGACTTCTACTGCAAATTTGTGCGCGGCGAGAGCCAGTCCGATGCCAAAGAACAACCCAATGCAGCCGAGCAGAACCAGACCACCTAATGCAAGTTTTATTAATGCCGGATCCATATTTTTTTACTCTCTAATTAAATCTACGTAAACATTCCTAGTAGCGACTTTTAAAAAATCTGCAGCCCCGAGAACCCAAGAAACGCCATGGCAAACTGCCCTGCGACAATAAAGGCGATAGGCAGCCCTTTAAAGGTTTGCGGGATATTTGCAAGTTGCATTCGCTCGCTCACAGAACTCATCAAATAAAGCGCGAGAAGAAATCCACCGCCGGCACCAAGAGCCAGCATGAAGCTTTCAAAAACATTGTAATTGTTATTTGCCAGGATCAAAGGAACCGCAATTATGACACAGTTAGCTATGACCAGAACAAGATATACTCCAAAGGAGTTAAAAAGTATTGGGTTCACCTTCCTGAGAACCGTATCAACCGCTTGAACCGTCAGTGAAACCAGACCTATAAAAACAACAATCTGCAGGAAATTCAGATTATATGGTATGAGGATGAAATTGTAGAAAAACCAGCTCATCAGTGCCGACACAACCATAACAAGTGTAAATACGACACCCATCCCTTTGGCTGTAGATTTTTTCTTCGAAGTCCCAAAAAAGACACAGAGCCCAAGGTACTTGGTAAAAACAAAGTTATTTATGAGAAGAGCCGAGATAAATATTCCGAACAGATAACCAAGATAGGACTTGCTGACTTTAAAAGAAATCTTCTCTATACCGGCTAGCCCTTTAACTGTGACAACATGGGTCATAGCTGTATTGAGTGGTTCCTTAAAGAGCAGAACAACACTTTTACGGTCTTCTGAAAGAGTGGCGGAGCTTAGTACCAACTTAATATCCGGATCCGGTTCCTCAAAGACTGTATAATTATCAATGTTTTCTGCCACAACCTTGTCGACAGGACCCGAGAAACTCACAACAATTTCGTTTTTTCCCTTAAATTGCTGATTCGTGATGAGTCCCTCAGCCTGAGCAAAGAGCGGGACTAACCAAAAAAACAACGAAATAAGTATGACATATTTGGTTTTTGCAAGAGTCATCATTTTAACCCTTTTGATCGTTTATAATAAATTTCAATCCAATTAAAAAACGCCATCATCAAACCGACCACGAAGAAACCGGCACTAGGCAAGATGAAAAAAAGCAATGGTTTGAAACCAAGAACATCATAGCCAAGGATTGCACCAGATCCGAGAAGTTCCCGAACAAACCCGATAGCCATCATCCCGATCATAAAACCGAGACCCATGCCTAAGCCGTCCCAGAAGGAATCCTTGACCGATTCCTTACAGGCAAACATCTCCAACCGCATGGTGATAATGGCAAATGCCACGATGAGTTTTACGAAAATTCCCATTTTAGCATAGGCTTCCGGCAAATAGGCGGCCAGTACGAGGTCAATCACTGTCACCCACGTAGCAATAGTCAGCGTATACGTCGGGATACGAATCCTTGGGTGGATGACATTTTTGAAGACTGATATCGTTATACTGGAAAAAACCTGCACAAAAAGCACTGCAATCCCAAGCATGAAGCCGTTCATCACCGTAGTGGAAATACCAACGGCGGGACACATGGAGAGAGCCAGCTTAAAAATCGGATTTTCACTCAAGATGCCTCTGCTAATCAGCTGCATGCTAGATTTATCATTTGCCACGTCGACTTCCTCTTACAAAAATTAACCCCGACAAACGGGACTCTTTTCAGTACCCCTTTGAGGGGTATACATACCTTCATAAAAATCTTTCGAAAAAACCAAGAAAGATTTTTTAAGGTACTAAAACGATACAGCTAACTGCTGTTCCTTCAAAACCTTATCCAACACGTTTATACGGTAAGCAAATTTTGTCACAATACCTTTAACCCCATTACTAACAGCCCTTGATGAAATGGTAGCACCGGTAAGAGCATAAATATCATGATCCTTGTACTGATCTTCGAGCTTCAGGATGTCCTGCTCGCTAACCTTCCCATTCAACGCCTTGAGATAATCGGCAGGGATGGGTTCTTTCACCACATTAATCGTCTTGAGAACCTCAAAGGGCTTACCTTTAAACTGATTCTTGAAGTAATCCTGAGTGATTTCCGCTCCGAGCCCAGGGTCTTCCTCATGCTCAAGAATTTCCATTCCAATGAGAGTAAAAGCAGGATCAACTGCAAGCATAACAGAAACAAAGGTTTTAAAGCCTTGAAACTTGCCACTGAGAAGATACGCGGTCCGCTTGCCGTTATCAGTTACCACGATGGTCTGATCGGCAAATGTCACTTCATAGCCCGGCCCAACTGCAGCCTCGACTGCCTTTGTACGCGGTTCCGGCTCGATTGCTTCAGCGACGCTTAATGGCACAGGTTTAGTTTCAATAAGGGCACCACTCAAGCCGATATTGACAAAAATAAAATGACCTTCTTCTCCGTGTCCCTCTGGGACCAGGTAACCGATGGACTGCTTTTCACTGCTGCTGATGACATATCGATATATCTCATGCATGACAAGAGAATCAGGTATTTTGGTACCCGCTTTGTAGCCGAGCAGTTCATACATCACCTGTTGCTCTTTGACATATGCATTATGCTTCTTGGCATTGCTGGTGAAGATGAAACACACCCCCATAACGGTTGCAGCCAGCAGGCAGGATACAGTGAGTCGGACAACAATTGTTATTATATCTTTCATTTCGCACCTCCTGCCGGTGGAGCAAAACGTTTAGGTTTAAACCAACCATCCAGAACAACGCTGAGGGGATTCATAAGGAGTATCGCATAACAGATACCTTCGGGATATCCGCCTTTTAATCTGATAAGCACAGTGAGAGCCCCGATGCCGATACCGAAAACAATCTTCGATATTTTCGTTGACGGACTGGTGACATAATCCGTTGCCATATAAAAAGCACCAAGGAGGGCTCCACCAGAGAGAATAGCAAGGAGCGGGTCTCCACTGAAATACCTTTCTCCACCGAATATCCAGGTCAGCACAGCAATAGTCCCAAGAAGCGAAACAGGGATGTGCCAGGTAATATAGCCTCGATAGATCAGGTATAAACCACCAAGAACCAGCAGAAGACCCGACGTTTCGCCAATACAGCCTGGACGCAGGCCAAGAAAGAAATTGGTATACAAACTTGCACCGCTGCCGAATGCATGCGTAAAGGCTGCCATCCCGTGTTCTTTCATCACAGCCAAAGGAGTCGCAGTTGAAACTGCGTCTACAGAACTGCCCAGATGTGAGAAAATATCAAATCCCCCAATGGGAGCCAACCAGGCCGAAGTCATGGCAACAGGAAAGGATGCCAGTAAAAAAGCCCGACCCAGAAGAGCTGGATTAAAGAAGTTGTAGCCGATCCCGCCAAGGAGGTGCTTGCCGATATAGATGGCAAATACTGCTGCCAAAATAGGCAGAAGTGGGGAGACACCAGGCGGTATGACAAAGGCCATAAGCAAGCCGGTAAGTACGGCACTACCGTCCTTAATAGTCACTTTTCTACCCAGTGCTTTTTGACTTATAGCTTCAACGGCAACACAACTTATTACAGAAACAGCTGTGATAAAAAGCGTTTGAATTCCGAACACGAAAACCGACAGAATCAGCGGTGGTATAAGACAGGCCACAACCGTCCACATAATCTTTTCAACCGACTCACTGCTTTTCAGATGCGGCGAAATGGAAACCTTCCACAATCCAGCCGGTGCAGTTGTCAGGTCGTCTGAAGCTTGCTGTTTACTCACGACTCTCCTCAAAAACATCCTAGTTGACACATATACCCATGACCAAGATCAGGGCAACTATTCCTTAAACAGGTCCAATGTCCTCTCTACTCCTACGACCGCTTCGCTTTCATCTTGGCCAAACGCACAAATTGTACAAGTGGGCGTTTAGCCGGACAAACATAAGAACAGGATCCACACTCAAAACAGTCGAAGACACCAAACTGCGCGGTATCCTCCGCTCTGTTGGCTTCTACATAGATACCAATCTCTTTCGGCTCAAGTCCCATCGGACAAGCATCGAGACACCATCCACAGCGAATACACTGGGAGTGAGGTTTAGTATCGATCTCATCTTCTGTTAAAAACAAGATGGCGGAGGTGGTTTTAGTGACCGGAATTTCCAGGCTGGAGATGGCAAAACCCATCATTGGGCCGCCCATGATGATTTTAGTAAGACCTGGCTTCAAACCACCAAGGTAATCGACGATATCACTTATTTTGGTTCCAACCTTTACCTGGAGATTGGCGGGCCTGGCAATGCCTTTGCCAGCAATGGTAATGACCTTTTCATACAATGGTTTGCCGTAGACTACAGCATCATAGATTGCCTTAGCAGTGTTAACATTTTGCACCACGACTCCAACCGAAGACGGCAACGCCATGGCCGGTACTTTTCGGCCGGTGATAGCCTGGATAAGCTGTTTCTCAGATCCTTGAGGATACTTCACCTGCAGGGTTTGAATTTTGATAGTGCAGTCTATACCGGTGGTATCCTGGGCAGCTTTACTCATCTCTAAAATAGCATCGGGTTTATTGCTTTCAATGCCGATATGACACTCATTAATGCCGAGAATTTTGAGGATAATTTTAGCGCCTTCAACTATTTCTTTTGGGTTTTCCAGCATCTGCCGATGATCCGCGGTGATATACGGTTCGCATTCAGCACCGTTAAGCACCAAGGTATCAACCGGAGAATCTGCAGGTGGATTGAGTTTTACGTGGGTTGGAAAACCTGCACCACCGATGCCGACAATACCGGCATCGTGTATTTTGGCTAACAAATCAGAACTGGAAAGCTGATGCCAATCCACCGATTTGTACTGCACAGGCTCTGCTTCCTTATCCACCACCAGAGTAATGGAGGGGCTGCTTACCCGGACCGGATGGACGGATGTTGCTATATCTTTAATTTTCCCAGCAGCCGGAGCATGAAGCGGAACTCCCAACCCCTTTTTCACCTCACCTATTACATCACCCTCAGCAACCACATCGCGTTTTGCGACAATTGCCGCACATGGAGCACCAATATGCTGGCCGAGAATGAGTTCGAGTTCGTCGGGAACTGGCATTATTTCTATCGCCAACCCCTGCGTCTGCGCCTTGAATTCGGGTGGATGAACACCACCTTTTGGAAATGTCAGCAACGATTTCATATCTACTTGATAATTTAGTGTCTTAGAAATGTATTCTTATTTTTCCCAAAAGAAACATTTCGTTAAGGAGCATATCCCCCACAAGGGGGTACTCAACAGAGTACCCTCGAGGAGCATTATAATAAATCCCATCACTTTACAGCAGGGGTATTTACTTTGGCACTGACAAGCTTGCTTTGCACGCCTGTACCAATATTCCAGCTTGGCCTGGATTAGCCTGATCGACAATCAAGATAATCCGCCATAATACTTCATGAATTGAGTTCGTTCGAAGACGGCAGGATCTGTTGCCTTTTCGTAACTCAGCTTGCCTCTAAAATCAGCAAGGCTGGAAAATGATTTTTGGATCATCCATTCTTCCAGCCCTTTCAGTATAGTTTCGATCTGTCCTGCACCGTTTTTGTAAACAGTCGAAACGATCTGAACAGCGGTGGCGCCTGCCAAAATCTGCTTGATAGCTCCTTCACTGTCGTGAATTCCTGTAGAAGCCACCAAATCCTTTTCAATCAAACCATACATCAGAGCAATCCATCGCAACGGGCCGACACTTTCAGCAGGACTACTCAGGATATCGGCTGATTTTACAACCATCTTCTCTATATCTATATCGGGAGCATAATAACGGTTAAACAATACAAAGCCGGAAATCTTATCTGTCCAACTCAGCTTCTGGATAAGATTGGCAAGGGAAGCAGAATAGTGACTCATTTTCAAAGCGAGAGGAATCGAAACCATTTCAGCGACGGCACTTATGATCTCGACATACTTCTGTTCATTTTCCTTACTGGTCATTTTCGGATTTGAAGGAAGCAGAGAAACATTAAGTTCTATAGCATCCGCACCTTCCTGTTCCAGTGATCTGGCAAAGGAAATCCACTCATTGGCAGAAACACAGTTGATACTTGCAATAACTGGAATATCGACAGCTTTTTTTGCCCCTGAGATAAGTTTCAGATAATTGCCAACCTCGTTGCCACGGGTATATTCACGTATGTAATCGGTTGCTCCAGGATAATCGGCATTATAACTTTCCAGGTTGGCAGATAACTCAGCCTGAATCTGCTCTTCAAAAAGAGACTTCAGTACAACAGCACCCGCACTGTTATCAGCCAGCTCTTTTATCTTCTCAACTGAATTTGTAAATCCACAACTTCCGACAATCAACGGATTCTTGAGATTCAGTCCAAGGTATTTTGTTGATAGATCATTCATATCGTCTGAGATATTCTCCATTAAAAAATATGTTCATCCTGGCACTCAAAACAACAACCCAATGAATAGTGCACAATATTATGCATATTGTGCACTATAAAAACAAAAAATGAAGGTTTTTCTTTGTTATCAAGACAAGAGACATACTAAATTTTTCCAAAAATTCAACAATATTTCGCCAAATCCGCTTAAAAAGCGGATAACACATTGTTTTTATTTTTTATGATTTTTATTTATTTTTACTATAATGTATTTTTA
Source organism: uncultured delta proteobacterium (assembly GCA_963798425.1). Classification (GTDB taxonomy): domain Bacteria; phylum Desulfobacterota; class Desulfobulbia; order Desulfobulbales; family Desulfocapsaceae; genus Desulforhopalus_A. The sequence continues at coordinate 602,740 of CAWCTP010000013.1, read as the reverse complement.
TACACTACCAGAAACGCACGTATTCATCAACGAATTGTGCAATGCAAGTTGGCAAAAATTCAAAATCTTTCACAGATGCAACAAACAAAAGATATTGAAGGGTATACAAAGATACGAGTCAAAGATTTGGCAAAGTATCCTGCTGTCAGCCATTATCTCATATGACCAAGCTAAATCAAATTATTTTTAACTTCATCACATCACAACCAGCAGGGTTTTGAAAAGGTGGCAACGTGACAGAGTACTGATCCGGTAACTCTCCCGTTGAAACGATCAAATAATATCGTGTGCAGATTTCCGCAAAGCCCATTATCATGACCAGAACTGAATCCACTTTGGCCTTTTTCACAACTTCGGCAAAGACCGACAATTGCTTCCCAACACGAGTGGGCAATTATATTCACTTCCTGATTATGCAATCATGTTGATTTTTCGCCTTCGGCATATGCCGATTTTTCAGGTACTCTGCGGTGCCTTTCTAATCAGTTTTTCAGGGATCTTTGTCAAACTGGCAGATGTATCGCCAACGGCTTCCGGTTTCTATCGGGTCTTTTTCGGCTCGATCTTTCTTCTTTGCGCTACTGTCTGGTGTAAAGATTTTGTAAAACTCACTCGAGCGGAACTCCTTCTTATTGTCTTTTGCGGTTTCGCCTTCGCCCTTGATCTTTTCTTCTGGCACGAAAGTATCATGTACATCGGGCCTGGACTGGCGACGCTTGTCGGTAATTTCCAGGTCTTTCTTCTCGCTGCGACGGGGATACTCTTTTTTGGAGAAAAAGGGCGGCCCAGGTTTTTTGCATCAATACCACTGGCAATAATCGGCCTCTTACTGATTGTGGGAATAAACTGGAACAACCTTGAGAGCAACTATAAAACAGGCATCTATTTTGGTTTGCTCACTGCTGTCTGCTATACCGCATTCCTCCTCAGCCTGAGAAAGATTCAATCGAACGACAGGCATTCCCTGTTTTCGGCGCTCATGATTGTTTCTGCTTGCAGTGCCATCTTCCTGGGCCTGAAGATGTTTCAGGCAGGGGACTCATTTGTCATTCCAAATTCAAAAACTCTCCTGGCCCTTCTCGGCCTTGGCCTTTTTAGTCAAACAATCGGCTGGGTTCTGATAGCCAATGCCATGCCCAAGATACGCGCGTCGTTCACCGGCTTAATATTGCTTCTCCAGCCTGCACTCGCGTTCATCTGGGACGTCCTTCTATTCAACCGACCGACAGACTTTCTTAACTGGGCTGGAGTAGTTGTGACACTTGCAGCCATCTATATGGGACTAACAGGCAAGGCCAGGCAGAACGAGCCGTAAATACTTGCATTCTCTGTTTTTTGCTATATTATTTCCAGAGGCAATTTTATCTGTTTTCCACAAATTGAAGTATAAGCGATGAGACTATTATGAAAATTGTAAACTACGAAGATTCCCCTTCCCTTAAATTTGACAACGAGGCAGCAAAAGGTGTTACCGGCAGAGTTGTCATTGGCAAAGAAGACGCGGCTAATAACTTTTGCATGAGGGTATTTACCGTCGCTCCAGGTGGCTTCACCCCCAGACATTCACATGAATGGGAGCACGAAATATTTATCCACTCCGGAAAAGGGCAAGTTTATCAAAACGGCGAATGGAAGGATGTGACCAGCGGCACTGTGGTTTTTATTCCCGGCAACGAAGTTCACCAGTTTATGAACGGCGGCGGTCAAGACTTCGTTTTCATATGCCTCATTCCCTCCGGCGTTGCTGAAATATAAAGAACTATCAAGCCCCATCCGCTGCATTCGCTACATTTGTAAGATGGGGTACTTTTACCGAAGGCGCCTCGACATTTCCTCTTAGCCCATTCCGGTTCATCCCAATAAGAACCAAAAGAGTAGCGCTCCAGACAGCCCAAAACATATTGAAGGTGCAACCAATCTCCGCCAGGCTCTCGCCAGATCTGTTTCGAAATAATTGCAGGTAAGAACAAAACAGATATGAATCGGGGATATCATAACCCCGGTAAAACCGGAAAAAGATCCTAGAATCAAATACGGGACTATCTGATCTTCCATGCCAAGAGAATGCAACAGGCCAATCAACAACGGGAATGTCGCCCCAACAAAGGCCACATTAATTCCCGCGACCATCCCCACCAGAAAACGGCAAAAATACTGCTGCCGCAAACAAAGCGACTCCGCCACCGGCACTTGCTGCCATTGCCCGAACGATCCCTGCCGCCTGCATCACATCCTTGAAAATAAAGATTGCCGCAATAACCATGAGCATGGTCCAGAGACTTCTTTTCCTTAGGACGGAAGAAATAAAAACGATCCCGAGTTTATTTTGGATCATAATACAGACAATGGCCCCGATCAGGGCAATAATAACTCCCCACTCAAATGAAACATTCCGGGCAAATCTGGCAAGCAGTGCTTCCAGCCCAATTGCGCCTATAATTGCGATAATCAACGGGAGCCCTTCTCTTACTACTTTTCTTCGACGACCTTTCAACTTCAAAGAGACTGCTTCTTCCCGCACCACGACCATATTCAATGCAGCGCCCCTCAAGAAAAAGAACCAGCCAATAGTAAACATGGCGACAACGCCGGGCCAGGACCTGGCGATAAGTGTTGTTACTGGAATATCAGCCAAGGCAACCGTTAAAATTATTCCGGGATACAGAGGCCAGGCCATCTCCCAGACATGCCTGAACCAATAGTTAATAACAGCCCGATCTTCATTAGCAAGATTCATTTCTGTACTCACCGCTTTCACCATGGGAGCCGAGAAAATTGCCCCGCCAGGCATCGGCAAAAGGCCAATCAGTGCCGGAAAAAATATTAACCTCCATCGCGGCCGCACAAGATAGCCAGACAAAGCCTCCATAAGGCGTACAGACTGCCCCGACCTTTCCAATGCATCTGAAAGAATCAATATAGATCCGACAATGGTAACCAGAAAGAGAAATTTTTCCTGAACCAGAGCGACACCACTAACCTTGAGCAAGGTCACAGTGGAAAGACCAAAAATCAAGCCCATAAACAACCCGCCAGCCAATATAGACAAAGCCAGCCCCAGCTTATTTCTAATACCAATCAGCATAAGGCAAAACGCTGCTATTACTTTTAAAAAAGGCAGGGCTATTGTAATAAATCCCATAATTATAAACCACGCGGAAAGTTTTTAACTTGTCAGGTACAACGTTGAATAAAGTGATGATTTTTCAACCAATTACATTGAGGGTGATATCTCCAGGCAAGTGGAAGGCGGGGGGATCTTTTACTAGACGACGACTTTATACACACCTGTCAGACCACAATTATTTTTATCTTTTTGGTCGTCAAGTTCTCTAAATTGGAAGATCCCGTTGAGGATCGAGTAGGTTTTCTTCGATACATAAATCAAGCCGCCTGGACAAATGGACTCAAGTCTTGAGGCAAGATTAACGCCACATCCAAGCACCGTGTAATCGCAAAATTCCTCAGAGCCGATTGTTCCTGCGACGACTTCATCTGTGTTGATGCCAATACCTAACACAATATTCACACCTAATTTTTGCTGCCATTTCTTTTTGAGGCTCTGCATCATTGCCTGCATTTCTATGGCCGCTTCCACTGCCTTTTCTGCGTGATTCTCCATTGGAACGGGGTTCCCCCAAACCACCATCATTGAATCGCCGGCAAGTTTATCTACAGTTCCGCCATTGGTTCTGACAATAGATATGAGTTTACTGAAACAATCACGCAACATAGCAAATAACTGTTCGGGTGCAATTTCTTCACAGAGTTTTGTGAAACCTCGGAGATCCGCGAACATGATGGTCACAGTTTTTCGCACACCATCTTGTTTGATCAGATCCGGGTTATTGAGAAGGAATTCTGCAACACTTGGCTCTACTAGCGACCCAAGAGTCTTCCTGATTCTGTCTTTTTCTTCAGTGACAAAACTATGTTCCCAGGCAAGCACCCTGATAATAGAAACCATGGCTCCTATCAGTGGAGCAGTCAAAGGGATGTACAAGGAGTAGCTGGCGGTATAAGAGTGAACAAGCACTGCGTAGAAAAACCAGGAAACAACAGTATAAATAACCCCTTTAATCACACCTTCTTCGAGGATAATGATACCTGGGAAGATGGTATGAAACATGACGACCAGAACCATTACGGCTACAGGGAGTGGAGTGTAGTGTTTGACTGGATCGAATTCGAGTATAAGGGAGTCAACATTAAGAAATATATTAATGTATTGCAAAAGACATAGAGTGAATGCAACGAGAATCGAGACAACCAGAAATATTTTCAGGCGAGAATAATTGTGCTTAAGATCGAGATGCATAAAATTTAAATCTTTATTAAATGGTTCGTTGAGTACCTCAAAAAAATGCTTCCCCGAAAAACAGTAGATTCAAATTGAACCAAGCGACAGTAACATACTTCTTCAAATTGGTCTTCAATTCTCCTTCATATTAGCAAAGCAACGAGTTAGAAGTCAAAATTTCTTCCCGATTTCCGAAAAATCAACCAAAAAGAAAAATCATTTCAGACAAATATCTTGAATATAAATTGTTTTTTTTACTAGCCAGGCAAGCGGAAAACAAGCAGGAATATTTACAATATCTTCCGGCAGGGTATAAGTTCTTTCACTCATCACTAGCCACGATATGCTTTTTGCACTAATCTCATTTTGGAGCTATTATGCTGTTATTATCACGAGATCGACAATATACCCCATACAAGAGCCTATGACTAATAATCAAGACCACCAAACTTACTGCGCAAGGAACATTCTCATACTCGTTTTCGTTCTCGTTTCATTTCTTCTGGGCTCTTCCATCACTTTGCTGTGCCGACAAAGAAAAGAAAACTGTCCTCTATCTCAATTCTTATCATAATGGGTACCACTGGTCAGACGGGCTACTCGAGGGAATTCGGGCTGTTTTAAACCAGAGTCAATACAAAGTGGATTTGCAAATTGAGTATATGGATTTCAAGAAATACAACTACGACATTATCTCAAAAAATCTGTACGCACTCTATAAAGAAAAATTTAAAAATGAAACTTTTGACATCATAATCCTCTCCGACAACGATGCTCTCAATTTTGTCAATCAGTACCGAAACGATCTTTTTAAGAACATCCCGGTGGTCTTTTGTGGGGTAAACGACCTCAAAGATTCAGATACTGCCGCAGGCAATATTACCGGAATCATTGAAGTCTATGATCTTATAGCCACTCTAAAAGTTGCAAAAACCCTTCACCCTGAGAAGAACCGGATGGTCTTTCTTATTGATAACTCCACCACCGGGACCGCAATTCGCCATCAGGCTGAAAAACTCATTCGGGATAACAATCTTGACCTGCAAGTCGAGTTCTGGAGCCAGCTTAGTCTTGAAGAAACTCAAAATAAGGTTGCTGAACTACCGAACAATACCTTTTTGTTCATTGCCCCCTATTATCAGACAGTTGATGGCCGGTTTTATACCTCGGAAGAAGTAACTGAAGCCATCTACGAGCATAGTTCGGTGCCAATCTATACTGCATGGGAGTTTATGGTCGGCTACGGTACGGTTGGCGGCAAAGTGCTTTCAGGAGTCGAGCATGGCAAAACTGCCGGCGAAATGGCCCTGCGAATTCTCGATGGAACCAAGGCTGATGATATTCCTATCATCCGGGAGCCGAGAAATACTATATATATGTTTGATTACAAAGTGATGGAAAAACTGAATATCAACCAGCAGCTCCTTCCCGAAAACAGCAGGATAATCAACGCGCCAAAAGCTTTTTATTCTCTTTCCAAAGAGCTTTTCTGGACCATGATGGTCAGTTTCGTCATCCTGTTCCTGGCTCTGATGGCCATGGTAGGAGCGATGCTTGAGCGTCGCAAGGTACAGCGAAAGATAACCGATCAACTGGCATTTCAGGAGACCTTGATGGATACCATTCCTCAGCTTGTCTCGTGGAAAGACATTGAAGGGAAATATCTTGGTGCCAACCAGGCCTTTATCGATTTCTTTGGTATTCAGGATATTCTCCAGGTCGTCGGAAAAAAAACGGGGGAACTCCTCAACGACAATATCTATTGTGAATGGTCGATAAAATCAGACAACTCTGTTGTTGACCAAAAGAAAGCATTTCGCAAGATACGCCAAAAATTAACGGATATGCGAGGTGCTGAGGCCTGGATTGAGGTTAATAAGGTTCCGCTTAGAGCCCAGGGCGGACGTATCGTTGGTATTCTTACAACCGCTGAGAATATCACCAAGGAGCAGAATCTTGAAAAGCAGCTTCTTCAATCTCAAAAGATGGAAGCTATCGGCACACTTGCCGGTGGTATCGCTCACGATTTCAATAATATTCTCACGTCGATCATCAATTCAACCGAACTTGCTATCGGCGATTTAATCCCAGGGAGCCAAACAGAAACTGATTTGAACAGGGTTCTCAAGGCGGCCAGGAGGGGTGGCCGGGTTGTCCAGCAAATCCTTTCATTTAGCCGCCCCTCACGAGAGGGTTTTCGATCGACAGATTTGAGTCAAATCGTCCAGGAAGTCGTGCATCTGATGGAGGCGTCCATGCCTGCCAATATTGCAGTATGCAGTCATGTTGAACCTGGCAGGAATTTTTTTGTGCATGCTGATCCGACCCAAATACATCAGGCAATCCTCAACCTCTGCACTAACTCCTTTCACGCCCTCCGTACGACCGGCGGCAAAATTGACCTTGAGCTTGCCCATGTGGTGCACGAGGAAAATAAATCTGTGGTCCACACCCAATAATTTCATAAAATTCTCCGTGTCAGACAATGGACCTGGCATCAATCCGGAAATACGGGATAAAATCTTTGACCCATTTTTCTCGACAAAAAGCAAAACAGAAGGAACCGGGCTTGGCCTGGCAGTCGTCCATGGCATTGTCCAAAGTCACCAAGGCTCGATTCGCGTCATCTGCGGCGCCGAAGGTGGTTCAACTTTTGAGATCCTCTTACCGGAAGCAGAAGCCTGTGAAGATATAGTCTCCACCAGCCAGGGTAATGTTGACGAAATAGGAGGACATATTCTTTTTGTAGAAGATGATGAGGACCAGCTTCAGACAACACCTCGCCTGCTTGAAGAAATGGGATTCAGAGTGACTGCACTCCGCGAACCAAAAGCAGCGTTACGTCTGGTCTCGGCAGGAACCCATAATTTTGATATACTGATCACAGATTTCGATATGCCCGTTATGAGTGGCGCCGTGTTGGCCGGACTACTCCCCGAACTGCCGGTCATTCTTGTATCCGGACGAGACGATGCACTCATCGTAGCGAAAGAATACCGAAATATCCAGCATGTTATAATCAAACCATATCATAAAAAGGACCTCATGGACGGTATCCGCGAAATCTTACAAAATGGAAAAAAACATGCCCAAGATCCTAATAATTGACGATGATATCGAAGCCTGCGAAACGATGGTCAGCCTGGTAACCCGGCTTTCCTACGATTCCGACATGGCTCACACCTTAAAAGACGGACTGCATCTCGCCAATACTACCAATTATGATGTGGTATTTCTTGACGTATACCTACCCGACGGGAATGGACTCGACATCCTCCCCTCCCTCATAGCTCCAAACGACCCTCCTGAGGTGATCATTCTTACTGGCAAAGGAAACCCGGACGGGGCGGAATTAGCCATCCAGGGTGGCGTGTGGGACTATCTGCTTAAACCAACCTCTATTCGAGACATAACCCTTACACTTAACAGAGCGCTTAAATACCACAAGGAAAAAAAAGACAATATCCTGAAAGAAGAACCGCTCACGAAAGGAGTTGTCGGTGACTGTCCGGAGATCAAGGCCTGTCTTCAACTCACCGCCAAGGCGGCGCGTTCAGATTCCAATGTGCTGATAAGCGGCGAAACCGGCACAGGAAAAGAATTGTTCGCAGGCCTCATCCATAAAAACAGTGGTCGCTCCTCAGGAAATTTCGTAGTGGTCGATTGCACTTCACTAACGGAATCCCTCGTTGAATCAACTCTCTTTGGGCATAAAAAGGGGGCGTTTACCGGTGCCCAGGGTGATCGTCAGGGCCTTATTAAAGCCGCTGACGGGGGCACTCTCTTCCTCGATGAGGTGGGCGAGATGCCGCTCTCTATCCAGAAAGTTTTCCTACGCGTTTTCCAGGAAAGACAATTTAGACCGGTCGGTGCCATCAAAGAGCAGACCAGCAATTTCAGACTTATTGCTGCAACCAATCGAAACCTTGATGAGATGGTCGAAAAAGGACAGTTTCGAAACGACCTCCTGTTCCGTCTCAATACCATACGCATCCATCTGCCTCCTCTACGCCAGCGAACAAGCGATATCCAACAACTTGCAACGGTCAGAGTTGAGCAGCTTTGCAAAGATTTTGGTTTGGAATTCAAAAATTTTGGCGATGATTTTTTCCCCACGCTGATGGAATATAACTGGCCTGGCAATATCCGTGAACTCTTCAACATTCTTGAGCGGTCTGTAATTGACGCGGGTGGAGAAGGCACTTTGTATGCTATGCATCTTCCCAGAAAGCTACGAATACAAGTTGCCAAGGCACAAATAACAAAGCTGACCGGCTTAGAAATGATCGAAGAAACGAATGGCGGGAGCACTCCTTTTATCCAGGATGTTGGCCAGAAAATTTTTGAAGATATCTTCGACAGCCCACTTCTTCCACTGAAGGAATTTAAAAATACCGCAGAGAAAACCTACCTTGTTGAGCTTATCCGACAATGCGACGGCAGTATCCAAAAAATTATGCATATTTCAGGACTGTCACGCTCCCACTTCTATTCGTTGCTGAAAAAGTACAATCTATCACTTTAAAAAATACTAACAAAAACTTTATCCAGAAAATCAGACAGTCCTTTCTGGCGATTTCCCAACGACCAACCCAATAGACCGAGGACTTAAATTATTTTTTCTTTTAGATATAAGATAGTTAAGCATACACCACACCATTACACCTCCTTTAAAAGGAGAATTTCGGGGCTTGTAATTCTCAATACTCGCCTCACTTGGCAAAGCCTATAAATTCTTCCGGGCCTCTTCGTCCGTTTTTTAAGACACCTTCTCCTTGAGAGAATAAAATCTATAATTATATATATTTATCGATAGAACAAAGCTCTCTTTTATTGCCAAATAACGAGTCTGACTGCACATCTTGTCCATTTTTTCATACAAAAAAAAGGCATTTCGGCCAGAGTTTGGAAAAAAATATATTAACATACCGTAATTACATACCTAAATAAACAATCTCCACTGGCACGCCTGTTGCATTTTAACTTTCAGAATTAAGGGACAGGAATGAATTTCTTGGAACCTTCTCTCTTTATTATGTCTTGGCTGCAATTCTCGTACGTTTTTGTGTATAATTATTTGGCACAGGCACCCCATAGCCCTTAGGGAAAATGAACAGACAACTTGGTTCATAAAATGAGTACAATGAGGGGAGGTTTCTTCCATTGTTGAATAAAGGTTTGAAAAAACAATCACCTAACAGTAGAGGGATTATTATATGACTGACCAAAATACCGAACGTTTTATCGAGTCTGCCAGGCGTGTCGGCGCTGAGGTATTACGGGTGGCCAACCTTCAAGACGCCGTCACTTATATCAAAGACAAGGCACAAGGCACCATCCTTGTCCCCGATACATCGCTTTCCAAAAAACATCATTTGCGCGCACTCCTGGCGGATACTGGGGTTGACGTTTTTACAGGAAAATTCAGGAATGCTGGTCAGTTTCCCGGAGCAGGGGTTACTTTTTGCAACTTCTGTCTGGCCGATAGCGGGACAGTTGTTCTGGAAAGCACCGACGAGGAAATGCGTCTCGCAACAACTTTGCCTGAACTTCACTTTATTATTGTGGATCCATCGATAATCCTCAGGGATAATCTGGCAGCGGCAGAGCCAATGACCGCGTTCCACATGGGAAGTGAGCCCAAATTTATTGCCTACATCACCGGGCCCAGCCGTACTGCTGATATTGAACGGGTACTGACCATTGGCTGCCACGGTCCCAGAGAAGTGCATATTCTCCTGGTGGAAGGCATCTCCAGTGATTTGATGGAAAACTAATTGAGGAGAACTGCAATGGCCACCGATGAAACATATAAAAAGAGTGTTGAAGCTGCGATTTCTAATCCCAAATTGAGCAAGGCGCTCCATCTTTTTGGCGACGCCTATCTCATCGCACGGGAAAATGCATACCGAGGTTTAGATTTTGAGGCGATGCGGACCGAACTGGCTGCGATTAAAGACGATGTTCGGCTGCACAGAAAAGAGCTGCTTGCCGAATTTATAAAAAACGCCGAAGCCGCCGGATCAAAAATCTTTCTTGCTAAAGATACCAAAGAAGCCAATGACTATGTGATCAACCTCGCTAAAGAGAAGGGGGCTAAACTCATTGCCAAATCCAAATCGATGGTTTCTGAGGAGGCTCACTTTAACAAGGCTTTGGCTGCACATGACATCAGATCCGCAGAAACCGACCTTGGCGAGTGGATCATTCAGCTGGCTGGGCAGAGACCAAGCCACATGGTGATGCCGGCCATCCATATGTTTAAAGAAGAAGTTGCCGATCTCTTCACCAAGGAATCTGGAAACCAGCTCTCCCCTGAGATTAAAACCCTTGTGGATCATGCGCGTCAACGCCTTCGAAAAGAATATTTCAATGCCGACATCGGCCTGACCGGTGCCAATTTCCTCGTTGCCAATACTGGGGGAATCGGCCTGGTAACCAATGAAGGCAACGCGAGACTCTGTGCCACACTTCCCAAAGTACATGTGGTCTTTACGGGTATCCATAAACTGGTGCGCAATATAGAAGATGCCATCAAAATCACCCGGCTCCTGCCCCGGAACGCAACAGGTCAGCTGCTTACCTCCTATATTACCTGGATCCGGGGAGCTGTACCGGTTAATGGCGAGCAGAAAGAGCAGCATATCGTTATTATTGACGGGGGCAGGGAAGCACTTTACGAATCAAAAATCTGTCAGAATGCTCTTCGGTGTATCCAGTGTGGCGCCTGCGCCAATGTCTGTCCGGTATACCAGACCGTCGGTGGTCATGTTTTCGGTTCTATTTACATTTCGGCTATCGGCATAATCCTCACTGCCTTCTACGAGGGACTGGACAAGGCTAAAGAGATTACCAGGGCATGTATCGGATGTCGGTCCTGTGTTGCTGTCTGCCCCTCCAAAATCGATCTGGAAGAAATTATCCTTCATCTGCGCAACGAGGTGACCAAAGAATACGGCATGGGGGTTGTTAAAAATATTGCCTTCAAAGCGGTGATGAAGAATCGCGGCCTCTTTCACAGCATGATTCGCGCGGCCTCCAAACTGCAGCGTCCCGTCACTCACAAAAACAGGAGCGACTCCGGAGGACGGATTATCCGTCACCTGCCCCTGCATTTTATGGACAGAGATTTTACCGAGTGGCGAGATCTGCCATCAATTGCCCCTCAGTCCTTTCGGGATCAATTCGATTCAATCCCCCAACATGTCCCGAACCCAAAGTATCGTGTTGGCTTTTTTGTTGGCTGCGGAGCAGACTTCGTTTACCCGGAAGTTGGTGTCAGCATGATCAAAGTGCTCAATTCCTTGGATGTTGAGGTTGTTTTCCCGAAAGACCAGAACTGTTGCGGTATACCGGCCCTCTACGCAGGTGATACTGCAACCGGGGTTGAACTCGCCAAACAAAGTGTTCAGGCTTTTACAGATGCTGATGTTGATTATATTCTGTGCATCTGTCCAACGTGTACAATGGCCGTCAAACGTGATTTTGTCGATCGGCTGGCCGATCATCCCCAATGGTCGGCGAAGGCCATGGCGCTGTCTGGAAAAACCATGGATGCGTCTGCGTTTTTGGAAAATGTCCTGGGTGCTTCAACAAAGATCAAGGCTCTGGCAGCGGATAAAGCTGTAACCTACCACGATTCCTGCCATCTGAAACGTGGCTCGAATGTATGGAAAGAGCCTCGGGCTCTTCTTAAAGCTTCGGGCTATCAGTTGCAGGAAATGAAAAACTCCGACCGTTGCTGTGGTTTCGGCGGTACCTATTCCTTTCTCAGCCATCCCCAGATCTCCAAACAGATCACCAAAGACAAGGTTGAGACCATCCAGGCGACAGGAGTTAAAACCGTCGCTACAGATTGTCCCGGCTGCATGATTATGTTGAAAGGTGCAGTCGGCAAGGCAGATGAGACTATCCGTTGCGTCCATACCATGGAACTGTTGGCGGAATCGTTATTAAAAAATGAATAATTGGTGCCTTACAAGTTGTTTTTGTTCACTCTTTTTCGTACTTTCTTGTGGGGCGTTAGTTATTTCCTCAAAACAAACAGTAAGTGTTACGGTATAAGATTATGAATATTCGACCTATTAAACCCACACGTATCTCTTGCCAGGTATTTGAGCAGGTCAGGGAACTCATCTACAAAGGTGTATTCAAACCAGAACAACAAATCCCACCTGAACGAGATCTCGCAGCCTCAATGGAAGTGAGCAGAACATCGGTCAGAAACGCTATTGATAAACTGGTGAAGATCGGTCTCCTCAAACAAATCCAGGGCCAAGGCACCTTTGTCAGTGCCCCGGAAAACCGTGAAGGTAACCCTCTCACCTCAGTAATGGGCACAGACGAGGCCACATTTTCAGATCTCCTTGAAGTGCGTATGGGACTCGAATGCAACGCAGCAAAGCTTGCTGCCTCAAGGGCAACAGAGAGTGACCTGATTGCCATGCGCGAAAGCCTTGAGGAGATGGCGGAAAACCTTGCCAGCACCAATGCCATCTCCTCGACAGCGGATACCGCTTTTCACATGGCGATAACTTTTTCAACCAAAAACCCGGTGCTTATCAATCTGACTCGAAATTTTTACGATTTCCTCTTCGTTGGTATCAAAAAGAATTTAGGCCACATGAAAGAATATGAAGTCGCCTACCAAGATGTTTTGGAACAGCACCGCATTATCTATCGACATATCACTGAGCGGAATCCACAAAAAGCTCATGATGCAATGCGTGCACACATACTCTATGTTCAGGATTTCTTCAAAAAACGCAATTCCATTCCGGAAGAAGTTCCGTTGAAATATCAGGCGGCGTAAAAGAAGTTGCAACAGACACCGGCAGGGACGGCAATGTCCTCTACCGGTGTCTGTTCGAGATGACTGTCCCGCCTTTTTAGTTCCCATCCTGAAACGAGGCGTTTTATTCTAAATTGAGGCGTTTGATAAATTTAACCGCAGGCATATGATTGATATTCCGAGGATTAAATTTTGAGAACAACAAAGAGTTAGGGTAAAAGGGCCGTTTCAGGATTGACACTATTTAGTATAGCTCAACAATTTTTCTTTCAATCCTTTGTTAACAGGTTTTTCACCCAGCCAGATCCTGAGAAGAGCATCGTTGAAATCCTTTCCTGCGATAACTCCCTTTTCCTGATTAGCGATAGTGACCACGGTTCCTTTATCCGGAATGAAATCGAGTACAATGATGTCACCCTTTTTAACATCGTTAAACATGCTGTTAAACTGATCAATTTTAACCTGTAACTTCGCCACCTCATCTGCTTTAGTATTGTCCGCAAAACCCTCATTCCAACCTTCAATCAGTTTGGCCTTTTCCACCTCTTTATAGAGAAAATACATCACAATTCTCTTGTGCCCTGAGCTTTCAATCACTTCATTGACCGAACTTGAAGGATCCTCCATATACAGTTCAGCTATATAGATATCGAAAAAAAACTTCGATCTGATCCCGGCTCCGTTCAAATGCAACAGAGTACCATCTGCAGTTTGTTGGGTTTCCTGGACCATTACCCCGGCAATTTCTTTGGCATTTGCCGACAAACCAAATGAAAACAAGCAGCAGAGAACGATCATCCCACAAATGGGTATATGTGCCTTTCGAAAATTATTGTTCTTGTTTATTCTGAACGAAAACAATCTGTAAGGCTCTAAAAGTCGCATTGAAACACCCCCTTGGTTGAGTTTGAGATATAGAGATAAAAACGTAATCTACTCTACCTTTTTCTAACGAGTACGTAAACGTTATATTTATTGACCCAAAATTCAATATTGCTCCCAAATTATTAAAGACTATAGTGTAGAGTCATTTTCGAGTATCGAATGTTGCAACCGATTCATCACCAAATACGTGACCCTATGACTGATATTATAGAAAGAGTTATCTCAGAATCCGGCAATTTTTTTGGAGTGGCCTGTAATACCACTGAACTTGTCTCCGAAGCATGCAGAAGGCATGATGTTGGACCGCTTGCTGCTGTGGCCTTAGGCAGGGCATTGACCGGCGCAGCTCTCTTGGCTGCTTTGCTGAAGGATAGCCAGAGTGTCATGCTAAAGTTCGAAGGAAATGGACCACTCAGAAAGATCATCACGGAAGCGGGTTATGATGGCTGGGTGCGGGGATACATAGCCAACCCTCACGCTGACGTACCGCTCAATGATGGTCGTATTGATGTAGCAGCCGGTTTGGGTCAAGCGGGCTTTCTCACCGTTGTGAAAGATATCGGTACCAACCACAAATATCCCGGCACAATCCAATTGTACACCAGTGAAATAGGCGAAGATCTTGCCTACTATCTTTCCCAGTCCGAACAGACACCATCAGCCATTGCCTTGGCCATTCACGTGGAAAAAGATGGTTCTATTGGAGCATCGGGAGGTTTCCTTGTACAATCCCTTCCGCCTGCTGACGAAACAGTACTCTCACTTCTGGAAAAAGAGATCGCTGCAATGCCGTCCCTCTCCAGACTCCTTCTTGAAGGGGAAAGCCCTTCTGGGATTCTTTCCCTGTTGTTTAATAAAATTCCCCACAAAAAAATAGGTAAACGAAATCTCACCTATACCTGCAGCTGCAATAAAGCCAAGATGGAAGGTGCCCTTTTCTCACTCGGTGAAGGAGATATTCGACAACTCCTGGAAAAAGAAGGCGGAGCGGAAGTTCGTTGTGAATTTTGCAGACAAAGCTACAAATTTTGTAAAGAGGAACTTGAAAAACTGCTGGAGACTGAACAAAAACCTTCGAACTAACGCAATGTGTGCTTGAGATATACCACAGGCAGTCAAGTGAAATACCATCTATAGTTTTGCCGATAGAACACTCACATTTATACCCTTAGTACAAAAAATATCACAGGGTAGTCACTCTGTGATACCCCTCCCTTGTTATACTCTGCTAAAACATCAACAAAGGAGGGACTTCAATGAAAGAAAATACCGAAACTATCAGCGAAATCATTTTCACCCATTTCCCATCGGACTATAGCGGCAGGAACCTGACAGGCAAACTCTTTAAAAACTTAAAGAAACAAACGCGCGTATTCAAACGTCACTTGCTCAACGGGGCAGCAAGTTTGGGAATAGGCACTGTTTTGCTGATCGGCGTCTATCTTTTCTTTATTCAACTTGCAGAATATGGCTGGCAGTAGGAGACTCCACGTCTCCCGACAAAACAGTAACCAGCTGGCTGAGTGACTTAAACAGGGGTACTTTATTCTTTTCTTGGAAAATCATTTTGTGAAGGTATATCTCCATGACAAAAGAGGGAATCAGCGATGCCGCCTTGTGTTGGAAAAAAGTAATTCACTTGCCGAACAGAACGTTTTATTATAAATCCTCAGAAACCGTTTATTCTCAGAGTGTCGCCTGACGTCGTTTGAAAATACCAGGCAATGATGCTGAACCATATTTTTTTTCGGAGACCGGGATGAAAGAAATTCGTGATAATGCAAAAAAAATGATGGGTACCTTCTGCAAAGTCTGCCCGATATGCAACGGAAGATCATGCACAGGTCAAGTTCCTGGCATGGGGGGACTTGGCAGTGGTTCCTCTTTTACCAACAATATTGAGTCACTGGCCAAAATAAAATTCAATATGCGTCTCATTCACGACGTCACCGAACCGGACACCTCTGTGCTCGTGCTGGGCAAGAAACTCGCACTGCCTCTTCTTGCTGCACCAATCGGCGGGGTCTCCTTTAATATGGGCGGCGCTGTTTCCGAAGAAGAATATATCCAGGCCATCATTCACGGTTGCAAGGCAAAAAACATCATCGGATGCAGTGGTGATGGGGTACCCGATTTCATTCACCAGGCTGGATTTGAGGCAATAAAGTCTGCAGATGGACATGGAATTCCCTTCATTAAACCGTGGGAGGACGAAGAGCTTTTTAAGAAAATCGAAGCTGCTAAAGCAACCGGCACCGACACTATCGGCATGGATATCGACGCCGCAGGCCTTATAACTCTGCGCAAAATGGGCCGACCCGTTTCCCCCAAATCACTCGAAAAACTCTCAGAAATAATCCGCAGGGCCGGTATGAAGTTTATACTGAAAGGAGTCATGACTCCCGATGAAGCCGAACTTGCTGTTCAGGCAGGTGCTGATGCAATAGTGGTTTCCAACCATGGTGGCAGGGTTTTGGACCATGCCCCAGGCGCGGCAGATGTTCTGGCCGATATAGCCGACAGAGTAAAAGGTAAGATCACAATTTTAGCCGATGGCGGAATCCGCTCTGGGGGTGATGTCCTGAAAATGCTGGCCCTGGGAGCCGATGCGGTAATGATAGGCCGTCCATTCTCAGTTGCTGCTGTCGGTGGACTGCAACCTGGTGTTGAAACGTATATCGATACGCTCATGTCTGAATTAAAACAGACAATGGTACTCACCGGAACCAGCACAGCCTCGGCTGTTGACCGGAGAATTCTATTTTCCCCTAACCGGTAATCCCGTTCTCAATTTTCTCTATACACAGCGCATTCGTTTGTACAGCCTTGGGTAGCAATGTACAAACGAATGTGTCTCTTCCTGGTATTTTGATTTCATCCATCAGATTTGAGCAAGAGTAGCGGTATACTGATTTTATGCTTCAGACTATCGGAGACACTGCCAAAGAGGATGTCGCCGATAAAGGTGTGTCCATGCGTCGCCATGGCAACCAGGTCATACTCACCTGTCCCAATCTCACGAAGAATCTCCTCTTCAGGTTCACCGCTTTTAACAAGAGATTGGGCATCTATTCCTTCGGCCCGCATGGAACTTAGATAATTTTCCAAAGCAGCCGAGGCATTATCACGTAACGCGCTATCCTGGCCAAGAGTATGTGCATGAATTACATGCACCAGAACAACCTGGGCATTGTTCTGTCGAGCAAGCGCCGAAACATGAGCGATAATCGGACCATCAACATCCGAACAATCTATGGTTAACAGAATTTTTTTATATAGCTGCACGCTATCATCCTCCGGTAACGGTCGAATAGAGCAGATAGAGGTTCAAGGCAATGACAATTGCAGAAATCACAACTGCAGCACTGAACTCTTTGGTATCGCTGCGAAACCCTCCCATTATTGGGCGTTTTCGACAAAGTATCAGCAGCGGTATTAAGGTAAAGGGTAACTGGATACTCAGAACCACCTGACTAAAAATAAGGATTTTAAAAGTATCCATACCGGAAAGGATAATCATAAATGACGGAATCGCAGTAATGAAAACAGATACTTTATAGAGTAATGTCCGAGGATCTTCCGGTTTGCCGAGAAAACCTGTGATGACGTTAACCTCAGCCATTGAAGAGGTAACCGATGAGCCAACCCCTGCAAAGACCAACGCGACAGCAAAAAGGAACCCGGCAAGCGGGCCGGCCAGGGGTTTCAGGGTCTCCGAGGCCTGTTCAATGCTGTCTACAGCTATTCCGTGCCGGGCAAAAACTGCGGCCGCAACTATGATCATCGCTGAGTTCACTATCCAACCCATTACCATTGCAATGGTGGTGTCGATCTTCTCGTAGTTGAGTAGCTGTTTCTTTTCCGCCTCAGAACTCCCCCACTTCCTGCTATGGATAACATTGGAGTGAAGAAAAATATTATGAGGCATGACCACCGCGCCAAGGATGCCCATTGCAATATAGATGCTGTTGCTGTCTACTTTGGGCCAGACCAGCGCCGGGGCAAGTATTGCCCAGTCCGGTTTGACTATGACTATTTCACAAACATAACAAATGCCGATGATCCCAAGAAAACCGATAATTATTGCCTCCAGGCGATGATATCGCTGGCTGATAATCAAAACCGTCTCGCAGACCACAGTAAATAAAGCTCCCAGCCATAATGGCGTCCCGAAGAGTAGGTAGAAACCGATTGCTCCCCCCAGCAACTCTGCGACATCTGTTGCCACGCAAGCAAGGACGATAGTAATTCCAAGTAAAGATGAAACCGGTCGAGAAAAATTTTCCCGAATATTTACAGCCAGAGATTTGCCTGTAGCTATCCCCAACTTAGCTGCCATATGCTGGATAATGATGAGCATGATCGTGCTGAGAGTTATTACCCATAGCAGATCATAGCCATATTTCGAACCTCCCTCAATATTGGTAGCCCAGTTCCCGGGATCTATAAAACCAACAGTAACCAAAAATCCCGGTCCCAAGAATCGGAGCATTGTTCTAAAGGGCATGCCCTTCTTCTTAGCATTTGCTTGTCCGGTCTCTGTTTCCATCTTTTTTCATGGCCTCCACTTTCTTCAATCCTTGCTATGCGGAAAATTAAACATCTCCCCAGACCCAATTTCTTGTAGCGTTAATAGTTCATGAGCAAACAGAAAAATATAAAAAAGATTGGTTTTACCTATTACTCAGGACCATGTTTCATGATATATATATGTCTCAATCCAACAATCAGCTATGATTAGTTTTTTTGAAGAAAATTCAGGCTGCATTCCGCATGGTGTATAAGCTGTCTTTTTGATCTAGGACAACCTTTCCAAACAGGAGTCTTAAATGCAAGCTATAAATAAAAATATTCATCAGCACGTACCAAACGATATTGACAGAACAAAACGATATCTCTTTTATCTTCACGGACTGATTGTCGAAGAGGCTGGAATCCGCCCCAAAAGTGAAGAGCACGGATACTATGAATACGAACTCATCCTTGAACAGCTGGCTAAGGAAGACTTCATCGTGATTAGCGAGGCACGACCAAAAGGCACAGAAATTATTGCCTATGCTGAAAATATTACATCTCAGGTTAAACTACTTCTGGCTAACAAGGTCTCGCCGAAGAACATCATCCATAGTTGGTGCCTCCAAAGGTGGTATCATTGGCGCTTACGTTTCTTCAATGCTCCGGGAAAAAGAGATCAACTATGTTTTTCTAGCCGGACTGTTCGAAAAATGTTTGGTAGATCAAAACCTAAAATTGTATGGCAATGTTCTCTCAATCCATGATCGATCCGATAAACTGTCAATCACCCCGACCTTATACTTCCAACGGTCGGAAGGGTTAGGACGATTCCAGCAGACCGTTCTCACCCTTGATATTGGGCACGGTTTGATTTACAAACCTCACCGGGAATGGATTGACCCACTGCTGGCTTGGGTAAAAACCAAATAGCCAATTGTCACCTCACTTTCGTCAGCAGTCTAGATGTGCATTATTATCTTAAATATCTGTGTTTTTCCGGTATGTTGTGATTGTCCTTGAGAATGGATTTCCCTGGATAGTGACGAGCCTCTAAGGAGAAAAACGAAGAGAATAACTGTTGCACCAAATGCGAATGATTACTATTATTTTTGATAGAGTGAATGTCTTACGCAGAACTGCCTGCTATAAATGTTTTGATATAACCACCTCCGATTATGACAGTTTATTAACAATGCCCTGGAGAATACTATGAGCGACAAAGCAACACTGAATGTTGATGGTAAGAGTTACGAATTTGATGTCATTACAGGATCCGAGAATGAAAAATGTATTGATATGCAAAATCTCCGTGCTGAGACTGGTTATATCACCATGGACCCCGGCTTTGGCAACACCGGCTCCTGTTACTCCTCAATCACCTATGTAGATGGGGCAAAAGGTATTCTCAGGTACAGAGGCTATCCTATTGAAGAACTCGCCGAGAAAGCGATTTTCATCGAAACCGCCTACCTGATTCTCTACGGCCAACTCCCAGATAGAAATCAACTTCATTTATTTTCGGAAAGAATCAAGGAGCACGCTCCGATCCATACCAATCTTGAACACCACTTTTCCGGCTTCCCAAAATCAGCACCACCCATGGCGATTCTCTCAGCTATGCTCAACCTTGTTGCTTGTTTTCATCCGGAAGTTCTTGAGGTGCCGACCACCGGTGAGGAGTTTGACCGCACCGCTTCACTGCTTCTTTCAAAGGTACGAACCATAGCCGCTTTTGCTTATCGTATGGCAGCCGGAAGACCGATCAACCACCCGAATCACAACCTTACCTACTGCGGTAATTTCCTGCATATGATGTTTTCCGATCCGTATAATGAATATAAGGTTACCCCGACTATCGATAAGGCACTCAACCTCTTTCTCATTCTGCATGCCGACCATGAACAGAACTGCTCAACTTCTACAGTTCGGGTGGTCGGCAGTTCCCGCGCAAACCTTTTCAGCTCAGTTGCAGCAGGAGTTTGTGCCCTCTGGGGACCCTTGCATGGTGGGGCTAATGCCGCGGTTATTAACATGCTTGAAGATATGCAGAATTCAGGCCGCCCACTCACCTATTACCTCGACAAGGCAAAAGATAAAGACGATCCATTCAGGCTTATGGGTTTTGGTCACCGGGTGTACAAAAACTTTGATCCTCGATCGATAATTCTTAAAAAGCGGGTCCATGATGTTCTGGAAGAACTCAAAATACAGGACAGTCTGCTGGACATTGCTTTGGAACTTGAAGAAATCACACTCAGTGACGACTATTTCGTTTCCCGAAACCTCTATCCAAACGTTGACTTCTATAGCGGCATTCTGCTCCGCGCTATAGGTATCCCGCTTGATATGTACACAGTAATGTTTGCGATTGGACGAATGCCAGGCTGGATAGCCAACTGGAAAGAGCTGCATGATCATAAATTACGGATTTCGCGTCCACGTCAGATCTATACCGGCGAAACGGTCCGCCATTTCGTCCCCATATCAGAACGTTAAACCAATAATCAGCTGATTCCTCTTTCATGACGCCCTGATTTCTCTATCGTGCAAATCAGGGCGCATTCCTCCCCATTATTCCTGATATTAATTATGTCTTGTAAAGAATTCGCTTCGTGGTATTCTGGACTGTTTTCATAGAGTAGTGTGAGAAAACAACCACTTATATCGAGGAAGCTTATGGATATTATCAATTGGAAAAATGAATTCAGTGTTGGTGTGAAAGAAATGGACGAGCAGCATAAAAAATTGCTCGGCATGATCAACCGACTGGTTGCAGAACAACATACCCTGACTGATCCAAACACGATTGCCGAACTCCTAACAGAGATGACCGACTATGCCCAGGTTCATTTTCGGGCAGAAGAATATCTCATGGCTGAATACGGCTATGATCATAAGACGCAACAGGAACTCCAACACAAGGCATTCATAGATAAAACAGTTTCTTTTTATTCAGCATCGGACATTGGCCCCAACGTGCTCTCTGTCGCACTTTTAGACTATCTTGGAACCTGGCTCATCGGACATATCCTGAAAGAGGACATGAAATATAAAGATTTTTTCAGAAGCAAGGGCCTCAGCTAAAAGATTATGGAAAAAACGACACCCCGCTCCTTCCAGGAACATTCTCCGAATTTTCAAAAAATGGTTTCCAGGGTGGAGCGATACGGAGAACTTGAGAAACCTGACGGGTACGGCAAACGGATTGGTGACTGCGGTGATACTATCGAAATTTATCTAGCCGTACAGGCCGGCCAGCTCAGGATGATAACCTTCAGGGTTGAAGGATGCGCCAATACCGTTGCCTGCGGTAACACAGTGTCACTTTTGATGGAAGGACGCACCCTTACTGATGCCTGGCGACTTACTCCGGAGAATGTCTCAGATTACCTGGAAACATTGTCTGCGGATCATTTCCATTGCGCAGAACTTGCGGTGGGAGCCTTTTACAAAGCACTTACCGACTACAATCAAAGGCAAAAGGAGTTGTGGAAGAAAGATTACCCACGGCGGTAAACTTCTCCCGCCGTTCTTCTCGTTGTCGCCCACCAGCAGATAACAAAACCTCCCCACAGTCAACGCTGCGGCGAGGTTTTGCTGTTTCAACTTAATGCAGGGTATCGGCTGAATCGAGAATCGCCTTGTCAATCACAAGGCCCATACGTTCTGCGGCTTTTGGATTAATATGGAACGAAAGATCCTTTTGGAACTCGACCGGCAGATCCTCAGGTTTGGTACCTGCAAGAATTTTCCTGGCCATGGCACCGGTTTGTTTCCCATGCAGATAATAGTCAAAACCTAAGGCGGCAATTGCTCCCCGCTCAACCGAATCGGTATCGGCACTAAAGAGCGGCAATTGAGTTCGCTCGCACACTTTCACCACCGCTTCAAAAGCAGAGACAACTGTATTGTCCGTTGGCACATAAATGGCATCGACCTTACCAACCAGACTCTGCGCGGCCTGATAAACATCAGCAGAATTGGTCACCGGACCGTCAACGATTATTATATTTCGTTCGATCGCTGCCTCTTTTAGGCGTTTCACATTCGAAACAGAATTCACTTCCCCAGCATTATACATCACCCCGAGTTTTTTCAATTCCGGCAGGAAACGTCGAATCATATCGAGATGTTTACCCATCGGCATCTGATTGGAAACGCCGGTTATATTAGGTCCGGGATGGGCATAGTCCTTGACCAGTCCTGCAGCTAGGGGATCAGTAATGGCGGTGAACAGCATTGGCGTGTGGGCGAGTTGGGGTGCTTTATCATACACCTTGGCACACGCCTGGGCATTTGGGGTGGCAATCGCCAAAATCAGATCAGGTTTATCGGAGGCTATCTGGGTTGCAATTTGATTTGCCGTCCCCATATTGCCATTCGCATTGTATTCTTTATATTCGACGACTACCCCGTTTTCCTTCAGATCATCCTTGAACCCCTGCAAGGCAGCATTCAGAGCAGGATGTTCAACGAACTGACTGACGGAGATCTTGACGGACTCCGCATTTACTGTCGTTGCAAAGGCCAATAAGACTATCAACACAATAGATTTCACAGTTTTTTTCATGTCTCTCCTTATTTCGCTTGATTTACTATTTCATACTATTACGGTACATTCTTATTGACCTTTGTAGAAGATTATGAGAATTCATTCAAGCAAATAGAAGTACATTGCTCGATTAGCCTTATATTTTCAGGGCGATTCGCACAACAACTCTTATCGCTGATATTCAATTAATTTTTTTGCAACCGCACTCTACTGCGGTGTTTTGCGAACCTGATATTTTTCATCGCACTAAGTACATGTGCAACCGAAAAAATGGCCCACACTGTTCCTTTTCCTGCCAACATGAGGATGCTAATGTCTGGAAAAACCGTTTCCCTTTTTATCCAATGCCTTGTAGACACTATGTTTCCCGAAACCGGTGAAGCGATGATCACGGTCTTTGACAGACTCGGAATCCCTTACGATTATCCAGTGGGGCAGACATGCTGCGGTCAGCCTGCCTTTAACAGCGGCTACCAGCGTGATGCAGCCGCTGCGGCAAAGCATTTCATTGATCTGTTTGAAGACGCAGAAGTCATTGTCTGCCCGTCTGGTTCCTGTGTTTATATGGTTCGCCATCACTACCCGGAACTTTTTACAGACGACCCTTCGATGCACAGCAGAGCTCTCGCGATCGGCGCAAAAACCTATGAATTCACTCAATATCTGGTAGACGAACTCGGAATAAACGATGTCGGTGCAGAATTTGCCGGGACGGTCACCTATCATGACTCCTGCCATCTAAGCCGTGGATTAGGAATCGCTCTGCAACCCCGGACCTTACTCAAAAATGTCCGGGGACTTGAACTGATCGAGATGAAAGATAGTGATACCTGTTGCGGCTTTGGGGGAACCTTCAGTGTCAACTATCCCGAGATCAGTGTCGCCATGACGGATGAAAAAATTGACAATATACTCGCTACGAAAGCAGGCACCGTTACCGGCTGCGATATCAGCTGCCTCATGAACATTCTAGGCAGAATTTCCAGACGCGATGAAAAGATACAAGTACTACATATTGCTGAAATACTTGCAGGCAGCAAAGGAGGCACGATATGAGCCGGACTGAGCAATCTCAATACAAAAAAGAAGCAAAAAAGGGCATTGACTCGCCCAGACTCCAGACCAGCCTGCAAGGCATTCAAAATCGTTTCGGCAAGGGAGCGATGGCCCTTTGGGCTCAAATGGAAGATCAGGATATGCGCAAGCGGGTGAAAAAATCGCGCATGAAAAATCTTGACCATCTGGACATTCTCCTCGCCGAACTGGCGCAAAACGTCAGAAGCCGGGGAGGCAATGTCTATTTTGCCGAAACTGCTCAGGATGCGATAGACTACACTCTGGAGGTAGCACGCAAGCACGAGGTTAAACGTGTGGTCAAAGGCAAGTCGATGGCCTCCATGGAAATCGGTATTGATCCGGCGCTGGAAGATGAAGGCATAGAGGTTGTTGAGACCGACCTCGGAGAGTATATCATCCAGCTGGCCGGCGATAAACCATCTCACATTATAGCACCGTGTATTCACCTGGATCGCAACCAGATCGGTGAACTTTTTGCCGATAAACTTGGGATAGATTATACCGACGATCCGCCAACACTCACCATGGCGGCACGAAAAGCCCTTCGAAAAAAGCTGCTGAGTGCCGATATGGGCTTGACCGGCTGCAATCTTGCCTGTGCCGAAACCGGCCAGATAAGCCTGGTGTCCAACGAGGGAAACATCCGGATGTCCACAACCATGCCGCCTGTTCTTGTCTCTCTTATGGGAATGGAACGGATCGTTGCAACACTTGAGGAGCACAGGGAAACAGTCCAACTTCTTACTCGGGGAGCAGCTCTGCAGAAATTGTCTACCTACGTCAGTTTTTTGGGTGGACCGAGCAGCGACATAGACCCAGACGGCCCAAAAGAATTTCATCTGATCATTCTCGACAACGGTCGCTCAAAAATCCTGGCAGACCCTGAATTTCGCGAAGTGCTGGCTTGTATA
Source organism: uncultured delta proteobacterium (assembly GCA_963798425.1). Classification (GTDB taxonomy): domain Bacteria; phylum Desulfobacterota; class Desulfobulbia; order Desulfobulbales; family Desulfocapsaceae; genus Desulforhopalus_A. Next base: position 577,709 of record CAWCTP010000013.1, on the reverse strand, counting down.
CGTTGCGGAGCGTGCCTCAACATATGCCCGGTTTACGGAAAAATCGGCGGGCATGCCTATAATTCTCCTTACTGCGGACCGATCGGAGCGGTTGTCATGCCGCTGTTAGACGGTATCAACAAACATGCCGATCTCTGCAAAGGTGAAACCTTATGCGGCGCCTGCAAAGATATCTGTCCCGTGGAAATCGATCTGCCCAGGATGCTTGCCGCTCTTCGCCATAAACTGGCGTACGGCAGTGACAGATGGAATACCAGCCAGCACAATCCAGCCGAAGCATACGCCTTCGGTCTATGGCGGATGATTGTGACACAGAGCTTTCTGTACAGAAGTCTTCTCAAAATCGGCCGTATTTTCCAGCGCCCTTTTGTCAGAAAAAATCATATGATCAGGAAAATGGCCGGAATCGGTTCCGGCTGGACCGATGGACGTGATCTCCCGCCTATCGCCAAAAGGACCTTTGCTGAACTCTGGGAAAAGAAATACAGCCAAAACCGGTCGACACAAGCCGCTGTGATCGAGGAGGAAAACTAATGGATAACCAGACCACCTTTTTAAGGAACATCCGCACGGCCCTCGGTGAAGCACCGGAAGTTGATCGTTCAAAGAGGATGTTTCCAAAATTGTTTTTTTCCCCGGATACAGCTAAGATCCTGGAAAAAATCCGAAACAGAACCGTCGAAGAGCAAGATGCTCTCATAGAAATTCTTGTTCAAAACGGCAACAATTTAAACGTCCGCACCCATATCGTCCAATCGTTTAAAGAAGCTGCGGACGTTGTCGTTGAGCTTATCCGAACAAAAGAGCCCGAGTTTAATTACACCAAACATGTTGTCTTGCATGATCACCCGGATATTGCATCTTTACAACTCTGGAATCGCTTTGACCGTGAAGCCGTTACCCTGCACACCACATTCAGCTCGGACCGACAGATTAAAGAAAAAACCATCGCCTCCTTTATCGGTATTACCGCCCCGACCACCGGAGTTGCCGATTCAGCCACTTTGGTCCAGTTGACAGAACCGGGACAGCCACGCTCAACCTCTCTTCTCCCTTCTATTCATATTGCACTCTTAAAAAGGGAGAATATAGTTGCAGACCTGACCGAGGCATATGCACTCTTGCGGGAGCAGGATCACCTGGACAGTTTTGTTTTCATCTCCGGCCCATCCAAGACGGCTGACATTGAAGCACATATGGTCAATGGAGCACACGGCCCCCGCGAGGTACATTGCATCGTGCTCTCTGAGCCACTCCCCTACAGAGGTTTTACAAATATTTCAGAAGAGACGAAGAAATAAGTTTTTTCCACTGAGTAAAAAAACAATGACTTACGATTATGAAAAACACGCCTGTAAAAAAGCGGCCGGTTGTCCGTAAAATAAATGGCACAGTGGTGGATGGTGAATTTATCAAGACGGCTAATTATCACAAAGACGACAAGGCGATCAGTTTCTATCTGATGCAGTAATATTTCTTCATAAACCGTAATGTTGTAAATAGTTATCGTCACAATTTGACTACACTCTAAAAGATGAAACAAAAAATTGTTAACAACACGACACTTCTCTGCCTGGTCGTACTGATTTCTGCTCTCTTCCTTACCATGATCCACCAGTTTCTCATGGCGATTTTCATGGCTGGGCTTTTTACGGCAATGATGGCACCAGCCCATCATATGCTCACAAAGAAACTTGGTGGCAAGGAAACCCTCGCATCGATCCTCACCGTATTGGGGATTATACTGCTGGTTCTGACACCGCTCACGGTCCTCATTACCTTAGTAGTTACACAGGCCATCCATATCGGCCAATCCGTTACGCCATGGGTGCAGACCTTCATAAATGAGCCTACCACCCTCACGACCTATCTCGAAAAAATCCCCTATTACCAGGATATACTCCCGTACCGTGATGTCATCGTTCAGAAGGCGGGAGAACTTGTTGGCACAATTTCCAGCTTTCTCATCGATTCGCTGTCATCTTTTACCAAAATAACGATCGATGCCATTTTCTCTTCAATTATAATGCTTTACGTGATGTTCTATTTTCTCATCATGGGTGACGTGCTGCTGCAGAAGATACTCTTTTTCCTTCCCCTGGATGATCTCAATGAACAGCGACTGCTTCACCGTTTCACTTCGGTGACGAGAGCGACGATCAAAGGCACTTTAATCATCGGCATCATGCAGGGCAGTATCTGTGGGGTGGCCTTCGCTATAGCCGGGATAGAGGGTCCAGTCTTCTGGGGCTCGCTGATGGCGGTGATGTCGATCATCCCTGCTTTTGGTACGGCGATCATCTGGTTTCCCGCCTTAGTCATTCTCGCCCTGGCCGGCAATTTTACAGGGGTGATCGTGTTGGCTATCCTGTGTGGGGCGGTGGCGGGGAATATGGATAACATCGTCCGTCCCCGACTGGTCGGTAAAGACACCGAAATGCACGACCTCTTTGTCCTTTTTGGCACCCTCGGCGGTCTTTCCATGTTCGGACTGCTGGGCATCATCATAGGTCCGATTGTGGCAGCTCTTTTTATCACTATCTGGGAGATTTACGGCGTAGCCTTCAAAAGCTACCTGCCCAACGTTGAAATGGTATTGAAGACAACGACAGGATGACGAACCACCCGATAAAGAATTACCTCATGACGAACTACAGGGATGACCGCCTTTTCCGATAATCCAAGAGACGCCCACTTTCAATGCCCTATCTTCTTCTGATCCTCACCGCCCTTTTCTGGTCCGGGAATTTCGTGCTCAGCCGCGGGATGCATTCGGCAATACCTCCTTTTTCCCTCTCCTTCTGGCGATGGGCGGTAGCCTTGCTGATACTTTCCTGTTTCGGCCTCCGTCACCTCCTTGCCCAGCGTGAGCTTGTCTTTCGCCATTGGAAATTTATCACTATCCAGGGCATAATCGGAGTCGCCGGATTCAACAGCCTAATTTATATGGCCATGCAGACCACTACCGCGATCAATGCAGTTCTGGTCAACTCCTGCATCCCAGTCATTATTGTGCTGATTTCCTGGGTAATGTACAAAGATCGTCTCAGTGTCCGGCAATGTCTGGGGGTGGCAACATCGCTCAGCGGTGTGGTGCTGATCATGTCTCGAGGCGAAATCTCGACACTGCTGGAACTCCACTTCAACAGAGGAGATATTCTGGTATTTATTGCCGCAACCCTCTGGGCACTTTACTCTGCCAACCTGAAAAGATACCCGAAAGGATTACATCCTCTTGCCTACCAGGTGGGGATAGTGCTGGTTGGCTTAACAATCCTGCTGCCACTCTATTTGCTTGAAATTTCCACCGGCAAGACCATGACAGTCTCCATGGGATCGATTATAACCATTCTCTATGTGGCAATTTTTGCCTCGGTCCTCGCCTTTATCTTCTGGAACCGTGCGATAAAAATGGTCGGAGCCAACATGGCCGGACCTTTTATTCATCTCATGCCGGTCTTCAGCACCATCCTGGCTGTTGTTTTTCTTGGCGAGACACTTACTCCGAACCACATAAAGGCCATATTGCTTATTTTCGGAGGTATTTTGATGACTACTTTTCGGGTGGGAAAGAAGCAAAAGGTTGCAAGCGAGGGCCACTGCGGGAAGGATTGATAGTATCCCACAAGCGAGTCGGCAGTAGATTTCACCGATACCGGTTGGCCTCGATAATAAAATGTTATTTACTTACCGGCGCAAACCACGGTCCTGGCGCACCACTTTTGAAGCTTCGAGACATTAGACGAAAGGAATTATTTTGTCTAATTAGAGGTGGTCGCGATCCGCACTATAATGACAGGGGACAAGAGCAAAAAAAGGGAAAAGCAGATTGTCCACTTTTTCCCTAATTCTGTACGATGTTTTAAGTTAGCCTTTTATTTCTTTTGAAAAAAACTCAAACCACTTTAACCGTTTTGACCGAACAATATTTAAACATACTCCCCCCCCTTTTTTTCTTGTTCAAAAGAGTTTGTCTGCGAGTGCATCTACTCTTGCAAATTACTCATTATTTATACACGTCGCCCCGAAAACCAACCACTTCGACATAGACAATCTTGATGGTGTCATTGATGGAATAGATGATCCGGATGTTGCCGATCCGCAGTCGGAAATTGCCTTGCAGTTCACCGCTGAGCGGTTAGATGTTATTGTGGTTGAAAGGGTCTTCCGCCAGACGATCAAAAGCGGCATTGAGACGGCGGACGGTTATGGTGTCCGCTTTCTGATAGAACTTGGCGGCCTTTCTGGAAAGTTCTATTTCATACATCGCGATGGATTGCCTTGAAACTGATTGTCTTGCCGGTGCGGATATCTTCCTTGGCTTGCCGGTAATCCTTCGCAAAACCGGAATCACTCATCAGCATGGCTGTCTCCTCTTCGCTGCTTCGTTGCAGATCTTCCAAAAACGAAAGAACGGCATCAAGCTTCTCCGGTGAAATCTCGTTGATTGCGCTGTGAATTTTATTTCTTGTTTCCACGGTTCCCATAATGTTCCTCCATTTCACTGCATATGTTGGGCATAGGCCTTTTTAGCTTTTGCATCCCTGAGAAGACTGTCAATTACATGAATAATGGTCTGCTTGTCTTTTGGGTCGAGGTGGTCAATTTCTGTAATTCTGTCCAACTGTAACAGCTGCGACAGTTCCAGTTTCATCCACTAAACAATCAAGTGTTACCAAATGCCTGCGCCAGCTTTTTGGCTACTTCAACAGAAGGGGTTCTCTCGCCACGTTCATACCTTCCAAGCACCGGACCACATGTTCCGATCGTGCCGGTCAACATCTTCTGGCTCCATTTTTTCCTTTCTGAGATGTAAAATTTTTTCATTTAGTACCTTACACCTCTCAAGGGGGTACTGAACAGAGTCCCCGTGCTTTGCGGGGGTTAGAATCATCTTGGTCACCTTGTGGCAACTAAAAAATTGCTTTAGTTACAAGATAAAGCATGTTTATGTCAAATAAAAGTAACTTTTCCAAAAAGAAAATGCTGTTCAGGGTCATAGTCAGAATGCGACAGCAATTCGCGGACTCTCGACCGGGGGCAAGGGTTCAAAATGCAGGACCGGCGGGATTTCATGTTGGTTGTAGAATCCAACAGCCTTTTGCTTGTAGGTTCGGTAATCCCGAAGAACGGCGACGCCTTGACCGGTCACCCTTGCTTCAAGCCCCTCCAGGCTCTCAAAGAAAATAACTTCCTGCCTGGCAAGCGCCGAGTCCACATGGGCATCGCGGTTGAATAACCGGATACTCCCGGAAGCCGACAGGATGCGGCAGCCTATTTTGTAGCTGGCAAAACTTTCGAGACAGTCGAGCACATCGGAAGATGCGGCGCGGGAGTGTTCTTCGTTGAGCCTAGTGATCGAGGGCTTGCCGCCCAGGGCGCGGTGTCCGCGAATGTAGTTCCGGTAATGGACGTAGTCGGGTAGATCGCGTCGTAGGGGCTCGAAAAGCCACGGGGTATGCTGCTTGTAGAAGTCTCGCATGTCATCGCGGAATCCCCGTTCGAGCTTCCCATTGGTTTGGGGATGGCATACAGCCGTATGAATCAACCGGATGCCCGCTCGATCACAGAACGTGGAAAGAAGGTTTCCCTTGAAGCCGGAACCATTATCAGAGATGACCGCTTTCGGAATGACTTGCCACTGGCGCATGGCTGTGATGATTGCGCGGATCGTGGTACGGATGTCCGGGCTGAGAAAAAGATCGCAAAACACATAGCCACGCGAATAGTCGTCCATAAACGCCAGGTGATAGGCCGTTTGGCCAGTATCGGAGAGCGTGATTTTCTCCAAAAAATCCCCGTGCCAAAGGCTGTGGGGGTGGTGTCGCTCATAAAACCGCTATGTTGGGGTGGACGGTGCGGGAGCGAAGAAATTGGCTGTTGCCTCAAGCCATTTCTTTTTGCGGCGCTTGAAGGTGGACGGGCTGACATGGATTCCCTTGCTGTTCAATAAATCCCACGCTAGGCGATCCAGACCGAGGTAGAATTTCTCGTGCATGAGATTTCGCACTTCCGTATCAGTACGCTGAGTGGGTTTCCGCGCCGGATCAAGTGGCCGCTGGCGCTTGGTAAGTCGAGCCAGATGGTGACGCTTCCTGACCCGCTGGATCGTGCGAGGACTTGGAGCTTTGGGGCCGAGCTGCTTCGCAATTCGATAGGAGCTGAAGGAGGGCCGGACCTGGCAAAGAAAAATCGTTTCTTCTTCCAGGGCATCGCTCACGTGGTTGTGCGGTAGCTTCGGACCGCGCGGTTGGTCTTTCACCGCCTCACAAATAGCCTTAATTGCGCGGCTTCGAAACTTATACAAACTGCTGCGGTCGATCCCATAATCCACGGATACTTTCGCGGCGGGTTCGCCGCGAAGCAAGGCCAACACGGCCTGGACGCGAAGATCTGATGATGACGATGAGGAAGTGGAGGGCTGAGTCATGGAATGTTCCTCCTCATTCTGGAAGGTGTCTTGAGCCGGTCGCCCTTGTTGCACAAACGTTCGTTTGCGCAACGAAGACTGGACTACCGTAAATTAAGGCGTTGCGTGTTGCATAAATACATTGCAATATAATATGTATTGGCAATAGGTTTACGCAACGGGAGGATATCAATGTTTATAGGTTACGCACGTGTTTCAACCCAGGATCAAGATTCGGCAGCACAAATTGATGCACTGAAAACAGCAGGATGTGAACGCATCTTTCAAGAAAAGGCTTCTGGTGGTCGATGGAACAGGCCGGAATTACATAATCTGTTAGGACAATTACGCAAGAGTGATGTACTGATTGTCTGGAAGTTGGACCGTCTATCCCGTTCTCTAAAAGACGTGTTGACTCTCATGGAAAAAGTTAATCAGGCAGGGGCTGGTTTCCGCAGTCTAACTGAGGTTATTGACACCACCTCGCCCAGTGGCCGCATGATGATGCAGATCGTAGGAACCTTCGCAGAGTTCGAGCGTGCGATGTTGCGTGAAAGGACGCGCAATGGTCTTGATGCAGCACGCAAGCAAGGTCGTGTTGGCGGTCGCCGTCCCAAACTGAAGGCACACCAACAGAAAGAGATCGTCCATTTAGTTACTTCTGGACAGAAGACAGCTGCGGATGCCGCCAGACTATTCAATATCCATCCATCTACCGTGTCACGTTTCCTGCAACGGAGCAAGGAAGCTTAGCTGTACCGGGCTTGTTAGATTATCTCCTTGAACATCTCATCTACCATTGTGCCATCACATATTTTTGTTACTGCGCCAGTCATGGTGGCAAATAAACCGTTACTGAACTGAACATGGATATCTCCGCCCGGCATGTGAACAGTAATATCCGCATCGCAAAGGCCCAATTTGTGAGCAACGGCAGCGGCGGCTGTGCTACTGCTGCCGGATGCAAGAGTATATCCAGCTCCACGTTCCCATATCTCAATCTGAATGTTGTTGCGATCCACAACCTTCATAAACTGGACGTTGGTCCGATTAGGGAAGCGAGGGTCTACCTCGAGAAGAGGACCAAAGCAACGCGCTTCAGCCTGCGTAGGATCATCGGACAGAACGACACAATGCGGATTACCAACTGTGGCCGCACAAAATCTCAAAATCTGGCCATCAATTTCGACTTCCTCATTCAGTACTTCACGAGGTTCACCCACAACCGGGATCTTTATGCTATCAAAACTTACTTCACCCATTTCAACCGTCACGCTTTTACCGTCGGGACTGACCTCGCATGACACAGCACCGCCTGCTGTTTCGAGGGAGAAGTGACGGTTGCCGACGAGGTTTTGATCCCAAAGGGAGCGTGCAAAGATGCGCAGGCCATTTCCGCTCTTTTCCGCTTCACTTCCGTCCGGATTGAAAATCTTCAGCCCAAAGTCGCAAGAGTCGCTATCCAGAGGGCCGAGAAGGATCCCATCAGACCCAACCCCGTAGTTTCGATGGCAAATCAAACGAATGGTATCGACATTGAGATCTCCATCCAATTCTGTTGGGCTAATTACGATGTAGTCGTTACCTATGGCATGGTATTTTGAGTATCTCATCTCTGCCTCTAACGTAAAATTATATAGAAACTGTTAATCCTCTGAATTGTAACGTTATACAGATAGAGTTTGTGTTGGGCAACTTGAAAGAAGATACCACGCGACACTATCAACCATGCTTAACTCCTTACAACAGTCTGGTCCTTCAAAGGTACAAGTGGCTTTTCCTTATTCTCACGTAATTTTTGCCTATCCTTATTATTGCGGACCGCTACACTTAACCGGGTTTGAACCGTCCGCAAATTGCTGTCGCACCCTGACTATGGCCTTGCACAAGTTTTGGCAGAAGTTGAAAACCTGATTACGGGAACCAAAGGCAGCGGGATCTAGGCTCATAATCGTTGCTCGCTCTTGCTGATATTCCGGCATGGTCTACGCGTCGTTAAAACCTGCGGACTGTGAGATTTGTTAAGAGAATCAATGAAAGCCGCGTGTTATATATGCAGCGGCTTTTAAAAGGGCAGTCGCCAACGCATCCGCTCAGGCTGGATGAAATTAGCGCGATCAAGGGGTGGATTGTCTAACTAATTAGATGCAAGCCGGAAGGAGATTTTTTTATGAATGAACAGCGGACAACCTTAAAAAACAAGAGATAAGCAAAGACTTCGAATAAATTCCGAAGCCACTAACTCATCAGTGCTGCAGATAACTGTTCATCAGTGCTGTAGATGTGTGCAAGCAGTGCTCTCAGCTATACTTTTTCGTATGCTGAGAGCACTGATCGTGCACAGATGCGGTGCTGCTGGACAGTTACTTTTAACTTATTCTTTCCAGTCGGGTCGGATATGTAGTTCCGTCAACTGTTTTCTGGCCACGGAAGCCGGTGCATCAGTCAGCGGACAGGTAGCCTTCTGTGTTTTCGGAAAGGCAATGACGTTACGGATAGAATCGCTTCCGGTCATTATCATCAGCAATCGGTCAAGCCCAAAGGCCAAACCACCATGTGGAGGTGCACCGAGCTCCAGGGCGCGAAGCAGGAAGCCAAACTTCTCGTTCGCTTCTTCCTCACCAATACCAAGGACGCTGAGAACCTTAGACTGCAGGCTCTTCTGATGAATACGGATAGAGCCGCCGCCGATTTCGGTGCCGTTCAAAACCAAATCATAGGCACGGCTGTAAACTCCCGCAGGATCGGTATCCAGTTTTTCAATATCCTCTTCCTTGGGAGCGGTGAACGGATGATGCAGGGCCTGATAGCGTTTTTCCTTCTCATCATACTCCATAAGGGGAAAATCAGTGACCCAGACAAAGTTTAAATCATCCTTTTTCAGAAGGTCTAAACGCCGGGCCAGTTCCACCCGAAGCTCGGAAAGTACCTGCAAGACAACCTTTTTACTATCTGCCCCGAAAAAGAGCAGATCCCCTTCCACCGCATCGGTGGCCGAAGCAATTGTTGCCCGCTCTTCCTCGGTAAAGAATTTGGCGATGGGCGACTGCCATTCTCCATCAGCCTTCATCTTCACCCAGGCAAGACCTTTTGCGCCGAACTGGGTGACATAATCAGTCAGGACATCGAGCTCCTTACGGGTAAAATCGGCACAGCCCTTGGCATTGATTGCCCGAACCGTCCCACCCTTGTCGGCAATAGCCCTGAATACTTTAAAACCGCAATTTGCGGCGATCCCGGTCAAATCAATTAATTCCATACCAAACCTGACGTCCGGCCTGTCGGTGCCGAAACGATTCATCGAATCATCAAAGGTCAACCTTGGAAAAGGAGGCGAAAGCTCTATCCCGAGAGTTTCTTTGAACAGCGTGGCAATCATTCCTTCGTTGATCGCCATGATCTGTTCTTCATCGACAAAACTGAGCTCCATATCTATCTGGGTAAATTCAGGCTGGCGGTCGGCGCGCAAATCCTCATCGCGGAAACATTTGACGATCTGGTAATACCTGTCCATCCCGGCAATCATCAACAACTGTTTAAACAGCTGAGGTGATTGGGGCAGGGCATAGAATTTTCCACTGTTCACCCGACTGGGAACCAGATAATCGCGCGCGCCCTCAGGGGTTGAACGGGTAAGCATCGGGGTCTCGATATCGAGGAAATCAAGATTATTAAGATAATTCCGAACACTCTGCACCGCTTTATGACGCATAATCAGGTTAGCAGCCATCTCCGGCCGACGCAGATCGAGATATCGATATTGCAGCCTGAGGTTGTCTGATACCTCAACTTCTTCATCGAGGGGAAAGGGAGGCGTCTCGCTGCTGTTAAGGATACGCAACTCGTCTACCAGAATCTCTATCTCCCCTGTTGCAAGCTTCGGATTTGCCATGTTGCCGGGTCTGGCTTCAACCCGACCACGGATTGCCAGCACCCACTCGCTCCGAACCTGATGCGCCTTGGCGTGTACTTCAGGGTTAATCTCCGGATTAAAGACTACTTGTGTAATCCCCCCTCGATCTCGCAGATCTATAAAAATTACTCCACCGTGATCGCGCCGCCGTAGAACCCAGCCCATCAGTGTAACCTGCTCGCCTACATTTTTTTTGCCGAGACCATTACATAAATGCGTCCTGCTCAACTTTCCCATTGATTCCATAGTATATTAATCTGTTGAATTTTTCTCTGTCATGCGCTGAACCAACTCGAAGAAACAGGCCGATATATCAGCTTGAACAGCTATAGTTTTAAAACATTTATTTTTTAGGAAGACACTCAACTATTGCAGAAGCTGACAACAGAATATCCTGCTGCTCTTCTTTCGTCATCATATTGCGTAAAATTCCTTTGCCTGAAAGAAGTTCAGCATCACCAATCATAAGAACAAAGCGAGCTCCGGCTTTATTTGCCTGCTTCATCTGGCTTTTCAGGCTTCGCCCTTCATGATCCATAGCAACAGAATATTTCATCGCTCGAATTTCATGGGCGAGACCAAAACCTGCATGGGATCCCTGCTCACCAATCCCGGCGATAAAAAGGTCGACTGCGTCACCTTCAACAGCTGACTTTTCCTGCTGCTGCAACAACAGAACCAGCCGTTCCATACCAAGAGCAAAACCAATACCGGGAAGATCTTTCGGCCCTCCAAGATTTTCAATGAGTCCGTCATATCTTCCCCCTGCAGCAACAGCGGCCTGGGCACCGAGATCAGTTGTGATAAATTCAAAAGTTGTACGGCAATAATAATCCAGTCCGCGAACCATAAATTTATTCAACCGATACTCAACCCCCAACTGCTGCAGGCCTGCCTGCACTTTATCAAAATGCTCTTCACACTGGTCGCAAAGGTGGTCAAGAAGTGATGGAGCATCCAGTATCTGCTCTCGACAGGAAGGTACCTTGCAGTCGAGAACCCTGAGTGGATTGGTGGTGCTCCTTCGCTTACAATCGCTGCAAAGTAAGTCATATCGGTCTTCTATATATGACAGGAGCGCAGCTCGATAGCCAGGTCGACAGTCGGAACAACCAAGAGAATTAAGTTCCAGACTGACCTGCAAACCCAACTCTCCAAGTAACATTGCCCCCATGGCAATAAGTTCTGTGTCGACCCGAGGATTCCCAGATCCCAGGATCTCGACGTCCATCTGATGAAACTGCCTGAGTCTGCCCTTTTGAGGACGCTCATGACGAAACATGGGACCAATGGTAAAAAGCTTCTGTACGGGTTTTTGTACGTAGAGACCATGTTCTATATAGGCACGAAGCAGGGAAGCTGTAGCCTCAGGCCTCATTGTTATTTTTTTGTCGACAAAGGTATACATCTCTTTTTCGACAATATCCGTGGCTTCTCCGATAGATCTGGCGAACAGCTCAGTTTCTTCCAGAATGGGCAGGCGAATTTCACTAAAGTGAAAACGCTCAAATACGTCTCTTGCCACTCGTTCAAGGTATTGCCACAATTCGACCTCTCCCGGAACGATATCTTTAAAGCCTTTTAGGGCCTTGATTTTCAAAACAAGTCTCCAATTGAAAATTTAAATATGGTAACAACTGTAATTCAAACCAAAAACTGCAAATTTAACCGCAATTTTGTGCTTTTGTCAAGTTCAGCCGGGGACAATCCCCCTCAAATCCAAAGTTCTATCCTGTTAAAGTAGTTGTTTTCCGGGCACCTCGAACATATAGGTCTTCTTCTATTCACTGCATACTACTCTTGACAAATTCAGGCAAGAAGTGCATTATCTGATTTCTTCTATTTATTGTTTTTTTAAAGGAGTTCTTTCTGCATGCAGCTACCATCACTCAGTATTGCCAATTTCAAAGCTTCTTTCCCATTAATTCAGGGAGGGATGTCCATTCGGGTATCCACTTCAGCACTTGCTATCCCAGTTGCCAACTGTGGCGGAATCGGAGTTATCGGCGGATCAGGTTTGCCACCTGAAGAGCTCCATAACGATATCAAAAAAGCAAAAGCCGCAACAGATGGAATTGTAGCCGTCAATATCATGTACGCCATGAAGGATTTCTACAAGCTTGTCATGAGTTCCATTGATGCCGGAATCGATATGATAATCACCGGCGCAGGTTTTTCCCGAGATATATTTAAGATCGGACTGGAACATAACACTCCTATAGTCATGATCGTCAGTTCTCCAGCTCTCGCCAAACTCTCCGAGAAACTTGGCGCAGCTGCTGTCATCGTTGAAGCAAAGGAAGCGGGAGGCCACCTTGGCACCGACAAACCCCTGCGTGAGATATTTCCTCCCATTCGTGATGTTGTTAAGAATATCCCTTTAATTGCCGCCGGTGGCATAACAAACGGCTACGAAATGGCCGAAATGATGGACAAGTATGGCGCCGACGGAATTCAGATTGCTTCCCGTTTCGTTCTGAGCGAAGAGTGCGATGTCTCCAATGAGTTTAAACAAGCATATCTCAATGCCAAGAAAGAAGACATCGTTCTGACTTCGTCACCAGTCGGCATGCCCGGTCGTGCTCTCAACAATCCCTTCGTGCAGGCGATCAACGCAGGGGAAAACATGAGTACCAAAAAATGTCCACAAGTATGCCTGAAAAAGTGTGATCATCACTACTGCATCAACGAGCGCCTCATGATGGCCCACAAAGGCAACACTCAGGATGGCCTAATCTTCTCCGGCGAGAACACCTACAAAATGGATTCAATTCTTTCTGTTGCCGAGATATTCAAACAATTCAAAGAACAAGCCGAATCGGTATATAAAGAAGGGAGAGGATTCAGTCCGGCATTTTGACACTACCCAGCTCAAACATGAGTTCCCAGAAAGAAATCGATATTCCCGGGGATGCACCCCTATCTTTTACAGGTCGTATAATTCCGCCTGAAAAACATCCAATCATCCCCGAGATGCTTGATCAGGATGCTCTGTACGTCCTCCGTAAACTCAGTGAAGCTGGCTTTTCCGGATATCTTGTTGGCGGAGGGGTTCGTGATTTATACCTCGGCAAAACTCCCAAAGATTTCGATATAAGTACAGACGCCCATCCCGGCCAACTTCGCAAGCTCTTTCCCCACAGCAATACAATTGGACGACGATTCCGGCTGGTTCAAATATTTTTCAGGGGCGGCAAAACCATTGAGATAAGCACGCTTCGATCTCTCAGTGAGTACGATATAGATGGCCCTGAAGAAGTCCTCGCCCCAAATAATACCTTTGGAACCCTGAGCGAGGATGCAAGACGTCGGGATCTTACCATCAATTCACTGTTTTATGAAATCGAAAACGGCACCATAATTGACTACGTTGACGGCAGTCTCGACCTCGATCAGGGCATTATTCGAATTGTCGGTGAACCAGCCAAGCGAATTGGCCGGGATCCAGTTCGAATGATGCGGGCGATCCGCCATGCAGCAAGGATCAATTTTACCATTGAAGAACAAACCTGGAAAGCTGTCTGCAGCAACAGCCACAAACTGTCACTCTGCCCTCCTTCCAGACTACGCGACGAATTCTTAAAAGATTTGTACAGTGGTGCAATTGCCCCCTGGTTTGAATTTGCCGCTGATTCAGGACTACTGTTTGCCATTTTTCCACTCTATCGAAAAATTCTCTCCGCAAACACCACCAGTTCAGACAACCCCCGAGAACTACTCTCTGCAATTTGCAAAACCATAGACCAAATTAACATTTTGTCGCTGAACCTGAAAATTCATCGTCAGCCCGATTATTTTCTGCTCGGACTTTTTCTTATTCCATGGGTGGAAGCTCGTTTTCAGCTTCTCAGCCAATCTCGAAAAGGTGCTCCTCTTTTCCAACTGGCAAAACATATCCGGGAAGAGATAGACAGGACCATTGGCATCGAACTCAACCTTCGTCGCTCACTTCGACAGGAAATGGTCAGCTTATTAATCAATCTCTCTCAGCTTATTCACAACAAACAACAAAATAGCTGGCCCAAATGGCTCAAGAAAAAAAGCTATTTCAAGAAAAGCTGCCTCTTTTATAATTTTTACACGGCTGCCATCACTGGCAAATCTATTGACCACCTGCTCACAGGGGAACCATCAATCGCGCCGCCAAAAGAAGAAATGCAGAAAGTCGACAGGATCCCCTCACCACCAAAATGCAAGCCAGCATTTTCTTCAAAAAGCAAGGGCGGTATTTTCGGTTTCAAGAAATAGTCTGAATCACCCGTTCAAGTATAAATTCTTCCTCGCCTCAACCCTCGTTCTTTTGTTTCAGCAACATACGCTGTACAGATCTCCAGAAAGTTTCCCGATAATGCCATTAAAGAGTTCCGCCTAATTCACTTGCATTGCAATTCATATTTTGCTTGATATGCGTGTTGTGCATAAGTCAACCGTACATTCAGGAATTATCTGAACAAATTCTCTTACGCTTGGAAAATACTCTTGATTTAGTGCTTCTTTGGTGGTATTTGTTCAAGTTTATTTGGAATAGTACTGTTTGCACAAGGGTTTCAGTGACCACACTAAACATTTGACGCACTTTTTGCACAATGGCAATAAATACAGCATTACATACACCTTCGAACTTCGATGTATCGCTGTCTTTAAATCCAACCAACACTTTTCTATCCCTCGCCAGGGCCTGCCTCCGTCATCACTCACCCGCCCTGCCATACCTCAGCCCTGCTCCAAATACCAAAACCAACCAATTATCTCGTGTCTTACATACTTCCCACCTGTATATTCAGAGATTTTTGAAATACGTTTTTTTTTATCTTTTTAGATATATAGCTCCAATTAAAATACCAAAGCCGGCCGGCTTTACTTTTCAATCTGTATTTTTCGTAAATTTTTTCTTCGGCTATCATCGCGCCGAACCATCGCGCTTTAGCGCACAATTGTTGTCACACAGCAATAGGAGGTTGATATGGCAGACACAGTAGTAAACACAACGCTGGACCCGCAGCTTGATCGGCGCGGATTCCTCAAGGGGTGCACAATGGCGGCAGCCGCTTTAGGATTGTCCGACACTATGATTCCTAAACTCGTCGAAGCAGCTGCAACAGCAGAGCGTCCACGAGTAATCTGGCTACATTTTCAGGAATGCACAGGCTGCACAGAAAGCTTACTGCGATCTTCCCATCCAGATCTGGCTCGACTAATACTCGATATCATCTCACTTGATTATCACGAAACCGTTATGGCAGCAGCTGGTCATCAGGCTGAGCAGAATTTGCATGACACGGTTGACAACCACCCGTTTATCCTGGTTGTCGAAGGTGGGATTCCGACCAAAGATGGCGGCATTTACTGCAAGATTGCCGGTAAAACAGCCATGGATATCCTGGCAGAAGTTGCCCCCAAGGCTACGGCGATCATTGCTATAGGCACCTGTGCAACTTTCGGCGGCGTTCAGGCTGCAGCACCCAACCCAACAGGTTCGGTCGGAGTTCAGGACCTGGTGAGCGGCGTTCCGATTGTCAACATTTCCGGCTGTCCGCCAAATCCGATTTCCTTCCTCGGGACCATTCTCCATTACCTTACTTTCAAGAGACTTCCTGCTCTTGATAACCTGAACCGTCCACTCTTTGCCTATGGTCGTAGAATACATGACCAGTGTGAGCGTCGAGCACATTTTGACGAAGGTCGCTATGTTGAACAATACGGTGATGAGTACCATAAGCTTGGTTATTGTCTCTATAAAGTTGGTTGCAAAGGTCCTGAGACCTTTTCCAACTGTCCGACCGCCCGCTTTAATGATGTCAATGTGTGGCCCGTAAGCATCGGCAATGGTTGTTTTGGTTGTACTGAACCAAATTTCTGGGATACCATGACCCCATTCTACGAAAGACTGCCGATGGTAAAAATTCCCGCCAGCGGAATCGTAAACAGTGCAGACAAGGTTGGCAAAACTGTTCTCGGCGTTACTGCCGCTGCAGTCGGTATTCATGCAGCCGTCGGTATAGGTAAACGATTGATTAAAGGCAAAAACAACGAATAGAACAGTATCTCTTTGAACAATTTTTTTTTACCGGTACCTGAAAGCAGGAAATATTTAGGTGCCTGGTAGTCCAATCTTATATGGAGGTTTACACATGGCTCAGCGAATCACCATCGATCCAATTACCCGGATTGAGGGTCACCTAAGAGTAGATGTTGAAGTAGACGGAGGACTCGTCACCAAGGCGTGGTCTTCCGGCCAGATGTACCGCGGTCTTGAGAACATTCTCAAGGGCAGGGATCCACGCGATGCATGGGTATTTGTCCAGCGCATTTGCGGGGTGTGCACCACTGTTCACGCTCTTGCTTCTGTTCGTGCAGTTGAAAACGCTTTAGGGCTCGAAATCCCCCTCAACGCCCAATTGATTCGCAATATGGTTCAGTCGATCCATTGCCTGCATGATCATATTGTCCATTTCTACGCACTTTCCGCCCTTGACTGGGTAGATGTTGTTTCCGCACTGGATGCAGATCCTGTTGCCACTGCGAAACTTGCCGACAGCCTCTCAAATTGGTCCGGCAACAGTCCAAAACGGTTCGCCGCAGTTAAAGATAAGCTCAAAAACCTTGTGGCCAGTGGCCAACTCGGACCTTTCGCTAATGCATATTGGGGCCATTCAGCAATGAAGCTGCCGCCGGAAGCAAATCTCATGGCGGTTTCCCATTATCTTGAAGCTCTCGATTATCAGCGCAAGGCAACCCAGGCACTCGCTATCCTCGGTGGCAAAAATCCTCATATCCAAAATCTCGCGGTTGGTGGTGTTACCACTAATATCAACCCTGAAAACGAGACTGCTGTCACCATGGAGCGTCTCTACTACATCAAACAGCTGATAGAGGAAGTTAGAGGCTTTATCACGATGGTTTACCAGACCGATGTAGTTGCAGTTGGTGCACTCTATGCCGAATGGCTCCCATACGGCGCCGGCGTTACCAACTACCTTGCTGCTCCAGACATGTTCCTTGATGCAGCCGGAACCAAAGCTGATCTGCCTGGTGGGACCGTTTTCAACGGTGATCTGAGCACTGTCAAACCGATCACCGGCCTTGCTGACCCATACTTCAAGGAGAATGTTGAAGAATCTATAGCCAGAGCCTGGTATGACGGCGACTGGTCCAAGCACCCATGGGAATCTTCAACTGATCCTAAATACACAGATTTCGAAGACGAAGGTCGCTATACTTGGCTGAAAGCCCCACGTTTCCAAGGTAAACCAATGCAGGTTGGCCCTCTGGCACAGATGGTTGTAGGATACGCCCAAGGTCATGAAATGACGGTTAAAGGCGTTGATGACATACTCAGCCGTATTAGTGCAGTAGCAGGAGTAAAGGTAGGACCTGAGATCCTCCATAGTACTATTGGCCGTCATGCAGCCCGCGCAGTCCGTGCCGGAATGATGGCTGACCTTGCTCTCAAACATTGGGAACTGTTGGTCAATAATATTGGCTCTGGTGATTATGAGATCTTCAATCCACCCGTATTTCCTAAGGGAGAACAGCGTGGTGTTGGTGTTCATGAAGCACCACGTGGTCTTTTGTCCCATTGGATCGTTATCCAGGACGGAAAAATTAAGAACTACCAGTGCGTCGTACCTTCTACCTGGAATGCAGGACCGCGCGATGCTGCAGGTCAGCTTGGCCCCTATGAGGCATCCCTTATGGGCAATCCGATTGCTGATCCAGAAAGACCTCTTGAGGTTCTTCGTACTATACATTCTTTTGATCCATGTATTGCCTGTGCCGTACATATGCTGGACCCAGAAGGGAAGGAAGTTATAAAAGTGAAAGCGCTGTAAGCTGGATTTCGCATCACTCACAAAACTTTTCTTTCCGGCAAAAGCCGCAGGAGGTAACAAGAATGGCAACTTACGAGAGACATCACTGCTGGAGCGTGCTGCTTCGGCTGTTCCACTGGATGTTTGCCCTGTCTATCATTTTTTTGGCAGTCACAGGTTTTTACATCAACAATCCGTGGACGAATTCCATGATCGAAGGAAGCGCAAGCTTCCCTATGGCAACTATGCGCTACACGCATTACATTGCGGCGTACGTTTTAGCATCAGCTGTACTGATCAGGCTTTTTCTCTATATTTTCGGTAACGCTCAGGAGAGAATCTGGGATATCCTGCCGATCACAAAGCGAAATCTCAACAACCTGAAAAGGACGTTTTTGCAGTACAGTTATATCAGCGACACGCATGACGAACGACTCGGTCACAATATATTGGCCGGACTGTCCTACTTACTCAACTTTATCATTGCTCTATTAATGATTTTAAGTGGTTTTTTCATGCTTTTCCCGGAAACCGCATTCTGGGCAAAGTGGGGAGTAATGGTTTTTGGCAGTCAGCAATCTGCTCGTTATGTTCACCATATTGCTATGTGGTGGTTCTTGATTTTCCCTGTCATCCATATCTATCTTTGTATATGGAACGACTGCACAGAACCAGAGGGACTCATTTCCTCTATCTTTACCGGTGCAAAATTCAAGCACAAAGCATAAGTATAAAAGGGTCGAAATTCTCGTTCGGGGTACAGTCCAGGGCGTAGGGTTTCGACCCTTTATCTACAATTTAGCCACACGTTTTGAGGTTTCCGGCACCGTATCCAACACCAGTGATGGCGTAGTCATATCAGCTGCCGCACGAGATGACAGCTTACAGCTTTTCATAAAAGCAGTACAGGAACAAGCCCCGCCACTTGCCCGGATTACCTCTGTTGAAACGAGCCCCTTCCAAATTGCAACTAAAGAGAGCAAGAGATCTTTCTTAATTCTTCCCAGTGTAGCCGGCACCTCCGCCAATACCGCTATTCCACCGGATATCGCTCTTTGTAAGGATTGCCTCCGCGAACTGCTCGATCCAAGCGACAGACGTTTTCACTACCCTTTTATCAACTGCACCAACTGCGGACCGCGCTATACTATTGTCGAAACCATTCCCTATGATCGACCAAAGACGTCCATGAAAGTCTTTCCGATGTGCAAAGCATGCACAGAGGAATACCACAATCCAGGCGACAGAAGATTTCATGCGCAACCAAACGCCTGTCCTGACTGTGGTCCGAATATCTCATTGTCTACTAATAAGGGAATCAGGCTCCAAACGGCATCGCCCCTTACACAGACAGCGTCCTCATTAAAAGGTGGGCTGGTCCTGGCAATCCGCGGCATGGGAGGCTTTCATCTCAGCGTAAACGGCTGCTCATCGCAAGCTGTGGCTTTGCTCCGCCAAAGAAAAGGACGCCCGGATAAACCATTGGCTATCATGGTGGCTGACGTTGAAGGTGCGAAAAAATTTTGTAATCTCAATTCCCAGGCAGAAAAGCTTCTTACATCCCCTGAGCATCCAATAGTTCTGCTCAGAAAACGTGACAATACAACACTTGCAGAAAATCTCGCACCTGGGATTGATGAGGTTGGTGTAATGCTTCCCTACACACCACTCCATCACCTCCTTTTTCAGCAAACCGATTGTCCCGATGCACTCGTCATGACTTCCGGCAATATCAGCGGCACACCCATCTGCACATCAAACGATGACGCGTTGTCCAAACTTTCCACCATTGCTGATCTCTTTTTGCTCCATAACCGTGAGATAGTCACCCGAGTAGACGATTCGGTTGTCAAATTTATAGCGGATGAACCTTTTATTTTACGACGAGCTCGTGGTTTTGCCCCCGCACCCATCTCCATTACCTGGCAACTTCCCCAAATTTTAGCCTGCGGTTCGGGGTTGAAAAACACCTTCAGTTTGGGACGAAACCACAGCGTCTTTACCAGCCAGCATATCGGCGACCTCGACAATTTAGAGTCCTATGAGTTTTATTTGGAATCAATTGAGCATTTTAAAAATGTTTTTCAAATCGAGCCGGAGGCTATCGCCTGCGATTTACATCCAGACTATATGAGCAGCAGGTATGCAGCTGAATGCAAACTGCCACTTTACAAAATCCAACATCACCATGCTCACGCTGTCGCCGTTATGGCAGAACATGGTATTCAGGAACCGGTTCTGGCCGTTATTCTCGACGGAACCGGGCTAGGCGAAGACGGCACGATCTGGGGCGGTGAAATTCTCAGAGCCGATTTAACCTCTTTTGAACGTTTAGCTCATCTTCAGCAGCTTCGGCTTCCCGGTGGTGATATTGCCGCCACCCAGCCTTGGCGCATGGGCGCAGCTGCACTTTTTCATACCTTTGGCGCCGACGGGATAAATCCCCACAACCTTCCTGAAACACTGCGGCAACTCGATATCGAAAAGCTAAGCGTCATCTCTTCTATACTTGAAGGCGGCTTCAACTCACCACTTACCTCCAGTTGCGGTCGCCTCTTTGACGCAATTGCCTCCCTTCTTGGTTTACGCCAACACATCAGCTTTGAAGGACAGGCAGCTATGGAACTGGAATCACTGGCCCTCAAAGCAAGAACCCATTCTTGGCCAAAAGACATTTTGCCTAATTCGCACACGGACTCGATGACTTTGCTAATGAAAAATAACGGAAAATGGGAGATTTGTTCAACAGAATTTGTTAAAAGGATAGTTGATGGAATAAGCAGAGGCGAGGACAAATCCTCTCTTGCCCTTCAATTCCATAAGATGCTGATCGGTAGCATCACCAAACTTATAGAAATACTTTCACTTCAGACAGGCATCAGAAAGGTTGTGCTTTCTGGGGGATGTATGCAAAACAGCCTCCTGCTTGAAGGATTTTTACATACATTGAACAGTAAACAATTAAAAGTTTTCACCGGAAATTTGCTGCCACTTAATGACGGAGCAATTTCTTTCGGTCAGACTATAATAGGAGGTCTGCGCCATGTGTCTCGCAATTCCAATGCGGGTGACCAGCGTCCAGGGTGACCCGGATGATTTCACCAGTAACCAGATAGCCACAGTTGATACAGATGGAATAAGTAAAGAGGTTCGGCTGGACGTCGTCGATCACTGGCCATCTATTGGTGACTATCTCATTATACATGCCGGTTTTGCCATACATTCTCTTGTTGAAGAAGAGGCATTAAAGAACATTGAGCTGTTACGTGAACTCGCCAACAATACTCCGGATGAGTTACTTTTTTGATACAGGGTCACCATGAAACACCTTGATGAATACCGCGATAGCGCATTGGTAAAACCGCTGGTCGAAGAGCTGAAAAGATCCGTCATCAAACCGATTCGGGTAATGGAAGTGTGTGGTTCACATACCATGGCAATCTTTCGCAATGGGTTAAGGAGCATTCTGCCGGATGGGATGGAACTCGTTTCCGGCCCTGGATGTCCTGTTTGTGTAACATCCGCTTCCCATATGGATGCTTTCATATCCATGGCGGATATTCCCGATGTGCGAGTAACTATATTTGGTGATCTTTTTCGGGTACCAGGCACCCATACCTCTCTTGCAAAGGCCAGTTCTCGCGGTGCCATGGTCGATATAGTCTACTCTCCGATGGATGCCCTGGATCTGGCCATACAAAATCCTGATCAGCTGGTGGTTTTTCTTGGTGTAGGTTTTGAAACAACCACTCCAGGGATCGCCGCAACAATTATGGCGGCCAAAACCAGGAAGATTACTAATTTCCTGGTCTTTTCAACTCAAAAAACTATGCCGGCTCCAATGGAAGCATTGTTGAGTGATCCGAACCTGAAAATTGATGGTTTGCTCTGTCCAGGCCATGTCTCTTCAATTATTGGAGCTGCAGCTTGGCAACCATTAGCACAAAAATACAATCTTGCCTGTGTGATTGGTGGCTTTGAAACCGCCGATCTGTTAAAGAGTCTTATCCTCCTTGCCCGTCAGGTTGCCACCAACGATATTAAAGTAGAAAACGCCTATCCGCGTGCCGTCTCCTGGGAAGGTAACCTTCGAGCCCAAAAAATGGTTGAGGAAATTTTTGAACCGGCTGATATGGACTGGCGTGGGCTTGGTCGTATTCCAGCAAGCGGCTTGAAAATTCGTAAAAAATATTCAGATTTTGATGCCGAAGTACGGCTCAACATCACTCTGCCGGAAGCAAAGGAACCCAAGGGATGTTTGTGTGGGAACATTCTCAAAGGGATGAACACTCCAAGAGAGTGTCCGCTCTTCGACACCAGATGTAATCCAGCCAACCCTATTGGCCCCTGCATGGTATCAAGTGAAGGTACCTGTGCCGCTTACCACAAATATGGACGCAACTAAATGTCAGAAAAAAAAACGATATTACTCGACCACGGCAGTGGTGGTCTCGCCAGTCAGCAACTGATCAGCGAACTCTTTCTCAAACACCTCGACAACCCAATTCTGCGTGACCTCGAAGACAGTGCTATCCTTGAAAACAAACCTGGAAAACTGGCTTTCACAACAGACAGCTATGTCGTAGATCCAATTTTTTTCCCAGGAGGGGATATTGGCAAGCTGGCAGTTCATGGCACCATCAACGATCTTGCCATGCGCGGTGCCACCCCCTATTGCCTGAGCCTTGGACTCATCCTCGAAGAGGGACTGAGTTTTGATGAACTGGAACGAATAGTTATCTCTATCAGTGATGCCTGCAAGGAAGCAGGGGTTCCTGTAGTCACCGGTGATACCAAAGTAGTCCCTAAAGGCAAAGGCGATAAGATTTTTATCAACACTTCCGGCATCGGTTTTATCCCTGATGGTATTGATATTTCCTCGAAAAACGCCAAAATTGGCGATGCGGTAATCCTCTCTGGAACCATGGGCGATCACGGCATCACCATCATGACCCGACGGGCTGGAATCTCCGTTCAGGGAGACTTGCGAAGTGACACCATGCCGCTACATAATCTTGTGGCTACCCTTTTGAGGGAACTCCCGGATGGTGCGGTACATGCCCTTCGCGATCCTACCCGAGGCGGTGTTGCCTCTACCCTCAATGAAATAGCCGACAACAGTGGTCTTAGCATTGAACTTTCCGACGAGTCCCTGCCCGTACGACCGGAAGTTCGTGCCGCCTGCGAACTCCTTGGCCTTGAACCTCTCTATCTCGCAAATGAAGGCAAATTCCTGGCCATAGTCAGCGGAGAAATTGCCGAGCTGGCCCTTTCAGTCATGCGAGCAACACCCGAAGGCAAAGAGGCCGCAATCATAGGGCATCTTGTCGCCGGAAAAGCTGGCAGAGTTATCATTAATACCCCGGTTGGAGGAGCGCGAGTCGTCACTCCACTTCACGGAGTCCCTCTCCCTCGAATCTGTTAACTAATTGAAATTGCAATCTATCATGATAACTGATAAAAAAATTGGTATTGCCGGTATCGGCAACTTTATCTTAAGAGATGAGGGTTTCGGTGTCCATGTGGTTCAGTATCTTCAGGAACACTATAATTTTCCAGACAATGTTGAAATCCAGGATGTAGGTACCGCCGGAATATACATGGCACCGTTTTTAGAGGAGTGCGATCCAATCTTCGTCATCGATGTAGTTGATATTGAAGGTGAACCTGGATCTTTTCATTTTTATACTTTGGATGACGTAAGGGCAGGCAATTTTCAACTGCGGATGTCCCCTCACCAACTCGGCCTGCTTGAAATTCTCGAGGTATCGAAACTGCGGGACGCAGCTCCCGAACATGTTGAATTCTATACCGTAATTCCCAAGGAGCTGGAAGAATCCATTGAACTCTCCGATGTGGTCGCAGAGCGCAAGGTTGAAGTTGCAGAGATGATCCTTTCCCGATTGGCAGACCTAGGTGTAGAAGTGACCAGAAAAAATTGAGTTGAAAGACAATTATGCATGAAATTTCATTAGTTCAGGGACTCTTTGAACAGTTAAAAGATCTGGCCGTAGAAAACAAAGCGGCCAAGATCTTAAGTGTTACCATGGAAATCGGACCTCAATGCGGAGTTGTTGTCGATTCTTTCCAGTTCGGTTTTGACATTCTTTCAGCGGATGATCCGCTGCTGCGTGGCGCAAAACTGATTATCCAGGTACCACCGGTCAGTTATAGTTGCACAAATTGCAGTCACGTAGAGGTGACAGCAAACAGTAAACCGGAAGAGTGTCCTGCCTGTGGAGAACTTCTGCTTATTCCCACTGGGGGCAATGATCTTATTCTGCGCCAGGTGGAAATGGAATAATTGATGCGTCGTAACGACTACCAAAGGGTATTGTGGGAGAGCGATCCCCGTCTGCTACGCCATTACAGTTTTTTATGATTTTACGATTGTGTCATTTCAAAACCAATCGACATCTGAACAAACGATGCCAGGGAAACCTAAAGAGTAAGGTTCTCAATGTCATCACAATTGAATGAGGAAACAAAATGTGTGATACCTGCGGCTGTCCAAGTCCATCAGACCATAGCCACGACCATGATCATTCCCATGAAACGCATGCACATACCCACAAGAAGACTGTGGATGTTCATGCCAGCCTTTTTGCCGCAAACGATGCTCTTGCACGTGCCAATCGCGAACATTTTGATGAAATCGGAGCGGTCGCCCTCAACCTGATCAGCAGCCCCGGTTCAGGAAAAACAACCCTGTTGGAGCACACCATTGAAGCACTGAAAGGTGAGATAAATATAGGGGTTATCGAAGGTGACATTGAAACAGAACGGGATGCGGATCGGATCAGGGCAAAAGGCGTTCCGGTTATCCAATTGACAACCGGCGGCGCGTGCCACCTCGATGCGGCCATGACCCATAAAGGTTTTCATCGGCTGCAAAAAGAACCCGGTGGTCAAACCATCGACCTGCTCTTTATAGAAAATGTCGGCAATCTCGTCTGCCCTGCCACCTTTGATCTCGGAGAGCATGAGCGTGTTGTTCTGGTTTCCGTCCCCGAAGGCCCTGATAAACCAGAAAAGTACCCCAAAGCCTTTACCAGTTCACACACTTTTTTAATCACTAAAACCGACCTCCTGCCTTATTTTGATTTTCCCGTTGAGGAAGCTAACGGAGACGCCCTTCATCTCAACCCGCAATTGCGAACGATGGCTCTTTCTTCAAAAACCGGAGAAGGCATGGAGAACTGGCTTAATTACCTGCGTGAATTAGTCAGAAAAATGAAGGCAAAGAAGCAAGCATAAACTTGACATTAATTGGCCGCTGTCTCAAAGGTTCTGATAGCGGCCAATTTTGAAGTCTTCCTACTAACTACCCAAATCTCCATCCTCTTCTTTGCACCCCAAAGCCACTGCAGAAAATCTACGCATCTCGGTAACTTCGCTGTAACGTCCACTGAACCGCTCCAAACATGGTCATTTTACCTTTTCAACCGACCTTCAATATTGGTAATATGACGAGCATTATTATGTTTCTGTGCTTATAAAAATAGATGATTGAATCGATACTATTTATTCGGAAGGAGCTGACCATTGTAAAACAGTCTCTTAGACGGATCACAAAACGGACACAATTTTCCAACAAAATATCGTTTGACAAAAATACTGCCTATCGGCTGGTATGAAATGGACAGGTTGTACCTGGCATGCGTCATCATAATAATATGTGGAGGAAATTATGAAAAGATGTGGTTATGTTTTTATCTGTGCATTGGCAGGAATATCACTCACCGGTTGCATGTCACCGCAAGGACGGCCTGATTACACAGCTTCAGGGGCACTGGCAGGTGGAGCCACAGGGGCGATCATAGGCAGCATGACACGTAATCCCGGCGCCGGAAGCGCCGTAGGAGCAGCAGTTGGCGCGGTTGTCGGCGGCATGATTGGCCACGGCATGGATCAAGAACAGGAAGCACGACTCCGAGCACAATACCCCCAAACCCTGCAGCGGGTCGAACAGAGTCAGCCTTTGACTGTTCCCGATGTCGAAGCGCTGGTAAGAGCCGGAGTCCGTGATGATCTTATCATCAGCCAAATTCGCAACACCCGCACAGTCTATCAACTCAAAACAGCGGACATCATAAACTTAAAAAATGCCGGGGTGAGTGAAAACGTTATCGATTTTATGATCAACACGCCGTCTGAAATTCCGTCCAGCCAAGTATCCGGAGTGATAGGAAATGCTCCACCGGCCCTGGTTCCCGAAGTGATAGTTCCGGCTCCAGGTCCTAACTATATCTGGGTGGGAGGCACGTGGCTGTGGTTTGGCGATCACTGGGGCTGGAATCGAGGCTATTGGCATCGACCGATGCGCCCTTACTACTACAGGCACGGCCATCACCGAAGATAAAACGCTTCAGAGCAGAATATTGCCGATAATATGCAGCTATAGTTGAGATATAGTAGAGAAGTTCACATATCTTCAAGTGATAGAACACTATGCAACTTTTAAAATGAAGAGTACCGTCCATTGACAGCTCAGCAAGCGATCTCGAATCTATAGGAAATAGGGAATAAATAGAATCCTGTCTTGATAGATTAGCTACAAAGCACTTTTCTTCGACTCTGCATTTGTTGCAAACATGCAGAGTCGCCCAGATAATTATTCTCTTTCCTTGTCAGCAAAAGCCTGTACTGCTGTGATCGCAACTGTATTGACAATATCAGGTACCAGACAGCCACGACTCAAATCGTTCACCGGTTTGCGCAATCCCTGCAAAACAGGCCCCACGGCAACAGCACCAGCTGATCGTTGGACCGCCTTATAGGTGTTGTTTCCGGTATTGAGGTCGGGAAAAACAAAAACTGTCGCTCTGCCGGCAACCTTACTTTCCGGCATTTTGGCTTTTGCAACCTCCATATCAACCGCCGCGTCGTACTGAATCGGCCCTTCAATCTCCAGGCCGGGATAGAGGGTAATAGCCCTTTCTCTTGCGATTTCAGTTGCTTTTCTCACCTTATCCACCTGATGCCCCTTTCCTGAGCTACCAGAGGAATAGGACAGCATGGCAACCAATGGATGAATACCAAACAGCGCAGCCGTCTGAGCTGAACTGATGGCGATTGCGGCCAGTTCTTCAGCGGTCGGATCCGGGTTAATAGCACAATCCCCATAGGCAAGAACCCGGTCGTTCAGACACATCAGGAAAACGCTGGAAACGACAGAATACCCCGGTTTCGTTTTGATAAACTGAAAAGCGGGGCGTATGGTATCGGCGGTGGTATGAATTGCGCCGGAAACCATCCCATCGGCATGCCCTTTATAGATCATCATGGTACCGAAAAAATTCAGATCGATCATGAGATCCCGGGCATTGTCGAGTGTTATGCCCTTATCCTTTCGCAGCTGGTAATAAGTTTCCGCATATTCATCAAGAAGGATTGACATCCTCGGGTCTATAATTGTTGCTTTTTCCAGGTGTAAACCAAGACTTCGGACGCGTTCGTTTATTTTGTCTTTTCTTCCTAGAAGCGTCAGGTCGACGACCTCACGACGTAACAAAATTTCTGCGGCCTTAAGGACCCTTTCATCCTCACCTTCCGGCAACACAATGTGCTGTTTATTTGCTTTGGCACGCTGGAGTAACTGAGATTCAAACATTTTCGGCGTAACAATGGTGGTCTTCGTTTTAACAATTCTGTCACTGAGCTCATCCATATTGATATGCCGTTCAAAAACTGCCAGGGCCTGAGTAATCTTTCTGGTGTTGTCCGGAGTAATTGAAGCATGGATGCGATCAATGCGAATTGCCGCCTCGTAGGTATTCTCGTTCACCGAAATTATAGGAACCGTTTTTTTAAATCCTTCAATAACCCTCTGTACCGGCTCTTCGGGAACGAGTCCCCCGGTCAACATGATTCCCGAAATATTCGGCATGCTCATCGACTCCCCTGCAGCCAGACAGGCGAGAATAACGTCCGATCGATCACCTGGAGTGATGATCAGCGTGCCATATTCAATCCTATCAAGCAAATTTCTCAGTTGCATGGCAGCAATGGTAAAACTTCGAACATGGCGGGTGAGGTTATCCTCTCCATAAAGGATTTCGGCACTTAAAAGTCGCACGACCTCACCGACAGAAGGATTTCCAAGATTCTCGTCATTTGGAACAACATAGACGAGCTGCTTGCCACCGATATTTTCCTCAGCAAGCCGTCGCTTCATGTGCTCAATGGATGCAGGATCGACCATGTTGACAATGGTTGCCACAAGATCACAACTCCTTCCAGCCAGGGAATCAGAGTACACCTTGATAGATCGAACCAGTTCATCCACTGTTTTGTTTTTAGCCCCTGCAACGAGCATCAGCGGACAACCCAGGTTATTGCTTATATCGACGTTAAGGTCAAAATCGAAAGAAGCGGTTGCCCCTTCCAACTCAATACCTTCGCACAGGACAAAATCAGATTTTGCAGCGAGGTTATTGTACTTGGCCATTATGCCTTCATGCAGCTCGGCGTTTTTACCCAGAGAAATGAGCTGACTGGCCTCGGTGACTGTGTACGCATACATCTCATCGTATTCCGCACATAGATTGTAATGATGCTTGATGAGTTTGAGGGTATTATCCCGCCTGATCTTGCCGACCCTGGAATAGTCCACCTCTATAAGCGGCTTAAAAAAAGCCACCTTCTTTATGTTTCTCGTCAGCAGCTCCATCAAACCAAGGATGATAGCCGATTTTCCACTGCGGGGTTCCGTTCCCGCCACATACAGTTTATTTGCCATGATTTTCTATTGTACTCAACTCCAAAAAGGTAACGAAAGTGTTCAGCCATTTAATAATAGCTCAAAGTTACTTATATACTAAGGTGTCTTTGTATGGCCGACAAGGCTTCGAAAAAAACAATGAATATACTCAACTCTAGTCGGAATTTCCAGCTTTTAACAATAAACAGATTCCCTTTTTCTACGCACAAAATAGGTCTGCCAGTAAGCCAAAGCATAGTAAGGGGTTATCGAAAATGACCGTTCCTTACTTGTTCATGAAAATCATTGACGCAGAATCGGGTATAGTCAATAATATCGACATTTCAACCACTGCCACATTTCAAGACACACAATCTCCATAAAGTGCCCATTGAACAAATGTATAATTTTGAAAACGAGATGATCCCCGCATTCATGCCGATATTGGAAGGGGTTCGACTGAAACCATTGTTTACAGCATCTACGCTCGATAAGGGCTTGGATTTGATCCGCAAAAAGAAAATTGAAGTATTTCATTGCATCCGTAATACCGCTGGAGCTCTCATCGACCAAGAAACAATGGTCACCTTGCAGTTTGAGAAAAGCTCGAAATTGCACCAAGGATTTATCATCAGAAACAGCCATTGCGGTCTCTGTCGTCTCAGACCTAACGAAACGTGTTGTGAGCACATGGCTGCACTAGCTATCCTCAGCCTGATTGTCCCGACGGAACAGGCAAAGGCGATGCCGATACCTCTCTCCTTTGCCGAGAGCCCTTGGTTTAAAATTGGACTTTTTCTTTATGAGTGGTTGAGCCGGACGAAATATACAATGCAGCATAGCGTTGGAGAGGGTTATTGCCTTTGGGAGATAGCCCCCGATGAAGGAATTATGCAACTGACCATCCCTGATTGTTGGCTATCTCAGAGTGAACAACTTTTTCCTGGTATGCCTTGAGGAGCAAAAGTTGAAAAGCCGGAGAAAGGTTTTGCACTCCTCAACAATCAACTACCATCTGGAGACACCAGCCATCATGCGAAAAACTACAGGCTAAAGGGTAATGAATCAACAAGAGCATATCGCAGCTTTTTCAAATACTGATTTACCTCAAGATCGCTAAGACCACCAGCAGTCCGTTAATTGCAAAACCCAGCACAACTGTGCCGCAACTTTTTGAAATCCTTAAAATTAAACCCGAAAAAACATCTACTTGAAAAACCATCACGCCTAACAACAAGCTAAAAATAGCCGCAAGAATTAAAACAAGCCCAAGAATCCGCAAACCGGCTCCCGCGAACGCCATTCCACCGCCTATACCTGATAGGGACTGCAAATCCAGGAACTGCACAACACACCAACATTCGAGCATCAGGACCAATAATGCGGCTGAAAAAACCAACATAAGTTTCCTCTCCCTGTTGAAATAAAATCCCTCCACTTCGTTCCCCATGATTCAACACCCCTTAGTATTACGAAATAATGTTTACATCTTAATCAGTTACCTGTTTACTTTGGGAATACCCCTCCGTTTTCCATTTTTGTCTTTCAGCATCGGTCCTTCATCGTTGGGGTTGGCGCCTTCGGCCACCAGTTCCCTTGCTTTTGCCTCATCCCCATGCAGGGCTGCCTGCCATTCGTTGCCTCCCCTCGCCCCTATTCTTCCCTGTCATTTGCCGTTTGCTTCGCGCCGCGCTCGAACTTCTTCCGGATCAGGCGTGGGAAAAGACACCCCTCGCTCCTCCATGAGCTTTTTGATGCGCTCCAGCTGGAGATAGGTCGGACTGCCCGGAATATAACGGGGCAGCATTCGTTGCACCTGATAGGCAGGTGTTACGCCGTTCGGCGTAACGATGTTG
Source organism: uncultured delta proteobacterium (assembly GCA_963798425.1). Lineage (GTDB taxonomy): Bacteria > Desulfobacterota > Desulfobulbia > Desulfobulbales > Desulfocapsaceae > Desulforhopalus_A. The sequence goes on along the minus strand of CAWCTP010000013.1, from coordinate 547,018 downwards.
ACCGAGGCCCCGAGTTGCAGCAGATGCTCCACTAGATCGAAATCTTGCCCATTCATCGCTCGCATCAATATCGTATAGCCTGGCACCATCCGGGAAATCGATGGGCGCCCCTCGTTGCAACAAGAGCTCGAGGCAACGGAGCGATTCTCGGAAGCCGCTCTAAATAACAGATATTCAAGCGTATCCTTGGTGAGGGTGTTGATGGGTCGCAGGTCGAGCAACAGCGCCAGCATCTCGACATTATTGAGCGTGAGTGCAAACAGAAAAGCCCGTCCCGTAACTTTGAACATCCAGTTCGGGGTCGGCCCCCACCGCTATCAGGGTCTGCACGGCCTGCTTGTTGCCGGCGGCAATGGCGTAATGGAGCAGGCGCAGCCGGCCGGCATTTTTATCTTCCACTCGGTCCTTCGTCGTTGGGGTTGGCGCCGTCGGCCACCAGCTCCCTTGCTTTTGCCTGATCCCCATGCAGGGCTGCCTGCAACAGGGCGAGCGATGCGGGGTTATTAAAGTAGTAGGTGGGCGGTTGCAGATCAAACTTGATTTGTGCATGTGCTGTAGTATCCATGGTCAGTCCTATTCCGATGAATATGATCAGTGCGCTGATTATCCGGCAGCATCCCCTCGTTGCTCGTCCCATTGACAGCCTCTTCTCGCCCCGGTTCTTTCCTGTCATTTGCCGTTTGCTTCGCGCCGCGCTCGAACTTCTTCCGGTTCAGGCGTGGGAAAGGTCACCCCTCGCTCCTCCATGAGCTTCTTGATGTGCTCCAGCTGGATATAGGTCGGACTGCCCGGAATATAACCGGGCAGCATTCGTTGCACCTGATAGGCTGGTGTTACGCCGTTCAGTGTAACAATGTTGACCGAGGCCCCGAGTTGCAGTAGATGCTCCACTAGATCAAAATCTTGCCCATTCATCGCTCGCATCAATATCGTATAACCTGCACCATCCGGGAAATCGATAGGCGCACCTCGTTGCAACAAGAGCTCGAGGCAACGGGAGCGATTCTCGGAAGCCGCTCTAAACAACAGAATTTTAAGAGTCCTCTCAGAGAGGGTGTTGATGGGTCGCAGGTCGAGCAACAGCGCCAGCATCTCGACATTATTGAGCGTAAGTGCAAACAGAAAAGCCCGTCCGTAACTTTGAACATTCAGTTCGGGGTCGGCCCCCACCGATATCAGGGTCTGCACGGCCTGCTTGTTGCCGGCGGCAATGGCATAATGGAGCAGGCGCAGCCGGCCGGCATTTTTATCTTCCAGCATCGGTCCCTCGTCATTGGGGTTGGCGCCTTCGGCCACCAACTCCCTGGCTTTTGCCTGATCCCCGTGCAGGGCTGCCTGCAACAGGGCGAGCGATGCGGGGTTTTTAAAGTAGTAGGTGGGCGGTTGCAAATTAAACTTAATTTGTGCATGTGCTGTAGTATCCATGGTCAGTCCTATTCCTAGTAAACAAAGTAGTATGCGCATCATTTGGATGCTGCCTCTCGGTGCTTGCCGCATTCGTTGCTCCATTGTGCTCTTAACCTCCTTGCCGGCCGAGGCAATTTTTCAAGGCCTGCTCATCGGCGGTTTTTTGTTTTTCGGTTGCGAAAATAACCTGTTCCATCCCATGTAAATATTTCTCGTATTGTTCTTTTTCTATTTTGGGGCTTTTTTGGTCGGCGATCTTCTTCACTTCTGACTCCGCCTCAACATTTATACCATCGTAGGGAACCTGCTTCTGTCTGTAAGTCCGGTCGAATCTTTCAAAATAATCCCAGCTATGGGCCGGCTCCAGATCCTTTTTCATTCCCACCGCGGGATACATAACCTTTGAAGTCAACCCACTTTCCTGGGTTTTGGTGAGTACCTCCCCCTTGATGCGATAGGCCGTAATCTTTTGGGCTTCGGCCTGCATATGGGCTCTATCCGTGGAATAGCGCGCCACGGTTTCGGGGTGCAGACCGGACGAATTGTAGGTCGAGGCAATCAGGCCGCTTCCTCCCTGGGCGGCGCTCGCCAAACCGCCGCCTAAAGAATGACCGACAATCTGAACATCGGCATTGTTATCAGCTAAAGCATTGCCGATTTCAACCGCCCTTTTGAAATAGGGGGCCTCACGGTTGACCCCCTGGGCGAAATTATTGTCCCAATCCTCCTTTGCAGGCGTTGAGCCGCGAAAGGCCAACACAGCCGGCGGTTTCGGATTATCGCCCCAGACTGCCGGGTCTTTCATATAGACCGCGGCCTTGAATTCCGTACCCTCAGGCGTCAACATATCTTGTTCAAGCCCCATTTCCTCCAACTGCGCATCGGTCGCCTTGGTGAATCCTATGGGCGGATTGTCCCGCAGATCGGAGGGCGCATTTATATCATTGGCCAGATACACCTGTTTTGCGCAGCGCATATTTTCCACCTCGTCCATATCCCGCCGGAGACGCGCCGCTTCTTCTGCACGGCCGGGGCAGGACACCAACCCTTTGTTCACCAGCTCCAATCGTTCCTGCCGCCGCACCGCCTTGGCCACCGCAATGCATTTCGGGGCCAGGGAATTGTACGTGCCAGCGAATTCTCCCAGCATCGATTCACGCGCTGTATCGTAACTGTGCTGCTTTTCTTCGTTCGTCATTGAGGCTTGGTCGGCCTTGAATTCATCGGATTGTTTCTTCGCCGCCCAATCCATACCGGCCTGTTTAGCTGCCTCTATTTTTTTCGCAGCTGCGTTCTTGACTTGCTCAAATTTTTTCACAGCAACGTTCTTTAAATCCTCATAGTAACCCATTTTACTCATCACCTCCGCATCTATGAGTTTTCACAGGCCCCACGCGCTGGTAAAATCAAAAGCCCGTTGCAGAGTTTCATCCGCCAATGCCTGGTTTTCCAGGTCGCCCAGGATGGTGTGCACCCATTCATTCATCGCGTAGACTTTCCGCACTTCCGGAACGGTACTGCTCAGCAACGCTTGCAACCGCTCGCTCTTTTTTTCAAAAAAAATACCGAGGTAATAGGCCGCCAGGGCGTATGACGCCACCCCTTGTTCGGTCCTGAAGCCAAGTTCCCTGGCGATGAGCAGGCAATCCGCCAGAAAATCAAGCCGCTCTTTATCGTCACGTTTTGCAAAATCTGGATATTGACCGCAAAACGACTGATCAAGTTTTTCGATCAAAGCCATTTTTTCTTGTAACTCAAGTTGTTCCGCACTTATTTCAAACACTTTACACCTCCATGGTTTTGCCTGATGCCTCCCTCAAGCTTTTTAAAAATCGCTCGGACAATAAGGCTATTTTCTGTTCGTAAAATGAGTCAATACTCGCCAAGCCTAACTTGTTAAGTAAGTCAAGAGGACATATAGTTCATGAATACAGCAGCTGTTCTTCCTCAGTTACGTTGGTTGAAATGTTCATCTTCAAAGGTAGGTAGCCCGCAACACTCCCATCTCCAGGGAATATTCGATCACTCCGGGTGGATTTTCCCTTCCCGATGTGTTCACTGCAACATACCTTTTCACAGGGTGAAAGATGTGGCGGAGCTGTTGCTGATTACAGATCTGGAGAAAGAGGTTCCAGACACGGGGCAGGCAATATCGAAAGAGAACCGAATCACCATCAAGGCTAACCCGCACCATCCCCCGGAAGTGGTTCCGCAAATGGATGAAAGGTGTCTCTGCCGGAACCATCGCAAAAATTCCATATTGCTTTCCCAAACCCTCCGTAAGCACCCAGTCTGTAAAGGCAGCGCGAGAATCAAGCCGAACAAGATAGGGCAGAGTCTTGAGGGGATGCGGAAGATCATCCACTCCCCGGCGAAGGCAGGCATGAACCGGCTCATGTTCATCGATCTTGTCGAGCAGGTTCGGAATGGCGGTGCCTTCCAGCACCGCGTAAACGTGGGTATCCCTCCCCTCAAAGAGGAGGCGATGCAATATATCTGTTTTCTTTTTATCCATATTGGTTGCTCCACATTCTGGGGGATGATTAGTAATCGCTTTCTTCGGGCTTCCTAAAAAATGCCATCTCCGACGCAGAACCTTCCTATTGCCCCAATAAACTACCACTTTGGCGCTCCAATCCGTTGCAGTCCCTTGGTGTTGTTGACAAAGGCTGCAATATAACAAGCAGAAATGACATTTTTCTTACCGAAGAACTCTAACGGAGGTTCTGATCCCCAGATCCGAACTGTTTTGAATCAGAAGCACAGACAGTTGATGCGAAAGTGTTTATCAAAAAGGTAAAAGAGACGTGATTAGTGGATAGTTTCCGTTTGCTTGGTCGGACCGCAACCTTGCGAAGCATTGGGAGTAAATGAGAGTTGGTTTGGATTTTTGGTACAGGCTGGAAAAACCAGACTATGCGCGAAAGAAGTTCCGTTACAGTCCAGTTTTCACTGGTTCTCTCCCCATATTCGGAGGGGGAGAGAAATCGTCAATCTTATAATCGTCAAGGCTTTATGGCATTCAGAATCCGCAACACCTCCGCACATTTTTGGGCCGCTCGAGTAGCTATTATTTCAGCTTCCCCGAGAATTTCCTTTTTGTAAGCATCGTCCTGGACATCCACCATATTGATCAGGACATTTTGGTAGGCACCCCAAATCCCTGTTTCCAGTGCCCTGGCACCCACTAAGGTGTCGGAGCTCGAGGCTGGGTTTCCGTACTTAGCTACCAGACAGAGACCTTCCCAGGCACGATCACCCAGACGCATGGTGGTATAGCGGCACCTGAATGGCGGTCTTCAACCCGGCCTGCATGCTGTCATTACGTGTTTGTTTTTCCTCGACCGTAGACTGGGGCATCCGTACTCCTGCCATATAATCGTTGAAGGCTGAGGTATCGGCATCAATCATGGGGATAAGCTGGTGGGTCAGCTCGTGCAGGACTGGAATTGCTTTTTGCAGATGCGGCTGAACCGCTTCAAATTTCCGTACCCCGTAGGTAAGTTTTGCTACCATCGAGCCAAGGGCGGTGCCAATAGCGGCAATTGCAGCCGATGAACTACCACCACCCGGGGCCGAACTACGAGCCGCAATCTCTTCGATAAACTCCCGAACGGTCGAACCGGCCAACGGCTCAATGGGTTTTTCAGCGACCCGATATTCGATGATTTTTTCCTGAGGATTAAATTGCGCCACTGAATTGAGCCCAAGCCGTTCAACTGCCAACCGCACCTTCTGATCTTCCTCGTAGATGAAGAGATTTTCCTTTTCGATGTAGTACTCAGCCGCCATCAACAAAGATTCAAGGGGCACAAGCCCAACAATCTCGGAACCGGCCACCGCCAGATTCAGCGCTACAGCTTCCCTTTTCACCTCCTCAAAGAAGGTATGGATGGGCGTTACCTGATAATCGAGGAGATTTGCCGTCACCTGAGCCAGGTTATACTCTTTTACGAACCAACCCATTCCTTTGACCTCTCCCAGTCGTCCTGGCTCTTGTTCACTCCTGCCTGCCTCCCGCAGGTTAAGGGCAATCCGATGGGCTTGATTGGGTGTTCCGAGAATATTGACATTATAGGCGACGAGAAAATTACGTGCTCCGGTGGCTGTAATGCCCCAGGTCGGAACAAACTCACCTGGCCCATAATCCGGCTGCCACTTTGGATCTTTTAACCTGACCGCCAAACCTTCATACTCCCCTTGCCGCAAATCGGGCAATCTCTTACGGTAGTCATGTTCTGCTGCAGCTTCATACAGGTAAAAAGGAACCTTCAGCTCATCCGCCGCTCTTTTGGCAAATCTTCTGGAGACATCCACGCACTCCTCCATCGTTACTCCGGTAACCGGAATAAAGGGACAGACATCCATAGCGCCAAACCGGGGGTGTCCCCCTGTTTGCTTGCGCATATCTATCCGCGCAGCAGCCACCCGAGCAGCAGCGAGTGCTCCCTCCACCACACTCTCCGGGTCACCAACGAAGGTGTAGACTGTTCGATTAGTCGACTTTCCGGCATCAACATCGAGGAGAGTACAACCGTCAGTTGTTTCAATGGCATTGGCTATTGCCGCGACGGTTTCCTCGTTTCTTCCTTCAGAGAAATTCGGTACACACTCGACTATCTTTTTCATTGGGCTCTCCTTGATCCTTAATGACTTAGAAAATTTTTTGGCCTTTTTTGTAAACACTGGCAACAGAAGACACCCCGGCATGATAAGCAAGAATGGCAGGCGACTCCCCCTCCAACAGAAGAAAATCAGCCTGTTTCCCCTTATCCAGACTGCCAACTCTGTCCGCCATATTTATGGCATAGGCCGAGTTTAAAGTCGCCCCTGTCAGAGCTTCAGTCGGAGTCATCTTCATATTGAGGACCGCAAGACCAATAACAAATTGCATCGATTCAGTAAAACTTGATCCAGGGTTACAGTCAGTAGCAAGCGCTACGGCAACATTGCTGTCGATCATCAGTCTTGCCCTCGCATAGTTCTTTCTGAGACTGTAGGCTGTGGCTGGCAGCAAGGTGGCTATTACTTTGGCCTCAGCCATCGCCTTAATATTTTTTTCACTTGCAGCGAGAAGATGGTCCGCAGAACAGGCGCCCAGTTCAGCAGCGAGCCCTGCCCCACCAAGATCGTTCACTTCATCGGCATGGATTTTAACCCCCATGCCCATTGCCTGAGCAGCCTTCAGCAACCTGCGGCTCTGTTCGACGCTAAAAACTCCTGTCTCACAGAACACATCGCAGAACTGGGCAATCCCCTGTTTTTTGACCTCCGGGAGCATCTCGTCCACTAGCATGTCGACGAAAGCATCGGGGTTTGTTTTATACCGCTCGGGGATGGCATGGGCTCCAAGAAAAGTGGCCACTATATCAAGCGGGCTGTCTGTCGCCACCTTGCCGATGACACGCAGCATCTTCAGTTCATTTTCCGTGTCCAGTCCATACCCACTTTTTATTTCCAGGGTGGTGGTGCCAAGTTTCAGCGCTGATTGCACACGATCTAAGGTATTGTCATAGAGTTCCTGGTCACTGGCTGCAGCAACCGCCTTGACCGAGGAGAGAATCCCACCGCCCTGTCTGAGAATTTCGAGATAGGTCATCCCTGCTATGCGAAGAGCAAATTCCTCTTCGCGGAGTGCGGCAAAACACATATGAGTGTGAGGATCAACGAAGCCGGGAACCATACATCGTCCACCGCAGTCCACCTCCTGCAACTCACCTCCTGTTACCTTTGCTACAGCCAGAACATCAGGTTCATCGCCGATGGCGACAATCAGGCCATCTTCAACCAACAGTGCGCCTTTCGGAAAATGCGCCAGTTCATTTTGAGTTTTCCCGAACCTCGGTTGGCCCTTATCTACCGGGCTGTATATCCTCGTATTGCGAAAGAGTTTTTGTGACATTATCCGCCCTTTATAATCCACTATTTTTCAAGTTCTGGAAACATACCAGCCACAGCCTCAGCTACTCGACTCTCATTTGTCTGAAAGGGGATGGTAATCTGATCCCCATTTTTATTGTCACTGTTGTAAGCCATTGCCACCTCCATGGCGTTTGGATTTCTAGCCCAATTACGTCTGGCGACACCGCCCATAACATCCCATGACATAGCACTACTCAGAATCTCGTCCACTCGAACGCTCCCATCCAGCACCATGCCGAAACCACCGTTAATTGCTTTACCTATTCCGGTTCCTCCACCATTATGAAGGGCCACCAGTGACATTCCCCGTGCAGCATTTCCGGCAAAGCAGTGGGTGGCCATATCGGCACAGACGTTACTGCCGTCTTTTATATTGGCCGTTTCTCTGAAAGGCGAATCAGTACCACCCGGATCATGATGATCACGACCGAGAATAATCGGACCCACCTCACCCTTGCGTACCATTTCGTTAAATTTTAGGGCAATGGCAGTACGTCCTCCGGCATCGGAGTAGAGGATACGTGCCTGGCTTCCGACCACCAACTGATTGGCTTTGGCCTCTTTAATCCAGATATAATTATCGCGATCCTCTGACCTTCGGGTAGGATCTATACAGGACATGGCCGCTTGATCTGTTTTATCGAGGTCTTCAGCCTTACCGCTTAAACAGACCCAGCGAAAAGGCCCGTAGCCATAGTCAAAAATCGGCCCCATGATGTCTTCGAAATAAGACGGAAAAACAAAACCATCTTTTGCATCGACACCATTTTTGACAACCTCGGTCACTCCGGCATCAAAGACAGCTTTAAGAAAGGCATTACCGTAATCGAAAAAATAGGCTCCCTGCTGGGATAGTTTTTGTATAGCGTGATAATGGCGCCGCAGACTCTTGTCGACCAGCAGGCGAAATGCGTTCCGATCAGTGGTAAGCAGGCGGGTACGCTCAACGAAATCGATTCCCTGCGGACAGTACCCGCCATCGTAAACCACATGGCAGGATGTCTGGTCGGACAGTAGATCGACGTGGAACTCTTTTTCCGCCAGGTATTCGAGCAAATCAACCACGTTTCCATGGAAGGCAATGGAGGTGTTGTCCTTTGCGGCCAGACTCTTTTCGGCGATTCGCAGGATCTCCGCCAAATCACTGGAAACGACATCAACCCAGCCCTGCCGCTGGCGGGTTTCGATTCGCGAGATATCCACTTCCGCTGTAATAGAGACAGCACCCGCGATTTTTGCTGCCTTGGGCTGTGCCCCACTCATCCCGCCAAGACCGGAAGTGACAAAGAGCAAGCCTGCAAGATTACCCGTCTCCGCCACTCCGCACATTTGGCGGCCACCATTGAGCAGAGTGTTGTAGGTGCCGTGAACAATGCCTTGAGGCCCGATATACATCCAACCTCCCGCGGTCATCTGACCATAGGAGGATACCCCCATCTGCGCTGCAATTTCCCAGTCGTCAGGATTATCATAGAGACCGACCATCAACCCATTGGTAATAATGACCCTCGGCTGGTCCGGGCTTGACTGAAAAAGGCCAAGCGGATGTCCCGACAGCATTACCAAAGTCTGGTTTTCAGTCAGGACCTGCAGATATTTTTTGATTAACCGCAATTGCATCCAGTTCTGGCAGACACTGCCCGTCTCACCATAGGTCACCAGCTCATAGGGATACAATGCGACATCAAAATCGAGATTATTATCAATCATCAACTGGAAAGCCTTGCCCGCCAGGCATCTTCCCTCGTATTCATCAATGGGTTTGGCCTTTAAACTGCCATGAGGACGATAACGGTAGCCATAGATACGACCTCTGTTTTTGAGTTCTTCAAGAAACTCGGGAATGAGAATATGATGGTGCTGTTCCGGAACATAGCGCAGCGCATTCTTTAAGGCAGTTTCTGTCTGACTCCGGCTCAAACGAAAGCCACGATCAGGAGCACGCCGAATCCCGTTTTCAAATGGTTCTTGTTCCGGTAGGTCATCACCTAACCGAATCTTCATCCTCTCGGCAATCTGCTCATTGTTAAACATATCAATCTCCGCTGTGACTGTTGTAAAAGTATCGCATTGTATCAGGAATAATCATTTTGCATCGATAGTACCACCCGCATGTTGTATATACAAGTTGTTTTGAATTGGCAATTTTATCTTGCTTTAAGGCATATTTGTATATACAATCAATTCTCATAGATAACACTTCCTCCACCATCTCACTGCCCACAGAAAGATAAGTAACAAAATGTTATTACAGGATATAAAACAATGACCACCGAGATAGAAATCAATCCAGGCAAACTCACCCTCGCAGAACTTCGCCAAATCGCCAAAGCACCGATCACAGTGCGACTGACAAAAAACTGCAAAGCAAAAATAGACGCTTCAGTTGAAACCGTTAGAGATGTGATCAGACAAGGTCGGGTGATTTACGGCATCAATACCGGGTTCGGCTTACTCGCCAGTACCATTATTCCAAACGACGAACTTGAACATCTCCAGCGCTCGATTGTCCTCTCTCATGCGGCAGGAGTTGGCGCCTTCATGAAGGAATCAACGGTCCGATTGATGATGGTATTGAAAATCAACAGTCTGGCGCGAGGCTATTCCGGAATACGCCTTGAGGTTATCGAAGCGTTACTACATTTGGTCAATGCCGAAGTGTATCCGTGCATTCCACAAAAAGGATCGGTGGGAGCATCCGGAGATCTTGCCCCCCTCGCCCACATGAGCACCGTTCTCCTTGGTGAAGGAGAGGCATTGTATAAAGGACAAAAAATATCAGGTCTGGAAGGGCTGCAGATAGCCGGTTTATCGCCGATTACCCTCGGACCCAAGGAAGGACTGGCCCTGTTAAACGGAACCCAGGCTTCCACTGCCTTTGCTCTGGAGGGGCTGTTTGCAGCCGAGGAGCTGTTCGCAGCCGCTATGGTTTCCGGAAGTTTGAGCGTTGAGGCTGCGCTGGGAAGTCGCCGACCTTTCGATCCACTTGTTCACGAGGTGCGTGGCCATGTAAGTCAGATTGATGCCGCAGCCTGCTACCGCCTGCTCCTTGATAACAGTGAAATAGGTAACTCACATAAAAATTGCGAGGCAGTTCAGGACCCCTATTCCCTGCGCTGCCAGCCTCAGGTTATGGGGGCCTGTCTTACCCAGATCCGCAACGCAGCCGAAGTAATCGCGACTGAGGCCAACGCCGTATCCGACAATCCCCTGGTCTTTGCCAAAGAAAATGACATCATTTCAGGTGGCAACTTCCACGCCGAACCCATTGCCATGGCCGCAGACAATCTGGCCCTGGCTATTGCCGAAATAGGCGCACTCTCAGAAAGAAGAATGGCCCTGCTGATCGATACCCATATGTCAAAACTGCCGCCTTTTCTCGTTGAAAAAGGCGGCCTCAACTCTGGTTTCATGATCGCCCAGGTAACCTCGGCAGCACTTGCCAGTGAAAATAAATCTCTTGCCCATCCAGCATCTGTCGACAGCCTGCCGACTTCTGCTAATCAGGAAGATCATGTTTCCATGGCCACTTTTGCAGCCAGGCGACTTTCGGAAATGGCCGACAACACCGCAGGTGTTCTGGCTATCGAACTGCTGGGAGCCTGTCAGGGTATCGACTTTCGCGCACCTCTTAAGACATCCCCCCTACTGGAAGAAGCAAAAGCTCTTGTTCGTACGGTTGTTGCTTTTTACGATCAGGATAGGTATTTCGCCCCTGATATTAAAAATTCACAGGATCTTGTGCAATCAGGAGCGTTTAACCACCTGGTTGACCCCGACCTACTCCCAAGTTTTTCTCGATAACGGGCATGAAGAGACTCTCAGCTCAACCCGATCGACCACCTCTCTATAAGCAGGTAAAAGAGTATATCGTCGGAAAAATCAATGGCGCGGAGTTACTACCCGGCATGAGGATCGAATCAGAGACCGAGCTGGTTGCCAGCTTAAAAGTCTCGAGAATGACCATTAACAGAGCACTGCGCGAATTAACAGCCGAAGGTAGAATCAAACGTATCCAGGGTCGAGGCACCTTTGTCGCCGACAAGAAACCGCAAGCCGCTCTGCTACAGATTCAATCAATTGCCGAAGAGATTCGCAAGAGGGGTGGTTTATATTCATGCACAGTACATCTCCTTCAGGAAGAGAAGGCTAAACCATCAGTAGCCGCCGCGATGCAACTCAAACCGTATAGCCCGGTATTCCATTCGATCATCGTCCACAAAGACAACAATGTACCTCTACAGCTCGGCTGTAGATATATCAAACCTGAGATCGCACCCAACTTTCTCAAGCAGGATTTCACCCGGATTACCGTCAGTGAATTTTTACTGGGCATCGCCCCGGTAACGGCAGTCGAGCATATCGTCGAAGCGCTTATCCCCGATGCGTGGATACGGGATCTACTGGAGATCAATGCTTCTGAACCCTGCCTGGCTCTCCATCGTAAAACCTGGGTTGACGGGAAGGTTGCCACCAGCAGTACCTTTTACTCACCGGGATCCCGCTATACCCTTGGTGGAAAATTTACTCCGACATCTCCTGGCAGTATCGGATTAACGTAACCTTCCTCTAGCATTCCGGGATGCTGTAATTATCTTATCAGGTTACAGACCTGCCCGTCACACCTGAGATAATAAAGCTCTTCCTGCTCAGACCACATGGCAGGGTCACTTAGACGTTTTTGCGATCGGTACTACTATGGATGCCATGTTAAAGGTCGATTCTTTCAGACAAAAGCCCGGCTATTGCGGCCCGGCATCGTTAAAAATGGTGTTGGGTTTTCTGGGTGTTAAAATAACTGAAAAAAAACTGGCACTGATATCGGGCTGCACCCCATCCTGCGGGATCGGAGCGGAGGGTCTGGTGGGTGCAGCCCAGAAGCTCGGCTTCCGCGCCCGCGTAAAGGATTTTTCAGATCTGGAAGATATCAGGGAGTGGGTCGGCCGCAAAAAGATACCAGTCATCGTCGACTGGTTCGCCTTCGAAGGCGGACACTATTCGGTCGTCAGCGGCATCGACAGGGAGAATATCTACCTTGAAGATCCGAGCCTGGGTCATCGGCGGGCGATGAAGCTGTCGACGTTTATGCGGTTGTGGTTCGACTTTCCCAGCAATTACCTCAGATCCAAAGACGAGTTGATCATCCGGCGGATGATCATCGTTGAAAGGCGCACCCGTGATGAACTGTTTCGGAAAACCACCGGCTACGTGGAAGAATTGAAGAAGCTGGCGGCCGGACGACGCGATATCCAGATCAAACGGCACCACCTCAAGCATACCAGTGGCGGATTCGATTTTTACCGTATCGTCTCGCGCGGCGCCGGACCAAACGACCGATTCATGCTCATCCGCGCCGGGATCCACGGAGACGAAGTGGCCGGACCGCTGACCATCATCCGCTATTTTAACCGCATCTTCGACTATGCCCACAAACGCGGAGTACATCTCATCGTCTATCCGCTCGGCAATCCTGCAGGCTACGACGCCCGGCAGCGATACAATGCCGACGAGGGTGAAGACTCGGGCTTTAACAACGATTTCGTGCGCTACGAGCTTGAAAACGGGAATCAGGTGGATGATATCCGACGGGGCGCAAAATTCAAACGGTGGTACTGGTCGTCCGACAGCCGATTGAATCTTAATCTGCCTGCCGAAACACGCCTCATGCACCATCTTCTGCGGCGTGACCCCTTAGAAAACATCATCGCGGCACTCGACCTGCATCAGGATAACATCTCCCGGATCGACCAAGCCGCCGCCTACCACTACGCTTTCGATAATCTCCCGGTTTACGGCCGGATTGTGGAGGCGATCCGTAAAACCGCGCCGGTTCTGGCCCACAAGGTGATCAGCGCCGGCCAGAACAGCGGCATGCGGACTGACAAGGACGGCTTCATCGTGCGGCACGACGGCACCTTGGGCGACCTGTTGTACCGCCTGGGAGTGGCGCATCCGGTAACAGCCGAAACCACCGGAAAAACGCCGATCGATACCGCCTGCCGTGTCAATTGGCTGTGGATTAAGGGCCTGATCGACCTGGTGGCCAAAAAGCGTGCCACCGTCAAACGGTCTTTTACCGGCGAGGTCGTCCAGCCGCTCAAAAAAAATACGGGCGGGCATCGCCTGATCAAAGCCGGCCGGATCACGACCGATGCCGGCGTTCATCCCATATACGCTGCCCTGACCCGAAATTACCCCGGCGAACTTCCCCGCATTATCCTCTCGGCCGGCATTCACGGCGAAGAGCCGGCCGGTGTCTATGCCCTCCTGGAATTCATGAACCGGGGGATCGATCAATACCTTGATCATTTTTCATTTTTGGTCCTGCCCTGCCTCAATCCCTACGGCTTCATCCGCGGCGTGCGTTACGGCAGTGGCGCCGCCGATCTGAACCGCTCCTTCGGTAATGGTGCCGGGGTACCGGAAGTCGCGGCCATCAAGGAGTTGCTTCACAAGTTTCCCGGCCCCTACCGCCTGATGGTCGACCTGCATGAAACCGACACCTATATGCCGCGGGGCGAGGCGCTTTCGGTCGAGGATATTCCAGCTGGCTTCTATATGTACGAAACCACCCCCGGCGGACTGCCGGTTCTCGGCCCGGCGATCCTGAAGGCCCTCTCCACCGCAGGCTATCCCATCACAAGGCGCCGGTCGGTCTATGGTGCCGACTGCCGCAACGGCCTTATCACCGCCAATACTCCCGACGCCCCCGATTACCCGACTCTTCCCGAATTTAACAGTACGCTGGACTGGTATATGCTCAAGAACAACTACACGCATCATTCCATAACGACTGAAACACCCACCGCCTGGCCGCTCAGACGACGGATTGCCGCCCACAAAAAAGCGCTGATCTGTGCGCTGGATCACCTCAAAAAAGGCCTGTAGGAGTCCTGTCGGATCAGAGCAATTTTTTCTAGTTTAACGAAGATATGGGGTAAAGGTCATAACCACACAGAACTACAACGAATAAACTTTAAATATCAGGTATTTATGGCTTGGCAAAAAAACAACAACCCCCAACAACAATGCAATGTTATCGGGGGTTGATCGTTTTCAAAGCTTCATCCTGCTAAAGGATACGTTAGCGTATACTTCGGTCCGATTATTTTTTTGCGTTAACAACTGCTTTCATAACTCCTTTGACATCCTGGCAGGTTGCATTAACTTTTTTACCTTTCATCATCAGGGTCACGGCATCACCTGCTTTCTTACCCTCACAAGCAACAACTGAAGCCTTCTTGTGAGTCATAGGTGTGGCTTTCTGCGCAGCAAAACTGATAGTGGGGATCATAAATAGACATGCGGTAAGAATGATTGCTTTTTTAACAGTTAAAGATTTCATGATCATTTCCTCTAGTTTTTTTTTGTGAGAGTGGGCTATCCAGTCTCTATGCTTTAAACTATACAGCGTGAGTATGGAGGAAATATGGAGGAAATATGGAGAAACAGCCTCATTTGTTAAAAAATAATGAAGTTTTTAGATACTCGTATTATTCATCTTTGAAAATGTAGTTTCAACTCAACCTGCTTCCGCCACCTCAAAAATGTTTTTGCCAAATTTACTCTTGAAAATCAGGAATAAAGCAGCCTTCAAGGAGTGGGCTACGGCATGAAAAAGAGGATGCAACTCCGTCTCTTCCTGGCTATTCTCACGGCTGCTGTTCTGGCAGCTATCTGTATGTTTTTTATAATGAGATGGAGTTTTAGCCGAGGATTTATCGACTATGTCAACAAAGCCGAACAGGAGCGCATCTCTACCGCCCTCGTTCAAGCTTATGAAAAGCAAGGCAATTGGAATTTTCTCCAGGAAGATCAGGATCACTGGCCGGATAGCCTGAAACAGATAATGCTGCTCGGTAAGGAAGAGCCGCGACTGCTTCTTCTGGACGATCAGTTTGAACCCTTATATGGAAATATAGGAGCAAAAAAAAGTGATAAGCTCGCACCTCTGATCAATAACGGACGCATCATCAGTTACTTGCTTATTCCCCCCAAAAAGAAACTCTCAACCCCCCATCAACGCAGTTTCGTCAGGCAGCAGGAACTCGCAATGCTCCTAATCATAGCAGTCATTCTGTTCCTCTCTATCGGCATTTCTTTATTAGTGGCCAGGCGACTGGTTCGGCCCATTAACACTCTGACAAAAGGTATCCATCGCCTTTCAAGTGGAGATTACGCCGTCCGTGTACCGATATCCTCCTCCGACGAATTGGGGCGATTAGCCGGCGATTTCAATGCGCTCGCCCTGGCGCTTGAACATAATGAAGCAAGCCGACAACAATGGGTGGCAGACATCTCACATGAATTGCGAACCCCACTGGCGATTTTGCGTGGAGAAATAGAAGCACTTCAAGATGGTATTCGTCCAGCCGATGCAAAAGCTCTTGACTCACTGCACAGTGAAATACTGCGCCTCGGCCGACTGGTTGATGATCTCTACCAGCTTTCTCTCTTTGATGTCGGCGCACTCACCTACCATAAAGATTCCATTGAACCGACGGTTATACTGCGACAGGTTATGGAACTCTATCGTGATGAATTCAGGCGCAAAGGAGTCTCACTCTCAGCCTTTCTCCCCTCCACATCTGACCCGGGAATTGTGTATGGTGACGCAGAACGCCTGCAGCAGCTATTTTCCAATCTCTGCGAAAATAGTCTCAAGTACACCCTCCCAAAGGGAAAATTAGAAATACTCGGGAAATATGATCGGGGACAATTACAGATCACTTTCCGGGACAGTGCTCCCGGCGTGCCTTTGGCAGAACAGGAAAAGCTCTTTGATCGGTTGTACCGGGTTGAAGCCTCTCGTAATCGCAGTACCGGCGGGATGGGTCTGGGATTGACTATCTGCCAAAATATTATCAAAGCTCATGAGGGAACAATCTCCGCTTGCTCATCTCCTTTAGGCGGTTTGCAAATCAACATTGCCATTCCATTGATGGAGGATCCGTGATGACCGCCAGAATTCTTATTGTCGAGGACGAAGAAAAACTCGCTCTCTTACTGAGTGACTATCTCAACCAGGCCAACTTTATCACTTATTGTCTGAGTAACGGTTTTGAAGCTGTTCCTTGGGTCAAAGAACACAAGCCCGACTTGATCATCCTTGATTTGATGCTTCCCGGACAGGATGGCCTGGAAATCTGCAAGGAAATTCGTACATTTTCAAATGTACCTATTATCATGCTTACAGCACGGGTGCAGGAAATCGACCGGGTTCTCGGTTTAGAGATTGGGGCAGATGATTATGTCTGCAAACCTTATAGTCCAAGGGAAGTTGTAGCGAGGGTTAAAGCAGTGCTCCGTCGCATGAGCAATCCCTCAGCTGACAACACTAAAGGACTGGTTCTGGACGAACTTTGCTATAAGGCGACTTTCAATGACTTCGACCTTGGCTTAACCGTGGTGGAGTTTAAGCTTTTGAGTATTTTAAGACACAATTCCGGCCGTATTCTATCCCGCGACCAACTGATGGAAAAAATCTATCCGGATCGTCGTATTGTAAGTGATCGGACAATAGATTCACATATTAAAAATCTGCGAAAAAAGATCTCCTTTGCTTCTCGAGAACAAGAGTTTGTAAGATCTATCTACGGAGTTGGCTATAAGTTTGAAAACTGAAATAATTCAACAAATACAGCAGTTCCCTTAATCCCTGTACCTTTTTGGCACAGAGATTTTTAGCACCTACCACCCCACAAGGGGGGATAAGCACCTTCACTACATTTATTCATAACAAAAAAAATGAATTTCTAAGGTACTAAAAGGAGATGGCCATGGTCGAAATCATGCACAGCAATATTCTGGAACTTCACGAACTGCGGGAACACGCCCTCGCCGGAGGCGGAGTCAAGCGCATTGAGGTCCAGCACCAGCGAGGGAAACTGACGGCGAGGGAGAGGATTCACCTGCTGCTGGACGAGGGGTCGTTTGAAGAAATTGACATTCTAAAGGTCGGCCGCAGCGATTCAGCCGGGAATGGCGAAAGCACCCCAGGCGATGGGGTTATCACCGGTCATGGCAAGATCAGTGGCCGGGAGGTTTTTGTTTTCAGCCAGGATTTCACGGTTATCGGTGGATCACTTGGCGAAGGACATTCTCAAAAAATTTGCAAGATCATGGATATGGCCTATCAGGTCGGATCGCCGATCATTGGCCTGAACGACTCGGGCGGGGCGCGCATCCAGGAAGGCGTCGACGCGCTTGCCGCCTACGGTGAGATATTCCACCGTAATGTCCATGCCAGTGGGGTTATTCCGCAGATATCCTGCATCATGGGACCCTGCGCCGGTGGTGCAGTCTACAGTCCGTCGATCACCGATTTTGTTTTTATGGTGGAAGGAACCTCGCACATGTTCGTCACCGGCCCTAATGTAGTCAAAACCGTTATCCATAAGGATATTAGTTCGGAAGAACTCGGCGGGTCTGAGGCGCACTCCAGAAAAAGTGGTGTTGCCCAACTTGTCTATCCCAATGACATTCTCTGTTTGCGTGCCGTTCGGCAATTAATCAACTATCTGCCCTCCAACAATAAACAGAAAGCGCCCATCCTCAATCTCAACGATCCACCAGAGCGCACCGATCTGACCCTCGACTACCTGGTACCTCCCAACCCCAACCAGAGCTACGACATGAACGTCCTCATCTACAGCATCCTCGATGGAGCGGAGTTTATGGAGATTCAACCCCATTTTGCCGGCAA
This sequence comes from uncultured delta proteobacterium, assembly GCA_963798425.1. GTDB lineage: Bacteria > Desulfobacterota > Desulfobulbia > Desulfobulbales > Desulfocapsaceae > Desulforhopalus_A. The sequence goes on along the minus strand of CAWCTP010000013.1, from coordinate 528,984 downwards.
CATTATCTGCGGTCTCGGCCGACTTGGCGGCCAGACCATTGGCCTTGTTGCCAATCAACCGGCAGTGCTGGCAGGGGCACTGGACAATAATGCCTCGTTTAAGGCGGCCCGCTTTGTCCGCTTCTGTGATGCCTTCAATATTCCGCTCATCTGCCTTGTCGATGTTCCCGGATTCATGCCTGGACCCGAGCAGGAGCACAACGGTATCATCCGCCACGGCGCTAAACTCCTCTATGCCTTTACCGAGGCGACGGTACCGCGGATCACGGTGATTGTGCGCAAGGCATACGGAGGTGCCTATGTGGTGATGAACTCGAAGCATATTCACTGTGATATCAATTATGCCTGGCCAACGGCGGAAATTGCCGTTATGGGGCCGCGGGGAGCCACCGAGGTCATCCACCGCCGGGAAATCGAACGGGCCGACGACCCTGAAGCCTTACTCAGTGAAAAAATGGAAACCTATCGTAAACACTTTATGAATCCATTTCTGGCCGCTAAACGTGGGTACATCGATGATGTCATCTTTCCCCGCGACACCCGGCATCGGCTTATCCGCACACTCCAGTTTCTCGAGAGTAAAAAGAGCAGCCGCCCTGATCGTAAACACGGCAATATTCCACTGTGAGGCTATCCATGTTCAATAAAATACTGATCGCAAATCGTGGCGAAATCGCCGTCCGAATCATCCGCACCTGCAAAGCCATGGGAATCCGCACCGTGGCTGTCTACTCGGAACCAGATTTCAGGAGTGTTCACGTCATCCAGGCCGACGAAGCAGTCCTTCTCGGGGGAGCGCGTCCCTCGGAATCCTATCTGGCAATAGATAAAATCATCGATGCGGCTCTTACCACCGGTTGCCAGGCAATCCATCCCGGCTATGGCTTTCTTTCGGAAAACCCAATCTTCGCCGAAAAAGTTACCGCCGCCGGGCTGACCTTTATCGGCCCGCCGGCTGAGGTCATTGCCGCCATGGGAGATAAAATAGCGGCCAAAAAACTAGCCATAATAGCCGAGGTTCCGACGGTCCCCGGACATAGCGATCCCGTCGTCTCTCTGGAAGAAGCCTTAGCGGCAACAACCGTAGTCGGTTTCCCGATACTCCTGAAACCTGCTGCCGGCGGGGGCGGCAAGGGTATGCGGATTGTTGAACGGACTGAGGAAATGGCCTCAGCCCTGAGGCTCTGTCAGCAGGAAAGCCTGAAATCCTTTAGCGACTCCCGAATCTTCGTCGAACGTTACATCCGCAAACCCCGTCATATTGAGATCCAGATAATCGCCGACCAGCATGGCCATGTGGTGCACTTAGGCGAGCGGGAATGTTCCATCCAGCGCCGTTATCAGAAGATTATTGAAGAATCCCCGTCCTGCGCCCTCGATCCGATGCTTCGTGAAAAAATGGGCTCGCTCGCCTGCGAGCTGGCGAGAAGGGCTGGCTATGTCAACGCCGGCACAGTGGAATTTATCCTTGATGAAAACGGCGAATTCTTTTTCCTGGAGATGAACACCCGCCTTCAGGTTGAGCATCCGGTCACCGAGCTGGTCAACTCCCTTGATCTTGTCGAACTGCAACTCCGGGTTGCCGCGGGTGAAACTTTGCCTTTTGGCCAACAGGAGGTTACGCTCACCGGCTGGGCCATGGAAGTGCGGGTCTGCGCCGAAGATCCCCAAAGAGGATTTGTGCCCTCCATCGGTCTGATAACCCGCTATGCAGCACCCCAGGGTAAAAACATTCGGGTAGATTCCGGCTTCGATGCCGGTAGCACCGTGAGTGTTTATTATGATCCCATGCTGGCCAAGGTCATCACCTGGGGTGAAAACCGTGAGGAGGCCCGAAAGCGGATGGTTCAGGCCTTGAATGGCTATCATATAGAAGGGATCTTCACCAATATTGATTTTGCCAATCAAGTGCTCACTCATCCCGGTTTTCATCAAGGGCGATCTCTCCACTGATTTCATTCCGACGTATCTGCTCGATCCAAAAAACCGGATCGCACCCCCGACCGAGGTGTTGAACGCCATGGCCACGGCCACCACTCTGATCTACCACCTGCGTGAGAACCTGGTCCAGAAGTCGCTCCTGCCGCTGAAAGCCAAGGTGGGTGTTTCATCACCCGTCAAAGAGCTGTACGAATACGTCGCCAAGTGCGAAGACAATACTTTTCATATTCGTCTTGAAAATAAAAATGACGATTTGCAGTGGAGTGTTCTTGTCGATGAAACTATCTATTTAGTCACCATCCCGCCAATGGAGTATTACAGGCGTCGCCTTAAGTTGAACATAAACGGGGAAGACGCATATTTTCGCCTCAAATACAGTGGCAACTTCATCGAAGCCGCTTTCTGTGGCGTTACGTCTTCCTTCGAGATATATAACCCGCGCGAATGGGCTCTTGCCGGATACATGCCGCCACCTGTCGACAAGGTCAGCGGCAACATTCTCGATTGTCCAATGCCCGGATTAGTGGTGGAAGTTAAGGTTATTGAAGGTGAGCGGGTTTTCCGCGGCCAGGAATTGATAATTCTGGAGTCGATGAAAATGGAAAGCGCGGTGTCCGCTCCCGCTGACGGGGTTGTCGAATCCATTTGTGTAAAACAGGGAGATGCCGTGGAGACAGGCACGGTGTTGGTACATTTCAAAAAGGACTGAACGCACCCCTCAAAGGGGTACTCTAACGACCTCCCGTGCTTTGCACGGGGGGTCAGCAACACCACCGCGCGAATCAGAACATCTGACATATCTCAATAAAGTGGTTATTATTTCAATACAACATTGAAAGAAGCATTAATCAACGTTCTCAGAGAGGAAACATCACTGTTGTGCCAAGTATAATGTGGTTGAGGGTCCCTACATAGAAGACCATTTGCTCTTTTGTTCCAAGAGATGGACTCACACTGGTGGGTCCTGCGAATATCGCTGGAGGTCTCTGATGTCTGATTCTGTCATCGAAGGATTGAACAGGAAAGCGCGGTTACTTCCGACCTGTATTCTCTTCCTGTTCGTTACCCTCACACTCCCCCTCCTCCTTAGTCCTTTATTGCATGCAGAAGAATCTTCCCAGGCTCTGGTGCTTGAGATTAAAGGGGCCATCACTCCCGCGGTAAGTGATTACGTAAAACAGGGCATGAAAAAAGCAATCACCGGCAAAGCTGCTCTTGTGATTCTGCAAATGGACACCCCTGGAGGGCTTGATCATTCCATGCGCGATATCATTCAGATGATTCTTGCCTCTCCCATTCCCGTTGTCACCTACGTTGCACCTGAAGGAGCCAGAGCAGCCAGTGCCGGGACATATATTCTCTATGCAAGTCATGTTGCGGCAATGGCGCCTGCAACAAATCTTGGTGCCGCCACCCCCATAAGTATCGGTGGACTTCCAGGTTTATCAAAGCCTGAGGATGAAAAAAAGAAGAAAGAGAAAGATGATCTGGCAACTGATGATGCCTCAACCCTGAGACGCAAAATCATCAATGATGCCTCTGCCTATATCAAGGCTCTTGCTGAGCGAAATGGGCGCAACGCTGAATGGGCCGTACAGGCGGTTAGAGGGGCTGTGAGCCTGTCCGCGGAAGATGCTCTTCGTCTAAAGGTAATCGATATTGTCGCCAAAGACCTGCCTGATCTTCTTCACCAGCTGGATGGTCATCAAATAATGCTCAATTCCAAGGCCCATATTATATCCACAAAAAATATGGCCATTACCAAAATTGCACCATCTTGGCGATACAAACTGCTTGCTGTGATAAGCGATCCAAGTGTTGCCTACTTTCTCTTGCTGTTCGGATTTTATGGTCTGATTTACGAATTTATTAATCCCGGAATATTTCTGCCGGGCGTTGCCGGCACCATATCTCTCCTGCTCGCATTTTATGCCTTTCAGATTTTGCCTATCAATTACAGTGGATTGGCTCTGATTATCCTCGGTTTGATTTTTTTAATCAGCGAGGCCTTTATCCCAAGTTTCGGATCGTTAGGTATTGGCGGTATTGTAGCTTTTGCTATTGGTTCGCTCATTCTGATAGATGAAGAGAGCCTGAGAATCCCTACCTCTCTCATAATCGGAACAACAGCTGTCTCTGCATCCCTCATTCTGCTGTTGACGGGTCGCGTGTTGACCATAAGAAAGAAAAAAGTCCGGACCGGTGCAGAAGCACTTATTGGTATGATAGGTGAAGCCGCAGCAGACTTTAATGGAGAAGGCAGAATATGGCTTCTCGGAGAATCATGGCAGGCGATATGCTCTGATACAATACACAAGGGGGAGAAGGTGAGGATTACTTCTCGAAGTGGACTAAAACTGACTGTGGAAAGCCTAAAGGGAGGACAATAAATGCACCTATATTCATATCCATATCTGGAATACCTCGTACCTGTAGCTCTCATTGTTGGCCTGATTGCTCTTTCGCTTAAGATAGTAACCGAATACCAAAGGCTCGTTGTGCTTTTTCTTGGCCGCTTCCAGACGGTCAAACAACCGGGACTAAGAATAATTGTCCCTGGAATCCAGAGAGCCTTTCGTGTCGACCTTCGTGTTGTCACTATGGACATCCCGTCACAAGATGTTATTTCAAAGGACAACGTGACCGTTCGGGTGAATGCGGTCCTCTATTTCAGGGTTGTGGATCCGGAAAAAGCAGTCATTCAGGTCGAATTTTATCTGGACGCCATAAACCAGCTGGCACAGACAACATTACGCTCGGTACTCGGTCAGCACGATCTGGATGAAATGCTTTCAGAACGCGAGAAATTAAACGAAAATATTCAGGAAATAATAGACAAAAGGGCCGATGCCTGGGGAATTAAGGTGATTAATGTCGAAATCAAACACATAGATTTAAATGACTCAATGATCAGAGCTATCGCCAAACAGGCTGAAGCGGAACGGGAAAGGCGGGCAAAAATCATCCATGCAGAAGGTGAATATCAGGCCTCGGAAAAATTACTCGCGGCAGCCATGGTCATCTCCCAAAACCCACAAGCCTTACAACTTCGCTATCTGCAGACGTTGAGTGATATTTCAACGAATGAGAATACCAATACAATTGTTTTTCCGTTTCCGGTTGAAATGATGCGGTCGCTCTGGAAGAACGACCAGCCCGGACAGGCAGCAGATAAATGAGGTCGAGTCCTAGACTCGTTTCTAACCTGAAACGAGGCATTTAATTCTAAATTGAGGCGTTCGGTAAATTTAACCGCAGGCATATGTTTGATATTCCGAGGATTAAATTTTGAGAACAACGAAGAGTTAGGGTAAAAGGGCCGTTTCAGGATGGAAACTAGACTCTGTTTTTCAGCAGCTCATGGTAAAGGTGCAGAGTTTTTTCACACATCATGTTTATGGTGAAATTCTCTTTTACCCATTTCCGGGCATCCTCTCCCATCTGTGCGCACTTCGCCTTATCTGAGATCAGAATATCCAGAGCTTCTGCCATGCTTTCAGGATCTCCTGGCTTGACAAGAAAGCCTGTTTTATCATTTAAGATAGATTCAAGACTCCCGCCATGGGCTGATGCAACCACAGGCGTCCCCATGGCCTGTGCTTCGAAGGCTATTCTGCCGGAGGATTCCGGCTTTATTGAAGAAGAGACCACAATATCTGCAAGTTTCATTGCCGCAGGCATATCTTCACAATGACCGACAAAATGAATTTTATTCTCTACACCTGATTGATGTGAATACTCCATAAGCTCAGCATAATAGGCGGATTTTTCATTAATATCGCCGACACAAAGACCGATCCATTCCTGTTTTTTAAGCATGGAGAGACTTTTAATAAAAACCTTATGTCCTTTTAAACGGGTCAAGCGAGCGGGGATCATTATAATAGGAAATTTATTATCAGTTATATTCCATTTCTCCCTTAATGCTTGAATTCGGTCCTGAGAGACACTCTCCGGATTAAATATATTTTCATCAACCCCCCTGCGAATCAGCTCTATTCTATCATCGGAAACATGATATGCCTCTTTGATATGTTGTTTTATCACATTTGAAACAGCAATTACCTTATCCCCTTTCGTAATGATCGCGCTGTATTTGTTGATGGAATGAAATCCATGGAATGTGCAGACAAATGCAGGTCTTTTGTTTTCAGGAAGGCTTTTCCAGGCAAGATATCCTACCCAGGCTGGAAGCCGGGATCTGATATGAAGGATATCCACCTTTGCTTCCACAAGGATATTTTCGTAATTGGAAAATATAACGAAGGCATCTCGGACTTTTTTCACCGATATGTCGCCATGTCAAATGGGTGCTGCCTTCCCTTTCCAGTTGAGCTACCAACCGTCCTCCACCAGAAATAACGATAGAATCATTTCCGTGATCAGCAAGGTATTTTCCTACTTCAAGGGTGCCTCGTTCTACCCCGCCACTTTCCAGGTCTGGGAGTATCTGGACTACTTTAATCGATCCGGCCACCATGTTTTTAGTATCTCCTTTAGACATCTGGAACATTCGTTAAGAGGATTATCCATTTCGATCTCTTTTCTTTTGCACACCAGAGTTTACCAGCTGTGACCATTTTAACATTCGTTTTTTTTAGGAAAAGGAACTCTGATAACACTAGTAACACTTTCACGAAAAAAGGGTTTCAAGCAATCGCCTGAAACCCTTTTTATATATGGTCGGGAAGAGAGGATTTGAACCTCCGACCCCAGCGTCCCGAACGACAGACACATTCAAAAAGAAAACATTGGCTTTGCTGGCGATTTTGTGGTAGCGATCACTACCAAAGAACCAGTTCTTTTACAAACTGTATTAAGCTATTGCGGTTCATTCTTCTGAACATTGATTCGATGGAAAAAGTAATGGCCATGTGAATATTACACATGGCCATTACTTTTTTCTCTTTGTCATTTACTACCACTTTAGGCGCTTAGCAAATTCAACTATCTTTCTCGTAGAAACACTGTTTGCTCTTAAACTTGTTCTAGTTGAAGCGTTCAGTTGTATTATTTTTCCTGTACCGCCTCCTATTGTGGTTGATGAGTTTTGCAAAGATCTCTCCACTTGCCCCCTTACTGCGGCTATCCTTGCTCATGTTCTTCCTCCGGGTTGTTTACTGGCTCTCCTGTTATTAAGAAAACTACCTTGGCTTCTCTATCTATGAAACTATCAAGGTAGGTAGTTGCGGCTGGTTTTTGTGTGATTAGATTTATTTTATTTAGTTTACCGTCTTTTTTTCTGTTATTACAAGTAAACAATGAAAAATATTGTTTTGGAGCTACTCCTTCAAAATGGAGGAATTTAACTTTATTCTCGCTTTCCCTTATTTGCCCATGGCCAAGGTCTATAGCATCATCATGCAACTCCTTGGCTAAGCTCTTCTCATATGGTTCGATATAATATACCTTTTTGATACCAGATGCAATGATATGTCTTGCACAGTGATGACAGGGAAATGTTGTAGAATAGAGCGTGGTACCATAAAGAGATCTGTTTCCAATCCTTGCAGCAGTAGTGATTGCATCCATTTCAGCATGAACTGCTTTGGAGTATTCCAATAAGTCCTTTATTTCACTATCTTCCCGTAAATCTAATACAATACCTTTAATTCTTTTATCTATATCGTCAGTGTTCTTAGTATCTTTCAGCTCTGCGAATCTCTGATGCAAGAGAGTTTCAATTTTTGCGTAGATGATGTCTTTCCTTCTATTGTTTTCACAAGTGGTACCATCAACCTTAAAGCAGCGACAATCTTGCGTAATACCACCCTCCCAGTACAACCCACCATCTGGAGAGGGAACATCATTACGACCGGTAGATATGATATCTCCAGCAGGTGATAATATGGCAGCACCGACCTGCCTAGACATACAGCCTGATAACTTAGCAGCAGATTCAGCTACATACATCCCATATTCTTCGATTGTCGGTGTTATATTATTCTGCCTAAGTATAAGCTGAATGAATCTGTCAACTGAAGTCTCTGTTGTGTTTTTTGCCCTATTGTTGTTTCTTACAAAAAAATCAGCCAGCTGGAGTGTTTTTAACACATGCTGACCATTGTCTTCTTTCTCTTGTTTATCTCGCTCCATGAGCTTTACTGCCTCGTGGGGATCCATCCCTTTACCTTTATTTTTCAGCCTTCTCTCCCGTTCAAAGTCATCACATAATATACCGAACATATAAAACATATCGCCGTAGACAATTTTGAGTAATTCTACTTCTGCGGGATTTTTTAAACTGTCAACTATGGTGACATGTCTCCGTGTAAATTGAGCTGCTTCCTCATGATCAATATCTTTAGGTGCCTTGTTTAATGTTTTTGCTCCGGCCTTGTTTCTCTCTTCAGCAATACCCCAAATTATGAGTTGGCTAAGATAGTTATTTCCATATTCGTTTCTTATTTGGCTTCCCAAAGTCTGAAGGTTGTATATTCTTTCAAATTCTGAATCAGTAACTGGCGGGGTTTTGACACTTAGTATGTGATCTGTGGCTTTCTCGAAGGATGTGGTATACCCGTATCGAGACAGTTGATCTGCAATAATTTTGCCAACCGTTGAGACTCCAGACCCAACTGCTCCACATAGACCAATCACAAGCTCATCAGTTTGTCTCCCTCGAATGAGTTGTGTCGGAGACGCTTTCGTTTGGTGGATTTGAACCACCTTTTTAGCAGGTTGTCCCATTCTCTACCTTTTGGGTTATTGTTGAGGTTTATTCAGCTTCAGATAACACTACATTCTGTGATGCGTGACCCAAGATCTCAGAGACTAGTTTTCGAGGACAAACTTCAATCTGTTGCACTTATTGCACTACTCCAGCGAGGCATCTCCGTGCCTGAAATTTAACATTGAATTCAATGACCTGCGCAGTTTTTCACGCAGGTCAGGTGGAGTGGTTGCTTAGCCATTCTTGCTCACAATCATATGCCGTTTGCGTTGGCTTTTTGGCGAAATTTTGCACATCAAATCTTGAAGGTCATCTTTAGCTTTTATGTCGTATAGCTTTGCTCTCAGATGCTTGTGATCGGGTTCTATTTGCATAACGTCTACCGACATAACCGATGTGTGTTTGCTGATAATGTCAATCGCTTTCTTGATTTCCAAATCAGAAGCCGCCCCCATGCAATAGTCAAAGTCCTCATCGGAGGCGGAGTGTTCAAATGCATTTCGGGAGTTGGAATCTCTGCCAAATTGATTGTTGCGCTCAAGTCTTCGCATTCCCATTCTGATGTTCTTTAGTTCATCAAGAATGAACTCTTGCCCGGACACTTCTTTTTTATCAATTTTAGCAACTTTGAATTCGCCGAAGTGCTTCAAGAATGTCGTATAGGACGCATCAGTCGTTGATTTTTCGAATGTGGCCTTGATTTTTTCAGCAAGTTTTGATTTGAAATCAACGATTCTCGAAAATCTTAAATCTCTTGGATATTCGATATGTTCGATCGGAGATGTGTCAAATGAGTAGGACGTTTTGTCGTCCTTAATGATTATAGTTGGCTTGTCAAATGCAAGCCTCATCCCAAGTTCAAACATTACATTTGGATTTTTCCCGCTTACGTCACAGACTACGATTGGATTTTCATAGAGATTCTGAATGATGCGTTTTTGAATTATTCCAACATCGTCAGCGTTGCTAACCAGATTTCCCTCAAATCCGGACTCTTCGATTGCTTCTGTAATAATTTCTAGAACGTCGCTCCAGTGACCTTCGCTGCATCCATCAAGTGTCGAAATCGGCATTATGATGCCGCAGATTTTCTTTTCTCCATTATGGCTCATTTAACAATCCTTATTAAGGGATAACGCGATGATCACCGGTAAACCCGGGGTATTATTTTGTTATTAACAAGCTGCTACTTATCTCGAACTTGTAATAAGAGCCAAAAGCCGACTTGACCTCTTTTCTATTTTCATCATGACAACTCTCCCTTCCAGTCGTGCTGCTCAGTTTCATCCATTGTCTGGCAGGAATCGATATAGAAATGTGTCAGTATCTACGCTACACATCATAACCGAAAGAATGGGTGACTGGTAGGAGATTTTTCCAGATAGTCTCGACAATGGAATTAATCATTTTTTGTATGCCCCTTGCCCGATAGACCAAGTGTCAATCGGCAGGTGAAAGTGCTGGATGGTACTGTTCAATCGAAGCCAAAATTTCCGATCTTTTTTGTTCTCAAGGATTAATACTATTCCCGCACGTTTTCCCGTCTGTAGCGAGTAGTAGAGGCTTTGACCAATTGCTTCAGCCCATTTCTTACCAAAATCGAACTCTATTGCATTGCTCGCTGTCAGACAATCGCAACGAGTTTTATCCGGCAGTACGTACTCGGTCTATCCTTTCCCTTTACACCACTCTGCCTGGTATTCTTTTTCATGCTTGGTTGTCGCAATTGCTCTAGACAACGAAATGAAGCTCGAGACACTGGCTATAAATAGGATGAATTTATTTCTCATGGATAACTTTTTATCGATGTAAAAATATAAGTACCAGATGTGTTAAATAGTCTCTGGTGGGATATGCAAAGTCAAATACTCCTTTAAGCGCGCAAGGTTAAGATCGATAGGAGATTCCTGAACTTTGATAACTACAAGTAACGTGAAAGCCACCAGTTTGTGTTCACCCTTTGCGATTTTTCATTGGAATGTCAATAAATCAATTCTGCCCCCGAGTCCTTTGTTATTTGTTGTATTTGATCAACAAATTGATAAAGTCAGTGAAATCTTCATTGCCAGGTAACGGATAATTTTGAGAACCATAGCTCACTGTCGTAGGATGAAGCAATTGTTCAAAGAGGTATTGCAAAAAACGATAATGGTGTTTTTTCGCTAGTTCGGTGCCTTGGCGATAGAGACTATCAAACTCAGTCTGATTGTGTTTGTGCAGGAACTGGGTGTAATAATATAAAGCTTCAACATGATAATATTTGATATGATTGAGTTGATAGATGGCTTCCTGGTAAAGTGTTTTGACCTTGACAACATCTGACTCAATGAAGGCAAACATCAAGTTTTTGAGCCCCCTTGTATACGGATTGATCGTTACCAGGGCGTCAATCTTATGCCATTCTAGTGGTTCTAACTTAGAGCGAAGATAAGAAACTTGCATATGCTCCAAATGATCTTTGTCATATAGTCCTGCAAGGTATTCATCAATAGTTTCAACACGCAACAATCCCATTCTGTCTAAAATATCTAAAGTAAAAAAGTCATGTTTACAAGATCTTGCCAGCTTTTCGTTGTACTCACCTAATTGAAATAATGTGCTTCGATAGGTCGCCGCAAGGAGCCCATGTTTTGCGTCGTATCGTGCACCACTCAGTGCGTCACCTTCCATTACGTATATATTCAAAGCAAGGTTAGCCATATGTCGTTCAATAAGGATTGCTCTATCAAATGTTAATAAGGTTTCCAAGGGAACTGTATTTTGAATTTTTCGAAAGGAATTTTCGAAATCACCAGCAAAATACCTAGCATTTAGTAACAACAAGTCGACATATTCTCTGAATCTCGCTTCGAAGTGATTCCTTTTCATAGAGAGTTCGCGTATAAACCCTGTGAATGAGCAGATATAAGTGAACATACTATCGAGAACATACAGATAATCCACAATTCTATCATTACCTAGGTCAATTCCGATTTTGTCGCAATATGAAATACTCTTTAGGAAATTGCCTTGCTGGCTATTAAATATTACAAGAGCATCTCTTTCTTCGTGATTATGGAGACTATCTAAGGCCTTTAATAGCGAGTCGTTATATTTAAAAGCGTTGTTATAAAAATTGGTGGTGTCATCCCGCCGACGTAATTGGCCGTCTGCAAACCTGCCTACTATCGACTGTAGCTTGATCTGACCTTTATTGTTTTCGATCATCGACTTGTTCTCCAAGGCCTTGATGACTTTGTCTGTGATCATTGTTTGCGGCAGATTGTTATGGCCGCTTTTTTTATTCTTTCCTTGGCCGCGGGTAAGCCGTTTGAATGTTTCTAGCCCAATGCCGTCTGGAAAAAGCGACAGCAATTCAAAGGCCCTCTGCTCATGTTCAAGCAAGCGTTTATATGAGTAGAGGATCGAACCATAAATCGATCTTTTTCTAGCAATATTGAGATCAGAACTATCATCAAAAACTTCAAGATCACTAACACTGATTTTGCTGAACAGATCAGTTTCCAGCTCCTCTTTTAACGCGACTAGCTCTTTGCCTTTGGGCATATTTCCAGTAATTAGTTTAATTGCCAATGGGTTGTTGTCCAAAAGGTTTTCGATGATCTCCTGACGTAAAAAATCTAATTCTATAGAGGGTATTTCTCTCTGATCTAACCCCGCGATAAATAATTCGACAGCCTCATCTGTGGTAAGCTGTCGCATTTCATAAACAATTTCACCCTCAATTTGCAACCGCTCTCTCGAAGTAGTTACTATTGTTGCGTAATCACAAACCGAACTCAGCAAAGCCTTTATCTCTTTATGATCATCGAGGTATAGTAAGGTTTCGAAGTTGTCGATGATGATCAATCTAGACTGCTTATCGTGGTGATTACGCAGATTTTGTTTTAGATCCTCGCCCTGCTCCAGATTGAAGGCTGAGGCAACCTTATATTCAAACTGTTGGTTATCGGTAATTGGTTCACAGTCAACAAAGTTAATGCCACCCTCAAAATGTCCCCGCTCAGCCAAGGCTACTGCGACTTTTTTCATTGTGGCGGTCTTACCTATTCCGCCTGATCCTTTTATAGTGAGGATGCCACCCTCCTCTTTCTGGGAAATTGTTCTGCGACATATTTGTTCAAGGTCGCCTGTACGCCCAATAAAGCCGCGCACAGTCTTGGGATCGATACTGTCCGGTAGTGGAGTAATATATCGTTGGATATTGTTGCCCTTGCTTTTTTCAGTTTGAGGGCTGAGTTCAAAGGCCATGCGGTTAAGGAGTAGATCGTTTGAGAAATAATCCAAATTATTTTTTCTAAACAGCTGAAAGGCGAAATTTTCAAGCTGTTTTTTTTCCAAGTTTGCAAGTATCAACGTTGGTAAGTGCAATTCTGAAACGAAAGAAGGTGCTGGCGCCTGATCTACAAAAATAAAAACTCCCTCAGTCTTCTCATTCCCTATCCTTTCTTCCAATTCCTCAAAGCTGATTCGCTGGCTGCATAGATAGTCATTCTCTATGAGCAATTTATTTTTGATCACTTTTGAGAGGATGAAAAGGTAGTCATAACCGGTCAGGTTGTTAAGGTTTTCGGTGTTCAGGCTAAAATGGTCGATTTGGCAAGCAATTTTTTTAAACTCGTTGAGGAAAAGAGGATATTGCTGTTCCTCATCAAGCGGATTCGCCGATAGTAAGGCAATCTTTTTGTTGCCTTTTCTGATCTGTTGTTCTTTTGGGACATTCTGTTTGCAGCCCATCACTTCGCTTGCTCTTTGGCTTTTCGGGACATGATTAGCAATGGCGGTGACCATTGCGACCAGAGGGGCACCAAAGTCTTCAAAAGTCAGCAAATCCAAAGACAGTCCGTTAATCTTTTGCTCGATGGTAGAACGCTGCTCTTTATGAACCAGTGCATAATGGGGACCGGTATTCCCGTTAAACAGCTGGTGTTGTTTGGCCATTTCGTGCAGTAACTCAGCGTCTTCGAGGCTACAACCGACAAACAGCAGCCGATTATCACGACACAGCCCCCTGAAAACTTGCAGACCGGCTTGGTAGCTTTCATCGGTTTCAGTATATAACTTGTCATAGCTCTCGACTGTAAATATTAGAGATGACATGTTGTCAATCCGGCCATGAAAGTGCCAGATAGCCGGAACCTGTAGAGTACCGCGTTTAAAATCCGCCAACTCTGCCTTATTGGTATTATCCAATTCGCTCAAGCAATCTGAACCTGGGCATGCTCCGCGTAATACCTTGTCATAATTAAGAGTCAGCACCCGATTGCCAAGCCCCCAAATTGCCTTCGGTAACATCTTGCTGTTTTCAGAGATTCTAGACAATGGCTCTTCAAAATGTTTCCTGAAAAATTGGCTCCACAATGTGCCTTGCAATCCTTCTCGGGCTAACTGGGCAGCCATTTGAAATCGCTTTATTTCAAGCATTGAAGTGATGCCATTGGCAAGGCCATCTTTACCTGCGAGCCTAAGCTCTTCGGCTGCATGACTTAGCAACTCTCCCCAACTAGGAAAGATCCTTATCCCTTCTTCGTCGGTCAACGACATCGACACACCAGCGCCGACAATAGGTATCAAATTGCAATTCTGAGCTGCTTTAACTAGATCTGGGGGCAAGTTGTAGTCCAAAGTAAATCCTTACAAGAAATTTCGTTTTAAACAGGCCTACTTTTTGAGGTACTTCGCGTAGTGTGAAAGTCCATATATTTCCAATAGGAAATAACCGAAAGAATCGGTAACAGACAGGAGTTTTTTCCAGATTATCGAGGAAAAAATTACTCCATTTCAGTCAAACCGGATGCAAGATACTTTCGTATCAACCGTTATACTTTATTACTCTCCTATACTACTCTCCACCAATCGACAGTTTTCTCCGCTTTTGTCGAAAAATGGATAGTAAGATTGCTGTCCAGAGCTTCTGCAAGTTCAACCATAGTATCAATGGTGAAATTTTGCTCTCCTCTGAGCATCTGGGTCACATAAGCGTTTGATTTGTTCAGTTCCCTAGCGAGATTTGCCTGCGTGAGATTCTTCTTCTCCATGAGCTCCTGAAGCTCTAGGGTAAGATTTATCTTCGCCTTCTCTTTTTTATAGGAAAGAGTTTGCTCTATTTTAGCAAACAGCTTTTTAAATGATCCACCCATATTAACTTCCTCATCCGGCAAGATAACTACCCGGTCTTCATCGACCTTTTCCTTATATTGTTGATGGATATCTCTCGCTTTTTTTTATTCTTCTGGTGGGGTTTTGTCTCTTATCCTAAATCAGCCAATACTTTATTTCCTTCTCGTCAGACTCTTGACATTGCCATCTAATCAAGCAAATCGACCGCCTTCCTTTTCAGATCAGAGCTCACATGCTGATAAACCCGCATCGTCATATCAGGCGATGCATGGCCCAGAATCTCTGATACCGACTTCAGATCAGCGCCGTTTTCGAGCAAGTGGGTTGCAAATGCATGCCTGAGATCATACATCCTCATCCTTCTCGTAACCTTTGCCCTTTTTTTTGCAGCCTTCCAGGCGGTTTTCAAACTATCTATTGGGCCACCATGATAATGGACAAGGTAACGCATGCCTTTTTCCTGATCCTCGTCAAACCATCGGGATAAGGTACGCAAAAATTGTCTTATTAAGTGGCACCACCCGCAATGGGAGGCCGCCCTTCTAGTGCGGAGGTCACTGTTAACGTCTCGCTGATCAGGCCAACATCGGCCCAGGTAAGCCGAAGCATCCCCTCTTTACCAGGGCGCAATCCGGTATAATAAGAAATCAGCATGGCTCGCTTCATGTGCGGTACCGCACAAGCCAGGATCGCGTCGAATTCTGCCTTGGTCGGCGGCTGGATCCGCGCATCGTCCCGCCTCGGGAAATTAAACCCTATTCTCGGTTTTGCAGAGATCAAACGCCTGCTAAAAGCCCAATTTATCACCGCCCGAATATAGGTCAGCTCCTGGTGGACAGTTGTTAATTTGACCTCTTTGGCCCGTATGGATACATATCTGTCCAGCAGCTCGCTATTGATACGTTCTACCATCTCTAAACCCAGCAGCGGCAAAATAACCCAGAGGGGTGTTGCACACAGTGACAGGCAGTGTCCGGACGTTTTTTGGACAAAAAAAATGCCTTATCCCTGCAGACGGAATGGTTCCGTAATAGGCTAGGTTAGTCCCACTCCTGATCCTAACAGTGGATGAGGTTTTTGTAAAGTTTTTCATATTTGCAGTATTTCACATTATCCAAGGGAGTTAAATGCCAAACTCATAGTCGAAAATTCAGTCCTGGCAAGTATTCCATTTTGCCCGCAAGCACCTTAACCGATCAGTGCTCTATTCAATCTTCGGTAAGAAAAACGCGCGGGCCGTTGATTACTGGTGCGAAGATCCAAAGCACACCGCCAAAGTTGACGGCGCATACGACCCAATTCATGGAGTTAAATCCCTGCTCGATATCCTTGATGATCAAGGCCACTGCGGTGTTGTTCGGGCAACCATCGCCTACTTATCCTCTGGCACCTCTGTAAGCAGCGATCACCAGCAAAAAATAGTCGAGCCAATGTCCAAGAAATTCTTACCACTTTCGAGATGTATCAGAATTACAGCAGGCCATGGAGGATAAGTGCCACCTTGCTGATGTGGAGTATCTCATGACCGAGGCAATGGCTGAAGCCACACCTAAAAAAATATTTGAGAATACTATCGTACATCCGCTGGCTGAAGTGAAGTAAATCCTTCCTCGAATGACCTTGGAAAAACCCCTGTCCTCTACCAATTCTTTCGATTATGGTTTAGAATTATCTTAACTTTAGAATGTTAATTTTTAAGCTGTCCTCATTCACATGTAATTTTCATATATAAAAATTGTGAAACGGCAATTGGCTCTTCCGCTTACATATCCCCCTCATTTTCATTACAGACAAACAAGATTCAGTCAATGGACCCAAAAGACTACCAAATAATCTGGCAACTGTTTGACGACTACCTGCAAATGTATTCATCTCGTGATGACCGGCTTACCACGCATTTCAGTGAAGATTTTTCTGGCTTTACTGGGGGCGGGGATTTTCTGGTAAAAAGCAGGGATGAATGGGTTGCAATTACCCGACAGGACTTCGCCCAGGTCAAAGATCCGCTCCGCATCGAACTCAAGGATTTTTCCATACAATCGCTGGCGGATACGATCGCTGTTGCAACCGGCTTTTTTAATATACATTTGCCAATCGAAGACCAAATCCTGTCAAAAGAGACCGCACGCCTGGTCTTGATATTTCGTTTGGAAATTGGAGGCTGGAAAATTTCACACAGTAGTATCTCCATTCCCTACCACCTGGTTCGTGAGGGCGAAATCTATCCGATGAAGGAACTGGTGGACCGGAATCAATTTTTGGAAAAGCTGGTTGCCGAACGAACGACTCAGCTTTCTGAGACAAACGATTCCTTACAACAGACAAATATAGAATTTGCACGCGAGATCGAAAAGCACAAGCAGACCGAAGAAGCCTTGCGACGGGAACAATTCTTTTCAAAATCAGTAATCGAGAGTCTGCCCGGCATTTTTTACCTCTACAGCTATCCCGAATTAAAATTAATTCTGTGGAACAGAGAACACGAATCGCTCCTTGGTTACGAGATTGGTGAAATAGAAGGACGTCATATTACAGATTGGTATGTACCCGAAGCCAAAGAGGTTGTACTGAACGTAATTGAAGATGTGATGACCAAGGGCAGCGCTTCGATTGAAGCGTCTCTTTTGACGAAAGACGGAGAATCTGTTCCTTTCGTCCTCACTGGCATCAAATTTGAGGCACAGGGACAACTCTATTTGATGGGAATTGGGACTGATATCAGGGAGCGCAAACGGGCCGAAGCCGAAGCCGTGAAACTGCAGGCCCAGTTGATTCAGGTTCAGAAGATGGAGTCGGTAGGTAGGCTGGCCGGTGGTGTTGCCCATGACTTCAATAACATGTTGGGAGTGATTCTGGGCTATTCGGAATTGGTCCTTGATCAAGTGGAGGCAGACCATCCGATGTATTCGGCGTTACAGGGGATCCAGCAGGCTGCACAGCGCTCAGCCAACTTGACCAGACAACTGCTGGCTTTTGCCCGCAAGCAGACAGTGGCACCCAAAGTGCTCGACTTCAACGAGACCGTGGCAAGTATGCTCAAAATGCTGCGACGACTTATCGGTGAAAACATCGATCTCGCCTGGCTGCCGGGAGAGAACCTGGGGCCAATTCAAATGGATCCAACCCAGATCGACCAAATTCTTGCCAACCTGTGTGTCAACGCCCGGGATGCCATCGGACATACAGGTAAAGTTACTATCGAAACGAGCAACGTGACTTTTGATGAAGCCTACTGTAGCGCGCACGCAGGTTTTGTTCCAGGTGAGTATGTGTTGTTGGCATTGAGTGACAACGGTCACGGCATGAACCGCGAAGATCTCTCGCATTTGTTCGAACCGTTTTTCTCCACTAAGGAGATGGGCATGGGAACCGGGCTGGGACTGGCAACGGTCTACGGTATTGTCAAACAGAACAACGGTTTCATCAATGTCTACAGTGAACCAGGTATTGGTACGACCTTCAGGCTGTACCTGCCCCGGTATCAGGGCCAGGGGGAGCGATCATCTAAACCAGAAGCAGCAAAACCGGTCGCAGCAGGACACGAAACCATCCTGTTGGTGGAGGATGAAACTATGATCATTGAGGTTACTACAATGATGCTCGAACGCCAGGGGTACACTGTCCTCCCCGCAGTTTCACCGGGCGAGGCCATCCGCCTGGCTCGGGAGCATGCCGGCGAAATTCATCTTCTCATGACCGATGTGGTCATGCCGGAGATGAACGGCCGGGACCTGGCCAGGAATTTATTGTCCTTGTATCCTAATCTCAAGCGGTTGTTTATGTCCGGCTACACGGCCAACGTTATTGCTCATCATGGAGTGCTGGACGAGGGGGTAAACTTCATCCAAAAGCCGTTCACCATGCAGGACCTTGCCACCAAAGTTAGAGACGCACTGATGGACGAGGAAACCTATTGAGTGAATAGTAGATAATTTTATGGAAAAATTAGTAAAAAACGACACACAGGCCGTTGTCGAAACAGCATTCAACAGAGCAGTTCGAAATTATATCGATTCCAGGCGGAAGAAGGTCCCGGAATTCGTGCAGACCAATTTCTCACTTTCAGGAGCGGTGAAAATTAACAGAAAGGCCTTTGGCAAAGATCTTATCAAGGCTCCTATGAACTTAGCTTGGGCACTGCCCTACACAGCAATCCAGGTAACATCTGTACTGTTGAAAAAAATCGGATTAAAAAAGATCGATAAACTGATTCAAAAGATACCGGCAGGATTGAAAACAGCTGTCCAGGAGGAGATTAACTCCCTTATATTTAACCAGCTACTGGAACTGCCCAATGAAAAAGGCAAGGAGAGCAACGTTACCGACGCACTGCTTGCAGAAATTCTGGACCAACCGGAGGTAAAGAGTCTTTTTCAGGATCAACTCACCCTGATAATGAGTCAATCTCAAGAAGAAGGATTCAGGGCATCTCTAGAAAAACGACTCAAGGAATACTCCCTGAGCCGAAACGCCGTATCCGAGCTCGCCGGGAATATTATTACCCTTGCCACAGGCGCAGGCATGATGGGTAAAATGACACCCGGGGGTATCAGTTTCGGTACAGTTCTGGCTGCGACCATTGCCCAGCAGAGTGCCATCGCTGGTTTTTTTATGGGCCCCACCCTTGGAGGAATATACTATGGAATATTTCCAGCCTCGGCATCAATGGGATTGGCTGTGGCATCTACCAGTACCGTGATGGCGACTCTGGCTATTTTCTCCGCCTTTTCAGGCATAATCACCGACCCTATTCAAGCTCGATTGGGAATACATGAGAAACGGCTCAACCGGTTGATAGACAGCCTGGAAAATACTCTAATGGACAGAGGAGATTCAGATTTGAAACTTAGAGGAAAGTATCTGGCAAGGGTCTTTGACCTTCTCGATCTGCTCAAAACTGCCGCTCACGCCATCATTTAATCACCTATTGGCTAGACTGAAATATCCCAACGGTGCTGTGTCACTGGTATTTGCCTATGTACTTCTCTGTTTTCATTACCCCTTTCACAAAACACCCAACTTAATTCCTGACAATTAAAGAAAGTTATCTCCCGTTATAAAGGAAGATTGTCGCCTTAGTCGGATGGTTGATACGAAAGTATCGCGCATTCTATCTGACCGAAATGAAGTAACTTCTTCCTCGATAATCTGGGAAAAACTTCTGTCTGTTGAGTGTCAAGTCGCGTGCAAGATACTAACTGAGAATATAAAAATGGAATGACCCGAAAATTGTGTAGTTTTTTACTGTAAAAGTTGCGGTGGGATGTTCTTTGCAGTTGCCAATGAACCAGGTGCTTTTGAGAAAGAGACGCGTCGAGACATTTTAGAATACATGAGTAATGGTCACCAAATAAAGACTGTTCCTCAATAGGTGGTTCGGATGGACTTCATGTCCATCGTCTTGTGATAAGTGTTGTCAGGGCTACAACCTGACAATTAACTGGCACAAACAAGAATAGCGTTTACAGAAGAGTACCCCTTAGCACCAAATTTATCTGGATAAAAAAAGGGCAACAAAAATAGAAGACATTAACCTTGAGTGCGTTTGTCCTCTAGTGGCCAACATAACAGATTTATAGAGATTATTGGTGTGACGACATTGCAGATGATCAGGAATTGCCGAGTGAAATTGTTGAAGCTGTTGTAATGGAGGTGGCGCGAAGGTGGGTAACATGTCTT
The DNA here is from genome assembly GCA_963798425.1 of uncultured delta proteobacterium. Taxonomy (GTDB): domain Bacteria; phylum Desulfobacterota; class Desulfobulbia; order Desulfobulbales; family Desulfocapsaceae; genus Desulforhopalus_A. Next base: position 508,571 of record CAWCTP010000013.1, on the reverse strand, counting down.
CGCAGCTCATTCCAACTCCAAATCAAAATAGCAGCATAGAGGCAAATGCGCAGCAAAGGCGGATCTTAATCAAATACCCTTATCATTCGTAACAATATTATGAAAGAACGTAAAATCTCAACATCTTGATTTTTTAAATAAACGATGAAACAATAGTGGGACGCTACATTGCTGACCATAGAAGGGTGACAGAATAATTTTGCCGGAATCATGCTCGTTGCAGACGGATCGTAGCGTGGCTGCTATTATCACTTGTATGGATAATTGCTCAGATGGCGAAAGAAAGAGAATCTGATCCGCGATTCCAAAGATCAGAGTTAACAGGAGGAAGTTATGAAAAATCTGTTCACTGGTGTTGTTGTGCTTGTTGCCATGTTTTGTATCTGCAGCAAGAGTTACAGTGAGGGAATCGCTACCCCAATGGAAGTAATGGACAAGGTAAAAGGGGCGATCAAATTAATCGAGGATGACGGAGAAAAGGCTGCACTGCCCAAAATACGGGATAAAAATGGTCCTTTTGTCTGGAAGGACAGCTACGTGTATGTTTTACATATGGACGGTATGATGGTCGTTCACCCCTATCTGCCAGAACTTGAAGGGATCAACCAGATCGGTCTTAAGGATGTAACAGGGAAGGCCATTTTTGCTGAGATGTATGATGACATTGCAAAGAAAAAAGAAAGCGGTTGGATCGACTACCTCTGGGTAAAACCGAATAGACTGTCGCCGAATCTCAAAGTCACTTTCTTTGCTAAAGTACCTGGGAAAGACATCATTTGTTTAGCTGGTATTTATGACCTGCGAAAAGAAGATGTGCTGAAGATGCTCAAGCAAATGGGCAAGAGTTGATTCTCACAAAAAACAAATCAATTGCTTGAGCAGATTTTTAAAATATACCGGTGGAGATTGCCGCAGTATGATTTTCCAATAATTCTGTTGAAAATAAATTTAATGAATTCCACCAATGGGGGAAATTACCTATCAAACCTCAAATTGAGGATAGACCAAAGCCCGGATCAGGTTCATCTTGACCGGGCTTTTTTATTTCTTCTGGTGAGGGGAGTTTAAAAGAGACAAAAAAGCTTGAGCCAGCCAGCCCCCTCCATGAAGACCTCGTAGAGATTCACACTGCCGCTGTTCATTCTGCAGAGATCACCCGGCAACTTCTGGCCTTTGCGAGAAAACAGACCATCGCGCCTGTTGCTCTGAACCTGAACACTGCTGTAGAAGACATGCTTAAAATGCTGCATCGTCTTATCGGTGAGGATATTGATCTGGCCTGGAAACCGGGAAATATCCTGTGGCCTGTAGAAATTGACCCCTCCCAGGTGGATCAGCTTCTGGCCAACCTCTGTGTCAATGCTCGGGATGCCATCGAAGGGGTGGGCAGGGTTACCATCGAGACCGGCATGGCAGCCTTCGACGCGGCCTATTGCGTCGATCATCCCGAATTTGCCCCCGGTGACTATGTGCTTCTGGCCGTCAGTGACGACGGCTGCGGCATGAACAAGGAGACGATCGACAAGATATTCGAGCCTTTTTTCACAACCAAAGAAGTTGGCCAGGGAACAGGGCTTGGACTGGCAACGGTTTACGGTATCGTCAAACAAAATAAAGGTTTTATCACTGTCTACAGCGAACCGGGCAAAGGAACCACCTTCAAAATTTACCTAGCTCGTCACAGCAATCCGGTGATCGATATAGCAGGGAAGAACCCGGTGGATATTCCCAAGGGCCACGGTGAAATCATCCTCGTCGTTGAAGATGAGGCTTCGATCCTGAAGTTTGCAAAACGGATACTGGAAGAGCTTGGGTACAGGGTGCTGGACGCTAAGACTCCAGATCAGGCCTTGAAACTAGCAAAAGAGCACCCTTACGATATCAACCTGCTCATTACTGATGTAGTCATGCCTGGGATGAACGGTAAGGAGTTGTCCAGTCGGCTGCATGAATGCTTCCCCGGACTCAAAACCCTGTTCATGTCTGGATACACCGCCAATGTCATCGCCCATCGGGGAGTATTGGACGAAGGAGTTCAATTCATCCAAAAGCCCTTCTCCAAGAAGAGCATGGCCAACAAAGTCAGAAAGACACTGATTGTATGATGAGTAGCCAGAGGATTCCGACTCCAGAATCGCTGAATTTTTCATTATCCGAAAAAATCCAATTATCCCTGTTTGGAGATGAGGAATGTCCACTGGCAATCGTAAGCTCGTGATGGAATAGCCAATAAGAGCTTATTCTGAGGAGGGTAGAGCTGTCTATTTCAATGGAATTGTTCTGAAATGGAGCAACTGCAAATTATAGATCACCAAAGTTATGTTGCGAGTTGAGCTATCTGGTTGAAATAATATCAGTTCCTGGATGGTTCGGAGGTCATAATTAAATCAATCAGCATATCTTCATCAAGATTCAGAATAAGCTTGCCGTCTTCACGCATTGCTCCCTGGCAAACAACTACAGCATTTTCTGTTGGGCCCTTTCTGGAAATGAGAAAACAAACTTTCCGCTTAGCCTTTTCATATAGGTATTTTTCAGTGGAATACACTTGAAACCAAGTTTTAAATTTGTATTTTATATTGATCTTCAATACGTTCTTTAATTTCTGGTTTAATATCTGCCCACAAACGTTCAACAGTAGACTCTGTGCGTACAACCGGACCGCGGTGAATAAATCAACTGCCTATCCCCGTTTATCATTTTAACGGAGATTTTTTTATACTTCTTTCAGAAGTAAATTATCTTTGGAAATTGATTTTATCAAAATGCAGCATTAGACTAACTAATAATCTAAGCCCATGTTGAGCGGAAACTGTAAAAATAAATCTTTGAATATCAGCTTACCGCCGCCGACATTTCTCAACTTATGACGCGTCGGCATCTCGATCCGGCTGCCTCCATCAGGTTAGGCAAAGTAACTAGCCTACTCACTTTTGGCGGAGATTGCCAAAGATATCAGACTTAAGTCAAAAGCCTTACCTCTTTACGCACAACGTGGTTTTACGTGAGAAACCTGTTTCAGGCTTTTCTGGTTAGAAAACTACCCCCTAAAACTACATAGCTATTTCAATCAGGAAAAGGGAGGAATTGACAATGAAAACGGACATTAGGCGATTTATCCTTAAAATATTATATTTTTTGCTGGTATTTTCTTTTTTCCCGTTGGCCGCCTCTGCTTCGCGCGGAGACAGGCATATAAAGCATCATTTCCACTCGCCTGCAAAACATCAAGTCCAACAGATTGGTGAATTGTCAGGTGATCTTTTCGAGGAAATTTCACATCAGGTGCAGATTGTCCGCTTCTCGCCCAGAAACCACTGGCAAAATACACCGATTATTTTTCAGGGCGGCTTATATCTTGACAATGACGGCTCGGTGAAAGGACTTCGCAAAATTGAGCGCGAGGCTATTAAACAAGCGTACCATTCGGGAGAAAGTATCGTTATACTCGACGCAAGTGTCCATGACATCGAGGCATTGCATGCACTACTCGGAGAAGGTGCCGCCTACGATTCGCCAACAGATCACGTGGTGGCAGCTTATACGCTTCGGCGGATACACGGTATCCCAACGGCCAGTTCACTAAGCTACGTGCATTTCGGTCCCAGCGAGGCGATGAGTCCGGAGGACGAGCCTCTTGCCTTCACCCGTGCCATTGACATCGTGGTAGACAACCTGCAGCTTTATTCCGATCCGGAGCCGGAGCCCGTCCCGGCATCCGGTACCGATACTGCGTCATGGGTTGATACGCCGATACAGACAACAATCTTGCAGAAAAATTCCACCACGGGCATCTATAACACGACGATCCAACTCTTCGCGTTGCACGATTGTGTCAACAACCTAGACCAATACGTCGTGACTGCAGATGCCGACTGGACCGCCACGCAGGCCAAAGCACAGTCGGCTAGTAACCAGGACGGATCACTTAGTTCGGATGCGAATGGAAATTTAGTCGTTTCCTGGCAAGACGGTCGTGACTATTGCACCGGCGGGACCGAGCTCTTCGTCCGTCACAGCATTTGTCGCTACACCAATTATCCGTTGCAGTACGAAATGGAGGTTGTACCGCTATCGACCGGCACCGTCATACAGGTTAATGCGGCACCCGCTGCCACTCAGGGCACGACAACGTCATACAGTTCCGGGTTTGCATTTAATATTGGTGGTAGCGTAAACATTTCCGGAAATGGGCCAAGTGCAGGAATTCAGGCCGGGGTTTCCTGGAACAACTCGACCATGGTACAAGTCCCTCCCGTCCTGCTTAAAGCGGGCGATACAGGAAACGAAGGTGCATACTGGAAGTATGTCTACTGCACGAGCGGGGACGCCGGGGGCAATTGCACGTCCCACATACAGATGAAGGGTACAGGCATCTGTGTTGACTACGAGTTGGGGGATCCGCAGAACGGCCAGACACCGGATGGGCGCATGTCGGCAACGGGGCAAAGTGTGTATTTCAAGGCTGAGCCGGATACGCGAGTAGGCGATACCTTCGATATCGAGGTAACCTTTACAGCCGAATTGGCAACAACCACAACAAATCTCTGGTACGGCCCCTATTTCAACGACCCGGGGTTGTATTGTGCTCAGGATGGCCAAGGCCCTGAAGGCAATTGTAATTGCTATGGCTGTAGCTGCGGCACCACAACGGTCAAAGAGCCGGTAGCTCTTGAAACAACATTCAAGGTTCCCTTTCCCTCGACCCAATGCACGAAATAGCTTCAGGGGAAATTCATTAACTCAGAACCGTACGGCACTGGGGTGCGGCCTAACGTTCGATTATTTGCCGATTCGTACATATGTCTAAAAAACATCGGAAGAGCTCTTGCAATAATGGCATTTGGCTTTTCCGCAGGATTACGGAGGTCCCTTCCATGAAAATCCAGCCATTCATATTTTTGTTTTTTTTATTTTGTTTAGCAGCATCTCCTAACATTTATGCTGCCTCCTCGGAAAATCCCGCAGCCTGGACGTTCACCGAGATCACGGACGAAAATATTTCGAAAGCCGTTGAGGCCATACCGGGGATTATACAGAATGCCATGGACGAGACCGGCGTTCCAGGCATTTCAGTGGCGGTGGTGAGAAAGGATCAGATACTTCTGACTGCCGGCTATGGCGTCCGGTTGGTAGGTACGGGAGACATGGTGGATGCCGATACGGTGTTTCAACTTGCCAGCCTGTCAAAGCCGATCGGCGCAACCGTGGTATCAATCGCGGTATCAATGGAAAAGGTGGAATGGGATGATCCCATACGAAAATATCTCCCATGGTTCAGGCTCGAAAATAAGTTTGTCTCAAATCATGTTACCCTGGCGGACCTCTACTCTCATCGCAGCGGGTTACCGGATCATGGTGGTGATCTTCTGGAAGATCTGGGTTTTGGGCGAGAGCATATCCTCCGGAAGTTGCACCTGCTCCCGCTCGGCCCTTTTCGCGACCAATATGCGTACACCAACTTTGGACTGACTGCTGCAGCCGAGGCGGTTGCGCAAGCCTTTAGTACCAACTGGGAAGACTTGAGCGAAGCTCTTTTGTATCAGCCCGCCGGAATGACCTCGACGAGCTCGCGATATAGCGACTATCTGTCGGCTGAAAACCGTGCAACCACACATCAACTCCGTTCAGGAGTCTGGATTCCCGGTCCGCCGCGCGATCCGGATCCAGAGAGTCCGGCCGGTGGTGTCAGCTCAACTGCCAACGACATGGCCAGGTGGATGCAGTTGCAATTGGGCAATGGTACGTTAGATGGCGTCCCTCTGATTAAGGATCCGGCGATCATCCAGCTCATGCGTCAACCGCGATTTTTCAGTAGTTTATATGAAGACCCGCAGGCAAGGATGTCGATGTATGCTTCAGGCCTGGGTACGGGTGTGGACGGCACCGGCCATGTGGTCTGGAGCCATAGCGGTGCCTTTCTCCTTGGCGCGGCAACGAAGGTTGCCATGATACCTGGAGGCGACATCGGAATCTCCGTGTTAACCAACGGCGAACCGCATGGGATCCCGGAAGCCATCGCAGCGCAGTTTGTTGATATTGTCGAGACCGGCGAAATCCAACAGGATTGGTTGTCCCTCTATCAGCAGGGTTTTTCCAACTTCTACGTCAATCACAGCCAACTGGCAGGCAAGACTCCGCCCACAAACCCGGCACCACCTGAATCCCTAAAACGCTATGCAGGTATTTACGCTAACGAATACTTTGGAAACGCACGTATCACTGTCAAGGATAACCATCTGGTAATGGCTTTAGGACCGGCACCCGAATATTTTCCCTTACAACATTGGGATGGAAATGTATTTGCTTACTACCCCACTGGTGAGAACGCCGTTGGAATCTCCGCAGTTACTTTTGATCCGACGTTGAGATCGTTTACGGTTGAGCATCTTGACGAATATAGACTGGGCACATTTACCCGAAAGCATCGATATCCGAAATATCGATGACGAGTCTATAGAAAAAGGTAAATTCTGAATTTTTAATTGTATTTTTCTAAGCTGGATTGATAGATAAATACCTTTTATTAGGAAACTAGGGGTCAAAACCGGGGGGGGGCAGGTCTTGAAAAATCATTTTAGATTGCTTTTCAAGACCTTGCTAACAGTTGAATAATGAATATCCAATTGATCGGCCATTTCCTTCAGAGTGTAGCCATACTGCATGTGTGCCGTCTCTATCTGTTTATTTCGGGCAGCTTTATCCTTTTTACCCTGCTTTGGGAATAGTTCCCCAAGTGTTGGCCTGCCGGCGAATCTTTGAGCTCGCGGCACTTCGCCAATTTCTTTCGCTTCGCTCATTCTGCTCTGGACATCCGCCACAAAATCTGAACTGCCGAAGACGATCTGCCCAACAAGTTTTTCCCAAGGACTCTGCTCTTGTTTCAGTAAACCATCTGCGACAAATTTTCGATACACTTTGCGAGCCTCAGTAGTATTTCTGGCAAACTGATGCAGAATCCAGTCCACTTTCAGGAAATTCGACGATTTTACGGAATAAGCAGTTGCCGAATAACTGCTCCAATTCCATTTCTTTGGTTCGTCCACCATCCCGGCTCGCACCGGATTAAGGACAATATAGCGGCAGAGTTCCAGCAAATGCTCATTTTTTTCTACAAGGATGGCTTTGTAGCGTCCTTGTAACAAATGTCCGACTCGATGATGCCGGAGATTAACTCTCTGGGTATACACGCCATTCAAATGTCGTATTCCCAGGGAAAGATTTGGGTCCTGTGTTTCTACCAGGATGTGGTAATGGTTATCCAGAAGACAAAAAGCATGGCACAGCCAATTGTATTTCTCAACAACATTGCCGAGTATCTCCAGGAATACTTGCCGGTCAGTATCATCCATAAAAATACTTTCCCGTGCGTTCCCTCGGGAGGTGACATGATATACTGCTCCCGGATATTCTATTCTAAGCGGTCTTGCCATGGAACAAAAGCAATGCAATAAATATTATTTTTCAAGACCTGCCCCCGTAGCTGTTTTGTTCGCAGTCGGTGCAAAATGGCAAAGACGAAAGTACTATCAACGCCGACGATGGGCAAAAATGGAGCAGATGTCTCGGTTGATTTCCTGGAACATCTCGGATGGGCGGCAAGTAAAAGCATGCTAGGCATTTGACCTATTCAGAACCAGAGGGATACAGGAAGCACCTCAAGTTTGAGCTATTAACGAGCTTCGTTACCTTCGACCTGGCAATGTCAAGCCCAACTCTCAGTTACCAAATTTACACTGTCTTTGGAAATCTTAATCTTGCAGTTGCTCCATTTCTGATCAATTTCAACCAAATAGCCAGATCTTCCTGCAGTAGTTATGTAAGGTTGGGTGCGAGATATTTTTGTCGTAGGCTTGTCATGGCAATCTAAACCGTTACAATTCCTCAATCGGAACCGCTGTGCCCCTTACCACTATTCCTCCTGTGGAAGGTATTTCGACTGTCAATCTGCTTGGACGCCCCATCGCTTCACCTTGGCGAATGTGAATGGTGATGGGAGTAGTAATGAGTTTGGCTTCTCGGAGGTACCCACCAAGCGCGGCTGCCGCCGCCCCAGTGGCTGGGTCCTCCACAACCCCTCCTACAGGAAATGGATTGCGAGAGTGAAATAGATTCGGACTCTCTCTCCACACCAATTGCAGCGTTGTTAGTCCTTCTTGAAGCATAAGGGCTTTCAGGCCCTCAAAGTCATAATCTAACTTGTCCAGTCTATGCAGGTCATTGACGGCCAGTATCAAATGCCATGCTCCAGCGTAAGCTCTGGCAGGAGGAATTGAGCCGTCTAAATCACTGAATTGCCAGCCAAGTGCAGAGATCGCTTGATTGACAAGCACATCTGAGGCTCCTTTGTATTTTGGTTCAACTGAAATCAATGAGGCTTCACGTGCCTCACCTTGGGACTTGACCGTGACAGAGACCTCCCCCACGGCAGTTGCCAATCGATATATGCCGTCTCCTTCGGTCTCTCCGAGCACCACTCCTGTCGCGATGGTAGCGTGGCCACAAAAAGGCACTTCCATCTCGGGGCTGTAGTAACGAATCGTTCGGTGCTCTCCACTAGTCGGCGCAACAAAGGCTGTTTCCGAATAACCGATTTCAGCCGCAATTCGCTGCATAGCATCGACTGACGGCAATGTTTCCCCAATCCAAACACCAGCGGGATTGCCGCCCTTGGGGTTGTCCGTAAAAGCTGATCTGCGATAGAGTGTTCCAGAATTCATTATGTGCCCTTGTTGACGGTTTACCTAAGCGGCTGGTTTATACGCAACCGCATCGATCTCAACAGCGGCACCACGTGCTAATTCGGCTCGCCCAACCGTGATACGTGCTGGTGGATCATCACCCATCACTTGAAGGTAGGCTTCATTCATTTCTGGGAAAGTCTGCATATCAGCCAAAAAGACACAGACTTTCACAACATCAGACAGGGAGGCCCCGCACTCCTTTAGAATGAGTTCTATGTTCCGAAGAGTCTGAGTGGTTTCTGCTCTGGTGCCGCCCTCTACAAGCTCCATTGAGCCTGATTTTGTACCCAGTGTGCCAGAAACATAAATAAAATCTCCCGCAACCACTGCATGGCAGAAGGCAGGAAGGCGACCAAGGCTAGATACGTTTACTTTTTTGCTTTTCATAAATGATCTCCTGTAGTGATACTCACTCACCTATTATCATTAATTACCAGCCACCGGATCAGTAACCCAATCGGGGGGTGCGTGGATTAACTCCCTTTTTGGTCGAAAAACGATGGCCAAGGTACTTGACGAAGTCGGCGTTGATATTCCAGACGATACAATCGTCATGAACAGATTATTGCAAAGATCCACTATTTCGCTATTTGTGATCTTATACAAAAAGATAGTTTGTGAGACAACCTGAAAGATTCCATGCCAGTTTGAAATCTCAAGTTGAAAGATTTGTACTACCAATACCAAGAAGTTGTCAGCCTTGCCTTGTTGACATTTTTCCAGTTGCTCTAAAGATCCAGCATGACACGGAATGTAGTCAAAAAAACAAGTCTATTCAGGAATACCTGTTCTTTGGTAAGATTTACTATGCAGTTGCTTCATTTCTGAACAATTCCATTGAAATAGAAAGTTCTACCCTGCTCAGGATAGTCTAAATAGGGTATTTAAAAAACTCACATAACCTTGCCAGTAACAATCTTCTGGTTCCTCAAGGTGACCGATACTGTGGTGTCAACCACCATTCCTGGCAAGTCGCAAGAGACAAACAGTCCTCAGCCACTATTTCCAACCTACTGATACAACAAAAGAGGTCTACTAACCGCCAATTTGTCAATTTGAAATTCTATTTTCTAACACAAAACCTATTTGTTTTCTCAGGCTTAGGTTATTAACCATTTCAGGAAATGGTTAGAGCCGCTACCACATAACTACAATTACTTGAACCTTCGTTCTTGAAGATACAATCTCTTGGCGGCCCCAGTTCGAGGCAATCTCCTTCCTCCATTTCATAGCGAACTGCTCCCTCAATGAAAATTAGTGATCCTCGTAGCACCCATATTAACTGTTGCAAAAAGGTATAGGCAGATGCCGGCATTGGAATCACAGCTCCTGGGGGAAGCTCAACATGTACCAGATCAAGTGGGATTTCTGAGCGCGGGGAAACGTGGCGTCGGATATAGCCGGTTTGGGGATCGATCCAAACCGGCTGATTACTTTTCTTTAGCAAGCGATTTCCTTGTATTTCAGCTCTCGCCATGAGTGTAGACATACTGAGGCTGAACGCACCGGACAATTTTCCAAGCAAGGTGGCGGTAGGACTGCTGTCTCCCCGTTCAACTTTATGAATCATTGCCCGAGATACGCCGGATTTTTCAGCTAAGTCAGTTAAAGACCAACCTCTGCTTTCACGTTCAATACGAATTCTTGCAGCAATTCGGTTATCAAGATCATCTTTTTTAGTAGACATTTGTGTCACAATAGTGGATTAACATTAAAGTAGATTTTCGTTACACTATAGTAAACAAATTTAAGGAGGACAAGATGCAGATACAGGTCCGAAATGCAAATCTTGACGATATTTATGATATTACAGCCATATATAATGATGCGGTTGCCAATACCACCGCGATCTGGAATGACATTGAAGTTGATACAGACAACCGGATCGCATGGCTCGAAGATCGTCAGCGTTTGGGCTATCCGGTTCTTGTGGCTGTTGGAGATGGCACAAAGGTTCTTGGTTACGCTACCTTTAGTGATTGGCGAGCATGGGATGGCTACAAACACTCGGTGGAACATTCCGTCTATGTCAAAAATGATAGTAGAGGATTGGGCATAGGAAAGACTTTGATGGTCAAGCTAATCGAACGAGCTCGCACCAGCGAGAAGCATGTCATGGTTGCCGGAATAGAAGCCGAGAATGAAGTATCGATCCGGTTACATCAGAGACTTGGCTTTGAATACATCGGCCGGTTAAGAGAAGTCGGAACAAAGTTTGGAAAATGGCTTGATTTGGCCTTCATGCAATTGATTTTCGACTCCCGTTCAGAACCTGATGGTAGTTAACTGACCTGATGCAACTTATGCAACTATAAACCTTGGTTGATCGCCTAACTTGCACTGTAAATTCAGAGCATCTACTTGTCTTCGTCGTATACCAGATCTATTGTCTCAACATGTTATAATTATTATGCTGGGATATAGGACTGAAGCGACACTTATTACGAGGATGTAACATGAAAATTGGAATTATTGGCGCGGGTAACATCGGGACCGCATTGGCACGCAAGTTTGCCGCAGCTGGCCACCAAATTAAGCTCGGCAACTCCAGAGGGCCCGACACAATTCGCTCGCTGGCGGATGAAATCGGTGCGACACCCGTCAGCGCGGAAGATGCAGTGAAAGATGTCGAGGTAATCGTTATATCGATTCCTTTTGGTCGCATTCCCGATATCAGGGGATTGTTCGGCTGTACCCCGCGACGTAACGATAATCGATACATCCAACTATTATCCGTATCGCGATGGAGCGATTGCTGAGGCAGACGCTGGAAAGCCAGAAAGCGTTTGGGTAAGCGAACAAATAGGCCGACCAGTGATTAAGGCGTTCAACGCAGCATTGGCGCAAACGATCGCTGACAGAGGGCAGCCTAAGGGGGTGCCAGGGCGCATTGCTCTCCCGATAGCAGGCGACGATGAACGCTTCAAGCGCGTCGTTTTCAAGTTAGTTGAAGACGCAGGTTTTGACGCTGTAGATACGGGTGGCTTGGCCGATTCATGGCAGCAACAACCAGGGACGCCTGCATATTGTACCGAGCTGACCGTCGAGCAATTGCGTTCCTCGCTTCTGTCCGCCAGTAAGGCTCGTGCTCCTGAGAATCGGAACTCGTTGCTCAACTTATTCCTCAATAGTTCTGAACCACTCACTCATGAGGATGTTATTGCTATGAACCGAAAAGGAACCTTTCCGCAATGATCAAGTGCCGCCTATCGATTCTCTGTAACCTTCACTTTTCGTGCGGCGGGCTCTGCGATTATGCCTCCTCCACGAAGCAAAGTGAAGCAAGCAAAGAACACGATTTGCCTTTGGTATGAGGGAGATGCCGAGGAGGCAGCGCATTTTTACGCCAAGACCTTCCCCGGCCGCACCCTCTCGACTGGTGATAGTCCGGTAGAAAAAAGATGTTGACACATTGGAACGACTGGTCTACTTTATACTCATGAAACGAATTCACAACAAAGAAGATATCGTCCAGGTTGGGCTCGACCTCGTATTAAGCAGAGGGTTCAATGCAACAGGTGTTGAGGCGATTTTAAGGCAGGCAAATGTGCCAAAGGGCTCGTTTTACAACTTCTTCTCCAGCAAAGAAGACTTTGGCCTTGCGATAATCGACAAATTTGTCGCGGGCAGGGTTGAAGTTTTGTCCCCCATTTTCAGTGATGAATCCTTACCACCGATAGAACGCGTCAGAAAAAGCTTCGAAACCTTAATCGCGACATTTGAAAGTAATGACTGCTCCATGGGGTGCTTGATCGGTAACCTGGGCCAGGAGATGGCCGATCAATTCGAGAACGTCCGGCAACGCCTTGAGCAAGCCTTGCAAAGCTGGACAAAGGTGTTGTCCAAGTTACTAGTTCAAGCGCAAAAAGAAAATGCAATCCCGGCAGATACAAACGCAGATATGCTGGCGGAAAATCTGATCTCATCATTCCAGGGGGCACTGCTTCGCTCCAAGGTTAAAAAGTCTCCAGAGCCGTTGAGGAATTTTATTCATTTATATTTCGATATATTTCTTGCTCAGAAAATAGAGAATTAAAACATAAGACGATTTTTTTTTATTGTGTGTTATTACGTAGACCGGTCTAGGCACAGCCTGCCAACGAACAACCAGAGGGTAACACAATGACGACAATAGACAATTCATGGGTTCTCATCACGGGCGCATCGAGTGGCTTCGGTGGGGAGTTCGCCCGCCAATATGCCGAGCAGGGCCATTCTCTGGTCCTGGTGGCGCGCCGGTTGGACCGCTTACAAAGACTCGCCGAGGAACTACGTCAGCAGTTCCGTATTGATGTCATCGTGGAGCAGGTTGATCTTTCGGATATTGCGGCAGTCACCAAGCTACATGAGCGGCTCCGCGAGCGATGCATTTCCATTGACATCCTGATCAACAACGCCGGCCACGGCTTACAAGGCCCTTTCTTGGATGTCCAGCTGGACGCGGCACTGGCGATGGTGCAACTGGATATCGCGAGCCTGACCGCGGCCACCCATGTCTTTGCACAGGACATGCGGAAACGAGGACGTGGGAAGATCCTGCTCGTCGCCAGTCTCTTGGCCTACCAGGGCGTGCAGAGCTTCGCCGTCTATGCGGCCGCCAAAGCCTACGTCTTACGTCTGGGTGAAGCCCTGCATCGCGAACTCAAGCGAGATGGCGTCACGGTTACGACGCTATGCCCGGGCATGTCTGACACCGGATTCGCCACTGTAGCGCAACAGAAGATTACGCCTGGGTTGAAGGTCTTGATGATGCAGCCAGCACCAGTGGTGCGCGCCGGTATCCGCGCGTTGCAGGCCGGACGCATCAGTGTCGTGCCAGGCTGGGCGAACAAGGCCTTCGTGATCTTTATCTGGGCAACACCACGCTGGCTGCACCAGGCTATTTTCTCTCACATTATGAATGTATGAGCGGCAGATTTAACTACATGGCTGAGGATTGGATATGAAAACAAAAGTTTTTAAGAAATTTGGCGGCTTGTCGCCCAGGTATCGCATAGTGTTCCTCATGGGAGTATTGGTTGTCACCATCTGCGGCGCTGTTTTTGCAATTGAAAGAGAAAATAAAATAGTTGTCGAATCGGCATCTCCCCACCTGGTTCGCGCCTTTACTGTTATTCCGGCGCAAAGCGACGCCGCCGAGTATACCGGGGTGATTCACGCTCGTACTGAGAGCGATCTCGGCTTCCGGGTGTCCGGCAAAATCCTTGAGAAACTTGTTAAAGCCGGGGATCACGTCCAACGAGGGGAAGCTTTGATGCGGCTTGATTCGACCGACCTGAAACTTGCCGTCAATGCCGCCCAGGCCGCTGTGGAAGCAGCCCGTGCCCTGAATAAACGCGCTCTCGCCGATGACCGGCGGCAACGTGAACTGGTGGCTATAAAAGCCGTATCCGTGCAGGAATATGAACAGGCCAAATCGGCCGCAGAAGCAACAACTGCACAGCTTAATTCTGCCCTTGCCTACGCTGCGCAACTGGAAAACCAGGTGGGCTATGCAATTCTCAGGGCTGAAGCGAACGGTGTCGTCATGGACGTACCGGCTGACGTCGGACAGGTAGTAGCTGCGGGTGCCGTGGTGGTTCACCTCGCCCATGATGGTGCCCGCGAAGCGGTTATCGACCTGCCCGAGGGGAAGGTAGAGCTTGCAAAATCAAAGGCCGTCGCCCGCCTATATGCTGATCCGGGTCAGACGTTCCCTGCAAAACTGCGCGAATTGTCGGCAATGGCTGACCCGCTCACCAGAACCTATCAGGCGCGTTACAGGCTCGGTGGTGTCGGGGAAAACGCTCCTCTCGGTGCGACAGTGACGGTTGATCTGGATGGAGATAACGCGAATGAAGCGGTGCAGGAGTTCGAAATTCCCATCGGCGCCCTGTACGACGCCGGCACCGGCACAAGCGTATGGGTAATAAACCCCGATACATCATCATTATCACGCAGACAGATCGAAGTTGCAAAACTCGGCAGCGAGACCGCGCTGGTCAGCAAAGGCCTCAAATCCGGGCGAATTGATTGTCGCGTTGGGAGCTCACCTCGTCACGGAAGGGGAACAAATCAAGATCCTCCCCGCTCCGGCGAAGGAGCAAAAATCATGAGCCGCTTTAATCTGTCCGCTTTTGCGGTCCGCGAACGCGCCATCACCCTGTTTATGATTATTGCGATTATGGTGGCCGGAGGATATGCCTTCCTGCATCTGGGACGGGCAGAGGATCCTCAATTCACCGTAAAGGTCTTGACCGTATCGGCCGTATGGCCGGGTGCAACCGCTAAGGAAATGCAGGAGCAGGTGGGCGACCGACTGGAAAAACGTCTGCAGGAACTTGAGTTTTATGACCGGGTACAAACCGCCGCCTACCCCGGAATGCTCTTGATGAAGCTCTATCTGAAAGACTCCACGCCGCCCAAAGACGTGCCGGATGAATTCTACCAGGCGCGAAAAAAGCTGGGGGATGAAAAGATACATCTGCCGCGGGGGGTGATCGGTCCCATTGTCAATGATGAGTATTCCGATGTCTATTTTGCCATGTATTCCTTGGAAGCAAAAGGTCTCCCTCAACGTCAGCTGGTGCTGGAGGCGGAAGCGCTTCGTCAGCGATTTTCCCGGATTAGTCGGCGTAGAGAAAGTCACCATTCTCGGGGAGCAGGACCCCAAGATCTATGTCGAGATTTCCTACAAACGCCTGGCAACTCTTGGCGTAAAAGCGACTGATCTGTTTCATGCACTGGAGACCCAAAACGATATGACCCCTTCGGGGTTTGTGGATACAGCCGGCCCGCGCGTCTATCTGCGGCTCGACGGAGCCATTAACGGGGTCGAAGCAGTTAAGGCGATTCCCATGGCAAGCGGAGGAAAATTACTGAAAATAGGCGATGTGGCTGAGGTAACCCGCGGCTACGAAGATCCGGCAACAAAGAAAATTCGTCACCAGGGAGAGCCTTCGATACTCCTTGCCCTGGTCATGAAAAAAGGCTTTAACGGCCTGACGCTGGGCAAGTTGCTGAATGCCGAAGAGACGGCGATTCATAAAGAACTTCCCGTCGGACTAGTGCTGTCCAAGGTGTCGGATCAGTCCCATGTCATTTCCGAGGCGATTAACGAATTCATGATCAAATTCGTGGCTGCGCTTGCCGTTGTCATCGTGGTGAGTCTTGTTACGCTGGGGTTCCGGGTCGGCATCGTCGTGGCGGCAGCCGTGCCTCTGACGCTTGCCGCCGTGTTCGTCATCATGCTGCTTACGGGAAGGGATTTCGACCGAATTACCCTGGGGGCGCTGATTCTTTCATTGGGGCTGCTGGTGGATGATGCGATCATTGCTATCGAGATGATGGTGGTCAAAATGGAAGAGGGATTGGATCGGATCCAGGCAGCTACTTTTGCCTGGACATCCACGGCCAACCCCATGCTTTTCGGTACGCTGGTGACCATCGCCGGCTTTCTGCCGGTTGGTTTTGCCAGATCAACGGCAGGTGAATATGCGGGAAACATCTTCTGGGTAGTGGCTTTTTCACTCATCACCTCGTGGTTTGTCGCCGTCCTTTTTACCCCCTATCTGGGCGTCAAGCTCCTGCCTGACATCAAACCGGTAGCCGGAGGGCATGATGCTATTTATGCAACTCCAAACTATCAACGGTTTCGCCGCATGGTGCGGAGGGTCGTCGATCATAAATGGATTGCAGCCGGCATCACCATTGTTCTTTTTATGTTGTCTGTGGTCGGAATGGGATCTGTGGAGAAACAGTTTTTTCCCAACTCGGATCGACCCGAATTAACAGTTGAGGTCAATCTCCCCCCCGGCAGTGCTTTTGCCGCCACCGAAAGATCGGTCAAAAATATCGAAAAAACGATTATGGCCGAACCGGAGGCCCGGACTGGTCACCAGCTATATCGGCCAGGGCATGCCACGCTTCATACTGTCGACAAACCCCGAATTACCCAACCCGGCCTATGCCCAAATCGTGGTTGTTACCGAAGGCCACGCGGCACGCGATGCGCTGAAGATAAAGCTTCGTAGCCTCATTGCCCAGGGCGCGTTCCCGGAAGCACGCGTGCGGGTGAAGCAATTCGTCTTCGGCCCGCCCGTCACCTTTCCGGTGCTCTTCCGCGTCATGGGACCGGACGTAAACGAGCTGCGCCGGATTGCGGATGATACCCGAGCCATCATGGCTGAAAACCCGAACCTGCGTGATGTGCACCTGGATTGGGGGGAACGGACTCCAAGCCAGCGCCTGGTCCTCGATCAGGATCGTCTGCGCCTGCTCGGCCTCACCCCGCAAGAATGCAGCTTGCAATTACAGGCGATTCTGAATGGTGCTTCCACCACGCAGATGCGCGACGGCATCCGTTCGGTCGACGTGGTGGTTCGCAGTCCTGGTTCCGAGCGCCACAGTCTGGAAAACATCGCCAATATTTCCTTGACCACCAGAGACGGCCGCTCGATCCCGCTGTCACAGATTGCGCATTTCGAATCCCGGATGGAAGATTCGCTGCTGAAACGCTACAACCGCGAGCCGTATATCGCTGTACAAGGGGATGTCGTCGATGGGGTCCAGCCTCCGGATGTAACGGCCCAGATTCTCCCCAACCTGGAAAAATTAAAAGCAGCCCTTCCCGCCGGATACCGCATAGAAACGGGTGGTTCCGTGGAAGAGAGCAAAAAGGCCGATACGGCGCTGGGGCTGCTCTTCCCGCCGATGATACTTCTGATGCTGATCTTCATCATGCTTCAGGTCCGTTCATTCGCCACCATGTTCATGGTGTTTGCCACGGCCCCTCTCGGTCTGGTCGGGGCCGTGCCGACTCTACTCATATTCCACCAGCCGTTCGGCTTCAACGCCATTCTGGGACTGATAGGACTGGCTGGAATCATCATGCGCAATACGCTGATCCTGGTCGACCAGATTCGCCACGATAAGGCAGCGGGCCTCAGTGATTACGATGCCGTGGTAGAATCCACCGTGCGTCGTGCGCGCCCGGTAGTCCTGACTGCTGTGGCCGCGATGCTTGCCTTTATCCCCCTGACTTTTTCCAGTTTCTGGGGACAGTTGGCCTATGTTCTGATAGGCGGAGTCGGAGTCGGAACGATTCTGACTCTGCTCTTTTTGCCAGCGCTCTACGCAATCTGGTTCAAAGTGAAGCTTCCCCTTACCGCCACTGAAGAAGGAGCCTGGACATGTTCCGCAGAATTACAACCATAAGTATCGCCATCGCCATCGCTTGTCTGGCCGGCTGCAGCATGGGACCACACTATAGTCGGCCTGAAGCGCCTGTTTCAGCCACCTGGCCCACCGGTCCGGCCTACAAGGATGTTACGGGGGAAGACCCCGATAATACGGCGGCTGACATAGCTTGGCAGGACTATTTTGTTAACCCGCAACTGCAAAAGCTGATCGGTCTGGCTTTGGCCAATAACCGCGATCTGCGGGTGGCGGCACTGAACATCGAAAAATCACGCGCCCAGTTTCGAATCCAGCGCTCAAATCTGTTCCCGAAGGTCGATACCGGCGCATCAGCCACCTACCAACGGTTACCGGAAGATTTTTCGGGGACGGGACTTCCCATTGACCTCCATCAGTATACCGTCGGCCTTGGGATCAGCTCGTATGAGCTCGACCTGTTCGGTCGGGTGCAGAACCTCAAGGATCAGGCACTACAGCAATTTTTAGCCACCGGAGAAGCCCGGAGGAGCGTACAGATCAGCCTGATCGCAGAGGTTGCTGCAAATTACTTGAAGTTGGCCGCCGACCGCGAACAGCTGAACCTTGCCAAGGAAACCCTGGCAAGCCAGCAGACATCGTACCAGCTCATCCGCAGACGCTACGAGTCGGGGCTCTCATCGGCCCTTGATCTCCACCAGGCCCAGATTACCGTCGATACTGCACGGTTGGACATAGCCCGCTTCACCACCTTTGTGGCCCAGGATGAAAATGCCCTAAATCTGGTGGTTGGCATAGAAGTGCCGAACGACTATCTGCCGAGCACACTTTCAGATACGCTCACCGCCATAAAGGATCTGCGACCTGGCCTGACCTCCGATGTACTGCTCGGTCGCCCCGATATCCTCCAGGCCGAAGATCTCCTCAAGGGGGCCAACGCTAATATCGGCGCAGCGAGGGCGACATTTTTCCCACGCATTATGTTGGTCTCATCAGTTGGTTTCGACAGCGACGACCTGAGTGGGCTCTTCACGGACGGTTCCTCTATCTGGAAATTCGCTCCGCAGATTTCCCTCCCCATCTTCAGCGCCGGCAGCAACCAGGCCAAGCTGAAAGTGGCCGAAGTGAACCGCGACATAGCTGTGGCCCAGTATGAAAAGGCCATTCAAACAGCCTTCCGGGAAGTGGCGGATGCCCTTGCTCTGCGAGGAACTATTAATGAACAGGTGGCGGCGCAACAGTCCCTTACCGATGCGACTGGTGAAAGCTACCGTCTGTCTCAGGCACGCTACGAAAAGGGCAGCGACAGCTACCTGAATGTCCTCGATTCCCAGCGTTCCCTTTACGACTCCCAGCAGAATCTGATCAGCGTCCGCCTTGCCCGCCTGACCAATCTGGTTACGCTGTACAAAGTTTTGGGCGGAGGGAGTGAACATAATAATCCTGGGGAGAAAATGTAATAGGTGTGATGCGTTCGAGGTACGGCTTAGAGCTGGTTGGTTTACATAAAATGAAATGAAGCAAATATCAGGGAGATAGGAAATGGGAAATCCATTGAAAATGGAAGGAAAAATCGAATTCGAGGTAGTAGAACAACTGCCCGAGCAGGTTGTTTCCGAAATGCCAATTCAGCCTGGGGTTTTGAATCCATATGGAGTTGTTCATGCAGGCGCAATCCTGTGGATGGCTGATGTCACCGCCACCATATTGGCACTGGGATCAACATCCCTTCCCACTGAAGGCATGGCGGGTTTTCCTCTTGCCATAACGCTGAACGCGAACTTTATCAGCAACCAGAAGGAAGGGACATTCAGGACTGTTGCTTCTTTTGTGAAGAAGGGAAAAAAGGTCAGTGTCGTGCGAACGATAGTCTACGGTAATAAAGACCGGGTGATTGCCGATGTGACTACGAACCATGTGCCGTCAAAGTAAATGGGCTAATTGTTGCCACAAACTCTTTGTTGCAGATGGAGTCAGCTCTAAACAAGAGGAGTAAATCATGACGGACGTCTCAGGCTTTGGCGGTCACAGAAAAATCTATGAAGATCTTGTCAAGCGTTTGGCAAATGCGGATCTCGCCATATTAGCAGGGCATCTCAATCTTCCGATAAATAATGCCGGAGAAGTTGAGGTTCCATTTTTGGGTACAACTTACCTGATAGCCAATACAGGTGTCCGAAGGTTTGATCGGAGACGGTGCTCGGAGGTCACGGCAAGTGCCCTGATCCACTATGTATTGACAAACAGCAGTAGTCGTTCGGCAGGTATATTTGTGTCCTTGTCCGAGCTTGCCGGGCCGATATTTAAAAAAAGCAGTTTTTCTAAAAGTGCCTTGGAGGGCCCTATAATTAGGCGATTCCAAGGACGCGTTCCGGAATTGCTATCGGTAGCAGCATCTATCGGCGGTAGACAGGGAGGGCTTTCCGGGTCTGGTTCGATAAGCTTAATTTTTGATTTACTCCCCAACATATTTTTACAGCTCATCTTCTACGATGGAGACGATGAATTCCCTGCCAGCGCAACCTTGCTGCTGGATGCGCACGCAACGCAATTTATCGATTTTGAAGCTCTTGCGGTTTTGGTCTCTATATTTGTACAATTTTTGACAAAAAATAAACAATCCGCTTGAAATTGCCACGGCTGTTTTCAGCCGGTTAAGGTTGGAGAGGTGATTTGCTGTATAGCGGAAAATAAAGAAAAAACAAACCAGGTAAAGAAAATGGAAAAACCACCAGTGACGTCATCAAATATGAACCGCGTGGGCACAACGTATTCCGCAGTGGAAATCAGGAAGATATGTCTCGAGGCCGGAGCCGATGATGCGGGATTCGTGGATCTGGATCGCGAAGCCCTCCTGAAGGATCGCGAAGGGATCTTGCATGTCTATCCCCTCACCCGGACTGTCATTTCCATTATCATCGCAAACAATCGAGAAAACATACAAAGTCCGGCCCGTTATGTGGCTAACGAGGAGTTTCATCATACCGGAGATAAAATTTCAACTGTAGCTCGCGAGATCCTTCGCCGCCTGAATCAATTGGGTATTCGAGGGGTCGTGATGAATAACGGCTGGCCCATGGCCATGGAACGATCTCCAGGGAAAATTTGGGATGTCAGCCATAAGATCATGGCGGTTGAGGCCGGTCGTGGACACATAGGTATAAACCGGCTTGTGCTTCATCCGAAGTACGGCAGCAGCATTCAGCTGGATAGTATCCTGATCAATGGTGCTATTGATGAATATGACCATCCCCTCGAGGAGAATCCCTGTATCAAATGCAATCTTTGCGCCGCCGTCTGTCCCACTGGTGCCATCACCAAAAACCGGCCCTTCGATTTCATGGCCTGTATGATCCATACCTATAGAGACAATTCTATCGGATTTAACAACTTGGTAGAGGCCATCGTCACCTCACGGGATATGACGGAATACCGATCCAATTTCGATGACCGGGAGACGGGCCAGATGTGGCAGTCTTTAATGTTTCGGATGAGCTACCGATGCAGCTACTGCATGGCCGTCTGCCCAGCCGGAGAAGAGGTTAAACCGGTTTACCTCGAAAACAAGAAAGAACATGTTGCAAGGATTCTTAAGCCTCTCAAGGACCGTCATGAGCGGGTATACGTTACGGCTGGGTCGGAGGCGGAATCCAAGGCCAGAAAGAATGCCAACAAAGAGGTCAGGATGGTGAAGGGATTAGAGCGAACTCCGCCTAAGCGTTCGTGAAGAAGACTCCTAACTCGTGTTCATCCATATCTTCATGCCCAGCACTTCCGAAGCGGGATGCTGCTGGTTACCCTTACCGTCAACAACCTTTTGAACCCCCAAAACTATCCTTATTCCTCATAGCTTTGGAGAATCAGGCAATAACTCTGTAGGATCGATCTAACGGTTACTCCTTTGCAGGCACTATAGTGAAATCATCCATCAAGGATAACCACCTTTCAGCTTACATAAGGAGAACAGTCATGAACTTTGAATTTCAAAATCCAACCCGTCTAATTTTCGGTGCAGGTAATCTAACCCGTCTTGGTGCAGTCGTTAAAGAAAGAGGCGAACGTGCCCTGCTGGTAACCGGCGGAGGCAGTGTCAAGCGCAACGGCACCTTCGATCGGGCAGTAGCCTCTCTTGAGCAGGCCGGTGTGACCTTTGTAGAGTGTTCCGGAATAGAGCCCAATCCGAGAATTACCTCTGTCGCGCGAGGTGCACAAATTGCCCGTGAGGAAAAGTGTGATATCATCGTTGCTCTTGGTGGCGGCAGCGCTATGGATGCAGCCAAAGTCATAGCCGCAGCAGCACTCTATGAAGGTGATCCATGGGATATGATTTTCCATGGCCAGGAACATGTGCATATACCAACTCAGGCGTTACCTGTGGTGACCGTGCCGACTCTTGCAGCCACCGGTTCGGAGATGAACTGCGGCGCGGTTATCACCAATGAAGAAACCACTGAAAAATCGTTTGTCCAGACAGGTTGTCTCTACCCCTATGCAGCGGTTGTCGACCCTGAACTGACCCTCACTGTACCAAAAGACCAGACAGCCTATGGGGTGTGCGACCTTATCACCCACGTGACCGAAGCATACTTCAACGGCGTTGACGGCACCCCCATTCAGGACAGGTTCGCTGAAGGCGTCATCCTCACCGCCATGGAGTGGGGGCCGAAAGCCATTGCCGATGGCAACGATCTCGAAGCACGTACTCAGGTGCAATGGGCATCTATTGTCGCCCTCAATGGCTGGGTTAACACGGGCACCAACGGGGGTTACCCTGTGCACATGATCGAGCATACCCTCTCCGCCTATCACGACATAACCCATGCAGCCGGTCTTGCTGTGGTCAACCCATCTTGGATGCGCTTTGCCGCAAGGCACAGACCGGAAAAGTTCGTGCAGTTTGCCAAACGCATTTTCGGTCTCAAGGCTAAAGGTCCAGATGACCTGGATTGCGCTCTTCAGGGCATTGATCGCTTTGAAACTTTTCAGAAGAGTATTGGTTGCCCTACGCGTCTGTCCGAGTTGAATATCGATGATACGCTGATCCCACGTTATGCCCAGGATACCCTGCGTATTCTCCACGACGAAAATGGCAACCTGCCGGGGCGTCCGGCAATGACCGAGGCGGATATTGTCGCGGTGCTCAAAGCGTCCTTGTAATGAAACTTCGCTTGGAGACTGTTCATACGGAGACACGCTGGATAAATTATGAATAAAAATGAATTTATGGAACTGGTTAAGCGAGGCGAAGCGATTGCTGGTGGTACTGAGGCACACACACTTTTAGTCCAATACAGTAACGAAGCGCTGCGCATTACGGCGGAATTGAACGGGTCGTACCACGAACCGGATGAGGTTCGCGCCTTGTTTTCTCGATTGACAGGGAAAGACATTGATGAATCTTTTTTCATGTTTCCCCCTTTCTATACGGACTTTGGTAAGAATATCTCGATAGGGAAAAATGTCTTTTTCAACACCGGCTGTACCTTCCAGGATCGTGGCGGCATTACCATCGGTGACGGGACTCAAATTGGCCAGAACGTAGTTCTGTCTACATTGAATCACGGAATTGCCCCGGAAAAACGGGAAATAACCTATCCATTTCCAATCGTTATCGAAAAAAACGTATGGATAGGTGCAAGTGTGACGATTGTCCCCGGCGTGACGGTTGGGGATAATGCGATAATCGCTGCCGGCGCCGTCGTTACAAAAGATGTTTCCGCAAACGCTGTCGTCGCTGGAGTGCCAGCAAAAGTTATTAAGATGGTTGAATAAAAGGAACATTCAGCTAACAGGATAAAAAGAACGTAAAGGAGAAATGAAAATGCAAATATTAAGACAGTTAGGCATGATTGCCATCGTTTTAGGCATGATGTCTATCATCAGTACCCCGGCTTCGGCTCAAGATATGTCATATGGAGCTGATAATTTTTACAAAAGCAAGGAAGTAACTATGCAAAAGGTTACGTTTAAGAATCAATACAACATGAAGGTTACGGGGAATCTTTTCACTCCCAGGGATTTCAATGAAAACAAAAAAAATCCTGCAATCATCGTCGGACATCCTATGGGTGCCGTAAAGGAACAGAGTGCAAATCTGTATGCCACGAAAATGGCTGAACGGGGATTTGTGACATTGTCCATGGATTTATCCTTCTGGGGTGAAAGTGATGGTCAGCCACGTAACGCTGTTTCGCCTGATATCTATGCCGAAGATTTCAGTGCCGCGGTAGATTTCCTGGGCACCCAACCATTTGTCGACAGAGAGCGCATAGGCGTTCTTGGCATCTGTGGCAGCGGGAGTTTTGTTATCAGCGCAGCCAAGATTGATCCACGCATGAAAGCCATTGCAACAGTCAGTATGTACAATATGGGCGCGGCCAACCGCAACGCACTGAACCACTCTCAGACCGTTGAACAAAGAAAGGCGATCATCGCTGAAGCTGCAGAGCAACGCTATGTTGAGTTTGCTGGTGGTGAAACCAAATACACCAGCGGTACGGTACATGAATTGACCAAAGATACACATCCCATTCAGCGTGAATTTTATGACTTCTACCGGACTCCAAGAGGTGAATATACGCCTGAAAGTTCATCTCCTCAGCTGACAACACACCCGACCCTGACCAGTAACATCAAGTTCATGAACTTCTACCCTTTCGAAGATATCGAGACTATTTCTCCGCGTCCGATGCTGTTTATCACAGGTGACCAGGCTCATTCCATCGAGTTCAGTCAGGATGTATATAAGCGCGCTGCTGAGCCCAAAGAACTCTTTCTGGTTCCTGGAGCGGGGCATGTGGATCTCTACGACAGGGTCGACTTAATTCCTTGGGACAAGCTCACATCCTTTTTCAAGAAAAATCTGTAAACAACGAATTTGACAAACCGTTCTGCCAGTATCTGACACACAATGTTATTCGATTTTTTGTTTTGCTAAAAATGTTGTCAAGGCTGTAAAAGGAGAATGTCATGTCTGAAAATATCAAAGGAAAAGTTGTCATCATAACTGGAGCTTCTAGGAGGTTGTCCGAGAATAGCAATTTCTTCTAAAATCGAGGATTTCCTGAAAAAATTACCACAGACATATAGTTGATATTTCGAGGATAATTTTTTCAGGTATGACGATGAGTTTGGGAGAAAGGGCATTCTCGGACAGCCTCCTAGTGGAATGGGTGAGGCGGCAGCTCGTCACCTGAGTTCCGAAGGCGCTATAGTTGTACTTGCCGCTAGACGCATAGACCGAACTGAACAGTTGACGAAAGAACTTAAGTCCGCTGGTGGTGAAGCATTAGCAGTCGAAGTCGACGTCACGAAGATCGAAGATATGCAAAACCTAGCAGACCTCGCGATTAAAAAATTGGGAAGAATCGATGTCCTGATAAACAATGCTGGGGTGATGCCACTCTCTCTTGTGGAGTCACTCAAAATAAGTAAGTGGAATCAGATGATCGACGTAAACTTAAAAGGCGTTCTTCATGGTATTGCCGCTGTGTTGCCTCATATGAAAGAAAAAAAATCTGGTCACATCATAGCTACGGCCTCGGTCGCTGGACATAAAGTTTTCCCTGCGTCTGCGGTCTACTCGGCAACAAAGTACGCTGTGCGTGCACTCATGGAAGGACTTCGTCAGGAAGTCACTCCGCTTAATATCAGAGCGACGATTATATCTCCTGGAGCAGTTAAGACAGAGCTTCTTGAGCACATCAGTGATGAGAACGTCAAAAAAGTGAATCAGACGTATGTTGACCAAGTTGCAATACCTGCATCTAGTTTTGCGCGAATGGTAGCATTCGTGATTTCTCAGCCCGACGATGTTGACGTGAACGAAATTATCTTCAGACCAACAGCTCAGGAATTGTGATATGGGCAAATTAACTCTCGCAGTTTTTCTGATTTTTCTCTGTAGCGTTGGCAACTGGCCTGCTAACGCAAAAGGAACAAGTATGAAAACGGGATCGGTCAATTCGAACGAAGTTAAAATCCGCATCGGTTCAAAGTCATTCGCGGTAACGCTTCTCGATAACGAATCAACCAAACGCCTTAGAGAAATGTTTCCGTTAACGATTCACATGCAAGACGTGAATCGCAACGAGAAGGCTTACGATTTACCAAAATCACTTCCGACTAATGCATCTAGTCCGAAGGTGATAAAGGCCGGCGACATCATGCTCTACGGCTCTAACACTCTTGTAGTTTTTTATAAGTCTTTTCCAACATCTTATAGTTACACAAAGTTGGGACAAGTGGACGATACCTCAATGCTCGAATCAACTTTAGGTTCTGATGATGTAACGGTCACGTTTGAAATCGAAAGATAGACGCTCGATGCATTTCAGGAAAACGCTTGTATGACCCAGAATATCAGCGCACTTGCTTACTCCTGACGATTCAGACCTGTTCGTCGAATATGTAATGAAAGTAGGAGGATGCTCTGCTCGCGAAAGAACAGGGATGTATTTTTTACGTCAATCTTGAACGCCGATGTTAGACATTCATCCTTCCGCTCCAAGAGAATGGGCTACCTGTTCCCGGCCTAATTACTCGTTGCTTCGAGTAATCTCTTGATATCTCGTGATGGCGGAGCTCCGAACAGGCGGCTGTACTCACGGCTGAACTGGGAAGGGCTTTCGTAACCAACTTCAAAAGCCACTGTTGTCGCATCTTTCTGTTCCATGAGCATGAGTTGCCTGGCCTCGTTTAGCCGCAGCCTTTTCTGGAATTGCAATGGACTCATAGCCGTTAAAGCCCGGAAATGGTGATGCAGACTCGAAGTACTCATCCCGCTGTGTGTGGCCAGATCATCAACTTTGAATGATTTTTTGTAGTTCTCCCTCAACCAGTCAATTGCACGAGCGATCTGGTGACTATGACTACCAACCATTGAAATCTGCTTTAAACGCTGGCCTTGCTCTCCTGTAAGCAGGCGATACAATATTTCTCTTTGAATCAGCGGGGCAAGGACAGCGATATCGTCCGGTTGTTCAAGAAGGTCGATAAGACGCAGAAGGGGTTCAACTATTGACAGCTCTAACCTGCTCACGGCCAATCCCCTGCTGGCAGTTCGTTTTCGGGAAATCGTGATGTGATCGTCGATCATCATCTGAGCGATCTGTTTCTTTTCCAACTTCAGGGTCAGTCCCAGATAAGGTTTCTCTTTGTTCGCCTCAAGGATCTGCGCAACTAGAGGCAGATCAATCGAGGTTATAAGGTAGTTATCCTGGTCATAAAAATATTCATCTTCACCAAGTAGCACACGTTTGTTTCCTTGGGCGATCAGGCAAAGAGACGGCTCCTGCAAATAGCTTATCAGCTCAGTGGGTGCTTCGTGCCGATAAATTGATAAAGCCTGGTATGCGGTGGCTGGCTCATTTCCTTTTGCCAACGTATAACGATCTATTTTTTCAACGAGAGATCCCATTGCATCAGCAAGAGCTTCGTCATCCTGTTTAGGAACTATATTGTCAGGTTTCATGTTGTTTCTCCGTTTTTAGAATGTAACTGATTCTAACCATAGAGAGACCTCGAGCAAAGGGATTTTCTAATCCCTGGAGAATCAGGCAAGGATTGTGGAGGATCATGCTACTGGAAACCGGATCGCCTGGTTATATATAATTATCACCCAATCATATCGACTCAGATGAACCTCTGAGCCAGAAGAAAATCATCATCAAAGCGAGAATGACAAAATGAAAATAATGAAAAATGGTTCACAGGCTTCGATCCAAGGACCGGTGGATTGGTTTACAGGCACAGTACGTATTGATCCCCTGTTTCTTCAGGCAGAAGAGCCGGCGCGCACCACTGGAGGCAACGTAACTTTTGAACCGGGAGCACGAACGGCATGGCACACCCACCCGCTGGGACAAATTTTGATTGTAACGGCAGGCAGCGGCCTGGTCCAACGCGATGGAGAATCAATCGAAAAAATTGGCCCCGGCGATGTTGTCTGGTTTTCGCCTGGTGAAAAACACTGGCATGGTGCATCACCCACAACGTCTATGACCCACATTGCCATTCAGGAACAACTTGACGGTTCGGCGGTTACATGGCTGGAGAAGGTCAGTGACAAGCAGTACGGAGGTTGAGTGCAAATTTGAACCGGTTACCTGTACTCAATCACAGGAAATAGATACCGGCAATGGTTTGCATGAGATAGCTGCATATTGGCAATTATCGTTGAAGTTGGCAAAACAGATCCGGGACAAAAATACCACTGTTTGCTGACAAAAACCGTATGAGAGGAACGCAGGGTGAAAGAATTATTCGCTTTTGTCATTGTCTTGGTTGCCGTGTTCACCCTCCCTTCGTGGGGTGGTGGTCCTGCAAGCGCTGCAGGCAGTAGCGTGGAGAATCGGACCCCTGGGTCAATATCGTTATCTATTACCGAAACTTTGGTTTCTCAGATGGACTCATCAAATTAGGACATATCGTTTCAGGCATAGAAGGGTTTGCAGGCAAGGATGTTGATTTTGCGGTAACAATTGAACCTGTGACTGAGTGATCTCTTGTTCCATGCCGAAAAAACGCGGTGAACACGTTTGTTGCTGAAAATGAGGAGGCTATGATTAAAATTTTACTATGTTTGTTGCTGTTGGGCTGTTGCCTGGTTGTTGTTTCCTGCATGTTTGTCAACCAGCCCCAGTTCGGCCAGCAATCTGCAGAGAGCAGTTTGGAAGCGATTGCAAGCTCATCTCATTATTATGATGGAGAATTTCATAATCTGATGCCGACCACTGTGTTAAGTGACGACAGCAGCACATTTTCAATTCTGATGAGTGATCTCTTCTCCAAGGCGGAGCGGTTGAGACCTGAAACTCCAGTCCCGACCATTAAAACAGAATTGAAGAAATTGGATAGAAATACGGATCAGGTTATCTGGTTGGGACATTCTTCCTATTTCGTACAGCTTGAAGGCAAAACCATCCTGATAGACCCTGTATTCAGCGACTACGCTTCGCCCCTACCTTTTATCAACAAAGCGTTTGAAGGTACGGACATTTATACTTCAGATGATATGCCGGGTATCGATTATCTGCTGATCACCCACGACCATTGGGATCATCTGGATTACCCAACTGTCATGGCTTTGAAATCCAAAGTGAAACATGTGATTTGTCCGTTGGGAGTTGGAGCACATTTTGAAAAATGGGGATATTCTCGGGAGAAAATTCACGAGGCGGATTGGTACAATCGGATAAAAATTGCAGAAGAGCTCATTATCCATATGTTGCCCGCAAGACATTATTCCGGTCGTTTGACGACCAAAAACAAAAAACTCTGGGCTGGCTTTGCCCTTGAAACCAGAAAACGACGGCTCTTTTTTAGTGGTGACAGCGGCTATGGACCGCATTTTGCGGAGATCGGTCAGAAGTTTTCCGGGTTTGACCTCGTGTTTCTTGATTGCGGCCAGTACGATAAGCGCTGGGCAAGCATTCACATGACCCCAGAAGAAGTCGTGAGAGCTGCAGAAGACCTGCAAGCTAAAGCACTGCTCCCTGCACATGTCGGCAAGTTCACCATTGCCAGGCATCCCTGGGATGAGCCATTCACACGCATTGCTGAGGCAAGCAGGAAGGAAAATATCCGGCTCTTAACACCCCAGATTGGAGAGCAGATCTTTCTGGATAACATTCAAGCAGAAATGTCTCAGTGGTGGAAGGATATGAACTTGCTCGCTCCAAACAATGTCCTGGTAGAGAAATGACAATGCGAATGAAAGGCTCCAGCCACACTGACCTTTCGGTTAAACTGCCAATGATAAGATTATCGTTCAGGTATCCTCTTGAAATATAAAATGTCTACTGTTCATCCGAAATCGTGCTGTCTTTAAAGCCTAACAACTAAAACGCAATTTCAGATTAGAGATTATCCATGAATCTTTTTACCTCAGTCGTGAGAGGGAATACCTGAACTTACTCCTGTCAATGTCACCGGGATCATGCTAAAAGAATTGTCGCAGATGGAGCATTTTGAAATCTAAAATAATCCAGAAAATATTTGCAGGTCACTTCGACATAAGCGTCAGGCAACGTGGTTGATAGTAACTGAAACCATTGCCGTAGTTTTGATGCAGCTGATCTTCTGGGTTATGTTGATGCAACGTGGAATTAAGCTGCTACGTCCTTTTGCGGTCGGTTTGAATGACTGGTCATATGACTTTTTCTATCGTGCTTTCGCATCGCAGGCAAAACTGGACCAATTTTCCATCCATCTCTTTTCTATAGCTGCATTGATCACAGTAGTTTGCTTTGCATTTTGAACAGTCGTAAATTGCATTCACTTTTTCTTCCGTCCGATCACTTATCTGCCCGACGGTAGCCCCGCAATAGTGGCAATAAGCCTTATAATCGCTATTAGGAACAACCTTTTCAACTCTTTTTTTCTTCATTATCACTACCTATGGGCCAAAATTGCCATGAAAGATTGAGCTAACCGGCTGCCACAACGTTCCGGTTGAGCGAACGGTTCTGCTTCACTGCACGCCGCCACGTTTGAAGTGTTCTTTGAATCCAGTTCTGGCCTCACCTATAAATAATATGAGTTGATCTTCAGGAACTCTCACCACGGTTATCCCTTGATTCTTCGCTTGGGTTTGCAGCACGTCTGCAGCCTGATCAGTAGGGATAAAAAGTGTCTTTGGTAGTTTTTGCTTATGAGACTGGCCCTTCTTCAACAATTCTTTGGATTCTTGCTTTGTGAGCTGAACGTTCTTTGCAGATACAGACAAGGTACTCAAGATGAAGCAACTTGCAGCATCCATCAAGGCGATCAGGTTGAAATCACCGTCTCTGTCGGTGGGAATAGGTGCTTCATTCAACTTGAATATAATCCAGGCTTCGTTGACTTGAAATTGGTTTGGATGAAGCATAGGACGCTTCCTTTGTGTATGGCACAACCCATAAACCCGCAGTCAGACCATCACCTTGAGGTTGAATATTTTATAAGAAAAGTATAAGGAAACCCTTGGATTCCATTTAGTATCACCATGTTGAATAACACCACAAATCGGTCCTGCAACTGCTCCGGATCTCAACTTTTTCTATCATTTTAGTCGACCAGGTTCAGCGGCCGGCGACTGTTTTGCTATCAAAATATTTTCCGATGCCGGTTGGTGCCGATGGGATCTACAGCTGGTCGTCCTCCTGGAGGGTGAATCAAATGATCCCAGCGGGGCTATACCGTTTCAACCCTTATTATATGATCAATGCTTTTTCATTACTCGCTATCATTGTAGGTGAGTACACGGTTTTTGATTGTGTCGTTCCCAATTTTAAAATCATATTGGCCTATATCTTCAAAACCGAATAACTTATAGAACTGAATAGATTTATTTCTCTCCCAAGTGTAAAGCCAAAAACTGTTTCCATATTTTTCTTTAACTTCTTCTAATAACTTTCGTCCTATTCCCTGGTTTTGAAAAGCTTCTTGAACATATAGTTTTTCAATTTCAAATCCGTTCTCTTCCTTTTGATAATGAGACTCCAAGTTTACAAGTACATAACCTCGAAGATAAATATCCTCTGTAAATAGTAGTACTCTACGGCGAGAATCAGCCAAAATTTTTCGAAAAGAATCCTCTGTAAAAGCAGATAGCACAAACCTTGAATTTTCAGATCGAATTCCATCAACACAGTAGGTCCGCAACCATACTTTCAAAGATAAGGCTGCTAAATTGATACAGTCAGGTTTGTTTGCTTCTCTTATCATAATGATTTTGAGTTGATGCATTTTTGACTACGGTTGGGCTATAATGTTGCAGAATGATTATTACCAACGAAAAGGTGAAGAGTCAAATATTGATGGGTCCGATTTTTGGAACAGAAGTTCGGCATGGTTGAGATGGATATTGGCACTATAAATCTGTTCTACGAATGCAATATTTAAGACTATTCCTGTGAATGAAATCAGTCATTTGTCTCAAAAAACTAGGGACATAAAAAGGTGTTCTTTTCATTTTTAAAATCGAGCATTGCTCTGAAATCCCTGGCAGGAAAAAAGTATTATGATGTCTTAGATGGTTCCAGAAAATATTTGGTGGTCACTTCGACAGAAGCGTTAGGCAACATGGTTGATAGTAACTGAAAATCGTGTGAGGATTGGTGTACCACTGGAACCATCTTCAACCTTGGGCACATCAGAGATGATTCCAGGAAATCAATTGAGATAATTACTCCATTTTGAATGGCGGCACTGACTACTGCTACTACTGAATTTCTGATTTCCAATAGTCCATATCTCTCCTATAACTCCAGACTGGACTACTTCCGGAGATAGTCTGGAAAAATATTGCAATGACCAGGAGGGCTGGCAGTAAACGAGAAAGGGACACATTGAATTTCTACAACAAATTAATATACCGAATAAATCGATGATCATCAGGTATGAAAAAGCAATAAAGAATAGTTGTAAAACCAATAAACTCCAACAATATATATCCTGAGGGAAAAAAAATGTCACAGGTGAAACTTAGAGGTAGTTGTTTATGTGGTGTTGTAAAATACGAAGTGACCGGTGAGCTTAAGCGTTTTTATCACTGCCACTGTTCACGATGCAGGAAGTCTTCAGGAACAGGACATGCTTCCAATCTGATAATGACAAACGCAATGCTTGTGTTTACTCATGGAGAATCGCTACTCAAACAATTCAAAGTACCTGATGCTGTACGGTTTTCCCGACAATTCTGCACTGAATGCGGTAGTCCGGTTGCACGATTTATTCCTGAATTGAACATAGTGGTGTTCCCCGCAGGTTCATCGGATGACGCTATCCCTATCAAGCCTCAAGCACGCATATACTGGGACTCGCGCACGGAATGGACGTGTGATGGAGATACATTACCGAGATTCCCTGAAGGTCCTCCATCCTCCTGAACTGCTTCCAACACGGTGTACCAAAGGATAGAGGTAAATAAAAAAATGGTATCATTGCGGAAACCAACTTAGGTTACCGCAAGGATTTGTGAGGTCAACTAAGTACATGTAGCCAGCAGCTCTGTAGATAACAACAGAGCACTTGCCCGAGAAAAAACCAACAACCCAGTGCATGGGATTGCCCTTCCGTTGCGCTTCGTGGCAACTCGTGGACAGCGTGGTGATAACATATGATTAAATTGATTGATATGGGGTTCGACCAATGGTTTCAATCGCATGTCGGTGAACTGCACCAAGAGGATCGTGACTTTGCGCGTATATCGGCAGTCGATCGCGGTTCATACCTCATCAGAAATCGCAGCAAGGAAATTCCGGCTGAACTCGCCGGGAAGTCCTATTTCCATGCAGAATCTTCGGTTGACCTACCGTGTGTCGGCGATTGGGTAACCGTTCAGTATCACAATAATGATACTGAAGCAATTATTCATGAGGTGTTTCCGAGACAGACCTTTCTACGCCGAAAATCTGCTGGTGAAAATGTTGATTTCCAAATGATCGCGGCGAATATTGACGTCGCTTTCATTGTCCAATCATGCCATTTTGACTTCAACGTACGGAGAATTGAGAGGTACTTGGTGATGGCAGTGGACGGAGGTGTTGAGCCGATTGTTGTTCTTACCAAAACGGACTTGATCACCCCTAGTGAACTGGAGCAGAAGGTAGCCGAAATTAAGGCGAGCAACGATTCTGTCAAAGTCCTTCCCCTTAGCAATATAACGGGCATCGGATTTGATGAATTCCAGCATGTGTTAGTCTCGGGAAAAACTTATTGTTTGCTTGGTTCATCGGGGGTTGGCAAAACAACACTTCTTAACCGCCTGATCGGGGAAGACGCTTTTGACACAAAAGCCGTCAGTGGTACAGGTGAAGGTATACATACAACAACCCGCCGCCAGCTTATTGTTCTTCGTCAAGGTTCAATGTTGATTGATACACCTGGGATGAGAGAACTGGGCCTTCTTGGCGTAAGCGAAGGGGTCAACCAAGGCTTTGAAGATATTTTCCAGCTTGCCCTTAATTGTCGCTATCTGAATTGTGGCCACAATCAGGAACCAGGCTGCGCAGTTCGAGCCGCATTAACTAGCGGTGCATTAACTGAAGATCGCTATTCAAATTATGTAAAGCTCAAGAATGAGTCGGAATTCCATGAGCTGTCGTACCTGGACAAACGGAAGAAGGATAAAGCCTTCGGGCGTTTCATCAAATCTGTAAAGAAACAAACGAAGAGATGAAATAGTCACCGAGCAAATCAATGTACGTAACTGGAAGTAGTATGGCTAAATAATTCTATTTGGAATTCAGTCGATTATGAAAAAATATATGATCGTTGAAAATTACAAAGCAGGTTGTTTTGAAAAAATCTACGAAAGATACGACACTGAAGGAAGGCTATTACCGGAAGGGCTATACTTTTTAAATTCATGGGTTAATAAAGATAAGAATATTTGCTTCCAACTCATGGAGTCAAATGACGCTGCATTATTCCATGTGTGGTTCATGAAATGGGAAGACCTTGTTGATTTTGAATTTTACCCTATAGATTGAAAACAACCTATTGCAATGAAGCAGATCAGAATAACAAACACATTTCAACAAAAGACATGAGCAACATAGAACAGGACGACAAAATTGATAAATGCAATTTTTGCGGTGCGACATACGATGACGAGATAACCAAAGCTTTAATAGAGGGTCAAGATGGGACTATGATCTGCAACGCCTGCATAGAATAATGTGAAGCACATACTCCTTGAAAAGAAGGTAAATAACGAAGAATTTTCCATACCAAAACAACTCGCGCTTTGGATGATTACCTATAACGAGCAGAAGGACATAGACAAGATAAGAAAAGAAATAATAAGAGATCTGACCAACACGGTAACAAGTGCACTCTGGTTGTATTGATTATATAGGGCAGGTCTTGCTTGGAACAGGTTCGAACCATAATGATGACAATCGGCACACATAGTGTTATCTTATAAATTATGAAGCAAATCAACTGGAATCCTGCAAAGAATCAGTTCTTGATGAGTGAGAGAGGGATATCATTCGAGGATGTGTTGTTTGCACTTCAGTCGGGCAGGTTACTCGACGATCTGGTTCACCAAAATAATGACAAGTATCCAAATCAAAGGATATTTGTGATCGAAGTTGATGAATATGCTTGGCTTGTTCCTTATGTGGAAAATGAGGACGAAATATTTTTAAAAAGTGCTATCCCCAGCCGCAAGGCTACAAGGCATTACCTGAGGAGGCCCGATGAGTGGAAAAAAAATTAAGCGAGAAGATCAGCAACTGCTGAAAGATTTTGAAGCAGGCGAATTTGAATCTGACTTGAAAGACGATCGTCGAACTCAGCTTGCTAAATTTGCAACAGAAACGATAAAGAAAGACAAGCGCATCAACATCCGGATTTCGAGCCGTGACCTCGAAGCGTTGCAACGTCGAGCGTTAGAGGAGGGTTTACCGTACCAGTCTCTCGTGTCCAGTGTGCTGCATAAATACGTTTCTGGTGGCCTCAAAGATATTTCAGCAAAAAAAGTACCACAACGTACGAACCGATGACCGCATAATCTGTAATAGACACGGGAATTAATCACGATATTGGCAAAAAAGCAGGTAAGCATCAAAGTATAAAAGAGTTACGGGTAGCCAAAGGACCTATGATGGCCCCGGCCAGCAAGATTGCACTTATCTCCAAGATGGAAAATGTTGTTCTCCCCAAGATCGGCCAAATGAGAGCAGCGCAGATCACCTCGGCGATCCTCGATCGATATACCACATCCAGACTAAAAACAGTGAAACGGACCACGGTACACAGAAATCTTTCCGATATTCGTATAATTCTGAGATGGTCAGTCAAACGCAGATATATAGCTACCAATCCGATGGAAGGATTTGAGTTGCCCAGACGTGACGATGCAGTTATCACCCCACCTTCTGTTTCCGAGGTTCAGGTAATTTTAAACGAATCACCACTGCACCTCTATCACGCTATTATTTTGTCCTATTATAC
This sequence comes from uncultured delta proteobacterium, assembly GCA_963798425.1. Taxonomy (GTDB): domain Bacteria; phylum Desulfobacterota; class Desulfobulbia; order Desulfobulbales; family Desulfocapsaceae; genus Desulforhopalus_A. The sequence continues at coordinate 472,728 of CAWCTP010000013.1, read as the reverse complement.
CGGACTGCGGCCAGGGGAAGTGGAACTTTTGCGGATGACATGAGAGGCTATCGATCCTATTACCGGCAGTATTAAGATTATTTCAGCTGACAAAAACGGCCTCAAGAAACGAACGGTGCCGATCATTACCTTCAAAGGCAAGCCAATACGGTCACTCGTTTGCCACAAAATTACTCGACACCGGCGCCGATCTCAAGCACGTATCAAGTCTGCTCGGACATAAATCTGTGCAAGAAACGGTTGACACCTATCAGCTTACATCAAACAAATTAACCAAAGAGGCTTTGAGCAAATTACCCTCATTTTTTGTTGAGAATTAACCCTTGGTGACACTGGTAACACTTGGTAACACATTTAACAAAAAAAGGGTTTCAGGCAAAACCCTGAAACCCTTTAAATATGGTCGGGAAGAGAGGATTTGAACCTCCGACCCCAGCGTCCCGAACGCTGTGCTCTACCAGACTGAGCCACTCCCCGTAAGGCTTTGCGGGTCATTGATTTCCTTAATACCGTTACCAACAGTTACCAGAGTTATCAAGGACCATTATCCGCTAAGATTGATGGTAATTCGTCTCCCGCAATCCTCTGCAAATCGTTTTGAGGACTGCTGCTAGATGTTGGCCATCTGTTAAACAGTTCGATGACCGAACAATTTGCAAATCTGCTTCAATTTGGTGTCATTGTCAAGTATTTTTGCTTGTGTTGATTCAGCTGCTTAAATTTTCAGATGCATTCACAAGATTTCAAATGCAATTTCCAGACCTTGATTGATTACCGGTAAAAATGCCGCTTCGAACATTGACCTCATTCCCGATCATTATCGAAAATTGATGGTAATTTACCTTGAACTGAGGGATTCCAGGAACAGTCGAAACTGACTGTACGCCTATAACTACTAGACATTACCTCAACATATCTTTACCTAATTGGTGTCCACATCAAACATCATGGTGAAATTGACCTCACCACCGGTATCCTGTATCTTGGAATTTGGATATCTCCTTTTGAAAACATGCTGCATGGCCTTATTTTCTCTCAACACAATAGCGGTAAAACCGGTGAGACCATTTTTCCTGGCTATATTCTCCAATTGTTCCATCATGATCGAAGCAACCCCCAGACCCTGAAAATTCTCCCCTACCACGAAGGCCACCTCGGCCAGATTTGAATTCTCTTCCTGAGCGTACGAAGCTACCGCAATGATTTCTTTATGCCCTCCTTGCACCATCAGGCCGATTAGGGTCATGTTTTGGTGGTAATCCACACTTGCTAACTCATTCTGAACTTCCCGGTGTTCGAAAATTTTCCTCTTATAGAAGAAACGGTGGTAAATCGTTTCCTCCTTCAACGAATAGAAAAAATTCCGGGAGCTGAATTCATCGGACGGCATGATCGGCCGTAACTCTATGCTTTTTCCGTTTCTCAGTTTGTGGCTGGTCTTATAGGCTTCCAAAAAGATCAGGTCATCTTGACTGGGCGGTATCTGGTCAAAAAAGACATAGTGCCTTTTTTTAGCCTGTTCAATCAACTCTTCCCTGAACTTCGGATGGGCAATCTGGGCCATCTCCATTGCCCGCTGGTAAATGCTCTTACCCTTTAGCGATGCTACCCCATATTCAGTAACGACGTAATTCACATCACCACGTGTGGTGGCCACACCGGCTCCTTCGGTGAGGAAGGGAACTATCCTGGAGATTTTCCCGTTCTGGGCGGTAGACGGCAAAGCGATAATAGAAAACCCTCCCTTTGACATGGCGCTGCCCCGCAGAAAATCGACCTGGTCACCGATACCGCTGTAGAACAAATGTCCCACCGAATCAGAACATACCTGACCGGTCAGATCTGCTTCAAGAGCAGAGCTGATTGAGATGAGCTTGTCATTTCTGGCGATGACGTTTGGGTCGTTGACATATTCCGATGACCTGAAATAGAAAAGTGGATTGCCATCCACATACTCATAGAGTTCCTCACTGCCCATGCACAATGAACCAACGATGCGCCCGGGAAGGTAATTTTTCATTTTGCAGGTAATGACCTTTTTCTTGAGCAGCGGTAGAAAGGCGTCGGTGATAACCTGAGTATGTACCCCGAGATTTTTTTTATTGATCAGTGATTGTAAAATCTGACCCGGAAGCGAGCCGAATCCCACCTGCAATGTTGCCCCGTCATCGACCATCTGCGCCACATAATGCCCTATACGTTCGGCAACGAGACTGTCCCTGCTTTTATCTTGCAAATACTCGACAATCGGTTCTTCATGAAGTACCAGGTAATCAATCTCATCAACATGGACATTACTGTCGCCGCTGGTAATCACCATCTTCGGATTAACTTGAGCGATAACAACAGAGGCATTGCTCATACCAGCTCTTGTTATATCAACAGAAACGCCCAAACTGCAGTAGCCATGCTTGTCGGGCGGACTCACCTGAATAAGAGCAACATCCAAGCCAATCTGTTTGGAATGAAACATCCTTGGTATTTGCGACAAGTATGCAGGAATATAGTCAATTTTCCCCTCAAACGCGGCCTTGCGCATATCCCTGCTGATAAAGAACAACTTTAGGGAAAAACGGTTGAGAAAGTCACGGTCTTCAACGTACTTCGCCAGAGTAAAAGACAACATCTGATAAAGCAGGATATCGTAGAGCCCTCTCGCCGCTATCATTGCATGAATAAGGTGCTGCGGTTCTCCGCAGCCTGTGCCTATAAAGACCCTGCTGCCTGTTGTTATTTTTGAAACCGCTTCCTCGGCAGTTAAAAGTTTATGAGGGCATTGAGTTTGTAAGTCCATATGCATTCCTATTGAGTGGTACAGGCGTTCATCCCGGAATAGCTTTTAATTTTTGAAGTTCATAGACTGTCCAGCCACTTTATCAATCGGGTCTGGAAGCAGTTACTCTACAACGATTGTAGACCGAATGCGACATGTTTACAACGGCTTAAACCTCGTCACCCAGGGCAACGCAGCATTGTAAATAGGTCAATCTGAGCACGTCATCCTTCTATCAACACTTCCGGGTGTTCACTGTTATGGATCGCTGCAGCTTCACAAAGAATTGTGGCTGAATGTAGCACAGAGGTTGATGCTTATAGCGTCCTTTGGATGCTATAACTAAATGGCGTTCAGGAATAGTCTCACAAACTGAGCCTTGTTTTAAAATCTGAGCTTGCCAAAGCATATCTCAATTGATGCTTCCAGGTTGTCTACCGAGATAATTGCTCCATTTTCGATCGTCGTTGGCATTACTTTCTTATCAAGCATTGAGATTGGGAGGGTGAACCTCTTGGTCATCAGCCTAAAAGTGACATCTACGGTTTCTGTAGGTTAAGGTTTTTACACAAAAGAGGCCTGCTTTCTCATTGCAGATAGCTCATTTGTTTGATACTCACAGACCACATGAAGAGTTAGAGATTTACCTTATTACGGTCGTTTTGTTCTCCTTGCCGCATTTGGGACACTCAACCCTAACCTCTGTTTTTGACCACGAATAGACATTTCTGCCACATTTTTGGCAGACACATGGATCCGCCGCGTCTTGAGGTTCTAACGGTAATAACTCATTTCCACACTCGGGACATCTCAGTTCTGGCATACTTTTCACCTCCCTGCATTGCAAAATTATATAGCACTTATAGATCGTTTACAGTTTGCTCAATTATCAGGTGTCGCTGGATTCAAGGCGAGGATCAATACGATTGCTGTCAAAAATACCTCCAACACAGCTCAGTCTGTTTTACCTTACCTCTTGATGAGAATGTAAGGCAAACAAAGACGCTGTCAATGCAGGCAAAAGTAAACGAAAAGTCCTGCCCTATACGGAGTTTTTTTAGATAAAAAACGGCAGGGTTTGGATGCCCTGGTTTTCCACCTTTTCGTTGAAAGAATCAGCAGACCATCTGCTCTCAGTTCGTCGACAACCTCTTTCGGATAATTTGCCCGGGCCATGTACCGACTAACGATAATCCCTTCAACCATAAGGAAATGATTATGGTCACTTTGAATATTACCGATGTGCTTTCCGACATTAAATATTGCATATTTTGAAAATGCATCACAGTCGAAGGGAATAAAGCACCGAAAGGCGGCGATTAAGGCTGACTGGCTGAAAAAGTTCATTGCGTGCGGGGGATCGATACACACGGCCCAAATACCAGGCAGCCTAAATCTGTTTTCTGCCTTTGGAATATTTCCTGGCGGGTGAGAGAGTACTGTTCTGTTACGCAGAAATCGTGGACAAATTGGATTTGTTCAGGAATATAACAATTTGGCTAAGATGTGTTCTGCCAATCTAAATCTCGACATTTTTCCTGATAGAGACATTTCAATCTTCTTCAGGATAATATTTCTCCAGGCAAACATCGCAATGGCCATTACTAAACTGGGCATCAGAATGCTTACTAATAAATGATTCCAGTTGGTTCAAGTAGCCCTTGTAGTCGCGAATCTGTTTGCAGTGCATACCGGTGGGTATGTTTCCACTTAACACCCTCATTTCCCCTATTGGCTGTTCGAATCAGTCACTTTCCCTTATTAAGCGAACATGGCCCTGGCATCAAAACCGACAATCATTGCCCCCCAATGCCTTCCGTCAATAAAGATCGGCATCGATAAATCACTGAGAATCTGCCCAGTATCACGCATATAGGTCTGCATCAGCATAGGTTCGGTATGAGAGCAACGTCTCTGCTCAGTGACATTGCTCATAAAAATCCTTTGGTGCCGGCTATTGAGAAGATCTTTCTTCTGGTCACCCGTCATTGGTTGGGAGAACTTTTTATGATGGGTAGGAAGGTAACCGTTCTTATCTATTGCCAGGCAGTAGATCGCCCCTCCGGTCAGCTCCAGTCTCGCGTCTGAAAGCGATTGCATTTTCTGGGTAAAGCGATCGTTGTAAGAGGAGACATATTTTTGTGGATTCGTTTGCGGCACCTTCTTGTAATTGGAGTCAAAAATATTTACACCGCTGTCCTTCAGTTCTTTCAAACACTCGGTATACAGCGCGGTTGTCTCATGGCAAAAATTGATAAATTGATCAAATTTACCCTCGCCGGTTTTTACCGCTGAGACCATGGATAACATCTTTTCAGTTACGACATTAAGGGTTTTAATCGATACCTCTGAAGATTGCATATCGCTGGCAATATCCTGACTGAGACTATTTATTCCCTCTACCTTGGCGGTCACCTCGCTGTTATTTGTGGCCAATTCCTCGATAGCCGAGGCAATTTTCGTCAGTTCATCGTTAGCTTGCTCAAAATCGGTCACCATTTTCTTGAAATTCTCGGTAGCCTTGCCGACAATTTCGCCAGTCAGCTTGGAATACTCGCTGATCTCATCGGTCTCAGCCTGAGTGCGCTTGACAATGGTAATCATATCATTGATATTCGAAGTAATTTCCGCAGTCGCCGGACGAATTCGTTTAGCAAGGTCCCGAACCTCTTCAGCGACAACAGCAAACCCTTTGCCATGCTCACCGGCCCTGGCAGCCTCGATCGTGGCATTCAGCGAAAGCAGGCTGGTCTGTTCTGCTATATCGTTTATAAGCTCAACAATGCCAAGAATATGCGAAGAACTCCGGCCAAGATCATCGACCGTTGCCCGGAAGGAATCCACGGCCTGGTTGATCTGCTGGACTTTACCCGAGACATCAATCATTTCTTCATAGGAGATCTGAGCCAATTCCAGATCATGGGTGGTTTTGCCGGAAACATACTGGGTGCTCTCAGACACCTCCCTGATGGCGTTGTTCGCCTCGCTGCTGGCGGTGAAGACGGTTTCGGACAAGCTCTTCTGATCACTTGTTTTTCTGGCAATACCAGTGACTGAACCGGCTATCTGGGTTGAATCGATAGCAATGTCTATTCCGATGCTCCGGGTATCGGCAATAATTTTCCGCAACCTTCCTAGAAATTTACCGTAGTTTTCATACACCTTCTTTGCCGCCGGGTTATCCAATTGAACGGCAGGAACACTCAAATCCACCCTGCCGCCCTCCAGGGCCGAGAAAATCGAAGTCAATTCTCCCGCAAGCATAGTGAGGCCATGGCGCAAGACGGAAATTGAAGCCAAACCAAACACGAGGGCCAAAGCAAAGAAAAGTCCGGCCAAGGAAAGCAATACAAGCTGCCATCCTGGAAACCACAGTAAAAGCAGGAGACAGCCGATGCTTAAAAAATTCATCGACAATAAAAGAAAAACCACCCCGCCGATGGCAGACTCCTGAGTAGAAAAAAGGGCCGTAGCGCACCGCACCGGAAATGAATCCTTCGACATATACAACCTCCATGGATAAATTAAAAAGTATCAACAATAGTATCAGGATTCAGGAATTTGGCGATGAAAAAATTTTACCTTTAAAACCGACTTCAGCGGTCACTCGTTCTCAAATGTTGGGATATATCAACCGCTCTCCAAAGGGTATATTTGTAATTTCTGTATCCCTAAAAGCTTTCAGCCGATTCCGCCAACAACGCTTGTTGGGTTCGAAAAATCATGTGATATGAGCTAAATTCTGAAAAAAGCATATCAAGATTATGAAATTTGGATATTGGCAGGAAAATAGTACCTTCGACGTGGCAACACTAACCATACACCTTGAGCTGAAATCAGTTCCCATAAAAAGTATTTTCAGAGAGAAAGAGGGAAAAAGGTTTGGTGTCCTTTTTGGACGATCTACCCCACTATCCCTTCGAGTAGTAAATAGAAGGCCAAAAGCTTGTCTTTACTAAATGTGTAGGGTAACATTTACCCCATCTACCTGATTCGAATCATCGCTCTTATTTTAGGAGGATTTTGTAGGATTGCTCTTTAAAAAAAATCTTACCATCCACTTCACCTACTTACAGGATTTGATTATGAATTTAGTCACTAAGACCGCAGATCTTTATGATGCTTACGAAGAGAAGCTACAGGTTTGTGAGCCTGGCTTCCAACACTTTGGCGGGAACCGGTCGTTTCATGGCGAGATAGCAACTCTGAAGTGTTTTGAAGACAATTCCCTTGTCAGCAAGCACTTGGGCCAGCCGGGTAAGGGGCGGATTCTGGTGGTAGATGCCGGAGGCTCCCTCCGGTGTGCAATGCTGGGAGATATATTAGCACAGAAAGCGGTTGACAACGGCTGGGTTGGTATTCTGTTGTTCGGGTGCATTCGCGATCTGGAAGATATCGGCAGGATGCCTCTTGGCGTTCTTGCTCTGGCATCAACCCCGCGAAAGAGTATCAAAAAGGGGGTGGGTGAGGCCGGTATTCCAGTAAATTTTGCCGGTGTCACTTTCAGACCGGGCGAGTGGCTCTATGCTGATCTGGATGGGATTGTCGTGCTACCGGAACAGGCAAAATGAAACGAGGTGTTCCTGTAAGGCGAATTCTCTTTGTATGTGTACTGGTGATTAATCTCCTTGGTACCGTCTCGGCGCAGTCTTTTGAGCTGACAAGGCCGGAGTGCATTGCACCGGCCAAACCGGGAGGTGGACACGATATCATGTGTCAACTGTTGGTGGCATCTATTGCGCAAGCGTTGCTGGTTGACATGTCCATTCGCTTTATGCCGGGAGGTATTGGTGCCCTGGCTTTTAACTATGCGGTAAGCGTTCGGGAAAAAGATGCCAATATGGTGGTTGCCGCAAGCACCGGTACTGCATTGAATCTTGCCCTTCATAAGTTTGGCAAATATAGAGAGGCGGATGTCCGTTGGCTGGGCGCCGTGGGAACAGACTACGGGGTAATCGCTGTACGGGATGATGCACCTTGGCAGACCTTGGATGAGTTGATTGATACATTGCGGCAAAAAGCTAACACCATTGTTATTGGTGCCGCCGGCTCCATCGGCAGTCAAGACTGGATGAAAATGGCCCTGACCCTTGATAAGGCAGGAATTAACCCCAAATCAATACGTTATATCTCCTTTGAGGGTGGTGGTGAAGCCTCTCATGCCTTGCTCAAAGGGCGTATCCAGGTTTTCCCTGGCGATTTCACTGAGATTGTCAACCATCTGGAGGAGGGCAGCATCAGGGTACTCGCCGTTTTTTCCGAGAAGAGACTTCCGGGAAAGCACGCAGATATCCCCACAGCCAGGGAGCAGGGATATGATGTGGTCTGGCCGGTCTGGCGCGGCTTTTATCTGCCACCGAAGATTTCAAACGATGAATATTACTGGTGGGTGAATACTCTCAATCGCCTTGAGGCGTCCGGGGTTTTGCCCCGGGAAAGAGAGAAACTGCACCTGTTTCCGCTGATGCTTATCGGGGATGAATTTGACCGGTATGTCAAATTCAATGTCCAGCAACTTCGGGAGTATGGACAAAAGTTTGGTCTGGTCCAGTGAGTGAGCGATTTTTCATTCTATTTTTGTCTATCTGTGGAGCTGTCTACCTCTATTTCGGACTAAAGATTGAGGTCCCTTTTGCTTATGAACCACTCGGCCCCCGAACCTTTCCCGTTCTGCTTGGTTCCTTATTAGTTGCTCTCTGCCTTCTGAGCTTGTTTTTTCATAAAATGTCAACCTTGCAACTGAAGGGCAGTGTTGTCAAACTCGCCCTGGCTGTCTTTTCCTACCTGCTTTTTTTTCAATTGCTCGGTTTCATGTTGGCTACTACCATTTGTTCATATGCAATAGCTCGTTTTGTCGGGAGCAGTTGGATGCAGGGACTCTTGACGGGGCTTGTTATTGCCATATTTTTCTATGGTGTTTTTCATTTTCTGCTGGGTGTGCCACTGCCGCTTGGCTCTCTTTTTCGTCTGGGCAGCTAAATGGAAACCCTACACTTTCTTTTGCAGGGGCTGATCACTGCGGCAATGCCTTTAAATCTGCTGATGCTTGTTGTCGGAATAACTCTCGGCATGCTTGTTGGTGCCATCCCCGGCATCAGCGCCGCAAACGGCATTGCCCTCATGTTACCTGTCAGCTATACCTTTGGTCTTGCTCCGGAAACGGCCCTGATTCTCTATGCCGCGATATACTACGGGGCAAAATACAGTGGCAGGATTTCGGCAATCCTTACCGATGTTCCCGGTGATGTCAGCTCATTTTCCACCAGGGTCGAAGGGTATCCGCTCGCGCTTTCAGGATATGCAGGCAAAGCATTGGCATTGACGGCAGTAAGTTCTTTTGTTGGCGGAACAATTGCCATTTTGGTGTTGACGTTTACGGCCACTCTTTTTGCTGATATAGGCGACTCTTTTGGACCTTCCGAATATGTTGCTCTCATCGCCTTTGTCTTTGTGCTCATTCTTACTTTATCCTCGACCCTCTTTATTAAAAATCTGATCTCATTGTGCCTTGGCCTGATGATGTCTGTTGTCGGGCTAGACTGGGGCACCGGAGCTTTTCGTTATACGTCGACCATTCCTGAACTATTTGATGGTATCGATTTTATCATCGTGGTAATCGGCGTCTTTGCTCTCAGTGAAGCGTTTTTACTGATGGAAAAACCGGACGGTGGCAGGGAACCTTTGGCAATCACCGATAAGGTGCACGATTTATTGCCGCAGTGCTGGCGTGATAAATGGTCCTGTTTGCGTGCCTCAATTGTCGGGGTCTTGATCGGGATTTTGCCTGGTGCAGGCACCTATGTAGCAAATATTGCTGCATATCGGTTTGAGAAAAAGTTAGCCGCCGGGAACGAGACACCTTTTGGTGAAGGCAATATTCATGGGCTCATAGCCCCGGAGGCGGCAAACAGCGCCTGTGCTCTGGGCGCCTTTATCCCGCTTATGGCCCTTGGAATTCCGGGCAGTGCCACGACAGCTGTCCTACACGGGGCTCTGCTTCAGATGAATATCGATCCCGGGCCAAGCCTGTGTCGGTCCCATCCTGAAATCATCTGGGCCATGATTGCTTCCATGTATTTCGGCAATCTCCTGCTACTGCTGGTCAACATCAAGATGATTCGCTATTTCCCGAGGGTGCTGGCCATACCCGGCTGGGTGCTCATGCCGATGATTGTCGTGATATCCTTTGTCAGTGTCTATGCAGTGAGTCAGAGTATGGTTTCCCTGCTGCTCATGGTGCTGATCGGCATTTTTGCCTATGGAATGAGAAAATTCAACTATCCCCTGGCACCACTTATTTTGGGATATGTGCTGGGGAAACCCTTTGAAGATAATTTACGTCTGGCCCTTGCGATCAGCGACGGCGATTTTGCCGTTCTTGGGCAAAATGCGATAACGATAACTCTTTGGAGTTGCATTTTTTTCTCCATTCTCGCTAAAGCAGTGGTGCAGTGGCGAAGTTCCTCCCTGCAATAGGCTACAGTGTTACGATAAATGATCTGGAGCTGCGTGGTCGAGTCGGTATTTTCGCTCCGGACGACCCTTGGTGCCATAATCAAGGTGGATAATAAGTATTCCCTCAGAGATAAGATATTCCAGATATTTTCTCGCCGTTGTCCTGCTGACACCAATGGCATTGCCCATCTCTGTGGCACTCATAACCCTTTTGCCCTCCTTTTCGAATACGGTCAGGATGGATTTGAGGGTTACCGTATCAATACCCTTGGGTACGTCGCCTGCGCCCATTGATACCGCTGGTGCCGATTTCCGAAACAACCGATCGGCTTCCTCCTGCGTAAGATTTCCTGCTGTTGTCATCTGCTTCTTGTAATTATGGTAATTATTAAGGGATTCCTGAAATCGCTCAAAAAAGACCGGCTTAATCATATAATCGAAAGCGCCACCGTGCAGGGCGCTATGGAGCATTTCCACCTCGCGTGCGGCGGTAATGAGGATGACATCGGTACTGTGATGGTTGGCACGCAGTTCCCGGAGAAATTCAATTCCATTTGATTCCGGGAAATAGATATCGAGGAGGATGAGGTCCGGCTCAAGGGTTTCAAGTAGTAATCTTGCCTCTGCAATGGTGTTGGCAATACCTGTCACTTCAAAGCCGCTGACCTTTTCCACAAAGGCCTGGTGGGTTCTGGATACCTTTTGGTTATCTTCAACAATTACTACTTCAAGGAGTGTCATGACCTGTACCTTTTTTTGGCTATGATGATTTCAAAGCGAGTACCGCCCCAATCGCCCTGTCCGACTCCGATTGTTCCGCCAAGTGTGTCGATGGCTTTTTTAGCAAGATAGAGTCCGTATCCCCGCTGGTTGCCGCTTTTGGTTGAAACGCCTTTTTCAAAAATCCTGTCGAGCAGCTCATCGTCAATACCAGGTCCGGAATCCTCGATTTCAAAGATGAGGTCATGGCCGAAATCGGACATGAAAAGACTCACTCTGGGTCTGTTCTTTGCAGGCACCAGCCGCTTCTATGCCGTTGTCGATAATATTGCCGAGCACAGTAGTCAGTGTATGGCGATCGAGCTCGTCGGGAAGATCGATCATCCTGCTTTCCGGGTCAATAAGCAGCTCGACCTTCTGCTCGCTGGCGTACATGCACTTGCCGATGATCATAGAGGAGAGCAATCTGTCCGGCAGATTTTCGGCGAGGAATCTGATCAATTTTCTGTGGCCCTTCGTTTCGTCGGCAATGAAATCGAGTGCGTCATCGTATGCGCCTATTTGCAGCAGGCCGACAATGGTATGGAGGGAATTGGAATATTCATGGGTTTGGGCACGCAGCATGTCGGAGAAGGTCTGGACCTGTGAAAGTTCCCGGGCAATAATGTCGATGTCTACCTTTCTCCTGAAGGTAACCACTAATCCGTGCATCTCACCAACCGGTTCGGCGTTAACAATGACTGGGATTCCGCTGAGAATGAATTCTTTGTCGGAAACCGGTTCGCCTGTGGCGAGGATATGAGTGGCATCCAGGTCGGGGAAAAAACTGTTCAGGTGTTTGTCTTGCAGGTCCATCCGGTCCTGCAAATCAAGAGTCTGCAGAGCTGCTTCGTTTACCAGCGTTATGTTGCCGTCGGCATCTGTTGAAATAATACCCTCACGGATAGATTCAAGCAGTGCTGTTCTTTCCTGAAACATATAGGCGATCTCTGCTGGCTCAAGACCGAAGATTACCCATTTGACGCCCTTGGCGATAAAAATCGCCGCCACCAGTCCAAGGGTTATAAAGACAAAGATGAAGAAAATGATCTTTTCAATGTAGACTTCAGACACCTTACGCATGGATTCTACCGGATATCCTGCCGAAACCATGCCGATGATCGCGTAATGGCGGTCCAGAATGGGCACCGAGCCGCGAATAAATCGACGTCCATTTTCAACGGTTCGCTGTGAGTAGTCGCTGCCGTACTTCAAGGCTCTGATTGCCAGAGGATCGGCGATTTTTGTGCCTATTACGGTCGGGTCGGGGTGACTGAGGATGATACCGTCGCTGTCGGTTATGATGATGTATTCGACATCGGTCTGCATTGCAATTGTATCGACGAGAGCCTCGATTGAGCGAAGGTCCCGTGGCCTGTTGATGGATTCCTGCTGCTCAAGGAGAATAGCAATCTGCTTGGCGGTCTGAATTGCTCTTTTCTGCGTTTGTTTGTCGACGATATCGAAGGTTAGCTGGGAAAAGATGCTACCGATGGACACCAGCAGTGCCACTACCAGGACCATGATGATAATGGTCACCGAGTCAAGTAGCCTTTTGGGCCGGGCGGATTGGTAGAGATTGATAACTGCGGTCTTCATATGGGTAGTATAGAGAGAAAATGATTTTTTGGAAATCGTAATGTTTTCCTGTCTATAATTATCTGCCGACAAAAGTTACAAAAGTATCCGAAAAACACAAAAGTACCAGAAAAAACCTTATATTGACTGATCATTGCTGTATTCATCATTCTATTCTCAGAAATGTAAAGATTCATGGTTGATTTGAGAAGAACGGCGTTGTTTGGGCCCATGTAGGTCCAGATCCAAGAAACTTTCCAAAAGAAGGAGAACGGTATGAAATTGAGGAAATTGGCAACAACAACTCTACTCTGTACATCACTTATGGTGGGCTCAGCCTTTGCCGCAGTCATAGAAAAGCCTGAATGTATCGCCCCCGCCAAACCCGGTGGTGGCTTTGACTTGACCTGTCGTATTGCTATGTTGGGTTTAAAAAATGAGCTTCCAAACCTTATGCAGGTGACCTTCATGCCGGGAGGGATCGGTGCGGTGGCCATAAACATGTTTAATACCACCCGAACCGATGATCCCAATGCCATAGTTGCCTTTTCTTCCGGCTCTCTTTTAAATATTGCTACCGGAAAATACGGGAAGTGGACGGAAAATGATGTCCGCTGGCTCGCCTCTGCCGGCGCTGATTTCGGAGCGGTTATTGTCAGGAGTGATTCCAAGTTCAAGACGCTGGGTGATTTGATGGCACAGTTGAAAAAGGGTGAGAACAGTGTGGTTATCGGTGCAGGGGGCTCAGTCGGTTCCCAGGATTGGATGAAGGCTGCACTGCTTGTCAAGTCTATTGATAAAGATCCGAAGAAGATGCGTTATGTTGCCTATGACGGAGGTGGTGACGCCATTGCCGGTCTTCTTGGCGGCAGTATTGAAGCCTACATGGGTGATGTCGGGGAGATGGCTTCTCGCATGGACGGCAGCTTGCGAGTGCTCGCAGTCATGTCTCCTGATCGTCTGCCAGCGCCTTTTGACAAATTGCCAACAACGAAAGAACTTGGCTATGATGCCGAATGGACCATCATGCGCGGCTATTATATGGGCAAGAACGTCTCTGATGAGGCTTATAACGCCTGGGTAGATGCCTTCAAAGCGGCTTATGCTACTGAGGAATTCGCTAAAATTCAGAAAGAAAAGGGTCTTTTGCCTCTCGATATGGCAGGGAAGGCGTTTGATGCCGATGTTAAAAAACGCGTTGAAAGGATGCGTGGAATCGCCAAGGAAGCCGGTTTGATCAAATAAATTCTCGGTGAGAACAGCTCCCCGGTTCGACATTCGGGCCGGGGCTTTCGGAGGGAAAAATGGCGGATAGAATTTTTGGCTGTATCGCCCTGGCCATTGTCCTCGGCTACGGTTTTATTGCCTTTACCATTATTGAAGCACCGTTCCAGTACGACCCACTGGGCCCTGAGACCTGGCCGCAGATACTCTCGATAGCTGCCGGTCTCTGTTGTCTTTATATAATCAGTCTTCCGGATAAAGGTGGTTTCAAAGTCCTGGGAACCACTCTGGTTCGCATTGCCATTCTTGTGATCCTGCTGTCGGCCTATGCCTATCTCTATGAGCCACTGGGCTTTATCCTGTCGACCACCTTGTTTTGCCTGGTGTTATCGAAAATACTGGGTGCAACTATCTGGCAGGCTGGTCTATTTGGTGTGGCAACAGGTGTTTTTGGGTACCTGCTCTGCGCTGTATTGTTGGATCTGAACCTACCAGAAGGGATTGTTATTAAAAATATTGCGAGGACTGTTATGAACGAAGTATTTTCCGGTCTCTATCAAGGTTTTGGTGTTGCCCTCGTTCCGATGAATCTCCTGTATGTGATTGTCGGCTGTTTCTCAGGAACACTTATCGGAGCCCTGCCGGGCATAGGACCCATCAATGGTGTGGCTATTCTTTTGCCCATCGCCTACAGTCTTGGCCTGCCACCCGAGTCAGCCCTCATCCTCCTCGCCGGGATCTATTATGGGGCCGAGTATGGTGGTCGAATTTCGTCCATACTGCTCAATGTTCCGGGCGACGCAGGTGCGGTCTTTACCACTCTTGACGGCAATCCCATGGCCAAAAAAGGGGAGGCTGGGCGGGCGCTGTCCCTGTCGGCAATAGCCTCGTTTGTCGGAGGGACATTTGCCGTCATCCTTATGAGCCTTTTCGGGCCAATGCTGGCCTCTGTGGCCATTCACTTTAATCCATCGGATTATGTCGCCCTGATGGTCTTCGCCTTTACTTGTCTGGCCTCACTTGTCGGCAAAAATCCTGTTAAAACCCTTCTCGCGGCCATAATGGGCCTGATGATTGCCTCCATTGGTATTGATGCTAATACCGGTGTAGCCAGGTTCACCTTCGGTATCCCAGATATCCTGGCCGGGATTGATTTTTTGGTTATTGTCATCGGTCTTTTTGGTATGGGTGAACTGATCACCCTGGTGGAACATCAGATAACCGGCAGACTGAAGGCTCTTCCTGTCGGCAAGAGCTTTGTTTCATGGAAGGATCTGGCAGAGGTCAAATGGACAGTTCTTCGCTGTTCACTGCTCGGTTTTTTTATTGGTGTCCTGCCGGGGACCGGTGCATCTGTGGCATCGGCTGTGGCCTATGGAACGGAAAAACGGATAGCCGGAAAAAGTGGTGCGAGTTTTGGTACCGGAGATATTCGTGGTCTTGCTGCACCTGAAGCAGCCAATAACGCCTCGGCCGGTGGAGCCATGGTGCCTATGCTGACCTTGGGGATTCCTGGTTCCGGAACGACCGCCATTCTTACTCGGAGCCCTGCTGCTTTTCAATGTCACTCCGGGACCGTTGATGTTTCAACAGCGTCCGGAAATTGCCTGGGGTCTCATCGCCTCAATGTATATAGGAAATTTGGCACTTCTGGTCATCAACCTGCCGTTGGTCGGTCTGTTCGCGCGACTCCTGACCGTCCCGCAGAAATATCTCACCCCGATGATAGCCGTTTTAGCCTTTATGGGGGTATACTCGGTGGTGAGTAATCCTTTCGATCTCTACATGGTTATTGGCCTTGGTCTCTTTGGCTGGCTGCTTCGGAAGATGGGCTTTTCTCTTGCGCCTGTTATTCTCGGGGTGGTTTTAGGTGGTTTATTTGAAGACAATCTTCGCCGGGCGCTGTCCATTTCCGGTGGTGACTGGATGATTCTTCTTGAGTCCGGGCGGAGTATTGTGATCTACATTCTTACTGTGCTGATCTTGGTTGTGCCACCCCTCTACAGCAGAATAAGCAGGAACAGAAAGGCAAAAAAGGCCGAGGCCGCTGCGTGATATTTCCGGACACATTGGATGTGTAAAGCAGGTTGAAAGTTATTGGTATGACGGGAAAATCAATAAAATCGGGGGTGCTGGGAAATCGCGTGTTGCAGGTGATTGTTACACTTGTAATTGGTACCGGTGGGGCTGTGGTGGCGAGTATGGCAGGTCTTCCGGCCGCCGCCCTGATCGGTTCCACCCTTGCCGTTTCAGCAGTCTCGTTTTGTCGGTTGCCGACCAGTGTTCCACCGTGGTTACGGAATATGGCCTTTGCTGCCATAGGCTGTTCGCTTGGCTCCGGGGTAAGCACTGATTTTCTTGAGATGGCGGTGAAGTGGCCTCTCAGCCTGAGTGGTCTTGTTCTGGTAATGGGATTTATACTCTTTGCAAGCAGTTGGGTTCTGACCGCTTTTTTTGGTCAATCAAAAGAGACGGCCATCCTTGCGGCTTCACCAGGGGCTTTGAGCTACTCCCTGGCCATTGCTGCAACAGGGGTAGGCGATGCCAGGGCAATTATCGTCATCCAGAGCATCAGATTGCTGTCGATCACTACCGGATTACCGTTGGTGCTCGACCTGCTGAATCTGGAACCGGGGAGTGGCAGTAGTGGTCTACAGAACAGTATTCCTCTTGTGGCAACAGCTGGCCTGTTCCTGCTCACTTTACTGTTTGGCTTCATTCTGGAGGGAAGACGACTACCTGCCGCCTATCTGATATCTGGGGTCCTGGTGAGTGGCATCTTGCACTATATGGGCTTTGTTTCCGGTCGTCCACAATCCGGATTCTTATTGACTGGATTTGTCATTACCGGTGCGGTAATCGGGGCTAGATTTACCAATATCCCACTTGCCGATATAAAACGGCTTGTCGGCGGGGCTCTAGCAGTGGTTGTTGTTTCCAGTGCTATTGCCGCTCTCTTTGCAGCCCTTGCGGCGAAACTTCTTGGTTTGCCGTTCGGCCAGGTATGGGTCTCTTACGCGCCAGGTGGGGTGGAGGCAATGGCAGCGATGGCCCTTTCCCTCGGCTATGACTCCGCCTTTGTTGCCACCCATCATCTGTTTAGGATCATTCTGTTACTTTTTATTCTGCCTGTCCTCCTGAGATTCTTCAGGAGAACCGAAACCAAGGTATCCGCTAAGGGATAAACACGCTAAAATTTCTTCATTTATTCCCATTCAAATATAGGAAACAAATATGATTGAACAATACAGGCAGACGGAAGATTCACGACTGTTGCTTGGAGTTGAACCATTGCCGCTCACCCGGCAACAGGTTCAGGAAGTTACCCTCCTCCTTGAACAGCGCCACGCGGAAAGTGAATTTTTATTAGGACTGCTGCAGGACCGGGTTGAGATCCGCCATCGCCATACTAGGACAGATGGGCGGTGGCTATAATGTGGCGGCACTGGTGCGGCTGTTGGCAATAGAAGGAATTTCAGCACCCGCAGCATCAGCGTTGAAAGGGTTGGTCAAAGTGGTCTTCTCGGCAGGCTGCCGAGCACACAAGAATATTTTGCCTTTCTCGACAGGAAGTAGAGGAAGGTTCTTTTAAACAGGAGAAATGGGTACAGACAATGGCTCGAAAAAAGCTGAAACAACATGAAATAAACCGGGACTGGTGCAAGGGCTGCGGGATCTGCGTCAAGTTCTGTCCGAAACAGGTTTTGGAATTGGATAACAAGGATAAGGTGGTAGCAGCTCGCCCAGCAGGCTGCATCTGCTGCAAGCTGTGTGAGATCAGGTGTCCAGATCTTGCCATTGAGATCATTGTAGATGAAGGAAGGGACAATGAGTAAAAACATAAAATTTGTTCAGGGCAACGAGGCCTGTGTGGAAGGAGCGATCTATGCCGGTATTGATTTTTTTGCCGGTTATCCAATAACCCCTTCAACGGAGATCGCGGAACTCCTGTCAGCACGCCTGCCGGAAAAGGGTGGCAAATTTATTCAGATGGAAGATGAGATTGCCTCCATGTGTGCCATCATTGGCGCCTCACTTACCGGCAAGAAAGTGATGACGGCGACCAGTGGTCCAGGATTTTCGTTGAAGCAGGAAGCCATCGGCTATGCCTGTATGACGGAAATCCCCTGCGTGATTGCCAATGTACAGCGCGGTGGTCCTTCCACCGGCAATCCTACTCATGTCAGCCAGGGAGACATCAACCAGGCCCGCTGGGGCACCCATGGCGATCACTCCATTATTGCACTGACCGCCTCCAACCATCAGGACGTGTTTGCCATGACAGTGGATGCCTTTAATATGGCCGAGACATACAGAACTCCTGTTGTGTTGCTTTTTGACGAAGCCGTTGGCCATATGCGGGAAAAACTGGTTATCCCGGAAAAGGGTGAGCTGGAAATTGTTGACAGGTTGCGGACATCACTGGGCAAAGGTGTTGACTACCACCCCTATCTACCTCGGGAAGACGGACGGTTGCCGATGTCAGATTTTGGCGGCGAACACAGATATAATGTCACGGGGCTGTTCCACGATATGTGGGGCTTTCCGTCCAACAACCCGAAAACAGTAAACGAGTTGCTCAGACACCTGGTCGACAAGATTGACAATAATGTTGACGCCATTACCCGCTATAAGGAACATTTTCTTGAGGGAGCGGAATATGTGCTCATTTCCTATGGTTCTTCTGCCAGATCGGCCATCCACCTGGCTAAAGCCAGGAGGGCTAAAGGCGAGAAGATCGGCGTCCTCGAACTTCAGTCCATCTGGCCTTTCCCGACCGAACTCATTCGGGAAAAATGTGAACATGCAAAAGCTGTCCTGGTGGTAGAGATGAACATGGGACAGGTCTTGGCTCATGTCAAAGCTGCTGTTACAAAACCCAACCGGGTGTTTTTGGCCAATCGGATTGATGGTCAGCTTATCACACCTGCAGATATAAAAAGGCTCCTTCGGGTTATCCAAGGGAGGGGAGTATAATATGGCTGTTAAAGACTATTTACGAGAGAGGTTTTTCCCCCACATGTGGTGCCCTGGCTGCGGTCACGGTACTATTCTCAACTCGCTCATCCGGGCAGTAGAAGAGCTGCAATTGAATAAAAACGAGATAGTCATGACCTCGGGCATCGGCTGTTCGGCAAGGATTTCCGGTTATGTCGACTTCCATTCCCTGCACACCATGCACGGACGGGCTCTTGCCTGTGCTACCGGGGTAAAGCTCAGCAAGCCAAATTTAACGGTACTGGTACCGATGGGTGACGGCGACGCTCTGGCTATTGGTGGTAATCACTTCATCCATGCCGCACGTCGGAATATCGACATGACCGCCATCGTCATGAATAATCGTATCTACGGTATGACCGGCGGCCAATTTTCACCGCTTTCTGGACCAGGCGTAAAGGCCACCACCGCGCCCTACCTGACTATTGACAGCAGTTTCGATGTCGTAAAACTGGCAGAAGCGGCGGGTGCAACTTTTGTTGCCCGCTCCACCGCCTATCATGCCAAGGAAAGCACGGAATTCCTGAAAAAGGCCATTCTGCATAAGGGTTTTTCTGTGGTGGAGATCCTCTCCCAGTGTCCCACTCATTACGGCAGAAAAAATAAGGAAGGGGATGCCGTCAGCATGCTGGAACTGCATAAGACCAACACTGCGAAAATCGGTTCTAAAGCCCTAGGAGAAAACCAACATCTCATTCCCCGAGGTATCTTTGTTGAGAAAGATCTACCGGAATACTGTGAGGAGTATGACAAAATAATCGCCTATGCAACCAGGGAGAAGCTGTCATGAGCAAAACAAGACTTGTATTCTCTGGCTCTGGCGGTCAGGGGGTGATAACAGCGGCTATTATTCTGGCCGAGGCTGCCGTTATTCATGATGGCGGAAACGCGACCCAATCGCAGAGCTATGGAGCGGCGGCCCGGGGAGGATCGACCCGGAGCGATATCATTATCTCAGACGATGAGATTGATTTCCCGGAAGTCGAGCAGCCCAATATCCTGGTTTGCCTGACTCAGGACGCTTACAACAGCTATTCCAACATCATCCGTCCTGGTGGCATACTTTTGACTGATTCCAAATTCGTGGAGACGGTGAGGAAAGTTGATGCCAAAAGGATTGAGCTGCCAATGTACGAGCAGGTGATGGCTACTATTAAAAAACCCGTTGTCTATAATATCTGTATGCTGGGCGCACTCATCGGTATTACAGAATTGATACGTCCAGCATCGATTTTGCAGGTATTGAGCAACCGTATTCCTGCCGATTTTCTTGCCATGAATCAAAGGGCCTTTGATATTGGTTTGGCCCTTGGTTCTCAGTATCTAAACCCAATCTAACCCTTGGTATACTGGAAGAAAGGTGGGTTCAGTTGAGGCCCCTTTGGGGTACTTCATTCAGTTTCTCCAGAGGGGAAAGTACTTGGGCGTCCTTGGATGCTCAGTTTAGTCACAGTAACAAGATGTGGTAAGTGAAAAAAATACATGTGAAAAATCCAATTGTTGAGCTTGATGGTGATGAGATGACCAGAATTATCTGGAAATTCATCAAGGAGCAGTTGATACTCCCCTATCTTGACGTGGATATAAAATACTATGATCTGTCAGTACAAACGCGGGATGAGACTGATGACCAAATTACCATCGATGCTGCCAATGCTATCAAGCAGTACGGGGTGGGGGTCAAATGTGCCACCATCACCCCCGATGAGGCAAGGGTTGAAGAGTTTGATCTCAAGCATATGTGGCGTTCTCCCAATGGGACCATCAGGAACATCATCGGCGGAACGGTTTTCCGTCAACCGATTATCTGCCGTAATATTCCAAGGCTTGTTCCAGGCTGGACAAAACCAATTGTTATTGGTCGACATGCATTTGGTGATCAGTATCGGGCAACAGATTTCCTTATTCCCGGGGCAGGTACCCTTATCATGAGGTTTGAGCCGTCAGACGGCGGTGCACCTGTAGAATATAAGGTTTTTGATTTTCTCAGCTCCGGTTGTGCCATGGGGATGTATAATCTGGATAACTCGATCCGCGGATTTGCCAGGTCCTGTATGAATTACGATGGTGATGTGCAATCGGATACAATTGCCCAAGGATTTGGCTCGCTTGGCCTTATGACCTCGGTTTTATTGACGGAAGACGGTAAAACCGTGGAGGCTGAAGCTGCACATGGGACTGTCACTCGGCATTACCGGGAACATCAGAAGGGCAACACCACCTCCACGAATCCTATTGCTTCGATCTTTGCCTGGACCAGGGGCCTCGCTTATCGGGGACAATTTGATGAAACACCAGAGGTGACTCTTTTCGCTGAGACTCTTGAACGGGTATGTGTTGAAACAGTTGAATCAGGTTTTATGACTAAAGACCTGGCATTGCTAGTGGGTGACGGTCAGGCCTTTCTAACCACTGAGGATTTTCTTGCAAAACTCGATGTTAATCTGCAAAATGTCATGCGGAAATAAAAAGTTTCCATATCTCCCCTGCTCCCTCTTTACAAAAAAGGGAGCAGGGGCTTATCCATCTTCTTCCTCCATGATCAAAACATCTGTTATGGATTATTACTCAAAGTGGCTCTTAAGCAAACTCAGCTAGTAAACTATTGGATCCTTCTCTAGCTTGGATTGGTGAATTACGCTAACGTGCTTTAAATCTGCGCCATCACCAAGTAATTTTGTCGCACATGAGAGCCGATGGCCATGCTGGCCTATGCATCGAGACTGGCAATCCCTTACATGCCTACGGGATCACTGTTCTCTTTATCAGTCTGTTTACCTTCCTGTAGCTATTTATCCAGCAAATCCAGAAGATACCGCGGAAGGCGTTATTCGGTTTCGTAGCAGGCCAGGATTTCACCAAAATAGAGTGTATGATAATCTTTATTAGGATACAGCTTCTCCAGGTTATTATCGAGAAAAGCATTGTCCATTGCAGATTTATAGACGATTTTACATTCATAGTGAATGCCGGGAATGTCAACGATAGGAGACTCAACGCACTTCGCCTGTTTCTGCAACAAGTCACATTGTTTAAACTTGTCAAAATCTCTGCCTGACTTTGTCCCACAAAACACAACCGCTTTATCATACTCGTCGCCAGCAGGGACGGTGACAGTGAAGTTGTCTGTTTTTTCAAGCAATGTAAAAGTGTGTCTCGAATCCCTTACGGCTACCATGAAAATCGGTTTTTGCCATATATATCCAATGGTCGCCCAACCAATGGTCATAGTATTAACGATACCGTCCGCCTTAACAGTAAGAAATGCACCTTTTTTGATCCGTTCCATTAATTTGGCCGTTTGTTCAAAATTTTCCCGTTTTCTCATATGCATTTCACTCCTCAATCAGATTCTTGATTTAATATTGATCGTTTATTACAGAATTTTTCGAATTATATCTCTCGATAACCTACCATCTGTTCTAACTCATCTAAAAATATAATATCCACTCCATTCATTATTGTTTTATCAAAATCGTCATTGCTGTCGACAGACCACGTAGTAGCTACTATTTCATAAGCAGCTGATTACGTATATAAAAATCTTTATTTGAAGTGTATATTACCATGAGCGTACCACATTCCTGCCATCTTCCAAAAGAGAAATGGCCACAGTACGTCTCTGATGTTCAGGAAACAGATCAAAGGTTCAGAGCTTATCTGGTTCCGTTAGGCCACGCTACAATCAAAGGAATAATTACTTGCGCTTGCCAAGAGCCAAATAGTTAAACAGGGAGCGTTTCGACAGAGGCAGTGGCGAAGGATAGGTCTGATTGACGTACCGCATATCTTCGATTGTGTAAAACGCGTTTGGATTGTATTGTTTGATGATCGAAATGATCTTGGCAAGGTTTCTTCGTTTGATGATGCTGAAAATCAGGTTCACCGGTCCTGATTCGCCTTGTGCATCAACACTGGTGACGCCATAACCAGCTTTCCAGAGGACATTGACAAGTTCGTCGGCTTCTTTCATTGTTATTATTCTAATCAAAAGATTACCAAGAGCGATTCTTTCCTCAAGGATTACCCCAACATAATTCCCTGCTCCAAAGCCACAGGCAAAGGCAACATATGTCTGCCAAGAATGGAGATTTTGCATAACCTGAGTTATGGCTACCAGCCAGATAAGGGACTCGAAGAAACCCAGCATTGCCGCAAAATACTTTAGGCCTTTGGAGACAAAGATGATCCGCAGGGTTCCAATCGACACGTCAATAATGCGAGCCAGAAAGACCAGCAGAGGCAGAATTATATATAGAAACATTGTGCTTTCAGTAAATGGCATTTTTTCATCTCGGTTTTGTAAAGGATGAACGGTTACGGGTCGGGGTTATGCAATCGTTTGACATGTATCGGTGATACGGTTACTTACTTTGGGCCATAATACTAGATTGACTATAATTTGCCACACTCCAGATATCGGCAAAGAATGCCTAGAATTATCTCCGGCCTAAGAGAATTTTATCTATTATCTTGAAATGATCAAGATAATAGCTTCGCCGTTCTTTTGGTCGCTGTGTTTGCGTTCGCATCGGCGAGAACCGGCATCACAGTAGCGCACCCCAAAGCTGTTGCCTCCGGTATGCCGATTACCTTCGTAGTGGTGCGAGAAATCGGACAACGAGTCGCTATCTCCATCGGCCAATTTTGTGCAGATTCCGTAAGATTTCCTTCCAGGTGGATTTGGCTGTTGATCTCGTCAAGCATAACGTCCCTGGTTGCACAGTCCTCGCAGTCCTGCACATAGACCCTCTCATGGTTAAGCTGGACCTCAACACTTTGTAAATCTAATCCCTTTTTCTCCGCATACAGACGAAATGTTATCGATGTTTGGGAACCTAGGTTTACGGAATTTTCTCTTCATCGACGGGCATCACCTGACCACGCTTGAGCCAGCATTAAACCAACTCACGAGTCACAATTTAACATACCTCTTAATTTGTAACTTGACATGATATTGGGCTGCGACTATATAGACATATGCACATAAATTAACCAAAAGCTGTATTGCGGAGATACGCGTGTATTTTGGTAACAAAGTCATATGCCATTCCCTTTTCAATGATTGGCCGACCTTGTTTGGTGTTCTCGTCGATAGTGGTTTGTAATATGTATTTCAATGAACATTCTTCAAAAGGTGGAAATCATGTCGTCCTACAAAGTTGCAGTACCCTCCAATAATCCCGGTGGTATGGAAGCTAGTCGATCAGACCATTTCGGCCATTCTGACCTATTTACTTTGCTTGAAGTTGAAGACAATAAAGTCATTGGCATAAGCACCCATGAAAATGTTGCCCATGACTCAGGTGGCTGCATGACCCCTGTTCGTGCCTTAGCAGAAGCTGGTGTAAAAAAGATGATTGTTGGTGGTATGGGTGCAATGCCTTTGGCAATTTGTTCTGAGCTTGGCCTGACTGTTTATTTTGCTGCTAAAAATGAGTATGCCTCAGTGGGCGATGTTGCAGCTGCTTTTGTTGATGGAAAGCTTCCGGAAATGAATTCTGATCAAGCATGTAACGGAGGGAGTAATTGCCATAATTAAGGCGCAAGGAGAACAACCATCCTCGTCCTGCTCCCCCAACCCAGTGAACCCAACAGACTGAGGAATTTTAAGACCTGTGAAGGATGCGGTCAAATGATCTACATCCTTCGCACTCTTCTGTGAGTGAATAAGATTACTGGCTATATCGCATTGTAGAGTCTGAGTCGCTATGCCTTTGAATTTGATGATTTTCCAAGTGGCATTGTTACATTGGCCTTCCAAATGTTTTCCCTGTTATTTAGCGTGAGACTAAAAATCCCACCGAATACCAAAAGAGACAAAATAACCAAATTTGTCTTCAGCTATTCCCGGCAATTGGTTCGTTACGTAACTGATGCCGCTTTCCAGTTCCAAACGCCACTTGTCCCTTAGCAAATATTCAATACGCATTGCCGGCCTGAAACGCCATTGGTCGCCAGATAACTCTTTATTGACTCGATAATCGACCTGCATTCTCGAATTTATCCGCCAAGTATGATTAATTGGATAGCGATTATCCAAAGTCAAGGTATAGGTGTCCCGCTGTTCTGTATCGGCATAGCGCAATCCGACGATTGAAATATCACCTTTTTTCAGCAAGTCACTGCCTATCAGTTGAGCGGAATAAAAAAAATCGTTTCCCGTACTTTCGACTTCCTCCACTCCACCGGAAGCAGGACCTCCATCAAGTTTTGACCAGGCAATATCGCCTGCGATCTGAAAATTTTCCGAGATGGGATGAGATGCACCCAGCGACACAAAACTGCTTTCCAGTGTCCGGTCCTCTGCAAGTTCACGAAGGGCAGTTGTCCCAATGGAATCCTCAAGTGCCTTGAGTGAGGGGGATGTCTGACCAATCAAACTGTTACTGGTACTGAGAATCGGACTTTTCCGGAAGTCGGCTGAGAAATTCAATTGTGTCTTGTCGTTTGACATCACCCAGTTACCGGTCAACAAGGCAATATTCAACTTATTATAGAGGATGTCATAATCGAGCAAAGTAAACAAACTCCCACGGTTCCCCACATACCGAGCTTCACCACCAATGGCACGACGGTCAGCCAGACCGTCGGCGATCTGGTTGATTATATATGCATTAAAATCCCAATGATCGGCAAAGCGACCTAAATCAAAATTTAAACCGTAAAAGTATCTATCTGTTTCGAAACCATCGGAAGAGAGGTTAACAGGAAACCCGCCGACGAGATTGAGGCGAACCTTGTCGGAGAGCCGATAGCCGAAAGGCCCACCATCGAAACGCCCCAGCACTCCCCCGCTGGTCCCCGATTGACGACCCCACGGTGTGGTAATTGTTCGGGCTGAATCCTCAAAATCCATATAGAGAGAACTCACTCTGGTTTCGTCTCCCCGTTCATTGAGTAGATCGAATTCCTGACTACCGACAAAAACAGTTTCCAATTTATAATGCTCACTGCGAAGACGCCAGGTTGCATCAAAACCTGTTGTCAAGGAGGAGGTATTGACCGTATCATCCTGGTCATCATCCTCATTTGAAAAACTTTCATCCCAATTAAAAAATTGAGAAAGGCTGCCGTAGAAATCATTTTTCCACAGACTTTGTTGATCTGCCAGGGAGTAGTCGCCACCCAAGAGACCTGCGCTAAGCAGGGTTTTGAGTCGATCATGCGCCTCTTCTGTATTAGGTCCTTCCGGGAAATCTTTCAGATAGTTCCGGTACTCAGCCTTGGCGAGGGCTAAGTGGTTGTTATATTCCTGAGCAAGTGCCAATTGAAACTGTGCCTGTTCCCGCACTTTCGGGTCAGGCGATTCCAGCAACTTAGTATAGACCTACACAGCACGCGGGTAATTTTTTGACGCCATTACTTCGACTCCCTCTTTCACCAGGCTTTCCTGCCGTTCGGGTGCCAATGTCCCTGCAACCGGCTGTGCAACCGACGTCTTAGCGGGCGGTTCTTTTGCTGCAGTCGGTTCTTTCTCAGGTGTTACAGCAGATTTTTTAGAGGGTACCAGAATAAGCAGGCTACGGAAATCGCTCCCCTGTTTAACCTCAAAGGAGGTCTGTTGATCAAAAATGACACTCAAGGTCGGTTGAATCAGACCACGGCCTTCAAACTCAACCCGAATAACCCCAGCTGGATTATTGGCAGGCGGAAAGAGCGATTCTCGATCCTGAAATCCTTGCTGATCTCCTCGATTTTCCAGAATAGGTGCTAACTGAATACGCACTTCTTTACCATAATCAGGCGGATAATGCCTAACGTACTTAACCCGAAAATTAAAGCCGATTTTAATCACCAAATATTGATCCCCTTCACTGACCGATATCTCGTTCAGAATCCGGCCTCCGGTCGATAGGGCATTGGCAAAAGGCGGACATAGTCCGAACAGAACTATCCAAAAACTAACAACTTGTATTAATGCTATTTTTTTCATGATAACCGGTTTTTTCTTGGTTATGAATTGCTCAACTCTATCTATCAAAAGTTCTCGTGCTGTGACAATTTTCACAGTTTTTATTGGCAGTCGGATGGTCATTTGGTTGTCCTCTGGCAATGACACCATTATGGCAGGTGAAGCATGTTCCGGTTACCCCAGCGTGGTCCATAGTGACATTTGCCCAGCTTGAAGTGCTTCGATGGCAACTATCGCAGGTCGTGACACTTTGGATATGGTTGACCGACTTACCTGGAGCGCTACTACCGTTATGACAGGTGAAGCACGAAGATGTTATACCTGCATGATCCATTGCAGCAGGGGTCCAACCCCTCGTCGTATGACAGGTCTCACAGGTATTCGGGGCCGGGATATGATTCCCCGGTTTGCCGGGAGCGGTACTGCCGTTATGACAGGTGAAGCACGAGCTCGTTACATTGCTATGGTCCATTTGCGCAGGAGTGAAACTCCTCGTCGTATGACAGGTCTCACATGTGTTTGGTGTGGGAATATGGCTAGCAGGTTTTCCTGGAGCTTTTTGTCCATTATGACAAATCACACAAGAAGCCGACAGTTTTGCATGGTCAATTTTTGCCGGCGAAAAACCACGTGTGGAATGGCAATCAGGAATCGGGTGCAGAAATGTGCCCGGCTTGTTTGCCTGACGCCAGAACACCGTTATGGCATGATATACAGTTGGCCGTGACAGATGCATGGTTCATTCTGACCGAGGACCAGCTCCCACCTGGATTGTTGTGGCAGGAACCACAATTTTCTTTCGTTGGAAGGTGACCTGAAGGTTTCCCCGAGGCGATTGTATCATTGTGACAACGATAGCATTGATCAAGAGAGGACGATCCGTGAACAAATTCGAAGTCATCATTCGCTGGATTCAGATGGCACTCTTCACACGACAATGCTGTGACAATATGCCCATCTGGTTTATCGATACCCGATAAAGCTGAGCTGTCGGGATTTGCCGCCTGGACACTCAACGGGAAAATCATCGCAACAATGATTGCCACCACACAATAAAAAACAATAATTGCCCCCTTATGCTTTAAATACACTGGGCGATTTTTCATTAAACTTTCTCCTTGGATCCTTGGAACTGCTGTCGACGGTTTATAAAGCGGTGAAGCAAATATTTCTGGTCGGGGCTTACACATTTGGACTAGTAATTTAGCTGTTCGTCCTTTCTCTGCCGGACTTTGAGAATTTCTAAATTGGCAAATCATCTTTTTTTTTCCACCCTGAGCTAATTTTTATTTATTCGCCAATCCTTGTAAGTACATTGAACTATTCACAAACAAATATTATTGACAACAGGTAGTTGGAGTATATAGAAAACAATCACGGTTTAATTGTACCTTACGGTAACACCTTTCCACCAATCAATGTCCTGAGTACTCCACCCAATAAACTCTGGCACACTTTATGGCATAAAGTTGGATTTTTGCCACCGTGGTTGGTAATGGTGGGCGAGGCAATAATGTATTGAGCCAAGTTTTCTATGCCTTTGGTATCTCTTAGGCTAAATCCGCACCTCATTGTGAAAGCTGAAGCCCTTGATTGTATTTACTCAGTTGACAAACCAAAACCCTATACTTAATAATCTTTATTAACAAAGAACTACTATTGAGAGGCAACGGTTACGAATTCACATAATGATTTACCAGAAATACGTCTGCAACAGATGATCGGAACGCTTAAAGCAAGTGATTGCCGAATTACACCGCAAAGATATGCTGTGTTGAAAGTTCTTGCTCATAGTCATGATCATCCTTCAGCAGAGACGATTCATGCAGAGCTCATTAATCACTATCCTACAATGAGTCTGGCGACGGTATACAAAACCATACATCTTCTAAAGCGGGAAGGAGAGATACTTGAACTCGAGTTCAGTGATCTAGGTAATAGATACGATGGAAATAAGCCATACCCTCACCCGCACGTGATTTGCACCAAATGTGGAAAGATAATAGATCCGTCACAGTTAAATTTAGATGAAATCACCAGCAAGATGATGGAAGAAACCGGCTTCAAAATATTGACGCATCGTCTTGATTTTTATGGAATTTGTCCCGACTGCCAATAGGTTGCAGCTTTTTTGCTCTTTAACGGATAACTATTATCTATTGACATGCACAATTAACAGGAGCTCACTACTTGTAGCTATTTATAAGTGTTACATGTTGGAGGTGACTTTCTTAAGGAAAGTAAAAAACTAGGAGGTAACATTATGAGCAGCAACAGTAAATGCCCGGTAACGGGTGCAGTTAGAAAACCCACTGCAAGTCGTGGTACGTCGAACCGGGACTGGTGGCCAAATCAGTTAAAACTGGATATTTTGCGCCAACATTGCTCCAAATCCAATCCAATGGGCAATGATTTCAACTACGCTAAAGAGTTCAAGAGTCTTGACCTTAATGCTGTGAAGAAAGACCTGCATAAGTTAATGACCAATTCACAAGACTGGTGGCCAGCTGATTACGGCCACTATGGGCCATTTTTCATCCGCATGGCGTGGCACAGTGCCGGCACCTACCGCACCGGCGACGGACGCGGCGGTGCAGGGACCGGCAATCAACGCTTTGCGCCCGTCAACAGTTGGCCTGACAACGTAAACCTCGATAAGGCGCGCAGGCTGCTTTGGCCGATCAAACAGAAGTATGGCCGGAAAATCTCATGGGCCGATCTGATGATTCTCACTGGTAATGTCGCTATGGAATCCATGGGATTCAAAACCTTCGGTTTTGCCGGCGGACGTGAGGATATATGGGAACCGGAGAAAGACATCTACTGGGGTGCCGAAGAAGAATGGCTGGCTACGAGTGACAAGCCCAAGAGCCGTTACACCGGTGAGCGCGATCTTGAAGACCCCCTGGCGGCCGTGCAGATGGGCCTGATCTATGTCAACCCGGAAGGTCCGGATGGCAACCCGGATCCAATTGCATCCGGCAAGGATGTTCGAGAGACCTTTGCACGGATGGCGATGAACGACTATGAGACAGTCGCGCTCACCGCCGGTGGACACACCTTCGGTAAATGTCACGGTGCCGGCGATGCGGCATTGGTTGGGCCTGAACCTGAGGCTGTCGGTCTCGAAGAGCAGGGACTCGGTTGGAGGTCTAGTCACGGAAGTGGTAAGGGTGGTGACCAGATAGGCAGCGGTTTGGAAGGAGCATGGAACCCAACCCCGACGAAGTGGGATATGAACTATTTTGACATGCTGTTTGGCAACGAGTGGGTACTGACAAAAAGCCCGGCGGGCGCTCAGCAATGGACGCCAAAGGACGCAACCGACAAAAATCTTGCTCCGGCCGCTCACGACCCGGAAAAGAGGGTCCCGATTATAATGACCACCGCCGACATGGCAATGCGGATGGATCCGATCTATGAACCGATTGCAAGGCACTTCCATAAAAATCCTGAAGAGTTCGCGGATGCCTTCGCCCGCGCATGGTTCAAGTTGACGCACCGGGACATGGGCCCTCGCTCTCGCTATCTCGGACCGGAAGTTCCCAAAGAAGAGCTGATTTGGCAGGATCCGATCCCTGCAGTCAATCATGAACTGATTGGTGAGAGCGACATCGCCACACTTAAAGGCAAGATCCTCGCTTCTGATCTTTCAATCTCCGAGCTGGTTTCAACGGCCTGGGCATCAGCTTCGACTTTCCGAAGTACCGACATGCGTGGCGGCGCAAACGGTGCCCGCATTCGTCTGGCGCCCCAAAAGGATTGGACTGTCAACCAGCCGGATAAACTGGAGAAAGTGCTGAAGACACTGGAAGGTATTGGCAGCAAGTTCGAAAAAACCGTCTCCCTGGCTGACCTGATCGTATTGGCGGGTTGCGCGGGTATTGAGCAAGCGGCGAAGAATGCTGGTCACAATGTCACGATTCCTTTTAAACCCGGTCGCATGGACGCCTCACAGGAGCAAACTGATGTTGAGGCCTTCTCTTTTCTGGAGCCTGAGGCAGATGGTTTCCGCAATTACCTAAAAACAAAATACGCTGTATCGGCTGAAGAGATGCTGGTTGATCGGGCGCAATTGCTGACACTGACCCCGCCTGAGATGACAGTTCTTGTTGGTGGCATGCGAGTCTTGAATACCAACTTCGATCAATCCCAAAACGGTGTTTTCACGAACCGGCAAGATGCACTTACCAACGACTTTTTCGTAAATCTGCTGGATATGGCCACCACCTGGAAAGCTGCCTCTGAAGACAAAGATTTGTTTATAGGCACCGATCGCGCTACAGGTGAATCTAAGTGGACCGGCACTCGTGTCGACTTGATTTTCGGTTCAAATTCCGAACTTCGCGCCCTGGCCGAAGTCTACGGAAGTGCAGATGCACAGGAGATGTTTGTACATGACTTTGTGGCAGCCTGGAACAAGGTAATGAACCTTGACCGCTTTGACCTCGATTGATCATAGTAATAAAAATAAGAGAAGGCTTCCGCAGAGTATTGTACAATCGGGAAGAGATTATCTCCAAAGATTTACGGATACTCTGACCTTCAAGGAAGCCATTAGCAATAGACAAGCGCGGCGTTTCATATTGTATGAGAACGTCGCGTTTTTTTCCGTCCTTAAAATCTGCTGGTCACGGATTACGAAACTGGCAAGCTCGATTGCCAACCCAGCAACATCAATGAAATTCACCTCATGAAACGTATTGCCGCTTTTATTACACCTCACGGTTTCGGTCATGCCACCCGCGCTATTGCCGTTCTCCAAACACTACAGTATAGCTGTCCGGGTCTTGCTATTGAGATATTCACTACCGTGACGGAACACCTCTTTCGGGAGTCACTTGATAACTACACAATTCACCAGGTAATCCCGGATGTTGGCATTATCCAGCATGATGCCCTCAATAATGATCTGCCAGCCACCATTGAGGCGCTGGACCGACTGCTCCCCTTCTCGCCTGAGCTGATCGGGCGGCTTTGTGAAAAGGTACAGGGATGCAGTTGCATCCTCTGCGATATCGCCCCTCTTGGCATCGTTGTCGCCGAAGCAGCCGGCATCCCATCCGTTCTTATTGAAAACTTCACCTGGGACTGGATTTACCGACCCTATGCTGCCGCCTACCCGGAACTCGGCCACTTTGCCGAAACACTTTTCTCAGTTTATAGCCGAGCCACCATACATATCCAGACTGAGCCGGTCTGCAATCCGTCAGCTACTGCTCATTTTTGTCCGTCAATATCTCGCAAAACACGCACTTCGGCTCCACATGTCTTGCAACAGCTTGGCATTGCCGACCAGAAACTCATCCTGATCTCCATGGGCGGACTCGATTTCACCATGCCCCATTGGCAACAGTTCGACACCATGAGAGACTGTTTTTTTGTACTCGCCGGCCAACCGGAGTACCTGAAAATTTCCCACAACTGCCTGGCACTTCCCCATCAATCAGGATTCTACCATCCAGACCTGATCCAGGCAGCGGATCTAGTGATATTCAAGAGCGGCTATTCAACTGTGGCCGAGTGCCTGCAAGCTGGAACGCGTGCAGTCTGTGTCGCCAGGCCATCTTTTGCTGAATCAGCCATCCTTGCCGAATTTATCAAAAAGAAACTTGGCGGCATCATCCTGGATGAGGATGCATTTCTTTGCGGTAACTGGATTCACAGCATTCCAGATATACTGGCGCTCCCCGCCCCGCCTGCGGCAACTGAAAACGGTGCAGATTGGGTCGCGGAACTGCTGTTATCCCTTTTCAACACATAAAAGAACACCCCCACCCAAGGAGTCTTATCGGGACAGGACACCTTGTAATCCCAACCCAGGTCAGCTCGAGTTACAAGTCTTCGATCTCCACCCATTGCCCTGTTTCAACTGATTTCCGGCACGCGTGGCAAATTTTTACTGCGGCAAGTCCTTCCGTCCCGGGAATCGGATTTTTGCCCGCTCCACGAAGATAGGCATACCAATCCCGAAGGAGTGGAAGAAGAGCAGGGCCTGGAGGTTCGACAGGCAGATTTATGATTTTGGAGTTTTCGATCCTTTGCAGGACACCGTGCACTTGATCTCCTTGCAATTGTCCATTTTCACAAACGAATTCATATCTGCACGCCCGCGAAGGACTGACCTTACTGGTATCGACAATACCTAAGGTGCCGTTTGAGAATACCACCTCGGCAATTAACAGATCTTCCAGCCGGGGATTATAAATATTTCGGATGGTCGCCCGAATCTTTACGACCTCTTCTCCCGTAATAAAACGAAGAGCATCAAAAAGATGCACTGCAGTATGAAAGATCACTCCCCCGCCGGCAATTTCCGGCTTTTCAAGCCAGGACAGCGTAGACGGCTCCAATCGATGGGTAGCACAAAGGGAAAACAGTTTTCCCATCCCGGCTAAATTATCGCGCAGGGCAAGTATGACGCTATTATATCTTAAAGTCTGGCTGACGGTGAGTGGCAGGGATAATCTGTCAAAGAGAGTAACCAGTTCTCGTGCCGCATAAAAATCAGTGGTGAGTGGTTTTTCGATCAGCAGTGGTTTCTTTTGTTGAGCACAAAATTGAGCAATTTCCGGATTGAGATTGGGTGTAGTGACACAAATAACTGCATCAACCAGATCAGAACTAACGAGATCCCGCCAATCGTTATAAAGTGTTGTGTTCCAGGTTCGAGCCTGTTCTTTTGCCGCAACCGATCGCCTGCTGATTGCTGTCAGATGAAAACAATGGCTGAGATCCTGCGAGATATGATGAGCATAACGACTGCCATGCTTCCCGGTACCAATGATGCCTACCCTTATTGTATCATTGCCCATTTATTTTCTTCCGGTTGATTAAAGAAGTTTCCAAAGCCATACAGCATAAAGAAGTTCTTTTATAATAAACGCAAAAGAGTCTGCCGGTCAAACTCAACTTCGACCGGCAGACTCTTCTTTTAATGTCAGAACTTTCTCATCTCAACGGTGCTGACTGTGATGGTTGTCGGTTTCATCAGTTTTGACATACATCTGAGAACGTTTTGAAAACCATCCCAGTCTTTGACCGCAAACAGTGTCTGTTTCGCATACGTCAGTTCTTTTTTGTCCATGTGCCATTCCTCCAAGCTAAGAATAGATTCGATCCAGAGACAAAAAAGCCCCCGGACCAAATAGTATTTGGTCCGGGGGCCCTGATTTCACCACAGACATTTCGTAATAATGCTCTTTCTCCCACATCCGCGGGGAGAACAGCTTCGTTTGTCAAGGCAGGTATTCTGACTTCCGGATCTATCTACCAATCGCGCCTTCCCGAACCAATTATTCAGTGCAGTGGCATTAGCGATTTTCGTCCCCGGTCACAGCGGCGGGCCCGTCCCGGATTCACACCGGGTTCCCTCTTTTGGTTCTTATGGTCTTGGCGACACCCTGACAACTCTATTTTTATCCTCAAATCTACACCGTGTCAAGAGGTGCAAGAGACCAGAGGTTGAAACCATTGTTACAATTTCTGCAACCGCCTGATTTCAGAAAGCATCTCCCGTCCGCCATTGTTCAGAATATATTCTCCGACCCTGTTGCCCAATTTTTCTGGATCCTGCAAAGATCCTTTTTCTGTCGTCCGAAGGATTTGGGTTCCGTCAAGACTGGCAAGTCCTGCGGTAAGGGTAAGTTGTTCCCCATCAAGCACAGCGTAGCCAAAAGCAGGTATGCTGCATCCTCCTTCAAGCTTTTTCAAAAAAGCACGTTCGGCCAGAAGACAGGCCTCACTCTCCGAATTATTCAGACATACCCGGATCTTCTCCAATTTCTCTGGAGCTAGCGTGCTGCACGCTTCAATGGCGATACATCCCTGGCCTACCGGCGGCACAAACTGCTGTTCGTCGAACTCGGTAATAACCATGTCTCCATAGCCCATACGCTTCACCCCTGCATAAGCCAGCATGAGCGCATCGCAAGCGCCATCGTTCATCTTTTTGATACGGGTTTGCAGGTTTCCCCGCATTTCAACGATGGAAACATGGGGATAATGGTATTTTAGAAAGGCCCTTCTCCTCACGGAGGAGGTTCCCACAATCAAAGGCCGTGAGCTGTCCGTAATATCAATTGATTGATCCATACTGACCAGTACATCATTGACCTTTTCCCGTTCAGTAAAAGCAATAAGGACGAAACCTTCCGGCAACTGGGATTGCATGTCTTTGGCGCTGTGCACAGCAATATCGGTTATTCCGCTTGCCAGCTGATCCTCAAGCTCAACAGTAAACACACCTTTACTGCCTATCTTGGCAATAGAAGTATCCAGTATCTTATCACCGATAGTCTCCATGGAGCTAATCTGCGTCTCCATTCCAGCATCATTGAGGTATCCGGCTACAGTCTCAGTCTGCCACATTGCAAGCTTACTTTTTCTTGATCCAATTGTTATCATATTGTTATTCCGACTGGTTATGTAATAAAAGGAGGAACCTATTGTTGTTTGCCGGTCCCACCCTGATGTTAATTGTTTTTGAGAAAACACCCAATCCTTCAGACTACATCATAAGGGGCTTTTACGAAATCACAACTTTGTGCCCATTTCCTGCAACCAGCCATTGCCTCTAATAGTGCAAATCAGTATCATACTAGAATGCGATTACTACTCTACAATATACGATACGGTACCGGCCACAAACTTGGCTACCACTTACCCTTGCCTTTTGCTGGTTTTTTCAAACGAACCTCAGTCAATTTGCAGCGGATAATCGGTTTCATAGCCACCGTTAATCCCGACATAGTCGCTCTTGTCGAGGTCGATTCCGGCTCTTATCGCAGCGGCCATTTTTGTCAGGCGCAAACTATCGCCGACCAATTGGGGTATAATTTCGTCGTTGAAAGCAAGTATAACAACACGTCGCTGGCGCAGAAAGTCCCGGTTCTCAAACAGCAGTCCAACGCCCTGTTGACCAAACAAAACATTGAGAATTTCCGTTTCCATTATTTCGAACAGGGAGTGAAACGACTGGTTCTCCAAACGGATTTAAAAGCCATCGCGATTTTTATCGTCCACCTCTCATTAAAATACCGGCACAGGCAGAATCAACTCGAACAATTACATGCCCTTACCCAGTATACCGACAAGGAGGTCATCATTGCCGGAGATTTTAATACATTTTGGGGTAGTCGAGAGCTGAATCTTTTTCTAGCTGCGACTGGACTGAAAAACGCCAACCTCACCAATGTCCCTTCTCATCCAAGCCATGCTCCTCTACGACAGATTGATTTTATCCTGCACAGTCAAGGCATTCGGATTGATAACTTTTATATTCCCGATATCCGCCTGTCCGATCATTCTCCACTGGTTTGTGATTTTTCTTTTACAGGTATTTGACCCAGCGGTAATCGTACCTCAAACAGACTTCCTTGGTGGAGTTTACTTTGCACGGAAACTGTCCCTCCATGTGCCTCAACCACAGCATGCACGTAGTTGAGCCCCAGGCCAAGCCCCTTCTGGGATCTGCTGCGATCACCACGGTAGAGACGCTCCCAAATCCTGCCCTGCTCGGACTCTGAAATCCCCATCCCATTATCTGCAAAAGTTACGGACAGTTGTTCACCGATAACCTGGGCATCAATTTTCACCCATCCTCCTTCTCTTCCATATTTTATGCCATTATCGAGGAGATTGGCCCACACCTGTAATATTCTGGTACTATCCACACTGGCTGTAATTGACGTATCCGCCAAAAGATATACGTCAACTTTTTGCTCTTCGGCAACGTATTCATACAGTGTGACAACCTGTTTCAAGGTCAAAAGTACATCGCAATTCTGAAGCTCCAAGCGCATGGTGCCAGATTCGGCTTCTGCTACACTCATCATGATCTTCAGCATAGCCAAAACCCGCTCCGACTCTTCAAGACAATCAGAGAGAGCATCCCTCAGACGCGACGTATCACCCTCAGCCTGTAGCCCGTATTCCGCCACAGAGCGCAGCCTGGTCATCGGCGTGCGAAGGTCATGGGCCACATTATCAAGGGAATTTTGCATTTCCGATACTAAATGCCGATTTTGCAGGATGATTTGATTTATCTGTCCATAAAGGCTGTCCAATTCCGGACCGTTACCATGTTCCGGCAAAAGCCCGGTCTTTGAGCGCTGGATGAGATCAGCAATTCTTTCGCGTGTGGCAATCAGCGGATTAAGGCTGAGCTTGATGAAGTAGAGGGAAATCGGCCAGAGCATGACGATGCTGCACACAACGATAAATATCGTATAACGAACCAACTGGCTAAAAA
This sequence comes from uncultured delta proteobacterium, assembly GCA_963798425.1. Classification (GTDB taxonomy): domain Bacteria; phylum Desulfobacterota; class Desulfobulbia; order Desulfobulbales; family Desulfocapsaceae; genus Desulforhopalus_A. Next base: position 435,774 of record CAWCTP010000013.1, on the reverse strand, counting down.
GAGTATACCCTTCGCGTGCATCTTTTCCCGCCTGAATGAGCACTCCACTGTCAAACTTTCGAACGATTATAGTCAGAAGGTGCTTTTCATCTCCTGCTCCCACGGACAACCACACCCCGGAACTATCAGACGGCAAGCGGAGAAGTTCCTTAAAACCCGGTGCTCCGGCCTGAGCACTGACCACCATCATCTGATCTTGTCCCTGCATAATTCTGACAAAGGCCAACCCCTGTAATGACGTATCGTGTTCCAGCTGAGGAGAACCAATAAGACGATTTGAAGATCTGTTTGCAGCTAGATACGTATCAAGAAGTTTATTCGTCTGATTACGTTCGATTGTCTGAAGATGCGTGCGGACACTGAAAAGGTACAGCAGAGCCAAAAGGCCTCCTCCTATCCAAAGAAGGAGGAATACGGGCAGCGCCTTTTTTGAACGGGACCAGGAAAAATCTTCTCTACTGAGCTTTAAGAACATAGCCCACGCCCCTGACGGTATGGATCATCTTGTCCTGAAAATCCTTATCAACTTTATTTCGCAGACGGCAGACAAGTACATCAACCACATTGGTTTGAGGATCAAAGGCGTAGTCATAAACTCGCTCGAGTATCGAAGTTTTGGACAGGACAATTCCAGGATTATGCATCATGTATTCAAGAAGGGAATACTCCTTGGCCGGCAGCTCGATTTTCTCACCATCTCGACATACTTCATGTTTCAAAAGATCCATTTCCAGATCCGCCACTTTCAGGAACATCGGTTTGGTGTTTTTCTTGTCCCGCCTGATGAGAGCCTGAACCCTGGCCAGAAGTTCACTAAAAGAAAAGGGCTTGACCATATAATCATCTCCCCCACGCTGCAGGCCATGGATTCTATCATCTACAGATTGTTTGGCACTCAGGATAAGAACAGGGGTATTGACCTCTTCTGCGCGCATAGACTCGATAACGGTCAAACCGTCAAGATTGGGCAGCATGAGATCCACAACTGCAGCATCGTAGGAGACAGACAGAGCGCGATCCAGGCCCGACTGACCATCGGCACAGCTATCTACACTAAACCCTGCTTCCCTTAACCCTTTTTCAATAAAAGCGGCGATTTTTGTATCATCTTCAATAAGTAAAATACGCATTGCTTCCCCTAAAAGGTTTTGGGCTAAATTTTATGAAGAGAAATTAGCGAACAATTTCTTCCCGTCACCCCATCACTCATGCGGGTTGACCGTCGATAGGAAAAATAATCATCGGAACAGCAGGTACAAATTGCTGCGGTTATTATCTTTTCCTCCGACATTCCCGAGTTCATCAGTTGAGATTTGGTGATCTGCCAGAAGTCAAAATAATTATCTCGTACCATGAACCGCTGAAAATCTGGAGGGAGTTCTTGGCTGTAGTTGACAAATTCGGCACAGCAAGGGCCAAGAGAAGGGCTGATGACAGCCTGCAAATCGTCCGGCGCCGTGCCGTAGTTTTCCACCATGACCGAGATTACCCGCTCCAGAATTCGTTGCACGCTCCCACGCCAGCCGCAATGCACAGCCGCAATCACTTCTCTTACCGGATCAAAAAGCAATACCGCCTGGCAATCGGCCTGCTGAATCATCAAACCGATGTCTGAGATATCGGTGATCAAGGCGTCGAAACCCTCTACCTCTTTGTCTACCTCCAGAGGTTCGGTTAAGCAGTAAATTTCGGTGCCGTGAACTTGTTTTGCAGAGAGCAAGAGGGAAACCTCCAGAATCTTCTTCACCCTCCCGCGATTTTCCTGCACAGCCTCATCCTGATCCCCGACATGATCACCAACATTGAGTGATGCATACACCCCTCTGCTCACCCCACCATGTCTATTGAACATCGCGTAGCGGCAGTGCGTGCCGTTTTGTGCTGCAAATTCGCTCACTATCATGCCCGGATGTTTCACAGATAATTCAACCATTATTGAAACCCTGTTATACTTTTATTGTAACGCTCTTATGCATATTCTTGTGACAACCCTCTTCAAAGTATATCAGACAAAGGCGGGCGGCAATAAAAAAGGGCCATGTTCACTTATGTGAACATGGCCTTTTGAGGTATCAGTGTAAATATTTGTCTATTAGAAGGCTGCCTCAAAAGTGAGATAGATCTGATCGGCACTTTCTACTGGATCTCGACCCAATAGCCTGCAATATTGACCAGTCTACTTCGCATCCCTCTAGATCATAGGAGCAAGATTCCAGTCTCCAGAACCGGAATAATCATATTCATAGTGCTGGTATCCCAAGCGCATAAAGGTCTTGGCATATTTGGAGAGGGTCTCTCCGGTCGGCAGATCCCAGATTGTGTATAATCTCATAGACTTGGCCTCTGGTGGCGAGCTTGGACTGGTAAATATCATCATGTCCGGGGGACATTGCCAACCAGTACTGCGAACCGTAGTTAAACTCGGCACCGAATTTCAAGCCTGCATTATCAAGGTCATAGCGTACCCCTAGATAAGCTGAGTAACCGTTTTCATTGTCGGTGTTGGGACCAGTTGGACTGAAAGGATCGTTGAACATACCACTTCGATCAGGTTGAGTCTGAGACCATCCACCGGCAAGAAAGTAATTCAAACCGACAATTTTATCCTGATAGACAGCGGAAGTATGCCAGACATTGCCAAGATTTGTCCTGGCACCATATCCTCCTCGAACGTTAGGATCCATTGAAACCGCCTGTTGAGCACCATAATCGATGAAAGGATCCTGGAAATTGGGATAATTGAAGAGATTAAAGGCCATAAAGCTTTGGATATAGGCAAAACGATCACCTTTTTTCATGATATCCCAGCTAAGTCCGGCAAAATCCGTATCCTTAACGTCACCGTCGTGCACCATACTCTGATGCTCTCTGCAAACCAGCCTCAAATCCTCGTCCATAACAAAAACGAATCCGACTGTCGCCAAGAGGTTCCACACCCCAGTTCCAGGCATATCCGACAGAAATCCCGTCAAATGGCCAATCCATAAAGGCCATTGGTGTTGCCAATCGCTCATCACTGTTCATTCTAATTTGGGCTGGTGGTCCATCGGTAGTCGGCCGACGACCAATGGAGAACCACATCGGCAAGCCAGCGATATTATTCCAGTTAACATAAGCACGATCAACATACAGGGCACTGCTCTCGCCAGGAGTTCTGGTAACATTGCCATCAAAAACCGGATACATCGCACCACTATCATCGGTAAAGGCGGATTGGTTGCCCCAGGTCTTATACATGGCCAGACGACCTTTAAAATCGACATTTTCAGTTATTCCGACCCGCAGATTCAAACGAAAACGGTTGGTCCACAGGGTGTCATTATCGAGACTTCTACCGAAAACCGTATCAGCGTTGTAAAAATCCACCCGGCTACGAAAATCTCCGCTCAAATCAAAACGAGAAATTAGATCCCATTTTTCGGATCGGCTATCCATGTCCTCAACATCGCTGCCAAGATTTTCGACATTTTTAGCTAGATTTTTGTTTTGTTCTGACTGGGCGGCCATAGCTCCTCGAAGCTCATCAAGCTGTCGACTTAGTTCATCGATCTTTTTCTCAAGATCGACTACATTTGTTTTGCCGGCGGCCATGGCAAATGTCGGCAGAGCGAGCATTCCGGCCAGTGCCAAGACTGAAAGTTTCTTCACCATTGTTGTTCTCCCACTGTAGTTGTTTCGACCATCTGACTCTTCGAGCCACTAACTTCCGCTATCAAGCTTAAGAGAAATAGCATTTAATTTAATAGATAATTAACTAAATACTACAGCTGTCCGCCTGCTGTCAAGAAGGTTTATCAAAAAAACTGTAACCTAGTACAAAATATTGTATCATTTTTATTTAATTATTTTAAATATTTTTTTTACCTTGAGCTTCTTTTCTTGCCACACGGGACTGCGGCCGAGTATATTTTTTGGAAATTAAGTGGGAGGAGCCACAAAGCCCGACCAAAGATTATTCAAAATATCAAACAACCCCATGACGCTTCCCATCATAATGTCCGCTTTTGGCACCACCTCAAAGGCGATTGCTACCTATACTCAACTTGATAATGGTATTCGGGAGCATTTCCCCCAGGCAAAAATTATATGGGCATATTCCTCAAGAATGATCACCCGGGAGCTGCACGAACAAAACGAATCCACGGTGATGCACCCTGAAGAAGTCCTTCAACATCTTGAGGCACAGGGTATAAAAAAGGTCATCGTACAATCACTGCATTTGTTTCCGGGCACTGAATTTCACAGCCTCCTTCGAATCGCCCGTAAGTCCCCCCTTGAATGCTTTTTCGGCAGACCTCTTCTCACAACTCCTCAAGACTTTGATCAAGTCGGAGAACTTTTACGATCAACCATCGCCATGCGACCTGATAAGGCCATTTTAGTCCTCGGTCATGGCACAGAACATCCGATCTGGATGGCCTACTACTCGCTGGAAAAAATTCTCCGAAAGAAATTCGGCGATAGAATCTATGTTGGAGTTGTGGAGAAATATCCTGATACAACCCACCTTGTCGACGAAATTGCCGATCATGGTTTTTCAGAAGTGCTGATCATCCCTTTGTTTCTTGTTGCGGGAATGCATTACCGAAGAGACATCATCAGCGACAGCACCTCCTCCTGGAAGTCCCGACTACAAAAGAGGAAGATTGAAGTGGAGTCCATTGATTACGGCCTTGGACTTTATCCAGGCATTGAAAAAATTATAGCCAGGCACATTACAGAGGCGAGGGAAGCCTTCATCTAGCGCACAATTTTCAGCCGATACATACCTCCCATATCGTCTCTAATCGTGTTCTGCAAGCGGACAAAAAACTTTGATATACTGGTCAACGCGAAAGTCAAAGGTCGTGTAGGAAGCATTAGCCTGCTTGCGCTGTTTATAAAGAATATTGCTACCTATAGCCCGATTGGCTGCATTGGAAGGAGAAGTGAGGGAAATTGTGGTAACTACCCGCTTAAAAAGAGTAAATTGATGTACTCTTGGGACATCAATCCTGACAGGATAAAGTTTTAGACCGTTAGCCTTCAATTGCCTGCGAAACAAATATTCCGGTCCGTTTTTAGTGTTACCACCTGTAAAAATAAGTGTTTCAATAGAAGGATATAATTGAAGCTGTCTGATTATATTGCGAAGCTGAATATCCTTCATACCAAGGTCTGAAGCATCAATTTTGCTCCGCTGACATGACTCCACAATATCGCATATCCCAAGTTTTTCCCGAATCAGGAAGTCTTGCCGTTCTTGTATTGCCTCTCTGGAATTGTCATAACGTAGTGTGAGGTGAAAGATCTCATCCAAAACCGGCCACAGCATGCCATCGCAACTCCCGTAGCAAAAGTCGACATCTCGCTCCTTAAGCTTTCCTTGGGAAAATCTCGGTGGTGGTAAGGTCCCAACGATGATTTTACGAGTACCTTCAGGAATAAATATTTTATAAGGGTGTCTATGAGTAAAAATGATTTCTTTTTAGATGGTTATATTTAATGAGTGCTTTTTCAAGAAGGTACAGAAAATAATACTTAACACAACACTACACAGCCCCGGAAAACTGTTTTGCAAGATTATTGTCGACGACATATATGCAAATTTCTTTAGCTCCCTGCCGGGAATAACGATATTTATGCTGAAGATTCTCTATCATAAAAGTGACATCACTCTGTATTTTTTTATCGTAGGTCTTAAAATCATCTTGATTATAATCCTTTACTGCCCGCCTGAAATTTTCATTTTTCAAGAACGGTTCAAGGACCTTTTCCTTAAGATTATAGGTACATTTTTCATACAGATACTTAAAGAGCGAGGTTTCTGTAATAGACAGTCCGTCCCGCAACATCTCCTGAGGAAGAGCAATGGTGGTATATGTCTTCTGCACGCTGTTTCTGAATGATTCACTACCAGCCAGAGAAATCTGCAACCGTCTCTCCAGTCGTCTGAAAAATTCTTCTGTAATGTCGAGTCGTTCACCTGTGAACTCACAGATTTCAATGGCTCCGATCTCAAAATTCACTGCAAAAATGTAATTAATTATATCACGGGAAATCTGCTCCTCGTTGTAAGAGTACAGCGCTTCTTTTACCTCCTGCAGTACCGTGTAATTGTACATTCTCTGCAGGGAGTCAAGAAAGCCCATCGGTAGGATATTCTTATCGTTTTTACAAATTTTTCTGAAAAAGATTCCCAACATCGACATGTCGATAAGCTTGTCCTCACGTGCATATGTCGAATAGAAATCATTGAACAATTTGATCGAATCACGCCCGGACAGCCCTTTCCAGCCATCCTTTTCAGACTCGGCAACGATCTTGTGTCTCCTTTTGGCAGTAAAATTAGCGACATCCTCTTCGGACAACCATTTCGGAATAAAACCGGTGAAAATCTCCATTTTTAAGAGTTGAAGATTGGTGTCACAATACATTGCATACTTGTCCGGTTGGCCGATCCACTCTTCCATCGCCTCCGATGTAGTCCTCAGCCGGGTAGCGATAATGACCCTGGCAAAATTATGCAGAACCCGCGGCAAAAAGTTTTCATCAATATGTTTACCAAAATTTTCCCGATATATATCGACTTCAGTTTTTAAATCAAGAACATAGGGGATATTAATATATTCCACCCGATCGGAGAAAGCACGCAGGTCATCGAGCAATTTTTTATCCTCGGGATTCATCAGCGCAAAGAGCAAAGAGTTTACCTTCTCTTCAGTATCTTCAACCTTATGAACACCATCACTGATAATATTGTGCAGCTCCATCAGCCGTTCAGTATTATGCGATTTAATATCCATCAAGGCATAAATACCATTATTCGTTTTTGCATAGCGGGAAAAGATATAACTGACACGCTTACCATCCGACATCATGGAATCCAGACTTCTCTGAATAATTTCGTTATGCATGATGGTCTGCCGAAGTGGTTTATCTCCAGGATTAAAAATTGAAATCCCCTCCCCTAAACGCCGGTTAAATACAGACGGTCGGGCCCAGACAAACTCCATCACCTTGAGAGGGTCCTTGTGTTTTCTCAACAACTCCTGATAAAGAGAAATGCATATAGTGCATGGTTCATCATGAAATACCCACTCATATTTCTTATCGGTAAACAACTGCCATTTGAACTCATCATTTTCAAAAAGGTCATCAAAGAACTTGCGCCTTACTTCTTTTGGAACAAGCAGAAGCGGATTATCGTGGCTCGGGCAGGGTACATCAAAATATCCGCCTAAATCCGCATCCACGTTACAAGCGCATTTCATTTCTGTTGCCAGATCTTTCTTCCCTTCATTCTCCAACACCCAGGCCAGCTTTTCGGTAAGCGAATTTAAACTGTGTACTCCACCCACCAGATGATCATGCTTCAAACGCCAAACCACCTCATACCTTGAACCCTCGGGCGAATTGGCATATTGTTCAAAAGATCTCAGGAGATTGTTCAAAAACGTTGATTTTCCACTGCCGTGGGGACCATCAAAAATATATATTTTATTTTGCTTCGCCCCCAATTTAAGACTATCCACGTGCCGAATCAGTCGATTTGCAAAGAGACGATCTGCAAAAAAGGGCCTATCAGAACCTTCGACAAAGAGCCTGCGGCAATCATATTGCAGAAATCCAATTGATTCAGGATCAGTTCCATATTCATCAATACCATCTTCAACAAAGGTATCGACCATATCGGAGTAAACCTGATAAACATTGCGAATCATCCGGTTTGGATTTTTAATTACTTCCTGAAGGAAATTCTTAAAAGAAAGTATCGGGGACTGGTGCCAGTGTTCCTTGGTTTTATCAAGATTACTCATGGCTTTGGTTAAATCGCGCATGCACTCACCTTTCCAGCTGTTAATTGATAACTACCCGCGTCATTTTTTTATCTTTCATAGTATATCGATAGCGCTTCCAGGTGATCCTGTCGTTGGATCCCTCCTGCCCTGCAGGCTGACTCTGTCCCGGTTCAGTTTTCTCTCGTTCCGCCTCATGAGAATACAGACACACCTTTGAACCCCACAAAAACTCCATCCCCAGAAGAGTGCCTTCTAAGTAATCGCGGTATAAAGGCTTCCCTTCAAAAACGTGATTAAGAACAAGAGTGTTGTCGTCATCTACATCAATTTTAAGAGACGGGGGATGGTAGAGTGAATCGGCGATCATCTGCTTGTAGTCGTTCGCCTTTTTGGATTTGACATAATATTCCCAGGTCATGCGTTCCTTGTTTAACCGTTTATCGACGACAAAGAGTTTATGTAAATCAACGAAATCCTGGTCAATAAAAGTATTGATGAACATCGAATCACAAAAGTTCTCCCGAACGGAAAAGATAAAATCTCTTCCATTACTTGTTCCGGAATCAAATTTTTTCCGGATCTGCTTATCGGGTATCCGTTGATAATCATAGGATATTCTCCCTTTATCAGCTTGGGATTCCAGAAAATAGAAGAGACGCATGCCAAGGGCATACGGGTTGAGACCGACACGTGGCATGGAAGTCACCTTGGCGTTAATCACAGCAAAATCCACCTCGTGCCCACTAATCCGGTCATCCTTTAAAAAAAGGTTTTCGTGCCAGTAACTTGCCCAACCTTCATTAAGGATTTTTGTTCTGATCTGCGGTTGAAAATAGAGAGATGTGGTACGAATCACTTCTATGACCATCAGCATCCATTTGTTCTCTTCCCGATTGAGGAACTCAGACTTTTGCATGATGAACTGAAGCAGATCTAACTTATTCCCTTTCCCGCTTTCCTGAACGGCTTTACTGAAAAATGACTCAAACTCAGCATATTTGCTTTTCACACTTTCCAGAAAACGAAACTCCCCGTCTTCTGGAAAATCACGCATGGATTTATTATATTTTTCTATTTCACCGACATATCCGGCAATCGTGTTGCCCTCTTTTTCCTGCAGAAAAATATCAAAATAGTAATCAATTTTTGTCAGCTTTTTCTTTTCTGTCGAAAACGAAGACAATAAATCAAAATATCCAACCAGGTTATCAATCGCTCTTGAAAATTCGATTATATAGTCGACCCACCTGCCTTTCTCCGAACGCAGCTTGGCAAGCAATCGCTTATCAGCCAGTGCCTTCCCTGCAAAATCGTAGTCCCAGGTGTGTCGAAAAAAAAGATTATTCTGAAAGAAGTCGATGTGACCGATAACGTGATAGAAGATCATCACATTCAGCCAATCTGGATTATTGTCGTTATAGTAAGAAATAGGTGGACGGGTGTTAATGACAGTTTCATACGGGTTGTTGGGATAAAGTTCGTACTGTCCCTGTTCCTTCAACACCTCCACATCCTGAACCCAATAGTCATAGAGTGTCGGGATCATATTTTTGGGTGACAGCTGCAAAAAGTCACGGTTACTGACTATATACTCAAGACTGTCATCCTGAAAGCTGAGTCCCACATCACGGGCCCGTTCCTTGCACCCTTCCATGATTTTCTTTGCGTGTTGACTAATCAGTTCCATATCACCTCACAATGAGAAAAGTCCGCCCGTTATTCGTCCTTACTCGCCATTGTACTTTTAGAACCCCTGCTTGACCTTGCGAGGAGCTTGTCCTAGGAAATGAGTTCTCTGATACCCTTGATCAGCCGGGTTTCGTTTGTATCCTGAGAAATCACATCCATACGCAGTAAATGTTTTTTCTCCTCAAGCAGCCCCGATTTACGAATGTATTTTTCCACCTCTGTCTGTCCGGATATTCCGTATCCGTTTTCAGCAATGGTTATTCCCACACGACTGGCATAGGCCAGCATTTTCACCAGTTCAGGAAGGGCCTTATCTCCTTTGGTATCCCAGTCGTCACCATCGGTTCCGTGGAAGACATAGATATTATTGTCCCGTTCAAGCGATTCATCTTCAACAATTTTATTGACTAAGGAATAGGCACTGGCAACCTGGGTGCCGCCTGCCACCGTTGAGTTATAGTAAGTCTGAAAATTTTTAACCTCTTTAGCTTCAGTATCATGCAGGATGAAACGTGTCTCCACCTGGTGCTTATACTGGTAAATGAGCCATGAATAGATGAGGACGTGTTGATTAACCACCAGCTCAGTGGGCTTACCACCCATGGACCCGGAATAATCTCGGACAAAAAAGACGACAGCCTGAGATTCATAATCCTTTTCTTTGGAAAGAATCCTAAAGATCCGATCATTAGGCGATATGAGAAGTTTTCGACTGTCAATTTGGTCGTGTTGCTTAATCCGACCAAGCCCGATATTGGTCTTGATAATCCTTCTGAGGGTCGACTTCTTATCCAGTATCTGCCCAAAACCCCTGTTTTTATCAGTTAAATCGTAGGTGAACTTGGTGAGAGATTTCTTTTTACCTTTATCTTTTAGATTAGGGAGCTCAAACTGTTCAGTGAGAATGCGTCCCAAATCATATGCGTTCGATTCTACGTCATGTCCACCACCTTCACCCTGACCGGCGCCCCCCTGACCGCCCTGTTCCGGTCTGACCGGCTGCTCACCAATAACTTCGCCTTCCTCTCCTTCCCCGGAACCGCCTTGCCCTGAGCCCTGACCGTCTCCGTCTCCCTCACCTTCTTCATTAATGCGAACTTTATCGTGGAGCAGTTTTTCCTCAACCGTGGTTGGGACAATAACGACCTTGTCATCCCCAGTCGTGCTCGGCTTGACCATCTTGCCAACCCTGATTTTACGAGGGAAACCATCTTTTTCGCGCTGTTTATCCTTTTCCAGCAGATAATCGAGAGATTGAACTGTTGAAAGAGCCAGCAGATTAGGTGGAGAAGCATTATGCAACATCTCCGAATCCCTGTAGCTGTAGATATCACGAACAACCGGCTCAGGGGCGTAAATATGATCCCTATCCATTTCGAGTAAATCCAACTCATAACGGATAGTTCTCTCCTGTTCCGGAGTCAGCCCCTTTTCCTTCAAGGTTTGATAGAGAGCCTGGAGTTTACTTTTCATCTGTCCCACACCTACTCTTTTAATTTTGCAGGGGAGCTATCTTAGTTTTCATCAACCTGGGTACAGAAGTATTCGATGGTTTTCTGCGCACAGGTAGTGCAATAACCAAGCTTATTGAGCATTGTTTCGATCATCCGATCATAGAGCTTTTGATTCTCTTCATTGGTACGATTGGCGAGTGCACCAATCAGGCTACCGGAACCCGCGATATCCGATTTCAATCGAACATCGGTAACCGCTTTAACCAGTTCAAGGTTATCCATAAAATCATAGTCCGGTCTGACAGATATTTTCTGACCATAGATTTTACGAATCGACGTTCTGAAAGAATCTTTCTGTTCCCTCGTTTTCAAGCCAAGGCCGTCTTCAACCGAGTTGATATACCGCTCGTCAATCTTCAGAGCCTGCAGCTCACCGGTCTGGGGATTTTTGTATTTCCACATCTTATCCGCCCCCAAATTCTCAGCATCTATGCCTATGATCATATTGACATAATTCAGCACGTCCTTACGAATGGCCAGCGGTTCGTCCATATAGGCGTTGAACATTTCGGTCATGATACGTTCGCGGTATAGTCCCTTGGCAATTTTCAAGTCATCGAGAAATTTTGCCCGATCTTTCGCTTCCGATACATAATCAAGGATCGCCCGCTCTATGGCATGAAATACATCATAGGCAAACATGCACTTGCCCTCGTTGGTCTCCGAGCTCTCCAACATCAACTGAATCGAACGACCGAGGTTTCTCTGACCAAGACCTTTTTGACCATACCGTTTGGTAATATCGTGTTCCTGACTGAGAGTATCGATTACTTCGGAAAGAGTCTTCAAGCTTTTCTCTCCGGCCACCTCTCCGGCAGCGAGTTTCATGGTCTCAATGGGGGTCAGCTTCTCTGATCTCGGCAAACGGGTCAGGACCACGCCCACAGAAGCAGCGTAATTGAGATTAGGATCCTGGTGCATCGCATCCCCGGTCAGGGTCGTCTTGGATTCATTACCGATGGCATAGGTGGTAAGTTCTTTCTGCAGAGTGTAGTCGGTGTTATGGGAAACATAGCAGATACGACACCTGTCAACGATCGGCGCCTCTTCCTTTTCTGCCAGGAAACGGTTGAACTCGGAATTGTTACTGGTTGCAACGATGAGCGTATCGATAGGCCATTTGTACCCATCTATCTCAATACACCGATTTTGAATAATACCCAGATAGACCTGAACAAGATCCTTTTTGTTTTTATATATCTCATCGCTGAAATGGATACCGCCACCAGCCACCCTCGCTAAAGCGCCTCTCCTGAGGTCAAAGCGGTAGGGGTTATTGGTGTCGGTAATATGCAACAGTCGCTGAATCGACTCCTCTCCTAAAAGGTCGACTGCCGAACTGGTAATCTTATCTTTTGCCGGATACTTACCTGTCACCGTACCGAGACTCTCTATCAAGGGAACCGGCACAATCTCGATGAAATCAAGCATGTCATCCAGCTTACCGTTGGTAAATTCCCGGATGTTGTTCCATATGTAAGCAGAGCAAGCCCCTAAGGGACGATAGTTTTCATACCAGGTTTCCAGCATTTTGTCCGAGACACGATATCTTTGGGCCAGATATTTCTCTGACTCTGCACTGAATTCATGAAGATTCATGGCCAATATCATTGGATCTTCATAGGTTTGGGATTCAATGGTGGATATATTGCCATAGGAACCGAGCTTATCCAGGCCGACAAAGCGAAAGGTATATTTCCTGTTTTTGGGAATAGACAGAAAATCCCTATACATTTTACAAAGATACTCAACAAGAAAAGTTTTGCCGTTGCCGGGTTCCCCCACCAGCACAAAGGCCATTTCTTTAGATGACCCACCTTGGGACGCATCTTTGACAAACGAAACGAACGAATTTATCTCGTCGTACATCCCAACGATATGCTTTTTCCCTTCTCTGAATATCCTGAAGTCATAGGTACTTTTTCCATTAACCGTAACCTTGTCGATATCTCCCTCAAGTACCATCCGGGAGACTCCCTGGAAGGCATTTTCAAAGATTCGATCGCCCTTCTTCACTGAGGTAAGATGATAATGGAGTGAGTTATTCCTTTGCTCTGCCATCGTTCCCCTCCTGACAGGTTAAAATAGATTGATTCGTTTAGTTGTTATTTTATTATCGGCCCGAATTGGTAAATTTACAAGGAACAGCCACGATTAATTCAGATAAACAATAATCAGCAACTCCATATTGCCAACACTATTATTGGTTCCAACTGACACCATTCAACTTTATTTGAACCATTCAACTATTTTTCATTGACACATTAACCTCCAACTGCCAGAATAGATTAGTGCATATTCACATAATTATCCCGGCGAGTAACAGGAAGACTTAAATCCCATGACAGAAAAAGAATGTATTTTAAATAATCTACGGAGAATGGCGGATGCAATTGTCTCCCTTCTCGGCAAAAACTGTGAAGCATGCATCCATGATTTAACTTCCCTGCAAAACTCTCTAATATACATTCAGGGTGATGTCACTCGCAGAAAACCAGGTGCTCCAGCCACCGACCTGTTGATGAAAATGCTCAAGCAGAACTCTGGCAAGCCTGAGGATAAGCACAACTACAAGACAACAACTACTGACGGCCGCTCCCTAAAATCAACAACAATTTTTATAGAAGACTCAACCGGCAGACCTCTGGCGGCTTTTTGCATTAATCTCGACACCACCGATTTTTTTAATGCCAGCAAGGCATTGATGCCTTTTATCAACATTGTGGAAAATGACGGTCAGGCAAATGCAGAGACTTTTGCCCATTCTTCAGGAGAAACAGTTGAAGCGCTGTTTTTTCAAGCGGTAGAAGAAATCGGCAAACATCCGGCAACAATGAACGTCGACGAGAAAACCCAGCTCACACGTCAACTTGAGGACAATGGCACCTTTTTACTCAAAGGCGCGGTGGAACAGGTGGCTCAGATGATGGGAGTCACTAAATTTACTGTCTACAACTATCTTAAAAAAGTGCGCAACAACAATTCAACCATAAAATCAGAGGCATGATATGATCAGAAAAGTCATCTCCACACAACAGGCACCAGCTGCCATCGGTCCATATTCCCAAGCCATTGCCACGGACAACCTGCTTTTTATTTCCGGCCAATTGCCGATCGAGCCGTCAACCGGCAAGATGATCGATGGGGATATCGGGGCCAGGACCCGTCAGATCATTAAAAATGCCACAGCCATTGCTGTAGAAGCAGGTACACATCTGAACCGGGTGGTTAAAACAACAATTTTTCTAACCGATCTGGCTGATTTTCAGGAAGTAAATAGTGCCTATGGAAGCTTTTTTTCCGAGGCACCACCTGCACGATCAACCGTGCAGGTGGCTGCATTGCCTCTTGGCTCAAACATCGAAATTGAGTTCATATTGGCTCTCTAACCTCAATGAACAGGACGCTGCTTCGGAGGCGTACCTAGCAATTCGTTGACCATGTTTTTTTTGACAACGCCTTAGCGCCCCAAAAGGGGTAAGTACCATAGAAAATATTTTACTGGGATCACAGGAGTAGGTTATGAAATTTACGGTCAAAGACATCCTCGAGATGGAGGTCATGCTTGCTCTTGGGTGCACGGAGCCTGTTGCCATCGCATTGGGTGCAGCGGCAGCAGCAACACTCCTGCCGGAAAAACATTTCGATACTATTGAAATCTGGATTGATCCCAATATTTACAAAAATGGCATGGCGGTAATCATTCCAGGGACCGGCGGGATGCAGGGGCTGGATACCGCAGCGGCCCTCGGTGCTTACGGCGGTAACCCGGGTAGAGGCCTTGAAGTACTGGAGAGCCTTGACGATACAACCATAAGAAAGGCAAAATTACTGCTCGACGAAAACAAAGTGATCGTCAACCTGAGAGAGGAGATTGGGCTACACGTCCGAACAAAGATCACCTCGGGAAACAACATCGCAGAATCTCTCATTATCGACCTGCATAATAACATTGTCAGCCTCACGTTAAACGGCAAAGAGAACGTTGAGTCTCCTCTTCTTGCAAAATCCCTGAGTAAAGGCGGCAAACATACCCTTGCTGAACTAGAGAGCTGGCTGCGGGAATTGAACCTACTGGATATCCTTGAGCTTACTGCGGATCTGGACGAGGACGACCTCGACTTTCTTGAGGTCGGGGTAAACCACAATCTGGCCCTGGCCGAATATGGTCTGAAGCACGGCAGTGGTCTTGGAATCGGCAAAGCTATCGACCGGCTGATTAAGCAGAAACTAATGGTTAAGGATATGTCAAGCTCAGCAAGGAGGCTCACCTCGGCTGCAGCCGATGCTCGAATGGGGGGAGCAAATCTTCCCGCTATGAGTTCGGCTGGAAGTGGCAATCACGGTCTCACTGCCATACTGCCTATCTGGGCTACGAAAGATTTCATCGACCACGACCGGGAAACTCTGCTCAGAGCCATCGGCCTCAGTCATATCGTCACCGCTTACGTCAAAGCACACACAGGAAGACTCTCAGCCGTCTGCGGTTGCTCTGTCGCTGCCGGCGCCGGAGCCACGGCAGGTATCACCTATCTGGTCGGCGGCGATGTGCACCATATGGAAGGAGCAATCAAAAATATTCTGGAAGATTTGGCAGGAGTTATTTGCGATGGTGCTAAAGCTGGCTGCGCCATCAAGCTCAATACCGCAGCAGGCGCTGCCGTTCAAGCCGCGCTGTTTTCCCTGCATGGAGTCAATGTTAAGGACACCGATGGTATTATCGGCAACTCCACTCAAAAAACCATCCAGAACATGGGCGCCCTCAGCCACGACGGTATGATCATGGCAGATAAAACCATTCTTAAGATAATGTTGGAAAAACAGATGACCAAAAAGAAAAACTAAAAGAGCATGGAATACGAATTGCTGCTGCGATGACTTGTACCACTTTAAATTAACAAACCCCCAACTATCAGTAGGTTGGCAAAATACCAAACAAAGTTGTCGATCATCAGATGTTTCTCTGTCCGTTCGAAACGATTCGAAAATTACTTGCCATATCGAAATGAAAGGAATATATATTTTCGACTTTTTTACACTTGGCCTTATCATGGAGTCTTTGCACATTAGGGTCCAATAAATGGTAATAGTGACCATTGCGAACGCAAAAGCAGGAATTTTATTACAGTGCATAAACTGCCAACTTCACATATCTTTTTTCCCGTGACAGAATTTCTCTTCCAACTCTGAGATCGTATCTTGGGTCAAAAAACATCTTGCTCTTAGAAAACAGTGAAAATTGAGTAACCATGTTGACAGCTCTTAAGCGAGGACAACTTTTATCAAAACAACGATGAAGCCGCAAATAAATTGTGGGGAGATGCCGCATCATACCACTGCAATCCATGAGGAGTTTGTATGAAATTGAGTACAGCGTGCAATATGAAAGGAAACAACCTCTTTAAGATTGTTCCGTGGTTGGTCATTTCCTGCTTGGCACTTTTCCCTATAGGGAGATTGGCCGAACTACCTTTGATCGTGCTGAGCCTTATCGGAGTGAAGGTGTTCTATGAAAACATAAAAAATAAAGATTGGAAACGATCAACCCTGCTTTTTTCGCTCTTCTTCCTCTGCTTGTGGATTCCAATCATCACTTCTGTCCCGGATAGCTATAAAATCAGTAAAACAACTAGTCTTGCAATTGAATATTTACGATTTTTTTTGTCTGGCCTTGCCGTCTTAAGATATTGTATAAACAGCAAAAGCATTCAACTCATCAATAAATACAGCTTGATTATTTTGTCTTTTTGGATTTTCGATGCACTCATTCAATACTTTTTGGGAACCGATATATTTGGCTATGTATATGTTTCTGGACAGTTGAATGGGATTTTTGGTCACAAAGCCAAGTTAGGCTTGTTTTTGTCTGCCTTTTCTCCTTTCATTTTCTTATCTCTTTATGAAAAGAAACACCTCATTTCCAGCTGTTTGCTTAATCTTTTGTGTCTAACAGTTATCTTATTGGCGGGCCGTCGGGGGGGCTGGATCATGTATGGCGTGGTTCTCATAGGATTTTTGGCCTATAAATGGCACAACAACCTGAAGATGTTTGTCGCTAGTTTAGCTATTCTAACCGTGTGCCTCATGTCAGTAAGTACTGTTTTATACTACAATTCCGATGGCTTTGCTACTAGGATGAACACAACACTGGAAGTTTTCAAAGGCGATAAAAAATCAGTTGACGAGGCAATCTCGCTTCGCCTTGCTATATGGAAAACAGCCCTATCCATGATTCAGGCTCATCCTGTTAATGGAGTAGGAGCAAGGGCATTCCGCTATGCCTACCCAGACTACTCGGAAGACAATGACATCTTTTTGGCACCGGAAGAGACAAACCCGGATCATACAATAGGTGCATATCACTCCCATCAAATGGAACTTGAGGTGTTGAGTGAGACCGGCGCGATAGGCGGAGTACTCTTTCTGAGTGCGATGGTGGTCCTGATCTGCTACTGGCGAAGCAGATCAGCTTTCCAAAAATCCAACACGCTACCATATGCGCTTGGTATTGCGGCTATTTTCTTTCCGCTAAATACCCACTACGCCCTTTATTCCTCTGCGTGGGCTCAGGTAATATATTGGTTTATCCCCCTTTATTTTGCAGCAGGAGCCATTGAAAGTCCATTATCTAAGACGTAAAGAGAGAAAACTACTCAACTGACATAACTGCTGCGGGCAAGCCGAGACAGATTACCTTACAGTCTGGCACCACTCATAAGCGTTTCTAAACATCTGCATCCATGGTGAAACCAGCAGCCCCTTCATTTCTTCCGGAAGATAGTGGGCCTGCCAGGGTAAAAAAACCCTTTCAGGATGGGGCATGAGTGCCAAATGCCTGCCGTCGGCTGAACAAAGACCGGCAATTCCTTCAATAGACCCATTGGGATTAAACGGATACTGCTCCGTCGAGTTGCCATCATCATCAACATAGACCAACGGGGTCATACCACCAACTTTAACCATATCAAGAATTGCTTTGTCAGGGAAAAGAAGCTGACCCTCTCCGTGGTCGACATGGATACCAAAGACCAGATTTTCCATGCCGGCAAGCATCATGGCCTTGCTCTGCTGCACCTTAACGGTGGTCCAGCGAGATTCAAATCTTCCTGAGACATTGCGAACAAAACGGGGCTGGCGTTCAGCAGCCAGACCTAATTCCGGAACCCAACCCAATAGACCAAAAAGCTGACAACCGTTGCATATGCCAAGAGTAAAGGTATTAGGCCGCTTGTAGAACTCCTCAAACATCTTTTTCAATCTGGGATTGAACAAAATGGTGGCTGCCCAGCCTTTTGCCGACTCAGGGACATCAGCGTAAGAAAAGCCGCCGACTGCTGCAAGACCCCGGAATTCATCAAGGTTTACAGTTCCTGCCAGCAGGTCGCTCATGCAGATATCCCAAGGTTCAAACCCCGCCTGATAAAACGCCGATGACATTTCCCGGTCGGAATTTGAGCCCTCGTCCCGCAAAATTGCCACCTTCGGTTTATCAGTTCGGGTTCGCAATTCAACCGGCGGTGGCTTAGGGCTAAAACTCAAATGATATTTTGGCCCTTTCCGGTCATAGATATTATCCTTTTCTTCATCTGCACAGGCAGGATTGATTTGCAGCCGCTCCAGCTGATAACTGGTTTCTTCCCACCAACCACGCAGGACAATCATCTGTTCGTCTAAGACCTTCTCTCCGTTATAGGTTACCTGTATTTGTTTTGCTGCTGTTGTCGTCCCAAGCTGGACAAAGGGCACACCGGCTCCTGCCAGGATATCTTCAACCTGGGAAATTTTATCCGGGCGACATTCGATCACCAGACCAAGCTCCTCTGCAAAGAGTGTCTCAAGAACTGTGCTCGTACCTTGCAGACTCACATCAAGTCCACAATTGCCGCTGAAAGCCATTTCCAGAAGAGTAGTAATCAAACCGCCGTCGCTACGATCATGTCCGGCCGAAATCAGATCCTGCTCGATTAACTGCTGTACTGCCAGAAAAATGTTTTTTAAAGCCGTACCATCTTCAACATCCGGACTCACATCTCCCAATTGCCCCATGACCTGAGCCAGCGCGCTGCCGCCCATCCTGGTCTTGCCACCACTGAGATCGAGATAAAGCAACGGCGAACCAATTTTTTTAATATCCGGAGTAACAACCTTGAGGATATCAGGAACCGCCGCATAGGCGGAGATAACCAACTCACGCGGAGACTTAACGGTTTCCTTACCCACCATTGTGGCCATGGACAGACTGTCTTTACCTCCATCCACCGCCATTCCGACCTCGATCATTACATCGCGCATCGCCTTTGCAGCGTCGTAGATGGCCGCCCCCTCTCCCGTCAATTTGGGTGCCCACATCCAGTTAGCCGAACACTTGACCTGTCCTAGATGTTCAATTTTTGCCCAAACCAGATTGGTCAGAGCCTCACCAACAGCCATCCTGGCTCCGGCAGCCGGATCAACCAGCATTTTAATTGACTGTTCGCCGATTGCAGAGGCAATACCCGTTTTACCAAAATGGCTCTGAGCTACAACAGCAACATTGCTGACAGTTAATTGGAGAGGACCGCAACATTGCTGTCTGGCGATAAGGCCAGTCACCGCCCGGTCGACTTTACTTGTGAGAAATCTTTTGGAACCGACCGATACCAGGCGCAGCACCTCGTGGAGCGCCTTTGCAACTGTCAAATCTGTAGGAATTTTTAAGGGAAGTGAACTGATTGGTGTCCTGGTGTCCGTAAATGTTTTCTGGGGAATTTCACCTAACAGGACCGGCAGGTCAATATCCACCGGAGTCGTATCATCATTTGCATCATGGAGAACAAAGCGCAAATCGCCGGTTACCTCCCCCAACACCTCACAATTGACTTTTTCACGGACACAGATCCCTTTGAATTTTTCAATATTTTCAGGTCGGATCAAAAAACCACACCGTTCCTGATATTCGGCAACATAGATTTCCAATACCGACATAGTAGGATCGCCCACCCTAATATTACGAACCTCCACACGACCACCGGACTTCTCCACCAGCTCTTTCAAAACATTGGCCGGACCACCAGCTCCCTGGTCATGGATCACGTCAATGAGGCTCTTGTCACCCATCTCATTGCAGGCGCGGATTACCCGGTTCATCTTCTGTTCCATTTCCGCATCACCCCGCTGCACTGCATTGAAATCGAGGTTCGACTCATTTTCCCCCTGCAGCATACTGGAGGCCGCACCACCACCAAAGCCAACACGATAAGCCGGTCCACCCACCTGAACGATGAGCATGCCTTTTTCCGCCGAGGCTTTTTCACTGTGCCGGTCATCAAGTTGACCGATACCTGCGGTAAACATAATCGGCTTTAAAAATCCCCAACGTTCGCCATTTTCAAGGCGCATGTCAAAGGATCTGGTAAAACCCTGAATGAGCGGCTCACCGAATTTATTGCCATAGTCGGATGCACCGTTGCTTGCTTCAATTTCTATATCAAGGGCCGAGGCCAAATTATCCGGACAGGGGTAACTGTTTTCCCATGGCAGTTCATAACCGGGAATATTCAAATTTCCCACACAATACCCAGCCGTTCCAGCGATAACAAAACCACCTCGCCCTGTTCCCTGAACGTCCCGAATCCGACCACCTGTTCCGGTCTCCGCTCCGGGAAATGGTGCCACGCCGGTGGGAAAGTTATGGGTCTCTGCGGTAAGAAGCGGATGATAGGTAACCTTGACAGGAACGAGTGGACATGGATTACCCGGTTGCTCAGGCACTAAGGTATCGATTTCATATCCTTTAATAACACTGGAATTGTCTTTAAAGGCAATCAGTGACCCTTGAGGATTTGCCTTAAGTGTATCTGTCACCAGATCAAAAAGCGTCCCCTCCATCTCCTCACCATCGAGAATCTGTTTCCCTTTAAAGAAACCGTGGCGGGAATGCTCGGAATTAGCATTATTCAGATCCATGATCTCAACAATGGTCGGATTGCGGCCCTGCTGGTTAACAAAGTAGTCGTAATAGAGGTTTTGGTCCCATTCATCCATGGAAATCCCCGGCAGCTCAGTCAACCCATCCGCACCTTTGGTCTTCAGATCAACTTCATATACCGGCTCCGGAACGACACCAGTCTCAAAGGTCGTCAACGGCAACGGATAGTGACATTCGGTCATCCGGTCATGGTTCGCGGCAATGAATCCTTGAACATTTTCGGATTCCGGAACCAGATATCGCCTGGACCTCTCCACCCTGGTGATCATATCAAGCCCTGTGGCCTTGCAGATAGAAACCATATTCGACGACCATGCAGTGGCGAAGTTCAACCGCGGCCCGACCTCAACCACTCGTTCCCCTTGCAGAATCGGGGTTTCACAGACACCATCAAGAAGGAAACCATCAGCCAGAATAAGCCGCAGCCAGGTCATCTCCTCTTTCGTTAATGTTCGTGTCGACTCGATATTAAAACAATAGGCTCTGTCTTTATCAATTTTTCGATAAAGCTGTGTGACTGTCACACCCATGATCTTTTCCTTTATATTATTTGCATCGTATGATTTACATCCGAAGAGAGAACTATCAGGTTCTCTACGATCAATTCCAAAATGAAAACTAATTCCTTACACACTGCACCGTGCACCAAGCGGCCACGTGGGCAAACACTAGCATTAATCGTCAAAAAATTCCCCATGAATTTAATGAACGGATGCAGGTTTTGATATTATTGAGTAAAATTATTATCCAGCGATTAAGATACCCTTTTAATATCGGATTTCCAGAAGCGAGACCTCAAAGGATCCAAACCGTTATTAGAGTCAGTGCTCCTTAAACCATCAACACACTCGTTTTTTTCCATAAGTATACCAATGTAATCAAGGAGTTGGGTTCAGAAAAAAAATGACAACCGACAACCAGTCATACCTGCAACAAAAAACAGATGCCTTGGAAAAAGAGTGTGCCTATCTGCGTAAGAAATTAGCCAGGCTGAGCACACAACAAACTCGTCAGGAGAAAATTGACAATATCAACAAGCATCTGCTGAAAAAAACGAATGAAAGGCTTCTGCAGTGCAATCTGCTTTCTCAACGTGAAAATCTTTCAAAATCAGCTTTCCTGGCCAACATGAGCCATGAGATCAGGACCCCGCTCAATATCATTCTCGGTATGGCCAACCTGCTGGCGGAAACCGAGTTGGACAAGACCCAGACGCAATACCTTCGAAGCCTGCGAATAACCGGCAGACAGCTCATGGAGATTCTCAATAATATATTGGAATTTTCCCGTATTGACGCCGGCAGGATTACCATTGAACCCGAACCATTCAGCCTGCAGAAAATTATTTATCAGATTGAAGCATCTGCTCTCCCACTTTGTTTGCAAAAAAATCTCAAGTTCGTTGTTGAATATGACCCTCTTCTCGTTATGGAACGGGTTGGTGATCCGCTAAAAATTTTCCAAATCCTGCTGAATCTGATTAACAATGGCGTCAAATTCACGCAATCCGGATCTATCACTTTGTGTATAAAGGAGGATCTCAAAGTAGAAGACGGTCTCATCCTGGCTGTCATTGACACAGGTATCGGGATTTCGGAAGACCAACACAAAATCATCTTTGATCGATTTACCCAGGCAAATGACTCTCTCAGCCAGCAACAAGGAGGTGCCGGCCTGGGTCTGGCGATCAGCCAAAAACTTACCCACGCCATGGGAGGACAACTTGTGGTAAAAAGTTCTCTTGGCAAGGGTTCCATTTTCAGATGTCATCTGCCACTTCCTCCGGCTGCTCCTTCGGACAGAAGGCGCCTTCGCCTGGAAGCTTCTTTGATCCTTCCGGAAAATTTCCCCAGTTTGAAAGTTCTCGCGGTCGACGACATCGAGGAAAACATTGATGTCATTAAGATGTACTTGAAAGATTACCCAGTAAAGATTGAGGCTGCGGAAAACGGTAACGAAGCGCTAGGAAAATATTGCAATTAAACAATTCGATCTTATCTTAATGGATATCAGGATGCCCGTCATGGATGGCATTACGGCTACAAAAAAGATTCGACAGCTGGAAAAAATCAAACAAAAAAATCCCCTGATCATTCTGGCAGTTACTGCTCACGCCTTCCAGGAACAAAGAACCAAATTTCTTAAAGCCGGGTTCGACGGAGTATTGACCAAGCCTTTTTTCAAAAGAGAACTGATACAGACCCTGTTCAGATTTACAACCAGAGATCAAACATTCCCCTCACCGGAAAAAATGGGGAATAAAGCCATCGGATATTGCCTGGAAAATGAACACCCGGAAAAAATACCTGAATCGCTTAGAACCATGCTGCCAGACCTGCTCCAAACCATCTCAGGAGATTTGATCCTCATGAAATCGTTCCTGCAAAACGAAAATTATGAGAGCATCTACACGACAGCACATTCCCTGAAAGGCGTTGCGGGGATGTTCGGGTTTCAAAAATTGGCTTCTCTGATTACCGATCTTTCCCAGAGCGTTAAAGCCGGCAATTTAATTGTCGTTGATGAACTTTTTACCGTACTTGATATGTATGTCATCCAGTTGAGAACACAATTCAACTGAGATAAGAGTCGTAAAAAATCCAACATGATCGTCGTCCTGTCTACCTCCTGCTAAGAAGCATATGCTCAAGTTGCGGGCCAATTTTTTTCCAGTCCACACAGGGTCTGGCAAATCCTTTAGGCTGAGTGAGCGGACAACCAAAGGCTGAATCATCGACATACACATCACCATATGCTTTGGGACTGCTGGTCCAGGAATCCTGATCGGGATTTCTATTAACACCAAAGAGCCGTATGCCATTTGTCTCCATATACTGGACAGCATCTCTTAATAGACTCATGCTTTCCGACCGGTTCGAGCGCATAGTAAACAAAATGATCTTTGCCCCATGACGCTGTAATCTTTGCAACCAAGTTACGGCCCCCGGAACAGGTTCTCCTATATCGGGATACCGGTGATCAACCATTGTTCCATCAAAATCGACACATATGTACATTGCTTCCTCCGAAAGGGTTTCCTGTTATATTCGCTGCATATCTTAATGCACCTTGAGGACATTGCAACTTTGAGATGACGAGCGCTTTAATAAGATAATAAGAAACCAGATAATCTCTTCTTTTTCTCCCCTAATATATAGAGTATGCTCGCAGTTAAACAGTTCTTTTTGGATTCTGCAAACACCTGCGACTTCACCTCATAGAGAGATTTAATGTCCGCTCGTTTTCAATTCAACCGTATGGAACTTGCCGGATCTCTCGGGGACCTGGGCACTCTTCTTCCTCTCTCCATCGGCATGATCATGGTCAACGGCATGTCGATTACGGGAGTCCTTTATTCTATTGGTATATTTTACCTGCTGTCCGGTTTTTACTTTGGCGTTCCAGTTCCCGTCCAACCAATGAAAGCGATTGGTGCCTATGCCGTTGCCACCGGCATGGTTGCCTCACAGGTTGCAGCATCTGTCGGCCTTGTCTGTCTGTTTCTTTTTCTCATCGGTATAACCGGTTCCATAACTTTTATCGGTAATTTAATCCCTAAACCGGTGATCCGGGGGGTACAGTTGTCCACCGGCTTACTCTTGATGGGCCAGGGATTAAAGATGATACTGGGCACGTCTTTTCAGCAGCTTGCCGCACATACCACCGAGCCGAATTTAACCATTCAAACACTTGGGCCGCTTCCGATAGGAATCTGTCTTGGCGTCGTTGGATTGGCGATCACCCTTTTTCTCCTCAAAAGCAGAAAATATCCCGCCGCTATTGTCGTTCTTTTTCTGGGAATACTAACAGGAGTCCTGTGGGGCACCCATGAAGGGTTTGACCAGCTAAGACCTGGTCTCTATCTGCCGGAGCTGCTACCGCTTGGTTTCCCCAATATCCCCGATCTGACTATAGCACTCTTGGTGCTTGTGCTCCCGCAACTACCAATGACTATAGGCAATGCCATAATTGCCAATGCAGATCTCTCAAAAGAATATTTTGGCGAGGATTCCAAGAAGGTAACCTATAAAGCTACAACCCTGAGTATGGCTTTTGCCAATGGACTCAGCTTTTTTTTGGGCGGTATCCCGCTCTGCCACGGTGCGGGCGGGCTCGCCGCCCATTACAGTTTTGGTGCCCGAACCGGCGGCTCAAATGTTATTATCGGAGTGCTGTTCTTAGCCCTGGCACTCTTTTTTGGTCCACACGCCCTGGTTCTGATAAACCTGCTGCCTCTGTCAATATTAGGAGTACTGCTTATCTTCGCAGGAAGCCAACTGGGGCTTGCCATACTCGACATGTTCGCCAGAAAAGATATGTTCATTGTCCTGATTATTGTCAGCGTGACCCTGACTACCACCTTGGCCTGGGGATTTTTGGCAGGAGTGTTCCTCGCTCATCTGCTGAAGTCCGATAGATTTTCGATCTAATGTGACAGCAACTGCCGCAATGCAGTCTGGCGTTTGCTGGTATCCTGTTGATGCACCGCCATCGCCAGGGCTTTACGGCTACCGACAACCACGGCCAACTTTCTCGCTCGGGTCAAGCCGGTATAGATGAGATTGCGAAAGAGCATCTTAAAATGCTGCGTCAATACCGGCATGATAACCACCCCAAACTCACTTCCCTGAGATTTATGGATCGTTATCGCGTAGGCGAGATCAAGCTCTAAAATATCATCTTTCTGGTAAACAACCTCTCTGCCGTCCGGGAAAAATGCAACTACACAGCTCAGAGTAACATTGTCGATGGATAGAATCTTGCCGATATCTCCATTGAATACGCCCAGGTCGTAATTGTTTCTCCTATGAATGACTCGGTCGCCTTCACGAAAAATCCTTTCTCCGACCGAAAGCTGGGCCTTCCCCATTTCCTGAGGATTAGCGGCCTCCTGAATGACCCGATTTAAATTCGCTGTCCCCAGACTTCCACGGGTCATTGGCGAGAGGATCTGAATTTCACTCTCCCGCCCGTAATATTTCGGAACCCACTCAAGATAGAGACGAACCACAGCATCAACTGCGGCAAAACCGTAGTGCAGAGTTGACCAGGGATGAACCTTGGCAAGGACCGCTTTCAATTCATCAACATATCCTTCTGCCTGTCGAACCTTGTGTAGATCAACGTGCAGAAACTTCTTCGGAATGACGAAATCCTCTTCGTAAGAGGAGCGGATTAGCTCACTTGTTCTAAATTCATAAAGATTTTCAGCTGTCGTCAAATTCTCTAACTGAGGGGTTTGCAAATCATAGTGCCGTTTGACCCGACCAACAAAGCTCAATTGTTCTTTTGTCGCCTCATCAGAATCAATAAAAAGACAATCGACCTTCTGCTGCCAGATTTCCGGTTTTTTAAAAGGAGAGTCGATAGGCGGAGTGATGCCCTTGTTTATCTGATGGGCATATTCGATAATCTTTGACGCCTGGGCCTGACGGAAAACTTGAGTAAGCCGAAAGGCAGCAACCGAACCGGATTCGATAATATCCCGCAGGACATTCCCGGCACCAACCGAAGGCAGCTGATCGGCATCACCGATGAACAATACCTGGCATCCACCAGGAACTGCTTTTAAGAGTGAGGCAGTCAGGGAGATGTCGAGCATGGAGCATTCATCGACAATAAGAAAATCGGCCCGTAATGGCTGATCCTCGTTTTTCTTAAACATCCCACCTTGCCATTCCAGCATACGGTGCAGGGTTTTAGCTTCCCTGCCAATAACCTCGGCCATTCGCTGGGCAGCTCTGCCGGTTGGCGCAGCAAGCAGTACGCGCTTACCAAGATGCTCAAGCAACCTGACTATAACCAGCGTGGTTGTGGTTTTTCCACAGCCCGGACCACCGGTCAGGACCGAGAATTGATTCGACACAACCGCCTGCACCGCGATCGCCTGTTCCTCGCTGAGTGAAATTCCCTGTTTTTTACAATAGAGATCAATCCACTTCCCTGCCGCTTCTACATCAATATGGAATGGGTGCGCCATGCCAAGAATTTTTTCCGCCACGAAAGCTTCGTCATAGTACAGTGATTTCGAATAGTAACAGAGCAGTTCGCTTCCTTCCACCTGAGCCAACCTCCGCACCTTCAGCAGATTATCCGCCTCCATTTTATACAGAATAACGGCTAGGCGATTCTCCACATCAAAACCAAGCAAACAGCCCACTTCGGTAGTAATCTGCGTTGAAAGCAGATAGCAATGCCCCTGCTCACGACCGGCAGCCAGCACATGCTTGACAGCAGCGGTTATACGCTGTTCACTATCTTCTGCAAGCCCCAGGCTGAGTGCAACTTTATCAGCTGAGAAAAAACCTATCCCGTAAAAATCGGCCGCCAGCCGGTAGGGATCGTCCCGAACGATCTGTATTGCCTGCTCTCCGTACTTCTTATAGATCCGCACTGCGAAAAGAGTAGAGATGCCATGCCCCTGCAAAAACATCATCACTTCCCGCACCATCCGATGATCGCGCCAGGCCTCCTCGATCATGTGCAGTTTTTTCTTCGCTATTCCAGGGACTTCCAGTAATCTATCGATCTCGTTCTCAAAAACTATCGAGCGTCTTTTCCTGAAAATTTCGGACGATCCTCCCCGCGGTTTTTGGCCCGACTCCATGGATCAGGCCAGAACCAAGATATTTTTCCAGTGCAGCAATTGTCGCCGGTTTTTTTTCAATCGCCCGTGAGGCTTTGAACTGTCGACCGAATTGAGGATGTACTGTCCAGGCACCGTGAAACTCCATAGTAGCCCCGGCAAACACCTGCGTCTGGTGAACAGTTACCGTCTCCAGACTATTAGGACTATTGAAAGGAGCAACTCTCAGAACCGACCAGCCACTATCAGAATTGTGGTAGGTAACCCGCTGGACGATGCCGCGAACACTTTCAGTTATATCCGTCATAGGTTAAGAAATAATTATCCGCGGACCTTTATTCCCAGACATTAGAGGCAATCCGAGCCTTCATGGAACTGAGAAGGTCACGGGATTCGATAAAAACAACTCCGCGGGAACCCCGAAGGAGTAAGTACAAAACAGAAAACCAAAAACAAAGATCTGAAAAATGTGTGTTACTTATATTTTTTGCTGCAAAACAAATCTTCCTCTCATCCCTCATGGTTATAGGCTCTTGCAGAGACAATCCCTTTGATGAAAGATTCATACTCTTTTTCTAAATCGACGAATTCCATACCGGTTCTATACCCGCCGTTATCAGCACGGACGTTTCTAATTACCGCACGGGACACTATCTTCTTTTTGCCAAGCAAAAAACCAATTTTTACCTGCTGACTCCCGACTAGTTTTCTGTCCAGAAGAGCAGCCAAGCCACTTTGCGCAAGATCGACCAAATAACCTTTGCCGTCAAAATCCTTTGTTACGACCCTAACCGGTATCCTTTTCACACCAAGAAGTGGCAGCAAATCGCTATTTACAATTCTTACCCACGCCCTCTTACCAAGAGGATTCTCCGGTTCAAACTGCCAATCAACTTCAAGCCCATCAAGTGATGGGATATCATCCCAATTTACTTTTTCCTTTGTCATACCTGTCCTGATTTTTCTTGTAATTTTAAGCGCTCCAGATGACCGCACCTAATAAAATTATATTCATACAGGTACCAAAGAACAAGTTTTTTGCCTGTAATTGACGAAACAAACCTGGACTAATTAAATACCGAAGTAAGGGTATTGCACCGCAACCAAGGCGGTGCAATACGTAAGACAATGTATTTACTAGGAATAAAAATAATGAATTAAAAAAGAGGAAGTGTTTTATTTGTTTTGAGTACCTTTACGAAATGCGAGGCAAGTGAGCTAATATCTCATAAGAGGATACTTTTTTACACTTTGGAACTGCAAACCGGACAGGCCTGCATACGAAGTGGCTTCTCAAGATGGCTTGATTCCAGCAGATTGACATCCTGAAAAATGTCTGTGGTCGGACCATCTGCCATCACCTTTCCGTCCCGAATGACGATGGTGCGCTCGCAAAGGTCAAGGACCATGTCGAGATCATGCGTTGCAATAATCTTGGTATGTTGAAAACCAGCCAACAGTTCAATTAGGGTGCGGCGTGCCTTTGGATCGAGATTTGAGGAGGGTTCATCCATTACCAGAATATCCGGACTCATAGCAAGTACAGTGGCGATAGCAACGGCGCGTTTTTCCCCGCCGGAAAGCCTGTACGGTGGTCGATCCCGAAGATGTCCCGTATCAGTGCGGGCCAGCGCGTCCTGAACCCGACTTTCAACTTCATCTGGCGGCAATCCCAGGTTGAGGGGGCCAAAGGCGACATCATCGTATACCGTTGGCATGAACAACTGGTCATCAGGATTCTGAAAGATCATACCGACCGTCTTACGAATGTCTTTGACAGTCTCTTTAGTCAAAGGAAAATCTCCGATTCGCACATTGCCCGTCTGCGGGGTAAGATATCCATTCAAGTGCAGAAGCAAGGTTGATTTCCCTGCACCGTTTGCCCCGACCACGGCGACCGATTCGCCATGATGAATGCGAAAAGAAATACCTTTTACAGCCTTGGTACCATCTGCATAGGTGTGATTGAGATCCTGCACTTCAACAATATGATGACTCATAATGTAATTCCTGTAAGTAACTGACCAAGCATCATCGGGAGGTCGTACCATCGCATGAGGAGCAGGACTGTACAGCCACCAGCAAGGACGAAAAGATCTCCAACAGTAATTGTTATTGAATGACGAATACGGATGGTGCCATCAAAACCGCGGCAGAGCATGGCCAAATGAATGCGTTGAGCTCGGTCGAGCGTTCTCAACAACAGCTGGCCTGCCATATGTGTGTAAGTTTTCATACCCATCCCCCGGCTCTGGAAAGACCGCAGGGTTCGAGCCTGGTACATACGCAATCCCTCATCAATTAATACAAAAATATAGCGATACAACATCAACAGCTGGACCGCAAATATCCTGGGCATACCGAGTTTCACCATCGCCATACACACTGCATTGAAACCGGTAGTTGCTATCAAAATAAGCATTGCACCGACAGTAAGACTAAACCGCAGCAGGATGGACAGAAAGGACAGCCAGCCACCAGTCACCGTAAGGGTGCTAATATGCAGCATTGGCTGCTGATCGAGTAAGGGATTAAAAATTCCGACCATGATGGCAAAAGGAGAAACAAGTATCAACTTTTTCAGGAGAAAGTCCGCGGGGATCTTGGCGATACCCATCACCGCTATCAGAAAAAGGGCAAAAGGCAGCATAGCAGAGATAGTGTATTTGTCGAAAGAAACGACACAAATCACGAAAAATGCAGCGGTTAACACCTTAATTCGTGGGTCAATTCGGTGAATAGCAGTATTTCCATTGGCCAGATCTTCAAGATAGCTCAAATCGAAAAAAGCTGATTCTATTTTGGCCATGCAGATTGCTCCTGAACGACAGAAAATACATACAAAACGGGCAGAGGTGGCACATTACCACCACTGCCCGTTGAAGACAAGGTTTTGCGATCAGGAATGATCTTGTTAAGCTGTCGTCCGGCTGCGTCTTTTAAACAACATGCCGATCATTAAGGCAAGAACAAGGGTCAGAGTACCGCCCACCAGCCCTGAAATTGTAGTGCCACTGTCGACGACTGGCCAAGATGTCAGAACCTGCCTCGGAAGCAACTTCCGCATCACCGGTTTTAAAGCCATAACCAGGCAGGAAAGCGGTTTTTTCCTGGAAGGCCGCGAGCGCATGATAGAGACCCTTCTGAGGTGTCGCCATCTCTTCACTGCCCGACACCTTCGCCATGGACCATTCCAGCCCGTCCGGAGAGGAGGAAGCGAACCAGGACAGTGCTCCACCGGTTATGACTGCAACCAGGCCGAGTCCGACAAGAACCTTTGTGATACTCAGGCTGCCGAGCGGTCTGGAGGCTGCCGTCAACTCGAGAATTTCCGGACGTGCTTTCCAAACAAAATTGATAACTGCTGTGGTAACGAGACCTTCAACAAGTCCGATGGCCAGATGGATTGGCAACATTACGGCCAGGAAGGCATCCAACGGTAGTTCCGAAATCCCGGAGGCAACAGTTTCAAAAACAACGCCAAGTGCTCCGAGCTGCAGACCAACGATTGCAGCCAGTGAAGCGCCAATGCTGATTCGCAGTGGTGTCGGATTTTTTCCTGCAATGAGTTTATAGATGAAAGGATAGGCAATAAAACAGGGAAATACGCCAAGGTTAAAGATGTTGCAGCCCAGGGCCAATAAGCCACCGTCGGCAAAAAACAGTGCCTGAACGGTAAGAACCGAAGCTATCGTTAAAAATGCAGCGTACGGACCAAGTAAAATAGCGAGAATCATACCGCCACCCAGGTGACCAGATGATCCTGTTGCCGGAATGGTGAAATTAATCATCTGGGCAGCAAAGATAAAAGCACCAAGCACTCCCATCAGAGGAATTTTGCGGTCATCAAGATCCTGCTGGACTTTTTTGGCACAATAGGCAATGGTGCCCGCAGTTGCTACCCACATTGCGCCACCAACTGCGGGGGAAAGTAATGCATCGGCCATATGCATAGCGTTGTCTCCTGTAATTATTATTCGAAGTTTAGTACCTTAGTAATTCATTCGTAATCTGCGCTTCTCTCTTATTTTTCACCCCTCAACGGAGCACTAACAAGAGTATGAATGAATTTCGTCAGGGTAATTATGCCTTGTGAGGCGCTGGTAATATTTTTTACAATTTCACGCAGTAGTCAAACAGCTCGGCTTCGGTAATACAATATCACAGTTCGTAACACATAGTGTAATACAAAATTTATAATCGTGTGTCAACGCAAAAAAGGCACCCGCGCAGACGACACTCTCCACCCAGTAATTGAGGAAAGATTTATGATCCCTTGGGAAGACATCGACCGGATAGAAATCCCTGGCCAAGAAGGAAGCATGACCCTGCGACGACGAGGAACTGAATTTTCTATCAGAACAACAGACGCGGAGTTAATGAACAGCCGACTCCACGGATCCGAAGACGCTCTGGCTGAGCTAGCCTACGACCGCATCAAATCACGAGAAAACTTAAAAATTCTCATTGGTGGCCTTGGTATGGGCTACACCTTGGCCGCTGCACTTAAACAAGCCAAAGGGAATACACTCATCACAGTGTCTGAGTTGTTCCCGGCTGTAGTCAAATGGAATCGTCAACATTTGGGACATCTTGGGGGAAGACCTTTGGATGACATTCGGGTATCCATCAGGGAAGAAGACGTTGCTGTCTCCCTCAACAAAAATAAATCCTTCTGGGATGCTATTCTTCTTGATGTCGACAACGGTCCTGATGGGCTTACCCAAAAAGCCAATGACCGACTTTATAGCATCTCCGGTCTAAAAATCTCCTTTTCTGCCCTCCGTCCCGGAGGAGTTCTGGCTGTCTGGTCATCAGGACCAGACGAAGCATTCACGAGTCGCCTGAAGCAGTGTGGATTCCAAACAGAAAAAGTAACAGTGAGAGCTCACAAACCAGGAAAAGGTGCCAGACACACAATCTGGCTTGCCACGAAACCTTAAACAAAACAAATACCGACGGTATGGTTTTGAACCATCGGTTGCAGGTATTAACCTGGAGTTCCGGCACAGATACCGCAATAAACAGGTCCATTCAGAATAGCCGTAATTAGAGTAGCTCATTCTGCCGACAGGAAACCTTTGAATATCCAAACATCTTGTTTATCTTCTGCCCATTCTTATAGTAACGGCAAGAGTATGATTTCTTTCCACAATCACACGAAAAACTGGCCCCAGATACTTCAACCAAAAGGAGCATCCCATGGATCCAACCTACATTAAACCGGAAGAAGCCATTTTAAAGGTAAAAGAAGGTGCATTGCTCATTCACACCCTTCCGCCGAGCCATTTCGAAAAAAATCATCTCCCCGGAGCAGTCAACGCCTGTGTTTATTTGGTGAGTTTTTTAGATGACATGAGAGAAATTTGTGCAGACAAAGACAGATTCATAATCCTCTATAGTTCCAGCTCCCATTCCCTTGATGCTGCTGCGGCGGCAGCAAAACTGCACAGGGACGGTTACCGGCAGATCTTTGTCCTTGACGGCGGCATGGTCGCCTGGCAGGCGGCAGGTTTTCCGCTCGAAGGTGACGCAACAGATAAGGACATTAATCCGGAGACTTTGTTACCGTCGTTTGATGGTAGTTATCAGGTTGATACTGGAGCGAGCGTGGTTGGATGGTCTGGTCGTAACCAGAACGTCAAGCACTACGGAACGCTGTTACTGAAAAACGGTCATCTGCTCGTGCAGGGAAAATGCATTACCGGAAAACTGGTGGTGGATATGAAGAGCATGGAAAACGTCAATCTGAAAGGCGATAAGCTCCAGCCGGTTCTTATAGCTCACCTGAAATCTGACGACTTTTTTTTCACCAAAGTATTCCCTACGGCAACCTTGGTTATTGATAATGGGGAGATTGCCGATGAACCCTACGTTACCTGTACCAACAGCACCCTCAAAGGCTCGCTTACCCTGCGCGGCGTAACAAAAAATATTGATTTTTCCGCAACCATCACACCGAAGGAGAAAGGCTGCTTGGGCTTAGAAGCCCATTTTGATCTTGACCGCACCAGATGGAACGTCATTTACGGTTCCAGCCGCTTTTTTGAACATCTTGGTATGCATACGGTGTTTGACCAGATAAGCATCGAACTGCGCCTTGTTCTGAATGATGTCGGGAATAGAGGGTAAATTGTCAAGGAGGCTGCCCTGGAATATTACTTGAGATCCTCGTCAATATAACGCTGGATGTAGCGTCTGCCACTGATGTTAGAAACGACAACCCAAGCCACCAGGAAAACTGCCAGACTAACAGTCACAGGCATAGCTTTCGGCAGCAACCAGACGATCGGCAGCAGCAGTAAAATTATCATTCCTATTACTTTCAGTGCCCGTCTCTTCGACTGTCTTACAAGCTCTAAGGCAGCCTGCTGCGTATCAATGCCGGTATTGAGCATAACATTCCGCATCGATTCATAGCCAGCCTGATGCCGACTTTCCAAACGACCAAATGGATCATTGAGTTTCATTGAAAAAACCTCTCTGAACAAGCTTTGAAACAAAAGCCCTCTTTACCCCAAGATCCTTACACTCCTGCCCTGACTAAAGAAGATCTACGCAAAAAGAGACAACAACATCGTAACGAACAGTAAACCAACTTAGCCAACGTGAGCATGGATGCGGCAGGTTATGCAAAGGCTGAGAATATCATGTCCATTGTTAATACGACTGAGAATCCGGTTATCTGATTCCTTTTGACTGGCACGCCAGACTCACCAAAGGTTCTTTGCCAATACAGGCTTTGACATATTCAAGCAGGAGCACTTTAACCATCTCTTCATGGCTCATCTGTTGAAGATATTTCCCGGAATCCAGCAAACTCTCAAAAGGATCGGAGCGAAGTTCAGAAGCCCCGGAACTTTCCAGGGCCTTCAGATAGACGGCAACATTCTGCCGCAAAACTTGTTCATTGCTCTGCGACAGCTGCCGATACTTATCCGCAAGCACCAGCGGGCCAGGCAGGCCAGGAGCCTCCAGCACTGCCTTGAAGTCAGCAGCAAAACGCTTGATCCCGGCTAGAATATGGCCTGAATTTACCATATTCATTTTGGCCCAGCCCGCATTAAGCCATTTAAACGAACCCATATGGATCATCTTTGACGGACTATCAAAGACATAAACAAGGACAGACTGGGCTTGGTACATATAAGAATCCACCCACCCAAGTCCGGTTTTGTTAAGCCCTGTCTCGTCGGAATACAGATAGTTCCAATCCTTGTCGTCACCGACGACACACCCTTTTTTGCCCACTTCAGATAAATCGTTCTGACTTGAGACGGAAATAAGCACCGGCCCCGCCGGACCAGGTAAGACTGTCACCATTCGATCCTGATCGTACTTGTAATACCCACCAGTATTGGTGTCCGGAGTGATAGTTTCGCTATCCCGACCACGAAGCAGACGAATATCAGAAACCGATTTTACTTGGCGCGGCATATGTCTGAGCTGTTCGCCTACTTGTGGAGTCAACCATTCTTGTTTCCGCAATGACGATGGCATGGCCACGTAAGAGGGTATGTCAGGGTTGTAGACATAGTCAAGCACACGGGCAATATCGCCCTTTACTGAAAAAGCATAAAAAGCACCGGATGCGCCATCTCTCTCCTTGAGGTTCATACCGGATCCAGCTGGCACAGAACTGACGAATTTTATAAGTTCTGCCAATTGTCCGGGTTTGAGATCATTCGAGGAGTGCGTCAGGGATAGCACATATTCCAGATCAGGATAAACAGAATCGGCCACTGTTTGCTCCGTCTGTCCGTATGCACAGGTAATTGTCCCCAACAACAACAATACTATATATATAAAACGAAATGGCATATGGCCACCCTGCTATTAATTTTGCTATTAAGCTGCGATGCGCGTTGTATCCCAGTGACGTTTTGTTTTTGTATTAGTATTCATTAACCGTCATTTTACGAGCAGACAAGAAAGAAAATCTCTTCACAGTTGCTTTCAAAATTTACCACTGTGCAATATCATCAGAATTAAATTTCAACAAAACAAGAACACAACCAGCAGCCAAGCGTATCAGCTGTTCTTTTGAAGTGACACATTGTCACTTGGGCCATCACCAACACTTTGACTACTCTTTTTACCAAACGTCATCTCCGCCCCGGGCTTTCCATTGTCATTGAGTCGCAATGGATGGACCGGATCAGAACATTTCCAGAAATAGAAATCCTTATTATTCTGTGACTGAACTAAGGTAACCATGTTTTTACACCCTTTTACAGGGCATGGCACCTTCGGCGCACTGGGATCTATAATCGGTTTTCCAGGGTTACCATTCTCGTCTCTGATCAAGGGGCAATTCCCTTTCTTGCCGGTAGAACAGGCCCAAAAATAATTACCCATCTTACGGTTACTCTCATATCGAATGAGATATCCTCCCTCGCAATGAGGGCATTGAGGACCTGTTTCCGGACGGTCCATAAAAGCAGCTCCAGGCGCTCCGTTGAAATCTGAACGTAAAGGGCAGTTCTTTTCTTTTCCGGCAGAACAAACCCAGAAAAATTTTCCCCGCTTGGTTTTCGATTCCAGTCTGGAGAGGTGGCCACCACAGGGGCAACGATAAACCTTGCCCATAACCTCCTCGGAAAATCGGGTAGCAAGCGCATATTTGACCATATTGGACATACGCTTGGTCAACTCTTCGAGAAATGCTTCCCTGCCAAGGTCTCCCTCACAGATCCTGTCCAGGGCATCCTCCCAGATCGCCGTCATACCGGGATTTTTAAGAGAGGGGTGAATCTTATCGATGAGTTCCCGACCACGAGGGGTTGAGATAAGTACTTTTCCCGTCTTTTGCAGGTATTCCCTATTTTGCAACTCACTGATTATATTGGTACGTGTTGCAGAAGTGCCAATACCGGAGTTCTCCTTCAGCCGAGCCTTGATGATCGGATCATCAACAAATTTGTGAACTTCCGTCATGGCAACCTGCAGGGAGGCTTCCGTAAATCGGCTCGGTGGTTTGGTGAACTTCTGCTCCTTATCAACATTGAGTATTTTAACCTGATCCCCTTTCGTCACCTTAGGCAAAAATTTTTCTTTGGTCTGCTGATCATTGAGCACCATCCACCCCTGATCTTTGATGGTGATTCCCGAACCTTTCCAGAGCTCATCTTTTGCCTCAACAACGATACTACTCGAATAGTATTTGTAATCCGGATAAAATTGTTTCAAAAAACGCCTGGCTACCAGCAAGTAGATATTCTGTTCTTCCTCGGTGAGGTTTTTGGGAATAACCTCGGTGGGAATGATCCCATGATGTGCCTCAGCGCCTTGCTTTTTGGTATTCCACGCGGGGGACTGAATGGATGGGTCCGCCCCCTCGGCTCCCTCGATATTCTGGGCTCGGAGGCTCTGTATAATACTCGGGGCATCCTCAAACATCTCGTTTGGCAGATAACGGCATTCGGTGCGCATATAGGTAAGGGCCTTATGCTTTTCATATAATCCCTGCCCCAATTCCAGCGTTTGTTTGGGCGAATAACCAAACTTATCCTCAGCTTTTTTCTGCAGATCGGAGAGTAAAAAGGGAAGTGGCGGAGAGTTTGTCTTCAGCACATCCTTTTTATCGACGACAACACCTTCCTGCCCGGTGACCTTCAGAGAGATCTGGTCCGCTACCTTCTCGTTTACCAGACGCCCATCCGCATCAAGACCGGGTGCCAGTTCGTCCGGGCTCCAAGTGGCAATAAACTGTCCCTCGACATGATCAACTGTTGCTCTTAGAACCCAATACGGTTTTGTTGTAAATTGCTCGATCTCGCGGTCCCGCCCGACAACCAAAGAGAGTGTCGGCGTCTGGACCCTTCCGGCAGAAAGTACGGTGTTGGACTGACCGGCGGCCAGAGTAAGACCACGGGTTACATTAATGCCGACAAGCCAATCGGCATTAGAGCGACAGATCGCTGCATCTTTTATGTTTTTGAACTGGGCATTGTCTTTGAGGTTAGCAAAACCCTTTTTGATGGTTCGCACATCCAGTGCAGAGATCCACAACCGCTCTGCAGGACCTGTATAACCCAGATAATCGAGAACCTCATCGATAATCAATTGACCTTCGCGCTCAGGGTCACCCGCATTAATGACTTTTTCCGCCTTTTTGAGTAAACCATCAATGATATGGAGTTGTTCTCTGGTTCGGGGAATGGGTTCAAGTATCCATTTGTCCGGTATAATAGGTAAATCTTCAGCCTTCCACCTTTTATAGCGCGAGTCGTAGGAGTCCGGATCTGCCTGTTCGAGGATATGCCCTATACACCAGGTGCAGACGACATCTCCTTTGCAGTTATAAAATCCCTTCCCCCTGCTGACTATACCAAGGTAGGTGGCAAGGTCTTTTCCAACACTCGGTTTTTCCGCTATAAGCAGCGTTATTCCCATTTAGAACTCTTTGGATTGAAACATTTCATCGTCGTTTTTGTGAACCAAGCGGCCATTCCTATCTTACTTAACTGAAAAAATCAAAGCAACTCTTCTCCCCAATCAATTTTAATTCATATCAGTTCGCCCATTTTCCTCAGCGCGAGTCCTCAATAATGTAACGCCCGCATTTTCAGACAGCAAGAAACAGAGGAAAACACCACGACAAAACCACAATACCGAATCACGTTTCCGTTTTTCCGGAAACTTCCTCATGCCATGAAAAACACACGGGTCGTTATATAGCTAAAAATTCACAAAGAAATTTTATCTGTTTCTGTCTCGATTATTGCAAGCAAGATTTATAAACCAAATGTCAAAAATATAAACAGTTCTCGGAGTCTGAAGAAAATGAACAGAAAGAGCACTGCGATATAGAACTATTGAAGGAGAAGAACATGGAGAAAAGACATCATCCAAGAGTTGAAATAAAGAACATTTCAGTCGATGCTTCCGATGGAGTTGGATTTTTCCATGGAGTTATTTCTGATGCTTCCAGATTTGGAGTACGAGTCACCGATCTCCAGAAGAGAATGGATGGAAAAGTGAATAAAATCACGGTTGTTGTAAGCGGCCAGGGACACCATTTTAAAATGAATGTCAAACCCCGATGGTCAACCTATGATGGCATAAGCAAATCCATTGGGGCGGAGATCTTGAATGCACCGTGGGGTTGGACGGAATTTATAATGAAATTCGAACCAGAAATGAAACAAGACATTTGGGAGATTGTGAACCTTTGAGATTTTCCAGTTACCTCTGAGCATTTTACCCGCTTCGAGGTAACTGGATACGAATTGAAAAAGGTGCAGGAACAGGTGCCATGTTCAAATCATCAGGTCGAATGTGTAGATACATACTTACTCTTTTACTGCTCACGACACTTCCTTCGCCGTCTTTGACGGCTCAAACAAACTCTAATCGTCAGAATTGGTTCCATGATCCGTTCTTTCAAATCTCTGATGCCATCCCAAACTGTCCGATGCCTGCAGGTCCGTTTGTGACAGTACAAGAAAGGACCGCTGAAGCCCATCATCGTGCCGAAAGAGGAACAACTTGCTGGCTTGCAGGAAAATGTGATCGACCATCCTCTTATGATTACGATAAAGATATCGCCAGTGCCATTAAGAGTGCCCTGAATGCAAACAACCCCTTCCATGAATCAACGCTCTGGGTCACGGTTCAGGGACGTGTTGTGTATATAGAGGGCTGCGTGGGAGATCGCACCATGGCCGCCAAACTTGAGACCTTTGTCATGAAGCTTCCGTTTGTGGAAATAGCAGTTGCAAAGGTTCGTTCCGACCCATCAGCCCAACCGCCATACAAAGTTTTTTAAGAAACTGTAATCCAACTCAGCACGCCCCTCCGGTTGACCTGTTAAGTGCTTTTCAGTAAAACACACAACATACTGAGGACTCATTTTTTTCTTTTTAAGTCAATCATATAATCTATATTCCCTGAACGGGACCATACTCCCATGCAATTTAAACCGTGCACTTTCAGATTTTGTGTTTAAAGATGCGCTTGCTGTTTTAAAAGACTACCATAACCACAACAACCGCAAGCAGGAGGCGAGCGCCTGACCTGTTCAAATTTGTAGGTCCCACAATATGTCTGCCAATCTGAAAATCCTGTTCGCCCTGACCCTCATTCATTTTACCGGTGACTTTTACACCTCCTTTATCAATCCGCTTTTCCCGGTTTTTGTCGCCAAACTTGATCTCAGTTTGACCCAAGTCGGTATCATTGCCGGCACGATGCGTTTGCTGGCCTTCATCATCCAGCCAACTGTTGGCTACCTGGCAGACCGTTATCAGACACGGGCCTTCATTTTTACCGGTCTATCGCTGACCATTGTGTTTATACCGCTCTCAGGCATCGCGCCCAACTTCTGGGTACTGCTCTTGTGTGTTGCTCTCGGCTCCGTAGGATCTTCAATGTTTCACCCCTCGGTCACCGGGATGGTGCCTGTTTATGCCGGGTCGAAGGCCGGCTTTTCCATGTCCGTCTTCAACACCGGTGGGACACTGGCTTTTGGTCTTGGTCCCCTCTTTATTACCTGGTATGTGGCCTATTTCGGATTGACGGCCATGCCGGCCACAATGATCGTCGGCTTACTGGTCCTGATTTTTCTGCTCTCTGTCGTACCAAAACCACAGAGTGAAGGAATGAGACGCGCTGGCTTTTTCGGAGCGCTCAAAGAAAGCCTGGGAAGCGCCTGGAAAGTTATTGCCTTGATTTGGCTGGTTATGTTCTTGCGAGCGGTGGTGGGCCAATCATTTTTGACCTTTATGCCTGTGCTTTATGTGCGAGAGGGTTTCAGTGTGGTTTCCGCAGGGGCGATTTACGCTATCTTTCTTGTGTCGGGCACCATCAGCGGTCTGCTTTCCGGCCATATCTCCGACCGAATAGGATTTAAGCCGGTTTTTCTTTTTTCCTATCTGTTCATGGCCCCGGCCCTCTGGCTGCTTATGCAGCTCAGCGGCAACTGGGTCTATTTGGGAGCAGCACTGGCAGGCAGCTTCGTCCTTGCCCCCCTTCCTCTTGGGGTCACCATGGCCCAGAGCCTGGCTCCAAAAGGTCGTTCCATGGTGGCGAGTTTGATGATGGGCTTTGCTTACGGTCTCGGGGGGATTATCACCCCGATTGTCGGGAAACTTGCGGATAGCTTCACCATTCGGCCTGTTCTTACCCTGATTGCCGCGATTCCTCTGTTCGCCCTCCCGATTATCGCACTATTCCCAAAAACACGCAGCAATGGCTGATAACTTAATATGTTCATATTTCCTGAATTTTTACGACAGGTTTCCAGGAGTAAGGCTCTAAATGAAAGAACAACCACGATTACAAATCATCGGAGTGCTCCATGGCGATATAACCACCTGTGAGGACGCTCCTAAAAATTTCGATGAATCAGAAAGAGTCGGCACCCTGGAGATTTTTCCTGAATATCAGGAAGGACTTGAAGGTATTATTTCCGGTCAAACCATCATTGTGCTTTTTTGGCTGCACAAATCAACCCGAGACAAGCTTAAGGTTTATCCACGAGGTGACGTGTCTAAGGGACTCCGTGGTGTATTTGCCACGCGCAGTCCAATAAGGCCAAACCCTATAGCCATCTCGGAACTTGAAGTTCTATCAATCCATGGTAATTGTCTGGAAGTATCCGGGCTGGATATTCTGGATGGCACCCCCATCGTTGATATCAAGAAAAAGATAAGTCGCTAAAATCCATATTCAAAAATATTTCATCCGTATTGGTCTGCAGAGGAAAATCAACATTACAAAGAAGAGAGTGATTATGAAAATAATTGGAATCGACGGAAGCCCAAGGAAAAACGGTAATACTGAGAAACTTGTGAAAAGGGTACTTGCTGGAGCTGAAGAGGCCGAAAGTAACACCGAATTCTTAAAACTTGCCGATCTGAACATCAATTACTGCCAAGGTTGCGGCTCATGCAGGGCAACCGGGGAGTGCATTATAAAAGATGATATGGACTGCATTGTCGATTCGATCCAACAGAGTGATGTCATTGTCCTGGGTTCACCGATTTATGCATGGCAGGTAAGTGGTAATACCAAAGTTTTCATGGACCGACTCTGTCGATTACTCACCCCAAAATATGAAAGTCGCCTGAATGGACCGAAAAAGATAGCCTTTGTGTATACACAGGGTAACCCGGATAGCGGGTTGTTTAAACCTTACTTTGACTACCAGGAGAAGGTTTATCCCATTCTTGGCTTCACTTTAGCAGGTCGAATTCAGGCTACCGGTACACGAACCAAGGATGATATCCTGACACAGGAAGAGACATTGGCTATAGCCGATTCATTTGGACGAGATTTAGTCGCTTAGAAAACCGAAATAAGAAAAGATTTTCCCCGTTAGTCAAACCTTAGTTAATCTGAGGAGGGTTTACCCACGATCATAAGGGTTATCTCGACATGCAGCTTTAAGAAGCCTCCGAATCGCCGATACGGTGACGGCGCTTCCCCGGTTTACCCGGACAAAGTGCTGGGGGGAATTATCATGCAAAGTGGCGATAGCCGAACGATGCTGGGTATTGTGGTTACTCCTGCCGACAACATCATACATAAGCTCGACAACGGCCAGGTTTTTCATCCAAAAGGTTTCGGCAACGGCTATGTGCCGACCTTTGGCGACAAACGAGTCTATGTGGCGGAAGATACAAATCAACGATCAATTACAATTAGATAAACAGGATGGACTAGTTCTGACATTCTGTCCTGCGCTTATTGTTTGAAGCCTTCGTCACCGATTTCCTTATCTAATTGAATATCTTCGATTCCGTCTCGTTTATCATTTTATTTTGATTTTTAAAGCCGGTTTGGCCTGCACCACCTAACAACGAGCCTGTATAAACAGCCACAACTATACACAGAACAACCAGAATGGATTTAAAAAACACTGCTGGCTTTCTCCATAACACAAGGGCGAGGAAAACGAGGATCCCGAGTGCAATCAATTGATGGTTAAACAAAAAACTATAAATAATAGAATATGCGGCTTCAATAGTCATAATTTTCAAGCAAATTTTTTTTAATTTCAGGGAATGGTCATATTCAGGAGATGGTGAAAATTCGGCATTCTCTCAACATTCTCATAGGGCTTAATCATTTACAATCAGGTAAAAGCAATCATCACAAAAGGTCTAAATAAACAATGATGTCTCAGGTCCTCAAGAGACATCAGCACTATCCAACCAAGCAAAAATTATTCATTTGACCAATACGTGGTATGATAATACTGGAAACTAATTCAAAAAAACTAACAAACGGTACTTAGTATGAAATACATACCCTTATTTACAGTAATATTGTGGATCTCCATTGTCATGGGTTATATCTTCGCTAAAGATATTTTCATCCTACCCATAATAAAATTCCCGACTCTTATCCTGTTGTCGATTGTTTTACCAGTGAGTTTCTGGACCCTTCAAGCCCAAAAGCAAAGAATCTACGCTTTTGCATTTATTGGGATATTTATCATTAATAATGCGATACTGGTTTACGGACTTTTCAGTAACTATTCCACTCTAGAATCATTACTGAACTCTGCAGAAAAAAAGATTGATCCTGAGTTGGTCAAGCTGCTTGTCTTAGGAGAAAGTGAAAAAGAAAGAAGCATTGTCAGTCGGATCATTTTCCAAAAACACGGTGTGACCTTACCTTTTAAGACACATGATGATTTGTTCGCCCTCTATGCACCAACCCAGGCAGATAAAGATATATTTGTGGATAATCATGAAAAAAATTACATGCATTATTTGGCAAAACAAAACCTCTCTAATCAGATCGTCACAACATTCTTTCTGCTTGCACTACAGGTGACAATTTTTTTCATCCTGCTCAT
The DNA here is from genome assembly GCA_963798425.1 of uncultured delta proteobacterium. GTDB lineage: Bacteria > Desulfobacterota > Desulfobulbia > Desulfobulbales > Desulfocapsaceae > Desulforhopalus_A. The sequence goes on along the minus strand of CAWCTP010000013.1, from coordinate 392,429 downwards.
CTATTTGATTCTTTATGACAGCCTCCCCCCACCTAAATTGCAGAAACAATACTAATTACCTTCCGCCTTAGACACTCCAACAATCCAAAATAATTAATATTTTCAAGGGACTAACCCAATCCCGAACAGAAAAAGATACCTACAACACCAGCAGCTGCACGTTTAACTCTTAATTTTCTCAGGAATCCGGCAAGCACCTCTGGTCGTTCCATTGGACCATCATTATTATTGAATCCACCAAGTACCCTCTCAAGCATTCCTCAACTTTTTAATCTGAATTAAGCTATAGATATTCCGTTTAAAATTACAGATAATTACTTGTTCATTTGAATAAACTCAATTGCAACACCCATAATTGAATCAATCATGACAATGTAATCTCAAATGCAAGTGAGTTCACGTTGAGGCAAAATCCCGTTTTCTATCAATTATGCCGTTGCCTTGTGCGGGCCATCATATACTGCTTTTGCTGGGAGAACACAACTTCTTGCTGCTTGAAAAGTTCTTTCCAGTTCGATGGAGGATGGATATAGACGGCGATTGAGTTGAACTGTCGTTTGATCAAGGAACCATCTGCCATTTCGATAATTATGCCGCCTGTTTTTCTTATTTCTTTGACTATACCGTAAGATCGAACAAACTTTCCTGACCTCCTTCCAGGGTTGTCAGCTATGACTATGTCGCCTTTCTGCATATTTTGCTCCTTTTGTTAAAGGTTCATTATATAAAGTAAGCACTAATGTCTGGATGCGAAACTCTATTATGTGATCTGAATCATTGGAGTTCCTCCTCAGCGCGCTTGTACGCTCAAGCTGAGCAATCAGTAAATCGGCTTTATTCGGATCGATCAGCCCCTTGACCTTGTACTACAATGTTTTGCTACTAACATTTTTAAGGAACAAGTTAGCTATGTTTGTCCGATGCAAGTCAAATGCTATTTGGGCGAGCTTCAATTTGAGAATCAGCTCGTTTAATCGCACCTCATCGACAGGATATTCGTAATTGTGAGCGTTGTGCTTGTAGCTGACAGTAATCGCATTTGGTGGAACTCACAAGCAGGCAGCCGAAGAAGCCAACGTAGCCCCAGGCACTATTTCCGAGTGGATGCATGCTCCTGCCTTCAAGGCAAAACTTAATGAAATTAAGATCGAGAATCTTACCCAAGCACAAGATAAACACAGAGGTCTTCCCCTTGACTGCGGTTCTTACCTCCGCCTCTGTGCATGATAGCCAGGTAGCCATACCGCTGATGAGGCTGACGAGCAATAAAGTTCAGTATTGTTACGATCTCATGGATGCCGCCTATGATGCAGAACAGATCTGGCGGAAGAGCAAAGACCTTGGGCATGTTCCTATCATTGATCGTAATCCAAGAAGGGGAGATCCTCTTCCAATGGCTCCACATGAGGCCCGTCGATACAACGAACAGAGTGTCGCAGAGCGATTCAACAGTCGACTGAAAGAGGAGTTTGGTGGGCGCAATGTCATGATGAGAGGAGCAGGCAAGGTGATGTTACACCTAATGTTTGGAGTCATATCACTTTTTGCCGATCACCTGCTTAAACTTGAACCGTGCTGATATCACAAAAAGCGGTTACTTTTGCAAGAGGCTCTAGTGTTAACCATTATATCTATCGATCTTGACCAAAAGTCCAGTGAGAAACTATCAGAGAATCCTATAGGGTCACTTTGAGATGAGCGTTAGGCATGTTTCGCATATTCGCGAGATCTACCAACAAGCTTTAGTTAATGATAAAACAAAAACAGTCGAGTTCACCAAGAACGGAACCAAAATAAAAAATAGACCAACCTGGTTTTTTTCTTGACAGTAGTCGCCTTTTCAATTTAGCTTGTCCCTTGTCCGCGGACAGAGGACAGTTAATAAGGAGGCCTAATGAAAAGTCAAGATATTTTAATAGCACTGAAACTTATTTGCCTAGAGCAAAAAGAAAAAGAATTCATCAAAAAGAGAGAAATAACAGATTTTATAGAAGAAAATCCTGAAACTTTACTTGTGGAACAAACGGATAATTACTTTTCAAATTTCGATTCAGATGAAGAACAGGACGACGTTGAATTCGAATCTGATGAGGAATGGGACGAACTCGAATTCGATTCTGAATCTATTGCACATCAAGAAACAGAGTGGAAAGGTTGGCTTGCGGGCGACCCCGCTTATGAAAAGAAATTAGTCGACGAAAATAACCTAAATAACATCCAAAACCAATACTCTGTACGTGGTCTTGCTTCTTTAACTGGGATTAGCAAAACCGAGGTTGGTAAATCACTTAAAAGGAGTATTTCTGCAGGAATTGCGTATTATGATCGCAAAAACAATCTCCCAAGGGTATCCAGGCCAATTATTTACAACTTCATAATTCATGGCTTAAAGTATGTATTTCCTGTGTCTATTTCTTTGATGACAAGAGGAATTCCAACATCATTTGCGTCTCCAGCACTTCGAGAACATGTAGAAACAGCAGGCGGTTTAATATATGTTTGGCCAGATCCAGAAGGAAAAGAAATGGGCCAATCTATTGAGCCTTTATTCCCCTCCGTACCGTTTGCAGTCCGACAAGACAGACAACTATATGAGTTTTTAGCCCTAATAGACGCGATACGTCTTGGGAATGCAAGAGAAGTGAAATTAGCAAAAATTCAGCTCGAAAAAGGATTAATGAAATAATGGGCAAAATACCCGAAAAACTTGCATCGATGATAAAAGAAGTTGCCGATGCTCTTGGCACCAAAATGGTTTCAGAAATTGCGTTTGTTGGCGGCTGCACAACTGGTTTATTGATGACCGACCCCATTGCTAAAGAATCCGTTCGATATACCCAGGATGTGGACCTAATCATTGATATAATTGGCTACCCTGCTTGGACAAACTTCCAAGAAAAGTTAAGAGGGATCGGCTTTAAAGATGATATGGATGGTGGCCCCATATGTCGTATGAAACTTGGCGAACTTAAAGTAGACTTCATGCCTATTGATCCAAAAATCTTGGGATTTAGCAATAGTTGGTACAAAAAAGCTCTCGAAACCGCTCAATATCACCAATTGACTCCAGACACCCAGATCAGATTACTTACTCCACCCTTATTTATTGCTACAAAATTTGAAGCTTATTTAGGCCGCGGAAATAATGATCCATTAGACAGTAACGACATTGAAGATATCCTAAACCTTTTTGACGGAAGAGAAGAACTATCAAAAGAGATTCAAGAAGCAGATTATGACATAAGAGAATACATTTCCGACCAGATAAATAACTTACTTGAAAACGCATATTTCCAATACACTATGGAGTCACAGACTAGAAATACTCCAGGAAGAGCGAAGATAATATACAGTCGGTTAGAGAAAGCAAAATTGTTATAAATTTTCCTATGCAAATAAATTTCAAATGGTATAGCCACTCTGGCTCAAGCACAAACGACAACAGAGATTTCTGTGGAATAAAACCATGTCAGAACTATAATTTATTTATAATTGTAGATGGCACAACGAGTAGTCCAAATAGCGGTGAATTTGCAAAAGAATTAGTTAAGAATTTATTCGAATCGGAAATAATTACCCCAACAAAAGATGCTTTAAGTCATTACATGAGACTGATCCACAAAAAAATCCGACTCAAGTATATTTCTGACTCTGCGTCATTTTTGATGGTTATCCTCTACCCAAACGGTCAGCTTTTCACTTTCCATGCTGGCGATTGTTTAATCGGAAAGATTTTAAAAACGGATCATATCGACTGGCTCATATCACCCCACACTCTTGCAAACGCAATATCAAGCAAATGCCACCATGACTTAGTCAGAGACCCAAACAGAAATTGCCTTACAAGAAGCTTCAGGGGTAGAAGATTTATCGAACCAGAATTTAATGTTCTTAAAATCTCACCATCAGATCAGGTTTTACTAGCGAGTGATGGATTTTGGGCTGAACTCTCGATTAAAGCACAATCTGAATTAATTCAAGGGGGAAAGAATCCACCTAATGCTTTAGATGACATAAGCTATCTGTTACTAAATTCTCCGATTAATGAAACAGATACACCAGAATATAATTCTGATAATTTACTAATCTTTGGATCAAACAATACTGGGAAAGAAATGGGAAAGAAAATAGCCAAAACCAAAGAGAAGCAATCTCGATAATTTCGGCTACTTAGCTGGCAGAGGCGGCTGGAGGCGCCCCCCCTGATCTACCTTATAAACAGTGCAATATAACGTGTGCCGTGACACATGAGGGACACCCTTTACACTGCCGTCCTGATATGCCGTGACAAATGGTAAGAAGCAAGCGAGACATCATCCGAAGTTATTTTTGAGGGCTGAGCATTAACGAATTTTCTGAAAGCTTTTGGCTCCAGTACCCATAATTTGCCTTGCCGATTTCCATTTCCCTCAATATACCAACCAGGGAAGAGTACGACAGGAAATGGTTCAAAATCCTTTCCTGTGGATTCTTTAAGTATTTTATTCAGGTATGAAGTAGCAGCAGTTACCTGAGTCATTATATCTCTGTAGGTATTCTTTCCATTTACTAAAATTTGTTGCCCGTCATAATTTATAGCTGATTTTCCGATAGCTGGTTTGCTGTATGTTTTTGTCTCAATTACAAAGATTCCTTTAGTTGAGATAAGCACATGATCAACGTTGAAAGAATCACCTTTAATGTCATGATAGACATGACAGCCAGTTTCTCGGAATAGCTCAAGATACTGACCAACAGCTCTCTCACCGTCTCTACCTTGTTTCAAATTTTTCACTTTTTTCATATGCTTATAAAGCATATACACTGAGAAGAGGCCCAACATCCCAAGAAAAATTGAAATAAAGATCGGTGGTTTTGTTATGGGTCGAAAATATCTTAACCATTCATGAATAATTGCCAATACACAAAAGGCTGCCCTCAGATAGTAGACAAGAACTTTATCGAGTAGGAGATTATCACTCATATGAATGATGATCTGTATGAGCAGTTGTCTATTCTTCAGGAAAATCAATCAAACAGTAAATGGATTTTTTACAATGCTAGAACAGGTGATCGATACAGAAACAGGCGCAAGATGTTATATGGACTTTGCGAACGAGCAAAGATAGATCCCCCTATTCATTTCCATGAAATACGTCATTTTGCGGCAAGCCTTCTCGCTGAAAATAAACATGTAAGCAAGAAGACTATTTCAGAAATTCTTGGTCATAAATCACTCACAACCACAGAAATATATCTTCATTCAATTGGGGAATCTCAGAAGACAGCGATTCAGTCACTCGAAGGCAGATTTATACTGAAAAAATGAAAAACCGCCACCAAGAGCCGCCACCAAAACAAAAAGGGTTTACACGAAAAATCGTGCAAACCCTTTATATAGTGGTCGGGGCGGTAGGATTCGAACCTACGGCCTCCTGCTCCCAAGGCAGGCGCGCTAACCAGGCTGCGCTACGCCCCGACTATATTGAAAAAGGCTCGATTTAAGAAACCGAGCCTGAATAATTATGGCTCCCCGGGACGGATTCGAACCGCCGACAAGGTGGTTAACAGCCACCTGCTCTACCGACTGAGCTACCGAGGATCAAACGTGTCTTCTGCGAATTTTGTTTTAACTGTATTGGTACAGTTTGGTCTCGCCGAATCAACGTAGGCGGGCAATATAAACCGCAGTGGAAAAGGTGTCAACAGATTTCTCTCTAGTCACCTCTATCTTTTCTCACTCATCTGCAAAGCATCTATTCTGGAATGTTGTTCCATGCTGATCTTATTGTGTTTTCTATCAATTGTTGATCTTTGGAAATTACTGCTCAGGCAACCCTTTCATTTGCTGCATCATCTTTTGTACCTGCTCCAACATTTGCCGATCTTCTTCCGACATTCCTCCGGATTTTCCGGGCAATCCTATTGCTTGCCCCCCTGCTTTCGCAGCATTGTCGGGATCGTTCAGGTTGGCAATTATCTGTTTAGCCATTTCTTGGGCCATCGCGTCTACCTCTTCATCCACTTCAGCGCTGATCCCTGCCGGATGTTGAAAAAACTTTTCTTCGACATCACCCTTTTTCAGCGACGTAGCCACTATACTCAGCTTCATTCCCATCATGTCCACTTCAGATTTCAGGGGAATATCCGTGTCGTGAATCAAGTAGATGAAACCATTAGCCATCATTTCCATCCTGTCACAACTATAACCGAGCATTTCCGCCGCATTTTGCTGAAGCTTTCCATCTATGCCTTCTGCACCCATCGCCGCCAGAGAGGCAGCTCCCATTTTCTGGGCATTAATCCGTACTTTTTTCTTTTCCGCGGCAGAGAGTTTCTCATACTCTTCAATCATATATTTTTGCGGATTAACCGATTTAGTTCCCTCATTGTTCTGAAGATCATAGGAATAAATATAGTCAGGGAATATTAATTCGACAGTCGATTCAGTTATCTCCATACCCATCATTTTCGAAACAGTTTTTTGATATCTGGCCCGCTCTTTGCCCTGATCACGAATGTAGAGTGTTTCTGTGCCTTCCTGCATTCCACTGATCGCATATTGAATAGTAGCACTTTTAAACGGCAATTTCCTTTCCCATGGAGCCCCCCCGGCAACAACAGATTTTGGCAGTGCCAAAAGTATGACGAGAAACAACAACAAGGACAACCCTTTCAGCTTTTCCCCATAATCGTTTTTATGGGGTTCGTGAAATTTATTAAATTTGATCATATTTTTTGGTCGCCTGTCATTTCCGACTTATGGCAAAGTTTCCCCAACTTTGACAAACCGGCATCACTTCAACAGCATTAATATTTACATGGGCCGGCCTGCTGGCTGTCCAATAAACAATCTCGGCAATATCCACAGGAGTAAGCGGCTTGGTTCCTTCATACACCTTCGCGGCCTTATCAGCATCCCCACCAAAGCGAACAACAGAAAACTCGCTTTCAGCAAGACCAGGTTCGATGTTGGTTACCCGGACTCCCGTCCCTTGCAAATCGGTGCGCAGATTCCTGGAAAACTGCTGCACAAAAGCTTTAGTCGCACCATATGTGTTACCGCCTGGGTAGGGCCATGACCCGGCAATAGAACCGATATTGATAACATGGCCTTCCCCTCGCGTCACCATTGCCGGAAGTATCTGCCTGGTCATGTACAGCAATCCCTTGATGTTGGTATCCACCATACTCTCCCACTGTTCAAGATCAGCCTCCTGAGCAGGTCCAAGGCCGAGAGCCAGGCCTGCATTGTTGAGAAGGATGTCTATATCCTGAAATTCTTGCGGGATATCTTTCACCATTGCCTCAACCTGCTGTCTGTCTCTCACGTCAAAAGCTGCGATATGGACAAATGTTTTGCCTAGTTTTTCCTGCAGTTCCTGAAGACGATGTTTACGCCTTCCGGTAAGAATCAACTTCCAGCCATTGCTTCTGAAAAGCTCCGCACTTGCTTTGCCAAAACCTGAAGTCGCCCCGGTAATCAGAATAGTTTTTGTCATTTTTTCCCCTTTATTTTTTTTGCTGAAATAATTTTTATCAAGCCTGCTTGCCGCAACTAAAAGTATACCCGTCAACACCGTGAAGTCCGCGTATAATCATAACAACACAATACTGCACTCTCCGGAAATCTCAAAAACTATCTCCACCGTTAGAGTTTGAAAAGCATATATAATTTGCATTCTAAGCCTATCAGGTTCTATTATTAACTAATATCCCTTGCTGGGTATGAATATGAAGAAAATAATCTGCAGGGCGATAAAGGCTCCTATAAATATGCAATTTTTTCTACCGCCCACCAAAGATTGAATTCAACACACTGTTCATTCTTTGTTGATTTGCAATAGACGTTTCCCATGGTCACAATAGTTGTCGGACCACATAAGGAGGTACTGGGATGAAAAACATTACCGATTACATTTCTCCCGAACCCTATAGCTCCCTGGCCGAAATCTTTCTAGCCAGAGTAACAAAAAGACCCCAATGGCACTGCGTATATTTATTACGACAAAGCATCCCTAAAATGGAATCCAATCACTTGGAAGGAGATGGCTCAGAGCGTTGGCAAATGGCGAAATGCACTGCAGCACCAAGGTCTGGACGTAGGGGACAGAGTTGCAGTCATGCTACCCAATTGTCCGGAATGGATTGCCTTTGACCAGGCAGCGTTATCCCTCGGCCTGATTGTGGTCCCTCTCTTTGTTAATGACAGACCGGAAAATATCGCCTACATCCTTGAAAATACCGAGACAAAAATCTTCCTCTGTCCGACTATTGACAATTGGCAACAACTTTCTCCATTTCTCAGTCGGCTGACCAGTCTGCAAACCATAATCACCCTCCAATTCTTTCAATTTCAAAAAGATCAGCCTAGGATCACCTGCCTATCTAACTGGCTAGCGGATTCGCCCGAGTGCACGCCACCATACTCGCCGGTAACCTACGAGACTGCATCTATTGTGTACACCTCGGGCACGACTGGCCTCCCGAAAGGTGTAATGCTCTCCCACCGCAACATTATGGAAAACAGCTATAATGGGCTCCTTTGTATGGATATCTATCCAAATGATACTTTTTTGTCCTTTTTACCCCTGTCCCATATGCTGGAGCGAACAGTTGGCTATTATCTCCCGATAATGGCCGGAGCAACAGTGGCCTTTGCCAGGTCAATCCCCGATCTCGCCGAAGACTTATCTACGGTAAAGCCGACCGTACTGATCTCTGTTCCTCGGATCTTCGAACGAATATACAGCGGCATAGCCAGCAAACTCTCAACCAAACCGAAACTTTTGGCTTCGTTGTTTCATAAAACTGTAAAAACCGGCTGGAAAAGGTTTCTGTATCAACAGGGACGGGGGGCTTGGTCAGCTTCGTTTTTTTTCTACCCTCTTCTCGATCAGCTTGTGGCTAAAAAAATACGGCAGAAGCTTGGAGGTAAATTACGCGTCATCACAACCGGAGGCGCGCCTTTATCAGCAGAAATCTCACAATTTTTTATAGCCCTCGGATTGCCGATTTGCCAAGGATACGGACTAACGGAGACCAGCCCGATAATCAGCGTTAACCGACAGGATGACAACCGACCTGAGGGGGTCGGCAAACCACTTCCGGGCATTGAGGTAAAAATTGGCAAGGAAGATGAACTTCTTGTCCGCGGCAGCTGTGTCATGCAGGGCTACTGGAAAAATGAACAGGCTACCGCTAAAACTATCGATAGCGACGGTTGGCTGCACACCGGCGATAAAGCAAGGATTGCAGATGGTCATATCCAGATCACCGGACGACTCAAGGAGATTATCGTCCTCAGCACCGGTGAAAAAGTCTCTTTGACGGATATCGAAATGGCCATCGGCATGGATCCTTTGTTCGAATACAATGTGGTCATCGGCGAAGGACGGCCGTTTCTTTCCATGCTTGCAGTTCTCAACCGCTTACTCTGGGAACAATTGGCCGAACAGCTGGGTGTCTCCCCGGACCCGGAATCACTACATTTACCGAAAGTGCGTAACGCAATCCTTGCCAGGACGGAAAAACTTCTTTCCCGGTTTCCAGGTTTTGTTTTTATTAAAGATGTTTCTCTCAGTCTGGCCCCCTGGACGGTGGAAAACGGACTGTTGACCCCGACGCTGAAACTCAAAAGAACCGTCATTGAACGGCAGATGCACGGTGATATCCAAAGGATGTATAGTCAGGAATAACTTCTCACGGCAGATTCGAACCTACGCAAGACAGCCATCATCTCCGCAAAACTCGGATTGGCCTCCTCCAGAGGATTGTCACCCGGCTGGCTTGCTCTTTCATACACCGACTCCTTCAGCACCACGCAGGCGTGATCGACGTTGGCAGATTTGGGGATGACAAACGAAACAAACTGATTTTTTTTAGTTAAGCGATGCAACTTATTTAATTTTCTGTGATTAATCACTTTGTCAATTTCCGACCAGGCAGCAAAAATATTTTTGGTTTGCAGGACATCAGTTGGCAACTTCAACAATCGATCGATTTCCAAGATTAATCGAGCCAACTCCACAGCGCTGTTAAGAGGAACCCGGTCGTACCTATAGGGATTTCTGCAAACCAGGGGCTTCCCGTTGTCCAGGAACCGGACGAATGGGAGTCGAAGGAAGAATTCAGCAATGCCGTCAAAAATACCAAAACGCCCTCCATACAGCCCAAGAGCCGCTGAAAAGAGATAGAGATCGCCGGTTACTTCCAGATCAGTGCATCCCAAATAAAAACTTAACGCCCCACCTGTAGAAAGCCCGCCCATGGAGACTTTATCTGCGTTCTCGGCTGCAGTCCGTATGGCAAACCGCACATTCTTTTTCCATTGTGCAAGAGAAACCCCTGCCATCGCCGCAGGTTGTTTCAAACCATGACACTGCAGCAGTGGCAGATAGACATTATAGCCAAGAACTTCATGAAAATATTTGGCTATCGCCGCCATATAATAAGGCGAATCGGTCAGCCCGTGTACCAGAACTATGGCTTTTTCGGTTCGATTTTTGTGCAGCAGTTTCCGGGGGTGACAGCCCGGGCGTACAGTTTGGTCTGAAAAACAGGGGAATTGTTCGTAATATTCAGGCCATAAACAACAATTATCTTTTTCAGCCGACAAGGCAATCACTCCCAATCCCTTTGTACCACAGGTTTATACTTTTATAGATTTTTGATAAACGCACCAATTTTCCTGAACACCTTCTTCGTTCCCTCCCCTTTTACCAGGACATGCCGGTCACAGCTAAGCAGACAGAATTCCTTGTCAGTCGAACCGAGACTGTTGTATAGCTGCATAGAACCCTTAGGGTCGACGATCGGGTTATTTTCTGCCTGGATTATGAGAGCAGGCTGGCTGATTGAGGCATACGCTTTTTCAATGGATTCGAGGTACTCGCCTACTTCCTTTAGTCCGGTAACGGGATTTCCGGGATCGCTTAACCTATCATGCTCACCTCGCTTCATTTTATTGATAATACGATTCCACACATCGATTCCCGGCATGAAATTGGTCGTAAAATTTCGCAATGCCATAGGAGGACAGAGCGCGAATACACCGGCCACTTCGCCAACCCTTGCAGCCAGATCCAAAGCAAGATTTCCACCGACCTCCAGGCCACCGACAACAACGCGGTCGCAAATCGTGCTCATTAATATATAGCTGTTCTCTACAACCTCCACCCACTCTGTATATCTTCCGGCAAAATCCTCGATGGAACTACCATGACCAGGCAATCTCGGAGCATACACCCATAGTCCCCGCCTGCGAAGATATATGGCGAGCGCCCTCACCTCTTCCGGGACCTCAAGATGACTATGGATAAGCACCACTCCGATCCTGCGCCTGAACCAGGGGAGAAGGAAAGGTTTCCCTTCACTCATTCTTTTTTCATCACCAGCCTGGCCGTGCTTTCTACAATCTTCCTCATACCGTAACTTTTCCTGCCGGAGAATATGCCTGGACAATGAAAACCTCAGAAGAGTTTTCGGTTGCCAGGAAAGCGCTTTAACGGTTGACCGAAAATTTCGTAACGGTTCCACCTCATTGGCCATAATTTCAATAGGATTGTTGATTCGTCCCTTATGAAAACTAACCGGTGCAGAAAGTTTGGAACGATCACGGATAAGATACTTCCCCTCTTTTACGACGACGCCTTTTTCCAGGGAGAGTTTTAAAAAATTTTCATATTTACCGTAACGATCATCGGTAAGCAGATGGGCCTGGTTTCCTTCAAGGGATTTGTGCAAAAAAATAGGATTTGTTCCCTCGTATTCACTATGTATTAAAGATGCACCATAAAAGACCCTCCGTCTAAAATCGAGTTCGTCGATTCGTTTGAACGGATACATCTGCAAGAACGTTGCAAACAAATGATCATGATTAACGGTCGTCATGGCATAAATATCCTGCATATATTGCTGCATCACACCATAGGCCGTTTTACGCATCTTCTCTTTCAGTCCGTCCGATACTGAAAAACCGGTAATGCCCTCCTGTTCCATGTCCTCCTTTAGCCAACTGTCGTCGAGATAGTCGAGCATCTGGATAGGTTTGCCGCAACGAATGTCTAGATCCACACCGGACAAGAGCATAGTCCCTTCCGCCATAATCTCTTCCACCATCCGCTCGGAAATGTCTTTAACCAGTTTTGAAGCAATGTTCGAAGCGATATTTTCTGCCGCCCTGATGGGGTAATAGGTGAGATTTACCGGCTGAATGGTGATTTTTTCATGCTGAATCTGGTCGATGCTTTCAAGCTCCAACGCATCGAGCATCTGCTGTAGCTTGTCTGGAGAAGATGCAGCTGTATGCAGAAGATGCATGCGATAGAGTTCAGCTCTCAGAGCAAGGGCGGCTGCTCCGGTGTGAGGTTCGTGCATTCCTTTAGGACTGGCAATCATGAATTTGTTGCCATCCATAATTTTTTTGGTCTTAACCATATTCCCTTCCGGGAAAATGATCCAGTTTGCTTCCCCGGTCAGTAAACTCTTGACGATGAGCTCATCACGCCTCGGATCAGAGGTGGACACCGCACCAACCATATCCAGGAATTTCCCCAGGCCACCTTTAAACAAAGATGATGCGGCCAGTGACCAGGCGGGTTTATCTGTAAGACGATAGATATATGCAGGAAGCAGCATGGTCTCAATCCGTGTGAAATGATTCATCACAAAAATTGTTGGCCCTGTTGGAATATTTTCCTGGCCATGAACGACTATGGAAGCTTTACTGAGGCGGGAGAGGAGTTTCACTACCAGTCCGGTTGTGAAATATGCGGATCGATTCATAACCTGTTCCGGTGTTAATGAAAGAACCAACTGAAAAGTCGAGACATCTTATTGTAAAAGTATTTTACGGCAGGGTCAAGCAAACAAAAGACTCGCAGTTTCTTGACGAAACGAACTAGTGTCTGTCCATAAAGGAGTATTTTCTTCTAAATTGAGGCGCTGAAATTTTACCACAGGCATATATTGATATTCCGAGGATAAAATTTTGAGACAACGAAGAGTTAGGAAAAAGGCCGTTTATGGACAGGCACAACTAATGTTGCTTTTCCAGGGTATCTTGCCTATAATGCCCTCAATTGTATACAATCAGAGAAACCATTATATTGAGGCCAGTTATGAACCTGGATTTCACCTATACTCCACCAGATTTCGAACAACCCCATCTCAAAAACAGCCCATTAGCCACCCTTGAGCCCTCACCGGCCAACGGAATTTCCCCTGCGAACTATCATGCCACATCCAACCACCCGGAGTATATTAAAATCGCCGAAAACAAGTGGGTCCTAGCCAGGGAAAGCCGTATGGATGCCGTGTTTGTTGTCGAAGATGACAAAATCCAAGTGGTTGAAGCGAGAAACCTCAAAAAAGGAGATCTGGTTGTCACCGGAAGAACTGAAAACGGCGAGCAGGGTATTCTGGTCCACGAGAAAGGGTTTCAACAGAACGCTGCCAATGAGGATAAATTCACCTTTCGCTCAAGGGGCACCAGAGAAACGCCTTTTTCCCATTCTTACGACGCGCTCTACGAAATACTTAAACACGACCGTGACCATGGACATATCGTCTGGGTACTCGGTCCCGCCGTTGCCTTCGACAAGGATTCCAGAGCTTCCATGCAGGGACTCATCGAAAACGGCTACTGTCATGGCCTGATGGCTGGTAATGCCTTGGCGACCCATGATATTGAAGCTGCAATCTACAACACCGGCCTGGGACAAAATATTTACACCCAAATGCTCCAGCCCATGGGCCACTACAATCATCTCGATATTCTCAACGAAGTCCGCAAAGCTGGATCAATCTCCAAGGCCATCAAAACACTCGATATTCAAAACGGTATTATGTACGCCTGCGAGAAAAACAACGTCCCTTATGTTCTTGCCGGTTCCATAAGAGATGATGGCCCACTGCCAGAAACCATCGGCAATGTCTACGAGTCACAAGACCGGATGCGTGTTCATGCCCGAAAAGCTACCACGGTAATTACCATGGCTACCCAGCTTCATTCCATCGCGTTTGGTAACATGACCCCGGGATACAAAGTTCAGGATGATGGCTCTGTCCGACCTGTCTATTTTTATGTGGTGGATATGTCGGAATTCAGCGCAGACAAACTGGCAAACCGAGGGTCCGCCCAGGCCCAGGCCATACTCACCAACGTCCAGGATTTTATTGTCAACTTGTGGAACAATCTGAAAAAAGGCTAACTACATGAAGCAGGCAGTTCGCATCATAGGGGTACCCATGGATCTTGGCCAGAACCACCGGGGGGTCGACATGGGTCCCAGTGCCGTGCGCTACGCAAATCTCGCCAGAAACCTCAGAGATCTTGGCTATTCGACCTTTGACAGTGGCGACATCGCCATTCCAGGTCACTACGCCCTGGCTAACACCAGTCTCAAGGAACGACTGCCCCTCATTTGCAAAGGCTGCCTCAGCGCCTACGAACTTGGGCGAACGGCTGTTGAAGCAGGAGAAATACCAATCTTTCTTGGCGGCGACCATTCTGCATCTATCGGTACCGTCGGCGGAGTCACCCATGACACTGAAATCGGATTGATCTGGATCGATGCTCATGGGGATTTCAACACTCCTGAAACCTCCGACAGCCAGAATGTTCATGGCATGGCGCTAGCGGTATTGCTCGGCCTCGGACCGGAAGAGCTTGTCAATCTCGGCAGACCCGGCCCCAAGGTGAAAGCGGAAAATGTGGTACTGATAGGCATCAGAGATCTCGACGATGAAGAAAAGGTTTTGATACGAAATTCCGGCTGTACTGTTTTTACCATGAGGGAAGTTGATGAAATAGGTATCCGCGCAGTACTATCAAAGACCATGAAAAAATTTAGCCATCTGGACAAAGTCCATGTCAGCCTTGATCTTGATGTTATGGACCCCTTAGATGCCCCAGGGGTAGGCACTCCCTCCCAGGGAGGATTGACGTACCGGGAAGGACAACTCATCATGGAAATTCTGGCCGACACCAATAAGCTGCACTCAATTGATATCATGGAAATCAACCCCATCCTCGATATCCAGAACCGCACTGCACAGATGGCCGTTAATCTCGTATCCTCACTCTTTGGCAAGAAAATCATCTAGCGTCCGCAAATTATGGAATTAGATTATTCACCAAAAATAACCTAAGTCATTAATTATGCCTTTTATTCTGACAATAGGGTCATTTGACATACATTAAACGACAGCCTGTTTTCATTTCTTTTTCTTTTTCAAGCCAGATTGACTGTTATCTGGTATTGCCTTATTGCGCTCTTCGTATTAAATATGTTGACGTTTAGCTAAAATAGATACCGTCCTTCCGATACTGGCCCCCATAAAAGGGAAATAGATCGGATGAAGTGCATTTGCGAATTTTATTTCTTAAGGATAAAAAATAAAATTTAAAAGTGTTAATCAGACAGTATACAATCTGCCCTATTATTTGGGTGAGGAACATTCATTTAAGCTCTGGAGGAGAATATGAAACGTGTTGGGAAAATCGCCTTTGTGCTCGCAGCCTGCATGCTGGTAGCTTCACCCGCCCTTGCAGCGAAAAAAGTTCGCTGGAAGTTGGCAATGACATGGTCAAGCACTTTGACCCCCCTCGCCTCACCCGCCCCAAAACTCGCAAAATTGGTCAGTGAAATGACCGGTGGAAACTTTGAAATCAGGGTAGAAGGAGCCGAAAAACACAAGGCGCCTCTTGGCATTCTTGATATGGTAAAAGGTGGTCAATTTGAAATGGGCCACTCCGCGTCCTATTACTGGAAAGGCAAAGATATCAGCTCTGTATTTTTCACCACCGTTCCGTTTGGAATGACCTCAGACGAGCAATTCTCCTGGCTGTACTATGACGAAGGTATGAAATTGCAGCAGAAGCTGTATGACAAATTCGACGTCTACTCCTTTCCCGGCGGAAACACAGGCGTCCAAATGGGCGGGTGGTTTCGAAAAGAAATCAAATCTCTTGACGACCTCAAAGGTCTCAAAATGCGTATTCCCGGCCTTGCAGGAGAGGTATTCGCCAAACTCGGTGTCAATGTAACCAATATCGCCCCTGGAGAGCTCTACACTTCTCTTGATCGTGGCACCATCGATGCCCTGGAATGGGTAGGACCAGGAATGGACATCAAAATGGGTTTTCATAAGATTGCTCCATACTATTACGCTGGCTGGCACGAGCCTGCTTCCGACATGCAATTTTTAATCAACAAGAAGGCCTTCGACAAATTGCCCGAAGAATATAAAATCATACTGAATACAGCCATGCGTGCAGTATCTGCTGATATGTTCGGTGAGAATTATGACGCCAGTGCCCGAGCCTGGGAAAAAATGAAGGCAGAATATCCAAACATCAAGGTCATGATCTTCCCGGAACCAGTCCTGAAAGCGATGAAAAAGGCCACCGACGAAGTCATGGAAGGGTATGCTGCTCAAGATCCATTTTTCAAAGAAGTGTATGATTCTCAGAAAGCTTACATGGCCAAAGTCCGACCATGGACCAAAATGTCTACACTCTATTATTTGCAGACCTCTGAAATGGTAGGCGAATAATTAATGCTGCTCACCTAGCAATTTTGCCGTCCATCCCCGCAGTCTGTGGATGGACGGCATTTTTTTTACTTAACCAACTCACCGATCTTTGCTGGGGTTACGAAATATGTATCGCACACTATGTAATTAAATATCAATGAAATCCGATAGACGAAAGAATTGGAATTATCCGGCCACCATGGCCGAAGCAGGAGTAAGAGAATGTTAATAAAGGTGGAAGACTTTTTTCATCGGGTAAATCGCATAACGGGAAAGATACTGTCAATTATCCTCCTGTTGATGGCACTCAATGTCTTTTTAGATGTCATTATGCGGTACTCTTTTCATAATAGCTCAGTTGGGATGCAGGAAATGGAATGGCATCTGTTTTCCATCGTCATTCTTTTTGGAGTATCGGTTTCCCTGCTTGATGAGGCACATGTGAGGGTCGATTTTCTCTACGATCGATTTTCAGCTAGGAAAAAAGCAGTGATTAACATCATTGGTACCATTTTTTTCCTGCTGCCTTTAGCCCTGCTTATCCTGTTTGGTTCTTTCGACTTCGTAAAAGACGCCTACGACATGAACGAAATATCCGAAGATCCCGGTGGCTTGTACTATCGCTGGATTATTAAGGGAATGATCCCGCTGTCTTTTCTTTTTCTAATTTTTACAGCTGTCGGCTATACCGTGAAAAACATTAATATCTATCGCAAACATTCACCGAACGAAATAGAAAAAGAGCAGCATTCGGCGAAGGAGGAAAACAAATGATCGGTATAGTAATGTTCATAGCCGCCCTGATGATGCTGACTATAGGCTATCCGGTTGCCTTTACTTTTGGCTCCGTCTCCATCTTTTTCGGTATTGCCGCCGCGATCATCGAACTCATGCCTGATTTCAACATTGTCCTCGTCTCCGAAGAATTTTTCCAGATGTTTTCGATGATGCCGTACCGAATTTACTCCATCATGCATAATACCATCTTGATGGCGATTCCTCTGTTTATTTTGATGGGCATTATCCTCCAGAAATCTCAACTCGCTGAACGATTACTGGAGGCAATGGGTGTCCTCTTTGGCAAGATTCGTGGTGGTGTTGCGGTAAGTACCGTGCTGGTAGGGACCTTGTTGGCGGCTTCTACCGGAGTAGTCGGGGCCTCTGTGGTGGCGATGGGGGTCATCGCACTGCCGGTTATGCTAAAATATGGTTACTCCAAAAGACTGTCGACGGGGACCATCTGTGCAGCTGGAACGCTTGGACAGATCATTCCACCATCGATCGTCTTAATCATTCTCGCCGATGTTTTTCAGCAGCCTGTTGGTGACCTCTTCCAGGCGGCTGTGGGCCCAGGGCTCATCCTGGTGGTTTTATATATCGCCTATATCCTGGTGTGGTCGTTTATCAACAAAGAGGTCGCACCGCGGCTCCCGGCTCAGGAAGGAACCCGTACCGGCAACATCAAACGGGCGATTATTGCGATTATCCCGCCACTGACACTGATAATTTTAGTTTTAGGATCAATCTTCGCAGGCATTGCCACCCCAACAGAATCTGCCTCCGTCGGCTGTGTCGGTTCTCTTATCCTGGCTGCGATGTACCGAAAATTAAGCTGGAAGATTGTCGAGGAGGCAACGCTTGAAACAGTAAAAATCACCGCCATGGTTTTTGCCATTCTGATAGGGGCAACCGCCTTTTCCATGGTCTTTATCTACAGCGGAGCAGACTATATCGTCGAGGAAGCATTACTCAATCTGCCGGGCCAGAAATGGACCTTTCTTTTACTCTCCATGCTAGCGATCATGGCACTTGGCTTTTTTATCGATTTTTTTGAAATTTGCTATATCGTTGTCCCTATTCTGCTGCCCATAGCACAGAAAATTGGCCTGGACCCATTGTGGTTTGCCATCTTGATCGCTATGAACTTACAGACTTCATTCCTTACTCCTCCGTTTGGTTTTTCCCTCTTTTACCTCAAAGGGGTTTGTCCGCCAGAGGTGCGAACAACCGACATCTATCGTGGAGTAATGCCTTTTATTTGCATCCAGGTGCTGGTGCTGATTTCGATTGTTGTTTTCCCGGGATTTTATGGATTTTAATAACGCCACCCCCGCCAGGGAGGGCGGGGGTTATCTTAGAGGAACAGAAATTTTCTAATTTCAACGAGTTTTAAAATACTCCTGAACATATTCAATATGCAAACGCATGGCATCAAACGCATCTTGCGATGATCGCCGTTGAATTGCATTGAAGATATTTCTGTGGTGAACGATGACATGCTCCAGAGCCGTCCGATCCATATACATGTGGGTCAGATTCTTTTTGATCCCGACAAAAAGAAAGTCATAGAAATTGCGCATCAGGTGTATGAAGACCGGATTTTTTGTTGAAAAAGTTACCGCCATATGGAAAGCAGCATCTGGTCCCGTGCTGATTTTATCGGTGGTTTCCAAGTCGTGCTCCATTTCTTCCAAACTCTTCTCTATTGCCCTAAGATCGGTATCAGTTGCCCTTTGTGCTGCCAGCATTGCCGCATTACACTCCAATCCCATCCTCACTTCAAGCAGATCATCAAATGTAGCTTCATCAGTTGCCATGGCCGCTGCCAGGGGATTACCCGTCCGGTTATCGGGGGAACTGACGAAGGTCCCCTGTCCTTGGCGATGTTCAAGAAGGCCCATGGTGACAAGCTTATTAATGGCGTTTCTGACTGAGGTTCGACTAACTGCCATCGACAGCGCCAAGTCCCTTTCCGGGAGAATCTGCTGACCGGACTTGAAGTCGCCTTTGTAAATCAATTCACGTATCTGCTCAAAGACCTGATCTGAAATACGTTTTGGTTTAATAGGTTTGAGATTCATTACATTCTTTAAAAAAGTGCCTTGTGGGTTATGTAAGTTGCTCATTTAAAATCACTCTCATGATTTCTTCTTTTTGCCGGCAAGTTTTCAGGAGTAAGACACTAAACGGAGCACAATGAAGCAGCCATTCCACCAAAAGATTTTAGGTTACGAGAAAAACCAAAAAAGAGCAACTTCAATCCTTGTCCATCCTGCAAATATGCCTTTTCCAACAGAGCGTTACGGCAACAGCATTTTTTTTTCATACTTTCCGTCGTGGTTTTTTCCCTTACCAATGTGGAGTTCCACCTCATTCTTTTGTAAAAACCAGCTGTATTGCTTCCCTACCCGACAGACCAACCTCGCTTTGCACCATTGAGCCTTTTATTAGGGACAAAGGTAATCTCTCGAACCTGCTCAAACCGTACATGTCTGTCCAATATTGGTATTACCAATGCGTTTACAGGAGCCTCTCAAGAGGCTTTCAAAAGCCAGGAGTCTTATGCAAAAATTCCCATATACATTATCTATCAAAGATAAAGGTACGTATCAAGTTTTTTCTTGACTAGTTTTTTTTATATGATAAATAATTGGTACTACCAATTAGCCGACCCTTTCATAGCTCTGAGGTAGAACGATTAATTATCGGGAAGGAATTGATGCTGCGAAAAGTTGTTATTGTTTACATTTACATCACGGCCCACACTAAGGAATCGGACAAAACGTTTTAAACTTCCTGTGGCACACTAAATGCAAGCGGTTTCTAAGAAAAAAGCAGCAATCATCTGCTTTCGACAAGCCAAAACAACAGTTGTCCAAATTTAAAGTATGAGCAAAACATTACTTTGCATTTGGTAGCATCATTAGGGGGGTTGCCCCTAGTTAAACCACTTAACCCAAGTAGAGGGAGGAACGAATGAAAAAGTTTAGAATGTTAATCGGTCTTGCGTTGATCTCAACCCTGACCATGGCGCCTAACGCCTTTTCAGCTAAGCGTGAAAAATTTGGTGCCGATAAACGCCATGAGGAGATTAAAAAAGAACTGCGCACTATCAAACCCTCCACTGCAGAATTTAAGTGGAAAATGGTTATGCCATGGTCCAAAGGTCTGCTGTTTTTTGATATGGCACAGCATTTTGCTGACTCTGTAGCTCTCGCCTCTGGCGGCCGTCTTGAAATTAAGCTTTTCTCCGCTGGCGAGCTGGTTGGTGCCATGGAATCCTTTGATGCAGTAAGCAAAGGTCAGGCAGAAGTAGGACATGACTGGCCCGGTTACTGGAAAGGCAAAGATGAAAACTTTGTTTCTTTTGCCTCCGTTCCTTTCGGCCTCGACACTGAGGGTTATAATATTTGGCTCTATGAGCGTGGTGGCCTTCAGCAGATGCAGGATCTCTACGGCAAATTCAACCTCTTTGCACTGCCCTGCGGTAACGGCGGCCAGGAAATGGGCTTTTTCTCCAACAAAAAAGCAACCAAAATGGCTGACTTCAAAGGAATGCGTGTTCGTACCCCAGGTTGGTACATGGACATTATGAACAGCCTTGGCGCATCAGTCACCCCGCTGCCAGGTGGTGAGGTATATCTGGCTCTTGAGCGTGGTGTTATCGACGCTGCCGAATTCAGTAGCCCCGCAATCAACTACCCGATGGGTTTTGACGAGATCACCAAGTATGTTATCGAGCCTGGTATCCATCAGCCTTCTGTTCAGTGTGCTGTCTTCTTCAACAAAGATGCCTACAACAAATTGCCTGCCGACCTGAAATATATCGTCGACATCGCCGCCAAGGAAACCCAACTTTGGTCTACCGCATGGCAGGAACAGTTAAACATCGAAGCTATCAAGCTTTTCAAAGAGAAAGTGGAATTCATTAGGATGGATGACGAGGCTATTACCGCCTTTGCAAAACGCACCAAGGAATATCTTGATGAAGTGAAGTCTAAGTTCCCGGAAGTAAAGACTACTCTTGATTCTCAGGAGCAGTTCAAGAAAGACTTTTCTCAGTGGCGTGAAATCAGAGGTGGCCTGACTCCATGGCCAATTGAAGATTACATTAGTGGTAAGCGTATGCAGTAAAGAGTACCTCCAGTGGCGAGGGTTTGATTACAGGCCCCCGCCACTTTTTATTCCCCGAATTACCCTTGTAGTTAAGAAGAGGACAAGTCATGCAGACAGTTTCCCGGGCAATTGACGCCCTAAATGAAAAAATCGGCTTTTATGGATCATATCTGGTATTGCCACTGATCGGTGTAGTGGGTTATGAGGTCTTGATGCGCTATGGATTCAACGCACCTACTTCGTGGGCTTTCGAGTTGACCGTTTTTATTTACGGTGTTCATTACAGTTTGGCTTTGGCGTATGCTCACAAAAACGATACTCACGTTTCTATCGATGTCTTTGAATCTCGCCTTTCAAAAAAATCGCGCACGATTTTACGGATTTTCTCCAACATAGTTCTATTTATGCCAACGATTGGTCTACTGGCTTTTTACACGAGTCAACTGGCTTTTTTCTCGTGGCGGCAATGGGAACATGCTTCCAGCTCCTGGGCACCTGCTCTTTATCCCTATAAAACAATCATGGCGATTGGCTTTATCTTATTATTGTTGCAAGGGATTGCCAAACTGATCCAAGATATCCATTCGCTGAAAGAAATAAATAAACTAAAATCCGTTTGATTCTGGAGAAAAGATACCAATGAGCGTAGAAGTCATCACCATACTTATGTTTCTGACCCTAATGGGTTCCATAGCCATGGGACACCCTTTAGCGATAACGCTTGCCGCAGTTGCTACTTTCTTCGGCCTGCTCACTAATGGTTTCGATGTCCCTGGTTTAATAGGACTCTTTGCCAACAATGCCTGGGGAATTTTTCTAAACTATACTCTGGTTGCCATCCCACTGTTTATCTTCATGGCCCAGATCCTTGATAGATCAAAAGTCTCCGAAGGGCTTTTTGAAGCCCTGTATATTACTCTTGGTGGCCTGCGGGGCGGCTTAGGTATGGCGGTCATTGTTGTCTCTACTGTCTTTGCCGCAACCACCGGAATCGTCGGAGCCTCGGTAGTTGCTATGGGCTTGATGGCCGGACCCGCTTTACTGAAACGAGGTTACGACAGATCTCTCTCCGCAGGTATCATCTGTTCTTCCGGAACTCTCGGCATTTTAATCCCGCCATCTATCATGCTTGTTGTATATGGTGGCCTGACTGGTCAAAAAGAAACTTCCGTCGGCAATCTTTTTGCTGCTGCCATCCTCCCCGGTCTGCTGTTGTCTGGCTTATACCTGGTGTATGTATGCGTGCGTTGCTACCTCAGGCCCCAGGACGGTCCACCGATCCCTGCAGAAGATCGTACGGCAACCGGCATGCAAAAATTTACCATGACCATGAAAAATTTTGTTCCTCCGTTCGGTTTGATTCTAACCGTCATGGGAACAATCCTGGCTGGGGTCGCCACGCCCACTGAAGCCGCTGCTCTAGGTTGCGTCGGCGCTTTAGTCCTGGCCCTTGTCTCCCGCAAACTGAATTGGCAAGTTATTACAGAATCATGTGTTTCTACCGCTCGGACGACTGCCATGATTATGGCTCTGTTTATTGGCGGTAAATTTTTCTCCGTTGTTTTCTTGAGCATGGGTGGTGGTGATGTCGTTGCCGATGTCCTGCTAGGAATGGATGTTAGCCCTTACGTTGTGTTTACAATCATGATGGCTGTTGTTTTCTTCATGGGAATGTTCATCGACTGGGCTGCAATCCTGTTGGTCGTTGTACCGATTTTCACCCCGATTGCCATGGATCTTAACTTCAATCCTCTCTGGTTTGCCATGATGGTTTGTATCAATCTACAGACATCGTTTTTAACGCCACCTTTTGGTTATTCCCTCTTTTACTTCAAGGGTGTGGCGCCACCGGAATATACCATGGGCGATGTCTACAAAGGAATTGTTCCTTTCGTTGCCATCCAAGTCTTCGGACTTGCCCTTCTCATGATTTTCCCGCAGATCATTACCTACCTGCCTGACGTTTTCTTTGGCAGATAGTCACTCTCGGAGTTCCTAGACAGTAGTGCTTCAGGTATTTGCTCAATCAAAGCAAATACCTGAAACTTTTTCTGAGCATGATCTTTCTCTTCCTCAAAACTCATATCCGCAAACGATACTTTCCTTCACAAAGCGAGACTCTTCTCAAATCCCCCCTCACCCAGCATCTGCAATTCTTTTAAGTTAGAACGACTTCGACCAGCGTAGTTGCTGTCATCGTTAATAATTGTACTATCATCGCAACATAGACGAATCGCATTCAATTGTGTATCATAAATTATACATGTAGTAATAATGATACGAGAGGGAGCATGTCTACACAATTACCAGCCACACCCGGAAGCACGTTGTTTCGTCAACAGAATCTTCTTACCGAAAGCCAACAACTGCAGGCGCTGCAATTGATTTTTCAGCATACCTACAATGGGGCTTGTGTGACTGATGCCGAGGGTATTGTCACTCATTTCAACGAACCGTATGGTCAATTCCTCGGCGTTGATCCCTTAGAGCAAATCGGTAAACATATCACTGAAGTTGTAGAAAATACCCGAATGCATATCGTCGCCCAGACCGGTAAAGCAGAAACCAATGCCAGCCAGTCAATTCGAGGCGAGAATATGTTGGTCCAGCGTATTCCAATTAAGGAAGATGGTAAGGTGATCGCCGTTTTCGGTCAGGTAACCTTTAAAAACATCAGAGAAGTAGGCCGACTTGCGACAAAACTCTCCGAGCTGGAATCTCAGGTCAGGCGCTATCAGAAAGAACTCAACTCACTCCGTACAACCAGGTACTGTTTCCACAGTATTATCGGCCAGAGCATACCTCTGCTTCGCCTTAAAAAGGAGGCCCTGCAGGCAGCAGCCACCAACCTCTCGGTACTGATATCCGGAGAATCAGGCACCGGCAAGGAACTCTTTGCCCAGTCAATTCATAACGCCAGTCCACGCAGACTCCAGCCCTTTATCCGGTTGAACTGCGCAGCTATTCCAAAAGATTTACTGGAGGCGGAACTTTTTGGTTACGATAAAGGTGCATTTACTGGGGCTAAATCCACCGGCAAAGCCGGCAAGTTTGAACTGGCCGATACCGGCTCCCTCTTTCTCGATGAAATAGGAGACCTGCCATTGCAGATGCAGCCTAAACTGCTTCGGGCTCTAGAGGAAAAAGAATTTGAACGAGTAGGCGGAAATACCGTTATCCACTCTGATTTCCGACTCATCGCCGCCAGCAACCAGGATCTAGAAGGAATGGTCGACCGGGGTGAATTCAGAGCGGATCTCTATTATCGATTAAACGTAGTACCTCTACACATCCCTCCCCTCAGGGAACGTTCAGAAGATGTGGTGTTGCTTGCAAGGCACCTACTGAAGCAGATCTGTGTGGATTCTATGCAACCATTGGTAAATTTCACAGGCGCAGCCGAGGCATTGCTGAAGCAGCATGCCTGGCCCGGAAATGTGCGGGAGTTAAATAATGTTATAGAGAGGACGATGGCCACCTTGGCCGGCGACCGCATCACTCCTGCCGACCTGCCTTTCTATCTGCACCGAGGAAAAGAAGCGCGAGGAACCATCCAGAGTTCCCTATTGAAAGAGGTGGTGGCCAAGGCAGAAAAATCTGCAATCCAGGATGCCTTAAAAATGACGGAGTACAACAAAGTTAAGGCGGCAGAGCTACTGGGAATCCACCGAACCTTATTGTACAAGAAAATAACTAAATACAATATCTCCCTCATTCCTGGATGAACACGTCAGGCAGGAATGAGGAGTGGGCAGGTTGACTGAGCTCAAGCTTATTCAGACTGCTGGCAGAGCGTCATACCCATGGTAGCGGGAAGAAATATCCTGCTGTCCATAAGCCGGGGAGTCCCATTGATAATCGGAGCAAAATCCATCTGATCGAGAACATCTTTCTGCAAATCTATTCCCGGAGCAATCTCGATGAGTTCAAGGCCGTCTGCGGTGAGTTCAAAAACACAGCGTTCAGTTATATAGACCACTTCCTGTTCCCTTTTCACAGCATACTCACCACTAAAGGTAACATGCTCAACGGCTCCCCGGACAAATTTCTTTGCCTTTCCTTCATGGATGATTCGCAGCTGACCATCCTCTATGGCAACCTTCAGACCACCTGCTGTAAAAGTGCCGAGAAAGATAACCTTCTGTGCATTCTGGCTGATATTGATAAACCCACCAGCCCCCGACAGGTTGTTCCCGAATTTACTGACATTCACGCTACCTGTCATGTCAGCCTGAGCCATTCCGAGAAAGGTAATATCCAACCCGCCACCGTCATAGAAATCAAACTGATAGGGTTGGTCAATAACGGCATCTGTATTGCTGGCAGCACCAAAGCTGAAACCACCAGCTGGGATTCCTCCAATAACTCCTGGTTCTGCGGTCATAATTATCTGATCGAGCATACCTTCCTCATTGACAACATCGGAAACCCCTTCAGGCATGCCGATACCAAGATTGACGATATCACCGGGGGTAAGTTCAAACGCTGCCCGTCTGGCAATCAACTTTCGTGGCCCCATAGCCATGGGCGGTATTGATTTCACGGGAACTTTGATTTCGCAGCTGTAAGCCGGGTTATAACGCTCCCCAAAAGTCTGCCAATGGTTTTCAGGTTCCGAGACGACAACATAATCTACAAAAATACCGGGAATCTTAACCTCTCGGGCGTTGAGTGTTCCATGATCGGCAATACGTTCAACCTGCACGATAATTTTCCCCCGGAATTACGGGCGGCTATCGCGATGGCCAACACCTCAAGGGTCAGCGCCTCTTTCTCCATGGTGATATTTCCGGCGGGATCGGCGGTGGTGCCGCGAAGGAGTGCGACATCAATCGGCAATGTTTTATAGGCAAGATATTCCTGTCCGTCAAAGGTTATAAGTTCAACGAGGTCTTCCGTGGTGGCTTCATTGATTTTACCGCCACCATTGCGTGGGTCGACAAATGTGCCCAGACCTACTGAACTGATAGTCCGGGGTTTTTTCGCAGCAATATCCCTGAACATGGTCGAAATAATACCTTGAGGGAGATTGTAAGCAATAATCTTGTTTTCAACAGCAAGCTTTTGCAGCTTAGGAACGAGCCCCCAGTGGCCACCGATCACTCGAGCAACCATGCCCTCATGACCAAGATGATTCAGTCCTCTGTTTTTGCCATCACCCTGCCCAGCGGCATAGATTAGAGTCAGATTGCGCGGCTCACCAGTCTCAAGAAATCGTTCTTCCAGGGCAATTGTCAGCTGTTCAGCAAAACCTATTCCCACAAACCCCCCAGTGGCAACAGTAGCGCCACTTTTTATTGCAGCGACCGCCACTTCTGCAGAGACGACCTTATCTCTGTTTAATTTTTTGGGAAGTTCCTGAATTGCCTTATTCTTCATTATTCCACCTTTGGGTATTCGATTACGTCTTTGCTACACATTGCCTGGTGTTATTCAATGACAGTATTATATTAGTGACTTGAAAATACTTATGGATTTCCTCGATTTCATCAGCAAAAAATGTGCCGAAAGAAGGATCGGAAAGAAAATTAAACATCGAGTGAACTGATGTGATCACCGATAACCAGCGGGGATGGCGTAGGATTTGCAATGTCCTCTATTCGTACGAAGGTACCCTCCCGGTTTTTCCACAAAAACTTGGGGAAAGTCCAGTTTCTATTAATTTACAACACATACAGGGAGATGAATAATGTTGACCGTAGAAAATTCCGTTGCTGTTATTACCGGAGGCAGTGGCGGTATAGGTAAAGCGCTTGCCGAATTCTGGCTTAAAGAAGGCGGCAAGGTTGTCATCGCAGATGTCCAGGAAGAGGCATTACGGACAACCGAAGCAGAACTTAAGAAAATTAGTGCCGATGTGACCTCTATTGTCTGTAATGTCACGAAAGAACAAGACTGTTCCCAACTGGCCCAGTATTCTATCGAAAAATTCGGTGCCATCAACATGGTGGCACCGTTTGCCGGTATAACCGGTGATGGCCTGATGATTAAGACTGATAAGGAGACAGGTAAAGTCACCGGTAAGATGTCCCTTGAGTTGTTCCAGCGGGTTATTGATATCAACCTGACCGGAGTGTTTCTAACAGTGCGGGAGTGTGTTGAACAGATGATTAATAACAACTGTAGGGGCTTGATCTGTTTGGTATCCTCCACCGGTTCACTGGGAACAGCTGGCCAGATAAACTATTCATCATCTAAAGCCGCAATGTCGGTCATGCCAAAGGTTTTGACAGCCGAATTCTTCAGGCGCAACATTGCAGATAAAATCCGTTGCATGGCGGTAGCTCCAGGCTATGTCGGTACACCGATGGTCAAAAATATCGACGACAAGGTTATTGGAAAAATTATTGATCAGGTACCTATTGGTAGACTGATTGAGCCTGAAGAGGTAGTTTCTTTAGTAGCCGAACTCTATAGAAACGAGGCAATGGCCGGCGAAACCGTATTCATCCATGGTGGTCTGCGCCTTGGCTCCAAAGGTTAAAAAAACATACCTGAAAATAATTCCGAATACGGAGGAACAAAACATGAAAGATGTTGTAATTGTAAACGGTAGCCGGACAGCAATCGGTGCCTATGGCGGAACCCTGAAATCCACTCCGGTGGTCGATCTGGGTGCGACGGTTTTAAAAGGGGCATTAAAGACTGCCGGGCTGCGACCGGTGGCCAGCGAGCAGTGTATCAGATTTGCTGCAGACAGTATCCGGGATGAAGGACAGGTTGAACTTGAGCGCAGATATTATGATTATGAAAGCAACCTACAACCTGTAGAAATTGACCAGGTGATCATGGGCAATGTCCTCGGTGCAGGCCAGGGCCAAAACGTTGCACGTCAGGCAATGATCAAAGCAGGGATTCCCAAGGAATCCAGCGCTACTTCTATTAATAAACTCTGTGCCTCAGGTATGGAGGCTGTGGCCCTTGCGGTCCAGGCAATCCGCTGTGGCGATGCCGATGCTATTCTTGCCGGCGGTATGGAAAATATGAGCCTTGTGCCATATGGCCTGCCGGCTGCCAGATGGGGTCAACGTATGGGCGACGGCCAGATGGTCGACCTGATGGTTTACGATGGTCTGTATGAAATCTTCTATGGCTACCATATGGGAATGACAGCAGAAAACATCGGGGAGAAATATGGTATTTCCCGTAAAGAGCAGGATGAAATCGGTGCACTCAGCCACCAGCGGGCTATTGCTGCCATTTCCAAAGGACTGTTTAAGGACGAAATTGTACCGGTATCGATACCCCAGCGAAAAGGTGACCCACTCAGTTTTGAAATCGATGAGCGGCCGATGGAAACCAGTGCAGAGAAAATGGGTAAACTGCGTCCGGCCTTCAAAAAGGATGGAACGGTCACAGCCGGCAACGCCTCCGGCTTAAATGATGCAGCAGCTGCCCTGCTAATTATGTCCGCAGACAGGGCGAAAGAGCTCGGCTTGAAAGCTCTGGTTAAAATCAAGGCACATTCTTCCGCTGGTCTTGACCCTGCTTATATGGGCCTTGGACCAATTCCTGCGGTACGTAAAATTTTAAACAAGCATAACCTCTCTATCAACGACTTTGGAAGTATTGAGTTGAACGAGGCATTTGCGGTTCAGGCTATTGCCTGCATACGCGAATTGGGTTGCGACATTGAGAAGACCAATGTACTGGGCAGTGGAATTTCCCTCGGCCACCCCATTGGCTGTACCGGTGCCCGGATCTTACTGACTCTGATGAACCAGATGAAACGGGAAAATCAAGCATTGGGGCTTGCATCTCTCTGCATTGGTGGTGGTCAGGGCATGGCGATGGTGCTGGAAAATGTCGCTGACTAAATCATTGACACAATACACTTTTGGATGTGCAAAATCCTCCCTTTGGAGGGCATAGATTAAAGCGACTTTGTTGCGCTCTCCTCAAGTGAGCGCAACAAGGCAACTTAAGGATACCATTATGACAGACAGACTGACCAATATTGATAACCTCTGTAAAAACCCGGAAAACCATAAATTGCATATCTGCGAACTCACCAAAGCTCGGAAAACCGAAGAAATCGAGGCACTCCAACGCAACCCCAAATTCATCTGCGGCAACTGCGGTCAAAAATCCAATACTGAAGGTTCTCTCTGCGCTCCCGGGCCGTTTCATAAATAATAACGTTATACGATTCCTTCAACTGCCCTGGTCATCTCTCTACCTCTTTATAAGGTTTTGCCTTTTGTTTGAATTTCCATTACTATGGGAGGTTGCATTTTGCACTACCAGGTTTTGTTTCCAACAGGTACAGAGATTACCGCATAAAAATCATTACGATTTGAGTATAGAAGGAAAAAATGACCCATCTGATTGAGCTCTACGACACCACTCTCCGGGACGGAACCCAGGCTGAGAATTTCAACCTTTCCGTTGAAGACAAGATCCGCATTACTCTGGCTCTTGATGACCTTGGCATCGATTTTATCGAAGGAGGATGGCCGGGATCAAATCCTGTCTCTGTCGAATATTTTGAAAGGATGCAAAACATAGAGATGAAACACGCCAAACTGGCGGCTTTCGGTTCGACACGTCATTTCCGCAATAGACCCGAAAAGGATCCTAATCTCCTTGCCCTACTCAATGCCAAAACCCCAGTCATAACTATCTTTGGCAAGAGTTGGGACATTCACGTAAAAGATGCTCTGCACATAGAACTGGAAGATAATCTTCTGATTATCCAGGACACACTTACCTTTCTGCGGCCTTATGTCGAACACCTTTTCTATGATGCCGAACATTTCTTTGATGGGTTCAAAGATAACGAAGCATATGCTCTTGAAACCTTGCTCAGTGCTGCGGACGGAGGAGCCGAAACAATCATTCTATGTGACACCAACGGCGGCACACTGCCCCAGGAAATACCTGAGATAATTAACAAGGTCAAACAGTATCTGGAAGAGAAAAACAGAACAGTACATCTCGGAATCCATGCGCATAACGACTCCGAGACAGCAGTAGCCAACAGCCTTATCGCCGTCTCCGACTCCAGGATCAGACAAGTACAGGGGACAATGAACGGCTTTGGCGAACGATGCGGCAATGCCAATTTAACCTCCATTATCCCAGCCCTTGTTTTCAAGATGGGGGTGGAATGTGAGGTACGTAAAAACATCGAGACCCTCTACACTGCTTCTCGGCTGATCAATGAACTTGCCAATCTGCCCCACAATCGATACCAGCCCTATGTTGGGGCATCTGCTTTTGCTCATAAAGGGGGGATCCACGTCAGTGCCGTCAAACAAAACCCCTTGACTTACGAGCATATTTCCCCGGACAAGGTCGGCAACATTCGCCGAATTCTCATCTCCGATCAATCCGGGCGGTCCAACATTCTCCATAAGGCAAAACAATGGGGCCTTAAACTCGAAGCAGACGATCCGGTACTAGCAACCATAATCAGTGAACTAAAAGAGCTTGAAAACCAGGGTTTCCAGTACGAAGGGGCCGAGGCAAGTTTCGAGTTGCTTATGCGACGGGCTATGGGGCTGCAACGGAACTACTTCAAATTCGAGAGTTTCAGGGTAATGAACCATAAATACCGAATGGACAAACCCCCGCTAACTGAAGCAACAATCCGGCTTTTTATCGGCGGTAGCGAGGTACATACCGCTGCGATGGGCGATGGTCCGGTCAATGCTCTTGATTGTGCCATTCGAAAGGCCCTGTTGCGATTTTACCCATGCCTCGAAGAAATGGAATTGACCGACTACAAAGTCCGGGTCCTTTCCGGCGAACACGGTACCCAGGCGCGGGTTCGGGTCCTGGTCGACAGTAAAGACCCATTATGTAACTGGGGAACAGTCGGAGTTTCAGTCAATATCATTGAAGCGAGCTGGCAGGCGCTTGTTGACAGTATTACCTACAAGCTCATGAAAGAGGACAAAAAGAAGCTGGGCTGAATAAAGAGCTTCGCACACGTCAATTAAGAGTGGAATTCAACCGGAAGACAATAGAGAAAAGCTATGAAAGATGACAAACAATATCCCAAAAGTCAATCCGCTTGCACCAATTGTCTCCTCGGAACACCTCACCTCCCCTGATTCCTGGCCGCTCAGTGAATTTGAATACGGTATGATCATCGCCCACAATGCTTTCTCAAGATGGATGATTCGCTGTATGAATGCAGCTGGGATATGCTGACTTCAGCTCTCTTGATGTATTGGTCCTGCACAATGTCAATCACAGAAACCGCTCGAAACGGTTGATCGATATTTGTTTTGTTCTACATGTAGAAGATCAACACACAGTCAACTACTCCCTAAAAAAACTTGTCAAAGCGGAACTCGTCGAACGAGAAAAGCGCGGGAAGGAAATCTTTTATTTTGCTACGGTACAAGGCGTAGAGGCATGTAAACGTTACCGGGAGATAAGAGAAAGGTGCTTAACTTCGGCTTATCGAAGCCTCGACAAGGAGGGGTCGGAGGTAAGCCAGGCCGCGGCTCTACTTAGGCTGATGTCCGGGTTGTACGATCAGGCATCCCGAGCCGCATCATCTCTTTAGTGAATTAGAAAAAAGTCTCTTGTGCTTTTTACAAGAAACTTTTTTCGTGAATGAACTTATCCCGCAATGCTTTTGGGCGGGATGGGTAACTTTGCGAATGAGCTCCTTCATTTCTCAGGAAAACTTTTTTCGTAAATGAACTTATACCCGTCAAGCGAGTACTAAAAAGAGTCCCGCGATGCTTTTGGGCGGGATAGGTAACTTTGCAAATGAGCTCCTTCATTTCTCAGGAAAACTTTTTTCGTGAATGAACTTATACCCGTCAAGCGAGTACTAAAAAGAGTCCCGCAATGCTTTTGGGCGGGATGGGTAACTTTGCAAATGAGCTCCTTCATTTCTCAGGAAAACTTTTTTCGTGAATGAAATTATACCCGTCAAGCGAGTACTAAAAGGAGTCCCGCAATATTTTCGGGCGGGATAAGAATTCAACTACCCATCATATTGGGCAACACAGTTACAATCCCTGGACACAGAACAATAAGCCCCAGGCCGAGCAGCAGAAGCAAAAAGAAAGGCATGGCGGCATAGGCTACTTTTAAAATATCCATCCCAGTCAATCCCTGAATGACAAAGAGGTTGAATCCCACCGGCGGGGTGATCTGTGCCATTTCGACAACGATGACCACAAAAATCCCGAACCAGAGTGGATCAATACCCGCCTGTTCGACCATGGGCATGATCACCGAAGTGGTCAGCACCACCACTGAAATACCATCGAGAAAACACCCCATGATAATAAAAAATAAGGTCAATGCCCCAAGAAGCGCATAGGGCGACAGGTTCATGCCGCCAATCCAGATCGCCAGCATCTTAGGGATGCCGGTAAACCCCATGGCAACCGTGAGAAAGGCCGCACCTGCCAGTATAAAAGCGATCATGCATGATGTTTTCGTCGCCCCCATGAGGCCGTCGAGAAAGGTCTGTTTTGAAAGAGACCCGGTGTACCAGGAAAGCACCAGGGCCAGCAGTACGCCGACTGCAGCGGCATCGGTTGGCGATGCTATTCCGGAATAAATTGAACCGATCACTCCGACAATCAGCAGACAAACCGGAATAAGACTAAGAGAACGTTGCAACTTCTCCCTTAACGCCAAGGAAGGTTCACCCTGAGGAATTTCCTCTGGATGCAGCAGCGACCAGACAACCACATAGCCGACAAAAAGAGTGACGAGGAGACATCCAGGCAATACTCCGGCAATAAAGAGCCGGGCTATCGACTGTTCCGTTGCCACTCCATAGACGATAAGAATAATCGACGGTGGAATAAGCAAACCTAAGGTTGCCGACCCGGCCAGGGTGCCAACCATCATATTTACAGGATAGTTACGCCTGGATAACTCGGGAATGGACATTTTGCCTATGGTTGCAGCAGTTGCAGCAGAAGAACCTGACACGGCGGCAAAAATGCCACAACCTATTATATTCACATGAAGGAGCCGACCCGGAAGATGAGTGAGCCACGGAGACAACCCGGTAAACATATCTTCTGACAGACGTGAGCGAAAAAGAATCTCTCCCATCCAGATGAAAAGCGGTAAAGCAGCCAGAGCCCAACCGTTACTTGCACCCCAGATCGTGGTGGCCAGGACTTCCCCCAGAGGCGCATCGGAAAAGAGAGCCATTCCGGCGATGCCCACTGCCATGAGCGAAAAAGCCACCCAAATTCCGCTGCCCAGTAAAAAAAACAGCAAAAGGAGTAAAGCCAGAGTCAGGGTTATTTCAGACATATTTTCCTTTTCCTACTCAGCAGCAGAAGACGACGCTGCCTGTCGATTTAGCGTCAGCAACTTTTCACCCTTTCCCGCATAGCTGGGAGTATTTCCACGACAGACAGACACCAGTTCATCAAACAGAGCCACTGAAAGGACCACAAGGCCAAAGAGCATTGCTGTCTGGGGTATCCATATTGGCACCGCAATCATCCCCGACGAAAGATCATTGTAGGAATAGGATTCATAGGTCAGCATGGCGGTATACCAGGTGAAGTAGAGGGATACAGCCAGGCCAAAGATGATGCACCAGATTTCAGCCAGTCTGCGAATTTTCTTTGGCAGACGACTGACGAGCAAAACAACTCTGATATGAGCACCTTCGCGCAAGGTATAGGCCAGGGATAAAAAAGAGGCGGCAGCCAGCAAAAAACCTGTAAAATCGGCATAGGAGGGAATTGTAAGGCCGATGGCACTACCAGTCAGCAAGGTGCTCAACCGGTCGAGCAGATTGAGCAAAACCT
This sequence comes from uncultured delta proteobacterium, assembly GCA_963798425.1. Lineage (GTDB taxonomy): Bacteria > Desulfobacterota > Desulfobulbia > Desulfobulbales > Desulfocapsaceae > Desulforhopalus_A. The sequence goes on along the minus strand of CAWCTP010000013.1, from coordinate 358,263 downwards.
GGCTAATAACCAGGAGGCAGATCATTGCGATACAACTTGCACCAAGCCAGCCGCTTGCCTTATAGAGTGTGTCCAACCACCTGCGCATTCTCTACCCCTTTTGTCGACCGTTACCATAAAAACTGGTGACGGTCGATTTTCTGTTGTTGAGTCGAAATCAGCCGTGGACCTTACTTTGCCTGATAAGCCTTGAGCAGTGCAGCACCTTCCGGACCGGCTGCCTTTTTCCATTCTTCCAGCATAGAGGCGCCAATCTCTTTCAATCCTGCCATAAGTTCAGGACTGGGAGTCACGACGATAATGCCATTATCTCTGAGAATCGCCGTTTTTTCGGCGGTTTCCTTTTTGCTCATCTCCCAACCTCTTACCTCAGCCGCTTTTGCCGCTGTCAGCACAGCTTCCTGGCTTTTTTTGTCCAACTTCCTGAAAGCTTTCTTGCTGACCACGACAATATTTTTCGGGAGCCAGGCCTGTATATCCGTGTAATGTGTTACGAAGTCCCACGCCTTCGAGTTTGCGCCGGTTGAAGGAGAGGTAATCATTGCCTCCACCCTGCCGGTTGCAAAAGCCTGCGGAATATCGGGAACCTCTATCTGGGTTGGTGCGGCGCCGATTTTGTTGGCAAAGAGTTCCAGTGTTGCGTTATAGGCCCTGAATTTAATACCCTTCAGGTCATCTACTGTCTTTATTTCTTTTTTGGTATAAAGTCCCTGAGGCGGCCAGGGGACGGAGAATAGAGGCATCAGCCCCTGTTTATCCAGGAGTTCCGTTACAATTGGACGCTGGGCGTCCCAAAGCTTTTTCGCGTCATCATAGTTCGTCGCCAGAAAGGGCTGAGAGTCGGCACCAAAAACCGCTTGCTCATTGGAGAGGAGTGAAAGGAAAAACTCTCCAATGGGTACCTGCCCTCCACGTATGGCATTTTTAATTTCCGGATGTTTGTAGAGGGATCCTGCTGAGTGAATTTTTATTGTGAGGTCACCACCTGTTGCCTTGGCCACATCTTCAGCAAAGATAGCAATGTTTTGGGTATGAAAAGTCTTATCCGGATAAGGGGTAGGCATATCCCAGCTGGTGGCGGCAATCGCCCCCACTGTCATCCCCAGACCAACAGCCATTCCTGTTAACGCGGTTAAGGCATTTTTGCGTAGATTCATACTCAACTCCTCCTGATGGTATTCTTTAAATTTGAATTACTTCGACTTTGTCTCCAAGTTACTTATCCCCCCTTAGTGGGGAGCAAGAATAATGTATAACGTGCAGCTGGTTGAGAATAGCACAAAAATAAACAATGATATTGACTTTCTTCATCATCCTTGCAACTATCACAGAATAATGACAATTTGTCGACATAAAATCATTATGTGTCACATTTTTGTTCAACTATTCATAACATGGATATCAATCCAGTAAGTTGACCAACAAAAGCATGGAGCGACTAATGAAGCAATGGCAGATATGGATTGATCGCGGGGGAACGTTCACCGACATCGTCGCTAAAAGGCCCGATGGAAGCCTCGTCACCCACAAACTCCTTTCGGAAAATCCAGAGAAATACCAGGATGCTGCTGTCCATGGGATCCGCCATCTACTTGGCCTTGCCCCTTCGGAATCAATACCTGAAAAGGTGATCAGTGATGTAAAAATGGGAACCACCGTCGCCACCAATGCTCTACTGGAACGCAAAGGAGACCGCACCCTTCTGGTGACAACCAAAGGCTTCGGCGATGCCCTGCGGATAGGTTACCAAACCCGTCCTGACCTCTTTGCCCGCCACATCATCCTGCCGGAAATGCTCTACAGCGAAGTGCTCGAAATCCCTGAACGGGTCTCAGCAAGAGGTAAAACAATCACCTCTCTTGACCAAAAAGCAGCCAAGATTGGTTTAAAAAGCGCTTACGATCTTGGTATCCGAGCAGTGGCAATCGTTTTTATGCACGGATATCGCTACTCTCTGCATGAAGAGATAGTGGCCGAAATCGCCAAAGAAATCGGTTTTGTCCAAATTTCCGTGAGCCACCGGGTAAGCCCTCTTATGAAACTGGTTTCCCGGGGGGACACTACCGTTGTCGATGCCTATCTCTCACCTATTCTCAGACGTTATGTCGATCAAATCGCCACACAACTTGGAGCCTCCGGCGACGCTGGCCCAAAACTTATGTTCATGCAGTCAAACGGTGGCCTGACAGACGCCCAGCTGTTCCAGGGAAAAGACGCTATCCTTTCCGGGCCAGCCGGTGGGGTGGTGGGCATGGTCAAGACGGCAGCCATGGGCGGCTATACCAAGCTTATTGGTTTTGACATGGGAGGCACGTCCACTGACGTCGCCCACTACAACGGCGAATTTGAGAGAAGCTTTGAAACAATGGTGGCCGGGGTTCGCATGCGTGCACCAATGATGCACATCCACACCGTCGCCGCAGGTGGTGGATCAATCCTCAATTTCGATGGAGCCAGGTACAGGGTTGGCCCTGAATCAGCTGGTGCCAATCCCGGCCCTGCCTGTTATCGACGAGGTGGTCCTTTGGCAGTTACTGACTGCAATGTTCTACTCGGTAAAATCCAACCGAAATATTTCCCTCAAGTCTTTGGTGTAGATGGTAACCAACCGCTTGACACCGAATCGGTACGAAGTGGCTTCCTCGCCCTAAGCAGGACGATTGCCGAAGCTACCGGTATGCCCGCTCAATCCCCTGAAAAAGTAGCTGAAGGTTTTTTGCGAATCGCCGTAGAAAACATGGCGAATGCTATCAAAAAGATATCCGTCCAGCGAGGCTACGATGTGACCGATTACACCCTGAACTGCTTTGGCGGTGCCGGCGGACAGCATGCCTGCCTGGTAGCCGATTCCCTTGGAATGAAGAGGGTTTTCCTGCATCCCTTTGCGGGAGTTTTGTCTGCCTACGGAATGGGGCTTGCCGATATCCGGGCGCTTCGCGAGGTGCATCTGGAATTTCCCTTCAAAGATGAAGCGCTTGAACTTATAGACAAAGCCAGTCATCCGCTCATTGTCGAAGTGGAAAATGAAGTTATTGCCCAGGGCATCGACAAAAATCTTATCCAGATACTCCGCAAAGCTCATCTCCGCTACGAAGGCACCGACAGTGCTCTGCTCGTTGATGTGGGCAGCCTCCAAGAGATGACTCAGGCTTTTGAAGAAGCCCACAAACAACGTTTTGGTTTTATCGCCAGAGAAAGAGGGTTGGTTGTTGAGGCGCTCTCCGTTGAGGCAGTGGGCGCAAACGAATCGATAATCGACGAGAAAAAACCAACAGCATCTCATCCCAAGCCTCTGATCGCACACGATACCGTGCAGATGTTCAGTAATGGTCAGTCTCATGACACCCCGCTCTATCTACGTGATGATTTACTTACAGGACAAAAGATATTCGGCCCTGCGATCATAGCGGAACAGACCGGCACTGTGATTGTGGAAGAAGGCTGGTCCGCCGAGACCAACCGCCTCGGCCATCTCATACTTGAGAGATACCGGGAAAGGCCCGGACAGCACGCCATTGGAACCTCAGCTGATCCAGTCATGCTTGAGGTTTTCAATAACCTCTTCATGTCCATAGCTGAACAGATGGGCGCAACGCTTGCCAACACTGCCTACTCCGTCAATATCAAAGAAAGGCTTGATTTCTCCTGCGCCTTGTTCGATTCAGACGGCAAACTGGTTGCTAATGCCCCCCATGTCCCTGTCCACCTGGGTTCGATGGGAGAATCGATTAAAACAATCATCCGCGAGAACCGCACCAGTATGCGACCAGGCAACGTCTATATGCTGAATGCCCCCTACAACGGCGGCACACATCTTCCCGATGTAACAGTAATCACACCTGTTTTTTCAGATGATGGTGCAACGGTACTGTTTTATGTCGCATCAAGGGGACATCACGCAGATATAGGAGGCCGCACCCCCGGTTCTTCTCCCCCGGATAGTCATCATATTGAGGAAGAGGGTGTGCTCATTGACAATTTCCTTCTCGTCAAAGATGGCATCCTGCAAGAGCATGAAACACGCACTTTGCTGAGCTCCGGCACTTATCCATGTCGAAATATTGACCAGAACATGGCCGATCTTTCCGCCCAGATTGCCGCCAACGAAACAGGGGTGAGAGAACTTAGAAGTATGGTGGAAAATTTCAGCCTTAATGTAGTCCATGCATACATGCAGCACGTACAGGACAATGCTGAGGAATCAGTGCGAAGGGTGCTTGATGTTCTGCAGGATTGCAATTTTGTCTATCCGATGGACGGTGGCCAACAGATCCAGGTAAGTATAACCGTGAACCGTCAGAAGCGCGAAGCGACCATTGATTTCACCGGCACTTCCCCCCAGAGCCAAGGCAACTACAATGCCCCTACAGCGGTATGTAAAGCAGCGGTGCTCTATGTCTTTCGTACTCTGGTGGCCGACAACATTCCTCTCAATGAAGGATGCATGAAGCCGCTCAGGTTGATCATTCCTCCCAAAACCATGATCAGCCCTGAATATCCTGCGGCGGTCATTTCAGGCAATACCGAGGTCTCTCAGGCAATCACAGATGCTCTGTTCGGTGCCCTCGGCCTCCTCGCCTCATCCCAGGGAACAATGAATAATTTTGTTTACGGCAATGCAACCCACCAGAATTACGAAACCATCTGTGGCGGCACAGGTGCAGGTCCGGATCATCCCGGCACCAGCGCAGTACACAGCCATATGACCAATACCAGAATGACCGATCCGGAAGTCGTTGAATGGCGTTTTCCTGTGCAGGTTGAATCTTTTTCTATTCGACATGGTTCAGGTGGCAAGGGTAAATTTCCGGGAGGTGACGGCGTGGTCCGAAAGATTCGCTTTCTTGAAGCTATGACAGCGACAGTCCTCTCCTCCCACCGGGAAACCGAACCTTATGGTCTCGCTGGAGGTGGGGCTGGGAAAAAGGGCCAGAACAGTGTTCTGCATGCGGACGGAACATTCACACTTTTAGCCGGTAACGATGAGGTTTTTTTGTCGCCCAATGACGTTTTCATAATCAAAACCCCTGGAGGTGGCGGTTACGGAAAACAAACAAAACCGGAATGTTAGGATTTTTGATGTTTAACATCATTACTACTGATTAGAAAAACACAGCTCTTCGTCTCCTTGAGCTGGATTCCTAATAAACATTGTGGTATCTTTGCCTCTTCTTGTACTTAACAAGATGTTTTTGTGATACAATCCGATCCCTTTTCAAAGGAGAACCAAATGAAAACCCCAGTACGTGTCGCAATAACCGGTGCAGCCGGACAAATCAGCTATTCCCTTATCTTCCGCGTCGCAGCGGGTGATATGCTTGGAAAAGACCAACCAGTCATACTTCAACTCCTTGAAATCCCACCCGCGATGGGTGCCTTAGCTGGAGTTGTTATGGAAATCAACGACTGTGCCTTCCCACTGGTTGCCGGAATCGTAACCACCGACGATCCAAACGTTGCCTTTAAAGACGTTGAGTACGCTCTTCTGGTCGGTTCCAGACCACGTGGTCCCGGTATGGAACGCTCAGATCTTCTGAAAGCAAATGGCGCTATCTTTACCGTTCAGGGTAAAGCTCTCAACGATAACGCCAATCCAAACGTTAAAGTATTGGTTGTGGGTAACCCTGCTAACACCAACGCCCTTATCGCTATGAAAAATGCGCCGGACCTCAATCCACGCAACTTCACCGCGATGATGCGCCTTGACCACAACCGTTCCCTGTCTCAGATAGCTGCAAAGACCGGAAGCCATTCCACTAAAGTTGAAAAAATGGTGGTATGGGGCAATCACTCAGCAACTCAGTTCCCTGACATCAGTTTTGCAACCGTAGACGGCGTTCCGGTGAAAGACAAGATGGACAACGATTTTTATGTCAACGAATTCATCCCAACAGTACAGCAGCGCGGCGCAGCAATTATCAAGGCCCGCGGAGCTTCCAGTGCTGCATCTGCTGCATCTGCTGCCGTTGACCATATGCGTGACTGGGCTCTAGGTACTAACGGTGGATGGGTCAGCATGGGTGTCTTCAGCGGTGGCAACAGCTACGGCATCAATGAGGATATCATGTACGCCCTGCCTATCACCTGTGAGAATGGCGAATGGAAAGAGGTTAAAGGTCTTAAAATCAGCGATTTCGGCCGTAAAATGATGAGTGCCACCGAAGCAGAGCTGGTCTCTGAGAAAGAGGCCATCGCCGACCTGCTGTAAGATACGCACAGCTCATTAGTTCAAAGACAAAAGGCAGATTCCCGCTAAGCGGGGATCTGCCTTTTTGCTTTTACAGAGAAGTTTCCAGTCGTCAACTCCCGGCAATAATTGCCTGGATTCTCTTGCCGTATTCCAATTTAAGATTGTCGAGATAGTTTTTATCGACCTGTCCTTTCCAGGTTTTAACCTGATAAAATCGCTTCGGAATGGAAAAATTATCGGGATCAAATCCGGTCGTAGCACGCACCTTCCAGCGTAGGGTGCGGATATATTCAGAAACCTTTGGAATCGATCCGGCAAGTGTTTCAAGACCGACTGCCTGCAGACATTCAGCCAACTGCTCTTCGGTATAGACAGATCTGGCAAAGAGACAGCCGACCATCGAAGTGAGAAAAGCACGGCCCGGCTCATCAGCGATCAGAAAATCAACCGCTCCTGTAACATCTTGCTCTGAATTCTTCTGATCATAACTGTAGGCCCCGGTATCAAGATGAGAGTGCCGAAACCCCAAGGTTTGGGCGGCAAAAAACAGCTCCCCAGTCGCATAACCTGCCATTTCCTGACCGAGCACACAGCCGAAATCTCCGCCGCCATACACCGCCGCAGCTTTCAACGTTCCCTGCCCAAGCAGTCGGTAAAACTCATTGCTGCCGCGACCAAGATGCCGGGCAGCCTGTTGGTATCCTGTTGCGTCTCCAAAAGACAGGGGAATAAGGGTTTCTTTTTCAGAGATCAGGCCCTGCTCCGTAGCCTCCGTCGCCCAACCAAGCGCAACACCGCCGGACATCGCATCGAGCCCCACCTTTTCCATGACATCAAGTATTCGCAGGACATCAAAACTGTTGGTCACCCCCAGCATGGTTCCTGCGGCAAAGATAGGTTCGTAATCATACGCCACCTGATGAAAGTGATAGCGATTGTCGACTTCCATCTTTTCCCGAATAAAACCGATGTGAATACAACCGACAGGACATCCGGAACAGGCTCCGTTACGAAGAAGTGTCTGATCAGCGAAGCTCTTGCCGGTAATCGTCGTGATCGCTGGATCGCTGGTCTGCTGTAGATTCCTCCACGGCAGAGATGCTATGTCATTGAGTCCCTGCAGGTTGGCGGGAGTCCCAAGATTATGATATTTTCGCATCATTTCTGTGGAAGTGACTTTCTGGTACACATCCTTGTACAACCTGGAATACTCTTTTCCGGGTGGAATACTGAAATCACTGTCACCGTGAATGACGATAGCTTTAAGATTTTTCGCGCCCATAGCAGCACCGCCACCCATCCGGCCGAAATGACGGTAAGTATCAACATTGATACAGGCCATGGCCGAACCAACCTCTCCAGAGGGACCTATTCGCATAATCGACCGGTGACCACTGCCGGATTTAAACATCCTTCTGATCAATTTCCCGGAGCTTTCTGCATCGGTACCGCGAAGAAAGGAAGCATCTTTAAGTTCGATATGGTTTGCGCCAATACTCAGGCAGCTGAGTTGTTTTGCCCTGCCTATAATAACCAATGCGTCAAGATTGGAAAACTGTAGTGACAGCGCAGCTCTCCCTCCCGCATGACTTTCGGTGTATTCACCATGATAATTTGACTTGAAGGAACAAACCATCTTGCTCATCAATGGGAAATAGCCGGTCAATGGTCCAATGGCAAAAATCAGTGGCTGTGAATCATCTTTCCAGGAAAGCTCCGGCTGACCATATTTAGAATAAAGCAAAGCTGCAAGCCCACTGCCTCCTGCCACTTCATTTCGGCCATCGAGAAGGACAACCTTCCCTTTACCTGTTGTGACATCTATAAGAAGAACACGAAACTCTTCCCTAATCATATAACCACCTCTTCGATACTGCTGCTATCCACCATTTCCAAACAATTCTGAGGACAAAACTGCACACACTGCCCACAATGAATACAGACATAGACATCACCTCCCCGGTCCTGATAAATGGCGTCAACAGGACAGGCAGAAACACATTTCCCGCATTGAATGCAAAGACTTCTCTTTACGATTACCCCACCTCCCGGCCGCTCCGTGTAGGCACCCGTGGGGCAGACTAAAGCGCAGGGAGGAGGATCACAGGCAAGACACCTGTTTGCGACAAAGCCGGTTGAGAGTCCTCCCGAAGAATGAATGCGGATCCCCGCTGTATTCCAGGATATCCGTTTGTGAACAAGACGAGCACAGGCCAAAGAGCATGATTGGCAACCGATGCACTGATCCATGCGTGGAGTAGTGAGCTGTTTCATTATCGATTTTCCGTTTCCTAATGCATTGTTTTTTGTAAAGAGGAAGGCAGTAACATACACTATACTCGAAACAAAGAAAAACTCCCTTATCAAGGATAAGATTGCAGCTTACTTCAAACAAGCACCCAACTCTTTTAGCTTGAAAAATTGATATATCTGCGACATTTTAAAAGAGAACTTCCCTTTTGGCTATTGTTGCTATACGATTTAAGTAATATTTCGGTGATTCTTGAACAAGCTCTCCTTTGCCGACTTTTTTGGCACCTCTTTCAGGTAACAATGAACGAATCTATCCAACAACAACTCCTTCTCTTTTTTCCAGGACAATCCTTCTCGGATCAAGAGGTCAAAGAGGGCCTGGACAAAGGGGAAATCCTCACCGAGCAGAAAGAAATACTTCCTCTCCTCCAAACTGCACTGATCGACGACAAGATGTTGGAAATTGAGCTCGACGGCAAACCCCGAGTCTACTTTTCGAGACTGAAAGATGACCCACCTGATGAAACGGACATCGAGGTGGATGAAGATATCGTTCTTGATGATTTTGAATACATCGAAGCCGATTACTTAAAAACAATGAGCCACATTGTCACCCTGCCACTTGAACCTGGTCTCGGCAACCTGCACCTTCGCTACTCCCGTTTTATCATTTTGAGAATGTTCACCAACACATACGCCGTAGAGTTTTGTACCACATTTGAAGCGCAGACCAAGGTTGGTGATCTTCCTGTTCTCAGACTCGTCTTCCCCTCCCTGGCGAGAATTGTCCGTAATGCCAGAAAGTTTCGGGCAAAGGTTCCGGACATAATGGATTTTACCGTAGTCATTGAGATGAATAAGGCGCTCCCTCTTCTGACCACGACTCCACTTGACATTAGTATCAATAGTATTTCCGTCTCGGTGAGCCAGGATGAACAAAAACTTTTCTCCCTGGATTCAGTGCATTCACTTAAACTCAATATCAATGATGAACTTGTAGCAGGGCTGAAAGGAACCGTCAAACACCTTTCCAAGGTACGAAAAAAAGGTGGAATAGAATATGTCTGTGGGCTTGAATTCGATCTGGAGACACCTGCCCTCGCCGCAATAGTCGAAAGTACTGTAGCTTCAGTACAACGGGCTCATATCAAGGCCCTAAACGAAAAATCGGATGTTAGCGGCATCAAGCTGATAGCATGATTAAAAACGACTGCAACAAAATAATGAGAAACATCATTGAGGAGTGACAGCGATGGTGAGATTTACTGTGCACAATCTGGGAGAACACACCATAAGCAACATGGTGGTCGACGGTCCGTTTAGGTCTATCATTATGGAAATGGCTGAGCTATTCCTTGCGAGCTATACCGGACCAATTGATGAAGAACTCGATTACCATTTTGCCGAATATATAATAAAAAATTCTTACGGTCAGGGCCAAATACTCGAGTGGCAACCAACCCCTTCCGGTGAAGTACATTAAGAACTGAGACACCCCTCAGTCAACTCTCACGTTGTTTCGTTTTGCCTGCAATGTTCTTTGCACAATCGGCCAACGCCAGGTACAGGGTACCAACAGCCAGCTCGGCACAGTGGTGATGATCCGCTGGCAGGGTCAAAAGAAAATTGATAACCTCAGTCGGAGTCACATTCCAGCATTGCTCCACAGGTTGACCTTCCACCAGAACAGCCAAAGCATTTGAACAGGCGTTGGTGTTTATACATCCTTCCAGCTCAAAAGTCAGTCGCTCTACGACCCCCTCTCTTACCGATAGATATATAGTAATAGTGTCCCCACAATCCCCTGTCTTCCTGCCAACACCATCGGGATTTTCCAACACCATCCTTCTATCCCAAAGATTGGCCATAACCAAAAAACATTCGGAATGATCCTGCCAGAAATCAAATTTATCAGCCATTTCAGTAACTTTCCAGGTATGTCAGGTTTTGTCCATGCCTGCAAGCGGAATTACAAACTGGGCCTCGGTATCCCAAGGGAAAAGGATCCAGGTATCCTGACTCACCTCAGTGATAAAAGTGTCCACCAGGGGACGTCCTGCAGGTTTTGCGTAAACTGTTGCAAAATGGGCTTTTGGAACAATTTCCCGAACTACCTTGGCAGTACGCCCGGTATCAACAAGGTCGTCAATCAGCAACCACCCCTCTCCTTCACCTTCGAATGTTTTCAGAATATCCACTTCACCCTTTTTTTCTTTCCAGTCATAGCTGGAAAGACAAATAGTATCAAGCAAATGGATATCAAGCTCTCTGGCAATGATGGCTGCCGGAACCATCCCTCCTCGGGTAATGGCAATTATTCCTTTAAATCTATCCATATTCAGAAGCCGCCATGCGAGTGCTTTTGAGTCCCGATGCAACTGATCCCACGAAATTGGATATGTTTTTTTATATTTTGAATTTTCCGACATAGTTATTATTCCATCAAACCTTACACATAATCATAAAACCTGTTTTAAAAATAGCTTCGCCCTATCTTCCTGAGGATTGGTAAAAAAGTGTTCTGGAGTTCCCACTTCAACGACTTTCCCCTCATCCATAAAAATGACCCGATCGGCCACTTCACGGGCAAAGCCCATTTCATGGGTAACAACAATCATAGTCATCCCTTCTCGAGCAAGCTGCTTCATGACATCGAGTACCTCACCTACCATTTCCGGATCAAGAGCTGAGGTTGGCTCATCAAACAGCATGACCTTCGGGTCCATTGCCAGTGCCCTGGCAATGGCCACACGCTGTTGCTGCCCTCCGGATAATCGAGAAGGATACTCATCGGCTTTTTCCGGAATACCAACTTTTTTCAGCAATACCCTGCCTTTCTCATTTGCAACCTTCCAGCTTCGTTTCCGAACCCGACTCTGGGCCAACGTAAGATTTTCCAAAACCGTCTTATGAGGAAAAAGGTTGAACTGCTGGAACACCATGCCAACCTCGGCCCGGATTTTGTTGATATTGGTCTTTTTATTAGCGAGGTCAACGCCATCTATGAGTATATGACCCTTGGTAAAAGTTTCCAACCCGTTAATGCAGCGAAGAAAAGTGGATTTACCGGATCCCGATGGCCCGATAATGACAACAACTTCTCCTCGTGCCACCTCTGTTGAAACACCGTCCACGGCACGAACATCCCCCGAGCGGCTACTAAATATTTTTACAACGTTCTCGGCTTTAATCACTGACGGCAAGCCTCCGTTCCATATAGTAAACAAGTTGTGACAAGACAGAAGTCACTAAGAGATACATCGCCGCCACAACAATCCAAACCTCAAAGGTGGCAAAGGTTGAAGTGATGATTTCCCGTCCAGATTTTGTCAAATCGGTAATAGCTATGACTGAAACCAATGATGAATCCTTGATTAAGCTAATAAACTGACCGGACAAGGGAGGCAGAATTTTTTTAAAGGCTTGAGGCAAAATAATATCTTTCATGGTTTGAAATGCAGTCATCCCAAGCGACCTGGAGGCTTCCATCTGCCCTTTCGGGATTCCCTGAACACCCGCACGAACGATCTCCGCCACGTAGGCACCGGCGAATAAGGCCAAGGCACCAATACCACACACGTTGCGACTGAGATTAAAAACAGTACCAAGGAAAAAATAAGCGATAAAAATCTGCACAAGCAGCGGCGTTCCACGAATACATTCCACGTAGATCATCGCCAGCCCTCTGAGGGTAATATTTTTAGACACTCTGGCTATTCCGGTCAACAGCCCCAGAATGAGCGCGAAAAAACTGGAAATAGCGGAAAGCCAAAGAGTGGTCCATAAGCCCATCATTAACGGACCAAGTCGCCAGGTTTCAGTAAAACCGATGGTATCACCTTCGAAGAGTTCCTCGCCCTCAGACACCTTCAAACTGTCAGATGTCACACTAATCACCACCTTCTTAGAATTCTCCGAGACCAAGGTTACTTTTGTATTCTTTTTACCTTTGTCGATAGCACTCACCGTGCCATCAAATGGGATTTTCTGTGCATCTTCTGCAAGGTACATGAAATATTGAGGCACCCTGTACCATCGCCATTTATAGTCAATTTTTCTGACTGCGCCCCAGGTACCGGCAGCCACTCCGAGCAGGATGACCACCAGCAAAAGTTTCCAGGGCCAAGTTTTATCTCTGGCTTTCAAAGTTTTGATTCCTTTTTAAAGTAACTATCCAAGCAGGCACAATAAACCTGAAAATAGCATGACCTGTCGCTATTCAGCAGCACCCTAAGGTGCTGCTGAAAGTTACTTGCTTACTGAATTTCTTTTAACCATGCATCGTCCTTAAACCACTTGGTATAAATCTTGTCATATGCACCGTCATATTTGATCTGCCTCATGAAGTTGTCCAACCAGTTCAAGAAATTAGGATCATCTTTACGGATTGCCCAGGCAAGGGGTTCTTTGGTGAAAGGCTCTTCCAGATGAACAAATTTACCGGCTCCTTTCTGGCCCATAGCTATTGCATTAAACGGCAAGTCATAAATGAATGCATCAATCTTACCATTAAGCAATTCCATTACTCCTTCCTGCTCCGTCTCATATGAAATGTACTTAGCATTCGGAATCATGCGTTTGGTGGCCTGCTCACCTGTAGTTCCAAGCTTGGAAGCAACAGTATATTTGGGATTGTTCAGGTCTTTATAGGATTTAACTTCACCGGCAAGTTCCTTTTTCAGAAGAACTGACTGGCCTATAAGGATATATGGTGAGGCGAAATTGACCGTCATATTTCTTTCCTGAGTGAGGGTCATACCAGACATGAGGATATCAAATTTGTTGGTTAATAGAGCCGGAATAATTCCATCCCAGGCAGTGGAAACCAGTTCCAATTTAACATTCATTGCTTTTGCCATTCTCTTGGCCATATCAACATCAAATCCGATAATTTCGCCCTTCTGATTGGTTAACTCAAAAGGCATATAGCCGGGTTCCATCCCTACCCGAAGTGTTCCGCGCTTCTGGATATCGGACAGAGTATCCGCAACAACCACAGTTCCTGCAGAAAAAATTAGAACAGCCAGTGCCACAGCTACAAACGATGACAGTTTTTTCATCTTCAGCTCCATTTTAAGGTTAATTAAAAGGGTAACACCCTCATGAACTCTTGTGTTTTCCTTCTCTGGCAGGATGCCCAGATAGTTTTTTCCTGGAACCACCCAACTGATCAAAGAATATTTGGCCAATTAGACTTCCGCCAACAGTTGTATACCAAAATTGTTTGTTAAATATGTCGACAACGTACTACCATGTATACATTACATTGGTACCTTAGAAATGATTTTTTGTATATTTTTGACAGAAAATTATTTCTAAGGTACTTATCCCATTTATCGCGGTTAGAACAGCTCATTGGGTAAATCTAAAATTTCAATCCAAAAATCCGCTTCCAAAGTCTTCTTTTGCGTAACAAAATAATCTACAAAATTCAAGGAGATTCGTACGTAATGGGCTAAATCACTTGACTTTCGCTCTCCCTTATTGAGAGACTCCTAAAACCACTGTCGCTCGATCTCAAAAAGCGTCATTCCTTTTTTTCTGTTACCTCATTCCTTGAGAGATATTTCAGCACAGATAGTTTAAGTTCAAACTTCAACAGCATCGTTTCTTTTTCCAAAGTATGGACTCAGCCATACATGAATGATCAGCAAATGAAAACCGAAGATTCTATTCTCACATACCTGGCCCTGGCGCTGGCAGTTGTTTTCTGGGGACTCTCCTTTGTGGCAACCAAAATTGCTCTCCAAAGCCTTACCCCTTTCTGTCTCATTTTTTTCCGTTTTTTTGCAGCCTCTATTTTTTTCATAGTCCTTCTCTGGCGAACCGGTTTTCCGTCTCTTACCAGAAAAACATTCAACTCCCTTTTAATGCTTGCTATTATGCAGCCAGGTCTCTACTTTCTCTTCGAAACTTTAGGGCTACAGTATACATCAGCCACCAAAACATCCTTGATTATTGCCACCATTCCTATTGTTGTTCTCGTTCTTTCTGCATTTATTTTAAAAGAGCGATTGCGACCGCTGAACATACTCGGCATTATTTTTTCTCTGGTTGGTGTGGCTATGCTTGTTTTTGGCGGTAGAATGCAGGCAACACTTGATGGCACAATAATTGGTGACATCTTAATCTTTGGAGCAGTTCTTGCCGCATCAGTATATATGATCATGACTCGAAGATTAAGTGAATCACTTACCTCTCTCCAGATTACCGGCATGCAAATTATTTTAGGTGCCCTGCTTTTTTTCCCGGCATTTCTCTGGGATCTCCCAAAACTCGACTGGCAGGCAGTGTCCTACAATTCAATGTTCGCCCTGATCGTTTTGACTCTATTTGCAACCATCGGCGGATTCCTTTGCTATAACTATGCTTTAACCAGAATTCCTGCAGCACAGGCCGCAGTATGTATAAATGGCATCCCGCTGGTTACCGCTTGCGGCGCTTGGGTACTACTGGGAGAAACACTTTCATCAATGCAATTGACAGGAGGAGCACTTGTTCTTGCTTCGGTCCTTCTGGCCAACCACACACCAAAAATTGCAGCCATTCCTGAAATGGCTCGTTAGTTACTCAGAAATCTAACAGAATCAACCCATAGACAATCGCTCAACTAACCCAAACACAAGGTTTACAAGATGAAAAAAATATTTATTTCCGGCTCACTCGCCTATGATCGTATCATGAATTTCCCCGAGAGTTTTTCTGACCATATCCTGCCGGATAAAATTCATAGCCTCAACGTATGCTTCCAAGTGGACGGAGTGACAGAGAATTATGGCGGCACTGCAGGGAATATTGCCTACGCTTTGAAACTGATGGGCGAAAAATCTACTATAACCGCCACCATCGGTAGCGATCATCACAAATATTTTGAATGGCTGGATAAGCATTCGATATCCAAAGAAGAAATCAAAGTGATCCCGGACGAACTTACGGCCGGAGCTTATATCACAACGGATAAAAGCAACAACCAGATTACCGGATTCAATCCTGGCGCAATGAAATATTCGTCCAACTTTGACATCAATGAACTTAATCCTGAAGAAACCCTTCTTCTTGTTTCACCCGGCAATCTTGAAGATATGATAAACTACCCAAAACTTTGCAAGCAGAAAGGCATCGGATATATTTTTGATCCCGGCCAGGCTCTTCCCGTGCTCCAGGCACAGGACTTAATTGATGTTATAACCGGTAGCAAGCTTCTCATCGTCAATGATTACGAATTCAACCTGATTCTGGACAAGACCGGGTTAACAAAAGAGCAGCTTCTCACCCTTCCTGAAGCAACTATTATCACCCTTGGTGAAGCTGGGTCAGAACTCTACAGCCAGAACGGGAAATTGAATATTCCTTCCTTTAAAGCGGCGCAAGTAGTTGATCCAACAGGTGCAGGAGATGCCTATCGAGGCGGACTACTCAGCGGATTGATCAACGGAAGCGGCCTGAAAGAAAGCGCCATCCAAGGCAGCGTATGCGCCTCCTTTGCCGTTGAGTGCAAAGGAACCCAGGTTTACTCTTTTACGCTTGAAGAATTTAACAACCGGATGAGAGCTAATTAGTGACTTACAATTTCTTTTCCTGCTTTTACGAAAAGAAATTCGAAAAATCCCTACCCTCCGTTCTTTGCCGGGGGGAGGGTTTTATTCTCTCCAAACTCACACAATGTGCCAGAATAAAACCTCTTGTCCTACTCTTACGACCAAGCCCAACCACCATCATGCAACTTGTCTTACTCCCTCTCGGCCAACGCCCTCTGCAAAGGGCAGGACTGGAGAAATATCAGTCCCATCACGGTAGAGTTGCAGAAGCCCAAGGGACTCTGAAGCCAATTCTCTTCGAACTTGCCGTCTTCTGCCCTTCACTCGGGCAACAGCCATATGATCATATGTAGTTGTTTGGTGGCGCATCCAGGCAATAACAGCACTACTTGCACGATCTTCCAGAGGGATTCGCTCAGTCCGCGCCACAGTTCCACTGCCAACAGGCGTCGCAAGATCGGTTACTGCCCTCGCCAGTCGCGCTGCAAGGGATGCATACCTTGAATGGAAATTGAGAAATTCGATAACTTCTTTATAAAAATCCTGGGCATAGTCTCGATTTTTTTTCTCTCTTCTTACCAGCTGCTGCTCGCGTTTTTTAGCATAATCAGGCGCAGAACGCTTTGCCGCCAATTCGTTTTTTGCGGCCTTGATATGTTCATCTTTTGCCCAAATACCTTTGGAAATCATCCTCTTCTTAAACTTTACCTGGACTAGCCATATCGGCCCTTTTCCTTTAACTATTTTGGTAAGAGGACCGTCTCCGGGTGGGAGCAAAGCCCAGTCCTCAGGAATAGCCAGCTGTTCTCCAGCATCAGTCAAGACACTTTTTTCTGTCCTGCCTGGCCTCACTATACGATTTTGGTACGGCATAGCTTTCTGTATATTAAAGTAAAAAAGATCCGTTAGCGTCTAACTAAAGCCAACTTTATGGCGAGAGCGACAAAAACGCCGCCTGCAATGCGGTTTAGAATGATCTGGGCTCTTGCTGATTTTCTGAAATAACTGCCAATTCCACCAGCCAAAAGGCTAATCCCGCCAAATATCATGATAGTTGACATGATGAAAAGCAATCCGAGAAGAAGGATCTGCGGCACTAATGAACCGAGTGTAGGATCAGTGAATTGAGGTAAAAATGCGAGAAAAAAAAGAGATACCTTGGGATTTGTTACGTTCATAATGATCCCACGCCTATAGAGCCTGCCAAAATCTAAATGTTGGGTATGTTGCTCTCCACTACTCTCCGCCCCGGCCGTAAAAGACCGGTAAGCAAGATACAGCAAATAAGTTGCCCCAATATATTTCAACAGGGAAAAAGCAAAAGCAGATGCCTGGAAAATTGCGGCCACCCCCAAAGCAACCGCGGAAGTATGTACTAAAAGACCGGTACACAAACCAATGGTAACTGCAATACCTGCCATCTTTCCCTGCTGGGCTGCCTGTGCCAGAACAAAGAGATTATCAGGTCCTGGGGTGAGAGCCAGCAACACCGAGGCCATAAAAAAGACCAGCAGGGTATTAATCGGTTGCATGCAAGCAATCCATTTTTTTTGTTGTTCGTCGATACCTGATAAATAATTTTCTGTCAAAAACGTACAGAAAATTATTTATCAGGTACTTATCTCATTGAACCGAGTTAGATATTTTTTTCTATCGCTGCAAGAAGGTCCTCCTCCTTGTAGGGTTTAGTGATATAATCGTCAGCACCCTGTTTCATTCCCCAGAACTTATCGCTGGCTTGATCTTTGCTGCTAACGATTATGATCTTGATATCCTTGGTCTGCTCATTCGTTTTGAGCTGTCTGCAGACCTGAAAACCATTTTTATTCGGTAAAATAACATCGAGCAAAATCAAATCTGGCTTTCTCTCGATCGCAGTGGATAAAGCTTTATCACCCTCTGTAACGGTTACCGTTTGGTAGCCGTTTTCCGAACATACAGATTCTGCAATTCGCATGTCCGTCTGACTGTCTTCTACTATCATTACTAATTTTGATGCCATGTTTTGTTTCCTTAAACTTTGAGAAATTTGTTGATCCCTTCGTCTTGCCATATCTTTAAAGTTTTTTCATCATCTTTTCTAATCTGAACACCAATCGCATTGACAGGGACCGAATGTTTTTTCTGAATCTCAACCCAGTTCTTCTTAATCGCTTCACTGATGGCCATGATAATCACCTGCTGTAACTGATTCGCTTTTTTCTACCTACAGATCCTGATCACCTCGCAATTCCGGTGACCGACTCATTCCAACAAAATTTGGCACGATGCCGACTTGACCAGTAGCAAGGGCGTACATTCCAAGAACATCTTTGCTGTTTTTGGGTAATATTGGAAATTGTAACGAATCAAATCCCGATTCCAATTTATGAATTTTCAATGTTTGTGATGTCTGGATAATGAGCTTAACCATTTCTTTTTCTTCATTAACAGATCTAATAACAAGATATTTGATCGACCCGCTTGGTTCATTTTCTTCCAAGCCATAATATTTTTCCAGATTAATCACAGGAAGCATGGTTTCCTGGTATTTAGCGGTTGCAACAAAATTTGGTGAAGAAAATACCTCAATCTCCTTGAAAAGAAATTCGAGTTGTTTCCGGCTTAAAAGCCAGTAAAGTTCAAATCCCTGCAAATTGTCGCTATTTGCTTTTATTGTTGCAATTTCGAGCTGTTTTTTCATTTTATTTTATGAGATCAAAAAAAAATCGGGTTAGGAACCGCTTCGAATACTTTCCAGTAGTCGGACGAACGTATCCTCTTGATATGGTTTGGTGAGATAATGTTCAATCCCAAGTTCTCTGGCCTTCTGCTGGTGTTTTTCCGAGGCCCGCGAGGTCAGCATAACGACAGGGATATCCTTATACACCTCTTGATTATTAATGCTTGATTTAAACTCATAGCCATTCATTCTCGGCATTTCGATATCCAGTATAATCACATCCGGCAAAAAACTTTCCAGTTTGACCAAGGCATCCATACCATCAACAGCCTGTTGCTGTTTCCAGGACTGGCTCTCCACCAGTCTGGCTACACTATGCCGAACGCTGATGGAATCATCGACGATCAGTACCTTGAGCGGCTCATTCAACTCCATTTGCAACAGAGGTTTATTGTCAATTTTTACTTCCGCCACTTGGGTTTCAACTAACTCTCCAAGGTTCAGAATCGGCAACAAGCCACCGGAACCGGTCAGAGTCACCCCACTTATTCCCCGAACATGATTTAAATGGCTACCGAGATTTTTAACAATAATCTCTCTCTGTTCAGTAACTGAGTCGATAGCAACAGCATACTGCTCTTCTCCCTTGATGAACAGGATAGCCAGTATCCCCTCGGATCCTGTTGGAAACGTCTCCAGTCTTTTTTCCAACTGAAGGTGAAAACCGAGATTGATGACCGGAACCAGACTGTCACCAAATTTAACTGACAGTCCCTCCGTTTCTTCGAGCTCCTTGGTGGAAAAATGTTTTACCTGCTGAATATCCTGAAGGGGTATAGCAAAATGTCTCCCGGCTACGGAAACCAGAGCTGCTCGGTTCACGGAAAGAGTGAAAGGGATATGGATTTCAAAAGTCACACCTTGTCCAGGACTATTGTGTATCTGGATTGAACCTCGCAGCTCCTGGATGTTTCGCCTGACGACATCAAGTCCCACTCCACGCCCGGAAATGGTAGTAATATCCCGTCTTGTGGTAAAACTTGGATGGAAGAGGTATTCCAGCAATTCTCTTTCGTCAAGGGCTTCCGGATTCTCGGCCAATCCGTCCTTTTTGATTTTTTCTTTGATAAGAGAGAAATTGATTCCACCACCATCATCAGATATGCGTAATACAACATACCTGCTCCGCTGTTCGGCTTGTAGATTTATCGTACCACTTTCCGGCTTACCCGAAGCAGCTCGAAGCTCAGCAGATTCAATGCCATGATCAACGCCATTTCTCAGGATATGCATGAGAGGATCAGTTATCCTGGCCCATACGAACCGGTCCATATACACATCTTCCCCGGTTACAGTAAGATTTACCTTTTTGCCAATTTTTGTAGCAGTATCCCGAACAGTCCTGAACAGAACCCGCGAAATGGAAGACAGTGGAGTCATGCGGATCCGCATGAGTTTGTCCTGCATCAGCCGCATGGTTAACTGCTGCTTGCCAATCTGCCCACTGATGTCGCCAGCCAGAGAAGTCAAAGTGTTATGGATAGAGTTTACGTCGACAGAGATCTCGTTAAGAGACCTGATTATAAGGTTCAATTGTGAATAACGATCCAGCTCAATTGGATCAAAATCTGCCATATCGCTATTTGTTGGCTCGTCGAGTCCACCTTTGGTAGTAACTGGATTAAAGCCGTAGAGTGACTGTACCTCAAAACCCGACTCCAATTCCTGGGATTTTCTTCTCAGATTATCCTTGACATTATCAAGCTCCAGAAGCGTCTGAGCAAATTCCTCCACCATCTTCTCCATAGATCCACGAGCTACAACCAGCTCACCTTCGATGCTCACCAGCTCATCGAGATCTTCAAGCCTGACACGTAAAGTACCCAAATCGCCAGGCAGTGCAACAGGAGCTTTTTCTTCCACTATTACTTCCGACGGAACATCCACTGCAGCTGATATTAGCTCACCAGTCGACTCATCTTCAACCTTCTCCTGAAAATGTTTTTCAAGTGATATAGCCTCGGCACCTTCCGTTTTGGATCGACTGGCAAGATACTCGTTAATTGTGACGACTAATCTGTCGAGACTCGCCGACTCTGTAGCTTGGGGGGATTGTGACAACAGTTCAATGACATCGATACCAGTGGCGATTACCCGCACTTCCTGAGGGATTATTTCCTCTGCCTCATCATTCAGCCAGTCAAGCATATCCTCCAGTGAATGCGCCCCCTTGGCAAGCAAGTTTACTCCGGTCATCGACGCAGCACCTTTGAGAGTATGTACAGCTCGACGCATATCACTGACCGAGGCTCGCAATTCAGGTGTAAGGGGACCAGGGTGCTTAACAAGGTTTTCCAGGATATTGAGGGACTGGTTGATGACTATTAAATGCTCATCACACTCTTCCCGAAATATCTCCATAAGGAGCAGCTGATCATCATCAATTGATTGTTCCTCCGTTGCAGTCTCCGATGCCGAAGTTTCCAGGACCGGGAATAACTGTTCGACGTCTTCAGGTTCCTCTTCTTTTGCTTCTTCGGTGAATGCCGAATCAATGAACTCCTCCAAAAGATCTATCGATTCGTCTTCTGAGGCTGATTCATCGAAAATATCGAATGCATCAAAATCTCTATCGCTATCGGCAAGAACGGCCGCTTCCTGTTTTTGACCTACTAGGGTTAAAAGTGCTTTGAATTTATAGAGGCGTTCTTTCACCCTTTTTATAGTCGTGCTGTTTTCAGGATCCTCATGCGCGAAGGCCACTTCCAGAAATCCGATAAAATCCTGGGTCAGTCCCGACATTCCAGCGAGGAAGGGAAAGGTTGTGAAGTGCAACCTCTCCAAAAGAAGATGAAAATCCTGCATCAACTGGCTTTGTTGTTCCATTCCAGCGGCCCGAACTGTTGCCGAGAGCATCGATACAGCGTGGGATAGTTTTCCATAGACCATTTTATCATGCTCTTTGTTGCTGGCATCCTCTGTCAAATAACCAGCGAGCTGCTGCAACAATGGGAATATCGCACGAACATCATGTAAACACTCCTGCAATCCCTCAACGTTTTCGTTTATTTTTTTGCTGCATTTTTCTTGATCTTCTTGATATTCTTTAAATAACATAACGATAATTTCATGAAAACCTTGTCCCTCTTCGGGAGGATAGATTTTTTTATTGCAGTAGTCGGTGAGAATATCAACAGTTCGGTTAAGAGCTGCCAGAAGCTGATCAGAACTTGGCTGTTTGCGATCAAGCACCATATCAAGAGCTGCTTCGACAACCTTTGCGCCGTTGCTCAAATCGAACAGTTGCACCTGTGAGGCTGCGCCTTTAATGTTATGAAAAAGCCTATGGAGCTCCTGAATAGCACTGAGAGCTGTTCTATCACCAGAAAGTATTTGAAGACCTTGTCGTATTTCCGGAATATAGGATTCAACTTCTTGAAAAAAGAGCTCGAGTAACTCGGCTTTTGGAAACTTTGCCATTATATTTGGTCCTTTGTTTGGCTGTTCATACTTCCACCACTTCTGCAATATTTTTCATCCGCAGCTTCCATGGTTTGTCCTCCCTTCAAACCTTGCCGTTATAATCAACAAGCCTTGGGGCCGTTAAAAATACCGGAACATTGAGAACATAATAGATATTTTTTTCAACGAAGAGACTTGAAGTGAACAAGGATGTATCTATAGGATTCTTGTCGAAGACATCAACAGGTTTGATCTCCGATGTGCCTTTGGTGACAGTACCTATAATCCGATCCACCCGAATGCCGATCTTTTGTTTTTTATGCCTGAGTACAGCGAGACGGTTGCCATCGCATACGCCGCAACCCGCCACATTGAGAAAGCCGCCCAAATCAATAACAGAGACAATTTCACTTCGGATATTTACTATCCCTTGAATCCAAAAGGGCAGATTAGGCAAAAAAGTGATCGTCGGTAATGGTCCCACCTCTGATAGATTATCAATTTGTATTGCCAGTTGCAGGGCACCAATTCCCACTAATATATATCGGCGCATCTCCTCCCTGACAGCAGCTGCCTGCCGCGCAACTATCGCAGCCTTGTCCGTCACCTCGGTCAACTGTTCATCTATATTCAGGACAAGATTTTGTAGATCAACTACATTTGACATGGATTCACTCTGAAATTATTTAAAATATTATATATAGTCGCCAATTACAGAGAGCAGTTTATCTGGGTTAAAAGGTTTGGTCAAATAGGCCACCGACCCGGCCCTCATCCCCTTTTCTCTGTCTAACGGACTATCTTTAGCAGTAAGCATAACAACTGGAATATCTTTTAATCGTTGGTCTTGTTTCAACTTCGCGAGGATGTCATAACCGGTCATATCGGGTAACATGGCATCAAGAAGAATCAGGCGAGGAGTTTCTTCCCCTGCCGTTCTGAGGGCCTGCTCTCCGGTAGCTGCTTCACTG
This sequence comes from uncultured delta proteobacterium, assembly GCA_963798425.1. Classification (GTDB taxonomy): domain Bacteria; phylum Desulfobacterota; class Desulfobulbia; order Desulfobulbales; family Desulfocapsaceae; genus Desulforhopalus_A. Next base: position 335,187 of record CAWCTP010000013.1, on the reverse strand, counting down.
ACTGTGTAACCATTTCTTGCTAACACCATGGTGATAACTTTTCTTGAAGTTGGACTATCCTCAACGACCAGAACCGATCTCTCTCCCCCCTTTACCTTCGGTACCAGCACCGTTGGTTTGCTCACTACCTCCCTAACTATTGCCGGCTTTTCGACAATCTTAGGCTTTATAGGAGTGGGAGGTTGCTCTACTCTGGAACTGGTTTCCGGTGCCGGTACTATAGCTGCTGTTGCTGGAGATTCCAGATATTTCCCCAATACGGACAGCAATTTGGCAGGATCAAAAGGCTTGGTCAGGTACTCGTTCGAACCACTGAATATTCCTTTTTGTCGGTCGGCTGCTCCACTTTTCCCTGTCAGCATGACCACAGGAACTTCTGATAATTCCTTGCTCTTTCGTATCGCAGCCAAGACCTCATAGCCAGACATATCCGGTAGCATTACATCGAGGAGGATGAGATCCGGAGGCACACCTTCGATGGCCATAAGTGCTTCAGTACCGCTTGATGCTTCAATAACATTATATCCTTTACGACCTAGCACCAAAGAGACGACTTTCCTGGCGGTTTTGCTGTCTTCAACCACCAAAATAGTTTTATCAACACCTATCCTCTGGCCTCCATATGACGGTGCGACATTCCCCACGCCCCTTTTTGGTAATCTATCCTGTTGCACTACCACCTTTTGAGCCGATGGTTGCCAAACCGGACTTTGCACAGGATTAAGTAAAGCTGAGGTCCTGACAAACAAAGGTTCCCGAGGAGAAATTTTTAGTGCTCTTTCTATAAACTCTCGTGCCCTATCGATTCTACCAACAGAGTAAAAGCCAAGACAGAGGCAGTAGACGATGCGCAAGTTTTCCGGACTTTTCAGCAATTCCTCTTCATAGAGAGACAAAGCTTGCAGCAATTCCTCAGTAGCAGACTCCAAGGCATAAGATTGTTTTGTAATTCGCTGTAATCCCTTACAGTTACCGCAATAATCTTCACCTGATCTCACCAGGGACCAACAGAAAATGCAACGTTTCACTTTATCAGGTGAGCCTGTTAACTGGGGCTCGATTTTTGCTACTTCCTTTTTGATTGCCTTATCGACGTTTCCCCATTTCCTCGCCTCATTCAGCGCCTTTTGGATATGTCCCTCTCGGGTCATTAGCCTGGAGTGCCAGAGCCACGCCGGATAATAGAAACGGTTTCCGCGCAATACTTCTACAAGTTTTGCACCGGCTTCCTTGCGGCGAAACTGAAAAAAAAGCCGGATAGCTTCCTGAAGAGTCCGCTCCTCATCACAGTGATTTTCACCCTGCGAGATACCAGGCAATTGAGCAAAAAAACGTTCTATCTGGCTAAGAGTAATGGACACATTCTTCTCAGCGTGTGTCAAAGCTTTCACACTACGGACATTTCCTATACCCATTGAGACCAGAGTAAGAAAAGCCCCATTACCCTGTAAATTACCGCATTCTGCGGCTATTACCTGACCTTGCCTCAAGTGCAGAACGCCTATTCTTGTAGCACTTTTTACCTGAACATCCAAACTGCCCGGATGCATTCGCAGAGATTTAAGGTATTCAAGAATGTTGCTCTGCCTTTCAGTTGAACCAATACTAAATTCGGTCATTGCGAGCCCTTAGCTGTTAGAATAAAATTGCTACAACTGTGCTGCTTATGCTTTAATTTTTCCAGCAGGTCCTCACCCAATATCACCGGACTCTCTGCCAGGAATACACTACTGTTTTCTTCTGGCCTACTGGATAATCATGGACATACCGAGTCATGAAATGTAAAAACACCTTTGTCATCGATTTTTACTATGACAACACATTTGCTGGGATCGCCCGATTCATTAAAGCTCAATTTGCCGGCGGCGCCGTCAAAATCCTGAATTTTCGTCAAGGCATCTCTGACAAGCGTTCGGTCTTTCACCAGATTTCCCGAAAGTCCTCCGGTCCTTTTGATAGCCTCGATCAATACCCGAACGGCATCCCAAGTTAACGCTGCAGGTTCGTCTGGATTTTGCTTGTAGACTTTCACATATGCGTCAACAAATTCCTTATTCAGCCCTGTTGCTTTTCCTGGAGCATAATTCCCTCCAAAAAACAGACCATTACAATCGGTACCGCATTCACCTATAAGATCTCCGCCTGCCCAGGAATTGCTGCCCATAATCGGAATGGTCAAACCCATGCTCTTTGCCTGACGAACTATCAGCGGAACCTCGTTATAATGCTGAGGAGCAAAGATGAAACCTGCCCCGGACTCTTTAATGCGGGTCAGCTGTTTACTAAAATCTTGATCGCCAGTTCGAAACTCTTCAAATGCAACCACAGATCCTGCGCCATTCTTGGCTTCAAAGGCCTCCTTGAAATTTTTGGCCATACCCCGGGGATAGGCGCTTACAACATCAAAGAGTACTGCAGCCTTGGTGGTTTTGAATTCACTTGTTGCAAATTTGGTGAGAGCAGGCCCCTGAATGGTAAAGACAAAACAACTGCGAAAAACATAGGGTCTGTCTTTGGTAGTTATCGGAGAGGTGGACCAAGGAGAAATCATAGGTGTGTCAAAGGCCTGGGCCATTTGTCCGACGGGAATCGCCTGGGCACTACTTAACGGTCCTACTATACCAAGCACTTTCTCGCTGGTAACCTGTTTTATCGTCAAACTTGCAGCGGCTGTTGGGTTGGTTTCGTTATTACCGTAGACGAACTCAACCTTGTACTTCTTTCCGCCAACCTGAATACCCCCAGCTGCCTCAATATCCCTTTTGACCAACTCCGCCGCATTTTTGGAGTGTTCCCCGACTAGCTCAAAGCTTCCCGTCATGGGAAGGTTAAACCCTATGCGGATAACCCCATCATCCGCCAAAAGGCTTTGACTCCCGGCAATCACCAGTAGCAGGCCCAACAAAACAATACTCTTTACTCTTCTCATGAACTTTCTCCTAATATCAGGTGCTGGGTTACCCTACTGCAAACTTTAAGCCTCTTGAATTTCACTGATTTTGAAAACCTCAACCGCCGAACGTAGATCCCGAGCTGTTCTGCTCAGAGCGTTCATTGATGCTGCAGTATCCTGAGAAGAGAGGGAGGATTCTCGACTTACTTCACCGACATCCTCCATTGTTCTGGAAATTGTTTCGGACATCTGAACCTGATTATTTGTTGCTGAGGTGATCGCTTCGATAAGCTGTGCGAGTTGGCTGGAAACATCTTCAATTTCCTGTAACTTGTCATGAGCTCCATCGGCAAGTTTCGTCCCCTGCACAACCGTTCCTATACTCTCATCGATTCGATTTGTTACATCTTTAATTTCTGTCTGGATACTTTTTACCAAAAGCTCAATCTGCTTTGTCGAGTTACTTGAACTATCAGCAAGACGCTGTACCTCATCGGCAACCACCGCGAAGCCATGACCGGCATCACCAGCCATAGCTGCCTGAATGGAGGCGTTCAGAGCAAGAATTGAAGTACGGTCGGCGATATCGTCGATAATCTGAACGATATTCCCAATCTCCAGTGAACTTTCGCCAAGTCGCTTAATAGAACGCGCTGTTTCATTAATCTGTTCACGAATCTCTACCATTGCAGTACTTGTTTCGTGAACGGCAAGAGCACCCTCTTGAGCATTGAGTCTCGATTTTTGCGAAACCGATGCCGACTGCGAAGCGTTCTGGGCAACCTCTCTGATCGACTTCACCATTTCCTCAATCGCTTCGACCGCCACAGATACACCCTTCACCTGCTCTATGTTTTTCTGAGCAAGTCCCATAGTCTGACGTGAAACTTCCTCGGAGGTAATATCAACTGATTCCGTTGCCACTTTTACCTTGCTGATAATATCGGAGAACTGATCAGCCATGGCATTGAAGGAATCGGCAATCGCTCCCGTCATATCCTCGGTAACCTCGGCTCGAGCGGTAAAATCACCATCGGATAGCGCACTGATATCCTCAAGAAGTTTCATAATCGACTGCTGGATGGTATCCCGCTCCTCCTGGCTTTGAATCAGGACAGTAATATTATCGAGCATTGCGTTCAGCGTTGTTGCCATGGTTCCGAGTTCATCATTACTGACCACTTCGGTACGAGCTTGAAAATTGCCCATGCCAATTTCATCCAGAAGTCCCATAATATGGTTAACCTGATTGGTCAAACCCCTTGAAAGCCTGATGGCAATTAATAGACCCAACAAAATTGAAATAAGACCAACAGCCAAAACGATCTTCATAACCAGAGCTGCGGTGTTTTCCATAGCCTTAGTAGCTGCGGCTTCATTTTGCACTGCATAATCAAGAAACGATTTAATGACAGGTTCCGCGCGCTTTGCTGCTTCCTGATAGCCTGTTATCCTGGCGGCAATGATCCCGTCAGTATTTACAACTTCGACAAACCATTTATCGAATTCAGCCGACAACCCTTTCAATTCCACCATCTTTTCAGGACTAATCAACAGTCCATTCATAAGACTCTGAAGGGCTGCCTTCTCCTCGTTGACCTTGGCGACGCTATCTAGTCCAGGAGCAAGCAGATAATCCTGAAGACTAGCATTGAGCTGGTAAAATGCGTTCTTAACAGAAGGCGAATCAACAGCAAGTGCTGCTTTACCAAGGGCATCCAGGCTCTGTCGCAACTTGACCAGTTCGCCGAATTCCTTATCCACTCGTAATTCAATGATATTTACCGTACCGACAAAAGCACTAAGATATTCGTTAATGGAATCCATAGCCAACTGTGCGGCATCAACATCCTGTGGAGAGGTTGCCAGTTGCTGAATCTGATACAAGGTTCGGTATGCCTCACCTCCTTTTTCGACAAAGGGATCAAGATACAGCTCTTTTGCCTTCCGAATTCCAATTTTTTCATGATTAAGAAGGAGGTCTTTTTCATAAACCTGCATAACACGGAGATTTTTTTCAGTTTCCAGACTCAAACGGGCAATTTTACCTTGAACCTGAACCAAATCGTTGATCGTTTTTTGAGAATAAGTCTGTGAAAGGATCGTGATAGCAATTACCACAAGGGTAAGGGAGATCAGGGTCACAAACGACCATAACAGCTTGCTACGAATCTTCCGGTGCCCACGAATCTTCCGGCGCCCAACCGTCTTTGAAACAACTTTATCATACTCTTCAGAGTTTGTATTTTTTACGTCCATCACATCTCCATATTTTCTGTTACTGTCCTCTGTGGACATTTTCGCACCAAATCGTGTCGCAGGTTCCGATTTTGCTATAACACACCATCTACCTATCGAGATCGAAAAAATTATTTATAGGCTATCTTAAATTTAACGATCATTGCAAATTTTTTTCCTTTAAAAAATGTTTTTTGTCCCAAAAGACCGGAGAATAGTTAGTCATCGTTTTTCATTAAAGAGTTGGTTGGGATTTCAAAAACGTTTTCAAGAGAAAAATTTGTCTCGAAACTGCCCAATTTTGCTGCAAAAAGCCCGCTATTTCCATCTTACCATTCATCTCACCAACAAGCCTCCCCCATCTCCCCTCCCCACTCACAGTTCGATACAACAATCATTCTTCCATACCGAGAATTTGATCTGGATGAAAGACAAAATGTTGGAGAACTGAGCAGCAGACCTAAAGAGGGAAAACCTTTCTCCCGTGTAAAGAATCAGTTTATAACATCCTGGATCTACGATGTAAACAGCAAAGGCACGGGGGTCTCTCAGCGGACGGGGACAAGGAAAATTTCGTGCATGAACATATTGCCTAATTCTACCAGCCTGAAGATCTCCAAAATTAACCAGTCGGCAAATCATCAGCAGGGGGATTCCTATCGCAGAAACTAAGTTTCCAAAAAATGGGATTCGATGTAGACCGAGACTGTGACTTGATTGAGGCCGCAGGTAATCAACAAGAAAATGTGATCATTGCTGACAGTATCGACGATGTAGCCGCAGGGTTTATTCGCGAATCAGCTCTTCATAAAGCCGATGAGTTTATCAATCCGGGTTCAGTCAAAACGATTGCAGAGACAGCTTGGCTACCTAACTGGGCTTTATCTGTAGACAGGAGTGAACCGGCAGAACAAAAAAACGCTATCAAAACTGCGCTTCTTAAGCTTAACGCAGGGGATAGTGTAATGAAAGCAATGGAGCTGGATGGATTCAAGTCTGCCACTGATTCAGATTACGATGTCATACGCAATTTGATTCAATAGTTGTTCGTAATACTACGATAAACGTTTTACAATCTCTATTGAGGGTTTTCAGAGTCACTGATTACCCTCAATTTTTTTTGTTTGAGATATAATGTCCAAAACGAATCAAACATTCACGAGTTAGTTTCCATCCTGAAACGAGTGAGCTATTTTTTCTGAGTACCACTGTGCCCAGTAAGACATTGCAAGAACCAAGGCATTGCTGGTGGAGCGCAACCTAACGATATTTTTCAGTTAAACCTGACTCCCACCTCTGGGAAACGGGCCTAACCAACCAGGAAGACTTGGCATTACTCGTAATCAGAAACCGCGTGTCATCAACCGTGCATCAAGAGAATTTTCTTTTTAATATTTTCGACTCCAAGTCCCTGATGAGGTAGTTGTTCAACTATTCCGCCATGACCAATTTTGCTTGTCCCCATAAATGCATATTTGGGAGTGAATCCTCTTTCCAGGAGCCAAGTACCATAACGAACACCCAAGCCGGTCTTAGTGTTCTGACTCTCCACCACCAGAACAAAAGGACTACCACCCACTTTACCGACCATATCTTCATCAACCACATTCAAGGTCGATTTATTGATCAGGCCAACATTCAATCCCTGTGCCTTCAGCTGCATAACAGCATCCAGGCATCTATAGGTCATTTCACCATAACTTACGATATAACCGTCTTTTCCTTCACGAATAACATCATCTTTTCCAGGTTGAAAAACATAGCTACCGCTAAAGATTTTATTCCCCTGCTCGTCAAGTAGACAAGGAGTAGCTGAGCGGGTTGAAAAAACAAAGCGTAAGCCTTTATCGTTAAATATTTTCTTCAACATCGCTCGTAACTGCAGGACATCCGCTGGGAAATAAAGACGTGTAGAATCACCCTCGGCAACTGCATTATCGGCAAAAAAATTATTAATGCCGAAATGACAGGTATTATCTGCCATATCATCGATACCGGAATGGGAAAAATGGGCGAGAACATTGGCGTTATTCAGACGTGCCATGGTTATTTCCGAAACAACCATTTCAAGGAACGCGGCAAAGGTGCCAAAAATCCCCTGTCGTCCGGCTTCAGAACCAAAACCTGCCGCAACCGAAAAATTATTCCGCTCCATAATGCCGCCGTGAACATAGACCCCGGGATGGTTCTTGCGGATATGATGCAAACCGCAGGATCCCTCAAGGTCGGAGTCAACTACCAGCACTTTGGCAGCAACGTTATCTATGGAATCGAGGAGTTCAGACACTGCCTTACCAAAATCATCTCGTACCTTACCCATTTCCGAAGTACTACCCAGATAGGCGACTTTTTCTTTTACAATCGGGAAATTCTGAAGCATCTGAGCGGCTGCAGTCAATCCCTTCTCTGTAAGATAGTCAACAGCCAGATTTACGGCGATGACATCATGTCCCTTGGGCGATCCTTCAATTCCGGCAACACCCACAGCCATGAGTCGTTTGTTGATAAGAGCCACCGGACCATCAGAAACCAGTGCCTTCTGAATGCGCATAAAAAGCGCATCAATGTCTTCACCGTCTCCAACGTTTGCTTCAAGCCCATGCCCTGCGAGGGTCTTAGCCACATCATAGCCATGCAGATATTGACTTGGGTGGCCGGCAATCGTTACATCATTATCGTCGATAAAAAGTTTAACCTTCAGGTTTCTGGCCACTGCATAGCGGGCTGCCTCTGCATTATCACCTTCCATCTGAGAACCGTCGCTGCCGAACATGACCACAGTCTTGGTGGTATCCGCTTCGGCTACCCCGTTAACATAACTCCATAAATGCCCCAGCCTCCCTGACGAAAAGAAAACACCATTTTTTTCATCGCGCTCAGGATGACCATAATACCCTTTATCATATTCCCGATAGTGCAACAGGGATTCCGGCTTTTGATATCCATTGAGCACTGCCATCATATATTGAATGGCCACCCTGTGTCCCGCCTCATCAAAATAGACGGGATGAAGAGAATCGGAACCTTTCATAAAACCATCAATGATCAGCAGTTCCGGTACGATATCAAAGGCTCCACCGGTATGTCCACCCAGTCCTTTTACATTGGCAAGAGCGGTAAAAAACACGAGACTGTCACGCACTATCTGAATATTGTTAACCAGCACCTGACGTTGCTCATCAGTAAGCTGACTCTGATTTAACTCATACTTCTGTGGAACATATTTATTTAAATCTATTGGAAAATTCATTATTCCCTCCGGTTAACTACGAACTATGTAATATTTAATACTTGGCAGATGAGTTCTCCGTAATCAAAAAGTCAGGAGGACTGTTCTCGATCCTTTGGTAAAATTATGTTGAGGACAAGACCTAACACTCCAGCCAAACCAATTTTTTCGATGGCAAAGGAGCCCGCAGTAAATTTCATGCCACCAATTCCACATACCAGAATCACGGCGACAATGATTAAATTCCTGGGTGTCGTCAAGTCCTGACCGGATTTCACCAGGGTATTAATTCCAACGACAGTGATCATACCAAAGAGCAAGATCATAATTCCCCCCATAACGGGGGTGGGAATAGTAGCAAGCATTGCGCCGATCTTTCCTACAAACGAAAGTAAAATTGCAGCAAGAGCAGCCCAAGTCATAATTGCCGGATTATAGGCTTTGGTAAGTGCCACAGCTCCGCTGACTTCCGAATAAGTAGTGTTTGGCGGTCCCCCGAGCATAGAGGCTATCGAGGTGGCAATCCCATCTCCAAGCAAAGTATTTTGAATACCAGGATCCTTTACATAATCTTTACCGGTGATACCACCAATCGCCAAAACATCTCCAAAATGTTCTATTGCCGGTGCAATAGCTACCGGCACAATAAACAAAACAGCCTCCCACTTCCATTCGGGAAAGACAAAGGCGGGCATCACAAGCCATGCTTTTTCGCTGATCGTTCCAAAGGAAAGAAGAGCCGGCGCAGTCCAGTTGTGAAGGCTACCGGGGTCAAAAGAAGCTTGGATAGTAGCAGAAATTCCTGTCAAATCGAGAACGAAAGATGTGGCGTAACCTGCACAGATACCACTTAAAATTGGCAGGAGTCTCAGCCATCCTTTGCCAAGAAGAGCGACAAGAACCGTCGTCACCAAGGAGACTCCCGAGATAATCACAGCTGTGTCATTAGGAACAAGCCACGCCGAGCCATCGCCCGTGCGCCCCATAGCCATATGCACAGCCACGGGCGCCAATACAAGTCCAATGACCATGATAACCGGCCCGGTAACAACCGCCGGGAGATACTTATGCAATATTCCGGCACCGAAATAGCGGATTGCAAAACTCATTACAACATACAGTAAACCAGCTGCTGTCAACCCGCAAAGAGTTGCGGGAATTCCCCAGGTTTGTACCCCATAGATAATAGGCGCGATAAAAGCAAAGGACGAAGCAAGAAAAACAGGTACCTTCCCCTTAGTAATTACTTGGAAGACCAGGGTTCCGAGACCGGCTGTAAATAGGGCCACGTTCGGATCAAGACCCGTCAAAATAGGGACTAAAACCAAAGCCCCGAAGGCAACGAACAGCATCTGGGCACCCAGAAGACAATCACCTAACCGGAACTGATAGTTTGAATTCTGTGAAACCTCCGACATTAAAACGACCTCCTCAATAAACTGATTTTATAATGTATGTTATTCTGCATGGGCTAATTCTGCCGATCAATATTCCTGTTGTTATAATCGAACAAAAAAAAGTCATTACAAGAACCGTAATGACTTTCAACTCTACTTGGTGCCAAAGATCTTATCCCCGGCATCCCCTAATCCAGGGAGAATATACCCAACCTCGTTGAGCCGTTCATCAACCGCTGCGACATAAATCTCCACATCGGGATGGGCCTCGGTTATCCTCTTTAGTCCCTCAGGAGCAGCAACAAGGAAAAGGCCCTTAATAGTTTGACAACCAGCTTTTTTCAGAGTTTCAATGGTAGCCATCAGGGTGCCCCCTGTGGCCAGCATGGGATCAAGAATTAAAGCTACTCGCTCCTCAATATCGTTGGCCGTTTTGACATAGTATTCCACCGGTTGCAAAGTGTCTTCATTGCGGTAATATCCAACCACACTAACCTTAGCAGATGGGATGAGATCGATAACGCCTGCCATCATCCCAAGACCCGCCCGTAAAATGGGCACGATGGTTATCTTCTTACCCTTGAGCTTATCAACCTCCACAGGTCCTGCCCAGCCCTGAATAGTTTTTCTCTGAGTTTCCAGATCTTTTGTCGCCTCGTAGGTTAGAAGACGAGCTACTTCCGACGAGAGATCGCGGAAATCCTTTGTGGAAATGTCATGTTGACGCATGAGACCAAGTTTATGCTTGATGAGTGGGTGATCTGCGACATGTACGGGCATAATTTTCTCCTCGGGATGGTGAGTGCATTACAGATTGTTTTCTTATTCTTTTGTGAAAATAATCTGTAAAGAACACTTATCCCGCTTTTTCAGCGGGGTTAAATAAGTACTCCATGGATTCAGCTATCTTCAAAACAGCCTAACCCTATTGTCCAGTCATGAAATTTCCACATTCGGGGAGCGGATTTGATATTCAGGCGCTCTTACAATCTGCAACTTTTCCATTTTCGCCCGATCAGACCTCCTCACAGAAATAAACTCTAGCTCGGAGGAATGCTTGAACGAAACCGAAGCATCGGCTGAACGGTTACAGTTCCGGGCTATGCAGTCTCTTCAGGTGTCTCGGTGAACACTTACAATTTTCCATTAAAATGATATGCCCCACTGTTTTAAGAAAATCTGGAGAAAAAGCAAGCAATTTTACCTGCCGGTACGAAGCAGAATAGTACCAATGAAGCATCCTAAATGAGGGTATCTGACTGCATTTTATTGGATTTAAGTTTAAAAATTGAATTTTTCGGCAAAAAATTTTACGCTAAAGGGTGTTTGTGCAATCGCTTATTATCTTTTTGTGTCTCTTTTTTTCAATGTTTGTGATAAAAGTGTTATATGCCTATCAGTAAATGGTTCCATTTCCAGTCAGCAATTCTTCTTGGGAAGGAATGTTGAAGACATTAAAGATGTTAGGAGACATAGATTATGAAACCTTTCTTCCTTATTTTTTTCTGCATTTTTTTTCTACATATCGGTTCACTCAATGCCCATGCCCAGTTCAAATCTGCTGGAATGATCAAATCTGTATCGGGCGAGGTCTTCATCACCAGCTCTCTCACTACCATAAAGGCAGTTCCGAACATGCGAATCAAGCAGGGTGATTCCATACAAACCGGTGCAAAGAGCAGTGCAGGTTTGATCTTTGAGGATGATACGGTGGTTGCCCTCGGGCCGAACAGTCAAATGTCAATCCAAAGTTTTCAGTTTAATCCGGTAGATAAGGAACTCTCTTTTATCACCAGAATGATCCATGGTACCTTTTCATTTATTACCGGACAGATCGCCAAACTTGCCCCGGAAAAGGTAAAAATTGAAACACCGGACGCCACACTGGGGGTACGAGGAACAAAATTTTTAATTGAAATAGATTGAACTTTTCCAAGTGTTATAATGAGCAGTACTCAACATGGCAACCCCGATAAACGGGGAACAAGTCGGGATAAGTACCTCGATACAGAAGATTCTTTGTGAAAAATAAGAAAATATTCTGTAAGGTACTAACAGCTAACTTGGGGACAACATTTATGATTATTATAAAACGCTTCGACAAAATTTTTCTTTTTATCTTTCTCGCGTTCTTTCTCCTCTCTTCCGGATGTGCGCCGAAAACCACTGTCGTTCTGCTTGCTGACCCTACGGGCAAAGTAGGCCATATCACAGTGTCCACAGATGCAGGTTCAATGGACATCACTAGGGCAAGAGAGGCAACGACTGTCAAAGGACGTGAATCTATTCCAAGCTCTCCTGAAATACTTTCCCAGGAAACAATAGATGCTGATTTTTCACCTGTTCTTACGATGCTGCCCAGTCAACCGGTCCATTTTATACTCTATTTCAAAGGAGGATCAACTGAGCTGACGTCAGAGTCTTTGCAAACGCTGCCTGCAATTCTCAAATCGATTCACAACAGGAACTCGCAAAACATCAGCGTCATAGGCCATACAGACACAGCGGGTGATCGCCAATATAATTTGCAACTCTCCCGCAAAAGAGCTTTGACCGTAAGCCAAATCTTAGAACAAAAGGGCGTCGATTCCAACTTTATTCAATCAACTTCCCACGGGGAGGAAAATCCACTGGTAAAAACAGCGGATAATGTCCATGAACCTAAAAACCGAAGAGTTGAGGTTGTTGTCAGGTAGCAACCGAAGTCTGCAACGGACTCTTCTTTTAAGCTGTTTGCTGTTGACTATTTTCCTCTCAGGAATCTACCTTGTCCATTCAAGAGCTATAGAGATCCTTAATCTCAAAGTAACGGACATAATCGTCTCATCGGCGAAACCACCAGACCCGAAATTAGAAGTTGTGACCGTAACTATTGATGAAAGGAGTCTGAAAAAATATGGCCAATGGCCCTGGCCGCGTTACCGCTTAGCCCAACTCTTGGAAAAAATAACGGCCGGGGGGGCAAAAAGTATTGGAATAGATCTCATCTTCCCCGATCGGGACAGAACCTCGCCACAACTCTGGAAAAAGACTCTTAAAAATGATTTCGGCTATAGTATCGATACCTCCGGTATTCCGCCGGAAATGCTTGACCATGACATCTACCTGGCCAATACCTTAGCCAAAGGCACGTCGGTCATTGGCTATACATTTCTTTTTGACAATACAGCAAACAGCTCGCAAGCATGTATCCACCATCCTGTATCCATTACCCGAAAGGAAGTTGACGACTCGCCCGCTCCGGTTGTTTTTTTTCACCAGGCCAAAGGAGCTATCTGTACTTACAGGGTACTGGCTGAAGCCGCCTCAGCTTCAGGGTTTTTAAACGGTTCACCTGACGTTGACGGTGTTTTCCGCCGATTACCACTCATCATCGAATACGACGGTAACACTTACCCTTCCTTTGTCCTTGCAGTGTTGATGAAATTTCTACACAATGACGTGCTCGTTCTCCAGTCTGACAGCGCAGGGATTACCCGTTTGTCCTTAGCCGATTATCACATTCCAATCGATGGGCAGGGAAATTTTATGTTTGGTCCAGCCACACGGGGAAAATCTAGTCAATTCTCAGCAACTGAGGTTCTAGAGGGGAAAATAAGTCCTGATTTTTTCGAGGATAAGATAGTTCTGGTCGGCATGGCAGGCGCCGGATTAACTCAAAAATACCTAACTCCGATTGACACCTGCAAGCAGTTCTCTCGACCTCCAGAAATACTCTCTCGAATCCCTCACTTCCAGTCTGCATACCATCAGGCCCAAGATCTTTTCAGTCTGGGAGACTGTGATAAGCATGTTAATCTGCCTTTTCCTGGCAGGTTGTGTGGCTTATCTATCTACCACCAGAGTCATCGTGCTCTGTGTGCTTACGGTTTGTTTGAGCTGGTTTGTTGCAGGGGTAATCTACCAGAACAGTGGATACCTCTTTTCTCCCCTCTTGCCCACTACTTCCGTGATCATAAGTTCCTGCCTGTTGCTCACCCTCAAATTCTACCATTTTCAGCAACAGGCAAGAACAGAGACGGGAGACACTGTTCTTCTTTTAAAATCCAGTGAAACGAACCTTGATTCCATTTTAAAAACGATTCCCGACATAGTCTTTCGTCTGGACATCGATGGAAACATCACTTTTATTAGTCCGGCAATTGCAAAATATCACAAATCGCCTGATTCTATACTCGGCCATCCGATCTTTGACTTGGTCGCCCCGGAGGATCGCGAAAAAACAAGATACCGGCTGAATGAAAGAAGAACCGGAGAAAGAGCAACTTTTGATCTCGAGATCCGTTTACTCCTTACCAAGGAACGTGAATTACCCGGAGAGACAAGACGATTTTTCAGTCTGTCGGCGGAAGGCATCTATCGCCCAAACACTCCTGCCCCGAAATATTTTTTGGGTACCCAAGGGATCGTCCGGGATATCACCAATCGAAAACGACTTGAAAATCAACTCCTTCAGGCACAAAAAATGGAAGTAATCGGCAACCTTGCCGCGGGAATTGCCCATGATCTGAATAACATCCTCAGCGGCCTGGTCAGTTATCCTGACCTTCTCCTTCTGGAAATTCCAAAAGACGACCCGCTACATAGAAAAATACAAGTCATTCAAAAATCCGGGAAAAAAGCCGCAGTCATCGTTCAGGACCTTCTTACCCTCGCCAGACGCGGTATCACCATCGACGAGATTTGCAACGTTAATACTATAATCTCCGACTACCTCGATTCGGCTGAATTTCAACTCATAAAAACGAGACACAGCAACACTTTTATTCGCCCGACTCTCCAGGATAACCTCCTGAATGTTAAGGGCTCAGCTGTCCACCTCTCAAAGGTGATCATGAATGTCCTGCACAATGGCCTGGAAGCAATGCCCGCCGGAGGCGATCTTGTTATCTCAACCACCAATATATATGTGGACACTCGTCTGGAAGGCTATGAAAATATAACTGAAGGAGAGTATGTTTGCATCTCAGTTTCAGATAGCGGTGTAGGTATCTCGAAAGCCGATCTCAAACGTGTCTTTGAGCCTTTCTATACAAAGAAATCATTGAACCACAGTGGAACAGGGCTTGGTATGACAGTGGTCTGGGCAACAGTAAAAGACCATAAAGGATACATAGACATAGAAAGCGAGGAAGGGCTGGGAACAATCTTCAAAATTTATCTTCCAACAACCAGAGAGAACATCACCCATCAACAGAGCAGAATTGCGCTTGACGATTATCTTGGTTCGGAATCCATTCTGATCGTTGATGACATCTCCGAGCAACTTGATATTGCCCATAATATGCTGAATAAACTCGGATATATCGTTTACACCGCAATCAGTGGTGAACAGGCTCTGGAGACCATTAAAAAACAGCCGGTCGACCTTGTCATCCTGGACATGATTATGCCCGGTGGCCTCGACGGCCTGGAAACCTATCAGGGTATTCTCCAATTATACCCGCACCAAAAGGCTATCATTACCAGTGGTTTTTCGGAATCCGGACGTGTCAAGAAACTTCTGCACCTTGGCGCCGGAGGATATGTGCAAAAACCCTATACTATGGAAAAACTAGGGATCGCAGTCCGAGCTGAACTGGACAAAAAGCAATCCCTTGATTCTCCCTGTTTTCTCAGCAGCCACAGAGGTATTGACAGCCATCCTCTTATTAATTTTATTTATCTTCATTGCAAGATTTATTGATTACCAATGCTCTTCTATGGTAAAATAAGAATATCGGTAAAACAGTTTCAACTTAGAAGAATTCCTGTGGATTAATCTCGGCTGGATACAACTGAATGGAATCAGCCGATCATTGACACAAGAGGAGGGACGATGCGAGTCAAAGACCTTATGGAACCAATTTCAAGCTGGCTGACCCCTGATATGCCCTTAAGTGAAGCTATCCAGGTTATGAAATCATCAAAACGCCGTCATGGCTTATCCGTAAACGGCATTGTCGTCCTCGATGGAGCCATGAACCTGGTAGGGATTGTCTCGATCAAAGACATCCTGCGCATCCTTATTCCTTCACATATTTACTTTGATGATCACCATGATCATATCTCATGGGAGTCCATAAGAAACGAAAAAAAAGCTTCCATTCAATCAACTACCGTCAGCAAAATTATGACGGAGGATGTCAGGGTTATCTCAGCTGAGGAAACACTTTTGCGGTGTGCCGATATCCTGCTTACCGAACAGATCAGACGCTTGCCCGTCACCAGAAGCGACGGTAAAGTCGTCGGAGTCGTCTACTTACGTGACGTCTATAAGGCCATGATTGAATTACTTGTCAACTAACAGTAAGAAAACAACTACCCTGGATTGATCTCACCCGGGGTAGACATTTTCATCGAGTGACTTAGCAAATTCATTTCTGGTTTTTTATGAATGAATTTAGTGAAGGAACGTATCCCCACAAAGCACGGGTATTAGACCAAACTGCCGCAGCTACCATTATATCCCTCCATCATTTCTTGCCATATTCTCTCTCATTGATATTGTATAAAAAGTCATAGTACCATTTTGACGGCTACTCTTTATATTCTCCAGCCACTCAAAACTAAGGACTTCCGATGACACATCAAAACTGTAATGGCCCGGTGTTGATTGTTGAAGACGATCCCAATACCGCCGCTCTGGTTCAAACATATCTGGAACGCGACGGCTTTCAGACTCATAAAAGCAGCTGACGGTGAAACCGCCCTGCGGCTCGCCAAACAACATCAGCCAGGATTTGTGGTGCTTGATGTCATGCTGCCACGACTTGATGGCTGGGAAGTCTGCAGACAGCTGAGGACCTTCTCCGACGTCCCCATCCTGATGTTGACTGCTCGGGAAGAAGAGATCGACCGGGTTACCGGTCTTTCTCTTGGTGCCGACGATTATGTGGTTAAACCGTTCAGCCCTCGAGAACTGGTAGCAAGAGTGAAAGCGATTCTAAGAAGGGTGCGGCCTGTGCAGCCTGTGCATCGGCCAACTGCTCATCTGCAACGACTTGAAGGTAGAGCCGGAAAAACACAGGGTTCTATTAGGTGATACTCCTGTGAATCTGACCGGTTCAGAATACAAACTCCTTTGCGCGCTAATGCGCGCTCCCGGCAGGGTTTTTTCCAGATCCGAACTGCTCAGCCATTTTTACCAGGATGGAGAAACTGTGGTTGACCGGGTGATTGATGTCCATATCGGCAATCTCAGACAAAAAATAGAAAGAGATCCGGCAAAACCCCGATTTATTCTAACAGTGCGTGGATTCGGCTATAAATTCACCGAATGCGAAGAGCAATGAACCGGTATCAAAACCGACTGCTCTGGAAGCTCCTGCTGATTACCGTGGTGCCGGTAATTGGGGTTATCACCCTGATTATCTGGCTGGCGATAAATCAACTTGCCGCCAACTATTTTATGGCCCTGATGAAAAAATACGATGTCTCCCCAACCGATATTCACCAGATGTTTCTCACCTCGATTCACTACTACCTGATCTGGGCCAGTCTTGCCGCACTGGGCGTGGCTTTTCTGCTCAGCTTCCTGCTCACCCGCCGGGTTCTCAGCCCCTTTCCCAGATGAACAGCATCACCAGAGACATTGCCGCAGGTAATTTTCATGCCCGCGTCGATGTGGTAACCCGCGATGAAGTCGGGCAGCTGGGGCTTGCCTTTAACCGTATGGCTGATTCCCTTGAGCGTATTGAACAACTGAGAAAAAATATGGTGGCCGACGTAGCCCACGAACTGAGAACGCCGCTGACCAACCTTCGGGGCTATCTGGAAGCACTCAACGACAAGGTTATCGAACCTTCTCCGGAAACCCTGAAGATGCTGCAGGATGAAAATCTGCGTCTGGTCCATCTGGTGGATAGCCTGCAACAGCTCGCCCGCGCCGATGCAGCCAAGGCGTATCTTAAAACGGGAAAAGCTTGATCCGGCAGAAGGAACTTCAGCCAGATACTCGGCCTCTACAGCGCGGGATTTCTGGAAAAAAACATTGCTGTTACAACCCGCTTACAAGAGGGCCTCACCGTGGCTGCCGATCGGGATAAACTTTTACAAGCCCTCCGTAACCTTCTTGAAAACAGCCATAAGTATACGCCGGAAAATGGTTTTGTCGAAATTACCGTTTCCGAGCGAAAAAAAGATGTGGAGATTCGCTTCTCAAACAGCGGGCCCGGCATTGACCAGGCGGACCTGCCATTCATTTTCGAACGTTTCTTTCGGGCCGAACGATCCCGGTCTCGAGACGCAGGGGGGGCAGGTATTGGCCTGTCCATCACCAAGGAGTTGATTGAAGCCCATGGCGGCAGAGTCGGCGCGGAGAGTTCCAATGGAATCACCTCAATCTGGCTCACTCTGCCTACCGGATAAAAAAATCGTCTCACCTGAACCCTCAGAACGCAGCCTCATATTGCCCCATCTTTACAAGATCTTTACATTGTCTTTAAGCCGAATTTATATTGATGTTTTATTATAGAGTAAACGGAATCTATTTCAGCTTCCCGTAACTTCACCCCCTCAAGAGTACCAGGAGGAAAGACCATGAGAAATATTTTATATATAACTATCAGTTTAGTCGTCGCATTGCTTGCAGCATGTGTACTTGCAGGGAACAGCAGCGAAGACATGAAGATGCCAGTTAACGAGCAACCACAGGGGACAGAAAAGGCCCTTTTTGCAGGAGGCTGTTTTTGGTGTATGGAAAAGCCCTTTGAATTACTCGACGGGGTGATCTCAGTCACTGCCGGTTATGCTGGTGGCACGACAAAAATGCCGACATACCATAATTACGTTGCCGGCCATCATATCGAAGTGGTGCAGATTGTCTATGATCCAAAAAAAATCACTTACGAGAAACTACTTGAGACCTTCTGGCAACAAATTGACCCAACCGATGACGGAGGGCAGTTTGTAGACCGGGGCCATGCATACACCTCTGGTATTTTCTATTATAATAACAACCAGAAAGAATTAGCCGAGGCGTCAAAACATGCAATTGGAACAGAGCGGAATCTTCGAAAAACCGATTGTGACTACGATCAGTGCCGCTCCTGAGTTCTGGCCGGCTGAAGAGTATCATCAGGATTATTATAAAAAGAATCCGATCCGTTACCATTTCTATCGAAACGGTTCCGGCCGGGATGCCTTCCTGGAAAAACACTGGCAGGGAAAGGAATATCCTTCGATGCAGAAGATGCCAAAAAGCGACATGACCAACTTACGCAACAAATTGACCCCGCTCCAGTACCAAGTGACCCAAGAGGATGGAACCGAACCTCCTTTCAAAAATGAGTACTGGGATAATAAGAAGCCAGGTATCTATGTCGACATTGTCTCAGGTGAGCCACTCTTTAGCTCTCTTGATAAATTTGACTCAGGAACCGGTTGGCCCAGCTTTTCGCGACCACTGGTTCCTGAAAATGTTGTCGAACGCACAGACAAGAGCTGGTTTATGACCCGAACGGAAGTACGCTCAAAAAAAGCCAATTCGCATTTAGGTCATGTCTTCAACGATGGCCCGCCACCAACCGGTCTCAGGTACTGTCTCAATTCAGCAGCGTTAAAATTCATCCCGGCAGATAAACTGGCAGACGAAGGATACCAGCAATTCGCTCAACTTTTCAAGTAGCCAGAACATCCCGGTGTCTTGATCATCATTTAGAGGCACCGGGAACTGTTGGTATTCGCTAACTAGTGTCTTGTCCAGAAATGAGACATTTAGCTCTAAATCAAGGCACGGACTAAGTCAGAGGGCGGGGTCTACCAAGGGAAGTCTTCGGCAACAGTTCGACAGCCAGAATGCTGGTTAGTATCAACATTCCTCCTGAGAGCTGCAGCAAAGACAATCGCTCCCCTAAAAAAATCATTCCACCGAGGGCGGCAAAAACGGTTTCGGAACTGAGGATGATAGCCGCATCGGCAGCCGGGGTGAAACGCTGCCCCACCACCTGAAGAGTAAAAGCCATACCCACGGAAAAAATCCCGATATAACAGATACCCCAACCAGCTCCAATCAACTGGGAAGCGCTTGGAGATTCAACAATAAAACCGAGCATCAAACCAACGCAGCCACTCACCAGAAACTGTGCAGCAGCCACCACCAGCGGCGCTCTGGTTCTAGAGGCAAGAATCCCAACCAGCATGACATGGGTAGCCCAGAAAATTGTGCTTGAAATCACCCACAAATCCCCCGCCACCAAATCGACCTTTTGAGCACCACTCAATATATACGTGCCGATAAAACAGCAGATAGAGGCAGGCCAGATGGAAAAATGGACTTTCCTTCTCAATACAATCAATCCGAGCACCGGAACAAGAGGTACATATAAAGCAGTCAAAAAACCTGAATTGGTTACGGACGTACGGAGAATTCCATGCTGCTGCAAAGAGGCCGCAGCAAGTAGGACACATCCTGTGACAATAATTC
This sequence comes from uncultured delta proteobacterium, assembly GCA_963798425.1. Lineage (GTDB taxonomy): Bacteria > Desulfobacterota > Desulfobulbia > Desulfobulbales > Desulfocapsaceae > Desulforhopalus_A. Next base: position 315,025 of record CAWCTP010000013.1, on the reverse strand, counting down.
CCAGCCAGTCGGAAGATTGAAACTTACGCTCTTTTTGCTCCACCCGAAAAAACTGTTTAATGGCAAAAGGTGTCACCACCAAAGCGCCAATAAGAAAACGGGCACCGGTAAAGGTTATAGTCCCCAGCTCTCCTGTGCCAATCTGCTGCACTACGAAACTACTGCCCCAGATAATTGCTGCCAGGGTCAGCAACAGATTTGCCTGTAAACGATTCATCATTCACCAAAAATTATTTAACTCATCATAGTTTCGAATCAAAATTCACAATTCAACTATTTACAGCTTATTTTCTTGAACAAAAACGAACAACATTATTTCTAATTCACTAACATTTATTCCGGAAAATACAATCGTTATGTCGAGTCAACCCAAAGACAACCGACAAAATTATCACCTCAGATGGTTCCACCTCTTATTATAAATTCTCTTTGCTCTCCATTCATATCGAAACGTTCATTTCGTTCTTTTATTCGCATCATTTTCTTTCATATGAAATACAAATTGACTTTATCGAACCATCGATGAATAATGACACCCTGACAGTCACACTCCGATTAACCAGAATGTTGCGGAAACGATGTTATGGAAATTCTATCTGAGAGACAGAACAGGATCCTTGCGCTGGCCAAAGAAGACGGCAGAGTCGACGTCGAAAAACTCTCCACCACCTTCAAAGTATCTGCCCAAACCATCCGAAAAGATCTGAACGAACTCTGCGATAAACAATTACTCCAAAGAATCCATGGTGGCGCCATCGTCGGTTCAGGTATTGAAAATGTCAGCTATGAAGCCAGAAGGCTACTCGCCCCCGGACCGAAAAAAGCCATAGGCCACGCTGCTGCAGCATTGATTCCGGACAACAGCTCTCTGCTCATCAATATTGGAACGACTACAGAACAGGTCGCACACGCCTTGAGTGAGCACCGGGGTTTACTGGTAATCACCAACAATATCAATGCCGTTGAAATTATGAAAAATTTCCTTGGTATTGAGCTGATTATTGCAGGAGGTCAGGTCCGTCGCTCCGATGGGGGCATCATCGGGGTTGCTGCGGTTGATTTTATTAATCAATTCAAGGTAGACTATGCGGTTATTGGCGTCTCCGCCATAGACGAAGACGGCTCCCTTCTCGACTACGATTTCCGTGAGGTCCGAGTCGCTCAGGCAATAATCAAAAACGCCAGGCATGTCATTTTGGTCGCTGATAAGATGAAGCTTGAGAGGAGCGCCCCCATCCGAATCGACCATATTTCCCGAATAAATACGATCGTCATAGACGATATATTGCCTAAAAAGCTCCAGGATATCTGCGTGGAAAGCGGCGTTGAAATCGTCATCGCCAAACCTTGAGTGTCGCAGCTAAGCTACCATTCAACACTCATTATACAAAAATGTCCGTTTTGGAAATAATATTCACTTGCCTCGATATTTGATTTCGGTTAAGTATGGATTATACTTGCGTTCGAAAGCAGTTATCACTAAAGACGAAACCAACCCCAAGATAAAAGTCAATCTTCAATAGGGTACCGGTTATGAAGAGTCCCGTTTTTGATATAGCGATTATTGGTGGCGGTATTAATGGGTGCGGTATTGCCCGTGACGCCGCCGGTCGTGGACTTTCCGTCTTTCTCTGCGAACAGGAGGATCTTGCCCATGGGACCTCTTCAGCTTCGACAAAACTCATCCACGGTGGGCTCAGATATCTTGAATATTACGAATTTCGCCTGGTGCGGGAAGCCCTCCACGAACGCGAAGTTCTTTTAAATGCCGCACCACATATAATCTGGCCTCTACGTTTCATCCTTCCACACCATAAAGGTTTGCGACCTGCCTGGCTTATTCGGCTCGGTCTTTTTCTTTACGATCATATTGGCGGGAGGAAAATCCTTCCCGGCACCACCAGCGTCGACCTTCTTACCGATGTTGCCGGAAAGGTTCTCAAAAAAAACTACAGCAAGGGTTTTGAATACTCAGACTGCTGGGTAATGGACAGCCGTCTGGTCGTACTCAACGCTATGGACGCTACGACCAAGGGGGCTGAAATCAGAACCAGATCTCCCCTATTATCAGCGACACGAGCTGGTAAAACCTGGCGACTGAACCTACTCGACAAACCCAGTAACAAAGAATTTCAAATAGAGGCTAAAGTCCTGGTTAACGCTTCCGGCCCCTGGCTGGACCAACTATTGAACCATATTTCCCACGCAGAGACCAAAGAACACATTCGTATGGTGAAAGGCAGCCATATTATTGTCGACAAACTGTTTGACCACGAGCGCGCCTATATTTTCCAGAATGCAGACGGACGAATCATCTTCGCAATCCCATACGAAAACAAATTTACCCTGATAGGCACCACGGATGGGGATTTCCAAGGGGATCCCGATACAGTGTGCATCTCCCCCGAAGAGACCGACTATCTGTGCAAGGCAGCATCTGAATATTTCCTCAAGGAAATTACCAAAGAAGACGTAGTAAGTAGCTTTTCCGGCATCCGCCCTCTCTTTGATGACGGCAAAAGCGAGGCCAAGGCCGCTACCCGTGATTATGTCCTAAAGCTTGACACCGGCGTAAATGAAGCGCCCCTCCTCTCCATTTACGGTGGGAAGATTACCACCTATCGCAAACTCGCTGAATCGGTACTGGCCAAACTCTCCCCTTTTCTACCCACTATGGGAAACGAGTGGACCGAGAAAAGTGTCCTTCCGGGCGGAAATTTTCACCCAAACGACTTTGACCATGAGGTTCGGGAGCTACTCAGCCGTTGTCCGGTTCTCAAAAACGAATTGGCAGTACGTCTTTTCAGAACCTACGGCACCTGCGCCTATGAAATGACCTCCACGATAAAAGACCCCAGCCATCTGGGCACCTTGTTTGGTCATGACCTTTACGGTTTCGAAGTTGATTATCTTATCGCTCGGGAATGGGCCAGATGCGCGGAAGATGTGCTTTGGCGGCGCACGAAATTAGGATTATTCCTGTCTGCGCTGGAAGTTGACAGGCTGGATCGATATATAAAAAAGAAAGTTTTGGTGGGAGATAGTTCTTCGCCGACAACCGATGAGGAGAAGTAATGCAGCTCGAGTTACGCAACGTATGCAAAAAAGTCGGCAGGGAATTCCATATCTCCGACGTATCACTCACCTTCGAAGCGGGGACGTTAAACATCCTTCTCGGCCCAACCCTCTCCGGTAAGACATCACTTATGCGGCTTATGGCGGGACTGGATCGACCCACCTCCGGCACTGTGCATTTTGCCGGTCGGGATGTCACCGGAATTCCGGTTCAACAGCGCAATGTAGCAATGGTATATCAGCAGTTTATCAATTACCCGAACCTGACTGTTTTTGAAAATATCGCATCTCCTCTGCGTATCGCCAAGGTTGCCAATGACGAGATAAAAAAAAGGGTTGCTAAAGTCGCTTCGCTCCTGAAACTTGAAAGGATGCTGACACGTTCCCCTCAAGAGCTCTCTGGCGGACAGCAGCAAAGGACAGCTCTGGCCCGGGCCCTGGTCAAACAAGCCGATCTCGTGCTCCTGGATGAACCTCTGGCCAACCTCGATTACAAGCTCCGCGAAGAACTGCGCGAAGAACTCCCCAGAATCTTTTCGGAAACCGGCTCAATTTTCGTCTATGCAACCACCGAACCTTCTGAGGCCCTGCTTCTTGGCGGCAACACCGCATCCCTGCACGAAGGACGAATTACCCAAATCGGGGCGACTATCGAAGTCTTTTCCCGACCCCAAAATCTCATCACCGCCAAGACCCTTTCCGATCCACCGTTAAACACGTTGCCGGTTACCAAACTCAACAACAAAATGCTGTTTAAGAGTCATGTGGAAATACCGGTTCTGGGCCAATTACCCCAATTGGCTGATGATGACTATACCATCGCCTTCAGGCCGCACCATCTCTACCTGCACCGCACATCCGACAGGGCAATTGCTGTCAAAGCTAAGGTGGTGGTCACGGAGATCACCGGCTCGGAGAGTTATGTACATATCGATCTGGCGGGAATTCGTTGGGTGCTTCTCGCACCTGGCATCCATAACTTTAATGTCCACGAAACTATCGAGGTATTTATGGACCCCAGTAAATTTTACGTATTCGACAGAAACGACTCTCTGGTCGTGACGCCGGAAACTGTTGCCGACGCATAAAGGAGAATTCAATGGCCAACATTACCTTAAAAGATATCGCGCATTCCTATACGGGAAAGTCGGACAATCCGGACGATTACGCCCTGAAAAAGCTCAATCTCACCTGGCGCGATGGTGGGGCATATGCCCTGCTAGGCCCTTCCGGCTGCGGCAAGACGACTCTCTTGAATATTATATCCGGGTTGCTGATCCCCACCAAGGGACAGGTTCTTTTCAACGATGAAGATATAACCAGGCTCCCAACCGAACAACGCAATATTGCCCAGATCTTCCAGTTTCCTGTGATCTATGACACCATGACGGTGTTCCAGAATCTGGCTTTCCCTCTAAAAAACAGGGGCCGCACCAAAACAGAGATCGAACCAAGGGTAATCGAGCTCGCCAAAATGCTTGGCCTGGAAAATGATTTGTACACCAAGGCCCAGCACCTTACCGCCGACGCCAAGCAAAAGATTTCTCTTGGTCGGGGGCTGATTCGGCAGAGTGTCAACGCCATTTTATTTGACGAACCACTCACCGTGATCGACCCGCAACTCAAATGGGAACTGCGCTCCCAGCTCAAATATCTTCACAAGCAGTTCGGCTTCACCATGATCTATGTCACCCATGACCAGACCGAGGCATTGACCTTTGCCGACGAAGTCATCGTCATGTACGAGGGTCAAATTGTCCAGGTTGGTACTCCCGAGGCGCTGTTTGAACGTCCTGAACATACTTTCGTCGGCTATTTTATCGGTTCTCCGGGCATGAATATCGTCTCCGTGTGAACTCAGAGGCAATCAGGTACTTATTGAAGGTCATGAGATCACCCTTGACTGTCACTACCAACAGCAGTCTGCTCGTCAAAAATCGAAGTCGGTATCCGCCCTGAGTACCTGAGCCTTGCTCAGCCCAATGAAAAGGGGCTCCCTGTGAAAATTATCAAAGTCGACGATATCGGTCGCCACAAGATCGCCAGGGTAGCCATAAACAACAGGCAATTCCATGTCGTCGTACCCGAGACTTCCGGTATGACCGGGGATCAGGCATCCCTTGTCTTTGATACCGCCCATACCAATATCTATGTCAACGACCATCTCATTGCAGGAGAAAAACCATGATACAAAAACAAGTAAACCAGAAGGCATGGTTTATGGTCCTGCCGGTTTTTCTTCTGGTGGCTTTTAGTGCCGTCATTCCACTCATGACCGTAGTCAATTACTCGTTCCAGGATACCTTCGGCAATAACCAATTTTTCTGGGTGGGTATTGGCTGGTTCAAAGACCTCATTCATTCGGAACGCTTTCACGAGGCCTTTCTCAGACAGATCATGTTTTCGAGTATCATCCTGGCAATTGAGATTCCGCTGGGAATCGCCATCGCCCTGGCCATGCCGAAAAAAGGCTGGGGAGTACCTGTCTGCCTTATCTCTATGGCTCTCCCTCTCCTCATTCCATGGAATGTCGTCGGCACTATCTGGCAAATCTTTGGCAGGGTAGACATCGGCCTTCTCGGCCACACTCTCGCTTCACTCGGTTTTGATTATAACTATACCCAAGACCCATTTGCTGCCTGGGTCACCATCATCATCATGGACGTCTGGCACTGGACCAGCCTGGTGGTTTTGCTCTCGTATGCCGGCCTTTGTTCCATCCCCGATGCTTATTATCAGGCGGCAAAAATCGACGGGGCCTCTCGGATATCAGTGTTCAGATACATACAATTACCCAAAATGCAAAGGGTGCTGCTGATTGCAGTCCTGCTCCGCTTTATGGACAGCTTCATGATCTACACCGAGCCATTTGTTATTACTGGTGGCGGTCCAGGGAATTCGACGACATTCATGTCCATCGACCTGGTAAAAATGGCCATCGGTCAGTTCGACCTCGGGCCTGCCGCCGCTATGTCCCTTATTTATTTTCTTGTTATTCTCCTGCTCAGTTATGTCTTCTACACAGTGATGAGCAATATAGGTGAAGAAAGTTCAAACGGAGGTGCCTGATATGCGTTGGAAGTGGCTTATCCCTGCCATCTATATAGTTTTCCTGCTGTTGCCGATCTATTGGCTTGTCAATATGAGCCTGAAGACCAACGAAGAGATACTGTCGATGTTCAGCCTCTGGCCGAAAAATCTAACATTCGATAACTATATGGTCATCTTTACTGACGCCTCCTGGTATTCAGGTTATATCAATTCGATGATCTACGTCTCCATTAACGTGGTCATCTCTGTCACCTTTGCACTGCCTGCCGCCTATGCCTTTTCCAGGTATTCCTTTGTCGGTGACAAACACCTCTTCTTCTGGCTCCTGACCAACCGTATGGCTCCGCCAGCAGTTTTTGCTCTGCCGTTTTTTCAACTCTACTCATCTATAGGGCTGTTTGATACCCATATCGCAGTAGCACTCGCGCACTGTCTGTTTAACCTGCCGCTGGCTGTCTGGATCCTTGAGGGCTTCATGTCCGGCATTCCTAAAGAGATTGATGAAACCGCCTTTGTCGATGGCTATTCCTGGCCCCGGTTCTTTGTGAAAATCTTCATTCCCAATATCGCCTCCGGGATCGGCGTCACTGCCTTTTTCTGTTTCATGTTCTCCTGGGTTGAGCTCCTTCTGGCCAGGACGCTGACAGCAGTAAATGCCAAACCGATTTCTGCCATCATGACCCGTACCGTCTCCGCCTCGGGCCTCGATTGGGGCGTGCTGGCCGCAGCCGGTGTTTTGACCATTTTACCAGGAGCACTGGTCATATGGTTTGTCCGTAATCATATTGCCAAGGGTTTTGCCCTTGGACGTGTTTAGTGACGTAGAAATTCTTTCCTGCTGTCTGGAAAGAATTTCGTGACGGAACTTATCCCGCGCTGTTCAGCGGGGTTAGTGACACTTGAACGAAAGAACTTATCCCGCAAAGCTTTTGGGCGGAATGGGGTCTTCGTATAAATAAAAGTTGTTAGTGACAGAACTTACACCCCTCAAGGGGGGTACTAAAAAGAGGGGAAGCTATGAATCTCAGCTGGATGGCCTGGACCAAACCCACCGCAGCATTTTTTATCATAATTTTCTGCATGCTTGTCACCATGACCATATGGGAAATCAAAAGCCCCGGTGGTGACCCGCGTGTTGGTATTCTTCGTTTTGAGACGACCCGGGGAGACCGTCTTTTTATTTCTCTCCTGGGATCGGCCTATATTCATATTATCTGGCTGGCTCTGTTTCCGGAACTGGCCCTGTGGTGGGCACTTGTCATTGCCTGCATCTACGCACTCTGTGTTTTCAAATGGGTATAGGAGGCTGTCCGAGAATGCCCTTTTACTTAAACTCTTCGTTATTCACAAAAAATAATGCTCGCAATATCTCCTATATGGCTATGCTTATTTTTTTTAAATGGCTCGATTTTAATCAAAAGTCCTATTCTCGGACAACCTCCTGGTAGGGGAGTTGTGAGTAGTTCGTACCGTTGTTTCGTTCTGTCGCTCAGCATCGGGGCGGCAGGAAAATCGCAAAACAATAGAGGAGAAAATCGATGATTAAAAAGTTCGTAACAGCAACAGCTGTGGCCGCCCTTTTTGTGGGAGCCGTGAGCGTACAGGCAGGAGTAGAGGAGGCAAAAAAGTGGGTGACGAGTGAATTTCAACCCTCGACTCTCTCCCAGGCCGACCAGATGAAGGAGATGGAGTGGTTCATCAAGGCTGCTGAACCGTTCAAAGGAATGGACATCAAGGTGGTATCGGAAACCCTTACTACCCATGAGTATGAATCCAAGACCCTCGCCAAGGCTTTCACGGAGATCACCGGCATCAACGTCACTCACGATTTGATCGGTGAAGGGGATGTTATCGAAAAACTGCAGACGCAAATGCAGTCAAACAAAAATATCTATGATGCCTACATCAACGATTCCGACCTGATCGGAACCCACTTCCGTTATAAGCAGGTTGTTCCACTCAGCGACTGGATGAGCGGTGAAGGAAAAGCTGTCACCGATCCTATGCTCGATGTCAACGATTTCCTCGGCAAGTCATTTACTACCGGGCCGGACGGCAAACTCTACCAGATCCCTGACCAGCAGTTCGCCAATCTTTACTGGTTCCGCTATGACTGGTTCAAGCGCCCCGATTTGAAGGCTAAATTTAAGGAACTCTACGGCTATGAACTTGGTGTACCTGTGAATTGGTCCGCTTATGAAGACATCGCCGAATTCTTCACTGACAAGGTCAAGGAAATTGATGGTAAACGTATCTACGGTCATATGGATTACGGCAAAAAGGATCCTTCCCTCGGCTGGCGTTTCACCGATGCATGGCTCTCCATGGCCGGCACCGGTGACGCGGGTATTCCAAACGGTCTGCCGGTAGATGAATGGGGAATCCGGGTTGAAGGTTGTCAGCCGGTTGGATCTTCCGTCTCCCGCGGAGGAGCAACCAACGCTCCTGCCGCCGTGTACGCCCTGACCAAGTATATCGATTGGCTTAAAAAATATGCTCCCCCTGAAGCCGCAGGCATGACCTTTTCTGAAGCAGGCCCAGTGCCCGCCCAGGGAGCCATTGCCCAGCAGATTTTCTGGTACACCGCCTTCACCGCCGATATGGCCAAGCCCGGTACTCCAGTGGTCGATGGACAAGGCAATCCGAAATGGCGTATGGCACCATCTCCACACGGTCCTTACTGGTCCGAAGGTATGAAACTTGGCTATCAGGATTGCGGTTCCTGGACCTTAATGAAGTCCACACCGGTTGATCGTCGCAAGGCAGCCTGGTTGTATGCTCAATTTGTAATTTCTAAAACTGTCAGTCTGAAGAAGACCCATGTTGGTCTGACTCCCATTCGTGAGAGCGATATCTGGGATAAATCATTCACCGAACGTGCTCCAAAACTCGGTGGTTTGGTTGAATTCTACCGCAGTCCGGCCCGGGTTCAGTGGACCCCAACCGGCACTAACGTGCCTGACTACCCAAAACTTGCCCAACTCTGGTGGCAGAATGTAGCCGAGGCGGTAACCGGTGACAAAACCCCACAGCAGGCTATGGATTCCCTGGCTGAGCAACAGGACAAGGTCATGGAACGTATTGAGCGTTCCGGTATCCAGGGCGAATGTGGACCGAAGTTGAACAAAAAGCAGGATCCATCCTACTGGCTGAACCTGCCCGGCTCACCCAAGCCTAAAGTTGCCAACGAGAAGCCCAAGGGCATGACCGTCGACTATGACGAACTGGTCAAAAGTTGGGCTGCTGCGAAAAAATAAGCTATGAAGATCATTTTTAGAGCTCTAATCCCGTTTAAAGGCATTGCGGGATAAGTTCCTTCACGAAAGGGTTTTCCTGGTAAAATCAAGGAAAACCCTTTTTTAATCACTCACCCCGACAAAAGGGATAAGTGCTTTGGTGATTACTTAAAGTTCCCATTCTCAAAACAATCCTCAGATTTCTTGTTGTTTGTCGCAAGTTTTGAGGAGTAAGGCACTCAGGAGATTCGCAATGGCATCGCATATTCTCGCAATCGATCAAGGGACCACCTCAAGTAGAGCAATTATCTTTAACGATCAGCTCGAAATTGTCGCAGCCGCTCAGCAGGAATTCGAGCAATTTTTTCCCCAATCGGGCTGGGTCGAACACGATCCCGAGGAAATCTGGAGTTCCACGCTTGCCACCTGTAAAAAGGCTCTGGAAAAATCCCAACTATCTGCGACCGACATCGCAGCGATTGGCATAACTAACCAGCGTGAAACCACCATCATCTGGGATAAAGATACCGGCAAACCGATTCACAAAGCCATCGTCTGGCAAGACAGAAGAACGTCCGAGTACTGCACAGAACTGCAGGAAGGTGGTTACAACCCAATGATCACCGCCAAAACAGGCCTGTTGCTGGACTCTTATTTTTCCGGCACGAAAATCAAATGGCTGCTTGATAATGTACCTGGTGCAAAAGAAAAAGCCATGGACGGCAGGCTACGCTTCGGTACCGTTGATACCTTCCTGCTCTGGCATCTCACCGGCGGCAAAGAGCATTGCACCGACGCTACCAATGCTTCGCGCACTATGCTGTACAACATCCATGAGAATTGCTGGGATAAAGAAATACTGAAATTACTTAACATTCCAGAATCACTGCTTCCCGAAGTTAAAGATTGCTCCGCTGATTTTGGTTTGACCGATCCTGCCCTATTCGGAACAGCAATCCCAATTGGCGGCATCGCCGGAGACCAGCAAGCCGCTCTTGTAGGACAGGCGTGTTTTCTACCGGGCATGATCAAATCCACCTACGGCACAGGCTGCTTCGTCGTTCTTAATACCGGCGACCAGGCCGTCCGCTCAAACAATAGATTGCTCACGACCATCGGCTATCGTCTGGGCGGAAAAACCACCTACGCTCTCGAAGGTTCTATCTTTGTTGCCGGTGCAGCGGTTCAGTGGATGCGTGATGCCATGGGACTGATTGAATCGGCTGCAGAAACCGGCAAACTAGCACGGCAGGCAGACATCAACCAGGATGTCTATCTGGTCCCTGCTTTTACCGGTTTGGGCGCACCCCACTGGGACGGTGAGGCCCGAGGCGCCATTTTCGGAATTACCCGGGCCACTGGTCCAGCCGAACTTTCTAAAGCCGCTTTGGAATCAGTCTGTTATCAGACACGTGACCTGCTTGATGCCATGCGAGGCGACTGGCAGAATATGGGAGAGACAGTTCTACGAGTAGACGGCGGCATGGTCGCATCGAACTATACCATGCAGTTTCTTGCCGATATCCTAAACGCTCCCGTTGATCGACCTGTTGTCCTTGAAACCACTGCTCTCGGCGCTGCCTATCTGGCCGGACTCCACATGGGACTTTTCCCTCCACCGGAAGAATTCAGCAGTTCCTGGAAACGTGATAAACGTTTTATTCCGGCCCTCGACGAAAACATCCGCATCAGGAAATATAGTGGTTGGAAGGATGCCGTACGACGCACACTGACAAAATAGTTGCGCCTCACTAAGGGTATTATTAAAAGCAAACCACACGACATTCGTCAGGATATTATAATACGAGCTCATTACTGGCCAGACACTAAGCAGGTCTGCTGACCAGCTCGCCAAGCGAGTGGGGGTATCTCCGATACTGTTTAACGAGAGGGCCAAATCCATTAAAGTAATTTTAAAGTGTTTAATTTTCTGGTTTTTACCATTCGATTTATGAGCCCGTTGATTTATGCCGTTGCACCTCGTCTGTTTAAAAAAAAACTGCTCCCTGGCATTAATTTCGCTCTTTTTTTGGTAGTCGCACAGACATCATTCACTTCCATGTACTCCTTATAGACGCCATGTGCCAAATCAACACCTGCTAAACTGATTGACATTAACGGGAAGGTCTGACTTTCACCTTGGCGGTTGACAGATTGAATACACTTGGCTCCTGCATCTTCTCGTGAATAAAACTTAACAACGCCTTCATCAAACCGTAAAATGATTTTTTCAGCTGCTGTTTGAGTCTGGTCTGATGGCACAATCATAACAAAGTCGTCCCCTCCTATATGACCGATAAATGCATCTTTAATATGGAGCTCACCAACAACATCTTGAAGAATCTGGCAGGTAAACTTGATGACTTCATCTCCTAAGGCAAAGCCGTAATTGTCATTGAATGCTTTAAAATTGTCTAAATCAGAATAAATCACGCTCAAATTTTCGGGGGTATCCAATGCACTTTTAATTTGTTTTGCCACACTGTTATTACCAGGAAGGCCAGTCATGGGATTTGAGTCAAGTGCTGTGTTGTATAATCGTTTCAGTTCCTGCATGGCTTCCCGAAGTTTTAAATGATTTTTCACCCTGGCTTTAACGATCGCCGGACTAATTGGCTTGGTAATGTAATCTACCGCACCGATTTCTAGCCCCTTTGTTTCATCCCCAATCTCGCTCTTTGCCGATATGAATATAACAGGAATATCCCTGGTTATTGGGTTAGATTTCAATTTCTGGCAGACTTCGTAGCCATCCATTTTCGGCATTACAATATCCAGTAAGATAATATCAGGGGCCAAGTTCTGAGCTAATGCAAGGGCTTTTTCACCATTATCCGCAAAAAACGTTTTATATTCCGGTTTCAACAGATCGATCAAAACCTTAATATTATCCAGGACATCATCGACAATTAATACTTTTTGTTTTATTTCCTCATGCATAATTGTACCTTAAATCGAAAGAGCAAGTTTACTGCACAGCTCTTTCAATTTAAGAGCTGCTTCTTCAAATTGTAAATCATTTACCAGATCCTCAATTCGCTCCAAGCCCTGTTGATTAGCAGGACCTACAAGAGTAGTTAATTTTTTAATGTAATCGATGGCATCAAAATTATTGTCCTGTAGACAGGATGCTAACGAACTCAGGACAGGTTTGATAAGAGAAGTATCGACAGGTCCTGACGTCACGTTATAGTCCGATCTCCTCTTTCCAGCCGTTTTCTCGCGCTTTAGCCAAAGGATAATGGAATTGGTAATAATTTTGGTTTCTTCCTCCAACTTCTTTAGCAATCCATTGATTTCGGATTGCCTATCCTGTTTAATTACTTGTTCCAATTCGCTGGTTAATGAAAATATAGCTGTCGCCCCAATATTGCCACTAACTCCTTTATATGTATGGGCAAGATCTGCTGCTTTTTTGATCTCATTGCCCTCTAAGGCACTTCTTATCTGCTGAACTGTTTGAGAATGCATATTAACAAAAGCAAGCAACAATGATTTGTAAAGCTTTTTGTTTCCCCCTACTCGCTGCAGTCCTTCCACAATATCAATTCCACTAATTTCTGCCGGGATGTGAGTGTCATATTTTTCTGGGTCGGCTGTAATTTTAGCTTTTTTCCTATCGCCAAGCTTAATCCACCTGCTGAGGACCTCAAACAATTGTCTTGTATCAATTGGTTTGGTGACGTAATCATTCATTCCTGCTACAAGACACCTTTCTTTATCGCCTTCCATAGCATGGGCGGTCATGGCGATGACAGGTAAAACGCGAGAGCCGTTGGCAGACTTAAAATCATCCTGCTCGTTTTCCCATCTTCGAATCTTTTGGGTGGCTTCATATCCATCCATTTCAGGCATCTGCACATCCATAAGCACCGCGTCAAATGCATTGCTTTTCACAGAGTTAACCGCTTCTTTCCCATTGGTTGCTTCTACGACTATCAATTCCGCATTTTCCAAAAATTCTCTGGCCACCTGCCGGTTAATCTCATTGTCATCAACAAGCAATATTTTGGCACCCCCGATTGCTTCCAACCTTGCAGAATCTACTTTAATGTTTCTCTTCAGGTTTTCTATAGTCTCATCCCTATAACCAAAAACAGCCATAATGGTATCAACCAAAATAGAGCGATTAACAGGTTTTAACAGAAAAGAATCAAAGCCAGCCTCTTTTGACTTTTGGCCGAGCAAACCATCCTTGTCAAAGGCTGACATTAAAACCATTGGGATTTTGGGAATCGACGCATTTTCTTTTATCTTTTTACATGTTTCAATTCCATCCATTCCAGCCATCTGCCAGTCAATTATAGCCAGATCAATCGAGTTATTATCAAGAGTATTTTCCAGCACCGACAGCGCCTTTTCTCCAGATTCTACGGTAGTAACCTTGAATTTAAGAAGAATCAGCATCTTTTCTATTACCTTTCGAGTGACCGGATTATCGTCGACCACCAGGGCATGCAGGCCTATCATCGCTGGAGAGATTTGTGAATTGTTATCTTCAGCATCTAGCTCGACTCCAAACTCAACTTCAAAAGAAAAAACACTTCCTTTTCCCTGTTCACTTTCAAGCCAGATCCTGCCACTCATTTTCTCAATCAATTGTTTGCAAATCGAAAGCCCTAAACCTGTTCCGCCGTGTTTTCTTGAGGTCGAGCCATCCGCCTGGGCAAATGGTTCAAACAGGCCGGCAATCCGGTCTTTTGGAATTCCGATACCCGTATCAGCGATTGAAAAAAGCAATCTCACCTGTTTGTCATCCTTTTTCAGGCAAGAAGCACGAATTATAATTTCTCCCTGGTCGGTAAATTTGATGGCATTGTTAATCAAATTGGTGAATATTTGTCCTGTTCGTAAAGGATCACCGAGAAGGTGCCAGGGCACATCGGAATCAATGGAGGTAATCAGCTCAATTCCTTTTTCAGCCGTACTGAAGTAAAAGGTATTAGAGATATTATCCAGAACATCAAGCAAAGAAAATTCGATATGTTCCAGGTCGAGTTTTCCCGCCTCGATTTTCGAAAAATCGAGAATACCGTTAATTATTCCCAATAAAGAATTTCCAGAAGAATGAATTTTCGAAAGATACTCCCTCAATCTGGGAGCCATGTCCTGATTAAGGGCTAGCTCAGATAAGCCAATAATGGCATTCATAGGTGTCCGGATTTCATGACTCATATTGGCCAGAAAATCACTTTTGGCCAGGTTGGCTTTCTGGATAGCCCGGTTCAGGACTGTCAATCTGCGATTCCAATAGAAAATACCAAGCAGAACCGAAAGAAAGACCGCCAGTATTTTCCAAAGCATAGAGTAATCAAACGTTTTTTCAAAGACGATGGAAACCCACTTGTTATAGATGTTTTGTCTTTCTGCCGCTGTTAAAGACCCAACCGCTTTCTGCATAATAGAAAATAACGTAGGGTCATCATTGCGCACCGCGACAGACAGATCATGATTCACATCAAACTTGCCTGCGATCTTAATGTCAGTTATTCTTGCTTGTTGAATTTTATAGCCAATAGCGGCCATCGAACAGATAAAGCCATAGGCCTCACCCGAACGAACTTTTTCAAGACCCTCTTCGACATCAGAAACTTCATCAATAATGATACCAGGGTACTTTTTCTTCAGTTTGTTTATATAGGCAAAGTCTTTAATACCCGTAAATTTTCTATTTAAAATTTTATTTATATCATCGATGAACAACTCGTCGGACCTGGTGGCAATAACAATGGGGGTCTGGAGGTAGGGCTCCGTAAAGTTGAGATATTCTTTTCTCTCTGCTGTTTCCTGAACCAGAGAGAGAATGTCACACTGACGCTGTTTCGAAATACTCAAGGTCTCGCTGAAATTTTTTGTTGGCACCAACTTGATACTTTTACCGATCCTCTGACTGATGATATTCATAAATTCAGCTGCCATCCCCTCGTGAATGCCAGCCTTGCTGATTGACTCAAACGGCATCCAGTTGGGATTGGCACCCATAAGAATCTCATTTCGATTTTCGAGGTATTGCTGTTCAGCTGAGGACAGCACAAGTTGAGTTTCTTTCGAACCGATTACTTTCAAGTCCGTACTCAACCAGCGATTTGTTATTATAGCCAACTGATCCTCACTGAGACCAGCCAGCCCTTTTTGCAGGATATCGTATAATATCTTCTTGTCAGGCCTAACGCCGAAACGCAAATCTTCTTTGCCCACGCCTTCCAACTCAAACTCTCCAGCAACCCGGATATTGCTCAGACCATATTTGCGAACTTGATAATTAATGACAGACAGATTTTGAATGAGTGCGTCAATTTTTCCATAGGCCAAGGCCTTGGATTGATCTTCATAATTATCAAAGCCGACAAGTTCGATTCCACCCATTTCGCGAAGTTCTTTTTCATAAAAGATCCCCTGCTGAATTCCCACCTTTTTCCCTTTGAGACTCTTCAGGCCTTGAAAATTTTTAAAGTCATCCCTGGTAAAGATAACAACGGGGATCTGATAGTAAGGTGTGGTAAAAAGGGTAAATGATTCCCGTTCCTTTTTATAAGAAATGTCCGCGATGATATCGACCTCTTTTTTCTTGAATTTATTAAGGTTATTGCCCCAATGATCTACTTTTTGGACAAATTCAAGGCCGGTTTTTTCAGAAATGAGCACCAGCAACTCCTTGACAAAACCTTTTACCTCATCGTTCTCCTCATAGGAGAAAGGGGCATAATCACTTATCAAGGCGATTGAAGCTGTCGGGTGAATTTTAAGATAGCCCTGTTCCTGGTCGGTCAATGTTATACGCGTAGTTTCCGTGGTTGATTGCATAGTAAGCCATTTTTCTTTCAGCTGATATTCCTCTTGAAATGTCAGCGACTTCAAAGCTTTATCCAAGGAACTCGCGAGAAGTGTCCAATCTTTTCGAACGCCTATACGATTATAGAAGTTTTCTCCCCCAGGGATCTTGGTTTCTCCGGAAATAGTGAGGTTGGGGATGTTGTACTCAAGCATGATATGCTGCATCACGGCCCCGATGTCGATGGTGGCGTCCGCCGTCCCAAAAGCGACAGCTTTCAGCGCGTCAACACTGGTATCTACCAGAAGAAGCTTTATCGCCGGGACATTTTTTTCTAATAAGTCTTGATACCAAAACCCTTTTACAATAGACACTGTGTGACCTTCCAGTTCTTTGAGATTCCTAAATGGCGTATTGGTTTGGCTGACAATATTAAGGGGATTTTTAATGATCGGCAGAGTAAAAACCGCAAATTTTTTTCGAGCCTCGTTTTCCACCATATTCCCTATAATATCTATGTCTTTGTTCTTCAGCATCCCCATAAACTCATCCCAGGTGGGGCCGCTGGTATATTCGATTTTGACTCCAAGCTTTTTTGCCAGGATATTCATTAAATCTATGGTGAATCCTTGGGGTTTTCCATCACGGTAGAAATTAAACGGAATCCAGTTCTGTTCGTTGTGGGCACGGATAATAGGATGAACTTCAAGGAAGGAACGTTCTTCGACCGTCAACGACAAATTATCTCTGCCAGCTTCGGGGCTTTTTTCAACTACCTGACTGGCGGTGATTTGCGATTGTATCTTGCCTGCACCTGTAGAAGGTTGCACGGCCTGCAATATCGATGGACAAAAACAGGTGTTAACTAACAGGAACAAAAATATCACCAACAGATTTGCTTTCACTTTCATTTTTGGCTCTTATAAAGTTTTATCCTTGATTCCAGGGCATACACCAGCAGATGGTTGTACGAAAAGAGCATTCTTCTCTTTTATTTCCTGAATAATACCCTTCTCCTAGCTTTGGTTTTCCGACACAGATATCAGAAGTTATTCGCTACCATATCGTCAAATCATATCATGAAAAGACCGATAACATAAAATTTTCTATTCCTATATCATCGACGACAACGGGTTGATCTATACCCACCCCAACCGCAGCGTGATCTTTAAAGCCAATATCCAGAACAAAGAATACAATCTGACACCGGAAACAGTTGAACAATTATCCGCCAAGCGTATCGCATTGTTTCATATTTTTCGTATTTTAGTTTCGTATGAATGTTTCGAATATTTCACTTGAAGTAATACCAAAACAAGTATACAACTTAAGGTGAGAATTTTAGGTAATAGAGGCTCCCCAAGCATCCGGCGTAAATCGAGGAGCTCTTGAGACCGGTATATTTTTTCCAGCAAAAGGAAGCATAATCATGACTCCAGCCTTCACCCACCTAGCTTCAGGAACAGGGGAACAAACCATTGTGACCGATGTTCTTATCATCGGCGGCGGCGTCACCGGCGCTGGAATCATGCGTGATCTTGCCCTCCGTGGATTACACACCATCCTGATTGACAAACGCGATCTCTGTGCCGGGGCCTCAGGTGGCAATCACGGACTTCTGCACTCCGGTGCCCGGTATGTGTCCAATGATCTTCACTCGGCAATTGAATGCAGGATGGAAAACGAGCTCATAAAACAACTGGCACCTCAGTGCGTTGAAGAGACGGGTGGATTGTTTGTTGCCGTGGAAGGTGATGATCTTGAGTTTGCTGCTAAATTTCCTGGTTTTTGCTCTGCGGCAGGTATTTCCTGCAAAGAAATTACCCCGACCGAGGCGCGAAGGCTGGAGCCCCAGCTCTCAGATAAGTTGGTTAAGGCCTTTTTAGTACCAGACGCAACAGTTGACCCCTTCAGACTGGCTCTTGAAAACGTCGCTCATGCCCGGATGTTAACGGACAGCATCTATCGGCCTCATACCGAAATTATCAATTTCGAAATCGATAAGGGCAAAATTCATTCAGCAATCTGTCGGGACAACCGAACCAAAACAACAATCAAGATCCAGGCCAAACAATATGTCAACGCCGGGGGAGCATGGGCTATGAACATCGCCCAAAAAGCAGGATGCACCGATGTCAACCTGCTCTACTCCAAAGGCACGCTGCTGATCAGCCATGACCGGATGACAGGCCATGTCATCAACCGGCTGCGACCGCCAGCCGACGGTGACATCCTCGTTCCAGGCGGGACGGTATCGGTACTGGGAACGACCTCCATTCGAACCGATAACCTGGAAACTGTCCGACCGACAGTCGAAGAGATTGATCGTAATGTTACTGAAGGCACAGCGATGATTCCTGCCCTGGCCACAGCCCGTTATATCAGGGCATTTTCCAGGGTGCGCCCACTCCTGCAACCGTCCGGCAGCGAGGATGGCCGGGATGCGACCCGCGGTTTTGCGCTTTTTGACCATGCCTCGCAGGGCTCACCAATTTCTGCACCATAACCGGAGGAAAACTGACTACCTTTCGTCTGATGGCCGAGAAAACCTCTGATCTTGTTGCACGGCGGCTCGGCAATAGAGAAAAGTGCACAACCAACAGCATTCCCCTGCCAGACGGCAATGCCTGCAGGTGGACCGAACCGGGAGCCGCCCCCCGCATCTGGTATCAGGCCAACGACTCCGAGGATATGATTCTCTGCGAATGTGAAATGGTTCCTCAATCGGCCATTGACGAAATAGTCAAATGCGCCCCAGGTGCAGAAGAAGAGATGACCCTTGAGGCTATTGCCCTCAGATCCCGGGCTGGCAAAGGTCCATGCCAGGGATCGTTTTGCGGTATCCGAATCGCCTCCTATCTCTATGATCGCGGCTACTACCACGATAAAACCGGCCTTATCCATATGCGTGACTTTTTTAACGAACGATTCAAGGGCATGCGCACAGTTATCTGGGGCCAGCAGGCGGCGCAAATGGAACTGGCAGAAGCGCTCCATTGCGGACTGCTTGGCCTTGACAATTTGGACAACGACAAAGAATCATAGCCAACAACACAGTCTGTGGAGAAGTTCATGAGAGAAGAAGCCCGTCATTTTGAGACCGAACTGGCAGTTATAGGCTCAGGCATTGCTGGATTTGCTGCATCCATCTTTGCCCTCAATCGAAAAATCAAGACAGCCCAAGTCGGTAATACCGGTGCTGTAGCCTATACCACCGGCTATCTCGACCTGCTTGGATCAAGCGAAATATCACCGGTTCCCGTCGACAACCCATGGGACAGCATTCTGCAACTCAAAAATTCAGACCCTGATCATCCCCTCTGCCGAATTCCCGCAGAAGATATCAGAAAAAGTTTCGAACAATTCACGGCGTTTCTCGGGCATTGCGGTATCGCCTACACCGCACCTCAGGAAACGAATATTACTGCACTTACGCCTGCCGGAACCCTAAAAAAACACTCTGCGTCCCAGCCACCATGGCGGCAGGCCCAAAAGCCTTTGCCGCAAAAACTCCTTGCGTCATTATCGACTTCAAAGGGCTGAAGGGATTCAGTGCGCGCCAGGTGGTGGCCAATCTCCAGAACAAATGGCCAAACCTGTCCGCCAAACGAATACCCTTCCCTGATATGGAAAGCGGCGAAATCTACCCGGAAGTCATGGCGCGTGCCCTTGAGGTTCCTGCAACTCGGGTAAGACTTGCCCAACTCCTGAAAAATGCGGCTGGGGAGAAAAAGGTTATCGGCCTGCCCGCCATCCTCGGAATGCACGGCCCCGACCTGGTCAGGAGCGAACTTGAGCAACTCACCGGACTGCAAATTTTTGAAATCCCGACCATGCCGCCATCGGTTCCGGGAATTCGTCTTCGGGAAATGTTTGAGCAGGTGTTCCCGCAAATGGGCATAACCCTTATCCCTCAGCAGAAGGTTACCTCTCTGACCTTCGACGACGACGGTGCGCTTCTTCGCCTCAGTGATAATTACGGCCCGATCACCATCCGTTCAAAAGCAGTCATTCTCGCTACCGGACGTTTTTTAAGTGGCGGCCTGGAAGCCCACATCACCGGCATAACTGAGTCTTTGCTTAATTTACCGGTGAGTCAGCCAGCAGATCGCACAGACTGGTATCGTGACGGATACACGGACCCCCAGGGCCATGCTATCCATAAAGCCGGAATCGAGATTGATACGCTCATTTCGACCGCTCACCCAAAACGGCAAACCCTACAATGAACGCCTTTTTGCTGCAGGAATCATCCTTGCGCACCAAGATTGGATTCGTGGCCGGAGCGGAGCTGGTATTGCAATTGCCACCGCCTTTAAAGCAGTGGAAGCCGCTGAAAAATTCTTACACGCTTTACATATATAAGTGACAGAAAGAAGGAAAAGCCATGTCGAATAAAAAAATCCCCACTATCAATTTCAAAGAAAAGGCCATAGAACTACTACCGCCAGGGGCAAGCTTTGAGGCCTGTTTAACCTGTGGTCTCTGTTCGTCCGGCTGTCCCGCCTCGGGAATCGAAAACATGGACCCAAGAAAATTCATCCGCATGGCTATGCTCGGCATGGATGAAGAGTTGTCCACCACACCGTGGGTCTGGTGCTGTACCCAGTGCAAGCGATGCCAGCATGTCTGTCCGATGAATATCGACATTTCGCAACTGGTCTTCCTTGCCCGCGGTAATTGGCCACAGGAGGAAAAGCCTAAAGGAATAGTCCGTTCCTGCCAGCTTATTCGTTCTACAGATTCGACCAGTGCCATGGGGCTACCACCTGAGGACTTTGTCTTCGTCGTCCAGGATGTTCTTGAAGAAGTGCGAGAAACCCAGCCGGCTTTCAAAAACCTGCAGGCCCCGATGGATAAAAAGGGTGCCTTTTTCTTTGTTAATCAAAATTCCCGGGAACCAATGAACGAACCGGACGAGATGGTCCCACTCTGGAAGATCTTTGACCTGGTCGGTGCCGACTGGACTTACTCCTCCAAGGGATGGGCTGCCGAGAACTTCTGCATGTTTTCAGGCGATGAAGAAGCATGGTACGAAGTTATCAAAACAAGAGTCGATGCCGTAAACGAGTTGGGCTGCAAGGTGTGGCTGAACACAGAGTGCGGCCACAGCTACTACACCATGTGGAACGGCTTGGCCCGTTTCGGCATGGAGGCCAACTTCAAGCTTGAAAGCCTGATAACCTACTATGCAGAGTGGATCCGGCAAGGGAAATTGCCCGTTAATTCAAAATGGAACAGTAAAGGCATTAAATTCACCGTCCAGGATCCGTGCATGATTGTCAGAAAAGCCTACGGAGAATCCATCGCTGAGGATATGCGCTTTGTGGTCAAGAGTTTAGTGGGAGAAGAAAATTTCATTGATATGCAACCAAATCGCAGCGCCAACTATTGTTGCGGCGGAGGCGGTGGTTTTCTCCAGGCAGGAATGACAGAACACCGACGCACATATGGCAAGCGAAAATTTGACCAGATTGCCGCAACCGGTGCAGCCTATGTACTCACCCCCTGCCATAACTGCCATTCGCAGATGGAAGACATCGGCCATCATTACGGTGGCAACTACGGCGTCGTCCATTTCTGGACCTTGATCTGCCTCTCCCTTGGGATCCTTGGCGAAAATGAACGAACCTACCTTGGCCCGGATCTTTTGGCTCTAATTGACTGATCGTTACAGTCAGGCAACCTATTTATTGACAAATTACATCCCAGACAAGAGTATCCTACGGTGTTCAGCATTATCTAATAACTTCCTAAATACTTCGCCATTTCATAAACTTGCCCAGGTCTAATTTCGATTTTTAAGTAAATAGTACTTGACCACCAACCAGCTGTTTTGTACTCATATTACCTGGATGTGACTTCAAGAGCCGTATCTGGTAACGGAATGATTGCCGGCACTGTACCTCTTTTTTTGATTCCGATTACCCATACTTTTACCTCGGATGAACGGAATGATCATTGGACTTGATGTAGGCGGCACCCATACCGACGTCATCCTTCTGGACGGCAGGCAACTTGTTCGCGAGGTCAAGATCGCAACTGATCCTGACGATCTTTTCCAGACGCTTATTACAGGCCTCAGCGCCGTTATCGAGGGAATCGACCCCACGTCCATACGACGTGCTGTCCTCAGTACTACCTTGGCCACCAACCTTATAGCCCAGAAAAAGCTCCCCGAGGTCGGTATGGTGGTCGCTGGTGGCCCGGGCATAGATCCCCGACACTATCGCACCAACGACTTCTATTATACGGTGGATGGTGCCCAGGATCATCGCGGCCGCGAAATACAGCCCCTTAACGACAAGCAGTTGCAGTCCATCGGCGAGGAACTCAAGCGCCTGGGCATTCGCTATGCAGGAGTAGTCTCAAAATTTTCGGTACGAAACGCAAAGCAAGAGGAAAAGATGGCTGCACTGTTGCAGCCCTATGTAGAACAGGTCTTTATGGGTCACCGGTTTTCCGGCAATCTCAATTTTCCCAGACGGATAGCTACCACCTATTTGAACTGCGCTGTTTATCCCATTCATAAGAAATTTTTCGAAGCTGTTCAGAAGTCGCTGGCCCAAAAAGGTCTGACAATGCCCATCCGTATCCTCAGACCCGATGGCGGAAACATGAATATAGAATCATCGGTAGACCATCCGGCACAAACCATCCTTTCGGGACCGTCAGCCAGTGTCATGGGTGCCATCTCCTCCGCCCCTTCCCAGGGAACCTGCCTGGTGCTGGATATCGGCGGCACGACTACGGATATGGCGGTATTGATCGACAAGGTCCCTTTACTTGCTCCTCTGGGTATCGAGATATCACCCTACAAAACTCTTATCCGCGCCCTACAGACTGAGTCCATCGGCATCGGCGGAGACAGCACAGTCCGAGTGAGAGATGGCAGATTGACAATAGGTCCCGACCGAAGCGGCAAGGCCATGGCTTACGGCGGCCCTGAACCCACCCCTACGGATGCTTTTTATGTGCTGGGCAAAGGTGGCACCGGTGATACAGCAAGATCCAGGGCCGGCATCGAGCCACTGGCCCTTACTTTAGGCCTGAGCGTTGAACAAGCAGCGCAATTAATATTTGAAACTGCCTGCAGCACTATTCTGGAAGCCGCCGGGAAGATGATCGACACTATCAACGGCAAGCCTGTCTATACTGTGCACGAACTCTGGGAAGGAAGTCAGATACAACCCGGCCATTTGCTTGTTCTCGGCGGACCAGCCCCGCAGTTTGCAAGTCAGTTGGAAACTATGTTCGACGGTAAGGTGCAGGTCATTCCCAATCATCAGGTCGCCAATGCAATTGGTTGCGCCCTGGCACGTACTACCTGCGAAGTAACCCTGTTTGCCGATACTGCCCAGGGGAGGGCTACCTCTCCCGCCGAAGGTTTCACTATTGATATCCCCTCTGATTTCAACCTGGGTAATGCTCGCGACATGGCCGATCATCTGCTGCGCAAAAAAGCCGTCAAAAGAGGAGCCAACCCTGTAGACCTCGAAACTGAAATCCTTGAGGAGAATCAGTTTAACATGATCCGAGGATTTCAGACTATTGGCAAGAACATTCGGGTCCGAATGCAACTTAAGCCCGGCCTCATCAGGGAAAGGTGATAAATTACTTCGAGGTACCACAACAAAATGCGTTCTTTAGCTTGAGATCCAACAAAAAACATTCAGCATCCAGGAACCAGCACTATGTTATACGCCAAAAATAAAACGGGCTTGGTCTTCTTCCCTGCCTTTGACTGGTCCATCTCACCCACCCACCCGGAAAGAGAAGAACGATTGCTCTATACTCAGGATCAGGTGTTTGAGGAGGGTCTGCTGGATATTGAGGGTATTGTCGAGTTTAAGCCTGATCTGGTAACCATAAAAGATGTTCAGCGGGTACACTTCTGTGTTCCGGACCCCTGGGCGGTGATGACTGAGTCCCATTTCATCAGTGCAGGTGGTGCCAAGACCATTGGCATGGCGGTGATGGACGGCAAAATCAAACGGGGTTTTGCAATAGTGCGTCCTCCCGGGCATCATGCCTGCCGCGTTGTCCACGGTGCCCGCGGATTCTGCAATATAAACGTTGAAGCAATCATGATCGAGTATCTGCGCAGGGCTTACGGAGTAAAGCGAATCGCAATTGTCGATACCGACTGTCACCACGGCGATGGCACGCAGGACATCTACTGGCATGACCCCAACACCCTGTTTATTTCCATCCATCAAGACGGTCGCACCCTCTATCCCGGCACAGGTTTTGTAAGCGAGATGGGTGGCCCTAATGCCGTGGGTACCACTATCAACATCCCCCTGCCACCCTACACCTCAGATGAAGGAATTCTGTATACTATCCAGGAAATGGTGCTCCCGATTCTGGACGATTTCAAACCGGAGCTCGTCATCAACTCGGCAGGACAGGACAATCATTACTCCGACCCGATCACCAATATGAATGTCACTGCCCAAGGATACGCCAAGTTGACTTCACTTCTTAAAGCCGATATAGCCGTATTGGAGGGAGGTTACTCTATCGAGGGTGCGCTGCCCTACATCAACACCGGCATTATCCTGGCCATGGCCGGTTTAGACTACGACAATCTCAAAGAACCGGACTATGATGCTGACAAATACAAACAGAGCACAGAGATAACAAACTATATCAAGAAGTTGGGAAAAAACATACTGGAGAACTGGCACCAGCGGGATGCCCTTACCGAAATGGCACGCGGCAAAACCCTCCCAGACAAACGGTCCCGCAGCATCTATTATGACACTGACGATATCCAGGAACATCAAAACGAAACCATCCGTATATGCGATGACTGCGGGGGTGCCTTGCGGATCGAATCGACAGCCAACAGACATAAACCAATCCTGGCAGTCCACATCCCGACCGATGCCTGCACGGCCTGCCAGAAACAGGGCCACCGATGGTTTGACACTGCCAAAAGTACCCAGTTTTCTGAGATTTTCCTACAGGATCGTACGACTGACCTTTATCTCTCGAAAAATAAGAAATAAGCTAACGACACTATTTCATTTTTACATTTTTCAGGAAACGACCAATCCTCTCAATCGGACGCCAGCAGATTGCGGATATCTTCGAGTTTCTCATGGACCCCGATATAACCTTCTTCAATGGCATATGCAACCTGATCAAAGTTCATCATCTTCAATGCTCCCAATCGAGGTTGAATCAGGATATCCGGCCGATCAACAGCCAAGTTGATACGAGTTATACGTTCCTGCATGATGCCGATAGACGTCAATACAGTTTCGATGATGTCCGGAGCCCCCGAATCGCGCCGAGGAAGCTCTTTCTTCCTCTGCTTGAATCTGTTTTCCGCGTTCTCATAAAAATCTGCCATTTTTTTCATCAGTTCGTTGCGGTTATCCGGTTGTTCATCGGCCACCTTAGTCGATAGTTTTTTATGTTTATCGACATCAGTTGCTGCAATCGACTGCTTTGTGTGCGAAACAATCCTGTTATTGAGATCGACTGCAATAACGACACCAGCTCCCATTGCACGCGCCACTCCGACCGGAACCGGATCGACCAGGCCACCATCCACTAGCCAGCGACCTTTGACCTGCACCGGAGCAAAGAGCCCTGGATACGACATTGTTGCTCTAAGTCCCTCAATGATGTTGCCGGAATTGATGACAACCTTTTCTCCCCTCTCAAGATCCGTTGCGACCATCACCAATGGAATATCGAGTTGTTCGAACGTCTGCACATTCGTATGCATTGAAAAGAGTTCCTGAACGCGCCTTGAACCATTCAGGAGACCTGACTTGGGAAAAACAACGTCGAAATATGAAAAAATCTTTTTACCGTCCATCCGAAGAAGGAATTTTTTAAGGCTGCCGATACTGCCGCTTGCATAAAGTGCCCCTACGTAGGCGCCAACGCTGCAACCAGCAATAAAATCAATAGGAATATTTGCCTCTATCAGTGCTTCGATAATACCAATATGCGCCCAACCGCGCGAGGCTCCACTGCCTAATACCAGTCCAACTGTTTTACGCGATGACATAGAGTTTGGTCTCCAGGAAAACTTTCCAGTTGCATTAGTATTACGATCTACAGTAACTATTAGCTAATGCCTGTCCATAAATGAGATATTTTGCTCTAAATAGAGGCGCTCGATGAATTTAACCACAGGCATGTATTTGATATTCCGATGATTAAATTTTGAGAGCAACGAATAGTTAGGGGAAAATAGCCGTTTATAGACAGACACTAGTTAGTTTTTATCCTGAACGAGGCATTGTATTCTAAATTGAGGTGCTTAAGAAATCAATAATACATGTCGGGAAAGTTTTTTCTCAGCGTCGAGTGGTTAGACTTGTTTATTGCTCTACAGCCATTCAGGTTTGACCTTAAAACATCTACCCTGTAAGCTTTAAGATATCAAATATCAGCAGTAAAACTACCTTGGTTTGCAATATGATTTGCTAACATGGAGCTGCTTATGGTCCCGGAAAAAAAAACCAGCATATTGGTATTCTCCCTTGCTCTCGTTTTTTCCTTTGTGCTCAGCTCCTGTACTCAATCAGAATCGCCGTTTATATGCACTGACAGTATAGGTTGTGTTAATGTTGCTTCCGGAGAAGCGGTTAAAATCGGAGTGTTGCAGGCGTTGAGCGGAAAAGTTGCATCGTTCGGCGAGGCACAGATAAGAGGACTTGAGCTCGCCCTCGACAAGAGGAAAAAAACGATTCTCGGCCATCCTATTGACCTCCAAATCGAAGATACCGGATGCACTGAAGAAGGAGGTGCCAACGCAGCTCTCAAAGTAATTGCAGATAAACAGACCGTTGCCATCTTCGGCACGACCTGTTCCAGCGCTGCAGCCTCCGCCTCCCAAGCCATGTCGGCAGCCGGTCTTACCATGATCTCCGGCAACGATTCCGCACCATTTCTCACATCCATTGCAGGCCACGCGGCGCCAAATTGGCAAGCTGGCTTTTTTCGCACTGCCCCGAATGACGAAAATGCCGGCCAAGCCACAGCGAGGTATGTTTTGCAACAGCTTGGTCTCCGCAAAGCCGCCACCATTCACGACAATGACATTTTCAGTATTGGCTTAACTCAAAGTTTTACAAAAAGCTTTGTCTCTCTTGGCGGAGAGGTTGTTCTTGATACCGCAATCAACAAAGGGGAAACTGAAATGGAACCGGTGTTAACCGCCGTTATAAACTCTGGTGCCCAACTACTCTTTTTCCCATTGTTTCAGCCTGAGGGCAACAATATTGTCCTTCAGGCTCGTGCGATGCCTGCACTCGACACTACTCTATTGATTGGTGCCGGTTCATTAATTGAGAAGAGCTTTCTTGACGAAGTGGGCGCATTGGCCAAAGGGATGTGTTTTGTTGGCCCAAGTTGTCCAAAGGGCAAGGGGGTCGACCAATTGAACATTGACTACGAACGGAAATTTAAGGAAAAACCGACAATAAATTATTATCTTAGTGGCTTTGATGCCGCAATTCTCCTTTTCCATGCAATCGAGAAGGTGGCAATCCAGGACAAGGATGGCACACTGCATATTGGTCGCAAGGCCTTGAGAGATACTCTCTATACAACGACCGGCTTTAAGGGAGTTACCGGGACTCTCAGTTGCGATAAGTTTGGCGACTGTGCCCAACCTGCCTTTGATGTATTTCGTCTCGATAACCCCTCCAAAGGACTTGAAGGATTGCACTCCAATATTGTGTATTCCTATACTGTGAAGAAATAATCCGATCCTGCAGGCAATGAGGTAACTCAAATGGAAATTGGCAGACAAGGGTGGAGCAGGTTAGGAATTACCGGTAAATTCACCCTTGCCTTCACACTGATGCTGACTTTTCTCATGCTTATCGCTGCCACAGGTTACTTTTCTCTGTTTTATATTGGCAAAGCCGAGGAGAAGATCAGGAAAAGCACAGCCATAGATCAGCTTGTTCTGGAAATGGATCGGGGCCTGGAAAAGGCACGCCGACTGCACGGGAATTTCTTGCTTCAGTACCAGTATATCGGCTTGCAGGCTGCCGAGGAGGAATACGCGCAACCTTCCGAAAGCGAGATCACCAAAGTCATCACAATGAGCAGTAAATTGAAAGAGCTTATTTTTCAATCAAATTCCAACGATTTGGTAGAAATAGACCAGACAGACGTCAATCTTTATCTCTCATCGGCAGAACGTTTTGCCGAGACTTCAAGGGAAGCTGTAGCGCTGATTTCAAAGCGGGCTGGACCCGAGGGATTGGAAGCAAAGTTAAAGACTGTTTCTCTGAACCTTGAAAATCAATTCAAATCATTTCCGGATTTATTGCTTATACTTAATCAGGTCTACTTGAATTACGATGATTATCTGATCAGCCGTCAGCGTTTTCTCATGCAATCAGCATTGAATGTTTTGAATGATTTACGTTTAGCAGTTGAGTCGAAAGCATCTGTTGCAAGCCCCAAAAAAGCTTCTATTCTTACTCTTATTGACACATATCAAAAGCTCGCTACGGCCCTGCTTGATGTTGATCTTGCTATCATCGGAAAACTGCGGGACTTCAGCCTGCAGGATCAAACGGTGACCCCTCTTTCAAAAAAACTTATACAACTGACCCAGGAAGAGGTCAAACTCGCCGAAAACCAAATTGACCATGTCCACAGAGTGGCAGTTGTTATTATGCTGAGCATCAGCCTTGTTGCAGTATTCGCTGTCCTTCTTATTGCCAGTTTGATGCATAACAGTATCACCCGAAACATCCTTATGTTATCCACAGCAGCGGAAAAATTCAGCATGGGAAATCTGGACATCCGCATTCAGGAAAAAAGTAAAGATGAGCTGGGTCGGCTGGGAGTGAATTTCAATAAAATGGCCACGCGGCTTAAAGATCTGGTGGAAAATCTGGAGAAAAAGGTGGCACAGCGCACAGCCGAACTCTCTGCAAGTGAGCAACGATTTAGACATCTCGTCAATGATCTGCCCAAAATTGCTGTGCAGGGATATGACGCTGAGCGAAAGGTCGTTTATTGGAACCATGCCAGTGAAACACTCTACGGTTACAGTTCAGAAGAAGCCAGTGGAAGAAAGCTTGAAGAATTGATCATCCCCGAAGAAACAAAAAATAAGGTTATCCATGCAATCTGGAACTGGACTGAAAATAACATTGCCATCCCCGCCGCAGAAATTATCATGCAAAACAAAGATGGTAATGAGGTGCCTGTATATTCGTCCCATGTCATGCTGACCGACCATGAGGGTGCAAAAACAATGTACTGTGTCGACATCGGTTTGGCTGAACTGAAACTGGCACAGGAAGAAGGCAAAAAAAGCGAATTTATTTATCGCCAGCTCTTTTATCATTCTACAAGTGGGGTTGCAGTTTATGAAGCAATTGAAGATGGTTGGGATTTTATCTTTAAAGATTTAAACGAGGCCGGAGAAAAAATTGATCGAATCAGACGCGAAGAAGTCATAGGACACAGCGTGACTGAGTTATTCCCTGGCTTTCTCGAGTCTGGTCTTCTCAATGTATTTCGTAAAGTTTGGCAGACCGGGGAACCGGAATATAATCCTGTTTTCTTCTATAAAGATGACCGGGTTGAAGGCTGGCGAGTGAGTAGAGTGTACAAATTGCCATCCGGCGAGATAGTGTCTGTTTTTGATGATATTACCGGCCAAAAACAGGCTGAGTGGGAAAAAGAAGCCATGGAATACAGGCTCCAGCGCTCACAGAAGATGGAAGCCATCGGCCTTATGGCAGGTGGTGTGGCTCATGACCTGAACAATATCCTCTCGGCGGTTGTAGGCTATCCTGAACTTCTTCTTCTCGATTTGCCGGAGGAGAGCAAACTCCGACGACCATTAGCTGCGATCAAAGAGGCGGGCGAACGTGCCACGGCAGTAGTTGCCGACCTCCTTACTGTCGCCCGCGGTGTAGCCAGTGTAAAAGAACCGAAAGACCTCAATATTCTGTTAGTGGAATACCTGGAGTCACCGGAATTTCAGAAACTTCAGTCATACCATCCATCTGTGCAATTCAAACGTGAATGCGCTGCAACCCTGCCTGCCATTTTATGTTCTCCGATACACGTTAAAAAAAGTATCATGAATCTGGTAACAAATGGTGCGGAGGCTATAGAACAATCGGGAACTGTTACCCTTACTACCCGAGGCCTGACTTTGGATCAAAAGTGGGCAGCTGAACATGGCCTGAAAATGGGGAAATATGTTGTTTTGAGTATTACAGATACCGGCAGTGGTATTTCGGAAAAGGATCTTGAGCATATATTTGAACCTTTTTACACAAAGAAGGTGATGGGGAATCTTAGCGGCACAGGCCTTGGTCTTTCGGTCGTCTGGAATACCATGCAGGACCACCAGGGCACAGTTCTCGTCAGCAGAAGTGAAAACGCCACGACATTTGAGCTTTATTTTCCGGCCACCGACGAAACGATACTCACGCGGGGCCCGCATGCTCTAATTATCGACATGCAGGGAAAGGGTGAGCAAATCCTCGTTGTGGATGATGAGCCGTCACAGCGAGAACTTGCCATGAACATGTTGCCACTTTTAGGTTACCATGTGGTATGTAAAGATTCTGGAGAAAAGGCCCTTTCCTATTTACAGGACCACCATGTCGATCTCGTGCTGCTTGACATGCTGATGGATCCTGGTATCAATGGTCGTCAGACGTATGAACGGATGCTGGAGATAAACCCAGGACAAAAAGCAATTATTGTCAGCGGATTTTCCGAAAGCGATGATGTCAAGGCCGCCCTTACGATGGGAGCTGCTGGATTTATTCAAAAACCTTACTCCATCAACCAACTCGGTCGCGCGATCAAGCAGACACTGCAAGGCTAAATCAAGAGTTTTATCAAGAAGAGTCACCTGCGATATTACATACATCTGTAAATGATCTCGAATGTTCCCGCAGAAAAGAGGAAACACTTTTTTGTTTGCCCTTACGGAGTGGACGTTTTTTAAGGAGAACAATTAACCATGGCCGAAAAAGCCAACTCACTCACTTCGATCTTTTTTGCTCTGGGCGCCAATCTGGCTATTTTTGTGGCAAAACTTGCTGCGGCTTTATATACAGGTTCTGGTGCCATGCTGGCCGAGGCGATTCACTCCCTTGCCGACAGCGGCAATCAGCTTTTGCTGCTCCTCGGCATGCGGGGTGCCAAGCGTCCGCCCAGTGACGAACATCCTTTGGGCTATGGCAAAACCATCTATTTCTGGTCATTTATCGTCGCGCTGATCCTTTTTAGCATGGGCGGGATGTTTTCTATGTATGAGGGGATATATAAACTGAAACACCCTGAACCACTGGCAGCTCCCTGGCTCGCCATAGCGGTACTTTTCTTTTCCTTCGTTGCAGAGAGTGTTTCCCTTTGGGGCTGTCTCAGAGAAGTGAACAAGGTCCGGGGTAATCAAAGTCTCTTTGCCTGGTTTCAGGAAAGCCGGCAGAGTGAACTGTTGGTAGTATTTGGTGAAGACTTTGCCGCCCTGCTCGGCTTAACTTTTGCAATGCTGGCAGTGGGACTCACTATACTGACCGGAAACCCATTTTTCGATGCACTCGGCAGTATTGGAATTGGCCTGCTGTTAATAGTTATCGCACTGATGGTCGGCATACAGGTTAAACGGCTGTTAATCGGTCAGGGTGTTGATTCTGTCACCAAGCAGGAGATCATCAGCTTTCTTCTGGAGCAGGATGAAATAAAACAAGTTTATAATTTAATCACACTCCAACTCGGCAGTGATGTTATGGTTGCCGTTAAAGCCGAAATGCGGGATTATCAAAACCCAAGAGAGATGATAGAAGCAATCAACCTGTGCGAACAACGTTTGAAAAAGTCATTTCCCCAGGTGATCTGGTCGTTTTTTGAACCTGATGTCCGCAATTAAATGGTGGCGGACCAGTAATCCTCACGCCCCAGTATTTGACTGATTTCGACCGGACAATATGATTGAAATCATCCTCCAAACACGCTAAGTTCGCCAGGATATTTCGTATCTCAGCATGTTTTACTACCCATAAGCTCCTTTATTTTTTTTAGCGACGGTTCATTGATTAATATATTCC
Source organism: uncultured delta proteobacterium (assembly GCA_963798425.1). Lineage (GTDB taxonomy): Bacteria > Desulfobacterota > Desulfobulbia > Desulfobulbales > Desulfocapsaceae > Desulforhopalus_A. The sequence continues at coordinate 282,821 of CAWCTP010000013.1, read as the reverse complement.
TTACCCTTTATGATTTTGCCTGGCGCCTGGCCTTTTTCTTCCTGAAACGCTCACCGCGAGTGGGACTGGGCTGGCGACAGCGAACTTTACAGGATATAGTAGAAGGACCATTTGACCTTTGGATACAAGCGGCATCCGGCGGCGAGTCAATGCTGACCGGCATGGTTCTGGAAAAACTTGACACCCTTTTGCCAAAGAATAAAATATTACGCATCCTTGTTACCTCCGGCACCAAACAAGGAATCGACAGCCTGCTCAAAGCCCGCAAGAATCAGCTAAGCAGCAGCGTTTTAGACATCACGGTTGCCTACTTCCCTTTTGACGCACCACACCTGATGGAGAAAGCCTTTGCCCGCTTCAGCCCAAAACTTGCGGTAATAGTGGAAACCGAGCTATGGCCCGCATTTCTGATCACTGCGAAAAGACAAAATATCCCCGTCCTTCTCATTAATGGCAGGATGTCAGTAAAAAGTTTCGGATCCTATAAATATTTCTCGAACTTTTTTAAAAAATACGGCCCGGAAAAGGTTTTGGCTATTTCCTCCGCGGACGGCGAAAGGTTCTCACAGATCGTCGGCCCAGACAAAGTCAGCGTGATAAACAATATCAAATTTGACCGAATAGAACCTCAATGTAACGTGCCGGAACTCAATCCAATCGCCGAAATTTTGCCGGAAGGAAGGCCTTTCGTGCTCCTTGGCTCCATCCGCAGCAGAGAAGAGGAAAAAATCCTCAAAACTGTAGTAAAAACCCTTGCCGCGCGACCGGATATAACTATTGGCATCTTTCCCAAGCATATCGAGCGAGCAAATCAATGGATCCTGCTGTTGACAAAGAAAGGAATTACCGCGGTCAAACGATCGGAATGCCACATTCGCCAATCTCCCGGAACCGTTATCGTCTGGGATGTCTTCGGTGAGCTCGCCGGTGCATATGCACTCGCTGGAGCTGCTTTTGTCGGTGGCTCTCTTGAAAATTTGGGTGGCCAGAATTTTCTTGAACCGTTAGTATTCGGACTCAAACCGATCATCGGTCCCAACTGGAAAAATTTTGCCTGGGTTGGTCGAGAGATCCTTGCATCCGGCCTGGTACAAGAGGTCGCTGATGAAAACGAGCTGGTGATCAGCTTACTCACAGCAATAGATGCTGATGTTGCAAAAGATCAGGTGATCAAACAGGTTCAGGAGTTTTTCCTGCCGCGCAAAGGAGGCACACAACAAGTGTGCCAGCAGATTATCGATACATTGGATGTTCTTGGAAAAAGATAGAATGAGCAAACTACCACCTTGTTATGGCATAATTCCGGCCAGATACCAGTCGCACCGATTCCCCGGAAAACCTCTGGCCGATATCCTTGGCAAACCTATGTTCTTATGGGTTTATGAACGAGCTGTCAGTTGTCCGTTGCTGAAAAAAGTCTGTCTTGCCACAGACGACCAACGCATTTATGATGCCGCAGAAAGACTTGGGGTTCCTGTCGTTATGACAAATCCGGACCATCCCAGCGGCTCGGATAGAATCATGGAGGCTGCAGAAAAACTCGGTTTAGAAGATGAGTCGGTAATCGTCAATATCCAGGGAGACGAACCGGCTCTTGACCCGGCTATGCTCCGAAAACTCGTCGAGCCTTTTGCTTATCCCGACATTCAAGTCACCACCCTGGCCCGGCTCATTGACGCCAAACAGGCAGAAAATACCGACCGCGTGAAGGTCGTTCGTTCTGAAAAAGGCTTTGCTCTCTATTTTTCCAGAGCAAAAATCCCCCACATTCGCGACATTGATCAAACGGACACTGATTATCTGTTACACATCGGCCTGTACGCTTACCGGCTTTCCGCACTCAAAACCTTCACGTCACTCCCCCCCAGCCCCCTGGAAACAATAGAAAAACTTGAGCAATTACGACTTCTTGAGGCAGGCATTAGTATTTATGTGGTATTGACTGACTATCAGGGGTTTGGTGTTGATCGTCCGGAAGATCTCAAATTGATCACCCAGCAGCTTCAGAACATGTAAGGAAAGTTTTAAATCGGAACCTCCAATCTTTGTTCTTCATAGCATACGTATTACCTATTTGTTTTTTATGGTTACAAAGGTTACTACTTTGTCAAACTCAGCAGGCGCGCTTATAATCTTCCAGCACCCCACAAATAACTCTCGCTTTATGCCATGAAACTTTTTTTCAAATGTCCGGTAAGCGCCGGAATTTTTGGCTCTGATGAGTATTCCCTCCATAAAGGGCATCGTATAGTGGAGGATGGAGAAGGCATCAAAGAACTTCAGGGCACAGTCTCCCTGAATTCAGCATGTCCATTATGCGGACAGAAACATGAGTATCAGGTGAAAGATGTGATATGTCCCTTGAGTAGAGGTAAGAATGAGTAATAATTCCGTTGTCCGACTAACAACCTGTGTGAAAGGCGGAGGCTGAGCATCAAAACTATCTCCAGGGGACCTGGAGCAGACACTCAGCGGAATTGATTTTCCTACAAATGAAAACGTTCTGGTCGGTATGGCCACCTCAGATGATGCTGGTGTCTATCGTGTATCGGATGACCTTGCCCTGATACAGACCCTGGATTTCTTTACGCCAATCGTCGATGATCCATACGATTTTGGACGTATTGCCGCAGCCAATGCTCTTTCAGACGTCTATGCGATGGGTGGTGTTCCCAAAACTGCCATGAACATTGTGGCATATCCGATGGGGAGCATGGGCCGGAAACCATTGCGGGAAATGTTGGCTGGCGGTGCTGCTACTCTGCGCGCAGCAGACACAGTACTGCTCGGTGGACACAGTGTTGAAGATGAAGAATTGAAGTACGGTTTGTCGGTCACAGGCTTTGTTCATCCTAAGAAAATTCTCACAAACCAGGGGCTCTGTGCAGGTGATTGTCTGGTGCTGACTAAACCACTTGGAACGGGAATACTTAACACTGCCATAAAAGGAGGTCTCGCCTCCCAGAAGACCATTCGCCTTGTGACTGAACTAATGGCCACACTGAACCGAAAGGCTGCGGAGGTTATGACCGATTTTCCAATCTCAGCCTGCACCGATGTAACTGGATTCGGTCTGCTCGGGCACCTTGCCGAGATGATCTATGGTACCGGCAAAGGCGTAACGATTGCGTCTGAAAAAGTACCAGTACTGCCGGACGCATATGAATTTGGTTCAATGGGTTTTGTGCCTGTCGGTGCCCACAAGAACAGGGAGTTCAGAAAAAATATGGTTTTGGTTCCTGCGGATTTTGACCCTGTAGTTCGAGATATCCTCTTTGATCCCCAGACCTCTGGCGGGTTACTGATTGGATGTAAGGAAAAAGATCTGCCGGCCCTTTTGGCAAGACTGCATGATGCAGGTATCATAGCAGCTGCGAACATTGGTTTTGTGACCGAATGTCCGGATAACACAATACAACTTATATAGATTAGGAATACAGCATGGGAAAAACAATTGATGCATGCGGTCTGCCATGTCCTGGACCGGTTCTACTGGTCAAAGATGCAGTGGAGCAGACAAATGAGCAGGAAATAACCGTACTGGTTGATAATGCGGCGTCCATGGAAAACGTCGCCCGTTTTCTGGGTTCCAGAGGATATTCGGTGACAGATAGCCAGGAAGGGGGCATTTTCAGACTTGAGGCACGATGTGACTCAAAAGTCTCACCTGTCAGTCACGAAAAATCTCAAACAAACAAACAGGAAACAACAGGCCAGAAGATTCTCGTTCTGGTTACCAGTGACTGTCTCGGTTCGGGTGATGACGCTCTCGGTGGTAAACTGATGGTCAGTTATCTGAAAACAATAAAAGAAATGGGGCCAGAACTGTGGCAGCTTATTTTCGTCAACGGCGGGGTAAAACTGACCACAGAATCATCTCCGGTTCTGGCGGAGTTGCAAGAGTATGAACGATCAGGAGTCATCATTTTTGCATGTGGTACCTGCCTGGAGCATTTTGGCCTTACTGCTCAGAAAAAAGTCGGCGGCACAACCAATATGCTGGATATAGTGACAGCGACCCAACTCGCAGACAAGGTTATCACTGTCAGTTAGTGACTATCCGCAAGAGGCTGCCACACAAGAGATACTATAGTCCCCGTATTTTACGGGGACTATAGTATCAACGCAAACATTCTGTAAGGCTCTATAACCTCTGCGCAGTAGCCTTCGGAGGTTTCTGGTGATCACGATCCAGGTGAAAATTAATCCATGAAGAGGTATCTTTCAGTTCCCATTGCCGGGGTGGGACAAATTCACAGGTGAGCTTTTCAGCCTCACCGTGTTTTTTCATCCGTCGATAGGCTCGTACCCAAACACAGGGTTTATCGGTATTTACCTCACAGAAACCATTATTGCTGCCACCGCATGCCCCGTTTCGCGTATGCTTCGGGCAACCTGATTCAGGGCAAAGAAATCCTACGTGCTGGATACCGCAATCTCCGCAACTCTGGCAGGAAAGCATCATTTTCTTAAACGGATCTTCCAGAAACGCTTTCAACAGCCACGAACTCTTACTTTTATCCAGCGAGTTGGAAATTTTTTTATACATCGGAGCCAGAGCAGCACGTTTGTCAAAGAAGAGGTCATGAGCAGCACGGAGAAAGAGGTAGTGAAAATTTTCTGTAATCTTTACTTTTATTCTATCTTTTCCAGGAACAACTGCCGCTGCGGTTGTTGGTTGTTTATACAGATAAAAACGATTGGGTTCATCCTCTCGAAATTCTTCAATATAGTCCAGCCAGTTGTGTTCAATCGCGTCCATCCGGTCAAGAATCTTACCAACCGTCTCAAAACTATCATGAATTCCGCCAAGATGGATGCCCTTATAACCGATCCCTTTCAGGACCACACCCAAACGAGCTGTCCGCTCAATGGCATGCTTGATCCCCTCACCGGCAACTTCCCACTCCTGCATAACCTTATCGAAAAGCTTTTTAGTAACGTGAACCCCTGGAATTCTACCTGCATGCATCGGCCGAGCTGATCGTTTATCGAGCAGATAAAGAGATGCAAGAACCGGAGTTTCGATCTTCTTATCCTTATTATACATCAACAACTCTTCATATTTATCAATATCATAACCAAGCTGGGTGATGGCAAAGGACGCGCCTGCATCAATTTTCCGTTCCAGTTTCTTGTATTGGATCCATGCCTCGGCTTCGGTATATTTGAATGGTGAAACAGCACAACCGGTAACAAAAATACTCGAATGACCTGACCGAATAAGTCGCTTATTGAGGTCATTCAACATCGAGGTAAGGATAACCGAATCGAAGTCAAAAACCGGTGAGCCTGCACCGCCAAAGCCCTTGCCCGAATAATCTCCGGTCAGAGCCAGGATATTTTTCATGCCCATGTGGGCAAGCTGCAGAGCACGACTCTCCATCCCGACCCGATTAGTATCCCGGCAGGTGAAATGGACAATGACATCCATTCCGTCGCCCAGGATTTCATGACCGAGTGCATCGGGACTGAGGGCCGGATTGCCGCCAGGGTTATCCGTTATCGAAACTGCTGTGATTCTCCCATCCGCACAGGCATCTTTGGAAATTCCGGTAATCGTGTCAATTGTTCTACCACTCGATTCACGCCCGGGAACCAGTTCCAGAGTTACAACAAATTTTTCCGGATTTGACATATCATCATTAAAATTACGAATCACACCACCATCTCCTTAATGAACTCTATAATCAGAGCTATAAATCATCTTTATCCAGACAAAACCAAGCTGGCTTCGATCCTAACACATCGACCTTTTTCCTATCCTTTTGATGGCTCGCAAACATCGATTCCAACACGCCGATTCTTGCATTATTTTTTCAAGAATTGTTCTCATCAACAAATACAGTATACATTATTAGTTACAAAAGTACATAGTTTCACGACATAATACACAGTTATCCTGATTTATTATTTTCATAAAACCATTCACATCTTTTGATTATAAAAATACTTACTGAGAAGTCACAGGAGTTACGGTATCTTACATTGTGGTATAACGCAAACAAAAACGATCCCTCACTTAAAAATGGTTCCGCGATACGAAGATGTGATTCAGCGAAGATAAGGGAATTGGAAGTTTTGAAACAATTAAAGGATTAAATTATTTGAAATTTTTCATACCCCTGAGCATATAAAAGTGCCGTCAGGTCTCCGTAGAGAATATTGTTTTTCACCCGCTCCTTTAAAAACGTTTTGGGGTGATAGCCAACACCCAGCCCTGCAGCATTGATCATGGCCAAATCATTGGCGCCATCACCTATAGCGAGAGTCTCAGCGGATTTCAAACCATATGCCCCTTGGTAATGTTGAAGCAGGGAGAGCTTTGATTGGTTGTCAAGAATTGGTTCCTGCACTTTGCCGGTTAACTGACCTGCCCGAATTTCAAGAACGTTACCGTGGCTGACATGAAAACCAAGCTTGGCCGCTACCGGCTCGGTAAAACAGCTAAATCCTCCGGAAGCCAGTACACATCTGGCCCCATGATGACGCATCGTTCTAACCAGAATTTCTGCTCCAGCCATGGGTTGAATGGTTCCGACAATTTTTTGCAGGGCTATTTCAGGCAAATCTTTGAGCATTGCCACCCTGGTTCGCAGCGCAGCCTGAAAATCAAGCTCTCCCTGCATGGCCCGGGCAGTAATTGCTGCAATTTCTTCTTTCAAGCCGCATTGAGCAGCGAGTTCGTCCAGAGTTTCGCCAACCACCATGGTATTATCCATGTCGGCAACCAAAAGTCTTTTTTGTCTCATGCCATCATCGGCGATGATAAAATAGTCAACTCTATCTTCAGCAAGTAGCGATTCAAGTGCCAGACGCGTAGCAGCATCCGGCCAAGCCGGAAGCAGTATGTCCACAGCCTTGTTAACTAACAACCAGTGACGCCCAAGAACGTTCAAGTCAAGACACTGTTCCACTTCTTTCAGACGATCGTCCGAAAGTGGTTTTTCGTTATCAGAAGAAACAAGGGTAAGAATATAGTTCATAGTGCCCAAGATACTTTTCTCTCTCAAAAGATATTTTTTTATCGCGATGACCGCATCAACCATTTCCAGGGAAACAGCATAGATACCCGTTTTCGGTAACACCGATACCTGTCGCCATATTGTGCAACAATTTTCCTTTCCTCAAGTATTGTTCCTGTAACTAAATATACACTCAGAATACAAACCGCAAGAAAGACCGGGAGTGTATATCGGGGTAAAATGGACCAGAGCAACAAAAGAGAACCGAAATACCACGGATGCCTGGTAATGCCGAAGACACCGGTTTCGGTAAACTCATCCGAGTCATTCAGCAAAAGGTGTACCTCCCCGGTTTGGAGCTGTTTTATGCCGAGAAAAGAAATCAAATCGTATTTCTGGGCTCCTCCTTTGAACAATAAGAAAGAAACAGTAATGAGACAAATCCGTAGATAAATAGCATATCCTTCCCAGCTGACAATCACCTGCCCTTCTGCCATTCTGGTAAGAAGGACCAATGGCAGAAGGGTAACCAAGGAAAATCCATTATAGAGAAGTCGATAATAACGAGTCAGACCGGGAACATATTTGTTAATGAAATTGACGACAGAAGTATCAATTAAAATGGAATGTAGGGCACACCAGCCAATCCAGAGGATACAGAGCAAAACTACATTCATGAAACTCCCTCCTGATGTTGCTTTTCTAATAGTTACAATAGTATAGATGCATAAGTAAGCAAAATGCAATGAACACCATTTGCACGTGAATGTAGGACTGCTCGCCACACAAGGCAAGTAATCTTTCTCCATACTCTTCCTTACTTAAAATTGATCAAAATCTCAGATAAGACTCTGGCTGTGTTGACACTCTACTACTTCTGGAATACCTTGTCATTTCATGCAGTCAAGATGGTGATTATGCACCTTTAAATGAGGCGTTGGAACCATGAAGAAGGAATTATTGCTACGATTTTCAAAAATTGTCCAGTCCGAATCGGCAGGCGGCATTTTACTCATGACTTTTGCTGTCTTGGCAATGATACTCGCCAATACACCTTTTCGCACATATTACGATCTCATTCTAACCACTCCGGTTTCTATCCGAGTTGGTCCTTTAGAGATAGCCAAGCCGCTATTATTGTGGGTAAATGATGGCTTGATGGTCAGTTTTTTTTTCCTGGTTGGACTGGAATTAAAAAGAGAATTCCTCATTGGGGAGTTGTCTGACAGAAGAAAAATCATCCTGCCGGCTCTGGGGGCTCTTGGTGGTATGCTGGTCCCCGCACTCATCTACGTTGCCGTAAATTACGAAGATCCCTTAGCGATGCGAGGCTGGGCAATTCCTGTGGCAACAGACATTGCTTTTGCGCTCGGAATTCTCACCTTACTCGGCTCTCGAGTACCAACCAGTTTAAAAATATTACTTACATCCCTGGCCATCTTTGATGATATCGGTGCAATTATTATTATCGCCCTCTTCTACACCGATGGTATCTCCCTGATATCCCTCGCCGTGGCACTTTTCTGCATCTGCATTCTGTTTTTCATGAACAGAAAAGGGGTGGAAACCTTTAGTGTATATGTCTTCGTTGGCTCTATTCTGTGGGTTGCACTCCTCAAATCGGGAGTGCATGCCACCTTGGCCGGGGTTCTCCTCGCTCTATTTATTCCCATGCATTCCCGTAAAAATCCGAACCGTTCACCTCTCACGGAAATTGAACACGATCTCCGCTCTGCCGTGACTTTTTTTGTATTGCCGATCTTTGCCTTCTGCAACAGTGGAATCAACATTACCACCGCAACAATAGATTTTTTCATCCACGGCGTTCCTGTTGGTATCGCCCTGGGACTTTTTTTTGGGAAACAGATTGGCGTTTTCATCTTTATCTGGCTTGGGGTACGGCTCAAATTTTCAACAATCCCCAAAGGAATGACTTGGAGTTCAGTTTATGGAATGTCTGCTTTATGTGGTATCGGATTTACTATGAGTCTCTTTATAGGATCACTTGCCTTTGATCAGACATCCACCGACCTGGTCTTTGATGAGAGAATGGGCATCGTCATCGGCTCCCTGCTTGCCGGCGTCTTTGGGATGCTTATTCTTAAAAAATCCTTGCCGATCAGCCAAGATTGAGGAGAGCAGCAAGATTTTTTTTAATCAGATATCATCCTACTGAATCATTATCAGCAACCTGGAGGATGTCCGGTTCCAGATTAAATTTCGCTATCCAAAGTAAAACTTTTGGCAGTTATGCTACGATCTGCGATTCCTGTAAAAGAATACGGCATGAGAAAGGGAACTGATTTTAAGCCACAACAATCCCCCTCCTCCAAACTTTTCTGATCACCGGAAGTTTACCCACCATTGTTACCTGCAGCATATCGGCAATTTTTCCTGCCAACAGTTCCCCTCTGTCGTCAAGACCCACCATATCGGCAATACTTGCAGAAACCATGGCAATAGTCTTGTGTAGTGGAATTCCCAGGGTATCGGAGAGATGAAACGCCGCATGGAGAGAACTGTTTGGCACATAATCAGATGAAAGACCGTCGAGAAGATTCTCTTTGGCAAGACTTGCAGCAGTTATATTGCCAGAATGTGAGAGACCTCTTATTGCATTGGGTGATCCCATAATGGTCTTCATTCCCAGCTCTTTTGCTCTGGACGCTGCCTCAAGAGTTGTCGGAAACTCCGCAATTCGGATATTATCATTTGCTGCTGCTTCAGCATCACCAACAGTCGTATCATCATGGCTTGCAAGGGGAATATTTCGTTCATGGGCATACGCTACAGCCACCGTTCGATGTTTATCGGCATAGAGTTTCTGTTTTCCACGAAGTTCATCACAAATTGATTCTGCATCTTGCTCGCTCCACCTTTTATCCCGGTGATATTGCCGCCATTTACTGAGGTCTGACCACTGCCTTTGGCCAGGAGTATGGTCCATGACGGAAATCAGCCGGACCTTTGGACAGCTGCCATGCTGTGCAAGATTTTCTTCCATACGAGCATCGCCTATCTCACAACGCAGATGAATGAAGTGCTCGGCCCGAAAGATCCCAAGAGAGTTGCCACGGCAGAGCACATCAATCGATTCGCCGAGAATCTGATCACGAAGACAGGACTCCCTTAAACCACCAACAGCCACGGCATCATAAACTGTTGTAATGCCAGCCCCTGCAATTTGGGCATCGTGGGCAATGGCAGACGACATCATCGAAGGCCAGATCACCCCAGGCCTTGGCTGGATATTTTTCTCAAGATTATCGGTGTGCATTTCGATTAGGCCCGGCAACAGCATATCACCAGCCAAATCGACTGCCCCGTTGCCCCGAAAGACGGAATTATCAATATCTTTAATATGACCGTTTTCAGCGATGACAGTTCCCAGAAAGACATCTGATCTAGTGATAATTTGGCAGTTTGTATAAATCGTTTCCATTGTATTGTCTCTATTCAGCCAAAAACACCAACCCCGTTTATCGGGGTTAGATATAAAGTTTACGAACCATGGAAGATACCATATCAAGACTGACGACTGTGCAGATGATAATGATCACTATAGCTGCAGTCGCACTATACTGAAAACCACGGATAGCGTCCCACAGCAACATACCGATACCTCCCGCACCAACCATGCCGAGAACACTGGCGGACCGAACATTAGATTCGAACCGATACAGGGTATAGGAGATCCAGAGCGGCAATACCTGGGGGATGACTCCATAGACAATTTCTTCGACCCGGTTCGCACCTGTTGAGCGTATACCCTCAACAGGTTGCGGATCAATCGCTTCAACAGCTTCAGAGAACAGTTTGGCAAGAATCCCCATGGTGTGGACAAAAAGTGCTAAAACACCGGCAAATGGACCCAGTCCCACCGCAGCTATAAACAGCATGGCAAAAATCATTTCATTCACAGACCGACAACAATCCATGATCCTCCGCACTGGTTGATGGATCCAAATGGGCGTGATATTTGAAGATGAAAGAATGCCGAAAGGTACAGCAAAAATAGTGGCCAGCAAGGTTCCCCAGATAGCAATCTGGATAGTGACCAGCATCTGATAGAGATAATCCTGCCACTCAAGAAAATCAGGTTTCATGAAACCTTCCAGGTAGAGCACCATGTTCCCTGAATGTTCATAAAGGTTGCCAAAGTCAATCTCGGCCCCATAATATGAGCCGATCAGGATGGCAAGAGCAATTGTGGTAACACCAAGATTGGTCAGTTTTTGATTCAGACTGATTTTGGGTATTGTCAGTTCAGGGTGAAGCTGTATGCGTGTTGTTTCCATGATTGCATTAAAAGCAGGGGTTGCAGAGAATTAAAGACTCGACTCGGGGGAATATCGCAAACAATTGACATTCCCCCGAATATATGGAGAGATCTCTCAGTTAATTCTCTTTTGGAGAGTTCCAGAAATCGGTTAATTTGATGTACTGAACGAGGCTTTTCTGCTCATCGGTCAACTTGGCGATTTTCAATTCCTTGTCGGCCTTATTGATTTTGTCATTGCCTTCAATTTTTTTAATATTTTTGGCAAGCTCCAGTTCCCGAATTGGCAGGAGTTGTCGGTTATCGCTGGTCAGGAAGGTTCCCCATCCACCACTGAGATTATGAAGGATTACCATCTCTTTCTCAGTATTGTCACCAACCCGCCCGAAACCAAGGATAGCTGCCTGGATTTTTGATTTGATTTCACGGGGCAGATCTTTTCGCCACACGAGCGGATCCTTTGGGATTTCAGGGCTGATCCAAATTACTTTGACCTCTTTGGCAAGCTTTGGATTGGAGATGGCAAAACGTTCCATATTTTCAGTATTATTTGTTGCAAAGTCTACCTGCTTGCTGGCAACGGCGAGCGCGTTGGATTCATGGTTGGCGTTAGTGGTTATTTTGAAATATTTTTTTGGATCAATATTATGCTTTGCCCAAATATAATAGGAGGGAATCAGGTACCCTGAAGTTGAGTTAGGATCGCCGTTGCCGAATTTCAGATCCTTTCCGGCAGCAATTATCTCTTCGATATTATGGTATGGGCTATCCTTATGAACAAGAATCAAAGAATTATAACCAAGACTACCATCATCTCCAGTACATTGGGCAAATATCTCCCCATTTGCCCGGTCTACAGCCTCCATAGCTGATTTGTTACCAAACCAGGCAAAATCAACTTTTTTAAAGCGCATTGCTTCAATTACACCGGCATAATCGGTTGCAAAAAAAGGCTTCACTTTCATGCCCAGCTTCTTTTCCAGTTCCTTCAGAAAAGGATCAAATCCCTCTTTCAGGTTGGCTGTCGATTCGGTTGAGATGATACCGAAATTCAACTCTTTCATTTCCGTATCTGCTGCGACTGCTGAACTGTACAGGCAGCCAAATATGGCAAAAGCCATTGTCACTGCACTTACTATTCTTTTCATTATCTACTCCTTTGGTTTGGTCATCAAATGATTAAGTCCGGGCCTTTTTTACCCAGCTTCAAAAATATATTAAACGCCGGCCTGTGCAAGGCCGACGGGAACTCCGTTTGACTCGGTGCCATGCAGTGGCTGGCGACTCTTTTTCTTCATCTCCGACAATGGCACGGTTCCATCGAGACATTGTGCACCGTGTGAACCGTAGATCTCCTGCAACATTGCCGGAGTCAGTTGATTGCTCGGACCATCGTAAATAATTCTGCCGTCTTTTAAGGCAACCAATCGGGGACAATACTGCATGGCAAACTCGCACCTGATGAAGGCTGACGACAACAGTAACCTTATCTTCCCGATTCAGTTGTGCCAGGCAATCCATTACCGTTCGGGCCGACTCTGGGTCGAGGGATGCTATCGGCTCATCTGCGAGAATGATTTTGGCTCTCTGTTCCATGGTACGGGCGATTGCTGCCCGCTGCTGTTGCCCGCCACTGAGAGTGCTGGCCCGCTGCGACACCTCTTCATGCAGACCAACGCGGAAAAGGGAACTCATTGCCGATTGTTTTTCCGCTTTGGTATAAAGACCAGCGAGACTTCTCCATACCGGTACCCGCGTGATCATCCCAACCAAAACGTTCTGCAGCAGGCTCAGGCGATCAACAAGATTGAACTGTTGAAAAATAAAGCCGATATTGGCTCGTATCTCCCTGATTCCGTAACTCACCCTGCCGTTTTTCTGCACTGTTTGGCCGAAGACAGTAACACAACCACAACCCTTATCTGCGACAACAAGGCCCGAAGTGTGCCTTAAGAGAGTCGATTTCCCCGAACCAGAAGGCCCGATTAAAGCCACAAATTCTCCCGGTTCAATGGTCAAGGTGAATATCCGACAAGGCCTTCTTTTTGCCAAAAGATTTGTTCAACCCACTGATCTCAATTGCTGAATTTTCCATGATTTCATTTCGCCTTATGTTTTTGCGGAGACCTGACCATAACGAAAGGTCCATCTCCAGTTGCGTTACGCGCATACCGATTTACTAATCGTCTCAGATTCGAAATTGCCACGAACTCAATGTTTCTGATGAGGTTATAATGATCGGGAAATCTTTAGATGGCGTTAGTTTCACATTATGCTTTGCTAACAAAGTAAATCTCAATTTTTGGGAAGAAAGAAGTGGCACTTGAACTCGTTGAGCCAACCGAGATATGGACTTCCTGTTCTCTCAATGCTGGACAAACAATTTCCTAATCTGATCCGAAGGAATAATCCTGCCGACATACTCTCCGAGCAGAACGAGAAATGCGATTGGGTGATAAACAGGAGGAAAGAGATGCTAATATTAATTTGAGTTTGATAGTGTTGTGCTATTCATACGGAAGGTGATTGCCATACATGGAGTGCTCAGTAACATCAATATATTATTGAATATATTATATTGATTTTAAACTAATGTCCGCCATTCAACGTACTGATTAGTATCGGTCTTGATGCCTGACATTCAATTAAAAGTGAGCAACCAAGACAATCAGCAAGCATCTTTTTTGATTTCTGTAATCCTGGTGACGATGGATCAAAAATAAGTTGTTTTCGGATTCCCAACATTTCGTCCAATGTTTGATATTCCAATGCTGTATGTTAACCAATTAGACAAATTAAATCCTTTTGTCTAATGTCTTGAGGTTTCAAAAGTGATGTCATGAGATGTAATGCTATCAGTTACCACTTCTTTCAATTATGATAGATTGGAATGATCTTTCCGCTAGACACGACTCGAAACGTACCAACACTGCACTTGAGACTTGTATTATCATAATGTTCCTAGAAACTATTGATCCTTCCTTTAGGGATAATTATTAACCCGGCAGAAAAATATATTTCATCGGTGCTTTGGGACTGTGAACACCAAGGACATAACTCACAGATATTCTGCCATTATTCATTGAACTGACCTTTTTACTAAAAAATGAGTTCATCCGACTAAAGCGTACTTTGTCTCATGAATTGCCATTATTTTCAGTTTGAAAAACTCCATATCTCTGTAGCCATATGCTTTCCTCTGCATTGTCTTGATTTTGTTGTTGGTCCCTTCAAGAGGCCCTGCCGATAAGCCATCAAGATCGAAATAGGCCAGTATGCCCTCAAAGTGCCTTTCCAGGGTTTTCGAGAACTTCAACAACATATCTATGCCGGATGCTTTGGCCATCTCTAAGGACAACATGTCCCCTTTTAGTTCTATTTCAACTTTCCATTAAGCACGCTTCATCCTGAAGAAACATATTTTTTCCCCATTTCCCCCATATTGTACCGAGGTGACCTCACGATCACTATATTAAGATGGATCATTGTCTGAAATAGAATTGGTTTTCAAGTCGCTAAGAAATAGGTATTTACGATTCTATGCATTTGACTAATCTGTTCTAACGATTTGATTTTTTCTCTAGGATAGAATATTGATGTCCACAAATTAATGGTGAAAGGCTGTAGCCCAAAAGTCCATTCTTCCAAGTTCGGTGTCATCCCGAAAAAATCGAATCTCGCAATGTCAATAGGGTAACTGTGGGATTGTTTTTAGGAAACCATCGAATTTCTGATAAAACCTCAATTTCATGAGGGCCTCCTGAATCAAATGTGCTCAGCCAATAACAGTATTAGATCAATTGCCTTCCAAAAGCATTTGATATCTTTCGTGATCTCAGCTGCTATTCAGAAGATTTAAGCATGTCTAAGGGAAATGTTGCATGCTAACGAAGCACATGTTGGAACATCCAAGGAGTCAGTCATGTTTGGTCAGAAACCAGCTATTTGCCGTATTTGTAAGGAAGGTTGCGGCCTTCTTGTCTCAAGATCTAAGACAGGTCTTAGGATCATGGGCAATCCTGAACATCCAGTTAGCCAGGGGTTTGTTTGTTTTCGTGGTAGTCAATTTCACCATGTACATGACTCTCCTGATAGACTTACTTCACCCTTACTCAAAGTAAAATCGGGCTGGAAACCAATCTCATATGGAGATGCTGTCAATATTCTTGCGGAAAAAATCAGGGTGGGTCGGGACACCTATGGCACGCAGAGTTTGTGCATTTACAAGGGCGAATCCCTGAAACATCAGGAGAGCACAGCATATCTACGGCATCTCTGCTATGGACTGGCATCGCCAAATTACCATACCGTCGGCAGCATCTGTCACACTGCCATGGCTCTTGGTCATGGCCTCACTTATGGCGGTATTCCCTCTCCTGACTATAAAAACATTAAGTGCATTCTTGTTTGGGGATGCAATCCGGCAAATTCGTTCCAACGCAGCTTCATGCGCTTGAAGCAAGCTAAAGAAAGTGGTGTAAAGATCATTGTCGTCGACCCATCCCAAAGTGCAACTGTAAGGATCGCGAATGTGCATCTGCCTGTTCGGCCAGGGAACGATGGTTTCCTTGCTATGGCTTTGCTCAAACATTGTACAGAACGAGATCGTTTCGTTCCTAATACTGCCGCTTCTATTGGTTGGCCGCAATTAGAGGCCGAACTGGCGTCCTTGTCCCTTGATTACCTGCTTGATAAGGCCAACATCAACATGGTTGACTTTCTAAGAGAAAACTAACGAGATTATCATGAAGTACGGCCTCGTCGACAAAAAACTCGACGTTTCCACGATGGTGGAACCGAGGTTTGCAAAGGTAGTTGATCAACCATATTAAGTTTTTCATTTTCTCATAATTATAAAATAATATTTCAAAATAAAGCTGGAGAGACAGATGGCAAGATCACGGGAAGATATTTTAGGGGACTTGGCGGACAGTGTCCTCAATATGAAGGAAGAACTGGCGGTAGCGACGGCAAAAGAAGCGGTTGAAGCAGGACTGGATGCCCTGGATGCCATCAATAATGGCCTTGTTGTCGGTATGGACAAGGCTGGAGTGTTGTACGACAAGGAAGAGTATTTCGTTCCGGAACTCTTGATTTGTTCTGATGCATTGTATCTGGCGCTGGACATTCTGAAACCCCACCTCAAACTGGAGACCGCCGTAGAAAAAATTGGATGCGTGATTGGGGTCGTTGAAGGGGACACCCATGATATCGGCAAAAATCTGGTGAAAATCATGCTTGATGTTGCGGGGTTTGAGATTCACGACCTGGGACGCAATGTGCCTCTAGCCGATTTCATAGAAAAGGCAAAGGAAGTCAACGCCGCCATGATCTGCATGTCTACCCTTATGACTACTACGATGGATGGAATGGCAACGGTAATTGAGATGCTTAAGGAAGAAGGTATTCGGAATCGCTTTAAAGTACTTATTGGTGGCGGGCCGATTTCAAGCCTATGCCGACCGATTGGTGCAGATGGCTACGCTTCCAATGCGTCCAAAGCGGTAGAGATGGCAAAAGCTCTCTGTCCTTCCCGGCAGTTAGTAGCTTAAACAGGAGATGACAAGATGACCGCACTGCAATTTCCCAAAGACAATCAGACCTCGCTCGAACGGGTCCTCTGCTATCTGCAGGGCACCAATCCTCAACGGATCGCCTGTTTCCCGCTGATTTTGAACCATGCCGCACGTATACTTGGTGTTCCGGTTGGTCAGTATAATCGGAGCGGAGAATTGATGGGCAGGGCCCATGTGGCTGCATATAAACGGTATGGCAATGACCTGGTTACGATCTTTTCCACTACTTCGACGCTCGCCGAGGCGATGGGCACGAAGATGAATTTTTTAGAAGAGGACGCACCACAGATTGCTGAACCACTTCTCTTGCAACTTGACGATATCCACAAAATCCATGTGCCGGATTTCAGCCGGGACGCACGCTTGCCTGTCTACCTGGAAGCAACCGAGATCGCGGTTGCAGAGATCGGTGAGGAAACCTGTGTTTCCACCGTTTTTGCAGGGCCACTGACGACAGCTGCCGCTCTTCGCCCTATTGATCTGTTTGTCCGGGATCTGCATAAAAATCGCGATTGGGTTCACCAGCTGCTTGAGATCTGCACTGAAGCCGGCATTGCCTTTATCGACGAAACCCTGAAGCGAAAATCCCTGCCTATTATCGTTGAACCTATCGGCACCGGCAGCCTGATCAGCCCCCGCCATTTCAAGGAATTCGTTACGCCCTATTTGAAACGAATGGCGGATCATATCCATGCCAACGGCGGCGGATTACCGGCAGTGCTGCATATCTGCGGGAACACACGACCGAATTGGCAACCCATGCTGGAAGCTGATTGGGATATCTGGAGCATTGATTCTCCCGTGGATATTGGCGAGGTTAGCTACAGCAGGGCACCGGGTTTGTTTAGTAGGGAATGTAAGCACCACAGTCCTACTAAAAGGAACCCCGGAACAAGTGGATGCCGAGGCCGAGGAGGTATCACTAAAGCCATGGGCAGCAGCTGCGGCTTTATTCTTGGTTCGGGATGCGAAATTCCACTCGAAACTCCGCCGGAAAATATCGATGCCCTGATAAACGCCGCCCGTAAATATGGCCGTTTCGATCAGTAATTCTGACTGAAAGGTTGCATGGAAACACCAGTGCAGTGCGCAAAAACTACCTTGATTTGCGGTTTTCTTGGTGCAGGAAAAACCACCTTCATCCGCGATCAATTGCACGACGATCAACAAAAGACCGTGGTGCTGGTCAATGAATTCGGGTCTCTTGCTCTCGATGGGGCAATAATGCAGGAGATTGACGGGTTGCAGGTTATTGAAATGGCTGGAGGCTGTATTTGTTGCAGCCAGAAGTTGCAGCTTGCAGAGGAAATAACCAGCATAGTCAACCGTTTTCTGCCGCAACGCATTTTTGTTGAACCAAGTGGTGTCGCAGAGGCCTCCGAAGTCATCGGGAGTTTCAACGAGTTATCGGGTAAGAAGCTGATCAGTTTCGAAGGTGTTGTTACCATTGTCGATGCGGAAACGTTTATGGAATACAGCGAACCTGATGCATTTGGCTCCTTTTTCCTCAACCAGGTTTGCAATGCAGACCTGGTATTGATCAACAAAGAAGATCTTGTGCCGACTGACCATCTACAGCTGATAATTGCCCGAATTCAGGCGCTGACCAGCGGTGCCCTTATTTTACCTACCACTTTTAGCAGGTTGGCCGCTCCTCTTCCGGAGGGGCGAGAGCGTGCCATCCACATCTATGACGGGAAACAACCTGTATGGCAATATGTCTGTCTGAAACCTTCCGCGCAGTTTTCTGAGCTAAAACTAATTGAAATTATAGAATTATTTAAACTGGGTGTATTTGGCAAAATTTTGCCGGCCAAAGGAGTGGTGCCGGTAGTAACAACACTGCCGGAACAGGAAGGGAAATCCCTTCATCTCCAACTCGTCGGTAACCGGGGGACCATAGAAGAGCAAGAATCGTTCGTCTCTCCCCGGCCTAACCTGCATTGGTTTCAACCTTGACCGTGCTCGGCTTGAAGCCTGTTTTCGCAGGTCAGGAATTTTCGACTGATTTACGACCCTTCTTTGCCGCTAGAGGTTGTCCTCTCAACTATCGTGAACGACTGTTTAAAGCTGTAAATAATGAACCGACAGATCGTCCGCCCCTGATCTGTCCAGGCGGGATGATGACCATGGCCGTTCGGGAGGCCATGGAGTTGTTGGACTGCGCATGGCCAGCAGCCCATTCTGACGCCTCGCACTCATGGCCCGGCTGACGGCCGGCATGGTCGAACTCGGTGGTATCGAGAATCTCAGGGGTTCCTTTCTGTATGACCATTGAGGCCGAGGAAATGGGAGCCGGGGTGAACTTGGGCAACCTTACCCGTGAGCCTCACGTGGTGAGCTATGTTATGGAGCAGATTGGGGAAATTGACAAACTGTCACTCTTTGATCCGGCTCGCGGCAGGGCTGAGGTCTGCTGTGATGCTGTCCGGATACTAAAGAAGGATTACCCTGATATCCCCGTGGTGGCCAACGTGACCGGACCTGTCAGCCTGGCCACCTCGCTTATGGATCCGCTCCTCTACTACCGGGCCTTGCGCCGTGACAAAGAAAGTGTGCACAGGCTCAACGATATCTGCGTTGAAAGCGCCATCCTATTCGGAGATGCCATGGTTGAGGCCGGAGCCGATCTCATCTGCATTGCCGATCCAAGCGCCACCGGCGATCTGCTCGGTCCGCAAACTTTTGCGGAATTCTGTCTGCCATATCTGAACCGCATTGCAGATCATTTTCAAAATACTCAAAATACAAGTGTCATTGTTCATATCTGTGGAGATGTTAAGGGCACAGGAAAACTGCTGCCCCAGTTAACCGCAAAGGTGATAAGTGTGGATTCGGTGGTAGCAATCAAGCACCTTAAACAATTGGCACCGGACAAGGTGTCGATGGGCAATGTTTCCACCTTTACTCTCGAAAAAGCAGATCCAGAGAAAGTGGCCAAAGCTGCGACTCTCTGCCTGAGCCACGGTGTGCACATATTGGCTCCAGCCTGCGGTATATCTCCGATCACACCTCTTGTAAATATTCGTAGCCTGGCCGATTGTGTTGCCTCCTGGGGTTTGAAAACATGCAACAAGTGACAAAACATTGTAGACAATTCTCCACCGAACAGGTCCAGGTTATGCCCAAGGTATTCTTCAAAGAGTCACAATCGGAAATGCAATTTCCCGTTGGAACCACCATTCTCGAAGCGGTCAGGCAGGCTGGGCTGGCGATAGATTCACCTTGTAATCAGACCGGAGTATGCGGCAAATGCCGAGTCTTGCTGAGCCCAGAATCGCTTGGCAGCATAACCTGCTCAGAACAATCAGTTTTGCCCCCGGAACTCCAGGCCAAAGGCTGGGTTCTTGCCTGCCATGCCGCAATCCACGGCGATGTCGAAGTTCACGAGATCCCCGATGCAAAACGTGATAGCAGAGCTGTTCTGCAACACGGTCAACGTCTTGATCTTGCCAATTCCCCCTGATTTACAAACAATTTATTGAGACAACTCAGTCAACCAAAATATTTGCCGGACAGGAATGGATCGGTGAGGAAGCAGGTGATACCTCTAAGGCGCTTCTGGGCGTTGCGGTGGATATCGGTACGACCACCTTGGTGACGTCCCTTATTGATCTTCTTTCGGGTGAGGAGCTGGCTTCTGTCTCAGAACATAATCCCCAGAGTCGGTACGCCCAGGATGTTTTGTCGCGCATCACTTACGCCAAAACTGAAGAGGGTTTGCGGACCATGCAGCATGTGCTGGTGGATATGTTGAATAGTATGTTTGTTCGTCTGGCCGATCAGGCCGGGGTGGAGCGAATTCCATTTGTGAACTTGTTTTCAGCGGCAATACCTGCATGTTGCATCTGGCGACGGGTACCGATCCGAAATCCCTTGGCAGATATCCGTATACTCCTATGATTACCGGACACCAGTACACTGACGCTCAAAAGCTCAGACGGCAGGTTTCCCCTTTTGCTCGTGTCTACCTGCCACCGATTCTTTCTTCCTTTGTTGGTGCAGATATCACCTCAGGTATCCAGCCTGCAGTTGCACCGGCAACCCGGCATCAGCTTATTCGTTGACATTGGTACTAACGGAGAAATTGTCCTGGCTGAAAATGGCAAGCTGACTGCGACATCAACTGCCGCAGGGCCGGCGCTTGAGGGAATGAAGATAAGCTGTGGTATGTGCGCGGGACCGGGAGCTGTTGAAAGTGTGACCAGTGACCCGGATGGCAGTATCGACTTTCGTACCATTGCCGATAAAGCAGCCAGAGGGCTCTGTGGCAGCGGCCTGATTGACTTGATTGCGACCCTGATTGAGCTGGGAGTTATTGAGTCCAATGGGCGGTTCGCAGCTCCTGATGCGTTTTCTTCTGATCTTGGCCAGCGGCTGATACGAGTCAATGGAAATTTAGCGTTTGCCCTTACCCCGGAAGTGACTTTGAGCCAGAAAGATATACGCCAGGTCCAGCTGGCCAAAGGCGCTATCCAGGCAGGAATAGACCTTCTCATGATACACACTGGCATCACTTCCTCGCAGGTGGACAGGGTTTTGATTGCCGGTGCCTTTGGTTATCATCTGGCAACGGACAGTCTGCTGACCTTGAAAATTCTCCCCCCTGAGTTTAGCAAAAAAGTCCGCTATGTAGGTAACACCTCAAAAACAGGCGGCCAAACATTCCTTACTAATGCGTCATGCCGGGAGGATATGGCTGAGGTAGCCAAAGAAATTAACATTCTTGAATTATCCAAACTGCAGGATTTTGAGAGACACTTTGTTCGCTGCTTAAGTTTCTGATTTGCCTTCTGGGAGAAAGCATAATGACAGTCGCAGTACCTGGTAAACATGAACTTGATGACGCCAATGGCATGTATGGCATCGGCATCGATACCGGCGGCACATATACAGACAGCGTGATTGTTGAACTCAGCTCCGGCACAGTAGTTTCAAAGGCCAAGGCACTGACCACTCATGGAAATCTTGGCATCGGCATCGAAAACTCGCTTTCTCAACTTGACCACAAACTGTTTCGTCTGGTAGGTCTCGTTGCAACTCCACCACCCTCGCCACCAACAGTGTGGTGGAAGGTAGAGGTGCCCGGGTGGGTTTGCTTATGGCAGTGCCAAAACCTCAAACTTTTCAGCTCCCGCCAACACTGCCATGTGAACATGTTGCAGTAATATCAGGTGCTCATAATCACCGTGGCGAGATGACCGTTCCGCTGGATACAAAAGCTATCACCCTGATGAGCAATTCGCTCCTGAAATCGACGCCTATGCCGTCTCAAGCTATTTCAGTATTTATAATCCTGAGCACGAAATCGCCCTGCGTGAACTCGTCACCACGCTGACTGGAAAACCCACAATTTGCGCCCATGAACTTTCCGGCAAAGTTGGAATGCTGGAACGGGCAACCACAGCGGTGTTGAATGCACGGCTGCTGCCTGTCATCAGAGAACTGCTGGGGGCTGTGGAAGATATTCTCATGAAAATGGAAATTCATGCTCCGCTGATGATTGTTAAAGGTGATGGCTCAATGATGAGCAGCGATGCCTGCCGGAGCCGGCCGGTTGAAACCGTTCTTTCTGGTCCCGCTGCCAGTATATCCGGAGCCTGTAGGCTTTCCGGCATCAAGGACGCACTGGTTCTTGATATGGGCGGTACGACCACCGATATCGCTGTGGTTCAGGGAGGCCGTGCCAAGGTTTCACTTGAAGGTGCCAGAGTAGGCGGCTGGCTCACCCGGGTGCAGGCAGTCGATATGTGGACTCTGGGGATTGGCGGTGACAGTCATGTCCGAACAGAAACTGGAGGAAGGCTGCAAATTGGATCTGGTCGGGTGATTCCTCTGTCTCTTGCCGGGATATCATGTAGAATCTGACTTCACAGTTAGATCTGCTACAGGAGATGTCCTCAAAATAACTTACCCCCGAACACCACACCTTCTTCACTCTTCACAAAAAAGCGGCTGTCCCTCTCTCTGTAATCGAGACACAATTACTGAGTGAACTAGAAGATAAGGTATTGAGCCTGCATGATATCAGACAACACATCAGTCCGTTCTCGACACGGAGAGGCTGCTTGAACTGGGCCTGATAATCCAGGCCGGATTTACCCCCACCGATCTGCTGCACTGTACCGGAGAATGTACGGTTTGGGACAGGAGTTCAGCGCAAGCTGGCCTGCGGTTACTCGCCCGTCAGGCGGACCAGACACCTGAAGAAATGCAAAAAAGGATACGCCATGAACTCAACATCGCCCTGACGAAAGGCATTGTTGCCAAAGCCCTGCAGGAAGATCCTGGTATCGCCTCCATGTGGAATAACAGCTTGCACTCTTTTCTCGATAGCTTACTGCGCCTCGACGGCATTCAGCCCATTTTGGTCCAGTTCCCTCTACAATTGGTGCTGATCGCAGTGGGTGCACCAGTGCATGCATACCTGCCGTCTGTCGCTGAAAAACTATCCTGTTGTTTGGTGATCCCTCCCCATGCCGAGGTCGCAAATGCCTACGGCGCAGTTACCGGCAAGGTCGTCGAAACCACCTCAATCGTCATCCGACCGGCAACACCGGACGGATACATGGTGATTGGCTTTGAGCAACGGCAACGGATCCTGCATCTAAACGATGCTGTGCAGCTTGCCCGGCAACAGACGGAAGCTGCGGCAAGAAAGATTGTAGCAGCCAGAGGCGGCGTAGATATAGAGGTAGAAATATATCAAGATGAAGTCCGGGCACCGCTCGAAGCAGGCTGGGGTGACTCGGTCTTGATTGAGCTCCGGGTTATGGCAACTGCTTGGGATTCCCCTGCCCTGCACCAACAGCAAGGGAATATGCCTTCCGCAACCAGTCTTCCAGCAGATATGGTTCTGCCTCAGTCCGTTCAAGAACGGGGTTAAAATCGCCACAGAATTTCCCGGCAGCTTCCAGGGAAGTCGCATTGTTGCCAACTCCGGTGTCGATGAACAGACCGCGTCTGTAATGGGTGAAGAGACGTCTGGCCATCTCCATGGGATCCTTGCCATATTTTACTACTCGGTCGAGATGGAGCTCCTTGATAACCATTTCGGCCCCAACCTCGGCCCAGCCAGGCGTCATGAACCAGGTCCCTGTTTCTTTTTTCACTTCTGCGGCATACCGCTCAGGACTGAGCAACAGTGATATACAGTCGTCAACCTGCGGCAGAATAACCGGCACAGAACACTCCTCCTCAATCCCCTGCAATGACTGACAAAATCCGTAACCGAGGAAAATAGCATCAACCCGTTCCGCCATCTCATTGATCTGTGCGACCAGAGCACTACGCATTTTCTGGGGGTTGACATGCAAGGCTGCATCCAGATAGATCACCTCTGGCTGCCATTGCAATTTCTTCAGGATTTTTTCAAGTTCCAGCTGCAGAATGCTGCACGCAAAAATTCCGACACGCACTTTTTTCAAAATTATTGTCCTATTGTTTGATATTTTGCAGATAATTTGGTGGCCGATCTGAAATTTCCCAGTCTATTCTTGTTTTTTATCAAATCAACTGAGAAAGATGACCTTGTCTACAAGTTGGGTGGCCGTGACTGTATTCTGCGTGTTCCAGACTTTTTAAGCACAGTTTCATTTGCACCACCCCACTAGTGTCCTTTTTATTCAGTACTACCACAGTCGCAAGAGGCAGAAACTGACCTTTGAAATGGTTGATGGTTTTGATGTTTCCAGTAACCGGATCACCTTGAAAGTAAAGACGCTCGTATCCTTACCAGTATTCCGAGAAAATACCTGTGCGTCGGATTCCTAGCAGTTCACTCTAGCTCAATGAACTGTTCGGGTACCCTTACTAACTTGCCATCTGATTGATTGTTGAATTGTGTTATCAATCAATGCTCAAATAATGAGTACTATAGTAAACCCAGAGAAAATTCTCGTCAATACAACAACTTCTATAGATTAAATATGGCCTATCGGATTTTTCTATAAACAGAAAGCAAGGTTGCTTTTCAGTGATCAGGAATTGTTCGTTTGGTAAGGCAAAGGGAGAAATCATGCAGACTTGTAATTCTTCAGGGAACGCTACAAATGTTCGATCATTGTCATCTGTAAAAACTTGACTTGCAAGTTTCATGGTTAATGAATCGCTTTAAGAATCGGATTAGTGAACCACTTGAGATTGGCAAGACAAATATCATCCATTTGACATCACCAAAAGGTTGCGCTTCCTCTTATAAACATAGTCATGAAGCTGCCTTAAAACCTAGCAACACCAAAAAAAGGATTTCACCTTTCGAAAATCGAGATCCCATATTGTTCCAGATTGTTTTTGTAGAGTACTTTAGATAGTCACAATATCTCCTACCGATTTTGACTATTCCGCCTCACAAAAATCATTCTATTTCTGACATTATCTCCGATGTGACTAAGATCTGAAATAGAATGATTGAAGGACCAATTCGTGCCCTACAGTCAGTGCGTATCTTGCGCGAGGACTGACAACTTTATCGCCAGCCCTTAGCCATATAATATGGTCAGGCTCGGGTTCGGAGTAGTAGTCTTAATTTGATATATTACAAGAATTGTTGAAACTTCAAGACGGCAACTCACAATGAAAAAACTGTTTCAACAGGCGAGCATTTGAGACAAATTCGATCTGACAGATCCTTTTGAAATTAATATGTCTGTCAGATCGAATAAAAACTGCTACGCTTGAGTTATCTTGATATTGAGAACTTTCAAAAACGCGAGATACCTTAGCAGAATCATTGTCTGAATGTGGCTTTTCTACCAATATGTGATAAAAAGCAGCCGGCAAGAGGTAGACTCCTGTCGTCTACTTCGTTTGAAAATTGGGCCGTTTTTATATATCAGTAAGAGTCTTGAGAAATTGAACGATTTTCGTCTCTTGACCAAAGCTGAGACCTAGGTTGCCAAGCTCCGAAGAGTTCATTGTTGCCTGGTACTCAGGCGGAGGAAAACTCTCTCCCGCCCATACATTGTCACGAGTATTGTAATAATGAACAATTGAATAGAGCGTTGGGAAGTACCCGTTGTGACCATATGGGGGGGTCTCGGCAATGTTTCTCAGAGTTGACACTTTAAACTTGCCAGCTTCTTCAGTCAGATTGGCGTTGCTATACAGCGTGGTCAGTTCAACTGCCCTCGACTCAGCTCCAAGTCCCTTGTCTATATCCTGAGAACCTGAGAGGACTGCTATTCTTGGGTTGACTGGAATACCGAGGTTATCATAGGTGAAATCTGTAAGCATAGGTGGGTAGGTGCCATCCGAGCTACGAGGATTTGGTCCTTGCGTCGAGTTCTCACCATACTCTGGATCATGCCGTTCGGTGAGGTGGCAGAGATAGCACATCCCACCGACGTTGCTACCGGAGCCAGAAAGCTGGACTTCGGAGTCAGCGTTAAAGAGCGCTAAACCATCGGCCTCATCGTAGGTGAGGTATTTCGATTTAAATTTAGCCGGCGGGCCGACATACTTTCGGAAATCGCCTTCCATAACGATCCCAAACTGGCTGACATCACCACCTTGCTCCCGTACGAAGCCATCGAATCTGGAAGTAAACTTATTGAGTTCATCAGAGGTTTCAAAAGCCATAATGGCCTCGGCAATTTTATTATAGGCGACTGGCACATTTAGCGTCCTGCCATTGTAAATCTCTTTGCCGTAGAGTTTTAGAAAGAGCTTTCTTGTAGGAGATTTCATAACTATGCCTACAACATCTTCGAGAGAGGACAATCCCATCTCCACTGGGTTCAGGAAAGGACCTTTCGCCTGATCAGCAAGAGGATCACCAGTAGGTTCAGTGCGATCAAGTTGTGGCCCTGTGGCAGTGGCGGTCGTGGCTTGTCCCGAGGCTCTTCCATCCCAGAAAAGCCCCCCTTCGAAGAGTTCGTCGTCAACGTTCCAGTGCAATAAAGGGCTGAAAGCCGCGTAGGTTGCAGTCGGAGCATTGCGACCGCCGAATTTCGTTATAATATCAGAGCCCTGCGAAACCGGCCTAGCATCTGGTGCTAATGCATTGTCTGGATCTGTGAAATTTGCTGATGTATTATGACAACTGCTGCACGATTGGTTTTTATTCATTGAGAGATCCAGATTCTCAAAGATCTGTTTGCCAAGTTTTTCCACTTGAGTCAACTTGTTACTTGGCCCAATATTTTCATGAAATTTTTTATATTTCAAGTGGTTAACATAATTTCGCTGTAAATGATTATGCTTTTTCTTACTAAATCCTTGAGCGTAAGATAAACCGCCCACGAATATAATAGATACGCATGAAACCACTACCGCCCCGATAATAGCTTTCTTCATTCTTCTCTCCATTTTCTCTATTTTATGGGTGATGCTGCTAAATGGTTATGTAATCTTCTCTTTTCTGGGCTGACTAAAATTTGCCATTAGACTCCGATGAGACATAATGTCTCTAGTCCCCAACACGCTTATATGAAAGGCCTTTTGTGATAAACATTATTACTACATCGTATCAGGCTGTTCAACAACAATTACAATTCAGGTTTTAACCATTCAATAATACTACATTTACAATTTCCGCTACCGTCATTACAAAATCAGGAACGAAAGCCCCCCGCAAACGATTAAAGAAAACGCACGCAACTTCTTGACCAAAAATTACTGATATTAATAAACAAAAGATTGAGGATAACAGGTGGGTTATCGCAGAGGAATACGTCGGATTATCGTCAACGGAGCGCTGTCAATTTCAACGAAAAGGCAAAGAGAATCAAA
Organism: uncultured delta proteobacterium; assembly: GCA_963798425.1. Classification (GTDB taxonomy): domain Bacteria; phylum Desulfobacterota; class Desulfobulbia; order Desulfobulbales; family Desulfocapsaceae; genus Desulforhopalus_A. The sequence goes on along the minus strand of CAWCTP010000013.1, from coordinate 255,270 downwards.
AGGGACAGCCTTACAGAGTTGGGGAGGAAATCTCTCTTCCAATTCCTGTTGGAGTGTTTCTTTTTCACAACGATCACTGATCTTACCGGTAAGTGTCAAATGAAAGCGAAACTCATCCAGTACATACGGGTAGCCCCAGGTGGCGAGCATTGTTTCCTGCCTGGGTGAGAGTCTGGACCTGCGTCTTTTGTTGAGTTCACCTGTCGTCGCCGGTAATCTTAAATCGTCAAAATACACCACGGCCTCACTGGCAAGATCATGCAACTCCGAGCTATATCCCATGGGCCGGAGACAGAAAAAATTATACATGTACTTTAGCTCAAGTGGAGGCAGGATAAATTTTTCATGATGTGCAGCGAAATCTTCAAGCCGTTCTTCAACCTGCTCAATGGTTACATCCGGTGCCAGTTGAAAAGGGGGTTTTATCGTTCCATGAAAACCGTAGTGAAAAGGAGCCTTGGTAATTTCCCTGAGTCGATCTTTGGAAATGGAAAATATTTGGGGCTGTCCTTGAAAGGAACCGGTGCTATTGTTACGACCTAGCCATTTGGCTGCCGTCTGAGCAAGATCTGAATCCAAAGCCGGAGTATAATAAATCGCCAATCTGATCATAGTCTGTACTCAAGTTTTGGAGCTAACTGTTCTAAAAGGTCATTGAAGTTTGCTCTACTGCGGTCAAGATCCGAGGAATTATCAAAAGTGATAAGATCCCTGGCAACCACCGGTCGTTTTGCCCTCTCGAGTCGTCTTTGTATTGCCAGATCGTTTTCCCTGCCACGCCTTTTCAGCCTTTCTCTCAACACATTCTCCTTTACCTTAACCTGGATGGTAGTGACTGTATCATGTATTTGTTCAAAATCGGCGATTGCCGATCGGGAGATTGACAGGATGAGCAACTCATGGCCATTGACTGAATCAGGCGAACCAAGGGCATGGCAAGGAATACCATAATGGTTTCCATGGGCCTGCCAGGTTGAGATAAAAAAATTGAGCCGTTTGAGAAGGACAAAACCTGTCGGATCGATATAATAGTTATCTTCATTGCTGTCCGGTGGCCGGGTAATGTATCTGCGAATAAACCCCAGTCTGCCACTCTCGCCAAAATATTCCCTGGCACCGCGCAGAAGACTGTCCTTGCCCGCACCGCTTGCTCCAACCACCAGCACAACTCGCATCACCACTTACCGTACAGGTCGATAAAACGCCGGATATCGTAAAAATCATCCAGCCGTTCTTTGATGGTTGCATGGTCCCAGTCCCACCAGCTGATCGCCTCCAGACGGTGCCAGACTGCTTCGGGAAATCTGGTACGGATGGGTTTTGCCGGTACTCCCGCAACAATCGTATAAGGAGGAACATCATGGGTAACCACTGCCCCGGCTGCTACCACAGCTCCATTGCCTACCTTTATCCCCGGCATGATAATCGCCCTATGGCCGATCCAAATGTCATGACCGATCTCAACTTGCTGAATCCGACGCCAGTTGAAAAATGATTCATTGTCATGCTCGTGCAAACCAAACAATCGCCTCCGATAGAGAAAGTGGTGTTGGCTTACCCACTCCATTGGATGATTCCCCGGATTGATACGAACTTCTGAGGCAATATTAACAAACTTGCCTATACGTGAATAGATGATGTCGCATCGCTCCATGACATAGGAATAGTCATCCAGGCTGGTCTCTATGAGTTTTGCCTGCTCGGCAATTTCCGTGTATTTCCCGAGGATGCAGCCCTGCACAACGGCTGAAGCGGAAATAGTCGGCTGCTCTGTCAGCGACTCTACCCCCTCTTTACGATTATAAGATAAATCAGTAGATAAATTAGGCTGGTTCATGGATGCAAAAGCAGCTGCTGCCGCTGTAAATAGGGTTCCCGGATTTCATGGTGAGGACAACTTTCGGTACTAAAAGGTCATCGATCACGGCCAGATCTGCAAGTTTTTGTGGACCAATTTCACCTCTATCATTGAGTCGGGCGATTCCTGCCGGAGTTGAGGTGATAAAGGAAAAGGCATTTGCCAGCGTCCATGCCCATTTCCAGGTGCAAAGTATAAACTGCCTGCAACATTGAGCTGGGGTGGTAATCTGAACAAAGAAAGTCACAGCAGTCATTTCGTAGAAGATCGCGGGCAGAGATATTGCCGCTCTGGCTTCTACCGCGCACTATATTAGGCGCCCCCATGCCGGTCATCATTTTACGCTTACGGGCATAGGCAGCTGTTTCCAGATTCAGCGGGAACTCGGCAATAGTTACCCCCATGCTCTCCATCAACTCGATTTTTTCCGGGGTGTCATCATCGTGGGAGGCAATAAGAATGTTGTGCTCTTTCGCGCAGCCGATCAGCTCGAGAAGGTAGCTCATGCAGCGACTTTTTTTCTCTCGCTGAAGAGTGACGATTTTCTGCACTTCCTGTTCGGATAAATCATAGACCGGCACGTGGTATTGTTTCCATTTTTCAAGAGATCTGAACTGGCCCTGCCCCGGACTATGATCCATGAGTGACAGCATCTGCACCAAGCCGCCAGCCATCAACTGTTTGATAACCTCGACAGAGCCAAGCGAGGTAATTTCAAACCTGGCATGAACCAGATTGTCGATCGCGAGCATGCGGTGGTTGATGTCTGATATTTTTCTGATAAGATTTGTCGCTGCTGCAGTACCACGTTGCCCGACCAGTGATTCTTCATTGAAAGCTATAGCATGAAACATCGTGGTGATTCCGGCCATGGCCAGTTTCTTATCGAGTTCAACGAGTGCATTTTCCACCGGAAAGTCCGCTCCAGGTCGTGGCTCTATCTCCTTTTCCACCGCATCGGAATGCAGATCGACAAATCCCGGCACCACCAGCAGGTTGCCAAGATCAAATGAAGCAACCGTCGAACCGCAAGGATTCACAGCGACAATGTAGTCGTGTTCAATGACAATATCTGCCGGTTGGAACTGTCCTCCTGTTAACACCCTTTTAGATCTGAGCACTGTCGACATCACTCGCTCCTCCTGATGCAGACACTCAAATCGGCGACCTGTTCGATTTTCTGCGGGTCATGAAAAATGGCAATCATGGCAATGCCTCGCTTTTTCAAATCGCCAAGAAGCTCAAGCACAACACTGGAACTCTTTTGATCAAGCGAAGCTGTCGGCTCATCGAGCAATATCAGTTCTTTTGGGGCAATAATTCCCCGGGCGATATTAACCCGCTGTTGCTCACCACCGGAAAAAGTTAAAGGGGAGAGGTCAAACAATTCTTCCCGAATACCAAGACGCATCAGCATTTCCCGGGCCTGACTCCTGGCATTTTCTTCTTCGGTCCCTATTTCAATGAGCGGATGGGCTACTGCATCGAGCGCGCTGATTCGAGGCAGAATTTTTAGGAACTGGGTAACAAAACCGATTTCCCGTCGCCTCAGATCAAGAACTTTGCTTTCGGTGCAGGAGATCATATCCACCTCCGTGCCGTCATTTCTGCTGAACAGGACCCGTCCACAATCGGCCAGGTAGGTCCGATAGATTGTCTTAAGGATGCTCGATTTACCAGCCCCGCTTGGCCCTGAAAAGGCAAGCAACTGTCCTTTCTGCAGGGAAAAATTGATATTTTCAAAACCAAGTACTCGAACGCCTCCTCGGTTATGCAGGACGAAGCTCTTTTCTAGGTTTTCTACTTTGAGTTTATAGTTATCTATTGAGTGTGCCATATTGGTTATCGAACCTTACAATTTACTGGAAACCAAAAGTTGAGTGTATGGATGCTGTGGATCCTCAAGTATCTGATCGGTCAAGCCGTACTCGACAAGGGAACCATTTTTCATAACCAGAGTCAGATCAGTCAGGTGATTAATGACGCCGAGATCGTGAGAAACAACGATCATCGAAAAGCCCATCTCGTATTGCAGTGCCTTTATTAGATCAAGTATCCGTGCCTGCACCGAGACATCGAGCCCCGTCGTCGGTTCATCGAGTAACAGAAGTCGGGGAGAACTGGACAGAGCCTTGGCAATCTGGATGCGCTGCTGCTGCCCGCCGGAGAAAGTCTCAGGGTAATCGTCAATCCTGCTCAAAGGCATTTCGATCTTGCCGAAAAAATGCAGTGCACGCTCTCGTATGACTTCATAACGCCTCTCATCAGCACCAAGAATCTTTTCTGCTATATTTCCCCCGGCCGAAAAATTGAAATTCAAACCAAGATGTGGATTCTGGTAAATCATCGACATTTCGTGGTTTCTTATCCAGGCGGTCGGTGCAGGCGGCAGATCAAGGATATTTTTTTTCTGCCCATTTCTGTCTTTGATCCCGTTAAAATAGATCTCTCCCTCGGTAACCGCCATATCCTGATAGATAAGCTGCAATAAGGTCGACTTGCCACTGCCGGACTCACCGACCACCCCGAGTATCTCGTTTCCCTCAACGGCAAGACTTACCCTGTTGATGGCAACGACAGAACCGCATTGCGGGCAAATAGCCCTATCCGGTGTTTCGCCGGTCAGATCAAGACACTTACCGCAGCTTGCACCATAGATCTTGCTGACATTATTCAATTCAAGCAGCATCGGCAGCCTCCTGTCCAACTTCTTGTCTCTGTGTGTCACAATGGTAGGTGTCACTACAATAAAAATGCACCCCGTCTTCGTGATGGATTTCATCGAGAAAGACATCGGTTGCACCACAACGCTCACAGGACTTACCTGTAAAGTCTTCTATGGCAAACTCCCGGTCGGTAAACTTCAAGGGTTTCACCTCGGTGTAGGGCGGAATGGCGTAAATCCGCTTTTCCCTCCCCGCTCCGAAAAGCTGCAAAGCCGGATTGTTATTCAGCTTTGGTATATCGAATTTAGGGATGGGAGAGGGATCCATGACAAAATGGTTATTGATCTGCACAGGATATCTGCTGGAAATACGACTGTCGCCAAACTGCGAAGTGTCTTCATAGAGCAATACCCAGAGCTTTGCATAGTCAACATTGGCATGCATCGCCTTTTGTTTTGCGGTATCCGGCTCTACCGTGGTCAAAACCTCCGGGTAGGGCACCTGGTAAACCAGGGTTTGCCCCTTGGCAAGAGGATATTCAGGCACACGATGCCTGGTCTGAATAATAGTTGCCTCAGGGGTCGCCTGAGTTTCCTTTACACCGGTCACCGAGACGATGAAATCCCGGATATTGACCGCGTTTACCGAGCCATCACAGCCCTGGTCAATCACCTTCAGGGTATCTTTTTCCGTTATGAGAGACAGGGTCACCTGCAGACCACCGGTTCCCCAGCCCCTGGCAATAGGCATTTCCCTTGAAGCGAAAGGAACGATATATCCCGGCAGGGCAACGGCTTTCAGCATCGCCCGACGCATTTCCTTTTTCGCATCCTCATCAAAAAAACCAAATGTTACGTTATTCGATGTCACGCTATTATTTGTCGTCATTTTCTTTTGCCTTGTTGAATACCTGCAAATGGGCTTGAAAGGTCACATAATGGGGCAGTTTGAAATGGTTGGTAAAGCCCATCGACTCTATGGCATCAACATGATGAATAATCATCTCCGGGTTGCCGGCGATACTCTGGCCACCGACCGAATACCCTTTATGATGCATGGCCAGATCGAGGATCGACATGGCAATGGCTTTCGTCTCATTGAAGCCGAAACAGAAACCAAAACCTACGGCAAGTCGAAGTTTTCCATCCCGTGGATCCGGGTTAAAAGATCCCACAGTCTCGCAGGCGGTCACCCTGATAATGCCAACCTTGGTATTTTTGCCGGTAAACGGATGTTCAAACTGAATATCCGCCATGCCCAGACGAAGGTCGCCAATGGTCGGATGGACATCCCCATACCCCCGCATAGAGGTATAGGCAAAGGCAAGCATGGCACCGGTTTCCCCCCGTGTCATGATCTGCATAAGCGCACTCCGTGGATATGGAGGCAACGGAAAGGCGCGCGTTACATCAAAGGGCTTGGCTTCGGTATTGTCCAACAGAACTATCTTGTCACTATCTCGTAATGGTTGCAGGGCACTTTCAACCTGGGTGTCAGTATCTTTTTCCTCTTTCCGAAATACTTGCGACACTGCTTCCTGTTCTGCTTTAAAACTTGAAAAAAGGCGGATTACATAATCACAGGATGGGCCGAGAATCTGTCCTCCCGAGATATCCTTGAAGGTAGAAGAGATTCTCCGCAGAATATGCATTGTGTCGGTGTGTATCATTTTGGCCGAGCCAATACGCTGACATGTTGATCGATGCGCACGTACGTAAAAAGCCGCCTCCAGAAGGTCTCCACCACTTTTACGAATAGCCCTTGCAGCAAGCTTCTCCGTATACAGCGCGCCCTCACCCATCACTCGATCGCAGGAAAAGCGAAGTCCTTTTATAATGGCTTCATCCTCAATATTTTCTCCGGCCTTCAGTTCCGTATGGAAAAAACTTTTAGAAGCCCGAATTGCTTCAGCTCCCCCTTTAATTGCAACATAACTCATGCGATCACCTCAATATTGGTTGTTCTTGGCAAACCAAGAAGAGTGTTTTCGCTACTGATAAGGAAAAGATCAATCCCCATGGGAAATGACTCATTTTTTTCTGACAGTTTTTCGATAAATGCCATAGTGACCGGCAAGTCGAGTACTTTGGTACCATCAATGCCTGGCCCAGAGAGCCTGACTCTGGTGCTGTTCTCCCGGACATAAGGGTAAGAAAAAAGGATTGTCGCACCTTGTTCCGGGCTTTCCGCCGTGCCGATCTTAACCTGGACCAAATGCTCGTGGTCCAGACAATCGAAAAAGAGATAATCTGCACTTTCCCGGCTCGTGTTTCTCGCCCCGCAAACGGCTTGTATCATTTCGAAATTGAGGGTCCCTTGATAAAAGTAGCTTACTTCCGCATAGAGCAGAACGCTGGCCATTGCCAGAAGCCCCGAACCAAACAGTGGGGTGACCTGTTGCAATTCTCCAGGTCGGGCCAGTGCCTCCAGACTGCTTCTAAAATTATTTCTATTTGCTTGTTCAATATCATGTACATTTTTCATTTTACGCTATCGCCAATATTGAGAGGATTTGTCAATTACAGCAGGTCAAAAGAAACTCGGGTACTGTTAACCTTGGCATTTATGTCCGCATGTTGGCTGTCAATTTCTTGTTGGCCCTGCTCAGCTAGTTGAACAATCTCCGTCTTTCTGATATCTGCTGCATAGGCCCCGTCCAAAACAGCAAGAGAGGTAGCCAGAGCCGGATTATCATCCATTACCATCGCCCAGCCATTGACTCCGTTTACTTGAACTATTGCACTTGAAACAAGTACTTCTCCACTTATGAACGTCCCCTGATTAATAGGATCAGCCACCGGAACAAGAAGTGTCTGCGAGGTTGGTTTCTGAATAAGTTCAATAGTCGCTTCTTGACCGATGTTTTCACAAAGGGACGCCACGAGGTGGGATGGTGCCTGTTGTAAAAAGTAATTGAGTTGTTCTCTTTCCATTACTGTTCCGAATTTTACCCGAAAGTTTGTGCTGATAAATAATATCGGGCATTGGATTTGGTTATGCTCCGATTCCTAAGTTGACGATAAGGTATTCGGTTTTTGTTATAGCCAGGATTGGATCCTGTCATTCTTGTATTACAAGTTTTATTAGGATGTCTGTTTTTTTAGAAATAATGTTATATATTCAGTACTTTACTATCTTATTTCCGATTATTTCGGCAATTATCTAAAAGATGGTCCAGCAGAACAGATCTTCCAAAAAAATCGATAGATCTACTTGTATTAAAAGAAGAAATTAAAAATGACGCAGATAATTATCAAAAAATGTCAACGCTGTAATTGATAAATCCCAGAGCGTGCACTCTCCTGTTTCAATTTGCATATTGCTATTAAATTATTCTATTTCAATTAGTTAGAGGGACATCCTCCTGACCACACAGATACTTGATAGAAAATTAACAACAAGCTAACAAATTTAGAATAAAGAGGAGATTCACGCACATTGTTGGAAGGAAAAGGAGGGATTGAAAATGAGCAGACAGAACAAACTGAACAAACTTGAAAAAGGTATGCCGGTGCACATGCAGATAAGCAATAAACTAGCAGATGAAATCCACAAACGACATACACCAGGCGACGTATTGCCCTCTGAGCAAGAGCTGGCAAAACGATATAAGGTTAATCGCCATACTCTCAGACGGGCAATGGAAATTCTCGTAACAAAAGGAATAGTGGGGAAGCTACAGGGTAAAGGAACCATAGTGCAACAGCGTTCAATCGACTACTCAATCCACAGTGGCACCAGGTTTACAGAAACTCTCCAAAGCTGTGGTAGGCATGCTGAAAGTATAGTCTTAAGAAAAATCGGAATTCCAGCTCAAAAAGAGCCGGCAGAAAGACTGGAAATTGAAGAAGGTGAACCAATAATAATTATTGAAACCCTGCGAAAAATGGATGGTGCACCATTCTCTGTCGTGTCACATCATTTCCCTTTGAATAAGGTCTACGCAGTCATGAGTAAATATGAAAGCGGATCTCTTCATGACTTTCTGTACACACACTACAACATGAAACTCAAACGGACTATCAGCCTCATAAGTACCATACTACCTAATCAAAACGATAGTGAATGTTTGGAAATTTCCAGCAACTCTCCCCTGCTTCTGGTAAAAAGTGTCAATATTGATCAAGCTACCGGGGAACCAATAGAATTCTCAGTCTCAAGGTTCAAGGGTATCTCAACTCAACTGTCAGTGGTAATGACCAAGTGACAAGGTGCCATGAAAAAAATCAACCGAGAGTAAAATACGTCAACATCCGATATTAGATTTAATCATTTTCTCATTATATTTTAGCACTGCCCTAATGTTCCCGGGATAAACTCCCGGCATGAATAAAAAAAGATATCCACTTGAATCAATTTTCGATGCTGAGACAGACGTTAGTCTTTTTCTTAGTGCCATTACGGCACGCGGACTTCAACCGTTTGCCGGAGAAGATACCAGCGTCGGAATGGAATACGAACTGCAAGTGGCGGTTGAAGGCAGCCATCGAGATGTCGACCTGGCTGCTACAATTCGCAACTCCAGCTATTTTAAAAATATTACCAAACGTACGGCCCGGGGTGATCTCCCCCCCAGTTGCCTGGAATCGCTTAAAGAATTTCTCTATCAAAATGAGTCCAACGTCTGGGAAAACAGCTGGGTCAGGTTTCCTGAATACCGATTGACTCCATGGACCAGGAAAATGCTTGCCCGGGATTTTCTCGCTGACAAAAGCATTCTCCATCCCAGGCAGCGAAGTGATGTACAGAGATTCCGCTGTATTCACAAAGGTGAAACACATCTGCGCCTGCCGATCAGTTACCTGCTGAAACTTTCCCTGGCCAACATCATTAGCACAAATGATACGCTTTCGCCGGTTCTGTTCAAAACCGGCAAAAGTCTGCTCGACAACTTTTTAAGTGACAATACCTCACCTGAGGTCCTCAGCTTCAACATCCCCACTGCAACACAGGGCAGAATCGGCGATCTTGCAGCGAAAGAGACGGCAAGAACCCTACTGTTCAGCCAACTGTTGATCCAGTACGCCAATAAGACCTTCGGCCTGGAAGAATCGGGCCAGAAATGTCTGCTCTACTGCGCACCCCATGCGCCATCCAGACAGAAAAAGCTCAACGACGTTGTACCGGACGGTTTTTATCGCCATCTCTTTATGAGCCCGTGTTTGTCAGGTTGGGATAAAGGTGAAGAAAAACATCGATATATGGAGATCTGTCACAAAACCCTCTCCCGCAGTCAGCTCAACACCATCGGAAAACTGAAAGATGCCGGAATAATTACCAACAATCTCATTGTCCTGCCGAATACGTCCAATACTTGCCTGGCCAACAATGGCACCCATGTCTCCTTAGGCAGCAAGCTTCTCACCTCGCTTGCCGCCGATCGGGAATCGATGTTTACCCCCGGGGTAGAAAAGTATTTCGGTGATCTGGTTATCAAGATTGTTGAACATTTCCTGCCGCTGTTCGTCAACACCTACAGCTCGTCGCCATATCGGCTGGACTTTGCCGATTTTCATCCGGAGAAGGTACTCGGTTTTCTGCCCCATGAACTGGACTACACCCACCTGCGCATGATCTGGCGAAGGTGGAAGAAAAAAGCCGGCATCAGTTTTCTAGGCAGAACCATCACCCCATTTGGACCCCGCTGGCTGGACAGCACGCTCGCCGATCTACTCCACCTGAAAGGTGATCTGATACCCGATTTTCGCTTGATTGATTATCTGGTAACCCTGCTGTCCACAGAAAGCTGCCCTGGTCTGAACGGGATGCCCGGTAACCATGACCGATTAAAGCAGGAACTCTCGGAGATGGGCGTTTTCGATCCCAGAATGTCCATGTATCTGCTGTATCGGCAGCGTCTCTTTGGCAGTTCCGGGTATTCGGGATTCGAGGGCCGCAGTTATTCACTTTTCCACAGTTTACAAGATGATATGGCGGAAGCAGTGGACCTCCAGAACCTCGTTACCGCTTTGGCCTGCAGGTATATTCAGGAGGGCAAAGTCAACCATCATGATATTCCGGATCAGCCCTCTATTGAAAGCGAGCGGCGCCAGATTTTCTTCGCCGGTGCTGTCGGCATCCCCACCTTCTATGTGCGCGCCGACACAGGCAACAGGCTGCTGAAGAAGATTCTCACACATGTCCGTTCCCAGCGCAACAGCCTGCGATATAAAGGATATGTCAGAGTAAAAATTGACGACTACAAACTCGCGCTCCTGCACATACTTGAAACCGATGGGGCTGATCTCATTGAACAGATGGGTGTTAGCCCCACGTATGGACTCTTTACGCAGACGACTAACCGACAACTCGGCCTCAGCCTACGCCAAAATAATCGGCGCAGTTCAGGAAGAGCTGCCGCGAAAACGCAACCCGATGAATGTATCCGCCAGCGAATTCAACTCTGCCACCGAACGCTATTACCGCACCGGTCTAAAGCAACAGCATCTCAACGAATCCATAGCTGTATTTATTGAGGATTGTAAGCGAATGGACCGGCTTGAAGACCCTCATTTCAAACAGGTTATGGCAACAATTTCACAAGACATATCCGGCGCCGATTTTATTGACAGACATAAACAATCCATCATCCAGGAAACCGCCGAACCGGAAACCGTTGCACAGATGCTCCGGCTCGGACTGGCCATTATCAACCACGAACGCAACTGCAACTGAAATAGAGCGCCGCCTATGAATCTTTCAACAGTTCCACATCAGTATATAGACAGAAACTCCATGCAGGTTATCACAGAAAAACCAATTGGCGACCGCAGTATCAACTTCCTCTACAATACCTTGAGAGAAAATACGCCGGCTATGTTCAGGGCCCTTACCTCAGGCAGGATGTCAAGTTTGCTTGGTTTTTTTCATTACGACATGCCAGCCAAAACCAAAAAAAACGGCCGCGACCTCTTCAACCGGTTTGGCGTAGATTGGCAGGAATGTGTCGAACCACTCTCCTTCTACGACTCCCACCGCAAATTTTTCGAGCGGCAGATCCGGTATTGGGATACCCGGCCCATGAACCGCAAGCCGACAACTATTGTCTCGCCAGCGGACTCCCGATTATTGATAGGGAGTTTTGCCGAGACCTCTTCGCTTTTCATCAAGGATAAGTTTTTTGACCTTGAAGAGTTGCTTGGCCCTGACAGCAGTTGGCACCCCAGTTTTTCAGGGGGAGATTTTGCAGTTTTCCGCCTCACCCCGGACAAATACCACTACAACCATGTGCCTGTAAACGGTCGGGTAGTCGCCATCTACAACGTCGATGGTCGATACCACTCGTGCAATCCATCCGCACTCATTGCCACTGCTTCCCTCTATTCAAAGAACAGGAGGGTCGTGACCATAATCGATACCGATGTTGAAGGTGGAACGGCAATTGGCCTGGTGGCGATGGTGGAAATTGTCGCCCTGATGATTGGAGACATCGTCCAGGCGTACAGCAAAGTACGCTATGACAATCCACAGGACGTCCGGCCAGGACAAATGCTGCAAAGAGGCTGCCCTAAATCTCTCTTTAAGCCAGGCAGCTCTACAGACGTTCTTGTCTTCGAACCTGGAAGAATAGCTTTTTCAGACGACCTGGTCAAAAACTCACAACGCCGCGATGTACAAAGCAGGTTTACCAACGTCTTCAACAGACCTTTAGTTGAAACCGATGTCCCTGTACGTTCGTCCATCGCTGAACCATTGAGCCAAACGCAAAAATCTTACGCCTCGTATATGAAGTTTTTTACTTAGCTATCTTCACGTTCAACTTTCTATGAGTATATCAAATTTTAAGAGAGGAAATTATTTATGAATGATCTGCTTTTTCTGTCCGGTCTCGGTTTTATTCTCGCTCACTTTCTCGGCTGGGGCTTTAAACACCTGCCTGCTGAACGTTGGCAGATGCTGGCTGTTGTGCCACTTAGAAAAGGGGGAGATGACCACTGGCAGGGATCGAACTTAACCTATTACGGCTTTTTCATAGCAACCAGTCAGCTTATCTCCTTGATTCTTCTGCTCATCCTGCTCGGAGCAATGGGCCTGTCCCTTCCCGGCACCATGCTGGCGATTCTGATCGTACTTGCCTGCTGCATCCCTGCGGCCCGCCTCATGGCAATGCTCGTTGAAAAGAAACGCCACACCTTCACCATCGGCGGGGCGTCCTTTGTCGGCATCCTTCTTGCTCCCTGGTCCATTCAGCTCAGCAACACGATACTCGCCTCACCGGACTCAGAGCTCCCGCTCATTCCTTTACTTGCTGCAATGGCCATTGCCTACACACTAGGAGAAGGGCTCGGCAGACTAGGCTGCATCAGTTATGGTTGCTGCTATGGCAAGCCGCTGAAAGATTGTAACAAGTTCCTGCAATGGCTTTTTTCCCGCTTCAGTTTCATCTTTTACGGATCGACAAAAAAAGTCGTCTACGAAGGGCAACTTGCCGGCGAAAGGTTGATCCCGATCCAGGCGATTACCTGTGTGCTGTACACCTTTGGAGCGCTTATCGGCAGTTATCTCTTTCTGATCGGCCTGTTTACTCCGGCTCTGATTTTTACCATAGCCCTGACGCAACTCTGGCGAATTCTTTCAGAGACTCTACGCGCCGATTTTCGTGGGTTTGGCAACATCTCCGCCTATCAGAAAATGGGTATGTTGAGCGTGTGTTATATCCTGGCTGTCGTGTATTTCGTCCATGCAGCGCCCTATGCCGACCCCGAAATCCTCGACGGCATAAGCGTGCTCTGGAGTCCTTCCGTCATTCTTAGTCTGCAACTTCTGTGGCTCGTTTTCTTTTACACCTTTGGCCGCAGCACCGTCACAACTTCGACCATCTCCTTTGAAATTATTCGGAAAAATATCTAACTTCAAGCTGCCAAGGCAGAGTGCGATCCATAAAACTACGATCCATGGCATGCGAGACAATCGAAATATGTGCAGAGAGATCTCTCAGATCAAAGCTGTGGATCAATATGTCCAGGCCCGCCGCAATCAGGAGTGTAGCAACTGACATCTTTAAAGGCACACTGTTCCTTGCAGCTTGGACATGTTTTCGGTGGAGTTGGGGTTTGAACGGTCGTACCGCATTCTAAACACTTCCAAAAAGGATCCATGTTTTTTGTTTTGGATACTCCTGTTTTTTCAATCATATTTCCTCCCTTAATTCCTTCGTATTACCTGGCTGGTTCTAGAATCTTGAACATATGGAACCAGACGCATCGATCGTAAAAGATTTCCGTTTCTTCCAAAACCTGTATGTGATCTGCCTCTGTTGTCACACCTAACGTTCTTCAAGAACAATAAGAATAAGGATAAGCGATGACAAGGATTGAAAACGAATTGATTTTTTACTTTCTATGGTATGCGCTTGAGATGTGATCTGGTTTGCCTTCGTGGCTTTTCTTGTTGTGATCGTCGTTGATTTTACGCTACACAAAAATATGGCCATTTTCTGAGCTTTATGGTCACTGGGCTTGGATGCGACCGAGGAAAATCTTGCTAGATCGGCCTGAAAAGGATAATCTGTTAGCTGTATGAAGTAGCTTCGAGTAGAAAGGCGCTTTTTAGTGCTTTCTAAATAAGCGTTGATCTATCACTTCACCGATTGCAATCAGATGCTCGGAATGTCGCTCGCAGTTTAAGGAGCGGAGATCACGTACGCCGGATAAATACGAGATGATTTGCAGCAGGTGCGAACAAATTTTTGATGTGTGATCTTGAAACGCTGAGAAAGCTGTTTTTCTAGAACTCTTCCATAAGATCAATAAGTTGAGTGGGAATGATCAATGTTCGTTGTGCCGGAGAACGGCGGAAGAAGTTTCAAAACCTGGAAGAAATGGCCCAGTGGCAGGAACAATAGAAAAAACAACGTGAAAGAGGTAAAACATGGCAAAGGAAAGATACCAGATCAAATCGGAATGCCCTGAATGCGGATGTGGCCTTATATGCAATATGACGCCTGATGAATTCCGGAAAAAACATGGCGAGATCAAGGATAAAGTGACCGTTAATTGCAGTGAGTGTGGCAAAGGTCACGATGGCAGTGTAACTGAGAAAGACACTGCTGTCCAAGACGGGACAAAATCGTAAAATAATCGTTTGATTTTATTGGATTTTGAGGATTGGAAAGCTCATTTCTCAAAATCAGGTTCTCTTTTTTCTTTAAAGAATTTTCGGCTGTCAGCAATCTTTATCGGTTTGGTCTTACTCGTCTGTTCAAAGACCTGGCCGCCACGGATCCCGGAAAGGATCAATTGATTGCCCTGTCGTTTGGCAATAATGTCGTTTTTTTCTCAGTATCCTTGAACTGCCACTGCAAGGTCGCCCCATCAACCGAACAGAAGTTGATAAAGGACTTCCCTTTCTCATAAACTGAAACTACTCGCTGCGCTCCCTGTTCTTCCACCTTCCAGTAAAACAGCGTGCTTACGTCTCCCTCAGTCTGCCGATAAGTCTAGGAACCGGCGGGAATCTCTTTCCCTTGAAGAGGCAGGAAAGGAAAAAAAAGGAGTACAGCACTAAGGACACAACTTAGAACAGAAGAATGCACAGCAACACCTGTAACTAGTTTCCATCCTGAAACGGCCCTTTTACCCTAACTCTTCGTTGTTCTCAAAATTTAATCCTCTGAATATCAACCATATGCCTGCGGTTAAATTTATCGAACGCCTCAATTTAGAATAAAATGCCTCGTTTCAGGATAGAAACTAACTAGATTTTGTAACCGATTTAGGAAGCGAGAGTTAAAAATTATTTATCGGAACCTTGCTCCTCTTCAAACTTGGCCTCCAGGTAGATCATACTGCCCTGGGAAGACACTTTTACCTCATAGTTGAGACTGTTAAAAAGTTTCACCATTCGTTTATTCTCTTTTGAAGTATAAGCGGTGAGGCCCTTGATGCCGTGTCTCTTTGCCGCTTCAGCAAGTTTTTGAATAACTATTGAGGACAATCCCTTTCCCTGCCACTCCTTTTCCACCGAAAAGGCAATCTCCGCCATCTCGGTTTCCGGATTGAGGTAGTACTCCCCAACAGCCAGGATCCGCTCATAGCCGGACTGACCTTCGACCGCGACAATGGTCAGATCCTTGATATAATCGATAATGAAAGTCCTCTCGATCTGTTTACTGACAAAGCTCTTTTTCTCGTGGAAAAATCTGGAGATGACATCTGTACTGTCAAGTCGGTAATAATGTTCCTGAAGACTTCGTTCATCGGTCAGCTTCACCGGTCTGAAGGTGATCTTCTTACGATCAAGAACTCTGGTTTCCTCAAGCCCAAGAGGATAGATTGAATGCATTTCCTCTCTGAGGGTCCGCTCTGGTCCCAGCAGCCCAAGTTCTTTTGCCTCATCGAACAGCTGGTCTCTGAAGTCGGGGTGGGCAATGGTGATCAGGGAGAGAGCCCTTTCCTGAATGCTCTTGCCAAAGAGATTGACCGATCCATATTCAGTCACCACGTATTGAACCTCGCTGCGCGGGACAACTACAGCCTTGTTCTGCAATATCGGCACTATTCGGCTCTTCGTACCATCGTCCCTGGTCGAGGTAAGCATCAGAATCGACTTGCCTTTTTTTGACATCGACGCACCCCGGAAAAAATCCAGAAGCCCCGTAACGCCGGAAAAATTATTGAAGGGCAGGGCATCCGCGGTTACCTGGCCGGTCAAATCGATTTCCCGGATGGTGTTCATCGCCACCATCCGCCTGTTCTTAGCTATTTTCCTTGGATCATTAACATATTTAGACGGATGAAATTCAACGGCGGTGTTGTAATCAAGCAGGTCGTACAGGTCCTGATTACCGATGGCATTGCTGCAGATGATCCTGCCATTGTTAAACCCTTTCTTCCGATTGGTCACCACGCCCATGGCCAGTAGTTTCATTATGGTGTTGGTCACATACTGGGTATGGATGCCGAGGTCATTTTTTTCCATCAACGCCTGAATATTCGCCTCAGACGTTCCTCCAAGTGACATCTGCATCGTCGATCCGTCTTCCACCAGGCGGGAAACATACCGGGCAATCTTGGTGGCGGTTTTGACATCCGGATAGGTGCCGATTTCTATCAATGTTTCGTCATGTTCCACGAAGTAATCAATATCGTTGACATGGATCGAGCTTCTGCCCAGCACCCTTGGCATCTTGCTGTTCACCTGAGCGATAACCAGATCTGCTCCGGCTGCTGCGGAGGCGGTAACGTCGACGGAGATTCCAAGGCTCATCCAGCCAAAATCATCCGGCGGAGAAACCTGTATGAGAGCAACCTGAATTGGCAGCAGTTTGGATTTGATCAGCTTGTGGATGTCGGAAAGATTAATAGGAGTTATGAAGCGCAGATCGCCTTTAAAACTTTTTGAGTTAGCCGAACCCAGATAAAAAGAGCGGATATTCAGATTCTGGGATTTGGATTTTTCGGCAATTTTGGAGAGCGAGGTACTTTCACCGCTGAACATCCGGACAATCTCAAGGTCAGTAAAGGTACGGCTGGCATCAGCTAATCCTTTTACGAGCTGTTGCGGTTCTCCACACGACGAACCGATAAAGATTCGCTGTCCGGATTGGATCTTGGCAATAGCATCTTCAACAGAAAGCTTGTTTCTTTGATAGTTATCCGCCCAATATCCTTTCTCACGCATAAGATCTCCCCCTATTCGACATTTATGTACATCCTGTCACGTCCCCATCTGCAAACATGGGAATTCCCGCAAGGTACCTCCTTGAATAGTATTTGTTCTACGGTTTTTAATCAAGCCTGCCCAACTTCTAAATCCTTTTTTAATATACAGCCATTCCATCTATTATTTATGTCTCAATAAAAACCATTTGCCCGACACATATACCTTCTGATAGGTTAAATAGAAGAACACAGCTCTCAAAAGAGGAAACGGTTTTGAAGAGTCCATCAGAGACAATATTACTGTTCGGTCTGTCTGCCGCAGAAACGATACTAGTCAAGCGACTGGTAACCTCTTTTGAGATCGAAACAGTGCCGCTCACTATCGATACCGTACGAAAATTCGTCCAGGATTTCCCGGAAAAAAAAATCTGCCTGGTAGTCCTGCATATGGAGGCAAAACGCACCAGACAGGACCGGGTTATCCAGCTGATCCGGGATTTTGTAGGAACTCTCACCCCCTTCCTCATCTTGGTTCCCAAAGAAAAAACTGCAAAAATAAAGAAATTCCTTAATGCCGGAGCAGACGATTTCATGGAGCTGCCGATCAATGAAAATAGATTCTCCATAAGCTTTTTAATCCTGTTGGAAATGGGCCAGGCGGTAACCGGACCTCACACCACCCAGCATTTGAAAACGGACAACGAGACAAGAGGCAGTGGTGAAGTCCTCAGTCGGCTTGTCGGTTATTTTCAAGAGGGATTGAGTTACTTCGCTCCGAAGTCACTCATCAAAAAAACAAAAACAGAAAGGATTTCCGACAAATGGATGCAGGTAAAAAGGCTTGGTGTCGGCGGTTTCGGCGTCGTCTGGCTGGTAAAAGAGATCGGTACCGGCAAACTAGCCGTGGCAAAGACGCCCCACTCGCCCCATCTGAATATCAGCGTGTTGCGCTCGGCGGCTATCCTGAAAAGACTTGTCTACCATCCCAATGTGGTGCATCTCTTGGAAGTCGTCAAAGATAACGGCAGATTCATTCTGATCCAGGAGTATATCGAAGGTCCTACTCTCCAGCAATTACTGGAACAGAATATCTCACCGCTCGATAAAGAAACGTATTTCCTGCAACTCGTCTCGGTCGTCTCCTATGCCCACAAACATAAAATCCTGCACCGGGACATCAAACCGGAAAACATTATAATCAACAAAAGTGGGCAACTCAAACTGCTCGATTTCGGTATTGCCCGAAACCTCTCCTGGCAACCTCCGGACAAAAGCTCGGCAGGTACTGTCAATTTCATGCCGCCGGAGCAATTCGAGGGACGAAGTTGTCTCGCAAGCGATGTCTGGGCTCTCGGCGTCATCCTCTACATCTTTGCCACCAACGCTGTCCCTTATTTTCAGCAAAATGATCAGTATCCGCAGGACATAGACATTAACGTCGAAAGCAGGGCTCCGCGGACAATCAATCCCCAACTCGACAAAAATCTTGAACGGATCATCATGCAGTGCCTGCAGAGGGACCTTGAGCTGCGTTACCAGGATGCTACGGAACTGCTGGATGATCTGCGAACCACCCTTCCTCTGTTTGGTCGTGGCGACCTGCTGCCGAAATAAGCGATTTCTAACCTGTAACAACCATGTCGAGGACCACGGACCATTGTGCTACCTGAAACTGTTGGGAGGAGGAGCAAAATGAGGACATGATTTATTCTTTATGTTGACATCGGGCAGTATTGTAAGCAGAGTTCAAAATAATCGATTCGACCAAAATAATAGACCGAACCTAATCGGCTATTTTACCTCAACAAATTTTAAAAAGGATGCTTCCATGAGCAGTTTTCCTCAATGTCCAACATGCAGATCAGAATATACTTACGAAGACGGAAGTCTCTATGTTTGCCCCGATTGCGGACACGAATGGGTGATTGGTGAGGAAGAAGAGAACTTGGATCTAAATCTGGTTGTGCTTGATGCCTATGGAAATTTGCTGCAAGACGGTGACACTGTCACACTGATCAAAGGTCTGAAGATTAAAGGTTCGTCTTCGGCAGTCAAAGTCGGAACCAAAGTTAAAGGCATCCGCCTCGTCGAAGGCGACCACAACATTGACTGTAAAATTGATGGTATTGGTGCAATGAAGTTAAAATCAGAATTTGTGAAAAAGGCATAACTACCCACGTACTATTTTTCACTGATTGGCTATGCGCACCTTGCCCTTATTGGGCTAATCGCCCAAAATTTTAAAAAAAACACAGGAGGTTACTTCATGAATACTGTGATTGTTTCCTGCTCGTCATGCAGCAAAAAAAATAGGATCCCTGCCAATAAACAACACCTTTCACCTAAATGCGGCCATTGCAAAGCCACTATCAGTATGGCAAATCAAGCTGTGCCTGTTGAACTTGGAGATCACGACTTTCATGATTTCGTGAAACAGGCCTCATTGCCGGTCATGGTTGATTTTTTTTCTCCAACCTGTGGTCCCTGCCAGACGATGATGCCAATTATCAACGCCATGGCCAGAGAGCAGATCAATAAAGTTATTATAGCAAAGGTGGACACAAGCAAAAATCAACAGATATCGTCGTTCTTTAACATTCGGGGAGTACCAAGCTTCATGTTCTTCAAGAATGGCGCTCTCATTGATCAAATTGCCGGGGCTGTGTCCAAAAATGTCCTGGAACAAAAGCTGCGGAGTTTATAGTCCGTTGACGAGCCTTTGGGCATAGAACTCCGGCAAACCGGCAGCCAGAATCTTCTCTCCCGCCGACACAACATCATAGCTGACCCGGTAGAATTCTATCACCTTCCTGTCCATGTCGTAAATGAGATATGAGGCGCGCGGATCCCCATCTCTGGGTTGACCAACGCTCCCGGTATTGAAAATCTGGCGATTGAGTTCAGCAGCCGGTACCTCCATCGAATGTCGTGGAGACCTGATATAGACGCAGAAAAAGTTTTTACGTGTTATCGCAACGGGGACATGGGTATGCCCGACAAAGAGGACTTTGGCTTTTGAACGGGCAAAAGAACTTGAGATATACGTCTTTTCTGAGACATAATACCAGTTACGCGGTCTGTACGGATTTGAATGACAGAAAGAAATGTTATCCCATTTGATGATGTCTTCCATCTCTTTCAAAAAGACCATGCTCGATTCAGTCAGAATTTCCCGGGTCCAGAGAATCACCCTTCGGGCATCATGCTTCATGTTGTTGGGAATGCCGAGAACCGCAGCATCGTGGTTGCCAAGCACACAGGGACAGTCGGGCAGGGACTGCAGCAATTCAATACACTCGTTGGGGTTTGCCCCGTAACCAACAACATCACCAAGACAGACATACCTGTCAACCATGTGCCGAAGAGCATGATCTAGAACTGCTTCTAACGCCTCCAGGTTGGAGTGAATATCCGAAAAGACTGCGACTCTCATGAACTCCTTTTGTAATTCCAGGCGAAGGGAGGAAGTGAGAACCTCTCCATCGTCGGTCAAACGTTGTATACCTTCTTTCAGATATAAGCCAGTTTACGGCTAATAGCAAATTTCCCTTTTCTTAAGTTCCATTTTCCGCTATTTGTGTGGGTAACATCTCTCTTAAACTAACAGGACCAAACAACCAATGTTGAAAGCCAGCGAAAAAAAAAATCTGAGACATCTCCTCGCCCTGTCCAAGGAACCTGATGACACCTTCAGCTATGACGAGCTGCTGGGTTATATGTTCGGCCTGGCCATGACCCCCGATGTCATTGTTCCCAGTGAATGGCTACCGGTTATCTTTGGCGGTGAATTACCGGCATTTGATTCTGTAGAACAGATGCAGACTATGACTGGTAACCTTATAGAAGTTTATAATAATTTCATTATCGATTTTACCAACAATAATCTGAAGCTCCCTTTCAATATAGAAAAATTGAAAGACAACCAGTTCGCAGCACTCTATGAATGGGTCTCGGGCTTTGAAGAAGCTCTTGCCCTAAGAGAAGAACTGTGGGATCCCGAGGAGTTCCCTGAACTAAGTGATCGAAAAAAAGAGGAACTGTATCATAGCATGATGACCATTCAAGGGCTGGTCGATCCCACGGAAGTAATGGATTTTTTCGAAGATATGCCGGAAGAACTGTTCGAGGAAGTCTTTGCAGGAATAGATACGGAACTCAACGACCGGGAGGTTCAGATCCAGATATTTCTGGTAACATCCCTGCCGCTGGCAATTGAAACGTTCCAGGAGCATGCCCGTACCGTTGAAACAATACGACATCGGCGTGTCGCTAAACCGGAAGCCCCTATCCCGATCCGGTCCGCCAAAGGCGAGAGTTCCCCCTGCTCATGCAATGGTGGAGAGAAAGAAAAGAAGTGTGGCGGCTGCGATGACAATAAGCAGTCTGTTCGTTCAAGCAATAAATCATCAAAAAAATCGAACGTGATCAAAGTCGATTTCCCCCAACATGGGAAGAAAAAAGCCGTTTCTTCAGCCGTCTATCAGCTGAAGGTCGAGCTACAGGGTGCAAAACCACCGATCTGGCGAAGAATCCTGGTTCCTGGAAACATCACCCTTGAAAAGCTGCATGGTGTTATTCAGATCTGCATGGGCTGGAACGACCTTCACCTGCATCAATTCCTTATCGACCGAACCTGCTACTGCCTTCCGGATGATGACGAATTATGGCAAACCAGCAGGCCCAAAAACGAAGCCAAATATACCCTGCAGGATCTTCGAGACAAGATACAGCCACGGTTCCAATATATTTACGATTTCGGCGATGATTGGATTCACCAGATAACCGTTGAAAAAGTCCTCCCCCCCAAAGACGGAAATTCCTGTCCGGTAATGATCACCGGACGACGCGCCTGCCCGCCGGAAGATATCGGAGGTGTCTATGGGTATATGCACCTTTTAGAGGTGCTGAGCGACCCGGAAGACGAAGAATATGAACAGATGACTGATTGGCTTGATATGGATTTTTTTGACCCGGCTCAGTTCGGTAAAGAGGATATCGCGGTAATCAATGCAACTTTAAAGGAGCTCTTTCCCCAAGCAAAATGAGATGACTTCCGTAAATCCAGAACTACAGCTTGCTGATGAATTTGTCCGCGACACCGGTTGCAATATTTATCTGACAGGAAAGGCCGGCACCGGAAAAACCACTTTTCTGCACAATCTCAAGAAAAAGAGTCCTAAGCGGATGATCGTCACGGCACCGACCGGTGTTGCCTCCATCAATGCAGGCGGTGTTACTCTGCATTCCTTTTTTCAGATGCCTTTTGGTCCGTTCATACCGGGCAGCGAAACCACGGCCCCACATAAGTTCAACAAGGAAAAAGTTAATATAATCAAGAGCCTTGACCTTCTGGTGATCGATGAAATAAGCATGGTTCGCGCTGACCTGCTCGATGGAGTCGACGCTGTTTTACGCCGATACCGTCGGAGCAATCTCCCCTTTGGCGGCGTGCAACTACTGTTGATCGGCGACCTTCATCAGCTCTCTCCCGTGGTCAAAGACGTCGACTGGCGCCTGCTCAACCAATATTACGACTCGCCTTATTTTTTCAGCAGCAACTCGTTGCGCCAAACAGAACTGATCACAATTGAACTGCAGCATATTTACCGTCAGGCAGACAACCACTTCATAGGGCTTCTCAACAGTGTTCGCGACAACAACCTTGACCAGGCCACACTGGCGAGCCTGAATGAGCGTCATATCAAAGGCTTTGCCGACGCCGACCATGACGGTGAAGGATATATAACGCTCTGCACTCACAACAACAGTGCCGACACTATCAACGCCTCCAGGCTCAAAAAACTTACCCTGAAAACCCATCGTTTCGATGCCGAGATCGAAGGTGAATTCCCAGAACATTCCTTCCCAACCGCGGTTACGCTTGAGGTCAAACCACAAGCCCAGGTAATGTTTGTTCGTAACGATTCATCCCCTGAAAAACGCTTCTTCAACGGAAAAATCGGTAAAATTACCCGGATATCGGGTGAGAAAATCTGGATTAAATGCCCCGACGATAGTGAGGAAATAATGGTTGAACCGGCGACATGGGAGAATATCGAATATTCACTCGACCCGGAAACATTGGAAATTACCGAGAATAAAATCGGTGCCTTTGTCCAATATCCTCTAAAACTGGCCTGGGCCATCACTATTCACAAAAGCCAGGGACTCACCTTTGACCGAGCTATCATCGACGCCCAGGCAGCCTTTGCCCATGGCCAGGTGTACGTGGCTCTCAGTCGCTGTCGGACCCTGGAAGGCATGGTTCTTAGTTCCCCGCTTTCACCAAGGGCGATAAAAACCGATAGAACCGTACTCCGTTTCGTCGAACAAGCCGGAAAAGATGTTCCAACGGCAGATAAACTTGCGGCAGCCAAGATCAGCTACCAACAGCGGCTACTTCTTGAATGTTTTGACTTTCAACAATTACAGGTTCTTTTCTCCCGGCTGATATCTATTGAAGACAGAAATCCTGAACTCATCAGAATATTGGGTGCGGGAAATCTTCAGGAACTTCGGCAAAAGACCGTCAACGAAATCTGTACTGTCGGCACAAACTTCAGGCGGCAGCTACAGGGCATGTTTACGGAAAATGTTTTTCCGGCAGAAGATCCGGCGGTAATCGAGCGAATTCAAAAGGCATCAACCTATTTTCAGGAAAAAATCGATGAAGGTTTTGGCAAAAGCATTGATCAGCTGCAGATAGAAACAGACAACAAAGAGCTCCGCAAAAAGGCCAAAAAACTCTGTACCCTATTGCAGGAAGAGACTGCAGTCAAACTTGCTGCTGTAAAATGTTGCTCAACCGGCTTTAGCTCATCGCAGTATCTCCGGGCTATTTCATCGGCTGAGATAAAAGCTGCACCAAAAAAGGAGCGGGAGACAAAGACAACGACAACCTATTCCGAGGCCGATATCGATCATCCCGAACTCTTCCAAACCCTGAGGGAATGGCGGGCAGTAAAGGCAAAAGAAGCAGGGGTCCCCCACTTTCATATTCTGCATCAGAAGACCCTCATCCAGATTGTCGTTAACCTGCCCGATACCGAGAAAGACCTGATGAAAATAAAAGGCATCGGCAAAAAATTGTCGGAAAAGTACGGCAAGGAACTGGTAGCAATGGTTGCCGACTACCGCGAAAAAAACAATATCGTCGAAGTCGTCCTCCCGACTATGCCCGATACATTGCCGGATAAGCCAGAAAAGTCTAAAGATCCGGAAGCTCCGAAAATTGATACGAAACTGTTCAGTCTCGAACTCTTCGAACAAGGGTTAAGTATCCCCCAGATAGCCGATAAGCGAGACATGGTCATCTCCACCATAGAAGGGCATTTGGCGCATTTTGTGGCAAAAGGTGAGCTGGCAATCGACAGACTGCTCACCTCTGACAAGCAGCAGGCAATCGAACAGAAAATCATCCAGATGCCGGGCAAGAAATTCAGCGAAATAAAACTGGCACTCGGCGGCGGCTACAGCTATGGAGAAATCAAATTAGTCCAGGCTCACCTGCAAAAACAGGCAGCAGAAAGCTGAATTTGCCAGGAGATTGTCCGAGAATAGCCATTTTGATTAAAATCGATGCATTCCCGGAGAGCTTCCTAGCCAACGGCCCGTATTTCCCGACTCATAGTGCTCAGCGATTCAGAACCATCCACTGTTACCAGCACATCGTCCTCAATACGGACTCCGTTGCGTCCGGCAAGATAGATCCCAGGCTCAATGGTATAGCTCATTCCCGCTTCCAACAACTGCTCGTTATCCCCACGCATATACGGTTCCTCATGACATTCCATGCCAATACCATGACCGGTTCGGTGGGTAAAAAACTGTCCATAACCTGCATCCTCGATGACCTCTCTGGTGGCTTTATCCACAGCCGCACAGCTGACACCCGGTTTTCCAGCCGCCCGACCTGCTGCATTGGCCCGCTGGACAATTTTGTGGATATTCTCCGCCTCCTGATCGATCTTGCCCACCGCAAAGGTACGGGTTATGTCGGAGACATACCCATTAAAACTCGCTCCCCAGTCGATTACCAGCAGGTCACCTGCAACAAGTTGCCGTGCAGAAGGTTGCGCATGGGGATTGGCACCGTTTGGACCAGAGGAGATAATGGGCGAGAATGGCAGGGTCGTATCAGATCCATGTCGCAGAAGCTGCAAGAAAAGTTCACTTGCGATCTCTTTTTCGGCAACGTCAACTTTAATCATCGGCAAGGTTGCCTCCAGTGCGGCCTCGGCAATAACCACTGCCTTACGCATGCAGGCGATTTCTTCGGTATCTTTAATAGATCGTAGCGCGGCAAAAATCTCAGAACCATCAGTAAACTCAATATCACTGCACGCCAATCTAAGATAATTATACTCCAACAACCGTAATTGTCCTGGTTCAACCCCAACCTTCTTGCCGGAAAGATCGAGCTTCTCCAGGGCGTTGCGAAAGATCTTGGACCACTCGGCGGGACTTTCACCGTAGGCATAGACATCTGCAGGAAAAGGCAATCCGTCAAGCTTAGCCTGTTCAAGCACCGGTAAAATAATGGTAGGCTTGTCGCCCATAGTGAAAATAATGACCACCGGTCGCTCCATCAAATGAAAATGCAACCCCGTAAGATAGGTAAGACTTGGCCCGGCATTGACAGCAACTGCCGAGAAACCCTTCTGTTCCATGAACCCTTTTAACCTGTGCAGGCGTGCAGCAGACATATCTTCTCCAGCGATAAGAATTGTGTACAATTTTACTATCTTCCATTACCTACCCCGCAACGCACGGGATATGTTCCTTCATAAGAAAAGGGGCGTATTCCCGGAATATTCCCAAGTCCACACCCCTTCAGCTTATGTCCATCTCACTCGTATTACTACCTATTATATCTCAATCTTAGCCCCAAGTTTCTCAACAAATTTCGCCAGCCATGCAGGATGAGCGGGCCAGGCCGGCGCTGTCACTAAATTACCCTGGACATGGGCACTGTTCATCTCAACAGCCACATATTTGCCTCCGGCGAGATTGATTTCCACAGAACATGCGGGATAGGCAGAGCATTCGCGACCTTGCAACACACCCGCGGCGGAAAGCAGCTGTGCACCGTGGCAGACGGCTGCAATAGGTTTTTCCGCACTGGCAAAATATTTCACGATTTCCAATACTTTCTCATTAAGCCGCAGATATTCGGGGGCACGTCCGCCAGGAATCAACAAACCAATGTACTCCTCCTGTTTTACAGCATCAAAATCGGCGTTGAGCGTGAAATTGTGTCCCGGCTTTTCGCTATACGTCTGATCACCTTCAAAGTCGTGGATGGCGGTGCGAACAAAGTCACCAATTTTTTTGTCTGGACATATTGCATCAACTTGATAACCAAGCATCATAAGCGCCTGAAACGGCACCATTACCTCGTAATCTTCTACATAATCCCCAACGAGCATAAGTATTTTTTTCGCAGCCATGAAATTTCTCCTTTATGATTTGATTGAAGACGTTTCTTTTCACGATCAAACAACGCTACAAACGCAGGTTGAGCAAGTTCGATCCCGTTGTCAAAGATAAGAACTTCTCAATGACTTTACCAACCATTCTTGTATAATGTTGGTTCGTGGCTTCCTTTTCCTTTAATTTTCGATTACATCCTGACACATGAACGAACAACAACAAAAAGATCCGCTACACGGCGTCACCCTTGAACAAATCATGAACTTTCTGGTTGCCGATTATGGCTGGGAAAAATTAGGCAAGTACATCAAAATCCGCTGTTTCACCAGCGATCCCTCAGTACAGTCCAGTCTTAAATTCCTGCGAAAGACGCCTTGGGCAAGAGAGAAAGTGGAGAAACTTTACATTGCCAATCAAAAACGCGCAAAAAAGCGCAAATAGCACATTTTTTACTGATTGGTGCTTTTTTTTATGGAGTCATCAACCTGTTTTACCGCGTCGACAATACCCGCAGCAAGCAGGTCCGATTTGAAGGCAAGTTCCAACTTCTTCGCTCCCCGCGCATCGACAAAAGTATTCTGATAACGAGCATCTGTTTTCTTCAAAATTTTCAAACTATTGTCAAAAAGTATAAAATGGTAACTCAGCAATCCATATCCAGCTGCCGCGGCAATAACCAGCATCACAATAAATTTTTTCATCAATCTTCCTTTTGCATTGTATCTTCTTATTATTTTTCAGCTTGAACCAATCCCGCAAACACCATTGGCATCTCCCCAAAAGGGGGCATAAATGCCCTTCGCAAATTATTGTTCTTGCTTCCCCTTGAGGGGAGATGCTGAAACAACATGAACGAAAATAATGTGTAGGGCACTCAATAAATGAGTCGGGAAAACAGGCGACAACCTTACAACGAAACAAATGTTTTTCAATATAAATCAAAAGTTTCGTTACATAAGCAGGTCAGCCAGTCGGTATAAAAAAAAGCACGTCCATAAAATGGACGTGCTTTGTACAATTGCACCAGAACCTGCAGGCCTTTGAGCTGATTAGTCTCTGCTGCCTCCAAAAAAACGAAGCAGCATAAGAAAGAGGTTAATGAAATCGAGATAGAGTCTCAAAGCTCCCATTATAGAGCCTTTCCGAATGGCCTCATTACCTTCAGCCATTATTCCTTCCTCGCCCATCCTTTTTATTTGCTGGACATCATAGGCGGTGAGAGCTGTAAAGATAAACACACCGATAAGTGATATTATCCAGTACATCCCGGAACTCTTCAAAAAGATATTTACGATTGAAGCAATTATAATGCCGACAAGACCCATGAACAAAAAGGATCCCCACCCTGAAAGATCTCGTTTTGTTACCAGACCATAGACAGCCATCGCGCCAAACATTCCGGCTGTTATAAAAAAAGTTCCGGCGATGGACGAATTCGTATAAGCAAGAAACACAACCGACAAAGTAAGGCCGTTGAGTACCGAATAACCAAGGAACAAACTGGAGGCGGTTGAAGCCTGTATCTTCTGAATCCGGGCAGAAAGATAAAAAACGAGTCCCAGTTCCCCTATCATCAAAATAAAAAATAAAGGACTGCTTATAATGGCTCTGGCCAAGCCGGTATTGGCGGTAATATATGCTACAATCCCCGTGAGTCCCAGGCCCAGAGCCATCCAGTTAAATACTTTGGCAAGAAAAACTGTCGAAGCCTCCTGCCGAGCCTGAGTTAAAGTTATCTGTTTTGCGTTCTCATACATAGCGTCATTCCTCTTCATTAAATGTTAATAATATTCATAGCGGTCAAAAGTATACCCACAAGATAATCACTGGCCAACAAGGAGGGTAGTATTATTCGAGTTTCCATCCAGAAACTATTTCTTAGATGGTGTCCTTTTAGATGCTGAATTTCGACAAGCAATTTTTCTAAATTTTGAAATATAAGATTACAGATTGTAATGAGCAAATTTTTTCTGGCGTCGACAGTAATCATCTCGGTGATTATCATTTTTACTTCAAGTGTTGATTATTCATGTTGATACAAAACGTCCTTTTAAGTTCTCCTTTTGAGATAATATCAGATATAATGCCTTAGTTATAAAATATACGATCAAGATTGTATTTATTCGAATTAAAGAAAGAGGTTTTCATCACTTGAACTCGGAGGTTGCATGCCAGATACAGCCAGGGATAAATTTCCCGAATTGCGAACGCGCGCCCAGGCTCTTATTTCGTCAAAACAGGAAAAGACTGCGGAATATCAGGACGATGTCCTAAAATTGGTACATGAACTCGACACGTACCAGATCGAACTGGAGTTACAAAATGAAGATTTGCGCAGAAGCCAGAAAGAACTCGAAATATCCCGTGATCGATATGCCGATCTCTATGACTTTGCCCCGGTTGCATATTTTACTGTAAATGCCGAAGGAATGATATTAGAGGCGAACTTGACCGCTGCGCGCATACTGGGGATAGCGAGAGGACGTCTGATCAACCGACGGTTTTCTAACTTTATCTTCCCGGCCGATCAGGATGTGTTCTACCTCCACCGGAAACAGATGTTGGAGACGCGCCAGCAACAATCCTATGACCTGAGATTACGCAAAAAAGATGGGAATATCTTCCATGCGCTGGTGGAAACCGTTATGAATCCGAAGGATGATGATCCCCCCGGGCAATTCCGGGTTATGGTGAGTGACATTTCCAGCCAAAAAGAAAAAGAACTGTCCAAAATTCACCAAGTAAAAGAAAGATACCGGGCTATTGTCATGGATCAGAATGATCTTATCTGCCGATTTGATTCCCAAGGCAGATTAACTTTTGTCAATGACGCCTATTGTCGATATTTCGACGTTAATCATTGGAACCTGCTCGGCACGACTTTTTTCCCGAATATTCATGCAGATGACCTGACATTGGTGACGGATCATTTCAATAATCTGACGCCGCAGAAGCCGGAAAGGACTATTGAATATAGGGTGGTTTTACAAGATGGGAAAACATATTGGCAGCAATGGTTCAGCAGAGCTTTATATGATATGGAAGGGAATTTCATTGAATACCAAGCTGTCGGCAGAGATATCACCAAACTCAAAGAAACAGAAAAGCAATTGCAAAGCGAGTTGCGAATACGCCAGCTTTTCATGGACGCTCTCCCCTGCGTCGCTCTTCTCATAAAATATGGTTCTCGAGAGATAGTCGCGTCCAATAAGGCGGCGGTTGCAGTGGGGGCGATACCTGGCAGAAAATGTCATTCAACCTGGCCCAAAAGTGAACGGCCCTGCACCTGGTGCCTTGCACCGAACCTGTGGAAGAATAGAGAGCCCCAGAACCTTCAATTCTGGCACAATGATATCTACTGGGATGCCTATTGGATTCCGGTGGAGAATGATCTCTACTTACATTACGCCATTGATAACACGGAAAAACAGAGTGCAAAAGAAGCTTTGAAGAAAGCGCACGATGAGCTGGAGCAACGGGTTACAGAACGTACTCTTGAATTAAAGAAGTCCCATGAACAGTTGCTCCATTCTGAAAAACTTGCCGCCGTCGGTAAACTTTCCGCCTCCATCGCTCATGAGTTCAACAACCCTCTGCAAAGTGTCATGACCATTGTCAAAGGGATCGGTCAATATGTTTCCCTGGAAAAGCAGGAGGAAGAACTCGTCGCTCTGGCTCTGCAGGAATGCCACAGGATGAAGAATCTCATCATAGATCTCAAAGATTTCTTCCAGCCTACTTCCGGCGCACTGACACAAGTTGACATTCATACTATTCTTGACGCCCTTCTCTTGCTCAGCAAAAAAGATCTTCACACCCGAGAAATCAAGGTCGTAAAAAAGTATTCTGCCAATCTTCCCCTTATCACCGCGGTTAGTGATCAGTTGAAACAGGTATTTCTCAATCTGTTGAATAATGCTGCATACGCATGTGAAGGTGGCGGGGTTATCACCATTACTACTGAAGCAGTCAATGGAGAGAGCGTTGCAATTCATATTGAGGATAACGGTATTGGCATAAGCTCTACAAATATCACCCATATTTTTGAGCCGTTTTTCACCACCAGGCCGGAACTGAAGGGCACAGGTCTTGGTCTGTCCGTAAGTTATGGTATTATAAGAAAACACAGTGGCCAAATAAACGTGAAAAGTGAACCTGGCAAGGGATCAATATTTTCAGTAATTCTGCCCATTGAGAGTATCGATAATGAGCAATAAATCAATACTATTGGTCGACGACGAAGAAAACATTCTTGCCTCAATCGGCTGGGTCCTCAAAAAAAACGACTTCAACGTCACAACTGCTTCAAGTGGCCGGGAAGCTATAGAAATCCTCCGCACTGGCCACTTCGATCTGGTCATTACTGATCTGATTATGGCGGGTATCGATGGCATAGCGGTGCTGAAAAAGGCAAAAAGCCTCTACTCTGACATCGGTGTCATCATCCTGACAGGGCATGGAGCTGTCGGCTCTGCGGTCAAGGCACTCAAATTGGGAGCTGATGATTACCTGCAGAAACCTTGTGACATTGACGACTTGCTCAATAAAGCCAAACGCAGCTTTGAGAGGCAAGACATGGTGGCACAGTTGCGCGACCAAAATGAACTCCTCAAACGTGAGATAACTGCTAGAAAGAGCACCGAGCTCAAACTCCAGGAGTCACGCGACAATCTGGAGCAACAGGTGGAGGCAAGGACAGCGGAGTTAACCTCTACCGTCCAACAGCTAAAAACCGTTTTAAATACTCTGTTGACAAGAGAAAAAGAATTACAAGAAAAGAACCGGGAACTCTACGATACGAACACTGCCTTAAGTATCATGCTTAAGAGAAGAGACCTGGAGCACAATGATATTAGAAAGGAGATCGCTTCAAAAGCAGTAGAAATGGTCCTGCCACTCCTGAAAAAAGCACAAACCCAAGTGACCGGTTCAGCAAAAAATTATATGGAAACCGCCCAGGCAAATTTGCTGGATGTTTTCTCTCAACATCCACATGATAGCGTTCTGACAAATGCCAAATTAGCCCCTCGGGAATTGCAGATCGTCCACTACATCAGGCAGGATAAAACATCAAAGGAGATTGCCAATCTTTTAGACCTCTCGGTAAGAACGGTAGAATCCTATCGAGAAAATATAAGAAAAAAACTCAGGATAAGTAATCAGAAAAAAAACCTCAAAAAATTCCTCACTTCCCTTCTTTAATACGGTATTTTGCTACCGAATTTTTCTTCCCTTTGCAGTATTGCCTATATCCCCCTTTTCATCCAAGATCCAGGCAGGACAAATAAAGAGTACCATCTTATAAAAGAAACATTTTATTTGATTTGAACTGTTTACTTGGGGAGCCCAAAGGAATTCAACTCAGGCGTAATGATATCGGAGCCTCACCTCAACTCCAAGAATAAACGGTTGAGCACACAATGGAGAATCCGGTGACATTTGCACTAACCGTAACAAACAAGAATTATACTATCACTGATAAAAACAGAGAAAATGAAAGCAGCTTTCGAAACTCAGCGGCATACTATCAAAATCTGCTCGATGGAGGAAATATCTCTCAACGTTCCAAACCAAAAAATTGCCAGAATACTAGAAGGAAATCAATACGATTCAAGCCGAACGGCATTGTTGCTTTTTCAACCATTGAGCGGCCGATTGTAACCAACATTCACGATTTAGCAGTAGGCGGAGTATCATTTTTCCACCATAATGAGAGAGTAATAACCAAAAACGAATTCAAGATGGATATTCTCATTTTTGATAATCAAACGGACTTTGAATATTTTATCGGTCAAATCAAAGGAAGAATTATATCAAGGGAAATGATCTCTGATCCGTTACGCAGTGCTCAAAACTGGCGATTCAGTGTCAAGTTTCTGAATCTTGACAGTCTACAACAGAGCATGTTGCAAACCTTTTGCAGATTGGTATGAAGAAAAAAATGAGAGTTAAGATAATCACCTTCGTACCGTAAAACGTCGCTGTGGTTCTTTTTTGCCGTACCATAAGATTACGCCCGGGGGGGTGGAGGAAGGACAGGGATTACCAAAAACATTAAGTGGTAATCCCTGTTCATTCCTCTTGAAAATCTGTCGGAAACCATAACAAATAGGAACGCATTATTATAAAAACAACTCGCTATCAACTCTATGGCTGGATTCTTTTTATTGTTTGCGCCCTTCTGTTCATCGCCGCAAGCATTATAAACCGGGAACCGCTGGTGTTAATTGGAAGTGTCATTTTCCTGCTAGCCTGCCTTTTCTTTGTGATTCCTTTAATTGACACCCTGAGAAATGGCAAAAACAGTGATAGGAACTGAATCAGATAATGCACGGCAATGGTAATCTTAAAATTGTAAGAGGGACAAAAAAAGTTTTCCACCTTGAAGACATTGATCGGAAGATGTGTCCAAAGATCCTGTGCCTGACAGATTTGGACAAAAATACACAAGTAATCTTTCAGACTAATGAGGAATTGCTATGTCTTTTCTGGAAAAAATGTCACTGAAGTCGCTTCTTTGCGACGCTCTTTCACAGCTTGAAAATGCTAATTTCACAATCGCCTTCTGGGACGGCAGTGTGTGCAAATTTGGTAAGGGTACTGATTTCAACATTCATTTCAAAAACAAACAAGTTTTGAAAAAAGTGCTGTTCGATGCACCGCTCGGATTCGGTGAAGGTTATATGAATGGCGACATTGAAGTAGAGGGTGATCTGAAGCAGGTTGTGAGGGTTGGGTTCCTCTCAGAAAAACTTCAGGAAAAAACGAAACAAGCTATATTCAACACATTCAAGCTGAATGTATTACAGAGAAACAGCAAGAGGGCAGACAAGCGGAACATTTCACACCATTATGACCTCGGAAACGATTTCTATCAATTATGGCTTGACTCAAAGATGATGTATTCCTGTGCTTACTTTAAAAATGACAAGGATTCGCTGGAACAGGCACAAATCCAAAAAATCCATCTTTGCTGCCAAAAGCTTCAGCTTCAACCAAATGAACATTTGCTTGATATCGGCTGCGGGTGGGGCAGTCTGCTCATCACCGCTGCGAGAGATTTTGGCGTACAAGGAGTTGGCATAACGCTCTCAAAAGAACAGTTGGAGTACGGAAGACAACAGCTTAAGAATGAAGGATTGCAAAACCGTGTCCATCTGGAATATATGGACTATCGCGACCTCCCGAACATGAAACTAACCTTTGATAAGATTGTCTCTGTTGGCATGTTCGAGCATGTTGGCAAAGCCAATATGAAACATTTCTTACAAAGTGCTCGAAACGTGCTGCGGCCTGAAGGGCTCATGCTCCTGCATACTATTGGCAAAACCGTGGAAGAACCAACCAACAGTTGGATAAAAAAATATATCTTCCCAGGATGCCACCTCCCCGATCTCGGCTCAATTATCAAAAACTCCAGCGACCTTGGGCTAAACTTTATTGACTGCGAGAACATGCGTATTCACTACAGCAAAACCCTCGACAACTGGGGAGAGCGTTTTGAGAAAAACGAAACACGGATCCGGTCGATGTTTGATGATCGCTTTATCCGAATGTGGAGGTTTTATCTTGCAGGCTGCTCAGCTGTTTTCAGGCTTGGCAGCATGCATCTATTCCAGCTGTTATTCTCAGCAGGAGTCAGAAATGATCTGCCTTTAACCAGGGAATGGATGGTAAAAGATCGTCCAGCTTAAAGATCTGTCTTTTCAAGAGAAACACAACCTTTCTCTCTGCTAAGAACGAAGGGATTGATGTGCTTATCACGACAAGCCAGGAAACAGCATGAACAGAAAATATTTTAGTAAGTCAACCACGAAGCCCCAAATGGACGAAACAGAGCAGAAGGATGAAAACGGTTTGCAAAATTTGGTGGCATACTATCAAAACTTGTTCGATAGAGATGAGAATATTAATCATTACAGCCCCGACGATTACCAAAATGCAAAACGGAATTTTGTAAAATATTTACTCAACAAGAGAGTTATGTAACCGTGGCCAAACCACCTTATTCTTTTTGCAAATAAGCAGTAAATTCAATATATTTGCCAAGGCGAATTCTATAATAAAAAGGCATAACGTGGAAGGTAAGCGCACATTTTTTCAGACGAATGTCAGTTCTACATTCAAAAGAATAGTTGTTGGCGAAATGATTGTTGTTTAACCTGAACCGATGAATTGTCGCTCTGTCCACTCGGCGATGCACTGTAACCTTCTTGTCAGAAAGAGGTCAAGTAATGCGCAACAAGGCAATCCTTCTCGTCGATGATGAGCAACCAATTCTTATGTCTGTTGGCAACTATCTTGAAAAAAATTCATTTGATGTGAAGCCTGCGAGATGCGGCGAAGATGCATTAGCTGCATTCCACTCCAGTAGCTCCTTTGATCTGGTGATAACTGATCTGGTAATGCCGGGTATTAGTGGATTAGATGTTTTAAAAGAGATAAAAAAAACTAACTTTGAAGTTGGTGTATTTATCCTCACAGGACAAGGCAAAATGTCACTGGCGATTGAAGCACTTCGTGCAGGTGCTGACGATTTCATTCTCAAACCATATGATGCTGAGGAATTGGTCATCAAGATAGAACGTTTTTTTGAAAAACAGGAAATGTTCAAAAAGATCAAGATTTACGAAAAGTACCTCCCCATTTGTATGTATTGCAAACAAATCAGAGACGACAGCGGTACAGAACCGGGAAAAGGAAGATGGATGCGAATCGAAGAATACCTCTACCAAAAAAGCGGCTCTAACCTGACCCATGGCTGTTGCCCTGAATGCTTTGAGTCACATATCGCTGAATGGAAAAAATCACATTAGTTTTCAATTAATTACAGTACATAAGACATATGACCAAATCGATTTAGGGTGCCATTCGACTCCTCAACTACTGTGCGGACCCAAAGTAAGGCCTCGTTTGGGATTGCCTGGTGAATGTGGATGTTCAAACACAGAAAAAGATGCCTTCAACTTACCAGATAGGTCCCTGTTCCGGCAGCAATAAGCAATTCCTGGTCGTTGTATAATTCTGTTCGAATAACAGCTACCTTGTTTCCTCTTCGCAGAACAGACCCGGAAGCCATAAAAGACCTTCCTTTACCCGCCCTGAGGAAATCGACTCGAAGATCAATAGTTCCAATTCCGGATAGTCGTCTGGCGATTTCTTCCGGAGGCTCACATTCATGCAGGTGTTTGAGCAAATCCACAGATGCGATGAGGCCACCTGTTAAGTCAAGTACCGAAGAGATGACTCCCCCGTGTAAAATACCCCGAATAAAGTTTCCAATCAATTGTTCACGCATGTCAATTCTGACGAGAATATTTGTTGGTGTCAACTCGTCGATGCTGATCCCAAGGAGTCGGTCGAAGGGCATCTTGTTCTCATAAAAATCTCGGAGCATCTCCAACATCTCATCGAAATTCATCGCATTCTCCACTGCTCTCTCCCACTAGGACACGATACTGTTTTAACTCATTTTTTTTATTTTTTAAGGCTGCGATAATAGCTCTCATAGGTATATATCGCGGCCAACGGATTATGACCGAGGAGTCGATCTTTCACAGCAAGAACAGTGACCGGCGCTTCAGCATGGCGGATAAACAGCGAGTCATGGCCCACGCAAAGGCCGAGCAAAACATTCAGTTCTGCCCCGCTATGATTGGCCACCAGGGCCTGCATCACCGGATTGCACATAGTCTCATTCTCCACCCCTGGGTCGACATGGTCTTCTCGACTAAGCCCTAACTCACTTTTCGGTATCCGCCCCACCTTGCAAGCTACCGAAACAGTTTCAAAACCATAATCTTCAAACATTCCATGAACTATGGCTGCCTCCCGGCGTAAACCAACACAAAAAACCAGTGCCAACCGCTTATACCCCATGCGCTCGGCAAATTCGATTATTTCCTTAATTCTGGGTTTTGCAGGATGAATATGCTCGTAGCCCAGCTCACGACCGCCGTAGGCCTGGGCCTCCTGGATTGAACAATTTCTGGAAAATTCAAGAAGTACGGAGTCACTCATCAGAGCTTGAGCCTTTTGCGCCAGATCCTTGAGTAAGGATGGGCAATTCTTCGGCCCCTTGCCACCAGGACCACGACAATATCTCTCCGACCAATCATAGGGACATAAAGCACAACTCGGCATATCTTCTACCTGCATAATCTCTCCTTAAGTATCATCTTAGCAGCAAAAACTTCGCGTTATTGAGGTACATCAAGCCCCAGCGGCAGTATGATCTGTCTATTGAAAAGCTCGCGCACATGTTCATCGGAATCATGAGCTATTTTTTTCGATATGGCTTTAATTTTTCCGGCATACCTCAGGGAATTGTCTCTGCATTCATTCCTGGCCTTTTCGATCCCCTGCCAGTCTCGATCTTTAAGAAATTGTGGCAAAACCTCAAAAATCTCTGGAAAAAGCTCTTTGCGTAAACCATCAAGAAAACCTACATAGAAACTCAGTGAAGTCTCCCGTTTCTCCCTGATGAGATGGGCCAACAACCCTTCGGGGTGAGTATCGGCCAGGATATCTTTGATAGAGCGACAGACAAGCTCATACACCGAACCGGGAAACCGACCAACAATTGTCTGCAATGTTGAACTGTCGAGAGTCGTTTGCAGCAATTCACCTACTTCATGATAGATAAAAAGGTCCATCTCGCCATCAACGACGATATCGAGGGTATCTTTAAATTTTTGCTGATTCAACTGACCATCCTGCAATAATCCATAAATGCTGAGTGCATGACGAAAGGCGCTTCGACAGGAAGAACGTAACTCCTGAATCTGGTCCCATAAAAAAAACCGGAGAGATTCTTTCCTGATAAAAATCACTCCGTCCTGTACCATGGCAAAGGGACTGGCCATTTCTTTGGCTCTTTCTTTCCCCAGTATTAAAACTGGGCAGCCAGCGACAGTGCGTTGATCAATTTTCTCGGCAAGAAAAAAAATGGCCTTCATCGATCTGCCGTATCCGGCGCCGTATACCAGTTGTTGATCTCTCAGACTTGAATTTATTTCATCAGAATCATCCGGTAAGAATTTACGACCATTTATTCCAAGATGACGATATGGCTCTTTTTCTATAGTCTTCCAGTAACATTCCTTGGCCTCAATCCAGTCCAGCAGATTCGCAGTTTCAGGTTCCTGCCATGGTTCAATACCGTGCTCCCACTTGTAGAGATTGCGAAGCTTCAGCACCATTGTGCACATCGGAAATATACCGTGGTCCCTGGCATCCGAAATATTACAGTTATGTTGAATATCTTCAATTATCATACTGTCCTTAATTGCGGCAGGCAAAAGTGGCTCCGCATTTTTACACAAGCTGAAAAAGAGCATTGATCTTCTCAATAGTCCGAGGTGCACATCCTTCATAGTGATTATTGACGTAGATAAAAACTTGGTGTTGCCTTTCCAGTAAGTCATTCACCATATTTTTCAGACGTAAAAGTTCATCATCTTTTGGGGCAACAATTGTATTCCAAATTTTATCAGTCCGTTCCTCCATGCCCTTTCGGTCGATACCATGAAGTCTCAAAATGACCGGGTCGCTCAGCTGATCTTTAAAATTTTCGTACAGGTCAAAGATCGAAGGCATATAATACCCCTGCAGAAAAACGGCGGCAAGGTGATGCTCGGCCAGGAAATCAAAATACTCATTCTTTAAATAATTTGGATTTCGAGTTTCAATACAATACTGATATTCCTCCGGAAGACCTTGAAGAAAGATTTCAAACAGATCGATAAAATGACTAAGATTCGCCATTTTGCTTTTGTTCAAATATTCGAATTGAAATATCAAAGGACCGATATGATCTCCCAGCGGTTCCAGGGTGTCCAAAAATTGTTCCATGAGTCCAGTGGAGAGGAAATTTGGATTTGGAATCAGGGGGTTGGTTTTCTTTTTGTTATAATAGTGAGTGAGGGTGATACAGTTTGGGACTTTGATGCTGAAAATAAACTTTTCAGGAACCGAACCAGCATACTCTTTGGTCACTGATAATTTGGGTAATACTACTTTATCTCCGGTAAATAATGACCAGAACCATTGGTCTACCTCGACGGTGCTATATTGCCGGCTATATTCTTGCAAATAGTTGAACGGCTTTTGCCTCGGGTAAATAAGACCTTGCCAAGAATCATATTTCCAAGAGCACGTACCGATATGAAGATTGTCATAGTTCATGCGTTGCAATGTAGTTCATAAAAAGTACATTTTTAAGACACATGTACAGTTCTGGATCTCATAAACGAAATTCAGCTATCGGTGATGATAGCCATGATCACGGTCATGGTCATAATGATGACCGTGATCATGGTCGTGGTCATGGTCGTGGTCTCTGTCATAATCGTGGTGATAGCCTGAGTGGTGTCCGTGTTTATAGTAACGGTCTCGATCATAGTCATGAAAATAATGAGAACGAAATCCACCATTATAATAATAAAAAACGCTCGGATTCATTCTGTCTTCATAATACCGAGAGTAGTATCCATTGCTCGCAGGGACTACTGCACAAGATGTCATAAATAGAGGGAGCACAATTGCCAGCAACAGTGTTATCCACTTCATGTTGCCTCCTTCAAGCAAGAAAAGCGACAAGATTACCAACAGATCATAAGTGTCCCGAAAACTGTTTTACCAGGTTGCTGGGAACATTCTCATTAAAGCTGTTTTTGTGCCCATTGAGGTCGCAGAACACGTACAATATGTTCCGGCACAAACCTTGTCGCCAATCGAATAATTCACTTCTTAATCAACCTCATATAAATAACTATAATCATCCACGTAATCCCTCGCTATTTTCCAGATCCAGTTGGTTGCGTCGCTCTATATAATTGAATCCACAACGCCGCCATCAACGCGCATCGCAGCCCCGGTAGTGGCTGATGCCAGAGGGGAACAGACATATACGATCATGTTGGCCACTTCTTCAACGCTGGCAGCACGCTGAATAATCGAAGATGGCCGATTGGCTTTGACGAAATCGACTGCAACCTCCTCGACAGTTTGATGTTTTTCTGCGGCGACATCTTTCAGCATACCGACCAGCCCATCAGATAACGTTGGCCCGGGAAGTACCGAGTTTACCGTAACACCAGTGCCTGCCAGCCTCTTGGCCAGACCTCGGGCGATTGAAATGTTCGCCGTCTTGGTAAATCCATAATGAATCATGCCGGCCGGAATATTCACGCCGGATTCCGATGAGATAAAGACAACGCGACCCCAGCCTCTGTCTACCATTGCAGGCACATAGGCCCGCGAGAGACGAACACCCGACATGATGTTGATTTCAAAATACTCTCTCCATAAACTGTCAGGGCTCTCAAAAAAATCCTGTAAACCATATATACCAAGATTGTTGACCAGGATATCACAGCCAGGATAGGCGTCGATCAGCTTCCTGCAGCCTTCAGCAGTACCCAAGTCGCCGGCAAATCCCGCCACATCCGCACCGGGTAGACTCTTTTTCAACGTTGTCATCGCCTTTTCGACACCTTCCGCACTACGCCCATTAATGATGACCCGGGCACCCGCATTTGCCAGTCCCTTCGCTGTTGCCAAGCCTATTCCGGCGGTAGAACCCGAGACGATTGCTGTCTTTCCTGTCAGATTGATGTTCATGGCTTCTCCTTATTCAATCCCATAGGTTTTAAATTCGATACCAACCTCCAGAAATAATAGGTGCGGCACCTGCTTGTGTCCATTGTTAACCCGGTTTAAATGAGGAACTTTTCGCCATGGAAAATTATTGCTGGAATGTGGATTCTTACGGTCGTTCCAGAGCATCGTGAAATAAGGGTGTTCTGCAAATAATTATCTGCAATCAGAATTCTTGTTTGGCCGTTGTTCATGCTTATAATGACCGAATCAGGAAGCTTCTTTCCTGCTTCTTTCTCGTCATGGAAAACATTTGCATTAAAGGTTTTGGCTGTTCCCTGATCATTGCCTTTTGTGCGGTTTTGGGACACCAATGGACATCCGCACAAAATTACTTCTTTCAGGTATGCGAAATTACAGAATTACCGGTAAAATGGACGCAAAAAAAGTGAATTGAATACTTGTTCTTACCAAATATCAAGGAGGAGGGTCATGAGCAAAGATACTACCTACAAGGGAAGTTGTTTTTGTGGAGACGTGCAATTCACAGTGACTGGCGAGCCTGTTGCCATGGGCTATTGTCATTGCAACGACTGTCGGCTCTGGTCAGCGGGCCCTGTCAACGCCTTTACTTTGTGGAAACCCGAAGCAATAAAGGTGACCCAAGGCGAAGACCAGATCCGCACATATAATAAGACCGAGAAAAGCTCGCGTAAGTGGTGCGCTCATTGTGGAGGGCACCTGTTCACCGACCACCCGCATTGGT
This sequence comes from uncultured delta proteobacterium, assembly GCA_963798425.1. Classification (GTDB taxonomy): domain Bacteria; phylum Desulfobacterota; class Desulfobulbia; order Desulfobulbales; family Desulfocapsaceae; genus Desulforhopalus_A. Next base: position 214,347 of record CAWCTP010000013.1, on the reverse strand, counting down.
CACTTATCGACGTTTACGCTGCGACGATACCGAGCTTTCCGTTCAAGGCCGGTGTGCACGTCAACTATCAGGAAACAGTTTTGCCCATGAAGGACGGAATACCTAAACTGAAGGATTTTCCCAGCGAAATGGGCGGTTCAGGTGAAGGGGTAGCTGAATAGATCGTCTTTCAGGCTCTCTGGTGCAGCACTCAGGTTTACGAAGTGAAACAGCTGAGTTGTGTAGAGCTGTGCTGTTTCTATCCGTGGTCTGTAAGCTGTCAAATCTTGCACTTATTTCTTGGGTCCAGCGTGAGATACAATATAAATTGTTCTCATGCCAAACGTAGACTTAGCCCTTGATTTAAATAATAGCGACAAGAGCTAAGTCTTTTGTAGGTTTAGGCAGAAAGACCAAGAGCCAATCGCTTCATTATGATCCTTTCATTCATTTTTTCCGCTGCCTTTACATAGTCAGGTTCGACAAGAAAGGCCGCTCCAAACAAATCTTCTAACCCATTTAAGGCAATATCTGTCACGAGTTTGGAACCGGTAATCTGTGGCGGTGTTCCAATATGCACGGGAATCCCAGATGCCACACAGTATAAGCCAATAGCGACAGCTTTTTCAGAATACCATTCAGGGGATGCTCCCCAGACCGGCAGATCGGAGATATCAACTCCCAGTGCCTTTGCTATAAGGCCGCAGAGATGAATAACTCTTGAATTATCGACACAGGAACCAAAGTGGAGAACTGGAGGAATATTGAGGGCGGAACAGATCTTTTTTAATCCAGGACCAGCCATTTCGCTCCCCTCAGGTACCAGAAGTCCTGCCTTTCCGGCAGCTGTTGTAATGCAGCCGGTTGCCAGGACCAGAATATCCTTTTTAATCAACTCTTTGGCTAGACCAACATTTTGTGAGTCATGCTGAAACTTTGGATTATTGCAACCCACGATGGCGACAACGCCCCGAATAGAGCCATCTTTTATGGCATCAAGCAGCGGCTCAAGGCTCCCGCCCAGCATTTTGAGCAGAGCCTCATTCGAAAAACCGGTGATAACGTCTACAGGTGCAACCGGAATCTCCACTCGGGATTGATCACGCGCTGCATAGGCATCTATCGCCATTTCTATTATCTCTTTCGCCTGTTTTGCAGCTGTTGCGGGGTTAAAAGAAATATGAGTTGCCCCGGTAAACTGGGCTTTATCTGCTGTAGTGATAAATTTGGTGTGATAACAGGCTGCGACTTGAACCATACTTGGCATAATACACTGGTAATCGACCACAACAGCCTCTACTGCGCCGGTAACAATTGCCAGTTCTGTCATCAGGTGATTGCCTGCCATAGGAATACCCTGCCTGCCTAAAAGCTCATTACCGGTACAACAGAGTCCTCCGATATTGATACCTTCTGCACCTGCTTTTTTAGCTTGAGCTATCATCTCCGGATCCCTCGCCGCTGCAAGCACCATCTCCGAAACTACCGGATTATGGCCATGAACAAGGATATTTACCATTTCTGTTTTAATTACCCCCAGGTTCACCTGAGATTTTGATGGGGTTGGGACTCCGAAGATAATATCGGAGAGTTCGGTGCCAATCATGGATCCTCCCCAGCCATCGGCCAATGCAGTTTTCGCCGAATGGAGCATGGTACTCACAGCATCGTTGTCACACCCCATGTGAGTGCGATGCATCATTTCGGAGATTTCCCGGTCCACCCCTCGTGGCATAACTTTATACTTTCTCCAAATTTCCTTGCGCACCTCGGGGACACGACAGACAAAGCCGAGTTCTTTTTTGCGGCTGCCAAAATCTGCGAAACAAGCATCAACCAGATCCTTGGCAATTGCCATCGTTCCCCGACCTTCAACAGATATGCCGAGCTCTGACGAGACACTTTGTAATTTCTTTTCATCGGTGATTTTGTAATCAGGAGCCTCACCCTCTGTGATAGCCTCGAGAACTTCAATAAGGTCACGACCATGATCTGAGTGACCGGCTGATCCACCTGCAACAAAGCGGCCAAAATTTCGAGCAACGATGACATCGCCGTCAGCTCCGCAAACTCCTCGTTGCATTTTGCCGTTTTCCTTGAGACTTATTCTACATGGTCCCATATTGCAATTTTTGCAGGTCAATCCAAGTTCACAAAATTTGCATCCTGGTTGTTGTTGCTCAAAACGATCCCATACGGTTTCCACCCCGTCTCTTCTCGCTTTATCAATCATTTTCTGAGCATCTTCCCAGATGCTCAACTCGTGTGCTGGTGTGGGGGGATTGGACATGGTAGCTCCTCAAAGCAGTATTGATTCTATCATCCAGCTATGCTGATTATTTGGCAAATGTTGCAGCTGGAATTTTCATTCAAGTGAGGATGCTACAGGAAAGAATAAAATAACACTGTCGCCTGGCCGACAGAAGATAGAATAAATACCCTCTTGTTTCAGGAGCGGGTAACTCCTCCTACTGATTCAAAAACCGAAAGGTTTTGAATGAGAAACTCCCCACGTCCGGGCCGTTCGATAAGGCCGGCCCTCACAAGATCATTAAGGAGCATTGATACTGTTTGCCGTGTAGAACCGACTAAACGAGCAATCTGTTCAACAGATAAATCGATTTCAATCTTCACACTGCCGTCCTGGCAGGCAACACCATGCCTTCTTGCTTCATTTGAAAATAACGCAACCAGACGGGAGTTTACATCCTTGAATGCCAATCCATCTATTATGGTAAACGAGGTCTTCAGGATATTGCCCAACACCCGAACCATGGCTTTTGTCACCTCAGGGTCTCCAACCATCCGCTGTCTGAATGTTTTCACATCTGTCATCAAGACAACAGAATCTGTCAGGGACTGGACAAACGTCCCTGTATGGGTTGAGTAAATATCACCTTTGGTAAGTATTCCCAGATTAAATTCCTTTTCTTCGTAACCGAGATAGACCCTTACCTTTCCGCTCACCACGATAAAAACCCGGTTAGAGTCTATCCCCGGCTGGCAAATATAACTGCCTTTAGGAAAATTTCGGCTCATCAACACCGAATGAAGTTCTGCAAACTCAGGACGCTGTAGATGATCAAGCAGATTTTCTTCTAAAAATTTCATTGTTTTTTATCTCCAATTCTTCCGGGAACTTTGTTCATTTTTCATTGCAACTATATCCTCAAAGACAATAGACAGGCAACCAAAAGAAACCGTTGCTCGGTTCTCGCATCTTTCTACAATTTCAATATCAACAATGGATTACATGACCTCACCAATCTCTGTGTAGTTTCTGGATGGGCACTATCTAGTGTCTGTCCAGAAATGAGATATTTTGCTCTAAATAGAGGCGCTCGATGAATTTAACCACAGGCATATAGTTGATATTCCGAGGATTAAATTTTGAGAGCAACGAATAGTTAGGGGAAAATAGCCATTTATGGACAGACACTATCTAATTCAGCCGTATCGATTACGTCAATGAATACTCAACAATCCATACGATATTGCAATTTGATATGAAGAATATTCTTGTGTATACAATGACATACTTACCTATGTAAAAACTCTACCCATTGACTATCCGACATAAAAATAAATTTATATGGACACATTGCCCCTTAGGCTCCATCCCGGTCAGGACCTCAAAATAGAACTTGATCGGCTTGTTGAAAAACATACGATTGAAGCGGCCTGCGTCCTAACTTGCCTAGGAAGCCTTACTACCGCCGTGCTCCGATTCGCCAATCAGGAAACTTCTGAAACGCTTGATGGTCATTTTGAGATCGTTTCGCTCACAGGCGTGTTATCAAGACATGGTTCCCACTACCATATCGCTATCGCCGACGAACAAGGCACAAGTTACGGCGCGCATCTGATGGATGGTTGCAAGATTTACACAACGGTTGAAATCGTCATTGGCATCATCCCGGATTATTCATTCCTGAGGACATTTGACCCTCAGACAGGATATCCCGAACTCGAAGTCATTTCCCCACCACAGAAAAAGGAACCCGAACCATGAGCCTCAGTAAACGTTTAAAAGAAGATTTCACCACGACAACGATTGTGCTGATGTCCATCGCTATTGTCATTAACATTGTAGCCGGTCAATTGGTATCAATGCTGAAGCTTCCGATATTTCTCGATTCAATCGGAACTGTTCTGGTCGGCCTGCTGGCCGGTCCCTGGGCTGGCGGTCTGACCGGACTGCTTACCAACCTTATCTGGGGAATGATCACTTCTCCGGTAGCTGCGGCGTTCGCGCCTGTTGCAATGGCTATTGGTATTACAGCAGGCCTTTGTGCCAAATACGGTCTGTTCAAAACCTGGTGGCTGGCAATTATCAGCGGTGTAATTATTGCTATTTTTAATGCTGTTGTCGCTGTCCCGATCCGACTCTATATGTTTGGTGGAATCACTGGATCCGGTGCCGATTTTATCACTTCCTACATGCTGGCACTCGGCAAGGACCTGTTTGGTTCGGTAGTGATTACTGTCTTTACCTCCAACCTCGTCGATAAAATTGTCACAGCAGTACTTGCGTGGGGTATCGTCAAAGCACTGCCATTGAGAACCACGGATAGATTGCCCCGGGCAAAATGCGTCGTCACTTCGGCATAGTAAGGGTAGCGGTGATACCGGTTCCGCTCAAGATGGGATGACAACCAGTTCCTGAGCAGACCCAGAATAAAATTTAAAGATGCTGACTAAAAAAACTACAGCCACACTCTTCATAGATAAAGACTCGTGGGTCCAGCGCTTACATCCCTTGACCAAACTATCCTATATCCTGTTGACTGGTGTTACCATATATCTGGGACCTTCAGACTGGAAATACATTGGTCTGTTATTCTTGGTTAACGCTGCCATTATCGCAAGTGGGGGGATTCTGAAGGAAGCATGTCATACTTGGGGACGAATCATACTGCCCTTGCTTCTGTTCATGATCCCCATCCACGGATTTCTATATCCGAATAACAAGACTGCTCTGCTGGAGGCGTACGGCATGACCTTGTATCAGGAAGGGTTGTTTTTCGCCCTCGCTACCCTTTCAAAACTGACAGTAGTGTTGATGGCATCATTGCTTTTTGTCTTCACCACTCATCCTGCTGATCTCATTACTGCTGTATCACATGCAGTAAAAACTCCATCTCTTGCCTATCTTCTCGGTAGTCCGCTACTTTTGCTCGCAGGCATGCGCGAACGGATCGAAACCATCCAGGCAGCGCAACGTGCGAGGGGTCTGCAAACCGAAGGTAATGTGTTCCGGCGTTTCTGCAGCCTGGCTCCGCTGATTCTCCCTTTGGTTATCGGCTCCATTGTCGAAGTAGAACAACGATCAATCGCCCTGGAGGTTCGTGGCTTTAAATCGACCTCCGTGAAAACTTCGCTGCGTATACTCGCTGACTCAACGTTGCAGCACTTGGCCAGGTGGCTGATGTTAGCGATTGCCGTAACAGTGCTAGTTTTTCGATTGGTCTCATGAAACATGTTAAAGCTCCAAACTGATCTCCTCACCTATCGATATTCTGAATTCGGAAAGCCATCACTTCATGAAGTATCGATCAAAATTCCGGCAGGCGAATTTATAGCAGTCGTAGGGGCAAACAATAGCGGAAAATCTACACTATGTTACGCCTTTGCTGGTGTTGTACCTCATCTTTATCATGGAAAGATGGACGGCAGAGTGCTCGTTAATGGGACAGACAATAACCACAAGACGGTAAGTGAGATTGCGCACCATGTCGGTCTGGTGCTGCAGGTACCCGGAAGCCAGATGTCCGGGGTACGTTTTACCGTTTTCGAAGAGGTCGCTTTTGGCCTTGAGAATCGGGGCGTCCCAAGAGAAAAAATGCGAGAACGGGTGGAGACGGTACTGGCCCTTATTGGTCTTCTGGAGTATGCGACACGCTCACCGTTCCAGTTGTCTGGAGGCCAGCAACAGCGCCTTGCCCTGGCGACTGTTCTGGCTGTAGATCCTGCTATTCTCGTCCTTGATGAGCCGACGACATTTCTTGACCCCCAAGGTGCAAAGTTGGTATTTGACATCTTGCGCCAGTTACAGCAACAGGGAAAAACAATCGTCATCGCCGAGCAGAGACTGGACCTGATCGCTGAATATGCAGACAGAGTACTTGCTTTTGATAAAGGACACCTCGTGATGGACGGTAATCCGAGAGAGGTGCTGACTTCACCGAAGATGAGAAGTATCAATCTCAATTGGACACGATATACCGAGGTAGCTGATTTGGCTCGCCAGAAAGGATTGTGGCCCATTGATCTACCACTATCCGCATCTCTATCCGAGACAGTTGATGGACTTTCACATATCAGGAAAACTCATGCTCATTCGCGTGAATGATGTTTCCTTTGCCTATTGTGATTCCGTAGCTGCACTGCAGAACATCTCTTTTGAGATCTCCACAGGGGAACGTGTAGCACTAGCAGGGCACAATGGCTCGGGTAAGTCAACTCTGGTCAAGCACCTGAACGGCTTGCTCAAACCTTCCGCCGGTAAGGTCTGGATAGATGGCAAGGATACCACAACAGCCAAAACAGCGCAGCTGGCTAGTCAGGTAGCACTGCTCTTCCAAAATCCGGATAACCAGATCTGCAAGAGAACTGTTTGGGATGAAGTTGTTTTTGGCCCAAAAAATCTAGGGTATCCCAAAAAGAGGATCGAATCGCTGACCGAAGAGGCCCTGACACTTTTTGAGCTCACTCCTTTTAAGAAAAATAACCCCCATGATTTTGGGTACAGCGAACGTAAAAGAATTGCGATTGCCTCCATTGTTGCAATGGATACCCCCGTTCTTGTCTTCGACGAACCGACTGCAGGGCTGGATCCACATGAGATTTCGCTTTTGATCACCACCTTCGAAAAACTACAGGATGAAAACAAAACTGTCATTGTCATCTCGCACGACATGGATTTTGTCGCAGAAAATATTACCAGAATAATATCCCTAGCCGAAGGAAGGAAGGTTTTTGACGGTAGCGTCCGGGACCTCTTTAGAAAACAGGAAATCGTGAAAGCTTGCGGCCTCCGACAGCCCCAGATAGTGCAACTCTGCGACGCATGCGCCCCGCAGTGTTCAGCGCTGTCACCGCGTGAATATGTTGCGGAACTGGAAGAACAATTAAGATAGGACAGGATACCGTAACGATTCAGCTAGCCCTCGACAAAGTCTATTGCGCGTTGGCTCTGAAAAGAAAAATTGTCGGCGTCAAGTTTCTTTTCGTCCAGGAGGAATTTTGCCAAGCAGACACGAAGCCGCTCACGGTTAAAATGCCTTATTGCGTGATGGTTAAGCGGACAAAATATAAGTCCTTTTAGGTTCTTGCTTGGATTCCGGATCAGGTAAAGGATTGTGGGTTGCTATCTCTTTAGAAAGTCCAAGGAATTTTATGAGATGCCGAATACCGAAAATGTACGGTTGCTTTTGTAAAGCATTTTTGATTGATAGATAATCATGCCAGCGCCTCTCTGATTTTAGCGGCTACAGCCTCAGCCGAGAAAGGCTTCTGGATGAAGTTTACACCTTCTTCCAACACACCATGATGCGCTATAACGTTTGCGGTGTATCCAGACATGAACAGAACCTTGAGTTTTGGGTGGTGGAAGAGAAGGTTCTTCGCAAGATCGCGACCATTCATTTTAGGCATGACCACGTCAGTCATAAGGAGATGAATCTCACCTGAATGTTCCTTCGACAAGCGCAATGCTTTTTCTGGAGTCGCAGCGGGAAGGACGTTATATCCCTGATTTTCAAGCATTGCAGTGGCCATATTCAGGATCATCGGTTCGTCTTCGGTCAAGAGGATGGTCTCATTTCCATTCTTTATTCGTGCTGTTTTTTCGTCTTTCACTATCTGATCAGCCTTGCCTACGTGTTGAGGAAAGTAAATTTTAAATGTGGTTCCTTCCCCCGGTTCACTGTAGACATTGATGAATCCGTTGTTTTGCTTAACAATGCCATAAACCGTTGAAAGACCGAGGCCTGTCCCTTTGTTCACTTCCTTGGTTGTAAAAAAAGGTTCATACAAGCGAGAGAGAGTTTCCTTATTCATCCCACAACCATCATCGCTTACAGCCAATAATATATAATCTCCAGGAATACATTCTTGATGCATTCTACAATATGTTTCATTAAAAGATGCTTCTGCCGTTTCTATAGTTATTTTCCCGGTATCTTCAATAGCATCGCGAGCATTGACACACAGGTTTGCTAATATCTGATCGATCTGGATTGGATCGATCTTAACGTGATTCAGGTCCATTGCCGGATACCAAACCAAACTAATATCCTCTCCGATCAGTCTTTTTAACATTCTAATCATCCCTCCCACTGTCTCGTTCAAATCAAGTACCTTGGGAGAGATGGTCTGTTTTCGAGCAAAAGCAAGAAGCTGCCTGGTCAGATTGACGGAACGATCAGCCGCCTTCCTTATTTCATGCAGATTTTTATGCATCTGATCGGTCGGTTCCAAATCGTCCATAGCCATCTCCGCATAGCCAAGGATTACTCCAAGCATATTATTAAAATCATGAGCTACACCACCTGCCAGACGCCCTATCGACTCCATTTTTTGTGCCTGGATCAACTGACCTTGTAATTTTTCCCGTTCTTCTTCAACCTTCCTGCGCTCGGTGATGTCGTGGCTGATGCCAACTAAACCATGGAGGGTTCCATCCAAACCTTTGAATGGTGTTTTCACGATCTTCATGAGCATTTTCCCGCCTTGTTGAAGTTCGACCCACCTTTCTATTTTCACCGGGTTACCTGATGTAATTACTTCATGGTCCTGCTCCTTGAACACCGCGGACTTATCTCCTTCTATATCCGTTTTACCCAACAGTTCCTGTTCCTCGAATCCCAGGACTGATTCAAACGCCTTGTTGCATCCAAGATACACTCCCTCAATATCTTTGAAAAAAATCAAGTCAGAAATCGAATTGATAACACCTCGAAGCAAGCCCCGTTCCTTGATCAAAGCTTTACGATTTTCGACAAGTTCTTTTTCCGTATTTCTGCGAACCTCCTGTCGCTTCAGTATGAGACCGATAACCACGGTCAACAAAGGAAAAATAATCAGAATTGGCGGAGCAACAGCTTTGACAATCGGAACAATCATGCTGGTTGGCATAATAGTCATGCAAGAGAGCATTGCCAGTTGTACCAGGATGCCAAATGCGTAGAGTTCCTTCCAATCGAGAGATGCAGTGCTGTTATCTCTCCAGAATCTCCAGCCGACACCGACACAAGCCGTCACCACAATGACAACAGTACCGACTACTCCACCAGGGCCGCCCTGATACAGACGGAACGATCCAGTAATTACTACTGCAATAACTGTAGGGCTAAAGCCAAAAAACAGTCCACATAAACTCAGGAGGACCCATCTGGTATCAAAAAATACTCCGGGTTGCAAACTCCATGGATTTAACATGACTGCAATGCCAATCAATCCAACCAAGACACCTGTGCAAGCATCTCTTATTTTCTTATTTGAAATCGAATAAATACCAAATGTGTCATAGACGACACAAAGAAGAAGCATCAGCGATGCATTCGTTAACAAACCAGAAAAACTTCCCAGATTATCCTTTATAAATTGAAATAAAATCATGCTGTTTCCATTGAATGTATTTGCCAACCAAGATTATTAAAGAAACTTTGTCATGCACATTAGTACCCTTTTATAGCACCCTGGACGATCTGCATTGTGCCCATTCAATGGATTATTTTCCTTTTTTCCGATTAAATCACAAAAATGCATTTGTTTGTAAGAGTATGAAGCATCTTGATGAGATAAATCAAGATTATTAATTGAGATTAATTAAAATTCGCTTCCTTGTGGTTAAGCAATTCCTTAATCATCTTTATCAGAACTTGACCAGCTCATACTCCTGGCAACCGAAACCTAACTCGTTGGCGTAATCAAGCTGGAACCGATAAGGAATGTCATGCGCCAGCTGGGCAAACGATTTTCCAGACTTTTCTTCTATCAGCTCCAGAGAGGCAGCATCCAGAGCTACAGGATCCCGGGATACAAGAATACCGATGTCAGGTATAATTTTTTCAAAAGTATGACCCATGCAATCGCAATCTTTGGAGATTCTCGTCAGGACATTGACGAAGAGGCTTTTATCGGGAAAAAGTGAACACATTCCCATGGCATGTTCGACCACCTTTTTTTGTAGATCTTCATAGGTCGCTCCCCAGTTGTATTGTACGGCATTAAAGCGGCACATGGCCAGGCATTCTCCACATCCGATACATTTTCCGCTATCTATCAATGCCAGCTCATTGTTTAAGGTTATGGCCTCTTGCGGACACCATTCAACGCAGGTACCGCAACCGGTACATTCCTTCACACTAATTTCCGGTTTAGCTGTGGAATGCTGTCGGAGCTTCCCTTTACGGCTGGCACAGCCCATACCGAGGTTTTTCAGTGTTGCTCCAAAGCCGGCTGCTAAATGGCCGGTAAAATGAGAAACCAGGACCAAGGCATTGCATTTGGCGAAAAGTGCAGCGAGATGTACGGCGCTATAGATCTTTCCCTTTATTGAAACAGCATGGTCTTGATCTCCAAAGAGGCCGTCGGCCATGATGATCGGCATTCCGGTCGAGGCGCAATCAAATCCTTGACTTTGGGCGTGGCTGATATGTCTGATGGCGTCACTTCGATTTCCTTTGTACAGTGTTGACGTTTCGGTGAGAAAAGGGATTCCGCCGTGTTCTTTTATGCTTTCACCGAGCATCTTCAGATAAAGGGGGCGAACATATCCAAGTTTTTCAGATTCCCCGAAATGGGTTTTTACGGCAGTAATATCCTGATCAGCGATGCAGTCGAGCAGGCTTTCGCTTACAAGTAACTTCTTGAGTTTGGCGCAAAGCAGTTCATCTGCTTCGTTATCATATGCTTCTATCCAATAGACTTTTTCGCTCATGGAATTCCCTCCTGATAAATGGATAAAGGTGCTAAATTTTGATTAATTTAAATACCCATGTGTACCGTGAATTTCAATAAATTCAATCTCTGCCGCAACTGCGCCCTGTACTGCATTGCCAAATGAGACTACCATTTTTCTTCAGTAAATTCCCTGACTGGTTCTTCCGTTGTAATCTTTCCGTCCCCAGCCCTTCGCCTTGTTTTATACCTCTTGCCTTATCCCTTATTTTTTGGCATTTATTGAGTAATCATTGAAGCTGTCGTCGTCTGGTTATATACGATTCGCAGGAAGAGCAAACAAGCTCAAAGCTGCACTTTGGATTAAATCGATTATTACGAAGAACTTAATTTGGTGCACCACAACTGTCCGAATGGCTATGGCCGTTTAACTGAAGTATTCAAAAAATACTGAGCTCAAGGAAAAGCACATGTCAATCAGACAACCACGCTATCTTGTCCTCGTTGTAAGTATTTTAGTAATGCTGACATCCCTTTCATATGCCGCTGGGCCTCAGCCGGTTCCTGAAAATAAAGAACAACCGGCAATCTCTCTACCCAAAGATGTCGGCCTTACATTCGCCCAAAACGCTGCCAATGTGAGAACAGAGATCGAAAAGAATGCCGGCTCTCTTTTCGAACGCACACCTATCGGATGGAATTGGGATACGATTGCCTATCTTTATAATTGGGGGGTCGGCCTGCCCCTTAAACTCCCCGAATTTATTAAGCAGGTTATGGAGCAAAGCCGTGTACTCGGACTTGCGGGATCCGGCATCTTATGTATCTTTTTAGCAGCAGTTTTTTATAGCCTGCTGGGTAAGAAACGGATTATTGCAAAGATCGAAAAAAGGGTTCAACCGCTGCAATCGAAAATCCCGCAGGCCATCTATCCATTTTTTCTTTCAGCCCTCAAAGTTTTGGTCTCGGCCCTGATACCGCTGGTTTTACTTGCCGCTTATTCCCTAATCAGTGCCATGATTCACTATCAGGCAGCCTGGTTTGAACTAACCGGCAAATTGATGATTCTCTGGGCTATCGGCTCACTGGTCATCAGCCTCTTGCGTGAATCACTGACCCAAGATCTTTTTCAGGCAACGACTCGCTACGGAAAGAGAATCTTTCAGTTGGCACGTCTGGCCATCTTATATGGTCTGGTCGGCGTTGCCGTCATCCAGGGCGCAGCTGCCTTTCAGATTCGACCCGACGTGATCAATCTGTTGGTTTTTGCGATCTCGGTTTCCATCGTTGTGATTCTTTTTCTGTTTCATCTGATGAAAACCGCCTTAATGTCATTTCTACCCGATCTGCCCTATCGAACTTACCAGGGTTTTATTCGAGCTCTGGACAGATTCTATTATCCCTTCATTTTTTTTTCTTTCATCATGGCCCTTTTCTGGTGCATCGGTTACAAGCAATTGGGCCGGGTCTTTTTGATAAAAATATGGTCTTCAATTGCTGCGTACCTCTTGATTATGCTGGCTTACCACAACATAAGGACATGGCTGCAGAAATGGTACACCGGTAAAGATATTTCAGATGAAGCAGCACAATTTCTTTTCCAATCCTTCAAGGCATTGCTTTTATACACCACAGTCCTGGCAACACTCGGCATCATCTTAAACCTTCTGGGGTTGTCCGATCTGATTGTGCGTGCTATTTCCTTCCCGGTTTTACAACTGGGTACGACACAGGTAACCTTATGGTTAGTATTAAAGGCTGTTCTCGTCCTTCTGGCATTTATTTATGGTGCACGCCTGCTGCAAGCGTATCTGGACTATAAAATTTACCCATCCTTTAAAATCGATCCTGGTCTGGGTTACGCTCTGGACACCACATTTAAATACACCTTTATTGCCATCGGTTTCTTGATTTCCTTGAATGTTGTGGGGATCGATCTGCGTTATTTCCTGGTTTTCGCCGGTGCGGCCGGCATTGGAATCGGCTTGGGATTCCAGCATTTAGCCGCCAACATCATCAGCGGTTTTACTATCATTTTCGGGGGCAAAATCAGAAAAGGCGATTGGATTGAAATGGAAAATGAGCTGGGCGTGGTCACGGATATCTATCTCCGCGCCACCAAGATAAGGACCAGAAACAATATCGAACACATTGTCCCAAACTCCAACCTTATTTCCAACACGATTACGAATTATTCGTTGTCATCACCTATGATTCGCATCGAGCTGCCAGTAGGCGTTTCCTATCGCTCCGATCCCCAGCAGGTTACGACGATATTGCTGGAGGTTGCAGAAAAAGAGCCTATGATCTCGAAATTCCAAAAATCCATAGTTAGGTTTGTTGCATATGGTGACAGCTCGATCAATTTTGAACTACTGGTATGGATTGATATCAGGGTAACACCACGACGAAGTGTTCGCAGCGCACTTTATTTTGAGATCTTTGAGGAATTCAGAAAAGTTGGAATCGAGATTCCGTTTCCACAAAGAGACATACATATCCGCAGCTCAGATGTGCAGAACCAACTTTGAAATTAAAATTATTGCAACCTGATAGGTCGCCCGCTGTTGCAGATCAAACCTCATGAAAAACTCATTGTGGTACATCATTGGATTGATCTGCTACGCCACTCTTGCTCTGATTTATCCCGAACAACCAGAAGTTGGTTACGGTGTTCGTTAAAATTACTGTATTGTAATGCTTCTGCAAGATCACTGTAATGATAGAGGTGTATAGTAGTAAATGTCAGTTGCAGGGCACCAAGTACAAAGTGGACTGGCTTATGGTTAAGGTGATTCTCCTCCACTAAAGCCATAGACCAGAAAGAGGATCAGACTAAACACATGGGCAAACCTCCTCCCTCAAATGTTCATGAGTTTGGTCTGATCTTTCCATTCTCTCAAAGGCTTCCCGGGGGAAGCAGCATTCAATCTGAACCAAATGAGGCAAAAATGAGCAATCGACGCCACCAGAGAGTTGAAGTGGAAAATCTCGTTGCTAATCTATCAGACGGAGTTGATTCCTACCCTGTGACCGTAAGCAACATTTCCCGTCTCGGCATGCTACTAAATGATATTCCCAAATGCCTCAAAAACCAGGAACATAAATTATCAATAATCGTTTCCACAAAGGGCAAAGATTTCACTATGCAGGTGGAACCAAAGTGGGTTAGTACGCATAAAACCGAAAATAAATTGGGCTTGGTAATTCTCGATCCCCCTTTGGACTGGACGGTGTTTGCAATGTTTTGTGAACCAGCAGATGAAGATATCTGGGCGACGGTTAAACACTCACAGAATTTTTAAAAGTTATCAGTAATGAGTTAAGTGAGGATCATCCGACTAAGCCGAAGGGCTCGCTAAAGTAAAAGAAATTCGAGTGCCATTAATCGATCAGTCGTTGATTGGCTTCCAGCCGGTCCATGATTTCCATGAGTCGCCGTTTCCGATTATGCCTGGTCCTCAGGTCTTTCACCACCCCCTGCCAATCGGCCATCCGTCCCGTATTCGTATAAACTGTGCGCATCCGGCGCAAATATTTGGCGGCGTCGCTATAAGCGCTCGGCTTTACCCGAGCGATCAGACCATCGGCTATCGTCTTCCAGATACTGATGGCGATGTCCGGGTGACTGGCGGTGACTGCCTCGGCTAACCTCTCCTCGATGCCCCAACTCCACCATGTTTTTTTCGGTGCATTCTGATAGAGCGCTACGGCATCTCCAAGCCTCTGCTCAAGCAGGGCGACCTCCAACAACATATTCAAGTCAGGAAACTCCTTAATCCCGGACCTTTTCCTAGAGGATTCAGGCTTAACCTCCGGCTCCATGACCGGCCAGTCGCTCTTGTTCGCGCCCTCACGGTCAGGACGTTTACCGGTCTGCAAATAATGAAGAATCGCTTTACGCACAGTCGGCCAGATTTTAACTCGCTCCGCAGCCTGGCGCAGATCAATAAAGGTCTTCTCCGATGGCGCACTAAAAAAGTCCTCGGCACGATAGGCGCAAACCAAGTCAAAAAGCCCTTCCTCCTCAGCCAGCAGACGCAAGCTTTTCTGTAAAGCAGCGGCTATGCCGGGCTTTTTCTGCTGCGTTTTCTTATACCCCCGGACACACCAGACACGGGCCTGATCATGCTCGCCCACCGCCACCAGAGTATCCACCAACAATTGGTAATTCTCACAGATTTCTACCTCCTGCTTCAACAGGGAGATAGCCTCCTCTCGTCTTCCGCTTCGCGTATAGACCTTAACCAACCAATCCAGCAGTCGCTCGCGATGGTATCTTGCTGAAAAGGAATCTCCCTTTGGAAGTGGCATCTGTGCCAGCCGCTCACGAAGGGCGCCGATGACCTCATGCCATTGCTGTTCTGTGTAGTTCGGATCATCAAAAATATCGACTTTGTCCGGCAGCATACTGTACTCGTCTTCCATCTCTCGGTCGATCAACCAGAGCAGCTGCCCGGCGATCGTCAAGCGCGAGCGGGGCAGTGCCTCTAAAACGACCGCCATGCAGGCGGAAATCTCCATGGCGGTCTCTCCATCGTCATCGGAGACTGAGACCTGTTCCATGCCGCGCCACCAGAGTTCCTCGCCAAGCTCCAAGACAGCATCGGCATGTCCTTGATCGACCAACGCCCGAAACTGCTGTTCAATATGCCCATAGTCAGGGATATTACCCATACCTCCCCAAGAGTTATACCAGGCTTCCTCGGATGTGAGTTTCCTGATCTCTCTGCGCAACGCCCGAACTATTGCACCAATCTTCCCAGTTGCCAGCCGCTCCGCTTCGCGAATCCGGCGGGCTACCTCGGGAAACTCCAGAGCCAGCGAGACAAGCAGCTGCTGCAGTTCCTCTTGTCCCTTTCCGGCCAGTATCGAAGTGAGCATTTTTTCGGCACTATTGCGTGCCGCATTTTGCTGGTTGATATCCTCGAAATCGTCTTCGACAAAATTTTCATCGCCATCATCCCAAAGTTCCAGATGCAGATCGTCCTCCGGATCAAGCAGGGGAAACTCCCGCTTTTGTTTGATATTCTCGGCCGCCACCAAGAGGACAGCTACCGCATGTTTACAGGGACCATCACCACTATAGGGACAGGTGCAAAAAGCATCCAGATCACCTTGCTCGTCCCGGCGGATCATGGTCGCGTAATTATCCGACCCGGCAACCCACGCAGCTATGGCGCCTTCCGACGTACGCGAGAGTTGCGACACCCGGGCCACATAGTCTTCACCACGGTGGTAGATCCTTTCCCCCGCCCACTCCAGCAAATTCTCAAAAGCAAGGTTCTCAAATATTTCTTGTATTGTCTTCATCGTTAATTCAAAAGTTATGCAGCAACATGCGGCGTCATCCTTTTCCTACCACTTGCAAAACTGATGTCTCGATATGCTCTCTCATCTCACTCCCCTTCAGCCATTGCAATTTCCATATCAATCAATTCTCTAGCTCTCTCCACAGCCCGTTGTTCATTGATACCACCCATCGATACATGTTGTGAATAACCTGATGGGCTGGTGACATCAAAACTGAAATGAGAACACTCATTATCAACCGCTGTGACGGAGATAGTCCAATCTTTGTAAATATCAGATATTGTTGTTTTCACGAAAAAACCTCCTATTATCCTTTCGTCTTGCCTAGTTCCTTTTCTAGCTCTGGTGAGAACAAGAAATGAATTTTGAAGGCACTAAACTTAAATTACTATTGACTATAACAACAGTAATTTAAGCACCATTATCGATTATCTCCAGCATCGAATTACTCCTTATGGTCTCCAGCAATAGCTCTACCGACATTAGGTAGCTCCGTAAAATTTGTTACTTTTGTCTGTTGGGATTTTTCATTATTAGCCAGACTCAATTTTTCTAAGCATATTATAAACATTTACATAGGCGGCACTAGAAAACTAAAGGATGTGTATTGTTCATCGAGTGGTGATGACCAGCCTCCTGGATTTTACCAGTCATATTGCATCAAAGCTGGACTAAAGAGCTGCTGGATTCAAGTAATAAGTACACCAGATTGCAGTTTTATGCTGAAAGATGAAAAGGTAATCTTTCCGGAGAAAGTTCTTGATGTATAGATTAAGGAGTATTTTTTCGAATACTGGGACGTTAGAAAGTTGGTGAATGAGATACAAGGAAGTGTTACAACGGACGATATCCTATTGCCCTGTTGCTAAGAAATTCATTTCATTAATAAATTCATTAAAGGAGTTAGAGTATGAAGAACATTTTTAAATTTCTATTTACCAGTGGTTTAATTTTTTCAGTCTTATTTTTGTCCGGGTGCGCAGGAAAAGTTTCACAAGATGCCGTAAATTTAACAGTAAATACCCATTGGACTTCCTCCAGCCGTTGCTCAACCACTTCTCCCGAAATAAGTGTAAAGTATATTCCTCCTTCAACGAAGCAGTTGAAAGTAACATTAACTGACTTAGATATGATGTCATACAATCACGGTGGTGGTACCTTCGCATATGGAGGGTCAAGTATAATTCCCGAAGGAGCTTTAAAAAGTTACAAGGGACCATGCCCTCCCTCGGGAGGACATCAATATCAAATTAAGGTTAAGGCGATTGACACATCAGGTATGATAGTTGGCTCTGGGAAAGATACACAATCTTATTAAAAGCCCTAAAAGAACTAGAAAGGCACATAACGTTATATGTTAACAGCCAGGCAGGCAAACATAACTTTTGGAGTAATGATAGAAAATGAAATATTTTACAAAAAAGTGGCAAGAAATTAGTTGAATTCGTCAGTAGCACACCGGGGAATCAGCTAAAGTGAACCATCATCAGTGGGTAAAACTTCCCCCTGGATATTAAGTAAAAATTCTGCATGTGAGTGCCGCTATGTATCGTTTTATTCTCTCTCTGGGCCTTGTCGTTTCTTTATTCATTACAGGGTGTGCCAAAATCTCCCCCAGCCAGGTTGAAGAACATCTGAGTGTTTACTATCCAAACAATGAAAGGGATAAAAAATATCCTGTTGTGTTTTTCTTTCAAGGCAGTAACGGAAAAAATACCAGGGCTGAGAATTGGTCAATTTGGTTCAGTCGGCATGGCATCGCTTCAGTTATGATGGACAACGCTGGAATACTTAACAGAGAAGATTTATCTGGGCAGAACTATAGTGATCATTTAGCACCAGCACTGGAAGCACTTAAAAGCAATCCGGCACTTGATCTATCTCATTATGCAGTCATGGGTTTTTCAAGAGGTGCGACAGCAGCCTTGAAATCAGCAAATAGCCTAGATGACAATCAGCCCAAACCTGATTTCATATTCGCTCTTTATCCAGGGGACAGAGGTGAGTGCCCCAATAGTTATAAGGAACCAACCAGCGTACACATATTTTACGGAGAACTCGATGATTGGGGAAACTACCAAGGTAATAGAAAAGCATGTGAACGTATGGCATCCCACAATGACAATGCAACCTTCCACCTTCTCAAAGGTGCTCATCATGGATATGATGGTAGCAGGACAAGTAGTTGGGAGTGCTGTGGCGGCAAAACATTTCGTAAAATTCCAAACGCAGAGGGACTAGAGGCAACGAAGGTTATAATCTTAGAGGCAGTTAGAGAAAAGTGGAACATTAAATAGCCTGCCCCCCAGTTTTCTGCCGAATCAGGGATAAACAACAGAAGGCAACCAAAGGGTGAGAGGCGGCCAGAGGCTGGTTAGCACCAGAACCAAAAAAGCGGCCAGAACAAAAGGCAGCACTGCCTTCGACGCCTGACCAAGAGATGCGCCTGAAATGCCGCAGCTGACAAAAAGACAGATACCAATCGGTGGAGTCAGCATACCTATGGCAAGATTCGTAACAATCAGTACCCCGAATTGTGTCGGATCGACGCCCAACTGCGGGGTAAGGGCAATCAGCACTGGAACAAGGAGGATTAAAGCCGCCGTGGTCTCCATGACACAGCCGACTACCAGCAAACCAGTCATCACCAACAGGAGTAAGCCCCAGGGTGGCAGTCCCAGATTCATCATCACCGCGCCGAGCAGTTGACTGGTCTGCTTCATCGCCACCAGCCAGGTGAACACCTTGGCCATGGCAATGATTAACAGGATAGTCGCTGCAGTGATCTGCGAACGGAGAATCTGGTTGGGCAGATCGGCCCATTTCAGTTCACGATTAATGGCCAGACTGACAAAAAGGGCGTAAAAGACGGCAAGTGCCGCTGCTTCGGTGACGGTTACAATACCAGTCAGGATACCGCCAAGGACGATAACCGGGGCCCATAGAGCCCAAAAGGCGCTGCGAAAGGCCTGCGCGACCCTCACCAGTGAAAACTTTTTGCGGCTGCCGTATCCCATGCGCCAGGATATTCCAGCCGCGATGAGCATCAGCACCAAGCCCAGGAAGATGCCGACTATCATGCCGCCCATGAAGAGTTTGGCAATCGACACATTGGTCAGAAAGCCGAAAATGACCATCGGGATCGACGGCGGGATGATAACGCCAAGCGCTCCCCCCGCCGCCACAACTGCTGCGGCGAAGGCTGGAGGATAGCCCTGGCGAATCATTGCAGGAATAACCACCGCACCGATAGCGGCTGTATCCGCGGCAGCCGAGCCGGAAATTCCGGCAAAAAACATTGAGGCAACAATGCTGGCGCAAGCCAGTCCGCCTGGCATCCAGCCCACCAGGCTATCGGAAAAATCGATAATTTGCCGGGAAATCCCGCCTGATTCCATGATCGCCCCGGCCAACATAAAGAGAGGCACCGCAAGAAGATCGAAGGAATCGACACCCGCAAACAGCAATTGAATAATGGTTTGACCAAGGGCTGTGAAAGGAACAGTCGCCGGGAAAACCCCTGGCGCAAGTATCAGACCTATAGCTGGAATACCGATGGAAAGGGCAATCGGCATACCGAGCGCGATTAAAAGAAAGAGCAGGAAAAACAACAGGACGACGGTCATGACTGCTTTCCTCGCACCGTCCTGATAATATCGGCAGCAATGTGTAGCAACAAAATTGAAGTGGCAAGAGGAATAACGGCATAGGGAATGGCCATTGGAATCTGCAGGGCAGCAGTGGTCAGGTGCCAGGTCTTCAGGGTGTACAGTACCCCGAAGCAGGAAAGCGCCGCAAAGCAGGCAAAAGTCAGCAATTGCAACACCAGCAAAATCGCTCGTTCACAGTTCGGTCCAAACCACTGACCAAGCCCCCTCAAGCCAATAAAATTGGCGCGTTTGTAGGCTGCGGTACTGCCGAGAAAGGTTATGGTCACGAGAAGATGACGACTCACCTCCTCGGACCATCCTAGCGACGAACCAAGATACCGAAAGATAACCTGGGTGAAAAGAATCAGACAAATGGCGGCTCCGGTAACAATCAGAAGATACTCCACCAGTCTGTTGATCAGAACGCTCATCTTCTCAATGGAAGTGAGACGAGCGGTAGTTGAGACCTTAACTTCCACTTTGTTCACTTCACCGTCTGTTCTATCTGTTCAACAATTTTTTTTGCCTCCCCGTTCAAACCTGCAATGACCGGCTCCGTTGCTTTCCGGAAAGCGGCGATATCCGGGTGTTTTTCAATCTCCATGCCGGCGGTCCGTAACTCAGCCAGCTGCCTGGATTCGTTATCGCGGATAAAGGCACGGCCTCGCAAAGAGGCGTTGCGGGCGGCATCGAAAAACACCTTACGGTCCGCTTCGGGAAGAGAATCAATAAAGCTTTTGTTGCTGATAAACACCAGCGCCGAATAGACATGACGGGTAAGAGTCAGGTATTTCTGCCCGGCTTCGTATAATTTGGCTGCGTAAATAACAGCGATTGGATTCTCCTGACCGTCAATGACACCCTGCTGCAGGGCAGTGAAAATCGGCCAGGCCATGGGGGTGGGGTTGGCACCAATGGCACGCCATATGGCCAGATGAGTAGGGGCTTCCATAGTCCGGATTTTCATACCGGACAAATCCTCGGGAGTTTTGATTGCTTTTTTGGAATTGGTTACATTACGAAAGCCGTTATCGAGAAAATGCAGAACAGTAAAACCCTGTTTATCGAGACGTGCGGCCAGTTCCTGACCAATTGGTCCATCGAGTACGGTATCGGCCGCCTGATAGGATGGAAAAAGAAAAGGCATTTCGAGGGCTTTAATCTCCGGGACAAAGGCTTCAATCGGCCCTGTGGTGCATACCGACATTTGCGTGGTACCGAGCTGGATTTGTTGCAAAACCTCGGTCTCGCTGCCAAGAGCACCGGAATGATGGACAACGATGTCGTACTTACCCGGCAGCTTCGATTCAACTTCTTCTTTAAACCAATTCGCCGCTTGAGTATGCACAAAGGTTGGGTTGACAACCACTGCAATATTGACAGTTGTTTTGGCAAGCACTGGGCCGGAACAGAAAGCAAGACAAGCTGCTAACGCCATGAAAGTTGTTCGGATACGCATCTGGGCCTCCTTGTACTGCAGTTGATAGATAGATACCGCAAAAATGGGCGGGGAAAGAGTGGACCCTGCTGCCGATGACCAAATATTTGTCCACACCCAAAAGCCGAAAAAGAGTACCGAGAAAACCTATCCTTTGCTCAGAATTTTCGCAAGTCTTTACGGTGTAGTTGTTTAAAGCGGCTCTATATGAAACTCAGCTTAAATTTGGAATTATGCAGACTGTTGTTGGATTTTCGCCATGCAAGATGTTATTGCGAGAAAACTTACGCCAATCCAAGCCGGAAAAGGGCTCAATAGTTTTCTCGCTGAGTTTGTGTAATAGGCGCTCAACAGAACAACTGGAAATTAAGCGATTCGAGGTAATATATGGCAAGTATTTTCCATATATTGCTACTGTCAGGCAGCTAGCACCCAGTTACGACTTGCCTAACACTCCCCGTTTGATGGACCTTTTTAGAAAAGCAGCCTTTAGCTGACCCGTTCAATTATGGTCGCAATCCCCTGCCCTCCGCCTATACAGGCAGTTGCGCAGCCGAAGCGAGCCCCTTTATCCTTGAGAATGCGGGCCAACGTTCCGACCAGCCGCACGCCGGTGGCTCCAAGGGGGTGGCCGATGGCGATGGCGCCACCTTTGACATTGACTCGTTCGGGGTCAATGTCGAGTTCCCTGATCGCGTTAAGAACGACGACGCTGAAGGCTTCATTGATTTCCCAGTAATCGATATCTGCGGGTTTTAGGCCCGCTTTTTTCAGCGCTTTCTGCACCGCAGGGACCGGGCCAGTCCCCATCAGGGTGGGGTCAACGCCGGCAAAGCCGATGGAGCGAATAGTGGCGAGCGGCATCAACTGCTTGCTTTCGGCGGTTGCTCGGGACATCAGCAGGACTGCGCCGGCACCGGCGTTCAGGGGTGAGGCGTTGCCGGCCGTGATCATGCCATCGGGGCGGAAGACTGGTCTCAGTTTGGCCAGGTCTTCTGGCTGGACGTTGGCACGGACGCCCTGGTCGCGGCTGACACTCATCACCTCTCCATCGGCTTGTTGGGCCGTGATCGGCAGAATCTCGCCGTCGAAGAAGCCATCCTGCTGCGCCTTCGTCGCTCTTTGGTGGGAACGGACGCCCCATTGATCGAGAATTTCACGGCTGAAGCCGCTCGTGGCGCATAATTTTTCGGCGGTGAAGCCCATGTTCATGGTGGTTTTCATGTCCCAATGCTGGAAGCGTTCCTCCTGATACAGCCGGGGGTTGACGGAAAGGGCGCCTTTCTCAAACAGAGTAGGACCGACAGGCACCCGTCCCATATGTTCCATGCCGGCGGCTACAACCACGTCGGCATAACCGGCGGCAATCTCCAAAAAGCCGGTGTGAAGCGCCGCCATGCTGGAACCACATTGCTGATCGATAAACTTGGCTGGAACCTGTGCCGGCAGGTTGGCAAGGAAAACAAGGCTGCGGCCGCCAAAAGTCCACTGCTCGCTCACTCCCAGCGCCGAGCCAACGATGAAATCCTCCACCTCCCCGCCCTCGGTCCCGCTACGTTGCAGCAAGGGCGGAATCACTTCGGCCAGCAAATCATCGGCACGTAGCGTATTGAACCAATTTTTTCCGGGGTCGCTGGTTTTGACCTTGGAGTACGCTGTGCGCAGATATTCGGCAATCACCACCTCATGCATTTGTCATTCTCCCTTGTTCATTGGCCAAGAATCACTCAGCCAGTTGGCACCAGCGGGCGAGAAAGAGCGCATAGGCTCTGGCCACCTGCAGAATGCTGTCGATATTGACCCGTTCGTTGGCGCCATGGATGTTCTCCGCCACAGGACCGTAGCAGGTACCCTGGCCCTTGCCGAAAAAGTGAAAGGCCCGCAGATCAGTGGTGCAGGTGGAAATGTAGCTTTCGGCTGCGCGACCGGTGAGGTCGTAATGACAGTCGTTAAGGGTAGCCAGTGCCGGCAGCTCTCGGTTGAGTGTGTGGCCCTCCGAGCGAAAGCCATAGAACTCCACTTCGGGCGGATAGCTCGCCAGCCAGGGATCGGCTTGCGCCGCCTCGTTCACTGCAGCTTGGATGCGGCGGCATATTGCTTCGTAGGAGGTACCGGGGAAAAACGAGAGACGACCATGGAATTCAGCGGCCGAAGGTACGGTGGATGGCCAGTCACCCCCTTTGAAGATACCGATGTTCAGGTTGAGCGGGTGGTTGATATTCAGATAGGCCGCTGGCCGCTCCTCCGCATTCATGGCTTCTTCCAGGCGCCGTAGAGCAGCAATGATGGGATAGCTTTTTTCGATGGCGTTGGTCCCTGCCGCAGTCTGCTGAACATGGCAGGAGACGCCACGCATAAGGACCTTGAACCAGAGTACCCCAACCTGGGCAGTGTATATTGTCGGCCCGAAGGGCTCGGGGATCAGCACCGCCTCGGCGTCGTAACCCGCGGTAATACAGGCCAGCGCCCCGTTGCCGCAGCACTCCTCCTCGATAACCGTTGCCAAGGTCACTGGCGCACGCAGACCAAAACCGGCTTTTCCCACGGCGTGCAGAGCATAAGTCATGGCCGCCACCCCTGATTTCATATCGCCGGCGCCACGACCATACATCCAACCGTCACGAATCACCGGAATAAAGGGGTCGGTCTCCCATAATTCGCAGGGTTCCGGACTCACCACGTCGAGATGGCCATTGAACAACGCACTGCGTCCTCCTAAGCAATCTGCCGGCCGCGTCGCAGCCAGATTGTAGCGTCCGTCATAGCTCCATGGAACCGCAGCGAATCCGGGATGCGCGGCTAGTTCCACGGGATCGATGGGCACCCGGACCGGGGCCAGACCGAGCCGTATGAGCTCTTCTTCCATGACCTGCAGGGCAGAGGACTCGTTCTCAAGGGTGCTCGGCTGGCGGACCAGTCGATCGGTAAAGTCGATAATATCTTCGGTCAGGGCGTCGACTGTGCTCAGGATTTTGCTTTCTGAAGTTTTCATTGGTTCGGCTCGGGCTCCTGGGCTGAGATTAGTGGTTAAAACCTGGGGATGTCCGCTGTGGCGAAGAGCAGGGGCGCGTCGGTCTTCTCCTGCACTTCCCGAAGACTCGATTCCTGGGCGATCTCCCGCAGCATCAACCCCTGGGGTGTCACATCAATCACGGCCAGTTCAGTAATGATGGTCTTGACGCAGGCCCGCGCCGTCAGCGGTAGTGTGCATTGGGAGAGAATCTTTGGTTTCCCGTCACGGGTTGTGTGGGAGGTGGTGACAACCACCCGCTGCGCCTTTTGCGCGAGCTCCATCCCGCCACCGATGCCGGGAGCCATCCTCCCCGGAATTATCCAGTTAGCCAGATCGCCACTCGCCGAAACTTCCAGGGTGCCGAGAAAGCTGGTGTTCACCCTCCCCCCGCGGATCAGCGTGAAAGAAAGGGCACTGTCGAAAAAGGAGGCACCGGGAATAACGGTAGTATAGTCGCCACCGGCATCGATCAGGTTGCGGTCCTCAGTCCCTTTGCGGCTGCGGGGGCCGATGCCAAGAATGCCATTTTCCGACTGAACGAAAACTTCCATCTCTGCCGGTAGATAATCGAGGATCAAGTTTGGGATGCCTATACCGAGATTGATCACCTGTCCTGACTGAATCTCCTGAGCCGCCCGCGCGGCTATCTTTCTTTTATAGGGCATGATGGGCCAATACTCCATAGTCTGAGGTGAGTTCATCAAGCACCAGGATATGATCGACAAAGGCGCCCGGCAGATGGATTTGATCCGGATCAAGAGTGCCGGTATCAACGACCTTTTCGACTTCAACGATGACAGTGGTGGCGGCTGTCGCCATCAAGGGGCAAAAATTGCGCGCGCTCTTGGCAAAGATCAGGTTGCCGACGCGGTCGGCCACCGCCGCGTGGATCAGCGTCACATCGGCGCGCAGGGCTTTTTCAAGAATCGCCTCGCGGCCATCGATATGCAGCAGTTGTCGACTTTCCCGCAAAATTGTGTCGACTCCGATATCGGTTAAAATTCCGAGCAGACCAGCCCCGCCGGCACGGATTTTTTCTGCCAGAATTCCCTGCGGGTAAAGCAGAACTTCCAACTCCCGGCGATTCATCATGGCCACCGCTGTAGGATTCAGCCCAAGATGCGAGGAAATCAGGGTTTTCACCTGGCCTGCCTCTAAGAGCTTGGAAATGCCAATTCCCGGCTCATTGGCATCGTTTTTTATCAAGGTGAGGTCTTTCGCCCCCTGCTGGCACAACAGCTCGATGAGTGTAAATGGCGTCCCGGGTCCACCGAAGCCACCGACCATAATGGTCTGACCGTCGAGGATCTGGCCGAGCGCTTTAGCTGCCGGTGCTGGTCTTGTCAATCATGCGTCATAATCCTTTTGTATTCGCTCGGAGCTTTTCCGAGTTATTTGACAGACTCCTAGGAGGTTGTCGGACCATTCTTTACCGCCGGTAGTTTGGCCTGGGTGCGCTCCAGGGCGCGTTCGAGCAGGGCCAGGAGTTCATGCATTTCTTTGCGGGTGGTGATTAGTGGTGGCGCCACCATTATATGATCCCCTTTGAGGCCATTTATCGGCCGTCGCGGGTAGACAATCAGCCCTTCGTCATAGGCCTCATCCGTCAGGAGGAAATGAGCATTACATTCGGCGGGAAACGGCGCACGGGTTTTGCGATCCGCCACCAGTTCGATAGCGGTCAGCAGCCCCTTGCCACGCACCTGGCCGATAAAATCGAAGCGCTTTTTCAGGCGATCCAACCCGGCCTTCAGCGTGTGGCCCACCGCGGCTGCGTTTTCGACCAGTCGGTTTTCGGTGATCACATTAAGCACCTCAAGGCCGACAGCACAACCCATGGGATTGCCCGCCAGGGTATGGCCGTGGGCAAAACCGCCATTGCTCATCATCTCGTCCACATATTCGGTTCTAGCTGCTATGGCGCCCAGGGGATAGGCGCCCGAGGTTATGCCTTTGGACATCACTACGATATCGGCATTCACGTCCCAGTGCTCGTAGGCAAACATTTTTCCAGTACGGCCGAACCCGGTCATGACCTCATCGAGGATGAGTAAGATGCCGTATTTGTGGCAGATGTCCTCAATGACCCTGAAGTAGCCTTTGGGTGGAACGACCGCTCCCGTACTGGCACCGCCGATCGGTTCGGCGACAAAGGCTGCGACACTGTCCGGGCCCTGTTCCAAAATGGCCTTTTCTAGCGCCCATGCGCATTCCAGGTTGCAGGTTGCTCTCTTGTTATATGGACAGCGGTAGCAATAGGGTGCCGGAATCTTTGGGTAAGAATTCATCATCGCCCGGAAGGGAATCTCAAGAGGTGCATAAGAGGTCAGTGCCAATGCACCCAGAGTTGAACCGTGATAGGAGGGAGTGCGGGAGATAAACTGGGTCCGGGATTTCTCGCCGCGATTAAAGAAATATTGTCGACAAAGTTTCATCGCCGACTCCACGGCCTCGGAGCCGCTAGAGACAAAAAAGACCCGCTGTAGATGGGGTGCCAGATTTTTCACCAGTTCGGCAGAGTAGCGGTGAGCCGGTTCGTTTTCAAACTGGGTGCGGTAGGCGAAGACTGCCTTACGGGCCTGCTCCGCCAGGCGATTCGCAATGCGGTTATTGCCATGGCCAATATTGCAGTTGATCGCACCCGAACTGCCGTCGAGATATTTTTTGCCAGTGTGATCCCAGATATAGATCCCCTCAGCTTTTTCGATGAACGGCAGTTTTTTTCGCGACTGGTAGAAGAGATAGTCGATGTTGAATGTATCCAAGGTATCCATAGGCAATGCGTTATCTGTCATCTTCTCCACCCGCTGCACGGTTTGTTTGATCAATGAAAAAAAATCGAACTTCTTCGTTGCGATTTGATCCACAATAATTTACTGTTTACGATTATCGTAAATTACTTACGTTATTCAATGTAAGCAGCTTTACGGAAGGTTGTCAAGGGCGATTGTGCGGATTCGGAGGTATTGTATTTCTTCCCCCGGATTTGACTATTTCCCGGGCAGTTAAGCGGCCTTAGTTCTAAGCAGGAAGCCCGCAGCGGTGTGGCAAGGCAAACAGTGAATGAAGAGAAAGGAAAAGGAAGGTTTCCCTATGGCAAAACGACCAATGGACTATTTTGCAAAGACCTTAGACAAAGGGTTACGGATTCTCAACCTGTTTGATAGCGGGCATTCGTCTTGGAGTTTGACCGCAATCGCTCAAAAAGCAGAGATGAACTTGACGTCAACCTATAGACTGGCGAACACATTTATTGAATTGGGGTACCTGAACAAAGACCCTGACACGAAATTATTGCGCTTGGGACCAATGGCTGTGGCCATGAGCAACCGGATTCTTCGCGGATTCGACCTAAACAGGATGCTTGAGCCTGTCGTCAATGAAATACATCATAAATATAATGTAAGTATTGAAATTTCAATTTTTCAATCGACTTTTATGGTTCAAATATACAACATCGAAGAAACAGCCACGCTCACCTACTCTCAGGACGTCGTCAGCGAGTTTTTGTACTGTACCGCTTCCGGGAAATCGATCCTTGCGCATCTACCAAAAGAAGAACTCGCAGAACTGGTAAATCGGCAAAGCTTCGCCATACGAACGGATCAAACTATTTCAGACCAGGAAGGTTTGTATTCCGACTTGGATGTAGTTAGAAAACGAGGGTATGCGCTAGACAATGAAGAATACATTAAAGGCCTGATCGCCATAGGAGCCCCCATTCTGAATGAAAACACCAAACGCCCCATAGCCTCGGTTACTTTCACTTCTACGACATTGAAATATTCCATGGCCGAATTTGAAGAGAAATACTCAGCAGTTTTATGTGCTTTAGCCAAAAGGCTCTCCGGGATGATTCCGCATGTGTAACCATCCAATACTTGATACTTGTGCGTAATGTGGGGTTATTGGTCCGTATCTTCTGGAAACAATTGGGATTGGAAAATGATTATATTTTGCCAGGATTATTGCTACTTAACCTTTTTCAGCCTTATCTTGTTATCAATAATTAATACTCCATTATTCAATTCCCACTTCATGGAAGTGGGTGGAGCACCAACAAGGTCGAGGATCATTGTACTACCACTAAAGGTGTATGTCCCTTTCTGGGAGGCAATTGTTTCTTTCATAGCCCCCTTCGGAAATTGTTTCATAATTTCTGGTGTTAATTTTGAGTTGAAACTAAACTTACCATTTTTACCAAGAACATAAATGAAGATGGCACTTGGAAGGCCGTCTTGGTACCCCTGCCAGGTACCGATAAGTTCATTGACGATGACCTTTTCACGGACAATAGGCTCCGCACTTTTCACACCTTCAAACCAAGCCCCTCCCGGACGGAGAAATTCATCGGTCTGCTTGAGATGGCGGAGCATAAGGATTTTTGCGAAAAGCCTCGTTTAATAGACGTGCAGAATCGCATCGTCGATCCCCGTTTCCTGGACACCGACTACCGGACCAACCAGAGTTATGTCGGGCAATCTATTTCCTACCAGAAACAGCTGGTGCATTATGTCTGAGAGAGTGAAGATATTCTTCCTCATTCCAGCAAGTATCGATGTATAGACGTTGAGCTGCAAAATACACTGCAGGCCATCGAATCAGATCCTGGTAAACATAAATTATATCCTGCGTTAGCTAACGCCCGCCTATCAATTGCCGGAGCTCAAGACAAATTACCAGTCTATTTTGAGAAAGAAAGCTTTTATCTCCCAGAGAACTCGGCATCGCCTACAACGCATATAATAAAACCTGCCAGTCCTTATTTTCATGATATCCAGAGAAATGAAGCATTCTGTATGGACCTGGCCCGGCAGGTTGGCCTCTCAGTCCCTCACTCTGAACTATACACTTTTGCAGGCTATGAACTGTTTCTTATAGAACGTTATGATCGGTTCCACTCAGAGAATAGAGTGAAACGGGTACATCAGGAAGATTTCTGTCAGGCAATGGGGCTACCGTTTCATAGAAAATATCAGGAACAGGGCGGCCCAGGCTTTTTACACTGCAGAGAACTAGCCGAAGAGCATTTATCAGCCGATATATCAGTGATAAAACAAAAGCTGACCTCTGTCATGACCTTCAATTTTCTCATAGGCAACAATGATGCGCATGGTAAGAATTTTTCTATTATCCACAAAGATACTTTTACGCTCGCCCCGTTCTATGATTTAGTTTCAACGCAGGTTTATCCCAGCCTGGATCGTAAACTCGCCATGGCCATAGGTACTACATACAGGCATGATCGGGTCAATGAAACTTCTTTTACCGATTTCAGTAAAGATATGAAACTCAGGACTGAAAAGGTTTTTGAAATGATCGCACAAACCACGCAAAAAGTAGAAAAAATATATGAAGAAGTTCTGTCGATCCATGAACAGCAGTATGGCGAAGCGGCGATCTATGCAGACCTTCACACGGTACTGCGCAGAAATCTTGCCCGGCTGCAGGAGATGACCCGGAAATAACTCTCATTTTGAACTACCGGGAAATCCTCGGCAGTTGTCAAGGATCACTTGACAACTGCATCACGAAAAACACTCCCTTGGTTGAAGTTGTTGCCTTTTTTGCAACAACTCTAAGGTCAATAAAGTTAAGAAAGTGGTCGAGCAGCATCAAACAAACTTGTTCAATCGGAGCGTATTCTGTATCTGGTCACGCCATATGGCAGAGACGCCGACTTCATCGGCATAATCCCGCCAGTGTAAAACCTTTTCCCGTACCTCTTTTATAATGGATTCTGGCCGGCCACGCTTCATGGAGGCGGTTCTGGCGCAGGCCTTAAAATCCTCCAGAGTAAAGTCGTCCCGTTTGCCGTTCAATGTCATTTGATGGCTGGACGTCCAGGCACCTGCGGGGTTGAAGCTGTAGATCAAATCAAAAGCCGGTGCCAGTGACCATGTTCCGGATTTATCCATCAGGAAGGCAATGTTTTTGACATGATCGTCCTGGTTGCGGGCGATTATATTAAAAGCCATCCGGCGAAACATCTCTTCGATTGAACTCATGGGCAGGCCGAGCTGTCTGATGACAAGAAGGGCCTGCTCGTAAGAATATGCGCCTGCCATGTTAAAATCATAGTGGGCCAGGGCACAAAGAGACTGCATGTGGAGCTTTTCGTTGCCTGCAAGGCGATCGAAGCGGCGAGTCATGAAATGGTGCCTGTTATTCTCTTTAAAAAGGCTGCATTCACTCATTGTGATCCCGGCATCGGCTGCCATTTTTGAATACGCATATTCAATGAGGCCATAGCCGCCAGGGTCTTCAAGTTCCTTATCTTTGTTGCCGCTGATGCCATCGAATTTCAACAGCCAGTACTCAAAACCATTTCCAGCCGGGAGTTGTCCGGAACGAACTTCATTGGTTGAAGGATTCCAGGCAATAACTGCCTTGGCCCTTGCTCCGCCAGCCGATGTGCCGATTCGCAGTATATCCTTTAAGGCGTCCTCTTTGTATTTTTCGCCAAATGATACGTTCAGATTATGCCGGTGGGTGAGAATGTCGGATGCGAGATCCACAAGTTTGTCGATCTGGATCCGTGTCGCTTGCTTCCCCTTGGGCCCTGTTGCAGGGGCATACTCAAGTGCGCCCATGCCCCGCACCCCCGTGTAACAAAGCCTCTCAACGGCATTGAACGAATCCGGCTGCCGTCCCTGTGAGGCCAGCCAGGCATTGATAAGGGCGTTGCCGAATTTGTCAGGCAGCGAATCCGCCAACAGGCCGGACAGGCCGTGAAAGGTCTGCCGCGACAGTTCGGGAAAAGTATAGACTTTTCCTGCAAGCGGCATCGTAATTGGTGAAATTTCTATGCCGCTTCCGGCAAATGCTGGATCGTATTCAAAGGCGGCAACATCCTCCCCATCGATCATGGAAACTGCGCCGATTGTACGTCCCCACATCTTCACCTCGGCAACTGTAGTCATGACTCGTCACCCCAGGACCAGTTTTTAGAAATTTTATCCGAGCGGTGACTTGAAGAAGCTCGTTGCCGCACTTTTCCTTTCTGTTTCAGCAGATCCATTGGCCGGGGAGTGGGTTCGGAGATCATACGATCCAGCCCCTGCAATACATCCAGGACCCGCAAGATCCGGATGATCGTAGAAAACTGTACCGAAGCTCCGGCTTCCACCCGTTCAACAGTGCGCTTGGATACGCCTGCCTGCTCAGCCAGATCTGCCTGCGTCACCTGCTGGTCAATTCGATACCGAGCGATACGGCTACCTATTTCTGCAAGAATTGCTTCATCTGTCATTAGTGTTGATATGTTCATAGTCGTCATTATTGTCGAATTGTATTTATAATTCTCATTATATCGTCAAATATTACGACTGACAAGACAATAAATCTCTAAAATATAATGCGCCATAAATGTCGACTAATTTTCAACATATGGTTTAATTCTAAATTAATGACGACTTATTCTGATAGTGAAGAGTATAAACAAAGGAGGAAGTCGGAGCCACACAAAGCAACAACAACTTATCAATTACAAACAGTTAAGCCCATTAAACAAAACACCACAACGGTAAATAGTCACACTTGTAGTCACAATATGATCTTACTACAGAACATTTGCACCACATCAATAGGATAGTTTTTTTACCTTACCCATTCTCATCTATCAGGTTGATTCAACATATGCATTATCAACCGGATACCTTCCTTGCGAACTATCCGGAATTTCCGGATAGTTGATGTCTCTTTTAGCTCATCTTCTTTAAAAATAGTTTTTAAATGTTCATTAATTGTCCGGACATCTTTATCAAACAGTTCCGCCATCTGTACCTGAGACAGCCAGATGGTTTCATCCTCTAGGCGAACTTCAATCTGTGTCTGTCCATCAAAACCTTGATAGATTTCTATGGCTGTTTTTTCTGTCATCTCAGCATCCATGCTCTGATGTTATCACTACTCATTATCGAAAATTCCATTCTTGAGCTACTAAGAACCATTTGATTATTTCAGACATCATGCTCCGCACTTCCGCATGAACAGTGAGCTGGATATCAATTGACAATTTCAGGAAAAGGGGACAAATATATTTTATCTAACAGCGAAACATCGAGTTATTTGAACAATTGCAAATAATCATAATAAACGTACATTTTCCCTCGCTTACCACCGGTGATCTCTTTCAAAATCCCGAACTGTTCCAAGTCGGCAATCAGTTTATAGGCTGAAGCCGGGGAAATTCCAGCCACCTCTCCAGTCTTTGCGGCGTCGATCATCGGACGTTGATACAAATAGTGGATAATCTTCTGGGCGTTTGCATTTCGGCTACCAAGAGTCTGTAACTGAGCCTCCACCTGCTTTTGGAGTTTGAGAATATTATCAAAGGTCGTTATGCCACTTTTCGCCGTTTCGATAATTCCTACCAGAAAAAACTTGAACCATTGCAGCAGGTCGTTTTTCTCTCGGACTCGCATAAGATTATCGTAATAGTGGCTGCGATTTCGCTCGAAAAAATCGGACATATACAGAATCGGCTGTTTCAATATCCCTTTACTGAACAGATACAAAGTAATCAGCAAGCGTCCAACCCGTCCATTGCCATCCAGGAATGGATGGATAGTCTCAAACTGGTAGTGCACCAAAGCTATCTTTAGTAACTCCGGGAAATATTGGGTTTCGTTATGCAGAAATTTCTCAATATCACCGACAAGTTCATTGATGGAAGTATGAACTGCCGGCACAAAAACCGCATCGTTGATCGTTGCCCCACCAATCCAATTTTGGCTATGTCTGTAATCTCCAGGTTGCTTGTGGGTCCCGCGTACTCCCTGCAGTAAAATTTTATGGGCCTCCCGGATTAATCGCGAAGAAAAGGGTAAGGTCTGCAACTTGGCAATCGTCTCATTCATCGCTGCCACATAGTTCTGCACCTCTTCCCAGTCGTCTCTTTTGTCCAAAGCGACATCATCCTTTTCCAGAAGTGCCTCTTCCATGTTTGTTTGAGTACCTTCAATCTTACTTGATTGGGTAGCCTCCTTCAGCACATGCATCTTGATGAACAGGTCGACGTTGGGAATATAGTCCGAATACATATCCAGTCTCCCCAATTCCCGATCCGCCTGGCCAAGCAACTGGATCAACTCCATATTATCAAGCTTCCAGGCACGGTTAATCGGGGTGGGCTGAAAGCTTTTATAATGGCCCTGCTGGACATAGCGGCCTGATTGAAAGTTTTTCATCGGAGAAAACTCATCGTGAAAGTAAAATAAGCGCGGTCTTTATTTTAGATTTTACGATATATCTAAAACAAAGCAAGCTGTTATTTTAGGTTTAAGAGGTCTTAAAGCATTATCAACTTCTTGGTATGCTATTTTGCTCGTTTGGTCAGCACCAACTCAAGCCAGGTGTGGAGCAGGTCCAACAGACCCAACAGGCCATTACGTACTTTCAGAGCTATGACAAGCTGCGACATGGAACTATGACACTGCTGTGACAATTACTGTGACAAAGGCGCGGCAAGACCAAGTTGTCATTGGTCCAAAAACAAGAAGGCCCAGCCGTGAAATTAATCAGGGGACTGGCCACGATTAGTACCTTAGAAATTCTTTCGAAGTCTGCGCTTATCTCTTATTTTTCACCCCTCAAGGGGGTATTCTTTTTAATCCCCATGCTTTGAGGGGGATTAAAAAGAGTCCTCGTGCTTTGCGGAGGTTAGTTATAATAATACCTAGATTTGCACATTTTTCAAACGTCACAGCCGATTCAGTGCTATCTTATAGACAAGATTTTTATCGCGCTTACCAACTGCAATAGCAACCACGACCAGTTCGTTATCACGGACCTGATAAACTAACCTGTATCCAACCCCTCTGAGTTTGATCTTATAGCAATCACTCATTTTATTCAGTTTGCAACTTTCAATACGGGGGTCTTTGATACGTTCAATAAGTTTCTTTTTGAAGGATTCTTTTATACCTGAATCCAGCTTCCTCCATTCTTTTAAAGCTTGTTCTTTAAACCTCAGCTCATAGCTCATCTAAATTTACCTTGATTTCAAGCTGGTCCTTTCTTGCCTCTACAATGGCTCGCAGCTCAACATCTTCAAGTATATTATAGATGTATTCATAAGTCTTCGCTGGTGTTCTGTCGTCACTCCTCTTCCTGGTGTTCCTTCCAGCGTCGCCCTTTATCGGTCAGACGATATCTCTGCAGGGGACTGTTTGGTTTTTCGGGAATGGTCATCTCAATCAGTTCTTCCGCCAAAGCTGGTTTGATATAACGCTCACGAAATGACTTGCGATCATGCAAAGAGAGCACACCCTGAAGAGCCTCCCGGTTCATCTCACCTTGCAAGATCTTCAGCAACCGTTTCACTTGGGGGGTTACTTGAGGGGTTACTTGGGGGGCGACGGTCAGTATAGCATCAAGAATCATCCTCAGCATAAATTCGATAAAAGGCGCGGAATCGGTTTGTTCGGTGCTTTGTTGCAGTGACTGGTAATAGTCCTTCTGGTGTTCGTGCACCAAACTTTCCTCTGGAACATCTGCAAAAATTGGATTCCAAAAGGCCAGAAATCGGATTATGTTCGTCAAGCCGGATTTGACCCTATCCAACAGGAACAAATGGTACTGACCTATATCAATAAACACGGCTCAATTAAGCGGGCTGAGGTGATGGAGCTATGTCGTATTACCAAAGACCAGGCATACAAGCTCTTGAGTCGGTTGAAAACAAAAGGAGAAATCATACAAAAAGGAGAGCGCAAAGCTGCCTTCTATGAGCGTTAATATTTGCACCAGCGCATAAAATACGCGTTATAAAAATGAATTTATTAGACCGATCCCCATCGAAAAAACCGCAAATGAACACAGTTGAGAAAATGTACTGCTAACCCAGTAATCCTTCTCGATGAATATTTCGGGAATAAAGCTCCCACCCCCGGACGCGGGCAGGAACTAAAGCGATGCGTTATGTGCCTTGATGGGCATAATCGAATTTGTTTGACCGTTGCTTGACTCATTTCCACCAGCATATAACGAAATCTTTATGGATTTTCAGAATAATAAATATAAAACAATATGTTACATTACCAACTGTCCGTTATATTTGTTTGACAGCTGCACATTTACAAGATGCTCAGTGACAGCACTGGAATAAGTTATACTCATATCCATGGCAACGGCTTTGAGCTTTTTGGTTTTCCAAAAATTGATAACGACCCAAAATGTACTCATTTATTATTCTCAATGTTTTCAATTTACCCTCCATTTACCCATTTACTGATCCACCTCCAGTGGACTTCACATTTATAGGGCAAGTAGACGTGATTAGAAATATTTTTGTCACAAGTTGTGTCGTGAGTTTGTCGCAAGTTTCTGTCGCAAGATGTCGCAAGTTTAGACACGAAGTATATAGACCAATTGATTTGTTGCCCCCTCTGTAATCACCAATCCCTTTTCCAGTATGCCTTTCAAGTCACGCTGTAAGCTTCGCCTGTTCACATTGGGACAAAACTTTTCAAAATCTTGAATGGTTAAATTGCCATGCTGTATGAGATAGCCTATCGCCTTACTTTGACGCTCATTAAGGCCATGTTTCTGCGACAGAACATCCCGGCGGATAACCTGCTCACCACGCTCTTTGACCTCGATCATTTGGGTTTCCAGGCCGGTAACGAAGTAGTCGAGCCAGCCAGTCATATCCATTCCATTTTCACGCACACTCTGGATCGATCTATAAAAGGTCGGACGGTCGCGATCATAATATTCGCTAATGGTGAACAGTCGCTTGAAGTCATACCCAGCCTTGTAGAGGCAGAGTGTAGAGAGCAAACGCGAGACGCGGCCATTACCATCGAGAAAAGGGTGAACATGAACAAGTTGAAACTGGGCAATGCCACTCACCAGCACGGGATGGATATCCAGCCCACTGTTCAACCATTTAACCATTTCCGACATCATGATCGGCACTTCCACCGCAGATGGCGGCGTATACATCACTTCCCCCGTTGATGCGTTTGCCACATAATTTTGAATACGCCGATAATTGCCCGGGTCCGCTTTGCCGCCACGAACGCCTTGAACTAGTTTTTTGTGGATTTCACGGATTAGACCTTCATGAATGGGATCGCCGCTGTCCAGACATTCAGAGACAAACTCAAAGGCTGATCGGTAATTGAGGAGCTCTTGTGTATCGTCCGGATCGGCTTCGGGCACTGCTTCTCCACGCCATAAACGTTCTGCTTGCTCCAGCGTCAGTCGAGTCCCTTCAATGTGAGTAGTATGGTGTGCTTCTTTGATCAGTGCCTCTTGACCCATATCCTGCAGCCAGTCATCTGAAAGCCGTGCCGCTTCCAGAAAACCCCGCGCCCGTTCAATCTGGGTGATCGCCGCTGTCATCCGGTTGGTGATTGTGAATTTGGGAATAAACATCATGCGTCACTCCGTTTTGAACTTTCTAAGTGCTTTGCCATATCATTTTTTGGATGAATTTTGTATGTCTTTTTCCTCCAAAAACACAACACGCCATTACTCACTTTCAGAGCTATGACAAGCTGCGACATGGAGCTATGACACTGCTGTGACAATTACTGTGACAAGGCCTTTTTATACAAAACTTATCAGATAATTCCGTATCAGATATACCTGTTATTCTCAATGATTGGGATTGGCAATTCCCCTCGCATGAGTATATGCATCAAGAACGGTTTTTAAATTAATCAATAAACGCTCATGCTCTTCGCTGGGCGAAATCAAATCGTTATCTTTCAGGTAACCAACCAAATATGCGAGTATGTTCTTTTCAAAATATGAATTTATACTTTCGTCTGTAGTTAACCATCCTTGACCAATTGCCTGCAGCATTGCAATGTTGTTTTCCAGACTGTCATCTAACATCCGCTTTGAAATCAGTGGTATTTTAAGACCAACTGCAGCATCACTGAAGACTTTATGGATAACCAGCAAAACGGTTAGAGCATGTTCTACTTTTTCCATCGACACACCATCTTGAGATAACGACAGAACTGTTAAAAAGGCGTGGGGCTGACTTTGATGAATTTTATCGAGCTCTGCCAGTTTTTCATTAAGCTCTAATGAATTGACGAAATTCATTGATTCCGCAATATTCTTTATTTTAATTGGCGTCATATCTCTCATTTTCCGACTGCCCACACACTCGCTTCTGTAAGGCCTATCGATAGTATCCAGTCTGATGTTCGGCTCATTTACTTAACCCTTTTCCGTTCTGATCGGAATGGGAACACCTCCGCTCGTCCAAAAATAATTCCCAAAATGTTTACAATACAGTAGTTCATTCCTTGAAGGAAGCACACAACTCAGCAGGTAGCTCAAGTTATTTCTTTAGTGAGAATGGGCCCACTTCAGTTGTCCAGGAATCCTTGACAACTGACTATTTCTATCAGCACAAAAGATCAGGAACTGTCATTCAATGTTCCTAGCAAAAACTGGAGCGGGATTAAGTTGTGAGATTAAAGTGGCCTGATTGCGATGGTTGTCATTCATACCAATCTCCCAGTAGATTTCTGGTACTCTATAACCAACTGATATTATAACATCGAGATTGTAGTGGTTTCTACTTCTATAGACATCTCAACTCCTTTTTTTTGAACTGTTCGGAAATTCCGAACAGTTGCCCCCTGCAACAATTCTTGAGATTCAAAAATATGCTTAATGTGCTCATTGATATTGGCTTTGCTCGAGTCAAACAACACAACAATCTGTGCTTGGGTAAACAAAACCGTATCTTGGTCGAGGGTGACCTGTATCTCCACCCCTGACTCTACCCCCGCCACGTCCCGTAAGGGATTTTCTCGATTGCTGGGGGAAGAGTGCAACCGGCTCTTTGAGATACACGGTAAAACGCACCCGCATCCCTATCTTTTCAATGATCGGCTCCTGCAATCCAAGCGTTTCGGCTTCACGGAATATCCCAGGTACACCGCTACCCCATTGTTCAATCAGATCCAATTCGCGGAAGACACGGGCGATAATCGGATTACGGATCTGGGATACACCATGCTTCATATCCTCCACCGTCAATCCCGGCAGCAGAAGGCCCGGACTTTCCACTTCGATGAATACATGTTTAGGGTCAGGTTGGTTGGTTTTCTCTAACAAGTTATTTACGGGACTGCGGAGGTATGAAAAACAGTTGGTCTATTGGATGCTCCCCCCACCCTACTCTTTACCCAGCGATTTTCTGAGATTCTCCGGTCCGCGGAGAAAGGAAATGACAACTCCAACCAGGGCAACCAACACACCGCCGAACATGGCTGTATGAAAAGCCGTCATGAAAATCGACTCCATATTCGGCTGATAAAGTTTAAGGGGAATACCGTTGCTTAACCCTTGAAATGTACCGTTGAAGACTGCACCACTCACAGCCACACCTAATACCATTCCCATATTTCTCGCCATTGCCACTGTGGCGCTGGCGATTCCCCTCCGGTGCGGTGGGACACTGCTCATGGCAGTGGCGCTATTGGGTGGGATAAAAACAGCCATACCGATACCGGCCAGGGCCAGCCTCCAGACGATATCGACAACGGAAGCCTCTGCAGGCAGCAGGGTCAACAAATACATAGAGGTGGCTACAATACCTGTCCCACAGGTACAGAGCAGACGGGAACCGATGCGATCTGACAATGTTCCGGAGATGGGCGAGACAACAAAAAGAAAAACGAAAAGAGTGGCCATCACATAACCAGCATGATCTATGGCAAAGCCTCCTGGCCCGACAAGATAGAACGGCATCAGAAAAACCAGACTGAAGAGGCTGGCAAAGAGGATGATCGCCGCCAAAACAGGCAAAGTGAAAAGACGAATGCGGAAAAGTTCGCTGTCCAGGATGGGGTGGACTGCCAGTCTTTCGACAAAGATCAGGCTAGCGATACTTGCCAGGAACAAACCGACGAGCAGCAAAATCGGAGGAGAGAAATACCCCCATTCGTAGGCGTGGGTAATTACCAGCAGAAGCGATCCCAGGCACAGGGCAAGCACTATTGCGCCAAGCCAGTCAAATGTTTCCTGCCGCACGGTATCCGCCTTACTGCCTTTCAGAATGGAATGGACCAGAACAGCGGTAATCAGGCCGATAGGAATATTGATCAGAAAGATGACACGCCAGGAGAAATAATGGAGCAGCAATCCTCCGATAACAGGACCGGATGTCAAACCAAAGGCAACTACTGAGCCGATAAAACCCAGAGCCCGGCCTCGTTCCGCTGGTGGAAATGCATCAACGATCAGAGCCGGGGTGCAGGCCATGATCATCGCCGCCCCAAATCCCTGAGCAAAACGAGAACCAATCAACCAGAAGATATCGGTGGCCAGGCCGCAGAACAGCGAGCCGACGGAAAAGGCGACCAGCCCCAGGCTATAAATCCGGCGACGCCCATGGATATCGCTCAAGCGGCCAAAACTGAGGATCAACGAAGTTACCACCAGCAGGTAGATCATCACTACCCACTGCACTGAGGCAACCGACACCTGCATCTCCTTCATGATGGTCGGTACCGCGATATTGACGATGGAACCGTCCAGAGTGGCCATAAAAATACCTATGGCCACCAAAAGAAATACCTGCCAACGGCCGGGAGTTTTGCCTGTTGACTGAATTGACTCTTTGTTAAAATGTTGCATCATTTTTACACATCGATCAGTTCTGTCTGACCGTAAAATATTATTCTTTTGCCAGGTTTCGGCATCAGTTAAGGCCCTTTATACACCAAACCATGGTATTTCTCTTAATGAGGTTATTGCATGACTGTACTGAATTCAACATCCTTCTACCGGACTTAATAAATTATGCTAGATCTGTAATTATTTCTGAGCTGAGTCATGATACAATTTACCGGAGTATCGAAAAAGACCAAAGAGCAAGTGGCAGATGCAATGATCATGTAAATCGATCTAAAATCCTTGCTGGCGCTAAACAGTTCAAAACACTGACTATTTTAAAAATCACATTTGAAAAATCTGATGGTAATCAATACAAAATTAAAGAAATTAATAGCCTCAAACGGGGATCCAATCCAGTATCAATTAGCTACCGATGATGGATTGGTGCTTCTTAACGATTTCATTGGTAAAGAACTCAAAATAGAATTTACAGGTAATATTTATTGTAAGAGTTGTGGCAAACTAACGAAAAAGAGCTTCGCTCAAGGCTTTTGCTTCCCATGTTTTAGAAATGCTCCTGAGGCAGCACCCTGCATTATCCGGCCTGAACTTTGCCGAGCACATCTTGGAGAAGGAAGAAATATCGAATGGGAACAACATCATCATAACCAACCTCATGTTGTTTATTTGGCAATAAGTAGCGCAGTAAAAGTTGGGGTGACAAAGGATAGCAATATCCCAACACGTTGGATTGACCAAGGGGCTTCATATGCTGTCACTATTGCCCACACTCCCAACAGATATCTAGCTGGAGAAATTGAAGTAGAATTGAAAAATCTTTTCACAGACAGAACGCATTGGCAAAAAATGTTACGGAATGAGGTTTTGCCAACAGCTGATTTTCAAAATGCCTTTAACCTGGCGCAAATGTCTCTAACTGACGAACTTCGAAAATATCTGTGTTTCAACGACACTGTTTTTACAGGCCGATTCCCTGTGCTGGAATATCCTAGTAAAATAGTATCCTTTAACCCCGAAAAATCACCATACATTGAAGGTGTCCTGACTGGCATTAAAGGTCAATATCTGATGTTTGATGCTGAAAAGGTAATCAACATAAGAAAATTTGAAGGGTATGAAGTCGTGATAACATCATGATCAAAGCCCGGGTGGGATACAATTAGCTTACCAGAAGAGATCACCGCGCTTTCCGCCTATAGAGATACTCTGTTATCGGATTCCTCTTTCAGAAATCATTATTAAATGAGGGTAAACGACACAATAATCAATCCACATCCTGTTTCCCGGTCAAAACTTCTACGAAGAAGGCAACTATTTTGAAATCATCAGCGCCATCTGCCGGAATAATAATTTCCTGATAGTCAGAGTTTGCCGGTTGTAAAGTAATGTTTTCATGTTGCCAGCCAGTGTCTTGATCTGCTCTCTTGCTCGAATGATAAGTCTTAACCGTGAAACTGGCCCCAGTATCCTGGTCTGAAATATCTGCTTTCTGTGCAAGAACAATACGACCATTGCGTGTACCACCAATTTCAAAAGTAAATAAGCAATATGCGCCATCCGGAATAACTGGTTCCATAGATTTTCCATGCACCTGGGCCACAAACATAGGTGTTGATAGTGCTCGTCTCGTAGTTAGGCCTTCCACAATAAACCATGACTCCGGTTCATCGGGAACAACCGAATCCCTGAACTCGCCAGCTGCAATGCTTAGCGGATAAAAAGGGAGTACAGAAGAATACTTTTGTTCTTCTGTTGGTTGATCAATAAACAATTCCAGTGGCTTTTCTTGCTCTGCTTCAGGCAACAGAAAAGAATAATCAGATATCGACAATGGTATTTGTAATTTAGCAAAATAATCTTGCAGATCTTGCACCATCTGCTCAATGATCTTTTTGTAATGGACAGATGTGAGATTATTGATGAGCTCTGGATCCATGGCAAGATAATTCAGATCCTTACAGTGGTAGAAGAAGCG
The DNA here is from genome assembly GCA_963798425.1 of uncultured delta proteobacterium. GTDB lineage: Bacteria > Desulfobacterota > Desulfobulbia > Desulfobulbales > Desulfocapsaceae > Desulforhopalus_A. The sequence goes on along the minus strand of CAWCTP010000013.1, from coordinate 172,459 downwards.
TTTTCTCTCAAACTTTTCAAAAGGGTTTTCAAGAATACTGCGTTTAAGTAACGTTAAATCGTCTACATATTCCAAGCGGTTGTAGGGACATGTTTTCCGCTCATTCGTGCCGTTTTTGGAGAGAAGGTTCTGATAAAATTGCTGGTAGAGTTCAAGCAAGTCTGGAAGAAAAGCCTCAAAGCGTTCATTGCGAATTTTCAAATAACTGAGCAGAAATATTATCTTGTATGAAAATGTGTAATCACGGTTTTCAAGGAACTCATGAAAGTCTGTGACCCTGGTTTCCGCATTATGTTCCTGCAAGCCCTCTTGTTCACGAATCTTTGGTACCTGCTGGGGATCAAAAAAATGTAAATTCCTCCGCCCAAATGGATATTGGACATCGGAAAAAATCTTACTTTTACTGAGCCACTGCCGTACTGTTCCAGTGGAAACAAAAAGTTCTCTCGCCAACTGCTCTTCATTCAGAAAAGAACCATACATCTCCTCGAAACTGAAAATATCCACTGGCTCAATCCTCCGCTCACCTTCATAAAGGCCATCAAGAATGGTGATCTCTTCTGTACGGCTTTGAGCTCCTGGTTCAATCAAGTTCGTAAATGGCTGATAATTAGGTACCTTTAACAGCGAATGCAGAGACATGGGCTGTAATTTGGCCCCGTAATTATCTACAACATCGATAACATAAAGAGCCTCCTTGTCTTTAAAATTACGAAGGCCACGTCCAAGTTGCTGAGAATAAAGCACTTTAGAAAAAGTTGGCCGTGCCATTACCAGGATAGAAGTCTGCGGTGCGTCCCAACCTTCGGTAAGGAGGTCGCAGGCGCAGAGAAAGCGGACCGTACCAACATCGTAGGCTTTTTGTGCCTTGGCTGCATTTTTTCGATCTCTACCATCGACTGCACAGGCAGTTATCCCCTGATTTTTCAAGAGACCTGCCATCCTTCTTGCGTGTTTTATATCAACACAAAAAATAACGCCCTGCTTGCACGAGAATTTATCACCAAAATATCGTTGCAAGAGACCTGCAATGAGTTGATCCCGTGAGGGAACAAGTAGGGTTCTTTGCAAATCACTTTTGACAAATTCCCGCCCGTTGAATCGAACTTCGGAGAGATCGATATTTGACTGGACTCTATAACAGCGAACAGGAGGAACAAGTCCTTGCCGGATGGCTTCCTCCAGTGAGAATTGAGGTTCGTACTCACCGAATATCTCTTCAAGACTTTGCTGATCAAAACGCTCTGGAGTTGCAGTGACACCCAGAAGATGGGTGGGGCTGAAATGTTCAAGAATATTGCGCAGGCCTTGGGCAGCAGCATGGTGGGCTTCATCTACAACAATATAGTCAAAGCGGTCTGCCGGAATTTTATAGTAATGACGATGAAGATAGGCTGATGTTTGAACCAGAAAATCGGCCGTGTTTTCATCCAGGATATTAACGGAGGTGCTATCTCTGGAATTGATACGGTAGACGGAGTTTAAATCTGGCAAGGGTCTGCTCCCGTAATTTCCTGGTGGGAACAATGACCAGTGCTTTCAGATCGAGGTCATGTTTTTTTAAACGAACCAAATCTTCAATAAATATTTCTGTTTTCCCGGTCCCCGTAGGCAGAACAAGTAAAAATGTATTTCTGCCATTTTCTCTAGCTTTGCTCAATTGTTCCAGCGCTTGTTGCTGATGATCTTTTAGAGAAAAAGGCTGTGCAGAGGCACTTAACGTTTGTACTGAGCGACTTAATTTAAAAATTGACTTATCGAGGAATGGCCTGGCATGGCCCATGAATCGTGAAAGCTCCAGGATAAATCGTTCTCGATCGCGCATGCCATTTAAAGACCAGCGAAAAACCTTGAAGCCATCAGCAACCAGAGAATTTTGTTTAAACAGCTGGGAGCGATACCTCTTGGCACCGATTGCTACCGGGTGATGAAAACTTTCACCATTAAGCTCAATAGCAAATTTTAATGACCTAGCAAATAAAGCATAATCAACATAGCGGACGGTACCTTCCAAATCGACATAAGAAAATTCACGATGTAAGGCCATTCGAGTTCGATCACCAAAGGCTTCCAAAAAACATTCTTCAAAGGTGGCTTCTGGAAGTGTTGGGTCGATTTCCTGTTCTGTCCGATTGCCACCAAAGCGTCTGATCTGTTCAGGATCACTCTCACCTTTCAGAAACATAGTGAGCTCAAATTGAATGGTATTGACTGGACTTCCCTGATCATAGAGAAAACGGAGAACCTGGCTATGGGCAGCCATCAATTCGTTCTGCTCACTGGTATAGGCCACATAGGGATAGTCAGAAAGTTCACAAATTCCGATGTCAATAATGAGGCAAATGTCATCCTTTTTTCTGAGAAAAGTACAACCTGTATTTTTCTGAGAAAGTTGCTCAAACCCAAGATCAAAGAGCCAAGATTGTAAATCATTCAGGGAACAATGAGATTCATTCCCCATCATTGTACCTCAACACATAACCAAGCCAAATATCATTTGCTCGCAGTTTTGAAACCTGCCGAGAAAAATCTAGAATATGAAGATTGTTTGCCGCAAAGATTTTTTCGAGTTCCTCCCTTGACCATAAAGTAAAGACACGACCGTCATCAGTACCGGAAGAATCACGCCCTTCTTTCATGGTGATGAGCATCAAACCATCTGCGACAAGGGCCTGACAGGTTGACTGAAGTATGATGGGTAAGGTTTCTTTTGGAAGATGCACCAAGGAACCCACAAAAACGAGGGCGGAAAATTGAAGCATAGAAAAATTATAGTGGGAAAAATCGCCTTCTATTACGGGGCAGTTGGAATGTTCCCGTGCCAGGCTGGCAAGTTTGGGGGCCTGCTCAAAGCCAGTAGGCTTAAAGCCCCGGCTGGCAAACCACCGAAGGTCACGGCCAGAACCACAGCCAATATCAAGTATTGCTGCTTGAGGTTTAAGCAAGTTGGCTAGAGGATTCAGAAAGGCTGAAGGGTCAATGCCAACTGTAGAGTTAAAATATTGCTGGTGATTTTCTTCGTAAAAATTTTTCAAAATTGCCTGGTCTCGTTTCTATCGGCATCACAAATATTAGCTGATGCTTGTCCTTAAATCACAAAATTCAGAGCAAGAACTCCTGGTCTTCACAGTTGTGACTGTCTTCAATCAGTTTTTTTTCATGCAACGACCAGTTACCTTTCGATGTTTTTCGAACTGAATTGAGGGAGAGAATTTTTTTGTTTTTATCCAAAAGATCTTGAAGGCTCATGCCTTTAATCCAAGTGAAGTCCGCCTTTGTGTTAAGATTGTACTTCTCAAAATCCATTGTTTTTTTGAACAAATCAGGGTAGTTGACATAAAGGCCAAGACACTCTTGCCAGCGCTGAAAAAAGACAAAGCACAGATCGGCAGGAAGACAACCAACGACACTGGAACAACTATTATACACTTTTCTTTAGCCTTTGTCCGCTCCAGGATAAAGGAGTTCATACTGTATAGAGTATGAGTGGCTCTGAAAGCCAGACGGGATGATTTTCAATACGTCTCTCCGAATATGAAGCTCTTCCCATGAGTAACACTTCTTCCTTTTTGCGATGTACATGCCAGCACCGGCTGCAAACTTCTCAAAGTCGACGTCTTTTTTAATTTCCGGCGTTGAGCAAAGTGGTGTTTTCTTTTTACCAACATCCATATCGTGCCGAGACGTTTGCTCAAAGATTGTTTGCAATTAGAACCAATAGAGATGTACTCTAATAAGATATTAAAATTACAGTAAATTCTATTTGTGGTACGTCAAATGGACTTCACACCGATAATTATCAATTTTCTGAGCACTTTTTGGTTTTTGATACCATTCTTAATTCTTGCAGCATTACTCAAATCACCTTGGTTTAAAGGTGTCTTTGGTGAAGCACTGGTGAACCTGGCTGCAATACTATTCCTCAACAAAAAAGACTATCACCTCATAAAGAATGTCACCCTTCCAACAGAAGATGGAAAACTTCACAGATTGACCATATCATTGTGTCCAGGTTTGGGATTTTTATTATTGAAACAAAGAACATGAAAGGCTGGATCTTCGGAAGTCCAAGCCAGAGAACCTGGACCCAGAAAATTTATAAGCACACGAATAAGTTCCAGAATCCCCTTCATCAGAACTACAAGCATACAAAAACACTAGAATCATGCTTGGGATTATCTGACGAAATGTTTTTTTCACTTATCGTGTTTGTCGGTGATAGCACCTTCAAAACTGATATGCCTGATAATGTTACTTGTGCAGGCAGTTATGTACGTTTTATTAAGTCCAAAACTAATGTGCTGTTGACTAATGATAAGTATCCAAGATCTTGGTGCCATTGCAGGTGGCAGGTTAACACCTTCTTTCAAAACCCAGCGTGAGCATGTGAAGCATGTCAAATCAAGTTTGGAAGAGAAAAAGAGCAGTAATCTGTGTCCCAAATGTGGCAGTGAACTGGTCCTCAGATTAGCAAAGAAAGGAGCCAATAAAGGCAATCAATTCATGGCATGTTCAGGATTTCCGAAATGTAGATATGCCACTAACCTGCTATAATATATTTCACAAATGACCAAAAATATGAAAAAAAATCAGGCCGACTTTTGATGCATTGATGAACCAACTGCTAAAAGCGTAATTAAAGAATGGTTCACCAGCATATAAAGATTACTGAAAAAACAGGTTCTGTTACCTATACTTACATCGAATCGTAACAATTGCCATGTTCGAAGCCGCTTGTTTCTTCGTTTAATCTTTACACGCTGTTTCTTGATTTCTTTGTTTTGGGCGTAGCCCTTTCTTGTATTTTCAACCAATCAACCCATCATAAAACCAAGAATGTTAATTAAGATGGCGAAGAGGTATTTGCCTTGCTCTGCAAAGGTTTCACCTTAGGCGTTTTGTTTTACCGGCCTGCCAGAGGTCACAGGAATCCTGCATCCGCAACCAGAGTTCAGGAGTTGTGCCAAGCCACTGGGAGAGGCGCAATGCCATATCCACGGAAATACCACTTTTGCCGTTTAACAGCCTGGACAAGGTGACGCGGGAAACCCCAAGTTGCCGGGACGCCTCAGTCACGCTTATACCTTCCGCTTCCAGTACATCTTCTTTTATGATTTCCCCAGGATGGGGTGGATTATACATTGCACACATATTATTTCCTCTTAATGGTAATCCAGATAATTTACCAGCTCGACATCGTCACCGACAAATCAAGGATATGGAACGGGGTCAGACCAAGTCAAGAACTTGGTTTTATAGGACAAATTCTTTACAAAGTGCCTCTTTTAGTGCTTATGAGCCACTTTTCGTTGCCCAAAACAGCCTTCTAAGCAAAAACACATTGCTTGAATCTGCGATTATAAGGGCCGTGTCTTTGCATGACTCATCTCAAGTGTAAAATGACCATGGCGGTCGAAATATCGACCTGGATTGTTAGAGAAGGCGTCAGGAATAATCTTTATAGAGTTTCCTTGTCGATACTTTAATATTGCAACTACACTCCCTAAGACTTCGAACCTATACCAAAGCGATACATGTCTCCATCACTCATCGGTTGAATCAGATTCAGCTCCTGAAGAGGCTAATCAAATGATTCTCCACTATCTTTTTTCTCAAAACGGCGAGTTCCACAATAGGATCGAATGTAGCAAATCAATAATCTTTTAAAATGATTTTATCCGAAGGTGCTTTCTTGTTTTGATCCAACAATCTCAATGCAACCTCTGCAATATCGCGCTTACTGAACTTACATAAAGTAGATTACATTCTGTTATTATAGGAAATAATTATTAATGAATAAAGCAAGACAAAATTTTCAGGCCATCTACAGGGTTTCTTTGTTGCTCTCTTCTGTGGATATACTGCCAAGGCATTTTATGCCATCATTATAGACCTTTATATTTTTTAACATTAACCGCCTTCCACTCCAAAAGAGGCTGCCTTTGAATGCGTTGTTGCAGACTTTTGTCAGCAGTCAGGATAGTCGAGTCAATCTCTCCGTAGTCAAGCAGCAGGTCAAGAAACGCTTTCTCGTTCTCCGAGAAGGGAATTACAATGGACAGGGCCTGTCGGCATTCTTCCACGAGGCGTGCACCATACTGGTCTTTAGATTCTTGTTCTGTAGCTGTATTAAAACGTAGGGTCGGGATCAACTGCCGGGCAAGTTCAGAGCTGTCCAAATTCACATCCTCGGTGGAAACCGTTCGCCAGTCTTTGCGGTTCATGGCACCGTAAACGACAAAGGCTGTACGCAACCGATCAAGATCGAGATTTTCCATATGCAAAAGAATATGGCTGTCAAACAAATCCCTCGCCTGTCTGCGTGCAAGCAACGCCGCCAGTTTTCCCGCCGCCAATTCATGGATATCAATTACAGGTATTTGTGTGGCCTGCCAGGTACCAACCGGATACGAATCGGATAACGAAACAGGCCACAAAGGGACCCGATACATGAAGTTGAGGTCCACTTCGAGATTGCCGCCAAGGCCTGCAGCACTCTGGTAGCGCAGGGACCATTTTCCGCCGGCGTGTTCTTCCGGCATGCGCCTGACAGTGAATCCTTCCCTTGCAAATACTGCCTGAACAGCCTGCTCGATCCTGGGTCGTTCGGCAAGCATGGCTTCACGATCCTCCGCCCCCACATAGTTGAGATCGATATCAACGGAAAGCCGGGGAACATTGAATATAAAAAGGTTCAGAGCTGTTCCACCCTTGAGAGCCAGCTTGCCTTTTAAAAAAGGATGGCTGCCAAGAGCTTCGAGCAACCCCAGTAGGTGGGCAACCTTTTCAAGCACATCCGGTCTGAATCCTGTTGCTTCCGCTTGAGCTATCAGTTTCTCATGAGATATTTTCATAGAACTTCTCCCCAAGTCCGCTCGAATAAATCAACAGGCACCACCAGGTTCCAATCTGCGACAACTCTCCCTGATTTTCTGTTGGAACTGTCCAGGTAATGTGGTTGCTTTGGACGATGATCACGAAGAGGTGTCATATGATTCTCTTCGACCATCAACGATTCGCGATGCTGTTCCAGATAAAAACCAACCTTGGCAATCGTTGTCGCATTACCGAGTAGAAGGGCATATTCGACCACTTTATCGAGATCGAAGAATTCGATCGCTTCAAGGGAACGCCAAATTTCTTCCCAGCTTCCTGAAAGAGCAGGCCGATCCAAGACATCCACCAAAGTCCGCTCAAGGGAAGTGACCCTGACCGTAAGACCCACGCGGTCAACAGTGGTAACACCGAAATCTACCTTTTCTGCACGGCAAAGTGATTGGGGAAACCTGACACCTCGAAAAACATGGGATCGAAACGTAACAGGGGAAACTGGGCGGGCTGCTGAATAAGTGAGATGCTCACGTATGGAGTAGGCGTAACCGTGAACTTCTAAAGCCGTGTGGTATGACAGTACAGCATCTTCTGAGAGTTTGGCAGCAACAAGAAAAGGATCAACCGGATATGAATCTGGATCGGCTCCTATTGGGATAACCGCATATAATCCTCTTCGAATGAGAATGACATGCCCGGTATTCCTATGATAATTCAGCAGGGATTCTCGGGTTCTGGGGCCTGTTTTCCCAAGACTTGCGAGATGATCGTTGAACTCTTGGCCTGTGAACACCGGATGTTTACGGAAAAACGTTTCGTGTTTCATATACACTCAAATTGATTTAGTTCAGGATAACACACAACCATCCTATGTCTTACTGTCAACATTGTCAATTCGAAATTGGGTAAAATGAAATTGTTTCGCATAACCCATATTGAAAATATGGGTTATGCTGTATTTATTCATAATTATATTAAGTATTCCTTTTTCTATGCTCTGTATGATGACAAAAAAAGCCGTCCCCCGAAGGATACGGCTAGTGTTAGATGACGGTTCAAGCTGAGACAGCCGAAAGATTCCCCTCGACTTGCTTCAGCTCAGCCATTTCTTTCGTTAGGAACCAAAGTGCCTGGTAAGGCCTTTGAGGCCGCCACGCATGACATTTTCTTGGACCACGTTGAATGTTGTCCAGACATCATTACCCTTGTCGTCGTAGCGCCTTTCGTCAAGCAATTGATTTGGTTGCACTGGAGACTTCAGCGATGTACTTCATGGAGCCTGAAGGGTTCACTTTTATAGCGAAACCTTGGACCTTCGAGTCTCTGATGAAAAATGGGACAGATTTCGGATGGGTTGTTGAAAGTGTTCTTAGAGTAATATTAGGCATTTCATCCCCTTTAGCCCAGTAGATGGCTAGTAGATGAAATGATGAGATTATAGCAAAATTAGTAGATAATAACTTTAGGCTGACACCCAGAAACAACAAAGCTGTAACCCCCATTATATCTAGGAATTACAGCTTCTTGGCATTGGTGCCGGAGGTCGGAATCGAACCGACACGAAGTTGCCCTCGCTGGATTTTGAGTCCAGTGCGTCTACCAGTTTCACCACTCCGGCGTGAGTCTCGTTTATACCCCACTTTCCCGTTTATCGTCAAGTGTAAAAGGAGGTAACCCCTCCACTATCTTGCAGTTTCCAGAAAGATGGAGCGGAGATTATAGAAATATACAGCTCCAGACCAAAGGGCGAGAAAAAGAGAAATATAAATAAGGACCGTGCCTATTTCATGTTGATAAGGAATCGGCAGTACGTTGAGAGGAAAAATCAGGAAGCCCAGTCCGAAATATTGAAAATTGCTTTTTAACTTGCCGATCGATCCAGCGGCTACGACCTTGCCGGTAGTTGCTGCAAGCCCTCTGAATCCGGTGACGATAATCTCTCTACAGATGATGAGCAAACATACCCAGGCAGCGATTTTGCCCAAGGGAATCAGCATGATAAGAGCGGTTGTGACCAAAGCTTTATCGGCCAGAGGATCCATCAATTTACCGAGAACAGTCTCTATGTGATAGCGCCTTGCCACCCAGCCATCCACAAAATCAGTCAGCGCCGCAACGGTGAACACAATAAAGCACCATAGCTCCACAGTAGTAGTCTGTTGAATGGAGAACAGCACTATAAGGACCGGAATAAGTGCAAACCTGAAAGCTGTTAATATATTGGGGACTGAGAAAAGTCGCTTCATTCTGTCATCAATTAGCAGAATACAACCATGTAGATCTATACACCTTGTATCGCTTGAGAACTTTGTTTATATAATGCAATGTTTCAGGAATCTGGGGAACCCCGCCTGTGCGCGTCACCAGGCCAGGCCCGGCGTTGTAAGCAGCAAGAGAAAGTATAAGGTCATCGTTGAAGGTATCAAGGAGATACCGGAAATAACGTGTACCTCCATCAATGTTTTCCATAGGATCAAACGGATTAACCACTTGCAATTCAAGTGCCGTCAAGGGCATGAGCTGCATGAGCCCCTGAGCTCCACACCGTGAAATCGCTTGGTCGTCAAAATCAGATTCGGTATGAATAATCGCCTTGATAAGCGAAGGATCGACGTTGTAGCGAGTACCAATTCTCCGAATATCGCCGTCATATCTGGCGGAGTCAGACCCTTGATATAAGCTTGGGCTCCGGGACATGTTCGTCCAGCTACCACTCTCTTTCTCCAACTCAATTAATTTACAATCAGAGCCATTCGGAACGTTAGTGAAGTTCAACGCACCTGAGCGATCATGACAGGCATACATTTCTGCATGAAGGGTGTTGATGTCAATAATAAGTAATACTATCGCCAGAACCGAGGACATGCAGACAATCAGGCAGGTTGGATATAACCTTGCACGGATAAAGATGATAACAAATCCGTGCAAGGCAGACACCAAGCTGCCGGGAGATTTTCCTGTGTCCAGGAAGATGTCGTTCTGGGTCCCTGTCATTTATTTGGTTCTTTTTTCCCAATCGGCAAGAAATTGTTCCATCCCGATATCAGTGAGCGGATGTTTAGCCAGCTGAGTAATCACTTTTAATGGAATGGTGGCAATATCCGCACCGATAAGCGCTGCATCCATTACATGCTGAGGATTTCTAACGCTGGCCACGATGATCTCACTCTGATAACCATAATTGTCATAGACTGTTGCAATATCGCTGATCAAGTCCATACTGGGAGTACCAATATCGTCTAAACGACCGACAAAAGGACTGACAAAGGAGGCTCCCGCTTTAGCTGCCAAAAGCGCCTGGGCAGCGGAAAAAACCAGAGTAACGTTGGTCTTGATCCCTTCGGCAGCAAGTTTCTTCACTGCTTTAAGACCTTCGATGATCATTGGAATCTTGATAACAATATTATCGGCAATCTTAGCCAATTCTTTTGCCTCAGCCAACATTCCATCCGCCTCAAGGCTCACCACTTCGGCACTGACCGGACCATCAACCAATTTGCAGATTTGCTTTATGATCTCTTCAAACGGCATGTTTTCTTTGGCAATAAGCGAAGGATTGGTGGTAACCCCGTCAACCATACCCATCTCAAGACCTTTTTTGATTTCTTGGATATTGGCTGTATCAATAAAAAACTTCATTTGTTCTCTCCTTGTTTGGTTCTGAAAGTATTGCAGCATTCCTTGCTGCAAAAATAAAACTTTTTACCTCGGTGTTCGTATTGCACGGCTTGTTGCCGAGGTACGAGTTTTTTACAGACAGGATCTTCTTCCAGGGTGTCGCTCACAGGCATCTCTCTGGGGGTCCTTTTCCACCGACTGCGTTCATCTGTTGGCTTCTTGCCTCCTCCTGTTATCAGCCGGAAGGCTATATACACAAGAAGGGCAATTATGATTATTCTTATAGGGCTCATTTACTTAGCCATCGTGAATTTCGACTTTTTACGAGTTTATCTTTAGTGACTTAGAAATTTTTACTCGCTTTTAAAAAAAATAAGTTCGTAAAAAAACTTATCCCGCTCAACCCAGCATGTCATCTTTCAACAGTTTTAGCAAGTTTGGTTATTCACTCCATACACCGCGAATGATTTCCTGCTTTTTCCCGCCAGTCGGTTCCATTTTCTCACGCAGACGAAGTTCCATTTCGGAGATAGTCTGCTCGCCGGGACCGTTCCTAAAGTCCGGTTCAAGCTCGGCAAACGGCACCAGGACGAAGAGGCGGTCACAGATGCGCGGATGGGGCAGAGTCAGCTCCGGTCGATCAATGACAACATTGCCGTAATAGAGCAAATCCAGATCCAGACTACGATCCTGGTAGCCAAAAACTTTTTCGCTTCTGGTTCGGCCAAACGAAGCCTCAACTGCAAACAGGACTTCCAGCAATTCCTGAGGCGATAGCAGCACCTGTAATCGACCGACAGCATTGGTAAACCAATGTTGACTTGTCATATCAACAGGCTCAGTAAAATAGGGACTCGACAGCCCGTCCAACACAATGCCATCGACCTTGCCGAGAGCTTGCCAGGCCCCCTGCAGAAGAGCCTTGCCATCACCGAGGTTGGATCCCATGCCGACAAATGCTTTCACCGCTTTTTCTTTTGACAACCTAAGGTCCCCCGAAGATTAAAGATCATGCAGTCCAAGCACATCGAACATGGAATATACGCCGCATTCCTTATCAACGATCCAGGCAGCGGCGGTAGTGGCACCTTTGGCGAAATGATCGCGGCTGTGCGCCCTGTGTACCAGTTCTATCCGTTCTCCGGGACCGGCGAAGTAAACGGTGTGTTCTCCTACAATATCAGCTGCCCTGATAGTCTGAATACCTATTTCTTTTGGTTTTCGTTCACCAATTATGCCGCTGCGCTCAAGAACGACAACATCATCGAGATTTCGGTTAACCCCCTCTGCAGCCATTTCCGCAAGCTTGAGTGCAGTTCCACTCGGAGCATCCTTCTTTTTATTGTGATGCGCCTCAATAATTTCAATGTCGTAATCGTCCCCCAGGATTGCCGCCGTCTTCTTGGCCAACTTAAAAAGAACATTGACACAAATTGACATATTAGGCGCCTGAACACAGGGAAAGTTTTTTGCGAGCTCCTTTAATTCAGCCAGATTCTCTGCAGAAAGCCCGGTGGTACCGATAACCATCGCCTTGTTATATTTGGCCGCAATCCGAGCAAACTCCATGGTCGCCTTGTGAAAGGTGAAATCAATGATCACGTCGCCTTTTTCGATGACCGACTCAAGACCCTCACTGATGATTACTCCATTTTCCGAGCCAAGCGCCAACAGTCCCGCATCTTTACCAATAGCCGAACTGCCTGTCGCTTCGAAGGCAGCAGCATATTCCAGTTTGGGATGGGCGTTGACCATGTGACCGACACGCTGGCCCATCCTGCCAGCCGCTCCAGCTATTATGACTTTTATCATCTGAACTCCTTTGCTGAGCACCTTCAAGGTTCATGTCTTGTCTTTTCAGTACATTACAAGATATTTACTTGTTTTTATGAACGAAGTTAATTTGTAAGGAACTAACCCTCCAAGGGGGATACGTTCCTTCACGAAAAAATATTCTGGTAAAAAGAACAAAATTATTTTTTCTAAATCACTAAATAAGGTCGAGGCCGGCCATAGCTGTTTTCAGTTTTTCGATACACGCTGGATCCATTGGAGCCAGTGGCAAACGAGGCAGACTGCTTTGTATTTTACCCATCAGTTCCAGCGCCATCTTGGCTGGAACCGGATTGGGATTGCAAAACATCATCTTCATCAGACTGTACATACGGTAATGCAGCTCATTGGCTTTTTTCAGATCACCGGCCAGTGCCGCTACCATCATCTCGGCCATTCCCTTAGGGTAAACATTGGAAATTACTGAGATAACACCTTTTCCACCGACAAGAACAGTTGGCATAGCAGTAAAATCATCACCAGACAAAACAATAAAATCACCAGGACAACTGCGAATAACATCTGTAGCCTGCTCAAGACTACCAGCAGCCTCTTTAATACCGATTATATTGTCAATCTCCGCTAACCGCGCTACGGTTTCCGGCAACATATTGACGACTGTTCTTCCGGGGACATTGTAAAGGAACATCGGGATATCAACCTGTTCTGCAATTTCCCGGAAATGTAGATACATGCCCTCTTGATTTGGTTTGTTGTAATAAGGCACCACCGACAAGACTGCATCTGCACCACTGTCTTTTGCGCTTTCAGTCAGTTCGATCGCTTCAACGGTATTATTACCGCCAGTTCCGGCAACAACCGGGACACGGCCGTTAACCGTTTTAACCGTAAGATCGATAACTCGTTTATGCTCAGCAAAGCTGATGGTCGCCGATTCTCCGGTCGTTCCGCAGGGCACGATACCGTGGGTACCATTTTCGATCTGAAACTCAATGAGATCGACAAGACCCTGTTCATCCAACTGGCCGTTGATGAATGGGGTTACAAGTGCAACAAGCGCTCCGTGAAATTTCTCCATTACTCCTCCTCATTATTCAGCATTGTTCATCTGCACGATCAATCAGAGCAGCGCTTCCTCGGTCAAGTTTCCCGTACAAATCAACCTGGTGGGCCCCTGTAGATAGACATTTTCCGCCACAGGTCCATCATGCAAATCAAATAATATTGTTAAGACATCTCCTCCGGTGGTAACAACCTCCACTGGAGATTCCATGCCCTTCAACATAGCAGCAAAAAGTGCAGAAGCCACGGCACCGGTACCGCAAGCCATGGTCTCGTCCTCAACACCACGTTCATAAGTGCGTACCTTGATCTTGCCGTCGGGCAATACTTTTACGAAGTTGGCATTAGCTCCATTTGGCTCAAACATTTCATGAAATCGAATCATTCGTCCCCATGTTTTCACCGGGACATCATCTTCCTGAACGAAAATTACCACATGGGGCACCCCCGTATTGACATAGGCAACCGCACGCTCTTCCTCGCCAATCCGAAGGGAGATATCGAGTCGAAAATCAAAGGGTTGGGTCATTTTCACTCGAACAACGTCTTCCTGCTCGCAAATTTCCGCCTCAATAATACCGGCCAAGGTTTCAATATTCATTTTTTTGCCGGCAATGTTATGCCTATATGCAAAACGTGCAGCACATCTTGAACCGTTGCCGCACATCTCGGCAACCGAACCATCTGCATTATAAAAATTCCAACCGAAATCGGCTTTTGCCGATTTTTCTATAAAAATAAGACCATCCGCTCCAACGGAAAACATCCGCCGACATATTTTACGGGCAAGGTCTGCCTGTTCAGCTTGAGAAATACCACCGGTCCGGTTGTCGATAATCACAAAATCGTTGCCGGTACCACTCATTTTTTCAAAAGCGATGGGAAAAGTGATTGCCATCACGAAAACTCCTTATATTTTTCTCGGCACATAGTGATGTGCATTCCTTTACTCCCGCGACAAAGGTCGGGATTCCTGGTCATTCCCCCCGATGAGGAATATTATACCCGAACGACAGAGCCCCCCAACCGCATCCATTACGGTTAGAGGGCATCTCTTAACGCCACTATAGTAACCCCGGTAGACGGGAAGAGAGCCGGGATAAGTACCTTGAGACAGATTGTTTTCTTGCAAAAAATCAAGAATTCAATCTGTAAGGTACTAATGGACTTGTTGCGGCTAATACCTGGCTGTGGCGTCTTTTGATTTTTTGCTCTCGTTTGGTGGTTTTGCCTTATCGAAGGCAGTGACTGCATAATAATATCGTACACTTTCATCCGCCTTGGTATCGACAAAGAGCGTATATACCGGTGCCACCTCACCAAGCAGTTCATAACTTTTCTTATCGGCGGCGCGACGGTAGATCCGATAGCCGGCTATATCTGCTGAGTTATTCCCCTCCCAAAAAATCTTAATACCAACAGCGGTCCGTACCACCGTTACTCCCTTCGGTACTGGGGGCGGACTAAGATCAATTGGGGTAGCCGCGACAGCCCTGCTGACCCTGCCACTTACCAGATCGTCTTGTACAACCATCATACTCCGGATGATGTAAAAATACTCAAGACCATTACTTACCTGGCTGTCAACATAGTTCGTTGTCGCCACCGGCTCACCCAGCGGTTCGAAGCCCTTATCGCCAAGACTGCGCAGTACCTGATATTTCATAGCCTCTTCGATCTGGCTCCCGTCCACAAACGTTGTAACCGGCTGCCATTCGAGAGTAACCTTTCTATCCCCCGCTACGGCTGTTACACCCTCCGGGGCAGCTGCCGGCTGAAACCAGACAAAGCTGATGATATTTGAATCCGCACTGTCCGCCCACCAGCTGGTGCGGGATCGAACCTTGAAAAAATATTTGTAACCAAACCTCAAAAGAGATGATTCGTAGGTTGCCTTTCGTTTTATTTTTCCGTCAGAAGGAGGACCACCCGCGAGCTCCATCGGTTCACCGAACGGAATGGGACAGTTACGACAATAGTCTTCAATCGGTATTTCTGCCCGATAGAGATCAAACGACGAAATATCGTCGAGTGCCTTGCCGGAAATCGTCTTCTGGGGATACGACCAGCTAAGCTGAACCCCGTTGGCGTCCAGTCTGTAAGCCAGGTCTCTAACTGGCTGGGGAACGACACTTTCCGGAGGTATTGGTGTGTTTTTATAACCGCATCCATTTACCAGGAGAAGGAATGCGCCTAGAAGGAAGAATCCCTTTACCCGCACCATATATCCGTTGTTCATTGAGCGATCCCCAGCTGTTTTTCAGCTGCAATCAACGCTTCCTCAACCCTGACGCTCCCGGTTCCCCCTGTGGAAATCCGACTATTTACCGAACCTTCGACACTCAGTACTTCGTAGACATCCTTACCAATTTCCGATGAGAAACCGGACAGTTCCTGCAGACTCAGATCAGGCAACTCACAGCCTTTTCCCAGACAGTAGGCTACAGCCCTGCCGACTATTCCATGGGCCTCCCGGAAAGGAACATTTTTCAAAACGAGATAATCGGCGAGATCGGTGGCCGTTATACATCCCGTCTTGGTCGCTTCAACCATCCGCTCTGTATTAAAACTGAGGTTCTCCAGCAATTCCGCCATAATGGCCAGAGATGCAGAAACGGTGTCCACTGTATCGAAAACCGGTTCTTTATCTTCCTGAAGATCTCGATTATAGGTCAACGGTAACCCTTTCATTAAGGTGATGAGGGTCATCAGACTGCCGACCACACGACCGCTCTTGCCTCGAATCAATTCAGGGATATCCGGATTTTTCTTTTGCGGCATGATCGACGAGCCGGTGCAGAATTTATCCGAGATATTAACAAAATTAAACTCCTGGCTGGACCAGAGCACCAGCTCTTCGGAAAGTCTGGAGAGATGCAGCTGGATCATTGTACAGTCGCTGGTGAACTCAATGGCATAATCCCGATCCCCGGAGGTATCCATCGAATTGGCGGTAACACCGTCAAAACCAAGGGCTTCCGCGACCTGTTCACGATCAATCGGCAAACCGGTCCCGGCCATAGCCGCACAACCGAGCGGCGAGAGATTGAGTCGCTTGCGACAATCAACCATCCGCTCCCTGTCCCGGCCAAACATCTCATAATACGCCAGCATATGATGAGCTATCAGTACCGGCTGAGCACGCTGCGTATGGGTATACCCCGGCATGACATTGCCGAGATATTTCCTGGCCAGTAAGACAAAAGCTTTACGAATGTCGTCGAGCAGACCAAGAAGTACATCACACTGGTCGCGCAGATACATTTTGAAGTCGAGAGCTACCTGATCGTTTCTCGACCTGCCACTATGCAGCTTTGCACCCGCCGGACCAATCCGCTCCACCAGGGATTTTTCGATATTCATATGAATATCTTCAAGCTCGCGCCTGAATTGGAAGGTCCCCTGGTCGATCTCTTTTTCAATCGCGGAAAGACCGTCTGTTATTGCCAACAACTCTTCTCTGGTGAGAATCCCCTGACTGGCAAGCATGGTGGCATGGGCCTTACTGCCGGCGATATCATATTTATAGAGCCGGGAGTCATAGTGGATGGAGGCGGAAAAAGCCTCCACCGAGGCGGCAGTTCCTTCGCTGAAACGCCCTCCCCACATTTTTTCGGATCCACTTTTTTTGGTCTCAGTCATATCTCAACTTCCTATTTGTTACATCGGCCCTGCAGAGCATTAATTTTCAACCGCAGACCGTTGAGTCGGATAAATCCTGTGGCGTCACCCTGGTCGTAAACCTGGTCTTCCTCAAAGGTAGCAAAGGTCTGCTGATAAAGGGACTGGTCGGATTTACGCCCGACGGGAATGCAGTTCCCTTTGTAGAGCTTCAACCGAACGGTACCGTTGACCGTTTTCTGGGTTGCATCCATGGTCAACTGCAACAACTCGCGTTCCGGAGAGAACCAGAAACCGTTGTAGATAAGTTCGGCATACCGAGGCACCAGCGAGTCGCGGATCACGCATGACTTCGCGGTCAAGGGTAATCGTTTCGAGATCCCGATGAGCCGTACGTAAAATGGTGCCGCCGGGAGTCTCATACACACCATGGGACTTCATGCCGACAAACCGATTTTCCACCAGATCGAGTCGACCGATACCATTTGCAGCACCGAGTTTATTGAGTCTGGGTAAAAAGCGCCAGCGGCTCCATTTTTTCTCCGTCCAGCGCCACCGGATTGCCGTTTGACAAATTCAATCTCCAGGTAGGTGGCCACATCAGGCGCTTTTTCCGGAGAGACGGTGAACTTGAACATATCCTCGTCCGGCTCATTCCAGGGATCTTCCAGGATTCCGCCTTCATAGCTGATATGCAGCAGATTTTCGTCACAGCTGTAGGGGTTTTTCTTGGTCACCGGAACCGGAATATTGTGCTCTTTAGCAAACTCCACCAGCTTCTGACGGGAATTGAGATCCCAGGTTCTCCAGGGAGCAATGATCTTCAAATTCGGGGCAAGACCGATATAGCCCAGTTCAAATCGGACCTGATCGTTTCCTTTGCCGGTCGCACCATGGCTTACCGCATCCGCGCCCTCTTCCAGGGCGATACGAACCTGCTCCTTGGCTATAAGCGGTCTGGCCAGCGAAGTACCAAGCAGATACGAACCTTCATAGATGGCATTGGCCCGAAAGGCCGGGAAAATATAGTCTTCGACGAATTCTTTTCTCAAATCGGAGACAATGACCTTTTCAGCTCCGGTGGCAAGCCCTTTTTTCTTTACGGCTTCCCAGTCCTCTTCCTGCCCGATATTGGCAGAATAGGCGATCACCGAACATTTATACTCCTTCTCCAGCCACTTCAGAATAACAGATGTATCGAGACCGCCGGAATAGGCGAGTACAATCTTATTAACACTCATATCACAACCTCAATGGCGTTACTTAGCCATTCAATTTTTTATGTTTTTACGGGCTTTATTATATTGATACGCCCCAGGGTGTATTTTATAGAATTATTAATTACTCGTTAACCAATCAGGATTTCCAGGATTGCCTTATGGAGATGCATTTTATTTTCAGCCTGATCAAACGCCACACATTGCTTCGATTCCAGACACCTCTTCGGTGATTTCTTCATCCCTGTGGGCGGGAAGACAATGCAGGACAATACACTCAGCAGGAGCTTTCGCCAGCAAATCGCTGTTCAGCTGATAACCGGAAAAGACACGCAACCGTTCTTCCTGCTCATTCTCCATACCCATGGAGGCCCAGACATCCACATTTACGACATCGGCACTGCGCATCGCCTCTTCCGGATCACGAATCAGAGTGATTGGTTTAGTCGCTATCTTTCTGGCTGCGGTAAGAATTTCACTGTCGGGATCGTAGCCCTCGGGACAGGCCAGAGTCAGCTCAAAACCGACGACCGCCGCAGCCTGAATCCAGGAATTAGCCATATTGTTGCCATCACCGATCCAGACGATATGCAGATCTTCCAGAGCACCTTTCTTTTCTATGACGGTCATCATGTCACTCAGAATCTGGCAGGGATGATGGACATCCGTCAGGGCGTTTATGACCGGCACCGTCGCATAATCAGCAAGTTCATCGACCACTGCCTGACCAAAGGTTCTCACCACCATCCCATCGACATAACGGGACATAACCCGTGACATATCTTTTAGCGGCTCAGATCTTGCCAATTGTGTATCGCGGCCGGAGAGGAAAATGACCTGCCCCCCAAGACCGTACATGGCCGATTCAAAAGAAACACGGGTTCTGGTGGATGGCTTTTCGAATATAAGACCGATGGTCTTGCCGTTCAGCTGCCGATGGATTTTGCCGGACTTCTGCTCTTTCTTCAGTTCGATTGCCCGGTCTATAAAACCGATCAGCTCTGCTTTCGTAAATTCCTGTAATGACCTTAAATGCTTCGGCACCCTGCTCACCTCAAAACAAAAAGGGGGAAAACTTCCCGCCGGTTACCTCCCCATGCAGCACCTTGCTCTCATATAGAGGGGAGAAAGGAGGTATCATTACATAAAAGAGGGGTGATTTGCAAAACATTTCCCCCCAAAAGCAGCAACAGACCTCCTTTTTCTTCTTGCACGCGCCGGAGAATCAAAACTCCGCCAGGACCTCAGCAAGCGCAGACACAATCATGTCAATCTCTTCTGTCGTCACGATCAGAGGTGGAACAAATCTGAGAGCCACGTTGCCTGCAAAGTTCATCAGAAAGCCTCGATCGAACATTTTATTCACGATCTCGCTACCATGGGCCACTCCATGTTCGGTGAGTACAGCTCCGACAAGAAGTCCCATACCCCGAACCGAGCTGAGCATGGCCGGAAATCGTACGGCAAGCTTATTCAATTCAGCCTGAAAATACTCTCCCTGTCTGTCTTACTCCTGCCAGAAAACCGTCCGCCAGCATGATCTGCAGAGTGGCCACAGCGGCGGCCGAGGCCACCGGATTGCCGCCAAAGGTGGAAGCATGGGTGCCGGGGACAAAGGGTGCGGCAATCTTGGCACTGGTCAGCATGGCACCGATCGGCAGCCCGTTGCCCAGCGCCTTGGCCATGGTCAGAATATCAGGCTGAACTCCAAGCTGTTCGTAGGCAAAGAGGGTTCCCGTTCGGCCCAGACCTGTCTGGATTTCATCAAAAATGAGCAGCAAACCGTGTTTGTCACAAAGCGCCTTAATTCCCTGCAGATATTCCTTTGCCAAAGGCCGCACCCCGCCCTCTCCCTGCAGCGGTTCACAGAGAATGGCGCAGGTTGCATCATCGATCATCTGCTCCAGGGCCTGCAAATCTCCAAAAGGCGCGTGCAGAAAACCCTCGGGAAGCGGTTCAAACCCTTTATGAAATTTTGGTTGGCCGGTTGCCGCCACCGTGGCAAGGGTCCGACCGTGGAACGAGCCCGAGAGGCTGATTATCTTATAACGTCCCTCGCCTGAGTAAATACGGGCCAGCTTAATTGCCGCCTCATTGGCCTCGGCGCCGCTGTTGCAGAGAAAGAGCTTTTCTCCGAAAGAATTATCAGTAATCATTTCGGCCAGTTTAATCTGTGGCTCGGTGTAATAGAGGTTTGAGACATGCACCAGTTCACCTGCCTGACGGCAGATGGCTTCGGTTATTTTCGGATGGCTATGGCCTAGAGCGCACACACGGCAATACCTGCCATAAAATCCAGATATTTTTTGCCATCGGCGTCAGTCAGCCAACAACCGGACCCCTTCACCATAGCTGCGGGGTACCTGTCGTAGGTACCGATGAATACTTTGTCGCCTCGTTCTTTTAACTGATTATTGTTCATATTTTGTTTTCCCAAAATAATTTTGTTATTGGATGGTCACTTAATATCTTGTGTCAGATGGTTACGACGCCATCATCAAATATCTCCGTCCCCACACCTTCTTTGGTAAACATCTCCAACAGGATCGAATGCTCAACCCTTCCGTCAATGATATGCGTTTTGCCAACCCCTCGCCGCAGGGCATCTTCACAGCAGCGCACTTTCGGAATCATGCCGCCGACAATTGTCCCATCATCAATCAGCCCTTCCAATTGCTGACGCGACAGGCTGGTGATTAAATCGCCAGCCTTATGTCTTTCACTCCGGCAACATCTGTGAGAAGCATCAGTTTTTCAGCGATCAAGGCTCCGGCAATGGCACCGGCGACCAGATCGGCATTGATATTAAAGGCCTGGCCGTCAGCCCCGACACCCACCGGGGCAATCACCGGAATAAAGTCGTTTCTGATAGAGACTTTCAAGGACACCAGTGTTGATCCTGGTTACCTGGCCGACCCGTCCCAGATCAATCAGTTCGGGAGGTGCATCCTGTGGCGGGTCATCACCTTTTTTGCTGCTCACTTTGAGCTTTTCGGCACAGACCAGATCTCCGTCCCGGCCGGAAAGACCAACAGCCTTACCGCCGCAATGGTTGATCAGACCGACGATTTCTTTGTTCACCTTGCCCACCAGAACCATCTCAACCACATCCATGGTTTCACCGTCGGTCACGCGCATCCCCTGCACATAACTGGGTTTGATGCCCAGACGATCGAGCAGGTTGTTGATCTGGGGGCCACCGCCATGCACGATAACCGGGTTGATGCCGATCTGCTTGAGCAGAATAACGTTTAGGGCGAACTGTTTCTTCAGGTGTTCATCGACCATGGCATGTCCACCATATTTGATAACAATGGTTTTATTCCTGAATTCCTGCATATATGGGAGAGCTTCAAGAAGCACTTTAGCCTTTCAATGCTCTCCTCGACGGTTTTTACCATGGCACCATTTTCGATCCTTTGATCGATCCTTATATTATTCTATAAAATCAATTAGCTAAACCACCGAACCAAATTTAGATATATGGTGCTATTGTAATTGCTGATATAATGTAAGTAAAGCACTCTTTGTTTGCAGTGCCTGCATACCATGACTTTACATTTTCAGACCTTTACGCTACGATGGCCTCGGTACAGTCACAGGTCTGGCTATCTTATTTAACTACGGAGAGTCCTGATGAAATTCATCAATTGTTCTTTTATCATATTCAGCGTTTGTTGCCGCTCTTGTGGCCTTTTCTTGCATTAGCCCGCTGCCCGTGCAGGCAAATGACGCCCCCATACATATAGAAGCAAACCACATGACCTCAACCGAACGAACCAACTCAGGTGATTTTTACCGGAGAGGTCGATGCCAGGCAGGGGGACGTGAGAATCCGTTCCGATGAAATGACCGTCTATTACACCCACGGCAAGCAAAGACAAAAGAAGCCGAGAAATCAGCCACCCAGCAGGTGGAGAAACTTGTCTGTGTTGGTAATGTGGAGATAACCCGGGGAGATTGGCTGGGGACCTCAAAAAAAATGACCTATCTCTCCAAAGAGAGACAGGTTATACTTACTGACAAGCCAAAGCGTGGCAAAACCAGAATATGGTGAGCGGAGATAAGATCATCTATTATCTGGATGAAGGCCGATCCGAAGTCGTCAGTGACAAAACGGCAACCGCGGCGGCAAGGAAAATCGGGAAAAAACCTTCACGGGTAAATATGACCATTCTCCAGAAATAGCATTCGCCTTACGGAGGGCAGACAAGCACAAAGATCACGATGTCGATACTTGAAACACAAAATATTGTCAAACGTTACGGCGCCCGAACAGTCGTCGATGGCGTCAGCCTTCAGGTGCAAACCGGCTCAGTGGTTGGTCTACTTGGACCAAACGGCGCAGGCAAAACGACAACATTTTATTCCATTGCCGGCTTCATCCGGCCAGATGCAGGCAACATTATTTTTGCCGGTGAGGTGATAACCAATCTGCCCATACACAAAAGGGCTTTGAGGGGGATCTCCTATTTAGCTCAGGAACCGTCGGTTTTCAAGAAGTTGACAGTGGAGGAGAATGTCCGGATTATCCTTGAACCTCTGGGTTTATCGAAAAATGAGATTAAATATCGTATCGATGAGTTAATGGCAGACCTCAATATTGAATATCTCAGACAGAATAAGGGTCATGCTTTATCAGGGGGTGAACGTCGACGAGTGGAAATCATGCGCGCTCTGTCGACCCGGCCTAAATTCATTCTGCTCGATGAACCTTTTGCCGGTATTGATCCACTGGCAGTTCACGATCTCCAGAAAATTATTTTCGATCTAAAAGCAAAGGGACTGGGAATTTTAATCTCAGACCACAATGTAAGAGAAACTTTACAGGTTTGTGACTTTGCCTATATTATGAATGCAGGTCAAGTGCTCACAAGCGGAGTTGCTGACGATATTATTGAAAGTGAAGTAGCAAGGAAGATGTATCTCGGCGAAAATTTTCACATGTGATTCTAACACCTTATGGCTCTAGAACTCAGACAACAGCTCAAGCTCACTCAAAAATTAGTCATGACGCAACAATTACGTCAGGCTATCAAGCTCCTGCAATTGAACAGACTTGAACTCTCTGATGCCTTGCAGGCTGAAATCGAGCAAAATCCAGCGCTTGAAGAAGACTTTTCACAATTGGAGGCTACTGAATAACCCGATGTCACTTTCTTCAACCGTTGAAGAAACCGGTCCCCGGGTAGAAACCGATGTAACCGAAAACATCAAGGTTAGCGATAACTTGGCCGAAACCAACTGGGAAGATTACGCCAATAATTTCGACTCCAATTTTTCCTTTTCCCACGAAACACCCGCCGCCGATGCCCCCTCTCAGTTTGAGTTTATCTCTGAAAAACCTGGGTTGACGGCCTATCTACAATGGCAACTTGCCCATAGCGAACTCGACGAACAAGAGTGGGATATAGCCCGTTTCTTTATCGGCAACCTCAACAGATACGGCTTCCTCGAAGTTGATATCGACCAGGTTATTAAAGAAACCGGCTGCGAGCAGGATGATGCAGAATATATCCTGGAAGTGATTCAGGAGCTTGATCCGCCAGGAATTGCGGCAAGAAACGTCAGTGAATCCCTGTTCCTTCAACTTGAGCGTTTAGGGCATGGTAAATCACTCGCCGCCGAAATAGTTCGCGACCACTTGTCTCTTCTTGAGACCCGCAACTACAAGGCGCTTTCTCGGGCAACCGGGCGAAAAAGACCGGAGATCGAAAGAGCCATCGATTTCATTGTCACCGAATTGACTCCTTTTCCCGGATTGTCTTACGCTACCGAAGAGACCAATTATGTCGTGCCAGATGTCTATGTCCGAAAATTTGACGGCGAATATGTCATACGACTCAATGACGATGATCTGCCGCAACTGAAGCTCTCATCGCTCTATCAGGATCTGCTGCAAAACGACAAAACTCTGGAGAAAGAGTCGCGCCAATATATCAATGAAAAATTGAAAAATGCCGACTGGTTTATAAAATCGCTTTATCAGCGGCAACGGACTATTATAAAAGTTATGGAGTCCATCCTGCGTTTTCAGTATGATTTTTTTGAG
Source organism: uncultured delta proteobacterium (assembly GCA_963798425.1). GTDB lineage: Bacteria > Desulfobacterota > Desulfobulbia > Desulfobulbales > Desulfocapsaceae > Desulforhopalus_A. The sequence continues at coordinate 148,264 of CAWCTP010000013.1, read as the reverse complement.
AAAGGAGCTCAGTATCTGAAGCCACTCATTTTAAAAGACGTTGCCGATGATATTGAAATGCATGAGTCAACGGTCAGTCGTGTCACTTCCAATAAATATGTCCACACGCCCCTTGGAATTTACGAACTGAAATACTTTTTCTCAACTGCTATTCCGCGGGAAGGCCAGGAAGACATGGCATCCGAATCCATTAAGACCATTATCAGAAAGATGATTCAGGAGGAAGAAAAAGACAGTCCCCTCAGCGATAATACTATCTCTGAAAAACTAGCGGAACGAAATATCAAAATTGCCAGGCGCACGGTAGCCAAGTACAGAGAACAGCTGAAAATCCTGCCTGTCAAACATCGTCGTCATGCGAAATAGTTGGCCATGAGTGTCCTTGAGCGGGTGTTCTATTTCCACCGGGAAATCCTCAATGGTAAGTACCCCAACTCCAGAACCCTCGCGGATCATTTCGAGATGTCCAGTGCAACATCAAAACGTGATATCAGCTACCTCCGAGACAGACTCTGCGCTCCACTCGTCTTCGATTCAAAGAAAAACGGCTTTTACTATCAAGAGGGCTTCCATCTGCCCTTTGAGGAAAGTCCCCGTATCATTTTTCTCCTCGCTATGCTCAGCAGACTGGCTGATGAAGCTGGCCTTGGTCAATTACAGGAAGTCAAACAGCTGGAACAACGGCTGTCCATTATGATTTCCCCCGATTATGGAACAGTTCTCGACTCGCTTCATTGTCTGTGGATTGAGATCGAATCTATCGATCACCGAATTTTTGAAATCATCATTGAAGCCGTTGTCAAAAAACAACTACTCGCCCTTCGGTACAAATCTATCGGAGGAGAAACCAATAGCCGAACCGTTGCTCCACTACAAATTATCAACTACCAGGGTCGTTGGTATTTTTATGCTTATTGTTATCTGCGGCAGGAAAACCGGCTCTTTCATATCGGTAGGGTTCACGGCGTCGAACCCACCGGCCGAAACATTCCGGAAAATATCTCACTTGACCGAAGCGCACTTGGACTCTCCTTTGGAATTTTTCAGGGAAAGCCCCGCTACACAGCTGAAATTCTTTTCACCTCCACTGCGGCAGAATTGATAAAAAAACAACGCTGGCACAAAAACCAGGAAACGATACAAGTCGAAAAGGGGGTGCTTCTACGGCTCCCGGTCAGCGACGACCGTGAACTGATAATGAAAATCCTACAGTACGGAGCAATGGCCCGGGTACTCGCGCCACCCGAACTTGTCAAACGTGTACAAGATGAAATTCTTGCTATGGTTGAGAACTATCAATCCATGGCAAAGAACTGATGCCTGATCACCCTGGAATAATAGAGGATCTCGGAAAATAACCCGAACCGGCAGTAAAAAGAGTAAAAATGCCAGCAGAGTTATGTTAGTATTTGAGCTTGTTTTTCAATAGAAATAGTTGCTAGACACTGTTATTTCAGGAAAATTATATTCATTTGACATTAATTATTTATTGGGGAGAAAATCAATGAAATACGCTTTTATCGTTTTAATTGCAATATATCTGGTTATCTATGGCTGTAGTCCCGACAATTCCGAGAAAGCAACTGACAGCCACAAGAAAACGGCCCCCACCACGGTGGAAACATCTCATCAGAGCGAGATGGTTGCAGTTCCTGAACAGCAAGAAAAACCGGCTGCACCAACCCTGGAAGTAGAACATCCTGCGGCCGAAGTTGTCCAGGAGCCACAAGCTGTCACCGAGCCACAGCCACCAACCGAAATGGACGAGTCCCAACAGATCGTTATGCCTTGTGGTCGGATGATGGACAAGGAAGATATTCCGGCAAATGCTCCTTGCCTCCAACAGCAAACACAGCCACAAACGTCCCAGGATACAGTTGACAAAGAGCAAGAACTGACAATCGCTCTGCAGAAAATGATGGAGACGACCAACAACATGGTTCTGGCGACTCAACAGCTGGTTATCGCCACCCATGAGATGCTGAATGCCGGTAAGGGAAAAGAAAGTATGGAGACCCCAAAAGAGACCAAGCCTGATGAACAATCAGTTGAAGAGCAGGTACCTGCGAAAGCACCGGAAAAAGATGTTATTCAAACGATGAAAGAGGTGGTTTCCGCCGCCCAGGAGCTCATCGATGCGACCAATGCAACCATTTCTGCAGCCCTCGAACCAAAAAAGATATAAACGGTTCTCATTCTGACACCCTGGCTGCTATGTGAGTTAGAAATAATCCCCGTTCGTTACGGGGATTATTAACGTAGTTTTCATCCTGAAACGAGGCACTTTATTTTAAATCCAGGCGTTCGATAAATTTAACCGCAGGCATATTATTGATATCGGAGTCTGCGCTTACCTCCGAGGATTAAATTTTGAGAACATCGAAAGGTTCGATGTAAAAGGGCTGTTCCAGGATGGATACTATCGTAGGAATTTGGCTATAACCCAAGCCCTAAAACTCTCCAACCTGTTTTCCCAACCGGGTAGTTCATGTGCACACGACTCGTTGTTCGACCAATTTTTATACTGTTGGTCTGTTGTTATTGTATCGGCCTTTCTTCCTGCTCGAGTCTGGTAACGACGGCTATACGACCGGCTATCGGCAACATTCAGGAACAGACCAACATTGATCTGGTCTGTGAGGGTTTTCCTGCCTACCTGCTGATGATCGACAGCATGCTCGTCTCATCCCCTGAAAATAACTCCCTGCTCCTCGCGGGAACTCAATCATACAGTGCCTATGCAACGGCTTTAGAGGATTGTGGCGGAGGTGACGACAAAAGAATCTCACCTATTGCCGACAAGGCAAAAGTTTACGGCCTCAGGCTGCTCCGTCACTATCTGCCAACAGGAACCGAACAGGATTACGATGCGCTGGACCATGAACTGGCAAAGCTTGATCGTAGTGATGTTCCCGACGTATTCTGGGGCACTTTCGGTTGGCTGACCTGGGTGAAAGAGCAGAAGGGCTCACCGGAAGCACTTGCCGACGTTGGCCTCATTGAGAAAATCATGGCCAGACTCCTGCAACTCGACGAATCGTACCAGGGAGGTTCCATCCATCTCTTTTTTGGTGCCTATTACGCTTCCAAGCCGGTCATGTTTGGCGGCAGACCGGATCTCAGTAAAATCCATTTTGAGAAAGCTCTCCAACTCTCCAAGCGAAGATTTCTCCTGACCCAGGTGACCTATGCCGAGACTCTGGCCCGGTCAACACTGGATCAGAAGCTCTACGATCAACTGCTTAAAGAGGTGCTTGCCTTCCCACTCGACAGCGCACCAGAATTCGGCCTCAGTAACCAGATCGCCAAAAATAAAGCAAAACGGCTGCTAAAAGAAAACTATTTCGGTGAGTAAAAGCTTACCTCCCTTACACAAAAATTCGCTCACTTCAAATTGATTCATACGGAGAAACCATGCAACGTTCTGCAACCCTGACTCTGGCAATCTTTATCCTCCTTATTTTCAGCTGCAATCCGATTCAGGCAGCCCCTCAATATCTCTTTAAAATTGCAAGTCTTGCGCCGGCCGGTTCAGTCTGGATAGAGCAGTTTGAAAACTTTGCCAAGGAAGTCACAGAGAAAACCGGAGGGGAGGTCGGCTTTCGCATTTACCCTGGTGGCGTTATGGGAGACGACCAATCTATGTATCGGAAGATGCGCGTCGGCCAACTGCAGGGCGGTGGCTTCACGATGACCGGTATTTCCACCGTCGTTCCCGACTTCAGAGTTCTGTCTATCCCATTTCTGTTCAATTCTTATCAAGAGGTTGACTACGTAACCAAGGGAATCACCCCTGCCTTTAAACAACGTTTCCATGACAAAGGAATGGAATTTATTGCCATGACCGAGGTCGGTTTTATCTACGCCATGTCCACCAAACCTATATCCACCATTGACACCCTCGTTCATTCAAAAAACTGGAGTCCCTCAGGCGATCCGGTTGCCGAAGTGTATCTTTCCGCCCTGGGCATCTCACCAATACAATTATCGATCCCCGATGTCCTCACTTCCCTGCAGAGCGGACTCGTCGAAACGGTCTATAACTCACTCTATGGCTCTATTGTTTTGCAGTGGTTCACCAAGGCCCGCTATATTGCCGACGTCCCTTATGGCTATGCTTACGGGGTCTTTGCTTTAGACAGTGCCAAGTTTGAGAAACTCCCGGAACAATACAAGAAAGCAATTCAGGAGGCTGCACAAATTCACTTTCCAATCCTGCTTGAAAAAACCAGGGAAAGCAACATTGAATCCCGCCGGGTACTGGAAACGCGCGGCTGTGATTTTCTTAAAATTGACACGGAAACCTTGCAAATAATGCGGCAAAAAAGCGAAGAATCCGTACGTTCGTTGGTGCCTCAGTCACTCTCAAAAGATATCTATGACCAGGTAATTAGGCTGCGTAAAGAATTCCGTGAAAAACCTTCAACGGAGCAGGCTCATTGATTGAACCCAATCCATCCATTCAGGCTCATCCGCTGCTGCGTCTGCTCGATAAAGCCGAGAGCACTCTTCTCTGCCTGCTGCTCGCTGCGCTCATCCTACTTTCCTGTGTGCAGATTATCCTGCGGATTTTTTTTGCAAGCGGGTTGTTCTGGGCGGATCCGCTATTGCGATATTTAGTGCTTTGGTGTGGTCTCATCGGCGCAGTTTCCGCCACGAGCCAGGGCAAGCACATCGCACTGGATATTGCGGGGAAGTATATGCCAAAGAAAATTGAACCATGGGTCACTCTGATAACCTATATCTTCTGCACACTTGCTGCAGGAGGTCTGACCTGGGCCGGATGGCGATTTCTTCATGGTGAGCTCGAATTCGGTGGTTCCGGTCCCCTGTCATTGCCCCTCTGGTTCTGGAACGGTATATTTCCCGTAGCTTTCGGACTCATTACCCTGAAATATTTTCTGCTGCTTCTTGAGCAGACCAAAACCCTATTCACCCCAAACCGGCAGGCGGACAGCGATAGATCATGAACACCTTGAAAATCCTGATCCTCTTCCTGGCTCTGTTCAGGTCCCCTCTTTTTCTGGTCATAGGCGCTCTGGCCCTGCTCTCCTTCTATTCCGCGGACATTGACATCTCCGCGGTTATCATCGAGATGTCCCGACTGGCCGAGACCCCGCTGTTAGTTTCCTTGCCGATGTTTATTTTTGCCGGCATTTTACTCTCGGAGAGCAAGGCACCCAGCCGAATGCTCCGCTTTTCACAGATTTTTCTCGGTTGGCTTCCAGGTGGACTCGCGGTCATCACCCTCACCGTCTGTGCTATTTTCACCGCTTTTACCGGTGCTTCGGGTGTAACTATCTTTGCTCTCGGAGGTCTGCTGTTACCTGCGTTATTAAAGGATGGCTACGGGGATAGATTTTCCATGGGCCTCATCACCTCGTCAGGCAGCCTCGGATTGCTCTTTCCACCCAGTTTGCCACTCATCATCTATGGTGTCATCTCAGAATCGAGGATCGATCATCTCTTTCTGGCGGGCATTTTGCCGGGTATACTCATGTTGTTGCTGCTGATAGGGTATGCGGTGGTGAAAAGCCCCACCCGCCCCATCAAACCAAGCTACAATAGAGGAGAAATATTGCAGGGTCTGCGGGAAGTCGGTTGGGAATTGCCCCTTCCCATTATCCTGCTCGGTGGAATCTATGGCGGGATCTTCGTCCCGGGAGAAGCGGCTGCCGTTACCGCCTTCTATGTGCTGATAGTAGAGGTTGGCATACACCGGGATGTAACACTGAGACAGTTGCCGGCCATTATGAGTAAATCAATGGTGCTCTTTGGCGGAATACTGGTCATCCTCGCCGCCTCCATGGCCTCCACCAACTACCTTATAGACCAGCAGATACCGTCCCGGTTGTTTGATTTTATTCAAAGATATATCGACAGCAAGTACACCTTCCTGCTGCTGCTCAACGTCTTCCTGCTCATCGTCGGGGCGATGCTCGACATCTTCTCCGCCCTGGTTCTGATCGTGCCTTTAATTCTGCCAATCGCCAATGGTTACGGGATCGATCCTATCCACCTGGGTATTATTTTTCTCACCAATCTGCAGATCGGTTACTGTACCCCTCCAGTAGGGCTGAACCTCTTTCTCGCTTCCTACCGATTTGAGCGACCTGTGACAGATCTCTACCGTGCCACCTTACCGTTCCTTTGCCTGTTGCTCGTTACTCTTCTGATCATCACCTATATTCCCTGGCTGAGCACTTTTCTGATTGAGTTCCTTGGATAGGGGAAAAAAGAATTCTCGGACAGTCTCTTAGCGAACAAGCCTTGACGGCATACTCGTACTAATCGTCTCCGGTGAAGCCACACAAAAAATCGGGGAAGGTTTTTGCAGATCGTATTCAAACTGAAAACCATCACTTTCAAAAAGCTCCAGACAGACATCGACCACTTCGGTATCAAACAACGTTCCCCGATTTTCTCGTATTTCAGCGAGTGCTGCTTCTATTCCCTGGGCCGGACGATAAGGCCTGAAGGAGCTTGTCGCCTCGGTTACATCGGCAACTGATAGAATCTTTGATTCCAAAAGCATCTGGTCACCTCGTAGCCCAAGCGGATAGCCGGATCCATCCAGCCGCTCATGGTGCTGAAAAACCATTTGGGCACAAGGCCAAGGAAAAGGAATGTTTTTCAGAATCTCAAAACTGATCTGAGGATGGATTTTGATGACCTGCATTTCGGCATCAAGAAGATGCCCCATTCGGTTTAATATCGATACGGGTATTCGGATTTTTCCAACATCGTGAAGTATGCCGGCAATTCGGATCCCTTCAATAATCCACTCAGACAAGCCCATCTTTGCAGCTATTGCGCAGGCTAACTGGGCCACCCGTTGCTGATGCCCGGCGGTATACGGATCCCTGATTTCCGCCATCAGAGCCATGCTGTAAATACTGCCATGGAGCATTTCGGAAAGTTCGACCGTTTTCCTTTGCACCATCTCCTCCAGGAGTGCATTCTGGGAGACCAGCTTGGATTTCATCTCCTCCAGCGCAATATGCGTCTGTACCCTGGCTGTCAATTCTGCAGTGTTAAAGGGTTTGGTGATATAATCTACAGCCCCCATTTCAAAGGCTTTTGTCTTATCAACCGTTTCACTCCGGGCGGTGATAAATATCAAGGGAATCGACTGGGTGGCAGGGTCTTTCTTGAGCCTGGCGCAGACCTCATAACCATCCATTTCCGGCATCATGATATCAAGCAAAATAAGATTAGGATGGTATTTGATGGCGTATTCAAGGGCTTTTTCTCCTCTTTTCGCTATGCCAAGCCGATACCTATCTTTAAGGCTACTGACTAATAAATCTATATTCGTTGCATTATCATCGACAATGAGGACGAGTGGTCGTGAGTCCTTCATCGGTTTACCTCCAGAACATCCTGTATTTTTCGTATTGTCATCAAAGCCTGGTCGTAATCATACCGGCGTGTCTGACTATCCAGGGTCTTGATTAATGAAGAATCAACGATTTTTCGACCAGCGACTTTCTTTCTGATTTCGACGGTAATGACCTGAACTTCCTCAGGATCTGCCCGGTCAATCGCCTCAGTCAATGCCAATAACAACCGCTGAAGATCACCAGTTGTATCTGCGACCGGATCATCATCACCATCGTACTCATTTGTCTCGGCCAATGGTTGAAGCAAGCCAAGAAGGTGTGTCAACTCATCTTGAAGCCTTTTCGTCTGCTCAGTCATGATCTCCGCTGATTCCTGCAGACTACAACCAAGTTCCAGCGCAGCCGCAGCATGCTCAACATTGATAGCACCGATATTGGCCGAACTTCCTTTGAGTTGATGGGCTAAGTGTTGGAGAGATTGCGTATTTTTCTCATCCAGTGCATGCTGAATTTCTTCAACCATCGCGGTGTTATCCTGGAAAAACCCAATCAGGATCGTCTTATATGTCTGCCAGTCAAGACCTGTGGTACGCAAAACCCCCTCCACATCAATTCCCGGAATTTTTAACGGAATCTGAGATGTTTTGTCCGACACAGCCAGTTCTTCCCTCTGTCCATCAGCCACAGCATCATTTTTAAGGTTGCTATTAACCGCCTCCGCATATTCGGTATCACTGACGTTATTTTCAGCAATCCTTTTTCTGTTCCGCAGAAGACGCCAGAGAGTATAGAAAAATCGGTCCTGATTGATAGGTTTGGCAACATACCCATCCATCCCTGCCTCCAGACATTTCTCTTCATCACCCTTCATCGCATGGGCGGTCATCGCGATAATTGGCAATTCGTCACAACCGGGAAGAGCACGGATCTGTCTTGTTGCCTGATAACCGTTCATCTTCGGCATCTGTATATCCATGAGCACGCCATCGAAGCGATCCTTTTTTACTGCCGCAACCGCTTCTTCACCATTGCTCTACAATTTTGACCAGAACACCGGCACTTTCGAGGATGGCTGTCGCCACCTGCTGGTTGGTATAATTATCTTCAGCCACCAGAATTTTGCATCCTTTCAAGTGCTTTTTGTACATAGAGGCCCTGGTGGTAAAGTCAATTCGGGTGCCTCCCTGCCGCACAGCCTCTTTGCCGAAGGCATCCATAATCGCATCAAACAGAGTCGACTGAAAAATCGGTTTGGTCAGAAACCCGTTGGTTCCCGCCTGTTCTGCCTCGGTTTTATGCACCTCTCTGGCAAACGCCGTCATCATAATGATCGGCAGATTAAGATGAAGTTCGTCACGAATCTTTTTGGATGTTTCGATTCCATTCATCCCCGGCATTTTCCAGTCCATCAACACGAGTTCCACCGGTTTCCTGCCGTCAGCTACGTTTTGCAGTCGCTGGATCGCTTCAACCCCGGAAGCCACCGTCTCCACATGAAAATCAAGGGAGGAGAGCATTTTGGCCATGATAGTCCGACTGTCCAGACAATCGTCTACTACCAGGACATTCATCCCTCTGATATCGGTTGGAATATCAAACATCGCCCCCAGGGGGGTTGCAGCCCTTACCAGCTTCACCGTAAAATAAAAGGTACTTCCCTGACCAAGCATGCTGTCAACACTGATGGTTCCATCCATCATCGATACGAATTTTTTACAGATGCTCAAGCCCAGGCCGGTACCTTCATATTTTCTGGTAGAGGAGGAGTCCCCCTGGGTGAAAGGTTCAAAGAGTAATGGCAGGTAGTCAGGGGAAATCCCGGCACCGTTGTCTTTGACAGAAAATTTAAGCATCACTTCATCGGCCGTGAGCCCCTCTGTTATATTGCTCGTATCCCGGACACTCACCATAATAATTCCGTCCACCCCTGTGAATTTCAATGAATTCCCAATCAGGTTTGTCAGGATCTGCTGAAGGCGTAGAGAATCGCCATGCAGGATTCGGGGAGTATCATTGTCAATATCAACCAGCAATTCGATACCTTTTTCTGCCGCCTGGTTAATGAAGACATCCATCACCCTGTCAAACATTTCATCGAGTCTGAAAACCCGATCCTTTAGCTCAAGCTGTCCAGCCTCAATTTTTGAATAATCCAGAATATCGTTAATAATACCCAAAAGAGAATACGAAGAATTCTGAATAATGTGCAGATAATGTTCCACTCCCGTTGAAACAGTCTCCGCCAAAGCGAGATCTGTTGCACCAATAATCCCGTTCATTGGTGTACGGATTTCATGACTCATGTTGGCCAGAAATTGGCTCTTAGCAAGGGTGGCCGCCTCAGCCTGTTCCTTGGCAAGTGCCAGTTCCTTATCCATTTTTTTATGCAACTCCATCTCTTTGGTCAGTGAACGATGCGAGGCCTTGATTTTACGGTTGAGTTTTAGGACCAGTCCGGTAAAGGCGATATGCGTGCAAAAGACGATAAAGGAAAATAGAACCCATGGTCCATAATCGCGTAAAATGTTTTTCATGGTAATCTTGCCCAGATCCTTATAGGGACCGATTCGCAAGAACATCATACACTCCATGACCGGCCAATAATTCAATGGGATCGTCCAGCCCGCACAACCTGCGGCCAGAGCGGCAGGTGAGTCGGCCTTCATCTGAAGCAGTGCCACGGCAACCTTCTCCGCCAGTTCGTCCGACGTCCCTTTGGCCCTGGCCATCGGCCAGTCGGGATACTCCCTGGTAGAGCAGAGATACGGGGTCTTCAGCTGTGGATCATACAGGCGGGGAAAAGCATAATAATCCTGCAAATTGATTTTTCCCTCAGCACTCAGTCTGCTCCAGAGTATTGGTTCGTACCGTCCCGACATCGACAAGTCCGTCCCGGACTGCATAGACAACTTCGTCATGGGTCTCCCCAAAGAGGAGCTTTTTGAAATCATGATAAGGATCGATGCCTTTTTCCTTTAATTCCCGCCAGGTCATCTGCCAGCCACCAAGAGATCCTTCGGAGACAGCCATGAACGACTTCCCTTTAAGATCCGACAGCTTTCTAATATCAATACGATCCGCACGGCTGAAGATAACACTGCCATATTTTGAATAGACCCGACCCAGGCGCAACTCTTTTAAGGTCGCGATTCTGTTGACGCCATACCCTTGTTCCAGTTCCACATAAAATGATGAATTGGTCAGGATGAAATCCACCTCTGCATTTTGAACACTTGCGGTAATCCGTTCATGGGCCAGCGGAACAATCACAAAATGATATCCCGGAATATGACTGGTGAGATAGTCGGCTGTCGGCGACCAATTTTCTAAACATTGGTCAGCTCCACGCACAGCGAGAACCCCGATCCTCACCGATTTTTCCATCGCCTGTGCTGCTCCTGCCGCAAGAACAAGCAGTAACTGCAAAACGGCACATAACAGGACAAGATGCAAACCATACGAACAATACCTTCCGATTTTTGTTTTCATCTCTTTTGTTTTCTCAAATCAAATTCTTGCACAGTCATATTTTCTTGATCTGAAGCAAGGGCTGACCAGGTGCGGCAGCGCGGTGACGTCCAACGATTACGGAAAAACGAGATTTTCTGTTTGATCACGTGCATCTTGCAGAGGTGTAATTTGATAAAAACGGGATTGAAACTCCTCTGATTCAAAAGGCAGAGGAGTTTATCGATGGCCAGGGGATTTGGCCGGCCATCACAGGACCCAGGAGTAAGAACCACACATGCCTTGATTAGAGCAGGATATTCAAGAGGTGTTCTAAGATCGATGTGCATCGCCACCCTAAGATCATACTGAAACCGATAAGAGGTCAGCCGTCGAATACCGCAAGCGAGCTGATAATTACTTTGCTATAACAGTATACTCCATGCCATTGTTGGTCAAGCGTGGTGTTGTGCTCCGGGATTCTTCAGGCAGGATCAGGATGAAGCTGAAATGATACCTCATTCAATTTCCAATACCCCTATATAAGGGAGGTGCCGATACCCCTGAGCATAATCAAGACCATAACCGACTGCAAACTCATCGGGAATATCCACTCCACAGAAATCGATCTGAACATCGGCTATCCTGGCTTCCTGCTTGTTGAGAAAAGCGCAGGTTTTAAGTGATCGTGGATTGCGGTTGCGCATCATCCGGATCACCTTACTGAAAGTTCGCCCAGTATCAACGATGTCTTCAACCAGCAGTACATCCCGATCCTCAATGGACGAGTCAAGATCCATAACAACTTTTACATCTCCACTACTTACGGTACCATCTCCATAACTTGAGAGGGTCATAAACTCAACCACAAGAGGGATTTTGATCTGCCGCACCAGATCGGCCATGAAGATAAACGATCCTCGCAACAAACCGATAACGACCAGTTCTCTTTCAAGCTCCCCATAATGAGTGGTTATTGCCGTACCAAGCCTCTGGACCGTTTTTTTCACTTCGTCTTCCGAGACGAGTATTTTGGTAACTTCCTGGTTTTTCAAAATTATTCCTTATTCCATCTTTTTTGTTTCATCTGGAACAAATGTTCCGGACCATTCACTGTTGAAAATTCATTATGAAATCGAGTGCTCAAATGTCAGAACTCCTCAGGGCTCGAGAATTGTATTATCGATGAGCCTGATTTTTTCAAGAGCCACGGCAAGAGCCATGAGCGTTCTTCCTGTTATTGATTCGACAGGATCCAGAGTTACCGGATCGCAAATAGAGATATAATCAACTGTAATTTCAGGAAAAGCTGAGAAGATAGCAGTTGCCTGGTTAATAATCAATTGACTATCCACAACGCCACTTTTTACCATTTTTCGAGAATTTTCAAGAACTCGGGACAAACTTAACGCAGCCGGCCGCATATGATCTTTTAAGTAGGCATTCCTTGAACTCATGGCCAGGCCGTCCTTTTCCCGGACAATAGGACCACCGACAATCTCAACATCAAACTTGAGATCTTTCACCATCTGTCGAATGATGGACAGCTGCTGAAAATCTTTTTCCCCGAAAACTGCGACGTGGGGTTTGACGATATTGAACAGCTGACTCACTACCGTTGTAACCCCTCTGAAAAATACCGGTCGGGACAGACCACACAGATGATGAGGCAGTTTTTCCAGCTCCACATAGGTCTGGTACCCCTCCTGATAGAGCGCCTTTTCTGTTGGTACAAAGACAGCATCCACCCCCTCTTTTTCAGCCAGCTCCAAATCTCGTTCCAGAGAACGAGGATAAGAAGCAAGATCTTCATTCGGTCCAAACTGAGCTGGATTGACAAAAATACTGATAACCAGATCGTCCGCTTTTTGTTGAGCAATTCGAAACAAAGACAGATGTCCTTCGTGCAGATACCCCATCGTTGGCACTAAAGCCGTTTTTTTCCCCGACTGCCTCAGTTGGTCCGCACGGGTCTGCATCTCTTGCACGGAATGTATAATTTTAATAGCTCCACCTCATAAAGTAATTAGGGCACTGAAAAGTAAAGGCCGTATTCATCTGAGATGAATGCGGCCTTCACTATACCAAAACAACTGAAAAAAAACTATCCTTCAAGGCCTGCCTTGTCACCAAAAGTCCTTGTAGCTGTAACTATAAATCGAAATGGAGTGCCCGGCATTAATGCCTTAAAGGGAAAACAGGTAATGAGAGTTAAAAAACCTTCTCTTTCACCATCCAGAAAGAGATCATCGGCCGAAACAACTCCTGTGGTCTGCACAATAAAATGGCTTTTGCCGCCTTTGCCGGTAAGAGTAAGGACATCTCCTGCCTTGAGATCCTTTAAAAAACTAAAACTGGTATCCCGATGCCCAGCGAGTATGCAGTGCCCCTCTTTTCCCGGAGCACTGCTCTGCGTCAGATGACCGGGACCAAAGGCCAGAACCTCTCCACTCTCACCCTCAAGGACGATGAGATCAACCCCCAACCGGTCGTTTTGCAGTCTACCGACGGGCCAGGTATCGGCCCATGGCCAGGGTTTGACGATGTCGCCGGTAGCAAGAGATTGTTGCCAGGCCCGTTGCAGCAGATGCTGGGCGAGAATAGCCTTTGCGGGAATCCAAAATCCTGCACAAAGAAATGACAACCCGGCCACCACCATCACAATTATCGCTATTTTCCATAATTTTGCCATTTTCTTCTCCTGCTCACACTTATGAAGCCTGCCATCGCCAAAAAGGCAGCACCAACCAGCAGCCTGAGGTTTGCAGGTGTTGCCGTCTTCGGACCTCCGCCAAAGACAGCCGTTGCCTGCCAGCCCTGGGGCATAGGGGTCTTTACTGCAACCGTCGTCTCTTTTGTCTCTTGCGGTCTGCTGACCACACTATCAACGGCAACAAGACTTGTATATTTACTCACCAGATGGTGCGTGAGAGCCGTTTTCAGGACCTCCTCACGTACTTTCTTTGGGTCCGCACCTAAGGCCAGGGACTCCATCTGGGATCGGATCTTCTTTCTCGCCCAAAGGGCACCAATGCCCTCCCGCTTGCCATAGGTCGAAGTGTCAACCATGGTTTCCCAGGGCTGGCCAAGCCTTGTTCCGGTGAGTCGCAGCGTCGCATTCTCCCAGCCGGTTCTGACCGCAAGTACCAGAGGTTCACCCAGATAGAGATCCGGTAAGGGGGATGGATAGCCCTCGACTTCCTTGTCACTTCCGGCCAGTTCGAGTTGGAGGTCGGAGATAACCGGATGCTCGAGCTTAGCAAACAAATTGTTCATTTTCTCTTTTACTTCGGTATCTTTTCCGATATACGAGAAGGTCCCGCGGCCCATAACGGCTGCTCGACTCATAAAATATGAGTTGGGGGCGGAACCGATACCAACCGTGAAGAGCCGCGAATCACCCAATCGCCTGTCAATAATTTTCAATAGCTCATCCTCATTACCTACGGCCCCATCGGTGAGAAAGATTACCTGCCGGAGACGCTCATGATGATGGGAACCGTCCAGCGCAAGTAACAACGCAGGTTTCATCTCCGTGCCGCCATCGGCCTTGATCTGATCAATATACCTGTTGGCCTCCTGCAGATATGTTTGATCGGCAGGCTTGGCCTCGGTAAAAAGAGCCTGGGCAGAATTATTGAAAATTATGACATTAAAGCGGTCCGATGGATGCAGACTGCCAAGCGCCATGGAAATTGCGGCTTTGGCCTCTATGATAGAGGTTCCGGCCATGGATCCGGAAACATCCAGAATAAAGATCACCTCACGGGCCACCGAACTTTCAACCGCCGTCTGAGGCGGCATGAGCATCAGCAGCATATATTGGTCACCAGCCAATGTTTCTGCAAATAGCGCTGCTTTTGCATCTCTTTCATTCGCCGGTTGCCACTCAAGGACGAAATCCCGGTCTGCTTTCACTTCACTGGTTAAGTGGATACTGTAATGGCCTTCACCCATTTCCTCAGTTTCAATGCCATGGTAGAGCGATTCCAGGCGAGAAAGAACCATTCCGGCAGCCAGATCGATGGACAGCGAAACAGGAATTGTCGTTTTTCCCTCAAGATCCACGGGCGGGGTGATCTGCGACGCATCGGGAACCTGATAGGTATCGACTGCCCAACCGGTCGAACTTAGCCGCATCGGCTGCTCGATTGATTCAGTTGCCTCTGAATGTTCCATTGACTTGGCCGACTCCGCCAAGGGTTGGCCGGGAATATACCTTGGTCCGACAACCATTGGATAACGTAGAGAAAAAACACCATCTGCAAAACGGATGGTCTGTTGGTATTCAATTTCGACTCTTACCTCTTCCCCGGGCCCGATATTTGCTACCCTGGTGGTGAATATGTTTGGTCTGTTCTGCACCAGAAGCGAACTTTTCCGTCCTTCCGCTTTGGCCTTTTCGTGGGTCTTGCGGGCCTCTTCTTTCTCCATTATTTGGCCTTCCAGCACTCTTTCCCCCACCTTAAGCCTCAGATGATCGACACTGCTCTCGTCCGGCAGCGGAAAGACATACACTGCCTCGATCCAGTTCTGACCGTTATTGACAAAACGCTGTTCTACCTTCACTCTCGCGGTGATGCCGCTCACCTCTATGCTCACCTGCTGTGACAGATGTGGGGCTGACTGGAGCTGCCCATTTTCCATTGCCACCAGCAATTCACCTCCCCGGACATTTTCCGGACGAACACCTTCCTCTCCGGAGTTGGCCGCAGCACTGTCCCACAGCACACCCAGAATGAGGACACAGACCATCACCGTTATATAAACGATCAACAGCAAATTGCCCGGATCACGCAGTTCACTTGAGGTATGTTTCATTATTTGATTTTGATATTCTTTCATTTGCAACTCCTCCCTGATTAAACTTCAGATGGTTCCATTTCGACTGTTTCCATTAAATCAGAGGATGATGACGGAGCGCTGGGTGGATTGTGACAAGATGAAAGCGAAAAGTGATCAATTATGACCGACGGTAAAGATCGGGTGGCCAAATGGCTATGAGTTGGGTATGCTTTTCTCCATGCAGCAACAGGTGGTTCACCTCTTTTCCAACCTCAACCACATTCTAAAACCAATGGCCTACACTATCGCCCTTGTCGAAGACGACGATCTACTTCGAGCCAACTATACCAAAGCCCTGGAGCGGGACGGATATCTGGTGAACAGTTATTCCAACCGCCCTGAGGCCCTTGCCGCTTTCAGTAAAGGACTACCCGATCTGGCTATTCTCGATGTTATGCTACAGGACGAAATGGAAGGCGGCTTTAATCTCTGCCTGGAATTGCGGCAGCAGTCACCGACAATTCCAATCATTTTCCTCACCGCCAGAGATTCGGATCTGGACAGGGTCAGTGGTTTGCGTCTCGGGGCCTGGGATTATCTGACCAAGAACACCACCACCCTTGATTTTTTACCGGTGCGAATTTCCGCCCTCTTTAAGATTGTTGAATCTCTCAGTAAAAGTCAGGCGGCGGGCACCGATCACATTTTTTCGACCGGACATTTGAAAATCCACAAAGAACGGAAGCAGGTGTTCTGGAAAGACGAGCTGATCGACCTGACATTGACAGAGTTCTGGCTGTTGCACTCCCTGGCCAAAATCCCCGGTCATGTGAAATCCCACGATCAGCTCATGGAAGCTGCCAGCGTGGTGGTTACCAATAACGCAATCACCGCCCATATCCGGCGTATTCGTGATAAATTTCGGGAAATTGATCCTACCTTCGATGCCATCCGAACCGAATATGGTATGGGCTATCGTTGGCTGGCTGACTAAAGTTATGCGGATCTCACTGCGCCTCAAACTGGCTTTAGTCTCCCTGCTCCTCCTGTTTATTCCTCTGACAGGATTCCGTTTCAGCGAGCTTATCAAGCAGGACCTTTTGGAAAGTCGCAGGGAAACTATGCTGTTTTCTGCCCGGGCTGTCGCCTCGACCCTCTCTGGCCGAACCGGACTCCTTGACCGGGAACTCTTCCATAGCTTAAATGCCAGCCGCGATTTATATCTCTACCAGCTCTCCAATCCGATGCGAATCAATGGCAAGACCGATGACTGGCAACCACAGCTTGAAGAAGCCAGCGAATTCGGAGAAGAACATCTTCTTTTTTCTTCCCAGCCATACAGCTACAAATCAATGCATTATCGACACCTTACCGGAGTTCGGGGTGACTATCTCTATGCCATTTTTCTGGTTACCGACGATAAAGTAATCTATCAGCAAAAAAGCTCCCTGCGTCTCGATTTATCGGACCATTTGGAGATCGGCGTGGAAGATCCACAGGGAAATCTGCAACATTACCTTCTCACCGCCATCCATCCAGGCTGGGTGAATGCTTCTCTCATGCCGGAAAATTTAGATGAAAAGATCCCGAGTAGGGTGGAACCAAAGATTCAGGGAATGTGGGTTGAATCCCCCGGGGGTTACACAATTGAACTCAGAATGCCTAAGGCTATGGTGGGCAAAAAGCTGGCCTTTGCCATCGCCGATGTCGATGACCCTGATGACCGTAAAATTAAGGCGCTGATCGGAACCGCTGCTACCGAGGAGCGAGAAGAACTGGGCTGGCTGCTTTCCCCATCTAACGCCATTGAAAAGATTTTACAATCCCTTGACCGACCCCATTCCAGGGTTATGATTGTCGATTCCAATCGCCGAGTGCGCGCAAGTTTTGGCAATCTTGCCGATGAAAACACCATTAACGATACCGACACATCTGTGCTCACCACCCTGAGCTCCAAGGTCTACCGCTTTCTGGCCCCTCTTTACCGATTTTTCACCCAATCCTTTGCAAGAGAGTTCAGCCAACCCGCAGCACAGCCTTCAACCCTCGATATCAAAGGGGTAAAAGAGGCGCTCATGGGAACGTCAAGTGTCACCAGCTATGCCATCAATGATGGCCAGGTCGAAATCATGGCAGCCATTACACCCTTAAAAGAAGAAGGTTCAATTATCGGTGCAGTGGTGGTGGAGCAGACAACCAATTCGATCCTGGCCCTGCAAAATAAAATGATTGAGGAATCTCTCACCCTCACAATTCTCGTCTTCAGCTTCGGGGGAATCGGCCTTATTATCTTTGCCTCACGCCTTTCCTCCAGGATTCGGCGTCTGGGCAGCCAGGCTGCATCGGCCATCAGCGAAACCGGACAGATCCGGACGACTATTTTACCGATCGCAGCCCGTGACGAAATCGGCGATCTCTCCCGAACCCTGACGACCATGCTCAATCAATTAAAAATTCAAACAGAATACCGCGAGAAGATGGCCGATAACCTTGAGCATGAGATGCGCACTCCCCTGGCCGGCATCTCCGCCTCGCTCAAAAACATGGCCAAAGAGATGGATGATCCTCCAAAGCATCTCACCGAATATTTAAACTGGGCCCTGGAGGATGTTGCCAGGCTGGAAGCACTGCTCACCGCAGTACGTGATGCCACAAATCTTCAGCAAGCCCTTGAACACGATTTTAAGGAAGACTTCCTGCTCGATACGGCAATTGACATGTGGCTTATCCATAGCTGGCATCAAGCCTTCCCTGATGCAGAGTTCGTCTTTCATAAACCGGAGGCTCCCATCACTCTCCATGGCGACCCGGCCCGTATCCGGCAGATGCTTGACAAACTTGTCGAAAATGCCATCTCCTTTCATATACCGGGAACCCCCATTGAGATTTCACTCGTTGAAAATAACGGCAAAATCACGCTCACAGTTACCAATCAGGGACCGACTATTCCGAAAGAATTACAAAACCAGATTTTCAATTCCATGGTTTCCTATCGACACCAGAAAGGCCTCGGTCCGCATCTTGGTCTTGGCCTCTACATCGTTCGCACTATTGTCGAGCATCATAAAGGAATGGTGAGCGTCAATTCCACCGGGGACGGCAAAGGTACTGTGTTCACCTTGACACTTTAGTACCTTAGAAATTCTCTGAAGTCTGCGCTTATCCGAAGTCTGCGCTTATCTCTTGCTTTTTAAGAAAGAATTTCGTGAAGGTACTTATACCCCTCAAGGGGGTACTAAACAGAGTCCCCATGCTTTGCGGGTGTTAGTCCGCATTCTTCATGAGATGGGCCAGGGCCTGCTGCAGAATCACAAAGCCGTTTTTAGTCAGAATCGATTCGGGGTGAAACTGGTAGCCGATAAAATTCTCCCCTTTAATGGCCACAAGTTCATCTGATTTACCGAGAGTTGCACACTCATGCCTGTTATCCCCAACTGCTCTCCTGCCTGCAAAGGTGTTGTAAAAACCAACCTTCTCCTGATTACCGAATAAATCAATCTCCAGCTGAGACCCCTGGAGCGGCTTTTCCTTTTTCTGCACCGGATAACCTAAACTGCGGCAGAGAATCTGATGCCCAAGACAAATAAACATGGCCTTTTTTCCGGAGCTGAGCAATGCTGCTGCTATGTCCATGTTCTTTTGTATCTTTTCATCGGAATCATTGTTTGGATTTCCCGGCCCTGGGCCAAGAAGGGTGATGTCTGCCTTATCATTGGCAATCTTCATAGTCCTGATAGTTTGATGATGGTCGTAGAAATTCCCAGTGAGTTAAAAATATGCCGAAGCATATAGATGAAATCATCTCCGTTATCAATCAAGGTGAGGGCAATTTTTGCTAAACCACGACTGAAATCACTGGCTCGCTCCTGCTTGAAAAACCAGAAATTTGAGAGATCCTGATTCCGCCGACTCAGGGTCTCGATAATATCGTCATCATTATGGAGTCCCGGCAGGAGCGGTGGCATCACCTTATTGCTTTTTCTTGTCAGCAGCGGCCTGAGAATTGCCCTGCTCTTTGCTGCGGTTTCCTGAACTTCTTGTGCCGGCACAGAGTCTTTGACCAGGGTTGCCCCGGTACTGAAAGTAAAATTGCCATCGCTAGTCTATCTCCAGGGTTCGAATGGTGATGGGGGAATCGAGATAATCGCTGCCGTCTGGATCGCGTCCCACCAGCATGAGGCCGCTACCATAATATCCTCTTGAATTTTTGGAATATTTTTTAATGATTCGGCAGGCATTTTCCACAGGGCTGCCTACCACCGTTGCAGCAAACATCGAATCCTGAAAGAGCTCGAAGATGTCTTTTTTACTGATCCCGGACAGCAGATATTCCGAATGGATGAGCTGCGACATTTCTTTGAGTAACGGCCCGACAATGGATCCACCTTCACTGCACATCCTGGCCATCATCTTCAGCTCCTCGTCAACCACCATGAAGAGTTCATTTATCTCTTTTTGATCATTGAGAAAAATGAGCAGTTCATCTTTAAAATGAGACCGACATTCATAGGCAATTTCCTTTCTGAAAGTGCCGCTGATGGGATTCATCTTCACCCTGTTCTTTTCCACCAGCAGATGTCGTTCGGGCGTCGAGCCAATAAAAAAACTGGAAGTATCGTAAAAGAGAAATTTCCAATAAGTGCCATAATCTTCCTGCACCAGAGTTGAAAAAAAGCTACAGGCCGAGGCAACGCGAAAAACCTGCAATGCTTCCTCTGCCACTCCTTGGTATAACAAAATTGGCCCCCTCACCCTCGCCTATTTCATCACTGACGATTTTGCTGATTATTTTTCCATATTCATCTTCTGTGGTGTCGTATACAAGCCCGCCGTTCAGTTCAATTGGTGCACAGGGCAGCTGACGAAGCAAATCCCTGCCGAACACTGTCAACTGTTCTTCAATTTGTATGGTACGAATTTTCTCCCCCTGATCATGAACCTCAAAGCCACGCTCTTTTATCTGGCAAAAGGGAACTATACTGATTGTGTCGTACTGTCGTTTATCGCCAGTCGGTCCGTATTTTCTTGGAATATCTTGCAGATAGTCGAATTGACTAGCGGTCCCCAGCAGAATCAGAATTTCCTCGCTATCCTGTTTCTGGATGAGGCAAAAGGCTTTCCGACCTGATAGAATGGATGGAATTGTCTCGTTCATCTGGTGTGCTCCTGTGGTTACGCCCAGCAAGGAGGCTGTCCGAGAATGCCCTTTTCCACCATATCCTCGTTAAACTCGAAAAAATTATCCTCGGAATATTAAGTATATGCCTCCGGTAATTTTTTCGGGTTCGCCTCGATCTGAAAGAAAATTGCTATTCTCGGAAAGCCTCCTAAGTTTCACCAGGTTTGGAGGACACAATCGAACTGACAATGCAAAAGACCCCGTCAAACCTGGAGAAGGTTTGCGGGGCCTTTTAATGTGGGATCTTCAGCCTGAAATGCTACCAACTCCGGAATTGCTCTGTGCGCCAGCCGCGCCAGATACACCAAATAGAAGCGGTGCACCAGCAATTGAGTTGGGATTTAATTTTCATCTTGTCCGTTATAGTTTTTTCTCCTGCTTTTCCAAGCAGGAAACGATATGATTAATCATCACTATAAAAATTATTTTCTCCAATAAGAGATAGCACAATAAGGAAAAGTGTCCAAGAGATTTGTTATTTTAAAAACCCATGTAGTTTCCATAGCCTGTCAGTTCCTGGTCAGGGATTCATCTCATATTGGTCTTTCATGGTAGCAACATATGTTTCCCAGACATAACTGAACCGTTTTTTGTCCACCACCGGTCGTTTGACCATCAGCCTGCAAATTCTCTGCTGCACAAGAGTCGTGCTGCCTTTTGTGTAGAGCTGCAGGGCATATTTTGAGAAATCCCGAATCATAATATCAAAGATCTGATCGATCAGGGCGTCATCGATATTCAAGAGTTTGGCGTTTTCCAAAATCAGCTGGCCATAGACCACCAAAGTGAAAAGTTCGCCGAGGTTGAGCAGGAAATCGAAATCCTTGATCTGCTCTTTACTGGGTTTTCCTGCCACGAGCAAAAACTTCAGCAACCGAATCTGTTTTTTGAAGATTTTTACGTTCGGCAGATGCACTTCATTGTACACCTTTCGATAGTCATCAAAACGGGTTTTCCCGAGCCCTTTCGTCTGTCCCTGATTAAACAGAAAATCATCGTTGACCGGTGAAGTCGTACGAGGCGCATCTTCATATTTACCGGGTTTGAAAAAGTAATTGGCCATAAATTTTATTATAAGCGCCATGTTGACGTGGACCGTTCCTTCAAGTTTCGGCAGAGCGCGGATATCCCTCGCCGCCATCTCAAAGTACATATCCTTTTCAAATCCCTTGGCGGCAATGATATCCCAAAGCGCATTGATCACCTCTTCACCTTGGGTAGTCACCTTCATTTTCACCATGGGAGTAAAGAGTAAATAGCGGCGGTCATCTGTACCGGCCACCCGCATGTAGTCGATGGCTCTCATGGCAAACAGCTTCATCGCAGCAAGGCGGGCATAGGCATCGGTGAACAGCTGCTGAACATGGATAAAATCAGTCACATAATGATCGAATAAACGACGGGATGAAGCATGATTGAGGGCTTCATAAAATGAATGGGTACAGATACCAATGGAAGCCCAGCCCAAATTGAATTTGCCGACATTGACCGTATTCAGAGCCATGTCCCAGGCGTCGCGGCCTTTTGCCAGGATATCCTTTTCTTGTATCGGATAGTCGTTCAAACGATATTCAGCCACATAGTTTTGAGAGTTGATGACATTTTTTACCAGTTCATATTTTTCATGTTGAGAATCGACCACGAAAAAGACATACTCTCCAGAGTCGGCAAACTTACCAAAAGTTGACACCAACGACGCTTCATTGGCGTTGCCGATGTAATATTTGCTGCCGCTCGCCAGATAACTGCCATCATTTTGTTGGACCAAATCCATATCGCTGGCATAAATATCTGCCCCATGTTCTTTTTCCGACAAACCGAAGGCGAAAATTCCGCCACTCTTTAATAGCTCAGCGGTGCGAACCTTTACTTCATCATTGTTACTCATCCAGATCGGTCCAAGACCAAGAATTGTCACCTGCCAGGTATACCAGTAACTTAAACCATAAAAACCCAGGATTTCATTGATCGCACAATTTCTGAAGGTATCCCAGCGACAACCATCCGATCCGTATTTATCGACGGTAAGAAAGGTTGAGAACAGCTTTTCCTGTTTTGAAAATTCGAGGAAATCACTGTACCAAACTCTTTCATGATCATCGTCTTTTAGTTTTGCCTTTCCTTTTTGTTCAAAGAAATCGATAGTTTTTCGCACCAACTTCCGGGAAGACTCGTCAAGATGATCGTATGATTCTGTTTTCGGATTCAATAAAAGATTTTTGGTGGCCTGCACAGTCAACTCTCTTGCTGTCTTACCACTTCCCTTGCCTTTTTCCATACTATCTGCATTGTTCAGTAACATAGTATCGACCTCCTCCCCTTAATTCGGTTCAATGCTCTATACTGCCAGCTATTAAATCCTGATCAGTCATGACCAACCGCCGATGTTAACAGACGTTAACATCGGCCGCAAAAAAAATCCCGCTCATTCACCCTTAATTACGCCTGCAACCCGTTCAAAAGTCGCTGGTACATCCGTTCATATTTTGCTTTCATCTCCGCCTGAGTATCAAATATTTTTTTAGAAACATACATTCCAAAAAAACCATTGCAGGTAGTGAGCAATAACATGGCCACCTCCTCCGGATCATCCTCTTTCAGGGTTCCGTCCAGCATGCAATCCCTGACCCGATCCACCATAAATTTCTGACTGACCGTGGCATCTTTGGACAAAGCACCTTTCACTGTATGCTCAACTGTGTGGTCCATGGTCAGAAACAATATTTCGTGATATTTTTTCTGCTCGGTGGCAAAAGCGAAAAACCTTTCCGCTGCCAAATTCAAACGCTCCAGCGCACTGTTCCCAGCTAGCGCCGCCTGCAGGTACGAATCGAAAGTTCGAAATCCTTCTCGCAGCACCTGGTGATGCAAGGCTTCTTTATTTTGGTAATGTCGGTAAATGGCCGTTGGCGAAATACCCGCTTTTTGGGCAACTTTTCGCATACTCATGCCTTTATAGCCTTCCAACAAATATATATCGCAAGCAGCAGACAGTATGATATCTTTGGTTTCACTCATGTTAACAGCTGTTAACATGAGTGGGGGATTTTAGCAATATTTTAAATGGAACGTAGTTGCAAAAAGTATAACCAGCAGAATGGGCCAGATAAATATCATCGGCTATTTTAGAATGTATCCTTACGTCAGAAGTCCCTCTCCCGCAGACTGACGTTCCGGAGAACTCTCCAGGAAACGTGAACACATTCTCTGAAAATATGTAGACTGGCACAACAATTGCTCATGATTTTATGCCGGATATTCGTAGGTCTAACAGGTAGTGATGTCACTTTAAGGCAAGTTGAGCATGTGTCTGCCCCTTATTCCGCATTACTTCCAATTCTGCCGGGAGCTTCGCTTCGATAAAAGGCATTTATGGCCCCGGCAGACTTCGACTTACTATTCCTTTATGGACGGGTTTGTGTCCAGTCAGACGGGAGAGAGTCCTGTTTAGCAGGACAAAAGAGAACAGGAATTCAGTTCAAAGAGGTGAACATGTATACAAACACAAACGAGAGTTTTGGCATAATTGCACGGCTGTTCCATTGGCTCATCTTCCTTTTGGTTGTGGGCATGCTGATAGCCGGCTCTACCATGGGGAGCCTGCCGAACGGATCTGTTAAATCTCTCATTGTAGGACTGCACAAATCAACCGGAGTATTAATCCTTTTGCTGGTACTACTACGACTCTGCTGGCGATTAATTAACCCAATACCGCGTGACCTGGGCCCCAACCAGTTCGAAAACAAACTAGGCCATCTTATGCATGTGTTTCTTTATATACTTTTGATATTGCAACCGATTTCAGGCATAGTCATGTCCCAGCTATTTGGTTACCCTGTACAAGTTTACGGCTTGTTTACCCTGCCAACATTTTTTGATAAAGACCCAGGATTAGGCAAAGTCTTCGCCGGTGCGCACGGCGTCATCGCAACGGTGCTGGCCATCAGTATCATCATCCACTTGGCAGCCGCCCTGAAGCATCACTATATTGACCGGGATCGAACCTTGATGCGGATGGTTGTGGGCAAATGATCCAGCTGCACACAATGGGTTGAAATTACAGATAGAAAAAATCTAAGATCCAGCGGACAAAGAGTCGATTGTCAGGTTCAATGGTGAGCGAGGCAAGACCTGCTTCAATTCGTTCAGGATCAATGATTGCTCTTCTTTCATTGATCAAGGTTCGGGAGTACGCTTTATTCCATTCGGGATGCCCCTGGATACTGAGAAAATGGTCGCTCCACTGCACCATGAAGAAGGGACAGAAATCATTCCCGGCGATGACCAGCGCGTGTTCCGGCAGAGTTATTACCTGGTCCTGATGACTGACGATGACATTCAATTCTGGTTTTATCTCGCTCATCCAGCCAGGGGTAGCGAAAAGGTGGTTCACTGCAACACCTATTCCCCACCCCTTTTGTGATTTTTCAACCATTCCCTTACAGGCCATGGCAATGATTTGATGGCCAAAACAGATACCTATCAGTTTCTTTTCATGCTTGTCCAGCTGTTCGACAAATCGTATGAGTTGCTGAATCCATGGTTTGTCTTCATAGACACTGGCTTTGCTGCCAGTGGTGATATACAAATCGTAAGTGTTTATATCTTCAGGCAAATAGCCCTTCTGACAATCAAAGGCTGCAAACTCAAAAGGGCCATCAAACGGCTGAAACATCTTCCTGATCATCTCCGGGTAATGACCGAACTGCGGCTGGAATTTTTCCAGTACATCATCACACTGCAGAATGGCAATCTTCATACTTTTTGATCCTTTACAGCTTGCCACCGACGGCATCTTTAAATATCTGTTGATACTGTTCGGCAGTGAAGCTGATCGGATTGCCACCGGCAGATGGGTCTTCTGTCGCCATCTTGCCAACGATTTCAGCCTTGCTGTCATCGATATTAATATCAGCCAGGGTATGGGGAAGACCCAGCTGCTCTCTCATCTGCAAAACCCAGTTCATAAAACCGTCAAAGCCATTCTCCTCCAGCCCCATATATCGAGTCAACCGGGCAATGCGCTCATCTATTTTCTGCCGGTTTGCCTTTAAAACGTAGGGCATGAGAATCGCGTTCAAGGTGCCGTGATGAGCATCATACAAAGCTCCCAACGGATGGGCCAGAGCATGCATGCCGCCCAGCCCTTTCTGAAAGGCAGCTGCACCCATACTGGAACAAACCAGCATTTGAGTTCGGGCCTCTAGATCTGTACCGTCAGCAGTCGCTTTTGGCAGGAATTCCTGGACCAGGCGTATTCCCTCGATCGCAATACCCTCGGCCATCGGGTGATAAAAGGGTGAACAGAGAGCCTCAAGAAGATGCGATAGGGCGTCCATACCCGTTGCCGCAGTAACCATTGGCGGCAGGCCGACAGTCAGTTCCGGGTCCAGTATGACCTGTGCCGGCAACATCCTGGGATGAAAGATAATCTTTTTCAGATGCTGCGCCTGATCGGTAATGACCGACGCCCTGCCAACCTCTGAACCGGTTCCAGCCGTGGTGGGGACAGCCACGACTGGTACCATGCCGTCAACATTGACACGTACCCAGTTATCACCAACGTCCTCAAAGTCCCAGATGGGTCGGCTTTGACCAACCATCAACGCCACGGCTTTGGCGGCATCAAGAGCGGATCCGCCACCAAAGGCGATAACCCCGTCATGGTTATTGGTTTTGTAGTAGTCGACCCCGGCTTGGACATTTTCTCCCGTTGGATTGGCCTTGATGGCCGAAAATAATCCGCAGCGTAGGCCGGTAGCTTTCACCTCTTCCAGCACTTTTGTCAGCATAGGTAAGGTACTGATTCCAGGATCGGTAAGGAGGAGCGGCGCTTGCATGCCCAGAGCCTGACATAACCCAGCCAGTTCGTTAATCCGGCCAGCTCCTACCTTAACATTGGTTGGATAGTTCCAATTTGCAGAATAAGTCAATGCAGTGTCCTCTTAAAGTTCTGTTTTAATGTGAAATGATTTTGGTCGAGTGAGAGATTCATAGCCAAGAACGGAAAGAGTACAGCCATGTCCTGAGTTTTTCACCCCGGTCCAGGCCAGAGCAGGATCCAGATAGTCACAGCGATTGATAAAAAAGGTGCCGGTGTCGATCTGTTGGCCAAGTTCAATACCTTTCTCAATGTCTTTGGTGAAAATGGCCGCAGTGAGACCAAACTCACTGTCGTTCATGAGTTCTACTGCTTCCTGGTCAGTACTGACTTTTTGAATACCGACAACGGGACCGAAGCTTTCTTCCGTCATAACCCGCATATTATGATTGACGTTAGTCAGTAATTGGGGCGCGAGATATGGGCTGCCAGGTTTATCTAAAGGAAAGTCAGCCGCTGAAATATGCGCTACTGCACCCTGGTCGATGGCCTCTTTTGTCTGCTCTCGTACGAAATCGGCAGCACTCGTCCGAACTACCGGTCCCAGTGTCGTTTCCGGATCATCTGAACGTCCAAGTTTAAGTGCTTTTACCCAGTCCACTGCCTGTTGCAGGAAATCATTGTAAACCGCCTCATGGACATAGACACGTTCGATTCCACAGCAGGATTGTCCGGAGTTGTAGAAGGCGCCATCCATTGTGGTATCCACTGCGTGGGCAAGATCTGCATCCTCACGGACATAGGCGGGATCCTTACCACCCAGCTCAAGTCCGATACCGATAAATCGCCCGGCGGCAGCTTTTTCTACCATTTCTCCTCCCGGCACTGAGCCGGTAAAGGCAACATACTGAATACGTTTATCTTTTATGATAGATTCGGTATCATTATGGGTCAGATGCAGGTATTGAAAAACACCTTCAGGCAGGCCTCCGGCTGTAAATGCTTCGTGTAATCGTTCGGCGCATAACGGGGTTTGGGCGGAGTGTTTCAAGATAACCGCATTACCTGCAAGAATAGCCGGGAGAATTGCATTAATCGCCGTCAGATAAGGATAGTTCCAAGGTGCTATAACAAAAACAACACCAACGGGTTCACGTTGAATCCAGCGCTCAAAACCTGGCTTTTTCTCTAGTTTGACCGGTGCTAATCCCTCGTCCGCCAAGTTGATCATGGTACGGGACCGATCTTCCAAGCCACCTACTTCACCTGCCGCCGAGCGAATAGGACGGCCCATCTGCCAGCAGATTTCTTCGGCTATTTGGTCTTTTTTGGCAACAAAGGCATCAATTGCTTTTGTACACAAGGCTTTACGTTCACTCAAAGGAACTTTTTTCCAGCTCTGTTGTGCTGTTTTGGCCTTATCTAATGTTGTCTGAATGTTTTCCCCACTTGCGTAGGGTCGTGTAACATAGACGGAACCATCAATTGGGCTGATCGTTGAAAATGTATTGCTCATCTCATATCTCACTGAAAAAATAAACAAATTGATAAATTATAACGCTGAGAAAAAATTTCTTTAATCCGACAGACGCCTAGATTATTTCAAAGTAGCGTTCCAACTCCCAGTCGGTAATATGTTTGCGGAATTCACGTTCTTCCCACTCTCTTGTTGCGGCAAAATGATCAACAAACGCATCTCCAAATAGAGTACGTGCAGCTTCTGATTTTTTTAATGCCTGGGCAGAGTCCCACAACGTTTTTGGAAGAACGAGATATTCGGGATGTTTTTGATCGTAGGCATTACCCTTGATCTGTGGTTCCGGTTCCCACTGTTTTTCAATACCATACAGTCCGGCACCAAGCGCTGCTGCCAATGCCAAATAAGGATTTGCATCAGCCGCCCCCAGACGATATTCAACACGTTGTGATTTGTCGCTTCCGGGTATCACTCTGAGGGCAGTTGTTCGATTTTCTACTCCCCAGGTGGCGTCGGTTGGTGCCCAAAATCCAGGAATGAGACGGGTATAGCTATTGACCGTGGGGGCAATCATACACAACAGTTGCGGCATAAGTTTCTGTTGACCCGCAACGAACTGACGTTGCAGATCACTCATGGTGTGCTCTTTTGTCGCATCATAGAAGGCCGACTTTGAGCTCTCTTTATGGCGTAATGAAACATGGATATGACCACTTTGGCCCGGATATTTGTTAGACCATTTGGCCATGAAAGTCGCCATCAAACCGTTGCGCTGAGCGAACACTTTCATAAAAGTTTTAAACAAGGCAGCTTTATCGGCGGCTCCCATCGCCTCATCAACAGTAATAGCAGCCTCCAGTACTCCCGGTCCTGTCTCGGTGTGGAGACCTTCCAGGGGAAAGTCCATCTGTTCCGAAAGCTCCATCAATTCATGATACAACTCTGCATGCGTTGAATTACGAATCATCGAATAACCAAACCAGCCCGGTGTGAAGGGCTTGAGATTCGTGAAATTCTTTTCTCTAATACTATCTGGCGTTTCATCGAAGAGGAAAAATTCATACTCCAGAGCCGCAAAAGGATCAAATCCCATATCATCGGCTCTATTTATGACCCGGCGCAAGGCAGCGCGGGGACACACAGCTTCGGCTTCACCATCAAATTCGGCGAGAAACAGCAACATGCCATCTTCAAAGGGAATTTCTCGACAGGTATGGGGCACTATTCTGGCCGGGGCATCGGGATACCCGGTATGCCAGCCGGTAAAGGTAGTATTATCGTACAGCTGATCTTTAGAATCCCATCCCAGAACCACATCGCAGAAAGCAAAACCATCTGTGAGCGAAGAAAAGAATTTTTCACGGCTCATATACTTGCCCCGCATAACGCCGTCATTGTCAAACAGGCCAATTTTTATGTGAGTCAGCTTCCGTTCTTCAACAATCTTTCTGGCATCCTCGATTGTTTTAACTTCTCTTGGTTTCATGAGTTGTATCCCGTTTTTCGGTTTGATCGAAACTATGGTTATTCCGCGCCATGATCGAGTTATATGCCGGTACTATAGGTTGAAAGACCATAAAATAAAAGACTATTTTCTTCTTCTCATTTTCATCTTGCAAAATATGTTTGCGGTAACCAGATGGCAATCTCCGGGAAGATCATTATCAGGACTAAGC
Organism: uncultured delta proteobacterium; assembly: GCA_963798425.1. GTDB lineage: Bacteria > Desulfobacterota > Desulfobulbia > Desulfobulbales > Desulfocapsaceae > Desulforhopalus_A. Next base: position 118,536 of record CAWCTP010000013.1, on the reverse strand, counting down.
CAAGCAACATAATTATGACAAAAGGAACTATGGAACTGTAGATATCGACCAGAGTGATCTCTTTTGGAGCCATCCCTTCATCAGGAAAAGATTATAACCAAAGGGCGTGCCATGAAACAAACACAGGGGAATCATTCGCCATTTCAACCCCATATTGTTCGTTTTGTCCATGGTAGTGGAGGAAGATGGAGTTGTTGCTTTGCGACTAAAATAACATTGATGTAAGGATGTCTTACAAATATGGATCTTTTTCTACAGGTATGAGTAGAAAAAAGGACGTCAATGAAAGAGTTACTGAGGAGGGTAGAAAATTTTCCTTCTAAAATACAGTGAGATATCTATGAGCATCTTTCATGAAATGGTTTTCCTGCAAACACAGGAAAACCATTTCTCAGCCATCCTTTCGTATTATTTGGCCAGTGTGAACTTGCCGTCTTTTACCTGCACCATTACCATTGAATCGACATCCAGTCCGTTATGGTCTTCTGGTGTAATGTTATACGTTCCGGAAACACCTACATAATTTTTTGTGGCTTCGATCTCATTACGCAATGCTTCCTTGTCTGTTCCCACCTTTTTCATGGCATCAGCAACCATCATGATGGCATCCCAGGCGTAGCCTGAGTGGGTATTGATTGGGAACTGTTTATCGTAGCCTTTCTCCGTGTACAGTTTAACAAACTCCTGTATGACAGCTTTCTGTGGATCAGTGTCGGGTAGTTCGCTTACAATCATCAGCTTGGTCGCAGGCATCCGGTCGCCTTCGCTTGCCGGACCCGCGAGTTCAATATATTTTGGATCGGGCAGACCATGGCACTGAAACAGCGGCAGTTCGATGCCAAGCTGAGCTTTGTTTTTGGCGATGATCGAGCCAGCCGGTCCGATGGTCCAGGCGACAATGGCCTGGGGATCGGCATTTTTTACCTTGGTCAGCTGAGCCGTCATGTCGGTGTCCCGGGTGCCGAACGATTCCCGGGCAATAATTTCGATGCCGTATTCCGGGGCAAGTTTGTCCATCCACCGCTCGCCATCTTTGCCAAAGCCATCGGCTGCAGCCAGCAGGGCAATCTTGGTAATACCTTTTTCTTTGAGATAGATGAATAAGCGCTCCACCGCTATACTGGAGCGCTGGGGAGATTTGAAGACATATTTGAATGGGCCGAACTTGCCGCCCATGATGACAGGATCGCCACCAACAGTCATAAAGATGGGTGTCTTGCCGCTATCGACGATTTTTTTGACGTTCATGCCGGTATCGGTGAGGGTGGGTCCGATAATGGCAACAACGTTGTCCTTATAGATAAACTTTTTGGCAATTGACGCAGTTTTTGCGGGATTGGCCTCGGTATCGGCCAGGATCAGTTCAATCTGCCGGCCGTTTATGCCACCTTCAGAATTGATTTTTTCCACCGCCATTTCCGCCACGAGTTTCGTGGGCGTGCCGATAAAGGCAGCGCGGCCCGAAAGGTCAAAAAATGCCCCCAGCTTGATGATATCCGCAGCATATGCCGCTGGGGCAAATAGCGTTGTGACGATCAGTGCTGTTAAAAATTGTTTCATTGATGTCTCTCCTCCTCAGTAAAATGAATTGTTATACAATCTCGTCTTGAATCCTCTTATCAAACACACGCTGACTTTTTTTCTCTGAACGGGGCAGAGTCCCGTAATTGACCAACTCTGTTTCTGCCGATACCAGAAGTTGCTTTTTGATCTGGTGAACTACTTCATGGACAAGTTCAGCTGTGCGGCTGCCATCAACCCCTTCAGCACGTTCGACTATTAAATTCATATGGTCGCGTTCGGCACTATCTCTTCGTAAGTGAATCTGGTACTCAGAACCCAATCCGGGCACGGCCGAGAGGATGGTGTCGATACTGCTGGGGTAGATATTAACGCCCCGGAATTTGATTGTGTCATCGGAGCGTCCTCTGATTCGGGAGTGGCGTGGCATGATACTGCCACAGGAGCAGGGGCCGGCAATCATACGGGTGATATCCCGGGTCCGGTAACGGATAAGCGGCGCCCCTTCCTTGCAGAGACTGGTAATAACCATTTCCCCCCATTCCCCGTCCGGCAAAGGCTTGAGTGTGTCGGGATCAAGAATCTCCAGCAGGAAGTAGTCTGCCCAGTAATGGATGCAATCATGGTCGGCGCACTCGATTCCGGTTCCCGGGCCATAGAGTTCGGTCAGGCCGGTGATGTCAAAAAGCTCTGCTCCGCCAAAGAGATCAGAAATTTTCTGGCGCATGGAGCGACTGGAGCGCTCTGAGCCATAAATGATTTTTTTGATGTTAATTTTGTCAGCGATGCCCCGTTGATGTATTTCCTCGGCCATTAAAAGAGCCATGGAGGCGGTTGAGCAGAACACCGTTGACTGGAAATCGAGGAGAAACTGGATCTGCATATCGATATTACCAGGACCAATGGGTACCGCCAGGGCACCCAATTTTTCACAGCCAAGCTGGAATCCCATACCTGCCGTCCACACCCCGTAGCCCACTGCAACCTGGACACGATCCAGCTGGGTTACCCCGGCCATCTGGTAACATCTGGCAAAAATAGTAATCCAGTCGTCGAGATCTTTCTGGGTATAGCTGAGGACTTTTCGTTTACCGGTGGTACCAGAACTGGCGTGGACCCGGACGATCTGCTCGAAGGGGACTGCCCGTAGGGGAAAAGGGTAACCGGTACGAAGATCGTCGGCAGTGGTAAAGGGGAGTTTTTGCAGGTCGGCAAGGGTCTTGATATCAGCGGGGCTCACACCTGCTGCTTCAAGCTTTTTCCGGTACTGCGGCGATCCCTCGTAGGCATGGGCAACTGTCCATTGAAGACCTCTCAGTTGATGGTCTTTAAGCTCCTGTTCACTATTGAAGGCAGGCATAAAATCAGGTGTGTGCATTGCAGTTTTCTCCAAACGGATATTGGTCAAACCTGCAGCGCCAAGTCGACTGGCTGCAGGGTTTTCATCACTTGCGGCGCCAAGAAAGGCTGCGCGCAGCATAGGATCGTTCAAAAGTTGGTCACTTTTTCCTTGCTGAACGACGCGGCCATTGGCCAGTAAGTAGGATTTGTCAGAAGCAGATAGAGCGCGCGCGGCGTTTTGTTCCACCAGCAGGATAGTTGTTCCACCACGGGCAAGTTGACGTATTATGGCAAAGATATCGTCCATAATGCGCGGCGCCAGGCCAAGACTCGGTTCGTCCAGCAGCAAGAGGCGCGGTTTGGCCATGAGCGCCCGGCCCATGGCAAGCATCTGCTGTTCACCTCCTGAAAGGGTGCCGGCAAGCTGATCTGTTCTGGTCAGTAGTTTTGGGAAGCGCTCATAGACTTCGGCCATTCGCCGGGTTTCTTCTTTCTTGGTCAGATTGAGTGGGATTGCTCCCAGCTGTAGATTTTCAAATACCGAAAGATTACTGAAAACCTCGCGTCCTTCCGGAGAAAGAGTCACCCCCAGCCGCACCATTTTGGCGGGGCTGGCCTTGGTGATGTCTTGACCATCGAGATGAATGGTGCCGGCGGTAGGTTTATGGAGGCCAAGTAAACATTTGAGCAAAGTACTTTTGCCTGCGCCATTAGCGCCAACAAGAGCTACGGTTTCCCCGGCGGCGATGGCCATATCTATGCCAAAAAGCGCCTGTGCCGCACCGTAATGGGCCGAGAGATTGTTTATTGTCAGCATCAGGCGGTTGCCTCCATGCGGCCAAGATAGGCTTCCAGCACCAGAGGATTTCGCCGCACTTCGTCGGGGGTTCCGGTGGCAATACATTTGCCGCTATCGAGGACTACAACCTGATCGGCGATATTCATCACCAGGTCCATATCATGCTCGACCAGAAGAATAGTGTGGCCTGCCCGGCGCAAAAGTTTGAGTTGCTCGCCGACCGCGGCGGTTTCCTCGCCGTTTAAGCCAGCCACTGGTTCATCGAGGAGCAAAAGATCAGGTCTACCAACGGTGGCCCGGGCCAGCTCAACTCGCTTTTTATCGCCATAGGCAAGAACTCCGGCAGGCCAGTTGCTCTTGTCGCTCAGGCCGAAGCGATCCAGTGCTTCCCGCGAACGCAGCCTTAATTGTCGCTCGCGATGGCGAAGATAGGGAAGCCGCAGCATGGCCATGATCATCGATTGTCCACCCTCACAGGTCAGGCCGGTCAAGACGTTATCCAGTACACTCAGGCGGGGAAAAAGCCGCAGGTTTTGAAAGGTGCGGCTGATGCCAAGACGGCTGATTTCATAGGCTGGCAGTCCGGCTATTTCTGTATCTTTAAAAATCACAGAACCACTGGTGGCACTGAGCACACCGGTAATGCAATTGATGAGCGTCGATTTTCCGGCACCGTTTGGGCCGATGAGGGCGGTTAACTGCCCTTTTGGGGCGTGAAAAGAGACGTCGCTTAATGCAGGCAGGCCGCCAAAGTTTTTGCATACAGATTGAAGTTGCAGCATCACTGAGCCTCCCTTCTTCGCAAAGCCCAGCCGCACTTTGACCATATCGACGAGCCCACTGACCAGCCCCTGGGGCAGAAACATCAAGACAAGGACAAGTATTGTTCCATGGACGAAGTCCTTGTAGGTTTCAAAAACCCCGATCCACTCGGGCAGGAGGGTGAGCAAACCGGCACCAAAGAGTGATCCCCATATCGATCCCATGCCGCCGACAACCACCATGATCACCATATCGGTTGAGGTGAATATTCCGAAAGAATCGGGACTGAGATAGCAGTAACAATGGGCAAAAAGGCTACCGGCAATTGATGCCATTACCGCCGAGAGGACAAAGATCTTAATCTTGGCGTAGCGGGTATTAACGCCAAGCGAGGCGGCGGCCGTCTCATCTTCAGTCAGCGCGGCGAGCCCACGACCGACACCGCTACGGACCAAATTGAGGCAGAGCAGCAGGCAGATCATGGTAAAGCCCCAGAGCAGATAATGGAGGCGAATCTCATCGTCAAAAGAAAAATCACCAACACTTAAATATGGGATACCGGAAAAGCCACTGGGGCCGCCGGTAAGTTCGTCCCACTCAAGAAGGACGCTGTGCACCACGAAGTTGAAACCAAGGGTGGCCATGGCCAGATAATGGCCGGACAATCGCAGGATGGGCACACCGATAATCAGGGCGACCAGGGCGACTAAGAGGGCCACCAGGAGCATTGCTGGCCAGGGAGGCAGATTATATGTTACCGTCGCAATCGCCGAACCGTAGGCACCAAGGCCAAAAAATGCTGCATGGCCCAGGGATATCTGGCCGGTATAACCAATAAAAAGATTAAGGCCCAGCACCACAATGGTGTTGATGGCAATCAGATTGGTCACCCCGAGAGTGTAAGGGTTGTCCTCAAAGAGAGGATAGAGCAACAGGACTGTTGACAGCAGGATTACTGTCAACCCGGTCCGGTGCAGGTAGATAAAATAAAAAAATTTGTCGCGGCCAGACATCATTTTCTTAGTTCTTCATCCCGGTATGAAAGGCCTGGATATTTTCCTCGACAAATTTGGCTGGAGCCAGTTTTTTGATAGCGACGAGACACTCTTCTTCGCTGCAAAACAGCGCGTTTTTACTTACCGCCCGGCCAAGAAGTACCAGATTGGAGAGCACCGCTTTACCCATATCCCGGGCTATCCCTGAGCTATCGATTCTGTCACCTTCACCAGCCTTGTTGGAGTTAATAATCAGCGCTCCTGCATCTTTTAACAGTGGACGATGGACCGCAAGATTTGCTTCCCAGAGCAACAGGGCCACATCGGCCTGGCCAGTGCGGATTAAAGGGGCGGCAAAATCACCTACCTTAAGGGTTGAGAGAACGGTTCCGCCGCGCTGCGCCATACCATGACTTTCTGAAGTGAGCACGGGTATGCCGCGATCAACGGCCACCTGAGCGATAACTCTTGTTAGAAAAAGGACCCCCTGGCCACCAATGCCACTGACAACTATTTGCTGTTTCATATCTTCTCCTTTACGACAATTGCCTGGGCAGGGCAGACCGGGATGCAGGTGCCACAGCCGTGACAGCGGTCGCTGTCAACCAGGGCGACGCTATTTCCCTCGTCCATTGACAGGGCCGGACACTCAAAATCATCAACGCATTGGCCACAGCCGAGGCAGTCGTCGGTAATTGTTACCGCCGGAGCCTCCTGCATTTTACGCACGACCGGATCCATCAGGCAGCCATGGCGGGAGATAAGCACAGCAACGCCGCCATCCTCACTGCGGGTATGGGCGTCGGCTTTTTTTAAGAGCTGTTCGAAGCGTTCATGCTGATAGGGGTCGCAGCTTTCGATAAAATCAACACCGGTTGCTTTCACCAGTGGCTCAATGGCAATCACCTTGGTTTTTTTGCCGCCAGCGGCAAATCCCATGTGCGGCACCGGTTGTCCACCGGTCATGGCCGCTGTGGCATTATCGAGGATGACGACAATGATGCGGGCATCCTGAAGGACAGCGTTGATCAGCGCGGGAATTCCGGCATGGAAAAAGGTGGAGTCACCAATGGTGACAACCACGGTCGGCACCTTGCCGCCATCCTGTTTGTAGGCCTGGTGAAATCCGGCACCCTGACTTATGCAGGCGCCCATACAGTGCACGGTGTGGACAGCATCAAGGTTCATGCCCAATGTGTAGCAGCCGATGTCGGAGGGAAAGATTCCTTCGGGAAAAGTCTTTTTGATCGAGTAGAAGGCGGCGCGATGGGGGCAACCGGGACAAAGAGAGGGACGTTGACCCCTTCCTGCTACGCTTTGATTCTGCGGTGTTTCAAGTCCGAGAAAATTGGCCACGGCCAGATAGAGCACATCAGGTGTCAGCTCTCCTTCCCGTGGAACAGCGCCGGTTTGTTTGCCGCATGCTCCGGCATGGGCCAGTTGTAATTCGATTACCGGGTAGGTCTCTTCAAGAACAAGCAGTCGATCATAGTCTTGTTGCAGGTGTTGCATAAATGCAGGGTTCAGTGGATAAGGCATCAGCACCTGATAGAGATCAATGGTGCCGCTGAGTCCTAACTCCTCCAGCAGATCAACCAGGTTGGCATAGGCGATACCTGAGGCGACCAAGGCAACTCGTGGTTGGCTGTTATCACCGGCTGTCAGTCTTGGCTGCCATTCGGGCTCCTGGGCGATCTGTTCCAGTTTGGCGTTGAGGCTGCGATGCAGACCTGGCAGGAAAGCCGGGGTGGCGCACCAGCGACCGGTATCAGGTACAAAGGCTGCCTGGCGATCCAGCTTCACCGGTTCAGTCAGAGCAACACTTTGCCGCGAGTGGCAGACGCGGGTGGTTGGCCGCAAAACAATATTCATCTCGTATTTTTCCGAGAGCAAATAGGCCGGCTCGATCATCGCCTTGGCCTCGGCAGGGCTTGAGGGGTCAAGCACAGGAACACGCCCCTGCAGGCAAAACAGTCTGGTATCCTGCTCGTTTTGTGAACTATGTGGACCAGGATCATCGGCCACCACGGTGAGCATGCCACCTTTAACGCCAAGATAGGCGGTCCGCATAAAAGGATCAGCGGCGACATTGAGTCCAACCTGTTTCATCACCGCAGCGGATCGCTTGCCGGTGTAACTGGCAGCTAAGGCGACCTCAAAAGCGATTTTCTCGTTGACCGACCATTCTATATGCAGTGGGTTTTTCGCCTGATCCTTCCGGTTAATAACACTCTGGAGGATTTCCGTGGACGGTGTCCCCGGATATGCTGCCGCAACCTGACAACCGGCTTCAATAAGCCCTCGTCCGATTGCATCGTTTCCCATCATTAGTTCTTTCTTCATAATGTCCTTTAAATCTCATTATCAAATAGTGTAATACTCTGATAAACTTGTGAAAAATTCATACTTAGGATGGTTAAGTAAAAAGCTTCATATTCGAGGCGTGTGAATTTTACTCTTATTTCGGCGTACTAAGGTACGTCGGAATAAGAGTAAAATTTGCAACAACGAAGAAGATGAAGAGTTTTTACGCCACCATCACTTGCCTAGTAATCCTTTAGGTCTTACAAACAGCACCAGCAATAAAACAACAAAAGCAACCACATCCTTATAGGCACTGGAGATGTAGCCGGCAGAAAGGGATTCCAGCAGCCCCAATATCAGTCCGCCAAAGATTGCCCCTGGAAAGGAACCAAAACCACCAAGAATGGCCGCAGCAAATCCTTTGAGCCCCAGAAGTACCCCAACGTCGTAATTAAGTGTGGTGATCGGCGTGACAAGCACACCCGCCAGGCCACCCAGAGCACCGGCAATAGCATAGCTGGTCAAGCGGACCCGGCCCGCCGGAATGCCAACAATTGCGGCAGCTGTCGGATTAGATGCAACTGCCCGCATGGAAAGCCCGAGAGAGGTTCGGTAGAAAAACCAGGTCAAAAGAGTAATGGCAACCAGGGTGAGCAGGAGGATCCATAGTGCCTGGGGAAGCACGCTGGCACCAAAAATATTGATTGGTTGATCTGGCGTAAGCGGCGGTAATGCCATCCGGTTTTTTCCCCAGATCAGCTTGATAATGCCTCGCAAAATAATGGAAAGTCCAACGGTGAGAAAGATCAGCACCGTATGATTATTTGACCGGGCCGGACGTAAGCCGAATCGTTCCACGACCATGGCAACAACGGCGACCCCCGCGACTGCCAGAAAGAGTCCCGGCACCATGGGCAAGCCTGCACCAAACAAGCAGGAAAACATCAACATGCCACCAAGAGTGACAAAGTCAACCTGGACAAAGTTAACTATCCCCATGGTGTTATTGACCACACAAAATCCAAGAGCGATGAGGGCATATATCGCGCCACTCGTCATACCTGAAAAGGTGTATTGCAGCAAATCCTGAAACATTCTGACAACTGGCTCCCACGACGACGATTGGCGTCGTGGGTTAAGCCAATCTCAGACTGGCCACGACGATAAAATAGTTGACTCTCAACCAGTTCGTACTAGTATACTAGTACATGGAAGCGACAGTAAAATACATTTCTCAATTAGTCAATCATTTGCTTGCCCAGAAGACTGCGGAAGAGATGGAAGAGGTGTTGCGCGAGCTTCTTACATCCAGTGAGCTGCTTGACGTAGCTAACCGTCTGCAGATTTTTGAGATGCTGAAACAGGGAGTACCGCAACGCCAGATCGCCGAAAAACTGGGGGTGGGTATCGCCACCGTCACACGAGGTTCAAATGCGATAAAATCCCGTAAGGAACTGAAGTGAGCTGCTTCAAATATTAGTACCTCGTCGGATGTTAAGTACAATGACTGCAGAGCCAATGGTTAAACAAAAGAATCATTTGGTTCTGTTTCCTCTGCAGTTTTGAAAAACATCTTCACATCAGGACTCTCGCTTTGCCGCTGGCTATATTCCGATGGACTCTCCTGAACAAACCCTAATTGCAGAAACAGGGCCTGCAAACGGGGATTCTTCGTCAAAGAAATAAAGCGGCTATACCCTTGCGCGGCCATTGTCCGGATAAAAGCATTCACCGTGAACACCCCGATCCGTTGATTCCGAAAACGGGTGGAAATCGCCAGTGCACCCAACTCCACGGTCCTCTCATCTATTATTTTCTGTTCCATGCAGCCGACCACGATGCCATCGATCGCTGTCACAAAAAATCGCTGACGGTTACGGCTCAGATATGCTTTACTCCGGGGTTTCAAGAATCCGGCACGTTTATACATTGTCAGAATACGGTAAACGATGGCCACATCTTCATCTGTCTGCACCTGCCGGAATTCCTCGACGAAGTTATCAGCTATCATCGTACCGGTCCCTTCCACGGTAAACAGTTCGTGCTTGATGGTGTTCTTGCCGGCGGGGAGAATGTGAATACGCTCACAATGCCCTGCCTCTATCTTTTCACAGAGACGATTCATGGTGTCTCTGAAGTTCACATTGGCAATGAGATCACCAAAGTCTGCTGACGCCTCCCTTACCCTGCCCGTGGTAAGTGCATTGATTTTGTTCCCTTTGTTATCGGTTAAGTATCGACGTTCAAGAAAAATAAGTTTGTAAAGAGTGTCCGGATGCCCCAAAACTGCTTCATAAAAATCAATTTCCGGAGCAATCCTGATGAGGCTGGTTTCAGGCAGACGCATTTCCAGCTTGCGCAGCAATTTCTGGTTAGCAAAACGATTGGGAAGATTGTGAAACAGCGTGGTAACGACCCCTTTTCTCACCAAATATTTAATATCAGCGACGATCTCATTGAAATGATCGCGCAGAATTCCTTCCCGACAGGCTATACAAACCGTTCTCCCTATCAGATTTTTTACATATTCATTTAAATAAAGCTGTACCATGATAAAATTTTGAGGCGGCTATTTGTCGTTGGATACCCAACTCTTCGTAATTCTAAATTTTGAAATCAAAACTATCATGTTCGCACATCTCTCGCAATAATTTCAAAAAGCTTCATCTATCCTTCATCATAATTGAATACCATATCACCGGATTCGTTAATATGAGTGGAAAATGGTTTTTAAAATATGGCGACTTGCTTGACACAACTCCACTTTGAAACAATCAGTATTGCTGATTGATCAAATTCACTCTCATTTTAGCCATAGAATATAATGAATATTTTAGTTGTAGAGGATGAGCCGGAGCTCTTGGAGAAACTGGTAAGTGTCTTAAATAGTGAGCAATACACGACCGAGACGGCAAGTGATGGTGAAGAGGCTCTTGATAAGATCTGGAGTGATACCCACGATCTCATTCTTCTTGATATAATGCTTCCCCGTCTCAGTGGCCTGGATGTTCTCAAAGAGATAAGAAACGCCGGAATCGTCACCCCTGTCCTCATGTTAACGGCAAAGGGGGATGTGGCAGATAAGGTTCTTGGCCTGAATCTCGGCGCGGATGACTATCTGCCAAAACCCTTTTCACTGGCGGAATTACTCGCACGGGTCAGAGCGTTGCTGAGACGCGGGATCGAAGCAAATCCAATTATTGAAAGCGGCAACATCAGCCTCCATACCGTCAGCCGTGAAGTTTTAAAAGATGGAGAACCAGTCTCACTTACGACAAAGGAATTTGCCATTTTAGAGTTTCTTTTACACAACCGGGGGAGAGCAGTTTCACGGTTTGTTTTGGCGGAGCATGTCTGGGGAGATAATTTCGATTCGTTCAGCATGTCAAATTTTGTTGATGTTCATATCAAAAACCTGAGAAAAAAGCTCAAGAGCGATGAGGTTCCGCAGTTGATAAAGACGGTTCGGGGTTTTGGCTACATTATTGACAAAAACGCCTGATGAAAGCTCGAACCAAAATCACTCTCTGGACGGCATCCTTTACTCTTATTGTTGCCATAAGCTTCTCCGGTATTGTCTTTTACGAATTGATGGAACAACCCTTCAGATTAATTGATAGGGATTTACAGGATATTGCTGAAGTAGTGAGTCAAACAGTCAGCAGGAACGAACGCACAAATCACGACCGGGAAATCACCTTGACCCGGCATCCTTTTGACAAATATTGGATCAGAGTTAAAAATGAGCTTGGAAATATTGTCATCACGTCTCCAATGACCAAATTTGTTGATATTCCAACGCGCAATGAGAAAAAATTCTACTTTGTTAAAAAGGCCATTCCCCTCGAAAAAATCGCGATCCCTCTGGAAGACAGCAATGAAATAGTAGATCTAGCCTCTCATCTGGTCACTTTCCGGGTAATGGTTGACAAAGCAACACTAGACGGCAAAGTATTCGAATTAGTCGTTGCCAAACCGATTCCGGTTTTAGTCGAAGAAATAACTGAATTGATAGTTGATATACTTTTGGGGATTATTCTGATTACAATAATTGCCATTATAATCAGTTATTATCTGGCTGGAAAAATTCTGCAGCCACTTTCGACAATCAATACTCTCATTAAGGATATTAGCGACTATTCTCTGAATAAAAGAATTCCCTTGAAGAAAAACATGGATGAACTCCATGTCCTTTCCAGCTCTTTAAACGGCATGTTTGATCGTTTGCAACATTCCTTTAACCGGCAAAAGGAGTTTATAGGTAATGCCTCCCACGAGCTAAAGAGTCCACTGACTATTCTTATGCTGGGGCATGAAGAAATGCTCTCAAAAGACCTGCCTCAAAACATCAGGCCAGGACTTGAAAAACAGCTGTTCACGCTACGGCGTTTATCAAAATTAGTACGCAATCTTCTCAACATTTCACGCCTTGAACAGCATGAAACACTCCATCTTGAAGCTCTTAATCTTACAGAATTGATCTGTCATGTGATTGACGAGTTTAAGGAGATATTCCAATCAAAAAACATTTTTCTGGAGACAGATTTAGAACCTGTTCCCTTTACGGGCGATTCAGAAAAAATACTCCAGATGCTTATTAATCTTGTAGACAATGCTATAAAATTTAACTTACCAACAAATGGACATATATGGATCGCGACCAAAAAGACAAAAGGAATCATCCGCCTTACGATAACAAATACAGGCATGGTAATTCCTGAACCAGACATTCCCAAAGTTTTTGATCAATTTTTCCGAGTAGAAAAATCTCGCTCTGCAACGTTTGGCGGATCTGGTCTTGGTCTTACCATAGTAAAACAAATAGTTGAACTGCACCATGGATCCATTTCAGTGACCAGTACGACTGAAGGGCTCACCCAGTTTACTATCGATTTATAACCGCCTGGTTGGTATAGGTGTTTTATCGAACGGGCAGGCTTTTCTTGCCGTAATTTTCATTTCGTGAAATTAGAAACAAAACAGGTTTGTCATGCTTAAACAAAAATTATCAGAAAACTGGCAATGGACTGCACTATGTTTGGTCTTAATTCTTTCAACCATCTATTCAAGACCACCGATTCCAATAGACGAAACGAGATATCTTTCGGTCGCCTGGGAAATGTGGCAAAGCCACAATTTCCTGGTTCCCCACATTAACGGCCTTCCCTATAGCCACAAGCCGCCGTTATTATTTTGGCTTATCAATCTTTCGTGGCAGCTCTTCGGAGTCGGAGAATGGTCGGCCAGGTTGATCGGACCCTTGTTTGGTTTTGGCTCTGTTATGCTCACGGTTCGACTTGGAAAAATTTTATGGCCAACAAACAAGGCTGTTCGTCTGGCTGCCCCATTCATCCTCCTGGGTACATTCATCTGGAGCCTCTACAGCTCCCTTACGATGTTTGATACCCTCTTGACTTTTATATCACTTCTGGCCCTCATCTCCGTCTTCGAGGCGCGTCGCAGCAACACCATATTTCCCTGGGTTTGCCTGAGTGTTACAATTGGTCTGGGTATACTCGCCAAGGGCCCTATTGTTCTGTTATACGTCGTACCACCAATGCTGCTTGCGCCGCTGTGGAGTAAAAAAGACAAATTGTCTTGGAAAAGGTGGTATGGCTTTTCATTTTCAGCAATTGTCGCAGGTGCTGCAATTGCCCTTTGCTGGGCCATTCCTGCTGCAATCGCAGGAGGTGAAGAGTACAAACAGGCAATACTTTTTAGCCAGACGGCTGGACGAATGGTAAAGTCTTTTGCCCATGGCAGGCCATTCTACTGGTACGCCACTCTTTTACCATTTCTCACACTTCCCTGGTTCTTCTGGTTACCGGCATGGAGAGGGTGGAAGATACAATTTTTTGATAGCTCAACACGTTTTTGTTTGAGCGTAGTACTACCTGCCTTTTTTCTGCTCTCTTGTGTGAGCGGTAAGCAAATACACTATATTTTGCCCCTGCTCCCTCTCATTGCTCTTCTTATCGCCCACACCGTAACAACCGCACCAAGACAGACGAAATACGATCGAATCCCTTTGCTGGTTATTTTCTTAGTATTAGCTATCTCGCTCGTTGTCGTTCCTCAGCTGTCATTACACGGTGGGGACAGGGAAATGCTAAAATATCTCCCAAAATGGCTTGCAGTCGTTCCATTTTTTGCTGCGCTCTTTTTGTACATTTTTCCGTCTGATTCTCTTCTAAAATCTATCAAAATTGTTTCATCCAGCATGCTGTTACTCACCATCCTTCTTCATCTGGCGATTGCAGATCCACTGCATGCGATCTATGATCAGACTGTGATTGGTGACATGATCAAGAAGGCACAGGATGAGAGCGGACAGGTAGCAGTTTTTCCGGCTGACCTATCCGATCAATTTCAATTCGCGGGAAGATTAAGTACACCTCTCATTCCACAAAAAACAATGGGTGAAATTGCAGACTGGGGCATCGCAAATCCTCAGGGATTCATTTTGATATTTACTAAAAATAAATTATTTGCACAGCTTCAAGGGGCCACCGGAACCGCCAGACAATACAGCAACGGCTGGCTGATTTTCAGTCCTGCAAAGGATTTCATATCGGCATATAACCAGTGGCTGGCACAACCGAAGAACTAACAGCCCCCCATTATACAATGTGGTGGGACAGAAAAACGGGAGAAGAAACCCTTGATCATTCACTCAGAGCTTCACGCACTGTATTGGCGAGAACTGTTTGGGAAAACGGTTTCTGCATGAAACAAACATCGTCGTCGAGTACACCTTGATGGGCAATGACGTTTGCGGTATATCCGGACATAAACATTACCTTCAAACCACTATAAATGGCCGTGAAATAATTAGCCAGATCACGGCCATTCATACCAGGCATAACAACGTCTGTTATCAACAGATCAACCGTACCTGCATGGTTAGCCGCCAGTTCGATGGCTTTTTCCGGTGAACTGGCGTCAAGAACACAATACCCAAGTCCTTCAAGCATTCTTTTGCCTAATTTCAGGATAGCCGCCTCGTCTTCAACAAGTAAAATCGTTTCTCCCCCGCCACGTAGCATATCCGTGCCGACTATTTTTCGCGCACTGACCGTCTCCTTTGCATACCGTGGAAGATAAATTTTGATTGTTGTACCCTTATCGAGCTCGCTGTAGACATTAATAAAGCCGTTATTCTGTTTGACTATCCCGTACACCGTTGAAAGTCCAAGCCCGGTGCCTCGACCAATAGCTTTAGTGGTAAAAAAAGGCTCGAAGATGTTTTCCTGAGTTTTTTTATCCATACCACAGCCATCATCACTCACGGTTAGCAGCACATAGTCACCAGGAATAAAACCTACATGATCTCTGCAATACGATTCATCAAAGGATGCATTTCCCGTTTCAATGGTAATTTTTCCAACCCCGGGAAGGGCATCTCGGGCATTGACGCAAAGATTTGCCATTATCTGATCGATCTGGCTTGGGTCAATCTTGATTGGTAGCAACTCCACATCTGGAATCCAGGCCAGATCGATATCCTCACCGATAAGCCGCCTGAGCATCTTGAGCAGATTCTCCACGGTATCATTGAGATCGATTACCTTCGGGTCAATGGTCTGTTTTCGAGCAAATGCAAGCAGTTGTCTGGTAATTTCTGTTGATCGTCTCGCTGCTCCCTGTATTTCCAAAAGATCATCATGCATGGAATTATCTGTCTTGGTCTTTTCCAACATCAGCTCAGTATATCCCATAATTACATTGAGCATATTGTTGAAATCATGGGCAACACCACCTGCAAGCCGCCCGACGGATTCCATCTTCTGGGCCTGAATAAGTTGTTTTTCCAGAGATTCACGCCTACGCTCTGCCGATTTTCGTTCTGAAATGTCACGGCTGACCCCCTGAAAACCAATCGCCTTTCCAACCTGATCGAAAAGAACACGCCCACGAATCTCAACCGGAATCGATTCACCATTTTTCTTTAACATTTCTGCTTCAAACAGAACTCCGTTTCCTTCCACCCCCTTAGCAAGTTCCTGGCGAATAGTGTCTTCCATGAGAGCAAAATATTTTGCGTCGCAATGATCGGCGAGCTGGCTGCCAATCCATTCCTCAGGAGTATATCCGGCAAAGGAGATCAAAGCCCTATTGACGTAAGTGAACATAAGGTCAAGATTCATTGTCCAGATAACATCAAGGGTATTGTCTGAGAGGAGTCTATATTTTTTCTCGTTTCTGGAAATTTTATCCTGAAAGAGCCGCTCGTCGGTCTGATCACGAAAAACAAGCACCACTCCTACTATCTCATGTTCTTCGTTTCTAATGGGAGCACCGCTGTCTGCGATTGCACATTCGGAACCATCTCTGGCTATCAAAATAGTGTGATTGGCAAGACCTATTATACCGCCTGTCTCCAACACTCGGGCAACCGGATTTTCACAGGGAATACGAGTCACCTCATTCATAATAGTAAAAACTTTCTCTATATTCTGGCCGAGTGCCTTAGCTTCAGTCCAACCAGTCAGTTCCTCCGCTACTCCATTGAGCAATGTTATCTTGCCGTGTGGATCGGTTGCAATAACACCATCGCCAATTGACCTCAGCGTCACATCCAATTTTTCTCTTTCATCTGCCAGCTCCCTTTCACTCTCGAGTGTTTTTCTGATGGTATAGAAAGCAACCCCAATAAAAAGAACTCCCCAAATAGAAAAAAGAATGATCGATATAGTTTTGACATGGTTGTAAACGTTTTCAGTGTCAATCAGAAAACCCGAGGCTTTGCTTCTTGCATAGTTTGTCAGCTCCAGAATCTTAGCTTCCAATTGTGCCACAAACTCAGCACTTTCGGTAAAGGATATCTTGGCGGCCCCTTCTCTATCGCCATTTTCCACCTTGGCTATTACCTTTGCCCTGATCGGTGCCCATTCAGCCAACATTATTAATGCATCGGAGACAATTTTTTGTCCTTTGCTGCCAAGTATGTTCTGTTGCACAATCTGGAGCTGCTGTATTGTCTGCCTTTCGAGAATTTCAATACCTGCCAGGGTTGACTGAACGTTCACCTGATCAGGGAAAAGTACGAGATCTTTCATACTGCGGTGCATTTTTATAATATTAACATTGGCTTGAAGAGATGCGTTGGAGACAACAAGAGGGTGATTGTGGATAGTTCTGGTCAGATCGGATAAAGCGTTCACTGCGCGGGTAGCAAGGAGAACATGCAGTCCATACAACAGCAGCAGCAGGGTAAATGCGTAAATAATTCCCCTGGTGATATTCTTCTTTTTAATATATTTCACAAAAGCCCTCACAGTTGAAAAATTGTAACATTGAACAAGCGAGTCAGCATGCTCACAGTTATCATATCAATTTCGGCAGAGAGACTGCAATAGTATTTAAAAATTACAAACATTAATATTCAGCTATCAACATGATTGATAGAACATTACAATTACTACATTTTCACACTGGCTACTTTATCAAAAATGGAACTTGTGTTCATGGTGATCAAAATCAAAACGTCACGGATGCTGATCTGTTAATCTGCTTACAAACTGCCTGATTCCCACCTTAAAAGAAATGCCCAAAAACAAATATTGAAGTAATTTTGCAAATTTATTGATAAATGACGACAATTGGTATTTACAGGTAAAGACCCAAATGACATAATTGGGGCCAAAACGGCACATCTGAAAGCCGTAGCAATTGCCCGAAGAAGTTGTCCTGATGAAATAAAGGTGTTGGTTTGACGATCTAAATGTCTAGGAGAAATGGTATGGTTTTGAAGGCTATAGCTGATCGAAGGTGCAGATCACCACAGATCTTAGGTGCGTTATTGATTCTCTTTATTGTGCTTTTTTCGTCGCTGACCTCGGCTTCGGAAACTAAAACAAGTTTCGCAGGACAGATCCGACTGGATCTTTTTGGTAAAGTTCTCAATACTCACAGCAACGGAATTGGCGATGCCCGAATACAGGTCTTATTAAACGGAGTCCCATTAAAAGTCTTCAACACTCATGACCATGGTGACGCAAAAGATTTCCTCGAGACAGAAAACGATGGCAGTTATCAAGCCCGTTTCTGGCTGCCAGCAGGACAGATAACTGATGGCAGCAAACTGGATATAGCGGTCTACAAACCCAGTTTTGCCAAAAACAGCTATGAAATTAAAGGTCATGAACTCACCAAAGATGGCTCAAACTTCATGGCCCTGGCAGATATTCGACTCCAGCGAACCACCGGACCAGCATTCTGGATCGCGACGATCGTATTTGTTCTCGCCTATATCCTGATCTCTTTCGAACTTTTACACCGAACCATGGCGGCCATGCTCGGAGCGTCGCTTATGCTGGTTATTTCCTATACCTTCGGCACTCTGAATCCGGAATACCACATCCTTTCCTACGAAAGCGCCATTAACGCGATCGATATGAATGTCATTTTCCTGTTGATGGGTATGATGATCATCGTCGGCATTCTTAAACATACCGGCATTTTTCAATGGTGTGCCTACAAATGCTATCAGCTTGCGCGCGGGAACGTCTATATGCTGGCTGTCATCCTCATGGGTTTTACAGCAGTCGCCTCGGCATTCCTCGACAATGTCACCACCATGCTCTTGCTCACCCCAGTGACTATCGAAATAGCGATCTCTTTAGGGATAACTCCACTGGCCCTGCTTATCCCTGAGATTCTGGCCTCCAATATTGGTGGTACAGCCACTCTTATCGGGGATCCTCCCAATATCATGATCGGTTCCTTCGCGAACCTCACCTTTGTCGATTTTGCACAAAACCTTGCTCCGGTCTGTGCGATAGTCATGGTGATCCTCTTCATATTTTCAAAATATATCTTTGGTAAAGAGTACAACAAAGCCAAGGTTGATGATATCCAGAAATTTATTGTTCAGCTGCGTGAAGAATACAAAATCACCGATTCCACTCTCCTTGGGGTAGGGCTGGTGATTATGGCAATCGTTATAGGCCTCTTTCTCACCCATGGCATTTGGCATATGGAGGTCTGTATCGCTGCTCTTTTTGGAGCCTCACTTCTCTTCAGCTTTGGCCTTCTGACGAAAAAAGTCAATATGCTGGAGTTAATAGAAAAGGACATCGAGTGGACCACATTGCTGTTTTTTATGTTCCTGTTCATTCTGGTGGGCGGAGTTGAAGAGACCGGACTGCTCGATATTATAGCAGATGGGGTGCTTTATTTGGCCCATGGTAATTTGGTTACTTCGATTTGTCTGATTCTCTGGGTATCGGCGATCATGAGTGCCTTTGTTGACAATATCCCTTTTACTGCCACCATGTTACCAATTGTGGCTTACCTCACTCAGGTCATTCCGGGAGCGGAATCCGGAGTATTGTGGTGGGCCCTGGCTTTTGGTGCATGTTTCGGCGGCAATGGGACCATGATTGGAGCGAGTGCGAATGTGGTCACGCTTGGAATTTCAGAGTCGGCCGGATATCCGATTCGATTCTTCCAATTTATGAAAATAGCTTTTCCTTTCATGCTAATCAGTGTAGCTGTCGCCAATATATGGCTGTTGCTTGTTTACTAACTGGTTTTCATCCTGAAATGAGGAATTTTATTCTAAATTGAGGCGTTCGATAAATTTAACCGCAGGCATATAAGTAATATTCTGAGGATTAATTTTTGAGAACAACGAAGAGTTAGGGTAAAAGTGCCGTTTCAGGATGGAAACTAACTGGTGCATGTCCATAATTAGCAAATTATGGGCAGCCACTAACTAAGGTTGGATAATGAAGGAGTCCTGCCATGAAAAATAGTATCCCGGCTCTTACCCGTCTGCTTCTTCCGGTGAAAGAGTATGAGCTTTTCAAAAACACCCTGCCCCTTATTGAACTGATGTCCAGTTCGATGAGCAGTGAATTGGAAAAGGTAGATCTGCTCCACGTTGTAGGTGGATCATTTATGAGCACTCATCTTGATAATATTGATTTTCGAGCAGGTCGCGTCCTCTCATCTGAGCTTATGCAACGACTGCGGGATAAACACTTTCAGGAAATCGTTAACCCGCTTCTGTCTCAGGTTCAGGAACTTTTAGAAAAAAGTGGTGTTACTCTGCAGGCTGGAGTCCGTGTCGAAGATGGCGATCCGGTAAAAAAAATAACCGCGATCTGCGACAATGAAGGCTATTCGACCTTGATCATGAGCCGCAGAAAAGGGGAGGAAGAGAGTATATTCTTAGGAACCGTTCTCAATGGCGTAGTGAATCGCCATCTCAATGCCAGCTTTTATATCGTTGGCGAAGAAGGTTTTGCGACCGGCGTTTCTCCTGCGGCTCGTATCATGATAGGGGTTGACGGTTCTCCCACTTGCCTGCGAGCGGTCCATGAGGCAGCAATACTATTAGGAAAGGCCTCTAAGGTTATCGAAGAGGTCTCTCTTGTCAACGTCCTGGATCCCTCTTTTCTCTACGAAGAGAATGATGCGGATTGTCAACAAATGAGCGAGACCGGTTATGGATACATGCAGAAGGCAGAGGATATTTTAGTCAAAGCGGGAGTGGAAAAATCAAAAATTGTAGCCACCGTGCTGTTTGGAAAACCTGGTGAGACGTTAACGAAACATGCACAGTCCTTCGGGGCTACCATGTGTTATGTCGGTCGCCGGAATAGATCTAAGATTGCCGAAGTTTTGCTCGGTTCAGTTTCTGGAGATTTTATCCATCGCTGTCGGGAAAGAACTATAGTGCTGGTTAGTTGACGAGTATTGATTTGCTCTTGTTGATGATCGAACGATCCAAAATCTCACGAATCTTAACAGACAGCTGGGAAATGCCAAACGGTTTCTGGATAAAACCATCGCAACCTCGATTGAGTATTTCACTCGCCTGACCGTCAATACTGTATCCACTCGAAAGGAGTACTTTGACTGATGGATTAAGCCTTTTTAACCTGTCAAACAGTTCGCCTCCACTCATCTGAGGCATTATCATATCAATGATAATTAATGTAATCCGGTTTTGACTGCGGCGATATATGTCGATCGCTTCCTGACCGGATGCCGCTGTCAGCACACGATAACCGAGAGCTGCAAGAATTTCCCCACCGACCTCAATAATTAATGGTTCGTCATCAACCAAAAGAATTGTCTCAGAGCCTTTTTCCACCGTCGGAGAATTTTCAGGTTCAATCGATATTTTTTGGTCCGTAGCAGGCAGGAAGAGAGTAAAAATGGTCCCCTTATTTAATTCACTTTTGACTGTAATTGCACCTGAATGGTTGACAATAATGCCGTATACCATGGCCAGGCCAAGTCCGGTGCCATGACCAATGGCTTTTGTCGTAAAGAAGGGATCAAATATCTTTTGCATCGTTTCTTTATCCATCCCTTCACCGGTATCAGTGAGAGTCAGCCGCACATAGTTCCCGGAAGAAATACCGTAATTACGGGCATCAGATTCCTCCAGCACAATTTTTCTGGTTTTAATCGAAATTCCACCTCCTCCCGGCATGGCCTGAGCCGCATTGACAAGCAGGTTAAGCAGAACCTGTTCAATTTGGTTAGTATCGACTTCAACCGGCCAGAGACCGACCTGCAGGGAGGTGCTGATAGTGATTTCCTTTTTAGTCCTGCCGAACATCTGGATATTTTTTACAATCAGTGAGTTGAGATCCACCGGGCGAACCTCATATTTCCCACCCCGGGCAAAACCAAGCAATCTTGTTGTCAAATTTGCGGCACTCTCCACATATTGTTCGATATTTCTGAGTTGTGAATGATGGGGATGCGATGAGGGTAGGCCATTGAGCATAAGTGCTGTTCTGCCCTGAATACCCATGAGCAGATTATTGAAATCGTGTGCAATGCCACCGGCAAGTGTGCCCAATGACTCCAGACGCTGAGATTGTTGGAGCTGTTCCTCCAATGCTTTGCGAGATTGTTCAGCAGCCTTGCGCTCCGTTATGTCTCTGGCAATACCTCTGAAACCGATAGGTTCTTCATCATCATTACGGACGACCGAGACGACTGTCTCTGCGTAACGAACATTGCCGTCTTTACGTTGGAATTCGAGCTCGAGTGTTTTTCCAGGTATTCCCGTTGCAAGAACAGTCGTGAACGTTTCTTCGATCTTCTTTGCTGTCTGAGTACTCATATATCCAACAGTATTCATACCAAGAAGTTCATTTTCGTCAAAACCGAGCATATTGCACATCGTCTGGTTGACCAGAGTCAGGTTGCCACTCAAGTTTATTTCATAATAACCATCATCTATGCTTTCGATAATGTTGCGGTATTTCTTTTCACTTGTAACTATGGCCTGATCGTATCTTTTCCTTTCAATAGCCAGGGCAACCTGATCAGACACAGAGTGAAGAACGCCCAGATCAATCATATCAAAATGCAGTTGGTCCTCGTAGCTCTGGGTAGCCATGACACCGATGACTTCCCCCTTTATTTGTAAAGGAACACCGAGCCATATTTCCGGGGCTGTGCCGATGATACGGCCTTCTGCCACTCTTTGCTGCAGGTCTGCTTTGTTTAGAAAAACAGGTTTATTGGCAAGAATAACCTCACCGGTAAGAGAGGTTTTCTCTCTAAATTGATCTGCATAAACAATCTCGGAGTCAAATTTATCAACGAAATAGGGAAACGTGATCCTCCCGACCTCTTTATGGTAGAGTGCAATGAAAAAATTTTTAAGATCAATAATCTCCCCAAGTATGCGATGAATAGAAGCATAAAGTTCCGTGAGATCTTTGGTCGTATTGACAGCATTTGAGATACTAAAAAGCGTCCTGGTAATCTGCTCAGCGCGCTTACGCTCACCAATTTCCCGTTTAAGTTGCTGATTAGCCTCAAGAAGTTGAGTTGTGCGGAGCTGAATCTGTCTTTCAAGGTTGTCAATATTTTCTTTTGAAATAGCCCGTTTGCTGTTTGTTTGATGGTCTTGATTGGTCATTGATGGTATTCACTTTTTCTTGTAGCATTTTACTCATATAAGTTTGGTCATCTTAAGCATACTTATATGCTGAGTCGTTTGCAAGTCATAGGTAGGAACAGGGAAAGTTGACAAATCTTTGAATATTCTGAGAGGAGGATGCTGATAAAATCAAAAGATTCTCACCCTGTATATTTTCCTGATAGTCTAGGAAAGAATAGCCAGCCTAACCCCAAGAACGACAAAAAGAGAGCCAACGAGTGACTGAAGAATACGCGGAAGGAGAGTTATGGTTTGTACTTTTTTTGCGAGATATGAGGTCAAAAGCGCAAAAAGGATATTCACCAGCGTACCGTTCACATTGAACAGGAGCCCGAGAAAGAGAAAAGTTAGTGCCGGATTTGTCGCAGTCGGTGAAACAAACTGCGGAAGGAGTGCGATAAAAAAAAGTGCTACTTTTGGATTTAAGATATTAATGAGAATTGCCTGCCTGAATATCTTAATAAGCGATAGAAGTGACTTAACTTTTTCATCAGAGGTATTTTGCTGTTTTAACGTAAGGAGAGTTTTAATTCCAAGATAAAATAAATAGGCTGCTCCCACATATCTGACAATACTAAATGCCACCGGAGAGGTAACTAAAATCATGGAGAGGCCAAAAGCTGCTGCCAGAACATGGACCATACACCCTGCTCCAATGCCAATTGCAGCAATAACTCCAGCTTTTTTCCCCTGAATGGCACTTCGATTGGTTATGTAGAGAAGATCTGCGCCGGGGGTAATGTTTAGGAGCAGCCCTGCAAAGATAAATAAACCTATATCAGTTACCCCAAAAAGAGACATGTCTTCTCACCTCAGCAACAATATCCGAAACTCAACTTCATCCGAACGTATGTAAAGGGAATTCTTTCTAATACCTTTATTTAATAGTTTATTGTTGAAAAGAACAACTACCAAATTTTAGTAAACGTTCACCGGTACACATCAAAAGGCTGTATAACCCGGACCTTTAACCGTTCATCCAGTGCGCCAGGTTTGTTCAAGCAGGCATCCGAGCTATAGTTGGCTATGTGAGGCGGCCTGATCGGACGAAAATGGGGTGTTGGTGAACGGTTACAAATTTTATAGTACGAACAGCTCTAATAAAAATCATTGCGTAATTCAGGATAAGCAGGGAATAGTTCCCGCAGACTAAAACATGTACATCGAACCCCGCTGAAGAGATCGGGATATAACGCAACAATGGGAATACCATGGATATAGAAACAGCTAAAAGCTTCTTTGCACAAGATCGTTATGCCGCACTTACCGGTATTGAAATAATTGAATTCGGAAAAGGCTATTGTAAAGCCCGTTTGACAATAGAGGACAAACACCTCAATGCGGCAAACGTTGTCCAGGGCGGTGCTATTTTCACCCTTGCCGATCTGGCTTTTGCCGTGGCTTCAAACAGCCATGGACAGTTGGCCCTGGCAATCAATGTCAATATCTCCTTTTTAAGTAGTAAGTCGTCAGGTATCCTCTACGCCACTGCAACCGAACTGTGCGAACCGAAACGATTAGGAGCCTACGATGTCCTGGTCACCGACGAACAAGAGAAGATTATTGCCAGATTCAACGGAATGGTCTATCGAAAAAATGAAGATTTGCCGAAAAAACCGACACAACACATCCTCTCATAGTCAGGTGGTTGCATCTATTATCCCACAAGGGGGATTAGTGCACGAAAACAATCTGTTCATATGCCACTACCATTTTTTGCAAGGCGTTCCTTTTGAATTTTGCTGAGGATGACTTCGTTTGTAACCAAGTCCTGGTGTCCATTCGGGCTATATCGATTCAACATACGATAAAAATAATTCCCCACTTTTTTCCCACGCTTATCAATCGAGATTTCATGAATTGGTCCGAGATATCGATAATGAGTGCTAAAATAACTGGGATCAAGCATTTGCCTATTTTGGGAAACCACTAAAATATCGCGACCGGCAGCTTCTTCGGGTGGATACCAATAACTATACATAAGGTCATTAAGACCAAACAAATGCCTTCCGGTCATCTCTGCTACGGGATACTTTGCCTGATCAACAGTCATTTGTTTTTGAAGATAAAAGCCAAGCCCGCTTGCTGTCCTGTAATGATCCATGCCCACAACAAGAGGGTACTCTCCGTCTTTTGAAGCAACAGCTCGTACTTCTTTCTCGACCTGTTGAGCAAGATTTTCTTCGCCAAAGAGAAAATCACTTTTAGCAAAGGAAACCCCAGGCAACCCCAATGCACAATAGTGCAGCATAAGGCCATAGAGAAGCACAAGCGTGACAAGGGTCTTTGGCCAAAGCCGAACCACACTCCGTTGCAATTTACCCTCTGAATGGACCATAGAATACGCCATAAAGGGTAAGATCGCCAGCCAGAGAGGGCCGGTCCAGTTCAATTTGATCTCCTTGGTGAGACTAAACAATATCAGGATGGAAAGCGGAATGACTGTCATTATTAGACAGAAGTAAAAATCTCGTCGAGACTTTTCAGCTACAGTGTGGGCAGTCGCTTCAAAGTGATTGCTGCGTGGTCTTAAACTGGCAATTGCCGCCAGAAAACCAGTGGGTGTCAGCAATATCAGGATGCTGGCCAGCAGCTTATGGGTTGAGAATTCAGATTGAGCCTGCAGGCGTCCCTGACTCTGAAATAAAAACGACGCCCAGTCATGTTGATAATTCCACCATATAACCGGAGAAAAGATAGCACATGCCAGGAGTGCGGCGATGTAAGGCTGGGGTTTAAAAAACCATTTCCTGGAGGTGGAGTCGAAAAGCATATACAAGACGATGGCGGGACCAAGAAACGCAATTGTGTATTTTGAGGCAAGGCCAAGTCCCAGACAGATTCCTACTCCGAACCAGGATCCGGTATGTTGTTGCACAAGAGCGCGATAAAGAAAGTAGAGCGTCCCGGACCAACAGGCGATAAGGGGAGCATCCGGGGTGCTCACCAGAGCTGTCCCAAAAAAAATAGGTAATATTGCCGCCAAGGTCACAGCCCTAAGTGCCGTCTCCCTGGAATAAAGCCTTTCGGCAAATTTATAAGCAAAAAAGGCAGTGATAAACCAGCAGCAGAAGGCTCCAATCCGCACGCCGAATTCGTTGTTGCCAAACAGCTCAGTCCCGAATCGTATCAGCAGGGCAACCATCGGCGGATGATCAAGATACCCGGTAGCCATGTGCTGTGAATAATTCCAGTAGTAGGCTTCTTCCTGAATAAGTTCGGTACTGCCGAGATAAGCAAGATGAAGCAGGATGGTATAGCCGATGAAAAGTGAACAAAAGAGTTTCCAGTTGCGAACCTCGTTCAACTGCAGGATACCAAAACGGATGATGATCATTGCCGCCATCCAGACAGCACAGGTTGTCAATATCAGGAAAAGCGGCAGAAGACCTGTGATTGTTGCCTGCGATAGCAACGGAGATGCAAGCAGACCTCCCCGGAGAAAGAGCCCCATCAAAACAGCAGTAAGAAAACGAAAATAATCACCCGAAACCGGGGTTGCGATTTTCCTATAGAAGTATCGCCGCATAATGGGGTAACAGATATGCACAGACAGCAGTAGGCTGAACATATGACTCGTTTCCAGCGTATATCCCCATTTCGTCAAAAAGGAAAAGATGACATAGTCAAGAAGGCCGGCAAAAATACCCGTCGCAAGAAACAACGGGATACACAGGAAGAGGGGTTGTTTGAGTGAAAGTCGGCAGAGTTGGCGGAAATACTCCTGCAAAATAGTGGGGTTCATTTTCGAGATTCCGGTGCATCGATCCCTGAAAGATATCGGTTGTTCGACAACACGAAATGAGCTTCCCGCCTGGGCAAGAACTTCCAGACCGATCTTGAATCCCGGCAGGTTGCTGTCTATAGAACTGAGTCGCTCTCTGCTGACTGCGAAAAAACCGGACAGCGGATCTCGAACCGACGTTATCAGCCTGGCAGGCACTGCAGCAAGTCGTGAACTGATTTTACGAACAATCGGCCAGCCAGGCGTTTCTCCACCAACCACATATCTGCTGCCGATAACCATATCATGGCTGCCTGTTTCCAGCGGTTCGAGAAGCAAGGGAATGGCTTCAGGAGGATGACTCAGGTCAGCATCCATAACCACAACCCACTTTTTCGTGGCCACTCTGGCACCCTCAATGACAGCACCGGCTAAGCCCCGTTTGTTTTCACGGTGGATTAAATGTACGTCGAGATCCCCAGAATAGCCGACAATCCTTTGTCGCGTCCCATCGGTGGAATCGTCATCGACGAAAATGACCTCCGGCTGCAAGCCGTGGGATAAACTCACACTGGCAATTTTCTTCAGTAACGGCAGAATGTTATCGGCCTCATTCAGGGTCGGAATAATGATAGATAGTTGTCTCATCTGTTATCACATTTTCAGTACTGAATTTATTGTTTTGATTCATTCAGAGTTGCCGCAACTGGCCTGAAAGTAACAGGTGAAGGTGAAGAAAGTATGAAGTGCATCCAACCTATATATTTTCCCAAATTTAGTATTAGCGAGCGGGGACCGTAATGAACCGAATGCCATCCCCAGGTGGAATGCTGTCATACCTGTTCCTCCGGGATCTGCCTTCTCTCCAAAGTCTCTTCTACTGTGTTCGGGCCTTTTAGTATTGTTTCCTCATGACTTCCTCGTACTATTATAACGGTGAAGACAAATAGCAAAGACAAAATATTGTCGGATGAACAAAAGTATCGTTTCCTGGACAATGGACCAAAAACCAACCTATTGCATCAGCCTTTCGCAAACATTACAAAACCGTAATGTTTGCGAAAGGCTGATGCAATGTTGTATGAATATACTGTAAATCCATTACAATCGTCCATCAACACAGGTCACTTCTTAGCACTTTTGAGGAATATTTATGTTAGATAAATCACCGCAGTCAGGCCCCCTGTCAGCTCACTCATCTGACTCGACAGCACTTCAGCAAACCACAGATGTGTACAGCTCAATCCAGAGAATCAACGAGGCGGTCAAGGAGAGCTCAAGCTGGATTTCCCCACTTAGACGTGAACTCTCCAAGGTAATCATCGGTCAGGAACAGCTCATCGAACGATTGTTAGTCGGCCTCCTCTCGGGAGGGCACATCCTCCTTGAAGGTCTCCCGGGTCTCGCCAAAACCCTGGCAGTTAAAACCCTGGCCAAAGCGATCCAGACAGACTTCAGAAGAATCCAGTTTACTCCAGATATGTTGCCTGCCGACATTATCGGCACCCAGATTTACAATCCACAACAAACAACTTTTGAGGTAAAACAAGGTCCGATCTTCTCCTCTCTCATCCTGGCCGATGAAATCAACCGCGCGCCAGCCAAGGTTCAGTCGGCACTCCTTGAGGCGATGCAGGAAAAACAGGTCACTATCGGTGACCAGAGCTTTCAGTTACCAGAGCTCTTCCTGGTCCTTGCCACTCAAAACCCAATTGAACAGGAAGGCACCTACCCATTACCCGAGGCGCAAATCGATCGATTCATGCTGAAGGTGGTCATAGGCTACCCAAGCAGAGCCGACGAAAGAGCTATTCTCGATCGTTTCGACCACACCGACTCAGAGGTGCAGATTGTTCCTGTCACCGATCCACGCGATATTCTTGCCGCCAGAAAGGTTATCGACAGCATCTATATGGACGATAAAATTAAAGACTATATCGTCTCCCTCGTCTATGCCACCCGTGAACCCCAGAGTTTCCAGCTTGAGTTGAAAGAATATATCGAGACCGGGGCCTCCCCAAGGGCGACCATCAATCTCAAAGCCGTATCGCGTTGTCTTGCTTTTCTTGCAGGCAGGGGCTATGTGACACCGGATGATGTTAAAGCATCGGTGCTCGACGTCATGCGGCACCGACTTCGAATAAGTTATGAGGCCGAGGCGGAGGGGATCAGCAGCGAGGATATCATCAGAAAAATCCTCGATACAGTTCCGGTCCCTTGATTTCATCGAAATGACCATGGATACTTTGCTTACCAGGGAAATCCTGAAAAAAGTCCGTCAGATTGAGGTGCGGACTAACCGATTGGTGAACGACAGCCTTGCCGGCAGTTATCAGTCTGTTTTCAAAGGCCGCGGCATGAACTTCGATGAAGTCCGCGAATATGTACCGGGTGACGATATCCGGACAATAGACTGGAATGTCACTGCCCGGACCGGAATCCCCCATATTAAAAAGTTCACGGAAGAACGGGAAATGACCATAATGCTGATGATCGATATCAGCGGTTCCGGCGACTTCGGTTCTGCGGGCAGCTCCAAACGTGAGATGATGGCAGAAGTAGGTTCAATTCTGGCTTTTTCGGCAGTTCGAAACAACGATAAGGTTGGCCTTCTCCTCTTCACCGATTCTGTTGAACTCTACATCCCGCCCAAAAAGGGGCGGGGTCATATTCTACGACTGATCAGAGAGATCCTTTTTTTCCAGCCCAAGGGAAGGAAAACTGATCTTAAAGTCCCCCTCGATTTCACTAACCGGGTAATGAAAAGAAAATGTGTAGCCTTTCTGATTTCCGATTTCTGCCTGCCAAATAACTTCGATAATGATCTGAAAGAGCTGCAACCGAAACTGCAGATCAGCAACCGGCGACACGACCTGATAGCAATGATCGTTTCCGATCCACGTGAATTTGAGATTCCCGATGTTGGCTGGATCACACTTGAGGATGCCGAAAGCGGCAATCAGATTGATTTAAACACCTCTGATGCCACAGTCAGAAAACAATACAGTGAAATGGCAGCAGAGAGGCATAAAACTGTGCAGAAGGCTCTCCGTTCGGCTGGCATCGACCTCCTCGACCTGTTTACCGACACCTCATATCTACCGGCATTACTCAGTTTTTTCAGTACTCGGAAAGGGAGGGCTTCATGATAAGACGAGCCATAGCCCTCGCTTTATTTTTGATGTTTATTCTGCCGGCCTATAGTTTTGCAGCCAGTAAAGGAGAAGCCCCCTTAACTCTTTTGAACAAGCCCCCCAAAAGCGCCCAGACAACACAAAGTCCGACTATACCAAACAATACCGAACAATTGCGTGATATACACGGCCCGGTTCCAATAGCAGAACAACCACCCTATCTTCTGATTGCCGGTCTCCTCCTTTTGGTTCTGGTCATTGCTGCTGCAATTTTTTGGTTTCTTAAAAAAAGAGTTAAACCGACTCCTCAGCCCATTCCTCCCTGGGAAAAAGCCCTGCTGGACCTGGCCGATGCTAAAAGGCTGCTGAGTCCGGAACGGGCTCTTATGTATATGGAACGGGTAAGCCAGATCCTGCGCAGCTATATCGAGTCGCGATTTTCTATCCAGTCGACACGTCAAACCACACGGGAGTTCCTTCAGGGGTTGACAAAAATTGGCGGGAACTCACCTTTACACACCCACAAAACTGAACTGCGAGGCTGCCTGGAACAAGCGGACATGGCCAAATTCGCACACCATATTCCTGAAGTTAGAAATCTTGAGATGGTGGAAGATGCCATCATTACGTTTATAAAGAAGACCGAACCCGCCGAACCACCAAAGACATCAGTGCACCCAAAGAAAAACAAACGTGAAAAGCGAGGCCGGTCATGAGATTTCTGCACCCCGAATTACTCTGGCTACTCGCCTTACTGCCCCTTTTGGCCTTTCTTTATGGTCGGGCCGGGGGAGCTCCGGCACTTTTATTCTCAAGCACTTCCCTCGCCTCCTCTCTTGGTGGGGCAAAAAAGACCCGACCGGGTACTTTTCAATTTCTTCTGCGTCTGGCTGTGCTCTCCCTCCTGATCATGGCCATAGCCAGACCACAGTGGGGAAACAGCACAACGGAAATTGAGGCCAGCGGCATTGATATCCTCCTGGCAGTAGACGTTTCCGGCTCCATGGAGGCGATGGATTTCACGCTTGACGGCAGACCTGCCAACCGACTTGAAGTCGTCAAAAAGGTAGTCGAACAATTCATTGATCAACGGCCCAACGACAGGATCGGCTTGTTGGCCTTTGCCGGTCGTCCCTACCTGGTCAGCCCTTTAACCCTCGACCACAGTTGGTTGCGGAAAAGGCTTGAATCATTACAAATAGGCATGGCCGAAGATGGAACAGCCATTGGTTCGGCCATCGGCAGCGGCACCAACCGTCTGCGAGATAGAAAATCCAAATCACGCATTTTGATCCTGCTCACCGACGGGATGAATAATTCGGGCCGGATCCCCCCACTCATTGCGGCCGAAGCCGCCGAAACAATGAATATCAAAGTCTATACCATCGGTGCCGGTACCCGTGGAGAGGCACCGATGCCGGTGACCGACAATTTTGGTCGCCGTAGAATTGTGCAGGTCCAGGTTGATATTGATGAAGATACACTGAACAAGGTTGCCGAAAAAACCGGTGCTATATACTTTCGAGCGACCGATACGGCCTCGCTCTCCAAAATCTATGACGAGATCAACAAGATGGAGACAACGACCAGAACCATCAAAAATTTTGAGTCCTACCGTGAGCTGTTTACATATTTAGTTTTCGGTGCCTTAATCCTTCTGGGTCTTGACATTTTTCAGTCGCGGAAAAAATTGCCTTAAGTGAGATAAAATATGGATTTTGCACAACCGCACTGGCTGCTTGTCGGCGTTATTTCTTGTATTGGACTGGCGTTTCTCTTCAGCTACATGCAGAAGAAACGACTCGCAGCTCTTGAAAAATTCGCCGCCCATCAACTCATCGGACGACTGACCCGTAATGTCTCATGGAACAGAAGACGTTATAAAAATATTTTGCTGCTTCTTGCAGTCTTTTTTTGTTTTGCCGCTCTGGCCCGTCCCCAGTATGGGTTTCAATGGGTGGAAGTAAAGCGTAAAGGCATAGATCTTCTCTTTGCTCTTGATACCTCGAAAAGTATGCTGGCGGAAGATATAAAACCATACCGGTTAAAAAGAGCGCATTTGGCAATACTTGATTTTGTCCGGCAACTTGATGGCGACCGAGTGGGTCTCATACCGTTTGCCGGTTCAGCCTACCTCATGTGCCCTTTAACGATGGACTACTCAGCTTTTGAGGATTCCCTTGCAGCCATAACAACAGACATTATTCCCCGCGGCGGTACCAATATTGCGGCGGTTATTAACATGGCGGTTGAGAC
This sequence comes from uncultured delta proteobacterium, assembly GCA_963798425.1. GTDB lineage: Bacteria > Desulfobacterota > Desulfobulbia > Desulfobulbales > Desulfocapsaceae > Desulforhopalus_A. The sequence continues at coordinate 86,780 of CAWCTP010000013.1, read as the reverse complement.
GCTTAACAATGCGGCAAATCACAAGATTCTCATCATTTTAACCGATGGCGAAAATTTAGAGGGTGATGCCATCAAAGCCGCAGAAGACGCTGCAAAGCAAGGATTGACGATCTATACCGTTGGCGTTGGCACCAGTCAAGGCGAACTCATCCCGCTTTCAGAAACGAGCGGCAAGGGTTTTATGAAAGACAAAATGGGTAATTTTGTTACCTCCAAATTAGACGAGACAACGCTTTCAGCCATCGCCCAAAAAACTGGCGGGCTCTATGTTCCTCTTGGGACAGCTGGCGAAGGACTAGAAACCATTTACCAAAAAAAATTAGCACTTGTTCCCAAAGAGGAACTAGCCGAACGCAGACATAAAGTGCCGCTGGAAAGGTTCGAATGGCCGCTCGCAGCAGCACTTTTGGCCCTGATCTTTGAGTTGCTGGTCGGAGAAAGAAAAAAAGCCCGCGCCCTTCCTTTTTTCAACTCAATTCTCCACAAACTAAAGCGGGGAAAAAAGATGACCGGGACAACAGCCATTATTCTGCTGCTGAGCCTTGGCGTGACCACTAAAGCGTACTGTTCTAAAGGTGAAGAAGCTTTTGCACGAGGCGACTATCTGCAAGCATCCCAATATTACCAGGCACAACTGAAAAACTCGCCAAACGATCCGAAACTGCAATATAATTTTGGGACAAGCTCCTTTAAAAATAACATGTACGATGATGCCATTGAGGCATTTTCCAATGCACTCAAAAGTGACGACATAGAACTGCAGAAAAAAGCCTATTACAATAGAGGAAACAGTTATTATCAGAAGGGTGCGGAAGTTCAACAGACTGATCCTAAGACAACCATCGACCAGTGGAAAAAAGCTTTAGACTCTCTTCAGTCCGCCCTGAAACTTGATCCAAATGACGCTGATGCCAAGCACAACCAGGAGCTCATCAAACAGAGGCTGGCCGAGCTGGAGAAAAAACAGGAACAAAACAAACAAGAGCAAAAAGATCAGCAGGATCAAAAACAAAACGAAGACTCAAAAGACAAAAAACAGAGCAATTCTTCGCAACAGGACAAAAATCAACAACAGCCAAAAGCAGATAAACAAAAGTCCGAGAATGGGAAGCCAGAGGAAAAGCAGGATTCAGGGAAAAAGGACGCACAGGGAAAAGACCAGCAACAGCAGCCGGACAAAGAAAAAAATGATATAAAGCCCGACAAGCCGACACAGGTAAATGAATCCCAGGATAAAAATAAAAATTCAGGACAACATGCAAATCAGGATGCACAGCGACAACAACTTGGTAAGATGACAAAAGAGGAAGCAGAGAATCTGCTCAATGCCCTGAAAAACGAGGAAGGCGAACTGAATTTTGTTCCGTCCGGTCATGGCAAAAATGAAAATGACGTAGAGAAAGACTGGTAATGCGACAAAAATTAATACTTTTCCAAACACTGATTTGTCTGACCGTATTTGGCTTATGCACCTTTGGTCTTGGCATCTCCCAGTCCCATGCGGAAATTTCGGTTGATGCCTCACTCAGCCAGCTCTCCTTTCCTCAAGACAGGGTGGCCAGGTTGACTATAACGGTGAATGGAACAAGTCAAAATACTGATATTGAGTTGCCGGAAATCGACAATATCCGTCTACAGAATCAGGGTCAGGCGAGTCAGATCAGCGTGATCAATGGAACCATCTCTTCCTCAATTTCAAATAACTACCTTGTCCAGGCGGTCAAACCCGGAGCATATACCATCCCTCCCATAAAGGTGATAGCAGAGGGAAATTCCTATATGACCAAGCCCCTGCATTTTAATGTAACCCCGGCCGGACAGGCACCCCAGGGGTATTCAGCCAAGACAGGTCAAACAGCTGGCGACCTTGCTTTCATCCGCGTTTCGAAAACAGGCAGTCACTACTCAGGTGAAATTGTACCGTTTACAATCAAAGCCTATTTTAATCAAGCATATAGAGCAGAAATAAACTCGTCGATGACCCTCCACGGGGACGGAGTGCTTATGTCCCAGTTGCAGGATAAACCACGGCAAACTGAGGAATCCGTAAACGGCCGGATGTATCATGTTCTCACCTGGAACACCAGTCTATCCGGGATAAAAGCAGGCGATCAAAAAATAAGTTTTTCCCTTGATGCCACCCTGCTTATTCCTCAGAAACGGCGTTCTCTGTCTCCTTTTGGTGGCAACAACCTTTTTGACGATTCTTTTTTTGACAACTCCGGCATCGACAGCTTCTTTAACAATGTACAACGCAAACCACTCGTCGTAGTCAGTCCCCAGGTTATTTTTAAGGTCCTCCCTTTACCAACCGACAATCAACCTGAAAACTTTACTGGTGCCATCGGTGATTTTGATCTCAAGGTTTCAGCAAAACCGACAGATGTAGAAATCGGAGAACCTATAACGCTTACCATGGAAATCGCCGGCACGGGTAATTTTGACCGGGTAGAGGCTCCTGCTTTTCCGGAAAGTGGTGGTTGGAAAACCTACCCCCCCACCTCAAGCTTTTCGAAACAGGGAGAGAGTTATTCTGGTGCCAAGAGCTTTGAACAAGCCATCGTTGCCAAGAGCGGCGCTGTGACCGAGATTCCCTCTCTCTCTTTTAGCTATTTCGATCCCCAGCAAAAAAAATATATCACCAAATCCAGCGAATCTATCGCAATTAATGTTAAAAAACCTGCAAACTCTCCTGTTGCACTACCCGTTCCACCAGTAACACAACAACAAACCGCTACACAGACAGCAAAAACGCCGACCATTGCAGGGCTGGCTCCGATCCATCTCGAACCCGGAACCTATCATGATCGCATTGATCCGCTGTTTAAAAATAGCTGGTTCATCGTAGTTTGCGGACTCTGTCTTATTACACTGCTCGTTCTTTCTGTTCTAAAGATACAGCAACGTAATATCCAGAAACATCCCGAGATCCAATTGCAGAGACGAAAGAAACTACTGCTAGAGCATGACCTGGAAAAATTAACACAAGCCCAGACAGGGGGGGAAAGCCTCACCTTTCTCACTCTTGCCAGAGCAACCATCCAGAACCAACTCGGCCTGCTTTGGAATATCGAACCTGCAGCCCTGAGCCTTGCTGATATCAGAAGTCGACTAAACGCGGATTCTCAGCTCATTGAAATTTTCAGTGCCGCTGAACAGGCTGCTTATGGAGGCGCAAGCCTCACCACCAAAAAAATGCAGCAGTACTTAGGTACTCTAAAAACAGAGCTGGAGAATTTGCTATGAAATGTATACACCTTCGTTTCTTTTTTAGCATTCTGCTGATAAACTTGTTGTTGTCGGCCACTACTGTTCTTGCTGGAAATGTTGAGAACAACCTTTTCCAACAAGGCAATGAGGCATACAGCCGTGGCGAGTATGATCAGGCCATCTCAAAGTACGAACAGCTTACAGCAAAAGCAGGATACTCACCATCCGTGCTGTACAATCTCGCCAACAGTTACGCCCAGTCCGGTAAAACAGGGAAAGCGGTACTCAACTACGAACGGGCTTTACGTCTTTCCCCCTCAGATTCAGACATCTCAGGCAATCTTGAATTGATAAAAAAGGAATTTGGTCTGTTCCCGAAAGAACCCTCGGGAGCCGAACGATTTTTTCGAATTCTGACACTCAACCAGTGGACAGCTCTGATTCTTATTTCACTTGTTCTGGTTACAACTTACCTCCTTGCAGCCACTAAATTCCGGTTTTCGAAACATCTCAATATCGGCGTACACGCGAGCTGTTTCATGCTCCTCTGTCTGGCTACCACAGGAGCACTGTTCCAGTATCAATACTTCAATCCTTCGGTGGTGATCTCTCCGAACATGAAGCTGTCTATCTCCCCATTCGAATCATCAGCCTCCATTGGTGCTTTGCAGGAAGGCAGATTGGTTTATCCACAGAAAAAACATGGTGACTTCAGCTATGTTATCGATGAAACAGATCGAAAAGGTTGGATTCCTTCCTCAATGATTGAGCCAGTCTGTAAAAAGGCTGGGTCCGATTCGTAATGAATCTGACTATGGCAGTCGCATCTGATTTATTTTAAGTTGCTTACAATTTATCGACCTACAGGAACTAACCTTGGGAAATCGGTTCTATATCATCATTGCCGCACTTCTGGCACTTTTCCTAGGAGCCATGGATGCACTCGTCGTCAGCGCCGCAATGCCGTCAATTGTCGCCGAACTCGGAGACCTGACCATGTACAGCTGGGTCTACTCTGCCTATTTTCTGGCACGCGCTGTTTCCCTGCCGGTGTTTGGCAAACTGGCTGACCTGTTTTCCACCCGAAGACTCTTTCTCTTTACCATCACCGTTTTTATGCTGGCCTCACTCGCGGCCGGCGCCGCCACATCAATGTTTGTCCTCATCGGCGCGAGGGTCTTCCAGGGGATCGGTGCCGGAGGCATTTTTGCTCTGGTGTACATTGTGCTTTCAGACATCTCTCCTCCCGATCAACGCGGTAAGACCTTGTCACTTGCCAGCTCGGTTTGGGGTATATCATCCATTGTCGGTCCGACCCTCGGCGGCTGTATCGTGACGTATGTCTCATGGAGATGGATCTTCTTCCTCAATATTCCTCTGGCGCTCGCTTCACTTATGACAATTGGCAGCTGCCTGCAGCAACATCAGGCCCGGTCCCCTAAAAAATTGCGATTGGACTTTGCCGGGATAGCCTGCCTTTCCGCATTTATCCTTTCCTTTCTTACAATTTTCATTATTGGTGGAAGGGATTACGGATGGATGTCAGCAGAAATATTGGGGCTCAGTGCACTATCGGCTATTTTCGCCGTACTTTTTATCATCATCGAAAAACGAGCGGTTGATCCGGTTCTCGATCTGCGTTTTTTTGCCCGTCCGGTTTTTTTCCTCGGAAACAGCGCAGCGTTCTTCAGCAGCTTTGCAATTTTTTCACTCTTTGCTTACGTTCCGCTCTTTATTGAAGGTGCACTTGCCAAAACGCCCATGCAGGTAGGAATGACCATGCTCGCTCTTAGCCTGGGCTGGTCCTCCGGTTCTCTCTTGCTCGGTCGTTTTATCAATGGTGCCGGCAGCAGATGGGCTGCAATTCAGGGTGGAGTCATGCTCGTGACCAGCGGTGCTGCCATGCTTTTCTTTAGCCCGCAGACCTCTCTGATTGTTTGCTTTCTCGTTTTTTTCCTGGCCGGTCTCGGCATGGGTTTTGTGACTCTTTCCACCTTATTATTGGTACAATCAGACCTTCCCAATGTCAATCTGGGGGTGGCGACCTCCTTTCATCAGTTTTCCAGGACTCTTGGAGGAACTATCGGAGTAGGTATTTGCGGCGGTGTTGTGACAACCGGAATGGTCCACAATCTGGCAAGAGATTCTGTTATGATTCCTTCTACGGTCATGGATCTGCTACACAAAAGCATGGAAAATATTTTACGCGAAGATTTCAGGAATACACTGAGTCTTCAGGTTCAGGCCGTGCTCTCGTTGGCCGTATCGGATGCGATGTCGACAGTGTTCTGGATTATACTTGGAGCAGCGCTGCTTTGTCTGATTTGTACTGTATTGTTGCTAAAAAACCTGCTGTCAGGAGAAGGGAAAAAAGAAACTCTATAAAAACAACGCAATCGTTTTCCTTTAAACAAAATGCCAAAGAAATGATCGATTAATACCTTGTGGGGTGTTAGACAATCATCACAACAAATTGCGACGGAACTCAGTAAGTTTTGCCGCCGCCTCCTCAATATTCTCAGAAGAGAGTTCTAATTCATATTGATAGCCGCTCATGCTCTTGGTGTATCGTTTATCATAGTAATCAACGAGCAAATAACGAACCAACTCCTGCAATTCCCCTTTTCTGAGGAGCAGGCACATCTTTTCCACCTGACTTTCCCCCAGTTTTTGCTTGAAGGTTCTCAGGATGCTCTCGATCTGGTTCCGCATCGCCTCATTTTCTATAGGATAATCCTCTATTATTCGTCTGGTTCTGGTGGCGAGACTGCAATGGACGTTTACAAGAATAGCGTCTTGCATAGCCATGGCCAGAGGCTGGGGTATAAAAACCCTGCCAATCTTGCGACTTTCCCCTTCTATAAAATAGGGTTCGACTGTCAACATGCTGATAGTTTGGGCCAACCTGCTTTCAAAGGTCCTCTGGTTGCTCGGCTCCCGATCCAGACCACCGAAAAGAGAACTGCGATGACCGGCAAGATCTTCCAGATCAATGGCAGACTCCAATTTTTGCAGGATACGAGTTTTCCCCGTGCCGGTAAGTCCGTGAATAACAATCAATTTAGGTCGGAATTCCTGTAGACAATCCAGCACACTCTGTCGGTATTTTTTATATCCTCCTTCAAGCTGGAAGACCTTATATCCAGACTGATCCAGCAGGTTGACCACCGACAGCGATCGCATTCCCCCTCTGGCACAAAAGACAGTTATTGGTTGATCTTGAAAAGGCTGAAAAGCACCAAGCAGCTCGGACAATTTGTTTTCGACATAGTCAAAACCTTTATCTACTGCCTGCTCATGCCCGCCATGTCGGTAAAGGGTACCGATAACACTGCGCTCATCATCATCAAACAGCGGAACATTAATTGCTCCGGGAATAGTCCCCGCCAGAGATTCTGCTGCGGAACGGACGTCAATTATTTGATGGCCGCTTGCTACCGCCTCATCGAGTTGTATAAGCCGGGACGATTTGCCAAGTATTGTCGAACGGGATAGATCTCTTTCCATTATCACTAACTTTCCTTCCTTAACCTTTATAAATTTCCTGCCAGATACTGGACTATAGAAACAGCACTGAGCGTTGCAGTTTCCGCCCGCAGTACCCTGTCCCCAAGACTCACAGTGCGCCATCCAACCAGGCGCGCCTGCTCAACTTCTTCCCGGGTAAACCCGCCCTCAGGCCCAAGCATAAGGGCGACTGAGTCAGCCTTCGCGATTTCAGGTATATCATAGAGGTGGATCTTCTTTTCCTCTTCCCAAAAGAGAAGTCGCAGTATCGTATTATCACCGGAATTCTTCTCAAGCGACTCGGAATACGTAACGGGCGGATCTATTTTTATCGTCTTAAGCCGAAGACACTGTTTGCAGGCTGCCAGTCCTATTCGTTGCCACCGCTCATGTTTTTTCCGGCCCTGTGCTGAATCCAGTTTTCCCTGACACCTGGAACTCTGAAAGGGAATCATCCCGGTTACGCCCAACTCAGTACATTTTTGCACCACGGTGTCCATCTTCTCTCCTTTCAGAATCCCCTGCCACACCCAGACCGATTTACCAACATCCGCCTCGCTTGAGGCAACGCCTTTAATATGGGCCTCAACCTGACGTCCCACCGCGGTGATAGCAGCAAGGTATACTGTTCCAAGACCGTCAAGAAGCTCTATTGCATCCCCAGCCTTCAGCCGCAAAACTTTCGAAATATGTCGAGATTCCTCCTCCGAGAGAAAGACTCTGTCGTCGTCTCGTGAAGAAGGATCGAAGAAAAAACGTCGCATTGATTTATTACCATCCTATCATGTACATTAAGAATACCCCTCAAGGAGCAGTATAAAGAATTCTGTGTATCGAGGATTCTTTAATTAGTTGCCTTAGTCAACCGATCCCTTGCTCTTTGCGTTTGACAATTCCTTTCTTATTCCGTTAGTATTAATAAACAATACCATTTACTGATCCGTTACTTGAATCCTCTTAGTCGAGAAAAATCATGTCGATTGAACGAAGAGAGCAGAAACGCTTTTCCCTCAACATTCAAGCCAGAATATCATATAGACATGTTGAGGATCAACTGCCAGTGATTGACACAGTAGCGGCCGATATCAGTTCGGGAGGGGTCTTCGTGAAAACTTCCCACAGATTCCCAATGGCTGCTAAGGTTAAACTCGATTTTTATATGAACGTTGATGACCTGAAAAAACTGCGCTTCATCCTCTCCGTGAACAGTTTGAAACATCTTTCCGGCAAAAACATCTGGGTAAGCGCGAGCGGTATAGTCATCCGCCAGGAATCAGACGGGGTCGGTATTATTTTCGATACCGATTACCAACGCACCTCGATGAACACCGCTGAGCAGTATTAAATAACACCGGCCAGGCATTACACTCTCAACTTTTTTCAAATTTAAGAACAGCCCACTCCTGTCGGGTCTCCTGTCCTGACAGTTGCAACCCTTTTGCCGTGAAAACGGTTATTATATTTTCAACCTGCTTACCTGCCAATAACCCGGAAAGTATCAACTTGCCACCATCTGCTACCAAACGGGTTAACTCGTCTGCCATACTGATCAAAACATCATGAACAATATTTGCGACCACTATATCATATGGGTCTACAAGCGAGGAGAGGGGGGCGAGACTTATCTGCATATTATCCTGCAATAAATTCCTGCGCACATTCTCTTCTGCTGCAGAAACGGCCTCGGGATCATTATCTATTCCGAAGACCTCCTCCGCCCCAAAGAGCAGTGCAGCCATGCCAAGAATGCCCGTTCCCGTTCCCACATCGAGAAGACGCAATCCACGGCTTCCAACCAAGGTCTCCCTGATAAAGTCCAACGAGAGACTGGTGGTGGCATGGTGACCGGTACCAAAAGCCATTCCCGGATCCATGGTGATGACCACCTCTCCCTCTGCCGGGACATATTCCTCCCAGGTTGGAGCAATAATCAAACCTGGAACGATGGTAAAAGGCTTAAAATGTTCCTTCCAGCTTTTCCCCCAATCCTCTTCATCGATCACGGTTGATGTAAGGATTGGCTTTGAAACATTAAAAATGCCTGCTAACTCCTCCAGATAGGAGGACACCTGGGCAAGGATGCCATCAACCTCGTCCGAATCCATATTTACTTTTTGCAGATATCCGTTCACCGTCCCGTAGAGAGGTTCATCCCTGGCACCCGTCTCAACTCCTGCTTCGATCACCCCAACTAAAAAATCACTGATCGGCTCCACCAGCAAAGGGTCTGTCTTTATTGATAGCTTCAACCATTTATTATCGATGCTATTCTCCTCTGTATGTTTCTTCAATTCTTCACCCTACTTCTCGCGCCCCAATTCTAGAGGGACAACAGTTTTTCATATGACAAACGGTTCAGTTCACGCTACTATGCTGAATAAATGATGGTTTTTCTCTTTTCAGCACCCCCTTGAGGCGTGTTCTTTATACTATCCCCCTGAGGGATACTTTGTTAAAAACTGCAATCAGAGGTCTGCGTTGCATCCAAAGAATACTACGTTTGATCATCTTACAGCTTGTCCTGACTGTGATTTGCTTTTGTCCAAAGCAGAAACACCTGGCGGGCATTCTATCATCTGTCCCCGTTGCGGCAAGACAATAAGCAGGAGAACCACCGATTCAATCATAAAAGCACTGGCCCTGAGTATTGCTGGCTTGCTCATGTATCTACCGGCAATTCTGCTGCCTCTTATGACCATGAAATCGTTTGGTTTCAGCGACTCGGCCAACATCATCGACTCTATCATTAATTTTTATCAAAATAGCTACTACTTTGTCTCATTCATGGTGCTGATCTCGGCAGTCATTTTTCCCCTTGTACTCCTCACCGCAATGTTAGTTATTTCCCTTCATCTCTATTTGAAACGATACCCATCGTATCTGGCAAGGCTGTTCCGAGCCTATCTGCATCTTGAAGAATGGGCTATGGTTGAAGTGTATCTACTGGGCATCATGGTCACCATTATCAAGATGAACGATAGTACTGAAATCAACTACAATACGGGGATTTTCTGTTTCACTGGGCTGGTCCTGCTCAACCTCACCGTTTCAACGGTCATTGACCATGACTTTTTCTGGCAGACCATTGAAGATAAGGGGAAAATGAGCCAACCCGACACCGAAGCTCTTCATCATCTCCAAAGTGGTGCAGCTATCAATGCAGCCCGCCAGGGCTTGATCCTCTGCCATATTTGCCACAAACTATCGCCGACTGTCCTTGAAGGAAATGGATGTCCACGCTGTGGAGAGCCACTTCACACCAGAAAGCCTTCCAGTGTTTCAAGAACCTTGGCTCTGGTCCTAACCTCAGTAATTTTTCTTGCTCCAGCCAATCTACTCCCGATAATGCGGGTCGACTTTCTGGGAATTCCCGATCGATCGACAATCATAGACGGAATTATCTATTTTTTTCAGCATGGTTCCTACGTTATTGGCCTGATCATTTTTACTGCCTCCGTTCTAGTACCTATCTTTAAGATCATCGGTCTCGTTATTCTACTAATATCCACTCGTCCTTGCGATTTGAATTTACTAAGACAAAAAGCCAGAATGTTTAGGTTTATCACCTTTATCGGCAGATGGTCAATGCTTGATATTTTTGTCATTGCCCTGCTCTCCGTCCTTGTTAATTTTGGCTTTTTCACTTCAGTACATGTCGCACCGGCAGCCACTTACTTCTGCATCGTTGTTGCATCCACCATGTTTGCAGTCATTACCTTTGATCCGCGAATCATGTGGGATAGATGCTACTCCAACGGAAAGATTGCCAGCAGTGACAACCCTCCAATCAATGTCGGAAACACACCATGACCGCAGAACCAGTTATCAGGAAAAACCGTGGTATTTCAATAGTATGGACGCTACCAATTATCGCTCTTTGTATTTGTGGCTGGCTGGTCTTCAACAGTTACAAAGACGCTGGGGTGGACATAACCATTTATTTCAAAGACGCATCCGGCATCGTTCCCGGCAAGACTCAGATCATGGCTAGAGGTATTCCGGTAGGTCTCGTCAAAAAGGTACTTCCCGACCTCGATAATCAGCGAATTATAGCCATAGCGAAAATGGAAAAAGAAGTCGTTAGCCATCTTGTTGAGGATACCCTCTTTTGGATAGTGCGTCCCCAATTGTCAGCGAGCTCCGTTCAGGGTCTCGATACTATCTTCTCCGGAAGCTACATAGGCATTCAAATCGGTACCATGACCAAACCGAGGCGCGAGTTCATAGGTCTTTTATCCCCCCCGCCCGTCTCCCCGAAAACACCTGGACTCCACTTTCAACTGACAACCGAAATGCTCGGGTCCATACAGACCGACACGGGAATCTATTACAGGAATATAGAAATCGGCAAAGTCCAAAGCTATCAGCTTGTAGACGATACAAATGTCCTGATTGATCTCTTTATTGAACCTGAGTTTGCCCATCTTGTAAGGGAAGGCAGTCGTTTCTGTAACGTGAGCGGCGTCCAGATCAGTGGGAAACTGCCGAATCTGAAGGTGCAGGTCGAATCTCTGGCATCGCTGTTGCGGGGTGGCATCCTCCTCTACACTCCAGAACAGCTCAAGGACAGCCCTGTGGCCGAAAATGGTCATGTTTTTTCTCTTTACCCCAACCTCGAATCAGCCAATTACGGCATCCCGATGACGTTAACCCTTACCTCTGGCGAAGACATAATCGAAAAATCAACCAAGGTCATGTATCGAGGTCTGGAAGCAGGGTTCGTCAAAGACATCGAGATTAACAACGATAAAGAGAAAACAGTTACGGCCCATATTCTTCTCGACCCCAGAGCCGAGATCATTCTCCGGGAAACCACTCAATTCTGGCTCGTAAAACCTGAGATTTCACCAACTGGGATACATAATCTTGGTTTGCTCTTTTCCGGTGCTTATATCTCTTTTCAACCAGGAGATGGAGCCTTTAAGGACCATTTTGAGATTCTTCCGGAACCGCCTCCGCAAACACCTCTGAGAAAAGGACGATCTTTTGTTCTCGTCTCCGAAGGTCCAATCGAACTTTCTGCCAAATCCCCTGTCTATTTCAAAAACATCCAAGTCGGGGAAGTCGTGGATATCGACCTGGCGAGATCTGCCAGAACCATCAACACGACCCTGTTTATCTATCAAAAATATCTCCACCTGCTCAGTAAAAAAAGCGTCTTTTGGATGCATTCCGGTCTCGAAATTGGTGCAAGTATTGATCAGGGGCTAGAAGTTTCGACCGGACCACTGGCCAACCTCCTTAACGGCGGAGTAAGCTTTACTACACCGGATAAACTTAAAGGACAAAAAAACTTTCCGCCGAACGAAGGTTTTCAATTCCAACTCTACGACAGCTACAAAGATGCCGTGAGCGCGGTGCCCGACCTACGCCCTGCAGGTAAGCACTTTTTACTCATATCGAAAGACGCGCAATCCCTCACCATAGGTGCTCCAATACTGCATAAGAACATAAAAATCGGAGAACTTGAAGGCTTCCATTTAACTCCTGACCAACAGGGAGTAATGATCGAATGTTTTGTTTATGACAAGTTCAAGAATCTTATCCAAGAAAGGACTAGATTTTTCAATACAAGCGGTATCCAAATCTCTGGTGGACTAAACGGCCTCAACGTGCAAACCGGATCGCTTCACTCTATCCTGGCAGGCGGTATCGGGTGCATCAATGTGCCTGACGGCGCTCTTGTACCCTCAACCACGCCCTATCCACTCTATGCCAACCAGCAGGAAGCACTACTAGCCGACGAAATAAGGCTGACAATATATCTAAAAGAAAACAGTGGGCTGAAGGAAGGTTCACCACTGAAGAACAAAGGAATCGAAATCGGTCAGGTTACCAAACTCACCTTTACTGAAAATCTGCAGATGATCGTAGGAACTGTGCGTGTCGACAGGAATGCTGCTCCACTTTTCAGAGCCACTACTTTAATGTGGGTGGAGCAGGCCGAAGTCGGCCTGTCCGGCGTTAAGAATGTCGAAACCATACTCTTTGGTTCTTTCCTTAATATCCTACAGGGCAACGGCCCACCCTCCAGAACCTTCAATGTACTGCCACAGCCACCCCAGACAGAGATCGCCAGCCGTGATGGACTCGGTATCGTGCTGGAGGCAAAACACCTTGGCTCACTGAGTGTCGGCTCACCTGTATATTACCGCCAGGTCCAGGTAGGAAAGATTACCGGCTATGAACTCTCTCCAACTTTTCAGAAAGTTTATGTGTTTGTTTCCATTTCCAAACAATATGGCGCAATCATACGAAAAAACACCCGGTTCTGGAACGTCAGCGGTACTAAAATCGAGGGAGGAATTTTCTCTGGAGTCACTGTATCCGCTGCCTCCCTTGAGGCTGTTATTCGAGGAGGAATTGCTCTTGCTACCCCCGACAACGAAAAGACCGGAGCTGCTGCGATACCCGGCTCACATTTCACCCTCCATGACGAACCGGAGAAAGAGTGGCTGGATTGGAACCCTGATATCATTCTTCTGGAACAGGAACAACCCCAGAGTATTCCCGGAAAGAACCAATAGGAAATGACCATTGTTGAAATCCGTATAGGATTTTACATGTTCACATCCCAGTGCGCTCTGTTGGGGTTCAAAGTATGATTACAGGGTGAAGAAGGAACAGTGCGCGATATTTTTTCCGCTTGGGCTTCAAAAGCTGCCGATAGTCACGAATTTCCATCTGCTTCTTTGCTTGATGAGATCAATTGTCATTGCACATCTCCTCTAAAATTTTGATTTCATCCATGTAGTTTGCTTTTGCAGTGTCTTCCGCTCTTGCTTCGGCAGTTATCTTCGTCTCCCCTAACAACTTTCTCGTGATAGCTGACATCCTCTACCCCTGCCACTCTGTGCCAGCAATAATGTTCAAGCACATATTTAACAGGGGGGCCAAATCTCGTATGACACCACGCAAATTTCCAGCGCTGAGTCCGCTTACCGCCTAATGTGTGGCATATGCTATGACATTATCACAGCTGCTTTGTTAACTTGTAACGTATTGTCTAGAATTTTTTTTGCAAATCGCCCCTCATTGTATGAACGTTGTTGTACGCTACTGGTTTTTTTTGACGTAAGCCAGCAATCCTTGTAACGGCAATGATTCGCATGCAGCGATACTATCGATTCACTTGCAAAACCCTGGGAGATTATTACTTTTAAAGGAACAGTTTACTACTACTTTAAAGAAGCAATACGTCTTCACCGGAAAATATATGCGTATTCCCAAACCCCATCACCTCATTTACGGCACCCTTAAAGACTACCTGACCGGAGAGGAATTGACCGACACTGACGATGAACGTATCCGCCAGGATCTTAGCCGGATTATGGTGGAAGAAAAGGGCTACGACAAAGAACTCCTGCAACCAAGACTCAAGATTGAAACACTTTTCTCCAGATGTTTTGTCACCTCAACCATCGAACTTACCATTTCCCAACATCAAAAACAGTGCATGATCATCCGATATGGACCTGGTTCTCTGGTCAGCAGAGAGCGTGCGGCAATAGCCGCAGCGAGAGTTATAAACCCTGCCTATTGTATTCCGCTTGCCGTTGTTACAAACGGTAGAGATGCCGAACTTTTGGACACGAGAACTGGCAAGATTCTTGGTTATGGATTAGACTCTATCCCCAATCGTGACAATATCGAAAAAATGTTCGCTCAATTAGTGTTTTACCCACCACCTGAGGCGTTGAGAAGGGAGAGGGAATTACGTATTCTTAATGCTTTTGACGTCGAGCGATGTTGTTTTTAGTAGCTTAGAAAAAAAATTTATTGTCTCTTTTATCAAAACATTATTAATTAAAGCAAGAGAAACTCCTCACAGAGTACTGGAAATTATTCGCTTTGCCGGGTATTGTTCGGACTCCAGACAATCACAATACGAAACATCTAACAACTCAAGGAAATATAATGCCAACATCCCGGAATAACTGGACCAAATCAAGCTGGAAAAAAATGACAGCACTTCAACAGCCGACCTGGCCAGATCAGCCAGCTGTGGATAAAGTGCTTGCCAACTTATCTACCCTGCCACCTCTCGTCTTTGCAGGTGAGATACGCTCCCTCAAACAACTTCTGGCAAAGGCAGTAACCGGAGATGCTTTCCTGCTTCAGGGTGGTGATTGTTCCGAAAATTTTTCTCATGTAACCGCCCCGAACATCCGTGAAACCCTAAAGGTTTTGCTACAGATGGCCATTGTCCTCACCTATGCCGGTGGAAAACCGGTGATCAAAGTCGGGAGAATTGCAGGGCAGTTTGCCAAACCCCGATCTTCCGACACCGAAATCATCGATGGTGTTGAGCTGCCATCATACCGTGGTGACATGGTAAACTGTCCTGAGTTCACTCTGGAAGCCCGTAACCCCAATCCAAAATTCATGCTCAAGGGTTACAACATGGCCGCGTCGACCCTTAATCTTCTGCGTGCCTTCACCCGTGGCGGATTTGGTTCCCTACAGAGGGTACAGGCGTGGAATCAGGAATTTGTCACCAATTCCCCAATGGGACGTTCTTATGATCGATTAGCCAAACAAATCAGCCATGCCATCAGATTCATGGAGACTATAGGTATTTCTTCAGATACCCCGCAAATTGAGCAAACCCAGCTGTTTACCTCTCACGAAGCGTTGCTCCTTCAGTATGAGGAAGCACTGACTCGTATGGATACTATTACCGGCGACTGGTACGATTGCTCAGCGCATATGCTGTGGATTGGCGAACGCACCCGACAGGTGGATGGTGCTCATATCGAATTTTTGCGTGGAGTGCATAATCCAATAGGACTAAAGCTCGGCCCCACCTACGACATAGATGATGTGAAACGACTCATCAGTGTCATAAATCCTGACAATGAAGCGGGGAGGATGACCATAATTACCCGCCTTGGCATGACAAAAGTCGAAAAGGTTTTGCCACCGTTACTGAGGGAAATGAAAAAAGAGGGCTTTAATATCGTCTGGAGCTGCGACCCTATGCATGCGAACACCTATACTGCCAACTCTGGCCATAAGACCAGAAACTTCAATGATATTCTTTCCGAAATAACCTGCTTTTTCGAAACCCATTGGTCGGAAGGTACTATCCCTGGAGGCATCCATCTGGAGATGACCGGCGACAATGTTACAGAATGTACCGGCGGGGCGCATAACATCGTGGATGAAGAACTCGCCAACAACTACCTGACCAGCTGTGATCCCAGACTTAATGCAGAACAAAGTCTTGAAGTCGCCTTTCAAATCGCCGACATGATCCGCACCTGATACTCAACAAGTACAGCCTTCCTCAATCACACGGGCATCAAGCTTACCAAAATCTTGTTAATAAACTTGATGCCCGTTTCTTCATGATTACATTTTAGTAATCTTTCTTGACGGTCTTTTTATCACGTTTACTGTCTTCTCCAAAGAAATAGAACTGATTTGTTTTATTGATTCGTTTCCTGATTGGGAATAATCCATTCCAAAAGATGGATTATTCCCTTGCTACCCAACTAAGTACCATGAATATTCTTTTTTGGTTTTCACGCCTACAATCGGTGCTGAAATGCAAGATAGAATTTTGTAAAGGTACTTGTCCTCTTCAAAGAGAGACTGAATAAAGTCCCCTTGACGGGGTTAGAATCTTTATTTAAAGGAGAAAGAAAATGCGCAGAAAAAGGTTAATTTCCCAAGTTTCCTGGATGCTCACCCTCCTGGTGTTCAGCCTGACACTCATTGCCGCTCAATGTATTGCCCAGACTGACGCAAACCAGGATGAAGACATCCTCAACAGATCATCGCAAGCCATTGTCAATGTGGTCAAACGATCCAAGCCCGCAGTGGTCAATGTCAAAGTGGAAAAGACAACAACGGCCAATCCAGGCGGTTTAGGACCGGAAGATCTCTACAATGACCCCTTCTTCCGACATTTTTTCGGACCACAATTCCGCCAACGACAGCAAAAACCCCAAGAATTTAAAGAACATGCTCTGGGCTCTGGCTTTATCATCAGCAAGGATGGTTATATCCTGACTAATAATCACGTGGTGCAAGGTGCCGATAGCATTAAAGTTATGCTCTCTGACAATCGAAATTTCGACGCCAAGGTTATCGGTACAGATCCCGATACAGATGTTGCTCTGATAAAAATTAACGACCCCGAAAACCTTCCCGTACTCCCGCTTGGAGACTCATCCAAACTAGAAGCAGGACAGTGGGTAATCGCCATAGGTAACCCTTTTGGTCTCACTCAAACTGTTACCGTCGGGGTTATCAGTGCTACCGGACGATCGAGTGTTGGAATCAGCGATTATGAAGACTTCATCCAAACCGATGCCGCTATCAATCCGGGCAATAGCGGCGGACCTTTGATTAATGGCAACGGAGAAGTGATCGGTATCAACAGTGCAATCTTCTCAAGGACTGGTGGCTATATGGGAATCGGCTTTGCCATCCCCATTAATTTGGCTAAATCCGTTGAAGCCCAACTACAGAAATCCGGCAAGGTTACTCGCGGTTGGCTTGGAGTCGTGATACAGAACGTGGATAAAAATCTGGCCGATTCCTTTGGCTTAAAAAAGGTCGGTGGCATCCTGATCAGTGAGGTCCAAAAGAATTCCCCAGCTAGTGCAGCCGGACTTCAACAGGGGGATGTTATCCTTCGGCTAAACGGGGTTGAATTACATAATGTCTCCGATCTGCGTAATCAAATAGCCCTCATCCAGCCGGGAAGCAAGGTAATACTGGATATTATGCGCAGTAGCAGAGAAATGAAGATTCAAGTCACCATTGGCGAACAGCCTGCAAATTTTGGCAAAGGCGGGCTAGGTCCGAATAGCGATGAATCCCTAGAAAAATTTGGTCTCACATTGCAACAGCTCACTCCCGAACTTGCCAAAAGATTCAGCTATGAAGAAAACAGCGGCCTGATTATAAGTGATGTAGCTTCCGGTAGCCCAGCAGAAGCGGCTGGTCTTAAACCGGGTCAACTGGTAGAAGAGGTGAACAGAGAAAGGGTCAGAAATCTAAAAGATCTCGACACTATTCTAAAACAATCGGATTCCGACAAGATACTCCTGAGGGTCCGCGCCGGAAACTACTCCACGTATGTGGTACTAGAGGTAAAATAGGCTCTTGATAAAACCGCGTTCTCCACTGTCCTTTCAGGTGGAGGATGCGGCTTTATCGTCCGGATGCTTGTGGTTTTCGGCTATCTCCTGACGGCGAGCGATGGCTATCCGTTCAAAGATCTCTATTATAACAGGGAATTTCTTGAAATCCTCAGTGGATATCCTTCTCAAAACAACGTCCGTTTTAGCAACAACGGTGGCTGTACGTTTTTTCTCTTTGCCAAAATAAGCCATTTCACCAAAGATCGTTCCCGCCTCCATGGTGGCGAGCATCTCTCCCTTCCCATTGAAAGCCACCACTGTGCCGCTATCCAGATAGTAAATCCCATCAGGAACACTGTCTATTTTGATTATCGTGGCGTCTTTTTTACACCATTGCAATTTAAAATATCGTTCCCAGTCGGTATCCACAACCAGAGCGTGATAAAAACTGGAATTCATCGACCGAAGCAGTTCTTTAGAAAGATGAAACAATCGTTCTCCGAGAGAGTCACGACTCTTTTCCATCAACTTCATACCCCGCTGATCAAAATCAGCTTCCGGGAAGGGCATCTCACGAATATATTCAAGAATGCGACCCGTACCGACATCTTCTTTGCCGGTCAAATCCTTGAAAAAATTCTGGGCCACGAGGAGT
Source organism: uncultured delta proteobacterium (assembly GCA_963798425.1). Lineage (GTDB taxonomy): Bacteria > Desulfobacterota > Desulfobulbia > Desulfobulbales > Desulfocapsaceae > Desulforhopalus_A. The sequence goes on along the minus strand of CAWCTP010000013.1, from coordinate 68,312 downwards.
TCTTCCCGGACCCGCGGAAAATCCGGCTCGATACCAAGGAGCAAATTGCCGCTGAAAAATTCCATCGCGTCATTTTTCATCTGAATAAATTTCTGCAACTCAGCTTCACTCACCTCTTTTGGACAATTTTGGATTCCGGGTTTATAGAGAGTGAAAATATTCATCGGATGCAGGACACTTGTCAGGCTGACCTTGGCTATCGTGACCAGATACTTTTCAAACCCCTGCTGATATCTGGCAACTTCTCTATCCATCAACAAATGTGTGCCAAAATGGCCGCAAAGCTCCTCAAGACGATTGGCGACGGCAAAACTTGAACCAAATTTGGCCATTCTGGCACCAAGTTGTGCTTCAGTTATCCGCCCAAGCAAGATACCCATTCTGGTTGGTGCCAGACTTCCATCGGCGATGGCCTCGGCCATTTTAAGTGCAACTTGTAGTGCTCGAGTACAGACCCCAACACGATCTTCACCGGGTCGTTTGTCAAAAATAACCAGGCAACCGTCTCCAGCAGACGGTTCAATTTCGAGGGGGAAGCTCTCGTCCTGATTGACAATGTCATTTATGCCACCATGGTATTCGATCAGGAAATCACGAATTTCTTCTGGAGTCATCCCAGAAGATTTTCGTGAATACTGGACCATGTCGGTTAAAAAAATGACAACTTCTCTTTCCGATTCACGCGTCAATGTGCTTGCAGATTTCTTATGAGGCATCAATCACCTTACTAATTTCCTATCTCCTCAATACCTACTTAGTTTCCATCCTGAAACGGCCATTTTCCCCTAACTCGTCGTTGTTCTCGAAATTTAATCCTCGGAATATCGACTATAGGCCTGCGGTTAAATTTATCGAACGCCTAGATTTAGAGCAAACTGACTCGTTTCTGGATGGAAACTACTTAGTGCTTTGCCAACTCAGTTTATCCAACCAATAAATGTAATAGCGGCAATTACAGCAACAAAAAACAGGGCAATCTTCACATTGACAGAGTTATCTTCGTTATGTTCATGGTGAGAATCAGACATTTTTCCCTCCTTTTAGTGACTTAGAAAATCGTTTCCTGCTGTTTGGAAAAGATTTTCGTTAAGGAACTTACACCCCTCAAGGGGGTACTGAACTGAATCCCCGTGCTTTTTTGGGGGTTAGTGACCTAAAAACCTATCTTCTTGTTCTTTGCAAGAGCAAGATTTTCATTAAAACGTATCTCTTGCAAAGAAATGAATAGAGCACCGCTCTTTCCGGCGGGCTTGGCATTTAATTTCAGTAATGTTACCCGGTAATTCAACCAAATACAACATCCATGAGCTCCTGGAGATTTGCAACTCCGATCAGTTCAATAGCCGGTGTCCAGGTTATTCGTTCTTTATTACTTCTGGGAAGAACAAAACGCGTAAAACCTAGTCTTTGCGCCTCACGAATCCGGACATCGACATGGCCAATAGCCCGTACTTCTCCAGCCAGGCCAACTTCTCCGCACACCACTGTTGTCGAGGATATCGGTTTTTCCAGAAGACTAGAGGCTAATGCACAAATCACCCCCAGATCGAGTGCTGGTTCGTCAATACGCATGCCGCCGGCAATATTCAGAAATATATCGTGACCGTACATATCAAGACCGCCCTTTTTCTCCAACACAGCACAGAGAAGGGACAACCGCTGCTGGTCGGCTCCTATCGCCGTCCGCCTGGCCGTACCAAGGTTGGTCGGGCTGACCAAAGCCTGTACCTCCACCAAAATTGGCCGGGTACCTTCAACGCTGGGCAGCACCACTGAGCCCGGTGCGTTTAAGGGCCGTTCGGCCAGGAAAATCTCCGAAGGATTACTCACCTGCACCAAGCCTTCTTCCTTCATCTCAAAAACGCCGATTTCGTTGGTGGAACCAAAACGATTTTTCACCGTACGCAGGATCCGGAAAGCATGGCTCCGATCTCCTTCAAAGTAGAGCACTGTATCGACCATATGCTCAAGCACCTTTGGGCCGGCGATAGCGCCATCTTTTGTTACATGTCCCACAAGCACAACAGGTATATTTTCCTTTTTGGCCATCCCGAGCAATTTATATGCTGACTCTCGTACCTGACTGACCGAACCTGGGGAAGATGACACATCAGCACAGGTAAGAGTCTGTATTGAGTCGACAGCCAAAAGACTTGGTCGCATTGCACAAGTCATGGCGATTATGTGCTCGACCACGTTCTCTGTTGCCAGAAACTCATCCGGATGAATTGCCCCAAGACGTCTTGCGCGCATTTTTATCTGCCTGGCAGACTCTTCACCGGATACATAGAGGACCTTCCTGCCATCTTGAGCTATTGAGGCGAGAAGGTGAAGAAGCAGCGTCGATTTGCCAATACCTGGTTCACCACCGATCAGCACCACCGATCCCGGCACAATTCCACCACCTAATACCCGGTCCAGCTCATCAATGCGTGTACTGATACGTTCCTCATCTCCATCGGGAGTCAAATACAGAGGTTGTGGCTTTGATGAGGATGCTCCATCAGAGGTATGGGGATTAATGACCTCTTCAACCAGGCTCTCCCACTCACCACATCCGGGACAACGGCCTAACCATTTTCCACTTTGATGCCCACACTGTTGACAGACAAAAATTGGCCGATTCTGTTTCTTACTTTTTAAATTCATTAATCGCGTATGTTGCTTATGGTTGACAAAAAGTCGTTTTGGGCCTTTACACAAAGTCAAAAGGATCTATACTTTTACGCATCCGGCCTGTAACTTTTTTTGAAATATTCTTTTACAGGAAAAGCATACCATCCCGCAGAAATAACGACAGGCGAAAAACAGTAAATATCAATTGTTTTCCCCTTCTTACTCGAAGGTATCTCCTGTTTAATAGTTTACTCTTATCGTTATACCAGCTTATACGATGCAAAAGCAACTCCATGTCCCCCATTCTCCTACGGCTGAATGGGTTCCTTTGTCCCAGTCATTGTCCCTTATCTTCCACCGAAAACGGCTCTTGGGCTTGAGTTTTGTTCTTTTCCTGACAACTATCGCGCTTACCTGGCTCGGCTATCATTTTACTGTCGATTTTATGGATAAATTGACAGGAAATTTTATGACGACGGCTCCAGCAACCGGTACTATGGTTGGCTGGATCAAATATACAGGCTGGTTAGTCAGTAGCTGGCTTTTTCTTATTGTATCGAGAATAGTTGCCTTTTATATCGCTTTTCTCTTTGCTTACAGTCTGTCCAGCCCCGGTTATGTCTTTCTCAGCACAGCTGCTGAAAAACTACATACCGGGAACCATTTTGAAGGTGAGGCAACCTTTTCTGTAGGCGGTTTCTTTTCCGACATCTTTGAGGGAATCAAAATTGCCTTTTTTGGTATTTTAGTGACCGTCTTGGCTCTCTTTATCAATTTCATCCCAGGAGTAGGTCAGGCAATTGTCTTTCTCCTTTATACCTACTATTCGGCTTTAATGTTTATTGATTACCCAGCCTCTCGACGGCGCTGGTCTCTTGGCAGAAAACTTCGATGGCTTCGCACTCACAGCAGTCCCGCCTTTCGACTTGGAGCTCTACCTGCCCTTATCAGTATGATACCATTGGTTAATATCTTCGCGATCGCTCTTTTCTTCCCGCTCCTTACTGTACACAGTACCTTGAATTTTTCAGCCATCGAACTTGCTAGAAAAACTTCCTTCCCCTCCAACCATACTGAATAGAGGCAACTCTGTTTAGTCACCCCGTGAGGGGCACAAGCTATTTCACTAAAGGAGATTTTCATGGGAACAGAAATCGAGAAAAAATTCCTGATAATAAACGATGACTGGCGCGTCCTTGGTACAGGCAAATCCTATTGTCAGGGATATTTAAACTCGGAGAAGGGCCGGACAGTGCGGATCAGAATAATCAATGATCATGGTATATTGACCATTAAAGGCCCAAACGTTGGTGGTACACGGCTCGAATATGAATACGATATTCCAATTGAAGATGCCAAAGAGATGCTCACCCAACTCTGTCACAAACCCCTTATCGAAAAAACCCGGTACAAGATTCCCTTTAAGGGTTTCACCTGGGAGGTTGATCAATTTACGGGAGAAAATGAAGGTCTTATTTTCGCAGAAATAGAACTGAAATACGAGGGCCAAACATTTGAAATCCCCCCATGGATAGGAGAAGAAGTTACTGATGACAGTAGATATTACAATGCCAATCTGGTTAATAACCCTTATTCAAAGTGGAAAAAATAGTTGAGGCGTACGAATAAATGACTTAGAAATGGTTTCAGTGTTATTCGGCACCTTGAGGGAGTTCCCGAAAAGAACCATTAAACCGAATTAGAAAGCATCTCCTCCAGGAGGTTTGTTAAAAATCCCAAACTTTTCAGCGGGATTAGTTTATCAAAACGAAAAAATGTTAAATCTAATTTACTATTTCGCAGCAACGGTCTAGTATACCGTGCAGCTGATACCATTATAGTATACAATATTGCCGGTACAAGAAAAGACCGGAGTGTCTTCTAAAGTTGATTGATGGAGAGTGAGAGAGCGTAGACCCTATAAAGGGTCTGTTACCCAAAACAAGAGGAGATCAAAAAGATGAGAAAAACGAGGAATCTGATTGCTGCATTCTGTGGCGCGACATTATTACTGGCTTCTATGACTGCCTTCGCTGCAGAGAAAACGTTGGTGTTCTGCTCTGAAGGTAGCCCCGAAGGTTTCAACCCCGCCTTCTATACTGCAGGGACAACCTTCGACGCCTCTTCCCGCCAAATTTTCGACAAACTTGCCGAATTCAAAAGAGGTACGACGGAGATCGGGCCAGGTCTTGCTGAAACATGGGACATTTCCGCCGACGGGAAAGAGTATACTTTTCATCTCCGAAAAGGTGTAAAATTTCATACAACCGCAAAATTTACGCCCACCCGCGATTTCAACGCCGATGACGTTATTTTCAGCTTCATGCGCCAATTTGATGTAAACCATCCCTACCATAAAGTAGGCGGTGCTTCCTATGAATATTTCAACAGTATGTCCATGCCGGATCTGCTGAAAGATATAGTCAAGGTCGACGATTACACTGTCAAATTCATACTCAAACGCCCTGAAGCTCCATTTATCGCTAATCTGGGCATGGATTTTGCGTCTATTTTCTCAGCAGAATATGCGGATAAAATGATGAAAGCCGGCACACCTGAGGTAATAGATTTCGAACCAGTCGGCACTGGACCTTTCCAACTCGTGGCTTATCAAAAAGATGCTATGATTCGCTATAAAGCCAATCCTGACTATTGGGCAGGCAAGGCACCAATCGATAATTTAGTCTTTGCCATCACTCCGGATGCCTCTGTTCGCTATCAAAAGCTAAAAGCCGGTGAATGTCATGTCATGCCATATCCGAATCCGGCTGATCTGGCAGCGATGAAAAAGGATGCCGATATTAATTTACTGCAAAAAGAAGGTCTGAATGTTGGATATATGGCCTACAACTCTCAAATGGCCCCCTTCGATAACCCCAAAGTCCGCAAAGCGCTGAACATGGCTATCAATAAGAAAGCCATCCTCGAGGCAATCTTCCAGGGTGCCGGAGCAGTAGCAAAAAATCCGATTCCACCAACTATCTGGTCCTATAATGATGCAGTTGTTGACGATCCATATGATCCAGCTGCCGCCAAAAAAATTCTTGCGGCAGAAGGTGTCAAGAATCTCGAGATGAAGATTTGGGCTATGCCGGTTCAGCGGCCTTACAACCCCAATGCCAGGCGGATGGCTGAGATGCTCCAGGCTGACTATGCCAAAATTGGCGTTAAAGTGGAGATTGTCTCTTACGAATGGGGTGAGTACCTCAAACGTTCCAAAGATGTAAAACGCGATGGTGCCGTCCTTCTTGGTTGGACCGGAGACAACGGTGACCCGGATAATTTCCTGGCAGTACTGCTTGGATGTGACGGTGTAGGTGGCGCAAACCGCGCCCAGTGGTGCTATAAACCCTTCGAAGACCTGATCCAGAAAGCAAAGATTGTATCTGATCATGCTGAACGCGTCAAACTCTACAAAGAAGCTCAGGTCATTTTCAAAGAGCAAGCTCCCTGGGCAACCATTGCCCATTCAGTGGTATTCCAGCCGGTACGAAAAGAAGTTGTCGATTTCCGAATCGATCCTTTCGGCGGCAATGTTTTCTACGGTGTTGACTTGAAATAAGTTACCCCTCGCAGGCCGGGCAGAATAATTTGCCCGGCCTTTTTCATGTCGCTTTTTACCCTGAGAACTGAGATATGTTTCTTTATTTTTTAAGAAAAATTGGGGTAATTCTCCCCACCTTTTTCGGCGTTACCCTTGTGGCTTTTATCTTTATCCGAACCATTCCTGGTGACCCGGTGCTGCTCATGGCCGGAGAGCGGGGAATGAGTGAAGAAAGACATACCGCGTTGATGGCTGAACTCGGTTTCGACAAACCTATCATCGTGCAGTATGGATTGTATCTCAAACAACTGCTACATGGTGATTTAGGCACCTCAATTACCACGAGAAAACCGGTGCTTGAGGAATTCATGACCTTATTTCCAGCGACCGCTGAGCTCTCTTTATGTGCAATAATCATCGCCGTTTTCTTTGGTTTGCCAGCCGGGATGATCGCTGCCACCCGAAGAGGCTCAACGTTCGACCATACAGTGATGACCGGTGCCCTGACCGGGTATTCCATGCCGATCTTCTGGTGGGGGTTGCTGCTCATCATCTTTTTTTCAGGAATTCTTGGCTGGACTCCTGTCTCAGGTCGCATATCATTTCTTTACTATTTCGAACCTGTCACCGGTTTCATGCTTATTGACAGTTACCTCTCCGGGCAGGAAGGAGCCTTTGCTTCGGCGGTTTCTCACCTTATTCTCCCCGCTATCGTGCTCGGTACCATTCCGCTTGCGGTTATCGCCAGGCAGACCCGTTCTGCCATGCTGGAAGTTCTGAGCGAAGACTACGTACGTACTGCCCGAGCTAAAGGACTTGGCCCCTTACGAGTCATCGGCTTGCATGCGCTTCGCAACGCCTTGATTCCTGTCATCACCGTTATTGGTTTGCAGGTTGGGGTGCTGTTTGCCGGCGCAATCCTGACGGAAACCATCTTTTCCTGGCCTGGAATCGGCAAATGGATGGTGGACTCAATTTTCAGACGAGACTATTCATCAGTTCAGGGCGGCCTGCTACTGATAGCTGCAATCGTCATGTTCGTCAATCTTGCGGTTGATCTGCTCTACGGTTTGATCAACCCGCAAATACGCCACACGGATTAATTATGACAGAAACAACCATACAGGAAGTTGTTGATAGAACTGCAACTGTTGATGATCGCCCGACCGGTTTGTGGGCAAGCCTCACTGAATTCTGGTCCTATTTCAGTGAGAATCGCGGTGCTGTCATGGGACTGTTTATTTTCATTGCAGTTGTCCTTATAGCAATCTTTGCCGATCTCATCGCGCCCCATCTTCCTAACCAGCAGTTTCGGGATGCTCTCCTACAACCACCTTTTTGGGAGGCAGGAGGAAATTCCCACTTTTTGCTTGGCACTGATGCCATCGGCCGGGATATGCTGTCACGACTCATTTACGGCTCCCGCTATTCGCTCTTTATCGGCTGTATCGTGGTGTCAATTTCACTGGTTGTCGGAGTAATACTTGGCCTTATGGCCGGATTTTTCCGCGGTCGTGTGGATACCTTCATTATGCGCATCATGGATGTGGTTCTGGCCTTTCCAAGCCTGCTGCTGGCTCTGGTTCTCGTAGCCATCCTCGGGCCGAGTCTGATGAACGCCATGGTTGCCATTGCCATTGTCCAGCAACCTCACTATGTCAGGTTGACAAGAGCGGCAGTCATGTCGGAGATGACCAAGGACTATGTTACAGCGGCAAGAGTCATTGGGGTACGATCCCTGCGGTTGATGTTTATCACCATTCTGCCCAACTGTATGGCACCACTCATCGTCCAGGCAGCCCTCAGTTTCTCTACCGCAATCCTTGACGCCGCAGCACTCGGATTTTTAGGGATGGGCGCTCAGCCACCAACCCCTGAATGGGGAACAATGCTGGCAGAAGCGAGAGAATTTATCCTCAGGGCCTGGTGGGTAGTCACCTTCCCCGGAGTTGCCATCCTTCTCACTGTCCTGGCAATAAACCTGATGGGCGACGGTCTACGCGATGCCCTCGATCCGAAACTCAAACGATCATAATTCCACATGCCATTACTCGAAATTGAAAATCTCAGCGTGAGCTTTCAAACAGCCGGTGGCCAGTTCATGGCTGTTGACAAGGTCTCACTGAATATTAAGGCCGGAGAAGTCGTCTCCATCGTCGGGGAATCCGGCTCAGGAAAATCCGTGTCGATGCTGGCGCTGATGGGCCTGCTCCCCTGGACTGCAACCATTACCGCCGATACGCTTCGCTTTGACGGCCAGGATCTAAAGACCATCAGCAATACCCAACTCCGAAAGATCATCGGCTCTAAAATGGCTATGATCTTTCAAGAACCTATGACCAGTCTCAACCCTTGTTTCACTGTCGGCTTTCAGTTAACAGAAACACTGAAGATCCACCTCGGTATGAACAGGGCACAGAGAAAAAGACGGGCTATTGAACTACTGGATCTCGTCGGCATTCCCGAGCCCCAGAAACGACTCTCCGCTTTCCCCCATCAACTTTCCGGTGGCATGAACCAGCGGGTTATGATCGCCATTGCCATCTCTTGCGACCCCATGCTGCTGATTGCTGATGAACCTACTACCGCGCTTGATGTCACAATCCAGGCCCAGATTCTGGACCTGCTCCTCAAGTTACAAAAAGAAAAGGGCATGACCCTGGTGCTGATAACCCATGATATGGGAGTGGTCGCCGAGACAGCCGAAAGAGTTGCGGTACAGTACGCTGGTCAGCAGGTGGAAAAACAGCTGGTTAAGGGGTTATTTTCCGAGCCCCACCACCCCTATACCCAGGCACTGCTCAACTCACTGCCGGAAAGATCGACCTCTAAACTACTGCCTTCAATTGCCGGAGTCGTTCCCGGTCAATTCGATAAACCAGTTGGCTGCCTCTTTTCACCCCGTTGCAAGTATGCCACCGATCTTTGCCGAAGTACACCGCCTGTGGCAGCATCGCTTACGCTTGGCCGTTCACTCTGTCACTATCCCCTTGTTGAGGGGCTCCCGACCAATTATCCCAAGGAGGTAAGCGCATGAAAGGAGATGTTGTTCTGGAGGCCGAAAATCTGACCCGCCATTATGAGGTCGAACGTGGCACTTTTAAAAAACCAGCAATTCTAAAAGCCCTTGATGGTGCGTCCTTCAAACTCATTAAAGGGCAGACCCTGGCAGTTGTTGGAGAATCCGGCTGTGGCAAGTCAACCCTGGCACGATTGGTAACGATGATTGAAAAACCGACATCCGGCGAGCTTAAAATAGCTGGAACAGACGTTATTACTGCCAGTAAAAAAATGCTCGGCAACCTTCATCGAAAGGTACAGATTGTATTTCAGGATCCCTACGGTTCCCTTAATCCTCGCCAAAAAATCGGCCACGCACTTGCGGAACCATTATTGGTCAATACCTCAATGAGCAAAAAGGAACGACGGGCAGCAGCCTTGCATATGATCGATCTCGTCGGTCTCCGACCGGAGTACTACGACCGCTATCCCCATATGTTTTCCGGAGGACAGCGTCAGCGAATTGCCGTTGCCCGGGCATTGATGCTCAACCCAGAGATCATCGTTCTCGATGAGCCCGTTTCGGCCCTCGATGTCTCAATTCAAGCCCAGATTCTCAATCTGATCGCCACCTTGCAGGAGCAGTTTGATCTGGCCTATATGTTTATCAGCCACGACCTTTCAGTGGTTAAACATATTGCCGATGAGGTGATGGTCATGTATCTAGGAAAACCGGTTGAATCCGGCAGCAAAGCTACACTCTTCAATAAACCACACCACCCCTACACCAGGGCTCTGCTTTCTGCTACTCCGGTGGCAGATCCCTTTAGAACCAAAGAACAAATCGTACTCCAGGGGGAACTACCCTCTCCAATTGCTCCTCCCTCAGGATGCACCTTCCATCCACGCTGCCCATCTATGACTGAAATATGCAAAGGGAAACCACCCGAGCCCCGCGAGATTGATGGTTGTATGGTTGCCTGCTATCATCCGAAGATGTATTAGTGACTTAGAAAGTCTTTCTCTGCCGTTTGAGAAAGACTTTCGTGAAGGAACTTATCCCGCGAATCTTTTAGGCGGGATTAGTGTGCATTATACCAGGATCATAAGTACTTAAATATTTCGTGAAGGAACTTACACCCCTCAAGGGGGTACTAAACAGAGTCCCGCGAATCTTTTAGGCGGGATTAGTATGCATTATACCAGGATCATAAGTACTTAAATATTTCGTGAAAGAACCTACACCCCTCAAGGGGGTACTAAACAGAGTCCCGCAAATCTTGTGGGCGGCATTAGTGAAATAAAACTCACCACACTTCATCCCGGGAGAAGCCGATGAAATTTCTTTCCATTTCCAATAACGCTACCATTCCCGCTCTCGGCCTCGGAACCTGGAAATCGAGCAACGGAGAAGCGGCTCAAGCTGTTTCCAAAGCAATAGAAATCGGCTATCGCCATGTCGATTGCGCATCCATCTATCAAAACCAAAAAGAGATTGGAACTGCTCTCGCCGGGGCCGTCAATTCAGGGCAGGTTAAAAGAGAAGAACTCTGGATAACCTCCAAGTTGTGGAACAATGCCCATGCCAAAAAACATGTCCAACCAGCCCTGGAAAGAACACTCAAAGACCTGCAACTTGATTACCTGGATCTCTTTCTTATCCACTGGCCAGTTAATTTTCAGCCTCATATCGTTTTCCCCAAACGACCTGAAGAGTTTCTGACTCCCGACGCCATACCAATAATTGAGACCTGGCGGGCAATGGAAACGATGGTTAAAAAGGGGTTATGCCGATTTATCGGAGTCTGCAATTTCAATCTCACCCGATTGATTGACCTTAAACGTCAGGCAAAAATTCAGCCGGTAATGAATCAAATTGAGCTGCATCCCTACCTGCAGCAAGTAAAAATGCTCCGATACTGTAAAGAAAATGATGTATTGCTCACAGCCTACTCACCGCTGGGTTCTGCAGATCGACCTACAGCCCTTAAAAAAGACAATGAGCCGTCACTTCTGACCCATCCAATTATCCTGGCAATAGCAGAAAGAAGAAATATCACGCCTGGACAAGTGCTCCTTGCCTGGGGACTTTCCAGAGATACAGTGGTCATCCCTAAGTCCGTTAATCCATCAAGATTGAAGGAGAATTTTCATTCTACCAACCTTGTGCTTGATGCGACTGACCTTCTTGCTATTGATGCACTCGAACAAGGTTATCGCTTTGTCGATGGTGCCTTTTTCCAGGCGGAAGGTTCACCATACAGTGTTTCTGGACTTTGGGCAGAAAAATGATACCCCTGGTCTGAGTCAGACATAGCCCCATATCTCACCGTTTTGTAATGAAAAGCTAAAAGAACATCAAGCTCACTTGCACTAACCCCTATTGGTGTACGTTCTATTTTTAGTTTTCTTTTCATTGAAAGCCCAATACTATAGAGTAACGGGAATTTTTATCTAGTTCTCAGGATGGAAACTATCCAACACTGCAAGTCTTTTAAAATTAAGGCTGTCTCGCCTTTAGCGCGGTAAAAATCAGATCTATTCTGGGGAAGGATTATATCTTTGAGGAGGCATCAATTCATTTTTTTACGAAATAATAATGCGGAAAAAAACTGAACCTGATCTTCAATCAATTATTGGCACTCTTAAAACTCAGCTCGCGGCGAAAAACAGTCGCATCAAACAGCTTGAAACTGAGTTGGCTCTTGCCAAAGAAAATTTGACTTTGGACGGCGAAATAACAGAAACTTCCACAGTCCAACAATCCAAAGAAGAACTGCGTCAATCCCAAGAGATGTTGCAATCTGTGATTGACAACATTCCCCAGCTTATTTTCTGGAAGGATCGCAACTCCGTCTATCTTGGTTGCAATCGTCTTTTTGCAACAGCTGCCGGACTGGGTCATCCGGAGCAAATCATCGGCAAAATGGACCAGGATCTGCCATGGGCTCCAGAGGAAACGGAGTGGTTTCTCTCATGTGACCGCCGTATCATGGAAAGCGATACCCCGGAATTACATATCGCCGAGACACTGGTGAGGGCAGACAACAGGAAGACCTGGATCGACACGTGCAAAATACCTCTTCACGATATCCATGGCAACGTCTGCGGCATCACCGGAACCATAGAAGACATCACTGCTCGTAAAGAGGCAGAGGTTGAACTCGTCAACCATCGTCATAAACTTGAAGAATTGATCCGAGAGCGTACCGACGAACTCATCAAGGCCAAGGAAAGAGCAGAAAAGGCAGTCAATGCCTACCGCCTGCAACACGACTTTTTCCATACTCTGGTAGAGACCATCCCAAATCCCCTTTTCTATAAAGATAGAGAAGGGCGATATACCGGTTGTAACGCCGCTTTTGAAAACTACCTGGGCAAGTCCAGGAGCGCTATTATCGGTAAAACGGTTTTTGAAATGACACCCCCAGACATAGCAGAATACTACCATCACAAAGACCAAGAGCTTTGGGATAATCCGGGAACCCAACATTTCACGTGGAAAATACTCCGAGCTGACGGTATTGTGCGCGACGTGATCTTCGACAAAGCCACAATCTATGACAATGACGGCGGCGAAGTGATCGGTCTTCTCGGAATCATGACCGATATCACCGACCTGGAAGAGGCTCGCAAAGAAGCCGAGGTAGCCAATCAGGCGAAAAGCGAATTTCTGGCCAATATGAGCCACGAAATTCGTACTCCATTAAACGGCATAATAGGCATGTCTGAACTGCTGCTAGAAACCAGGCTGGATGCTGCACAGTGTAATTTTGCTCAAACCGTCGTGACCTGTAGCGCTGCATTGCTCTCGGTCATCGACGACATCCTGGATTTTTCAAAAATTGAAGCCGGTAAACTTGAATTCAACAATATCGACTTTGATCTCCGCCAGATAATGAAGGATCTCCACAAAATTCTCCAATTTCACGCCAAGCAAAAAGGATTGTCGTTCAAAATTAACATCGCTTCAAAAGTTCCCGCCCTGCTAAAAGGTGATCCGACTCGCCTCAGCCAGGTACTTCTAAATCTGGCCACGAATGCAGTGAAATTTACTGAATCTGGAAAAGTGGAAATAAAAGTTACCTTGAAAAATGAGACACCAATCTTGGCTACTCTCCATTTCAGGGTGAGTGATACCGGCATTGGTATCGCCCAGGAAAAAATTCATCGTCTTTTCCAATCCTTCTCTCAGCTCAATAGCTCATTTTCCAGAAAATACGGCGGAACGGGTCTGGGTCTTGCCATTTGCAAAAAATTGGTGAACATGATGGGCGGAGACATAGGCGTGGAAAGCAGCAAACATGGATCTATTTTCTGGTTTGATGTGGTTCTGGAGAAGCAGGCCGAAATCGTACCGATGGCTACGGATATTGCATCTTTTGCTCAGTTTCCCGTCCTTGGACTGAAGAATCGGCCAATCCACATTTTGCTGGTGGAAGACAATTTCATCAATCAGACAGTTGCCTTATGTATTCTTGAAAACCTTGGTTGCAGCGTTGTTGCTGTGGATAATGGCAAAATGGCACTTGAAGCAATCAAAGATGATAATTTCGACCTGATTCTTATGGATATTCAAATGCCTGATATGGACGGTTTTGAAACCACTCTAGCCATTCGGGAATGGGAGTCCCTATCGAAGAGGACGCACGCAACTAAAAATGCCGATCACCATATCCATCCACCCAAACAACGAATCCCGATCATTGCCCTGACGGCCCATGCTATGGTCGGAGATCAACAAAAATGCCTTGATGCCGATATGGATGACTATATTACAAAACCGGTGGTTCCAGCTACCCTGTCAGCAAAGATCCAACATTGGTTATTCGGTAACGATGACAACTGTTGAGATGACCGACATCAAGGCCGGCACTCAACGTATCCCTGCAGTCGTAGCTTGATACCTGGGCAGACAAAGAGTATAGTTCCCTTCATTGTAAATTACTCATTCTGTATATTTTTCAGATAAAAATTTTTTATACAAATCTTTTCAACAACTCTACTCATCTGAGGTTACAGTGGACATCACATTCAAAAAAGCAGCTCTTTTGAAAGATCATCCGGAGGATTCCACTCTGGGTTTTGGAACAGTCTTTACTGATTACATGTTCAATATGGACTACAATCCACAAGCCGGCTGGCATAATCCGCGTATCGAGCCTTATGGCCCGATCGAAATGGATCCTTCGACGATGGTACTTCATTATGGTCAATCAATTTTCGAAGGTTTAAAGGCATACAAAACTGAATCGGGTGAAATTCAACTTTTCAGACCGCAGGACAATTTAAGCCGTCTTAATAAATCGGGTCGTATGCTCTGCATGCCTGAACTCGATGAAGCTTTTATTCTTGAAGCCCTTATAAAGCTTTTGAAAATCGAAAAAAACTGGGTCCCAGGGGCACAGGGGACATCCCTTTATATTCGCCCGACCATCATCGCAACAGACCCATATATCGGTCTTCGTTCATCGAATACATACAGATTTTTTATCATTCTGTCTCCTGTTGGAGCATACTATCCGGAAGGATTCAATCCTGTGAAGATCTGGGTGACCACAGAGCACGTTCGCGCGGTAAGAGGCGGTGTCGGTCAGGCAAAAACGGCCGGTAATTATGCCGCAAGCCTGTATGCTACTGAACTCGCCCACAAAGATGGATATACTCAAGTACTGTGGCTCGACGGGGTTGAGCTTAAGCATGTTGAAGAAGTTGGATCAATGAACATCTTTTTCGTGATTGGTGACGAACTTATCACCCCTGAGCTCAATAGAAGCATCCTGTCAGGAGTAACACGGGACTCGGTAATCAAACTAGCTCAATCCTGGGGTGTAACAGTTGTTGAGAGAAAAATCAGTATCGATGAAGTCTTTGGGGCTCACGCAACGGGGGAGCTCAAGGAAGTTTTCGGTTCCGGAACAGCTGCTGTTATCTCACCTGTCGGTAACATCAAGTTCAATGGCAAAGAAATCACCGTTGGCGATGGGAGTGTTGGACCACTATCTGCAAGACTCTTCAAAGATCTTACTGCCATTCAATATGGTAAAGCAGAAGACCCCTTCAACTGGATAATACCTGTAGCATAAGAAATCAGCCCAAAAAGGGGGACTCTCTATAAAAAGCAGTCCCCCTTTCTCATGTCTTTCTGGAGTACATCAAGCCTTCACTGTTAAATCTATAATATTATCATTTCATCTTTGGCGTAAATCACAGCCAATATCGTCGCAGGTTCTTTCCCATGACATGAGATATAGTGAGGCATGGTTGAATCGTAATAAATTGAATCTCCTGGGTTCAGAATTTCTGTTTGATCTAAAAGTTTGACTTCAACATTTCCTTCCAAGACAAATATTATTTCTTCCCCAATATGCTGATTTGGTTCAACCTCTGACGAATCTGAAGGAGAGAGTGTCACAAGAAAAGGCTCCATATGCCGATTCTTTTTCTGCTGACCAAGAGATTGATATGTGTATCCGCCAGACGTGCTGTCAGTTGAATTGAAGCGGGATACAGTTTTTCTGTCACTACTTCTGACAATGCAATAAGGAGAGTCGCCGCTCTCTCCGAAAAAGTCACCCACTGAAATCTCAAAAACTTTAGCAAGACTGACAATATTCCCGAGAGGGGGAGAAACCATGTGACCTTCTATACCGTAAATAGTTGATTCAGGTATTCCGGATTGTTTTGAAACATCGGTTATTGAAAGTCCTTTTGCTTTTCTTAAGGCCCTGATTCTTTCTCCTATCTTCATATCCTTACCTGGCATTGTTTTTCTCCTTTAAGGTAACCGTCTATCGGGATGAGAGAAATTCCATTGCTGCCTCCCGCAAGGGGATAAGTACCTTCCAGAAATTCATTAATAAAAACAAGAAATGATTTTCTAAGAGTTACTTCCAACCAAACTTTTTAAACGTTCGGCCAAAGTTCTGCCGATTGTTCTCTCAGCTTAATTTTCATAACTTTGCCACTCGCGGTAAGTGGAAATTCCTTCAAGAAGTGTACATATTGGGGTGTTTTAAACCAAGCTATTTTACCATGGCAGAAGTCAACGACATCTTGGGGAGTGATATCAGCATCGGGGTATGGAATAACAAATGCTCCCGGCAGTTCACCATACTTTACACTTGGCACACCAACAACCTGAACATCCTGCACCCCATCCATATGATGAAGGAAATCCTCAATCTCCTTAGGATAGATATTCTCTCCGCCACGGATTATCATATCCTTGATGCGCCCGGTAATCGCGAAATAGCCATCCTCGTCCATTACACCGATATCTCCGGAATGCAGAAAACCGTCGGAATCTATAGCTTCAGCAGAGGCCTCAGGCATTTTATAATAGCCCTTCATGATATTATAGCCACGGCAGACGACTTCCCCATGCTCGCCAGGAGGAAGATCTTTTCCCGTCTTAGGATCAACGATCTTGACCTCGATGCCCGGCATAGCCTTCCCCACCGTCTGACATTTTTTCTCTATAGACGGTTCATTATACATGGTCTGGGTCATCCCCGGAGATGCCTCGGTCAACCCGAAAACGATGGTCACCTCAGTCATGTTCATCTTCTCGATGCAGTCATTCATGCTTTTTACCGGACATGGAGATCCCGCCATGATCCCGGTGCGCAAAGAGGAAAAATCAAATTTTTTGAAGAGCTTGTGGTCCATCATGGCAATGAACATGGTGGGAACACCATACACCCCGGTACATTTTTCCATCTCTATAGACATCATCACATCGACGGGGTCGTAGGTTTCGACAAACACCATAGTGGCACCATGATTAACACAGGCCAAAACCCCAAGCACACAGCCAAAGCAGTGAAAAAGAGGAACTGGTATGCAGATGCGATCAACATGACTGAAATTCTGCCCAGCCCCCAGCCAATACCCATTGTTACCTATATTGATGTGCGTCAGCATAACACCTTTTGGAAAACCTGTTGTTCCCGAAGTGTATTGCATATTTATGACATCATGGGGACTAAGAGAATCCTGACGTTGACGGTACTCATCATCATCGGTTGCTACCGCAAGCGACAGAACCTCCGACATAGAATAGAGTCCCCTGTGTTTCTCCGGCCCAAGAAAGAAAACTCTTTTCAAGCTGGGATAAGTGCTCGAACGCAGCTCACCTCTCGGGTGCGTTTTCAGCTCTGGTATCAGGCCATACAAAATCTCCAGATAATTTGCATCGCGTAATCCATTGATAATAAATATGTTTTCACAGTCAGACTGTTTTAAAACATACTCAATTTCAGCTGAGCGATAATTGGTATTGATAGTGAGCAATATCGCCCCAATACGGGCAGTTGCAAACTGAAGAGCAACCCAGTGAGGAACGTTCGTCGCCCACACGGCCACTTTTTCCCCTTTCTGGATACCCATAGCCATTAACCCCTTGGCCATGGCATCAACCGTATCCGAAAATTCCTGCCACGTCTGTTTATACTCTCTTTCTACATACGCGACCGCAGCTTCATCAGGATATTTTGCCACAGTTTCGGCCAGAATCTGGCCAAGTGTGATCTCTCTGACAATCTCATCTCTAGGCATAGTAATCACCTGCTAAAGTGTAAATATTACGGCATATATTTTCGCATCTCCACCAACGGCACTCAAACAATGCGGCACGAGAGAATTGTAGTACATGGTGTCACCCTCTTTCAAGACATAGGTTTCCTTACCATAGACCAGTTCGACTTCGCCTGAGACAACCACGACAAATTCCTCGCCTTCATGGGAAGACTTTTCCCGTTCAGTGGTTGGTGAGATTATAACAAAAAACGGTTCCATATGCCGATCAGCTTTCCCAGTGCCAAGCGAGTGGTATCGATAATGCCCCTGCGTATTTTCCTTATGGGGAGCAATACCCTCTTCTCGTGCTGTTGCTCGGGTTATAACCGGATCTTTTGCAATCTGATCGTCCATAAACGTGCCAACCCGTTGCCCAAGAGCGCGAGAAAGCTTCACCATAACCCCAATGGCAGGAGATACATGTCCAGCCTCAAAATCATTAATGAGACCTGCAGGCAGGCTGGTTCTTTCGGAGAGGTCTTCGACACTCATCGCAAGTTTTTCTCTATATGTCTGGATCCTCTTCCCTATTTTTGCCGCATCGCTCATGCTCTCTACTCCCTGTGCCACATACTATGAGTGGAAAATGTTTCATTTGATAGATGAGATTCCCTAGATTTCCTAAATCCTCTAAATTCGAGCGGTTTGCCAATGAAGAGGCAAACCGCTCCAGGAGCAACTATCTAAAGATTGTCCTTCATCCACGCTTTTGCAGTTTCAACTATTTCTATGTTCTTTGGAATCAGTTTAGGCTTTTTAGCAAAACTGTCTTTTAAGGCAGTCAGCACAACGTCTTCCGGCAGACCGATCAGATCCAGCGCGAGAAGAGCCCCCAAAAGAGCAGTATTGGCAGCCTTGGGCACGCCCTGAGACGTGGCTATTTCTGCCGCCGGGAAGGCATAGACAGTCACATCCTTTGGCAGATCAAACTCTACGGGTATCTGCGCATCATAGATAATCACGCCCCCTGCTTTGACCGTTGGTGCGAATTTTTCAAGAGAGGGTTGATTCATTGCCACCAGCACATCTGGTTTATCAACAGTTGGAGAACCAATTTCATTGCTGCTCAACACGACAGAGCAGGAAGCAGTTCCACCTCTTTGTTCCGGACCATAACTTGGAAACCAGGACACATTTTTGCCAGTGTCATTTCCTGCATGTGCAAGCACCAGACCAAGGCTCAGTATCCCCTGCCCGCCAAAACCGCAAAACTTGAATTCTTTTGCCGCAAATTCTCTTGCATCAACCTCGTCTGAACCGCCAGCCACAACGAGTTCAGTTAAAGCTTTTACGGTAATATGATTTGGCTGCAGTGTTGGGTCATCACTCCGATCACGAAAATTTCCCAAAGGATAGGTCTTTTCCATTGCATCGATGGTAAATTGTGCCGCATCGACAGCATTCATTTTCATATTGGTTGGACAGGGCGAAAGAATTTCGACCAAGGCATAACCTTTGCCTTCTTTCTGAATCTCTAACGCTTTTCGAATTGCTTTTTTGGCTTTTAGAATTCTTTTAGTATCGGCAACAGAAACCCTTTCGATAAAAACCGGTGCATCCAACTGATTAAATACCTCAGAGACATGAAGCGGATATCCATCTTTTGCCACATCTCTTCCCATAGGTGAGGTGGCAGTCTTCTGGCCAGGCAATGAGGTCGGTGCCATCTGGCCACCAGTCATGCCGTAAATGGCATTATTGATAAAGAAGCAGACAAATTTTTCGCCTCGATTTGCCGCCTGAAAAGCGTTGTTAAATCCGATTGCACCTAAATCACCATCACCTTGATAGGCAATAACAACCTTGCCGGGAAGGGCTCGTGAAAGGCCTGTAGCCACCGCAGAAGCCCTGCCATGGGGAGCGGCGACATTACCGCAGTCAAAGTAATAGTAGCAAAACGCACCACAGCCTACCGGTGAAACAAACACGGTATCGTCCTGCAAATCGAAATCTGCCAGAGCCTCTGCAATCAGCTTATGAACTATGCCGTGGCCACAACCAGCGCAATAATGCGTTGCTTTAGTCTTGCTGCCATCTTTTCTCAGGAAGTGTTCGTAAAACCCTTCTGCTTTTTTGATCATTGACCTGCCTCCATGAGTTTTTTAGCCGCAGCTACGACCTCATCCGTCGTTACAAGCATCCCACCCATTCGATTTACCAACTCCACGGGCACATATTCTTTTCGATCCAGATGCAAAAGAACATCGTCCCGGTACTGGCCGTTGCTCAGCTCGACAACCAATATTTTTTTCCCTTTTGCAAGTTTTTGAAGTTCTTTTTCCGGGAACGGGAAGAGAGTGAGAGGTCTGAACAAACCAGCCTTGATCCCTTCCGCCCTCAATGCATCTACCGCAGAACGAGCAATCCGGGCAGAAGAACCGTAGCCGGTCAGAATCAGCTCTGCGTCATCAGTGAGATAATTTTTCGATGCTGCATCAACACTCATCGAGGCATACTTAGCATCAAGCAGCCAGTTGTGTTTTTCCTGAAGATCGTTTTGCAAGTATATGGATGTAATAAGATTTTTTCTCGTCTCACTGTCTCCCTGCACGGCCCACTCGCTCACCATAGGGGGTGTGCCCTCGTGGTCCGGCAGTTCCAGAGATTCCATGACCTGCCCCAAAACAGCATCGGTCAAGACAATAGCAGGATTTCGATATTTATAGGCAAGCTCAAAGGCCTTGATGGTCAAATCACACATTTCCTGTACCGAAGAGGGAGCGAGAACAATGGCTTTATAGTTACCGTGACCACCACCTTTAACAGCCTGATTATAGTCTCCCTGTTCCGGTCCAATATTCCCGAGCCCCGGCCCCGCTCTTTGCACATCGACAATCACTGCCGGCAACTGGGCTCCGGCCAGATATGAGATACCCTCACACATCAAACTCATGCCCGGACCCGATGATGCGGTCATAGACATTTTACCGCTGCTTGCCGAACCATAAATCATATTAATAGCGCCGGTCTCACACTCTGCCTGCAAAAACACCTTTCCTCTTTGCGGAAAAAGGGATGCAGCTGAATGAGCAATTTCACTTGCCGGAGTAATAGGATAACCGAAATATATCTCGCATCCCGCATACAGAGCACCGACTGTAACTGCTTCATTACCTTTGATAAATTTTCTCATTAACGATCACTCCTTGTCCTTTTTGTACACCACAATGGCGTAAGGTTCGGGACAATTGTAGAAACATATACCGCAACCGATACATCCCTCTCCAATATATTCTGCAGGGATATATCCCTTGACGTTCATCTTCTCCGCAAAGCGAAGACAATCTTTGGGGCAAGCGTCTATACACCTGCCGCAACCTTTACATTCGTCTTTGATGATATGAGGATGAGATTCATCACCATGTTTCTCGCAACCCATTGCTCTCCTACTCAACGATAGAAAGTATGTTTAAAGACACCTCAATTTACATAAATTTGACCTGCCTTTCCTATAGTCCATCGAATCTATTGTATTGCTTGTAATTTGTCCACAATTTTGGTTATTTTTTGGACGAGAAAGAGTCTAAAAAGGCGCTATTTATTGGGGATACGATATGCGTTCGTTATGCCCACTTTGACAAGGAGGAAAAATCATTGCCGTATCTAGTGATCAATGAAAATCACAGGCTTTACTATCACCTCTTCCAGGGCGATACGACTCTGCCTTATCTCGTCTTCCTGCATGAAGGCTTAGGATGTACTGACATGTGGCATGATTTTCCTGAACTCTTATGCAAAACTACCGGGTGTCCCGGACTGGTTTATGATCGTCTGGGATACGGAAAGTCCTCACCATTGAAAAAAAGCCGTACAGTTCACTATTTGCACACCTACGCTCTCCAGGAATTGCCGCACATCCTCGACAAAGTCATCCCCCAAACGCCTTTCATTTTAATTGGACATTCTGATGGAGGGAGTATCGGTTTAATTTTTGCTGCGGAGCGGCCACCTTTTCTGAAAGCTCTTATAACTGAGGCTGCGCATGTATTTGTCGATAATAAAACTATTGCCGGAATAAGAAGTGCCGACAAAGCATGGAATAAAGGCAAACTTAGAGGGTTAGCAAAATATCATGGAGAGAAAACAGACACACTCTTTAAAGCATGGTCGGAAACCTGGCTTACAAAATGGTTCAAGCATTGGAACATTGAATACCTGCTG
This sequence comes from uncultured delta proteobacterium, assembly GCA_963798425.1. Taxonomy (GTDB): domain Bacteria; phylum Desulfobacterota; class Desulfobulbia; order Desulfobulbales; family Desulfocapsaceae; genus Desulforhopalus_A. The sequence goes on along the minus strand of CAWCTP010000013.1, from coordinate 46,411 downwards.
CCAAGTATTGAAGTACCTGTGCTGGTAATTCAGGGGGAAAATGATCAGTACGGTTCAACAGACCAAGTCAAATCTATTGCTTCTAAAACTTCAGGTTATGCCCAAATGAAGATAGTCGAAAACAGTTCACATATTCCTCACTTAGAAGCACAACCAATTGTATTGGCCCTGATGTCTGACTTTGTAGCTCAGGTAATCCAGGACCACTAAAGCCAGTTACCTGCGCCGCCCTTTTACAATACCACCTCCAGGGTTTCCAAGTGTCGGGATTCCATTAGAGGTGGTTCTTGATTTCCAACTTCAGCAAAGCTCCCTTAAGCGGATGATATTTCATCAATTAATATCCGTCTGAACAGTCCTTCTGTTATTTATTGAGAACCTTGAGGTAAGCACCTTGATATAAATAGTTTCTATCCTGAAACGAGGCATTTCATTTTAAATTGAGGCGTTCGATAAATTTAACCGCAGGCATATAATTGATATTCCGAGGATTATATTTTGAGAACAACGACAAGTTAGGGTGAAAGGGCCGTTTCAAGATGGAAACTAAATAGAAAATCAGGGATTTTCGGTTTTGTATGACTCAAAGGCTCCGTCTTTATTGATCAGAATAACCACCGCACTTTTGATCGGGTCACCTGCGATATTCATATCCAGCGTCCCGGAGACACCCTCGAAGCCCTTTATCGCAGCGATTTTGTTTTTGATCATTACCCTGTTTTGCAACAGGTTTGGGCTTAAACTATCCAGCGAACCAATTGCTGTGAGCAACAGGTAAGCGGCGTCATAGCCCAATGCTCCGTAGCCTGTAGGCAACTGGTTATATTTGGCTTGATACTGTTCTACGAAGGTTCGGGTTTTTCCCTTGGCACCAATAGCTCCAAAATGGGAACTATAATACAACCCTTTGCACTTCTCTCCACATTTGGCAACAAGATCCGAAGACTCCCATGCATCTCCGCCGAGAATCGGCTTCTTCCAACCTCGGTCTCTGGCCTGGGCTACAATAGAAGGGATTTCATGGGCATACTGGGGAACAAACAACACCTCGGCATCGGAGGCGACAATTTTATCCAAATGGCTTGCCAAATTATCAACCTCGTTTGACAAATAGTTTTCAAAAACAACTACCGACCCGGGACCCTGAAGGGTTTCAAAAGATTTTTTGAAAAATTCGGCGAGTCCCTTAGGATATGCACTGGCAATGTCATACAAAACCGCAGCTTTTTTTGCTTTAAACTCGCTTACAGCGAATTTGGCCATAACCTCACCCTGAAAATTATCAAGGAAACAGGCTCGAAACACAAACGGTCTATTGAGGGTCGTCTTTGGGTTGGTCGAGGTAGGAGATATCATCGGTGTCTTGAATGACTCACAGAGATTACCAGCAGGAATAGCATTTGAACTGGCATTGGGTCCGACTATCCCTAAAACGTTATCCTTAGTGACCAGTTTTAGAGTTGCAGCGATGGCTCCCTGGGGATTTGATTCATTATCCGCATACACGTACTCGATTTTGTATTTGCTCATACCAATTTTGAGTCCGCCAGAACCATTAATCTGATCCTTAATCAGCTCCGCACCTTCCTTGGAACTTATACCAGTGGCTGCTCTGGCACCAGAAAGCGGGAGGTTCAGACCTATTTTAATCACCTGGTCAGCCTGAGCATTTGATAGAAAGCCAAACGATAACATTAAGGTTATCAAAATATCCAAACCTCGTTTTTTCGAGCACATAGCATATCTCCGTTTTGAATATAAATATAAGATCCCGGGCACCTAAAAGACCGTATATTTACTCCAATACATGCCAGCGTGCAAGCTACATTGTACCGAAGAAGAATCTGCGCTTACCTGCGAACAATATTCTCTCAAGATATCGAAGAATTGGAGAAAAGTGGATTTTCGGACAGCCTCGTATTAATTGTCAGTAGGTAAAGAGACGATGAACATGATATACTGCACTGATGGCATTTCTATCAGGCCGATATCTCTCCCAAGAACCGATGATCTCCAGGATACAGTAAAAAAATGGAATTAATCGACACCCATTGTCACCTTGACCTAGAGAAACATTTCCAACAGTTTGAAACATTGTTGGCTAACGCAAAGACCGCCGGTGTCAGCAAAATCGTTATGCCTGGTGTTACCCAGGCAGGTTGGAAACGACTCATGGATCTGTGCAATCCCGAACGCGGATTATTTGGAGCTCCCGGTCTGCATCCATTGTATCTTTCACAGCACCTGCCTCACCATTTGGAAGAACTGGAAGAGCTGGTAACAAGAAGAAGACCCACCGCTATTGGGGAAATCGGCCTTGACTACTATGTCAAATCCGTTGATCGGGTCGCTCAGCAGCAGCTGTTTGAACAACAACTGCGAATAGCAGCTTCTGCCCAACTGCCGGTTCTCCTGCATGTCCGTAAAGCCCATGATCAGGTACTGGCGACTCTCCGAAGAAAAAAGTTCTCTTATGGCGGCATCGTCCATGCATTTAACGGCAGCTATCAACAGGCCTGCTGCTATATCAAGCTTGGTTTTGCAATCGGAGTCTGTGGAACAATTACTTATGACCGTGCCAGACGGATCAGAAAAGTTGCATTGGAGCTCCCGAAAGAAGCACTCGTTCTGGAAACCGACGCTCCCGACATCCCGCCTGCAAATCACTGGGGGGAAAGCAATTATCCGGAATATCTCTCCGAGGTGATGGATGCACTCGCAGCACTTCGTGAAGAACAGCGAGAGGTTACTGCAAGCTACACTAGTGCCAACGCAAAACGTATCCTCAGACTCCCTGACTAGGAGCCGACAACTATCCCACCCTTCCTTATAGAGATTGACAACGACGTCTCTTGTTGGTACTTTGCAAGTCCCGGGCAGACCGACCGGTCTGTCTTTATGTAAGGGTCTAATATGACGTTAAAAGACAAATTGCTTCATGAAGCATTACGCCAGTTTTCCTCTAAAGGCTACGCATCGACTTCCACCACTTCCATTATTGAAGCTGTGGGTACTTCGAAAGGCGGACTGTACAATCATTTCAAGAACAAAGAACAGTTGTTTCTTGAAGGTTTGAGTCTGGCACGAAAAATCTGGCGCGAGAAAAATCTGCGAGGGCTAGATGAGATCGAGCGTCCAATTGACCAGCTTATCAGACTGTTGGAAAATTACCGGGATTTTTACCTGGCAAACACCGCGAACCTGCCCGGTGGCTGCATCTTCGTCAGCCTTGCGGTGGAACTCAGTGACGAATATCCCCACCTCGGCAAAGAAGTAAATGACGGCTTTATCAGGTTGAAAGAGATGATCAGACGACTGCTTGAGGCGGAACAGGCCCTGGGTACCCTGGCTGTTGACGCTCAACCATCGCAGATAGCGGAGTTAGTATTTTCCGGCATACTCGGTGCCTGCGTCGTCTACAAGGCCAACAAATCTACTACAATCCTGCACCAAACAATTGCCGCTCTCTGTAGCTACCTGACACAAATGAAACGATAATTTTCAGACAATTACAATTAAACTCGGAAGACAGAAGGACGACTACCTATGCAGGACATTGCTCCCACCAAGACTGAATCAGGATTGCTCACATTTTCAATTGCCAAGTGGTCAATTTTTTCCATTCTCATCCTCACCTATATTCTTGTCTATTTCCATCGCATGGCACCCGGCGTCGTATCCGAATATCTTATGGGGGCCTTCAAAATCAGCGGCACTCAGCTTGGCACACTGTCAGCCATCTATTTTTTTGTCTATGCCTGCATGCAGATTCCATCAGGAGTAATTGCCGACACCCTCGGTATCAGAATCTCTATCGTCAGTGGTAATCTTGTTGCCGGAGTAGGCTCAATTGTCTTTGGCATGGCCGGCAGTTTTGAAATGGCATGTGTTGGTCGTTTTTTGGTGGGCCTCGGCGTTTCTGTGGTTTTCATCTCCATCATGAAAAGTAATTCCATATGGTTTTCCGCAAGAGTTTTTGGTGTCATGAGTGGCCTGACTCTGCTTATTGGAAATTTGGGTTCCGTGCTGGCCGCAGGTCCACTGGCTGCTCTTTTGACGATATTTGCATGGCGTACAGTTTTTATCGGTATCGGGATTCTCTCCCTCATTCTGGCAATCCTTGGTTTTCTGTTTGTCAGAAACCGACCTGAAGAGCTGGGTTTTGTTGCACCGAATACCCATGAAGAAACCCAGAGCGGTGCCCTTGACACCAACTGGCTGAAAAACCTCGGTTCCGTTGTCTCCATTCTCCGACTATGGCCAGGGTTCTGGGTGCAGTTCGGTATGATCGGAGGACTCTATTCTTTTATGGGACTCTGGGGTGTTCCGTACTTAAGAGATGTGCACGGATTGGACAGAGCGTATGCGGCAAATCATATGACAACAATGTTGCTCTGCTTTGCTGTCGGTGCACTTTTCTTCGGCTGGTTTTCCGATCGAATTGGTAGACGGAAACCGATTCTTATCACCTGTGTTCTTGGCTACACTTGCTCCTGGCTGGTATTAATATATGCTCCATGGGCTCCCGGAGTCAGCGGCTTTTTTCTTTTTGGCGTGATGGGCTTTGCCGGCTCGGGTTTTGTCCTCACCTTTGCAGCAGCCAAAGAGATTATTCACCCTAACCTGTCGGGTATGGCGGTAAGTGTGGTCAATACCGGCTGCTTCATCGGCACGGCTCTCATGCAGCCGCTTTTTGGCTATATTGCTGATTTATCCTGGGACGGAACCATAGAAAACGGCATCCGAATCTATTCACAAACGGATTATTACCACGGTTTTATAGTGATGCTCATCTTTGCAGCTATCGCCGTTATCGGCTCTTTCAGATTGCGTGAAACCTATTGCCAAAATATCTCTGCAAAAAAACCATTATCTTGATCGCATTACCTGCATTCCAGATGGTTATGATCCGTACTAGACATGTCCCATAGCAAGGAAAGATTCAGGACGACTTTCTGCTTGAGCGTAAAAAAGACAAAATGGATCTGCGCATCGCATCTATTCCTGTTTTGCAGAAGAGACATTTTTCCCGAGGTACGATGTCCTGCTATTCAGTGAGATAGAAGGTGATAGTAGTCACTACTCGGACATCTTTTTCGATCTTAGCAGTGTCTCCATATTCTTCTCCAGCATCACGAACAAAGAAACTACCTTGTAATGCATTCCGAATACCGCCGACCTTCACCCCTGCATTTTCAGCAAATTCATTGGCAGCAATACGGGCGTTCTTTGTCGCCTCGCGCAGCATTTCCGGTTTAATCTCATTGAGTTTGGTGAACCGATAAGCCGGCGCCCGATTCTCGATATCAATGCCCTGCGCGATTAACTTGTTAACATTACTGCGCACTTTGCTCACCAACTCAACCTTCCCGGTCTCTACGCTGATATTCCCAACCAGTGTATGTGTCTGATCGACCAAATGTTGATTATCATCCCGAAATTCTTGATATTCATAGTTTAACACACCTGCCTGTATTTCATTTTCATCAAATCCATTCTCTTTTAACAGGCTGATGATTGTTTTTTGGTCTTTCTCTGCTTGTTTATAAAGACTTGGGATTTCTTCACGACTTGCCCCTCTCACTTTGTGGACAATTTCCCAGTTGACACGATCTGCCGCAACACGCCTTTCGGCCAATCCTTTAACCTCCGCTGTATTGAGTGCTACTTTGGCGTTATACAAAGTCTGACCGACAAAATAGCCAGCTACTGCCAGGCCTAGTGCCACAAATAATCCCAAGATCTGAAGCCCGCTTTGATTTTCTTTGCTCATATCATTTCCTGCTCCGTAAAATTATTATCCCGTGCCTCTTAGACCCGTGATTCTGTTTTTTGATATATAAATATCCAGTTAGCTTCACCTATCACAAAGAGGCCGTCGCAACAGCATAACAGGCATTCCTCTCCGAATCGACCAGTTTTACCAGTTCAGAGTCCAGCTGACCTCGATCTCCTCTTGTTTTCAAATATTCGAGTATCTCTTCCATGGATTGAGGGCTTCGATATGGTCGATTCTGGGCGAGAGCCTGAAAAATATCTGCAACAGCGATGATCCGCGACTCAAGACACAGATCTTTTGCAGTTTTGTGGAATGGGTATCCGCTGCCATCCAATTTTTCATGATGATCAGCGGCCCACAGGGCTATGTCTTCAAGACCTCGAATCTCCTTGAGTATCTGGTAGGTTACATAACTATGATGGCGCATAGTGGCCAATGCTTCATGATTCAGGGGTCCCTCAAATTCCAGGATCTCATCGGAAACCTGTAATTTACCAAGGTCGTGAAGCAAACCTGCAACTTCGACCTTCAAGCAACTCTCTTCGGAGAGACCACATTTATGCGCCAGGTACCTGGACAGGCTTGCGACACAGCAGGAATGTTCAGCAGTATATTGACTTTTCGCATCGACAATCTGAGCAAAGAGGCCGGCAATCACCTTGAGACCATCGGTATCAATAGCGATCTCATTGAGATCGCCCGGCTGCTGTGCCATAAAATCGTCCAGATGTGTCGGCTCCATCGTTATCCAGAAGGCCTCAGTGAGCGATGATGCTATAAATATATCAACAAGTTCTGGATGAAAATATATATCGCGAAGATCGAAAACCTTTTTACAAATAGCATCTTTTGCTGCCAAACGATTTTTATTCTGATGAAGAGCGGCCAAGGCATCTACCCTGTCCGCAAGAAAGATAAGATTGGCATGAATCTTAATTTTATCCGGAATGATCAGATTTTTAAGATCCTCCCATCTGGTGTGATGGTAAAGAATTACATCGGCCATAGGAGCAAAATGAGCAAACTGTTGCATTCTCATTGCCCCGATCCGGCAATGCAGGTCTGAGCCTTTCCATTCGAGTTCGTTGATCAGTTGCTTGTGCACCGAGGAAGAGGATACCCCGCAGTCATGGAGAAGACCAGCTCTGCAGAGCTCAGTGGTTTCGGCCTGACCAAGCCCCATCGTTTCAGCACAAGCGAGAGCCATGAAAGCTACTCTTTTCCCATGTTGTATATCATCTACTCCAACAAGATCAACGGTGCGGGAAAAGGCTCTCACCAGCTGGTCAAGATCAGTTTTCATTAAGTTATCCTTGTGAATCGATTGTTAATTTCTGGCAGTAGTTTCTTCTCATGAAAGAGAGTGCCGGTTGAACACGACCATTAATATTGTACTCATTGTATTATAGGGTGTATTATTGCCTTGGTACAAATATTCCTCACACTCTTTATCAATAGACTCAAGGTTGAAGTATATTCTATACTTTCATATAATTACAAGACCATGGAAAAATTGAAATCTTTAATAGATAAAACTGAATTGGCAGCGACACTGCAGAACTGGGGTGCAAGTCTTGTCCGTGTGGCTGATACTGCAAGGCTGGCAGATATAGAAACTGAGCCGGCCGACCTGTTAGCCAACTATCCAAGAGCGATAAGTATCGCTGTGCGTCTGTCGGATTCAATCATGGATGGGATAGATAAGCAACCAACTCCTCTCTATGCGTCACATTACAGCCGAGTTAATGCACTGCTTGATGACCTCGCCATACGCACCACCAACCTCCTTCAGGCTGCTGGAGCACAAGCAGTTCCTATTCCGGCCAGCCTGATTCTCAATTCGGAAAGATGGACATCGTTTATATCTCATAAGGCAGTGGCTATCGCTGCAGGTATCGGCTGGCAAGGCAAAAGCCTCCTGGTTGTTAGTCCGGAATGTGGTCCCAGAATCAGGCTTGTGACAATTTTGACTGACGCTGACCTTGAACCGGACGCTCCACTTAAGAACCGCTGCGGCAAATGCAATCAATGCAAAGATCATTGCCCTGCAGGAGCCATTCTTGGAGTGAATACTGACAGCCATTACGCCTCCAGGTCCGAAGCGATTGATCTCGATCGTTGCGTACATCAGGTGCGTGACGTTTTCGGCACACTACCAAATATTGTTCCCCTGATCTGTGGTGTATGCATCGCAAGGTGCCCATGGGGACTTAAGCAGGAGAAGATAAACCGCAAAAATTAATGCAGGTAAGTCAGCAAAAAGAATATCCGCAATGGAAAACATGCTGGAGTTATTTACTCTTTATTGCTTTTTCTGCTGCATAACGGTTTCGTCCAACAAATGAGCAAAGGCTGTTTTTCAGACAAACTTGCTACGAAACATAAAGTAAACTGCACCGACAAGGCAGATTCCCGCCCATAAGTAATCTAATTTTAAGGGCTCTTTTAAATACATGACAGAAAAGGGTACGAAAACCGACAGCGTAATTACTTCCTGAATTATTTTCAGCTGGCCAACACTTAAAACGGTATAGCCAATTCTATTGGCGGGAACTTGAAAACAATACTCAAGCAGTGCTATTCCCCAACTTACTAAAGCTGCAATTATCCATGGTTTGTTGTTCAATTCCTTCAGATGGGCATACCAAGCGAAGGTCATAAATACATTGCTGCAAATAAGCAGGCTTATTGCCGTTAATATTGGCTGCATATACTTCCCTTAGACTGCATAACACTTTAAATCCGATAGAATTTATCATGAGCTGACACACTCACCTATTGTTCAGCGCCAACCTAAAACCAAACCCAATCAATGCGAACCCCGCCAGCCAAATTGCAGTTTTTCGAGCCCATGGTAAGGCGGACAACTTACGCGCCACCACGTTACCGACAAGCACTAAACCTGCCTGGTAAAAAAAGCTGATAACAGTAACATGTACCATCATGGCAGCAAGCGTAACAGGCGATGAGTCAACCCGCAGGAAAAGAGGAAAGAATGCCATAAAGAACAAAACAACCTTCGGGTTGGTGAGACTGACCGCAAGAGCTTGCCGAAAATATACCCAGCTGCTTCTCCTGGAAACCTGGACATCCCCGAATTCTGCGATGGGTGCGCGCAGCAATCGGAAACCTATCCAGCAAAGATATGCTGCCCCCAGCCACTGAAGCCCCTGGAAGAGCAAAGGATTGGCTTTCATCACAGCACCCAGACCAACAATAGAGGCAACCATATAGATAAAGTCTCCAAGCAAAGTGCCGACAACCGCACTAAACCCCACAGCTATGCCATTGCGGGCAGTAGCGTTAAGAATAGCCAGAGTACCTGCGCCTGGAATTAATTGGAATACGAGAATCGCGGCCAAAAAACTCATATAGTTCTGGATCTCAAACACGGTTCGACCTCCCAATGTTAGTAGTCAACAAGCGTCTACAAGAGAATTGGATCTTGTGCACCCTAAAATTTGGCAAAAATCATCCCACTGTCCCGACTTCCAGTGGAATTGGACATTTTTCCGACAAAGGATTAAGGAAACAATGAAACTTATGACGCGACTGCGCCGAGCCGATGATAGCTACCAAGTCACTTTGGTGAAAACGAAATGATGGCTCAGGGTTAGTTTCCAATGTGCCGTCACGAATAACACCGACGACCGAGACTCCCGTCGTTTTACGGATCTCAGCCTCTGCAATACTCATACTAATCAGCGGATTATCCGATTCAAGCTCAACCCATTGCAGATCAAACTGCTGTTCGGCTGCCCTCATTTGACCAAGAGTTTTATATCCGTCTATGGATGTTGCGACCGTTGACAGTATTTGATGGCGAAGCTTTTCGGTATGATACTGAATTTCCGGCACAGGAATTCGTAAATAAAGAAGCACCTGCCTGGTCATCTCCAGGCCAGCCTCAAACTCAGGATAGACAAGATCAACTACCTCAAGTTCCCTGAAAACACTAAAGAAATCTGGATCAGAAATACGTGCAACCACCCTGATTCCATTGTTTACTTTTTTTGCATGGCTGATTATGGACCGAGCGACAACGATCCCTGGAATAGTAATAACCAGGAGGGAAGCTCGCTGTATGAGCAGTGCCTCCTGGACAATCTCCTGGCTGCCATCTCCATAAACGATTGGATAGCCGGCGGCTTTGGCTCTTTCAATACGTAACTGATCGATTTCAACCAAGACGAAAGGGATTGCCAATTGTTGCAGCACGCCGGCGATCTGAAAACCAATACGGCCACAGCCGGCAATAACCACATGGTTGCGAAGCTCATCCTCAGGAAAGTTAAGAGAGTCCAAGGGTTCGTGTTTAAACCATCGCTTTTTAAGGCTATAAAACCGAGATGTCTGAGATGAAATAAATGGGGTCAAAACCATGGTGACAACAGCCATGGTGAGAAACATATTGTAAAATTCGCTGCTGAGAGAGTCACTTGCAACCCCAATCCTCGCCAGGACAAAAGAAAATTCCCCTACCTGGAATAATCCAAGCCCGACGGCGAGCGGAATGACATTTCGATAACGGAAGACCCAGGCAAGAAGAGCAAAAATACATCCCTTACCAATACTCACGAAAATTACCAGGAACAGGATCAGAGTAAAATGGCTGAGCAGAAATCGAGGATCTAAAAGCATACCCACAGAGGCAAAAAACAACAGACCAAAGAGATCTCGAAGAGGAATAATATCACTGAGGGCCTGATGGCCGTAATCAGATTCGCTCAGAACCATGCCCGCAATAAAAGCGCCGAAGGCAAAAGATAAACCTATTAAATACGTGGCGTAGCCAACACCCAGGCCAATTGCCGTGATGGCCAGGATAAACAGTTCTCGAGAACCAAGCCTGGCAATAGTCTTAAGCAGATAAGGAAGGAGCCGGGTACCCAAAAAGAACATAGCACCAAGAAAGCAGGCGGCTTTGATTACAGCAAACCCCAGGATTCCCAGGCCTGTAGCCGGATCGTTGAGCTGCGGCAGGATGATCATCAGTGGCACCACCGCCAAATCCTGAATTATCAACATACCGATCATTACTTTACTGGAAAGCGTCCCAAGCCAACCCTGATTCATCAGAGTTTTCAAAATGACCATGGTTGAAGAAAGGGATATCAGTGAACCGAACCAGAGAGCTGTCTTCCATTCCCAACCAAACAGTCGACCGATCGCAAAGCCAAAAGCAATGGTAATAAGCATCTGCAGTGGCGTCCCTATCAGGGCAATATGCTTCACAGGTTTGAGGTCTTTGAGAGAAAACTCAAGGCCAAGAGCGAAAAGCAACAGAGCAACCCCAATCTCCGCCAGCAGTTCAATGTCATGAACTTCAGTAATCGTCATCCCCCCGGTATACGGACCAAGGATGACGCCAGCGAGAATATAACCAAGAATCAGTGGCTGATGCAGCCGCTGCATGATGAGCCCACAGAAAAAAGCTGTAAGAACAAGAATAATGATATCGGTGGCGATTCCCATACAACCAACCTCAACAGAACTGGAATATTGAAAAAGAATACAATCAGAAATGATAACAATAGAGAGTACTGCCCTTTTGACCTCTTATCAATTGTTCCTTACAGGTTTTATAATGATCGTTCTTTTTCTGTGGGTTAACGCTCTTTTTCAGTGACACCACTGACTTTCGCACGGGATACCATCTCCATCGCCATCCATTTCTGTGCCAGGGCAGTTACGAAGATAATATTCGGCTTCCTCGCAGGAAGTCATCTGCGAACAATGTGTTTTACCTTCACAACCATAACCTGCCGCTGGCTGTTGAGTATCCGGAAACGTCCTGGAGCCATTTGAAAAATGGGTAACAACGGGAATCAGTCGGTCAACACTGGATTGCAGTCGATTGAACCAGGAACTGCCAATTCCTATGAGAAAGACAATGCAAAGAACGATAATAAGCCATGTTTTGTTTGTTCCACGCTTATTCTGAGGCCTGGTTGTTCGAGAGGTATATGTCTTCTTGTGGAGTGCCGCGCCTTCAATTATAGCATCAACAGCTTTGACCTTTCCATTTTTGTCGGTATGAACATTGTAATAAATGGTGTCGCCCACCTTTGGCCTTCTCGAAATGGCTTTACCAAAAGCATAAATGTGGACAAAAATATTCTGTGTACTGTTTTCTGGGGTAATGAAGCCAAATCCTCTGCTATCTTCCCAAGTTGTAAGTAGCCCTTTTAATCGAATTGTAGCCAAGCGTGGTCCTTTGATAGCTTGTAAAGTTGGTATTTTTCAAGGCACAAGACATGTTTTTTGGAAAATCAATTCACATTCAGACCTACCAATTTCTAAATTGAAGTCGCCGCTGAGTATATCCCGCAACTGATAGTAATCATGAACGTTAATTATTTCTGTGCCATTTAATCCTATGCGGTGATACACATTGTTTCTTAATGAAAGCACCTTATCCGGTAGAATAAGTGAAACCACAAGGTTATTTACGAAAATAGCATTGGGGTGCCGGGATGAATAGAAGTTCCCTGCCACGCAATCTGCTTCCGTATACCGGTTGAGGTCAAAAATATAAAGAGAGTAGTACCCGGCTTTGGTTAATACTTCCAATTGATAATCTTGATTTTTATTCAGAACTATTCTGAAATTTTGTTCTATCGAATCTCCTTCGATGCCTTGGCCAATTTTGATTGGAAAAGTCAGACAGTTCGCGCCAAAACCTACGTCGACCAAATAATCATCACCTTGCCATTTTAGCAAGGTAATTCGATGGGTTCTTGGAGAATCTATATCCTGATTATTGATAACCCTGGCGATCAGGCAACGGACATCAAAGCCAAGAGAGAAAAGGACATCATGCATTAACCTATTGTGCTCAAAACAATACCCTCCAGCATTTTCGACAACAATTTTTTGTACAATATCATCTATATTTAAAGATACCGGCCGCCCCAACAAAACCGCTATATTATTAAAGCTGAAATGGGCGAGATGCTTTTTCTGTAATTCATCTATTAGTTGCAGCGAAGGAGTTGTTGGCTGAACGTCGAGAAGTCTAAAATACGAGTCAAATTTCATTGTCTTTAACCTAGTTCCACTTGGTACAACCTCGATTCTCGTGAAGTAGTCAGTTCGTAACACACAATGTGTAGGCCGCGGTTTTGGAACATAATGTACCAAGGTGTAATTCGCTACAGCTAACCGTATAACCCGCAATCAAGAATGATAAACGGACCAGAATAACTCCACAGGAGTCAACTACCACTTTATCTGCTTACGCAATCATTTCCATTCATCGAGAATGGAACCATTTCAACCGAAAAGAATAACAGACTTTTTTGTTCGCTCCTCAAGTATCCAAAGCAAAGGAATTGCGTGAATTCAAGAGTGAGGTTTACTGGCAGAAATGGCTGTATTTCTCCTCCCTTGTATTCTCAAAAGCTTCCAACTGCAATTTTTTTGAGAAATTCCCAATAATGCTTAAATTGACTGATGGAGATTTTGAGGAAAATCAAAACTGCTTGAAAGAAAAGACAACAGGGAGAGACATCATGGCAATGAAAGATGAGTTTAACAGGTTGGTAGATAAACTGAAGATGGAACGAGATGAGATTAATCTCAAAATCCACCTTGCCTCCATGGATGCCAAAAGAGAGTTTGCAGAGACAGAAAAAAAATGGGCTCAAGTGAAGGCTAAAGCGGCAGATATAGCCGATAGTGCGGTGGAAACTTCAGAAGAAGTCATCGCCAAGAGCAAGATGGTGGGCGAAGAGCTGAAGGAGACCTATAAGCGAATTTCCAAACGTCTGTCGGAATAAGAAACGATTCTTTATAAAAAAGAGGAAAGACGCTCTAACGCAATAAATAAGAATAATGCTCTTTAGCGCAATCGGCACAGATGCCATGGGTGAATTCCGCCTCTGAATGATCTCTGATATAGGATTCCAACTGAGTCCAGTAGCCTTCATCGTTACGGATTTTTTTGCAATGGGAGCAAATCGGCAGGATACCTCGCAAGATTCTAATCTCAGACATGGATTTTCTATTCTCTTCGAGGAGTTGCTCAAGTTGCCTGTTCTTTTCCTCCAGTTCGGCGTTCCTTTCTGATATAACTCTTTGTGCCTTTCGCAGAGCCAAATGGGTTTTGACACGGGCAAGCAATTCCGCTGCATTGAAGGGTTTCGTCAGATAATCTACCGCACCTTGCTGAAAACCTAGCACGATGTCATCTTTTTCACTCTTGGCCGTCAGGAAAAGAACTGGAATATCCCTGCTTTTGGGGTCTTGTTTCAGTTGACGGCAGACGGTAAAACCATCCATTTCCGGCATCATTACATCCAGCAGGATGATATCGAAATCCCCCTCAGCTATCATGTCAAGTGCCTTTGCACCATTGGTCGCATATGATACCGCATACCCATCTTTCACCAGGATACTGCCGAGCAGTTGGATATTCTTTTTTACGTCATCTACGACCAGAATTTTTGTTTTCACCATTGGTTTTTCTCGTTGGTTTGCTTCAATCATATCGGTGTGTCTCTTTTAGTATCTTCGCTACTGATCCGGTGGTTCAAGATATCCTCAAAAATGTTGAGAAGTCTTTCCACATTATTAATATCAAACGCTTCGGCATATTCTGTCAACTCACTGCCATAGTGTGAAAGCAAAGCGACCTGATAGCGATCTCCCGCAGCCTGTACCTCCCGAGCAAAAGCAAAAATGTCTGAAATACTCTGCTTTTGAGCAACCTGCTCCCATTGTTGCCGCAACGTCGTCAAGATGTAATGTTCAGCATCTGCCGGACAGAGCCAGGGAACGACACTCCCAGCAACAAAAGGTGCCATCCCACCATCTTGGATTCCGACATCCAGGGTTTCTTGAATATAGTCATGAGGCAGGAATCTTGCCAGCAATCGTACCAGCGCCGCTTGACCGTAAGGACGTATGAGGTAATCGTCAAAACCCGCCTGTTCTATTCTGGTTATATCTTCTTTCATCCCGGAAGCGGTAATGGCGATAATAGGAATGTGCACCGTATTTCCAGAACGAATCTCTTTGAGCGCAGCGTAACCATCCATATTAGGCATGCGAATATCCAGCAAAATCAAACTATAGCGCTTTTCAAGGGCAAGAGCGACAGCCTCCCTGCCATCCACTGCCTGGTCAATGTTTAAAGGAGATGATGCCAGGGCCTCGATGATGAGTTGACGATTAATTTGCAGATCATCCGCCACAAGAACAGCAGCACGCTCAAACCGAATATGTTCATCGGACCTCATGTCGGCAACGTCACCTTCATGGCTTGTCTGTTCAGCATCAACGGACGGCACATTGGGAAGATGGATGGTAAAAAGAGCACCTTTCCCAGGCTCCCCTTTGACATAGATTCCACCACCCATCATTTCGATCAAGCTTTTTGAGATCGCCAAGCCCAACCCTGTGCCATCGATGATGCTATCGGATTTGACACGATGCTGCCTGAAAGTTTCAAAAATTTCACCATAGGCTGCCGGGGATATCCCAATACCGGTATCGCTGACTTCAATTTTCAAATCCCAGTGATCGATCTGAGCGGCGGCTTCCGCCCTGGCCTGGCAGGTAATTTTTCCGCGATCAGTAAATTTAAAGGCATTGCCGATCAGATTAAACAAAACCTGCCGTAGACGAACCCTGTCCAGCAGTAAATATGTCGGAACATCATTTGCGACTTGTATCTCCATGTCGATCATTTTTTCTTCGGCACTGATCGCAAATATCCGCTGCAGTTCTACAAACAACACCCTCAGGTTAACGGTGCTGGTCTGAATTTCCATATACCCGGCTTCTATTTTGGAAATGTCCAGAATGTCATTGATGAGATGCAACAGATCCGCACCACTCGTTCGAATAATCTGCGCATGACGCTTCAGCTTGATATCTTCAATCGACGACTCCAGAATATCGGCAAAACCCAGGATGGCATTTAGCGGTGTACGGATTTCGTGACTCATCTTGGCAAGAAATTCACCTTTAATCTTCGTAGCGGCTTCTGCCTCACCTTTTGCTTTTACTAATTGCTCTGTCTGAGACTTCAGGTCTCGAATAACCTCGTGCAGCCTGTCCGTTAGTTGATTGAAGCCGGTGGAGAGTGCAACCAATTCTTCCGGACCGGCCAGTTGGGCTCGTTTATCGAGGTCACCTTCAATCATGGCGGACGCCGTCGCTGTCAGGTTCTCGATCGGACTGGTAATGACCCGTGCAGCGGCAATAGCACCAAGCACCCCCAACGCCATAGCCATAAGGCCGACAAACAGCGCTAATTTTGTCGACTGGGTGACACCAGACAGAGCACTCGAACGTGTCCCACTGACAACAATCTTCCAGCCAAGGCGATGCAGGGGATCGCTAATTACATTGTAGGCAGTACTCAGGGCGGAGTAGCCAATTAAGGCTGGCTGATTATGTTGATCCCTCCCTAAAACCCAGCCGTTAAGAATCTTATGTTCCGAGGCGGTCACTGCTCCCAGCTGCTGCCATACGGTAGTGCTCTCTATTTGCTCTGAAGTACTGGCGATCACCCGCCCATCGGCATCAATTAAGCTGATCTGATCAACGGAATCAGGCTTGAAACGCTGCATATCCACAAACAACGTCTGCAGCGAATAAAAAGAGGAGAGGACCCCTACAACTTTGTTGGTCGCATGATCTATGACAGCTACAGCGATACGCAGTTTAGGTATTCCGGTGTGTTTATCTACAGTAAAATTCCCGATAAAGATATTACCCAGACCGCTATTCCAGGCAATCTTCCACCAATTTTGATCAAAGAAATAGAACCGTGCCGGTTTTTGCCCCAAACTGGCAACCAATCCGCCATAGTTGTCTACGAGTAGAAGATCGTCGTGCAGACTGTTATGACCTTGAAATCGACGCAAAGCGCGTATCATTGGGTTATCAAGATATTTCATGATAAAAGCGTCATCCTGCTTTGAGCCTTGCCAGAGATGATTTTTAGCCAGCAACTGATTGCGGGCCCCAAGTCGGCCACCAGTATATTCATTATTAGACTGAATGAGACTCTCTTGTAAAATTGGCAATTGCTGGGTGAGGAATTGTAACTTCTGTATTTCCTGCTCAAGATGCGAACCCATCAATTTAGCAAAATTCCCGGCTATGCTCTCAAAATTCTTGCCAACCTGTTGCGTTTGAAAATTCCGCACCTGACTAATCATCACAGCTGTAACCAGAAAAATGATAAAGGCCGAAATACCGGTAAAGAACAGTACGTACTGGGTGGCCACATTGATCTGAGATCGTTTTTCCTGGGGATTCAGCCTGTTATATCTATAGGAAATCAGGGCAAAGCTCAGCAGGTAGACAAATCCTCCTGCACTGGCGATCATCCATGATTGACGGTAATCCACCGCAAGTTGAAATCGTAGCCAATGATTAGCCAGATCCACAAGAATTGTCATAGCGGAAGCCACAAAGGCCAAAAAAAGAACCGACGGCAGTTGCTTCAATTGCCCGGTCATGGCAACAAACAGAGGAATGACTGCGATTGTAAACAGACAGGCGAACAACGCATTTTTGATAAACAGAGGAACTGGCAGGATGCAGAGCAACAGCGTCCAAATAAGTATCCAGGTGGCCGAAGCGAGCTTCTGTTTTCTTTTTTCAAACCTCAGGGCAACCAGCTGACCCAGCATAAATGCCAGTATCAGAAAACCAATTACCAAGAATTGGTTTTTACCGGAAGACCAGTACTGATAGGCGTTCAAAGAAAAGATTATTGTTGCAAAGCCTAAATTGACAAAGGACAAACACGAAAAGGGCGTCAAATATTTTTTGGGTAGATCAGGGTTCATTTAGCTCATTGAATAACAAAAGAGGCACAGTTTGCTTACATCATTTTCACTGCAATGTTCCAGTCGGTCGAGTACAGCCAGCTACTGATGTGCGGTCAAATACTGGTAAAGATTGACAGCCACGGCAATATTTCTGATATCTAAGGTAAAAAGTCTACTCCTTCACTGAACAAAACTGCAAGATGTATATCTCCCAGCTCCAACTGTTCACAAGGAGTAAAATGAAAGATAGAAGTCATCAACTCCAGTTCTGTATAAATTTTCTCCATTATGAAGGGGACGTAGCGCTCACCGGATTCATCGACAATTGACATCCGCCGCAACACATCCTCATCCCCGGGATATTGAAGCCGAACCTGGTCAAGGAACCGGGTGTTAATCTCATAAATAATCTCCAGGTGTCGGGGCAGTAGTCGGCCCAGCATCGCTACCGGCCATTTTTCAAGGGCCTCGGGTAACAAGGTGTGGTTGGTGTAAGCAAATGTACGACTGGTGATATCCCATGCCCAGTCCCACTCGTAGTGATGGACATCGACCAAAAGCCTCATAAACTCCGGCACGGCAATAGCAGGATGCGTGTCGTTCAACTGGACGGCGAAATACTCGTGGAAATTGTCCAGACTTGTATGCTGAGACAGGTGGATTCGAATCATGTCCTGCATTGAGCAGGAGACAAAGAAATACTGCTGACGCAGGCGGAGCACTTTTCCCTTGAACTGCTCGTCATTGGGATAAAGAACTTTGGTAATATTTTCGGCGAGTATCTTCTCGTGCACTGCCCCAAAATAATCACCGATATTAAATTCGGCGAAGTCAAAGCTCTTTGGAGCTTCAGCACTCCACAACCTGAGAAGATTGACGGTATTTACACGGTATCCGGGCACTGGTGTGTCGTATGGAATACCTTTGACCAGTCGTCCAGGAATCCACCTGACCCGGAAATTGCCCTGATCGTCTGTATAATGTTCGGTGTATCCTCCGGATCCTACCTCAACCGCCATGTCCGTTTTCTTAAACTCCCATGGGTTGCCGGGTTGCAGCCAGCGATCACTTAATTCCTTCTGCCAGCCCTTTTCTATCGCTTGATCGAACATACCGAATTCGTAACGGATGCCATAGCCGATGGTGGGAATCTCCAGGCTGGACAATGAATCCATGTAACAGGCTGCCAGTCTGCCCAGGCCGCCGTTGCCCAAACCAGGTTCCTCCTCATGATCAATGATCTGCTGGAGGTCGAGGCCAGATTCCTCTGCCGCCTGGGCGATTTGATCGTACATACCCAGATTGACAAGGTTATTGTGCAGATGAGGGCCCATCAGGAATTCGGCGGACAGATAACAAACGATCTTACTCTCTTTTTTCTGAAGAGCTCGAATCGAGTTGATGAACAGCTGCTGCATCCGATCGCGAACCGTATAGCTGACCGCGAGATAATAGTCGTTTAATGATGCATTCTGGGTCCATACGCCCTGCTGATAGAAAAGCTTGTAGGCAAAGCCACGTTTCAGCTTATCTATTGTTTGCCGATCGATTGGCCGCTTGCCGTTACTGCTGCTCTTCGATGTGGGCATCGCATCCTCCAGAAGTGGTTATCAGCGCTAACTTTCTTCTTGAGGCACCGATGGTCATGCCGGACATAGTACCCTCAAGATTAATCAGGTACTATGTCCATGATTTTTCTAATTTCAACAATTTATATTATCGACAGAGAACCACACGATAATGTGCCTTGCCGCTTCTTAACCGTGCGATTGCCTCGTTGATATTAGTGAAACTATACTTTTCAACTACGGGACTAATTTTGTGACGGGCTGCAAAATTTAACATCTTCTCAATATTTCCCGGGCTGCCGACAGGAGAACCGGAGACAGACCGTTGTCCCATAATCATAGGGAATACCCCGATATCAAGTGGTTCCAGGGTAGCACCTACAAAATGCAATCGTCCTTTGGCCCTCAAAGTTCCAAGATAGTTACCCCAGTCAAGCTTGACATTAACTGTTGATAAGATGAAATCAAATCGTCCTGCCGCCGCCTCAATTTCTGAGGCTTCGCGGGAATTAATAGCATGATGAGCTCCTAATTTCAGAACTTCCTTTTTCTTCTCTTCACTGGAAGTAAAGGCTGTAACCTCACAGCCCCACGCATTTAAAAACTGGAGAGCCATGTGACCCAAACCGCCAATGCCTATTACGGCCACCTTGGAAGTCGGCTTAATGTTAAATTGAATCAAGGGGTTAAAAACTGTAATTCCACCACAAAAAAGTGGACCGGCACTTTCCTTGTCGAGATTATCGGGGAGTTTCACAACACTTGTTGCACTGGCCCTTACTTTGTCGGCAAAACCTCCATGGTGGGCAACAATAGTTGATTGCGCTGTAGCGCATAGGTTGTGATCTCCGGCGAGGCAGGAATCACAAGTCATACAATAACCAGAATGCCAGCCTAAACCAACAACGTCTCCAACCTTGAGATGGCTTACTTTGCTGCCAACGGACGAAATAGTCCCAACCACCTCATGGCCGGGGACGAGGGGATACTCGGTTATTCCCCATTCGTTGTCTATCATTGATAAATCACTGTGGCAGATCCCACAAAAATCTACATCGATTTCGACTTCGGTATCCTTCAACTGACCCGGATCATATTCGAATGGTTTGAGTTCTCCCTTTGGTTCATGAACTGCATATGCTTTTATCATTGTGTTTATCCTTATGATTTATTCAGATTTTAGGGTTTCCAGATCGATAATGCCTGCAATATCCAACACTCCGCAGGGACTGATTACAACTCACTATTGACCTTGATGACAAGTTTCCCGAAATTCCGGCCTTCAAGCAGGCCAATAAACGCTTCGGGTGCATTCTCCAAATCATCTACAATCTGTTCCCGATAGTGTATTTTCCCGGTCCCCAGTAATTTCGACATCTCCTCTGCGAATTCACCGTAACGATGACCGTAATCATCAAAAATGATAAATCCCTGAACTTTAATTCGCTTGACCAGAATTGTGCCCATAAGAACCGACAAACGATCCGGCCCTTCCGGCAGTTTTGTTGCATTATATCTTGAAACAAGACCACATACAGGAATCCTTGCACCGACATTAAGCAAGGGCAAGACACCATCAAAAACCTTTCCTCCAACATTCTCGTAATAGATGTCGATTCCATCAGGGCACGCCTGTTTCAGCTTGTCTGAAAAATCGGCATCTTTGTGATTGAGGCATTCATCAAAACCAAGTATTTCTTTGGCATAAGTACATTTTTCAGCACCCCCCGCAACCCCAACTACTCGACAGCCTTTGATTTTCCCAAGCTGCCCAACAGTTGCACCGACCGGACCGGTTGCGGCGGCCACAACCAGAGTGTCACCGGGCTTTGGTTTACCAATGTCCATTAAGCCCATATAGGCTGTAAAACCAGGCATTCCCAGGACACCCAGGGCATAGGACGGCTTTTCAGGTTTTTTGCCTAACCGGGTCAAACCGGAACCATCCGATACTGCATAGAGTTGCCAGCCGCTATAACTAAGAACCCATTCTCCAATTTCAAATTCTGAATTTTGGGATTCCGCTACCTGACAAACGGTACCTCCCACCATTACCTCATCGATATTGACAGGTGGTGCATATGACGGAGCGTCACTCATCCGGCCACGCATGTAAGGATCTAGCGATAAATAGATACTACGTAACAGTACATCCCCTTTCTTTAGTGCTGGTATAGCCACTTCTTCCAATCGGAAATTGTCCTTGGTCGGTGCTCCGTCGGGTCGTGATGCAAGTACAATCCGTCGATTTTTTTCTGTTGTCTGTCCCATGGTGTTTCACCTTTTGTGAATAATTTGATGTGAATGGGGTAATCAGTTCTCAATTGCCTCAGGCACGAAACTATCGAACATGATAGTAGTAGACCTGTCGTCTAGTAAAAAAGAGGCGGCAAAAAGATAGACCGATCACTAAATTTATTACACTACGGTATTACTGGTCAAAATTGATTTGGTGATTTGCATGGCTCTTTGCAAAGCATCCGGACTACGCTGCAGTTTGCTCATCAAACTTGCCCCAAGCCACATGTTGTACAGCAACTCAGCGGTTATGCCTGCTTTGGTCTCAGCTATTGAGCCATCAATGAATCCTTCTTCAATACATTGCGCTATTCGTTCAATTACCTTTGAGGAACCTTGTAACATTGCCAGGCGCATCGGCTCCGAAAGATCAGCCACTTCGGCACTTAATTTCACAACCAGACATCTTTGATCAACACACACATCAGTTTGGGTGTCAATCCAGCGTTGCCAGTATTCCAACATACGATCATAAGCAGAAACTCCCCGAGGTTGTAAAATACTTTCAAGCCCAGCAAGGTATACCTTGAAATAGCTTGTTATAATTTCTTTGCCAAACTGCTCCTTAGATTTGAAATAATAATAAAAAGAACCCTTTGGGACTC
The DNA here is from genome assembly GCA_963798425.1 of uncultured delta proteobacterium. Taxonomy (GTDB): domain Bacteria; phylum Desulfobacterota; class Desulfobulbia; order Desulfobulbales; family Desulfocapsaceae; genus Desulforhopalus_A. The sequence goes on along the minus strand of CAWCTP010000013.1, from coordinate 24,369 downwards.
CGGCGGATTTGAGGATTTCTGTCAATCCTACGCTGGAAAATCCTTTACTGACAATGAGCTGATATCCAATATCTAAAATGTGTTGGCGAGTGTCTTTGTTATCTCTCTTCATGGAGAATAGTATAATGCTTAATAGACCGGTCGTCTAGTTGGTATTGTAATTATTTTATAGATGAGAAAACCACTGACATCGGAGCAGCCGTTACTCATTTCTCTGGGCTTCCGGCAGAATAACAGTCAACCCCTATCAATATCTTGGCGCCTATCCAATAATCCGAGTACCCAGCCTGCTGCGATTTATCTCAATATAAGGTCTTGCCTTAACGATTGAAAATCGTATCAACTTTCAAACAAACAAGAATCACTCTCAGTATAGGAAGTTTGGAATATGAATGATATCAACTATTTTAAATATCAATTAATACTTTCCAGAAATTTTCTGATAGGGTAAGATCAATCGTTAGTTTTCATGCAACACAACAGATAGAAATTAAAAAAACACTTAAGGCATTTCATGAATTACAAAAGAATTTATGTTAGAGTTCCAATCAGTGGCGAAGCTATCTTGTCGTTTAGCAAAGAAATTATTATCAAGGCTCAAACTATTGATATCAGCCTGGGAGGCTTAGCCATAATCTCTCCAGCAGAACCCCTCACCAAAAATAACTACAACATTATTATATCAACCAAAAACGGCAGGAAAATAGAACTTTCTGCCGCATTAGTTAGGCAGGAGGAAGATATCTTCGGGTTTAAAATCTCTGAACTGGATAAATCCAATTTGCAGATTATAACAGAGCTGGTTTTCGAATATCAAGAAACCACAGACTTCATCAAACAAATTGAGGAACACAATCTGTTTGATCATTGGTTAGTCGATGACGAAGGGAATTCACTTGATATTACGTTTAATGAGGACATGGAACATCCATAAATATTGGCCGCAGACTGTCGACGCCTCCATTTGCTCGTTCCTTACTTTCCTTGTTCGCAGCACTCCATCAGCCAAACACTCATTCTAACAGACGCCAGACCTATAACACTGTGGAAGAGCCATGCGCCACAAATCAAGCTGTATGTTTTCTTCAAATATTTAAATCTATTCAATAAATTCTTGTACTGCCGCTTCCCGGGTTTTTACCATATTTCGGATACTGATAATGCTGGCCTCGGCCACTCTTTCGCTGCAATCGGTTAATGGACAACGTTCGCAGCTTTCACCAACCAATTCTTCAGGGATTGCAGGATCGTCTAAAAACTTAATGAAGGATTGAGATTTTTTGTCAATTTTGAACCCAATGGCGATCGCCGATTCACGCTCTTTAGAAAGTGATAATGAGCGGGCCATACTAAGGAGCAAAAACCTGGCACCACTTTTTACAAACTGAATATTTTGTATTCCTGTCGTGAAGGATAAATTGTTTTGTCGCAATTTTTTCAAAAGCCGAAGGGGAAGCCAGCGCTGACAGTAATGTTCATTAATGCCTAAGCCATACGGGACTAAGACTTCGGTCATGTTAAGTTCTTTGGTTAGTTTCACCGACAGTCGATCTTCAGAATTGGTGAATCGCGAATAAAAGATAGATCCTACGTCAAAAAAACCAGGGATTACCTGACTCATACGGTAAAGAAGCATTTCAGGAGTGGCGTGATGCCGATTGAGTAAATCGGCAAAAAAATCTTCATTCCATTCACTTCGTTCAAAAAATTCTTTTATATCTTCTGCAAACCTGTCCTGTTGAATAAGAAGAGCTCCAGCAAAATATGATGCCTTGAAATTATTAACTAATTGCTCAAAACTTTTCACTTTAATCCATGAGGACGTAAGTGGTCGTTGTTCAAAGCCAAGCTCAATAAAACCAATTTCCCGTGCAAGAATAAATGTCTTTTGTGAAGGCAGTAAGTGGTCATTAATAGAAAGTAACCCCTTTCCCCTGTAAATTGAGCGAAAACTATTGAGAACGGGATGCTGTGAAAGCTCTGACTCATCTATACAATATAAATATTTCTTTTCTAGAAGTTCTTTGAGTTGATCAAAATTTATCCTCTTACTGTCAATGCCGTGTTGACGAGCATATTGATTCGCCAGAGTTTCCAAGTCTGGAAAATAATTATTGTGATATCGTTGAAAAGTCCTCAATGCTGCAAAAAGAAAATTCTCCAATGACATATCATAAGCCCGACTAATTTGTAAAAATGTCTGTAGAAAAGCATGCGCATTTTCCGGATCATTTTTAAATAAGCCAAGGATATCGTGAGCTGAAATCCCGAAAAGATGAAAGGGGAACTGTTTGATCAGTTCTGAATTGATAAGTGCAGCAAAGGGATCAAGGGATTTATCAACTGATGAAGAGACCAATGAATCATATTTTACTCCAAGAGCCCGTGCCAAACTGATCATCTTTTCCGGCTTTGGGTATTTTTTGCCAGACTCAATTTCACTGAGATAGGATACGGCAATACCTGATTTTCTTGAGAGTTCCTTTAAGGATAATTCTCGTTCGGTTCTTAATGACTTAACTTTGAGGCCGAAGAATATTTTCAAATTTTCTGTATTTATATTTTCCATCATAAACGTTGTATACTCCATGCCTTAGGTTACTTCAAGTTATAACGAACTATCTCTTTCAGCGAATTTTCGCTTGACAATGATTTTTCGCAATCAATTGTGTAATCACGACTAACACAAAAAGGAGTTGCCATGACAGAATCAACCACGAAACGACTGTTGTACCCGAGAGAACTCTTAGAGAGCTATCCTGATGTTCTTGATGCACATGCCTTAAATGCACTTGAAAGCATGTCATCTCTCAATGAACAACGCAATTCTTTAATGGAAAAGCGGAGCAGGAAAAGAAAACAACGATTTGAAAATAAACAACGAATTACCTTTCTGGCGAGTGATGCTCTTATAGCCGGAACTGAGATTAAAGTAGCAGACGCACGGGCTGGAAATTTTTGCGGTCCAACCATTCCACCAGATCTTCAACGGCAATGGATCCAAGGAACCGGACCTGCCACTCGCCCCGGAGCACCTCTTGAAAAGAGCATCAGAAATGTTGCCTATGCACTGCTTTCCGGAGCAGATGGCTGGATGTTTGATGGAGAAGACGCCCTTGGACAAGTAAAAACGATGTCTTTAGATAATCTCAGAAACCTCAAACTGGCTTTTCAAAACGATCCCCTCTTCTTAACTGCTGCCGAAAAAGTAGCCGAAGAAATGAACAGGTGGTCTGCGTCATTTTTGGGAAAAACAATTATCAGTGACTGGAAAGAACAACTCAAATTTACCACTAAAATATTCAGACCACGAGGGCTTCACCTTGATGATCGACACTTCAGAGACGAGAATGGACGAGGACTCTCTGCATCAATTGTCGACACGACTCTTTATATCAGTAATAACCATGCTGAACTGAAAAAAAACGGTTGTTCACTCGTGTTATACCTTCCCAAAATACAAACAGCCGAAGAAGCCGCATTCTGGAACAAATTACTGGATACACTCGAGACGGTATTAGGATTAAAATCCAATTCAATCCTTGTTTACGTCCTTCTTGAACAGGTTGAAGCAACATTTCAGATCATGGAAATACGAGCCGCTTTAGGCGGTCACTTTGTTGGCTTTAACACAGGAAGATGGGACTATATCAACAGTGTCGCTGATGCCATGGCCTGGGATCAAAACTTTATCAATCCAAATATTGAAGCCATCGGCATGACCTATGGCTATATGCGAAATTATGAAGATCGAGTGCGCCGGTGTGTAAATACTCCTGATAAAAATGGTAATTGCGCCCTGTTTCAGGGAGGAATGGAGCCTAATATTCCAGTTGGATCAGCAAAGGGAGTAGAAGCAAGTATGAAAAATGCCTTTGCCGGAGCAGAACGGGAACAAAAGGCAGGTGCCTGCGGCAAATGGGTGGCCCACTGGAAAATGGTCCACATTGTACGTCCTGTCTGGGAAAAAGTCGGTGAGAATAATCAACTTGGCAGATCTTTTCCTGAACTTACATATGAACAACAAGATGCCGACGACCTCTTTCTCTTAGAAGATGCTCCCCGGACCATTCGTGGGGCAAGAAATCTGTTAAGCGTTGCTTTGCAATATGGAAATGCTTTTGCCCAGGGGTTTCAAGCAGCTGCACTGAAACCTGCTGATTTCTTTGGCAATGATGATATTCTTTATCTGATGGAAGATATGGCTACCGGCGAGATTCGCTTGAGCATTCTTTGGGAATGGGTACACAAAAAAGGTGTGCTGACAGAAGATGATCCTGAAACAGGATTAACAAAAGGAACACCATTCACCAAAGAAATTTTTGAGCGCTTATTAGCAGAAGAGTATGAAAAACTTCAGAAAGCAAGTGGCCGCGATGTACATGAAGAGTCAAAAACAACTTCATTACCAATTATTTATGAAATGGTAAAAGACTATATCGCCGAGAATGTTAAAATCCCTTGGTATATCGATCTGTTGAATATCAATCTCAACAACGAGGATTTAGACGAAGGAAAACGGCGAATCGCGGTTTACATCAAGGAATTTAGGAAAACCGGTAAGCGAATTACAGAAAATTTGGATTACGCGACATAATTTCAAGGAGAAAGATATGCTAGGAAAACAGATAGATGAACTCAAGGAATATTTCTCCAGTCCCCGTTTTCAAGGGATCCAAAGACTTTATTCTGAACGACAGGTGGCAGAACAACAAGGCACCATCGCCAACGATTATACCGTAGCCCGGGAAGCAGCAGAGGGTTTTTATAAACTTCTCAAAGAAAATTTCACCAATAAGCTATCAATAACCACCTTCGGGCCCTACTCTCCGGGACAAGCTGTAACCATAAAAAGAGCCGGTATCCAAGGTATTTACCTGGGTGGTTGGGCTACCTCCGCAAAGGGTTCTCTCGGTGAAGACCCTGGTGCAGACTTAGCTTCATATCCATTAAGCCAGGTTCCTGATGAAGCCGCGCCCATAGTCAGAGCCCTGCTCACTGCCGACAGAAATCAGAAGTTCTTTCGCTCTCGAATGACAGAGGAACAAAGACGAAAATCACCTGAACACGATTTCCGGCCCTTCATTATTGCTGATGCCGATACCGGCCACGGAGGCGATGCGCACGTTCGCAATCTGATACGACGTTTTGTGGAAGTTGGCGTCCCCGGGTATCATATTGAAGACCAGAGACCAGGAACAAAGAAATGCGGTCATCAGGGCGGCAAGGTTCTGGTCTCGGTAGACGAACAAATTAAGAGACTCAATACCGCCCGTCTACAGTTAGATATAATGCGGGTTCCTGGCATTATCGTGGCCCGTACCGATGCCGAGGCTGCCACCTTACTTGATAGTAATAACGACAGCAGGGATCATGCCTTTATATTAGGTGCAACAAATCTAAAGGTTCCACTTTATAAATTTTGTGCATTGGCAGTGCAGCGCTTGTTCAACCAGTCCGGGCATAAAGATGTACTCGGTCATTTGTTATTTGATCTGGCTGAAGAACAGTATCAGCTCGCAATGGACTGGTTTAAGTCAGCAGAAATCTATGAAAAACTGACAACAATAATTTCCAAAAAAATTTCAGATGATAGATTCGAATTAGGACAGAGGCTCGATGAAGCCATGACTATTGTAGTACAGGCCTGGGAGACAGATGCCGGAATTAAAACTTTCCCGGAAGCGGTTGCAGAACAACTGCAGCTGCTCAAAGACGACGGTCGAGAAACCGAAATGACCATTGAAGAATGGATGAAGTATTCCAAAAAGGTCTCTCACTTTATGGCAAGGCAGAAAGCAAAACAGATTGGAGCCAATATTTCATGGGACTGGAATAGACCGAGAACAACAGAGGGTTTTTTTCAAATACGGGGAGGCATCGACTACGCCATCGCCAAAAGTTTAGCGGTTGCTCCCTTTGCTGATCTCATCTGGATGGAAACCAAAACAGCCAATCTCCCAGAGGCTGCTGAATTTGCCAAAGCTATCCATGCTGTCTATCCGGACAAAATGCTGGCATATAATCTTTCGCCTTCATTTAACTGGGATACAACCGGCATGAGTGATGAAGAGATGCGGCAATTCCCCAGCGAAATTGGTAAACTCGGCTATGTGTTCAATTTCATAACCTATGGTGGACATCAGGCAGATGGTGTGGCTGGTGAGGAACTTGCAACCGCTCTGAAGCAGGATGGAATGCTTGCCTTGGCCAGATTACAGCGAAAACTGCGATTAATTGAATCTCCCTACACAACGCCGCAGTCTTTGGTTGGCGGCCCCAGACTGGATGGAGCTCTGGCCGCATCGTCTGGCAGGACAGCAACCACCAAGGCAATGGGTAAAGGGTCTACGCAATTTCAGCACCTTATTCAAACAGAACCGCCAATTTCACTCCTTGATGGTTGGCTATCCAGATGGTCCGAACTCCATAATTTAAAAACCGACCTCAAGGCTCGACTGCGACCTCAAGATTCAGGTTCTGACATCTTAGTGCTTGCCGTTCTCGACAAAGCGGGTAGCTCAATAGCCGAGGTTGTATTTACGGTACTGCGTGATCGCGAAGACAGGGTGTTTCTGTTTATCCGCAACCAGATAATTCATGATACGGGCCTACGTAGAAAACGGCTGATGACTCTTCTTCAACTCTTTTTGATACACCGATACAAAGGTGACATCATACAGTACATGACCCCGACTGATGACAATCGTCATCAAACCAACGGAATGAAACGATTTGGTATATTTAAGAATGTTACTGAAGAAATTGGTGATATTCTTGTCGCTAATGTCGACAAGAAGTTTACAGCGGAACTGGTAAGCCCCAAGAAACAAGGGATCAATTCACTGCTTACCAAAGAAGGTCCATTGGCGTAAAAGAATTTTATCTACTACCTGAAAACAAGTAGAATATAAAGACGAAAGGCCTTGATCTGTTTTAGCATCAAGGCCTTTCGAGCGGAGTTCTCTGTTATTTAAAAAATATCAGCTCGCAACAGGTTCCGTTTCCACAACCTTGTCAATACGCACCGCACAGGCTTTGTATTCCGGTGTTCCTGAAATAGGATCCCGATGTTCTGAAGTAAGGTTGTTGGTCAGGGCGTCCTGATGATGAAAGGTCATAAAGACATTTCCCTGCTGTGAACGGTTCGAGACTTTCGCCCGCACCCTCACCTCGCCCCTTCTGGATGATACTTTCACCCAGTTCCTGTCCTTGATACCGAGTGCTTCTGCATCCTCTGGACTGATCTCAACACGTTCCGCCGGAACTATCTGAGCAATACCATGGGACCTTCTGGTCATACTACCATTGTTATAATGCTCACGGATTCGACCGGTAATGAGCACCAGAGGATATTCCTCGTCGGGCACCTCACCTGAGCCTTGATGATCAAGAGCCATAAAGGCGGCAAGTCCATTTGCTCTGGCGAAAAGATCGGTATAAAGAGTGGTTGTCCCGGGATGATTTTTATCAGGGCAGGGCCATTGAATGCCTCTTTCTTCAAGGCGATCGTAACTGATACCTCCATAGATCGGTACTAAAGAAGCAATCTCGTCCATGATTTCTGCGGGACTGTTATAAGACATCGGATATCCCATCAGGGTCGACATCTTACAGATAACCTCCCATTCCGCCAGGCCGGCAGCGGGTGGAACCGCCTTTCGGACTCGTTGAATACGTCTTTCACCGTTGGTGAACGTTCCATCTTTCTCGGCAAAACTTGCCCCCGGAAGGATGACATCAGCAAAACGAGTGGTCTCAGTGTGGAAGATATCCTGAACCACCAAAAAGTCGACCGACTCCAGTGCCTTTCGCACGTGGTTGAGATCCGGATCAGTCTGGGCCGGATCCTCTCCGAGAATAAAAATGCCTTTGAATTTCCCGCGCACACATTCATCGAGCATCTCAACCGACTTCAATCCCGGTTCCTTTTTAATCTTTCTTCCCCAGGCTTTTTCGAATTTGTCACGAACCTTCTCATCGGCAACCGACTGATACCCTGGAAGAGTGGCCGGTAAAGGACCAAGATCCGAAGCACCTTGAACATTGTTTTGTCCCCTGAGAGCCATGATACCGGTAGATGGCCGTCCTATCTGGCCACACACCAAAGCTAAATTAGCAATAGCCATGGCATTTTCTGTTCCGGTTCTGTGTTCTGTTACCCCGAGGCCATAAACAATCATTGCTTTATCCGCATGGGAATAGACCCGAGCCGCTTCGATGATTTTGTCCTGAGCCACTCCGGTAATTTTTTCCACACGGTCAAGATCGTATTCCGCGACCTTTGTTCTCAGCTCCTCAATATCCTCTGTTCTTTTGGCGATAAATTCTTTGTTCTCCCAACCGTTTGACAAAATAACGTTGATCAGCCCGTTTAACAGGGCAATATTACTGCCCGGTTTCAGATTCATCCAGACATCAGCTCTCTGGGCCATCCAGGTCTTACGCGGATCGCTGACAATCAGCTTTGCCCCGTTACTGATCGCCTCTTTCAAGTAGAGTGAGACAATGGGATGTGCTTCTGTCGGGTTAGAGCCGAACAAAAACAAGACATCAATCTCCGGCATTTGCGCGAGAGAATTAGTAGCAGCACCTGCTCCAAGGCTAGTGGCCAGCCCGGCCACGGTAGGAGCGTGTCAGACTCGTGCGCAGTTATCGACGTTATTCGAGCCGACCGCTGTACGAACCCATTTGGCTAACAGATAATTTTCCTCATTGGTACATCTTGACGAGGAAAAACCACCGACCGTGTCCGCGCCAAATTCTTCAATTATTGTATTAAATTTTTTAGCAACCAGCTGTAGTGCTTCATCCCAGGATGCTTCCCGAAAACCATCCCCCTCTTTTATCAACGGAGTCGTTATCCGGTCCTTACTATGAATAAAATCGTAGCCATAACGGCCCTTGATACAAAGATTGCCTTTATTCACCGGCGCGTCATAGTCGGATTCCACTCCAACGACCTTATCGCCGCGAACCTTGAGGAAAAAGTTGCAACCGGTACCACAATAAGAACATGTGGTCTTCACTTTTTTCACTTCCATTGACCGGCCCAAGCCTCTGCTCTTCCGGTCTGTCAAGGCACCGGTAGGACAGGCGGATACACACTGGCCACAGAACTCACAATTTTGCAGGCTACGGGGTTTGGAAAAAGCTGTATCGGGAATCGCGTTAAAACCGCGACCGGTCATATCGATGGTTCCAGCCATGACAACTTCATTACAGATTCGTGTACAACGCCCACAGACAATACATTTATTCGCTTCAAAGGTGATAAAGGGGTTGTCTTCCCTGATAGGTAGAGCCCACTGTTCCCCCGGAAATCGTGTCATATCAGCGTTGTATTGATAGGCCATTTCCTGAAGATCGCAGTTACCCGTCGCTTCACAACACATACAGTCATTGGGATGGTTGGACAACAGCAGTTCGATGATGGTTTTTCTTAGTCTGGTAAGGCGCGGACTTTCGGTGGTTACCTGCATGCCGGCACTCGCTGGAGTGGTACAGGATGTTAGAGGCTTGGGGGCACCTGCAACTTCAACCAGACAGAGGCGACAGCCACCGTACGGCTTCAGTCGTGCATCATGGCACATGGTCGGAATAGGAATACCTTTATCCTGACAGACCTCAAGAACAGTCTTTCCCTGTTCGAAATCGACATCATTGCCATTGATCTTCATCGTGAGCATCTGCTTCATGAAAGTGATCTCCAGATTAATTAAGGGTAGCTGAGTACAAACCACTGTAACGGGCATTGTCACCTATCCATATCGACTCAGCGAATATTAGAAATAATGATTGGCAATATACCAAGAGAAAAACAATTATGCAATTATTGCAGGTATATTTTTTGACGAAGATTGAAAGAGTTATGGTTCAAAGTAAAGAACCAGCCATATTAAGCCTGCACATTACTCGGTGGGACTTTCGTCCGGAGGAAACAGTTCTATAAATCGCTTATTGGCAAAGGCTTCTATTTCTTCCTGCAGCTGGCGATATTTTTTGATCAGCTCACCTGCTTTTGGCGTAAGTATCGTGCCACCTTTGCCTCCACCGCCTTGTTGTGGCACAACCAGTTCATCGGCAATATTATCACGGAGGATTTTGACATGGCTCCAGGCTTTTTTATAGTTCATACCCATTTTTTCCGCAGCTTTGGCAATTGAGCCCTCCTGTTCAATGAGCTCCAAAATCTCTGTTTTTCCTTTGCCAAAAAGTAACTCCTGTCTATCGTTTTCGATCCAGGTTTTAGTTCTGATGCGGAGGTGAACACCTGTATTTTTAGCCATTTCAATTGATCCGATTGTAAGCAATAGTTGTGATGAGAGTTTTCCGAACACCAACACATAAAAAAGTTCTCATCGACTAACCATACAGAAAGGGACCAATTGTTTCAAGATACTTAGTCGCCAGCCAGCTATGATCACTTAGACCTGAAATAATTCGGTTCATTCCCAGGTTTCCATTTAATATTGCAGCCCATGCTGGCCTTCTGCTCCATGGATATCTCTTTTCCAGCAACTAAAAGGTCAATAGCCTGAGAGAGGTCTGCTCCGGTGACCGGTTTGCTGTTTCCTGGTCTCGCACTGTCAAACTGTCCTCGATAAACGAGTTTTTTTTCAGCATCAAAAAGGAAAAAATCAGGCGTACAGGCTGCTCCATAAACTTTCGCCACCTGTTGCTCCTCATCAACCAGATAAGGAAAGGTATAGCCATGTGTTTTAGAATAAAAGGCCATGTTTGCAGGATTATCATCCGGATAAGCGCTGAAATCATTGCTGTTGATAGCAATGACGGTAACTCCCTGCTCCTGATACTCCCGCATCTTCTCCACCAACATCTGAAGAATATGTAGAACATATGGACAGTGATTGCACATGAAAATGACCAATAAACCTTTGCTTATTGGCTGATCTGCAAGTGAATACATCTTTCCAGTTGGGTCTGGAAGAGTAAAGTCCGGAGCCTTGATTCCCAGCTCCTGCATGGTTGAAGGTGTCAGCATAATAATCCCCCTTTGTTAGTATTGTTTTGTGTAAATATCATCCATTGTTGTCACGAAAAAGTTTCATAGACTTAAGAGAGTATGTATGCATCCAGAAAACCGGAAGCAAGCTTTTACTGGCAACCAAGGCTTAACGCTTGACGACACCGCCCAGACAAGGTAATTTTTGGGCACAATTGAATAAAAAACCCTGGGGGAGTCTACGGACTGAGAATTCTGCTAACGCGGAGTGACCCTTTGAACCTGATCCGGTTGATACCGGCGTAGGGAACGGACCAATAGAGCAAAAAGTCAAACTGCTCCTCTGAAAACCGCTTCCTGCGGTCTTTTTTTTGCCCAAAATTTGAGGAGAAGCGGATAATGAAAACCCAGATGGAATATGCCCGCCAAGGGAAAATTACAGATAAGATGATTGAAGCAGCCAGGGAAGCCAACATCGCCCCTGAAATCCTGCGCGACAATATTGCCAGAGGAACCGCAATCATCTGTCACAATAATAAACACCTCACCGGCAAGCCTCTCGCCGTCGGTCAGGGAGTACGAACCCGGGTCAACGCCAATATCGGTACAAGCAAAGACGATACCAGCATTGACAATGAGTTGGAAAAAGCACGCATCGCGGTCAACGCCGGTGCCGATGCACTCATGGATCTTTCCACCGGAGGACCGATAGACGAAATTCGCGCCGCCATAATTGCCGAAACCAATATCTGCATAGGTTCCGTTCCGCTTTATCAGGCCGCCTGCGACACAGTGATGAAAAAGGGCAAAGCCATTGTTGATATGACTGTTGACGATATCTTTGCCGGGATCAAAAAACACCTCGACGATGGGATTGATTTTATCACCGTTCACTGCGGGGTAACCCGACGTACCTTGGAATTTATGGACCGGGAAGGTCGGTTGATGGATGTCGTCTCACGAGGCGGCTCTTTCACTTGCGCCTGGATGGACCATAACAATGCGGAGAATCCACTCTACGAATATTATGACCGCCTGCTGGAGCTGGTTAAACCCTACGACGCCACCCTTTCCCTAGGAGATGGTTTCCGCCCCGGTTGCATTGCCGATGCCACGGACAGGGCTCAGATACATGAGCTGCTGCTTCTTGGCGAACTCACCCAAAGGGCTTGGGATCAGGGGATTCAGGTGATGATAGAAGGTCCCGGCCATGTGCCCCTCAACCAGATCGAGGCTAATATAAAGCTCCAAAAACGCATCTGTCATGGAGCACCCTTTTATGTACTTGGCCCACTAGTGACGGATATAGCTCCAGGTTACGATCATATTACCTGCGCCATCGGTGGTGCCCTCGCGGCTAGTGCCGGCGCAGATTTTCTCTGCTATGTCACTCCCAGTGAACACCTCTGTCTACCAACACCTCAAGACGTGCATGACGGAGTAATGGCTACAAGACTGGCGGGTCATGCCGCAGATATTGTAAAGGGTATCCCCGGGGCAATCGACAGAGATATCGCCATCTCCAAAGCACGAAAAGCACTCGATTGGGAAAAGCAATATGAACTCGCACTCGATCCGGCACTGGCTCGCAAGCGGCGCGGTGCAACAGCAGGCGCTGCAGACATCCATGGTGCATGTACTATGTGTGGCGAATTTTGTGCCTACAAGATTATGGATGGTCGGAAGAAGACCTGCAATGCATAAAAATGGCAGATGATTTGTTGCCGAAATATATGGTAACTTGAATTTTGAAGCTTTGCGGCAACAAATTACTTTTGGCCAAAACCCACAAACAAGGAAGGGGGATTTCGATGAAAATAACACTGCCTTTGTCAAATGGTGGCGAATATGAGGTTAATCCAAGCAAGATTGTTGCCTTGGGCTTGAACTATCTGGAACATATCAAGGAAAGCCAGTCAGTTGATGTGCAGAATTTCACCAACGAAATCCCCACCGAACCGGTGCTTTTTCCTAAAACCCCCAACGTACTGATCGGCCCTGGCGAACCCATCATTTTACCCGCCTTTGTTGAAGAGTATGGTTTTGCCAATTGCCGGACCGACCATGAAGCAGAGCTGGCAATTATCATAAAAGACCGGGTTAAAAACCTCTCCGCCGACTCCGCTATGGACCACGTCCTCGGCTTTACCTGTTTTAATGACATCAGTCAGCGTAATCTGCAAAAAGGCGATAAGGCAGGATGGTTCCGCGGTAAATCACTGGATACCTTTGGACCCATCGGCCCGGTAATTGTGACTCCCGAAGATATCGGCGATCCGCAGAATCTTGAGATAGTTTGTCGCCTCAACAGTAAGGTCGTACAAAGCTCCAACACTCGGCACATGATCTTTAAAATTCCTGAAATCATTGCTTTTGTCTCCAAAAACTTCACTCTAGAGCCCGGCGACATCATTATCACCGGCACGCCCAGCGGCGTCGGTCCATTAAAGGATGGTGATGTGGTTGAGGTGGAGATTGCAAACATCGGTACATTGACTAATCCGGTGAAAGCCGAGCGACCCCTGAGATAGGTTTGCAGAAACAAGAACAAACGCCAACAAAGAATTAGCGCTTGGCAATAAGCGTTTTAACAAGGGAATCGAACCCCTTACCGGCTAAAGAGTGATGCAAGAAAGCGGGTGCGCCCAGCAAACCGGCGATAAGAGAAATTTATTTATTGTTTTATTCCAAATAGTTAAGACACTTCTTCTCTTGCTTTTTTAAATAAAATGATTTCACTTCCTTCATCTCGTCATTATATTCTGCTATGATTACTCGTAGCGTTTATAACAATGAGAAAATATTCTCTGCGCTGCGGCCCAATTTTCTGAGGCAACCCCTAACCTGCTCTGTTGTGCCCATATGCAAGATTTTACTAAGAGCCTTTACACTGCTCCCCTCCCCCCTATTCTGGAGCTTGTCAAAGAACTCACCATAGGACAACGGTCAACCGAATCGATTGATTCGCTGTCGGTTTTTTTGCGGGCGAACATTTTTTCAAAGCTCGGACCTTTTTGCATAGAAATATATTTCCCGAACTCCCCTTCCGGCGACTTCCTCCCCTCTCAGTTCCGGAACCGATCCGCAGAAGGGCATGAAAATGTGCCCGATAAAATTTTTGGAGACCACCCAATAATTGGTCAATTGGCAGAAACACGTTGCCCAGCAGAAATTCTCAGCGAGGTGCAGCCGGCTCTTTTTCCCGCCGCAACGAATAACAGCACTGATTTGCTTGTACCGATCCAGGATGGTTCCGAACTCTCCGCTCTGCTCTATCTCGGCAGCCCCAAACCCTGCACCTTTTCACCTGAATTTTTCGATTCAATATTAACGCTTGCTGCAGTTATCGGATCTCGATTGAAAAGCATGAGAACGATCCAGCAACTGAAAGAATCCATGAATGCATTGGAATATTCAGATCAGCTCAGGACAGTCCTTTATGAAATCAGTGAGCAGGCGCACTGTTCCGAAGATCTCACTGATCTGTATGCCAAACTCCATCAAAAAGTTGGTCGTTTAATCCACGCCCGGAATTTTCTCATCGCGCTGGTAGAGAACCACGAGGATGGAAAATATATAAAATTCCCATACTTTGTTGACAGAAACGATACTCATTTCCAAGGCATGGAAATGAAGTTGAACCAAAAAAAATGTTCCATAACCGGATACTTACTCAAAACCAGACAACCACTTCTGCTCACACCGACCAATTTTGACCAGGTATGCCGGGAACACGGCATAGAATGTGTAGGAACCCGACCCTATTCCTGGCTGGGAGCACCCTTTTTTGTGGGTCAAATCACCGGGGCCGTGGCTATACAAAGTTACAGTAAAGTCATTTATACAGAAAAAGACAAGGAACTCATGGCTTTTGTCGCTCGCCATATCGGTGATGCTTTAAACCGGAAACGGGCCGTCGATGAGCTTAAAACGGCAAAAGAACAGGCGGAACTGGCAGAGAAAAACAAGAGCAGCTTTCTAGCCAATATGAGCCATGAGATACGCACCCCGATGAACGGTATTATCGGATTGACTGAACTCGTATTGCATTCCGACATATCCGGCCCAAAACGAACTTATCTGGAAATGATCCACTCCTCTGCACAGAGATTACTCAAGCTTATAAATGATATACTTGATTTTTCGAAAATAGAAGCAGGTAAACTTGAGCTCGACATCGCTCCATTCAGTTTGCGAGATACCATCGCCGGAGCTCTCGAAATGCTTGCTATAAGTGCCGTCAAAAAGAACATCGAGCTTACTGTTGATTGTAATCGCCAGATTCCGGATATTTTGCTTGGAGATGCAGGAAAACTCAGCCAGATTCTTATCAACCTCGTAGGAAACGCGGTAAAATTCACCAACAAAGGTAACGTATCTCTTACTGTCTGTCATAAAGACCCTGAAGATGGACAAAACGATAGTGTCGAGCTTCATTTTCAGATCAGGGATACCGGCATAGGAATTCCACAAACAAAAATAAATAATATCTTTAAGGCGTTCAGCCAAATCAGCACAAGCCAAAACGCCAATCATCGCGGAACAGGGCTCGGCCTGGTCATTGCAAGTGAACTGGCAGAAATGATGGGGGGAAAAATTTTTGTGGAAAGTAAGCCGGGAGTTGGTACCACCTTTTATTTTGCACTCCAGTTCAAAGTTGGATCGGTAGACACTATTGACCATAAAAAAATCAAAAACAACTTTGTAGTAAGTACCTCAGGAACCAAAGCCTCCAGGAAACCACTCCACATACTTCTGGTGGAGGACGAATATATTAATCGAACCCTGGCGGTCGCATTGCTGGAGCGCGAAGGCTGGGAAATCAAAGTAGCTGAAAACGGCATCCAGGCCATGGACATGTTAACTGACCTCGTTTTTGACCTGATTCTAATGGATATCCAGATGCCCGAACTCGACGGTTATGAAACAACCAGAGCCATCCGTCGGCATGAAAGAAATACCGAGAAACATATACCAATCATAGCTATGACCGCCCATGCAGTTAAAGGTGATCGTGAAAAATGTTTGGCTGCAGGAATGGATGGATATATCTCCAAGCCGATTCGCTCCGATACGCTCAGTCACGAAATCGAAACTGTCCTACGAGCTAACCTGGCAATCAAATAACCGGTCACCGGTACACGTCAAAAGACTTAATACCCCGGATCCGTAAACGTTCATCCAGTGCGCATACCAAAGAGCTACTCATTGGCTATGTGAGGTGTTCTGTTCGGACGAAAATGGGGACGGGTAAACGGTTACACAATCAAGCCAATCCCCAAACCCCGTAATTTGGGCCGAAAAGATCCCATTTTTTGCTGTTTCGAGTTGTAAACCACTGTTGAAAGCGGAGATCTGTCCGGGCTCCAGAGTAAGGAAAGCAGAGATAAAACCGGGCATTCTCTCCCCTATCCGGTTTTCTGCTGAGTCTCATCTCCGGGTTATTTGCCTGTGCCTCTTCAAGCAGGGCCTGTGCCTCTTCAACATCTTGTAGTGGAACCGTCAAGGTATAATTATATTCCTCTTTCATACTGTCACCCTCTTTAAAGTTAGATGATTCGATACTAACTATTGCAGTTCTCCGAGGCAATGGAATAAGTTGACGACTACGTCTCTTTTAAGCAGCTCTCTCCTCAACGTCCTTAACAGTCATTGGATACCAAATGAACTCAGCGTCCCAACTGGACAAAAAAAATCTCACCCCAAAGACAAACCAGGAAAATTTCGGAAAACTCGGAACCTTTGCCGGAGTCTTTACCCCCAGCATCCTGACCATCCTTGGCATCATTCTTTTTTTAAGACTTGGCTACGTAACCGGCGCCGGCGGAGTAGGACGGGCACTTCTCATCATCGCCATCGCCAATGCGATTACCATCCTTACCAGTCTGTCTCTTGCAGCAATAGCCACCAATCTCAAAGTAAAAGGCGGTGGTGACTACTACCTTATATCCAGGACTCTGGGGATGGAATTCGGTGGGGCCATCGGCATCGTCCTCTACCTGGCTCAATCTGTTTCAGTTGCTTTTTACTGCATCGGTTTTGCTGAGGCACTTACTGCCATACTCGGGTCGGAATTTTTCCTTCCACCTCAGCTCATAGCTATGCTGGCAGTGGGTAGTATCTTTATACTCGCCTGGATGGGCGCGGACTGGGCCACCAAATTTCAATACATGGTCATGGGTCTTCTTGTTGCAGCTTTATTGTCCTTTTTTATTGGTGGGATTCCCCAATGGAGTGGTGAGACGTTTCTGGCAAACTGGTCCCCGGACGGGGTGCCTCAACCCTTCTGGATAATCTTTGCAATTTTCTTCCCGGCGGTAACTGGTTTTACCCAGGGCGTAAGCATGTCCGGTGACCTTCGAAATCCTGGAAAAAGTCTACCGTTAGGCACATTTATGGCCGTGGGAATCTCCATTTTGGTCTATTTTGGTGTTGTCATTGTCTTTGCAGGAGTTTTGCCCAACAGAGTTCTTGTTGAGGATTACCAGGCAATCAAACAGGTATCTCGATATGATTTCCTGATCGATGCAGGAGTCATCGCGGCCACCCTCTCCTCAGCCATGGCCTCCTTTCTCGGCGGGCCCCGCATCCTGCAGTCACTGGCAGCGGATAAGATTTTTCCGCTACTCACCCCCCTTGCCAAAGGTTCCGGGCCAACCAATAATCCACGCCGGGCAATTCTTCTCACCTGTGTTCTAGCACTTGGGGTTATTATGCTCGGCCAGTTAAACCTGGTCGCCAGGATCGTTTCGATGTTTTTTCTTATTTCTTATGGCCTGCTCAATTATGCCACCTGGTATGAAGCTCATTCTGAGAGCCCTTCCTTTCGACCCCGTTTCAGGTGGTTTAATAAATATTTCAGCCTTTTGGGAGCTATCGTCTGCGTCGGGGTCATCTTTGCCCTCGATCTTAAATATGGCGTTATTGCCATGGCCATCCTAGCCGCTATTCATCAGTATGTGAAACGGAAAGCAGGCACCGGCCAGATGGTCCGACAGCGGTCGTTCCCATGCCATGCAGGTTATTCGCCGTCAACTGTTAACAACCTTAGGTGAACCTGAACATGATCGGGATTGGCGACCTCATGTCCTCGCTTTTACTAATGACCCCAAACGTCGGATACTTCTTCTACGGTTTGCTGAATGGATCGGGGGCACCACTGGTCTGGTAAGTGCGATAAAAATTATTGAAGGAAGTGGCCCAAAAGTAAATAAAGAGAAAGAATCTGCCCTGAAAGAGCTCAATACCTGTATCCGAGAGACAGGACTCGGGATTTTTCCTCTGGTCATTTCCGGCCAGGACGTCACCCAAACCCTGGAAACCCTTCTACAGGGATATGGGATCGGGCCGCTCAAGGGAAATATCTTGCTCTGCAACTGGTACGGCGAGACGATGACTTCCTTTCCAGGCCTTAGTGCAATGAGGTTTGGACATAATCTGCGTCTGGCTTTTCGTAGCGGCTATAATCTGGTGGTATTCCACGCAGATCCTCTACGAACTGACCATTTCATTGATACAGATAAAAAAGAGCGAATAATCGATGTCTGGTGGAATAATGACGCCAGCAGCCGACTCATGCTTCTCCTCGCTTACCTTATGACCCGAAGCGAACTCTGGGCACAAGCGACAATCAGGTTGCTGACAGTCGGTGAAGCTTCAGACCTGACCGAGAGTATCAAACTTCTCGAACAACAGCTCGATGATGCCCGGATCCCTGCACAACCAATTCTGATCCCGGACATGCAACCTGAAACGGTCATTGAGAAATCACGCGAGTCCGATCTTGTCTTTCTGCCTTTTAGAATCAAACAGTCGATGCTCACGGACACCGAAGGTTTCAGTCTGGAGAGAGTATTGACCAGGCTTCCACCCGTTGCACTCATCATGGCGGCAAGAGATATTGATCTTGATGCTGAACCAGAAGAAGGCGCAGCAGGCCAACTTGCAAAAGCGATGGATACCCTGCACGGTGCGGAAAAACGTTTTGCCAGTGCCGAGGAGCAACACCAAAAAACAGATAAACAACTTCGGGCTCTCCGGGAAAAACTTGAAGCAACAACCGACACCCTTGATGGGGCTACCCAGATTCAGCTGAAAAAGGAACTTGGCGACCTTGAAATTGAGGTCGAGAAATCTTCACGTAAGCTGATACGAGAACAGACTAAACTTGCTGAAGCCATGAACGAAGTCAAACGGCTGAGCGACAACAATAACCAGACTGCTTGACCAGAACAAGATTTGCTTTCCCCTGCCACCGCTTTCTTTTAAGAAAATCAGATACTCCCTCTCCGTGCTCAGTAACACAAGCCATTAATAGTGCATGATATTTGTCGATAGCTAAACCATAGCTAACCCTCTTTCGCAGTTCGTGGCCAATTTTCGCTAATTTGAGCCCAAAAACAGACCTAACCTATTGAAATTACGTTTCCGATTCACCAAAACTGCTTGTAGTGCCGACCTACCCTCTTGATTTGTTGGAAATATCCGGCAAAATACGGGCATGTTTCTACGAGCCAAAAAACGATATAAAGATGGCAAGGAGCATCGGTACTGGTCCATAGTCGAGAACCAGAGATTACCGAACGGCAAGGTCTGTCAGAGACAGGTTCTCTATCTTGGTGAAATCAATGACAGCCAAAAAGCCGGGTGGTGCAAGGCCATTGATGTGGTCGATGGAAGACATGACCAACCTACCCAACTTGCTCTTTTTCCAGATGACCGTGAGGCACCGGAATTGGCATGCGAGACTGTTAATCTCCGGCTTTGTGATCTTTCTCTGCATCGGCCGAGACAGTGGGGAAGCTGTTGGCTGGCATGCCACCTCTGGGACCAATTGCGACTGGACCAATTCTGGACTAAAAAGCTCACCTCTGGTCGCAAGGGTAGCAACTGGCTCAATGTTTTAAAAACTCTGGTCTCCTATCGACTCATCTCTCCGGGAAGCGAATGGCGATTGCACCGCGAATGGTTCCGGGGAAGTGCCATGGCCGACCTGCTCGGAGAAAATGATTCCCTGGTACAAAAAGACAAACTGTATCGTTGTCTGGACAGGATCGTCGAACATAAAAGGGACTTTTTTACCTATCTCAACAATCGATGGCAAAGTCTGTTTAACATCAAGTTTGATGTTTTGCTGTATGATTTGACCAGTACTTATTTCGAGTGTAATCCTCCCGGTGCCGGCAAACGCCAATTTGGCTATAGTCGTGATAAACGTCCAGATTGTGTCCAAGTTGTCATTGCTCTTATCGTGACGCCAGACGGTTTTCCTTTGGCCTATGAAGTGATGCCTGGAAACACCAGTGACAAAACAACCCTGGTGGATTTTCTTCGGGCAATTGAGGAACAATATGGCAAAGCCAACAGAACCTGGGTCATGGATCGTGGTATTCCAACCGAAGAAGTTCTTGCCGGTATAAAAAATGGAGAACAACCGATTTCCTATCTGGTCGGCACCCCCAAAGGAAGATTGAGCAAACTTGAAAAGTCATTTCTGCAAAAGCCCTGGGAGCAGGTTCGTTCCGAAGTCAAAGTGAAGCTGCTGTCAGAAGATGGAGAATTGTACATTCTTGCCAGAAGCGATGGACGAGTCGACAAGGAACGAGCCATGCGCAAAAGACGGTTGAAAAAACTGTGGCGCAGGCTGCATGAACTGCAGCAGCAAAATATCACTCGCGACACCTTGCTGCTCAAAATTGGTGCTGCCAAAAAAGAGGCAGGCAGAGCCTACTTTCTAGTGAAAATCAACCTGCCCAAAGCTGATGAACCGGTAAATCGAGATACCTTTAGTTTTCGCCTGCGTAAGAAGAAATTGCGTGAGGTTCGACGCCGGGAAGGCTGTTACCTGCTTCGTTCAAATCTGACCGCAACTGATCCCGCCATGCTTTGGCAGTATTATATACAACTGACTGAAATCGAACAGGCCTTTAAAGAACTGAAAGGGGATCTCTCGATCCGGCCCATTTACCATCAGACGGACGAGCGGATCGAGGCGCATATTTTTGTTGCATTCATGGCCTATTGTCTACAAGTAACGCTCAAGCATCAGGCCAGACAACTCGCCCCCGGACTGACCCCACGATCTATTCTGGAAAAATTTTCAACCATGCAGATGCTGGATGTCCATCTCCCGACAACAGATGGTCGCTACCTGATACTCCCTCGTCACACTCAGCCCGATCGTGATATGAAACTACTTCTGGCACAACTGAAACTGGTTCTTCCTAAGCAACCACCACCGAAAATTGTCGCCGGTGCCAGATATCATAAAGAGTGTCGTGTAGTGCCGACCTATTTCTAGCTGATCACGGAAAATCAGCTAGATAGGCGAGGTGTTGGGCGCGAATTGCGAAAGACGAGAATCCGAAATGAAACAGAAATAATTGCGTCAATTCTGTACCTGTTTTAGCTCGTGCTTTGGGTTTAGCTAATCGACAATTGTCAGTCGGCAGAGTCCGAAAAACATATTGAATACAAAAATTAACAATCAAAGTACAAAAATTTACAATCATCACTAAAGAAGCTTGACTAACAGTTGTTCATATAATACGATTTAGATTATCAATCTCATTGATGTAGGTTTTGCTGGAATTATATCTTTTTTCAGTCTCACAATAGTTTTCAGTTTCGCAATAGCAAATCACATTCCGGAGGCCAGGTCGGAGTGTTTTTTTGAATTGTACTACCCGATAGAATTTTTTTTGTGGCTCCACGCGAGCCTATACTTTATTGCCACGAGGCTAAGTTTATAGGGTTAGACGGAATACTCGTCTGTACCCCTGAAGGGTGTTAGCCCACATTTCTCATGAACAATGTGGCATAAGGCTTCGCTTCTCACATACACGGCAACCTCGGCTGGTGAGAAATGCCTTGAGCAGAATGAAAAGACAATTTGTTCTTCGCGATGTGGTGACTTCTCAAAAGAGTTGCCAATATGTTGAAACGCCAGATGGTCAAATTTCATAAAGGAGGTATCGGATGACTTACAAACTGCCAGGTATGTTGTGTATTCTATTACTTTTTGCTTCAGTTGCGGTAGCACTTGCATCTCCCCCGTATAAAGAGCCTTTAACAGGAATGGAATTTGTATTTGTGTTGGGCGGTTGTTATCAAATGGGTGATTCAGTTGGCGATGGTGATCCTAACGAAAGACCGGTGCATGAAGTCTGTGTTTCTGATTTTTCTATTGGAATTTTTGAAATTACCAATATCCAGTTCAGACAATTCATGCCTCAGCACAATAGCGGAACGTCCGAAGGTTCGAACCTGAACGAAGATAACCAGCCGGTTGTTAATGTCTCCTGGGAAGACGCTGTTGCCTTTGCCAAATGGCTTTCCGAAAAATCAGGCCAGACTTTTCGACTACCAACCGAGGCCGAATGGGAATATGCAGCTCGCGCCGGATCAAATCAAAGTCGTTTTTGGGGCAATGACCCTAATGAAGCTTGCAAATATGCCAATGTAGCTGATATCACAGCAAAAAAACAGTGGGCCAAATGGACCACTTTTACTTGCGATGACGGCTTCGCTGTTTCTGCCCCGGTGGGCTCTTTCACTCCGAACAAGTACGGTCTATACGATGTACTGGGAAATGCATGGGAGTGGTGTGAGGACGTCTATAACAGCGAGGCGTATACCAAATTGCCGAAAGACAACCCAGTCTACGGCGGATCAGGGGAATATCGCGTCATGCGTGGCGGTGGTTGGAGCAATGGCCCTCTTGGAATACGAAGCTCTCACCGTGTCGGACTTTCTCCCGATTTTGGTCATCAATCGCTAGGTTTTCGCCTGGTTAAAGTCTCACGATGAAGCGAGATATGCACAGTCTTGCTCATAATCACAAAGGACAATCTGGAGGAGATATGAGAAGAAAGAACATTATTCCATTATTTTTCCCGCTAGGCCTTCTTTTGCTTACTTTCACCCTGGCTATGGGTGCAACGACGGAAAGCAATATGGCCGATGATAAAAATGGCTTTATCGGCGCTGAAACCTGTAAAGAGTGCCATGAAGAACAATATGACAGCTACTCAAAATCAGTCCATTTTCAAAAATCAATAAAAGGACCACAATCACAAGATGCCTGTGAAACCTGTCACGGTCCAGGAGCATTGCATGTTGAGAAAGGTGGTGGTCGCGGAGTTGATATTTCCACTTTTGGCAAAGATTCGGGTCGAACTCCTGAGGAAATGAGCGCTACCTGCCTTAAATGCCATGCCAGTAAAGGCAATATGACTGATTGGGATATTGGCGCGCACAAGAGAAACGATGTCGCCTGCACCAACTGCCACACTTTGCACTCGGGGAATCAGATACCAGATCAGCTGACAGTCTGCTTCCAATGCCACCGAGATACAAAAGCTCAGGTCAGCAAACAATCCCGCCACCCAATCCTGGAAGGAAAAGTAAAATGCAGTGATTGCCACAATGTCCACGGCGCCTTGTCCAAGGGAATGATCAAAGCCGAATCTGTCAATCTGCTCTGCTTTACCTGTCATGTTGATAAACGTGGACCATTTATCTGGGTACATCCCCCGGCTGAAGAGAATTGCCTCATTTGCCATACGCCGCACGGTAGCCGTCATGAAAATCTTTTTGCTGAAAGAATTAACGTCATCTGCCAGGATTGCCATGATAATGAATCTCACCATGCTGCAAATACTACAGTTAATCCCTCGATAGGTTATGATGCAACAGCTGGATTCGCTGGACCAAATACTAGCAATAGGTTTGTGGCGCGTGGTTGTGTGGAATGCCATCACACCATGCATGGCTCGGCAAATTTCATACGATCTTTTTCTAGATAGGGAGGCGAGCAATGATAAAAAAAGTCTATACCAGTGTTCTCCTATTGTCGCTTGCAGTTCCTACTATGGCTGCAATTGCGAGTGATGCCGAAGTACATGGTGTCGTTGAAGCCGGTGTGCAAGGCGTCAATACAAACGGTAATAACAGTGCAAAATTCGAGGAATACAGAGATATTGACGATGGTTTCCTCGGCATGTTTCAGCTTAATGTCCTGAAAGACGATTATTTTCTCAAACTGGACGGAGAAAATCCAGGGAATGACGACCAGGCGGTTTACCTCAATGGTGGCAAATACAGCAGCTTTAAATACAAGTTTTATTACGACGAAATGCCGCACAATTATTCGTTTAATGCACTATCGTTTTACAGCGGTCTTGGTACCAACCGGTTGATTCTGCCTGCACCTCCGGGCAGTTCATTTGAGACAAGCACAGACACCTGGTCAATCTTTGACTACGAAGTTCAGCACAAAAAATACGGTGGCGAACTTGAGGTGTCTCTCGGATCTCCGTTTTTCTTCACGGTCGGGGCCGAAAAACGTGAGCAGGATGGAAAAAGGCCATTCAGTATCCGGCAGAGCGACGCTAAGACAGCAG
>CAWCTP010000012.1:332500-572777 GCA_963798425.1 uncultured delta proteobacterium | reverse complement strand
AAAACTGCCTATTCTCGGACATCCTTCTGAGGATTTAGGGCAAATAAGGAATCCTTAATAAAGATTGACAGAGGACTTGATGGATGCATATTATGTATTCATTCTGCAGCCAATAATCGGCCACAGCAAACAGGAAGTAAGCTAGGATAAGTACCTCAAGGAGAAAAAGAATGGGATCAATATCAATACGCGGGGTTGATGAAAAACTGGCAGCATTGCTCAAGAAAACGGCTTCGTTAGAAAACAAAAGCGTTAATCAGTTCGTCCTGGAAACATTGAAAAAACAGGTGGGATTAAAAAAAGAGAAGCGATTTACCCAAGACTGGCATGACCTCGACAGTCTTTTTGGCAAATGGTCCAAGGAAGAATTTTCGCAGATACAAGAAAAGATAGACAGTGAGCGGCGAATAGACGAGGAAATCTGGAAATGAATAAAATTCTCATTGATACCAATATTTACTCTTGCGCTCTCAGGGGCGATCCAGAGGTGGTTCAGGTCTTGCGGCAAGTTATCCATATTGGCGTCAGTGCGGTTTCTATCGGCGAGTTGCTGTCGGGTTTTAAGGGTGGAAACAGGGAACAGGAAAACCGAAAAGAGTTGGGTGTCTTTCTTGATTCACCCAGAGTCACTTTTTACAATATTGATGAATATACTACGGAATATTATTGCTCTATCATATATCAGCTTAAAAAGAGAGGCACCCCCGTCCCAACAAATGACATCTGGATAGCCGCTGTTGCTCTCCAGCATGGACTCCAGCTCTACACCTCGGACAAACATTTTTGCAATATAGAAGGATTGCTGTTGCGCGGGAGATAAGCGGAGCAATGTCGAAAAGAAAGCCCAGGGGTTAGAATCAACTCCGGTCTGCCATCTGAACCAAGCTACACAACTCATCAGCCATATCGTTGATAATTTTTTCATCCCGACCTTCAACCATGACCCTAATGACAGGTTCGGTGCCGGAGGGTCTGACCAGAATCCGTCCGGTTCGACCTAGTTTTTGCTCAAGCTTTATAACTGTCTCCGAAAAGTTTTGAATTGACGCCACATCAATCTTTTTCGAAGTACGGACGTTTTTCAAAACCTGCGGAAAACTCTCCATAATAGTAGCAAGTTCTGAAAGTGGTTTCTTTCGTTTTTTCATGATGGCCAGCAGCTGGAGTCCTGCAAGAATCCCATCACCAGTGGTTATCTGGTCAAGAAAGACCAGATGTCCGGATTGCTCGCCGCCAAACGAATATCCTTTTTTGCGCATACATTCCACAACGTATCGGTCACCGACAGCAGTCCGAACCATCTTGCCGCCCATTTTTTCCATGGCGACTTCCAGGCCCATATTGGACATGACGGTTGCAACCAAGGTCTTTTTCTTGAGTTGACGTTGTTTGAGCAGTTCCTTGGCGCAGATTGCCATAACATGATCGCCGTCAACTATTTCTCCATGTTCGTCGCAGACAATCAAACGATCTCCATCACCATCAAGGGCCAATCCGATATCAGCGCCAAGTTCTTTTACTTTAGCCGCCATCTTCTCGGGATGGAGAGCGCCACATTCATGATTGATGTTTTTGCCATCGGGAGTAGCAGATAAAGTGGTAACCTTCGCACCAAGTTCAGTGAACACATGGGGAGCTACCCCGTAGGTTGCACCATTTGCGCAATCAAGAACTATATGAAATTCATCAAGGGTATAGTTTTTCGGAAATGTATTTTTCAAGAAAACAATATATCTTCCCCTTGCATCATCTATCCTGGTGGCCTTGCCGACCTCATCGGCAACCGGCCGAAGCGCTTCCATTTTCTGGGAGAAAATCAAATCTTCAATTTCCGCTTCCACTTCATCGGGAAGCTTAAAGCCGTCACTGGAAAAAAGCTTTATCCCGTTATCCTGAAAAGGATTGTGAGAGGCCGAAATCACTACGCCGGCATCGGCACGCATGGAGGTGGTGATGAATGCGATTCCCGGCGTGGGTAATGGCCCAACCAGGAGTACGTCGACCCCCATCGAGCAGATTCCCGCAGCAAGCGCATTTTCCAGCATATAACAGGACTGCCTGGTGTCTTTTCCTATGACTATTCGGTGTCCTTTAGCCTTATCTTTCACTATAAATGCAATGGCACGGCCTACCTGCATGGCTATTTCTGTGGTCATGGGATAGATATTTGCTACCCCGCGTATTCCGTCAGTTCCAAATAATTTTCGCATTATTTATTCAATTTTTGTTTTGTTTTTTGACTCTTGAGCACTTTTTGCTCAGGATGCTTTATCACCGCTCGAAGGGACTTCATCACCAGTGGGTTCAGGTTTATTGTCACTGGTGTTGTCCAGTGTCATTGTTCCGATAGTGTTTGTTTCTTTTACTGTTGCAACCGGAGATGTTTTATTGACCTGCTTTGTACTCTCACCTACCAGCGAAACCTTGCCTGGAATAATTGAGAGAATTTCAATCGGCAATTCCACATCAGCTCTCGGATTGACTTGCACTTTCAGCTGTTCTTCTCCCTCTTGTTTAATCGCCGTCACGACGATGAGGCTCTTCGGATCAACATCCTTGGTAAGGAGAATTTTTGGAATTTTGGCGGTCACTTTCACTATGTCAGGTTTTACTTGCCGTTGTTCACCTGCTACGATGACATTCACCAGCTTTTCTTCCAAGGTCTTCGTTACAGTCTCAAGCCCAATCATCAGATCGGCAGTCACCGAGGTTTCACCGATCAGTTCGACAATTGCCGGTTCAAGTTGCAGAGGCACCTGACGGTGGGAGGATCGCTTCATTCCATCGAGATTGATAGTTTTGGTATAAAGCTCATCAAACTGGGAAAGGATAGTGAGCGGCCCGGTGATGGTTATGACATCCGGATCCATCTTGATTTTTTGGAGATAATAGCCATCGGGTACTTTTCCAACCGTCCTTGCCGAAACAGGAAACTGTTTTTGAATAAGCTTATCAAGAGACAGGATAATTGATGACGGCTGTACTCGCTGGACGGTTATACCTCTTGGCACCGGAATATGATTCGTGTCATTTTCAATTACCATTGTTCCCGGAGTAGCGGACGAGAGATCGACCTGCCTGGTTATGGCGCGGCTGGTCATATCAAGAATCATTGACCGAGGACCGCTGACAGTTACCTCTATCTCCTTTTTAAACTGATTTGAAATGACCAGATCACGAGGAAGGTTAATAATTTCAATGGGAATCATTACAATTTTATCAACCCGATCCTCCCCTCCGACGTAATACCAAAGGCCAACAGCCAAAACAAGTGAGATAAACTTCAGTAACCATTCTTTAGAGAAGAGATCGGCCAGATTGATTTTGGCTATTTTGCCTGAAAGCGAAGCAAGAAATTTTTTCATCTTTTCATCCAATTTTTCCAGGAGGATGACGGGCCATTTTTAGTAATAAAAATGGCCCTCAGGCTATTGGCGAGACTTATGTCATCTTCAACCTTTGTCAACGCACCATGTCGAACTATGGAAATCTCCTGTGTCTCTTCGGAGACAACCAGAACCACAGCATCTGTTTCCTCGGTCAAACCAATCGCAGCTCTGTGTCTGGTTCCGTAACGTTTATTAATATATGGGTTTTGAGTAAGAGGCAAAATACACCCTGCATGCAGAATCCTGCCGGCGGCGATAAGAACAGCACCATCGTGCAGAGGAGAAACCGGCATAAAGATTGAGATAAGCAATTCCTTTGTCAATCTGGCATCAAGTTCAAAGCCTGACTCGATAAAATCACCAAGGTTCGTCTCTCTTTCAATGACGACCAGGGCCCCGATACGTCTTTTGGCCAGATAAAAGAGAGTCCGAATTATCTCTTCCAGTTCTTTATCAGCGACATCTGTTTGCTTATGGAAAGGTGATTTCCCGACCCTGGTAAGCGCCCGCCTGATATCCTGCTGAAAAACTATAATAACAATCAGCAGGATAGAACTCAAAAACGTTTGCATAATCCATTTAAACGTTGCGAGATCTAAAACGCTGGCAAGAAAATAAACGATGGTCAGAATAATAATCCCCATAACCATCTGCACGGAACGCGTGCCCCTTATGATGGTTATGAGCTGGTGGATGACAAATGCCACCACAAGAATATCAACAAAATCCTGCCAGCGAAAATAGCTGAAAATGTCAAGCATGAGCGTCTTGTACTTTAAAGATTCTGGTACGGTGCGATACAGTCATGAAATCCGGAAAGTGTAATTATTGTAAAATTACCCACGATAATCGGTGTTTTTTTCAGCATCTCTTCGCGGGCTATTCTTTTCAGTATCGTTTTTGTCTCTTTTAAAATCTCTTTTTGTATATGTACGAATAATAGGCAGATATTAAAAGGTTTTTCTCCAATTTTCTTAAAATTCATGCAAGATATTTGGAAACCATGGCGACAATCTCGCCGGCGTCAGGACTCTTAACAACGACCTTATCCACTCCGACAGCTAAAGCCATTTTCCTGATATCTTCCTGTTCATCTGCAGTAAACAGAAAAAGCCTTATGTTCTCATGTCCTGGTAGTGCCTTTACTTTCTCACATATTGCAAGGCCCGTCGTATCTGTAAGATGGAAATCAATCACCACACCATCAGGCATCTCTTTCACTATCAGATCATACCCTTCCTGTCCGGTTGAGGCACACATTATATTAAAACCCGCTTTCTGGAAAAGCCGAGTATAAAGTCTCAAAATTACAGGATTATCATCAATGAAAACAATTTTCTTTGGTTGAATGGTGACAGGTCCCGAATGTGCATCAATCGGGAGGTGCATGACAAGCAGGCTGTCACCAAGTTCAACAACCTGATCGTCATCCGGCAGGAGAGTGTCTTCAGACTTCCTACGAATACCGATAATGTCCCCATTCAGAATCCTGCTGATATCTGAAACATTCTTTCCAATCAACACTGACTGCTCGCCAACCTCCAACCATTCCGGTTTCGACATACCACGATCGACATGTTCCAGATCTCCCTTGACCAGCGTCCCTTTTGACAACAGACTCTCGGCGACCCTTTGTCCTGCAGCGACAAACGGCGATATGACAGAATCTGCTCCAGCCCGCAACATCCTCGATTCCGATGAGGCATGCTCGGATCTGGAAATTATACGCAGCACCGGATTAAGTTCACGTGCGGTAAGTACGGCAAAGAGGTTGTCCGGGTCAGAATTTAAGACAGCGATGAGTGAAGAAGCGCGTTTGATTCCAGCCCTGAGCAGCACTTCCTCTCTTGTGCCATCACCCTGAATATAATGGTAGTCGAATTCCTGTAGTTCTTTCAGGCTTTCAGGCGATTTTTCTATAACAACAAATTGGGCATGATTTTTTTTGAAATGCTCGGCTGCCGCCGCCCCAACCCTGCCATGACCGCAAATAATAGTATGGCCTTTTAATTTATTAATCTTTTTTTCCATCGGTTTTTTCCATCTGTTGGGGTTGGCAGATCGCTCGATGATCAGTTCAGTAAAGGCTCCAGCAGCAAATGCAATACTTCCGACCCCGAAGAGAATGAGAAAAATGGTAAACACTCTCCCTGTTTCAGATAGTTGTTGGATTTCACCATAGCCAACAGTCGTAATGGTAATAACCGTCATATAAAAAGCATCGAGTGGGGAGAATCCATCAATGAAAGTGTACCCCACCGTTCCTGTTCCGAGAAAAAAAAGGACAAGACAAATCGCAAGCTTGATTCGTTTTTCTGGACCCATATCAGGATTTACTTTGAAAAATCATAACATCTTAACATCAGAACGGTATGTAGAACTATATCACAGAATAATTCAATATTAACAGTATTTTTCCGGCTTTCTTGCACATTCTTGTCATATCGAGGAACTATGCTCAAAGCATGCCTCAGAGTTGAGCAGTGAAAAATATCCGTGTTACAACACATCTTCAATTTACATATTTGAATCAATGCGATAAGTATAGTTATCAAATTTAGTCATCAACTGGTTTCGACTTATTTTTCATGGCGACCACCATCCCCGCTGTTCGAACAATAATATTCTTCTATCTGGATTAAACTGCTATGTCTGATCATTTTGGCAACATCCCCATACAACCGCCAGAATCAATACCACCCAGCAAAAAGCCCATTAAGAAAATTCCCAGAACACCAGCTGTTAGAACACCCAAAAAAAAGAGACGCTCCTCAAATAAGGGCTTGGTCTGGATTGCAGCGGTGGTGATAATCATCGCATGCTACTGCACCTTAGGTTTTTTTGGTGTTCCCTATTATGTCTCCAATATTTTGCCAAAACATTTTCAAGACAGGACAGGGTTGGTACTTATTCCATCTACCGTTACATTCAACCCATTTACCTTTCGGTTTGAAACCGGAGAATTGAAAATTCTTTCGGAATCAGGCACAACCATTTTGTCCATTGCAATCACTCTTGGCAAACGTTGCCCCCGTCTCGGTTTTTCGTCTGAGCATGGTTTGCAATACAGTCACTGTCAACAAACTTGATCTCAACCTTGCCAGAGAACTGGATGGATCGTATAATTTTCAACAAGTTTTCGGCGCTAAAAAAGACAGTAAGCCATCTGATTTATTTAATTTAGACAATCTGCCGTTTTTTTTATCTCTCAATAACATTTCAATCACAAACAGCAGGATTACGTTCAATGATGCCCCAACCGGAAAAGTCCATACAGTTGAAAACATCCAACTGGACCTTCCGACTTTTTCCAATATCCCCTTTCAAACAGACCAATATCTTCGCCCCCATTTTTCCGCAATTGTTAACGGGAGCCCTGTAGAGCTTACCGGCCAGGCCCGCATGGGTAAAACGGATGGCGAAGATCAGGCGACAAAGCTCTCGTTAAATATTCATGACCTTGATCTGACCATCTATTCCGGCTACCTGCCATTCAGCCTCCCCATGGAATTTAAAAAAGGAAGGGCCAACGGTAAACTTGATCTCCTTTTCGATCCGCAAAGCAAAAGTGGCGATAAGCTCTCGATTGGTTTTCAGCTACAAATTTCAGACGCCGAGCTCATCAAGGAAAACGAATCGATCGTCATTGCTGTACCGACAGCTCAACTGAATGGCAGCCTTCAGCCGATGTCCAAAGCACTTCACCTCACTGAAGTAGCTGTCAAAGAACCAACAGTCAGTTCCTTTGGGAAATCCATCCTGGAAAATTTCCAACAACCTGTAAAACAAGATGAAAAAGCCACAACCCCAAATTTGGCGACGAATGCCGTAACGCCCTATTCTTTGGCAATTGACCTGCTCGTGGTAGACAAAGGAAGAGTGCAGTTTTTCCCGGAGCTGAAAGCCCAGAAGCCGGATTCAACGCTGGAACTCAGTTCAATTGAGTGTAAAAAATTACCGCTCCGCACTTGAAAGTCCCAACAGTCAAAATAGCGGCTCATTTCGTCTCGCTGGAGAAAAAGATGGGAGTTCGTCTTCTTTTTCCTGGCAGGGTAAATTTTCCGCAGCAGATAATTTGACAGGCAGCCTCACTCTTTTAAAGACGGAAAGCAACAATCTTTTTAAAATTATCGATTTTGATTTGCCCTTCAAGATAAAAGGTATTGCCGACCTGAAAGGACAGCTTTCGATCTCTTCAAAAAAGGATGCTCAATCAAGCCTCAGCTACAAGCTCGTCGATGCTGAAATCTCTATTGAAGATTTTGCCCTGATGGATGAAGGAAAAAGCATTCTCAGTGCTCCACTGGCGAAGTTAACGTCAGTAGACATTGAGAGTGGACGTGTTAACTTTGGTAATGTTCAGTTACAAAAAGGTATAGCTCAATTTACCTACGGTACCATTCCAAAGCCATTAAGCACTATTATTTCCAAGAAATACCGACTGCAGGGAATTGATTATGAGGGAAAAGTAACATTTAATCCAATAAACAAAACCGGCCAAACGCTCAGTTTCACCGATGTTTCATTGAAAGCCAACCAACTTGACAATTCCAAAGGCCAGTCAAGCAACCTCTCTGTTTCTGGAAAAACCGAAACCGGCGGCGTTATTCAGGCGCAGGGAGAGGCTACCCTGACGCCCTTTTCGGTCTCCGTTCAAACAGGATTTCGCGAACTTTCTGCAAACAGTGTCTTCTCTTTTTTTTCGGCATCTCCTTTGCTGGAGGAAATTAAAGGAAACATCAGTGGGAAAGGGCAACTTAAGCTACCAACAAAAAGTTTTGTCGGCGAGCTCCAATTGACTGATGTTTCCGGCAAAAGTCCAAAAGCAAAACCGTTTTCCTGGAAAAAATCTATTTTGCAGGACATTAACTATACGGCAAAACCATTTCACCTTGGGATTACCATGGCTGAAATAGAGCAAGCTCAATTTTCATGGGAAATTTCCAAAGATGACAATGGTCCGATGCAATATCTTGCAGACTTCGCTCAAACATATTTGCCGGCCGTCGACAGGCGAGCTTCCGGGAAACCACGAACCACAATTTCCCCGGTCGATATACAGGAAATTTCTTTTATCAATGCTCAAATAGACATCTCCGATCACCGACTGACACCAAACTGGGAAGCGAAAGCTGTTGATTTTACCGGAAAGATACAAGATATTCATTCTGGTGCGGCCCCCGACAAAAGTGTTTTTTCCTTTACCGGAAAGTTGGATGACACTCCTTTTAACATCAATGGAGAAATGGATCCTTTTGCTCTGGAAAATAATGGGACCTTTCAATTTTCCCTTGCAGAGTACCCTCTCGCATCTTTTCACAGCCAACTTTCACCAAGGACTGATGTAGACAGTAGTAACGGAGAATTAAAACTGACACTCAAATGTACCTGGCAGGATCAGCGTTATATCAGCTCCGGCGATCTCGTTCTTATTGACATTCAACCAGTCGATGAAACATCTGATTCCGCCCTTCCACTTGCTCTGCTTACAGGTGATAATAATGCATTTCAACTGCCGTTTTCTTTTTCCAGGACTGCACCGGTGGCAAAGACCACTCTGTTTGATGAACTCCTCACATCCTTTCAAACACTGGTTGTGAAAGGCTCTGTTTCTCCCTTACTGCTGGCAGATGATTTTACCGACCTTATAGGTAACGAATACATCGAATTCAGCCCCGGCGAGTTTATGCTTACTGACAAAGGACGCGAAACGCTCATTCGTTATGGTGCCTTACTCCTGGCCCATCCTGACGTGGGTCTTGTCTTGTCTGGTGGCATTAACAAAGAAATCGACAGGCGCGCTATGAAGGAACATCTGGAAGCCATTGAGCGGCAGCGTGTTGACAAGGCAAACGAAAAGCTTTTCAAGAAATGGCAGCAAGACAAGGCTCTTTTCGAAAAGAGTCTTGCAGAACAGCAGAACAAGACAGGACCGGACGGGAAAATAATTGAAAAAAATATACCATCAACTTTACTGTCTGAATTTAAGCCAATCCGACCTGTACCTGTCGTCGTCGACGATACAATGCTTAAGGAACTCGCACAAAAAAGAATCAACATCATTTTCCAGCATTTTACAACCCAACTTGGTCTGGAACCGGGGCGACTATCTCTCCTTTCGCCTGAAGAAGCTGCTACTGATTCGGAGAGTTCAACTACTGGTGTCACAATCACTTTAAAAGCAATCAGCCAATGAACATAGTTTTCTCAGTTTATTTATCATCTATTGGATATTTTGAGCGATTCCAGATGAGTATTCTATGAGCCAGCCCCAAGAGTTATTCGTCGGCTTAGAATTTTGGCAGCCCCTACTCGGCTGGCTCACTGTTTTGTCTCTTCTTACCTTTATTCTCAGCCTGGTTCTTATCCCCTGGGTTGTTGGAAAACTGCCACAGGATTGTTTTCTTAAATTAGACCGGAGCGATAGAACCAGCGTTCCACTTTCTATCAGATCAACAATAATGGCAATCTTCCGTAACGGTTTAGGCCTGATCCTGCTGCTGGCCGGAATAGTCATGCTCTTTCTGCCAGGCCAGGGACTGCTCACTATCCTTCTCGGCTTACTACTGATCTCCTTTCCAGGCAAACACAAGCTTGTTCACTTCCTCGTGAATCAGCAAAAAATACAACGTAGTTTAGATTGGTTAAGAAAAAAAAGGAACAAGCCATCTTTTCTTTGGCCGAAACCTCAATACACACACAAAGATAATTAAATACTCCACTTATTTCGATCGCCGATTCCTTTACGATTCTGGAAATAATACTGGTAGAGCATTATTTTCACCTTATTTTTATTAAAATTCATTTCACAGCATGTCCGGAAACGTTCGAATAACAGAATTTTTTCGTTAATCTGGAATTTCCTTTCTTTAAATTTTATTCAATATGTAATATATAAAAAACGATAGTAGCTTCGATTCAAAAACAAGAACCTATCCACTCTACCTCTATTACAACATTGTATTGCTATGGAACCTTCTCCCCCAGACCTCACCAGGATTATCTCCAACCAAAAAAATCTTCTCGAAACAATGCCGGCGATGGTCCTGCTCGTCAAAGACAGAGATTCGATAGAATACATGAACCCCAGTGCCAAGACTTTTTTGGGTGATCTTTGTAAACATCCGAATAAGATTACCTCTGAAGAACTTGCTACAAAATTAAAATTTATCAAATTGGTTTCACGAGCCATTCAGGAAAACCACATCGGCGACGTCCTGGAAACCACTTTTTGGGAATCCCACCTGGAGTATACTCTTGCACCATTTAAAGGATACAAGGGAGACTCTCTTTATTGGTTGTTCATGCGCGACTTTACTGAAAACAAGAATCAATTTGAAGAAATATCTAGTTTTCACAGTAGCATAGAAAGAATATTATCGCATAAGATTCGCGAACTGAAAGAAAGCGAAAAGATGCGGCAACAGCTGGCCAATGACTTCAACTCATTAAAAGAGCATCTTAAAGATCAACAGGCAGAAGGCAGAATGGTTGGTTCCAGCCGTGCGCTTAGTGAACTCCGTGATATGGTTTTCCAAGTTGCCAAATCTGACGCAACTATCCTCATAACAGGTGAGTCAGGGACAGGCAAAGAGCTCGTTGCCAACTTACTGAGAGAAAGCAGCAACAGAAACAACAAACCGTTCCTAAAAATCAACTGCAACACTATCTCTGATTCTCTTTTAGAGAGTGATCTCTTCGGCCATGAAAAAGGTTCCTTTACCGGGGCTGACAACAAAAGAATTGGCAAATTTGAGGTTGTTGACGGTGGAACTATTTTTCTTGATGAAATCGGCGATATTAGCCCACGAATGCAAGCAGCCCTGTTAAGAGTCCTTCAAGACGGAGAGATAATTCGGGTTGGCGGAAATATGCCAATCAAAATCGACGTTAGGGTCATCGCTGCAACCAATCGGAATCTTGCCTCGATGGTACAGGAGGGCAGCTTCCGGCTTGATCTCTTCTATCGTTTAAATATCATAAATATCTCAATACCCCCGCTACGTGAACGAAAGGAAGATCTAATCGATCTCACCACTCATTTTATCAGAAAATACAGAAAAGCCTTCAAAAAGGATATCAGTTTTTTACCCCAGTCGATCCTTGAACACCTGGTTGAACATAATTGGCCGGGTAATGTACGTGAACTCGAAAATGTTATTCAACGAGCTGTGCTCATGTCCAAAGATAATCTTATTACAGAAAATGAACTCTTTTTTGACATGATGCCTGGAAATAACAATACGACTCCGCGGGAAAACTATCTTGAAAGGCTGAATGGCGGTACTCTGAAAGATATGGTCGCCAATGTTGAGAAGGATATTATCGTTTTTGCTCTGGAAAAAAACAGCGGTAATGTCGCGAAAACAGTTCAGCAGCTGGATATAGGAAAGACTGCTTTTTACGACAAGATGAAAAGATATCAAATATCTCCCAAAGATCACAAATAGACCACGGCAATTTCACAGGCATCAATCTTGCAGACGAATTGGTTGAAATATTAAGATATATCCATACGTATATTTTTAATACCCGCCATTCTCATCTAACGCGAGATTGCTTATGAGTGCACGAAATGCGAGACACCACATAAAATGCCCATTTTGGTCTGTGAAATCAAGGAAATGTAGCGTGTGCAACTCTGGTTTATTCATTCCATTGGATGATCACGTAGAAGCGTTTTGTAAAACTTCTCATTTCACAGCCTGTACACATTACGTTCTTCATTCAGAAAACCAAATCTGTTTATTGGAAAAAGTTCGGAAAACCGAAGCTAATCGCCGAGAAAACATGCGGATTGCCGCATCTCATGCAATTACCTTGGTTAAAATTTTTAAATCCAAACAGCTTGAGTCACAATTTTCATACACTGCCCAAACAATCGATGTAAGTAAAAATGGCTTGCGCATTGCAATTAACAAACCGCTGATTCATGATTCCATAGTACACTGCTCCCTAGATGACTCATTTCCACAGGAACTCCACGAGTTAACCGGCCAAGTAAAATGGTGCAACAAACAGGTGGACGAACCTGGTTATCAAGTGGGATTATCTTTTAGGGGGGACAGTGTCGTTGAGGCAATGGGTGATTTTCTGGGGCAGCAGCACAATTAGAGAAATCGCTTCTTTTTTGATTATTGAAGCCAATTGTCGGACAACCCAGAACGGCTGTCCGGCAATGCCTCATTGTTGTGCTCATTCCCTGCTGACTGCCTTCCTAACAGCCGCAACCAAAAAAAGTACAGGAATGCCCATAATTGCAGTCACCATGAAAAATTTTTCATAACCGAATGTTGACACCATGGTACCGGAATACCCCCCGATCAACTTTGGGCAAAGTGTCATCATCGAGCTGAAAATAGCATACTGTACCGCAGTGAAGGAAATACTGGTAAGACTTGAGAGAAAAGCGATAAAGGCTGTACTGGCAATCCCAGCACTTAGATTATCCGCCCCGATGACCATGGTCAGCATCGTCACATCCCCTCCGGTTCGAGCAAGCAACATAAACAATAAATTCGTTGCCGCAGAAAGGAATGCTCCTAAAAAGAGGATCTTATTCACCCCATATCTCACTGTCAGCACACCGCCCAAAAAACCTCCCAATAAAGTCATCCCTAAACCAAATGTTTTTGTAACACCGGCGATAACATTCTTACTAAACCCCATATCCAGGTAAAACACGTTTGAGACGACCCCTAAAACGATATCTGACAAGCGATAGAAACCAATAAGGACCAGCAGTAGTAAAGCCGTTTTACCCCCATACCGGAAGAAAAAATCTTTGATTGGTTCAAGATAGGTCTGCTTCACCATTTCTTTATTTACTAAGCCAAGAAAAAGCATAATCCTGGCAACGATTGCTGCGACACCCACTGCCAGAACAAATCGTGACAATTCAACCAGAAAAGACCCAATCCCGCTCCCACCCGTGAAAAATTCCGGTAAAGCCTCCTTCATTTCAACAAAAACAAAGCCCGAAGAAAAGAACGTCATGGCAAAGGCCATAGCACTGAAAATAAAAAGGGACAGAAATCGTCCATAATCCGCAACTGAATATTCGTAATGAGATAAACGGACACCAGTCTTCGGTTCATCGACGAATAAGGTTGTTACCACTCCACAGCCCATCGCAATGGCCATTGCTAAGTAAGTTATTTTCCAGGCCGTGTAATTATAAGCTTGACTGGTTGTACCCAGATAACCGGCAAGAAAAAGTGAGCCGGCACCGGCCACCAACATGCCGACTCGGTATCCAGCAATGTACATGGCTGCGAGCAGTGCCTGCAATGAGACATCCGCAGATTCTATGCGGTAGGCATCAATGACGATATCCTGAGTGGCCGAAGAAAAACCAAGCATAACTGCAGCAAAGGCCATGACGGTGAGGTTCTTTTCACTTCCAGCCGGATCAATAAACGCCATCCAGATAATCGCCGAGACGATAAGTAACTGAGCAACCAACAGCCATGCCCTTCTCCTACCAAAAACACGAGTAAGTACAGGCAGAGGAAGCAAATCGACTAAGGGTGCCCATAGGAACTTGAAAGAGTAGCCAAGTGCTGCCCAACTAAAGAACGTTACCGCAGATCTTGCGACGCCTGCTTCCCGAAGCCATACCGAAAGTGTTGAAAAAATAAGTAAAATTGGCAAACCAGCGGAGAATCCGAGAAAAAGCATGGCAATCGCTTTTGGGTGTGACCAGGCTCGGCAAGTCTCCCTCCATGACCGTTTTACTATTACTTCTTGGCTCATTATTGTCTTTTCCTCATAATAAGATTATGGTATTTGACCTGAAACATCACTGGGCCACTTTATACCATTACCACCAGCGATGTACATAATACAAGATACTCGAACTGTCCATAACCAGCTCTCGTCAAGATGACTATACAAATTTACAATACCTTAGCAGGAAAAAAAGAAGCCTTAAAGACTCTGGAACCCGGTCATGTCAAACTCTATGTCTGTGGCATCACGTCTTATGATTATTGTCACATAGGGCATGCCCGGTCGGCTCTTGCGTTTGACATGATCGTCCGTTACCTGAAATACCGTGGCTATAAAGTAACTTTTGTTAGAAATTTTACTGACATAGACGATAAAATTATAGCCCGTGCGCAAGAACAGGAGACGACCTCCGAAGAACTTGCAAATCGTTTTATCAATGAGTTTTATACTGATATGGATATGCTTGGAGTTGACCGTCCGGACATTGAACCGAGAGCAACTGACCATATCAAAGAAATGACCGATATCATCAGTGAACTCATAGAAAAAGGTATGGCATATCAATCGGGTAATGATGTCTATTACATAGTCGATAGTTTTCCTGAGTACGGCAAACTCTCCAGAAGAAACCTCGATGATATGAAGGCTGGCGCCCGTATCTCTGTCAACGAGCAAAAAAACAACCCTATGGACTTCGTCCTCTGGAAAGGTTCAAAACCAGGGGAACCCACCTGGGACAGCCCATGGGGCCCTGGTCGACCTGGCTGGCATATTGAATGCTCGGCAATGAGCAGGAAATATTTAGGTGAAACCTTCGACATCCATGGTGGTGGACAGGACCTTATTTTTCCTCATCACGAGAATGAAATTGCTCAAAGTGAAGGCGCCAACGGCAAACCTTTTGTGAACAGTTGGATCCATCATGGCTTTGTCACTATTAGTGATGAAAAGATGTCCAAATCACTTGGTAATTTTCTAACAATCAGAGACGTTCTTGCCCACTATCATCCTGAGATATTACGATTTTTCATCTTCTCAACCCATTACCGCAATCCTCTTGATTTCTCTGAATCAGCAATGGGTGATGCAACCACAGGTCTTGAACGGCTTTACGAATGTGTGGCAGCCGTTGAATCTCTAGAACTCGAAAACAGAGATATGAATGCAGCAAGCATACTTTCTGCCAAGGACATCAAAAAAGTGGCCGAACTGGAAAATCGATTCCAGGAGGCAATGGATAATGATTTTAACACTGCCCAGGCCCAGGGAATTTTCTTTGATACCGTAAAAACCATCAATCGTATTCATGGGAAAATCACTCTCGCATCGAACCCAAAAGATATAGAATTTCTAAAAAACACAGTCGCCCTCCTTAAAAAACTTGCGGCAATTATGGGTTTACTCAAGGAAGATGCACAAAACTTCCTTACCACCAGGAGGGAGAAACTCATTGCTGATTGTAATATTGACGCAACTGCCATCGATGCTCTCATAGCTGAACGTTATCAATGTCGGCTTGACAAAAACTGGGCGAGAAGCGATGAGATCAGAGACGAACTCCTCGCCCAAAATATCGTACTTAACGATGGCCCTGATGGCACAACCTGGTCAATAAAAAACAGTTAAAAAGAGTTCATCTGTGATAACTTCAAAAAAGGGAGACGACCATGAGACAACCTGCAGTTGCCGACCGATTCTATCCCGGTTCCCCCAAGGCTCTTTCCGCTGCCTTGAACGAGCTGTTCCCAGCTATACAGCCAGCTAAAAAAATAAAAGCATTAGCCGTAATATGCCCTCATGCTGGTTACGTCTATTCAGGTTCGCTTGCTGCAAAGACATTTTCTGCAGTCGAAATCCCCGAAACCGTTATTATTCTCGGACCTAACCATCATGGACAGGGTGCCCCGATTTCCCTTTCGACAACAACCTGGGACATGCCACTCGGCAAAGTCTCAGTCGACATGGAAATTGCTGATAGCCTCCTCAAAGATTCCCAGCATATACAAATCAATGAAATAGCGCATCGACTTGAGCATTCACTTGAAGTCCAGGTACCCTTTCTTCAAATGCTGCAGAAAAATTTACAGATCGTGCCATTAGTACTTTCCCGGATCTCCTACTCGCTTTGCGAAGAAGTGGCAAAATCGCTTGCCTCAGCAATCAAGGCTGGCAACAAGGACATTCTTATAGTGGCGTCCAGCGATATGACCCATTATGAGTCAAGGAGTTCTGCCAAACAAAAAGACCAGTCGGCATTAAAATGCATAGAACGGCTGGACCCATACGACCTGTACCACACTGTTCTGGACAACAATATATCAATGTGCGGCGTCATTCCCGTTGTGGTTGCCCTGCTTGCTGCAAAAGCTTGCGGTGCAAAACAATCCAGTCTGATCGGCTATACAGATTCCGGGTATACTTCCGGAGATACAAATCAGGTCGTCGGCTATGCCGGACTCGTCATCGATTGAAATTTTCTTGACAGTCCAGGTAAAATCTTTTATAAACTCGCCACACTGCATCAAACACTGGGGGATGGTCTAATGGTAAGGCAGCGGACTCTGACTCCGCTTATCAAGGTTCGAGCCCTTGTCCCCCAGCCATGTATATTCAAGCACTTATCGTTAACTCGGTAAGTGCTTTTTTATTTCACCAAATTTGTTTTCCTTTTTCCCCCGGATATAAACCACCAAGCCAAAACCTTCTGTAATGGATTTTAATCGACAGATTAAGTTTGTTATAAAGCCATCAGCCAAACAAACTGGTAGGTACCAGCTTGACCACAGCGGACTTTACCCCGGGGAGTCGCAACGCTTTATCCTTTAGCGTTTCAGCAACCGTATTATCTGAATGTAGCGAGGTGCGGACTGATATCTCCACAGCTGTTCCTTCAGCTACCACTTCACAACTTGGATAATCATCAATGAGAGCTGCTCGAGTTCTCGCAGCCAGCGCGAGGTTTTTAATGGCCTCCCGCGACTCGGGAGTAGTGTTGAACTGTGGCTGTTGCACCGCTGTACATATTATATCGACAGCATTCTCAATAGTCAGTTTATCAATATGAATAACCAGATCGTACAGCCGGAT
This sequence comes from uncultured delta proteobacterium, assembly GCA_963798425.1. GTDB lineage: Bacteria > Desulfobacterota > Desulfobulbia > Desulfobulbales > Desulfocapsaceae > Desulforhopalus_A. The sequence goes on along the minus strand of CAWCTP010000012.1, from coordinate 555,570 downwards.
ATCAGTAGTATCCAATCCGTAGAGCTGGAAACTCCACGCTTTGCGGTCCTCGTCATCTTTTTGCAGAAATTTTATAGCCTGATTGCGACGCAGATTATTTCTTGCCATGAGCGCATTGAGGCGGTCCTCCACATTGGCAATTATCCGGACCTTGAGCAAGTGTGAGATATTGGAAGCGAAAAATTGCCCGGCTAAACCATGATAGACGATATTGTCTTTCTCGAAATGGGTCAATATTTCAGACGCCACATAGCTGATATACTTCTGTTTGTCATAAGTAAAACGTTCGAAAATGGACGGAGCATCATGGATCGCCTTATCAAGTCTCCCCTGGGGAATTTGGTAATCATTGGAAGCCTCGAGAATAACTTCCCTGGATACACTCTGATAATCGAGTCGCTTGGCTACTTTTTCCGCAACTTCCTTGCCCATGCTGAATGAGCCCCTTGATATTGTAATAATAGCCATACGCATCTCCTTTTTAATGAGGGTGATTCGTTCAATTCGATCCGAAGATCGACGTTAATTTCTCCTAATGCATATTTTCCCTTTCAATCCCCCAAGAAGATAATATTTTTCAGCATCTCCTCGGGGTTATCAGTAACCCTTCATCTCGTCCATACTAAACGGCATGGCAGGCGCTTTTTTAAGTATCCCGGTCATAATTGTGTTCAATGTCTTTGTATCATTGTCGAACCCACCGTGCGAAATACTGGTGGTAACGCCTTTTTTGCCGTCGGAATATTGAAACGACAGCCCCGGATGTTTCTTCAATTTCTTCGAGTATCTCTGCACAAGAGGGGCTTGTTTATTTTTCGTTCAAAAGCCCGCGGGGGCTCGTATATGCGATCCCGACTATCAGGTGTGTCCTTTCTGGCATTGAGTATGCGTTTGTCACCTGCGATCTTTACACTAGAAAATGAATATTTTGCCACACTCCCCTCCTTCTTTGGCCTTGATAACCAAAACGGAAATAGTATTTGACATTATTACAAATTTCTTAGCGTTCGAAAAAAGCAAATAGAGCTGTTATCTATCGATGATCTTAAACCAGAAATGACCAAAAGAAATAACCTATACGAGGTCTGATTTTGAGTATCAATAGTTTTGACAATTACCACGAGAAGCACAAAAATCAAGCTAATATTGTTGCCAAATCGAAGTCTTACTAGACATGCGCTGTCTCGAGAACGAGTTACGAAACCCAGGAGAGACATGATGTGTCAATCGACCACTGATGGGTATTGTACTCAGCGAAGATCTCGACCATCAAGTGCAGTCAACCAACGGTCAACAGCTTCACAAACACCACAATTATCGTTTGAGGCGACACTCTGAAAGAGTGCTTTTAACGATGGCGGGCCGTTGGCAACAATAAAGCCGTGGCCCGCCCAGTTGAGAAGGTCCTCGTCATTATAATCGTTTCCGACGGCACAGATATTTTTTTGATGCAGGCCGATGGTATCGGCGAGCCATTTGACCGCCCGACTTTTGGAAACCGTTGGGGCAAAGATCTCGATCCAGATCGATTTACCATCAAGAGGCGAGGTGGCTTTAATAACGCTACACTCTGTCAGGAAATCCGTGATTTTGACAGCAACCTCATGTCCCCTATCGACTGAAACGATACAAAGAACTTCTGTGGCCCCGCCACAATTGTCGAGGGTTTCGGGGGATAGAGGAGTCGCAAAATCCCTGTACATTGCCAACCGTCTGTGAAAATCGGGGTTAATATCCCCATTAAAACTGTAGAGGAAATGTTGGGTGTCCGGAACCGGCCTGTGGATCATATAATCGAGTCCGGACATTTTCAGATAGTCAGCAGTATAGCGTACGTCTTTTGGGCTGAGGGAAAAACTTTTCAGGAGTTCGTTGCCCGGAAATTTCATTATTCCGGCCCCGGTGGAGAAAATCACATAATCCACAGGCAACGATCTCTTGTTATCAGCGAAACCTAGTTTGGCTATCAGTTGATCAAAGGAGTAGTTGGATCTTCCTGTGGCGATGGCGACCAAAAAGCCCAGCTCCCGCAATCGGGACAGTGCAGCCAAGTCGCCTGATGCAATATGCCGCTTTGAATTCAACAGCGTCCCGTCCAGGTCAGCAACAAACAACCCTTTGTATTTCTCTATGTTACAGTTTTCTAGCAATTTCAGAACGACTCCTCTTAGGAGGTTTAAACAGTAAACGACTCATCGGTTCTCAACGAGTATTCTTTCAATTGATCAGCCAGGCCACTGAATCGCTCAATGCTTCTCGACAGAGCCTGTCGAAATATCGGTTCATCTGCGACGAGTTTCACTGTTTTTTTTGCCCGTGTTACAGCAGTATAAATAAGTTCACGGCTAAGGATTCTGTTGTCTTCCTCGGGCAGGACGACAATAACTTCATCAAATTCCGACCCCTGACTTTTATGGATCGTCATGGCAAAGACCGTTTCGCAAGGGGGCAGCCGAGAAGGGGAAAAGCTTTTCAGGATACCAGTCGACAGCTCGAACCAAACTTTCACGGCACCTCCAAGCGGATCGATCAGACAGATGCCAATGTCGCCGTTAAAGAGATTAAGGTTGTAATCATTTCTGGTAATAAGTATTGGTCTTCCCGGGTACCAACTATCCGACCTGCAGTCAAATCCACGCCGGGCCAGTGATAACTCCACCCTGCGGTTAATCCCTTCAACGCCCCGGTTGCCGAAATGGACCCCACAAAGAATCTGGAACCTGTTGAATTCTGCGAATATCTCTCTTACATCAGGTGCAGGATTCAAATACACCTTTTCCATGAAACGCTCATATTGTTTTCCGATAGATCCAAGCATATCAGGCTGGAGAATTGTAACATTTTTGGCTGCCCGATCTGATAAAAGCGCCCATGCTCTTTCACTGTCGCCTGCATTAATGCTCTCAGCCAATTGTTTAATGTTATCATCGAAGCGATAGGTCTTTTTCAATTCAACGGTATTTTCCGGTAAGCTTTTTATGAAATCCCCAAGCACTGCTCCCGATTCCACTGAGGCGAGTTGATCTTTATCACCAAGTAGCAGTAATCTTGCACCTGGCTTTAGGGCGTCCACAAGTTTACTCATCATTGCCAGATCAACCATGGAAGCCTCATCAACCACCACCACATCCCAGCCCATTGGATTTTCATGGTTGTGTCTGAACTGTGGCGAATGACCTTTAACCCCAAGCAATCTGTGTAAAGTTTTAGCTTCTGTCGGGATCGTCGATTTTATTTTTTCCGGCAGTTGGAGCCGAGTCAAACTGTTGCCGATGGATTCGCTGAGCCGCATTGCAGCCTTGCCGGTTGGTGCGGCGAGCGCCACATTCAGACTATGATCCTCTGCCAGCAGTAAAAGAGCGAGTATTTTTACCACGGTGGTCGTCTTTCCAGTGCCAGGCCCGCCACAAATAATAGTCAGCGCTTTTTGCATGGCCACCTTTGCCGCCTCTTGCTGCCAGTCGGTACCGTTCTCTGGATCCTCGAAAAAACCTTCGAGCAATTTTGCTTTTCCATCCAATGGAAAAGTTACCGCTGCCATTGCACTGATCTGTTCGGCCAGCCGGGTTTCATACTGGAAATATCTGTGCAGATACAGCCTTTTATTGTGGAGTACCAGTGGAGTCTGACCACCAGACGACACCAGATGAACAGTTTGAAGTAAACGTATTTCGGCGTCAGTAACCGGCAAACAGCTATGTCCATTTTCAAGAGAGGATGTCAGAGTTCTGACCAGCTGCTGGAATCTATCTTTATCCGCACCAGACAAACGCGACCGATCAGCCAGGAATCTTGAAAAATGGAGATCAAGTAAAGAATACTCCAGTTCACTCATCCTCTGTTCCCCCTATCGCAAGGTCCAGTTCCAGCAGTTTTTGGTAATCCGGAAGAGTGGAGTACACACCGCTACCTGGCGTATCCGGGGACATACCACGCACAAAGAGATAGCTCACCCCGCCGAAATGGTCTTCATATCGATACTCAGGCAACAGATTTTCCAGGTGACGATGGAGAATGAGAGTATAAATCCAATACTGGAGCCCATAATTGTGGGACTGCATCGCTATTACCAGCTGATCAGCCCCATAATCACTCATCGACTCACCAAGATAATTGGTTTTATAGTCGAGGATATAATATTTTCCATGGTATTCACAGATCAGGTCGACAAAGCCGGTAAGATACCCACGCATCATCTTGTGACTAAGGGGGGAGACCGTCTGTTCATCGGCCAAAATTGTATTAATCCGGTCTGTAGCCAGATGACTGAGGTGAAAATAAAAGCCCATTTCCTTGAGGCACGCGGTATCGGCAAGCATGGAAAGAGAATAACTTTTATTGGCAAGCGGGGTTGTCACTACCAGCTCAAGCAACTTTTGCATATCACCGATTTCTGCTTCAACGCCATAGCGCTTACATTTTTGTTTGAGTAGTTCCTCCAGCGTCTCCCGCTGCTCGTGGCGGGCAATCGCTGAAAAAGACAAACATTCAAGCAGATCATGTACGACGTTGCCGAAATTCGGTCCTGCGGGCAAACCAGTGACAGGAATAGTGCGTTTTTTGCAAACTTCTCCAACATGCGGCCAAACTATTTCCAATTCATGCTCATGATCGTATTCACTGAGCGAGGCCATGGCCGAAAAACTGGACATCTGCCAGTCTGTATGTAATGAACGGTTGGAATAGTGCAGAGGATGCAGGTCAAATTCCTGAACAATTCTCCTGTAATTTACAGGCAAATCATCAAGAGAAACAGTTAAATGCTGCACAGATTTTTGTTCGGCCAACTTTGAAAATTTTTCGTTCTGCGCCGGATAATCAAGAATACCCTCAGGAAAAAGCAGGTATCCCAAAGCCGACTGAAAAGAATCGCCCACACTACCAAATTGTTTTACATCGGCCCAACCGATATAACAGCGGATTTTGGCCCGGGTCAGAGCAACATAGAGCAAACGTAACTCCTCGGCCATTTCTTCTTTTGCGGCCTGTTCCCTATGGTCTTCAAATCGTGCGGAACCGAGATCGATAATCGACTGATGGTCATCATCATGACAAGCTATCTGATATTTTTCTGTTTTTGTCCGGTTGCTGCGGTACCAGAGATACGGACAGAAAACTATCGGATATTCCAATCCCTTAGCACTATGCATTGTCACAATACGCACCGCTTCTTCGTCGCTTTCCAGGAGTAGCTCAGCGTTTTCAGCACGAGGATCACCCTGCATCATCTTCCGCAACCACTGGAGAGTCTGACCCATACCAAGATTTTCGGCGTTCTCTTGCTCCTGAACAAGCTCCAGTAAGTGCTGAATATTAGCAATACTCCTCTCAGCCATCGGCCTCCGAGGCTAAAGATGGCAGGACCTCTTCATCCACCAGAAGTCTGCTCATCATGGCAAGAAAGCCCTGCTCCTGCCAACACTGATTATACTGGAGGAAACGACTATGATAATGGCTCAAGCGATGTTCATCCTGCCATAGTTCATGGAGGCTGTTGCCGGTAAAGCCAAACCAGGAAATGGTCATAGCCGTTTTCAATCTCCCTGAGTCACCCACCGCTGCAATGGCCTGAAGGAGAAGTAACATCTCCCGACACTCGTTGGTCTGATAGACGGATTGCCGGCTGCCGACTACTGCGGGAATCTCTGCCTTTGCCAATGCCTGCAGGTATTCCTCAGCCTGCCTGTTGCTGCGAACAAGAATGGCTATATCATGCGGAGCAAGCTGCCGTTTATCGGTAGTTTGCAACAGCACGGGATAGGTCGGATCAAGAAGCTGTCCAATCTCGGCAACGATGAAACGGCGAAACTCGGCGGCAGCTCTTCCTGAGGTCCATCTGCCTTTTTTTTCTTCCGGTTCCGGTGCCAGCGTACAGTAGACCATTGCAGCCAGTGACTCACCGCCTCTGATTAAATCAACATCACCCTCTTGTTTGGCTGCTATTACGGGTCGGTAATCGAGGGTTTCCTGTTCGAAAAAGAAAGGTCTGGTTCTTGAACTGAAAAGACGGTTGACCTCTTCTACTAAAAAGGGATGGGAACGAAAGTTTTTTTCAAGGGTCAACAACTGGCTCGCTGTTTCTCTGGCCAGAAAATAGGAGTGGATATCTGCACCACGAAATCTATAGATCGCCTGTTTTGGGTCACCGATCAGGTAAAGGTAATGTCCGGTTCCAGTGTCATCAGCTTCACCGAAAATGGTGGAAAAAATATGCCACTGGTCGCTGTCAGTATCCTGAAATTCATCAATTAAAGCAACCGAGAATCGTTCGCCAAGAATTCGTTTCAGTGATTGCCCCTTATCGCCCTTCAAAGCTGCCGACAACCGCACTATCAGATCATTAAAGCCCATGGTTCCCTGCTGCACAAGACGATGACTCACTTCAGATCGTAACTCCTCTGCAAGCTTGACCCGAAAGGTGAGAATCAGATGCTCAATCGCAACGAGCAGCGCTTCAAGCTCAGGGCCGGGAAGAGGCCAGTCGGCGAAATACGCCTGTTTTTTTTCATCACCCCGGATTTTATTTCCATTCAGCTCGCAAACAATTTGGTCCCTGCTGAGCGAGTGGATACTGTCAGGAACCGCAAGACTTTCACCATTAAAAAAATTGGTGAGTGATTGAAACCATTGTTCAAAATTTTCACTGAATGGTTTTTTAAATACCCCTTCATGCAAACTTTCAGAAAAACGTTGGTAAAGATTGGTTCCGTGTTCCGACCACCAACTTCCCATTCTCTCCATTGCCGTTTTTAACTTACTCAGAACCTCCTCAACCTTGCCGACCTCTGGTTCGATGCGGCTATTTTCCCCAAAGACTCCAGAGACACTGGCCAGCAATTTTTCGGGAGACGCAAAGCATCCGGTAAGTAGAGAACAGGGCAAAGGCTCCAACGAGTAAATATGGCTACGCCAAAAATCATCGGCCACCTCATTACGGACATGATTGATATCGGTGAGCAACTCAACATCAAAAAGTTGCCCGCTCTCAAGCGCCTGTTCCACTAACATGCGCTGACAAAAACCATGGATGGTAAAGATTCCGGCGCGATCGATATCATAGAGGGCTAGCTGCAAACGAGTAAGCGCAGTCTGACGATCTTCGATGGTCGATACCCAGTCAAGCAGGGTTTGATCAACGTTTCCTGCTTGCAATTCCATTTCGCCTTTGAGCAGCTCTCTGGCCTCTATAAGTCTTCCCCGGATGCGGGTTTTCAGTTCCTCGGTGGCGGCTTTGGTAAAGGTGACGATCAGGATCTTATCGATAGGCACTTGAAGTTCAACCAAGGCGCGTAAAACCAGCATGCCAATAGCATAGGTTTTGCCGGTTCCGGCGCTTGCCTCAACAAGATTAACGCCCCGCTTTAGTTCAAGACGGGCGGCGTCAAATATTTCATACCCGCTACTCATCGACCACACTCCAAACCGGACACATTATCTCATGGCAGAGCCGCTCAAATTCCGGACCAAGCCCAACCTCTTCTCCACTACCACTGAGCAACAGCTGCCATTCTGGTTCATAGCCATTTTGCAGCCGTGTATTCAGTGTCAGTAAAGCCTTATCCAGAGGTGAAGTTCGAGCTCGAGTATTTGCCAACTGTCCGGCGTAGCTAAAGGCAGGTTCGACAAAAAAAGGTGACGGTGCTCGGCAGCCTTCAGCAAAGTGATTTAGCAGCATCTCTAGATCCGGTCTTTCTGCGGCATCACTAAAAGCTATCACCCTGTCCTCTGTCACAATCCTGGTTTGAGCGGAATGATCGAGACGCCGCAACAGCAGATGGTGTATCCATGCCGAAAGAAGATCACGTCCCCGAAGCTTACCATACCGAACGAGCATGATTCCGTTTTCATACAGGTTGGACAGCATCCCAACCAGACGATAGCTGCCAACATGAAGCTCCATCGGTACGTCGGCTAGCCTTGCCCCCATCTCCAGCTCGTGCACCTGCATTATAAACGTATCAACGCCGGATTTTTTTTCTTCAAAGGCAAGCTGGCCGGAGGTACCGAGCGGCCATTGCCCTTCGGTTTGGAATTTTTTAAATAAGTCGCCCTGGTTCCCGCTCAAACCCGAGCGGACCAATTCCTCTTCGACATAATATTTATCGAGTCCGGACACTTCGAACATTTCCCTATCATCTGGCAGAAGGTCGCCCGAGTCCAACCGGATGCCCAGACATTCTTTTATAAAAAACTTCTGAGGATTAGTGTAAAACTTGAGCAAGTCACCGATAGAGACCTCCGCTATTTCCCTGCCTAGCTCACCCCGCCACCATTCAACAGGCGATTGTGCTCCATGCTGCAACATCTCTGCGGTTCTACAATAATAGCTGTCATAGCTGAACATTCTTCTGTCCCCCCCTTCTATAAAATATTTTTTACTGAAAGGGTGAAGGGCATGACGCACGACGATGTCTTTTGCACCATAGCCGTTTTCAAGCGTCTCTAGAAATTCGGTCACCACTACCGAGGGCGGAATTAGGTCATTGGTTCGAATCGACTGGCCGATATAACTCAGATAAAGATGTGATCTCGCCGCCAATATCGCTTCCATAAACTGGTACCGATCGTCGGTACGTGGCGAACGATCACCTGGTCGAAAATCTGTCCCCATCAGATCAAAGGTATCGTGGTTATCGTTTTTCGGAAATGTACCATCATTTAGACCGATAAGACAGACCACTTTAAACGGTATAGATCGCATCGGCAGCATAGAACAAAAAGTCAGCTGACCGCGAAGAAACCCGGTGCTGGACCGACTTTCTTTGGCCGATTGGTTGAACCACTCACGAATCACTTCAAAGCCTACCTCGCCGGAATGAAACAAGCTGATCGACTCGGAAAGTTCTGCGATTACGGCCCTCAGTTCCACCAGCTCCTGTTCATACTCGTTACCAAAGAGCTGTTGAACGATACCCTGGAGTGTCTGGGACCATTCACCAATTGCCCGCCCCTGTTGAAAATCGTGACGCGCACTTTCAACAACTTCAATAAACCGGCAGAGGCCTCCCAGAGCGTATGCTCCTCTCCCCTCGATATCAGCGAAAGGGAGTACGCCATCAATAAATTCATTAGCCTCAATCGCATAGCCCATGAGCAATCGGTCAAGTCCCGCACGCCAGCTGGCCTCATCAAAACCAGGAAGCCCTCCCTCACTGCGCTGTTTTCCAGATAATCCCCAGCGAATTCCGACATCAACCACCCATTGCTGCAGAGTGTCAAGATCAGACAAGGAGAGCTGGAACTGGGGGAAAACTACTGGCTGCCGCAACACATCCAGCATTTCACTCCAACCGAACCTGCCGGTAAAAAGATCGAGGAATTTTAAAAATGCGGCAATGACGGAATTGCGCCTGCGAAGACTTCGATCAGCGATCGAATGCTGGATATTTTCGAAAACTGCCGGAATGAGCGATGCGTATTCCTGAATATCCGGGGCCATGACGATTATCTCCCGCAACTCCAGCTCTGCATCCTGGTGCAAAAGACGGAGAAGGTGATCTTTCAATACGGACATTTCCCGGAGTTTTGAATGGCAGGAAACCACTTGGATAGAGTCGTCATCTGTAGCTAGAGAGGACTGCAGTTCAATCGGCAGGAAGCCATCGAGCAGGTCCGCCTGCATTCGTTGCAGAAGGGTCGCGCTGGTATACTCTCTTTTTCCCAGAGGATCTTCGTAGCTGGCAAACTCCAAAGCGAAATTGGCGTCCTCCAGCATCATGTTCTGCAAATCACGCCCCTGCCTGCCAAGGACGGCCAGGAGCGGATGGTGCTCCTCCTCCGGTTGGGCCTGGCTGATGGGTTGTCGTATCTTCCGTTTAAAGGCAGTTTTCAAGCTCTCCACATTTCCCCAGTAGTTGCGACATGGGGAAAGCAAAAAGAGTTGGACATCCATGTGTATCGACAAACTGTTGAGGTAATTTAAAAAGATAGGTGGGAGAGTGTGCAAACCTATAACAGAGATACGCTTAGGCAAAAGTCCGGAGAGATTTTTTTCAGTCTTTAGCCGCTCAATGACCTGGCTAAACAGCATGCCTCGGTGTACCTCTCCGCCTGGTTGTGCCAGCAACCTTCTCCAAAGATCCATTTGCCAGTTTTCCGCAGGATGCGTAGTAGCGAGCACGCCACGCTCCCATTTTGAGAGCATATCGGGCCGCATTACCTGATACTGATCAAAGATGTTTGCCAGACGACGAGCGAGCTGGAATCGTTTCAACGCGCTGTCTTCCCCTGAAAGATAGGTGATGAGTGGTCGATAAACACCTCCGGAGAGGTCTCTTAGCAGTCCATCAAGTCGCCAGGCAAGAATCTGCCGCTGGAAACCGTCAGGAGTTATCCCCATCCCCAGATTATCTGCAACAAAACCCAGGAAATCGAGAGGTTGAAAAAACTTAAAATTGCAAAAGCAACGAAATTCATCGGCCAGAGTCTGCGCAATCATCCGCTCCATCCCCTGACTCTGAATGAGAAATAATTCCTTGGCGAAGAGATTTGCTTGCTTGTCCGCCTTCATGACTTCAGCCATGTGGCGTAGTAGATTTTCTGTACGATTAGAGACGTGAAGGTAGAACATAATGAACCAGGTATTTGGTGATACGACAAAAAACCCGGCCAGGCACCTAAGGTTACTTTTAGAGGGCCGTTTCTTTCATTTACAGAGTGCGTGGGTACAGGTATTATTTATTGCCGATGCCCACTCCGGCGTATTCATAAATTGCGTAAAAAAGCCCGGCCATGATGCCGAGTGCAAAAAACAACCGCAACCGTCTGTCCCATGGGAGTTTTTCGCCATCTGCCGCATATTGCAGGAGGGCGATAATCACATAGGTCATACCGGCTACATACGGCGCAGTCTGGGCGATCTGCCAGAAAGTCGCTTTCAGGGTAGCAATGCTGTCTGTTCCCATACGCAGATTAAACAGCAGATATATTACGACTGAAAGATAAAACGAAACTTTTCCTTTAATACTTTGCATATGAACTCACTTAATACTCTCTATTTTCCGGGAACGGATATCTACTCGATACGCCAGTATCCAATTTTTCTACTCTTTCAGAAGATTCATCTCATCAAACCGGTCGAAGCAAGTCCTGCGGATCTCAGGAGAAGAATCCCCAGATAGTTTCATTAAATCGGGATTCTGTCAAGTACATACTCCTTGTCCCTTGGGTGAGAACCGGGATCGTTTCCTGCGTTTGGTTGAAGACATCAAAAATCGGAAGGACGACTATGCTGCCCAACTGAGCTCTTTAATTTTAGCCGGGAAATCCGGTTCATCTGCTCTGGATGAGGATTCCGAGCGCGGTATTATGGATTCCCTGCTCACCCCCAAACTGAAACAGGAAAAAAAATTACAGGTGGATAAAGAGGAGAAACTCTGGCAGGCGAGATTAGTTCTAGCTATCGGTGAGATCCTTGATCAGGAAGAAGAAGAAATTGCCCGCAGTCTGGCGATTCTTGACGACGATCAGGCCAATCTGTTTAAGGAGCTCAACGGTGATAGTGACGAGCTAGAGCCGGACAATCCTTTTGCCGAGCTCAGCCAGTTAGAGCACAATTTAAATGCTGCCAACTCGGGAAATATTAAAAAGCGATTCAATGGCTGGAAGACCCTCTTTCTTGAAAGCGACCTGCCGGAATGCGAAATATTTGTTACCACCAGCCAGGACGGTGGAGATCTTCTTTTAGAATCATACGAGAAGAAAACAAATCGATCGGCACCGCTTATAGCCAAGCTGGAACTTCCCGGTCTTATCGGCTGGACCAGTGAAGAAGCCTTTCAATCTGCTCTCAGATTCAGTGAGCAGAATAAAGAAATTTTGTCCGTGATGCACAAAATTCTGACAGATCTGTTACAAAAAGAAGACACTGCGGAGCTAGAGTCCCAAGCTGACAACGCCTTTTCAGCACTGATCGAGCAATGGAATGCACAACTTGAGTCCGTTACTCCGTCAAAAATGTTTGGCAGAATTTCAGTCAATTACTATCTCTTCCCGGGACTTGCCTGTTCCGAAATTATCGGTAAAACTCGATCCATAAACAACAAATCGAAGAACGGGCTACTGGTAGTGATGAGCTGATCAGCTCAAACGGATAATCCCAACTCTTGCGGTAAGTGTTCTGATGAGCTTGTTTTCTTCAAAAAGACAAGAAAACAAGCTCCTGAAGTCTGTCGGACTAACCCTCCTCCAACTATCTACAGCAGGTATAAGGATTAATGGTCGTGACCGGACAAGCAGCGGCGCGCACAACCTTGTCTGCGACCGAACCAAACATTATCTTCTCGAGACCTTTATAACCATGGGTTCCCATGACGATCAGATCTGCCTCAATCTCGTTGGCATATTCAACAATTTTTTCACCAACATCACCCATGAAGACTTTGTAGTTCAGGTCTTTCACCCCAGCTTCTTCACAGAACTTGACCATTTCGTCGCAAAATGATGCCATTTTTACTTCGGCGCTCTCGGCGAGTTCGCCTTCCAATGTTGGCAGGGTCATCTGGGGTACGAAAAATCCCGAATAATCCTCAAAGTTCTGTACAATGAATACCAGATACATAGATGCGCCAAATTTTCCTGCAAGGTAACCGGCAGACTCCGCGATTAATTTTGAATTATCAGAAAAATCAACAGGAACGACAACTTTCTTGATTTCATTCATAAAACTCATACACCCTCCCCTTTTCGAAATTGATAAAATTGACTTCGTCTTTACTTAAATTCTCTCATAACTTCCTGACCAATGCAAGGGTGCCTCAAATAATACCCTCCTCTATCATCATGATTTTTCACTGCAAAAAAATATTTCTCTTTTATACAATATAGTCTCGTTCCAAAAATAATCACCAACAAGCTCAAAATTACCTCGATATCTTACTCTGTGTCGACTAAACGGTAAATACTACATAACTAATGGGTATCTAAATCAAATTAAGCAGATCAACATAGTTAGGATCACCTCGTTTGCCAAAAAAATCTTTGCTTCCCCAGGTGAGTGGTGTAGATTACCGATCTTTCTATAAAGTCTTTCCTTACCCTTAGATCAATGCAGTCCTTCACTTTGCTATGAAACTGAAACACAAGTTAGAATATGCTTTACTTCGAAGCATCATATTTTTCATCAATCTCTTACCTGTTCCGACAATCCTCTTCCTTTGCACCACAATTGGATATTTGGCCTGGGTCGTCTTTCCTTTCCGTATCAAAGTTGCCTACAAAAATCTCTCAACCGTCTTTCCTGAGATGGACCATCCAACGAAAATACGTTTGTTGAGACGAATATACCTGCAATTTACCAGGACATTCGGACTTGTATTCATCCTCCATCGTAAAAGCCTGACCAAGTTAATTGAAAACGCCAATATCTCTGGACGTGATAAGCTGGAAAATGCACTCAGCCAGGGTAAAGGTGTGATTTTGACCACTATCCATGCCAGTTGGTTTGAAGCGTATTTTGCCTGGTTCAATATGTCGGGATTACCAACGAGTCTTATTTACAAGCAACAAAGCAATCCTCTTTCTGACAGGTTCTTTGTACGCCAGCGGCGACATTACGGAACCAGCCTGGAACAACTGGGCAGTTGTGATGGCATGAAGTTGTACCAACAGGCGCTGGCGGATAACCGGCTACTCATTGTCAGTCTGGATCAGAGATACTCCGGCACAGGTATTAGTGTCAATTTTTTCAACCAGCCAGTGTCCTGTGCCAAGGGGTCGGCAATACTGCACCTGCGATCAGGAGCGCCAGTTATGACAAGCGTCTATTATATGAAAGACGGAGAATTGCATATAGACTTCGACACCGTCGACCTCCCCGAATACAAAGAGATCAACGACGCTAATATTAGAGATATTTGCACAAGAAGCATCCAATCGTATGAACCGTTCATCAGGCAATATCCGGAACAGTGGTTTAGCCTCTTTCATCGTCTCTGGAGTAAAAAGGGTTACTCCAAGGTTAAGAGATCTTTCCGGCAGATATTTTTTTAGTTATTTAGAAAAATATTCCTCGGGGGTACGGAACAGAGTCCCAAGCTTTGTCGAGAGTAGAAATGTCTTTCTGTTTTCCCTCATCAAACCTTACAACTTATCGTTTCCTATGACTAACAAACAAGTTCTCAGTCGATTATACGAAGTTATAAAACCGTATCAGGGTAAACTCGTGATTGCCATGATTGCCATGATTGGTGTTTCGGTTGGAACAGGTGCTCAAACATGGCTGGTGAAAGATGTTCTCGATAAGATTTTTATTGAAAAGAACATTCTCTACCTTAAAATTCTGCCCTTGATTCTTCTTCTTACCTTTTTTCTGAAAGGTATAGTGTATTACATCTATTCGATTCTACTGGAACAGGTTGGCCAATCTGTTATCCGGGACTTTCGTCTGAATATTTTCAATCATATCCATAAGCAATCACTTTCTTTTTTCAATAAGATGCCCACCGGGACCCTAATGTCCCGTATAATTTCAGATGTTACTCTTTTACAGCAAGCCGTATCAAATGCGCTCATTGGTTCCGTTCGTGATTTTTTTCAGGTGCTTATTCTTCTTGGTGTAGTTTTTTATATGAACTGGAGACTGGCGATGATCACCTTCATCGTGTTGCCAATTGCTTCCTTTCCAATAATTAAATTCGGCCGATTATTTCGAAAACTCAGCACCTCAACCCAGGAAGAAGTCGCCCATGTTTCTAATATCCTCCACGAAACAATTACCGGAAATCGAATCGTTAAAGCATTTACAAAAGAGGAATATGAGGGAAAACGATTTTTAAGCCAGGTGACCCGACTTTTTGTATTAACAATGAAGGATGCTAAATACCGTTGTCTGCAACATCCAATGATGGAATTCATTGGAGGCTGCGCCATTGCTGTGATTATCTGGTTTGGCGGAAAAGAGGTTATTGGTGGACAAATGACTCCGGGAACCTTTTTTGCTTTTTTGACAGCCCTTATTGCTGCCTACGAACCAATCAAAGGGGTGACAAAGATCAACTCGACAATCCAACAGGGATTGGCTGCCGCTACCCGTGTCTTTGCGATCCTTGATGTTGAACCGGAAATCCAGGACAAAAAAGATGCCATCGCGTTACCGCTCTTTTCCTCCAAAATCGAATTACAGAATCTGCATTTTAGATACGGCAACGATACACCCGTTTTATCAAATATAAATCTCACGGTACCTGTGGGTGAAGCGCTCGCCATAGTTGGACCGAGCGGTGGTGGTAAAACAACGCTTACAAACCTTATCCCCCGCTTTCTTGACATAAAAGAAGGAAGAATTTTAGTTGATGGCATAGATATAAAAGATGTCACTGTTGCATCGCTCAGAAATCAAATCGCCATGGTGACCCAGCAGACAATCCTCTTTAATGACACCGTACGCAATAATATCGCTTATGGAGACCAACAGGCGCCGGAAGAGCAGATCTATGATGCCGCAAAAGCCGCTCATGCCTACGACTTTATTAACGCACTGCCCAACGGATTTGACACAATTATCGGCGAAAGTGGAGCTCGTCTGTCAGGCGGTCAACGCCAACGCATATCAATTGCCAGAGCCATTTTGAAGAATGCACCGATTTTAATACTCGATGAAGCGACCTCTGCCCTTGATACCGAATCGGAACGAGAGGTTCAAAAAGCCCTGGAAAACCTGATGAAGGATCGAACGACTCTGGTTATTGCCCACCGGCTCTCTACAATAAAAAATGCTGACAGGATCATCGTCGTGAAAGAGGGCGTTATCGTCGAACAGGGAACTCACGATTCACTCATTGCCCAAAAGGGTGAGTATGAAAT
Organism: uncultured delta proteobacterium; assembly: GCA_963798425.1. Taxonomy (GTDB): domain Bacteria; phylum Desulfobacterota; class Desulfobulbia; order Desulfobulbales; family Desulfocapsaceae; genus Desulforhopalus_A. Next base: position 539,769 of record CAWCTP010000012.1, on the reverse strand, counting down.
GCTCTACAATATGCAATATAAATAGCCTTCATCATAGAACAGGATAATTGCATCTACCCTCAATCATTTTCTATCACGGGGAGAACAACGCAAACCTCTGTATATTCGCCATAAACACTGCTCATCTCTATCCACCCACCATGTTCCTCAACAATCTTGGATGACATAGCAAGACCAAGTCCGGTACCATCATTTTTGGTTGTATAATATGGATCAAATACCCGGCCAAGGTTTTCCGCCTTTATTCCAACACCAGTATCCCTGATCATAATTTTTATGGTCCGTGATTCAATCTTCATTTTCACGGTCAACTCTCCGCCATGTTCCATTGCCTGTATCGCGTTCAGAAACAGATTTAAAAAAACCTGGTTCATCTTATCACTATCAACTACAACCTGAGGGAGTTTATCACCATCCTCGAGTCTAATTGAAATACCGTAGGACTCTGCATCAACCTGCACGAGAGAGACAGTTTTATCGACGATCTCCTGTATCGATGCGACTTCTCTCCTCAGTTGACCTGGTTTGGCGTAATCCAGCAATTCACCGATACTACGATTAAGCCTTTCAACTTCCTTGACAAGAATGTCAGCTGTTTCTGCCTCTTTGCTTGGAATAGAAAAATTGGACTTCAATAATAGTGCAAGCCCTTTTATAGAACTCAAGGGATTACGCAGTTCATGGGCCACCCCTGCAGCCATTTTCCCGAGTGCAGCTAATCGTTCGTTGCGCTGTAATTCTTTTTCAAGACGCTTTACTGTCGTTAAATCTCTAATCAGTAATACTTCCCCTGCAAAACCCTCGTCATCGTCAAGGACAACCATGGATGCAAGTTGTAATGTCCTGCTTTTTTCCGATACGAAATTCAATTGGATCTCAGTCTGACGTACAGTTTGCCCATCCATTTTGTTACCGGAAAACATTTTTGCCAGTTGCTGTGGGAGACAAATCTCCGGCATTTTCTCAACGACCTTGTGTTCATCAAAACCTATGATTTCTCTTGCAGAACCATTATATACCTGAATTGCACCGCTGCTATCTGTTGCAATTAAACCAATGGGTAGAGATGAGATCAGGATATCAGTAAATGCCCTCATCTTTCCAAGACGTAGCTGAGATCCCTTCAATCCTTTCAAGGTCGAAAAGGAAAGCATTCCACCTATGCCAACAAGAAGAATGACAGCCAGTAAGATAATGATTTGTAAAAATTGGCGATTAAGAGGTGAATTGAACTGCTCAAAATCCAGCTGGACGATATAGATAGGTTTTAATTCAAGTAGTTGTTCCATCTCCTCCCGAACCTTGGCGAACTGAGGTTGCTGGCTGAAACGACGCATCATCTGACCTCGCCCGGGGCCTCCATCGGGTGGCCCATGCATCCCTCCCCCCATAGTCGGTGGCAGATACCATGCAGCGATCTGGAACTTTTTCTGATCCCCCTGATCGTCCTTTATTATTCGCGTTACAAAGCGGCCTGAATCATTAGCTCCAAGAGACCCCACAAAAGCCATGCTGTCTGGGTCAATCATGTTCTTGGGTAAATTTTTTCCTGCTCCCAACAAAATGGTTCCCGCAGAATCCATGAGCAGAATAAATTCCACCCCCGGTTGCTCAACTGCTTGTTTCATTGCCGCCTGCATATGATCTTCCCAATGATTCCACTGTCGGTCTGATCGCAGATTGTCCCGTATGGATTCCCGCACCGAACTGTTAATAAATCTCATGAGGGTAATACCTTTCTGAGAGAGTGCTTCAACGACCAGTTCTTTTTCCCTCTGATAATTGCTCACGGCAAATATTGAGAGAAGGACCAACAATAAGGTGCAGGCGGTTGCCAGAATCCAAGGAGAAAAGTTGAGCAGCAGATTCCCTTTTTTTTCAGCTTTTTGCAATGTCGTCATAATGAGTGATTTTTTCCAATATTACCTTGGAGATCAAATAAGTTGGGACAATACCGTCATCCCCCATTGGCCCGGAAGCCAGCGTCTGTCCGGAAACCATGGGGTTATCCGATGCATAATAGGCATATCGGATTTTCATATCAGCTGGAATGTGACCTTGTATTATCGCGCCACTAATCGCCCGCTGATAATGTCCACCTTCCATCTCCAAACCGACCGCTCGCCAGCTCGACAAATAAAATCGTTCCAATACATCACGATTTTGCAACGACGTCCCGAGTACAGTCACCATGGGTCCGGTATAGACATTAACTGATTTATCAAAATCGGTAGAAACGAGATCATTGTTAACAATATAATTGTCTGCTGTTCCCTCCATAACATGTGCTGACGCCAGCATGATGTCGCCTTTACTGCCGGGTAAGACACCTGCTTTACCCATTATGGATATCGATTTAATATTTAAGATAACCTCCTTCTTTTCGAAGCAAGAGGGAGTTAAAAATTGATCCATAATATCAAATGCCTGCGTTCCAAATGCGTAGTCGACTACCAGTATGACAGGCTTCGTTTTCTTTATAAGCGGTAAGTTGATTTTCAATAAAGGATGAATATGATTTTTACTGATCAGGGAAAGATCGATAATATTGACATCAATATTTGATCCCGATATGTCTTGCTGATAAATGAAACCGTGATCTTTGGCGAATGCACTAATTTCCACCTCCTTGTCCCGAACAGCTCTCACCATCTGATATATGTCATCGGGCACAACTTCTCCTGCTTCCGCCAGGACTTTCGGTCCAAAAAGCAAATTTCTAATTGAATGCATGTTGGCGACAATCACATGAATAGGCCTGGACTCGAGATGGAATCGAAATAACGATTCTTTTAGTCTTTCGGCCCAAAGAGAGGCATACTTCTGATTATCTATCATCTCATGCAGCGAGGGGGTAAAATAAACCGTGAGTTCATTTTTTTCATCGCACTGCTCATCGATAACTCTTTTGCCGATGCCGTAAATTATTTGAAAAAGGCCGTGGTTAGTATCATTTTCACGTCTGTTTTTTTCCAGATAATCATATGTTTCTCGTGTCTCTTTATACGTCCGCCCCAAAATAATCGAAAGATTCCAGATAGCATGCTCCAATTCCTCGCCATCCAAACTCATATCTATTTCAATGATCCTTTCAAGTTCTGCCCATTCCGAACTCATGCCATCGGCTCTGATCCTGGCTTGTTGACTGATCTTTTGAGCTTCAATATTCAGAAAAGTTATATGCGTTAGAATGTCATAAATCTCGCTCTTTCCTGTAGTTATAACAAAACATATTTCGTTTTTCGAAACTGCATAGGAAACCCTGCGCCTCTTGAGTGGAACAATTTTCGCAAACGATGTCTCCTGGAAATCTTCTTGAGCCGTGAGAATGATTCTGGTGCAGTTTTCAATACCCTTCGGCATTCTGTCGATTACATATTCTAATCCTTTGAGTTCGACAATTCTGCTGTCCGTCATAGATCCATAGATTTCCGGACTGAGCTGTTTCAACGCTTCTGCTAATTTTTCTCCAACCTTCCCCGATGGACGATACGAGCCCTGAAGAGATAAACTATCAGCTAGAATTTTAAAAGTTTGTATGGCGTGTCGAGCCTTTTGGGATTTTGACAAATCCTGCATTTTTTCTCCTTATTGTTTACACCACCACGCAGTGCCTGGGGCACTGTCCAATAATAGAAATTTCGTTTCCGATCCAGGCTAACTGGTGTCTGTCCATAAATGGCTATTTTCCCCTAACTATTCGTTGCTCTCAAAATTTAATCCTCGGAATATCAACTATATGCCTGTGGTTAAATTCATCGAGCGCCTCTATTTAGAGCAAAATATCTCATTTATGGACAGACACTAACTGGCAACAAATAAGCAAACTCTATCGAAGAAGGCCAGTTTGCTCTTAACTCAAAATTTCTATCAGTATTATATCTGCCGAAACAATAAAAGAATACACACTTTTACACAAGTGAGTAGAATCGAAGGATAAACCTTTCTGAAAAGAAAGGTTTATTGAGACTTGGAAAAACGAGATGTGCAGCGTTACAATTTATAGAACGGTCGCAGCCTTGGCTATGCTATGAGGAACTCATTCAAGGCAGCGATCAGTTCGTCTCTTCCCTGCCCTGTTTTTGCTGAAAACAGCACTCTATCCTGAGCACGGAAAGTGTGGCCGGCGTCAAGGAGGTTGGCGTTTTTCTCCCTGATACTCCCGGAGACTTTATCGATTTTTGTATAAACAGGTAAAACCGGAATCGAATTTTGCCTTAGCCACTGAATCAATTGGGTATCCTGGCTCTTCGGTTCATGCCGAATATCCATAATAACCACGACACACTTGAGAGTTTTCCGCTGTTCCAGGTAGGTAGATATCAAGGATTGCCAACTATCCTGCATCACTTTCGGAACTTTGGCAAAGCCATAACCGGGTAAATCAACCATAAAAAATTGGTCTCCTACCCGGAAAAAGTTCAACCCTTGAGTTTTTCCAGGTCGGGCACTAATTTTTACTAATTTTTTCCTGCCGATCATTTTATTGATAAGACTGGACTTGCCAACGTTGGACCTTCCGGCGAAAGCTATTTCCGGGAGTTCAAGTGGGGGAAGTTGCTTGAGATGATGAACACTCAGGAGGAACTCTACTTTGGAAAAATCCATACTGTTTGCCTTTTAGTGACTTAGAAATTCTTTCTCTGCTGTTTGAGAAAGAATTTCGTGAAGGAACTTAACCCCTCAAGGGGGCACTGAACAGAGCCCCCGTGCTGTGCGGGGGTTAATGATTCAACAACAATTCTCTTTTTACCCAAGAAAACTATTGAATGAAGGAACGTATACCCCTCAACGAGGCATTATACTCGCCACCCTGTCGGATTACCCAAAAACACCAAATACCATAACCAACAACATCAAGAAATAATTTTATTCAAAGCATATTCAATAATACCTTCAGCCCCTATCTTCTTCAATTTAGGAATAAGATCCCTAACTATATCTTCAGAGACAACGGTCTCAACCGAGTACCAGTCTTGATTATAGAGACTCGCCACAGTCGGAGCATTGAGAGACGGTAAAATAGAGACAATACTGTCCAGTTTATCACTGGCAACGTTCATTTTCAGCCCAACAATCCGATCAGCATTTAATGCACCTTGAAGCATCAAAGCGATGTTTTCTATTTTTTCCCGTTTCCAAGGATCATTCCAGGCATCCTTATTGGCAATAAGTTGGGTATTGGACTGCATCAATTCATAGATAATCCGTAATCCATGTGCCCGAATTGTACTTTCCGTTTCAGTTACTTCGACAATGGCATCGGCAAGACCGGCGACAACCTTTGCCTCGGTTGCTCCCCATGAAAACTCTATGTTGACATTAATGTTTTTATCCGCAAAAAAGCGCTTGGTTACATTAACAAGTTCGGTGGAAATTTTTTTCCCTTCAAGATCCTCAATGGTTTTAATTGCCGAATCGCCTGCTACAGCAATAACCCACCTGGTCGGTCTCCTGCTCACCTTGGAATAGACTAAATCACAGACCACGACGATATCGGACATGTTTTCCATGGTCCAGTCTTTTCCTGTGATCCCTGCATCGAGCATCCCATCTTGCACGTAGCGAGACATCTCCTGAGGTCGACAAATCGAGCAATCCAGATCAGGATCGTCAATTTCAGGAAAATAGTTTCTTGCCGCTGGCTTAATGAGCCATCCGGCTTTTTCAAAAAGTTCAATCGTAGCTTTTTCCAGACTGCCTTTCGGCAATCCCAATTTTAACAGATCCATCGTAATATCTCCCGCAACTTCAAATCATCTTAAATATTTTTAAATGCTATTTCTTCCCATAAACCAGAGCTGGGTCAAATACTTTCTCTTCTTTCGTAATCAGTAGGTCATCTTTAAGCTGTCGATAAAAACAGGACCGATGTCCGGTATGACACGCAGCTCCGCCAAGTTGTTCAACCTTGTATATAACAGTATCGTCGTCACAATCGACCAGAATTTCATGGATGTTTTGCACATGACCCGAGGTTTCGCCTTTCAGCCACAGTTTATTTCTTGAGCGACTCCAGTAATGCGCCTTACCTGTTTCCAGAGTTTTTTCCCATGCCTGGCTATTGATATAAGCCAGCATAAGCACTTCATTTGTTTGGTAATCCTGCACAATTGCCGGCAAGAGTCCATCAGTTGTTTTGGTAAAATTCAGTGTTATCATGGTGGTTGGTAGATGTTGTTAAAACTATGATTGGTTGAGCTCTTTTCTGTACCATCGTTTAGAGCTAAAAAGCGGAGAAACGTTTCTAAGATATTAAAATCACGTTCTCAAACAAACACAATATTCTGAGAATGCATGACGAAAAGAAGAACAAATTAGACAGCTCTTCCTTCTTTGTCAAGGCACACTCACTGTTTTTGCAGTTTTTATGGTATGTACTTGCATAAAGTGGATCATCTCCTATACTATGCAACGCTAATTTTCAAATTTAATCATTTTTTAATTTTCTATTGGTAGTCTTAAGAACAAGGAGATCCTTTATGATACAGCCCACAAAAAATTCCACGGTAACTCTCGCCTTCGTAGGGAAACTTGACAATGGCGAAATCTTTATTTCTGTCGAAGAGAAAGAACCTCTCATCGTCCAATTAGGTTCCAATGACCTACCACCAAGCGTCGAAGAAGCCCTCAATCAAATGAAAGTCGGCGAACGCCGCAAGGTTAGGGTTCCTCCGGAAGAAGGCTTTGGCCCCAGGCAGAAAGATCTTTTGCAAACTCTCGACAATCAAAGCATGGTTGATAGCCTGAAACCTAAACCTGGTATGGTTCTTTCCCTGAAAATTGACAAAGATGGAGTCGAACAGAAAGTTCCAGCAACAGTTATTTCAGTAGAAGGTTCAAAGATCACTGTTGATTACAATCACCCTCTCGCAGGACACCATCTCACATACGAGCTGAAATTACTCAATATTGAGTAATTTATCGAGTGAGTATCCCTTTAATTGTTCGTTTTATCAGGAATCTCAGTAATCCCTCTACCGAGAAGCAGTCGTCTCTTTTGTGCCGTATAAATTATGTTGTTCATATACTTTTTAGTATCCCCTTGAGGGCTGCTCTTTGCAGTACCACGTAGGGGTGTTGGTTGCCAAAATACCAATCGGTTCGCAAAAAACACTTTTTCACACTCTGTTTCGAACCGATTGGTGCCGCCCTACGGCCGATTCTAGTTCCAATTCTGCGTGCCATTTCTTTTCCTTTCAATATTTTTTTTAAAATCTCCTGTACATAGAAGTTTCGTCTATGTATAACCTTTAATAGTAAGTCGGATTATAATTTAAATTCATGGAGTGTTTTATGGAAATAGAAGACGACGAAATATTGCAGGGATTTATAGAGGAATCACTGGAGCACCTCGCAGATATTGAAAATGACCTTTTGGCGATTGAGGAAGGCGGAGCAAATATAGATGAAGACCTTGTGAACAAGGTTTTTCGCGCAGCGCACTCTATAAAAGGCGGCGCAGGATTTATGGGTCTTACTACAATCCAGGATCTATCGCATTCGGCAGAAAACGTCCTTGGTATGATTCGTAGTAAGAAACTCATCCCAACACCGGAGATCATCAATGTTCTTTTGATAGCTGCAGACCAACTGCAAAGTTTGATAGAAGATGTCCAGAACAGTAATGAAGTGGACATTTCATCACACCTCACGCCACTTAATGCTATAGCCGACGGAACCTTTTCACAACCGTCCGATGAAACACCAGCGGTCTCGAAAACAAAAACCCCAAAGGCTACAAAACCTGAACCGGTTTTGACCATTGAGACCGAAGAAGAACTCCCAGTTAACGACCCCAGCCCACAGGAAAATTTAGAGTTCGAGGACGAAATCGAAGATGAATTTGAAGAGGAGAATGAGGAAGAAATCGAAGATGCCCCCGAACCGTCCCGGACTCAAGCTCAAGTTCCCTCTTCCAATGAACCTGCGGTCGGTCCCGGTTCCATAGCATCAAAAAAATCACAGCAGGCCCCACCAGCTAAAGCAGAAGCGTCACTCAGAGTCCATGTCAGTCTCCTCGATTCTTTGATGAATCTTGCAGGAGAACTTGTCCTTAGCAGAAACCAGTTACTGCAGACCATTGGATCAGACGATTTACGAAACGCAGAAGCGGTCGGTCAGCGTATTGATCTCATTACCTCAGAGCTGCAGGAAGCAATAATGCTCACCCGTATGCAACCAATAGGTAATGTCTTTAGCAAGTTTCCGCGAGTTGTAAGAGATCTTTCCAAAAAACTTAACAAAACAATTGATCTCAACATTGTTGGTAAAGATGTTGAGCTTGATAAAACTATCATTGAAGCAATAAATGATCCGCTAACCCATCTTGTTCGAAATTCAGTTGACCATGGTATCGAGATGCCGAGCGTGCGAGAAAAAGCCGGCAAAACGAAGACAGGTCTCATAGTCCTGAAAGCCTATCATGAGGCTGGTCAGGTTGTCATAGAGATCAGCGATGACGGTAAAGGTCTTGATGGTGAGGCACTTGCCGCGAGCGCTGTCAGCAAAGGGCTTATTACCAGCGAACAGGCCCTGGTCATGTCGGATAAGGAAAAAGTCAATCTCATTTTCCTGCCAGGATTTTCAACCGCGCAAAAAGTAACTGATGTCTCCGGCCGTGGTGTCGGCATGGATGTTGTCAAAACGAACCTTGACCAACTTGGCGGTAACGTAGACATTATATCTGAAAAAGGTAGCGGCACTACAATTCTTATAAAGCTACCACTGACACTTGCAATTATCCCGTGTCAAATTATCGAAACTGCTGGCGAACGGTACGCTATTCCGCAGGTAAATCTGGAGGAATTGCTCCGAATCCCTGCCGGACAAGTTAAAGAGCGGGTAGAAAAAGTCGGAGACGCTGAAGTCGTCCGATTACGTGGAGTCTTATTACCACTTATCCGGTTAGCCGATGTAATAGGCATCGAAAGAACCTATTTCGATCCTGATACCGATGAAATGAAACCCGACAGAAGAGAAAAGATATATGATCGACGGGGAAAGAACTCACCTCTTTTCAATAGCGGCAAAGCGTCTGAGAATGAAGGGTCATATGATCGAAACGAACGTCCCCGTTCTATAATCGACCGCAGAGCTTCCGCTACCAGCGCACTTAATATCGTCGTAGTATCAACAGGTTCCATGAAATATGGACTGATCGTAGATCGACTGCAAGACTCTGAAGAGATCGTTATAAAGCCACTCGGCCGACATCTGCAGCAGTGCAAAGGTTACGCTGGTGCGACGATCATGGGAGATGGTCGCATTGCACTCATCCTGGATGTCAGCAATCTTGCGAGAATGGCACGTCTTACCTCAATTGACGGCTCAGACCGTGCGACGGAAGTGGCCAGAGCTGCCGAAGCTGAAATGCGGGCCATAAAAGACAAACAATCTCTTCTTATTTTCAAAAACTCAGAAATTGAATACTTCGCTGTTCCTCTCAACCAGGTCGAGCGGATTGAGAAGATTAAACGTTCGGACATAGAAGTCCTCGGCGGTAAACGAGTTATGAAATACCGGGGGGGAAGTTTAAGCCTCATCAGTGTTGATGATGTCGCTATGGTACAACCCATGGCGGACCATGAAAGTCTTCTGGTTATCGTTTTTAACATTGCTAAACGATCAGTAGGACTATTGGCCATAGGTCCAATCGATGCTATTGAGATCAACTCTGATATCGACGACACCACGCTAAGCCAGCCAGGCATAATGGGATCGATTATCATCGACAATCAAACGACCATGCTGGTCAACGTTTTTGAGATGGTTCAGACTCTCTTCCCTCAGTGGTTTGAAGAGCGGGAATCATTCGAGGTTAACCAAATAGAGACAGGAGAGATTCCAACCATCCTCATTGCCGAGGATTCCAAATTCTTTCGGAATCAGGTTAAAAACTATATGACCGAAGTTGGCTACAACGTCATAGAGGCTGAAGATGGAATGGAGGGCTGGAACAAGTTGATGGAACATGGAGATGAAATTTCCATGTTGGTGACAGATATAGAGATGCCTAACATGAATGGCTTTCAACTTACCCAGAAAATCCGGGCGGACAACAAGTATTCCGACCTTCCCATAATCGCTCTGACGACGCTTGCGTCAGCCGAAGATGTTGCCAAAGGCAAAGCGGTCGGCGTAAATGAATACCACATTAAACTTGATAAAGAACGACTCATGGTTTCCGTCCACGATTATATCAAGAAACGGCACTAAGACAGAGTCGACACTCACAACTGGGGCTGTCCAATATCCTTATGAAACAAGAAATAACCCAACGGAATGTATATGAATGAGACTAAATCAACAACAAATAGCAGAAAAATTGTTGAACTCGCGACCTTTTATATTGGCGATGCACTCTGCGGCATGGATATATTAAAGATTCAGGAAATCAATAAACTTATGCAAATGACCAAGGTTCCCCAGGCCCCGGATTATGTCCTTGGCATTCTCAATCTTCGGGGACAGATTGTCACTATTATAGATCTTGGCCAAAAACTTGGACTTGGGAAAACCGACATCTCTCAGGACCCGCGCAACATTATCGTTAATTCGTCCGGCGGGCATGTCGGACTACTGGTGAGAAAAATCAGCGACGTTGTTTCAGCCGACATGGAGAAAAGGGAATCAGCTCCGGCTAATATGCGGGGTATACAGGGAGAATATTTCAACGGGGTCTATAAAACAGACACTACCCTCATAGGCATCCTGAATGTCGACAAAGTCTTAAGCATTGAAGATTGAGGGATAGAATGATTGGCAGAAAAAATCTCCGAGTTCTTGTTGTTGATGATACTATTGTATATCGTAAAGCGGTCTCTGATATTATTGGGGAAATTCCTGGTGTCGAGCTTGCGGGCGTCGCCCATAATGGAGAAATCGCTCTCTCGAAAATCAAGACCCTCAAACCGGATATCCTGACTTTGGATATTGAAATGCCGCAGATGAACGGCATTGAGTTATTGATTGAAATACAAAAGAATCGACTCGATGTCGGTGCTATCATGCTTTCGACATTAACTTCTGAAGGCAGTGAGATGACCATGCGCGCCCTTGAATTGGGCGCCTTTGATTTTATTCTCAAGCCTCAGAGCAAAAATCAAATTGACGGAAAGCGGGAATTAAGAACGGCTCTCGAACCAATACTGAAGGCCTTTGCACGTTCTAAACTAAGCTCGTCCCTTATAAATCGGACGGGTCGAATTGGTGCACCAAGCGGAACTTTCGCAAAAACAAATTACGAAAAATCGCCCAAGGAAACCAGAAATATTCGACCTGCTCCAGCCAGGACTATAACTACAAGGCGAGGTAAATCGGAAATCATCGCAATAGGTATCTCAACAGGTGGGCCGAACGCACTCAACCAGATGTTGCCAAGACTGCCCGGCGATTTGGGAGTTCCTGTCTTAATCGTTCAGCACATGCCTCCTGTTTTTACCAAATCACTTGCGGCAAGTCTTGACAAAAAGTGTCAGCTTACGGTTAAAGAGGCTGAAAATGGTGAAAATATCTTGCCAAATGTCGTGTATATTGCCCCCGGCGGCAAACAGATGAAACTTGTTGCCGGAACTGATGGGCAGCACAGAAGGATTCAAATTACCGATGATCCTCCTGAAAACTCATGTAAGCCATCTGTCGACTATCTATTCAGATCCGTAGGTGATTATTATGTCGGGAGGACAACGGCTGTAATTATGACCGGCATGGGATCCGATGGTACCAAAGGCCTTGCTGTACTCAAGGACAAATCGGCATATATTATTGGCCAGGACGAGTCGTCCTGCATCGTCTACGGCATGCCCAAGGCACCTGCCGAACTTGGCTACCTTGATGTTGTTGCCCCTCTCGGCAAAATTGCTGAAGAAATAATCAAAAGTGTAAAATAAGATAATGTATTCTCCTATTGTTCAAAACCGACCAACAAACTACGATGATTAAGATTGCTCCCGCAGAGTTAACACTGATTTCACAATATATTCAAACTATTACGGGGATATATCTTGATCAGAGCAAATCGTATCTGTTTGAAACCCGCCTCAGCTCAATCGCAGAAGCACAAGGTTGCAAATCCTATCAAGAACTGCACAATAAAGCCCGGCAAGACCCAGCTAAAAAGATTGAGAAAGAAATTGTCGATGCCATTACCACAAATGAGACCTTATTCTTTAGAGATAAAGGACCGTTTGAGCTTCTACAACATAAAATCCTTCCGGAAATTATAGACGCCCGTTCGACAAACTCCTCGATGAAGCCTAGAATCAAGATATGGAGTGCCGCCTCATCAACAGGGCAGGAACTCTATTCGATTGCCATAGTTATCAAAGAATTGCTCAAGGATTCACCAGATTATTTGTTCACTCTTTCGGGAACAGACATCTCCGACGCCGCAGTTACCCAGGCGAGCTACGGAAAATACAACCGATTTGAAATCGAGCGTGGATTGGATAAAAAATACCTGCAAAAATATTTCACACTTTTTGGGGACTCGTGGAAAATCAAGGATGAAATCAGGGCCATGGTTAATTTCAAAAAGCTCAATCTCATTCAACCTTTCACAGCTCTCGGCAAATTTGATATAATATTTTGTAGAAACGTAGCTATCTATTTTACCTTAGAGGATCGCAAAAAACTTTTCAACAAGCTGGCCGATAGCCTTGCCGATGATGGATATCTCGTCATAGGATCGACAGAATCACTTACCGGGGTATGCCCCAGGTTCGTACCCAAACGACATCTGAGATCTATCTTTTATCAAAAGAAATAACAGAGGCCTTCCCATGAAAAATCTATCCATTCTAGTTGTCGACGATGACCCTGTCATCAGACATCTACTGGAACAGCGTCTGAAAAAAGAAAATTATAGTGTACAAGTCGCCGAAGACGGATATGTCGCCGAAAAAATGCTCAAGGCAGAAACATTCGACATTGTGCTGACCGACTTAATGATGCCCGGAGACATCGGTGGACTAGAGGTCCTGGAAATTGCCAAGGAGATAAACAGCCAGATTGAGGTGGTCCTTATCACCGCACATTCTTCAGTTGATACCGCTGTCGCTGCGATGAAAAAAGGGGCAAGTGATTATCTTGAAAAACCAATCAATTTTGATGAACTCTTTCTGCGAATAGATAAGATTGCCAACATGCAAACTATTCTCAGGAGCGCTCTAGACCTGCAAGTAGCGATGGACACTACCGAAAATGTTGCGTCCTCAACAATACAGAATTTGGAGATGCGGGTTGCAAAATTGCAGGAATCACTGGACAAGGTGGAAACCATTCTCCGTGACGAGCAACTCTCGGATGACAACAAAATATATCAGTCTCTCGATATTATAACTGAGAACTGACTGCTGCTTTTATCCTACGTATCGGATTTATTGCGGGGATCTCGTCCTTTAGATGCATTCCCCGCTATCTGCGTATGAGGAGATCTCCCAAACTTAGGACGTTAAACCTTTAGTTTCTTCTCCTCCATTTCCAAGGAGGAATGGCATGAGCTGTACTCCATACACCTTTCTTTTTAATTTTTGCCGAAATTTCCATTTCTGCCCACGATTTGCATATTTCCTTACGACAATAACGAGGATAAATCCATGCAAGACCTGCCCCAACCAATTCACCGTTCAAGGTTTGGCCATCGTGCTCAACAATAGCTACCAATCGCTTATACGAGTCATAGTAAACCGGTTGAACATGAACTTTTTTCCCATAAACTTTTTTTCTCACCAGCACCTTAGCACCATTTGAGAAAGGTTGATTATATTCCGGACAGTCCACGCCATAAAGACGAACTTCAATCGTTTTCTTTTTGGACACCACGAGAAGCGAATCACCATCAATAATTTTTTTTACTACCCCGAAGAAAGGCTCCTTCGCCAGAGCTGGAGAAGCTAACAGCGACAAAATGAGGGATAATGTGACGAACGCGTTTCTAACCATAAACATCTCCTCTAATAATTTTCTGGCAGGCCATTTCAAAATCTTCACTTATCTTTTGTGATTGGAAAAAGAAAAATATTTATAAAAGCATGTATTTCACATGATGTTCAACAGCGGAGTATGCCGCACAACGACCAAGGAAAAATAATCAGACAAGTACTGCTCTTATGGCGTTGAGAACTTACTCCATAAGATAGTGAATTCGATACAAAAGGAAAAGCAGTATTGATCTTTTCTGTCATTTAGGAGACAATGAAAAACTCAGAACAGATTTAATCCTATCAAAAAGAGCACCACCTGCCGCAATCAAGATTGAATATCAACTAGAAAACATTATTGTTTTTTTTCCTTATGATATGATATGCTGGCTATGAAGATTGATTTTATCCGTAACGAACCTCAAGCAAACGATATTCCTACGCAAAACGATTAGAACTTAACGAATAAGCAAGCTATGCCACCTCAAGAGATAAGTGACAGTGAAGAAGAGACCAGGTCTTTTCTCATTAATCTGCCAATTTTTTCGAGTTTCAATGTCGATGAACTTTCGGTTTTCGCCAAACATATGAGCTTCATACACCTGCAGCGTGGAGAATACCTCTTCGTTGAGGGTGATCAGGGAACATTTATGGGTTTTGTTGTAAACGGTATTCTGGAGGTTCAGAAAAAAGCGGATACAGGTGAAAATATTATTCTGGCCCGTTTGACAAAAGGAAGCTCTATAGGTGAAATGGCACTTATTGATAAATCTCCAAGATCCGCTACTGTCATAGCCAAACAGGCTACTACCATGGTAACGCTCACAGATAAAGGGTTTGAAATATTGGCGGAAAAATATCCGTCCTTGGGTATCAAGGTAATTCAAAAAATAGCCCGATTACTCAGCCTTAATATGAGAAGAACTTCCAGTAAACTTGCAGATTTAATGCAATCTTCTCTTTAACCATGACGAATACGATCTGTTTACTCTATCCCGCTTATAGTAGTTTTTTTGGTACCCCTCTGAGGGGAGCTAAAATACTTTAGAAGATATTTTCTTGCACAAAACAAGAAATTAATCAGTCAATCTCCTCAATACTTACATGGTATCTATACCCACAATACTTTTTGCAGACAGGGAACCGGACGGACTCTCTGCAATTTCAAACAGGCTTGATTTACAGTTCAACTGTAACATTGAGCATGTCTTTACTGAGCAGGAACTTGACGCGTCATTACAAAATAATTCGATTGAAATCCTGGTGATAGATCTACATTTCCTCAAGGATAATCAAGAATTACTCTCTCTTGCTTCATTAATAAAAAGGTACCCTGAGACCCTGATACTGCCAATTATCCCATCCGGTCGCCCAGATCTCATCAAACAGGTGCTGAATCTTGATCTTTTCTATTTCATCCACAGACCAATCGACCCAATCGAAACAGCCTCCGCGTTAAAACGCGCACACGAAACGCTTCCTTTAGCCAAGAACATAGCAAAACAACCAGAAAAACCTAAACATCTTCCATTTCACGGAATGATTGGTTTCAGTCCGGCTATTCAAAAGCTGTTTGACCTCATTAGCCGAGTGGCTGAAGATGATCTTTCCACCGTCCTTATCAGAGGTGAATCCGGGACCGGCAAAGAAATGGTTGCAAAAGCCATACATGCTCAGAGCAAAAGATGCGGTAATAATTTTGTACCTGTAAATTGTGCGGCGATCCCCGATGATCTCCTTGAGAGCGAATTGTTCGGATACACTAAAGGTGCCTTTACGGGAGCAACACAGAACAAGCCCGGCAGAATTCAGTACGCAGATCAGGGGACTCTTTTTCTCGATGAAATAGGAGACATGAAATCAGCCCTCCAGGCCAAGCTGTTAAGGGTCATTCAGGAAAAGGAGTTTGAACCGGTTGGTGCTTTCAAAGCTATTCCCGTCAATACACGCATCCTGGCAGCAACGCACTGCAACCTTGAGCAAATGGTCACTGAAGGAAGGTTCAGAGAAGATCTTTACTATCGTCTCAGTGTCGTCCCTCTACATATTCCCGCACTGAGAGAACGACCTGAAGATATTCCGTTATTAATTGATGCTTTTTTTGAAAAATATGCTGATACCCGTGGAAGAAAGCGTTTTACTTTTTCAGCCCAGGCGTTTGCTGCGATTTCCTATTACGAATGGCGCGGCAATGTGCGAGAGCTTGAAAACCTCATTCAGCATATGTCAATTCTTTACAGCGGCAAACAGGTAGAAGTAAAAGATCTGCCTGAAAAATTTCACAACATTCCCCTCCCCCCAGAAATAGAAATCGCAGCTAATCAGAATTTGCTTATGGATCAATCTACTTCACAGCCCAGTGAACCTGCATCAGTTCAGCATGTCGATTGGGATAACGGAAGAGTAGATTTCAATGAACTGATCAACGATTTTGAAATACAACTCATCGTCCAGGCCTTAAAACTCACTGAAGGCAACAAAAAAGAAGCAGCTCGTCTATTAAATTTGAAACGGACTACACTGCTTGAGAAGATAAAGAAAAAAGATATTGATGGAGATTGGGAGAAGTAGGCTTCGATAAACACCGGTGACTAAAAATAAGTCAGGATTTATTCAAATACCCCTTGAAGGATGTAATTTGTTTTTTACAGAAGATCAGGCAGCAAGTTGGAGCAAATTGTTATGTACATTTTCTTCAATATCCTCCTCTGAAGCAGGTGTAAGCAATATATCCCGCACACCATACTTTACAGCTTTTATCACCTTTGTTCTCGTCCAGGCCGGTCCTGCTGCAATTAGCGGCACTGAACATGCGGAGCTTACCTTAATAGCGACACCAAAAGCCTGCTCATTGACATCCTGCATCACCATATAGATTGCCTTCAATTTGCCGGGAATATAATTGTGCAAATTGTCCTTAAAAGTGAGCCTCTTAACCGTGTATCCAGAATGCCCAAGCACGCCTGCAATTTTATTCACTTCCGCTTCATCATCGCCAACAACGAGAATATCTATGGCTTTCAGATCGTTCCCTTCGATCTGCTGACCATCTCCCTCATTTGGTTTTACGTGATCAGAGTGGGCCTGATTACTTGAAGGTACTTTTTCTTCTGCACTGACACCATTGTCAATCCCCAGAGCACTGATCTGCAGGAGGTCCGCAGGAAAAAGCATACTCACCTTTCCAAGGTCAACATCCCCCATTATCAGATCCATTCTACTCAGGTAATACGCCTGATCAGGAATTGGCTGATCTGCACCAATGTCCACCTTCATTGGTGCCACTTGTTGCAGATCAGTTTTCACAAAACGGATCCGTTTCGTGTATTGATCTTCAAAAACTGACGTATACACGCCAGCTATAATATTGGCTATTTCTCCATAAGCATCCTGGGTATCTTCTCCAAAGTTTTCCTCAGCAGCTACCGAATCAAGTTCAGCACTAGGAAGCATGATCAATGTGCCACCAATTCTTATGGCATCCCGTATACCGACTGACAGATAACTTTTCCCTTCAAGTTCGCCAACCACATCCAGATTAGCAAGTACCTGTTTCCCAGAGACCTGCTCGAAAAAGAATTCCTCTTTACTGACAATCAAATTTTCAAGATTGCTCAACTTGACGGAAGTCCCCAGGAGAGCACTCACCTCATTTTCCATTTTATCTCTGCACAAGGCAAGGATCTTATCTATCCTCTTTTTATGCTTTGTGACATCTGGCTGAGGAGTTTCGGCACTCCTACTTTTCTCAGACTTCTTAGCTTCAGCAGAATCGGTGCTTCGTTCTTTTTCTGCGACCAAGTTATCGCTTGCAGTAGGTGTACCTCGATCAATATCAGCTGCCGTCCCCTGTTTAACCTCTTCTTTTGGAGCATCAAGACGTAGCATTTCTGCAGGGAAAAGCATCTGCATCTTGCCAAAAACTTTCCCATCTACTTCTATGGACATGCTACTTGTATAATAGCTTTGATCAGGTATTGGTTGTTCTGATTGAGTATCGACCTTGGCGGGGGCAATATCCCGCATGTCCTTCCGGATGAACCTGAGCTTTTGATTATACTGTTCTTCAAAAACCGCAGTATAGACACCAGATATAATGTTGGCAATTTCTCCGTAGGCGTCACGAGAATCTTCACTAAAATCTTCTGCCTTGTACGACACTTTCAAGCTCTGAAGGCGGAAGCATAATAAGAATACCGCCGAGACGAATTGCATCCTTGACACTGACGGCGAGGTAACTTTTCCCCTGTATCTCACCGGCCACTTCCATATCTGTCAATACCTGTCGCCCGACGACATGATCAAGAAAAAATTCTTCCTTACTCAAAAGTCGATTTTCCGGATCGCTTAGGGTGATGTCAGTTCCAAGAAGTGTTGCCACTTCATTTTCCATCCTCTTATGACACTCAGACAAAAGTCGGTCCACTTTCTTCTTATGTTTCTCCGCATCGAACTTCGGACCGACATTTGATTTTTGGGACTGATTGGAAGATCGCTGAGGAATAACCGGCTGCTCTGTTTTCTGTTGAGAACCTGTCCCCTCTCCCTGAACCACTTTATTGACTACCGCCTCAGGCTCATTGGATACGACATTTGATGCAGCAACCTCTTCTTGCTCCGGTACCTGCAGCCCAAAGGTAGCGGCAGGCATCAACATAACAATTTTCCCCATCTGCCTACCATCAAGAGCCATGGTCGACACATACCTGGTAATAAGTCTGGTTTTCGACAGGGCTATCAGAGCCGACATCAACCTTTGCCGGAATAATGACTTTTTGTTCTTTACGCACAAAACGACAGGATTTTGGATACATCTCCTCAAAATCCTTGGTGAATGAACCGGCTATGATATTAGCTATCTCACCATAAGAATCCTCTAGTTCTTCACTGTATTCCTCTCTGCCGATGACCTCTTCCAATTCGGCAGACGGCAACATTATGAGGGTGCCCCCTAGGCGAATGCCATCTTTGATTCCTATCAGCAGACAGCCTTTTCCGGTTATTTCACCGGTGATATCCATTTGGGCGCAAATCTGTTTACCCTGCAGATTATCAAAAGCTGCTTCCTTGCTTACTAAGGTCCTCTCTCCACCGATGAGAGTAAAATCGGCACCGAGAAGTGTACCGACTTCGTTTTGAACTCTTGCCTCAACCGCTTCGAGTACCTTATTTATTCTTTTTTGCTGATCCATAAAGAAAGAAGAATGAAAATTTCGTTTAGTCCCTGAGTGACTTAGAAATGACTCCGAAGTCTACGCTTGTCTCTTGCTTAGCAAAAATCATTCCGTGAAGGCGTTTATCCCTTTCCGTGGAATATAAACAAGAGCACCACTTTTCCCAGAGGCGGGAAGGATTGATTTCAAACTTATCTGGGTTCGTTGCCCATTATAATCAATTGTGGCTATTACTTCTTATCGGTTGGAAAGGACAATGGATTTACCCAAAGTGGTGTATTAGTGCCTTTGAATTATTTTTCCTGCCCTTAGCAGAAATTATTTCCCGAAGAAACATAACCCATTTATCGAAATGAGTGTCTTGAAAAGGCATTTTCTTAATATTGTACCTTCTCAAAAAGATATCATAAAATGTCCCGATTTTCAGGATTGAGTGTTAACAACATACATAAGTTCCACCCAAAACGTATCATCAACCATTTTAAAGGGAACAATTATTCTGTCTGCACCTGCAACACCGCTCACATAGAAGGATTCACCAACGATCGAGGTCGGTATAGCTAATTCAACGTTGATATCTTCTTTTGCACAGGATACTTTGAGATTTCCTGCAATCATATTGGCAATTTCTCCGATGGCATCTTTGACATCATCGTTTAATTCATCAATATCCATTCCAAGAAATGCACCGGTGATAGCTTGAGCAACTGCGGCAGGACAGTGAATGGCTAACAATCCACGAATATCGCCACCCAACCCGATCATGCTCGTCAAGTTCGATTGAATATCGCATTTCTTATTCTCAATTACCGTGTCACTTTCAAGATCAATCATCAACATAGTTGAAAAAACATCTTGCGTACCTGTTATAATTTCATTTGCTATATTAAACAAATATCCCATAATTCTATCCCCTTGCTCTACAAAAAAAACAGGCAGGATCGGAACGTTTGATCCTGCCTGTTTTTTTACTTTTCAATAATTGTTATTTTTCTAACTGGAAATCGATAGTAAATTCTCCGGCATCACATCGAAAGGGAATAATAATTCTTTCGGCCTCTTTAGTCGGCTGAAAGTCATAATGTTGCCCGGTAATCGTTGAAGGAAGAGAAAGTGAAATGTCTCTCCCACTCTCCGAAAGAATCGATTTAACATTGCCACCAAGCATGTTGGCCAATTCTCCGACAGCATCTTTGACATCCTCATTGATTTCATCAACATCCATCCCTAGAAAGCTGCTGGTGATTGCCATTGCAACCTTATAAGGAATATGTATAGCCAAAACTCCTTTGTGAGTACCAGCCAAACCAATGACACCGGAAATGCTCTCATCCAAAAGAACATTTTCGCGTCCTAGTGTCCCCGATACTGAAATTTCCATCATCACCATTGTAGAAAATATTTCTTTTGCAGACTCGATGATTTTTTCACTTAATCTCCACACACCTACTCCTTTTTATCCATCTAATTTACATGATCACCAATAAGTTACAGTAGAGGACCAAGTACCTCATTCACCTTATCAGGAGTAAAAGGTTTTTTAATGGCACCGACAGCACCAAGCGATTTTGCTTCGCCAATAATATCATCACCGGTTTCAGTGGAAATCATCAAGACGGGTATATTTTTGATAGCTGCACGGGTCGATTTTTCTCTTAGAAAGGCAATACCATCCATATTAGGCATATTTATATCACTTAACACGATATCAACATGCTCACTTTCCAAAACATCCAAAGCTTCAAGCCCATCGGCTGCTTCAAAGATATTATCAAAGTCAATCCCTGCCTGCCGAAGTGAACGACCGATAATTTTTCTCATTGTGCTTGAATCATCAACTAACAGTACATTTTTTCCCATTCGTTTCTCCTGTATTTTATGCCATTAAAAATTATTTTGATTGTTTTCTCAAAAAAATAATTTATAAAAGCACCTTTCCCCCAAAGAGGTGTTGCAAACATTTCGTTTACCGTGAATTGGCCCATTGCCTCAGGTTTATTGAAAAAGATACTTGTTACGATTAAAGACTTTATTCAAACCATTCGAGCATAGTTCATTCCAAATATACGTTCAATTATGATATCAAGAAGTCAATCGAAGAAAATCAAATAACTAATCCCAATAGATGGAAAATAATTCAGAAAATGCACCTTCATAAAATATTTCAAATAAAACGATTGCCCTACCTCTTCCTTCTCGGCCGCTTTGATTCTTCGATCTTTCCATGTCATATTTTTGA
Organism: uncultured delta proteobacterium; assembly: GCA_963798425.1. Lineage (GTDB taxonomy): Bacteria > Desulfobacterota > Desulfobulbia > Desulfobulbales > Desulfocapsaceae > Desulforhopalus_A. The sequence continues at coordinate 518,434 of CAWCTP010000012.1, read as the reverse complement.
CATCTTTCTTTAAAAAAAATAAAGATGCTGTCAATTGCAGTAGCCGAACCAGACTAACTATTGAATTCAGACGAAGAACTATTCATGGAATATTTTTTGCTATATCAAGCGACATGAAACGAATACTTTTCTGCATATTCCTGTTTATCAGCGTTCTGCACTGTGTGGCTCACGCATCAGAGCTCATCAAGATGTCAAGAATGGACACAAAGAATATTGTCCAGTTCTATTTCAGCTTTGATGAGACTCCTGAGTTCACCAGTATAAGAAGTGATAAACGCATTGATCTTGAATTTTTCAGAACCACAAGCGCTTCTTCAGTTTCTCTGGGCCAGCCAGACGATGACATTGTCAAAATTTTGCCACGAACTGCCAATGACAAATATATCATTGTCATTTTTTTTCCGTTATCGTCCACAACACTACAAACTGACCAGAAGTGAAGACGGGAAAGTAGTGTTTGAAGTTTTGCTAGGCAATGAGTACAGCAAATCCTACCAAAAACTGGCAGACAAACTTAAAGGACTGACGGTTCTGGACATGAACATCCAATGATTTAACCAACCCCTATTTGATCTCCCCTTACGCGAAGAACTGGATGTCTTTTTTTACTCTGTATGAATCACCAGTGAAAATCAATGTACCTGTCAAATTCACCTTACCGCCCTTTCCTGTTATCGGATTGCTCCCTCCTGGAGGCAAGGAGAATCTTCGGATAATTACTTCTGAGATGTTTGATCTTGCCAAGCAAAATCTATGGGATGATCTTGGCCGAAAATTATTACTGATTAATACAAAACACTGAGGATGTAGAAACAAAAAAACTTCTCGCTCTAACATATGGTGAAGTACTGAGCAGAGATGGTAAATTCGAGGATGCATATAGACAGCTTTATCTGTTGAAAGATCAATATAGCGACGAATTGCTGGGGACCTATGCCAATTATCTTTTATTGCATCTGCGTTCTGTTTATCAAGACCCTTATCTCGCCGATGTTGCTTATCGGTACTGGAATCTTCTATTAACAATACTCTTCCTTTAGCCCCATATTTCCTACTTTCTCAGATTGAAACAGCTCTTGCCACTGCAAATTATAAAAGACTTAACCATCTACTATTACGAGATGATGTCGCCTTTCCTGAACAGATCGCTGATATAGTTAAAATTCGTCAGGCTGACTATTGGTATGCCATTGATCAGCCGATTAAGTCAAGAGCAGCATATCAGCTCCATCTCAGATTCGCAGCTGTTGCGAACGCTTCCCTCTTCATTATGCCGCTATTGTAGCGTTACCTACGATCAGAAGAATTTTACTGACGCCGCAACCTGTTACAACACCCTGTCAACCTTGGTTTCCGACAATTCCCTTGTGGGTCTTATTACCTACAGAGAAAATATGTCAAAACTTAAAATAGCAGGACGGCGCATCACTCATTGATCAATTTGCAAACATTGAAAATACTTTTCCCCATACGAAAGCAGGTTTTCGAGCCGCAATGAAAAAAAACGACCTGTTGTTTCTCCAGAGTAAAGACTGGGGAAAACAGGCGATAGAGAACTATGGTGCAATCGCTAATGAGGCTGAATCTCGTGCTATAAGAGAAGAAGCACTATTCAAGCAGGCACTTGTTCATTCGATCCTTGGTGAAACAACGAAGTCAATTGAGCTTCTCCATCGATTCCTTCGAGAATTCCTTACTGGAGATGTCAGAATATCGGCACAGGCACTGCTTATTGACCTCCTGCCAGGCGAGATAAAACGATTGGTTGACAATAAGGAATTCATGCAACCACTTATTTTAGCCAAACAAAACAAAATTCTTTTTCAAAACAACTGGATTGACGGCAAATTTCTAGTCGATGTTGCAAAGGCCTATAATCAGATTGGGATTTATGATGAAGCTCAAAAACTCTATCTTTATCTTATTGGCATAATGCCCCCAGATCAAAAGGAAGATCTTTTTCTTCCTATGATCGAAGCAACTTACGATCACGGCGATTATCCTCTGGTGGAAGATTATGCTGCCCAATACACGTATACATATCCAAAAGGCCGTCACAGCGCAGAGGTGCTTCTTTTCCGACTGAAGTCTTTAGTCGCTGATGAAAGGCTCAGCGAAGCACTACGGCTCCTGCCTGTCCCCTGCCTGAAAATATCGCCTATTATGAACTGGTGACATCGCTTTATTTTAGAACAGATAACTATAAGATGTGTTTGGCTGTTTCAAGAAAACTCGCTCTCATGAAAACCCCCTTGTCCGACAAGGAACAATTCATGTATGGAGAAAGCCTCTACAGAACAGGAAATTTTTCAGAAGCAGAACAAGCATTTATGGCAATCACAAAGGAAAATGAATTTTATCAGCAGAGTTTGTACCGCCTGTCAGAACTTGCACGACAAAGCGGTAATGAGAAAAAAGCGCTAAGTTTCTTTAAGAAAATTGTCGAAACAGAAAAAAACAGCCTTTGGAAACAATATGCGGAACGGGAATTGCAATTTGCAAAAGCAGCATCTCGCATGTAGCAGATTTTTTCTGAATTTCTACGACAGTACTGCAGCCGAGGAGGAAAAATGGACTCTTTAAGACCTTTTGATAGCAATATGCAGCTTTTGAGCAAGGTATTGGATCTTCGCGCACAAAATGCCGAAGTTATTTCTTCCAACATTGCCAACGCTGAAACACCCGGCTACTCTTCGTCACGATTTGATTTTGAAGAAGATTTAGCCAATGCTCTAGGTAAACACAATAATCTCACACTCTCCACTTCAGATAAAGCACACATATCTCTTGGTCCTGCCAACTTTAACTCTGTCAGTGGTAAAATAATTACTGAAAAAGACTACACCGGCATAGGCGATGAAAATGGAGTGAAAGTAGATCAGGAAATGCTCAATCTTTCTGAAAATGAATTGCTTTACGAAACGGCCGCTCAATTGTTGAAAAAGAAAATGACTCTACTCAAATATGTCATATCCGGTGGACAATGATACTGGTATTTTCGCTGAAAAAGACGAGACACTTGTTAAAGTCAGAAACTCACATTCATCCTCACAAGGAATTATCATGGATATTTTAAACACCTTTAGAATTGGAGGGTCCGCCCTTCAGGCACAGAGCATACGGTTGAACACTATAAGTTCAAACCTCGCTAATGTTGAGACCACTTCAACACCGGAAGGTGGCCCGTATAAGAAAAAGTCGGTTTATTTCCAATCAACACCTTTAACTTTCCAGGAACAACTTGAGGGAAATATGAAAGGTGGAGTCCAGGGGGTGGCTGTGACGAAAATCACTGAGGATCAAACGCCACCACGAAAGGTATACAATCCTTCCCACCCAGATGCCGATAAAGACGGTTATGTTGAAATGCCTAATATCAGCGTGTTGGAAGAAATGGTCGACATGATGTCTGCCACCCGATCCTACCAGGCGAATGTGACGAGTATTAAAATGGCCAAAAGAATGGCAATGAAGGCGCTCGAAATAGGGAGATAATAAAATATGAATGCGATAGACAGTCCAGGAAGTATTTTACTTCAACCTCCGAAGAGCACAGATACCAGTGCAGTCAGTAAAAGCACTTCAGGTTTTGGTGACATGCTCTCATCTATGATAAGCAATGTGAATGAGACTCAGGTTGCCGGGGACCAAGCCGTCGAGAAACTACAAAGTGGTGATGCAAAACACCTCCATGAAGTTATGATTGCCGTAGAAGAAGCTGATATTTCTCTCCGAATGCTCGTTCAAATGCGCAACAAAGCGCTGACTGCTTACGAAGAAATAATGCGGATGCAAATCTAGGACAATTGTTTTTCAGGGAACTATCCCCCGTAAAGCACGGGGACTCTGTTTAGCACCCCCTCGAGGGGTATAAGTGCATTTACGAAATGATCTTCTTATAAAAAACTCAAGAAGACATTTCCAAGGCGCTAAGAATTCACAAAGGACTGGGTAACAATGGAAGTACAAGAAAAGGGCATAGCAACATCAACCAAAGCCTCCCCCCTGAAGTTATACAGCCTCAACGAAAAAACGTTATGGGCCTCGTTCAGGAGTGGCCGTTATCGAAAAAAATTTCGACTGGACTGGTTCTGCTTATATCTATAATTCTCTTTGCTTTTCTGATTATTCAGGGACGAACAGCTGACCAGCAGCTTCTCTATGCCAATTTAGCAATGAATGATGCCGCCTCGGTTACGGACTGGTTGAAAAATCAAAAAATTGAATATACCCTCAAAAACGGTGGAAAAGATATTTGGATTCCTGCTGACCAAATTTATCAGACACGACTTGATCTTGCCGCCAATGGGTTACCCAAAGGAGGCGATGTCGGATTTGAAGTTTTTGATAAACAGAATTTTGCCCTTACCGATTATGTTCAAAAAGTAAATTACACCAGGGCATTACAAGGAGAATTAGCGAGGACAATTACCTCACTTGCTCCTGTGGAGTCTACCCGAGTGCATCTCGCGCTGCCGGAAAAACGACTTTTTAAAGATCAACAGAAAAGCGGCACCGCATCAGTAATCGTTACTCTTGTTCCCGGAAAAACACTCGACCAGTCACAGGTAGAGGGTATCATACACCTGGTCGCCGGTTCCGTAACCAACCTTGATCCAGAAAATGTTACCATAATTGACTCCAATGGGCTTGTTCTTGAGGCACAGAAAAAATCAACTGAAGATAATCTTCTTTCAGTTGATATGCTCGCCTACAAACAGGAAGTTGAACACCGATTGGAAATTCAAGCCCAGGATTTACTGGACAAAACCATGGGAAAAGACAATTCCATGGTTCGTGTCTCTGCGGCGGTTGATTTTTCTAAAGTTGAAAAAACCGAAGAATTCTATGACGGCGATGACCCCGTCATCAGAAGCGAACAGATCAATCAGGAAAGCAGCGGTTCAGTTGTGACGGGCGGCGCACCCGGGGTCCAGTCAAATTTGCAAGGTAATGCATTCGGGGCAAAGTAATGCAACTTCGCCTTCAAACAAAAATTCCCGAACGACTAATTATGAAATCAGTAAAACCATCAGCAAAACTGTCAAACCTGTAGGGAGTGTAACCGGGCTTTCAGTATCTGTGCTTGTTGCAGATAAAATTAAAGCTCGATACAGACGGTAAGGTTGAATCTGCTGTTCCACGCTCCGCCGAAGAGCTCAAAACTATAGAAGATATGGTGGCCTCGTCAATTGGTCTGGTAGCCAAACGGGGAGATATTATCAACGTATCGTCAATGCCCTTTGTTAATCCGGCAAAATCTTCTGCTGCAGGAGAACAGGTCACATCAAATATGCTCTATCAATATATGCCTTTAATAAAATATGCCCTGATCGGCTTAGGTATGCTTCTCGTCTATCTACTGCTGGTTCGACCTGTTATAAAGAGCATGAAAAGCGAAGTACAGCAACACTACAAAACAGTCGAGCAACTGCAACTGGAACAACGTCGATTGCTGAATGAAGAACCGATTGAGCCGCCTCTGCCAATTGATGATGCCATTACTGCCCTTCGCAGAGAAGTGAACTCAAAACCAAGTACCTACAGCTTTTATACTTAAGAACTGGATCCAGGAAGGTTGATAAGTAATGGGTATTGAAACACTTACCGGAATTAACAGAGTTGCTGTTTTGCTCATATGCCTTGGAGAGGATGCGACTGCCAAGATTTTCGAGGAGTTGTCCGACGATGAAGTACGACAGGTTACCAGAGCGATGGCTACCATCGACCATATTCCCATGGCAATAAAGGAAAAGGTTTTCGCAAATTTTCGCGAATCTCAAAACCTCTTTGCCGGCCTGTTTGTAAAAGGAAACGATTTTGCCAAAAATGCGATTGCAGCGACCACCAACGACGTAAGATCAAAATTTCTCATGGATCAATTTCTGTCAGGAACCGAGACAAAGTCACTGGAAACAATTGCTTTAATGGCTCCCCGTATGGTTGCCGGTCTTCTGGAACATGAGCACCCCCAGACGGTCGCCCTCATTCTGTCCACGCAACATATGGAACATGCTGCGGAAATTTTAACCAATTTGCCTGAAGAAATCCGTGCCGATGTTGCTTATCGTATCTCCAAGATAGAAAAGGTTTCACCTATTGTACTGAGCAGAATCGAAGATGCGTTGCATCGTGAGATAGGTCTGGTATCAGGAAAAGCACATAAAAAGGTTGGCGGTATTGATGCGGTAGTCGGTATCCTTAACCATATGAAAAATAATCTCGATTCCGATATTCTCGAAGACATGGAACAAACCGACCCGGATATGGCGGAAGAAATCCGCAAGAAGATGTTCACCTTCGAGAACCTTGTTGCCCTTGACGGCAGGTCATTGCAGATGATTCTGAGAGAAGTGAACAACGACTCCTTAACCCTGGCCCTGAAAACCGCATCCGAGCAAATGAAGGAAAAAATATTTGCCAACATGTCTACCCGTGCAGCGGATATGATTCGGGACGACCTTGAGGCCATGGGGCCGGTACGTCTTTCCGAGGTCGAAATTATGCAGCAGTCAATAGTCAAAATCGCCATGAAACTTGAGGAGGAAGGCAAGCTGGTACTTGGTTCGGGAGGTGGTGATGAGCTTGTCTAAATACTATAAAAACTCCAATTCATTCCAACCTGTAGAGCTCATTAAACGTGATGGAACATCGTCCTCAGGATGGCAATCCTTGCAACAAGAAGAGTCCCTCCCCTTTCAACACCAACAACTCCCGACTGCCTCCGACCCCCGAAAAGATATCCAGACATCTTCAGCGCTAGCGGATGCCACTACCGCTCATAATGCGCCTGATAATCCACAACAACCCCTGGCAAAAGAAAAGCCGCCTGCCCCGCCTCCCATGGAGCAACCTATTGATTTAAGTAACTATCTTGAACTCGCTATCGCCAAAAAAAAAATCGAAGCATCGTATCAAAAGGGACTCCAAGCCGGTACAGATAAGGCCAAGCAGGACTTTCTTGACGCAACAAAAGCTCTGCTCAGGACATGTCAACAACTTGACACGGTGCGAGAGACAATCATTAGCAACAGTAGCGAAGAATTACAGGAATTTGCTCTGTCGATAGCCGAGAGAATACTCCGGATCTCAGTCCGTGAACAAGACAGCACAATTATCGCAACAATTGAAGAAGCATTACAGCGGGCTGTAAAATCCGATGAATTTACTTTCTATATTAACCCGGAAGATTATGAGACTGTCGCGATAAACTCCGCAGAAATTATTGCCGGTTTGACCGGTCTCAACAAAATCGTTATAAAAAAAGATAGTACGATCGAACGAGGCGGGACTAAAATTGAATCTGACAATTGCACCATTGATGCCACTATTAGTCAGCCAGTTCGACCTCATCAGAGAGGAAATAAAAAAGAATTTATGAATTTTGAGACCTGCGAGGGGTAGTCTAGCAAAATCACAAGCAAAGGCAGTATAAAAAATCCTGTTCGTTGTGGTCCGACGCAGTTACCCTTTTACGCCTGATTCCTGAAGAAGAGCTGTAATAAAATTCCATCTGTTCGGAATCACTCCTATGACATTTGATCATACACAATTAAAAAATCTCAATGTTATCAAAATATGGGGAAAAGTCACCCGGATTGTCGGGTTGGTCATTGAAGGCCATTGCCCCCATGCCAGCATCGGATCGCTCTGTGAGCTGACTACTATCGATGGTAATCAGAAAATATATGCTGAAATCGTAGGTTTCAAAGACGGAAGGCTCTGCTCATGCCTTTGGGAGAATTACGCGGACTCGGACCGGGAAGTCGTATCAGGGTAATCCGCAACACTGCCACCATACGAGTTGGGAATAGTCTTCTCGGGCGAGTAATAGATGCCATGGAAATCCCTCAGGACGATCTTCCGCCTCCTATCCTGACTGAGGAAAAAGACCTCTACTCTCTCCCTCCAGGCCCAATGGAACGGCAAAATATCAACGAAACGCTTGATCTCGGAATACGGGCGATCAATGGTCTTATAACCTGCGGAATCGGGCAGAGGATGGGGATCATGGCGGGATCGGGGATAGGAAAAAGCGTTCTTCTCGGCATGATGTCTAAATATGCTAAAGCTGATATCAATGTCATCGCCTTAATTGGTGAACGAGGTCGAGAGGTACGTGAGTTTATAGAAAGGGACCTCGGCAAAGAGGGGTTAACAAGATCGGTTATTGTCGTTGTAACATCCGACCAGCCCCCTCTTCTCCGTATGCGGGGAGCTTTTGTCGCAACTGCCATTGCGGAGTATTTTTGTAATCAGGGAAAAAACGTTCTGCTCATGATGGATTCCGTCACCCGTTTTGCCATGGCTATGCGTGAAATTGGTCTCGCCATCGGTGAACCACCTACAACTAAAGGATATACCCCTTCGGTTTTTGCCACACTTCCAAAGCTTCTTGAAAGGGCTGGGAGATTTCAAGGAAAAGGGTCAATAACAGGTTTGTATACAGTACTGGTCGATGGAGATGATATGACCGATCCTGTTGCCGATTCAGTCAGATCAATTCTTGATGGTCACATAGTTCTTTCCAGGGCCATTGCGGCAAGAAATCATTTTCCGGCAATCGATGTCTTAAATTCAACAAGTCGGGTCATGCGCGATATTACCTTTCCAAGACACTTGGAACTGTCCGGTAAAGCCAGAGCAGTGCTTGCCAGTTATGCTGAAGCGGAAGACCTCATAAATATAGGCGCTTATGCAAAAGGCTCTAATCCGAAGATCGATTACGCTATCAGCAAGATTGACGCAATAAATGATTTTTTGCGCCAAAACTATACTGAAACGACTCCCCTAAAAGAATCCATTGAGCGCCTGGGAAGCGTACTCAGTGATCGCAAAGATGAAGAACCCCTGAAACAAAATCGGCGGCAAACAGATAAAACTAAATAATCTTTAGCCTGATAAAAAGAACTCTTTTAAAATTTTTTCCCTTTTTAATCTTCGTTGGCCCACTCTATGAAACCGTTTGCGTTACAAACAGTGCTTGATTATAGGAAACGGTTGGAAGACATTGCCCAACAACGTTTAAGTGAAGCAAAAAGGATTAAGCAAACCATTGAGAAAAAGTTAAGTGATGAGGTGACCACTTTAACACAATTTGTCAACGAGTCCGAAAAATTACAGACTGAAGGAATAGGGATAACTGAACTGATCAGATATGAAGAAAGAATCACTGCTCAAAAACATAATATTCAGGCAATTGAAAAAAATCTGATTGAGAAATCTGAACTCGTTCTAAAAGAACAGCAAAACTTCATTCACTGCAGCAAGGATCGACAAATAATGGAACGACTGAAAGAAACACAAAATAAGGCCTGGATAACCTACTTAAACAAAAAAGAAGCGGCAATGCTCGACGAGATTGCCACGACCCGACATGGGTCGGAAAAATTCTAATCTCCGTGTTTTACAAGGACCCAGTATTGTACCCCTTTTTTTTGGGGGTAAGGATTTTGAGACAGATAATATCCTTATGAAAAAACAAGGAAAGAATTTCTAAGGTACTAAAACTCTACTACTCACCAAACCATGACAATACATCGCAAGCACCTACTACTACTCGTTCTCATAGTGTTTTTCCCTCAAAATGGTCATGCCGTTGATGCGGTTTCTCCGAAGAAATACGACTCTGTTGAGGAGAGAAGACTCGATAACTCCATTTTGCAGGAACGGGTCAGTATCCGAAGAGAACGAGAAGATATCTCCATGCGCAAAAAGGAGCTAAAGACACTTGAAGAAGCGGTCGATAAGAAACTTACAGACATTGATAGAAAACTGGAAGAGCTCAGAAAATTGCAAGATAAGATTAAGCTGCTTCTGGTGAGCAAATCTGAAGAAGAGAAAAAGAAGGTCCAGGACCTTGCGAGCATTTACCAAAAGATGTTACCCGAAAAAGCAGCCTTGGCCATAACTGGTTTAGATCAGCAACTGGGGGCAGATTTATTGGCAAATATGAAAGTTAAGGCTGCAGCTAAAATTCTGGACCAGATATCTAAACAAAAAGCAACGGAACTCAGTACTACTTTTTCAACTTTGCAACTAGAGTGACACACTATGCCACAAATGCTCGCTATCCAACCAGCTACTCCCAAAGCCCCTTCCAAAGCTCCGGGAGCTGACTCACGAGGCAACAAAGAGCAAAACCAATTCTCACCCCATCTCAAAAACGCAATCTCACATAAAAAACAGCAGCAGGAAGCACAAGAAAAAAGTCAAAAAGAAAACTCTCCGTCAACCGACAAAAACACCTTGACTGATAAGAACAGTCAATCATTGGAATCAAAAAAATCTGATAAAGGTCCGGAGTCTTCTGGACCTACTCAAGCAAAAGACCAGGACAATGGAGCAAAAGAAGACACAGATCAAACCTATTTTGTCGCATCTGCTGACACAGAAAAAACAGCACCAATATCAATAAATTCTGTCTCATCTGATATTCAACAAATTAAAAGTGAAGCAAATCTGCTCCAAAATGCGTCAGCAGAACTTGGTGATCAACCATCTAAATCCCGAAAAACTTCCCTTCCTTTTACCATTGTACCTGACCCAACTTCGGCGGTGGCAGAACCTGTGGTGAAAACGACTATAGCGACAGGACAGGACACTCTCATTAGCCAATTGCAAGCCATCATTGATAATGCAAATGAAACTGGAACGGTATCAATCACCAAAACAGATAATGGTGCCGCAGCAAATTCCATCAAGAGCAACATCCACGGCTTGGAGGCAGCATCCTTTTCCAGTAATAAGGGACCAGATGTGGTGACTACAACCTCCGAAACATCTGATCTGACTCTCAATGGCATAGTCGTTGCCGATGTTGACGGCGTCGACAAAAATGCAGGTAAACCGATGCAGCAAGTGCACGGGATCAGAAATGATAGTCAGCAGCAACCCTATAACGCAAAAATTAATACTCCAAATCTTGCAGAAAACAGTCAAAATTCCCAGGAAAATAAACAAGGCGAGCCTCAGTCCAAGCAAACTTTGAGTTCCGGTCTGCAAAGTGGCCCACTTAGCGGGGTAGAACAGACGAATACTTTTTCTCAAATTTCATCAATAACTCAACAGACTACTGCCCAACCCACAAACGAAACGACTCCACCGATAGTACTGCCTTCAGGGACAATAGTTCATGAGGAGGATGTACTCCGGCAGCTGACTGAGAGGTTTCAGGTATCAAACAAGCAAATGGATTCGCGGATTAATTTAAAGCTCCATCCAGCAGAACTTGGGGAACTTAAAATCGACCTGACCGTTAAAGAAGGATCCATTCGAGCAAATATAGTCGCCCAAAGTAATCACACTCTCGATATTTTACAGAAAAACATCCCGAAGCTAAGAACTTTACTGGAAAATCAAGGATTTACTATCGACCAAATATCAGTCACCGCCGAATCCGACTCGGTTAGTGATTTCGATTTTTTTGATCGACAACAGTTCGGCCAAAATGACTACAAACCAACGGCACAAAAAGGTCATCGAGATGTAGGGCCTGCCTTCATTTTCGGCGATAATGAATTTTCTGCTCCAGCCATGCAAGCTGGGGTTAATGTAAAAATTTAGGAGTCTTGATGTCCAGTTATTTCGATGCAATAAACCAGACAACTGCCGCTTCAACGGGAAAAAGCGCCACTGCCACGACCAAGGATTCGGTCATGGGTAAAGAGGATTTTTTAAAGCTGCTCGTTGCACAGCTACAAAACCAGGATCCGCTCAATCCAGATAACCCTACTGAATTCACGGCGCAGCTTGCTCAGTTCAGTTCCTTGGAGCAGCTCTTTTCTTTAAATAAGAGTATGGATAATCTTGCAACATCTACTTCTAATTCCGACCAATTAGCGACTCTTAGCACAATAGGAAAAGATGTGACGTATAACAGCAGTAGTTTTAATTTTACAGGTGAACCTGTCGAAATTGGTTACCAATTAGATGGTCAGGCCACGGAAGTGACCATGTCTTTACAGCAGGACGGCGTGACTGTGGCAACAATTAATGGAGAACAACTCAAAACCGGGAGTCATTTCATTACCTGGGACGGATTATTGCCGAACAACAAACCTGCTCCTTCGGGTACCTATGAAATTGTCCTCCAGGCAAAGGCAGCAACCGACAAAAGTGTAGGTGCGGCGCCTCTCATCAGATCGGAGGTAACCGGAGTCGATCTTAAAGGAGCAAATGGGGCCGTTCTTTTAACCAAAGCTGGTGAAGTTACCTTCTCCTCTATTCACGGTGTGTATGACTCCAGTTCTCCTGCGGTTGCAGCGGCAGGAGATTAGTACCTTTCGGATCCCCCTTTGTGGGGTGTTAGTAGGATTGTTATGCACAATATCAAACGAATCGTAAAGCAGTTGCTGAAGAAATATACAGCTTGATATAACAAGTGCGCCACATAAGATTTATATCAGAATTGAATGAGTAGTTTTAGATCAAACTGACTCTATAAGGAAAGGAGAAGAACATGGGTATTTCGAGTGCATTGTACAGTGGAGTCAGTGGCCTGAACACCAACGGCCAAGCCATGAGTGTTATAGGAAATAATCTAGCAAATACTAACACTCTTGGTTTTAAGGGTTCCCGAACGATCTTTGCCGATCTTCTCTCCGGGTCCATAAATGGCTCTGGCGGTAAGTCTCAGGTTGGTCGCGGTGTTGGAATGTCTAAAGTTGACCAAATTTTCAGTCAGGGCACCTTTGAATCTACAGAATCAAACCTTGATGTCGCTATTGAGGGTGAAGGTTTTTTTATTTTAAAAGAACCTGGAAATGAAACTTCATACTACTCAAGGGCCGGAGCGTTCAGGTTCGATGAGAATGGATATCTTGTCAACCCCGAAGGGTTAAGAGTGCAAGGTAAATCCTTTGATCAAAATGGATTACTGGAGGCAGGGGATGCAACCAATATCCAGGTTGAAAGCAGTGGGTTGGTAGCAGGCAATGTTACCTCTTCCCTTCAACTCACTACAAATCTGGATTCCACGGAACCAGTGATATCACTTCCCTTTAATTATAACGATCCCGACACATATAACTATTCATCATCCGTACAGATTTTTGATACTTTGGGTAACCCGCAGCTGCTGAGTACCTATTTTACAAAAACAGCCGACAATACCTGGTCCGCCTCCTGGAGTGCCCAGGCAGACGATGGTTCCGGAAGAATTATGAGTGGCACCTTCGCAACCCCACTTTCGTTCACCTCTGATGGTGTACTACAAAACGCAGCCAACAATCCACCAACAGACACAATCGCCTCTATTCTCTCGGATAGTGGAACCTCTATACCTGCAGGTTCAACAGTCACTTTTCCGGCCATTCCGCCCGCTGCGGCGGTTGTATCGCCACCCCTACCCGATCCTTCAGTAACCATTATACCCGCTGGTACAACTTTTGGTGCCGCTACACTTCCCGCAGGTACGTTAACTACTCAAAGTGATGGTTCTGTTCTTTTTCAACCCGATGGGACATTGAACTGGAACAACGGAACAACACCAACGAATATAGACATTACCTTTGACACCACACAATTCAATAGTGAATCGGTAGTTATTTCACAAAATCAGAATGGTAGCGGAGCTGGAAACCTAACCGGTGTTAATATAGACCCCGAGGGAAGAGTTATTGCCTCCTATTCGAATGGCATACAAACAAAAGTCGCTCAGCTTGTTTTGGGAAAATTTGTCAACGCCGGTGGATTGTCACTAGCAGGCAGTAACCTGTATACAGCCACGACTGCCTCTGGCGCTGCTCGTACCGGTTTGCCCGGCCCTGAGCTCGGAAACATTTTCACCAACTCACTTGAACAGTCCAATGTCGATATGGGTGCCGAGTTTGTAAGAATGATCACTGTACAACGTGGCTTTCAGGCGAATTCAAAAATAATTACCACGGTTGATGATTTACTCGGGGAGCTTATCAACCTGAAAAGATAATAGTCATATTTTTGACACGTATCCCCCGCAAGCCAGGAATAACTTTATGTTAATCCTGGCTTTCTTGTTTTACTCATGAGCTCTTCCTTTCCCGGGTTCTGATTTTATTCATAAACGAAAACAATATTTATATGTGGAATATTTTTTGCTAACTTGAGTTTTAAAAATCCAGAGTCTATGATACAAGAACAGCTTCTGAACAATAAGATGTTCTCCTTTATGAGGTGCGCGTCAAAAATAACTCAGATGCTTACTACTGGAAAACACAGGGGTCCCACCTGTAATATTTTTTATTAACCAGAACATGTCATGGAGGATTTTTTTGGATCTTTCAACGGTAATCGGCATAGGCGCAGCATTTGGCCTGATGCTTATGGCTATTCTTCAGGGCGGTCCCCTGTCCATATTCATTAATGTTCCATCAGTTCTCATTGTCGTTGGAGGAACCTTTGGTAACACCCTTGTCCATTATTCTTTTGGTGATGTCTTTGATGCCCTGCATGTGGCAAAAAAAACTTTACTTTATAAGGAAATGTCCATAAACAACCTCATCATTCAACTTATGGAATTTGCTAACAAAGCGAGAAAAGAAGGAATTCTCGCCCTGCAGGGAGCCATGGAAAAGGTTGAGGATGATTTTCTAAAAAAAGCAATGCAGATGGCTGTCGATGGTCAGGAACCTGAAACCCTGCGTAGTATGCTGAACACAGAAATCGAATACATCCAGGTCCGACACGGTAAAGGTGCCGAAATCTTTTCCTCTATAGCCGCTTATGCGCCGGCAATGGGGATGGTGGGTACCCTGATCGGCCTTGTCCAGATGCTGCAGACTATGAGTGACCCGGCCTCCATCGGTCCGGCAATGGCGGTTGCACTGCTTACCACCTTTTACGGTGCGGTGATTGCCAATGTTGTCTGCGCCCCAATGGCCGGTAAACTTAAAAATAGATCAGCAGCAGAAGTACTTATCAAAACGCTTATCATCGAAGGGATGCAGTCAATTCTCTCGGGAGAAAATCCGAGAATTATGGAACAAAAACTGCATGCCTTCATTGCACCAAAACTACGAGAGTCTACCTTCAACAAATAAAGATACGACGGCTATGGCAGAACAAAAACACCAAGATCCACCCAAAAAAGAACGAAAAGTGGACGAGCCTGCCGGTGCACCAGCCTGGATGGTTACCTATTCCGACTTGGTCACCTTGCTTTTGACCTTTTTTGTCTTGCTCCTTTCAATGGCAAATATGGATCCTACTAAGTTCACTGCGGCTTCCACCTCGCTGCAAGATGCCTTCGGAATCTACAAAAGTTCTGCCAGCGTTGATTTCGCTATTCCAGTTCTCCCTTCACAACCTATATCCAAATATACTCCAATTCAAACACGGTCAACTGAAAAGATTTATGAAAAAGTGAAATCCCAAATCGATAGTCTGCGGCTGAACGATGATGTTGGTCTCATAAAAAATGATGATGATTCCATTATCCTTCGCATCAACGACTCTGTACTTTTCGGCCCGGGACAATCGGAAATCGACCCAAAATCATATCCAATTTTGAGAAATATCGCCGAAATTATCAATCCCCTCCCCATGGATCTTCGAATTGAAGGCCATACGGATGACATACCAATGCAAGGATCTCAGTTCGGAAACTGGAATCTTTCTGTTGACCGAGCAGTATCGGCAATGAGATATTTCTCCCAAAGTGACCTGCTTTCACTTGATCGTATGGCAGCCGTGGGATACGGCAAAGACAAGCCCATCGTTGCCAATGTGGATGAAGCTTCCAGAGCAAAAAACAGACGAATTGATTTTGTGCTCAAACTAAAAAGCAATAGAACGTTAGGCGATTCAACAATAACGAATGGCACAATGCCCCTTTAGAGACTTAGAAAAGATTTCTTGTTTTTTACAAAAAATCTTTTCGTAAAGAAACTTATACCCCCTTGTGGGGTGTTAGTACCAAGGTAGAAATAAATGGCTGAAAAAAAAGAAACCGCAGACGCAAAATCCGGGAGCAAGAAGAAGCTCTTTATCATAATAGGCGCAGTAGTTATTGTTCTCTTGATAGGTGGAGGCTTCGGTGCATGGTGGTTTATGAAAGAAAAACCTGCTCCTGAGGCTGAGAAAACTCCAGCGCAGCAAGTACCTGTGCCTGGGCTCAAACAACAATCACAGATCGGTCCCATGGTAAATATTGATGAATTTATAGTGAACATCATCAGTGGTGACGCAGCCCATTATGTCAAAGCCTCTCTTACAGTCGAATTGACGAACGAGGCAGTGAAAACCGAAGTCGAGCAAAGAATGCCGCAAGTACGCGATGCGATCCTTTTATTGATTGGCAACAAAACATACGAAGAATTGCAAGATCTTCAGGGCAAGAAACAACTCAAAGCCGAGCTTTTGAGCAAGATCAATTCATTTCTTCAAACTGGCCAGGTTGTATCCATCTATTTCACTAACTTCGTTGTTCAATAGTTATTCGCAAAACTGCCATGGAATCAATTCTTAAAAAAGCAGAGATTGCCAATCTACTGACAGCAATCAGAGAAGGGAAGGTCTCCCTGGACCTGAATGAGAATGAGCAAAGTGCATTTTTAGCATGCAGTCCCATTAATCTCTTTCAATTGGCCCGACCCGATAGAGAACAGTTCAGAATTCCCAATTTTGATATTATCATGGACGTATTCTGTAGATTGTATGCCACATCCTTGACAAACCAGTTACAACGAACTTTTTCTATCACCAGAACAGCACTGGAAACCTTTGAATTCCAAAAGTTCATGGCCGACAAGAATCAGCCGGGCGGTATCGGTATTCTCGATATGCCCCCACTAAAGCACGGTGCCCTCGTCATCATCGACCCCAAGTTGTCTTTCTCAATGATAGAGATTATGCTAGGTGCCTCGAGTGATCTCGAGTCGCCCATCTTGGATCGCAGACTCACCACGATTGAACTGACCATTTTAAAAACTATTCTTACGGATGCATGCAGGGACCTGAACAAAGCTTTTTCTCAACTACTCGAACTACGCACTTCCCTGATCAAACTCGAAAACAACGCTCGCTTAGTCTCAATTGTTGAGCCGGAGGCAGAAGTAATAGTTGCAACCCTTCTCGTAAAAGTGGGAGAATATTCTGGTGAAATCCATCTGGTATTCCCTTACGCAACACTAGAACCACTCCGCGATCTCTTGAGGGAACTCCTCAACATCTCGACTACATCCAGAGGAACATGGCAGGATGTATTAGAAGAAGAAATTCAGGAAATCCCAGCAACTCTTACTGCCCAATCAGGTATAATAACTCTTTCAGTAGAGCAGTTATTGAACACCGATATCGGGGACGTTCTCTATCTAAACTATGATCCGAGCGCTCCACTTAAGGTTCTGGTAGAAGATATAATTAAATTTTCTGCCATTCCAGGCACACACAATGGCAAAAAGGCCATCAGTCTCACAGGCGTTATTAACTAAGGAAGCAACATGGATACAACTACACCTAAAAACAGTCGTCCTGACCCGGACGAAATCAAAGAACTCCTCCAGGAAAACCCCAAAGCTGGAGTAAAATCAGGCAGACATTCTTCAGACAAAAAGGAAGGCAGAGGACTCAATTTTTTATATGACATTCCACTTCAGATTTCCGTGGAGGTTGGAAGGAGCAAAATTCTTCTTCGAGACTTGTTAAAAATGGGTGAAGGGTATGTGATAGAGTTGGATAAACTCGCGGGAGAACCCCTTGATCTCTATGTGAATTCAAAGTTGATAGCAAAAGGCGAAGCCGTAATGGTAGGAGATAAATTTGGCATTCGTCTGACTGATGTGGTGAGTACCGCAGACCGAATTGAAAACCTTGGATAAAAAACAACATGCTGCTGTTCAAAAAATGTACTCTTGCCTTTGTACTGTTTTTTTTCTCGACTCAATTGCTTAGCCCGGCAAACTCATTTGCCGCTAATATAATATCGGGGGATGATGCCGCAAACTATTTCCGAGTCATTTGGGGTTTGCTTGTCGTGCTGGGCATTATCCTGATATTGTATGGTTTTTTAAAAAAACGTTTTTCCCTTCTCTCGGCAGGTGGAAGTCAGAATATCAAAATTGTGGAAATAAAGCCACTTATGGGCAAAAAATCTCTTTGTCTCATTAACGTAAGAGGCCAGGAACACCTGCTTGGCATCAGTGGTGATCGGATAACTCACATCGCTGCTCTCACCCCACAACCGGAATCGTCATTTGCTGAAGTATTGCAAGCGACTGGAGTCAAACCTCAGTCATGATCCACAAGTTACAACCTGCACTACCGATAGCATTACTTCTTTCTCTCTTTTCCTGCCTTTTTTTCTTCCCGATAAATGATGCCAACGCGATCGGGCTGCCGACCATTACTTTTGGTGTTGCAGATGCTAATACTCCGGGACAGGTATCGAATGCACTGCAGGTACTGTTTGTTCTCACCATTCTTTCAGTGGCACCGGCAATCTTGCTGATGACCACCTGCTTTACAAGAATTGTCATTGTCCTTGGCTTCGTGCGGCAAGCAATGGGAACCCAAAACATGCCGCCAACGCAGGTCATCCTCGGACTGTCCTTATTTCTCTCTTTCTTTATCATGTCGCCGACCTTAAACAAAATCAATGAGGACGCGCTCCAACCGTATATGAATGAAAAGATTGATCAAGCGACAGCGTTGGAAAAAGCGGTTGCCCCTATGAGGGATTTCATGTTCAGCCAGGTTCGTGAGGATGAACTGACCCTGCTCACAGAAATTACCATGAAATCGGAACCGGTTGACAAAAATGATATTCCTACGATGACTCTTATTCCAGCCTTTATGCTGTCAGAGCTAAAGAGGGCCTTTCAGATGGGATTCATGATCTATATCCCCTTTCTGGTAATAGACATGATTATTGCCTCTATTCTTATGTCCATGGGGATGATGATGCTTCCTCCGGTCATAATCTCTATGCCGTTCAAGTTATTGCTTTTTGTTCTTGTTGATGGCTGGAGTCTTGTTGTAGGCTCCCTGATTAAGAGTTTCGGGGTATAATAATCACCACGATATTCTATTATAACTGAGGGTAAAAAAAATGACTCCGGAACTTGCTGTTGATATCTGCCGCAAGGCTATTCAAACGATCCTGATGTGTTCAGCACCAATGCTCATTGTCGCTCTGGTGATTGGTTTGCTCGTTTCTATTTTTCAAGCAGCAACCCAAATAAACGAACAAACACTTACTTTTGTTCCTAAAATTGTTGCCGTTTTTTTAACTATGCTGATTTTCGGATCTTGGGTGATCAAAATTGTCACCGTATTTACCGTTGGCCTGTTCGATCTCATGGCCACACTCTGATCACGGCACATGGATATCCAACTTATACCTGTTGAACAATTTCAAACATTTCTCGTCGTCACCAGCAGGGTTGCTGGGTTTATCGGTGCCATTCCGGTGATTTCATCCGCCCAGACTCCCGGAAGAGTTAAAACTGCCATGGCTTTTACCATCTCCCTGGCCCTCTTTCCCGTAATGGCCAATGCTGTTCCACAAGTCAGTTTTTCGCCAGTTCCTTTCATGCTCTTGATGGTATCCGAAGCCCTCCTGGGACTCTTGTTGGGCCTTGTCGCCAGACTTGTTTTTACTGCAGTTGAGTTTGGTGCAACTGTCATTGGTTACCAAATGGGTTTTGCAGCTGCAAACGTCTTTGATCCGCAGAATCAAAGGCAAGTCGCACTCATTTCCCAATTTCAAAATGTATTTGCCATTCTCATCTTTCTGGCCGTCAATGGCCATCACCTGTTCCTGCAAACCGCAGTGCTGTCCTACAAACTTCTTCCCCCGGGGCAATTCAATATGTCCGGGGAAGCTATTCCCTTTCTGATGAAACTCACATCACATATGTTTACAATCGGCGTACAGTTCTCTGCTCCTGTTCTCGCGGTCCTTCTCCTCTCCGGCCTGATTCTTGGTATTCTCGCCCGGGTATTCCCCCAGCTCAATGTTTTTCTTATCTCATTCCCGATCAACATTGGCACTGCTTTTATTGTCATGGCTTTGACATCTAAGCATACTTTCCGTCTTAATTAGACGGGAATTTGACACCCTTGGTGAAAGGTTTATGATGCTACTCAACTATCTCAATCCATAAGCCAGTTGCAAATTTGCATTTTTCCGGAGTATTTTTTGCAGTTACCAAATTACCGTAAACCACGAATTGCACTAATTCACACGTATAAAAAACGAAAAAATTCGTGAAAATTCGTGTCATTAGTGGCTAAAATTAATATGTGGTCATTTGTGACTAAAAAATCCAGGCAATAGTTCATGGCAGAAGAAAGTCCTACAGGAGGCGAAAAGACTGAAGCTCCATCCGGAAAGCGAAGGGAAGATTTTCGTAAAAAGGGACAGATCGCCCAGAGTAAAGAAGTACAGACAGCGTCCCTCTTTTCCATTCTTCTTCTCTTTTGGATTTTTTATCTCCCAACTTTCTGGAATGGGTTGACAGCTATTATTTTTTCCATCTGGCAATCAAGCGGGCAGTTTGAAGTAACACCCTCCTCAACCATTACCCTGGCTTGGTTTCTTGTACAAAAGCTCGGCTTACTTCTTGCCCCCCTCTTTCTGCTTGTTTTAATCATCGGTTTTTTCTCCAGCTTCTTCCAATTCGGCTGGTTATTGACGGCGAAACCATTGATGCCTGATTTTTCCAAACTCAATCCGATCTCTGGAATGTCCCGTTTTTTCTCGAAAAAATCATTTATAGAGGTCTTGAAATCCCTGCTGAAAGTATTACTCGTCGGCTGGATTGCCTACTCTACAGTCCTTGATAATTTTCAAGAAGCTCTCATCCTGGTCGATACCAATGTTGGCACGACACTCAGTTACCTTGGAAGAACCTCAACCCTTATCCTGGCCAAAGTATGTGCAATCCTCATCCTCATTGCTTTTATCGACTTTCTGTTTGTCAAATGGGAGATGGAGGAAAAAATGAAGATGACAAAGCAGGAATTAAAAGAAGAATTTAAAGAGAGTGAGGGCGATCCCCACATCAAAGCCCAGATACGCTCAATCCAGCAGCAAATGGCACGAAAACGAATGATGGCGGATGTGCCAAAGGCTGATGTTATCGTCACCAACCCTACCCACATCTCTGTTGCAATTCGATATGATTCCAAGGAGATGGCTGCCCCGATTATCATCGCCAAAGGTGCTGATTTGGTGGCCATGAAGATAAGGGAAATAGCCAGAGAACATGGAATTGCTATCGTCGAAAACCCTCCTGTGGCTCGATTGTTGCATAAACTCGACATAGGGGAAAACATTCCCGAGGATCTCTTTAAAGTTGTCGCGGAAATTCTCGCCCATATTTATTCACTGAAAGGCAAGACGAATTGATGGAACTAACGAATATACAAACCACCTTGACCAATCTGCGATTCAAACAGATTTTCGGACGTAGCGACGTTGTCGCCGCTCTTGGTCTGGTGTCAATCCTGATGATCATGATCATTCCCTTGCCGTCGATCATTTTGGATCTGTTTCTGTCAATGAATATCACGATTGCCCTGCTCATTCTCATCATGAGTTTATACACGGTAAAGGCGACCGATTTTTCTATCTTTCCATCGATTCTACTGACCAGCACACTCTTCAGACTTTCACTGAACGTTGCTTCTACCCGTCTTATTCTTATTCACGGCGATGAAGGCCCAGGTGCTGCAGGCACTGTTATTCAGTCCTTTGGCCAATTTGTTGTCGGTGGCAATTATGTAGTTGGTATTGTCATCTTTGCCATTCTTGTGCTCATCAACTTTATGGTTATCACCAAAGGTGCCGGTCGAGTTGCCGAGGTCGCAGCCCGGTTCACCCTTGACGCCATGCCGGGAAAACAGATGGCCATTGATGCAGATCTCAATGCCGGACTGATCAATGAAGATGAGGCGAGATCCCGTCGGGAAAACATTTCCAAAGAATCAAGTTTTCACGGGGCGATGGACGGTGCCTCCAAATTCGTCAAAGGCGATGCCATCGCCGGTATTATCATTACTTTCATCAATATCGGTGCCGGTTTTGTCATTGGTGTTGTCCAGAAAGGGATGCCGATGACCGAAGCCGCCGCCAACTACACTATATTGACTGTGGGTGATGGTCTCGTCGGCCAGATACCGGCACTTATAATCTCCACTGCCGCTGGTCTTCTGGTAACCAGAACCGCCGGCGATTTGGATTTCGGCAGTGGCCTGAAAGATCAGTTCTCCCACAACACCGTCGCCCTCTGGGTGGTTTCCGGAATACTTGTTCTTTTTGCCCTCATTCCGGGACTCCCCTTCTGGCCGTTTATCCTGCTTTCCTGCGCATTGGCAGCAATAGCCTTCCATATTAGCCAATCGAGAAAAGAGACTGCCGAGGAGGTTGCCGAGCAACCTGAACAGATACCGGTTAAACAAGAGGATAACTATGAAGAGATGCTCAATGTCGATCTCTTACAACTTGAAGTTGGCTACGGCCTAATTCCTTACGTCGATTCAGCCCAGGACGGTGAACTGCTCAACCGGATTCAATCGATTCGGAAACAATTTGCTATGAATAACGGCTTCATCGTTCCTCCGGTTCATATTAAAGATAACCTGCAACTATCGCCTAACCAGTATACATTCTCACTGAAAGGAGTGAAGGTTGCCGGATCGGACATCCTGCCGGGGCACTTCATGGCAATGGATCCGGGAATGGTAACAGAAACGATGAAAGGGGTAGCTACCACGGAACCTGCCTTTGGACTCCCGGCTCTCTGGATCACCTCCGACAAAAAAGACCGCGCTCAAATTGCCGGATACACAGTTGTTGATTGCACGACAGTAATGGCTACTCATATCAGTGAAATAATCAAACAGTACTCTCATGAATTAATCGGTCGACAGGAGGTTCAGGGACTGCTTGACAATCTTGCTAACAGTTATCCAAAACTCGTCGAAGAACTGGTTCCGGGTGTCCTTTCTCTTGGCACGATAATGCGCGTTTTACAGAATCTCTTAAAAGAAGGGGTCTCCATCCGCGATCTCCGAACCATTCTTGAGACCATGGCTGATTGGGCACCAAAAACCCAGGATACAGACATTTTAACCGAATATGTTCGCCATGCCCTTGGTAGAACAATCAGTAGTGACTTAGCCGTTAACGGAGTCATACCCGTTATAACCCTGGCAAAACCGGCAGAAGATGCCGTCAAAAATGGCGTGCAACATAAAGAAACCGGAGGCTATCTCTCTCTTGATCCGATAATTGCCCAAAGAATTCTCGATGGAATCGGCAGAGCCATTCAACTTTTTGACGGCGGCAGTCGCCCCACCCTGCTGGCAGCCCCGCAGATACGACCTTACGTGCGTAGTTTAACAGAAAGATATTACCCGGCACTCACTATTCTTTCTCATAATGAAATTACTCCCAACCTGAAAATCAGATCCCTCGGAACGGTGAACTTGGATGCAAGTTAGAGTCTTTGAATCAGTAGATATGGCTTCGGGCTTGAAAAAGATCAAGGAAGAACTTGGTCCGGATGCTCTCATTCTCTCCACCAGAACCATCAGAAGCGGCAAACTCGGGATACTGGGAAAACCTGTACTTGAAATCACTGCGGCCATTGATACTGACTTTCCTCAAACAAAAAAAGCAGAAACAACGTATGCCAGGCAAGACAGGGACCATGCTTCTCTTTCGGGTAAACAGACCAGAGGGTTTAGCCATATCGTTGATGATCCAGTTGAACGCTACTTAAATAATCAGAGTCCTTCCCGTTCTGAACGTTCAACTTCAGATTCAGTTGAAATGAAAATCAAAGATGCAGCTCCGACCAGCAACAACGATCATGGCTTACACAATGAAGTGAACGAACTAAAAGACCTGGTAAAGAATCTCGCCAGCCAGATAACCAAGCTTTCAGAAACTGAGAACACGGCAAAACAAAACAAACAGAATGCCCTCCAGGTCAAAGATGTAGAGTTTGCCAATCGATTGTCCAACAGTCAAATACATGGTGACCATATCCTCTCCATGTTGACTGGCAGGGGCATTAACGTTGAAACCTCCCGGACAATAGCGGGCTTTCTGAGGCAGAGTCTCACGGAGCAGGAGCTAAGCGATCCAGGCAATGTAACCAAAACAATAGTTACAATGATTCAGGATCTTATCGAGGTAAGCCCACCGGCTTTCGAACCTGGTCAAAAACAACACCGAATTGCCCTTGTAGGTCCTACGGGAGTAGGAAAAACCACAACTCTTGCCAAAATTGCAGCCTCCTACCTGAGCAAATACTCAAACTCAATTGCTCTGATCACCATCGACACCTATCGGATTGCGGCGGTCGAGCAACTGAAGGTTTATGGTGAAATAATGCGCCTGCCTGTAGATGTTGTCATTACGCCGGAGCAACTGGAGCAGGCATTAATCAAACATAGCGACAAGGACCTGATCCTCATCGATACTGCGGGAAGAAGTCCAAGAGACAGTTACTGTATTGATGAACTTGCATCGTTTCTCAACCCGGAACTGCACATTGCCAAACATCTGGTTCTTTCCGCTGGAACTCGTGAGAATGAGCTTCTAGATACGATTGAACGCTTTAATACACTTGATATCAGCAATACCATTTTCACCAAAATAGATGAGTGTTCTAACCTTGGAATACTTCTCAACATACAGATTCAGAACTCTAACCCGCTGTCTTACGTGACCAACGGACAGCGGGTTCCCGAAGACCTCTTAGAAATTTCACCTAAAATTGTTGCAGAATTGATCATGTCTCAATATGAAGGATCTATGCATGACTAATACATCTCGATCGTCAGAAGATCAGGCCAGCACACTGCGGGAATTAAACCCCGTCCAAACCGGCAATATCCAGACCGAGGTTGACCAGGGGACAATCGTCTATGCGATTACCAGTGGCAAAGGCGGCGTTGGCAAAACTGCGGTATGTGCCAATTTAGCCTATAATCTTGCCCTAATGGACAAACGAGTCCTCATTCTTGACGCTGATCTTGGACTGGCAAATATCGATGTAGTTTTCGGTCTTTCTCCTTCCTACAATCTGAATCATTTTTTTTCCGAAGAGTACGAGCTCCAGGATATTATGATTGACGGCCCCCTGAACATCAAAATACTGCCCGCAGGCTCCGGAATTCAGAATTTTACTCGATTAACCTCGAATCAGAAAATGCGTCTGCTCGATGGCCTTGATTCGATGCAGAATCACTTCGACTACGTTTTGATCGATACCGAAGCAGGCATATCTGAAAATGTGACCTATTTCAATACCGCTGCACAGGAAATCGTCATTGTTACTACTCCTGAGCCTACCGCGATCACCGATGCGTATGCGCTGATGAAACTCCTGTCCACCCATTATCATGAAAAGAAATTCAACTTGGTCGTCAATCAGATCCGGACGGAAGATGATGCTCTTGATGTTTATCGTAAATTGACGATGGTGGCTAACAGGTATCTCGATATCTCCATTGATTACCTTGGGTCCATTCCGGAAGATCGACAAATGATAGATTCAATCAGGAAGCAGAAGGTCATCAGCGAGCTCCTCCCCGGATCAAAAGTGACCGCAGCCTTCCGTCAATTGGCTCATAGAATTTGTTCAGAACCTTCGCAGGCCACTCCCAAAGGAAACCTGCAGTTTTTTTGGAAAAAATTACTCAACCTGGGGGGCTAAAAAATGATTTACACTCAAAGTCCCCATCCCGAAGACAAATCTCAAATAATCAGGGATCATCTCTACCTTGTTGATATCCTGGTTGGCAGAATGGTGACCCAGGTTCCTTCATTCATGAATAAAGATGATATGAAGAGCGCTGGACTTCTCGGTCTTCTCGATGCTGCAAATAAATTCGATGAATCCAAAAACATCCTCTTCAAGACCTTTGCAGAATATCGAATTCGAGGTGCAATTCTCGACGAGATGAGAAAACTTGACTGGTTCTCAAGATCACTGAGAGAAAAGCAAACCCGAATAGGAAAGACGATTTTTGATCTCGAACTCAAACTGGGTAGAGATCCGGAAGAAAATGAAGTGGCTGACGCCATGAACCTCTCCCTTGAAGATTACCGATCAATGCTCGGAGAAGTCTGCCATCTTGGTTGCGTCAGTCTCAACGAAACTCTTGATGATTCACAGGAAGGGAGTTCCTTCCTTGACTCCCTCATGGATGAACGATCGGATATTTCTCCCGGGGCGAGGATCGAAGGGCAACAACTTGCAGAAAAAATGGCTGAAGTACTCGCTCAACTCTCTGAAAAGGAACGTCTGGTAATCTCACTCTACTATTACGAAGAATTAACCCAGAAAGAGATTTCGGAAATATTAGAACTCTCGGAAGGACGTGTCTCTCAACTGCACAGTCAGGCCCTCATCAAACTAAAAAACAAAATGGAAGCAAGACTGTACTGAGGAGCATTGCGTGCTTTCTTCTCAAGACAGCAGAGTCAGGAGTCTTTATGGACCATGGTAACTTTTTACTTATTTTGCTTTTTATTCTGTCAGTGGTCTGTGCTGTTTTTATTATCCTGGTTGTCTTAGTAAAAAGAGAAAACAAACTCCTTTCCCGACAGTTGACTGAAATAACGGTCTCACTGGCTCTGTCCAGAAAAGAAACAGCTGATCTTCAGGAGCAGCAAGCTCAACTCAACGAATTCCAAAACAGTCTCCAGGCCGCTGAACTAACCACAAGGTTTCAGAAACCTCGTCTGGACGCACAGAGCATTGATAGTGGCAAATCTGCTCCAGGAAAATACAGCAGTATTCAATCATTGGCCGAAAAGGGTATGTCTGCCGAAGAAATAGCATCGGTCCATTCTATCTCCACCCAAGAAGCCCAGCAATTGGTCAACCTGGCAAAACTGGCACAATGAACTTTGGCGGATATTGTTTTGACTGTGGGTTAAGAAAACCTGGCAACAGCCGATAAGAAGAGTGTCTGAATTTGAGTAAACTGTAAGGAAGGCTACGTCACTAAAAGGAAGAACAAATATGGTTTCAGGAAAATACAGCGCGCTTGCCGGTGCCATTTCAAGAGAACAGGCTATAGCTAATCTGAGCAATAATCTGGCCAACATAAGTACAAGCGGCTACAAAAAAACAGATATCAGCTTCGAATCAATCCTCAAGGGGAATATACAAACCACCGCAGCTAAGGGTATTAACTACGACCGCGTCGGAAAAAATTACACAGATTTTTCCCCCGGGTCTATCCGGATGACAGAGAATCCACTCGATGTGGCAATTCATGGAGAAGGCTTCTTTAAGGTTAAGGGCCCCGATGGCATCCTCTATACCAAACGCGGTGATTTGGCAATAAACGCGGCAGGCTCTCTTACGACAAGTAACGGACTCCCCGTTCTTGATGACGGAAATGGCGAAATCACAATTCCCGACACTGATACCAGCAAGGTCGCAATTGGTGATAACGGAACCATATATATCCTTGGACCCAATGGTACCAGGTCGGAAGTTTCGCAACTCGCAGTTGTCGATATTTCCGATAAACTTAAACTTAAACGCGAATCTGATACAACGTTTTCTCTTGAACCGGGGGCGACTGAAATCCCCAGCGAAAATTCTCGTGTCATACAAGGGGGACTTGAGCTGTCCAACGTCAATATGGCTGAGGGCATGACAAGGCTGATAGATAACTACAGAACCTTTGAAACCTATCACAAGGTGTTGAAAAGCTATCAAACAATTAGTGAGCAGCAGGAAGAACTTGGCACACTGGGCTAAAACTCAGAATCAACTCAGATGAGAACGAAGGAACAATTATGATCCGATCATTATGGACCGGCACAACCGGAATGCACAGTCAGCAGTTGAATATAGACGTTATTGCCAATAATCTTGCAAACGTCAGCACCACCGGTTTTAAAAAAAGCAAAGCAGATTTCCAGGATCTCCTCTACCAGACTATGAAGGTTCCAGGGAGTCAAACCTCCGCAGACACCGAATCCCCTACAGGAATTCTCATCGGTTTAGGTGTTAAACCTGCCGCTGTCACCAAAGTCTTTTCTCAGGGCGATCTTATACTTACCGAAAACGAACTGGATGTAGCTATCGAAGGCGATGGTTTTCTGCAGGTTGAGTTACCAAACGGCAATATCAGCTACACCAGAGCCGGTGCGTTAAAACGAGACAGCAATGGTCGTTTAACAAATTCTGATGGCTATCCGATTACTCCGGGAATTACTATCCCAGACGGCTCAAAACAGATTTCAATCGGCGAAACCGGCATCGTTAGCGCCATTATAGGAGACGACACTGCAAGCACCGAACTCGGCACCCTCGAGCTGGCAACCTTTACCAATAATGCAGGTCTCTCCGCTATCGGCAAGAACCTCTTCGAAGAGACCTCCGCCTCCGGTACTGCCCAGACCGGCACTCCCGGAGGAGACGGCTTTGGAACCCTGTTGCAAACGTACCTGGAAGGTTCCAATGTCAATATAGTCGAAGAAATGGCCAGTATGATCACCACTCAACGAGCCTATGAAATTAATTCCAAAACCATCCAGACATCAGACGAAATGATGCAAACCACCAATAACCTCGTCTAATTATGGCTAAGATATTCCTCATACTCTGCATTGTCGTTGGTCTGGTGCAAACAGCTGAAGCTCTGGAAATCTCATTTAATCCGAGTGGCTCAGTTGATGATTCCGTCATTAAGCTTGGTGACATTGTCAGTTTTGATGAAAATACAGAAATGACCAAAGCACTCGCCACCGTCATTGTCGGACAGGCTCCATCCCCCGGAGAAAAGAGTTCTTTGAGTTCACTCAGTATTAAAGAACACCTCCTTTCCACTCAGTCACTGCCACAAGATACCCGATGGATAGGCTCTCCAACCGTTACTATTATCAGGCGGGGTGTAACCGTAGGGCCTGCAATAATACAAACAATTATTGCTCAATATATCGATAACAACAAGGCCAACCTGCCTGAGGCTGAAATTAGATTTATTCCAAGTTCTTTACCCCTGCCGTTTACACTGCCAACCGGTGAACTCACCCACGAGGTTATCCCTTCAAATCCCGGCATTCTTAACAGTTCCCGTATTTCGATAATTTTCAGGGTTGACGATAAAGTTGTGAAAAACATGTCGGTGCTTGGCAAAATAGAGGCACTTGCTCCTGTTATTGTCTCCACCGGATCTTTAAAGAGGGGTGATATCCTCCAACCACAAAATCTCACAAAAGTGGTCATGGATATAGACTCAATAAACGATCCAGGATTTAACCTGCAGAGCTTTGTAGGCAAAAAGCTCAATAGAAGTTTACGGGCCGGTGCTCCAGTGCTCCTCTCCATGGTTGAATCCCTTCCGATAATTCAGCGCGGAGAGCGAGTAAAAATCGTCATTAATTCAGGTGCCCTGCATCTCACCGCAACAGGCCTTGCCCGAAGCGACGGGAGTTTGGACCAAATGATTCGAGTACAAAATATCAACTCGAATAAAATTATTTATTGCCGGGTATCCGCTCCTGGATTAGTGGAGGTAATACTCTGAAATGAGAAATTTATTTATAGCTCTACTCTGCAGCATATTGCTCGCATCATGTGCCCAGCCCCAAAAACCGGTAATTGCCATTCAGGAACCCCTTGAAGAAATTCATAACGCTGAACCTGTTGTTAAAGAGGCCGGGTCGCTCTGGCAAAATGGTACCCGCTCCATGTTTTCAGACCAAAAAGCTCGTGATATCGGAGATATTGTAACAGTGATCATCTCTGAAACGGCAAGTGCATCTAAACAAGCTTCCACCTCAACTGCCCGAACAACGAATATGTCTGCCGGGATACCAAACTTGTTCGGACTGGAAAACAATCCAGCCTTTTCTGGTGTTAATCCTATTGATTTGAGTAGCTTGGTGAGTGCCGATTTCAAAAACGGCTTTGACGGAGCAGGCTCCACCTCCAGAAAAGAAGCTTTGAGTGCCTATCTTACCACCCAGGTAGTCGGACGCTACCCGAACGGGCAACTGAAAATTCGCGGTGGCAAGGAAGTTATGGTCAACAATGAAGTACAGATCATTTATCTTACCGGAATTATCAGGCCGGTTGATATCACCGCGGCAAATACAGTCAGTAGTTCAAAAATTCTCAACGCCAGAATCAGTTACACCGGCAAAGGCGCAATTAGTGATAAACAGAGCCCGGGCTGGGGTATGCGTGTTCTCGACAACATCTGGCCTTTTTAAATGAATCATCACAATATATCAGCAAGATAGCTAGGTGCTCAGAATGAAATTTTCCATCAAAATCATCATTTTAATCAGGTCTTTTCTCACTGGTGTCAGGTCTTAATGCCAATGCTGCCAGGATAAAAGATATTGCCCAGCTCCACGGTGTCCGCAACAACCAGCTTCTAGGTTATGGGTTGGTCACTGGGCTCAACGGTACCGGTGATGATATGAAAAAATCAGTTTTCACCCTGCAGGCCGTTTATAATATGATGACCAGACACGGTATAACGATAAATCCAGACAATATTAATGACATAAAAGTCAAAAACGTTGCTGCAGTTATGGTCACCACGTCTCTCCCTCCTTTCGCCAAATCAGGATCGACCATAGATGTTCAGGTCAGTTCAATTGGCGATTCCAAGAGCCTTGCCGGTGGCACTCTACTTATGACACCTTTGGTCGGCCCGGATGGGCAGGTATATGCTGTAGCCCAGGGGGCTCTTACCCTCGGCGCTTTTTCTTTTGGCGGCAAAGCGGCCCAGGTACAAAAAAATCATCCCACCGTTGGCCGCATTGCCGGCGGGGCAATCGTTGAGAAGTCTATTCAGGTTGCTCTGGGCACTGACGGTCATCTGCAATATCAGTTGCGGGATGCGGATTTTTCCACGGCTTCTAATATGGCCGAATCAATTAACCGAAATTTCGGTCAAGGCACTGCTTTTCCCGATAGTCCGGGGACTGTTCAAGTAACCATTCCAGAGCCGTTCAAGAAAAAACTGGTCGATTTTGTTGCTGCAGTAGAAGTAATCAATGTTGAAGCGGATACCACTGCCAAGGTGGTCGTCAATGAACGTACAGGCACCATTGTTATGGGCAAGGATATCCGACTTTCCACTGTGGCTGTCTCCCACGGCAATTTAAGCCTTATCATTCACGATAATTACGATGTCTCACAGCCTAATCCTTTGGGTGAAGGGCAAACCGTCGTCACTCCACAAACCAACGTTTCCGTGGTCGAAGAGGCTGGTCAGCTGGTCACGCTGGACATGAAAAAGGGTGTATCAGTGGGCGAAATTGCCAATGCACTCAATGCTATTGGGGCAACGCCGAGAGATCTGATCGCAATTTTCCAGGCAATCAAAGCATCCGGTTCTCTCTATGGCGAACTGATTGTTTTATAAAATTTTCGTTATAATTCTGCACCCATTCATTACCACTAAAAGAAAAAGCTCAAAAGGACAAACATCTTATGGATTTCAAGATAGATCCACGAACTGTACTCAGTCAGAGCACCCATTCGACTACTGACAAGAAAACCAAAGATCTCGGTTCACTAAGACAATCAACTCGGGATTTCGAAACCCTCTTTGTCATGGAAATGTTCAAAGCCATGCGGAAGACAGTGCCGGATGGTGGTCTTTTCGACAAAGACACTTCAACGGAAATGTATACCGAGATGCTTGACATGGAAACTGCCAAATCGGCCACCAAGGGAAAGGGACTGGGGATTGGCGAAGCAATGTATAATCAGATGGCTGATTTGATTGCAAAGAAGAAATAATTTGGTTTAAGGCTTTTGTTTGTTCGCTTGTAGACTTGATTTTTTTGATTCCTTCCTCGCTTCTGTATCCGCATAGCATGGGGACTCTGTTTAGTGCTCCCTTGGGGGTATACGTTCCTTCACGAAATTCTTTTCCTTTCTTTTTGGTACCGGCGGATAAGTTTTTTAACCAGCTTGGTGATCCCCGCACAGCACGGGGACTCTGTTCAGTACCCCCTTGAGGGGTATAAGTTCCTTCACGAAATTCTTTTCTTCTATTTTCACTATCCATTTAAGAGGTACTCTCTTCGGTATCCCCTGAAGGGGATAAGTTCCTTCACGAAATTCTTTTCTTCTATTTTCGCAAAGATTTCAAGGTACTCCCCGCGCAGCACTAGGGGATAAGTTCCTTCACGAAATTCTTTTCCAAAAAGCGAAAAAGAATTTCTAAGTCACTAAACTTTCGCAGCAATCCCACCGATAATAAGTATAAGAAAGAAATAATTGGCATCACCACAGTGCAAGGAAGCACGGCAACAAGACAGCAGGGAGGCAGAAAATGATTGAGAATACGGCTAACAAGTTACTTTCTTCGACAAATTATTCAAATAAAAATCAAGCAACTAATTCATTAACACATCAAGAAAGCGGACGGATCATTCAAAAGGAAAAATTACAATTTACAGATGATCAAGTAAGCTTAACGTATAGTTCAGAATCAGTTACAACCTACAACAAATCCTTGTCCCTTGAAGCAAACTGCAGGTGATGGTTTCGACCTCCTCAGAGGGCTGATACTAAATATTTTCAAAGAACAAGGTTTAGATTATAAGATCGCGACTGACACTTCAGAAGTTGATATCAGTACGTTAACTCCCGAAAAAGCCCAGGAATTAATTGCGGATGACGGGTATTTTGGAGTAGAAAAGACATCAGAACGAATTTTTCAATTTGCAGTAGGCCTGGCAGGAGGAGATCCTGCCAGGATAGATGCCATTCGGGATGGAGTGCAAAATGGATTTCAGGAGGCTTTGGATGCATTTGGCGGAAAGCTTCCGGACATATCTTACGATACCTACGATTCTGTAATGAAAAAACTAGATGATTGGGCAAATGGCAATAACAGCCCACAATCGTTAACCTAGGTGAAGTCATGAGCGTAGAATTTTTTGGAGTCGGCGGACCGGGACAAATCGGAAATCTTAACAAACCGAAGAAAGTCCAAAACGACAAAAGTACTGAAGTAACGCGGCAAAGATAAGGTCCAGTTTTCATCAGTCCTGCAAGACGTCAATAAGGCGAAAGCTGCGACACAAAGTGGCGATGCTGAAGAGCTGAACGTATCCAGCAATTAAAGGCACAGATAAAAGATGGTTCTTACGAACCGGATCTTAAAAAAGTTTCTGCTTCGCTTTTACAATTCTTAGTCGAAGGTAGATAAAATGGAAACCAGGACCACACACGATTATCTTGTTCGTCTGAGAGACATCATTTTCGAAGAAAGAGATTGCGCAAAAGCACTCGACATGAAAGGAATGATGGCTGCAATGAACGCCAAAGAAGAAATTGTGCAGGTGCTGGCACACGTCCAAATTATTGACGAGCAGGACAAACCTATCGCCGCCCAGATCCGTGAGGAAAATCGCCGAAACGCCTTCCTTTTCAAATCGACCCTTGGCTGGATCAGGCAGACCATGGAATTCTTCGGCCAAAAAACTGTCACCTCTACCTATTCAGCATCGGCTTATAGGGTTGCCTCCCAGGTAAACGGTCGACTCCTTTCAGGGAAAATTTGATATGGCCGGTCTCCTCAATGCACTCAATTCTGCCAGAACATCTCTCGAGGTTAACCAAAAATCTATCGAGATCGCCGGCAATAATATATCCAATGTAAACACTGAGGGATATTCCAGGCAACAAGCCGTTCTGGAGACCTACCCGGCCATGAATTTCGGTGATTTTTTCATTGGTCAGGGCGTTAAAGTCTCCGATGTAAGTCGGGAGCACGATGTCTTCATCGATCAACAGATTAAACAAAAAGCTGTTGACTTGGCCTTCAGGACGCTTTAACACGTCCCCTCTCCGAACTGGAAAGGATTTTCAATATTACCGATGACAATATTTCCACCGATATCGATAATTTTTTTGACTCGCTTCAGGAACTTTCAGCTGACCCTAGCGACCTCGTCCAACGCAACAATGTCATTCTTCAAGGAAATGTGCTGGCAACCAGTTTCAACAACACCGTCAATGAACTGAATTCGATTAAAGAAAACATCAATGATACCATACTTTCAAAACTTGATGCGGTAAATTCAAAAATCAGGAGAATTGCCGACCTCAACGATCGAATTTACAGCATCGAAATCAGCGGGCAGACGGCAAACAGCGCAAGAGACCAACGCGACATGGTGGCCAAAGACCTGGCCCAAACCCTCGGTGCTCAATCCTATGAGAACGAAAACGGTATGCTGTCCGTTGCCCTCCCCGGTGGCATGCCGCTGGTTCAGGGCAATATGGCCATGACCATTACCGCCGATGTCTCCGGGGCAGATATGACACTTCAACTAAACGCCGGTGGAGTTACCAGGGATCTGGAACTCAGAAATCTGGGAGGCGAATTTCAGGGACTGATGGATATTCGCGATAATTTTATCCCGGCCCTGAACGCTGATCTGGATAAACTCGCCTATGAGATCGAGTACCCAGGTTAACCTCCAGCATCAGGCAGGTGGAGCACTCGACTCCAGTACAGGCAATCTGTTTTTCAGCATACCGCCTAATGCATGCATGTACCCTCCCCACCAGGACCGCCCCCGACTGCAACAGAATATGCCGGATGCAGCAAGACAGATGAGTGTGGTTATAACCGATCCGGCAAAAATCGCTGCGGGGCCGCCCCGATCCGAGGCCCTCCTCCCGGCACAGTCGCACCCGGCGACAACAGCAATGCACTGATCCTCTCAAATATCGCCGACAATTATTTAATCGGCGGTGTCGGACAATTTTAACTCACTTTACGGTAAAATGGCCGCCAAAGTAGGTGTCGAAAGTAACCAGAATCAACTCTCCCTCAAAGGAGCTCAAGATGCCCTCAACCAATTGGAAAACTTTCGAGATGGACTGGTCGGTGTTTCACTTGAAGAAGAGATGATCAGTCTCATCCAGTTCCAGCGCGGCTTTGAATCTTCGGCTAAATTTCTCTCCACCGTCGATGAAATGATGACCACGGTATTAAATATAAAAAGATAGTCTTCCTAGAGCAGGTGTACTATGAAAGTTACGGACAACTCGACCTACCGGTTAATGCAGACAAATCTCGACAGAATTACCAATGACCTGCTCGTTCTCCGTAATCAAGGTGCCACCGGGCTCAAACTGAACAAACCATCGGATGATCCCGGCGCAATTCGCCCTGTTCTCACGACCAGAACCCAGCTACAGCAAAATGATCGATATCTTGAAACCATGGGCCAGGCCGGTGACAAAATGGCTGCAACCGACGGTCACCTTGCCCATGTAGAAAATATACTGGTTCGGGTTAAGGAAATTTCCATTAATTCCGATCAACAGTGCCTTGAGTGAATCTGATCTTCAACCCTGGCCGATGAAATTGACCAACTGAAAAACGAACTGCTTGATTCAGCCAACGCAGTTGTTGACGGGAAATATATTTTTGCCGGCTATAATGAAGATACCGTACCTTTTACTAAAAACGAAAACTACGATCCAGCAGATTATAATGTAAACGATGTGACTACCTGGCCATACTTCTACCATGGCGACAACAATCCAACCAAACTGGAAATAACCCCCGGAGAGTTCATTGAAGCCAACTTGACAGGAAATGAACTCTTCATGGGGATCACCAACGAAATAGCCGCCAATGGCTATGCAACACCCTACCAGGGTGAAACTATGACCTCCGGACTCCTGTTAAAATTGGAATCCCTGGTAATGACATTACCATAACTCCAGATGGGGTGCTCCGGTAATTATCTCAGGTGCTGATCTTACTGATCCACCTGGAGAAAACAACTATGCAGGCAAAGTAGTTGCAGATCTTATTCAACAAAACAGGCACCGGACTTATTGCCACCGCCAACGCAGCCACAACTAATCTTGGTCCATTTAGCTCTTACAGGTTTTGTTGACACTGAGGACAGCTACAGCCTTAATATTGTATCCGGCGGTAACAGTGTTCCAGTTACACTCAATGGCCCTTCCGGCAACTATGACTACACACTGGAGGGTATGGCGTCTGCTCTGGCAAACACACCAGATGCTAAAAATCTTACGCAAACAAGCGGTACCCTTTCAAACGGCGTCAGCTATGATATATCCAGTGGTTCTCTTGTTCTGACAGGTCCCTCCGATGGATCGGAAATAGACCTGACCGAAACGGTTTTCGATGGTGTCCCACCCATCCCACCCGGAACATCACCCAACGGTATTTTAGCTCCCAGTGGCAGCCTGACCGCTTACGGAACAATCAATATTGCCACCAACTCCGCAACAAATGTGGACATCACCGGAGCAGGATTAACCAGTGTTGGACTTACAGCAGATACACTAAATGGGGCCTCCGGAAGAATTGATATGTTCACCGTCCTCACCCGCTTGGAAGAGGCATTCGGGCAGGAAATGTCAATGATGTAGACGGCCCCGGAGGATCTATTCAGAGCCAATGGCGAACATGATATTGCAGCAGACCAAAACCGTGCCAGCGAAGCCAACTTGGCGCCAGGGCAAAACGTATCGACTCTGCCATCCTTCACCAGGAAGATGCACAGGTCGATCTCAAACAGATTCTTTCACGATACCAGGATGCCGATATTATTGAGGTCTACAATGATATAATGCAAAAAGAAAGTGCCTTTGAAGCAGCACTCAATATCACCGCAAGGGTTTCAAAAATTTCGATTCTTGATTATTTTTAGTCCTAATGAGAAAATAAGTTGATAACCCATAGTCCCTCGCTTTAGGGGGATATGTTTTTTACGAAAACTCCTAACGCCATTCATGAAAAGAATTTCTACACGATTAGATAGTAAAATGATTCACGGCTGAGTATAAAAACTCCGCAAGATGTGAATGTTAGGCCGGTTCTTGATTATTTTCTAGGCAATAGCGCTACAACTCGAGGCTTAAATATGTACACTTTAACTCATGCTCTCAATACGGAGTCAAACATGCTGGTTCTTACCAGGAAAATCGGTGAAGGTATTGTTATCGGTGACGATATCAAGCATTACCATAGTAGAGATGAAAGGAGGGAGTGTCAGAATCGGTATCGATGCCCCCCGGGATAAAAAAATATATCGTCAGGAAGTCTTTGATCGCATCGCAGCAGAAAACCGCGATGCTGCACAATGGAACATGATTGATCTTGATAGCCTGACCGACAACCTTACAACGAGCAAAGGGAAATAATGGAAAAGATAGTCACTCGATTTGGTGAAGTGGAATATGACCCGGAAAATCTGCTTTATTTCCCTGCCGGGATGATCGGTTTTCCCAATCTACGACATTTTATCGTTATGCCCAACAAAAAAGAAGGGCCGTTATTCTGGATACAAAGTGTCGATGATCCTGCTTTCGCTTTTGTTCTTACCGATCCGACCAATTTCTTTCTCGACTACCTTATTGCCCCTGATGGTGTCGAACGGCAGCATTTGCATATTGACGAAAACGATCCCTGCTTTGTTCTCACCGTCGTCACCGTACCGCCGAACCAGGAGATAAGCCTCAATCTCGCCGCGCCCATTCTTTTTTCGCCAAAATCCAACCGCGCCATGCAGGTTATCCTTGAAAACGCTAAGTACAATAGCAAAACGCCCCTGCCCCAGCCAAAGGTTGCTGACAAGGTTGTGAATGGGGGGTAAAATCTCAATTCCGACTGATCACCACAAAAGCGCATTTACAGCCAAGGCCTTTGGTTATCTTGACTATAGTATTGAAGCGGGGCTTACCTCCATCGGCAAGAGAATTATACAGACTCGCTCTGGTTAACGCTGCTTTTTTTGGGCTATCTCCGTCATGCCTTTGGCTCTGACGACCGTAGTGAGCGCGTGGATAAACTTTTGTGGGCTACCATCGTCGGTTCCTCAAGAAAGCTATATTTTCGTCAT
This sequence comes from uncultured delta proteobacterium, assembly GCA_963798425.1. GTDB lineage: Bacteria > Desulfobacterota > Desulfobulbia > Desulfobulbales > Desulfocapsaceae > Desulforhopalus_A. The sequence continues at coordinate 480,597 of CAWCTP010000012.1, read as the reverse complement.
TATCGAGATGTACTGCAACATCACAACGTTTGGTTTCAAATCTCATGAATCATTTCTCCAATCTTTGCAATAATTCAGGAACTCTTTCGATATAGTTGGTTTGTGTGGTTTTGTGCCCACCGATAAAAAGGATACCCATCCTTCTTTTCTTGATCATGTAATCTTCAAAGTTCATATGTCATAAAACACGTGTATCCATGCAGAAACATTCTGCCAATCAAATCAGGTGAGACATAAAAACAAGGCTTAAACCAGATCACACTGCGTCTCAGTGCAATATGCACTTCCCAAACAAAGGAGAAAACATCAAAAGCCCAATAACCGATATTGTAAGTTTTTTCTCCGACACCACAAATACATACAACCAATTTCAGAAAAGCATTCTCGAACTGATTGACAGCATCCCCGACATCTCGCCCCAGCAACTCGTAGAAAGATGCAAAAAACTTCGTCTACAGAGAGCCGAACTGGAAATTCTCGACCAGCAGATGTTTGATATTCTCGACCTGGCCGGTGGGGCAATTTACCAGGATACAATGATTGAAAACCATAGTATTGCCCTGGAAAAAGCGAACATGGCTTCTGAACAACTCTATCAAAAATTGCACGAGCTAAAAATTACTCTTCAGAAAAACGAGGAGAGATGCCATGCGCCGCATGGTAAGCAAAGACCATAGACATGTAGCACTTAGTAACCAGAGACAATTCTAAATGGCATTAAATTTGCTCATTTTATTCATAGACAGTGAAACGATCTTGGAAGACCTCAGCAAAGATGTCAAATATGTTATTTGTATTTCGTTTGTGTGACTCAAATACCGAAATGGAATGTGGAGGTTCGACATGGTAGATTCAATCAATAGTAGTTTTAGCAGCGCGCGGAATATTACTACTGCCCAAAGCAGGATTGACAAAGCATTCTCCCGGTTTAGCAGTGGTTTAAAAATTAACAGCGCCAAGGATGACACTGCCGGATTAGCTATTTCAGATCGGATGAATTCGCAAGTTCAAGGCTTAAAACAGGCTATGCGTAACGCCAATGACGGCATCTCCCTGGCACAAACAGCTGATGGTGCCTTGGCCGAATCCACCAACATTCTTCAGCGTATGCGCGACCTTTCCTTGCAGGCCGGAAACGTCATTTGTAGTAACAGCGATCGCGCATCAATGAATGAAGAATTTTCTCAGCTCCAATCGGAACTCGACCACATTGCCGGTTCAACTTCCTTTAACGGTAAAAATATCCTCGATGGCAGCATGTCCTCCATCGATGCATCCTTTCAGGTCGGCGCTAATGCCGACGAAACCATTGACGTGACCCTCGACGGAGCCACGCAAGCTGATCTCGGCACAAGTTCTCTTAGCGTATCAACCATAAGCGATGCGCAAAAGTCCCTCGAAGCTATAGATAAAGCCATTGGCAGTATTTCAGCGAGCAGGAGTAACCTGGGTGCGGAGCAGAACCGCTTTGAATCGACAATTTCCAACCTTGAAAATGTTTCTGAAAATCTTGCAGCTTCAAATTCCAGGATCGCTGATGCCGACATTGCAGCCGAAGTATCAGGTTCGTTAAAAAACAGAATTTTGGCACAAGCAGGAGTGGCCGTCCAGGCTCAATCGAACATGTCCGCCGGGGTAACACTTGCATTATTAAATAGGTGATTTTAGTTCCCATTCGACTCATGGGAACCAGGGGAGAAGAATAGACCAAAAAAGATTACCGTTTTCTGTTAATTATCGAACCCTGCCGACCAGACACATTTTTATAGCCATTTAACGCCTTTCTTCCGGCTTTGAGAGATTGCATCTCACTTGCCAATAGTGACTTGACACTACAAGCCGTGGACATTGATTCCTTTAGTAATCGGGCAATGTTTTCCTGCATAGTCTTTCGCCCGGCAAGAAGTTGTCTGGTTGCATCTGTGATATCGGACTTGCGTAGTTGCGCTGTCAAACTCAGGTCAGTTTGTTTTATTTCAACTTGCAAGGTACTGAATAGTATATTGAAGTTCTCTATAAAACTGGTCAGGCTGCTTGAACCCATTGCAAGTTGCTGCTGCAGTCCCTCCAACAGGCCAAACATCTCTTCCTGCTGCTGAAGAGATTGTACCGCCAATATTTTCAAAATTTCGTTTTCAGAGACATGCATCATATTCTGTCCTCCCTGTTCACCTGGATCATCTGGGTATGATCTAGTTTCCATGCGCAGCCTGGGTACCAATATCCCATGTACAATCTAACGTGACACGGAAAACGGCACATATTCTTCCTGGCTCCGGTTGACGGGCACCTCAGCAGCATGAATCTCTTTTTTGCTGAGAAGCACAGCTTCCCCCCAGGTCAGTCGCAGATCCATCAATAGTTTCTCAACAGTTTTCAATTTTTCAATATCGTTATTCAGATTGGCAGCTGGTCAGCTCCCGCATCATAAAGTCGTAGAGGGCATCAAGATCTTCGGCAATCTTCCCACCGATCTGATGATTGAGGGAATTGGAAAACTCAGCAATTATTGCCATCGCTTTAGAATACGCCTGAAATCTTCATTTCCGGCTTTTCTTCTTCTATTCCGGCAATTGCCCGCCTGGTAAAACGAATTGCACCGTCATAGAGCATAAGAGGATCTGTTCCGGAGAAGCAGTTGCTGACCTGATTCTGTTGATATTGGTTCATATTATATGTATTCATAAGTTAATTTCCTGTAGTCATTTTACTGAGCATATCCATCTGCTGGGTCAGGTAGTCGCCGGTGGCATTCAAACCGCTGACCAATGTTTCCATGGCATTGAACTGGGCCCGGATGCGAGTCTCTATTTTAGTCATCAGTGATTCTTTCTCGGCAGATCTGATTGTCAAGTCGCTTTGTGGCACTTTCATAACGATCACGTTTTTCGGCATACATCCCTTGGGTTTTTGAGGTAGTGGTCAAGCAGATATGAATTAAATTTTTTCATAACGCCCTCAACCGTATCCTCTCCTGCCAGCAGTTTGACAACGTCTTCAAATTTTGACTTAATGCCGTATCCAGTTTGCCGTTATTAAACAGCAATGTACCGTCGGACTGAGTCGAAATGCCGATCTCACTGAGAATCTGCAGTGATCCGCTATTGCCGACCGAATCAGACAAGACCAACTGCAGGCTTCGTTTAATAGCTGTTGATTGTTGCGTCACCCCGGAGATAATCACTGAGGGTATCTTCCGTTGTGCTGTATCACTCGTCGTTGCCGTATCTGTGGTTGTGGCTGTCAGTCCTATCATAGCCGGCAGCAATCCAGTCCATAATCGCGTTATAACTGGACACAAAAGTAGAAAGCTTTTCTTTCAAAGTATCGGTATCCGCTTCGACATTTAAGGTAGTCGTCGCGTAAACAGCCGGATTCCCACCGAAGCCGGAGTAACAATCTCACTTTCTTTGTTGAGATTAATTGTAACACCGGAAATCGCCCCGGAAATGGTGTTGGTATTACTAACTACTTCAATACCGTCGATATAGGCCACTGCCTGCTGGGCTGCACGTACATGGGAGGCGGAAAAGTCTATGGCGTTATTTTCTTCATCCTTAAAATCATAGGTAAGTGAAAAACTGGTAGCGGCATCCTTGCCGGTCAAAACCAGGTGATAGTTGTCGCCGCTACCGCCGTCATTGATGATCGATGCCGATACTCCGGTTTTCTCCGAGACACTATTGATCGAGGACATCAACCCCTGAAAGGAATTATTGGTGCTGTTGACTTCAATCGCCACTTCGTTAATGGCAAAAGTACCTGTTCCTAAAACACTGTCACTTTCCGAACTATACCCGTCGGTAACGGTTTTCTGCACTTGGGCGAGCTGGGCCACGGCAATATCATAGCTGCCGACCCCGGCACCGTTGGACGATGCACTGATCGAGTCTTCCGAACTCAGCCGCACACTGGTGGTTCTGACCTGACTGGTCAGGTTGAGATCGCCGACAGCCGAGCGCAGATCATCCAGTTTAGTATTAAACTGTCCATAGGCCTTTAGCCGTTGGGATTCATAGGTCTTTATCGGCCTCCAGACGATCAATCGGTCGTCGCTCAATCGCCATCAGGCTCTTGACCAGATCTTCTGTGGGCAGACCTGTGGCAAGGCCACCGAAACTTATCTCTGCCATAGCTGACTCCTCGGCTGGGTTTAGTGACTAACTCTTTACAACTTATAAACTAATTAATTCTTATCGGACTGGTATTTACTATTTTCCCGCTCAACTCCGCCAGTGCTCGCTTTCATGCCCTAAAACTTCTTCTGCAGGGATCTGGCGAATAACTTCATCTGTCTCGGTATCGACTATTTTGACAACGAGCTGATCAAACTCCTGATTGTTTTCAAAACGAATACTGTACGAACCGTTCTCGGTCAGCGATTTTATCTTGGTTAAAATTTCTTCCGGCTGCACCCCGTTTTTATCGGCTGCACTGCTCTTGTCAACATCCGCGTCGCCTTTGGCCAGTTCTTTTCGGCCGGCATCAATATTCTCCGCAGCTTTTGGCTGTTGCTGCAGTGTTGTTCCCGTTACACCCATTGCTTCGACTTGCATAACCTACTCCTTTGACCAAATGGCAAACTTTCCGGTTTATCCAAACTTTATACTGGGGGCTGAAACATCCAGCCCCCAGGTTAAGTTTAGATTAACGTAACAGTGACAGGGCGAGTTGCGGTGCCTGGTTAGCCTGGGCCAGAATAGACACACCAGCCTGCTGCAAAATGTTCGACTTAGTCATTGCCGAAGTCTCCATGGCGATATCTGCATCCAGGATACGTGAACGGGCAGCAGAAAGATTCTCAGCTACGTTGTTCAGGTTGGCAATAGTTGACTCAAAACGATTTTGCACCGCACCAAGACCACCACGGATGGTATCGATATCAGAGAGTGCTTCATCGACAGATTCAATTGCAATCGTTGCATCCTCTCGGGTGGCAACACTTAACTTGTTAATCGTGGTGGTTGCGTTACCTACTGTCGAAAGACCCGCCGCTGCAAGACCATCACCAGTCAAGGTGATATCAGCCGTGCTGTCAAGAGAGATTTGACCCTCATAATCTCTACCTGCAGCATTGACATCAGCATCAGCAAAGCCTTTTCCAACTACATCAACTGCATTAGATGCACTATCGACTCCTTTGGTGACTATCTCTTTCAGATTCATATCAACACCATCTGAATTTGCAAATGAGATTTCAGCACCTTCAACGGTAGCTGTAAAGCCGGCTACAATCATTGCATTAGCAACATCCTGGCCACTAACAATACCGTCAGCACCAGCTGCAACACTTATAGAGGAGCTATCAACTTGAAAATCATAGGTCGCTGCAGTTGAGGTAGCAGCTGAAAGCCCCCCAGAGTTAGCTGAACCAGTTGCTGATGCTACAGCAATATCTACGGAACTGCTTAAGGCTATTGAGCCATATTTCGATAGTGTTGAACCAGCTGTGGTACCTGTAAACCCTTCTGTTTCTCCGTTTACTTCCTCGGTAAGCACGATGTCGGCACCCGTAGCGGAGGTAAAAGTTAGACCTGTTATATCTGTAGTACCAGTAGCGGTTATGTCAAAAACATTTCCATTATCATCTGTATACTGCAAATCCCCACCGGCTAGGGTGCCAGAAGTTTGAGCATGATTTTCAATGGCGGTAAGAGCCTGAGCACTTGTCATCGTGCTAGAAGCATTTTCATCTAGAAGATTAGAAGAATCACCATTAACATTTAATGTATAGGCGGCGGCGGCAGTTAATGTTGTAAAATTACCCAATGAACCAGTCGTTGATTCACCAACAGTCGCGGTAACCATGGGAACCGCAAGCTCAATTGCATCAGCTAGGTCTTGAGCATAATATCCTCCACCTGAACTAGCAGCACCTATAGTAACAGCCGTAGTGTTTACTGTTAAGTTGACGCCTGTAATCGCTGCTCCATTTGTTTCTACTGCAGCAATCTTGGCTGTATCATTTAAATCAACATCCTCAAATGTAAAGGTTTGTTGATTTACTGCTGTCGCAATTGTCTTATCTGCAGCAGTATTGATCGCAGCAGCTATATCCGCATTAGAACCAGTGGCGGTTGAACGAATATCGGTACCGTTGACGTTTATTGCACCAGCTGTCAAAGGTCCGTCATCAGCAACAGCTGTACCAACGACTGCTCTACCATTTGGTGCTTCAATGTTTGTTCCAACCTGACTAAGATCTTTTCCACGTGCGCTGGAAATATCAAAAGAAATTGTCTGGTTGGTACCGGCATTGGCACCAACCTGGAAGGTGGCATCTTTCAAAGAGCCATCAATAACCTTCCTGCCGTTGAATTCTGTAGTGTCGGCAATACGGTCAAGCTCAGCCTTCAGCTGGGTAACCTCATCGTTCAAGGAAGCACGATCAGAATCACTGTTGGTATCGTTCGCAGACTGGACAGCAAGCTCACGCATACGTTGCAGGATGTTTGTGCTTTCCTGGAGAGCACCTTCAGCAGTTTGAGCAAGGGAAATACCATCGTTGGCGTTACGGGCGGCCTGATTCAGACCGCGAATCTGCGAGGTCATACGATCGGAAATCGCCAGACCGGCAGCATCGTCTTTTGCGGAGTTGATACGCAGACCAGAAGACAGGCGCTGCATTGAGTTGGCTAGAGAACCTTGAGATTTACCCAGGTTACGCTGGGCATTAAGAGACATTACGTTTGTATTAATTGTAAGTAGCCATGTGTTAAATCCTCCATGAGATTGTTAATTCGGGCATCCTTGCCCTTTTTAATAAAACAACATGTGTAGTAACTGGTATGTGTTGCAAAATATTTTCTGTCGTTGCACCTCCTTTAGAATTTTTGTTTTTTATTGTTACTAACCAGCTTCTCAAAAAAATCTTGGGAAATCAAGAAACCTTTCCTTATTTTCTTGTCGGCTGGTGGTTCATATTCTTTAGAAAAAAATGTATTATTTATTAAATTATTTTTTATATGTTATTTCTGTTAGTTACATTTCGGAATTCTTGGTCACCCTGGCACGATGACCAGTGGCGATGCCTGACTCCCATGCTTCGTCTACCCTGATTTAGCTTGTTACCCCTTCAGCAGCGAAAGTGCAAGCTGGGGCGTCTGATTGGCCTGAGCAAGAATAGAAACCCCTGCCTGCTGGAGGATATTATTCTTGGTCATAGCCGAAGTCTCCATGGCAATGTCTGCATCAAGTATCCGCGAACGAGCAGCCGAGAGATTTTCAGAGACACTATTGAGATTGGCAATGGTTGACTCAAAGCGATTCTGGATCGCACCAAGACCACCGCGGATTGAATCAATCTGTGAAAGCGCCTCGTCAACGGTGGCCAGGGTCACCCAGGCATCCTGGCGAGTCAGAACATTTATTTTGTCAATAGTAGTGGTCACATTGCCTGTAGTATCAAGACCAGCAGCCGCCATTCCCGCAGCTGTGCCTACAAAGACGATGTCTTTTCCACTATCAAGTGAAACTTGCCCCAAATGAGTCTGCGCAACTCCGTCACCTGCTACATCTGCGGCAAAACCTGCGCCCGTATTGACCCCGGTGAGATCTTCCTGCATGGTTATATTGGCACCATCAGAGTTTTCGAAGGTAATTTCGTTGGTCGCGGTATCCACAGAAACATGAATGTACCCTTCAGTGGCTAAGGCATCTGCTACATCTTGCGCGTTTACTACACCGTCACTCCCCGGAGCAACACCTATATCTACGCCATCAACAGTTAATACATACTCACCAACGGCTGTATCAGCTAAAGTGTATGTATTTGATGCTAAACTGACAGTACCAAGGTCGGCCTGTGTTCCGCCGATGGTGAAAGCGGTAGTTGCCGTCATGGATACTGAGCCATAAGTGGTTTGATCATAAGCACCAGCGGCAATGGTCAGACCTTCAGTATCAACGGCAGTCCCACCAAAAGCTTCCACAATCTGAATATCAGCTCCAGTCGCGTCGATAAACGAGTAGTCTCCAGATCCAGGATCACCGTTATTGGTAAAAGTTATACCTGCACCAGCCCAGTCAAAAGCTTCAATCTGACCGTTTATAAAAGCACCATCAAACCCGGCAATTTTCTGAGCGTCAAACTCGGTTGCATTTATATCAACCACAGCCTGACCTGCAATAGTCAGTGAATAAGTTGCTGAGCCTGCGTTCGTTCCTGTGGCTATGGTTACAAAAGATGAGGTGTCAAGATTTGCGCTACTTGCACCCACCGTAACTGTTGCAGTGAGACCTTCTGCAGCTGCAGCTGCTTCAACCGCTGTCTTTAATGCACCAGCAGTATCGCCTCCCGCACCGAGGGCGACACTTCCAACGTCTGTCGCAGTACCATCAGCGCCTGTAATGGTCAAGTCGCCTGGGGTAACGGGTGCGGTAATGGCCGTTCCTGTGGCCACCGCACGAGCCCCACGTTCTAGGAAAACATCTTCAAAAACAAAGGACTGTGAATTTACCGGGGTGGCTGTTACGGTCGGGTCTGCTAAGGTTATTGCTGTTGCAAGATCAGAGTTAGTCCCGTTTGTTACACGTATAGCATGGCCATTAACGCTGAGATCTCCAGTTCCAAGCGGACCAGTGACATTAGTGCCAACCACAGGAGAACCATTAGGAGCGTCGATAACGGTACCATTAAAGCCAAGTTCACCGGCCCTGGCACTCTCTATAGAAAAAGAAATAGTCTGATTAACACCAGCATTGGCTCCAACCTGAAATGTGGCTTCTGACATAGTGCCGTCAATCACCTTCCGTCCATTAAATTCTGTGGTGATCGCTATTCGTTCAATTTCAGCTTTCAGCTGAACTATTTCATCATTGAGTGAAGCACGGTCGCTGTCACTATTGGTATCATTGGCTGCCTGCACAGCCAACTCGCGCATACGATGGAGAATATTAGTACTTTCCTGCAGGGCACCTTCAGCGGTCTGGGCCATGGAAATACCGTCATTGGCATTACGGGCAGCCTGGTTGAGACCTCTGATCTGCGCGGTCATCCTATCGGAGATGGCAAGACCTGCAGCATCGTCTTTGGCGCTGTTGATGCGAAGACCGGATGAGAGCCGTTCCATAGATTGGGACAGATCGTTCTGGCTTTTCCCGAGATTTCTCTGGGCGTTGAGAGATGAAATATTGGTATTGATCGTCAGGGACATAGCTGAGTCTCCATTCCGACACTTTATTGTGCCTGGTTCTTAGAGGGAGTTTTATTTTCAGCATCCTTGCCGATTATTCAATCCGTTGTGGTAAATCTCTTTTCGTCTGCTTTTGTGATAAAGGTTAGTACCGCATATTTTTGTTAGTCGTTAAGAAGGGCGAACGCTGTCTCCGCAGAAATATTGGCCTGGGTCTTGAGTGCCAGACCGGCTTGTTTATGGATCGTATTTTTCAGCATCGCCATGGTCCCCTGAGCCTGGTCGAAATCTACCAGCCGGCTACCGGAGGAAGCAAGATTTTCGGCAGCAGTGCTCAGCTCGACGCTGTCGGCGGGCTCCCTTCCAGTAAGCGGGATGCTGCTGATGTCTTTGTCTCTGACACGGGCTGCCGAGTTTTCCTGACCAAGTCTGTTTTTTGCCTGAGTATAATTGTTGATCGAGAAATCATTTGCTAGGTTGATTACCATTGCCATGTGTTTTTCCTCCATGAGGTACTTTCCGGCGTCAATGCCGTAGATTGTTGTGATTCTTTTATTTAATAACAGAGTAAACGTTCTGCTTGTTAGTTTTATCGGTGGAGGAATTAGAAAATTTAGAAAGAACTGGTCAATCTTAAAAATAAAAATTTATTTTTAGCTTTTTTGGGGTAAATGAAAAATAATGCTAAAGTTTTTTAAAATGGCCTTACCAACTTGGACTAATTTCATATTTCGGAAATGATTGTAGACGCTGGGACAAGGCGTAGAATCCCAGATAGAATTTCTCCCATAATTGAATTGTTTTTAATTAATTTTTAAAAAACAATATCAATATTGAGCAGGCAATATTGTTTGGCAGCTATGCACAAGGTACTTATACAGCATGGAGTGATATTGATCTTGCTCTTGTTTCAGCAGATTTTGAAGGAGATCGATTTAAAGGCAGGTATAAAATTAGACAGATAAAACTGAAAATTAGCAGCGATCTGGAACCTATTCCCTATCTACCAAACGCATTTACTGCTGACGACCCCTTTGTAAAGCAAATACTAGCAACTGGGATAAACATGCCCCCTGTAAAGCGCAATAAGTAAATTTTCAATCAGGTTTTTGCTTCCCTCCTGCTTATATATTTTTTCGATCTAACATTTTCAAACAACCCAAAATTCATTTTCATTTGTTACTCAGTTGCTTAGGATACATATTCTGTGCTACAGTAGACTATAAATATAGTACTATTATTAATTCTCTTGTATTGTCTTGCCGTTAGGCTCAACCAATTGCATACATTATGACACCTGAAATCGACATCCTGCAGAACATACCAAAGGGCAAGCCCGTACGAATATTCCTGCCGCTCCTGGGAAGACCGGACCGAATCAGAGCCCAGTGCCTCTATCAGGAACTCGATTCACCAAAGTTTGGCCTGATTTTCAAACCGGGAATACTTCCTGTAGACGAGATAGACACCCTGCTGCCATGTATTATCAGCATTGACATGGGTGGGCCGACTATTTCACTTGAGGCAATGATTTATAAAATTGCCAACCCGCAAACCCTGCAGATGATTGTTCGAAAATCCATCAGTCATGAACAGATGCGGGAATTTTTCAGAGTCGACACAGTAACCAGCGTTATTTCAAAATCTTTCCATACCGAGCTGTTCGACGATAAAAATGAGCCGTGGTCAACCGAGGGACAAACGGTTGATATAAGCGGCAGCGGTATTCTCGCAATATTTGACGAAAAACCGCAGGCAGATCAGCAGGTCAGACTAGAGATAACGATCCCTTCGATTGAGTCCGATACCATTAAGATTCTCGCCCATCAGGTGCGTGTTCAGCAGTTATATGATGGACGCTTTGAGGTGGCCTATCATTTTGATGATATAACGACAGAAGATAGGGATAAAATCATTGGATGTTGTCTTGTCATTCAAAGGAAAATGCTGCGTCTGAAAGTAAACGTACAAAAAACCGATCCAAAGAAAGCCAGTTAATATTTTAGCGATAATCATAAAAGCGCCATGTCCACCGATATACTATCCATCGTCAATGCAATTCCTGACAGTCAGTCTGCAGCTATAACCTTGACAGACTCAACCGGTATAAGCATGCAGTTATCTTGTACCTTTAAAGAGTCTGAAGCCCCTTCTTTCTTTCTGCTCTTTCCTCCCGGGACCATTCCGGAGAATATAGAAAAGAGCAAACCGTGTATGGTCACCAGCCGTGACGAATACGGTGAAGCTGTTACGCTTGCAGCGAAAATTGTCCAGATTACCAATACTCGTGTTCTTGAGCTGATGGCCCAAAAAACCATTAAACCAGAAGATCTGCGCGAATATTTTCGGGTTAATATTAGAGCGCAGATCGCCGTTTTCTTTGATCCTGAAGAATATGACGCAGACGAAAAACCACTGGAGCTTGACGGAGAAACCGTAGATATATCTCAGACTGGTGTTTTGACCATTCTCTCTGATGAATGCCAAAGTAAAAAACCGGTGATGATAGAAATCAACCTGCCAAATCCATCTGAGACTATTATCTGTTCAGGTCGTCTCATCCGATCCAAACGTATTCGGAAAAACCGTTGGTTGACTGCTTTTCATTTTGACAATATTTCGTCTAGATCAAGAGAAATCATTGCCAAAAATTGTTTTGCCGCGCAGCGGCGTCAGTTGAGGGAGAATATTCAAACTTCAAGTTAACCAAGCACCCAACCAGTCACTGGTATTAATTTTTCACTGACCTTGACCGATACGTACTTATGGACACTATTACACCGCTTACATCCATAACTCCTCTCGGCTCCGCAACATCGCAGGGAAGAGGCCGCAGCAGTCAAGGACAGCAAACACCTTCTCAAGGGGAGTTTTTAAAAGCCCTCGTCATTGAGGCCAAAGGCAATAATCGCTTTGTTCTCGAAATCGGAGGTACCCGTCAATCCGTCCTCTCCGAGGCACCTCTGTCACCAGGTCAATCTCTAAGACTGCAAGTAGTCAAGACCGATCCTCATATCGAATTGAAAATTGTTTCAACCCCTCTGACCCAATTGCAGGGCCGTTCGTTGACTCTCCTTGGCAAGAACATTGATCTGGCAAGCCTTTTCAAAGATTTCCAACAACAAACTCCACCGCCCCTCGAAACCGTTTCCCCGACAAGCCGCTCGACGCTGGAAAACTTCTTTTCATTACAGCAAAACGGAGTAGATGGCAAAAACGGTGGTGTGATTCTTAAGCAACTCATTGACAATCTCGGGCTGAACCTCGAACAGTTACTAGCCAGAGGCGATAAAAACAGTTCTGTTCATACCTTGAAAGCTGCTTTGCTGGAAATTGCCCATACTTTTAGTACTGCAAGCAGCATTGCAGAAACAACCAATAAAATTCTCTCAACCCTCGAACTCTTTCAGCTTACCCAGCTTCAGATCGCAAATGACACTCAGCTTATCTTCCCACTTCCACTGCCTTTTATAGAGCAGGGATATTTGATAATCGATCAGGGTAACAAAGGTTCTGATTCAAACAATTCGACACCGTCTGAAAGCCGTTTCTCTCTTCACCTGACAGTATCTGATCTAGGAAATTTACAAATAGACTTCCTACAAAATTTAGAAGGATTATTTATCAGATTTCGGGCAGGAGATCAGGAGAAAGCAGACTTCATAGAAAAATTCAGCGGGGACTTAAAAAAGGCCATCACCGACATTCCGCTGATTAGCCTTACATTTTCCGGAGATGCCCCTGATCCGATCCAGGATCTCGTCCAACACCTTGTCCCCGAAGGCGACTCGATGCTCGACACCAAGGCTTAATATGACAAAGCAACATTCTGCAAATAAGGCCATCGCCATTCTCTACAATGAGAATGAATCGGCCGCACCAAAAGTGGTTGCCAGCGGGAAAGGCATAATTGCAGAAAAAATTATCGCAACCGCCAGGGAAGCAGGCATTCACATACAAGAAGATGCCAATCTGGTCGAACTCCTCTCAAAAGTCCCGATAGGTGAGGAAATTCCAACGGAGCTCTATCAAACAGTTGCCGAAGTACTCGCTTTTGTTTATCAGATTAATGAAAAATTCAAGCAGAAGAGCAGTTGACGAAGCTGCATTTCTCATGAGCAAAGTGTTGCAAAAAAAAAGAGGGTTGCTGACACATTGTGTCTGCAACCCTCTTTTTTATACTGGCGGAGCGGACGGGACTCGAACCCGCGACCTCCGGCGTGACAGGCCGGCATTCTAACCAACTGAACTACCACTCCAAAATTGTGTTTTATTACTCTGTTTTCAAAACTGATTTGTTCTTAATGAAAACGTTCTCTGCTTGAGTTGTGGTGGGCGACACAGGGCTTGAACCTGTGACCCTCGGCTTGTAAGGCCGATGCTCTCCCAGCTGAGCTAGTCGCCCTTAAGCAAAATACGAGACATGCTTTTTATCAAGAACACCAAGATATGTCAAGTACCGCAGAAAAAGAGGAACGCTTCAAAACCCTTCGCTCCTTTTTATCGTTTGGCGGAGCGGACGGGACTCGAACCCGCGACCTCCGGCGTGACAGGCCGGCATTCTAACCAGCTGAACTACCGCTCCAAACAAATACTCAGTTGTTGTTACCTCAGCGATTGATTTTGGTGGGCGACACAGGGCTTGAACCTGTGACCCTCGGCTTGTAAGGCCGATGCTCTCCCAGCTGAGCTAGTCGCCCCCGTCTCAATCAATCGTGAAGGACTATTTACCAACTTCACCCTACTACGTCAAGGAAAAACATCAGAGTAGTAGATTATCCTACCAGACGATACTTTTACCTTTTATTTCAGAAAGATACTTACAAAGACAAGATGCATAAGTGCCTATGTTAACTTCTTTCAGATATAAGCCAAAACTTCCTAAGCCCCTAATTTCAAAAGAGACTTTTTCCATCCTTTAAAATCAATGCGTGATTAAGCACCTCATCCATATGATTAACCACATCAATCTTCAGTGATTTCCGTATCTTAATGGGAACATCATTGAGATCCCGTTCGTTTGGTTTAGGAATAAGCACATGGGTGATATTACCGCGTTTAGCAGCAAGCAGTTTTTCCGTCAACCCGCCAATAGGCAGCACCCTCCCCCTGAGAGTTATCTCCCCAGTCATCGCCATGTGGTGTTTTACCGGCACTTTAAGAAGCGCTGAAACCAAGGTAGTGGCAATAGTTATACCAGCTGATGGTCCATCTTTTGGAATTGCACCTTCAGGTACATGGATATGAATATCTAGTTTCTGGTAGAAATCTTCTTCCAAACCAAGTACTGCAGCACGTGAACGTACATAACTCAATGCGGCCTGAGCGGATTCCTGCATTACGTCACCAAGCTTGCCAGTGATAGTTAATTTTCCGGCACCAGTCATCAAGGTCGCTTCAATCTGCAGCAGTTCGCCCCCGACCTCAGTCCAGGCAAGACCTGTCGTCAAACCGATTTCATCTGTTTCCTCTGCTAACCCATATCGGTATCGAGGTGTCCCCAAGTACTTGCCAATTGATTGAACACTGAGGCGGAATTTCTTTTTCTTAACATTCTTCTTTAACCGCTCCCGTGCAATTTTCCGACAGAGAGATGCAATTATTCTCTCAAGATTTCTTACTCCTGCCTCTCTGGTATAACGACGAATAACCTCCAGGACAGCACCATCTGTCAGCTGTATATCTGTAGGACCAAATCCATTTTGTTCGAGCTGCTTTGGAATAAGAAACCCTACACCAATTTTCAATTTATCTTCCTCAGTGTAACCACTGATTTGGATAATCTCCATTCTATCCTGAAGGGGTACCGGAATTCCATGCAGGTTGTTCGCGGTGGTAATAAAAAAGACTTCAGACAAATCATAATCTATGTCGAGGTAGTGATCATTGAAGGCCACATTCTGTTCAGGATCAAGTACCTCAAGCAGCGCGGAAGAAGGATCCCCCCGAAAGTCCATAGACATCTTGTCCACTTCATCAAGACAAAATACCGGATTGGAGACTCCAACTTTTTGCATGGACTGGATGATCTTGCCGGGCATTGCACCTATGTAGGTTCGTCGGTGTCCACGAATTTCTGCTTCGTCCCGTACACCACCAAGAGAAAGCCGGGAAAATTTCCTGCCCATTGCCCTGGCAATAGATTTACAAATAGATGTTTTTCCAACGCCGGGAGGACCAACCAGGCAAAGAATAGGTCCTTTAATCTTTTTCACCTGGGACTGAACGGCTAGATATTCAAGGATCCGTTCTTTTGGTTTTGGAAGTCCGTAATGATCTTCATCAAGGATCTTCTCGGCCTTATTTATGTCAATTTTTGATTTATCTTTCTTTTCCCAAGGCAGACTGACGATGCAATCAATGTAGTTGCGCACCACCGTCGTCTCTGCTGACATGGGAGGCATACTTCTGAGCTTTTTAAACTCTTTCATAGCCTTGTCTTTAGCAAGAACAGGCATTTTTTTATTTTTGATCGACTCTTCGAGTTCTCCCATCTCGTCGAGTCCATCCTCGTTCTGACCTATCTCACTCTGGATTTCCCGAACTTTCTCTCCAAGGTAATAATCCCTCTGGGTTTTCCCCATACGCATTTTAACCTTGGCGTTGATCTTCGTTTCCAGTTCCGCCAACTCTATTTCACGATCTAGAATTTCAAGCACCTTCCCCATTCTGGCCGTAAGTGGTTCCAGTTCTAGAATTTCCTGCTTTTCCTCGCTTTTTAACGGCAGATGTGCGCAGATAACATTCAACAACTTTAAAGGGTTATCAATAGCCTTGACCGAATTAAGAATCTCTTTGGCAATTTTTTTATTGTTAGTAGCATATTGCTCAAAATATTTTCTTAGTTCTCTTTCAAACGCAGTTAACTCGGCTGTTGGTTCAGTAAAATCTATCCGTTCTTCAACTTCTGCCTGGAGAAAATTATCATTTGGCACATAAGAAATAATTTTTGCCCGAGTTTTTCCTTCTACCAAAGCTTTTATGGTTCCATCAGGTAGCCGGAGTAACTGCATCACCGTCGCGAGTGTACCGCAAGAATAAAGGTCATCACTAACCGGATCGTCAACATTAGATTTTTGTTGGGTTACCAGCAGAATATCTGTCTTCTTTTCCATGGCATCTTCGAGTGCCTGAATGGATTTTTTTCTACCAACAACTAATGGGGCAACCATATGCGGAAAGATGACAATATCCCGAAGTGGCATCAAGGGGTAAAGTTTTGTCACAAAATCTCCTTTCGAATGTACGCTACTATTAGAACTATCCTCATGCTTTTCGGGGATTAGTTACTCGATCAAGCTATCTTCAGGTTTTCGTCGGCACTGCCTATCTTCAAGTTCTCGTCGGCACTGCTATGGTACAAAATAACCGGATAATCACCCTGAGTAATTACCTGCTCATTTATGACACATTCCTGCACGCCTTTTATCGAAGGCAGATCGTACATCACATCCAGCATCGCCTCTTCCATAACCGAACGAAGACCGCGGGCACCGGATTTTCTCTTCAACGCTTTAGTGGCAATGGCTGTCAAAGCCCCTTCGGTAAAGCTGAGATGGATGCCATCAAATTCAAATAATTTTTGATACTGCTTGGTCAAGGCATTTTTCGGTTCCTTCAGGATACGAATCAGATCCTCTTCCACCAACTCTTCCATTGTGGCAATTACCGGTAATCTTCCAACCATTTCAGGTATAAGTCCGAACTTCAGGAGATCTTCCGGTTGAACCATTCTGAGAAGATCGCCAATTTTTTTCTTCTCATCCCCGGTAACCTTTGCTCCAAATCCTATGGATTTTGTACACTGACGTCTGCTGACAACAGAATCCAATCCGACAAAAGCACCTCCACAAATAAAGAGGATGTTCGTGGTATCAATCTGAACCAGCTCCTGTTGCGGATGCTTTCTGCCGCCCTTCGGCGGAATAGACGCATTGGTTCCTTCGATTATTTTCAAAAGAGCCTGCTGTACCCCTTCACCCGAAACATCTCTTGTGAGCGATGGACTATCAGATTTTCTGGCAATTTTATCAATCTCGTCTATATAAATAATTCCGCGCTGCGCCTTCTCCACATCATACTCTGCCGCCTGAAGCAGGCTTACCAAAATGTTTTCAACATCTTCACCGACATAACCAGCCTCGGTAAGTGTTGTTGCATCTGCCATACAAAATGGAACATTCAAAATTCTGGCAAGAGTCTGAGCGACGAGGGTTTTTCCGGATCCTGTTGGACCAACAAGAATGATATTGGATTTTTGCAGCTCCACAGAATCATCAGATATAGGCGCGTCAATACGTTTATAGTGATTATGGACAGCAACAGAGAGCACCTTTTTGGCATACTCCTGACCAATAACGTACTCGTCGAGGTAAGCATTAATCTCTTTTGGTTTCAAAGAAATTTTTAAATCCTGACCGTTTTCATCCGAGTCGGCGTCGTCCTTATCGTGGACGATTTCGTTGCAAAGCTCAATACATTCGTCACAGATAAAGACATCCGGTCCGGCAATAAGCTTTCCGACCTCTTCCTGGTCCTTGCCACAAAAAGAGCATATGCAGTCAGGTCCGTTGTTATTCACATCATCCATACTTTAATCCTCAACTAGTTCTTCCCGTTTAGTCAGTACCTTATCAATGATACCATATTCCTGGGCTTCACTCGCACTCATAAAATAATCACGTTCGGTGTCGGCTGCGATTTTTTCCAGCGGACGTTTTGTATGATGAGCGAGAAGACGATTCAATTCATCTTTCATGCGTAATATTTCCCTGGCTTGAATATCAATATCCGTTGCCTGCCCCTGAAAGCCTCCCATCGGTTGATGGATCATAATTCTCGAATTCGGCAGGGAGTATCTTTTACCGGCAGTTCCTGCTGCAAGAAGAAATGACCCCATAGATGCAGCCTGTCCCATACAAAGAGTAGCAATATCACATTTTACATATTGCATAGTATCATAAATAGACATTCCTGCAGTTACAGAACCACCGGGAGAATTGATATAAAAAGTAATATCTTTTTCAGGGTTCTCCGCCTCAAGAAAGAGCAACTGGGCAACAATGACATTTGCCACATCGTCATTGACTCCCGAACCAAGAAAAATGATTCGCTCTTTTAATAGACGCGAGTAAATATCATAGGCCCGTTCGCCTCGTGGACTCTGCTCTACCACCATTGGCACAAGATTCATGTGTCACACTCCTTAAAACGGTTCGACTGCAAAAGGCATGGAGCCCTATGCAGTCGTTATTGATTGAAAGCTATCAAGGCATATCCGGCAGGGCTCCCCGCTGGATATGCTCATTATAATTCCTTTCCAGGCGTACGCAACCCGTCCTATAAGCTTTTGGGATCGGCGCTTTCTTCAGCAACTTCTGCTGTTTTTACCGCTTCCACAAACACTGCCTGCTCACGGAGATAAGCGAGAATTTTCTCGTTCAGTAATTCGTTCATCAAGGGCAGAAGATCATCGCGATTCTGGAAATATTCTTTCACTTTGGCAACCGGCATATTGTACATATCACCAATTCGCTTGAGACCTCGTTCAACATCTTCTT
This sequence comes from uncultured delta proteobacterium, assembly GCA_963798425.1. GTDB lineage: Bacteria > Desulfobacterota > Desulfobulbia > Desulfobulbales > Desulfocapsaceae > Desulforhopalus_A. The sequence continues at coordinate 461,903 of CAWCTP010000012.1, read as the reverse complement.
CTTGAACCTTGATCTCTTCAACCTCGGCAATTTTCTTTAAGATAAAATCGCCACGGACTCTTTTTTCAGCCATTTCAGCGTTCTGCTCCGCAAGTTTTTCCCTACTCAGTCCGGCCGCTTCAAGACTCATTCCGCTCTGTTCAAATTGCTTCTCGGTTTGTTTAATCATCTGTTCGATTTCGAAAGCAACAAGTCGCTTGGGAACTTCGAACTTATGAGCATCGAGCAGTTTCTGCATAATTTTATCGGTAACAACGCCTTCGAAACGTTCTTCACGCTGCTTGGTAATGCGCTCTTTGATCGACGACTTTCAATTCATCCAGGGTCTTGAATTCTTCTCCGGCATCTTTAGCGAACTCGTCGTTCAGCTCAGCGAGTACCCGCTCTTTGATCTCTTTAACCCTGATCCGAAACTCTACTTTTTTGCCTTTCATCATCGGATTGGGGTGGTTTTCAGGAAAATCAACCTCCTGCGTCCCCTCCTCTTCCTTGCTCATGCCGATTAATTTTTCTTCAAACTCCACTCCCATGTTGCCGGAACCTACGTCAACAGAGTAGTTTTCGTTTTTCACCTGGGGCATCGGAGCGCCTTCGTGGAATCCCTGGAAGTCGACTATGACCACATCATCTTTCTGAATCGGTCTGTCTGTCACCGAACGAAGAACCGCCATATTCTTCTGCATTTCCGCAAGCTCAAGCTGGATCTCCTCATCTGTTACCAGGATTTCCTCTTTTTCAACTTCCAGTCCTTTGTACGCAGCCAGTTCAAACTCCGGTCGCACATCAACTTCAGCGATAAAGGTAAACGACCCGTCCTCGTTATATTTCACATCTTGAATTTCGGGATGAACAATGGGATCGACCCCATTTTTCTCAACGGCATCGAAATAATTGTCCTGAACCAGCTTCTCACCGGTTTCTGCTTCAACCTGGGCCTTATAATATTTTATAATAACCGAACGAGGTACTTTCCCACGACGAAAGCCCTTCATCTTCGTTTCTTTCTTCAGTTTATCATATGCCTCGTTCAGCTTTGGCTGAACAGTGTCTTCAGGCAAGCGTAACCGTTATTTTTCTCGTGAGAGCATTGATCTCTTCAACATTTACATCCATCGAGTCCCATCCTTTCATTTTGAAATTATCATAAACACCCGAAACCACATTTTTCCCTGTCAGACATCGCCACCAAGAGAAACTTGGGGATTACCGACTTATCGGTATCAGATTTCAGTGGATTAGTACTACCACAGGTGAGGTGTACAGCGTATTGAACAATAAAATTGGTGCGAGAGGGGGGAGTCGAACCCCCACACCGTAAGGCGCCAGATCCTAAGTCTGGTGCGTCTACCAGTTCCGCCACCCTCGCAGCAAATTTTACAGTTGTTCTGAATTTAACCAACTACAGCACATTAAATTTACATCACTAAACCGCTAATAATTAATTCACATAACCATTGCAGTCAAGACTGCACTTGATATTGAGTTGTTTAGAACAAAAAAAGTTGCTATAAATACCATCTTGCACGTATCGTTACCAGCTATTTTTATTGTTTAATACCTTTTTTCACTCTCCTTGCAAAAAAGAGCGAACTTCTTTATATCTGGCGGCTCGATGTTCCGTTGTCAGATCTCCTTCGATCAACACAATAACAGGAGACTGCTGTAGAACCTGAAAATCACTTCAGAGCCTCTCAAATAACCATGACGCAGGGCTAATGAATCGATCATCTTGCGCAAAAGTCTTAGAATGGCTATTATTAGCGAAATGTATACACTTTTATTTGCTACGAAAAAACATAATACTTTAACCTTTTATGGAACCCCTATGAAACATCTCAAATTGTATGCTGGTTGTTTACTTTCGCTGATTTTAACTTCCGGGGCTAATGCTTTGGCCGTTCCCGATTCAGGTCAGGACGGTAAAATAGAGTGGAATGTGCTGCAGAGCTGGCCGACAACCGGAAAAACTTTAGATATGGTTCACTCCCTGGATGGAAAATTTGTCTTTATCCTGAATGATAAACAGGAGGTACAGGTTTTTAGCAGCCAAGGGCAACTTCAGGGATCCATTCCTGTTGAGGAAGGTGTTTCCGCCATTGATATTGCCCCTCAAGGCGAAATGCTCTACCTCATTAATAATAAAAGTCAAACCTTCAGTTCAATCGGAGTTTCCTTTGTCGTTGATGTTGATATTAGCGGGTCCCCAGTCAAAGGACCAGCCGACGCGCCTGTCACCCTTGTTCTTTTCACTGATTTTGAGTGCCCTTACTGCAAGAAATTAGAGCCTCTTCTCAAGCAGGTACTTCGAAAAGAATCCTCAGACCGTAAAATTGGTTTTTAAGAACATGCCTCTTAAGTTTCATAAAATGGCCATGCCCGCTGCTAAGGCTGCATTCGCCGCCAGGGAACAAGGCAAATTCTGGGAATTTCATGATCGACTATTTGCAGCACAGAGAGAGTTGAGTCCAGCAACTATTATTAAGATTGCCCAGGACCTCAAGTTGGATATTCCACGCTTTGAGAAAGATATGTCCTCTCCAGAAATCCAGACAATAATCAATACTGATCTCATGGAAGCGCAGAAAGCCGGAGTCACCGGAACGCCAACTGTCTTTATTAATGGTCGAACCCCCAAACAACGCAGCCTTGAAGGCTTTCAGGCTCTTATTGATGACGAGCTCCGTAAGCTTGGTAAAAAATAATTTCCTCCATGATTTCGAACTCTATTCATCAGGAACTCACCTTTTCCGATAATAATCATGCCTGTGCTCTTTACGGTGAACTCAATAAAAATCTGCAGATTCTCGAAAAAAGCACAGGTGTTACAATTAATGCCAGGGGTACAAACCTGCACATCACTGGTGCCCCCCATGATGTAGAGCTGATTACCACATTGCTCAATCAGCTTTACGAACTCATCGGCAGAGGCTATCCAGTATATAGTTCGGATTTTGCCTTCGGGCTACGAATCCTTGAGTCGACGCCGAAAGCAAGACTCGATAAAATATTTTTGGATAAGGTTTATGTCACCACCCAAAACCGGGTGGTATCTCCCAAGACTAAAAATCAAAAAACCTATATTGACGCTATTCGCAATAATGATATTGTTTTTGGGATCGGGCCAGCCGGAACCGGTAAAACATACCTCGCTGTCGCTATGGCTGTATCTGCGTTGACCAGCGGTCAGGTGCGCTCTATCATTCTGGCCAGACCTGCTGTGGAAGCTGGTGAAAAACTTGGTTTTCTTCCAGGTGACCTCGCCCAAAAGGTAAATCCCTACTTGAGGCCCCTGCATGATGCCTTAAACGACCTACTCGGACCTGACAAAGCAATAGATATGATCGAGCAAGATGTTATTGAAATTGCGCCTTTAGCGTTTATGAGAGGACGTACGCTGAGCAATGCCTTTATCATTCTTGATGAAGCGCAAAACACGACGCGGGAACAGATGAAAATGTTTCTCACCAGGATCGGATTTGATTCTACGGGCAGTGATTACCGGCGACACTACCCAGGTAGATCTTCCTGTGAAGACCCATTCAGGTTTAGTGCAGGCCCGAAAAATACTTTCGAATATCGACGGGATCAAGTTCTGCTCGTTTACCAAGGAAGACGTTGTTCGGCACCCTCTGGTCCAAAAGATTATTAACGCCTACGAAAAACAGTAAAGGGGTCTCGCGTGCCGACCGATCTTACTATTCAGCCCCAAGCCGGGACGATGTCCGATCAACCCTCACAAGGATCAAAACGACTCTCCAACTGGCTGCTGGACCAATGTGGGGTTGGGGACTATAATGTCAGCCTTCTCCTGACCGACGACCAGGAAATCACTCGTCTTAACACCCAGTACAGAAACAAAAACGAACCTACCAACGTACTCTCTTTTCCGTTCGCGGATGGAGCAGATCCATCTTTTACCACCCTTCCCTTCAAAGAACTTGGTGATATCATCATCTCGCTGGATACTGCCCTGCGAGAATCGATCGAATTACAACAGACCCTGCATGAACGACTGAGCTGGCTGGTCATCCATGGCATGCTTCACTTGTTGGGCTATGATCATGAACGGTCAGAGAATGATGAGAAGGCAATGGCCGACAGGGAAAACGAATTACTGAATAAGCTGCAAAAATTGAGGAGAACAGGAATGACCAAACTTGCTATTAATGTTGATCATGTAGCAACATAAGACAGGCAAGAGGAATCAATGAACCAGATCCAGTCACTGCTGCCGCGATTTGTGAGCTTGCCGGAGCCTCAGGGATCGTTATCCATTTGCGCGAAGACCGGCGCCATATCCAGGACAGAGATGTCTATCTGTTACGGCAGACAATAAAAACCAAACTTAATCTTGAGATGGGTGCCAACAAGGATATCATCAAGATTGCTCTAGAGATCAAACCGGATCTGATTACCTTGGTACCAGAAAAACGCGAGGAGCTTACCACCGAAGGTGGTCTTGATGTCGTTTCCCAGATGAAGAAAATCGGTAAAGTTATCGAAAAAATGACGGCTGCATCAATTCCGGTCTCCATCTTTGCCGACCCCGACCCAAAACAACTTGCCGCCGCACATGAGCTCGGGGCTACCTTTGTAGAGCTCCACACCGGGAAATACTGTGATGTCGTTGGTGAAAGTAATCGGGATCACGAATTCCAGCTCCTCCTGGAAGCTGCCGAAACTGCCTCCCAAATGGGCTTAAGAGTCTGCGCCGGACATGGATTAAATTACCAGAATACTGCGCCCATTGCCGCCCTTGATACAATCGAGGAACTTTCCATAGGTCACGCAATAATTGCCAGAGCAGTCTTTGTTGGCCTGGATCAGGCTGTGAGAGAAATGATGGCTATTATCAGGCAGGCCGACTGCACAATTTAACTCCAACCAAACCGGATAAGCGCAGGCTCCTTCAAATACTTTCCTAAGTAGTTGCCATCCTGAAACGGGGCATTTTATTCTAAATTGAGGCGTTCGATAAATTCAACCACAGGCATATAAGTAATATTCCGTGGATTAAATTTTGAGAACAACGAAGCGTTAGGGAAAAAAGGCCGTTTCAGGATGAAAACTAAGTATATTTCAAACGTAATTGTCATGCGGTTCTGGATTGACAAGGTTTATGCAGTTATGGTAAAAGCATCCGAATTGCCTGGATGGTGGAATTGGTAGACACCCGAGACTTAAAATCTCGTGGGCCTTGCGCCCGTGCGAGTTCGATTCTCGCTCTAGGCACCAAATTAGAAAGGGTTTGCGAGGCTTATCGCATGCCCTTTTTTTTTGCACAAAAAAATTTTCTGCATTTATATGAATATGGAAAAATATCAGGGAGTAAAATTCCAGCATCACCAAACAAAAACTGTTTTTTCCTACGACCACCGGTTAGCGCTGCTCAATCACTGGGCGTATCTGTTTTCTCAACTTGGTCTCGCACCTGTTCACTCTGATGGCGCCTATGGCAACCATTCCTACAGAACCGGGGAGACATCCTTTATCATAACTAAATCGGCCATGATCCCCGCAGAAATCCTGCGGCCGCAAGATTTTTGTCACGTTATCGGTTTTGAAGAAATCTCGACTACTTTCGTAACAGAAGGGACGGCCCCTCCTTCATCAGAAAGTTTCCTCCATAATGCATTATATACGTCACTACCACATATCAACTCTATACTCCACGGCCATTGTGCCCTGCTCAACCTCCATGCTGAAGCACTCGACATTCCAGTGACTAAAAAGTTTCAGGATTACGGAACTCGGGAGCTTGCTGAATCTGCACTTGACCTTGTCACCCCAACCACCCTCTTTTTTATATTAAAAAATCACGGTTTTGTATGTTTAGGAGAAGACATTGACAGTGCCGGGAAATTAACCCTTAATTATTTCTCCAAACTTATTAACTTGTTACAGGAGTAACATTTTTCTCCATCAACCTCTTTTAGTTTCTATCCTGAAACGAGGCATTTTATTCTAAATTGAGGCGTTCGAACAATTTAACCGCAGGCATATAGTTGATATCGGAGTCTGCGCTTACCTCCGAGGATTAGATTTCGAGAACAACGAAAAGTTAGGGTAAAAGGGCCGTTTCAGGATGGAAACTATTTTACATGCTCTCTGCTTCAACCATGTCCTCCTTCGTGATTTCTCATGTTGATATAACATTTTAATTTTATTTGTTTTATTTACTTTCATTCGTATAAATACCTATACCCTTCTGGGTATTTTCACCCATTTACTCTTTTTAAATTTCTTCTATAATAGACCATTCATTTTGACGCCTCTTATAGAGGCACCATTAATTATATATACACACACGACACATTGTCGCATAACCCCTCAGAAAAGTGCGGGATTAGAGTTAAAGCACCCCTTGAGAAGGGATAAATTTTTTCACAAAATTCTTTCTTTAAAAGAGTGAAAACTATTTCTAATTTACTAAAATATTCCATTCTTGAAATGAGGAGAGTAAAGCATGTCAGAAGACTTCAGCAACTTGAGAAACCTTAAAAAACCCTTTTTTAAAAAAACCGAAAAAGTTATCGACCTAAAACAAACCAATCGCCCAAAAGCCAATACCAAGATACGTTTTATCATTACAAAAAATAAAAACAATTCTTGGGTTGATGACCTTCATGCCCAAGCACAACTCAACCAGATCGAGAGAGTGTATCACTGAATTTTGCTTTACATTACAGGGTTCTTCAATTTATTAATGTCGTAGATGCGCTCGCCGACGCTAACGGCATGAACATTTTGAAGAGATTAAAATTGCGCAGCATTAAACTCTGCATAGGAACATATTTTGATTAAATTACAACACACCCGAGTTGTATTGTGAGTTTTTCTCTGCGTTCTGTTCTCATTTTTCCTTATGTTGCTCTCGTTGTTGCGCTGGCTCTGGCAATTGGAACCTTGTCCTATTTTACTGGAGGCCATGCTGTTCTGACTATTTCTGAACACTTGTTGAAAGAAACAGTCAGTCGCATCAGTCAGGCTGTTGACAGACATGTTGTTGGCTCTATGGCAACTCTGGAAGCAGCCTTTCCAAATGGAATGCTTGCTCCTGTTTCCATCGAATCTGATTTTGAAAATATCCGCACCCGTTTCTGGATTGCGACCTCATTGCACATTGATCCAAATAACTATGTCTACTATGGAAACAAAGCCGGTCAAGCTGTCGGCATATTTCGTTATTCCTTAACCAAAGGAGAATTACGTGTAAAGTATAAGGCTGATGAGCACCGCAAGATGTATCAGATAGATGGTATTAACGGTGAGCCACACTCCGTATCTGTTGAGAAAAAGCTTTTCGATCCACGTCAGCGTCCATGGTATCAGGCAGCTCAGGCTACCAACCATGACACTTGGACTTCTGTCTATATTGACTTTGGAACTCAGGACCTCGTGGCAACAAGGTCCAGGCAGGTTCTCAATGATATGGGACAGCTTGAAGGGGTTGTGGCCACAGATATGCCACTCCGGTCTCTCAATGATTTTGTTAGTAGCCTGGAGATATCGCCAAACGGGATAGCCTTCATCATTGAACCGGACGGTAATCTCATCGCATCATCCTGCAGTCCAAATGTTAAACAAAATGATGCTGGACAAAATATCAGAGTTAACGCCAGTGTAAGTGGGCACCTTCTGTTAACGGAAATTTACCTCTATCTTCTGCCATATCTTTCAGAAGAATCGGCTAGACCCTCATCCAAGAACATTTACGTTCAAGACCATTGATGGAAAAGACATCCATGTAGCTTTTAGTAAATACGAAGATGGTGCCGGACTGAAATGGATAAATGTTGTTGCTATGCCCCGTCAAGACTTTATGGAGGGCATCGGAAAAAATGTTATTCGCACCCTGCTTCTTGGCGTTTTAGCCACTATCCTAGTAATAATAGTTGGTCTCTCTATTCTCCATTGGGTAACGAAAGATTTAAAAACTCTCTCAGTTGCAGTGAACAACGTTGGGACCGGATTTATAGAAAACCCCATCAATATACAAAGAAAAGATGAAATAGGAGATCTGGCTAAGAGTTTTTCAGCCATGCAGCGTCGCCTGCAGACTGATTATTTGACTGGTCTGCCTAACCGATATGCACTTGAACAGTATTTGCAGACTGCAATTGCAGGGTCTCAAGAGCTGGAACGAGAGCCCCATTTTGCGATTCTTTTCATAGATCTCAATGATTTTAAATTAATTAATGACCGCCTTGGTCACGATTTCGGAGATCAGGCATTGATTGAGTTTGCATTGCGATTGCGAACCCATATACGTCAAAATGATTTTGTTGCCCGATACGCTGGAGACGAGTTTATTATCGTACTCAATGACGTTGAATCAACAAAAGATATAGCACCAATTAGACATAATATTGAAAAGGCATTAGCCGAACCATTAAAGTCAATTGAGTCCGCTTCTCTTACACTTGGCGCAGCCATTGGAGAAGCTCACTTCCCCGATGATGCGCAAGATGTGACGGACCTCTTGGTTGTGGCAGATCTCAAAATGTACGCCCACAAAATATCGACCAAGAACCAGTTATCCGAGTAATACCCGGTAAACATAAAAGCTACTCTGAGTTTTGCTCCATATTCTCTTCCTGTAAAACTCTTGCCAGCTCCCTGCCAGCTTCAAATGATTCCTGAAGAGAATCATCCCGGCTTTCAATCTCACCCTTGCGATCCACTCCTCTGCAGAGAACTGTTTTCCACAGTTTAGTACTTAGCACATCAAAAAAATATTTAACTGTTAGTATGGCACCGTCAAAAAGTTTTTTACCACTCGTTGCCCCAACTGAAATAAATAATCCCTTACGCTTTGGTGGCGCCTCACCAAAAGCATGCTTTTCAATCCAATATTTACGAACCCAAAGAGACTGACATCGATCCATAAATGTTTTTGTGTGCGCACTTACAGAATAAAAAAAGATGGGCGACGCCAGCATAATACCTCTGCTTGACTCAAGTTTGGCCAAAATTGCCTGAAAATCATCGCGAATAGCACAATCACCCGTTTTGATACAGGCATATATTTCCATACACGGTGAAATTTTATAGTCCCGAAGAAACACCTCTTCGACATCGGCCCCTTCCTGCCGTGCTCCCGCCACTGCCTGCTTCAGCAAGGCAGCACTGTTCCCATCACGTCGGGGACTACCGTAAATTGCTATAATTTTGACCATAGAACCTCCTCATTTGCAGGATGCGTTTGAAATCTACTAAAGTAGAATGGGTTGCAGCATTGTACTTTGCAAAGAGCACACAAAACAAGGTTTTCCTGTTAAAACGCGGCATCACTCCGACAAGGCTTATTATGAAAAAAATTGTTGAACGGCAAAATAGGCCAGGGGAAGAAAAATTGCGGGGATCAGATTCCCCACACGTATTGTTGTTATTTTGAGCATGTTTAAGCCAATGGCCATTATCAACAAACCACCAACTGACGTCATCTGTTCTATCGTTTCGGGAACCAGGTACCCCTTCATAAAGACCGCGGTGATTGTGATTATGCCCTGATAAATAAATACAGCAACAGCAGAAAACATTACACCCAGGCCCATCGCAGAAGCAAATATGATGGAGGTCACACCATCAAGCACCGACTTAGCAAATAACGTCTGATGATTTCCAGTGAGACCACTTTCCAGAGAACCGACAATTGCCATGGATCCAACGCAAAAGACCAGACTGGCAGTTACAAAACCTCTGGCAAACGACTTCGTATCGTCTGATTTAGAAACAACTTTCCTTTCAAGAAACGCCCCAAGAGTCTCAAGTTTTTTCTCGATCTTCAAACTTTCACCAAGCAAAGCTCCCAAAATAACAGAGAAAATAATTACCATTAAATTGTTTGAGACGAGGGCGCTTTTAATACCGATTAAAATCACCGAAAGACCTACTCCGCTGAGAATGATTTCTTTGTAATTATCGGGAATGCCCCTGCTAAAGAGTAGTCCGAGAAGACTCCCTGCCATTATTGCCAAGGCATTGACTATTGTTCCCAGCATGTTCTCTTCCAATTCCTATAGTTAAATGTCCGAGAAGATGATTTTGCAAACAACCATTGATCGCAGCTATCCCGGTAAAATAGCTGTTATACCACCATGGAAAAAATTTGAAACGACTCTTTTATAAATGTTGTTGGAATCAAAGGAGAAAAGATTACTGCAGCAGAAAAATCTTAGGACGAATGCGATTCTCTCAAAAAATAATGTGGGGAAGATATCGACTCATATCCTGGGTAATTGGACCGGAGTCCTCACGGACGGAGATACCCGCAGCCTCATCGTCAACCAACCAACTCCCAATCAGGGTATAGTGTTCACCAAACTTAGGAAGCATATATTCAGCTTGATAAATGTAGCCTTCCGAGCCATAAGGACCCGGTGATGCGGTTATTTCTGATTTGTTTCGAATGATCGAAACATTGGCACCTTCACGAGAAAATATTGGCTTTTTCACCAAGGAGTCGCAACCATCTGCCAGATAAAGCTCGTCCTCGAAAAATGCCGGCAGAAGGTTAGGTTGATGGGGAAACATTTTCCACAACATTGGCAACAGTGCTTTATTGGAAAGGATGCTTTTCCATGGTGGTTCAATCCAGCGAATGTTGTTGGTGCCCAATAGAGCGGCAAACTCTTCGCGGAACATGAATTCCCAAGGATAAAGCTTGAACATCCAAGAGATGACCTGGTCATGCAGATCGCTAAAGTTTCCTTTCCGGTCACGGCCGATATCTTCTACATAGACGAAGTGGGTTGTAATACCAGCGGCATTTGCACAGTCTTCAAGGTATTGGACGGTTCCTCGGTCCTCTTCAGTCTCTTTACAGCAGGCAAAATGGAGCTCGCGGTCGGGGGTCAGGGTTTGCAGGTCCCTAAATCGATTTATAAGTTTTTCCTGCAGGCTGTTGAATTGATCCGAATGTCTTGGCAGCACGCCGGAATCAACATTTTCCTTGAGCCATAGCCATTGCCAGAAACCAGTCTCATAGATACTCGTGGGAGTATCTGCGTTGTTTTCGTAGAGCATGGCATGCCCATTGACCGGAGTAGGCAAAATCCAGGCGAGAATAAAGGCTTGGGTCACCATTAATCCACGAATTTCTAACAAAATCCCAATGGCTCTCCGGAATACAGAATCTGCGCATGAGTTGGTCATCGGAGATGACCTTAGCAACAACCGCCAAACACATCTGGTGAACTTCCTCGGTTGGCGCCTCTAAATCATTTTCAATTTGCTCAAGAGAAAATTGATAATAGGCGCTTTCATCCCAGTATCGCTCTCCATACATAGTGTGGAACTTAAAACCGAATTCCTCAGCTTTTGCTTCCCAGTTTGGCCGTTCCCTGATGGGCATGCGCAACATCTAATTATCCTCCCCAACCGCGACTTTTTCCTCCGCCCCAGCTGGATTTAGCTGAAGCCATCGCGCCAAAGCCTCCGCGTGAAATCGTTCTTGTGGCTGTTGGTTTGGCTTTCAGGGTGGATTTATCGACGTTGTAAGTTCTTTGCCCGGCTTTGCCTATAACCGTGCCATCCGCAGTCATAATGCGGTTATATTGGGAAGAAGAACGGTTATTATATCGATAGACCGGATTATATCCTGAGCCACCATAGGAGCCATTACCGGATAACATTTGGCCAATCATAAATCCGGTCATCATCGGCATAAAAAAACCGCCACTACGAGTTTGCCGGCACTGACCAGTTCCAAATTCTGATTCACATTGCATATTGGAATTGTATTTTGGTCCAGTCCGCTCTGCCTCTGCCTGGGCTTTTTGATAGGCAGCTTCACACTCAACAAGAGTTAACTGGGTTTTGGCAACGCAGTCTTCGGGAGAACTGACTACCGCGACTTCTTCCTGGCTACTGCATGACGCTAATGTAACAACAGCAAGCCCAAGTGCCAGTGGGCCCTTGACAAACCGCTTTCTAAAACCCTTCCTCATCAAATCCAGGTCGATGTCCTTAGTTCGCTTCATGATTGTCTCCTTCAATAGGTCATGCAGGCAGCATTTAACAGGCCAACGGCGATAGTGGTTGCAGCCAACATAATGCCTGCGCTGATTTCATTGGCTTCGATGCGTGCGATGATGGTATGCATGAAACCAAAACGGACAAGAGCAAAAGCGAGAGTTTGTGCAACAAAAGCAACGACACCCCAAGTAGCAAAATCAATCAGAGACACCGAATTGGCAGCGGCTCCGCTCAGAGCGATGGCAAATCCAACTATTGCACCACCAAATCCAATGGCAGCAGCGATATTTTTTTCTTCCTTGATAAGCTTCCACTCATCGTGCGGAGTGATAAATTTATATACATATTTAAATGTAACCAGAAAGAGCAGTGAAACTCCAAAATATAAACAAAAATGAAGAACGCTTGTCAGTAACGTATTAATTTCCATGAGTTATCCGTGAATAGTTAATTGAGCTGGGGTTAAGGTGATTCCAGTGCTAATAACGAAACAGCGACTCAAATTACCAGATTCTTCTTCCTTTTCTTCTGCTGCTAATAATAAAGATTCTGTTTGACCATTAGAAATGCTCCTTTCAAAAAGCATAGTGAACTGATCCGTTACAGAAAAGTCACCTTCATCGTCATAGGTTTTTTCAGCCATATAAACCGGGTTATGGTAGTCACCGACAGAGGTCCAAACACGATTATACGTTTGCCCTTCAAGCTCGTAGGTGGGTGCACCAATTTTCTCATTTAACAATTGATCCCAGATAGGTTGAGAACTGATATCCTGAGTATCATAGAAGTGAAACAACTTTACATCTACTACATGTTCGTCAGATTTCCCACCTTCGGCAACCACTTGTAAAAACGCATCATCGTCGGTGTAAAATCTAAAGACCCAGGTACCATCGAGATCAACTATACCAGCTGACTTGATGATATGTGTCGAAGCACAACCATCAACGATTAGTTCTTTTTCTATTAGCCTGAGAAGGAGCGGATCAATTTCAAAACTTCCACCTAATCGCAAGCCGATAATAGATGGAGCCTTTGCTCGGGGGTTGTTTTTTGGTTTGTTACCAAACAACTTGCTGAACATAATAACCTCTTAACGATTATCCAAGGTAAGTGAATAGTCAGGATATATGTAAACAGCCTGGATAACAATGGTTTTCCAGGCTGCTCATTCGTTGGACGCCAGTGGTTTTATTGGACTATCTGTACTGTTTAAGCTCTCCTGGCAGCAAGAATCTGTGCCAATTTGTCATTGCCCTTCACTTGTCCTCCAGGCTGAATACCAGCAGCCTTGAGTTTGGCATTGAGACTACTGCCACTTTCTTCATTAGCAAGCTCATCTGCCGCCGCAAGCTCAGCATTTCGTTGCTCTTGTTTAGCCTTAATACGTTCAAGACTGTCCAAAGCGGTTTTTACCTTGCTGTTAGCCCCCATGTGACGGGCTGACACTGCGACTTGAGCCTTTTGGACAGATTCGGTTGCTTTAACCTGATCTATCTGTTGTTCCATACGACGAACACTGGTCTTAGCTTTGCTGATGTTGGCTTTCAATGCTTTTTCAGATGACAAAAAACCATCAAGCAGACTTTGTTCCGTCTCAAGATTTGCCTCTTGTTCCGCAACGCGCTCAGCACATTCGACAGCTAAGCCATCATCGCCCTTTTCACTCGCTGCAATGGCGTGATTAGTATAGGTATCAATGTCTGTTTTCAAGGCATTGACCTTGTTTTCGGCCAGTTTACGCTTGGCCATAATTTTGGTCAGGTTCTCATCACAGGACTGGAGTTCTTTTTTAGCTTCACGTAATTCTTGATCAAGTATACGAATTGACTGTGTGTCAGCAACAGCTTCTATTCCTTCGTTAGTAGCTCCTCTCAAAGCAGTCCAAAGTTTTCTTAAACTCATGCAGCTTTCTCCTTAATAAGATGATCTTTATACAATTCCATGAATTCACCAACGTTGGCGAACAGATTCTGAATTTCCTCAACAACAACACTCCCCTTACTGTCAACAGACAGGGAGCCAAAAGCTGTGTAAAAATCATCACCACCAATATTATTGATACAGACAGTGGACAAAGGCAGCAAGTGGTGAGTTCGAAGTATCAAGTCATTCATTGTTGCCTTGTCAGCGACCTTGGCAGCGGGGAAGAGTGCTGTCTCAGCGATAATCTGCTGCTCGCCCACATAAATATAGGCCACAATCCCATCTTCGCTTGTAATACTCAGGCAGTCGCCCTGTTTTTCGACGCTCCAGGAAGGCTGCGATTCAGCTATTTCCTGTAATGTATCATTGTTCCAACTCATAAGCTTTTCTCCTTTTTTCTTGTTTGTCATAGTGATACGAGTGGACACGAATATACACTACAACATATGGTGTCAATCATTTGTTACTTTAGTTTGCTTAAATGAAAATTCCTGTGTAGCATAAACCACTTCTGTAACCCAAGATAGTAAATATGACGGATTAAATCATGAGAAAATGTTATGTTTTAAATTCTACAACTCATCTAAAATGCTTAACCGTATCATTCCAAAAGAAGCAATACTTCTCGTCACAATTATTTGGGCCGTTTTCATTATCGATCTGATGCTTCCCGGTGTAAATTTTAATCATTTTGGCATTATTCCACGTAAATCCGGCGGCCTTATTGGTATATTCAGGTCTCCCTTCCTGCACGGTGGATTTTACCATATCATATCAAATACCATTCCATTGGTAATATTGCCTACCTTTGTACGTCTTTCGGTTGGTTCACGCAAAATGATATTCGTTATGTTCGTCGGAGTTATCGGTTCCGGCCTGGGAGCATGGCTATTCAGCTCCGGTGGACTGGTGATTGGCGCTTCAGGTCTCGTATTTTCGTTGATTGGTTTTTTATTAGCTGATGCCTTTGTCAGGCCAACCATTCGTAGCTGTGCAGTTGCCATCCTGTCTTTTTTACTCTATGGGGGTGCAATACTTTCACTTTTCACTTTCTTGCCTTTTATTTCCTGGGCTTCGCACTTTTGGGGACTGATTTCAGGTATAATCATCGCGTTATTTCTAAAAGAGAAAAAGCAGGTTAGGCTGTCGTTTAAAGTTACAAATCAGTGAATCTATATCCTACAGGCAGAAGAAAATGAAGAAGATCTGGCAATTTTTACTTAGAGAAAAAATAATTCAACTCTTCTGCGTAGTCTTGGGAATTACCTTAGTCAGCGGTGTAATTATCACCTGGCTTGAACCAAACATTTCCTTTGGCAGCGGCCTTTGGTGGAGCATTGTAACCCTTACCACGGTCGGTTATGGAGATATTTCGCCAGCATCTTCAGGGGGAAGAATCCTTGCCATCATCATCATGTTCTTTGGTATAGGTCTGCTTAGCACATTAAGCGCCAGCCTTGCCGCAATTATTATCAGTCAGCGTATAAAGGAGAATAAAGGTATGTGCATTGCCGATTTTCAGGGGCATTTAATATTATGTGAGTGGAACCATAGGAGTCGAGCCATTCTCAAAGAATTACGGGCAGATACCCACACAAAAGATCTCAAAATTGTACTGGTGGCAGATATTGACGAAAAACCGGTAGATGATGTTAACCTGTTTTTCGTCAGGGGCAGTGTCTGTGAGGAAAGTCTTGAAAAAGCAAATCTTGCCAAAGCAAAAACAATAATTGTCTTAGGAGATGACTCGCTTGATGCCACTTCCCGCGATGCCAAAGTAGTTTTGGCCACGTTGACTATCGAAAGCCTGGCCCATTCTGTTTATTCGGTCGTTGAACTTGTTAACGAAGCTAATGTTATGCACTGTCGACGTGCTCAGGCTGATGAGATTATTGTGGGCAGCGAGCTGAGCAGTCGTTTGATAGCTTCAGCATCAGTAGACCACGGAATCAGTCGGGTCGTGTCTGAGTTGTTAAGTACGCAATACGGTAATGAACTCTTCAGTATTCCTCTACCTGCAAATTTAGTGGGCAACACGTTCTTTGACGTCTTCACCATGATGAAGCGGGAGCGGCAAAGTATAATATTGGGCGTTTTGAAAGGAACCAATGGTGAACATATTTCTAATCCCCCGTCGGATTATCTTTTCGAACAAGATGACAGGCTGATTGTCATCTCGAATGACCGGGTATCAATGTCTGGAGCATAAAAATCCCCTTCAGATTGACATTAAAAATATTTTCGCCAAATTCAGTTAGATTTACCATGATGCCCGTGAAAATGGCGACCCTTGTCTAGATGTATGATTTTTTGAGGCACAAACATATGATCATGTAAAACCTACCAATTCTGAACCAGCATACATAATGTTGCAGAACAAATGGTAATCAAATTGTCTACAAGTCACATTCACTTTCAGGCAGAGAATCTTAGCTAGCCATTTTACCTCCAAACTTGATCGACACGATATGATATCATATGATACGAAATCATCCTAATAACCGGCAATTGATTTTTTCTATTCACTCGTATCCACTCTTGAAAACTTTTCATCGAAAATCTGATCGTCATGTCCAGACAACTGACTGAACAGATCCCTGTTATTGCCCTGTTACAGTCTCGGTGCAGGAAGACCACACAAAAAAATTGCGAAATCCTGTCTAAAAGAGTAGCCTGACAGTATAAGACAAATGGCCTTCGGCCGAGGCGGTTGCCTGGGAATACCCTTTCGTCTCATCTCGCCGGTATATAGGGAAAGTAATGCTCGTAGATAAGAGTAGAATCCTCCATTGAATTGATGGCTGTGCTTATTTCCCAACATGCCCTGACCTGAAACGAAATTTCTCTTCTCGGCCGACCTCTTAGGATCACCATTATTAGACATTTTTGGTTTGCCCATATCCGAGGTTTCACGTATTTATGGACACATCTCAGAAAGATAATCTTGAAATACCTCCCCATCTCGAACAGAAAAACCTGATCGAGTTTCTAGAATCTCTGCATCGTATTTTTAAAATTGGCATTTACTATCCCGCCGGCCACAAAGTGCTCGACCAGGCTGCTGAACAATTTCAACGAAATATCTCGAGAATCGCTGATACCAATCGATCAGTGCTCATTGAATTACAAAACGAGACACTCCTGGTCGAAGGTTACGAGATTCTGACGCTCACCAACGCTCTAAGTGAATTTAAAAAACTAATCTCGGATCTTGGGATAGGAACTATTTCGATTGACCGGTCTATTCTTCTGCCAGAACTTCTTCAATTTGTTAAAAGTCTGTTACTTGGCCGGTCACATCTTCAGGGAACCAAAGAGTTCACCCAGGCAGAAATTCCTAACCTGCCGACATCCGTACGAATCTCGCAAAAGGAGTTTTTGATAGACGAGAGTGCGACGCTGCTCGACGGAAACGACGAAGAGAGCAGACACGGTCTGAATACTGTCTTTCAATTTATGGCTGAGCAAGGACTGGAACGGGACCAAATAGAACAATGTAAAAATTTTCTTAATGGTCTTACTGAAAATTTTGCAGGCAAACCACTTAATCTTCAAGGCCTCCCTTCTGTGACCTGGAATGACGTCAGGAGCCTCTTGATCAAAGTTGTATCAAATGCTTACAATCTTTCGGATGATTCCGGAAAAGAATATGTTCAAAACGAGCTCAATAACATTTCCTCTATTTTCCAGGGCCTGCAGAAGGAATTAAAGGACACCAAATCCCAAGAGACCATCAATCTCCTGGTTTCATCTTTCGGTGGCAGTTCTTATAAAAAGAAAAAACTTGACGTTGAGCTAAACCAAACGAGGACGATTAGGCCGGCGGACAACATATCGGTCCGATCGATTCACGATTTGCAATCTTTTGTTAATGATAATTTTGTCCCTCTCAATAACTTTGCAAAAATCAATCAGATTGATCGCCGCGAAGAACTTTCTATTCTCCTGCAGTTGCTCCAATGGGAACAGGAACCTGTGGTGGATGACAAAATCAGGAAAATCCTGCGCGACATACTCACAACCTCGCTGACCGCCGTGGAGATCGAGACCTTGGCAAGAGGGATAATACATCTGGCGTCAACTTCCGACAGCAACCGTTTTTACGATCTTATGAACTTTCTTGTCGTAGTTTCTCGCAATGCTAAAAACTACTCTTCCCAAAAGTTTCTGGTCATGATCTGCAAAAATGTTTCACCGGCAATGAAGACTCTTCTTTGGCCAATTATCGTGAACGAGATTCTGACCTCGGGTCGAGCTGACGACCGAGTGGCATATACAGAACTCATATCTATGGCGGCTGGGCTGACGGCAAACGAAATGAAGGACAGATGGCCAGAACTGGAAGTGATGGATTGTTTTCAGGAAAAAAAGATTGCTGCGGATATTTTTGACCCGAAACTACAAGGTGCCTTCCCACTCTTTTCGTTTCTACTAGAGACAACATTGAAAAGACAAATAGGTGCGAGAATCCTGAGCAAACTTATAGCAAACCCGACAGACTGGCTCATTGAGGCAGTGGCACCGCTTCTCCAGCTTTCAATCCCCCAGCACATAAAATTCCTACAGATATATCTGCTTATAGCCCAACAGAAAAAATTCACAACCAATATCCTGATGGCTGCCGGAACCTTGATTGTCCACCAGCTACCCGAAATCTCTGAGCAACAAATGAGCGAACCATGGGTTGTTAAAACTATCCAGGCTACCCCCGAAATACAGGTTGAGGAGACACGCCTGCTCCTTACCCATATCATCGAAAAAAAACGCATGTATATTGTGCCCAAGTGGCCAAGTGCATGTCGTCGGGCAGCGGCCACAGCTTTGGAACACCTCAAGCGCAAACCTCTTTGAGGTTGTTGATAAACTGGATTATATGAAAATGGAAAAAAAAATTAATGATATTATCATTCTGCTCTGCAAGGGTATTTCCAATCGGAGATTGTATTTCTCCGGCCACCCGAAAGTGGTATCCTATGCCGAAACTTTTCTCAAGGAACTGTCCACTTTTTTTGAAACAAGCGAGAAGGAAGAATTTTTTGTAGGGATTATCGAGGGTCATTTTATTTTCAACGGCAAGAGGCTCTTTGGACCAACCATTGTCGGTCGACAACTGATCCTGTTTTTGGAGATGCTTCGGTGCGGTGGTATTTCGTTTCACAAAGACCTAAGTGTCGCTGATATCACTCGCTTCATGGATCTGACTGACAGTCTAAAATCCCCCCTCAGCAGCCTCCAGGAGGCTAAAGAACTCTTCAAGCAGCAGGATATTCAATCCATTACCATATCCGGTCACTATAATGATCAACTCCGAATGGGCACACCGGACAATAAACGTCCATGGGAGGGGCAGGAGGCTAGTGGTCTTCTGCAGTCGCCTACCCTCATCTACCAGGCCCTCTTTGACGTGGTCACACGTGCCCATGGTGATGCAGCATTCAACCGAGAGCTTGATATCGACAGTGCCAGGTCTGTCAGCGAATTCTTGCTGCGTTTCACCCAGTCGAATTTTGCCGATGTCATGCAGTATATCCATTATCCCGATTTCGATAGTTATACCATTGGCCATTCCGTCCGGGTGTCATCAATAGCAGTTTATCTTGGCATGAAAATGCATTGGCCTGAAGAAAATATCCTGGCCATGGGCACTGCCGCTATATTGCATGATATCGGTAAGAGTAAAATTCCCTCGGAGATCCTTTATAGAAATGCTGCCCTCAGAGAGGAAGAGTTTCAACTTATCCAGGATCACCCTCGAGTCGGTTCAGAACTACTCCTCGCCCAGAAAGATTCATCGCCTCTCGATATTGCCGCGGCCTGGGGCCATCATCTGCGTTACGACGGCAAAGGTTACCCCCCAAAACCCGCTTGGGCCGTCCGGAGCCCTGCAATCGCGCTACTGCAGATCTGTGATATCTTCGAGGCCCTCACCGCGGTCCGTCCATACAAACAGGCCATGGATCCTCAACATGCCTATTCGATTATGACCTCGGATTCAGGGGCTTTTCATCACGGTCTGCTCAGTATTTTTATTTCCTGTATCGGTATCTATCCTCCCGGCACCTATGTGGAACTTTCAGATGATCGTGTTGGGATGGTGACCGGAGCCGGTGAAATGATCGATAGACCACAGTTGAAAATTACCAAGAATGCTAGAGGCCTGCGCCTGGAAAAAGAAGATCAGTATCCTGTCGATCTTGCAGACTTGGACAACCGCAGTATCAAAGTCAGGCAACTGCTTCTGAATTATCTGGACTCCGAAGTATAGCCTGCTTTCATCTGCTGTCTGATTTCAGCAAATTGAAAAGTAAAGGAGTGTTCATTCTTTGACGTAACAGCAGAAGCACTGATCGGTGTATCTTTGCTCCAGCAGATGGTGTAACGCGATCCGTGTGCTGAAAGGACACGGTTAAATACGCGTTCTTGACACAGGTAGCTATTCACACGTATCATATGGCATACACGACAACTCATTGACGTATTGATATTTGACAGATGATATGATGGAATTTTTGTGATTTTAATTTACTGACACTGACAAATCTCTTGCAATCTTAATAGGTAGAGTACTAATTAGTACTTTAGAAATTCATATCTTGTTGTAAGTCCCGATCTCTTAGACCGGCTTAGACAGTTTGCCATTAAGTAACCCGTGATGATCTTATGGATATCGACAGAAATAGACAACTGCAAATAATCGAAAAAACTAACCAACTCCTCCATCATACTGAAAAAAAAAGGATGTTGCTTCGTTTTCAGCGCGGTGTTGTCGACTTGGAAAACAATCGTTTTGAAATCTTGCAGAACAGTGAATTTGTCGACAAATTGGGAGAATACCTTTACTCGCTCTACCAAACCGACCCAGAAAAAAATATTCTTAAAATCCTTGATAAGATTGGCTACTGCGCCTGCAGTGGTGATAAGAAGCTCCGGGAACGGGCGGTTTTCATCCTCTCTATTTTTATTGAAAACATTTCGAAGGAAGAAAATAAACCTGAATTTCTTGAAGCGGTTTCCCGCCTTTTAGTCAACTGGTTACAAATTGAAACTGAATACTTCTCAGGTTTTCCATTTATTTGCCTTCAATTGCAGACATTGCTCCAGAAGATGCTCCAATTCGGTCTCTGGTACCAGACGGAAAACCTCATTATCATACTGTCTCAGATCCAGAAGGGGATTATCCAGAAAAACAATCTCATTCGGCAAACCATAAGTAAAGTTCACTCGTGCTTAGCCGAGGAGGCCTTCCTTAAAAATCTGGTTGATGTTTATCTCGACAAAAAAGAGGACAGGCGGGACATCGCCCAATGCCTCCTCCTCCATTTTGGCAGCAAAGCCGCTGCTGTTCTTGTCCAGTATTTGATAGACTGCAAGGACAGAGAAAAGCGGTTTTCGCTTATCGAATTCATACCGACAACCGGCAATGTTGTCTTACCGGTCTGTGATTTTTGCCTTAAGCAAAACCCTCCTTGGTACGTTGTCAGAAATCTCATCATCATTATCTCACGAATGGAGGACCCAAAACTCTATGAGATGGTGCGGCCCTATCTCACTCATAAAGACATCAGGGTACAGCTGCAGATTTTACATTGCATCACCAAATTACGTGGATCTCAGATGCGCGACCGACTATTGGAGGCGCTCATTTACATCAACGACGAATTGAAGCAGCAGGTCGTAGTTCAGTTAGGGAATCTGGGTGGGAAAGATGTTGGAAAAGCCCTCTGCAACCTCTTGGAAAACCGCGGTGATTTTGCCCTTCATGTTCAAGATGAGTTGATATTAACCATTTGTGCAAAGATTAAATTCGAACCCTCGGAACGGGCGATCAGGGTAGTTCAAGAACTTCTAGCCGAACGTATGGAGCGTTTTAATGAAGAAGACCTGATTTTACAGGCAGCCCGAGATGCCCTGGTCAGCATGGAGCTAAAAAATACAGGAAAATTGGCAACCGGATCTCGTTCTGGCTTGCCATCAACAACTCCTATTGTTTCAGAGGCTCTGAGAGTGCCGATAGCGACAGAAGAGGAGTTCGATAGTTTAATGAAAGGGAGACACCTGCCACGCAAGAAGAGCAGAATGCACGCCAATCACTGTCAACTGTGTCTAAAGTAGAAGAAAATCCCACAAATAGTGATAGATCCAAACGTCCCAATAAAAAAGACATAATTAACGAGGCTAAAAGAAATCTGACTGACCCCAATTCCGCCAATCACTTCGCCCTCTGGGCTAAACTGTACGAAGAGATGAGCGCTGAAGAATTCACCGTTTTCCATACTACTTTGAAACTCAAAAAATATCAGCCGAATGAGCTGATCATCGCCCGTGGTGACCTGCAGGCCCCTCTTTTTTTACTCAATAGCGGAACTGTCAACTTGGTCAGAAATCTGAGAGGCGAAGAAGTTACTCTGAGCCCAATTGGCCCTGGCGACCTTATAGGCAGTGACATTTTCCTTACCGGTGAGGCATGGAACCTCTCCCTCTATGCCAAAGATGTCGTGAGTGCCCATGTTTTTGATTTGGAGCAACTTTTAAAATTGCAGGTAGATTTCCCAAATCTCGCTGAAAAAATCTTTACTTTTTGCTCACGATATGACGTCCTGCAAAACATGTTGCGGATACTTGATACCCCTACGACTGCAGGAACCGATAGCACACACGTCAAGAGAAAAAATGGGGTTAAAAAACCAGGGGATGAAAAGATTCAACAGGGAACAATAGTAAGAAAAATGAAAGGAGGACTATGTTTTTCATTACCAGTAAAAAAACATGAGAAAATCAATATTCCCCTTAAGAGCAAACTTAATCTAAGTGTCCGTCTGTCGTCAGGAATTTTAGATGTTCTGTCAGCGACGGTTGTTGGGACTATTCAATCTGTAGCTCTGCCCACGGAAGCCCTTGTCTTTGTCAGGCTCCTCCTCCCCTTAGATGACTCTCAGTATAAGTGTGAGAATATAGAATTCCTGTGATAGCAGTACTCTTCTTTCCCATCCTTATTTGAGACTGCTTTTCCAGATTCTCACCTCAGTCCTGGAAAAGGCATCTTTCCATAAGATATTCCAGCCATAAGCATTCGACATTGCGCCTGAATTTACATTTTTGGCTGAGCTGACATTAATGCTAGACCAATACAGAACATTAAGCTGTGTTCGACTGGCAGAGGCCCTTCTTCTGCAGAATAAACTGCAGGTTCTTTGATCAAATGTTCTATGTTCCCGGGTGGCAACTGAACAGCCCACATGTTTGGTGTTCCAACTGTCTCATAGGAAGAAGAATATTCAGCTAATAAATCCTCCATAACCTTTTTGTCGACATCCCTAAAGGAAGAAACCAATAGTTTAATATTCCCATTGTCAGTAACAGCCCATTCATGAAACTGCCCATTTTTTATGGCTGGTGAAATCTTGTATTCCGCCTTCCAGGGTGTTACAGCGGCGATTGAGTATTTCTTGAGTTCTGATTCGGTTAATGCAAATGACGTGACTGAACAAATCCAAGCATTTTTGTGTAAACGGGTGAGCGGGTTTATTCCGATTTTTTTGAGTTCTATAATTTTACTTCTTTTTAAAACTTTTTCGAATTGTACAATTGAATACTGATGTCCTTTATTCGCAATTTCCAATTCCTTCAACAGACTTGCGTTAACGTCTTCTTTTTCTAATGTAATTGTGCCACATTTTAATGGAATTTTAAAAAATGAATTTGTTTGTCCTGTTGCGTTGGTCAATAAAATGAAAAAAAGTAGAATACTTATTAATACAGATCGTAATGTATCCATATCTCCTCCAGTTTTATCGTTAATATGTATTCAATGAAGCCGATCACACAACAAAAAAGCCGGACTGACCCTTTACAAGGCAGCTCGGCTTTCATTTAAGATCCGTGGCTTTCCGTACCTACCATTCGGTAGATTTGGCTTTTTCTCGTATCAAATATTCTGAACACTATATATCATGTATCTTATGCTATTTCTAGCTACTAAGTCAAGAAAACAATGCGCCCTTTACTCATGCACTGGTAATTCTGTTCGAATTTCAAAAGCAAATTACACGGCTAACAATGCTTCGCTGCACTCATTTGAGTCGATAGGTGCAATTTACCGACTCAATGTATATTCCTCCAATTTCTCCTATCAAAAACCTTTTCAGCTCGATAAAAGTTCGACAATATTCTACAAATCATAACGATTACATATCTATTTTTGTTGTAATTACGAAAGGATAATTCAGTACAACAAACTACTTTTCATTGATACCTGTCGCTTTTGTAAACTTCTTCACATACATATTTATTGTTTACATAATGTAACTTATATTTATTTATTTTTACGCTTATTTATGAAAAGAATCTGCATTACGACCGACATTACGGACAGATGGAAAAACTGAAAATTTGAACCGAAATAAGGATCGTTCGGGTAAAAAGGTTCTCCTGGCCCGCGGCGGGGCTTGCCAATATCAAACTCAGCATCATCGGCATGGCGATAACAGCAAGATTTTTTACGGTCTTGCAGGTTAACGGTTCAGCAAAACCTAAATTATCACTATTTTGTCTATGAATTTGGTAACCGGAGGTGTAGGATTTATGATCTTGCTCTCAGCAGGAAAATAATAGGAGTGACTGAAGATGCGCCTTGAATGCAGCAACATTACATATAGTTATCCAGGTACTGACAGCAAGGTCCTTGACAATGTCAATTGTGCACTCAGTCGCCCTGGGTTCCATTCAATCTTTGGACCGTCAGGAGTCGGAAAGAGTTCATTCGCCCGGCTCATCGCAGATCAAAATCAGCACGATTTCCTGGGAAATATTCAACTAACCAATATACATACCATTCTCTATTCATATAATCTGGAAAGATTGCCCGGCTGGTTGAGTGCTGGGGCGCATCTGGATAAAGTGGTCGCAAAAGAGAAGGAAGAATTAAAGCAGGAACTCATCAAGGTTTTTAATCTATCGTCCTTACTTGGTTCCCGGTTCCATCAGCTTTCAATGGGACAACAGAATAGAGTAAACCTTATCAGGTACCTGCTTCAGGAATTTGATCTTCTCATCCTGGATGAAAGCTTGGCGAACGTAGATGAACAGTTGAGACAAACCATCATACTTACGATCAAACGACTTTATCCTCAAAAAATGTTTCTCTACATCTCCCATAACCTCATGGAAGTTTCGACCTTTTGTGATGAAATCCTGGTCTTTGGTAGACGAGCTACTGGAAAAAGATACAGTATAATTCAGGGACAGAATTGTAGTATTATAGACGCAATCGACCGAAAGAAAGTCGATGAGACTATGCTGGAGATAATGAATGCTTTTTAGACGAATCTACCAGTTCCTTCTTGTCTACATTGTTGGAATCTCAGGGCTCCTGCTTGTTAAGCTATTATTGGGATTATCCGATTACGTTATCCCGGGAGTTTCCCTTATATTTGACACGGCCGGAGAAACAGCAAAAGGATATTTTTTTGATGTACTCAACACTCTCCAGGTCACAGTGATAGGACAACTCATCTCAATAATTCTTGCCTTTACTGTGGGAATTGCCGGAAGAAAATCCAGCTGGATTGGAACATTCATAAAAATAACGGCTTACAATATTCAAGCATATCCAATAGTGGCTCTTGCGCCAATTATATTTATCCTTCTGGGAGACGGCTTCATTCCCCGATTGATTATAGCTTCTATGATCTGTTATTTTCCACTTCTCCTCTCGGTCCTGGGAGTAATGTCATCGCCAGTCAAACACATCGAACATTTCTATATTGTTACAGGAAAGATGAGATGGCAGCTTGAAGTAAAAATACGTGCTTTTGAAAACTTAAGCAAGCTGGCAACTGTCATCTCGGGGAGTGCAACACTCGCAATGGCCGGGGCAATTGTAGCCGAATTTATCGCAGCCGACGCTGGAATCGGTTATTCTATTCGAATAGCGCTCTACCAGAGCGACCTGGCTAAAATTTTTGTCGCTCTATTTATGATAGGCATAGTCATTTCTATCTATCAGGGGCTGCTCGAAAGTGTCAGCAAACGAATCCAAAAAGCCTGGGCCATCCCATCAGAGAATTAAGATCTCTTACAAAAAAAGTGAACAAATGCGAAAAAAACAACTGACCTTAGGAATATTTCTACTCTCAATACTGATATTGACAACCAGTAGTCAAGGAATGGCCAACGAGTTGACATACAGACTTAAATGGTTGTTCAACGCGTCTGTTGCCGGTGATATTTATGCCGCTGATAAAGGTTACTTCAAGGAAGCTGGTCTTCAGGTGAGAGTCAAGGAAGGAGGAGTTGGAATAAATGCAATCAAAGAACTGGAATTGGGCCAAACCGATTTCGGGGTAGCCTCGGCAGACCAGGTAATCAGAGCTCTTGAAAAAGGATCTGAAGTGGTTGTGCTCTTTCAGATTTTTCAGATTAACCCAATGCAGTGGATTTACAGAAACACACTTCCTGAAATAACAAATCTTTCTCAATTAAAGGGCAAAAGTATCGGCATCACCTTCGGCGGCAATGATGAGAGCATCATGAACACGCTTTTGGCCAAGGGCGGAATCTCCCAAAATGA
The DNA here is from genome assembly GCA_963798425.1 of uncultured delta proteobacterium. Lineage (GTDB taxonomy): Bacteria > Desulfobacterota > Desulfobulbia > Desulfobulbales > Desulfocapsaceae > Desulforhopalus_A. The sequence goes on along the minus strand of CAWCTP010000012.1, from coordinate 435,430 downwards.
TGTGAAAATTCATAGTGTCCGTTTTGATTTTACGCCCTTTCTTACAGGAAAGGTCCAGATCTGGCCCGTTTATCGCAATTCTCAAGGAGTCATTCTCAAAAATCGCCTTCAGTCCGAGGGAGAGGATGTTCGCTTCTTAAACCCTGCTGATTTTGGTGTAAACTTCGTTGCTAACTCCGTTATTACCTCAAAATCGATGATAGAAACGCATCCGGAAATAGTTGAGAAATTTCAAACTGCTCTCCTGGCTGCGTGGAGAGATGCAATGGACCCTGCTAATGAAAAGAGTACGCTTGCAGTAATTGCAGCCCGGGATAAAGGCAATACAGATGCCATAATAAAACTCCAATTAATTGCAACCCGAGAATTGGTTGCACCACAGAATTTTGGTACTATTGACACAGATGCATGGATACAAACTGAACAGATAATGCTAAAAGAACAACAGATAAAAAAACCGGTAAACGTACAAAACTGGCTCCGAAAATAGACGCTCTACGGGACACCTTCCGTCAGAGGAGCCTCATCCTCTTCAATCAGAAAACCCTAGAAGTCCCGGCCAACCACGAAGCCACCGGTGCCAATAATAATTCCATCAACCACCTCGCAGAGATGTTCTGCTCTTTAACAACACAATATATTTGGGAAAAGCAGATGCCTCTCTTAAAAATCTTGAAGCATCATCTTGCCACATCATACTTTCAGATTAGCTTGACAAAAAGCGAATACCAACCATATAGAATATGGTTTGAATTATTTAACGGCTGGAGTAAAGGCCGATTCATCAACGGATAGAAAAATGCAAAAGTGGATCATTCAAAGAAAAATTATTATGGGTTTACAGTCGGTTACAATTCTTATCTGCATCATGCTGGCTGGGTTATTTACTCCTGGGGAACTTCGAGCGGACCCCAATAAGGACCAGGCACAGCTTCAGGTATTACAATCCTTAAACCTGATAGCGGTCTCTTTGACCCATATCATGACATACAATGACAAGGTCGTTCTTGACCAGGAATACAACACCATCATCAATAACTTGAATTTGAGCAATATTCCTGACGCCGACATCATCACATTGCTTCAGGAGCTCATGGACTTGCTCACAAGTTCAAAAATCCAGGATCACGATAGGGAATACATCTTGACCCGTTTTGACAAAAATATCCAAAACGAGCTAAAAAATAGAGTAAGGTCGCGCATTTTTGATACTGACCTTGTTCTTAACCCTTATGCGGGCGTTTTAATCGCGGTACTTCGCACAGGGTCTTTTTATTTCAATTACCGCTCCCAAATGGATACCTATGCCAAAGAAAAAGAGGAAGGAAAATGGGCAATTGAGGCGAAAACCATGCAGGGGCTTAACAGTTTTTACAAAAAACTGCTGAAATATTCCTGGGAGTTGATGCGGCGATATAATTTGCCTGATGAATGGCGATTGAATGAAAAACAGCTCAGAGATTATACTGATATTTTAAAGGAACCCGACATTGAGCGACGATATCGCAAATTAGAGCGGATTGAAAACAGTTTCCAAAAATTTCCACCTTACTGGTATTACCGCGGTCAAGCAGCCCAGGAAATTGGTAAAAACGAGGCTGCACTTGATTGCTTTAACAAATTTCAGAAAATCAATCAGAAAATCTTGAGGAAGGATCCTTATGCGGCCTCCGTTGCCATGTGCAAAACCATGTTAAAAGTGGAACAGTCAAATTCTGGCATGCTTAAAAGTGATTTGGATCTGATTTTAGCCAATTCGGATGACACCGATTGGGGAAATATTCTTTTTGCGGCACTTCAGTATGGACGTATTGGAGATTCTGACACGGCGGCCAAACTAATTCTACGTAATCTGGATAACGGACATACTGCATTTATCGACTCTCCTGATATGATTCGGGCGGTGGGTCCTGCTTTGCTGCTGAACTCTCGACCCGATGTTTTCAATCGCATTATGGATATGGTGCTGAAAAACAATAATGTGAACAATTATGATCTGTTGTGGCTTTACGGGAAAATTCGAAACATCGATATCTTAAAAAAAATACAACCTGAATTTGATCGCGTATTACTGCAGGTTGCGGACAAGTCCCTTCTCAACCCCCTTAATGTATTTAAGGGCGATAATATTACACTTTTTTTGCCTACGCGCTGGATGGCTGAAAACTCCCTGGTGACGTTGCGTTTAAGAAATGAGGAAGGCGAGAAAGACTTCTATCCTGCCGATGCATCAGTGATGACCGACCTTCCGGAAATGACTGTACTCACCTTTAAGGACGTGTTGCCGATCAAATCTTTTATAAAGAAAAGTCGTTCTGCGGAGATCTCTATCTCGCTTATTCGGGAAAAACTTGCGGCAGACAATTCTGAAAAGAAAGGCTACGATATAGAAATGGTCTTCAAATCCCAAATCATTCGCTCTGACGAGCAATTATTTAAAACGATAAAGTATACCAATGCTCTCTACAAAGTCGGCACACCAAAGATTGAAACTGGAAAAAACAAGCAGGATGCTGACGAACTGACTATTTGGTTCAATAAAGAAAAAATCATCTTGAACGGTGAGGCTTTCGAGTGGAGCGACGACGGTGTCGCTAAAACCAACAGCGAAGACAATCAGCCGAACTCCTCTTCCCTGCTGCTCCCTCCAATAGTAGAGGAAGATATCCCCCCTCCTCTACCTGATCTGCATTGAAATTGCAGACAGTGGATGGCAGGAGAGAGGAATTACTAAATTCAGATTCCGATGGTGAAGGGGAGTCTCCGAGCTAATATAGGTCACCATCAACAAAGATGAGGAAAAGAACTATGACATTCACTGAATCGATACAGATATGTTTAAAAAAATACGCAGAGTTTAATGGACGCGCCACGCGATCGGAATTTTGGTGGTGGGTATTGTTCACAATTCTCCTTTCTGCATGTTCGCAATTGTTAAGCCAGAAACTAGAATCAATATTGTCTCTTGCTGTTTTCCTGCCGTCAATAGCTGTCGCATCAAGAAGATTGCACGATATCGGTCGTAGTGGGTGGTGGCAGCTCATTGGTTTAATACCAATCATTGGCTGGGTTATTATGATTCTTTGGTGTGTCAAGGAGTCCTCAGGGGCAAACGAGTATGACCGATAAGCAGCACTCGAACGTGCCTTGAGAAAGTATATCTAACATGCTCAACTGCCGGAGCACGCCTCTCTTGATGGCGACATGACTGACAAAACAGTCCGCTGTCCAACTTGCTGGTGATTTTACCAATATAATTTCATAAAAGGATAGAGAAGTGGAAAAATCAAAATTAATGAGTATAGCCTTTCAAACATTCAAAGATGAAGCTCCAAAGCATTCAGAAGCATGGATGCAGCTTGTTCAATCCCTTTCAGCAGCAAGCTCGCTCGACAAGAAAACACATAACCTTGCTTACATTTCTGTATTGTCTGCCTTAGGTCGAGTAGGCGGCATTCCATTTCATGTCAAAATGGCTAAAGCAGCCGGCGCATCTAAAGATGAAATTATTAGCGCAATACTGGTCGGTTTGCCGCCAGCCGGCCATATTGTTACCGAAGCCCTTCCTGCCGCCATTGCTGCATATGACAAGGAATGATTCCAGTGGTTCCGTACCCTCTTGAGAAAACAGGTATTATAGATGCCAAGAAAAAGAGTTTTCCTTTTACTCCTCATTACTTCCCTTTTTCTCTTTTCCTGCAGGGAAAGCGAAGAACCGATCAAGGTTTCTCTCGATAAACGCCAGGAAATTACTTTCAGGCCCCAATTACCTGCCATAACTTATGCGTACCTGCCACAATACTCAAACACAGAGTCTTTTCGGCGGCATAATCGATTAGTGGAATATCTTTCCCAGCAGACTGGATTATCCCTGCGCCAGGTGTATCCCGAAACATTTAACGATTATATCAGTATGTTCGGCCAGGGGAAGATTGACATATCATTTTCTAATCCGTTTATTTATGTGAAGCTGGCTAATCGTTACGGCGCCAGAGCTATGGCGAGAGTTATCGAGACCAATGGAAACGGAGAGTTCCGAGGCCAGATCATTGCCCGCAAAGATAATCAGAAAATTCAATCCATTGACGATTGCCGTGGAAAATCGTGGGTAGCTGTCGATCCCTCATCGGCTGGAGGCTATTTGTTCCCTCTTGGTCATTTTGTGGACCACGGAATTACATTAAACGATTTCAAGGAAGTCGTCTTTGCCGGAGGGCGACAGGAAAACGTTATTCTCGGGGTATATGCCGGACTCCACGACATAGGCTCAATACGCGAAGGGTCTCTTAGCGTTGTGAAAAATAAAATCGATATCAACCAGATAAAAGTAATTGCCAGTTCCAGATGGTATCCAGGATGGGTTTATGCCTACAGCCCCCGTCTTTCACAGGATGTGGTCGACAAAATTAGGAATGCCATGCTTAAACTGGATTACACAAACAATCCACAGCACAGGCAAATACTTGATGCGGCGAAGTTTATCGGCTTTGTCCCATCTGATGACCGGGATTTTGACCCAATCAGGGAACTGAGCAATAAAGTGGGGCTGGACATTGATTAATTTTCTCCTAAGGTTTTTGCATCGCCTGAGATTTCGGACCAAGATTACCCTGGGAATGACCTTTATGCTGGTATTCTGTGGGTTGGGTGTTGGGCTCATCCTGTCTGCTATGTCATCGCGGGCTCTTCTTGAGCAAGGAAGGAAAAGAGGCATGGCCCTCACCTCCGCTCTGGCCTTTCGTCTGGCTGAACCCATTTTGGCCACGAATTTTCTGCAGATGAAGAACCTTATCGATAATGTCGACAACCAATATGACGATGTTATCTATATTTTTCTTACAGACGCACACTCCAATATTCTTTCTCACACCTTCTCCGGGGGCTTTCCTACGGATCTACTCCACGTCAATATAGATGGAAAAAAAACGCAGCCGGTTCTTTTAACAACAGAACAAGGACTTGTCTATGACTTCAATGTCAGAATTAGCCTGGGTGACAAGGATTTGGGCTCCGTCAGGCTGGGTCTGTCAAGAAAGGATATCGACGCCCAGATCCGCCGTCAGTGGCTGACAAGTCTTTTCAGTACGCTTGGAGTGGTTGGTTTGGGGATAATTCTTGCCCTGTGGTTTGCCCGCACTGTGACCTTTCGCCTGAACCGACTGAGAAAATCGGTAGAGGAAATTGTGCAGGGTAATCTCGACGTGCAGGCAGGATTCTCGCTCGAAAAATACTGTTGGGAAATTATGGCCTGCGACCACAGAGAGTGTCCGGCCTACGGCGACAAACAACGACGTTGCTGGTATCTGGCCGGGACTCTTTGCCCGAATTGTGGTGATAAAGAGTATCCTTTCAAGATGGAAAACTGCCGGCAATGTCCCGTTTTAAAGCATAATTTCGGTGATGAACTTCAGGATCTGGCCGAGGCCTTTGATGCAATGGCCGTCACCGTTAAAAATCACATCGAAGAACTCACTGAGCGGGAAAAGACTATTGCCAGGCAACAGGGGTTGTTAAAGACCATTTTGAATGTAACTCCGGACTTCATAACTCTTCAGGACAAAAATCTGGCTTATACATTCGCCGGTAAGGCTTTCTGCGATTATTTTAATCTGGATGAGGAAAGCATAGTCGGCAAGACCGATACGGACATCTTTACGGAGCAGCAAGCCGAACTCAATATTCGGGAGAGCAAAGAAATACTTGCCACGGGAATTCCCCTGGTAAAAGAATTCACCTTCAAACGCTCGAAAGAACAAAAATGGTTTCATGTCGTTAAGGTCCCGGTCTATGATCAGGATGGCAGCATGATAGGACTCCTTCTCACCGCCAGGGATATTTCCATGCTCAAGAAATTCCAGGAGCAGCTCATCCAGTCCCAGAAGATGGAAGATCTGGGTCGTTTAGCCGGTGGCGTCGCCCATGAAATCAACACACCATTAGGCATCATCCTTGGCTATACCCAGCTTATGATGGATGATATTGAAGATGAGGAAATCCTTGACGGCATGCGAATCATCGAAAAGCAGACTAAAGTTTGCCGAAAAATTGTCGCTGATTTGCTCGGCTTTTCGAGAAATTCACAGGCCATCAGTGAAAGTGTAGACATAAATGCATCAATTCGGCAGGTAAGTAATCTGGTTGAGCATGCTTTTTTTATGAATCGCATTAAAATAATACACGCACTGGATAACAACATTCCTCTTCTCTCCGGCGATCAGGAGAGGCTCAAGCAAGTTTGGCTGAACCTACTCAACAATGCCGCAGATGTTATCGAACAGGATGGTGAAATACACATTCAATCTACATTCTTTGCAGCAGAGCGAAAGTTGGTTGTCAGTTTTGCAGATACCGGTAAAGGGATTGCTGCAGAAAATCTGAGCAGAATATTTGATCCGTTCTTTACAACCAAGCAGGTAGGAAAGGGAACAGGATTGGGGCTTTCCGTATCATTTGGGATTATCAAGGACCACGGCGGCAAAATCGTGGCTATCAGTCCGCCCCCGAAAGAATATTTACCGGAAAACTTTTTGAGATGTAAGCATTTCGGTCCCGGAGCAGTATTCGTGGTAGAACTGCCTCTGGCCGATGATCGAAAGAGCCATGTACCAACTAAAAGTGAGCGCTAGAACAACTTCAGATCCCAGCTGAAAAAACTGCGTATGGTGCCAAAAGCAGATTCTGCAATCTGCTCATTTGGATAACCACTCACAATTTTAATTTTTTGACGGACCTCTGGTATTTCTCTGAGAAACATCAAAAAATTTCGATCGAGCAGTCTTGTTCCATTGACTCCTCGCTAGAGATTCTTATAAAATAGAGAGCATATAAAGTTCACTTTAATCAATACGATAAAGCCAAACCTGTCGTAAGACAGGGACGGAAAGCCACGGGTCTCAATTGATAGCCGAGCTGCCTTAGGAAAAGGTAGTTCGGCTTTTTGGTTTTCCCGACAGCATTTTAATAACTGGGAAGTGGAGGCTTTTACTGGAGGCGTGTTGCGCTTATTATTTGAATCCAGTGACTGGCAACGTTTCATAAGGTGCTTTTAAAAACGTTTGATGAAATCCCTACTGAGATAAAAAGTGAAAAACAGACGTAATTATTACCGGCTTCTCCATGTTCAGCCCGATGCACCTCTGGAAATAATCAAATCGAGCTATCGTGCTCTGCTGTTAAAACTCAAAAGACATCCAGATCTGGGAGGGGACCATTGGGAATCAGCTTTGCTCAACGAAGCAAAAGAGGTACTTATCGATCCAAGAAAAAGATTGAAGTATGATAAAGACTCTCTGCAGATACACACTCGGTCAAGTCGGTCGAAGTCCTCTAATCCTTTAGAACGTATATGCCCTCCCCACAGCGCTGCAATAAGTAATGTATACACAGGTGGAGTTTTTGCCCACGTATGTCGGTTTTGTAATAACCTGGAGCAGCGTTCTGTTCCCCTGGTGCCTGATACTCGGTGCTCCAGTTGTCACAGCCCTCTTTATCCAATCCACAAAATCAAGAGTTCTGTCCATTCTGAACGAGCTTTTCACCGCATTGCGAAAGATTTTGAAATCACTTACTATGTCGAATGGCCATCGCTGCAGGAATATCGTGGTCAAACCTCACAACTTTCACCTACCGGCATGCGGTTTTGTACTGATCAATACTTGCAGCCCGGCAAAATTATCAAAATTAACAGCCAGTTTGTTGAGGCGGTGGCCAAGGTGGTCTATTGCTTTAACAGGTCCCTTCCAATGGATAGCTCCATCTCGGGTAATATAATCGGTGTCGAGTTTCTCGCCTTTATATCCACGACGGCGCCGGGCACATTTGTTTCACAAGCAATCTGAATTTATTACTGGGCTTTTGCAGTGGTTAAAATCGATCCTCGAAATGTATGTTTGCCTTGCCCTATTTAGATGAGTCAAGCGAAGTTCTATCCCCTTCTTTCCTCTTTCGAAATCGGCAATAGCGGGCTGGTCAAAGCGCCACCTTTGCCGATTCTAAATGCGATCGAAAAAAGTCAAATTATTGCCAAAAACTGCTAATACGAACCGGCGATTAGCGGCAGTTCCTTATCGACAGTGAAATATACCAGAAACATTGGTTCTTCATTGTCTTCGGTATATTTACGGCGTTTAATTTTCATGATCAATGCTGAGTTTTTATCTTCACGAACTTTTTTTAGAAAAAGCCTCTTACCTTTGTAGCCGGCTCCTTCTTCGATGAAGAGAAAAGTCGCTGAAGAATTGGATTTCAGGTTGTGATGAGTCAGACGGTCACGCATAATAAAAGCCAAAGTCCCCTCCTCTAAAAAATGTGGAGACGAGTAGATTGCTGCATCCACTTTGCCATTGCTATCGGCAGTAGCCAAAACACCTACCCCTTTTGTACTTTCAAAATACTCTTGTAGTTTTTTCATGGTTATCCTTTTTAATCGTGTGGTTATTTCATCTGTCACAAGAAGCGAAGGTCATTTCCTCGACAAAAGCTGCACGTCCCTCCTCTACTCAGCCTCCTTCTTGTAATAAGCGGCATGAGTTCTGTATGTTCACCTCATGTCTGTTTAGCCAGTGTCTGTCCATTTGTACTATTTTCGAGAGACTTCAGTCATTTGCGCTATGACATCGCTAGACTTCTATCTAAAAATAACATGACCAATGGTAAACCGGGAATGGTTCTCTAGAAATGTAAGACATCGTTTGGAATAAAAAAGCCCCCTTTGGTTTCAACGCTCAACACAGGGTATTATTATGGGCAATGTAAAGACAATGGGTGCCCTATTGTTCGAACAACGGGGACTTCATGATGTAATAACAAAGATTATGCAGCTAAGCGTTATCTCGGTAACGTGTAGTCAGAGATGTTAAACCACGCCACCAAAAACGAGTTTCTCCGACGAGCATTTTGAGGGCTCATCCTCAAAACCGATTCATGACAAAAAAGATAGGACAATAACATCAGTTCGCTTGCATTTTTTCAACGCCTTTTCATCAAAATAGATTGACTATTCAGCACAATAGCTCATCTGCATTGACTTTATCAATTATAGGCGATAAAACGTTGCGTAGTCTAAGAGGAAATGGTAACCAAATGCCCCATCGGATCAAAAGATTTTGACCAAGGATGTCAAAATTTAAGGACGACCTTACATAGCATTATTTTATAGCTTATAACTATATCTATCAGGCACAGGATGGTCCCACACACGGGTTGCGAGTCATGAATGTCTGGTTCGACAAAAAATATCGGATTGGTCATAAACATGGCAAATATCCCCAAAATGATATTGTAAAGAATAGAATGGCCCTTACAAGGTAACTCAAAAAATGACAGCTTCTAAACCGCTAATATCGAATTCTTCTGGCAATGATTCGGCCCCACCTAGGCATTTGAATGCATCTGCACTTAGGGACATCTTTATTGATTTCACCTTGTGGCTGGCGCTGATTCTGATGATGTTCTCCTTTCGCGCACTCTTGCTGGTCCTGTTCAGACATGAGCTTTCATCTAATAGTGACATTACTGAGGTGTTGCAATGTTTTGCTACTGGCCTCCGATTCGATATTTCAATAGCCAGTTACGGTATCGCTCCCATCGTTTTACTGACCCTTATTTCTTTCTATTATTCCCTTGCCCCTTGGCTCGTAAAGATCCGTCGGGTTCTAGGGATTACCCTAACGACAATATGCATCTTAACCTTCATGGTAGACGTAGCCTATTTCCAGGAATACCACGATCAATTCAACCACTGGATTTTTGGGTTAATATACGATGACCGCCTCGCTATTGCCCAAACCATTTGGAAAAGTTATCCAGTAGTCTGGCTGCTGTTTGGGGCAGCGATTATGATCGCAGGACTAGTTTGGATGGGCAGGATTCTGGGTCGTATCATAATAGATCTGTTCCCATTACCATCTGCATTTAACTCAAACTGGCCAAGGTGGGTATTACCACCTGTCGTCGCTTTCCTGCTGGTTATTGGTATGCGTGCATCGTTCGGGCACCGCCCTGTGCTGGTTTCCGCATGCGCCACAACGAACGATGTATTTCTGAACAAGTTGGTGCTCAACCCCTTCGCCGCTCTCAAGCGTGCTATACTCAGTTACAAGACTCTAAAGGGATCAAAGGGCTTTGCCACAATTCTTCCCAATGGCGATGTCCGATCGGCTGTTAGAGGCTTGTATCCAGAAGCTTCTGTGTCAGCTAACCTCGATGATTACTTAAAAAAAACGGCGTCAGGCTCGCCATCAGAACCGCCTCAGCATATCTTCGTTATTGTCGAGGAAAGCTACGACACATGGGGAATGCAACCAGAAAATCTGGATCTCCATGTCAATGATCGTTTGATTGCTCTTGGTAAGAGAGGATTTATCGCAGATGCGTTCGTCTCTGGTGGGGACCACACAATCGCTAGCCTTTCTGCAATGATCTCAGGTACCTTGGACACGGGGGTCAATGTGAACTACCAACCTCTGCCAAGGCGAGGTCTTCCCATGGCACCAGCAACAATTTTTAACCGACTCGGTTACCGGACCCGTTTCTTTTATCCTGGATACGAAAGCTGGCAAAGAATTGGAGAGTTCTGTCATGAGCAGGGATTTGACGAAGTTCACAGCAGTGTTGAAATGGCTCCAAACCTACCTCACACTGAATGGGGTGTGCCAGACGAAGAATTGTTCAAGTTTGTTCTCGGCATGCCGAGAGACCAACCTTCCTTGAACATCATCATGACCATTTCATATCATGCACCTTACACTGTTGATATTGACTCTAAAGGCTTTCCCAGGCAAGCACTCGCTGGAGCACTAGCCGCTCACCGGTTTGACGAGAAACAGACGAAAATTCTTGGTCATCTCTGGTATGCAGACCATGCCATGGGGGACTTTGTCGTAGCAGCCGAAAAGCGTTTTCCTCACTCCCTTTTCGTCATAACTGGAGATCATTGGTCCCGCCGAGAATTCAATCAGAGCCAAACATTGCTTCTCCAGCGCGCCGTTCCTTTCGTCCTCTACGGCCCTGAGGTCCTAAAGAATGTACAACACCGCCATCCCCTTATTGGCAGTCATATTGATGTGATTCCCACACTGGTTGAATTAAGCGCTCCTCGTGGGTTTGAATACTCTTCGTTTGGGCACAATATGCTTGATCCACAAGCGCCCCCAGTCGGTTATGGGAGTAATACAGTTGTAACTCCTGATAGAGTGATTGACGTATCATCTCAAGGCCAGGTTCAGGATCTAAAAGGCCGCATAGTTACGAATAATGGCAAGACCGATAATCTTCGGTTACGGTACCGGCAACTCTCCGCACTCAACTGGTGGCGTGTTATGAAGGGAACTAACCTAAACTGAAAAAGCGAGAGTGTCAAACGAGGCACAGGCTGTTGCGTATCGGTTCGGTTAACCCAATGAATCACAGCTTGGTACTTTCATGAATCATCGTGTTGCAATTATTTGTGCCTAACGGATAAAAAATGTTATTCTTGGTTGGCTTTAGTTATTCTCTCGGAATACTAACCAGTTCTCTAGTTTTTTTTGTTTTTGCTGTCGATACATATTAGTGCAATTTCGTTCTAATCTATTTTGTACTGAATCAAACAGTCATGGAGGACTATTGATGAGTACTATCAATACAGCTATAACCAGTAATCCCTTTATTAATAACTTCGCAAATTCAGGTGATATAAACGACTTGCAGCGTGCGTTATCTGAATCTTTTAATTGCATCGATAACAACGCAGAAGGGAGACGAGATGACACTGTAGGTTTTTCCTCAAAGGCTCAATTTATGTTGAACTTGCAGACATATGCTTTTTCACTTTCGGATGAAGAGCGGTATCAATTTGTTGATGTACTTGAGCAATCTGATGATGAAATGTTTGATGAAAAGTTTCAGAACAAACGGATTACTGACTCCATCGAGAAAGCAGAAAAACAGATTCATCAGCTGCCACAGTATGAGGATATATTGCAAGAAGAGATTAGGGCCAAAGAAGAGAGCGTAGAGATTAATAAAAAATTGCAGGAAAGTGTATCTCACTCTGAAAATGGATTGTTAGGAAACGAAAAATATTTTCAAATGTTGATTGATAATGCCGATTTTATTGATAAAAACATGACCATAGCACCTGATCTGTTTAAATTGATCGGCAAAGACGGTCTTGTAAACGAAAATAAGACCATACCTGAGATGTTTGAACATTATAAAGCGCAGTACGAAGCCTTTGAGCGTCGTTACCTAGAAAAAGATTGGACTGTAGAAAAGCAATCTCTTGATGACCCTGTGCTGGATCAAGCATTTGAAGCAGCACACGAACTTACTAATCAATATATTTTGGCAATTAACACTTATATGGCTAATGCTGGGCAAGCTTAGATGTTTTCGGAAATTTTATGGATAAGCATACGATTATAGCAGAAAAACTTGATCTGTGTATATCGGAAGGATTGTTGAAAAATGGAGCAACCATAAACTAAAGATCACCAAAGACGCCGCTAAACTCGGCTGCTGAGCACCGAACTTGACCTTTCCAATACGAAGGTGAGTAGTCCGCTCACCTACTTCTTTAGAAAGTTTAGCTGTAAATCTTGTCGTGGATTGTTAAGGGGTCAATTGGTCTGCTCAAGTTGAACTTTATCGTTTGTGCATGTCAGATCTCGTCTGAGTAACTACATATTATTCAAAATCACGAAGAACAGCTATAGTGTGACACGCCACCAACGTTAAAAAACGCCTTAGGTTTTAGACGATAGTATTTGTCTTCTACTTCTTGTGATTGCTCATCATATGGATAGCTAAGTACTTCTTGTAACTCTTTAACTGATGTGTAGTCACCCTGCATGGCTTGTTGGTAAGCGGGGACAATCAACCACTCTCGCCATGTGTATTTTGGGTTAGTTTGTTTCATATTTGCTGATATTTCAGCCAAGTTGCCGTCTTTAATGACAAGGTCACGCCAGCTTTTTAGCCAAGATTGCCATTGCCCATCGAGTTGTTGTGACGTTTTCGCGTAGAAGCTCTTTTTCAATGCTGAAACATCCTCTGGTATATAGGATAACTCACGGAAGAAAATGGTGTAATCCACCTCTGTGGAGGTCATTAACTGCAGTAATATCTTAATTAGCTTTGGGTTATATTCAGTCAAGCCAAGTTTGGCCGCCCACATTTTTTGGATTTGTTTTTGCATTGCTTCTGCAAAGCCATGGCGTACTTGGTCGAAATGTTCTAAAGCCTCAGTATTTTTTGCAAGTAGCGGTCTCACAGCTGTCCAAAACATATGGTAATTCGCTTCCGCTGCGATTGGCTGATTAAAGAATGAAAAGTGTTTACCGCCGCCAGTCCAAGGTTGAAACTCAGGGTCAAAAATTTCACAAAATCCAAATGGTCCATAGTCGAGGGTGAAGCCACCAGCGGCGCAGTTGTCGCTATTAAAATTACCCTGGCAGTAACCAATACGTAGCCAATTGGCCACCAGTGAGGTAAGACGCTGGCGAAATAGCTTAGCCAACTCAAGCAATTGATCTTCAAAAACAAGATTTTGATTAATGTCGCTTTTGTATTCTCGCTCAATTAAATGCGACACAATCATGCGCAACTCTTCTAATGCTCTTGGATGAGCATTGTTGCGTGCGCGGCGGGCAAATAACTCTAGCTGACCAACTCGCAAAAAGGATGGTGCAACGCGAGTTGAAATAGCCACAGGATTGTCCATCAAAATATCAGGGTCGGTTGAGTGGGAGTCTTGAGAATACCAAGGCCGAGTAACGGTCTCAGATTTAGAAACATACAGTATTAAAGAGCGCGATGTTGGAACACCTAAAGCCTGCATATATTCTTGCGCTAAAAACTCACGTACACTTGAACGGAGTACTGCGCGCCCGTCGGCACCACGGCAATAAGGCGTTGAGCCACCACCTTTCAATTGCATTTCCCAGCGCTGCCCATTGAGTATTCCTTCAAATACAGATATCGCACGGCCATCGCCATAACCATTACCAGTACCAAATGGACATTGTTGGGTATATTCGGTGCCATAAATCGACAATGCATAACCTGTCGCCCAGCCAATCTGTCGCATAGGCTCATGAGCAGCAGAAATATCGCCAGAAAATAGTCGTCGAAATTTTTCATCAAACGCCAACTCGTCGCTCAACCCAAGTTCATTAAAAAAAGTGCTGCTATGGGTTACATATTCAGGTTCTGCAAGCGGCGTGGGTGTCACAGGTACGAAATGGCCAGAAATAACCTGACGGGAACGGTGATCATCACCGTCTCTGGTGGCATCAGGGTCGACATTTAAGGTATCTAGCAGAGAATAATCAGCTAATCGTACAAAATCATCGAAGGTCTTTACACAGGGCTCAACAGATGGTTTAGATGTATATGACATTGCTGCAAACACCTCGTTCATTGGAGTGCGCATTTTACACTTTTTCAAAAGGAATAAAATTAACCTCTCAACCTAACAACACTGGTTAACCTTATCAGAGGGCATCTACACCATTCTCTGGCTAATGCCGGGCACGATTCTCTCAAGTTCTTTATAGCGTTTCGTCCCTTCATTTTAATGCCCTAGCATCAAACATTTCCATTTCCCGCTCAACATCCATCAAGACTTCCCCGGGGCAATAGTATGCCTTTTTTGTTCCACTGAAACATAATCTATTATTCCTGTTTCAGAAAAACCTTCACAGCCTTCTTGTCACACTATTTCGAACGGTTACTTGTGTACGCATTGAGCTTTAATGAACCAATCGCTATTACATAAACTAATCACAAAATAGGAAATAGTAATGACATACCCAAGAACATTTCCCCACATTGGTCATTCCTTAACAGACCTTGAGAAAGCAGCTGAGTTTTACACAAAAGTATTTATTGATACGTGATCCATGCCTGCGACTGAAATTGTATCAGACGATTCAGCCATTGGAGTAATGTGCTGACGTTTACATTAAAGGCTGGGATCGATTTAAAATTCCTCATCTTTCAACTGGGGACATAATCGGCGTTGATAATACTTACTTGGCAGTGCGGGTACCGATTCGGCAGATCGTGTTGTGTTTCAGTTAGTATCTTCCATGCTGCCTAACGATCATGTCCAAGTGACCAGCACATATTCTCATGGATAAGGTCAAATTTCAGATTCCCAAAATTTTGTTAGGATTTGGGGTGAGTAGAATTTCGTATAAACAGCAGGAATCTATAATTGAAGTGTTGAAAGAATTTGCAAAGCTTCTATTTGGCCACCTCAACTGCCAGATCAACCCCTGCAATACCAAAAGCGGCAGGCTCGTACTAAATCCTTGAGCCCAAGGGAAATTAAAATTGGCTTTCTTGCCAGTATCATTTTCTTCTCATATTTCTCCGCCATGACGGCTGACCACTATTCAGGGGGAGCACAGATTCCGGTATATAAGTTTGCTTTCACATGGAAGGAGATGGTGCTGCGGAGAATAAAAGTGAAGATGCTCTGTTTCATGGGCCACATTGTGGCATCATGTATTATCTTATATGATCATGTATTCAGTATCAAGTGCACCGGAATTTTTTAAAAAGTGTCGTTTTTTTTAAGCAAAAGCGTTTTGAGAATAATTGGGAATAAACAATGCGAAATATTGAACCCTTCTACGCCGCGGTGGCGTCGCGCTGACCGGCATGACCATTATTATGCTTGCTCCAAGAGGGTAGTTGTCTTCTGTTTTTTAAATTTTGCTGTAAGCTTTGCAAGAAGAAAGTTGTCTATAGGTAACGCTATGTTGAAGAAAAGCCTCAAAGATTATTATGCTTTCTAAGAGGGTAGGTTATTGTATTTAATGATAATTGATCAGAAATGGAGTAAATGGAAACTATAGCTCACCAAAGACTACGTAATAAAACCTGTTCTTGCTGAATCGGGGCGATACCCTTTCACTGAGATTGAGTAGGCCGAGCTACCAAACGGACACCGAGGGCTGCACATACCTTATTGATTGTGTCAAATCGAGGTTTGGCATTTGGTTTTAGCGCTTTATACAGAGCTTCACGGGTTATACCTGTAGATTTTGCAACTTCGCTCATACCCCGAGCTTTGGCTGCTACCCCTAAAGCATGGGCCAGTTCAGCTGCATCACCATCCTCAATCACCATCGTTATATAAGCAGCGATATCTTCTTCGCTCTTTAGCTGTTGAGCCATATCGAAATCTGGTAAGTCGGCAATGTGTTTTTTCATAATTCAATCCTCCAGCGCAGCTTCACGCTCTTTGGCTGTTGCGATATCCTTCTCTTGACTGCCCTTGTCTCCACCGCCAAGCATGATGATTAACGTATCACCTCGCTTGGTATAATACATCCGCCAGCCCGGACCGAAGTGCTCCCGCATTTCGAAAAGGCCTTGTCCCACAGGCTTTACATCGCCGAGATTTCCTCGCTGGGCTTTATCAAGACGGCGGCTTAGACGAAGCCGTGTAATGCGGTCTTTTATGCGGTCCAGCCATTTATCGAATTCTGGTAGTGTTTTGACTGTATACATTCACCAAATTGTAATCGTTCGAATACAATATGTCAAATAGGATGTGGGCCAGGATTTACCAATTCTTGAGTTTTAAAAGCGAACCGGTATATGAGTTTGCATTGAAACGAGTAAGATCGTATCTGTAAAGATTTGAATCGCAGTAATAGGTGATAATATTCACTACAGGGTATAGATGTTTCCTGAGTCTTAGAGCCGTCTACTTCCTTGGAGTTGGCCCTGAATAGAGCAACCGCAAAGTAGAGCTTACCAAAGAGCATCTACCGAGACCATTGCTCCATTTTTGAAGATGGTCGGAGTTGAGAGTACTTTCCTCACAGTGCAGATGCCGAATTGATCCCCTCGTGTTGTGTCTCAGTTACTATCCTGAAAGTCGGCTAAAGCGTACACTATTTGGTATTCACTCCCAAGTACTTCAAGAACAGCCTGTCTCTAGCCACTGATTCGGTGGACCATCGGTAGCTGCCCATGACAGTTTGCACCTTTGTCGTCTCAATGCAGTCGAACCAATCCAGGATCTGGGCGAGAGAGCGTTGCGCAAGCCAGTTTTCCAGTTTCTTTTCGAGCTTAATGAGTGATTCGGTTTTTCCGGGTTCTCTCTTTCCGAGCTTGGTCTGTACTTCTTTTATTTTTTTCGTCAGGAAACAATGATAGCCCAGCGAGACAAATTGTGTAAATTGTCTGCCACGCAGATTGTCCGGGTACCATGTGCGCGGTCTGAGCACCGTCGAGCCTCCCTTTTTGCACGGCAAAGAGTTCTTCGATTTTTTCTCGCAGTCGATAGTTTTCAAGAGCTGTAAATGTATCCATGGCCTGATTGCTGACAAGGACGAAATAACCAAAGTACTTCTTTGCTTCGGTAATGGCCTTGTCGTTGAATCCCACCTTTAGTTGCCCCCCACGCCCCTTCCTGGAACAGGTCAGGTACTTGTCTGTTTTCTTTTGTGCTGATTCCGTGAACTCGGTTTTCCCTTCTTCAATTTGCGCCTTCAGTTCAAGCAGGTCCATACGGAAGGCGATTTCTTTCTTGGCTTCGTTGTCGGGGGAATAGTAAACATGCACATACAGACGGCGCGAGATCGTTTCTTTTTCACCGGCAACCTTACCGTTACGTGATCGCTGGCGTGCTCGGCTGAACGGGTGCATTCTGGACGAAGTTGCTCCGCAGATTGACGGGTCGAAGGGACACGTGCTGGACATACCCGCTATCGTTGCACGGAGCGCATCAATTGTCTCGCGGACCCAGATAATATTTGCATCAACCAGGGTCAGAAACTTCACATTGCGCAAGGCAAATTCCATCATGTTTTTCTGGCTGTAGTAACCGTTATCGGTGACGATCAGAGGTTTTTCCAGATTGAGACACTTGAGTTGTGTCAGAGTATTTTCAATGGATATGACATCCGGAATATTACCGGGTTGCTTAGCGAAGGCTATGGGTTCGCGACTCTTCACGGAATATAAGGTCAAAAGCTTGATCGTATTGAGTCCGTCGCCATCCTTGTTGAACCCCTGCCGTGCTTCCGACTGATTTTCAGAGTAGGTCGAGATAGTGGTAGAGTCAAACGCCAGCACAGGAGACTCTCCCAGGCGTGCCGCCCGAGCTGAAAAATAGCACTGAACGCCTTCTTCATTGCGGCCAACATCCTTAAACAGCTTACCATACACGTCTTCAGTGATCCCTTCACCATATGGAAGGGGGTGCATCACCTGCCAACTCTCAAGGCGCGGCAGCGTGTTGCCACCGGAACCGATCCAGTAGCGTGCGATAGAAAGCATCTTCGCCGCATCACCTTCGCTCAATGAAGCACGTACATCATCATCAATGCCGGAAACCTTGCCCGCCCATTCCAGGATGTCCGTGAGGCCGGTATGCTGACGTGTTGCATCGGCAATGCCTCCTTCGTCTTTGTGTTTTTTCGGACGAGTCGGCATAATTTCTTGGGTTCCCGACTTGATTTTTCCCTTGAGCTTCTGACTGACCGTATAGGTCTTTCTGGTCTTTTCGTCGTAGGCCGTAATCCGTTCATAGATGTAAATATCGCCATTCGGACGCGTCTCACGCCGTTCGCCGACGTGAGTTTTTCCAGTTATTGGTTTAGCCATGAATAAACTCCTCCTTAAAATGTACGCACAAACTTAATACGTGCACGTAAAAAAAGCAAGAAAAAAGCACGGCTTTTCAACTTAACCGTGCTTGGGTTCTTTTTTTGCTTAAAGTGTGCACTTTATCCGATTTTCAGGTTACTATCAACCATGCTGCCTGACACTCAACCCGAAATGACCAGCAAAGACATTCTGTGCGTTAATCTTTGATCTCAAAATGCGTTTTACATGTCAGGATATCCTTAGATTTACGAAGGTAGACGGTGCCATTTTGTATTGATAGGCCTTAGGGTAACTTTTTGATTAACCTAACAGACATCTAGATAATGAGTCAAAATCGAGAATCAAGAGTTTCATCCAGGCAATGTTAACGTTTGAGCTCACTTGCCCGCTATGAAACCACTGGTTAAATCCGGCAGGAATCTCCGTGTCGATGAATAACTAAATAAATCGGATGCACGTTGCGGGTCAAGTGGATTGACTAATTCGATAAGATCGTCACGCTTTAAAATTTTTTCTTCTCAAACAAGAAAAATAAAGTGGTTAAACCTCTTGTTGTCGTTACGAAGCTACTGGTCGGGAATTGTTCTTTGATATTAAGTCGTATGCAAATCTTCAGACCCAATTCTTTGGCGGCTACCGTGAATGTTAGTAATTTATTTCAAGGTATAGCCGTAATCTATGTTCGCTGTAACTATGGCGATGTTGCGTTTTGCTTTGTCTTCTTGAGTGGACAATGGTATCAGTCCAGATAACTGAGGCTTCCGACTTGGCTCTGAGGCTTTGATATCTCTGGATTGTCCCTTTGTTGTTTTAGGTACTCCTGCATCTTTCCGACAAATACTTCAATGGCAAATCATGTTTGGCAGACGCTCTTATCCAACGGCTCTGAAGTATCGCAAGCCTCTGCAACGAAATGAAATAACAATCAAAAAAAATGAGGATATTTGATGTCGAGTGCTAGCATTTACTTTGGTGGGTTTTTATGAAAAAAAACATAGTGCTATTTTCAGTTTTAATTCTGTGCCTTTTGCCGGGGTATTGTTTTTCAGCAGACAAGTACGATGAAGCCGCTGAGGTACTAAAGCCCTACCTTCCAGCGATGAGAAGATACCTCTACGTTGTAGAAAATACGCAGAATTCTGTAGAGTTGGCCAGGGCTATGAACCAGCTTTGTGACAAAATGGAAGAACTTGCCCCAAAAATCAGGCGGCTTTCGAAGAAATATCCCGGCCTTGAGAATGAACAGAGGGTTCCAGCTCGACACATGCAGTTCAGAAATGAGCTGGAATTGCTTGTGCAGCGTTTTACCCAATCCTATGTCCGTATCATTCCGCATATTGGTAACCAACAGGTGAGAAAGGCCAATGGGCGGATGATTGGTATTCTGGCAAGTGTCGGGGCAACATGGCAGCCCTGATTCACTGTTTGGCTGTTTTTTTTGTCGTGAAAATTGCCTTAGAGCCCGGTCAACCGTCAAAAAATCAGGGAACACTAATCCCTTTTGACGTTAGAATATAATTGCCCCCGTGCCATTTTTTCGGGATGGTCAACCATTTTTGCTCTTATCGGGTTTAAGACAATGTATCGTTAGATTTCGAAAAGATAGTGATAGTGGTTATCCATCAAGCAATAACCATGACAATTCTCTCCTCACTGGAGCATCTCGTGTTGCGAGGCATCGAGCCCATTGCATTGCTTCCTACATCCAACAGCTTTTCATAAGGGCAAGAAGCAACATGGCAGAACTGTCACAGGAGGAGATTTCCCAAATGGTTCATCAGTACATACGAGAAACCCTCAGTAACGATGAAAAGTGACGGGCGATCTCTGCCAACCCCAGATGGCGTGACTACTCTGGAAGGGCTGACCCTCTTGGAGTCCTCTGATATGAAGGCAGATGAAGCCCAATAAGTGCTGACCTCGGTCAACAGATGGTTGACTTGGCATAAACACGGTTTGATGGACCCTGTAACCGAGAAGTTGCTTATGGCCAAGACGGGAGAAGCTGATCCAGAAAGCGTTTCGTATAAGACACTTGGCCGGGAATTGATGAAAGCGTTCAAGGGTATTTTGAATGTGAGTATAGACGCGAAAAAAGTAAAATCAACCACTTCAGTACTAAAAAATCGTGTTAAGATTCACGGGTATTAACGTTGCTGAGCATCAAAGAAGACTGTACTGTCCAGCAGCAAGAGATGACTCTTGGCAAGCATCGTCAGCGGACACAGCCCGCCGATCAAGATTCCTGAGAATCTCCCTTTTCATGTCGTTTTTTAACCTGACCACAGATGACGGTTTTTTATACAGGTAGAAATACCCATCTTGTGCGATTTCCAAAAAGCCTCTTTCGAGAGAATGCACTTGGCAGCCTCAATCATTAAAGCAAACCTGCAAGTTAACCTTTTTCCTGACAGGGTGTTAACCGCAGCTCACCGAAATAGCAGGTCATTAGGCGATGCTTCTCAAGTGAAGTGGTAGTGAAAAAGTGGACACCGAATTAGTGCAGTCAGTCTCATAAGGAAACATTCAGAGAATGCAGACATCAAGGAATTTTTCTGTTCGTTTATAATGGTATCCACTTTTTTCAACCTGCCTCACCCTATACCAGGAGAATGGAAAAAACATACTCACAGACTTGGAAACTTACCGGGCGGAAATCAACGGAATGAACGATTACTCAACAATGAGGAGAGTTTGTCAATAGTGGAAATCAAACCTCTTACATTTTATTCTTCAAAGGATACTGTTACTTTCACGTCATCACCCAACGGGGACTTTTTTTATGTGAGATTAGTCAAGCAAAGATCTTCTTGATTAACAATTTACCGCATTGGCGCCAGGTAGATCAGCAGCCAACCCGACTTGGGGACTATGGGCCATTCCTCAACCACTATATGCAGTCGTTTGTTACCGTCCATTCCGAAAAGGAGAATTGCCGTGCCCTGTTGTATTTTTAGAAAGTCCTGGTAGCTGAAAGTGTCGGTTAATCTAGTGGTCCTGATCACCGCACCTCGGGAGATGAGGTTCGCCAATTTGTCATAAGTGACTTCCTTGCCGAACAAGGTCTTGCCGCGCAGGATAGCGGCGGCGGTCCGGTTAACAGTGCTGTTGATCACTGCCTTGGATTGGATCGAAAAGATAGCGTTGGAGCCAAGTTCCAGGCGATAATGCATCAGTGATGATACGTTCATATTATCATGGGAGGAGAGGGCCAGCATGTGCCCTATCCCTACTAGATCGAGGTGGCGGTTGGCATGCTCAGAGATCGGATTGCCATAGTAGGTGTTAAGACCTGCCATTTTTGCGGCTGTTATATTGGCCCAACTGCTATCTGCCAGCAGCACCCTGAATCCCAGATCAACCAGGGATTTGGCCACTGCCCGGGCTACCGGATTGGCGCTGATAATCAAAAGCCCCTTGGAATCTTGTTCAGCCACTCCCAACCAGCAGGCTATGGGTCTGGCGGTTGCACTCTGTAGAAGCACAGTCCAGATGATGACGAGGAAAGTGAGTGGGACCAGAAGGTGGGCATCGGTGAAGCCCGCGTTTTCTAACCGGATGGCAAAAAGGGCGGAGACGGCAGCAGCGACAATACCTCTTGGTGCAATCCAGGCGAGAAGGTGGCGCTCGGGCCAAGAGAGCTCCGACCCAAGAGCAGAGATTAGCACATTCAAGGGTCTGGCTAGAAACTGGATGGCAAGTATTACATAGAGTGCCTTCCAGCCAAGATTGATAAAAGCAGTGAAGTCGATACGAGCGGCCAAGAGAATAAAGAGCATGGAGATCAGGACAATGCTCAGGCTTTCCTTGAAATTGAGAATTTCATCCACATCAACATCTCGCATGTTAGCCAGCAAGACACCCATAACAGTCACTGTCACCAAACCGGATCCATTATGCAGCATGTAGGAGACTGTAAAGGTGAAAAAGACCAGAGCCAATGAAACGATGCTGTGAAGGAATTTTGGAATCAAGTGATTTCTTAGAAGCAGGCCGAAGAGATAACCCCCAATAGATCCTATGGAGACGCCAATACCGATGAGCTGACCGAGGCTAAGAAGGGTATGGCTGATGGCTTGGCTTGTGCCACCGCCGGAGACAATGAAATCGTAGATCAGTACAGCAAGAGAGGCACCAATGGGGTCAACGACAACGCCCTCCCACCGGAGGATGTTCGAGATCGTAGTCGTTGGCCTGACTGTGCGAAGCATCGGTACGATCACCGTAGGCCCGGTAACCGCAGATACCGCCCCGAACATAAAAGAGATTTGCCATGAAAGGGCTAGGGCGAAATGGGTAACGACCGCAGTAATCAACCAGGTGATTAAGAGGCCAAAGGTGACCATGTTTCTCACCACCCGTTGTTTGCCAAGGATCTCTTTGTATCTCAGGGTCAGGCTGCCCTCAAAGAGGATTACAGCAACGGAGAGGGAGACAAAGGGGGAGAGCAGATCGCCCAAAAGTTGATCCGGGTTAAGCAGACCAAGGATCGGACCAGCCAGGATCCCGGAGAGGAGGAGAAAAATGATGGCAGGTAGCTTCACCCGCCATGCCAGCCATTGGCAGCCGCTACCGACCAAAAAAATAAGAGCAAAGGAAATGAGAGTATGTTCAATCACAGTGATGAGTTTCCCTGGCTGGGGTTGTTGAGAATCTTTCGAAACAACAAAACACAGAGCTGAAAATCTAAACCCATGAAAGGTTTTGATTCTTTAAAATAAACAGGATGTTGTGTATTTATATACCATACCCCGGAAAGCAAAAAGATTCCATAATTCATGAGAAATCAGAGAATATGTTCAATAAAATTCTGATTATCAAAAGATATAGAAGAGCTGTTTATGTTACTAGGCTTTCAGGCAATCTCTTGATTACATGTACACAGTAGACATGCCTATGACACATACCAAGTTGGTTCAGGTTCGATCTGGCGACCTAAAGATATTGATACACACGAAGAAGCTCCGACCGCTATCCCAAATGTCTGGGAGCGTCTCATTCAGGTGCAGGTAAGAAAAAACCTGTGGTGTATTGTTATTGTTCAAGTTCGACGCTGAACGATTTTTTTTGACTGGAAAAGTTCTCTTAGGGTGCTCCAGGGGAGGGAGGAGTGGTGCCGACAGAAAAAGATTTGCGAGAGCTACCTCGATAAGGCAATTTTGAAGTATCGGATCAGATGTCTTTTCGTTGAAAAGGTTTTTTTAAAGAAACCAGTAAATAATGCGCTAATCTAGCACCTAATGACTAGGTGGGTGCCAATGTTGTAATCGGCCGAGAGGAGGATTATAATGATAGAAATCCCTTCGATAGCGCCGATAAGGTAGGGTCAGCCGAGTTTGAAGACTCTAAAGGGCCGGACAAACCTGTTTCATGCCGTCTGAAAAAACGATTCTTTATCTCCCTAATCATTAACCACGCGTCATCTCTCATCAGAGAGGTTACCAATGACTGATCCACTATGACTGAAAATGTGGTGCTCGGGGTAATCCTGGCAATAGCCATCTATCTTTTCTGGACCCAAAGACTTCCTTTCGAACTGACCGCTGTCCTGGTTCTCCTCTCTCTGATGCTTCCCTGGCCCCATCTGGATGGAAAGTGGCGCGGAATCCTGACTTCCGCAGAGGCTTTTTCCGGTTTCGGCAGTTCTGCTGTTATCATGATCGTAGCAATGTTTGTTTTTGGCGGGTCGCTGGTTCAGACCGGAGCTGCAGAATGGGTCGGCGCTCGACTGTTCAGGGCCACCGCGAAGAAAGAATGGCTGCTGCAGTTGACCATCCTCACTATGACCACTCTTTGTTCCATGTTCGTCAATGACACTACTGTGGTCCTGGTGTTCATGCCTCTGATTCTGACCATCTGCAGGGAACGGAACCTCTCCCCCTCACGCTACCTGATGTTTGCTGCATACGGATCGCTTCTAGGTGGGCAGTGGACCCTTATCGGCACGCGCAGCAACATTCTTATCAGTGATTTTTATCGGCAGTATACCGGCGAGGGTCTTGGTTTCTTCGATTTCACAGCTATGGCCGCAGTCATCTTCCTGGCCTCCGCCTTTTACATGGTCTCGGTCGGCAGGAAGCTACTGCCCACCACGGTTTCCTCGGAAAAGTCTGACGAGGAGGACCGGCTGTATCTGGCCGAGGCCGCGGTGGTCGAACATTCCTCCTCGGTAGGAAAAACGGTGGAGGAACTACCTTGGTCCAGGCGCAATGACATGTCGGTGGTGGAAGTACTACGCGGGGATCAGCGAATCCCTCGCCGGTTCAGGTTGGAGCCGGGCGACGTGTTGATCATAGAAGGGCCGTCCCATGTGATTCATGAGCTGCTCAAGACAACCGATTTTCAAATAAAGGAAGAGGTCAAGATTAACCCCGAGAGCCTGCAAAGCGTCAACCTGGTCACCGTGGAAGCGCTGCTGGCACCGAACGCTCCTTACCAGGGCAGGACCCTTGATCAGGTTGACTTCAATGAGTTTTACCGTTTCACCCTAATGGGCATTTCCCGCCGCGGAGAAACGATCCATAGCCTCCCGTCGGAAA
This sequence comes from uncultured delta proteobacterium, assembly GCA_963798425.1. Lineage (GTDB taxonomy): Bacteria > Desulfobacterota > Desulfobulbia > Desulfobulbales > Desulfocapsaceae > Desulforhopalus_A. The sequence goes on along the minus strand of CAWCTP010000012.1, from coordinate 410,279 downwards.
TCCCCCTTCAGTTTGGCGATTGCCTGCTGTTGCTGGGCAGCATTGATGATCTCCCCCGGTTGAGGAGCAATCCCAGCTTGATTCTGCTCGGCCAAAAATCAATACCCGCCATTGGCCGACGCAAAGCTCTGTTGACCATCGCGCTGTTGTTCGGCATTATCTTCACCGCGATAACGGGGTTGCTCTCCCCTCCCGTTTCAATCCCTTTAGCGGCCGTGTTGACAATTCTTTTAGGCTGCATCAACCTACAGGATGCCTATAGCAACATCAACTGGCCGATCATCATTACCCTTGGAGGCATGATCCCCTTTGGCCTGGCACTGGAAAAAACCGGTTCAGCCGCAGAACTTGCCGGATTGCTGATCCACACCTTCCAGGGTGTCCCGCCGATTTTTCTGATGGGAATAATTCTGCTACTGGCGGTGATTCTGACCCAGCTGATCGAAAACGCTGCCGTTGCCATCATTCTTGCTCCCCTTGCTTACCGGGTGGCGCTCGGTAGCGGCTGCGACCCCAAGCCTTTTATGGTGGGACTGGCAGTCTGTGTATCTGCGGCTTTCTGTACTCCGGTTGCCCATGAAAGCACCCTCCTCGTTCTCGGGCCGGGCGGCTACCGGTTTCGCCATTATCTGCAACTCGGCAGTGTTCTGGCTATGCTGACCTGGCTGCTTGCAACCCTGCTCACTCCCTTGGTGTGGCCATTTTAATATCTGAGAACGCATGGATCTCAGACCCTCTTTCAGCAGCGGATACGGTAATTTGAAGGATGATTCTAGAAAAATAGCCTGAAACTCACTTGGTGGACAAGGATCTTAAGATGAACATATTGGATGATATCTGTACTTTCCCAACGAAAAGAGATGTCCGTTGGCAATTTGAACCATTTAAGGAAAATTGCAATTTAACCTTTTTCCTGACAAGTTACACCTGCCTATTTAAATGGATTTGCTCAGAAATGGAGTAACTGCAGACTGCAGCTTACCAAAGAACACCTCTCATAAGTGCAATAGAACATCAACGTGAAATATTTCCTGTAAGTCCTGGTTCTAATTAGCCCAGATACCTATCAACTTTTATCGTGCCGCCCATCCGAGATGTTCCAGAAAATAAACCGAGACACTTGCTCCATTTCTGACCATCACCGGCGTTGATAGTACTTTCCTTACTTATCTTCCATTGAGATTGACAGCGGGAGCCTCTTGGTAATAGATCTTTAGCTGATGCTTACATGACTACCGTGAAGTTTTTTTCATCCATGCTGAAACCCTGAGCCTTATTCTCAACTAATGTGGATCCAGATTAATCAATATTGCGGGTCCGAGCGTTTATCATTGCGGACCGCTACAGCTATCGTAATGCCAAAGATGAATATTTTTTGCGGTTTTAGGAACCGTTTACCTTATCCCTTAAAAGGCCGGATGGCTTAAAGGTTACAACCCTTCTGGCATCAAGCGTAAGGTCCTCACCGGTCTGAGGATTGCGTCCCCGGCGGGGGTTTTTATCCCTGACATTAAACTTTCCGAATCCGCTCAAGAGGAGATCTGATCCACTAATAAGAGCGTCTTTGGACAAACGAAGAAATGATTCTACCGCTTCGGTTGCCTGAGTTTTGGTCAGATTATCGTGTTTTTTATAAATCTGCTGAACTAGATCTGCTTTGGTAAGTGTCATTCATTCCTCTTTAAGTTGCTGAGATATCTTTTTATACCGTCTACGACGATCATATTCTAAAAATGGGAAAAGTAAAAGAAATCTGGTTAGTTCGACTCAGTAATCTTGATTCTGTAGGGTATCAAAAAACCGGATACAGGTGCAACTTGGTCGCTGATAATGACACCGATTTGCCTTGGTCCTTGATCGGTACCGGCCGGATCGGGAACCGGTACGTCGGTGAGCTGGTATCAAATCAAAAACGGGAAGGAGGGACAAAGATTGGGAGCGACTGGCCCGATTTACGTTTCGGTACTATTTATGGTTATGCCCCTGCCGCAGTTTTTTGAATCAAATGATCCCCACTGTTTTGGTTCATCTCACTCTCGGAGGTGTAGCCGAAAGCAGCAACTGTGTTTTTCTTCTCAACGAATTCAAAACCGTGTAGACACCATTTAGACATGTGGCGAAATCCCCAACCTGCACCCTAGAGCTTTTGTCACCTTACTGATGGTAGAAAATTTAGGACTGCCACCCTCTGAAAGGGATTTGTACAGACTGGCACGGGTGACACCGGCTAGCTTGGCAACTTCAGTCATGCCTTTTGCCCTGGCGGCTATATTCAGTGCATGGATAAAATCAGATTCATCCCCCGTAGCGGCAACCTCTTGCAGAAAGTCGCTAATGTCTTCATGGGTGTTTAAGTGTTCGGCTATATCAAAAGGTCTTGTTTTAGGTGTCATGGATCAATCCTCCAGCTCGTCTATCAATTTAGCTGCTCTTTCTATATCCTTTGGCTGGGTAGACTTGTTTCCACCAGCCAAAAGAATAATCATTTGATTATTGCGGATTGTATAATAAATCCGTATTCCGCCACCAAAGAAAAAGCGTAATTCATACAAGTTCGAACTAAGTTGCTTGCAATCTCCGAAATTGCCATGTTCAGCACGGGCCAGCCTTGCAAGAACTTTGATCTTTATGGAACGATCCTTCAGTTTGGCAAACCATCCGTCATATTGCTGTGTACTCCTTAGTTCGTATCTCATACTAGAAATGTATCCCTTGGGATACATTGTGTCAAGTGGTTTGGTTTTTTTTGCGCTTACAGTTTTTTTGATTCATAGTCCATTTGATCAGCGACAATTATAATTGTCGCTGATCATCCATTATCATGGGTACGAAAATCAATATCGAACAGTTGCTCCTTTTGAGCCGTTCTCGATAACTGATACTACTTTCCTCACAGTGCAGATGCCGAATTGACCCCCTCGTGTTGTGTCGCAGTTAGTATCTTGCACGCTGCCTGACACTAATTCCAAAGTGATTTGCAAAAATAATCTGTGACAAATCAACAATTCAAACCGCTCTACTTATACCCATTTTTTTCTAAATATTCTTGAATTTACGGAAGTGCCTGGGTGCTCCATTTCGATCGTGATATTTGGTCATGATCAAGGTCAAAATATTCAGGAAGAAGCACAATACCGTCTACCCATATTACTTTGATATTAGTTTCTTATCTATAGAGTGAGATAACTCCAAAGATTTGGTTTCCACTGTTGCCGAACCACCTCACGTGCTAATGACAAATGTTATTCAAGAGAAAATTGTGTCGGCCAGTGTTACATACTGTTGTCTGGTGGAGAATTCTATAAACAGAGCAATTACTTGGGTATCCTGCTATATAAAGAGGATGGGCAGAAAGAAAATGGTGTGAGCACATAGACTGGTCTCGCGTTTTGATATGAGTATGGTGCTTAAATGGTTTGGAACTTCATACTTTATCTACTTTATGGGTTGACGTTCTTTACTCTCGGGGTGGCTATTCTCTCAAGGGATATCCGACTGAGTGAGCTCGGTATTGCGAGAATAATCTGGCTGTTGGCTGTTTTCGGCATAATCCATGGATTCCACGAATGGTTGGAGCTACTGGAACAGCTTGCCCCTGATGTGAAAAGTCCTCTCTTTTCTGAATTTCGTCTTGTCGTTGTCAGCACCTCTTTCCTCTTCCTGCTCTACTTTGGTTTATTTCTCAACATTATAACCATCTATGGTGATCAAGCCCTAAAAGCTACTCCGAAGTCTGTCAAGGCATTGGTTGGTGTAGTTGCACTATCTCTGATTCTCGTCACTGACTATCTCGATATTGGCATCGGCAAAGACACCAATATCCGTAATTTCGTCGCGTTTCCTGGAGGTTTGTTGTCCGGAGTAGGAATGATGCTGTACTCGAGGACTGTGCGGTCATTTTCCGAGAATGTCGCAATTAATTTCATTATGGCGGGTTGCTGCATGATATGCTACGCATTTTTTACCGGGGTGGTACCTTCCGATGCAATCGTACCGTTCTTTGGCGTCAAGATAGTTTTATTTCGAGGATTGAGTGCATTTTTAATAATGTTTTTCACCATCCGGGCTTTGTCTGTATTTAGCCTGGAACAGCGCGAACTGGTCGACGAACGGTTGCAACGTTTCGCTCAGTCGGAGAAACTTAGTTCAATGGGCATTCTGGCAGCAGGCATTGCTCATGAAATTAATAATCCTCTTACCAATGTCTCACTCAATCTTGAAATGCTCAAAGACCTGTTGGGAGAAGATGAGCGGATCAATAAAAAACTTGCGGCAATAGAGCGTAATACCAACCGGGCTTCTAAAATCGCCAAAGAACTGCTGCATTTTTCGCGGGAAAACGAGGCAGCACCTGAACCTGTTAATATAAACAGGGTTATCGAAAGTTCGAATAACCTTCTGAAAAACGAGACTTTGAGTTCGATTATTCATCTTAATCTACAGGCTGTCCCGATGATCATTGGCATCCCCTGGAAGCTTGAAGAAGTATTTATAAACCTGTTGATGAACAGCATTGATGCCTGCTGTGAGAAGGACAGCATAGAAATTGAATCATTTCTTCAAACCAACAAAGTCGTGGTGGTGCTCACGGATACTGGAAGGGGAGTTTTTCCCGAGCATATTCCAAAGGTATTTGACCCGTTTTTTACCACAAAAGAAATAGGAAAAGGGACGGGTCTGGGGTTGTCCGTGTGTTATAATATAATACAGCAGCATGGTGGTGAGATCGGGCTAAAGAGTAATGAAGAGGGGGGAGTTGTCGTAACTATATCTTTTCCGGTGATGGCTGATGGCAAATGAAACTATCCTTGTAATAGATGATGACCAGGACCTTCGTGAGAGTATTGTTGAGATCCTGGAAGATAACGATTTCACAGTTACTGGCTGTGAATCGGCAGAAATTGCTCTGCAGAAAATAAAGATCCACCTTCCGGTTCTGGTTGTGGTTGATAACATGATGCCCGGCATGGGCGGTATGGCGTTTATCTCGCTAATAAGAAGTGAGTTCCCCAGCATCAAGATCATTATGATTACTGCATTTTCAACCGTTGATAACGCAGTGGCTGCCATGAAAAGCGGTGCCGATGATTACCTTGCAAAACCTTTTAAGCGGGATGAACTACTGATGGCAGTAAAGCGTAATCTGGAGACCTTGAAATTTGAACAACAGCAGCTTGATCCTGAAATGGATGAAGCACTAGCCTGTCTTGCCAATCCGATCAGGAGGCAGATTCTGGCGGCGTTATCCGTGAAGCGGGAAATTCGTTTCATGGACCTTACTCGACATCTCGAGATTGGCGATCACACGAAAGTAAATTTTCACCTGAAAAATCTGAAATCCAACCATCTTGTCGCTCAAAATAGGGAAAAAGGTTACCACTTAACACCTCAGGGTGAGAAAATGGCCAATTTTCTGCATCTTTTCTCAAAAAACATTTCATAGACGATACAGATAGATATTCATCTTTTGTGAAGCGCACTTCACCGAATTGCCACATTCTGTGAGCAAGCTTTATCTAGAACATTTCCAAGGTTGCTTTTATACTTTATCCAACGTTGAAGCAGATTTCTACTCTATTACCTTGAAATAGTACCTAGTGAATATGCTTGAAGTACAGGAAAACGCCTCGACCAGGCTAGTTAGCTTGTGTCTGGTTATAGTTGAATTCGCATGAGGAATTCAACAATCCCCAAATTCCAGTAAGGAGAACACCATGCTAAAAAAATGCGTACGAGTAATTGTTGTAACAGGTCTGATCGTAGCGGGTACTAGTCTGTGTGCGAGCGCCGCAGGAGAGGACATGCAGAAGCAGATTGACGGCATCATGGGTGCACTGCCGAAATTTGCCGTACCGATGCGTGAGGTAGGCGACAGATTCCAGAACATGTATTTTGCAGCTGAGGGTGGCAACTGGGGCCTGGCATCCTATATGGCGAAATATATGGACAAGGCCATGAATCCAGCAAAGGTAACCAAGCCCAAAGAATATCCGGATTGGAGATCATTTGTTGATACAGATTTCGCACCAGTTACTAAGGCAATCGCCGCTGAAGATATTGGGGCATTTAAAAAAGAATACACCGCAGTAATCAGTTCATGTAATGAATGTCATAGCGGAATGGGTTATGGTTTTATCAAAGTTGTAAAACTTGCTTCACCTCCTGACCAAGGCATCGAATACAAATTGACTTCCAAGGCTGCTGATGTTCCCAAGTGAATAATATATAAGTAAAAAGTAAAAGCCGCCTGTTTCTGTTTTGAAACAGTGCGGCTTCTTTGTTTCCCTTCTCATTCCCGATCTTCCCCCGAGGTGGGTCGCCATTCGTGGCTGACAAACCTTACTTCTATTTTTTCTCTGAATCATACTTTTGATGGACACTGACTCCGTTTCAAATTGTACGGTTAATTTTTTGCTAAGTAGAAGGTACTGTTTTTCTGTTAATTCCAAAATTAGAGGATTCTGTGAATCGAATCAATCAGCTATCTCCAAAACCTATCAACACAAAAAGATGTTTTTGACCTTTTAAAATCCAAACATAGCTCTAAAATACCTGACAGGGAAAAAGCATTTTTATGTACCAGATTTTCCAGAAAATCACTTGAGCTAATTGCTCCATTTTCGCCGTTGCCGATGACTGATAGTACTTTCTTAGCAGCGCGGACAAAGCGATTCGACAGATATTGTCGTGTTTCAGTTACAATCTTCCAGGTTGCCTAGCATACACTCTTTCTGTATAACTTTACAAAAAGCATACTTCACAGTTTCCATTTAATTGATTCTAGGCAGCACTCAAATGAATATTAAGGAATTTTCCAAAATATCTGGAATATCGGCACACACACTAAGGTACTATGAAAAAATTGGTGTCTTTCAGGAAATAAATCGTAACTATAGCGGTCACCGAGATTTTTCAGAAAATGATATTTTATGGGCAGAATTCATAAATAGACTGAAAGAAACGGGAATGCCTCTTGAACAAATTAAGAAATATGCTGTTCTGAGACAACAGGGAGAACATACAGCGGACGCCCGTATGAAACTTCTGAAAAATCACGCTACTGCCTTGCGGAAAAAGATTTCAGACGAAAAACTGCATCTGAATAAAATAAACGACAAAATCAAATATTATGAAAAAATACTCATAAAGAAAAATCCTCTTGACTTAGAGTGAACTCTAACTTGTAAGCTGTTGTTCAAGATTAACTCTAAACAACTTACAAGAGGAACAGAATGAAAAATGAAAGATTTGAAACAGGTTTAAAGAAGTTACAAGAAATTGACGGAGAAGCAGGTAGAAAGGTCATTGAAAGTTTGGCTTCCATTGCACCAGATCTTGCAAAATACACAATTGAATTTCCTTTTGGTGATATTTATCAGCGTCCTGGGTTGGATCTAAAAAGCAGAGAGATTGCAACTGTTGCAGCATTAACAGCTTTAGGTCATTGCCTGCCACAATTAAATGTCCACATAAATGGAGCACTAAATGTTGGTTGTAAACCGGAAGAAATAGTTGAAACAATAATACAAATGGCTGTTTATGCTGGCTTTCCAGCTGCTTTAAATGCAATGTTTGTTGCAAAGGAAGTCTTTCAGGAAAGAAATATCATAAAAGCCTAACCTGAAATTGACACTCAACACGGACCCCTCAGACATCGATGGTCCGGTTAGCTTAACGAGTTTCGCTCCATTTTAAAGCAGTATTGTGACTAATAGTCCTTTCCAATTAGTAACCACGGGAGTCGGCCCCCTACACTATCTTTGTAAATAAAGACTATAGAGTGTACCGTGACACATCAGGGAAACCATAAGTTTATGAGGAAGCGGGAGTCGAACCCTTGTTCCCGTGCGGTAAATAAGGGTTATACGTAGGGGTGGCAAACCAGTGTCATACATACATCTGCCACCCTTGCCTTGGAACTGACGGTAGGATTCGAACCTACGGCCCACAAGCTAACTTGCTTAAATGATGAATATTTTATTTTTCTTGTTAAACTTTGGGAATACACACTTTTTCTAGAGCATCAGAAATCCACTCCCCTCAAAGAATTCTGGCACTTCGCTGAATGGTCGCACCTGCCGTGCTTTCTCCTAAGGATGCCTAACATATCTGAAACCAAATTAAGAGCTCCACTCAAGGAAGAGATACAGCAGAAAGGTCCAATTGCGGCCAAGTAAGTATGCTGAGATCTCCTATTAGGCAATCTCAGCTCGAAAAGAAGTAAGCTGTCTTTGGAATTTCCGCGATTGATAATTTCCTCATCATCGTGTAGGAGCGGTTGCCGTCGTTCTCCTATAAGATTTTTATAGGGTGCCACTCCCCTGATCTGACACCAGGAAATCGAGAAAACGTCTGGAGTTACTATTTTCAGAGATATTGGTCGGCCACACGGCAAACAGGAGAATAGATTCAACCTGCCAACCGGGGAGGATTTCCACTAATTCCCCATTTTTCAGGGCTTCCCTCACGAGATAGTCCGGTGGGGTGGCCAGGCCCAGTCCATGCAGACAAAATTGCGTCATTGCCTCGACACTATCTACAGAGACATAGCTATCATATGTAACATGAAAAACCTTATTGCCATCCTTTTTCAAGGAGCGGGTATTAGGCAGCATTTCAAGCTTGACCCACTTCCACGTAGCAAGTTCCGCAGGGTGTTTCGGTTTTTCATGACTAGCGTAATATTCGGGTGAGCAGACAAGCTTGCGGTCTATCCTTCCCACACGCTTTGTCATTAATGTGCTATTCTCCATATTCCCAACGCGGATGGCCAGGTCGATCCCATCCGCTATCAGATCCTGCCTGAGATCAGTGTAATTAAAATGGTAATCGATGCTGGGGTATCGTTGGCAAAATCTTGCAATTTTTCGATTTATGGGCGCTCGCGTTATGACCGATGGCAGTGCCACCGCCAGCCTGCCCGTGGGCTCTGAAGAAACGGAGGAAATTTTATTCAGACCCTGCTGTGCGCAAGACAGCATGTCGACGGCATGTTGATAAAGGATCTCCCCTTCATGGGTCAAGGATATTTTCCTGGTTGAGCGATATAAGAGAGACGTGCCGATCCGCTTTTCAAGCTGGGTGACATGATAGCTGACTACAGAAGGCGACAGTTGTAGCAGCTTTGCTGCCCCCCTGAAGGACTTCTGCCTCACTATCTCGGCAAAGATGGCCAATGCTCGCAAATCATCAATCATTGTTCTATTCATTAAAACAGTTTGTTTTATTTGTCGCATCTTATCACGCAAAAAAGAAGTCGTTATACTACACCTTAAGAACAAATCAAACAATCAACTTAAGGAGTTATGATGACCACTATTATTGCCATGTGCCTGTTCTCGCTTTCCATGTCCATCTCACCCGGCCCTGTAAATATGATTACCCTGTCTACAGGAATTAACCATGGATTTAGAAGTGCAATGCCTTTTGTCTCAGGCGCAACTATCGGTTTCACTTTGTTGCTGATCTTGATCGGGCTGGGTATGGGGAGTATTCTTTCGGTTAATGATATTTTCCCAACAATCCTTTCTGCGGGCGGCACCATTTTTATTTCTTATATTGGATATAAGATTGCGGTTTCAAAACCAGAGGTTAAAACCGATTCAAATGAAATCCCCAGTTTTTACCAGGGAGTTCTTTTGCAATGGCTCAATCCTAAAGCCTGGAGTGCTTGCCTTGCTGGCATATCCGCTTTCAATCTAGCCAACTCCCATACAATGCTGGCCATATTTATCACGCTTTATTTTATTATATGTTACCTGTCCATCGCATCTTGGGCGTTAATGGGCGAAAAGGTCAAAACACTCTTTGAGACGCCACGAAGTTCCCGAATATTTAACCTAGTCATGGGCGGCAGCCTGATTGTGGTGGCATTGTATTTATTGTTAATGCAAATCTCTTCTCTTTAAAAAAAGTATGAAGTTGCGGATTCAAGAGAAACTCGGTGAAGTGTTAGCGCCTATTCTTTGGGTGACCAAGAAGATCGAATTGTTTGTCACTATCCCTCTGTGCTGGAGGTCTCCACGAAGACCTTCGTCTTGAGCGTTAATCAGATGTACATGGTTGGGCTATACTTATTCACCCCTTTTTCACCTTCAAAATCTTTGGCTTCGGTTCAATAGTCCCCCAAGTTTATATTATAAATTCAAAACCATTATTTTTGGAAAGCACTCCTTCCCATATTGCAGACAGTCATCGCACCGAAAAGTTTTTGGAGCCTGACTAGGATCAACAACTTCCACAAACCCAAATTTTGACCAATAAGCAGGAACTTTGGCTTGAATCATTATTCTCTTGGCTCCTAAGCCCAGCATTTCCTTTTTTACTCTTTGAAATAAAGTCTTCCCTATTCCCTGCCCTTTGAACTCATCATCTACCGCAACTGAGAAAGTATATTCTCCATCTTGAAGCATCACCTCAGCTCCACCCACTCGCTTGCCAAACGATTCAACCGAATACCCCTTAAAAACCTCTACTCCACTTTTATTGTTCTCTAGTCCCTGAGCTATAAATATTTTTTCAATTTCAGGGTATTCAGTTGGTTCAACCACCATTATTTTAAATGTTTTATCCATTCTCTCTCTATTTTATACTTAGAAAATAGCCTCTTTTGACGTGATAAATCCAGTTCCTTTGGCATTACTCGTCGGAACGAAGTTCAACTCACGGCTGAATCAATCAATGATTTGGATCCAAGCAACAATGTCCCCCCCTGTCACTTGTCAAAGCTTTGCTTATGATTTTTGCTGTGATCGAGCAAAAAAAGGAATCAACAAGCCTTGTCTGGTCCTGTTGTAATTCACTTCTTTTTGTCGGTATACCCCAGCGCTATGGTCCTGAATTCGCTTTCCAGGGCTAAAAAGGCGGCAACCACCTCAGGATCGAAGTGCGTGCCGCTACCATCACGTATGATAATGACAGCGTTCTCATGAGACATAGCCTTTTTATAGACACGTTCCGAGGTAAGCGCATCGTACACGTCGGCCAAAGCCATAAGCCTGCCACTCGAGGGGATTTCTTGTCCTTTAAGTCCACTGGGATATCCTGTCCCATCCCATTTTTCGTGATGGGTTAGAGCAATCTCTCGAGCCGTCCTTAGAAATGAGGTATTGTCATCAATGCCTGAAACTAATTCAGCTTTTGCTAGAGCTTCTGCACCATAAACAGTGTGCTTCTTCATCTCTTCGAATTCAGACGGAGTCAACCTGCCGGGCTTAAGAAGGATGGAATCGGGCACGCCAACTTTGCCAATATCATGGAGTGGTGCTGATTTGACCAGCAAATCTATATCTTTCGACTGAAACTGGAATGTTTTTTTCTTTTGCCGCGCTAAATATTGCGCCAGGGTCTGAAGGTAACGCTGGGTTCGAAGGATATGAAAACCGGTGTCGGAATCACGTGTTTCCGCCAGTGATGCCAACCCCACCATTGCACAGTCTCTGGCCACAGTCAATTCTCGTTCGCGTTGCCTGTCAAGCATCTCCTCACTGCGAAAACGGACTAATGCCAGTAGAGCGAATGTGGTGACAAACACGACCATGGAAGAAGCAGGAGAAATGAATACTCGATAAGAATCGAATGCGATCACCGAACCTAAAAGGATGAAGAGAAGGAATCCGAAAAATATTCCCCCTATAGCCAAAGTGGAAAACCGAACTATCGCTACCAATGCCAACAGAATGGCAATGAATATCACCACTCCCTTCGCAACATTGGCCAGTGGTGGCATGGCAATGAAATCTTGATCTAAAATGGATCCAGCTACTGAAGCATGCAACTCGACTCCGGAAAAGCGCCGGTCGAAGGGGGTCGGATGATTATCCATTAATCCTTCAGCGGAAGCGCCAAGGAACACAACTTTCCCCTTAAATATCTCCGGAGAGACTTTGCCACCCAGTAACGCTTCCGCCGAAATGGTTGTGTAAGTCCGAGAGGGACCACGATATCGAACGACTATATTCCCTTGTCTATCTACAGGGATGGTGGCGTTGCCAACCTGCAAGGATAGTATACCCCTTGGGCCGGTCTCCAAAATAACTGTCTCGCTTTTCATTGATCGCATGCTGGCTAACATCGCAAGGGACGGATAGAGGATATCGTTATATCGGATGAGCAAAGGGGCACGTCTAATGACACCGTCCCAATCTGGCTGCACGTTGACAAATCCCAATCCATTCGCCGCGCTTATCAGCCCGGGGAGAACGGTTACCAAACCGTCGGCGACAGGAACAGGCGTGACCCCGCCTCCTTTACGAGTAAACTGAATAGTTCGGATACTCGGATATGGCAGTTGCACATCCATTGCGGCGCCCGTTCCGAAGCGAAACATTACCCCAAGAGAAAAAGGGCCGCTGCGTAGAGTACGGGCCAGGCTCCAGTCGTGATCTATAATTTCCGGCGGTAAATTTGTGAGGTCGAGCGGTACACCGAAGCTGGTTTTTAATTCCTCACTTAATAATCGTAGAGAGGTCCGGTCCGGTTCAGCAAAGAGAATGTCAATACCGACAAAGTCAGGTTTCCCGTCCCGTATGACGTCCAGCAATCGAGCCAAAAGATGCCTTGACCATGGCCATTGTCCGTAACGAGCCAAGCTCGCCTCGTCCACGTCCACCACCATTACCTTGGGATTGGCGGGCTTCTCGCCGAGGTTACGGAGCATGAGATCGTAAGTGATTAGATCAAGCTGGTGCAGTGGTTCCGGATCGAGCACAATCAGCCCCGCTGCAAAGATGGCCATAATCACGCCGACAATCAGGACTGTTTTTCTCGTATTGTCGGAGGAATCTATTTGGGAAGAGAGGTAATGCATGCAGGTCTATCGGATGATGACCTCGACCCGACGATTACGTGGTTCATATACTTTGTTGGCCGTTGGCATTAGAGGTCCTGCAGGATAATACCCATGGCACCATCGTCGCCAGTCCTCAAGATATCATCGACCAGGAGACGCGAACCTGCCTGGGCAGGAAGTTGCTTTTCACCCCGCAATATCAACGCTTGTCCCTCTACATTTTTGATACTCCCAATATCTGACGCTAATACCGGAGTAAAACACAGTATGAGCAGAAAAAAAAGAGTATTGTCCTGAATAATTTCATGAGATCCTTGATTTAACGAACAGCGTGGATTTATTTCCATTTCAACTTGATTCTCTCATACAGGAACAAAACATTCAAATTAATAAGTTCACACCACGAGAAAGGTTTTCATACACTGCGAAGACAACGAAGAGAACTTCTGAGATTATCCATGCTTGCCAAAGCATGTAATTACAGCCACCCATAGTGCGGTTTTCCGGTGTACTTCTGCCTTGGAGACTTCGGTTCCAATTTGGTTAGTTTGTAATAAAAGAAATCCAGCGGGGCGTTTGCGGTCGGTCGTCAAGAGTGGATACCAAACCTCAACCTATTTTCAGACCAACAAAGAATCCAGCCACTGCACTGACACCTTTACTGGTTATTTGCGACAGGCGTTCCATCAGAAAACCACCGAATTGTTGAGCGATACCAGTAGCAGCAGTTGCAGCACTTTGCAGTTGCTCGTCGGGCATATGGGTGAAGCCATAATACTCGGTGATGAAGAGTAACACGATAGCGGCCCCACCAAGAAACAAAGCTAATCGCAGCATTTTCTTGGCAAAATAACCAACTGCCAGACCGATGACAAAAGGTGCGCCGACATTTTCCAGTAGGAACGCTGAAGACAGAATATCGGGTGAGTTTGTTGCATTAACAGGATTGTCGTTCATTAATACCCCTTAAAATACCGTTTAGATAATAGTGTTTATTTGATTACATAAAGTGGACACAAATTAATATAGTGGATTTGCTCTTTAAATTTTCAGGATGTATCTCGGATATCAGAATGTTTTTTTATTGTCAGGAAACTAAGGGGAATAATGATTTCGAAAAGGTCAACAAAACAGCTTTTGTTGCCAGGTTTTTGAAGCCAGCTTCTTGATTGCATTTACGACAGACATTCTAAAGTTGAGTAATATCTGAGTAAGCAAGACCATCGTTGTGGCAATCTCTATTTCATACTCCATATTTAGACTTATGATCTTTCATTCTCGCTCTTTTTTGCCAGGACTCTACTCAGCTCCTCCTTAAGCGCTCCAATTTCGACTGGCTTTTCTAAATATCCATCCATGCCAGCAGCAAGGAAGCGTTCCTTGTCACCGCTCATCGCACAGGCAGTTATGGCGATAATGGGAACAGTTCTGTTTCTCGAACCGGCATCACCAATCCTGATAGCCTGTGCAGTTTCAAGACCATCGAGAATCGGCATTTGCACGTCCAGGATCACGCAGTCAAAATGCTCTTTTTCCAACTTGGCCAATACCTGTTCTCCGTCTCCCACAGCCTGAACCTCACATTGCAACTGCTCTAAAAGATTCACTGCTATTATTCTCGAAATATGGTCATCTTCTGCCAAAAGGAGCTTGATGTCATTCGGCAAGCACACCTCTCTTGCAGACATTGTTGGCAAGAGCTCTCGATTACCAATCCTGAGAGACAGAGAAAAATAAAAAGTCGATCCTCTACCTTCCTCACTGACTACGACTAAGTTGCCGCCCATGAGCGCCGCAAGTCTTCTTGATATAGCCAGCCCCAGCCCCGCCCCCCTGAACTGCTTTTGCGCACTCCCTACTGCCTGGACAAACGGGTTAAAGAGGTTCACCAATTCATCATCCGCAATGCCAGAACCTGTATCTGACACGGAATAGAGAATCCTGCAGATATTATCTTGAGTGGGCGACAAGGCGTGAGCTTCAATTTGAACACTGCCATCAGTGGTGAATTTAATAGCGTTACCAACCAGATTACTGATTATCTGCTGGATCCGCACAACATCACCCAGCAGTACGGGTGGTATATCTGGGTCAATATTAACCCGTAAGTCCAGAAACTTCTCACTTGCTGCTGGTCCAAAAAGTTGGGTAATGCCTTCGAGCGAGTTCCTAAAATGGAAAGGCTCGCTCATGATTTGCATCTTATTGGCTTCCACCCTGGAAAGATCAAGAATATCCGAGAGTAGATGCGTCAGACGTTTGCAGGAATGAACGGCAGTCTTGATATACTCATCATGTTCCGCTTGCTGATTGGTAATCTGCATCAGTTGGAGCATACCCATCAT
Source organism: uncultured delta proteobacterium (assembly GCA_963798425.1). Taxonomy (GTDB): domain Bacteria; phylum Desulfobacterota; class Desulfobulbia; order Desulfobulbales; family Desulfocapsaceae; genus Desulforhopalus_A. The sequence continues at coordinate 395,144 of CAWCTP010000012.1, read as the reverse complement.
GCCATTAAGCGGTGTACGGATTTCGTGGCTCATATTTGCCAGAAATGTTGACTTAACCTGGCTGGCTGCCTCGGCAACCTGCTTTGCCGCAATGAGTTTATCCTCTGCGAGCTTGTGAAATACAATGCCTGAAATTCTGTCCGCAAAGTGGGAACCGAAAATGCGGTTGAATTTATTATCTAACTCACTGAAGGTTTCATTACGGGTAGCAATGCTCAAAAGAGCAATCCAACGACCGTCACGTAAAAAAGGAAACACTCTCACTTCTGCAATTCGCTTATCGGTCAGGTGACCCGGCGGCGAAGGCACATCTTCAACATCGGGGATCCGAATTATATTAGGTCGCTTTAGGGCATAGTTGTAAGCGTCCCATGGAGATAGCATTGAGGTTTCTTTAATATGAGCCTCCCCTCGATAACCATCAATAACAAGAAACCCACATTCCTGGAAGACGACCAACCGCCAACTACTGACGCTACCGAAGTATTTCCACTGTGTGGCGACATGGCTTGCGATCAAAGGAATGTCGTTTATTCTTTGGATGTTATCAAGAAGCTTAAAGAGAGCTTCATATCTCACCAATTGTTGGGCTGTAAGATCTTTCCAACTCAATCTTGTGTTCATGGCAAAATGATAATCCTCCAGACCTTGCTATAAAACAGCACAATAATCGGGATCTAGATCCAGGCGCATGGTGTTTGTATAGATGTTGAACATGGTGGCCAAATCGATTACTGCCACAATTTCGATTATCTCCTGTTTGCTGAAACCTTCATCCATCAATTCTTCAAAATCTTCATCTTCGATGGCGTTCGCATTTTCAGCAACTTTAGAGGCAAAGACAACAACACTACGATAATATGCTGGTAGCTCAAAATTTGAATTGGGTTGAACCATCGTTTTCAGGTCCTCAATAGAGAAAGCCTTGTCAAGATTCAACACACACTGCGCATGACAGGCAGAACAGTAACGGGCACCATTTTTAGCCGAAACGATAAAGACAATCATCTCTTTTAACGGCAACGGAAGGTTGCCGCCAAAGAGCGTGCCTTTGGCCCTTTCCCAGTATGCCTTGGCCAGCGAATGGCTATGGCCCAGACTTTTCAGCCATATGGGTACTGAAATTGCTCCGGTGGTACGCATGTAGTCATTATATACTTCTTGTGTTTCGATTGAAGCGTCTTCGTAATCAGTCAGTATATATCGCTGCATCCTGATATCCTCTGGTAGAACTTTATTTTAGCTGGTTATCCGGTTGATTTTTGGGGTCTACTCCCCTTCATAACACTGTAAACTGGAGTCAGTATCAACCTATAGTATCTTCCGAAAATAAAAATGGAACCGAGTTTTGGTTTCCTCTATTGATGACCGGCCTCAACAATAGAGGAAAATACATGCTTCAGAGAACAGAATAGATTTGATATTGGCAACTTACTTCATTCCTGTTTTGTCGCATTTGGAAAGCACCTACTAAATGGTATAGTGATTAGCAGACATTAAGCATTTTAACTATATGAATTGTTCCATTTGTAGAGCAATGCCAATCAAATCTCCATCCAACAATCAATTACCTTTTTCAATGAAGAAAAAATGTTGCCGAAAACATACGCTCTTTTGAGAGACTATCTTATAATTTACTTAAATGCAAATTGGCTTCATTTCTCGCAAGTCTGTTGGTGTTCGCGCACCCTCAGAGCACGGCCTCACAGATAAAACCATAAATGTAAAATTCCGTCTAACCAGATCTGTATAAACCTCAATTACAGTTGTTTAACAGGTTTGTTTAATTTCTTAATTACAACAGCTCTGACGAATACGGTTTTACGTGATTGACCGACAGGATCATAACTAATGTAAATTCCTTGAGCCTCGGCATGTGCGAATTTTCCAGCACAACAAGATTCAGCACATTCCCGCCGAGCGTCTTAACGATGGTGTCCAGGATCCCCAGTTCAGCATTCATAGATGATCGTTCTCCCATTCTTGCTGACAATCTCTACACCGTGTACATCAGGGAACGGCCAGCCTTCGCCCCTCCGGTATTTCATCGCCACAATCGATACACATAAGCCCGGCTGTTGCCTGATCTTTGGTCTTGTTTTGCTCCCTTGCTGCCAACGCCTGATTCCGATAGTAGGCGGCCAGCTCCTTGGCACGGTCGAGCTGATCTACCATTATTTCGTGCCCGTAAAGATCTTGACATTGCCCTTATCAAAGGTTGACCGGCCTACAAAATAGTAGCCATAAACCCATTGACTCATATCCGTCAGATACCTGGAATTTGTTCGCAGCACATATCCAGCAGGGACAATCCGATGGTAATCGAAACGGTCGACGTTAAAATCAGCAAGCAAAAGGGCCGGACATTCTTCGCCAGCCAACTAGCAGACAGTTCATGTCCGCCTGGTGCCGTTTGGTCAGTTCCTGCTGGAGTTGAATTTCGTAATCACGCCAGGCTTTATCAAATGCCATGGCCAGTTCCGGGTTATTGCGTAGGGCTGTCAAGTGCTGCCTGATCATCTGTCTGGCCGGAGATGCTCTTGGCCATGCCAATCACATCTTGAGTGACCTTTTCTGCATTATCACCACCGAGCCACTTGGCGATGGAGGTTGCTATGGCACAGAGCCCGGAAATTATGCCAGGTATCATTGCTTGGTCTCCATGGCGGAAAGCCGGTCAAAGTGTTGTCGATCCGATTGACATAGTTGATTGTCTCAGTGGCGTTTTTGCCGGTCACTTCTGGCAAGGTTGCAACTATCGATTGCCACTGATCAGTGGCTAAGCTTCTTGCCCGGCTAGAGTTTGAGCGGCGACGATATGGCCTGGCCCGGCATTATAGGAACCGAGCATATAGCGGATCCGCTCCCGGCCTTGTTCTTCCTTCCAGATATCAAAACATCTTCGATCATAGGCAATACCCAGGAAGATATTGATATGCGGTTCCATGATCGTGCCCTTTATAGGGTCAATGACGCCAACGCCAGTTTTGTTGACCATTTCGGCTGCTGTATCGGGCATAAGCTGCATGACGCCCAGGGCTCCGACTGGAGAGACTGCCTCTGGGTTCAGATTAGACTCGACCAAGCCCTGGGCCTTCATCCATTGCCAGTGAAGCCGGTCCTGGAAAAGCTCGGCGGTGAAGCGCTTGAAGTAAATGTCGTAATAGGTTGGATATGATGTATTCACCCGTAGCTCCAGATAACTCTTCTTGTTTTTCTCCACCTCTGCGGCCGGAACGGCCCCGGTCAGGAACGCCCGGCCTCATGTCATGGGGGAGATCAGCGTGTCAATGGTAGTTATAGGGGAATTTACAGAGGTGGGTCAGGCTGATGTAGTTCAGTTGTTTTATTGCAGGATGGTTTTGGATGGGGTAATATTTTGTTATGATATAAGATTAACTAATTGGTTTTTCGTCTCTTTTAGTCTTGTTGTCCTCCTCAGGAAAAGCTATATTCCAAACAAATTGTTACCATGTTACAATCTTAAATCGGAAACAGTCTGCTAAAGAAGGGCGTTTTTTTGTTGTTTTGGAAAAGGTGTGAATTGTCGGGTCCAGCCACCAAGACCCATAGGATTTCATTCGAATTTGCTGGTTATGCTACGCTTCAGGCTGTATTGTCGTGGTTATAATATTGGGCAGAAAAGAATTGGGTCTTTGTTTGAGCATCTGTTGAGTATTATAGACGTTTACGTCTATAATACTCAACAGATGCTCATTGTTTACTCATTGATATCAGGTGAAATATGTAGACTTTTTATGGTTGCAAAAAAGACTTTAGGTGCAACAGAAAAGGCTCTCAAGATAACCTTTTATATAAAAATAAATTGTGTGAAATTTATGGGTACAAAAAAAACAGTCAAAGATGGGGTTTTGTTGCTACACCTTTCAGATATACATTTCAGAGAACCTTATTGCCTGAATCTAAATACCGATCAAGAACATCCCGTCCGAACGGCCCTCCTCTCAGACATCCGCAATATGGTAAAAACCCTTGGCCCTGTCGATGCTGTACTCGTGACTGGAGATATCGCATATAAAGGGCATCCCGATGAGTACAAAGTTGCCGCAAAATGGTTATTAGATGTTACTCGTCTAGCTAAATGCAAGGAAAATGCTGTATACACAGTACCTGGGAACCATGATGTCAATCGCAACACTGCAGGCAACAGGATAACCAAAGGAATTCGCAAAACAATTACAGAACATAATGAAATACACAAGCGCGATAAAGAGCTTTACGATACTTTGCATGATGACAAATCTGGCCTAGAACTAATCCTGCCTATGGAAGAATACAATAAATTTTCTGCTATTACAATGTAATACTAGGCCGCAGGATTCCTTTTGGTTAGGAGAGCTTCCTTTGGCTCCAGGCTGGAAATTAAAAATGCACGGATTAACAACAACACTTTTTTCGGGTCCTGAAAATGACTTTAAAGGCGGGCTCTTTTTGGGGGCTCATCAACGTTCATTTGCTTTGGATGACGGTATCGTAAGATTTAGCAATGATGCATCACCCGCCCGATTGGCTGCATGACCAAGACAATTTGGATGATGCTCTTTGGAATAGCTGTGTTCTCCATTTAATGGGTCATAAACATAGGCAGCGGTACCACCCAGGTAAACAAGGAGTAAGGTTATCTGCTGGAGCTGTGAACCCAAGCCGAGATGAAGGGAACTGGGAACCCGGCTATAATTTGATTAATTTAGTTATTAATTAAAGCGAAGGACACCAATATTCTTTGCATGTAGAAAGTCATTTACGAATTGGCGGGCGTCGCCAGATAGATTTGTCCCCAAATTTGATGAAACAGGTCAAGATGTATTCATTCATGATATAACTCTCCGCCATCCTCGTCAGCTATTATAACTAAAGTTTCCGACGAGCCGACTGTTACTAAAGATGAAGTTACAGAGATAAGCACAGTTCCAAAAGAGGAGACTGAGATAATTGAAATTTCAACAAAAAAACGTGATATAGTTTTTAACTTCTGGAATATGTCTGCGAGCCAGCGTCGAAAAATGATGCAGGATTTAAATTTGTAGAACGAGAAGATGACAAGCTGCCAGAAACACTACGATACCGGAAAGCTTTCGAAAGAGCACAAAAGCGTGGAATGATCACTGCAATCGAAGAAGCTATAAACAATATACTGGCGAATTAAGGAGAGGAAAAATGCATACAGATTTTGCTAATTGGTACAGCCTGTAACTTTGGCCACGATAGAGAAGTGCTTGAGCTACGGTGGAAGGGATTAGAAGCAGCCGCTACTGACACAGAACATGAGATGCTGCAAGAGTTGATTCGACTTGTTTATGGAAAACCACCCATCTCGCCAACGTCATTAACTGATTTTAAACAATACTTTAGAAATGAAGACCCTACTTTTTTGACAACAGGGAATGACCAAGAAGTTCTTGTACTAGCAGGATGCACTTTGGCAATCTTGCTTTTAAACTACGATTATCCAGAGGTGGCTCAAATAATTTTAACCACTTCTCTTTGCGGCACCAGGAAAAATACTGTGACAATTGATTTAATTGGTATGGCAAAAGAACAGATTTTGAAAGCTGGAATCTCTGCCCGAAAACGACCATTAATATCTGCACCAAAACTAACTATTACTGAAAAAACCATTGTATTTGATACCCTTGAAAACCTAGCGGGAACAGCAACAGAAGCTTTAAAAACCATGGGAGCAAATACCAATAGCGTATAATATACTGCAAAAAATGATAAAGATACAAGACGAGGAGCTACAAATGCTCTGGTGGATGATTGGCCAACGGAGTACAATGTGGGATATTTCCTTCGAGGATATTAATGAGAATTCTCGACCGGTTTTACTGGCTATTGAGGCTGCGAGTATGATTCAAGAGTTTTTGGAGTCACCATCGCTCAAAGCTATTTTTTCGCGTGTCGGAATTAGCAGGACCATGAAAGTCACTATCCCGATGCTATAAATGATTGTGGCACGGAAATACTAAAGAAGCTAGTGCCAGAAAATCAAATTGATCCAATAATTTTTCCTGTACATTTTGCAGTGACACGTGCGCTTGAAACTGGAGCAGATACGACTTGGATTGCAGGATGGAGTAAAACATCGGGAATTGACAAAAATCTTAAACTATCCCAACAGGAACTTGCTTTACAAATTTATAGGGAGAGAAAACTGATTTCACAATTTAACAATTCTGATTCGTGAGGCTTTGATGGAAGGAGTCAAATGTTCCAACCCCGACTGTAGGGTTTCAGAGACAGGAAAATGTGTGGAAGGGTTTTCTTTAGGTGAGTGCCCGCACCAAAAAAAGACTATCACAAATGATACTCCCCTTGATGGAAATGAAATTGATACACACCAAAAGAACCTCTAGAAGCAATAAGCGCCGAGAGGTTAGTAGCACGAGGCGAAATTCTAAATCTTGATGAGGCAACAGATATATTAGAAGTGGCCCAACCCGTGTTATGGCTATATATTGCGCCCGTATAGATTTAGGCAAAACCACTTTCGGAATAAGTCTCTATGATGCGTTTCAAATTAGTACATTCGGTCGGTGGAGCTTTAGTGGGTCAATGACACTACCTGCTTTTGAACAAAGGTCCACCTCAAGATCTAAGTGCGGTAAATCAACTCCTGAGACCGTCAGAACCTCTTTTTCTGACGGTCTTAGGTTTTGCATATAGCCGTCCATTGTAGTGGTTCTGGCAGGACAGACCTACTGATTTCAGATCATTAGGAGAGTTTTTACACTGCAATTGCTGACAATCAAGAAAATTGCAGCAGATTGTAGGAGGATTTAAGAGCAGATTATGTACTATTTTTAATTGACGGGGAAAACTTGCCAGCGATGAACGACATGGTGTACTCAGTGATATCAAAATGATGATTACAACCTTATGAAGGCGGAATTTTACTTAAAACTCACCACGTTGGAATGGTTTTGACTAAGTACGACTTCGTTTTGTCGTCAAAATTCAAGGATCGGGTTGAAAAAGACTTCGCAGGATTTGTAGAAAAAACCATAAAAACCTATGGGGCAGATTTAGCAGAAATTAAGCATTTTAAGATCGCTGCTCGTTCAGAAAATGATATCGTTGAATCTTGTCATGGTGTACTCGAGATTCTTGAAGAAGCTTTAGGGAATAGAGACGTTGTTAAATATATTCCCGCTTCTAGCTCCAAACTTAATCGCTCTTTTCTCTGCCTTCAGGAAATTGACAGGAGGGCGGAATGAGCCAAAAGAGAATAATGATATGTGGACTACCTGAATCTGGCAAAACAACATTTATCGCAGCACTGTGGTATCTTCTATCTAATGATGAAATTTCTACGGCATTAACCTTAGAATCTTTACCTGAAAACCGTAATTATTTAAATAGCCTTTCAAGAAAATGGGCGCGAGTTTTGAAGTTGATCACACTCCCATAGATGAATATCAAAAAATATCTATTTTACTCAATAACGGAATTTCAAGTGTAACCTTAAATGTTCCTGATATGTCGGGTGAAACGTGGAGTGCTCTTTGGGCGACACGATCTTGCTCAGAGGAATTGGCTACATGGGCAATGAACTCATCAGGTATTATGCTTTTTCTTCATTCTGATAGAATTCGCTGTACAGTTGATATTGGTACTAACAATGCTATGATTAGGGCTATGGGTGAACAACCGGAGGATGGTGAATTTGTACCATGGTCACCGGAGAGCAGCCCGACACAAGTTGTTCTTGTTGACCTGCTTCAGTCACTTGTTTTCCCACCATTAGGGGATAAAACAAGGCGCTTAGGGGTAATTATTTCAGCATGGGACAAAGCAGAGGAAGGAGGCTTGACCCCAGAAGAATATCTTCATTCTAACCTTCCATTATTGCATCAATTTTTGCAGTCAAGTGGCAATTTTTCCGAAGTCAAAATATTTGGAGTTAGCGCACAAGGTGGTGACATTAAGTCAACAAAAGACTTACAAAAGCTTAAAGATGAAAATACACCATCAAAACGTATTAAGGTAGTAGATGGTAAAAATGTGACTCATGATCTCACTTTGCCCATTCAATGGTTAATGAAATAATGAGTGAAAAAAGACTGGATTTAATTAATATTCATCAGTTATTACACGGGTATGATGATGGCCATCGGCTTTTATCCGGTTCAACAAAGCTGGAAAGATCCTCAGCAAAAACAATCCTTACATTAAGTGACCTCTCTGGGCAAAGCGGAGAGCTTGAATCAACGGGATATCTTACAGGGTATCCATTACCTGAACTGGATGCTTACGCTATAGCCAAAACGTGGCTGGCTCCTGGAGATGTCTCGTCCTGGTTGTGTCTGGACACAGACACTTCTTGTCGACTTTTCGGACCTCACTTCTTTGAATAATTCTTCGCTGCTAAAATTATTCAGACGTCCATTAGGTATTGATGATATCCAGTCTTACAATGATTTTTTGATATTGGATACAAAACAGCAAAGTCAAAATTCAAAGCAGATCCCTTTGCCCACAATTATAGACCTAATGGTAGCACTCTACGAACATCCAAATGTTTCAGTATTTGCCCAAATCCACGAAAATTTACCTGTGGATGAAATAGCATTTCTCTTGTGGTTGCAACAATGGCCAAAGCTTAGAAGAAATTTTCGTTTTTGTACCTGGACAGCATCTGATCGCTCGAGAACGGGAGAACAATTCGATCTTCAATTTGTACCTAACAGGAATGTTTTTCTTGGGAAAAGATGCAATGAGAGGGATAAAGTTTGGGTTGATCTTGTCACTCCATTTAAAGCAAATAGGCCGAACTCGTTCAAAACTTGGGCAATGGAATTACTACTAAGCCCAGAAACAAGCTCTCTCAATAAATTCCTGTGGAGATTTGGAGCTGAAGCAAGTTCTGGTAGAGCAGATTTCATACCTCTTTCAATCGCGTGGGAAGCTTTTGAAGGTACTCCAGAAGTAGATATTGTATCCGCAATAAATGCAGTAAAAAGCTTCACACCCCCCATTTATAGCCTAACATCAAACCTACTAGGGAAGCTCGTCCAACTATCTGACAAATGTGAGTTTTTTAACAAACAAATTGTTGGATTTTTGATTGATAATTTATCACTTTTGGATGGTCAAATTTCGAGCGAGGATATAACCAAAATTGCACAAATTATCTGGCGCGATGCTCCACGTTGTATTTGGACTTTTTTCCAATCTAATTCTAAATTGCAATATTCTATTGCAATGTCAGCAGCTAAATTTATGACTTCTGAAGAAGCGCTCAAAGGTTCAAATGGTGATCCTGAATTGTTCTGCGCTGCGTTAGGAGCAAATCTCGAACTTGCCAATGCCACCTCTGTTTGGGGAGGCACCCAATCCTATCCCACAACAGACTGTCATAATTCTTAAAAAGAATGCACAATTGAATTCAGAGACACTTGGCTATATGTTGGAGGCAGATAATAACGAAATCCCTTTTATCGCGATAAGTTTGTTTGAACAAAAAGCGATTGATGCGATATTTGAGAATTTCGATATTAACAACACCCAAGGGCGCCACAAGTTGAACCAATGGCTCCTCGCTGCCAGAGAGTACCCGGCACTACTTCTTACTGCAGTAGATCAAGGCAGGGTAAAAAACATGAAGACTCTTGCACTTGCCGCCTATTACTCTAAGTATGACTCCCCTTCTATTTCAATGACTAGAGACGAATGGTTGCACGGAGTTAGCACCGCAGAAGGAGACCTTGGCGACGATTCGTTTCAATTTAATGTTTTTCTTTTAGCCCGAGCCTTAAGTGGCAATTCACCCGAGCCTTCTACTCTCATCAAGTATTCATTTGACTCTGTTCATAATCACCTACTTCAATCAATGAGAAATGAAGAAGCATGGAGCATGCTTAAACATGAATTGCCAGAAGTTTCATATTATTCTTCTTGGGATTATGCACATAGGTTAAGAAACGGAGTCGTGCAAGCTTTTATCGGCAATGATTTTTCACCGATGCATTTTTTCGAACTAACAAAAGACGACAATACTTTCAAAAAGATGCTTAAACTCGTCGCCTCATTTAAGGAGGGAGAAAATTATCTAGAAAATGCAATAAACTTGATTCAGAAAAATCATTGGGAAGGGAATTCAATTCGTTTGACTATGGCTAAAGAGGTAATTGAACAAAATCAAAGATGGAGTTTTTTTTAATAAGTGGATATTATCATGTGATTCTTCAAGCAACTCATTGAAAAATGGATAGACAGTTTCTGAAACCCCATTTTCCCCCTAAAAAAGTTTTAATTGACGATCCTCACCAGGCTCAGTTCCCAAAATGTTATAAACATGCCGATCTGATAAACCATACTTTCTCGCCAAATCAACAACCGAGATACCCGCCTTTATCATATTCTGCACGAATCTGCTTATCCCTCCAGCGAATAAGCCACCGACGATGGCCGTACAACCTAAGCGGCGTACTATCAAACCGTTCGGAGATCTGCAGACGCTATCCGCATCCCAACCATTTCGGCAAGGATCCGCAGATCGCCGGTGAGTTCGGTCAGTTCCGACAGAGCATCTTCCGGCAGGCTGTCGATTGGCTATCTGCTCATTGTGTTTTCTCTCTGGTCCTTTTTATCCGATGATCCAGGTCGGTGATCAGCACATGCAGAGCCTTCTGGTCGGTCAACCACTCGAACCTGTCAACCCCGAACTGGAGATGGCACCGGCTATGCAGCTTTTCCATGGCATAGCCAAGTTCATTCCACATTGCCAGTACCTTGCGTTGCTGGGCTGCTGTCGGTCCCGGCTTGATGGTGATAAATGTGCCTTTGTTCCGTTGCTTTTGAGTCGGCACTGGCTTTCGAACCTTCGTCTGCCAGCCTTTGGCCCGAAAGAGTTCGAGCAGTTGTGCTGCCTGTCGTTCAGACAGGTCTTTTGCCGATTCAACCTTAAAGTTCATAGCGAGGATGTCCCGATAGATTTCGTCGGTCAGCTGCAGTTCTTTTTTCGCGATATGGATTTTGGCTAGTTGAGCCCTGGTTGGTTTCATATCAGCCTCCTCAATGTGTGATCAGAGTGAGACAAATTGCTGGATACCTTAATCGGCGGGTCATCATCCCAGCTTGGCCCGCTCTGGTTCAATTGTTCTTTGCATTCATCACACAGACTGGACTCGTAAGGTATAGCTTTGTTAAACCCGGTGCAGAGCCTTACTCGACCAATCTGGTAGTTTTCAAACCTGATTCGTCTACCTATAAATATAAGTATTATCTTGCCTGCCAGCACCTCACCGTTTCTCCCATTGCCAAGATATTCAATGACCTTCTTACCGATGGCGATCAAATCAAACCATTTTCGATAGAAGGTGAGATGTAAGATCCGCATCAGTCCATTCCATTTATGACGATTACAATACTGGTTAAATCAAGGCTGACCTGGTTATAATTAACCGGAGATTCAATGTTTCCAACTATCCCGTCCCGGGATACAGTTCTAATCGACACGGGCCGCAAACATATAAAGGAAGGTGAGATAAAGAGGTTATCTTATCGTCTTGAAGGAAAAATAATGATCATCTCAGACAACAAAAAACAAATCGAATCCTTCGAGGCTGAAATCACAAGCCTCCATGTACTCGGGCAGGTTATCTTTTTTAGCCGAGTCCTTGTCCCGGAATAAAAGACAAAAAAAGGGGCGTCGAATCATTCAGACTCGACACCCCTCTTCTTATTCAAAGTTTCTACGTTTACCTGCAAAAAACACCACAGCGCGACACAGAATCAAAAGAAGCCAATGAAACAAACACAACTCATATCCCCCAAACAAAACGGCCACTCAGAGGAAACCCTCTGAGTGGCCGTTATTATTGGAGCCAGCAAGCGGAATCGAACCGCTGGCCTGCGCTTTACGAGAGCGCCGCTCTACCAACTGAGCTATGCTGGCAATATTTTGGTGAAAAATTTATATCCCTATTAAACTGGGGATATGGCAAAATGTAACGAAAGACCTGCATCCCAGGCCCCCAGCTCATTTCAGTACGCCTATATATCAGGTAATCATTGAAAGTTCAACTATTATGAAATATAAGAAATTCATAATGTTAAAGAAAATGTCATAATTGACGAATCATTCCGAACTGTGATACAGTGCGCTAAAAGCACAAAACCTGAAGCGCTAGAGGTAATCCATTCTAAAATTATGAACAAAATTTTATTCCTCACGATTTTTATCATTGCCCTCTCAGGTTGCTCGAGTGAGGAGCAAAAAACCGTTTCTCTTCTGCAATGTACCAACTGCCATTCCGTTCATACAGATACTAATCACCAACAAGAGTGCATCTCCTGCCACAAAGGCAACAATCCGGCAATTGATAAGGACAGTGCCCACCTGGGATATATACCCTACCCCGCTCACCCGGATCATCTCACTGAATCATGTGGGCCATGTCATGCTGAAATTGTTGATCGGATAACCAGTTCACAGCATTTTACTCTTTACAAGATCACCAATGTTTTCCGAAAAGCATTCGGCGCTAAAGACACGCTGACCAGTTTCCTTGAAACACCGAAAAAGAGTGATCCGGAAACGCCGCTCGAACTGGCCGACGATCTGCTGCGCCGTAGATGCTTTCGCTGTCACCCCTACAGCTCAGGCGATGACTACCCTTCTGTCACTCACGGAACCGGTTGTGCTTCCTGCCATATGGTATTCGTAGACGGAAAACCTGAATCTCACAGTTTTCAAAAACCTGGAGATGCACAGTGCCTGTCATGTCATTACGGCAACTATGTTGGATCTGATTACTATGGTCGTTTTGAACACGATTTCAATGTCGAATACAGAACTCCCTTCACAACCAAAAACAAATATTTCCGGCCATATGGTGTCGAGTATCACCAATTGAAACCGGATATTCATCAATTACGCGGCCTGCTCTGCATTGACTGCCATAGTGGTCGGGAACTGATGGAAAAGGGAGGAGAAAAACCTTCCTGCGAAGGATGCCATCAACTAAAGAAACTGCAACACGCTTTGCCTGCCCATGTTAAGGAGAATCAAGGTGTTTTCACACTCAATAGCCGGAACGGGCAAGAACACACAATCCCTCTCATGCAAAATACTGCGCACGAGGGACAAACAGAAAATATCAGCTGCCAGGTATGTCACGCCCAGTGGGCTTTCAATGATATCGGCAAACATTTCCTCAGATCGGACACAGACAATTTTGATATGTGGTCCAATCTATCCACTCAGGGGAGTTCTGAAATTGAGACTATAGTAGAAAACAATAATTCTTATGATAATGCGGAACTTCCACCGCTAATGTCCGATGGGATAACCGGGAAACCGGAGCTTGGACTTTGGTATAAAGGCTTTACCATGCGGCGTTGGGAAACCATAACATTGGGACGCGACGACAAAGGAACCATCACCACCATGCGTCCCGTACTTGACTGCTATCTCTCGTGGGTAGATCAAGACGAAGTTGTTCGCTTCGACTCCGTACCCTCTCAGGCCCCTGACGGAGGTTTGAGACCATACGTTCCTCATACTACCGGACCGGCAGGTTTTTATTACAAAGAGCGCATTGAACAGTTTCTGGCCAAAGAACGTTCTGGAGCTTCAAATTAATCGATAAATAATAGGTTCATGACAAAATTAGCACCATACACAGACACTGAAAGGATGATTAAATTTCTACGGTTTTGTATATCATCACTGACTCTTTTCTGCCTGCTTCTGACTCTCTCTTGTTCAGTGACGAGCCATAAGGTTCCCCGCACCCAGGATTCATATGTTATTAAAAATAAAAGATATTATCCAATCCCTTCCGCTGATGGCTATAGTGAAATCGGAATTGCTTCCTGGTATGGCGGTAAATTCCATGGCCGCCTGACCTCAAATGGTGAAGTTTACAACATGTATTCAATGACTGCTGCCCATAAGACCTTGCCAATGAATACCATGCTGTTGATCAACAACCTCGAGAACGGCAAACAAACTGTTGTCCGAATCAATGATCGCGGTCCTTTCGTGCAGGGAAGAATTGTTGACTTGAGCCTTAAGGCAGCCCAGGAGATCGGAATTGCCGACAAGGGGGTGGCGAGGATTCAAGCCATTGCTCTGGGCAAAGAAACCGCTGATTTGTCGTCCAAAACAGCAAGAACAGCAGCGACAACAGCGACCACAGCAACAACCACCCAAATAACGACCATTGCGCAGCCCAATGCTTCGCCCCCAGTGCCATCCCTGACATACAAAGAGCTTTCTGTTGGAGATTTTTTTGTCCAGATTGGCGCTTTTGCCGAAAGACCAAGGGCCGACAGATTACAAAAACGATTTGCCGATGCCGGTCATACGACAATCATTCAGAAGAATTTTCAATTGGAACAAGTGCGCTACATGGTGCAGGTCTATGTGGGAAAGACGATGGAAAAAGCCAAACGGGCCGAAAAGGCATTGCTTGAGAGTGGCTACTCCGATGCATTTATCATCGCCAGGTAAAAAGAGTCTCCGCACTTCGGGAGAGTAGAATACATCAGGTAGACAGGCTATCCCAACCTTACAAATTTATTGGAGAGCGACTTGATAAACCAACCGCAGAAGGTCAATTATGCGTGCGTGATCCTTCACCCCCGGTTGCGATTCCACCCCTGAGTTGATGTCCACCGCGAACGGTTTAACCTCGGTGATCGCACTTACAATGTTTTCGGGCGACAACCCTCCGGCCAGGAGTATCGGCCGCTGTAATTTTAATCGTTCTATTATTGTCCAGTCAAAGGCTTTGCCGGTTCCTCCCTTAGCACCTCTCATGTACGTATCCAGCAAAAAGGCATCGACGCACTCATTGTAAGGGGCAAAGTCCTCAGACTGACTTTCTTCGCTCACTCTAAACGCTTTAATAATACGACAAAAAGGCAGTTGCTTCCGTATCTGTCGGCAATAATCTACAGACTCATTCCCATGCAGTTGCAGATAGGAGAGCCCAATGCCGGCAGTAGCTACCACATCTTCTATCGGCGCATTAACAAACACGCCGACTCTGTCGACAAAGGGGGGAAGTTGTTGAATTATTTTTGTCGCTTGCTCAGGATTAATATATCGAGGACTTTTGACATAAAAAATAAATCCCAGGGCATCCACCCCAGAGCTGACAGCAACCATAGCATCTTCAAGACGGGTAGTGCCGCACATCTTTACCCGTGTTCTTTGCTGTGTCGCGCTTTCCATAAAGTTGAGCGCCCTTATTGACCGCGCAAAGACTGAAGCAAAGGACTGTCAGATCCAGCTCGCATGAGGGTCTCGCCAACAAGGGCCGCTGTTATCCCTTCATCTCGCAAGCGCCTGAAATCTTCAACTGTTTTCAGACCGGATTCACTGACCACTGGAAATTCTGCCGGGATGTGTTTTTTCAACCTGAAGGTCGTTTCAAGATCCATCGAGAAATCCTTCAGATTTCGATTGTTGATCCCGATAAGTTGCCCACCGCCTTCCAGGGCAAGTTCCGTTTCCCATTCATCGTGCACCTCAACCAGGACATCAATGCCGTAATTCGCAGCATAGGCGTGATAGTCCCGCAACTGATGCAGGTCAAGGATTGCGGCGATCAGCAAAATGGCATCCGCCCCATGCAAGCGGGCTTCTTCGATCTGCAATTCATCAATGATAAAATCTTTTCTCAAAACAGGCAGTGACACCGCTTCCCGCACCTGCAGCAGATACAAAAGTGATCCTTGAAAAAAATCTACATCGGTAAGAACGGAGATCGCCTGTGCACCATTTTGTTGATAGTTGACTGCGATGTCCACCGGCCGAAAATCAGCACAAATAACACCTTTTGAAGGAGACGCCTTTTTCACCTCGGCAATAATCGAAAGATCAGGATCCTTGACAAGTTTGCTGCGAAAGCCTCGCGGAGGTGCGATTGTCTTGTCCCTGAATTCAGCAGGTAGCTGAATCCCTTTTTTGCGAAGTTCAGCAACCTCGATCTTCTTTTTTGCAACTATGGTATCTAAAATCATGGCCATAATTCTGCAAACCGTCCTTTGTTCTTTATTATGCTCTTGAGGCCAAGCTGGAAAAGCTGACCAACTGTTCAAGTTTATTGAGCGCTGCACCAGAGTTGACAATATCTCTTGCCAGGTTCACGCCTTCCACGTAACTATCGGCCTTTCCTGCAATAAGAAGAGAAGCCCCGGCGTTCAGAAGCACCATATCCAGCCTGGCACCCGGTTCACCTTTCAGTACTGACCGTACTTGTTCCGCCGCTTCAAGGGCAGTCGCTCCACCCATTATATCCTCAATCGATGCACGCGCGAGACCGACATCCTCAGGCTCAATTGTGTAGTTGGTTACCTTACCGTCAAAACCATCAGCAACATAGGAAGTGCCGGTAACGGTCAATTCGTCCATATTCCCCTCACCCCAGACCACCAGCGTTCGTTTGATTCCCAATCGAACCAATACTTCAGCAAGAACAGTCGTCAACTCCTTGGCGAAAACTCCGGTGAGCTGGACGTTTGCCCCGGCTGGGTTGGTCATTGGTCCTAAGATATTAAAAATAGAGCGGATACCGATTTCTCGACGCGGTCCAATAGCGTATTTCATCGCCCCATGGAGCATGGGTGCAAAAAGGAACCCAATCCCCACGGACCTTACACAAGTGGAAACCACCTTCGCAGAAAGGCTCAAGTCAACACCAAGAGCTTCAAGTACGTCGGCACTGCCACATTTTGATGAAACCGCCCTATTGCCGTGTTTGGCCACAGGAACACCGGCCGCTGCCACCACAAAGGCAGTGGTTGTCGAGACATTAAACGTTCCGGAACCATCTCCACCAGTGCCGACAATATCCATCAGGACTTCACCACTGGTCGTATCGATGCCTGAATCGACAAAAGTAGCTTTCTCACGCATTACCCTGACTGCACCGACAATTTCATCAATGGATTCACCTTTCATTCTCAGGGCGGTTATAAAACAACCTATCTGGGCATCGGTCGCGTTACCACCCATGATATCGTTCATGACCAAAACCATCTCGGCTTCGGTTAGGTGATTACCAGTTACAACTTTGCCGATTGCTTGTTTAATATTCATAATCGTTCCTGTGTTGATTTACTGAGCAACAGTTTTATAGCCTTAATGAGTTGAGGTAATCGTCTGCCAAAAAATTTTTCAAAAGGGTTATTCCTGCAGGGGTCATGATCGACTCAGGATGAAACTGTACACCCTCGATAGGCAGTGTCTTGTGCCGCAATCCCATCAATTCCTGTTGGTCAGACCGACAAGTCACTTCGAGACAATCTGGAAAGTCACTATCCTGAACAACCAGAGAATGATAGCGCATCCCGTCAAAAGGATTTGGCAGCCCGGTGAAAACGCCCTTTCCATCATGTTCCATGGGGCTGGTCTTACCGTGCATTATCCGGCCGGCACGAACAACAGTACCACCAAAGGCCTCACCTATCGCCTGATGCCCCAGACATACCCCGAGAATCGGCAATTTCCCTGCGAAATACTTAATCGCTTCAATGGAAATACCTGCTTCTTTCGGGGTGCAGGGTCCTGGCGAAATCAATAATCGATCCGGCTGCATTTCTTCAATTTCCCGGACTGTAATTTTATCGTTTCGAAAAACCCTGATATCTTCGGTTCGTCCTTCTTTCAACCCATTCGCCGCCACAGTCTGCACTATGTTATAAGTGAATGAATCGTAATTATCTATTATGACAAGCATTTTCTAAAAACCTTTCTCTGCAAGTTCAACAGCGCGTCGCAAGCCAAGTGATTTATTTACCGTTTCTTCAAATTCTTTTTCTGGTTCAGAATCGGCGACAATTCCTGCCCCAGCCTGAATCCATAAATCTTTACCCTTCATGACAAATGTCCTGATGGTAATACAGAAATCCATATTTCCAGAGAAGCCGAAGTACCCCACAGCTCCGGCATAGGGGCCACGTTTCTCCTGCTCCAATTCATCAATTATCTGCATGGCCCTGATCTTCGGTGCACCACTGACAGTGCCCGCCGGAAAACACGCCGCCATGACATCGAACTGGTCTTTATCTTCAGCGATCTCACCATGAACACCAGAGACAATATGCATAACGTGGCTGTAACGCTCGATCACCAAGAGATCCTGAACCTCAACATGACCACCCTTGGCTACCCGACCTACATCATTGCGACCAAGGTCAACGAGCATGAGGTGTTCGGCGGTCTCTTTCGGATCGGCGAGAAGCTCATATTCAAGAGCCAGATCCTCCTCGGGCGTTGCTCCACGTCTTCTCGTACCGGCTATTGGCCGTAGCTCGATGTTTGAACCTTCTTTTCGTACCAGTATCTCAGGAGAAGAACCAATTTGAATAATATCTCCTAACTGAAGATAAAACAGATACGGACTCGGATTAATATGCCTCAGCGCCCTATACAATACAATTGGGTCTAAATCGGTTCTCGTATGAAACCGCTGAGACAAAACGACTTGAATGATATCGCCCGCCCGAATATACTCTTTGGCTTTTTCCACCATGGCTTCAAATTGATCTTTGGCCATATTCGAGGAAAAAGAGTGTGCATTTGTGCTATCGTTTCGGCTGGCTTCAAAGAATTCGGCGGATACAGGGCGCTTGATTTTTGCGATCACTCCATTAATCAATTCCACCGCATTATTGTAAAGAATATCTCCATCGTCGCCATCGACCTGCACCCAGCACACGATGGTGACAGTTTGTTTGAAACTGTCATGCACCAGTACGATTTTCGGCACCATAAAAGAACTATCAGGAAAATCTGTCGCCGGTCTGCTGTCGGGAAGGTCTTCCATGAACCTGACCATATCATAGCCAAGAAAACCAACAGCACCTCCGCAAAATCTGGGAAGATGGTCGTATTCAGCCGCATCAAGACGTTCGATAAGGGATTTCAGGGCATGCAGGGGATCTGAGGTAAAATCTTTGCTCTCTCTGACGCCGTTTTTCACTTCGGCCAGATTGATGGCATCAGCTGTCGATGTGAACGTTACCAGGGGATCGTAACCAATAAAAGAAAAGCGACCCCATTTTTCACCGCCTTCCATGCTCTCAAAGAGGAAAACATGACTATTCCCTTCAGCAACTTTGGAAAAAAGTGTTAACGGATTATCAAGATCCGCAACTATCTCCCTGCACACCGGGATCAATCGGGCGTGGGCCATATCACTTTTGAATCTCTGCCTGTCCGGTAAAAACATTTCATCGCAAAAGTTAAATTAAACTGAAAATTCACTCCAACTACCTGCATGAAGTGCAACATACCAGTTGCCTGCTGGTCTTGTCCAGCATCTAACTGGTTTCCATCCTGAAACGGCCATTTTTCCCTAACTCGTCGTTGCTCTCAAAATTTAATCCTCGAAGGTAAGCGCAGACTCCGATATCGACTATATGCCTGCGGTTAAATTTATCGAACGCCTAGATTTAGAACAAAATGACTCCTTTCAGGATGGAAACTAACTGGTAATACCCCACAAAAGGGTGTGCGTACCTTCACGAAATTCATTCTTACTTTTTTCGGTACCCCTCTCGAGGGGTAAATAACAAAAAATGACTTTCTAAGGTACTAAAAAGTAAAAAAAAGAGCCATGAAATCATACGATTTCATGGCTCTTTTTAACCTTGAGCTAACCGTTTGTCAGCAAACGGTTACAGGAAAATCACGCTGCGCTGTTCATTTTATTAACACGCTTAGCCAAACGAGAAATCTTGCGAGACGCATTGCGCTTATGTATGGTGCCCTTGCTTGCGGTTCTGGCAATAACAGAGGTCGCTTCTACCAAAGCTTCTTTTGCAGCATCTGCTGTTCCGGCAATGACAGCTTCATCAAGTTTTTTGATAGAAGATTTCATTTTTGTTCTGTTGATTTTGTTCCGTAACCGGCCGGCCTGAGCTTGACGGTTTCTCTTTTCAGCGGATTTATGATTTGCCACTTAGGTATTCCTCCTGTAATTATCGTATCTCTTCGAGCAGATGAGTTGATTATATTTTCAATACATCAGAGGCCATAATTGTAACGAGGCACACTGATCCTGAATAATCCGTATAGTGAAGGGGGTAATTTATAATGCAAAAAAACGACAAAGTCAACAGATATCATCAGTTAATCTTCGTCGTTTTTAAGCCATCGAAGTACGTTTGACACACACCCTAAAAATGAGATATGCTGTACTCTGTTGAGGGTGAAGGTGAGTAAATTAATCGTCTGGCTTGACCAGAAAAACGTGCACAATTAAGGCCGGTCCCATGGGTTTTCCAAAAATATTATTCAGAATTGTAGAAAGTCGAAGCTGTCCCCTCTATGAATACAGTGACAGATTTGCCCTCTCGGGAATAGCCATTCCATTGACAAATGACGATGAGAACAGTTTCATCACTACATCAATTATCACCTATCCTGCCGGGAAAAAAATATGCAAGATACTCAATGGTGACCTTGCCAAACTGGTCATACAATATGAAAGAGGCGACAAAATTCCAATTTGCATGATCAGTTGCAGTGGCTGCACTGGCTCAATACGAATTGAACACAGCAGAGACGACAATCTTCCTAAACTTGGCCTTGACACCCTTTCCGATGAACTTGGCTCAATCATGCATCTGCTGAGCAGCTTTCCATTTTTCAAGAACATCGATCAAAAAAACCTTGATGCGGTTGTCAGCTTTTTCCGGCTCAATAAATATAAACCTGGCGACATTGTCATACGCAAAGGCGACCCAGGCGGCAGGTTCTATATAATAGTATCAGGAAGCGTCAATGTATTAAATAATGCTGGGATTATCATCTCAACCCTTGAAACAGGAGAAGTGTTTGGTGAGATGAGTCTCATTTGCAACGACATTGTCAATGCGACCATCCAGGTAAAAGAACCGAGTTCAATCCTTTATGTAGACCAGCCTAATTTCCATAAAATCCTGGATATTTACCCGGCAATCCAGCTCTATTTCTCACGGCTTATGGCCGAAAGACTTAATAAGTCCAACAAAATCAGAGCGGAAGATCTCACTTCAGGAATTAACGGTAATCTCTCAGAAATCCCGGCGGAGGCCCTGTTCCAGACCCTGAACATGAACAACAAGACCGGAATTCTGACCATATCTGACCTCAGCAAAGGAACCGCCCGGTTCTCTTTTCGACAAGGTGCACTTATCAAAGCTAAATATGATGAACATGTTGGCGATATGGCTTTTTATCAGATACTTAAAGAAAATACCGGACGTTTCCGCTTTACACCAGGCATTGCTCCGGAAGATTTCAGCACCCCGGAAATCGGCTTTTTCATGAAACTGCTTATGGAAGGAATGCGCCGACTGGACGAGGGGAAAAACCAGAAAATCAATTGAGGGTATGAGATTTTTTCGTGCGAAACTCGGGAAACAGTTCCATGAGAACGAAACTGTTTCCCGAGATACTACAAAAGGCAGAACTACTCAAGCTTACCTAAATAATTAAAGGTCGAGAGCTTGCCGTATCGCCCGGTGTTATATAACCTATCATCTAATTCCTGAAGTTCCCGTTTTGAATTAGTCCCCCCCGAAACATCGACAACAATGTACTTTACCCCCATCAGTTTCAATTCATCCAGATAGGGCAGAAGAGAGAAGGGTTTCTCCGGGAAGGTTTGGGTATATCCTTCTTTTTTTCTGATGATATAGGGCTCGTTTCTCGGGCTGAGTATCTGCCGCTCGAATTGAAAATGATCCGGAGCTAGTCGTGAAGTATAGAGGGCCGGAGCACCGTACACCATCAGACCAAGAGGGATATTTCCAGACCCTTGGCCGGATCTGGGCATTCCCTCACCCGCCCTGCAACCCAATAACAGCTCCTGAAGTGACGTACGATCCATCTCGATGCTTGCTTGTGCCGCCCCAATGCCCATTTCACTCGCCGAAGACACCGCCTGGTTATTGAGCAGATTCGCAGTGTAGTCCAGAAAGAGATGAGCCTTTTCACCTTTAAACAATAATCTTTGGCTGAGATGGCCAAGTTGAAAGCTACGAAAACCGGTCCGCAGAAGAAGCTGAATCTGCTTGTGAACCTTAGGTAAATCATTTTCCATTATCAGAGGAGGAAGAGCCCAGGTGACAATTCTTGCTTTTTTTCCAAGTGTACCTTTCATCTTTCCAGCCTGAATCACCGTTTGCTTATTAAAGCTGAGCAAATAACGATCTGGTGAAAATGACTTGTCGTCGAGCACCATTTTAAGCGAATCGGTTTTCAGCCACCAATCCATCGGTATTTTTTTCTTTGCCGGACGCTGACGGTATGGACGTTTGACCTCACCATTTCTGTTTAATTCCGGCTGCTCTACAGTTCCACTGGTATTGCACACCAGGTTTACAATCTGATTGATAGCTGTTGTCAGTTTACTTTTTTTAGCGGCAAGCTCCCTGCCAATCATTTCAGTTTGCAGAGCGCCACCACGCAGCCCACCCGTTTGAAAACCGCCGTCAACTTTGTACACATCTACATGGCCTTCAGCACCGGGCTGAAACCCCTCAGGCAATTCGATCGAGACCTTGCTGCCGAGGTCGGCGCTCTCTTCCTGCACTCCGAGAACGTACAGCGATTTCAATCGAAAGGCTGTCCTTTCCCCGGAAGGTTCAACATGCAGACGAAGTCTGTCCCCCACAGCCAGGTTGGCTTTGGTAACAAATTTACAGATAGCCTGATCACCAGCCTTGCGAGCTACAGTGAAACGGCCGAGATGGATGCCCATATTGCCGGATTGACGAGGCGTTATCGCTTCAGATGGCTGAGGTGAGAAGAAATAACCGCTGGAGGTCTTTCGACTCATCGCTTGTTCCGCAAGAGCTTTTGCCTCAACCAGAGCGGCCTCTGAATTCTCAGGGGCGGCATCAAACACTTTTCTGTAAGCCGCAACAATGGAATGCACATAGTGAGCCGACCGCAACCGTCCCTCGATCTTCAGGGAAGAAATTCCGGCTTCCTTTAAGAGAGGCACAGCGTCGAGGCCGGTTAAATCATTCATTGAGAAAAGGTAGCGACCCGCATCACCTTTTTTCACTGCTGTATTCGCTCCCTTTCCTCCAGACCCCTTACCACCGGAACTATAGGCGCGTCGACACGGTTGAACACATCGGCCGCGAAGACCGCTTTTCCCACCAAGATAGGAGGAAAAAAGACAGAGCCCGGAATAGGAAAAACACATGGCGCCATGAACGAAAACCTCAAGATCAGTGTCCCCTCTTCTGGCAGCTATGGAACCTATTTCCTTGAGTGTGAGTTCCCTAGCTAAAACCACTCTTTCAATACCAAGGTCCGCCTGAAAATGAACTCCGTCCGAATTATGGGCAGTCATCAGGGTCGAGCCATGCAGTTTCAACTTTGGAAAATGATTTCTTACCAAACGTATCAAGCCAAGGTCCTGAACGATAAGTGCATCTGGCTCCAGTTCCTGCAACAGGGCCAGGTTTTCAATCACCAGCGGAAGTTCTCTTTCAAGAATCAGACTATTGGCAGCGATATAGAGTTTTTTGTTCAGACTATGACAATGACGAATCATTGCCCCTATCTCTTCAAGACGCAGATCTCTCGCAAGATTTCGCGCATTAAAGCCAGGTGCCCCGACATAGACAGCATCGGCACCGGCGTCCATCGCGGCGCCGAAGGTTTCAACGGTTCCGGCGGGTGCAAGCAGTTCCATGACAGCCATCAGCTTTCGATGACCACTTGGCCGCTGGGGCTGTCCGCATCCATGAGGACGGTAATTCTCTCATCCTGAAGGATCGTGGTCTGCATGCCGGTGAAATCAGGCTGGATAGGTAGTTCCCTTCCTCCCCTGTCAACCAGGGCGGCAAGTTGAATGGTGGTTGGACGGCCATAATCCATAATGGCATCCATGGCTGCCCGGATAGTTCGTCCGGTAAAGATCACATCATCCACAAGGACCAAATTGGTATTATCCACGTCAAAGGAAATATCGGTGGTTTTCACTACCGGGTTCTGACTTATCAGGCTCCAGTCATCGCGATATAAATTGATATCAAGAGAGCCAAAAGGAATCGTCTTTCCTGTCTGTTTCTCGATATAAGCATGAATTTTTTGTGCCACATAGACCCCACAGGTGAAGATACCAACTATAGCCAGGTCATCGCCTTCATGATTTTTTTCAATAATCTGCAAGGATATTCGCTGAATGGCCAGATCGATATCCAGAGATGACATTATTATTCGTTTTTTCGTACTCACATCCCCACCCTTTTCCAAAAGAACTCAATTCCCCGCTCGTCGATCTTGTTAATCGCCTCAGGAAAAGCTTCACACTCAATGGCAAAAACCTTATCTGCGATAGTATCAACATCATCCTCATAAGAAAGTTCAACGCACTTTTGCAGGATAATGGGACCCTCGTCATAATTCTCATTGGCGAAATGCACAGTACAGCCACTGACTGTGCAACCTCTTTGCTTCACTGCGTCATGTACGTGGTGGCCGTAAAATCCATCCCCGCAAAAACTGGGAATGAGCGAGGGATGAATATTAATGACAGCCCGAGCAAGTCCAGGACTTGGCGTATAAAGTTTCAGATAGCCGGCAAGACAGACGATATCAATATCGTAATTTTCCAGGATTGTATTTATCTGATCATTCCTGGCAGCATGAAATGCGGGATATCCGTATTTTTCGGCTTTACTCAACCCAAGAACACCAGCTACATTAGAGATGACCACCTGTATTTCACCGGCAAGACTCCCATTCTGGATACGCTCATGAAAATTATCCAGGGTGCGCCCGCTTCCAGATAATAACACCGCCATCTTCAGCATCGTCTATTCTCCTGAAAAATAGCTATTGGTTTCGATATCGACCTTTTCCAGCCACTTGGAAATTGCTGTATCATAGACTGAAGTGAGGGCAAATACCTTTCTCATCAATTTGAAACGTGTTTTTAGAGTTGTATTACCAAACTTTTTGATCTCTTCGATAACCTGTGGATAGTCGGCAGGATCAACAATGACTGTTACATCATGGAAATTCTTCGCAGCCGCACGCAACATGGTCGGACCGCCGATATCGATATTTTCAATGGCGTCGGCAAGGCTGCAATTAGGATCAGCAATAGTCTTTTCAAAGGCATAAAGATTCACGGCAATGAGATCAATGTTTTTCAAGTCATGCGCCGCACATTGCTGCTGGTGATCGCTGTTCGCCCTTTGGTTTAAAATACCGCCATGTACCTTGGGGTGCAGGGTTTTAACCCGACCGTCAAGCATCTCCGGAAATCCTGTAAATTCCGAGACATCCATAACAGTAAGTCCAGCGTCACGCAATTTTTTTGCGGTTCCGCCAGTGGAAAGCAGCTCTACGCCCAAGCTTGTCAATTCTGTCGCAAAACCTTCAATACCTGCCTTGTCGGTGAGGCTGATCAAGGCTCTTTCAATTTTATTCATAACTTACTCCTGTTCATCTTTTCTGGTAAAAGACTTGATTTTTCGTCGATCGCGTTTGCTCGGCTTTTTAACGGGCCCCGCATACCCGGCATTGGCCATTCGGCGCAATTCCCGCTGCTCTTCCCGAGTTTTAATGCTCTCGTCGGACTCGATATATAAGAGGCTGGCTTCTTTTGCCGGTCGTCTGAACTTTGCAAGAGCCAAGACCGTGATATTAAACTCCATGAAACCAATGGTGATACGCAACCGGTCACCTACCGCAACAGTCCGAGCAGCTTTTACCCGGTTCCCGTTTAAATGCACCTTACCACCGTTTATAGCAGTGCTGGCGATGGAACGAGTCTTAAAAAAACGGGCAGCCCACAACCACTTATCCAACCTGATGGTTTCGTTATTTGTATCCATCGGTACTACGCCCTCTTGATTTACAATCGACATCAGCGCAAATGAGAAAACACACAGAATACACCGATTGTTGCAGAAGCGCATGAAAAATCAGGATCAGCTGAAACCGAAAATGAAAAGAGTATTGTCGAAGATAATCAAAAAGGGTAAGTAACAATCGTTTTGATGCAATCCGTCATTGTTGCGCGGAGGCGCACAGAATATTTTATATATGTAAGATAGCCTTTACTTCTCATTAGCACTATCGAACAAGATTAATTGAGCGAGCCTATGCATATCCAAACGGTTGGTCTGAAAGGTCTTAAAACCCCGGTCCGGGTTAGGGAAAAAACCGGTAAACTGCAAAATACTATTGCCACTATTTCCATGCGGGCACGTCTTGCAGAAAGTAACCGGGATAATTGTGTTGAAACATTTACCTCAGTCCTCAATGAATACCTTGGTGAACTTTCTGTCACCAGCTTTTCATCGATTCTGGCAAGACTCGAGAAAGATTTGCAGGCAAAAAGCGTTCGGCTTGACATGTCTTTCCCTTACTTTATCGACAAAAAAGCACCTGTAAGTCAAACCCACAGTCTCATGGAATACGCTTGTAATTTTTCCGGTGGTATCGGGGATGACGAAGGGTTCATTCTGTCCGTTACCGTTCCGGTAACCACCCTTTGCCCTTGCTCAAAAGAAATCAGTTTGGGCGGTGCCCATAACCAACGGGCTGAAGTCACTCTTAACGTCAAGTTCAACAACTTCATCTGGGCAGAAGATTTAATAACGCTGATTGAGGAGTCCGCCTCCTGTGAGCTGTACGCACTTCTCAAACGACCGGATGAAAAATACGTGACCGAGAAAGCGTTCAACAACCCTATGTTTGTTGAAGATGTGGTCAGAAAGGTCGCGGTTGCGGTTCTGGCCGATCCGAACATTACCTGGTTTTCCGCCGGGGTGGAAAGCTTCGAGTCGATACACAAGCATAGCGCTTATGCGTACGTGGACAGCGACGATATATAAAGGAAGGGCACAATACCCCGAAAGGGGTACTGTGAAAATTCCCAGGATGTCGGGATCAGAAATATTTCCCGAACCTCTCAAGCGCCCGCGCCATTCTTTTGACTCCTTCTTCTACCGTTTCCTGATCAACGCATGAGAAATTAAGCCTGAACGCCGAGGTATTCGTGCTCCTGGTATAGAACGGATCCCCAGGCACAAAGACGACGTTTTCCTTCACCCCCTCCTTGAAAAGCTCCATGGAGTCCATACCTTTTGGCAACCTCCCCCATAAAAACATTCCACCCTCGGGATGAGTAAAACTAATGCTCGCCGGAAAATGTCGCTCAAGGGCGTTCTGCATGGCCCGACATTGTGATCCGTAGGCGATCGGTAATTTTCTTAATATGATCGTCGAGATCATTTTCCAGCAAAAATTCATACAATACTTTCTGCGAAAAACTGGAAGTATGCAGATCAGCAGCCTGCTTGGCGATAATAAGTTTTTCACAAAGCCAGGCAGGGGCGGCGATCCAGCCTAGGCGAAATCCCGGGGCCACTACTTTGGAAAAGGAACCGAGAAGAACAGTCTGGTCCGGTGCATAATGAAAAAATGATTTGGCTGGTTGTCCCGAAAAACGAAGTTCACCGTAAGGATCGTCTTCTACCAGTATAAACTTTTCCCTTTTCGCAATATCAGCGACTTTTTCCCTGTTATCATTGCTGTAAGTTATACCTGAGGGGTTTTGAAAAGTCGGCACGGTATAGAGCATTTTTGCCCCGCAGCTGTCGCTCACTCTGCCAAGAGTCTGAACATCCATACCGTCATCGCTCACAGGGACAGGCAGGAACTGAACCTTAAAAAGAGACAGTGACTGGATTGTTCCGAGATAACCAGGCTCCTCAATAAGCACTTTATCCTGATCATCCAACAACACTTTGCCAAGCAGATCTATGCCTTGTTGTGAACCGTTGGTGACAATGATATTTTCAGCAGGAATTGACACTCCCTGCTTTTTCAGATACCGCGCACTAATTTGTTCGCGCAGTTTGATATCGCCTTCGGAATTACTGTACTGCAGTACATCAGCACCATACTTACCAAAAACCCTCTCTGTAGCAGCTTGTATTTCTTCAACCGGAAAATAGGCGGCATTTGGTAAGCCTCCGGCAAAAGAAATAACACTTGGGTCCAGAGACACCTTCAGAATTTCCCGGATGAACGACCGAGGGACCCCTTGCATCCGCCTGGCAAAAATATCTTTCATTTCGAACTATCCTTTCATCACACTCTGTATGTTTTTTTTGTTAAAGTGCTTTACGTTGTACTTTTACCAGTCCCTTGATCTATGCAGATGCACTAAAAAACACAGTATCACTGTCTTTATTTTCAGTAAATCAGATAGTTCCCTGCAGAATTATTCACCAGTTGTTCATTTTTTTGAGTTTCCAAATCCACTGAACCTTTTGCGAAAATTGCCCGATTCTTTTTCTCCATCGAGCATTCTGCGTAACATTTGAAATTCTTTCTGAACCATTTTTAATTCCTGGCCCAAAGCGATTTTGCCATCTGCTGCTGCATTGTCATGTTCTTTTTGCAATGAATCCAATCTTAGTTTGGCTTTATAGAGATCCAAAGCCAATGCGCGTATCGACATCCTCTACTCCAATATTTTCATAGTCAGACAAACTTATTCCATTTTTCGCATCATCTCGTCTTTATCAACCGCTGCCTTAACTATTCGAAACACTTCGCGATTGTGGTTGTGAAGCCTGGTTTTGACATATTGATAAACTGTCCTCCGCAAATCGCCTTCATCAACCGTATAATGCTGCACAAAAGAATCGAGCTCCTCGCCTTGCCAATCAGGTTCCCAGATCATACCCGCCTGAAGGCAGGCCTGCTGGTCCTCAATGGCCTCATTGATAATGACATCGCGCAACCTTTCAACCTCACGATTCATTTTATTTTCTTTTGCCTTTGAACCTTTTCGAGAGGCAAGAAAATCAAAGATTTCCTCGACAGAATCGCTTCGCATCACCTTGGCCAGATGTTTAATCTGTCTTTTCAAGGCCCCGCCTTTCTGGCCCCTGCATCGGACGATCTCGTCTTTAACGCTCTGACCGACAGTCAGTTTTTTCAGATCCTTGTCCGAAAGGAGCGCCAGTTCCGCTGCGGCGCTCTCATCATCCTTAAAACGTCTCTTTTGTGCAGATTTACTTATTCTTTCTGTCATGTCTACCTGTTACTAATAATTAACCAACAAATTTTACCAAAGAAGGGTCATACCCTTCCGGTGCAACCAAACCCAAAAGAGTGCAAAGTGTCGCTGCAACGTTCGAGAGCCCTGGGTTTTTAACTGCAGTCAGCTCGAAACGGTTGAGGCCACTATAATCCTTTATGATAAATGGAACCGGATTCAGAGTGTGGGCGACCATCGGGGTCACCTTACCGTTTTTCTCTGTCCACATGCAATCGGCATTGCCATGGTCCGCTGTGATGACAGCAATCCCACCAGCCTTTTCCACAGCCCTTAAAACACGTTTCAGGCAAAGATCAACTATTTCAACCGCAATTCGTATAGCAGGCACCATTCCGGTGTGTCCGACCATGTCGCCATTGGGATAATTGAGTCGGATGAACTTATATCCACCACCCTCTATCGCAGCAACAACTTTATCGGTAATTTCTCCTGCTTTCATCCACGGCTTAAGATCAAATGCAATTTTATCAGAAGTTATTTCCTCATATTTTTCCAAACTTTCATCAATATAACCAGATCTATTGCCATTCCAGAAATAGGTTACATGACCAAACTTCTGGGTTTCGGAAATTGCATAGGAGGTGATTTTTGTCCCACAAAGATATTCAGAAAGAGTGTTGTCAATGGCTGGTGGCTCAACCAGATATTTTTTTGGGATCAACGCATCGCCATCATACTGCATCAATCCGGCATACAACACCCGCGGTATTCGTACTCTGTCAAACTCCTTAAAATCCTGTTCTTCAAAAGCCCTGGAGATTTCAATTGCCCGATCACCACGGAAGTTAAAAAAGACGACACCATCTCCATCCTCTATGGTGCCAACCGGACCTTTGTCATCAACGACTACAAAGCTGGCCATATACTGATCGGTGATTTCCGGATCTTCTTCATAATAGGTTTTTACCGCTTCAGATGCACTGGAAAATGCACGCCCGACACCAAGAACATGAGCCTTCCAACCATTTTCTACCACCGACCAGTCGGCACCGTACCTATCCATAGTCGTAACCATCCGACCGCCCCCCGAGGCAATACGATAGTCACGCCCGTTCACTGAGAGATCAGCCAGTTTTTCCTCAAGTGGACAAACATATTCCAAAGCGCTTTTCTGTGCGACATCACGACCATCCAGCAGGGTGTGCACCCTGACCTTATCAAAGTGTTCTGCAGCGCATTTATCCAACAAGGCATATAATTGATCGATATGGCTATGCACATTGCCATCAGAAAGAAGCCCGACGAAATGAATCGTTCCTCCGGCATGAGATATATCTTTTATTTCCCGCCAGGCTTCTCCGTTAAAAACGGCGCCTGACTTAATGGCTTCGTTGACCAGTTTTGCGCCCTGAGAAAACACCCTTCCGGCTCCAAGAGCGTTGTGGCCAACCTCGGAATTGCCCATATCTCCATCAGATGGCAGCCCCACCGCCTTGCCGTGAGCATTCAGTTTCACCATCAGTGGTTCTTGAAAAAGTGTGTCGAGAACAGGGGTATTAGCGATATACACGCCATCCCTATCATCTTGTGAACCTATGCCCACTCCATCCATTATAATAGTTACCACCGGGCCGTCAAAACTCTTATATCCTGCCAGAGGCAATAATCCTTTTACTGTCATTTTGAATCCTTTTTGGGAAGTATAAGTTTCAAAACATCAATTTTTTTGTCTCAATGATGTGAAAATTTGTTATAGTTGATTGTACACAGGATAGCCATTTTGATCCCTTACCTCAGGATGTGCCTGGCCGACTTCATTTGAAACCAACTACAATGTAACCCCATTATATGGAAGATCAACTGCCTTTACCAAGTCTTCAACTCACAGTCACCTCTGATTCTTTGCCCTTATTTACCACTGTTTTACAGTCAGGTATAGAGGTAAAGGCGTCACATGGTGAGACACTCGCTAAATTTTTAAGTAAATTTTCCGGCTTTACAGCTGAATACCTGGCCGATACCGTTCAGACCATTTTCCTCAACGGAACCGCCGTTGACGATCTCTCGCTGCCGCTTACCGGAAGCAATCCGGTTTTGGCACTTTCTGCTGCAATGCCAGGTCTTGCAGGAGCGATTTTCCGCAGAAACAGTTTCCATTCAGCATTGCGGACCGAGACAAAATCCTTACAGTCAGAAACGGCACAACAGGCTTCCACTTCAGTTACTCTGAAATTATTTAACAGCATAGCAAGAGAGAGGGGAGAAGAAATACTGAAAGCTGGTTTTTGTTTGGGAGCTGTCCTTTTTGCAAATTTCCTTAACAAAAGACCTCATCTTTTTCAGCACCTGGTGAAAATACAATTAGAAGGAAGAGAGCTGGATCTCGGAGAACTTCTTCGAGCTCTTCCGGAATTGTCAAAAATCAATATCAACATTGTCGGCACTGATGTCTAAAAACAAACAGACAAAAGACATGCTGGGACGCAGCAGCTTAGTCCCTGTAAACGAAGCATTGCACATTCTCCTTCGTAATCTGGATGGAATACAAACCGCTACAGAATGCATACCCCTGACCGAGGCATTTGATCGAGTTCTGGCCGAAGCGATAATATCTCCTGAAGATCTCCCGGCGCAGGCGAGATCAACTATGGATGGCTACGCCGTACGTGCGACAGACTCCTTTGGCGCAAGTGAATCAATGCCCTGTTACCTCAACATCAGCGGAGAGGTAAAGATGGGTAAAGCACCTACCGGGAGTGTTGAAAAAGGCTGTTGTTATAAAATCCCCACCGGTGGTCTGCTGCCCGCTGGGGCCGACAGCGTGGTGATGCTTGAACATAGTGTGCCCGTCGACGAAACTATGATCGAAATTATCAAAGGTGTCGGTGCCGGCACCAACCTTATCCAAAGAGGCGAAGATATCGGCAACGGCCAAGAGGCCCTGCCTGGTGGCCACCTGCTTCGTCCCCAGGATATCGGCTTGCTTGCAGGACTAGGTATCGCTGAAGTGAAGGTAACCAAAAGAGTCAAGGTCGGTATACTTTCCACTGGCGACGAGATCATTGCCCATACCGAGGTCCCAAAACCAGGACAGATACGCAATATAAACGCCATTGCCCTGGCTGGACTTGTTTTGCGTGCAGGTGGTCTCTTCTGCGATTACGGCATCGTATCGGATCAACTGGATATCTTTCTGCCTGCGATAAAAAAAGCAGTTAAAGAAAATGATATAGTCCTTTTTTCGGGGGGCAGTTCCGTCGGCGTCAGAGACCTTGGGGAACAAGTCATCGAAGCACTCGGTCCGCCGGGAATTCTCGTCCACGGCGTTACGCTGAAACCAGGCAAACCTGTTTTGATTGGTCAAAGCGGTACCACCCCGATTTTCGGTCTGCCGGGTCATCCGGTCTCCGCAATGGTCTGCTTTGATTTTTTTGTGAAACCGGCAATCCACAAATTGTCCGGCTGGATAAACAGCCCCATACTGCCAACCCCATACATCATAGCCAGCTTAGCCCGTAATATTAATTCAGCTCCAGGCAGACGTGATGTCGTGCGGGTCAAATTGATTAAAGATGAGAAAAACTGGATTGCTATGCCTATCCTCGGCAAATCTGGTTCGATATCAACACTTTCTCGCTCAGACGGCTACTTTCTTATCGACGAAGACAGTCAGGGGGTATCGGAAAATTCAGCTATAAAGGTGTATCTCTTCCAATGAACAAACGAAACATTTACGTCAGCAATAAGCCACTTTCTGAAGCAAAAGAACTGTGGCAGGCGGCCCTTAAACAGCATGGATTTTATTCCAGAGATCCGTTTGAAACAATCGAGGTCGATAACAGCCTCGGTAGAATCACCGCCGAACCGGTTTTTGCCTTGAGATCCTCACCTTCATACAACGCAGCTGCGATGGATGGAATCGCAGTACATTTTACCGATCTTGCAGGAGCTTGTGAGGCAGCCCCCCTTCGACTGGACGAGAGGAAATTTATCCCCGTCAATACCGGCAACGCTCTCCCCGACAGCTTCAATGCAGTAGTGATGATTGAAGACGTACACTATGTCAGCGAAACCGAAGTCGAGCTGCACATGCCGGCGACCCCATGGCAACACGTGAGGACTATCGGCGAAGATATTGTGGCAACCGAGCTGATCCTCCCCGAGGGGCATAAGATCAGAGCAATTGATCAGGGCGCCATGCTTGCAACCGGGGTCACTGAAATCAGGGTTCAACGTCCCCCGCGGGCACATGTTATTCCTACCGGCAGCGAGCTGATTCAGCCAAACCAGAAGCCCAAAGCAGGTCAGATCATCGAATTCAACTCCCGCATCCTGGCAGGATATCTCAATGAGTGGGGAGCAGACGCCAGCCGTGGATTACCGATTGTTGACGACCCCGAACTATTGAAAAGAGCACTTCTTTCAGCTGCTGACGAAAATGACCTCGTTATTCTGAACGCTGGGGCCTCCGCCGGTACCAGGGATTACAGTGCCAAAGTGCTGGCTGAAATAGGAGAAGTGATAGTTCATGGAGTTGCCATCAAACCAGGTAAACCCGTTATCCTTGCCATGATAGGTGATACGCCGGTCATTGGCTTGCCTGGATATCCGGTATCTGCCCTTCTGACCATGCGAATATTTGTCCGCGAAATGATCTCCCTTTTTCTTTGCCAGGGTCAACCGGAATCCAGTTATGTCGAAGCCACACTTTCCAGACCTTTACACTCTGCCATGGGTGTTGACCAATTCGTTCGCATTACCCTTGGTCGCGTCGGTGACAACCTCATGGCCACGCCCTCCGGCAAAGGGGCCGGGGCAGTGATGTCTCTCGTTCGTGCCGATGGGCTACTCACCGTGCCCTCCGGATGCGAAGGAATTGGGGCCGGAGAGAAAGTGCAGATAGAGCTACTGAGGCCACAGACCGAAGTTGACGCAACCCTCGTCTTCATCGGCAGTCATGATAATATCCTCGACCTGCTCGCCAACCATCTGCATAAGCAGCGACCTATTGTCCGGATATCCTCGGCACATGTCGGTTCGATGGGTGGCATCATGGCTATAAAACGTGGTGAGGCCCACATTGCCGGCAGCCATCTCCTTGATGAAAAAACGGGTGAGTACAACATCAGCTTCATTCAGAGATTTTTGAAAAACATTCCCCTGCAATTGATCAACCTCTGCTATCGCGAACAAGGACTGATTGTGAGCAAGGGTAATCCTAAAAACATCCGGGGCTTCAGAGATATTGCCAAAGATAAACTTACCTTTATTAACAGACAAAACGGCGCCGGTACCCGGTTGCTGACAGACAAAGTTTTGCAGGACGAAGGGATAGATGCCTCTGAGATCGTCGGATACGACCACGAAGAATATACCCATATGAGTGTTGCAGCGTCTGTTGCCAATGGCAGTGTAGATACAGGTCTTGGTATTCGTGCTGCGGCCAATGCCCTGGACCTTGATTTCGTACCTATTGCTGAAGAACGGTATGATCTCATCGTACCGGGTCAACATATCGAAGACACCAAGGTTACCACTGTCCTGGAACTGATCCGGACCAACAAAGTTTTCCATGACGCGATCCTCGCTCTTGGCGGATACAACCTCCGGGATTGCGGCAAAGTGATGTATGAGCAGTAACAAAGCAGGGTTTATACCCTACGTTAGTGCTTACGTAATCAGTTAAAATCAACCACATAAGGAGCATACAATGTCTGATAAAATTTTTCGTGTGAATATGACAGATCTCACCACCTCTATTGAAGATGTGCCCGCAGATTGGGCTGGTCATGGTGGACGTGGACTTACCTCAACAATTGTGGCAGCAGAAGTCATCCCTACCTGCCACCCACTGGGAGCCAGCAACAAGCTTGTTTTCGCACCTGGCCTCCTTTCCGGCACAACAGCTGCCAACTCTGGACGTCTTTCCATTGGCGCTAAAAGCCCGCTTACAGGTACCATCAAGGAATCTAATGCCGGTGGGACGGCAGCCGCGCTTCTTGCCCGCGCCGGTTGCAAGGCGTTGATCATCGAAGGCCTCCCAAAAGAGGATAAATGGTACAGCCTGGCCCTGACT
Organism: uncultured delta proteobacterium; assembly: GCA_963798425.1. Lineage (GTDB taxonomy): Bacteria > Desulfobacterota > Desulfobulbia > Desulfobulbales > Desulfocapsaceae > Desulforhopalus_A. The sequence continues at coordinate 360,053 of CAWCTP010000012.1, read as the reverse complement.
CCTGCGGGAGTCACCATCAATGAGGAGACTGAACTCATAGGCAAAGGCAATTTCGAAGTACTGGAAACTCTGTCTAAAAGATTAGAAGGCAAACCCGGGATAGTCACCATCGGTCAGGCAGGAGAGATGAAACTGACCGGCGCCAATATCTCTATCAAGGATCCTGATGGAGGCTTGCGTTCCAACGGCCGAGGTGGCCTTGGTGCAGTAATGGGATCCAAAAAAATCAAATTTATTACCATTGACCCCAAAGACGGCAAAGTGGCAATCGCCAATCCGGATAAGTTTAAGGAAGCAAACAGAGCTTTTGCCAAAGCACTGGTCGACCATCCGGTCAGCCAGGCGCTTGGCCAATTCGGCACCAATGTTCTGGTTAATATCATCAACGAATCAGGTGGACTGCCGACTAAAAACTTCACCCAGGGTCAGTTCGAAGGACATGAGGCTATCTCCGGTGAGACCATGCACGACCTCATTGAGCAGCGTGGCGGTAAGGTGAAACATAATTGCCATCCCGGCTGTGTTATCCAATGCTCCCAGATCTACAATGGCGCCGATGGCAAAAAACAGACTTCCGGTTTCGAGTATGAATCAATCTGGGCAATGGGTGCCGATTGCTGTGTCGATGATCTCGATCGTATCGCAGAAGCAGACCAGATCATGGACGATATCGGTATCGATACTATTGAGACATCTGTCGCCATGGGCGTTGCCATGGAGGCAGGAGTTCTTCCTTTTGGTGATGGCGTAGGCATCTGTAGAATATTAAAGGAGGAGGTCGCCAAAGGGACCGGACTGGGTCGAATCATTGGTAATGGTGCAGGATCAGTCGGTCGTGCCTATGGCGTTACCCGCGTTCCGGTTGTTAAAAATCAAGCAATTCCAGCATATGATCCACGTGCCATCAAAGGTATGGGTATCACCTATGCCACCTCTACCCAAGGGGCTGACCATACCATGGGCTATACCATCGCGACTAATATCCTCAATGTCGGCGGCAAAGTTGATCCTCTGACTAAAGACGGCCAGGTGGAATTGTCCAGGAATCTGCAAATAGCAACCGCAGCAATTGACTCTACCGGTATGTGTCTGTTTATTGCTTTTGCTGCCCTTGACAACGAGAAATGTCTGCCGGCACTGATCGATCTTATCAATGCCAGGTTTGACATCTCGCTTACCGGTGACGATGTTGTCAATCTCGGGAAGCATATACTCAAGACCGAAAGAGCCTTTAACACAGCGGCTGGCTTCACCTCAGTCGACGACAGGTTGCCCGAGTTTTTCTACAACGAGAAACTCCCTCCGCACAATGTTGTATTCGATTTTACCGGTGAGGAAATTGATACCTTTTGGAATTTTTAGAACCTTACAGATTGTTTTTTTGCAAGAAAACAATCTGTCTAAAGGTTCTTATCCCCGTGCTTTGCGGGGGTTAGTGACGCAGAAATTCTTTCTCCGTTGTTTGGAGAAAGAATTTCGTGAAGGAACTTATCCCGCGTTTTTCAGCGGGGTGAGAATTACGAATAATTTTCTAACTCTTTCCGAAAATAGAATTTCGTGAAGGAACTTATCCCGCGCTTTTTAGCGGGGTGAGAATTACGAATGATTTTCCAACTTTTTTCCAAAAATAGAATTTCGTAAAGGAACTCACACCGCGCCTTTCAACGGTGTGAGTTCTATAAATAAAAAACTTAACCCCGCGAGCAAATCTTACCAAAAACCCCGCTCAGCGGCGCCAGGAAAAGACGTAATGAATATAACAGTTAAACTCTTCGCCTATTTTCGTGACAATCGTTTCAAGATTGAGCAAAGGGAAATAGGCGAAGGTACCACAGTTGGTGATATTGTCGACTCGCTAGGAATTGATCGTGAAGAAGTAGGTGTATTGATGATGAATTCCCGTCATACTGAATTCGAAGTTCAGCCTATTGAAAATGATGTACTCGCCATTTTTCCAGTCATCGGAGGTGGATGATTCATTAACCCGGTTTAAAGATTCCCAGCATACCCATAAAGGTCCGAATATTTTCTATATTCGGACCTTTTCCACGTTCTGCAGATGATAAAACGATTACAGGGTGATCAAAGGAGATCAGCTTTGGATAATAATTTGACCTCAGCGATCCAGTAAATATATTATCAAACACTCAACAAGCCAAAAACCACCTTAGTGGCAGAGAATTATTTTCTGCTGAATGCTGTATCGTCTCACAAAGAAAGAAAAAGAATATATACTCCTTTTCCTCTGCGACTGTCATTTGAGGGATACTCCCAAAGTGAGGAGATTCTTTTAAACGGAGACATACCGAAATGGAGCAGCTGAATGGACTTGACCTGTTGGCCCAAGAAGCAGGAATCCAACCAGGTTTTCATGACAACAGAGGCGTCTTTCATCAAGTCTCCGATGAGACCCAAAAAGCCCTATTGCAAGATATGGGGCTTATGACTCAAGGCGTTAGCCCGGAGTCAGTTCTTACCGATCTAGAGATAAAGAATCGACGGAATCTTCTCCCGCGGGTGCTGGTTCTTTCTGAAGAGAATCCTGTCCACACTGTTCCTCTGATGCTTAACCAGGAAGAAATCGGTAAAGAACTCACCTACTATCTGGCTGCAGATCAAGGCGAAAGCTTCTCCGGACGAATAACAAAGGACGATCTATATCCCGGTGAACAACTAAAAACAGGCGACCAAGCGGAACAACGTTTCCTCTTTCAGCTTAAGAGAAAACTCCTCCCCGGTTACCATCGTCTCATCCTGCATACGACTAAACGCGAAGCGACCCTCCAGCTCATCATTGTTCCCTCATCATGTTATACTCCAGAGCGGCTTCGCAAAAAAGATCGTCTCTGGGGACCTAAGCTGAACCTTTTCTCGCTCAATTCAGAGACTAACTGGGGAATCGGGGACTTCAGCGACCTTGAAAAATTTATAGATCTGGCTGCCGAAATCGGTGCCAATACCGTCGGACTCTCACCCCTGCATGTACCTTTCCGAGCATCTCCTTTTTCTCCTTCGACCAGATATTTCGTTGATCCGGTATTTATCGATCTCTCACGGATTACCGACTACAACGCCGACCACCTTCATGATTCCAAATTTTCCTCTCTCATATCTGCTTGTCGGCAAACCGAAGGGGTCGATTATGAAATGACGTCAAAGTTAAAACACCAGGGTTTCCAAATCCTCTTTCGTGATTTCCGGAAATACCATCTTGAAACCGGTTCCGATCGAGCCAACGAATTCAAAATTTTCAAGGCTGCCGGAGGAAAACGATTATTTAATCACGCCTTATTCTTTGCTCTTAAGGAATACTTTGCTCTTCGGGAACCAACCTTTCGAGGCTGGCGTGATTGGCCCCGAGATTTTCAAAATCCCGCTACGGACGAAGTCCTCCGTTTTGCCCGCGGGAAGCGTTCTTTAATTGATTTCTACAGCTATGTCCTCTGGCAGTCCGAGATGCAGCTGGCAGTTTGCGGTGAGCGATGTCTGGCCAGACATCTTGGCATCGGTCTCTGTCTTGACATAAGCCTCGGAGCCGACCCGGATGGTGCCGAAACCTGGGTTCAACAGCCCCTCTACAGTCAAACATCAACCATCGGCGCATCTCCAAGCCAGCAATATCCCGAAGGTCTCGACTGGGGCCTCGCGCCGCCGATTCCGAGCCGTCTGTCACAACTCCTTTATGAACCTTTCATCGCTCTTTTACGCAGCAACATGAACTATGCGGGAGCAGTCCAGATCGACCATGCGATACAGTTAATGCGTCTTTTCTGGATACCGGAAGGCGGAAATGCAGGGGACGGCGCCTACATACAATACCCGTTTCAAGAACTTCTCGGAATTGTCGCCTTGGAAAGCCAGAGGAATAAATGCATGGTAATTTCCCAGGAACGCACTTCAAGTAACGATTACTTCGAACAGCTCTTACTAGAGAAAAATATTTTCCCATGCAATTTTTCTTTTGCTGACGTAGACGAAGGGTTGAGCTCGCCTGTTAAATATCCTGAGAAAACATTAGTCATGGCCCTGCCTGCCAATCGACCCGCCTTAGCCGATTATTGGGAAGGTCGAGATCTGGAAAAACAACGGCAGACATTTGATTCAGTATCGGAAAAAAGGTTCGAGGAAGCTATGGCTCATCGACTGGCAGAGATACATTGTATTCTTGCTGCCATCGAGGAGGAAGAGTTGCTCCCTCCTGGTACGATAGTTCAAAGTGACAAGGTTCCAGAGATTACCGACGCACTTATCCGGGCGATCCATCGATATCTGGCACGTACCGAAGCACTGCTGATCATGGTTCGATTGGATGATATTTTCCGAATGGGGCAGGATAATCAAAGTTCTCCCCTCCGAAAAGGAGAAGGAACGTCTTTGCCCAGATTTTCAATAACTCTTAAGGAAATGGCAACATCTTCCAGTTTTGGAGACTTTGCTGCAGCTGTTCTCAGCGAACGTGCCAGTCAGCCCGTCTCGCATGATCACCGTGGTCATCAACCTCTTCGCGCAACAATACCGCGAGCAACATATCGACTGCAACTCAACCGCGATTTTACCTTCGCCCAGGCTACGACCATCATTCCCTATCTGGCCGAACTCGGCATCAGTCACTGTTACACCTCACCCTGCTTTGCCGCCAGATCCGGTAGCAGCCATGGTTATGATGTGGTCGACCCGAACGATTTCAACCAGGAAATCGGCGGCATGGACGAATACAAAAAGTTCAATCGGACACTAAGGGAATACGGTATGGGACAGATCATCGATATTGTCCCCAACCACATGGGCGTCATGGGCAGCGACAACCTCTGGTGGCTCGACGTCCTGGAAAATGGCAGGTCATCCGCATACGCAGATTTTTTTGACATTGACTGGGAACCGGTAAAAGGTGAACTGCGAGGAAAACTGCTGGTCCCTGTGCTGGGTGAACCTTACGGCAAGGCCCTGCAACAGGGTGACCTTGTCCTAAACGCCGATACAACCAGCGGCTCCTTCAGCATCCGCTACTTTGGACATCATTTTCCCCTTGACCCTCGCACCTACCCACTCATTCTCAACCGGCGCCTCGATATCCTTGAGATCAGGATGGGCCAGGACAATCCTTTTCTGGTCGAACTCCTCAGCCTGATCACTGCCTTCGGCCAGTTGTCAGCTTCGTCCGAGACCGATGCGAAAAAAATCCGTGTTCGCCGCCGGGACAAAGAAATCCTCAAGGAACGTGTCTGTGCGAGATATTTTGCCTCATTGAGCGACAAAGGAAGTCAAATTCCATGTGGTTCCGTCTGGTCGAAGACCTTCCTTGAAGTACCTGAAGATGGATCCGGCAGCTGGTTCAATATCCTGACGGGAGAATCTCTCCAGACAATAAAATATATGGAGAAAGAAGTTTTTGCACTGGAGCAGCTTTTCGCCACTCTGCCAGTGGCCTTTCTGGAATTTCGGGAAGATGAGTAAGATGACTACTCTACGTAGCAAACCCCATCGTTGCCTTGATGACGGGAGTTCATCACTTGGTAAAAGATAAAATCAACGTGGCGCAAATGCCCGGTCTCCGCGGTATATTCGCCTTGTATTCTCAATTTTAAGGTTTGTTCGCCAGAGTGCTGTTGTTGCGCGAATTGCATCGTAATGAGCTCATTGTCCTGTCGACATTGTTACCAATCTTCCATTGGCCTCCCTTTTTCTATAATGGCGTCAACTGCCAAAATATTTTCTTGGGCGTGTTTTACCTGTTTTGCAAGCAACGTATAGAGTACATCATCTCTACCAAGCAGCTTTTTTGCTTTTTCACGAAGATTCTCTCCACGATTCATATACTCTTGCATTTCTTTGAGAATAATTTTTCGACTAATATGTTTTTCCAGCTCAGTCTCAATAATTGGAAACAGCCTTCTAATGGAGAGCTCAACAAGAACATCTCTGGATATGTTTTGATTTTTAGCCACTTCGTTGATCGATCGTAATGAACTCCTGCTTAAAACAAACGTCTTTTGGCGTCTTGCAATCTTATCCAGAGAAGCGTGATCTATTTCACTGGCAAGCTCAGAGAGAAGACTGGTGTCTTCAATTAGCTTATCGAGTAACGACTTTTGCTTGATCTCTAACTGCCCGGCAATAACTCCCAAGATATCAATTATCTCTTGAGGCAGTTTGAAAGTTGCTCGAACAGATTGTTTTTTCCTCAGCTCATCAAAAGAAATTTGCGAATTATTTAAGGCTGATTCGTCAATTTTTATGCTCATTTTTTTCCTCCTTGCTCGAAAACTATACCATCAACATTACTTTGTCAATTTATGATTAATTAGTAATGAAATAAAAAATGCACTTTTTCTTGTTGGTAATATTGACATCAAAAATTCCCGTATTTATCTTTTCCGGCAGAGATAGAAAGTCATTTGAAATGAGATACTCCATTCACTTGAAATGGTACAGAGTGAATTGAGAATTGAGTTTAAATGAGCAAAATGATGTTTTCTCACATGAGAACCATCAAAGAGAAACAAATGAAAAGGAGGAACAGCTATGTGGACAAGAGTAAGTGATATTGACCGGATGTTTAATGCAATGGATCTGTTTCGTTCCAATTTCGACAAAATGTTCACGGATTATGATCGATCTTTTGGCGAAGATTATGGATGGAGATCTATTGATGGTGCCCCACGAACGAATCTTTATGACAGTGGGGATAAAATTCAAGTAATCGCCGAAGTTCCGGGAATGTCAAAGGAAGACCTCAAAGTCAGAATTCAAGGAAACTATTTGGAATTGAGCGGCACTCGTAATTTGGAAGCTCCGAAAGGGTACAAAATCCATCGTAATGAGCGGAATGTAACTACTTTCACTCGTAGCTTCACCCTGCCATCTGAAGTTAATGCCGACAAAATCGAAGCAATATTGCAGGATGGCCTATTAACCCTTGCTTTACCCAAAGCAGAAGCTGCCAGACCAAAACAAATCAGCATTAAATAAGATTCCTTAAAATTTTTGAATATGATATTTGGAGGTTGAGCCATGGCTGAGAATACCAATCTTACGACAAGAAAAGAAAACATACTGGAAAAACGCCAGGAGGTACGAAGAGCGATACCTTTGGTGGATATTTATGAAAACGAAGAGGAGATATTGCTCTATGCAGACATGCCAGGTGTTGCCAGGAAGAGTATCACAGTAAACGTCGATAATGGAAAGTTGGAAATTTCCGGTACTCGCAAAATTGAAATATCGGGTGCCAGTAGCTGGCAGGAATTCGGCGATATTGAGTATAGGAGAGTTTTTTCAGTCCCTCAGTCCATAGACGTTGAGAAGGTTAATGCGGAGCTAAAAGAAGGAGTCCTTCAACTTCATCTACCTAAAACAGAAGCTGCGAAACCAAGAACGATCCAGATCAGCTCTTTATAGCAACTGATAGTGAGAGTCCCTTCTTTATTAACGCAAAAAGCAGGTAAAGAGGACGAAATCCTCACTGGAATTTTGCAGGTCGAAAGCGGGTAATTGTCTCAAGACGATTACCCGCTTTTTTATTAAAAATGTTTTTAACTAAACAATCTTTCTCACCTGTTCATGGCGAAAACAGTTAACCGTATGGTCATTTACCATCCCTACTGACTGCATAAACGCATAGCAGATTGTCGGCCCGACAAAGTTAAATCCACGACGTTTCAAATCTTTGCTCATCATATCTGATGTTTTTGTCCGTGCCGGTAAATCCGCTATAGTTTTCCAGCTGTTCTGTTGAGGTATGCCATCAACATAGTGCCAAAGAAAAGAATCTAGATGTGCCGAATTGTTCAATTATTGCCAGAACTCCCCGCGCATTTTTAATGGCCGATTCGATCTTAAGACGATTTCGGACAATACCTGGATTTGCCAGCAAACGTTCCAGATCTATTTGCGAATACTGTGCTACTTTTTCGGGATCAAAATCATCAAAAGCCTCTCGGTAACTCTGTCTTTTCTTCAAGATGGTCAGCCAACTGAGCCCCGCCTGTGCCCCTTCCAGAATGAGCATTTCAAAGAGCTTTCGATCATCATGAACAGGAACGCCCCAATCTTTATCGTGGTAGGTGATGTACATCGGATCTGCGCCACACCATTCACATCTCACTTTCATTGTATCGTTCATATTTATTGGAGTGGTTGCAGAGCTATTGATCAACTTTTTTAAAAATAAGCGTTTAAAAAACAAGGCAGTCCTGCCCAAATGGGGACTGCCTGCTGGCCTGTCATTTATGGTCTGGTATACTCTCTACATCAAGCCACTGAAAAAATCATTCCCCTTGTCATCAACAAGAATGAAAGCAGGAAAATCGACGACCTCGATCTGCCATACCGCTTCCATGCCGAGTTCAGGATAGTCAATACATTCGACTTTTTTGATATTTTCCTCGGCGAGAATTGCAGCAGGTCCGCCAATGGATCCGAGATAGAATCCACCATGTTTCTTACAGGCATCGGTGACCTGCTGTGAACGGTTGCCTTTGGCAATCATCACCATTGAGCCGCCTTGTGACTGAAGCAAATCGACATAGCTATCCATACGACCGGCGGTAGTGGGACCAAAAGAACCTGATGGTTTGCCGGGAGGCGTTTTAGCAGGTCCCGCATAATAGATCGGATGCTTCTTTAAGTACTCGGGCAGAGGTGCTCCGCTATCGAGGATTTCCTTAAATTTGGCATGGGCAATATCACGGCCGACGACGATAGTACCCGTAAGCTGCAACGAAGTCCCAACCGGATGTTTAGTCAGTTCTGCCAGCACCTCTTGCATAGGTCGATTGAGATCAATTTTCACGCCATGATCATGTTTAGCACGATATTTTTCAGGGATCAAACGGCCGGGATTTGCATCAAGCTGTTCGAGCCAAATGCCATCTTTATTGATTTTCGCCTTCATGTTTCGATCAGCCGAGCAGGAAACCCCCATGCCAACCGGGCAGGAAGCACCATGACGAGGCAAACGGATGATACGAATATCATGGGTAAAATACTTACCACCAAACTGGGCACCGATACCAAGATTTTGCGCGGCTTTCTGCAGTTTCTCTTCCAACTCGACATCCCGAAAGGCACGACCATGGTCATTTCCGGAAGTTGGCAGCTCATCATAATATTTTGCGGAGGCCAGTTTTACGGTTTTCAGATTGGCTTCTGCACTGGTTCCACCGATGGCAAAGGCTAAATGATAAGGCGGACAGGCTGCAGTGCCGAGGGTTTTCATCTTCTGGATCAAAAAAGCCTCAAGAGTTTTTGGATTGAGAAGGGCTTTGGTCTCCTGGAAGAGATAGGTTTTATTGGCGCTGCCCCCGCCTTTGGCAATGAAGAGAAATTTATACTCTGAGCCGGGGGTGGCATACAGGTCAATTTGTGCTGGCAGGTTTGTACCAGTATTTTTTTCCTTATACATATCGAGGGCTACCGTCTGGGAATAACGCAGGTTTTCTTCAGTATATGCATTGAAAACGCCCTTAGACAATGCTTCGGCGTCATTTGCTCCGGTCCAGACATTCTCACCTTTCTTGCCCATGATTATCGCCGTTCCTGTATCCTGACACAACGGTAATTCAAATTTCGAGGCGACTTCAGCATTTTTCAGAAAGGCAAGCGCTACCCCTTTTTCATTTGCTGATGATTCGGTGTCATCAAGAATCTTCGCAACCTGCTCATTGTGGGCAGACCGCAACATGAAGGAGACATTTTTCATTGCCGCCTGGGCGAGTGTTGTTAGCCCTTCGGGATTAATCTTCAGGACTTCCTGATCATTAAATCGATCAGTGCTCACTAGAGTCTCAGAACCTTCAATTTTGCGGTACTTTGTTTCATCCTTGCCCAAAGGGAAGGGTTCCTGATAGGTAAAGTCGGCCATGCTAATAACTCCTTTCTTCGTCTTTATAGGTAGAAAACTGTCACCCAGAAACTATCAATTCAGTCAATATCAACACTGACACAGCACACATTATTACGGGTCAAAACCTGAACCTGATTCTTTATTACGAAAACGATTCCTACTCGCATTAAGGTTCTATAAAAAACCGAAAACAGTTTACCGTATCCTGCTCTAAAGGCAATGGATTTCCCTGAGGGCAGCAAGGTCGATTCAAAAATACGACCATTAACCTGAAATGTTTACTCATCCATTGGCTTGCTCCTCTTTTGCGTTGTAACATGCCTCAACAATACAGTATTCTATTCCATCTAATGAATTATCAGTAATTCCGCTTTGCACCTTAGTGAGGAATATGAATCAGACACTTGAGCAGACACTTCTCGGTTATTTACTTGAAACAGGCAGTGATGAAGCATTTACAAGAAAAGTTGACGAGCTCCATGCATTGAAAGGTGCAGTAGTTTATCAAAATCTGTTCAAACTTCTCGCAGGCATTGATATCCCTAAGGACGCAAGTGAAGATCTCTGGCAGAAGGCACTGAAGCATCGTCGCGATATGGTTCAACAGCTTGGAAGAAGCATAGATATTACCACAACGCTCAGTGACTATCTGCAGACCTGCACCAAGTTTCTTGATCATCCACGGTTAATAGAAGCCAGTTTCTATGAAAATGTCATTCATGAAACCATACACGACAAACTTACCGGACTTTTTAACCGCCCTTATTTTGATGAGGCATATAAACAGCAAATATATCTTGCGAGAAGATATCAAGACGATTTCACAATTCTCTTTCTTGATATTGATAACTTCAAAGACATAAACGACACCTATGGTCATTTGGCTGGCGATGAGGCTTTGAGGCAGCTTGGGAAAATTATTAATCTACAAAAACGTGACAGTGACGTTGCCGCTCGTTTTGGAGGCGAAGAGTTCGTCTTGCTCCTGACACATACAAACAATGTCAGCGGATTTATTTTTGCAGAAAGACTTCGACAGGCAATTGAAAACCTTTGCATCTACTACCAGGATCATTGCATTAAATTAACAATCAGTGGTGGAATTGCTTCTTTTCCCTTCAACTCACAAGACCCTGAACAATTGTTAAAAATGGCCGACAATGCTGTTTATTTATCCAAGGGAGCTGGTAAAAACATTATTTCACATTTTAAGGAAGAGAAAAGACGCTATCTCAGAGTAAAAATTCATCAGCCGATACTGGCAAAGGAACTGGATTTTAGTAACTCGCATGCTTTTGCTGGAATGAGTAAGGATATCTGTGTCGGCGGAATACTTTTTGAAAATGACACCCCTTTCGCTCTTGGTGCCTTAATCAAGGTGAAGGTTCCGGTCAGCGACGGCCCGCCTGTTATGCTGATAGGTACTGTGGTTCGCGTAGAATCTCATAATAATGGGCGTATACGATATCGGCATGACCACATCGTTTAAAGAAATGGATAAAATTGCCAATAACGAGATTGGCAGTATTCTTCGCAGTAAAAACGTGTCATAAATAACACCGGCACAGTCGCTGTTACTTTTCAGCATTCGGTTAACCCTGCTGAAGGGTACTGAATACTGTCCGATGCTCCTTTGAGGGTGCTCTTTCAGTGCTCTCAAGAGGTATACGTTCCTTCAAAAAATATCAAGTTGACGGGAGCAATGCCATGCAAACGAGTCATGTAATAGTGGAAGGTCGAGTTCAAGGTGTTTGTTTCAGAGATTATACCTATCGACAGGCGCTGCAGCTTAACCTGTCCGGCTGGGTGCGTAACAAGGTCGACGGCACGGTTGAAGCGATGTTCCGTGGAGCTGAGAAAGATGTGCAATCTATGCTTGACTGGCTCTGGCAAGGATCGCCGAGGTCGAGGGTGGATAATATCCGCACCAGGGAAGTAACATCTGAGGATAACTTTACAACTTTTGAAATTCGATTTTAGCCTCGCTAAAAAGAGCGGGATATATTCCATCACGAATTTCTTTCTTACTCTTTTGAGCACTCCCTTGAGGGGTGAAAAACAAGAAAATATTTTCTAATTCACTAGCCATTCATGTTCCTTGAGATAGACAAACTTAACCTCTGGTTTAACAGCTACGATGAAGAGAACCAGGCGATTCGGAATCAAGTTCTTTTTGATGTGTCCCTGACGCTTGCTAAAGGTCAAACTGTCGCACTTGTCGGGGAGTCAGGTTCCGGAAAATCTATAACTGCCCTTTCCATTCTCCGTCTCCTTGAAGATAGTTGCAATATCTCACAGCAAGGTGAGATCCGCGTAGAGGGCCGCAATGTTTTCGCCCTCTCTCCTGAAGAGATTCGCAGAATTCGCGGCAACAGAATCGCTATGATTTTCCAGGAGCCGATGACCTCACTCAATCCGGTCTATACTATCGGTAACCAGTTACTGGAACCCCTCAAACTGCATCGAAATATGGGAATAAGAGACGCAGAGCTGGAGGCCATCCGACTCCTTACCAGAACCGGCATTGACGACCCAGCGGGCCGCCTTCGTGCTTTTCCCCATCAACTATCGGGTGGTCAGCGCCAAAGAGTGATGATCGCCATGGCCCTTGCCTGTAAGCCCTCATTGCTGATAGCAGATGAGCCAACGACAGCTCTTGATGTCACCATCCAGGCCCAGATACTCGAACTGATTGAAGATATCCAAAAAGAATACCAAATGGGTTTACTGCTCATTACTCACGATCTGGATATGGTGCGAAAACATGCCTCCAAAATCTACATCATGCAAAACGGAAGGATAGTTGAAAGCGGAACAACAGAAAAAATATTCACCAATCCATCCGACGATTATACCAAGCGTCTGATGTCGGCCATCCCGAAAACCATAAAAGAGTTCAAAGCTCCCAGGCCCGATTCTCCTCAGGACGGAGAACCTCAGTTGCACGTTCGAATCCCACAGTGGCTGGGTACATCCTTTCAAGAGAAAAAAAAAGGTTCTTAAAGCCGTTGATCAGGTCACATTAAACCTGCTCAAAGGAACGACCTGCGGAATTGTCGGTGAATCCGGATCAGGAAAAACCACTCTTGGCATGGCCATTTTAAAACTTGTCCGCAGCAGCGGCGATATCCTTTTTGAAGGACAGAATATTCAGCATTGGACTCATCGTCGGCTGCGCCCTTTACGTAGTGATATGCAGGTTATTTTCCAGGATCCATTTTCATCACTTTCTCCCCGATTCACTGTGCATGAAATCGTTGAAGAAGGCTTGAAAATTCATACCCCGAACGCAACCAGTGATCAGCGTTATGAACGTGTGCTGGATACACTTCTTGAGGTGGGGCTTGAAGAAGAGATGGCCTTTCGGTTTCCCCATGAATTTTCCGGTGGCCAGCGCCAGCGGATCGCCATTGCCAGGGCCATCGTATTAAAACCCAAATTTCTTATTCTTGACGAACCAACTTCCGCGCTCGATGTGACCATCCAGGGACAGATTATCGAACTGCTTTTGGATTTACAGAGAAAATACCAGATGACCTATATGTTCATATCCCATGACCTGCGGGTAGTGCGGGCACTCGCCGACTATGTTGCTGTCATGCAGCATGGCCGGATAGTCGAGGCGGGACCTGCACAGGAAATTTTCACATCTCCTGCGCAGGAATATACCCGAAGGCTGTTTGCTGCTGCGCTTGGATAGTTAGTGACTTAGAAATTCATCTCTATTCGGCCAAGGCCGGTTGCTTTGGATGACGGCATTTATCGCCGGCGATATCATCCTTGAACAACGAATGCCCGCGTTCCATTGCACAAAAATCCCCACACATGGTGCAGGTCGCTTCGTTATCTGGTTTTCTGCTGTTGCGCACCTCCCTCATCTTCTCGGGAAACATGGACAAGTTGAAATATTCTTCAAAGTCACTGTCCCGTCTGGCAAGGGCCACCCGTTTCTCCAAGTCCCGCCTCTCTGGATATTTGGCGATATCGCCTATCCGTGCTGCAAGTCTTGTTGCCCTGACTCCTTCCCGTACGTCATCTTCATTGGGAAGTGCTAAATGCTCCGCCGGGGTGATGTAACAGATGAGATCCGCCCCATGCCAGGCAGACTGGGCCGCACCGATAGCTGCAGTAATATGGTCGTAACCTGCACCGGAATCGGCAGGAAGCGGTCCTAATACATAATAAGGAGCTTCACCGCTCATGCGTTTTTCCAGCATAATGTTGCCGGCGATTTCATCAAGAGGTACATGCCCAGGCCCTTCTACCATCATCTGACAACCCATTTCCCGGCCAAGTTCAGCCAGCTCACAGTTAATAATCATCTCCGCCATCTGCGCCCTGTCATGGCTGTCATGAATAGCACCGGCTCGAATACCATTGCCAAGCGACAGCACTGCATCATATTTTTTCATCAGGGCACAAACCCGATCAAACTGTTCATACAAAGGGTTTTCACGCTTGTGGTATTCCATCCAGGAGACCATAAAGGTTCCACCTTTTGAGACCAGTCCACCGTAACGAAACCCCTGTTTGCGCAATCTTTCTACAGAAAACTGGTTGATGCCGCAGTGAATCGCCATAAAAGACAGGCCGTCGGCCAGCTGCCGTTCGATGAGTTCGAACAGGTATTCCGGGTCAAGTTTGTTGGGGTTTTTATACTTCCTGCCCGCCTCAGCAAAGGCCTGATAAAGCGGCACGTTACCAACCGGCAGACTACAACTGTCAAGCACTGCCCGGCGAATTGCGTCAAGATCACCACCAGTCGAAAGCTCCATCAGGGTATCGACCTGTTCCTGTTCGGCAATTTTTGCCTTGCGTATTTCCAATGCGACATCAGATATATCCGAAGATGTTCCAATGGAGGCATTAACCTTCGTACGAAGCCCTTTCCCAATACCGCAGATCTTCTGTTGAGGTCTGTTTGGGTTACAGGGGATGACAATATGACCCGCAGCCACTCCCTTTCTGATGACCTCTACTTCAATATTTTCGACCGTTGCGACCTGCTTCATCTGGCTGGTAGTGACCCCTTCCCGTGCCAATTCAATCTGTGTTTTCATCGCTTAATTTTCTCCAATTTTTTAATCCCTGCCGTGCGGGCAAAAAAAAGTCCGTGCCACGGATTACACCGCTGCACGGACTTATTACGGACAAGAAAGTCTTTTTCTCCCAGGCAGGTCTTCTGACTTGCGGATCTCCCTCCGACTGCACCTTCCCGCCCAAAAAACAAAGACTAAGCAGTGGTTAAAAGCAGTCGTCGTCCCCGCTTACAGCGCTGGCCCAACGTCACGGATTTTCACCGTATTCCCTTTTCACCCCCGGAGTAAATTCCGACGGCACCTGGTAGATATTTTTGAACTGCGGGAACATACTACCGAACAAGAGAAAAAAAGTAAATTGTAGAATTATTTTTTGTAATAGACGGATGACGACAGGAGCAGGATGATATATGTTGTTGACGATACAGTTGGTACTTAACTCTTAGTTCCCTTTCAATTTCTCCTATGTTTCCAGAAACAGTTCTTTCATCAGCACCCCATGCACCCGGCGTCTACATGATGCTTGATGCTAAATCATCTGTGGTATACGTTGGCAAGGCCAAGGATCTGTTCAAACGACTTTCTTCCTATGCCCATTTTTCAGGGGCCGAGTATAATAAGACCTCGGTGATGCTGGAGAAAGTCCGGAAAGTCGACACCATAATTACCAATACAGAAAAAGAAGCTCTCATTCTCGAAGCCTCACTGATCAAGAAATACAAACCAAAATATAATATCATCCTCCGAGATGATAAAAATTACCCCTACATTAAAGTAACAGTTCAGGAAGAATGGCCACGGGTTTTTATGGCCAGAAGAAAAAGTCGTGACAAGGCTCGCTACTTCGGCCCATACTCGTCTTCCGGTGCCATGTGGTCGACCCTGCGGCTTATTTCCTCATTATTTCCTTTGCGTAACTGCAAGGGCAGCAAACTAAAGAAAAGAGACCGCCCCTGCCTTAACAGACAGATAGGTAAATGCCTTGCTCCATGTGCCGGGAATGCCAACCGGGAACTGTACATGGAACACGTAAATAAGATTATTATGCTGCTCGAAGGCCGCAATCGTGACCTTGTCGGCACACTTAAAGCTCAGATGTTGACAGCCTCTGAAATGCTTGACTTTGAAAACGCAGCGGCAATACGAGACCAGATCTCGGCCCTCTCCAGAACCCTTGAGAAACAGGTGATTTCTGCAAGCCACAGCAAAGATCAGGATGTGTTCGGTTTCGCCAGAAAAGATGCCGCCGTAACTATAGCCATTCTATTTATCAGAAACGGTCTGATAAATGGAAGTCGAACTTTCTTTTTAGCCGATCCCTACGGTGAAGACCAGACGATTCTCTCCCAAGTATTGAGCCAATTTTACGATGCTGAAAGCCTTATTCCAAAAGAAATCATCTTGCCTTTTGAACCAACCGACCTGGATTTGCACGAGGAATACTTGTGTGACAGCGCCGGAATGCGGATACACATAAAAATACCGCAACGAGGCGATAATCAGCAACTGATTACCATGGCGAATACTAATGCTTTGCAATTATTTGAAGAAAAAGAAAAGAAGAAACAATCCTGGCAGAATCTCTGCTTAGCGATGGAGAAAACGCTCAGATTGAACCGTCAGCCGAACCGAATTGAATGCCTTGATATTTCTAATATCAGTGGCAAACAGGCGGTAGGTTCTCTGGTTTGTTTCAGCAAAGGTGAACCTGACAAGAACAATTTCCGTCATTACAAGATTAGAACAGTCGAGGGACCAAATGACTACGCAATGATGAAAGAAGTTCTCGAACGTAGACTTTGCCGTGGGATGGAAGAAGACAATCTACCCGATCTCTTTGTCGTCGATGGTGGCAAAGGACAATTGGGAATAGCATTGGCTGTTGCCGGAGAACTTGGAATTACCGACAAAATCGACTGGATAGGTATAGCAAAAGAACGAGAGGACGAGGGCGAAAAAATTTATAAGCCACATAGGAAAAATCCTGTCATACTCCCCTCCCACAACCCAATTTTACTCTATCTCATGCGAATACGTGATGAATCCCATCGGTATGGTGTTACTTTTCACCGTAAACTAAGAAACAAAGCGACCCTCACCTCCGACCTGGACAAAATTTCCGGTATCGGTACCGAAAAAAAGAAACAGCTATTACAACACATGGGAAGCTTGAAACGCATCAAAACCGCGACTCTCTCTGAGCTCATGGAAGTGAGAGGAATTGGCGAAGAACTGGCCAAAGAGATTATCAGTTTTTTTCATCCGGCCTAATCCAAGTAACATGACTGCCATGGAAAACCAAAAATAGTCACGATCCTCGCCCCCCCTGGCAACAATAAGCTGGCAGCATCGTGAGAAAATGCCCGATCATGCGCCAAGCACTTCCCGCAAGGCTGAAATTCTGGCATGCAGGGCGACGACTGCGGTATCTACTTTGAGAATCCTCTCCCCAATAGTACAACAGCAAAAGCCCTGCTCTTGAAATTTTTTCACCTCATGATCCGCCCATCCCCCCTCAGGTCCCACAGCCAGCGCTATCCGCCCCTTGTTGCTGTCAATGACATCCCCCAGCCGTAATCCACCTGTTGGGTGAGCGAGGAGAAGGTGGTGGATATTCTTCTGCAAGGGATGGAAAATAATCTTCAATAAACGATTTGAACTGAGGATGAATCTGGACGTCGGCAAACGGGTATCCACCGCCTGCTCTAACCCATGAAGAAGATGGGGTGATATTCATCCGGCTGCAGGATTCCAGCCTCCCAGAAACTTTTTTCGACACGATTGGCGTTGACAAGATGAATTGTCCCCACCCCAAGCGCTGTAACTTGACTGAAGATACGCTTCAACATTATAGGTCGTGGCAGGGCGAGAATGAGATCAAGAAAAGGCTCCGCTCGCGGCGATTCGCTAAGATGGAGGTCCATTTCAACGGAAAAAGGGTATTTCCCCTTAATGGCTGAAATTGTTCCTAAGCCCATTTGACCGTTGATCAGACCAACACGGACAGTATCTCCAACCTCAGCCCCGAGTACTTTGATTATATGCTTTGCTCGATAATCTGTAAGTGTAATTCGACCGGCATCAACTTCCCTGGCTTCTGCCAGAATAATATTCATATTTCAATCCGATTTCAGTTTATATTTCTATAAATCCGGCAAGTAGAGTTTGAATTTCTTGCATTTACTTCAAGAAGTCCTTTAAGGTAGATAGCCAATCAAACATAAGGATTATACAATAATATGTTCGCACTCTATAATATTCTGCAGCTGATCTTACTACCTGTTTTTTTACCGTTCATCACCATCTATGTTCTGTTCAGCTCTAAGTACCGCGATCGCATTCCGGCGCGTCTCGGTGTTGGGCTGGATCGGATAATTCAAGTAAACAAGATCTTCATCAAAAACCATATGGCTACACGCCTTGTCTGTTGGCGAAGTTACCTCGGCAGTTCCATTGATAAAAGGTTTACGAAACAGGTATCCCAACAGCAGAATAGTTGTCTCGGTTACAACCCGCACAGGTAAAGGAGTGGCAGACAATCTGCTTAAATCGATAGCTGATCATATTATCGATGGCCCATTGGATATATTGCCGGTAGTCGCCCGCTTTGTGAGGTTTATCCAACCTGACCTTTTTATACTTGTTGAAACCGACATGTGGCCCAACACTCTTCTTTATCTGAAAATGAGAGGCGTACCAACTATATTGGTCAACGGACGGGTTTCTCAAAAGTCCATGGAAGGCTATAGGAGATTTCGTTTTTTCTTCAACCCAATGTTTCAAAGTTTTTCTTTTCTTTGTATGCAAACGCTACGAGACAGAGACAAGATGGAAGAGATGGGGCTTGCTCCCAAGAGACTCCGAACGCTCGGAAATCTTAAATTCGATACAGCCCCTGGTAAAGAGAATCCTTTTCTCGATCCCCCTGCGAGTTTGCTCCCGAAAGATCGAACTCTCTTTATTTGTGGTTCGACACACCCCGGGGAAGAGAAAATCCTCATTGCCTGTTACAGTCAGGTGAGAAAAAAGCATCCGGAACTTTTTCTTATTCTGGCCCCGAGAGACACCAACCGGTCAGCAGAAATCCGATCACTGGCAGCGGGTCATGGCCTGACGGTCTCATTACGCTCAAATAAAAATGCAGCACCTGCAGATATACTCATCCTCGATACAATCGGCGAACTTGTTCATTTTTATGCCCTATCTGATATTAGTTTTGTTGGTGGAAGCCTCGTTAAAAAAGGTGGCCATAATCCCATAGAACCTGCCACCATGGGTATCCCAATTATTTTCGGTCCAAACATGCAGGATTTTTGCGAAATTGCCGATGCCCTCATCAACGTCGGAGGGGCTACTGCTGTATCCGGAGATCAACAGCTCATTGAACTTCTCTCTAATCTGCTCACTTCACCGGAGTTGAGACGCCGACAGGGCCAGGCTGCACAAAAGTGTGTAGAAGGCCAGCGTGGCGTAATAGACAAACACCTTGATCTCATCAGCCACCTCTTGTGAAACATCCGGCCTCATATATTTCCGAACATCTCCTGCTTTCCATCACTTTAGCTTTTATTGGAGGTATCGCACTTTCTCCTTTTATCGAGCTATCGAAGATAAATTTCATGTTTTTTAGTGCAATTCTCTTCATATCGCTGACTCTTCTTACCATTCTTTATTTTCTAAAAAAATCGAACACACTTTTTTGCCTGCTCATTCCGGTAGTCTTTGCAATCGGCACGTACCACGGACACTTGCATCTGCAATTACCTATCGATCAAAGTCATATATACAACAGAATTAGTTCAAAAACGGATGTGGTTCTGATCGGAACCATGTCTACCATGGCGGGTTTTGACGGAAAAACAAGTCAGACAATAATTGAGGCAAAGAGCATTCGAGTTAAAGAAAACTCAAAACTGCTCCCCACCAAAGGTAAAATACTTTTGCGCTTGCAAGGCCCCTGGCCCGATGATCTTGCTCCAGGAGATATACTCGCCATTCGAACAGACCTGCAACGACCGGACAGCTTCAGGACTCCAGGTGTTTTTGATTACGCACAATACCTGGCGAAAAAAGATATCTGGATAACTGGTTTTGTCCGTTCGCCGGTTTTTTTACATAAAATTGAGACGGATCAGTCCCTTCTCCATACCCTGCGTTATATGCCGGAAAGACTCAGGACGAAAATAGGCAAACAGATTGACACGGCTGTGTCCGCCGAGAAAAGCGGAGTTTACCGAGCTATTTTGATAGGTGATCGAAGTCATGTAAACGAGGACACCCTCGAAATCTTCAAGGGCAGTGGGACCATGCACATCCTTGCCATTTCCGGTCTGCATATGGCCGTTATCGGCACCCTATTGTACACTGTGTTTTTTTGGTTTCTAAGCCGATCGGAAAAACTACTGCTACGCTTCACCCTAAAGAAATGGGCGGCTTTTTTAAGTTTACCGGTAATTCTCGGCTATGGCTTGCTGGCTGGGATGAACACCCCCGTTTTTCGTGCGGTAATCATGAGTTCGGTCGTTATCATTTCCATTTGCACCAATCGACAAAAGTCTCCAGGGGCTCTTCTGGCATTTGCGGCAATGCTGATCCTCATAATCGATCCCTTACAGTTGTTTACGGTATCCTTTCAACTTTCTTTTTCAGCGATCATAGGGATTCTTTTTTTACTGCCAACCTTAAAGAGACTGCTTTATAGCCCGATTGAACAATTTACACCCCACGTCAATCAAACTAAGGGTCTTCAAGTGGATAATAGCCGGCCTTTTAGTCTCTTTCGTGGCCAATCTCGCCACCCTCCCTATCTCTCTCTACTTTTTCAACCGGTTATCCTTGGTTGGCCCCTTGGCTAACCTGATCATAGAACCACTGATCTGTCTATGGAGTCTTACCGCAGGTTTTCTTTCAATCCCTTTCATTCTCATCAAACCGGAAATAGGTTCTTTTTTGCTTCAGGTCGGTGCTCTGGGACTTGACGCAGCAATGCATGCCGCAGCATTTTTTTCTTCTTTTTCTTTCTCCACCATCTGGCTACCAACACCGCCCCTGTGGCTGATATTGATTTATTTTGTCATTCTTATTGTATCTGCTTGTTTGGGCTGGAAAAAGAAATGGCTGTCTTTACTACCTCTCCTCGCACTGTCGGTATGTATTTTTCACTTTATCTATCCTCCCTCGCAATATCTGAGAAAAGATGACGCTCCCTTTCAAATCTCTTTTCTAGATGTAGGCCAGGGAACTGCCACGCTTTTAGAATACCCATCAGGGTTTCATTTGTTAATCGATGGAGGCGGTTCATCATTTGCAACAACAACAGTCGGAGAACGCGTCATTGCACCTTTTTTATGGAGCAAAGGCATACGAGAGATTGACGCTATTGTCATTACGCATCCCGACGCAGATCACTACAATGGTCTTGGCTTTATTATCGAGCATTTTAATCCAAAGACATTATGGGTCAGGGATAAAGATGGACACGATGATAATTTTAAGAATTTTATTCGACTGGCGGAAAAAGACAAAGTGTCTATTTCAATTCCGGGAAAAAACCAAAACCTCTTGAAAGGTTTCGAGTCCCTTCAATGCATTGCGAACATTTCAGGAGATGAGATCGACTCTGAGATCACCGATTCCCGAAGCAAGGGAAACAGCGGGCTTGTTCTCAAAGCTTGTTCTGGACAGTTTTGTACCATCTTTCCGGGAGATATCGGCAGGAGCAGAGAAAGGTCGCTGGTCTCTCAAGGTTTAAATTTAAAAGCCGATATCTTACTTGCACCACATCATGGATCTATCACTTCAAATTCAAGCGAGTTCCTTTCAGCTGTTTCACCTAAATACCTCCTGGTGTCCGCGGGTCGATCCTCAAAAGGATATTTCCCCCACAAAGGTCTAGCCAAGGAATGTACAGACAGGCGGATCGATCTTTTTACTACTTCAGATCAGGGGACTTTGGAAATCATCTCAAAACCGGATGGCTACAAACTCTACGGTTACAAGAGAAAAAGTGCTAATCCGCTCTCTGCTTACCATCAGGTATTTCTCAGCAAAAAGACAACCCCCGCAAAGCACGGAGACTCTGTTCAGCACCCCCTTGAGGGGTATAAGAGACTTTAGACAGATTGTTTTCCTGTTAAAAAACAAAAAGACAATCTGTAAGGCACTCATCACACCTCAGTAAAATCCGATGGCGCTTTCTTTAGATACTTGAGAAATCGTGCTTTTTCCACCGCATTGGAATAGGCATCGTCCGAACTGATCATTTTCTTTTCAAGCAAAACCATAATCGCATCATCAAGTGTCTGCATTCCATATTTTTTCCCGGTCTGCATTGATGAGAGAATTTGAAAGGTCTTTGCATCCCTGATGAGATTTCGTATGGCCGGGGTGGCGATAAGGATCTCGAGAGCCGCACATCGGCCTTTAATGTCTATCCGTTTAAACAGCGTTTGAGAGACAACGGCCTTCAAAGCATCGGCAAGAGTTGATCGAACCTGACCCTGTTGATTGGCTGGAAATATTTCAATGATACGATCAACCGTTTTCATCGCATTTATGGTATGCAATGTCCCAAATACTAAATGACCTGTCATGGCAGCTTCCATGGCCAGGGCAATCGTTTCAAGATCTCGCATCTCACCTACCATAATTATATCAGGATCTTCACGGAGAGCACCGCGAAGGGCAGTGGCAAAACTGTTGGTATGTGTTCCCACCTCACGGTGGTTAACAATGCATTTCTGGCTTTTATGTACAAATTCAATGGGATCTTCGATAGTGAGAATATGATCTTTCCGAGCCTTGTTACACTCATCAACAATGGCGGCAAGCGTGGTAGATTTACCCGAGCCTGTTGGCCCGGTCACAAGCACCAACCCTTTTGGAAGATATGCCAGGCGGGAGATGACCGACGGTAGACCAAGCTGTTCAACAGTCATTATCTCACTGGGGATTTCACGAAATACTGACCCGATGCCATATTTCTGCTGGAAAAAGTTGCATCGATACCGGGCAAGCCCAGGTATCTCATAGCCGAAATCGATATCGCCCGTCTCCTCAAAAACCTTAATCTTTTCTTCAGGACAGATCTCGTAGAGCATGGCTCGGAGTTCGTCATTTCCTAATTTTTTAAACTTCACTCGCTCCATATCACCACGGATACGAAGCAATGGCTGCTGACCGGACACCATATGAAGATCGGATGCACCTTCATCATTCATCAATTTAAAAAAGCCATCTATTTGAGCCATTTATCACTCCGATTTTCGATTTGAAACAAGTAAAAAAGGTGTAGTGTAACCCGGCTACGCTTGTATTGCATCTTTCAAATAATTCACAACATCATCTGCATCATCGAGAACCCTGAACAGCGAAATATCTTCAGAACTTATATTGCCACTTCCCAGAAGTTTATCTTTTATCCAGTCAACAAGTCCAGTCCAAAAATCACTTCCAACCAAAACTATAGGAAAAGGTTTGATCCTTTCCGTCTGAATAAGCGTCAATGCTTCAAAAAGCTCATCGAGAGAACCAAACCCACCAGGCATACAGACAAACCCTGTAGAATACTTCATGAACATAACTTTTCTCACGAAGAAATATTTAAAATTCAAGGGGAAATTCGCGTACGGATTGGGTTCTTCTTCATGGGGAAGATCTATATTTAAACCAACCGACACCCCGCCAGCTTCAGAAGCTCCTTTGTTTGCAGCTTCCATAAGTCCAGGTCCACCGCCAGTAATAACGCAAAAGCCGGCCTTAGCAAGTCCAGCCGCTATTTTTTCCGAAAGGAGATAATATTTGTGGTCCACTGGTGTTCGAGCCGAACCATAAATTGTTACCGCCGGAACATCAATTGCTGACATTGCATCAAAACCGTCAACGAATTCGGACATTATTCTGAACATTCGCCATGAGTCACCGACAACTGTATTGTCCAACACATACTTGGGTTCTTTAATTATTCTTCCATTTTTGATATCGCTCACGCATTTCTTATTTATCATATCTTTTTGCTTGAGATTTCCTCCAAATCCTTCTTGGCTCTATCCTTTAACTCCTGTCGATGACTCTCTTGTGCAAGTACTTTTTTAAACCAGTTTTTAGCACTTCGAAGTTGCCCGTCACGCGCGTAAGACTCTCCAATAAGAAGCTGTGCTTCCATTTTGCATTCACGATTTTTCAGACAACGGTAAAGATTTCCCCGTGCCTCATGGAATAAGTCACATTGTAACAAGACCTCGGAGAGATACAACATATAGCGAAGGTTAGATGGTTCCAACTCAACACTTTTTCTACACAACGACAAAGCGATTTCTTTTCCTTCCCCCTCTTCAAGGTAAACACGTCCAAGGAGATTCATGGCCCTATCGTCCAATGGATCAAATTGCAATGCCCACTGCAATGTTTCCATTGCCTTTCGATTGTTCTTTCGACCATGGTAAGCTTCGCCGAGATAATAATGAATACGGCCAGCACTTTGGGTTTTTTGATTTTCCTGCTGCCATGGGACGAGATAAAAAAGTGCAGCCTCATACCGACCGAGTTCGCAAGAAAGTATGCCAAGTTGCATAGTTAGATCGTTGGCGAATTCCGCTCCACCCGCTTCACGAGTGTAATACTGCAATGCTTTTTCCAGATACACCAAAGCTTCGGATTTACGGTTTCGGGCCTGTTCGACCAGACCAAGATTATATAATGCCATGAAGTTCTCACCATCAAGTGCCAACCCCTTTTCAAAACTTTGCAAAGCAGGTGACAGCCTGTTCATCATAGCCAGTGCAACTCCGAGGCTGTTATACAAATTGACGTCTCGGCTATCACACTTCAACCCCCTCTTGTATTCCTTTACCGCTTTAGCCAGATCACCATCACCGAAATAAATATCGCCGCTGATGTTTAAGCTCACCGCATCAAAGATCGCAGCACTTGATTTACCATAAAATGCAGCATGCAAAAGAGCCTTGCGACAATTAGATACCATCTCAGATTTTTTAAAATCACAATAAGGATAACTACTCACACCTGCAGATATGTGAATGTTCTTTTCAGGATTACTGGACTGACAAATTACCTGCTCAGACCATTTCAATGCCTCGCCAGGCTTTACTCCGTCCAGATATACAAAGAGATGATTGCCGTCAGATATAACCACTCCTTGATCTATATTGGGAGGAACCACACTGCAAGCTGTAGAGATCATACTATCGCTTTGAAATTGAACGAGGCAGAACCTTTCTGACTTAGCCGACAGCCTGCTAAGTTTGCGAAATAAATTCTGATCGAGTGGCGCGAGTGGATGTTTTTCCGGATGAGCAAGCAGTCCGAAATCACAAAAGCTGAAAGGGCCACGTTTTCCAGCATGGAGAAGAGCGGTCCAGGCCTCATCCAGCAACTTCCTGCCATAGCTTCTTTGATTTTCACCTTCACCAGGTACCTTGGAAAAACTCGAACCGATGTGGACTCTGTGGCATCCTTCTCTTTTAAGATATGTAACTAGAGCGCTTTCAATTTCAGGTCTTTCGTTCTCATAGTTCTGTTGCAAGACCAAGGCAAAGGTCGATTGCCCAAGATAGTGCAACACTGAACCTGTATGAATAAAATTAAGTAGAAGAGTTGCACATTTATGTGAATAGCGTAAACAGTGCTGAAATGAAGTCCTTTTAGGTGTCAGTTCCAACAAAATGAGATGTAAACCATCGGCTGAACCATAGGAATCAAGCAGGTAGAGCAGATTGGATACGTTGAGCAAACCTGTCTGGCTATCCACACGAGCCTGTTTCAACAACAGAAAATCGCGCTCAACGGTTGCCTTTATCTCTAACAACCAGTCCTCCCTTACCTTCTTCAAGAAAAGAGGATCAGCTCCAGAGACTATTGAGACTACTCTTTCACCTCCCTTAATATCAAAAGAAAGCATCAAACAGTCCGAGAAAATGCCAAAAGTAGCCAGACCTTCTTTTACTCTCGTAAAAAGAGACAACAGCTCCACAGAAGATTCCTGGGTTTCAAAATACGCTTCCACCTGTGCAACTGAATATGCAAATATGGTACTTTCAACTACCGGAATGTGCTTCTGCAGGATATCGGCATAGCTCTTCGAAAATCTGGTAAAATCTTCAACCGTAAGTGTGCTGTTATCAGAAAATGTTGGAAATGATTCAAGCACACCCTTCACCATCTTCACCAAAGGAACCAAAGAAATCGGTCAAAAGAGACACCAGATCGGTAATTTCAAGATCTTGCACTGTTCGAACGTCAAGAAGAAACCGATCATTTTCAATACGCCCAATAAGAGGAATGGGGAGATGTCTCAATTGACTTTCAAAAATACTGAGTTTCATTTTTAGCGGTTCAAGATCAACGGCCCAACTCTCAATTCCGATTTCGGGTAAAGCTCCTCCACCGACCCGGGAAATTGTTGGAACGATCTTAATTTTACATTTTGCTTCAATCCTTGTTCTCAATAGGCGTTGAATCTTTTGAGCTCGCTTTTTAAGTTCTGCTGATGTGATAGTCAGCATTGCTAATGTGGGGATATTTTTTATTGCCAAACTAAGATCAAAATATTCCCGAAGAACACTTTCCAATGACGAAAGAGTAAATTTATCAATCCTAAGTGCACGATTTAATGGATTTCGTTTAATTTTTGAGATTACGGCCTTTTTCCCGACAATGATTCCAGCCTGGGGCCCACCTAGCAACTTATCCCCGCTAAATGTAACCACATCAACTCCGGCTCCGACGATTTGTTGAACTGTCGGCTCTTTTGGGAATCCAAACTGTGATAAATCAATCAAACTGCCGCTACCAAGATCCTCCATGGTTGCCAGATTATTTTCCCGGGCAAGGGTTACCATTTCCTCGGCAGACACATCCGAAGTAAAACCTATAATTCGAAAGTTAGAGGTATGAACCCGTAGCAGCAGAGCTGTATTTTCGTTGATTGCCCTTTCGTAATCATATAAATGTGTCCTGTTTGTGGCACCAACTTCTTTGAGAAAAGCGCCACTTTTCTCCATAACATCAGGTATACGAAAAGATCCGCCTATTTCAACCAATTGACCGCGAGAGACAATAACTTCTTTATCTTTTGCAAGTGTATCTAAAGCGATAAACACAGCAGCAGCATTATTATTAACAACCAATGCAGCTTCAGCACCAGTTAACTCACAAATAACATCTTCAACCAAACTGTACCGACTGCCCCGCTTACCAGTTTCAAGATTATACTCTAAATTTGAATAGTAACCTCCAGCGAGAGCCAAATGCTCCGTTGTCTTTTTTGATAGTACCGATCGACCGAGATTGGTATGAATGACAACGCCGGTTCCATTGATCACCCTTTTAAAATGAGGTGAAAGTTTAATGGCGATGTTTCTTTGAAAAATTTTCATCCACTCTTCTAATTGTAACTCTCTACAATCAGGAGCCTCACGAAGAATTTTTTCACGCTCCTGCTCAATCGAATTCTGTACAACCGTCTTCAGTATCCTTGATGGAATATCACTGGCAGAATCATTTTTGAGCATCGCAATACATTCATCTACCTTAGGCAGAGCTTTAAGCAATTTGTTTTTTTTATCCATTTTTTATTGAAAAATGCAGAAGAAGATAGATAGTATCAGTAATGGTTGATAATTTTTTAGTAGAGAATTGAACTTCTACAATT
>CAWCTP010000012.1:0-327500 GCA_963798425.1 uncultured delta proteobacterium | reverse complement strand
CAGCGAAACTGTAGTACCGGTGAAGATGCCGGTTACCCGCAACTAGACAGAAAGACCCCGTGAACCTTTACTATAGCTTGGCATTGGTTTTTGAGATAACATGTGTAGGATAGGTGGGAGACTTTGAAGCGGGCACGCCAGTGTCTGTGGAGTCACCCTTGAAATACCACCCTTGTTATCTTAGGAATCTAACTGCGGTCCATTATCTGGATCCAGGACATTGTCTGGTGGGTAGTTTGACTGGGGCGGTCGCCTCCTAAAGAGTAACGGAGGCGCGCGATGGTTCCCTCAGGCTGATTGGAAACCAGCCGTAGAGTGTAAAGGCATAAGGGAGCTTGACTGCGAGAGAGACATCTCGAGCAGGTACGAAAGTAGGTCTTAGTGATCCGGCGATTCCGCATGGAAGGGTCGTCGCTCAACGGATAAAAGGTACTCCGGGGATAACAGGCTTATCTCCCCCAAGAGTCCATATCGACGGGGAGGTTTGGCACCTCGATGTCGGCTCATCACATCCTGGGGCTGAAGCAGGTCCCAAGGGTTTGGCTGTTCGCCAATTAAAGTGGTACGTGAGCTGGGTTTAAAACGTCGTGAGACAGTTTGGTCCTTATCTGTTGCGGGCGCAGGATATTTGAGGAGATCTTTCCCTAGTACGAGAGGACCGGGATGGACGAACCTATGGTGCACCAGTTGTTCCGCCAGGGGCATTGCTGGGTAGCTAAGTTCGGCAGGGATAACCGCTGAAAGCATCTAAGCGGGAAGCCCACTTCAAGATAAGATATCCCATGGTGTAAACCATCTGAAGGCTCGTTGTAGACCACAACGTCGATAGGTCGGGTGTGGAAGTGTAGTAATACATGGAGCTTACCGATACTAATCAGCCGTGAGGCTTATCCATATTTTTTGATTATTTCTCTACTGACTTTTCTACTATTCGATTATCGTGACGACTCTTGTACATCTCTCTGGCTTTATCAGAGACTTCTCTAGAGACGTCATATCCCCTTTAGGGGACGAGAACGAATCCCCAAAAGGGATGAAATTAAAATATACTAAGGACAGGAGGGAAAAACCAAGCATACTCCCCTACCCTCAACAAAATTGACCAAGTTTTACGGCGGTCATAGCAAAGAGGATCCACCCGTTCCCATTCCGAACACGGAAGTTAAGCTCTTTAGCGCCAATGGTACTGCACGGGCGACTGTGTGGGAGAGTAGGTCACCGCCGTTTTTTATAAAGCAAAAGCCCCCGGCAGATTCTCTGCCTGGGGCTTTTGTCGTTTCTGTCCTGCATATGATTGTGGAAAAAAAGATAGCGTCTGCTATTTGAAGCCCCACCTCACCTTCTTGTAACTGATTTTCGATGCAATCCCACAAGACAATACTGTTTTTTTTGAGACAAAACTCACTACATGGAATCAAATCCTCACCCTCTACGTAAACGCAAGGAAGTCACTTTAATATAACAAAATCTTGCGATTTCCTGGGTAATTCATTAATCTAGGACTATAGTATATTTTCATTAAGCAGAGACGATTACTGTCTAGATTACTTTCTAATATGTTGTCTCATTGCATCTCTCACGTGATTTTTATTTTTTCCCATCCTTGTCATATGGTGAAACTATGTCCCCTCTCCAAAAACACAATGATATTAGCAGTCGGGTCGCCAGAGTTAGAGCCAGTGAAATAGATAAACTTTCCAATAAACTTCTTGATCTCGATCTTGAACTTAATTCAAATATCCCCACGACCCTATGGATCAGTGATCTCCATGGAGAAGGAGACCGTTTTAAATCAATTCTCAGGGGACGTTTTGGTATGCTCTACCAAACCTGCAGGGAGTCTTTACCCAACACCTTTAGTTCGGAGAAGATTCAATACCTGACCAAAATAATCAGAAAACAACAATATTTTCAGGATGATGAAATTCAGATGGATATGCAGGACGTTGTCCTGTGTCTGGTTGAGATACTTAAATACAAACTTACTAACATCCGCTCCCAAGAACGTGAAATATTCCGACCTGAATTCAGGGACGTCATCAATCGTCTCTTATCCGGTTTGCCTGTACCTGACCCAATTTTTGAAGAGAAAATTATAGCGGACAGGTTAATCTCCCATTTGTCACATGCTATCCGGCAGGTCTTGCTCGACCGGATCCAAGTTTTGGGTGATGTGTTCGACAGGGGCCCTCAACCAGATAAGATTCTCAGAATTCTCTCCTCTCATTTTTATCGAAATGGTGTTGATTATGTATTTGGTAATCATGATATTCTCTGGATGGGAGCTGCATCCGGAAATCGCTCCCTCATTGCCGAAGCATTAAGGATTACATGCCGCTATGATCATTTTGAATTTCTCGATCGGTTGAAGTTCGATACATCTAAATTGGCAGAATTTGCCGAATTGACCTATCCAGTTGATAAAGCTACCGGCAATTTCAAGGCTAAAACCGACAAGGGCCGATCTATGGAAAAGGCTCTGGCAATAATTCAATTCAAACTTGAAGAAAAAACCATAAATGATTTTCCACAATATGAAATGAGTTCCCGTCTCTGGCTCGACCGACTTGTTAATATGTTACAGTCAGACCGAACAGAAGACTTAAACGACACTCATTTCCCGACCCTCGATAATGGAACCCCTGGATTATTGACTGAACAGGAATCTCTTATCATAGAAGATCTGGTGAAACAGTTTACCTCTAATAAGCATCTCAAACGACTCCTCAATTTTCTTTTTACCAAAGGAAATACCTATCATCTCCAGAATAACTTCCTCAATATTCATGCACTGGTTCCCTCAACCGCTGAAGGTGAATTCGAAGAATTCCTTGGCCGCAAGGGCAAAAATCTACTCAATTTTATTCAGGACACTATCGTACGAGTTGGTCAAAGATACCTAACTGGAGAACAGCAAAACGAAGAAGACCAAGCACTGTTTTTCTATTTGTGGTGTGGCCCCAAATCACCTTTTTTCGGTAAACATGCTATGAAGACTTTTGAGAGATATTTTCTTAAAGATAAAACTACGCATGTAGAGAGAAGTCTATTCTGGCAGGAAAACATGCAGACGAAGGCTTTTAAGAAAAAAATGCAAGAGGAGTTTGGTGTCCAAAGAGTAATCTTCGGTCATACTCCTGTGAATTACAAGAAAGGAATACAGATGGCCAGTGACGATGGAGTTGCAATTAACGTCGATGGCGGATTTGCTGCCGCATATTATAATAGGGGCCATTCTTTGGTTCACACTCCCCATCAATTATACGGTATCATTTTACCTACTCCCGACGAAATAAAAGTAGCTGAGAAGAAACTTGAGTCAGCTCCTCTTGATATCGAGCTCATTGATGAATTCCGTCGGCCCATGAAAATAAAGGATACTATAGCTGGGAAAAAGCTCATTAAAGAGCGAGATGCAGTCATGCAGCGCTTATTGGAATGTGCAGAGCAGAATGGTCTTCATTCCAAAACCTTATAAACCTTTTCTCAAATACTCTTATGGATACAAATTACGGAATGGAAATTGTCAGGGCAACGGAGATTGCTGCGTTGACCGCTGCACGACTGCAAGGGCTGGGGGACCATATTGATATACTTAATCAGACCCGAAGAGCAATCACCAAGACGCTGAATCGTCTCCCTATCGAAGGGTTGCTTATAAATGACCGTTTCCTAAACCGTCCAGAGACCTATCAATTACCAACGATTCTCGGCAAAGGTGGGGAAAAAACTGATCTCATGGCGGTAGCTCTAGAGGCCTACCGCTCTGCCGCTGACGGAAAAAATAACTCAACCTCATTCGCCGTCATCGCGAAAGAGGGCTCGATACAATCTGTACCCAATCTCAATATGTATAAAATTGCGGTGGGTCCGCAAGTTGGTGAAGTCATTGACATCAACCAACCGCCCATCTTAAATGTTAAGCGAGTAGCAAGGGCTCTAAAAAAATATACAGAAAATGTGACTGTTTGCATCCTCAATCAAACCAGGCATAAACAGCTGATTCATGAAGTAAGGGGCTGTGGAGCCCGAATCAAACTCATCGATGAGGGAGAGGTATCCGGATGTCTTGCCGCAATCACTGGTGAAAAGGTTGATATCTATATCGGATATGGCTATGCCCCTGAGGCAGTGCTGGTCGCTGCTGCTATCAGTTGCCTTGGCGGTTACTTTGAAGGGAAGATTTTCTACGAGAATGATCGAGATAAGAAAGAGGCGACAAAACATGGAATCACTGATTTCGAAAAAATATTTCGAGCTCAGGATCTTATACGAAGTAAAGAGGTGGCAATCGCGGCAACAGGTATAACTGATGGTGAGTTTCTTGAAGGAGTGCGTTTTACCCCCAATGGCGCAATTACCACGTCTTTTGTGGCCCGGGGGGAAACACATACATACAGACGGTTGGAAACCCGTCATTTCTTCGATTTCAAGCCTGTTTTCTAACTTTTCCACCTGCCAATGCTACTCTCTCCATAGGGAAGAGTAGCGGAATTTTAATCATTGTTCTTCTCTTCTTTTGTCAAACATCAATACAGAAAACTTTGCTCTTAGCTAATCCTGATAACATACCTCAGTTGCAATCAGCATTTTAATACAATCTTTTTTAGATATTTTAAGGAGAATTACCATGCAACTCGCCCAGCCCCCAAATGCCATCTTGCAAAGGGACAAGAAAACCTATGCAATAGTACCTCGTATCCCAGGTGGCCTTCTCGATCGTAATCACTTGCGTGCCATAGCTGATGCTGTTGAAAAATACGATATTCCGATTGTCAAACTAACATCTGGTCAACGTATAGCTCTAATCGGTTTAAAAGAAGAAGATCTTCAGGATATCTATCAGGATTTAGGTATGGATCCCGGAAAGGCAACAGAACTCTGTCTACATTATGTTCAGGCGTGTCCAGGAACTGAGGTGTGCAAATTTGGAGTACGTGATTCCCTTGGCTTCGGAATACGTATTGAAAACCTCTTGGCGGGTGAAGGATTGCCGGCTAAACTCAAGATAGGGGTGTCTGGTTGTCAATTTTGCTGTGCCGAAAACTTCGTTCGCGATATTGGCGTGCTGGGAAAGAAAAACGGTTGGACGATTTCGTTTGGCGGCCATTCAGGAAATCGTGCCCGAGTGGGCGATATACTTGCCATAGATTTGTCTGATGACCAAGCAATTCTACTAATAAATAATTGTATAAAATACTATAAAGAAAACGCACGAAAAAAGGAAAGGGCATCACGATTCATGGAAAGAGTTGGATTGGAGGAGTTTAAGAAAAATGTTCTGTGAAAGGCAATATGTTCTCAACAGGACTTTTGCTCATTCCTAAAAATTATCCTTTAGTTGTTGACCGTTTTGACGATATGATACGTAGAGTAATTCAGAAAACACAGTACAAACATATATAATTGATATACTTGGTTCATTTCCTCGACCGCATTTTGCCATAGCTTACTAATTTAATGACAAAAACAATCTCACATCCTGATCAGCTTTTCTCCATTCCGTCCCAGCAAGGCATTTTGGATAGCACTGCCTCACATAACGGTGCGGCCAAAACCAGTTATCCTTCAGACTTTGTCAATATAGAAAGACGTTCTCCAAGCAATACCGTTTTTCATATCGACGACAACATCTTTACGTCCTCCATGCCGCGAGCATCGCATTGGTCTATCGCCTGGTCCGACCTGATGATGACCATGTTTGTATTGTTTCTCTCTATGTTCGCATACCAGACAGCACACCAGGAGTTCCTCGTCAAAAAGACTCCTGAGATCATTGGAGGTGATACAACAGAGGCCCTGCAGAGCGTCGATTCCAGTGGAGCTTCATTTCCCTTTGTACCGATACATCCAGGGCTACCTCTTATCACTGGGGGTACAGTTAAAAAGGTTGAACAGGTAAAAACTGAATCGCTTGATCCTGATAGTGTTTATCCAGCTGAAGTTTCACATAAATCTAAAGAGAAAGAGATTGAAAAGAAGCTGGTATCTCCCCCTCCCCTCGCCACATCCTTAGAATCTGAAGACAAGTCTTTGAAAGTTGATGGCGACAATAGTATATCGCCTCAAAGCAACGCTTTTCCAACTCTGACACCACCAGATACCATCCCCCAGACCAACCAACTGGATTTAGAAAAACCAAAGTCAATACAGACTGACCAGTTTCAGGAAATCTATACAATGAGCAAAGGAGCTCTGGAAAGCAATAATCTTGATAAGTTTGCCGCCATTGATATTATTCCAGACAAAACCATGCGCATTATTCTTACAGGTGATCTGCTCTTTGGAATCGGTGAAAGCGAGCTATCCGAAAAAGCAAAACAATCGCTTCAAAAAGTCGTCTCATTTGTTCGGCATACACCCTACATGATCAATATCGTCGGCCATACAGACAATCTCCCGATGCGTTCGAACCGATTTAAAAGCAATTGGGAGTTGTCAGTATCGAGAGCCAGCACAGTGGCTCGCTTTCTCATTAATGAAATGGATATGAACCCGAATCAATTCGTCGTCAGCGGATATTCATCCAATCGTCCGATAGTACCAAATACCACGGCGGAAAATCGGGCTAAAAACCGAAGAGTGGAAATCATTATCTCCAAAAGACTGCCAAATCCTTTACCGGCTACGACACAAAACCTGAAGTAATAATTTAACCAACTTCTATGAAAAACAAAAATCTGATAGGACTTTTTCTAAGTTGCGGGCTCTTCATTGTTGGTTTTACTATTCACGGCAACGTCAGTCTCTATTTTAATCTTTCCGGCCTGTTGATTGTATGTGGTGGGACTTTTGCCGCCTCACTTGTCAGCTTTAGATTAGAACAAATGCAAATCGTGACAAAGGTGCTTTCTGCTGCATACAGAAAACCCATCATGAGGGAAACTGAGATTATCAACATTCTAGTCGATTTATCTATTCGGTCCCGAATGGAGGGGGTACTCTCCCTACAGAACAAAGAAAATGAGACAACTATATTGTTCCTCAGGAGAGCACTCGGATGCATGATTGATGGGTATAAGATTGACCAAATTCGTGATATCCTCAACACGGAAATGTACTTTTTCCGCCTGAGACGAGAGGATTCAGAACGAGTACTCAGAACTATTGCAGACTATCTTCCCGCCTTCGGAATTATCGGGTCAGTGGTTGGTCTTATTACTATGATAGGTGGTATTGGTGACACTTCAATCATACTACAGGCCATCCCCATTGCTCTCACCTCTACGTTGTATGGGCTCATCTTCTCAAATTTTTTCTTCCTTCCATTTGCAGCAAATATAAAAGAGCGGACAAATCAGGAACTCTTGCTACAAAAAATAATAATGGAGGGTGTTATATCTATAAACTCGGAAATAAATCCAGTTATTCTAAAAACCAAACTTGAATCTTTTCTTACTCCTTCAGATCGCAAAGATCAGCTTGTTTCTTACGCAAAGATTAAAGAACGCTTTAATATCGAAAAAGAGCAGCAAAAGGAAGAGAAATCAGAATCAGGTAGTAAGCTTAGTGACTTATAATTAAAGTATATCATTGGCCAAGAATTAATTTTCCATGCACACTACGTTCTAATCGCAGGAAACTTTTTTTTCACAAGGATATCTTCCTAGGCGTCTCGCCCGTCTGCGCTCGACATAAATCCACAGACATTGTGAGGTTTGAACTACTGTTATAAGATTGAACTCAAGGAGCAAATCTTCTAGTATAGTCACTCTTTAAGTCCCAAAATATCACCCCCCTGCTGGAGTGCGCATGTCGCGCAAAGCAATTGGACGAATACTGCAACATCCAACTGTATTCACAACATATTTTCGCCATACCATCTATTGGAAATTTGTTGTGCAAAAACGTTTTATCTATGCTATTAGTCAGCTAGTACTCATTACATGATAACCTTTCTCAGATGCCAACTTCAAGGAGAAGCTGAATGAGATGTCTATTACACCGTTTTTTATCATTTGTGATGCTCGTTCTTCTCTGCTCGTGCGCTCCTGTCACTATGAATCAATTTCTAGCCGATGGAAAAACTCCGCTTTCCGCAGCTCAGCTACATGATTTATTAGTTGGACACAGTCTGCATCTTGAAGCAATCGATTTCGATGCAAATGTGCTCTATCTGGACAATGGGCGATTAACCGCCACAAGCAGTCAGGGATCAAAAGACAAAGGAAAATGGAGTATCTCTGCCAAGGACGAGCTCTGTATGAAATTTAATGTCTGGTACTATGGTGATCAAAGGTGTTACAAACTTTTCAATGAAAATGGAAAATATGTCTTTTTTAGCTCCAATGGTGCAAGGTATTACACTGGCACAATGTCACCAGGCCATGACGACTACGTCGAAAATCAAACCAAGTCTGAAAGCATTGATTCCACAGGAATAAAACAAAATACATCCAGTGCTCACTCAGGTCAGAGCAGCCCTCCTCCTGTCACCCATCTTTCAGAGTCAGAAAAAAAACATATTTTGATAAACCTTGCTCGCAATTGTCCTGATTGCAATTTCGCTGGTGTCGACCTAAGGAGAGTTCAGCTGGTTGAGGCAAATCTTGCTGGAGCCAATCTTTCGGGATCAGATCTTCGTGATTCTAATCTTCGGCAGGCAAATCTTACTGGTGCCAATTTTTCCGGCGCAAATCTCGCTGGAACCAATTTTGCCGGAGCTAACCTTACCGACTGTGATTTCTCAAATGCTGATCTCACCGACAGTAACCTCATTCGTGCAACGGTAACCGGAGCAAAGTTTAAAGATGCGATTCTTACTGGTGCCCATTTCGATAACATCCAAGGATTAAAAAAATAATTATGACTGCAGGATTTACCCATCTTCATGTGCATTCCCAATACAGTCTTTTAGACGGTGCTATCCGTATTGCCGATCTTCTAGATAAATGTAAAGAGTACGGCATGGACAGTGTCGCGCTCACTGATCATGGCGCAATGTTCGGTGCATTGGAGTTTTATTCAAAAGCAAAAAAAGCCGGAATAAAACCAATAGTCGGTTGCGAACTTTATATAGCCCCCGGAGATATGCGGGTAAAAAAAGTTGTTGATGGCAACATCGCCTTCCATATTATCCTCCTTGCCATGAATCATACGGGTTATCAAAACTTGATGAAAATGGCAAGCGTCGCCCAATTTGAGGGATTTTATTATAAACCGAGAATAGACATGGAAGTTCTCAAAGAAAATAATGAGGGGGTCATTGCAATGACAGCCTGCCTTCACGGACAGGTCCCTTATCTCATTGGGAAAAACGACATGACCGGTGCCGAAAAAAAGGCCCAGG
This sequence comes from uncultured delta proteobacterium, assembly GCA_963798425.1. Lineage (GTDB taxonomy): Bacteria > Desulfobacterota > Desulfobulbia > Desulfobulbales > Desulfocapsaceae > Desulforhopalus_A. The sequence goes on along the minus strand of CAWCTP010000012.1, from coordinate 318,211 downwards.
AACTATACGATATTTTCGGAGATCGGCTCTATTTTGAGCTTCAGGAAAATGGTATTCCTGAACAACAGATCGTCAATGACGGTCTCAAGGTCTTAGGCGCAAAAATGGGTATCAAACTGGTCGCTACCAATGACTGTCACTACCTTAACAGAGAAGAGGCACATGCTCATGAACTGTTACTCTGTATCCAAACTGGAAAGACTATAAACGATCCAAAACGATTCCGGTTTTCAACAGACGAGTTTTACTTCAAATCCCCTGAAACTATGAAGAAAAGTTTCAGTCACTGTCCTGAATCGATCACCACCACCCAGGAAATTGCCGACCGCTGTAATCTTGAAATTGAATTTGGAGACTATTATTTCCCTAATTTTCCTGTACCAGAGGGGGAAAGTCTCGATTCGATGTTTAAAAACGCCTGTTGGGACGGCCTTAAAGCGCGTTTTAACCAAATGCGAGAAGCAGGTACATTCAACGCAGAGGTTGAAAAAACATATACGGCTCGACTGTCGTTGGAAATCGACGTCATCAGCACTATGGGGTTTCCTGCATATTTTCTTATCGTGGCTGATTTCATCACCTGGGCAAAAAAACATAACATCCCAGTAGGCCCCGGTCGAGGTTCCGGAGCTGGTAGTCTTGCCGCCTATTGCATGCTGATCACCAATATTGACCCCATCCCTTATGGACTTATTTTTGAGCGTTTTCTGAATATCGAACGAAAATCGATGCCGGACTTCGACATTGATTTCTGTCAGGAAAGGCGCGGAGAAGTCATTGACTACGTGAGGCAAAAATACGGCGGAGCCGACCATGTTGCCCAGATTGTCACCTACGGCTCGATGAAGGCCCGAGGGGTAATTCGAGATGTAGGCCGTGCACTCGACATCCCATTTGGTGAGGTCGACAAAGTGGCCAAGCTTATTCCGGATCAGTTGAAAATGACCATCAAAAAAGCGATGGCTGAGGAACCCAAACTTCAGGAAGCTGCAGATCAGGACCCCCGAATTGCAGAACTGCTCTCCGTGTCAAAGACCCTTGAGGGACTCGCTCGTCATACTTCCACTCATGCCGCAGGAGTTGTCGTTTCGCCTGGCCCCATGACCCAATATCTCCCAACATGCCGTGGAAGTAATGAGGAAACTCTGACACAGTACGACATGAAACATACCGAGATGACCGGCCTGATAAAGTTTGACTTTCTCGGACTGAAAACACTTACGGTAATCGATAAAGCGCTCAAACATATCAAGAAAGATATCGGCATTGATCTGAACATTGATACCATTCCGATGGACGACGCCAAGACATTCGATCTCCTCTGCCGTGGCGATGCTCAGGGTGTTTTCCAGCTTGAAAGTTCCGGTATGCGTGAGTTGCTGGTCAAACTTGCTCCGGAACAATTCAGCGACCTCATCGCATTGGTTGCACTCTATCGACCTGGTCCACTCGACTCTGGAATGGTTGATGATTTTGTCGAGACCAAGCACAGAAGAAAAGCTGCAAACTATCCCTTGCCTGACATAAAACACGTCTCTAGAAGAAACGTATGGAGTAATTGTCTATCAGGAACAGGTTATGAAAATAGCCAATATTCTGGCAAGTTACTCCCTGGGTGATGCCGATATCCTGCGCCGGGCAATGGGTAAAAAAATTGCCGAAGTAATGGATTCAGAGAAAGTAAAATTTATGGCCGGAGCCGTGAAAAACGGCCATCCAAAGGACAAAGCAGAATATATCTTTGATCTCATGGCCAAATTCGCTGGATATGGGTTCAATAAATCCCATTCTGCCGCATATGCTCTGGTCTCCTACCAGACCGCCTACCTGAAGGCACACTACATGCCCCAGTTCATGGCAGCCCTGCTCTCCTGCGATATGAACAATACCGATAAGGTTGTACTCTACATCAATGAATGTAAAGAACATAATATCGAGGTATTACCTCCAGACATCAATGAAAGTATTAAGGATTTCAGTGTAATCAACGATAGAGTTCGATTTGGCCTGGCAGCGGTTAAAAACGTCGGTGAAGCTGCTCTTGATTCTGTCATTGAAGAACGGGAAAAGAACGGGAACTTCATCTCGCTCAGCGATTTCTGCAATCGGGTCGACTCCAGACGAGTCAACAGCAGGGTTATTGAAAGCCTTATTAAATCAGGATCTTTCGACTCCCTTGGTTACAAAAGAGCGCAATATTACGCTGTCCTTGATCAAGCGATGGAACAGGCAAAGGCCGTTCAACGTGATCTGCAAAGCGGCCAGATGTCTCTTTTTTCGGTAGCTACTGAAGTACAGAGTCAACCGAAAAACTCTGCGCTACCGATGCCCGATATCCCGGAATGGGACGAACGAAAAAGACTTACCCACGAAAAAGAAACAGTTGGGTTCTATATCACCGGCCATCCGCTCGACGATGCCATTCATGAAATCAACACAGTTACCGATTGCTACCATTCATGACCTTGCCGAATGGGGCGATGATCAGCCTGTTCGAATTGGTGGTCTTATTCGTTCTTGCAAAAAACTAAAAAGCAAAAGAGGTGATCCAATGGCCTTTTTGGCCCTCGAAGACATCTATGAATCAGTGGAGGTAGTTGTTTTTCCGGACACGTATAGTCGATGTGAAGAAATTCTGTCTTCAACTGACCCGATTGTAATACAGGGAACGGTTCAAAAAGATGAACGGGGTCCGAAAATTATCGCAGACTCTATCGATTCACTTCAGGACGCGAGAGAAAAATATACCGATACAGCGAAAATATTACTCGAAGCAGACAAACTTTCCAGGCAGCAGATGGAAAAGATGAAAAAGATTCTCTATCAATTTCACGGCTCCTGCCCTATCCTTCTCACCCTCCATTTTCAAGGCCTGGGCGAGGTTGATATTGAGGTTCTCAAAGATCTCACCATCAGACCTTGTCGCCAACTCACAGATCAGGTGGAGGAGGTTCTCAACTATAAAGCAATCACATTTTCCAAGAAACCGATAGCATTAACACCAAGAAAGAAACGTTGGGAGAACCAGAAAACTGCACCGAACTGATTCTCCACTGAACTTGATCTACTCAAAGCAGAGACCGCACTCCGGACAGGCCCCAACCGTTGGGGAAAACCTGCAACCGCAAGCCGGACAAACAGTCTCTGCAGCGAGGTGGTCAAATACCACAGCAGCATTGCTCAAATCATGAGTATCCAGAGCTGTATTCTGATGAACTCCCTGGAGAGTACATCAGTGGCAATTTGTATATCTTCTTTTTTAATCTGAAGGATACAACTCCGGGCCACAACATCCTTTCGCACAACCTCCTTCGTCGCCTGCCAATATGGAAGGTATACGTTCTTTGGCAAACAATTTCTGCAACGTTTTCATGTCTGTTAACGGACCCTTGCGAATACTGACGAGTTCGTCCTCCGGTGAAATATCCATTGAGCGTTCACCGAGGGCTTCCTGCTGCTCGATAACACTAGCCAGCCTTTCTTTGCCACTGATAAGGGGAATTTTACAAATCGCACAATTACTGGCATCCGCTCGATATTCGTCGCCGCAGGATGGGCAATAGTTCATGTCACAGTCAATTCCATGCGCTGATCCCTTGTCACCTTCAGCATCGTTCAGTATTTCCAGATTTTTTGCCGAAAAATTTTAAAAACATTCAATTTTCTCCAAACTCAGTGATTCATGTTATAGAATATATCGACTGAGATCTTGGTCTTTAACTATCTCGGTAAGCCGTTCTCTGACATAGGAAGCAGTGACAACAAAGGTTTCATCCTCCCGATCAGACGCATCAAAAGAGAGGATATCAAGTACTCTCTCCATCACTGTATAGAGTCTCCGAGCCCCAATCTCCTCGGTCCTTTCGTTGACATCTACAGCGATTGCGGCAATTGCATCAACTGCATCATCTTCGAAGACCAGATCTATTCCTTCCGTCTTCATAAGCGCCACATATTGCTTGATAAGGGCATTCTCCGGTTCAGTAAGAATACGGACGAATTCATCCTTGCCAAGGGAATGCAATTCGACCCGAATAGGAAAACGGCCCTGCAATTCAGGAATGAGATCAGAAGGTTTACACATGTGAAAGGCACCGCTGGCAATAAACAGGATATGATCGGTTTTAACCATGCCATGTTTGGTACTGACCGTAGCACCTTCCACTATCGGAAGGAGATCTCTTTGTACTCCCTCTCGGGAAACCTCGGGACCATGTCCGCCACCACCCCGGGTGGCAACCTTGTCTATTTCATCAAGAAAAATTATCCCTGATTCCTCAGTTCTCCGAAGCGCCTCTTTGATGACATTATCCATATCAATCAGTTTTTCCATTTCTTCTTTCTGGGTCGCCTCCAGAGCTTCAGGTACCTTCATTTTGCGCGTTTTTTTCTTTCTAGGGAATAGCTTACTGAAAGCATCCTGAAGATTTGACTGCATATCTTCCATCCCGGAAGTCGTCATGATCTCGACCATAGGCATCGACTTGGATTCGCTCAACGACACTTCCAGATCACGATCATCCAGCTTGCCGTCTCTCAGCATCTGTCGGAATTTTTCTCTGGTCGAATTGTCCTCAGGATTTTCTTTTTTCATCGGCAAATCTGGATCCTGGATAGTAAACGAATGCACATCTTCCGGCCCGATGGTAGAGGTTGGAGCAGGTCCAGGGGGCAGAAGTATATCGAGAATTACTGTCCTCTGCATTCGCAGCGGCCACACCCTCTATTCGATTCTTTTCTTCCTCCTTTACCATGTTTACAGCGAGATCGACCAAGTCGCGAACCATCGACTCCACGTCTCGACCGACATACCCAACTTCGGTATATTTCGAGGCCTCGACTTTGATAAAAGGTGACTGGGCCAAAGCAGCAAGACGGCGGGCGATTTCAGTTTTTCCAACACCGGTCGGGCCTATCATTATAATATTCTTCGGTGCGATTTCTTCACGCAAAGGCGAAGGAACCTGCCTCCGTCGCCATCGGTTACGAAGGGCAATTGCCACGGAACGTTTAGCATCCGCTTGGCCAACGATATATTTATCGAGTTCAATAAGTATTTCTTTCGGGGTAAGAGACTGATTAGAGATCATATTGTTTCAACGATTATTGAATTATTGGTAAAAACACAGATACCGGCGGCTATGCCCATTGCTTCCCGACAGATCGACTCGGCATCTAAATCACTATGCTCAACAAGGGCAAGTGCCGCTGCTTGTGCGTAGGGACCACCTGAACCTATTGCCAGAATCCCTTTATCAGCTTCAATCACATCACCGTTTCCAGAGAGAAGCAATGAATGTTCTTCATCCACTGCTATCAGCATAGCTTCAAGCTTCCTGAGAAATTTATCGGTCCGCCATTCTTTAGCCAGTTCAACTGAGGCACGCATGAGGTTGCCATTAAACTGCTCAAGTTTCTGCTCCAGTTTATCATAGAGAGTAAACGCATCAGCAGTGGCTCCAGCAAAACCTGTAATAACTTTATCATGGTAAAGTCGTCGCACTTTACGGGCCTGATGTTTCATTATAGTATTACCCAACGAGACCTGACCGTCTCCGGCTAAAGCAACGTGACCTTTGTGCCGTACTGCCAAAATTGTAGTTGATCGTATTTTCATTCGTACTCTTTGTTGTAAATGGTTTTAATTTTCAGACAGATAGACACATCTTCTGCCCTCTCACTTTATATCCTCGATCGATAACGGATGGGATTTATCATACACATCTGACAGATGAGCCAGCGTCAGATGAGTGTATCGCTGAGTGGTTGAAAGGCTGGCATGGCCAAGCAACTCCTGAACAGATCGTAGATCTGCTCCCATTTCCAGCAGATGGGTGGCAAAAGAGTGGCGCAGAGCGTGCGGCGTGACAATTTGGGTGATTCCAGCGCGTTCCCCATACAATTTGACCTGTCTTTCGACACTTCGAGTGGTCAGACGACCTCCTCTTCCGTTAAGAAAGAGTGCTTCATTCTCAACAGCCCTTCCCCTTCCCGCCCGCTGGGTGATTAACTGTAGTCTTTGTGGCAACCAGACTCGAACCGCTTCAATTGCAGGACGACCAACAGGTACGAGCCTCTCCTTACTCCCTTTGCCCCGTACCGTAAGCACTTCCTCTGTAAAATCAAGATCTGCGAGGTTTCTTGATACCAGTTCGGCAACCCGCATTCCTGTGGAGTAAAGCAGCTCAAGAATGGCCCTATCCCTCATAGCATAAGTATCTTTTTCCCCCGGAGCCTCCAACAGTGCAAAGGTCTCATCCACAGTAAGAAAGACGGGAATAAATCTGCCGACCTTCGGACCGACAACACCAGAGAGAGGATCTGTTTTCAACAATTTTCGACGTTGTGCGAATCGAAAAAATGATCTAAGGGCCGAGATTTTTCTGGCGACGGTGGCTGCGCTATTGCGTCCATGCAGGCTGACAATAAATTTCCGGACTTGCCCGGAGGAAATTTCATCAGGAGCAAAGCACTCTCCACTTTTGTCTCGTTTGTCGTCTCCGCAAACCTGATTGGTAAATTCACGCAAGTCACGCTGATAGCCTACGACTGTATTCACTGAATATCCTTTTTCAGTTGCCAGCCATCTTGTAAACATCTCAATCGTTTTTATCATTTTATTTCATTGCCTTAAAAACAGGCCTTAAAAAGGATTCAAGCAGTAGCAATTAAACTGCAGATCATTACAATTTTTTCCACTCGACTTCCTGACTTTCACGGAATATATACAATGCTTTTTTCTTTTATTTATGCTTTGTTTGTAAAGTTGCAGTGTAAATTGAACGACTGTAGTTTTAGTCCGAAAGAGTAGACGAGGCAACCTTCTTTTATTTTTAAAAATGTAATAAATTATGGCAAAAAAATCCTTTGAAGCAGCACTTGCCCGACTTGAGCAAATCACCGAAGAGCTTGAAGACGGAGAGTTGAGTCTTGAAAACAGCCTGAAGAAATTTGACGAGGGAATCAAACTTGCCGGTTTCTGCACTGAGCAGCTCTCTGAAGCCCGGGCAAAGGTAGAATTATTGCTCGAAAAAGATGGCAAATTAGAAGCAATTCCTTTTGATGGGCAGGAAAGTGAACATAAAGATTTATCTGAGTGAAAAAAGAAAAATTGTTGAAGATTCTCTAGAAAAGTTAATGCTGCAAGCAGTCGGTCCTTTTGAGAACCACATTCAAGCGATGCGCTACAGTCTTTTCGTCGGTGGAAAACGTATCCGACCGATACTCTGTCTTGCAGCAGGTGAGGCTATTGCGAAATCTTCGAATACTGAAAACAATTTATTGCCGGTTGCCTGTGCTTTGGAATGCATTCACACCTACTCCCTTGTCCATGATGACTTACCGGCAATGGACGACGACGACCTTCGCCGGGGAAAACCAACGAATCATACACTCTTTGGTGAAGCAGGAGCCATCCTCGCCGGAGACAGTTTACTTACCTGGGCTTTTGATCTGTTAAGTGCTCCCAGTAACAGTACTTTGACTCCTCTTCAGACGGCTTATGATAATACATATTATTGCAAGAGCAGCAGGCCCGATGGGAATGGTTGGCGGACAAGCACTTGACATCGCCAGTGAAAATAACGATTACCCTTTTGAAACGCTACAAACCATACATAAGAATAAAACTGGTGTTCTGATCACCTGTTCTGTACATGCTGGAGCAATTGGAGCCGGTGCTTCGAGAGAACAAACGGAAAAACTCATTACTTTTGGTAACAACATCGGCCTTGCCTTCCAAATAGTCGATGATTTGCTGAATGTAACTTCGACTACCGAGCAACTTGGGAAAGCTGCAGGCTCCGACGCTGATCGGGGAAAGGCAACCTACCCTGCTTTTTTCGGTATCGAAAAAACACGAACAAAAGCAAAAGAAGCTGTTGAAAGAGCCATCGATGCCCTGACTGGATTTAACCAAAATGCCGACCCGCTCCGAGCCATCGCCGAATACGTCTATACCAGGAGTCATTGATTGGTATTCCATCGTTTTTTCGGGCTGGAAGCTTCAGTATGAATGAAGCAGTAGTAACCAGACAATGGTCAACACCTCCAACAGTTAAATAATTCTGAGCTATCGCCGGAAGGATGATTTCATCCTTACACTGAAGCTATTTCCGGCTACTGTATATAGAGACACTATGTCAATACCACAACCAACAACCCAGACAACCTTGCTGGAACGCGTTCATTCGCCTGCCGATATTCGAGAATTTTCCATTTCTCAACTAGAGGAGTTGGCTCAAGATATCCGTGACAATATTGTTCAGATAGTATCGCGAACAGGTGGTCACCTGGCTCCAAGTCTTGGAGTAGTAGAGCTTACCATTGCTCTTCATTATATCTTCAACACCCCTGATGATAAACTTATCTGGGATGTAGGGCATCAATCATATGCCCACAAAATTTTAACAGGTCGGCAGGAGCAGTTCGCCACACTTCGTCAATACAAAGGCATGAGTGGTTTCCCTAAATTCAAGGAAAGCATCTACGATGCTTTTGAAACCGGGCACAGCTCCACCTCCATCTCTGCAGCGTTAGGAATAACTCTTGCCAAAAATCTAAAAAAAGATTCCCACCGAGCTATAGCGGTTATTGGTGATGGTTCCATGACTGCCGGAATGGCTTTTGAGGCACTCAACCATGCAGGGCATCTCGATAAAGACCTCGTTGTCATACTCAATGATAATGAAATGTCCATTTCGCCCAATGTTGGGGCTCTTTCCAGCTTTTTGAGTCGTAAACTCACCGGCAAAACTATGAGCCGGGTAAAAGCTCATTTAGTCGAGAAGCTCCAGATATCTGATGTTGGTGAAAATATTTTAAACATCCTGAGAAAGAGTGAAGAGAGTTTTAAAAGTTTTTTTACTCCAGGCATGCTCTTTGAGGCTTTTAAATTTGATTATGTTGGTCCTATTGATGGACATAATCTTCAGGATTTGCTCGAGACCCTGGAAACGGTTCGTGACACTTCACATGGTCCAATGCTCATTCACGTCCTGACCAAAAAAGGAAAAGGTTATGAACCAGCCGAAAAAGACCCTGATATCTTTCATGGTATTGGTCCTTTTGATATTGTCAGCGGAAAACCTCATTCATCCAAAGGAGTAGTGACTTATACCAAAGTATTCGGTGATACAATTACCGAACTCGCTGCAAAAGACAAAAATATTGTGGCGATATCAGCGGCCATGGTATCTGGTACCGGTCTGAAAAGATTCGCCACAGAATTCCCAAATCGCTTTTTTGATGTGGGAATTGCCGAACAACACGCAGTGACCTTTGCTGCCGGGTTGGCCGTTGAAGGATTACGACCTGTTGTTGCTATCTATTCCACGTTTTTCCAGCGTGCTCTGGATCAGATAATCCACGATATCTGTATCCCTAATTTACCGATTACTCTGGCCGTTGACCGGGCGGGAGTCGTAGGAGATGATGGTCCCACCCACCATGGGGTATTTGATCTATCTTTTCTCCGCTTCATACCCAACATAGTCATCATGTCTCCCAAAGATGAAGAAGAGCTGCAGCATATGCTGTATACGTCCATCTACTATGATGGGCCTTCGGTTGTAAGATATCCGCGAGGAGCGGGGTACAACGTCCCCCTCGCAACAAATCTGCGTAAGCTCGAGCTGGGTAAAGGTGAATTGCTCCAGGAGGGAAGTGACATCCTTTTGCTCCCAGTGGGCAACAGGGTTTACCACGCACTCGAAGCAGCCAAAGGTCTCGAAAAGGTCGGAATCAAAGCAGCCGTTATTAATCCACGTTTCATCAAGCCATTGGACGCTGAGCTCATCTGTCATTGGGCCAACCTTACCAAAAGGGTTGTGACTATTGAAGACAATGCCCGTCAAGGTGGTTTTGGTAGCTCAGTCCTTGAGCTTCTCAGCCGTCGTGGACTCTATTCCGTGCGAACCTGCTTGCTAGGTCACCCTGACCATTTTGTCGAACATGGCCCTCAAAAGACACTATGGAAAAATAGTTTGATAGACACAACTGCAATTATCCGGTCCGCAATCAAATTGATGGGAAGAGAAGTGTAAGCTAAAAGAGTAAATCGACAGAAAGATCATAAAGGCAACGAACGACAACTTGCAAAATAAAAGCTTTCTGTCTATTGTGGCCCGACATTAAACAGGCATCGTTTTTCGTCTAAAAGACAGCGGGACAGAAACCTGCCCCTTGGTTTGTTTTATTTTCAGGTTGTTTAAATGGAATTATATTGATTTCATTCTAAAATTAGCCAATTTTCTATCTAAGTAGAAAAATCATCTTTCAGGAGGAGTTATGACCAAAGCAGAACTCGTAGCCAAAATTGCAAAAGACGCGGAACTAACACAAATTCAAGCTCAAAAAGCCCTCAACAGCTTTATCGAAACGACTACGGCTGCTCTCAAGGCTGGTGACAAGGTCACGCTGGTTGGTTTTGGTACCTTCAGTGCTATAGACCGTGCAGCACGTATGGGTAGAAATCCTCAGACCGGAAAAGAAATCAAAATTGCTGCTAAGACCAATGGTAAATTCGTACCAGGAAAAGCTCTCAAAGACCTGAAAGCGAAGCCTGTCAAAGCCAAACCAAAAGCAAAGGCTCAGACTAAAAAGAAATAGAACTTCAAAAACGGGGTTCTAAGTTTAATGGAGTGAAAGCATACGCTTAGTGACCAAATCACTCTATTTTAGCTCGTTGAAGTAACCCCGATTTATTACAAGCATATTTTTTTTATCAAACGGTCTCGCCAGAGCTTTTGAGGCTGGACGATCCCCGACAGCCTTGCTTACATTTCTTTATAAGAATATTTTTTACAGCCTGGTTAACGATACAACATGAAGCGCGTAGAATCTCTTTTTCGAAACGGAGTGATGGAAATGGCTAGTTACAGCCCCATCGAACCTCCTGATCAAATTGCCCGACGTCTTGGTTTACCTGAGAGCGATATCATCAAACTCGACGCCAACGAAAATCCATATGGTGTTGCTCCAGATGTTCTTAAAGAGCTGAGTCGTGCCAAATACCTGTGTATCTATCCAGATCCTGCACAAAAGGCCATCCGAGAGGGTATTGCCGGATATGTCGGCTGCTCGCCTAACAACATAGTAGCAGGAGCCGGGGCGGATGAATTAATAGATCTCATTTGCAGACTGGTGCTTAATCCCGGAGATAAAGTGCTCACCTTCTCTCCAACCTTTTCATACTATAAACATGTGGTGGAGCTCAATAGCGGTACATTGGCTGACCTGCCCAGAAAAGCAGACTATTCAATCGACACGACAAAACTGTCGTCCATTGATCTGGACGGTATAAAAATTGTTCTGCTTTGTTCACCCAATAACCCAACCGGCAATATGCTTGAGAAAGAGGTACTGGATTTTTTTCTGGCTAAGGATATGCTGGTGGTGGTTGATGAGGCGTATTTTGAATTTTCGGGTATCACTTACGCCGATTTCATCGACAGCCATAATAATCTGCTTGTCCTGAGGACATTCTCAAAATGTTTTGGTCTGGCCGGTCTCCGAGTTGGTTATGGTATCATGGCACCGTCGCTGCAGGAAGCGATCATGAAAATCAAGCCGCCATACAGTGTTAACATGGCAGCAGAAGTGGCTTTGCAAATCTGCCTGCAGAAAAAGGAAATTTTCACAGACCAGGTAAACCGCATGATAAAGACCCGTGACAGGGTCATCGCCGCACTGAGTGCCCGTGAGGATCTGGAGGTTTATCCGTCGAGATCAAATTTTATTCTCTTTAAGCTAAAGAGTGCCAACGCAGAAATACTCAAAGATACTCTGGAGCAAAAAGGTATACTGCTCCGCTACTTCAACACTCCACAATTACAGAACCACCTAAGGGTGTCTGTTGGGACAGATGAACAGATGGATGTTTTCCTGAATGCATTTTTCTTGTTGCTGGATATGCAATAGTACCTACACACCAACAGGAAACGGAAAAAACTCGGTCTCCTTACAGCCCATTAGTTCTTCCAAACAAATTTAGGATTATTTATTAACTTGAAGAACCTCTGGGCATGGACCTGCAGTAGACAATTAGACGAAGAGCCAGGGCGAAATCCCTGAATCTATTTTATAATTCACGACAAAAAGACTTAGCTTAAGTCGTTTTTTTAATAGCGACCAGATGCCGACTCTTTCCAGGATAAAGTCATCCTCCGCTACTGAGTCTCTTTGCTATACCTGCGACATGGGAACCTTGAAAACGAGCTCCTGCCAATTCATTAGCACTCGGACGTCGTTCTCCTTTTCCACCAGCTATTGTAGAGGCCCCATAAGGTGAGCAACCCGTAATTTCGCTATTGTCCATCTGGCCAGCAAAAGAATAAGGAAGACCAACAATAACCATACCTTGATGAAGAAGAGTGGTATGGAAGCTTAAAATAGTCGATTCTTGCCCACCGTGCTGCGTTGCCGAGCTGGTAAAGACACTCCCCACCTTCCCTACCAAAGCTCCTTTCAACCATAGTTGTCCAGTTGCATCAAGGAATTGGCGCATCTGCCCGCACATATTTCCGAACCGTGTCGGAGTACCAAAAATGATCGCATCGGCTGCAGCCAAATCATCAACAGTAGCAATTGGAATGTGCGCCATACTTTTTTGTGCGTCCATTGCACCCATAGCACTAAGGACATCCTCTGACAAAGTTTCCGGAACTCTTTTAATGACAGCCTCGCAACCTGAAACCTCGCCTACACCTTCCGCAATGGCTTCAGCCATTGTATAAATATGAGTGTACATGCTGTAATAAACAACTAAAATTTTGGCCATGACAATCTCCTCATAAAAGTTTTATTCTTTTCTTTTTGAGTGTGCTCAAATAACCATGACTGCTGGATTCATTTCTTTTGACTCTCGTATTTTTGTTTTCTCAGTGCTTTGAAGACAACAACATTGTTGTCACCTTCTGAACGGAGGTCAAGTGTTTTGTAAGCCCTTTATACATCGTACTCTGCCTGATCTTGATAAGAGTGCCTAAGCAACCACTCGACCAGCCTTTGAGTCAGATTAGTGTCTGACTGTGTCTTTGGTTTAGATTTTCTGTTACGTTTCAACCAGACCGAGATAATACGCTTGGTCGTAGAGACGCTGCGCCAGCCGCACAGTGGCCTGGTCGACCATCCGACCATCCACTGCGATTGCGCCCCGTGATTGTTGTTTGGCGGCCTTAGCGGCCTGCAGGATGATTACGGCTCGATCAATATCTTCCGAAGAAGGAGAGAAGACCCGGTTGATGACCTCAAGCTGATTTGGATGAATAGCCCATTTGCCATCACAACCCAATGCTCCTGCCATGACAGCTGACCTCTGCAGACCTTCGCTGTCTTTGAAATGGCCGTACGGAGCATCAATGGCCATAAGGCCGTTCGCTTTGGCTGCCATGACCATCCGGCTGAGAGCGAAATGCCAGCGATGGCCCGGGTAGATTTCTGCTTCGTTTTCCCCGTGTCCGGAAATGGAGACCAAGCGCGCACCAATCGAAGCAGAATAGTCGGCAATGCCAAAAACCAGGCTCTGTAAACGCCGACCGGCTCCTGCAATAGCCATTATTTCAGCCAACCCCGCGGCAGTCTCAATAGAGGCCTCAATACCGATTGTGCCGGATAGTTGCCGAGCCTGTTCGATCCCATCCAACATCCTTTCAACAAAATGGATATCACCTGGATGATTGACCTTGGGTACAACGATTGAGTACAGCTTTTCTCCGGCCCCTTCGACTATTTCCAAGAGATCGCGGTAAGCAAAGGGCGTGTCAAGTCCATTTATGCGAAGGCTTACGATCTTTTTTCGCCAATTGATGGTTTGCAAGGACACAAGCACCTGTCTTCTCGCTTCCTCTTTGGCCTCTTGAGGAACACTGTCTTCCAGATCGAGCATGATGACATCAGCCTCACTTTCTGCGGCCTTCATATGCATTTTGTGTACATGCCCGGGAACGGACAAAACCGAACGTTGGGTCTTCATACGATGTTTCCCCCCTACAATATTCGAGATAACTGATTGACGGCTACAGAACCCCGATTAATCAGGAATGCGAGCCGCTAAAACTATCCACCACAAACCAGAAAGGCCAGCTCCATTTCAGAAGCCAGCCTTGTGAGTATCCCAGGATACTGTTACATCAGATATTAAAATATCCTTTATACCAATCGACAAATTGGCCGATCCCATATTGAAGCGTTGTTGCAGGTTTATAATTAAAATCTTCTATCAGGTCATCGACATTGGCAAAGGTAGCTTGGACATCTCCCGGTTGCATTGGCAGAAAATTTTTCTCTGCCTTTCGACCAAGGCATTCCTCAAGAACTTCTATATACCGCAAAAGCTTTTCCTTATTGTTGTTGCCAATATTATAAACCCGGTATGGACAATAGGATGTCGCAGGATCAGGTGCATCAGCATTCCAGGCAGGAGATCTCTCCGGTACCTTGTGAATAACTCGACAGACTCCCTCAACAATATCATCAATATAGGTAAAATCCCGTTCCATTTGACCGTTATTAAAAACATCAATAGGCCGATTTTCCATAATAGCCTTGGTAAACAGGAACAGAGCCATATCCGGCCGTCCCCATGGCCCGTAAACCGTAAAAAATCTCAGCCCGGTTGTTGGCAAGTTAAAGAGATGACTGTAAGTGTGGGCCATTAATTCATTGGCTTTTTTCGAAGCGGCATAAAGAGAAACCGGATGATCCACATTGTCATGCACGGAAAACGGCATTTTTGTATTAGCGCCATAGACGGAACTCGATGAAGCATAGACTAAATGTTTTACTCCCGAGTGTCTGCATCCCTCTAGAATATTAACAAACCCAACTATATTAGTGTCCACGTAGGAATGCGGGTTGATAAGGGAGTAACGAACCCCCGCCTGAGCAGCCAAGTTTACCACCGCATCGAAACTGTGGTTCTGGAAGAGGACTTCAACCGCGTTTCTATCGGCCAAATCGACATTCACATGTGTAAAAAGAGGACCTTCAGCAAGAGCTGCCATGCGGTCTCTCTTTAGTTGCGGATCATAATAATCGTTTATATTGTCCAGCCCAACGACTTCAACCCCGCCGGCAGTCAGTTTATCAGCTAAATGTGCACCGATAAACCCGGCACTGCCCGTAATAAGAATTTTTTTCATCTCTTCCATTGTGATTTCTTTGCAACGAGTGCAAGACCTGTCAGCCAATTGTTTCAACCCCGGTAAACGACGAGGGATTCTTGATAATATCTTAAAGGGGTACTTCTTTTAGCCGCAATGCTTTACGAGGACTCTGTTCAGTACCCTTGAAGGGAGCAAGCGCCTTTCAAAGATTATGATTCCTGTTTTCAATCTCTTGATGGGCATTTAAAAAAATATAAACGAAAACAATCGGCAAAATACTAATCATCAAAATTTCCTTCAGACCCCTTGTTCACATCCAGAGATTGTGCCCTTTCGACGATCAAATCTTTTGTCCATTCTTTTGGGTTTTCTAATTGCCTTCCTTTCGGACCCAAATCATAGGAACCTGCTCTTAATATCAATTCCTTCGCCAAAGTTGCCGTACCTTCAGCATTAAACACCTTGGTCAATATATTGTAGACGAATTCTTCTACTCTTTTACTCATTCTCTCTCGAACAACACTTTCCTGAGCGAGAAGAAAATTTTCAAAAGGAAGATTGAGTTTTTTATAATTACCGCCCTTCCAACCTTTCTCAGCCGCATACGTGGTCATTCGCTGCCACATCTCTTCTGAGACACCCTCACCGGCCACTTTAATAAAGTTGCCGTCGCTATCCTGGATGGCATTGCCGTAATCATTGACTTCAACACCCCATGAAATCATCTGCAGGGCGGTGGCCACATTGGCTTTGGTAGTATTTGTGCCTTCAGCGATTGCTCTCAGCTTATCGGAGTTGTTTCCCGAAGTGCCATGCTGAGCACCTGAAACACCAAAATTTTCAATGGCTTTGTGGATTTTAGCGGTCAACTCCACCTGAATACCCTGTCCACTTGCCTCAATCCCATGAGAGGAACCGTTATTTAAGGCAATCCAGTCTGCAAATATTCCATGAGCGTTGAGCCCTTTTATCAGAAATGATGCGTCATCAACAGTAGAAAGGCCCTGATCTCCTTTAATCTCCCCGACTTCAGTCTCAAGTCCCGCCCATTTTGGAATACAGGGATTGAGTTCAAGATTTGCCAGCAGATTTTTATCATCCGGCATATGGGAAGCATCCACAGCAATTGAGGTGATCCCCGCATCAAACATGGACGGTATTTCCATTTTCGCAAACGGTATATCTTCTTCACTTTTTATGCCGTAATGGTCCGCATGAATAGCCACCGGAATAGTTATTCCAAGCTCATTACAAACACAATCGACATGCATGGCAATATTATAAAAATTTATAGGGCAATAAGTGGATTCAGAGCGGGCAATTTCGATCAGCAATGCAGCGTCAGCACGCTGTGCGGCCATAAGTGCACCACGAATGATGAAACTATTTCGACCATTGGCGGCAATGGTCATCGCCTTGCCCTTTGCAACCAGAGCCTGATCAATCACTTTGCCACTGACTATCAGAGCCTGGGAATTTGGAAAACGTTTGGTTATGTTTGGAGTTCTGCCTATGCGGATCAATTTTTCGAATTCTGCACTTGTACCCATAAAACACCTCCACAAGTATTTTACATTGATCTTTTCCTGTCAACAGTTCCGTGAAAAGAAAATATGAGCAAATCCTATCTGATAACTCCCATTATCTATAATACAAGCCGGAAAAGAAATCCAGCCAGGAAACTCTTTTATTCCAACGTGTTTTCAGGTGGAGGTGACGAATCGCCAAAACCAGTGAATCCTTTTTTGCCAAAAGCCCAAACGGCCAGTACACTGATTTCGTAGAGAATCATGAGCGGCACACCCATCATCATCTGGTTCACCACATCAGGCGTTGGGGTGAGTATAGCTGCAATTATAAAATTGATCAGAATCGCATACTTTCGATTGCGATTCAAAAAACGGACATCTATGAGACCAACTTTAGCTAAAAAGACCATAAATATCGGCATCTCAAAAATAGCACCGAATGCAAGTAGCAACCTGATTGCAAGAGAAAAATACTCACTCACTGCGGGAAGAGATGTCAAGAATTCGTTGTTATAACCAACCAAAAACCGAAAAGCCGGGGGAAAAACCACAAAATAACCGAAAGCTGCCCCACCGATAAAACAGATTGAAGAAAGAAGTATAAAAGGGATAGCCACTCGCTTTTCATGGCTGAACAAGCCCGGCGCCACAAACCGCCATATCTGCGAAAAGATAACCGGACATGCCATCAATATTCCGCAGACCACCGCGAGCTTTAGATAAAAAAAAACCCTTCCTGGTATGAGGTAAAGATAAGAGAGGTTCCCTCAGGCAGAACATCGGTAAGTGGTTTAAAAAACCAGGTTCCTATCGGACGGATGACTGTATAGGAGAGACAAAAGCCTATAAACACGGCAACAAACGAAATAATCAGGCAGGAACGCAGCTCCCTAAGGTGCTCGGTAAGGGCCTGCCTTTGAAAGTTTTCATTATCATCTTGCGAATTCATGTGTTATTTATCCTGAAAATTGACTATTCGACTGTAGATTACCCAAAGTTGACCTGAATACCATCAACCATTCAATTTGGCAAGATGGACGAGACAGATTATACTTTTTTAAAAATCACCACAACGTCAGCCTGGCTGCACATACTCACAATACTCCAATGAATAAAGAAGAACATACAGCACAGAATGAACCTTCACTGACATGGCACGTCTATATTGTTTGCTGCAAGGATAGCACTTTTTACACAGGCATTACGACAGATTTAGTACGGCGGATCGAGGAACATAATTCGCACAAAAAGGGTGCACGATATACCCGAATGCGACAGCCTGTAGAGCTGGTTTATTTTGAAAATGCAGCATCCAGATCAATTGCAACCCGAAGAGAAAATCAGATCAAGAAGCTCAATCTTGCCGGTAAAAAGCAGCTGATAAAGACCTGTCAGCCGATAAAATCGCGCACTATTGCCCCCCAATCTGGATGCTAATTTTCTTGTCTACCCGCCCCAATCAAGAAAATGAAGCCCGTATTTTCTCTGAAACCCCTTTTGTGAGCGCAAGCACTTTCCTCGCCTGATCGACTGAAACGGTGCCTGTCCCACAACTCGGAGTAATTAACGTCTGTTGATATATCGTTTTCTCATCAATGCCTATCGCCTGTAACTGTCGAGACTGCCCGAACCATTTATCGACGAGTGAATCCACCTCTTCAATGTCAATCAATTCCGGTGTCGTCGGAACTATACCGGTTGCAAGAATACCGCCGCGCGAGAAAAACGTTACCAGATCATTGGCATACAAAATGAGTTTATCAAAATAGGAATAGGCATCGTAACTAACGATATCGACTCCGGAATCAAAAAGCACAGACCATTCGGTATTTGCACAAACATGCACACCGGTGAGCCCGTTTTCAGCCCGAACAGCTTGGAAAACTTCATTAAAGCAAGCGGCGATATCTTCATGGGTGATGGTGATAAATGCAGAAGAACCAAGTCCAGCCAGGCCCGGTTCATCAAAAAACATTATTGGCTGTCCGCCGACTTCAGCCATCTTTCTTGTTTGCCACCCTGCTTTCATGGCCAGGTGTTTAACCGCTGCATCGCGCAGTTGATCATTATAGAAAATTGCTCTTCCCGCCTGATCCACTAAGCCTGTACAAAAGGTGATGGGGCCGGTCGTTTGCCCCTTGAGTCCGATCAAATGTTCCTTCCTCTTGTCAGCCTCTGCCAGAAAGGTATAAAATCCTTTGGCGACCTCTTGGGAGAGTATAAACCGTGATTCGTTGAGAGGCGCGGCCCCTTCTGTGACCATTAGATATTCTTCATAAAAGGCAAGTATCTCTGTTTCAAAAGTAGGACTGTCAGTATCAATAAATATTTTCCCGTTTACTTGAGTAAGACCGGGAAAACCGGGAATATACTGAAGAATCATTCCCTCTTCCTTATAGACCGGCAACTGAGGCCATAAAGGAATTTGCGGGGTATAGTCAAAAATCAGTTCAGTTGCTTCTGTGTGATCTTTCAGGGGCAAACTACCGATAAGAAGAGGGAGACAATGAGGTAAAAATTGAGACATTTGTTGGTACCTTATAGAAATCTTGTAATTTGATGAGTATCTTAGAAATAATTTTCTTGGTGGAAAAAAAATTTCATAAAGATGCTTATACCCCCAAGGGAGTACTGCAGAGAGTCCAGATTTATTTCCTTTTTATCGGGACTTGTTTAAAATACCACGATAAGAGTAAGCTTGAATCTAAAATTGTCACCCCTTTTAGACTCTTGAAATGCTTTTTTTACTGTCATTATTATTATATTCGAGCTATCGGCTCATAAGATGTTGCACACCTCTCTCCAAACCATCGAGAGACAACTCAAACATAGGAAAAATAGACTGGATAACCTTAATGGAATGGGTATACTGCCAATGATTGCTTGGAATAGGATTAAGCCAGATTGTTCGACAAAAATAGTCGGCAAGAAATTTTAGTTGTTCAACTGATGGTCTGCCACTTCTCTCAAAAGCATAAATGGAGCCATCAGTCGACATCAATTCATAAGGTGCCATGCTGGCATCCCCAACTATAATCAATCGGGTATCCGGATCGAATTTATCGAAATCTTTTACATGGATCGGTCGCTTAAATCTTGCAGGATCCTCCCACAATAGATCATAAATTGTGTTGTGAAAGAAGTACGTTTTGAGATCTTTGAATTGAGACTTTGAATAATTAAAAAGGGTCTGAACGAGATCGACATGGGGTTCCATGGACCATCCACCATTATCTATGGCCAGAACGATCTTCAAACGATCGACGATCCCCCGTTCAAAAACCATCTCGATTTCACCACCGTTCCTCATTGTCTGATAAATTGTGGCATCAATATCAAGCTGATCTTTTGCTCCCTGAGGAACAAGATTTCGCAACCTTTTTAAGGCTTCCCCTATCGAACTCTTTGTCAAAACTCCATGGACCGAATAGTCCTTATATCTCCGTTCATTGGCAACTTTGATTGCGGATTTATTTCTTGATCCGCCACCCACCCGTAAGCCCCCTGGATGCAGCCCGGAGTGGCCAACGGGTGACGTTCCACCGGTACCGATCCATTTGGATCCTCCGTCATGCCTCCCATCCTGATCCTTCAGTCGCTGTTTAAAATATTCCAGTAACTCATCGGGCGTCATTTTACTCAGCTTTTTCTCATCGATCCCTAAAGCGTCAGCAAGAGATTTCGGGTCCTTCAACCATTCGTGTAACATACTCGATGCGAGCAAATCCAAGGCAACCTCATCCATATCCGGCAGCTCAGCCCCATCAAAGATATGGGCAAAAACCTGATCATAGAGATCAAAATATTTCTCGCTTTTCACCAAAATCGTTCTGGCTGAGGTATACAAATCATCTATTGAATTCACCAGTCCGCCAGCCATGGCTTTATGCAGGGTGAGAAAAGAGGTAGGACTTACTGGTACCCCAACCTCCTTTAATTTATAAAATAAATCTATAAACATTTATAATGTCATCAAATCAGAAGAAACGTTTTTTTGACAGATTGCTTGATGATCTCTGGTAATCGCCACTCTTTTTAAAAAGAATCCCGAGATACGGAATCTCTTTTTTTAATCGCTCACCATCCCTGAAATCCGGATCTACAGCAAGTGCACGAATCCAGTTGATCAGTTCCCGGGTGGCGGGCTTTTTCTCAACACCCTCAATGTTTCTCAGATCATAGAATGTATTGATCGCATTTTCGGCTAGTTTTTTGTCGATTTCAGGAAAGTGGACGGTAATTATGTTCCTCATCATTTTGGGATCCGGAAAGGCAATATGATGGAAATTGCATCGACCTAGAAAGGGATCAGAGAGATCTTTTTTGGCATTGGAGGTAATAATGATAACCGGTCGTTGTGCTGCTTGTACAGTTTCGTCAGTCTCAATAATATCAAACTGCATCTGGTCGAGCACATCGAGCATGTCATCCTGAAATTCAGTCTCAGCTTTATCGATCTCGTCAATCAACAAGACACAACGCTCGTTTGAGGTGAACGCCTGACCTATTTTACCCATCCTAATATATTCGCGAATATTGCTCACATTTCTATTGGAGTCTCCAAAGCGGCTATCATTGAGACGCGTCAGCGTGTCGTATTGGTACAAAGCCTCAACAAGCTTCATACTTGATTTCACATTAAGAATAATAAGCTGCATCCTGAGTGTTTCAGCGATAGCATGGGCGAGCATGGTTTTGCCAGTACCAGGCTCTCCTTTCAGCAGCAAAGGCATTTCAAGTACCATTGAAATATTTACAATTTTTGCCAGTTCCTGGTCCAGAACATACCTTGCTGAACCAGTAAAGGGATTAGAATCCATGTTACCCCTCAAAATTCATTAAAGTTACCTTGTTTAGTTACAGCGCGATTGGGACAATTTGTCATTTGAAAAGATCAAAAGAAACATTTTACTTATAAGTTGTAACAATAACGACAAGATGCTTTCAAACGATCACATCTCCAACAGTTTCGTAACTGGTACCACTTAAGAACAATTATTTCGACTATCTTTTTACTCTTCAAATATTTTCAATGTTTCCAATACTATTATTGATAAAGAACAGACGACCACATGTACATGTTACGCCACTGCAGGGGAATTTCCCTGTATCGCTGAGAAAGCATAGGTTACAGAACAACTGTCAAGTTATTTTCTGATTTTTTTTTCAGATTCATGATCAGTTACAGATAATCAGACCATTCCATAACGATTGACTTTTAATTTGCCTATTTGTAACTTGTTTTTTGCTAGAATTTGCAAGTGGGGATTAAACGGCTAAAGACCAGTTCAGAGAAACTGCTCATTTGCTATCGCATTTCACTTGACTGATCGGAGAACATATCGAGAATGCAACGTCTCAGTTCATCTAATAGCACCTTGTCGTTTGCG
This sequence comes from uncultured delta proteobacterium, assembly GCA_963798425.1. Classification (GTDB taxonomy): domain Bacteria; phylum Desulfobacterota; class Desulfobulbia; order Desulfobulbales; family Desulfocapsaceae; genus Desulforhopalus_A. The sequence continues at coordinate 296,188 of CAWCTP010000012.1, read as the reverse complement.
GGTGTAGACATTTTACAAAGAGATCGACTTATTTTTCGTTGCCGATTTTTACCCCTAGCCTTCCCTTTCCCGTCCCTCAGTTTTCTCTGTTCAACTTTCCTTTCTAAAATATCAAACATTTTTCGCGTCAATTTACCAAACCAAGTTACTACAGCTGATTTACGCGAAATTGCAGTAAATAAATCTCCCATACCATCAGTAGCCAAGATGCATAACAATTATTCAACACTTCCTGGTGCTTCAGCAAGAAAGACAATAATTATGCATCCGGGGATTTTCGAGACATCAACGATTAAGTATGAAGTGTGAAATACTCAACAATGTTTAAAACTCTGTTATGAAACAACAACTACCACATAATTCTGCCAGGTAATAAACGCCAAAGAAGGGGGTCCACAAAATACATGCTGGCAAAAAATCATTCTCAAATCACAGTCGAATAGTGTTGGCGAGGCGTTTTGCTGCATCACCGACAATGTGTAATTGGATAGGAAAAAAGGAATAACTCAATGTCAGAAAGCACAATCAAAATCAAAGGAAAAAAGCAAAGCTCCTTTCTTGACAAGGTTAAGGAGATCATCCCGGAAGGGGGCAATCTAAATCTCTGTCTTACCTGTGGAGCCTGCGCTTCAGGCTGCCCTGCAACGGGACTGGCAGATATGGATCCACGAAAGTTCCTGCGCATGTGCGCCATGGGAATGGACAAAGAGGTGACCACACACCCATGGGTATGGATGTGCACTATGTGTCAACGATGTATCTATGTCTGCCCTATGAAGATCGACATTCCTCAGCTCGTTTTTAATGCCCGTGCTGAGTGGCCCCGGGAGGAACGGCCATCGGGTATCATGAAATCCTGTGACATGGCACTCAGAAATGAATCCAACAGCGCCATGGGCACAGCTCCTGATGATTTTATTTTCGTTGTTGAAGATGTACTTGCCGAATACAAGGAATCACAACCGGAATTCGCGGACATGGAAGCACCTATTGATAAAGAAGGTGCCTTTTTCTTTGTCAATCAGAATTCACGGGAACCGGTAACTGAACCTGACGAAATGGTTCCGCTCTGGAAAATTCTCCACCTCGCTGGTGTTGATTGGACATACGGCAGCAAAGGATGGGCTGCAGAAAATTACTGCATGTTTCTTGCGGATAACAAGTGCTGGGAACGAGTCACGAGGGTGTCGGCTAAACAAGCCGATGACTTAGGGTGCAAGGTCTTTCTCAATACGGAGTGAGGACACATCACATTCTCAGTCCGGGCTGGACTGAAAAAATTCAATATCGACCATAAATTCGAAGTTGCTTCCATTTATACATACTATGCAAAATGGATAAGAGAAGGACGACTCAAGGTGAGTTCCGATTGGAACAAAGAGCGAAAAGTTACATTTACGATACAAGATCCCTGTCAGATTGTCCGCAAGGGCGAAGGTGATAAAATTGCCGATGATTTAAGATTTGTTATCAAATCGGTAGTAGGGGAAGAGAATGTCATCGAAATGACCCCGAACAAGTCAAACAATTATTGCTGTGGTGGTGGAGGTGGGTTCCTGCAATCGGGTTACACTGAAGAACGCCGAGCCTACGGCAAAGTTAAATACGACCAAATCATCGAAACCGGCGCAGATTATTGTATCACAGGTTGTCACAACTGCCATGCCCAGGTACATGATCTCGGTCATCATCATGGTGCGACCTACGGTACGGTACACATATGGACACTCATCTGTCTGTCTCTTGGAATTCTTGGCCCGAATGAACGAGCCTACCTCGGAGACGACCTGAAGGATGTAGACGTTTTTCACCCGGAGAGTTCTCTTTATTAGGGATGTAATATAAATCTTCAGGAAAAAATTAAACTGGTTTGCTCTGATTAGGAGGGAAAATAAGCCTATGAGTTTTCAAAAACGATTAGCAGCTAAAGAATTCGCTGTATTGGCCGAAATGCATACCCCGAAAGGAATTAATATTTCCAGGCTGGTCAACGATGCTCGACGTCTCAAAGGAAGAGTTGATGCAGTTGTTGTACCTGATATGGACAACGGAATCATGCGGATGAGCGCACTCGCTGGAGGTGGTTTACTACAACAGCAGGGTGTTGAGACTATCATGCACATGTATTGTCGCGACCGTAACAGGATGGCATTGCAGGGAGATGCTCTGGCTGCTCATGTTCTGGGTATTCAGAACATCGTGGTTGCTGACAGTGCGGACATGTCCGAAAGTGATCACAGTGACGCCATGACAGTCAATGACCTTGATGAAGTCCAGCTCATCGAGGCTCTCATGACCATGCAAACAGGGAAAGACATGAGCGGTTTTGATCTGGATGGTGCTCCTGACTTCTCAATTGGCTGCACCTTGTCTCCTTTTACCGATGACAAGGGAAGAAATGCCGCTCTGCTCGCCGCTCAAGAAAAAGTTAAGGCTGGGGCAAGATACATTATTGTTCCACCAATCTTTGATGTCGCAGGCAGTGCCGACCTTCTTTCCAAAGTGGGCGAGATCGGAGTACCAGTCATCGCATCAGTTTTTCTCCTGAAATCACTGGCAATAGCTCAATATATTAGCAACAGTGACCCTGGTGCCCGCATAACTAGCGACCTCATCCGACGTATCCGTAAGTCCTCTAACAGAGAACAGGAAGGAATCAAAATTGCCGGAGAAACAATTCTGGCATTAAAAGAGAAAACTCAAGGCGTTTTAATACAAACACTGGGATGGGAACATAAGTTGCCAGAAATCCTCGATGTTGCCAAAATTTAATTTTGAAACACCATAGCAATTTATCCAAGGATTGACCGAATAATTCGTTTAACCCTGCTAAACCTGTGACAAGAAAAGGTAACAATGCAGAATTCAAATACAATCGAAACCCAAAATAACAAAGTACTCGTTGTCGGCGGAGGTCTCGGTGGGATACGAACGGCTCTGGATTTAGCTGAAGCAGATAAAGATGTCGTTCTAGTTGATAAGGATTACACTATTGGGGGTCTTATGACCCAGTTGGACAGGACGTTCCCAACCAATAACTGTGATCTCTGTACCATAGCTCCCCACCTTTCTGAGAGTAACCGTCAGGAACATATCGAGCTCATGACCATGACAAGCGTCGAGAGTGTTGCTGGTGAAAAAGGTAATTTTTCAGTTTCTCTCATAACTAAGCCGAGATTTATTAACCTCGAAAAATGTACTGCTTGCGGGGAGTGTTTCAAACAATTCCCTGAATGTGTGCGGTTCAGTCCTGGACTTGACCACAGGGCACCAACCTGTATGCGCTACCCTCAAGCAACACCTCAAGCATTTTCCATCGAGCTGGACAAATGCACTGATGTTAAAGCACTGGTAAGCGTGTGCCCCGCCGGCGCAATTAATCCTGACGATATGCCAATAAAACGAGAGCTTAAATGTTCTTCTATTGTCTTATCACCGGGCGCCTCACTCTTTGATCCGAGTGAACTCGATTATCTTGGTTACGCCAAGTTTCCGGATGTGGTCACCAGCCTAGAATACGAAAGAATCCTATCAGCATCCGGGCCGACTTCCGGCAAGCTGATTTGTCCATCGACTGGCAAGCAACCAAAAAAAATAGCCTGGATTCAATGCATAGGATCCAGAGGGCTGCAAAAAGGTGCCGGTGCATACTGCTCAAATGCTTGTTGTATGTTTGCCTTAAAAGAAGCGATCATTACCAAGGAACGCTTTCAGGAGGATATCGAAACTACCATCTTCTACATGGATATGCGGACTTTTGGCAAAGATTACGAGCTGTATCTCAACAGAGCCAAAAACGAATATGGCGTACGCTTTTTGCGTAGCCGGCCTCATTCTATTCTACAGCACGAAGGTAATGAACATTTAACACTTACATACACTCAGGATGACAGCACCAAACAGTTCGATGAAGAATTCGACATGGTCGTTTTGTCTACCGGTTTCAAAACCTCTGCCGATACGCGGGCCCTTGCAACCAAAATGGGCCTGGAACTGAACGATGATTTCTTCCCGGTTACCGATGGCTTCAATCCGGTTGCCACAACAAAACCTGGAATATATGTAGCTGGCACATTTCAAAGCCCAAAAGATATCCCGGATACCATGGTCCAGGCCAGTGCCGCAGCGTGTATGGCTGGTGCCGATCTGCCTCATTATGAGAAAAAGGCGGCAGTAGAGGCAGAAGGCGGACAGGAAAGAGACATTACCCTGGAGGAGCCGAAGGTCGGTGTTTTCATCTGCGACTGTGGTGAGAATATTGGTGGAGTAATTGATGTTGAGAGTCTTGTGCAACATGCAGGCAGTTTGCCCTATGTGGCCATAGCCAAGGCGGAAGGTCATGGTTGCAGTCGTCAATCTATGGCAAACATCCAACAGACCATAGAGGAAGAACAAATTAACCGCGTGGTTATTGGCGGTTGTTCTCCTCGCACTCATCTTGCAAAATTCCAGGATTTGCTTGGAAAAGCCGGCCTTAACAAGTATCTGGTAGAAATCGCCAATATTAGGGACCAGGCAACCTGGGTTCATTCAGGAACTCCCGACGAGGCGACGGCCAAGGCTAAAGATCTTATCAAAATGGCTGTTGGGGCTGCAATTAAAGCTCAGCCTCTCACTGATCAGAGCTTGCCGATGAATAAAAATGTCTTGGTAGTAGGTGGCGGTGTTACAGGAATGACAGCTGCTCTCCGACTTGCCGAACAAGGCTTCCAGATTTACCTGGCAGAAAAAAGCGATAAACTAGGCGGCATAGCCACGCAGCTTATCAAAACCTTGGAAGGAAACGATGTTCAGGCATATCTTGGCGACCTGATCGAAAAAGTTCAGAGCCATCCAAAGATCCAGATTTTTAACCGAGCCATGATAGTTGATCATAGCGGTATGCCGGGTATGTTCAAAACCGGGATGCAAAGCGGTCCACAGATGTTTTATCGGCAAATCGAACACGGTGTGACAATTTTAGCAACCGGCGCGCTCTCTAATCGTCCGAACCAATACCTGCTTGATCAATCCACTGCCGTCAGGACGCAACTGGAAACCCAGAAATATATCTTTGAGAATCCAGAGGCAGTAAAAAAATGGGATAACGTAGTGATGATACAATGCGTTGGTTCCAGGACGGCTGAAAATCCTAATTGCTCTCGAATCTGCTGCCAAAACGCCATCAAAAATGCTTTGGCCATTGCCGAAATCAATCCTGATGCTCGTATCTTCGTGCTCTATAGAGACATGAGAACCTACGGTTTCCAGGAAGAATATTATCAAAAGGCAAGAAGCAAGGGGGTCATTTTCGTCAGATATAATGTTGATACTCCACCGGTTGTTGAGGCTGCAGGGGAACAGGTTGATGTGACCTATCTTGATGCAATTTTAGGTATGAAAATTACTGTAACCGCCGACAACCTTTGCCTCAGCACTGGTATGGTAGCCGATCTTGACTCCACAGAGGAGCTTGCGATGATCTTTAAATTGCCTCGTACCAACGATGGCTATTTTCTTGAGGACCACGTTAAACTAAGACCGGTGGACATGGCGGTTCCTGGATTTTTTGTTGCCGGCACCGCACATTCTCCTAAATTACTAAGAGAGAGTGTCACCCAGGCGAATGCGGTTGCAGCAAGAGCTCAGACAATGCTGGCCAGAGACATTATCAATCTGGGAGCCGCTTCTGCTCGAGTCGATGGTAATTTGTGTGCCGCCTGCTTAATCTGCGTCAGAGCCTGCCCCTTTGATGTTCCCTTCATCAATGCAGATGGGTATTCAGAAATAGACCCTGCCAAGTGTCATGGCTGTGGTATTTGTGTCTCGGAATGTCCGGCCAAAGCCATTCAACTGATGCAATTTGAAGATGATCGAATTCTAGCAAAGGTGGAACAACTTTTTGAAAGGATAAATGCATAATGGAAAATTTTGAACCGGTAATTGTAGCATTTTGCTGCCACTACTGTGCTTATACTGCTGCAGATATGGCGGGAAGCCAAAGACTGCCCTATCCACCAAATGTTAAAATCGTTCAAGTGCCCTGTTCTGGTAAAGTCGATGCTTTACATCTCGTCAAAGCTTTCGAAAAAGGCGCAGATGGGGTCTATGTGGCAGGATGTCTTGAAGGAGATTGCCACTTTAAAAACGGTAATGAAAGGGCTGCACGGCGAATCGACTATGTCAAAAAGTATCTTGAAGAAATCGGTATTGAAAGCGAAAGACTCGAAATGGTCAATATGTCAGCAGGAATGGGACATCGATTTGCCCAGGTGGCAACGGAGATTACGGAAAAAATCCGTAAACTCGGTCCCAGCCCTGTTAGAACTGCTATGGCACAGTAACCGACAGCTTTCTGAGTTGACGGTATAAAAAATAAGGAGAGTGAACCACCATGATCACTGCTGAACGAAAACCTTTAGAAGAACTTATACAATACATTAAACCTTTCAAACGCATTTTGCTGCTTGGCTGCAACGAATGTGTAACTGTCTGTGCTGCAGGCGGTAGAAAAGAAGTAGGTCTCCTCGCTTCTGGTCTCCAAATGGCAATGCTCAAAAATGGCGTTAACATTGAAATACGCCAGCATACCTTAGAGAGACAATGCGATCCAGAATATGTCGAAGAACTCGTACCAATGATCGACAGTGCCGATGCGGTCATGTCAATGGCATGTGGTTGCGGTGTTCAACAGATTGCGATGCGGTTTAAGGATAAACCGGTTTTTCCTGCTGTTAATACCACATTTATGGGCGCTTCAGAACGTCAAGGAGTTTGGGCTGAAAGATGTCAGGGTTGTGGTAATTGCCTGCTTGGAATAACCGGCGGCATCTGTCCTATTGCCCGATGTGCAAAACAGCTTATGAACGGACCTTGCGGCGGTTCTAATGGAGGCAACTGTGAAATCAGCGAAGATGTTGATTGCGCATGGCAACTTATCTGGGATAGACTGAAAGCTCTTGGCCTGCAGGATATGTATTTGGAGAATATACCGGCTAAAGACTGGAGGTCGGGTGGTGGTAGCGGCCCTAGAAAGATTATAAGAGAGGACTTGGCAGAATGAAAACTGAAAGCAGATTAGAAAAAATTTTGGCAGCAGGTCATCTGGCAGTAACTGGTGAATGTGGGCCGCCACGTGGTTGTAAGCCAGAAGACGTGGTATCCAAATCAGCGTTCCTCAAAGGCATTGTCGATGCGGTCAACGTTACTGATAATCAGACGGCAATGGTGCGTATGTCCAGTCTGGCAGCTTCGATTATCATCAAACAGCAGGGACTTAATCCTTTATTTCAGGTTACGTGCAGAGACCGAAACAGGCTCGCCATGCAGGCCGATATTATTGGTGCTTACTCCTTTGGTATCGACACAATGCTCTGCCTCTCTGGAGACCATACCAAGTTTGGCGATCATGCAATGGCTATGAACGTGCACGATATAGATTCTATCCAAATGATCCAGATGGTCAAGGATATGCGTGACAAGGGCTTATTCCAGGGTGGTGCAGAAATCAAAGGTGCTCCCAAAATGTTTATTGGTGCTGCCGCGAACCCTTTTGCAGATCCTTTCGAGCTTCGGGTTATGCGCCTGGCTAAGAAGATAGCAGCCGGTGCCGATTTTATCCAGACGCAGTGTATCTTCAACGTAGATAAGTTTGAAAAATGGATGGAAGGTGTTCGCGAAAAAGGACTCCACAAGAAATGCTACATCCTTGCAGGAGTTACGCCTTGTAAATCGCTCGGAGCCGCTAAATATATGTCAAAACGGGTGCCTGGCATGGATGTACCACAGGAGATTGTTGACAGGATGGCCTCGGTACCCAAAGAGAAACAGTCTGAGGAAGGTGTAACCATCTGCGTAGAGACCATCGAAAGACTCAAAAAGATCGAGGGTGTCGCTGGTATTCATATCATGGCAATAGAGTGGGAAGAAAAAGTTGAAGAGATTTGTGAAAGAGCAGGACTTCTCCCCCGACCTCAGGTATAAACAATGAAAGAAGTTTTCAACCAATAAGCAGATTGAGGAGAATTTAACATGAGCGATAGTAAACTTATTCTTGTGGTAGATGACGATACAGATCTCGTGGAAATGGTCTCCATGAAGTTGGAAAGTGCTAAGTTTCGCGTTGCCAAAGCATATGATGGCCTCGAAGCCATGGATCGGATCAAGGAGCAACGCCCGGATCTAATCATTCTCGATGTCATGATGCCTCGTAAAGACGGGTATACGCTGTGTGACGAACTGAAAACCTCTGACGAGTACAAAGATATTGTAGTTGTGCTGCTGACTGCGGTAACTGAAGCAATAAAATCAACCAATTACACTCATATGGGTGGCAAAACAACTTTGGCTGATGATTTTGTACCCAAGCCTATTGATCTGGACAAGCTCATGGAAATAGTTCAAGACAATCTGTAATTCTTATATTGATTTCCCTTGCCACCTGTATGACGGCAAGGGAAATTAATTTATTCTTACCCGGTAGGCCAATGGAAGATGGACAAAAAGTTCACATTGGTGGCATCAAGTTCAGCGAAGAACTCGTGCAGCTGACCATTTCCTGCCAATCACCTGATTATTCTTCCATTTACGAGCTATTACATCTTATTGCTGAAAGAAATATAAACATTGCTTTTTTATGTCATTCCGACGTTACCAAAAAACCTGAAAGTATATTTTGTGTGGATAGCTCAGAGCTAAGCAGGATACAACAAATACTGAGCTTTTTGTCCTTTCCAAAAGGACATGTAAACATCATCCCTTCGGTAGGAACCCTTACCCTCTTTCCACATAGAAACGAATTTAAACTGCTGGGTCTTGTCATCAATTTTTTCGGCAAATACGGGTATCCTATTCATTCTCTCAGCACTTCTATATCAGCCATCGCACTCAACACAGATTATTCTCTTCTTGATACCATAGCTGTGAAATTGCAAAGTATTGTAGCACTCCCTGACAACCATGCACCCTTTCGACAGGGTTTCAGGGTGACACAGATAAAGCTGTGATATGCCCATTCTTGGAGAAACACACTTGGAAACTGTTGCGGTATATAAAGAAGAACGTGTTAAAGTGTACGGTATTACAGAAAAAACAGATCTTGCCTTAGCTATTCTTCGCTTCCCCGCCAATCAAGCCAAATTATGGGGGAGTCGAACTATCGATTTTGAAAACTCTATCAGACGATTCGAGCTTATCACCTACCACGCGACCAATAAACTCTCAACAGAGTTGCACTTGCTCTTTGACAGAAAAAATTCAGACACATTTTGTAATAAAATAGCAAAGTGGGTCAAAGATGAAGAGGAATCTGAACTAATCCTTAAACAACCAGTGGACATATTGTATTTGTTCGGCCCTCATTTTCAAGATAGATTCGGCATAGTTGATATTGCCTTTAATGCTCTTCGGAAACATGACATTGATATTCTTGTTTCCGGTTGTGCAGGAACAAGTATGTATTTTGTAACTTCTAAAAACCAGGGACAGAGTGGTTTAAGAATTCTGACTGACACCTTTCTGATACCAACCTGAAATTAACTGCAATGGCAGTAATTTGGTGACGTGACTTTCAGAATAACCCCATCTGTTACTCTTCTGACATAGACTCTTTGTAGCATATGTGCCCATGATAAATCCAAATGATTTTGATATAAGTGAGGTCGATTGGCGATTTCGAGTATTCGATGCCCTCTCCTTCCCAACCCTTATTTTAAAGCCGGATAGTACGATACTGGCCGCCAATAAAAAGTTTCATGAAAGAAATAAAACCAACGATACGCAAATCGTTGGAAGAACCTGCAAAGATATTTTCACTCAAGATAGAACACTCAAGAATCTGTCTTGTTCCGGAGAAGATTGTCCCCTACAACGAGTCTTGAAATTAAAAGAGAATCAGTCTGTTGTCCATAAAAACATTGGTTTTGATGGTGAGGTTCTCTGGGAGGAACGGGTTTTTTCTCCTATTTTGGATCATGAGGGAGAAGTTAAATATGTCATTGAAAGTCTTCGTGACATCACCAAAGTAAAGCACCTTGAAAAAAAATACAGTGACGTCCGGGAACTGATCGATAAAGTCGTTCAAAGTTCGGTCAGTGCAATTATGGCGGCTGATCGCAAGGGTGAAATCATCCTGATGAACAAAGCTGCAGAGGAACTCTTTGGATACTCTGTCCATGATGCTAATTTAGTAAATATTGAAGATTTTTATCCACCTGGAGTCGCACGCGAAATAATGAAAAAGCTTCGTGATAAAACTATTGGGGAGGCAGGAAAGCTCCCCAGCACTCAGGTCAATATTATAAACAAAAATGGAGAACAGATACCTGTCGAAATGACGTCAGCGATCATTTACGAAGAGGGTAGAGAAGCAGCGACCGCAGCAATTTTTAACGATTTGAGGGAAAAGCTGGCCGTTCAGAAAAAGCTTGAAGAAACCGAAGGCCAACTCTTCCAATCTGAAAAACTCGCATCTCTTGGTCGATTAGCTGCTGGAGTTGCTCATGAAATCAATAATCCCCTGACAAGCATTCTGCTTTATGGCAATCTAATGAAGGAAAAATTAGAAGAAAGCCACCCCTTGGCGAACAACCTCGATTATATTCTTGAAGACGCCGAACGATGCAAAGACATTGTCAAAAACCTGCTTGCCTACAGCCGTCAGACTCGACCTGCCAAGAACGTATTTTACCTCAATACTCTTATTGGCGAAAGTTTGCGTCTTATCCGTGATCAGAAACTTTTTATGAATGTCAACATCATCAAAGATCTTGACGATTGTCAAATCCTCGTAAATGCTGACAAAAATCAACTCTGTCAGGTACTTATCAATCTTATAATCAATGCTTTTGATGCCATGGGAGGCAGTGGCACACTTACTCTAAGGACCTATCGCGACCGTACAGCGCAAAAAGCCTATATAGAGGTTACCGATACTGGCAGCGGTATTCCTCTGGAAAACCTTTCAAAGGTATTCGACCCCTTTTTCACTACCAAGGAAGTCGGCAAAGGCACTGGGCTCGGACTGAGTATGGCATATGGCATATTAGAGGAAAATCATGGCAAAATTTCAATCAAGCACACAGGCTCCGATGGCACGACAATTCTTCTGGAACTCCCAGAGGAACCCGTCTCAAACGAATTCCAATTCATGTCCATTGGCTGAAGGGAGTACGAAAAGTCAGCACCTTTAAAGATGCTATTATGGTTTAGAAATCGCATCTTCCAGGCTGCTTATTTAGTAATGAATACTCATAATCAATTATTTTTATAACAGCATAAATGACTGCTCGACTCGTACAACAAAAAACGGTATATTCTCTATTAGTTCTTTTGGTTAAATGGCAATGAATCTCAAGGCCGACATCGCTTCAAAGTCGAAAAATCTTTTGTATAGCTGAGAGTAATTAGTTAAACTGCCAGTAGATTTTTTCTGTTTGTCTGAGAAATATAATTTTAAGGTTAAAGAATAAAGAGGAGGCGACGAGTATCATTTGTGGTTATCAAAGATCGAATTGAGATAATGTGATAATTGCAAATTGATAAACCAATTACTATTTCCAATTATTGGATATTAGACTGAGGGTATAAAGATTCAGCTATGATTTTTAATATACTACTGGGTTTATCTGTCATTGTCTGTCTAGTTGGGTTAACTTTTCGTTTGTCAATCTGGTTTTCCCAGGACATACATCCTTCCACGCCAAACCTGAGCGTCTGTCAGCAGAATCAACGCTGCAGTAAAAGGCGTACTTGGAGTGATTTTTAGCTCCAAGATCCTCCATTTTATCAAATCAATATTCATTGATTTACTCTTTCAAAAACGAATTTTCGATAAAAGTATTCTTCGTTGGACTGCACACACTCTTATTTTTTTTGGTTTTATACTGCTTTTTTTTATGCATGCCCTCGGCTCAAGTGTTTCTGCATCCCTTTTTAGTGATTATCAGCCCACGCTCAACCCTTTTCTGTTTTTACGGGATCTTTTGGCGTCATGGTGCTGACGGGGTCGGAATTGCCGTCTTCAGGCGGATATCACTCAAACCGCAGCGATTGAAGACCTATGCAAGTGACTGGGCCGCCCTTGTTTTTGTAGGAGCCATCATTTTTTCCGGGATGTTGCTTGCGGGCGCTAAAATGTCGTCGTTCACCACATACCAGAACATGGTCGACGAATATGGCGCTTTTGATGACCAGGAAGCAAAGGCACTTGAAGCATTCTGGGTCCAGGAAAACGGATTAGTCTCTCCCGATACAGCAAAACCATTTGATGCTGAACTCATCGCACAGGGCCGTGAAGTAAATGGCAGCAGTTGCATCAATTGCCACGCATCAAACAGGTCGGCTTTTGCAAGTTTTACTGTTGCAAAATTTAGTCGATTGTTTACTTCAGTTCTTGGTGATTCAACTGGAGTAACCATGTTTTGGTACCTGCATATCCTTTCCTGTTTGTCTTTTTTAGCCTGGCTGCCATTCAGTAAAATGTTTCATATCGTTGCTGCACCCGTAAGTCTCCTCGTCAAAAGAGTGACAGGAGAACATCTTACCGACGAGGCAAATATTCTCAATAACCAGATGATTGGCTTATCTGCCTGCACACATTGTGGTACCTGTTCGCTGGAATGCTCGGCAGGTATGTTCTATGAAACCTTTCAGAATGATTTTATTCTGCCTTCAGAAAAAGTACAATATCTCAAAAAATTTGCAGCCAACAAAGAGCATGATCCGGAGATTATAAAACGTATGCAACAAGGTCTTTATGTTTGCACCAGTTGCGATCGTTGCACCAATGTCTGCCCTTCCGGTATCAATTTGAAAGAACTGTTTGTCAGCTCAAGGTATAGCCTACTCAGCCAAGGTGTTCCTGAAACCACCATGCTTAGTCATTTTTCCTTTCCTTTGGCTCTGGCACAAAACTTTGTTGACGACCACCTGAAAGCTCTAAAAAAGGTAACCGATCTCTTTAAAAAGAATTTTCAACATCTGACGGATCTCGCTTCACCTCTAACTCTTAGCAAAACGACGGGGGTAGGCAATAATAGCTACAAAAGTTGTTATTCATGTCAACGTTGCACAAATATCTGCCCTGTTGTTCGAAGCTATGAAAACCCCTTGGAAGCATTGGGCATGCTCCCTCACCAGATCATGTTCAGTTTAGGTATCGGAAATGTGGATTTGGCCATGGGCTCACAGATGATCTGGAGCTGTTCCACCTGTTACCTTTGCCAGGAACATTGCCCCAATCAAGTTGAACTCTGTGATATTTTTTACAATCTCAAGAACAGGGCCATAAACAAAATCGAGGCAGGAGCAAGCGCATGAAATACGCATTCTTCCAAGGGTGCAACATCCCGATACGCATCCAACAATACGCAACTTCCACTGAAGCCGTGTTAAATGAGTTTGGAATAGAATTGGAAGTTGTTCCAGAGTTTAACTGCTGTGGCTATCCTGCACGAAATGTCGACGAAAAGGCATATCTCCTCCCTTCAGTAAGGAATATGGCCCTCGCCGAAAAAATGGGTCTCGACATTCTTGTTATATGTAACTGCTGCTTTGCCAGCCTGCAAAAGGCAAAAAGCATAATGAGCAAAGACAGTCAGTTGAAAGATGAATTCAACGGGTTTCTTGCCAAAGAAAAGTTGCAGTATAACGGGAAGGTACAAATAAAACATTACCTGACTGTACTCTATGAAGATATCGGAACAGATAAAATCAGGAGCCAATTAGTCAACCGGTTTAAGGATCTTAATATCGCTGTCATCCACGGTTGCCATATTCTGAGACCCAGAGAGATAACCACTTTCGATGATTCTTTTGTCCCTAAAATGACCGAAGAACTGCTTCAGGCCACCGGAGTAACAACCCTGGATTGGCCTGGAAAACTTGAATGTTGCGGAGCAGCGCTTGCAGGAATTAACGATGACCTCTCCAAAAAGCTGCTGCAAGAAAAGATCACGGGTGCTCTGAAAGCCGGCGCCGATTACATTGCTCCTGTCTGCTCATATTGCCATCTACAATTTGACACTACACAGAAGACCTTAACAAGCGGTAATTCTTCAGACAAGCTTCTTCCAGTGCTTCTCTACCCACAGCTACTTGGTCTCTGCCTCGGTATTGATGAGAAAACTCTTGGGATCGAACAAAACAGCACGATAGACGCTGATGATGTTCATCGCATCAAATCCCTTCTTGGCCCTCCAATTGAACAAAAGAAAAAAAGAAAGATACAGGAAGAGATTGCTGTGTAACAAAAAAGTAGCATAATCTACAAAAAAGGTAAAACCACCTCTTCATCTATACCGAATGAGGTGGTTTTACCTTTTTTTTTCCCTGAAAATGTTTACAATTGACGGGGAGTGAAATAGAAGGCCTCATTTGGGCGGAATGCGAATGATTTGTGTCATTTGCTGAGTTTTTTTACACGGAGATTTATATGAGTAAAATTATAGCATTTGCCGGAAAGGGCGGTGTCGGTAAGACCACTGTGGCATCATTGGTTATCCGTTACCTTGGTTCGACAGGAAAATCGCCTATTCTTGCAGTTGATGCAGATCCTAACAGCAATTTGGGAGAAACAATGGGCCTGGATGTAATCAGTACTATTGGAGATATTCGGGAAAACTACATGAAAGACCCACAAGGCATTCCTTCCGGCATGGACAAGGTGAACTACCTTGAACTCCTGATAGAACAAGCACTTATAGAAAAGCCCAACTTCGATCTCCTCGTTATGGGGAGACAGGAAGGACAAGGCTGCTATTGCATGGTCAATAATATCCTTAATAAATTCACTGACAAATTAAGTGCCCACTATAAATATATGGTCGTCGACAATGAAGCAGGAATGGAACATTTGAGTAGGCGTACCAGTGGCCAGGTAGATATGCTGTATCTTGTCACAGACTATTCTTTGCGGGGATTAAGAGCTGTTCGAAGAATCAACACAATGCTTGAGGGCTTAAAGCTTGATGTTAAAAATCTGGCAATTGTAGTTACCCGTGGTCCCGAAAAGCTCAGCGACGCCTTTCTCGCAGAAGTTAAAGAAATTGGGCTACCGATTGGAGGGATTATCCCCCATGATCCCGCATTACTTGAATTTGACATGGAACGTCGATCCCTGCTCGATTTGCCCGATGATTCTCTCTCCGTTCTGGCAATTCAGGAATTGATGGAAAATCATTGTCCTGCTCTTTGAAATTTATTTGTTTTGGCCAAGGGAAATACGGCATTGCTGTATTTCCCTTTTTTTATGATTTGTTATTTGACCTACATCAAAGATATTTGAATAATTTACGATATAATAAGTGCATAGTTACCTTTTTCATCAGTCCGTAGCATAGGAGCATAATGATAGCATGCTGCAAATAACGCTTTAAGGAGAGTTCTAATGAAATGCCCAGGCCAGGATATGAAGTACTGGAAAAATGATGCAATCTTTGATGTAAATTGCCCTCAATGCGGAACCTCTATCGAATTTTACAAAGACGATACAACAAGAAAATGCAGTAATTGCCACCATCGGATAGTTAATCCCAAGATGGATTTTGGCTGTGCCTCCTATTGCCAGTTCGCTGAACAATGTCTGGGAACCTTACCTGAAGAATTTATAGGGTCACGAGAAGATTTGCTAAAGGACAAAGTCGCCGTCGAGATGAAACGCTACTTTCAAACCGATTTCAAAAGCATCAAACTCGCCACTAATGCTGCCAGGCATGCAGAAAGTATCTGTAAATCAGAGGGAGGAAATCTTGCCATTATTCTCTGTGCGGCCTTTCTTCATAGTACAGGAATCGTAGCTGCACGATCAATTCTTCAAAAAGTTGGTGCTAGCGATCCCATGATACTTGAGATTTGTGGTCTTCTCGAAAGCCAGGCACACCTTCAAGAGGACTCTCCCCTACACGCAAAAATAATTCATGACGCATTACTACTCAAACAATTCCAAAATGATCTCAAGAAGAGTTCAATCGAAGCTGAATCGAAACTGCAACACATCGAAGAACGGCTGTTCACAGAATCAGCAAAAACAATTGCTAAAGCCTTGATGTAACAAAACTGCAGGAATATTTCTTGACCTTTTGCACCATAGCCTTCTCTCATCTTCTGCAGCAGATTGCACAAACCTTGAAAGTGACTTGACTAAGGAAATTTAAAGTACCTTTTTGATTAACATCCATTTTCTCTCGTCACTTCTCAATCCCCGTCTTGTCACTTGCCATTAATTAAGATATTATTTAAACATATCTTGTCTATTAATTCGGCTTTGACATCCTTTGCCGAAGCACCTGACCAATATTTACCTCAATTTTTTCAAAGGTGGCTATGGCCTCAGTACTAATCGTTGATGATGAGCGGAGCATGCGGGATTTTTTGAAGATCCTTCTGGAAAAAGAAGGTCATGAAGTCACTACTGCTGAAAGTGGAGCGAGTGCTCTGGATATACTCGACAAGCAGTCGGTTGACGTCATTGTTAGTGATATCCGCATGCCTGGAATGACAGGTATCGAATTACTGGAAACGGTGAAAGAACATACTCCAGAGCTTCCGATAATTATGATTACGGCCTTTGCCTCTCCCGATGACGCGGTATTGGCCATGAAAAACGGTGCCTTCGATTATATCAGCAAACCTTTTAATGTCGATGAAATTAAATCAGTCATCGAATCTGCAACGAGTAGGAACCTAAGCACCAAAATAATTGAGGAACCCTGCACCAGCTTTCCTGAAATCATAGGAAAGAGCAGGGAAATGTTGAAAATATTCGACATGATCAGACGTGTCGCTCCCACGCCCGCTAATGTACTCATCTATGGCGAGTCTGGCACGGGGAAGGAATTGGTAGCGCAAGCGATTCATGACCATAGTAAAGTCGCAGCCAACAACTTTGTCCCTATCACATGTAGTGCTATTCCTGAAGATTTGATGGAAAGTGAACTTTTTGGCCATGTGAAAGGATCATTTACCGGTGCAATTGGTGATAAACAAGGCCTTTTTAACGAGGCTGATAATGGTACTGCCTTTCTTGATGAAATCGGTGAATTAACCCCAATTATCCAGACAAAACTTCTTCGCGTCCTTCAGGAGCGAGAGATTAAACCGGTCGGTGGAACGAGAACAAAAAAAATACAGGTTCGAATAATTGCAGCTACCAACAAAATTCTTGAAGATGAAATCAGAGCCGGCAGATTCAGAGAAGATCTTTTCTATAGACTTGCCGTTGTTCCACTCAGAGTACCATCTCTTAGAGAGAGAAAAGACGATGTCCCCCTTCTTGTTGATCATTTTCTAAAAAAATATTCTCACCGGCTAGGTAAAGAGATACAGGAAATATCATCATATGCATTGCAGGTACTGATGAATTATAATTTCCCTGGTAATGTCAGAGAATTGGAAAACATAATAGAACGTGGGGTTGCCCTGGAAAGCTCCAATATCATTCTTCCAGAGAGTCTGACGTTTGCCGGAGGCATGAAAGAGGCTCTGCCAGAGACGCACTCTGTGTCTAACAACCCTCTTATGCAGGCTGCCGAGAGTGAAGAAGAACTCTATGATCTCGGTATCGAGAAAATTATCGAGAATCTTGAGAAGCGTATCATTTCACATACCTTGACGAAAACAAATAATTCAAAGATGAAGGCAGCGGAACTCCTGCAGATTAGTTTTCGTTCTTTGCGCTATAAAGTAAAAAAATATGGTTTAAGCTGATTTCTATGGATTTTGCCACTCTTTTAGACCGTGCCAGAAACACAATAAACACAGATCAACTCCTCAGAAGCCAGCTGCTCTGGATGCTTTTGCTGCGCTGCATTCTTTATACCTTGCTGCTGGCCCTTAGTTATTTTTTTCAGAGCTCACAGTTTGACATACCCTTAATCCCACCTAATTTGCTCATTCTTCTCCTCCTGATTGTTTATCTTACAACAATTCTTTCTGCATTTTTGTTGCTGATTTACCAGGGAAGTCTACGAAATTTCGGTTTTATTCAGACACTGCTCGATACTTTTTTTGCTACTTTGCTTGTTTATTTTTCCGGTGCCTCTGGTTCTATTTTCACCTCTGTTTACTTTTTTCCTATTGTGGCTGGAGGTTTAATCCTCCCAAGAAAAGGGGGATTGGTGGCCGCGGCTGCTGCGACCCTTCAATTCGGGAGTATCCTTTTTATTGAGTATTATCGATTAAATCCCTCTTATATATCTGAGTATTTCACCTCCCCTCCTGCCTCTTCCACGATGGTATTCAACCAGTTTTCAGTACACGGCCTAACGTTTTTTCTCGCCGCGATCCTGAGTGCCCTCTTCGGAAAACGCCTACTGAAAACAGAGAATGCACTGAGTGCTTCACTTAAAAATTTTGACCGTCTCGCTATTCTTTACAAACAAATATTCGATAATATTTCCACGGGGATACTAACTATAGATGGACAAGGTACCATCACCTCTGCCAATGCCGCAATTGAAAAAATAATCGGGCCGAGTGACCCTATGACTCTGATCGGCAAGAAATTAGCCAACGTTTTTCCAAACATCGAGTTGTCAGAGGAAAACCGCAGATTGACCACCGATTTTCTAAAAGGTGATGGCAATAAGGTACGCATAGGCTATGCACATATGATCATCCAAGGATCAGAATCTGATAGACAGAAGTTAGAGCAACCGGACAAGATTATCACACTCCGAGATATCAGTGAGATCGAAAAACTTGAACAACAGGTCAGACAAACAGAAAAACTTGCAGCAATAGGTATGATGAGTGCTAGTATCGCCCATGATTTTCGCAATCCACTCACCGCAATATCTGGCTCTGCACAGGTTCTGGCCAAAGAATTTTCCTTGGAAGGGGCAAAGAGCTATGCAAATTTTGAATTAACCAACATTATCCAAAGAGAATCCAACCGGCTTATTACAACTATTGGAGATTTTCTCAGATTTTCGCGACCTGAATATTGTCATTGTGATTGGTTTTCGCTGCACAGTTGCCTCAATGAAGTACTACAGGTCCTGGGAGCTGATCCAGCCTGGCCCACAACGGCCGAGATTGTTTTCGAGTTCAAGAGATCCATTGATATATGGGGAGATGAAAAACAAATGTTTACTGTTTTTAACCATTTAATTCAAAATGGTCTGGCATTTTGTCCAGCAGGAAAAGAGCAAATCGTCATTAGAGCCCATGAGACCAAAACCGAAAAGAACAATGATGCAATAGTAATTTCAATTACTGACAATGGGCCGGGGATTGATGAAAAGACGAAAGAGCAGATATTCGAGCCGTTTTACACTACCCGAGCAGATGGAACAGGTCTAGGCTTAGCGATCGTCAAACAGACAATTGAAGAACATCATGGCACAATCAGAGTACTTAATGGTGTTTTGGGAGGGGCTATATTTACAGTTACTCTACCCACTCCTCAATAAATACTGGTTATATAGCGTATTTGCAACATTCGCCCTCCACAGGGGAGGTACTAAACAGAGTACGAACGAAAACAATCTGTAAGACCCTCAATTATTTTATACTTTCTCATTACTCCGTTTTCTGACCAGCGACTGGTAAAGGAGCCTCAGAACCGATGCTGAGTTGTTCCGTTTTTAAATAAATAGTACCTGTCCCAGCCGGGTCCACGGCTAGTATTTTCCCGCCAATCCAAATTTTCGCACCACTGGTCAGCGCTTCAAGCTTCGGATAGAGCTGGAGATCCACTTCACTCTGAATCACAACCCCAAAACCATCTTCAGATACATCGAGCAATAGTGTCTTCAGACCATCGTCTGTTGTCCGTAGGGTAAAAAAATATGCTGGCCACAAAACTGATAAATTTAAGAATTTTTTATCAATGACATTCTCATTGAGATTTTTCATCGAAGCCAGCTCTTCTAATAGCTCATCGGGAGAAGGTTTGAGGAAAAAGGTTGTAGAAGCGCCGGTTAGTTTCGTGTCCCCTTGCCATTTTGAAGGTTGTTGAGATTTTAGCTCCACACTTGTTGAAGAATCTGAGGCCAAATTCTCGATCTCTCTTTTAGTATGCTTCTGCAAATATATGCCTCCTCCGATACAAAGGAGGAAGGCAATTGCCACTCCCAGAAGGGCAACTCTTTCCTTATGCTTTTTTAAGAATTCTATCACAGAAGTAGAAATATCCAGTACTTCATTTTAGTTGAGAGGTTGAACTTAGGTGAAGATAGTAAAATTGTACCTTTTTATTCCTGTTCTTTCCAGACCTTTGCCCCCAGCCCGGTAAGTTTATCGACAAGATTTTCATATCCTCGCTCCAAATGATAAATACGAGAGATTTCGGTTTGACCTGAAGCAGCAAGACCTGCAATTACCAGCGAAGAGCTGGCACGAAGATCAGTAGCCATCACAGGGGCACCTTCCAAACCTTTCATTCCCCGGCCAGTGACGACGGCAAAGTGTCCGTCAACCTTGATTTTTGCTCCCATTCTGTGAAGTTCTGCGACATGCATAAAGCGATTCTCAAAAATAGTCTCATTGATCACAGAGGTATCTGAGCTAAGCGCCATGAGTGCCATAAACTGTGCCTGCAAATCAGTCGGATACCCTGGATATGGCATAGTCTTTATATCAATGTTGCCTATCACCCGCTCCTTGTCGTCTCTGTCTGGCCACCCTACGCTTATAGTCGACTCAGTTTCGTTGATAATTAGTCCTACACTGCGAAGTTTTTCAAGAAGTGAAGGAAGATGGGATGGATTGCAGTTGGTAACGGTACCAGAACCTCCGGTTGCAGCTATAGCGATGAGATACGTCCCTGTCTCGATTCTATCCGGAATTATAGAACAATCCGCGGGAATGAGTTGAGTCACGCCATGGATGGTTAATCTATCCGTATCTTTTCCCTCAATCTTCGCTCCCATACCATTGAGCATGTCTACGAGATTCCCTATTTCCGGCTCCCTTGCAGCGTTTTTCAAAACCGTAGTACCTACAGCCAAAACTGCTGCCATAAGGAGATTTTCCGTGCCTGTTACTGAAGGAATATCAAAATAAATGACATTACCGTGCATAGGTCCATCGATACTGGCATCAACATAGCCCCCTTCCAGATTACATGTTACACCTAAACGTTCCAATCCCATGATATGAAAATCAATTGGTCTCGCCCCGATCGCACAACCACCCGGTAAAGACACTTTAGCTTTTCCAAACCTTGCCAGCAGCGGTCCTAAAACAAGAACAGACGCACGCATAGTTTTAACCAGCTCATACGGAGCCTCTGTATGGGTCAGATCTGTCGTATCTAAAACGAGTACATCACCTGTCCGCTCACTCTTCACACCCAGGTTTTCCATAAGACGGACAAAAGTGCGAGTATCGCGTAAATCCGGCATATTTCGAAGGATATGCTTGCCGGGAGCGATCAAGGTTGCAGCCATAAGAGGCAAGGCAGCATTTTTTGCTCCGCTGATTTTTACTTCACCATACAGTGGAGTGCCACCTTCGATAATTAGTTTATCCATTGTCTGTAGTTTCCTCGTCTCATTATTCAATCCTCGCATGTAGAACCCGGTCGCGTCCGGCATAATCTACTAGTATTTCAACCTGCTGAAACCCTGGCCGGCCTCCAACATTTTCCAGAAATAATCTTCTTACAGCCGCTCCCTGGTCTGCGCCTATCTCCATAAAACATTGACCACCGGGACTGAGTATCATCGGCAATCTATCACGAATCGCTTGAATCCGTTCGAGTCCTCTCTCTCCACCATCCAGCGCCAAATGCGGTTCGTACTTCACAACTTCCGGCAACAGACTATTTTCAACATCATAATTACTTACATATGGTGGATTAGACACTATCAAGGAAAACTTACGTCTTTCTAGGAAGGGGGAAAGAAGATTACCTTGCACAAGCACCACCAGAGAATCCAAATGATGCCGTTTTGCGTTTTTCCTGGCGATTTGGAGAGCTTTATAGGAAATATCTGAGGCGAAAACAGTTTTACCGGTTTCTTTGGCAAGTACAGCTGCAATCACTCCACTGCCGCAGCACAGGTCAAGAATGTACCCTTTTTGCCGATTTACCGGATCGGTGAGTGTAAAAACCCTATCGAGCAAGAATTCAGTTTCCGGCCTGGGAATAAGGACATCCGGCGTAACCCAAAACGGTAAAGACCAGAATTCCTGTTCACCAAGGATATAAGCAACCGGTTCTCTTTTCTTTCTTCGCTCCAAAAGCAAAAGGTATCTATCCTGGTTTTCTTGATCAACCTCGGATCCACCATGTAGAAAGATCTCTGTTCTGCTTTTTCCTGTACAATATTCAAGAAGAAGCCGAGCATCAAGAGTATATTCCTCTACCTTGGCTCTCTGTAATTCCAGCTCTCCCAAATTGGAGCAGATCAAGCAATCTCATTTCTGAACAGAGAATAAAATGACATAAATTTCACAAAAAGGAAATCGAACAATACCACCACGGCATCTCACTGAATTTCCTTCAGCTTTTCGGCTTGATCGTGTGTAATGAGAGGATAAATCACATCTTCAAGCTTACCGCTTATGATCGAATCAAGCTTGTAGAGTGTGAGGTTAATCCTATGATCGGTCATTCGTCCCTGAGGAAAATTATAGGTGCGTATACGCTCACTCCTGTCCCCACTTCCTATCTGACTTTTTCTATTCTGGGAAATTTTATCGTGACGTTCTTGTTCGAGCTTATCAAGCAGGCGCGCCCTGAGAACGGTCAAGGCCTTGGCCTTGTTTTTATGCTGTGATTTTTCATCCTGACAAATTACTACGAGTCCGGTTGGCAAATGGGTTACACGGACTGCTGAGTCTGTGGTATTTACCGACTGACCACCGGGACCAGAAGAACGGAAAACATCAAATTTCAACTCGTGCATGTCAATTTGCAGATCAACTTCATCCGCTTCAGGCAATATCGCAACGGTCACTGCCGAAGTATGAATTCGTCCCTGCGTCTCTGTCTCAGGTACCCTTTGTACGCGGTGCACACCGCTCTCGTATTTAAGCTTTGAATAGACCTGTTCGCCACTTATAAGTGCAATGATCTCCTTGAATCCGCCAGTTCCCAATGGATTGGAGCTCATAATCTCAACTCGCCAACCCATGTCTTCAGCAAATCGAGAATACATCCGAAAGAGATCACCTGCAAAAAGAGCAGCTTCATCTCCCCCAGTACCAGCCCGTATTTCTAAGAAAGTATTTCGATCGTCATTGGGATCTTTTGGCAGAAGAATGATCTTCATTGCCTGATCAAGTTGTTTCTCCTTGAGAATAAGTTCTTCAATTTCAGCTTTGGCAAGATCTTTCATATCATGATCTTCATCCTCATCATGAAGTATCATTTTATTCTCTTCAATTTCATTCTGAACTTTAATATATTCCTGATACTTGTCGTTCAATTTGGTGAGATTAGAATGTTCCCGAACCACCTTTTGGTATTCCTTCTGGTTACTAACCAGTTGGGGATCAGACAATCTTCCTTCCAGATTAGAAATTTTATCTTCAAGATCAGCAAATTTTTCAAACATGGCATTCAACCAGAAGAGGAAAAAAGAAAAAAGTCCACAACCATGTCAAGCATCGTTGTGGACAGTTTATCATCATGAAATATGTTTCTTGTTTTTTCATCAAGAAGACAAATTTCTGAAAGACACTTGCCCCCTACAAGGGGAACTAAATAGAATACCACTCGATGGAGATATTGAAGAAAGTCCAGTTTATAGGGGGTAAAAAATATTTAAGACAGGATAGGCTCCAACAGAGAAAAGTGTTGAACTTAAGCTTTGCCCTTATCCAAATCAGCAAAATGTTTTGCATAACGCTGCTTATACTTCTCAATACGACCTGCAGAGTCGATGAGCTTTTGCTTACCTGTGAAAAACGGATGACAGGCGGAACAAATCTCGACTTTCATCTCCTGCATTACAGAGCCCATCTCAACTTCGTTCCCACAGGCACAAACTGCACTCATTTTAAAATACTCTGGATGTATACCTTCTTTCATAGCTATTATTCCTCCAACTCGCCATTATGGGGCGATGATCAATTTATATAATTGGTACGATTTAATCAGAACACAAATAATACATAATAACCAAATAGCGGTTTATTTCAACAAATAATGGTGGATCAGGGTTGATAATCGATCAAATAATTATGTATTCATTGAATCCAGAAAATCTGCATTACTTTTCTGATGCTTCAGTTTATCAATCAGGAAATCCATACAGTCTGCCGGATTCATAGAATTGAGGAGTTTTCTCAGAATCCAAATACGATTGAGGGTTTCCGGTTTGAGCAACAAATCTTCTTTTCTCGTCCCAGAGCGCTTCAAATCGATCGCCGGAAAGATTCTTTTATCGGCCATCTTTCGATCAAGAATAAGCTCCATGTTACCAGTTCCCTTGAATTCCTCAAAGATTACTTCATCCATGCGGCTGCCAGTTTCAATGAGCGCGGTTGCCAGAATGGTCAGACTCCCCCCCTCCTCGATATTTCTTGCAGCACCAAAAAACCGTTTGGGCCGATGCAGTGCATTAGCTTCAACACCACCAGACAGAATCTTGCCACTGGCCGGAGTGACGGTATTATAAGCTCTTGCCAGTCGGGTTATACTGTCGAGAAGAATAACCACATCCTTTTTATGCTCGACAAGCCTTTTAGCTTTTTCGATTACCATCTCAGCTACTTGGATATGTCGCTGTGGAGGTTCATCAAAGGTTGAGCTGACCACCTCTGCAGTTTTGACACTCCGTGTCATTTCAGTCACTTCTTCCGGACGTTCATCTATCAGAAGAACGATAAGATAGACCTCCTTGTGATTTCTCACAATGGAATTGGCAATCTTCTGCATAAGTACCGTCTTACCGGTTCGGGGAGGTGCTACAATCAATCCCCGCTGCCCCTTGCCTATGGGTGCAAACATGTCCATGATTCTCATCGACATGTTATCTGGTTGCCATTCCAGAGTGAAGGGTTCATTGGGATGAAGGGGAGTTAAATTACCGAATAATGTTTTCACCTTGGCGGCATCAGGTGGATCGAAATTCACACTGTCAACTTTTAAGAGTGCAAAATATCTTTCTCCCTCTTTTGGAGCTCGGACAAGACCTTCGATGGTATCCCCGGTTCTAAGATTCAGTCTGCGTATTTGTGATGGTGAAACATAAATGTCATCAGGGCCCGGCAAATAGTTGTAGTCGGGAGCTCTCAAAAAACCGAAACCATCGGGTAGGATTTCCAGAACACCACTGCCTCGCATTTTACCGTCTTTGACAGACTGTGCTTTCAATATCGCAAAGATCAGTTCCTGTTTTCGCAAAGAGCTATAACCCTCAACTTTTAACGAGCGTGCAAGCTGTACCAATTCACCGATTTTCATCAGTTTAAGTTCCGCCAGATTCATTAATCTTCTTCTCCTTTGTGGGATTATTGGCAGGATATTAGGGAAATACCACCTGTAACGCTGACCCTACGGACGAGCCGTACAATATTGCCGGTGTAAGTTATATTCATACTGTTATGTCTCTACGCATAAGGAAAGGACCGTTGCATAGTAAACAGCATTTGAAATCATAGCTGGTTGTAAGAGACTCTTTTGAGCTTTTTCGTCGATTAGATTAAAAAAGCAGAGTGGAAAAATGGCCAGATCTGTGGAGTATCACATAATTGGATTCTGCTCATATTCAAGATATTTGCATCAGAACAATCTGTTCCAAGATGACTACAGCAGGATCCAAAATAACAATTAAGTAATGATAGGAATTAGAATTTCTAAGATCATCGCTTCTCTTATACGTTTTCAGACTTGCGCTGTCAAGCTTTTTAGGCCGATATTTATTGAATATCTACTCTTTTTGTTCTTGAGCTAGCTTCTTGGACAGCCAGTTAATTTGATGCACGGTACTAATGAATGTTCCAGAATTATCAACTACAAAATGTGCATAATCAAGTTTTTGCTTGATGGAAATTTGAGCTTTCAGAATCCGCTGAATATCATCAACCGACATCCCATCGCGTGCCATAACCCGCCGTACACAAATCTTCTCAGGGACATAAACAACCACGCAAACATTAAATTCGTTCTGCCATCCGACCTCATAGAGTAATGGAACCTCTACTATTAAGATCTTTCCTTGATCTGAAAATATTTTGCTACGAGCGGCAGTTTCACGCTGAACAATAGGATGAAGGATACTTTCAAGTTTGGCCCTGAGCTCTTTTTCTTTAAATACCGCCTGCCTCAAATGTATTCGATCAATAGTTCCATCTCCCTGGATGAACCTTTCTCCAAAGATGTTCCTGAATTTTTCGAATCCTTCAGCACCTGGAAGCATTTGCTGACGGCACAACTGGTCTGTATCAAGAAGTTCAGTTTTGAGAGTCACAGCAAGAATTTTGCTAACAGTTGATTTCCCACTTCCCAAACCACCAGTTACGGCAACATTCAACTTTTTTCCTCCACTGCTCCCAACCAACCTAATCTACCTAAAATTTCAAGGAAATCCGGCCAAAGATGTGCATTTATATCAACGAGATCATTCGTAACAGGATGATGAAAAGCCAGCCTTGACGCATGCAGAAGCTGTCTTGGAAAATCAGTATTATCTTTGCCGGCACCATAAACTTTATCACCAACAACCGGACAACCGAGATGTGCCATATGGACACGAATCTGATGTGTCCTGCCGGTCTCGATTGTAACCTTAACCAAACTGAATCTATTATCAAACTCCTGCACTACTTCCCAGCAACTGGCGGCATGTTTTCCTCCAGTCAGCTTGATAGCCATTTTCTGACGCTGCACTTGATGTCGTCCGATTGGTGCGACTATTCTCCCGGTTTTCTGCTTAAGAGTACCATGCAGCAATGCCATATATTCTTTCTTTAACCGACGATTTTTGAAACTTTCCACCAACAGTTGATGAGTAGTTCCAGTTTTGGCAATCACCATTATTCCTGAAGTATCTTTGTCAAGCCTGTGAACAATACCAGGCCTCATAGTATCACCGACATCGCTAATCGATCTGCAATGATGGACCAGACCATTAACAAGAGTTCCGTTATGATTTCCACTGCCGGGGTGCACCACAAGGCCCGGTGGCTTTGAGAGAAGTAATAGAGAGTCATCCTCATAGAGGATAGGGAAGCTTATCTCTTCTGGTTGAATATCAATTTCCGCTTTGCTCTCGACAGAACCATGCAATGTTTCGGCTTCTCTGAGACGATAACTGCTCTTTTTGTGTACGCCATCTACCAAGATCAACCCTTTCCGGATGGAGGAAATTATCAGGGCTCTTGAAACTAAGGGAAGATAGTGGGAAAGGAATTGGTCAAGACGTATTCCGGCCTGTGCATTATCGACTGTAACTTGAAAATTTAAACCAGACCTTGACGATTTGCCTAAGGATGCTTCTTTTTCTTTACATTCCATACAATTACTTCTTACGCAACCTCGACAAAGAATACTCTAATATACCTAACTCGTCAGCTGACTAAAAATTCTTTTCTTACTTATCTAGAAAATTTCACGAAAGTATTTATCCCCCTCAAGGGGTGACTAACAGTCATATACATTAAGGGCATACTCTGTTAGTCACCCCTCGACAGGATACTATAAAGAATCACGCCAGTGGCAGTTAGGAGAAAATTGCATCTATAGTTTCACAGACATTTGCTTCTTCAATGTCTTGAGCCAAAGACAGTTCTTTAACAATGAGATTTTTTGCAGTATCCAACATCTTTCTCTCACCATAACTGAGATCTTTATCGACGCTAAGAAGGAACAAATCACGAAGCACTATTGCCACTTCATGAACAGAACCTGTTTTAATCTTTTCCATATAATCACGATAGCGTCGATTCCATGTCTGCGAACCCAGTTCGACAGAACGGTCGGCAAGAATAGCAAGTACATTTCGTACTTCACTCTTGCCTACAATTGCTCGTAGACCTACATTTTCACTGCTTGCAGTAGGAATCATTATTCTCATACTATTATCCAGAATCTCCAGGACATAAAATGATTGATCGATTCCTCCTATGGTTTTTCTTTCAACGGATTTAATAACTCCGACTCCATGGGCCGGATAAACAGCCATATCACCTTCGGTAAACACAGATATCTCCTTTAAACACAACATCTTGCACAAGTCTGCAACTAAAGAACAAGAAAGGTACAAGACACAACGCAGTTATTTGCCATACGGGGGGGGAGCGTCGGATTGCAAAGGTTTCTTCCTTTTATCCGGTATTTTGATATTTTGCTGCAGCGGGTGTTACTCTAAACTACCAAATTTGGACTTCAATAAAGACAGTATACCACGTTTCCTGCTAAATTGCCGTACTTTTTCATATTGGCAAGACATTCAACAGTGAGCCGCTAGAACTATTTTAGAAGGTACTCGTTATTTCAAGCTATTAAGGATGTTCATTGCCTTGGCGGGATCATCTTGCAACAAAAGACATATTCCTTTTTCAAAACTATCATATTGAGATTGAAGAACCTTAAAATCTTCATCTGGGAAAGTGCTTAAAACGTATTTGTCCACAGGGAAATCTGGATGAGTGTCACCATTTCCGGGTCTACCAATACCGATTTTAAGACGATAAAAATCTTTGGTGCCGAGTGCTTCTACCAACGATTTTATCCCGTTATGCCCTCCTGTCCCTCCTCCCATAACCAGCTTTACCCTTCCTGGTGCCATGTCAAGATCATCGTGAACAATCAGCAAATGGCCAGGAGTTACTTTGAAAAATCTAACAAAATTAGCGACCGCAATCCCGCTACGATTCATAAAAGTAACCGGTTTTACAAGATGAACCTTTTCGTTCCTAACTGACAGAGAAACGTATTCGGCTTGCCATTTTTCCATAGAAATTGCCGAATGCCACCTTCTCGCCAGTTCATCCACAACGAAAAACCCAACATTATGTCGGGTGGAACGATACTGGTCACCAGGATTGCCCAATCCTGCTATAATAAAATCTTTTTTTTCCATGAGTTGATTGCGTCACACAGGATAAATGAGAAGTAAGTTCGGAATTCACTATAAGACCAGCGCGAAGATAAACTCTTACCAGTACCTTCCTCATCGAGAAAAAATAAGATTAGCCATTGCAAGGTACTAAACAGAGAAGGGTCCGGGAAATAAAAAATTTCCCGGACCCCTAAAACTTTTTCGCAATTCATGGCATTGCCTAACACCAAGCTCAGGAAACTTCCTTCCTGATCAGGTCCTAGTTTATTTCTTTCCTTTTTTCACTGCTTTTTCATCGCCTGTTTCTTCAGCTTTCTCGCCGCCAGGTTTTATAATAGATACAATCACAGTCTCCGGGTCGGTGACTAACTTCACATTCTCGGGAAGGCTTAGCGTTGCACATTTGACCTCAGTCCCGATTGCTAAAGGTGTAACATCAAAAACACATTCATCTGGGATGTCGAGAGGTTTTCCCTCAAGAACTACCTTAGTGCAACTGACAATCAACTGTCCACCAAGGTCAACACCTTTGGCTTTACCTTTTAAAATAATTGGTACGGTAAAAGCACGATCTTTCTGCAAATCAACTTCGCAGAAATCGACATGAATAAGCGTATCACGAACAGGGTCCGTCTGTACTTCACCGACCATAACGGTTTTTTCGGATGCGCCATCAACTTTCAAGGTAACTATAGTGTTTTTTCGGTAAAACTCTAGCAACTGCGCCATAAGTGTCTTAGTGTCAAGCTGGAGTTTTTGCGCCTCAGCACCTCCACCATATACAACCGCAGGAGTCATTCCTTTCATACGTAACTGCCGCATGGGTCCCTTTCCGGAAGTATTTCTAACAGAAGCGGATATTTCAACCTGAAGCATTTTTCCTCCTTTGCCAAACAGTCGCTACTAAAAAAGCAACAACGACTGAGTAGAATATGATAAATTTTAAACTTATTTTGAATTATTGTTATGTACAATCGTCAGCTACACAAATAGTGAACTGACGGAATCTTCATTATGTATTCTGCTTATAGCGTCTGCCAGTAACTCTGAGACTGAGAGTACTTTAATTTTGTCACATTTTATTGCTTCGCCCCGAAGCGGGATAGAATTTGTGACTACGAGCGATTTCAGTTCAGAATTTTTCAGTCGCTCAATTGCGGGGCCGGAAAGAACGGGATGTGAGCAACACGCATGCACTTCCTTAGCGCCATTTTCTAATAACGTTTTTGCGCCCGCACAAAGTGTACCTGCCGTATCAACCATGTCATCCATCAGGATAGCAGTTTTGCCCTTCACATCACCAATGACATGCATTGCTTCGCATTCGTTCGGTTTGTCGCGACGCTTGTCAATTATAGCCAGACCGGAATTCAACCTTTTTGCAAATGCTCGAGTTCGCTCAACACCACCGGCATCAGGCGAGACCATAATGACATTATCGCCAAAAGATTTCTGAATATATTGCAAAATGACCGGAGCGGCATAGAGATGATCGACAGGGATGTTAAAAAAACCACCAATTTGTCCAGCGTGAAGATCCATGCAAAGAACCCTTCGTACACCGACAGCCATCAGCATTTCTGCAACGACCTTTGCTGTAATAGGAACCCTGGGAGCGTTCTTCCTATCTTGCCGAGCATAGCCATAATACGGAAGAACTGCTGTAATCCTCCTGGCTGAAGCTCGCCTGAGAGCATCCACCATGATGACCAATTCCATCAAATGATCATTAACCGGCGTGCATGTCGGCTGAATGACAAAAACATCCGTACCGCGAACATTCTCTTTTATTTCAACAAAAATTTCACCATCACTGAATTTTCTTACTTCAGCTTCACTCAGTGGTATTCCCAGGTGACTGGCAATCTCCTCGGCCATTTTTCTGTGAGCATTGCCCGTAAAAACCTTTAAATCTCGCATCATTTTTTTTTGATGTATACTCAAAGTAACCTGAAAACACTTTAGTGATGGCTGGGGCGGCAGGATTCGAACCTACGAATGCCGGGATCAAAACCCGGTGCCTTACCGCTTGGCGACGCCCCAGTACACGCTCTTGATAAAAAAACTTTCCAACCGTACTCCTGACGTAACTCGTCAACAATACGTTTTAAATCAGATTTCACCGGCTTTTGACTGTCCGGAAAGATACCAAAAACAGTCGGTCCACTACCAGACATCAAAACATGCGATGCCCCCACTGCCAGCAGTGATCTCTTTATTATTTCTATTTCCGGATGTTTCGCACACGTGACCTGCTCCAGGTCATTATGGATATCCTGTAGAGACAAAGAAACTGCCTTGTAGTTTTGAAAGCTAGACAATTTAGATTTTTTCGACAGGCTTGTCAATGTAAAATTTTGAAAAACCCAAGCTGTTGACACAAAAAAATTTGGATTCACTAGCACAAACGAGCAATTACTTACAGATTCAACCGGTGACATTATATCGCCAATACCCGTCGCGAAGACTGCATCATGGTCAACAACAAAGAAAGGCACATCAGCTCCCAGTGAACGTCCCAGCTCAACTAATTGTCGTTCAGAAAACTCGTGATCGAAAAAATTATTAAGCACACGCAGTACTGTCCCGGCATTACTGCTTCCCCCTCCTAGCCCGGCCCCAACTGGGATATTTTTTTGAAGGGTTACCTTTGCCCCATATCCCTTGCTTTTTTTGCTCACTTGGAAAAAAGCAGTTGCCGCCCTTACTGCAAGATTAGTCTCGTCTGTTGGAATTGATACATCGTCGCAAGAAAATTCTATCCCATTGCCTGAATACAATTCAAGCTCGATTGTATCATAGAGGTCAATCTTCTGCATCCAAGTTGCCAGGTCATGGTAACCATCAGAACGTTTGTCTAAAACATTCAACAAAAGATTTATTTTCGCCGGTGCCTGAACGGTTACTTTATAATTATTGCTTACCATTTTCGAAATGGTCTATTTTTTTACCGCTTTCACAAAACGGATTTTGATGTCATAAAGGATGTTTTTCAACAGTTCCTCTTCATCTTTTAACAGGTTTCCTTTCGTCTTGGTCTGAATCAGAGAAAGAGTATCAATCGCATGTTTGGCAAGCCCAAGATCCTCTACTTTTGCTCCGGTTGTCGGATCCGCTATTTCACCAAGATGATAAAGTGCAGAAGTGTTCAAGGACATTATAAAAGCTGGGAAAGTCACTTCCGGCATACTGCATCGCCCTTGCTTATCCGGCACCTTTCCCTCGTCGCACCCACACCCATCGTCTAGTTTTTTCTCATTGACAGCCATCTTGTTGCTCCTCTTCAAACTATTTTCATTAATTCACACAGAAGTCAGGTCCAGCACCTGCGCTTTGGTAATATCTTTCAACTCTTCTACCTTGACAAGCAATTCTTTTGAAACAAGCTCGTCGGTACTAAGAAGAATAATATTCTGATTACTTTCCTCCTCTCGCCCTACGGTCATTCGAGAGATATTGACTCCTGATGTACCAAGGGTAGTTCCCAATGCTCCAATCACTCCAGGCACATCATTGTTAAATACCAGCAACATCGGACCAGATGGCAACGCTTCAAGTCTAAAAGAATTCAACCGAACAAGTCGTGGCTCATTGCGACCAAAAACAGTACCAACCAAAATATTTTCTGTCTCATTGGTTGTCACTTTGATCGACAATGTATTAACAAAATCGTCCGCTTTATCACTTCTTGATTCAATAATGCGAATTCCCCTCTCTTTCGCGATAATCGGCGCATTGACATAATTCACTGCATCTTTCAGAATAGGAGTAAACAATCCTTTGAGAAAAGCAACAGTTATCGGACTGGTATTTAATTCTGCCAATTCACCGCTATATTCAATATTGATTTCATCCACGCCTCCTTTTGCTATCTGCATATGCAGACAACCCAACATCTCACCAAGCTTCAGGTATGGTCCCACCTGGGCCAGTACATCGTCACTCACCGACGGAACATTGACGGCGTTGGTCACTGCACCTTTTAAGAGATAATTGACAACCTGCTCGGCAATGATGAGCGCCACACTCTCCTGGGCTTCGTTGGTCGAGGCTCCAAGATGAGGCGTACAAACGAAATTGTCCAAACGAAGGAGAGGACAGTTGTCGAGACTGGTAGGCTCTTTACTAAAAACGTCAAGGGCGGCACCACCAATTTTCTTGTTTGCTAAGGCCTCATAAAGGGCTTTTTCGTCACAAACTCCCCCCCTGGCACAATCGATAAACATGGCATCGTTTTTCATATTATCAAAAAACGCTGTGGATACGATATGCTTCGTCTCCTGAGTCAGGGGCACATGCACGGAAATATAGTCGGATCTCCGAGCCAGGTCTTCAATGCTCACCAACTCGACTCCAATTTTTTCGGCCATGTCTTTGGCCATATGAGGATCGTAGGCAATGACTTTCATTTTTAACCCCTGAGCCCTGCTGGCAGCAATCCCGCCAATACGACCAATGCCGATAACTCCGAAGGTCTTCCCGGTGACCTCCCTGCCCATAAACTTCTTTTTCTCCCACTTCCCCTCTTTCATTGACGCACATGCCTGAGGTATATTTCGAGAGAGGGCCATCATCATAGAAATCGCATGTTCTGCGGCAGTCGTTGCGTTACCATCCGGGGCATTCATGACCACTATGCCTTTTTGACTTGCAGCAGGAATATCAACATTATCAAGGCCAATACCGGCACGCCCCACAACTTTCAGTTTATGAGCCATCTCCAAGATGTCAATGGTAACTTGAGTGGCACTACGAATAATTAATCCGTCATAATCGCCTATTATTTTCTTTAGTTCTTCCGGTGCAAGTCCCGTATTGACGTCGACTTGAAAACCTGCGTTTCTGAGGACGTCCACTCCTACTTGAGACAGGTTGTCGCTGATCAGTATTTCATTTTTTATGTTTCCTCTATAAGAACTCGTCTCGACTTCCCCCGTCACCTGACGAATAAAAACGCCGTTATTTTGGCAATAACAACAAACATAATCGAATGCATGAGTGAGACCAGAAAAGATAACAGGCAATAACGTTCCGGCGATGAAGGAAAAACTATACAAAGTTCCCAAGTTGAGAACAACTAAAAAACCAGGTCCATTACTTCATGACAATGGTCCGAAACTATTGATTATCGACGGATGATGGTCTACACATCCGTTATAATGTTGAACATTCAGCGGGAAAAAGATATATAGCAGCCATATATTCTTTTGAAATGGGTTCATTAGTCATTAGAATTAACAAAATATATAGAAAGAGCTATAAACCCATCGAAACACTTCATCTGATAATACTATTGCCAGTTTAATGAGCTGGTTCAAGGAATTTTTTTATGACAGAGACACGACTACGTTTTCCTCCGAGCCCTACAGGGTATCTTCATATTGGAGGAGCAAGAACGGCACTCTTTAATTGGTTGTACGCCAGACAAAACGGGGGCAAACTCATTCTTCGAATTGAGGATACTGACGTCGGTCGATCTACTCAAGAATCGATTCAAGGGATTCTTGAAGGCCTCGAATGGCTTGGGATTGATTATGATGAAGGTCCGTATTTTCAAACGGAATTTGAAGCAGATCACACCAATGCGGCCCAGAAACTGCTGGAATGTGGAGCTGCCTATAAATGTTTTTGTACAAAGGAAGTACTTGATGCAAAACGTGAAGCAGCTCTTGCCGCAAAAAAACCGCTGGGGTATGACCGTACATGCAGAAACCTCTCCGCCAGTGAAATTGCCGAAAAAGAGGCTGCAGGTATTCCTTCCGTTCTTCGCTTTAAGGTTCCTGATCGATCTGGCAATCTCGGCTATGACGACAAAATCCTCGGCCGCATCGAGTCTAACTATTCAGAAATTGATGATTTTGTCATCGTCCGATCTAATGGCAAACCGCTCTACCTGCTCTGCAATGTGGTTGATGATATCCGGGACCGGATTACGCACATTATCCGAGGACAGGATCATATGACCAACACCCTCAAGCAGGTACTTCTGTACGAGGCACTGGATGCACCGCAACCTGTATTTGCTCATATGCCGCTTACTCTTGACACCAAAAAGGCAAAAATATCCAAGCGTAGCCATGGCGAAATAGTGGCCGTGCAGTTCTACCGCGACATGGGTTTTATTCCTTGGGCCTTCAACAACTACCTTGCCCTTCTTGGTTGGTCTGCAGGAAATGATCAGGAATTTTACTCGAAAGAAGAGCTTATCAAGGAATTTTCACTCGAACGTATCAACAAATCAAGTGCTATTTTTAACTATCAAAAAGGCGATCCAAAATTCTTTACTGACCCAAAAGCAATCTTCATAAACGAACATTATCTTAGATCCATGGCTATCGAAGAGATTGGAGAAATGGTCAAAAAAGAACTTGAAACAGCTGGCCTTTGGGATAATGCATATGATTCAACCCGAAAAGACTGGTACCTCAAGACCCTTGATCTTATTCGTGACAGATTCCATACTCTCAAGGATTTCACCACTCTTGGCAGAGCATACTTCGCCGACGATTTCGTTGTTGAATCAAAACCACTTGCCAAAAATGTGCTGAAATTTGAAGAACTGCAAGAGTGGCTCCCGAAACTTGCCGACAGATATGAAAAACTTGCCGACTTTAACCTGGAAGAAGCTGAACGGGTAGCAAGAGAACTGGCAGAAGAGCTGGCAATTAAACCAGGCATAATTATTAACGCAATGCGTACCGTAGTTACCGGACAGCTTGCCGGCCCTTCGATGTTTGACATTCTTGTGACAATAGGTCGAGACAGAGTCGTCCGCAGACTCCGGGATGTTGGAAAACTTTTTAGCTAATACAGAAATGATTACCTTTCAAACGAGTCACTAGACATGGAAACAATAGAAAATTCAGAGACCAAACCGCTTGACTTTATTCGACAGATCATCGCTGACGACCTGCAATCCGGAAAACACCCGGGGACTGTGACCAGGTTTCCTCCGGAACCTAATGGTTTTCTCCATATCGGCCATGCAAAATCTATTTGCCTGAACTTCGGTATTGCCGAAGAAAATAAGGGCATCTGCAATCTCCGTTTTGACGACACCAATCCGAGTAAAGAAAATGTCGCATATGTAGAATCAATCCAGAAGGATGTCAAATGGCTAGGCTTTGATTGGGGAACAAAGGAGCTCTATGCTTCCAATTATTTCCCTCAGCTCTATGACTATGCAGTTGAGCTCATCAAAAATGGTAAGGCCTATATCTGCCAACTTCCAGCTGAGGAAATCAGAGAATATCGTGGCACATTGACTGAACCTGGCAAGGATAGCCCTTATCGCAATCGGTCCATTGAAGAAAACCTCGAACTGTTCAATCAGATGAAAAACGGTGAATTCGAAGAAGGGACACACGTGCTGCGAGCCAAAATTGATATGGCCTCCCCCAATTTGAACATGCGTGATCCTGTCATTTACAGAATCCTCAAGGCACATCATCACCGAACCGGAGATACTTGGAAAATTTACCCGATGTATGACTATACCCACAGTCTCTCCGATATGCTGGAAGGAATCACTCATTCCCTCTGTACTCTGGAGTTCCAGGACCATCGCCCCCTGTACGATTGGGTTTTAGATACCCTCCAGACACCATGCCATCCACGACAGATTGAGTTCGCCCGACTCAATCTGACGTATACGGTAATGAGCAAACGAAAACTCCTGAAGATGGTGGAAGGAAATTACGTCGACGGTTGGGATGATCCCCGCATGTTAACCATTTCCGGATTACGCAGGCGCGGTTACACACCGGCTTCAATCCGCAATTTCTGCCGGACCATTGGAATTGGCAAGAGCGAAAGCCGAATTGACATGGGAGTGCTGGAAAACGAAATCAGGAGTGACCTCAACGTCCGTGCAGAGCGGCTAATGTGTGTCCTGAACCCTGTGAAGGTCATCATCGACAACTACCCCGAAGGGCAGGTTGAAGAAATGGTCGGTAAGAATCATCCACAGAATCCGGATATGGGCGAACGAACCCTCCCTTTCAGCAAAGAGCTCTATATTGAAAGAGATGATTTTATGGAGAACCCTTCCAGAAAATACCACCGACTCGGCCCCGACAGAGAGGTGCGATTGCGTTACGGTTATCTGATCCAGTACGTTTCACATGTCAAAGACGAGGATGGAAATATCATTGAAATCCACTGTACGTACGACCCGGAAACAAAAGGTGGATCTGCTCCCGACGGCAGGAAAGTCAAAGGGACTATTCACTGGGTTTCCGCCAAGGAAGGACTTCCAGTAACAGTTCGATTGTTTGACAGACTTTTCAATGTGGAGGATCCGGAAGCTGA
This sequence comes from uncultured delta proteobacterium, assembly GCA_963798425.1. GTDB lineage: Bacteria > Desulfobacterota > Desulfobulbia > Desulfobulbales > Desulfocapsaceae > Desulforhopalus_A. Next base: position 258,944 of record CAWCTP010000012.1, on the reverse strand, counting down.
TAAGGATATCGATTTTCTTCACCACCTCAATCCCCTCTCCAAGGTAGTCGTCTCAGGAGCAATAGCTGAGCCGAGTGTCGCCAATCTTCAGCCGGGAAATACTGTCCAATTCGAGCGACAAGGTTATTTTTGTGTCGATTCGGTTGACTCGAAAATCGGAAATTTGACGTTAAACAGAACTGTTACATTAAGAGATTCCTGGGAATCAAAAATGTAGAAATACCTTTTGAAATTTTGCGAGGTGATTAATCCATCTTCTTTTTTGAAATTTAACCTTCAGCTAGCAGAATGCCTTTTGCCAGCCTGGGGTAAACAGTGTTAACAACCAATATTTAACAAGCTGCATAATCTGCTTTCTAAATTTTTTTGGTTTGTTAAAAAGGGAGCAGAAATGCCACTTATTAATTTACGACTGATGGCCAAACATCAGTCAGGAATCATCAAATCGGTCAAAGTTGGCGGAGAACTAGGTAGAAGAATCAGAGAAATGGGACTGGTGCCCGGGACTGAAATCACCATTCAGGGCAGGGCTCCACTCAATGATCCGGTGGCTTTAAGAGTCATGGGCGGCACCTTAACCCTGCGTAATAATGAAGCGGATTATATTGTTGTGGAAACAGAAACCTCCGATTAAAACCTGAGATACCCGTCTTCACCCCTAAAGATGACCTCATTCGCCCTCTTTTGTTTCAATCCAGCATAGCTTGTTAACAAAGTAGATTTTCCATTCTGACATACTTCCCAACTGTCGGAGATGGACTTTTAAAAATCTCAGATCTTTTTACTGGAGTTCTGACCACATTACCCATTGGTCTGATAGCTTATTAGTTAACCCTAAATATATTGTATCCTCTTGAAATATATGTTGACTACAGTTATTGTTTGGTGTACCTAAAAGGTGACTTTAACTGGAGAATACTATGCTCAGTAAAAGAGGAAAAAACGACGGTTGCTGTTTCATTGACAAGGTCAAAAACTGTTTTGACCGAAGGGGATGTAATAATCTGATCGGCCCACTTTCCATGAGAGCAAGAACCGGCCGGGTCAAAGTATGCAAGGTTACAGGAGACAGAAAAATCTGTGCCCGTATGGCCTCTATGGGCCTTTATCCCGGAGTTGAAGCCGATGTAATATGTTCAGAGACAGGGAGTCAATGTCTTCTCAAGGTCAACGGAGGTACCATCAGCCTTGATTCTGATGTATCTGACAACATTTTTGTAACAAGTTTATAAAAGTAAACAAAGCGTCCGGGTTTCTCGGACTTATTTTTTGACCTTCGAGTTAGGGTCATCTAACTAGGAAGGGGGACAAATCATGGTTGAAAAAGTTGTTATCTGGACGATCATCGCCATCTGTGCCTTTTTTACAGGACGAAGATTCTATCGTCAATGGAAAGTCGCCACGAGCAAGGATGCCAATATTTCTTGCGGTGACAGTTGCTCATGCTGTGCAGATTCGTCTTGCAGCAGTCGGATACCCAAACAAAAATTATGATTAGATAGTTTCCTTCCTGAAACGAGGCATTTTATTCTAAATTGAGGCTTTCGATAAATTTAACCGCAGGCATATAATTGATATTCCGAGGATTAAATTTTGAGAACAACGAAGAGTTAGGGTGAAAGGGCCGTTTGAGAATGGAAACTAGATAGTTATCAAGCCCTGAGAAGCGCCTTCATTAAATTATTTTTTTATCTCTCATTAATATTATTTAGAACTAACCAATGCAGCTATTAATGGCCCTGGCGGGCAATCCCAACGCTGGAAAAACCACCCTTTTCAATCAATTAACCGGCGCCAGACAACATGTCGGCAATTATCCCGGTATCACCGTTGACCACAAAGAAGGCACTTTTCACCACAAGTCTCGTAAAATCACATTAACTGATCTTCCGGGTACCTACTCGATGACTGCCTATTCAGCCGAAGAACTGGTAACGCGGGATTATCTTGTTAATGAACGTCCGCAGGTGGTAATTAATATTGTTGATGCCTCTAATCTTGAAAGAAATCTTTACCTTAGCTGCCAGCTTCTTGAACTTGGTGTCCCTTTAGTTATCGCTCTTAACATGATGGATGTGGCTAAAGACAGAGGGATTGAGGTAAAGGCTGAGGTGCTCGGTAAACTGCTCCAGGTTCCTGTAGTTCCCATCATTGCCCGCACTGGATTTGGTAAAGAGGACCTTCTTGATGCTTGCCTGCGCGTTACAACAGAAGAAAGGCTATGGAATCCCCGCGATATCTCCTATGGTGAAGATCTCGACATTACACTCACTGAACTCGTTGCAATAATAGACAACTCCGCTCTCTTGACTGAAAGCTATCCTGCCAGATATACAGCAATAAAATATCTGGAAAATGATGACCAGATTCTCGAAAAGGGGCAAAAAAGTGATCCTGGGACTGCCCGCACTCTTGAAGAGATAGTTACCAAAGCCTCCGAACATACTAAAAAAACTCTTGATGTATTTCCCGAGTCCGTTATCGCGGACCACCGCTATGGTTACATAAAATCAATACTCAGACAAGGGGTGGTCACCCATAAATTTGATGTCGATCGACTTTATACCTCCGACAAGATAGACAAAGTTCTCACCAACCGATTAATTGGCCCCGTATTTATGCTGCTGATCCTTTTTGCTGTCTATCAGTTTACTTTTAGCTGGAGTGACCTTCCCGTCACCTGGTTGGGAAATGCTTTTAGTTGGCTCAGCATTCAGATTGAAAACACACTTCCGGACGGGCTCCTCAAATCGATGATTATCTCCGGTGTAATCGACGGAGTTGGTGGGGTTCTCGGCTTCGTCCCACTTATCATGTTTATGTTTTTCAGTATCGCTATCCTTGAAGATTCCGGTTATCTAGCCCGTGTCGCTTTTATGATGGACAGGATCTTCAGAATATTCGGTCTTCATGGCAGTTCGGTCATGCCATTTATTGTCTCTGGTGGAATAGCCGGTGGATGTGCTGTTCCTGGGGTGATGGCTACCCGAACCCTCCGTTCTCCAAAAGAACGTATGGCGACCCTTCTCACCGTACCATTTATGAATTGTGGAGCCAAACTGCCGGTCCTTGCTCTGCTGATTGGGGCCTTTTTCAGCGATAACAAAGCCCTCTATATGTTTTTCTTCACTATGCTCGCCTGGGTTGTCGCATTGCTGGCAGCTAAACTCCTGCGCTCAACCGTTTTAAGAGGTGCTCCCACTCCTTTTGTTATGGAACTCCCTCCTTATCGATTTCCAACCCTGAGAGGACTATTAATTCACACCTGGGAGCGAACCTTTCAGTATGTTAAAAAAGCCGGAACTGTTATTTTAGGTATCTCCATTCTGCTCTGGGCTTTGATGACTTTTCCGGGATTGCCAGCGGACCAAACGGCTTTCTTTGAACAACAACGTCAGGCGGTTATGAGTGCTGCTTCCACAAAAATGATTCCCGAAAAGAAGGTAGGTTCTGCAGAATTATCGAAACAGACCTCAACGCTCGATCAACAGATCCGTTCGATCAACAATCAAGAAACCGAAGCAGCACTTCGAAACTCCATCGCAGGTAAATTTGGTATCTCTCTTGAACCTTTTACCAAGCTTGCCGGTTTTGACTGGCGGACCAATATCGCCCTCATCGGTGGATTTGCCGCGAAAGAGGTAATTATCTCAACCCTGGGAACCGCCTATTCAATGGGGGAAGTCAATACCAAAGACTCTGAATCACTTGGAGAACGACTAAAAAAAGATAACAACTGGAACAGGGTGGTTGCCGTCGCAGCGCTGGTGTTCATCATGTTTTATGCTCCCTGCTTTGTCACTGTGGTCTGTATTGCCAAGGAGGCATCCTGGAAGTGGGCCGCATTCTCGATGACCTTCAATACCATCTTTGCCTTTGGATTGGCGGTTGCTGTATATCAGGTTGGAATGTTTCTAAATCTTGGCTAAAAAGCATCATATGGATCGTGATACTATCAACCATTTTCATGGTGATAAATTGTAACCACGGATCCTCCCCGACGGGAGTCACCAGCACCTTCAGCTCCCGGAATAACGGCATGAACCCCACCGAAATAGACATCTTTTTGTGACCAGAGATTAACGGGCAACTTCGTTTTAACCGCCAACACGGCAGTTTCAGAAAAACCGGTTTCCATTTGAAGGCAATGTTCGTCAAGATACAGTCGTGGTGCTTCCACTGATTGCTTTAATGGTCGGTTAAAATCGATAACCTGACTCACAACTTGACTTATTGCTGTACGGATTCTCTTTGATCCACCACTACCAATGACAAGTTGAGTATGTCCATCTTTTAACAAAAGGGAGGGTGCCATCATGGAAAAAACTCTTTCTCCCGGTTCACTTGAATGAAAGCCTTTGGGATGCAGATCATCCTCGCCCATCATATTATTGAGCATCACCCCACTCCCCGGAGCAAAATATCCCGCCCCCTCACCATTAGAACAGGTCATGCTGGCGCAATTGCCTCTCTTGTCTGCAATCGACACATGCGTGGTTCCACGGCTGAACAACCTTATTTTGTCTGTTGATTCCGCAACAACCACTTTGTTTTTTGTGAATTGGCGCAGAGTAGAAGGTGACATTACTCCTGCCTCCCGCAGCCGTTCGACTTCGTGCATCAACCCCACAGTATCAAGCAGGTGCTCACCTGAACCCCAGCTGTAGTCTTTTTCAGGCTGTTCTGCCATAAGAAGAAGAGACAAACCGATGAGTGAGCCCCCCATCGACGGTTCGGGAACGGTAAGAAACAGACTATCCCGATATGGTATTGTCAAAGGATGTCTCTCCTTCACCTCATAAGCAGCGAGGTCTTTGGCTGTAAGCAGCCCACCACCGTCCTTCATTTCCTTATCTATCTGGTGGGCAATATCCCCGAAATAAAAACTCTCAGCTCCTTCTGTGCTCAACTGATCAAAAAAATCAGTCAGCTCAAAATTTTGCAGCCTGTCTCCGACCCCGAGCAGTTTACCACCCCGTTCATATATGCGTCGGCCTCGTGTGGTAAGGGTCAGAATAGGGGAAAGCAACTTCATAAAACGGCCCATATGTGCATTAATCCTGTGATTCAATGCAATCTCTTTTGCTGGGCCAATGACTTCAGTCAGTTTCATCCTGCCAAGTCGTTTATGAATATGCAAAAGACCTTTGAGTGTACCGGGAACGGCGACGGATCCTAATCCAACGTTGAAATCCTGAGAAGAACCGCCAAAATCGACGGTTATCTTGAAAAAATCAGGATTGAAATCATCATTTTCACGACCTCTTCCTGGAGTATCGACAAAGAAATCAAAAACCATATCCTGCCCGGTCTTCTCACTGTGCCCAACCATAAAGCCTCCCCCGCCGAGACTTGTCAAAGTTGGCTCGGCAGCGACGGATGCAAATCCCGCTGCCACCACTGCATCAAAAGCATTTCCTCCTGCTTCAAGTATTTTGCCTGCCGCCTCGCTGACTAATTGATGTCCGGAGGCGACTATAGAACTATCATACCTGTGCACGAACAAAACTCCTTCATCAGAGATCCCACTACTTCCAGCAATTTACCCGTTCCACACTACTTTTGATGAAAAAAAATCTGAACTTGGATGGGTCTAATGGATACATCCTGCCCATCTCAGGAAAGAGGCATACATATTAGCCCAGGGCAGGATGTTGAATATTAATATACCGAATTCACATCATATTGTACGACTAGCGTCATATCGGATTCTATTTTTTACTCAATTCTGATCATACCGATATCAACAGGTTGGCTTGCAACCTTATTAACAACATTTTTTTCAACCTTCTCTTCAACGACCTCAAACTCATCAAGCAGCATTGCTTCTTCAACGTTCTCATCCAGTTCTACCAATTCTTTTTTCTTATAAAATTCGGATTTAAAAACACCTTTTTTCCTTTCAGCCTCTTTGGGCGTTCGATCAATCCTCTTTGGAGCATCGGATAAAGAGGGATAAGCCTGTGTATCCAGGTCAAGTGGTTGTTTAAATACAGCTATCAACCCATCCATGGTCTCCAGGAGAGACACAAGTTCCCAGCCAGCCTTGCCATACTGATTCAACGATAATTCTATTTCCGGTTCATCAAGAAAGGAACTTCCCAAAAGCCCTTCTTTTTTCAAATCATAATGAATGGTCTTATAACTCCAGCGCATTGTCTGATACCCTATTAATTTTAACGTCATCCAGCATGTTATCTGGCCGATTTAATGATCTTTAATCCTATAAGGACTTAGAAATGATTTGTTTATTATTTTACAAGTAAGTCTTATCCAAAAAGAACTTATCACCCTCAATAGGGACTGAAAAGAACATCTCTCAACGGGGGTACTCAACAGAGTCCTCGTGCTTTGCTGAGGGTGTCATTTACCCACATTTCAGGCATCAATACTATTACCTTTTATTCTGTCCGTAAGCCTCCCTCACCACATCTGCAATAATAGCAAGACCACGATGGACCTCTTCATCATCTTGAGAATAGGTTACTCTGAGACACTCATCCTTATGTTGCCAGCTTTCACTCAATCCCGGGAAAAAATAATGCCCGGATACAACCAAAACACCATGGTTTTTCAGCCTTTGATAGAGTTCCAGACTCGTTATTGGCAAATTTTCAAACCACAACCAGAGAAACATGGCACCCTCGGGGATATGAATGCGGCAGGGTACATCAATAAAGTTTTCCTTAACCACAGCGACGGCTTTTTCCATCTTTTTCCGGTAGAAAGGCTGCATCAGTTCCTTGCTTACTGCAGTAATCTCCGAACTGGCGACCAGACGCTGAGCCAAAATCGCCCCAAAGCTGTTTGGTGAAAGCGACATAATGGCATTCATGCTGGTGAGGGCTCGGGTGATCTCTTTTCTTGCCACGACGATCCCGGTCCTTACAGCAGGCAGGCCCAATTTAGAAAGGGAGAGGCAAACGATCAAATTTTCGTTCCATATCGGTTTGGCCTCTGTGTAAATCATACCAGGAAATGGTAGCCCATAGGCACTGTCGATGATTAGTGGAATATTTTGCAATTTAGCAAGATCCGCTAGTTTTGCGAGTTCCTCATCAGTGACTACATTCCCTGTAGGGTTGGTCGGTCTCGATATACAGATTGCACCAATACCGTCATCAATTCTCAGGTTTTCGAAATCGATATGATATTTAAAAAAACCGTCTTTCAGAAGTTCTATTCTAGGTTTAGTGGAGACAAACAGATCCTCTGTCAAACCAAGATCGGCATAACCGATATATTCCGGGGCCATCGGTAAACAGATTTTTTTTTCTCTACCGTCCGGCAGAACACCTCCAAAGAGATTAAAAAGCAAGAAAAAGGCAGTCTGACTTCCATTTGTCAAGCAGATGTTTTCCGGGCCGATATCCCAACCTTGCTCTTTTTTGAGAAGGTTAGCCAGTCCTTCGCAAAATTTTTGATCGCCCTGGGGAGGTGCATAACTGCCAACCAGTTGCTGAAAACTGTTTTTATCGTTACATATTTCCAGAAGTTGATTGCGCATTATCTCCTGAAATTCAGGCACGACCCCAGGATTCCCACCACCCATCATAATCATGCTCTCGCCGCCTGCGAGTTTAGCATTTGCCAGGTCATCCATCAGGGAAAGTATCCCGGCATTACAGGTCATCTTTTTGCCAAATTGTGTTAAATCCATAAGCTGTTAATGTTGAGTTAAAATTTCTTAAAGGAATTAAAGCTGATGTTTTATTCGCTTGTCTGCAAGAGCATGAAGCAATTTCACCAGTACATAGGTGACGAACAGAGAAAACAAAATCCTTCCCCATAGAATCCCACCAATTTTTCCACCAATAGCGGCCATGACCAAAGTGTCCTCAACCAGTCCATGACAAAGACCCATCAGTGCCATTGAATTAAAGACCTCTTCTCTTGCCATCTTTCCAGTATTGGTCTCTCTGATTATCAGGGCCCCACCGTAGCTGATACCCATAATCATACCCACGACGGTGATCGGTGCAGCCTGCCGCCCCATACCGAAAAATGGTAAGACAGGTGCAAGAATTTTCTCCAGCAGATTCAAGATACCAACAGTTCTTAAGATCCGCATACAGAGGACTATACAAAATATTATTAGAATAATCAGTCCCTGATTCTGCAGCAGATCTAACATCCATCGTAAAAGATCTCTCGATTCGGCAGTTGCTTTGAAGAGTATTTGAGCTTCTTCCTGCCAAAAATGAAAACCAATACAAATTTGATTAAGAAGAAAAGCATAAATGACAGCACCAAGAAGCCGAAGAGAACCAATAGGAATAATATTCGCTCCAGCCCGTTTACTTATGCTCAGTTCAATAGGGAGAGAATGCGCGATGAGCATCGCTGAACAAAGTACTGTTATCTGGCCACTAGTCAACAAAAGTCCTGGAGCCAAAGCCGCAAAAACAGCAATCCCTCCATACAGATTGGTAAGAATCGCAGTAGCCCAGACCAGCCCAAGCGATCCAGGGAGACCGATGAGCCCCATCACAGGTTCAAGAGCCGCACTGAGATAAGCAATGAGTCCAAATTCTTCAAGTATTTTGGTGAGTATTGCTATAGGAATGGTAATTCGTATGAGTTCCCAGCTGGTTAGCCATGTTTCTCGGATAAGCGACCCCACCAGCTCTTTCAACTTGTACCACTTAGTTTGATTATTGTTTAACATGAAAAGCGAGATGTATATTTCATCGCATCGTTCAGGCCAGTTTTTTTGACCCGGAATCATTGCTTCCCCGCTTCTTTGGCGTATAGAGTTGACAGATAATGCCGGAACTCTCGTATACCAAGCGAGCTGGATTGATTCGACTTTTAAATGCCAGAGCTCGACAGCCATATGGTCTGCCTGGATCGTAGGTAATGAAGTAATGAACACATTTCAAGCAATTAGGAACCACGACTTCCATCTTCAGTCCTGCCAATCAATTCTAAATTCTATTAATAAAACGCTGTTGAGTACCACTCAACAGTGCACTGCCAGCAACGTCAACACTCATTTATAAATCCTCCGGTCTTCTGTTTTCTTAGGGAAATCGAAAAACACTAAGTTACCAGCACCGGCTTCGGTTGAAAATCCATCTTGTCCAGAAAATTCCATGGCGACAATCCCACAGGTCGGCACATTCCCGAGATCTCTGCCGGTTAAATGTTCACCAAGTTCTGTCATTGTCGGATTATGTCCAACCAAAAACAGGCTATCGACCTTCTTCAAAAGCTCATCAAGCAACTGAAGATGATAGGAAAGCGAACCGAGGTAGAGTGCATCGTAGTAACAGATAGTATTCTTGTCATATCCAGTTCCATTTGCCATGATTATGGCAGTTTTTTTCGCTCTCCTTGCCGGACTGGCTGCAATCAAATCTGGATAGATATTTGTTTTACCGAGGCGTTCGGCCATTTCCAGACAATCCTTCTTACCACGATTATTGAGAGGTCGATCAAAATCATCCAGATCAAAATCGGACCAACTGGATTTGGCATGACGAATAAGATAAAGTCGCTTCATAAACCGTCTCCTCGTCTTAAAATTTCCTGCCAGAGTCTTTTATATTCTTCAACTGCCGGTGACACTTTGCCATCACTCCCGACAGGATTACGAAAAAGTCCCATTTTTTCAATTTCGGCTAAGAAGGGAATGCGAGTTGAAAGAAAGAATGTATGATTCCCATATTCATCAAGGAACAAACGATGCATCGTCTTTCTTTGTTCCACCATGGAAAAGAATGCAACAATCTTCTTTTGATTAACTTTTTGTTTTTTAAAAAGCTTAAGCAACCGTTGCAAGGCCAACACCGACAGGGATGTCGGGATAACCGGTGTGATAACCAAATCGGCCGCTTCGATTATGTTTTCTCCAAGAATTGTCAATGTTGGTGGGCAGTCGAGGACGAGATAGTCATAAAATGGATGCAATGGCTGAAATACACCAAGCAGTGCATTGGTTCGTCCTTCTTCTTCAATTTTGCTCAGCGCCAGATCCAAATTACGAAAGGAGAAGTGGGCAGGCAGGAGATCAAGGTTAGTAAACTCCGTCTGCTTAATGTATTTATCGAATTTGCCTTCGAGCAGTTTCTTGCTGTTATACTTTTTCTTTGGCTGGACACGGAAATAGTAAGATGCCGCCCCTTGTGAGTCCATATCACAGAGCAAAACCCTCTGCCCTGAACTCGCGATAACTGAAGAAAGGTTGACTGCTGTGGCAGTTTTTCCCACACCACCTTTACCACTGTAAATTGCCAATATTTTCATAGGAAATGGGCTGATTTTGACGAGGTAAATATTTTGAGCACGATAAATGTCAGGCGCAAGAAGTCATACTTATATGTTAAATAAAAACATCCATATACAATAGCACAATCGCTTCACACACGCCATTATACCCATTTTTTTCACAAACTGTAGAAAATTATTAATCTTCACAATAGCCTGTGAGGCACCCTTTCCGACCAAAAAGAGGGATGTTTATGGAAAACAACAAACTGATATCCTTTAGCAACGGGTCCACGACTTCCAGCGAAAGAAAAATCGCCACCTCAACGATATTTTTTTGCGTTACGCGCTTCAGCTGTGGAGCGGCAAAGCCTGAACAGCCTTGGAGACTCTGCGATCCCCTCATGCAGGTAACTGATCTGATCCAGCGCTTAACGAAGGCCCATTTCGGGAAGAAAAAAATCGAGAATAAAAATCGACGAAACGATTAGATCGAACCCACCTTTGTTAAACTGCGGCAGGTATTTGTTTTCAATTACCCTTGACTGGCCGCGATCTCTACGATTGGCAACTTCATAGGTAAGATGGAGTTGTGCATCGATGACAAAAGATTCATCGTGTAGCCGTACTGCGTGGTTGGCGGGTGATTCGTTCATTAGTCATCCTAAATGGTGGTCCTGCAACTATTTTCCAAATCGACAATCGATGTATACTTTCATCGGTTCAATACCTTCAGACTGCCCTGCTTCAAATCATTTAACGAGGTAATGCCAAGACCGGGAAGCTCAGAGAGCTCCACCTTTGAACCACGGTAAGAAATTCCACCAACGGCCGGATTAACGCTGCAAAACAGAGGCGAATCAAGATCGAATCCTGAAATGATCTGTTTGCCTGCTGCCAGATGTGCAGCTGCTGTAACACTGATATGATTCTCCATCATCGAGCCAACCATGCAGGGAATATTTGCAGACTCGGCAATAGCGGCAATTTTCATGGCGTTGTAAATGCCGCCGCACTTCATCAGCTTTATATTGATGCCATCAACCGCCCCCATACCAATAAGCCGCAGGACATCCTGTGGAGAAAATGCACTTTCATCGGCATAGACAGGCACCGTCAGATGTTCACGTACAAAACGCAAACCCTCAAAATCATGAGCGGGAACAGGCTGTTCCATCAGCTCTATCCTAATATTTCTCTTCTCCAGCTCCCGACCGACATATACCGCCGCCTTAGGGCTCCAACCCTGGTTAGCGTCAATGCGGAGATTAACTCCGTCACCAACGCTTTGCCGTATATGCTCAATCCTTGAAATATCGACATCCGGATCGCCACCCACCTTGATCTTAAGGGTGGAAAAACCTTCTGTAACCCTTTGCTGTGATTTGGCGACCATTCTCTTCGGCTCATCGAGACTGATAGTAATATCAGTTTTAATAGTCCGTACCGGTCCGCCGAGAAGCTGATAGAGAGGGACACCATAAAATCTAGCGAGTAGATCGTGCACAGCCATATCTACCGCGGCCTTGGCGGACAGGCAGCCAAGAATACATTTATTCAGTTTTTGAAACAACACCTCATAGAGCAGAATATCCATCCCCGACAGTTGCTCTCGCAGGTGATCAATGCCGCCACAAATTGAGGCGATCGTTTCGCCGGTTATCACCGTTGCAGGTGCCGCGCTGCCGTAACCAATAAAATCAGTGTCCGTATGCACAATGACAATCACATTTTCCATGCTGTCCACGGTCCGCAGTGCGGTTTTAAAAGTAGTCGACAACGGAATAGTGACGACATCATAGGTTATTCCAGATATTTTCATCGTTTTTCCTCAGGTCTGTACCTATTGACTGATATAAAAGTCTGCAGGTGATGAGGACTGAAATCCTTATCATCTTCACACATGCTGTTGTACTTCACCCAGCCACTGGCATGGATAAAGCGATCGCCGCCGATGGCTATCCCAACATGGGTGACCCTCTCCGGTGTTTTGCCGAAAAAAAGTAAGTCTGCCGGTTGTGCATCCTGCCAGTTGAGTGCAACCAAATTGTGTTTTTGCTGCTGCCAGGAATCCCTTGGCAGTCTAATGCCCAACATGCCAAAAACCGTCTGTACATAACCGGAGCAGTCAAACCCTTTGGGACTGCGGCCACCCCAAACATATTGATAGCCGAGAAACTCGCGGGCCAGATTGATAACATTTACAGCGGAAAAATCCGGAAATGTCCCAAAATGGCATTTTTTTGCCCAGCCACATAGACCATCCGGCAGGACGATCTCATACCAACTATCGATCTCTGAGATGGACATCAGACTCGTGCCGAAAACAGCATCCTTAATGCCTTCCGAAGACGAATCAGGCTCTCGGTAAATACGCAGGAAATGATCGCGAACCAGCACTGTCCTGCCCACGGGTTGATCTCCTCTGTATACCTGATCGCTAGAGATCCAGCTTTCGTAATTATCCTCCTGCCGGATTCTTGCAAACTTCTCCTTTTCCTCTAAAATCTCCACCCGCTCACCAAGCAGTCCCTGTGAGATTACCTCGCTGGCATACGACGGGTTACGGTAATGGTTTGATACGCTGACGTTAATAGTGGCGTTTTGTATCATAACTTTCCCTTTGCATGATGAAAAATTTAACGCCTCAAAGTCAAGTTACAGAGACTCCAGCCGGCGGATAGCAACATTTTTATGCACACCTTGGTTTATACGATTACTGAAACAGCGATTTAAATTTAACGCGGTCACTCAAACTCCTCAAACAGATCAATGGCAGAGCGATCATACCCCTTGCTGGCAACCAGCAACTGAATAGTGTATTTTTCCCGCAACTCGCCTGCCTGCAGCTGCTCTCTGTTAATTGTCTCGATATTCGCGCCCCGGTTCATTACACAGATCGTCTCGCACATATGGGAAACAACGGCCAGATCGTGGCTTACCAGCACATAGGTCAGGTTCCTTTCCTGCCGAATTTCCTGCAAAAGGTTGAGCACCTCCGCCTGGATTGAGACATCAAGCGCCGAGGTCGGCTCATCAAGCAGCAGTATTTCCGGTTCGAGAATGAGCGCCCGCGCTACCGCAACTCTCTGCCGCTGACCACCGGAGAGCTGATGCGGATAGCGGAACCTGAACTTCGGTTCAAGCCCAACTTCTTCAAGCGCCCGCTCAACTCGGTGATTGGCGCTCCCCATCCGGTGGATAATGATCGGCTCCTTGAGAGTGCGGTCAATAGTATGCCGCGGATGAAGAGAACCGTAAGGATCCTGAAACACCATCTGAACCTTGCGGTAAAATGAGAAATCTCGTTTACGGGTCACAACTTGACCATCCAAAGTTACCACTCCACTCCAGTTGCCCAAAAGCCCGGAAATACAGTTCAATACAGTGGACTTTCCTGATCCTGATTCGCCGACGATACCAAAACTTTGGCCCTTGCCAACGTGAAATGAGACATCCTTCACAACGTGATTTTTATCTAAACCGTGGCCGAAAACAACATTGAGGTTATGAACATCAAGCATCGTAGCGTATTAAAGTCCTGTTGAGGAGAAGTTCGGATTCAGCCACTCCGGGTCACGCAGGAGCGTGGGAAGCCGGTCACAACTGCCACCAATTTTCGGCAAACAGTTCAAAAGACCTCTGGTGTAGGGATGTGTCGATTCATGCAATCTGCCCGCTTCGATGGTTTCCATGACCCTGCCGCCGTACATAATAATAATCCGGTCGCAGAATGAGGCAACCAGTTCCAGGTCATGCGAAATAAAGATCAGTCCCATACCGCGCTGGCTCACCAGATCATCAAGAATCGCAAGAACCTGTAGCTGAACTGTGACATCCAGGGCCGAAGTCGGTTCGTCGGCAATCAGCAACCTTGGCTCCGGAATAAGCATCATGGCAATCATAATCCGCTGTCCCATTCCGCCGGACACCTCATGTGGATAAAGCCGGTATACCTGTTGTGGGTTACGGATGCGTACAGCGGCAAGCATTTCCAGAGTTCGCTCTTTTGCTTCTTTTTTCGATACGCTGCGACGTATCGCATATGCCTCACGTATTTGCTCACCGACAGTGCGGACCGGATTGAGAGAATATTTCGGGTCCTGCATAACCATCGAGATGCCCTTGCCCCTGACCTGCCTCATCTCCTTTTCACTTACTTTCAGTAGATTTTGGTCATTGAAGGAAATTTCTTCGGCTAAAACCCTGGCGTAAGATGGCAGCAGGCGGAGAATCGCACGTCCGGTGACAGATTTCCCCGAGCCGGATTCGCCAACAATGCCAATCTTCTCGGTGCCCATCGAAAAACTAACATCATTTACCCCGAAGACCTCGCCCCTGGCAGAAGGAAAACAGACAGATAATTTTTTCACAACAAGGAGTGGCTGGCTCATAATTCTTACCTTTCGCTTTTGGGGTCGAGGACTTCCCGCAGTCCGTCGCCGAGTAAATTGAAAGCAAGGCTTACTATGAAGATAGCAGTACCCGGCATGGTGATCAGCCACCATTGATCAAGAATATAAGCCCTGCCGCTGGAAGTCATTGCCCCCCACTCCGGCGATGGCGGCTGCGCCCCCAAACCGAGAAATCCAAGACCTGCGGCAGTAAGGATAATACCTGCCATATCCAGTGTAATCCTAACAATAAGTGACGACATACAAAGCGGCATAATGTGCTGGGTGATAATGCGTATCGGCCCAGCCCCCTGCAACCTGATGGCGCGAATGAAATCGGCATTGCGAATGGTGATTGTTTCGGCCCTGGAAATCCGCGCATAAGGTGGCCAGCTGGTGATGGCAATGGCAATCACAGCGTTTTCAATACCCGGTCCCAATGCGGCAACAAAGGCAAGCGCCAGGATCAACTTTGGGAAAGCCAGGAAAATATCGGTAATACGCATCAACACCGTGTCGATAATTCCACCGAAATAACCCGAGGCAGTACCGATAATAATTCCTACGGGTGCGGCAATAGCACCAACCAGCAGGATGATGTACAGAGTGAGTCTCGATCCCCAAATAATCCGGCTAAAGATATCCCGGCCGACCTCATCGGTTCCGAAGAAATGCTCTGCAGAAGGCGGCTGAAGACGCTCGGCAAGACTGGTCCCAATCGGATCATAGGGGGCGATCTGAGGAGCGAACAACGCAATCAACATCAACGCAATTATAATAAGGACCCCAAGCACCGCCAGTCGGTTCTGCAAGAATTCCATCAGACCGAGATATATTCGCCCCATAACTGCCTGGAACGCAGAAGCAGGAGTGTCGGTCAACAACCATTGTCTGGCCAACGTTGTTTTGTGGGTTTGCTTTGTCATAAAGAAAATGTAATTCCATGAATATATTGCAAAAACATTAAAATATGTTTGCTACACAGTCAATTATCTGGCCCGCGGATCCATCACTTTGTACAAAAAATCTGAGAAGAGATTTATGCCGAGAAAAATCGCACCGATCACAATGGTACTGCCCAGCACCGAGTTCATGTCGGCATTCAAAAGAGAATGGGTCAGATACAAACCAATTCCCGGCCAAGCGAACACCGTTTCGGTAAGTACCGAGCCTTCAAGTAAAGTTCCGAAACTAAGTGCAACAACTGTTATAAGCGGAATTGCGCAATTCCCAAGAACATGCCCCCAGATAATCTTCCATTCAGCAACGCCTTTGACACGGGCAGTGAGCACATATTCCTGAGACAACTGATCAATCATGAAAGAACGGGTCATTCTTGAGAGATAGGCCATGGAAAAATACCCCAAAAGCGTCGCTGGCATTATCAGATGCCATAGGGCATTTTTCAGGATATCCCATTCCCCGGCAAGCAAACAGTCTATGACCATAATACCGGTAACCGGATCGACGATGCCATCATAGAACACATCAACCCTGCCGGGACCGGGCAAGAGATCGAACCTCGCGTAAAACACCATCAAGGCCATCAATCCCAGCCAAAATATTGGTAGTGAATAGCCGAGCAAACCAACAACCCTGGTGACATGATCAAGAATGCTGTTGCGTTTTACAGCCGAAAGAACACCAAGTGGAATACCGACGAGAACCCCGATAAAAGTGCCCACAGCCGACAGCTCGAAGGTTGCTGGAAATACCCGTTTGATATCATCGAGTACCGGTCTTGCAGTGAGCACCGAAGTGCCAAAGTCGCCCTGCAATACCTTGCCGGTATAAATCAGAAACTGTTTCCACAACGGCAGGTCTAGCCCCATGGCCAGACGCGCATGCTCATACGTTTCAGCATTTGCCTTGTCGCCGACCACAGCCAGAACCGGATCTATGGGAACGACTCGACCAACCAGAAAGGTAACCAGCAACAGGCCGAAAAACGTAACGGCAACCATTGTGAGCAACCCTGCCGTTTGCTGAGCAGCCCGCACCAGACGGCGCTTGGTAAACAGTTGCAACATTTTGGATTAATTACAGATACATTTTTCTACGTTTGTGCAACCGGTCGAAAAAAAGCTATTTTCAACAGTATTGCGAAAAATTTCTAAATTTTCCGGAGAGGAACACCTCCCCGGAATTTTCAAACCTTTACTTAGTTATCGCATAAAAGAAGTTGCTGTCAAAGCTGGGCCCAAGAATAAAGCCGTTGACGTTCGACCTTTCGCCCAGGATTTCTATATCCTGAAACATGATGACAAACGGGGAAACCTGCTGATGCTCACGTTGCAGTGCCAGATACATTTCAGCTCGCTTCGCAGTATCTTTTTCCAGGACGGCAGCTTCTGTTTTCTTCGTCATCTCTGGAATATCCCAAGCATTTCTCCATGCGAGAGGCTTGGATTTGGCATCATCAGAGTTATCAGGATTGCGCGCAAAGGTATCGGCATTGGTGTGCGGATCCATATAGTCCGGTCCCCAGCGGCCAATGTAGATATCATGGGTTCGCGCACGATATTTAGTCAGTGTCTGCTTGCCTTCACCGGGAATAATCTCAACCTTGATCCCTGCCTGGGCAAAAGTCGCCTGAACAGCCAGTGCCATAGACGTAGTTGGCTCGGAATTCCTCACATCCATAGTTACAGTAAAGCCATTTTCAAGCCCCACCTCTTTCAGCAGAGCCTCTGCTTTTGGAAGATCAAAAGAAAACGGTGTTTCTTCAAGTGCACCGAGAAAACCTTTCGGCAGAAAAGCCTGATGGACAGTCGCCTTCCCGTTCAGAAAGCTTGCTTCCATTCCTCTGTAATCGACCAGGTATTTAAGCGCCTGACGTACCTGAGGAATTTTCAAGTACTGATTTTTCTGATTCAGACCAAGGTACCAAACCGCGCCCTTGGCTTTTGTTCGAATCTTGACATCCGGGTTTCCAGCCAATCCTTTAATATCATCCGGTCCAAGATTCCTGGCGATATCGACATCACCTTTTTCCAGCAGCAGCCTCTGAGTCGAGGATTCAACTATATGGCGAATAATAATCCGTTTAAGCTTAGCTTTCTCGCCATAGTAGTTTTCATTGCGCACAAGTATCAACGACTCGGAAGGCTTCCAGCTCTTCATAATGAAGTGCCCGGAACCGGCATATGCAGTTTTCAGCCATTCATGACCAAGATCACCATCTTTTTCATGGGCCATAACTTCCATCTTGTCCACAATTGACCCGGCAGTCGAGGTTAGACAGTAGAGAAAAAAGGTCGGAGCATAAGGTTTGTCGATCACCAGCTTTATGGTGTAATCATCGACCTTCACAATAGTTTTGTCTATATTTTCAGGAGTAAAACCAAACTGAGTGATAATAAACGCGGGCCCCAGGTTCAGGGTAACGACACGCTTCAGGGAAAAGGCGACATCCTCAGCAGTCAGCTTATTGCCAGAAGCAAAGCTGATATCTTTTCTGATCTTGAAAGTGTATGTCACCCCATCGTCGGCTATGGTCCAACTATCAGCGATCCCCCCGTAAATATTACTGACATTATCAACATCATAGTTGATCAGCCGGTCATAGGTGTTAGCGGCAAATTCGGCTCCAGTAAATTCAAATATTTCAGCAGGATCAAGGGTTATCATGTCATCGATCCTGTACGCCATGACCAGGGTATCCTTTGGTGTCGCACTCTGGGCCGGCACAACCGCCAGAAAAACTAGAGCACACGTCAGCAGGAACAGTCTCTTCATTGTTTTCTCCTTCTTGTGGTAGATTGATAGGTGAAACCGCAGTTATTTAGTTTCCATCCTGAAACGAGGCATTTTATTCTAAATTGAGGCGTTCGATAAATTGAACCGCTGGCCTATAAGTAATATTCCGAGGATTAAATTTTGAGAACAACGAAGAGTTAGGGTAAAAGGGCCGTTTCAGGATGGAAACTATTGATTATTTCCGCGATCAAAACAGACCTTGATAGCTTTTAGCAAAGCAAACGCCATGGCGAGCAACAAGAATACAGCTTATGATCTGTTGAAAAGCCAAGCCACAACAGGCATAAATTTATTTTGTGCCTGGCTGTGCGGGTTACCTACTTTTTCTTTCTACTCACTTGCAATATGAAAGAGACGTTTTAATGAATCGACACTGAACTTAGCTAAGACCGATAATCGGCATTAATCTTGACATAATCGATGGAGAAATCGCAGGTAAAGACCTCTTCGCAGCAAGATCCGTCATGTAGATCGACACAAACTGTGAAACTCTTTTCTTTCAGAACCTGACTAGCTGCAACCTCCGCCTCAGTTCCTAGACTTAGGCCATTCTTCACTAACAGCACATCACCAAAAGAGAGGTCGACATGGTTTGGAGAAAAACGTACTCCGGACCGTCCCATAGCCGCAAAAATTCGACCCCAGTTAGCATCTTCTCCAAAAAAAGCTGTTTTTACAAGACTTGAGGTCCCAATGGTCCTGGCAATTATTTCTGCATCTTTATTCTCTCTGGCACCACAGACCCTGATTGTAATGGTTTTCGTAGCACCTTCCCCATCGCTGACTATCTGTAGGGCCAGATCCTTTAAAACGGACTCCAAGGCATCCTGAAAAAGTTGCTGTTCCAAAGGACTATCACCGTCAATCCAAGGGTTACCTGCTGTTCCGTTGGCCATGACCAGGACCATATCGTTTGTACTGGTATCACCATCAATGGTTATACGATTAAAAGTTCTGTCAGCGCCTTTGACAAGAGATTTATGGAGTTCAGGGAAACTGATCTGAGCGTCGGTGAAAACAAAGGCCAACATTGTGGCCATGTTGGGCATAATCATGCCCGCGCCTTTGGCCATACCTATGATTTTAACCTCTTTACCGCCTATATTCACCTTGGTTTGGGCAATTTTCTGCACGGTATCCGTCGTCATTATCGCCTGAGCAACCTTCTCTAGATTGTCGGAGGACAGCTCTTTAATAAGCGTCGGCATGCATCGTTCAAAGGGTTCGAGATTTAGCTGTTCACCTATCACCCCGGTTGATGATACCTGAATCAGATCATCTGAAATCCCGAGTGCCTCGGAAACCAGAACACTCGTCTTTCTGGCCACCTCCATTCCCTTTTCACCAGTACAGGCATTAGCACAACCACTGTTAACAAGAATGGCCTGGGCATAGCCTCCTTTGAGCCGTTCTTTGTCTATAATAACCGGTGCAGCTTTAACTTGATTAGTGGTAAATAATCCCGCTGTCACACAGGGGATATCACTATAAATGAGTGCGAGGTCCAACCTGTTGGGATAGCGAATTCCTGCCTCGACTGCTGAAAATGTAAAGCCCTTGATCTTCATAGAATAACTAATCCTTTAATCACTTTTTAGACATTTTATCACACGGTGGTAACTTTTCTAAATTCTGTGAAATCTGAAAATGAATGAATATTCCCATCTGCATCTTGTTCGTATCTCAAAATATATCTACCACTTATCCACCTGATTATGCTACTTTAAAATAGATGAAAAAACGGACAAATAGCAGGTCACAATTGTTTTCACTGACATAGAGAGGTATTCTCTGTAATGGAGTAAAGTAAAAATGCAATTATCGGCAGTCAATTCAACCACCTTTGACTCTGTAGAATTACACGGTTTTGTGCCATGAATAGTCAGGAACTCAACTGGAGTTACTCTCTTTTTTCAACCATATTGCTGCTCGCAGATTATTTTATCCGTATCGGGCTTTCCGTTAGAGTTATCATGCGAAAGCGTCCCTATGGTGTTTCATTGGCCTGGCTGGTTATCATTCTCGTCATTCCATTTCTGGGAGGCATCTGCTATCTACTCCTAGGTGAAAACCGACTTCCTGAAAAACGAAAAGAGCGAGCCAAGGTCTCCTTCAATACCTACCTACGTTGGTTAAAAACTCTACACGATAGAGCGCCGGTTGTCTGGAACGATCTTAACCCCGAATGCTACCCTCTCCATCTCCAGGCGGAAAACCTGGTCGGCATACCGACAATGGCAGGAAACGACCTCACCCTTATTACTGCCCCTGATGAAATACTTAATAGTATAACTGAAGCTATTTTATGTTCATCCACCACATGTCACCTTCAATTCTATATCTGGCAGGAAGGCGGACGGGTAAATAAGATCATCGACGCATTGATGCAGGTCGCCGCCAGAGGGGTAACCTGCAGAATGTTATTAGATTCCATCGGCAGTCGTGATTTTCTAAAAAGTGCAACCGCGACCAAAATGAGGCAAGCAGGGATCAATATTCAAGAATCATTACCCGCTGGAATTATTAATGCCTTGTTCTGGAGAATGGATATCCGTAACCACAGGAAGCTTGTGGTAATAGACGGACAAATTGCCTTTACCGGAAGCCAGAACATGGTTGACCCCGATGTGTTTAAAAAAGATGCTGGGGTTGGAAACTGGATCGATGTAATGGTCAAAGTGGAAGGTCCGGTTGTCGAATGCTTTGCCGGTACCTTTATCAGTGACTGGTTCTTAGATACGGACGTTGGACAGTTTCCCTCTGAATCACTGTTGAAAGCCATGAAATCCGTTCGGAAAGTCAGCGACATAAGCAACCACATCGTTACTGGAAAAGCAGCTATCCAACTTGTGCCTTCGGGACCTGGCCTCGTCCCGGACGCTATACATAACCTGCTCCTCACCACCATCTATGCAGCCCGATGGGAATTGGTGATGACAACTCCGTACTTTATCCCCGACGAACCACTGCTGGTAGCACTTAAAGCTGCTGCCCAAAAAGGTGTAAACGTTAAAATCATCATACCCCAAAATAATGATTCACTTCTAGTGAAATACGCCAGCCGCGCCCGGTACCAGGAGCTAGCCGACTCAGGTGTCCAGATTTTTCTTTTTCATGGTGGCCTGCTCCATTCAAAAACCATTACAGTCGACCGTGATTTTTCCCTCTTTGGCTCCGTAAATCTGGATATGAGGAGTCTTTGGATAAATTTCGAAGCCACTCTTTTTATATACTCTAAATCATTCACCGAAAAGCTTTTTGCAATACAACAGGAGTACCTTAATCAATCGACCGAGCTTGATATACATCTCTTTTCCCAAAGAGGTTCTTGGGAAATATTTAAAGAAAACACAGTATTGCTTGTTTCTCCACTGCTATAATGACAATACGAATATTACTCATTTCAGATATCCATGGCAACTATCCGGCTCTAAAGGCTATCAATCGGCGATTTGATTCGGCGAGCTTCGACTTTATCGTTAATGCTGGAGACTCTCTCGTCTACGCACCTTTTCCAAATGAAACGCTCACTTGGCTGGCTGAACACCAAGCCATCTCAATCCTGGGTAACACCGATCGAATAGTAATCAAACTTCTCATGGGTAAGTCGTTTAAGAAGCCGCGGACTGCGGAAAAACGGATTATGTATACCACGACTGCAGAAGATCTAAGTGAAGAGAGTCGCCGTTATCTTCTCTCCTTTGCAAAAATTTGCAAGATGGATCTGTCCCTACCGGGGAACAAGGCTATAAAGAGACTGGGAATATTCCACGGCAGCCCCACTGATGATGACGAGTTCCTCTTTAACGATACCCCGGATGCCAGGTTCCATGAACTGGCCGACCAGACCGATTGTGATATTGTCTTAACAGGGCATTCTCACTCGCCATATCATAAGACCCTTTCAAACGTCCACTTCATCAATCCAGGCTCTGTTGGCAGGATGTTCGATGGTGATCCAAGAGCATCTTGTGCCACGCTTGAGATTTCATCGAAATCCATTAATGTCCAGCACTTCAGGATAGCTTATGAAATTGATGAAGTTGTCTTGAAAATCAGAGAATTGCATCTTCCTGAAATATATGCAACGATGTTTCAAAATGGCAAGAAATTGAATTGACTTTGCATATCATCAAAGGTTCTTGCTATCATACTGTTAGGCGGTTTCACTGCGTACAAATAACGCATTTTTCTTCCCCTCACCCTTTACATTGAGGCATCGAACATGGCCAAAAAGAAAACACCAAAAAAAGAAAATATTAAGCTGGAGGAAACAAGGCTATTGGAAGGAACTGCCTATAAAAATCTCAATTCTCAAAAAGGTCCGCAAAAAACAGCAATCTGGATTAATAACTCGCATCTTCTCTACGAGATAGAATTAAAAAAATTACAAGTTGAACTCATGAAACTGCAGAGTTCCATGAAGGTGAACGGGCAGCGGATTCTAGCGCTCTTCGAAGGCCGGGATGCAGCGGGCAAGGGGGGTACCATAAAGCGAGCTATCGCTCACCTCAACCCTCGTAACACTAGAGTCGTCGCGCTGATGAAACCTAACGAGACTGAGATGAGCCAGTGGTACTTTCAACGCTATGTCACTCACCTCCCTTCGGCTGGAGAAATAGTCATTTTCGATCGTAGCTGGTACAACCGGGCAATGGTTGAGCCGGTCATGGGCTTCTGCACCGATGAACAAAACAAGCGTTTTCTCAAAGATGTCCCTATGTTTGAAGAAATGCTGGTTAAAGAGGGCATTAAGCTGTTTAAATTCTATTTTTCCGTATCAAAACAAGTTCAGAAGGAACGGTTTGACTCAAGGAAAACAGACCCTTTAAAGCAATACAAACTCTCGCCTGTTGACAATCTGGCTCAAGAGCTTTGGGACCAATACTCCATTCGCAAATTTCAGATGCTCTCTGAAACCAATCGGACAATATCTCCCTGGACAATTATCCGATCGAACGATAAAAAAAAGGCGCGAATAAATTGTATAAAATATCTTCTTAGCCAGATGGATTATGACGGAAAGCTAGGACCGGATGAACTAAGTCCGGACCCTGAAATTATTATTTCCGGAATAGACGAGCTCAAGCATATGGAAGAAAATCTGATGCAGCCGGATCAACTACACGGCTAGTGAGAAAATCAAGCTAAAGGCACAAAAAACGGGCCAGCGGAAAGTTTCCGTTGGCCCGTTTTTTATTTATCTACAATCACCGGCTCTCTTATTACAGCCGTCAAAGGCTAAACGACCCTACGCCTCTTTACCGCAACATTTTTTGTATTTTTTTCCGGACCCACAGGGACAAAGAGCATTTCTACCTACCTTATCCGCATCACGTCTAACAGGTTGAGCAGGTTGTGTCTCTTCCCCAGCAGCCATCCGATTCAGGCGCAACTGCTCTTGTTCGTGACGCCTCCGTCGTTCCGCTTCCATACGTTCGACATCATCTTCCCGAACGACTTTTACCCGCATGAGACTTGAAACAACCTGTGCCTTAACGGCTTCGACCATCTCATTAAACATCTCAAATCCCTCACGTTTATATTCGTTGAGAGGATTTTTCTGACCATAACCACGCAAGCCGATTCCTTCTTTCAAATAGTCCATGGACAAGAGATGATCTTTCCAGTGACTATCGACTATTTGCAACAGAATCAGTTTCTCAAGCTGACGTTGGGTTGCTGGGCCATTCAGTTCATCCTGTTTTTCGTATGCTTTTTTGACAAATTCTAGAGTTTTTTCTCTGAAGGGTTCCAATTTCAATCCAAGCAACTCGTCATCAGGCCACTCAGGAACATTGTGAAAAAGTTCGCCCATTCGAATTTTGAACCCTTGCCAATCCCACTCGACGGAGTCCAGTCGATCTTGATAAAATTCTCCAGTAACATCATCAACAAGGTCCTCGAGCATATCTTGAACGACCTCACTTACATCCTCTTTATCCAGCACATCCCAACGCTGCTGATAGATAACCTCTCTCTGCTTGTTCATAACGTCATCATACTCAAGCAGATGCTTCCGGATATCAAAGTTATGTCCCTCAACCTTTTTCTGTGCATTTTCAATAGCACGGGAAATCATATTATGCTCGATAGGTTCATCCTCCTCCATGCCGAGCTTTTCCATGATACCGGTGATGCGGCCAGAACCAAAGATACGTAACAGATCATCCTCTAGAGACAAAAAGAATCGAGAGGATCCTGCATCCCCCTGACGACCGGCACGACCACGCAGCTGGTTGTCGATACGTCGGGATTCATGACGAGAAGTCCCAAGAATATGCAGGCCACCAACTTCAACAACGCCAGGTCCAAGCTTTATGTCCGTTCCTCGACCGGCCATATTGGTAGCGATTGTCACTTTGCCCAATTGTCCGGCCCCGGCAATGATCTCTGCCTCCCGCTCGTGATGTTTGGCGTTGAGCACTTCATGTTCTACTTTTATTTCTTTCAGCATGTTGGAAATTTTTTCCGACACATCAATAGAAATAGTTCCAACCAAGACCGGTCGCCCAATTTTGTGCAGTTCTCCAATCTCTCGAATAACTGCCCGATATTTAGCAGCCTCGTTTTTATAAATAACATCGGCATAGTCAACACGAACCATTGGCTGATTGGTGGGCATAACCACGACATCGAGGTTATATATCTTTTTAAACTCCGGACCTTCAGTATCAGCGGTACCGGTCATTCCAGCGAGCTTTTCATACATCCTGAAATAATTTTGGAAGGTAATCGAGGCAAGCGTCTGATTCTCCTGCTCAATTTTTACATTCTCTTTTGCCTCCAGTGCCTGGTGCAGTCCGTCACTATAGCGCCTGCCTTCCATGGTTCTACCGGTAAATTCATCGACTATAATAACCTGATTGTCCCTGACAAGATAGTCGACATCGTTCTTAAAGAGTACGTGCGCTTTTAAGGCCTGATTCAGATGATGAAGTTTTTCGATGCTACCGGGATCATAGAGATTATCAACTTCGAGGAGTTTTTCTCCCAGTGCAACACCTTCCTCCGTCAGGGACACCTGCCTTGCCTTCTCATCGACGGTGTAATGTTCCTCTTTTTTAAATTTGGACATAATCCGGTTGACATTTTTATAGAGGTCCGTAGAAATGTCTGCCGGTCCGGAAATGATGAGAGGAGTCCGTGCCTCATCAATCAGAATTGAATCTACCTCATCAACAATGGCATAGTTAAAACCACGCTGACAATAATCAATGAGGTCAAACTTCATATTATCGCGAAGATAATCAAAACCAAATTCGTTATTGGTACCATAGGTGACATCGGCAGCATAAGCTTCCCGGCGTTGTTTGTCGTCTAACCCATGAATAATTTTGCCAAAACTCATACCAAGAAATTTATAGACCTGGCCCATCCATTCACTGTCACGGGCGGCAAGATAATCATTAACGGTGACTACATGTACCCCTTTACCGGTCAACCCATTGAGATAAACGGGCAGTGTTGAGGTTAATGTCTTCCCCTCTCCTGTTTTCATCTCGGCTATTTTGCCCTGATGCAGGACGATTCCACCCACTAACTGAACATCGTAATGACGCTCTCCCAAGACCCGTTTGCCAGCCTCGCGAACGACAGCAAAGGCCTCAGGTAACAGATCGTCCAGAGGTTCTCCCTTCTCAAGGCGTTGTTTGAATTCGCCAGTTTTTCCAGCTAAAGCAGCATCATCAAGAGGCTGAATATCAGTTTCCAGTTCATTAATACGCGTAACGAGAGGATTAAGCTGTTTAAGATACCTATCGTTACTGCTTCCAAAAACCTTAGTGAGTATTTTTTCTATCATTATATTCTGCCGTTTATATTGTTCTGTAAAAGCGTCTTCAGATATTTATTATAAGGCCAAGTAGCAAGGGACCTTCGTTTATTGTACAGAGATTCACGCTGAGATGTAACCTTCGCATCGACTCTTTTAAGAGATAAGATTTATTGTTCTTTATTGACAACCTTCTTTTCCGCACGAATGATCAGAGGACCGATTTTTTTTACAGACTTCCTCGCTACAACGTCGTTTTTTACATAAGTTGGTGGCAAAACCGACTGTCCGACCCAGACCCCCAGTAAAAACATCCAGAGAAAGAGACAAAAAGCTATCACACCGATACCTGCGACCGCACTTTTCGTCAACTCAAATTTAAGTTTTTTAGCTTGGGGTTTACGCCTTGCTGCCATCCGATGCCCTCACCTTACATCCTGGTCGGAGCTGAGAGACCTACAATATCAAGGCCATTCTTCAATACCACCTGGAGTGCCCTTATCATACAAAGCCTGGCTCTACTGAGAGGAATATCGTCAGAGATAACCTTGTGCTTGTTATAGTAGCTATGCAATTGTCCCGCAAGATCCATCAGGTAAAAGATGATTTTATGCGGAGCCAGTTCCAAGGCACTCCCCTCGATACTGGTTGGAAAAGTCGACATGGCCTTCAATAATTGAAGTTCTTCCGGCTCACGGAGAAGTGATGATTCGGCCACATCGAATTCCGGTTCGGCAAAACCTTTCTCTGTAGCCTGACGCAGAATAGCACAGAGCCGGGCATGACCATACTGGACATAATAAACCGGATTTTCCTGACTCTGCTTTTTTGCAAGATCCAGGTCAAACTCCATCTGACTGTCTGCCTTACGCATCATGAAAAAGAACCGGACAGGATCAACACCAACTTCATCAAGCAATTCATCGACGGTGACGAAATTGGCCTTTCTGGTTGACATTTTCACCTGTTTGCCATCCCGGGTAAGAGTCACAAACTGATGCAGGACAACAGTGATTTTGTCAGGATCATAGCCCAAAGCCTTCACCCCGGCGAGAACATCCGGTACCGTTGCTATATGATCGGAGCCAAGTATATTTACCATCCAGTCGAAGTTTCTTCGGAATTTTTCCCGATGATACGCCATATCCGGCAGACGGTAAGTCGGTTCACCACTACTCTTAATAATGACTCGGTCCTGCTCCTGTCCGAAGGCTGTGGTTTTAAACCACACCGCATTGTCTTGTTCGTAGACATAGCCCAGTGATCTCAGTTCGGCTACGACATCATCCACATGTCCATTCTCATAGAGGGATTGTTCATTGTAATAATTATCAAAAACAATGCCCATACGCTCCAAAGTAGAGGAAATATCTTTAAAGATATGTTTCTCTGCCTGCTCTTTAAACGGGATAACATCATCATGGTCCTTCAGAGAATCCCCTTTTTCCTCGATTAGGGATCGACTTATATCGATAATGTATTCCCCTTGATAACCATCTTCCGGAAATGAAAACTCTTCTCCCAGCAACTCAAGATATCTGGCACGGGTTGACTCACCAAGAACACGCATTTGTCTGCCGGCATCGTTATAATAATATTCCCGGTACACATCGTGCCCGGTTGCCTCCAGCAATCTGGCGATGGAATCGCCTAGAATCGCCTGACGGCCATGACCTATACTGAGCGGACCGGTGGGATTGGCGCTGACAAACTCCACCATCACTTTTCGTCCGTTTCCGACCGTACTCCTGCCAAAGCCTTCACCCTGACCAATAATTTCAGGGATCAGCCGACGCCAGACTTCCTGATTGATAAAGATATTGACAAACCCCGGTCCGGCAATCTCAACCCGATCAATAAGATCGGTTTGTTGAGATAATTTCTCGGATATAGTATGGGCAAGTTCTCTTGGGTTTTTCTTTTCTATTCCGGCTAGTACCAAAGCGAAATTAGTAGAAAAGTCACCCTGACCTTCATGTTTGGGCAATTCAACCGTAAATTTACCTGCAGCATTAGTTGTCCATAAACCCTCTGCTGCACCTTGATCAAAACAGTCGTCAAGCACCTTTTTCAATTGTGTACGGATCATTCGTTTCTACTCAATATATTCTCGTTGATTATTATTGCCCAGCAGGCAGAGAACTTCATAGCTAATACTGCCCATTTCCTCCGCGATATCATCGGCTGTGATGGTTTCCCGACCCTGTCGGCCCAGCAGGACAACCTCATCACCTGCTTGCACTTCATTAAGACCTGTTATGTCAACCATACACATATTCATGCAAATTCTCCCCCGAACCGGTACCTTATGACCACTAATCAAGACCTGCCCCTTATTTGACAATAATCTCGAGTAGCCGTCTTCATAGCCGACCGGCAGTATGGCAAGCCTGGTTTGTTGTTGGGTCCGAAAGGTATGGCCGTAGCTGATCCCCGTTCCGGCAGGAAGATTCTTTACTTGCAGGACTCTAGAACAAAATGACATAGCCGGAATCAAATTCCCTCCATTCTGATCGTGGGATCCAATCCGACCTGCGGGATGATACCCATACAAAGCAATTCCGGCTCGCACCATATCACAATGAGTGTTGGGAAAATTAAGCACTGCCGCAGAATTGGCAATATGACAAATAGCGGGATATTTACTTTTCACTTCACGACAGGCACCTGCAAACGACTCAAAACTTTGCATCGTACTCTTCGAATTCAAATTATCCGATTCAGCAAAATGACTCATTATGCCTGCTATTTTAATACCCTTCAAGGTGGAAACAGCATCTAAAAGCGTTGACAAATCAACAGGAAAAACCCCCAATCTGCCCATTCCCGTGTCGACCTTAATGTGAACACCAATCTCCCTCCCCAGAGCAACTGCTTTAATTGAAAGAGCCTGAGCGGTTTCATAACTGTAAATGACCGGTGTTAGTTGGTATTGGAATATAAGATCGGCATCTTCTTTTGCAAAACCAATAGTCACGTAAATATCGCCACGTATCCCTGCTTCCCTCAAGAGAACGGCCTCACGCAACTCTGCTATTCCAAATCTTTCACATCCGGCGCGTTCAAACGCTTTTGCTGCCATAACCATGCCGTGCCCATAAGCATCCGCTTTAACCATGGCCATGACCGGTATCCCGGCACCTGCTCTTTTTTTTATGAAAGTATAGTTAGCTTCTAATGCAGTGCAGTTTATTTTGATACAGTTAAACGATTTATCATACATACTGGTATTAAATAGGCGAAGGTTAGTTCCCGTTCAGCCATTCCCTCCATGCGAGTCTGCTGGAAATCAGTAACGCGCAACCGATAGTGAGGTACAAGAAACTGAGCAAGCTAATGGGAATCGAAGAGTTTCGCAAGATAAAACCCATGCCCATCATACACAAAACCAATATCCATGTTTTTATTGAGTACACTGCTCCTAGACAGGTTCCATCCTTAAAATTGAGAATACGGTTAATGCCACGTCTGGCTGATTTATCAAGGATGAAATGGGATTTAAGACTGCCTGCGAGAATCGCACCCCCAGCAATCGGTAATTGCCACGCACTTAAGTGGCTAAGTCGAAGCGCACCTTTGGTAAGTAACATGATACCAATACCCGTCCAGAGGACAGCAGACAACAAGAGATGGGTATGTCTATTAACCCCCGGTTTAAATCGAGACAGACCTTTTAGCATTTTAAATTCACCTTGTAGTATCCACAAAAAAGGAGGGCCCTTGGTTTGGTATCTTCTGGGGAAAAGCTCTCAATCACAAAATAGAACAAGCCCATCTCCTAATTAGGAGATGGGCTTGTTCTATTAGAATCAAATACGACATGCAAGGCACTAAAGATATTTTCTCTCTTCAAGATAACATCTTCGTGAAGACACCTGCACCCATCAAGGATCCCTAGAGGGGAGCCCCACAAATCGGGTTTAGATTTCGTTTACTACGATTGCGCCCTCTGGACATACTTCAACACAGGTCTCACAGCCGAGACATTCATCCATCTCTACTGGCTCTGCTTTACCGTCCACCATCTCAAAAACCTGAGCTGGGCATGCTGCTACACACTCTTCGTCGCCGACGCACTTGTCTTTATCAACTATTACTTCAAACATGAATTACCTCCAAAAAATTTGAGTGAAAATTAAGTATACATCATACTGAATTGGCTATCCGAACATCATCTTCATTCCTTTGTGACGTGTATTACTGCATTAATTCACGGCCAGTTTTTTGTCAAGCAAAAACGGCTTTACTATTTCCACGAATCCACTGAGTTCATCTAACCAAATTGATCCATTATTTCAACGGCTTTAAAGACAAATACGGCGAATCTATGTGCTATTCTGCTCTTATTAACTATTGACCTAAGCACGATTTTTTAATATATATTGCACGTTCTTTTTACATCCACCCTACGAGGATTCATGGACGGCACTGACATAAAGACGGACCCACCACAATGAGGACAGTTACGTATCCCCTATGAAAGACAAAAAACCAAAAAAACAACTTCTTGCAGAAAAACGCGAGCAGGCCATGATAGAGGGCATTATCGAAGGAAGCCCTGACGCCATTGGCGTGGTCGTAGTGCGAATGGACTGTGGCTGCAGGAAAATGGCGGCTGTATCAAAAGAAGGTGATCCGGCTTCAGAAATTATTATGTACCGGGATCACGCACAAAGTATCTGTGAAAAATGCAAAGAGGACAACGGAAGCTTTATGCGCACGAGAGAATCTTTTATTCACTGGGTTGAGCCAGCCCCAAGTATAGAAAAACAAAAAGAAATCAGCGTGAAGGTCCTCGGCTCCACAACTTCCCACTGATCGTTTCCCTGCCAAGTCCGACAAAGAGCCTTATCCCTTTATATCTTTGGCTATTCGACACCGCTGGATAAAATTCCCTGCCCATTCGGGAGTACCGTCGGCGTGAACATGGGTGTATAAGGCCAAGACATTATTATAGGTTAAGCCATCTCTGCCGTTTATAAATCCTTGACCGCGCACCATCCTCAGAACGAGCTGCTCTGCCGACCCCTGCCAGTCTAAAATTTTCGAATAGCGAAACTCATGACCCTTGATCTCCATTCCAGGGCTATAAAAAGCGTTTTCTTTTTCAACCTGAAAGATAGAATAACCATGGGCCTGCGGTTTTGTCGACATCCCAAAACGTACTGGAAATATGCCGACTAAAGGAAATTCCTGATCACCCAGTACAATGGAACTCCCAAGATAAATCAGGCCACCACACTCTGCATAAATGGGCAGACCTTTTTCTGCGGCTTTCTTAACCGAATGACGAAAACCTGTATTTGCCGCCAGTTCCCTGGCACTCGTCTCGGGAAAGCCGCCTCCGATATACAAACCATCAAGCTCAGGCAGCATACTGTCACGCATGGCATTCACATAGACCAATTGTCCACCAGCCATTTCCAGTGCTTCCAGGTTCTCTGAGTAGTAAAACTGAAACGCCGCATCCTGTAGAACACCGATTTTCACTTGTGACAGGGTGGAATCAGTCGTTTTAGTCTGGTGCTTTAAAACAGGCGAAGGAGGTTCCGGGACGGGCGCCATTACCGCCTCAACGCGGTCAAGATCGACATTTTCGACAATTAAATCTGCGAGAAAGCCAAGAGCACCATGACTATCCGCATACTCCTGATGTGGAACCATTCCCAGATGCCGCATCGGGAAGATATCTCTTTTCAATCGAGGTATTGAACCGAGGACAGGAATGTCCGTATATTTTTCAATCGACTCGGTGACAAGACGCCGCTGACGCTCCGTTGCTATCTGATTGAGGACAACGCCTCTGATATCGAGCCGTTTATCAAATTGTTGACAGCCCAGAACCATAGCAGCCACAGTTCGGGTTGTCTTAGTACAATTGACCACCAGAATGACAGGTAAATCTAAAATGACCGCCAACTCGGCGGTGGAGTAACCACCTTCAGCATCGACACCGTCGTAAAGGCCTCTATTGCCTTCGACAATAACCACCTCAGCATCGCTCGAATGAAGAGCAAAAGATCGCCGAATTGCCTCTTGCGTCATGAGAAATGGATCAAGATTATAACATCTTCTTCCGGCGGCCAGTTGCAGCCAACCTGCGTCAATATAATCAGGTCCTTTCTTAAATGGCACAACCGTTCGACCTTTCCTGGCAAGTGCGACGGTAATTCCCACAGACACAACACTTTTACCAGACCCTCCTGCAAGTCCGGCAATCACGAGGCCTTTTCTGTCCATTCTCACAATTTCATCTCTCATCTATCCCAAACCACTCCTATGTGTGCTTGGGCCAACTTGAATTTGCTGGAGTTATCTCATTTCCGATCTCTACAAAAAGATATTCCTTACGACTCGCCTTGATGGTCGTCATTTCAAGACCTTACTAATGCGCAATCTTCCCATATTGTCCCCATGCTTCAATATAGAGTGTATTCAGACGTTCTTCCAGTTGCAACCGATATTCATCAATCTCTTCCGGATTTAAGTTCTTCGGGACAAACAGCGGCTCCCCGTAATAAAAATCTATGCTGGAGAATGGTTTTGGAATAATTGTCCTGTCCCAGGAGTTGATAGTAAAATAACTGGATGCAGCCAATATCATTGGAACAATTGGTACACCCGTCCTTGACGCGAGAAAAATAGCACCAGGCTGCATGACTCTGGGTGGCCCTTGTGAGCCATCTGCAACAATCGCGGCACTATTTCCATTTCGAACTGCCCGCAACATGGCTTTGAGTCCCTCGACACCTTTGTTATTTCTTGAACCCCTAACCGTCTCAAAACCGAATTTCTCAGCCAACCTGGCAACGTACTCTCCGTCTCTGCTGGCACTTACCATTGCCGTGGCCGAATATTTCCTCATATGGTAGAGGATAAAAATCACCGAATAATGCCAAAAAGAGGCAATACCATTTTTGTCTTTTTCTTCCGCTTTGAAACAATTCTCGTGATTATGCAGGGTCACCGTGCAGGTACGAAACCATAACCTCATCAACCAGGAAATCAATGGTGGCACAACGCAGAGCAACAACGTGTTTAATTTACCCTTAGTCATCCAATTTCTATCTCCAGCAGACGAATTTTCTTTATTCGGTCCCTCAGTTCTGCCGCTTTCTCGAATGCCAGCTCTTTTGCAGCAAGGCGCATCTCTTTTTCCAGTCTTTTAACTTCCTTTTCCAAATCCTTAACCGATGAAAAACTTGGCAACTGTTCAGCAATCTCCAGCAATGTCTCGTCGAAATTCTCTGAAGTATATCCGGAATTGTGCAGATGTTGCTGCATTGAATCTTTTACTGCGGAAATAATTGTTCGGGGTGTAATACCATTTTTCAGATTATACTCTTTTTGTATTTTCCGTCTACGTTCTGTTTCTTCAAGGGTAAAGCGCATCGAACCGGTAATGTTGTCGGCGTACATTATCACAATACCTTCAGCATTACGGGCCGCTCGGCCACAAGTCTGAATGAGCGATCTTTCGGACCTGAGGAAACCCTCTTTATCGGCATCAAGAATTGCAACGAGAGACACCTCGGGAATATCCAACCCCTCTCTTAAAAGATTTATGCCGACCAGCACGTCAAACTCCCCTTTCCGAAGAGCCCTGATAATCTCGATTCGCTCGAGGGTTTTAATATCAGAGTGTAGATATCGAACGCGTATACCGATTTTTTCGTAATAATCGGTAAGATCTTCGGCCATCCTTTTGGTTAATGTTGTGACCAACACGGCTTCGCCACGGTCTGCCCGCAACCGGATCTCTTCGAGCAGATCATCAACCTGGCTGATAGCAGGACGTACCTCAATTACAGGATCAAGAAGTCCTGTCGGTCGTATAACCTGCTCGATCACCTTTCCCTCAGCCTGCTCCAACTCATAAGGACCAGGTGTTGCCGAGACATAGATCACTTGGTTGACACGCCCTGTAAATTCATCAAATCTCAAGGGCCTGTTGTCAAGTGCAGAAGGCAGTCGAAACCCATAATTGACCAAGGTTGTCTTTCTCGACCGATCACCGTTGTACATACCATTAAGCTGCCCTATTGCAATATGACTCTCGTCAATAAAAAGCAGATAATCCTCAGGAAAATAATCGAGAAGATTAGGTGGTGGAATGCCCGGTTTTTTCCCCGTCAGATGTCGGCTGTAATTCTCAATCCCGGTGCAGTACCCCAATTCTTGAATCATTTCAAGATCAAACATAGTTCGCTGATCGAGACGCTGGGCTTCAACCAACCTATTGTCCTGGTAAAAAGATTCCAAGCGTTCGGCAAGCTCTGTTTTGATCGTCTCACAAGCAAGTTGCAACCGATCCTTCGAAGTTACAAAATGGCTGCCGGGAAAGACCGTGTATTCCTCAAGCCGCTCAAGCACGACACCTCTCAGTGGATCTATGATGGTAATATTCTCAACAGTCTCTCCGAAAAACTCAATACGTATAGACTTTTCCTCTTCGTGCACAGGAAAAATATCCAAGACATCTCCCCGCACTCGAAAAGTCCCCCGGTGAAATGAGATGTCATTACGTTCATATTGCATATAAACCAGACGTCTCTGCACCTCCTCAATAGGATACTCATCGCCTGACCGAAGAAACAGATGCATGTTTTTATATTCATCCGGGGAGCCGAGACCGTAGATACATGAAACCGAGGCAACAATCAGCACATCACGGCGGGTGAGCAGAGACCGAGTTGCCGAATGGCGCATTTTGTCGATTGCATCATTTATAGAGGAATCTTTTTCAATGTAACTGTCCGATTGAGGGATATATGCTTCCGGCTGATAATAATCGTAATATGAGACAAAATACTCTACTGCATTATCAGGAAATAGTTCTTTGAACTCACTGAAAAGCTGTGCTGCCAATGTCTTATTGGGTGCAATAACCAGAGTCGGCCGCTGCACCTGGCTGATAACATTGGCCATGGTAAATGTTTTGCCTGATCCCGTCACCCCAAGCAAAACCTGACTTTTTATGCCAGTCTGGATGCCCTCAGTCAGTGCCTTAATTGCTGCAGGCTGATCTCCTGAAGGTTGGAACTGTGAGATAATGTGAAATGGTATATCCATGAAATTATAATACCTGGTTAAATCATAAGAACGAGTTCATACTACCAGAATGAATTGTTTTTATCTACATTTCAGCTCCATTGTTGACGTGGAGAATAACCCCGAAATCAAAATTTTCTTTCGGCAGGAAAACGATGGAAAATGATATCAAAACAACAATCCTGTTATTATCGTCGACATCCGGTGAAATGAGGAAAAATAATTTGACTGGAGCACCAAATTTTCGATACCACAGAAAAAAATCACTCGCCCCTTTCCCAGGAAATACAGTTTTCCGGACAGTTCTTGATTGCCTCCTCTACAGGATCGACTGGATAATTTACAAGCTCGATCACTTCCATTAAACCTGTGTCTGGATTAAATCGAAAAACCTCGGAAGCGACTTCAATGCAGCCCATGCAGTAGCTGCAAAGGCCAAGATCTATTGATGGATATTTTTTCATATGCGCAACAACCTTTGCGTTAAAACGGTTATCATATTTTCTTTTCGACTGATCATTCCCATGCGAAGCTAAACCAAAATTTGACAATCAATTTTTGTTTTAACATTTACTTCTTTTGAAGATTGTAATAATCATTATCACTAATTGCATTATTTTAAAGCATGTTCTTATAATTCAAGGATCCTTTTATTGTAATAATTACGTCTGTCATTTATCATCATTAATGAAAATTCCATGAGACTGGTTGAAACCAACGAGAGAGCTTGTTTTCATGAAAAGACAGCACTATACGATTACAACCATTAATTAAATCAACATACAATCGGAGCAAAAATGAGTAACACTGAGCTTGCAAAAGGTATTTACTGGGTAGGGGCAATCGACTGGGATGTGCGTGATTTCCATGGATATTCGACGTATAAAGGGACGACTTACAACGCCTTTCTCATTGTTGACAAAAAAGTCACCCTTTTTGACACCGTCAAACGTTCACATATGGATGAATTGCTGCAGAATATCAGAGCAATTATTGATCCGGCAAAAATTGATTATCTGGTGGTTAACCACGTTGAGATGGATCATTCCGGCAGCCTGCCTGAGATGATGGACATAATTAAGCCGGAAAAACTTTTCTGTTCACCCATGGGGCAAAAGGCAATCCTTGAGCATTTCCACAGGGAAGACTGGCCATACGAAGTTGTAAAATCCGGAAGTGAAGTCAGTCTGGGCAAACGAACCATCCAGTTTCTTGAGACCAGAATGCTTCATTGGCCGGATTCTATGTTCAGCTATATTAAAGAAGACGGAATTCTTTTTTCAAGCGATGCTTTCGGACAGCATTATGCAACTTCCGAGAGATACGATGATGAAGTTGATATCTCTGTAGTTATGCAGGAAAGTGCCAAATATTACGCCAACATCCTTTACCTTTTTTCCCCGCTTATCAGAAAACTGTTGGCCTCGGTCAATGAAATGGGCCTCGATATAAAAATGATTGCCCCTGACCATGGCGTTATCTGGCGCACTCATCAAAACAAAATTCTTGAGGCTTACGACAAATGGAGTCGCAATGAATCGGAAAAGAAGACCCTGGTTATCTATGATTCCATGTGGCATTCCACAGAAAAAATGGCTCATGCCATTGGGACAGGCCTAAAGGAAACAGGGGTCAGTACCAGCATGATTAACCTCAAAGTGCACCATCGAAGCGATGTAATGACTCAAGTCCTTGGTGCCAAGGCAGTCGTTATCGGCTGTTCCACTCTGAATAACGGACTCTTGCCTCGCATGGCCGGATTTCTCATGTATATGAGAGGCCTGAAACCGACCAATAAATTTGGGGCCGCTTTCGGTTCTTTTGGTTGGAGCGGTGAGGCGGTCGGCTTGATAAACACAGCCTTGGAAGATATGAAGATTGACGTTGATTGAAGATGGACTTCGAATGAAATATGTTCCGGATGAGCGCAAGCTGGAAGAGTGCGTGGAAATGGGCAGGCGAATAGGCAAACGCGTTATAGAAAGTTTCAACTCATAAGCCCGAACCATAAGGAACCATGAATCAAATTTCCCAGCATAAAGTGCTTCTGACTGGTGATTCATTCGATCACTGCAGTGACCAGGTTCATAAGTTTTTTGATCTTACCTCACTGGTTATATATGACTGCATCGAGGCTATCGAAAGCAAATCCATTTGCCGGCCTCGATGCTGCTTTTTTCGACCATTTAGCCAAGGCGGAAAGCCAGTAATCGCCAAACTGTGCAGGAATTGATTGATGAACTTGTTAAGGCAAAAATCCGTAAAACAATTGATTTTCAGCTCATTAAACAGGGATATCTGAGTAAGACCCTCCATATTCTCAGCCATTTCCTCGACGGTTTTATAGGTATAGATTCTTATTTTTATAATATGATCGATGACAGTCACTGGCTGCCTCTGACAACCGCTAAAGCCATTCGCAAGAATCCTGAACAACTACTGGCTGCTGCACATTGATTGTTTTGCAACAACTGCCGAGGAAGCAAGCCTCTTGCATTTTTAGTACTTAAAAATCCTTTTCTTGTCTTTTAAAAAGAATTTCGTGGACTTACCCCGTGCTTTCTTGTCTTATAGCCCATGCGAAGACTAATAGTACCCTTTCGGATTCAGACCGATCTAGGATGCCGAGTTTTGTTTTCATCGTTATTCACAAATAATAATACTCACACTGTCGATTACACGGCTGTCTTATTTTTTGTAAGCACATTTTAACAAAATGCTTCTCTCACAACTTCCTGAGCACACTCTCATTTCGGAAACCTACTGAAACTAACTGAAGGAGACTATAATGAGTATTTTCAAATTCACTGCAGCAGAACTCTACAGCTCACTGACAACACGGCAAGAAATGGTAGTCCTTGATGTCAGAAATAAGATCGACTTTGCCAGGTTCAAAGTTGAGTCACCTTATCCTTTCATAATGCAAAATATTTCCTATTTCGATTTCATGGAAATTGAAGATGAATGTGTTGCAAAAGTGATCAAGAACAAACCTGTTCGTATCGTCTGTGCCCAGGAAGGTTCGGCAAAATTCGTTGCAGAAATTCTGGAAAAACATGGCATTAAGGACGTTGGATATCTTGAAGGAGGCATTAAATCATGGGGAAACCTCCTCGTACCGGTGCTACTCAATCCAGGAGATGCATATCAACTCTACCAATTCATCAGACCAGGCAAGGCATCGGCCAGCTATGGCCTGCAAAATGGCGACGAACTCATGCTTTTTGACCCGTCTCGGAACACCGATTTCTATCTCGATTTTGCCAAACAGAATAATTGCAAATTAATTAAAACCTTTGAAACCCACCTCCAGGCTGATTATATTGCCGGCAGCAGGACACTCTCGCAAAAGACTGGGTGCTGAATTTCTGGCCAACGAAAATGATTTTTCCGGAGCGAAAATTAATTACACCCGACTACAGGACGGAGCTCTCTATAATTTTTCAAAGCCTGGTGCCACAGTACAATGCATCTTCACGCCCGGTCACACTCCAGGTTCCACCAGTTTTATTATCGATGATCGCTATATGATTACGGGAGACACGGTTTTTATCCAATCAATCGGTCGTCCAGACCTTGGTGGCCAGGTGGAGGCATGGTCCGATAAACTTTTTGAGACACTTCAGAAAATCAAGAAATACAAAAGCGAAATGATTATTCTCCCCGGACACTATATGAGTTGGGAGGAAGCAAATGACAAATTTGCATTTGTCTCAACTTTGGCCGAGACAATGAGTTTCAACAAAGATATTTACGCCATCCCGGATAAATCAGGTTTTCTTGCATTTCATTAAAAGCAACATGAGAAAACAACCGGACGAGTATGCAGTGATCCGCCTCATCAATGCCAATCTTGAACAAGTCGATGACGCCAAGGCAGAAGAACTCGACCTTGGCAAGAATGAATGTGCTGCGACCGCCTATGCAGCCAAGCAAAAATCTAACGAATCATCCAACTAGTCTGCCTTTCACTCATTAGACAGGTCTCCTATTTGCATCACAAAAAAAGCCCATGGAGCATCAAAACGACGCTCCATGGGCTTTCATACTCTCTATGATCGAACGATTACGTTCGATCATATTTGTTGTATTTACATTGCAGGCGTAAATTCAACCCTTCTGTTTTTTGCTCTATTTGCTTTTGTGTCATTAGGATACGCTGGTTTCGTCTCGCCATAACCTACCGCTGTCAGTCTGCTCTGCTTCAATACCAACGTTTTTGATCAGATAATTCCTTACCGCTTTTGCACGTCTTTCAGACAGTTTCTGATTATATGCGTCAGTACCGATGCTGTCGGCATAGCCATCAATCTGAACCTTCATGGTTGGGTAGTCGTCGAATATCTTTTTGGTTTTATCCAAAACAGGATAGTATTCTTTTTTGACTACTGATTTATCAAAATCAAACAACAAGTCGCTCGACATTGCCCAGCAACCCCTCTCGTCAACCGCAATACCCCTTGGGGTACCCGGACAAGCATCTTTATCATCAGTGACACCGTCTCCATCTTCATCTCCTGGCATTGCCATAACAACGGGAGCAGGAACAGCAACTGGCTCAGCGACCATAGGCAGTGAGTAGGCACTCATAATAGTAGTCCACTCTTTTCCGCCATAGGCGATAGAATCATTTCCAAAAACTATGTCACCATTTTTGACCTTGGCGTATGAAGAAACACTCCCCAATTTTTCGGTCACTGCTTCCGGTTTGAGCTCAAGACCGTAAGCGGTGAGGATTGTGTGATACTGAGCGGGAGTGTAGGCTATGGAATCGTTATTGAAAATAATTTTATCCCCTGACACTTTGGCATATGAGACAGGAACACCAGATACAGCGGCAGGCTCCAAGTTTAAACCATATGCTTCCATGATGCTGTTGAATTGATATGAAGACGCATAAGCTGTTGAATCCTTTTCAAAGTTCGGAGTAGCACCGGCAGGTAACTCAATAGAGAGTGCAGGCATACTTATGGCAAGAATTGCCATCGTAACAAACAGTGTTTTTTTGAGCATAATTAATTCCCCTTTTAATTTTTAATAAATAAACCGACAAACAATACCTCTAACAGACATTCTGTATTGAAAAAAAGGCAACATAACACACATCATCAATTACAACAACAAACATCGATAGAAGTAACTTACAATTCATTAGAAATAACATCCAAAGGACTATCCTTAATACACAACCGACATTAGATTCAATTCAAAACCATACGATTCGATTTCCGTTAAATTCTCAATAGCAGTACTCACTGTACCGCAGAGAGGCTACACTAGGTGATTTTTAGAGTATAACCTTTTTTAAAGGACAAGGACGTTTTTCTCCACCCTCCTTTTCAGATGTACTGATACGACCTACACACCAACAAAACAAGACTAACCAGCCTATATTTTTAAACAATGTCTTCAGTACGTGTTCAAAAAAGAACACTATTTTCAATTACACAAACCAAGGCGCTCACCAACATTCAAAAGGAAACCACAGCCAGAACCTCATGCTTTTCTACAGTACCAATAAATTTAATGTTAGAAATAAAACAGGCTAGTATAATTTTAAAATTATTATCCCAAATGCAATACCAGCTCACCCTGACTTGCTCTACTTATGTTATTTTTTTGTGTCGCCAGTATATTATCCCGTCTATCAAACAAACGCTGACAACTTAAGTTAAGGATCTACCCACACTTACCAGATAAAAACTGCCCACAACGTTTCTGAATGAACACGAACTAACACGGAGCTTTTAATAAGTTCAACCTACATTTTAATGAAAAAAGATAATCAGGGAATTACAGATGTCAACGAGACTCCATCAAATATTCAGAGTACATCCGGAAGAACTCACAGCAATCAGTCGGTCTTTTAAAATGATTCCCCAGAAAAACTCAAAGATGAATGTGTACTTGAAGTTAACTGCCCAAATGGCAACTTTATGGCAGCATCTGAAAGAAAAGGCACGCTAACATCGCTCACAAAAAGAAGGCGGATTGACAGCTCAAAGAAATCTGCTGATAGTTATCATTATGAAAGAGACAGTCAAGATTTCAACATATTTATATTAGTATGAGAATAATTATTAATTTTTTATCGAACGATTAATGACGAATACTCAAAAAAACAACAAGCGTCTATTCCGAGAAGAACTCGCCAATGGCATTACTCACGGCATAGCAACAGGTCTCTCCACTATCGGACTGGTCGTTCTTCTTATTTCAGCCACCCGGTACGGGAATGGCTGGCATGTTATATGCGCTGTGATCTATGGATGTTCCCTTATCCTGCTCTATTTGGCCTCCACACTCTATCACCTGTTTTCCTCTCCTAACCTGAAGAGGCTTTTCAAGCGATTCGACCATTCTCTCATTTATGTTCTCATTGCAGGAACCTACACTCCTTTGACTTTAATAACATTACGTGGAACTTGGGGGTGGACCCTCTTTGGTCTGGTATGGGGACTTGCTCTTGGTGGATTGATTCTTGAATTGGTTATAAAAAAACAAATTCGATGGTTGTCTCTCACACTCTACCTTGGAATGGGCTGGCTGCTTGTGATTGCCCTGCGTCCTCTCCTTTTATCTCTCGCACCTAACGGTGTCATCCTTCTCCTGATCGGCGGTCTACTCTATACACTTGGTGTCGTCTTTTATGTATGGAAAGCTCTTTCCTATCACCATGCCATCTGGCATCTTTTTGTGGTTGCCGGCAGCGCTGCACATTTTTTTGCGATTTTATTTTACGTTATGCCATCAGTTGCTTAATAGCCGATCTATCGAGACATTGATTGAAAATTAAAATCTTATTCGTTCAATTCTTATGTGGTTGAGTAGAACTATTCCGGCACTGGAATGACATTAAATTATGTATATAGTATAATACAGTTAGGAATTAAACCGACATAACAGACTGACACTCCACTTTGTAACACTAGAGCCCACCAGAAAACTTGGGGACACAGATGCATTCTTTTCTCTACAAGGGAGTCCGTGACGGCAAGGATAGTGAGACCGTAAGAAAAATTATTATGTTAAATATTTTTCTATTTCTTGGTGCTATCCTTCTCTTGTTCATGGGAGGTATTGCTCTGCTACAAAGTGCTCTACTTCTAGGCATCGCTGATTTTATCGTTGCCAGCGCTCTCTTCATGATTCTTTTCTATCTGCACCGAACCGGAAACGAACCTATTGCCTCCCGTTTCGGCATTTTTATCCTCCTCCTTTTTTTTAGTTATCTGTTTTTTCTTGGAGGGGTACACACGACTTCCTTCATGTGGCTCTACACCTTCCCGCTTATATCTCTTTATCTGCTTGGATTACGGCAAGGCATGTGGGTCACAGGGCTCCTTTTCTGTTTTTGTACAGGGTTTCTCCTCTTCGATCTGCAATCCGACAATATCAATGTATACAGCAAAGATTTTGCTATTCGTTTTATTCCCTCCTATCTCCTCGTCTGTGTTTTAGCTTTTCTAGTTGAAAAGAGTCGCTCTGGGAGCCGTGACGCATTGTTGGACGAACAACAAATCCTAGCCAGAACCATAAACGAGCTACGGGACAAAGAAAAAGAACTGGAAGAATCCAGAAATCAACTTGAACAACGTGTCACACTGAGAACTTCGGAATTGGAAGAGGCTAACA
The DNA here is from genome assembly GCA_963798425.1 of uncultured delta proteobacterium. Taxonomy (GTDB): domain Bacteria; phylum Desulfobacterota; class Desulfobulbia; order Desulfobulbales; family Desulfocapsaceae; genus Desulforhopalus_A. The sequence goes on along the minus strand of CAWCTP010000012.1, from coordinate 216,122 downwards.
GAAAATTACGGCTTGAAATCGAAGAACGAAAATGGGCGCAACAGGAACAGTTACGACTGAAGTCTGAACTGGTCAGGGGAGAGAAGATGGAACTTCTTGGGCGGCTGGCCGGTGGTGTAGCACATGACCTCAACAATGTTTTGTCTGGTCTCGTCAGCTATCCCGACTTGTTACTGCATAAGTTATCACCGAACAGTGATATGCGCGTGCCTCTGGAAAACATACGTCGTGCTGGAAAACGTGCCGCGGTAATTGTCCAGGACCTATTGACTTTAGCGCGCAGGGGAATCACGACCAGAGAAAAGGTACAACTCAATGATATCATCAGAGCCCATCTGCAAAGCCCCGAATTCATCAATTTACAGAAGATTTATCCCGATGTGACTGTAGAAACACATCTCGCTCCTGACTTGCAATACTTATCCGCATCTCCGGTTCATTTGGAAAAGGCTGTCATGAATCTTTTGATGAACAGCTTTGAAGCAATAGAAAAAGAAGGCAGCGTTTTACTGGTTACGGAAAACAGATATGTAGATACTCCGATCAGAGGATACGACACCACCATCCCCGGAAATTATGTGGTTTTTACAATCCGTGACAACGGAATGGGCATATCTCAAGATAAGCTGAGCAAGATATTTGAACCATTTTATACCAGCAAAATTATGGGCCGCAGCGGTACCGGCCTGGGTATGACTGTGGTATGGGGTGCTGTCAAAGACCATGATGGATATTTGGATGTAGAAAGTTCTCCAGAAAAGGGCACTACCATAACGGTGTTTCTCCCTGTTCAAAAAAATGACCACAACCAGTCGATCACCACAAAACCGATATCACTATCAATCAAACAGGGCAATGGAGAAACAATTTTGCTGGTCGATGACGACCTGGAACAGAGATCACTTGGAGAAAACATCCTTTCTACTCTGGGCTACAGGATAGAAACTGTTTCCAGTGGTGAAGAGGCCATAGCATTTCTAAGAGAAAAAACCGTTGATCTTATTCTCATTGATATGATCATGGAACCCGGCATGGATGGTTTGGATACATATCAACGTATTCTTGAAATCCGGCCGGACCAGAAAGTAGTTATCGTAAGTGGTTATTCTGAGACTGATCGCGTCAAGAAAGCTCTGGAGCTTGGCGTGCACAGCTATATCAAGAAGCCTTACGGGCTGGCAGAGATAATTACAATAATCAACGAGGTTCTTACTGGTTAAAGCTAACATTAAAATTTATTTTTGTTGTACTCGGGCCGCACTATCTCAAGATAATGCGGCCTTTTTTTATTCCCATAAATATCCAAGATCACAGACGACATCACCATGTTGGAATCGCGATTTTTATAATTTCACGAACACATAATACTTCTCTTGCAAATCGCCGATAAAGAATAATCAAAAGTTTTTCCCCTCACCCTAGCTGCACTGAGCTCTGGTTAACAAAATCATTCAAGGAGAACAAAATGGACAAATTCATGCGCCAGTTTATCTTTCTACTCTATGCTTTTCTACTGCGATGGCCTATCTGGATACTGATTTGGTTTTTCGGTCGAATACAACTGTTCAAAACTCTTTTTCTCATATACCCAACGGACAGTTCGGAATGTCTTGACTTTTGCCCTAATATAAAATGGTTACGGAATTTTTTTTCGGGCCGACCGACGCCGGCTGGACTCATAATGAAGGGATGGCGTCCCCTCGGGATATATCTCGTAATCCCAAACTCATCTTTAGAACTGATGCTTAAAAAAAATCGCCCTACAGTCGAGACTATTATAAAGCGCATGCTCTGGGTTCAAAAACTTTCCGGTGCACAGACAATAGGCTTGGCAGGACAGCTCGGTCCAATATTCGAAAAACGCCATGGCTTTTCAATGGAGCATCCTTTTTACAGCAGCACCTTCGGCAATATTTTCAGCATTCAAAAGGCAGTTAGTCATCTGGTAAGCACTTCAAAGAAAGAACCCTGGAATATTTCAGTTGCAGTTGTTGGAGGAGGTTTGCTCGCAGATCAACTGGAGCAGCATCTTGGTGCTAATGGTTATCGGATGTCTATGGTTGGTGTCAGATATACCAGAAAAGGGGATGTTCGGTTAACAGATGAAGAAGCTGCAAATCTGCAGCTAGGCGAAGTAGACTTTGTTATTAATCTTCTCCCCAGAGGAAAGGATTTTATGGACTGTCGTCTGCACCATAAAATTCCAGAAACAGCAACGATAATTGATTTTTCACGGCCACCAATTCCCACAAATGCAATTCCTCACCAAGTAGTTATGGGCAACAGGGTGCAACGTAGTGGGATTCGCTTTTTCATGCGGTTGCCAGGAGGCTGGAAACGTCATGAACTGCCGGCATGTTGCATGCCATCTCTTTTAGCGTCACTTAGTGATTTGCCTATTAAAAATATAGAAGATTTTCGCCTTGCAGCCAGGCAATTCCAGTTCCACACAGCATTGGCTGGTGTACCGGCCCTAGGACACAGATTTGGCTGGAGCAGGTTACGTGGTCTTGCCTCGGCATATCCTGTAACAGCTCGATTTATACTGTTTATTCTCAAAAGCAGACAGCTTTCCACAAGGTGAGATTCGTAATAATCAATTAATGATAGGGTGAGGATATGCACCCATGGAGTGATCTCCGGCAAGTCATCCTCACCCGTTGCAAGTAGCACTTGCAGCTCATCAGAAAACAATCATTGGAATGAAACCGGGGCAGACACGTCTATTCACACCAATATTCAGCAATCCATTTTGTTGGTTTTACTGTTTTATACCACCTCTTGTACCATGGCACAGCTGAACCCCACACCCCTTCCATAGCTTCGGCAGGATTTGGATCACCATGAAAAGCAACGATTTTTGTGCCTTTGGGAATTTTGTCTTTTGTGGGAGTTACGAAGCTATTCAAGATGCCACCGGGCATACAGTGAGCCTTAAAGCTTCGAATCCATTCGACTGGAAACCATTCACAATTTTCTTTTCCAAGAGCCTGCGGCAAATAGACCTGTTCCGTTCGATAGTTTTGATAAACGGAAGCGGCGTCTTGTTCCCACTGCTTTAATAACTGACTGTATTTTCCCATCTCAAAAAATATAGCAGAACCTTGTCCTATCATCCGATTTGGTTGAGACCAATTTTCAGCCATACATAATTTGTCAGAGTAAGTAAAAAAACAATCAATATTGTCAACAATCACAACATCAAGATCCAAAAGAAAAACTTTCCCTTTAATATCATGGTATTGTTCACCTAACAAGGCTAGTTTACGCCAGCACAAACATTTCTTTAAATATTCAGGCGGTGGCTCTTTAAAAATTGGTAAAGGCAAAACATCAATGGCATCATTAAACCCATTAGATATCTCTGTTAAACATATAAAACGAAATGGCAAAGTAATATTGCGTCGCACCATATGATATAAGTTGTTAACATACTCAGGACCAAATTTAGTTCCCCACTTAATGCAAACAACATTTACCGGTTCCATATTGTTACCTCTTTATAGTCAACAAGTAGTTGATAAATATCAACACTTCTATCATTCATCACTCCGCAGAATCAGGTTTTTTCCATTACATCTACAGTATAAACTGGAACCTAATCCTGAGGAACGGGCATTTTAAAATACCCCCTTGGGTATTTAAGAGCTTTTACTAAACTTATTCCTGATACTTTTTTTCAGTAACACACCTGATAGCTTACAAACTAGAAAACAATTAATCAGCCACAACTAACACAATTCCCCTAGAAATTCTTCACTTTATTTCTCGATTTAAGAGTGACACAGTGACACGCTTTGGTCATTATCTTTTCAGTGAGATTTCGCCCCCCATCGAAACAAAGCCACCAACAAAACAACCCCCACCTCTGTAAGCCCAGAGGGACCATCTCTTACTCTTATGAAACGATCGAAACATCCACAATCCTTCCTGGAAAATTCTATAAACTGCCTGCTGGTTAGCAGGATAATCTGGAGCTAAATACACAAGCGGAAAACCATAATCTTTTATCTCTCTCCAGGCACATTTTTTTCTTCAGTCAATTTCATTTCTTTTAAAAGACTACGGGTCATTAAAGCTACCAGACCTACCCCCATAACCAAAACGAGCCAGAGCAGCCACGTTTTCCACGGAGTAGGTTTGGCCGGAGTTCGTAGAGCCAAATCGCCACCAAGGTCAATCCTTTTTCCGAGTTTAGCCTGAGCTATCTCCGGTCCAGATTTTTTCACCTGCATCGCCATTAAGAGCATTCCAGCAGAAGAATCCTGATTACCTTGCGCAAGCTTGCCGCTCCCAAAAGCCAGCAAATAAGGAGGCGTCCCCCTACCCATAAACAGCAATTCACTCGGTTGCCAGCCAAGTTGTAAAGCTGCCAACCTCTTTCCAGATCCCAAACCGGCCCCATCCTGTTTAATCACTACCCGCCATAAGGGGTCAGATGTAGATTGAAATTCGCAAGGTTCATTTTGTAGAGTTGCATCCTTATAACTCAGATCGTGAAAAACTTGCTCACAACGTGTGCTCCAAGCCGTGTCGATTGAGGGCCGGGATTGTATCGATAGCCTGGCTATGGAGTTCGTTTCAGAAAAATGTATCTGTGCACTGGTGGTTGGAAGCCGATAGCTGGTTTCGAAATCCACCATAAACTGACCGTTTTCTTCCCGGAGATTTCCATTTTCAACAGATACCCATCGGTGCTTTCCAGGTGCAGCCACACTACGAAAAAAACTCGCAACTTCGGTTAACTTCAGTGGCCAACGAGACTCTTGCCAAGTCAACTTCAGGTACTTCAAAGGTTGTCGCGGCAGCTCGATGGTTCGTTTTTCAACCTCTTGCCCACCAAACTGCAAATCGGCGAGAGTTGCTTTATACACAAGGGGTGTCCATCGCACGAGATCGTCACTCTGTTCAATATTCACTGTAAAAACAGAGGAGTCCATGTCTTTTTTCCAGTGAAACTCAAGCTCTGCTACTGCCTGTTTCAAACCGCTGAGATCAAGCAGATAGCCGGTGATTTCCTGCTGATCCTTATCTCCAGCCGGATCGGATTTAATATTGACAATAGCCCCAGCTGTATCACGCGAAACCTCGAGTGAAATTCCTTTCATATTACTTGGCATACTAGCGAGAAAAAGAGGAAAGAAAGGGAGAGTTTTTTTGTCCCGCAGGGTTGTCTGGTCTGTTTGAACAGTCCGAAACTCGTGGGGCACGACCTCACCTGAACCGTTAAAGACCCTCACATCTCTTAGATCCGCACTCCTCACCATATGATAGACATCCTCTGGTAGCTCCAAGGAATAGACCGCACTTTTATTGTCCACTTCAAGGTAATATCCCGCAGCAAAATCCTTGGAGGTAATATCCGCAGCCATTGATTGCCCAATCGAAAAAATCAAAATCATCGCTGCCAGCACCCCACAAAGGGGACTCGGTTTAGTACCTCTCTGCCGAGTATAAGAGCCTTTCGCCGGTTATTTTTCTTGTTTTTTTGGAACGAAAATAATCTGTAAGGCGCTAAAAGATATCTCATAGAATTTTCTCCTCTTTTTTCGGAGGCAATGGAGAGAAATAACCGATCACGAGCATTAGAACTCCAACAATCAAAAAGGAAATAATTCGAGCTATAGTTCCAGTACCGGAAAGATCGACGACAAAAAGTTTCAGGACCACCATGCCAAGTAAAATGGCACCAACTCCCCAAAGTGGCCGACTCCCCTTCCTCCCTGCCCAGATAGTTATAGCCAGTGCACCAAAGCCCCAGAGTGAGGCAATTGCCGCCTGAAAAATAACAGAACGATAGAGCGATTCCGGATGATACGGGATGCCGACATAAAAATGTACCGTACGAGCAACCACACTGTTTATCCATAAGAAAAAAAGCACGGCAATGGCCCAAAAACAATGCTTTTCCGGAAGATATGTAAGGGAGTAGCCGTTGTTCTTCCGAAAAAGCACCCACAGAAAAAGAGTAATAACCACGACCAGTCCGGACAGTTCAACAGGATTAAAGAGAGGAATATAATGCAGAGGGGCTGGATCTCCGGCTGCACCAAACGATAGTATCGTCCAAAGCAAAAGACCAAATGCAGGAAGAGTACCACCCACTCCCAGATAAGAAGACGTATATTTCCCAACTGGCCAGGAAACTCCTCTTCCCAGATGCAGGAGTACCAGAAGCCCGCAGCTTGGAATAAGAGCCCAGCAGATCATCGTCCAGATCTCACCCAGTCCGGACAATTGACCGATCGCCCACGCGGCTTCTTCGCTTAGAACAAAAAACAGCAACCACAGGGTGCCGAGATGCCAGGCCACCATGTTTCGATTGGGCCATTCCCCTGCAAAGAGATACAATATACGATATTGAACGACAAAGGCTACAGTCCAGGCAACCGCCCCCCAACCGTCGAGAAGATGAGATCTGAAATGAGAACCAAGCAAACTCACGCTCAGTAGAAGAACCATTGCCGGCAATTGCAGATATAAAGACAACCCAAAACGCGGCCAATTCAGCTTTTTTATGGCTATCCCCATGAGAATCGAACTGGCACTACAGAACAAGAGAAAACCGTTTTCCGCCTCCGAATGTGCAATCTGATTATCAATCTCCCGCAAACCGCCAATATACCACCAGATAAGTCCTAGCATCATGAGCGGCAAGGGAAAAAATCGCTCCCATTTTTTCAATTCAGTGCTGTATCTGTCCAACCAATAACTTGAGAAGAGAGCAGCAAGGGACAAAAAGAGGCAACCAAAAAAATATTGATTGGCAAAAGGTAAAGCATTGAATGGATACCAGACCGAGTCCAGAAAGATGTAAGCTGCTGACAATTGCAAAAATAGTCCGAAATGGCGGGCAACAACCCGTCGTTGCCGTACACCGACCCAAACCATTCCAGCACCCTCGAGGGCCCAGATCGATGCAGACCAATGTCCGTCCAGGGCTAGTGGAATAGCCAAACTGCCGAACACTACCCCCAAAGCAAGAAAGGCCTCACACAAAAGATGCATGGACAGGACAAGCCTGCGCCACAAGGTAGTTGCCAGGGTCAGATAGAAAATACCTAGAGCCAAGGCTGAAAACGCCATGCCATAGTGAAAATCCTTAACCAGAAAATACTGGAGCCCGGATACAATCAGAGGCAAACCAAAGACCAGTGGCCCGTCTATAAAACCACGGAGATTAACAGGTTGACGGTGGGCAAAAAGAACCGAAATCAAAACGTAAAAAACAAAAAAGAGAACCAAAAAAGGCTCCGTTGAGCGAAAATATTCCGGCTGATAACCAGTGCTGCCCCAGAGTGTACCAATGGCAAAGGTAAAAATAAAACCTATCAGGTTCAGTTCCCGCCAGGATTTAAACCAGGCGATACCGAGAATCCCCGCATTGAGGAGTGCATAATAAGAAAAAAGCATAACGTGACTGCCGTCGCCTGTGGACATAAGCACCGGGGCAAGAAAACCACCGACTATACCAAAAACGGCAAGAGACTTGGAGTCCTGCAACACCGCAAGCATACATGAAAAAGCGACAAGGCTAATCATCACCGCGAGCGATAAGGTCATCGGCAGAAAATTATAGATTTTGGCGGCGGCAAAAACCACAAGATAAAAGATACCAACCCCGCCTCCCTGCATCGCAAGACCATAACCAGCCTTGGTCCGCCTCAACCACCAGCCGATCCCAAGTATAACCATCCCGCTGAAGGCAACTCCGATGAGGCGGAACTCGATGGGAACCATATTGCGCTGAGCTGCATATTTCAGGAGGAACGCCACTCCGAAAAACAGGATGATGATACCAACCTTCAGTACCACATTACCGCTGGTGAAAAAATGTCTGAGCATTGTTGCGAGTTTTGAAGCACTACCACCGATATCAGCGAAAAAACGATCGATGCCGGTATCCTGACCGACCGGTTCCATCACCTTTATCCCTCTATCCGGCAGCACCCTGCTTGAAGTGCTCGCCTGTTTTCGAGGTATGCGGTCAGGGGCAGATTCGGCAGTTGCTGGCCGAAAGACGACTTCCTCCGGAACGACCGCAGTCTTTTTTATCGGCACCTGTTGAGGTGTTTTAGCCCTTTCGAGTAAACCTAATCTTTTGCGAAGCGACAAAACCTCTGCTCCCAAAATGCCAATCAGAGCTCCTAGAGTAAATCCTAACACAACTCCACTCACTTCAAATTGCACGGCTCCTAAAAAACCGAACAACAAACCGAGAATCAGGTGCATTTTCCCTCCAATGTATTGCAAATATATCTTTTTATCGGATCAGTGCTGCCGCTTCGTTGTCACCAGGGAGGTTTCTTTCCTGCAGATAGGCTCGGATCTTGCTTTTCTCTTCTTCAGATTTTTTCTGTCCCAGGTTCGCTTTCGCTGAAAAGGATTCAACCCGTACTGCCACCACTTCACATAATTTCACAGCCGGAGTTTGGGATGTAATACCCGTGAACTGGGCAACATTTTCATGACTTGCCATCAGAGCATTCAGCGCATCAATCTTTTCGACCAAATCCACGATAATTTCTGCTTGACCGCGGATGATCACAGACTGGTAGAATTGGCCCACATCACAGACAGGCATGGTCTTATCATAAGCGGTATCAAGATAGGCAAGGGGAAAATCCACTTCAAAACAAACCTTTCCATGACGTCTGATGTTGTCGAGCTTCTCCCCTTTCAGGCTGCAATGAAAATAAACGGACCCATGCCAATAGACATAATTGACCGGAGTTATATAGGGATAGCCATCTTCACCAAGTGTCGCCAGTCGGCCAACCCTTCCCCTCCCCAGGATATTTTCGATTTCCTTTATCTCATTGTTCTTATAATTTTTTTCTTGCATCTCTTTTCCTGATTAATTTGCAATATTTTACACATCCAGTCCCGGTTGTGATGCCAGCCGATGCCCCAAAACTTCCTTCACCGACTCCTTCCACCGTACCAGTGAAATATTGCCTAGCTCATGGTACAATTGGACAATCCGCGGCTCGCTTTGTCCCTTTTCAATTCGATCAATCGCTTTTTGCATCTCAATTGACTCGCAAGCAACCCGCCTCTCAATTCTGTTCATCTTTCCCAACCAGATCGAATGGGTAATAAAGGGTAGCAATTCGTGTACCATGGCCACAACATCAGTTGTATCGAGCATCGGTTCTACACTGACAGAGGTAGCAAAGCCTTTACTAAAGGCATATTCCAGGCAATCCTTTCGTTCCATATAACCGGGTGCAGATGGTTCCCATAGCTGCAGTAGGTTCTTGTCTCTGGCAGTTATGGTAAATCGAAACAGGAGTCGCTCCCGGGCATCTAACAAATCTGAGCAGAGTCGTTTAATACATTCAAAGTGTGGTTTGGATACCACCAGAACCTTATTACCTGCATCAACAAGATTTCTTATGACACGCAGGCAAGCCTCAAGGTTGTCGGGCACAATATCATGAGCAGATGGAAACATTACCTGTCCTGGATAGAGCGGCTGCTTTTTGGTAACTTCATCATCTAAAATCCGACAGCTCGTCCACTGCTCGGGAGTAAGCGTTCTCTTTTTTACCACTAAATCAAAACGAGCGTAACAATACCGACATCCATGGGGACACCCCCAACTGCAGTTTATTTCTGCAACCGCCCATTCCCGGGTTCCACGAATGGGCTTTTTCCCAGTACTTTCATCTGCCATCGCGATTTACTTGTTAATCATCTATCCCGCCAGAGCAGGAAAAGTTCTTCAATACCCTTTTTGGCATAACTTGCCATGGCCAGATATGATTCATCGGCAAAAGGCTTGCCTTCTGCTGTCGCCTGAATTTCTATCCATCGACCATCGCCTGCCATAACAAAATTAGCATCGGTTTCAGCAGAAGAGTCTTCTGAATAATCTAGATCAAGAAGAGCTTCACCGTTCAATATTCCCGCGGAAATCGCTGCAACCGGCATGATGACCGGCAGTATATCCAGTCGGCCTTCGGCTACGAGTTTTTGCAATGCATCTCTCAGTGCCAGAGCTCCACCAGTAATTGATGCCGTACGGGTTCCTCCATCGGCATTGAGAACATCGCAATCGACCCGAATGGTTCTTTCGCCGATGGTAGTAAGATCAACCATCATCCGAAGGCTTCGACCAATCAAACGTTGAATCTCCATGGTTCTGCCAGACTGTCCTTTAGTTTCACGCCGGTATCGACTGTTTGTGGCACAAGGGAGCATGCCGTATTCGGCAGTTATCCACCCCTGCCCCTTATCTTTTAAAAATGGTGGTACCTTTTCTTCAACTGATACTCCGCAAATGACATGGGTATTGCCCATTCGGATAAGAACCGAGCCATACGCCTGATACTGCAATCCTCTTTCAACAGATATGGGTCTCAGACTATCGGATTTTCTATTGTTAATTCGCATACGTCTCCTGTGTGATTTCAAAGTCTTACTTTTGGACTAAAAATATGAGGCGTTATTGTACGCCTTCCATCGGATAAACGCAACTCAGGCCCGGTATGCTCACCAAACAACATACCGAGCCTGAGGAAAATGAAACGTAACGTTGACTCCGATTATTCGCAAATAATTTCTAGCCCTCTACAACGAAGAAACTATTCCTGCAATACCTTCCTCACCTTGTCCAGATACTCCTGACCGATCTTTGGTCCCCACTTGTCGTATACTTCTTCACTTTCTGCTACCATTTTTTCCTTATCAACAGGTTTCAGTTGTAGAAAAGCTACTCCGTCTGCCTTAGCCGCAGCGATCTGCTCTAGTTGCTGCTGTTTTGTCCGGGCCCTGGCGACAGCACTCTCTTCTTTTACTACCTTGAGGAGGAGCTGCTGCAAATCCTGAGGGAGCTGTTGGAGCCATTTTTGGTTAATGATATGGACATATAAGCCCTGAGCATAATCAAGCTCGGTATAGTATTTTGCAACGGTAAATTTTTTAGAAATGTTGCAAACGATGGGGGTATGATCAAGTCCGTCGATTACCCCTGTCTGCAATGCCTGGGGAACATCCGGCCATGGCAAAACTGCAAATTTCAGTTTCCAGGCTTTGTACGAATCAATATTGACAGGAGCCTCAGCAATTCGAAAGTTTACTCCTTTGGCCTCTGCAAGAGTAGAGACCGGTCTGGTGGTTGCCCAACCATAGCTGCCATACCCCGTAAAATCAATAACCTTGAGTCCCTTTGACAACGCAGCATCGCGGAACGGACTCCATAGCTCCGGCGTATCCCTGAATTTATCGAGTTTTGCGAAGGTATCGACTATATAAGGAAGGTTGACGACCCCAAGCTCCGGTGCAATATTGGCTGCGGCAACAGAGGAACTCATCATCCCCTGAATCGCACCTAACTTGAGCTTGCTGATAACATCTTTCTCACCGCCAAGCTGACTCAAAGGTCTAAAATCGACATACAGCTGACCTTTTGATTCCTGCCAGACCCTATCTCTAATTCGAAAACCAACAGACACTCCTTCTATAGCCGGATGTCCAACACAGGAAAGGAGATACACGTATTTCGCTCCCGAAGGATCAAATGAGGGTTGCCATTTGGCAAGAGGGTCATCTGCACCCCATACTGGAACACTTACCAAACTCCCAATCACAAATATCATGATTACCCAAGTCGCCATTTTGATGGTTCTCATTCTCTCCCTCCTTTATTTTTAGGTACGGACTTAATTTGCCAGGAGTATGGTAGCGGAAAGCTGCAAGGAACATGCAACATAATTCGATAGATCCCTCACATATAAGTATCTAATAACACAACAGTTATGCGCCTCACCTTTCACCAGCCAGTTAATCGTAATTCAATATTTCCATTATTAAATTAGTCAAATACGACAAAACACCTAAGACTATTCTCTGTTTTGCGAACAATGACGCATTTGATTCAACAAAATGGTTTACTAACATTGCTCGTTCATGTTATTGAAAAGGGCATTAATACAGGACAAATCATTTCTCAAAATATCTGACGAAATGATTTCCCTCAGTTCTGATCTGATCCATAAAAAAGGAGACCCCATCATGAAAAAACTGTTTCTCGTTTTATTGCTTGCCCTCTCTTTGCCAGGTGTCGTATTTGCCGCAGAAGCAAAGAAAAATCCGCTGGAGGCATGGCAGCCTAAATTTGATCCGAGTGGTGCTGAGTACACTTATATTTTATCCAACGTCTCTCACCCGGTTATAGAAGGCGTTGGTGTAGGATATCGTATTCGCGACAAAGTATGGGAAAAATCGGGTGGCCGCCTCTATGTGGATTTTCGTCCTTTGAGCCAGCTCGGTGGTGAAAAAGATGTTATCAGTAAGCTCAAGTTAGGTGCGATTCAAGGGATGATGAGTTCTTCTGTTGCCGCCGCAAATGTCTCGGACCTCATTGGCATCGTCAATCTTCCCTACGTAATCGACACTTTTGACAAGCTTGACAAATTCAGAAATACTCCTCAGCTCTGGCAACCCTTTGCCGACGGTGCTCAAAAGCAAGGCCTCCTCGTAGCTGATGTAACCGGTTACGGCCCCTATGGATGGGCAACCACCACTCCTGTAAAAACTATAGAAGACGCAAAGAACACCAACTTCCGTATTGCTGAAGCTCCTGTTAATACCGACACCTACAAGGCATGGGGATTAAAGTTCACAGTGATGCCATGGCCGGATGTTCCCCAGGCACTGCAGACAGGCGTTATTACCGGCCTGGACCACACAGCAATTGTCTGTAATATCACCAAAAAATTCACCATAGCCAAATACTTTACCGAGCTCGATTATGCACAGGGCCTCTTCGTTCATTTCATCAACAAACGATGGCTGAACAAATTACCAAAGGATTTGCAGGAAATCCTGCTGTCTGTTATCACCGAAGAAAGCAAGAGCAGCCGTGCCCTGACCCGTCAACAATATGATACCGAAGTGGCAAAAGCCAAAGAGGCGGGAGTTGAATTCATCAAGCTTTCAGACCCGGATATAAATAAACTGAAAAAGTTGGCAGAACCGGTACTGCAGGAGTGGGGCAAGAAAATTGGTCCTGACTACCTTGCCAAGGTACGAAAAGAATTAGGACAGCTAACCCGAACATCACTTATTTGTTCAGAAAATTGGGATATAAAGTTTCAATAATATTTTTATTATTGAAACTTTATACCTAAGGCTCTAAAAACAAAATTCGACAATAGGAACCTCCCAATTTTCTTCTGAACATCGATTGCCGAAAGTTTGATCAATGATATCCTTTTTACAACGCTGAACCATTGCTATAACCCGAATTTCCCTGATCGCTCTCACCCGATTTTCCCACTCTGCCTGCGCAGTTTTCGATAATCGAGCAACTGAAATTCCTTGTTCATTGACCAGCTCTAACTGTCGATTGCGCACTTCTATCAGCAGTCGGTCTCCGGCCCGTAATTTTTGCAAAGCTCCCCGAATCTGATGACTCGCATTTTTTCGTCCGGCGTAATCGAGAAAAAGATCCCCCATACCTAATAGGGCATAGTGTGTATTTAAAGGTTGGAATTTTTCTACGGGTTTCACTTTTCGAGCGATCAGAAAGTCGCCGGTGAGTGATTCTGCGTGTGGATTAGGACTATCTGAAAGATTGAAGAGATGCAACGTCTCACGCGCCCGCGACATGCCGACGTAATACAACCTTCGTTCCTCTTCCATTTCCATCCCCTGTTTTTTCTGCCAACCATCTCCGAGAAGAAAAACATGGTCGAATTCAAGACCTTTTATAGAATGAACAGTGGAGAGAAAAATCCCGTTAGAGAGATTTTTAGACCGACTCTGGTCGGAGAGTGCTTCGTAAAAATAGTCCTCAATAAGGGACACCGGCTGTGGAACATCCTTTGTTTCCTCTCTCCATTCTGCTATCAACCTCCTGAGATTAGTGTGCCAAAGAGTATCTTGATTTATATCAACCGGCACAAAGGTGAGGAGAGAACTTGCTGTTCTCATTTCCGACCTTGTCTCCCGTAATTGATCGAGAAGCACGCAATTTTCCCTAATCTTCGACATGCGTGGAAAAGCATTCGTACGCCCCCAGTTCAGACTGACCGGGATTTTTTCATGTTCCAAAACAGCCCGAACCAGATCAAGACCTTTCCACTCACGGGCAAGAACAGCACACTCGCCAAATGCAAAACCATTCTGCAATCGCTGCAAACGTCGCAATTCTTGTAAGAGCACGCAGGCCTGATCCTGCTGGTTCTCAACTTCAATTCGCTGTACTCTACCTTTTGTTAGGGGATCATTCAAATGCCAGTTTCCTCCAGGCGGCAACGAAATCCTTGCCTGGTTCACCTGAAGTGAATGACCGATTTTCATCCGGTCGGAATTCATGCTGATAAGAGTGTTTGCAGCAGAGACTATATGTGCAGTCGATCGGTAGTTTTCTATGAGGTAGTGAATTTCCGCCTTATAATCCTCATGGAACTTTCGGATAAATCCGACATTGGCCCCCCTGAAGCGGTAGATGTTCTGGTCGTCGTCTCCTACCGCAAGGATTGTCATTTTCTGATCCTTTTCTTCCAGCGTCTTACCTGCCAGGAGTGCGACAAGTTCATACTGTTCGGCATCAATATCCTGATATTCATCGACCAGGATATGGCTGATTTTGCCGACCAGGGTATATCTGGGAGGGACATCACCAAAACCCAAGACATCCTCCTCACCTTTTAACAACCTGATAGCATCCTGGATAACCATGGAAAAATCGATTTCATCGAGACCAGTTTTCTGTTCTCCAGTGACCAAAGACCTGCCGGTCAGCCGCAAGGCCAAACCATGAAAGGTGAGTGTTGTCACCCCAAACATGTCGTCCCCCACCAGGTCCCGAATTCTTCTCCGAAGACTCATCACCGCACTGCGGTTAAAGCAGAGCACCAGAATCGCCTCGGGTTTTATCCGTTTCACCCGGAGCAGATACGCCACGCGATGAGCAACAACCCTTGTCTTCCCCGAACCAGGACCGGCCAGAACCAGCATATTGCGGTCGGTTTCCGCAGCAACGATCCTTTGTTGACTTTCATTTTTCAAATCATCGACTATCCTGAGATACGACTGCTCACTGGTCGCCCTTTCCAAATGTTTCTTCTTCCCCGGAAAAAACCGTTTTATAAAGTCGTCTTTATCATCGTTGAAATACGAAGAGACCAGATTCATTGCCACACTCAGCTTCTCCAGCGCCCGCCTCGCGTACTCGTTCATCACATGAATCTGGAAATTCCGTTCGTTATAGTGGGTTTTAAGAGGAGAGAAATCAGTCCCGGAATAGCGTCTTCGCTTTGCTTCCGGGTTTATCTTGATGGTCATGGCCTGACGAAAAACAGCCAGTCCCTGCTGTAATTCGATAATTCCCAGCTCATGCATAAAAGTCAGCGCACGTTCCGCCGCAGCAAGCGGGTCCCGGAGTTTTGGCAATAGAAGTAAATCTGTTTTTAACCCGGCAATTATTTTTTCCAGGGTGAACTCGACTAACAGACTTGCATTTGGCTTGGCAGAAGGCTCAATCGTGCCAAGCATTACCTTCAATGCGGCAGAAGCAGCCAATTGACGAGTACGCACCGTTTGCACCAGCGATTGCCAATCACGATGCAGGCACAGGGAAAATCTATTATTTCCTTTGGCTTTAAGCGAAAGACTCCCACGCTGTCCCGCAAGCCCTTTGCCATCACGGGATAAACCATGCAGAATTAGTTTCAGGATATGCGGGGTGCTTTCTTTATGGCCCTTCTCCAGTAACAGCTGGTTCACTTGCCGAAGATCGATCTCCAGTAATGCCTCAACCTCCATTTCCGGTGCGGTCTCCTGTAAAACCTGGAGGAAATCGTGCTCCAGCATAACTATCTGCTGCAGTTGTTTTTCTGTATTTTTCAAGACTTTATAACGGACATAGGCTGAAAGGATCGTTTCCTTTGAGAGTAAGCCCTGTTCGGCCATATCGTTTAAAGTACGAATAACACGCAGGGTTTCTGTTTCATTTGGCGGATCTTCAGGGGTGGTTGTAAATGCTGACTGCCCCGCCAGTTCATCTGCACTAAAGGACTGATTCTGTCGCCGCTCCATCAAAACTGCTAAAATTGCCAGCCATCTGGCCTGTTGCCTCTGAGAGAGATTAAGTTTGCCCATTTTTTCGGTCGCTTCCGCCAGGCTTCGGACCAATGGCTTACCCTGAAAGACCCTGGTGTGATTTTCATTACGTTCAAGAAAACCGGCACGTTCTAGCCAGGAGACTGCGGTGCGAACCTGGGTATCTGCATTTGGATGCTCCTCCGGATCGATGTCCACAACGTCGAGGCGCAGCAATTCCCCTGCTGTCAGCACCACAGAATCTCCACCTTTTGCAGCATATCGCAACCCTCGAAGAAACTGAGCAATTTCCCGCTGCGTCAATCTGGATTTGCTGCTGAGTCTAAATTGCCCTTCAATATCCTGCTCGGCAAATATGAGGATACACTCAGCGGCACTGCGATCACGTCCTGCTCGACCGGCCTCCTGGAGATAATTTTCCAGCGATCCGGGAATATCTGCATGAATTACCAGACGGACGTCGTCCTTATCGATCCCCATGCCAAAAGCGTTGGTGGCGCAAATAACTGGGGTTGCCCCCTCGATGAAATTTTCCTGGATACGTTTTTTCAACGATGGGTCTAGACCTGCATGAAAGGCTTCAGCGGTATATCCCGCCATATTGAGAAATTCCGATAACATTTCGGTATTTTTTCTCGTCGCGCAATAAATAACCACGCTACCTTTGCCCTGATACCTCGCCCTGAGTAATTCGAGAATTGTCTGGTTCTTTTCATGCTTTTCTACAGGCCACACTTCATAATGCAGATTGGTCCGTTCGTGTCCGCCTTCAAATTGATGCAGCCGCAAACCGAGTTCGCTCTGGACGATGTCAATTATTTCGGCTTTTACATCTTTTTTAGCGGTTGCGGTAAAGCACTGGACAGGCGGTATACCGGTTTTTTCTTTTTGAGCAAACTCACGAATGAACCGGATGGAGTAGAGATAATCGGGCCGAAAGTCATGGCCCCATTTAGAGAGACAATGCGCCTCATCAAAAACCCAGGCCCCAATTTCCCGTTGACTGATAGTATTGATAAACGATTGATTTCTAAGCTGTTCGGGGGAGACAAACAGAATCCCGACATCGCCAAGACGAACTCCCTCTATAATCTCTCCGCGCTCCGGCATGGTCAGCATGCCGTATAAAGCTACCGCAAGCTTTGTTCCCGTCTGTTTCAGGAAATTATCGACCTGATCTTTCATCAAGGCCTGGAGGGGCGAAATGACGATAGTCAACATATTGCGTTGCTGGTAGCGCATCAGGGCTGGAAGCAGATAGCAGAGCGATTTGCCGCCGCCAGTCGGAAGCGTGGCAAAAAGTGACAGATTTTTTGCGGCAGCTGCTACAATTTCCGCCTGTAAACTTTTTCCTTCTTCTGTAGCCGGCTCTAACCGAAAATCCTGGAAACCATAATAATTTTGCAGATAATGGTGAGGATCATGGTGCTCCCTGCAATAGCTGCAATTACTCTCCCCGCAGCCATTCTGCCGAAGTTGATTGAGTAAAAAAGGCACTTCAGGAAAGTGATGTTTTACCCAGGGCGGCAAAACCGAATTTCCACCAGCAACTGTCAACCAGGCAGTAACATAGGCAAGCGGAGGATGACTCACCGTTCCATTAATAAGTTGCTCGACAATATTTTCAGCACTGGTCCTGCAGCCATGTTTTTGTGCCAACCAACAAAAGGATTCGTAAAGATCGTCTCCTCTCAATAGAGGCACACTCATTGCCTCAAATGCTGCAGCGGTTCCGCCCAGATTTCCATCATTGTGCAGAAAACTTCTGAAAAGTATCGGTGCGTCCGAGCCAGCGCCGATCTGTCCGGTAAAAGCATCCCACTGCTCGGAAAAGACTTTACCGGCTAAAAGAGCATCCTGCACCGGGTCGTTAACGCTGTCCCGGACGAGCTTATAATCTTTCACCAATCGGTGATAAGGATTTTCCGGGAAAGCAAGCGGAGAGAGAATCAGAGTATCAATTGCCGGCTTTTTCAAGAGTTGCAGAGAAGGATCAATCTGCTTGAGGCGCGGAATATCATAACTGAGGATATTATGACCTAGAATAAACTGCGCTGAACGACCGAATTTATCTAATTCCTGAAGCTGCTGAAAAGATATCTGTTTCCCAGGTTTGATCAGAAAAGAATCTCCCTGAAAAGCACCACCTATCGAATAAATAACGTTCTTTTCGTTAACCTCGATATCAAGAAGAAGGCACTGTCGAAGGAAATCCTGACTTTCACTGGTCATATAATGCCAATATCATGGAATTGTGTTATTGAATAGTTATGCTATGTCCCAATTTCAGGTTTACCTGACTTAGTGCCCAATATCGATGTTTTTATTGATTTTCTATATCTTTTATCACTGCCGTATCCCTTCGTGGTATCCCTTCGTGTGATGTCTGTAATCGAGCATAGATTGATTGTATATTTGAAAGGCAGTTGGATTCTGCTCAGACAGAATTGATTTTTCGATATTATTTTTCTGAACAGTTACGAAAATCATAGAAAAAGATATAGAAATACGATAGGTTTAATAAAACTCAGGAAGAGAAAAGAAATATCTGGTAAACCTCAAGACAAGCACAGAAACGACTACATATCACCCATCACCTTACACCTATTTGTTAATAGTTATCGCTCATATGAGCAGCAAGGGAGGAACGATGAAAAAGCCGATTTGTAAGAGTGTTATTATGGTAATGACTCTTGGCCTGTGCACCATTGGAAATGGCCAAACAGCCTTGTCCGCCCAACAAGGTGCTGAAAATCCTGAAGATATCAGACTTTCAATTGCACCAGCTGTTGCCGAAAGAGGGGGCGTCCTGCTCCAACAGGGGCAGCTTGAGATCTCTCCTCAACTCCGCTATTCACTACAAACAACCAACCGCCTGTACGTTTATGGCTTGGCTGTTCTTCCGGGGGTTATTATAGGTTCCTTTGATGTGGCCGATGTCGAAAGAAATATAGTAGAACCCAGCCTTACTTTTCGATATGGCCTTTGGAACCAATTGCAAATGGACGTAATGGTGCCATGGCGGTATTCCAACGACATTATCTCGTACCAAAGCGGTGAAGAAACAAAAACAACTGATACAGCTTTTGGAGATATAGAGGCTGGCCTCAGTTATCAATTTTTAAATGAAAAAGCCAGCAGACCGGCCTTGGTAGGCTCAGTAAGGGTAAAGACCAGAACAGGCAAGGACCCCTTCGATCTGAATGATGACGAGATCCCCACGGGGTCTGGTTTCTGGGGAATCCATGGAACTCTCAGCGCCATAAAAACCATGGACCCTGTGGTCGTTTTTTCTAATATCGGCTATACATACAATATTTCAAGAACGATAGATTTGGGACCGGATGTTAATGTAGGAGATGTAGAGTATGATCCGGGCGACAGCATAGATTGGGGGCTGGGATTTGCCTATGCATTGAGTCCGGATTTTTCTTTAAATATGCAGTATTCTCATCAAGTTATCTTCAGAAGTTCAGTTGAGGATATCCAGTTTCCCGATAACAATGCCGGAATTAAAACCGGAACCATTTCCGGAAGCCATCAAAACATTCCGTCACTCAAGTTCGGGACTGTGTTAGCTCTTGATAAAGGTGGGTACCTCGATTTCTCCATCGCCATTGGACTATCAGAGGATGCGCCCGACGTAACCGTCCAGCTGGCAGTACCTTTCCGTTTTGACTTATTCTAGCAGATTGAATCAACAAGAAAAAATTAAGAAAAGGGCTAGACACCCTTTTCTTAATTTTTTCGAATCAAGCATACTGATAACTCTGTCTGAGAACTCTGTTAGAAGTCTCCCAAGGGTATAAAATTTATAGAGCTCTGGTTCAATATCCTCTGCATGCCACCCTCCACATAGACCCCATGCTGACCATCTAAACTCAAATCATGCTTCTTAATTTCTTTTCCATCATGAGCACTGACTACCAGAGCCACCCGCTGCTTCCAGACATACAGAAAATTTGGATAGCGCATCGTTCTGTTACCAAAAGCAGGGTCAGCCAGGTATACCCGGTCACCCTTAATCCCCTTGAACACAACAAAGTGCCGATACCCCATGGTTTCGATAGGAACTATAACCGGCTTGGCAAAGTCCAGCAGTTCTTGAATACCCACTCTGTATCCTGCAGCCTGATACCCCCTGGATTTTGCAAATTTCTTCAAATCTAACAAAGAGAAAGCCTGTCTCTTTTGAATTTTTTTTATCTTGGTGATGTCGCTGGACGTCAGGATACCGCTTATGATGTCCATTTCCGATACTTGATCTTCAAGATAGTAGTTGATCAAAGTGGACAAGGCTGCCGGTCCACAACTAATATCCAGACTTTGCCTTTTGACATTTTGCCATTTTATCTCCTGGTCGCTCTTTACCGGCATTGCGACTACCAGTCCCAATCCTGCTCCGCCTATGCTTATTCTGGGTCCGACTGTTTTTGCACATCCAGAGAGCAGAAGCATCAACAAAACGGACAGAAACATCATAAGTCTTTTTTTCATATCAACCCTTTCCTCCCTCTTTTAATCAGTTTCTTTATCACAGGAAAAACAATCAAAGAAACCTTTTGGCAGCTTGTTGGAAAATCCTCCCTCATAAAATAAAAAAACAGGGACCTCAACGAGTCGGACACAAAATTATTCATAGTTCAACGAGCCACAACCCAAATAGAGTGAGATAGAGTGAGTACCTTTATTCAAAAAGATCAAGAAGATCCAAAGGAATCTATCCCAAATTGGGATTATGGCTTTACTTACTGCATATAGCTTTTAAGTGACAAGAACAGGTTAGTAGGGTAGCTATTCGAGGATTGAATAATATTCCCTCCAACCGTACTGTTATTCAGGACCACCACACTGATGGTCATGCTGACTGCAGAATTGGGTGCATTTATCATCAGTCCACTGTTTCCCTGCATAGCATTGCCAGTGACAATAAAGCCTGATCCCGGAGAGCTATATTCATAAACAGGTGATGCCGTATTAGCAGGAGAACTTGTGGTATTTCCGGAAGTAGCCGACGGCGTGCTTTGGCTAGTAGCTGGAGCAGAAAGCACAGACGGAGTGCTTTGACCAGTGGCTGGAGCAGAAACCACCGACGGAGTGCTTTGACCGGTGGCTGGATTAGAAGTTGACGACGGGGTAGATACACTTACATTTTCAACACCACCTCCCGTCCCCCCTATATTACCTAGCGAGGCCATATTAGACATATTGGAAAAGGGAACTGACAGTGTGTTTCCTCCGGGTAGCGCTATGTTTATTTCAAAATTTACCCAGATCCCCTTGGCGTATATTCCATCCATATCATCATCAGTCAGTAGACTTGGCCCTGCCCACCCGATAACAGGGAATAACCCTACTATGAGTACCATTATTAAAAGTACTTTTATTGGCTTTTGAGCGAGCATTTCTTCTATCTCCTTTATTTCATTCAACCTGAATTGAAACGAGAAACAGGAGAAGGGGGCACGGTCTGATTCTGTGCCCCCTCTCCTTTTCATTTAACTCTTGGTCAAATAAAATACTAATTGAACAGAGTATTCACGGCCACTGCATTGCCTTGGGTTATAGGTGATGAATAGCCAGAAGTTGAAACGTTGTTCACCTGCTGTTGCACACTACTTTGAATTGACAGGAATACGTTGCCTTTGTTATCATTGCTCCCACTTACCTGGAGGGATTTTACCAGATTGTTCTGATCAACAGTCACGACAGCTACTGTGCCACTTGCATCAGCGGCGGTCAGGTTTGTAGCGGTGCTTTTTGCATTGACATCATTTTCCTGCTTGGCATAATTTTCCCCTTCTGCCTTAGCTTCATCGGACTTGGCGTACTGCTCGTTGATTGCTTTTACATCCGAAGCTGCCAGCGCTTTTCCACTGGTATCCGCAATTGCAGCGGCAGAATTTTTATTGCTCTGGTCGTTATAAGCATCAGCTGTACCACCATTGGCATCGCCGGCTTTAGCCTTCTGATCAAATCCCTGAGCAGCAAGTGCAGCGCTTAGAGCATCGTTGTCACTGCCACCCCTAGCGAGTGCGGCGGCCAGAGCATTACCATCATTGCCGTCCCCGCCATTGCCGCCGACTCCGCCTGTAGCGCCGGCGAGTCCAGCAGCATTACCGCTAGGATTAAAGGCAGCACTGCCGGCACCTGTTAAGCCAAGTGCTCCGTCAGCTGCAAAAGAGGCACCGCCGTCAGCATCAGCATCGGCTTTACCCAAGTTGGCTGATGCAGCAATTGGAACTTGCAGTGCATCGCCACCATCAGCATCGGCATAAGTCCTGCCATATGCATCCGTCAGCCCAACGTTCGTTGCTGCACTGACCGCAACCGGAACATTAAACTGATCACTTTTGTTAGACGCACCGGCAAAGGCTGGCCCAGAGTACGCAGAACCAAATGCCACTGCTTTCGGCGCAGCCACATTTCCAATAACTGTATTAATTGACGGTGATTCATTGCCAAAGACGGTGCTGTCGTCCAGACTGATCTGATTTTGCAAGTTGTTGAAGACATTGTCTCCATTAATTGCTGCTTGGTAATTTCCTTTATTGTTACGATTGGCTATAGAACTAAGATTGGCGACGGCTGAGTCGTCAATATCATCGATAGCAACTGAACCATTGTCTGCTGCATTAATATCTGCAATAACCTGGACATTAAGACCCAAAGACGTTTGCAGGGTGGCCGCTACATTGGCGCTAATTGGAATATCAGGATCAATGTTAGCATTAGGATTCAGGACCCCTGCTCCAGATCCAGCCAGGCCCGGTCCGCCGAAAGCATTTCCACCGGGGACTAAATTACCGGCGAGACCACCGGTGCCGCCACCACCGCCGCCACCAGCGTTGCCGCCGGTGCCGCTACCGGTGCCGGTGTTGCCGCCACTGTCACCAAGACCAAGACCAAGACCAAAACCAGGCCCACCGGCACCACCGGTACCGCCATCGCCGCCGTTGGCATTGTTATTACCTTCAGTCTCCGCTTCACCCTTTGCATCCCCGCCGCTACCTAAAGCCGCGGCTTGGGCATTATTGCTTGCCAGGTTGGCTTGATTGCTCTTCAGGGAGTTTGAACTTTTCTGGGTAGTTGTGTTGTTGAAAGTATCGTTATCGTTGTAGGTGTTCGAAATGGTGATTCCCTGGGCATAAACCCCATCCATGTCCGAATCTGAGAGCGCGGTCTGGGTCGACCATGCTGGAGACACCAGAAACCCTACCAAAGCGAGTGAGCTCATGTATACCTTAAATCCTTTCATAATGTCCTCCTTCTAAAGTTTAATAGTTGACTGTCATGATTGTAACCGTATTGTGTTGAGAGATGTCACTGTTCATTGACGCATTCGCCAGCGACACACTATTAACCGGCTGTACGAAAATCCCTTGTGACAAGTTGGCAATAATTCCTTGATTATTCGATTGACCTTCATCATTGACTTGAACGGTTTTATTCAGGTTGTTTTGATCTCTGTTATCTCCGTCCACATTGACCACCGTCGAATCTCCTCCTTGTACTGTGGATCCAGCATTATCCATTTGATTTTGGCCGTTTTCCCTATTATTGACACCAACCTGTACAGCGCTATCATTTGTATTGGCCACCGAAGACGATTTGTCATTGGCAATTGCGCTATCGGTTGCATTGGCCACCGCAATGGCACCGTCGCTACCAATGACTGTGTCTTGAACGCCTACCAGGGTGCCTCCACTTATATCCACACCTGTGGCGTATATCCCTTCCATCTCATCATCCGTCAGACTCGATGACTTTCCCCAGGCAAGGGGTGATTGCATGAAAGCGAACGCTAGAAATAAGATCAAATATTTTCTCATCTTTCTTCCACCTCCTTTCTTGTCAATTTTTTCCGTTTTGCTAACCTTGTTTTTTGATCTTCAAGGCGCCCTTTGCTCTTTGTTTTGTGCTGTTTCACTTATGGCTTTATCCTTCCTATGGAATAGTTCACTTGATAACCCCGTTTACCTGGACACCATGCATTAAAGATCCTCCACTCTTCAATGCGATACTGCTCGCGATGGAGGCATTCCTTCGTTTTGAGATTTCATCCCAGAGAATAACCTCAGCCAGGCTCCTTTTTTTTGATTGGTTGTCATTTTGAAATATAAAACTTGCTGGTCCCTCTCCAATAATCCGGTCAAGTTCTTCAGAGGAAAGCTCCTTGGTAGCAATCGTTTTATGGGACTTCTCAACCGTGGCATCAGTTAAACAGTCTTGGCAAAATTGGCTGGTTTCAAGAAATTGAGGGACCGTCGGATTGCTTTCTTGACCGAGTGCTATGTTTGAAATGAAAAGGAGGGCAATAATGAGAATATTCAAAACATATTTTTTCACAAGAACCCTCCTTATTGTTTGAATAGTTTTCGTTCGAACGTTCTCTTGGCTCAGCGTAAGTTTCATATCCGTACGTTTGTGTCTAAATATACAAAAACCATGCCACAAACCTAACTGGTCGTTATTGCAAAACAACACAAAAAAATACGTCCTCAATTGTAAGGTAAATATTACAAACTGGGACCAAATAGTCGTTTAAACTATTGAAAACAGTAAAACAAACAGAAATGTAACACCTATATGACAGGTGTCGTGTATGTTCCTTACCGGGAGACTTCGATAGAAAATTTCTTTTTGAGCAGATAGAGATGCTGACGGCTGATCCCCAGAGATTTGGCGGTTTGAGAAATGTTGTACCCATTCTCTACTAAGGCGTTCTGTATCATTTTTTCTTTGAGGTTTTCCTTGGCTTCTTTGAGTCTTGGTTGATTTTTTGTGTTGGGTTCGACATCGAGTTCCATATCTTCCGGCCTGATCCATTCGTCCTGAACCACTACCGCTCGTCTAATACGGTTGATCATCTCTCTTACGTTACCTGGCCAGGAGTGCTTACTGATCACGTCCATAGTCTCCGGGGTGAAACCTTTACATGCCCAGTTACTTTCCTGCTTGATCTTCTTTAGGAAATATTGTGCCAGGATGCCTTTGTCTTCTCCTCGTTCCCTCAGGGGAGGAAGGTTAATGGTGAAAACCTTAAGCCGGTAATACAGATCCAGCCTGAAACGACCCGCAGCTACGGCCTCCTCAAGATCAACATTTGTTGCGACGAGAATTCGAACGTTCACCTTTCTGGTTTCCTGCGAACCGATAGGCTCAATTACCTGGGTCTCCAGGACTCGAAGGAGTTTTGGCTGCAAATTAAGCGGAATTTCTCCAATTTCATCAAGAAACAGCGTTCCCTTATCGGCCAATTCAAATTTTCCTTTCTTGATCTCGTGAGCCCCTGTAAAAGCTCCTTTAGTATGTCCAAAAAGTTCAGATTCAAGAAGTGACTCAGGTATTGCCGCACAATTTATAGCAACAAAAGGCCCTTTGTTTCTTGGACTTCTTTCATGTATGGCGCGGACGGTCAATTCCTTACCCGTCCCACTTTCTCCAAAGATGACGACGGGGAGATCGGTGAGAGATATCTTTCGGATTAAAGAAAAAACTTTCATAATTGCTGGACACGTACCCACAAATTCCTCAGTTTCACTAGACACAGGCAATTGCTTCATAGCCCGGGAGTCCTTTTCAATGAATTGCGAGACTCTTTGTAACTCACTGACAGTAAGGTTGCTCAAGCTGTCGGTTACCTGATTGAGGAGTGCTTTCTTTTTCCAGTAGGTGAGATATCCCTTGTTTTCGAAATTCAGATTACGTTGACAACCGGGACAGTTTTCAGGAAATACCTTGAAGGCGTGATTGCAATAGGGGCATCGTGTTTTATCGGCTATAAGCTCGCGAATGAAGTCCCATATTTTTAAAAGATCTCCATGACTGATTGCAGAAAAAACAAGACCGACACCCTTCCCTCCATTTCTAACAACCATTGTACCAAGCATCAACTCGCCAAATTTCTTTGTACTGATGCGGAGAGTGTGAATTGTTTGAGGTGCGAACCATTTAGCCGAAATTTCTTTGCTAACATCCAGAAAAACGCCACCTAAACCGATATTCGTCAAAGGAACGGATCGTTCTTTTTTATCAGGGAATATGATCGATGCTTCAACTTTCTCGGAAACGCGTGGTGATAAACGACTCATTAGGCGTCCTCTCTCGATGGGGATTTTATTATGACATTTTTCGGCCCTAAGAATTAAGAAAGAAGTGTTATGAACGACAGCATAACAATCTTTAGCTGAACTATACCCATGCAAGTTTTCTTGCTGTAGTAGATAAGCTTGATGGGTAATGGGTAGATCAATTTGTACTGAAGAACTGCAAAAACTCGGTTGGTTTGTGCTGTTTGAAACAAGCAATTTTCAAGCCAATATCGATACAAGTTGTTCATCGTTTTGTTTTATATTAAGAAAATAGTAAATGCGTACCTGAAAAATGAAGTTTTGGATAATGCCTTTTCCGCATTTACGGCTTGATTTTCCGGAAAAAATTGTTTGATTTAAAAATGGAGAAACTGATAAAGGCATCAAACTCCCACGGAATTCAACAACAATCAAAAATTAGCGGGAAGTAAGCTTGATTTCAATGCGCCTGTTTTTGCGATATGCCTCTTCGGTATCAGCCGGGTCGAGTGGATGGAATTTGCCGAATCCTGCAGCTGCCATCCGCGCCTCTGGTATCCCCTGCTCAGCGAGATACCGGACAACGGAGACGGCTCTGGCGGTGGACAATTCCCAATTTGAAGCAAACTTTGCCGAGTGGATTGGCACTCGGTCAGTATGGCCGTCTACCCGCAGAATCCATGGCAGGTCCTTCGGGATGGAAGGTATCAACTTGAGCAGTACTGCCGCCACCTGTTGCAGCTGTTTTTTCCCTTGCTCCCCCAAATCCGCTGTCCCGGAGGCAAAAAGCAATTCAGCCTGCAGGAGAAACCGATCGCCTTCTATACGGATCAACGGATTATCACCGATAATCTTTCGCAACCGACCGAAAAATTCAGAACGGTAGCGTTCCAGTTCGTTTACTTTCCTCGCCAACTCGATATTGAGTCGATTACCAAGATTACGAATTTCTTCCTTTTGTTCAGTCCGTTTCGCTTCAGAAAGACTCAGAGCTTTGTTAATTTCGCTCAGTTGACTCCGCAACTGCACCAACTGTTCCTTGAGCAATGCCACCTCGGCTCTAGCGTCGGCAGTGAGGCGCTGTTCTTTGTCGAGACTTTCCTGCTGCTCTCCGATCAATGCGGATAGTGCCTGAATCCTGATATCGCGCTGGTCAATATCCTTTTGAGCAAGCAGTGTCTTCTCCTCTTCGTCAGCCAGGCGAGCCTCCAGTGCTTTGCTTCGGTCTCTCAGTGACAGAGTCAGATGTTGTTCCTGCTCCAAACCTGCCGTCACATTGGCGATCTTTTTTTCGAGCTCCCGACGGACAGCCTGTAAGGCATCGATGTCCTGCTGCAGGCTGGCAATGGTTCGTAACTGCTGTTCTTGTTCTTTTTTTCCCGCGACGTTTTGTGCGGTCAGATCATCGACGTTACTGCGCAATTTCGTTCGGTCAAGGGTCAGTGCTTCAACCTGGATTGAAAGAGAAGCTATCTGCTGCCCCATCTCCTTGTTTCTCTTCTTTTCAAGTCCCAGTAACTTGGTTATTTCTGCGATACGGGAATGAAGGGATGCCAATTCGCTGGTTTGACCGGAGAGGATATAACTCAAAATGAATTGAGAAAAGGCAAATATCATCAGGACAAAGATTACCACCATCAGTAGAGCCGACAAGGCATCAACATAGCCCGGCCATATACTTGGTGACTGTTGAGAAGATCGAAATTTGGAGGACATACTTTCTCCTAGCGGCAATCATCCCCGTCGGGATCACCGGCTGACTTTGCAATTTCTTCCCTGGACTTTTCCTGCAGATAATTGTTCGTGCGCTGCAACTCCCTAATCAAAGCTTCTAACTGTGCTTGGCCTGGTCCCGTGGGTGCTATAGAGCCCTGCCCTTCAAGCTGAACCTTCGTCGTTCTCTCGACCAACTGGGTCACACCGGAAAGCCACTCTTCAAGCTCGTTAAAGAAACGATTTTGAGCATGGTTAGCCTGAATATCAAGAAATCCCAGGATAAGTGAACCTCCCAAACCAAAGAGCGAAGAACTGAAGGCCGTTCCCATTCCCTTCAATGGTTCCTGCAAACCGACTTTCATAGTTTGAAACATCTGGTTGAAATCGCCGTTTCCGACCTCGAGACCACCGACCACCGAGCTCACCGCACCGATGGTCCCAAGCAGCCCCCAAAAAGTACCGAGCAGACCAAGAAAAACCAACAGACTGATGACATACCTCGATATTTCCCGGGATTCATCCATCCGCCCTCGGATACCCTCCAGAACAGTCTGAAGTGACAATGCAGACAGGCTGAAACGGTCCCGATGCAACCCCTCAAGATGCTTGGCCAGCGGCCTCAGTAAATGCGGGCTTTCAGCCACTGACAACCCCGAGCTGCCGGTTCGAAAAATTTCGATCCAGCTTATTTCAGGCCTCAGAACAACCACCCTGCGGAAGTTAAGAAAAATTCCAATCACCAATGCCCCAAGGATGACCGTATTAAATCCCCAATTGGCCAGAAATGCTTGGCGAAGTGGAACATAGAGAAGTGCGCACACTCCGGAAACGAGAGCGAGAAAAGAGACCATCATCAGTAGATAATAGCGCGGTTTACTCATGAGTTGTTCCTCCCGGGTCAGTTGAGATCAGCGATACCCTGTTGCGTTGTTGTTAGTGGCCAATCAGTCCGCAGATAACTAACGGTATGCACGACATTTTTAAACTTCAAGCCCGAAGTATCAGGAGGTTTCTCAAATCAACATATTTTCGCCCCCCTACCTAGAAACCATAGGGCTTTTGGTATTTTTTTATTAAAAATCCATGTTATCTTCGCGAAAAGTATCCTATTATATACACTTCACATTTATAGTTCCCGACACACTCTGGGTGTGCTATCGTGTGTTCTTTTTATATTTTCAAACCTCCAAATATTGTGCCACTGCCAGCTGCTGCCTGAACAGGAGCCATCATTGGGCTTCAGGAGAAATCGCATGACTGAGTATGACGACCAAAAAAAGATTGAATCGCTTTTGCAATTTGCAGAACATATTGGTGCAACCAAGGCCAAACGCCTCCCCCCTGAAAGTGTTTGTGTAGAAGACAGATTGGCCGAATTTTGCCAAGATCCCAAATGTCCTCATTATGGCCAATCAATAAGTTGTCCGCCATATGTTTCCGGCCCTGAGGGCTTTCGGAGACTGCTCCAGTCATGTCAACATGCCATTGTTATCCGGATCGAGATCCAATCGTCATCGCTGCATGGCAGTGATCGACCTGAAGTGATGAGACTTCTGCATGAAATTACAGCTGAAACCGAGACTGAAGCGAAACGGCTTGGGTTTACAGAATCCATCGGTTTTGCAGGAGGTTCCTGTAAAGAGAGCTTTTGTCATGATCAACTAAATTGCAGAGTGATAGCCGAAAGAGGAGAATGTCGATATCCGGATCATGCACGAACGTCAATGTCCGGCTATGGAGTAAATGTTGGTGAGCTGATGAAATCTGCCGGTTGGTCGACCAATCTGTTCACAGTCAACGATCATGATGAACCAGACCAGCTTGCCTGGGTGGCGGGTCTCGTTCTGTTACGTTAATGAGTCTTTCTTGCGATTTTTTTGATTTTACATATACTGAACTTTACTGGAATTAATTCTCACAAAAGCAATACAATACCTGTCAAAGGTATGCTCAAGAAAGCTCGTAAATCCGAGTTTATAACGATTTAATTGGCTGTACTCTCAATTCGAAAGAGGATTTCATGACAGAATCAAAGCAGTTAGTACCGTTAAAAAAGAAGTTCGGGTTGAGAATACCGACATTGCCGAAGCTACCGAAACTTCCATTCTTACCATTGCTTATAGTGACAGCCCTTCTTGCGACCTCAACTTTCATCTGGTTTTTCTGCCGGATCGAGCCCGAGGCTGGTCAAATTGCTGTACTCATCCGTAAGACCGGTCAAGACCTCAAACCGGGACAGGTTATAGCGCTTGAGGAGGGGCAGAAAGGGATTCAACTGGAAGTACTTTCTGAGGGCCGATACTTTAAAAATCCATACACCTGGAGTTGGAAGATCCATCGTATTCTCGATGTTCCCGCGGGTAAGCTTGGAGTAATGACGCGTCTCTACGGTGAAGAGTTGCCTCCCGGCAAAATCATCGCTGAGAATAATCAGCGCGGCATTATGCAGGAAATTCTCCGTCCCGGTAAATACCGCATCAATCCCTACGCCTACCACGTCGCCCTCTTCGACGCGATCAACATAAATCCCGGACACGTTGGTGTTGTGACGGCAATGACAGGACAAGATGTACTCAACAACGAGCTCCCGCAAGATGAACGAAACACCTTCATGGTCACCAAGGGGCTGA
The DNA here is from genome assembly GCA_963798425.1 of uncultured delta proteobacterium. GTDB lineage: Bacteria > Desulfobacterota > Desulfobulbia > Desulfobulbales > Desulfocapsaceae > Desulforhopalus_A. Next base: position 185,629 of record CAWCTP010000012.1, on the reverse strand, counting down.
AAGGGGTCTCTGGCCAGCTACTCGATCCGGGCACACACTATCTCAATCCCTATATGTATAACATAGTAGAAGTGAACACCCAGAGCCAGCGATTTGAGATGTCCGGTAATGACGTCATTAATTTCCTTACCATGGATGGATTTTCCGTTTCAGTGGAAGGTACTATCGAGTTCGGAATCGAACGTGAGGAAGCTGCCTTTCTGACGCACCGGGTCGGCGACATGGACGACATCATCAAAAAACTGATCCTTCCGCGAGCCCGTGGCTTTAGCCGCATCGAAGGCAGTAAGCATCCAGCCGTCAACTTTATTGTCGGTGAGACTCGCCAAAAATTCCAGAGTGACCTGGAAAGCCACTTGCGCGCCAAGTCAAAAGGATGGGGTATTGATATTAAATCGGTACTGGTCCGCAAGATCATTGTCCCGGACGAGATTGCCAGTATCAACCGGGACCGTGAGCTGGCAGTTCAGGACGCCGCTAAGTATGAGCAACAGATTATCCAGGCCAAATCCAAAGCCGAACTGACCAAACAGGAAATGCTGGCCGTTCAGAGCAAGGAAAAGGTCGAAGCCGACACCAAGCGTATTCGCGCTGTGATCGATGCACAGCAGGACCAAAGCGTACGATTGATCGCAGCACAGAAGGAACTGGAAGTGGCCAAGCTTGAATATGATGCCGCGCTGTTCCAGGCCGAAGCCATCATCTTAACCGCAGATGGACAAAAAGATGCCATCAAAGCGCAGAACGAAGCCGAGGCGTTCGTCCTTAAAAACCGTGTATCATCCTTTGGCGGTGGCAATAATTTTGCGCGTTACACCCTCTATGAAAAGGTCGGGCCACAAGTGCTCTCTGTACTCAGCAGTGATTCCAAGGACGGGTTGGGCGGGATATTCGGCACCTTCGCTCCTGCAACTGGAGGTGCGAAATGAAAAAAAATCATTAAGATACTACTCAGCACTTTTTAATTCTGCTACTTGCTGAATTTGTCTGGCAGTGGGGATTCTGCCGCTTTTATGTAGGGCCTAACCAGATGGCCATTATTACCGCAAAAACAGGTGATCCTCTCGAACCGGGACAGATTCTCGCCCGTGAGGGTCAGAAAGGAATACGGGAGGAAACCCTCGGGGAGGGTCGTCATTTTCTCAATCCGGTTTTTAACGAATGGGAAATAGTTAATGTGACCCTCGTCCAACCCGGCAAGGTGGCAGTGGTCACCTCCAAGGTTGGAGACAAGCTTGCCGAAGGGGAATTCATTGCTGAACGTGGCCAGAAAGGTATTTGGCGCAGTGTTCTTGGCCCCGGGAAATACCGAATGAACCCATACGGCTACAATATTGAAATCGTCGATGCCATCAGCATTCCCGATCGGCTACGCCGGGGTTATCACCTCGCTCTCAGGCGAACCTGCCGCGGGCGGGGAATTCGCCAGGACCAAAAGCAAAAAGGTGTCCGCAAGGACGTACTGCAGCCTGGTCTCTACTATATCAATCCGAAGGAATATAAGGTCGATGTACTCGAAATCGGCATCAATCAGGTATCGTTTACTGGGCCGAAGCGGTGGCAAGGTCGTCACCAAGGCCAGACAGCTTGGTCAAAATGAAGCACTGAACGAGCTGCAGTCGGCTGTGCTTCAAAAACAGGAAGCTAAACGGCAGGACTATTTCAGTAAACGGTCCTCCTCTGCCCAGGAACAAAAATTCAAAAGCGGCGAGCAGGTTGAATTTGATGCCGGTCGCCCGCTGGCCAATATGTCACCAGCCTCGCTTGAAGAAGGGGAAATGAACCTGACCGAACTTGTCAGTTTTCCATCCCGCGATGGTTTTCAGATCAGTCTCGACATGACCGTTGAATTCGAACTCTCGCCCGACAAGATCGCCGATATTTTCCGTCGATACGGGGATCTGCCTGCAGTGGTCGATAAAATCATCATGCCGCAGATTACCTCTATCTCGCGAAACAAGGGGTCAGAATATCGGGCAAAGGACTTCATCGTCGGCGAAGGTCGTGAAAAATTTCAGAACGACCTCACCGTATCTCTTGAGCAAACGCTTACCACCAAGGATATCAAGGTCTACAATGCACTCATTCGTCATGTAGAGGTACCGGACGAAATTCGTGCGCCTATCCAGCAGGCCAGCATTGCCATTGAACAGGATCTGACCAACAAAGAACGGCAGAATACAGCCCGTAAACAAGCCGAACTCAATACCGAACTTTCGCTTATACAGCAACGCGGCGAACAAGTTATACAGGAGACCGAAAAAATAAAGGCTGAAATCGCCGCCGATCTCGGAAAACAAGTCGCCCAGATTCAGGCGGAAACACTGAAAAAAGCAGCTGAAATCAAAAAACTGACCGCAGCAATATCTGCTGACAAAGTTCGTGTACTCGGCCTGGCCACCGCATCCGCCCTGCAAAAAGTGGACGGTGAAAGGGCCAATGGTCTTAAGCTGAAAACCGAGGTTTTCAACGACCCGGTTGCATACGCGAAGTGGCGGTTTGCTGATACCTTGAATCCAGCTATGAAACTGAATATCATCCACGCTGGCGATGGTACCCTCTGGACGGACCTTCAGAAAACAGGTTTTGCAGAGCTTGGAGGCGCCAAACACCTGAAGGGAAGCAAGTAAAACGGTGAGCGTGTACATTAAAACTCTGGTGGGCAGTAAATCTGCCCACCAGAAATCCAAAAATTTTGAAAGGAGTTGATAATTGGGCATTTCAGCGGGTTGTTCGATAGTGTCCATGCCAGATATGGCTAAGCCATATCCGACGCTCCTTACGTTTCTCGTCGGCCGGTTTCCCAAGATATCATTACAAAAGTGGGTAGAGCGCATTACGACAGGCAAGGTGCTCACCGAGGAGGGTACCCCTGTCACCTTGAACACCCCATATATGCCGAACAAGCGGCTCTTCTATTTCAGGGAAGTAGAAACGGAACGCCTGATACCCTTTCAGGAGCAGATCCTGTTCAAAGACGATAATTTGCTGGTGGCCTGTAAACCACATTTCCTCCCTGTAACTCCTGGGGGTCCCTTCGTGCGTGAAACGTTGATAGGCAGGCTGAAAGAGCAGACGGCAAACCTTGATCTTTCCCCCATCAATCGGATTGATCGAGGGACTGCAGGCCTCGTCCTGATATCGGTTAACAAAAAAACCAGGGGGATGTATCAGCAGATGTTTATGGATGGGCTGGTTCGAAAAACATATCAGGCTGTAACGGAATTCCCGTTTGATTCCGGGCAAACTGAGTGGCTTATTGAAAACCGAATTGAGCAGGGCACCCCCTGGTTCCGGATGCAGACAAGTGAGGGGGATATCAATGCCCGTTCCCGAATTCGGCTGATCAAAGTCGTAGGATCACAAGCCCTCTTTCAGCTTTTCCCCATAACCGGGAAAAAGCACCAGCTTCGAATTCATCTAAGTGGGCTTGGCTTTCCCATTGTCAATGACCGTTATTACCCAACACTTATGAAGGAAATGCCGGACGATTTTTGTCGTCCTCTGCAACTCCTGTCCTGTAAAATTGAGTTTCGGGATCCTATCACCGGGGTTGAGATGTCTTTTGAGTCCCCAAGAGAGTTGAATCTTTAATCAGCAGGTTTATATAACACCCTTAATTAACAACCACAACCACAGGATCCACCACAGCCACCATGCGCCAATGCTTTAGCCAACGACTGCACTATTTCTCTGTTCTCGGCATCTTGTACCGCAATCACCTCAATTTTCAGGGTGATTACTTCAGGGATATTCTGTAAGCTCAGTGCTTGCTGTAAAGGTAAAAAGAGATGGCCGAAAAATTCATGTGCCTCGGTACTCGATACAGTGCAAGTGAGGCTCTCACCTACTTGTTTATCGTGCAGTTCGTTTTCGAATGGGCAAAGTCCAACACTTGCTACCCCATAGATAAATTCAAAAGGTACCGATGAATCGGATAGATTATATTTTTCTCGTCCACTGCCCGCGCTACCAAGAATAAGTGAAAGTGTCACCCTTTTCAAAACCTGAATAGCTGCTGTCACTGGTCTCTCCTTTTAGTGACTTAGAAATTCTTGTTCCACTGTTTGGGAAAGAATTTCTAAGATATTAATTACAGATAAAGTTCCGGTTCTTTACGCTCGACATAATTTTCATACAACCATTGTCTTTTTTGTTTTATGGGCTCGGCTTCAATCTCTATAGCATCCTCGGGACAGTTTTTGATGCAGGCACAACAAAAAATACAACTATTCTGATCGATTTCTATCTCCGAAACCAGAGAAATCGCACCGGCAGGACAGGTAGTAATACAAGCTGCACACTGCGTACATTTGGAGTGGACTACTGCGGGAGTAAACGGGAGTGATCCCATCCCTTCTTTATAAGGACTATTCCCGGGCACTTTCAGGCACTGTTCCGATTCCAAATTTTCAATGTTTGCAATTTTCGCCATAATCTTCACCCCAAATGCTTTGGCAATGGCCAGATCCACCGAATCAGGCCTGCTTGCACCGATGGGTGTTTCGGTTCCCGAGAAAGAGTGCTCTCCAATAAAGCTACAGGCTGCGATAGGTTTGAACGCAGCTCCTTCTGCAATATCTCTTAATTCTAACAAGGCATCTTCGAAGGCTCTGTTGCCATAAGTGACGACTAAAACCGCCGGAGTGCCGACTCCCTGTATTGTCGCAAGTCTCTTCACCGCGAGGGGGGCAACTCGTCCGGCATAGACAGGAACGCCGATGATAACCAGCTCGTCTGCTGCAAAATGTACCGTCTCTACGATTTTATCAGGATACGTCAGGTCGAGAGTTTCACAGGGGATGCCCTGAAGGCCCGAGGCAATTGCATCGATACCGTGTTTGGAAGTTCTGGTCGGTGAAAAAGAAACGAGCCATATTTTTTTAATTTTCATAGAACTCTCATTTATCTGTTGTCCGGATTAGGGCTCAATGTGAGTGGGATATAACCGTATCCTCCACATCTAAATCTCCCCGTTAATTCACGAAAAGAAACGCTTGTGAGATATAACGATTGTAATTATACTGGGTCGCACTCGTAAAGGAAATACTTTCTAGTTCACTCTGCCCCGTAACGTGCGGGGACTCTGTTTCATGCCCCCTTGATGGGTATACGTTCCTTCACGAAATTCTTTCCCCAAAAACGGGTAAAGACTTCCTAAGTCACTAAGAGGAGAGACTAAATGGCAGTAGAAGATACCAACAAGCTGGTCAAAGAAATGAATCCAGAAATAGAGCAGCCCGCCTGGTACGATTTCCTGATAAATATTTTCAAGAAATTACTGGAATTCAACTATTCTACGTACGGAACCAAAAAAAAATTCTAAGACAACATTTTTAACCAAATCATTTTTTTTAGACCATTAAAGCCAGGTCTTACTAGACTTCAGGTTGATACCACCTGAGACGCAGAGCATTAGTAACGACGGAAACAGAACTAAGTGCCATGGCAGCACCGCCAATCATCGGATTAAGGGTTGGCCCACCAAAGATGGCCAAGATTCCAGCCGCCACAGGGATCCCTATCACATTATAAGCAAAGGCCCAGAAAAGATTCTGGTGAATATTCCTCATGGTCGCCCGACTAAGGCCAATAGCCCGACCGACCCCGGACAGATGGCCGGTCATCAAAACTATATCGGCCGACTCCATAGCAACATCAATTCCTGTACCCATGGCAATGCCGACATCAGCCCTTGCCAGTGCAGGTGCATCATTGATTCCATCCCCGATCATGGCAACGATCTCACCTTCCTGCTGTAATCTAACAACTTCCTCTTCTTTCTTGTCCGGCAGAACATCGGCGACAACCCGTTTTATCCCTGCCTCACGAGCAATTGCGGTTGCTGTTTTCTCATTATCCCCGGTAAGCATCACGACTTTAATCCCCATCGCCTCAAGATGTTTCACTGTATCCCTCGCCTCATCTTTCAATTGATCGGCAATGGCCAGTAGACCGGCCAAAGCTTTACCAACCGCGAGATACAAAACGGTCTTCCCCTGATCAGACAACGCACTTGCCTCCCTCTGAACCTGCTCGGTTAGACCCTCAATGTGATTTTCCCGGAGAAATTCGATGTTGCCAAAGAGTACCTCATAGTTATTACCATCCAACAGTAGAGACGATGTAATACCCCGACCAAGTGTTGCCGAAAAAGATTGTGGTTCGGGAATAGAACAATCACTTTTTCGTGCTGCTGTAATAATCGCTTCAGCTAGAGGATGCTCCGAGTGACTCTCCGCCCCGGCAGAAAGACTCAAAAGCATTTTTTCATCATAATCGGAAAAAGGACGAATATCGGTGACCTCAGGTCTACCGCGGGTAAGCGTGCCGGTTTTATCAAAAACCACACAACTCACCTTCTGGGCCAGCTCAAGTATTGCTCCGCTTTTTACCAGGACCCCCAGCTGTGCACCACGGCCAGTTCCGACCATGATAGAAGTTGGCGTGGCCAGACCCATGGCACAAGGACAAGCGATCACCAAAACAGCTATAAAAATACGCAGAGCAAAACTAAACTCTGCACCACCAATGAAAAACCAGCTCAAACCTGCCAGCGATGCAATTACTATTACGGTTGGCACAAAATAGAAGCTGACACGATCGGCAAGATTGGCTATCGGCGCCTTCGTCCCTTGTGCGTCCTGTACAAGTTTCACAATTCGGGCCAGCATTGTATCACGTCCGACTTTTTTCGCTTCCATGGTCAAGGCGCCGTTTTTGTTCAACGTGCCACCAAAAAGATCATCACCCTTTCTTTTCAACACCGGCATGCTCTCACCGGTAAGCATTGATTCGTCAACTGCGGATTCCCCATCGGTTATTTTCCCATCAACCGGGATTCTTTCTCCAGGTCGGATCAGGATGCGATCACTTATCTGTATCTCAGACACCGCCACCTGGCGCTGTTCGTTACCGTCGAGCAGCGTGGCAGTCTCAGGAGCAAGCTGCATCAGTTGCTTTATAGCATCTGTGGTTCTGGACTTTGACCGGGCCTCCAGATATTTTCCCAAGGAAACCAAAGCAATCAACATGGCTGCCGATTCAAAATAGAGATCATGGGCACGAGCGACAGGATTGATCCCAAGTCCAATTTCAATCAGATTCCAGGTGGAGTAGATGAAAGCGGCGCCGGTACCCATAGCAATTAAACTATCCATGTTCGGCCCTCCACGCAGAAGTGCCGGAATGCCATTCAGATAAAAATTTCTGCCGAGATAGAGAACTGGCAAAAGGAGTAGAAACTGGATTATCGCGTAGGTGAAGGGTGAATGATTGGGGTGTACGATTTCCGGCAGTGTGACTCCAACCATTCCCGACATTGACAGACACATGATAGCCAATGCCAGGACAAATGCTGGAAGCAGGCTATTCTTCATCGCCTCCAAGCGGTCAGCCGCTTCTCGGGCATCACCGGAATCGTCTGAATCATCCGTTGCAACCTCAGCTGAAAAACCCAGACCGGCTATAGCCTGTTCGATTGCGGTGATGGTAATTGCTACTGGATCATATGCAATTTTAGCCCGTTCTGTAGCCAAATTCACAGAACATTCGGTAACCCCTTCCATGTTACCGACCACACGTTCAATGCGCGAGGAACATGCCGCACAATGCATACCTTTAATTTTGGCTTCGATGTTTTCTATAGCCATAACAGAGTGAATTCCGTAGAGTGTTTAAGTATTTACTTCAATGTTACATTACCCTATTTATGATAATCATTCCAATTATAAACAGCCACCAAATACTTGTCGAAAGACACAGGTGCCCGGAAACTCAATGCGGTGCAAACCGAACTTCAGGTTCAGAACTCCCGATCTCGAAAATGAAGTGGCAATTGTCAGAGTTTACAAATCTTCATGAAATCATAAGGGAATTTAATATCACAGGTGTTTCGGACTGGGAAGATTGGCGACCGAGAAAGATTGTGATAAGAAACCATTTTCTCATCAATCACCACCCTAACTTCAGCAAAGCGGGAGGCCTCATCAAGACCTAAAAGAAGGCAATTAGGTGAAGAGAGCCCCAACCATATGTCCGGCACCATTAAGTCTGCCACTCTCAATGGCACCGTGGAGGTCGGTGGAGTAAAATACAACTTCAACCAAGAACGACAGCCTCGGTTATGTCTTTCGAGCATTTCATTGACCCCAAACTCCAAGAATATCCAAAAGCGTGATATGTGACGTCCCCAGCAAGCTCGTTTTTCTCTATCAACCTTAAAAATGTAAGAAAAATATAAGATATCAAAGCTATCACAACTCCATGAATACAAGAGGATGTGTCGGGTTTGTTGAAGAGATAAAGGCCCTCCTTGGAAAAAGGGATCTGGAAGAAGAGTCGAGCATCAGAAAGCAGATAGAGAAAAAACACAACGTTCCTATGCAAGGGGGGTTCATCGCAAGCATATGGGTTGCTGGTGAACGTTTACTCTTTGCTTGACCCATTATTGGTGTTCATGGCTTGAAGATAGTTTTTCCAAACAGTCTTCTGCTGCGAGGACAATTCAAATTCAGGAGGTATATGACCTTATGCAAAATTGGCTTCTTGGGACATTTTGCATATAAGATTACAGTCAACCCTTACCAAGGCAGGGTTGAAATAGAAAATTTTATACGGAGGGAAAAGTTGTGAAATCCAACACGGATAAGTAGTCTGCGACCCATTTGACTAAAGGATCTCCTGGCAACAAGATTCCATCTAGATACGCAGGAACGTCGTCATAACGCTGGCAAAGTGTCAAAGATAAAAAAGCCAAACATTAAATCACCGTTGGGTTACAACTTAAAAAGGAGGCAAAATGCCTTTGTATCATTTGGTTAAAAAGGGAGACAGTCTATGGAGCTTGGCCTACCAATATTTGGGTAGCGGCACCAGATGGCCAGATATTTTCAACGAACACAATAAAGAGGCCGCAAAGCAACATCAGCAACGCCCACTGATTCCCATTGTAAATGAAAATCTGATTTATGTGGGACAGACGATTGTACTGCCGGCACGCAAAATAAATCTGCAACCAGGAACCGGCGTCAAAGTTGAAGGTGGAAAATCAGCAATTCCACTCGATCTGAAAGTTACCTACTCAATCGGCCATGACACGCCACAAATCAAATACGTCCGTCCTTATCTTGACTTCACGGTCAAAACCGAGTTAAGCGGCAAGATCAGCATCGAAACCATGTCCGACAACATGCGCCAACACGGCTTTGAACTGCTCATAAGCAAAGACCCCATACAGGCCAAGCAAAAATTATACAAGACATACGACCCGGCCCTGTCTGCCCTGACGGCCAAACCTGAGATGGTGTTCGAGTCCGGCATAGTCAAAATCAAGGCACCTCTAGCGACCGAGGCCAATCTTGGCCCCTTTACGGTAAAAGTTCAGAAGGATAGCCCTATCCATTGGGCGGGCTTCATTAAGCCTCAAACTCTCAACGGCACCTTGGAAGTTAGGGGAGTAAAATACAAATTCAGCGCCGATATCGAGCTCAAAGTTGAGGTGATCATGCATCCAAGATCCAAGGGAGTGAATAAAGCACCGGTTCGGGATAATGCGGCGGTGGATGTTAGAGCTTTAGATCCAACCACCTCGGTAGATGTGACCAAAACGGACGACTATCTAACTGCGATTTTCGCTTTGGTAGCGATCACGGTTATCGCACGTTTTTTCCCAGCAATTCGCATAGCAACATTTAGACCAGGAGAAATGACCTCAATTATGTCTTTCAAACACTCCGTTGACCCAAAACGTCATGAATATCCAGATGCGTGATATGATCAAATATAGACCGATGAACAAGGTAGTAAACTATTTATTAGCAATTCTGCTGGTGCTCGCTGTCGGCGGTAAATTGTATTTCATCTATCTTCATACGACCTATACCAAAGAGGAAATTGACGCTTGTTTTGAACCAATTACATCCAAATATGGGATCAAGATTGTCTACAAGGTTGACGCGGATTTTTTATCAGCTTGGGAAGAATCGCCCATCATCAAACCGATTTGGCCTAGGGTGCTAGTTCGCTATGCTGATATCTTGCAAACGGCATTAGAGAGGTATCCGGTTCAAGTAATCAAAAACCATTTATCTACTATTAATTTTGCTGGGAGAATCACTAAAAAAAATGGGTTTAACTATGGAGCATTATATGATCCTTTGAAAAGGAGCATATATTTGATTGATAGTGGATTCCAAGCTCATGATGATGGTATATACGCTTTTCATCATGAGTTCAGTTCCCTTTTGTTGCAACGTAATTCATTTGACACCAATCTCTGGACTGCAAATAATCCAAAGGAATTTGACTACTTATACAACACAACCAAGGATCCACTAAAGACATACAAGAGCGTCTCGCATTTAGGTGGGACAGAGGTCGATTTTGAAAAAGGCTTTATGGATACATACGCGCAAACCAGCGTCGAAAACGATATCAACGAATACGCTGCCATGATCTTCACCTACCCGCAGAAGTTCAAAAAAATCATGAACAAATACCCGCGAGTACGTGGCAAATTTCTAGTCTTGCTGGAGTCTTATCATAATATTGATCCGACATTTACGGAGGTGTATCTACTGGGAAGTAAATAAGAGGGAGCAAATCTTTATTCTTGACACGGCAGGCACCAATTGCCGCGATAAATAATAAATGGTTAAAAATCAACTTCGTCTTGGTTGATCGTAGTGCGCCTATCCATACAGTCTTAAAAATCGATCTTCCAGCACACTGAGATATTTCTCTTTCATTTGCTCTGACAGGAAACTAACAGCTAGTAATTGTTCCCAAGTCGTACGTGCCTGCTTCAATTCCAGCATTACCTTATCAATCACCCGGTTTGTCAACTGCAATCGATTCCGTCCGAAATAATCAACCAAATCCTGTCGTTTCAGCTTGTTCTTTTTACCATTTAACGGCAGGGCGAGTTCTTCCTCTGGATGAGGCAAGGCGATGGTTGTATTCAAGAGGTCATAGGCCGGAGACAGCCCTATAACGTCATCTCTGTATATAATAGAAAAATTTTTCAGATGCATATCTTCATTGCCAATCAGAAAACAGAACAAAATCAGACGAAATAATTTGAGTCTCTCGACAGCCGGAAAGGTACAGTATCTGTCTATCAAACCTGCCACTTGTTCCATGCTGGATCGATATTTTGTATCACGTGAGAGTCCGGCAAGTTGAGCAAAATCCTCAACATGAACCTTGTCGTTACGGCCGACTCTGTCAAAACGGCGAATGAAATAACTCAACTGTCGATCCCGTCCATAAAGCAGACCATGCAGGGGCACCTCAATGCCCGCTACACGTGCAAATCGCATGCTGAGATCTTCATTCTCCGGCACCTCCAGATAGTCTGCAGTTTGAGGTTTGAGAATATAAAGACCGCTCCTGTCAACAAAATCAAATTGTTGTTCTTTAATGTTCAGTTTTGCCGACAATTTGGGCTGGACACCTTGGATGGACATTTTCTCAGAGCGAGCAGCTGCCTCCCGGCGTAACTCCTCGGCGGTGAACGGTAAATCTTTTAGTCCTATCAGGCGCCGGGAGAGAAGTTTCAAACCTTGTTCGGAGTATGCGCCGACACAGGGCTGATAGGTGAGAGGACATCGATTCATTTGCACCTTTCTTCCAATAGATGTTCACTCACTGTTACCGCACCGACGGTATCAGCTCCAACCTGAAGTAGCTGCCCGAATCTGTCGTTCCGATCGAGTTTTCTTTGGCGCAAAAGAGCTTCGAGTTGAAATCCCTCCGGCAGTAAGCCGTCAAAAAAAGGAGGGAAACTATCAAATAGATAGGCCTCACTCCGTACCGGCATTGTCGCCGAAATCGGGGGGCCAGCGTAGTTCAGAGCATAACGAAAACAATACTTCCCGTCTTCATCCATCTGGGTAAGCTGTCCGGCCGTAATATTTTTAAAAAACACATCCGCTATCCGCATTAGGATACTCCTTCAAAAAACTCTCACGAAGGGGACTTTGAAAGTTGAGATCGATATTTAGAACCTGGAGAACCTTCAGTAAGTTATCCAGGCGCAAACTTAGTTTGCCATTTTCGACTTCATAAATCAGATTTTTCCCGACACCAGCCATTTCAGCGAGCTCAAGCTGAGTCAATCCACTGCGTTTTCTGTGAAATCTAATAATGTGTGCTAGCTGTCTCTCCATGCCTCCTCCCTGTTTAACGGGAAAATAAACTGTTATGTTCAAATGATAGCAATCAAGATTCAATAGTCAACATTTTTTCCCTGTAAACGAGTAAAAACAACTAAACAATCCTCAAGAACAGCAAACCGATCTGAATTTCATCTATTTTCCCTGTAAACAGGAAAAAATTGCAACCGATAAGTAGTATAGCAGTGTTGTCCTTCGTAAAAATTGATCGCAAAGCCAAATGAGAATGGAAGCCAAATCCAAATGGGGTCGGACCTTAACAACAACCATGGGGAGATCAAAAAGGGGGGGGCACGGGGGGCTATCAAGTCTGGCTATTCTTGGAATGATTTCCTGTTTACTCCGGCAAGCCCTAAAGTAAAGGACAACTAATTTTATTTTTTAAGGACGTCCCCTATTTCCTACGTCCCCTATTTTCCACAAACACTTTCCTTAAAGCTACCTATTCTCCACCCAAAAGGGCATTGCAAGAATGCAAACTACCACTTCTTTCCGGTATTACACAATTAATTCATACACTTAACGTGGTCCGACCCCAATGACATGTGCCTCAAAGCAAGCTTCTGAGGATGTGGTGTGTCGGCGGTCTTTTTGCGTGGGGTTGAGTTGAAACGCATGGATATCTATTTCCTCTATCAGTTATAAATTAACTTCCCGTCTTCTCAATTGCCAGTTCATAATCGGCACCCCACCATGGAGTTGAGACACGCGCTTTTTGCGCGTCGATTCTCAAAACGACTGGTTGGCAAAATTCTGATTCATTATAATTTGTCAGTGATTAACAAACGTCCTTTGGCACCAAGTGACGTTTTACCATCCTGTCCTAAAATTCGTCCGCGGAGTTCAACGATACTACCTTTCAATTTTTTATTTGGAGTCACTCGGACCACTAGCCATTCCAATTTGATAGTCTCATTTGCATAGATCGGACGCTGAAAGCCGACCCAATAATCAAGTCCAACCATCGAAGTCTTTTTTGAAAAGTGAGATGCAGTTAATCCAAGAATCAAAGCTGTCGTATGAGTTCCACTTGCTATTAGACGGCCATATCGTGTTTTGGCCGCAAAATTAGGATCATGGTGGATTGGATTTTTATCACCTACTGAAAGTGCATAATCGGCAACCTTCTTCGGCGTTAGAGAATATTCCGCGCTGAATCTATCATGTGGTTTAACATTCATTTCGATATCTCCAGTATTCTTTCTACGGCCAACGCTCCGCATAACCGGCTGGTAATGGAGAGCAGCGGAATTGACAGTCTGAGTTGATACGGTTGTTAGGCATTGAGATTACTAATCTTCCCGGTCTTTGTTATCGTTAATTATCCGTTCAGCTTCGCGGTCGTAGCTGTCCGCCAAACCTCTCAAGGTAACTGCAAATCGCTGAAACCCAGCGTTCTCTATTTCCTCGGCTTTGCTCCGGAACTGCTCAGCCAGTTCTCTCTCCGGATTTCCGGTTGGGTCAACCCAATGAACACCGCGTGAGTTGTATGTCCCCGTCCTGAAACCGGCGCGCATGTCATCAGCTTCGCGGTCATTCAATGCGGCAGCGACAGCGCGGCGTATCCATAAGTCGCCTGGATCGGGTGGGGTGTGAATCAATACTTCGCCAATATTGATGAGTGCAACTTCCAGGTGGCCGGATTCCGTACAGACTTCCTTTACCCTTTGGAGCCATTCAGTAAAGCGCTCTTCGCTGAACGTTCCATCTTTTTGTGTTCCAGGCGGTGTTTTCCACTCATGTAGCAATTGCCAGGCATTTGTTGCGATTGCCTTTGATTCCTCGGTGGGTTCTCTCGACGGCTGATCTTCTTTCTGGGAACGGTAGATCAGTCGAATTACCTCGCAAAAGAACTCGGGGTCATTGGCCAGTCTGCTTTCAAGGAGTTGGGGCGCGGCACCTCTATGACGGTCGAGCAAGGGAACATATGCCCACTCGACTCTAAAGAGGTCGTCTTGGCTAACCGAAGGCTCTGCCTGAAGAAACGTGATCAGTTCGACGATGTGGTACCCGTCCATGGCGTAGCTGGGCTCACTGGAGGAAAGTGCTGCGAGCAACGCTCGAACACATTGATTACTATCGATTGGCTGCTTGTCATGGCGCATCCTGTCTAGGCAGTTGATTGCCGCGTGTGGTCTGCCATGTTCAATCAGTTTCTCAATGGCAATGGCAAGATCACCATTGGCCTGATAGGCATTAGCGCCTGTGCGGGTCCAATATTCATTCTCGTGGGCCTGGAGCCATTCAGAAGCGCGATCCCATGTTTCCTTGGTAAACGGCAAACAAGCCAGAAATTGTGCTACTTGCTCTGGAGTCCAATCAGATTTATTGATGTCGTCGCACCACCCCCAGCCTTTTAGGTAGTAACGCCGCCAGATAAAACCGCTCACCAATTCCCTGCGCCTGTTGTCTTCTGAACCTAGGAAGTGAGGCAAAAGGGTTCGCTCAATGACTGGATCGGCAATAATGCCAAGCGCATGCCCGACCTGACCTGGTGAAGAAACGGATTCGGCAAATCGTATGACACCCTCAGTGCCATCTTGCTGAAAGATTTCCAAAATGGCCGTTTCACGTCGCGTCTCGAGTTTCTTGCGCTGCTCTTCCCAATTGCCATTCTCTTCGTAGAGATCAAAGTCACGATTTGTAAAAAGGTGCTGATATAAATTTAACGGGCTGGTGGGGGCGAGTTGCTCGGCAACTTGTTCAATGCGGGTAATCAGTTCGTCGGGCAATGACCATTTCGCATCGGAGAACCGCCGATGTTTGTTTGTGAATTTCGTGAGATGGTCCCAAATCGAAAGTCGTTGTTCTTCGGAGAGTTCTGAAATGGATTGGGAGGCAAGAACCTGGAGAAGTTGATTAAAAGCGGGTTCAGGTAGGTTATCAAAATGATCAATCAATGCGGAAAGCCGGACAGTATCTTGGCCTGCGGCAGCCACCGCAAGTTCCGCGTAAAAAGATGCCTGCTGCCAGTATTCCTGATGCGTAATCCCTTTTTCCCAATCATCGGGGATGGTCTTACGCCAGCTTGGTTTGTGCGATCCAGAAGAGGTCCGGTGCTGACCGGGAAGAAGCTGAATGATCAGATTCCAGGCGATATCCGGTCATTCATTAAGGATCGTTCGCACCGCCACCTTGCGTTTGTCAACAGATGCCAGCGTCTGTGGCAGCCAGGGCAGCAAAATGGTAGCAAGCGAATTGGATGGACGATTGGCCCACCGGCCGCCAGGGTCATGACTGGCAAGTTCACCAAGCGCAACACAGACTCGAACCAGATATTGTTCATCCCATGCCAGCCCTTCCAACGCCCAGAGTAGACCGGTTAAATAATTGCCGCCGGTGATGCCGTTGCCTTCCTGGGAGAAAAGCTCATCAAAAGGACAGGGCGTCAGCTGCATCGTCTTTTCGACACCATCAAGAAATTCACCCGGGGCGGCTTCGGCCAGAGTGGGCAGCAAACCGTTCAGGCTGCCCCACAAAACCCAGTCAGCATCGGTCAGAAGTTCACGTATTACCAATGCGCAGGCTGCTTCAGCTTTCCCTTGCGAGCAGTTAAGGCACGACTCTGGCTGGCTGCCCAGAATGGCCAAACCCTCGGCAATGCCTTTTCGCAACACATGTGAACATTTCAGCACCTTGCCATGAATGCTTGCCGCGTATCGCTCTTCGGCGGGCAGTTCAAAAGCGGGGTCTGGCTCCTTCAGTACGGTAACAGCAAGCGGCCTAAAAGTATCAAGGTTTTGATCAAGGATGCGCGATCCTAGCAGGCCCCAAAGCTCGGCTCGATTAACAACTTTCCAGATACCGTTTTTGAGAGCCAACGGGCTGTCAGGGTAGTGTAATATTTCCCGCGCCTTCTTTAGCCACTCGTCATAACTTATGTCGAGCAGTTGGGTTATCGCCTCAAGGTCGCATTGACTTTTGTCTTGCCAAGCGCCAATCAAAACTGCCAAGGCCAGATAGGTGGCGTCAGGGTGCTGAGTCCAATCAGTTTTAGGTTTCTCCTGTGCCGCCTTCAATTCCTCGGGCATTTCCGCCACGGCCTTTTGCTTAAATGCTTCCAGAAGGTCGTCCGGCAACTTGCCGGGCGTGATCGTACCAGCATCTTGATTCCATGTTTGTACAATATCGACAACCCGTGACCAGACCCATTGCTGCTGATGCTGCTGGAATTGGGAAATGTGGGAATGCAGCAGAGACAGGACAACGCCGAACTCGTTACCAAGATCGTAACCAAGCAGATGGAAGTGGTTAAGGAAGTCATAGAGTTCATCCCTTGAAACGTCGTTGCCACCGTTTGCTGCTTTTAGGTGGTGCTGAATGACCTCCAGTTTCTCGGCACTCTTGGGTGGGCTGAAATTCGCTTGATGGACGTTTCTGAAAAACTCATCAACGTTTTTGGTGTGCCTCGCCTGGTTTAGCAACCATTGCACGTTGTGTGCATCGGTTGCGCTGAGCGGTCCTGTGATCAGGGCAATAATATCCTTATCTCGTGTGAACACCTTAGGATTTTTGAAATCATTCCAGGCGGCCTGCATCACCTCCCCAAATAGGGTGCTGCCCTGCGTGATGGCAATGGTGTGCTTGACCTGCCCGAGAAGTTTGCGCCGCTCCTTGCTGTTCACGTTTTCTACAACAACAACAAGGTCGTCTGTATCAAAGCCGTCAATCTTGCCCTGAAGTTTGATTTCCGCAATAGGCCAGCAGGGAAGACAGGGAGCGTGCCCGCCGGTAAGCATCAGCGCGACAAAGGACGCTTGGACATGCGCTTCAAAATGGACGCCGCCACCGCCGGTGGAGAATGGATTGCTTAGTTTTTTCTTCTTTGCCATCTACGGCCACCCCCGGATTCTTATGCCTAATAACGAGTCTATAGAAAAAGCCGTTTTTGAAAGTCGGAGTTTCCCACTACCTCTCAATTTCAAAATTTGAGGCGTTACCTTGAAACTTACCGAATATTCAATAAATTGCCTTTTCTTATGTCATTGGCGCTCTCCTGAGCTTCATTTCAGCTTATTTCCGGCCTTCTTCTACTTTTCTCTCTGCTTTTACACCTCTATCGTTCCAAAGGCATGCACTTTCTTCAAGTTATGGACCATGCAGAACAGATTCCACTGCGTGTTAACCTTCCTTTTGCCGCGTAGGCTGAATCGATCCAGGCCTATTGCCGAGCGTATATGCGCGAAGGGCGGCTCACCAATAGCCAGTCGCATGCCATACAGCGCACAGCCAACAGCAGTATCGATCTTGCGCTTCATCTTCTCAGTGAATCGTTCTTTGCCGGCGCGGTTTCGTCCTGTTAAATAGGCAAGCTGGCGGATCTCGGTTTTTTCTGGATGACGGAGACACTCCCGACGCAGTTCGCAGGGAAGACAATCCCGTTTCGCTCCTTTGAACTTGTAGGCAAGATAGTTTTTCACCTTGGCACGGGAGCCGCTACGGTAAAGCCTTTTACCTGCCGGGCAGATGGCGTGACTCAAGTCATCGGCAAAGATAAAATCAGACGGCCTGAACAATCGTTTCTTACCATTCCTGGTGCTGCCATAATAGCTTGGCAAATCTTTATATCTATCCTGGGTGATAAACCGGGGATCCCTTTTTCTAAAGTGCTTGTCCGCCACATAGCCGTCTATGTTCTCCGTAAAGAGATATTCCATATTCTTTTCGGAATGATAGCCACTGTCGGCCACAATTTGTGCATTATCCAACGCATCCGATTCGCCGATTTTCGCAAGATTGGATTGTATCGTCTCCACTGCAGGCACCAGAAGATCGGTTTCATGGCCCTGGCCATATGCTTCCGCGCCAACAATCACCTGGTGTTTCTTATCCACCGAGGCAACTCCAACATATCCCTGGATCACACCTTTGGACGTCGCCATTTTCGCAGATTCGTTGTCGGTGATATTCGATTTCACCGCCTTGCCGCCGCTGCCTGTACGATCATCGTTATCGCCAAGCCATTGCCTGATCTTGGCAGCACTTTTCTTCAGTTTTTCCTGGTACTTCTTTTCTCTTTCCTGCACCTCCGGCTCAATCTTGGACTCGTCCATGCATTTGTGACGGATTATCATCCGGTGCAGGGCCTTCTCCATCTTTTCCGCTTTACGCTTCAGGTCTTCCTTGGTGCCACTCCATTCCTTGGATGCATTACTCGGCAGCTTGCAGCCATCGATGGCAAACATCTCCTTACCAATAAGGTTCTGCTGGTCACAGACTAAAAGGATCTGGAGAAAGAGGTTGACCACTGCTTTGTCCATACTCGATATGAAATCAGCAATGGTAGTGAAGTGGGGACGGCTATTTGCCGACAGTGCCATGAAAAGCACATTTTCCTCACTACACCTGGCGATTGAACGGCTTGAGGTGATGCCGCGGGAATAGGCAAAAAGAATGATCTTTAGCAATATTCTGGGGTCGTAGGCAGGAGCACCGGTCTCATCGTTACGAAATCGCTTATCAAAAATTCCAAGATCAAGCTCATGATCGATGAGATAGTTGAGTGTGTATTCGAAGGTGCCTTTCTGGATCTGCTTGTTGAAGTATACCGGTATGAACTGCCCTTGAGCGTAGGAGTAAGGCTTGTATTTGGCCATGGCTTCCGACTTTCTGCAGAGTTGAGCGGTTGATTACCATTTGATGTAGCTAAATATACCAATAACTCTCTGATTTCACAAGGCCAAATACCTTTTTCTACAGGCTCAACGTGGAGTTCAGCGGGAGCCGCGCTGTTCGCGGCTTCCGCTGGAACGATTTGTTAAATTTTCATTTCTTTTATCTTCTTGATTACTTCTTCATAAAATTCAGTCTGCAGACTCGTAAGTTTTTGGTAGGTTTCATCTACACATTTCTTTGCATCAACTGATACTGAAGATTGTGATCTAACAAAACTTAACAAAACCTT
This sequence comes from uncultured delta proteobacterium, assembly GCA_963798425.1. Classification (GTDB taxonomy): domain Bacteria; phylum Desulfobacterota; class Desulfobulbia; order Desulfobulbales; family Desulfocapsaceae; genus Desulforhopalus_A. The sequence continues at coordinate 166,549 of CAWCTP010000012.1, read as the reverse complement.
TTCTAGATATTTCGCTGTAACAGCAAGTGAAAAACAATTATTCCAGTATTCATTCAGTTCTCTTATGCATTTATCTGCAGTTGAATATTTTATTTGCTTTTCCCTGACTAATTGGTAAATCGAATCTGCTCCCGAAACAAAAGGATTTAGAGTAGCAATAAACCGAAAAAGTAGTTTCAATCCATTTTTCAATTCTGCTTTTCTATTAAATGAAAACACTTTGAATACTAGTTTCTCAGATTCTTCTTGGTATTTCAATAGAGTATCAAGCATTTGACTTATTGAGGCATTTTGTTCCCCTAATCTTTCAACTAGCTTAACTGGTAAAAGTATTCTTTGTAATTCTTCCTCTTTTTCTGCTTTGTTCGAAAGATTTATTTCTTCAACTTTGCGCTTGATTTCGTGTGGAGAATTTTCAGCAATAACTAATCTTAGCCTTTCCCCAATTTCTTGACCTTTGTTGTGAAGCCCATCTAAATTTTCTGACAAAGCAGCATAGAAACTAAATAAATTTTCAAGCACTAAGTTTGACACTGATAGATTCATTTCAATTTTAACTCTCAATTCAGTCGAAGGAAATTTCTTCAATTCTGAAAGGTATGATTCTTGTCTAACCCTATAGCTTTCTGTTAATTTATGAAGTTTCATTTTTAGAGATTTAACAAGGGGATCACCAGTTTCTGTATAACACTCACAAATGTGTGTTATACAGAAAGCCGAAATTTAAACGACAAGATATCAGGTGCAAGCAAGTCTAAGTAAAAACGTTGCAATCGAGCACGGCCATCAACTCCCCCGACATAATTCATGTATAAAACGATATCTAACCTTCTGACATGTCGCTGCTTCGTTTTGTCATGACAGTGATTGCCTTTTCTGACCGTTATGTCAAGACATTTCTTATGTTTTCAGCATCTTGGAATTCCAAAAGAAGCTTTGTCAATTCTTTGAAGTACTGAATTATTGAGTGGTTGAAGAAAAATACCGAGTTTGTGGCGTTGGCTGGAACTTTGAAACGTGGCAAATCCAGATGTTTATTTTTCTCGAATCAAGTCGGGTGGGTAGATAACAAAGAGAAATAATTTAAGGCAATTTGGAACAATCTGCATTGAACCCTAAAGAAAAAGGCACAGTCGCCAAATGCCAGCTTTCAAGAAGGTGGAATTACGTAGTGGTTGCCCGGAAGGGTTTTTGCGGCCTTTTCCCAACAAAAATTCATTCCTAAGGCACTGAGATGGTTAACACTGTTAATGGTTTTAAACACTCCTATAAGGTTAAGTTGTTAAATGAAAATTTTATTGCTATGGCTTAGCCATAGCTCTTTAGGAAGAGCCTGAGCTATTGCCCAGGATAAACCTGCGATCTCTCAGGCATTAGCTGTTTTTGTGACATTTGTTTTTTCCCTTGACCTGCCTCCTTGATTTTGGCACTGGGTTGTTGGTTGATGCTTTCAATTTAACCCAAGTTTGCAAGGTAGGCAGGTTTATTTTTGCTTATGTGTTACCCCTTATATCTAACCCCGGCAAACGGGAAGAAAACCGGGATAAGGTATATTCAAGTTTATAATTTCAATACACGTTGCAGCTTTTTTGTTTTTTACACCCCTCAATGGGGTACTAAACTGAGTGACAGAAATTCTGGAGTAAGGGGTAATCCCGCCCAAAAGATTCGCGGGACAAGTACCTTCACGAAAATCTTTCTCAAAAAGCAGAGAAAGATTTTCTAAGGTACTAAAGCGAACGTTTACGCCACAAAAAGAAAACCGCAGGAAGAACCAGTAAGGTAAGCACAACAGAACTGACCATCCCACCCACCATTGGGGCAGCAATTCTGCTCATTACCTCAGAACCGGTACCGGTGCCTAATAGTATGGGCAGCAATCCGGCGATGATTGCCGCAGCGGTCATCATAATCGGCCGTATACGCATGCCGGCGCCATGCAGAACGGCCAGAGATAATTCCTCTGTGCCCGGTGAAATGCCTTCATTCTTTGTATCGGCGAGCATCTTGTAATAGGACTGATTAAGTTACACGAGCATGATTACACCGATTTCAACGGTAACTCCGGCAAGGGCTATAAAGCCGACACCCACCGCAACGCTGAAATTATATCCCCCAAGATACATCAACCAGATACTGCCGACCATCGCCAGGGGCAGGGTGCCCATAATGATGGAAACTTCCACGAAATTTCGGAAATTCATATACAGTAAAATGATGATGATGGTGAGCGTCAGAGGAACCACATAGGTCAGTCTCTCTTTTGCCCGCAACATGTACTCATACTGTCCCGACCAGTTGAGAGAATACCCCGCCGGCAGTTTGACCCCTCCGCCACGACCTTCTGTGCTTCAACCACATAGCTGCCAATATCGACACCTTCAATGTCAATAAAAGACCAGCCGTTCAAGCGGGCGTTTTTATCAATCGGCCACATTCCGACAACAAGTACCAGCAAGGCCACGAGGAGAACTGGGATAACTAAGGATCGCTTTCAGCACAGGTATGCAGGGGGGCGGGTTCTAACCCGCCCTCTCTGCAAGGCAGTATGCTCGTACGCATATGGGCTACCAGTTCTCTTTTCATCGGGTTGAGTTGGGATCTTCGGTTACATCGATGGAGAGTCCTGCCCGGCCAGCCGCTCCTTCACTTTCCTTCGGCAGGCCCCAGCCTTTCCAAATGGCATAGATGGTCGGGATTACCACCAGGGTCAAGATCGTTGCGCTGAGCATCCCGCCGATCATCGGGGCGGCAATCCGCCTCATAACCTCGGAGCCGGTACCGCTGCCCCACATGATCGGGGCAAGTCCGGCCATAATGGCGACTACCGTCATCATCTTCGGCCTGACCCTGAGCGCTGCCCCCTCTTCGATCGCCTCGTTCAGGTGGCGTTTCGAGAAAGCCGGACCATACTTCGTTTTGTACTTCAGGTAGGAGATGTCGAGATAGAGGAGCATCACCACTCCGGTTTCTGCGGCCACGCCGGCCAGGGCGATGAAGCCGACGGCCACCGCCACACTCATGTTGTAGCCCAGCCAGTAGATCAGCCACAGCCCCCCGGTCAGAGCGAAGGGCACTGACAGCATAACAATGATGCTTTCAGTAACATCCCTGAAATTGAGATAGAGCAGGATGAAGATGACGAGCAAGGTCGTCGGCACCACCATCTTCAGCTTTTGCTTGGCCCGCAGCATATACTCGTATTGTCCCGACCAGTTGAGGGAATAGCCGGCGGGCAGTTGAATTTTTTCGGCAACCACCTTTTGAGCCTGTTCCACATAGCTGCCTACATCAACCCCTTCGATGTCGATGAACGTCCAGCCGTTCAAACGAGCATTTTCACTTTTTATAGCCGGAGGTCCGTCTTCAATGTAAACTTTAGCAACATCCGCCAGGGCAATCCGTTGGCCGGCCATGGTAACAATCGGCAACAGGGAGAGTTGCTCCGGCGACTTACGATAGTCTTGGGGATAACGCAGATTGACCGGGTAGCGCTCCAGGCCTTCGACTGTCTGGGTAACGTTCATGCCGCCGATAGCCGAGGCGACAACCTGCTGGATATCAGCGATGTTCAGGCCGTACCTGGCCGCTTTTTCCCGTTGAATGTCAACCTTGATATAGCGGCCTCCGGCGACCCTTTCAGAATAAACCGAAGCGGTACCAGGAACATCCTTCATAACGGTTTCAATTTGCTGACCAATTTTCTGGATTACCTTCAAATCGGGGCCGGCTACCTTGATGCCGACCGGCGTCTTGATTCCCGTGGCCAGCATGTCGATGCGCGTCTTGATGGGCATCACCCAGGCATTGGTCAAACCAGGTATCTTGACCAGATTGTTCAATTCCTTTTTCAGGCTGTCTGTGGTCACCCCTGCACGCCACTGATCCTTTGGCTTCAGTTGAATAAATGTCTCGATCATGGTGAGGGGGGCCGGATCTGTAGCAGTTTCTGCCCTGCCGACCTTGCCGAAAACTGTCTGCACCTCTGGCACGGTGCGGATCAGTTTATCGGTTTGTTGTAATACCTCCCTCGCCTTTCCTATGGATATGCCAGGATAGGTTGTGGGCATGTACATTAGATCTCCTTCATCCAGGGGTGGGATAAATTCACTGCCGATCCTGTTGATCGGCCAGAGACCTATGGCCAGCACCATCAGAGCCCCGATCAGGACCACCTTGGGAAAGCGCAGGACCATCCGTAGCGGCGGCATGTAAATGGCTATCAGCAAACGGTTGAGGGGATTCTTATGCTCCGGCAGCACCTTGCCCCGAATAAAATACCCCATTAAAACAGGGATTAACGTGATTGAAAGTGCGGCTGAGGCGGCCATGGAGTAAGTCTTGGTAAACGCCAGAGGGGAAAACATCCGTCCCTCCTGGGCTTCCAGGGTAAAAACAGGAACAAAACTGACTGTAATAATCAGCAGGCTGAAAAACAAAGCAGGGCCTACTTCAGTTGCCGACTCTGCGACAATTTGCCAGCGGTTCTCATTGGTGAGCGGGGTTTTCTCCATATGCTTGTGCATGTTTTCGATCATGACTATTGCACCGTCAATCATTGCACCAATTGCGATTGCGATTCCACCGAGCGACATGATGTTTGCATTGAGACCCTGCATATGCATGACAATAAAAGCGGCCAGGATCCCTACTGGCAAGCTGATAATCGCCACCAGGGAAGAACGGATATGGAAGAGAAAGACAACGCAAACCAAAGCGACTACACCAAATTCTTCCAGCAGCTTGTGCCAGAGATTGGTGACTGCACGTTCAATCAAGGCACTTCGGTCATAGACCGGAATGATTTCAACCCCTTCAGGAAGACCGGCTTTTAGTTCCTCAAGTTTTGCCTTAACACTATCAATAGTTGTTTGGGCGTTCTCGCCAAAACGCATGATGATAATACCACCCACGGTTTCGCCTTCACCGTTCAAATCTGCGACGCCCCGTCGCATCTGTGGGCCAGTACCTATTTCCGCAACATCCTTTAACAGCAGTGGGATACCGTTTTCTGTGACCCCAAGCGGTATATTGCCCAGATTTTTTGCATTCTGCAGATAGCCGGTTGCCCGCACCATGTATTCGGCTTCAGCCATCTCCACAACCGATGCCCCGATTTCCTGGTTTCCGGCCTTGATTGCCATTTGTATTTTGGACAGCGGGATACCAAAAGCCCTCAGCTTTTCCGGGTTCACCATTACCTGGTATTGTTTGACCATACCACCCACGGTGGCAACTTCTGAGACGCCGGGGACGGTTTGCAGTTCGTATTTTAAAAACCAATCCTGAAGCGATCGGAGTTGGCTGATATCATGCTTTCCGGTTTTGTCCACTAAGGCATAGAGATAAACCCAACCCACTCCAGTGGCATCCGGGCCCAACTGTGGTCTGGCCTCGGCCGGGAGTGATGGGGCAACCTGACTGAGGTACTCAAGCACCCTGCTTCTGGCCCAATATAAATCTGTTTTATCGTTGAAAATGACATAGACGTACGAATCCCCAAAAAACGAATACCCTCGAACCGTTACCGCTCCCGGTACAGAAAGCATTGCGGTCGTCAAGGGATAGGTCACCTGGTCTTCAACCACCTGAGGCGCCTGTCCCGGGTACGATGTTTTTATAATCACCTGCACGTCTGACAAGTCCGGCAAGGCATCAACAGGTGTGTTCTTCACCGAATATAGACCAATGCCTACCAGCATAATGGTAGCCAGTAACACGAAAAAGCGATTACCAACCGACCAGCGTATAATAGATGCAATCATTTTGTCTATCCCCTATTGCTTATGGTCGGTTGGTTTCTTTTTATCGAGACTCATATCATCAAGAGTCATGTCATCCATGTTTAAGTCATCAAGATTCATGTTTGCGTCGTCAGCGCCGGGAAGGTGGATTTTGGTAATTCGATACTTACCATCCTGTGTTTTGGTTATCTCTACCTGCAAGGTCATACCGGCTTTAAGTGAGGCAAAATCAACATCTTTTGCCACCGTGAAATCCATGGTCATTTCCGGCCAATTCCAGGCACTTACTGCCTTGTGCGATATGTTGATCATCCGGTGTTCAGCCATTAAACTATTGATAGTGCCCTCAACCCAAACGCTCCCGGGGAGCGCCTTCTCACTATGATCCATGCGCTTAAAATCAGAGGTTTTGCTCGATTCTGAATCAATTAAGAACTGCGCGGAAGTGACAACTTTTTCCCCCTCAACGAGTCCTGACAGAATCTCGGCTGACTGCTCATCGAAACGTCCGACTTCGACATTTATCGCTTTGAACCGACCTTCTCCGAGAGCCAGAACTACCCGATTGGAACGACCGGTGCGAATTACCGCTTCTCTTGGTACAAGCAGACTTTTTTTGGTGATATTTAGATGGATGTCAACCTGGGCGAACATTTCAGGCTTGAGGAGTCTTTTGGAATTGTCAAATCGTAGACGAACTTTCAATGTTCGAGTTTTGGCACTGAGGGAAGGATATATATAATCAACAACCCCATCCCACTCTTTGCCCGGCAGATAACCAAGGGTCATTGTAACTGGGAGTCCAATAGCAACTCCAGCAACCTGCCGCTCGAACACCTCAGCCTCCACCCACATCTGTTCCAGGGAAGCAATCGACATTATTGTAGTACCAGGTTTAACGAAAAATCCCTGACGAATATCTAAATTATCGATCACCCCGTTCTGTGGCGCGTAAAAGGTGATATTTTGTTTTACCTCTCTGGACTCTTTCAATTTATTGATTGCTGTAGCGGGTACCCGTAAAGAGGCTAAACGTTCTTCTGCTGCCCTTATGAGCCGGGGGTTCTTTCTCTCAAGAGCCATCACCAACTCTTCCTGGGCATTAACCAGCTCCGGAGAATAGAGATTATAAAGTGGTTCCCCTTTTTTTACCGGATCGCCCGAGGCTTTAATATAAAGCGTATCTACCCATCCATTTACTCTGGGATGGATATGCACCATCTGATCTTCATCGTACTTAACATAGCCGACTGTCTGAATTTCAGATTTCAAGAAACCAAGTCGAGCGGGGCCAGTTCTCACCCCCAGATTGTTTATCACATCGGGAGAAATTTTTACCGTACCGGGGCCGACATCCGAACCGGTGGTATCTTCCCCATAAAAAGGTATAAGATCCATACCCATTGGTGATTTGCCCGGCTTGTCTCTTTTATAGTTGGGATCCATCGGGGCGACCCAGTATAACGGCTTTTTCTTGGCGGTTGCAGGAGCGCTGCTCTGTACTGACTTAAGTGGTTTGAGATAGCCACTCAACATGGGATATCCAACAAAAGTGAGAAAGGAACCAACGACAGCCCCGACGATGAGCAATGCCAGTATACTCGAAAATCTCTTCATTTTTTTTCTCCCACAAGGCTATTATTTGCTATGATATCATCGGGTTTTTCCATGAAATAATAGTTCAACTGGATTATATTTTTCTGTTTCTCCACGTCAATGCCCAATGCATCAATTTGCGCATTCAGTTCAGCGATTCTGGCACGGACGACTTCAGCGAAATCACCTTCATCATTGGTATACGCGGTAAGAGAGGCCTCGGCCTGTTCACTCATTTGTGGCAAGAGATGAGCCTGGTAGAGCAACTGTCGCTCATTCAGTCTTTTGAGTTGCGTTCTGGTTTTTTCGAAACCGGCTATCATTTTACGCACCATGGCCCATTTTTTCGTCTTTATCGCTTCAGCCTGAGATACAGAAGCCTGGACTTGCTTATCTTGTCTGTTCTTCGTGAAATATGGCAGATCGAAACTGACGCCTAAGGAGACGAAATCAGCTCGATTTTTTCCATTATTGTCTTCACCACGATAGCCATAATTAGCATTGACACCCCAAGCCAATTTTGTAGCTTTCACGGGCGAGGTCAACTCCAACCTTACTGGCCTCAATCTCCCGATCAAGGGCAAGCAGCGATGGGTGTTTTGAAAAGTATTCATAGAGTTTCTGAGGATCCGCTTCATTGCTCGCCAAATAGAGAGACTCCCGTAACATCTTTATATTGGGACGACTTCTATCCAATTCCAGACGCGACCAGGGGAGTGGTGTCTCAGACGTCAGGCTGTCGCTATATTCCTCACGAAAGTATTCACTCAGCCACTCAGAAAGCTTCTCCAGAAACATCTCTTGTTTCTGTTTGAGCATGGTGAGTCGATCGTCAAGCCTAGTCAGTTCCAATTGAGCACGAATAATGTCCTGTTGTCTGGTTTTCCCGAATGCTGACGAATAACTGGCCTCTGCAATATCCGCCAGTTGTTTAAATAATGGACGATCTTTTTCAATTAATACTATGCTTTCCTGGGCATTATATGCATCAAGCCAGAGCTGACTGACCGTAACGACAATTTTTGCTCTGCGATCAAGCCGTTGGAAAGGAAACTCACTTCCAACCGTTTCGAGTTGCTTCCGCTTAATCGCAAGGCTGTCTCCACGCGGAAACATCTGCGTCACCCCTACCTTAAACTGCGTCATTGGCTCCTGACCAAAATCAAAGGTGTCGGTGGGCACGTTTGCGAACCCCAAAGAGACTTGTGGATCAGGCAGTGTTCCCGCAGCAACACTCATTGATTCGATTGCGTCTTGAGAATGTCGGTTGCCGACCAACCAGGGATCATTGAGTTGTGCAGCTTTTACAGCCTTCTCAAGGGTGAGTGTGATGTCTCCAGACCGAGCCGCCCCGACAAAAAATGATAATAGTCCGATGAGGCACATAAATTGGATAAAAACAAAACGAACCGAGGAAGCAGCTATTGGTTGTCTGATTATATGTGACACGAAAATCCCCCCTTGAGTGAAACAGACCTAACGAAATAAACTTCGATAACGTAGAGTGCGTCGGAAGGCCGGTCACCACTCTAAAGGTTATGACCGGCGCCTGCTTAAGAGAACAGTCACATTGCCATGTGTGGGTACCAGAACTTAACCGTCTGCTTTTCTTTGTCATCTTTAAACACACAGATAACACCCCATTTCCCTGGCTCGTCAATAGTGACTTTTGCTGCAAAAACACCTCCTCCGAAATCTTTCAAGTCAACAATCTGTTCCTTCTTGCTTGGAGAAACCAGTTTCAGTTTTGCGACTATGTTGGTAATTATCTCACCGTTGCGCTTAAACGTTGCCATGACATGATGAGTCTTGCCATCCGGATCTTTCATATTCATACTGGCAAGATCCATGATTTTAAATTCAGCGTGGATATCACCAGCCATGGCTGAATGAGTAAAAGTTCCATTTTCGGTGGTGTCGCCATGGTTCATTCCTTCCATGGCCGCCATGGAACTGCTGGCAAAAACAAGGCTGAGAACTGCAAACAATAATACAAATTTTTTCATTGGATTCTCCTTTCTGGTTTTCTTGTTTGATAGAGTAACGAGTGAACGAAACACCCTGTCCCTATTTGGAATATTTTGTCTGGGACCAGACTCCTAACTGTCTTACCATTTGATAAGCATATAGTTTTTCTTAAAATATGACGACAATTGTCCTGACTCACAACTCGAGAATACACCTGTCATTGTCACATTATATTCATTTTTTTTTATAATTATTAGGAAAAATGATATCAAACAAATGGAACATTTCTCCCAATTTGACCATGAGATCTGACCAGAAAAACACATTGGTAAATGAATGGATTGTATCGAAGAGGAAATTTGGCAATGAAACGCCACAATACACTCCTCCATGTCCGTAAAACTTTGGTCAATTAGTCCTGGATTTGGACCATTTCAGACCAAGATACGCCTGGAGCAGTATATCAAATGAGAAAGGAGCAATGTCGGAGGTATGCTGGTGTGGAGAATAATCGCGGTGGCGCAGACCCGGTTCTATTAGCACCGAATAATACAAGCGGTATCGGTTGAAAAAAGGATTGCTCCTGAACCATCCCGAAAAAGTCAACAAGAGAGATAGTTGAACCGGGAACAACTTCTTTTGGAATGAGCAAATCCCTACAGGGTTCAGACTTACAACAACAATCACCGACAAGGGTGTCTCGGCCCGAATTTGTACTCCAGACTCGTGGCCCTTCCGTGTGGTTGCATTTTGCCATATCCATGGCGCCAATTGTCTGTTCAGCCTCACAACAAGAGTGATCCCTCATCTGTGCGGAACTTATTCCAGCAGCCAGGATAGTGAATAAAAAAGCAATGGTAGTATAGAAAAATATTCGCATAGTCTCACCTGATATTTTTACAATATACCAGATACTACATTGTGGCAATAGTATTGAATTTTTTTTCTCCCACAGCAAAAATCAAATAAAGTCTCGATCTCTTTTGGGGGTCAACATACGTTGATGGGATAAGTGGCGGTTAGGACATCAAGCTCTAGCAATCATGCAATAAATGGTTATTATAGCTCACACTAAAAACTCAGTTATTCACTATGGAGGTAAGAATGGACAGTATTAAAATAAAAGGAATGAGCTGCCAGCATTGTGTTGGCTCGGTGAAAAAAGTCCTTGAAGACATCTCCGGCCTCTCGCAGGTCACAGTCAATCTGGACGCAGGAGAAGCCTCCTTTGAAAACGAGGGTGTCACTCGGGAACAGATTAGAACTGCCATCAGTAAGATCGGTTTTGAGCCAGGGGAATAAAGGCTCATGCTATAGGTGCTGCACACACATCACGTGACCATGTAGAGTGAGTAGCAAGATTGCTCTACGCGGTCACCTCACCGCAACTATCATAGAAAATAATGCAATTTCGGCCATTAGCTTTTGCAGCATAAACAGCTTTGTCTGCTGCCGCGAAAAGTTCTTCAAATCCGATTTGACTTGTTGGAGATGTTTGCGAACCCCCAATGCTTGCCGTAATTGGTATTGAATGAGGACAAAGCGCGCTGATCTGTAATCGAAGGGATTCCGCCCGGGCTGTAGCTTGTTCTCCATTACAGTGTGGTAGAAGAATTACAAATTCTTCTCCACCAAACCGAACGACAGTATCGCTCTTTCTGAACATTTCCAATAAAAGCGCCGCGATAGCTTTCAATACAACATCTCCGATCAAGTGACCATGTGTATCATTGACCTTCTTAAAGTGATCAAGGTCAACCACTAGTATCGACAGAGGATACTTATATCGCCAGGACTCACTGACATTTCTCTCAGCAATATCTATGAGATAATGCCTATTGTAAAGCCCAGTGAGCTGGTCATGGATTGCCAACATCTCCAATTGTTCTTTTTGAGACTCAACGAGGTCGAAAAGCTTCTTACTGAGCAGTAAGTTTTTCATTCGAACCCTTAATTCTTCAAGAACAATCGGTTTTTGAATATAGTCATTTGCACCAGCTCGGAAAAGCTCAATTTTTTGCGAAACATTTGAGATTGCAGAAATTGCGAGGATTGGAACTCGATGCATAGTGTCGTTAATTTCTCGGATCTCACGAATGAAGGCAAGACCACTCATAGTTCCACCTAAAACAACATTAGTAATAACCAGATCAAACTCAGCAGACCTTGCAATCAGTTCAGCCTCTTCTGCGCTTGTGAAATGGATGAAATTCAGTCGGGTATCTTCAAAAAAAGACCTAATCTCGGATGCCTGCTTCTGATCACTATCAATCAGTAGAATATTTCCTTCGGTTTGTGCCTGTTGTCGCGCATGCTCTGCAAATAATTTTAAATATTTTTTAAGCTCATCCAGGTTGTTTTTTCGAAATATTTCTGTGACTCCGACATTAAGGCTCTTTACTGTCGTTTCTTGACTCTTCTTCGAAGTGATCATTAAAATTGGCAATGTCTCGCCGAATTGAAGCTTTCTGACTCCTGCGACAAATTCAATACCATCCATATCTGAAAGATAAAACGACATACAAATCAGATCGATAGTAACACTTTGATAAATATTTGTTGCTTCAGTTCCAGAACTCGAAATAAAGATATTCGTTGCATACGCGCTAAAAATACTTTCAAGCATTAACTGAAAAATTCTAGACGGCTCTATAATTAAGATATTCACGCGATATTAACGTTAAAATTGGATGGATGACAACAAACACAAAGAAACAGGACTGAGTACAAAAAGCAACAGCTAGTACGAGCATCAATTCCAAGGTAATGCATTACTGCGTAAGCATTTGGTCTGCCAAAGCCTTAACCTCATCATCATCATCGTTCAGTGCCTGTTCCAGAACAGCACGAGCAACACTATCATTTTTTCTTTGACCTAAGGCACGTATTGCTGTCTTGCGAATTTCAGGATCGGAGTCTTGCCGGAACACTTGAGCTAGCACTTGAGTTGACTCTTCATTCTGAATTGAACCTATTTCGTTTACCAAAAATATTCGATCTTCTTTGTTCTGAATGCTGGTCAACAAGTCGACCATGGCCGCAACAGAGGCAGAATCGTTAAGTTCAGTTAAGTCTTTGACGGCTTGCTCCTGATTAGTTTTTTCGGTATCCGGCTGATTTGCTCTTTCATCCAAAGGGACAGCTCCCACCTGTTCGCTTTGAGACTGGTCAGAAGAATTCTCGTTGGCTTTAAGGACACTATCAGAGTCGTCAGACGATGGTATCTGCGCCACGGGGGCCAAATTCTTTGGGTAAGGAGACTTGCTGCGGCTCAGCACCCATATTTCTGCAATCTGTTTAGTCTTCGTCGTTTGTGGCAACTTCGGGGGCGGCACAAAGGCAACTGATAAGGATTGATTGGCTGTCAATAGACGAAGACATTTGTCCAAAGGCACCTCGTTGAACGACAAAGTAATCAATTCACCGAGATCACCATAAAAATGTGTTTTAAACCCGAACTCCTGCTTAATACGTTTAAGAACATCAATAAGTGGAACATCTACAAGTTCGGCTGAAATCAAATTGTCCTGAAAGGTAATTTCCATCACAGGTGCCCCAGAGATTGTCTCAGCCGAAGCAATACCCGTTAGGGCAACAATCAATAACCAAAAAACAGTGATCAAAGGCAATCTAAAAGAATTGCACGGTGGAACATTCAGAAAAGGTTTAATCATGATTTCCTACCACGTTGTTGTGTTGAATGTCTTGGCAATATTCCAGCTACGAAGAAGTTGTCTTCCAAAAATCATTACAAGTAAAATATCCAGCCTCTTTGAGTTGACCATAGCGACAATGCGACGAATGGAAAATGAGCTCCACGGATATGGTGCAAAACTGCTTAATTGATATTTATTACCCATGATTGGAGAGGATTACCATCAAAAACTGCAGATGACAACTAAGGCACCGCGGTTGAATAAACACATAGACTTGGTATTTTAGGGACATAATTTGAATACAAAGTAGCCATAAAAATGGTGCCCAATCACAGAGGAAACAGACAGCGTATCATTTTAAACACACTTTTTCTGCTGCACATAATGTAGCGGGAGACTTTAATTTGGAGACATTCCAGCGCAATATTTGATTAGTTCTGGCAGTTGTCTAAGGAAAGCAATACCTAACGTGTGTTGTGCGTTGGCAATTATTCGCTAAGTGAAAGGATAGTACTCGACTGTTTCAACCTGAATTCTAGGAAGATACCATTCGGAGTTACAGCGGGGATAGGAATTTTGCAGAATAATCACGACGGAGAAGGAGAGCTTTGACTTTTTTCGACAGCTCGACCAGCCACTTTTAGAATCGAATTTTCACCGCCAAAATCGTCTTTTTCCTTAACGGGATCGGTTGGATCAGCAATTCTTTTTGAACCATCAAGAATATAGCTGAATCGATGTTCACCAAAGGGGATCTGAAGGTTTATTTCCCAGTAGCCAGTGGTTCCGATTTTTTTCATGTCCACTCTTTGCCACCCATTAAAAGTTCCTGTTACTTCTACCCGACTCGCAGCTGGTTCAAAAATCACGAATCTCCTGGCGATAGATGATGGATCTGTTGAAACCGTCGTCTGGTTGAACAAGAGCAGCATCGCCAGTGCAAATCCGCTGCCGGCGAAGATCAGAGGTTTGATGAATTGTCGTATCCGGTCCTTCAAATCCGGACGAATTCGTGTATCTACAAGAACGCGCAATTTTTCCGGTTGCGTTCGTAACAGCTTTTCCTGCATTAAAAGCTCAACTGTCTCTTGAAAGAATTCTTTTTCCGAGTGAATTTTTTCGACAAACACAACCTTCTCATCAAGGTCGAGCTCGTTATCGATATACATACTGGCAAAATAGTCCATTATTTTCCTCCATTACTCAAGATTTCCTTAAGTCTCAACCGAGCACGATGTACTTTTACTTTTACATTCGCCACACTGAGTTCCAAGATCTTCCCAATCTCAACATAGGAAAGATCTGCTCCTGCAATGAGAGCAATGAGTTCACGGTCTTTGATCGATAGCTGGTGTATTGCAGCCATCATTTTATCGAAAGTCTGCCGATCATCAAGTTGCTGCTCTGGGTTTCTTCTTTGATCGGCGTGGCCATCTGGATCGAAACTGTCGGTTTTAGGTTTCCGAAAGGCATCCATCGCAGCATTCCTGGCTATAGTGTATAACAATGAACGACTACTGGGTTCGTTGTTACTATAGCGTCCCAAATAACGGGTGAAGCTCTCTTGCACCAAATCGCAGGCCAGAGGATAATCACCGGTCATCCGAAGCAGATAGGCGAAAAGACCATCTTTACTGCTTTTATAGAAAACATCGAAATTTTCCATGTGCGCCAGGTTCTACTCCGTTGAAATGGCAATCACTTTCCTGAATATTCAAAACATTTTGATTGTCGTAGCTACTTTGTATGAGGATTCCTTTAAGCAGAAATGTCATTTTTCCTCTGGGAAGTAATCAGTTAATGTCCGCCAGAGCCACCACCAGAGCCACCGCCAGAGCCACCACCAGAGCCACCACCGGAATCACCGCCGGAGCCACCACCAGAACTACCGCCGGAGCCACCACCAGAACTACCGCCAGAACTGCCACGGGAACCACCACCAGAAATGCTTGCGGCATTGTTGCCATCTGCAACGGAGCCAGCATATTGATGCGCTAGTTGCTTAGCTGAAGCATGCTGAGCCGCATCTGTAAAGTTATTCCGTAATTGTTCCATATTGTTAGCGGTATATTGATGTTTCATAGCTTGATCAATGGTAGTAACCACATCTGCAGATATGGCACCCAAACGCATCATCGAGCGGACAGTCAACATGCTTTGAAGTGCTAGGTCTTCCGTCTGGCTTTTCGTTTGCTGCCGAGCCTGCAGTTGCAAGCTGGACATTATTTTATCCATATCATGAATCGATACCCCCGCGGCCAGGCTGTCGACTATGGACGATGAGATGCTATCATACGATTTTTTGTTGTTTGATAACATTTTTGCTTGTCGAGATGCATAACTGTAACGGTTTCGCACAACCTCCATTGCGTTAATCACCTGTTCCGCCGGAACCTGCTTGGCCATGCCTTCCAGGGCTTTATTTATCACCGGTTCAACTGGCAGACCTTCTCGAACTGTTTTCAACACAGATTGTTGCGCACGGAGGGTGTTTTGCTCTTGGTATTTATTCTGAACCATCTCTTTGAACATAGTTCGAGCCTGTGATTCAGGAATACCTGCAGCATTGGTTACCTCGGTCAGCTGTTCTATGCGCTCTAATGCCTGCTGCGACAAAACCTGCGGTTCGCTTGCATAGGCGAGTAAGGGCATTGCCAAAAAAACAATATAAAACAGACGGATAATCTTCATAATGGTCCTCCTCAGTAAAAATGGGTTCGTCTTTATAACGTCTGTTTAATCGTAAGGTTACAGATTTGGCTCAAAAATACAGTTTTCCGAACCAAAATCATCTTTTTCTCTCATAGGACAAGGAGGAACATACATTTGACCATCAACCTTATAAAAATACCTAAATGGAAGAGTGGCTGGCAGGGTCACCTTCCATTCCCCATTTTGCTGCTCAAGTTCCCGATTTTTGAAACCATTGAGAGAACAAAGGAACAATACATTTTTAGCATCAGGTTTTTCGAGATACAAACTTACCTCCTGACCATTGATTTTTTGGAAATGAGTAGTGCAGGAAACAACAATCAGGCAAAAAACAATTAACCCTAAATGTAAGTATTTCACAACCACACCTCTTTTGTGTTTGCTAACTAATTTCCATCCTGAAACGAGTCATTTTATTCTAAATTGAGGCATTCGATAAATTTAACCGCAGGCATAGAAGTAATTCCGAGGATTAAATTTTGAGAACAACGAAGAGTTAGGGTAAAAGGGCCGTTTCAGGATGGAAATTAACTAAAGGGTAGGTCTGCTTTATTGTAAACCTCCAGACGCCCACAACCACCGACTCTTCCAGTTCAATCAACACTCTCTAAATCGATAAACATGATGGTATTGTTGACAATAACCTTACTCAATCGCTGATTTTGCGCCTCTTTCAGGAATTTGAAGGTTAGCAAAGCCTGCGGTGAGGTACTTGAGAGCCACTACGAATGATATGAGAAATCAAAAGAATTCAAGCATAATAATTGTCATGTACTTTGCAAAGGATAGTACATCTTGTCAAGGTGTGAGGAGGACATCGTCGCAAACGTCGATAAACAACCATTACCAACACTGAAACATTCACCCCCGACTACAGTTTTACCTGCTTTCTTTTCTGACTAAAACATCGTTTGCAGACATCACTTGTAACCTTTTTTCCCTCGGCACGTTCTATAAGCAAATGCATCTCATACATTTTGTTGAGAGATTACAGGGGAGCGGATTCAACCGAATAATTACTCCCCACTATGGAAGAATAAATCATCAGGAGGTTATTACGTGAAAATTTCAAAAAAAATCACAACGACTATCGGCGCAGTGGCAATTTTTTCAATGTTTATAGTACCAGCAATGGCCAACACATCGACACAGGGGGATTATCAGGCTGGCGACACCTTGTTACTGGCCCGTGGTGGTAATGGCAGCGGTGGAGGGGGGAACGGTTCAGGAGACCAAAGCCAAGATAGAGACCGTGACAAAGATGGTTCTTGCTTAGACAATGTAACAGCAACTACCAACGTCACCGCTCTTTTAATTGCCGGCAACGGCAAAGGATCCGGAGATCAAGACCGAGATCATACTCAGGACAAGGATGCTTCCTGCCAAAGTTAATAACAATGTAAAGTTTTTATTTACTCATTCCAAAGAAGTTTTAATAATCATTTTTCCGGTCAACTAGCCTCGGTTGTTTTTTACCAAGTCGAGGAAAGGCACAAGTTAGGATTACTCTTACAGGTACTTCGGCACAAAAGCCTTTCAGAAGGAGTTATGTCCTTCTGAGAGGCTTTGTGTTTTTTACAGACGGCCTCTCTGCAAGTCGTCATCGAAAAAAATGAAATTCAGCGTTTTGTTGCCATTTTAGGGAACATAGGTAATATTCCTAAAACTCCGCGTATTTTTCAGGAACTTACTTGAGTGCTATTTTGAGGGATATTTTTAGAAATATTCACTTGATGGACACTCTGTTCACTTCTCGTGTTTTGCTAGGGTTTGTTGTTTCTCGAAGTGTTTTTCTTGCGACAAAACAGGTAGATCACTTCTATGTCACTGAATTCCAGTTTATAAAAACGTTATGAAAATCATGGAAGAAAAAGGATTAATCCACGCTATCTTATTTGATGGAAAAGGCGGCAGCCAGCCACTTGGCTGGCAGGAAATTAACAACTGGTCCCCTGAACAGGGCATATTATGGATTCACCTATCCTGCACAGAACCCGGCTCGATTTCTTGGCTCGAAACAGAAAGCGGACTGGAATCACTGGTCGTTGAAGCTCTGTTAAATGAAGCAACCAGACCCCGATCAACTGTAATCGGCGAAGGAATGCTGCTCATATTACGTGGTGTTAATCTTAACCCGGGCGCAGACCAGGAAGATATGGTTTCAATTCGCATCTGGGCCGAAGAAAGGAGGATTATAACAACCAGAAGACGCCGCCTGCTGTCCGTCACCGAGTTAGTAGACGGTCTTTTAGCCGGACATGGACCGGTTACAAGCAGCGAATTTATCAATACACTCGCCGAACTTCTTACCTCATACGTTGAAGAAACAATAGAAGATATTGAAGATCAAACTGCGGCACTGGAAGAACAGGTAATGAGCACCCAAGACAGAAGCTTACGTTCTCAGATTTCTGGTCTTCGCAGACAGGCAATTATGCTGCGACGTTATCTTGCCCCACAAAGAGAAGCCTTGACACGGCTCCAGGTTGAAAAAATACCTTGGTTCACCGAAAAAGACAGAAGACATTTGCACGAAACAGCAAATAGTCTCATTAGAGTTGTTGAAGACCTCGATTCT
The DNA here is from genome assembly GCA_963798425.1 of uncultured delta proteobacterium. Lineage (GTDB taxonomy): Bacteria > Desulfobacterota > Desulfobulbia > Desulfobulbales > Desulfocapsaceae > Desulforhopalus_A. Next base: position 148,295 of record CAWCTP010000012.1, on the reverse strand, counting down.
CTTCGAGAGCGGGCCAATGTTGCCCAGGAAGAATTAGTAAATATTCTTTCAGAGCAAATAAATTCACGGATGTACACCCTCTCTCTTGTCACAACAATCTTTCTACCATTAACTTTTTTTACCGGCTTGCTTGGAATCAATGTCGGCGGTATCCCAGGATCAACAAACCCATGGGCCTTTCTCATTGTTGTGGCTATGCTTCTCGTTGTCTGCTTCGGACAGTTTCTCTATTTTCGTAAAAAACACTGGATCTGACGAGGACCAATTTCAATAATTGAAGATTGCTGAAATGTGTGGTCCAGACGCCGATTCGTCCCATAGAGAAAAATTAAGGTAAACAATGCCTGTAGCTATGGCATGTTCAGGCAACATGTTTGCTTTTCAACAGGCGGAACCATCATCGATAACTCTTGCAGGTGAAAAATCACCTGCAAGAGACCAAAACAAAGGTTAATCGCTAAAAAGTGTATCTCCGTAGTAGTCGTCCGGATCGTATTCGGTTTCCCGCATGGTTAGTTTCACCGGATCTTTTGAGCTAAGCACATATTCCGTGCCACATTCATAACAAACAATCGCATCTCCTTGACTGAAATAGTATTCAATCGGAATATATTCCATACAAATTGCACATTTCCCAAATTTTTCTCTGTCACCCTGATGCTTGTTGAACTTTCCCATGCCATCCTCCTCTGTGTGGTTAACTCATGGATAGTCTGCTAAGTTCACGTAACAAGAAGTGTGCCATTTGCTTCATTTAACTATCAAGCTGTATTTAGGTAGAATTACTATTTTCCCATGCAGATTAACAGCTACCAAAGACTTCAATGTTTCCGATTTGTTCGTTGAAATATTGTTTAACACTCTGTAAGCATCCAAAGGAACTAAGAATTATCTCGTTTTTCCGATATACACCTATTATTCCGATTTTCTAAAATCTTCTTTCTTCAGGCCGTAGCTCTTCATTTTGTTGTAAAGTGCTCGCGGGGTCAAACCGGCTAATTGTGCAGATTCACCGATGCGTCCATCAGTATAATCCAGTAATTCAACAAGATATTTCCGTTCCGCAGCCTGCGAAAGAAATGTTTTGTACGATTTCAGAGTGGTTCCAGGACGAAAGGCATGCTCGTTTACTTCCGTTCCTGAACGGCGAGAATCGACTATCGGCAAACTTGGAATATGAATAAGGTCAGCGCTGATAATCTCACTATCGGCCAGCATAACCGCCCTTTCGATGACATTTTGCAGCTCTCTTATATTACCAAACCAAGGGGCTGAGAGAAGAATCTTTTTGGCTTGCCTATCCAGTCCTTTAATGTAATCCCGCCCATCTTTTTTTTTCTTGTTAATGATATGCTGGGTCAGCAGGGGAATATCCTCAATTCTGTCGCGAAGCGGTGGAACATGAATCTGAAATACCGATAATCGATAAAAAAGGTCTGATCGCAATCGTCCTGAATTAAGAAGTTCAAGGGGATCTGTGTTTGAAGCACCAATCACCCGGAAGTCTGTACTTACTTCGACATTACCTCCCAGACGTTGCAAACTTTTTTCCTGCAGAACACGCAAAAGACGAACCTGCATGGCTGGTGACATGGACTCGATTTCATCAAGAAAAAGAGTGCCGCCGGCAGCATGTTCGATCTTCCCTATACGCTGGCTGATGGCGCCTGTAAAGGCTCCTTTTTCATACCCAAATAGCTCAGATTCCAATAAGCTGTCAGGCAGAGCTCCACAGTTAACTGCCATAAAAGGACCCGACCTGCGGCGCGATTCATTGTGGAAAATATTCGCGATAAGTTCCTTTCCTGTTCCGGTTTCACCCTGCAGAAAAACGGGGGAATCAGTTGGCGCTATGTCCTTCACCAAATCCAGCAATTGCTCCATGAGCGGGCTTTTGGTGACGATCGCTTCTCTTCCGGGATGAGCCTGAATGTACCCTGCCAGATACCTTTCTCTGTTTTGCTCTCTGATGTCCCGCATCAGATTCGAAAAAAGTTCAGCGCAACGTCCGATATCCCTCTTGGCGAAAACATTCACCTTACTTGAATAGTTAACATTCAAGCCGGGCGGTGGGGCATTTTCGTCGACATACAGGAAAACATGCGGAGTATTGCGCGTTGTTATAAGCTCGGATAGTACTATTTCGGCAAACTCAGCGTGAGTAGATTCGATTATCCACACGTCGAAAATTCGAGAAAATGCTGTTGCATAGAACTCTGATGAAGAGTTGACCCGTAAGAATCTGCAGGTCAATGAGGAAAAACTTTCAATGATGTTATTGCGTTCTTCTTCGAAACCGAAAATGAGAATATTGTACATTTGACCTCATCCAAGGCAATAATTTTTAGGAGTGTTGAAAGGTGCGAATAAATTTGCGATCAATGCGGTCCTTAATATAAAAGGCAAATTTACCAGAAAAGGTAAGAAACCATTTAGAGAGAATCCCCTCACCATCTCCCAGGTTATAAATAAGAAGATATGCTCCGCCGGGAGAGAATTTTTCAGGATCTTTACCATCAAGACATGCCATCAGGTTCCTGTACAACACAGAATTCTGCCGAACCGCATAGACTCCAACCTTATCGAGAGGCTCGGGTTTGAAATGGATACAATCCCCTCCTCCGAAGATGTTTTGATAACGGTTTGACCGCAGACATTCGTCAACCAGCAATCCACCATCGGGACCTATAGGCAGGCCAGACCTGGCAAAGAGCTCCGATGGTTTGACACCTACAGCCGGAAAAATTATATCGGCGGGGTAACTCTGTCCGTTTTCTAACAGGATTTGGCCATTTCTAATCTGTTTGACATAGCCGGCTTCAATAATTTCAATGCCCTTCCTCTCTAATATTGTTTTGGCCAGACGACGAACCTTTGAAGGTCTCCCGGACATGAAATTTCGGCCGCCAAACAGCTGAATCCGTGGCATATGACCACCCTGCTCACGGCAGAGCTGGTGAATGTTTCCGGCAATCTCTATAGAAGAGGGCCCGCTGCCAATAACAGCAACGGTGATTTTTCCAGCAGCATTCTGTTCGAGTATGCTCTGCCTGGCTACCATCAATTCCTCAATCGGTTTGGCAGTAAAAATATTGCGGGACTCTCCCTCTATCATGTTCCGTGGCACATAAGAACCTGCATTGCAGGACAGGACAGTATATGGAACAATCGTAGCTGTTTTCTCCAAAAGGACCTGTTGTTTATGGGGATCAATCCTATATGCCTTATCAAGGATAAACGTGCCTCCTTGATCTTCAACGAGCTTACGCGTCGCAAAACGAATATCCTCAGGGCTATATGTCCCCCCAAGCATTCCCGGCCCCATACCGCTGTAAAAATGGTATTCCGAAGGCTGTATCACTGTAACCCCATAGCCTTTAGCGATAAAGGTATGGAGATTTGCCAGGGTGACCATGTGCGCATGACCACCCCCGATAAGGACGAGTTGTTTTGTCATGTAAGATCCTGCTGTTGATCAATATAGTTACTTAAACGAGCTATGTGGCTGCGCTCTTCGTCGGCAATCTGGAGCAAGACCTGTTTTGTTTCAACGTTGTCACTTCGCTCCGCCGCACGCAGGTAGAGATCAAGAGCCTGGGCTTCAATAGCCAAAGCCAAACCAAGCACCTCGGTTTCCACTTCACGATCAATTTTATAAAGTTGCAAATATTCTTCGGTGGTCAATCCACCTTCCATAGCCGGTTCGACAATTTTCTTGGTAAACTCCGCCAGCGTGATGGCAGTACCGGAAATCTGCTGATAGAGTTCGACTAAACGTTGTTGATGAAGGATTTCAATATCAGCAAGTTTACCAAAAAGTGCTTTTGTTGATTCTCGCGCGACCGTTGCTTGCATGGAAAGATAGAAATCCCGGAGCCCCATTTCCAGGCCAAAACCCGCAATGATAGCCTCTTTCGGACTTTCCTCATTGGTGAAAAGATGCAGCCCGGTATCCTCAGGACCAACCGCGACCTCTTTCTTCCAGGCTTTAATACCGCCGGTTAAATTATATACTTTACTAAAACCCTTTCTGACCAGCGTTTGCGCAGCAACCCGGCTGCGCACTCCACTGGCTCAATAAATGACAATTGATTTGTCTTTTCCAAGTTCTTCCGACCGCTTTTCCAGATCACCGAGAGGAACAAGCTTTGCCCCCGGAAGATGGCCATGCACATACTCTTTAGGCTGACGAACATCGAGAAAAACGACATCCTCGTCAGGATTTTGATCAACAAGTTGGAGTGCCTCCTCCCAGGTTAGGGAAGCGACTCTGGTGAAAAATTGCATCCATTTCATAGTGAGCTCCATAGTAGGAATTTTGATTCTCAGGACAGATCATACAACAACCTGTATAAACAGTCCTTCTATCATTTATTTAAGAGTCTGCGTATTCTAACCAGCAACTCCGCACAAACTGTCGATGACAGTAATGAGCCAGGCCGAATATTTAATATGGATTTTAAGGCAAGAACAACAACCCGCAGTAAATTGCTCTCCCCCGAACACAAAAACTTGGTTACATAAAGTGAGAAATGGCATAAAGGGAGTTTTTATTCATTCGCATCATTTTTTTCCACACAATCTTTCACCCTTGGGTATATTATTAAAAAAAGAGTGGTGGACTCCATTTGAGCATCTGTTAAGTTGAGTCGCTTCTCTTGCTGTGTCAAGCAAGCAATTAAACACCTTTCTTTAATTGCTGTTCAAAAGCAGAGAATTGACCTTAGCAGCTCCGCTTTTGCATTCTAAAAACACCATCCTACAGCAACAAAATGGAACCAACAAACTCCAAAACATCGCACCCAAGCCACCGTTTATGTCTTATGTGTGGTCAGGACAATCCTTTTTCTTTTGGCTTGAAATTCAAAAAAAACGATAATGGCGCAGTATCAACTACGTTCACCGGCAACAGTAACCTACAGGGATACACTGGTATAATGCATGGTGGTGTCCTATCAGCTTTACTCGATACTGCCATGGCCCAATGTCTCCTTCATCAGGATATCGAAGCGGTGACAGGAGAACTTAATGTACGCTATCTAGAGCAAGTTGACTGCGACGGTACTCTCGATATCAAGGCTTGGATTGACTCATCACTGCCACCTCTATATCACCTTAAATCACAAATTAGCATCGGGGGGAAGCTCGTTTGTAAAGGCAAAGCCAGGTTTATGCAAAGGCAGCGCAGTTAATGATACACATACATAGCTAAATGGTTCTGGTCTATAACAGGATGTGCAAGGAGAGGATATGGCAACAAATACAACACGAAATGAATATCTGGATCATCATCAGAATCAATTCATAGAACAATTGTCCGAATGGCTGGAAATACCAAGCATCAGCACCCTATCCGAGCATTCGCACGATGTCCGTAGAGCAGCTGACTGGGTCAAAGACAGATTAGCGGCAATCGGCTTCCCTGAATCAAAGACTATAGAAACCGAAAGACATCCTTTGGTCTATTCAGAGTGGCTTAATGACAAAAACCAACCTACCCTGCTTATTTACGGACATTACGACGTGCAGCCGGTTGATCCGATTGACGAATGGAAAACACCACCCTTTGAACCAACCATACGTGACGGCAATATTTACTGTCGAGGAGCAAGTGATGACAAGGCCCAGATCATGCTCGTCCTTGCAGCTCTTGAAGCATGGATCAATGTTGATGGCGCTCTTCCGGTAAACATCAAAATCCTTTTGGAAGGTGAAGAGGAGGCCGGAGGTGCATCGATTGCAAAATATGTACAAGAAAATCCAGAACGGCTCCAGGCCGATGCAGTTCTCATCTGTGACACCCATATGGTCCACCTCGAACAGCCGTCTCTCGTTATTGGACTACGAGGTATTCTTTATACAGAGATCGCCGTTTCCGGAGCAAAAACAGACCTTCATTCAGGCAGTTATGGTGGAGTGGCCCCTAATCCTCTCCATGCCCTCTGTGTACTGATAAGTCGTTTGAAAGGCGAAGACGGTGTTATTCAAATCCCCGAACTTGTCGCTTCTATCCCAGCTCCATCAGCTGCAGAGAAGCTCTTTTGGCAGGATGATCCGTTGAATGTTAAAGAGGCGTTGTGTGCAGAGATGGGGGTGGAAAAGTTAGTTGGTGATAAGAGATATCCTCCTCTGGAAAGAATAGGCTTGCGACCAACCCTTGAGGTCCACGGCATTCGGGGTGGTTTCACCGCAGAAGGTGCGAAAACTGTTATCCCGGCAACAGCCGTCGCCAAGGTAAGTCTGCGACTTCCGGCAAACCTTGACCCAAACGAAGTATTCGGATGGCTGGAAACCGCGGTGCTCCGACATATGCCAGCCGGACACAGTGTCCAGCTCACCAATCTACATGCCGGCAAAGGTTTTCATATAAGTCCCGATAACCGCTATCTTCGGGCAGCAGCCAAGGCCCTCGAATCGGTATATGATACAGCACCGGTATTTATGCGTGAAGGTGGTTCAATCCCCATTGCATCACTCTTTAATGCAATACTCGATATCCCTGTAGTTTTAATGGGTTTTGGCCTGCCTGACGATACCATTCATGCTCCCAATGAAAAATTCAGCCTTGAGCAATTCAGGAGAGGAATGAAGACCGTTGCCGATTTTTTGGGACGATTGACTAATTGATAGAATGACCTGAATGCTTACAAGAGACATTTAACGATTATTGTTTTTGAGGGGATCAAACAGATATTCTAATCCATTCACCTTAATTTCCCAGACAATATTCAGTAGTCTTCCCAGTTTTCCCGCTGGAAAACCTTTCTGAGCGAACCAAACCACATAGGGTTCGGGCAGGTCAATGAGCAACCGTCCAGCGTATTTCCCAAAGGGCATTTTCATTTCCGCCAATTCGAGGAGTTGTTCGTGGTCAAAATCAACAATGCTCATTTCATTCTCCTGTTCGACACAAAGCCAGCCATATTCCTTTTGATACCTTAATCTTAAAATTCTATCGGATCCTGGTAACGATTACCACTGCCGCAATAACTATTGCAGTCCCAAGTGACTGAACCGGTCCAAGAATCTCACCTAAAAAGCACGGTGACGGTAGATGCCCCCTGACGCAAAAAAAAAAGAAGCTGTCAACTTATTTTCTCTGCAAAACGCTAACAGAATGAATCTTTCATTTGGAGATAGTTATTTCTCACCATTTGTTTGATTTTTCAATACAAAAGTCATAGGATTTTAAGGATATCACTACAAAACACAACTTTCAGAATCAACCCGTGATTTCGAATGGAAACAATTATTGCGAGACAACCTATATTCGACGTTAAAAGACACCTTTTTGCATACGAACTGCTGTATAGAGGTGTCGATATGTTGAGTCTTGCCAATGTTGGAGGCAACCGTGCCACTAGCTCCCTCCTCACGAGTTCCTTTTTCACAGAAGGGTTGGAAAAAATCAGCGGGAACAAACCTTGTTTTGTAAATTTTACGGAAGAATTGTTGCTTCAAAATATTGCCGAAAGCTTCCCCAATACCAACATTGTTGTTGAAATTCTTGAGGATGTGGAACCCACTGCCGAAATTATTTCTATCTGCAAAAAGCTCAAAAGTTTTGGCTACATACTTGCGCTTGATGATTTTGTTTACCACCCAAAGTTTCTCCCTCTGGTCGAACTGGCAGATATCATTAAAATCGATTTCATTCTAACCCCCGTCGACCAGATATACGAAACCCTCCAATATCTTTCCCGATATAAGGTAGAGTTGCTTGCCGAAAAAGTTGAGACAAATGATGAATTTAAAGAGGCACGAAAACTTGGATTCAAGTATTTCCAGGGATACTTCTTCGCCAAACCTGAAGTGGTTCGGATAAAAGAACTTTCAACTTCAAAAATAACTCTTCTTAATCTTCTCTCCGAAATAAATAAAAAATCTTTTTCGGCTGCCAAGATGACGGAAATAATTTCCGCAGATGTCTCTCTATCCTACAGACTGCTGCGATACATTAACTCAGCTTATTTCTCTCTTATTAAGGAAATTGAATCTATCTCCTATGCCGTGACCTATCTGGGAGAGGCTGAAATCAGGCGCTTTGTCACCCTGGCGGTCATCTCCGAGATCTCTTCCAATAAACCAGCTGAACTTGTGAAATTAGCAGCGGTACGAGCTAAATTTTGTGAAAAACTCGGACAGGAGAGTCCTACAGAAACGAAGCCGAATGAACTGTTTATGCTTGGCCTGTTCTCCCTGCTCCACGCTATGCTGGACACAACCATAACCGATGTATTAAATAAGATTCCCGTCTCCAACGCTATCAAACAGGCGCTGATAGATCAGGACGGCCCTCTCTCGGTTTTTTTAGAAACTGTTATTGCATACGAAAAAGGTAACGTTGAAGAATGTTTTGAGGCTCTTGATACTCTTCAGGTTCCAAAAAACCAGTTATTCCCCATCTATCTGTCTTCGTTAGAGTTTGCCGATATTTTTGTAAACCTGTAACCAAGGCGAAGAGTTATCCTTTTTCTTATTTGATCTTTTAGAAAGTGAATCCAAATAATATTTTGACCGAATTCAAAGGGTCGTTAGGTTCTTGACTACCTCCATTGGAAATATGATGATACCTCAGTTCCAAAAGCAGTTGGTGTGTTGTATCCCAATCGTGATTTATGCCGATCCCGAACTGATAATTTCCATTTAAATCTGAGCCCATCCCCGGGATATCAGCAAAATTATAGACAGGACCTCCTCCGCCAAATATATAGGGCCGCCATTGCTGATTGGCAATAAAGGTGTAGGCGGCAAGAAAGTTAATTCCAACCATTGTTGAGGTCTCGGGGCTAACAACTAAAGAGACAGGGATTTCCAGCAGGATAGAATGATAGCCACGATACCAGCCTGAACCCAGGTTATCAAAGATACGATGGTTATAACGCGGAATAAGATCAAAGGATTCGACTCTCTGGGTAGTCTGCCCCCAACCCGGAAAGCTCTGGCCATAACCACCGATGATTGCCCAATTGTCTTTTGAGGTGTCAAAGACACCTGCCTCGGCAGCAGCAACCCTAAAACAGGGGCATATCATAAGGATCATCAACACAAAAAATAGTGCTGCCTTTCCACACCCCACAACCAGAGTCACTTCTTTTGTATATTTCAGATAGCTCGCGGTCATAGTTTATTCCTATAGAATAAGTGTAGCTTCGAAACAACCAATTACTGAGTATACTGAGACAGACGCGGATTGGCAACAAGCTTTGTTTTGGGGCAAAAAATAGGGTGGATATCAGCTTTTTCCAGTTATCATCAACCGTGGCTGTTTTCTCAGCTCATGAAAATGATGCCGTCAACCTGTTATTTCGCGTCAGCGGCCACATGATCAGCCCTTCCAACCATCCAGACCAACTCAGGATTGGATGCAGAAACCTCGTTTACGGTAACGACAAAACCAGCCGCTCGCATAAGTTCTGCCATCTTTTCGGTTGAGCGATACCAAGGTCGTCGGCCAGCTAATCTTATCCGATAATCTTCGATCCGCCAGTACCATGACAGCCTGACATTTGGGCGAATTACGAATCTTGTTACCAACAACCCTTTTGCTCCGAGAGCACGAAAACTTCTGGAGAATATCGTCGCGGCCGTTTCATCATCAAGGTAGTGGAGCATGTCAAGGAGCAAGACAATATCAGCAGGTCTTGCAAGAGACGGCATTTCAGGAGCCCGGCCAGTTGTTATTGTTCCCCTGTCACTCATCGCAAAGGTTGCGACCCGTACCCTTTCAGCATCGGGATCAATACCAAAGATTTTTGCTTCTTTATACTGTTCCAAACACCAGCACGCAGGAACCCCATAGCCGCAGCCGATGTCGACAATGGTTTTAATATCCTGTCTGGGACGAAGTATTCGTGCCAAGTCATCAAACATCGGGTCAAACTGCAGTTTAAGTCGCGCAAATATTCTTGGATACGCTTCCAACATCCTGAATCGATTACGAATACGGTTGTTAATATTGGAGTGTTCAGAAATTGATTTTTTACTTTCCCGGAGCAAATAACTATCCAGCAAGGGCGGAAGCAACAGAAAGGTGCCAATCAATGAATAACCTATTCCAAGAAGTGAAGTGATTCCGATACTTCTCAGCAAAGAGTGCTCAGCGAAAGTCAGAACCCCAAAGCCGATCAGGGTAGATGCTCCAGCCATAAAAACAGCAACCCGCACCAGAGCATAAGAGGGGTGAGAGATATCTCGGTAGCGTTGATGAGCCCGCACGCAGAAAATTGAGTAGTCAACGCCCATGCCGAAAATAATAACAGACAACATAAGAGCTGGAATATCAAGAGGATGTCCGACTATTCCCAGAGTACCCAAAGTACAGATCAAGGCAAAAAATGGAGGCAGCAAGGTCAGTAAAGTCAGCTGCAGGTTCAGATAGAAAAAAAACAAAAGCAGGGTCACACTGACCGCAATGATTACCAACATGGTAGAGAAAGTTGAAAACAGGATAGTAGCAAGACGTGTAGTGAAAAAAGTGGCATCAAATATTTTATTGTCCTTGCCATAACGATTCTGAAAATCCGCTCCATCGTAATTTTTCCCGGGCAAAACGGTGATAAACTGTATCAAGTCAGAGTTTGTTAAGTTTTCAGAAATGCCAAGCAGACGATAGTATTTAGCTGGAATGGCCTGAGGCTGCCCAGTATATGTAGGGTCGAGCAAAGAGAAGAATTCGGCAAAAGCATCAGGGCTGAAACCGAGCTCCGCCCCTGCACCACTCAACGATTCTTTTACCTGGTCATCTCTATGCTTATCCCAGAACTCATGCCAGGCAGCCAAATTTTGTTCATATCGTTTCTTGCCTGGAAAAATCATCGATGGTACAAAAGCGCCGTTCAGTACATCCTTTTGAATATCCTGCTCAATCTTTTCGAGAAGATGATCGTCATCCAGCTGGAGTTCAGCAATAGAGGGTGCTGTGTTCATCAACAACACCCGAGCGCCGATGTCACCCCAAACCTTAGTAAACATTGCATCGGCTGCTAGAGTTGCCTCACTCACCGTATTCATGCTGCTCAAACTCACATGAAACTGTGGTTTGGCAAAGAATACCAACCCGGAAACCAGGAGAACCGCTGCTATCGCACCTGGTTTACCGGTACTATACAGTGTATTAACGAAACCTCGAAGCGGCAAAGCCCTGCCACTGCCCGGCGGCATTATCGGAAATATTCTCGGAAAAATCCAGTGCACAAACAGAAAGGAAAAGAAAATACCCAAAGCCGTAAATTGTCCCAGTTCTTTGAAAATTGGAAAGCCACTGTAGCTGAGAATCAAAAAGGCACCGATAGTGGTGACTACTGCCATGATGCCGATAGAAACCACTTCATGCGATGCGTCTTTGCCCGTGGTCTCATGCGGACGATCAAGAAAAAGCAGGTAGACAATACCATGATCCACGGTGATTGATATTATCGCCCCGCCAAAACCCAGCACCATGATTGAGATGGATGAGTGAAAAAGGGAATAGACGAAGAGGGCCGAACCCATTCCGGCGAGGGCAGGCACCAGGGATAACAAACCGATCCATGGCCTGGGAAAGGCAAAAAACAAGAGCAAACCAATAGCCACGGTTGCCAGTATGAGAGCCAGCTGAACATCATGCCGGATGATCTTCTCATTATCCAGAGCCGCTCGATAGGCTCCAACAGGAGTAAGGGTTACCTGCCGGCCAGAAGTGGCATAGTGCGCGGTGAGATCTTTGGAGCATTGAGCAATCAGCTCAGATATTTTTCGAGCGGATGCCGTATCTGTCCCTGTTGCCAATGGCCTGGCCGTAACCAGTACATGATAGCCATCGGCTGAAAGGAGAATTCCCCGGTAAAACCTGGTGTTTAAGGATGGTGCTAAAGGAGCCATTTTAGCAAGAACCAGGTCTTTTAGTCCAAGAGGATCGAGGCCAATAAAACCTGCCTGACCAATACCTTCCAGATTGCCAAGGTCTTGATACAATTTCAGGAGACGTTTACTGATAAGGTCTGGTTTGAGCAGAGGCTTAACCTTTTGCTCAAGCTCCTCCCGGGAAAACAGCAGCGGTAGGTTTTTCGCCGCATAAAAGGCCAAATCAGGAATGAGTTCAGTGATTGCATCGGTGCCGATCTGAGCAAACAACCCACTATCCGCCATCTTCTTTTGGAGAAACGTACTGACTTCAACCAGCGTATCCGGATCCTCCCGATCAAGCATGATGTCTACTGCGATCTGGTCGTGGATAGGGTGGTGTTCAAAAATAGTCATAGCATCGGCGATGACTTTTTCACCGGACGGCAGAGAGCGAACCACATCCGTGTCGATCTCAAGCCGCTGCAACCCGATAGCGGCAAAAGCAAAAACCAGAACTGTAACAATAGATAAAAGACGGAAATTGATCATTTTACTTCACCACAACCTAAAAATCGCAAAAACAAGCACAAGCAATCGCGCATGACTTCGGTATCAATACCTTGAAAAAACTTCAAACAGCCTTTAAATTGGTTCATATTGCAGGGTAAGTTAACTGTTGAATATGGTGCCCGTTGTGGTGTATCTTGCCGTGTGTTGGATTGCGCCATTATCTGGTTTGTCCAAAAAATTGCCGTATGCATCAATAATTTCACCGCAATATGACCTAAATGATCAAACAAAGTATAGCAAAAATAGGTGCGACCGATTATGTCCGTTCCGCCATTAGAGACCATGCCGATTTGTCGGCATTTAAGAAAAAACCCACCCCAACGATCCTTGCCGGTGTTTTTGCAATTGGCTTGAGCTTTGTCATGGGCTGGCCCGCAGTTGCAGCCCTTGGTGTTCTATCAGTCAAACTTCATAATCCCTTGTTTTTCGCTATCGGCGGACCTTTGATCTACGGGCTGTCGCATCTTGTTTTTCTGTTTGGCATGTATCTTTCCGGCACTGTCTATTCCCTGATCTTTCTTCGTTGGCTGACCCGAGTCTCCATGGAAAAATTACTTGCCTGGACAACCAGCAAAACCGAGATTCAAAGTTCTTAACCCCGACAGATGAATCATTAGTCGAACTCTGTTTAGTGCCCTTTGAGAGGTGAAAAACAGGAGGTAAGCGCAGACTTCCAGAGTATTTCTAAGGTACTAATTGCTCATTGTTTTGCCCACATCTCTCATCCGCAAGCCGGTTACAGTTTCAAAAATCAGTCCATCGTTGTTAAAAATATCTAAGTCAAAGACCAGTTCATCGTCTATCCGGGCGACCTGTCTCACCTTGGTGATGTAGCAGCCGCCTGGTTGTGTTGGGCGGCTTATTATTCGCCTGTCAAATCCCACAGGAAAAGGTACAAAGTCAACAACTTGCTGCCCCAAAACGCAGGCTGCATGAAGGGCTCCATCCAAGGGAAATGGAGAGCCAATGATTTTCTGGACAGGATCACCCAGAGGAAGTTCCGGGGCCTGCAATTTGCCCCACGCCGCACTCTCTGAGAGAAAAAGCGTTTCCTGAAGGGTATGATAGGATGGACCAAAAGGAACCAGTTCCCGATACAAATGCTCCACGTCAATCTCCGTCACCGAACCACTCAGCGGGGCCGGATCTATGAAATTTGGAGTCAATCTGTTGTTTGAATTGGCTGGCGTAAAGGATATTTCACCATGCACTTTAATTCTGCTTATTGCCTTAAACTGTATCCGGCTAAGCAGTTTAACCTGAGCATTGCCATCGATGTCGGCTTCACATTCGACCAGAGCAGGCATCGTTGAACTTCCTGGAAGAATTTCAAGGAACTTGTCAAAGCGAACATTTTCCATGACCCTGATATCGATTCCCGGATGAACTGCAACAACCCTTGCTGCAAGTAAAAGCATGGTTTCAACTGCGGGGAGAACGATCTTACCGGCAAAGAAATGGTCTTTGAACCATGGCTGGATAGTAATTTCGATAGGAATACGTCCGTTGCTCATGAACGGGGAAACTCATTCCAGAGGTTGATAGTTTTTTCATCAATCTCAACCGGGATACTCTTACTGTTCACTGCGCAGTGTTTGGTAAAACCGGTACAGCAGATTTCGCCGTTATCAGCTCTGGTAATCAGGTAGTCAAACTGAAGCTTAACCATCTCTAATTTGGCAGGCCGAGTATAAACATACATCAGGTCGTCATAGAAAAGTGGCGAGTAATAATTGAGTTCTGTTTTAATTATCGGATAGATATAGCCGCTTTCCTCTATCTTTTTATAAGGGTAATTGGCCTCCCGCATAAGCGACGCTCTACCAAATTCAAAATATCTCAGATAGTTGGCGTGATAGACAACCTGGGATCGGTCAGTATCCACATAGAGAGTCCGCATTTCGCAGCGGTGCCAGATCAGACCGCTTTTGGTATCTCTCACATAACAGGGGTTGTCCAGGACTTCAGGAATAAAGGGCTTTGGTCGCATCACATTCCTCGCAGGACAATACAACAGTTGGTACCACCAAAGCCAAATGAATTGGAGAGAACAAATTCATGTGCATGTTTGCGAGCATTATTGGCGACCACATCCAGGTCACTGAACGCAGGATCTGGAATATGATTGACGGTGGGTAAGACGATGTCCTGCCTCATAGCCTCAATCGCAAGAGCTGCCTCTATGGCTGCAGATGCACCTAGAGAATGGCCTACCTGTGATTTATTTGCTGAAACTGGAATATTTGCCAGATTCTTGCCGAAAACAGCACGAAGACATTCAACTTCCGTTCCATCTCCGGTGGGCGTTGAGGTGCCGTGGGCATTCACAGAACCAATATCAGCTGGCGAAATTTCAGCATCAGCTATGGCATCATGCATTGCTCTAATAATTGTCGTGGCATTAGGTCGTGTAAAATGCAGGGCATCCGAGTTCCAGCCAATACCCGAAATCTCAGCTTTTGGAGTCAGGCCAAGAGAGTGAACAGCATCTTCGGCTGCCAAAACCAAAACACCAGCACCTTCGGCAAGAACAAATCCCTTACGGTCAAGACTAAACGGCCGTGAGGCCTGGGTAGGATCCTCGGCAGCCCGATCCTTTGGTCCGACCTTGATACTGGCCAGCATATTGGAAAAACCCTGGATTATTTCCGGGACAAGGCAGGTTTCTACTCCTCCTGCAAGAACAAAATCACAATCACCGTCTCGAATCATCCTCGCGCCGATCCCGATGGCATGATTTCCTGAGGCGCAGGCTCCCTGGGGAGAAAAAATTGGTCCGGTAAAACCCATCATCATTCCGGCCTTACCGGCCGGCAGATTGGCGCATACATTCGGTAACAGATACGGACTGACCTTAAGCGGGCCTTTATTTGTATAGTTGTCCATGGCGATCCGGTACGAATCGGTCCCATTCAGGGCTGAACCGATTAAACACCCAGTTCTGGGACCAGTCTCAGCATTGATTTCGAGTCCGGCATGTTCAAGAGCCCTCCGACAGACCTCCATCGTCAGAAATACATATGAGGCATTCCAGAGTGAAGCCTCTTTGCGGTTGACGTAAGGGAGTTGGCTTGGATCCCAGTCTGGAATCTCACCGACTATATTACTGCGGCTTGCAGATTCACAACGGGTGAGTCTTCGAAATCCGGCTCGGCCGGCCACAGCACCTTGCCAGGTTGTAGAAAAGGAATTCCCCAGAGCTGTCGCAACGTCATAACCAACAACGAACACTCTTCTGTTTTGTGGTGCCTTCATATTTACTTGTTATTTCACTTTTTTGAATACTGCACAAGCGTTACACCCACCAAAACCAAAGGAATTTTTCAAGATAAATTCCTGTTCCAGAGGACGCTTCCCCTCGGCCACACAGTCGATCTCGATTTCGGGATCTGGCAGGTAATTGATAGTTGGCGGTAAAATACTCTCCTGCATCCCCTGCAATGCGAAGATGGTTTCAATGACACTCGAAGCACCCATGGCGTGCCCTATCAGGGATTTATTGGCACTGACAGGCGGAATTTTATCACCAAAAATTGCACGTAATGCCTCATATTCAACCTTATCGCCGACTCTGGTAGAAGCCGCGTGCGCGTTAATCGCCGCAATGTCCCCAGGAGCAAGCGAAGAATCGGCAATGGCATTTTGCATACATTGCTTAATGGTATCAAAATAGGGAGCAACGAAATGATGAGCATCTGAAGTCATCCCCCAACCAGCCAACTCCGTTTGGTAGCTCAGGCCGTGAGCATCGGCAAATTCTCTGGTGGCAAGAATGACAGCCCCCGCACCTTCAGAAATAACAAAACCGCGACGATCTTTAGAAAATGGCCTGCTTGCCCTTTCCGGAGGATCTTGTTCTCGCCCTTCTTTAGGGTTGTACACTCCGTTCATGGTAGAAAAACCGGCGACGATCGGTTCAACCAAGGCAAAATCGACGGCCCCGCAGATGGCAACATCTGCCCGGTTCTGAGCCAAAAACATAGACCCGACTATGATAGAAGTAAGGCCGGTGGCACAGGCTGAGATGGTGGAAGTAATAGGTCCCTTCGCTCCGGTTTCAATAGCAATCTTTCCCCCGATCATATTGATACAGGCGTTAGGATTTGCATAGGGCGGTGGTAGCTTATTCTCGGCCTGCAATCGCCTGTCGGCGTTAAGAACCGCATCAAGGCCGCCAATGGCGGAGCTGTATGTTACAGCTGTTCGGCGAGCGATATCCGGGGTCAGGTCGATTCGACTGCGCTCCAACGCTCTTGCCACCGAGAGCATGGAGTATTTAAAGACCGGAGAAGTCCAGGCAGCCTGATGCCTCGCGGAGAGAAAAGGATAGTCTTCGTGGTCAATGTCCGGTACTTGCCCGGCAATGTGAACCGGAAAATTATCCGGCAAGGTAAAGCGGGTCAGCGGACCGATACCACTTATTCCTTGAAGAGCATTCTGCCACTGTTTTTCCAAATCGCTTCCCAGAGGAGAAATTGCATCGTAGCCGACAATAACAGCATCTTTTCGGCCCATATTTCTCTTACCAGGGAATGAACTGATAGAGCTTGGCAAACATTTCGTACACCTCTATCCAGTTCTGAAGGTCTTTGGTTGTTTTGATATGAGCACGTTTATTGACCATTACCCAACTCATATGGGCGGCACCATCCTTACAGGTGGAACAGTCCCGGGTTTCTGAGGTACAACACCGGTGCATTTTCTGCAGATCAGAGGACCAGCGAATGAAATTGGTCAACCGTTTGGGACGAGGTTCTCTTTTATCGATGGGTTCTGTAACCGAGGGACATTCCATCCAGCCAAAAGTCCGGTCCAACATTTTTCCCGTGGTTATTATCTCGTGATAGTACTTGGAAGAAATGAGAGTCTCTGGATAGGTATCCAGCATATCATCCATCTCTTGACGTATGGCCACTAGTTCGTCAGGTTGCCAGGAAAACCCATCGACAGCCTCATCATTGGACAACAGCTGTACATGAACCTTCAGACCGACATCTTTAATTTTGCGGATGATCTTATCTGTTTTACCGAGTTGTTTGGGCGTAATGGTATAGAGATAATAGGCGTGCGGGTCTCCCGCATAGTTGCCGCTGGAAATCTTGAATGTGTCCTTGCCTCGCAGGATTGTTTCATCTTCAACATCGCCCCACAGAGAGATTCCGACCATCATATCAGGAAATCGGTCCCTTGGAACTTTTATCAATCCGTTTGTGGCACAGAAGGTTGGCAATCTTTTATAAAAGGCTTCAACCCGATCCAGGCAAAGAGTGGGCTCGCCACCGATGAGAATGGCTAGATTTACGCCCCGCTCCATCTCATTTTCGACAAAGGCATGCCATTTTTCAACATCCATTTCCTCGGAGCCCACTTCGTGCTCGCCGGAAGAAAAGAAGAAGCACCCTTTACACCGCAAGTTACAGCGGTTCGTCACATCATATATGGAACTGCGGATGTTAAGTCTGGAAATCTTTTTATAGCGCTCGTACCAACTGGCATCAAGGAGGGAACTAACAGTTTTCATAACGTTACTAAATATTTGGTGGCGGATTAATAAAGGTATCGCAGAGGTTCGGCCCCTTATCATATCCTCTGACCCAGACGGCAAGATAGGTGTCCACATAGTCGAGCCAAGCGGAAAATGTCACAGGATCTGTGGCGTGTCGGTACATTCTTGCGGTTACCACAGCGCTTCCTGCAGCATAATGACGACAGTCGTCACAATCTGTATCCGGCACACAACAGGCAGCATCACGATCCCATTGAAGATCTGTGCGATACTGTCTGAACGATCTACCGAGGCCGATATCCGTTGAAGAATTCATGCGGGGATAAGAACAGGAAAAGAGTTCATGCAAACCCTGTTTCCCAGTGTGGGCAACGATATTATAAGGCGAAAAGAGCACGGTTTGTGGGTATTCCATTAATAATTCGCTCATAACTCGCCGGGTTTTATTCAGCGTTTCCTCAGTGTGCCGCAGATGCCCCTTGTAGCCAACGGGGGAGGAAAACATATTAAAGGTGATTTTTTGATTATTTTCCGCCAGGAGCTTGGTCACTTCCCGAGCCTCGTCAATATTCACAGGGGTGAAGGTATAAACAAAAACAGCCCGGGGATCACCCTTATAGTTAATCATCTGCCTGGCAAGCATGTCCGGCGCTTTTCTGATGATCTGGCTGGTTCGATCATTCCCCCAGACTGAAATATGGATCTGATAATCTATTGCCCGAGGGATAGGCTTGAGACCGTTACTGGCAATAGTACCCAGAGGAATCACCTTATAACAGATCTCGCACAAATTTGACACCAGCGAAGGTTCCGCTCCGGCAAGAACCGCGAAGGTCACACCTCGCTCTTTTTCAGCTTCAAACAGCTGCTGCCAGCATTTTTCGTCAGTGTTTTCTTCGGCAAACTGCTTTTCTCCGGCAAAATAATAACATCCCTCACAACGGATATTACACCGATTGCTCATGTCATAGGTCGATTCACGCAGAAAAAAATAGCGCCGAACCTTTTCCCAACGCTCTTTGATAAGCGGATCTGCAAGGATCTCGGAGAATTTGTATTGCGGATGTGGAGCTGACATCTAATCGTTATTGTTGAGTTTGTCGGTAATATACTGGGCAATGATACGAACGGTGGTCAGCTTGGGGTAGTCATCTTCGTCAATCCGTATCCCATATTCATCTCGCAAAACCAGGGCAACAGTTGCCAGATCCATGGAGTCGACTCCAACTTCGTCAACTAAGTCCAGATCGGCATCAAAGGTCTCGGAGGTGACATCTTCAAGCTTCAGTTCATCGATGATGATTGCAGCGATTCGGGTAATTGTCTGGCTAATATCGTTATTCATGAATGTGTAATAATTTCGGTAATATTTTCGTTATGAGTAAAAAGCATCCTGCCGGAACAGACATCTTCGTTCCCGCTCGTAATCCTGAATATATATTGATTTTCTGTACTGCTACTTGTGACATGAATATCGAGCGCTTCACCGGGTCTCACAATTTTTCTGAATTTAATCCGGCTTAAACCCTTTATACACAATTTCCCTGCAAATTCCTTGGCAAGAAGATCAACGACCATCTTCAGCTGGGCAACTCCAGGGAGAATCGGATTATCTGGAAAGTGGCCGGAAAACCAGGATGAATTGCCATCGGTTGTGATCGATGCGGTTATATTAGTCTCTGTCATTCTTTGTATTCAGCAACTGAAATACCACAAGTTATCGCTTCAAATCAATCAAAATGTTACGTAATAGGATGCCTTAACCCCGCTGCATTTTGATAATATTAAAAAAAGAAGTATTTATACCACCTGAGACAAAAATACACAACAGCCAAGCCACTTTAAAGCTTTACTCCCCAACACCCCGCAAAGGGGTACTCAGTTTAATCCCGCGTGTGGGGGAAAAACAAGCAATGAATTTCTACGGTACTAAGATCATCAAGATTTTTCACAGGTGGAATTACGCCAACAAGTAGGATCCGAGGCAAGGTAATCTCCAGTGAGCTGGTATGCTGCTCCTCTGCAACCATAACATTCCGCCGCTTTGTCACAATCGTGGCAGTCTCCCTTTATCATCTCCCTGTAATTCTTCAAATTGTTAACGACCTCACTGTTTTTCAGGATATCAGCGAGTTTGCTGTGCCGAATATTACCAAGGGGGATAGTAACTCCAACACAAGCCATGACATCACCGGTCGCCGTCACCACGCAGGAAACCTGGTGGCGCATACACTTGTTACCAACCAGCGGCGGCTGGGGTTCCCAATTCCGCCCGAATTTTGTTTGATCGATTACCGAAAGTTGGGTAAAGAGCTGTTTTAAATCCTCTGGGCCCACACCCAGCCAGTTGTTATCCAGGACATTCGCCTGGGGAGTGATGACCTCAAAAAACGGCTCAATATTTTCCTGCCGCAACCACTCCCACATAGCTGGCAATTCATTGATATTTTGCCTGCAGATTACAGTACTTATCGCCAAAAACAGCTCTTTGGACGGATAACCTGCCCCTCTCAAGTTCGCCAGCGCGTTATTGATAAGAAGGAAGGCACCTTGTTTACCGGCCAACTTGTTCTGAACTTGCTCATCCCGGGAATTTAGTTTTAGGGCAACCCGAACCTTCTTCTCAGCCAGAACGCCGGCCAGCTCTTTGGTAATCCCGGAACCGTTGGTAAACATTTCAATATCAAGGCCCTCATTATCTAGAAAACAGAGCATCTCAATAAGATGTGGGTAAATAGACGGTTCTCCACCAAGGATAATTATTTTCCTTGCCCCCAGTTCTTTTGCCTGAAGGATGGCGTCTTTAATTTCCGCCCTGGAGAGCTCATTTCCGTATTCGACCTTGTCCTCGACATAGCAGTAGGAACAACGGAAATTACAGATCCGGCTGAACTCGATCTCCATGGAAAGCAGTCTGTCCGTAGCCACGGCCTCCCGGATTTCCTGCTCGGTAAACTCAAGATTATATATCTGCATTGATCTTAACCAGCATTTCTCATGGTTTTAGTATTTGAATCGTACGCTTTGTAATAATGAAATATTTTATCAGCACGCAATAAACAGAATGTTTTCAGTTTCACCTCAAAACCACCTTTCAGGTCAGTCGATTTTTCCTCAGCGCCTTCGTCACCGAACATTTGCGGTGCATTATACAACAGCTACACGCCCTGCGCCTTGGTCTGCGAAAAACTTAACTGATGAGAACTGCGGATCAATACTCCTCAAGATCTTGAAACTTATTCATATTTTCCCAACGTGTTACTTCTCTTTGGTAACGTCCCAGCCAACCATATTTTTTCATAATACTTCTATAGCGCAGTTTTAACAAAGGCTTGAATACAAAACGCCAAAGAGATATCCATGCCCAGCCCTGACTCCTGGCTTCGGCTGGTGGATTCCACCAGCCCAACACAATTTGACGCTGATACCAGAATTGATATTGGAGTTGCTCCGAATCTAAATGGTTCGTCCGGACATTAGCCCACAAACCATTATATTTTTTATAATTAGTTTCGTTAGTTATTAACTTTTGTTCAAGAAGGTTTTCCCGCATCCCGGTTTTGGGATACGGGGTCAGCACCTGGCAATACGCTGAATCTGCATTAATGGACTTGAAAAACTCATAATTTTCTCTAATAGCCTCTTCGTCATCATCAGGGAATCCGAAAATGAGGCCTCCGATAACCATGATTTTGTTCTTATGACAATTTGCAATGGCCTTTTTAGCGTACTCGACGATATCACCTTTTCCTGCAGCGCTCAGGTTCTTTTTCGAACCGTTCTCAATGCCGAGAAAAACAGAGCAAAAACCTGCCGCTGCCATCTTAGCCACCATCTCCTCATTTTTTGCCATGGACAGACAATCGGCCTGAACAAATAATCTGAGGCCTTTATAGCCCCTGGCGATTATGGCGTCGCAGAGTTCTATCACCCTGGCTGGATTCAAGACCATATTATCATCGGTGATAAAGATTGATCTGGTTTTTCGGTGATAATAGATATCGTCAATATCGGCCAACACCCGGCTGATGGGATAGGTCCTGAAGGTACGCCCATACATGTGACTAATCGAACAGAAGTTACACGAGCGGGTACAGCCGCGGGAGGTCTCAATCAGTTCAATTTTGGAATACATCAAATGGTATCCCCAGGTCAGTCTGCGCTTATCACGGACCGGCAGTTTCAGGGTTCCAAGATCGAGGTTTGCACCTCGGGGATTGTGGATAAATACTCCGTCTTTCTTATATGATAACGAAGGGATATCAGTCAGGTCGTCGTGACCGGCCAGGCAATTGACCAGTCGACGGAAAACTTCTTCCCCTTCTCCCCGAACCATGAAGTCTACCCATCTGGACTCCTCGGATACGGCTATATCTTCAAATAACAGGGTCGCATGATACCCGCCGATTGCTATTGGGGTAGCGGGACGAAGTTCTTTTATCAAGTGAGCAATTTTAATACATGTATCATACTGCCAGGTCATTGAGGAAAGACCAACCAGATCCGGCTGGTATCTGTTTATCACTTTGGTAAGATATTTTTTAATCGAACGACGTTTACGAACCAGATCGACAAGAATGACATCATGTTCCGTATCTATATTGCCACCGACAGAGGCAATACCATGATTGGGGAGATGGACTGCAGTCTCATGAATGATGATTGGCACCACATCGGGCATGGATATCAAAAGAACTTTCATATCTGTCTCTCACTATACGCCAAGCGCACCCGCTGCTCAAGCTCTGCTGTAGAGGGTGGCTTATGTTGATAGTCCGATTCGATATAATCGATAATTTTTACGCTGATGGTATTATTGATCCTGGTGTTAAAGAAAAACTTTCCCGGAGTAAACAGTTTATCCGTGTTGCGAATTTCCAGAACATAAACAGGTGCCTGGCACATCCTGGCAATTTTAAACGCACCTTTGTTTAAATTGCCAATTTTTCCATCCCGGCTCCTGGTTCCTTCCGGGAAGACAAAAAGATTGCCACCCGCTTTTAGATACGGCTCCATTGTTTCCATCTGCCTGATCATCACTTGAGCAAACGGCCCTTCACTGGTAGACGGCAGGTATCCAAGTTTTTTAACAATCCAGCCAAAAATAGGTATACCGAAAAATCTTGTTTTAACAATAGTCTTCTGTTGCTGATAAAGCGCAATGAACAGTAATGGATCGAGATAGGAAAGATGGTTGCAGACAATAACTGAAGATCTGATTGCCGCCACATTTTCATCTATTTCTATCCTGTGACAGGGGGCAGTCAATCTGACTATGCGGAAAAATATCCGGAAGAATTGGTTGTTCAATCGCTGGAAATTAAGTTCCGAATCTTTCGCAAAAAGGGCGTATGCCAGATAGCGCCAGGAAAAAAAAAGCAGGAAACCAAAGATAAACCAGGCCCAGCAGATCAGAGTTACAATGCAATCAACACATCGATTGGCAAAAAGAGCAAAGGCATTGTTACGAGTCTGCATCTCTACCGTTTTTTAAAAGCAGACAGGTATTCACTCCGCCAAAGGCAAAATTTTGAATGGCCGCTATTTTAGTCTCTGTATCTGTTATTTCACGGGTATGTCGCAGCATGCTACAACGTTCATCAACATTCTCAAGATTGAGCGTGGGTGCGATAAACCCTTGTTCCATCATGTAGAGGGTCAAAATGGTTTCGATAACCCCACAGGTTCCCATGGTATGGCCCATGTAACTTTTAAGACCGGTGACAAGCGGTCCCTTGCCATACACGGCTGCGATGGCCTGAGCTTCGATAACATCACCCATTTTGGTAGCCGTGGCGTGGGCGCTGACAAAATCAACATCACTGGGAGTTATCCCCGCATCATCAAGAGCCAGCCGCAGAGTCGCGGTTATTCCATCCAGGTTTGGCAGGATAAGGTCTCCGCCATTGTTGTTGCACCCAAAACCGATGACTTCTCCAAGGATTTTTGCGCCTCGTTTTTTTGCAGATTCATACTCTTCAAGAAGAACAGCTCCACCACCCTCTCCTACCACCAAGCCGTCTCGGTTGGCATCAAAAGGACGAGGTGTGCAGTTAGGTTTTTCGTTATAGTTGACCGAGCAGGCCATCAGGTTGTCAAAAACCGCCACGGTAGTGGTATCATATTCATCAGCCCCTCCACAGATCATGGCGTCCTGCATACCGTATTTGACCATTTCATAGCCAAATCCAATGGCTTGACTACTGGTGGTACAAGCGGTGGATGAAGCAATAACTCTCCCTGTAATGCCGAACATTCTGGTGATATTTACCGCGGTGGTATGGACCATGGAGCGGAGATAATCAACCGCTCCAATGGAAGAGAATTTTGTATCAAGATCATGGAAAAAAGTTTTGTAGATTTCACGCTGGACGGTCGGGCTGCCATGGGTCGATCCAAAGGCCACTCCGAGACGACCTGAGGTGATAAATTCCTGGCTCAGCTCGGAGCTAGCCAAAACATCTTTGGCAACCTGACAGGCATAATAGGCAACAGGCCCCATAGTTTTTCGGTATTGCCGCTTGAAGTCGTACTCTATGGGATAATCCACCGTCCCGAAAACACGGGAGTGAATATGCTTTGACAGCAACCCATCATCCCGCAGCACTCCTACTCCGGACGTCCCCAGCCTGAGACTGTTTATAATATCGTTTTTTTGGTAGCCAATAGGAGTAATGGCAGAACAGGCAGTGATTACAACGCGTCGTTTCATGAATGGAGACCGGCCTAATTACTTAGTGAATTAAAAAATATCTGGAAGTCTGCGCTTATCCGAAGTCTTCACTTCTCTCTTTTTTTCAAAAAATCCTTGCGCGAAGGAGCTTCGCAAAGCACGGGGACTGGAAAGAGTACCCCCCTTGAGGGTAATTTATTCAGCAGGGCTCGTTCGGGATTGTTGTATTTTTTCAACATAATCGAGGATATCATTGATAGTCCTGATCCCCATGGCCTGTTCTTTTTCTGCTCGGGTAAACGAAAAGTCGAGGATGAGTTCAATTTTCCCCAGCAACTCAATGGCATCGATACTGTCAAAACCATGGTCATCCCGGAGGTTATCTTCCAAGCCTGGCTGTTCAAATTCAAAATCTTCGACAAGAATTGTTAGTATCTTATCTTTAAATTCATCTCTAGTCATAATGGAATTTATTGGGCAAGAAATTTCTAAATAAATGGATAATTTTTACGATTAACCGCGGATAGTACACAGTTTCTGGCAATTTCCAAAGGAAATATTGAATCGTCCAAAATACTAAAAGGTACTCCGGGAACAACCATTTTTTCGCCAGCTAAGGTATTCCATAAAATTATCCACAACCATATGTTTGATATTGCGAGCATTATTTATCCATACAATCGAAGATATTTTGATAAGGGAGGAGACTGCAAGAACATTTTCGAAATCCGCCCACACGATCGTTTTGATCCGGATAAAGGATACAAAATTCTGCCATTCATAAGTATGCTGCTGGATGCAGCCCGGCGCGAAGAGCATATTCCTTTTGGCAGCAAAAAGAGAGAGAGGGGTGGCACAGACGCCAGATAGTGTACTGCTAAGCGTTTATGAAAGCTTTACCATCACAGGCTGACCAATAAGTATCTCAAGGGGCACGATATCAAGCCCCTTGTCCTTAATCCCCAACAGCAAAGACTCAACCTCCTCCAACCATACCTGGAGGCCGACTCCCCCTCTCGGAGGGAGATCATGCAATAAGATAATGTCATCGGCGCGCAGTGTTTTAAGTATCCGTTGACTGAGCCTTCTTACTCTCCGGTTTCCCATGTCACCCGCCCGCCTGCTGAAATTCACAACCTGCAGCCCAGTTTGACGAAGGGCAGGCGCATAGCGAGGGGTAGTTATTCCAACTGGAGGGCGGAATAACAGCGGCAGAAATCCAAATTCCCTGAGAACCTGCTGGGTGGTCTCGATTTCGCGGACAATCGTCGCAGTACCTCTGAACATGAGGTAATCGTCATGGGAATAGGAATGGTTGCCGATACTGTGACCTCTGGAGATGATTTCACGAATGAGATCAGGAGAACGCCTTGCGCGTTCGCCGGTGACAAAAAACGTGGCAATTGCCCCATGCTTTTCCAGGACACGCAGCAAAGGTGGAGTGGACAGCGGATCCGGTCCGTCATCAAAGGTAAGGCTGACAACTGGCTGCATTGTCTTCCCCTTGCTGATTACTGGCAAAAAAAAGGACATCCCCGGCAAAAAGGGCATGACAAAACAGAGCAGAAGAAATCCAACCAGGGGAACTATGGCCAGGCGGGGATCCACCATCCACAGTGGCAGGCAGGCTAAGAGCGCGCAGATTCCGGTCTTTTCGGCAGGAGAGAAGGGTCGTTTTTTCACAGCCAGACCGCTATCGCTAAAAGGGTTAGAAGGTGGCCGCCGATGATCAACCATTTATGACGATGATACACTTCGTTGCGTTTCTGGAGACTTCGAAGGCCGCCGAAAAACCTGCGAATACGGTCCAGAAAAAGATAGGGATCGTTGTCTGATGCGGCATCGCTTTGAAAAGCAAAAGAGGGGTAAACTGCATACATCCGGCGACTGTCAAGGTCTCTTAAAAAATCATCAAAGGCTATATTCGCCCAGGGGTGGTGCCTGACCATATTTTCAGCAAATTCCCTTTTCACCACGTAGGCATGGGTAAGGCTCCTGTAGCCTATCCTGACAACTGAAGGAAAGGCTGTTTTTTGGCATTTTTTCACCATGCAGCCGAAAAAGAAGACCTGCCAGGTATCATTTGCCTGGAGAAAACGTGTGATGTTATTCAAACGTTCCGGTGAAAAACGCTCGAAGACTATATCATCCTCGAAGATAAGGATACGCTCGGCACCACTCTCCAACCCCTTAGCCATGCATCGCAAATGGGACTCGTAGATCCCCTGTTCACAATCTGTCGGATGTTTTTCGACGATGAGAAATTCAACCTTCCCCGCTAAACCTACCCTGGCGAATTGCCTCATCGCCGCGTTGCGCCGATCTGCTCTCTGCTCTAAAGATATGCAATACACCCTATCGAAAAAAGACCAATCGGCAGGCGAAGGCATGCTTTTTCCCGAGATCGGTGTGTTAGATCTTGCGGTTTCTGAACCCGATTTGCTAGTATGCATGGCTGGTAAGTCCGGAGGTACGAAATGCTTCAAAATTGCTGTAAGAAATTCAAAAAATTGAGCTTACTTTTACCTGCAGAGGGTAAAAATTTCAAGCTGATTCAATAGATAACTAAAGGTGAGCAGTTTGCGCATTGTTCTTGTACATCCCGCAGGATCCAACTGGATTCCAGGGAAAAAAGATGTCAGCACCACAGCCAATCGTATGGCTCCTCTGGGACTTCTCTCGATCGCCGCCTACCTTGAGAAACTCGGCCATTCCGTTCAGGTGGAGGATTGTCTCGGTCCCTATGCAGCACCAAGCTCGGATGAGACTGTCCAACGCATCCTAAAGCATGATCCTGCCGTGGTCGGCTTCTCCACTACGACCTCCGGCTTTCTTGATGCCTGCGACCTGGCCAGAGGTCTCAAGTCAACCCGCCCGGATATCCAAACCGTCTTCGGAGGCGTCCATGTGTCGGCGATGGGCGGAGAGCTTCTTCAACGTTTCCAGGAGATAGACTATCTCTGCCTTGGTGAAGGTGAGGAAACGCTGGCAGAACTTTCGTCCGGAACCTCCCCAGCAGAAATTCATGGCCTTGCCTTCAGAAATAACGGAGCAGTGCAGGTAAATCAGCCGAGGGAACACATTGCTGATCTCGACGCCCTTCCCTTTCCAGCCTATGAGAAACTCCCCGGTTTCCCGTCAAAATACCATCTGCCGCTCTTTAGCTATATTAAATCGCCCGGCGCGACCATGATTACCAGCAGGGGTTGTCCCTATCAATGCTCCTACTGTGACCGGTCCGTCTTCAAACGGGGGTACAGATACAATTCTGCGGCCTATATTTACGAGCATATGAAGTACTTGCGGTATGATTTCGGAGTGCACCACATTAATATCTATGACGACCTGTTCACCCTGCACCGCGATCGGATTGAATCACTGTGCGAGATGCTCGTACAAAAACCGCTGGGTGTGCGGTTCAACTGTGCAATCCGGGTTGGCTACGCCGACGATGCCCTGTTGAAGCTCTTGAAATCTGCCGGTTGTCTCATGGTCTCAATCGGGATCGAGAGCGGTGATCCGGCGCTGCTTGAAGTCCACAAACCGGGAGTCTATCTAGATGAAGTCCGGGATACGGTCTCCCGGGTCCATGCCGCCGGCTTGAGGGTCAAAGGCCTCTTTATGATGGGGCTCCCCGGAGAAACTGTAGAATCGATCAGGAAAACCAGTGACTTCGTGATTTCGCTTGGACTGGATGATATGAACATGGCCAAGTTTACCCCCTTCCATGGCGCTCCCGTCTGGCAAAATATCTTTACCGAAGGTCAGGTACAGGAGGATTGGCGCAAGATGAACTGCCTGAACTTCGTCTTTCTGCCAAAAGCAATAGAGTCATGGGAGCTGCTTGACCAGCTCTACAATGCCCATGTCAAAAGGTTCTATTCCGACCGTCAATGGCGCAAACGGTTCCGAAAAAGAATCTGGGAGCATCGGCACAGTCTGCTCCGGCTGATTCGTGATTTGCCTGATTTCCTGTCGGCTATGCGTACCTTCGAATCACCGAAGAAACCTTAGACTCCAGATCGAAGGCATCAATGGATAAACCGATCAAAATGATACCATTCAAGCGGATGCTGCCGCAGTGATTGTTCCAACAGATCGGCATACTGTTGAGCAGCGCGGGCGATAGCTTTCGGTCTGTCCGCGCGGGTTGTCGACTCGATTGGAATTGGGTCGGACAGGCTGAAATGATAACTTTTTTTACAGGTGCGAAAGACGAAAAACACAAACAGTGGCGCTCCGGATACTAAGGCAAAAATAAAAGGCGCTTCCGGCAGGTAGGCATCACGACCCAGAAAGGTAACACGCACCTTGCGTTGATCGCTTCTCCAAACAATATCACCTGCCATGGATACCAATCCTCCCGCCTGTAAGAATCGAATACCTTCCACCGCAGAAAAAGGTGAATTGTCGTTCTGGTCCGCGCCGATGATGGTTACTCCGGATTTGCGTAAATCATCTTTTTGCATCCGTTCCACCCCTTCCTTTTCCTTGACTCCCATATAGAGCAGAAGCGGCAGATCCTCTTTCTGTTGTTTGAGGAGCATCGCTGCCATTTCCCAGTTCCCGAGATGAGACATGAGCAGAATACCGCCCTGATGGCCAATGACCGCTTCCAGCTTCTCCCATCCTTCAGAGGTAAAGGTGGCCGACTGTGTCTGTCTTGCTAAAAACCTGTCAAAATGGATGGTTGTGAAATTCTGATATTGGATGAAAGTACACCAGAGGTGGTACAGTCTTCCTCGCTCAGGATAAAGGGCAGCATAGAATCGCCGGCTTTCCGGAACCCGCTTGGAAAACACAAAGAAACCAGCCGCAATAATCCGGGAGACCACAACGAACAACCATGATCCACCGAATGCGGCACTGCGGACAAGTAGGTTATACCAGAAGCCGCTCATAATCGAACAAATCTGAAGATACGAGCCCAGATAAGCCTGTTGAACGTTACGGAATTGCGCCAAAAATCAAGCCAAGGGCGAAAGTGACTCACCCGCTTTCCCTTTGCCTGATAGACCACCTGAACCGGTGCTTCCTTCGTTTTGATGCCCTGCTGGTTTGCTTTAACCAGTATTTCAACTTCAAACTGGTACCTTTTAGCCTTTACACCAAGTTGCAAAGCCTCTGGAATGGGATAGAGTCTGAAACCGGATTGAGAGTCTTCTACCAGGGGGCCACCGGCGGCCCATACCCAGAAATTGGAAAATTTCCGGCCAAACTTACTGGTCCATGGCACATTTTTTTTCCCTTCCATACCCTGGCGTTTACCTATAACAATGCAACGTTCACCATCATCCACCGCACTCAGCAAAGCCCTGGCGTCTTCGGGATTATGCTGACCGTCCCCGTCAAGAGTAATTGCCCAGTCGCATTCCTTTTCAAGTGCAGCTGCGAAACCAGTAAGGATTGCTGCACCTTTGCCTTGGTTGACAGAATGGCGCAGGACGCTGATTCCGCTCATTGTGTCGAGAAGTTCGGCAGTAGAATCTGTTGAACCGTCATCAACCACAAACACCGGCAGGCCAAGTTTGAGAGTTTGATTAATAACCTCGCCAAGCTGTTGGCTGTGGTTGAAAACAGGAATAATGACAGCAGATCTCATAGTTACACAACAAGAGTTTGAAGTTCAGGGTTGTGGATTAAATATCCCTATCTTCGTTTGACGAGAAGGCAATCGACCAGGTTCCGGGCCCCATGTGAACTCCTGAGGTAAGAGACAGAGGCGTGAGCAGAATTTCCGACTCCGGCAACAAAGCCCTCACCTGTGATTGCACCGTTTCTGCAACCCATTGCTCATTATCCGAATATTGAAGCAAGATGACAGGGACATCCGAGCGATCGAAACGTTCTCTTAACCGTTCCAGGGCAAACGCCAGCTGTCCCTGGCTACTGTGGACAACACCAACCTTGCGTACGCCCTCGCTGGTCGGACTTATAACTGGTTTCATTGACAATAGATCGCCGAAAAAACCTTTTGTCCTGGATACCCGACCACCGGCTACTAAATACTTCAGTTCATCTATAAAGACATATTCCGCACATTCTGCCATTGCCTTTCTGGCAAAGGCAAGGACCTGTTCACTGCTCCGAAAGTTGTTGGCCTGCCGAGCTGTAAGCAGAGCAATGAGTGCAAGGCGTCCCGAGGCTGCCCCGGTATCCATAACCGTAAAAAGGTTATCCGGATCATTTTCCTTTTTCCAGGCGATGGCGGTATCATAGTTGCCGGTAAAGGCAGAGCCTACGCAAAGATAGAGGGAACGACCAAATTGCCTGCAAATGTTCTGATAGTGCTGATGCCTTTCAAAATTGGAGGCCTGGGCAGTTGTTGTCTTCTGTCCCTTGCGCATAAAAAGGTACACCTGTTCCGGGCTGTACAGACTTTCAGGCCTTGAATCGTCACCAGTTATGATATAGCTGTCGAGAAGAGTAATGCCAAGATGCCGGGCCGTTTCTCTGGTCATTGACCCGGCTGCATCCGTTACGATGTGAAGTGATGGTTTTTCATCCAAATCGGAGTAATGCTCTACCCCACTCTGATCTATTGCTGCATTAGACCATTGGACGATGTCGCCAAATGAGCTAAGTCGCCTGCGCAGCCCATCAAGATCAGGGCTGTGGATGTGCACCTTGAGAAGAGACTCATCCTGCACCACCACCACACTTTCTCCAAGTTCGGCAATACTGTCTCTGACTGCAGCATCTTTATCTGCCATTTGAATGACCACATCAACACAATGTGCGTCTGTGATATGCGGATGAAAAGAGCGGTTGACAGCAAGGTTGCCCGGAAAAAGGTCAAAGATGGACCCGGCCTTGTCTTTTTGCCCTGTGAGGTGCCTGAAAAAACCGTCAAAATAAACATACATTGCCAGAGCACCGGAATCGACAACACCGGCATTTTTAAGATCAGGCAGTAATTCCGAAGTTTCACGAACTGCTCGTTGTAATGCCTGGTTCAGTGTCGAATATATTGTTTGCAACTCTGTATGAGAGGCAAGTACAGAGGCTAAACTATCAAAAACCGAGAGCATTGTTCCCGCACAGGGGCTGGCAATCGCCTGCCAGGCGCGGTCCCTGCCCAGGGATGTTTTTTCGGGTAAATCAGTAAAACTTTCGGCCAGACAAAATTCCCGGAAAAAAGCAGCGGCGATATTACCTGAATTTCCGGTGGCACAGCGAGCTAACAGTTTACGGGTTGCGGAGGTATCTTCGCTGCAATGACGAAGAGGTATCAGGCTGATACGCAGATTGGTTCCAGTATCGCCATCGGCCACGGGAAAAACATTGATACGGTCCAGGAGATCAGCCCAGGCGGAAAGAGAGGCATAGCCCTCGGCAAAGCTTTCGTGCAGATCTCTCATTTTTCCAGCAGTTGAACAATGCTCTGCAAATCGTATTTACCGTTATCTTTCAAAGGTATCCGGGCAACTGTTTTCATACGACGCGGCAGAGCGTAAGGTTCAAAGGTATCAGCCAGAGTTTTTTTAATCAGCTCCACATTGACGGCAGCTCCCTGAATCAAGGTGCCGATAAGATGCTCCCGCCCTCCAGGATCCGGCATGGCCAGAGTTACACAGTCAGTCACTCCGACTTGCTTTTTAATAAACAGACTGATTTCATCGAGGTCGACCCGCTTACCTCCCACTTTGGTGACAGTATCGGACCGTCCTTTCAGGGAAAACGCCTTTATTCCGACGGCTTCGACCAGATCGTTGGTGGTAAAAAATCCTTTCTCGTCAATGGGTAGTTCAGGTGAAATATAGGGTGAACGAACGGCCAGGCGATTGTCGCGAATCTCCCAGTCAATCGTTGAAAAAGGAGTAAAGTATTCTTCACCCTGCGCCATGTTTCTCGTGGCAATTCCACCGGTTTCGGTCGAGCCATATACTTCCACAATGCCTGCTTGATTGTGTCGGCAAAAAGTTGCATTATCTGCAGCATCAAGCATACCCGCCGATGAAAAGGCGAGCCTCAAGGACATTTCCCTATCCCCCAGCGCTCGGTAATGAGCCGGGACACTGGCGAGAATAGTGCTGCCATACTTTTTAGCAATACGAACAATATCACCAGGAAAGGATGGCGTCTCGTTGACAACGGTCGCTGAGGAAACAAGCGGCATGACAACCGAAAAAAGCAGTCCATAAATATGATAGGGAGGAATGGTGGCCAAAATGCAGTCGTTTTCCGTCACAGCAAACCGGCTTGCCTGAGAACAGCCCTCGCCAAAAATATTTTCCACCGTTTTCGACCAAATCTTCGGTGTGCCGGTGGAACCTCCAGTGAAAATCTGCAGCAGCTCAGATTGTGCAGAGACCTCTTGGCTGTGAGTCGGGAGATCAGTTGTCTCAATCGATTGTGGACAGATCAGCTTCACTCCTTCAGGAAACTCTCTGGCTACATCGGAAATGGCAGTTGTGAACCCGGTTGACTGATGCATTTGAGCAATTATTTTGGCAGAAAATGCATAGGGCAACAAAAGTGTCGTCCCGCTTGCAAGTGTGGCCAAAAGTGCTGCAGCTATAACCGCCTTATCATCGGCGGCAAGGCAGACCAGCGTCCCCCGATTCTTGGTTTCATCAAGGGCGATACGGAACTGATTTGCCAGTGCATAGACCTCTCCAAAGGTGGCACCTGAGCGGACGAATTCTCTTTCCGGGTACTTGGGCCCCTTCAGCAAATCACGCATCAAAATTTCGATATGTTTGGCAAAATCAACGCTCATCGTCTCTATTTACTGTCTTGCCAAAAGATTGTCCGGCAAGATTTCTATCCCGCGGCCTGAAGGTATTCTCCGCCATTTCTCTTTTAACGACCTGCTTAAACAATTTGGCCATTTTTATCGATTGCGGTTCATCCTGATAAAAAGTGTTCCATGCATAGTCGAGCAACTCCTGGAGTTTTTCCGGGCTCATCTGCTTGGGCTGAAATACCACCTGATCTGCTGAAAAATCATTCCAGTCCTTGGACAGAATGCGGTTTTGCTGACTTAGTTCCGTGTATGCCTTTGTATGAGGAAATGGCGTCAACACCGTAAATTCGGCAAGATCGAGTTCAATTTCAAGTAAGAAATCAATCAAACGTTTTATGAAATCTTCAGTGTGGTTGTCGAGACCAAGCAGAATGGTTCCTTCCACTCCGATCCCATAATCATGGTACCGTTTTATCCGCTCTCGAATGTAATCGGAGGTATCGAAGACTGCCTGGTAGACGTACCAGGCCCCGGCCTGAGCAGCCAAATCAAGAACCTCGGGTTTGTCTTCTATGGGATGAGAACACCAGTTCTTTTTCAACGGAATCATCTCTCGAAACAGATCCATTTCCCATTTGGTATCCTGGGCCAGAGAATTATCAACAATAAAAAGTCGATTATTGTCAATTCCGGCGATCTCCGCCACTGCCTTATCGATGGGCCGGGGACGAAAAGCCCTGCCCCCAAGGTAGGATACGGCACAGGGATAACAGTTAAAACGGCAGCCGCGGGAAGCATGCACCAGATCAACCATCTGCACGCCCTTATAATTGTAGAGCTTGCGATTAAGGATATCCCGGCGCGCAGGACCTACCAGAGCAATATCCGGCCTGTCGTTAATATAATCATAGCATGGCTGCAATTTATTCTGCCTGAAGTCGGCAAAAACCTGTTCCATCCGACCTTCTGCTTCGCCAAGAAAAACCGCATCGGCGTGTTCCATCGTTTCCTCGGCGTGGAGCATGGTGGCAATCCCGCCAAACATGACTTTAATGCCGCGTTTGCGATAGAGATCGGCAATTTCCCAGCCTCTTTTGACCTGGACGGTGAGCATCATGGAAATACCGACGAAATCCACGGCATCATCAAAATCAATATTTTCCAGATTCTCATCAACGAAATCGACATCAACATAATCAGGAAGTGTAGCAGCAAAGACAACCGGGCCATGGGGTGGCAGATGGAACTCGGTCTGCCTGTCCAGTTTTGCCCATTTGGGATATATGAGTTTGAATTTCATTTAATTTTTTCAGCACTTATCAATTTCATTTTCAAGGTATAACCGGTCCGACCATAGGTTGTAAGTTCAAGGTAGTCCGGAATAGAGATGGAATCGTTTTTCCTGCATGATTGCCCGATAATTAAACGATTCATGGTCAGGTCGGGAGTATAGCTTTTTATCTGCCAACAGTCATCCACATTTGGCAGAACATCAACGACCCCACCCTTCGCGTCTACATAACGACAAACTGGGATTGATCCGGCCAATCGGCCTTGCAGGACCTTATGATCGCCAGCCGGTTGCTGAAAGATTGCCCGTATATCAGCCATCATCCCTTTTGCAAATTCGTCAGTATTAAAAGGGGGAACCGCCCGTTGAATTTTAAAGCTATTGTCCTGATGGAAATCAGCTGCAAAAAGAGTGAGCCCCTCAACGGTAACCAGAGCGCTAGATATATCATTTCCAGTCAAGGTGGTAATGCCGACAACGGTGGTGCCGGATCCATCTCTCATGGAAAAATCGATAGAGTGGACAAACTGCCAATGCCCCTGAGGGTAGACATCCGCACAGGCTTCCGAGTGATTTACGTCATAGGGTGCACTTGCAGGAACCAGTTCCGGCAAGCGCAACTGCTTTTCTACCGCACAGCCAGACAGCAGAAAAGCCAGGGTAAACATGTAGAGGAAGTGTTTCGTCATTTTGCAGTAAATACCGAGGCAGCAATGTCCTGATTCAGACTCCTATTGCTGAAAGTCATCGTGGTATATGAATCAGGACCTTCAAAAATAGTAACACTATCCAGAAGGCCTTTTTGATCCGCGAGTTTCAATTCAATCTTGCTGATCAAACCAGCGAGTGTCTGTTGTTTGGGAGTGAGCAGAACAGTAGTTGCAGACGGGAAAGATACCTTAAACATGTCGTTGTCGGTGAAACGACCGTCAAGCCAGTTACTGATCTCGGACAGAACAACCTGCATGGAGTTAAATTGCATCCCCTTGTCTTCTTCAAGTCGGCCCCCCCTTTCAATAAACTTCTTCACCTTGCTCCCGTTCATGAGCAGAATAGATGGAATGGGTGTCCGATATTCCCAACGCAGGGATTGTGGAGCCTGAAAAGTCAAAGTTCCGGTGGAAATAATGGGCCGGGCAAGAATTTTCAGATGTTTTTCCTGGATAAAATCCGCCTTAATCGAATGGATACGAATGTCACTCTTGTTGGCAGATTCGGCAAAGGATACCAGGGGCAACAAAAAGAGGCAGGCAACAAAGATCGAAAAATAAAATTTCATCAAAACATTCCGCCATTCACCGAAATTATCTGACCGGTCACATATGAAGCTGCATCGGAACAGAGAAACCCTACCACCTTGGCAACCTCTTCCGGCTGACCTATTCGGGCCATGGGGATCATGGCCTTGATCTGATCCTGAGGGGCTTTTTGAATCATATCCGTTTGAATCAGGCCCGGGGCAACCACATTAACCCGAATACCGAGTCGAGCGACTTCAGAAGCTACCGACCTGCTGGCCGCATTCAAACCAGCCTTGGCCGCGGCATAGTTTGCCTGGCCACGGTTCGCCATCATGGAGCTGGCGGATGAAATGGAAACAATGGATCCCTTTCGCTTGCGCACCATCTGCTCAATTACCGGTCGAGTCATGTTATAAAATCCGTTCAAGCTGGTATCAATGACCGAATTCCAGCTGTTTGGTGACATCATCATAAATAAACCATCAGCGATAATGCCGGCGTTATTAATCAGGATATCAATGCGGCCCAGTCGATTGGCAATATCTTCGACCACCTTCTCAGCATTCTGACCATCACGGATATCGAACTGATAAATTTCACCTCGACCACCAACATCTTCAACCATGGTCAGGGTCTGTTCCGCACCGTTTTTATCTCCCATGTAGTTGATGACAGTGTAATAGCCGCAGCTGGCTAATTCTGTGCAGATGGCCCTGCCTATACCCTTGCTGCCTCCGGTTACCAGAGCGACTTGTTGTTCTTTTTCGGTGATCATTTTACCTTCCATATTGCTTATGCCTGAAAGAGCTGTAGAGTGATTTTAGCGATGAGCTTATTGTCCATGAATTGCTCACAGGACACTTCACGAAGATTAGAGAAATTGTAGGTGTTTTCGGCACTGGATCTTACACAGCCGCCAAAAGGAAGGCAATCAACAAAGAAATCAGCCCCTTTTATGCCGACCAGCCAACCCATCTTGTCCGAATCAATTCCCTTGGATTGGATTCTATCCCAACCGTTGCAGACCCCTGCTGTCTGTGCGGCCAATTCGATTAAGATTAAAGGATTTACCCCTTTGTCATCTGCCATAGGCCAAGACTTTTTTGCTCTACATATTGTCACAGCATGTGCAGCATCAACTTCAAGGACCTCATCGACAAACATCATGTTCCCACGATGAGGGAGCAGGTCTTCGAGGGTCAGTTCGGAGAGTTTTATAGTATTCATGGATAGCTGAAAATTGTTACTGATACTGTATTGTTCCGGAAGGTGCCACCAAATTAGATGACAAATCCCTGTTGGTTATATATGATAGATGCGTATAAAATTCCTTAGCATTGTTGCAGGTAACGATGTTAAAAGGCTGATATCTTTATGAGACGTTACATACATCTTTAGTAAACTGCGTCGTCATGTAGCTGCATTGCGACTCGAATCGACAATATAACCCAATTGACTATAAAATCCAAAAATTATGCCAGAACTTATAGAAGAACTTAAAGTCAAACTTATTGACATCCTCAATTTGCAGGATGTGAAGCCCGAAGATTTTGATGAAAATGCCCAACTCGTCGGTGGTGACCTTGGCATCGACTCCATTGATGTCCTGGAAATGGTTGTCATGGTTGAAAAAGACTATGGCGTCATCATTAACAACCAGGAAGTCGGCGCAAAGGTGTTTTCCTCACTCGCTCATCTCGCCGAATACATCAAAACCAGCTCGTCTAAAGAATCGTGTTGAAAGGAAAGCCTGTTTATATCAGGGGAGCCGGAATAATCAGCCCACTGGGATGCGGACTGGCGGCAACAGAAAAAACACTGCGCGAAAACAGCTCTTCAATCAAACCACTTGAGCTGTTTACCATCTTGCAAGGAGAACCGCTACCGGTTGGACAAGTGTTCGGCCTGGATGATCCATCACCTTTACCGAGGACCCACCGGTTGGCGGAAATAGCGGCCAGGCAAGCCATGAAGGGCTGCCTCATTCCGCCGGATGCCATAATTCTCGGAACTACCACTGGCGGTATTTTAACGACCGAAGAGTTGCTGAGAAATAATGACCAGAACAAAGTGCTGTATCGCTACCATGGCTTGAACACTGTAGCCAACCACCTTGCCCGGGAACTCCAGTGTACAGGCCCGGCCATCACTGTGTCCACCGCCTGTTCTTCCGGCGCAGTAGCCATTGCCCTTGGCCATCAAATGCTGCGCAGTGGACGAGTAAAATCGGTTTTAGTCGGTGGAGTGGACTCACTTTGCCGTTTAACCTACTTTGGTTTCCACTCCCTGCAACTGGTCGACCGTACAGGCAGTAAGCCACTTGATCAGGATCGACAGGGCATGGCTGTCGCCGAAGGAGCGGGAATGCTTCTGCTCACCACCGAAAAACCTGATTGTTCTCATGTCGAACTCCTTGGAACCGGTCTTTCCTGTGACGCTTATCATCCCGCAGCACCCCATCCAGATGGAGATGGTGCTTTCAGGGCCATGCTTGGAGCTCTGGCCGATGCAGGACTTAATCCAGACGATATAGATTACCTCAATCTTCACGGCACAGGAACTCGAGAAAACGATCTGGCCGAATCCAAGGCTGTGTGCAGACTTTTCAGCACTCTGCCGCCTCTTTCATCTATCAAAGGCGCATCCGGACACACTCTGGCTGCCGCCGGGGCTATTGAAGCCGTGGTTTCCATGATTGTTATCAACCATAGCCTGATGCCTGCTAATACCGGGTTACAGACGGCTGATCCTGCTCTTGGCCTGACCCCGATCAGAATTCCATTAGAGCTTCCGGCCAAAGCCGTGCTTTCCAACTCCTTTGGCTTTGGCGGAAACAATGGCTCCATTGTAATCGGCAGGCCTGATACTTTCACAAAACCAGCAGTCCGGCCGACTCGTCCAGTGCTTGCTATACACGGGTGTGCATGTCTCACAGGAGCAGGAGATTTGGTCTCGACCATAAACCAGCTGAAGGCAGGACAACCAGTTGCCGGCAGAGCAGAACAAAAGGTTTTTGCCAAAAACCTGCCACCACGCCTGATACGTCGTTTAAAGCGGTTGCCACAAATGACCTTGTCGCTTGCAGCAAAAGCCCATGCTGAATCTGGACCCGATTGCCCCAAACCAAGTTCAGTATTTATGGGGACCGGATGGGGCGCTCTTTCCGAAACCTATGATTTTTTGACCCGACTAAGCGATTCTAAAGAACAGTTTCCCAGCCCGACCGACTTTGTCGGCTCCGTTCACAATGGGCCTGCCAGTCAGGTAGCGATCATGTTCGGAGCAACAGGAGCCAATATTACCACCAGTGGCGGTGATTATTCTTTTGAGCAGGCCCTGTTTGCCGCAGAACTTATGATCGAGGAGACAGCAAAACCAGCTTTTGTTATTGGTGTAGATGAAGGCCACGATACATTTTCCCCACTGCTTGATCCTTCAATTTCACCGGGATCAGTGCTCGCAGATGGTGGCGGTGCTTTTTATATAAGCAGGGAACTAAAAGGCGCACAATGCGGCATTACCCTCCCTTTCTATCAAAGCTGCGAGACAGATAACGTGATATCTGCATTGTTCGACTCTCTTCGGGGCTCCCAAGAAAATATAGACAACTATGCACTTATTTTAGCCGGCATTCCTGCTGCAATGTTTGACAAAGGGCAACAGCAGCTTGACTATTTTGTTGAGCTCTCACAGCTATCCGCACCCGTTGTCGACTATCGTAAATTTATCGGTGAATTTGCCTCCGCCACTGCTGTGGCGACCGTGCTTGCCGCTTCTTTTCTGGAACAAGGGCGTATTCCAGCCGCCCTGACTGGGAGCGGTGATATCACAATCACCAACAAAACCAATAAAATACTGGTGCTGGGGCTGGGCCAATATATCACGGCGATTGAGCTTTTCAAACCATGAGAATACTGCTAGTCTCACCCAATACCCTCGCTATACCCTACCCTGTGTACCCTATAGGTCTTGATTATGTTGCCGGTTCCGTCTCACCGGAACACGAAGTACGAATTGCGGATCTTAATATCGTCTCTTTGGCGGACCTTAATGATGTATTGCTGAGTTTCTCCCCGGATATCATTGGGCTGTCCTGCCGTAATATTGACAACACCGATGCCGGAGACTCTCTGTACTTTATCAACGAGTTTAAAAATCTCATTTCACAATTGAGAACATTCTCAAAAGCAGTGATTATTTGCGGCGGCAGCGGGTTCACTATCATGCCGGAACAGGTCCTTTCGGCCCTTGGTGCTGATTACGGTATAATTGGCGAGGGAGAACGTTTCGGCCTGGTTGTTGAGGCCATAAAAAATGGTCGGGATCCGGCGCAGATCTCTGGTGTCATCTCTCTGTCATCGACTGTTGGAACATGGACTCCTGATCCCTGGGACGGCAGGATAGTACGCGATTTTAAAAGCCATATCGCCCATAACAGTTACTATTTGAACAAGGGTGGAATGCTCAATCTGCAGAGCAAGCGCGGTTGCAGTTTCAAATGCATCTATTGCCCTTACCCTCATATCGAGGGGAGAAAACACAGATTGGTTGAGCCGGATGAAGTGGCCAGGACAGCTCTCGAACTCCAGGCAGCGGGAGCCAAATATTTCTTTGTTACCGACTCTGCATTTAATTCCGACATTAATCACAGTCTGGCTGTCGCCAAATCTTTCAAGGCAGCCGGAGTGTCGATTCCTTGGGGTGGTTTTTTTGCCCCAGTCAGACTCCCTGCTGATTATTTTTCGATTATGGCGGATGCCGGTCTTGCCCATGTTGAATTCGGTACTGAATCCCTATCGGATTCGATGCTAAAAACCTACAAGAAGCCTTTTTGTGTAAATGATGTCTTTGCCGCCCATCAACAAGCAGTCGAAGCCGGACTACACGTCGCCCATTATTTCCTTATGGGCGGCCCCGGCGAATCAGCTACGACGATAGAGGAATGTCTTGATAACATAGATAAACTCAACAAGACGGTACTCTTTTTTTTCATCGGCATCAGGATCTACCCCAGAACTGCACTTTATGACATAGCCCTGAATGAGGGAAAAATCACAGCTGTTACGAATTTACTGGAACCGGTTTTCTACGAGGCCGACGATATCGACCGCGCAACAATCGAAGCTCTTGTCACAGCAAGAGTTGGCAAGCGAATCAACTGGGTCGTCGGCTCTGGTGGCGCCAAAGCGGCAGCTACAGTTAGCAAGATGCATGCCCGAGGGTATGTCGGTCCTTTATGGGAATATCTTGTTCGTTAAGGTTAACGATTACTGAGATTCCAGGTTCTCACTCATGAAAAATCATACATATCTCCCCCAAAAAGTGGTGATCATCGGTAGTGGTATCGGAGGTCTCAGCACTGCAATTATCCTTAGCAAACTTGGTTTTGACGTTACTGTTCTTGAAAAAAACTCCCATCCGGGAGGACTACTGCGCAGCTATATTCGTGGCGGGATTGAGTGCGCCGTGGGAGTTCACTACCTTGGCTCACTCGACAAAGGCCAAATTCTACGTAAATTTTTTGACTATCTTGGGGTCACGGATGCGATCCCGGTATCAAGACTTGGCCAGAACGGTATCATCGACCGATATATTTTTGACAGTTCCGGCGACGCCTGCTCAACCTTTGATTTACCACAGGGTTTGGATGCCTATGCCGAAAATCTCAAAAAGGCATTTCCACAAGAATGGGAAAAAATAGACCAAATAATCCTTCCCATCCAACAAGCTGCCAATCAACTGCACAGGCTCGATTTTTTACGATCACCCGACAACGATTTTTCCCTGCTTGATCAATATGAACCTCTAGGTGAAATTCTCGACAATCTTCAGTGCTCACCAAGGTTGCGCAGCGTCTTAGCCATCCCCTCGTGTTGGATCGGTGTGCCTCTCAATGACTGCCCGGCCTATTACCATAATATGGCTCTCGCTTCCTATGTTTCTTCCTCATGGCGGCTGGAATGCAGTGGTGCTGCTATGGCAGATGCCCTTGCAGACCGCTTGAAGGAATTAGGCGGGACAATCATTACCGGGGAGGAAATTAGCCGGATCAATGTCGTGTCACGGGTAGTGACTGGTGTCCAATTGCAATCAGGAGAAGACATAACCGCCCCAACGGTTATCGGAGCCGTGCATCCCAAGGTTGTTTTGAAAATGCTTTCTCCGGGTGACGTCAAACCTTCATATCGACAACGGATCAGCAACTTACAAGATACCCATGGTATTTTTTCGGTCCATGTGGGTATAGACGCTGCCAGGCATCAGGAGATTCCTTATAATATTTTTAAAGTCGAAACCGATCTCGATGGGAATGTGCCGGATCTCAAATATTACCAGATACGAAAAACCGAAAGAGAAAATATCAATCTTCTCTCGATCTTAACCTCCGGACACAACGAATTATGGGCCCCCTGGGTGAATACCAAAAGTGGTCACCGTGGCAGGAACTATCTTGAAGTAAAAGAAAAATTCGCCACAGAACTGATTCAGGAAGCGGAACAACTCTTTGGTTCTTTCGGTAACGCAAAAATCCTTGATACCTACACACCTTTGACAATACGAGACTGGGTGAACAGTCCTGGAGGAAGTGCCTACGGGGTGTTGCGCTCATCCAGCCAGATGCTTGCAACAGCGCTGTTAAACCGTACGGCCGTGAAAGGATTGTATCTCACTGGACAAAGTGTGATGGCTCCTGGAGTCATCGGCACCATTATGGGATCTTTCAGTACTGTAAAATTGATCTTGGGCCCAGATGAGTTTCAACAAATGATCCATTTATAATCTGCTCTCGGCCCCCTCACAGTCTCCCGTCAAACAGGAATCGCATATTCTATTTGACAGGAAACATGGGCTATCCAGGCAATTAAATTTTAAATTTTTCTATCAGATTTTTCAGAGATTGCGACAGCAGACGCAGCTCTTCAGCATTACGACGCACATCACTGGTACCGTTCGATATTTCTCTGACCGAGTTATCGACTTCTGAAATATCAGCAGCAATCTGCTGTGAAACCACCGAGCTCTGGGCCACATTTTCAGATACTTCACTAATTCCCTCACCTGCCTGAATAATATTGGACGTCAACTCTGTCATCGTTGCACTCTGCTCGTCAAGTGAAACCGCAATACTTGAAACAATTGTATCAATCTCTGTAATGATATCGGATATCTTTTTAATCCCTGTCACGGTGACATTGGTGGAATTTTGAATACCATCAATACGCAGCTTGATCTCCCCCGTGGCCTGGGCAGTTTGCTTGGCAAGATCCTTGATTTCATTGGCTACAACGGCGAATCCCTTGCCGGCTTCCCCAGCCCTGGCTGCTTCAATTGTGGCATTGAGTGCCAGCAGGTTTGTCTGTGCAGAAATATCAGCGATGGTTTCTGTTACCTTGCCTATGTCCAGAGCGGCACTGCCCAGCGCATCGACCTTCTCGGATATATCTGCAGCCTGGATTACAGCGTCCCCGGTAATTTCTTTGGCATTCATTGTTGCACGTTGAATATCGCCAACACTGGCACTGATTTCTTCAGTAGCGGTAGTCATCACATTGACATTTGCCGCGGCCTCCTCGGTTGCGGCGGCTACAGAGGTCATGTTTGAACTCATTTCTTCAGTAGCTGCGGCAACTGCATTAGCCCGCTGCGCAGAATCGGTCGATCCCGCATCTATTTTTTCAGATATCTCGGCTAACGCCAAGGATGAATTGTTGAGGTTGGTACAATTGCTGTTTACATCTTTTACAAGGGTTCTGACATTTCCGATAAAAGAATGCATATAGACACTCAGCTCAGAGAATTCGTCCAGTACTGCTTTCCTGAACACCCCTTTGCACTCGCTGCAAGATGCATATTCGCCACTGACAATTTGCGGGCACTGCACGTTTGCCGCAGCCGATCCAGCTTCTTCCCAGCAATACCCTTCTTTGCCATACATCGAGCAATCTTTCTTATTGCACTGCATTTTTTCCGAACAATTTACCGGCAGGATCGAAGTTGTATCGACCTCCTGTGATAAATCACCCCGACTGGCCGACTCGAGCAGGCTGTTAAGACTTTTAATCGGTCGATCTACAAGCCGGGTAAA
This sequence comes from uncultured delta proteobacterium, assembly GCA_963798425.1. Classification (GTDB taxonomy): domain Bacteria; phylum Desulfobacterota; class Desulfobulbia; order Desulfobulbales; family Desulfocapsaceae; genus Desulforhopalus_A. Next base: position 104,413 of record CAWCTP010000012.1, on the reverse strand, counting down.
GAGAAAATAGACAAATACCTGAATCACGACGAGAGCAAAAAGGCCAATGGCGAGCGAGGTGAATGCACCTTTTTCTGCAGCTGAGAGAACAGCACTAATATCTCTGGGTATTGCAAGAACCCCAACACCATTGCCGGAATAATCACGAATCGATAAATAAGCGGTCATGAAGTCCTGCCCATCTTTTGATACCCTTTGAACTTTGACAGCATCAGCCTGCATTACTTCTCTTAGAAATGGATATTCGTTTCCTGAAATGGTCATATCACTGGTTTTGGCCTGGTATTTAAAGCCATCACCATCCGGAACTGCTACTGAAATATCATCGTGGATACTTGCTTTAATCTGTTCAAGCAGCCTATCATTTATCGGTGCTCCAAATTCAACTGAACCGGCATGTTTTTTATTGAGATACATAACGGGAACAACCGCCCGTATAGATAAACCGGCAACCCCGGCCTCGATTCCCGCAGCATCTTTCAAGTTTTCATTTACCTGAACTACTGATTTCCTGAAACTGGAGAGGTCGTCACCAAATTTCTCAGGCTTTTGCAACCGCAAAAAAGAGGTGGCAGGCGGCAGATGGAAATGAAAAACATTGAGATCAATAATTTTTTTCAACCCTTCGAAAAGTGGTGCTGTTACGGTTTGAAGCTCATCTCTGCTCTGATACATCAGATTATCCTGAACCGATGGCATCCCCGCCACAGTATGCGCCAGAAGCCTTAGTTGCTCGGCCTTGCTCACAGTTATCGTCTCGCGAACCTGTAAAATAGTTGCCGTCAGTTCCTCTTCCAGACTCTTGGTTGTATTATTGAGTGTAGTTCGATAGGAGAGAATACTCGGAACTGCGACCATCAGGGTAACGAGCACTCCCAGTGTCGTGAGTAGTTTTGTTTTTACCTTGGAGGGGATTATTTTTTTCACAAACGAAACCATGTATTTTCTCCTGTTTATTCAGCATAAGACGATCAGCTATTGTATTGACATCTGTATGATCATATCACAGTTTTTTACGGTAGTTAAAAATATTTTCATATCAACGATTACCCATCCCGTGGGTGTAGCAAATGTCACTTGTGTTATGTGGCAACTCGAAAGATCAATCCCTACAATTACTACTGTTCTCTACAAACAATCGGTTGCACTTATTGTACAACTCCAACTCGAATTATCTCAGGTTTTCAATAGAAGTGTTGAAAACTTTATAATCGTGCATTACTGTACTTATTACTAGTCAGGCTCTACTTATTAGAGCACGGACATAACTGATATAATGAATTGCTTCCTTAACAGCAACCTCTTATCTTTTGGGGTCTTACAAATTTTTTCGTTCATAAAAAACACAGTTTTTCTTGCCGCTCATCGAAGTTCATTTTTTTACACACCACAGGAGACTTCAACGATGTCCAATTGAACCATGAAAATCATTACAGCCACCCATGGCGTCCGATAATGGAGAACAACTATTATGGCCAAAACACAGACTTTCCGAGTAGTCAATGGACGAATACATTTCAGGTGTTACGCATGCCAGGGGAGACAAATGTTGGCGATTCCCCCTGGAATCAGAAAGAGGTCCATCCGTTGCAGCAAATGTGGAGAGGTCACCCGTTGCAACTTCAATCGTCGAACGATCCCAAGAGAACAGCAAAGAGGTAAAATTTTTATGTCTGTCGGTGATAGTAATTATATCGAAGTGGATCTTTACGATATGTCCCTGAATGGAATTGGGTTTGATATTTCAATAAGAGATATTAGAAAAATAAACTTGGGAAGAGAAATCCGATTCAAATGTACCTGGAATCCAAGACTTTTCAGCCATGGTCGATATATAGTAAGATCCATAAATGGTCGGCGCATTGGTGCTCAACGCGGTTAGTGACTTAGAAAAAACCTTCTTACAAAAAGCACAAGAATGTTTTTTTTAAGAAGAACTTTGTACCCCGCAAGGGGCATTCTGCTCAAGGGTGAGCTGTCTGGATGAAAAAGACTCAACCATTTTTCCGTTGCCTGTTGCTGTTATGCTTTTGGACAATCGGAACAGCGTTTTCCTTTCTTCTTTTTGTACTTTTCACAACATTTCTTTTTCTTTTTTTTCTTCCCCATACCAGACCTCGTAAAACTCCTGATAAATCGGGCTAACCTAAGCAAAATACAATGTAATGCTGTTCAATCCATTACTTAATTTTGGCTTTTTCCTCAATCTCACTCCAGATTTTACCATACGCTTTGGCAGCAAAGTCTTTGCCTGCATATGTCAGAACCGGAGCCCTGTGGATACCCATCCGCTCAATTTCGGTGGAAAAAGGTATATAGTTTTTAAGTAAGCTCTTATAATTTTTTCGCAATGCAATCATGGTTTCTTTATGAAGTTTCTTGCTTTTTTGCACCATAGAAAAGAAGGGTAATAATTTTTTCCGCTGATACTCATTGTCTTTAAAAAAATCATTGAGCTGTTCGAATGTACGCACGGATAAAGTTGTTGGAATTACCGGAACCACGATTTTATCGGCAGTCTTAAACACATTTTCGGACAGAAGAGATATGTTCGGCGGACAGTCAAGAATAATAACGTCGTAGTCGCTATTAACCTCCCTCAAAGCCTTTTTCAAACGGGATCGGCTATTTTTCATCCGTGAGAGGAAAATATCAAAGTCGCGATACGTCAGATTAGCCGGCAGCAGATCAAGATTATCAAAGTCACTTGCTCGAATGGCTCGCAAAAATCCTTTCACATCATTAAAAAAGGCCTTATCCTGTAGCTTTTTTGAAGGTTTCACTCGAAAATAAAAGCCAGAAGCACCTTGCGGGTCAAGATCACACAAGAGAGTCCGTCTGCCTTTCATTACACTCGCATAAGCTAAATTCACAGAAGTTGCAGTTTTACCAACGCCCCCTTTATTACTATAGCAGGCTATTATCTTCATGAACGATTTCCTCGGTTTGAAATAATTTTATAAAGGTTTTACGAGTTTCAGGACTGTCAAAACGAACAAAATTTTCCATAACCTGACTCCTTTCCTTATCTTGAAGCTGGTGGAGCATGGCAGTTAGTGCTCCAACACTCTCAGCTACCTTAATTTCCCAACCGCCGAATTCATGCATTTTATCAATTAACACCTGCCTCAGAAGTATTTGCTGGACCGAGTAATCATTGAATTTTCCAAGATTATCCTGTAGTGCCTTGAGCGATTTGATCAGCGGTTTAACTTCCTTACCTGGAAAAAATGAAGAAAAGAACTCCATTAAGTAGCGTAGTTTTTTGCAATTGATTCGAAGCTGGTGAACGACACTATCCTCAGTGTTATCACCTATACTGCGGGCGATCTTACATACCTTGTCATAGCGTTTCAGGATCGCCCTGCAGGCAAACTCCAGAGAATTTTCCTCCCCCACAGGGCCACTTTTAAGAGCCGAACCTCCTGCAAACAGTTTTTTGATCCTGCCTACTTCATCAAGGTAGACCTTGCTCCGAAGCATCTTACTGACAATCTTTTGTTCTTTTTTCCGTTCCCTTGAAAAGTAATTAAAGAGAATACCAAGACCTTCATGAGTATCTATCGATACCAGTGTAAAATACTGCTCTTTGTTTAAGAGATATACATCCAGGTCACGTAAGATGTTGGTTTTTTGCATAAGAGCGGAAAAATCCTGTTTTAAATCAGCAGTATCTTCTTGGCTGAACACTCCTTTAAAAAGACTGACCACCGACCTGACTTTACGAAAACTGACCCGATAATCGTGGAGGAATTCGGTATCGTAATCAGCAACAATGCCATCTTCATAACGGCGAGCAATATCTAAAAATGTCTTGATTATGGCGTTGGCACTTTCAAAGACTGGTGCATCAGAATTAAGTTCGACTGTCGATTTTACCGTGTTTTTTTCTCTTTTAATCGCTAAAGACTCGTACGCCTGCCCCACATTCCGGCAAGAAATCGCCCCTGTTTTTTCCAACGACAGCCGGAGGTCTGCATGGGCCTGATCATAACCACGCATGTACTGGGTCGTTCCAATTCCAACTGTTTTTCGCCCACGACTCATGGTTAGATTATGAAACCTGGCACGGGTCTTTCCCTCGTCGTCAAGCAGAAGACCACGATGAAAGCACAGTTTGATCTTAGAGACCGGAAGAAATGCCCGAAGCTTTGACACCCGTTTCAAAAGAGATGCCACCGGACCATCCGGTAAATTTCCGGCAAAGGACCAATCTTCAGAAGAAAACTGCTCAATCAACGCACCTGTTTGCAGATCGAGAAGAAACAACATTTCCCCTACCTGAAAGAGCATTTTTGCTGACAGAAACAGCCCTGAATCAAAGGTATCCAGGAGCACACCTTCCATACCTTCACCTTTTTCAAGGAAAATCTTATACTTGGCAGTGTTGGGTAAATTTTTTTGTAATTTTTTACGATTGAGTGAAGAAGGAAGGAAGTAGATAAAAGAATCCATAGCGGCTCAGTTTTTTTATTATAGTTCGATTAAATTTTTCAGTTGCCAGAGATCCAACAATTGCAGGAATGTTATTAAATTGTTCAACAATAAGAAAATCGAGATCATTCCAAAGCTCGGAACAAGGCGAATGAAGGTCTTTTTTCTCTCTTCCCTTCAAAGATATCTTCACTCATCAACTGATATCACAACGTCAGTATAGTACAGGATAATTCTCATCGCAATCCAACACATTGAAAAAACAAGAAATGTAACTATCTTTTGAGCTCGAATGAATTTATATTCGCGTTAACAGCATCTTGGTTAATGCTTTTGGCTACTGTTTCTTTTCCGTAGCAGATCTGCTAGCATATACTATTAGTATGCATATGCAGAAACAATTCGTTACATCCGTGAACCACTCAAAAAAAATATACCAAAAGATATGAGTACAGAAACTCCAGCAAATAATAAGGCAGTAAAGACAATTTCCAAGACTGAGGATACGCTTACCAACTTCGATCTGCAGTCACCAGAGTGGTATTTAAACAGGGAGTTGTCATGGCTCGAGTTCAACAAGCGGGTACTGCACGAAGGACAGGATTCACGCAATCCCCTTCTCGAAAGGGTCTTTTTCCTTGCTATCGTCGGTTCAAATCTCGATGAATTTTTCATGAAAAGGATTGGCGGCCTTAAACAAATGGTCGGTGCCAGCGTCAGGACACTTTCAATCGACGGCCGCCTTCCCCAGGAACAGATTGATATCTGTCATGCAGCCGTCAGAGAAATTCTTGACCAACAGCTCGCTCTTGAAAATGAACTCCAACGATTATTACCTCGAAAAGGAATCAGAATAAGGAAATATAAAGATCTCACCAAAGAAGAGAAGGAAAACATCGACCTTTTTTTTCGTAATGAAATTTACCCACTTCTTACCCCTCAGGGAATGGACCCAGCCCATCCTTTTCCTTTCATATCCAATTTGTCGGTCAATCTCCTGGTCAGTGTCCGTTATCCGGATAGCGACCACAGCTACCTCAATCGTATTAAGATTCCGACCAGTTCAGACCTGCCGAGATTCATCAGGATCGGCAAGGACCATGTCTATATTCTCCTTGAAGATCTAGTCGCTAACAACCTGCAACTTCTTCTTCCCGGTATGGAAGTCGAAACCTGCGAGGCCTTCAGAGTAACCCGAAACGCTATCACCGAGAGACATGAGGAACAAGCCAATGATCTGTTGTTGATGATTGAGTCGGCCTTGCGAGACAGAAAATTTGCCGAAATCGTCAGGTTGGAAGTAGGGAGCGACATGCTCAGTCTGCACAAAGGAAAACTTGCTGCGGAACTTGGCGTCGATGAAGAAAAAGATGTGTACGTCGTCGATGGTATACTTGGTTTGCGCGATCTCTTTCAGATTGCCGCAATAGACAGACCAGATCTGCACTTCGCTCAACATCACCCTGTCGATAACCCCGAGCTCCTTGGCGATGATCCAAATATTTTCCACACCATCCGTGAACACGGTGATGTCTTCCTGCAACATCCTTATGAATCTTTTGACACCTCTGTTGAGCGATTCTTGAGAGAAGCTAGTACTGATCCAAAGGTAATGGCCATCAAAATGACTCTTTATCGAACTGCTAAGGATTCAAAAATCATCCAATATCTGATAGATGCAGCCCAGAACGGTAAGCAGGTCGCTGTGGTCGTCGAGCTCATGGCAAGATTTGATGAATCGGCTAATATCAGATGGGCCGGTTTTCTGGAGGAGGCAGGCATCCACGTCACCTATGGCGTAGTCGGGCTGAAAACACATTCCAAACTCATTTTTGTTATTAGAAAAGATTATGATGGTCTGCGCAGATACACTCACATAGGCACAGGAAATTATCACGCGGGAACAGCCAGGGGCTACGTTGACCTGGGTCTTCTTACCTGTGATCCGGATATTGGTGCAGACCTGACGGAACTCTTCAATTACCTGACAAGCGGCTACACCCCAATGCGGCGCTACACAAAAATTTTGCCTTCACCTAAGATGCTGAAAAAAGCCCTGCTTAGCAAGATTGAAAGAGAGATCAGTCACCAAAAGCAAGGAAATAAAGGACTCATTCAGTTCAAAACAAATGCTCTGGTGGACAGAGACATGGTCGAAGCATTGTATCGCGCCTCACAGGCCGGAGTCCATGCGGATCTGATTGTTCGGGACTCCTGCCGGCTACGTCCGGGAATAAAAGGGTTATCAGAAAATATTAGGATTATTTCACTGGTCGGCAGATTTCTCGAACATACTCGTGTGTTCTATTTTAGAAACAACGGTGACGAAGAATACTACATCGGTTCCGCCGACCTCATGAAACGCAACCTCGAAAGCCGGGTTGAAGTGTGCACTCCGATCACCAGCCATCAACACAAAACGCTGCTCAGGGAATTGCTTGATCTGCAATTAACCAATACCAGAAATGTATGGGAAATGCAGAGCGACGGCTCCTATACGCAGCTCTGTTCTGATAATGAAAAAGACAATATCTGCATTCACCAGCACCTCATAGCAAGAGCGGTAAAACGGGTTGCTGCAGGCCGACTTGCGCTCGCCAAAAAAAGAAGCAAGAAGAAATTGCCGCTCAGGTATAGTCCCAAATAAATATCCATATAACAGGAAACCAGCCCAACCAGGAGCTGGTGTCGGTGTGTCTTACAAAGACTCTCATCCATGCACAGCCACCCAAAGAAATCCTTTTACGAACATCAAGCCGAATTTTCGTGCTCAGCTGAAGAGCTCTATAGCTGGCACGGCAGGGTTGGCGCACTGGAGCGACTCCTGCCACCATGGCAGAACATTTCTGTAGTTGACAGACACGGTGGAATAGAACCAGGCGACAGAGTTGAACTAAAAATGCATGCAGGCCCGTTTCCTCATAAGTTCCAAGCCCACTATATTGAAAATATACCAGGAAAGATGTTCAGAGACATTCAGAAAAAAGGCCCATTTTCCAGCTGGTCCCACACTCATTATTTTGAAAATTCGACCAACGGTTCTATATTAAAGGATCTTATAGAGTACTCCCTGCCGGGGCACCGTTTTCTCCCACGCTTTCTTAAAAATAATGTCCAGATGAGATTTTATTTCAGAGGTATGCAGACTCTGGGAAAAGGGCACAAAAACGGCCAAAGACGCAGGTATCAGAACAGTTTTTATGCGCCTGGGAATCGAACTCACTCCGCGAGGTGGAGCATTGCAGCGCATTCTCGCTACCTCACCCTTTGGTTTTATTCGCCGATTCGGTTCAGGCCGGCAATATATCAGCTGGATAAGCAGAGATGATATGGTCTCAGCCATGCTTCATGCCCTTAGTTGTCCAACGCTGGAAGGCCCCTTAAATATTGCGGCCCCTGCACCAGTGACAAATGCAGAATTTATGCAGACGCTGGCACGTATCTCCGGACGCCCCCTGCTTTTTCCGCTGCCTGGTTGGTTTTTGAAGATGATTTATGGACAGACGGCCTCTGAAATATTACTGTCAGGATGTCGTGTCTCCGCACAAAAACTGCAGGATTCCGGTTTCAGGTTCCGGCACCCGACCCTGGAAATAGCGTTAAGGAGTCTGCTTGGGAAAAAATAGACACTGCCGATTAATCTACCCCCGACAATTGAGAAACAAGTCGGGACTCCGTTCAGTACCCCCTTGAGGGGTATAAGAACCTTCACGAAATCCATTCAAAAAAAACATAAGATCGGCTCGGACTTCGAATGAATTTCCAAGGTACTAATGCAATCTACAAAAGCAATCTGACAAAACAAAACGGGTGCGAAGAAATTGAACCAGCAGTTTAAAATTACTTTATGGCTAATAATGACCACAGCCTTAACATGTGGTTTTCTCCATCACCTTATCCCACCCGAAGTGATGAATTTTGAACGGCTACACATTTTTCTCTTTAATTTGTGCGCTGGCGGCACCCTGCTTATCTACTTCACCGAAGATACTCAACGACTAAGCAAAAAGGCACTGGTGTTTTTATTGTTGTCCATTGCCTTTGCGCTTTGCGCTTTTTTGGGATGGTATAAACCGACCCTGATTATCCCCCTGATGCTGGCAATCATTATCGAGAATGTCCGAGTACATCATTTCGGACATTGTATCCCCCGAGCTCTTTTCTCAAGAAAGGAAAGTACATCAAGAAAATTCCATCAGGCCTCACTTCTTTGCCTTTCCTTGGCATTGTTCATCTCCAGCCTGGCTATTCTCAACAGCCAGTTTGGTCACTGGCTCACCCTCGAAAGACTGCAACTGGACACATTTTTCCTCGGTTTTTCTTTCCCCATTTCACTGATAAGCATGTCAGCAATCTTTGCTCTCATGAGAAACAATACTCATCCCCCGACACATTTTTTTAAAGAGCTGTCATTTTGGGTGATCAATCTGGGGGTGATTATTTTCTTTCTCTTTATCCTGGCCAATTGGTTCGTCCCGCAGGTAGTTATTGCTTCAATTCTTTTCCTGACGGTTGCCCTTGTACTCCATCTTTACTGGAACCACGGAATTCGTCTGCAACAAAAAGCCTTCCTCACCTCCGGCATTCTTTTTTTACTGATTACCTCAATAGCCGGGATACTGTATATCCTGTTGGCTTTCTCCGGCTCCTACAATCAACAGGAGACCTTACCACTCCTGAGAATGCATGCATTTACAGCTCTTTATGGGTGGAATCTCAGCGGACTCGCAGTGATTAGCAGACATAGTGACTTCCCCATTCGACTCCACTCACAAAATGTTATACTGCTCCATTGGCTGACAGTTCTCATCCTCTGCCCGCTCGGATATTTTTTCCCTTTTGTCGCAATTCTGGCAGTGCTCTGTTATAGCCGGCTGCTATTTATATTGCTTTTTAACCACGGACAGGTTGACAGAGGAGTCGTTTCTTTAGAAGGTAAGGTTCTGACGGGAAAACAACTGCAGGGTACACAATAACTCTTTTTCAAAGTTATATTATTGGTAAAAATCCACACTCAAACCAAAAACCTCAGGACAGAAGGTTCAGCCAGATCCGTCATTCGGCCTGGCTGAAAGATTTATTTGATGCGTTCGACGACTCTCTGTTTCGGGCTTTTTAAAAACTATGATTTTTCTTTTCTCAGCCGATAGCCCGCAAGGCCAGCTAGTCCAGCCCCCAAAAGAAACACAGTCGCCGGCTCAGGTACAGGGGCAGTAGAATTATCAGGATTTTCATCACCACCAATTGGTGGGTTGCTCCAATCCGGTGGTATATTTGGCCCTCCCCCATCTGCTACAGTTTCAGGAAATAATTGATTCTGAGGTTCTCCATGACCATTGCCGCCCCTTCCGCCTGGACTACCCCCAAAGCCACCCCTTCCACCTGGACCACCCCCGAACATATAAGGAGGATGTAAACGATAAACAACCGGCTCCTGAGCGTTATCGTCATCGGCTAATTTAGGCATATTAAAATTCGAACCTGGCCCAAGAGGGTTTTCGAACTCAACATATTTATGCGCAGAAGGATCATTATTAAGAGGACTTCGTTGTTTCTCTACACTGCCTTTATTTTTCTGCAATGCTACAGGAAACCTATCCGAGGCAATTACCTGAGCCCCGTGCAACACATTTACAACGTGGCTAGTTTCTGAACTCACTTGGTCACTTGATATCGGCCGCTTATCTGATCTCTTGAAATCAGCATTCCAAATATTATTGGCAGTGACTGTAACAATCGAAAGAAAAATCAAAACAATTAAAAACACCGTAGTTTTATACACTTTCACCACCTCACTATATCTATTTGTCTCACCTTAACTACAAAACCGAATCGTTCATGTTTCATCTTGTATAAGACAATGCATACAAATAGTATGCCAAACAGCACATAAAGTGTTTACCTCCTTAATATCAGCATGTTTGAGGATATATATATGAGTGAACTATTGATGTGGTTATTGAAATGCCAGAAAAGCGGAAACACGAGAAAATGTTTTCCGGAAACACGGAGGCGCCCGCCTGTTTCTTTTCAATGAGATCAGCCACGAATGACTAGAGCATATGCTCAGTTGATTCGGAAGTTTTCCGTGATCTCGGCCTCAAAAGAGGAGGAAATGTCGACGCAGGATCTCCGTGTTACTGAATGCTTACTGAGGTGAAGGTGCGATAGGGGAGACAGAACGTTATCCTGCAGATGACTGCCGAACTGGAACAGCTCATTACCATGAAAATATGGCCAACAAAGTGACAGATTTTGTCAAAGACCTGCATTCATCCTATCAGCTCAAACCTCGATTTACACAATAATACAAACTTTTCAGTATATTCCAGTTTCATGCGAGATTCAACGTGGCGTCAATTTCATCAATCTTTTCTTGAGCTTTTTCCCATTTATCGAACCATTGATCTAAGCGGCGTTTGCAGTCCTCATACTCTTTACTCGCCTTTATCCAGCCACTTTCATCGGAATAGAGTTCAGGACTTGCCAGCAGTGCTTCGAGGTTTTCTTTCTGCTGTTCATACAACTCTACTTTTTTCTCTGCTTCAGCAAGCTGCTTCAACCAGGGACCGGCTCGCCTGCTTCGTTCCTGCCGCATCTGAGCCTCAATCCTCTTTTTTTCCTTTCGACTCTCCTGTGACTCCGGTGATTTGTTGGTAATATCGACCTCAGCCTTCCTGTCATTAACCGCCTGCTCCTTTTCCTGTTCGCGAAGCGATTCCTGTTTCACCAGATATTCAGAGAGACTCCCCTCGTAAAGAGTAATTTTACCATCTTTCACCTCAAGGACCCGATTAACAAAGCCCTCAAGAAAGTAACGATTATGCGAGACCACGACAATTGTCCCGTCATACTGTCCCATAGCTTCCTGAAGGACATCCTGAGAACTCATATCCAGATGGTTTGTCGGCTCATCAAGGAGCATACAATTTGCAGGTTTAGCTATCATTTTGGCGAGAGCTAGCCTGCTTTTTTCACCACCAGAGAGAACGGATACTTTTTTCTCAACATCCGGACCTCGAAAAAGGAAAGCCCCAAGCAATGAACGAGTCCTGGTAACGGTCATCTCCTCCCCGGAAAGTGCCATGGTGTCTAAAAGCGTCAAATCTGGTGAAAGCTCCTGAGCTTGATGTTGGCCAAAGTAAGACAGCCTGACATTGGACCCCAGACGCACCTCTCCGGAATCATGCTCGATCTGGCCTGCAAGGATTTTCAGAAAGGTGGATTTTCCAGCACCATTAACTCCAACCACTGCAACCTTGTCACCGCGGGTGAGCAGGAGATCAACTTCACTAAAAACCTTTTTGCCGTTATAACTTTTGCTGACCTTAACTGCGGTCAGAACGTCTTTTCCTGATGGTGGGGCAAGAGGAAAAGTAAATCTAATCTGATTTTCCTCCTCAGATAGCTCTATACGTTCCAATTTATCCAGCTGCTTTACCCTGCTCTGCACCTGCCTGGCCTTGGTCGCTTTAGCCCTGAATTTATCTACGAACTTCATAGTCTGCTTGATCTTGGCCTGTTGATTATCATAGGCACCTTTCTCGATAATCCTTCTCTCGGCTCTTTCTTTCAGGAAATAACTGTAGTTCCCTTTGTAGATATCTATGCGACCAAAACTAAGTTCCCAGGTTCTTTCAGTAACCTTGTCGAGAAATGTGCGATCATGTGAAATAATCACCATTGAGCCATTGTAGTTATTCAGAAACTGTTCGACCCAGGTGAGCGAGTCAAGATCCAGATGGTTGGTCGGTTCATCGAGCAGCAGCAGCGATGGCGCTTCAAGCAGCATTTTGGCAAGCTTAAGCCGCATTTGCCATCCGCCGGAAAAATCTTTTACCGGCTTATCCATATCTTCCCGACGAAATCCGAGGCCCAAAAGAATTTTTTCTATTTTACCGGCGATGGCATAAATTTCACTAGCATCGAGCTGATGCTGAATCTCTCCCTGGCGCAGCAGAATAACCTGAAATTCCTCGGTATGCGGATCCATATCCTGCATCTGATGTTGAAGCTGTGATGCTTCAGCCTGCAAAGCTAAGAGGGGAGCAAAAGCTGTTTCTGCCTCTTCATAGAGAGTCCGCTCAGAAAACAATTCCGACGATTCCTGCGGCAAATAACCAATGGTAAAGTGTTTGGCCCTGGTAACAACCCCGTCATCAGTCTCAGATATTCCGGCCATTATTTTTAATAAGGTGGACTTGCCCGCTCCGTTGACCCCGACCAAACCAACGCGATTTCCTCCGTGGACCTGAACCGAAACATCGTTGAATAGATGTTTTTCTCCATATCGAATGTCTAGGTGATTAACAGACAGCATATTGTATACTTCCTCGAGCCATATTCTTATCCTGCAAAATTGTAAAACGGCCGGAAAAACCGAGCTCGTTCAGTCTCTTGTGATTACTTCTTTTCATCCCCACCACCGCTGACATATCCCGATGTGAGACATGAATGAGCAAAGTTTGCTGTGGACCGAGAAGTACGAGTTGTGCCCGTATTTTTTTTAGCCAGAGCCGTGATTGCACCAGTTCTCCGAAAGCAGGGTGATATGGTCCGGCAACAATACTTTTTTCAAGCGTTTCTGAGGGTTGAAGCCCCATCCTCACCACCTTAATCCCGGCCTCAGTCAACTTCGTATAGCATCTGGCGCAGAGACTAATGGCTTTACCGAGAGAGAGCGGACTATACCTATTGTCCTGGAACAGTTTCTCCAACCCGGAATCCTTCACCACAAGTGCGGGATAGAGCCGGACAAAGTCTGGTCTCAAAGTAACTACCTGTCCAATTCCATGCATAAACGACGCACTGGTCTCACCTGGCAATCCCGGCATGAGTTGCAGACCAACCTGCATTCCTGACTCTCTCAACAACAGCAATGCTTTTCGTGATTGCTCGGAGTTATGTCCCCGAAGTGATGCTTGCAAGACTTTATCATGCATCGATTGTGCCCCAAGTTCGACCACGCCGACGTTGTACTTTGTCAGTAAATCACAAATTTGTCGGTCAATACAATCAGGTCGAGTTGAGATTCTGATGGTGTCAACTTGTTTCCCTTCGATGTAGGGCTGGACCGCCGATAATAACTCAATCTGCTCACGAGCTGGAAGGCAGGTAAAGGATCCACCAAAAAAAGCCACCTGCACCTGGCTTCGATCTTTATTTCGTCCCAACCACTTGTCGATCGTCTCAGCAACTGCCACTCGGGCGGTATCATCCCTGTCGTGTCCCGAAATCTTCTGTTGATTACAGAAAAGACAGTCATGTGGACAACCGCGGTGAGGAATAAAAATCGGAATAATCAAAAACATATTTCAGCCTTTGACAGTATCCAGGTTTTCCAATGCAGAGGTGGCCGCCCGCTGCTCTGCTTCCTTTTTAGAGCCCGCCTTACCTGTCCCAAGAACCTGCTCCCGAAAACAGACAGCAATAGTAAACAATTTCTGGTGAGATGGTCCCTCTTCGGCATCTACCCTGTATGTTGGGGCCTCATTGTATTTTTCCTGCAACGCCTCCTGAAGGCGACTCTTGGCATCAGCAAGCAACAGTTCTTCCTTCTTTCCTTCAATCTCCGGTAGAAAAAATCTCTCGATCACTTCACAAACACTCTGATAGCCACCATCTTCAAAAACAGCACCAACAATTGCTTCATAAGCGCAAGACAAAATGGAGGATTTATTACGCCCGTGGGAAGCATCTTCTCCCTTTCCAAGAGCGACGTAACTGCCTAGATCTATAGCTCTTGCCATTTTAGCTAGATGGTGTTCATTGACCAGCGAAGAACGCAGCCTGGTAAGCTCACCCTCACGCATGCCGGGATAACGATGAAAGAGAATATGCCCGATGACCAGATCAAGGACGGCATCTCCTATAAATTCCAGATTTTCGTTATCAATTCCCCCTTGTGCCTGCTCAAAAGCATAGGAAGAGTGAACAAGTGCCTTCTGCAACAAACGGAGATCAGTAAATCGATATCCAAGTGTTTTTTCTAGTGTACTCAACTGTTCCTTGTTGACTCGCACCAGCGAATCAATATCCATACCCATTAAACATTTTCCTTGTTAAAAATTTCTGCTATGGTATAAAGATGTCCTTCAAACGGAAGGCGGCGTAGCCAAGTGGCCAAGGCAGTGGTCTGCAAAACCATTATTCATCGGTTCGACTCCGATCGCCGCCTCCAGCAATTTCAAAGGGATTACAGATTAAAACAATCTGTAATCCCTTTTTCGTTTGTGCAACAGACTCATTTTAAATCCACCACCGTTTGATTCTGGCATGTAAATACTCGATATTCACATCAAGGTCAAGCCGGATGGTTGAGCTAAAAAATGAACTTTTCCAATCATTGCCGATGTTGTTCTTCGAGCAATCTACTCAACAGGGATGGACCAAATCTCTTCAGAATACTGCTTGATTGTTCGATCAGTTGAGAACTTTCCCATTCTGGCAACATTAAGAACAGCGGTTCGCGACCAGGCAGCAGTATCGAGAAATGCATCACTCACCCTGTTCTGACATTCGATATACGACTCAAAATCAAGGAGGAGAAGAAAAGGGTCATGTTTATCCATCAGACTTTCAACAAGTGGCTTAAATAGTTCCTTGTCACCGTTACTGAATGAACCGTCACCAATAGACTCAATCACATTTTTGATACTTTCATTTCGCTGGCAGACCTGCCACGGCGTGCGACTGACATTTTTCCTCTCAAACTCCGCTTCATCGGCCGTCATGCCGAAAATGAAAATGTTTTCCTCTCCAACCTCCTCACGAATCTCAATATTGGCTCCATCCAGGGTACCAATAGTAAGCGCCCCATTGAGTGAGAATTTCATGTTGCCGGTTCCTGACGCTTCCGTACCCGCTGTTGAAATTTGTTCGGAAAGATCCGCTGCGGGCATGATAATTTCCGCCTGAGAGACGTTGTAATTGGGTAGAAAAACCACTTTCAGTCGATCCTTTACCCGAGGATCTTTGTTCACCACCTCACCAATTGAGGTTATCAACTTGATTATCAGTTTGGCACGCCAATATGAAGGTGCGGCCTTCCCGGCAAAAATTGCTGTTCGTGGTGGAAGACCTTCAGCCTCCCCATGAATTATTCGGTGATAGAGATGGATGAGATGCAAAGCATTAAGTAACTGTCGTTTGTACTCATGAATTCTTTTTACCTGGATATCAAACATGGAAAGAGGATCAACCGTGACCTTACATTTTCTTTTGATATATTCTGCCAGGTGCTTCTTGTTATTTAGCTTAATCCTGCGCCAATCGGCCAGGAATTCCGGATCATTCACATAGGATTCAAGACCGCGCAATTTATCGAGATCAGTAATCCAATCGGGCCCTATCTTGGCGGAGATAAGAAGGGACAGCTCTGGATTGACATCCAAAAGCCAGCGACGTGGGGTTATTCCGTTGGTTTTTGAATTAAATTTGCCGGGAAAAAATTCGTGGAAGTGAGGAAATATTCGTTCTTTCAACAATTGGGTATGCAACTCCGCCACTCCGTTGACGCTGTGGCTGCCGATAATTGCCAAATGGGCCATTCTGACCATTTTCACAGAACCTTCCTCTATGATCGAAAAACTCTGCAACTTCCTTACATTACCCGGATATTTCTGAGCTACTTCGTTCAGAAACCTTCGATTGATTTCATAGATGATCTGCATATGCCGTGGCAGTACCCTGCCCATCATATCAACGGTCCAGCGCTCCAGTGCCTCAGGCATAAGTGTGTGATTTGTATAAGCAAAGGTATTGACGGTAATATCCCAGGCCTCTTCCCATCCCATTCCTTCAATATCAAGAAGGAGTCGCATCAATTCCGGGATGGCGATGGAAGGATGGGTATCGTTCAGTTGAACTGCAACCAGAGAGGTGAATTTTTCAAAACCGGAATGTTTATTCTTAAAGCGCCGCATGATGTCCTGGAAAGTTGCGGCAACAAAGAAGTATTGTTGTTTCAGACGCAACTCCTGCCCGGCGTAGTTATGATCAGGAGGGTAAAGGACCTTCGAAATTGTTTCGGAACTCACCTTGGATTGGACTGCGCCGATATAATCCCCTCGACCGAAATCGGTGAGATTCAACTCTCTTGAGGCAAAAGCCGACCAAAGTCGCATATTAATTACATGGTCATTTTTATATCCTGGAACCATTATATCGCTGGGCTTTGCCATAACATCTGATGAATTGATCCATTTGGTTCGATACCTGCCTTTTTCATCCACATAGCTGGTGACGTTACCGAAAAATTGAACTCTGAAAATCGGCATCTGCCTCTCGAACTCCCATGGAGTTCCATTTCGCAGCCAATTGTCCGGCCCTTCAACCTGATAGCCATCCACAAGCTTTTGAAAAAAAAGACCATATTCATAACGAATGCCATAACCATAGGCAGGAATTTTCAGGGTAGCAATGGAATCCATAAAACAGGCGGCCAACCGTCCCAAACCACCATTACCAAGGGCGGCATCTTCCTCCTGATTCCGTATCTCTGCCATATCAAAACCCAATTCTTCGACAGCCTGCTTGGCATCTTCCAGAATTCCCAGATTAATCATACTGTTGCCGAGCGATCTGCCAATGAGGAATTCAAGGGAAAGGTAATAGACCCTCTTCTTTTCTTTTGCGTAAATACCTTTCTGGGTGGCAATCCATTTCTGCACCATCAAGTCCCGCATAGTATAGGCTAAAGCCCTGTAAACATCCTGAGCACCGGAGCGTTCAGGATCACGTCCCTGGAAACTCATCAGATGGTGAACGATGTTCTCCTTAATAGCATTCACAGTCGAGGGAAACGCAGCGGTCGGCCAAATGGCCCCGTCTTGATTAGTCTGGCTCTTAACATTTTGCATAACCTGCATCTTCGATCCTCCAGAGGATATTTACTCACAGCATTTAACTGACCGACGGGTGATAACCTATCGGGAGTGAATTTCCGTCCCAGTGATCTACTTCACACACTGGACAAATCCCAGGAACAGATATATGTATTGTTGGAAACAGCATAATAAATGCCTTCGCGATGACTATAAGGCTCGTCTCGAAATTGGCTACAACATCGGCATTTATTTTGACATCTTTCTGTAGACAGAACCTAGTTTTTTTTAGCGTCTTACAGATTGTTTTCGTTCATTCTTTTAGTACCCCCTTGCTTTGCAGGGGTTAGTTCACAATATATACATTGGACTGTGTGCCACTATGTGGTACATAACATCCGTTTTCTAAAAGGACAGGTAACAGTAGCAACAGTGAATAATAAAACCCTGTCATGACAATATATACCAACAGAAATCGAGGTCACATGGCACCAAAAGACAATACTCCAAAGCAAGGAAACATGAGTAAGAAAAACCAACTGGTCACTTATTTTATCATTTTTGTCTTTGGTTTTCTATCCGGCATAGCTTTTACCGTCTATAAAGGAAGCTCTCCAGAAGCGACCCCATCGACAACCACGGACGTTCAATCCCAATCACAGACTAATGAAACAGAGCAAGCTATACTCAATCTGGAGGCTGAAGTAACTGCGAATCCCGAAAACTTTGAAAGCTGGATTCAATTGGGCCATCTTTATTACGATTCCAACCAACCGGAAAAAGCTATTTCAGCCTATACTAAATCCCTCGAATTGCATTCGGGTGATGCCAATCTACTCACGGATCTTGGCGTGATGTACCGTAGGACAAAGCAACCGGAGAAAGCAATAGAATCGTTTAACAAGGCAATCAAAATGGATCCCAGCCACATACCTGCCAGATTTAATAAAGGTATCGTCCTAATGTACGACCTCAAAGATCCTCAAGGCGCAATTGACTGCTGGGAAGAGCTCCTCAAGATCAACCCGCAGGCCACAACTGCGAATGGGCAATCTATTCGTGAGTTTGTCAATAAAATCAAAGCAGACCTGCCCGCAAAATAATCCCGACAAATGGCAAACAAGCGAGGAGAAGTTGCTATTACGAGTTTCTTTAAAAGACAAACCACGAATTTCCCAGATATTAACAATTTCAAATTCACTGAATCAAAAGAGGAATACATATGAAATTTGCCACTCTCGCCCTGCATGCAGGCCAGAACGTCGACCGGGACACTCTTTCCAGGGGAGTACCCATTTATCGAACTGCCGCCTATATGTTCAAAAATACTGAACACGCAGCAAACCTCTTTGCTCTCAAAGAACTGGGCAACATTTATACCCGGATCGGTAACCCGACTCAAGACGTTTTGGAACAACGCATGGCGCAGCTGGAGGGTGGTGCAGCCGCTTTGGCCCTTGCTTCAGGGACATCGGCAATCTTTTACTCTATAATCAATATCTGTAGTCAGGGTGACGAGGTGGTTTCCGCCAGCAATCTGTATGGAGGCACTATTGTCCAATTTACTTCCATCCTCCCACAGCTCGGCATCACAGTACGGATGGTTGATCCAACAAATCCAGATAACTTCAAAGCTGCCATAAATGAGCGAACCAGAGCGATTTATTGCGAAACCCTCGGCAACCCTTCACTCAACATGACAGACCTGGAAGCCTTGGCGAAAATCGCCCAGGATCATAACTTACCGCTGATTGTCGATTCAACCTTTACGCCTCCCTGTATTCTCCGCCCCATTGACTACGGGGCCAATATTGTCATCCACTCGTTGACCAAATGGATCGGCGGCCATGGAACCAGTATCGGCGGAATCGTCATCGATGCTGCTAATTTTAATTGGCAGGACCCGAAATTCAAGCTTTTTAATGAGCCGGATGATTCTTACCATGGTTTGCGTTACGCCCATGACCTGGGTGATCTCAACCCTGTTGCCTTTGCTCTTCGTATGAGACTGGTACCTCTCAGGAATCTCGGTGCCAGCATCAGTCCTGACAATTGCTGGGCAATTTTACAGGGTATTGAGACGCTGGGCCTGAGAATGGAACGCCACTGTGAGAATGGTGTTCAGGTTGCCGATTATCTCAATAAACACGAGACGGTCGACTGGGTTCATTACCCCGGGTTGCCGGGATCCCCGGGTCATGATTCGGCCATGAAGTACCTGAAGGACGGTTTTGGTGGCATGATTGCCTTTGGCATTAAAGGCGGTTTAGAAGCCGGTAAAAAATTCATCGACAATCTGCTGCTGATCTCCCATCTTGCAAATGTTGGAGATGCTAAATCGTTAGCTATCCACCCTGCATCAACAACCCACTCCCAGTTATCCCCAAAACAACTGAAAGAATGTGATATCGATGAGGGGATGATCCGTTTATCAATCGGCATTGAGCATGTCGATGATATTATAGCAGATATTGAACAGGCATTGGACAGTGCAGCAGCTTAGCAAATCTGGCAAAAACCGGAAACTCCACTTTTGCCATCCCATAAACGGTATACGATGAGTGAGACCACATCCAGCCAGGCTTCTTCCGTCGGGATAGTTGAAAAAAAGTATTATACTTTCGCCAAGCCGCCCGAGAAACTCGTATTGGAAAGCGGAGCCAGACTTGGCCCGATAACCATCGCCTACGAAACTTACGGCAATCTCAATGATCGAAAGGATAACTGCATTCTCCTCGCCCACGCTTTTTCCGGTGACTCCCATGCAGCCGGGCGTTATGCGACGGACCGGAAGGAAGATAAACCAGGGTGGTGGGACTTTCTAGTCGGCCCAGGTAAAGGAATTGATACCAATCGATATTTTGTTATCTGCCCCAACATTCTAGGTAGCTGCATGGGTTCTACAGGCCCTGGCTCCATCAATCCGGAGACATCCAAACCCTATGGTCTCGATTTCCCCATGATGACCGTAGGGGACATGGTAGTTACCCAAAAAGCCCTGATTGATCATCTTGGCATTAAACGCCTGCTGGCAGTTATCGGCGGTTCCGTTGGTGGAATGCAGGTCCTTTCCTGGTGTGTCCGCTTTCCGGAAATGATTAGAGCTGCGGTACCTATTGCCACCACCATGCGTCATTCAGCCTTGGCTATTGCTTTTAACGAAATAGCCAGACAGTCGATTATGGCCGACCCAAACTGGAATAAGGGAAATTACTACGGAGGACAGAAACCTGATATGGGGCTGGCAGTGGCCCGGATGATCGGTCATGTAACCTACCTCTCTGATGAGGCTATGCGTCGTAAATTCGGGCGAAAGCTACAGGATAAGGCTAGCTTTTCCTTCGATTTTGATGGTGATTTCCAAGTTGAAAGTTACCTGCGTCACCAGGGCTCCAAATTTGTCAGCCGATTCGACGCCAACTCTGTTCTCTACATCACTAAGGCTTCTGACTATTTTGATGTTGTCGGCCAAATGTGTAAACCCGAGATTATCCAAGGAACCGGCGGGAAAAAGATTAAATATCTTGTTGTTTCATATAGCTCCGATTGGCTCTACCCGACGTACCAGGCAAAAGAACTGGTACAGACGCTCAAGCGATGCGGTCAGGATGTCAGCTTTTGTGAAATTGAAGCGGATTGCGGTCATGATGCATTTCTAATTCCCGACCAACGATTCACCAACTTGATCGGGGGGTTTCTCGATGGTATTTCCTGAATCAGAAAACATCCGCTTTGACCTGCGCATTATCGCTTCCATGATAGCCCCCGGCAGTCGGGTGCTCGATCTTGGCTGTGGCAACGGTGATTTACTGGCCTGGCTTGCTTCCACCCGAAATGTCATAGGCACCGGTATCGAACAGGACAAAAAAAAGGCAGCCCACTGCATCAGCCGTGGACTCAGTGTCCTGCAGGGAGACTTGAATGAAGAAGTCGAAGACTACCCTGACTGCAGTTTTGACTATGTTATCCTTAGCCAGACATTGCAACAGGTATTCGAACCGGCCCGCCTGCTGCATTCTCTGGCCCGAATCGGCCGAAAGGTAATTGTCAGCTTTCCTAACTTCAGTCACTATTCGAACCGTCTGCAACTTTTATATCAAGGTGTTGCTCCAAAGAACGATCAACTGCCTTATTCCTGGTATGACTCACCTAATATCCGGGTTATCACATTGAAAGATTTTCGAAGATTTTCCCGCGATGTTGGTTATAATATTCTTAAAGAAATTGCCATAATCACCAACCCCGCCAACAGTGAAGGGGCTATAATTCGCTCCTTCACCAATATCCGTGCCACTTACGGAATTTACATTATCGAAAAGATCAGAAAATGACAAAATCGCATAACAGAACAAAATCTCAACTCATCATTGTTAGCCATGTCAGATAAACTACCTTCTTATATTGATACCTCATCAGTGTCTGCACTCTGCGACCACATTGAGATAACCAGTTGCAGCCAGCATGATAAGGTTCCCAGGATAGTTACAGAACTGTTATCTTCGTGGAGCACCAAAGAATGTTATGAACATATCAGTCCAGTATCCATTCCCTCCCAGGAAAAAATAATCGAAATTGTTGAACAGACCAGGCGCATCCTTTTTCCCGGATTCTTTTCTCACACAAAACTGCATGCTTCCAATCTTGAATACTATATCGGCAAGAAAACAACCGACCTGTATGACAAAGTTTCCGAGCAGATCACCATGGCCATCCGCCACGACTGCCGAAGAAACGACCGTCCGTGTACCAAATGCGAGGAACAGAGCAATAAGATTGCTCTGGCTTTCATAGAATCACTCCCCAGGGTTGCAGCAATTCTGGCAACCGACATCCGCGCCGCCCTGACAGGAGATCCAGCAACTAAAAGTCCGGACGAGGTTATCTTCTGCTATCCTGGACTGCTCGCGACAGTCATTTATCGATTGGCCCATGAATTACACCTGCTCAAGGTTCCGATCATTCCCAGGATTATGACCGAGTATGCCCATAGTCAAACCGGCATCGACATTCATCCCGGGGCATCGATCGGTCATGGCTTTTTTATTGATCACGGCACCGGTGTCGTTATTGGCGAGACTACGATTATCGGAAATAATGTGCGTATTTATCAGGGAGTTACCCTGGGAGCTCTCTCTCTTCCCCATAATGCAGGTGAAAAGCTGAGGAATAAAAAGCGCCATCCGACTATAGAGGATAATGTCATTATTTACGCGAACACTACCATTCTTGGTGGGGAGACGATTATTGGTGAGGGATCAATAGTCGGCGGTAATATCTGGCTGACCGAAAGCATTGCCACAGGCACAAAAGTTCTGCTCAAAAGACCAGAGCTGATTTACACGAACTTAGAATAACTAACTAGTTTTCGTCCTGAAATGAGGCATTTTATTCTAAATTGAGTCGTCTGATAAATTTAACCGCAGGCATATAATTACTATTCCGAGCGTTAAATTTTGAAAACAACGAAGAGTTAGGAAAAGAGGGTCGTTTCAGGATTGATACTAACTACCTGTTTTTTATCCCGGAGGTTATCACTATGGCGAAAACTATTCTAGAGAGTATTGGAAACACCCCCCTTTTGACCCTTGCTCGTTTCTCAGTCGGTACCACTGCAACGCTTCTTGGCAAACAGGAATCACGTAATCCTGCGGGCAGTGTCAAATGCCGAATTGCTGTATCAATGATTGAGGCCGCAGAAAAGGATGGGAGTGTTACAAAAGGTACAACTATAATAGAACCGACCAGCGGCAACACAGGCATAGGCCTTGCCTTTGTCTGCGCCTATAAAAAACTGCGGCTGATTCTTACCATGCCTGAGAGTATGTCTATTGAACGGAGAAAACTTCTGACCCATATGGGGGCGGAACTGGTACTGACTCCTGCCGCAGAAGGCATGAAAGGTGCCATCTCTAAAGCGAAACAACTCCAGTCAGAAATAGCCAATAGTTTTATCCCTGATCAGTTTGGCAATCCCGCTAACCCTGCCATCCACCGTAAGACAACCGCCGAAGAGATCTGGCGAGATACTGGGGGGAAAATCGATATTTTCGTTGCAGGAGTAGGAACAGGCGGCACAATCACGGGAGTGTCGGAAGTTCTCAAACAAAGAAACCCGGAAATGAAATCTATCGCAGTAGAGCCACAGGATAGTCCCGTTTTATCAGGTGGCAAACCAGGACCCCACAAAATTCAAGGCATTGGAGCAGGTTTTGTTCCGGCTATTCTGAACCGCGATATTATCGACGAGGTGATTACCGTAAGTAACGATGATGCTTTTGAAACGGCAAGAAAGGTTACTATCAGCGAAGGCATACTGTGCGGGATATCCAGCGGTGCAGCGGCACACGCAGCTCTTCTCGTTGCTCAACGGCCGGAAAATAAGGGGAAAACTATCGTTGTGATTCTCCCTGATTCTGCCGAGAGATATTTAAGTACTCCCTTGCTGCTTTAGTGCCTTACAGATTAGACCTGACCATACTCTTTTTACAAAAATGAGTATGGTACAACAATTTGAGATCATCCATCGTTGAGCACTGTTCGATCTACCTGAGTTTTTCTCTGGCAAATCACAAGCATCCTCACTATAATCCAGAGTAACCAGAAAAGAATTCAACGAATTTCACATAAGTGAGGATACTGACTATCGAAACTCGACACCTTAAAATCTTCGTCACCGTATATAAAGCACGAAGTTTCACCAAAGCGGCAGAAGAACTCTATACCAGTCAGCCGACAGTGAGCGAACATATTCAGAACCTCGAGGCACGGCTCAACTGTAAGCTATTTGATCGATTAGGAAGATCGATTCTGCCGACAACAGAGGCCGAAATCCTCTTCCCCAGGGCAATGGCTATTTTAGAGGATTTAAAGCGGCTTGAAGAAGAAATTTCCGCGACTGGAAATACTATTTCGGGAGAATTGATAATCGGGGCCAGCACTATTCCGGGTGCCTATATTCTACCGGGACTTGCCGCTTCCTTTAAAAAGGAGTTCCCAGGTATTTCATTCGAAATTAGAATCAACGATTCGGCAAAGATAGTTGAGGCGGTCGCCGGTAATGAGTTGCTTCTCGGGGTAGTTGGAGCGAAAATCGCAACAGCTAAACTCAACTACCAGCCATTTGCTGAAGATGAGTTGATCCTCGCGGCAGCAAAAAACAACCCTGTCCCCTCCGAAATCACTATGAAAGAGCTCGACAAACTACCCTTTATAGTGAGAGAACGCGGCTCAGGAACCAGGAAGAGTACAGAGTCTCTTCTGGCACAACAGCATCAATCCCTCAATCAATTAAATATCTGCGCTACCTTAGGATCCAGTGCTGCGGTTAAAGAAGCAATCAAGGCCAACTTAGGTGTTTCCGTGATCTCCCGACATGCTATTCAGGACGAATTGCTCAGTGGTAAAATCAAGCAGATCCATATTCCGGGACTCACAATGAAACGAACTTTTTACGTTGTCACCCCGGCCAGGAGGACATTGCCCCACCACTATCAGGAACTGTTGAAAAGACTTTTAGTGACTTAGAAATTCTTTCCCTGCTTTGAGGGTAAGAATTTCGTGAAGGAACTTATCCCCCCCAAGGGGGGGCTAAACTGAGTCTCCGTGCTGCGCGGGGATCAATGACTTGAAAATGATTTCAAAATCTGCACTCATCTCCAGTCTTTTAAAGCAAAATATTGGTCAGCCAAAAGGATAACAATAGATACAATCTATTTGTTCTGTTTTTGACCAGCATTACAAGTTAATTAGGTATTTCTCTAACAATGGTATGACTTCCCGGAATAATGCTTACAGCCTCCAGATCCGGAGTATACTCTGGAATAATCTCTTTCAGGATTTCTTTTATTCCATGAGCATTATGAATAGTAGCCATCTTTGCTAGCCGGATAAGAGGATTCTCCATTTCCTCTTTTGTTTTACTGTCTCCCTGAAGAACCATGATCTTTTCATGTTTTGTTGGAACAATTCCTTCGCCTTCTGTGATTAATTCCTCGTAGAGTTTTTCCCCTGGTCGAAGCCCGGTATATTTTATTTTTATCTCTTTCTCAGGCTCATAGCCCAATAGCTTAATAAGATCACGGGCTAATTTGATAATTTTCACCAAGGCCCCCATCTTTAATATAAATATTTCGCCCCCTGACCCCATGGCCCCCGCCTGGAGGATAAGTTGCGCGGCTTCCTCGACCGACATGAAATAACGGGTCATTTCAGGATCAGTAACAGTAACTGGTCCACCTTTTTCAATCTGACTTTTAAAAAGAGGAATTACCGATCCAGAGGAACCTAGAACATTACCAAACCTTACGGCCATGAAAGCTGTCTTATTCTGTTTTCCAGCAGAGGCTGTTACTTTTTGTCCGTTACAATAGGCAAGCATCAGCAGTTCGGTCACCCTTTTGGTCGCTCCCATGACATTTGTTGGTCGTACGGCCTTATCGGTAGAAACAAGAACGAAACGTTCGACTCTATGGGTAATCGCAGCTTCTATAAGACTTTTTGTGGCAAACACATTATTAAAGACAGCCTCCCAAGGATTTGCTTCAACAAGAGGCACATGTTTATACGCCGCTGCATGAAAAACTACAGCAGGAGCATACTCAATAAATATTGCGTTGAGCAAGGCTTGGTTTTGGATTTTGCAGAGAACCGGGACATAGTCCAGGAACTGATGTTCATGATGCAATTCCATCTGGATTTTATAAAGATTCTCTTCACCGGCATCCAGCAGTATAATTTTTTTCGGTTCAAACCTGATGATCTGTCTGCATAGCTCAGAACCGATCGACCCACCCGCTCCTGTCACCAATACGGTTTGGCCAGTGAGGTAACGACCGATTTCCTTTTGATCAAGATGCACGGCAGGTCGACCGAGTAAATCTTTATACGAAATATCACGGCTCAACGTTACGCTTAATTTTCCCCTGATAATTTCGCCCATACTTGGAAGAACCTTGAATTTGGTCTTCGATTTCTGGCAAAGATCAACAATTCTTTGCATTTGTTCAGCAGAGGCTGAAGCAACGGCAATCAAAAGTTCTTCGGACCTTGTCCTGACAATACATTCCTGTAGAGTATCCAATCCTCCCACAACAGGTATACCGTGAATTTTCAGACCGTGCTTTTTACGATTGTCATCCACGAGACCAACAACTATATAAGGAACGTTAACGTTATCCTTAATCTCTCGAATAACCTTTTCAGCAGCAGCACCCGCACCAATAAGCAACAGTCTTATCTTATTCTGCCTGCCTTCACTATGACCAAGCCTTGGCATCAGTTCCTTATTCTGCAAAAGATATCGAATTGTGCCGCGATGCAAACAGAGAAACAAAAAAGTAAAAACGCCATCCATAAAGAAAACCGAACGGGAAAACCCATTGAATCGATTTAAATACAGGACTGACATGATAATTATTCCAGATGATACGGCAACAGCCTTGGTTATATTGATTAGATCTGCAGTGCTGGTGTATCGCCACATCCCCTGATAGAGCCCAAAGATATAAAATATTGGGATCTTACTGAGAATAAGAAAAGGGAGGACACCTAATATCTTAGAAATCCACCATGAAATATGCCAATCGAAACGAACAAGATAAGCAAGAAAATGAGCGGCCACAATAAGTGCCATATCTATAAAAAGAACTATCCAGAAATTCTTTTTTTGAGCAAGGTTCCAGAGAAGTCTTGGTTGCTCATTCAGCGATTTAAAAAAATTGGTTCTCATAAAATCATATCACTTTAGTGGCTTGTATATATGTATTGTGCGGGTTAACAGATCTGAGTTGGAATGAGCAGCGCTGTTTCTGAGGATGCTTATCGAGCATCTATACCTTATATAGTACCTTAAAATACAAAAAGGCTTCCTTTTTTCAACAAACTGGAAGCCATATACGGTTTCAAAAAAAGTCTCTATGTTTGCTATTCGTCAAACTTCACGATGCCGATCGTTATCCCCCCAGGTCATAGCTTCCTTGAAACTAAGATTGGCAAACCCTGTACACCTCTTCGATGGTAGTGATCCCCTGCAGCACTTTCATTGCACCGTCTTTCTGGAGGGAGATCATTCCGTTCTCGATAGCTTGCCTTTTTATCTGATTGGCATCAGATGTCTGCAAAACGAGGGCTTTCATATCCTGTGTCATAATGAGCAGTTCAAAAATACCACACCGACCTTTGTATCCGGTTTGATAACATTTCTCACAACCTTTCCCCCTGAATGCTTTCCGATCATGGCATTCTTCTTCAGGAAAGCCTATTCTCATCAACATTTCAGGTGTAGGGGTGTATTCCTCTTTGCAGTGGGGGCAAATGATACGAATCAATCTCTGAGCCAAAATGGCGTTTACCGAAGAAGCAATAAGAAACTGTTCTATACCCATATCCCTTAGTCGGGTGATTGCTCCGGCCGAGTCGTTGGTATGCAGAGTTGAGAAAACGAGATGCCCCGTCAGCGCAGACTGGATCGCAATTTCAGCAGTCTCCGTATCACGTATCTCCCCTACCAAGATGACATCAGGGTCCTGTCGAACGATAGATCTCAGCCCAGAAGCAAAGGTAAGATCAATTTTGGGATTAATCTGCACCTGACCAATACCACTGATACGGTATTCAATTGGATCCTCAATGGTAATGATATTGATATCCGTATTATTAATGGAAGAGAGTGCTGCATAGAGGGTGGTTGTTTTCCCAGACCCGGTAGGTCCGGTCACAAGGACAATACCATTTGCTGCCTTAATCTGTCTTTCAAAAGGAATAAACCGGTCCTGAGGCATACCGAGATCTCTTAGGGAAATCATCACTGCAGATTTACGCAGCAAACGCAAAACCACGCGTTCTCCAAAAGCTGTCGGTAAAGTGGAAACCCGTATATCAATTTCCTTATTGGCTATTTTCAGCTCAATTCTGCCATCCTGAGGTAATCTCTTCTCGGCTATATTGAGATTTGCCATTATCTTGACTCTGGAAATAAGAGCAGATTGGACATGTTTTGGAGGACTTAACATATCGTGAAGTATACCATCCAAGCGCTGACGTATTTTCAGACTGTTTTGATAGGGTTCGATATGGATATCCGAGGCATTATCACGAACCGCCTGGGAAAACATCAAATTGACCAGACGGATAACAGGGGAATCACTGGTATCATCAAGAAGATCCCCTATCTCCTCAATTTCAGAGAACAATCTTTCCGGATCTTCGTCATCAATGTCCTGCATCACCTCACTCGCTGAGGTCTGCGTCATATCATAGGAAACATTTATCGCATTGAGAATATGATGGGAAAGAGCCAGGACAGTTTTATTTGAGTCATTAGCTAGAATTCTCCGCAAATCATCAAGAGCCTGAAAAGAGGTAGGATTATTAATAGCATAAAACGATTCATCTGCTGTGACAATCGGAACCATTTTGTTCTTTTTCAAAAAACTGATGGGAACCCGCTCGGTAAAATCAGTTTTAATATCGGAAGGTAAAGATTTTCGGACTTCCATATCGAACATCATGCCAATTACCTGCAGCACAGTTAGCTCGTCAAGTTCTCCGTTTTTGATGAGGATTTCCCCAATCAGGTCATCGCCCTCCTTTTGAGCCTTGAGTGCCTTTTCCAGAGCTGCTGAGGCCAGACCAAACTCATCAATTAATATTTCACCAAATTTTTTCATGCTCATTCGACCGGTAAACGTTCGCTGTACTCTTTATTGTAGTTAGTGCCTTGCACATTATTTTCTTGTTTTTTCAAGAAAATAATGTGTCTAAAAGGTACTTGCCCCGGATTTCTTCCAATTAAACAGGGCTATACGTTGGGTCAATTATTCAGCACCGGAGTCCTGCTCTTTTCAGTGGAGTTATGGGGTGCCTGCCGACCTAAGAATTCTGTCTATGCTCTCTTTAGCTAACGTTTTAAGAGGTACTCCATTTTTTAACGGATCGCTGGAACTATCAGACACTGCATCAGAACCGCCGGAGACCACAGCTTGGTACATTTGTAAAGCTTTTTTCGGGTAACCTTCTTTTTCATATACGACCCCCATATTCATCAGGGCATATGGGTTAGCCGGATCGATAGCCAGGGCTTCACTAAAAAAGTCTTTAGCTGTCTCAAGCTCCCCAGATCGCAGTTTTTCGTACCCCTGCCTGGTAAGTCTAATTGCGTCTTCAAGATCTTCTTCTTTATGCAGTTCCTTTCGTACCGCTGGCAATACCAAACCCATCTCACCTTCCTTTTTGAGAGTAACTGCCGCAATGTTCGCAGGATTGCGGACTATATGGGGCGTAATGAAGATGAACATATTCGTTTTATTATTGGTAGTTGAATGGGTTTTAAACAACCAGCCCAGCAGCGGTATATCCCCGAGAATCGGTATCTTCGAATCACCATCAGTTGCATCATGACCAATTATTCCACCTATCACGACAGTATTTTTGTCATTGAGAATAACAGTTGTGCTCGCTGTACGTTTAAAGGTAGTTGGCGCATTATCTATAATTTCTTTTATCCGAGTCACTTCCGTATCAATCTCAAGACGCAGAACATCAGACTGGTTGATATGGGGAGTAATCGACAGCTTTGTTGCCACATCCTTGTATTCAAAGGAATTAAAAACCAGACCAGTCGTACTGCCGGAAGTATTATCCTGCCTGGAGATAAAGGGGACATTTTCTCCAACAGAGATCTCAGCCTTTTTATTATCCATTGTCAAGATCTGGGGAGTAGAAATAACATTGACATCGGAGTCGGATTTAAATGCGTTTACAACCGCACCAAGATTTGCGAATGTCGTATTACCTATTCTGATCCCACCTTGGTTCAGAAATCCTAGAGTAAAACCTGACGCTAAACTGGGGGTGGTTGCATTTATTCCACCCAGCAGACTCGTACCATTATTGAAGCCGGAAACCACCTGTCCCCTGCCACTGGAAGACATTCCTCCGGCAACCCATTCCACCCCGACATCAAAATTTTTGGTAGCACTCACTTCCATAATCAGCGCTTCCAGATAAACCATCCTTCTAGGAATATCCAGTTGTTTTATCACATCTTCCAACACCGCATATTCATCTTTTGAGGCTCTGATAATAAGTGCATTAGTTTCCTCATCAGCCATCACTGTTACGTCTTTGGAAATAGCAGCTGTCTTACCCTTAGTGACTCCATCCTTTGCCAGTGCCTCCGGAAGGTCATTCAGTACCTTGGCCATTTCGGTTGCAGTTGCGTTTTGTAAATAATAGACTCGGATGTCCCCTTCGGCTCGTGGAACCTCTGTATCAAGAACAGCAACAAGTTTTTTTACGCGTATCAGTTCGTTGGCGCTGGCAAGAACAATCACGGCATTAACCCGCTCATACGGCACAACTATTACAGAATCGGCGGAGCCTCCTGCCGCACCTGCCCTTCGTTGTGTTGTATTTTTCTGATAGACATTGGTTAAAATCTTGGCAATTGTGTCTGCCGAAGCGTTCTCCAATGGAATGTATGCGACCTCAGCCTCCCTCGACTCAACATCAAGTACTTTTATTATGCTGAGAAGTTTTTGAATATTGGACATAGTCTCAGTGATTATCAACATGCCCGATGGTTCATGGGAAATAAGAACTGATGTTTGAGAAACAAGCGGAGCAAGCACCTTTTTAATATCGTCTGGAGAGCTATGTTTCAACAGTACCAGCTGCGTGACAATCTTGTCTTGAGGATTAGCCGATGCCCCTGTACTCAACATCTCCACGTTTTCCGATCGGGCTCGGGCAGACGGCATTATTTTTATGGCTGAACCCGCCTCCACAGTGGTAAAACCATGTACTTCCAGCACGGATTGAAACACCCTGTAAGCTTCATCTTCTGATATTTTCGTGGGAGAAAGAATGGTAACATTTCCTTGCACGGCTTTATCAACGATAAAGTTTTTTCCTGTTAATTCACTTATATATTTTATAAATAGTTGGATATCGACATTATCAAAATCGATTGTAATAAACCGCTGACCGCTCTGCCCGTCCCCCGATAAGGGTCGTGGCTGTTCCTCGGCACCAACAGTGCAATTGAGGACTAAGCACAAACAGAGAATGACCGCGCCTATTAGCGAATGTTTAAATCTTTTCATTTATAATTCACCTTCATTTGCATAATTATTATCTCGCTCTCGCTTGCTCATTGTTGGATTATTGATTGAGACCGTCGGATTACTCTTGGTCTACTAATGACCCTTCTGGAAGCTTTACCTGGTGTTACTACAGGTCGAGGCAATGATCCAACAGGTCTTGGAGCTACATAAACAGGTCGCTCTTTGGCAGCCGCACTCATGTCAAGCATTTCATCCTTGCCATTATATACAAGAATAACCTTCCCTCTAAGAATCTCTTTTACCTGAGCCCCTTGGATTGTATCGCCCTTTTCATATAACTCTTGTTTATTGGTACTCTTATCTAAGATAATAGCTCTCTGTTCCTCTTCCCTACCATTTACTGTACCCATCAGCACGATGTTCAAACTGGATAATTTCAGATCTTCAGCATAATCCGGAGTAGTTTTCGACACAGGTAAACCCTCACCGGGAGGAGGTCCGAACAGATTTCTTTGTAAAATAATATGATAGTCTTGCTTTGCCTTCTGACCACCCGTGTCTGCCGGTTCCGTTCCAACTGTCGCAGTACTCGACACTGCGGCCTTTTCAACAGGAGATCTCATAATAAAATATTCTAACACCTTATACCCTCCCTCAACAATGCCAACACAGAGTAAGGTAATGAGAAGAAAAGGAATTATGTTAGTAATGCGAGCTGCCATAAGATATCACGTACTAAATCTAAATAACGGTCTTTTCACAGTTCCGCCCACTTTAAAAGGGAGATCTGTCGTCTTGTATCGTTGCAACAAACGTTGAATAATCTGTTGTTGTTCTGGATGGGTAGTCAAAAAACTATCAGTCGGTTGCAGATGGCCACTGAGTTGAATGTTACAATCCATCAAAGGAGAAGCCACCTGCATCTCCCCGGTAAAGTCGGCATCAATATCCTTTCCCACCAACTCACCTCCAACAAGACTTACAATACCATCCTGCTGGGTCACATTCACCGTAACATGCTCGAATTCAATTGTTGAAAGAGCTAATATCGGTTGTAGGAGAGACATACTGCCGGTAACAATCCGGACAACCCCTTGGCCGGTACCGTTACTCGGATTGCTGTTTTGTGCCTGATAATTGCCTGAAAAATCAATGCTACCCGATAACTTCCTGTCTTTTATACCAATACTTTCCGCAAACTCACCCGCATTTCCCCCCTCCAGATGTATATTGGTCAGGTGAAAAGTCTCTGCCTTCGAGTCAAATTCGAGTGCCGTTTCAAATAGGCCGGAATTTATCATACCTCTTAACTTAAAAACTCTCCAGAATTGTAACAGATCTGGTGAAATAACTAACCGTTCAACAACCAAGTCGGAATCCTGGCCGTCAATAGTTCTGCTGATTTTTATCGTCTCACAGGCAGCAGACAAAGGAAAAAGATAATGTACACGGCTGATACTGCATGCACTGCCAGGGAATAAACGTTCGACACGATTTTCAAAATAAATTTTGAATTTTTCTGAGGGAAACGACACATACAAAAGCACGGTGGTAATCAACGCAGTATAAACAATATAGAGAAATGATCGAAACGAGAAGATGGAGTGTATCATTTCTATCCCTTTTTCTCAAAAGTTACGATCTGCAGGATTGAATCAAAATATCCCTGTGAATCGCCACTTTCTTGAATTGAAAATCTTCTTATAAAAACAACGTTTTTTGCCGATTCCACCAAACGAAGAAAGCTTACAAGATCCGCGAGGGTAATTTTCTGAAATTTCATTTCCACCATCGCTTCGTTTAACTCATCTCCCTCAACTGTCGATGGTTTCATGTATTTTATTTGTTTTTTCACCTTTGCTTGGTTTGCCTGTTGATCTAGGAAAGTAAAAAGGGTGAAGCCGGAACCACGTTCATTAATTCTGGCCTGTATAGTTCCCTCCTCACTTTTCAAGGCACGATATTCCTGCTGAAGGTTTCTGATTTCTATTATTTCCTGTTTTTTCCCGGCAATCGACTTTTCTAATTTGCTCCGAGCGTCAAAAACAGGCAGAACAACGAGCTGTAGCAGCAAAAAACAAAAAACAAAACCAACCCCCGCAAAAACCACCCACTTTTCACGGCTATTCAGCTTTTCAATACCTGATTTTTTCCAAATATTTTTCAGGAATATGTTTTCAAACCATGAGACCATAATTATTGCCGGGCGAGTTCCAGTTTAAGTTCAAAATTTACCTCATTCCCCTGAACTGACTGATTGGCGGAGCTGATGGTAACACCTTTAAAATATGGAGATTTTTCAAGTTCCTTCTGCATAGTATCAACCGTGTTAAAATCTCCGGTAACGGCCTTTACCCTGACTGTGTCCATATCTGCAACCATTCGTACAACTTTAACGGGCAACGTCGAAGGAATACGAGCCGAGATCTCAGTGAGGAGATCTATTATGGTGTGAGAGGTACCAGCGCCACTTCCTGGACTGTAGGTTGCTTTAATTTCCTTATTTTTAACTTGCAACTGTTTAACAGGATTGACGATACGTGTCTCTTCGGGAAGTGTCTCTTTGAAGACTTCGACAATTTGCTTCTGCAACCGTTCCTGTTCTACGTTCAACATTGAAAAAGAATACCCCATGTAGGCCACTACAGACGCGATGACAAGACAGAGAGGAATAGCAGTTTTCAATAACAGCGAACGGTAATCCAGTAAGCTTTTTTTCTTCCTGAAATCATCCTTACAAAAATCAAAACCTCCACTCTTTTTACCATTTTTTAAAACGTGTGCAAGAATTCCGTCCATCAACTCTGGCTGATAGAAAGGTTGGATACCCTGTTCAATTTTTATAAGCGGTTGTGCACTCTGTCGAAAATAAGTAATTTCAACGCCGCCGAGTTTAGATGACAAAATCGGCGATTCTGTTTTAAATCGCGACTCCGATCCGGTCAGATACACTCTGAAGTTGGGATTCTTGGTCTCAAGAAGTTGAGATGCGAGTACCGTCTGTATTACATTTTGAATAAAAGCATCATCAGATATATTTCGACCATCAGCTTCCGGTTGAATAGCCAGGGATCGAATAAGTGCAATCTGTCTGTTCACTGCTATGAACAAGGTTGACCAGCATGATCCGATATCAATCAGAACGAAATTATCAACCAGCGTCTCAGCAAGGTTCAAAGCAGTCGAAAGACCGCTGATTCCTATGCCGTCGGGACTAATGCCTGCAGCATTCAGAAGCGAGAGATGAGCCGCCAGATGCTCCCGATGAATCATAGCCGCGATAATGTCCGTCCCGGTCGTTCCGGTTTTTGCCACAATGAAATCGATGAGCAAGCTATTAATATCAACTGGCGAAAGATCCACCAACTCGAAGGGGAGAGCCAGCTCTATTTTCTTTCGGTCCGGGAAAGGAAGGGAAACATTTCTAAACGAAAAAAACTCGGCACCAAAAGTTACAAGAGATTGACCGCCGGCAAATTCTGTTTGCTCTTTAACGTCTTCAATTGCGTCTTCGAAGGACTGCTCCACAGTGTCAGCAGTCCCACAGCCTTTTACAATGGCAATTTTAGCACTTTTCTCCACCACCAGTGCCGCAACGGTTTCTTTATGGATATCCAGGCAAAACAAAGTATTCGTCATAAATTACTCCGTTTTTTTCCAAAGCAAGGTGACCACGCTCTCGCTTGAGCGCTCAGCAACCGCAATCAGGTTGAGTTTGTTGGTTTCAAACTCACCTCTGGCGGTCACCTGAAAATAGCTACTCTTATTGGTCAACAATTTATCATTTAGCACAATATCACCCGGCCAGCCATCAATATTTTTATACCAATTCGAATTTGCCAAGCTTTCTTCGTTCACTTTATCCTTTCTGTATTCATCGAATTTCAAGAGTAGGTCGTCACCAATCAAAGGATCAAAACTTTTTATTACCAGAAGAGGAGCAGTGTTTAAATTCACTTTTCCGTCATCACCGTTAACTGTCACATAATCGGCCAGTCCCTTCTTGTCCCCTGAACCAAAGAGCAATGCCGGAGATATACCTTTAACCAACAGCAGCTCCTCAATATATCGAACAGGTCCGTTTCTGCAGCTGTATGGTTGCTCAAGTGACTGATAATAACTACTTTCAGCACCAAGATCAGATTCAGTATCGTCTTCGTCAATCCAATCAACCAGGGCATCTACAATGCTACGTGCTTCTGTTTCGTCCTCAACCGAAAAAAGACCGGATTGCAGCAAGCGAAGAAACATCTGACGAACCTCAATTTCAGTGTTAGTGCCACCACCGGCTTCCGTTTCACCTCCTGTTTTTTGGACCAGACTGTTTATCTGTAATCGACCCGATAAGTCGACAACTTTCAGATACAATGTACCGGAGGGGAATAATCCCTCGAAATTCTCTCTGTCCAGTGTCGCCCAGTCGTCAAAAAAGGAATCAGTCTGATTCTTATTTCCGTCATATTCGAGGAGAGCAAGAGCAATATTTACTCCTGAATCGGCGATTGTCTCAAGTTGACGTCCCACCTTGTAGTTGTTGGATACAAGGAATTGTTGCCAGGTTGTCTTGTGAAACTGGATGGTAACCGCGACCAGCAAACTGATAGTCAAGAGAGTTATAAGAAGTGCCATGCCCTGTTGATCCCGCCAAAGAGTCTCCCTCTCCTTTGTTTTCATTTCACCCGGACCAGCCCCCCAAAACTTCATTTCTGCGTACTCCACATTTGCGGCAAAGCTACAACAGTTTTAAAAACTGTACTGCTGTCACTATCCTGCGATCCGGCAAATTTGAGCTCCACAGAGACAAGGGATGGGATTAGAGCCCCCTTCAAAGTAGTGCCTCCGTTGCCTGAGGTGACTTCGTCGACTTGCCAATTTTCACTTTCATTACCATCCGAGTCAAGATAAGTAATCCGGAATTCCTGCAGACCTCGACATATGAGATATTTTTTTAGATCTTTTTCGCCTAATTCTACTCCGGGCAAGACAATCCCATCCAACCGATAAAGATCAAGAAGACCACTTTCCTCTCCAGACTCGACCTGATATTCAATCAAGGCAGGACCGGCAAGGACATCTGTTTTACGCAATACGAGGTGAGCTAATGAAATAAAGGACAGACTGTCGCCTCGAGCACCTGAGAAATCATGTCTTTCTCCATTAAATAATTCTCCGGGACCGGTTACAATAGAACCCAGATCCTCCGCGAACCTCTCCATTACCACTCGGGCACTATTGGCAATTTCAATCTGATGTTCAGAGACATGAACAATATGAAATGTCGCGCGATACGAGCCATATACCGAAGAAATGACTATGGCAAAAATAAAAATAGCAATAAGTATCTCAACGAGAGTAAAGCCCCTCTGCCGGTCTGTAGATGGATAAATTTTCAACTTACTTCTGCCAGCGACCATAATATGTTAGCAAATAGCTAAACTTTGTCTCACTCCATAACACCGTCACTTCGACCTTTTGCAAAGGTTTTTCCAGCTTCGTCAAACCCTCGATATTATCGAAGGTTGCGTTTTCGGTTTGGATTTTCCAGTTGTAACCCGGGAAATCATCACCAAAGTCACCTTCTTCATTTCCAGGAGCAACGGTCCCTGCTTCCAGTTCTGCAAGTTTTCCGGAGGCGAGCATCGGCGCAACAATATTAAATTGAGCCTCTGTTGCATTGGAAAGACTCCGAGCTTGAGACCCGAAAAGAGCAACAAGAGCGATAGCAATAATTGATACAGCAATCATTACTTCCAGGAGTGTAAAAGCCTCCTTATTGCCAAACCCAGATGAACGGGACAGGTCGTGCATTGATACAGGTTTTTTTCTCTGTAAATAACAAAGACATGCCCTGTAAAGGGCTAACACCGCGCAAAAGGATTTAAGTGTCTTTATCAGATTATTTTTTTTTAGCGAAAATGATCTGTAAGGCACTAAAAATGATAATGAAAGATAGTCTTTCGTCGAACCCATAGATAACTTATCACCCGTTAAAGGGGAACAACCTGATCGGACACTATAGCAGGATTGAGAAACGGATAGAATTCCACATTGAGGTGGTTCCCTTCGTCGTCTTCAATCCGGATAATCGTGTCACTGAGAAAACCTTGCTTGCTGATCCAAACAATTTTCAGATCACCCGATGAACTCTCTTGACCATTCACCCAAACCCCTGAAATTCTGACAGATTCAGGAAGCAGCAGTTCTCCACCCTCTAAAGGGTCATTTTCCTTTTGTTCTTTCGTTTTAACCTCTACCTCATACCAGATGCGATTTTCCAACTGACTGATGTGAAGAAGATACGCTTGCTGAGAACGGACAGCTAACTCCCTTACTCCCGTCACCAGCCCAATTATTTTCCTAGTTGCGGATTTTAAGGGATCAGTAAAAACAGTATTACGTAACGAAGGGACACTAATTGCCAGCATAATACCTATTAGAGCGGTTACCACTATCAATTCAATAAGTGTAAAACCTCTCGAATCTGGTGCCCTTGACAGCCTTCCCAAAGACACCTTATGGAGCGGCAGCAACATAACGTTTTTCTACTCTATGTCCCAGTTATTTATATCTTTTCCATCCCCTTCTCCTCCAGCTTCACCATCCTTGCCATAGGAGCTGAGGTCGAAGTCACCATTCAGTCCGGGACAGAGATAGACAAAGTTGTTTCCCCACGGATCAAGAGGTACTTTACTTTTCTCCAAATATCCACCTTCTCGCCATTTGGGTGGCAGTTTTCCTACAGCCGGTGGTTCCACCAGAGCTTGAAGACCCTGCTCGGTTGTGGGGTACATGCCGTTATCAAGTTTATACAGCTTTAATGCAGTGTCCAATCCCTGAATTTGCAGGGTTGCTTTGGTCCGCTTTGCTTCCTCGGGATGCCCCATGATCTTCGGACCAATATATCCGGCAAGAATACCGATTATGACCAAAACAACCAAAAGTTCAATCAAAGTAAAACCTGATTCGCTCACCTTGTTCCGGTTTTCTAAAAACCGTCCATGTTCAATCTTCATACGAGAATAACCTGTGATTTGAAAAAAAATTCAATAACGTTTCCGCTGAATGGACAATCGTGCCCACGAGCGGAGTTTTATGGCTGATAATAAACAAATAGACATCAGTCCAACAAAAGCTAATAAAATAGTAGCTAATGCGAAATATACACAACTCCCGACGAAGATCCAATGATGAATTCACTTGAACAAAACGACAAAAGCATCTGCTCTTCGCTATCCGACCATCTGATTCATTTCAAAGATTGGCAGCAAAATAGAGAGTACAATAAATCCAACCGCCAATCCCATAATAGCTATCATGAGAGGTTCAATCAGTGACGTCATCCCCATGATCGCAGTTTCAACCTCTCTTTCGTACGCGCTGGCCACCTTATCCAGCATTTTTTCAAGACTTCCGCTCTGCTCTCCCACAGCGATCATCTGGACAAACATGGGAGGAAACCACTCTGACTCCGAAAGCGCATTTGTCATGCTTTGCCCTTTTTGTATTTGCTCCATTGCGTCATCAATAACACGCGAAACATGCACATTATTAACAAGGGTTCGGACGATTTGCATCGAGGTCATCAGTCCGACACCACTATCCAATAAACTTCCCAAGGTGGAAGAAAATCTTGCCAGAATGACCTTTTGAACAACAGGTCCGAAGATAAATATCTTGAGTTTGACCAAATCCCAAAAAGCTCTGCCAGATGGTTTCAATATCAAATAGCGTGCAATCGAAAAGGTTATGCCTAAGAAAATAAGGACAGCCCACCAGTACATTTTCAGGAAATCACTCAAGCCAATGAGGAGGAGAGTCGGCAAAGGCAAAACCTGATCCATCTCGTTAAAGACCTGAGTAATATTGGGAACGATATAAGTAATCAGAATAAATAGAATTGCCGATCCAATGAAGGCCATAAAAACAGGGTAGACAAGTGCCGCCCGTAGTCTTCCCTTAAGCACTTCCTGCTTCTCTGCAAAATCAGCAAGGCGTTCCAAAACTATGTCCAGCGCACCTGACGCTTCCCCTGCACGCACCATATTAATAAAAATAGGGGAAAACAGTCTTGGATGTTCCCCCAAGGCAACGGTCAGAGTATTACCCTCGTTAACCGATCCTTTCACCTGGGCAATCACTTTTTTAAGCGCAGAGTTACGCGTCTGTGCCACCAGTGAGTCAAGACATTGCACCAATGGAATCCCGGCTCCCAGTAAGGTCGCAAGCTGTCGGGTCATGATGCTGATTTCCTCCGACTTGACCCGCTCGAACAGACCCTGCCCTCCTCGACCGCTGGTTTTGCTTTGTTTGCTTCTGCTTACTTCGATAGAAACAGGAAACTTGCCCTCTGAACGGAGTTTTATCAGCGCCAGAGACTCACTGTTTGCATCGACTATCCCTTTGATGTTTTTCCCTTTTGCATCAAGAGCATGGTATTCAAATACTGGCATAGAGAGTCATTTTTTATAGTTGTGGGTATTTGGCTAACTTCAACTTTGTTATGTCCGAGACACCTTTTCGTATAAGTTAGGGGTATTCGAGAGAAAAACAATAACAAACAAAGAAAAATGGTAAATAGTTATAATTCATCTTATAATA
The DNA here is from genome assembly GCA_963798425.1 of uncultured delta proteobacterium. Classification (GTDB taxonomy): domain Bacteria; phylum Desulfobacterota; class Desulfobulbia; order Desulfobulbales; family Desulfocapsaceae; genus Desulforhopalus_A. The sequence continues at coordinate 64,494 of CAWCTP010000012.1, read as the reverse complement.
ATTGTTTTATTGGAAAAGACAATTTTGGAGCAGGCTTATACGGCTCCTGAGTTGTTATGTTGTTTCAGGTTTATTCTATGGTTGACGCGATCCTATGTATACACGCTATTTCGGCCTAGCAGAAAAGCCCTTTGCCATCGCGCCCAATCCCCGATATCTCTTCATGAGCGAATTGCATCGGGAAGCTCTGGCCCATTTACTCTACGGGATCAGTAGTGAAGGCTGCATTATACTGCTAACAGGCGATGTGGGCACGGGGAAAACCACCGTTTGTCGGTGCCTGGTTAACCAGCTGCCCGACACAACTGACATTGCGATGGTTTTAAACCCAAAGCTCACCATTACGGATCTTTTAAAAACTATCTGTGAAGAACTTAAAATCCCCATATCCGCGACCAGTCCTTCAGTAAAAACATATATTGATCAATTAAATGCATATCTCCTTGACGCCCACTCAAGAGGAAGAAACACTGCCCTCATCGTTGACGAAGCTCAAAACCTCAATATTGAAATTTTGGAACAACTTCGGTTGCTCACTAATCTAGAAACCAACACCAATAAGCTTCTGCAAATAGTCCTGATCGGACAACCCGAACTGCAACATATTCTCTGTGATCCGAAATTATCTCAGATTAACCAGCGAATCACAACCAGATACCATTTAAAGCCATTACATTCAGGTGATATTACTGCCTACATTCAACACAGGATTGCCATTGCCGGAGGAAACAGCAGAAACGTTCTATTCTCTAAAAAGGCAATCCAGCAGATAGCAAAAATTTCAAAAGGAATACCCCGTGTCATAAATATTCTCTGTGATCATGCTCTCCTCGGCGCATACGCGAATAACAGCGATCACGTCACTCAGAGAATTATGAAAAAAGCAGCCCAGGAGCTCGCGGCGATAACGAATCGCAGACGTTACCCGACAAAAAAAATTATCACGGCTCTGTTCCTTTTGCTGTCGGTAATCGCAGTACCTGTCGGTCTCTACTTTGTCGATTTTAGTGATAACATAGCTCTTTTTAAACACAATGTTCTGTTACTGCAAAAAAAATTTCTCCCAGTTAGCCACAAAAACAAAGCCGTGCACACTCAGCTCCCTGCTTTGTCTCCAGCCCCTGCATCCAAAGAAATCCTGAAAACCACTGAGACAAACATAAAACATTTTCCAGCAGCCAAGGATTAACCCTATGTCTTATATCCTCGACGCACTGAAAAAATCGGACCAAGAACGGCAGCAAGGAAATCCCCCAAGCCTGTACGCAGTGCATAACTCTATACCGCCCGCAAGATATACATCAACATTCAAGCTACCACTTGTCTTTTCACTTATTATTGGTGTAATTTTCCTAGGATTGGCTTGCCTTGGGATATTCTTCTTCACACACCTTCAGCAAACCTGGGTGACAGACACAACGAAGGCGACATCTACTCCTCTTCTTTCCGCAGAACCTCAAACACCCCAAGCCACAACCTTGCCCGTCCATTCTGATCTGCCTGTTCCAAAAAATGAATTATCTACTCCTCGTGTCGTAATCAAAGAAAAAGATCATATCTTGCGGTACATCCCAGTCGAAGATAGCATCCCTGAGCCAACTACAGTTATTGAAACAGAGGCTTCCAGAAACTTTCCTCCCCTGTTCAAGGATCTTCCTCGACAGTTACAAGCAGAAATCCCCAAACTCAAATTTGCAGGACACACTTTTTCTGAAGAACCGTCTCAGCGGATGATCATTATTAATGGGAAAATATTAAAGGAAGGAGACATGATCGACCCGAACACTCGTTTAGCTGAAATTACCTGGGATGGGGTGGCTATCGACTACAAGGGGACTCGTTTTCTGGAAATCACCAATTGATGGCAACAATACAATATCTTGCCAAGTTCATATTCGTCGCGTCGGATTAATGTGAGGCGGGGAGGCTGGGTTCGGAGTCGAACCGAACAGGATCTTTTCAGAATCCTCAACGGGTTTGCAGTCCGTGGAGAGCACCGGCTCCCTTAGCCAGCCATCGTTAGTGCAATATTCAAAACGACTAATTATTTGTCGTCAAAGGGATTCGGGGTTCCCGGTTCACCAGGTAGCCAGATATCTCGCAATTCATCACAGAAATCTTCCCTTTCATTTTCTCCAAGTACTCCAAGAGACAGGGCCAGGAAGGTCCAGAGATTACTTACATAAAACCCACCATTGAAATGGTGAGAAAGATCATGTATCTGAGCATGGCAGTTATGACAGGGAGTTATACAATATTTGGCACCGGTTTCGATAATCTGGTCAAATTTTATTTTGCCATAAATATGCCTTTCTTCGTTAAAACCTGACTGCAGATACCCACCACCGCCACCACAACAATAGTTGTTTGATTTGTTCGGGGTCATATCAATAAAATTTTCTTCACCCACACATGCCTTCACCACGAGGCGCAGATCATCTGCGTAAACATCACCATATTCTTTGCGTACCTGATTGCATGGATCTTGAACAGTAAAACGCATCTTTAGCTCTTTGTTCCAATCACTGCTTGGTTTGAGTCTGCCCTCCCTTATCCATTTGGCGTAGTAATGGACTACTATCTTGACGTCGAGTGTTGTATCAATTTTAAAACGACGGATACCCTGGTTAACAGAGAAAGTGGAATGGCCACATTCGGTGTTCAGATACACCCTGCAACCAAGTTCATCCGCCTTTTTTACCGTCGCTTCTGTTATCTGTTGCCAACCCTGGTCGTCGGCCAGGAACATGCAGTAATTTTCGCCAGCCCAAGCGGTGCTGCCATAGGTCCAGTCAGCACCGGCAAGGTGGAGGATCTTCCACAAAGGGACCATCTCATCAGGTAATGAAACAGGTTCCCGGGAATTCTGGCTCAGAAAAAAAGTGGCACCTTCCTTGTCAATTGGTGCTTCCAATTTTTCCCATCCCGGTTGAGTTGTCCGGACCTCTTCCAACACATCTTCTACAACAAAGCGAAAGTCATCCGGAGGTGTTCCGGTAGCGCTCGTGCTGTCATTTCTTAAAGCCATGTCACAGGACCGCAAAATACCGCCAGGCCGTTCCTCGCGTGGCCACAAGAGCCTGCGCCCTTCCATAATCAATCCGGCAATGTTAATTTCCATCGGACAGACATAGGTGCACCGCATGCACATGGAACACAACCAAACCCATTTATTGGCGTTCAGCTCATCGTCCATGCCCATGGCCGCCATGCGCAAAAATTTACGGGGATCCATGTCCAGCATTCCGGTCGCCGGACAACCGGCAGCACAGGCGCCGCAGGTCAGACAAAGATTGAGATTACCGCCCTTTGGCAATTCTTGACGAACCTTGTCTAGAAAAGTCTCTTTTTTTGCAGAGTTGATACGCAATGCTTTGCCCATGATTTCCCCTCAAAAATTATACCTCTGTCCTTTCCTGCCCCTGCTCAAATCCGTGTGACAAGACTAATGCCTGCCGGCCTGACACAAGATCGGCACTAGCAGCCACACCCTCCAGAACCACAGGAACCTGAGCTGCAACTTCCCCCCGCCCCAGGCAGCGGATTCGTGGAACTGAGAGAGAACCCGGATCGACTTCCGGCATCATGATAATCAACGGCGATATTGCCGCATTGCTCGAGAAGGTCCTTCTCGACAAGAAATGTCAAACCCTCTCTTTCAAACACTTCATCCATAGGTTTTTCTTCATCTAATGCCAATCCAAGGGAAGGGCCTGAGCAACCACCCTGCATCAGAGCAACCCTGAGCGATGATGAAATGTTGTTAGCCTTCATATATTCAATCAGTTTTTCGTTTGCCTGTGCGGTAACTTCTAACATAATATTTCCTTTTATCTTTATTTTTCAATCAGTTAAAACACATTTCTCCAGACAATGCGGCTGTATGATTTTGAATAAATAATGTCCATCCACAGCACACATGGATGTACACTATCAACAGGTGAAATTGAAGTCAAGAAGGTGTTTTCGATATTTCCTATTGCATATATAGGTAATATCGATTGACCATAGAAAGTTATCTAAAGGTTTAAAAGAATACTGAAATGTTACTGGTTATATCTGGAAAAATACAAGGAGCACACAAAGAAGACTTTATTCAGAATTGGCTAGCAGATCAGTGGTTTACAATCCTCTTCCAATACTGATGTCGAAAAATAATGGAGAAAAGCAAAATACCGGCAAGAGAGCCGAGAGTATTGAGCGCAACATCTAAAATACTTGAAGCGCGGTTTGGTAGCCATGCTTGAGCAATTTCCATAGAAAGACTCAGGGAAAAGCAAATAGCCAAGACAAGCAAACCTGCGTTTATATGTGACTTAGGTTTTGACAACAACATCCATAAGTAGAGCACTCCACCCAAGGGAATAAAACCAATAAAATTCAATGTCACATCAACGATGAACCATCGCTTAAGCGGAAAATTATTCCGAGATAATGACAAAAAAGCCTTTTTCAACACAACAAAACGTCGTGGAATTTGCAAATCGTGCCCATAACCAGAGAGGTCACGGATGACAGTGTCTTCTTTCTCGTCAAAAGCATAAAGGAGCAAAAGTCCCCTTTCTTTTCCTGTTGAAGGTTCGCGCCCCAAGCTCTGCTCAAAATGCTGGTTCACCTCTTTCTCAGAGAGTGCTTTGTCATAAAACGCCAGCGAGGAGATTTCACCTTCCCAATTATGCTTTCCATACACCGAATTACCTAACACTAAACGGATCTTTTCTCCAATACTGGGAATCAACAGATGCTGGTTCTTGTCATCTTTGGCCAGCTTCCCATCTAAAAACAGGCTGGTCCCTTTTTGACCAGAAGTCAAAACTATATCAATATCCTTGCCCGCTTTAAGTACATCAGGTGCAGAAATCCTTGGTGTTTTCTTAGAATAGTCATAATCATCTCCGTTCATTATGATGATTGATGCTCCCCACTGCCAGATAGAAAATTGGGTTTGATCATTTCCATCATGGATCATGACTATTGGCTTAAACCCTTGTATGTCAACACTTGCAACCGCTACATCTACCGACAGTGTGAATTCACCAGAGAATTGATCACGTAAAGAACCGAGATCATCCTGATACGCAAGGCTGTGATTTAGAAATTTCAACCCCTTCGTGTCAGGTAACCATTGAACATTGTTTAATATAGGGTAATCTCTTGGACTCAAACCAAAAAACAGAATTACACTAATGATGATTAATGTGAGAATAAACAACACCTTGTTGCGATTCATTTTTTCAATAACAATTTTCAAAGAAATTACAAACTCCCAGAAAAAAACACTGCATGAGCAACCAAACACTGTCAAAGTGTTTACCGACCAAATCATCCACAAGCTTTATCAATACACTGTTTTTCGGACCGATACAGTATCTTTTACTTTTCACCTTGCTTATTTTATGTTTATCAGATGTAAAATCATGAGTGAAATCAGGTATTGTCTCAATACAGGGAAAAGCAATACTGTAATGACGATTGTATTAGATGGTCACCTTGTTATTACCGAAAATGAACTGGTACCCTAAAAATCTTTCCAATTAGATGTACTCTATCTGACATGAAAAACTCCACATACTCACAGCTACTCCAGCATATCAAGAAAATGAATGCTGCTGTGGTGGCATTTTCAGGTGGCGTTGATAGTAGTCTGCTCGTCTATGCTGCCCACGAAGCTCTAGGCAACAACATGATGGCAATAACAGTAAAAACGCCTTACATTCCGCATTGGGAGATTGAAGAGGCACAATTGTTTGCAAAAAAATATAACATCGCCCATGAAATTATCGAACTTGCGATACCAAATAACATGAGCCATAACCCACCCGACAGATGTTATCTGTGCAAAAAAGAAATCTTCAAAACAATTAAACACTTTGCAGAAAAGGCCGGCATCGACACCATCCTTGAAGGTTCCAACAAAGATGACCTGAAAGACTATCGTCCAGGGATGAGGGCTCTGAGGGAACTGAACATCATGAGTCCTTTGCTCCAACTGGATATGACCAAAGAAACTATCCGAGCGCTCTCTCGTGAGGAGGCTCTTTCGACATGGGACAAACCGGCCTATGCATGCCTGTTATCAAGAATCCCATACCATACAGAAATCACGGTAGCGGAACTTGAACGAATTTCAAAGGCAGAGGCGGTACTTCGTGAATTAAACATTTCCGGATCAAGAGTAAGAAGTCATGACAATATTGCCCGCATTGAAGTGCCCATATCAAACTTTTCCGACCTTTTGAAAACCGACCTTCGAACACAACTGATCGAAAAGATAAAAGCTTGTGGCTATATGTACGTGACTCTCGATTTAGAAGGTTATCAGACGGGAAGCCTGAACAGAACTCTTACAATTGATACTCACCATGAATAAATCAACCATCCAATACATTTTAGAAGCAATCGAAAAAGGAGAGATGAAAGCAGAAGATGCTTTGATCAAGTTAACAGATTTGCCATTCACAGACATCGGCCACACCAAAATTGACAACCACCGATGCTTACGAAACGGCTATCCGGAGGTGATTTATGGTGAACATAAAACCGCCCAGCAAGTGGTAGATATTTTCCAGGCTATGCTAAAAAAACAAAGCAACATTTTAGCAACACGGGTAAACATCGAGATTGCCGCCATGGTCACCAAAATCTGCCCTACTGTAACGCACAACTCAGTTGCCCGGACCCTCTTTTACGAGCACGAAGCTTTGCCCGAAACCGATACTACCATTGTGATTGTAACAGCCGGCACCGCAGATTTAAAAGTGGCCGAAGAAGCCAAAGTCACGGCCCAGGCCCTTGGCAACAAGGTTAACCTCATCTCTGATGTTGGCGTGGCTGGAATTCACAGGCTATTTGCCTGTATAGATGATATTCGCAATGCCCGAGTCGTCATCGTGATAGCAGGAATGGAAGGCGCATTAGCTTCTGTAATAGCAGGGCTAGTGGAAATTCCCGTGATTGCTGTTCCCACCAGTGTCGGTTATGGAGCAAGCTTTGGCGGCCTGTCGGCACTATTGGCTATGCTTACTTCCTGCGCAAACGGCGTAACCGTTGTGAACATCGACAATGGTTTTGGTGCAGCTTTTGCTGCCAGTCAGATAAATCACCTGAAGGATCCCTTAAACAATTAACTTTCCTCGAATCTCACCAGCTCGCTTAAATAGTTTAAAACCAGATGAATTTGCTTCATTATCATCCTATCTACATCATCATGGTATAAGCGAAGCTCAGCCCTCTATTCAGCTATCCTAATCTCGGAAGATTCAACTAGCGGCTGCAGGCATTTGAACCATAATAGCCATACCGGTCGCGCAAATGATTCCTTCTGCAAGAAGGCGCAGGTCAACTGTCACCTTGCGTCCCTTGATCTCAACAACCTTGCAGCGCACTTCCAGCTCAACACCAAGAGGCGTCGGTTTAAGATAGTCCACCTTGAGAGAAGCAGTAACAAACCGTGAAATGGGCTCCCCACTCTCTCGTGCTTTGGCAGCGGCAGCAGTTCCCGCGCCATGACAGTCCATAAGGGATGCAATCATCCCACCATAAACGAACCCGGGAAATCCACCTGAGTATTGAGACTTTGGCGTATGACGGCAAACACTTTCTTCCCCATCCCAATAGCTTTTGAGATGCAATCCTTGGGGATTGTTCCGTCCACAACCATAGCAATGTGCATAATCTTCCGGATACAGATCCTGAAAAGCCTGCTCAGACATATTTACCTCATTTTTTCATGTTAACTCTTTAACTTCTCACGGCTATCTCGTTACTTACCAAAGTCCCTCCCGATCTTGCGACCGAGCCAACCAGATTCGACATATTGAAAAGGAAGGAAACAAGGACATCATTTCCTATATGATTGAATACAGCAACCTTTACTTATATTTTGTCTACTTAATCGCTGTTGCTTCAAATCCATAATCTCTGAGTATCTTTTGACCGGCCGGGGATAGAATAAACATTCCGAACCGCCAAGATTCTTTGGATGATTTATCATTGATTAAAAGTCCATAATCCGCACCCACAGAAAGGTCTTCAGGTATTTTTATGATATTCAAATCAGGTACTTCTTTTTTTGCCAATACTGCATTGGTGCAGTAAGTAAGAAAGATGTCGGCTTTTTTCTGGTACATAACCCAAGCATATTGATTGTGTCCAGAGGGAGCCTTCTCACTATCTGGCCCTCCTGTCAACTGGAGGGCCTTTCCCGAAAGAATTGCAAAACTTCCTTTTTTTGTACTGTCCGCTTTGCTAAAAAGCTGCCAAGCGTAGTCTCCACTGGGATCGGCTTTAGGTGTCGAGGTACCCACTCGGGTTCTTTCGTCCACCATAGTATCCAATAGGTTACTCGTTGTCACCGCTATATCAGGCTGAGCAATTGCGCAAAGTTTGTTCCGAGCAAATAATACAACCGGACTCCCCCATCCTTTGGTTGCAAGACTCTCTGGGTGTTTCATATTCGCAGAAGCGAAGATATCGGGATTTTCACCTCCTTCAATAGCTTTTTTTAAAAGGCCACTTGGACCGAATTTTGTCACTATTTTTGTTTTGTATATTTCTTCGTACGCAGCAGCTACATCGCTAAGGGCAGCCTTCAAACTTCCTGCGGCATAGAGTTTCAAAGAATTAGCCGAAACAGATAGAGGCAATAACAGAGTAAGAAGAGTAAAAGTTACTACAAAATTTTTCCTGGTATTCATGATATCCTCCTATTTATTGAGTACCTTAGAAATTCTGTTCTTGTTGTTTTTATAAATGCTTGTCGACTGTTCCGTGTGTGCAAATTCTAAGTGAATCAAAAAACTTTAACTTCAGACTTAGTTAATGTTGTCCATGTCGAAATATTGTTATTTACACTTCGAACTACCGGAATAACCCGGCGGTGATTTAGGAAAACCGTCTTAATTTTCTCTTCAACAATGGTAATCCTGGAACTTTCCGGTAAAACCGTGCCCTCATCATCCACAACATCATCAACAGAAGGATGCGTACAGAGCTCCTTGGGGTTGGTAATTTGTCCGGCTTTTCCGAGGTTCAACCATCCTCTGATTCTTCCGTCGTTGCCATAAAGCCTAAGCCCTAATCCCGCTAGTGCTCCCACAATTCCATCCCCGGTGCCCCCGTGTTCAGACAAGTGAACACCGGTTTTTTGAGCAAGAGAATAGGCATCCTGCTTTGTTAAAACCGTTCGTTTAGCCCTGAGACCAAAGTCTATGAGCATTTGACCATCTAAGGAAGTGTTATTGGCCGCAATACAAAGACCTGGATCAGAACCTGGAGCTGAAGCAGTCTTAAGAAACCGTGAAGTGAATTGAATGACATCATCGAGATTATTGTCAGCTATGTCGGCGGCAAAACACATAGAACTATTATGGGATGTATACGGAATGTCCTGGTGGACAAATAACTGGTGCCTGCTAATATCCGAACATTTCGAGGCAATACCGAAATGTTGAAGTTTCTTGGCCAGAATCTCAGCAAGTTCACCAGAGCCGGGACTCTCAAGGTTGTCAGTGTCATCAATGCAAAGATAAATATTCACGTTTTCAATCCATTTTTTTTTAAAGTATTTTTCTCGACGAACAGTTGAGTCTCAAATAGACCGTTCTCGAAATCAAGTGTCAAGAACAGTAAAGAAAAGCGCGCACTTCGGACAAAAAGCAACCAAAACTAACCATAGATTACAGCTCTCGGTTTATGCTCATCAACGAAGGGAAGATCGACAAGCTCTTGCCATTGTCGACACTAACGCATATCATGTAGTGACTGTGTTTTAATCGAAATAAATCAATCATCAGGAGGAAAACGGATGACCGGAAAAATAATTTACCGTGAAAGATCAAAAGCAAAAGAAGGATCAAAAAGTCCCCGCTTCAGAGTAGTAGCGGTGAGCGGTATTGACCTGAAGATTTATGGCAACCATTTCCGCAAAAAGGAACTTGAACAGATTGCCAAAGAGTCCGGTGCCAAGCTTGTCGGCCTGGAGCGTGACAAAGATTCAAAGGCAAATAAAAAATAGCATTTTTATACTTCTTCAAAGGGGAAAATCTATGGCATTGGTGCGGGAGAAAGATGGTAAAAGGCTGCATGTGAAAAGTGCTCTCATGGGAGAGAGTCTTGTCAGTAAAGAATTTATTGAGAAACTTGATATTGCTCCCCAGGAGAGGCTCTACCCTGACGTTGCAATCATTAAAATTGGCGGCCAGTCTATTTGTGACCGGGGTGCGAAGGCTCTCCCTGCTATCCTTAAGGAAATTGTTAAAAACAGACCCGAGCACAAGATGCTGATAACCACAGGAGGCGGTACCAGAAGTAGGCATATTTACACCATCGGCTTGGAAATGGGAATGCCGACAGGAGTAATAGCCAAATTTGGGAGTATGGTTTCAGAACAAAATGCCCTGATGATTGCTACCCTCCTCTCCCCTTGGGGTGGGGTAAAAATTTCACACGCTGATATCGTTAAACTACCTACATATTTTGCAGAGAAAATTATTCCGGTTATGCATGGAATGCCCCCATATGACTACTTTGCCATCAAGCCAAAGGTGGGCAGAATTCCGATTCACCGTACTGATGTAGGTCTTGTTATTCTTGCAGATTTGATCGGTTCAAAAACCGTATTATTTATCAAAGATGAGAGAGGTCTTTACACAGACGATCCCAAAAAGAACCCAGATGCGAAGTTTATTGCAGAAATAGGCGCACAGGATCTTCTTGACAGCAACCAGGATGATCTGGTTATCGAGCGACCATGTTTGGAAATTATCCAAAACAGTGAGGTCATAGACAAAGTGCAGGTAATAAACGGTCTGGTTGACGGAAATATTACGCGGGCGCTAAACGGGGAGCACGTCGGAACGTTCATATATAGGCAATAAATTGTATGAATTGAATAGTTCAGACTTTACCAGATTTTTTTTAACGTCTATGAGGATAACAACTATTTATCGATATATTTGGTCACCTTAACAGATAATCTATCGCTTCTTTATCAGAGAGTCCTGCTTCACTGGATTGCAGGAAGTTTCTTTCGTCCCCGAAGTACCAGAAGCGATCTCCTGAAATTTCTCCTGCGACAGGGGCTTGTTTGATTTTACAACTTGCTTTTAATCCTTGTTCTCGCGCCATTATCCTGATTCTTGAGTTTGCTATCTTTGCTTCTCTTTGGTGGTCGGTGAATGGCTCACTTGGCTTTAAGATCTCGTCAATCATGGCCAGAAAAAAGAATTTTTTCTGAACTGCTACAATTTTTTCATCCATAGTGAAAAAAAATTCTATGGCCTCTTCTTTGAGAATGTCCGCTTTAACGCCAGTATGGTAGGTCGGGTCACAATACACACCGATCCATTCACGCGCACAAACTCGACACTTTTCAAACTCCTGATGTGCTAATTCTTTAGACTGACCTGTTATTTGAGAAGAGATACCCTCAACATATTTATCAAGCTCGGCTTTCATACCCTTCAATACTTCAACATCCTTTTCCAAGATCGTTGAAGCCATCCCATTAAGATCATTTAGTATTGTTTTAATAGCGGCATTGTCCATACTCTATTCCTTTTCTTTGGCAATTTACTTTATTTTCTGCCGGACACTTATAAAAAATATTGAGAGCAATTCTAAGATAAGGATCTACGTCTGATGGTCATTAATGTCTCATGTCCATCAGAGAACAGCGCTCACTATGTCTGTCTACCTGCGGTTCAGGCCAGTGGTCAACTCCTGCAAAGAATCAATCGACCAGGTGGGAGATACCGGTAGAGAGGAGAGCTCAGCATGACTCCAGGTGACAAAAATGGTATCGATACCAGCGCTAGCTCCGCTGCAGATATCATAGTGAGCGTCACCGGTAAACACGGTACTGGTTTTATCAGCACCAAGAAGAGACATTGCCTTGAGGGCTGGTTCGGCGTCTGGTTTATGCCGGGTTGTGTCTTCAGGTGTTACCAGAACGTCAAAATACCGGTCAGTGCCTGTAGATCTCAGGATTGTCTCCAGGCTGAATCGTCTTCGTGAAGTAACAATGGCCATTTTTTTCCCTGCACTCTTTAACACTTCCAAAGTCTCAACGACATGGGGGAATGGACTGATACTGTTTTCCATTATGGACAGCTGATATTTGAGATAATCATCAAGAATTCGGTCGTGATCAAGCTCGGGACCAAGATGTATGATGAGCTGTTCTCTCAGTGGTGAGCCAATGCCGTTGATGATACTCTTTCTCTCCATTGTCTTGCCGGCATATTTCTTTGCAACATATTGAAAACATGTGCAGATGAGATCCACAGTATCGAAGAGGGTTCCGTCGGCATCGAAAAGATAGCTGTCATAAACTTTCATGGTACATCTCCTGTTGATGAAAATTGAGTTGAGAAGATACACCATTGGCAGGCAACCAGCAAATATCTTCTAGGTCGAATTTTCCATAAACATTATGAGATCTTTCAGGATTCACTTTATATTCGCTTGCAATCGAGCATGAATGAAATGGGGGTACAACAAACAGCGGAAACTAGACAGCAGCGTCCTGCTTTTCTAAATCACTCACAAGTTCTTCGAAACTGAGCTGAATATCTTCTGCATCCTTACCTGCAGCTACTTCAATTTCATTCAGTTCGACATCCGGATTCAGCGACGCACTCAATGGACTGGCCGTCATCACAACAAAATCACCACGGCCCTCAGCCAGGATGTCAGAACGTTGGGTCAAACGCCACCCTGCGAAAATAACAACTGAGCTTAGCATCGTGCCGATACTTCCATAAAAGGCCTGAGGACCAAAAATATCCATGGCTAATGCTGTTATGGGTGAACCAAATGTGGCCCCGATGGCACTTAGCAGCACTAGAGTCCCACTGGCAGCAACCATCTGGGTGGGTGTCAGATAATCATTTGTGTGTACTCCACAAAGGGCATACAATGGCATAGCCAGACCACCGATCGCAGCAACCAGAGTGAAGAGTAACAGTCCCTCACCAGTAAATCTCATGGCGGAAAATGATACAATCGCCCCAATTACACAGCTGAATAAAATCACCTTGCGTCGTCCGATATGATCCGACAACCAACCAAGCGGATATTGAAAGACAAAGCCACCTACAATAAGAGAGCTCATAAAAAACGATGTCTCTTTAACGGACAGCCCGACATCGGTGGCGTAAACTGCCCCCATTCCATATATTGCACCCAGCAACATCCCCGTCACCAACATACCCACTACTCCGAGAGGTGAAACGCGGTAAAGTTGAACAATTCCGACTTTTTCCAGCGTATCAAACTGTGGTGCACGTGAGACAGATAAAAGGATAGGGATTACCGCACAACTGACAATGAGAGAAACCAGCACGAAGAGCTCAAAGCCGGAGGGTGAGAAAAGGTTAAGCAGCATTTGTCCTCCCGCATTTCCTCCGAGGGAAACCAGCATGTAGATGCTAAACAATTTTCCTCGTGTGCTATTGTTTGCTGCTTCATTAAGCCAACTCTCTACAACTATAAAAAGACCAGCGTACGAAAAGCCGGTAACGAGACGCATTATCCCCCATGTCCAGGGATCAACAAAAATGGCTTGTACAAGAATCGAAGTGGAGGCAAGTGATGCAAGTGCTCCAAAGGTACGGATATGTCCAACCCTGCCTACAATTTTGGGCACACTCTTGCAGCCAAGAATGAGACCAAGGAAATAACAGGACATCATCAAACCGGTAATAATTGTGCCAAAACCTTCCAAAGATGCGCGCACCCCCAGAAGAGTTGTTTGTAAACCATTACCAAGCATGATCAACCCCATACCCAGTAACAGTGCCCAGCAATTGGAAATAACGCCCAGCATTTTCTCTTTAACCCTTTAATGCAGAAACACAGATACTCAAAGCTCTCCCGGTTTTGCTGCGAGCTCTTCGAACTCAAGCATAATCGTCCGCAGGTGAAACCCACCTTGGGGAAAATCTCTACCTCCGAAACCGATCAGGAAGCAGTGAACCGCCCAACCCATTCGACCAAGTCTTTCACATACCTGTAAAGACCTTGCCTGTGACCTCGTCAAACATCATGTCGAATGTATTATCAGCAAATTGTTCTCCGAAATATTTTTTAAAAGATATGCTATAAACATCATTTTTATGTATCCAGCAACGTTTTAGCTCTCAAAATTAATTGTTGGGTAAACTTTACCAATGGCTGCGATTTCAGATTCCAACAGTGCCAATAGAGTTTCACAGAAACAGTATAGTCAGGTGCCAGATCAACCAACCGACCTGCCCGAATCAAGGGCTCACTTTGCTGAAAGGGTAACATACCATAACCAAGCCCCATAGCCATAGCGTCCCCGAATTTTTCAGATGATGGTATATAGATAACTGGCATGGTCTCTGGTACTTCTCCTAGAAAGAGCTTGAAGAGTTTATAGTGCAACTCATCTTTGCGATTAAAAATAATAGCTGGAGCTCGGCAGGCTTCAGCTAAGGTGAGTCCGGTTGGGAACCATTTTTTTGCAAAATCAGGTGCAGCCAGCATATTGTAGTTCATCCTTCCGATATATTCGATTCTGCAACCTTGCAAGGGCTGATCTTTGGTGCTGATACACCCCACCACATCGCCATTTTTAAGCAGTCTATGAGTCTGCTCCTGATCATCGACCCGAATGTCTAATAAAATCCCTTCTTCGGATACAAAGGGATGGATCGCGCCAAGAAACCAGGTCGCAAGACTATCTGCATTAAGAGCTACCGCGATCGAAACATACTTTTTATCGACCTGATTCGCCATCTCACCGAACAAGTCATCTTCCAGCTGCTTCACCTGAAGATAATGTTTTACCAGGTTTTGGCCAACCGATGTTAGCCGGGGAGGCGTACTGCGAGCCAACAGAATCTGCCCCATCTGCTCTTCCAACAGTTTGACGCGTTGTGAGACCGCAGATTGGGTGATATGCAAAGCATTAGCAGCTTTGTCAAATCCTCCATCCTGAACCACCAATGCCAGTGCTTCAACCAGTTTATAATCCAGCACGAATCTCACCCATTAGATTTAGTAATCATCTATAAAAACAATTAATTTTACTTTATAGCGTTCCTCGCCTATTTTCTCAAGCAAACAACATTTGAGGAGATTTAATTAATGATGATCACACCTTTTTTACAGGGATTTGGAGCAAGTGGAGGTCTGATTGTTGCAATAGGCGCTCAGAACGCCTTTGTTTTGTCTCAGGGCGTTCGTGGAAATCACCACGTGGTTATCGCCTTGATCTGTATTCTTTGCGATGCCGTCTTCATCACCGCCGGCATTGCAGGTGTCGGAGAATCAGTGTCCGCCAACCCATCCCTTTCACAATGGGTAGCATGGGGCGGGGCTGGATTTCTCTTTGTCTATGGTTGTGGCTCTCTCCGCTCTGCATTACGGGGTGGGAGTCTCGAAACCAACGATCGGGATGTCCTGTCTTTAGACGCTGCGATTTTTACAACGTTGGCCGTCACACTCCTCAATCCACATTTCTATTTAGATACAGTCATTCTTCTTGGTGCTATTAGCGGACGGTTTTATGGAGAGAATCGTTTATTATTTTGGGCTGGGGCAGTATCCGCGTCAACTGTTTGGTTTATTTGCCTTAGCCTTGGCGGACAGATGCTTGCACCAATCTTCAGGAAACAAATATCCTGGCGTATTCTCGACACCTTAGTCTGGGCCACAATGTGGGCTATTGCGACGTCGTTAATCCTGCAGAGATTACCAATGTAACCAATTGTGCAAGATCCAAGATTTGCAAGAAAATGTAAAACGGACCAGTCCTGTTACCGACGATAGTGCTTAACGATGATATTTTTGCACTGCAACAGAAACATTCATGAGCGTACAGCCTTTTTCTGTGAGCTGTAAAGATACGTTGGGAAAAATGACACTGTGCAAGGTGACTTGCACAGTGTATCCGGGTTGCAAGACAGCAAAAAGATTTTTTTTACTGTCTTGCAGTAACAGCAGTGGATAAATTTACATGTATTTTTTCACTATCTTATCATAGGAGCCGTCCGCCTTCATTGCATCGAGGGCGGCTTGCCATTTGGCTATTTCTTCATCCGAGGTGTTTTTGCTGAAAGCTATATACAACTGAGTATTTTTCACATCGAGGACTTTCTCTAACTTGTCACTAACTCCCTTTGCTTTGGCTTTATAGATGCCCTGCAATTCGCCAACGATCCAGAGATTAATCCTGTCAGCCATCAGTTTTGGCACATTCTGCTCGTCATTCACAACACTGTCGAGATTTGTAAAACCTTCTGCTTTCAAAAAGGCCTCTGCGGCATCGTCTTTGTATGCACCTATTTTCCCAATTTTCTTAGCGTCATCGATAGAGCTCAGAGTTATCCCGCTTCCTTTTTTAGCAAAGAATACCCATTTGTTTGATGCAACTGGCCCAACCCACTTAAACATATCCTCTCTCGCTTCAGTCCGAGTCATGGAATAAAGGATCAATCCATCCTGTTTCTGAATAAGACCATAGCCTCTTGCCCAGGGAAGGAGTTCTATCTCTGTTGGGTTTCCAACCTTTTTGGCAAGTTCTATAATTACATCGGTTGACAAACCGGTTAACTGACCACCATCAGTATAATTGAACGGAGGGTATTCTTCCGTCATAATTTTAAAGGTTCCGGCCATTGCCGATGTTCCCCACAAAACAAAAGTTGCCAACACGACTATCGCAAATAAACTAATCTTTTTCATTTTTTCACTCCATAGAATTTCTGATTTTTCGGCGATTCCTGCTTCTCTCTACACAATTTATATATTTATCTTCCGTTCTCCTTGTAAGTTTATACTTTAAAGCGACCGACCATAAGATTGAGTTGATTGGAAAGATGAGATAGTTTCTCCGCACTTTCACTGACCCTGTTACTATTATCGGAAATTTTCCTAGCCGCGTCGGTTACTTCCCCAATCTCCTGAGAAATGGCTCCTACAGAAATGCTGCTTTGCGCTACGTTTTCATTTACCTCAGTAATACCTTCACTTGCCTGGGCAACATTACTGGAAATTTCGCGAGTTGCTGCAGATTGTTCTTCAATAGATGTCGCAATGGTGGAAACAATGACGTTCACCTCGTCTACAACCTTGGCTATTTGTTCAATACGCGATACTGTCCCCGTGGTAGAATCCTGAATCCCTAGGATTTTCTGTCTAATCTCACCAGTTGCTGCTGCCGTCTGTTTGGCGAGGTCCTTTATTTCATTTGCGACGACAGCAAAACCTTTACCAGCATCGCCAGCTCTAGCGGCTTCAATGGTTGCATTCAGAGCAAGAAGATTAACCTGCTCGGAAATTTCCGAGATGGTCTCCAAAACCTTTCCGATTCCCTCAGCCGCTCGTCCAAGTTCATCAACCTGATTTGTAGCATCGTTGGTTTGACTCACAGCCACGACAGTTATCGATTTGGCTTGTTCGGTGTTTTCTGCAATCTGACAGATAGTTACATTCATCTCCTCTGCAGCTGAAGCAACCATATTAATATTGGTCGATGCCTCTTCCATTGCCGCAGCGACAGAATTCATGTTATCCTTCATTTCTTCGGATGACACAGATACATTGCCTGCTTTTTGAGATGTCTGGATGGCATCTTTTTTCATATATTCAGAGAGTTCTGCTAATTTACCTGACGCGCTGTCGAGTTCCTGAGACCCAACTGAAACATCCTTAATTATTTCCTGAATTTTCCCGACGAATTGATTAAACCAGCTACAAAGCTCACCGATTTCGTCAGAAAACTTATCCGTAAGCCGCTTGGTTAAATCGCCCTCACCTTCAGCAATATCCCTCAGATTCAATGTTATTTTTTGAAGTCGAGCGACGACAATCCATCTAAGAGTGAGTACGAGAGTGATTATCAACGACACTACAATAAAAACAAAAGCAATGATTTGGGAATATCTTGCCGACTGAATACTATCGCTTATTTCAGAGCCCAATCGATCGATATCCACCTGTAATTTCTGTTTACTCTCCTGCAAATGCGTTAAAAGGAGTTGATCAGTGTAGAAAAGCTGTACTTTGCCGATTACTTTTTTATCATACTGGATGTCTTCACTGAACATCTTCTTCGGATCAAGCACAACGCCGGCCTTAGCAATATCGCCGTCCATCATCTTCCCCTGACTCGTCCACATAGCCAAAAATGGTTTGCCATCGGCATCGTTGATCAGTATCGCAGTTATATCCGGTAACGCCAACAAACTCTCAAGATTAACTTTCAACCCGTCAACATCAAAATTATAGACAAAATATCCGGATATACCACTGCACACCTTCGCATTAATAGCATGTCGTTCTCTTAATAATCTATTATCCCGGTCAGCTTGATTTTCAAAAACCTGCTGTATCATACCCTGATATTGAGTCAGGATATGTTGCACAAGTAAACTCTGTTTATTCATAATGAAGCCTGCAACAAAAACCAGCAGGATCAAAACGACAGCACTGTTAAGTATCGCTGTTTTTAAAGATATCGACAATTTATTCCAACCCATCTCTATATTTCCAGTAAATATTCATTTATAGACATCCTCAACCTTTAGATGCCATACCATTCATCCAGACCGTATTCGTTTTTAACATCAGTTAAGGAACACACAGTTAGGTGAACTGTATCAGAAGGGCAATTTAAAAGTCAAATTTGATCCTAAATTTCCAACGAGAAGTCAGTTTGTCTGAATCTCCTCCTGCAAAAAGAAGGGACTCTTGCAAAAAAGAGCTCAGTTCTGCTAGAATGAGAAAAATTCATTCGTAACGTACAAACTATTTTTATCAGGAGATAATATGGCCGATATTGTTTGGGATTCTTCATGGGATATTGGGCATGCGGGAATTGACCAACAACACCAAAAGTGGGTTGAACTTCTCAATCGATTGAAAAGTTCCTTTGCCTCTCCCGAGACAGCGGATTTTAATGAATTGCGGACAAAAATACTCGGAGAAGTTTACGATTATACCTGCTATCATTTTTCAACGGAGGAAAAGTACATGCAAGACTCTGGCTACCCTGACGCAGCCAGACACAGACGGTTACATAAAGAATTTGATGCTATAGTTTACACTAAATTCAGAGACATCCAAAGTGGTCAACTATTGTTAACTTCTGATCTCATTACACTTATGAAAAACTGGCTCATCAGCCATATTCAATTAGAAGATATGAAGTTTGGCCATTATTTAAAACCAGCTTCTGAAAGCGACTAAATACGAAGAGCTGTGGTTTCTCAAGACCTGCTGCAGCCCAATAATGCTTGGTAGCTGAACTAGACCATTAAAGACGAAAGCCCCGTACTATGCATGTATCACATACAGGGCTCGTCTGCTGGAGATATCAATTTCCGGTGCGAAGTTTTCCCCAATATTGCTAATAAACTGGCAACGCCTCGCCAACTTCGGTCTGGAATTCACCATTATTCATAGTCTCTGTAGTGGGGAAAATCATTAGGCTGTTACGAACCTTTTCATCAAGCTGGGGCAGAGCAGTCGTCACGGGGGTGGCATAGCCGTTCTCCTCGACACAGAGCTTGGATACCTCCGGCTTCATCATGAAGTTGATAAATTTGTGCGCGTTCTTGATGTTTCTAGCAGTTTTGGGGATGACGTAGATGTCGACCCAAAATTCGCCCCCCTCCCTCGAGTGAATACACATAGTGGATTGCCGGGTTCTCCTGCTGAGCCATCCATGCCTCGCCGTTCCAGATCATTCCGACGAGTTTTGCTCTTTCAAATTATTTTTTTTGTGATTGCTTAATGTCACCGACTAGAGAGATAAGCAGAATTTTCAGACTTGGCCACAATTGCTGTTGCAACCCGCATCAGAGTCGTTGCATTATGCAACAATCCGTCTTAGTATTTCTTTTCTTTCTTAATTTATTTGTTGCACTATGCAACAATCACATTTCTATGTTTTAATATTATTACTAAAAACAATAAGATACCAGACAAAAAAATCTGGTATCTTTCTTGCAAAACCATATAAGCCAATTAACAATCGGATGAGAAAGATATGGCGCATACTTAAGATCGAACGTGCTGTTAAAATTTAACTCTTTTACTCTCATGAAAATGATCTCGCTGGCAGAAACAGAATCGAAAGGGTGTTCCTTGAAAATTAAGGGCAGAATCATGCTCCATGAGGAATTTTCCACCCGATTGCAAAGTATGTGTAACACCCTCGGATTCCAAAATGTAGAGATTCCGGAATCCGGAAATTTAGGTAGCTCAGAGCTTTTTTCCGACATCACGGTGAACTCCTCCGAGAGAGACGCAGTGATCGTGTTATCATGTAAGGTAAATTACAACCCTAATTGGGGTGGGTTTTGCGGCCATCCGAAATTACTTACTCAAACGAAAGAGGGCAAGGAAGAGTTGTGTCCCGATAGATTCCTTGCGCCCTATTTACAACAGTACAATTCTGCCAAAAAACAGATTTATCTCACTGAAACCAGACAAGGAAAACATCTGATCACTTTGCCGAAAGCTTTCGTGGAAAACGGTGAAGAAAAAGCTAAGAGCAAGTTGATTATTGCCATCAACAAGATTGCCGAACCGGATGATAATGGGGCCACCACCCCAGTATCAACTTCCGGTTCAAGATTATCCTATATTCTCTCAACCAATTTTCGAAAGACCCTAGATGCTCAAAACTATAGCTGGAAACCCGGAAAAAGCACACCAATCGATCAATATCTCGGCGAGGATATGTTCTTTTTTACCAGCGATGACCAGGCTGCTAGTCAAAACGACCCATTGTATACGACTCTCTTTCCCAGTCTTTGCCAGCTTGTAACCCACCGAACCCCTCACATTCGGGCTGCGGAAATCTACCTTCGGCAAGAATTTAATCGGACGGTCGCGACACTCACCGCAGAAAAACAAGCAAAATTCCCCAAACTGCTCTGCCTGGCTGGACTGGATATTGATATGGCTCCATTTTTAGGCCACGGAGAAAAGTACTTCGTTCCATGGAAAGCATATATGGAAGGAGTTGACTGGAACCCTTCTGGATCATGTTCCCTTAACCAGGATGATCTGTTTGTACGACTGATGCAGTAAATGATTTTATCCGGACAATCAGCATTGCCGGAAACATCCCAGGTACAAGCTGTTTTCAGGTCGTACAACTGTTCCAAAAATAATCCAGTTAGTTTTCATCATAGAACGGTCATTTTCCCCTATCTCGTCGTTGTTCTCAAATTTAATCCTCGGAATAATAGCTATATGCCTGCGGCTAAATTTATCGAAATCATGGGAGTAATAGCCGTGATTGACTCCGCAGGAAAACGGCACATAACTTAATAGATCTGTACTCATTTTTGGTGTCGTTTTTGTGTTTTGTGTTTGAGTTATTTGCCAATACGAGATAATGAAAAGGGAATTTCGATTATTTTACAAAAAATGCACAACGCGAGGGCTGATCAAATGAAAAATAGGATTTTGGGGTTTATTTTCGTTGCCGTTTTCTTTTGTTCATTGCCGCTGTGTGCTCAGGTAAGCATTTACCCGTCATCACAACCTGGCAGAATTGCTATCATTTCGGCCTTTGGGGCGGAAATTGTCAAATTGAAGGACAATGCAAAAATCGAAAGAGAGGAGGTCATCAACGGCAGAACCTTTGTGTTGTGCGAGATTGAAGGGAAAAAAGCCGTTCTGTTCCTTTCCGGGGTCAGTATGGTCAATGCTGCCATGACCACTCAGTTGGCAATCGACCACTTTAATATCACTCACATTCTGTTCAGCGGGATCGCCGGCGGCGTGAATCCCAACTTGAACATCGGGGACGTTGTCGTGCCCGCCCAATGGGCGGAATATCAGGAATCGCATTTTGCCAGAAAGACCAAGGACGGATATGATCTCGGATGGCATAAGAAAATTTATCCGGGTTTCGGCATGATGTTTCCACAACCAGTTGATGTCACCCATGACCGTCTGAAGGCAGCGGATGCGGTCGAAGAGAAGTTCTGGTTCGACGTAGATCCCCAACTGCTCGCCGTTGCCCAAAAAATTCATTCCATTGAGCTGCTTTCCAAAACGGATGAAGTGCAACTCAGCCATAAACCCAAACTGGTTGTGGGCGGGACGGGCGTATCAGGTATGACATTTGTGGACAACGTTAAGTACCGCACCTGGGCATTCGACACCTTCAAAGCCGGATGCCTGGACATGGAATCAGCAGCCGTGGCCCACGTAGCCTATGTGAATCACATTCCCTTTATCGCATTCCGCTCCCTGTCCGATCTTGCGGGTGGCGGTGAGGGCGAAAACGAGATAAATACCTTCTTTAAATTAGCCACGGACAATGCAGCCCATGTCTTACTCCGGTTTCTTCAAGTCTGGCGCTAATCCCTGGAAGATAATTGCGCAGTGACAAAACATACTGTGGTTTCTATATAATTACTTGTTTGATCTGAGATTAAAATGAAGGTACGTAAGTTATTTGACCAATGTGCCACTGTCTATGACCATGATCGGCAGAAGCTTGTGCCATCTTTTGACGAGTTATACGGGACAGCAGTGCGCGTAATACCATTTTCCAGCGAAGCAAAGTTTTCAGTTCTCGACCTTGGCGCAGGAACGGGTCTTTTGGCAGAGATGATTTCGCAGGCATTTCCTGCCGCGCATCTTCATCTTACGGATATTTCGGAAGCTATGCTTATGCAGGCAAGACAGCGGTTCGCATGCAACCAGCGCGTAAAATTTAGTTTGCAGGAGCACACTCAATTATCGGCTAGATCTGCATACGATCTCGTCGTCTCCGCATTATCAATTCATCATTTGGAGAGTAGAGACAAACAACATTTATTTCACAAGATATTCCATTCATTGCGCCCTGGTGGCATGTTTATAAACATTGACCAGGCATTGGCTCCTTCTAGCAAAGGAGAGCGCCAATACGAAAATTGGTGGATCGAGGACGCAAAGGCTAACGATGTAACCGAGTTGGCGCTTGTTCAAGCCCAAGAGCGAATGCAAGAGGACAAAAATGCAATGCTGTCTGATCAACTGCTGTGGCTTGCAGAGGCTGGATTTCACGAGGTTGACTGCTGGTACAAGCGCTTCCGTTTTGTTGTATACGGAGGGAGCAAGAATATAGAAAAAGGAGCTGTACTACATCACAGCTGGTAAACTTAGTCGTTAACCTTGGAATATCTATTTGCTGAGACTTTTATCAATGATTTTAATTGATAAAAGTGCGAATCCTTCGTTCTTAATAGTAAAAATAGCTCCTATCGATTCTGACAATTGACGACAGATTTCATTTGATACTTTTCTTTGCCTCTACTCGTAGAAAATTTTCCACCTTACGGATTGTTCAAATTTCCAGGGCAATTTCTCTATTAAAGGCTTAGAAAAATGCGACTATCGTTGTTTTCATCTTACGGCCAAGAGGTGACACTTTGTTTTACCTAACGAACATAGGCCTTCTAGATCTGGCATGACGCTGGATTATTTGAGCAGTACAGCCATGACAGCGCTTTATTCGGTGGCTAAATGGACTGTTTGGTCTAGCTCTAATCGCTTAAGTTCGAAACTGTCTTGTGGTTTTAGCCGAGTTATCCGCTAATTGTTTTAGTGTTTCCGAGGTCTCCAGAATTGAAGATATCGCCCCGTCAACCTCGTTGAAAGACTCGATAACAGAATTGGCCATATCGGCCATATTATCTGCGTATGTTGAGGCTTTTGATACCTTGTCGTTTGAGTACCCAAGTTTCTTCGATGCATTGGAGAGAGAGTCCGCAATCTCGCTTACGGTTGCCGTTTGTTCCTCCACCGCTGTGGCTATGGTAGAGACAACGTCAGTGTTTTTTGAGACAATTTCCGTTGCCTCGACAATTCCGGCAATAGTGGTGCGTGTTACAATCTGAACTTGATCTATGCGATTCTGAATTTCGGTAGCCGCTTTTGCCGTTTGATTCGCGAGTTCTTTGATTTCATTTGCTACTACAGCAAAACCTTTCCCGGCTTCACCCGCTCGTGCCGCCTCAATGGTAGCGTTCAATGCCAGCAGATTAACCTGGTCGGAGATATCGGCGATCGTGTCGGTTACCTTGCTGATATCAGCTCCAGCTTTGCCCAACTCTTGAACGTCTTTTTCCAGCTGTTTCATTTTTGTTTTAGTATTTTCAGTATTAAGATGTGCTTTCCCGGAAGTTTTTGAAATCTCGGCTACTGTCTTGGTGAGTTCCCCAACAGCGATGGAGATGACATTAATATTTCCCGTGGACTCTTCTAAAACAGCAGATATTTCCTTCATATCGGCACTCATGTACCCTGAAGAGCGAAAAACGGTTTGGGAAATTATTTTCGCTGAAG
This sequence comes from uncultured delta proteobacterium, assembly GCA_963798425.1. Taxonomy (GTDB): domain Bacteria; phylum Desulfobacterota; class Desulfobulbia; order Desulfobulbales; family Desulfocapsaceae; genus Desulforhopalus_A. The sequence continues at coordinate 40,167 of CAWCTP010000012.1, read as the reverse complement.
CGGTTTTTTCCTGAATGACTTTAATGAGAGAGTAGATGGATAGACTAGAGGCGTTCAAGTCATCGGCATTTTTCTGCAGGTTTTTAATCATCATTTGCAGCTTTTCCAGAAAAACATTGAAAAAACGTGAGACCATTCCTGTTTCATCGTTAGCTGTAACTGACAGCCTTTGTGTTAGGTCCGCGTCTCCGGAACTTATGTTTTTCAGGCCGGTTGCGACCCTTTGAACAGGTTTACCGATAAGGTTAGATATGATCATTGCACCAATGGCAGCCAAGATGATTACCACTACGACAATGGCGATAAAAATCATGCCAATGTTGCGAATTGTGCCATCTGTTTTTTTAGAAATATCTTGTAATAGTTTTTCCGTGTTTACCGGGGTGGAGGCCTGGCTTTGCTGAGATTGCAATTGCTGCAATACCTGCTGGAAATCTTTCATGGTGGTTTGATTGAAATCATTCAAAAAATACAAGGTTAAACAAGTCATTATAACGCCAAAAGCGATAGTGGACGGGATAACGAAACCTGAAATTTTTGTGCTTATGGATAAATCTTTCAAAAACTGCATCATGGTATTGTTCCTGTTTTGACGCATTAACGACTAGGATTTGAGATATGGAGAAAATCATGATCTCAAAGCGATGATGGGCTGGATGGGATTCGATCCAGCTAAGTATTTACTCTCATAAAATTAAACATGAAAATGTCTGACATCGTCAAGGAAATAATGAGAGACCTCTAATTCTTGCTACAATACTTACTAGTCTTGGGCGTAATGTGCAAAAAACTGTATTGTGGCTTGCGATTTCCAACTTTGATCAAAGTCGGTGAGGTGATGGTGATAAGTAGCCGCTTTCTAAGGTAGCATTTTAAAACCGGCTTCCTGACCGAAATCGCTTCAATTAGATCGTCTCTAATCTCCTTTTCAGGTCCCGATCTTGCAAAATTTTCATCGTTGGTCAGAGACCTCCTGTCAGGCACTCCACCATCCAGGTTCACCAGAGATGTACGCTGGCTCTGGCAGGTTAAAACCGAAGTCTAATCCTTTCTGATCGAGCGTATTTATCTTTGATTGTCTCAATCGATATATTACAATGCCATCTTTATCAAAACCTTACATATTTATCTCCATTTGTTAGTTTTTTATGCCCAACGAGGAGACCCACATGCTCAATTTCAATCTGACCAATGATCAACTCAAGCTCCAGCAGAAGGCGCGTAACTTTGCACTCAAAGAAGTCTTGCCGGTTGCCTGGTACTATGATGAGAAAGATGAAATCCCTATGCAAGTGCTGCGCAAGGCCTTCGATGCCGGGATGATAGGCTGTGATATTCCAAAAGAATTTGGCGGACAGGGGTTGAGTTTGGTGGATTCAGCTTTGATTACCGAAGAAATAGCCGCGGCCTGTCCGGGACTGGCGACATCGATTTTCGACAGTTCGCTTGGAATGGAACCGATTCTGCTTTCAGATAATACCGTTGCGAAGAAAAAATATCTCACTGCAATCGCCAAGGACTTCAAGCTGGCCGCTTTTGCAACGTCAGAACCAACGATGGGTTCTGACGTGGCAGGCATTCGCTGCTCGGCCGAAGCTGTTGGAGAAGACTATATTCTTAACGGCACAAAATACTGGGTTACCAACGGGGGAGTTGCTGACTATCTCTCAGTCTTTGCCACGATCGACCCCAAAAGTCGACACAAAGGGATTTGTGCATTTCTGGTGGAGACCAACTGGCCGGGAGTCTCAATCGGACGAGCCATCCCCAAAATGGGCCAACGCTGTTCTAACACCGTGGGCATCAATTTCAAAAATGTCCGCGTTCCCAAAGAAAATATTCTGGCACTTCCCGGCAAAGGTTTTGTCCTGGCAATGAAAACCTTTGCTCGAACTCGGCCGATTATCGGTAGCTTTGGTGTTGGCGCAGCAAGAGCAGCACTGGAATATGCACTTGATTACGCGAAAAAAAGACGAGCGTTTGGCATGGAACTGGGTGCATTTCAGGCAATTCAGTTCAAGCTCGCGGAAATGTATCAAAAGGTGGAAACATCCCGCCTGCTGACCTGGAAAGCGGCCTGGGATTCAGACCAGGGCCAGGACGGAAGAGTGAGCGCCTCAATCAGCAAAATCTATGCGACAGAAACGGCACTCGAAGTGGCTAATGAGGCCTTGCAGATTTTCGGCGGGTATGGGTACACCAAGATGTTTCCCATTGAGAAAATCCTGCGTGATGTCCGTCTGCTCCGCATCTATGAGGGAACGAGTGAAATCCAGCGCATTGTACTGGCTGACTATCTGCTGAAAGAGTATCGGCCATCCCTTCCGCCCCTAGAGGACTTGCCGCTCCATCGTCTGCACGATCCCAGCATTGGCAAGACAACCGTATCTGGCGGAAAAATATGGCGGTGCAGGATTTGTGGTTACGTCCATTACGATGAAACAGCCCCAGCTGAATGTCCGTATTGTTTCTTTCCCCATACAGCCTTTAAGGAAATACAATAGACTGGATACGGATGATATAAATACAGGTGTGGTGCTGATTGACACTAAGATCTCAGAGAGATCACCCTGTGCAATGAGTTCGAACTCTCTACAAAACTAACGGAATCATACGGTTTGATAGACGACTGCATGGAAGTCCAGAGTAGAAGAGGAATGTCCCGGGCGTTGCGATAACAGCCTTCACTGATATTATTTCCACCTTGAGCATACCAACGTGCCGGGCGATTTTACTTCCTCTCTATCAGCTTCTATTATCCTTAATTAAACCCTGCTTAAAACGATGGCCATTTTGCACATAGTGTTGCGCTTGTAATTCCAGAGCCTGTTGTTGTTCGAAAGTCAAATTACGCTTAATTTTTGCAGGCGATCCCATCACCAGTGAGCCATCAGGAATTTCCATATTCTCTGTAACCAGAGCATTGGCACCGATAACGCAGTGGCTACCAATTTTTGCGCCATTTAACACCACTGCATTTATACCTACCAGGCTATAATCACCCACATTGCAGCCATGGAGCATCGCTTTGTGCCCAACAGTAACTCCCTTGCCTAAAATCATGGGATAACCCGGATCAGTATGCAGGACTGCACCATCCTGAATATTGCAATCCTCTCCAATGACGATCAACTCCGAGTCTCCACGAATCACTGCATTAAACCAGATACTCACATCTTTACCGAGAGCTACATTACCAATCACCGCGGCACTCTCTGCGATAAAATAATTTTCAGGTAACTGCACCTGTTTATCATCTAGCTGATATAGCACTATCTGCTCCTTCAGTATTTTTGATATTAAGTTTCCGATCATAATCGTATTATGGTCTTTTCACTTCAAAAGCGGCATCATAAACCGTATTGACCAGATCAACAACGATATGGTGAAAATTCCGAGAGGCAGAAAGAATTTGCTAGTTCCGGCAAGGAGTCGTCAGGTTATTGTCTTGGTTGGAACCTATCTTCCCCCATCTTATTTTTTTGGCTGCACCTCAAGTTACATCCAAACGGTTACCTGTTCAACACCCTGTATTCTTTTCCGTCATCATCTAGATCCGCTTCTACTTGAAGATTTTCACAGGCACAATCTTTAACGCCTTGGCACACATAAGAACAGGCCTGGCGAAATTCTGCTTCGTCCACTACCGCCACCCACTCGCCGGAAGCATCTCTATATGTTTTCTTTGCGTTTACCTTTGTTTTCCTGCCGTGGCTCTCTTCTCTAACTGTCATTGTTTTCATGATATCACCCCTTTTGTCTATTTCCCTTTCCTCTGTTAATAAAATAAGCTTTAACCGTACGGTTGGTAAGAGGAAATACAAAAAGATGAGATTGTTGGATGGGTTCGCCCTTTTCGGATGTCACATTCATAGGGCTCCGATTCTGCCTTGCCTATCGACCTGAAGGCATGCATTCGCTGACAAATCATTGCCAATATCCACCCATAACAATTTTTACCATTGAACCCATCAAACACGAGCTAAACATGTGCTTTTCACCGCATCCGACTAAAATGATATTCGACTGCCTGTCATCGCCCGACAACGGTATTTTGAAGGTTTTGGAATGCTCAATTGATTTTTACCATAGAACAAGGATTAGGTTTGAGCGTTGATCCATCCAGCAATATCTATCAGTACCTTTTCAGCTTGAAGATCTCTTAATAGCATATGATAACCATTTTCATATAGAATCATTTGTTGCCGGCCTTGAGATCTTAGCGGTAATCGCTTGTAGAAATCAAAAACTGCTTTCCTAGGAATAATTTCATCCTTTTCACCGTACAGTACCAGAGACCTCACTCTAAATCGTTCTGCACTGCCAAAAGCCTCATCCATCAAATTTGACAAACCGTAAATCACGTCGATTCTGGTTTTTTTTATAACAAGAGGATCCTTGCCCAATTTTCTCAGCATCTCAATATTATCTGACGCAATAATTCCGAGGGATTGTCCGGTCACTTTTTCCCAGGGTATAGTATGAGCTGCAATCCACAACACAAACCTTTGGTAAATAGGCATTTCGGAGCGAGCCCATACTGCAGGAGCAACTAAGACAACTCCTTGTACATCGGGTGGATTGTTCTGAGCCATAGTGACAATGGCAACAGCTGCGCCCATACTATCGCCAAGGATATACACAGGAATATCTGGATATATTTGCTTAATGACTGTAACAAAAGTAGCTAAATCATCTGACATTGCCTGCCATCCGCTCCATCTGCCACGGGTTGCACTCTTTCCAAATCCCCTCTGGTCATAAGCATACATCGCCAGCTTTCGTTTGTTGAAGAACGACGCAGAATCTTTGATAAAATTTGAATAATCGTTGAAACCATGTACGGCAATGATCACACCATCAATTTCATCAGCAGGCAGCCACACTCTGAGTGGCAATTCGGTATTATTAAATGATACGAAAGTGTGTTCCGTAATGTGTGGAGATGAGGATGAAGCCGGGGAATCTGGAAGTGTTGTGAAATTTGGTGAACATGCCGTCAACAAACATAAAGCACTCATCTGAAAACAGAGAAAGAAAATCTTCAATTTTACATTTATCTTCATCAGATCTTCTGCTTGTTGAGGTATTCGAATTGGAAAGTGAGGGGGCCGAGCCTGTCACCTAGTAGGGGTGCCAATAATTCCAGGAAATGTTTCATTACGCCAACAGCAAGGAAATGTGGATTGAGTATCGCGAATCGCTTTTCTGTTTTTTATAATGGTGAGTGATGGTTATACTATTGGGCACAGTGATACTGTAGATAAAATCCTCCGGCACCGAATCGACACATTCGCAAACCACCTTTGGATTAGCAGCACAACCTTGTCACCAGCAAACAAACTCCAAAAACCATCGATCGACCTCAACCGTTGAAAAGTCCTGACATATTCCCTGATAAAGTTCTTTTCTTTTAGGTCGGAATATACAATCCCCTGCCATGATTCGTATTTCCAACTACAGGTAATTATACATGGGGAGGTTGTTGCCACTTTCATGAGTTCCGGTTTACCATTTTAAAAATAAATCCTGCTATTTTTTACACCTCCAGAACAGTGCCAACATTACCGAAGAAAAATCGCTCCCCCAAATGAGCATGAAGCATGGCAGCCTTTGGCAAACCGGTACAATGGGAAACGCCAATGCGTTCGATTTGATATCGGTCAATAATTTTCAGAGTTTCTTCAAACTGTTCGTCACTGGAGAAACCAAGATGAGTACCACCGATTATTGCATGAATTCGGTCACGCCCAGTTTGTGCCAGAGCGTATTCGATAATGTTAATCATCCCGGCATGAGCACAGCCGAGGACAAGGATCAAACCTTTAGAGGAATCAACAATAAGTGATAAATCGTCCTTCAATGGATCAGGATGGATAGTGCTACCGCCTGGAAGGATTGCTGTCATATTTGAATCGCCTTTCTCGAAGGTACTATGTCGTGGAATTTGCCCAGTCAAAAAGACACTGGGACCAACCTCAACCAATTCATTTCCGAGAAGGAAGTTCGCTCCCAGAGATTCCAGATACACACGACGATAAGGAATACCAACAAATCTGCTTTTGTCCCCTGATGACCAGATTCGTTCTGAAAAGATATCTGAGTGACCATAGACGTCAACCTCACCTTTTAATTTTAGAACTGCAGGCAATCCGCCAGTATGGTCGTAATGACCGTGGCTAATCATAACTGCACTTATGCTGCGCAAATCCTTGCTTAGCGCCAGGGAGTTCTGCACGATGCCGAAACCCTGTCCAGTATCGAAAAGATAGTTGCCCTCAGGGGTCTCTATAAAACAGGCAAATCCGTGTTCACCGACAACACCAAAAGGGACACCAGCAGTGTTTTCACAGAGAATAGTCAGTCGCGTCGTCATTGTTCTTCTCCTTAACAGGGATTAACCGAAAATGGACAAGCTCTGGTGACCAATGTAGCACCTAAATATGACAATGCTATTGTAGCCAATCAACTCCTATAATTCTTGGAACACTGGTGATTTTAACCATATCCGACGATTAATATTCGATTTTATATCCTGATTTTCCCTAGCCTATAAAGCTCATACGCAATCAATGCTTCGTGCCGTGCATCATCTAATGCACGATGTGATTCTATATAAGTTGAATTTGGGAAGAAGAAATCCCATGCTTCCTGGACTTTGGGCCACTTTGGATCACGGTATCCAGGGTTTGGAGGTAACCCGACAACAGGTGCTGCTGAGAGCATAATGCATGGCAATTCTTTGATTCTTAATCCTCTAGCCTTTAAAAAGCCAAAATCGAATTGTTTGTTGTATGCAGTGGCACCCCATGGATATTTGTCAAAAATGGTCTGGATTTTTGGCAATATTTCCATTAAATCAATTGCTTCCAAAACATCTTCATATTGTAAATCTGAATTGTTAAAGATCCACCCATAAGGAGGTTTGGCATGTTTTTCTCCAAAACCCTTTTCCTTAACTACCGAACTGAATTCACTACATATATTTCCTGTATCTACGTTGAGCGCAACAATCCCTACTTCAACAACGAGTCCTCCTTGATGCTGAAAACCTGATGTCTCTATATCAACAACTACTATCTCGTTCATTTTGAATCCTTAGTGTCAGTGTGCGGCGTCGATAACTTCGAAAATTTCTAGTCATTTCTATACAAAATCAACTCTCGAATCAATAAGACCACCATCCACACGCATTTTTGCTCCTTTGCCAATCCCGAAAATGACTCTGATAGACATGATAACCGTCTTCTCTTATCTCTTGAAAAAATGAGTGTTCATTTTTACGATCTTGTGGAAATTTTGGCATTGTCATCTGGGCGATTATTCGGTTTTTTATATTATTAGTATGGTATTCTTTTGTGACACACCAAAATGGACGTTAGCAGTCTTATGTTTCCAGTTATTCAACCATAAACAGAATTTGTGACATAACAATACTGGACAGAACACGGTTTCCCTCGTTACTTCCGCCTTACAACCGTGAAATCGCTGTAGTCTCGTATGATATGTGTACCGGTCCATTTTTTTGTCTGACAGCCCGATAACGGGTATAAAATATGGTTCTGCAATATGCAGGAACCACGCGAAGTAATGAGGTAGTCATTAAAAATGGAAGCTGAAGTAAAACACCTTGAAGATGAGCAATTGGCAAATGGCGTAGTGGTAAGGTTTTATGATGAATCCCGCAGGGTGGCCGGTGATCGTTGGCAGGTTACAGTGCGCTATGATGCTGTGGTCTCAGTCCCTGAAACCTTTTGGAATCTGGTGAGTGGGGAGCCGAAAATGATTGAGGAGATTCGTGCTACCTTAGGAGCGGAGATTGTCCTTACGAAAAGAAATGAGCGAAATTTTATTTCGGCAAAGGAAAAGGAGGCATTGGTTTCAGAAATAGTCAGTCGCGCTCGGAAAAATATATTCGGTTACCTCGCTGATCCTGGATTTCCCGAGCGGTATTTTAAACGCAGTTTTAAGGTAGCCTGCGAGGAAATTGAGCGGAAAAAGCGAGAGGTGTGGATACCGGACGACGAAGATGTTGAAGAGCCCGTTGATTTTTCCCATCTTTTTTTAGATTTGAAAAAGAGCGAATAACGCAACTCAATCCGAGGGACACCTTACTTTATTCTAACCGATAAAATCACCGGTTGAACCGATGATTTTATCGTTAAAAGTCAAGATGGTTCCATAAATCTGACTCTGTTCTTAGAACCACCAGATATCACGTTTTGGGGGGTTACCGGAAGTTTCGAAGGAATCACCTGACTCACGCAATACTAATTTCAGATCATCTTCGTTGAAATCGAACCCTTCTTCAACAGCGGCGGCGACAAATTTAGGCATGGCTCCGATTTTATCGTATTTAAGGCGTAGTACCTTGTCTTCTCCACCAGCAATCAAAAATCTTTCAACCTCTTTCTTGGACATGCTTATCTCCTTTATAGTCAATTAAATCAACGGCGTTTTAAAAACCTTTTTCCGAATACAATTGCAAGGAGATTTAGCATGAAGTATGCCATGCTGCCGTATTGTCAGATGTACTGGAATTTCGTAAGAAAATAAGGAGTTGCGGAAAACATGGAAAAAGCAAAACCTACATAATTGTAGGAAGACAAACAAAAACGACAATATAAGAGAAAGAGCACAAATTTGTCTAAGGAAATCCATAGAGCTACATCCGGCTTCGACAAGTCTGTTTTCAGGTTTGAGGGATCGTTTGTCAAGGAATAGAGGCTACACCTTGACGCTACGCCAAGAGCACTCCCAGCATTCTTCAAAATAAGCCGGTAATGCCTTTTTAAGAACACCATCGATGCGCAAATGAATCATTCGAATGGGAGGACCAAACATTGCAACTACCGCAACATCGGGATCGATATTTCTGATTTCACCATTTGTCTGACCTTTAACCACCATGTCTTTCATTTTTAAAAAGGGCAGCGATGCAAAAACCGACTTTTCAACAGGCATGAACTCCCTGTGTTTCGTATACAATAAATACTGCATGCCACCGGAATTCCTTTCTGTTGTATCAAACAAATGACGAATTACCGCTTTGCAACGGTCAAAAGTGTTCTCATATTTTTTTTCTATCTCGCAGAGCGACTCATACAGGCAATTTTCGATATTACTAAAAAGTGTAATTGCTATGGCTTCTTTACTGTCGAAATAGTTATAAAGTGTACCAACACTGCAATTGCATGCAGCCTGAATATCACTGACTGATGAGTTAAAGTAACCTTTTTCAGTAAAAAGTTTTAAGGATTCAAGAAGGATTCTTTCCTGCCGCTCCTGGATTTTATCATTTCTCATTTTTACTCTACAATTTTATATTTTTTTATCTTTTTCTCTGCTGCGTTCGAGACGGGCTCACTAAATTTGGACACCAAACATACCGTAAATGGGATCTACAAAAAAGTACATTTAGTCAAAAAGGCAGTATTCTGTCTAAAGGTCACACCTCACCTCCTTCATTGAGTTCAGATTTCATCGGATACTTCCAGCATAATCTTGCCATGGTGTGCACCGGATTCCATAAGCGCGTGCGCTTCGGCAGCATTGCTGAAAGGAAATACTTTAAAAATCACTGATCGGATTTTTTTCGACTCAATCAGCGGCCAGACGTTTTCTCTCAACGCTGCGGCTATGGAGTTTTTGAACTCGACACTGCGGGGACGAAGGGCCGAACCGGTTATAGTCAGGCGCCGCTGAAGGATCTCATTGAACTGTACCTCGCCTCTGCTGCCGCCCATCAGCCCGATAATAGAAAGGCGTCCATCATCCGCCAGGCATTTCAACTCCCGCTGTACATAATCACCAGCCACGGTATCGAGAATTACGTCAACGCCATTACCGGAGGTGGACTGATGTATAACCTCTACGAAATCCTCTGTGCGGTAATTGATAGCTCGCTCGGCACCAAGCTCCTCGCAGATGGCGCATTTCTCTGCATTACCTGCGGTCGCAAAGACGCGGTGCCCCTTTGCGTGAGCCATCTGGATCGCTGCTGTTCCGATTCCACTTGAACCTCCCTGCACCAGCAGTGTCTCTTCTGGTAATAGTTTCCCTCGCTCAAAGACGTTGATCCAGACCGTAAAGAAGGTTTCCGGAAGGGACGCTGCTTCAATCAGCGTCCAATCCTTGGGGACTGGGAGGCAGTGTTCTGCGGGAGCCGTACAATATTGAGCGTAGCCGCCCCCTGGGGTAAGAGCGCAAACCCGGTCACCCGGTTGCCACTCCCCTGCATTTTCCGCACAAGCGACCACCTCTCCTGCGACTTCGAGTCCCGGCAAGTCAGAGTGCCAGGATGGTGGTGGGTAAAATCCGGCGCGCTGAAGACAATCCGGTCGATTGACCCCGGCCGCTGCAACTTTGATCAATACTTCGCCTGATCCAAGGCGCGGCAGAGGGCGTGTTGCGATTTTTAATGTTTTAGGGCCACCGGAACGAGAAATTTCCACTACCTGCATTTGCTTGGGCAGACTGGATATCATTTTTTTCTCCTTTATCATCGTTTCGAACCAGAGTGACGCAGCTTTACCGAGTTTTCAATCTCTTGCCGTAACCAAGATAGTTTCCTATGATATTATCATAGCATATTTTTCTTAGATTTTCGCAAGAACAGGAGATAACTCTGCCCCAGAAAGTACGCTGATCACCAAACGGGATGGTTTTAGATCCATTTTGAGAGTCAAGAGTTATCTCGTTGAAAGACTTTGATCGAGATTGTTTTCGTTGAGGTGTAAATCACCAACATACTTTTGAACCTCTGGAGAGACCTTAGCCTGATTTGCAAACTCTGGCCACCTGGCGACTACACCCAGCATCTCTTCGACAATCTTTTCTGCTTTGTTGATCTCCATGTTGTAAGCAACCTCTATGAAATCAGCAAAGACAAAATCAGCCTGCCGATTGTTGATGGTCATTTTGTGGAGTTCACCCAGCCCATCATCTGGATTGTAAGAAAAGGTCATATCGTACGCAGGAGAGAGTTGCCATTGTCCGGATTTATCCATGAGATATCCTATATTTTTAACATGGTCGTCCAGGTTCCTGGCAAGAGCGTTGAAAACCATTCTGCGAAATTGTTGTTCCTGTTGGATGTATGGGAGTCTTAATATTCTCATCACCTGAAAGGCACTTTCGTAACCAATGGTACCCGGGGGATTCCAACCGAAATGACCAATACCGGCAAGAGTGAGTGCATGAATTTTTTCATTATGATGCCGGTCAAATCTCTTTGTCAAAAAGTGGGCCCTGCCGTTTTCTTCAAGAAGTCGACATTCTGTCATGTTGATACCGGCTTCTTTGGCCATAAGATGATACGCATATTCTACCCTGCAGCTGTCAGTTGATTTGCCAAAACCTTCCCGGGTATCAAGGGATATCCCGTCAAATTTTATTATCCAATGCTCATACCCTTCCGGGACCTCAGCTTGACCGGATAAGATGCGACCTTCATCGTTGATTGCTATTACCGCTTTTGGTACAGCTCCGCCGGCCGAGACACCAACCCGTAATATATCAAGCATTGCATCGGCTTTATCCTGATCAGCAACATTTAATCGAACATCAAGACGAATACGGTCAGCCAGGACTTCCTGGGCGAGTTCCAATAATTTCTGCACTTCAACAGCTACAGAACTTTTCAGACTCTTCGGTGCTTTGCTAGGGATAAATTCTAAAGCACCCATTCCCCTGCTGCCGATATAACAAAGCCTTTCCACAGAGTTAAAAGAGTCTTTTGGGCGACCTTGTTTTGCAAGCCATGAGTCAATGACCGTGTTGCCGAAATCATCGGGCAGTGAATTGGCTAGGAGCCCGGGCAGTCCTTTGAACGTCTCCCTGTCCAGATTTGGGAAGGAGAAAATGGTACCGGCCTTTCCGTCCGCAAGACTTAGATGGATTGGAGAGATATCTAATCCCCTTGTCAAAAAAGATGGTTCATACTCAAATACAGCATGCCCTCTTTCTTTTATCCAGGTTACGGCGCCTACGTCCTGGCCCCAGAGTTTTACAGATGCTGTGCTCATAAAACTCTCCTGTTACTTTCGTTTGCCAGATGCTTTTTTCCGTTTTTTCCCATCTAATTTAGCCAACGCGATTGGGCTAACCGTTATCTCGGGCAAAAAACTGTCCAAAGAATCCAGAGATCCCAACACCCTCAATACTTTAATAAGCGTCGTTATTGTGGATTCGCCTTTTTCAACACCTTGAACAGCTGTGATGGAGATTCCGGCGGACTCGGCAACATTTCTCTGGCTTAAATCTTTATTGAGCCTTTGCTGCTTGATACGTTTGGCGAGTTCTTTTGCTATAGCGCGGTCTGTCATTGCAAAATGTATCACACGATCACCTTATTTTTAATATATAAGTGGCTATAAAAAAGAATATTGACTTAATTTTAATACAATTATGTGGAGTGTCAACTGCAAACCTATAAAGGGAGCAGTGACCAGACAAAGGCAGGTGTCAGGAATGCTTCACCTGTGCTACTATAAGGAGGTGCACAAAAAATTTCTCAAGAAGAAATGACATTAATCATAATCTGTATCTACCTATCTTTCCTCATTTTCCCAGAGTACAATCGTCCCTCTATATACATAACCAAGGTCTGTACTGCTCGATCCGAGGATCGAAAGACAGCCATGCCGTTGGCAATCAGTCGTTCAACTAGGGGATCATAGAGACGTCCCCCATCCACAACACCCACAACCGGCGTACCAAGTCCTGCAACAAGCTGAGGCATCATATTTGCTATGCTTTCAGGAGCATCAAAGCTGTATTGCAGTGACTCCCCCTCGGCAAGAGTCCTCATTGCGGGGGAAAGTGGATCGAGGCCAACAACTACCGCATCTACGTTGGGGTCATTTGCCAGGCTATCGACAACTCTGACATGGGTTTCATCGTCGGCTCCGGGATTAATATCCAGGGGATTTTTCACCTCAACCAGATTATCAAGCTTCTTTTCTCTCAAAATTATCCGAATTTTTTCGGCTGTCACCTCGCTAAGGACCGCCATTTTCATCTGAAACTCATCAGACAGAATGTTGTCAGCCATTCCGACAGCCTCAAATCCTGCACCACTTACAGCAGCCAGACGGTTGCCGAGGATCTGTTTGTCATGGAGCCGTTGAGACAGCATCAGGAGATCCTCAAATTGCGAGAAAGTCTGGGCAACAATACCTCCTGCCTGACGTACACAAGACTCACAGACCATATAATCCCCGGCAAGCGAGGCAGTGTGGCCCGAGGTTGCGGTTTTCCCTTCAGGAGTACGACCAGCTTTATAAAAAATAACATCTTTTCCCGCCATTACAGCATCTCGAACAGCACGAATAAAGCTCAAGCCGTCGAGATCCTGAAAACCTTCCGCATACACCCCAATTGCATCAATTGCCGGATCATTTTTTAGGTAGCTGAGCATATCTCCGAGGGTGAGATCATTTTGGTTGCCGACAGAAATCATGTAGGCGGGATCAAGCTCAGGACGTTTACTAAACCTCGTAACCATAAAGGCACCGCTTTGGCTGACAAAGGCCGCATTTCGTCTACGATTACTTTGCTGTTTGGGAAGCTTCACCTTGGGGATAAAGAGGGTATCGTACCTACCGGGATGCGAAACCACTCCCAGACAGTTGCCCCCCAGAAACACCGGCCCGCCATCTTCCTGCTCATGGGCAGCCTTTATCTTGGTCATCAATTCAGCAGTACGCTCTGCACTCTCGCCAGTTTCACCCATACCGCCAGCGATCAGCATAACTGTTTCAGCTGCATTTTTATCGATTACTTCCATTACAATTTCCGGAACCTGCGCGGACCCAACAGCCACCACTAAAAGATCTAATTTGGTATCAAGGGCCTGAAGGTTCGGGATGCATTTAATTTGTTCGAAAAAATCCAGACCAGGATGAATAATTTGGATTTTCGTCCGGTCATAACCATTTGTCAGGATATTGTTCAGGATAACACGGCCAAAATTTATTCTGGAGCTGGAAACGCCTATGATACCTATTGATTGAGGATTCAATAGATTCCGAATTTTATCGAACGGTCGGCTGAGCGGGACACTCCCTGGTTGCCTGAACCGACACATCCCATCCAGCGGAACCATTAAATAATCGGTAAACGCAAAAGGATTGATTTCAAGTTCTTCAATCACATAAGGCGCATCGGGGTTAATCGGGGAATAATAATTGGCTAAAGCCACCATAGAATCAAAACACTCGATTATCTGCTCGTCAGTAACAATTCTGCGCTGCCCACGAGTCAGGCCTGCCAACTTCTTGTAACAAATTGTTTTCCGGAACAGATCAAAAAACGCTTCACCATCTGTGACCGCAGTTGATGCAGCAACAATTGCCTGCCCTTTACGAAATCTCTCGGCATACAATTCTGTATCGGTCCCGCCAAGCCCGGCACTGATAATCATACCAAACTCCCTGGTATTGCGAATACCGACGATGAGCTCATTGCCGAAAGCCTCCGAATCCGGGGGCATAAACTGCACCATAAGGACACCGCGAATATCTCTCGCGATGGCCTGTTGCAATTGTTCCCCTGTCAACCCACGATACATTTCCGGCCCATGGGATGGATCTTTTTCAATAAGAGATCTATACGTTTCAGGAACTTCATACATCATACGCCGCCAGGCAGATCGAATTTTATCTGCTTTTTTCTCGACGACCTTTACCCCTCCGACATCAGATTTGTGGATAATCGTCGGAGATATCACCTTGAGGACCACCTTTTCCCCAGGAAGAGAAAGCAACTCTTCATCCGATGGACGGCTTCCCTTGGAGAGCAGGTAGGTTTTAGGCGGTGTTTCAGCACCGCTACTACTCAAAAGGGAGTACGTCTCATGCTCGAAGAGGGTATCTCTCCCCTGCTCCTCCGCCACTGAAAAAAGTTGCGTTATTGCCTCAAAATCTATCGGCAAGTTACTTGATGTGTTATTTGCTGTTTTCTCTGCAGGCATCCTTGCCCTTTCTTTTAAGATTTTCTTTGGTACTCTATTAGGTCGATTCAGTTCAAATCTTCCAACACCTTGATAATATGCAAGATTGTCTTGTTGACAGGGGTTTCTACTCCGTGCTCAACCCCCATGGATACGACCTTGCCTGCAAATATCTCAACCTCAGTTTTCCTGCCCGCCTCGATATCCTGAAGCATGGATGTCTTCCCGTCGGGGGACAGTGTTGAAAGAACAGAGCTCCAATCATCCAGGTCTTTTTGGCTTAGATCAACGGATGCTTTACCCGCAAGCGCCACAACTTCCTGCATCAAGAGAAACATCAAGGCTCGGGCATCCGTAGAGCGATGGAAAACACCGTACGGTGCACGCAACACGGCCGAAGCCTGGTTAATACCGACATTAATCATAAATTTCCACCACATGATGCCCATCATGTCTACAGGAACTTCATTGGCAATAGACGCGCGAGTCAACGCCTCCTGGAGGCAAGCCACCCGCCAGCCATCGCCCGTCTCAGATCCTTTCCCAAATATAATCTTACCGGGTCTGGCATAAGAAAAGCAGTTTCCTTCCCGCACTGCGTCTATACCTACGGCGATGGCAAGCACCATCTTGTCCATCCCACAAACCGAGCCGATTATCTGTTCGCTTTCAAGACCGTTCATCACCGACAGGACAGTCGTCTCTGTCCCTGTCGCCGCCTTAATAAGTGGAAGCGCTTCGGGAAGATGATGGTGCTTCAGGGCAACAAGAACAAGGTCGGCCGGTTGTTTTATTTCTTCAGGCTGCATGACGGGAATGGCATAAGGTTTCCCATTGACCGTTAATGGCTCTTTCTTGAGCCTTTGGTATCTTTCTCCATGAGCGACGAAAAATGGTAAAAAGCTTCCTTCGTCAGAAAACATAGTGGCATATGCCGCTCCCATGGCCCCTGCACCCACAATGGCGATGGTTTTGATTTTTTTTGTCTGCATTTTTTTTAAATCCTAATTTATTATGTAATTCTTGTTCCATGAAAGACTCTTGCCCACGAAAGATAAACAGTACATGACTTCGATTTTGAAGTCAAAATGAGAAGGTAGCAAAAAACTTAGTTTCCAGAGGCACCCGGTCATGGTCGACTAAAAACGGGCAAGAAACCCGAGACAATGTATCAAGATGCCAGGCTGAAGACATCAGGTATCAGTGGGTAAATTAATTGCGAAATCCGACATGACAGGTTACCCTGATGGCATTAAGCCTGATGGATTTTGGCTGGATGGATTTTTCAGAACTTTCTTCTCTCGCCTTCTTTATCCCAAGGAAATTATATGGATATCTTGAGCACAATGCCCCGTTATGGTTTAGGATTTTTCCCTACTCCCTTAATGAGATTACTAAATCTCGAAAAAACTCTAGGTGGCCCCCGGCTTTTTATTAAACGTGATGACCAAACCGGCCTTGGCCTGGGCGGCAATAAAACGCGGAAACTGGAATACTTTCTGGGAGATGCTTTGGCAAGAGGTGCTGACTGTATACTTACTGCAGGTGCGGCACAATCCAATCACTGCCGCCAGACAGCCGCCGCTGCCGCGGCCTGCGGCATGGAATGTCATCTCGCCCTTGGCGGGTCTCCTCCGAAAGAGGTGAACGGCAACCTTCTCCTTGACTTGCTCTTTGGTGCGCAATTGCACTGGTCTGGCGAGATGCGAAAAGGCGAGAATATAGAGGAGATAGCCGAGCAATTGGAAAGAGACGGCAAAAGCACTTATATCGTTCCTTATGGCGGGTCCAACGAGATAGGTGCTACCGGTTTTGTCGCTGCCATGTTCGAACTAAAACTCCAACTCAAGTCCATGGGAGAAACTATCAGCCACATCGTCTTCGCCTCCAGCTCAGGCGGAACCCATAGCGGCATGCTTCTTGGCAGAGCAGAGCTGCACGAATCATATGATCTTATAGGTATCAACATAGATAAAGATGAAACATTCGGGATGCCACTGCAAGATTATATCCTCCAACTTGCCAATAAGACAGCGCGTCATCTTGGCAGCGGGCACACGTTTGCAGATACCGACATTGACCTCAACTGCGACTATTACGGTGAAGGCTATGGCATCATCGGTGAACTTGAACGAGAGGCAATTGCCTTGACTGCACGTTACCAGGGTATCCTGCTTGATCCCGTCTATACCGGCAGGGCAATGGGAGGTCTGCTTGATATGATCAGAAAAGGCAGGTTCTCGTCCGATGACTCTGTGCTTTTCTGGCATACGGGCGGCAGCCCTGCACTTTTTGCCTACGCTGATAAACTTATTTGACACAACCGGGCAGCACCATGAGTGCTGGCCAAGAATGCCTTTTGCAGATTGATTCTCGCATTTTATTTACTTTTTATCGCAATATCTGTCATGTGTTGCTATCGTCTTGGTAAGCACACAACTATTCCTGACGATCGATGTCTGTCAGCGGACCACTACCACTAGACTGTCGAATCAAAACCGATTTCGTTTATGTATATCAAACACTTACGTATCTAACAAAAACGAGCAGGAGAATTTATGAGCCACTATCTTCAAACTTTTGAACCACGTGAGAATGATCCGCTGACAGTGCTTGTGGCAAAAGAGGAGGACCTTGTTGGCAATAGCAGTAGTACTACCAAAAAATCAAAAGAAAAATTGGTTCCTTACGCTGATGTCTGCAAAATCATTTTTGGTGATGGTTTTTTGTTTCAAACGTTGACGCCGCATGAAATGAATATGCATTCGTTAGGAGAGCGACTGACGCGTTACGCGACACGTCCTTTTTCTGCTCCGTCTTTAATTGAATTTACAGCTGTTGCTAAAGAACTGCTTGGGAGACGCGATCTTCAATCCAATGATGATTCCAAGCGTTTCTATCAAAATGGTGGTCTATCACCCTCAGCTTTTCGTGTACTCCAGCGTTATGGTGACGACGTAATTGTCTCAAGCGAGCGCACGCATTTTATCGGCGATGTTATGCTTCTTGGTACGTTTATTGAGATGTCAAAGGCTTTTAAAAAATATGGCGAAAACTCTACCCTCAACTTAGAGTTTGTCGGCGAGTTGTCACAGGCACGACGTACTATCGAAGGAGAAGCGAATGTAACGTCTGTTTTTCATGAGAATTATCGTCCTGTTGTTTTGACCATGCCGTATTTTGATGGAAATCATTGGTCTCAGCCCACCCCTGTCTTGTTGCAACCCGGCGATGTTGTGTGGAACACAAACGCCGAAGCCATTTATCTTTTAAATGAATTTACAATCTCTAACCCTAATCAAGGTTACATGAGTGCTGTACCAAACCGGACTTTTGTTAAGACTAACAGAAGTAGCTGTAGCGCCACCACTTTGGTGGGTTATGGTAGAAATATGAATAATATTTTGCGTGGCGGTTTGCGGGCTGTGCCTTTTGGTCAAAATTGATAGTTTCGAACATTTTCCTTCAATCTTTAAAGCATCTTGAGTATTAACGTTCCTTTTTAAAAGAATATTTTTCTCGGTATGCCACAATGCCTGACAGTCCCTCTACCAATCTTTATAATCGACTGCCACTCTCGGGAGCTGTGAATTTTCGTGACCTTGGTGGTTACCTGACCAGCGATTCCCGCCAGGTTAAGCGGGGGCTGGTCTTTCGTTCGGATCACCTCTCACGTCTTACTGTGAAGGACATGCAAATTTTGCAGGATCTCCGGCTAAAGATTGTCTGCGATCTAAGAACCGTTTGCGAGCAAGAGAATGCTCCCGACCGTCTCCCTTCAGATGGGTCCATTCGTCTGCTTTCTCTGCCAGTGTTGGCTAATGGTTTTGATCCGGCTACTGCCATGGCTCGTCTGCGGGCTGGGGATAGATCCTGGCTGTCCATGGATTTTTTCATCAAACTCTATCTGCGCTATCTCGACGATTTCGGAGTGGTATGGGGTAAAGTTATCGGCCTTGTCGCTTCGTCGAAAAACCTGCCTCTGGTCTTCCACTGTACGGGAGGCAAAGATCGCACCGGTATCTGCGCCGCTCTTATTCTTAAGACTCTTGGTGTGCCGGAAGAGACTATTCTGAAAGATCACGAGCTTTCAAACATCTGTAACGCTGAGCGACTGCAATCAATCTATTCCGATTTTTTTGACCTTGGGATCAGTCCTGAATGTGCCGCCCTCTATCTGCAGGCGCCGAGTGAACCGCTGGTCGCCATGTTTGCTCATCTCCAAAAAACATATGGCAGCGTCGAAGATTATCTGCTGACCAAGGCAGAAATTGACAGGCCGAGGATTAAATTCCTCCAGGAAGGTTTATTACAATGAAGGGAAATCGGTTGCTAACACTCTCACGATTAAGAGTTCAATCGAGGTGGGCAGCCGTGGTTCTTTTCTCCCCATGGGTGTCAACTCTATATTTTTGTTGGTCAATCTTACGAGACAAACCGATCACCCTTCTCGCCTTGCTCCCAGGACTTGTTGTCGCCATCCATCTACAGTGGCAACTTGTTCAACATTTATCCCGCAACCATCCTGCCTGTGAAGAGGACCGGCTATTCCCCACCCTTGGCGCAGCCAACTGGATTAGCCTGTTACGTGCCGGGGCCATAGCTGCCCTTGCTGGTTTCCTCCCGGTGATTCTCCAGGCTGAAGAGGGGCTGCAAGGTGCTCTGTCCTGGCTGCCGGGTCTTCTGTATATCGGGCTTTCTCTGGCCGATCTTCTTGACGGATTTATTGCCAGAAGACAGGGCCGGGAGACTGAACTTGGTAAAAAACTCGATATCGAAACCGATGCGGCAGGCCTGCTGGTAGCCTCCCTGGTGGCTGTTACCCTCGGACGATTGCCGGTTATCTATCTGCTGGTGGGATTGGCCTATTATCCGTTTATCTTCGGCATCTGGCTGAGAAAAAGACAGGGCCTGCCCGTTATCACTTTACAATCGCGGCCCTATTCCCGAATTATTGCCGGCTGCCAGATGGGCCTGGTAGGAATGGCGCTTCTGCCGATTTTTCGACCAACGTTCACCTTTATCGCAGCCTTCATATTCATGACGCCCCTGCTGATCGGTTTTTTGAGAGACTGGCTGGTGGTGTCCTGCCGTATACAGACAACTGCCGGCCAGCAAACGAGCCTGGACCTTATTATACGATCCATGTTGGTAAAGCTGCCGCTGGCGCTTCGAATGACTCTTTTTATCGGGGGTATTATGTTGCTCACTAACGTTGACTTCCTTCAACCCCTGCTGCCCTGGCAGGTGACAATGAGTTTTTGCTGTCTGCTTGCGGTTGCAGGTTGTGTGGGCCGCAGCGCCAGCCTTTGCCTGATCCTGCTACTCGGCAGTAATCAATCGCCCTATGGCATAACTGCAATTTCACTGGTCGTCTTCACTATTGCCGCCGCCTTAATGTTGTGCGGCACTGGTACTCTTTCGCTCTGGGTACCGGAAGAAAGAATTCTCTATCGCGGCATCAGCCATGATTCAACAACCGCTGGCAAGACCGCATGATCCAGCCCAACTCCTCTACTCTCAGGCAGAAAATCCAGAACAACTGGCGCTGGATCCTGGGGATTGTTGGTTTGGCTCTGGCCTGGAATGCCCTGCGAGGTGTGGCCTGGCCCGAGGTTTGGCATCTTGTGTCCGGACTCGGTCCCGTAGCCATCCTTACTCTTATCGGTATCAACCTGCTCATGCTGCCCTTGATGACCGCCAGATGGTGGTTGCTGTTAAGGATTCTTGGCACGGATGTTGGTCTGCTCCCAGCCTGCCTTTATCGCCTCGCCGCCAACGCCATCAGTTATCTCACCCCGGGTCCGCATTTCGGTGGAGAACCGCTCGCCGTTTATCTGCTGCATCATCGGCATGGAATCTCTCTGTCATCTGCTACGACTTCAGTGGTAGTCGACCGATTGCTGGAGCTTCTGGCAAGTCTTGTCATCCTGTCTCTCTGTCTGGTCACGTCATCCTTTACAGGCCTTCAGGGCCTCGTCATGATCTTCAGTATGCTCGCCGTTTTTACCGGAGGCCTGGCAATGCTTTTTACCGGCGGGAAGCCTCTTTCCCGAGCTGTCTTTCTGGGCAAAAAGATTTATGCGCAGTATTTTCCTTCTCGATCCTGCAACATCGGGTCGTTTGAGGAGATCATTGTACAGGGGGAAACCATGGCCGCCTCCCTCTTTCTCAAGCACCGCTCTCAATTCCTGTTGGCCAACCTTTTTTCAATGGGCCACTGGCTCAGTGTATTCATAGAATTTTGGTTAATGTCCTATTTTCTCGGCTTTCCATTGACGTTATGGCAGCTAACCTCGGTGGTTGCTGTAGCACGCCTGGCTTTCTTCACCCCTCTACCGGCGGGAATTGGCATCTTGGAAACAGCCCTGCCCTGGCTGACTGAAACTCTGGGACTGGGCAATGCCCTTGGACTCGGCTTTTGCCTGATTATTCGATCACGCGACTTGCTCTTTAATCTGGCTGGGCTGGGTCTTAGTATGAAGTATTTGACTTGTCCCGATAAGATCGGTATCATCAACAATCAATCCGAGTGATAGAAGATGCAGACGATTTCCAATAATAATAGCTGGATAGCAAAGCAGTCAATTCCGATAAAGGATACCCATGAATGAGGAACAGCCTCAGGGCACTCAGTACCGCGGTGACAGAAATACTCCGGCTACAGAGAACAACAAACTCAGTTGCCAGGAGGATCAATGGTTGAGTTGCCTTCCTCTTTTGTCCAAACAATTCCTGGACCGGCATCGCAGACCGCTGGTCACCGTCTCTTACGCCCAGAGCGTGGATGGTAGCATCGCCACCCGGAACAGTGAACAGCTTCGGCTGAGCAGTCCGGAATCAATGATATTAACCCATAGGATCCGCGCTGCCTGCGACGCCATAGTCATTGGCATCAACACCGTGCTGGTAGATGACCCCCTGCTGACCGTCAGACTGATTAAGGGACCGAACCCCCAGCCCATCGTTCTTGACAGTAATCTGCGCATTCCCTTGAAATCCCGACTTCTTGACCGGACTGATCACCGCTGCTGGCTGGCCTGCACCGACAAGAGTGGTCCGGAACAGGTCGGCGCGGTAGAAGGCCGTGGAGCTGAGGTCATCCGTTGCCGCCGAGACCACCTGAACAGGGTCGACCTGCCGAATTTACTTGATCAGCTAGGCGAGAGAGGCATCAGGAGCATCATGGTAGAGGGTGGCAGCAAGGTTATTACCAGTTTTCTCGAAGCGCGACTGGTGGACCAGATGATCATCACCATCGCCCCCCGCCTGGTCGGCGGTTTGCCGGTATTAAATCGGCCGGTAGTTGGCAATGGTTCCCTTTTGCACCTCAATCCCCTAACGTACCAAATGTGCGGACCAGACATTATACTCTGGGCTCAACCCCAATGGCAGGAACCATGAAGAGGCATCACCTGGAATTTACAGAACCTGGGCGGGTAGTGGTCAAGATCAGCCCCCCACCGAAACCAGCTGCGACAGAAGTCCTTGTCCAAGCGCGCTTTTCCGCGATCAGTCCGGGGACAGAGATGCTGGTTTACCGGGGTCAATGGCCTCGAGGCGTCTCAGTCGACAGTACCATTGGCGCCCTGGCAGGGACTTTTGCCTATCCCCTGGCCTACGGCTATTGCTCGGTCGGCAAGGTAATCGCCACTGGCGCTGACGTCTCGGGCGATTTGCTTAATCGCCGGGTCTTTGCCTTTCAACCTCATCAGGATATGTTCTGCGCCGATCCGGCAACCCTGCATCCAATCCCTGATGACCTGGACGACGAAACCGCCCTCTTTCTGCCAAGCATGGAAACAGCTGTCAATCTGGTGCTGGACGGTGCCCCCCTGATCGGCGAAAAGGTCATTGTTCTCGGCCAGGGTGTCATCGGTTTGCTCACCACTGCCCTGCTCTCTCGTTTTCCACTTGCGACACTCACAACCACCGAGTCCCATCCGCTGCGGCGGGAAACCTCCCTTCGGTTTGGTGCCGGGGCATGTTACGCACCAGACGATCCGACGCTGCTCTCCCGATTAGGAGGGACGCCGGGCCAGGGGGGCGAGGCGGACCTTGTCTATGAACTCTCAGGCAATCCTGCAGCGCTCAATTCCGCTCTATCGTTGACACGCTTCAGCGGTCGGGTAGTTGTCGGCTCCTGGTATGGCGCGAAAAAGGCCGAGATAGATTTAGGCTCATTTTTCCATCGAGGCCGGATCTCCATTATCAGTTCCCAGGTGAGCAGCTTAGCCCCCGAACTTACCAGAAGATGGCAGAACAGTCGTCGACTGCAGCTGGCCTGGGAGATGTTGCGACAGGTGCACCCATCCGGCTGTATCAGTCATCGTTTTTCCCTGGACGATGCTGCTTTAGCTTATGCGCTGATTGACCAGCGTCCGGAAGAAACAATTCAGGTCATCTTCGAACATCAACCTCGTAACCAGACATGATCATACAAGGAGAGAAGAAAATGTATAATCTCGGAATTCGGCGGGAATTCAACGCCCGCCATTACCTTATCGGTGGTGACTGGGGGGAGGAAAACATTGAGCATGTCCACCGCTACCGGCTGGAACTGATCCTTGTAAAAAAAGATTTGGACCGGCATGGATTTTTGGTGGATATTGTCGAAGTGGAGCGTCATCTTAATGAGGTAGTGGCTGATTTTCAGGGAAAAACCCTCAACACGCTGCCCGCATTCGAGAGCATCAACCCCAGCATTGAACGATTGGCCACCGTCATCCTTGAACTTTTCAAAAACCGGCTGGAACCCTTTAACCTGAATACTCTCACCATCAAGATCTGGGAAGACGACATTGCCTGGACTTCCTTTACCGCCGACCTCTGATGCGACTCGGTTTTATCATTTATGGCAACCTGGAGATACTCACCGGTGGCTACCTCTACGACCGGATTATGGTTGAGGGCCTGAGACAACTGGGCCACGAGGTGGAGGTGATCAGCCTCCCCTCCGGCTCCTATCTCCGGCGTCTTAGCCTTGGTTTTTCCAGCAGACTCTCCCGCAGCCTTCTGGACAAAAAATTTGATATCATCATCGAGGACGAACTTTGTCATCCATCACTTTTTCTTGTCAACAAACAACTTCGACGGCATGGCGGTCCCCTGCTGGTGGCACTCGTCCATCACATTCTCAGCGATGAACCGCGTGGGCGTTGGCATAACATGCTGTTGGCCTTGATCGAACGGCGATTTTTAACCTCGGTTGATGGTTTTATCCACAATTCAAAAACCACCCTGCAAACCGTCACTTCTCTCGTCAACCATAGGCAACCTCAGGTTGTTGCCTATCCGGCGGGAGACCGTTTCGGCAGTCCTCTTTCAGCTGATTTCATCTGTCAAAGGGCTCATCGTACCGGTCCCCTCGAATTACTGTTCCTCGGCAATGTCATCCCCAGAAAAGGTTTATTGCCTTTACTCGAAGCTCTGGCGG
This sequence comes from uncultured delta proteobacterium, assembly GCA_963798425.1. Classification (GTDB taxonomy): domain Bacteria; phylum Desulfobacterota; class Desulfobulbia; order Desulfobulbales; family Desulfocapsaceae; genus Desulforhopalus_A. The sequence continues at coordinate 15,778 of CAWCTP010000012.1, read as the reverse complement.
AGATTGAGAGCGATGTCTGGCGCCTCTCAATAGTTGGCGGCCTCGACTTTGACCCTGCCCATACCGCCACGGTAAAACAGCTTGTTCAAAAATTCGGACTTTCGGAGTCAGTTCGTTTCCTCGGGCCTCTCCAGGATAAACAACTGATTGAGACACTCACCACATGCCATCTCTTCTGCATGCCCTACGCGTATGAGGGGTTTGGGATTGCCATCCTTGAGGCCATGGCCTTTGGGCTGCCTGCCATCGGATGCCAAAATGGAGCCGCGGGCGAGACTATCCGTCACGGGACCAACGGCTTTCTGCTGCAGGTTGGTGATCTTGCCGGTTTGAGGTCGTTGCTTGTAGATCTGCATCAGGATCGACAACTGCTGCAACGCCTGTCTTTGTCCGCCACCGCGACCTATGCCGAAAGTGCCACCTGGCAGGACAGTGTCAATACCATTGACAAGTTTCTGCAGGAAATGAAGGCCATGCACGACAAACGGGAGGATAGAGATGCCGCCAAATGATTTCATCACAAGCCAAGATTGCCAGGAGATTTTGCCAGAGAGGAACAAGAGTTTTGATCCCCGCTATCTTGCCGCAAAAAAAGCCATCGACGACCGGGCCCTTAATTACCACGTCTGGCAAACTCTCCGTGAGAACCTGCCCCAAACTACAGGCAGTGAGCCTGTAAACATTCTTGAGATCGGCGCAGGTATCGGAACCATGCTCGAACGTATGGTTGATCGGAATGTATTGACCGGCCCCGTTATCTATGTGGCAACCGACAACGACCCGGACCAACTGAGGGCAGCAAGGCAATATCTCTCTTCTTGGGCTGGAAAAATGGGTCATACTTTGTCCTGGCTTGGGGAACATCAAGGCCAGCTCTGTACAACTACGGCTGACATATCCCTTCGATTTGAGCTATCCAGTGCCGAACAACTTGCAGACAGGTCGACTTTACCAGGCAATTTCCATCTTCTGATCGCTCACGCCGTGCTTGATCTGGTGGATTTTCCTGTCCTGCTGCCACGCCTCCTGACTAACCTGACCAACCACGGACTTGCCTATTTCACCTGTAACTTCGATGGGGAGACACTCTTTCTGCCCGAGTGTTCCGGTGACGAGCGAATAATCGAGCTCTACCATGGCTCAATGGAGACCAGACTTGCCGGGGCGAGCCACACTGGGCGGCGATTGTTGACATTCGTCCAACGACCGGGCCTGGAACTTCTAGCCGCAGGTAGTTCGGACTGGGTTATCCATCCACGAAATGGTCATTATTTAGCAGATGAAATCTTTTTCCTGCATACCATCATTGAAACGGTTGAACTGGAGCTTAAGCATAATCCCAATTCACCATCCGATCTCGCCCACTGGGCCCGGTTACGGCACGGACAGGTCGAGGCCGGGGAGCTGACTTTTCTGGCCCGTCACCTTGATCTTCTGGTGCGACAACGATTATCCCTGCCATGAAATCAGAAAAATGGACTGCGTTCCTGCTGATAAAAAGTCTCGTTGCTTTTCTGTTGCTCAGTGTCCTGTTGAACTTCAACTATCCGGCAAAGCATCTTTTTTCCTGGCAGTTGTTGCAGCCGTCCGTTGATGTCTGGCTGTTGTTCATCCTGCTCGCGACGGCGGCCTGTTTTGGCAAACGAACTCTCCTCTGGACCCTTCTACCGGTAACTTCGTTTTTTCTGATACTGCGTCTGTTTCGTATCGGAGATATCGTCGTGCCCATGTACTTCAACCGCCCCTTCAATCTCTATATCGATTCCGGCTATCTTTTCGACCTCTACGACCTGCTGAGGACATCTTCTCAACACGGCGATTTCACGCGAACTATGTGGGAAACCACTGCGTTGGTGCTCGGGATCATTATCTTCAGCTGGTATTGCTGTCGGGCTGCTGCTGAAGGATTTTTAAACAAAAAGATTCGTCTGTCTTTTCTGGTCGTCTCAAGCCTTGGCCTTGGCGCAACATTGTTTTGGGGATGGCCCACGACCAACCAGCCGGTCATGGCTGGTTTCGGCCGGGGAATACTTTCAATCCACCGACAGCTCAAAGAACAGCAGACCTTTTTCACCCACCTTGAGAAAACTGCTCAAGAGAGGTCGGTCGCGCCCACCATGCTGAGAGGTTTACATGGTGCCAATGTCCTTTTGTTCATTGTCGAATCCTATGGCCGCATTGTCTTCAGTCGTCCTGAATACCGAAAGCAGATGGAGACAACTATGGCAGGTTTTGCCAGGATTCTTGATCAGCATGGTTTCATGGCAGTATCTTCTTATCTGAGCTCTCCGACCTACGGCGGAGCCTCCTGGCTGGCTCACAGCACCCTGGAGTTTGGGATGCGGGCCAATAACGATCTTAAGGATACGGCACTGCTGCGCTCCTCATTGCCAAACCTTGCCTCTTCTTTTAACAAGAACGGCTATCGAACTGTTTCGGTAATGCCGGGCACTCGTTTTCCGTATCCAGAAGGATCCTCATACGGCTACCAGCAATTCTACTACGCCTGGAATTTTAACTACCAGGGTCGATCTTACGGATGGGCGCCGATGCCCGACCAATTCGTCCTCGACTGGGTGCGTCGACATGAAATTGTACAGCGGCGCCAACCGATGTTTATTCGCTATATCCTGATCAGCAGCCACGCCGCCTTTAGTATTCAGCCGCAGTTCATCCCCAATTGGGATCTGATTGGTGATGGAAGTATCTATCGAGACCAAGAACCTGTCCGGTACCCCATCTACTGGCCAGATCTCAAAAATGCCGGAGACGCATATCTTCGCTCTCTGAACTATGATTTTACCACCCTTGGTGATTACCTCGCCAAATATGTCAACGCAGAAACCTTGATCATCATCATGGGGGATCATCAACCTAATCTGCAGCTGACCGGTGAAGGTGAACCCTGGTCGGTACCAGTGCATATTATCAGCCGCAATCCCCAATTACTCGCGCCTTTTCGCAAGCGCGGATACACCCCGGGGCTCATCCCGAACCAACCTCCTCCCCATGCCGGCATGGAGACTTTTTTGCCAGAGTTCCTGCAAGACTTCAGGTAACTCCCACCAGATCTCCGACAAGACTATTACAGAACGTCAGGTTGACCGGCATAAAATCGGCATTAGCATTATAGCAACAGTCATTCACAAAAGGATATACTAAGGGAGTACTTCCTTGTCACTGTGTGACCGACATGCCGTGTATTCGACCGTTGCCGCCCCAAAAGGGCATTTAATGATTTCTATTATGAAGTTCAAAATAACATCTTAAGACAATCGGGAGGTAAACCATGCTCAAACAGATTTGCTTGTTGTCAATGGGGCTGACCCTTGGATTATTGCTCGGCGCCTGCGCACCAAAACAGGCCGCTCTTGTTATCGATTCTAATAGCGTTGTTCCCGGAACCCAGGTGGCCAAAAAAGGTGAGCCGCTGGCTCTAACAGGAACGGGAATAAAAGTTGGAGAAAGATTGCCGGATACCGACCTGATTGACGCTGCGACCATGCAACCGGTCAATCTCAATGATTATCATGGCAGGGTTCTTTTCCTCAGCATCGTGCCGTCCATCGACACTAAAGTTTGCGAGGCGCAGACACATTACCTGGGAGAACAGGGCGATAAACTGCCGGCCACCGTCAAACGAATCACCATCAGCCGCGATACGCCGTTCGCCCAGGAGCGGTTCGCCAAGGAAGCCAAACTGGAGGATATTCAGTATCTCTCAGACTACAAAGAAGGAACTTTCGGCAGGTCGGTCGGTTTGTTGCTTGATGGCCCTCGACTGCTCGCCCGATCAATTATCCTTGTCGATAAGCAGGGAATTGTTCAATATATCCAGGTTGTTCCTGACATAACCCATTTACCGGATATGGATCGAGCCTTTACCAAGGCCATCGAATTGGCCAGGTTACCCTGACCCGCCCTTCCTTGCCGATACAGACTATATTCGCTGTATCGGCAGGTTGAGGCGAAATGTTTTGACGACTCTTATCGTGGGCGTTCCCTTATCTATCCGAAAACGCTCAATCGACTTTACGGGTTTCGATATAGTGGGCTGCGGCAAGAGCCGCGGTACAGCCATCCGCGGCCGCAAGAACAATCTGGTTGGCATACTTCTGACGCAAATCGCCGACGGCAAACAGACCTGGAATAGTCGTCTCGCATTTTTCGTCGGTGACAACATAACCGCTGGTATTCAGTTTAACCCCGGCGGGAACGATCTGGCTGTTTGGTTTAAAGCCGACGAAAATAAAAACCCCGTCGGTATCAATTGTCCGCTTTTCATCCGTTTTAACATTCTTTAAATTCAGACCGGAGACACCTCTCTCGTTGGAAACGATATCCGTGGCCACCGTGTCATAGACAATCTCGATTTTTGATTCAGCAAAAACACGTTGCTGGAGGATTCGACTGCCTCGGAAGGCATCCCGACGGTGGATGAGATAGACCTTTTTGGTGATTTTGGCCAGGTAGAGTGCGTCCTCCAGAGCTGTATCGCCACCGCCGATCACAGCAACGACCTGGTTCCGAAAGAAGAAACCATCGCAGGTAGCGCAATAGGAAACCCCTTTGCCGAAGTTCTCATCCTCTCCCGGAATTTTGAGTTTCTGTGCGGTTCCACCCGCGGCAAGGATGACGGCATGAGCCCGCAAAACAGTGCCATCGACGAGACGAACTGAATGAAAATCAACTCCAGGTTCCGTAGCCACAGCTTCTTTATCGACTATTTCAAGGTCATAGTGTTTGGCATGTTCAAGAAATTTTTCACAGAGCTCAAAGCCGCCTATCTCGATAAAACCGGGATAATTCTCCACATCCTTGGTGATCGCAACCTGTCCGCCAGGAAGACCTTTTTCTATCAGAACTGTCTTGAGGGCCGCCCGCATGGCATAAATTCCTGCCGTCAAACCTGCGGGACCTCCACCTAAAATAATCAGATCATACAGCTCGTCTTCAGACATCTACATCTCCTTTCTTGGTATATTCATTTAATTAGTGCTAACAGATTTTTTTGTTCACTCTGTTTAATCCCCAACAAGTGAGGCATTAAAGTAATGGCTTTGTAATCATTTACCCTCGTTTTGTCACTTTGCATATTCAGGGTTAGGCAGATTATCAGGTAATTGAGCGAGAACTTTTGTTATTCGACAACTCCGCATGCAACACGGCCACCTCCACCCCCTAGCGGCTTAGGTATATCCGAATAGTTATCGCCGTCCTGATGTATCATCAGCGCATGGCCTTTCAACTCGGAGAGATGAATTCTAGGAGCCAACACGGGGTGCGTGGCCATACCTGTCGAGCCAACATAGAGAGCGGGTAAATCTCCCAAATGACCATCTCCGTAAGGACCTTTGTGACTCTTGGTCTCGGCTGGATCATAATGGCCACCGGCTGCCAGTCCCGGAACCATCTTGCCATCCTTCTCGGCGGCTCCGCAGCTGCCGTTGGCATGGACATGAAAACCATGCAATCCTTCGCTCAAACCCGATAATGCCGGCGTAAAGAGGGTGCCATACGTTGTTTCACTGACCGAAATTGTCCCAATTTTTGAGCCAATGCCTATTGGTGTCAATGCATACATATCGACGACGGTTTCCGCTGCCCAACTGCTGGAAACTACAATCACCGATGCGATAAAAAGAAAAAGAACGGTAAGGTTTAATTTCATACTATGCCTCCGACTTGATAACACGTTGAGGTTGAATTGTGTCAGGATATGAGGGGTCCGCGGTTGCACCCTGAAAATATATGCCCCTCTTCAGGGTCATATTAGCAAGACAGGGTTCCAAGTAGTGTCACGAACCTTGAGGTTACTGTAATACAGTTCCTTCCCTGGTCAATTAACAGCAATACCCTTTTTTATCGTTGTGCCTAAACGTCGTATCTCTCCAAGGTTCCGAGTGACAGCTTCTTTCCTTTGTCATAAAACCGCGCCTTCGGCAGGTAATGTAATGTCTTTAAGCGACAATGTTGTGATACCCTGCGTATCTTTACCACCAAATTGTCGGACATTCCTGCTGCCATTCGAGTATTTTACCGTAAGATGGATTGCACTTGTTCCATCTCCGTTGCTTCTGGCCGATGTGGACAAATCGTATTTACTCATATTTCCAGAACCTTACTGACTCAATCATTTTTTTTATTCTTCATAAATTTACACTTGGCCTGTGTTTTGCTTTGCAATGATCGTCAGGTTCTGCTATTCGTTATGTCGAAAAGTAATAACGCCAGTAACAATAAATAAAATAGCACAATATTCTTACAGCGAGACACATATGCCAAAGCAAGCAACGAAGCCGGACAATATCATATATGAGATCATGGGCTGGTCGGCCAACAGACCGGCAATTCAGCTGTTACAAGCACTTGAACAGTCAGGATCAATCAACAGTGCGGCCCAATCTCTTGGTATTCAGTACAAATCTGCCTGGCAAAAACTCGACCAAATCAACAATCTACTCCCCTACCCGCTGGTTGTTAAGCGAACAGGCGGCAGTGGAGGTGGTGGATCAGTGCTGACGGAAGAAGGAAGAAAACTGCTCCACCGGATACACCTACTGCAAAAAGAATTTGCCTGTTTCATGCAATTCTTTGCAGACAATCCCCAGGAAGCCCTTGATACCCTCAAAACACTCAGGAGAATTGAAATGAAGCTTAGTGCCCGAAATGTCTGGCTGGGAGAAGTGGTGAGTATAGATCAAGGCGTAGTAAACAGTGTCATAAACATTCAGCTTAAAGGTGGAGATAAAATTAGTTCTGTAATCACCGACGGCTCCACCAAGCGCCTTGAACTTCAGCCGGGGAAAGAGGCCATGGCAATCGTCAAGGCATCATGTGTACTTCTTGGCAGCAACATTGATCCGAAAACTATTTCAGCACGCAATATACTTACCGGCATTATCAGCAATATCGTGCCCGGTGCGGTAAACGACGAAGTTACCATTGATCTACCCGGCGGCAGCACGGTCACCTCTATTATAACCTCCGCCAGCCTCAAGCGGCTGGAGCTTGCTGTTGGCAAAGAAATATCGGCCATCATCAAAGCCTCCGACGTCCTGCTGGCTACAACCTGAATTCTGTTCAATATCGTTACAAAAATGATCAATTTAACCCTCTACAAAGGAGTTTCTCATGAAATGGAAAATGCTGTTTGTCGTCTTTCTTCTCCAAATGTATTCAATCGTTTCAGTCCAGGCACAAACAGTTAATCTTTCGGTTGCCGCCAGTATGACCAATGCCTTCAATGATCTGATAGAAGGATTTTCCGCAGCACATCCTGACGCAGTTTTTCAGCCGAACTATGCCTCGTCAGGTAGCCTGGCCAAGCAGATCGACCAGGGAGCGCCCGCAGATATCTATGTTTCAGCCAACCCTAAATGGATGAAATACCTCGTTGAGAAAAACTTGATTGCCAAGGGAACAGATCGCATTTTCGCTTATAACAAACTCGTTTTTATTGGTGACAATACTTCGGCCAATATTTCCCTGGATACTCTTATCAACCTGGATCGTATAGCCCTGGGCAGTCCGCAGAGCGTACCGGCTGGCCAATATTCCAAGCAGGCTATGGAGCGTGCCGGTATATATGCAAAACTCGAACAAGAGAAGAAGTTGATCATGGCAAAAGATGTCCGACAGGCTTTGATGTACGCCGATCGAGGGGAAGTGGACGGGGCATTTGTTTATAGAACCGATGCACGTCTTGCCACCACTGCAAAAATTCTGTTTACCGTGCCGGACGATCTCTATGACCGAGTCTCATATCCATTGGGACTGACAATAACAGGAGCAAAAAATGATCAGGCACAGGCGTTTTACGATTACCTGAGTAGTCCTGAGGCCATAACTATTCTAACCAAATATGGCTTTGAGCCAGTCCATTAATATACACACGAATAAATAGATTAAGGGAACAGCTTATGTCATTTCTTACTCCAGATGATCTGCTGGCGATCAAGTTGTCTTTGCAGGTAGCCGTAACCGCAACGGTACTTGCACTACCGGCCGGGTTTGCAGTCGCCTATCTACTTGCATTAACAAACATACGCGGCAAGGCTGTTCTTGAAGGGATCGTTAATTTACCGCTTGTTCTGCCACCGGTAGTCACAGGGTATCTTCTGCTGCTTTTATTTGGCCGCCATGGCTGGCTGGGTCATTTGCTGGGGCTTTTTGACATTCGCATAATCTTTACGCTGAAAGGCGCGGTCATCGCTTCCGCTGTTGTTGGGTTCCCGTTACTTGTTCGCTCCATACGTATCGGCCTGGAAGGTATTGACAAACAGTATATACAGGCATCGCGGACCCTTGGAGCAAAATGGTGGGATACCCTCTTCACCATCACGATACCTCTCTGCAGCAGTGCAATTCTGGCCGGTACGACCTTAATGTTTGCCAGAAGTCTTGGCGAATTTGGTGCAACCATAGTTCTGGCCGGTAATATGCCCGGAGTTACCCAGACGATACCGCTTGCCATCTATCAGTATACCAGTACGCCCGGAGGTGACAGTATGGCTCTGTCCCTCTGCCTGGTATCCATTCTCCTGTCTTTTGTCGTGCTGCTGATTGGAGAAGCTGCAAACCGTAAACTGTCAAGGAGATAGATCGTGTTATTGCAAGTCGATGTCGAAAAAAAATTTGAGGGCTTTCAGAGTCGGATGGCTTTTTCTCTTCAGTCTGAGAAATGCGGTGTTTTTGGGCCATCCGGAAGTGGTAAGACAACACTGATGCACATGCTCGCCGGTCTGTTGCAGCCGGACAAGGGAACGATCAAACTCAACGGTTTAACACTTTTTGATGGGAAGACAGGAATAAATCTCCCGCCCGAAGCACGTCGGGTTGGCGTCGTCTTTCAACATGCCCACCTCTTTCCGCACATGAGCGTCAAAAAAAATCTCTTCTACGGTTTAAACAGAATTCCACTCCCGCAAAGAAATATAGATCCGGATCATCTCATCAGTGTGCTTCAGGTAGATAATCTTCTTAACCGCAGTGTTTCCAAACTCTCCGGCGGTGAACGCCAACGAGTGGCGCTTGGTCGGACTATCCTGGCCTGCCCACATCTCATTTTACTCGATGAACCTCTTTCCGGTCTGGATGGTATGCTTAAATATCAAATTATTCCGCACCTACGAAAGGTTTTTGCAGAATTTTCCATACCCATGCTTTTTATCAGTCACAGCCTTGAAGAAATGCGATTAATGACCGAAGAAGTGCTCGTCATGAATAAAGGTCTGGTAGAAAATCAAATTTCAACAGAAGATCTGGCCCGGACAAAGCTTGGCTGCAGTGGTAGAGGTTACACAAATATTCTTCATCTTGAATCTCCTCAAGATCTTGGCAAACTGTTGAGCTATCTTTGGGGGGACGTCTCCCTGATGCTCGTTAAAACAGAGAACCAGGCAGCGGGTGAATTCGCACTGAACAGCAGGGATATCCTTTTATTCAAAAAACATCCGGAGGCCACTAGCGCCCGAAATATGCTGCCCTGTATCGTACGTAAAACATACCAGACAGATTGGCTGGTCGGTGTTGAACTTGAATGCCAGGGGAATACCATCATTACCGAAATTGTTCCCCAATCTTTGGATGAACTGGATATTCGTCCAGGAAGTAAAATAATCGCAGTTTTTAAGGCCTCAGCAATTCAACGGCTCTATTAACTTCTTCTCAAACGGCACGAACAAACCAAGGGGTTTTTAGCAGGAACGGAGCAGACAATATCGATAGAGATTCCCAACAAAAAATATAAGCAATTGTCGAATGACAGAATCAATCGGCAAATATTGTATGCAGCGCGGGCAACAGCTTGACCTCGACTTCCTTGAGGTACTTCTCCCACTGTTCTCCAAAGCGGTAAAAGGCCATTGAGGCCAGTTTCTTGGTAATAATGGCATTCCTGTATGGCTGGAGTTGCTCGGTGTTCAGAATGGCCATTATAGACTTTTCTCCCAGTTTTTCACGCAGTACTGACGGGATGTAGTGGACCATTACCTGATGGAGCAGTTCGTCGTCTGCGAGAATCTCAGGGAGATGCGGCTCCAAACTATCCTGCAGGGCAAAGATCTGCTCACTGGTTGCCTCCGACAGCTCAAACAGCGGTATTGAAGGATCGGCATCATACAGACGCAGCAGTATCCCCGTTTCCATGCGGGAATAGCGATCAACCAGCTGCAGAATATCCCTGGTTAAGGCCCACCTGGTGGCACTATCGTTCAGCAGTTTATCTTCATAGTCGTCTTGCAGAAGAAAGGCCGTCAGGACTTCGGCAATCGAACTGCTGAACACCCCGCCCTTGTTGGCGGTGGTATCCTTTATCTGTTTGATGTTTGTCTGGGTTGCGATATATCGCCTGGCAGCATCATCAAAAAAGACATTGGCGCCCTCAACAATAAACCGCAGTTCCTTGAACAGCTCAAGGAAGCGACGGACGTTCTCCTGATTGACCGTGTCCTTGAAGCCGCCGCAGGGAATAAAGGCGCGAATATTGGCCTCGCTGATATATTTCCGGTTAGCGGGGTCGCTCAGAAACTTCCTGTGGAAAAGGGCTCCGTCCTCAACGACTGTGCCATCCGGCAGGGTGACGTTACGGGAGCTGATCGGTACCCTGAATCCTTTACTGCCGAGTTTTTCCACAGGAAAACTGAGGGAATTGGCACGAGGGGAAGAGTTGCGCATCACGGCAAGCTTCATCAATTCCTTTTTATCGAGCCCCTCCGGGTCAAAGAGAATCGAACCTCCGTCAACAATCAGACAGATTTTCCCCTTGTAGCATTGGATCTGGTTGGCCCCGAGATCACCATCAGGACCTCCGGTAATCATCAGGTTCAGCTCTTCTTCCCGTTCGTTGTGATGGTCTATCAGGGTCCTGAAAGAACCCATGATGGAGGTCGTGGTCATCCCGGAAACCGAGATATCTTCGCCTATTTCTGCCACGATCAAGGCCATATCATCGGTCACCATGATCGAGCGGCCATCCACCTGCAGCTCAACACCTTTCTTGCCCAGATCATAGAGGCCAAAGGTCTCTCCCCCCGAGAGTATTCCATAGGTGTCATGGGGAATACCAAAGCTCTTGCCGGTGGTAATAGTCCGCCAGTGCTGATACCCTTTGGCTCTGGCGTGGTAGGCCACATCATCCATCAGCGGCGCGGTGCCTTCATCGGGCCCGAAAAAGATCATCTCCGGTTTGCCGTAATAGTCGACGATAGAGTCGTCCGGCAGCATCAGATCCATAATCCCTTCGGTGTAATCGCTAAGCGCCTCTTTTCTGTAGACGGCATATTCCGGTCGAGGGATAACCACCCCCTTCGAGCCGCTTTCGCAGATATCCTTATGCTTTAATCTCTGCGCCTTGGGACCGAGGGCATAGTTGAGGAGCACGGCATTATCAAGCTCACTGTCATAGTTGGAGTGTGAAACGCGGATGAGTCGCAGCCCGCCACGGGCAATATCCGCTGCCCGCAGGTGGGTACCGCAGGAATAGTGGCCGTTGACAAAAAAGACACCAAAAACAAATCGGTTGAAAACCAGAGGGTCGAGAATGCTATTATCAAAACGGAAGGCGAAAGACCGTTTTTCCGGCTTATAAAAGTTGGTTTTCAGGGTGCTGGTGATGATCTTGAACATGAACTTGAAAATCTCATAACCAAGGGGAAAATCGATGAACCTGCCGGCAATGATTTTTTCAAACTCCAGCCACTTCCCCTGAAGATCCTGTTCTGTGATTCCTGTTATCCCAGCCTTTTTTTCGGGTGAAAACCGCCTCTCGAAAAGAGCGTGGAGAAATTTGATAAGATCCGGATGCCGGGCAACAGTCTCCTGAATGACAGGGGCCCCATAGGTCGATTTATTGGAACTCTGGATACGTTTGGCAAAGGACTCCCGCTGATCTTTACTGGTCAGGCTGTCCAGAATCTCCCGGTCGGTGACGTTCTCGCTCTCCTTGAAAATAAACAAATGGCTAAAGTCGATGGCGTTACCGGCAAAGAGCATTTCCTGGAAATTAATCTGATCCTCCAGGTAAAGTTCCTTGATCGGATTGACTGAAAATGCGAGATATGACCTGAGGGCACTGACCACCCCGTCCTCCTGCTTGCGGGTCAACTCACCATTTACATAGAGGGTGCAGATCGATGAAGGAACCGAGGCCTGCCCCAAATAGGGTTCCCAGTAGGCACGGACCAGGGTCAGATCGTGATCGCTGAGGATTTTGCGGAGTACAGGGAGCTGAGGCGACTCAAAATCAGAATTGAACATCAACCGCGTCTCGCCGGTTTCCGGCAGATTAAAGACGGCAATGAACGGAACAGCCGATTCTTCACACTGCGTTAATACCTTTTCATAGCGCCTTCTGGTCGGTTCCGGGGTTGCCGTATAGTCCCCGGCCAGGGTAAAGAGAAAGCGGGACTGGTTAAAGGCTTCCGTTGGGAAATCACCCACTGTCTCCGGTCGGATAATGTAGGTGTAATAGTTGCTTACCGGACTGTAGTAATACTCTCGCCGGTGGCCGGGAATCAAATCCTCCAGCACTGCCTCCATGCTGTCGCGGGTCTCTTCTGTTGCAATCCTCACCCGTTGGGCAACGCTTGCCTCACTCGCATCGAAATCTATCTGGGCAACCCGGCCGTACAGAATTACCTTGCCGTCAACAACCTTGATGGAAGTGGCTATGGACTGGAGCAGGTGGGCCAGTGCCGTCTTGCGGATATGTTCAAAGAAATACCGGGGTAAGTCCGATATCCACGAGAAGAATCCCGGCGGCCATATTGATGCAGTTGGCTGTGAGCAACCCTTCTGAAGACAGGTCAATGACCGCCTCGTACAGGACTCTCGGATCAAGTCCGACGCTCTCTGCTTTGGCAATAATATCCTCGCCTCTGGTGCTTGAACTATGGCTGGTCGGACAAGTATCCATAACGTCTCCATGTCGTACTCTAAGAAGGCTGGAAGAGACATCCGTCCCTTCTTCGCTTTGGCAACTGCAAGACAATAAAAAAGGCTCCCTGGTGGTGTTCAACCACCGGGAGCCCTTGAAACTACAAGATATACTGCGACCCAAGCACCAGCCCAAGGTCAAATGCCCGGTTATTCAAATCGACAAAATCCTTAGGTACCCTGTCGGCCACTGCTGCCATGACCGACTTCGGCTTGATAACCTCGGTAATACCGATCAAGGCGCCAAGTACACAGATGTTAAAGACCACCGGTTTTCCGATCTTTTCCATAACGCGTTCATACATCGGCAGCTCGATCTGTTTGGCATCCACTTTCCGGGTAATCTGCACATAGCGGCTGTCGGTCAGAAGGGTTCCTCCGGGCCGGATAATTGAAGAATAGCTGTTATAGGCATCCTGAGTCAGGCAGACCAGGATGTTGGGTTGGGTGACCTCGGGGAAATCGATATCTTTATCGGAGATAATGATATCACTCCGGGTCGAGCCTCCGCGGGCCGCCGCACCGTAGCTCTGGGATTGGGTGGCATTTAAACCATCATAAATAACCGCTGCCTCGGCCAGAATAATGGCCGCCGTGATCACTCCCTGACCACCGGAGCCGGAGAAGACCAGTCGTATTCTACTCATGATATCTTCTCCTTTGTTGCATAGGCGATTATCTTATCATATTCTTCACAGTATTCCGGGCGATCTATATCAACAAAGATGCCGCGGGGGGTGAGGCTCGGGTTCTCTGCCAGGGCCTTGGAACCGAGTTTCGCCGTATTGGTCTTATGCAGTTCCAGCATACTGGCGGCATCGCCTTCCTTATTTTTCCTGCCGTAATGGGTGGGACACTGGGAGAGTATCTCAACCACGGAAAAACCCTTATGGAGAATGGCCTTTTTCAACAGTTCCGTGCTTTCCTTGGCATGGTAGGCGGTGGAACGGGCAACAAAGGTGGCACCCGCAGCCTTGGCCAGTTCAACCACATCAAAGTTACTGTCAATAGTCAGGTAGGGTGCGGTGGTGGCCTTTACTCCCGGCCCTGAAAGAGGCGAGAACTGGCCGCCGGTCATGCCGTAGATCCGGTTGTTCATGACAATGGCGGTCATATCGATATTGCGGCGTGCCGCATGGATGAAGTGGTTGCCGCCAATCGCCAGAGCGTCGCCGTCGCCCATCGGTACCAGAACCTTCAGGTTCGGTTTACTGAGCTTCACCCCGGTGGCAAAGGCTAAGGCCCGGCCATGCAGGGTATGCAGGGAATGGAAATCGACATAGCCGGAGATCCTGGCCGAGCAGCCGATTCCGGAGGTCATAACAATCTCGTTTTTGTTCAACTGCAGCTCTTCAACCGCGCGGATAAGCGAGCCCAGAATAGTCCCGTGGCCGCAGCCGGGGCACCACATGTGAGGGAAAAACCGCTCACGCAAATAGTCATTTACTGCCATATTATACTCCCCTCCCCTGGATAACCCGAAGGAGTCTTTTAATGTCTGAAGGTGTGATAAGGTGCCCGTCAACCCGGTTGGCAAGAAATACCCGATGGGGTTTTTCCACCGCGGCTTTAACCTGGGCCAGGACCTGGCCAAGGTTCATCTCGACCACCAGCACGGCTTTGGCATCGGCACATTTTTCCCGAACCAGCTCTGAAGGAAACGGCCAGATGGACTGCAGCTCCAGAACGCCGATCTTTTCACCTTTTGCCCTCCGGCTTTTAGCCAGATGGATGGCAGATCTGGCGGAAGAACCGTAGGAAACCAGGATATATTCAGCACCCTCCAGGAAATGTTCCTTATAGCGGGTAATGGCGTGGACGTTGTTTTCAATCTTATCAACGAGATGCTTGAGCAGTTCATTGACAACCGTCGGGTTATTGGAGGGAAAACCCCACATGTCGTGGAACAGACCGGTCACGTTGTACCGGTGCTCGGCGCCGAAATCGGACATCGGCAGGCGGCCGTCTTCCCGGGGCAGGTAGGGGTGATAATCAACACCTTTACCAAGCGAGGTCCGCAACCTGTCGACAATCTCCAGTTCCCCGGCTTCGGGGATGATCAGCTTCTCCCGCATATGGCCGACTGCCTCGTCAAAAAGCAGCACAACCGGCGTACGGTAGGTCTCGGCCATGTTGAAGGCATCGACCGTCATGGTAAAGACGTCCTGATGGTTGGAGGCGGTAAGGGCGATGATGGAATGATCCCCGTGGGTGCCCCAGCGCGCCTGGTTGATATCCCCCTGGCTGACATGGGTCGGATTGCCCGTCGATGGCCCGCCCCGCTGAACATTGGCAATCACGCAGGGGATTTCCGTCATGCAGGCATAGCCGATGGCCTCCTGCTTTAAGGAAAAGCCGGGGCCGCTGGTCGCCGTCATGACTTTCTTGCCGGTAAGCGAGGCGCCGATGATGGCGCACATGGAGGCAATCTCATCTTCCATCTGGATGAATTTACCACCCCGTTCCGGAAGACGTGCGGAGAGGAGTTCGGCGATTTCAGTTGAAGGAGTTATCGGATAGCCCGCGAAAAAGTCGATGCCGGCATAGAGTGCTCCCTCCACACAGGCCTCGTTCCCCTGAACAAATCGTAAGTTTTTACTCATTCTTCTCACCTTCCTCTGTCGACACCTCGGTCAACACTTCGGTCAATACTTCTATCGCGAGGTCCGGACATCGTAATTCACACATTCGACAACAAATGCAATCTTCCGGTCGAACGACCGTTGATTTATCCCGTTCGTCCAGCTCAAGTACCTTGGTTGGACAAAACTTAATGCAAATACCACAGCCTTTGCACCAGTCCCGGTTGATAATGATTTCCTTTAGTTTCTGCCTGGCCATA
>CAWCTP010000011.1:0-78229 GCA_963798425.1 uncultured delta proteobacterium | reverse complement strand
AAACCTGTAACCTTTGTTGTGAAAGAAACACTCCTTTCGTATCCTGTTTTTAAGCATATCATGCGTTCCCGAGATCCAATTGCTGTTACGCGGACTAACGCCAGGCAAGATCTGAAAACTGTATTAAACGAAGGGCTCGACAGGCTCGAAAAGGGTATCTCTATCATAGTTTTTCCACAAACAACTCGTTCTCACGTCTTTGATGCAAAGCAGATGAGTTCTATCGGAGTGAAACTTGCGAAAAAAGCGGGAGTTCCAATTGTTCCTCTGGCTTTGAAAACGGATTGTTGGCAAAATGGCAAAAAAATCAAAGATTTTGGAAAACTAGACGTAACGAAAACAGCTCATTTCGCCTTTGGAGAAGCGATTACAGTCGAGGGGAAAGGGGATGTTGAGCATGCGACTATAAATGCATTCATAGTCGAAAAACTAAAAGAATGGGAAGGTCAAGTGTTGGGGGCGTAGAGCCTTAAACGATTATTTTAAAAAAGTATAATGAAAACAACCCTAGTACGGGGTTTTCTCGTCGGGGTGAAAGTAACCTCAAAGGCCTTTTGAAGGCCTCTGAGGAAGATCAACTTGATTGAGTAAGAATCTCAATCCTGTAATGGTTTTGGATTAGATTTCGTCGTCTAAATCGAACTCTGTCTCATCTTCCCCTTCTTCATCAAGGGAATCATCAGTTTCGTCCTCTTCCTCCTTATCCTCCTCATCGTTCTCGTCCTCAGAGGTAACGTCATCTTCATCGTCGTCAGAATCATCGTCATCATCCTGGCTGCTTTTCTGGCGTACAGCTTTGGGGATTTTTGATTCAGGAAGTACCAGTTCGGTAATCTTCGAAATTTCATCTTTCAAGTCGGGGTCTTGTCTGCAGATGTCACAGCTAATAGCATGTTCTTCGATGAAAGATATCATGCGGGCTGGAGCCATCGTTTCATCACGGACGTGGATATACCACGACTTAATCATTTTAATTAGTCTTTCACACTGCATATGTATTGTTCGTACTCAATCCTTGATTATTAATATTGAATGGTTGTAAAGCATGATCTTGTATGCAGTTACACCAATAAAAACACATAATATAATAAATAGTTGTTTTCAAGGTCAACACTTATTAGTATATTCGTTTTCTTTTTGCTTCAATTTACGGAAGTGGATAGGGCACTGGTGGCTTTCCCGGACTTCAAATCCGGTGTAGCGGGTTAATAGCCCGTTAGGTGGGTTCGATTCCCATGCACTTCCGCCATTTTTATTGTATTTACAACAAGTAAAAATCTTGTTGTTGTATCCCAATTTTGTCCCGGGGTCAATTGAAAACTGTTGGTGTTCACCTCGTGATCGTCATCTCAAAAAGGTCATCCTATTATAATCACTGAGCCATTTTTAAAGAATTCCATTGGAATTCATTTTTGTATTGATGTCAGCGAGTAATAGCAACGTACCACTTTCTGATATTCAACAATTGCAGGTTTTTCTCTGAGAAAATCTAAAAAGCAGTTTCTGTGATTGTGACCTTATTTGAGACTATGAGAATGACCAAACCTCAAATTTTGAGATTTTGGTTCATAGTCCTCCATCTTTACATATATATCCTGCTGTTTTCCCTAGATTTATAAAAGTACTTCTTCGTTACTGTCTCGCAACATAGGTTTTATAAAAAAGATCTATACAAATCCTTACAAAAATCTTCGAATACATTTTTTTTGGACAGGAACCATCGCTACGCAATCTGCCTGACATTAAAATCGTAAAGATATTTTTCTGATTAATTCCATTCTATCTCATAACTTCGTATTAAAATTCTTTATCAATTTCATTGTTGTAAGTGAAGCATTATGTATATGATATTATATGTAATTTATATGTTTACTGTGTCGGTTGTTTTGTGCAGAAAAAATAATTTGACAAATATCGATTTGTATCAGATGATTTGATCTGACATGACTGAGCGCTTGGTCAGCCTCTTGTGCAGCTTACATCTCTTCTTAAAATTCAGGAGCGTACTTATGGGAAAAATTAATCCACATTCGATTTCATTCAGATTAATTGTCGGTGGTTGTATTGCAGTTATATTACCATTGTTGGTTGTAGGTTACATTGCCGTTAACAAATCGTCTGATGCTCTGGAAAAGGCTGCCAAAGATAATGCTCTGAGTCATGCCCAGGGGCTGGCATCTCTTGTCGAATCAAACCTTGTCCTTCAGTCCAGGATTGCATCAACGGTAGCAAGGGATGAAACCATTGTCCGGGTTAGCACTACGGTCAAGGAAAAAGGTGTTGACAGTTCGGAGGAGGATATTGCCCATTTACGTTCTGAAATGAAGAACATATTCAAGGGACTCGGCCCAGATTATAACGGGATTTTCGTTTCTGATCAGAACGGAATTCTCATT
This sequence comes from uncultured delta proteobacterium, assembly GCA_963798425.1. Lineage (GTDB taxonomy): Bacteria > Desulfobacterota > Desulfobulbia > Desulfobulbales > Desulfocapsaceae > Desulforhopalus_A. The sequence continues at coordinate 75,833 of CAWCTP010000011.1, read as the reverse complement.
TCTGGAGAGCAGAGTGATGGTAAGGATTTCAAAGGTATCAATATTAGTGACAGAGATTATTTTACAGAAGCAAAATCAACCGGAAAACCTACCGTTAGTGAGATCCTCAGATCAAAAGCGTCAAATGAATTGACGTATGTCGCCTGTTCGCCGATCACCTCTGTTTCTGGTGATTTTCTGGGTATTTTAGGATTGTCAATCAAGGGTTCATTGCTTGTTGATATGGTCAGTAAGGTTAAGGTAGGTGACACAGGATATGCTTTTATGACCGACAGCAAAGGAATCATTAACGCTCATCCAAACGAAAAATTTGTATTGTCGCTTGATCTTAAAACCTTAGAAGGGATGGAAGTAATAACTAAAAACATGTTAGCTGGCCAGCAGGGTGTTGAAGAATATGTCTTTAAAAATGTCTCAAAAATTGCTGGTTTTGCGCCTGTAGCACTCAAAAGTTGGAGCATAGCTCTCACCCAGAATCATGATGAATTTACTGCTAGTCCTCGCGCTACCAGAAACATCATTCTGCTAGTATCTGTAATTTCGGTAACTGTGGTAAGTGTCTTAGTCTATTTTGCCTCATTAGGTATTATTCGACCAATTAATAAAGCTGTAGCCGGGCTAAAAGATATTGCCGAAGGTGAAGGCGATTTAACCATGCGTCTAAAGGTGGACTCCAAGGACGAGGTTGGTGAAATGGCAAGATGGTTTAACACGTTTATCGAAAAACTACAGGGAATTATTAAGCAGATATCTGATAATGCATCAGAAGTTGGAATCAGTTCAAAACTACTTTCTCAGATTTCCCAGAACTTGCTATCAAATGCTGATGATACTACTCAGCGTTCAAATAGTGTAGCGACAGCATCGGAAGAAATGAGTGCCAATTTAAACAATGTTGCTGCAGCCATGGAACAGTCTTCAACAAATACCAATATGGTCGCTTCGGCAGCAGAAGAAATGAGTTCGACCATTAACGAAATTGCAGAAAATGCGGAAAGAGCCAGAAATATATCTAGTGATGCAGTTCGTCAGGCGCAAAATGCTTCAAATAAAATGGGTGACCTCGGAAAAGCGGCAGATAAAATCGGTAAAGTGACAGAAGCTATTACGGAAATATCAGAACAAACCAATCTCCTGGCTCTTAATGCAACTATCGAGGCAGCTAGAGCGGGAGAAGCTGGCAAAGGGTTCGCTGTTGTTGCTAATGAGATTAAGGAACTCGCTAAGCAGACAGCCGCAGCAACGCTTGACATAAAAACTCTGATTGATGATGTCCAAATGACAACCAAGACAACAGGGGTAGAAATAGTAGATATTTCAAAGATTATCAGTAGCGTTAATGATATTGTTGCTACCATCGCAACAGCGGTTGAGGAACAGACAGCTGCAACTAGAGAAATTGCTAACAACATTTCACAGGCTAGCCAGGGTATACAGGAAGTAAATGAAAATGTCAGTCAAAGTTCAGCTGTAGCAATAGAGATTTCACAGAATATTGCGGAAGTATCGATTGCTTCTAATGAAATAGCAGGAAGCAGTAATGAAGTGAAAAACAGCGCTGAGGATCTACTTTCTCGGTCAACAGCTTTAACGAAAATTGTGGGTAGTTTCAAAGTATAAAAGTCTAGAAAAAATTTGTACTTCAATTATTAACAGGGATTAAGATCTTGTATTAGTTCTTAGTCCCTGTGTTAGTAAAAAGAACATTTTGTTATTATTGACATTTGAGCAACATTCCTAATGCTAAGATGTTGCATTATCCGAAGGTGTTACTGATTCTGGTGGCTTGTTTTTATGCGGTGGGGGTCCAATCCCTGACACTGTGTGTATCCTTCATGCGCTACAAGTTACCCAATAGCTCTAAGATTCAGAGAAAAACTGTTGTTTTCATCAGGCTTCAAAAGGTTAAGAGAAGTCAGTTTTTTCAAGTCACGCCTCGCTGTCTGAGTTGTCGCCTTTCCGTACAGCAGTGAGAACGGTTTACGTTCATACAAATCCTTGAGTGTAAAACTGACTGGATTATCGAGAAGTAGTCCGAGTAATTCGTATTGCCGTGCTGTAAGGTTTTTCTTTTGGCGTTCATGCCTGTAGTAGTCTCTCAGGGCAAATTTTCTGATGAAGTAAACAATACGCTCCTTGATGCTAGTCAGGCTCTCAACTGCACCTTTCAGGCAAAACCATATAAAAGGGGTGGCATCTTTCTGTAGCTTTATGCTCTTTGAGAACGAGCTGTAGTAATCATCAACATTCCGGTAATAGAAGTTGGACATCTCGCGGGGGATATACTTTACGTTGGACGCTTGCAGCAGGATAGCCTCAAGTAATCTCCCTGTTCTTCCGTTGCCGTCCCAGAATGGATGTATGACGCAGAAATGATAATGGGTAAGAGCTGCTCTGATGAATGGGTTGAGTTGTAATACCTCCGGGCTGTTGATCCACTCAACGTATTCTTGCATCAGGTTCTGAACATCCAGAAGGATCTTGGGTGGCGTGTAGATTCCGCCATGTGCCTTATCCCCAACATTGACAGTACCGTTTCTGTATCTGCCTGGAATATTATTCTCATCCGTAACATCGGCAGTTATGATCCTGTGCAGGTCACAGATGAGTGCCTCTGTCATCAGAAATGGCTCTATGGTCGGCTTGATGTCTGATAGAAGGGAATAAGCCTTGATGAGATTCTTGATTTCCTGCTGGTCCTTCTTGGTGTACTTCTCAAGGATTTCACCCTTGGCTATCCTCTCAACATCCTCACCTGTAATTGGGTTGCCTTCAATTGCCGCTGTTCCGGCTATGGAACTGTACATTATTTCTGGTTCAATCTGTGAAGCCAGCTCAGGAAGAATAGGAAGATCCGTAATGGTCTCGTTGAGTACAACAGCACGGACCAATAAGTTGTCCACCTGTGAGGTGTCATACTTTTCGTTGAAGTAAAACTTGCCTGATTTGAATGTCAGAAAACTGTGCATAATATGATGGAAAAAATGTAATAGAAAATGTAACGAACATTAAATGTACAAACAGTTAGATACAAGCATTGAATGTGAAAAAATGTCACACTTAATTATACACGTTGTGTTGTCGCAATGGAAGCAGAAAGGTTGTGACTTCACGCTGTGACCTTTTAGTTGATAACCATGGAAGCCCATCAAAGGGTTTTGTATAGCTTTGCAATAACGTGAAGTTAGAAAAGTGATGCAATCTGTGGGGGAATCAGAACTTGAAGGCAGGGAGAAAACCGTGTAAAACTTGTCCCAGAACTTTGCCACACAAAATTAGAAAATTCTGGTAAACGTTCAGAGCACTTTGAATTATTGGATGATGTAAAGTGTAGTATTTTTAGGCATTGCAGGGGATTTGAACATCAGGGGAAGGCATGAGATTTTCCCGTTGGGTTGATTGCCCATGCACTTCCGCCATTGAGTTCCCCGCTGTTATTTTATCAGCGGGTGGTTCATGGCTTCCCGTTGTTCAACGTATGCTTCTGCTACTTTCCTGGCAATATTTCGAATACGACCAATGTACCTTGTACGCTCGTTAACACTGATTGCTTTGCGAGCATCAAGCAAATTGAAAGTGTGAGAGCATTTCAGACAATAGTCGTAAGCAGGAAGAATGAGTTTTTTATCTATGAGTTTGAGAGCTTCTTCCTCGTACGTGTCAAAAAACATCAGGAGTTTTTCTACATTTGCTTCTTCAAAGTTAAAGGTGGAAAATTCAACTTCAGCCTGATGGAAGATCTCCCCATAAGTTACTTCATCATTCCAAGCTATGTCGTAAACACTTTCAACGCCCTGGAGGTACATGGCAATCCGTTCCAGCCCGTAGGTTATTTCGACGGTTGTCGGATAAAGTTCAATGGAACCGGCTTGTTGAAAATAGGTAAACTGAGTGATTTCCATGCCATCCAGCCACACTTCCCAACCAAGTCCCGAAGCTCCAAGGGTTGGAGATTCCCAATCATCTTCAACGAACCGGATATCGTGGTCGAGAAGATTGAGACCGAAGCGTTCCAGACTGCCCAAATAAAGTTCTTGGACATTTAATGGTGAGGGCTTTATTACCACCTGATACTGGTAATAATGTTGCAATCGGTTTGGATTGTTGCCATAACGTCCATCTGTTGGCCTTCTGGAGGGTTGTGGGTATGCAGCCTTCCATGGTTCCGGACCGAGAGCGCGGAGTAACGTGGCTGGGTGGAATGTACCAGCACCTACCTCCATGTCATAAGGTTGCTGAATTACGCAGCCTTGTTTCGCCCAATAATTACTTAATTCTAAAATGATGTCTTGAAAATTCATCAAATTACCTCATGCTTTGCAATGATGTTCAAGGAATGGTTTTATATCAAGGTCGCAGGAAAACAGGTTAACGGTCTCCTGCCAAACATCCTCGTAGTATATAATTGGTATCTTGACTTTTGTCTATGGGGTCATCATTATATCTCGACAATAAGTATTGAATTGCAGTTCGATTTTCCCATAAAACATTCTTAATTGGATATTTCAACGGTTTTTAAATGCATACACCTGATGCCCATAAGCAAACATCTGAAATTGCCAATCTCCTGAGAGAGGTTACTTCCATTGCCATAGTCGGATTGTCTCCCAAAGAGAACAGGCCGAGTAACATGGTAGGGCGGTATCTCCTTGAGGCCGGATATACAATTTACCCGGTAAATCCTGGACAAAAGGAAATCCTGGGGCAGGTCTGCTATGCTGATCTTCGTTCCATTCCACACTCAATTGATATTGTCGATATTTTTAGAAAATCTGAGGATGTATTTCAAATTGCTGAACAACTTATCGAGTTGAATCCGCTTCCTCGATCTGTATGGATGCAGGAGGGGATAGTCAATGAGGAAGCTGCTGATCTCGCACGAAGTAAGGGGATTTTTGTTGTTATGAACCGGTGCATAAAAGTGGATCATAATAATCTTCTCCGTAATTAACAGTCTTCAATAACTTCATTCCTCTATCTCTCCGTTTTTACATGGAACCAAAAACACTTAGCATTCGTGGCGCACGAATGCATAATCTGAAAAATATTGACGTCGATTTACCCCGAAATAAACTTGTGCTCTTTACAGGCTTGTCCGGCTCTGGGAAATCAACACTCGCTTTCGATACGCTCTACGCAGAAGGTCAACGCAGATATGTAGAGTCTCTGTCAACCTATGCCCGCCAATTTCTCGGACAGATGGATAAGCCAGATGTCGATTCTCTGGAGGGATTGTCACCGGCGGTATCCATTGAACAGAAAACGACAAGCAAAAACCCCCGATCCACGGTGGGTACTGTTACGGAGATATACGATCACCTCCGTTTGCTGTTTGCCCGTTGTGGCCATCCCCATTGTCATCAATGTGGTAGTGCAATAGAGGCTCAATCAATTGAAGATATGGTAAACGCGCTTATGTGTCTACCGGTTGGAAAGAAGATCATTCTCCTGGCACCACTTGTTACCGAAAGAAAAGGGCGACATGAACAACTACTGACAAGAATCCGAAAGGAAGGGTTTGTCCGTATTCGTGTTGATGGCGAAATTTTGCATGCGGATGACATAACTTCACTGGAAAAAAACACAAAACATTCAATTGAGGTAGTCGTTGATCGACTGGTAATAAAAGAAACCATTCGAAGGCGATTGGCTGATTCGGTAAGTACCGCAGTAAAACTAACCGACGGCTTCCTTCTTGTGCTTTTTCCTGATGATAACTCTGTACAACTGTTCAGTGAACTCGCAGCCTGCCATAAATGCGGGATTTCTATGCCGCCGATTTCAACTCAGCTGTTTTCATTTAACAATCCGCAAGGTGCATGTGTCGAATGTGGAGGACTTGGAGTTAAACAGTTTTTTGATTCGTCACTGGTAATTCCCGATTTGAGTAAATCCATTAGCGATGGCGCGATCGCGCCTTGGGGATGGCGTAATGAAGAGTCGTATACCGGACATATTCTAGAATCTGTCGCAAAACATTATGGTGCCTCTCTAAAAACGCCTTTCGGAAAATTATCCGAGAAAATGAGGAATATTTTTCTTTATGGTTCCGGCCGAGAGGAGATCCAATTTGTTTATAGCAATGGCAGTCGTAGCACGTCCGCCGTTAAGCAGTTTGAAGGCGTGATCCCTCAACTTGATCGTCGATTTCACGAGACCCAATCATCAATGGTTCGTGATGAACTGGGCAAATACATGAATGAACAGCAGTGCCCCAAATGTTTGGGGGCTCGGCTTAAGCCTGAAGCTTTGGCAGTCAAAGTTGGTAAATGGTCCATATACGAGCTTACTTGTCTGGCGATTGAATCGATCTTGACAGAAATACCGCTACTTCCCTTTACTGAAAGGGAAAGAAAGATTGGTAGTTCGATTCTTAAGGAGATTGTAGATAGGCTCTCTTTTCTGCGAGATGTAGGACTTGGCTATCTTTCTTTAGAGAGGCGAGCCGGCACCTTATCCGGTGGTGAAGCTCAGCGAATTCGACTTGCCTCACAGATTGGTTCTCGATTGGCGGGAGTGCTTTATATTTTAGATGAGCCGAGTATCGGTCTCCATCAACGAGATAACCAGAAACTTATCAATACGTTGCTTGAGCTGCGTGATTTGGGAAATAGCGTCATCGTCGTCGAGCATGACACCGACACAATTTTGGCAGCCGACCATATCCTGGATATGGGGCCAGGCGCTGGAATCCATGGAGGGTTTGTTGTTTATAACGGAGATGTTCAAGGGCTGCTTACCAATAGCAATTCTGCGACTGGTGCCTACCTCTCCGGTCGACTTGAGATTAAAACGCCTGAAAAAAGGCGAAAGATTTCTATCAGCGCGAAAAATTGTCTACAGGTTAAAAATTGTGATGGCAATAATCTAAAAAATATTACTGCCTCGTTTCCGCTAAAGGGCATGACTTGTGTAACAGGAGTCTCGGGTTCCGGCAAAAGTACACTCGTTATAGAAACTCTGTTCAGATTAGCAAAAGCAGGGTTGAATTCGAAAAATGGGAGTATTATTCAGGATGGCACAGTTTTGACTGGACTGAATCTAATCGATAAAATTATAGATATCGACCAGAGTCCGATAGGCAGAACACCACGCTCAAATCCTGCAACGTACACTGGTGTGTTCACTCCAATAAGGGACCTTTTTGCTCGCTTGCCTGAGTCAAGGTCACGGGGGTATAAACTGGGACGTTTTAGTTTCAATATAAAGGGTGGTAGGTGCGAGGCATGTGAAGGCGAAGGCGTTAATAAGATTGCCATGCATTTTCTACCTGATATTTATGTTGAGTGTGAAACATGCAAAGGAAGGCGGTTTAACAGTGAAACGCTGGAGATAAAATACCGAGATAAAAATATTCATGATGTGCTTTCGATGACTGTGGAGGAAGCACTCGATTTTTTCCAGAATGTGCCCCCAGTTAAAAACAAACTGCAGACACTCTACGATGTTGGTCTCACGTATATCTCACTAGGACAGTCATCGGTTACGTTGTCTGGCGGAGAAGCGCAACGTGTTAAGCTTGCGAAAGAATTATCAGGAAGAAGTAGTGGGAAAACCTTATATATTTTGGATGAGCCGACTACTGGCTTGCATCCTGCGGATATACAACATCTTCTTGATGTACTGAATATCCTGGTCGACCAGGGTAATACCGTCGTGGTAATTGAACACAATCTTGATGTGATAAAGACTGCTGACTGGATAATAGATTTGGGGCCTGAGGGTGGTGACGGTGGCGGGGAGATTGTTGCAGTCGGTTCACCGGAAGATTTAACCAAAGTTGAAAAATCATATACAGGGCATTTCCTCAAACAGGTTTTGCTATAATTACCAAAAAAACCTGTTCAGAATACTTGCCTCAATTGCATAAGTACGTTCTAATACCTCTTCAATGAATTTGGTCATCACTTAAAATTTAAAGACGATATCGTCGGAAAAGCACATTTCTCGAGTAGTTACCTCGATAAAGGGTATTCGAAAATGTACAATTAATCTCATAACAATATTATTTCAATTATATTGAGGAGTATCATGGAAGAAAAAGTAGAAAATGAAAATGCGGGTAAGCCAGAATTTAGAATGCAGAAAATGTATATTAAAGATCTGTCTTTTGAAAATCCGAATGCCCCTGCAGGTATTCACCGACCGCCTTAAAATGGATCCTGCAGTAGAGGTAAATCTCCAGCTCAATAATAAACAAATAGATGCCGACCACTGGGAAGTTTGTCTGCAGATTACTTCAAAAGTAACCTCGAAAGAGGATAGCAAGGTTTTGTTCATTTTGGAGGTCGAGCATGCAGCTGTCTTTATGCTGAAAAATATTCCAAATGAACATATGCCAATGCTTCTGGGAGTAGACTGTCCAACTTTGCTTTTCCCGTTTACCAGACAAATAGTGAGCCAGGTATCGATAGACGGTGGCTTTGTGCCTTTTCTGATGGAACCCGTTAATTTTATGGCACTCTTTCAGAATGCAATGAAGAAAAAAGAAGAAGTAAAAAATTAGTTTTGGAAGGGAAATAAGAAAAAAGGGGTGTTGGCTTTCAGCCAACACCCCTTTTTTGCTTTTATACGAGGATATTCTCAGATTTTAAAGGCCGTATGCGACAAAATGATCGACTAAGGTTGTTACACCTTTGTCAATAGCGGTATCAAATAGAGTATCGTATTGGTTGTCAGCCTGTACCGATTCAGGAGAAACCTGTACTCTGATTCTATTACTCCAGACAACATTACCTGTTGCCGCTTCCTGGACCCACATCCTCATTTGAACTGTTCCCTGACTATCAACTGCTCCTCCCTTACCATGGGTGAGACCCTTGCTATTATGCATCGCATCGAGAGATTCATATCTGTCATCATAGGCATCTGAGCTGGCATAGCCGAAAATGAGTCTATCTGCACCATCATTTACGAAAGGTATTAATCCTTTTTGCCAGATTGCCCATGTCGGTTCCTGCCTGGTTTTGAATTCAAGAATCCTGCCCCTGACGATATAGTCCGCATTAAAATGGTGGCCGATTTTGGAGACCATTTGGCTGTCAAGACCATGAGTTCCAGAAGATAGACCCTTCTTTTGTGCAGCTTCGATTTTCGATCTGATACATATAGGTCCTGATTTCAGACTTCATTGTATCAGACCAATCATTGTTGAGTTCTGCAGCAAGTGAATTTGTATCTGATGTATTGTAGCTAGGAATCCTAATGACATTTTCTTTAACAAGGTAGTCAAAAACGTCTTCCTGGATAGGCAGACTAAATCCATTGACTATAAGGCGATCAGTCAGTGATTCAGTTATGAGCATATTTCGTCGCTGGGCAGATTCTAGATTTCCTTGGGAGTAATCGGCAAAAGGAAGAATGACGATGCTTTTACCACTTCCGGGTGCATTGGAAGCTTGGGCCTTCTGGTACGTTAAGTGTTTCCACAACAATTTGTCCGCGTCCGCAACCGGCTAAAAACAATGCTAAAATTCCGATGACGAGATATTTCAGCCTATCCATATTGATCTCCCTACTGAAAAAATAGATTCATATTTGAAAAAATTAAATGATTCTCGGTCTTAAAAGAATTATCAACTCACGTTTTGATATGTTCTTTTCTTTCATAACCGAAAAGATATTTCAAAAATGGAATATCACCAAGGCCTGGTGCAAACTCACCTGTCGTTTTGATTTGTAGTCACTTATCAGTCCACCAATAACAAGCATCTCGCCATCTTTTACTTTCACCGTGGTACTCATTTCACGAACATTGATTATCGGAAATCCGACTTCACCTCAACGCCGATAGTCTCGATATTCTATTGGTTCTTCAAGTTCAGAAGTGATAGGAACAAGATTCATTATGATTTCATCCTTTCCAAGCATATGTGGCGGTTAGAGCCATACCAACACCGGAGAGAACTCGTTCAGTATCAACAGTATAAGTTATAGTTGCGATCTAGCACCAGTACCTGAAACTATCAGAAGTAATTTCATCGATATAGGTGACGTTTCTACCAACTGTAATGAGAGCAGGCTGACCATTCATAACACTGATTTTTGGATTTGAAAGAATCTTTGTATCACCTTGTTCGATTGAGAGCATTTAATAAGACATTGAAACTCTTTGTCAGCCAGAGTAATTTTCGAAACAAACTGCCCTGAGCCAGGGTGGATTACACCTAAGCCATTCTTCACCAAATTCGAACCAGGCCGTTAATGTCGAAGTCTTTCAAAACGTTGTTCCAGTTGATGCCGATACTGGAATGCATCATTCAGTTGAACCTCTAATATTTTTGCCTCAATGGAGATTTGTTGGTAGAGGGATTTTTTCAGGATTGTTGATATAGGCATCAATTTTTTCAAGAACAGGACGTGGCGCGGTCACAGTGATTAGACCAACAGGTTTATCTATGAGATAATAACCTTGTCCACCGGCAACATCACCTGAATTTGAGCAGTTGAAGCAGCTGTGCTTTCTTTGAAGATTCAGTAAGTGCAACCTCTTTCTTGCCAGTATAACTTCTTGAGCCTTCCTTGGCTACGTCATTATCTTTAACCTCGTCAGTTGCATCTTTGTACCAGTTTCACCTTCTCTGCGGAACGTCCAGATTTGTAAAATGGTATCTAATATTAAGTTTAATATTATCCCAGATGTCAAATTCGTTATTCTTTGCTGTCTAAGCATTAATGGTGCCATCGACATTGTTTGAAATATCGGAGTTGCCTAGGACATTTCCACCTGTCCCTGTATATAGTTTTGTTTGGTGAATGGCATAGCAATCTGAAATTGCCTTGTCTCCTTAAACTTTATGACAATAGTAGTTGTCACTCATTTCATGGTAGTAATCGACCTGCCGGAGCATGTTGTCCAGGGCTTCGTAAAAATCGTCATTGGCGTTGATGTCAACATCCACTAGCACATTTTTGTCGACATCACTTGCCCACGATACATTCATTCCTTTGAGGGACGCCAATCGCTTGACGATATCCCAAAGAGGCTGAGGCCCACGGGTGGAGGTAATTCGAGCTCCAACCTTAAGTTTACTCTCCTCTGCTATTGATATGTTTTCTGTCTCATCCTTGTCGACAACATACGCTGCGCGTCTGATAGTTGACAGGTAAGCTTGCAGGATAACGACGGAGCATTGATAGTCTTGGCATTCTCAGCAGACTGAGCTGTTTCCTGAGCCAAGCTGGGACTCTGTTCCTTTGTGTTGTGTGTTGGTCGCGCATGAGCTGAGAATCAGTGTGAGTAGCAAGAGGCTACTGGAAACAAAACAATATTTTAGGTACTTCATAAAAACCTCTTGGACTGAAAATTTTGAGAGAGAATCAGATTCCATTTTATTTTTATTAAGATCTTTTACAGCCAGACGACCTTCAATATATTTCTTTAGATCAAGAGGTAATTGAAAACCAGAAGCGAGAATTGCTTGATACTGTTTTGTCGCCTCTTTAGACCTGCCGAGTTTATCAAGAATTCTTGCCTTAGCAACCATGGTTTCAAGGGTTTCGCCATAATAGGATATAGTATTTATCGAGAAGCTTGAGAGCTGCATCATTTTGGCCATTGTTTTCACTGAACGCAGCAAAACTCATAAGAGCTTCTTTCATTGGTGGAGAATTGCTTATGCTTTGAGCAAAATATTCCTTTAGCTTCGGAAGTTCTTTGCATGTTGGCAGAGCCAATTGCAGCGTAAAGAGCCGCTTGAGCATTTTGAGGATCACGTTTTAAACTTTCTTTTGCATAATAGACAGCTTTGGCGTTCATACCAAGATTTACAAGATAGAGAGTTGCAAGCCTATTTGAAATTTTGGTATTTTCGGGCCAGAGTTCAAAGGCTTTGGTATAAAGAAGTGCCGCATCTTCGAATTCTTCACTTGTCTCAAGATTCTGAGCTTTTGCCATGAACTCTTTTGCCTGCATGATTTCTTTTGACTGGCTGGCAGATTTCTCTATTACGAGAGCTTCTTGCTCAATGACGTCAATATCAGCTTTGAAAGCAAGATTGTCTTCAGCGCGAGTTGGCCAAACGAAGGCCTTTTTGCTAGGGTAGATTACAATGGTATTAAAACGTTCTTCCTTTTTTAAATCCATCAAATTGAGAATGATGTCCAGAGCGAAATCCCAAGGAACATCTGTGAGAGCAAGAGTAAGCGTTCCTTTTACTTCTTCATCGACGATTATGTTGAGATCAGTAATTTGTCTGAAAAGACGAAAAACATTGTGAATGTCAATTTTATAAAAGTCTACACTGATTCGCTGTTTGTTATATCCGGAAAAAGAGAAATCTTCTTGTAGGGCTTCAGCTTTAGAAGCTGTTTTGTCAGAAACTGCTTTGTCAGGAGTCTGATTAAGTAATTGCTCAGACGATCCGATAAGTTGATCTAACGTTCGGTCAGAGCTCGGCTTAGTTTTACCCTTTAACTGAGGGTAGTGCTGGAGTGTTTGGGGATTGATTACTTTCATCAATCACAACATTTAAACCATTCGAAGTTGGTGCAACTGTATATTTGAATAACTTCTGACTGGCTGAATCAAACACGATACGAGCACCATTACCTCTTGAGGCAACGCGTATTTGGTCAACGGAGGTACCAATATGCTTTTCTGAAATGAGTTCGTTAATGGCAACATCATCAATATCGATATACATCCTTGGTGGTTTGTTAACTCCACCTGCAATGGTATCTACAGTGTAATTTTCGATAGGACTACTCGAAATCATGGTAATTGTTGTTGTATTTGGTGTTGAGACAACCTTGATGTCATTGAGAGATTTTCTAACAGAAGGCTTGACTGTAGCTAAGGGTTGTTTTTCAGCAGTTCCTTGAAAAACCTTGACAAGGAGGTTATTGCCAGCTTTTTCAACCGAGTAGTCATGACTGTCGGATAAAGTGAACTCAAACCGCATGTGTGGAGGGGGAGTTTTGACGTCTGACACTTTTAGGGCAGCGAAATTGTTCTTTTGGAGTTGTGCTTTTTCCGTCGTCATATTTTTGCCGTAAAAAGCTCCGGCAATATCAACAACAACTCTGAATGGAGCAAACATCTCCGTTACATTATATATCGGCGGAGATGTTCCTGAAATAGTGTAATTGACTGCATTATCTGATAATAAAACTGCAATATCGACTATTTCGTAGGAAACATCTGTTTCAGACCTGACTATATTCGTCTGAAGCACGAATATGATGCAAAATGCGATCAAAACAGCCGGTTTTATTTTATCTAGCCATTTAAGCATTTTCTATTCTTCTCCCTCTTTCTTGAGTGTCATCACAACCTGCGTGGTGAGTTCCTTGCCTGCACGTGTTACGGCAGTCTCTTCAATAATAACATTATTAAGTGTTATATCTTTAACAACACCACGTCGCCCTATTTTTGTACCTTTAAAGAGTACATATCCCTTGCCTGTAGAATCCTGCACCATGGCAACATCTTCTGAGTTTTTCTTCAATGTTGCAACGAGAGTAAGTTGACCTGGTTCAAATAGTTGCATCCCTGTAAGAGGTCCAGTACTGTCGATAATTTCATTCATATCAACAGTCGATGACGCCGATTTTTCAGAGATAAACGGGACAAAAGGATCAGGTCTGTTTCCAAGTACATATTCAAATTCTGAATTTGTCAGCGGCAATTGGAGTCTGTGCTTCTCCAAGAGTGTCCATTTCTACTGAATAGGCGATTCTTTCAGTGCAAATCAAACTGCCGGAACATAAAAATGCACAAAATACCATCGTTCTAAAAACGCTCGATAGGAAAGTTGATTTTGGATAATCAATTAAACACATCATGGGTTTCACTTTTTGGGTGGTTTGGGAAGTTCAACGTTTGTGAAACGGTATGTAACCAGTTTGCAGTCCGATTTAAGCAACATTTCTCCACCTTCCATTTTCGGGGAGCTCATTTTTACGTTGGTTACGGAAACTATTCGTTCGAGTTTGCTGACCTGATCAAAAAAATAGCCCATATTGTGATATGGTCCTCTGACATTGATAATTATAGGAATCTCAGCATAAAAATCTTTCGGAATGTCTGCAAGTGGCTTGAATGTTATGAAATCCAGACCAGCATGTTGTCCTAATGCAGAAATATCTTTTAGGAGTTTAGGGATTTCTTTTTCTCTGGGAAGAAGTACTGAAGTTTTCAAAAAAAGAGCTTCCGCTTCTTCCATTTCCTTCTCAAATTTAGGAAGGTTGCTTGCTTTTAATTTTAATTCTTTAATCTGTTTTGTGAGAGATACTTTATTTTGCTCAAGGGTATGAATTTTCGTAGCTTTTTGTTGATAATAGGAAAAATAAAAAATTACCAACGGAAGCAGAAGAATTCCCACCGTAATACCAAGTTTTATCCTTGGAGTAAGGGGTATGTATTTCTCGTTGATGAAGCTATCAAATGCAGCGCTGTTCGTTTCCATACATTTATCTTGGGAAATATTTTCGAACGTTATTTAACATCTTTGTTTTCAGATGATGGTTTGACCGGCTGTGCCACAGTGCAATTTAACACAAAACTTTTAAGGTTTCTTCCTGATACAACTTTAAGTGAAGAACTAGTTAAGACTACATCATTCACAAAAGGAGATGCTTTAAAATTATCCATAAACTGAGCAATTGTCTCGTTGTCAAGAGCCACACCTGTTAATCCTAAAGATGAGTTGTTTTGGTTGAGGGTTTCAAGCCACATCCGTTGATTATCAATTCGATTAGCAATTTCATCTAACACTCGAACAGTAAGAGAAGAATCTGTTTTTAGTTTATTGATTATCTTCGTTTTTCTGATAAGTTCTTCACTATCTTTCTTCAGCTTGGCAATTTTTTGTAATGTCGGGGTATAGCTCTTTTTGATTGTCTCAAGTTTTGCAATTTCCTCTTCAAGGCCGGAAACTTTTTTTGCTTGTAAAGCCCCAGTCAATACAGAAATGGCAATAACCAATATAAACAAGAGGAGTATGCCCAAAAGCTGTTTTTTCGCTTTGGCTTGTTTTTTAAGTTGCCGAATCGGCAGCAGGTTAATTTTAAGCATACTGAACCCTTAACAATTTGAATAATTATATAACAGAGGGCCTGAGAGCAATTCCTGTGGCAATAGCCATCTCAGGACCAATAGTATTAAGATAGTTTGGATCAATTAATTTGCTGTTCGATGATATATTCAAAAAGGGGTTAAAAAGCTCAACTTTTAAATCAGTTTCCTGAACAAGAAAATCGATAAGGCCGGCAACCTTAGCTCCACCTCCGCTTAAAATTAATTTTTTCAACGGTTGATCCGGGTGGTTGGAATGATAAAGATCTATGGCCTTTTTAATTTCAAGAATCCACTGAGTGCATGTAGTCGAGAAAATTTCTTCGATTTGCTCTCGTTTATCATCATCATGTCTGGAACCTAATTTCAGAGCTTCAGCTTCTTCAAACTCAAGGTCAAAAACATTTTGAATCTGTTCTGTTAACTGTCTGCTCCCAACAATTATATCTCTGGCAACAACAGATATGCCTTGTGATAAAATATTGATGCTCATTTTAGAGGCGCCAATATCCACCAAAGCAACATTTTCTTTTTTCTGGTAGTTATATTCGTATGCGTTTTCTAGGGCGAATCCGTCTACATCAACAATCACTGGTGTCAGGTTGAGGCCATGAAGCATATCGAGGTAGTCATCAACAATCTCTTTTTTTGCAGCCACTAACATAACGTCTGTTCTGTCGTTATCTGTCAAATTGGTTTTCAGATCCTGAAAATCCAGATACACATCTTCTATATCAAAAGGGATATATTGTTCGGCTTCGGCCATTATGTGTTCTTCTAGCTGAGCATCCTCCATAACTGCCAGATTGACCTTCTTGACAATTACTGAATAGCCTGAGATTGAGAACCCAATTTTCTTATTCTTGATTTTTAGATTTTGAAAAAGATCAGAAATAGCTTTGCTAACGATCTCCGGATCGTTAAGGGTTCCGTCTTCCACAGCGCCTTCCGGCAGAACAGCGCTGCCGAGAGTAATGATCGCGTAGCCATCTGATGTTAGCTTCAGCTGACAAACCTTGACGGCATGGGACCCGATATCAAGGCCAACCACCAGTTTATTTTGTGATACAAACGGCAAGTTCATGGCAGACAGAATGAATGAAATTAATCAAAAGGCAAAAAACAGCCTGGGTTGCAAAAAAATTACTTATTAATCGTGTACATAAGGCCATTAGGTCACATAAAAAAATATTTGTCAAGGAAAAGAGCATTTGTTTTTTTGAAGAAAGTATAATTTTTTGAATTCTTGCGGCGGCCATTTCTCTGGATCATTTTTAGTTTACACAATATATAGAAATATTGATCTAATCTCCTCATTATGTTGTGGTTTCGTGGCTATTGATTGATTTTTAGGCATCGTATTTTTTGTTCGCTCAAAAAATGAACTTGCTTGTAATTAGTTTGTATTTAAAGTAGTTTTCGGTGTCTTAGTTTCCTGATTAATTTAGTTATCCAACAAACCCGCCGCGAAGAGTGGGTCGTTTTCAGCGCCCCCTTGAGGGGACTTAATTTAATCCTCGTGCTTTGCGGGGATAAAAATCCTTCATGAAATGATTTTTATCTTTTCTTCAATATTCGTTTGAAGGGGTAGGAGTGCAAAAAAAATCATTTTAAAACCACGAAAGAGGTCAGCTTTGTCCAGAACAGGGAAAAACAAATCGGTTTTTAGAGAGTATTTTGAAGCTATTTGTGTCGCAATTATCTTGGCACTTTTTATACGAACCTTCGTCGTTCAGGCTTTCAAAATTCCATCGGGCTCAATGTTACCGACCCTGCTCATCGGAGATCACTTGCTCGTTAACAAGTTTATCTACGGTATTAAGGTACCCTTCACCGGAAAAATTTTGATACCAATAAAAAGTCCGAAGCAGGGAGATGTTGTCGTGTTTCGATTTCCCAAAGATCGGTCCGTTGATTATATAAAGCGTGTTATTGGAACACCTGGTGATACAGTACAAATCAAAGACAAACGTGTTTTTATTAATGGTAAGCCGATTGATGATTCACATGCTCATTTCAGTTCGTCAGCTGTACTTAGTGCAAAAGTCAGCCCACGGGACAATTTTGGTCCGGTAATCGTTCCGCCAGATCACATTTTTGTCATGGGTGACAATCGGGATAATAGTTACGATAGCCGGTTCTGGGGTTTTGTCGACGAAAGGGATGTTCTTGGCAAAGCTTTTATCCTTTATTGGTCATGGAATATTGACAAACCGCTCTTTTCCCTTGAGCGATTGGAGTCAATCAGATTTGGCAGAATTGCCCATGTAATTGACTGAATTTGACAATGGTGTAAAGAGTGCAGCCTGATTATCAGTTTCTACATACACATATTTTTGGAATCGAGCAGCTGTCTGTTGAGGACATCTCGCATATTCTTGCCACGGCCCGCTCTTTTCGGGAGATATCGAGTCGGCCAATTAAGAAAGTTCCTACCCTGAGAGGGAAAACCATTGTTAACCTCTTTTTTGAACCATCGACCAGAACTCGCCTCTCGTTTGAAATAGCAGCCAAAAGAATGAGTGCAGATACCTTCAATATCTCCGCTTCAACGAGTTCTGCCACAAAGGGCGAGACTTTAGTTGATACCGCCAGAAATATTCAGGCCATGAACCCTGATGTTATTATCCTGCGTCATTCAAGTTCCGGCGCTCCTCAGCTTCTTGCTAAACACATTGCTGCTTCGGTGATCAACGCAGGTGACGGTGCCCATGAGCATCCCAGCCAGGCGCTTTTGGATATGATGACAGTCATGGAGCATAAGGGGCAAATCGAAGGATTGAAGTTGGCAATTATCGGGGATATTGCCCACAGTAGGGTCGCTATCTCCGATATCATTGGATTTACCCGAATGGGTGCACATGTATCTCTTGCTGGACCGCAGACTTTTATGCCTGCTGGTATCTCTAACTTAGGGGCGACTGTCTGCAATTCTGTTCAGGAAGCGGTTGAAGACGCCGATGTTGTTATGACTCTGCGAATTCAGCTTGAACGACAAAATGACTCTCTTATACCAAGTTTGCGTGAATACTCTCGTTTCTATGGTGTAAATCAGAAGCTGATGGAACGAGCAAAAGATGATGCAATTGTCATGCACCCCGGTCCTATCAACAGAGGTGTGGAACTCAACCCCGATGTAGCTGATGGCGGGCGTTCCGTTATTCTTGATCAAGTCACCAACGGGGTAGCTGTAAGAATGGCTTTATTGTATCTGGTTCTTGGCGGAAACAAGAGCGGTGAGGGGCAGGGGGAGAGTCGATGAGCACGTTGATTATTCTTAAAAATGGCCATTTAATTGATCCGGCGCAAAAATGTGATGAGCCAGCTGACCTCTGGGTAAGCGATGGTGTGGTGGTAAAGCCAGGATCAGTTGAGTCCGCGAATGCTGAGGTCTATGACGTGACGGGATATTGGGTGGTGCCTGGACTCATTGATATGCACGTCCACCTTCGTGAGCCGGGAGAAGAATATAAAGAAACAATCGAATCTGGAACCTTGGCGGCAGCAGCTGGTGGTTTTACTGCAGTCGCCTGCATGCCGAACACTAAGCCGGTAAACGACAACGGTGCTATAACTAAGTTTATCTGTGAGAGAAGTCTGTCCTGCGCCGCCCGTGTGTACCCTGTTGGTGCAATAAGCAAGGAGAGTAAAGGGGAAAAACTGGCCGAATACGGTGAGATGAAAATGGCAGGAGCTGTTGCCCTGACCGATGATGGGCATCCTGTGGTCGATAGTCAACTCATGCGCAGGGCTATGGAATATGCGTCATCCCATAATATGTTGATCATGTCTCATTCGGAGGAGCTTAGCCTAAGCAAAGGCGGCTGCATGAATGAGGGGGACATTTCCACTCGCATGGGATTGCAAGGCATTCCGGTTTCCGCGGAAAGCATAATGGTGCAAAGGGAGATCGCCTTGGCCGAACTGACCGGAGCCCGGGTGCATCTGGCACACGTGAGTACGGCACAATCGATTGACTTGATCCGCAATGCCAAGGAAAGGGGGGTGCAGATAACTGCAGAGACCGCTCCCCACTATTTCACTCTCACCGAAGAAGCTGTTCTTGGTTATAATACCAATGCCAAAATGAACCCGCCACTCAGAGTCGAAAGTGATCGCCAGGCTGTGAGGGCGGCTCTTCAAGATGGCACTTTAGATGCGATTGCAACGGATCATGCACCCCATTCGGTTTTGGAAAAAGAGGTAGAGTTTAATTTCGCAGCAAACGGTATTGCCGGGCTTGAGACGTCCCTGTCACTAAGTCTCGCTCTTGTTCGGGAAAATGTCATAGAACCTGCTCGTCTGGTTGAGTTGATGAGTTGTGCCCCGGCCCGAATACTTGGCGTCCAAGGTGGTAGTTTACATGTTGGGGCCGTGGCTGACGTTACGGTGGTTGATCCGCAAAGGAAATTTACTTTCAACGTTGAAGACTGTTTTTCAAAAGGGAAAAACTCTCCCTTTGACGGCTGGGAACTCCAAGGTAAGGCAGTATTGTCTATGGTAGCTGGTCGAATCACCTTTAGAGATTTTTGATACCTCAGAGCCAGATAAAAAATTGTCCTTTTACTGTAAAGAATAGGGCAACGGTCTCACGACATTAATTCCGTCGGGACTTACCTCTGCCTGGTACACGAGCACCATGACTCCTGCTTCAGCTGCCTGAAACAAGGCTTCTCCGTAGATCAAGTCTATGTGTGACGCAGGAGAAAACCTGTCTGCATCCATTCTCTGTACAAGGAAAAAAATGCAGGCCCTTTTACCTTCCAGGGTGAGCCGAATAAGTTCGTGGAGATGTTTGGTTCCCCTCGTTGTAACTGCGTCGGGAAACATAGCACATCCGCCAACAGCCAGTGAGCAGTTTTTTACTTCAATAAAGGTAGATATGTTTCCATGAGTTACTTGCAAGTCAAGCCGGGTGTGATCTGAGGTTTTTACCTCGCTTTTGATTGTATTGATATCCAGGAACTCAGCGATCTGGCCATTTCCAATGGCTTCTGCTACCAGTTTGTTGGTTCGTGCAGTATTGACTCCCACCCAGGTAGAATGATCCTTCACCATTTCCAGGGTGAAGGGGTATTTGCGTTTCGGATTATCCGACCTGGAAAGGCAGACAGGACTGTCAGGGGTGGAGCAGGAGAGCATAGTGCCAGTATTGGGACAGTGTGCCGTTACGACTTCACCGTTTTCCATTCGTACATCTGCCAGAAAACGTTTGTATCTTTTAATGAGGGTGCCTTGCACTAGAGGAGAGGTGAATTGCATGAGAAATAGGCTAGGTTAATACATCTTAAGGTTGCGTATCAGTAGAGTTAATGCTAAATAATTCTATTGAGGTTTCGTTGTAATAAATAAGTAGAAATCGTCCCTCCTTAAGTTGGAGAATTGTGAGAAGAGACGGTATTATGATTCTATTCTACTAAGATAGGGGAGGCATAGCTATGAAATTAGGGATCAATGGCTTGGGCAGAATTGGAAAACTTTCAATTTGGCATCATGTGTCACGTAAGCATTTTTCCGGAATTGTTGCAAATATTGGTCGCGAAGTGGGATGTGGACTAGAGGATCTCGCAGCGATGCTGGAAAGGGATTCGACCTATGGCCGGCTGGGTACTTATTTACATGGCCATAAATCTCCTCGGATAATTGAAGAGCTCAACGAAGAAAAAGGAACAATGATAGTGAATGGAGTTCCGGTCACTATTTTGCGCACTTCAAGGAATCCGGGTGCTATTGCCTGGCAGGAAAACGGCGTGAAGCTGGTTGTGGATACCACCGGAGTTTTTACCGATCCAACTACCGATCCAGATGTGTCACAGGGTGCTCTCAGAGGACATATGCAGGCTGGAGCCGAAAAAGTTATTCTCTCTGCGCCTTTTAAAATAAAATCAAAAGGGTTGGACATGCCAGAGGATGCCATTACCACAATAATGGGCATCAATGATGAAATGTATGACCCACGCCACCACTCTTTAATCTCTGCAGCTTCCTGTACGACCACCTGTCTTTCCTATATGATTAAACCTATCATGGAAAAAATAGGTGCAGATAAAATCCTCAGTGCCTCGATGGTCACAGTTCATGCTGCAACCGGGAGCCAACAGGTTCTGGACAGGTTGCCAAAAGCTGGGGCAGTTGATATGAGGAAAAATCGTTCCATTCTCAACAACATTATCCTCACCACTACCGGGGCTGCTAAGGCTCTCGCTCTGGTGATTCCGGAGATGGCTTCTATCGGGTTTATGGCGGAATCGGTACGTATACCGACCTCCTCTGGCTCGCTTATCATTTTGGTGCTTAATTTGCAGGATGATTTAGAGAGCCCGATCAAACGGAAAGATATCAATGCGATCTACAAAGAATATTCGGAACATAATGGCTATCTGCTGTTTTCCGAAAATCAAAATGTATCGTCTGACATTCTGGGAGCACCAGCGGCCGCAGCAGTGATCGAAGGGACTGAGACCCATACCCGAACTGCCAATATCCAAGTAAATCTTGGTAAAGTCAAAGCTGCAAACCTGGTTGCCGGTGCTGATCCTATACTTAACGTGCCGGTTACTCAGGCAGTTGTCTATGGTTGGTATGATAACGAGTTGGGCAGTTATACGAATATGTTGGGTGATCTTACTGTCCAGGTCAGTGAGAGCATGTTTTAAAATACATTGATCTCAATACGTTCGATGAGTCCTGCCGACCTTGGTGAGGTTGCGGCGATTGAGGACGAAAACGTCTCTCCATGGTCTGCGGGATTACTTGCGGAGGAGCTCAAGATACCGTCGGCTATCCAACTTGTGGCTGAGGGGGCAGAAAACCAAATCTGTGGCTGGTGTGCATGTAGAGTGATATGGCCTGACGCTGAGCTGTTGAAAATAGCTGTGAAAGCAAACAACAGGGCACGTGGAATTGGACGTTCCCTGTTTGAACACCTCTTTAGTGAATTGTTAAATAGAAAAGTCACCAGTCTGTTTCTGGAAGTAAGAGCTAAGAATCGAGTTGCCCTGGATTTTTATAAAAAACATGGTTTCTTAAACGTTGGAGCCAGGTCCGCTTACTATACCGAACCACCTGACAATGCATTTATTCTGAAAAAGAACTTGTAGTTAGTTTCTATCCTGAAACGAGGCATTTTATTCTAAATTGAAACGTTCGATAAATTTAACCGCAGGCATATAGTTGATATTCCGAGGATTAAATTTTGGGAACAACGAAGAGTTAGGGTGAAAGGGCCGTTTCAGGATGGAAACTAGTTAATAAACCAGGTAATTTTATCTAATCCCACTGATAAGAGCGGGACTTGTATTCGGTCCAATGCTTTGCGGGGACTCTGTTCAGTACCCCCTTGAGGGGTATAAATTCCTTCACGAAAAATAGAGGTTATGAAATGAAATCTATTCAAGATATTCATTTGAAAGCAAAACGAGTTTTGCTCCGCGCCGACTTTAATGTACCGATGGACGATCAGAACCAGATCACAGATGATATTCGTATCCGGATGGTACTTCCCACTATTCGCCACATCTTACAACAGAAAGGCCGACTGATAATCTGTTCTCATATGGGTCGACCTAAAGGCAAACGTGTCGAGGAATTCAGTCTGGCGCCTGTGGCCCGGCATCTAGAGTCACTTCTTGGTGTGAAGGTGGCTTTGGCTCCTGATTGTGTGGGTAAAGAAGTGGAAGCGGTTGTGGAAAAACTGGCAGAGGGGGAGATTGTCCTGTTGGAGAACCTGCGGTTTCATGAAGGAGAAACCGCTAATGATCCTATCTTCTCGGAGCAGTTGGCGAGGCTTGCAGATGTCTATATTAATGATGCCTTTGCTGTTTCACACAGGGCGCATGCTTCTGTAGTGGGCGTTGCCGACCGGATAACGGAGAAGGCCGCGGGTTTTCTCCTCCAGAAAGAAATGGATTATTTCCATAAATCCATGGATGAGCCGATAAGGCCTTTGGTTGCTATCGTCGGAGGAGCTAAGGTCTCATCTAAGCTGGGTGCTCTGAAGAACATGCTAGGGAAAGTCGATTGTATGATTATCGGCGGAGCTATGGCGAACACCTTCTTAAAAAGCATGGGCGTTGATGTGGGAGCTTCCAAGGTTGAGGATGATTTGCTTGAAGTTGCCAAGCAGTTAATTGATGCCGCCGAGGCCAAAGGTGTAAAGCTGTACCTGCCCGTTGATTTTGTTGTCGCAGACAGATTCGCAGCGGATGCGGTAACTAAAAATGTGACGTTTAAGGATATTCCTTCCGGCTGGATGGCACTAGATATTGGCCCGGCGTCTACCATTCTTTTTAGGGAAGTACTCGACGATGTGAAAACAATTATATGGAACGGTCCAATGGGGGCATTTGAAATGGATGCGTTTGCCAGGGGAACAATGGCTATGTGTCAGAGTGTGGCTTCGGCACATGCATTGTCCATTGTCGGCGGTGGTGATTCGAACGCCGCTGTAAAAAAATCAGGCGAAGAACGAAACATTTCTTATATGTCTACTGGAGGTGGCGCTTTTCTTGAACTGATGGAAGGGAAAACCCTTCCCGGCGTAGCTGCCCTTGCATGATCATACAATAAAGAAAGTGGAGGCATAGATGGGAAAAAGAAAAGCATTAATTGCCGGTAATTGGAAAATGCATACAACCGTTGTCGATGGGTGCCAGTTAGCCGTTGATGTATCCAAAGCCTGCACAGATTTTACCGACCGGGAGGTACTGTTGGCTCCTCCTTACACACTATTGAGTGAAATATCTCATACTCTTAAAGACAGCCGGATAATTGTTGGATCCCAAAACGTCTGCTGGGAGGAAAAAGGCGCTTTTACCGGAGAGATTTCTCCAATAATGGTAAAAGATGCCGGAGGTTCTGCTGCTATAGTAGGGCACTCTGAGCGACGGCAGATCTTTGGAGAAACGGATGAGATGATCAATAAACGTCTAAAAGGAGGCCTTTCTTTTGGGCTGCTGATGATCCTTTGTGTCGGTGAGACCCTGGAAGAAAGGGAGGCAGGAAAAGCTTTCGCTGTCCTCTTTGAGCAATTACAAAAAGGAATGGCTGGTGTGGCTCCGGCTGATATGGCGAGTGTTGTGATTGCCTACGAGCCGGTTTGGGCTATAGGGACTGGAAAGACTGCAAGTAAGGAGCAGGCTCAGGAGACCCATGCATTTATTAGAGGAGTGCTTGAACAAATTTATGAAAAAAACATTGCCGAGCAAACCAGGATATTGTATGGTGGCTCGGTTAAGCCAACCAACGTAGATGAGCTTATGGCGCAATCGGATATCGATGGTGCGTTGGTCGGTGGCGCCGCTCTTGATGCTAAGTCATTCGGGCGAATAATTAATTTTCAATAAATCTTAACTCTGTTATTGCATGGATACTCTACTTACAATTGTACACGTTGTAGTCTGTCTCTTTATGGTTGGCATAGTTTTGCTCCAGCATGGTAAAGGTGCAGATATCGGTGCTACATTTGGTGGATCCAGCCAGTCTCTTTTTGGTACGGAAGGACCATTGCCGCTATTGAACAAAGTTACAACTGCGGCTGCAATCATATTTATGTTGACTTCTGTCACGTTAGCGTATATGTCATCTCAGGCAAGTAGTTCTTCTGTTATGAATGAAGTGAAAGTGACTCAGCCTGCCGCTAAAGTTGATGTAGCTCAACCACTGTCTAAAGAAGATAAGGCAATGGTAAAACCTGCAGAGAAACAAAAAACTGCGACGGTAGAAAAAGCTGCAGAAAACAAACCTGCAGAGAAGAAATCTGCAGAGAGTAAAGCTGTAGAAGAGACACCGAAAAAATAATAAATGTGTGCCGAAGTGGTGAAATTGGTAGACGCGCACGCTTGAGGGGCGTGTGGGGAGACCCGTGCCGGTTCGACTCCGGCCTTCGGCACCACATTGTTTTACAAAGACTTCCACCTAAGTCTTTTAGACCCGCAACCAGAAATGGTTTGCGGGTTTTTTTTATCCAGTGGGGCCCATCGCTGCTTATTGATATCCAGTGACTATTGTGTGATTAGGTGTGGATAGAAAAAAGGAACCGAAGATACATCTCTAGATGTCGCGGGCATTTATGTTGAAACTTTCAGCCATACAAATGAGAAACTTAAAGCCCGAAGAAAAACCATATACATTGGCAGATGAGGCTAGTCGGTACTTATGCCATCTGGAGCGACTTCTTGGAGATACTGGTATAGATTCCAGGTAGTTTTCATCCTGAAACGAAGCGTTTGATTCTAATGAAGTGTTCGATGAATTTAACCGCAAGGCATATAACTAATATCGGAGTCAGCGTTTACTTCCGATTAAATTTTGAAAACACCGAAGAGTGAGGGGGGGGGAAGGGAGATAAAGGAATGAAAACTAGTTAGCAATATCATTTGAGGTTGGTGAAAAAGAAAAAAGCAGTTTCTCTCCTCCACCAACCGGAAATGCAGGGCGAATTATTTTGCCTTGATTGAGATCAATTCAACATCAAAAATCAGCGTAGCATTGGGGCCGATGGGGCCGCCACCTTTTTCTCCATACGCAAGGTCCGATGGAATGAAAATTTGCCACTTACTTCCTTCTTTCATCAATTGAAGTGCCTCTGTCCAACCTTTAATGACGCCATTCACTGGAAAGGTCGTGGGCTGTCCGCGTTTACTTGAGCTGTCGAACACGGTTCCGTCGACCAGGCTACCGGTGTACTGGACCGTCACTGTATCCGATATACCAGGAGATTTGCCTTTGCCCTCGGTTATCACTTTATATTGGAGACCACTGGGGAGAGTCTTAACCCCTTCTTTTTTTGAATTCTCAGCCAGGAATGCAGCGCCTTCCGTTTTGTTTTTTTCACCCAGGGCTTTGCGCTTCTCCTGAGCTTTTGCCTGCATATCCTTTTGAAGGTCATTTAAAATCGTTTTTGCTTCTTGCTCTGTTAACTGAGTTTTTTGGTCGGTCAGAACGTCTTTGATCGCTTTACCAAGGACGTCCGCATTAGCTTCAACATTATTTCTCTTAAGGCTGGTGGCTATGTCCATACCAATCGCATAGCTCGCTTTATCTAATGGGGTTGTTAACTTTGATGTTTCTGCAGCAAGTGCCGTATTCGCAATCAGCAGTATGCCAAAAACTGCAACTATTCTTCCAGATCTCATTTTTTCTCCTTGTAAACTTATTAACACGTGAATGCACAGAAATTTGCAGCTGTATGTGCGACAAATAAACTCATTGTTCTCGTCACGATAAGGTCTTCTCAGCGAAGATGCAAATGGTTTTCATCCAGAAACGAGGCGTTTTCTTCTAAATCGGAGGACGATGAATTAACCGCAGCCATTTTCCTGACAATGTCAAGGATTTTACGACTGACTTGAGGTCTTCCGAAATCCTTGCGATGTCAATGGACAAGACTGATTGGCTTTGAAATGCCTGGAGATTTCCACCTAAGTATTTTAGATTCCATATCCGAAATGGTTTACGGGCTTTTCACACCTTGCCGTGAGTGGAAAGCGTCCAATTCTCTATTTAATTCATAATTGATACGCTACCTTGACTTTGTGTGCAGTGATTATTAAAAAAGCAGATGGATCTAATGTGGAGTTTCTACATTACCTTTGGTTCTTTCTAGAGATCAAACATGGGGGTGGGCATGGATATCTATGAATTCGCTCTACAGATGGAAAAAGATGGAGAAAATTATTATCGGGAATTAATGAATGGATGTAATAACGTCGGTCTTAGAAAAATATTCTTGATGCTGGCTGATGAAGAAGTAAAACATTACCGGATTATTGAGCAGATACGCAAAAAGATCAGCCTTCCGAAAGTTGTGGATACGAGGATACTCGAGAATGCAAAGAATATCTTTGTTGAGATGAAGGACTTGAAACAGGACCCACAAGTCGATACAACAATAGAGACGAATGCATACAGAAAGGCTCGTGACATAGAAGAAATGAGCCGTAATTTTTACCTTGAAAAAGCTGAAGAGACCAAAAATAAGGACGAAAAATTGCTCCTCAAACAGCTGGCAAGAGAAGAAGAAAAGCATGTACGTATCATGGAAAACATAGTTGATTTTGTATCGCGGGCAGAACCTGGTAAATGGCTCGAGAATGCTGAATGGCACCATTTAGATACCTA
This sequence comes from uncultured delta proteobacterium, assembly GCA_963798425.1. Classification (GTDB taxonomy): domain Bacteria; phylum Desulfobacterota; class Desulfobulbia; order Desulfobulbales; family Desulfocapsaceae; genus Desulforhopalus_A. The sequence continues at coordinate 48,697 of CAWCTP010000011.1, read as the reverse complement.
TTAACATTCCTGTTTTCGCTTAACTGAACATACAGCACAGAAACAATACGTGCAAAGAATGCCATTGTCAGTTGGTGTCGCTGTCCTCATTCTAAGAGGTTAATTCTGTTCAGAGCCCCAATAATTTAACGAGAATAGCTATGAAGAAAATTGCTCTCGGCACAGATCATGCCGGTTACAAAATGAAAGAGGCTATAAAGGCTCATTTAATTAAAAATGGATATGAAGTAGTCGATCTTGGAACGAATAGTGAGGAGGCAGTCGATTATCCGGATTTTTGCCGACCGGCTGCTGAAACTGTCGCTCAAGGTGTTTGCGATTTTGGGGTGGTCTTTGGTGGAAGCGGCAATGGTGAGGCGATGGTTGCAAATAAGGTAGTGGGCGTCCGTTGTGGTGTCTGTTGGAATGTCAAAAGCGCCCGCCTGACCAAAGAGCACAACAATGCAAATGTTATTGCTATCGGTGGAAGGATGGTGTCAGAAGCGGAAGGAATTGAAATAGTCAGCGCCTGGCTGAATGCAGAATTTCAAGGTGGAAGACACCAGGTGAGAATTGATAAAATTGAATAGTACCATGTAGATACGATAAGAGGCAATGGTTTTGGATCGAGAATCATTGCCTCTTATCGATGGAAATCAGTCCAGACTTTTCAACACCGCATCCAAACTTTCGCGAGCGTCGCCAAAAAGCATCCGAGTATTCTCTTTATAAAAAAGCGGATTGGCTACCCCGGCATAACCAGTAGCCATTGACCGCTTCAGGACAATGGTTGTCCTTCCTTTCCAGCATTCAAGCACAGGCATACCGGCGATTGGACTGTCGGGAACCTCCTGGGCCGCAGGATTGACAATATCATTTGCTCCGATTACCACTGAGACATCAACGTTGGGGAAGTCATCATTGATTTCATCCAACTCAAAAACGATATCGTAGGGAACTTTTGCTTCGGCGAGGAGTACATTCATGTGGCCTGGCATACGTCCGGCGACCGGATGGATACCAAAACGGACATTAATTTTTTTCTCCCTTAATTTACGGGTAATTTCATGAACAGCATGTTGGGCCTGGGCAACCGCCATCCCGTATCCCGGAATAATCATAACCTCCTTAGCATCAAGCAACAGTTCAGCTGCTTCCGCGCTATCAATGGCGATAATCTCGCCAACATCTCCCTCGGGACCTACTGCCGCTGTGCCTCCTGAAGTTCCAAAACCTCCGGCGATAACGGCGATGAATTTACGGTTCATGGCACGGCACATGATATAGCTCAGAATAGCACCGCTGCTGCCAACTAGAGCGCCGACGACAATGAGCAGATCATTATTCAGCATAAAACCAGTAGCAGCTGCCGCCCACCCTGAATAGCTGTTGAGCATTGACACAACCACCGGCATATCGGCTCCGCCAATCGCCATGACCATGTGCACTCCAAAAACCAGGGCGATGATGGTCATAAGGATAAGTGGTACAGCCCCCCCCCCGCAGCCGACTGATTGACAAATTTTGCACCTAATCCGATTGCACTTACGAGTAAGGCAAGATTGAACCAGTGTCGAGCAGGCAGGAGCATCGGTTTGCCGCTGATCCTGGCGCTCAATTTTAAAAAGGCGATTATCGACCCCGAAAAAGTGAGGGCACCGATGAGTATTCCCAGATAGGTTTCAACATCATGAATGGATTTGTCGATCCCGATGAGAATATTGTGATGATCCATAAAATTGGCAAATCCGACAAGGACTGCCGCCAGCCCAACCGAACTGTGGAGGATTGCAACCAGCTCGGGCATCTGGGTCATCGCAACTTTTTTGGCGAGGACGAGGCCAATAGAGCCTCCAATGATCACTGCCAGAAATAAGAGAAAATAGTTGTCAGAGACAATGCCGATGATAGTGGCCATAAGGGCCATCAGCATGCCGAGCATGCCGTAATAGTTACCTCGTCTTGAAGTCTCCGGCCGGCTTAAACCACCCAGAGCAAGAATAAACAAGATTGTCGCACCGATATATACTACGGTTACAATTCCTTGTGACATGTGGTTCCTCCCCCTTATTTCCTGAACATGCTCAGCATGCGATGAGTGACTGCGAAGCCGCCGAAGATATTTATGCTGGTAATTAAAATTGCAATTCCCGCCAAAAATGTGATCAGGAAGCTTTCAGATGAAATCTGCAGCAGTGCGCCAATGACGATGATACTGCTGATGGCGTTGGTGACGCTCATCAGAGGAGTATGCAGAGACGGAGTTACATTCCAGACAACCATATAGCCAATAAAGCACGACAAGACAAAAACAGTAAAATGAGACATAAACTGAGGAGGTGCTATGCTTCCTAAACCCAGTAAGCCAATAGCTCCTACGATAAAAATCAGAACGAGACTCAGAGAACTTTGTTTCTTCTCAACTTTTGGCATTTGTATTGCCTGCGCCGGTTGCTGTTTCGGAGTGGCTGAGAGTTTAGGAGGAGGTGGCGGCCAGGTGATCTCACCTTCTTTGATAACTGTTGCGCCACGAATGATCTCATCCTCCATATTGATGGTAATCTGTCCGTTTTTGTCAGGAGTTAAATCAGTAATAAGGTGGCGAAGATTAGTGGCGTATAGTTGACTGGATTGCGTTGCCAGACGCGATGGCAGGTCGGTATAACCTATTATGGTAACACCGTGTTTGACTACGACCTTATCCGCTTCGGTGAGTTTGCAGTTGCCTCCCATTTCAGCAGCCAGATCAACTATGACACTTCCTTCTTTCATGGTCTTAACCATTGCTTCGGTGATCAACTCAGGAGCTGGCCTGCCCGGGATGAGCGCCGTGGTGATTATGATATCCACTTCCCTGGCCTGACGGGCAAAGAGTTCCATTTCAGCTTTGATAAACTCATCGCTCATTATCTTAGCATAGCCACCTTCGCCGGAGCCGTCTTCATCGGCAAAATCGAGCATCAAAAACTCGCCGTCCATACTCTCGACCTGTTCCTTTACCTCGGGGCGGGTATCAAATGCCCGCACAATAGCTCCCATGCTTTTGGCGGCCCCTATTGCAGAAAGCCCGGCCACTCCTGCACCAATGACCAGTACCTTTGCTGGTGGAATCTTACCGGCCGCAGTTATCTGCCCAGTGAAGAATCGACCAAAGTGTTGAGCTGCCTCAACGACAGCACGATAACCGGCGATATTGGCCATGGAGCTCAATGCATCCATTTTTTGGGCTCGAGAAATCCGTGGGATAGAGTCCATTGCCAGGACGGAAATTTGCTGTTTGGCTAAGTCTTTCACTAACTCCTGGTTTTGACCAGGCTGGATGAAACTGATAAGTGTCTGTCCCTTACGAAAGAAGTCAATCTCATTAAAGTGGAGTTCCAGATTGTTCTCGGGTGGTCGGACCTTGAGGATAATGTCAGCATCACGGTAAAGTGTCTGTACATCTTTTTCTACTGTCACTCCAAGCTCACGATACGCTTCATCGGTAAACTTTGATGCAACTCCGGCACCAGTTTCGATAGCAACCTCGAACCCGAGTTTTTTCAGAAGGCTGGCAACATCAGGCGTTGTTGCCACACGTTTCTCACCTTTGTGGACCTCTTTTGGTATGCCGATACGCATGCTTTGTTTCCTCTCTGTTGATAAGATTTAAAAGCTGCTCGAAAATCGATGAATTCTACGGGTACAAACCAACTCTTTAATTATAATACTCATTTAGAATATGTAATATCTGACATGAAAAAAACAATGCAGGGGTGACATCAACATCCAAAATACCTATTAGAGGTATTTCGTAGACTAGTTTCCATCCTGAAACGGCCCTTTTGCCCTAACGCTTCGTTGTTCTCAAAATTTAATCCTCGGAATATCAATTATATGCCTGCGGTTAAATTTATCAAACGCCTCAATTTAGAATAAAATGCCTCGTTTCAGGATAGAAACTAGATTAGATAACCACAGCGTTAAGAAATAGCTGTTGTTTCCTGGCGTATATTTTTTAAGGGAAACAGGACCCACTTATACAGGAACAATGCGTGAGGACTTATGTATGAAAGGTGTTTAGAAAAACTAGTCAATTGTTTAGAATAAACAGGACGGTCAAGGCGTGTTCGGCCTGTGAATTGCCGCAAGTATTTCCATTTGTTCAGGTCATCATTCCCTTATTATGAAATTCGATCAGACAACAAGGATCAATGTAAATTTTACTCTTTTGCCTGACGGCTCGCAATACACCGTACTCCAGTAATTGGTAAACCATTTTTCGTCCTACTCCGAGGTACTTAGCGGCTTGAGGAACAGTTACCAGATCAGGCAGTTCGCGGTAGGGAAGTAATTTAATCATTTTAATACCTCAACATAGCTTGATAAATAATTCGCAACATAAAAATGGTGCTTTCTCTTCTAAAAAATATAAGCACTGAATGTAAGTTTGCCGGCTATGACTGAAATATCCTCATAACGCTTCCCACCGATATACTCCGGCAGGAAGCGCTACTTCAGAGAAGTAAACAGAACAATTTTGAGATTTTCCCGAAAGAATTAGGCTATGTAGAAATTAGGGGAATTTTATGGTGATTTTTTCGTCGTTTCCTTCATGTTTGGATTTGATTTTCAGATCCAGGCTGTTATTACGAATTCCAAAAGCAAGGGTTGTTTCCTTTTCGTTACCTTCCAGATGGGTAATATCTTTTACAGCCTTAATGATTTTTTCGGCAATTGGACCACCGGGAGAAGGCAATTCAGCTTTTCTGTACTCTGCCGTCACCTTTACTCCACCGCCTTTGGTGTTGGAAATAGTTATTTCTTTAGCATTACTGTTAATTCCATGCAGAACCGCGAGTGCAATCCATTTTAATGCAGCCTCATCGGTATTGGTATCGGCCTTTACCTCGGACATTCCTTTCAATGGATCGGTGGCGGCAAAACAATCGCAGAGTTCCTGGACTTTCAAGTGTAAATTTGAAGCATCTTTCATAATATTCTCCTTTAAGTGAGCGTGCGGGGCATTTTGCTATGAGCAACTCAGAAGTTGATCCTCTGCCTAGGCAGGAAAATCCTTACTGATATTAATAATCATATTTTAGCCTGACACAAATATTTCTCTGTTTAAAGTGAGAGAGAAATATTTGTCACACTTTAAAGAATATTCAAAAGAGACAGTTAACCACATCCTCCGCCTGATCCGCTACAAGTGCCGTCAGCACAAGGGCTTCGCCTTCCTTTGAGAGATGCAGTCTTTTTGTTTTCATAAACGGTTTTCAGACCTTCTTCGATAAATCCTGCTGCCTCAACTGGTTTCACCCCAGATTTGGAAAGAATCTCAAGAGGGGTCTGTCCCACGCCGCTTACCAAAACCGCGCGGCAATCGCCGAGGATTTTTGCCAACTGGTGCCAGCGTTTAATTCCTCCTCCGACAGCAGGACCGGAACGGTCCTCGACCTTACGGTATGAAGTATCGACTTGCTCCCATATCTGAAAAATGCGGGCTTCCCCCAAATGTTGGTTGATCAGTATTCCCTCTTCAGTTGCTACCGCAACATAGGGGCGCATTTCGGCAGGCATCGGTTTCAGTGAAGAACAGGCTGTCAGGCAGCTCCTGAATTCCTCGGTGCGGTCGTCGTCGAGTAAACCGACTGCATCCGCTCGGCAACGTGTGCAGTGACGCATCTGCGGTAAATATTCTTCCGCCTTGGAACGGAGCTGTTCCATCATTTCTTTATCCGGTTGAGCAATGTGCCCAAAGGGAGTATTCACGTTTGGAAACATGGCCATGCAGTTGAGTAAATCAACACCCAGCTCTTTCATGGTTCGGGCAACATCTTCAATATGATGATCGTTAATTCCGGGGACGACGATACAATTGACCTTTACCGTAATATTATGGGCCTTAAGTTTCTTAATCGCCGCCAGTTGACGAGACAGTAGCAGTTCCGCAGCTTGCTTCCCATGATAGATCACGTTGCCATCTTTTACCCAGGAATAAATCTTTTGGCCGATCTCCGGATCAACTGCACAGACGGTAATCGTCACATGAGAAACTTCAATTTCTGCCAAGGCTTCAATGTAGGGACCAATCGCCATGCCGTTTGAGGAGACGCAGAGCAGGGTCTCTGGATGATTTTTTCTAATTGTCCGCATGGTAGCGATTGTTTCCGGACCGTTGGCAAACGGATCTCCGGGGCCAGCGATCCCAGCAACGGTAATCCGGGGTTCTTTTTCCAGTACCCGCTGCATGTACACACCGGCTTGCTCCGGGGAAAGGACAGTGCTGGTAACTCCGGGTCTGGATTCGTTGACGCAGTCATATTTACGGTCACAGAAGTTACATTTAATATTGCACTTTGGCGCGACGGGAAGATGAACCCTGCCAAATTTACCTTTAGCATCAGCATTGAAGCAGGGATGGCTTCGGAAATCTCTTTTTTCTGGATTTTTCATAGTATGTCCTTGCAGTAGAAAGATGAAACATAAATAAATCTACATGGCTCAGTAAAAAGATTCATATGTGCGGCGTAAGATCTTTCTGACATTGCGGAGTGCTAGAGTGCGTCGTAATGATAGAAAGATTGTACCAACGAAACAGATGAAGTGTTTTTACGATGCCATTACATATAGCTGTAGCCGACCGGAGAATCGCTCTGCTTCTTTTCAATGACGGTATTGGTTATAAGATCGAACAAGGTTTGTGCGCCATGGTAGCCGAGATGCAGGATTCGCTGGCCACCGACACGGTCATGGATTGGGAAACCCACTCGGATCAGGGGGAGATTTTCTTTTCTGGCAAAGGCATACCCCTTTGAGTGGCCGATGACCAAGTCGACTTTCAACTCTTTTGCCATGGTTTCGATGTCGAAAAAATCTACATCTTCTTTTACTACCGGAAGTTCACAATCCATTCCTTCGAGAGCAGTTGCAACACTTGATGCAAATTTTCCACTTTTACCGCCGGTGGCACAGAGTACGGTGTGAATACCGATCTCAGCGAGAAAAGAGGTGATGCCGACGACTAAATCCTCTTCACCGTATACCACTGCCCGTTTACCAAAAATGTATTTGTGACCGTCAACCATGCTGTCGATCAATCTTCCTCTGGCAGCTGTGTGTCGTTCAGGTACTTCTTTTCCACTGAGTTCTGCGAGTCTGTCAAAGAATGCATCGGATGCCCGGATGCCAATTGGCAGGCCGGTTTGATAAAGCTTTGTGCCAAATTTTCGTTCAAGAACTTTGCCTCCGGTTTCAGCAGGAAGCGTTGAACCCAGCTCGATGGTTGCTCGTGCGCCGCCCATTTTCTTGATGGCTGCGAGTGGTGTTCCGCCTTCCGGGATGAGCGGATAATCGTTGAGAGCCTGACCGTCAAGTGTGTCCGAATAGTCCGGAAGAATTGTCGCATCTAAGCCGAAATCGTTGCATACCTCTTTGAGATATCTGATGTCAGCAGTTGAGATAAAGCCGCTGAGCAGGTTAATAGTCTCATTAGGTGTTGATTCCGTTGCCAGCTGTGTGACTATTTCCCTTACGGCGGCGTTAAATCCTTCCATATGGGTACCCGCAAAACTTGGGGTCGAGACATGAACCACCAAAGGGGAATCGGTGGTGCCGAATTCTTTGTGATATTCCGCGAGAATCATCGGCACATTGTCGCCAATGGTTTCAGTCAGACAGGTTGTTGCTACCCCGATGATCTTGGGGGCGTATTTAGAGGTGACATTCTGCAGGCCGAGTTTAAGGTTTGCCCCGCCACCATAAATCGCCTGTTTTTCGCCAAGTGAGGACGAGGCTATGTCGATGGGTTCATTAAAATGGCTGATAATATAGCGCCGCATATAGGTGGCACATCCCTGGGAACCATGCAGAAATGGGACGCAGCTCTCTATACCCCGGAAGGCAAGTGCCGCCCCAAGAGGTTTGCAGAGCTTGCAGGCGTTGGTTGTTGCTGTATAACTTGGCATTTCGGTCATAGCTGTTACTCCTTAGTTCTGCGGGGGACAAACTTCCAGACGGGACTCATTACCGAGCCATAAACCTCGCGGGCAAAGTTCATCATGCCCTCAAAGCCTGCCAGCATCTCTTTTCGTTCGTGATTGTGATCACAGAAGGCCACGCCGAGTTTGTAGGCAATGGGTCTTTCCTTGACTCCGCCGACAAAGAGGTCGACATCCTTTTCTTTTAAGAAGGAGGATAGTTCCAGTGGGTTTGAGTCATCGACAATGATGCAGCCGTCATCGGTTATCTCTCCGAGTTCGATATAATCTTCTTTCGTGCCGGTCTGGGAGCCGACCATGACAACATCCATACCGATGAGCCGGAAAGCTTTGACCAGAGAAAAAGCCTTGAAGGCGCCGCCAACATAGATGGCTGCTTTTTTGCCGGTGAGGGCTTTCTTGTATTTTGCCAATTCCGGAAGGATGGCTGCGAGTTCTTCTTTTACTACCTGCCGGGCTTTGTCCATCATCTCCGGTTCACCGAAATGGCGGGCAACAGAATAGAGCGCCTCAGCCATGTCTTCGATGCCAAAATAGGAGACTCGGATAGAAGGGATGCCGTAGCCATCTTTCAGCATATTGGCGAGATCCATGGTCGCACCGGAACACTGGACCACATTGAGCGCTGCTCCATGGCATCGCTGAATATCCGCAACCCGGCCATCACCGGTAATGTTGGCCACCACTTCAATGCCGATACGCTGGAAATATTCACGGATCAGCCAAATTTCACCTGCCAGATTGAAATCTCCCAGGATATTAATGGAGTGTTTGGAAATATTGCTGATGTCGCCCATGCCGACTAAACGGGACATGGCCTCACACGCTGCCTCATATCCTCCCCGTTTGTTGCCTTTTTTAAATCCTGCAGACTGGACCGGCAGCACCGGAATCCCTTTTTCCTGGGTCGCCTTTTTACATACAGCCTCAAGGTCGTCGCCGATAATTCCGACGATACAGGTTGAGTAGACAAAAGCTGCTTTCGGTTTATGAAGGTCGATCAGTTCATCAAGTGCCTTGGCGAGTTTTTTCTCACCACCAAAGATAACATCGAGTTCCTGCAGATCTGTGGAAAATGACAGGCGATGCAGCTCGGGTCCGGAGGAGAGAGCACCGCGTATGTCCCAGGTGTAGACGGCACAGCCTATCGGGCCATGAACCAGATGAATTGCATCGGCAATGGGGTAAAGCACTACCCTGGAACCACAGAAGACGCACGCTCGCTGGCTTACCGCACCAGCGAGGCTCTCCTTATTGCAATCAATTTCAAATGGTGTGGAGCCCTTTCGGTGGATTTGTTTTGATCTATCTTTTAAAAGAGGTGCTGTGCTCATAGTTTGGCTTCCTTTAGTGACTCAGAAATGATTTTCTTGGTTTTTAAAAAACATTTCGTTGAGGAACTTATCCCGCACTTTTCAGCGGGGTTATTCAAAGTAGGTTGATCTTTTTCTATCTACCATTGAGCAAGGGTTGTGCCAGATGAGTTTTTGTCGTATTTTTGTTGTGTAATCGGATGATTAGGTGGTGGTCGTGTGAGAGGGGCGGGAGCTTTGTTTGAGGAGAGGGTGCCAAATGCTACAAAAATGAAGGTTGATTACTCCTTTTGTAGGTTTTTGCAGTATCAGTCTACATTTTACTTTTCACAATCCAACACTGCACGAATCTTGGTTGCCAGATCATTTTTAGAAAAAGGTTTCTGGATGAAATGCACTCCCTCTTCGAGAACGCCCTGTTTGGAAATGACATTAGCCGGGTAGCCAGACATGAACAGGCATTTCATGTCTGGTTGTTTTGTCAGAAGTTGCTCTGCCAGTTTGCAGCCGTTCATTCCGGGCATGATGACATCAGTCAGGAGCAGATCGATGTTGCAATCAAGGTCTCCGATAAGATCAATCGCATTGGCCGGATTGTCTGCGCTCATCACAGTGTAGCCCATGCGCGAGATCATCCTTGAGGTCATCTCTTTGATCATCAATTCATCCTCAATCAGTAAGATGGTCTCTTTGCCACCTCGAGCCGAATTTTCCAATGTGATGCTTGTTGGGTCAAGCACATCTTCATACAGAGGCAAGTAAATCCTAAAGGTTGTGCCTCGGCCTGGTTCGCTGTAGACATTAATAAATCCGTTATTTTGCCTGACGATGCCATACACTGTGGCCAAGCCGAGACCGGTTCCTTTTCCTACATCTTTGGTAGTAAAAAACGGTTCGAAGATGTGGCTAAGAGTCTCCCTGTCCATGCCGACTCCATTATCGCTTACTGCAAGCATTACATATTTTCCCGGTGTAAAGCCTCCGTGTTGTGAGCAGTATTCTTCATCAAAGGTGCTGTGGTCAGTTTCGATAGTAATCTTGCCGATACCGCCGATAGCGTCCCGCGCATTGATGCAAAAATTCGCCAGGATTTGGTCGATCTGCACTGGATCCATTTTAAGTGAGCATGCACTCGTTACAGGTATCCAGGACAGTTCGATTTCTTCGCCGATGAGTCGCCGCAGCATTTTGAGCGTCACCTCAACAGTTTCATTCAGGTCAATTATCCTGGGAACTATGGTTTGCTTGCGAGCAAAGGCCAGGAGTTGGCGAGTAATTTCAGCGGAGCGTTCGGCCGCCTTGCGGATTTCTTTCAGATCGGAAAAAGGAGGATCTGTAGGGTCCAAATCGTCCATTGCCAGTTCTGTATGACCAAGTATCACTGCCAGCATGTTGTTGAAGTCATGGGCAACGCCGCCTGCCAATTGACCTATCGATTCCATTTTTTGGGCCTGCTCAAGCTGGGCTTCAAGTTTGGATTTTTCTTCTTCGGCTCTCTTTCTCTCAGTGATATCATGAGCCACATTGTTGACTGAGAGTAATCGCCCCGAGTCGTCATAGAGAAAATTACATGTCCAGAGAAAATGAAATGTTTCTTTGGTGATTTGATGTACCTGACGATTTTCGAAAGAGCTTTGTCTCACATGATTCTTTACACAATTCTCAAAAAATGTTTGGGTCTTTTCCCGGTCTTCCGGGTGTATGAAAGAAAAAGCTGACTTTCCCAGGCATTTCAAAGGCTTGATGCCAAAAATTCTCTCTGCGGATTTGTTTACGTAAGTAAAAAAACCATTCTTATCTGTTCTGGCAACGAAGTCGCTTGTCTCTTCCACGATTTCTCTATATTTTTCTTCACTAGCTTTAAGCGCCTCTGCAACTCGGTATTCCTCTGTAACATCCCGAAAGATCAGCACCACTCCCCGGATTTTGCCGTTGACGTCACGAATAGGTGAGGCGGAATCAGCTATTTGGTGTTGAGTTCCATCCTTTGCGATGAGTGAGGTATGGTTTGCAAGGCCAATGATTTTACCAGTAGCCAAAACCCTTTCGACCGGATTCAAGGCTGTTTGCAAAGTTTGGGTATTAATAATATGGAATATGTCTGTGAGGGATTTTCCAGTGGCGTCTGCCAATTTCCAGCCTGTCAGCCGTTCGGCGACCAGATTCATGTTGCTTACATTGCCATGAATATCTGTCGATATCACAGCGTCGCCAATGGACTGGAGGGTGATGCGGAGGTCTTCTTCCTTCTCCTGTAGCTCTCTGGTTCGTTCGGCTACGCGCTGTTCCAGTTCTTCCAGCAAGGTCTGGTTCAGTTTCCTCTGTTCCTTCTCCTCGAAAATGACAGCAAGCATATTGCTGAAATTGATTAAAAATGGGACGTAGGGCTCAAAGTCTTCGCTTTCCGTAATTTCAAAGACGAGCTCGGCATAGGCTATCTCCTTATAATTAACAGGAAAAATACGAAACCTGTCAGTCGACGGGGAAAAATCAACTGAAGGAGGGAGAGCCCCTTCAGTAAAAATTCGGTATTTTAAACTCTTAACTCCTGCGATATCCTCTAGTCCCTGACAAATAAACCTGAGCATTGATGTCTGGTCCGGCAACAGCGTAACCATACTCTGTAATAGATTAATTCGGCCCAGAACTTCAACGGACAGTTTGTTGCCAAGGCTCATTTCGTCATGCTCCCTTTAAATACATCTCTGGTTCGATATAAAATGGATTGTTGATTACTGCGCCATTGACAAGCATTTTCGGATGGACCTTAAGAACCTCCATAATGGTTGCGCCATCAAATGAATTGGCGTTGTACTGACAGACTGTGGTAACGGGCCTGTTTCTTAGTAGAATGCTCACTCTGGATTCGTATTCGAGTAGTCGTTCTCCACCGGGAATTTCCTGGATGTCGGGAGTCATTTCGCCGATGACTCTGGATGCGGTAAAACCAAGCTCCAGCGCTTCATCGTAAAAGGCTGCAAGTTTATTGAGCATGCGGTCAGGATCAAAAAAACCGTCCTGAAAATAAACTTCACTTGTGCCTGACAGGCTTATTGCTTTTTGAGCTTTAGATTCATTATAGGATATGTGATTTTCTGCGAGATAATCCCTGACCGTCTCTTCTGTGAGCTTGTCAGAAAAACAGGTAGTTCGCTCCCTTGCTTGAAGACCAGCAAGGAGAAACTTGAGCAAACTGTCAACACGTTCTTCTTCTTTAGAAAAAACAAGGCAGATGTGGGTGCCTATCGGAACCTTTCCAACGGTAAAACCAAGTGATGTCTCGGTGTGATTCTGATGCATAGCAACCTCCTCTGTTTCACTGTTTGTGTCATTGTTAAAAGGGTCAATCTTGTTGTGGTGGACAACATTTTACACGGCAAAGGGGTAAGGTACATATACATTATAAGAACGATTTAGGTGTGTTATTGAGATCACGCCTTATTCAATAACAATTATAATGATTTTTTAACGTTAGCGATATTTCAACTCATGACTATCTTTTGATCGTCTCACAATTAGCAGATTTAAATCAAGTTTAAATTAATTCAATTGCTCATGATTGTCTTGAAAATTGACAAGGAGGTGTAAAATGACATACGCAATAAAGATCCACAAAACCGGCGGACCGGATGTTCTGTCATGGGAAGAACATGATCCGGGCGTACCGGGCCCAGGGGAGGTAAGAATAATTCACGAGGCTATTGGTCTCAACTTTATCGATGTGTATCACAGAACCGGCTTATATCCTTTACCTGCTCTCCCTGTGGTGCTGGGGCTTGAGGGGGCCGGCAAAGTAGACATGGTTGGGAGTGACGTTACTGAGTTTGTTGAAGGAGACAGGGTTGCCTACGCAGGTGTTCCGCCCGGAGCTTACGCTGAGGTGCGATGCATGCCGGCGCACAGGCTGGTCAAACTTCCTGAGGCGATCTCCACCCATGATGCAGCAGGTATGATGCTTCAGGGGATGACGGCGCGCTACTTGCTGAGAGGCTGTTTTAATGTCCAAGCTGGAAACACTATCCTCATCCATGCCGCTTCTGGCGGTGTTGGCTCTATCTTGTGTCAATGGGCCAACCATATCGGAGCAACAACTATCGGAACTGTCGGCAGTAAAGAAAAGGCCGAAATGGCCAAAAAAAATGGTTGTACTCATACTGTTTTGTATCAGGAAGAGGATTTTGTCAGTGCAGTAAAGGAAATCACCAAAGGACAGGGGGTTGATGCCGTATATGATTCAGTTGGGCAGGCAACCTTCTTGAAATCCCTGGACTGTTTGCGGCCTCTGGGGATGATGGTATCCTTCGGCCAGTCTTCGGGGCCTGTTGAACCTATTAATATTGGCCTGCTGGGAGCAAAAGGGTCACTTTTCCTGACCAGACCCAGCCTGATGCAATATACGGCGAAAAGAGAAGATCTTGTCGCTCATGCCCATGACCTCTTTGAGGTGATTATTTCCGGAGCGGTCAAAATGAAAATTATGCAGGAGTATGCTTTAAAAGACGTAGCGCAGGCTCATATGGATCTTGAGGCGAGAAAAACAACGGGGAGTACGATTCTTATACCGTAGTCTGGATTCTCAGGTTTTTGCATACTTCGTGACCAGAGGGATGGGAAAACGGCATTCAGCAGCTCACTTAGCAAGAATTCCATATACCTTTGCAGCAAGATCTTTTGTTGAAAATGGTTTCTGGATGAAGTTGATACCTTTGTCCAGAATTCCATGATCAGCAATAACGTCGTCCAGATATCCTGACATGAACAGGGTCTTGGTGCCGGGACAGTTTTTTTGCAGCTGGACGGACAGTTCTTTGCCGTTCATCTCCGGCATGACCACGTCAATAATGAACAAGTCAATTTTGACTGTGCGGTCTTTAGACAACATTAAAGCCTGACCTGGACTTTTGGCGGTCAGTACTCTGTAGCCAAGCTTCTGCAGGATTCTTTTGGCAAGCTTCAAAATCGAGGCCTCATCCTCGACAATAAGGATGATTTCGTCATGACCTTCGGGAATTGCCAAGCCCTCTTGGGGAATGTCGAGTACCGAGTCAGCGTGGGGGGTGAGATAGATTCGGAAAGTAGTGCCTTTGCCCGGTTCGCTGTCGACATAGATGAAGCCGTTATTTTGTTTGACGATACCGTAGACCGTTGCCAGTCCGAGTCCCGTGCCCCGACCTACAGCTTTTGTTGTGAAAAAAGGTTCGAAGATCTTGGTGACAGTGTCTCGGTCCATACCGCAGCCATCATCACTCACAGTAAGGAGTACATATTTACCAGGAACAAATCCGGGGTGATCAATACAATAGTCTTTATCGAAGGTCGCCGCGTCGGTCTCGATAGTGATCCGGCCTACGCCTTCTATGGCATCACTGGCATTGACGCAGAGGTTGGCAAGAATCTGGTCCACCTGCGAGGGGTCCATTTTCACAGGCCACAGACTGGTTTCGGGCAGCCAGGCTAGATCGATATCTTCGCCGATCAACCTGCGAAGCATTTTGAGTGTACTCTCCACGGCCACGTTCAGATCGAGTACAACAGGAGCAATGGCCTGCTTTCTGGCAAAAGCGAGAAGTTGCCGCGTGATATCTGCGGAACGAATAGCGGCTTTGTGGATTTCATGCAGATCTTCGGAGAGTTTATCCGTGGGATCAAGCTTATTCAGGGCAAGTTCCGAGTAGCCGATAATGACACTGAGCATGTTGTTGTAATCATGAGCAACTCCACCAGCCAACCTGCCAACCGACTCGATCTTCTGGGCCTGATGCAACTGGTCCTCCAGTTCTTTTTGTGTCTTTTCTGCACGTACTTGTTTAGTGATATCCCGAATAAGCCCAATGTATCCGATCGTCTCACCTTCATCATTTCTGAGGAAAGAAACGTTAACTTCTCCGGGAAACACTGAGCCGTTCTTTTTTTTAAAATGAATGGAATAGAGGTGATTTGACTCATCGTTGTTCGTCTTGAGAGCCGTGCCAAGGTGCTTGAAAACCTCTTTATCCTTATAAATGACAAGGGTCTGTTTTCCTGCTATTTCATCGGGCGAATAGCCAAACAGATCGATAAAGGCCTGGTTGTAATCCAGAATATTTCTGTCCATATCTGAAACAAGGATGGCATCCCGAATACTTTCATACAGCGATCTGTACTTCTTTTCGCTTTGTCTAAGAATTTCCTCAGCATTTTGTCGTGCCTTGACCTCTTTTTCGAGTTGCAGCATCTTCTGTTCGAGTTTTCTCACCAGGCGCTCATTATACAGTTTGAGTACTTCCTCTTCCTTGGCTGGTGACGCAGAGTGCAGGGCAAGGTCGCCGTCTTTAACCAATTTCAACACATCATGAACCGCCTCTATGAAGATATCCGGCTCGCAAGGTTTCAGGATGAATTTGTCGGCGCCGATCTTTAGAGCAAATGCCTCATCCTGAGGGCCGGTGTAGGTGGCCGTATAGACGATAAAGGGAATATGACGCAGCCTTTCATCAGCTTTGACTGTGCGACAAAGTTGGAAACCGTCCATAACCGGCATAAGGATATCACTGATAATCAGATCGAATGTGCTGGACTCTAGTTGGGTGATGGCTTCAGCACCATTGGTGACAGATACAACCTCGTACCCGTTCCCCATGAGCAAGGCTTCAACCAAATATCGGTTCTCATCCCTATCATCTACGCTCAGAATACGCATTCACTTCCCTCATAATCTTCTTGATTGTTGGGTAAATATTGTATTATTTCTGCTACAAAGGTCTCAGGGTTGATGGGTTTTTCGATATAGCCGGTGGCACCTGCGGCGAGAATATTTTCCCTATCCCCGACCATGGCATAGGAGGTCACTGCGATGATCGGCACCACATCGAGTTCGCTATGTTTCTTTAGTTCGGCAGCAACGGCATAGCCGTCCATTTCGGGCAGCTGGATGTCCAGTAGAATGGCCAGAGGATTGCAGGTTAGTGCTAATTCGATTCCTTTACGACCATTCCCGGCACCAATAATGGAAAAACCACTTCTTTCCAAGAGATAACGCATCATGTAAAGATTCTGTTCGTTATCTTCAATAATTAAGAGCGTCTTGTTCATACTATTTCCCCTGCCTGGCCGGGAAGGCGGATTGTAAAGGTGCTGCCCTCTCCCCAGCTGCTTTGCACCTCGATGGAGCCGCCCATCATATCGACGATTTTTTTACAAATCGAAAGCCCGAGACCAGTGCCCTCACGTTTACGGGCAAGACCAGTGTCAATCTGGCGGAACGGTTGGAAAATATTCTGGAGTTCCTCCTGCCGCATTCCGATCCCTGTGTCGGAAAATGAGAGGAGCACCTGTTGACTTTCGGTTCGACACGACAGACTGACATGTCCTTTGTCGGTAAATTTAATGCCATTGTTGAGCAGATTGATAATGACCTGTTCGAGACGACGTTGGTCGGTGGTAATCATTGTGGGAGTCGCGGGAAGGTCAAGTTGCAGTGTGACACCTTTTTTTTCGGCAAGCGGTGAAACCAATTTGGCCATTTTATCAATTGCAGATCTCAGATCAAAGGATGTGCAGTCGAGAACCAGTTGACCAGCCTCAATTTTTGAAATATCCAGTACATCATTGATCAGGGACAGAAGATGTCGGGAGCTCCTTTGCACCATTGTCAGCTGTTTTTGCTGCTCAGAATTTAGCGGGCCGGGCAGGCCCTGGAGCATGATGCCGGTGAAGCCAATGATCGAGTTCAAGGGGGTACGAAGTTCGTGGGACATGGTGGCAAGAAAAGCAGATTTGATTTGATCAGCCGCCTGCGCTGCTTCCATAGCTTTACGCAGTTCTTCTGCAGCATTGCGTTCGTTGGTGATATCTTCAAGAATACCGACCGCTCCCTTAAGGGGGGCGCTTTGGTCAAAGGCGCAAAGACTCATCCTTACCCAAAACAGGGACCCATCCTTGCGAGCCATTTGCTGTACCTGACGAATTGTTTCTCCTCTTGCCATTTGTGTGTAGATATCTTTTCCGCCGTCGACGTATGATTGCTCATCCGGATACCAGATACGTGTTGATTTACCGATAAGTTCACCGGGTTGATAGCCGGAGATTTCTTCTAACTTGCGATTGCATCCCATAATGACACGGTCTCGTAAAAGTACGATCCCGGTACTGGCTGATTCTAAGATAGCACGTTGTTCATTGTTAATCGCAGCCAGTTCGGCAGTGCGTTCCTCCACCCGTTGCTCCAGCATATCCGTATGCCGCCGCAAATCATCATTAAGTTGGTGAACCTGCTCTTCGGCCTGCTTTCGCACGGTTATGTCGGAACCGATACTGAGAATCTCTTTTATCTCTCCCTGGTCATTGAGCACCACTTTGTTCGTCCAGTCGACCCAGACCCGTTCGCCATTACGGCGTATGTTTTCGTTGATATTACGTTCAAAACTTTGCGGATCGGCACTGATCTCTTCAATCAAGGTCCGCAAATCCCGACCCATGATTTCATTTTCCGGGACTATTGTTCCGATCACATGTCGACCAATGATCTCGATTGCCGTGTAACCGAAAAACCGCTGGCCAAACTCATTTAAGAAGGTGATCCGCCCATCAGGTGACCAGCGCATAATGATGCTGTTGGCCAGCATCACCAGTTCACGATATTCACGTTCACTTTTTTGTAATGCTTCTTCCACGATCTTTTGCTCAGTAATGTCGCGAACAGTCTCTATAGCACCGCTTCGCAGGCCATCATTGTCATACAAGGGGGCCGCGACTCCCCACAAATAAGCTCCCCGACCATTTTTTAAGGATGGGACAAAGGACTCAGCATACAGCCTGCAGTCTTTCCTTTGAATGTCTGTATAGGTCGCTTCCACTTCCGGTGATAGGTTGGTCCAGCAAATCGATAAGGATGGGACGCCGCTTACCAAAAAACGGCTCGGCATATGCATAATTGTCCTGGCCCAGCAAGAGCTCTTTTTTTACACCAGTCATGCTTTCACAAGCCTTATTCCAGGCGATCACCTGTTTGTTCTGGTTAATAACGAAGGTCGCGTCAGGCAGAAACTCGATGATATCCATGAGCCGTTGCTGTGCGGTCTGCCTTTCCGCGTTCTCTTGTAGCAATTCCTGAGTACGTACATTGACCTGATGTCTCAATAGTGCACTGACGCAAAGGCTCATGATCAGGAGACCAATGCCGCCAAAACCAACAACCTGAAGCCAGAAGGGCAGCTGCAATCGTACCTGCTCGGAAGTCCACTGCTTCATCGAGGCATAGTACATTGATTGTTGGTTGGTTTTAAGATCCGCAAGATGTCTGTCAATGGTTTCCAGCAGGTGTTTCGGGTCACCCTTGGTTGCCGCATAAAAAAGGTCGGAAGGTTCGAAAAGAATAGCTGTATTCGTAAGGCCAAATTTTTTTGCATGCATCATTCCGTAAAAACGGTTGGTGATTGCAGCATCGGCTTCGCCCCTGGCAACCATCTCAAACATGGTTTTGTAATCCGGCGTTGATTTGAGGATACAATGTAATCCAAAACCCTTACTGAGACGTTCAAACGCTTCCTGTTGAACCGAACGTTCCAGGACAAGAATTCGCTTTTCATTTAGTTCCAGTATAGATTGTATTTTACTCTCTTTAGGTGCATAGACTTGAAACCATGAGGATAAAACCGGTACCTTATGAAAGGTGTATATTTTCTCTCGGGTTTCGGAATAAGCGACGTCTGGCATCAAATCTATTTTCCCGCCGGCCAGGCGATCTAATCCTTCACCCCATGTGCCTGACACGTAGTGCAGATCCCAGCCTTCGTCTTTGGCGATGTTTTCAATTATGTCTATAAAAATACCTGCAGGTTTGCCGGCTTCAGCAGTGAAGATTTTCGGAGCATTTTCGTAGACACCGACCCTCACAATTTGATTTTCGGCTTTTGCTGATAGAGTACCCATGAAAAAAGCTAGCAAGGTGATCATTAGCTTTACAAGGGCAAGGTTGCAAGGGGCTGATTTTCTGTAGATTGTCATGCGGAAGGCTCTGCAAGTTGATGGTGCGTTAGGACTCAGATAAATATTCTCAAGTTATTTACTGCCTAGGCATGGTGTAGATTGCTAGAAGTAGTATTGCACAATTCTTCTACAATAAGCAAATGTGATCTGTTAATTCAATGGAGCAGTTCCGATTTATGTCAAGAGAATGAAAGGTCGGAGAATTACAGACTGGCTACCGACAATCATGCATCCGTCTGCAATGACGGTGATTGTCGGTAGCCAGTCAAAAATGTGAGGTATTTTTCATCCTGAGACGAGATAGTTTCTATCCTGAAGCGAGTTAGAATCGGGAATAATTTCGATGATTATATGGATCACTGCATTGTTCCCATTTGTTTTTTCAAAATGAAAACAAATGCAGTGAAGTCTCAAGGAAGTCGTCAGTTGAGTTCTGCCTCAATCCCTAATACCGAGGAGCAGTATAGCCTGGCAGCCGTTTGGGAGCGGCAAAGTCCTGAATAATTGTTGAATCGAGGAGATGTTTGGCAAGGCCATTATTGTTCGTCACCTCTGCCAGAGCCAGAGCTGCCTGGTTCTTTTCAAAGAAAGTCTTTGGCTCAAGAGTCCAACCGGAGGCAAACCGCTGTTCCTCCTTTTTCATAGACCGGTAGATATATCGACCAACTACTGGGGCCATCAGTCGAGGCTGAATACCCATGGTTGTATAGATGTCCTGAAGAAGATCGGTAAGTTGTTGATGCAGGACCTTGTCATGCCGATACCATTTTTTCATGGCCCAGACTGCACCAGCATACATGTTGCGCAGCGGCTTGACATCGTTCAGATAGCGACTTCGTATTCGATTATCAGGATGGGAGTGGTAGCGCTGCCAGCCCTTGAGGATGGTACGGATCAGTCGAGCGAGGCTGGGACCATTGACCTTGAAGTCCTGCTCAAAGGCGTTAATCAGTAATTTTTCCTCCTCGCCAGCCGGAATATGGGGGTGGCGATGGTTGAAACGGTACTGGCCATGGCTGTCGGAAACCTTAAATTCATCGGGCGGCAAGAGGGTGCCCTTTTCCTTCAACTCTCTGTAAAGGGGGGTTCCCTGGTTGGCAGTGTAGAGCATGAACTGATGGAAATCCGTAGCATGGGAAACGGCATAGTCGATGACCTGATTGATATTGTCCGGAGTGTGTTCCTCCAGGCCGATAATCGATGAGCCGAGGACTCGAATGCCGTGGCTCTGAAGGTCTTCGATGAGGGATTTTGTCTCAATGCCTGCAAGTTTTGTATACCGGCTTTTTTTACCCTCCAGCCCCATCCAGACCCAGGAGATACCAAGTTCCACGAGTTGTTCCAGGCGATACGAACGCAAAACCTTTGCCGAGCTGAATACATAGAGAGCCCAGCTTTTATTGTGCTTTTTCATCTGTTCGAGCAGGCTCAGTGCTCTTTCCCGATGGAGGAGGAAGTTTTCATCAAGGATAAAAAAGGAGTTTACCTTGAGTTTTTCTTCAAGACCGGCCATGATGCCGTAAAGTTCTTCCCCGCTTTCAAAAAAATTCTTGAATCTGCCCTTGCCGCCAAACAGGGCCGAAGTTGAGCAAAAGTTGCATCCCATGGGGCAGCCAACCGAGGGTACTACAATAGCGGCGGTATCTCCTGGCTTGTCGGAGAGAGACTGGCCCAGAATTCTTGCGCCAAAGGCTGAAGCCACCGCCGGATGTTTGACCGGTCCTGTCATATCCTGTCCAAGATATTGACGAAACCACTCTATGCCGTCACCCCGGACAATATGATCGGCATCGATTATATCGTCGATCCCCTCCATATTGCTGACATGGCCACCGACTACGATAGTAGCATGAGGCTGGTATGTGCGGATCAGTTCGCACATTTTCTTCACCTTGTTATAATTGGGGATGATGGAACTGATGCCAATTATATTGTAGTGGTTGGAGCGGATGGTCTGGGTGAAACGTTCCAGATCCGGAAAGTCCAGAAGTGTGCAGGGGGCTTCGATGTTTTCTTTGATCATCAACAGACCAAATGATCGATGAAACATTCGCAGGGAGAAAACCCCCTGTACGCGGGTGACTTGATTGTGGTACAGTTCCATCGGATTGATTGCGCTGCTGCCGTATTCGTCGTCTTGTGCATAGGGACCAAAAACACTGGTCAATAAAACCCGTGCCTTTATGCCGAGATGATGGACGGGATGATTGTCTGTCATTAGTATACCTCGCTCTGTGATAGAATCAGAAAAATGATTTACAGCATTGTAGGTCATTAATTTGATTGTAGATAGTCAAGAGAGACAAATGACAATTCTTTTACAAAACTACAGGAAGTAATGAAGCGTTCCATCTGGTTTCTTCATCCTATTGCTATCTTTGTCTTTTCCATAATTGCCCTCGGCCTTTCCCTGTTTTTGTATATCTACTGGTATGTCTCTGTCAGTGCCGGTCTCAAGGCAGTCATTGCGAAGACCAATCTTGACCCGCAACAGTTCGTGGCCTGGCAGACGTGGGTAGTGGTCATGGTCCTGTCGATTCTGGTCGGCATCATTCTGGTTGGCATTTTCATGATCTTTGCCTACCAGAGAAAGACCCTGGCCCTCTATCGCTCTCAGTATAATTTTATCAACAGCTTTACCCATGAATTGAAAACCCCGACCACGTCTCTCAGGCTTTATCTGGAAACCTTTATCAAGCATGAACTACCAAGAGACAAGCAGTTGAAGTATCTTGATTATATGTTGGCCGATGTGGGGAGGCTCTCTGATAACATCAACGGTATCCTTAACTTAGCCCGAATAGAAGCCAAGATTTATGGAGGGGAGTTTGTCGTGGTTGATGTGGTTGAGGAGGTGGATGCCTTTTGCCGAAATAATGAGCAATTATTTCGTGGCAGTGACATTGTTATTAGTCAGCAGCAAAGAAGGTGCTATTATTGCTCCATAAACCATGCACTCTTTCAGATGTTGCTGACGAACCTGCTCTCCAACGCGATCAGACACAATGAAAATGATCGTCCACAGATTACAATTTCATTCAGTCAGTCGGAAAAAAATGTGCAGATTTGTTTCGTCGATAACGGGATAGGTTTTGAAAAATCCCAGAGCAAAAAGATTTTTCAGAAATTTTTTCAGATTGAGCGCGCGGAATTTCGTCATGCAGGAGGAACCGGTCTGGGTTTATATATGGTTGAGCAGGTTGTCAGATTCCACAAAGGCAAAATTACCGCCCAGAGTGATGGAGTAGGGAAGGGGGCACGATTTATACTTTCTTTACCCAAAAAAAAGAACCCGGTATTATTGGAACAAGAGGATGCAAGTGAATGAAATAGCCAAGAGGCGTATCTTAATCATTGAAGATGACCCTCATATTGCCGAAGGAATTGAGTTGAACCTGAGTTTGCAGGGACATGAGGTGAAGATTGCTCTCAATGGTATCGACGGGTTGGATGCATGGAAGCAGTGGTGTCCGCATTTGATTGTTCTTGACTTAATGTTGCCGGGCATTGATGGAATGCAGATTTTAAAAAGTATTCGCCTGGAGGATGAGCGACTTCCTATCCTCATTCTCTCTGCCAAGGTTGAGCCGTCCGATAGAGTTGATGGCTTTACCGATGGTGTCGATGATTACATGACCAAACCCTTCAGTCTTGAAGAATTTTTGCTGAGAGTCAAACGGTTGCTGACCCGGGATCGCTGGCAGCGAGAGCAGGACGGTTCCCTTCTTACCAGATTCAAGAGAACAGAGATTTTACAGGTTCGGATCAAACAAGATCGATTTTTCCAGCGGTCAGGCCGAGTGTTGCGCAGGAACTATCCAACTGACTGAGCAGGAAATCAAATTACTCAAACTCTTTATTGTCAACAAAGGTAAACCTCTGTCACGGAGCAAATTGCTGGAAATTGGTTGGGGGTACAGTAAGGGAACTTCGACCCGCACCGTGGATAACTATATTGTTCGTTTTCGTCGCTATTTCGAAGAGCAGCCCAAAAAACCCAAATATTTTAAAAGCAGACGCTCTTTGGGGTATGTGTTTGATCATGATTGAAAGTATCAGTCTTACAGCCTGAGATTAGCGCAAAATGTTTGGTAGATCCCTGTCCAACTCCTCATATATGCGTTGAAGCCGTTCCGAAAACGAAGATTTGTACAGCCCACAATTTGAACTGAGGATCAGTCGCTCCTGCCCGGCAAAATGTGCAACAAACTGTTTCAAAGCTGCCACTTCGTCGGGTGAGGGGGTATCCGTTTCCAAGAGAGTGGCTTCAATTCCTGCTATTAATAGTCCTCCTATCTCCGTATCCAGAATTCCGAGATCGTTTTTGCTGATCTGGATTGCAGCAAATCCGTCTAGATTCCATGATTTAATCAAAGGTATAAGTTGCTTTAGATTTCCGCAACAATGGAGTAATGCAAGAACACCGGCTTCCTTGATTGACGAAATGGCCTGCAAATAGAATGGAGTGCAGACTTTGTCCAGCTCCTGGGGATTAATAAAAGGGGCCTTTTCCCCAGCAAGATCATCCGCGAGAACAATTGCGTCAACGCCCTTGTTCAGGCACCTCTCTATGAGGTCCAGGACGATCCTCTGCTCATCTGCATAGGTAATCAGTGTTGATTTTCTATCCTGGATCCAACCCATCAATACGTCCATCAGCCCTTTCTGGTTGACCATCCTTTGGAAAGGTCCGTCGATCACTGTTAACAAAAAACGGGTCCGGTCTCGGAGATTGGAACTGAGTTGGTCTGGTTCAAAGTATCTGTATCCCATACTCGAATGCTGATCAGGCTTTTCCGACACCGGAAGACAAACCATCTCCTGGCCGAGTTGC
Source organism: uncultured delta proteobacterium (assembly GCA_963798425.1). GTDB lineage: Bacteria > Desulfobacterota > Desulfobulbia > Desulfobulbales > Desulfocapsaceae > Desulforhopalus_A. The sequence continues at coordinate 24,623 of CAWCTP010000011.1, read as the reverse complement.
GCTGCTAATCGAAAATGGTTGTCAAGGGTGTCTGCAAGGCCTGCGCTCTTGAGAAAGTCTGAGCCTATCCAAATTTCTCCCTTCGGAACCGAATACCGGGAGCTGTTTTTCAGAAGATTTTTCATCCTGACGTACTTTTCCCTTTCACCGGGAGTTAATTTTCCGGGAAACTTAAGTTCTCAATAAAAACATCTTGAAATTCAACAGTACAGGCGAGATCAACTATTCTGATCTTTGCTGCCATCTGGGCTGCTTTGTGAATGTATTGTTCATCGCAAAGGGCCATTACAGCACCGGAACCGGCGGCATTTCCGGCCATCTCAATCTGATCAAGAGCCATTTGGGGTATGATTCCAAGCCTGATCAGATCCTCTTTGTTAAGATGAGAACCGAATGCACCTGCGATTATAATTTTTTCGGGCTTATTGAGATCGGCGCTTTTAAGCAGAAATTCAATGCCGGAGATCAATGCAGACTTGCCCAACTGGACCGATCGGATATCTTTTTGGCTGATATGAATTGACGGCTGATCAAATTCCGGGTTCTCCGGCACTATGATATAATCTTTCTGACCTGAAGTGAATACGCCGCTTGGAGTAATGATCTGTTTTTCACAAAATTGCGCCACCGCGTTTATGACGCCCGCGCCGCAGATCCCATATGGTTTCTGCTCTGATGAACCAGACGGATTTATCATTGAATATTCTGAAAGAGAACGATCATCATTAATCTTAACGGAATTAATGGCCCCGGGGATGGCCTGCATGCCGCAGGATAATGATGCGCCTTCAAAGGCAGGTCCGGTTGCACATGAGGTTGCATAATATCTATTTTTGCCTTTCAGTATAAGTTCTCCATTCGTTCCAAGATCAACGAGAAGAGTCCCTTCCGGCTGGTGCTCAAGATCAACAGCCAGGGCGGCTGCCAGAAGATCACCCCCTATAAATCCCGAGACCTGTGGAAGTGTCTGGATAGCAACATAATCCCTTACAAATCCCAGTTGCTCAGCCTGGAACGATTTTGTCTTATAAAAAGCTGGCTGATAGGGAGCAAAACCAATCGTCTTGGGATCAATCCCAGCCAATATCTGAATCATTGCAGGATTGCCGACAACTACTAGCCTGGACATGGAAATACGCTCAACACGAGATGAAAGTAGCAGTTCCTTTATCCCCCATTCAATGCTTTTGACAACCAGCTTTTGCAATTTCCTCAGATTTTCAATGTTCTCTCCGATAACTCCTATCCGGCTCATTACGTCATCCCCGTAGATAGTCTGGGGATTTTTAACGGCAAGAGAGGAAATTATTTCACCCCTGGCTGAATTACAAAGATAAACGGCGATGGTTGTTGTGCCTAAATCAACTGCGATACCATAAGAGCTTTTATCTGTCACGTGCTTGAACCGATCTTTGAATGCCAATGGAAAAGAAACTGGCGCTTTACTCATGATATGCGATGACAGCAGGGATGTCTCCGGTATTGCAATGGATACATCCTCCCTCACAGTATAACTGCAGGCTTTAATGGGTTCAAATGAGCCGTCATCTGATCTCTTTTGAATTATGCATTTACCACAGGTTCCTTTTCCGCCACAGTCCGTCCTTAAAAAAATGCTCTGGTTAATAAGTGCTTCCAGCAAGCTTTGACCTTGACTTGTTTTGACCAGCCGTCCGTGAGGTAGAATCCGAATCATTGGTGCTCTGTTTTGCATGGGTGCCTTACTCCTAAAAGCCTGTCTCTGTTACTCAGTTTAAAATCCAAAAAATCTTCAAATTGGAAAAAAAATCTACCGGAGAATCGTGCAGAGAAAAAGTTATAGAGAGGTTTCTCGGTTTGGTCAAGTGTTCATGCAACGGGACAACCCAATAAAAAAGAACGAAAATACGCCTCATATGTATTCCATAACAATATTGTGACGCTCTGAAGTTATATTACGATATATCGTAATATAACTCTGTTCTGTGCCATTGCGTAATAATGTATATATTATTGAAATCATAATAATTAAATGTGCAATAATGAATGGCATGAGCCTTGCTCACAGAGAGTTAACCCAATTAGGGGAGGAGTTATTTTTTCATTATCACGATAACGGCCCTTAGCAAATCTTGTGGCTGTTAACACTGACAGGTGGAGGAGAATTGTATGGAGTCCCAGAAAACACGTCTGAAAAAGTCCATAATCAACCTATATGGATTACCATCAGGCGGATTCCAGCTTTTTGTAAGCATGGAAATCTTTTTCTTTGCGGCATTCTTAACGGATTATGCAAAGATTCCTGTGGCACTGGCCGGAACCGTGCTCATGATCACGAGTATTTTTGACATTATCTGGGTACCGACAGCAGGGGTGATCCTGGAAAAAAGCAGCATGCGCTGGGGTAGATATCGCTCATGGTTACTCATTGGTCCACCTCTGGCAGCAGCCTTTTATGTACTGCAATTCACCAAGATCGGTGACGCCACACTGAATGCAATTCTGGTTTCCGTTGGTTTCATTGTCTCCCATCTGATCTGGAACATTTTTTATGCAGGTCATATAGCCATGAACAACTCCATGACCAAGGTGAGGGAAGAGCGGATCTCAATGGCCTCCAACCGTGGAATGTTTAATGCTCTAGGTTCCATCGCTTTCTCCATGGTCGGAGCCAAATCCATTCAGTTGTTGGGGAATGGGGACCAGGCATTGGGTTGCACCCTTACCGTTGTGGTTTCCGGAATCGTGATGATTCTCTGCTATTGGACGTTATTTGCCATCACAAAAGACTATGCCTACCATCCTGGGGCAGGGGCCAATGCGGTAGCCGAAGCAAAAGACAAAATGACCATCGCTGAGATGCTTAAACAGATCCTTGTCAACCCTCCGCTTGTCGGTCTGATGATGGCAGAATTGGGCCGTTATCTCGGTCGGTTCATCATTTTCGGGCTTGCGTTTTATTATTTCAAATATGTGGTCAGCAATCTATCGGTAATTGCCATATTTTTCACCGGCCTTACTGTGGTTAGTTTCTTCGGAGCCGCAGTCACAGCCCCTCTTGCCAAAAAATTCGGGGAGCGAAATGTCTACATCCTTTCTTTGTGTCTTTTCATAGCAGGGCTTTTGGCTGTATGGGCATTGCCAATGAATCATATCTCCTTCATGGTTGTTATGTTTGTGGCCTATCTGGGTTATGGCATGCCTGATGCCTTGGGTGTTGCCATGTATTCGGCCACGGTTGATTACGGGGAGTGGAAAACCGGGAAAAATGCCCGGGGATTTATCATGTCTTTGATCAGTTTCCCTATCAAGACCGCGATCTTTGTCAGAAGCGTCATCATTACCAGCGTTCTCGTGTCAGCAGGATATGTCGCGGATATGGCTCCTACACCTGAACTCATCTCAGGTATTAAGACCGGAATTGCGCTGGTTCCGGCTTTGTTCATCGGTGCCGGTCTTCTGATCATCCTTGTTCTCTACCGAATTACTCCTCAGAAACATCAAGAGATGTTGGAAGAAATTGAGGCACGCAAATAATTTTCCAACTCTGTCGGGTAGTGTACAGCGCTTGCGTTTGTCCACTACCCGAGAAAGACCAGAGATAACAAGCCGAAGATTTCCAAGGATTTTTATTTACAACCTCATCGTTTGAGTAACGGGGTTTGACGCAATAATCAATATAAACAATGTGTTAATGACGACGTAGTTTCGTGATAAGTTTTTTCAAAGAAATGCTGCTCCTTGATGACAAAACATTGCTCAAAACAGATCAAGCTACATTGCTCTGATCTTGAGTGGAGAAAGACATGAGTGACCCTAGAAAATACCTTGATCATGGGAAAATGAGCCATCTGCAAATAATTGTCGTGGCCATTACCGTTTTGTTAAATGGAATAGACGGATTCGACGTTTTGTCCATCAGTTTCGCCGCTCCGGGTATTGCTAAAGAATGGGGTATGTCTCAAGCCGCTTTAGGGATTGTCATGTCTATGGAACTCATCGGAATGGCTATTGGTTCCTTTTTCTTGGGTGGGGTAGCGGATCGCATTGGCAGAAGACGCACTCTATTGGGTTGCCTGGTGGTTATGACCGGGGGTATGCTGTTAGTTACCACTGCTTCAAATATAGTACAACTTTCTATCTGGCGCGTGCTGGTGGGCCTGGGCATCGGTGGTATCCTGGCCTGTGTCAATGCGGTGGTTGCCGAATTTTCCAGCATCAAGCACCGTGGTCTTTGTATTTCAATAATGGTAATCGGTTATCCTCTCGGCGGCACATTTGGCGGCATGCTTGCTTCCCACATGCTCTTGACCCATGATTGGCGGGCAATTTTTTATCTCGGTGCTTTTATCACCGGTGTTTTGGTGCCAGCCGTATACTTTTGTGTGCCGGAGTCCGTACCCTGGCTGACCTATAAACAACCCAAGGGGGCCTTGAATAAGATCAATACCGTCCTTACCAGAATGAATTTTCCAATAATCGAGAGACTGCCTGAAATACAAAATCAGGACGATAGAAAAACAATTACTGGCATCTTCTCTCCTGCTCTTGCCAATATCACTCTCTTGATGACTGCTGCCTATTTCCTCCATATAACCACTTTCTACTTCATCCTTAAGTGGTCTCCTAAGATCGTTTACGAAATGGGATTTTCTCCTTCCCTTGCCGGAGGTGTCTTGGTTTGGGCCAGTTTGGGCGGGGCTATCGGTGGCACAATATTCGGATGGTTGACCACCCGCATCGAGCTGAAAAAGCTGACCATTACCATCCTCTTGCTGACCTCGGTGTTTGTGGCTTTATTTGGCCGGACGTCGGCCGATCTTAGCCAGATAAAATTACTTGCGGCCTGTGCAGGGTTTTTCGGAAATGCCGGTATCTCAGGGCTTTACTCGATTCTGGCCGTTACCTTTCCCACCCATGTGAGGGCTACGGGGACAGGTTTTGTCATTGGCATGGGTCGGGCCGGAGCGGTGATTTCCCCCATTCTTGCCGGTGTACTTTTTCAAACAGGTTCGAAGTTACCAACGGTAGCACTGGTTATGGGGCTGGGTTCACTTCTGGCAGGCCTGGTTTTGATCTTCTTAAAAATACGTTCTAACTGAGCCAAGCCGCCCAACAGGCTTTTTACATATTTTTGTTCAACTCAAACATACAGGAGTCAAGCTGAAATGATCATTATCGGAGAAAAAATTAATGGTGCGATCCCATCCGTTGCGGAAGCAATTGCCCAAAAAAATGCTGAGGTAATAAAAAATCTTGCCCAAACCCAGGCTGAAGCAGGGGCGGTTTTCATCGATGTCTGCGCTTCAACAGATGAAGCTGTAGAGCTCGAAACCATGAAGTGGCTCATAGACCTTGTTCAGGAGGCGACAGACACCCCCATCGCCGTAGACAGCCCCAGCGCTGAGATTTGTGCTAAGTCTTTAAAGTTTTGCAATAAACCCGGCCTGGTCAATTCAGTGTCCATGGAAGGAAATAAAATCGACTTAATTTTTCCTCTCATTGCCGACACCAAGTGGGAGTGCGTCGTCCTTTTGTGTGATGACGCCGGCATTCCCAAAAGCGGGCAGCAGCGTCTGGATGTCTTTGCTGCTGTTATGGAAAAGGCTCGGCAATATAACATCGATCCGGCTCGTCTCCATATCGACCCTCTGGTTGAAATGCTCTGTACCTCCGAAGATGGGATCAGCACGATTCTTGAGGTGATCAGAAATATTAAAGAACAATATCCTTCTATTCATGTAACAGGGGGGGCGAGCAACATCTCCTTCAATCTGCCTGCCCGCAAATTTGTAAATCAGGCATTTCTCGTTCTGGCCATGGGAGCTGGAATGGACAGTGCCATTATAAATCCGTTGCATAAACATATGATGGGACTGATATATGCGACCGAAGCTTTGAACGGAATGGATGAGTATTGCATCGAGTACATCGGTGGCTACAGAAAGGGACTATACGGCCCTGTAAAATAAGGCAAAACTAATCCACTAACTCAGAAAAAGGAAATACATCATGTCTAAAATTGAAGATGTAAGAGCGAATGTAGAAATCGGTAAAACCAAACTTGTCGCTGGACTGGTCCAGGAGGCTTTAGATGAAGGCAGTTCCGCAATGGACATTCTTCAGGCTATGGTTGACGGTATGAGTGTTGTAGGAGAAAAATTTTCTACCGGTGAAATTTTTGTGCCGGAAATGCTCATTGCAGCCAAGGCGATGTCAAAGGGAGTCGAAGTGCTCAGACCTCAGCTCGCAGGTGAGGCCTCCACTTCTCTCGGTACTTGCGTTATCGGTACTGTGCAGGGTGATCTGCACGACATCGGGAAAAACCTGGTGGCCATGATGGTGGAAAGTGCAGGATTTGAAGTGGTTGATCTGGGAGTGGATGTTTCGGCTGCAAAATTCATTGAGGCCATCAAGGAGCATACAGCAGTTAAGCTTGTGGCATGTTCAGGCCTTCTCACTACAACTATGCCGGCGATGAGAGAGACGGTTGCAGCACTTAAGGCATGTGACGTGAAAGGCTTCAAAGTGTTGGTAGGCGGTGCCCCGGTTACCCAGGAATTCGCAACCGAAATCGGAGCAGATGGATATGCTCCGGATGCCGGCAGTGCCGCGGTTATGGCCAAAGAACTGGCAGCAGCAGCTTAATTCAATACACAAGGAGATATCAGACCATGTTGACCAAACGAGAGAATCTCATAGAAACTATCAGAGGTGGTAATCCTGATAGATTTGTCAATCAGTACGAATTTCTCGACATTATTTTGGAAGCACCATTAAGAACTCGACCCCAAATAGGCGAGACAATCACAAATGAGTGGGGTATCACCATGTCCTGGCCGGAAGGACAGCTTGGCCCCTTTCCCGTACACGATGAAGCACACATGGCGATCAAGGATGTCACTCAATGGAGAGAGCTCATCAAGACCCCTTCTGTTGAGTTTTCAGATGAGAGGTGGGCTCCTGCCATAGAGCATGCCAACTCTGTCGATCGAAAAGATAAATTCGTCACGGTCTTTTTTGCCTCAGGCACTTTTGAAATGACCCATTTCCTCATGGGAATGGAAGATGCCATGATGAATTTGTACGAAGAGCCCGAGCATATGCATGACCTCATCGCTCACCTGACTGATTATGAAATACGCTATGCAGAACAGATCATCAAGCGGATTAAACCTGATGCCTTATTCCACCATGATGACTGGGGCTCACAGATAGCCTCATTATTGTCTCCTCAGATGTTCAGGGAGTTTTATCTGGAACCTTACAAAAAAGTTTACGGGTTCTGGAAAGACAACGGGGTGGAGCTCATCGTCCATCACAGCGATTCTTATGCTGCCAACCTTGTGCCCTCTATGATTGAAATGGGCATTGATATCTGGCAAGGGGTTATGACTACCAACAACACCCCTGAACTCATAAAACAATACGGCCCTCAGATTTCCTTTATGGGGGAAATTGACAGCGGTCCCTTAGATCATCCAGCCTGGGATGCCAAGGTGATTGCCGAGCATGTAGAAAAAGCATGTACAACTTGTGGGAAACACTATTTTATTCCTTGTCTGACCCAAGGACTGCATTTCAGCTCCTTCCCTGGTGTTTATGATGCGGCAAGTAAGAGCATTGATGAAATGAGCAAGAAAATGTTTTAGCCTGCAGAATGTTTCACGGCACTGCGGGTTTTCCTGCAGTGCCGCCTGCATTCTACCTCTGCACACCCTATAGATTACTGATCGGTCAAATGTATCTCCGGAGATAGAGTTATTCCGCTGAGGTATCATGAGTGTTCATGTTTTATCCGGTATTCATCTCTTTTTATTCCCAGCCGTTTCATTTTTGAATAAAGAGTCGTGGGCTTGACATCGAGAAGCTCAGCAGCACCGCCTGTGCCGTTGACTTTGCCACGGCATCTGGATAGGGCTCTGATGATGTGCTGTGCCTCCATCTCTTTTAAGGAAACAATCCTTTTGTCATTGTCGCTGATCTTGGTCGGGCTGGTGTCAAGGGGGGGAATAACCAGATGTCCTTCTCTGCTCAGCAGCACCGCCCGCTCTATTACATGGCGTAGTTCACGGATATTGCCGGGCCAGTGATAGCTCATTAACAGATTTTGATTTTTTTTGGATATCTGGCCGAACTTTTTGCCTATTTTCTTTTCGAACATTTCCAAAAAATACCGGGCAAGGGCAGGGATATCTTCAGCACGCTCTCGAAGGGAGGGTACCCGCAGGGGAAGAACATTCAGTCGATAATAAAAATCAGATCGGAAAAGTCCTTGTTCAACCAATTCCTCTATATTTCTATTACTGGCCGCCACCAGCCGGAATCGGGTTTTTAGGGTCCGGGTACTGCCAACGCGCTCAAACTCTTTAGCCTCCAGAACCCGGAGCATTTTCGCCTGGATATCGAGGGAAAAGGCATCGATATCATCGAGAAACAGGGTCCCTCTGCTGGCGAGTTCAAACCGACCCTCTCGGGCCTGGGAGGCTCCCGTAAAAGCACCTTTTTCATGACCAAAAAGCTCGCTCGCGAGGAGTTCCGGGCTCAGTGAAACCACGTTGACCGCAATAAAAGGGCCTGATGACCTATTGCTGTTCTGGTGGATAGCCTGTGCTACCAGATCCTTGCCGACCCCTGTTTCTCCGGTAATCATGATTGTTGTATCAGACTTTGCTACACGGCTGATCAAATGCAGCATCTGCTTAAACGGCTCTGTCCTCCCAATCATTGGGGTCTTAAAGGAACTCAGCTCAACTGCCTCCCGATAATAATGGGTCTCAGCCTCCAGGTCGCTCTTTAGGTCAATGATCTCTTCATAGGCATCTAAATTTGCCAGTGCAACTGCTGCCTGATTACTAATGATCCGTAAAAGGGATATTTCTTCCTGTTGTAACTGTAGCTGAGTTAGCCCGCGATCCATGAAAATAACTCCCATGACCTTGGCTTTCAGTCGAATCGGGAAACAGCCTGTCCATCCGACGGTACTAAAATACTCCTCCTGCTCCGGTTGGCGGAGATTGCTTTCTTCGACAATTTCGGAACCTGAGTTGAAGACCTGTTCAATGAGATTCATCTGAAAGGAAAATATGTCCGGAGATATTTCAGATGTCTCAATATTACGACTGGCTACCATTTCCAGCTGTTGGTCCTGGCGAAGAAAGATGGCACCACGCTCTGCGCCTGCGATGCGCATGGCCTGCTTAATAATTTGGCTCAGCAGCTCTTTTCTGGTTCGTATAGAGCTCAATGCATCACCGACACTTAAAAGAGACTCGACCCAGAAGGCATACTTTGATGCCTGGTCAAGATAAGGATTCAGGTCTTTTGGGAATAGATTTTGGTTTACCTTATAAAAGGTTTCCCAGGCACTTTTGAGCAAGTTTTGAGCAGTTGGAATGTTCTTTTCACCAATTTGTATTCGGGCCATCAGAATTTGGGCATGAGCTAATTGAATTTTGGCTCCAGCTTTGGTCAGAAGCGCCATGCTTTTCTCTAAATCGGCCTTGATTTTCTGGGAAGATTCCCTCTTCTTGAAAGCTTTAAGTGCCCGGAATCTATAAGCGACCCCTTGCATATATATATCCGGCCAATTGATCAGCCACTCAGTGTCTGACTCGAAATTCCATTCGGGATGGACCATTCCGCGTTCTTCAAGGCCGAGCATAACTTCAAGATTATCGGGCCCTCGGTGATGGGGCGTTCCCAAGGCCTTTGAATTTTCCCAGGCCTGGCCGAGATATTCGAAGGCTTTTGCGTAATTACCCTGACGATAAGCCAAATACGCTCTTTTCCCGTTGCCCGGCCAAAGAAAATAATGATCCAGCAATTCTTCTGGGGTCTTGAAAATATCTTCAAGAAAAACAGCCCCTTCTTCAATTCTTCCTGCGTCCCCCAGAACCATGACAAGAATGAGTTTTGCGTATCGATCCAAATCCGGTGCATTCAATTCTCGGGCTTTCCTGCAGACCGTCTTGAGTAATCCCACCGCCCTGGCGGTCTCTCCGGCAACACCGTATGTACAGCCCATTTGCACGCAGCTCTTCAATGTCTCTATATCAGAGGGCAATTCTTCAAGACTGCCAGTCACTGATTCATATCGTTCAATCGCCTTATCGATATATCCCTGCCAGAAAAACAGCTCGGAATTTGCCAGAGCGACCTGAAGTCGGACTTCATTGGGAAATTCGTGCTCAGACAACATTTTCCAGGCCCGCTCAAGATGATTGACAGCTTCATCAGACCTGGCGGTTTTGAAAAATGTTTTGGCTATCAGCACCCTCATTTTGATTTCCAAAACAGGATCATGACAGGACGCTTCAAGATTCAATGCTTGGGTAAGAAATTTTCTTCGAATATCGGGAGGTAGGGCACTGTCCCTGCATGTACATATGGCAATGGCGGCATCGATAAAATAATTCTGTTCATTCTTGTCAAGTTCTGCTGTTTCGACACCTTCCAGGGCTATACGGTAATACGATGCAGCATCTATGGGCAAATTCCGCTCAAGACAATAGTGGCCCGCGAGAACCAATTCATTGAAATGAGCTACAGGGAGGCCTGATATCTGATAAATATGGGCAAGGTTTAGCCATCGTTGGGCGCTGTCCGGCAGACAATCACAAACTGCCGCAATCGCCTGTTTTGCAGCGCTGAATATTATCGAAGATGGAATTCCGGTCAAAAGCTTTTTAGATGTCTTGAAGTCGGACAGGCTATAGTATCCAGCCCCCTTTTCTTTATGTTTTAACAGATATCCACAATTAACCAGGTCTTCGACGACCTGTAAGATTTCGACGGGGGGACGACCGGTAATAGTACATAGTATATTGAGTGAAACCGGAGGCGGTAACAGTGACATGAATAGATAGATGTACCGACCCATATCATCTTGATCTTCAAAATTGCAATCAGTCCGTTTCAATGTATAACTCCAAAAGAACAATATCAAATTATGACAAGAAGAGCATGACCGTGATTATCGGCATACTAATGCAAATTGCAGTCACCCAACAAATATAAACAAAAATGAATGAAAAAAAGAGCCTGAAATTGCAGCAAGATAGTTTCTGAACGTAGAAAAGACGTTGTTCTGCCGCTGTTAGTGGTCAGGGTAAGGTGTGCCAGATGAACGCATATCTTAAATTGTCACCAACTGATGAATTGGCAGTATAAAGAAGGGCAGGGATTCAACCTTAAAATAACAGAATGGTGTTTAACAGAACGGGATCACCTCTGGTCATTGTACCAAGCACAGGGAATACTCCATTTTTGCGCTGAAATGATTAGCTTTCAGTGATGTGACATCCTTCTTCAAGCTGTTCCGGCGTCATTGTGTAGAGGCAATCCAACAGATGAATCATAAAGGATCCTGGGCCACTAGCTGTCTTACCTGCCATTTCTCCAGCCAGACCAAAAAACGCCAGAGCCGTGGCTGTAGCGGTAAGGTAATCTTTATCCACCGCGGTAAAAGCACCAATAACGGCTGTAGCAGAACAACCTGTTCCAGTAACATACGGCATGAGCGAATGGCCATTGGCAATATTGAAGACGCGGCTGCCATCGGTAACCAGATCCACAGGTCCTGTAATTGCGAGGATTGTGTTGAGTTCTTTTGCAAGAAAAGAAGCAGTTCTCGCGGCGTCTTGAACAGAATCTGTCGTATCAACGCCTTTCGTCGTTGACTGTTGACTGCCGAGTGAAAGAATCTCCGAGGCATTTCCGCGAATAACACTGGTTTTTGTTTTTTCGATTATAGCTTTGGCAGCGGAAGTTCGAAGGGGCGTGGCACCTGCGCCAACCGGATCTAAGATGATTGGTTTTCCTAATGCGGAAGCTCTCTGGCCGGCCAAAATCATAGACGTCACCCAGTTATCGGTTAAGGTACCGATATTGAGGACCAACGCTCCGGCAAAAGAAACCATATCTTCCACCTCGTTCTTGGCATGAGCCATAACAGGTGACGCGCCCATGGCCAGCAGGACGTTCGCAGTGTAATTCATCACCACGAAGTTAGTAATATTATGGATAAGTGGTTTGGTTTCTCGAATTTTTCGCAGGTTTTCTGCAGCCTTCAGGGAAAGATTAGACATAGCATGACTCGACCGATAAAGATTAAAGCTCTCTCAAAGAGCAAGAAGGGGCGGTTGAGCGAGTGGGCAGATAGAAGAAAGAGCGTGAATAATATTTGCATTTCCCTACGCTGGTGCTAGCCAGATCAGGTTCAACGGGTATCTTCTCAGGCCAAAATGCCACCCCTGCAAAAAAAATAATTCGTTGCATTCTTAGGAAAATCCAAAACCAAAGTCAACAATTGACTGTTTCCACCTGTTTTCAGAGTGCTGCAGTCCTGGAAAAATCAAAGGTTTCCCGTCATTTAGCAACACGTCATGCTTGCTTGACGTTCTTTATGCGATTTAATCTCCATCAAATTCACAGAAAGTGTGCACAGCAAGCCCGGATTCCCTCAGCAAGTTACTGCCGCCAAGGTCGGGGAGATCGATGATAGCAGCCGCTTCGACAATTTCAACCCCGAGCTTCTTGAGTAGATTTGAGGCCGCAAGCATGGTTCCTCCCGTTGCAATCAGATCGTCAATCAGAATAACCCGGTCACCCTGATGCAGTGCAGTTGTTTGTATTTCGATTTCGGCACTGCCGTATTCAAGATTATAGGCTTCGGAGATGGTCCCTCCTGGGAGTTTCCCCTTTTTGCGTACTGGAATGAAACCTGCGTTAAGTTGATAAGCGATTGGTGCACCGATTATGAAGCCGCGGGCATCAATGCCCACCACTGCATCGATGGTTGTATTGAAATAGCGATGGATGAAGAGGTCGATCGATTTTCTAAAAAAATACTTATCTTCAAGGAGAGAACATATATCCCTGAAGATAACATGTGGCTCAGGCCATCCTGGAACTGATCTGATATGTTCCTTTATATTGAAAATTTCACCATTCACCATGTCGATACACCAAAAATAATAGATAAGAGAGTAAGTTCCCGAAGAGGTACATCTTGCCGTTGCAAAGAAGAAGCACCACAGAGTTTTATGCCAAAAACAAATATATTGGCAGAGATATGAGCAAATATACCGAATCATATCCTGCGATTCAAGTTGTTTCAGTTGAAAACAGTTGTGGGGTTCTTCAAATACCGGGAGAAAATGAGTCTCTCCATACACATAGGGAAGACATTAAAGAATTTTCGGATTATCGATACTCTGGAGCAGATACGTCAACGATTACTGGAATACAGCCAGGTGACGTCCAGACAACAGCTGATTTACAATATCGCTGAAGTTACTCGACAACTGCTTGAGCTGGCCAATGATTTCAAGCCTGAGCGGCCGTCAGAAACCGCCCTCTGATATAGGAAAGAAACGTCCCAAAGGTGGCGGTTTTAGGATGAGAACTATCTTACTCCTGCGTCAGCTACCTGGGTTTTCTGTTATTGAGCAGTCGTTTTTGGGATCTTCTGGTAAGGAAAATCGACAGGAGTTTGAGGGAGACCACATACACAAAAAAACCGAATATAGTGCCGATTACAAGGCTACCCAGGAGCAAAGGAATGAAAATATCTTTGCCCATCTGCAAAAATGCGAGGATTTGTTCCTTGATATCCCAAAACTCAAGGCGTGCCATGGTACGACCAATATCAAGAAAAAGCCGAGATACTTCAGACAGTGGAGGACCGTCCCAGACTGTAGATCCCAGCCAATAATTGAAGGTATAAATTGGGGCGACAGTAAGTGGATTAGTAATCCAGACCGGGATCATTGCTGCGGGTCGGTTCATATTAAAAAATGTGGCTACCAAAACCGCAAGGATAAGTTGCACTCCGACCGTTGGGGTAAACGCTATAAATGTACCTAATCCCAAGCCACCGGCAATAGCGTGTGGTGAGCTACGCAACTTTATAACCCATCGTAAGACCGGGCGTATTCGCATGAGCCGGTTGCGGCGGTTTTGATTATTCGGGGTGAATTCAGCCATAAATTATTTCGTACCGGAGGTGGTTTTTTCTTGGACGAAAGGGCAAAGACATGGAGTTTTTTATTCTGAATATACCCCGTTGTTTAACTCCGTCAACATATGTATCGTAGTCCAAGAGTAAAGCTAACTTTTAGGGCAGGAAAGTCATAGTTGAACATGTGTGCAAAAGGGATAATTTTTTCTTAACCACATTTGAGTTTTTTGCTTAGCGACTCAACAACATTCCCATGATTGACCAACTATGACTCTTTATCATATGACAATATTTCAAACACCTTAGTCGCCAGCTCTTTGGCTGAGAATGGTTTTTGGATGAGCTGCGTCACCTTGTCCTGCCCGTTATGTTCTGCGAAAAAGTTGGTCGTATACCCGGACATAAACAAGAGTTTAACGTTGGGGTGGATAGCCAGAATCCGCTTTGCTAGATCCCGGCCATCCATGACCGGCATGGTCAAATCAGAGAGCAACAGCTCGATGCCATTCGTTTGCTCATGAGCTATTTTAATAGCCTCAACTGGACCGTTTGCCACAAGTACTTTGTAGCCCTGGTTTTTCAATATTCTGTCAGTCAACCTAAGAATTGCCATTTCATCCTCTACTATAAGCACCGTCTCCCCCCGGCCACGTTGGGCTAATCCGTCAGTCTCCTTTTCAGGTATATGATTGTCTCCTCGATGTCGCGGCAGATAAATCCTAAAGGTAGTGCCGTTGCCGAGCTCGCTGTAGACCTGGACGAAACCGTTATTCTGTTTGACTATCCCATAGACCGTAGAAAGTCCGAGTCCGGTACCATGGTCCAGTTCTTTGGTGGTGAAAAAAGGTTCGAAAATCTTATCGAGGATCTCCTTTTTCATGCCGCAACCACTATCGCTGACTGAGAGAACGACATAGTCGCCCGGAATAATTGTGCCATGATCGGCATAATATTCCTTTTCAAAGGAGACCATATCTGTCTCAATATTTATCTCTCCGACGCCAGTTATAGCATCTCGAGCGTTAACACAGAGATTTGCCAGAAGCTGATCAATCTGAGAAGGATCGATTTTAACCGACCAGATGTCAGGCCTTGGTTGCCAGGATAACTTGATGTTCTCACCAATCAAGTGTCTGAGCATATTGATCATGTTCTTCGTGATCTCATTCAGATCAAGAATTTGAGGGACTATGGTCTGCTTGCGAGCAAAAGCCAGTAATTGACGGGTAATGCCGGTGGAACGATTGGCTGCGGAGAGGACCTCCTGCAGGTCTTCATAAAGTGAGGATTTAGGATCGGTTTTTTCCAGAGCCATTTGCGTGTACCCGAGAATAACACTGAGCATATTATTGTAATCGTGCGCAACACCGCCTGCAAGTCGTCCTACTGATTCCATCTTCTGGGCCTGATGCAGCTGTTCCTGTAGATTAATTTTCTCCTCATCGGACCGCAGACGTTCGCCAAACTCGATCTTTAGCTGGTTGTTAGCAGTGGACAGCTCAGTCGTCCTTTTTATGACCTCTTCTTCCAGATTGGCATGGGATTGATGCAAATCTGCCAGCGCTTTCTGTTCGGCGCCCTTGGCGCTTGCCAGTCGAAAGGCAACCACTGAAAGAAGAATTAATGCAATGAAATCGATTGAGAAGTACCTTCTTTGGATTTTTGCTATTTTGGCTGCCAATGGGTTTTTAGGTAGATATAAGATTATCTTCCAGAAATACTCTTCCGCTTTTTTCTTTGAAAGACTGGGTTTGAATGCCTGACCAGCACCGGTGCTTGATTTCCAGCCTTGTGTTAAAGGATACACCGTGACAAAGGTATACAATCCTTTTGAATTTGTGAATTGGCCGTTATCTTCAGAGGTTATAGTTTTCCATGTTTCTGGGTCTTGAGCTTTCATGGTCAAGTCCCCTCCGTCTTCGAACATGAATCCCCATTCCAACTCAGGATTTGGCTTGTTTATTAACCAATATCCGCCAGAGTTCAGCATCATGCATTGACTCGGCAAAAGCTGTGTTATTTCAAGTATATCTCTGACCAGATACTCGGCAAGATAATTAAACATAACGATGCCGCGTTTATTGCCCGTCTCATCAAAGATTGGGGTTCCAAAGCGAATTATTGGTTTTATTGGTTTCTCCAACTCGCCGTGTTCTATATTCAAATCAAGGGGAGATACAAAAATTTCCCCTTTCTGCAAATTAAAGGTGTCACGAAAATAATATCTGTCTTTTTTAACCTGCAGATCCTCTTCGTTTACAATAACGGGACCTTTATCAGGGAAGAAATTCACCCTGACGGATTCTTTTCCGTCGGCGTCGATTATGCGTACTTGATCGTAAATCTTGCTTCCCCTGCTGAATAGGGCAAAGTCATTTGCAATATTTTGTATGTTGATCTTTGGCTGATTCAACATGGTAAGCAATTGACTGTAGTTGGAGAAAAACAATAGATCAGCAACAATGAGGTCAAAATGGTCCGCGATCTTAGCTTTTTCCAGTTTGAGAGTCTGTGATTCATCCTTGAGCTGAATGTCTTCCATTGATTTTACTTCGAAATAACAGAAAGCCAAAAGGACGGAGCTTGTTACTGTAAAGAGAGGTAGAAAAATGATTAATGCAACCTTGAAATTTTGCCGGAAGAACCGAAATTTACCCATGGTAAGCCTTTTTCTTTAGAATCTGAAATCTATTACAATAGAAAAATCTAATCGCGAAAGGATGTGCGAGTATGCAACGGGAATTAAACTCGTGTCGATACGGTGTATTTTCTGTACTTCAGGATGAGATCGCAGAGCTGGAACATAAGAGA
Source organism: uncultured delta proteobacterium (assembly GCA_963798425.1). Taxonomy (GTDB): domain Bacteria; phylum Desulfobacterota; class Desulfobulbia; order Desulfobulbales; family Desulfocapsaceae; genus Desulforhopalus_A. The sequence continues at coordinate 7,870 of CAWCTP010000011.1, read as the reverse complement.
GACATTAATAATCCTTGATTTGATTCTTGCCTTAACTCTTTCTCATCAATCAATTTCCTGCATTCCTTCTAGCATCAATGCCTTAAACTCTCCAATCGGTGGGGACATTTTCAATTCTTTTGGAATCCCGCGTGTGTATGTGAAGTTGCCGTTTTTTACAGCCAAAAGTGCATACACTGCTTCCTTTTGACGATGATTCTGAAAATGGGCATAGATGATTTCACCCTCCTTAAAAATGGTCACAGCTTTTCCTTCTTTAAGAGACAGATGAAGCATTCCGGTTTTTCGTGAGGAGTTAATGAGTTGAAAAAGATCTGCAGTGTTTATTTCGGTTAATTTCCCGGTCATGCCGGAGGTAATATTTCCTGACCGCAAGGTTATTGTTTGAGACCTGTCGACAAACATCTTTAAGAGAAAAAGTTGCAATGCCTGATACCTTCTCAAGACATCTCGGAAATTCTTCACACTGAGCAATGCCACCTGGGTGTCTTCAGTTGTATGTATAGAATTGGACACCGGTTCGCCGGAGAGAAGACTCATTTCGCCAAATATCTCTCCCGCCTTAATCTTTGCTACCTTTGATCCCTTGTCATCTATGACCGCCAGCATCCCCTTCAAGACAATATAGAGATTACTGCCAGGCGCGCCCTTTTTCACAACTCTCTTGTCATGAGGGATTTCTTTAAAATCAAGCAGCAATGTCAGATCAACTAAAGAGCTATCATCAAGAGGTTTGAAAAGCTCAAGTCTTCGGAGTTCCCCAAAATGTTTTTCAACAAGCTTCCTACGCCGCCGGTCATCATTATCTTGGAGCATTTTCATTTGCAGCGTGGCAAAATCTTTTTCTTTTTTGTATTCAAAGTGAATAATGCCTTCACATCCGCCACAGTCAAATTGAGACTTTTGCCCACCAACCTGGGGAAGCCCACTGACATTTTCTTTTATAGTGACAATATTGGCGATTTTCTGGGCCAGGTGGAGGCAACTCGGTTTATAGGACGGGATCAGCAGGTTGAAGTTTTGCACTTTCAGCTCTTCACCTACATTGTATATAGGACAGGAACGCTCTTCTGTAATGATAAAAGCTGCATCAAGGTATTTATCTGCTGGATTTTTCAAAAATCATCCTCCAAGAGGTCATAGATCCAGCAACAAGTGGAAGCTTTTGAGGACATTTCTTCCAAGACTTGTCACTGGCCGTTTTCATTTTTAAGGCGAAGGAGAAGTTCTCGCTCCAACTGTTGAATCACCATTGCCAGGGCTCTGCTTTCACGAACAGGACCGGAATTATTCCAGCCAACATACAGTGCTGATTCTACCTTCCGGCGAAACTCATCTACCGAACTCACCATGGTTTTCCAGCCAAATAATTTCTGCAGAATATGCCGTTCCGCGGAATTGAGATCCCGGTCTGTATCAATGTCTGTGCTGTTGTCTATCTTAATAATCATAGGTTCTTTCGGGTATTAGGAAATCTCGTGTGTTACTCCGACAGGAGAGTGCCGGACACCGGCCATGGTGACAGGATGGCATCGCAACGAGGTAACCCTGACTATTTTAACCGAAATTCCAGACAGTCCAGTAATGGTATTGCCAACGGCAATTTCAGTTTGTCGTATATGATTATACGCCCTAATCGAAAATAGTGTTAGCAGGGGATTGCAAATTTTTCCACCTTGTCAGGATTTCTTGTTTTTTTGAATGAATTTCGTCCTTGGACTATCAACTCTATGCCTGTAATAAAATTTCTCACACGCCTTCATTTAAAGAAAATATCTCGTTTCCGGATGGATATAATTAATTTTTAGAATTGAGTTGTCCACATGCTGCTAACACATCATCACCTTTAGCACTTCGTAATAAAGTCGGAATCTTAAAAGTATCTAAAACATCTTTGAACCTTTCAATGTTAGCCAAATCAGGACGTTTGTAATCTGATCCCGGGAATGAGTTGAAAGGAATTAAGTTTATATAGGCACTTTTTCCAGCCAGTAGCGTCCCCAATTTTTCAGCATCATCTGAAGAATCATTAAAGTCTTTGATCAGAACGTATTCATAAGTAATAAATTGTTTTTTGCGTAAAGGTATCTTGTCAACATATGCCAGAACTTCGTTTAGCGGATAATTTTTATTCATTGGAATAAGTTCATTCCTTTTTTCTTCAAAGGGTGAGTGAAGAGAAAGCGCAAGGTTTACTCCGGGAATTTCCTGGCTCCATCTTTTAAGGCCAGGAATATAACCAACCGTTGAAATAGTAATTTTTTGAACACCAATCGAGGTTCCGTATTTTGATATAAATATTTCGCACGCTTTTTTGACGGCATCAAAATTATGTAAGGGTTCGCCTTGTCCCATAAAAACAATATTTAAAATTCTCTCTTCTCCCGGCCTGTTTTTAGCTAACCAACGCCAAGCCATTAGAAACTGGCCAACGATTTCACTTGTAGCTAAATTTCTTCTAAGTCCTTGTTTTCCGGTAGAACAAAAAGAACAATTCATTGCACAGCCGACCTGTGATGAAAGGCAAATAGAATATTTATTATGAAACGGAAGAAGAACGGTTTCAATTCTGTGATTGTCTTTAAGCTTAAAGAGAAATTTTACTGTTCGATCTTTTGACTCATGAACTGTAACGATTTCGGGCAGAGAAAAATCAATGTTATTTTGCAAAAAGGCCAGTGAACCTTTTGCAATTTTCTCACTGCATTGAGAAGTTTCTTTTTTCTTATAATGCCAGCTAAAAAGAATTGCCGCTGCTGATTGGTTTAAATTATTTTGATTTAGGATCATTTCTAAATCAAAATAATTTAGGTCATAAAATGATTGTTTCAAGAGAAGTCTCTTTTAAATATCGATATGTTATCGATATGAGGTGGTTTGAAATATCGGAAATGGAAAGTCAAAATTAATACTGCCGGCAACGCAGCCAAGAACCAAGATACCAAATTTCCACGCTTCGTAAAGCAGGGATGTCATCTGGGACGTTTTACACTAAAAGTGAGTCAAACCTGACCTCGTTTTCACGTTTTTATACCATAGCCCTTTACCGACAACAAAATGCCGGAGTCAGATGACTTCGACCGAGAGACAAAGCAATCCGTCGAATATCTATCTATAGGAAAGATAGGAAAGATCTTAGAGGTGGCTTGTCTCTATAGGAATTACCAATTTGACAGATATCTTACATTCTGTTGTACGTATCGTCACTATCAACAATATCAATTCCTTGCGCATACCACAACATAGTACACTGGTAAATGTATGCCTTGAAGAGATGAGCAATGCTTCAGTCTCGGAAGTGGGAAAGTTGAGTATCTTAATGCTGTAAATACCACCCCATGTGACTGAGCACCATGGCCAGCCTTACTTGAAAATAGACTCTGATTACTCAGACAATGACGAGGGACAAATTCGCACCAAAACAGAAGCCCTGTTGGAAATAGCCAACCCCGGTAAACGGGAAATAAGCCGGGATAAGTACCTTCACGAAATTCATTCATAAAAAACAAGAAATGAATTTCTAAGGTACTAAATAATAAGAAAAGTGGAGAGAACCATGAAAGTCGAAAAAGCCCTTAGTCGCTTGATAAGTGTCCTGCCCTTAAAGGACAAACAGGAAGCATGCGGTCAGGAGATGAAAGAATTGCACCAGAAAATGTTGCGCTCATTTGTGGAACAGGGTCGGATCCTGACAAAAGCGGAGATGGCCCAGCACGTCGGCAGCATAGATGAGGCAACAAACATCTTGAAAAACAATGATATGGTGGTGTTTTCCGACACTGGGGAACCAATAGGTGCCTATCCATTTACCATGGAAGAGCGTGAACATTCTATCCAGATCAATGGGCATAAGGTCAACGCAATGTGCGCATTGGACGCCCTGGGGGTCAGTCCTATGTTTAACATGGATACCCACATTTCCTCAAAGTGCAGAGTCACCGGCGCACCGGTCTCCATCAGACAAGCAGGACTCACAATCGAGAATTTGGAGGAAGTAGGTGATCTCCGTTTTGGTATTATCTGGAATGCCGCCAGTTCCTGCTCTTGCTGTGCCAACAGTCTGTGTATGGAGATGATGTTTCTAAAAGACGGAGAGGTAGCAGACCAATGGCTGGCAGCGGATCCGGATAATAGAGAAATTTTTACTCTGCAAGAAGCCGTTGAGTTTGGATCGCGGTTTTTTGTACCATTGATGTCGTAGTACGAAAACCATAACAGAGGAAAGAGAATATGGCTAAGGTCCAAGTCGAATTTATCAATACCTGCGCCTGTTGTGACGAACATGGCGAGAACATTAAAAACATTGCAGCCCGTTTCGGGGATAACGTGGATGTCTCTATCTATTATGCCGGCAAAGACTTCGGCTACCTGAAAAAATACGGCATGATCACGAAGGGCACCATGATCATCAATGGTGAAAAAAAATATGAAAATCTCTCGAAAGAGAACATAGAAAAGGCCATAAGCCAGGCCATGGATGCATAAGATTATGGGAACGCGTCTGATTACCGATATTTTGCTGACAGCCTGGGATATTCTCGGCGATGTCTCCCCGTGGCTGGTGGCAAGTTTTATTATGGCAGGCTTGCTGCGGCAGTTTCTCGATCCGGCAAAATTCCAAAGGGCTTTGGGGAATCGGGGTCTGCCTGCAATTATCAAGGCAACCCTTTCAGGAATGCTGCTGCCAATCTGCAGTTGCGGGGTCATTCCCCTGGGATTAGGAATGTACTATACCGGTGCCTATCTTGGTCCGACACTCGCCTTTATGGTGGCAACTCCCATTATTAATCCTGCGGCTATCCTCCTGGCCTACGGTTTGCTCGGTCCTCAAATTGCCACCATATATCTGGCTGCAGGATTTGTGGTGCCGATTGTCATCGGCATGGTCGGCAACATGCTTGCGGGTGATGAAATCCACGCCCCCGGCATGGATGTACAGATCGAGCAGGCCCGCTTTGAAGGTGAAGAATCGATTTCGATCAGGGAAAAAATGCTGATTGGGTTCAAATGGGGCGTTTTTGAGCTGGGTACCATGGTGGGTAAATATATTGTCTTTGGCGTAATCCTGGCCGGAATATTGATCGCAGCCATTCCACAGCATCTGATCCAGGGATATCTGGGAAATCCGGGGATGATTTCCATTCTCGGCATCGCCGTGCTGGGGTCGGTGATCTATGTTTGCGCCGTTGGCCACATCCCTCTCGTTGCTGCCCTGGTAGCAACCGGTGCTGCACCCGGCGTGGCCATAACTTTTTTAATGACCGGTGCGGCTACCAACCTACCGGAGTTAATCAGTATTTACAAAATGATCGGCAAACGGGCTGTGATGATCTATAGCAGCCTTGTTGTCTTCAGTTCGCTGATTATCGGCTGGCTGGCTAATCAATATCTTTTGCCAGGTTTTGTCCCTTTTTACAATCTGGACAAGGGGCAAAATGCCATCGGAATGGCCAACCGTCTGATTGTTTCGGTTCCGGCGCCAATTCAGTTTGTCTGTTCCATCATTATCTTACTGCTTTTTTTGCGGGCCTATAAGCCGTTTTTCACAACGTTTTGGCAAAAGGCTGAGGCATGAAAAATTACGGACATTTGCTGCTGAAATTATTGGTGCTTCTCTTTTTGATTTCGGCCTATGGATGTTCTGAAAAAGACACTCCAACCCCAGGTGATCAGAAGGATTTTGATGCATCAGTTCTGGGAGAGAACCAGATGATGCAATATTTTGTCGGCAACCATCCCGGACAAACCATTCTGAAATATGCCCAGGCCGATCTGGACAATGACGGCAGACAAGACCTGATTGTGATCTTCAGCATAGAAAAAGGCAAAAACATGATGTCTGTTATTCGGTATCAAGGTGTTGATTTAGTGGAAACCAACGCAGTTCCGGCACCAGTTTCCGATCAGATGATCCAGTTCAAAAACATTGATAAAAAACCGCCTCTTGAATTCATCCTCCAGGGACGAAAAGGTGCCAAAGTGGGGTATGCGATTTTTCGTGTCGAAGGCGGGAAACTGGCGGATCTGTTTGGTGAAGGCATGGAAGACTGTTGTTAGACAGGATGTTTGAGAAAAACTACAATAGAAAACAACATAATGAGGAAAATAAAATGGGACAGTCGAAGATAATCACACGTCGAAACTTTCTCAAAGGAGCCAGTGTCTTAGGGGCATCCGCAGCTGTTGGTATTGGATTTCCAAACCTTATCCTTGGCAAGGGCGAAGACGATTATGTGGTGCATCTGGGATACTATGACTGCGATCATATGACAGCAGCTCCCATTGCGCGGGATGCCGGTATTTTTGCCGATCTGGGTCTGAAGGTTGAGGTGACGGGCAATGGCAAAGTACCACAGGCCATGGCCGCCGGAAAAATGGATGTGGGGTATATTGGCTTTGTCGGCATGACCAAAGCCATTATCAAGGGATCGCCAATGGTGGCCGTGGCCCATAACCACAAAGGCGGATCCATGTATATCGTTGCCAAAAATGATATTAATAAACCTGAAGACCTGCTGGGCAAAAAAATAGCCATCGGGGCCAAGCCCGAGAAGAACAATGGCTGGTGGGTAACCTATGCCATGCAGAACAATATCCCTAAGGAGGCCGAACACTATCAGAATTTCGTCATGACCGACCGGGATGAATATCTGGCTTTAAAACAGGACAGCTCGATGCCTTCCAGTGTTGTGATCCATGGGGCTCCATGGCAGAATTCGAGAATGCCGGGAAAATCATCCGTACCTTCGATGTCTTCCCCAACGGTACCTGGGGAATCTGCTGCGCCCAGGTTATGAACCGTAATTTCGTCAAAGATCACCCCCGAATCGCTCAGAAAATGGTTATCGCGCATATTCGGGCGCTGCAATATATCTACACCAATCCTATTAAGTCAGCCCAGATTTTCGCCGACAGCTACCATGTGCCATATGAGGTTGGGCTGATGACCATCTACAAAAAAACTGTTGGTGAATCGAGGACATTGCGCTGGAACCTGGAAGAAGACGGCTATAATGAAACTGTCTCCCATAACGTCAATATCGGCATTTTCCCCAGTGCGCCGAAATACAATGAAATTGTTGATACAACCTTCCTGGCAAGCAATGATGTGCCCGATTTCGACGACTTTATCAGAAGCGAGATCGACCCTGTTTCCCGGAAGGCATGCCCTATGTTGATTGGAAGAAAAAAGCCGAGGGTTTGAAAGTTAGGTGCTCAGCAAGGTAGATTGGCTTGACATTTCGGCCCGATCGCTCTGCTGGTTATACTCCTGTTGGGTTTGAGCGAAAGATCGGCAAAAGGATGCTATCAGTTACATGGGCATGCCGGATGGAGCGGCGGGATTGCTCGCCCGGTATGTACTGAGGGAAAAGATGGGTACGCTCGGATTCATACCGTTGGTTTCGAGCCCTATACCCTTTATGATTGTTGTGCCGGCGCAAGCCAGTATGCCATGGGTCCGGTCGCCTGGATATCGCTATTATGTGTTCCGAAGCTGCCCGGGATTTAGTAGCAAAAGACCGGCGATTTGAGATTGCCGGTCCGGTGATGATGAATTCTGATATCTTTATTACCCGACCGAATGCTGATTTACACAAACCGGCCATTGGGGTGTCGCAAAAAAGAGAATTTCAGCGGCAGATGGTGCTTGAACGCTTTGGTGCAAAGAGCAGCGCGGTGCCCATGCTTTTTTATGAGTCGCTCGTTCCTTTCGCCTATGCCAGAGGTGTTGTCGAGGGAGCCGTTTTAGATATCACTAAGGCTTTTAATCTGGAAGGGGACTTTACCTCCGCCGCAGCGAACGGCCAGGATGTCTATACCTATGTTATGGTTATCAAAAAATCCTTGCAGGGCAGTAACCAATATCGAA
>CAWCTP010000010.1:0-7299 GCA_963798425.1 uncultured delta proteobacterium | reverse complement strand
TGGAGGTGGGGAAACGGTAGAGGCCATTATTAATTTTATCAAAGGACGGTTTATTAATGATTGTATCAGTCGAGGATTTAATGCTGAAGCGGTCGACGCCGCAGTTTCTGTCAACTTTGACAATATTAATGATTGCTTACAAAGGATTGAGGCTATAGTAAAAATCAGTTTGGAGCCTGCCTTTAAGGTTCTTGCCGCATCCTACAAGCGAGTCAGGAATATTATCAAAGATAACAGACAAATATTAGTTTCTCCAGATTTGTTCGAGCATAAGGCCGAAGAAAATCTGTATGTGCTTTTTAAGGAAGTAAGCACAGAGATGGAACAACTTATTGCAACCCAGGAGTATTCGAAAGCTCTTGAAGCAATGTTGAAAATGAAGGAACCTGTTGATACTTTTTTTGATCAAGTGATGGTTATGGCAGATGATCCGGCTGTCAGACAGAATCGGCTTAATTTACTCACTGCTCTGGGAGATCTCATTCTTCAGATTGGGGATATATCAAAATTGCAGGAAAGTTGAACCATCAGGAAATACAATTACAGAGATTTTGTTTAGTACCTCCTAGAGGGGTAAAAAACTATTTGTACTCAAGACACTTCTTCGGCTTATTTCCTGCTTGCGGGGGGAGAATATAAAAAGGGCTGTTCGTAGTTAACGAACAGCCCTTTTTATTATATCGTCATGAAGCTGACTATTTCTTTGGATGACAGGTAGTGCAACTTGTGAGTTTCAGGGCTTTTAACGCTGGATCTTTTTTGGTCATTTCTTTATGGCATTCCAGACAGTTGCCATGACCGGCACCTTTGAGGGTGTCGAGTTTAAGCTTGTCTTTCATTTTACCGGCAAGCGTGTCACCGGTATGGCATGTTTCACACTTTTTGATTTCCATGCCTTCAGTGTACGGTACCTGTTTGCCATCAGCAATTCCGTGATGGCATTCTGCACATTTAAACTTTTCCTGATGCTGTCTATGTGGGAATTGAACTGGTTTTGGTTTGGCACTTTTGCTGTCAACGATCGTAATATCGGCAGGTCCCTTCTCATCGCTTGCCAACGAAGAAATAACTGCACCACCCAGTACAAACATTGAGACAACGCTACAAACGATAAACTTTTTCAGCATAATTGGTCTCCTATTAATAATTTTTAACAAGTTATCATACATTTCTAATTCTTATTAATCACACTCTATATACAGTTTTTCCTTAAATTTGTCAAACCTGATAACTGATAGTAATGACAAAGATAATACCACATTGTGGTGCTGTTGGTGTTCAGCCGGAACCGTAACTGTGCAGACCTGAAAGCAGGAAATTAACGCCGTAATAGGTGAAAAGGACGGAGACGAAGCCAAATATGGCTAAAAACGCAATCTTTGTACCAGACCAACCTCGGGTATAGCGGGCGTGAAGAATGATTGCGTAAAAAAACCAGGTGATAAGCGACCAGGTTTCTTTGGGATCCCAACTCCAATAGGTGCCCCAGGCAGAGTTGGCCCAGATCGCTCCGGTAATAATGCCACCGGTCAGCCAGATAAAGCCGAAGACCATTGTCTTATGGATAAGATCGTCAATAACAGTCGGAGCAGGGAAGCGGTTAAACAGTGATGAGGATACTTGTTCTGTTTGAGGTGATCTGCTTTTTAACAGATACATGACCCCTAAAGCGGCCGCTACTGCGAAAGCTGCATATCCAACAAAGCAGGTGACTACATGGGCAACAAGCCAGTTAGATTGCAATGCAGGCACTAGAGGGGTAATCGTTCTACTTAAATCGGTAGAAAACGATGCATATGCCATAGCCAGAAAAGCAAAAGGCACAGCAAAGGCCCCGATAATATGAGTTTTAAATTTCCACTCTATTAAGAGATAGAGAAGTATTATGGTCCAGGCAAAAAAGACCACGGATTCATACATATTGGTAAGGGGTGCATGACCTATACCAAGCTGGTAGGATTCTATCCAGCGTAATGCTAACCCCGCGGTTTGAAGCAACCATGCCAAGAGTGTAAAGATAGTTGCAATTCCAGCAAGTTTTGGAGTTTTAAATACCAGTATTGCAATATACAACACTGTAGAGAACATATAGGTGAAGGTTGTAATACCAATGAGTTGAGAGCTATCCATTCTTTATACTCCGTGTGATTCTGTGATCAGATAGTTGTGGATGATAATAAAAAATGCGATCTAGATTTGTATCATAAGTCGGCATTACCTTTGAATTGCATTTTCAATATGATTTTTCAGGTCTTCGAAGGCCTTGGCAAAGGCCATTTTGTTTTTGTTGGCTGAGCCTGATAGCCAGAGTTGAGGTGTGGGTAAACTATTGATTTTATATAGCCATATTCTCTGATGTGACAAGAAAAATGCCATAAAGAGACCAAGTAACATCATGCCGCAGCCAATGTACACAACCCAAACACCTGGATCTTTTGCTACCTGCAATCCCGTAGCGTACATTTGTTTGACGGAAAGAGTATATTCCTTAGATCCACTGGTGAAAACTGCTTTGTCGTTGTCATTAAGCCATTCGATAGTAGCAGGGTGGTCATCTGATTGAAACCAAACTTTTGACCGGACAACCCGCTGACCAATGGCGTCGGCATTAATTATTCCGAAATGAAGACCTTTCTCCTGCCATGTTGTCTGTTTTTGAAAAGGAATGATGAAATTTTTTGAATCACCAGAGTTATTTTCGGTGATGTTCATAATAAAATCTTTATAGCCCTCATAGCTGGATTGATAAAAGGTTATTCCCTTGTATGTTAGTGGGCTGTTTACCTCAATTTCTTTAGTCAGCAGTTCTTTGCCGTTTTCAAGGACTGAAAGACTACTCTTATATTCCTTCGGCATTCCGTTTTTATAAAATTCAATGGCAAATGAGTTGCATCTAATTTCAAATCCAAGGTCTAAAGAACTGGTGTTATTGTAGGCGAAAATCTTTTGAGCGGAGCGCATTTCTGGAATCATTATGCTCCCTTTAAAACCGAAAAAATGGCCGATAATTGCACCAAAAAAAATGAATAGTATAGAAAAATGCACAATAAAGACGCCTGCCCGACTCCAGCGCCCTTTTTGGCTAAAGAAGATTTCGTTATCATCCAGCTTTTTTGAAGTTGCAGTCCAGCCGTTTTGTTTGAGTAGTGCGGTCAGATCGATTTGGTCGAGCTTATTGGTACCAAATTCCCACTTACGACAATTCGACATCTTCTCGACACGTTCAGGGGTAACTGCTAGGTAGTCAGTCGTAATTATTTTCCAAATAGAAGGAAAACGATCAATACTGCAGATAATGAGGTTTGTGCTGAGTACTCCCAATAAACCCAGAAACCACCAAGAATAGTACATATCGGGAATATCAAGGATTTGGAAAAAATGGGCTGTTTTAGAGCCAAAATTTTTCACGTAAAAGGCGGCATTTTCACCTTGTGGTACAATTGTACCTATAATGGAGGTGGCAGCGAGGGAGCAGAGCGTATATATCGCAAGTTTTACGGAGGAAAAAAAATCCCAGAGTTGGTTGAAAAGTGTCATTTGATATATTTATAATGAGAAATATTATTGATTAGAGGGTTTCTACAATAGCTTTTACAAGATTGCAACAAGAGAGAAATTTATTGTACAACTTTGATGAGTCAGTAGTTTATATGATTTCCGATACAACAACACCAATTCTTTTTCTCTGTTTTGATAAAAAGACTTAGGCCAGATAGATATTGAGCTAAAAATATTTACAAATTGCGATTAGATTGATAGATGCGTCATTGTAACTGAATTCAGGAAAAATTTTGATTGTAGAGTCGTGAAGCGGGAAATATCTTGCCATAAATTTTAAAAGAGGGTAAAAAGTCTAGTTCTGAAAGATCGCTTACTAATACACAATTCATGCATTTCTCCATTCGACCTGTCGGATGACGGGGGAATGGGATAGAAGGAGAATACAATGGCAAAAGTATGTGAAATATGTGGGAAAGGACCGATAGTTGGGAATAACGTTTCTCACGCTCATAACAAAACGAGAAGGCGTTGGTTACCGAATTTGAAGATGGTACGCATGGTAACTACCGGTGGAAACAAGAAAAAAACCAAAGTATGTACTCGTTGCATCAGGTCCGGAGCAGTTGTAAAAGCAGCTTGAAGAGTAGACATGATCAATATTTAAGGCGAGAGGATTTAATCCTGCTCGCCTTTTTTGTATTTGAGGATACGTTATGAGCGAAGAAGCGGTCAAATACCTAAGTGTTCAAGAAGCCACCCAAATAGTCGGTGCTATCCAGGAAGAAGAAGATATTGAGCAGACCAACAGAAGGATTCTGACTGTATATAGTAAAGATGATAAAGAACTCTGCTGGTTTGACTTTGAAGAGGTCAAAGCTGCTGTTGGTGATGTTGAAGCAGGTGAAAAAAAAGCAGCGGTTCATAATTATATTCTTAGCCATATTCCCGATTGGGTTAACGAACTGTAAGTTTCGTCTGAGAGTCCTTAACTGGAAACTGCTGCGGGTTTATCTCTTTCTGGCTCATCCAGCCATTCTCCTAATGGTAGAGGGTAGAGTGCACATCTTGAGGGAAGTAGGCTGCAGTGTCTGTTGACTATCTCCTTCCCTTGTTGAAATATTGATACGGGTCGGTCGGATGAGACTACAACGACTATAGTGTCAGAATGTTGAGCAGTAAAACGGAGAGCTGAATTATAACGAGCTCCACGCGCTCTATTTTCATTATCTACTCTGTGGCCGTCGAGCAGACAGGCAAAACCGTGTAGATGCAGGTCTGATCGGATGTGCAGTGCACCATCCACCTTGGATAGTCCTGCAGCAAGCATGAGCTTATTTGGTTCCAGTAAGCTTACCGGAGGGGTTAATGACTGTCCTGAAATAGCAGTTGGTTCTGGTGCCAGATCAATAACAAAGGTGCAGCCGAACATGTTGTCTTCTGCATTATGCACGAGTGCGGCGATAATTTTAAACATATCGTTTCTGACTGTCGGATCAATAGCGTAATCCAGTAAAGCCTCCTCAACCTCAAAAAGCTTGGCTCTGTGTGTGTCGGAACTGTAGCTGCCATCTTGAAAACTGCAGATAACTTCATCCCCAACAAAGAGAAAGCCAAGCTTGCCCTGGAAATCTGCTGTGATATGGAATGGCCGTATATTCCTTTCTGCAATACCAAGTATATTTGCTCCATCAGAGATGAGCGTTCGATGAGAATGTTCGACCGCCTGAAGGAGTTTGCGCGCATGTTTGTAATTTTTGAGCGGAGGTTGTTCTGAGCTTTTAAATCGCGCCAGAAAGCGGATATCCTTAAGAAATCTCGGTTCTATAAATGTCAGAGATCCGTGTGGACGTGCCCCTTCCTCATTTGTTTTTGAAATCCCGAGAATCGCATCAAGCATTGGATAGATATGTATTTGAACGTCAAGGCCAAGGATGAGTCCAGCTTTATCGACGATGCAATCATGAACGGCATGCGATGCATATTCTCGAAGAAAGCTTCCCGAAATCCCAGTGTAGAGATTGCTGTCATTGGCCATGTCGTGAGAAAATCTAAGCACAGCATGCTCCAGCCAGCATTCGGTGGGGCCGAGTGAACAGATATTCGGGTGTTGCTCGGTAAACCACATTTGATAAAATACCGAACTGGAACTTCCTCCGTTGGAAATGAGTCCGTCCAACTGTAGATTGGGCTGTGGTTCAATATGATTATATGAGCAGTAGCAACTATCTTTGTCGATTGGTCTGCACCAATCGTCTTTCTCGATATAAAGAGCTTTCAGTCTGGGTTCATATCCGCGGAGCAGACTCTGTGGATCGCAAATAGAGAGTTCATCCGTCTGGTTTAACGCAAAAATAATGGCAGAGCGGCTGGATCCTGAAAACAAAGTTAAACCATCTTGTAGGCCACCTAGTGTTTCACTTATGCACCGGTTAACGAAATAATTCGCTTGCAATTTGCCACCATTATATCCTTAAAGAGCCTGCGGTTAGTGAGCTGCGTAGTCAGCTGATTCTGACATTCTATCATAATTATCTCTTTTTTCATTCTTTTTAGGTAATTGGAGTCAGGTATCGACGTCAGTCTAATGTTCTGAAATGCAGGTGCGGATATGCCGGAAAAATACTTGCGCCCGAAAATGATGCCAGTTTTCGGGCGCAAGGGTAAAAGGTATTGAGTAGACGAGAAGAGCGACGAATCTTATCTATAAGAATAGTGATTTTTGAAACTATTCCGAGGTCTATAATTACAGACGGTGGATACCACTCGTCTGGTTTCGTGCCGTCTCTTTTCTATTGTAACAATTTTTCTGCAATTGCCACGGTTATGATAATATCGTGGGTAATTATGAGAATTGTGCCTGAATACCGATCGGGGCTGCCTGTCGTATCTTTGGGAATGGACGACAATCTGTGGATGTCGATTGCCTGTTCCATGGTGCGTTTCTAACTTATTACCAATAACCGCGCCGGTGCCGCCGCCAATCAATAGACCGCCAACTCGTCTGTCGCCTGCATAAACATTGGTCAGAGATAATGCCAAAAGAGTAATTGCTGTTATTGTCATGCTTAAAAGTTTCATAATAATCCTCCTGTGATTGAATGAGTTCGTTTGTTGTTCTTTCCTTCACATGTATATTCAATCGATTGTTTTACAAAGAGGACATGTGGGGATATCGGGTCGTAGCTACCCGACATCCGGCCGACTTATGGTAGTATTTAAATTGATATTCGTTGGATAGTGTGTTCAGTGGCAGACGTCGAGAGCGATTGAGAGGCGGTATGGTAGTGCGCGGTTAACAATGCTACGGGCGCAATAATTAAATAAGAGATCGTTTTAAATTCCTTTTAATTGCGCACGATTGGTAGCTATTTTTCCGATGAGCGTGTACTGGTCAATCCAGACGGTTTTGGTTTGCGAAGTGAACCGGTAAAATGGATTTTAATTTGTTCTGCTCAAAACTTAAGATGAAATCCGTAATTCAGTAAACGAACCGTCATCAGGGGATCTGTAGCGGATCTTGGCATTTACTTTCCCTTTCATTGGTGCACTGAGTTGAATCGAAAGGGTTAAGTTGCCACTTTGGATATTTCTAAAGAGCCATTTTACAGTACTCTGGCTTGCGTCGATCTTAATTGCCCTTGGAGATGTCGAGACGATATTGTTACCTGGGGACAGATATTGTTCGACTATTAAGTTCGCAGGCGACGGGTTTTGTATAGTCAAATTGAGTACCAGAGTAGTGCCGGATGCGGAAAGATATCTGCCTGAAACAAGATTTGCCGCAACCGCGGTGTCAAG
>CAWCTP010000009.1:0-15700 GCA_963798425.1 uncultured delta proteobacterium | reverse complement strand
GTGCCGGGTCATAGCTGATTTGCGACAGCAATTCGCGGACAATAAAACCCGGTTAAGCTTCCTTACTTCGTCGGAGGAAATGTGACACAGTAGATGGATGGACATTGAATAGTCCTACGGCATCCGCCGCAGTCTTCTGTCCAGAAGTATCGTTAATAGGAAAGGTCGCAGGTAAACATTTACAATTTACTACCTGCATTGTATTTCCCTGAGAGGCAGCTTTATTCTAAACGTCGCTCCCTTGCTGGGATTGCTGTTCACTTCGAGGATACCGTTGTGGTTTTTGATGATACCATAGCTGACGGATAATCCGAGTCCGATTCCTTTGACCTCCGGCTTGGTTGAGAAAAATGGTTCAAAGATCTTATTCTTATTCGCCGGATCAATCCCAACACCGTTATCCTTGATGTAGAGAGATATGTAGGAATGATCGGATTCGGTCTTGATAATAATTTTTCCGCTATCCTTGCAGGCATCAATTGCATTGTTGAGAAGGTTCATAACGACCTGCTTGATCTGGTCGGCAACCGCATAAAAATTAGGAACGTCATCACCATAGTGTTTTTCAAGATTAATATCGCTGGCAGCAAATTTTTCTTTGTAGAGCAGCAGAACACTGTCTAGAATTTTATGCAGGTCAATGGGTGCACGTATTCCCGATGACGGACGGTTGAAGTCTTGCAGTGATTGAAGCAAGGTTCGCATGCGTAGGCATTCATTGAGGGCTATCTCCATTAACTCTATATCTTCGGAGTCAAGTATAGCTCGCTTCCCGACTCCTTTGATCACATTGAGTATACCTTGAAGGGGATTATTGAGCTCGTGGGCAAGCGAAGCCGACAGGGCGCCTATAGCAGCCAGCCTTTCGGAATGAAGCAACTGCCCCTGTGCCTGCACTAATTTAAGAGTGCGTTGTTGAACACGCAGCTCAATCTCCTGGTTTAACACATCAACCTCATGTCTGGCCTGAACGAGTTCAGTAATGTCGGTCATGGTAAGCAAAATCTGTCCGGATACGTCGTTTATAGAGGATCTTGGAACACTCTGGAGCTGTACGTGAAAAAAAGAATCCTTTCCGGTTTTCAACCTCAGGCTGCAGGATTGCTGCCTATTCGAGTCCTTCAATCTCTGTTGATACAAGTAATAAATATCCAGATCATCAAAATGAACTAAAAGGGAAAACTTCTGCTTGAAAAGATCCAACTTGCTCATGTCCAGCAGCTGAGCAGCCTTTTGGTTTGCTTCGATGATATATTCATCGCTGTCGATGATCATATAACCTATCGGAGCAAAAGAGTAAAAAGAGTATAATTCGTTATATTTCAGGCGGGCGGTTTTAAGTTCGGCCTGAAATTCACGCAGTTCGAGTTTTTCGATTTTCTTATCCTTATTGGCCATGGCTGATTCCTGTCCATCAAGAATTCAATTCATTTTCCTCTTGCTTCACTGACATAATATCACCAGTTTTTGCAGTCGTAAGTGATCGGTGCACAAAATATAACATAAGACAATTATATCTGTTTGTCGTACACTCGTGGCTCAACATCGCACGTTCGACACCCGCGAAGGTTTATATGATCTGCATCATCATGTGACCTCCGGGCCCGGTGGTGTCAAACCTCAGTCAGATTACGGCAACCAGTTTCAACTGGATCGTTTTTTGTGAGAAACACACGTGCTTTATGGCACAAAGCAAATTATTGTGTCTAACAAAGACAATCATTGAATTTTGTCCTAACATTTTTACGTAGATCCAAACACTGGTAGACATTTTCTTCCAAAAGCTTCATGGAAACTCATATCCAATAATCCAGCTAAATCAGGTCAAAATATAAGTGGGGAAATGTAAAGATGAAACTTTCAGTATTCATTAGGAACGATATCGAAACCATTCTTCAGGAGTGGGATCTGTTTGCTCACTCAATTCAACCATATCTGGACAAGAAAACACGACGCGACCATGCCGAACAATTGCTCATATACATTGCAGATGATATTGAAAAGCCGCAGAGTGAAAATGAGCAAACTACAAAATCCAAAGGCCATAAACCGAAGCCTTTAATAAGTAGTGCCGCTGAAAAGCATGGTCTGCATCGTTTTCGTATCGGTTTTATAATTACAGAAGTAATTGCCGAATATCGGTTTATGCGCGCGACTGTTATCCGCTTATGGAGCAAACACAATCCCTCTGCGTCACTTAATAGCTACGATTTGATTCGTTTTAATGAAGCTTTGGATGAGCAGATTTCTGAATCGGTCGAAAGCTTTCATATCGAGCATGAAACGCAAATCCGACAATTGGATACCGCGCTATCATCCACACCAGATCACAACTATATCCTTGACCTGAATAGCAATTTTATCTACGCAAACAAACCGATGCTCAAACTTCTCAATCTTCCTTTAAATGAGTTGGTTGGTAAATCACTTTCTGATCTTACTGCAGCTGCTGAAGTACATAATACTATGAAAAAGGTTATAGAGACTGCAGAAAGCCACAAGGGTGAAAAGGAGTATACTTTTGATCCTGGATCAAAAAGACAATACGAATATATTTGTACGCCAGTTCTGGATGATGAAAAAAAGATTGAAGCTGTAGCTGTAGCGGAACGCGATATTACAGAACGGAACATTATCACAGAAAATTTACGCATGACCAAAGAACAGTTGCAAAGCTTGAACAACGAATTGGAACAAAGAGTAGAGAAACGTAGCCATGAACTGCAGAAAGCCCAAGCACAGTATCTTCATGCAGTAAAATTATCAGCAATCGGTCAATTATCCGCTTCCATTGCCCATGAATTCAACAGTCCTTTGCAGGGCACCAGAACCATCTTGAAAGGCTTGAAGCGCAGAGCTATTTTGGACGAAGAGGACAAGGAGCTGCTGGACCTTGCTATCGGCGAAAATGAACGAATGGGAAAATTAATTAAGAGTCTCCGTGATTTCAACCAACCATCAGGGGGCGAGAAAAAGGAAATGGATATACACGCAGCTCTTGATTCTCTGCTGCTGTTATACAAGAGTGATTTTAAGCGTAAAAAAATTGCAACAGAACTGAATTATGCAGGAGGGTTTCCGCTAGTCGAGGTAGTTCCCGATCAAATCAAACAAGTCTTCCTCAATCTGTTGAACAATGCCAAAGACGCCTGTTTAAAAGGTGGGGTGATTACAATAAGCACATGTGCTGGAGAACAGTCAGTTGCGGTAGCAATTAAGGACACTGGTGTAGGTTTTGCGCCTGAAAAAATGGATGAAATTTTTAAGCCATTCTACACAACCAAACCCAAAGAAGAGGGAACCGGACTTGGATTGTCGATCAGCAAGGAGATTATAGAATACCATCACGGAGAAATCCGGGTGGAAAGCCAGCCAGGGGAAGGTTCAACTTTCACCATCTTGCTGCCTGTCAATAAAAGTAATTAATTTGTATCCTACGTGAACGTAAAATCCGCTTGTCTGCCTTCTAACTCCTGAGCTGCTCGTCTTCATAGTTTTCATGCACCCCCCCAAAACTGAATATATTTGAGGGGGGTGAAATACCCGATTAAGCTTCCTTGCTTCGTTGCAGAAAACGTGACACAGTAGATGGATGGACATTGAATAGTCTAGCGGCATCCGCCGCAGTCTTCTGTCCAGAAGTAACCAAATGGACGATCTCTTCCTGTTGGTGCGCCTTGAGTTTCGGACGACGACCGCCAATACGACCTTGCTTGCGTGCCGCATCAAGACCATTGCGCGTCCTTTCACGCAACATCGCACGCTCGAACTCCGCGAAAGTTCCTACGATCTGCATCATCATGCGGCCACCGGGCGAGGTGGTGTCAATCACCTCAGTCAGACTGCGAAAACCAGCCCCCGCCTGATCAATTTTTTCCATGAGAGTCAATACGTCTTTTAGAGAACGGGATAGACGATCCAACTTCCAGACAATCAGCACATCACCCTTGCGTAATTGTCCTAACAGACTATGCAATTCCGGCCTGTTCCACCGACCACCGGAAGCCTTCTCCTGAAAGATGCGCTCACATCCTGCTGTCTTAAGTGCATCAATTTGTGCTGCCGAATCTTGATCCTGGGTTGAAACACGTGCGTAACCTATAAACATTGATATCCTCCTGTTGCGTAAACCTATTGCCAATATATATTGTATTGCAATATATTTATGCAACACGCAACGCCTTATTTTACGGTAGCCCAGTCAGCATTGCACAAACGAACGTTTGCGCAACAAGGGCGACCGGCTCAAGACACCCTCCAGAATGAGGAGGAACATTCCATGACTCAACCCTCCGCTTCCTCATCACCATCAGACCTTCGCGTCCAGGCCGTGTTGGCCTTGCTTCGCGGCGAACCCGCCGCGCAAGTATCCGTGGATTATGGGATCGACCGCAGCAGTTTGTATAAGTTTCGAAGCCGCGCAATTAAGGCTATTTGTGAGGCGGTGAAAGACCAACCGCGCGGTCCGAAGCTACCGCACAACCACGTGAGCGATGCCCTGGAAGAAGAAACGGTTTTTCTTTGCCAGGTCCGGCCCTCCTTCAGCTCCTATCGAATTGCGAAGCAGCTCGGCCCCAAAGCTCCAAGTCCTCGCACGATCCAGCGGATCAGGAAGCGTCACCATCTGGCTCGACTTACCAAACGCCAGCGGCCACTTGATCCGGCGCGGAAACTCACTCAGCGTACTGACACGGAGGTGCGAAATCTCATGCACGAGAAATTCTATCTCGGTCCGGATCGCCTAGCGTGGGATTTGTTGAACAGCAAGGGAATCCATGTCAGCCCGTCCACCTTCAAGCGCCGCAAAAGGAAATGGCTTGAGGCAACAGCCAATTTCTTCGCTCCCGCACCGTCCACCCCGGCATGGCGGTTTTATGAGCGACACCATCCCCACAGCCTTTGGCACGGGGATTTTTTGGAGAAAATCACGCTCGCCGATACCGGCCAGACGGCCTATCACCTGGCGCTCATGGACGACTATTCACGTGGTTATGTGTTCTGTGATCTCATTCTCAACCCGGACGTTCGTACTACGATCCGTGCGATCATCGTCGCCATGCGTCAGTGGCAAGTCATTCCCAAGGCGATCATCTTTGATAATGGCTCCGGGTTTAAAGGAAATCTTCTTTCCGCGTTCTGCGAGCAAGTAGGCATTCGGTTAATCCACACGGCGGTGTACCATCCCCAAACCAACGGGAAGCTCGAACGGGGGTTTCGCGACGACATGCGCGACTATTACAAGCAACATACCCCATGGCTTTTCGAGCCTCTCCGGCGCGACCTTCCTGCTTACGTCCACTATCGAAACTACGTTCGCGGACACCGCGCCCTGGACGGTAGGCCCTCCATCACCAGGCTCAACGAAGAACATTCCCGCGCCGCGTCCCCTGAGGTGCTCGATCATATCGAGAGCTACGCCCGCTATGAAATAGGCCGCCGAACCCTGTCGGCCGCAGGGGGCTTCCGTATGTTCAACCGCGAAGTGTATGTGGACGCAATGCTTGCCGAAAGGGAAGTTGTTTTCTTCGAAAGCCTGGAGGGATTGGAAGCAAGGATGGACGGCCAATGCGTCGCCCTCCTTCGAGACTATCGCACCTACAGGCAAAAGGCTGTCGGATTCTACAGTCAGAATGAGATTCCGCCAGTCCTGTATTTTGAGCCCTGCGCCATGGACGGGAGTCCGCGAATTGCTGTCGCAAATCGACTATGACCCTGCACACAAAAAATTATTTTGTCTCATGTTTGAAAGTATGGTAAAAACAGATGGTAATGATATCGGGTGCTTGCGTGGTAGTCAAAAAAATGAACATTAGACAAAACGATGAATGAGCGAAAACATCTTGTTTTGGCGGAAGTGGAAAAGCTGATTGCCGCCGTCAAAGGCAGTCGGAACGCGGTTCGGGACCGGTGCCTGCTTCTGATGATGTTCCGGCAAGGGTTGTCCCGACCCGTGTTGACCAGGTTAATGGATCTGGTATCAAAAGTTGAGATCCGGAGCAGCTGCCGGCAACGTTTTTGATACCATTATTTTCTCGATGCCGACCAGCGCCGGTGTGATCTGCCGCTGGTGGTCCTGGGGATGGTATCAATTCGCCCTGGATCAGCTATTTTGAATCGTCGGTTATCCGCCCCTGGTTGGTATTGTATTTTGCTACTTCAACCAAAGTCTCTAAGCGAACAACTCTTTTATCAACATCAACAACATGTGATTGAAGCTTGTCTATGTCTTTATTCAAGCGTTTGGTTTCATCGGTGAGTTTTAAAACATCAATGAGCAATTCCTTCCATCCTGCCATTACTTTGCTCCTTCCAGAGCTGCTAATGTCACCCTCAAGCGTTCTCTTGTCTCTTGGGTGCCTTTGATTGCCTCCTTAACTCTTGAAGAAACCAGATCAAAAAATTCTGATTCATTCATTTCTGTTGGCATGTCAGGGTTAAATGCGTCGATGGCCATGCGTACAACTTCTGCAGCGGAGGTTTTCTGTTTATCTGCTAAAAACTTGAGTTTTTTAATCTGGTGTGGAGCTATCAGGTATTGTTTCCGGACTAAATTTTCGGCGGTTTGCATGTGTCTACCTCACAAGAAATGGTTTAAGTGTATCTCTTAACTCAATATACGCATACACATGACTATACACAAGATCTATTTTACGCACCATACGTGTTAATTCAAAAAAAGCCTGGTATCATTTTGTACCGGCCCGGATTGACCTGGTTAACAGATATGGTATCAAAAGTTGAGATTCGGCCCAGCTGCCGGCGACGTTTTTGATACCATTATTCCTCAATGCCGACCGGTGCCGGTGGATCTACTGCCGGTGGTCCTGGAGGGTGGTATCATTTCGGCCTGGACTCATATGTTTTGATTCAATCACTCATTGAGTGATTATCACGCTATCTTGCCTGTTGAGGGACTGCTTAGACTTAAGATGTACTCTTTACTAGGTATTTGAGGCAAATTTAAACAATAGGAATAAGTCAAATGACCAGGTCGACACTGGGAAATATTTCAGAAGGATATTGCTAGCTCTAGGGCCAGAAGAGCACAGCACGCAAGCATAATCTCATTACAATAATTGAGGTAGTTCAGGTAGCTCATTGTTCTGATTTTTCCATCACCACCGCTTCGATACTGAATTACTTTCCCTTTGTTGATGAGCTTCATTCCTCCATGATGTGAGGCGTTTCTTATCGTGCTATCAAGGCAGCTGCAAATGCCATCGAACTGTGGTACATCTTTAAACGGATTGCACCGATTGGCTTTGTTTATGGTCAGATATTTTTTCAAATTCATAGATGCGAACTGATCGAACTTCCTCCCTTCACTCACATTGTTCAGGCACGCTAGCACCGCGACGTTACTAGTCAGCGCTTCAAACGCATTGCCGTAAAAGAGTTTTGTTTTTGAAAATGAGTGCGAAGACGCCTCGTAGTCATCTGAGATTTGCATTCCATACTGAACGTGCATAAGCGTTTGCGAAAAATCACTGAAGCAGCGGAAGTATTCTTTGATTATCTCGAAATATCTTTCTAGATTCTCCGTAGCCATGCTTGATTTGAAGAAGGAGCGAAACTCCTGGAACTCTTTCATTTGAGTTTGCGCGATATGTTCGCAGTGATCAGCCGCATCCTTGAAAAGGTTATATTTAAGTGGCATCAACATTCGACCGCAGAAATCAAATAGTACGTATTTTAGTTTGTGGGGACCTTCGAATTGACCTTCCTGATATTTCTTAAAAGTTTCGACAGCTAACTCATCTTTTCCCTTTATTGAAAGCGACCATCCCATCTTAACAATAGGCCAAAGATCATTTACGCCCTTGTGCTTTAGCAGAAAAGCACGAGATTCTTCCAAAGATGAAAATTTCTGGGTTTTTATTCCCAATAAATCCTGAATATCCGAGAACGCTCTAGACTGGTGCATTCCTGGAAAAACATAGTCGCTATGCCGATCTTGTTTAGGGGTGGGGAAATTAGGATTTAGGTTTATGATGGTTCCCTCCATGGAACCCTGTTCGTAATTTTCAATTCCCCGAACTTGGATAGAACCTGAAGCGATATCACAATCCATGCCGACTATTATATCTTCCTCGCATTCAAAACACTGGAAAGTGTGCTCTTGGTACCGCTCATTCCCCACTTGAATTCGAAGAGTGTGTGGATGTCTACATACACCGCAATTTATAAGGTGGCGAATGATCATCAGCTTTTTCCTTCAAATAAATGATTATGCATAATCATATGATTTGATTCATGGGAGGGGCGATTGAAGAAGCTCAATGATTTTCTCTCTTATCAACATTGACAGATTTTTTTCTTCCAAATCCGCTCTAAGTTCGAGATCTCTTAACTCTGTCTCCAGTAACGGGACTTGCAGCCAAGTGAGATTGTGCGGAATAGATACAGGTGCAGTTGACTCTCCTTTAAACTCCGCCAACACCCTTACTTTATCGGCGAATTCCACAGGAATTTTTCGGTGTTCTTTTTTTTCAGGCTGTTGTTCCCAATTCTGATATGTACGGAATGGCACTTCCAGAATTGCAGCCATGTCCTTTTGCCGGACACCTACTTTTTTCCTTAATTGTTTCAGTTCATTTGGTTTCATGAAAATGAACATACTCAAAGAGTGCCTTTGCGTCAATCGCAAAAACACTCTTTGAGTGCCTGGTATTTTTGCGATTTCTTTTTTAGCCCTATTGGTGGTTATGGCCTGACCATGCAGCATCATATGTTTTGATTCATTTTCCGGAAGCCTCCGCGCGGATCTGAGTAGAGTGGTTCGCGCAAGTACTCTCTGCTACTATTGACGGTTATGGACTGACAATGTCGTCAACCTCGTTGTTTTGGTTCATCTCTTTGGAATTTCAGATCAGCTCTTCTGTTCTTTTCCATTTCAATATAGATTTCATGTTGCCGCCGGTTCGACTTGGCTTCTCTGGATCTTTAAGAAACATTTACTGAATTCCGACCAAGTTATCCAATCAACAGCACGGTCAGTTTCATGATTATTCCCATTTTGTGTAATGAGCCTCACCATTTGGAAAAGTGACTATTGTTGCCCAGCGAATTTTTAAAGGGCATGTTTCACAAGCGACTCTTTCTTGCAGTAATTCATATACTCCTTCTGCGTTTACGTTAAAATAAGTGAGCATTGTTGATGAACGCGCTGTCTTGTTTACCTCAGTCGAGCATCGCACTTGTGAACCAAGCTTGAAATTTTCAAAGTGCTTTGAACTGTCAGGCTGCAGTCTGATGAATGGTGTAAAATCATTATCGGTTTGTACGTCACACTTGAGTAATTTTTCAGAATTATTCAAGAAAGAAACGCTGGGGTTTCCTTCTGTCGCCATAGCATTACCGGATAAAAGCAACAGTATTGAAAATATAGAAAATCTAAAATATTTCATGTTAAATCCTTAAAAATTAAAATTTCTCAAAACTGAAATGCAATCCACTTAGGCGCCAGTACGGTGAAGTATAATACCCCATATTTCCAAGAATAGCCGAAACTAGATGTTCACCAATTTGTCCAGTAAATTTGTTACGTGTTCCTGTACTCATAATTATATTTTTTCCTTACACACAGCACCAAATGTTCTATTAAATTGCCTCTACCAGCTGTCTAGAGTTTCTTTCGCAAGGAACTTTTTTCGTTTTTTATCATTACTTTCAAGAGCTTTATATTTTCTAAGATCAGCTAAGATTTGAATGTAGCATTCATGGGTACACATCACCTCATCAACAACCCTTGACTCGATCACACTGAATTCTTTTAATTCATACATATTCCAAACACTTTTTCCATCTTCAAACTTTTTGCCAGGCATGTATTTGTGTAGAATTAAGCTCTTTGTCTTTGGATAGAGGAAATCCGTTCCGTTATTAAATGTTGCAATTGCTAATTGAGAAATATCAATTACTCGAAATTCGTTTTGGAAATAAAATGCTTCTTTATTGGTTAATATTTTATACCTTTTAAATAAATCGAACAATATCGGCACATCAGACGATGTAATGCCAATTCCACAAAGTACAGGTGATACTTTTCCGTCGTGGGCTTTTTTTACAATATTTGAAATTGATTTCAGAAACCGATAGATCTCTTCAAGGAGCTCCCGTTCTGATTTATGGTTCCAAAGCCATAGTGAATTGACCTTATTTACTGTATTTTTAGATGCATTGGAGAGGTCTTTGTCGGGGTTTGCAGCCAAAAAAGAACCACCCAAAAATTTACAGCTTTTATCCCATGGGTTGTAGCAGAAACCCGATTTTTCCCTTCCTGTTTCTGGAACATAAAATTCCAAGTCAAAGAAAATAATCCTGCATTTCCCTAACTTTAATCTGAATGGTATCATTGAAATCCTTGTTTTACAGTGGACCCTTAGATGATCAACAATCTATCTGTTACTTGTTGTTTTCATGCTTGGTTTTGTTGATAGGAAAAGATTTTTTAGACAGAGCTTCATCGAGGCGTTCATGAGCAACTTTCATACGGTTTTTCTCATCACGGATAAAATTATTTGGATCGTATTGCCCACTTTCAGTATAGTTTGCTGGATTCTCCTCCGGGAAATCTTCGAAATAATCTGACCAGTCACCCATGATACGCCCTCTCTTCATGTTGTTGATTAGTTGCTTAACCATTTATTCATCTGATTCCATTCTTCCCTCACATCCAAACAAGAAATTGACTTTCGAAATCAATTTTAAATGTATGACTTTTAAGGAAATCGATACCAAGCAGACCTGAATTATTGGACCCTACGTTCTCGGCACCGGTTACAGTGAAATCCCTTTCTTTTCTCGATCCAACCTGGATCATGTCTAAATATGCATTCCTTCCTAAAGTTATTCTTCCATCAGCAAGTCTGGAGGTAACGTTTTGGCCGTAGTCCGCACTGATATAATCAAGATATTTATATGGTACTGTTGTGTGGCTGCAACCGGTATCCAAGACCATGTTCAGGGTAGTGCTGCGACCCTTATTCCTTAAGGTGACGGGGATATATATCTGATTATTGATTACTGAAATCTTAGTAACCTTTTGATAATTGTTGATTTCTGTCTGCACCTGCAATGTCTCATTATCTTGCGGAAAATTTGTATTGGAAAAATAGTATTTTCCATCCTGACCTTTCCATGAGAACATTTTTCCGGAAAGGGAAATTGGTTGTAGTTCCTTGATCATGTTTGCCTGTGTCCCTTCTTGTTTGTCTGATTGGACATTAGATAAAGTCATGAGCGGGCGGTCCTGTTGTTTGGTCATATGGGCTACACTTTTCGTGTATTGACGAGGTGTTGTAACCGGTGTCGGCAAAACTTCGGCCTGTTTTGGATAGCTATTACTAACAGCCGGTGTGTTGGTTCTATTGGGAGAATTCTCACTGATGGTGCTGTAAATATTGTGGTAATCAAAGAAAGGAAACAGGTCTGGCCTGGCGAAAATCAGAACGACCAGTACTACCAGGAGAGTTGCAAATGGGAAGATTGATATTTGGAGAGATTTCCTCAGTCTTGCTGTTCTTACTGAGTTTTCGGGTATCGGTATGGAAAATTTCTCGTCGCTCTTCTTTGGTTAGATCAATTTGATCATTCCAAAATTTACTGTCCTTTTTCCTACCACCGTGGATTTTATGGATCAGTACTTTTGTGAATTTTGATATATCCTGAGAATATTCCCCTGGTCTTTGTTCTGCTTGGTAAACGAGAGGTTCGGATAGCATCGGTTGCTGGCCCTCGGGCTTAGCAAAATGTTGTGGAGGATCTTGTTTGTTGAATCGCAAAAAATCATTTCGATTTTTCTGTTTTGCTTTATGTTTAAGAAAATAATCAATTAGAACATTACAAATGAACACAACAACAGCTGCAATTTGAATAAATAGAACTATTGCCCAGATGGTAAAAAGATTAGCTTGCTCGTGATTTCTTTGAGAGGCTTCAAGGCCAGCAACGAGCATATAAGCAGGGGACAACAACAGGATATTTATGAAATTTATAATTATTGCAGCAGCACCAAAAGGCGTACCTCCTTTACCCGTTGAAAGCCAAGCCAAAAATCCAGATAAGCCCGAGATCATAATGCCGAAAACTGGTATGAAAATAGCGACTATAGAGAAGACGAGTGAGGCAATACCGAAAGCGAGCATTATTGATTGTCTGGTTGGGAAATATGATGAAATTCGTAAAAAGGCCGCAACAAAACACTACATGGTGGTATTACAATCAAACAAAACCAGGTAGTTATAAAAGACTATGATAAATCGAATATTTTGTCTAATTTTTGTCTAATTTTTATTTTTTAGAGAGCTGCTGCGCTTGAGTTTTCGATGACATCAGGACCATCCTCCGCCACAAAAGCCTGACCACAACGTAAGGGGTGTTCACCGTTGGTCTGCATGGGAATCATATGTTTTGATTCAAATTTAACGATCCGTGTCTTTTTCTTCTACAATGTGCCAACAATCGTCAACCGGACCATAAAGGAGTGATCTTATATAAACCCTTTGATAGCCTTCTTCAAATCCGCGAGAGTGACGGAAATAATACCCTTCCAAATAAATACCTAATGAATCTCTTTTCTTGTAAATATCCCTTATAATTCGCCACCCAACGCCTTTGACATAACCTTCCTCTTTGCGTGTAACGAGATCGTCGTCCACAATTCAGCCTCCGTCATATGTTTTGATTCAACGGTTTTGCATGCTCTCTTAGCGTATATTTACGCACGAATGTCCGTACTACCCTGAGATTGTAAGGTTTTCGTAAGAGGTCGCATATATGCTCTTAGCATGAAAGCTACTTTTTTTCATCTATCCGTGAGAGAACAGCATGACCAGGGCACAGGAAAAAGATTTATTTATCGAATGGGGGCTCTATGAACCCCAGGAGCAAAAAAAGATGATTGAAGAGTATCTCAGCATCAGTAATGAAAACTGCAGCAGGGAAAGGTTTTTAAATTTTCTGAAAGACAAGCTCCAAATTGATGGATACTGGAAGAAGGTCGGGTTGGCTTGATCGAAATCTTCCGTCAATTTAGCGGATTTTGGATGCACTATTTTTTGAGCATGATTCAAAACAGCCAGGTTGAGAGTCAGTTAGATATAATGGTTAACACATAAGCAAAAATAGACCTGCCTACCTTGCAAACGTGGGTTAAGTTGTAGAGTACAACCAACAACTCAGAGCCAAAATCAAGGAGGCAGGTCATGCAGAAAACAATAAAGAATATCGGCTTAGATGTCCACAAAAACTCAATATCAATTGGAATAGCCGATGAAGGTCGTGATGGTGAGGTCAGATATTACGGTAAAATTGATAACGACATGAATCAATTGGATAAAGTTATCCGTAAACTTATATCAAAAGGAGCCGTGCTCCGGTTTGTTTATGAAGCGGGCCCATGTGGATATGGGATCTATCGCTATTTGACCAATAATGATATGGATTGTGCTGTTGTTGCTCCATCCAAAATACCGCAACCAAGTGGTAACCGGTTGAAAAACGATAGGCGCGATAGCCTTTCCTTAGCCAGGTTGCATCGAGCAGGTGAACTTACACCTGTATACGTCCCAACTGAAGAAGATGAGGCTTTGCGCGATTTAGTCCGTGCTCGAGAAGATGCAACTCGTGCATTTCGGACAGCAAAACAACAACTTGGTGGATTTC
Source organism: uncultured delta proteobacterium (assembly GCA_963798425.1). Classification (GTDB taxonomy): domain Bacteria; phylum Desulfobacterota; class Desulfobulbia; order Desulfobulbales; family Desulfocapsaceae; genus Desulforhopalus_A. The sequence continues at coordinate 2,035 of CAWCTP010000009.1, read as the reverse complement.
TTCTTCGACATGACGTCGTATATTCAGGGAGAAGTAAATGGACAAAAGCCCATTTCAACTGGTTGGCTGATATCGCTATGTCACATCCTGCGCAACAGATTGTATTTCAGGAATATATCGATACTGTCGTTGACTGCGGCAATCGTGTTCAGCGCTTAACGGAGCAGATACGACAACAATCCCAGCAGAGCAGATTGCATGAATTGATCAAGGCCCTTCAGTCCATGCGGGGGATCTCTCTTATTGTTGCAGCAACCATAGCTGCAGAGCTTGGCGATCTGACTCGTTTTGAAAATCCAGGAAAACTTATGGCTTTTCTTGGTCTTATCCCCTCTGAACATTCAAGCGGCGAGCAGGTGAAAAAAGGCGCAATTACCAAGACGGGTAATGGCCATGTACGCAGAGCCTTAGTGGAAGCAGCTCATGCATATCGATTTGCCGCAAGAAAAAGCAGAGCAATTCGTAAACGGCAAGAAGAATTACCAAAAGAAGTTCTGGATATTTCGTGGAAAGCTCAGTGCCGACTTTGCACACGTTATCAATATTTAATGGCCAAAGGGAAAAAAACAAATGTTGCAAAAACAGCTATTGCCAGGGAGATTGCAGGTTTTTCCTGGGCAATTGCCCAGGCTCTCCCTAAGGCCGCATAACTTTTGATCGCCGGTAGCATTGAATGGTTGGGGTGTAAAGGTCAAGCTGTGTGCTCGTACCTCGCAACCTTGACACCCCAACCATTCAATGCTCAACCTGAAGGTGGCGATGCGGAAGAGCGCCTCCGGCGGGGCTCAAACAAAAGAGCTGATTCCGCTATACTGTCGAAACCAGTAACGAACATTATTTAACAGGAGTATTTGATAAAAAAATTAAAGCCCTTCCAGTTCATAGCCAGGGGCGCGGTCACGGTCAGGAGAACCCTCAAAATACTATGGGAATAAGCATAACAGCTGAAACTCCCGATATAGATAGAGGTAGCTCCACGACGAAGCCAATTCATACGGTACCCAACCCGCGCATATCAGACTGATCAACCGTCGTTACACGATGACCCCGCTTCTGACCATGAACTGGAAGATGTTAACTAACCTTTTGCAAGCACCGAACCCCGGCGAGAAAAAAGAGGCAATGGACACTTGTTTAATATTGACGGTGTTAACCATATCAGTATCTTGCAGGTTGCCTAACGCCTTTTTTGAACAGACAAGCAAATAAAATCTGGGATTATATCGGATGGGCGGCACGATAAATGTTGATAGGCATTCGGGCTCATGAGAACCAGAGCTTAACAGTCTATATACGTAATAGATCCTATTTTTTCCTTTATATTGGTGCGTTACCTGTCTCTACTATTGGTCATATGAACACTTTATGTCAATGTTTTTATCTCGGTGGTAGCCTCGCCAGGGACCGATTTCGAGAATGGGCCTCCCAGAATGCTCGTCGGAGAAATCGGTCCCTGGCGAGGCGGATTATTACTACCTGTTCTTATTCCAACTGAGTAATGGCTGTTTTCGCCATTACCACCTCCATAGCCTGAAAGTAATCCCGCTGTGCCTTCTGATTAGAGAGCTTGCTGTACCGTTGGGTTGTCTTGATTTTCGTATGACCAAGTATTTCCTGGATACTCACTAGATCTGCATCTGCGTTGAGAAGCTGCGTGGCCATGGTATGCCTGAAATGGGGAGCTCCCCATTTGAGGCATTATGGTGAGAGATATAAAATGGTGAGTAATTGAAAACGATGTAGTGAATTCATCCACTTGGTTGGTAATAGAAACAAAACTCTCACCATTTTCTATATATAATCCTCCTTGTAAAGAAACTAATAACATTAATTTCTACAAAGGGAGGATGATTATGGTAGGAAACCAAGACATCCATGATGCCATATTGGCTATCATGGAATCTATGAGACTGCAGGGTACGTCACCGGGCAGGCTCAAAAATTTCCAAAACGCATACAATGTTTTCGAACGTTATTTGTCGGATAACAGTATTGCCGGAATTGATGAAAACATCTGCCTGGAATACGTTTTCAA
>CAWCTP010000008.1:0-27851 GCA_963798425.1 uncultured delta proteobacterium | reverse complement strand
CCTTTCCAGCCTCAAGCTCAGTAATCGCCTTGCGAGTAGTAGCGTTCGGAACTCTGACCTCGAAAGGCAATCGTTTTTCCTCTGCTACACGCATCATTAGTAAGCGAATGGCGTCGGAGATTGATAAACCCATCTCCTCCAGCGCATAGGCAGCGCGTTCTTTTGTCTCGGTGTCAATACGGGCACGGACGTAGGTGTTATGGGTGCTCACAGCAGATCTCCTTAAATAGTTTCCAGGCTTTGGGAGTAGCCTTCTTATAAGAATATTTGTAGTCACGTTGCGACCACAATGCAAGCCCTTTATTTACATAGCTGGGTTTCACAACGAGAAAATAAGGGGGAACACGAAACAGGGCTAAGGCATGAACACGAGCTTGCAGTTAATTTTTCATACTATGAATATAGCCAATATAGATAGTAGCCAATATAGATAGCCAAAAAAATCATAGCCAAATAACATTGATATTGGAATTATTGGCTACCCACTTTATAGTCGGCCAAATGATCTATACTCATCTTGGCCACCTCATATGAAAGTCGCTCGCATATATCTTCGTGTCAGCACTGCCGAACAGGACCTCACCCGCCAGGCCGATATTGAACACAGTACCCGGGATGCTGGCTACTACATCGCTGGTGTCTACCGCGAGAAAGCGTCGGGCGCTCGTGCTGATCGGCCAGAACTGCTGCGCATGATTGCTGATCTACAACCGGGCGAGGTAGTTGTCGCCGAAAAGATTGACCGCATCAGTCGGTTGCCCTTGGCCGAAGCCGAGCAACTGGTCGCATCCATCCGATCAAAAGGGGCCCGGCTAGCCGTGCCGGGACTGGTCGATTTGTCAGACCTGGCGGCTGAAGCCGATGGGGTAGCCAGGATTGTGCTGAATTCAGTACAGGAACTGTTGCTGAAGCTGGCATTGCAGATGGCACGTGACGACTACGAGACACGTCGCGAACGACAACGTCAGGGCGTCCAACTCGCCAAATCGACCGGCAAATACGCCGGACGCCAGGCCGATACCAAGACCCACCATCGTATTATCGCTTTGCGCAGTGCAGGCCAGACCATTGATCGTACTGCTGAGTTGGCTGGATGCAGCATCAGCCAGGTCAAGCGGATATGGGCACTTCACCGGGATAAATCCTAAATGCCCGTCAGCTTTCTCTCCAAGCAACAATACGAGAGCTATGGTCGCTACACGATGGCACCTTCGCCCCAAGATCTTGTCAGATACTTTCACTTAGATGATGCCGACCACGCATTCATTGCACAGAAACGAGGTAATCACAATCGGCTTGGCTTTGCCGCTCAATTGGGGACAGTGCGCTACCTGGGCACCTTTCTGACCGACCCGATGGACGTGCCGAAACCGGTGCTGCTCACTTTGGCTAGGCAATTGAGCATCGAGTTGTCGGATGATGTCGCGATAGCCTACAATTCTGATGTGCAGCGTCGGCGTCATGCGACAGAGATCCGTACCAACTACGGCTACATCGACATCACTGAACGTCAGGTCGGTTTTCGCCTCACCCGATGGCTATACGCGCTTTGCTGGACTGGGACTGATAGGCCGAGTGTACTGTTCGAGCGCGCAATCATTTGGCTGATAACACACAAAGTTTTGTTGCCTGGCTGTAGCACATTGGAACGTTATATCGCTCGCCTTCGCAGCCGGGTTGAGGAACGCTTTTGGCGCTCTCTGGGGCAAGGCGTTAATGATGCGCAAAAAGAACGGCTGGAAAGCCTTCTTGCAGTATCAGACGGCAGCCGTACTTCATTGCTCGACCAACTGCGCACCGGACCGGTGATGGTCAGCAGCCTTTCTTTGGTTCAGGCCTTGCGACGACTAAATTCAGTACGCGAGTTGGGCATTAAGCTGCCAATGATAGCCCGCATACCAGCAACGCGGATCGCAGCTCTGGCGCGCTTTGCCGGTACAGCCAAGGTCAGTGCCATCCTTCGCTTGCCGAATCCACGTCGGTTGGCAACGTTGGTTGCCTTCGTGCATTGCCTCGAAGCCACAGCACAGGACGATGCGCTGGAAGTGCTTGAGGCGCTACTACGTGGACTGTTCGGTGACGCGATCAAGGCTGACAAGAAAGCCCGGCAACGAACGATAAAAGATCTTGACCAAGCTGCGATGACCCTGGCCAAGGCTTGTTATATGGTGCTCGACAACAATTTGCCGGACTCGGAACTGCGAGTCAGGTTATTTGAAAAGATTCCACGCGAAATACTCACAGGAGCGCTTAATGGTGTTAACAGCCTGACCCGACCTGCCGATAATGTTTATTTCAAAGAACTTGATGCAAAATACAGAACCGTACGTCGTTTCCTGCCAGCTTTGACCGAACATATCCGATTTGGCTCAAATACTGCCGGAAAACCTCTTGTAGCTTCTCTGGACTGGCTACACGCGAATATATTACTGAAAAAACCGGACAAGATACCGCCAAGCGAAATCATAGGCAAGTCATGGCAACGGCATGTCATGCGCGAGGATGGCACCTTCGATTTTCACGCCTACACCTTCTGCGTGTTGGAGGAATTGAAAACCGCACTGAAAATCCGAGATGTGTTTGTGGCACCAAGTTGGCGCTATGCCGATCCTCGTTCCGGGTTGCTCAATGGTGCTGAATGGGAAGCCACACGACCAATTATCTGTCGAACACTGGGCCTCTCAGCTACTCCCGAACCGACTTTGAAAGCACTTGCTGTCGAACTGGACCTGACCTATCGCGCTGTAGCTGATCGACTCCTTGAAAATACAGCGGTACGCTTCGATACAGTCGGAAGTAAACAAGAATTGGTGCTCAGCCCGCTGGACAAGATGGATGAGCCTGCATCGCTGGTTACGTTGAGAGAAAAGGTTGCATCGATGTTGCCACGTGTAGACCTACCAGAATTGATACTAGAAGTTGCGGCACGCACTGGTTGCATCGATGCCTTCACACACGTCTCGGAGCGCTCGGCCCGAGCCTCCGATCTGAATATAAGTTTGTGCGCAGTGTTGCTGGCAGAAGCCTGTAATACCGGATTGGAGCCGCTAATTAGCGGTGATATTCCCGCACTCAAACGCGACAGGCTGTCCTGGGTAGACCAGAACTACATCCGTGATGAAACATTAACCGCAGCAAACGCCGTGCTGGTGGCTGCCCAGAGCCGGATTGCACTTGCCAATCTATGGGGCGGTGGTGAAGTGGCATCGGCAGACGGTATACGGTTCGTTGTACCTGTACGCACCGTGCATGCCGGACCCAATCCGAAATACTTTGGCATTGGCCGTGGCGTCACCTGGTATAATTTGCTATCGAACCAGTACACTGGCCTGAACGATATTACAGTGCCAGGTACACTCCGCGATAGCCTGATTTTGCTGGCCGTAGTGCTTGAACAGCAGACGAACCTCCAGCCGACCCAGATCATGACCGATACCGGTGCCTACAGCGACGTGGTGTTCGGCTTATTCCGTTTGCTTGGCTACCGATTTAGCCCTCGACTCGCCGATATCGGCGGTACGCGTTTCTGGCGGATCGACCCAAAGGCCGATTACGGTATGCTGAATACCGTCTCAGCACACCATCTCCGGTTGCAAAAAATTACACCCTACTGGGATGATATGCTGCGACTCGCAGGTTCCCTCTTGCTTGGCCGTGTGCCAGCAATTGACATCATGCGCACCCTCCAAGTCGGTGACAGGCCGACCCGGTTGGCTCAAGCCATTGCAGAGTTCGGTCGAATAAGTAAAACGCAACATACACTGATCTATATTGACGACCCAGGCGTGCGTCGCAGCACAACGATACAGCTCAATCGCGGTGAAGGGCGGCACAGCGTGGCCCGAGCCGTGTTTCACGGTAAGCGCGGCGAGCTACGGCAGCATTACCGCGAAGGGCAGGAAGATCAGTTAGGCGCCCTCGGCCTGGTGCTCAACATGATCGTTTTATGGAATACCATCTACATAGAGGTTGTTTTGAATCAACTGCGCGCAGAAGGCTACCCGGTTCGAGAAGAAGACGTCCGGCGACTATCGCCGTTGCTGCACCCACACATAAATATGATGGGACGCTACTCATTTTCAGTTCCGGAAATAGTGGCCAACGGCGAACTGAGACCATTGCGTGATCCAGCAGATTACGAGTAGGCAAAAAGCTTATGTATCTTTTTCGTTCCACTGCGCCTCAAACCCCCTTTATTACTCGTCGGTGACGAAACCATGGCTAAAAGACTCGATCTTCATATTCTCGGCCCCATTCGATCACGACTCACCGGCATCATCAAAACCCTCTATATGAACGAATTTGAATCCCGGCTATTTATCGAACATCGCTTGAAAAACGCGGCTGCACCGCCGGATCTCTTTGATAAGGAAGCGATAGAAATCATTACTGCTTGCACCAGAGGCAATCGCCGAACGCTGATGAACACCGCCACCATGGCATTGGAAGAAGCCTATTATCACGAAGAAAAAACCATTACCGCCGGGACTTTCTACAACTCGGAATGGTTCAACGAATCCGAGTGAAACGGAGGCGGTTGCGAGGGGACTCCGCTGCCAAGGGATAACTCGGTGCGGTAGACTGCTGTCTACACACAACAGCCGATTGGAGTGATCCGATCGGCTGTCTTTTTTACTTATGCCTGGTACTTGTTCGTGAGATATTTAATGGATTTGTTGATGAGAATCTACATATGTGATGCAATGCGGCCGGGAATTATAATTGTCGTAGAACATACAAAAGTCACGCTGAAAATTTGACTGTCATTCCCAATAGAGATATAACTAATTTGCACATCAAAAAGTTGTATAGCACGAGGGACGTTCAGATGCGTATGCTCCGAACTCTGGAAGTGTGGAGTGGTCGAAGACAGAGATATTTAAACAATGTGTCTTTGATATGATGCATTTTGACAATCAATAAAAATAATCAGGAGAACTTGGTTTATGGAATTTCGGAAACAAACATTAGCAGTACTCTTCGGTATAGCAATTCTCTCCTTCAGCGGGTGCGCTGCTCAAAATGCACCACAAGGAACTGACTTGGCATCACTCAAAACGCCGACAAAACAAGTCCTGGTCACGGACGGTGATCTCAATAAACCATATGACATTCTGGGCGAAGTGGAATGTACCTTGGACGGTAAATCTGTTTACGCACAAACCGACAAAAAAGAGATCAACGTCGCTCTCAACAAGGTGGCTTTCTCAAAATATGGCAATAAAGTCGATGCCATCATCAACACCAGTACGGATACGGGGACTAACGGGGGTTTTTTTGGGGCGCTTGCCGGTGGTTATGGAGCCCCAACAGGTAGTGTATCTGCCCATGGTGTAGCGGTTCATTTCAAATAATATACCCCTATAAAGGCGGCACTTGTGAAGTCAGGCAGACTAAAATGGCCAAAGCTTAGATGTGCCACAATTATAGGTAGTTATACACGACAGATTAACATTTAAGCAAAAGGGCCATAACTGGAAAGTTACGGCCCTTTTGCTTAAATTACTCTAGCTGATGAACCAAATATCAGCTTTTGGCAGCCGGTTGTTTTCTGCGTTGCTCCCTGGCTTAATTCCCCTCATGAGACAAAATAATTCCTTTTGTCTCATGTTCGAAGTCGATGCTGAAAAGCAACTGGGCTATCGTCTCCTGGTGAAGAGCGGAGCCAAACTGACATTTTGAAGCCGAACGGCCAGGCGTAAGCAGTCGTTGTTCCTATCTATGTTTGATATTATTATCATCATGATATCTTCGTGCTATCGTTGTGACATATTGTTAATATATTATCTCCGTACTATCATGCTAATATCTCTATAATAATACTATGATAGTATTATCATAGGACCATAATTACACCTTCCGCGACAAGTATTAACCGATTGACTTGAGATAGCCGCCAAAATGGCATGTTGGAAAAATTCCGCCGGGTTAGGGCTTATAACTCCTATAACAGGAGCGATATATGAATAAAGCAGATCTAACAGATGCCTTTACAATTGAGTTTGGATTTCCACAACATCAAGCAAAAGCAATAATAGACACAATCCTTGAAACGATGACATCTGCATTGGTTTGCGGGGAATCGATTGAGATTAGGGGATTCGGCAGCTTCAGCATCAAACAATACAGATCATATGAAGGCCGCAACCCTAAAACAGGGGAAAAGACTTTAGTAAAACCCAAGAAACTGCCATTTTTTAAACCCAGTACACATCTCTCAAGTTGCTTATAACCGAATTGATCATCAGGCCGCGATCTTGTTCATGCTCTACATATGCGCGGATATCCTGCCGGGTTATCTTTAAAATATTGGTGCCCCCCTCGTTTAAGAAATGTAGGAAGGACAAAATAATGCCACTTGCCTGTTTAATGGTTGCTATGGCTCGGTTATTGCGATACTTATCCTGTAGATACTCTACGGCTAGGTCTGCACCTATTATTCCGCTACTGGTAAGCCTACCGCAATGGTGATCAAAAGCCTGACGTTTTTTACTGGTACACAACCAATCGGGTGCTGACCAATCTGTTTGTGGAAGAGATGGCGGAGGAGGTGCGGGAAAGTCTGTTTTGGTTTGAGTCTCCCAAAGAAAGCTTATGGGGCTGTACTTTTCTTGCACAGCAGAAACCCACTCGCTCAAGTTAAAATCGCCAGGTGCGCAATTTTGTCCGGTCATGATAACCTCCTTTTTCTTTTGTAGAAAAAACAGGATATTGATGACCGAAGCATATCATATTTCGGTTTCTATTTTGTTACGTATAAAGTGGAAATATATGGACTTTGGAATCACCATAAATTTGATAATAAAAAGTACGACCTTGGCTGTTTGCCTAACTTGTTGAGCTGAATATTTCGGGGGAGAAGTTCAGAGGTTCTTTTCTGTGAAACTCAACAATTCTGGTGTTTAACCGATCTTGTTAGTTACTTGTTGCATGAGCAACCAGCATCGAGGTGACCATGAAAAGTGAACTGCTTATTAGCGCTGTTTTCGTTGGTATTGGCGCAACCCTCGTCATGGATGCATGGGCCATTTTTCTCAAGCGCGTTTTCAACATTCCATCTCCAAACTATTGTTTGGTAGGCCGTTGGCTGCGCCACATGACCAATGGCACCTTCAAACATCCAAGCATTGCCGCTGCTACTCAGAAGTCAGCCGAGTGCACCATCGGCTGGATTGCTCACTACATGATTGGGGTGTTGTTTGCAATTGCCCTCGTGGTATTGACCACACCTGAATGGCTACGGTCGCCAACTCTGACGCCTGCGTTAATCTTTGGCATTGTTACGGTTGGCCTTCCCTTCTTTATCATGCACCCTTCGTTCGGCCTTGGCTTTGCCGCATCAAAAGCGCCTAATCCAATGCAGGCGCGTCTGCGTAGCCTTATGAATCATGCCGCTTTTGGGGTTGGCTTGTACGTTTCGGCTCTGGTTCTAAGCTATATTACCGATGCTCATGGCTAACTTTACACTCAATTGGAACTGCGCAAAAACGCAGCCTCTTATCTCAACGTTAGTTTTGAGGAAAACATATGGAAATTAGTAGAAAATATTGCAAAATGGTTTTTGATGATGCCATTGCTGCATTTAAAATATTAAATAGTATTGGCTAACGAACTGCTGCACAAGAATTGGCAAAACTACCCCAGAGAAGAGGACAGATTTATTTACAAAAAGTCCAGATCTTTCCTATAGGTTTACTCTCTAGTTCTTCACCATTTATTTACTAGACTTAGGAACCTGTAGGAGAGGTACTGTTTTCAGACCTCTGAAGAACTACAGATTAATCACGAAAACTACAATAAAGGAAACAAGAAGCTTTGACTTTGCCTATTCTTGCTTTGATTTCGGGCTTGGCACTCCTCGTCTGGAGCGCAGACCGTTTTGTAGAGGGATCAGCCTCTACTGCGCGACATTTCGGTATGCCGCCACTGCTGATCGGCATGGTGATCGTCGGGTTTGGCACTTCCATGCCAGAAATGGTGGTTTCGGTTATTTCTGCATTTCAGGGAAATCCAGGAATTGCACTTGGAAACGCCTACGGTTCAAACATCACCAACATCGCCTTGATCCTTGGTCTTACTGCGCTGATCAAACCTATAGCCGTTCATTCGCAGGTGTTGCGTAAGGAACTACCTATCCTCACCGCTATTTCGATTTTGGCCGCTTGGCAGCTCTGGGATGGGGAAATTACTCGTTTCGATGCTTTTATATTGCTCGGTGTATTCGTAGGATTAATGACTTGGACCGTCTGGCAAGGCATGCTAAAGAAAGGCGATACATTAGGTAAAGAGATGGAACAGGAACTGGAGGTCCACGCTACACCATTACCCCGGGCAGTCCTCTGGCTTGTCGTCGGTCTGGTCCTGTTGATTGTCAGCTCCCGCATCCTCGTCTGGGGTGCGGTTGAGATCGCCCATGGCTTCGGTGTTAGTGATTTGATCATCGGCCTGACTATTGTCGCGGTCGGCACATCGCTGCCGGAACTTGCTTCGTCTATAATTGCCACCCGCAAAGGCGAGCATGACATTGCTCTTGGAAATATTCTAGGCTCCAACCTGTTCAACACACTAGCCGTTGTAGGGATCGCCGGGACAATTCATCCAATGGTAGTTGGGCCTGAAGTTTTTTCAAGGGACATACTGGTCATGGTTGCGTTAACCGTTTCGCTATTCATCATCTGTTACGGATTCAAGGGACCTGGCCGTATCAACCGTGTGGAGGGTGGAGCCCTGCTGGTCTGCTACATCGGCTATACCGCTTACCTGATGAGCACAGTCTTCCGATGAATCGCAGAATTCATTAGCGTTGGTTTTCAAAAATACTAGAACAAAAGAAAGAAACTAAAAGGGTCGTGTCTTTGCTTGACTCATCTCATATGTAAAATGGCCCTATACGTCGACTCTGCCAAAGTCCAGATAGCTCCTATAGATCCTAACCCAAGAGCCAATGAAAATCTTCTAAAAATCTTTGCTGATCACGAAGGGATAACTGCCAGGCAGTATGCAAGATACTGACTGACCGGCAGCTCTCGTTGCCCAAAATCCTTTTCATCCGGATAAGCAAAAAACAGATTCTGAGATTCAAGAGATATTTTTGAAAGGCAAAAGAAAACTCCCGACCGGGAGAGACAGAGGTTGGGTAAGAAAGCAAAGTGTCAAAACCAAATTTTGCGCATCAAGGTCTGCTGGTGCCATTCACTGCTGCGATCACTCTTGGATGCTCGATCTGCGAACGTCGCCTTTTGACAAACTCTGCACATGTTCGCTCAATGTTTCATAAACATCTCGCCGGTGACCAATAGCCCAAACGATAATAATTTTCCCCTGGATATCTACCTTGTAGATTATTCGATACCTCAAAAACCGATACGACTGAAAACCGCTTAATTCGGTTTGGAGTTCTTTTCCCAGGAAAGGGTTCTTCGCAAGTTCTTTTAGAGCTTCTTTTGCCGCCTTCTTTATTTCAGGATTAAGTTTTTTGGCAAAATTGTTGGCAGAAACGGTAAGTTTGACGCGGTAGGTCATTAAAACGCCTCATCAAGATCAATAAGCCTGCCAGCTTTTACGTCCTTGATTGACTCATGAAGTTGCTGCATCATTTCTGGATCCGCCAATATGTCAATGGTCTCCAACAAACCTTCAAACTTCCTCATTGAGAGCATAACGGCTGCAGGAACACCGTTCTTTGTAATCGCGATAGTATCGTTTGTATCGCTCAACTGTCTCACCATGTCCAGAAGTTTTGCTTTTGCCTGAGTGATAGGAACAAAGGATTCAATGGTTTGCATAATTATAACTCCTCATTTGGGTTCATAGCGGTCATTATAATGACCATAGAAGAAAAGAGCAATGATAATCAAAAAACAGAATTTGAGATTCAAGAGATATTTTTGAAAGGCAAAAGAAATCCCCTGCCCGAGAGAGATGTTGGTAAGTGAGACCCGATATTGATCAGGCGCCGGCTAGTATCGGCCGTTCAGGATTGTTCTTGGTGCACCGGGGATTCCTCCGATGCACTTTGTTTTTTGATAGCCATATCATTTTCGACGGCCAAATTCTTTTCGATTTTAAAGCCAGTCAATTTGCACAGCAATAATCGCTCTTTGCTAGTCAGGCAACGCGCGGTACCGGGGATTGCTTTTTGTATTATATCCGCCATGATGATTTAGATGGTCAATTTATATCTTGGGACATGGGTGGATGTGGTGCAAAATATTTCTTCGAGAGTTTCTTTTGTTCTTTCCTTAAATACACAAGAATATCTCCTACCGTTGTTAAAGAACCATCCGCAATTGTTTTCCCGATACGGTCATATTCAAGCAATTTCACTGCCATTCCGTATTGGCTTTTTTCTTTTTTGACCCTCTCATGTTCACCTGCTATCCTGCAGATCGAGGGTGTCTTGAATTCATCTGGAACAAACATAAATGCTTCTATACTTTGCTTAACAGCCATTGTACAAAGAGCCTCTGTCCTGAGATGGCCAGGAACATGCTTAAGTGTGCCGCCGTTTTGCTTAACAGCAAGCTCACAAAGATCCATTGTTCTGAATTTGACAGGAAAATATCCTAGACTGTCCCCATGGTCCTCAACAGCTATCTTGCATAAATGCGTTGTTATGATGCCAAAAGGGACAAAAACAATGGCATAACCAAAATTACGAACAGCCTTTTCGCATAACTCAACGGTTCTAAACGCAACGGGGATATGTTCAAGACCAAAACCAACATGCTCAGCAAGTCTCTCACAAAACTCACGTGTTTTTATTTTAGATGGGACATGCTCCAGAGCAGGTCCGCATCGTTTAACGGCAATCTCGCAGAGTGCCTCTGTTCTGAGTTCAACAGGGACATACTGCAGGGCCCCGTCGCCACACAGAGGGATGGCCTCTTCTTCAGCAGTATGATCGTTGGCGTGGAATCACCAACCAGATCTACCAGTTGCTTGACGCTACGACCCAGGCGATCCAGTTTCCAAACAACCAGAGTGTCGTTCTCGCGCAGCATTTCGAGGGCCTTGCCCAAGCCAGGCCGTTCGGCACGGGTGCCGCTCAGTTTATCCTCAAAAATCTTCTGACATCCGGCTTTGGCCAGAGAATCCTGCTGCAATTCAAGATTCTGATCCTGTGTCGAGACACGGGCGTAACCGATTAACATTGTTGGTCTCTCATTTGCTCATCCATTTGCGCAGCAGGCGTTTTTTCAGGGCAGCGCGTTCTTGCGGATTGCGGCCCTGGCGGTTGGCAATACGCTCAGCCATCACAACCTGGTGGGCGATGGGCCAGTAGGAATGGCCATCTTTGCCCATCGACCAGACACTGCTGACCTGATTTTCCAACAAGGACAAATGAGAGCTCAATGCCTCCGGTGACGCACTGGCCAGCGCGTTTCGTTCATGAGTTCGCCAGCGCTGGTGCCAGAGTTTCTTATCTTGGCGCTCGCTACGGCAAGTCGTGTTGCCAACAATGGGAGTCTTGCGACGGCTACGGCTCATGATTTGGTACTCCTGTGGAACTTTGGGTTACTTTCTTGTTTCTCAAAACTCGTTGAGTTGATAAACAATCGAGTGTCAAATTTCAAGAATAGTTTTCGAGAAACGTAACGCCTTAATCTTTCAAGCGGTGCTTGATAGCAAGGGAGGCATCCTCGAAAACCAGCGTTTGTGAGAAGAAGGAGAATGCATGCCCCGCCGATCTATCCTGTCCGCCGCTGACCGAATTGGCCTGCTGGCATTACCCGACACCGAAGATGAACTCATCCGGCACTACACCTTCGGCGATTTCCTGATCCTCCTTCTCACCCTGGATGAACTCGTGGCTGTGACCGAAAGAAACGGCCTTGGAGAACTTGTTCGCCCCCTCTCCTTTGTTGAGTTGCTTCTCGATGGCCTGCCTGAGTTGGAGGTCATCACAGTATTTCAAAATGAAGAGGGTCTTCGTAATCTTCCCGAATTCCTTCAGTGCCCGGTACAGCGGGTGCTGCCTGGAGTAGGAGTTCAGGCGTTTGAAAAGCTGGGAGGCTGTCCCTGTCGAAGTGCGTTGCTCAGCCGCGTTCATAAGAACGTCTATGGTTTTTTGTTGTTCCTTCAGCCTGGCTTGAAGCTTTGCTATAGTCGCGCTATCGTCCTGTTCGCTCATCCATTTGCCCTGCAGCACTTTTAATCGTGGTGATGCGCTGTTTTTTCAGTTCGCGAATCTGTTTGTGCAATCATCTTTGGTCACTTGGGGCTCGGTTTTAAACTCAGGAATGAGAGCTTTATACCATTTTGGAAATAAACAATGCTCTTCTGCTCTTCTACAATTAAGTATTCCTCATTTTCCGAAGTGAGTCAAATCTTGCTCCGCAAGAGATTGTTCCCGATTGTTAGTCCACCAAAGAAAATTGAAAATCTTTTATATGAAAGAGACGATTGCAGCACTTTTTTCAAAAAACGCTTGGCGGCAACCATACCTCTTTGTGTGGTTGCGTTTTAAATTATCAATTGATACACTTTTAGGCAGACAATTCTTTTGAAAGAGTGTTTTGTCCTATATTTTGCTCAGCCAGTTAATTACCAAAACTGTTAAGTCCTGGTATTTGCAAAGGTGAAAACGATGTTGGAAAACAATTTGATACCTCAATGAAAAATACGGGTGACCTCCACAAACAAGCAGCTGAACTGCGCCAACAGGCCGAAGAAATCGCCCTGAAGAAACAGGCGCCTTCATTTGAAAAACTTGAGACCATGTCGCTCGAAGAAATTTGGGGGATTATCCGTGACCTGCAAGGTCACCAAATCGAACTTGAGATGCAGAACAAGGAACTGCTTCGCGCCCAAACAGAACTTGACACCCAGAAAGAGCGATATTTCGACCTCTACGATCTGGCGCCGGTTGGTTATTGTACCATCAGCGAACAGGGGATAATTCTCGAAGCCAACTTCACTGCTTCCACTCTTTTGGGTGCGGTTCGAGGGGCACTTGCCAGCCAACCGATCTCTTGTTTTATTCTCAGAGAAGACCAAAATATCTTTTATCTGCGCCAAAAGCAGCTTTTCCAAACCGGGAGACCGCAAGAGTACCACTTGCGAATGGTGAGAAAGGACGGGACGATATTTTGGGCGCACCTAGAAGCCATAATCAAGCTAGACGAAAGAGGAACACCTGTTTGTCGATTCGTGCTGAACGATATCTCCGAGCACAAGATTCAGGAGGACATTGTCGACCTTGCGACTCGCTTGATTGCTAAGATCAACTCGCCGGATGATTTACGTCAGTGCCTATCGAATCTGACCGATTCACTACAGAAATGGTCAGGGTGTGAGGCTGTTGGCATACGCCTGAAGGATGGAGATGATTTTCCGTATTTTGAGACCCGAGGCTTCCCGACTGCATTCGTCCAACTGGAATCCAACCTTTGTGTCCATAGACCGAACGGAGAAATCCTTCGAGATAACACAGGTAATCCCGTACTCGAGTGCATGTGCGGCAACATACTGCGAGGCCGGTTCGATCCTGCCAAGCCTTTTTTTACTGCGAATGGCAGCTTCTGGTCAAATAACACAACCACTCTGCTGGCCAGTACCACCGAGGCCGACCGTCAGGCACGCACCCGCAACAGGTGCAATGGCGAGGGATATGAATCGGTGGCACTCATACCCCTGCGCATTGATCATCAGACTTTAGGTTTACTGCAGTTTAACGATCATCGCCCAGACCGGTTCAGCCCGGCCTTGATTGCCCATTTCGAGAAAATTGCCGGCATCGTTACTATCGCCCTTTGGCGACGTCAAACCGAAGAACGTTTGCACGAAAGCGAGAAACTCTATCGATCCCTGTTCGAAAACATGATGAACGGTTTTGCCTATTGCCGGATGCTGTTCGAGAACCGTGAGCCTCGGGACTTTATTTATCTTGCCGTCAACAAGGCCTTCGAGCAGCAGACAGGATTGAAGGAGGTTGTCGGAAGAAAAGTAACCGAAATTCTTCCTGGAGTCAGAGACAGCGACCCAGAACTTTTTGAGATCTATGGCCGAGTTGCTATGACTGGCGAGCCCGAGAGTTTCGAAATATACGTCGAAGCCTTGCATATGTGGTTTTCAATTTCGGTGTATAGCCCGGCGCATGAGCATTTTGTGGCGGTGTTCGATGTGATCACCGAGCGTAAACGGGCGGAGGAGGAACTCCGCACTAGTGAAAGCCACCTGCGTACACTCATTCAATCGATTCCCGACTTGGTTTGGTTGAAGGACAAAGATGGTATTTATATGTCGTGCAATTCTCAATTCGAACGTCTTTATGGGGCCAGAGAGTCCGACATTATTGGCAAAAGCGATTACAACTTTGTAGATAAGGATCTTGCCGAATTTTTTCGAGAGAACGATCGAAAGACCGTGGCAGCAGGCAAGCCGACCAGCAATGAAGAATGGGTGACTTTTGCAGACGATGGCCATCGTGCCCTGCTGGAGGTCATTAAGAATCCCATGTACGATGACAAGGAAGAGCTCATCGGTGTCTTGGGCATAGGGCGCGACATCACCGAGCGCATGAGAGCCGAGGAAGAGAGGGCGAATCTTCAAAACCAGCTGATCCAGGCCCAGAAGATGGAATCTGTTGGTCGATTGGCTGGAGGTGTGGCGCATGATTACAACAACATGCTCAGCGTCATTATGGGCTATTCAGAACTAGCCTTAGAAAAGGTCGATGCCACCAACGAGCCGCTCCACGATTATCTCCGGGAAATCTATGCTGCGGCCGTTCGTTCCACGGACATCACCCGGCAACTGCTCGCCTTTGCTAGAAAGCAGACTATCGCCCCGGTTGTGATCGACCTTAACCAGGCAGTAGAAAATATGCTCAAGATGCTGCGCCGGTTAATCGGTGAAGATATCGACCTGGCCTGGCTGCCCAAGACCGACCTCTGGCCGGTGAAGTTCGACCCGTCACAGCTTGATCAGATCCTGGCCAATATGTGCGTCAATGCCCGGGATGCGATTGACGGAGTGGGCCGGATCACTATTGAGACCGGTACGGTGACCTTTGATGAAGACTATTGCGCCAGTCACCGCGGGTTTATTCCCGGTGAGTATGTGCTGCTCGCCGTCAGTGACGATGGCTGCGGTATGGAGCACGAAATCGTCGACAAGATTTTCGAACCTTTTTTCACGACCAAGGCAGTCGGTCAAGGAACGGGACTAGGATTGTCCATGGTCTATGGCATCGTCAAGCAGAATCAAGGTTTTATAAACGTCTACAGTGAACCGGGCAAGGGAACTACCTTAAAGATTTATCTGGCTCGCCACACCAGCTTGGCGGTGGAAATTCTTAGCCAGCATTCGGAAGATATTTCCGTAGGTTATGGCGAGGTTATCCTGGTCGTCGAGGATGAGGTCTCGATCCTGAATTTCACTAAGAGACTTCTGGAAGATCTGGAATACACGGTGCTTACCGCCAATTCCCCTAGTCAGGCACTGGATCTTGTTAAGGAACACCAATATCGAATCGATCTACTAATCACTGATGTGATCATGCCGGAAATGAATGGCAGGGAACTATCCACTCAGCTGCATAATGTATATCCAGGCTTGAAAACCCTGTTTATGTCCGGCTATACGGCTAATGCCATAGCCCACCATGGAGTGCTGGACGTCGGTATCAATTTCATTCAAAAGCCCTTCTCCAAAAAGGTTTTGGCCATCAAGATCCGGGAAGCACTGAAAAGCTGATCTGCCTGGTGCATTAATACTGTCGATTTCGTTTCATACCCAACTCTTTTCGCTGATGCGGCTTGAAGTCGCTATCTGGTTTGCGATACAACTAAAGAACCATCAGGTATTTGTTGTTGACTAGTCGGGCCATATCAGATGGATTTCTGTCCTGCGGAAACCAAACCCGACATATGCGTCAAGAATCTATCAGGTTAATTTATGGATGCGAAAATTCTGGTTGTCGATGACGAACCGGCAATACGAAAGCTATTGAAGTTATTTCTTGAGGGAGCTGGTTATTCCTGTGCTACCGCAGATAATGTGTCGTCGGCCAAAAAGATACTTGCCGCGGAGGTTATCGATCTTCTCCTTTGTGATCTGAAAATGCCTGGCGAATCGGGGCTGGATCTTCTTAGGTACACCAAGAAGCACTATCCCCAGATTGGCCGAATCATGATCACCAGCCTGAGCTCTCCCGAAATAGCCAGTGAGATCATGACAGTCGGGGTATATGGTTATATCATCAAGCCGGTAACCAAAGATGTCGTGCTGATCACCGTCGAAAACGCCTTACGGCATTTACGCCTGGATCAGCATATGCACGCCTGCAAGGTTGAATTGGAAAAGAATATCGTAGATCGAACGGAAAAGCTCTCTTCCATAATGAACAATCTCAATGTCGGCGTGGTCATGTTTGATCGGGATATGATGATCCTCGAGCTCAATCGGACTATGCAGGGTTGGTTCCCGGATATCACTCACGGCGCATCACTCCCCTGTTACCATGCCTTCCGGTCCCCCCTACAAGCAGGTATTTGTGATACCTGTCCGATGGATGAAACCTTTCGGACCGGTAAAACCTGCGAAGCTCTCAAAAGTGTTACGACCGCGCAGGGGGAAAGGGAGTATCGGATAGTGACCTCGCCGATCGTCGATCATGCCGGGCAGATTTATGCGGGAATTGGTCTGTATGAAGATGTAACCGAAAAAATACTTCTCGAAAGAGACCTGCATCAGGCCCAGAAACTTGAAGCAGTTGGACAGATGGCGGCTGGTATCTCCCACGAGATTAACACTCCTATCCAATATGTTGGGGACAATATCAGTTTCTTAAAAGATTCGTTTGACGACATCGCCAGGGTCCTTGGCGTCTACCAAAGGCACTGGCAGCAGTTGACCCTGCAGGGTGTGGTACCCGCCGACTTCGAGTGCGATATCTCTGCTGAAGTCAAGGCTGCCGATCTGGACTATCTCTGGGAAGAGATACCCAAGACAATCGAGCAGAGTCTTGAAGGGATTCACATTGTTGGAAAAATTGTGAGGGCCATGAAAGAATTTTCCCACCCCGGAAGTGACGAAAAAACAGCTGTAGATATCAATAAAATCCTGGAGAGCACCATTACAGTCAGCAGAAACGAGTGGAAATATGTGGCGGAGCTGGAGACGGCATTCGATCCCGACCTCCCCCTGGTTTCATGTTTTGCCGGGGAAATAAGCCAGGTCTTTTTAAACATTATTGTCAATGGGGCACATGCTATCGGTGATGCCACCGAGGGTGGGAGCAAAGGGAAGGGGAAAATCACCGTGGCCACGAGCAGAACGGCAGACAAGGAGTGCATACGAATCAGCGATACCGGGAGCGGCATTCCAAAAGAGTTTCGGGACCGGGTCTTTGATGCCTTCTTCACCACCAAAGCACGGGGCAAGGGAACCGGACAGGGTTTGGCTATTGCCAGGAGAGGGTAGTGGTCGACAGGCATCAGGGGGCGCTCTCTTTTGAGACCCGATCAGGTGAAGGTACAACGTTTGTCGTTGAACTTCCAAACTGATGATGAATATGAAAAACATCCTCATTGTCGACGACGAAGTCGTTATCAGAAAACTTCTCAGCCGATGTCTCGACGCCAACGCTTATACCTGCTGGGTGGCAGAGGATGTACAACAGGCTAAAGATCTTCTGAATATCCAATCTGTTGATCTTCTTCTCAGCGATATCAATATGCCCGGTGAATCCGGTATCGATTTCGCCCGGTATGTAAAACAAGAATATCCTGAGGTGGCCATCGTGATAATGTCGATCATCGATGATCCTGAGGCAGCGAAAGAGGCATTTGCGTTGGGTGCTTACGGATATATCGTTAAACCATTTACGCAAAACATTGTGCTTATCAATGTGGAGAATGCCTTGAGAAGGCACCAACTTGAGTTGCACAGTAAGACTTATCAGAAAAAACTTGAAGCCAGGGTGCAACAGCAGGCTGAATCGCTGCACAGCCAGGTCATTTTCCTGCAAAACCTAATGGATACGACTCCTGGTGCCATTTATTACTTAAACCAGGGGTTTAGGGAGCAATGGAACGTAAAACCCGGTTAAGGGGTCTGTCCTGGGTCACTTTTTTTTATACGCCCTGCCTCTGTGTTCAGCCAAAAGCATAGACACGATTTTATTTTCACTATCGATCTCATAAAAGAAACGGTAAGAACCAATTCTGTACCTCCACGTTGGTGGGGTCCAGTTTCGTAATTTTTTAATATTAGGGCCAAATGATGGTGACTCTTTAAGTTGCTGATAAACTTGAGTTCGAAGTTTTACCTTGATCTTATCTTTTTGCCCCTGAAAGTCTTGTTCAAGCGAAGCTAAAAATGTCTCAGTCTCAAATATTCTAAACATCTACGAAGACACCTTTTCTAAGCTTTGCATCCTTGGAGCCTTTTCTAAGGGATTCTACCAAATCCTTATTTCCAATAATTTGATCCATCTCTATTTGATCAACAAAAAGATCTTCTTCTAGTTTTTGTTGAGCCAGATAATTTATGAGATTAGATATAGGCCGTTTCACGGCCTCTGCTGCTTTAGCAAAAAGGATATATTCTTCTTCAGAAAGTCTTATGGTTACAGTTTTTGACATTGGTCCACCTCCTATTGTGTGTTCGTTTGTATTCAAAATAATTCTAAAAGAACACATAAGCAATAATTATTTTCAGTAGAGGAATTTTCATTAGGTTGGACGACAGAAATAATGGAACGTAAAACCCGGTTAAGGAACCATTCCACGCTTCAGGAGACGGGATATGGTAGCTGGATGGACATTGAATAATCTGGCGGCATCCGCTGCCGTCTTCTTTCCAGAATTTACCAAATGCAGGATTTCGTGTTGCTGATGCTTCTTAAGTTTTGGACGGCGGCCACCGATACGTCCTTGCTTGCGGAAAGAAACCACATGCAATTTCCTAACCGGACATCGCTGAATTTGATCGGATCAAAATTTATAAGAGACTTAAGTTTTAAAATTGGACCTTCCAGTTCAGTTTCTCTTTTTTCAGAAAGAGATTCAATTGTCAGTTTGACTAACATGTCAGTCAAGGATATGTACATAAAATTATTGTAGTTATACTCTGTTAACACCGTCAAGGTTTCTCTCAAATTTAGTTGCTCTTTTAATTTGTAATGTAACCGATTAATCGCAGTATAAATTTGATGCTTATTTGCTTTTGGTTTATTTAGAAGATTTTTTTGCTTCTTTATGTCGTTACGACTTCGAGTTATCTTGTCTTGTATTCTAGGTAATGCTTTCTCACACCGTTTACTTATGTAATTATTAATTTCTTTCTCAAAAAATTCGGCTGCGGATGTGCAACCACTACTCAATGGACCAGTAAAACCTAATATCAAGAATCCGTGTTTTTTTTTATGAAATATGTTTGACATACTGGCCTCTTGTTTGATGTTTTTGTGCTTAGCCCAACGTTCGGCTCACTGGACCCGCGCTGTTTGTGAGGTCCGAGTGAAGCCGGTGGTTCTACAAATTGTTATTTTGTCAATTCCAAGTACTTATTAAATGCTGCGATTTTCGCTTTATCTTTTGTTACAAAGCTCTTTTGACTGAAATTTCCGTCGATACCAAAGCCCCATTTACCCGGTTGATACTTGTTTGGATAGACAACTATGCTATAGCCATCCACATTAAGGAAATCGTTCCCTTTCCTAGATACACGCCATTTCCTTGTAAGCCAATTACTACGGCGAGAAGCAATATTTCTAAGATTTTTTTCCTTTCTTTTAGGGCCGATATAATCATCTGACATGTTTGCTGCGCATATACATCCAACATTCAGAGGCTCAGAGTATTCTGGATGTGACATGACATGCACATACCGTATTTTTTCATTACCGCACATTTGACATACTTCATAGTCTGCTTCATCAGGACATGAACCGTCTTCTCGAATATCATAGACAGTATCACACTCCCAACCTTTATGAGGTACTCCTGGGGTATTCCAAAGTTTCATATTATTTTCGGTAGAACAAATTATTGTTTAGTTTTCTAGCTATCACCATATTTCAACCTGTCTTGACAAGTCAGAATTGCCGAGGGAAGGCTGTTACTAACTGAATAACCTTAATTATGATGGTGTTACCTAGAAGCCTGCTATCATCCCCTTGCTCGATTTGTCCTTATCAATACCTCTGAACCTTGCTTCTCTAAAGTCCATATATTTCCAACAGATCATAACCGAAAGAAGCGGTGACCGACAGGAGATTTTTCTCGCCATCTCTCCGAGATAGCTGGAAGCGGTTGTATGTTTCGGTCAATCTATTTCCAACCAACATGAGACAAAAAGGATTATTTTGTCTCATGTTCGAAAATATGGTAAAAACAGATGATAATAATATCGGGTGGTTGCATGGTAGTCAAAAAGATGAACATTGGACAAAACAATGAATAAACGAAAACACCTTGTTTCTGCAGAAGTCGATAAGCTGATTACCGCCACCAGGGGCAGCAGGAATGAAATCCGCGACCGTTGTTTACTTTTGCTGATGTTCCGGCACGGATTGCGGGTGTCGGAGGCCTGCGGGTTGCAATTATCACAGGTGGACATTGAAAGCCGCGTGCTGCATGTGCAACGGCTAAAAAAAGGGCTGTCGACTACTCACCCCATTCGCCCTGATGAGCTGCGCACTATTAAAGCCTGGCTTGCAATACGGAAGAAATTAAAAATCGACGATGATGCTTTTTTTGTGAGTGAGCGCCGTTTGCCGTTGAGCCGAAAAACGGCATGGGCCGCGATCCATGCCTATGGGGAAAAGGCAAATCTTTCTATTTCGGCTCATCCTCACATGCTCCGCCACGGATGCGGTTTTGCATTGGCCGATCAAGGGGCGGACACACGGCTGATTCAGGATTATCTGGGACATCGTAACATTCAGCATACTGTTATGTATACTGCTACAAACCCGGCACGGTTTGAAAAATTATGGAGATAATCTATCCAAAAGCACCAGTTTTATTCCATGATGTCTAGAAGAATCAGACAGATAAACCTGTTTCTTGTTCGGTAGAGAGATGTCCCTGTTAATAACAGGAACGGTTTTTCCCCATCCGGATCACAGACCATTTAAGGGAAAAGGATTGCTATTGGAAATAGAAAACCTTACTATGTTGATATACATGTATATCAACATAAGTGAAGGAGAAAAACTATGCTTGCGATACGGCTTCCCGAAGATATTGAAAATAGGCTGACAGCTCTGGCAAAAGAAACAGGTCGAACAAAAACCTTTTACGCTCGAGAAGCAATAGAAAAACACCTCGAAGACCTCGAAGACACTTATCTAGGTTTAACCATCATGGAACGCGTAAGAGCAGGTAAAGAGGAAATCTTGAGCTCAGAGGACGTCTGGAATGACCTGGACGATTAAATACACAGCAACTGCGGCCAAGAGCATCAAAAAATTAGATTTTCAAATCCAGCACAAGATAAGAGCTTTTTTAGAAGATGACCTCGCAAACTCTGAAAACCCACGCGAATAAGGTAAGGGTTTAACTGCAAATCACGCGGGCCTTTGGCGTTATCGTATTGGTGATTATCGACTAATCTGCAATATCGAAGACCATGATTTGATAATCTTGGTCCTTGACGCAGGGCACCGAAAAAACATCTACGGCAGACTCTAAACTAAAGATGATATCGCCCAAATTATAAGTTGTCATATCCTTTTTCTTCATCAAGCAGTTTCCGAATCAAGACAGCAATATCCTTCCTGGCGAGAGGTTTCATGGCGAAGCCTTTGATTCCATAGGACTTGGCCTTCTCTTCAGTAACCTGACCGCTATACCCAGTGCAGAGAATAATCGGAAGTTCAGGCCGGATCTGCAGTATACTCCGCGCCAGATCCATACCAGTCATTCCAGGCATGGTCTGGTCGGTGATAATTAGATCAAAGGCATCGGGTTGATTTTTAAAGATGGTAAGTGTATCAATACTACTCGTCTTTACCGTTACTGAATAACCAAACCGTTCGAGCATAGTCTGGCCCATCTTGGCCAGCATTTCCTCATCATCAACAAAAAGAATACGCTCGGTACCGACAGGGATCTTCTCCAATTCTTTGGTTTCAGGTACAATCTGTTCCAGTAAGGCGGGAAGGTATATCTCAAAAACGGTTCCTGCTCCGATCTCACTGTGACAGGTAATAAATCCTCCGGAACTTTTCACTATACCATGGACTATAGCCAGGCCCATTCCCGTGCCTTTGCCTGTTTCTTTTGTGGTGAAGTATGGATCAAAGATCCTTTCTTTAATCACAGGGGAAATGCCGGATCCAGTATCCCTGACGGCCAACTGGACGAATTGTCCCGGCTGGACATCAGGGATACCCAGCAGATCTTGCTGGGTGAGAACCTTATTTTGCAAAGAAATTGAGAGGGTGCCGCCGATCTCTTCCATGGCATGATAGGAGTTGGTGCACAGATTCATGACAATCTGATGGATCTTGGTTGGATCGGCAAGAATGAGGTTGGTTTCAGAATCTACGTCTTGCTGGATGTCTATTGTAGTTGGTATTGACGAGCGAAGCAATTTGATGGATTCCTTGACGAGTGCAGCAGGTCGCAGGGGAATCTTCTGAGAATCTGCTCGTCGGCTGAAAGCCAGTATCTGTTTGACGAGATCTTTTGCCCTACGTCCTGCCTGAACCACTTGATTGAGGTCACTCGGGTCTACAGAGCCCTGAAGACTGTCTTCATATGCCATTTCTGCATAACCGAGAATAGCGCCGAGGATATTGTTGAAGTCGTGGGCTATCCCTCCGGCCAGAGTGCCGATGGCTTCCATCTTCTGAGCCTGGACCAAATCCTCCTGCATGTTCTCTTTCTCTTTTTCCGCTCTCTTGCGCATAGTAATATCCTGGTTGCTGACACGTTGTCCTATGCTTTTTCCTTCTGGATCAAATACCTCCCGGCAGGTGTGCGCTATCCAGCGTTCTTCTCCATTTCGGGTGAGAATACGAAAATCCCCAGCATAGCAATCTTCATTCGTCCTACCATTCTCAACGCTTTTTAAATGCAGTATGAAATTCTTGCGATCATCCGGATGTATAATTCTGGTCAAGAGTCCGGGATCTTGCAGGAATTCCTCTCTTGTATAGCTGGTAATGCGCTCACAGGATGGTGAAACATAGACGAGATTTCCATCTGGGGCGGTCCAGTATTCCCAATCATGGATATATGTAGCTACTGTTCGGAATTTTTCCTCGCTTTCTCGAAGAGCCACTTCAACCCTCTTGAGTACCGTGATCTCTGAGGTTATTGTTCCTACACCCAATAATCGCCCATCCTGCGCATAGACCGGAAATTTCTTTGACAGGAAAGTTCTCGTTGAACCGTCGGTGGCGAGTGTATCTTCTTCAACTGTGAGACATTGTCCTTGAGGCAAGATCAAGGCACGACGATCGTTGTCCATGTATTTGTTAATTTGTTCAGGTGTTGAAATCCCTGCAAAGGTCTCCGCGTCAGTCTTACCGGCAACATCGGCAAGAGTGTGCCCTGTCAAGGTAATGTATGCACGATTAATCATCACGTAGCGTAACTGCACGTCTTTGAATACAACAACATGTTCGGCGTTATCCAGCAGTTCAAGGAAGATTGAGCGATTTTCCTCCTGAATACGCCGATCAGTGACATCATTGACAAAGCAAAGAAACATGTCTTCAGATATGCTTGTAGCAGTAAACGAACACCATCGAGATTCTCCGTCTTTACGGCTGAAACGTAATTCTCTAGAAGCGATTTGTTTCTTTTTGAGCCTGGCGAAAAATTCCCTCACTTCCTTGATCGATTCAGGGAGAATCAGGTCTGGAATACTCATGGTGAGAAGTTCGGAACGATCATATCCGGTGATGCGGCTGACCTGAGGGTTGACATCAACATATCTGCCTTGCTGGTCAACTGTGAATATGCCGGACGGGGCACGATCCACATATGTGCGATAAAGCTCCTCGCTCGCTAGCAGTGCTTCTTGAGCCTGCCTTCGCTTTTCACTCATCACCATAAGGTTGCCAAGGATGGCGGTGGCAACCGGATATATCAACATCACCGGCAAACTGATTTTGGACAGCACGTCAATTGCAAGCTGCCAAGGCAGTAAAAACATCCACCCCAACATGGCAACATGAACTACAATGCCAAGAAGATACAATTCACCTACGGAAGGTTTGTGATTTCTTTTAGGACGGTAATGTCTCCACACCAGGCCTATGGCGCCAGAGGTCACAATAACAGCTAAACCTGTCCATTTCCCCTCCCCACCAGTTACAAATCGGAAAATACCTGTGATCAATATAGCAAAAATGGCTGGAATGGTTCCAAAGAAAAATCCAGATATAACCAGAAGGACAGAACGTGTATCAAACACAACTCCCTGCCCGAAGTTCCATGGGTTGAACATGATTGCCAAACCGATGGCTCCTAAAACAATACCGGTAAGAATCTGTTGAATTATGGTTTTTCTTTCTTGGATCCTGAATCCCAGCATGTCATACAAGAGGCATAAGGCCAGTAGGAGTGCGGCGTTATTGATTAATCCGATAGCGTTTGAATGACTCATTTTAAAAAATATCCACGTCTTTTTTCTCAAGAATATAATGAAGAAGACAGCTTTACATTTCGATTTTGCAGTTCAAATTGAGAGCGGATTTGACTCACCTGAGACTGATTACAATTTCCAGATTATCATTAAATACATCATTTGCAAAATCGAGGAAATATTTGCTAAATCGCGCATCATGGCCATTTGAAGTAGGTTGAAAAAAGTGGAGACCAAACACGCATTCCGGCGTTCATGTACCTGACCGACTTCCGCGAGAACACCCTCTAGGACGTGATTACCAAGCTCGAACCGGAATTGTTCCCGGCCGTCACCGGTCTGACGGTGAAGGACTTCCACCTGCTCGTGCGGCTTAAGGTGTTCAACACCGAGCAGATGAGCCAGGCTGTTTTCGCCTTCCGCCGTTACGAAGACGCCTCGCTCCGCTATACGGGAATAGAGAGCCACGAGGGCCTGACCTACTATGGACTCTATGACACTGTGGTGGCGCGGGAGTGAGGGTAAAACTACTGCCCAACAATCGGTTAAGACTGTTCCTGAGCATCCGATTACTGCCGTCCAATGTGACGATGAAGTCACCATTCAAATCAAGAACGAATAATTCCTTTTGTCTAATGTTCTTCTTTTTGACCACCATGCAACCACCCGATATTATTATCATCTGTTTTTACCATATTTTCATACATGAGACAAAATAATTCCTTCTGTCTAAAGGCTTTTGATGTTTGAAAAACTTTGTTGAAAATACGATTTACTAACAGTAGTAGCCACGTTTTTGTTATGATAAACAACAATTCATCAAGCTTTTCTTACGGGGACCTAAAAAAAGGGGGCAATAATATGGCGATATACGCGGTATGGAACAACAAGGGTGGAGTTGGGAAAAGCTATCTCACCTTTCAATTAGCGGCAGAGTATGCACGGAAAAACCGAGACAAAAAAGTTTTAGTGGTTGACCTGTGTCCTCAAGCAAACTCATCTTCCATGCTTCTAGGGGGTATGCTTAAAGGTGAAGAAAACCTAAATCAAATTCACTCACAGCAAAACAAAAAATCAATATCAGGTTACATCGATGATCGCATTCTCAGTCCTTACGTTTCACCCAACTGGATCACCGACACCAAACAACAAACGTTCTTTTAAAAAAATGTTCCAGTACGAGGTTAATGATGCAAACACTGCTTCCGTCGTATCTGGAGCTTTTGGGATTCCGATTTCAAAATTAACAGCTGGGAGAAAAACAGTTGGGACAAAAACTGTCACAGTTAATCAAACGCAATTAGACAAACAAGTGCCCAACATAAATACCCTTGTTGATAACATTGAATAACAGCTACGGTGGTAATCAGCCATTATGTATCAAAAACTAAATATTTAAGAGGTTCAAATGCCCAAAATTTATAGAACTGTAAGCCATGTAAAAGGATGGGAAGGCTTGCCTCAATATGAAATAAAAGAGGATGGAAAGGTATTATCGCACAGTCTCCCATGTGGATGGTTGGCAAGGGCTTCCCCAATATGAAATAAAAGATAACAAAATATACCGAACCGTTTCACATGTAGATGGTTGGAATGGTCTTCCACAATATGAAATAAAGGAAAACAAGATATATCGCACAGTATCGCATGTGGAGGGATGGGAAGGGTTACCTCAGTATGAAATAAAAGAATGAAATATTACATAACAAATGCAGCGATAGTCATTATAGCAGAGAATAGAGAGCAGATATTTAAAATCATACGTATTATTCTTAAACAAATGTTTTCCCCAACCAAAAGTTTCACCAGACCAGCCGGTAAACTTTGGCGTTGTGCTTAAAAACATAGGAGCTCTCCATGGGACTTTTAGACGGTTTCGAAAAACTAATCAACGAACACGGTTCATCCACTATTCTTAAAGAAAGGATATCCCTTGCCAACGACAAGTATTCTTTGTTTGAGAGCAAAAATGAAATGCTTAAAGAGCGAAATTCTGTGCTTGACCAAAAGGTCAAAATGCTTGAATCGGAGAACAACGCACTTCAACTCGATATACAAAAGACAAAACAAAAGGTAAAGCAACTCGAAGAACAAATATCTAGAACTCATGCCACTAACCCCGATGGTTATGTATGCGATCATTGTGCCAGCCCATCCCTCAAAAGGACAGGTAGCCGGCCAGATCCTACGTTTGGAGATTTAGGAGTTAAGCAAAAACTTTTCACCTGTGACGAATGTGGTAAACAAAGCGCGTTTATCCAAGAAACAAAGACATATAGCACAACCAGTCACTCCATCCGACCTCAAACAACACGGCGGCTTACCTCAACGTTAGCCTCCTATAGAAGAACCTGGAAATGACAACACAACTAAAAGAATCACTGACGCTGACATTAAGGAATTTCTTGAAACTTCGCCTTTATATTCAAGGCGCGAGTTCAAGAAGCCACTTAGAAATCGCAGCAGTCTTTGGATTGGTGAGATCGAGGCATACTGTGACGTTTGCAAACAGTCTCGTCCATTTCAAGACCGGCGCTCACGCGGTAGTGGCAGTGGCATGGCTGTGAGTGCCCTTAAATCCGGGACCTCTTACTTCGAGTTTTCTTGCGTCTCCTGTCGAAAGTCCCACCGTGAATACCTAGTGGAACAAGTCCTCGACGAAAACAACATTTGCCTTCAGAAATATGGTGAGTTGCCACGATCCAAGATTATTCGAAACCAAGTCCTACAGAATTTCTTGAAGGATGATCTCGACAACTACGAGAAGGCTATTGTATGCTTATCGCACGAATATGGTGTTGCCGCGTTTGCGTATTATCGGCGAGTCGTCGAGAACAACATCAACAACCTGTTAGATCTTGTCCAAGAGGATACACAATCATCCGGTGGTGACCAAGCAACACTGGACGCGATAGGAGAGCTACGAAAAAATACACCTATGAGCGAGAAGATCAAAATCGCAAATTTTGCCTTGCCTGGTCACCTCAAACCAGAAGGTCTCAACCCGTTGGGCAGGTTATACCAAGTCCTGAGTGAGGGAGTACACAGCTTGACTGAAGAAGAGTGCCTCGTAAAGGCGAAAGCAACTAGTGAGTGTTTAACTTTTCTGGTAAGCGAGTTGGCATCTAGGAAAAAAAACCGAAACCGCTTTAAGAGCATAGTGGGTAAACTTTGAGGCTAAAAAGAGCCTGCACTCAGACGGTTGGGAGCAATGTTCTTAGAATTAAGTTCAGTGGCCGCCGCAAGTGAGGACGTGAGGCTGATTGTTATTTCCTAGTGTTATCCCCTCCATTAGACAA
>CAWCTP010000007.1:0-21855 GCA_963798425.1 uncultured delta proteobacterium | reverse complement strand
GACTATGTAAGGTGACCTCAATACTGGGGTCATGAAAAAAGAATTGTACAAAATGGAGTATTTTGAAAACCAAAATACTCCAGAAAATATTTGCAGGCCCCTTCGGCAGTGGCGTTAGACGTGATGGTTAATAGTAACTGAATACTGAGCATGAATTAGCCCATCACTCAGCCTTTTTCTGACCTTGCTCACATCCAGGATAATTGCATCTTGGAGATTGTCAGCTACACAATCAATATTTTCCATTGTAAACGGAAAAGTTTTTCTGTAATCAAATAAAATGTCGAAATATCATTCCCGCTTAAGACTTTTACCAATTAGTTTCTCAAAAAACACTAATTCCGGCCAGCCATTACTCCACCATCCACATCCCAAATGGCACCTGTAACCCAACTGGCCTCGTCGCTAAGTAAAAACATAATTACATTAGAAATATCGACGGGCGCCCCAATCCGCCCAATTGGATGAAAATCATTGAACGTTGCCAGCGTTTCATCTATTTTGCTTGGATCGATAAATGCCTCATAAATTGGCGTTTTTACCACCGCCGGAGAAACTGCATTGACTCAAATATAATATAGGCCAATTCCATCGCCATGTGTTGCGTCAAAGAATGTAGTCCAGCCTTTGCCATTGAATATGCGGAGGATGGTGTGGCTTTTATAGCCTGTTTTGCCCACATTGAACCAATATGAACAATTGAACCACCACCATTTTTTACCATATTTTTAGCCACAGCCTGAGAAATGAAAAATGCTGCGCGATTCAATTCCATATAGGTATCGTAAGTCTTATTATCATGCAGAAGGAATGGCATTGGGTTGAATCGGCCTGCAGCATTTACAAAATATTTAACATGACGTTGGTTGTTTGCGGCAAACTCAGCAATCCGCTGTACATCGCTGGCATCGTACAGATTGGCTTGAAGTGTTTCAATATGTCCAAATTCAGTGAGAGCACGCTTTGCAGCTTCAAGTTTTTCTATCTTATCTCCAACGACATATGTATCAATACCACGTTGAAGTAAAACTTTTGCAGTTGCAAAGCCCATTCCACTGGAACCACCCACAACTAAGGCAATAGGTTGAGTTGTGTTTTTCATTGTTATTCCTCCAGATGTAGTTATTAGTTTTGGCCATGAATACATTTTATAGCTAAATGTTGAAGAGTAAAGGTAGGCACAATCCGGTGTGGTAATAACTTTCTGGTAGATCTTATTGGAAAAACAGAAGAAAAAAATGTTGAGAAAATCAGCACCAGAACAAGCCGCAAGAATGGTTGAAACCATTTATGGCTGCAAGTGGTCACTAACGGTTTATTCGCTTATAGCGAACGGGATTAATCGTCCCGGAGAAATGGTACACGAAGTTGAAGGGTTGACCGCAAAAGTGCTAAACGATTGCTGAGAAAAAACATAGAATTTGGTATCTTAGATCGAGTCTCCTATAACGAGGTGCCACCCCGAGTTGAATACAGGTTTTCTCCGTTTGGTATCAAATTTGTTCGCATTTTAGATGAAATTCAAAAGCTTCAAAGCGAGATTGAGAGTGAAATATAATGCCGCATTGCACCAATTCCTCCCAGTACGTTGCCTTTTCTGAGGCAGGATCAGAATCACTGTAGCTAATATCCTGGTGTACCAAGCTGTCCTATGAGTCACCGGCCCTAAAATACTTCCAGTATCCGATTAGTCCCGTGAACCTTTCAATCAAATTTATTTATTGATTGAAAAGCTATTTCGCACGCAGATAAAGTATTTTTTGATCTGAACCGGCTGCTGTTGTTTTTCAATCAAAAAGAGATCTGTCTTTGCTTTAACTAGATCAGACAGCTTCTTGTAACCATATAGCCTGACACTTTCGCTTAGGTGCCCTGCAAACATAATCTGGAAAAATATCTACCACGGAAAAGGGTTGATTGATTCTTTATCCGGAAGGCAGACTTGAATGTAACTATCAACGCCGATGATGGACAGAGATGGAGCAATAGTCGTGGTAGAAGCTCTGGAATAATCTAAAGGCGGTTGTTATTTGGAATTTGTCAGAGAATTGACCTGTTGAGAGTCATCGACGTACATTAAGAAGGTCAACATGGAGCGAAAATCGATTTTTAAGAGATTTTGCTTGGCAATCTCAATTTATTGATGTTTCCAGATAAAAGTGCCAGTGAACCGGAAACATCAATTATCCGCGATTCTGGAACAATCTTTTATGGATCGACGAACATTAGCGCACCATAATCAATGTGAAAATAACTGATCGAGCTTCAGCAACTTCGCGCGAAATCAATTACAAATTAGTCGTTTTGTAGGCCTCCTTTTCCCCGTAAAATACAATTTGCGGTTTCTTTTTCCATGAGCCTGCAGCTGCTCACAGAAAAAAACTATCTGTTATGCTTGACAAACCTTCAATAGCCACACGGTAGTGCAATATTTACTGACATCAATTCGATTTCTATTTACAAGAGGACATATATGATAAAAACAATTTTCCTTTATTCTGGTGAGGGCACGAGGAGCAGTGAGAGTAGCATAAAACTGACACAAACTTCTCATTACTGGACTAGGATCGAAGAAATAGTTCAATCAAACTTTAATCTCTCAATTTCAGATATGTGGCAGCAAGAAACTGACAAACACCGCTGCCCGAAGAGTCCATTATTGACGGTTACCGCCGAAATCTGTCTGTCCGATATCTGGAAAAGCTGGGGCTATGCCCCTGATGTTGTTATCGGTCATAGCGTAGGAGAGCTGACCGCTGCTTATGAAGCGGGGTTCTATTCGCTTGAGGAAATCTTGCTCTTGACCCATAACATAGGTATGGCTGCAGGGAAACTCGACGGAGCTATGTTGCACGGAATACTGTCGGACGAGCAAATAGCAGAGTTGAAAGGATCGCTGTCATCATATAATTTTTCTGAGGGTGACAATAAACACGTGACTGTGAGCTGCCTGCCAGACGAGTTGCCGGGCTTAATGCAATGCTTCCCACAATTCCAGATGATGAAGCCGAAACATCCCTGGCATCACCAAAGTTACCATGAATTTGTCGGCTCTGTGACAGCCGAAGCTGCAATACAGAAAAGTGATATTTCCTTTGTCTCAGGCGTTACAGGCAGATTTGAGAGCAAACTGCAAAAAAACCACTGGCAGCAATGGCTGGTTCAGCCTATGGAATTCATTACTGCCATGGCCGCAATAGGGGAACGTTTTGACAGCGATGAGTTTCAAATAATCGAAATCGGGTTTCATCCCGTTCTTGAAAAATGCTGCCAGGTTCTGAAAACCTCTCGATATGCCTCATCCATGTATCGCGGAGAAGACGAAATCAAGTGGATTCTCTTTCAACGCAAACGGCTTGATCAGCAACCTTTCATTGACAGTCTCAGGAGGATTATCGGAAATTTCGACCTGGCCTCGATTTCTCCACCGCTCTGGCCTACCAGGATTTCACTTCTCTTACCTTTGTGGAATTCACGGGTTTGCTGCAACCGTTTTTCCCCTCCCTTGCGCCTCAGGATTTTTATCGCTACAAGAGCGTTGACCAGTTGATCAACCAGTTCGGCATGACATCGACGGTCGTTGCTCAGTCTGCTTATCAGCAAAAAAGAAACCAGGTGGTCATCACCGGCATGAGCTGCAGATTCCCGGCAACTGTGGAAAATCCCTGGCAATTCTGGAAGATGCTGCAAACCCGGGAGGAACAGGTCGAGACAGCACCGGATCGAGGAGCTTTTGAAGCCGGTTTTCTGACTGCAGAAACATCAAAATTTGACCATAAATACTTCAATATCTCCGAAGCAGAGGCAAAGACCATGGATCCGCAGCAGATTCTGGCTCTTGAGCTGACAGAAATGCTCTGGAAGTACTACGGCATTGATCCACAGACACTTAATCGTAAACGGATCGGCGTCTATATAGGCTGCTGGAATGAAGAATACAGGGCGACAGGAACTCTGTCTATTATCCAACCGGCACCAATCCTAGTATTATCGCTTCTCGGATCAGCTATTATTATGATCTCCGCGGTCCTAGCTGGGTTGCCAATACGGCTTGCTCTTCATCATTGCTGGCAGTGCACTATGCCTGTAAAGATATTGAGGCTGGACGTGTCGATTATGCCATTGCCGGTGGGGTCAACCTGATTCTGGGCAATACTTTCAGCCAGGTAATGAAAGATTCCGGATTTCTCTCGAAAGACCAGCGATGCAAGGCTTTTGACGACAGTGCAAACGGATATGTACGGGCAGAAGGAGGAGGACTGGTACTCCTGATGAATAAGGATCTGGCAGACACCTACTATGTTGAGCTGTTGGGGTCAGCGATAAATCAAAATGGCGGCAGGGCGCAGGTAATAACTGCCCCGCATCCGGAGGCACAGGAAGAACTCATCCTCGATGCCTGCCAGGACGCCGCAGTTTCTCCGGTTGATCTGGCTTACATCGAATGTCACGGTACTGGTACTAAAATCGGTGATCCCATTGAGATTTCTGCTCTCCAAAACACTGTCGGCAAGGACAGAAAAACGGAATGCTTCTTAGGTTCAGTAAAATCAAACATCGGCCACCTCGAATCGGCAGCCGGTATCGCAGGTCTAATTAAATCGGTGTTAATGCTTAATTACGGCACCATTCCGGCGAATCTTCATTTCACCACACCTAATCATTTTATTGACTTTTCTTCTTATCATTTGATGGTGGTTGACAAAGAAACACCGATAGATAATCAGGCGCTCGTTGGGGTTAGCAGTTTTGGTTTTGGTGGTGAAAATGCCCATGTTATTCTCAAGGGAGTTGAGGAGACACACAGAAAATCAGTATATAATCTTCCCAGCCCGTTTGACAAAAACCGTGCAACGCCGCTTGCATTCTACGACCGGCTCCAGCTTGCAGAGACTCAGCCTCAATCACACAGTCAGGCGGATCATGCACAGGTTGCGTCGAGAGATATCGGAGAAATCATAGCTAAGATATTCTTCGATCTGACCGGTATCAAATCAATTGATCCAGAGGTAGAGTTTACCAATCAGGGCCTTGATTCACTCAGTGCTACCCAGTTTCTTACGACGCTTCAGCAAGAGTTTGGTGTGGAACTCGATCCCGACCTGCTCTTTGACTATCCCATTATTGGTGACCTGGTTGACTTTCTGAAGGAAAAATTCGCCTTTAGTCATGACGACAGCGGGGAGCAGAAACAGCAGAATCAGAGCAGGGATAAAATTGCTGTTCTGATAGCGGATATGTTTTATGAACTGACCAATATCAGGGAGGTAGATCCCGACGTGGAACTTACCGCTCAGGGACTCGATTCTCTGAGCGGTACCCAGTTTATTTCACAATTGGAGAAACAGCTCAAAATAGAAATCGACAGCGATATCTTTTTGAATATCCTCTCTATGATCAGCTAGTCGACAGGATTCATGCTTCGGTGCTGAAGTGATCAACTGATCGACAGGCAATTTTCAATCAGCTTACCGGAGATTAGACGACTGTAACCGTTGGCTTTACAGTCTGGCACCATCGACCAGTGAGCGTAATTTCAGCCAGGCAACTTCGCCTGAGACAGCGGCGGCCGAGGAAGTCGAAGCAAAACCGCAGTCGGTTGAAGCTATTACCCGATCTGCTCCAAGAATATTCGCAAAATTAATCAATCTGTTTGCGACCAGTTCAGGATGTTCAACCGTATTGGAGGTGGTGTCGATAACTCCTGGCATGAGAACTTTATCATCAGGGAGAGAAAGCTTTTTAAAAAGCTTCCATTCATGAGCATGGCGATGGTTGCATGACTCAAGGGAGATGTATTTGGCATTAATTGTCTTAATATGATTGAATATTTTTTCAAGACCGACATCACAGTGATGGGTTCCCGGATAATTGCCCCAACAGATATGAATCCGGCATCGGTCTTGATTGACATGCTCCAGAGCCTTGTTGAGAACTTGGATGTTGGCCTCGATCCTGGCCAGAAACTGGGCATCATCCAGATGCTTGTAGCGGGTATGCCGACCCATCGCCAGATCGGGACAATCAACCTGCAGATGGATTCCATAGCTGTCGATGATTTCATATTCCATTTGCAGAATTCCCCCCAGGCGCTGCAGATAGACCTGGTCATCGGGGTAAAAAAGGTTTTCCAAGAACAGGGCTACGGTTCCCGGAGAAGGTGCTGTGAAAAACATTTGCGACTCAGCTCCGGAAAAGGACTCCTGAAGTTTCCGATGAACTCCGATCATCATTTCAAGCTCCTTCCGCAATGATACCTCACCATTGTAAACGAGGTTAGCTGAGCAGGCAGGCAAGACAACCGGGGCTTTCGGATTGAGGGTTATCAGACCGTTTCTGCCGCCAAATCGCCGGGAGTATTCCGGAAGTTCTTCAAGGTCGCGGGGCAACGGTGCGGTGCAGCTTTTGTTAAATCCATTGATTCTTTGCACCGTGGCATTTATATAATCAAGACGGGGCAATTCGCCGTTATTGATAAATGACAATCCCAAATCAAGCTGACGCTTCATAATATCCATCATATAGATTTGCAGGTCGTTGTCGGTTATCTGCTCTTTTTTGAGCTGTTTCGCGAGCATGGCCGCTGGCCGGGGCAGCGAACCTACATGGGTGGTCTTTATCATCGTATTGATTCCTGTAGCAAAAATTAACCTAAAGCAATATGTAAAATTATTGAACTTTAGGAACGAAATAAACAGCAGGCAATAATTATTTCACTTTGATCGGTTTAAAATGACCTGGGCAAAGAGTCCGGTTGGAATGACATTTATTAGTAACAGTTTATATGTAAAGAGTAATAGCTCAGGTATAGAGGGCATTACGCTGAGAAGAGGGCACAAATATTCACTCTAGGAAGAGGTAACACCGTGACTCAAAAGATAACAAATCAACAAGTGCCATTGACGAGAATTGCTAATTTTACCAATGTAAGCTTTACAACAGCGACTGTTCTGACCTGTGATCGTCAGTCGGTCGAAGAAACCATCGCCAAGATCAGAATGCACGCCGATTTGCCTTATGTTTTTGTCGTCTCAGGTGAACAGGCAGCTTTGGTTGCAGACATACTTCACCACCTTAAAGCTATCAGATCGAGCTGCTATCCCCATGCGCTTTTCGTAATCGATGGAGATTTTTCCAGTGCTGGAAATTCCCGTCTTGACATCATCAACATCGAGTCAGCCTTACCCGGGGACATTGAAGCAATGATAAATAGTTATGCCGGCAGGAGGTTCATCTTTGACAAAAACAGACTGTGCATAGACAACCCTGCACCCCTGCCGGTAAATGTCGATGTCCTGATCGTCGGAGGCGGTATTACTGGGATGTATGCCGCTGATCGTCTAACAAAAGAGAGAATTTCCTGCTGTGTCATAGAGAAACAGGAAATGATTGGCGGCATCTGGTCGATGTATGCCAATTCCACTTCCCAGGTAAACACCTCGGAAGGGGCTTACAGGTTAGTTGAGAAGGACATGAGAAGCAATCGAGACCACTCCAGCGCAGCAGAGATCCTTGAAGACCTCTCACAGTTATCAGCAGAAATCTCAGAGGTTATCTTTACCGGAACCAAAGCAGAATGGATTGAGCGAAATGAGGTATGCTATCGAACTAGGGTCAGAAGAAACGGAAAAACTGAAACAATTACCAGCAAGGGTTTAATCCTGGCTATCAATGACCGGGTAGGCAATCCACGGACCATTGCCTGGGAGAATCAGCATCTTTTCAAAGGATTGTTAATCTCAGGCACATCCGATGAGTCAGCGGCAGTTGACTGGCAGGGCCAAAAGGTAGCTGTTGTCGGCATGGGGGCTTTTGCTGTTGAAAATGCCAGGACTGCTCTGGAGAGAGGTGCTGAACATGTCAGTGTGATATGCAGAAGACACGGTACTGTTTGTCCGAAGATTATAGATTACCTGAACTTCGCAACCCCCTATGATGATAAATTTCAGCACGACAGGAGGAGCAACATCAGAAACATGATGCTCTGGAAAAAGCTTTATGATGCAAGTGGCGCGACCCAGCCTGAATGCTGGATGGGAAAAATCAAACACGAAGGTCACACCATCAGCGTCTCGGACATCTGGTTCATCGCCCATTACCTGAAGAAGCTTGAGACGGTTACCGGCACCATTACCGGAATGTATGAACATGGGGTGATTGTCGACCAAAATCACCGAATAGATGCCGATATTGTCGTCAACTGTGTCGGCTTTCATCGAAATGCCCCGCTCGTCAAGGAACTGTGTGATTATCGGGAAATCTACAACAATAACTATGTTGACAAGGATTTCATGTACCTGGCAGACGCCTATATCGATGACGATGTGTTTAACTCTTTTTTTGGCTCAAGCGTCCTGGAGATGACTAAATTTTATCTTGATGTCTATATCGAGTTTTTCAACAATCCTGAATATGAAACTATGATTCAAACGGAGGGAATTGAAAAATTTCCGATAGAGGACCGTAGATGGTCGCAATATATCCTTGGAGCCGAAAGCCCTGATCAGAAAATACCCGCGATTCTATGAGCTGGCCATGAAGCAGATCGACAAAAGAACCGCAAATTTTCTTGAGGCGCATGATTTGCCGACCTATATAGCGGCAAATAAGAGGGAATGGGGCGAAACTCACGCATTTTTAAGCGGCAGACCGATGGTGGAATCAGAATGTTTGCCATACATTTTTGAAAAGCTTCTTGAGAAAAAAATATAGTAGAAGAATCCGATGGATACCAGTCGACGGACTTGTTTGCATCTGTCGGCCAAACTGCGGAATCCCGTGACCGACAGGATTGGTGATGCAAGGCGCAATAAGCGAATTGACAAATAACAGGCGTACAACCCGAACAGCTATCATCACCCTGTTTTAATGCCCGTTCCTGTTTTGCTCAATTGTTTAC
Source organism: uncultured delta proteobacterium (assembly GCA_963798425.1). GTDB lineage: Bacteria > Desulfobacterota > Desulfobulbia > Desulfobulbales > Desulfocapsaceae > Desulforhopalus_A. The sequence goes on along the minus strand of CAWCTP010000007.1, from coordinate 12,956 downwards.
AGAGCCGCGATAAAATGCAAATTCTGAGGTTCAAACTGCCCAAAAAGCCCTGACTTGTTCAGCCAGAAAACTCGGAGTCGTGCTTGGCCCGCTTGAAAAATATGCAAACGGCGCTCCCCGGCCAAACAAAGGTTATTTCTGGTCCGTTTCCCATGCGATTGATTAGGTCGCTGCCGTTACTGCACCATTTCCAGATAAGCATAGATATCGAAAAAATCGCCTCGTTTTCTCCGGCTTTACAGGAACAGACTGCACTAGCCCAGGAATGGAGACTGGTTGCTCAGGTAACACCTCTGGTCTTTTTCCGATTCTGGACGGCCAAAGAAGCTGTACTCAAGGCGACAGGTGACGGCTTATTCGGTCTGGCGGATTGTGTTGTAACTGAGATTGTCGACCATGAAACTCTGCGACTCCAGTATAGGACTGAAACATGGACTGTTTCGCACTGCATGCCCACATCTCAGCATATCGTTGCTGTCACATCCGGTATCACTCCCATTGTCTGGCACAGAGTTGAATAATATTGGGCCTGTGGAAAATACAGATAAAGATTCAATATATCTCTTAACTGATCAGGAGCTAGCTGTTGTGCTTGTCGCCGTCCTTATGTAAAGGACAATATGATACGTTTGCAGATAATTTCAGGCAATCAACCGACCTATGATAACTGAAGGCAATTGAAGGAGAATACGCATGGTAAAACCATTATGGGAACCTCCGGAGCAGCGGATCAAGAGCTTCGAACATGTACAGATTCATGCAGGTTGTGAATAAATCCCACGGCACGGCTTTTACTGATTATAACGGGCTGTACCAGTGGTCTATAGAAAATATCGAAGCTTTTTGGGCCGAGATATGGCATTTCGCCGAAATCAAAACCTCGAAAGGTTATCAGACGGTAATCGACGATCAAACCTTGATGCCGGGAGCACACTGGTTCACAGGAAGTCGCCTGAACTTTGCCGAAAACCTGCTGCGCTATCGGGACGATAAAACGGCACTGATCTTCAGGGGCGAAGACACTGTCCGCAGGAGCCTCACCTACCAACAACTCTTTGCCACAACAGCGAAAGTGGCTGCGTCTCTTCGTCATGCGGGAGTTACTAGCCGGAGACCGGGTTGTCGGCTTCATGCCGAATATGCCGGAGTCAATCATCGCCATGCTTGCAGCCACCAGCCTTGGGGCAACCTGGTCCTCCTGCTCCCCGGATTTCGGTATTAAAGGGTGTGCTGGATAGATTTGGCCAGACAAGACCAAAGATTCTTTTTACCGCCGACGGGTATTACTTCAATGGTAAAGCTGTGGACAGCCTAGCAAGGATTGCAGAAATTATCAAAAAAATACCATCGATAGAAAAAATCATTGTAGTCCCCTATACCCGGGAAAAACCCGATCTTTCAAGCCTGCCGGCGGCGATTCTTTTCAGCGACTTTTGCCAGTAATGATGCAGAGCGACATCGATTTTGCCCAGCTTCCCTTCGAGCATCCCCTCTATATCATGTATTCCTCCGGTACGACAGGCCTGCCGAAATGTATGGTTCAGAGTGCAGGCGGGAGTGCTGCTTAACCAGCTCAAAGAGCTCCTGCTGCATACCGATCTGAAACGGGAGGATACCATCTTTTATTTCACTACCTGCGGCTGGATGATGTGGAACTGGCTTGCCACTTCTCTGGCCGTGGGAGCAACGCTATTGCTGTTTGATGGCAATCCCTTTCATCCCGGCCCGGATGCTCTGTGGCAGATGGCCCAGGATGAGAAAATTACCGTTTTCGGTACCAGTGCCGGCTATATCGCGGCCCTTAAAAATGCCGGAGTGAAGCCGGGTAAAAAATTTAACCTCGACCGGTTGAAGTTACTCCTTTCCACAGGTTCGACTCTTTCCAAGGAGGATTTTCACTACGTTTATAAAGAGATAAAAGAGGATCTGCAGCTCGCTTCCATCTCAGGCGGCTCCGATCTCAATGGCTGCTTTGCTCTCGGTAACCCGATGGGACCGGTATACGAAGGAGAACTCCAGTGTCGCGGTCTTGGCATGAAGGTCTTTGCCTATGCCGAGAACGGTTCACCGGTGATAGATAAACAGGGTGAACTCGTCTGCACTGTACCTTTCCCTTCGATGCCGATCTATTTCTGGGATGACCATGGTGGTAAGAAATATCAGGCTGCCTATTTCGATCGATTTCCTGGCGTCTGGACCCACGGAGACTATATCGAGGTTACCGAACGCGGTGGTGTTATCATATATGGTCGATCAGATGCCACCCTAAATCCTGGCGGGGTTAGAATCGGTACGGCGGAAATCTACCAGATTATTGAGCAAATAAAGGAGATTGAGGATAGTGTTGCAGTGGGTCAAAAGTGGCAAAACGACAGCCGGATAATTCTTTTTGTTAAAATGAAAGCCGGCTATGACCTGACCAACGAGGTGCGGCAGAAGATAAGGAAAAGTATCCGACAGCAGGCATCGCTTTATCATGTCCCGGCGAAGATCATTAGTGTGCCGGATATTCCTTATACTCTGAATATGAAAAAGGTCGAGCTTGCCGTGCAAAAGGTGATTCATGGACGGGAGGTCAAAAACAAAGATGCCCTGAAGAATCCTGAAGCACTGGATTTTTTCGTAAATATCGACGAGCTGAGAACCTGATTTTATTGAACGAAGCCATGACCAGCGAAAAAACATGCCGAATTATTATGCATGGCTCACTGAGATGTCCATTGGCAATCCGAACCATTTAAAGGAAATCACAATTTTAGCTTATTCCTGGCAGATCGAAATTGGACCTGATCCCAAAGCATACTCCCAATGGAGCATCTGATGATTTAAGCTTGTTCCAGAAAATATTTGCTGGTCACTTTGACAGAACCGTCAGGCAGCATGGTTGATAGTAACTGAGACACAACACGAGGGGGGCAATCCGGGATCTGCACTGTGCAGGAAAGCACTATCAATGCCGACGATGGCCAGAAATGGAGCAATCGTCGACGTTGATTATTTTGACGAATCTGGGATATCATAATGAATTTTTCCTGGCAAGTATTTCAGAGCAATGTTCTGATTTCGAAAGACCAAAAACACCTTTTTATGTTGCTAGGTTTTTAGGACAATTGATTGATTCCCTTCACAGTAGAAAGTTAAACATAATGGACTGGAATGATAATCATATCGTCGGGCTGGGAACATTAATACTCATTTTGCTTCTCTCAACAGCGTGTTCAACAAAAGCTAACAGCAATTTACTGGTCTTGACAACCCTTCTATAAATCGTAATTTATACCACAATGTGATGCATGCCTGTCAGGGAAGCACCATCATTCTCTCATGATCTTTCAGAAGGTGGGAATTCCATGCTGTTTACATGCAGAGTTTAATTTCTTATTACGCATATCGAGTTGTCAAAGAGGTAGTATTATGAATATGATTGCTCACTTCGTCCCAAGCAAAACCCGAGAACTCCATAACCATCATTTTGATTCGACTATTTGGAATGATTTCAAGTTTAGAGACGATGATATCGTCATTTCAACCTATGCTAAATCAGGGACAACCTGGGTACAGCAAATCATCGCTCAACTTTTGTTTAACGGAGAGGCAGGTCTCGACGTGGCAGAGATGTCACCTTGGCTCGATCTGCGCATTCCGCCAAAGGAAGTTAAGCTCCCGCTGGTTGAGGCGCAGACTCATCGTAGGTTCTTGAAAACTCATTTACCAGTTGATGCGCTCGTTTTTTCCCAAAAAGCAAAATACATTTATATTGGACGCGATGGTCGTGATGTTTTGTGGAGTTTGTACAACCATCACTTGACAGCAAATACAAGCTGGTACGAAGCGTTAAATGATACGCCAGGGAGAATAGGACCACCGATAGAACCTCCCCCATCATCCATTATCCAATATTACCATGACTGGCTTGATAATGATGGCTACCCCTTTTGGTCGTTCTGGGAAAACGTTCGATCCTGGTGGGCAATAAGGAATATTCCAAATGTTTATCTTTTGCACTTTGCAAATCTGAAAAGGGATTTGGCAGCTGAAATTCGCGGGATAGCAGCTTTCATTGAGACCCCAATCGATGAGACAAAATGGGATTCCATATTACTCCATTGTAGTTTCGACTATATGAAAGAGAATGCCACCAAAAGTGTTCCCCTTGGTGGCAGTTTTTGGGAAGGCGGTGCCAGAACTTTTATAAATAAAGGAACAAATGGTAGATGGCGTGATTTTCTTAGTGCAGAGGAGAGCGTCAAGTACGAACATCGAGCAATAGAGGAGCTTGATAGTGATTGCGCCTTATGGCTTGCCACGGGCAAATTACATGATACAGGACTCAAATGAACCAACTGCAGCCTGAGGTCAATATTATTAGATATGAGCATCAAGGCACCAACACATCCTCTGTTCAATGTTACCAAAAACAAGTTCCGATATACTTTCTTTTCACGGAATGGAGGAAATTATGCAAGCATCAACGGCAAAACAGGTTCACGAGTTATTCGTTGAGCGATTTAATGCAAAAAATGTAGATGGCATAATAGAGTTGTATGAACCGAACGCGGTGATATTGCCTCCTGGTGCGCCGGAGGTGGTGTCGGGTCATGTTGCCATTAGGGAAGTGCTTGAGGAAATTCTTGCACTGGGTGGGAAGATGGATAATACAATTATTCGGGTGATCGAGCAGCAGGGTGTTGCCATATTGTATTCGCGTTGGACTGTTTGTGGCACTGGACCTGACGGAGCTACAGTCACCGTGGGAGGCACAACCTCAGATGTCGTTCGTCGCCAGAGCGACGGCAGCTGGCGTTTTGCAATAGACAATCCATTGGGTGGCGCTGCCTAACCCGGTCTTTTCCATCCAAAATCATAGCAAAGCCTTTAAATTGAAATACCTCCATCTCCACCTCTATATTCCTTGCCGCAAGACACACTTCAAAGGGCGTCAGTACTACACGGGAGACTTATATGATTATGAAATTTTCCAGAAAATATTCGCAGGTAACTTCGACAGACGCGTTAGACAACGTGGTTGATACTAACTTAGATACTGCTTATGGAAAGTACTCTCAACGCCGATGATGGTCGGAAATGGAGTAATTGTCTTGGTTGATTCTCTGGAAACAGAAATAATTGATAATGCTTTATTTGCCACTAGATTTTGGAAAATTCTCTTTGATTTTACCAAGTGCAGAGATGCTCCATTTTATTCCTTATTTCAGGGGCATGTTCAAGCTGTAAAAATATATTTATTGTCCTTGGGTCAGCAGAGCTAGTTCCGCAACAACGCTTGTACTAAAAGACATGAAAGTTTCCAGAGTTACTTTTACGGTCAGCAATTCCCGGCCAAATCTCAAGTTACTGAAAACATTGATAATGTGAAATGGACCTTTCGTAAACTTTTACCAACATCAATTATATAACCTACTGAAAATACACTATAAAAAAATACATACGATGACATTTTATACTTGACAATAGCTGGTGAAAAAATTCTCGTTTTTCTATGTAGTATCAATCACTTACACGGAGAATGCCATGGATTCACGTAAAATTTATTCCGCCCACGCCGTCACGCCGGCAACCACTTCAAGAAGAACAGTGAGGAAACATCTGAACGCTGACAGCTTACTTTCAATCGTGCGAAAGGATTTTCAAAAGATCCCTGATCGCCGTGCGGATAATACCAAGATCTCACTTGATGATGCATTGATGTCAGCGCTGGCAATGTTTCAATTAAAAGATAGTTCTCTGTTGGCCTCACGCCCCCACCTAAATTCCATACCTTTTTCTATTAAACTATACCCTCACATCAATCTCTCTCTTTTTCTCCTCTCATCCCTCCGGTCACCTTTTTGTTCAGTCTTCAGGCAAATCCAGCGCGGCAAGGATTTCGCAAAAATGGCCTTTTATGACGGACATTACCTGCTGAGTGGAGACGGCACCGGATATTATTCTTCGACCAAAGTGTCTTCACCTTATTGCTTGAGCAAAAAATCCAAAAACGGTGAGATTCTCTATTATCAGCAAATGTATGCGGCATCTTTCGTCTGTCCCGGCTGTAAGGTTGTCATCCCGACATACCCCGAGATAATTATTCAACAAGACGGGTCCACAAAAAATGATTGTGAACGGAATGGTGCCAAACGTTATTTTGAAAAGTTTCGACAGGAACACCCGCATTTGAAAGTGATCGTTATCGAGGACGGCCTGAGCAGCAATGGTCCCCATATTCGTGACCTACAAAAACATGACCTGAGATTTATCCTGGGTGCCAAGCCGGGCGATCACGAAGCTCTTTTTACCCAACTCAGGCAGGCTGTCGAAGATGGGACTGCGACTGAAATCAACTTTCTTGATCCCGACGACGGGGTAAAAATGCACTTTTTTCGGTTTTTGAACCAAGTTCCCCTAAATAAATCAAACCCTGACTTGCTGATCAACGTGATCGAATATTGCCAGATCGACAAAGACGAGAAAATCACTGAATTCAGCTGGGTCACTGATATACCGATCACTGTAGAAAACGTGTTCAAGCTAATGCAAGCGGGCCGAGCCCGTTGGAAAGTAGAGAATGAGACTTTTAACACTCTCAAGAATCAGGGGTACAATCTCGGCCACAATTATGGTCTTGGCAAGAAGAACCTCAGTGCGGTATTTACTGTTCTTATGATGCTTGCCTTTCTCATTGATCAAGCTCAACAATTAAGCTGTTGGCTATTCCAGGACGCATTACAAAAGGCGGGATCAAAACGAATACTGTGGGAGAGAATCCGGGGCTTTTTCTACAATTACCGGGTCGATTCCGTGGAAACCATTTTACGCTCGATTGCCCATGGCTTTGAACGTAGGGAATTTAAGGAGGTCTGCCGGACGTAACGGGAGACCGCTCTATAGTGTTGTGAAAGATCGTATCCAGTAAAAACTTGCTATATTGGGTGGATGGACAATTATGCCCAAATTACTACAAAAATTGCTTTTTTTCGTCAGAGACGGCTAAAAAAACAAACTGAAAAAGCTGTTTTCAACAGTTAAGCTAAATTTCAGCTCACATTTGTAGTTAGAAAATTCGATGTCAACCGGCACAACTCAGCTTCTCGCCCAAAAAGGGAATTGCTGGAATCATATAATCGCAATAAAAACAGTATCTCTGAAGAAGATGGCAGACAAATCAAGCAGATTTTATCAAAAATATATAACGAAGCAATTAAGATAATAAATAATTTAAAAAATGAATTAATTCTTAATGGAGATGAAGATCTTTATATGAAAATTTCTAACAGGGTTGATAAGGTAACGTATTCAATGTACGAAACAAGTTCAAACATTACAGGTCCAAATATTAATTCTGTTAATAAAAATTTTATGCATCTTGAGGACGAACTTCTACAACCAACTTGTACAAGAATGATGCTCGAAAATTATATAAAAACCAAATACTCATTTATGGCCATAAAAAAATGACATATGAACGCCCAGACCCGCAATCAAGTTACTTTTGGGCCCACATTAAATGATAATAAGGCTCAGATCTTTCATAGGTTTTGATTCAATGGAACCTGGTTAAAAGTCAGTAAGTATACTCAGTTACTATCAACCACGTCGCCTAACAGCTACCCCAAAGTGATCAGCAAAGATTAAACATAAAACTCACGGGCGAGTTTCAGCGAGTCCAGTGCAATGCTGTCAAGGTGCAACGACCGGTTATGGTATTTTTCTTTCTCGCGCAACAGAGAGACACATAAAGTTAGGTGTCTCTCTGTAGTGGTAGGTATTTTATATAGCTAATTAAAATTGTTGTTAATAAAATTGTGTATCTTTCCCAGAGCCGACTATCATACCTGATGTGTCAATCGCCGTAACCTTGATTTGATATTGATGTCCTCCCGATGGAGGGCATGGTCCTTTGTAACTTTTTAAGGCTCCTTCGGGAATTAGATTTGACCCTCCATATGTGACGGTACCACCACCGTGATTATATGAAATCATATCTAAGTCAGTTAATGTCACTTTCAACTGCTTTGTTGAAGGAGGAAGATCTTCTACTCTTATCTCGGGGGAAGTGGTTGAGCAACGGCTCGAGGAAGTCCAATGTGTATTTACTGTTAAATTTACTGCATCTGGTGAAACTTTTCCTGCGCACCCAGACAAAAATAAGACTGAAAAAATAAAACCACTGGTGAATAGATAATTAAAAATGCTCTTCATACTCTGACTCCTTTAATTAATTTGTTAATGAAATTAATTCTTTAGCAACATACTAATAGCAGTATTGTCACTTGTAACTCATTCAACAACATTCTAACGTCCTAGTATTCGACAAATTATTCCTAAATCTATTTATCAAGAACCTTCTCCTGAAAAATTATCTTCTCACCTTTTAGTATAAACTGGAATTTGTTGGACTCATTGTGCTATTTAAGCAACAGCTACACAAATCACACAAAGCCAATCAAAAGAATTGCAGTCGTTTTCCATTCCCTGAGAATCATATCACAAAATTATTAATCTACCCAAAAGGCTTTAAAACAATTTGGCTCAGTTTTTTACGTATACACACAGATTATCCATGGAATTATTGTGAGATCTTGCAGGTTGCCTAACATTCAGCCCAAGGTAAAATACCCTAGATAATGAATTTTCTGCCACTCGTTAAAAACTGCTATCAGCTTTGATGTATCTAGGATATGTTGACTTTCCTCTATAGCATCTCCAGGCAGGAAATGGTATGGAGATGCTATAATGGATTGGATGGCTAAACTACCATGAAAAGATAGAAAGCTTCCATTTAAGACTAAATCAGCAGTTTCACCAATTGGAAGGAGTTTCCCATATGCAAGTTTTGGTGGTAACGATTGGAAAGAAAATAAAATATTTTACGATTTTGTTATTATTGAGTTTTACAATGTTAGCTTATGCTGGGGAGCGTTTATCTAATGCTGAGCTTAAAGAATTTTACACCAATAAAACTCTAAAAATAATTCATTATAAACTCGGATCAGGTATGGCTTACTATGGTGCAGACGGGACAGTTCGAAATATTGTTGACAGCGGAAAAGAACGCACAGGGAAGTGGTGGATTGATGAATCAGAGAATATGCGATGCGTAAGATGGAATGACGACGACAAAGACCGATGTAACATTACTGAGAAAGACGAAGATGGAACGTACACCCTTATTGATAGAAAAAGTGGCAAGAAAATAGTTGAATTCGTTAGTAGCACACCGGGGAACCAGCTAAAGTAAACCATCATCAGTGGGTAAAATTTAACCCCCTTGGTATAAAAGAAAATTCTGAAAATGAGTGCTGCTATGCATCGTTTTATTCTCTCTTTGGGCCTTGTCATTTCTTTAATTATTACAGGGTGTGCCAAGATCTCCCCCAGCCAGGTTGAAGAACATCTGAGTGTTTACTATCCAAACAATGAAAGGGATAAAAAATATCCTGTTGTGTTTTTTTTTCAAGGCAGTAACGGAAAAAATACCAGAGCTGTAAATTGGTCAATTTGGTTCAGTCAGCATGGCATCGCTTCAGTGATAATGGACAACGCTGGAATACTTAACAGAGAAAATTTATCTGGGCAGAACTATAGTAACCATTTAGCACCAGCACTAGAAGCACTTAAAAGCAATACAGCTCTTGACCTATCTCATTACGCAGTAATGGGTTTTTCAAGAGGTGCGACAGCTGCCTTGAAATCAGCAAGTAGTCTAGATGACAATCAGCCCAAACCTGATTTTGTATTCGCTCTTTATCCAGGGGACAAAGGTGAGTGCCCCAATAGTCATGAGGAACAAACCAGCGTACACATATTTTACGGAGAACTCGATGACTGGGGAAGCTACCAAGGTAACCGAAAAGCCTGTGAACGTATGGCATCCTACAATGACAATGCAACCTTCCACCTTATCAAAGGTGCTCATCATGGATATGATGGTAGCGAGACAAGTAGTTGGGAGTGCTGCGGTGGGAGAAAATTTCGTAAAATTCCAAACGCAGATGGACTAGAGGCAACGAAGGTTATAATTTTAGAGACAGTAAGAGAAAAGTGGAACATTAAATAATCTGTTCCCCACGTTCGTAGTCACCCTATGGTAAAAATTCGAAAGGGTTCAGCAAAAAAACAAGATATCCTTTGCCAATCTCATCCATTTAAGCAGAGTCGCAAATTTAAACTGTGAGTCTCTGATTTTCAGGAGGCAGAATTCCCATCACATTTTAAATTGCCGTCCGTTCAAGATAATTCCATCAATTAAGCTAATTGCTCCATTTTACCGCACCCGGTTGCACGATATCACTTTCGTGTTTTACAATCCGCGGAGACACCCCATTGCCTCTCAGTTACTATCTTCCACGCTGCCTGACGCTTATGTCGAAGTGACCAGCAAATACTTTCTGGAACAATTAATGATATGAGACGTTTCATTAGGGCGCTATTTTATCGGTGACAACTTTGAGTTATAGGCAGTGAATGTTGCCCCTTTTCGATTGTAATTTGGACCATGACCAATGTGGAAATGCAATTTTTCTTAAATGGTTGAACTAGCCAGGAGGCACGTAGATTGGCTAAAAGAGTATGTCGACATAAACCAAGATTTTTGGGAAATTATCTTTAACTCCAGCATAAGGTGCGACGGTTCGGGGGGTAGAGAGGAATGAAACGTAAAACCCGGTTAAGATACCTTGCTACGCTTCACGAGCCAGGTCATGGTAATTGGATGGACGTCGAAAAATCTAGTGGCATCCGCTACGGTTCTCTGTTCAGAATCGACTAAATGCAGGATTTCCTATTGCTAAGGCACTTTGTTATCGAAAGATATTCAAAATTTTAGGGTAATCACCGGCGCCGGACGGTAAGTTGCTTTTCGTTTTTTGTTGGCGCTGCGCGATAGCATCATAACCCAAAGCATTCACACATTGTTGGTAGTGACTGCTATTCTCGCCATCATCTCCAAACACCATTTCACTCAAAGAAGACTGATTATCATCATACCTTTTGCATCTGATAGTGTTTTCTTCAGCTGCAGTTATATTTCCAGAATCCTTGTTGATTTTTACCAGTGTGGGTAAAAAGGCATAATCCCGGCCTATTCTTTTAATGCCTAAGTGAATGACATTTTCCGCTTGTGGATACTTACGGTCTGCAAGATACAGTTCTGCCAGTTTTATATAGGCTTCCACGGGTGAATTTCTATTACTGAGCAACTGTGTAAGATTCTTGGCGGCATCTTTATATTTCCTCACCGAAATATTCGTTGTCGATTTGGCGATTGCAACTGATGTAGGAGCAGTTGGAGAGTTGAGATGACTCTTTTTTGATATATCGCTCGCGAGCTTTGTGTTATTGACACTTAATGCATTTATGATCTCAATAGCAACCATGTCCTGTTTGAGCCGTGATGTAGACGTTGAACTCCTAACAATAGCCGAGAATTTATTAGTACTGATTTCCGGGGGTAGATCTCCGCCTGCATACACTAGGTTCAGATATGTTTTGAGTGAGTCAATTCTTTCACCACTGTCATCATGGCTCTTATTCATTGAAGCCAAAACATTCGTAATGTTTTCGACCATATACTTTTCAAGACCTGAGCGCCAGCGTTCCAGTTTTTTGTTTAACTCTGAACTGGCGGAGGTACTTATCTTCTCTTGGTTTTTTTCTATAAGATCATAGGTAAATACTCTGAACATCTCAATTCGCTCTGAGCGGATACCGTTTGCGTCACTAATCTGTTCAAGAACTAACGGAAACTCTTCATAGTTGTAGTTTGCACGAATGAGTAGATCCAAACCCATTTTGTCTGCTTCTATTTCATTGTCTCTCGACCATTGCGGTATGAGCATATCACCCCAGACCAGGCCAAGAGATTGGAAACCAAATTGTCCATCGAGTCCTTTTTTATGATAGTTGTTCTTCTTGGTAATCTGGTCGACATAATCTCCACCTGCGGCCATAATCATGCCGCTCATATCGAGTGTTGTCTCGACTCTTTCGGCAAAACTTTTTTCACTGACGTGACGAAGCAGGAGGTGTGACAATTCGTGGGCCAAAACCGAGGCGAGCTGATCTTCGTTGCCAACCTTGCGCAACAGCCCTGTACTAACGTGTAACAGGTTTAGTTCGTCAACATAGGCATTCATAGTTTCTCCAGTCTCAATGAGCACTGTGAGTTCCGGTTTTGTCCCTTTCCAACTATTTAGCAGCCTGTCGACGATGGTCGTAATGTAATTCGCTACATCTTTGTCGTTATACAAATATGTGTTGCTTTCAAGATAGATTGCTATATCCGGGCTGAGTTCACCTGTATATCCGGCTTCCAATTTTTTCTTCTCTTCTTGTGACTTGTCGAACCAGGATGGATCGGGTTTAGCTTTAAGATTCACCTGATCTAGCAGTATTGCCTTGTCTGAAAAATTCGAATTTGTGACTGACTTAATCGAACACCCACAGAGTGTGAATAATCCGATTACCACTAAAGTTCTCAATGTTATTGAAATCATATTGTTATTCACATTTTGATCCGAATCCAACAGCAAGAGGCTTTTTACTGTCAACTGACCTCCCTGGCGCAGATTCCGGACATTTAGCCAGGATAGGATTATTGAGTATCAGTTGCGAGGCTCTCAGCCATACTAGCTTGCCTCTGAAATTTACCTGAAGTAGTGATCTCGGGGACCTGGCCAACACAATAGTTCCCTTGATTTCAGGTTCAGTGACGTTTTGTAACACACCAAGTTTTTTCCCTTCTGCCGAGTACTCCGTCAGGTCTTTGGCATATACGCCAACTATCACTTGTTGTTCGGCAATTGCTATAGAACACCAAATCGAAATGATAAATAAAACTTGAAAAATCAAAATTTTGACGTTCATTTCTATCCTCATTTTAAAATTTTCAGGAGAAAGCAAAGGGCCTGGTCAGCTCCTTACAATTTATAAAGCAATCCCTAAGCTTGATCGTG
>CAWCTP010000006.1:0-12496 GCA_963798425.1 uncultured delta proteobacterium | reverse complement strand
AAATCGTGTGAGGATTGATGTTACCACTGAACCATCTCCGCCCTTGGGTACGTCGGAGATGGTTCCAGGAAATCAATTGAGATAATTACTCCATTTTGAACGGCGGTACTTACTGCCTCGACTACTGAATCTTTGATTTTCAATAGTCAAGATCTCTATATTAGATCTGGACAGCGGTCGGAGTCCATATCTCTCCTATAGACCTGGAAAGACGGATCGGAAATATCTGGACTTTGCAAAAACAAAATTCAGAGATATTTTACAGACGAGATGAATCAAGCAAATGGATGACGTCCGTTCTTATCTTTGCCCAAAAAACTTCTGTGTCAAAAATTATGCTGATATGATATGTAGAAAAGTGTTGCCCTAACATTATTTCATTTTTACCAAAGACTTATGTCAAATCATGAGATATATCACACTACTTCTTTTCGTGCTTCTGCTGCCCGGTTGTAGCAGAGATGATTCCCGCACTGCATCCCCAAATGATATCATCATTGATGATGCCAGCATTCTCACGACTCACCCGGATATTCTCAAACAATACCGGGCCTATAATGAGCGATTGCTTAAAGACTTTGATATCGATTTCCGGGTTATCACCACCACCAGCACTGAAGAGATCAATCCCTTTACCAACCAGGCTTTTTCGGTATTAGAGCGTAGTAGTCGTAGCACGAGTGGCAAGGCAGTCCTTCTCGTTATCAACAGCACGCTGGACGAGGTTCGTCTCGCAGTCTCCATGGCCCTAGAGCCTATCTATACCGACATTTTTATCTCTTATGTGGAGCGGAAAGGTCTGGTGCCCTATTTTCGCGACAATAAGCTGGCAGACGGTGTCTATATGATGACTGAGCTTGTGCGCGACAGAGCGGTTGACGCCAGGGCCGGTGAGGAGTTTATGGAACCTATGGTGACCAGATCGATTGGCGGTGGAGCTAGAGTCGATGCCATGATCGGCCAGACAGATGCTACGTCCAAGGAAGGTGTAAATATCCTCGCTGAAGCCACAGATACGCCACTCGACATCCTTGACAAATACCTGATAACGCTCAAGACCGGTAACAAGAATCCGAATCTAGGCATCTTCTCCGAGGGAACCCGCGCCTTCTACCAGGATTGGACTGTTACCGATATCAACATGGCTAATGAATTACGTTTTATCTCCCAGTGTCATGATGGTAAGGTGATCGTCTCCGAAGATGACAGCCACGCTGTGCTGTTGTCTCCCATCGTCCAACGGACCTGTACTCCGTACCTTTTTGTGAAAGAAGAGGGGAAATGGCGACTCGATATAGCCACCATGACTAAGGTGCTGCGCTTTAATACAGAGATGAAGTGGCATTTTTCACGTCGGGATCGAGAAGTCTACGGCATTCCCTATGAGTTTGTCTTTGGTGATTTCAATTACGATAAAAATGGCTACCCATATATCCAGAAGAACAAGTACCGCTGGGGTTTTCGGTGCAGTAATGCCCCTGAATTACAGGGGCATTACGGTAACGTCCAATGCTTAATCAGCTGGTTGGCAAAAGAAGGTTCAGCAAAAAATGTGCTTGGCCTGAAGCTAAACGATGTTATTGTCGATATCGGAGATGAAAATTTCCACATCTCCAATCCCCCCATTAATAAGGTTCTCTGGTACTTTAAAGAGATACCTCAAGGTGAACTGGCTACGGTGGCGGTAATGAGAAACGATGGCAATCGCCAGCAGTTGCAAGCGGTGGCACCATGAGTTCAAACCATGAAAGTGCCTGAGCTAGTAAGCCGAAAGAACTGAAACTGCAGAAAGGGGCGAGTCTACTCTTGACTCTTGTCAGAAATGGATCTATTTCATCCCCAGCTTTCAAAAGTCCAAATCTCTTCCATCGATCTTGACTGATAGGTTTCATAACCTCATTGAATTCCAGATTATTTCCGGGATAATCCGGAAAAATATTTTTTGGTTTCTGCAATTGATGGCGAGGGGTTGATAACAAGGAATCTCATACATTCCCATCATTTTCTTCCAATTTTTGGTTGTTTTCATGGTGGGTAAGTGTTTGATATTCCGATGCCGAATTTTGGAGCATTAGTCAAAATAACCCAAATTATCTTGTATTTGGTGGTTCGGGCTAGGCCTTCTCGTGAAGGACCAAGCCTACATGTTAAAGCCGCCAGTTACCTCGAGTCGCTGGCCGGTGAGCCATTTGGCTTCGTTGCTGCAAAGGAATGCCACAACACCGCCGATGTCGTCAGGAGCGCCGATACGCCCCAGAGCTGTCTGCGCCTTTAGGAACTCTTGCAATTGCGGGTTGTTTCGTATTGTACCGTTGTTGAAATCTGTCTCGATCCCTCCAGGAGCAACGGTGTTTGCCCTGATGCCGCGCGATCCGTATTCCTTGGCTACATATCTCGCGAACACCTCGACGGCCCCTTTGCAAGAAGAATAAGCAGCGTAGCCCGGTACAATGTAGCGGTCACCCGCCGCTGTGATGAAGACGACGCTACCTCTATCGTTCATCATCTCGAGTGTCTTTTGTGTAAGAAAGACTACGCCTTTGAAGTGGATGTTGAGCAACGTGTCGAAATCATTTTCTGTCAGATTCGCTATCGGTATGGTTTTACCGATACCGGCGTTGTTGATCAGGAAATCAATCCGTTCAGTGTTCCAGGTTTCACGCAAGACCGCCTTGAGTTGTTCCAGAAATGCGTCAAACAATGAAATCTTTGAGACGTCGAATTGCAAAGCCCGAGCCTTGCCTCCTAATCCTCGAATAGTGTCAACGACTCTGTCACCCTCCTGCTTGTTAGAGTGGTAGGTGAGGACGACGTCTATGCCAGTACTAGCGAGGGAAAGCGCCATATCCTTACCAAGGCCACGGCTGCCACCAGTTATCAAAGCGATTTTCTTGGCCTGATTTTCTATCATATTTTGTTCTCCAACTTTGGATTAGCGCCACAAGAGGTTTCCGCTAACATATAGTCAATACAATCCTTTTTATCTAACAGTTGAGAAAATAGGCAGTTAGATTATTTTTTCAAGAACTAATGCTTTTTGTAGACATCCTTCGCATATTGTATTTACGAACAACTCTTGCTACTGATAGAACTGCACTAAAATTATGGGAGGATATTACACCGCACGCGCGTAATGAATGGATTTGCTGGGTTGAGGATGCCAGGAAACCGGAAACAAGGCGGAACCTGATCGAGAGAGAGCACACGGAACGTAAAGAAGGAATGCACCAGTCTTGTTGTTGGTCCGGTTGTCTTCACCGAGAAAAGAAAGGAAAGCGTGCCTGATTCGTCGAATCGGTTGTACGCTCAGACATGGCCTCACGCATAGGGCCACTTCTAACAGGACGATTGTCTATTTCCTAAATGAAATTAAAGATGCTGGCGTTGAAGAAGGTGATCTTGAATTCTAAGGGATAGCTAGATTTCTATAGATTCACCACAGAAGTTACATCTGGAAATATTTTATTATCATTCATGGTCACAGTGAACAATCGCAGTGACAAGCAAAAACTCTTGAACCTGCATGAATTACCAATTGTAATAACAAATAGTAGGTGGTAAAAATACCCTATAATGTAATCCTACCCCGTCAAGGAAAACAGTAAAATATGTTGGAATAAAAAGGACTGCTATGGCTTCTGAAGAACCAGGTATCGCTTGAAAATGTTCCTCATGTCATAGGCAGCAAACTTGCCATCTGTCGTAACATTGGTCCAGTTTCGAAGTATAAAATACTATTTTTTTACAACAGAAAAGGAGAAATATCATGGGAGACAAAGGCGGAAAAAAAGATAAGGAAAAAAGCCAGAAACAATCCAACCAAAAGCAGAGTCAAAAAGACAAAAAAAAGGTTGATAAACAGCCTATCAAAAAGTCTTGATGAACTAGAAAATGTACTGGTAGAGTGGTTAACTGAATTCATCTCTAACCCTGGAGACAAGGCACAAAACTTTCTACTCGATACAGAGTTTAATATTCTGTCCCCGGAATTTCCCTCCGGCTATCATGTGTTGGAAATATATGAACTTTTGAAGCATCAGTTCCTGCTTCATGTCAACATTGAACCTCAGTTGCCTATAATTTCCGGCGGCAAGATTTTCGGCAGGTAGCCCCAAATGATGGATCAGGATAAAGACGCCTGTTTTAAAAAAAATGTCGTCGGCGTGGCGTTCGTCGAGTTTTTTTGGGGCCTGGGCTTTCCCATTGTGATGGAATCCACCTTTCTCCAGCTTTTCCTAAAGAGTCTCGGAGCCTCAAGCTTCACCATTGGTATAGTTCCTTCTCTCTTTATCTTCGGGATTTCCACTTTTCCGCTCCTTTCAAGCTATCTTTCAAGAAACAGGAGATTTAAACGGCCGCTGGTGGCAATGCTCCATATTTTATCCGGCCTGTCTATCTTCATTTTTGGGGTAGCCTTATGTTTTGTCCATGAGGTGAAAGATGTTCTGATCCTTTTTTTTGCATCCTACACGGTGTTCTCTCTTTGCATGGGTCTGACCATTCCGGTGTGGCTCAACTATCTGGTGCGGATTTTTTCCGAAACGAAAGCGGTTTCAGGCTTTGGCTATATGATGCTAGCCCAGAATGTCGGCAAGGTCGGCTCCAGTTTTTTCATCCTCAAGGTTGTTGATACCTATTCATTTTCGCTGATATCCTCGGCCTGGGTATTCATGGGCACCGGGTTGCTCTTTATAATTGGATCCTTCTGCTTTTTTCTAACGACAGAAGTAGCTGATCCTGACGACCCGGACCGGGATGATCTGTCCTTTGTTCTTCACACCAGGCAAGCGCTGACCGAAATTCTCAGAAACCGCAGGTTTTTGATCTTTCTTGTTGCTGATCTCGATATTTACATGATTCTTACGATCATGTCGTTTTACGCCAATTATGCAACAGGTTTTTTTGATGTTTCGGCCCCCATGGCAGCCGGCACCTTTGTTGGGTGCATATATGCTGGATCGATTACGGTGAATATTTTTTTGGGGGTGATGAATTTTCTGGGCTTGAAACAGAAATTCGTGCTGTCGAAACTCATCACTCTATTTCTCCTGGTTCTTCTAACCTTTTTCCCAGGATATTATTCATTTTTCCTGATCAGTTATCTGCTCGGTTTCGTAAGGGCTATCAGGAACATGATCTATGCCCCTTCGATCAAGAAATTTGCTGGAAAAGTCGATGTTACTTCCTACTTTGCCCTGGCTCCGATCCTTACCATTCCGGTTGGTTCAGGACTGCCACTTCTTTTCGGCAAGGCACTCGATCTCCTCTCATTTATGGAAGCTGACGCCTACCGGGTACTTTTTGCTGCATCGACTGTATTTATTCTGATAACGTTCTATTTCAGTTTAAAGACTGATTACCGGGATGCTCCCGAAGCTGGTCATTGATAACTAGGGGTGGTATCTTGCAAGAAGACGATGGCCGCATAAAAGGGGTCGTTTACAATTAACAAGCCGAGCAAGACAACAGGGCCGGGATCACGTCAACGTCAAGAATGCACAAAAAAGATCTATGTAAACGACCTATTTTGATGTTTAGAAGCACCTTTTCAGTTGTAAAAACATTAAGTTACCAAATAACACACCGGAAGAACCGGTGATTTTCATGTTGTGCGAATTGCCACAGTATAGGACTCGAATGAAATTACCTAAACAGTTAAAGAAGGAAAACGTCGAATCAGACGTCCGAGCGGTATTAAAAAAAGAGAGCATCGAACTTTGCAGTGATTCGAATATTTATATTCCTGTTTTGAAACTAAACCCAGAGTTGCGTAAGCAAATTTTCTCTGCGAAATTTCTTAACGAATTGATTATTGGTTATGGGGCTGTAGAAAAGGCATTAGAAAATGAACTGCGCGGTTTACAAAATGTCAATAACCAGAGCGACCGTGTATCAAGATTATTGTTTGTAACAAATGACGGATCTCCTCGCTTTTATCGCCAATTAGGGTTCCTTCACAAGAAACACGGATGGAGGGTTTTGATTTGCCGGTTGGATATTGATTCCGTATTGATGGGAAATATTCTCGAACTTAAAGACAAGCAGGTGAAGGCTATTCTCCTGAACAGAAAAGAATCTGTGGTAAATGTGCTTAAAAGTCTGCTTTAACCTGGCGCGATGTATCTTGTGGAGAGAGGAAGCAAAGAGGATGGACACTACTTAGCTTTCATCCTGAAACGCTGTATTTTATTCCAAATTCAAGCGTTCGATAAATTTAACCACAGGCATAGTCGATATTCCGAGGATTAAATTTTTAGAGCAACGACGAGTTAGGGAAAATGGCCGTTTCAGGATGGAAACTAGTTAATAGATCAAATTGCAACTGTCTATAACAACTGCTACGCCGAGAGTGATTCTAACTGATCGTATGCCAATTTCGTCCCTTGGATACGGGCAGTAATTTTCGAAAATGCTACATCTCGACTTGTAGCTACATCATCACTGAAAGGGGAAAAACCGCAGTCGTCTGTTGTACCGAGCTGATGCAAAGGAATATATTTAGCTGCCAACAAAATGCGGTCACGCACTGTTTCCGGAGACTCAACGTTTTCATTCACGACATTAATTACTCCGACATATATTCTCTGATTTGGACGCAGATTGTCAGCAATGATTTTTAAAGATTTCTCAGGATCTTTTTCGCTTGCCATCTGCCTATAAAAGTTGCCAGAATCAGAGTCAGCAACATGGGTATCAACTCACCATAAACCGCACATCTTGAGCTCATGTTTCCATATATAGTATTTTCAGAGAAAGACAATGGAAGCGAGATTTAGTTTTGAATATTGAGATAATCGTCTTCAACCATTTGTTTCTTAGAAAAATTCTGAATGAAATTTATACATTCCTCACTTTCGAGTGGACGACTGAAGAGATACCCCTGAAATTGTTCGCATCCAATATCAGTAAAACGAATCAATTGCTCCTGCGTCTCAACACCTTCTACTATAGTAGTAATACCTAGAGTTCGAGCTAATTCAACGACACTACGTACAATATGATCATTCACCACGCCTGCATCTCCAATAGTAAATGAACGATCAATTTTGACAGTAGAAACAGGAAACGAGCGTAGATATCGCAAGGAGGCGTGCCCCATACCGAAATCGTCAATGGCAATACGTATCCCATTTTTTTGTAAGTTCTGTAAAACCGTCATTGTATTCTCATCGGGATCCAATACGGTTGATTCAGTAATTTCCAACTCCAGCATCCCAGAATCAAGACCATGTTTTTGTAAAATGCTGTAAACGTTCCTGGTGAAAGACGGGTTTTTAAATTGCTGCGGTGAGACATTTACTGACATAGAAAACGAATCTTCGAGTAGCCCTTTCCAGGTAGCCCTCCGAGCGCATGCTTCAGATAGTACAAATAGACCAAGATGATCAATTATTCCAAGATCCTCAGCCAGGGCAACAGTGATTGGAGGTGATATCATTCCATACGCTGGATGTCGCCATCGCAGAAGCGCCTCCACTCCAGACACGACTCTTCCACTTTCAGAGACCTGGGGCTGGTATACCATATAGAGCTGATTGTCTGTATTCAAAGCCGATTCCAGATCACTGCCCAATGCTTTTGCAAAACGTCCCTCCTCCCCCGGGAGATCCAATATCTTGAGGCCCCTGGAACTAACATTACTGCAATTTGCTGATTCCAAGAGCTTTTTCAAAATGCTTTCACCTTGCCTCTCGCGTAGACGATCCGCTAGCCGCACAAAAGGGATATATATCATGACCCCAACCAGTAGGTTAACAGCTTGCATGGCAGAGCCGGCTATACTTCCAGTTGAAACAAACCCGCTGAGAAACACCGGTGTTGTCCAGTTCACGGCCTCCGTCGTGTAGGGGATCCATCCTCTGATGGTAGCCAAATAGGCGGTTAGGGTCTGAATGAGGGGCGTCAGCAGAAAAGGGATCATGTAGACCGGATTCAACACCAGGGGAATTCCAAACAGCAATGGCTCGTTTACGTTGCACAAAGCAGGGAGTAAGGCGAAAAGGCAAAGCTTCCGAGCACCGAGATCACGGCTTTTGAGAATGACAGCCGAAATGAGACAGAGAGTGCAGCCCGATCCTCCTATACGCGTAAACACATCAAAAAATGGTCTTGTGAAAATCAGATCGGGTGTTAACCCATGACTTATCGCCGCACCGTTAGCCAGCACAGCTGGCGTCAGAATGTTTTCTTCAATAGGAAAAAGAAGGTTAGGCCCATGGGCACCAAAAAACCATAAAAGTTGCGACAAGCCGGTGTAAGCAAGACCAAAGCCAATATTGTCGGTCACTCCTGCAAAAGGGAGAAATAGCAGGTTACGAATGCTGTCATGTATGTCTGCAACGCCCAAAACAACAAGAATTATACGTAACAGGCAAAAACATAAAATAGTGACTACTGCTGCCGGCAGCACCGTCAGCACATCTCTCACCACTGGATCGTGGCCCACTGCTCCCAGCGGCCACTGCAGGAGATGAAATCGGGAAAGACGAAGAAAGAGAGCGCATCCGGTCGCGGCAATGCATAGAGCTGGCAACAACCCCCGATCCATTGAGAAGATGACTGTCCAAGAAGCGCTCGATTCAGGTGCGGTTACCACGAAGAAACAGGAGAGAACCACCACTGTGGCCATAATCGGACTGATAAATGGTCCTTTACGCTTTTGGTTGAAAACCATAGCCATAGTCCCGCTGAAAGTGCATAATACTGCCAGCGAAACAATTCCGAGGGTACCTGAAATCAAATTGTCAAAGACAATTTGCCACTCTCGCCCAAACTTCTGATCCAAAACGGAAAGTAGTCCGGGGAAAGGAAAATTCCTAATCACCAGCCCGAAAGCTCCGACCATTATCAGGGGTAATACAATTGACAGACTGCGTTGGATGATAAGGAAAGAGGGCATGCTACCTACGTTTGCCAAAATATCAAGAGCGTTGACAAACAATTGAGTAAATTTCTTTTGTTCCATGAATGACCGCAGCAATAAAATGTTTGAAGTTATTGATCGAGACTATTCCTCTAGATTCTCATATTCATCAGAGAAAAAAGTTAGAGAAAGGCAACCTGTGGCAATCTTTGTTCACCGATCTTGCAACTGATTTCTAACTTAACAGGCTCTTTTCGAAAGAAGGGTCGAAGACGACGTAGCGCCCTTTGCCCGAGTGTTTCGCTCGATACATTGCCAAGTCTGCTTTGTGCAACAATGATTCGGCATCGGTCTCGTTCGGTGCGCTCATTGCTATGCCTATACTGCCGCCGATACTCACTTCAATGCCGTTCAACCGTATGGGCTCGGTCAGGGTCGCCAGAAGTCGCTCGAGGACGGGGAACAGCTGATTGATGTCATTAACGTTCTCAATCAAGATGGTGAATTCGTCGCCACCAAGACGCGCGGCTATGTCGTTGCTCCTCAGGCAGCCCTTAACCCTGGTGGCAATAATGCGGAGTGTTTGGTCCCCTGCCGCATGACCGAACGTATCGTTGACGTATTTGAAATTATCCAGATCAAAGAAGATAATGGCTACTGAGGTGCTTCTCTCGGCTGCAAGTTTGAGCGCGAAACGGACGTGGTCAAAAAAGTTCGCTCTATTGGAAAGCCCGGTAAGCGGATCGCAAAAGGCCAGTTCCGTCAGTTCCTTTTCGAAAATCTTACGTTCGGTGACATCGTGAAATGTGGAGACAATTCCCTTCACCGAGGAGTCATCCAATAGATTTGTCAGGATTACATCAAAGTATCTCCAGGCATCTGCATCTCCATCTCGCATTCGGACTACAGCGCTTATGTTCTCCCCGGGCTTTCTCAAGGCATCCTCGATTACCGCGGTAAGTGTTTCAAGGTCATCCGGATGGACTCGGTCAAGTAAAGTCGTATCGACGAGTTCTTCAGCCGTCCGTCCCCACAGGGATCTGGCTGCAGCCTCTCCCACGTACTTGATCGTGCCGTCTGAATTCAGGACGGCAATGACGTCGGAGATATTTCTAACCAATGCCTTGAACCGCTCTTCACTTTCACGCAAAGATGCTTCTATGGACAGGCGCTCACGCAGTTCATCACGAAGAGCGCTGTAGAGATGCGCATTTTCCAGCGAGGCAGCGATTTGTCCCGAGTACAGCGTCGCGATCTGTTTCGTTTCTTCGGTGAAGTCAACAGCATTGCACCTGAAAGCACAGAGAAGACTCCGCAACCGTCCATCGCGGAACATAGGGGCCGCTAGTACGGCTTGGTACGGGAAATCCGCTGAACCGACAGAGAAAAGGCTTCCGTCGGAGTTGATGGTGGAAACAGCTTCGCCCAACAATATTGACTGATCTTTGCTCAATCGCTTCGCCAAGAATGACCATTCCGGTGTGCTTTTTTTTATTATTTCCGGGAAGCTTGCACAAATGATGTTGTAGTCTTCCTTACAGCGATAAGAGGACGGCGGCATCGGCACTAACGATAACGGGAAAGGCTCGTACCGCCTCTTCCTCAATCACCGATTCTTCCAAATGGCGGCCGATCTTCTGATTTCCCCGGATGATGTGTTCGAGTTGATTTTTATTCTGAATCTGTTCAAGCGTGAGGGCGATGCGATATGCCATCGCGGTAAGAAGGTCCATCTCCTCGCGGGTGAAAGGGGTTGGTGTGCAACGGGCCAGGATAAGCGCCCCGCGCAATTCCCGGCTGCCTTTCATCGGGATCCATGCGGCAACTTCCACTCCGAGCATCTGTGACAATTCATTAAAAACAGGATTTGATCGGAGCATTTCTTGGTCGAGAATAGTCCCTACAAGATACGTTTTGAATAATGGCGCAATATTGCTCCGTGGAGCAGCCTTGAACTCATAGTCCTCCGGCAAACCTACAGATGCTATAGGGTAATAATTTCCACTTCCTGCCGGATCGATCAGGGCCACAACGTCAGCAGAGAAAAGTTCCGAAACAGTGGTAAGAATGTTTTCGAGCAGGAATTCAAAAGGTGCAGGTTCACTCAGCACTGTCAGGATGCGATTCACGCGACTTGCATCGCGAACAGCGGACCGCGCTGCCCGCAACGCTTCGTCGCGCGCTTGTTTGAGCTTTTTTATCTCGATAGCAATATCGCTGGGCCGTTCAATGCTGTCCATTGAGGTCTTAGAGTGCAATAGCAGTCAAAGTGGCGTTGTGCGTGCCGAGCGTCCCTGATACACGAGCGAATTCGCCACAACAATACATCCCGAAAACCGGGGTTTTTCCTGCTGCTGCCTGGAGTCGTTGCGCTTCTTCGGGAATTCTGTCCTTCAAAAGTCGCGCCCGCATAGCGCAACTAAAGGCGATGATTACTGCCGCCTCCGGGTTGCCTGATAGCGCGTCGGCCCCGACCTCTGTTGCTACAGAGAGAAGCAAATCATCCGAGCTTTCCATCACCTGCACCGCGCTGCCGTCAGGCGGAACGCAACCCTGGATAAGCAACGAGCCGTTAGGCGTTTTGGTTCGCGCGACGCGGATAATTGTCGAGCCATCCATTTGCAGAATTCCGAGCGGATAATGCATCGAGGTATCCCAGAAATTTTCAGCAGTCAACTCTCCTGGTGCAATGCCCAGTTGCTCCTCATAAGCCACATTTGCCGGACGTCCTCCTAACTCCATGATTTCCGTACCCTCGGCACGAGTAACAAGCAATGGCACGCCAACGGGTTCCCATCCGTGTCGAATCGTGGCTTGAAGCGGGTTATCTGAAGCTATCCAGACCGCGACGGCACCCTGCTCCACGACCTTGTCGTCGTGGAAAACGAATGTGGCCTTAAATTGCAGTTCGTCTCCCGCCGCACCGCCGATAATAGTGGTCTTCGGGCCGGTGATTTTGTATACGCCCTGGAAGAGTTGCTGGAGGTTTCCCGCCAGGCAATCAGCCAGTAGAATCATAGCGGAATAGGGCGATTGACCCGCTTCGGCCTTGCTTTGTCGTGCGATCCTCTGCCCTGACCGGTCCAGATCGCCATGGATATGGGAAGCCGATGAGATGCCGAAACGGTAAGGACCCGCTGTCATCGCCATTACAGCAACGCCAGCGCCGAATCCCATATAGCTTGCACCCAGCATTTCTCCAGAGCCGGTGGCACCGGCCAGATGCGCCGATCCGGTAACCGAACGTATGCCGGATAGAAGTAGAGAAAGATCGTAGTGCGGCATTGTGAAAACAAGCACCAGCGACGGTTGTTCTCCGCCAAGCTGGCTGACGGCAGCCGTGGCCGCCTGCTTTCCGGCCTCATAAGCGTCCTTGAGTCCACTGGCCCCCGTTCCTGCTCGTACTCGCATAAAATCCTCCGTATTTATCATTGGTGATTTGAAAAACTAGCAGGAACCCATTATACAGTTCAATCTTTTAGGAAGTGCTCACAATAGCATCACCTTTTCCCCAATAACCTTGGCTCGGCTCTAGCATCACATTTTCCCAGCACACTATATAAAGAGCAACCCATTCTGATAATAAGTGATCTTATCACTACAAGAAGATTAAAGTCAAAGGTCCGTATTCCA
>CAWCTP010000005.1:0-23982 GCA_963798425.1 uncultured delta proteobacterium | reverse complement strand
GATAGTTTGCTTGTGATCGTACCGAAAAAAACCGGCTGCAAATGGCGAGCATTCCAAAAATCATCGATGCTCTCAGATTTTTTGCTCATAACTTCGCAGGGGAGGTGCTCAGGCAGCGTGCAGATAGTACCTGACGACCAATCTGCCTCAACCTCCCAAAAGCCCGGTGTGACACCCACTGTCATACCGGGATTTCTGTTTTTTATCCCCCCCTCACACCGGAACTGTTAGTTTTCACCCCTTAAAAAACCTATCAAAGCCAAAGGTTTCAGCTCTTACTTTATCTTTATTACCTTTAGACCAACCAATAGCCAAAAGCAGGCCTCGCCCCGTTCTTTTTACTGGATAAAGGAGATAAATAAATGATTACGACAATAACCGTGGATAATGGAGTTAAGGCATACATGAGCTACCACAAGGCGCACTCCAGGCCAAATACTATAAGGGCTTTTTCCTTCACTCTTAGTAGGTTTCTTGATCTGTTTTCCGGAACAGATGTTACAGCGGTACCCGAAGCTGATGTCGCCATATTCTTGGAAATGATAACCGATGGTCTGGCACAGTCCACGAAGAGCAACCGGGCTGGACATCTCAGTGCATTATTTAACTTTGTGAAAGATACCTTTAGTCTCGATTTTACTAATCCGTGCAGCAAGGGGTTAATTAAAAAACTTTATAAGCAACCGAGGCATACGTCTCCAGAGTTACTTGACAAAGAGATAGTGGACGAGATCATCTATCGAGCTCAAGGTCGTGAACGGATGATGCTTGAACTTATGGGCAGAACTGCAATGAGGGTCGGTGAAGTTATGAGTATGCGGGCACGAGATTTGAGTATCGATGTGAACACCATTGCAATTCAGCAACCAAAGAGCGGACGATATGGCGA
The DNA here is from genome assembly GCA_963798425.1 of uncultured delta proteobacterium. Taxonomy (GTDB): domain Bacteria; phylum Desulfobacterota; class Desulfobulbia; order Desulfobulbales; family Desulfocapsaceae; genus Desulforhopalus_A. The sequence goes on along the minus strand of CAWCTP010000005.1, from coordinate 23,093 downwards.
GGTAGTATATTTACCGCAAAGGATGATGCGGAGGATGGATGACTATGTTCGAGAACACGGGATAGGTGCAAATGACAGAATATTCCCTATCAGCTATACAACAGTATACAGGATGGTTAAGCGGTTAGGTAGGGATGTAGGTGTCAAACTTCGACCACACGATCTTAGACGACACGCGGCAACTCAAGCATCGAGGTCTGGTGTCCCACTTGAAATGGTTAGTAAAGTTATTCTGCGCCATGCTGATATCGCCACTACTCAAAGGTATCTTGGGAAGATCAGCGTGGCCGAGGCTAGTCGGATGATTGAGTCGTGGCTTGGTTAAATGGGTAGAAAGTACTATCAACGCCGACGATGGTCAAGAAATGGAGCAAGTGTCTCGGTTGATTCTATGGAAATTATCTCGTACGGGTAGCAATTAAAATTGTGACAGGCATTTGATCCACCGAGAACCAAAGATCCGACAGTAGAAACCTCTCGTTGCACTTATGAGAGGTTCTTTGGTAATCTCCGGTTTCCAGTTGCTCCATTTCCGAACAAGGTCTTGTAAGTAGGCGTGTCCACCCTCTCAGGAGGTCTCAATATTCAGACAAACCATCCTGATTTTCACTGACGGTGGAAATATCAAAAATCGAGAGGACTTTTCGCTTCTTTGACGGTGACGCTCTCAACAGTATGTGTATAAATCATAGTGGTTTTCAGATCGCTGTGGCCAAGCAACTCCTGAATCGTTCGAATGTCAACATTAGCCTGCAATAGATGGCTTGCAAAACTGTGACGGAAGGTATGTGCCGTGGCACGTTTGCAGAGCGTAGTCTTGCCAACCGCTTCCTTGATCGCTTTCTGAACCACGGTTTCATGGAGATGATACCGTTTATACTTTCCGGTCTCTGGCACACGTGTGAGATCAACAGCAGGAAAAAGCCATTGCCAAATAAATTCTTTGGCAGCGTTTGGATACTTCTTGTCCAAAGCGGTAACGAGAAAGACTCCGGCATATTTATTTGCCAGATCATGACGGTGAAGTTCTTTTACAGTGTTAAGCTGATTTTTCAATTCTTGAACAAGAACCGTGGGTAGAGGCACTGTCCTGTCTTTTTTCCCTTTCCCGTCATGAATAGTGATTTTCTTGGCATCAAAATTCAGGCATTGGACGCGAAGATTGAGGCATTCAAACAAGCGTAAGCCGCAACCATAAAGCAACTTCACTACCAGATCAACTGGAGGTGCAAGATGCGAGACAATCTCTTCTATTTCTTCACGGGAAAGAACGACGGGAATATATTGCTTTTCGTTTTGCCCTTACAACCCCGTCAAGTTTACCGAACTCCTTTTGCAAAACATGCCGATAAAAAAACAGCAATGCATTGAATGCCTGATTCTGGGTTGATGCCGCGACTTGCTTTTTAACTGCCAGCCAAGTCAGGAATTCTTTGACATCAACCGCCGACAACGATTCTGGTGGCTTGCTTCGAGTAAAAGCCTGGAATCTTTCTAGCCATTGTCGATATGTTTTCAGGGTCTTTGGTGAGTAGTGTCGTATCTGGATTTCTTCATCGAGACGAGTAAATGGCTACAACCCAGGAGGCACCAGTAGCTGGTTTAGCTTTGACCGGGAACAGCTTCTTGGCATTGGCCATCTAGTCGTTTCAGGGTTATGGTTTAATGTCTTTTGGGTGTGGCAAGGACGGTGAGGAGCAGTGTCCAAAGGGGATTTGTTCGTGGCGGAAGTTTGACGGTCTGCTCTGGTATTGGCATTCTCTGCGTTATTAACGGCAGGAGCCGCAAAAACACGGCGAAGTGTACTAAACAGTATTGCTTGATCAATATTGAGGTAAAGGTGGATTGCATGGGATGCCTGTTGCCGTTGCCTTTCCGCTTGCCCTTTTTCCAGCAGCTTTTTCTGAAACTCGGCGATGCTATCTGAATTGTTGGCATCATGATGATACTTCAAACAAAAATCAAGATAGAATCGCAGCCACTTCTTATAATATCCACGAAGATTTTCTGAAATATTTTCTGCCGCAAGACACGCATCAAAACGTGCCAGTACTGTGGGTGGAATTTGTAACATGGGTGGTTCTCCAAACAGCTGATGTTCATTCCATTTTGGATGATATACAGAAAAGCAGACACCAGATCATAACAAATTTTTCGAGAATTTTTTACTAAATATTGGTGCATTACGAATATTTTTCTGGTAAAAGGAGTTAGAGAGACTGCTTTTGCAGAATCCGAACTATTCATGACCTACCCAAGCCGGGGAGATATACAGATCTGTACAATTACTTGTTCTTCAGGAGATTTTCCGCTCTATTGAAATATAAGGAAAAACTATGGTACCGCTTCCCAGGTAGCGGGCTGCATAGCAGGTATGCTGATACAGACCCGCTACCTGGGAAGCTAGAGCAGCATTTCTTGTGTTATATTTACGAATGGAGAACGCTTCAAACTCAGAAGAACCAAAAGATTCACACCGACTTCGCTACGCTACGCGGGTGATCTTTATCGTTAGCCTGACGACCGGTGTAGGCGTGAGAGCGTGTGGTGTTTGAATCGCCCGCGGTGCCGCGGAACGGGGCCGCCGGATCACAGGTGCGCAGCAATTCCCATCAAAGGAGAGAGTATGGACAACGTGAAACTGATGAAGAGTCTCTACGAGGCGTTCGCGCGCGGAGATATCCCGACCGTTCTTGGTGGGATGAGTCCTGACATCCACTGGCATGAGGCGGAAGGCAATCCTTACATGCCAAGCGGCGAAGCTTGGGTTGGGCCGGACGCCGTCCTGAACAATCTGTTCGTGCGACTGGGGACAGAGTGGGACGGGTTCGCCGTCCATCCGAAGTTGTTCCACGATACTGGCGACAGTGTGATCGTCGAAGCCCGTTACAGCGGCACGTACAAGGCGACCGGGAAGAGCATGGACGCGCAGGTATGCCACGTCTGGGACGTTAAGGACGGCAAGGTAACTCGGTTCCAGCAGTACTTGGACACGGCGAAGTTTCAAGACGTCATGGGAGCGAGGTAGGGGGCACGATTCCGAATTTCTCGTTTCATGGCGTTGCATATGGGCCACCGGGGGACGCGTCGGGTGCGCCGGAACGTCATGTGTTCACGCTGGCTAACACTGCATGCAGCTGACAGCCGCGCTTTTGGTGGCGTGCTGCGCCCGCTTGGTTGAAAGCGGCCGCAGCTGATGCTTATCGTTGAGATAGCCAGGCCAAAGATCTGGATATTTTTCCATCGTCCAGACCTTATACTACTGATTCTTGAAAATTCTGCTGGCTCCAGAACCTAACAGTAAAATAAGAATTGGGGGGAAGAGATTCTCCATGAATCTCTTTACCGTAGTCGTGAGAGGAATACCTGAGCTTATTCCTGTGAATGTCACCGGGATCATGAAAAAATAATTGTCCCAAATGGAGCATTTTGAAATCTAAAATAATCCAGAAAATATTTGCAGGTCACTTTGACATAAGCGTTAGGCAACGTGGTTGATAGTAACTGACTCTCAACTTTCTTGACCCTCAAGTGTTTTCATCCTGATAATCAAAAATGAGAATTTGAGAGGCAAGAGTTATTTTGAATGGCAAAAGAAAGCACTTTGTGTATTTTCAACCTGTCTCTTACGGGTTACTTCGGTTCGAGACTGTCCTGCGCAAATAATACGTGACTACAAACGCCCCTGTTTTTTATCTGTCATTGCTCAACGCCCAAAGAACATGGTCCCTTTCAACTCTAAAGCTGAACCCAATCTTCAAGCTTAAGTCCGTCAACTCGTGAAAATTCGCGGGTGTTGTTCGTCACCAAGACACAGCCTGCAGCAACCGCGTGACCAGCAATAGCCGTATCATTGTTGCCGATGGGTGTACCCTTTGCCATAAGTTGTTTTTTCACCTCAGTTGTCGCGTCTACTGCTTCTTTGTCCCAAGGAAGTATTTCATCGACCCGTTTGAGGAATTCGGCCACCAATACAGCATGTTTAGGTGATGCCTTCTTGCCAAGTAAACCAAACTGTATCTCTTGATATGTGATAGCCGAAATAACGATTCGATGTTGCTTTATTACCACGGATTGAAGTTTCTCAAGTACAGCAAGAGGTAGCTCTCTCATAATAAAAGAGCAGATACAAGTATCCAGCATATAATCAATTTTCTTCTGCAAAATTAAACCGCCCTTCATCTGAGATAACGTCATTCCGTTCGGTTAGAAAATCACTATCAGCTTTTTCTGCATTTGCAAAAGAGAGCCAATCCGGACGAATAGGCCGCAAAGTGATTGTATCACCATTTTTAATAATTTCTAATTCGCTAACATCTCGAAATTCCATATCTCTAGGCAATCGTACCGCCTGGTTTTTGCCGTTTGTAAAAATTGAAACGGTTCTCATATCTCCTCCTTTTGGCATATGTTAAACATATGTTTAAGATAGCGTCTCGTCTTCCATATGTCAAGCATACGTCGGCCACATGCTACTAAAAACATTTTGACATCCTCCCCCACCTGAAGGAAGGGGATTCCAACAACAACTACGCAAGAGCAAACGCTTCTGTGTAGTTATCTTGGCGGGTTCCTGCTGCTGGCGGCATTACAGCACCGCTCACTTCACAGGCGAACCGGGCATGTCCTGCCCTTTTGATATTTATAGCGCCGACATGATCGGCATTTTCCTTAAAACCGCATTCCACACACCTGAACGCAGCCTGTGTTTTGCGGTTATCGTTTGCAATGCAACCACATTTGGGACAAGTCCGGCTTGTATTCTGCGGAGGCACCTTAACCAGCCAGCCACCAACCCATGCCAGCTTATACTCAAGCTGTCTGCGGAACTCAAACCACCCCTGATCAAGAATGGCCCTATTCAACCCGGACTTGGCCCTGACGTTTTTCCCCGGTGCTTCAGTTGTTCCCGCCGCCGACTTGGACATATTCCGTATCTTCAGATTCTCGACATACACTATCGCGTGGTTTTTGCTGATAGTGGCCGAGGATTTATGAAGATAGTCGTTACGAGCGTCGGCAATGCGAATGTGCAACCTGGTCAATTTTCGTTTTTGTTTTTTCCAGTTGGTTGAAAGTTTTTTCTTTCTTGCCAACCGTCGTTGTTCCTTTACCAGCTTTTTTTCCAACGTCTTGAAGCTGTTCAGTGGTTCCAGGAAAGAACCGTCCGAGAGGGTGGCGAATCGGGTTATGCCCAGATCCATCCCTACGGAAGAGACGGATGGGTGAATCGGTTCAGCAATTTCCCGCTCGGTCTGGATTGAGACATACCAGTAATCCCCTCGTCTGGACACGGTGACGTTGCGAAGGCTTCCTTCGATCTCCCGGCTCCTGATGAACCGGACCCATCCGATCTTGGGCAGAAATATTCGATTTCCATCCAGCTTGAAGCCTTGGGGGTATCGGAATGAATCTGTGCTTTTTCCTTTTCTCTTGAACCGGGGGAACCGCTTCGGGTTTTTCTTGTCGCAATCTTCCTTGATAGCTTTATCAAGAAATTTCAATGTTTGTTGCATGGTTTGCGATTGTGCTTCGGCCAACCATACTGTTTCCTCTTCCTGTTTCCAGCCGGTGAGAAGCTTTGCTATTTCAACATACCGCAAGACTTTCTCTCTGCTCTCCAGACGTTCCTTCTGCAAAGCGAGAGCCTTATTCCAGACAAACCGACAGCATCCGGCTTGTTGCCGGAAAAGAGCCTCTTGTTCCGGTTTGGCCTTCAATCTGTATTTATATGCCTTGCGTATCTTCATGAGCTATATTATACTTTGGTCTATGAAGAAAAACAACTATATTCGCACAGGCAGGCATTGCGTTTTCAATATGCATGTTCATTTGGTCTTTGTGACCAAGTACCGGAAAAAGGTGCTGGACGCTAGGGCTTTTGAGATACTCAGGGAATCTTTCACCAAAGTCTGCGCCGACTTTGAGGCAGAAATGATCGAGTTCAACGGTGAACACGACCACGTTCACCTGCTTGTTCATTATCCACCCAAGGTCGCTGTCTCCGCTCTGGTGAACAGCCTCAAAGGAGCGTCTTCCAGAGTTTTGCGGAAACGCTACCCGGATGTAGCTGAACGGTACTACAAAAACGTTTTATGGAGTCCGAGCTACTTCGCCGCCTCCTGCGGCGGTGCGCCGATCTCAATTATCCGGCAGTATGTTGAACAACAGCAGACCCCGGATTGACAGCTTTGCGCCTTATATCCCCGACCTGAAGGAAGGGGTTTTACGGCGCGTTTGATAAATTTAAAAAACCTTAATAGCTCTCCGGACCCGCCTCTTTAAGCCTGGGGCCGACAAAATAGGTACCGGTTTTCCAACACGATTGTCCACAAAAAAGATCACCCTGGACAATCACAAAATGTTTTGTGAGAAGCAGGATCCACGTGTCGTTCTTTGGATCGTCACCCATGTCCTCGCCGACAAAATCCCGGCCCTTAATCCATTCATCCAGGGTACAGAGTTCTTCTGTCGGGCAATCGTCATCCAGAATCTCAACTTCTGTTTCGAACCCGCATTGCACCAGACATCTCTGGAGGTCATCGAACTTCATCCATTTGATTTCCCTGGCCGAATCTTTGCCAATCACAAAATCAATAACGGATAAAACCTCATTGTATGACTTGCCGGTTATGGCCGACAAGACTGTTGGCCCACAATAAGACTTTCCTGCAGGGTTCTTCGATGGGGTATAGAGTCTGAGTTTTGTCATAATTATATCTCGGAACTCATCACGTTTGATCGTGGAGAATACGATCCAAGGCGGCGTTGACAAGAAAACCACTACGACTTTCGCCGTGGTTGGCAGCATAACGGTCAATTCGAGCCAGTATTCGGCGGGGCACGCTGATATTGACTCGCTCGGACGAATCATCGAGCAAAGCTCCGTCAATCTCGACCACGGCCCACAACCACCCTGTAAACTCTGAGTTCTTTAGATGATCCGACAATTTTCCCGGAGTAGGTATTTTTCCGCCATCATCGAGAACAACTTCGATCCATGCCGCGATAGCTTCTTTGCTATTTTCAACCGCCTCGTCCAAGCTGTCACCAGCAGAAAAACAGCCTGGAAGATCGGGTACGACAACGCCAAAAGCGGTTTGTTCGTCACCAGGCTCAATGACAATGGGATATTTTAAATTCATGTTTTACTTTCTCCTATTCGATTCCGGCCTGTTTGAGCAGCTTGTGTATCAACACTTTGCCTAATTCTTTTTTGGGATGAGGTACACTGAGATGGCCACCTTTTGCCGGGTGTGTGAAACGTGATGCGATCCTTTGACCCGATAAAGGGTCCAGGAATTCGTTTCAAGTAGATTTATCAATTCTTTGCTTTTCCTGTTGTGTATTATACACACTATTCGACAAAAGATCAATAAAAGAACATGTTACGAATGGCTTGTCGATCAAAATATATCTTGTTTCTCAAAATCGATAGGTTAACCGATGATGTTCTCTTGTCCGGCAACATAATTGTTTGTCGAATTGCCGGTTATGGCAGACAAAACTGTTGGGGTACAAGAAGACTTTCCTGCAGGTTTTTTTGATTTGGTCCGGATTTTGACCTTTTTTACGCTCAGGCCGGAACATTTTGACGAGCAAAATTTTCCACCTTTGGATTTATAAATCTCAAAAGGTTTCTGGCAATACGCGCAATTTATAGTTTCAAGAGTATGCTTTTCCTTACATGCCTTGGAACAGAAATTTACTTTGACGTACTGTTTTTTACTGCGATACTCATTACCGCAGACCCCGCAAATTCGTTTCGGCGTCCTGAATTCCAGTCTGCACTCTTTGGAGCAAAAAGCACCATGCCTGATATGTAGATTTGAGCCATACCTTTGAAATTCTTTACCGCAATGTTCGCAGGTAAGCGCGACCAAACCGACATATGTCCTTGGCCCTTCAAAACATTTATGAGAACAGAAATTACTACGCATTTTGCTTTGAGGACCTGAATATTTCTTACCACAGGTTTTACACGTCTTAGTGATCAGAGTATCAGCTAACCTACACCTCAGAGAGCAATATTGGTTTTGGGAAGGATATACTTTTGTTTTGAGTTTACCAAACTCTTTACCGCAATGTTCGCAGGACAGCGTGACCTTGTGATATATTTTCTTACATTTGACGGTGCAAAACTCTTTTGGGTATTGCTCTTCCATGTACGTTTTTATCAGAAATGTTTGTCCACATTGCTTACAAGATTTTGAAACAACAGATCCCGAATTCAACCGTTTTTGTGCTGAAGCTTTCTTTCTGCACTGTACTGAACAATATTTTTTCTGAGATAAAGATGGGCTTTGTTTAATAATGATACCACAGACTTCACAAGTGTATACCGGATCTAGTTTCTCCTTTTTACATGCAAGAGAACAAAAGACGCCACCCTTTAATCGGTACGGGCGGGTGAATACTTTTCCACATACCTCGCAGGTTTGCTCCTGTAATGCCATTACGTCGCTCCGTCTGTTTATGATCGCAGGTACTCTTTAAAAATTCTGCTTTTGTATTGATTCTTTCTTCTTGATCGGAAGTTTATATAAAAAATGACTAAATTTCTTCTTTGCGAGGAAAACAAAATATTTTTTTTCAAAATTCGACCAAACAGGCTGATTTCAGACCAATTCGCCAGATTCGATCCGGTTCGCCGCCCACTCCCAATACCCGAGCTTGGTGTCCTCATTGGCGACCTCGTAGCGCCAATCTGCCACATCATGTCCCTCTAACTCTCCCCAATGGCCGCCATGAGCTTCTTTCAACGCTTTGGCAATTTCACTCAAGTTACCGCCACCAGCGGCCAAAGAACCGATAGTTGTAGCGACCCGCGATGATAAACGCCCGGACTCGCAATCAAGTTACTTCTGAGCCCACAAAAAATGAGAATACGAATAGGCCTCGACTCACATTAAACGATAATGGACCCACATTAAGTGATACTGGCCCGCAATAATGACACCGAACCCACATTAAGTGAGAATACGGCTCAGGTCTTTCATATGTTTTGATTCAAATTTCAATAATTTGATTATTTGAAGGAGTCGCCCATTCATGAAGCAGGTCTTCCAAGCAATTTTTTATTTCACCTTTCTCAAGCTCCGGGGGGATAACAATATCATGAGCCGTTCGTTTCTTACCTTCATTTCCTACGTAAAATACCGACCATTTGTCATTAGATCTCAATATTTCGATTTTTCTACCATACACCCAGAGTTTCACGTTTTTATAGTCCTGTAAATTCATAGGATTTGACTCAAAAACGTCGTTGATAATCAGTGTAGTCTCTTGCACGCTGCCTGACACCACTCCAGCGACAAAAAAATCGACTGTGCTGCCTTGAAGTCTGACCAAGCTCAGATTTCAAGATATAGTTGGAAGAACAAGTAGGTATCTTGTCGAGCCCATAGCAAATTCTGCCCGTCAATTTAAAATCTGAATTGCTGAGCAAGAATCGGAGTGTATCTGCCTCTATCAGGTTCTATAATAATCCCAAATAAAAACTAAATGTGAGAAAAAAAATGGAATCTGAAATCAAATCAATGAACCATTCTGAATGGGTCATGCTCATCATCTTGTCTATTCTTTGGGGCGGATCGTTTTTCTTTGTTGGAGTAGCTGTCAAAGCGCTTCCTCCACTCACCATCGTCTCTTTACGAGTTACGCTGGCTTCCATAACTCTGCTTGCTGTAGTGCATTTTTCAGGGTTAAGGCTTCCAATGAGACGAGAGGTCTGGATCGCATTTTTAGGAATGAGTCTTTTGAACAATGTGATCCCGTTCAGCTTAATCGTCTGGGGCCAGACACATATAGCCAGCAGTTTAGCTTCTATTTTGAATGCAACGACACCTCTTTTTACGGTCATTGCTGCACATGTATGGACTGGTGATGAAAAAATGAATCCCATGAAAGTGTTTGGTGTGACGATCGGTTTTGCCGGAGTAGTCATCATGATAGGCTACGAAGCACTTACGGGGCTCGGTGGGTCAACATATGGCCAGTTTGCAATTCTTGGGGCGGCTGTATCTTACTCTTTTGCTGGAATATATGGTCGCCGATTCAGGCAACTTGGTATCAAACCGATAGCCACCGCTACCGGACAGGTAACGGCTTCATCCATTATTCTTATCCCCATAGCCTTGCTTGTCGAAAAACCTTTCACGCTTCCTTCACCTGGCTTAGAAGTATGGTCAGCCATTTTCGGGTTGGCAGTTCTATCCACCGCACTTGCCTATATTCTTTATTTTCGGGTTCTTGCAACCGCTGGAGCAACCAACGTACTTCTGGTAACATTACTCATACCTGTAAGCGCTATTCTACTGGGAACCGCCTTTCTAGGTGAACAGCTTGAGCTAAAGCATCTGTTTGGAATGGGGCTCATCAGTATAGGATTGTTATCAATTGACGGCAGATTCTTTAAGTTGGTAAGGATGACAAATTCTCCGATTGAAAGATGACACAGCAAGCCATGAAAACTCACTCAACATACAACACGGACGACAGACGATGGAATGCTGTTGTTGGCAGAGAGCAGTCAGCAGACGGAAGATTCTATTATGCTGTTATGACAACGGGAATTTTTTGTCGACCGAGCTGTTCTTCCAAATTACCAAATCGTGAGAACGTAGAATACTTTATCAGCAGCCAAGCCGCGCAGGCATCAGGGTATCGGCCATGCAAAAAATGCAAACCTACCGGGAGCAATGTCATGGAGGAAGCAGAACAGAAAATAATTAAAGCCTGTCGGATACTAGAAAACAGCAATATGGTTCCCAAATTAATCGACCTTGCAAAAGAGTTGGACCTGAGCCCCTATTATTTCCATCGCCTTTTCAAAAAGTTTGTCGGAGTTACACCAAAGCAATTCTCCTCAAACCATCGAGCCCGGCGTTTAAGAAATAGTCTTAAATCAAGCGAGTCTATAACGGAAGCATTCTATGATGCCGGATTCTCTTCAAGTAGCGGTGCCTATAACAAGAATCAAGATCAGCTCTCAATGAAGCCTAAAGAGTATAGAGCCGGAGGAGTCAGCCTTACTATTCATTATGGGGTTGCCGAGTGTATTCTCGGCTGGATAATAGTTGCTGCAACAGACCGTGGTATTTGTGCCATTGAGTTTGGTGACGATCCGGCGATGTTACCCCGGCAACTTCAAGACAGATTTCCTAAAGCAACAGTCACAAAAGCGGGGCCTGGTTTTACAAGTTTGCTTGAGGAAATCGTGAAATTTGTCAAAACCCCTCAAGAAAATTTCAACATTCCACTCGACATTCAAGGTACAGCGTTTCAGCAACAAGTCTGGAGTATTCTGAGACAAATTGAGCCCGGGAAAACGATTAGCTATACCGAAGTGGCTGAAAAGATCGGCAACCCGAACGCTGTCCGAGCTGTTGCCACTGCCTGTGCTTCAAACAAACTGGCCGTAGTGATACCTTGCCACAGGGTTATCTCAAAGGATGGTAAGTTAAGCGGGTATCGATGGGGTGTTGAACGGAAAAAAATGTTACTTGATAACGAAAAAAAGAAATGTGAGTCTTGAGATGTAAGTTGGCAAGCTTAATCATCTCAATGAAACTCAAGGTTAATTCCTAATAACCATATGAATCAATAAAACCAAGGTTAAATAGGACATATTCAGAAATCTTAATTCCGCCGGGGCTATAGGTGCTTGGTGATCAGAACGCGGACTTTTGCTCCCGACGATGTTTTGCCGTCTTGACCTACTATTCTCCCACGAAGTTCGACAATGTCGCCTCCAAGTTTTTTTTCGGCGGTACCTTAATCACCAACCATTCCAATCGGATGGTTTCATCAGCGTATAGCGCCCACTCTGTAAACAATTCTTTTTCCTGTGCTTCGTTCATGTTGTTTTTCCCGGTTAAATCTGATGGTATGGTTTTAGTCTGGGAATTATAATTGTCGTTGAACACGGGAGTGTATAGGCGAACTCTTACCAAGATCTTGCATGGAGGGAATGCCCGGTTCAGATAATTCTGGATTGGGTTTTATCATTTCTGCGGATATAAGAGATGGGACGACATTGTTCGAATATGCTTACAAAGTGCTTACAAGATTTGTTTTCGCTGAAAACAGGAATAAAAAAGAACTCACAGATTTAACGGTAAGTCCTTGAATTTACTCTGGTGGATGAGGCGGGATTCGGACCCGCAACCAGACTTTTTTTCTTTTAATTACAATAGGTTAATTTTTAGCGCCCCACTTCCGCCCCACTTTTACATTTCATGTTGCTCCATTTAGACAGACTCAACTGAGGGTTTACAAGGGATATATACCGGTGTCTATGATTTCTATCTATTGGCCAGAAATCAACACAACTGATACCCCCTCTTCACCCAATAATGCCAATCGTCGACCGCTTCCTTTGTTGCTTCTGACACTGAACTGGTAGGCATCAGTTGGGACAACGGAACAGCCATCTCATTTTTTCCCCACCGAATAGTAACAAACATTTCTTTTTCGCATTCCCCTTCATCTGCCATTCCAACGACATCAACTTTATCGTGAATTTTCAAGGGGGAGATGGAACGTCTTTCACAACAAACTGCAGAAAACGGGAATTCAATTGTGTCCTTGAGGTAGTAGTACCACCCCATTGCCTGCTCTTCAGGACCATAGGCATCAACGATGATCTCCATCGTTATGCGCTCTTCTCTTTCTGGATCGAGTTCAGCTTTCTTTTTCATATGCTGCCTCTGATTCAAACCATAATATTTTCCCAGAAGTTAATCCCGATGAAATGACACTTGCCCCCATCAGTAGCAGCACAAAACCGCACCCTGCTTTTTGAGGTGGTCCCCTGGGATTGTCCTTCTCCGATTCCTTATCGAAAAACAGACACATTTCGATGACACCGTCACCGTCATCTTCCAGCAGATCAAGGTGATCTTCATCGTGGCTCATCATACCATTTCTTTATCAAGCTCTTCTTGTTGGAATTCCCCCACAACCAGCCTATTTATGGCGACATTTACCTTGTCCCACTTATTTCGGCGATTCCATAATAGAATCTCAACCATATCTGAATCACCTTCCATCTGTTCAGTGTGAATTTTCTTGCCATCCGGCAGAGTTCATTAATCTAGCGACCTCGTGAGCGACGTAATACAGATCAGTGGCAATCGACTCTTCCTGAAGCTCCCCGTCCTCATCAAGATATGGCCTGGTCTCTTCCAGCACTTCTGCACCCGACGGACCAGCACATTGATCAAAACGCCAGTACCCTCCTCTGCACTTAAGACCGAGAGTCGCCAACCTCTCACCTGATCGACTACGAATTGAAAATAGGCAGTATGTCATCTCCGCACACTGCTCGACATAATCACGACAGCAATTATTCATGTGGTAGCTTTCCGATTTCATCATTTTCGCCGAAGTCAAAGGTATCATCAAGTACTCACCAATGAGCATCTCCGACAATTTACACTTCCACTTTCTCGGTCGCCTCTCAACAGAATTCCCAGCGGCCAACTCGGTTGCAAAAAGGGCATTAAAATTATCGACTTTGGATTGAGATAGCATTTTTTACCTCCAGACGATTACCGTCACCATAAGATTAAACACCAACGCATTGAATTATACCGCTTGCTGAATCTGTTCATGTACCGGTATTGTTATAGCTTTTTCGCCTAAATAGTCTTCAATTGTCATGTATCCGTGCAATTCCGAACATGTTTCACAGAGATACCTAAACCATTGAGGAGCACATACAAACAGTCCGACTGCCGGTTCCCCATCCAACTCACATATCGACCGAGATTCCAGCTCAGCTTCACGGATAAGATTTTTGTATAACTGCATCCCCTCCCCGAATATTTACCTGGAGCTCGCCCATTTTTTGTGCGACCTGGACAATTTCAAGATTCTTGAGTTCGGGATACTGAGCTTGGTATTCTCTGATCCGTCCAGCGAGTGCGCGAATCAACTCAAACCAACCGTCCTGGCACTCAAAACCGTGAATCAATTGTTCTCGCTGAAATAGATCCGGAAACTCTTGAAACAATCTCTCCGTCTTCTCTGTATGCATGGTGACTCCTTCTTTCAGTGTTCAGCGCATTGCTTTATTCATCCTACAAGTACACTATGACATACCAGGGGTATCACAGAGTGAGTACCCTGCAATTATTTTTCATTTTTTTGAAAATAAATTGTTCAGCAGGACAGAATTTCGATGAGATGACTGGTTGGAGCGTTGAATTGTAATGCAGGTTGATAGAAGTGGAGGCGCTTGATGTGAATGAAATTGTTGGATTGGCGAATTTAGCGATGCAGGGAGGATGGGAGCTATCCAATCTCCACAATACATCTCTCCATCACCCCATAAGTCTTGCCATAAATCTCAGGATCCTTGCTTCCCCTACTCCCGGCAACATTCAAGATCTCAACGCCATTCTCTTGAATAAACCCCATCAGTAAATCAGCAGCTTCTTCCACAGTGACTTCCCCAATATCCAGATGAATTACCGGTTTACCATGCTCAACTGCCTTTTTCTGTGTCAGAAGACTACCGCCGGTCAATTTCCCATGAGAGAAAATCACAGTACCGTCAGAGTCGACCACATTCTTTTCAGTACGCTTGGGATAAGATTTGGTAGACATCTCTTGAAGGTTATATTTTTCGGGAAGTGTACCATCTTCGGTAAGTCTACCTTTGGGGATAGCACCACCGTGAGGAATTCCATATTTGATCGCAACATCTAACCCGGCGATGTCAGCACCAGTCTGTCCACCTGATATAATTTTCTTCATCACGTGGTGTACCGCCCCATTTGTACTCTGTAGTCACCTGAAGATACAGTTTGTAAAACCTCCGAATTGGGTATCGTTTTACTGGTTCAAATATCTCATTCAGGGGGTTGCTTTAACGTTATGTCCAAGAGCTTTACTGACTTGTCGAAGGTTTTCCAACCATGTTGTTCCCCTGATGGTATAAAATAGGTCTCATTAGGGTTGAGCAATCTACTGTCTTCACCTATAAACATTTCAATTTGACCTTCCAAGACAATGCCACATTGATCAAAAGTATGCTTATGTCCAGTATCTTCCTTTTCTGCACCAATTTCCATGCATACCATGATCAGGTTATGTCCCAATTCCGCCTTGCTCTTAATACCCGGTCTGAATTCTTCCAATGGTAAGTTGACTAAGTTCCAGAAGGCCATTTTTTTCTCCTTTTATTTGTGCGATAAGGGAACCGTAGGCATAACGACGATCTTCATCATTACCCTGGCGACATCAGCACCGGTCTGTCCACCTGATATAATTTGCTTCAACATTTGGTAATCTCTATGAGGTGCCTGAGGGTGTTTCTCTTCGTATTTGCTCAATCTTTGCCATCAACTCTTCTTGGGTAATGATACCTTTTGCGACAAGAAGATCGATTAGTGCCTGGTTGATCATGATTTCCATGTTCAATGCTTCACGAAGAGGGATGATATCTTTTGGATTTGCTCTGTTGGCCATAATTTCACCTGTCCATTCATATAGAGAAGGTGCACACGTTCACACAACCTGGTGCCTCTTTGCCACCTGCCACCACATTCAACCATTGTAAGATCATTGTGGGAAGTCGTTAATATACTCCCAATATAAGTCGAATCAAATAGACACAATTTTACCAGGGAGTACGGACAGATGAATGCAGCACAGCAAGAAGATTTATTTATTGAATGGGGTCTTTACGACGATCTTGCCAGAAAGGAGATGGTCAATGAATACCAGGAACTTCGGAGAGAACAGAATTTTGACGATAGCTTTTTAGATTTTCTCAAAGAAAAACTTGAGATTGAAGGATATTGGAAAAAGGTTGGTTTGGCATAGCGTCATTTTCGACCTGGAGGGTTGTTATGCAGACACCAGCACAGGATGAAGTTGTTGATGAAAAAAAATGGAGCGAGCTAACTGCACCTGAAAAGTCAGAAATTTTTACCGCTTTTCATAATGAATGTGGTGAAAATGCCACCTGGGAAGAGTGGCGTGATTTTATAAACAAGCATCAGGTGAAAGATTTTTAATGGATGGAGTCGGTGGAGTGAGGTTGCTGGGGGTATGAAAAGTTTCAAAGTGACCTGATTGGGTTGGAGATGCACTGTGTAATTTCTTTACATATAGACAAGCTGCCTGCGATAGAGAGCGACATATCGCAGACTCGATCCACCCCTCCACAGGTCAGCTCTAGCAGCTTTTTGTCAATTACTGTTTGAAACTTTCAAATTCTTTGGCACGAGATGCCGTGGCGGACATAAAGCATTCATTTACAGTAATAGCTCCCATCGACCCCCCATCAGAATCATCATAAAAATGACAGTTTGCATCCCGGTACTTTATCCATGCACGCTGAGCATCCTTCAACGCCTTCTTACGTGATTCAGAAAGTTGAGCCATGACTTCCTTGTGCCTTATTGAGGCGAGCATCTTGATGTTCTGTTTCTGCGCCAATGCAGTCAAGCATGTTTGAAGTTACTCCGCCTGAACCATCAATGCACGTTGAAAACTGCTTGGTCAATCCAGTATCATCGGCGAATGCTATTTGAGAGAAGCAACACAATGCAAACCCTGCCACTAAAATTTTCTTTAAACCCATATTTTTCCTTTTTCAATGACTGAAGATTGCGAGAATCCAATAATGTATTTTGCGAATAATGAACCATATACCGTCGCCGATTGCGGTCTAACAAAACATGATATCACACTCCAGAACAGAATTTCTAGAGCACTCAACACAAATCCACTACTCCCTCACACATTCCCTATGCGCTCTATACCCTGCACCCACCGCTTCCTGATACGACCCCAATCTGACAGTACAATTCTTACAATTATAATCTCTGCAAGAAGGACCATGAAAGACATGACTCCTGACATTACCATGATAAACAATTGATCCTCCTGCACCGGGAACAACGGCAGCTGAAGATGTAGCAACAGAAACATTGCCATTACTACCATTACCATTCCCATTTCGCTGTTCTGCTCGCCATTCCCAGGGAGGTTGAGGGTTTTTATCCGCCCAGAGTCCAATGTGTGCATCTCTTGCTGTTTTTTCGAGTTTCAACCAATCATTGCAATAGTCAGCAGTACAATATTTTCTGTACACCCACCCATTTCCACTTGCTACGATCTGCTCGCTCAGATTCTCTCCATTGATAAGAACCATAGCCACAGTTCGACCATACCTGTCGGTAGTCTCGGGAAATATCCGTACTCTTTTTCCGGAAACCTTGGAGACAGTAAATTGTGTCGCTTGCTTGCCATAGACCTGAGAACCTTCAGGAGTGTCTATTCCAGCAAGACGTATTTTTACGCTCTCATTGTTTTGGTTGAGAACTGTGATCGTGTCGCCATCTGCCACATCAATCGTCTGTCCGGTAAAGTTGCTTTGGGTTTGGGAGGAGTGGACATTGGTTGAGATAGATGAGGGATAGGAGAAGGAAGAGAAGGGAGAGTTTGCGCATAATTTTATTGCTGAGAGGATTTTTATTGGTGGGTGAAGGAGTTACGGAGATCAAAAGAGAATCATCTTAACATTCCTATTTGTAACTATAAAATCAAACCGTTGAGTGAAACAGTGACGGTTGTACCGATTCTAATGATTTGACTTTACTCTGCTTCTTTTTCATTTTATCTTCTGACAACTTTGTCCCAAAACCTTCAAGACGAGCAGCAACCCTTACAATTAAATCTAAGCTAATGTTCTCAAGCGAATCTTCATTTTTAATGTAGGAAGAAAGGTAAGAAGCTGAGTTACCCTCTAATCCCAATCTCTTATTTAATAAAAATGATACCGCTTCTGCTTCTATTTCCATAGTTGTATTATCGATTCCCATTCTAGAAGGCCACCATTTATCATTATCCGTACCGAGGTGACCGAGATAAATATGTGCAAGTTCATGTGTAAGCACACTATACATCTCTCTTGATAGCAACTGATCATGAATTGCTATACGCATTTTATAACTCGGCGCAACAGTCCTCCTTGTAGGAGAGCATGCAAAACCGAGGGCGGCTAAGCGGCGACTTTGAGTTTTTCGTCACCCCCCACCCGAAAACCGGGATGCCAATCCCGGAACGTTTGTTCTAATTCCCCATTGAGTACCCGTGTCCTCATCTGCAAGAGCAAATGTGCTCCCTTAGGACTCCACTGCATTTGTTGTCGCTTTGTGAAGCGTTTGGCGACGACATAGTTCACCGCGGATTCGACGAAGCCCGTGCTGATTCTGTCTCCCTGGCGATAGCGCTCGCCATAGTTCGGAATAAATCCTTGATTGTTGGCAATATACGTCTGAAATTCTTCAACCGCTCGCAATAATTTGTGAGTTGTCAAGTCCTTGCTTTCCTCCCCCGCGATATCCAGATCCATCTCCAGGGTATCCAGATGCTCAAGTGCTTCGTAGGTATTTCCGTGCCAAAGATACCATTTGATGCTTTCGAGCGTTTTCAATGCCGGCTCTCTCAAATCGCACTTTTCATCATCCTCACCGACCGTCATCGGCAGGCCTTTGGCAATCTGACGGAGTACGGTTAAACGCATTGTGACGTGGAACCAATCAAGCTGGTGTTCTGCTTCCGGGTTGAGATAGAGTTGTAGGTTGCGTACGGTGTCACCACCATCGGAGAGAAAGACCACTTGCTGATTCAGTTGCATGCCCTGACCCTTGAGCACCTCGAATATAGGGTCTCTCTAAACAAAGGTATATAACCCACCACAGGATTTTGTGGCAGTTTACCATGCCATAAAGCCCCTGCATTTTCTTCATGCAGGGGCTTTGATATTTTTAGGCTCTTCTTTGTCTACTGGGTTTGTTTAGATATGGGGGAAAATCCAACGATCTTTCCAATCACAATTGAGCGAAGCGGCACTCTTTAAAATTGAGCACCTATTCAGGGGCATATCGTCTCTTCTCTTATCACCTACCTAACAGAGAAAAATGAAAACTCAAACCACCAGTGAAATACAATTATGTAAAGGTTCACCGGGGACATAGGAATGACAACACCCAAACCAATTTCTAGCATTGGTGGTGAAGCCCGGTTGATTCAATTCGGAAAGGATAGCGGTACGTTTGGAGTAGTGTGTATTTCTGAAAAGCTGGCACCAACCATTTCGACCAGGAAATGGAACGGGTTGATGCCATTGATGCGGCAAGTGCCGATGACCGTGGAAAGTCGTTCGGTAAATCGCATGCCGTTGTTGGATTGTGATACGAAGCAGATCTTTCGCCACTGTACTGCGGGCCGTAGAGCTTGTTCGGCCTTGTTGTTAGTGGGATCGACACCCTCGTATTTGAGAAAAGTGAAGAGATTAGTGAGGGTTTTTTTTGTCCGGGTGCGGACCAGAGGGTCGGAAACGCATAAGATTCCACTACGACCTGCTGTACCGGTCAAAGAATCAATCAAATTGCTTCGCTCTACCCTCCCGACAACCATTGAAATCCGGCAGGATATAACAGAGACCTATCCCATTCTCGCCGATCCAACCCAGATTCACCAGATAATGATGAATTTGTGTACCAACTCCTACCATGCCATGGAGGAAAGTGGGGGAACTCTCTTCATTTCTTTAAAAAACAAAACCTTCTCCCGGCAGGATCTGACGGGGGTACCTGATGTGCAACCAGGTAATTTCGTACAATTGTCCGTCAGGGATACTGGATCCGGCATTGCGCCGGAGATTAAGGAGAGGGTTTTTGATCCGTATTTTACCACAAAAGCAGTAGGAAAAGGCACGGGTATGGGACTTGCCACGGTTCATGGTATTGTGAAGATCTCGGGTGGGTTTGTTGCTTGTCAAAGTGCATTCGGAGAGGGAACGGTTTTCGAGATAAACCTGCCGGCTCTGCAGGATAAGATTACACCTGAAACCCGGGAAGTCGATGCGATACCTGTTGGTGCCGAACGTCTTCTCTTTGTTGACGACGAGGAAATGCTCGTCAATATGGGAAAGGCCATGCTTGATCGGCTTGGTTATAGCGTTACAGTACAGATGAGCAGTATTGAGGCACTCAAAATCTTCCAAAATCAACCTGATGCCTTTGATCTGGTAATCACAGATCAGACAATGCCTGGGATGACGGGATTCGATCTGGCCCGAAGGATGCTGCAGATCCGACCGGGCCTGCCAATTATTCTCTGCACGGGATACAGCAATCAGATTTCGGAAGAAAAAGTCAAATATTACGGCATTAAGGGATTCGTCATGAAACCTTTGGCCAGAAAAGACATCGCAGTTTTAGTAAGGAAGATACTAGATGAAGAGAAGAATATTTCATAGGGAACAATACCGTCTTAGTTATGCATTGCACGTTTGTTGGCCTGAGATAATTCCCGGCAATGTAAAGTGAGAGCCGAACTCCTTATGTTTAGCTTATCCTGAGTAGTTTAAACTGCTCATGGCTCAAAAAACATGTCCGAAAAGGAGCAATCTGGCTCGTTTTAATATTCAAAATTCTTTCCAAGAATATGACAGAAAGATGGAGCATTTAAATTATTGATGTTTTCCAGAGATCAACCGATACACTTGTTCCATCTCCGACCATAACTGGCGTTGATAGGGGTCACCTCTGAATTCGGAAAAAATCGTACGTTAGCGTTTCATATATTTTGTAAATCCAGGATGTTACGCAATGACTTCTCTTAGACGGCAACTATTAACCTGATAAAGCGTTAATGTATTGATATTTTTCGAAATTATATTTCTTAAAGTACGATTTTTCCGGATTCTGAGGTGACCCCAACAAAAACAGATGAGGTGGCCAAAAAAAATGCTCACAGAATGATCCAAGTTCGCATAGCTATTCTAAACAACGAACTCCGAGATTCGTTTTGCTTTTGGTATCCTTCGATGAAGGAAAATATAGATGAATCCTATCCACTTAATGTTTAGCCACCGGTTTTTTAATGGTCTCGTTTAGCCTTGTAACCCCTCATAGCAACTATTTGAATGGACTGTGAGGTGTAGAGGCTATCCAGCCAGTGTTTGACCCTGTTTGCATCGCCAACACGAGTCAGTTTGCCTGCTGAATCGAGAAGAACGATGACTACTTGTTTTTCTGCAAGACGTGCCTGCATCACAAGACACTTGCCTGCTTCACTGATATACCCTGTCTTGGAAAGTCCCACATCCCAAGCCGGGTTCCTCACCAGGGGATTGGTGTTACGATATGCCATATTCTGACCATCAATATCAACCTCTTCTTCTGCAGTAGTCGTAAACTCCCTAATGAGTTGGTACTTATGGGCTGCAGTAACCATTTTGGCCAAGTCAAATGCGGTTGAAACATTGTTGGTGGTAAGGCCAGTCGGATCTTCAAACCGAGTCTTCAACATCCCGAGATTCTTCGCCTTAGTATTCATCGCCGACAAAAAAACGTGCATCCCTCCTGGATAATGGCGCGCTAGTGCATGTGCTGCTCTGTTCTCCGAAGACATCAGTGCCAGAAGCAAGGCGGTTTTGAGGGAAATGACAGAACCCACAGGCAAACGAGAACGGCTTCCACGTAAATAATCGATATCGTCAGTAGTGATGACAATTGGTGTTTCCAGAATATGGCGAACTATCCAACACCACCATCGCGGTCATTAATTTGGTAATAGAGGCAATTGGCATAATCTGGTTCGCATTTTTCTGAAAAAGAACTTCGCCACCATTGTTTTTTTGTTCAATTACTAACGCCGCCCCTGACTGAACAGATAGTTTGTTGGGGATCCAAACAGGTTTCGAATGAATTGGTTTGGCAATGTTGACAATTTTGCCAGTTTTATGATTCTTCTTATTGACTGCAGCGGACTTGTTTGCAACTGGTTTTAGCACGTTCCTTCGCGCAATGGATTTATTGGCAATGTGCTTTTCAGTAGCCTGTACATCACTGAAAAATAAACACCCGATCCCGATCACAAAGATAATCAACCCAAGTCTCAATCCGATACTCATTTGTATTTCCAACAGGTGAAAGGGGATAAAAATTCGCTTTTCTCGTGGGTGATTAAAATGCATTGCAGCATTCCAATCAAGATTCGTCTGTAACAGCGTAGCATAAGCTACCTCCTCGAGGCATCTTTCGCAATTATTTTAATAGAAACAATCAAGTATGTTGAGATACTTGAAGAAGATTGCTAGGGCTGAATTTGGGGATCATTTTTCAACATATTGGACCAAAGGGCGTATTTGAACAAAAAGGTACGGTTTTGACTTATCCTCCCGCTCAACCTCAATATTCTTACAAGACATGTTGTCGAAAATATAGATTTTTCTTCGGTTTAGCTTGTCCCTCTGGTTTCTTTTAATTCATAAACCAATCTCGCGGGAAAATACAAACAGTGAGTCATGTTGAGATATTAATGCATTTATTACAGTATGATATAAGTTTCATGCTTCGAAACTGTACTTTTCTGTTCAAATACGTGTCCTTCACAAAAATGAATTCGTTGCAAATTTATCGAAAATATTCTCATCTTTGTATAGATTGAATGCAAATATCCGCTTGGAATCGATTGGAAAAAGAATCGAATTTAAATCTCCGGACACAGATTTGCAAAAATGACCGTTCGATGCTTTTGACATCGAACGATTTGAATTTTCAGGCCTCTTTTTTCCACTTTGTATCGATGATGTAGCCCACCTATCCGCGGCAAAGCGTTTATCTTGCAATTATCGGCAGGCCTGGGTTGTATCGGCCGGCTGTCGGGCGAATCTTTTTCAAAGCTCAAGTGCGTTCTGTCATCATGATAATATGCGAAATACGAACAAGAATGTCTTTCACATGAACTTCGTTCAAGACGATGACATGGTCTGTACGTTCTCACCTGATCGAGCCGATCATCCGCTCAATAAACGGGTTTTTCCAAGGACTTTGCGAGGACAAGACCACTTCTTTTCACCCAGGTTTTTCACTCGATTGCGAAAGAAAGCACCATAAATTGCATCCTTATCCCGCATAAAATACTTTGGTGCCGTATCCCAGGGAAAGGCTTCCACGATCTGGAGGGCTGTCCATTCGGCAGTCGGGTTTGAAGTTATTCCGAAATGGACGACTTTACGACGACTGGGACTGAGGAACACCAAAACAAACAGAAAGTTAAAG
>CAWCTP010000004.1:260000-337875 GCA_963798425.1 uncultured delta proteobacterium | reverse complement strand
ACTAAAACCTATTCCCTTAAAATTACAGTATTTTCCTCGAATGGTCACTTGTAAATGCTCCGAATCTCTACCAACGGTTCGCGAATCAATTATCGTAACCGCCGCATCCAGAAATACAGGCTGAGGGTTTCCTGGCCCGAATGGTTCCAGTGGTTGATCCAACCTAAGTGCTCCTTATTCATGACCAAATCGGTGGAACATCGGATATCATATTGTTTTTTGGGTTTAACATGTGCCTCTTTCATCGCTTCTCTTGTAAGTATCTTCAAATCTCTTTCGAAATTTTGTATGTTATTATGAGTCACAGTCAACCCTGCTGCCATTTCATGACCACCAAACTTTTCAATCCATTCCGCACATTTTGACAATAGTGCTATAATATTTACACCTTCAACAGACCTCGCTGAGCCAGTAAAAACTATTTGACCGTCAGGATGTTCCTTTTTTGCAAAAACTATTGCCGGAACTCTAAACATATCAACGAGCCTGGAGGCGACGATTCCGGCGACACCTTGATGGAGATCTCCGCGTACAATCGCGCATCTGTCTTGTTCAAGTGAAAACCTACTGATTGAAGTTAAAGCTAATTCTAGATTATCGGCACTTATCCTTCGCCTTTCCATATTCAGTTCAGTTAGTTGTTGTGCCAATCGTTTAGCTCGTTTACGGTCTTGTTCAGTAAGGAGGTCCACTACAATCTTGCTCTCACCTAATCTGCCGGCAGCATTTATTTTAGGGCCTATGAGATATCCTATATCTTCAGAAGTGATGTAATCTCCTGAAATTTCACATGAGGCTAGTAGTTCTGTAAGGCCAATAAAATGCAATTCAGAGAGAGTTTCAAGACCTTCCTCTTACTAGGATTCTATTGGTTGATGTAAGGTCGACCACGTCAGCTACCGTTCCTAGAGCAACAAAAGCCAGGTACCGTTTGAGGTTGAGTTGACGAGCTACAAGAACCTAGATGAGAATGTGAAGAAATCTCTTCCACGAATACCGGCGGCCAGGTAAAAAGCGACTCCCACGCCGGCAAGCTGTTTACCGTTGAATTCCACAGGACGGCTGTGATGGGTTCGAGACAGAACAATGGGGCATTGATTTTTCTGGAAGACTGTGATAATCAGTTGTCATGACCCTTTCCACCAATTTTTTTTATTACCTCTATTTGCTCATAGTCTGAGATACCACAATCAACAGTAATTAATAAAAAATCGGTCGCTAAATGTATATTTTCCGGATTTGTAAACCATTTTGCATTTAAACCGTACCCCTCTTTAAGCCTGTTTGGAATATGCCACCTAACCTCTGTCCCTAATTCGCCGAAAGAAATTCGCCAGAAGTGCTGTTCCGGTGGTTCCGTCAACATCATAATCACCCCAAACAATAATTTGTTTCTCAGTAACTATGTAATCAACTACGAGCTTTGCAGCCTCCGATAGATTTTTCATCGTAGTTGGTTTTGGAAGATCACTCCAGGGCAGGATATAAAAATTTATAGGCTGCCTTGGTCCCCTACTACCCCTCTGGTTTTTAGATATTCGATAAATATAGATGGGATTTGCGATAATTTTTCCAAAATGTTGTTCTGGGACTTACCTATCATCTTTTTATTTTAAAGGCTGGTTTGCAAACCAGATCTCAACCCCTGAGAATTTTTTCTTTTTCATCGATATCAAACCATTCAAGCCGGCAGTTTGGAAAACCAGGTATATTGTCTTTTAGCATATCTTCGAGTATCTCTGGCAAGAAGAAGTACAGTCTCATCCTTGGTCCAGAGACCTTCTATGAAATTGATCATATGTCGATATCCTATTGAGCCGAATGATTTTAAATTTCGGTCGTATCCCTTTGCCAAAAGTTTACGAACTTCATTTTCAAGTCCAGTGTCAAGCATGGCATCACACCGACTTGTTTATCCTTTGGTACAGACTTTGACGATCAGTGGTTAATCCTAGTTGGAGTGCATTTCTGAAAACCACTCCTTTCATCTGTTTCTTGTGAGTAGCTATATGTTCCGACCAGGGTACTCCGGTTATATGAAAAATTTCCAGAGCTCGCAGTAATCTTTGGGTGTCGTTTTGATGGATTCTTTTTGCTGATATACAGTCACATATCGCCAGTTCTTCATGTAATTTGGATGCCCTTCGGCGTGCAATCTTTGCTTTAACATTTGCCTTGTTTCTTCGTCTACTGGAACACCTGGAAAGATACCCTCAAATAAGGCCTCAGATAGAGACCAGTTCCGCCGGTCAATAGGGGTATTTTACCTCGGGAGTGTATGTCGCCTATAGCCAGTAGAGCATCCTCGCGAACTTTACTGCATCGTAGGTTTCGTCAGGGTCAACTATATCGATAAGTGGTGCGGAATTTCCGACCGCTCCTTAGAGACCTTTGCAGTACCGATATCCATATGTCTATAAATCTGCATGGAATCGACACTGACTATTTCGCAATTATATCGACGGGCAATTTTTAAAGAAAGATCCGTTTTACCGATGGCGGTAGGGCCAACCAAAACCAAACATGGTAATTCAATTGTTTCGGGCGTCACGGTACCTCGTCAAATGAAAATACTTTCGAAAAACTGGCCGCATGTTCGGGACCTATTCCTTTGAGATTTTAAAGATCGGTGCTCTTTCTAAATGGTCCTACTTGTTGACGATATGTGACGATAGTGTCAGCCATGGCAGGTCCGATCCCTTGAACGCTCATCAGCATATTCTTGTCA
Source organism: uncultured delta proteobacterium (assembly GCA_963798425.1). GTDB lineage: Bacteria > Desulfobacterota > Desulfobulbia > Desulfobulbales > Desulfocapsaceae > Desulforhopalus_A. Next base: position 335,147 of record CAWCTP010000004.1, on the reverse strand, counting down.
GCCATATTTATCGGAATTGATTGAAAAAAAAAGGAGTGTATGCCGGCGCAGGGTTGTGTCCCGGCAAGATACCTGTATTTGAAATTTTTCAACCACCAGCTGTTTGGGTTAGCAACGCTTAGCTGTTTATTGAAATTGAGCCCGGTGTTTCCTTCAAAAAAGACCAGTCTGCTGAAACTAAAATCCAAAACAAAGAGGACAAGCATAAGAAAAAGCAATACTTTTAAACGCCTATCGCCCGAAACACCTTTGTTTGAACTTGTCAATTTCAATACACCATTCCTTAGACTGTTGACCAATAAAAAATTGTCTTTTGAACCCCTGTTTTTCGCAACCAGCCTTAATATTTCTTCGTTCAATCTGAGAATGCAACTTTTTATGCTCACCCTACAAGGTTGCTGATTGTTTTTCGTTGTTTTCATCGTCGCAATGAGTATAAACGATACTCCTTTTCCAATTTAATTCATACTGTAGCTTCCTGACATGAATACACCTCGCCCTTTTAATATAGTTCTGGTGGAACCTGAAATCCCTCCCAATACTGGTTCCATTGCAAGACTTTGCGGAGCGACCAATTCGGTGTTACATCTGGTACACCCTCTGGGATTTTCAACCGATGACAAACATCTTAAACGGGCCGGTTTTGATTATTGGCAACATGTTGAAATTCGACACTGGGAATCTTTTGATATATTTCTGCAGGCCCAAAATGAGCTTGAACTCTTTTTCTTTACCACCAAAGTTACTAGAGTATACAGCTCTGCGCAGTACAACCAGGCTGCTTTTTAGTCTTCGGCAAGGAAACAAAGGGGTTACCTGAAGAGATTCTTCACTTGTATAAGGAGAGGTGCTATACTCTGCCGATGCAGAATCCTAATATACGAAGTTTGAACCTTGCCATGACCGCAGGGATTGTCTTATATGAAGCGGTCAGGCAATGTTCATCAAGTAAAAAAAAATGCAGCTAAATCTGATACGTTATAATAAATATCTCAGATATCATCCAATTATAAAACCAACCACAGGAGAAATAACAATGGCTGATCGTGTATTTAATTTTAGCCCCGGACCTGCAACCCTTCCCTATGAGGTATTGCAGCAAGCCGGTAAAGATGTCGTGAATTTTCAGGAAACCGGCATCGGGCTGATTGAAATCAGTCACCGTTCCAAAGAATTTATTGCCGTAGCGGATGCAACTGAAGCCAACCTTCGCGAGTTAATGCAGATTCCGGATAACTATAAGGTCTTATTTCTACAGGGCGGAGCTTCAAGCCAATTTTTTATGGTCCCCATGAACCTTCTGGGGAAAGGCAAAAAGGCAACCTATCTCAATACCGGTACCTGGTCAAAAAAAGCCATAAAAGAAGCGCAACTATTTGGTGAGATTGAGATTCCTTTCTCCAGTGAGAAGACCAATTTTAATCGGGTTCCAAAGCAAAACGAATATACAGTCTCAGCTGATTCCGAATATCTTTATTATGTTTCTAATAATACAATTTACGGTACCGAGTTTCCTGAACTGCCGAAAACTGATAAAATGCTGATCAGTGACATGAGTTCTGATATCCTTTCTCGACCGGTGGATGTCTCCAAATTTGGTCTGATTTTTGCGGGGGCCCAGAAAAACCTTGGACCTGCCGGCGTGACCATTGTCATCATCCGTGAGGATCTTCTCGACAGGACACCGGCAAAGGTACCAACAATGCTGACCTATAAAACCCATGCCGACAAAGGCTCGATGTTTAACACCCCACCCTGTTTTGCCGTTTATATTGTCGGTGAAGTACTAAAATGGTTGAAGAAACATGGCGGAGTTGAGGCGATCGAAAAAATCAACAGGAAAAAGGCAGGTCTTCTCTATGAGCCATCGACAGCAGTAACTATTATCGGGGTCATGCTGAAAAAGACTCACGTTCTCTGATGAATATCCCCTTCAATCTGCCGACTCCCGAACTTGAGGCCAAATTTATTGCCGAAGCCACTAGAGTTGGCCTTAACGGCCTTAAGGGACATCGCTCCATTGGTGGATGTCGTGCTTCCATTTATAATGCTTTTCCAGTCGAAGGTGTCGTCAAACTTGTTGAGTTTATGAAGGATTTTGAAGATAAAGAATCCGGCGGGCTGAATTGTTGTAGAATGAACTATATAGGAAATGTCATCCGACCGCCCAGTGAGGCGAACTCCATTATTCTCCAGGTGACGGTCGGATGTTCTTATAATAAATGTACCTTTTGTGGTGCCTATAAAGACGTTCCTTTCCAAGTGAAGGCACCTAATGTAATTGAGGCTGACCTTGCGTTCGCCGGAAAGTATTACCGCAATCAACATCGCGTTTTTCTGGCTGACGGTGATGTGCTTATTTTGTCACAAAAAAGACTCGTCCAACTTTTTCGCCGGATTCGTAAACATCTCCCCTGGATCAACAAAATTTCCTTGTATGGCAATGCGAGAGCCATTAGAGGTAAAAGTATAAAACAATTATTAGAGTTAAAATCCATGGGTCTTGATCGTGTATATATGGGCTTAGAGAGCGGCTGCGATAAAGTTTTGCAATATGTCGAAAAGGTGAAACAGCGACAACCATGACGAATGCCGGCAGAAAAATCAAGGAAACAGGGATCTTTCTCTCGGTTACCGCCCTGCTTGGTCTTGGCGGGGTCGCATTATCATCTCGCCATGCGATTGAGACAGCAGACGTCTTAAATAAAATGCAGCCAAATCAAATAGCCATTCTTACCCTAATGCCATTGCAGAATACTTCCCTTGGCAGAGAAGTGGCTAATAAAAAATTTATCGTAGCGACTTCGTCTGAAATTTTAAAGGAACTCTATTTGCTTATTTCTCACCTGAAAAACATTAAATGTCAATTCCATGCCAATCATGCGTCAAGCTACTTACCTCTATCCGGTCGCCTACCGAGAGATAAAAATATTTTTCTAACATCTTTCGAGATGGCATTGAGCGGCGCCACCCCTCTTGTGCCGGATTACAGGAGAGCACTATGAATCCTTTGCGAAAAACAGATTTGAAGAACCTTACCCAGGAGGGACTGATTGACTACACTGAGAGCCTTGGACAACCTGCGTTTCGTGGTAAACAAATAATGGGTTGGCTGTATCGACCAGGAATTACTGAGTTTTCACAGATGACAGATCTTGCAAAAAGTTTTCGAAAAATGCTGGAGGAACACGCTACATATCCATATTTTCGGATACTATTATTGAAAAAGCCAGCGATGGCTGCGTCAAATTTGGCTTTAGACTCAGTGATGGGCATATCATTGAATCAGTTCTAATTCCAGAGCCGGATAGAAATACTTTATGTATCTCCTCTCAGGTCGGCTGCGCCATGGGTTGCACTTTCTGTCTTACGGGAACCATGGGATTTACAAGAAATCTTACCCCTTCGGAAATTGTTAACCAGATATGTGGAGTACGGGATTATCTGCTTGCCCAACCTCCAGAAAGCCTCATCGGTCCCGACAAGATAACCAATGTTGTTTATATGGGAATGGGGGAACCACTCAATAATCTGGACAATGTTCTCGCTTCTCTGTCTATTATAATGGAGCAGAAGGGTCTGGATATTTCCGGCAGAAAAATTACTGTTTCAACGTGCGGAATAGTACCTAAAATCAGAGAAATTCGGCGAAATGTCTCCGGTAAATCTAGCTATTTCGCTGCACTCTGTAGACGATAAGGTGCGAAGTAGGTTGATGCCGGTGAACGACCGGTACTCCCTGGATGAATTACTGGAAGCATGTCGTGAATTTCCCCTTCCAAAAAGAAAAAGAATAATGTTTGAGTACACCCTCCTAAAAGGTATTAATGACTCAGACAAAGATGCCATTGAGCTCAGCAGGAAGCTTCGGGGAATTCCCTGCAAAATCAACCTTCTTCCATACAATGAATCTTCACAACTTCCTTTCAAAGCCCTAACAAGGATCGCCTCCTGGCTTTTCAGAAAATACTACTCGATGCGCATTACACAGTCTTTATCAGAACCAGTCGCGGCACTGATATCTCTGCCGCTTGTGGTCAACTGGCAACGGGAGAACGATGATCTGAAATTCACCCTTCTCCCCTTGCACATTAATTACCCCCCAAAACACCTTAGAGAGGTGCTAAACGCTTGCTTCATTTAGCCAAAAATCATGCAGGTTACAGAAACTTGTAGCATGTATTTTACCTTTATAGCCTGCAGGTAATTCATAACTGGATTCCGGCTTATCATCAGGAGTAAAAGTCATCCCCCCTAAGAAGGTCCCATCCCCAAGAATAAGTGTATGTCTGACAATGTAGTGGGCAGCAGACATCGGGTGTTTGGTAACTACCACAACCTTAGAGCCGGTTACGGTCAACTGCGGGACATGAATTCCCTCTTTACCCGACCATATGGCAGGGTTATTCTTAGTATGTATGATATTGGTGTATTCCGTTGTGTTTGATGCAAAAACACGGGATCCAGTTGTGAAAGTTATTAATGAAGCGGCGGCAGCTGTCTTTAAAAACAAACGTCGGTCATTCATGGTGTTCCTCCTTCTGAATTGTTGATAAAAATAGACAGCAATACAGCACTGTCCCCTTAACATGTCTTATTAACAGGAGTACGAATAAGAATTTACCGTTGCGGTTGAAAAAAAGCCCATTTTTTTTTGAAATGTTCAGAGTAAAAGCAAAATTTCAAGTGATGATGTTCGTTGTTATAGATCCATAGTATCTTACTTCTTGGAAGTTGGATGGATACCTCAACCATTCTGCTCTGTTCAGTACTCTTAAGGCAGGCACATTTCGGGATTCGTGCATTGGGTTGGTTGGAAAAAATCAGTGCTAGGGTACCGATTTACCCTGATTTTGCTCATAATATCAGCACGTTTAAAAGAGGAGATACAGACATAATGCCAAACAAAAAAACAGCGGTTCCAGGGTCAGTTCCAAGCTCACAAAATAATTTAAGAAAACAGTATCTTCGATATCACCTTCCCCATATTCATTTGTCATCCGTATTTGGAGATGATTGGTTTGCGTTAAAAGCAGAAGCCTTTGCGAGGTTTTTTGGAACGCCATTTTTTATTATTGCACAGACGCTTATCGTTGCCGTCTGGATAGGAACTAATGTGGCGGGTCTTACCAAGTTTGACATGTATCCCTTTATTTTATTGAACCTTGCCTTTAGTCTTCAAGCAGCCTATGCAGCCCCCCTAATCCTGCTTGCCCAGACTCGACAGGCAGACCGAGATAAAGTAAATACTGAGGCGGATGCTCAACATAGAGAAGCTTTGGCTTTGGCGAGCGAACAACGAGAAATAATAGCAAATCAACAGACTGCACAGATAATGGAGCTGTTGCAGCAAAACACGGTACTCACGGAGATGACAAAGGATTTAAGTCTACGGATTGAGGCGCTCACATTGGAAATGCATGGGAAGTTCTTAAAAAACACTCTCGGAAAAACAAGTGGCAACAAAGAATAGCAGCATAGTGCAGTGTAGTTTGCCCGTATATTTTAAATGATATAATTTATTTCAGAAAATACTTTATTTGGCCATCGATTCGGAGAAAATCAGTTCGGCTAGTTTCTTGAAATCCCCGTCGAAGTGATGTCCCCCTTCCAGGGGGAAAACTTTGAAATTCGAATCCTTACCCTTGAGAGTTGGACAGAGAGTGTTTAGCTCCTCTTTTCCATAGATACAGAGCACCTTCATTCCTTTGAGTTTTTCGAGCTCCGGTGCGATTGGCATTCCAGACTGATTATCTCCACCCAGCCAATCAGAAAGATGAAATTCAAATTTGACTGTTTTTGCCGGACCGAGAAGAGTTACAGCTGTCACCTGTTGTTGCAGATCTTTCGGTAAGCGCGCGGTCATAAAAGGCAGGACATCAGCTCCCAGTGAGTAGCCTACCAATATCACACGCTGGCGTTGCCAGACCCTCAAGTAATAACGGATGATCCGTTCAAGGTCCCTACCGGCCGTATCTGGATTCCGGTCTGTCCAGAAATACTGTAGAGTATTCAGGCCGACTACTGCAATCCCATTTTTTGCCAGGGTGTCGCCGACCTCTCGGTCGATCGATGCCCAACCACCATCACCAGTAAGAATAACAGCAAGAAGTCCAGTATTTGGCCCATGGAGTGGGACTTCTACCAGCGGAAGATCTGTAACCATGGCATTTGGAACGCCTCTTTTAATTACAGGTTTTTCCTCATGAACCAAGTTTGTAAAGGCTTCTCGTAATTGGGGAAACCAGTTTTTCTGCACCGAGAAACCATGTCCAACCTTAGGCAGCAGAACCAGCTTGGCGGAATCGACCTTTTTAACAAAATCAATTGCTGTCGTTGTGTTGCAAACCTCGTCAATTTCTCCCTGGAGGGCAATCCACTGATTTTTGAGGAGCCGTGTTGGACGGAAAATATACCCTTTTAACTTTGGCGCCGGATCACTTTTCAAGGCATACCCCTGACAAAAGGGTTTATGAAGCGGCAGGTCAGGACAAAATCCCATGGAAATAGCGCCGCGAAAGGTATTTGGCGGTGCCTGCGTCAGGAGGGTATAAACCAGGGTAGCACCTGATGAATAGCCGACAAGGACCGGTATATGATAACGGTCCAGGCCAATTTTTTTCTGGATATATTTTGATAGATTTTCAAAGTCACCCGCGGGATAGGAGCACTTTTCTGCCGACGTGCCGATTTCTTTAAGATAATGAGTTATATCGATGCCGACCACCAACGCATCGAGACTAGCCAGACTCCGTGCCATATCGATTACACCCAGATTCCAACCACCGTCACCCGAGACGAACAACACAACTTGTGCTGGCTGTTTAGTGTTCCGATAAAGTGTGACTTTACCAAATCGCCCATACTCAAGTGTTTCCTCAGCGGCAAATGCTGTAGATGCTAATAGAAATAATATGAGAAAAAGCAAGTAGTTGATGTTCTTCATTTGGCTATCACTCCTTTAATACCACCACTGATCAGAGCAGCTGTTTTTAGCAATATGTACGGCAAAGTTAAAAAGCTTCCCGGGCAAACAAGATAGCGAGGTTCCCAGAGAGGATTAAATTTTTGTTTGTATTCGCGCAATCCCTCAAAGTTGTAAAAATGTTCTCCATGTTGAAAAACAATCGCGCCGATCCTATTCCAGAGATGAGCAAAGGAGCGGCTTTCCATACCAGAGAGGGGTGCCATGCCGAGATCCATCGATTTATTGCCCTGCTCTTTCCCCCACAACATCAGGCTGATGAACAGATACTCCATAATCCCTGGTGGAGCCTGTTCTCCAAAGCGCATGAGATCAAGCGATAACTCGTGCTTGTTTGCTCCCAGCCAGAGATTAGCAAAGGCGACGATTTTACCTTGCAGTTTTACGACAGCAACAGGAAAATTCAGCAGGTATTGTTCATCAAAATATCCAAGAGAGAATCCTTTTTCACGGGTATTTTTTTTCTGGAGCCAGTCATCCGATATTTTGCGCAATTCCGGCAGCAATCCAGGGGGATCCAATGCCGGATACACTTCGAAATCACATCCTTCCTTGGTGAACCGACGGTGCGTATAACGCAAACCTTAACGACTTGATCCATCCAAGGTGAACTCTGCCAGTGGTACGCTTGCATTCTCGCCAAGTTTCAACAGCGTTAACCCCATGTCAAGATATACATGCAACATGGAAGTATCAACTTCATAAAATACCGTCTGTCCACCGTTGCGTTCTACCATTTCACGATATTTCCATGCCAACTCTCTGGCGACTTCGGGTGGTCCAACAGGATTTCCCAGAGCAATCCAGGTGCGACCTTCAACTCCATACATGACAAAGCCGCTTTGGCAATCGTCAAACAGCAGCGCTTTATCACCGAGTAGTGCGAGGTTAGGCAACGTCTCCGGCGAAGAGTCGATAATCTTTCGAGCCAAGTCCAAATCATTTTTTCCAGGTCGACCGGGGTCTTTCGGTGGTGGTCCTAATAACTTTGCCAAAGTTAGGGTCAACAAGAGAACAGTGGCGCCAACTGTCGCACGCAGAAACCTGGGAGCATCGCCTGTAAGTGCGAACTGCCACCAAAGCGAATTGGAATAATTGACATGCTTATAAACGAAGATCCCCAGCCAGATGGAACTGGCTAACACCAACACGATCATTATGCTCCAGCCAAGGCTCAATGAATCATGAAATAACGACGCCCGTCTGTAAAAATGACGCCGACAGGGAAGCAAAGCAGCCAGCATGAGTCCAAGAAATGCAGCTTCTTCGTAATCCACCCCTTTGAGCAGTGACAGTAAACTGCCGGTCACGAGGAAAATAGAGGTTAAGACATAGGCAGCATCTATGCGGCGCTGCAATCCCCTCGCCAGCAACAGCAGGCAGACTCCAATCAGACTTCCGAGAAAGTGAGATAATTCTATTACGGGTAATGGGAGAATCTCATAGAGCCAGTGCAGACGACCGGGAATAGTCGGTGTCGCCCCGGAAAATAACAGTACAGCTCCGCTTAAAAGCGTTGTGGCCGCCAGCAGATGCGGGATCATAATCCCCCACCAGCGGTCCACATGGTGTATCGCTTTTTTGACCATCACCTGTTTCTCTAATAACTCGTTTCCTGCCAATAGAAGCGCCGCCAAGGCAAGGGGCGAGAGATAGTAGATACCGCGATAGATCAACATCGAACTGAGTAACTGATCCGCAGGGATAACGGGGACTAAAAGCAATATCATCGATTCGAAGACGCCCAGTCCTCCCGGGACATGACTTATCAAGGCCACGATTTGAGCAAAAATAAAAACACCCAGGAACTGGAACAAAGAAACTCCAGCCTGTTCAGGCAGGAGGACAAAAAGCACACATCCGGCCATAGCCCAATCAATTGAACCACCCAGAAGCTGAGCTCCAGCAATACGAATTGAAGGGAGTTGGATTTCTCAGTTTCTGAATATTAAAGGCTTTTTTCGAAAAACAACGACAATGAGGTAAGTGAAAACCACCAAGGCGAAGATTATTCCAAAGGGACGTACGGAATGTAAATCCATTCGTCCCAGAACAGGTAAGGCCATTGGCTCAACAATAAACACCAGGCTGGCAAGCGTAATAATCCCCAACCAGAATGTCAGTACAGTGAAAGCGACCAATCGGGCAACCTCTTCAGCCGACACCCCCCAAGATGAATAAAGTCGATAGCGAATCGAGGTGGAGGTCAGCAAGGACAGGCCAATTGTATTGCTAAAGGCGTAACTGATAAAAGAGGCCAAAGCCACTTTATGCTTATCCAGCGGGTGGCGGATATAAAAGATTGCCAACAAGTCATATCCTGTCATAACCAGATAGCTCATGACGGTCAACCCCAGCGCTGCCAGGATATGTGTAGATGGGATATTACGAAGTTGTGCAAGAATATGGTGGTAATGAAACTGGCGCAGGGAGTCGTGCAACACCCACAGTGCAACTGTATAAAGTGCTAGCGCAATTAAGGGGAGAAACCGCTGAAAATGTGCCGACCGATGGACAGCAATTGTCATATTGCTTTCTCTCCTCTTTGTCTGGGAACGGCTCGGGCTATGGTAGTGATCCCTTTTGTAAAAAAAATACTCAACTTTGTAGGAATGAATACAACATCACCAATGCCTCGTGCATCAGAAAAAAACAGGTGGCCCTTATCTTCATCGAACTAAATTCCGTATATAAATATTATATTTAAACAGCCGATTAAAAAACCTAACAGAGCACCAAAGAGATTTATATATTTAAACTGTTCTTCCATGATAGACAGAAGGAGTCCTTCAAGTCTCAATATGTCAAGAGAGTTCACTTTTTCAGTGACAATTTTACGAATATTTAATGATTGAACTAAGCCGGGAACCTCGACTTCCAACATTGTTGATGCCATCTTTTGTAAAGATCTCGACCACCCCTCTCTCACCCCTGCCGGAACAAGATTAGCAAGCTTTCCAATTCGTTTTTGCATGAGTGATTCGAAAAGGGAATCAACCAGACTATCTATTGTCTTCAGGGTTTTTTGAGTCTGGATAAGTTCTCGTATTTCCCGTTTTATCCAATGCTTTCCCGCAAACATTGACTGCTCTCCGAGTAAACCGATGATTACTTGTCGCACACTTATGTCACTGGAATCGATATGATTCTCTATGTTTGTTTTGAGCATGGAAACAAGCGTCATGGATACTTCCTCTCCCCTTATCAAAAGTAGCAGCTGTTTTGTGCATTGGGAGCAGAAGTCCTCGACTGCATTTTCGTTTTCTTCTTTTAGAAAACTAACAATAGGTTTTCCAGAAAATTCCCGACTTCTTTCTTTTAATATGGAAGCCACACGGGTCTGAACTTCTTCGGATTGGAGCCAGGCGACGATATCGTCATTTTTTTCGATAAGATACTCTTGGATTTTTCCTTCCACCGTCTCCATTGGCAAAAATCCTCGAACCATGTCGGCCATTGAGCCAAGAGAAGTGATAAAGCTCTCAACACCGCCGCAGGCACCCTTTACTATTTTCTCACGGACATCAGGCTCACTGACAATTAAAGCTATTTTGCCAAGGAATGCGGGCACCTGTTTTTCTATCATTGCTAAAAACAGCTCTTGCAAAGAAGCTGGCAAAATATCTGAAAGCGACTTTTCCTGCTGCAGAGTGCTATATACTTTCTGATGGACAAAATCTTCCACCCATTGTTCCATTGCCTCGCTTTCAAACATTCTAGAGATATTTTTTTCTACAAACTGGTAAGTCTTTTCACGATTGGATCTTGTGATAATCGCATTGAAATCACGATCAAGAAAGAGATCAAGTCGATTACCTATCGCGACATCCACAGTCTCGGCAAATTCGTCTGAATGAATGAATGTGTGAATTTGCTCCTTTAACTGATAACGAATTGTCTTACTGGCGATATCAAAATATGCTTTGAATTTCTGAGGGATGGTTGAAGCGAGGGTACCCAGATCTTTTTGTAAGGTACTCTCCACCCGATTCTGAATAAGATTATATAAATGATTTTGAAAGACTTCCTGCTGCAGTCCTTTACCGATCACCTCGCTGGTTAGAAGGTGATCGCCAACGACCTCACCCATGTTTACGGCGAGTTCAAACCTTTTGGAAGGAATCACCCCTGGTGTCATTGGTACCCTCAATCGTCCAATCTTCCAGGCTTTTAGGGGCCGAAACAACATCTTAATGGCTATTCGATTAGTCACATAGCCAATGAAAGCTCCAACTACAGGTGGAATCAAATACTTTACAGAAGGAAGCAATTCAACGAATTGATAAGACATATTTTTGTAACTCCAAAGGATTGCGGACTATTATATCAGCATTATTTTCAGTTAGTTCTTTTACTGCCCGGAATCCCCAAGACACACCAACCGTACCCATACCAGCTGCTTTCCCTGTCATGATATCCACACCCGAATCACCGACAAAGAGAGTATTCTGCGGACGAGAACCAAACTGTGCTGCAATTTCAAGGGCCACAGTCGGATCTGGTTTTTTAGGGATTCCCATCCGATGTCCATATACGCAGGAGAACAGTTCAGGTGAAAAAAATGTATCAATAAAAAGTTTTGTGAATTCATGCGGTTTGTTGGATAAGACAGCCAGCTTAATACCATGTTGCTTCAGCGCGGACAACATATCACTAATGCCCTCATAAGGACAACTATTTCTCTTCCAGTTTTGTGAGTATCGCGCTGTAAATAATTCGCAACACTGTTGAAGAACGTTTGCATCTGTGCCAACTGGTGAAATTTTCTTTATGAGCACCTGTAGACCATCACCCACAAACGTTTTAAAAGCAAAGGTAGGATGCGTGGGAAAATGATAAAAGTCGAGTACCTCATTGCAAGTGTCGGCAAGGTCAATAAGAGTATCAACAAGAGTCCCATCTAGATCAAAAATTATTGATGTATAAGACATTTTTTGAATTTGTTAAAGAAATTATTAGGGTTATTTGTGGTTACCGAGTATGCGAATAGCAGCAAAGTTAAAATTGACCTGAATACGCCAAGGAAAACCAATTTTTTTCTTTTCTTTTTTAATTATTTCTATATTATCAGTGCTATCAAAAAATTTCATCCACTCATAAATTTTCACCGAAGGTGTGCTTATGTGGTTTGTCAGGTTCCTAACTTCTTCAATTGGTAAGAAATTTTTAATGGCAACCACTGGGTTGCTCTTGTTTTTATTTCTCTGTACGCACATTGCAGGGAATGCCACAATTTTCATGAGTAGGCACGTTTTCCAGGGTTATGCTGATGAACTACATAGCCATCCATTAATTGTTCTTGTCTTTAGTTTTTCTTTACTCCTGGTCTTCTTGGCACATGTTTGTGTTGGACTTTTTTTGTTCTTTGAAAACCGACAGGTCAGCAATTCAAGGTACGCAATGACTACCCGGGTTGTTAAAAACTCGTTTGCTTCGGCAACAATGCCTTACACCGGATTATTCATACTTGTATTCCTTTTTGTTCATATCTTCGGTTTCACATTTTCTCCTAAAGATATCCAAATTTCAACAACTGTTAAACAGTTGTTGAGTAATTTCTTTTATGCTCTTTTTTACATACTTTCCTTTATAGCATTGACTATCCATCTGAGTCACGGTTTCTGGAGTATGCTCCAGACTTTTGGAGTGAACCATCCTCGCTATAACGATCTTATTGCCCGACTTACACTTATTCTTCCTCTGTTTTTTCTCTTGATTTTCGGTGGCATTGCTTTCTACTTCATGTCTGGACTCGGTGCTTCATTCTAATAACCGCCTGGATTAAGGGTATGAAAATCATTTGCAGATAAACGATTTTAAAGAAATTCACAAAAAGAAACTAGCCAAGGTTCTGAAAATATGGAAATTAATGCTCGTGTACCTTCCGGCCCTCTTGAAGAAAAATGGAATAATCACCGTTTTTCCAATAAACTTGTAAACCCTGCCAATAGAAGAAAATACAGCGCAATTGTCGTCGGTACCGGCCTCGCCGGGGCATCTGCATCCGCTACCCTTGCGGAACAAGGGTATCAAGTAAAAACCTTTTGCATTCAGGATAGCCCACGGCGTGCACACTCAATCGCCGCCCAAGGAGGTATCAACGCTGCCAAAAACTATCAGAATGATGGCGATTCAGTGCATCGTTTGTTCTACGATACTATAAAAGGTGGCGATTTCCGTGCAAGAGAAGCTAATGTGCACAGATTGGCAGAAGTAAGTGCTGAGATCATTGATCAGTGCGTCGCACAAGGTGTTCCTTTTGCTCGGGAATATGGTGGAACGCTAGCGAACAGATCCTTTGGTGGAGCACAGGTGTCAAGAACGTTTTATGCCCGCGGTCAAACGGGGCAGCAATTGCTCTTAGGTGCGTATGGTGCTCTTTCAAGACAGATTCACGCTGGAAGAGTTGAGATGTTCACACGTCGCGAAATGATGGACGTGGTAGTAACTGACGGAAGGGCCAGGGGGATCACTACCCGCAACATTATGACCGGCGAAATTGAAAGTTTTTCCGCCGATGTTGTTATTTTGGCCACAGGTGGCTACGGAAATGTCTACTTCCTCTCAACGAACGCCATGGCGTCAAACGTTACCGCTGCATGGAGAGCTCATAAGCGAGGTGCTGGGTTTGCCAACCCTTCTTTTGTCCAGATTCACCCAACATGTATCCCTGTTCATGGTGATTATCAGTCTAAACTCACATTGATGAGTGAAAGTCTCCGAAATGATGGTCGAGTTTGGGTGCCCAAGAAGAATGGCGATACTCGTAAACCAGCTGAGATCCCAGAAGCTGAACGTGATTATTATCTTGAAAACAAGTATCCAAGTTTTGGTAATCTCGTTCCTCGTGATGTAGCCTCCAGAAATGCTAAAGAACAATGCGATCTTGGCAAAGGTGTCGGGGGAACCGGTCTTGCAGTTTACCTTGATTTTTCTGAAGCCATTAAACGTGATGGGAAAGAAACCATATTTAAAAAATATGGTAATCTTTTTCAAATGTACGAAAAGATCACAGATAGTAATCCGATGGTCGAACCGATGATGATTTACCCCGCTGTCCATTACACAATGGGCGGACTCTGGGTTGACTACGACCTTATGACTACGATTCCAGGTTTGTTCGCAATTGGGGAATGTAATTTTTCCGATCACGGAGCAAACCGACTGGGTGCAAGTGCGCTTATGCAGGGACTTGCAGATGGGTACTTTGTAATCGCCACTTCGGTAGCACACTATCTCGGGACCAATAAACTTGATAAAGTCAGTGAACATGACAGTACGTTTATTGCTTCCAAACGTGAGGTAGAAGATAGGATTTCCAAACTACTGAAAAACAGTAGTGAAGGTCCTGCGGGTAAGTATACCGTTGATGAGATTCACAAAGAACTCGGTAAGCTTATGTGGGACAACTGTGGAATGGCCAGGAACAAAGCAGATTTGGAAAAGGCTCTTGCAGAATTGCCAAACATCAAACAAAAATTTTGGGATTACGTCTATATTCCTGGAACAAAGAAAGAGATTAATCAATCTTTGGAACGTGCTGGCCGTGTCGCTGATTTTCTTGAATTTGCTGAAATTATGATTCGCGATGCACTTGCCAGGGAAGAGTCCTGTGGTTGTCATCTAAGAGAGGAGAGCCAGACCGAAGAAAATGAAGCAAAACGGGATGATGCTAACTATTCGCATGTTTCCGTCTGGGAGCATCTCGGCGAAGGTAAAGAACCGGCAATGCACAAAGAAGCACTTACTTTTGAATTTGTAACCCCCAGTCAGAGAAGTTATAAGTAAGGATCCCGGTCATAACGGAGACTTAAAACTGAACTCTTAAGGTAGAGACATCATGAGCAGCATTAACCTGACGCTAAAGATCTGGCGGCAACCGAATAGTGACGCATTAGGCAATTTGGAGACTTATACCCTCGATTCTATCAGCACGGATATGTCTTTCCTTGAGATGCTTGATGTATTAAATGAAAAACTCACGAAGGAAGGAAAGGACCCCGTCGCCTTTGACCATGACTGTCGCGAAGGAATTTGTGGAATGTGTGGTGCGATTGTAGATGGAGTTGCCCATGGGCCTGAGAAGGAAGTTACTCTTTGTCAATTGCATATGCGACATTTTGGCAGTGGAGACACCATAGTCATAGAACCTTTTCGATCCAGAGCCTTTCCGATTCAAAAAGATTTGCTCATAGATCGTTCGGCTCTTGATCGTATAATACAATCAGGGGGATATGTCTCGGTCAATACCGGTGGCACTCCAGACGGTAATAGCATACCTATTCCATCTCAACAGGCGGAACTCGCAATGGATGCGGCTGCGTGTATTGGTTGCGGGGCCTGCATCGCTCAATGTCCTAATGGTGCAGCCATGCTCTTCACCAGTGCAAAAATTTCTCAACTTTGTCTTCTTCCTCAAGGACAGGTAGAAAGAAAGGAACGCGCTCTGGCAATGGTAACGCAAATGGACGAGGAAGGTTTTGGTAATTGTACCAACGCTAAAGAATGTGAAGCTGTCTGTCCAAAAGGCATATCTATTAGAAATATCGCCAGACTCAATAAAGAATATTTCAAAGCCGTGCTCTCTGAAGGTTAAACAAAATTCTATAAAATCCTGTTGCCACTGACCTGCCCAGCGCTTTCATTGCACTCGGCAGGTTTTTTTGTTATACGTTCAAGAAAGTGTCAATTTCCTTCCATACTTGTGATTTTTCTTTCAACTGGATCGTTTTTCAATATGTCCTTTGATGTTATTATAGTCGGTGCTGGTCCTGGAGGTTTGGCTTGTGCTGAAATTACGGCTTCCCAAGGGCTTAGAACCCTTGTCCTGGAACGTAAACGGGTAATCGGCAAAAAAGTTTGTGCCGGCGGAGTAACCTGGAATGGTTTGGTTAAAAAAGTTCCGATCGATATCTTTGAGAGACAGTTTGAAACCCAGTATATTTTTACCCGCTCCCAAAACGTAAGTGTGTCTGCTCCGACGCCTATAATCGCCACTGTGAGCCGTGAAAAACTCGGACAACAGATGAGCCATAAAGCGGTACAAAATGGTGCTGAAATTCGACTTGACTGTCAGGTAACATCAATCAACGGAAATGAGATCACCTTTTTAAATAAGACTAGAAAAAAAGAGGAGAGGCAAAAATTCACCTACCTCGTCGGTGCCGACGGATCTTCTTCTTACGTCAGAAGACATCTCGGGCTTCCTGTACACGATGTCGGTATTGGCATAAACTACCAACTTCCCGGCAATTATCCGCGCATGGAGTGGCATCTCGACACCTCTCTGTTCTTCAGCGGCTACTCCTGGGTCTTCCCCCACAAAGAAACAGTGTCCTTGGGAGCATATGTTGACGCCAGGGTGATGAAGGCAAAAATGCTTAAAGACAACCTGCTTAAATGGGGTGAAAAACTAGGCTACCCGCTGTCTAGTTACAAAGGAGAGGCTGAGTTTATTAATTTTGACTATCGGGGATATCATTTCAAAAACATTTTTCTCGTCGGAGATGCTGCAGGGCTTGCTTCGGGGTTAACGGGAGAAGGCATATACCCGGCGATCGTTTCAGGTGAGACAGTGGCAAGATGTATTATTGATCCCGATTTCAATCCGGTAGAGTTGAATAAAATGATTATAAATCACACTAGACACAGGAGAATGGTCTCGATTCTAGGGAAAAATAAATATTTTTCAAAAATTCTTGCAGAATTGATCACCTTTTCTTTGAAGAAAAGATTAATAAATTTTAGTGCTGTTGAAATGGCACGCTAGGAGGGCAAAGGCATAGGACAGCCTCCTAAGTATCGAAGCATTTTAGACACCAACTCAAGATTACCAATGAAACTAAAAAAAAAGAACCCTAAGTTACTTATCATAAATATACTATTTGTCGTTATATGTGCAGGTATCCTCATTTTTCTCTTCAATGCCCCAAAAGAGACAACCACCCTGCTTCCCCATGACGAAATCCATAATCGTTTCTATAAGATCGAGAGCAAGAAGGATGCTGAAAAATACTGTCTCGAGTGCCATGACCAAAACAAAGAAGCACCGTTGCCAGCCGGCCATCCTCCCAAATATCGCTGTCTATTTTGCCATAAGCGACTCTAACTTGTTCTTAAATTAGAGTCACAAGCCACCTTATTGGTGGCTTGCGTAACTCAAATCATCGACTTTTTGAAACAATCTCATAGACGTTATTTGAAAGATTCTTTATCTCTAAAATTCGATCAAGTTCCTGTTGCATCTGTTGCTGTCGCTTAGAATCATACCGTCTCCAGTTAATTAAGGGGGAAACCAGTCGAGCAGCAATCTGGGGATTAATTGAATTCAATTCTATTATGTTGTCAGCAAGAAACCGATAACCAGCCCCACTCTTATCATGAAACCGAACGTGATTGCTTGAGCAAAACACTCCGACGAGAGCTCTAACCTTATTGGGGTTAGATATGGAAAATGACGCATTGTTTGTTAATAGCTTAACTTTATACAATGTGTTTTCGAGGTTGGACATCGCCTGGAGGGTAAACCACTTATCGAGCACCAAAGGATCATTGACCCATTTTTTATAAAAATCGCCGAGTGCATTATCTTTAACCTCATTGTCAATATTAACTAGATTGGAGAGAGCGGCTATCGCATCGGTCATATTTGTTGACCGTTGGTACTGCTCATAACATAGATTCTGAATTTCCATTGGAAGTGGATCCAGAGACATTAGGTAAGCTAGTGCAATGTTTTTTAAGCTTCTTTTACCTATAGCTTCAGGAGTGACTGCATAGGCTCCACTTTCCTTGTTGCTATGGTAAATAGCGATGAACTGCTCTTTGTTTCTTTCTGCTAATTCTCTTTTAACGAGCTGCCTTGCGCAATGAAGTGCATCTGGATCAACTATATCCAATTCCTGGGCCAGGGTCGTCTCCGGTGGCAATTGCAAGGAGAGAGCAAGAAGAGCCGGATCTTCAACTTTTCCTCTTAAACTATCGGAGACAGCGCCAAGATACAGTTCTTCAATTGATGACGTCTGCTTATTTTGTAGTTGTTCTGCCACCTCCAGAATCGTTGCACTTGCCAAGCGAATTGAAGAATCCCAACGATTGAAAAGATTCGAATCAGCCCTGATGAGCCTCGATAATTCTTCACGAGATTGAAAATTCTCAACTCTGACTGGCGAAGAAAAATCTCTAAGGAAAGAAAGAGCTGGCTTTTCTTTTATGTTTTGGAATGTAAAAAGCTGCTCCTTCTCGCATAACTGCAAAACGGCCGATCCTTGAGGGCTGCTAAGCAAGTCTCTTCCGTCTGCTCCGAGCAGTCCCACTGTGATAGGCATGTGAAAGGGTTTCTTGGCTGTTTGGCCCGGGGTATCAGGGCAACTTTGCCTGATGAGAAGCCGATACTCTGTATCCTCCTCAACCCACACTCCTTTTACTTGCAATACAGGTGTACCGGCCTGACCATACCAGTTTTTAAATTGCTCCAAATCCGTTCCGGATGCCTCACTCATAGCTGCTGCGAAATCGTCACAGGTAACAGCTTTTCCGTCATGCCGTGCAAAATAGAGGTCAATCCCCTTTCGAAACAGCTGGGGTCCCAGGAAAGTGTGCATCATCCGTATAACCTCAGCCCCTTTGTTATAGACTGTAGTTGTGTAAAAATTGTTGATTTCCTGATAGGAGTCAGGACGAACCGGATGCGCCATTGGTCCAGCATCTTCCTTGAATTGAAAATTTCTCAGAATCCTTACATCCTCGATTCTCTTCACGCTGCGCGAATTCATGTCAGCTGAAAATTCCTGATCTCGAAATACGGTTAACCCTTCTTTCAGACTGAGTTGAAACCAGTCCCGACAAGTAACTCGATTACCCGTCCAATTATGGAAATATTCATGCCCAATCACACCTTCAATGCCAAGATAATCCTGGTCAGTCGCTGACTCTGGAGTTGAGAGTACGTACTTGGAATTAAAAATATTTAAACCCTTATTTTCCATGGCCCCCATGTTAAAATCATCCACAGCCACGATCATAAAGTTGTCGAGATCGTATTCAAGGCCAAACACCTCCTCGTCCCACCTCATCGCTTTTTTTAATGAGAGCATGGCATGATCGCATTTGTTTCTATTTCTTTCTTCAACAAAAATTTTCAAATCGATAATTCGACCAGATTGAGTGACAAACTCATCTTCAATACTCACAAGTTGCCCCGCAACTAACGCAAAAAGATAGCACGGCTTTGGGAAAGGATCGTTCCAGATAACAAAATGACGATTATCCTCCAATCCACCCTCTTCGATCAGGTTTCCATTGGATAGCATGACCGGACACGCGATTCTGTCCGCTTCAATCCTGGTTGTAAACCTGGTCAGTACATCCGGACGGTCTGGATAATAGGTAATTTTCCTGAAACCTTCGGGTTCGCATTGAGTACAAAAATTCCCGCTAGAGCGATACAGGCCCTCAAGCGAAGTATTATTTGATGGATAGATAACAGTTACAATTTCAAGGGTGAACTCTTCAGGGAGCTTATCAAGTCGTAAGGATTTATCGTCGACTTGATATTCAGAATCATTGAGTTTGATCCCGTCGACACTGACAGTTAACAATTCAAGGTGCTCGCCCATAAGCACCAGTTGAGGATTTTTTTCATTAGAGGCGGGATTTTTCCGATACTTTCCTTTGGTAGTCACCACAGTTCGATGTTCAAAAAGTTGAAATTTCAGATCCAGCTTTTCAACGATAAAATCAAATATTGTATAGGCGTTTCTATATATAGTTTCTGGTTGTTCAATTTTCATGCGATTATTCCTTTCCCCTTAATTAGGCTAACAAACGAGTTGCCGGTTGACAGCCCCTGTCATTCAATTATATTTACAGCTTCATCCTGATAATTATTTCTGTCAAATAACTTAACTTCTTTTATTCATAAAACAACTGAGAAACTTATAAATGATTACAATCAATGAGCATTATCTAAAGTTGCAGGCTTCATACCTTTTTTCCGATATCGCAAAGCGTGTAGCGGCTTTTCAAAAAAACAATCCTGAAAAAGATATCATCAAACTCGGCATAGGTGACGTTACCAAAGGATTACCGCCCGCTTCAATCAAGGCTTTTCATAAGGCGGTGGATGAAATGGCTGAGGATAACAGTTTTAGGGGGTATGGTCCCGAGCAGGGGTACGAGTTCCTTCGCGAAGCTATCGCAACCAACGATTTTCGCAGTCGAGGTGCCAATATTGCGTCCGATGAAATCTTCGTCAGCGATGGTGCGAAGTGCGACACAGGAAACATCCAGGAGCTTTTTAGTCAAGATATTAAAATCGCGATCCCTGATCCGGTTTATCCGGTATACCTCGATACTAATGTAATGGCTGGTCGTACCGGAACATTCGAAGAAGGAAGATTCCAAGGTCTGGTTTACCTTGACAGCACTAAGGAAAATAATTTTGTCCCATCTCTTCCAACCGAAGATGTTGATTTGATCTATCTTTGTTTTCCTAATAATCCCACGGGATCTACCATCACAAAAACTGAGTTGAAGACATGGGTTGATTATGCCCGCGAAAATAAAGCGCTTATTTTATTTGATGCAGCTTATGAAGCTTTCATTCGTGATGAATCTCTACCTAAATCCATTTATGAGATTGATGGTGCCAAAGAGGTCGCAATTGAATTCCGCAGCTTTTCAAAAAGTGCCGGTTTCACCGGAACCCGCTGCGCCTATACTGTCGTACCTAAAGAATGCGTTGCTTATGATATTTCCGGCGCCAAGCACTTCATCCATGGGCTCTGGAACAGGCGCCACTGCACAAAATTCAACGGAGTCTCTTACCCTGTCCAGAGAGCAGCCGAAGCTGTGTACAGTGCGGAAGGGAAAATTCAGACCAAGGCACTGATTGATTATTATATGGAAAACAGCGCAGTTGTATGTAAAACGATGGACGACCTTGGATATGATTATGTGGGGGGAAAAAATTCACCCTATATCTGGATAGATGGTCGGATGGATTCCTGGAAATTTTTTGACATGCTCCTTAATAAAGCAGGGGTTGTCTGTACACCTGGTGCTGGATTTGGTAAATGTGGAAACGGATATATTCGTATTTCAGCATTCAATAGTCATGACAAAGTCAAAGAAGCGATGAAAAGACTGACAGACGCGCTCACTGATTAGTCTTGCCGCTTATTATCGTTCATAGATTTTCAACAATCAGCCTTGAGCTCAATACTGTTTTTTATTGAGCTCAAACTTATAGCTGTCAAAGTTGCTAATCCCCTCACTCTTTAGAAGCAACAACAGCCGGACTAAAATGTACACTCTCCTCAATTCCTTTTAATTCAATAAATTTTGTTGCACCATGTTCCTTCATCCAAAGCACAACCCCTTCAACCAATCGTTCCGGGGCTGAAGCACCAGCGGTGATACCTATTCTCTTTTTACCCTTGAGCCAAGAAGGGTCAAGATCTCTATAATCGTCAATGAGGTGAGCCTCCACACCACATTGTAGTCCCACCTCTTTTAATCTATTTGAATTGGAACTGTTTTTCGAGCCAACCACAAAAATCAAATCTGCCTTTTCCGCCAAATGTTTAACTGCATCCTGACGATTTTGAGTAGCAAAGCAGATATTGGATTTTGGACCTTGAATGTTAGGGAAACGCTTTAGTAAGATTTCTAGAATTCCGCCGAGGTCGTTTTTGCAGAGTGTTGTCTGGGTAACGTAAGCGACTTTTTCAATATCGCTGACGGCGATATTTTTGGCCTCATCTTCATTGGCGACAATATGAACCCTGCCACTAACTCTTCCTGCCGTCCCCTCCACCTCAGGATGTTTATGGTGCCCGTTTATAATAACATCATATCCCTGTAAATGATATTTTTCTACCATTCTGTGAACACTGCTCACTAATGGACAAGTTGCATCAACTGTCCGAAGGCCTAACTCTTTTGCACGATTTTCAGTAGCTCGTGAAACACCGTGAGCACTGAAAATACAAACTTCTCCTGGTGGAATATCCTGTAGGTTTTCGACAAACACAGCCCCGGACTGTACAAGTTCTAAAATGACATGCTTATTGTGTACAATTTCATGCAATACATAGACTGGTTTCCCGTACCGCCTAAGACTGAGCTTTACTGTTTCGATAGCCCGTTCCACTCCTGCACAAAAACCTCGTGGAGAAGCTAGATATACTTCAATATCACTCACCATGTTGCCTTTCTTCACTCCATCGTTGGATCATAAAAAGCTTTTACCATCTGACTATAATTAAAATTTGTCATTTTAAACAATCCGCTCAAATACAAAATGACCTCTAAATGTTGTAACCACTTTGCAAAGAAATGAAACAAAAAAGGTCATCTATCGAATAACTGATTGAATCGATAGATGACCTTTTATTGGTACATCGGCTGGCTATTTAATAACCCTGTAATTTATCCAGCAACTCCGGCAGAAAGAGGGAGATTTGAGGAACATAGGTGATAATAGCAAGAAAAGTAAGAAGGACCAACAACCATGGAACACAGGCTTTTATGGCCCACCCCATACTTCGCCCGGTTACCCCGGAAATCACAAACAAGTTCAATCCGACCGGTGGCGTCAACATGCCGATTTCCATATTTACGACCATAATAATGCCCAGGTGGATTGGGTCTATACCGAGTTTTACGGCAATCGGAAACAAAATCGGTGCCATAATAAGAATAATGGCCGTTGGTTCCATAAAGTTACCGGCAATGAGGAGGAGGACGTTCACTACGAGAAGAAAATGCCAGGGATCAAGTCCCCACTGCACTATCCTCTCGGCGATATGATGCGGAATACGCTCCGTCGTCAACACGTGGGCAAAAAGCATGGCGTTGGCAACGATGAAAAGGAGCATGATGCTCACCTTGGATGCATCGAGCACGACCTTATTAATCTCTTTGTCGGTAATAATTCTGGGTAGGGTGAAAATAATTTGTTTGATGTTGCGCCCAACCATTACCCCAACATTCTCCCCATTTTCTCGCCAAGGAACGTTTTTGAGAGGTCCCATATCCCGATATCCCCAAACCGCCACTCCAAAGGCATACACTGCAGATACAGCGGCCGCTTCGGTAGGACTGGCGACGCCACCGTAGATAGCACCCAAAACGATAATTATAAGCATAAGCCCACCGGTGGCACTAAATCCGGAGGCAAGGATCTCCTTCATCCCGACCCAAGGCTGCCGAGGAATTTTTTTGATACGAGCAACAAAATAGATAACCACCATAAGCATCCCACCCATCAATAAACCTGGTAGGATCCCGGCCATAAACATGCGGGCAGCTGAAACCTCAGTGGCAGCAGCATAAACGAGCATGACGATGGAAGGTGGAATGAGGATACCAAGGGTGCCGGCATTACCTATAACACCAGCTGCAATGCTTTCGGGATATCCGGCTTTGACCATGCCGACGATGACAATGGATCCGATA
The DNA here is from genome assembly GCA_963798425.1 of uncultured delta proteobacterium. Classification (GTDB taxonomy): domain Bacteria; phylum Desulfobacterota; class Desulfobulbia; order Desulfobulbales; family Desulfocapsaceae; genus Desulforhopalus_A. The sequence continues at coordinate 311,701 of CAWCTP010000004.1, read as the reverse complement.
GCGGCTACAGTTGCAGGCGAGGAGCCAGACACGGCGGCAAAAATCATACAGGCAATAACCGACGCCATAGCTATACCACCGCTAATATGACCGACCATACTGAGGGCAAATCTGATAATACGCTTTGCCACTCCTCCTGTCGACAGGAAGCTCGATGAGAGAATAAAAAACGGGATGGCAAGCAGGGTGTAATGTTGAGAGAGTGCTGAGAATAATTTCAAGGAAATCGATGCTAAAGAGTCGTGCGAAAACATCAGGATGGTAGCGATACTTGAGAAGCCAAGAGCCAGTGCCACGGGCATCCCAATCAACATACATCCAAAGAGCAGTATAAACAGAGCTGCAGTCGTCATTACCTTCCCTCCTCTTTCGTGATACCTTCGGCCAGCGCCATGCTGTCTTTTGCTTCGTCGGCATGTTTAAAACCAGTAGCCTGTCCAGTAAGCAAGGCCCAAAGGATAATGAGCAAACGAACGGTCAGGAACAGATATCCGACCAACAACATTCCATGCGCCAGCCACGCAGGAATTGGCATGTCTTGCAGGTGAATTCCTATCATTTTCATCTTAGCAAGATATATCCAGCTGCCATAGAGAATAAGCCCACAATAAACCAGAGCCAAAATGGCTGCAATACTGGATAGTATTCTTTGACCTAGCGCAGGGAAGAGTTTGACAAAGGCATCCATACCAATGTGAGACCCAACTTTTAATCCGTATGAAGCACCGAAGAGCACCATCCACGCAGACATATGCAGCGTGAGCTCCTGCGTCCACAAAAATCCAGCGTTAAAACCAAACCGCATTACAACGTCTAGAAATACCAGAAGAGTTGTCGTTATAAGCAGGATGCAGATGACCGCTTCTTCGACACGATTAATCAAGCGCATAAACATGTTTTTCCCCTTACTAACAAGAAGAGTGCGGCGGTCTCCTAAAACAGCAAGGTGACCGCCGGTCTATTTACATATTGGATTGATACGCTGCGTCAATCATATCCTTGCCGATTTCCTTCTCAAACTGTTGCCATACTGGCTTCATTGCTTCTACCCATTGGCTTCTTTCAGCAGGGGTGAGCATGATTATTTCTGTTCGCTTGGAATCAATTATCGCCTGACGATCTTCCAGGTCCTTTTCTGCTGACACCTTATTGCCATAGGCAATCGCTTCCTCGATAATCGCTTTGAGTTGCGGACGAATATCGTCGGGAAGACCCATCCAGAATTCTTTGGAGGTTACAACCATGTAGTCGAGAAGTCCGTGGTTGGTCTCGGTGATATACGGCTGAATCTCAAAGTATTTTTGTGAAAAAATATTGGAATAAGTGTTTTCCTGTCCATCAATTGCCTTGGTCTGGAGCAAGGTGAATACCTCAGAAAACGGCTTTTTCAAAGGAACAGCATTTAAAGCCTGGAATTGAGCGGCAAGAACATCTGAACTCATAATACGGAACTTGAGACCTGCTGCGTCGGCAGGAACCGTCATCCGGGTGCTGGCTGAAAGCTGCTTCAAACCGTTGTGGAGGTATCCCAGTCCAACCAAGCCTTTTGACTCGATGGTCTTCAGCAGGGCTTGTCCCTTGTCGCTTTTCTGGAATTTTTCTACAGCAGCCATGTCTTTGAAAAGAAACGGCAGATCGAAGATCTGTAACTGAGGAGTATATCTATCGAATTTGGATAGAGCGGGGGCGGCCATCTGTACATCACCGAGAAGCATTGCCTCAAGTACATTTTCATCGCCAAACAGCTGTGAGTTAGGGAAAACTTCAACAACAACTTTCCCACCGAGACGTTCTGCAACCATGTCTTTAAATTTGATTGCCATCTTTCCTTTGGGAGTGTTTTCGGCAACAACATGGGCAAACTTAATAGTAATAGGGGCACTCGCCAACGCAGAACCGCTAATGAGCGTTGCCGATAGAGCCGCTGTTGCAACAAGGGTGGTGATCTTCCTAAACATAATTTTTCCCTCCAAATTGAATGTTTATATACCGGTAGTACCGGCAACTTTGATTGACAGTTGTATAACCTGCCCATATCGACAAAACTAAGATTTTCGTCAATATCTAAGTTTAAATATGCAAACATTATACCATAAGTTCTATGTCTACAGTATGTATCTGTAATTCCACGTTATGCCGAATAGAAACATCAGGATGAAGTCAATAATAGGCGGAAATCCACCCATACACAGTGCAATTGTAGAGAATGATACAATTGTGACGCATATATAGATACATAGAAGGTGATAATACAGTTTATTTGGTGCAAAACAGGCGGAAATCCACCCAAATAGGTCACCTTGAACGGTTAACAAAAAGGTCTAAAAAAGGGACCATCTGGGGGGATGGGTACGGTAATAACAAACACAGAGGTCTATTTATAATCACTCTTTTTCAATCCATATTTACGCATCTTATCGTACAATGTTTTTCTGGGCATCGCCAAAGCTGCCATTACATCCTTAATACTACCGTTTAAAGAAACTAAAGCGTGTTCAATAAGTCCTCTTTCGAAACAGTCTACTTGTTTTGCAAGAGATCTGTTTTGAATCCTATCCTCACCAGATAACATTTTTTCCAAAGACCAATCAAACTGTCTCCCCAGGAGAACGTAGCGTTCTGCAAAATTTCTGAGTTCTCTTACATTTCCAGGCCATGAATAAGATATTAAAGCACTCATCTGTGTGTTACTGAGCGTAGGGACTTCTTGTTGGTATCTATGCCCGGCAACTAAAAGAAAATGATGAAATAATAGAGCAATATCTTCACGTCTTTCCCTTAACGGTGGAATTTCCAGACATACCACATTGAGCCTGTAATACAAATCTTCTCGAAAAGTTCCACGTTCCGATGCTTCGCGCAGATCTACCTTTGAAGCAGCAACCACTCTGAGATCAATAGGTATTAGCCGGTTTGAGCCAAGTCTTTCTATGCATCGCTCCTGCAAGACACGAAGCAGATTGATCTGGACCCTAAGAGGCATTGATTCAATTTCATCAAGGAGAAGAGTTCCGCCATTTGCATGTTCAAATTTACCTATGCGTGTCGATTTCGCATCAGTAAACGCACCCGCTTCGTGACCAAAAAGCTCACTTTCCATAATGGATTCAGAAACAGCACCACAGTTAATAGCAACAAAATTCTTGTTTCTTCTGCTGCTATTTTCATGCAATGCTCTAGCCACCAGTTCCTTACCTGTGCCGGTCTCGCCTAAAACTAGAACGTCAGCCCCAGTATCCGCTACCTGAGCAATGGTACTTCTCAGTTTCTCCATGGCAGGCGTCCGACCTATTATTCTCGGACCAGGCGCACTGTGCAGCTCTAACTCTCGTCGTAAGTTCCTGTTCTCCAGTGTTAAAGATCGTTTTTCCAGTCCTCGCAGAACTGTTTTCACCAATCTCTCAGCAGAATATGGTTTTTCAATGAAATCATAAGCCCCATCTCGCATGGCATTCACTGCGGTTGAGATATCGCCGTGTCCCGTGATAAGAATTACGGGAAGATCCGGATCAATCTTTTGAACTTCCAAAAGGAACTGCAGTCCATCCATAGTGGGCAAGCGAATATCACATACCACTATCCCAGGCCATTCCCTTGAAATAAACTCAATACCGTTTTCAGCACAATCCTCGATAATTACATCGAGATCAGCCAGTTCAAGAGTCTGTTTATTAGCCTGTCGGATGTGTTTTTCATCGTCTATGAAAAGCACTCTTTCACATACTGTCATTTTTTCATTACACAATTTTATCAAGGGTAAACTCAAACCGAGCCCCTTTATTGGACTGAACCAAAATTATTTGTCCACCAAAATCCCTAACAATTCTGTCGCTAATTGTTAACCCCAGCCCCAACCCTTGTCCTGATTTTTTGGTCGTAAAAAAAGGATCAAAAATTTGATTGAGGTTTTCTATCGAAACCCCCGGTCCATTGTCATGGACTGCGATTACGACTTTTTCACCTATTGCGTGACATTCAAGGAGTATTTCTTTCTCTTCTTGTCCTTCTATTGCCTGCATTGCATTTGAAATAAGATTTACCAAAACTTGCTGCAAGAGCACATGATTAGCACGTACTTCCAGATTATCGGGTTTAATATCGATAGTAAGCTTCACTGCTTCTTTGTTGAGCATCGGTTTGAGAATTTCCAAGGCACCGTCTATAACACCATGTAAGGGAACAACAACTATCATTCCACTCGATTTTCTTGAAAATAGTTTAAGCTGAATACCAATTTGTGCCATACGTTCGGTTAATTCACCGATCTGTTCCAGGTTCCACATGGCCTCCTCGTGTCTTCCTTTTTGCAGAAACTGTTTACCGTTGTCTGTATAGCTTCTTATGGCAGCTAGTGGTTGGTTCAACTCATGATTTATTCCAGCGGACATTTGTCCAAGCACCGCAAGTTTGGCTGCATGTATCAGTTCTTTACGGGTTCGCTTCAATTTGACCTCAGTCTGCTTGCGGTCGATAATCTCTTTTCGCAACAGCTCATTTGCTTCTGTGAGTTTCTGTGTGCGATCTGATACTCGTGACTCCAATTGTTCGTTTGCTTCCTGTAAAGCTCTCTTTGATCGTTCCTCAATTCGGTGCAGATCCGCCAGACGATGGTTTCGTTGAACGAGCAGGATGGCAAGAATATACGCGAGGCTAAGACCTGTTCCAACCACAATGTTAACCAACAGAACTTTCTTTCTAACTCCCCTCGTGTCAGTAAGAATATGAACATTCCAACCAGCCTGGGGCATAAACTGGGATTGTTTAAGCACTCTCCTTCTGTCATGTCCCTCTCCGTTTTCAATATCTAGAATCTGGACTTTGTCCCAAAGTGTCCTGACTTTGTCGCTAAGGGGAACAAACGATGCATCCTGATACCTTCTGCTTTCCGTGATTCGTTGAAGCACTTCCTGTTCCAGTGGTTTGAGACTTTTAAACCTCCACTCAGGATTTGTAGTAATGAAAATAACCCCATCAGGGTCAGAAACTAAAAAATTTTCATCACGGGCTGCCCAGCTCTGCTCAATTGAATCGATATTAATTTTAATCGCAACAGCCCCAAGTATTTCATCATCTTTGCGAACCGGGTAAGCGAAATAGTACCCCCTTTTCGAGGAAGCAGTACCAAGAGCGAAATAGCGACCAAGCTTTCCTTTCATTGCCTGTTTGAAGTAGGGACGATAACTAAAGTTTCTTCCTATGAAGGGACGTGTCTCATTCCAGTTGGACGCGGCTATAGTAAGGCCATCCTTATTCATGAGATAGGTATCGAGAGTATCACTTACCCTGTTGATAGTCTCAAGGTATCGGTTGAGAATTTCAATTCGTTTTTTTTCTTTGGGATTCAACAATGCCCTTACCAGACTGTTGTCTATCGCCAGTAGTTCAGGCAGACTTTCATATTTACCCAAAACACCTTGCAGGTAATTGATATACAGTTCCAGACGAACATTGCCTTGTTCTACAAGATCAATAAGCCCCCTGCCGGTAGGTCCAGACCGAAACAGTGTTAAGCACCTGAACCAAAATAATAACGAAAAAAAGGAAACTTATTACACCTTTTTTTTTCCTGGATAACTCAATTGCCATATGAATAATTTAGAATTTTCTCGACACCTTGCCGATGAGGCATCGAAAAGTCAGAGTTGAAACCTGGCATATCAGATAGTCTGAAGTATTGTGATGAATCCCACCCACCCGAAAGTTAAAAACTTATATTAGAATTACAGGCAATCAAGGAGAAAAAAGTAAATCACTATCTTATTTCAATCCCTGCGGCCTTTACCGCCTCCTTTACTTCACTGATAGTTACTTCTTTGCGATGAAAAATTCCAGCGGCAAGAGCAGCATCCGTTGTCGTTAGTTCAAAAACATCAACAAAATGAGAGGCTTTCCCCGCCCCACTCGAAGCAATCACGGGAATAGATACACTCTTTTTTATAAGCGATATGAGCTCTATATCAAAACCACTGTTTGTCCCGTCTTTGTCAATACAGTTAAGGAGTATCTCACCGGCCCCTAACTTCTGACAAACAGTTACCAGCTGTACAGCATCGACATCACGGCCTTCCCTGCCGCCTTTCACCGTACACTGATACCAGCAGTACTTCTCTCCCGCAGGTCCTGGGACAGTTGTTTTAATAGTGGTATGTTCGGTTTCTTCAGGATTTTGCACATATACACGTCGAGGGTCAACCGAAATAACGACCGCCTGGGCGCCATAGACCACAGAAATCTGCTCAATTGAACTTTTCCCTGTCTGTATTCCGGTTTTTAAATATTCTTCAACAGCATAAACAGCTTCGCTTCCGATAGATACCTTGTCGGCTCCTGAACGAAAGTACGCAGAAGCAACGTCCAGGGAAGTATAAGAAATGCCACTGGAATCAGTAAATTCTCTAATACCTCCACCGATAGTCAGTGGAACAAACACATTTTCTGATGTTTTTTTAAGCACCTCAATCATCGGCTGATCCTGCATTGGAAAATCTCGGAATCCAGTAATGTTAAGAAAAGTAATCTCGTCTGCACCCTCGTCATAATATCTTTTAGCGAGTTCCACAGGTTTACCGAGATTTCTCACCTCACCTTCGTTACGAACATCGTACTGGTCGCCCTTTGTTACCACCAGATCGCCCGCATCATTACTGCGTACATCGAGACAGGCTATAATTCTCTTTGCAATGTTTGTTGTTTTATCATGACTCTTGTCACGGTCTATGATGATTGTTCTTTCGTCATGCTTGGAAGTGAGAAAATTGTTCAGAATGTTAAGTCCAGCCTTGCCACTTTTTTCGGGATGAAATTGACAAGCAGTGATATTGCCTTTTTCTACTGCTGAAACAAATTCATAACCATAATCCGTAAGAGTCAGGGCCCAATCTAGAGTCGCTTCAGTAACCTGTGCATGATAGGAATGAACGAAATATAATTTTTCATTTTGGTATCCATTGAACAATTTGGAATTTTTTTGCAATCTGATGCCGTTCCAACCAATCTGAGGGACAGACAGTTTTGTTTCAGGAAAACGTATCACCTGGCCTGGGATAATCCCAAGACCTGGAACTCCCGGGGATTCTTCGCTTCCTTCAAACAGTGTTTGCAACGCTATACATATTCCCAAAAATGGTTTGTTTTCTTTTATCCGTCTCTGCAAAGGCTCAATGTAGCCGGCTTGCTGTAGACGATGCATTACCAGACCAAAACTTCCAACTCCGGGAAAAATTAACTTCTCAGCCGTTACTATATCTTCAGGAGTTTCGACATTTTTGACGGTATGACCAAGTTCACAAAGAGCATTTCTGACGCTGCGGACATTGCCGGCACCATAATCCAAAAGAGTTACATCCATTTCAATTCACCTCTCCTCATCGAAGTGCTTACTCATTATTTCGAGAATCTAGTGTTTATTATTCTTCGGGCAACTTATAGTATCGCCCATAAGCACAACCTCGGCAAAGAATCTTACCGTCAACCTGAATATCACGTTTATCCTGCACCCAATCTGAACATTCTTCACACCTAACCCTTTTAAGAGGTCTGCCTGGTAAGTTTTCCTCTGGAATTTCCACAATAACCTCTTCGACGCGAAAGAGCTCATCTTCAGGCATAATCTTATAGGCTTCCAGTTGCCTGGCATACTTATCGAAAATGTCACTACAATATCCTTTTGAAAGTTCACGGGCCTCTTCGAGAGCAGTTACTCTTACAGCTTTCGAACTTTCAAGATTTACGAATGTCGCTGCCATAACTCCATGATCAACCCATTTCATGGATCTTTTGCCCAAACTACAGCCAGTAACAGTTTGTATCGCATCTGTCGCGCATCTGTCAATTTCAACAAACACGTACAGTTTCTTACGATCGGCACCTTTAGGATCCAATATTTTCAAGTAAGAAAGAGCGAGAATACACATACGAACCCCAATTACCTGTCCTGCACAGACGTGGCCATGTATTCTAGTTGCTTCCTCTAAAAGATCTTCAAAAGATTTCATTTATATCTCTCGTTTACAACACGTTATATACCTTTCAGGAGAAAGGTAAGTTTATTTAAAAGTAATGGTCTCCAAGATAGAGGATACTTTCCATTAAACTTGACTGTCAATCGTTGTCAATCAATAAAACAAAAAGGCCGTTCCTTGTGAGGAACGGCCTTTTTAAGACTCTTACTATCAAAATGCCTAGCAACATTACCACTTTGCCTGAACGTGCAGGATGTGTATTATGCTATGCTTCCTTGCAATGTACTCATTTACTCATTCAGACACTGTAACCTTTTGATATGTTTCTTTACCTAAAGCATATTGACAGGTACTGTATCGATGATTCATGACCAAACAGGATTAATTGATAGTCTCAGACAATTTGCTGCCAGCTTTGAACTTCACAACTTTCTTCTCTGGAATTTCAATGGTTTTCCCTGTTTGCGGATTTCTGCCCTGTCGAGCATCACGCTTTGATACAGAGAATGTGCCAAAGCCAACAAGTGTTACTTTGTCACCTTTTTTCAGACTTTCAGCAACCGCTGCGAGGGTGCCATTCAGTGCTTTTTCGGCAGCAGCTTTACTGATATCTGCTGCACCTGCGATACTCTCAATTAGTTCCTTTTTGTTCATGAATTCCTCCCTGCTTAATCTTTCTTTACAAGCCAACCGAAGACAACGTCAGCCGCCCTCTTTCCCTGACAATGATGCTTTACCTAAAGTATCTTGATTTGTCAAAAAGAAACTCTCATTAATTTTTTTTAACTAAAACCAAGAATTGGCGCAACCCTTTGTATTCAGGGTGATACGCCCATAACAAGGCACCATAATTGAATCGGAAATCAGAATCAAGCAATAAATTACTCTTCTTTGAATAAGTTCAACCTATAACACAGCCATCTCCCTGCCTTCAGAGCTGAGCTGCAGCAAGCAACCCAAAAGCGCAGCAATTAATATTAGAGCTGAATTTTGGCAGTACAAGCATAAAAAATATCAATATCACACCATTCTACGAGCATAAAAATAGGAATCAAAAAAACCAACAAAAGGTTATACAGAAGCCAGTGACTGATTTGAAGAACTACATTGGCTTTTGTTACTGACCATTCGGCAACAATTCAGCTGGTTTGTTGAGTTGAAACCGACCTTTCGAGATGTCCTTTTTGAGGATCTCGGCTATTGCCCGTGCTTTGACCACACTTGATAAAGGTGCAGTTTTCACCTTTTTCCCATTTACCTCAATTTCTCCTGATTTTAATTGTGCATAACTGACCTCGCCATAGCTTTTGGAAATACCATTAGTATAATCATATCCATAATCTACAACCTGGGTAAAAAGTTCTTCATCAGAAACACCCGTGTGCTCAGCCATTTCACTATTAAGAATTGGAATTGGAATGCCGAGTCCGACCGCAAGTGAACTGCCGTAGCCGAGAATAGAAACTCCCCGTAGCCACTCAGCTGTCATCTGCTTCAAATCACCCTGCACCATAATTGTCCCAGCAGGTTTAACTGGAACACCGTTGCTGTGTCTTGGAGCCTGCGGGTTATGTTGCGTACCTCTCCATGTGACATAGCCATAACCGCCACCAAGAAAAATACGAGTTCCGACTCCAATGGTTTTGTAAAGCGGGTCATTTAGAAGTGGACTTAATTCACCTGCACTACAGAAATTCGCATTGCCACAATTCGGTTTTAACATACCCATATAGGTGTAAACTGCCTTATCGGTTAGATTAACTGCGCAGTTGTAATTTTGATATCCATTTCGAGGGTTACAGAGTAGAGCAGATGGAAGATCATCCAGTCCAATTTCTTTTTTCATTTTTTTTGCAGCATAACAATCTGTCCCATATGCTTTTGCTTCCAAAAGTAGTTTTTTCCCTCGAAGAAGATCTTCGATGACATGACCTCCACCGTATTTAAACTCTCCCGGATAAATTTTATTTAACGGATCATCTTCGGCTGTTTCAGTGGCACCGATATACGCATCGACAGCCGCCAGCCCGGCATATGCCGGAACCTTGTTTACCCAAACTTTTGAGGCCTTTATCGTTGGTACCATCTGACCGAAATTAAAAAATAAACCAGATGAGCACATGGGGGCAAATGTTCCTGTTGTGACAACATCAACTTTTCGTGCTGCCCCTTCGGGTCCATTTTTTCTTACAATACCGACCATTTCTTCGGCAGTTACTACAACTGCTTCACCTGCTTTAATTCGGGCATTAATTTCGTCATAGGTTTTCTGGATTTTCTTTCCAATCATTTCAATCCTGCTATTTTTATGTTAATTATAATGGGATATCGAGATATTAATTAACCATATCCACAGTACTTTTCTGACTAAAAACGTTCACTATAGCTCGATTTTGTGCCTTGACATAGCAAATTCTTTGGCCTAATTTGTTTTCGCTGGATCCATTCAGTCTGTATTGATTTTTTTTCACATTGTAAAGAGCAAGGAGCAGCATGGAAAATGAGCAAAAAAAACACATAGTGTCGGTACGTGACACTATTGATTCAATAGACAATAAGATACTCACACTGCTCAAGGAACGGCTTTCCTGTGCAAAAGAGATCGGCCGTCTTAAAGATGGCGAAAAACGGGCCAAATGGGATCCGCTCCGTGAACGCCAGATTTACGAGAGACTCTTAAATGACAACAACGATCTCTTTCCAGCAGACGCCCTGAAATCAATTTTCCATGAAATAATTACCACATGCAGGCTATCACAAAAAAAAGCTGAAGTCGCTTTTCTTGGACCTGAGGCAACTTTTAGTCACCTTGCCGGTGTGAAATACTTCGGCCATTCTGCAGACTACAAGGCAATGGAAACTATTGAGGATGTTTTTGCCGAGGTAGAAAAAGGGAGAACCAGATATGGAATTGTTCCAGTCGAAAATTCAATCGAGGGTGCTGTGTTTTCCACCCTTGATTGTTTTATGAAATACAAGGTCCAGATCTGTGGAGAATTACAACTTGAAATCAGCCATAACCTCGTGTGCAGGTCAGGAAACATAGAAGATATTCAGACGGTGGCCTCCCATTCTCAACCGCTGGCTCAATGTAGGGAGTGGTTAAGAAAACACCTTCCCGCAACACCAACTCTTCCTGTTTTTTCCACTGGAGCAGCCGCGCAGATGGCCGCAAATAATCCGAATATCGGTGCAATTGCATCTTCTCTTGCCATAAAAACATACGAACTGCAGGTGGTCGTTCAGGGAATAGAGGACTACCGAGGAAACACAACAAGATTTTTAGTAATTGGCAAAAAATCTCCATCAAGGAGCGGGCAGGACAGGACTTCATTGCTGATAGGTCTCATGGATAGGCCAGGTTCGCTTAACGACGTTCTGACTGCACTCTCGAGAGAGGATATTAATCTAGCAAAGATTGAATCCCGGCCAATCAAAGGTAAGCAGTGGAAATACCTTTTCTTTTTGGATATGCTTGGTCATGTTGAAGACGAGAAAATAAAGCGGGGGTGTGAGATGCTTAAATCAATGTGCTCCTACTTTGAGTGGCTGGGATCTTATCCTCAAGGGGACTCTTTATCCACCGATTCTTGACATCTGACCACCACAGGAAGGTCGTTGGTCTGTTGTGAGGTCCTCCTGCAAGGTGTGACCTTTCGGTTTATCCAGAATCGTCTGCCGTATTCTATCAATGATTTCCTGGTCAGAGGCGCCACCCCGAAGCAATAATTTCAGGTCAGTTTCTTTGTCGTTGAGGAGACAGGAACGAAGCTTTCCTTCAGAGGTAAGCCTGAGCCTGTTGCACTGATCACAAAAATGGTGACTAATTGGGCTGATAAATCCGACAGCGCCCTTCCTTTTGTCGGGAGACTCCAAATCAAACATCCTCGCAGGTCCCTCTCCGTTCTCTTTCCGGAATGGTGTCAAAACTCCCAGCTCAGAGATGAGCATCTTGATTTCCTCTGCCCGAATGTATTGTTCTTTCTGCCAGGTGTTTTTTTGACCGACAGGCATAAACTCGATAAATCTCACTTGAAAGGGATGGTCAAGAGCTAATCTGCCAAAATCCTGAAATTCGTCATCATTGATTCCTTTCATGGCAACAACATTCAATTTTATTCTAAAACCGATCTGTTTCGCTACTTGAAGACCTTCCCACACTTTTGCAAAATAATCGTATCCAGTAATTTTTTTGAATTTTTCAGGATATAATGTATCGAGCGATACATTTATATGACGTATTCCTCCGGCATAAAGCTTGTCTGCATATTCGGCCAGCAAGACACCGTTAGTGGTTAATCGCACCTGCTCTAAACCTTCCAGTGAAGACAACTGCTGAATGAAATCCAGAATACCTCTTCTGACCAGAGGTTCCCCACCGGTCAGCCGCAACTTATTCATTCCCATGCCAACAGCAAGTCGAACAGTTCGAAGCAATTCTTCATAGCTTAGCAAGTCAGCGTGTTCCAGCAATCTTCCTGTTTTTACAACTGGGTCGTTATCTTGCCCCTCGCACGGCATACAGTAGGAGCAACGAAGGTTGCAACGGTCCGTCAAGGACAACCTCAGGTAAGAGATGGTCCGGGAAAACTGATCGACAAGAGGAGAAATTGTTTGTATCTTTTGCGTCACGATATACTTTTTAGCACTAAATTATTAACATTGAGAAGCCATTGTCTTTCAATCACTTCCTCTTAACTGGCCGTTTTTTTACTCTGAACAACAATAGTAACACAATCAAAATTTCACTCAATCATAAAAGAATCGATCTGCATGCTTATTTTAGGTATAGAAACCTCCTGTGATGATACTGCTGCCGCGGTTCTCAATGATAATATAATTCTTTCTAACGTACTTACCAGTCAAGATTTAATTCATACAAAATTTGGAGGGATCGTACCGGAACTTGCCTCCAGAAAACACCTTCAATCTATTCACCCTGTTGTTGAAAAAGCGCTTGAGAATGCCGGGATCCAACTCTCGGACATACAGCTTATTGCCACTACCCGCGGCCCGGGCCTGATAGGCTCGCTTCTCGTTGGATATTCCTATGCAAAAGCACTCTCCTTTGTAAGCAATATTCCTTTCATTGGAGTAGATCACATGGCCGGGCATATCTTATCGATTTATCTTGGCCAGCCAAAACCACCTTTTCCATACATCGCCCTCATAGTCTCCGGAGGCACCTCTTCAATTTATCTCGCTAAAAGTTTTACCGATTTTCAACTTTTAGGAAGAACCCGTGACGATGCCGCAGGAGAAGCATTTGACAAGGTAGCCAAACTTCTCGGTCTCTCGTACCCGGGCGGGCCGAATGTTTCCGAAAACGCGCTAACGGGTGACCCTGAATATGTCCGTTTCCCAAGGGCCAGGCTCGATGAAAATTCTCTTGATTTTAGTTTTAGTGGTGTGAAAACTGCCGTACTGAATTATGTTAACCAACAGCACCGGAAGGATAACGAACTGCGCATTAATGACATCTGTGCATCGTTTCAGGAAGCAGTCGTAGACGTACTTGTCGAAAAAACAATTTCTGCTGCAAAGCAAAACAATATCCACACAGTGGTAATCGGTGGCGGCGTTTCTGCGAACGAGAGGCTCCGTGAGGTTTTCGAAACGCGATGCAATGTACACGGATTTTCTTTCTTCGCTCCACAACCGATATACTGTACAGACAACGCGGCGATGATCGCTTTTGCCGGATTCCATGCATTCAACCATTCGGGCCCAATTTCACTCGATACTGATGTATATTCCCGGTCTCAACTCAGCTGAGAATCTCTTTTCCATGAACATGTGGCGAATTTTTAAATATCATTTCTTAAGGTTCAGACGGTTGCAGGGAAGTCCACATGCACTTGCCGGCGGGACTGCAATCGGGGTTTTCGTCGGCCTTACACCAACGATTCCGTTTCATACTCTGCTCATTGTTTGTCTGTCATTACCAACAAAAACGTCAACTCTTGCCGGTATTATTATAAGTTGGATCGTATGTAATCCATTAACCTACTTTCCAATTTACTACCTGTCTGCTTTGATTGGCAACCATCTCACTCCTTACGAGCTCAATCTGGCAACTGTTCAGAGTACACTAGAACAAGCTATGGCCGGCGATGGTTTAAGAAATTCATTGGCAATTCTTGGTAATTCCGGATATGAAGCCCTCGTAGTTATGGGTGTTGGAGGGATTTGCTTTGCTTTGCCATTTGCAATAGTGAGTTACTATCTGGCACTCATGTTTTTCATTAAGATTCAAAATAAAAGAATGAAAAAACGCGTGCTCAACTGAATACATTTTTCAAATATGACTCCAGGAAATACAAGTAAATGACCCAATACGGAAGACAAACGCACGACATCCTCAAGAATAACCAGCTGGCTCCAAAGAAACGATTCGGTCAGAATTTTCTCGTTCATAAAGCTACTGCTGAAGCTATCGTTCGTGCTGGAAAAGTGTGCGACACGGATATTATACTGGAAGTTGGAGTAGGGCTCGGGGCTCTAACACTCCCACTTGCAGCACTGGCACAACATGTTTTCGGATATGAAATAGACAGCGGTATTATACGTTTCCACGAAGAGGAAGGCGATTTACCCAACAACGTTACCTTAGTTCATCAGGATATTCTTACCGCTGATTTTCAAGAAATTGCCAAACAGTGCGGCGGTGGGTTAAAAATACTGGCCAACCTGCCCTATTCGATTTCTAATCCGTTTATTTTTAAGCTTATCGACAATGCTCCCCTCATCAGTACCGCTACAGTCATGTTACAAAAGGAGGTCGCAGATAGGTTGATGGCTGCTCCGAACACAAAGGAGTACGGCGTGCCGACAGTGCTTCTAGCTAGTTGCGCGACTGTTCAGAAGCTCATGACCCTCAACCCCAGTGAATTCCATCCAAGACCGAAAATCGATTCAGTCGTCGTTACAATAGATTTTTCAAAAGCTTCTAAACAACCAACGGAGATAGGTGGATATGATTTTGCCCTGTTTCGGCAGCTCGTCAGAACAACATTTAATCAACGCCGAAAGACCATCCTTAATACTTTGAGCGGTGCATTTCTTTTCGGCGACTCTGCAAACCAGGATAAAGTCACAAATAAGAAAATCACCCTGATGACTATAGAGCAAGCCAACCTCCAACCAGCAGCCCGGCCTGAGACCTTGACGTTCACAGATTTTATTAATCTTACAATTCAGGTTGCACGTAACAAAAAACTCTTTGCTATTCCTTCTACTTAATAGCGAAAAACGTCTCCCTTCCCTGCTCCATACCTTCGACCTTATGAGCATAGCGAGTGGAGAATAGACCTCTACGACTATTGGGTATTCATCGAAGAATAAAAATTGGTGCCGTTCCAAGGGGAACCACTCACGAGAAAACGGGTTGCATCGTAGCAATTGACGAGATACGGGTTTAATTATTTTTCTAATAGACTTATATTCAATGTAAAGAACATCGGAAATATTTCGGGTGTTACCTACTACCATAATTTTAATACGTATTTTTGTGAGTTTGAATAGAGCCATGAAGATTGAATCAAAAACCATACTTACCCCTCCTGCCATTCCACACGTAAATGTGCCTTTACACCCTGCGTGGCCAATAATTTCTGATTCAGAATCGTTTCTTCTTAAAGAGCGTATTAAAAAACTTCTGGATCAACAGAATGCAGTTCTTGTAGCGCACTATTATACAGATGGAGCTTTGCAGGATCTCGCTGAAGAAACGGGTGGATGTGTAGCAGATAGTCTGGAGATGGCACGCTTTGGGACAGAACACTCAGCTAAAACACTGGTAGTTGCAGGTGTTCGATTCATGGGTGAGACTGCAAAAATTCTGAATAACGAGAAAAAGATACTTATGCCGGATCTTGGGGCTACCTGCTCTCTTGATGAAGGTTGTCCTTATGATATATTTGCTTCGTTTTGTGATCAGCACCCGGACCACACAGTGGTCGTCTATGCAAATACCAGTGCTCAAGTTAAAGCCAGATCAGATTGGGTTGTAACATCAGGGATAGCTTTGCCCATTATTAAACACCTCGCCGAGAGAGGAGAAAAAATTCTTTGGGCACCAGACAAACATCTTGGCGGATATGTACAAAAACTTACTGGGGCAGAGATGATTTTCTGGCCGGGTTCCTGTGTTGTACACGAAGAGTTTCGATCGGTTGCCTTGGAGAGATTACGCAAGCTTCATCCGGGAGCAGCGATTCTCGTTCATCCAGAATCACCTGAAGCTGTCATTACCCAAGCCGATATCGTTGGTTCGACGACAGCTCTTATCAATGCTGTCACCACTTTACCCAATAAAGAATTTATCGTCGCAACGGACATAGGTATTTTTAATAAAATGCGACAATTAGCCCCTGGCAAAATTTTCATTGAAGCACCTACAGTTGGGGAAGGAGCAACATGTCAAAGTTGCGCAAGTTGTCCATGGATGGGAATGAATTCACTACACAACTTAGCAGAACTGCTGGAATCGGGAAAAAACGAAATTCATGTATCCCCGGAACTTGCGGCAAAGGCACGAATACCCATTCAGAGGATGCTGGACTTTGCCAGGAATATGAAGAAATAGGATTTTGGTGTCTGGGGATTTACTCCTATAACCATTCTGAATAGCTCTTTTGCAGGCTCTGCCAACTGAACTGATCTGTCATTGCCCTGGCTGTCGCTTGGGGAAGCCGACATTGTTTATTAATTACCCCACCTAGGTGTTCAGCCAACAAATCGTCGCTATAAAGAAACTTCTTTTCAAAGAGCTCAGGATAAGACAGTCGGTCCGGCAAAATTGGTGTGCACCCAGCCCGAACCGCTTCAATTATTGAAATTCCATAAAACTCATGGAGTGATGTTGAAACAACAATATCGCCTTTGCTGAGTAGCCAAATATATTCCTGATATGATTCAACAAAACCATAATGGATAATTTTATCCTTATACTTTTGTTGAGCACGGGAAAAACATTCAGGACTCCCATTAAAGGATTGGCCAAGCACAATCAATCGAAAGTCTACGCCACACTCCTCAAGTACCTCCAAGGCAAGGAAAAACCTTTCTGGATTTTTATCATGTTCCCATCGATGGTTCCAAACAATCACAGGTATATCTATTGATTTTTTCCATGGGATTTTATCAATTTCAGAAAAATCAATACCTGGCGAAAGAATCTGACTCTTGCCGGATAGTGCCTCTAAAACTCCTGAAAACTTCATGTCTGTTGCCGAGTTCAGACTCTTCCGACAACCGTCAAAGAAGCTCTCCCGATTATAAACCGAATTGAAAGCAATACTATCGGACGTTAGGGCTGAATGAAAATTCACACTCATAAAGTGATGGTTACTCGGTTGTTCAAATTGTTGCGGGTAGACAAACTGATTTTCATGAAAATAGGTTAGAAACCTCGCGCTCTTGTTCCAGCCATTTACTTGCAGAAGCAAACATCGCAGAACGGATACATCAATAAACGATGAACATAGAACGCTGTCGAAATATTTGTCAGATACAGGCTGTGCTTTTATTTGCTCTACAAACCAAGGCGCGGACAGTTGCATTCTCATCTTCCAATTCCTGGGTGGTAGTGTGTAAATAAGGTAATCTGCCGTCACGTGTTTTTGCAGACCTTCCAGGAAATGTTTATGAGATCCGCCGTAATAAGGCTCTAGAATAAGTACGCGTTTCATTTTTTCTTTTTCATTTCCTGTCTGAGAACCTTGTCAAAAGGGATGACTTCGACAAAGTTATAACCGCAATTCACTGGAAGTTCTCCCCCGGAAAAGACCAAAGAACTTTCTGGGAAATTACAACAAAGCGGCAAACGATTTTCGTAATCCACGCAAGTTCCCAGAGGTGTGCTCCAAGTACAACGAAAGAGCAGAAATCCTTGTCGATCTTTACCAATAATCTCAAAACGTCTATATTCAGGATAAATTTTCACCACTTTTTCAAATGCCTTTGTGGATCGCAACCAGCCATCTTTTCCTTCAAGACAAATGCTTTTACAGCAAGTACCGCAACCTCGGCAACTTCCTGTGACTAAAATGGATTTTCCCCTCAATTTAAGATGAAGGTACTTGAAAATCCCAATCAGGGAAAAAGACCGTAATTCTCTCCAAAACCGGAGATATTTTACGTGATTACTTCGCATCATTTTTTTCCTTGAACCACTTTGTAATTCGTTGTAAGTCTACCAGACTTTAAATATCCTTAATTTTACCATAAGCTGAAAAATCTCTATCATTAATTGTGCTCCATGGCAACTCCAGGAGATATCAACTCTGACTTCGCCAATTGATAAGGCGAATCGAAACTGGTAATGGCCGCTTTTGATCCATTTTTTCTCACCATGCTTTTGGCAAATCACATCTTTAAACTATTATCAGGATTTTTCTTGAGGAGATGTTTATGATCAAAGAATCTCAATGTCCGTGCGGAAGTGGTTTAATCTATTCCGTCTGCTGCCAGCCGATTTTAAATGATCACAGTCGTGCCACCACGGCAGAGATGCTTATGCGGTCACGATATACTGCATTTGTCCAACACCATTCCCAACACATCCAATCAAGCTGGCATACAACAACACGACCAAAGGCACTCAACTTCGAAGATCATCCCGTTGTATGGCTCGGTTTAGAAATTCGCAGTTGCCAGAAGGGGTCGCCAGGAGACGACAGTGGCAGTGTTGACTTCACCTGTTCATATCTGGAAAACGGCCAACTCTGCAAACTTCAGGAGGTTAGTCAGTTTCTTAAGGAAGATGGCCTGTGGTATTACCTCAAAGGAGACTGTAGTGTGATAAAAGAAAAAATTGCTAGAAATACCAGCTGTCCCTGCGGTTCCGGCCTTAAGTTTAAACGTTGTTGTTTGCCTCGATAAAATCTCCGAGACTTTTCTGATTGCATTATATTTTTTCTTTTTTTCCCATTCTGCTCTTTGAGTAAAGAGACAACCCTGTCCCAAATAAGATCGGCAGTGTGTAGTTTGCTGGTATATGGGAGAGATTCAACACTCGATTTTCCGATCAGTAATACCTGATTACTCTCGACTTCAAACCCTGTACTGTCACTGCTGATATCATTGACGGCGATGAGATCGAGATTTTTATTTTGAAGCTTTTTCGTTCCTTCCTGTTTGAGATTTCGACTCTCTGCAGCAAATCCGACCAACAGTTGTCCCGCCTTTTTCCTTTTCCCTAGCTCAAGGAGAATATCCGGATTTCGCTCAAGAATTAGCTGAGTGTCGATTTGTTCCTTTTTTACTTTATGTTCGAACACATTTTGAGGTCTATAGTCTGATACTGCCGCGGCTTTGATTATTACTGAACAATTATCTGCCTGAGCGAGTACCGCATTGTACATTTCCTTAGCGGTCTGCACCCTCACCATGGTAACTCCGACAGGACAAGGCAGTGTCCCTGGACCGCTGACCAGTATAACCTCCCCTCCCCTGCGAAAGGCACTGCGGGCAAGAGCATAGCCCATCTTACCAGAAGAACGATTGCTTAAAAAACGTGCAGGATCAAGAGGTTCTCTTGTCGGACCAGCAGTTATGAGTACCCGGTGTCCCTGCAAATCCTGGGAACTGAGGCAGTGTGCCAGATACTCCTTCACCTCATCCCATTCAGGAAGGCGTCCTTCTCCCTCCTCCTTACAGGCCATCATTCCGCAATCAGGATCGACTACGGTATAGCCCAGTTCCTTCAACCTGACAATGTTCTGTCTCGTGGAAGGATGGGAATACATCCGACTGTTCATGGCAGGACAAATCAATACCTTCGATCTGGTAGCCAGTATCGTCGTTGTGAGGAGATCATCGGCAAATCCATTGGCAAGCTTTGCAATGGTATTAGCCGTTGCCGGTGCAATCAACACAACATCGGCATCCCGGCCAAGACTAATATGGGCCATAGTATCCTCTTTTTCTGCAGAGAACATCTCGGTATAAACATCGTTTCCGGACAAAGCTGCGAAAGTTAGGGGAGTAATAAATTTTGTAGCAGAGGTCGTCATCACCACCGATACTAGCGCTTCTTCTTTGGCCAGATCACTGACCCAACCTGCAACTTTGAATGCAGCAATGGATCCGGTTACACCAATAACAATTTTTTTCCCGGCAAAAACTGTTTGCATTAAATTCCCCTTCGTACATAAAAAAGGTGTTGAGAAAATGGAAAATAGGATTTCTACAAATTTTTCAATTGGCAGGTTGATACAGAATAAGATGAGGATAAGATGCTTTTACAACAACCAACCTTAGCAATACACGAAAATTTGTTTGAACTTTAGTCTTCAGGTTGCAAAATATCAGCACAAATCCTTTCCCATTCGATGAGCTCATCTTTTAGGCCAAGTCGTTCAATGACCGAAATATTCAAATCCAGTGGTCGCCCAAGAATCTCTTCTGGTCGATTTCTGTAATAGAGGACATTCGCAACATGAACCGCAAGGGCGGGAGTGAAAATATTTACCGGATACTTATCGATGCTGTTTTGAAAGCCGATCGCTTCAATAATGGGAGGAGCAAAGCCCCAAAGGCCAATTAAATATGAACCAACTGCACTTTGCGTTGCACCAAAAACAAATTGCTCAGCCTCAGGCATGGTGATATTTCGCTCTTCTGCCAGATCAATCGCCTGTCGATATTGATCTGGCAGGGAAGAAAGTAAAATGAGTCTACCCAAATCGTGTAACGTGCCTGCAAGGAAAGTATTGCTGATCAACCCCTTCTCGTCTGTCTGGCTAAGAGCGATAGCTTTGGCGACTTTGCCAACCATGAGGCTATGATCCCAAAGTCTATCAATATGAAAAAACTTTTCAGAAATTTTAATCTCGGAAAAAAGTTCCAAACTGAGCACCAATACTTTAACAGTATCAAGACCAAGTAAAGTAACAGCTCTCCCGGGACTGTCAACTCGAGAATATACTCCAAAAAATGAAGAATTTACCAGTTGAAGGACCTTGGCGGTCATAGCTATATCCTGGGCGATTATATCTGCTATTTCATTAATTCCCACATCAGGCGTTGCAATCGCCTTCTGCAATCGTGAATAGGTTGAGGGCAGGCTGGGCAACTTGCCGAGTTGGGAGATGAGATCTTTCAAACCACCATCGGAAAACATATCCTGAAGAGCACCAACCTGGACAAGAATTTCTTTAAGCTTTTCCGGGTCACATGGTTTAGCCAGAAACTGGTGCACAACTCCAACCGTCTGTAAAATTGAATGCTCGTCTGCCTGTCCGGTAAGCATAATACGTATAGTATGTGGGTGTTTTTCCTGTATTGTTTTCAGCAATTCAGCGCCACCCATGCCTGGCATTCTCATATCGGATACAACCACATCAAAACGTTCCTCTGCCATCAATTTTAAAGCTTCTGCGCCTCCTGAGGCAAAATGCATATTATATTCATGTCGTAATGATCTCAACATTCGACGGAGACCTTCAAGTATATTCAGTTCGTCATCGACAAAAATTACATTTTTCTTTCCCATTATTGCCTTATCGCCTCAGAAGCTAAGTTTAACAATTTCATCTGAAAGCTTCGGAAAAACATCATATCACTTAACCCTAACCAAAATCGGTTCCTGTACCCCAACTTGTTGAGAAAAGTTTTTCAGCCCCTTGATCAGCGACCAGGTTACTTCCTGTCCTTTAGGAGCGATCAACACGCCATTAGAAGCTTTAATGTCCCTTTCGACGATCATACCTACAGACATATCTCGAATTTCAACAGAAATGATTCTTTCGTTTTCTAGGTTTAATTTGATGCCCGAAAGAATTTTCAGTAACTCGGGATTATATTCAACAGGTTTACTGTTGAGTTGGTTAAGCACCTCAGAACGTTTCAAACCACAATGTAAAAGTGAGTCATAGTCTGTGGATATTTTCAGGATCTGAGCACCAAGGCAAACTTCTTCCTTAAGGTCTTGTAAATTATCGAAAGATTCAAATGGTAACAGTTGGTGAGCAATGATTGCAGCAACTGTTTCCATTCGGGGAATTTTCTCAAGAAGTTTGGCGCCAACCTTCGGGTGATCCTGATACATTGTATTTTCTTCTACATTCAACTCTTGTCCGCTATATAATTTATTAAGTGTTTCTGGAGGAAGAGTGATACACCCGATCTGGGACATCAGGGCGGCTATCTCGAACTGCCAAATATTATTTAATTGTAGAGATTTAACAATTTCACCAACCACATTCTTTACTCTCAACCCACTGCTGAATGCGATAGGACTGGCTAAACTCAGCACCTCTGAAAGCACGGTAATGCTCCCCATAAGTGTCTTGTCGAGTAGTTCCTTCTCCGCGGTAATGAGACTATATTGTCGAATGGCCAGGGCAATTGCCATCACCAGGGTGGATGTCGGACATGGTTTGTTCAGGAACCGGAAGATCTGCCCTTTGTTAACAGCTTCAGTCGCAGTTTCCTGATCGGCGTTCCCCGTTAACATCAAACGCGTTGTTTCAGGATACAAATCTTTTACTGTGGAAAGCAGCTGTATTCCATCCATCACCGGCATCCGCATATCCGACACAATGACGGCAAATGGGCCTTGATTTTTAAGAATATCAAGGGCTTCTGCACCAGAGATAGCTGTGTGAACTTCGAAACGTTTTCGAAGTTCCCGCTTTATCGAGTGCAAGATATTTTCTTCGTCATCAACGAAAAGCACCTTGTCAGTCATCCTAGCCTGCCATAATGAATTGAGTCCATAAAAAATAACTCCAAAGTATCTGCAATAACAGAACGTTATACAGACACATATTCTCCTAAAAGGGGCTAAATAAAATATCAAATAAAATTATCCAGCTACCTTCTTAACTATCTGATTATTTGAAATTTGTCAAATTTTGTGGCGACTTTTGGAGTTTAATAAAAATCTTGAGTCATCACCTATCCGTATTATCGTAGCAGCCTGCTCACTAAAAGTTCCTGATATCGAAGCAGCCTCAACAAGAGTCTGACACCTTAATTTTAAGATTACCACAGTTTATACCAACGTTACAGAGAGCATTCGCATAAAGAATACTTATTGTTCTGATCAAATTATAACGGATCTGCAAGTACCGTTTAGTTCGCAGGTTTTTTTTCAGACCTCTCAGTTCCAAATGATATGATCTGAAATAAAAATACACTGGTTAACTTTCAAAGATTACAGACCGTTAATCAAAGGCATGGTCACAACAATAGGTTTCCAAAGGCTTCAACCAAAAGAGAGAAAAGGGAAATCAGAGCTAACTCGATCCAGAGTTCGATTTTTGAACGTAAGATTTTTGTAAGATTATCATGTTTAAATAAGAAAAGGACACCCATTTAGCAAAGAAAAGCTCCGTATCTCTTTATAACAATAAATAATACAATACCTTACCCGTATTAATCTCTGAATAATCGAAAATGATATATGAAAAAAAAACCACGTTTAACCAGAGCTCAAAAGGATGACTTGCTTATAGAATGGAATATTTATAGTGCCAGTCAACAGGAAACTATACTGGATGAATTTCACAAACACTACAAAGAGGATTACACCCAGAACGATTTTCTCGAATTCTTAAGAGAAAAGCTCGAGATAGACGGGTACTGGAAAAAAGCAGGTATTTCTTAAAATGAAGTAATTGTTCTGCAATAAGAGGAGCAACTAATGTATATGTCACAGGAAAGAAAAGATTATGTTTATTCCCTTTGGGATGCTACCGATGAGGATAAAAAACATCTAATGATTAATGAATTTAGGTTGAAGTATCGAGGTTCCTACACCCAGCAAATATTTCTGACCTTTCTTGAAGATAAGCTTCTGCAGGACTTCAGCGAAATAGTTCCAATTCAGAGTTCCTTGATTTTAAGGTAATCCACGGACACATGAAGATGATAAAACAGGCGTCTCAGAAATGAGGATATCTCTATTTGGGTCGAGTAAATGGCAAGAGGTAATTACTCCTTATTGATGGTCCATGAACACTGCCAGTTCCTTTCATTTTCTAAAATGAGGCTTAACAGTATGTTCAAAGAAAATTGGTCAACGGTTCTTCTGACATCCTTTCTGCTTGTTTCATGCATAAATGCCCTGCTCTCCAGTTGTACGAAGAGATATTACAAGAAAAAATCTTCTGGCCATCTCTCCCATAGTCAATTACGGATTAAACAGGGCACAGCCACTCTCGATCATCGTTTGAACGTTTTTGCACAATCATTAGCATTCTCTTTCGTTTCTTTTCGTATTTATCTAATCTCGATACTGGTATGGCTCGCAACATGTGGAGTGTACCAACTCTCAATATTTGTCAATAAATAAAAAACGCTACCTACTGTTCCCTTCACCTGCGCTTTTCTTCTAATCACCAATGAAGCAATATCCATTGTGCATATGTCATTAAGCAAACTATGTAAAACCCCTGATATATAGGGTCAGAATAGTATCCCTCCTCAGACAAACACTTTCTTCTTCCTCCTCAAAATACCATGCACGACACCCTCAGATAAGGGAGGATCTGTCGAAAGAATTACGAAATTTCCAGGATTCCCTTTTTTAAGGGTCACACCCGCTTCATCCTTCATAGATATAATTTTTAACGGAAGCAGCTCTATACCTTTTTTCATATATTCGATTTGTTCACCGGGCACAACCTGATTGCGAATCTCAACCAAAGGAGCATGTCCCGGCTCTCGAATCACTGCAACCGGCTCGTAACTCTGTTCTGTCCGGGATGAGCTGTAGATCATTTCGGAGCCACCTGGTCGCTCGCTGATAAAATTTTCCGTATTCCCTCTTGTTCCTATTTTCTGGATTTCTTGCATAAATTGCTCCGGCATTCGTATTGCTGCTGGATCATGCCAGGCTTCTTTAGGAAGTTGGGCGAGATAATCAAGAGCTGCTCGATAGACCCGAACCACTCCACCGACATAAAAAATTGATTTCATTCGACCTTCAATTTTTAAAGAATCTACACCAACTGCAACCAACTGAGGCAACATGTCGAGCAAACAGAGATCTTTGGAGTTGAAGATATAGGTACCTCGTTCATCCTCCTCGACGGGGAAATACTCACCCGGTCGTTTTTCTTCAACTAATGCGTAGCTGAATCGACAAGGATGAGCACAACTTCCCTGGTTCGCGTCTCTGCCTGTCATGTAATTTGAGAGCATACATCGTCCGGAATAAGAAATGCAAAGTGCGCCATGCACAAAAATTTCCAACTGACCTATAACTTTGCAACGTATTTCTGTAATCTCCTGAAGAGAGAGTTCTCGGGCCAAATTGAGACGAACAGCCCCTTGAGCCAACCAGAACGCGGCTGAAGCATGATTAGTAACATTGGCCTGAGTTGATAAGTGAATGGGTAAGGCCGGTACAATTTTCCGGGCAAGGCTTAAAATGCCGGGATCAGAGATGATAATGCCATCAATATCCATATCCTTTAGTGTTACCAGATACGTATCTAGTCCAGCAAGATCTTGATTATGGGCAATAATATTTATCGTGACATAGACTTTTACTCCATGTTCGTGGGCGAAAATAACTCCTTGCCGTATCATATCGTCGGTAAAGTTACCGGCCTTTGCTCTGAGGCTAAACCTTTTACCTCCCAAATAGACAGCATTTGCTCCATAATGCACTGCTGTTACCAATTTTTCGTAATTTCCGGCAGGTGCCAGCAGCTCCGGCAATACTGGAGCACACCCTTTGCGACTTTCATTTTTAATCATGTTGGAGTATTCTAATACCTCTGTTTTAACTGTTTACTAATTTAATTGTATGAGCTTCGCTTTTGATAAATCCCCGTCCCCTTCGTGGTAAACGGGTATATATAAAAGGAATCAATTTCAATTTCTTAATAGTGACTTAAAAATGGTTTTCTTGTCTTTTGCAAGAAATTCATTTTTTGAATGAACTTACATCCCTCGAGGGGGGTACTGAAAATAGTCCCGCTCTTTACCGCGAGGCTAGTGTAACCTGAATGGAACTTCAAGATATTCTGTGAAAGAAAAACAAATTGGTATAGCTTTGAGCGGTGGTGTTGACTCCACAGCCTGCGCCCTTCTGTTGCGTGAACACTATCAAGTGAAGGGTTTTTTTATGCAACTCGCACAGCCAAATTTTGCCGAACAAAAGACTCGGGTAGATGCGGTTGCAAAAAAATTGGGTATCCCTTTACAGATTATCAATCTACAGCAAGAGTTCGAGCAGAGAGTTCTTGACTATTTTACCAATAGCTACTTCCGAGGGCTTACCCCAAATCCCTGTGTTATCTGTAACCGAGAAATTAAATTCGGCTTGTTTATGGAGACTATTCTTGGGGCAGGAATGGATAAAATGGCTACCGGCCATTATGCAAAAATTGAGAGGGCAGATGATAAATACCACCTGTACAGAGGTGACGATCCGAAAAAAGACCAATCTTATTTTCTCTCTCGTTTAACCCAAGGTCAGTTGTCCAAGGTCCTTTTTCCTCTCGGCGAAACAACGAAACAGGATACCTATCGATTTGTCAAAGAAAACGGTTTCGATGATTTTCATGGCCAGGAAAGCCAGGATGTCTGTTTCTTGGAAAACAGCCAAATAGGGAATTTTTTAGAACATCGCTCCACACGTGATAAAGATGAAGGACCTATTGTCTCAACCTCAGGAAAAGTACTCGGCCAACATAAAGGGTTGTTCAGATATACCATTGGCCAACGAAAGGGTCTTGGGATCTCAAGCGAAACGCCCTTGTATGTCGTTGCTCTGGATGCAACGGATAACAGAGTAATCGTCGGCAGAAACGAGGAATTGTTCAAAAAGCAAATCCGGGTGCGTAAACTGCACTGGCTTGCCGACAAGAAGCCTGATATAACAATTGATTACATGGTTCGTATCCGTTACAGCCATCGAGGTTCAGCTGCAAGACTGATTTTAGATGACAAAGGTTGCGGGGAAATTGTATTTCATGAGCCTCAGCGCGCGGTGACACCAGGACAATTTGCCGTAATTTACCATGACACGGAACTTCTTGGCTCCGGCATTATTACATAATAAAGATTGCAGAAATGAAGAAAGTATTCATTACAACCCTCGGCTGTAAGGTGAACCAGTTCGAATCCGCTGCCTTTAAAACTGGATTCGAGGGAAAAGGGATGACCGTTGTTGCCAAGAGTAAAGAGGCTGATCTTATCGTCATTAATACCTGTGCGGTCACTGCCGGTGCCGGTGCACAATCACGTCAGACTATTCGTCAGGCCCTTAATCACAATCCATCTGCAGAAATTATTATCACTGGTTGCTATGCGGAAATTGCAGAGAAAGAGCTCTCGGGTATAAATGAACTGCAGGGACGAAGCTACTCGCTAATTGGCAACAGTAAAAAAGATGAGCTCGTGGCCGTTGCGATGAACAAAGTATCCGATACTCAACAAACACTCCTGGGGACGATTAGTACAGCAAGCGAGATATGCCGCCTGCCTGTCAGACGTTTTGGAGAACGCAGTAGGGCTTATCTGCGTGTGCAGGATGGCTGCGAAAGTTTCTGTACCTATTGTATTGTCCCTTATACCAGAGGCCCCAGTAGAAGCTTGCCGGTGCGAGAAGTCATTGAACAGGCAAAAACGTTTGCAGAAGAAGGACATAGGGAGATTGTTCTAACAGGTATTCACCTTGGCTACTACGGGAAAGACCTTGCGGGAAAAGATGATCTTCTCACGCTACTTGATAAACTGACCATTGCCACCCCTGAAACTTATTACAGGATCAGTTCTCTTGAACCATTGGAGATCAATGAAAAGCTGCTGTCTCTCATGCAGGAACGCAAAAATATCCAACCCCATCTGCATATTCCTTTACAGAGCGGAAGCGATGAGATCCTCTCCAGAATGAATCGCAGGTATACTGTCGACCAGTTTAAAAATGTTATAGACCTCTGTCATAAGCGTTTACCTAACGCTGCTATCGGCATTGATATTCTCGCGGGATTTCCGGGTGAAACCGAAGAACATTTCGCTGCTGCTTATAAATTCCTGCAGTCTATCTATTTCAGTTATCTGCATGTATTTCCTTATTCGATTCGTCCCGGGACTGTTGCGGCAGGTTTCAAAGACCAAATCTCAAAAACGATCAAAGATGCTCGAGTTTCTCAGCTCCGCTCTTTAAGCGATGAAAAGAAAAATACATTCTATCAAAATCACTTGCATCAAATCCGTCCGGTTCTTGTTGAAGGCCGACAAAACAGTGATGGAACGCTGAAAGGTTTTACAGATAATTATATTGCCGTGCGTTTTGATGGTCCAGACAGCCTGTTAAACAGCGTTACCGACGTCAGGCTCCTGTTACTTAAAGATAACAGTGTGATTGGAGAAAGATTAGAGCACCATGAAAATTGAAATAATTGCTATCGGCGACGAACTCACTTCCGGCAGAATACTCAATACCACTAGTAGTTTTGCTGCAAGAAACCTCTATGAGGCCGGTTACGATGTCTACGCTATGAACACCATCGGCGACACTCCAAGCCTTATCGGCGAGGCATTGAAACAAGCCCTCAGCAGAGTGGATGCCGTTTTGGTTACGGGTGGTCTTGGTAGCACCGATGATGATTTAACCAATGAGGCTGTTTCCAAAGCTCTCAATCGCCCTACCATGCCCAATTTGGAAATACTTTCCAATATTCGTGCTCATCTCGATGAAATTACAGCTACACCTGTGAGCCGGTTGGAAAAGCTTGCCTGGCTTCCATCCGGAGCAGAAGCACTGAGCCCTGGATCCAGAATGGCAGGCTACCAGCTTATCCATGATGATAAACCTATCTTTTTTCTCCCTGGAGTTCCCAGCCAAATGCAGCAACTTTTGGTTGAAGAGGTGCTGCCCAAATTAGCTACCTGGCATGAAGATCACCGTCTGACTACCTACCAGAGGATTTTTCGCATTTTCAATCTTCCAGAGGCAGAGGTCAATCGTCGTATCGCTACTCTTGATCTCAGCCCTGATGTCCACATTGGTTATTACCCTGTCTTCCCGGAAGTTCATCTGAGCCTTATTGTACGGGACAAAAAGACCAATAATCCTAAACGTCTTTTTAAATCATCTTGCAAAGCTATCAATACCGTTCTGGGGGACTCGATCTATGGCTGTGACCGAGATAGCATGGAAAGAGTTGTAGGTAAACTTCTTGTTGAAAACAACTATATGCTTGCCGTAGCAGAATCTTGTACCGGTGGGTTAATCTGCCGTAAGATCACCAATTCTCCGGGAAGCTCTGCTTATCTCCTTGGAGGCGTTGTCTCTTATTCTAATTCTCTAAAAACAATATATCTCGGTGTTTCTCCGCATCTATTAGAGACGAAAGGTGCCGTGAGCCGAGAGGTCGCCGAAAAAATGGCAGTCGGAGTGCGGTCAAAAAGTGGCGCCGATATTGGTCTGGCCGTAACCGGCATAGCTGGACCAGACGGGGGCAGCGAGGAAAAACCGATCGGTACCGTCTATATCGCCATCGCAACGCCCGAGGAAAATTGGGTAACTAAATTCCACTTCAGCGGAGACCGTTATCAAATTAGAAAGATATCAGCCCTGAGTGGATTAGATCTGATAAGGAAATATTTGTTGCAGAAGCTTCACTAGTAAACAATGTAGTATTTGGATCTTTTTTTTAAAAGCCAATATTTTAAGATTTTTGTTTATTGTTCATTGTATGGTAGATATCATCAATCTTCTTTTCATACATTTCACTATTCATTTTGGAGAATCGCATGGCCGTAAGCGCGCAGAAAGATAAAGGCAGCAGTGTTGACAATGCAATAAGCCAAATTCAAAGACAATTTGGTAAAGGATCCATCATGCGTCTCGGGTCCAAGGAAACAGAGAATATCCCGGTTATTCCAACAGGAGCCTTAAGCCTTGATATAGCACTTGGAATCGGAGGCATCCCCAAGGGAAGAGTCACAGAGATCTACGGACCAGAGTCCTCGGGTAAAACGACGCTTGCTCTCCACGTCGTGGCTGAAGCCCAGAAAGCTGGCGGTTCCGCTGCTTTCATTGATGCAGAACATGCCCTTGATACAAAGTATGCAGAACGCCTGGGGGTGGATATTGATAACCTTCTCGTGTCTCAACCTGACTTCGGAGAGCAAGCACTTGAAATTGCAGAAATTCTCATTCGATCTGGGGGTATTGATGTAATTGTTATCGACTCGGTTGCGGCTCTTGTCCCCAAGGCGGAAATCGACGGAAATGTTGGAGATGCCCATGTTGGTCTTCAAGCTCGGCTGATGTCTCAAGCTATGAGAAAATTTACCGGTGTTCTCAGCCGCAGCAATACAATACTCATTTTCATCAACCAAATCAGAATGAAGATCGGTGTAATGTTCGGCAGCCCTGAGACAACAACTGGTGGCAATGCCTTAAAATTTTATTCTTCACTTCGTTTAGATATTCGAAGAATCGGCCAACTTAAAGACGGTCAGGATCTGATCGGTAACCGAACCAGAGTCAAAGTCGTCAAAAACAAATGTGCTCCACCTTTCAAAGAGGCCGAATTTGACATTGTCTATGGCGAAGGTATCTCCAAGATTGGTGACATGCTGGATCTCGCTGTCAACTTGGAGATTATTGAAAAAAGTGGTTCCTGGTATGCCTACAATGATGAAAAAATCGGTCAGGGCCGTGAAAATGCCAAGCGTTTTTTAACTGACCAGCCAGAGATGTGCCTCGAAATCGAAAATAAAGTAAGAATGGCTTACGGGATGGCACTGGCACAAGCGACACCGAAATCACCAGAACCCTCTGCTACCATTGCCCCTGCAATACCAAAAGCAACAAAGTAACAGCGAAATATTTTTATACTTCCCCGGGTTTCTACAAATCATGTATTGGCCCGGGGTTATGTCACTTCTTTTCACCCACCCCTCAAGGCAGACTGAAATAAGTGAAAAACCCAATTTTTTAGTCAACAAGAGGTACCGCGTTTGACTCCAAAGAAAAAAATCTCTTCAGAAGAAATCTATGACGTAATTATCGTTGGCGGTGGTCCTGCTGGTCTTTTTGCTTCTTTTTACCTTGCCGAACATTCCAAACTCAAAGTGTTGGTCATTGAAAAAGGCAAAGCATCATTAAAACGAAAATGCCCTATAAAAAATGGCGGATGTATAAAGTGCAAGCCATGCAATATTCTTTGTGGTATCGGAGGTGCTGGGCTGTTTTCAGATGGAAAGCTCAATTTTATACATAAGCTTGGAAAAACTGATCTTACCCAGTTTATGGACACCTCAGAAGCCACAGCGCTGATCGATGAAACTGAGGCTATTTTCAATCGCTTCAACATGGATGGGAAAGTGTTTCCTACTGATATGGACAGAGCTCTCAATATCAGAAAAGACGCTCGCAAACAGGGAATCGACCTCCTTATAATCAAACAGAAACACCTGGGCAGCGACAACCTTCCAAATCACATTACTAAAATGGCTGACTACGTGGCAGGTAAAGGTGTCACTTTCCACCACTCAGAAGAGGCCAAAGAAGTCGTAGTTAAAAATGGAACTGTCAGAGGAGTAAAAACCAACAGATGTACATACGAAGCAAAAAATGTCATACTTGCCCCTGGCCGTGTTGGAGCAGAATGGGTCGCTAATGTCGCGAAGACGCATGGTATTGAAGTGTCTCAGCGCGGTATTGAAGTTGGAGTCCGGGTTGAAGTCCACAATGAAATCATGCAGGATCTTTGCGAGATAATTTACGATCCTACTTTTTTTGTACGAACTTCAAAATATGACGACCAGACTCGCACATTCTGTACTAATTTTGGTGGGTATGTCGCTTTAGAGAATTATCAAGACTTCGTCTGTGTAAACGGGCACGCATTTATGGACAAAAAATCTAATAACACCAACTTTGCTTTTTTGTCCAAGGTCGTTCTTACTGATCCGGTCGAGGATAATCAGGCATATGGTGAGTCAATCGGAAAATTGGCAACACTCATTGGTGGCGGCAAACCAATTCTGCAACGCTATGGTGACCTGAAACGCGGTCGAAGATCGACCTGGAACCGTGTCAAAAACAGCTACATCGAACCAACCTTGAAAAGTGTTACATGCGGTGACATTGCCATGGCCCTGCCTGAACGGATTCTGACGAACCTTATAGATGGGCTTGATCAGCTAAATCAGGTAATCCCAGGTGTAGCGAACGACGAAACGCTGCTTTATGCACCAGAAATTAAATTTTTTGCAACCCAAATTGCCACCACAAATAACCTCGAGACAGCGGTTAAAGGACTCTACGTGGCAGGTGACGGCCCCGGTGTTGCTGGCAATATTGTTTCTGCCACTGCGACCGCTTTGATACCATGCAAAAAGATCATTCTGGAAAATAAATAAGTAATCCATTGATTATTTATTTTCATCTTTTTATTGTTGACTCCTGCAAAGCTTTTGCTATAGTGGGAGGCCGTGTAGTAATAATTATCATTATTTAAATTTATCATAGGAGGGGTTGAAAATGCAAAAATGGGAATGTCCTTGCGGTTACATTTATGATCCGGCGGTTGGTGATGAGGATAACGGTGTGGCGGCAGGAACAGCTTGGGACGATGTCCCAGAAGATTGGGTCTGCCCTTTATGCGGTGCCGAAAAAGAATCTTTCTGGAAAGCAGACTAGTTACCAAATAGAGCTGCAGCGCGTATTCTTACAACTAAACGATACGCACTGCAGCTTATTTTTTCCTTTCTGTGTTAAGCACTCCTAATATTATTCTGACTCCTTAACTACCACTATATATAATGGAGAGAAATCATGAGCCTTTTAGTTACCAAGCCAGCACCTGAATTTACAGCAACCGCAGTTTTACCTGACAACTCTTTCAAAGAGGATTTTAGCCTCTCCGATTTCCGCGGCAAATATGTCCTTCTGTTCTTCTACCCTCTCAATTTTACCTTTGTCTGCCCTTCTGAAATTCTCGCATTTAATAAAGCGGTCAAAGAATTTGAAGACCATAATTGCCAGCTTATCGGTATTTCCATCGACTCAGCCTTTTCACATCTTGCCTGGAAGAATACTCGAGTAAACGACGGTGGTATCGGTGATATCCAATACCCGCTGGTGGCAGATCTCGATAAATCCATATCAAGATCCTATGAAGTGCTCCTTGATCAGGGTATTGCTTTGAGAGGTCTTTTCCTCATTGATAGAGAAGGTATTGTTCGTCACCAGGTAGTAAACGACCTCCCTTTGGGCAGGAATGTTAACGAGGCACTGCGTATCCTTCACGCACTTCAGTTCACCGAGAAACACGGCGAGGTTTGTCCGGCGAATTGGAATAAGGGTGAAGAGGCTATGAAACCAACTGCAGAAGGTGTGAAAGAGTATCTTACTGCCCATAATTGATTAAATCCAGCCAACAGAAAAAAAGGGTGGAGACTCCAAACGGAATTCTCCACCCTTTTTTTCATTTTGAATTCAGTTGGAAATTCTATTTTATCTGTTCATACATCTCAGTATTGTACCCAATATAAAAATCATTACCTAATTTCAAGGATGGCGCCCGGAGATTGCCGGATCGACCGGTAATTAATTTCAACATCGCAGTTTTATCGGCAGTGGCAGGATCGAACTCGATAATTTTACTGCCACTGGCTACATAAACTTTGTTAGCATCAGCAATCAACTGCCATGCTTTTTCATCAGGTAAGGGTTGTGTCTTTGCATTCACATCTGTCTTTATAGAGAAACCTTTTTCCTCCAAAACCGTCCAGGCTTTCTTACAGGAAGCTCACCCCTTACGCATATACGCCCAATCAATATCCATAGTAACCTCCACATGATACCAGTTCTTCAGATCTGCATCCATTCACAAATTTCACGCCAAAATCCGGCCCATAGCAAGAATTATCATGTGAAGTAATAGTGCAAAGTTCAGAACAATAAAAAGGAATCGGTAATTACTCTGTTTTTGTATCGCCAAGCCATAGGCAAAAATAATGAGTAACAAGCCCCCATTAACGATAATTGTCGCACGAAAAACAATTCCAAGCGGAAACGGAACGGTTAAAAACATAAACATGACCAACACCAGCGCACCGATCCAGGGAACGAATAAACGTTTCAGCCTATCTTCTTTAAGTTGTTTAAGAAAATTAGGCAGGCTGCTCTTTTCGTAATCACTTTTAAAAGCCAGCAGTACAAGCAAATAATGTGGAATCTGCCATAAAACGAAAAGAACAATCAGCAAAATCGCAGTGTAGTTGACTACACCCCCACCGCCGCTGAGCCAACCTATATAGGGAGGTAAAGCGCCGCAAAATGCCCCTGGAATAATAGCCAGAATCGATTTTTTTTTAAGTGGTGTATAAACACCATTGTATAATATGACAGCAAAGATGGCTGCAAAAACAGGTAATAATGTCTCATTTGCAGCAAAGAGCACAACCAAGCCAGTCAAGAGTAGAATACCTGCCTGTACTCCTGCCTGGTAAGGTTGCATCAAGCCTTTTGGCAATGGCCTGTTCTTCGTTCTCTCGAATTCGCCATCAAGGTGATATTCTTGAAGACTGTTTAAAGTGGCAGCACCGGTCGCCAAAATAAAAATTCCGAAACTGCTCAAAAAAGTCCTTTGCGTTATAACGGCATCAGCCAAAATGTATCCAAAAAGAGTGGAGCACCCTATAAGTAGGCAGAGTGGTGCCTTCGCCAGACTTAACCTTCGAATTATACCTGCATGGAAGTCATGGAAAAAATGAGCAGTGGGTCGGTTTTTCAAAATCGTAGTCCCTTTACTCAAGGAGCCAAGTTTTAAATTCTTTTTCAGGAACTATTTTGAGCTTAGCGACCATTGCAGAATGATCTATACCACAGTATTCAGTGCATTCAATATCGTATTCTCCAATTTTATCGGCATAAAACCAACCATAGGTTGGCATCCCTTTAACAGCATCAACTTTAATACGAAATGCAGGGAGGAAAAAGCTGTGAATTACGTCAAGGGATGAAATATTCAGTTTGATTGCTCTCCCAAGGGGAACGACCAGTTCATTCTCGACTTCCTTATCGTTGTTATAGACAAAAATCCATGAAAACTGTTGAGCAATAACTTCGACTTCCATGGCATTATCAGGTACCGTTCGAAGCCCAACGTATGAAGACCAACCAACGTAAAACATGGAAAGAGCAATAATAGTCGGGATAATAGTCCAGATAATTTCCAGTGGATAGTTATCTCGAATATCGGATGCAACAGGGTTTTTGCTTCGTCTGTATTTAACAACAAAATACACCATCACTACAGTGATACCAAAAAGCAGAACAATTGATACTCCGAGTATGTACCAAAATGCCTGATCTACGCCTTGTACCGGGGTCATAAAATTCTCCACCTAATATCTGTATGCCACATCCCAGAAGGTAAAACCGATCAAAATCACAAGTACACTTACCGTACTGAGAAAGGATATATTGATAATCCGTCCTTCGTATTTCAAATGCATAAAAAAGAGCAGGACAAATGTTACCTTGGTGCAGGCTATGCCAAGAGCTATGGGGATATTGAGGAATCCAAGATGGATATAAGAGACGCCAACGGTAATTCCGGTCAATACAAGCAATACCGCCAAAACCATCCCAAGTTGGGTAAAACTGAGTACATGTTGTTTTTCTTGATTATCCACATTCAATCTCCGAAACAATTTATTCTCTTTTTATAAAACCAGATAAAAAAGAGGAAACACAAAAATCCAGATGAGATCCACCAGATGCCAGTAGAGACCGGAATTATCGAGCATGGAAAACCTGGAGGCATTCACTTTACCTGTAATTACAAACACAAGACTAACAGAAAGCAAGATCATGCCGATGATTACATGCAGACCGTGCAGGCCGGTAATAACATAATAAAGGCTAAAAAAGATATTTACCCCAGGTTCTCCAGAAGTAAGTATTTCAGAGTTTGGGTAAATACCGTGATGAAATTTTGTGCTCCATTCAAAATATTTATTAACCAAAAAGACGGCACCACATAAAATTGAAAAAATCAAAAAAGCAATAGTTTGCTTTTTTGCATTTCTCTGTACGGCAGTAATGGATGCAGCCACAGAAAAACTAGATATCAACAGAACAACGGTATTTATCGTCCCAATGACCCGGTTAAGTTCTTTTCCCCCTTCGGTAAAAAACACAGAATATCTATGCAAATATGCGGCATAAAGGACAAACAGCCCTCCGAAAAGAATGATCTCTGAATAAAGAAACAGCCACATTCCTATCTTATTGCCGGTTTTATCTATGTGAGAACTCATAAAAGTTATCCTTACTTGCCACTCTGTTGGAAGCGTTCAACTACCTTGCTGAAATCATAGGCATAGTCATCAATCTGTGGTTTTTTTATAAAATTATAAACCGGTGGCGGTGAAGGAACTGTCCATTCCAGAGTGGTTCCACCCCAAGGATCAACTGGTGCCAGCACTTTCTGCTTGAAACTCATTAGCAGATTCACAAACATTATCACCATACCGATAATAAGAATATACCCACCGAAACCAGCCAGGAAATTGCCGGTTTCATATTGGGGAAGATAATCGTAATATCTCCTTGGCATGCCCTGTAAGCCCAAGATAAGCATAGGTACATAGTGGAACAGGAATCCCACTCCTGTTAGCGATGCTCCGATATAAGCCGGCTTAAATCGATACATGATACCAAACATTTTCGGCCACCAAAAATGGAGTGCCGCAAAAAACGCAAACCCCGTTCCACCAAACATGACAAAGTGAAAATGTGCCACGACGAATTGGGTGTCATGCACATGTATATCTGTTCCGGCCGCCCCAAGTACTAATCCGGTCAGGCCCCCGACACTAAAGAGATAAATGAAGATGAGTGCCAAAAGAAGTGGCGGAGTCATTTCAATCGACCCTTTATACATAGTCGCGACCCATGAGAAGACCTTGACCGCCGAAGGGATGGCAACAAGATACGTTAACAGGGAAAATACAAAGACTGACACATCGCTCATCCCGCTGGTGAACATGTGATGTGCCCACACCAGTGAACCGGCAATAGCAATGGCCATCGACGACCAAACGATTGCTTTGTAACCAAAAATAGACTTGCGTGAAAAAACTGGAATAATCTCAGAAATCACACCCATTCCAGGGATAATCATCACATAAACGGCAGGATGCGAATACATCCAGAACAGATGCTGGTACAACAACGGATCTCCACCTTTATCCGGGTCAAAAAGACCTATGTGAAGAAATCTCTCCAGGACAACCAGCACAAAAGTAATGGAAATCACAGGTGTTGCCAGAATCTGAACCCAGGCAGTTGCATAAAGTGACCAAGAAAAGAGCGGTATCTGCATGAGTCCCATGTTTTTGTCGCGCATACGGTGAAAAGTGGTCACAAAATTCAAACCGGTCAACATGGACGACATGCCGAGAATAAACGCAGCTGTCACGGTCAATCCTACATTAGCACTGTTTTTGACACTAAATGGCACGTAGAAGGTCCAACCCGTATCCGGAAAGCCACTTCCCACAAACAAAGAAATGATAGCAAAAAAGCCCCCAATCATGAAAAGATACCAACTGAAAAGATTGAGCCGCGGGAAAAATACATCATCAGTTCCAAGCTGTATCGGCAGAAAAAAATTTCCGAAAATAGCTGGGATACCAGGAATAACAAAAAGAAAAATCATTATCACCCCGTGCAGGGTAAATGTAGCATTATAGAGCTCAGGCCCCATAATAGTCCTGCCTTGGGTCATTAGCTCGGTCCTCAACAAAAGACCTAATAACATGGCAATTACAAACCAAAAGGAAATTGCACAGAGATACATAAGCCCCAGTCGCTTATGGTCGTGGGTTAACAGCCAGGATTTGATCCCAGTAAGCCCCTGGGGAGCCGAATTATGATAAAAAGATTGTGTTGCAGTCATTTATATTTCCTGTCTGTTTACGCTACCATCGTTACAGGCCTTCCTGATTCTACGTTCGTTTTCTCTTGAAATAGATGAAGACAAACGCCAAAACTATGCCAAAAAACAGCATTACACCGATCTTTACACGTTGGAACAACGATTGGTTTTTATTGGGATCGTAATTAAAACAAAAGGCAAGCAACCTTTTTACCGATAACGAAGGGCTGCCATTAGCCGCATCCGCCAGCCCCATATCTATATCCCCTGCTAGAAATGATCCATAAACATAACGAATTATTTTTCCGTCTTTTGCTATGGTCATCAACGCTGCGGGATGAATAAACGTTCCATCACCAACCTTTTTGAATCGGAACCCGACAGCATTCACTGCCTGCTTAATGGCTTGTTTACTCCCGGTAAGAAAACGCCATCCATCAGGCGGAAAATCATCACCGACAATTTTTAGATAATTTATTTTGGCACGAGCCGCGTCTTCATAACCTTCAGCTTCATTGAAACTTAAGGCGATAACACGATACTCCTCTCCCGGCTTAAAGCTGAGATGGCTTAGAGCAATTGCAAGATTAGCCAAATTCTTACTGCAGATATTGGGGCAGTAAAAGTAAACAGGCAGAAAAATTGTCGGTCGGTCAATAATTTCTTTTAACAGGATGGCTTTGCCTTCCTCATCCACAAACTCCAAATCAAGTGGCAGGTATTGGCCGGTCTTTTCCTCTATCCATTGAGCATCATCGCTGTTCTCTACTGTTGCAGAGTTCTCATTTTGCTCTAACATCGTCATGGTATGGTTCTCGTCACCATGCGCCCAAGAAAAACCGCTTTTACCAATGGAGAGGAAGAGAAGCAGACTGAATATAATGTTTTTGCTACAATGATTCATTCCTACCACCGAACTACTGTAAGTTTTTCGAAGCACCTGTGCTCAGGTTGATCTTAAGGGCAGTTCTGTATGCATGCTTTGCCAAAAAGCTGTCGCGACCACCCCCGTAGGCTAAGAGAACCGTAGTGTCTCCGTTGACGTCGATCTTAGTATCGTTTTTATCAGTAGAGTCTAAAGGCAGGGTAAATTCTATTGTCGTAACGCCGCCAGTTTCTGTACCGCCAACCAGAGTAACATCACTTGTGCCATTAAGTTTTGTGTCAGGTTTATGCGAATTTTCAGCAACACCGAAATCATCATCTAACTTTGCTACCCCACCTTTTACATAACCGAGTATGAAATTGGCACCCTTCATCTCTTTTGTTGGGTTAAACCCAATACCAACCCAGCCTTCTGTTTCGGCGGTAAGCTTGACTGCCAGTTTGTCGCCTTCAACTTTCCAGGCAAAATTGATTTTTTTATCCTGAACTTCATGATCGTATTCAGCTGCTTGTAGATTCGATACAGTTGCACAAAGTATGACACTCATTCCAATAATCATCTTCTGAAGCTTGTTCACTTTCATAATTTCTCCTGTTTGTTTATTTTATTAAATCCTAGAATATTGTTATATCCGAAGATGTTACCCAATCTCCAGAACAATTAAATCAGTCTTGATTCTATGTGAAGCTGGCTCTT
This sequence comes from uncultured delta proteobacterium, assembly GCA_963798425.1. GTDB lineage: Bacteria > Desulfobacterota > Desulfobulbia > Desulfobulbales > Desulfocapsaceae > Desulforhopalus_A. The sequence goes on along the minus strand of CAWCTP010000004.1, from coordinate 272,282 downwards.
CAACACCATCACTATTGTAAATTCGATTTGCCAACATGGCATAAACCTGTCTAACGATTTTTAAATATAAAATACTGTAACATACCATTTATTTTAAGAAAAGAGACTTCCAGATACAGCTACACCTTGTTTGATGGAAATGATTCTTTTTCGCAAAATTGGCTTTAATTAATTGCGGAGCAAACAATCTATGATTACTCTAGTGCCCTGAAGTTCATAACATGCTCAGTCTTTTTGTAGATCCATTTGATTTAATTACATTTTCGACTACTACAATGTTACATTCATTTGGGTTTAATTAAGACAATCGAAATCCATTCATCAACATGGGAGAAATCTAATGGCTAAAAAGTTAGGCGTTTACAAGTGTGAAATCTGTGGGAATATTGCTGAAATTCTTACGGCAGGTGGAGCAGAATTGAACTGCTGCGGCCAGCAAATGACTATGCAGAAGGAAAACACAACTGATGCTGCCGTAGAAAAGCATGTTCCAGCCCTGGAGAAACGCGATGGCGGCTGGCAGGTTAACATCGGCACAGTCGATCACCCAATGACCGATGCCCATTATATTGAATGGATTGAGCTCACTGCAGGAGATGCCGTATACCGACAATTCCTCACCCCATCCTCTAAGCCTGCTGCCTTTTTCCCAATAGACGCGAGTGCTGTAACTGCTCGCGCTTACTGTAATCTTCATGGCCTCTGGAAAAAATAGTTTTGTATTACCTGTTGATCGGAAATTTGTCCGATCAACAGGCCGAAACAGTTTTTTTCAAGATACCTTATCTTTTTCCACTCGCCAGCATCGCCTGGAAAAATTGCTCAAAAAACTCTCGTCTAACCAACCTGAGAAAACAGCAATCGGAAGAAGGGATAACGATGGATAGGTACAAATTTCGATTTTGTCTCAACCTCTTCCATAGAATCTGGCTGGAAGTGCTCATGTTCTTGAAGAAATCAGACCGAGATCCCCAAGCAGGAGTTGCGAAGGTTACTGAATCCGAAAAATCTTGCAGACGGAGGCAAATGCTAAAAGAATCGGAGTGCTAATACTAAAGTTAATGAGAGTGCAACTTTCTCATATAATCTCTCCTCTAGTCCGCCAACTGAAACCGCCTGGACGGAACCTCAAAACTCCTCAGTCTCAACGACAGATACACATATATCAAATCTATATTCGTTTGATTACCAGCTGCATAAGTTGCTTCAAATAGTGAAAACCTACTCGGTAATTCATCTTGGACTTCCCATAATTGCGGTCTCTGAACTCGATAGGGATTTCAATTACCCGAATTTTCGTTCCATATTCAGCTAATATTGCCAATCCTATCTTAAAGCCAGATACAGTATCGGGCAATTCAGTGAAAAGTCGTCGTTCCACAGCAAAATAACCTGCCAGAGGATCTTTTACTGTGCAGAAATAGCGGGCGGGAAGGGTTGCGATTTTAGAGATAAACCGTCGCGAAAATGGCCAGTCTGGCACGGACCCTCCATCCACATATCTACTCCCAATAACCATATCATATGTCTCGCCGATTAAAGGCTGGAGGAGTTTAGGAATACTTTCGGGAGGATGGCTAAGGTCTGCATCCATAACCAGAACGTATTTTGAATCTGTATAATTGGCACCAGCCATAACTGCACCGGCGAGCCCCATATTTTTGCTATGCTGAAGTAGGCGGACCGGTTCTCTTTTCTGCCACTCCATTACACGAGCACAAGTTTCATCAGTGGATGCTGAATCAACAAAGAGAATATCGAAGTCGATATTGCACGAGTGCCTGATACTTGTAATTCTTTCAAGGAGCAGATCAATATTCCCAGCTTCATTAAGAGTGGGTACTATAATGGTAATTGTTGACAAAAAATCTCGTTTCAGTAAATGGTGAATTAGATATTAATCAGAATTAGAGGGCCACCCTCAAACCGGAAAGTCCTATTGCTAATATATCTATTATACCCCATCCAAAACTTTTTCCTACCTGAATGACCTCAAAAAACCATAAGAACTTTAACGTTATTCGAGAGGCTTTCTTGTTTGCATATACGTAAGAACCCCGCTAAGCTGTTTGTACAGCAAAGAGAAATTTCACAAGAACTAATCAGTGATATATCCACTTTACGGAGAATATATTCACGTGTAACATCATAATGCAGAACATTATTCTTGACTTACTCGTGTTTGGTAATATATTCAGATTAAACCAAGGAGGAAAAATGTTGGATGATATCAGTCTCGAAATTTTGAATATTCTTCAAGAGAAGGCCCGTATACCAAACATCGAAGTATCCAGACAGGTTGGCCTTGCCCCGTCAGCGGTCCTGGAACGAATTCGAAAAATGGAAAAACAAGGAATTATCGATGGTTATGAAGTACGGCTGAATCCAGATCGTTTCAATTGTGCACAGGTGGCCTTTGTTCATATAAAGACCAGCGCCACAATGTGTGACAATGTTGGCACTCAACTCTCACGAATCCCAGAGATTCAGGAGGTACACTTTGTCTCAGGAAGCGACTGCTATCTGATAAAGATTCGAAGTGCTGATACAACTACCCTAGGCCAGTTGCTACAGGAAAAAATAATAACTATTGAGGGTGTTCTTTCCACCAGTACCGAAACGGTATTGTCAACGGTCAAGGAAACCAGCCGAATACCATTCCCACAATCAATATAAGGAATAAGTTCTATGCCAATGTCACAAGCCTACAAAGATCGCCTTTTCCCTGTACTGGACAAAATTACCAGTCATTACGGAACTCCATTTCACATCTATGACGAAGCGGGAATCCGAAAAACAGGTGATCGCTTAAAAGAAGCGTTTGCCGAGATTGGCTTTTTTCGTGAATATTATGCTGTGAAAGCACTGCCTAATCCCAAAATCCTCTCAATCATGAAAGATATCGGTTTTGGTTTTGACTGCAGTTCTATTGCTGAACTCCGTCTTAGTCGTCAGATTGGTGGTCGCGGGGAAGAAATCATGTTCACTTCAAACAATACCAGTGAACAGGATTTCATTGAGGCCGCAAAAGATGGTGGTTCGATTCTCAATCTTGATGACCTCAGTCTGCTAGCCAAGGTCCCGAACATGCCGGAACTGATCTGTTTTCGCTACAACCCGGGTGCCAAAAGAAACGGTAACGACATTATCGGCAATCCTATCGAAGCCAAATATGGAGTGAGCGACGACCAGATCATCGAGGCCTACCGTCAGGCAAAATCTCAGGGGGTAAAACGATTCGGCATCCACACCATGCTCGCCTCAAATGAACTGAACTATGAGTATATGGTCCAGACCAGTCGAGATGCTTCTGGAGCTAATCGCCGAGATTTCAGCTGAACTCGACATTACTTTTGAGTTTATCAACATTGGAGGTGGGCTTGGCATACCCTACATACCTGGTGTTGCCGAATTGGACCTCATTGCCATGGGCAGGGAAATCACCGAACGCTTTAAAAATTTCCGACAACAGCATGGCTATGAACCTGCTCTATATATGGAGAGCGGCCGATTCATAACCGGTCCTCACGGAGTTCTAGTGACCAAAGCTATCAACCGGAAGAATATCTACCGGACTTATGTGGGTGTTGATGCCTCGATGAGTTGCCTGATGCGACCAGCAATGTATGGTGCCTACCATCATATTGATGTGGTTGGTAAGGATGACAGTGCAGAAAAGGAAATCGTAGATGTGGTCGGCTCTCTCTGTGAAAACAACGACAAATTTGCCGTTCAGCGTGAGCTGCCGAGGATCGAAGACGGAGACACTCCTGGTCATCCAAGACACCGGTGCTCATGGAAGTGCTATGGGCTTTAATTATAACGGCAACCTTCGTCCCAAGGAACTGCTTTTAGGTTCTGATGGAAAAATCCAACTTATTCGTCGGGCAGAAGAAGTAGAGGACTATTTTGCCACCCTTAATTTCGAACCGGATCTGCTCCAGCCGTAATTAGCCTCCTGTGTTTCACCGAAAAATCAACAATGAAAGGAATCGCTTGATGACTATCGATATAGACTGGTTTCTAAAAACCGTTGCATTGGCGATTCGTGACAAACATGTTCCGGTGGTTGATCTGATTGCAGTGCAGACGAAAGACCCCTTCAAGGTTTTGGTGGCCACTATCCTTTCCGCAAGAACCAAAGACGAGACTACTGCCAAAGCCTCGGCACGATTGTTCAAATATGCACCGGACGCAGATTCGCTTGCCATGTTGTCTGAAGAAAAAATTGTCTTCTCTTATTTATCCGGTCGGCTTTTACAAAACCAAAGCCAAACATCTAACCAACTTACCGGAAACACTTAAACAATTCGGTGGAAAGGTACCGGACACCATCGAAGAACTTATTACTTTGCCTGGAGTCGGCAGGAAAACCGCCAATTTGGTGGTCAGTGTCGCTTTCCAAAAACCAGCCATCTGTGTTGACACCCATGTACACAGGATTATGAATATATGGCAGTATGTTGAAACAGATACTCCACTGAAAACCGAAATGGCCCTGCGGGAAAAGCTACCTGAAAAACATTGGATCGGAGTCAATTCCCTTCTTGTTTCCTTTGGTCAGTCGATCTGCAGGCCGGTCAGTCCTCACTGTGATATCTGCCCTCTTGGATAAAGAGTGTCCCAAAAATGGGGTGCGTCCCCGCAAAATACCTGGAGCCAAAATGAACAACAACAACACACTGAAATTTGTTTCCTGGAATGTTAACGGAATCCGTGCCATTGAAAAGAAGGGCTTCATTACGACACTTCCCGAATTCGATGCAGATGTCATCTGGCTGCAGGAAACCAAAGCTCAACCGGACCAACTCTCCGAAGAATTGAAAAATATCCCTGGCTATAAATCCTACTGGCACAGTGCCGAGCGAAAAGGCTATTCCGGAGTAGCCTTCTATAGTCGTATAGAGCCGATAGCTGTTCATTATGGCCTTGGCGACCCCGAATTTGATTGTGAAGGAAGAGTTTTGACACTGGAATTTGATAATTACTACCTGATAAACATCTACTTTCCAAACAGCGGCGACCAATTAGTTCGTCTTGATTATAAGTTCCGTTTCAACGAAAAGACTTACCTCTTTTGCAAATGAACTTGAGTGAGAAAAAGGCAGTGATACTCTGCGGCGATTTTAATGTTGCCCATAAGGAAATCGACCTCAAGAATCCTAAAACAAACATTAAAAATGCAGGTTTCACCCCGGAAGAGAGAGCCTGGATGGATAGCTTTGTCGAAGCAGGCTATGTTGATACCTTTCGGATGTTCAACCAAGAACCGGATCAATATACCTGGTGGAGTTACCGTTTTAGTGCCCGGGCCAAGAATGTTGGGTGGCGCATTGACTATTTTTGCGTAAGTGAGAGTGCGAAAGACAAGGTTGAAAATGCACTAATATTAAAAGAGGTTTTAGGATCAGATCATTGCCCGGTAGAGCTTCTCTATTCAGCTGAGTAGAGGCTGGCAATAGGCTGTTAGAAAACAGGATTTGTTTTGATATATTCGAGGATTTTTCTAGGACCCGCAGGAAAGGCGAAATGTTCAAGCTTCTCCAAAGAAATCCACTGATAGTTACAAGCTGAAGCCAAAACAGGTTCAGCTTTTTCTCCAATCAGTGTGCAGAGAAAGCAGTGGAGAATTATTTTATGATGAGTGTATTGATGAACGACCTTGGTGATATATTTGCAAAGAGAAACTGACAGCCCGGTGTCTTCAAAGATTTTGTTAACAATTCCATTTCCTGCTTCACCCTCCTCTACTTGACCGCCAGGAAACTCCCAAAGCCCACCCCAGACATCGTCTGGCCGACGTTGTTGAATGAAGATATTCTCGCCGCGCAAAATAAGGGCTGCTACCTTGTGAAGGGTAATCACATTTTTTTTGGGTCCAACTACCGGACGCATTGCTACTGTTCCCTCCTGTAAGGCACTGCATGAGAAAGCGATAGGACACTCAGAACAGCTTGGGTTTTTTGGTGTGCAAATCAACCCACCCAAATCCATCAACGCCTGGTTATATGCCCTCGCCTGCCCTTTTGGTAAAAGATCCTGCGCAATTTCGACAAGGCGTTTTTGCACCTGGCTCTGTTTGACCGGTTCAGCTATGTTAAAAAGCCGTGCGTATACTCGGGTGACATTGGCGTCAATTACCGCCACATCGTAATTGCCCGCCACACTTGCAATTGCTGCCGCGGTGTAAGGTCCGATACCTGGCAACTTCAGCAGCTGCTGATACTCACATGGGACCTCACCTTGAAATTCATGGGCAATGACCTTGGCCGCCTTATGCAGATTTCTCGCCCTGGCATAATAGCCGAGTCCTTCCCAATATTTGAGAATTTCCTGTTCCTCTGCTACTGCAACTGCCTGGGCATCTGGAAAACGTTTGATCCATCGCAGAAAATAAGCAACCCCTCGATCCATCTGGGTCTGCTGGAGCATGATCTCAGAAATCCAAACATGGTATGGATTGTAGGTGCGGCGCCAGGGAAGATCTCGATTAGTGTTTCGAAACCATTGCAGCAGGGGCTTGACAATTTCGCTCCTGTCGGACTCAGAAAGTGTTTTGTTCATGAGATATTACATCCCAAAGCCCAGATAGCGGCCGAGAGCAATCAACCCCATTCCGACCAGTACTGTTGCAAAAAGACTATTCCATTTCCATGCCACCGGAAAAGCAATAAGAGCTGCCCAGAAAAATAGGTTTTCGATCCCCAAATCAACAGAGTTTTCCCGTACAAGTAGTGAAGGGACAAGCATTGCAGCAAGAACAGCAGGTGGCACAAGCCTTAACCAGGAAACAATAATCGGACGCAGACTCCTACCGCTTAGGAAAAGTGCAGGCAATAATCGGGGCAAGTAGGTAACAATTCCCATCCCCACAATAGTCCAGAAGATCAGCGTTTGATCCACTGTTCAACTCCCAAACCGAGGGTGGCCCCGGCAATTGTTGCGACAATGATATGAAACTGATGCCAGCCTCCAAGATACAAGAGTGTGGCGATACCTCCAGATAGAATCGCGGTAATGATTCGCACCGGAGATTTACATTGCCCGACCAGAAGTCCTATAAACATAGCTGCCAATGCATAGTCCAACCCGAGAGGTTTTATGTCACTTATCAAACCGGAAGCAACTACTCCGAGCGCCGTCCCAAGCACCCAAGAGACTTGCGCGGTCATATTGAGAGATAGTACTTCCAATCGACACTCGTTCATTTTTCCTGCTGCCGAGGAATGAAGAGCAAAAGTCTCATCAGTGAGTTGATAAGAAAAAAAAGCGAGATATCTCTTTTTCCATGCGGAAAGATAAGGCGCAAGAGATGCCGCCATCAGCATATGGCGCAGGTTAACAACGAAGGTCGTTAATATTATCGCCGCGGGCCCGGTTCCACTGGCGAACAGACCGACAGCGATAAATTGGGCTGAACCCGCAAAAACAATAAGAGACATCAACAAAGTATTTGTCTCGGACAACCCGCTTTTTCCGGCCAGCACTCCGTAGGCAAAACCGATAGGCACATACCCGAGAACGATAGGCAAAGCGCGCTTTGCTCCAATCCAGCAGGGTAACGTCAATAGCCGATCTATATTATCCTGATCAGTATTATCCAAAATCACATTCGACGATAAATCCCAAGACAGCGCTCACGGGTCATCAGCTTTTGCCAATCAGGTCCCAGGCAGTTCTCCCAAAGCGGTACAAGATTCAAGGCAGTGGTCACCATCAGTTCGAGAGCATCTTTATTCATATTCGCAGTAAGGTTTCTCGGCAGAGATATCTGATGTTTTTCCATCATTTTTCTGAACTCCTTTACGCCTTCAGGATAAATATCCTCCAAGTAATCAAAAGCGATACAGCAGCCGATACCATGATGAATACCCAGGACATAAGAAAGTCCATAAGAAAGAGCATGACAGGCGCCGACTTGAGAATAGGCAATACTCATCCCTCCAAAATAGGAGGCCATCATCAGTTTATCGTCTCTATCAGGATGATCCTCCAAAAAAACCTGGCGGCAGAGATCTATAGATTTTTCTCCATAAGCTCTGCTGAATTCATTGATAAAGGTTCCATGAAGAGACTCGACATCGTGGATATAACAATCCATACCGGTGTAAAACCACTGGCTTTTCGGAACCCCATCCAAGTAGCTCTGGATCGAGTACAAGCTGATGAAATAAAGTATAGTCCGAATTAATTCCCAACTTTTTCGTCGGTCCGGTCAGGATAGTCGTACGGGAAATTTCTGCTCCGGTCCCGGCAAGAGTTGGAACAGCAACATGGTAGACTGAGGGGTTTTGGATCAAATCCCAGCCCTGATAATCGGCAGATGATCCCGGATTATTGAGCATCAAGGAAATTGCCTTGGCTATATCCATTGTGGCCCCGCCACCAATACCTACAATTCCATCGGGTTTAACACCATTGTAGTCACGAATTTGCTGAACCAAGGCATCTATGTAGCTTGTTTTGGGTTCATCGTCGACATTTACCAGCAACAGCAAGTCTTTGCCCTGTATTGGTAACCTCCTCTCCAGAGTTTTGCCTTTGAAGACATCATCCAGAACAAAAACAAAGTAGGAATCAGAATTAGACCGATGAGGGGCAATAATATCCTTAAGCTGATTAAAGGAACCTCTGCCAAACATTATATTCGGCACAATACTGAAATTTCTGAACATGCTCATTTCCAATTATAGAGTTGAAAAAAATAATAAAAACGCAGTTGAACTAGCAATGCGTACAAATATTAACCTTCTCGTAACGAAATTTTGACTATAACTCAAATAAGATTTCCATTCATCTTTTGTTTATTTTCCGCTGTTTAAATTTTCATTTATCGGTAGAATGGGCGCCAGTTAAGAAAAGCCCGATGCTTAAACGAGAGGCAAAGTTTAAGTCGTAAGTTAATATTTTCAAGGTTGGAACAGGAAAATTAAATGTCCGTTATCACTGAAGACAGTGTTTTTACCTCGCTGCAACAACATGGGCCACTGGCCGTTGAGGATAGTGTAGATGTGAGTAAACCGTTCTCCTCACACACCAGGAAATGGGTTAAAAATCTCTGCCGCGAGAGAATCAACATTACCAAGTATCGGGCTCTTCGGAGTCAAGTATTTGAATTTCTAGAAATTTCCAATTTTGCTCAGCTAAGCGAACTCATCAAAAACCAAGACAAATTAATATATCGCAGCCAACGAGCCTGCTTGCTGCTCGGCAATATGTTTGGTCTGAACGGCACACCAAGAGAAGTAGAAGCCAGAGTACATGAATATGCCAGAACTGCCGATGCGGTTGTCAACTCGCTCAAAGCAAAGATACTAAAACCCTATGCCTCTTTTGTTGCCACCACCAATGAAATAGAGGTCGCCAATGATCCCGTCACCCTCCTCCTCATCATGTTCAATGATAGATACCACAAAAAGGCCCGATTTGAAGCGCGTCGTAAACTGGTCCTGATGAATCTTGCAGGCAGTATCGATCAAAGAGAGAGGGAAACCGGGATCGAGGAAAAGTTTTCCAATTTTTTACATTTTCTGAACGATTATGTCTGGAGTAAAAACCTGAAAATTGGTGAACACGACATTGTTTACCTCTATTCGCAGCACTCGGAGGATACGTTTTGTTGCACCAATGTCAGGGTTCTTACGGCCAAGCAAGGTCAGGATGTCCAACTCGATAAAGGTTCAAAACTCACTCTACTCAAACGCCGCCGGTTTTCAACTGGAAATCGGGATATCCCCATTTATGTCTCAATTCGCAAAAAACCGCCAGAGGCAAAGGTGCTCAAACTACTGCGTAAAAACGAAAAAAACCCAGCAGTAGCCGTCGATGATGAACTCGGTCTCATGGCAGTTCTGGATTCCGTAGCAGACATAAAAACCTTTCAAAACCACCTGACGCGGTCTGCATCAAAAGCTGACAGCTTTATGGTATTGGAAGATATTTCCGACACCCTGACCGGTTCCGCTGCCTATCGAGCTACGAATGCCGGCTCCAGTTCGAAAACGGAAATGATGAAATTTTTTGCCAGATTAGGCGGCATGCGTGTTGAGTTTATCATTCACACTAATCGCTCATGGCTTAACTACATGTATAAGAGGGATGTCTCTCACGACGAATATGAGGTTAAAAGAATTTTTGATTCGGGAGTGATGGAATTACTCTTTCCAAAGGATATCTTCAAACTCGACCATGATATGATTCGCAAGGATATGATCGAACGCTTCCGCAGGAATATTGAGGAATAATATCAAATGATCCAGCACCCCAAAGCTTCCTGGTTGAGTTGCTGGATTTGATTTTTTTGCTCTTTATTCGTGACGGTTAAGAACCGCAAACCCTTCGCTCTTGCAAAGTTCGTCTCTTCTGGCTTCCACCAAATCGGACCGCATCATTTCGGTTACCAGCTCGGAAAAGGTGGTCTTTGGCACCCATCCGAGTTTTTCCTTGGCCTTTCTCGGATCACCAAGCAGCGTTTCGACCTCAGTTGGTCGGAAATACCTCGGATCAACCCGCACAATGATATCACCGACTTTCATACCATTCACATCGACTCCGGCAGGAACACGGTCTATCACGCCAATCTCCTCAACACCCCTCCCCTCCCATCGCAAGCCAATCCCGATTTCTGTCGCAGCAGCATTAACAAAATCCCGAACAGAATGTTGCTCTCCCGTTGCAATAACAAAATCTTCGGGTTTCTCCTGTTGCAACATTAACCATTGCATTTGCACATAGTCGCGGGCATGGCCCCAGTCACGTTTAGCATCGAGATTCCCAAGATGGAGACAATCCTGCAGCCCCAGATAAATCCTGGCTAATGCCCTGGTAATTTTGCGCGTGACGAAAGTCTCCCCCCTGAGCGGCGATTCATGGTTGAAGAGAATTCCATTACAAGCGTACATATTATACGCCTCCCTATAGTTGACAACAATCCAGTAGGCGTACATCTTGGCCACCGCATAAGGCGAACGCGGATAAAAAGGTGTCGTTTCGGTTTGAGGAATCTCTTGAACTTTGCCAAACAACTCAGAGGTGGAAGCCTGATAAAATTTAGTCTTTTGAGTCAACCCCAGAATCCGAATCGCTTCAAGAACCCTGAGAGTTCCCAATGCATCGGAGTTCGCTGTATATTCAGGCTCCTCGAAGGAAACGGCGACGTGGGACTGAGCGGCTAGATTATAGATCTCGTCGGGTAACACCTTGCCTATTATATGAATAAGGCTGGAAGAATCTGTTAAATCTCCATGGTGAAGAATAAAATTACGTTTGCCGGCATGCGGATCCTGATAAAGATGATCGATTCGATCCGTATTGAAAAGGGACGCCCTTCTTTTAATTCCATGAACTTCATAACCTTTTTTAAGGAGAAACTCTGCAAGATATGCCCCGTCCTGCCCTGTTATTCCTGTAATCAATGCAATTTTTTTCATTTTAAATGAACCTTTATATTTTATTTGAAACTCATATGAATTTTTTAATCGAACGACCACGACCAATTCCGTAATAAGCTAACCCCATAGTTTCTACCCGAGCAGGATCGTAAATGTTTCTGCCATCAAAGATTACCTTGTCATGTAGCTCTTTGAGCATTTGCTGGAAATCGGGTACCCGAAAACTCTTCCATTCAGTTACGATAATCAAGGCGTCAGCACCATGAAGAGCAGCTTCTTTAGTACCCATAAGTCTGAAATCATCTTTGCTGCCATAAAGACGCTGGGCCTCTTCCATAGCCTCGGGATCATAGGCTTGCACTGTAGCGCCTGCTTTCCACAAGGCTTCAATTAACACTCGACTGGAAGCTTCACGCATATCATCGGTATTTGGTTTAAAGGCAAGGCCCCACAAAGCGAATGTCTTTCCTTCAATATTGCCATCATAAAAAGAAGCTACATGCTGAAAGAGCTTTTCCTTTTGTTTACTGTTGACACGTTCAACAGCCTGAAGAATTTTTGCTTCGTATCCTATCTCATTTGCTGATCGCTCAAGTGCCTGCACATCTTTAGGAAAGCAGGAGCCACCATAACCACAGCCCGGATAAATAAACTGGTAACCTATACGGGAATCCGAACCAATGCCCCGCCTTACTTGCTCAATGTCTACCCCCAGCAATTCTGCTAGATTCGACATCTCATTCATAAATGAAATCTTCGTTGCTAAAAGGCAATTTGCCGCATATTTAGTGAACTCGGCACTACGCACATCCATAACCATTATTTTATCTCGATTACGGCTAAAAGGCTCATAAAGTTCACGGATTTTCTCTTCCACCCGATCACTGTCAGT
>CAWCTP010000004.1:0-255000 GCA_963798425.1 uncultured delta proteobacterium | reverse complement strand
AAATCGATATGTGCAAACCTTGCAGAAGGCCATGGCAAACAAGGGCATTCGAGCAAGGAATTCAAGCGGTATATATCAATAGCGATAGGTTCAAGCGATGAGATGCGAGTCTGGCTTCGTTACTGTCTCGATCTTCAGTATATAAATGAAACAGAGTGGATGCATTGGAAAGAGTCGTACAGAGAAATTTCCAAGATGCTCCAAGGATTACACAGAAGTTGGAAGTAGTTTTATCTGACCTCTGTCATCTGTCCTCTGTCCTCTGAATGGTAGGAGAACATTGTGGCCGCCTGTGAAGGTACACCGTAAGGAGTGCTGGAGGTTCCACAAGAGCTTATGTTGACACGAGTAGCGAAAAACAAGGTGAGAAACCTTGTCGCCGAAAGCCTAAGGTTTCCTGTAGTCAAGCTAATCTGCTCAGGGTTAGTCGGCCCCTAAGGCGAGGCCGAGAGGCGTAGTCGATGGGAAACAGGTTAATATTCCTGTACCATTTTCATAATGTTTGATGGTAAGGGGGGACGGAGAAGGTAAGGCCATCCGGGCGTTGGTTGTCCCGGTTTAAGCGTGTAGGTGGAGGACTTAGGCAAATCCGGGTCCTTGTATAACACCAAGGCGTGATGACGATGTCTTTTAGACAATAAAGTGGCTGGTTCCATGCTTCCAGGAAAATCCTCGTATCTAGTTATGAATGTGACCGTACCGTAAACCGACACAGGTAGGCAGGTAGAAGATACCAAGGCGCTTGAGAGAACTCTGGTTAAGGAACTCGGCAAAATAGCACCGTAACTTCGGGAGAAGGTGTGCCTGCAGTGTGATATTATTTACTAATTGAGCATAGTCAGGTTGCAGTGAAATGGGGGGAGCGACTGTTTACTAAAAACATAGGACTCTGCGAAGTCGAAAGACGAAGTATAGGGTCTGACGCCTGCCCGGTGCCGGAAGGTTAAGGGGACTTGTCAGCCGCAAGGTAAAGCAATGAACCGAAGCCCCGGTAAACGGCGGCCGTAACTATAACGGTCCTAAGGTAGCGAAATTCCTTGTCGGGTAAGTTCCGACCTGCACGAATGGCGTAACGATTTCCCCACTGTCTCAACCAGGGACTCAGCGAAACTGTAGTACCGGTGAAGATGCCGGTTACCCGCAACTAGACAGAAAGACCCCGTGAACCTTTACTATAGCTTGGCATTGGTTTTTGAGATAACATGTGTAGGATAGGTGGGAGACTTTGAAGCGGGCACGCCAGTGTCTGTGGAGTCACCCTTGAAATACCACCCTTGTTATCTTAGGAATCTAACTGCGGTCCATTATCTGGATCCAGGACATTGTCTGGTGGGTAGTTTGACTGGGGCGGTCGCCTCCTAAAGAGTAACGGAGGCGCGCGATGGTTCCCTCAGGCTGATTGGAAACCAGCCGTAGAGTGTAAAGGCATAAGGGAGCTTGACTGCGAGAGAGACATCTCGAGCAGGTACGAAAGTAGGTCTTAGTGATCCGGCGATTCCGCATGGAAGGGTCGTCGCTCAACGGATAAAAGGTACTCCGGGGATAACAGGCTTATCTCCCCCAAGAGTCCATATCGACGGGGAGGTTTGGCACCTCGATGTCGGCTCATCACATCCTGGGGCTGAAGCAGGTCCCAAGGGTTTGGCTGTTCGCCAATTAAAGTGGTACGTGAGCTGGGTTTAAAACGTCGTGAGACAGTTTGGTCCTTATCTGTTGCGGGCGCAGGATATTTGAGGAGATCTTTCCCTAGTACGAGAGGACCGGGATGGACGAACCTATGGTGCACCAGTTGTTCCGCCAGGGGCATTGCTGGGTAGCTAAGTTCGGCAGGGATAACCGCTGAAAGCATCTAAGCGGGAAGCCCACTTCAAGATAAGATATCCCATGGTGTAAACCATCTGAAGGCTCGTTGTAGACCACAACGTCGATAGGTCGGGTGTGGAAGTGTAGTAATACATGGAGCTTACCGATACTAATCAGCCGTGAGGCTTATCCATATTTTTTGATTATTTCTCTACTGACTTTTCTACTATTCAGATTATTGGACGACTCTTAGTATTCTCTCTTGCTTTTAAGAGAGAATACTCTAGAGAAGTCTATCCCCCTAAGGGGGACGAGATGAAAATAGCCATAAGGACAGGGGATAACAAACATCACCTCCCCTACCCTTACTGACCAAGTTTTACGGCGGTCATAGCAAAGAGGATCCACCCGTTCCCATTCCGAACACGGAAGTTAAGCTCTTTAGCGCCAATGGTACTGCACGGGCGACTGTGTGGGAGAGTAGGTCACCGCCGTTTTTTATAAAGCAAAAGCCCCAGGCAGATTCTCTGCCTGGGGCTTTTGTCGTTTAAATTATTCCTTTTTTCTAATCAGCTTTTTTGTGAAATGTCTCTATTACCTTTATAAGAAGCTGTTTCACATTGTCTGCATTTTGCTGAAAAACGGCAAGAATCTCATTCCAGGTGACAGGCTCTTCATCTACTTTCCAACAGTCGTAATCAGTTGACATAGCGACAGCTGCGTAAGGAAGTTCCGCCTCTTTTGCAAGCATTGCCTCAGGAGCCGTAGACATATTTATCACATCTGCTCCCCACAACCGAAACATCTTTGATTCAGCAACGCTGGAAAAACGAGGACCTTCAATCGTAACCACACATCCATTGGGATGCATTGTCAGTCCAAGATCTTGTCCTGAATCAAAAAGTGCACTACGCAACTCCTGATCAAAAGGATTTGCCATGGCGGTATGATGAACACCATTTTCAAAAGAATCAAAGAAGGTGTTTTTCCTAAAACGTGTGAAATCGATGAATTGATCAAGAATAACTAGATGACCACGATTTATTTCTTCCCTGAGGCTACCACATGCAGTCGTAGCTATTATATGACTCACACCAAGTTGTTTGAGAGCCATAATATTTGCTCTATTATTAACCTGAGTCGGACTGTATTGATGTTTTCGTCCATGTCTTGCCAAAAGCACGGTCTCAACTCCACCAATCGTCCCGGTCATCAGTGAAGATGATGGCGTACCATACTCAGTGCCTACATCAACCGTTTTCGGGTCCTGCAAAATATCCGGATTGTCTAATCCAGAGCCTCCAATGATACCAAACTTCACCATATTTACCTCCTGCCTCCGATTCATAGAAATGAAAATGTTTATCGCTTTTTTTGAAGTGGCATAATCTATCGAATACCTGGGTCGGGTGCAACTTTTTTATAAAGAGCACGAGATGACAAGTTCATCTATCGTTAACATAGTAAACACAGGTATTAGATATCTGTGCTTTTTTCTCGCGCATTTATTAAACGTTTTATGTATAATTAAAGACTTATCGCTTGTGTTTTCAACCTCGAAGTCGTGACTTCAAGGTTTTATAATTACAATTTTATTCACGGAGTCTGCAATGCTTAAGGTAGGATTTATCGGCTGGCGAGGAATGGTAGGTTCAGTTCTCATGGATCGGATGCAGGCTGAGAATGATTTTAAGGGCTTTGAACCGGTTTTTTTCACTACCTCGCAGGTCGGACAGGCTGGTCCTGATGTCGGAAGTGGCCCTAAAGCTCTCGAAGATGCCATGAATTTAAACCGACTTGCGGAAATGGATATCATTTTGTCCTGCCAAGGTGGAGGATATACCTCAAAAATCTATGAACCACTTCGTGATAAATGGAACGGCTATTGGATTGATGCAGCTTCTACCCTTAGAATGAAAAATGACTCAATTATAGTACTCGATCCTGTCAACAGAGCTGTGATTGACAAGGGACTTGAACGAGGTATTAAAAATTATATCGGTGGTAATTGCACAGTATCCCTCATGCTTATGGCTCTTGGTGGCCTTTTCGAAAACGATTTGGTGGAATGGATATCCTCTATGACTTACCAGGCTGCAAGTGGTGCTGGTGCAAAGAACATGCGTGAGCTCATATCCCAGATGGGTGAACTTGAAAATGGGGTCAAGGATCTTCTTACCGACCCATCATCTTCGATTTTGGATATCGACAAAAAAGTCACAGCAGCACTCAACAACGGCTCATTGTCCATGGACAATTGGGGTGTCCCTCTCGCAGGTAGCCTTATCCCATGGATTGATGTCCCGGTTGCCGGTGGTCAATCCAAGGAAGAGTGGAAAGGAAGAGCAGAAACCAATAAAATTCTAGGCAACAGCGATGATCTGACAATTCCTATTGATGGGCTCTGCGTCCGAATAGGCGCTATGCGATGCCATTCCCAGGCACTCACGATCAAGCTAAAAAAAGATATCAGTGTCGATAAAATCGAGGAGATCATCAAAAATCACAACGAATGGGTAACAGTTATTCCAAATGACCGGCAGCATAGCTCCAAAGAACTCACCCCGGTAAAAGTTTCCGGCACACTAACGGTTCCGGTCGGACGAATTCACAAATTGAATATCGGCCCGAAATACTTGACCGCTTTTACAGTTGGGGATCAACTACTTTGGGGTGCTGCCGAACCTGTTCGGCGAATGTTGAACATCCTGCTCAACAATCTAAAGTAATCTTTTAGCACAAGATTCTGCTTCATCAATCGGGCCATTTACATTCTGCAAAACGGCCCGTTACTGTTTCCCAGTTGCTAATGCCCTGACATTCAAGGTAATCAAACTATGAACAAATCTTTTAGAGCTAGCATATATGGCAAATGAATATTCTGTCGAGATACACAAATATCTTAGCGAAAAGATAGCAATAGCTAAAAAAGCTGCAGAAGGCAATCCAGAAGATAGCCCACGTTTTCAGGGTCAACTAAAAGAATTACTCTGGATACGTGAATATCTCAGTAACAATACAGACCTTAAAGATTTCAAATATTATTGAGAAGCAATACGCCATGGTCTACAATTATCTTCTTGATCTCTATCAGGTTTTAGACAAAAGAAAAAAAAATATCGAACTCGACATATCAGAGTTTTCAACCAATCCTGAGAAATTACAATATCATCAGGGACGCTTGACGGCGATCAATGATTTTAAAGATTTTTTAACAACACACTATCACGAAAAACTACCTCGCAGACTACAGAACCGACAAAGTTGATGCGACACATTAGACAACAGACTTATAGAAATACCATGACACATCCTAAAACAGAAGATCTGCTGAAAAGAATCAACTACATCGAAGCCGATGTGGAAATACATAAACAAATCCTTTTCTCAATCCCCTCTGCGCAGAAAGAAGATATGGAAAAAACTATCACTTTGATCGCCGCAAAAAAACAAGAGATTGAAGGATTACGCCAACAGTTGCGAGAACATGATCCTGAGGAATACGACAGAATTGTTGTTTTTGAAAAGGCAGTCTTAGCATTTAGAAAAATTGCAGCAGAAAGTCCCTTTCAATCAATTGTCAATCGAAATGTCGATGAGCAATGTGCCTTGTCTTTGCAAAACGGTGAACAGCTGGAGTGCTTGATCAAGGCCTTCAACAAAGACGGAAAATGGACGATAATTACAATTGATGGGGAAATAAAGCAGTTCTCTGCAACCGAAGTAGCAGAGAAACCACCTCAAAAAAACGATCTTTAAAAAATCCCCCTATCGAGAACAATCCATGAAGGTGCTAAACTGGTAAAGGAGTCCTGACACATTAAATAAAATCAGGGTCAGTAAGCTTGATCATGGCAAAACCTCCCTGAATATTTCGCGTATTGGTAATGCCCTGCGAACTCAGGAATACCTGTGCCTCATACGAACGTGGCCCTGTATCACAGAGGAGAAAAAACGATTCATCCTTTTTGATCTCCCCTACCCTTTTGCGTAACTGCTCCAGAGGAATATTGAACCAAAGATCTCCATATTTAGCCTTGAATGGCGCAGCTTCTTTTTCACCACGAATATCAAGAACTCTATTTTTTTTGTGACCAAACTCAAAAAGGAAATCGGCAGAATCTATAGGTCGATTATGACCTGCCAGAACATTATCCAGAGCATTACCGGCATTATTTATAACATCCATGGCGGAGGCGAAAGGTGGTGCATATCCGGTCTCCAGACTGCAGACCTCATCTACGTCAACTCCATGTCTGAGAAGTACGGCTACAGTGTCCACCCTTGCCTTTACTGCGTCACCATTTTTCCCGGCAGCCTCAATACCCAGTATCTTCCGTGTCTTCCGATCAGCAAGAAGCGAGATATAGATAAGTTCGGCACTCGGATAAAAATGAGCATGATCCGGCTGGGAAACCACTGCATAAATCGGATCAAAACCTGTTTCTTTAGCTTGTCGGTAGGTGAGACCTGCTTTGCTTATCCCAAAGTCGAAGACTTTGACACAAAAAGTACCTACAGTTCCAGTGAAATGACTTTGCCCTCCGCTGATATTGGTGGCAATAATTCTCCCCTGTCGGTTGGCCAACGACCCCAGGGCCATAAGCATATTTTCACCACTCACCAAATTTCTCAACTCAACGCAATCGCCTCCTGCATAAATGTCAGGATCACTTGTACGCATTCGTCGGTCCACACTTATCCCACCGGACATGCCGACCGAAATCCCTGCATCTCTGGCCAGGGCAGTGTTGGGCCGAACGCCAGCAGACAGGATGACTATATCGGCTTCAATCGTTTTTCTTGAAGTTCTGACTAAAAGTTGTTCACTTAGTGGTTTCTGGGAAATTTCCAGGACTTTTTCTTCTAAAAGCAGTGTCACTCCATTTCGCTCAAGTTCTTTTGCGGTCACGCGGGCAATACATTTGCCCAAAAGTGTAGGAAGTACCTGATCTTCCATTTCTATAAGGGTTGTCTTAATCCCCCAGAGATCTGTAAGAGCTTCGGTTATCTCAAGACCAATAGCTCCCGCCCCAATAACTACTGCATTTCCCACTTTTCCAGCAGCCATCAGCCCCTTTATGGTTTTGGCATCGTGTAAATCCGACACGGTAAAAACACGCTCCAGGTTGGCTCCGGGAAAAGGCGGCCGAATTGCCTGGGCACCTGTGGCGATGACCAGTTTGTCATACGCGATAAATTCCTCTTTTCCAGTCTCCAGGTGATAAACCCTTACCCGTTTTTCTTTCCGTTGGATCTCTCTTGCTTCTACCTGTGTAAGAACCGTAATCCCTTTGTTCTTCTCAAAAAAAGATTGATCCCTAATGGCATGAGAGGAAGTTTTGTAAAGATCCTCGATATCGTTAATATCGCCCCCTACATAGTACGGAATGCCACACCCACCATAAGAAATTATTTTATCCCTATCAATGAGAGTGATTTCGACCTCCGGATCTAGTCGCCTTAACCTGCAGGCTACTTTTGGACCAAGAGCAACTGCTCCGATAATCACTACTTTTTTAGACATAATTTGCCCTCAATTGAAAATTATTTTGAATACATTGCTGCGGATATATATTTGGTTGCAGTTATTACAAGCTTGAATCATTGTAAATGTTTTTTCTAATCCGACAATACCACAAAGTGTGCATTTGCACATGTTATGGTACTATTAGATCGCTGTGAATTTAATTTCGTGTCACTTTTACTAGACTAAAGGGTGTCAACAACTGATTTACAACTTCTGAATCAAAAAGCCACCTGACAAACTTTAATCTATTGCATACTTCGCACACGTTAAAACCGTTTATGTTTCGCGAACGATGCAACCTCGCGACATTCGAGAGGACCTATTGATTGAAAGTTAATCACAACATGCTGAAATGATTGATTGTTCCGACAAAACAGTTCTCTTTAAAGGATATCTCGCCTGGACAAAACACCCCGACCACAGAGAACACTTCGCACAACCACATTGATTGTTTTTCATTCCCCAACCCTCTTTCTGAAAGTCATACCGATAATCGCCTGTCATTCAAGCTCTATTAGGTTGTATTAATAAAACATTTTTTCAGATCACTTTCAGCTAAAACCAATTGATAATCATCAAGTTCTATGGTACGAATTTCTTGTTATTGAGTCAGTTCTATTCATCTTGTTATGTCAGTTCAAAGAGTCACACTTTTGGCCTTGCTCAAGGGTTTTGTTGATATACGAATGCGAGGAGGATCTCATGATTCAATCAAATTTTCACCCTGCTCTCTCTCTTCGCACTTATGAGCGGTTCCAGTTTTATATGATCATCGCGACACTTATTGTTTCAAAGCTTCACCATAAGTTATAAACGCCGTTTTTTTAAACTTGGCTCTACTCGAGCCTCAATCTAACAAAGGAGTGAATTATGGCTTTAGATCCTACCAAACATGCTGATTGGGAGATTGCGCAGGACGCAGAAAAAACGATGTTGACGATCTACGAGATCGGCGAAAAACTTGGATTAACTAAAGAAGAACTGCTCCCTCAAGGACATTACATTGCCAAGATTGATTTCCGCAAAGTCCTTGATCGTTTGAAAGACAAGCCTGACGGTAAATACATTGACGTTACGGCTATTACACCTACACCACTTGGTGAAGGCAAATCAACCTCTTCGATGGGCCTTGTCCAAGGTCTCGGCAAGATTGGCAAAAGTGTCTGTGCTGCTATTCGTCAGCCTTCCGGCGGCCCAACCATGAATATTAAAGGTTCTGCTGCAGGTGGCGGACTTGCTCAATGTATTCCGCTCACCCCATTCTCTTTGGGATTCACTGGTGATATCAATGCCATTATGAATGCCCACAACCTTGCAATGGTTGCTTTAACTTCCCGCCTGCAACATGAGAGAAATTATAATGACGAGCAGCTGGAAAGACTCTCCGGCATGAAACGTCTTGATATTGATCCGACCAATGTTGAGATGGGTTGGATTATGGATTTTTGCTGCCAGTCTCTGAGAAACATTATCATTGGCATTGACGGTGTAAATGGCAAATCAGATGGTTTCATGATGAAGTCCAAATTCGGTATTGCTGTATCTTCCGAGGTCATGGCCATTCTTGCTATCGCCAGAGATCTCAAAGATATGCGAGAAAGAATGGGAAGAATCGTTGTTGCCTATAATAAAAAAGGTGAGCCAGTTACCACTGAAGATCTCCAGGTAGCTGGTGCCATGACCGCATGGATGGTTGATGCCCTCAACCCATCCCTGATGCAAACCCTCGAAGGTCAGCCGGTTATCGTCCACGCCGGTCCTTTCGCCAATATCGCCATCGGCCAGAGCTCCATCATCGCCGACCGTGTTGGGTTGAAACTTGCTGACTATCATGTCACTGAATCAGGTTTCGGCGCCGACATTGGTTTCGAGAAATTCTGGAACCTTAAATGTCGTTACTCCGGTCTTAAGCCAGATTGTGCAGTTGTCGTTGCAACTATCCGTGCCCTAAAGTGTCATGGTGGTGCTCCTGTTCCTGTCCCAGGTAAAGCAATGCCAGTAGAATATAGCACTGAAAACGTTGAATGGGTTGCCAAGGGTTGTGGCAATCTGATTCACCATATCAGAAACGTCAGAAAAGCTGGTATTGCTCCGGTTGTATGCATTAACGCCTTTTACACCGATACTGATGCGGAGATTGCCAAGGTTCGCGAACTTTGCGAAGCCGAGGGTGCCCGTGTTGCCCTTTCCAGACATTGGGAAAAAGGTGGTGATGGTGCTATCGAATTTGCCAAAACCGTTGTTGAGGCATGTGAAGAAAAGAACGAGTTCAAATTCCTCTACGAACTGGATATGCCTATCAAAGAGAGAATCGAGCTTATCGCCAAGGAAGTATATGGCGCTGATGGTGTTGACTACTCCGCAGATGCAAACAAAGCTATTGCCAGAATCCAGAAAGACCCAGTGCTCTCAGCTATGGGTATGTGTATGGTAAAAACCCACCTTTCATTGTCCGACAACCCAACCCTCAAAGGTGTACCTACAAATTGGCGTCTGACCATCAGGGAAGTTTTGACCTATGGTGGTGCCGGCTTTATTGTGCCTGTCGCCGGTTCTATCAGCCTTATGCCTGGAACCAGCTCAAATCCTGCCTTCAAGCGTGTAGATGTTGATGTCGAAACCGGTAAGGTTGAGGGTGTATTCTAAAACCCCTTTCTGAGAACAGCCGCTTGGGAGAATATTGAATTATTTTCCCAAGCGTTCGCCTTATCACACAAGGAATGAGAAATTCGACATTGCCAAAAGGAGCTTACAACAAATGACTGCTGAAATTATTAGTGGTACCGAAATACGAAAAGCTATTCTCTCAGAAATTACGCAGGAAGTTGCCGACATGAAAGCAAAGCACGGAAAAGTTCCGGGCCTTGTGACTATTCTCGTGGGTAGCAGTCCTGCATCAATTAGCTACGTAACACTGAAAGTCAAAACAGCTATCAGCTGTGGTTTTCATGAAATCCAGGATGACCAGCCCATTGATATTTCCGAGGCCGATCTCCTAGCTTTGATCGACAAATATAACAATGACCCCGCTATTCACGGCATTCTGGTTCAGTTGCCTTTGCCAAAGCACATTGACGATAAAAAGGTCCTCAACGCAATCGATCCTGACAAGGATGTAGATGCTTTTCATCCTGTGAACGTAGGTCGCCTGATGATTGGTGGTGATGCTGTACGTTTTCTGCCCTGTACACCCGCTGGTATACAGGAAATGATAGTACGTTCAGGGACCGAAACATCGGGAGCGGAAGTTGTTGTCGTCGGCCGATCTAATATCGTAGGCAAGCCTATTGCTATGATGATGGCACAGAAGGGTGTTGGTGCCAACTCAACCGTAACCATCGTTCACACTCGAACTAAGGATCTTGCTGCCCATTGCAAACGTGCAGACATTCTCATCGTTGCCGCCGGTGTTCCAGATCTGGTTAAACCTGAATGGATCAAGCCAGGTTCCACCGTTATCGATGTCGGTGTTAACCGTGTCGGAATGAATGAAAAAACAGGAAAAGCTATTTTGAAAGGCGATGTAGACTTTGAAAAAGCAAAAGAAATCGCTGGAAAAATCACTCCTGTTCCAGGTGGTGTTGGGCCGATGACGATTGCAATGTTGATGAAAAACACCCTTACCTCTGCTAAAAAGAGTTTAGGAATTGCCTAGACAGTAGATCTGTCTGCTATAAACAAAAAAGAGGGGAAACGAAGTAATCGTTTCCCCTCTTTTTTATAGAGTGGCAGCCAACTGTATCAGCTTGTTTTCAGGAAAGGCCTAATGATGATGATGGTGGTCACCATGATGGTGGCCATGATGATGCCCTTCTTCCTTGTCGGATTTCGAGCCACCAGCTTCAACAAGTGCTTTTTCCAACTGAACATTAACCGTGGCCATCGTCTTTACCGCCTCAGTAATATGCTCGGCGATGGATGTATGGCCTTCGTCAACCATAGTACTTCGCCATTTTTCAAATTCTTCCACGTGTCCCTTATTGTGTTCTATCCAATGTTGCAACATTACGCGCAACTTCTCAACATTATCCATTATTTCTCCAATTGATATTGCCTTTTCTCGATTAGCCCTTCTTGCAGCTCATTAAAAATGAATTCTACTTAGTTTCCATCCTGAAACGAGGCATTTTATTCTAAATTGAGGCGTTCGATAAATTTAACCACAGGTATATAACTAATATTCCGAGGATTAAATTTGAGAACAACGAAGAGTTAGGGTAAAAGGGCTGTTTCAGGACGAAAACTACTTAGTCTGATGCAAAAAAACTTTGCCTCCGGTAAAATCAATACGGCGAATAGCCGCACCACGAAGCTCCTGCGGTCCCTCAAACAGCGTGGTTATTTTCAAACCATTCTCAAGTACCTCTAGAGCTGTCACATTTTCAAGAAGCAATTCAGCCTCACCGCTTTTTTCCATCAACACACTTGTCTGACACATTACAAACCCCTATCTAGCTTAAATATTCCGTCAATCAACTACCGGTCGAGGATACAGTCCGGACCTTTCAACAATTTCAGGTACTTTTTCCTCCCATTCGATAGCCATAATATGGAAGCCGCTCACACCAATACATTCTTTTAACCGCTGAATGGCCTCAACCGCAATAGTTATTCCTTCCTCAGCTTGTTTGTCCTTTGGAACACCTGACAAACGTTTAATCAAATCTTCAGGAACATCCATGCCGGGTACAGCCCGGGCCATATATTTTGCCATTCCAACTGATCGCATGGGTGTTATACCTGGCATGATAAAAACCTTTTCATGCAACCCTCTCTCCACAACCCCCTTCATCCACAATTCGAACTTTTCAAGGTTGTAGACACACTGGGTTTGGATGAATTCAGCACCGGCTGCAATTTTTTTAGCGAGCCTTGGGACTCTGATATGAAATGGATCTGCAAAAGGATTAGCTGCGGCACCAACAAACAATTTTGGCGGTACTTTAATCTCATCACCACCTAGAAATTTTCCTTCGTCACGCATATACCTGACAGTTTGAATAAGCTGCATGGAATCCAAATCAAAGACATTCTGTGCACTGGGATGATCACCAAAACTTTGATGGTCGCCCGACAGACAAAGCATGCTGTTAATTCCAAAGGAAGCTGCTCCCAGAATGTCGCTTTGTAAAGCTATTCGGTTTCTGTCTCTGACTACCATCTGTAAAACCGGTTCAAGTCCTTCATTTTTTAGATGAATACATGCTGCCAAACTACAGAGCCTGGTTACGGAGGTCTGATTGTCGGTAATATTTATGCAATCAACATGATTTTTAATAAGATGACCTTTCTTAATTATACCGGCCGGATCGCTCGATCGCGGAGGTCCACATTCACTCGAAACGGCCATATGGCCATTTTTTAATACCTTTTCAAGTTTGCTGTTTGTTTTTATTTCCACGGTTAAAAGTCCTCCAGCTTAAATGATCGAGGTCCGCCTGCTCGATCCTTAGACCAATTTTTCACAGGGGCAATTTTCTCATAATCATCCATCTTACCAAGGGCTTCAAGGCGATCGACTACTAGCTGCCAGGCGCAGTCTATATCTTTAGAAATTTCACATTTTCCATTCGACGAACCACCGCAAGGACCGTTGAACAGACGTTTACAACAGCGGCTGACCGGACACACCCCTCCGGTAACACCAAGAACGCAATCCCCACAGGCCTGACATTTCTCGGTGAAAAAACCATCCTGTTTCACATCTCCTAAAAATGTGGTATTTAAGGCTGGATACACTGGAGTACTCATGTACTTCTCGGCAATAAACTGCACCCCAATCCCACAAGCAAGGCTGAGTACTGCTTCCGATTTATCGAGCAATTCTTTTGCAGAATCAAAAAACGGATGCTCGCATTGTCGTTCGATGCCACTATTTTTTATATCAATATCAATTCCTTCCTGTGTCGCACGCATGCGAAGAAGGGAGGCCAGTATTTCTGCTTCTTTATTTCCACCCTGATGACAGACAGCAACACAAGTATTGCAACCAAAAACGGTCAGTTGTTTGTGCTGCTTGACCATCTCCCATATTTCGTCAAACGGTTTCTGCTCTCCTACAATCATAGCTTCTCCACTCCTTCATCAGTAAACGGTAGTTTCGCCCAAATATCTGTCAGGCAACTTGTTTTTCAGCTAGTGCGGATTCTTTTTTTTTCTGAAGTGCAAACCATATGGGTGATGGCCCCATTGCAATAACTTTCTCAGTGAATTCGGTGCAGATCTCAGCCCAGCGCGGTCCCTGGGCGGCGGAAAGATTATAGAACTCAAGCCGCTTTGGATTAACTCCGATCATGTTCAACAATTTTTTAACCCTTCTCACTCTTTTTACAGCATTCAAATTTCCTTCCAGGAAATGACATTGTCCTTCCAGTCAGCCAGCAGCAAATACTCCGTCTATTCCACGTTCAAATGCATGAAGGAGATAAATCTGATCAAGTTTCCCAGTGCACGGTAATCTCACAACTTTCACGTTAGGTGGATACCGTAACCTCATAACACCAGCCAGATCAGCTGCTGCAAAGGCACAATAGTGACAGGCAAAGGCAACAATATTTGCCTTCCAATCCGCAGGTATCTCCTGTGGTTTTTCCGGACTTTTCGGTTCTGCAATTTTTTCTACGTCAATCACCATTATTCTTTCCTTCTTGTTGATTTGACTTATTGAATAATTGTATTCACCAAACTCCGACTTCAATATCTTCTCCCGACGGATTATCATTAAATCGGGTCGAAAGGATCATCAAAGGAGCTCTTACTCTGTCATCTCTGTGACCGAATCCAACATAGCCAGGATCTGATCATCACGAAAATAATTAACCTGGTACGCCTTGGCAGGACAAACTCCTGCACAAATGCCGCACCCCGTACACTTAACCTCGTTATGACTTACACGTCCGTCTACATCAATAAATGGTGCTCCAAATGGGCATTTTCTCACACAAGCAAGACAAGACATACAGATATCCCGATTATGCTTGGAAATGACTCCTGACACCGTCAAGCTGCTGTGCGACAACAGCGCCCCAACACGACCAGCTGCAGCAAGCGACTGGCTAATGGTTTCTTCCAGATTCTTTGGCGCATGGGCTAGACCTGCCAAAAAGAATCCTTCACTTGGAAAATCAACTGGCCGAAGTTTGACATGTGCTTCTAAAAGAAAGCCATCAATATTACAGGTAAGTTTAAATTTCTTGGCAAACTCATCACCGTCCGGTTGCGGTCTCAAGCCTGTTGAAAGCACCAGATAGTCAGCGTCAATGGCCATCTCTCTGCCAAGTATTTTACCCTCTAGAAGAACCTTAACCTTATCGCCGTCAACCTCAACCTGAGGCTTGGCATCAGGGGTATATAAAAAGAACAGCACACCGAGATCTCTTGCTCGACGGTAGTAATCTTCTTTTAACCCATACGCACGCATATCTCGATAGATGACAACAACTTGAGCATCCGGGGCTTTTTCTTTGATGGCAATACTATTTTTCAACGCATCCTGGCAGCAGATGCGCGAGCAATAATTATCAGGATCTTCGCGAGACCCTACACATTGGATCATCACATAACATTTTTCATTATCCGGTCCCTTATCGGCAAGCAATGTTTCCAGTTCACGTTGGGTGATGATTTTCTCGGATTGATCATAACTATATTCAGTCGGTCTATATTCCTGACCGCCTGAAGCAATCAGGAGCGCACCATGGTGCACCATTTTTTGACTGGTGAGTGTCGTTTCAAAATTACCGACAAAACCATCTATTTTTTCAACTGTTGTACCCATATGCAGGGCAATGGCTGGATTATTTTCAACCTTATGGATGACATCTTCCAAAAATGTCTGCACATCATCGCCTTCCAGATTTGCACGAACATTCCGAAGCAAACCACCAAGAAGAGTTTCCCTTTCAACAAGATCAACACCGTATCCCTGCTCAACTAACGAAAGTGCAGCAGTCATTCCGGCTATTCCTCCACCCACTACCAGAGCAGTATGATTCACTCCCACAGAAGCTGAGGTAACAGGGGCCAGTCGCATAGTTTTGGCGATATTCATATTGACAATTTCTATCGCCTTGTTGGTGGCATTTTCATTATCATGCATGTGACACCAGGAACATTGCTCACGGATATCAGCTAATTCAAAGAGAAACCTATTCAATCCAACTTCACGAATGGTATCCTGGAAGAGAGGAGCATGAGTTCGCGGAGTGCAGGAGGCAACAACGACCCGGTTTAAGCCCTTTTCCTTGATTAAATCTCTGATTTTCTGCTGGCCGTCCGGAGCACAGGCGTATATAATTGTCTCAGCATGAGCGACGCCCGGTTCTTTTCCTGCGATCTCAGCAACCTTTTTAACATCGACCGTCCCAGCAATATTGGTACCGCAATGGCAGACGATGACTCCTATTCTCGGTTCTTCGCCTGTAATATCCCTCTCATCCGGCAAAACGACTTCGGTAACCTCGGTACCCCGCCGATCACCAAGCAATGCCATTGCTTCTGCCGCAGCTCCACTTCCCTGAATAACAGTTTCCGGAATATCTTTTGGTCCCTGATACGTACCAGCGACGTAGACACCTTTTCGCGAGGTCTCCACCGGCCTGAGCTTAGAGGTTTGGGCAAAACCATATTCATCGGTTGCAATGCCAAAAATTTTCGAGAATTCGGCGGCATCATCCCGTGGCTCAAAGCCTATGGAGAGAATGACCATGTCGAACTCTTCCGTGACCAACCGACCATCCTCCCCTACCGAATGTATTTGTAGATTCTTGGTTTGAGGATCCTCGACGATCTCGGCAATCATTGCTCGTTTATAGATAACACCGGCATCGTTTTTTGCTTTTTCGATGTACTTGTCAAAATCTTTGCCGAAGGCCCGCAGTTCCATGTAGAATATGGTCGACTGCACTTCATTGTCATGCTCTTTCGCAATAATCGACTGCTTTGCCGCATACATGCAACAGACCGAAGAGCACCATGGATTTCCATTATGAGCATTTCGGGAGCCGACACACTGCACCCAGGCTAATCGTTTAGGGTGACTGCCATCTGAGGGCCGTGCGACAGTGCCACTGCAAGGTCCTGAAGCAGAAAGAAGTCGCTCGAACTGGAGCGAGGTAATAACATTAGGTAATTTACCGTAACCAAACTCCTGACGAATATCAGGCTGATACGTTTTAAGACCGGGAGTAAGAATGATCGAACCAACCTGAATATCGATCATTTTATCCTTATCTTCAAAGTTTATCGCATTTGCTGCACAAACTTTTTCACATTTTCGGCAAACATTTTTGGTTAAATACAGACAATGGGCAGGATCGATAGCCCGAGTATTGGGAACGGCCTGGGGGAAAAGAGCATAAATGGCTTTTCTTTTATCAAGCCCTTGATTAAAAACATTAAAAACTTTGGACGGACATTTGGGCTCACAATCACCACATCCGGTACAACGTTCAGGGTCAACATATCTCGCTTTTTGATCTATGGTAGCGGTGAAATTACCCTCTTGCCCCGAAACTCTCGCCACCTTGGCTAAGGTATGCATTTCTATATTGGGATGTCGACTGGATTCAACCATGCGAGGAGAAATCATACACATGGCGCAGTCACCGGTGGGGAATGTTTTGTCCAGTCTGGACATCGTCCCACCGATTGATGGTTCATCATTTACCATATGAACCATCAGGCCGCTATTGGCAAGATCCAGAGCAGCTTGCATGCCTCCTATTCCTGAACCAACCACTAAAACTGCTCCTACCCTGTCCTTAGTCTCCTGCTTTGGGGTAATCCTGGTCACTAAGAGATCCTCCATAAGATTGATCCCGATAGATAAACCGTTGGTCAAAATGTTGCTTCCAGAGTTTACACCGGGCATGCATCATATATTTTACTTAGACAACGTATTTGTAAAGGATTCGACCTATAGCATTATAATAAATTAATAATGTTATGATAGCTTTTTTTTCCTACCACTGATCTTTTACATATTTAAGTGATCGTTTCCATAAATATTTCTTTCATTTCTATATGATAGCCATTCATTTATCTGGTAACATAAGGTTTTACTAACAGTTATTTTAAATACTGCCCCAAACAACATGGGTTCCATGCTCCGTCACAGCAAGAAGCAAAATAATTCGTTTGCATTTTTTCTATATGAAAGCATTTTATTAATGATATGTAATAAGTTGGAATTGCGATGATCTCTTTTTTTTATTACAACACAAACTCTGAGACTAAAGACTCCTGTCTCAATGCTGGTACACAACTTGTATCCTGTCAAACGAAACAAAGAGGATCAATAAATGACCACCCTTTCGCCCGACCTCCATCTGCACAATCCTAGAATTCTCATCATTGATGATGAACCACGAATTCGTGATGCCTGCACTATCGTTCTTTCCGACAAAGGTTTTGACGTTGCCGCAGCCCCGGATGGTGAGCAAGGGCTGAAAATGATCAAGGAGAAGCATTATGATATAGTGCTCGTTGATCTTATGATGCCAACCATTTCCGGATTCGATGTTCTTTCAGAAGTGCGTAGTCATCATCCGGACACGGTCGTTATTGTCATCACCGGATATGCAACCCTGGAACACTCAATCGAAGCAATGAAAAAAGGTGCTTTCGATTTTATTCCAAAACCTTTTACACCCGATCAGCTGCGAGCAGTAGTTGATAAATCACTGCGCTACACGAATGCTCTTCAAGACATTGCAGATTCCAAATCCAGGCTGGGTGTTATGGTCAACAGCCTTACCGATGGTGTCATGACCACTGATGCCCGAAAACTTATAGTCCAGGTTAATCCCGCGTTTCTGCATATGATTGGATACCATGGTGAAAAGGTTGTTGGACGCCACGTCAACGAAATTCTACACGATAAAGATTTACTTGAATCTATTGACCAGGCACTCAACATGCCCCCAGATACATTTTCGGAAATAACCGAAGAGATTCATGCTATTGATAATAATGAAGAAAAAATTTTCAGCTCCCGATGTGCCCCTTTTCGCGGACGAACCAACGAAAACCTTGGCACAATCACGGTCTTGCACGACATTACAGCCTTGAAAAAAATGGATCAGATGAAATCGGATTTTGTCTCCATGGTTTCCCACGAGATCAGGAGTCCAATGAATTCGCTCCTCATGCAACTCAAAATAATAAATGACGGCTTAGCTGGTGCAGTAACCGAGAAGCAAAAAGAAATTCTGCAAAGGGCTTCTGAGAAAATCCTCAACCTGAACAACCTGGTTACCGAACTACTTGATCTTTCCAGAATCGAATCCGGTCTTATTTCCCATGAAAAAGAGCAGGTAGACATAGCGAAACTTCTCACCGATCAAAAAAACTTCCATAGTCCCTATGCAGAAGAAAAGCAGATAACTATTCGTCTCAATTGCCCTGCCGATTTAGCCTCAATCCTTGCCAATCGACAAAACATGGAAGAAGTATTTTCAAATCTCATTACTAACAGTATTAAATATTCGCCCGATGGTGGCACTATCACAATTTCAGGAACAACGGAAAACGACTATTTGAAATTACAGGTTTCTGATACAGGTTTCGGGATAAGCGCAGAAGATCAGGAAAAGATATTTACTCGTTTTTATCGAGTAAAGGACTCTAATACCAGACAGATACAAGGTACCGGACTTGGCCTGGCTATCGTCAAAAGTATAATTGAGTCTCACCATGGCAAAATTAGTGTCACAAGTGAGATCGGCAAAGGTACAACCTTCACTGTTCTCCTGCCTCTGGCTGAGAGGTGAAATATCGATTTTTATTCACGTGGGAAGATTAATGTCTCGTTTATGTTGCTTTAGGGCATTTTGGGCGTTCGCGGTATGCTTTAATTATCTCGCCTGATGGGAATTCGGGTATTGCGGTATACCTTATAATCCCGCCCAGAAGCGTTGCGGGCATTCACGGTATGCCTTGATAATCCCGCCCAGAAGCGTTGCGGGCGTTCACGGTATGCTTTAGTTACCCCGCCTGATGGGAATTGCGGGTATTGCGGTATACCTTATAATCCCGCCCAGAAGCGTTGCGGGCATTCACGGTATGCCTTAATAATCCCGCCCAGAAGCGTTGCGGGATAAGTTCATTCACGAAATAATTTTCTTGTAAAAAGCACAAGAAAATTATTTCTAATTCACTAAAAACCATGATGTTCAGCAAGCTTTTCAAACATCTGGGCCAGACCGGTTCCAAGGGAAAAAGCTGAATCAACACCAAGATTATCTCCAACACTCTTGTCAAAAAACAGATTCAGGCTCGCCCCAAGGCCATCTTCAGGCTTCCAATAGCAGATCATGACCGGTACCAGCGGGAAAGGATAAAGGACAACGGACACATCTGATTCAAAGCATTTGTCTACTGATTTACCATTAAACATATGAACAATGTCATTGAAGAAATCGGTATATTTGTCGGCAAGTTGTTTTAAGACATCCTCCCCTCTTTTTTTAAATAAAGCGTATTTTTCCTTACCACCAGCAATCTCTCTAAAGGAAATCCAATCACCTGAAACATGGCCCCCTTTACATTTCAGCACATAGTCTAACAAAGGAACTACCACCCAGGAGATGATATGAAGGTCGGTCAAAAATGTTCCATCCTGCCGGATTCCAAAGTTTTTCCCAAGTATTGGGACTGTTAATATACCATCATTTACCCGTGCACCTGTTCGTTCAGCGACTTCCTGAAAATTGAGTTTTTTCACTTCATGTATCAAACTTGAAACATATTCATTCAGAATATCATCAGGTTTATTCTGTCCAGCTGTTTCCGTTGAAAACTTTTGAATATCGACACTACTTAAATTCGGACATTCCTGAACCCGACGTTTCCCAATATACACGGCTCCTGCGAACGCAAGGCAGGTCTTCTCACCACACTTTCTACAATTACTTTTATCGAGTACGCTGAAGACCTCCATAGCGTTTTTAATCACCACCATTTTCAACCTCTAAGTACATTATTAAAACTAGCACCCCGTAAGGGCGTGTAAAAATGAGCATGAACGAAATTAGCCTGCAAGTGCACTATCCATTGTGACCACAAAACCACATTCACCACAATAATAGCAATACCTTAAACAGTAATAACTCTCCTGCAAATTTTGCTCAACCAATACTTGACGAAGCTGATTGATTTAGAGTAACAATACTAAGTTATTCTGCATTGTTTTTTGCTTTAATGTGAATCACTTTATTCATATTATTTCTCATCATTGTCCATTTAATAGATAACAATTTATGAAATCACTACTCTCCGCCCACAATAAGTCGCTTTTTTGTACAAGGACATTAATTAAATCACCTACAGTTAAAAAATCTATAAAAAGGGCCAGTCTCATAACTGTTTCTTTTTCATGTTTGCAAGCCTTGATTTTTAGTAGTGCTCCTTTTGCATTATCAGCTGGAAGTGTTTCAACACAAGATAATCTAGAACAACTCATCAAGAGCAGAAGTTGCGTAGGATGTGATCTCGCAGAACTCAACATGACCAGACTGGATCTTTCAGATGTGAATTTGGAAGGGGCTGATTTATCGCACGCGAAACTTAATTTGACTAATCTTTCTAGAGCAAATTTAAAAAATGCCAAGCTGAATGGCGCTGTCTTCGCCGGGGCTGATCTTGGTGGAGCGGATCTTCGCGGAGCTGATCTTCAAGACACATCCCTTGACAATGCTTACTTAGGGGAAGCTCTTCTTGATAATAAAATAAAGACCTCACTTAGTCCAAAAATCAGTTACTTACAGTCTGGCAAGGCAGGCGTTTCTGCTCAATCGGGTCTGGCAAACCTCAACATCTCGGAAGAAACACCTTCAGATGGTTGGTGGGCCAGCCAATCAAAAGAAAAAAAAATGCTTTATACAAATGTTGGTGCCGCCGCAGCTATTGGGCTCTGGGGTTTGACAACATGGGACTACGGTTCGGCCGGCTTTATGATGGGACATGAAGGGTGGTTTGGGCATGATACAAAATATGGTGGTGCCGATAAATTTGGCCATTTGTGGTCGACCTACGCTTTCTCAGATGCACTTACCGGTCTCTACAAAGGCTGGGGATATACCCCCAGAAAGGCGAATACTTACGCCGCGATTTCTGCATGGACGGTACAATTTGCTATGGAACTTGGTGATGCAACAAGTGTAACACAAGGGTTTTCCTGGGAGGATATGACTATGAATACCCTCGGTGCCCTGACCAGTGTATTGATGGAAAGATACCCCGAACTTGATCGTAAAATTGATCTCAGGGTTGAGTATGTTTTCAATGTTCCTGTCAATGGCATTTTTGATGATTACTCAAATCAGTTTTATTCGATAGTACTGAAACTTGATGGCTTTGACGCAATTCAGAACACATTCGCCAAATATATTGAATTTTCCGGTGGCTATTATACCAGGGGATACGGAGAACATGACAAAGAGAATACTAGGTCACTTTTCGTTGGAGTAGGTTTAAACTTCTCCAGGTTATTTAACCAGTACGGCTGGAAAAAAACAGGTAAGATACTTGAATATTTCCAGATTCCATACAGCGTCCCCAAGGTTTCATATGATATAGACTAATTTGTAGGTAGCGGGATCTTTACGATCCTATTATCTTACTCCCTGCATCTTTTTAAATAATATTATTCGAAAAGTACACATATACCCTTATTAACTACACCCTGTTTATTCCCTCCATTGTGGAGGGGGTCCGTTCCTTCACGACATTTGTTTAAACAAACAAAGATTGTCAAAGTCACTAAAGGAGAGAGTAATGAAAGCAACAATATCAAAATTGTGCATGGGCGACAGAAATTGTAACAAATTGTGTCCGGAAGTATTCGAGTATGATGAAGATCAACTCCTCTCAATTGTCAAGTACGACGAAATACCTCAACATCTCGAGTCAATAGTTCTACAGGCTGCGGCCGAATGTGGTGCTGACGCCATCACCATTGAGGACTAATGGAGGTTAATAATGGCCAGTTTTCGTGAGAGCAAAACTGCTAAGAACCTGCTCCTGTCCTATTCGGCAGAAGCCCAGGCGCGAACTCGCTACAACTTCTTTGCAACTCAGGCACGTGAAGATGGCTACATCCAGATTGCCAATCTTTTTGATGAAACCGCCAATCAGGAATACGAACATGCGTTGCGGTTTTTTAAATTTTTCAATGGTGGCGAACTGGAAATTACCGGAACATTTCCGGCAGGTGTCATTAAAGATACCCAAGCTAACTTGATCAGTTCTGCAGAACTTGAACTGTATGTTCATGACCAGATGTATCTAGTTTTTGCTAAGGAGGCGGAAGCAGAAGGATTTCAGCGTGCTGCCGACACCTTCTATGCCATTAACGTCTCAGAAAAAAATCACGAGTTAATGTTTCGCGCGCTGGCCGAAAATTTGGTTTCCGGCAGAGCTTTCAAGCGTGACCAGTCTGTTGTCTGGAAATGTCTCAGCTGCGGATATCTACATGAAGGAAACAATCCGCCGGATAAATGTCCGGCATGTGTTAAGCCGCCTGGGTATTTTGAAATATTGAAAAAAAACTGGTAATTAAAAAGGCCATCACTACAAAAAGAGATGGCCTTTTTAATTGAATGATTTGCTTTTTCTATATCAATTGTAGAACCTTCTCAATGGCCTTTTGTAATTGCTTGCTATGGATTTTGCCAGCAAAATGAACTGGGCTCTTGCCATAAATAGGGTCCCAGCCACTCGGATCAGCATAACAATAAAACTGAGTTTCAAGACCAATTTTACGAACAG
The DNA here is from genome assembly GCA_963798425.1 of uncultured delta proteobacterium. GTDB lineage: Bacteria > Desulfobacterota > Desulfobulbia > Desulfobulbales > Desulfocapsaceae > Desulforhopalus_A. The sequence goes on along the minus strand of CAWCTP010000004.1, from coordinate 231,899 downwards.
CATCATCTGCCGGATGCCCAATGAGCCGTTTGGCAGCTTCCCATGAGGCGCCGCATGGTGCTCCGCGGAGAACTTTTACGGCTGATATCTTACCCCCTTCAACCTCTACTTCAAATTCCGGAGCTCCGAAATTTTCCCCATAGCTACCAAGACCGGCCAGATGTGGAAGGCCACAACAGGTTGGTGGTGTGATCGCCTTTTTACTGACTATTTTCTTTCCGGAAGCAATTATCGGAACATCATTTTTCAAACACAGCTCAGCTAGATCTGTTGACAGATCATTGTGCCGAAGAAAATCCAGTACCAGATCACACGAAATATCTTTTGGGAGATATGCTCCGGTATCATCGAGCACCGGCGGCAATATTTCATCTATATTAATAACTTCCAAATCAAAGAGATCTTTTCCGTATTTTCGTAACCCGCTGATTTTCTTTTCGCCGCTTCCGTTTTGCTGGAAGACCATGATTCGCTGTCGAGATTTTTTTGCATCATCTTTCACTATCTTCTCCTCATGTCTATCGTATCAAATATCCAAACGGACCCAACGAGTACAGTACCTATAGACAGTTTCAAGCAATTTTTTCTTATTTTGCAGGATATGAGATAAAACGTGAAATGATCCGTCCATATCACGATATAATACCATTCCCTTCTCCATTTCGCTCACCTCAGTACCTAATGTTATCTGCAGAGGGGAGTCTATTTCAATTATTTCAAGTTCATCATCCTGAAACTGAAAATAAGCCATTTGCGCCAACGCATGATATTCATGCTTGGCAAAGCCACTGTCTTTTACAGTGAATGTCCTGATAAAACCAGCTTCCTGTATAGCAATCTCGGGGACGAGAATAACACTCTCACAATCGCTAATTGTTCTGTCTGAAAATTGAATAATTATTGTAGCACTCATTTTATTTTTAAGCTTAAGAAGCGGATTGGTTCTACTATCAATATAACCACTTGTCCTAATGGGTTAAAAAACAATGGGAAGTTGAGTACATCTCAGCTCAACCTCCCATACTCACACATTATGTCCTGTCGCAGACAATTGCAATTACTGCTTTGTGATTTGTACAGCACATACTTTTGCTTCCATAATTTTACAGATCGGGTCCATGGCATCGCTCGTCAACAGATTTGCTGCCGCCTCACTATAATGAAATGGAATAAAAACTACATTCGGTGGCACAATTTTACTCACCCTCGCTTTTACTTTAATGGACCCTCGCCTTGAAGTTACCGTCAAAAATTCACCCTGGCTAACACCAAGAACATCCGCATCGACAGGATTGACCTCCACGAAAGCTTCCGGAGCAACTGCATTCAGTCCCGGGGACCGTCGGGTCATTGTTCCGGTATGGTAGTGAAAAAGTTCCCTGCCGGTTGTCAACACATAAGGGTATTCCTTATCCGGCAGCTCATCTGAGGAGACAAAAGGAACAGGCGTAAAGAGCGCTTTTCCGCCCTCCCTGGAGAAACTATCTTTAAACAGATATTCCGTTCCGGGATGATCCTGGCTAGGACAAGGCCACTGTAAACTGTCCTTTTCCAGTCGATTGTAATTTACTCCGGCAATTCCAGGCCAAAGCGCTGCAACTTCGTCAAAGACCGCAGAAGGATCGGGACTTACATTCAAATCCCCGTTGCCTTCGATTCGCTTATATATCTGATCGATAATGTCCAGATCAGATTTGGCCACACCAGGCGACTTAATAGCCTTTCGGATACGCTGAATCCGCCTTTCTGAACTGGTGAACGTGCCATTTTTCTCAGCAAAGGAGGCACTCGGCAAAACGACATCGGCCAACTGCGCCGTTTCAGTCATGAAGATGTCCTGAACTACCAGAAAATCAAGAGCCGAGAAAGCTTTAACCGAATGGGTTGTGTTGGGATCGGAAAGCGCAGGATTCTCACCAAAGATGTACATCCCCTTGAGGGTTCCCTCCAACATGGCATTGGTCATTTCAGTTGCCGGTAAACCTATTTTTCCCGACAACTTAGCGCCCCAAGCTTTCTCAAATTTTTCTTTGATGTCGGGAACATCGACCTTCTGATAACCAGGATAGACATTTGGCAAACCGCCCATATCACAGGCACCTTGCACATTATTTTGCCCCCGCAACGGATTAACCCCAGCTGCGCGTTTTCCGACATTGCCGGTAAGCATCGCCAGGTTACCAACTGCGCAGACATTATTAGTCCCCATAACATGCTGGGTAATGCCCATGGCGTAGTATATCCCACCATTACTGGCCGAAGCATAAATACGTGCCGCCTTTTTGATATCCTCTGCAGATACACCGGTAATCTCTTCTCCATATTCCGGGGTAAAAGGTGCAAGAGATTTTACAAACGCCTCGTACCCTTCTGTGCGGTTGGCTATAAAGTCTTTATCTTCCAACCCTTCAGTAAGTATAACATTCATGATTGAATTGAGCAGGGTGGCGTCAGTTCCCGGACGATGACGCAACCAAAGGGTTGCAAACTTCACCAGAGGAATCTTGCGCGGATCAGCAACGATCAGCTGCGCTCCATTGGCTACAGCTTCTTTCATCCGTAATCCAATAATCGGATGATTTTCTGTAGTGTTAGACCCTATAACAAAAAGTGCCTTATTCTCGGATATTTCGGCAACTGAGTTGGTCATTGCGCCGGAACCGAATTTAGTGGCCAGACCGGCCACTGTTGCGCTGTGTCAGTACCTGGCGCAGTGATCGATATTATTCGTGCCAAGTCCTGCCCTAAACATTTTCTGAAAAAGATAATTCTCTTCGTTGGTACATCTGGCTGAGCAGAGACCGGCTACGGCGTCCGGACCATTTTTGTCCTTGATGTCGGTCAACTTTTTGGCAACGTAATCCAGAGCTTCATCCCAGGTGACTTTTTCAAAATTACCACCTTTTTCCCTTCTGATGAGTGGGTCTGTCAAGCGATCGCCACTGTTGATAAACTCAAAACCAAATCTCCCCTTAACACAGAGCCAGCCACGGTTATGATTCCCAGAATCCGAGTCAACCCGAATAACCTGGTCTCCATGGGATCGCAGTGTCAAATTACAACCACAACCACAAAATGTGCATGTTGTATCGGTCAGTTCCACTCCTGCCATCCGGGGTTTTCCGGACCAGACTCTACCAGTCAAAGCACCAGTGGGACAGACAGAAACACACTGCCCGCAGAATTCACAATCGAGATCATGTCCAAATGGAGGAATGACCTTGGCTTCAAACCCCCTCTCCGAATAGCCAATCGCACCAACCCCCTGGACCTCTTCACAGACGCGCACACACAAACCGCACATAACGCATTTGTTCTGGTCTCTGGTAACAAAAGGGTTATGATCAACACGACTATGGTCCCGTACTGCGCCAACAAAACGATTCTCACGAATTCCGTACAGATAGGCGAGTTCCTGTAGAGCACAATCGCCGGAACTGGTACAGACCATACAGTCATTTGGATGATCGGAAAGCAAGAGTTCTACAGTGGTTTTCCGCAACCTGTACAGTCTCTCACTATTGGTTTTAACCTCCATGCCATTTGTTGCGGGCGTAGTACAGGAAGTTACCGGTTTCGGCATACCCTTTATTTCTACAATACAGAGCCTGCAAGCACCGAAAGGTTTCAGTCGATCATCATGACAAAGAGTCGGAACATCTATACTAAGCTGTCGAGCTGCCTCAAGAACAGTAGTACCAACAGCCACTTCTATCTGTTTCCCATCTATTGTAAGATTTATCATGGATTTTACTCCTTTAATACAGCGCTGAATTTACAGGCATCAAAACAAGATCCGCATTGAATACACAGATTATTGTCAATCTTGTGCGGCAGTTTCTTCTCTCCTGCAACTGCATTAACAGGGCAGGCACGTAAACACATACCGCAACCAACACACATATCCTCACGAATAAAAAATGTCAGCAGCTTATTACAGACCTTTGCAGGACATTTTTTGTTTTTGATATGCGCTTCGTATTCATGTCGAAAGTATTTAATAGTACTGAGAACAGGATTAGGTGCCGACATACCAAGACCGCAGAGACTGGAATCTCTGACATCCTCAGCTAACTCCTGTAGCAGTTCGATATCTCCTTCCTTACCATCGCCTTCGGTGATTCGAGTAAGGATTTCAAGCAAACGCTTGGTACCTATACGACAGGGAACACATTTACCACACGATTCCGACTGGGTAAATTCAAGGAAAAATTTTGAAATATTCACCATACAGTCGGTTTCATCGAGAACAACCATACCGCCTGAGCCCATCATCGAGCCTACTGAAGCCAGCCCTTCATAGTCAACCGGCAAATCGATATGTTGCTGCGGAATACAACCGCCGGATGGACCACCTGTCTGAACTGCCTTGAAAAGTTTATCGCCTTCAATACCACCGCCAATATTAAAGATGATTTCTTTCAGAGGCATCCCCATGGGAATTTCGATAAGGCCGGTATTCCTGATTTTACCCGTCAGGGCGATAACTTTGGTACCTTTGCTCTTCTCTGAACCTATTGAAGCGTACCAGGCTGCACCTTTGTTGAGGATATGGGGTAAATTGGCCAAGGTCTCAACGTTATTGATAATGGTCGGTTTTCCCCAGAGGCCTTTGTTCGCAGGGAACGGTGGTTTGGCTCGCGGCATTCCCCTCTCGCCTTCTATAGAGGCAATAAGTGCAGTTTCCTCACCACAGACGAATGCACCTGCACCGAGTTTGACCTTTATCTTAAAGTTAAAATCAGTACCGAATAGTTTTTCGCCTAAATAGCCTTTTTCTTTGGCAGCCTTCAAAGCCATATGCAGCCTGTCTACAGCGAGAGGATATTCTGCCCGAATATAGACGTAGCCAATGCTGGCTCCAATTGCATACGCACCGATAATCATTCCCTCTATAACTGCATGGGGATTGCCTTCAACAACAGAACGATCCATGAAGGCGCCCGGGTCGCCCTCATCAGCATTACAAATTATGTAATACTGATCTGATTTATTAGCGGTACAAAAACCCCATTTAACTCCTGTCGGGAACCCACCGCCACCTCGTCCGCGCAACCCTGATTCCTTGACCGTCGTGATGACTTCCGCAGGCGTCATGGTGGTCAGTGCTTTTTCGGCTGCTTTATATCCATCAACAGCCAGGTATTCGTCAATCGACTCTGGGTCGATATGACCAAGATCGCCAAGAACTATCTTGGTCTGGTTGTCATGGAAGGTATGGTAATCGTCTCCTACCAGCCACTCCTTGATAGGCCTTGAACCAATCACATGGTCCTGGATCAGCCTGCTGACCATATCCGGTTGAATATATTGATAGGTGGAAACTTCGCCATCCACGGTTATATCGACCAGGACATCTCGGGCACAGAATCCGCGACAACCAACTTTATGAAGTCGGCATTTTTCCTTGACGGTTGCATTTTCAATGCCGGCCGCCTCGAACTGCTTGGTGAACTCCTCCATTACCAGATCACCACCAGCAGCAATGCCACCGGTACCCATGCACACATTGACAATTATTTCGCTGCTCATGGTTTAACCCTTGTATTCTTTAAGACTCTTAACAATTTTACTTGGGGTTACTTTCCCAAGCACCTTTTCGTTCACCAGGACAACCGGGGCAATACTACAGGCGCCGACACAGTTGACACGCTCCAGAGTAAATTGCATATCCTTGGTTGTATCCTGATCGTCTTTGAGTTTTAGATCTTCTCGAACTTTGGCAATAATGCGAGGTGCGCCTTTGACGTGACAAACCGTTCCACAGCAAACAGTAACGATATTTTTACCGCGCGGATTTTGATGAAACTGAGAATAAAAGGTAACTACTCCATAGTACTTGGAGGGTGGAATGTTGGTACGTTCGGCAAACCAATTAACGGCCTCTTCCTGTATGTAGCCTATTTTACTTTGTATTTCCTGCAATATTGTAATAATATTGTCTTCATTGGCGGCACATTTATCATATATCGCCTCCAGCGTTTCTGTCATCTGCTTATCCATACACATACCCCATAAATGATGATTATTCACTCCAGGCATGAAACATCGTGACTGAAGTGTGGAGAAACTTCGTGTCCCTTCTTCAAATGATCACTTCTTATCTGGTACTTACGTAGTATACTGATTTTGCTTTTTTTATATCTGCCACTCAATGAGAACAGTGGTAAAAGAAACATTTCAATTTCCACAATCACAAAACGTTTTACTATAACTTAATTCATGGATAGTTTCCAATAAGATTAAAGTTTATCTACCTACAAAGTTAATATTTTGATTTTCCGTGGTTATGCATCAATTTGACAAGATTATGACCATCCGGTAAGTATCACTGCTTGAGATGCCAGATTTCACTGTTTCAGATTGTCATAGAGAGTTCAAACAACATGTGCCAGACATTACCAGATACCAACACCAGCAAGACTTACGCATCAGATGGTTTAAAGATAACTCTCTATAAAAAGGGCAGCACCGCATACACTAAAATGAGTTTTCCCATACATTGTGGGATATACAATGAAATTGAGACAAAACATTTTGTTTTTCAATTTAATCTTAATGGCGAAATACTTCGAGCAAAAGGCAAAGGAAGGGATTGGGCTCACCCCCACGAATGGCTCAAACGCACTCAGGGTAATGACTGGATCTATTATTCGACTGGCGGATACACTGGCGTCTTTGAGGCTACGGGTGAATATTATCTACCGAATTTTCAATATCCTACCAACACTATTTTAGGAGGTCATCCGTTCGCCCAGAAAGAAATACATCAAATATCCCGGTTATGGCACCATATGCTTTTAGAATTGCGCGATAAAACAACTGATTTACCTCATGATTTCAGTCAATTCCTAGACGATGTCATCCTCCACGATCCCAAGATATTAGAACAAAAAGCCAAACAGCTACACGAGACCATCGGTGGACGAATTTCTGTTCTGCCACCGGATGCAAGACATGTTGATTACGATCTTATTCCGCTGACTATTTCTCTTGGTTGTTTGTATAAGTGTAAATTCTGTAAGGTGAAAAACAATATTGTTTTTATTGAGAAAAAACGTGAAGAGATTGTAGAACAGATTAACCGACTGAAAGAACTCTACGACAGAGATTTGATCAATTACAATAGCCTCTTTCTCGGCGAGCACGATGCCCTGCAAGTCAGTCCCGAAACCATCCTTGATAGTATCGAACAAGCCTACAAATCATTCAATTTGGGTCATTCATATATTTCAGGAACCAATGTTTTCCTCTTTGGTTCGGTAACATCGTTTTTAAACGCACCACGACAATTTTTCCAACAACTGGAAGATTTCCCGGGAATGACATATATCAATATCGGCCTTGAATCGGCCGACCAGGAAACCCTGGACAAAATAGGCAAGCCAATTACAGAAAGCGAGGTACGAGAGTCTTTTCATCGAAGCCAGGAAATCAATGACAGCTATCCTTCAATAGAAATAACTGCGAACTTTATAATGGATGAAAATCTACCGGATAATCATTATATAAAAATTCTCGATCTGATCAGAGAACAACAACCTCACGTTAAACCCAAGGGTTCTATTTATTTTTCTCCTCTGACTTTTGATCAACCGTCGCGCAGCCGTTTATTCGAATTTAACCGCATTAAAATATTGAGCAGACTTCCCACCTATCTATATATAATTCAACGGTTTTAATAATAATTATTTTACTAACCATTATTATCTGGAGATCATACCATGCTTGATTCCAACCAGCTGAGAAAAGATATTCTTGCGGCAAGAAACAAACTTTCCCGGGCAGAGATTGAATCAAAATCAACAGCCATTCAACAACGTCTTTTAGCTCTGGAACAGATCAAAAATCATCAATCGATTTTTGTCTATGTCAGTTTCAGAAGTGAGGTGGCAACTCTAACACTTATTGATACACTTATCGCAATGGGTAAAACAGTTGTTGTTCCCATTACAAGAGTGCAGGAAAAAAGGCTGGATGCTATTCATATTACCAATAGATTGAAAGATCTCATCCCCGGATATTGCAATATCCCTGAACCGACAGAGGAACTCTGTAGAACGGGGGAAGTAGCCCCAGAGCAAATCGAGACGATCCTTTTGCCTGGTTCTGTTTTCGACAAACGGGGAGGACGATTCGGATATGGTGGCGGATATTATGACCGTTTTCTGGCCAAGGTGCCGACAGCTACACGAATAGGATTGGCTTTTGATCTTCAAATAATAGATAAAGCTCCGCTGCAGGAACATGACGAAATCCTTGATATGGTCGTTACAGAGAGCAGAGTGATTCGTAGCGGCAGATAAAATAAAAAGAGCGACATGCAACAGGCCATATCGCTCTTTTTGCTGATCTTGTTAAATTTTAAAACTATTAACGGCTTTCTGTAATTCCATAGCAAGTGACTGGAGATTTTGACTACTGAGCTGAACATCCGAACTCGTCGCTGACACATCTCCGGACGCTGAGTTGACCAAAGCAATATCTTGCGTAATTGATGAAGCAACAACTGAAATCTGACTCACATTTTCATTCACCTCACCCAACCCTTCCGCAGCCTGGTTGATGTTGAGGGCGATTTCCTGAGTTGCCTTCGATTGCTCACCGACGGCTCGGGTAATTGTTGCCACAATTTCGTTTACATTGTTTATAACAGTGCTGATTTCTTGTATGTCTTTAACTGTACCAGTAGTCGTCTGTTGGACATCATCTATTTTGGTTTTGATATCGAGCGTAGCCATTGCTGTTTGTTTGGCAAGCTCTTTAATTTCATTGGCAACAACGGCAAAACCCTTGCCGGCCTCACCTGCTCGAGCAGCTTCAATCGTTGCATTTAAGGCCAAAAGATTAGTCTGCTCTGATATTTCTGTGATCGTTTCCGTTACTTTACTGATGGCATCTGCCGAGGCGCCGAGCTTTGCCATTCTCTCTGACGTTGCCTCAGCCTGCTTGACCGCCTTCAGTGAAATTCCATGTGCTTGTCCTGAATAATCAGCAATCTCATTAATGGTAGCTGTCATTTCTTCTGCAGCACTTGCCACCATACTGGTATTGGTCGTCGATTGTTCCATCGCAGCGGCCACATTATTCAGATTTGCACTCATTTCTTCGGCAGCAGTTGCAACGTTTTCAGATCTAGCTGAAGTTCCCTGAGCATTTTCAGCAAGACTCGAAGCAAAATTCGACAAAGACATTGATTCGTGACCCAATGACTTTGTATTGTCAGAGATGGATTCTATAATTCCATGCAACTTTTCAATAAAAATATTAAACCATTTTGCCAATTCAGCAATCTCATCCTTCGAATTGAGAACAATCCGCTTGGTCAAATCCCCTTCCCCTTCTGCTATATCCCGAAAATTCAGAGCCATTAGCTTCAGAGCTTTCACCAGGCCAAAAACGATAAACAGACATAACGATATGATTCCAATGAAAATGGCACCTGCTATAAAAAGCATGGTTTTGACATTTTTAGAGACCTGGGAATTGAGATCCTCCCCCATTGATGCTTTATAATTTGCAATATTATCGAGATAAATTCCTGTTCCTATCCACATCTCTGTTCCGGGTATCATCTCCGCATAACTAAGTTTGGGAACATCTCCAGCACCTGGTTTCGGCCATATATATTCAACAAACCCTCCACCCCCTTGAGCTTTATCTCGCAGGTCACGAACAAGATAAACACCATCTTTATCTTTTAGATCTCCAAGATCCTTACCTTGTAATTCTTTTTTTGGTGGCAAAGCCACATTAGTGGTGCCATTATAAACAAAATAATATCCCGACTTGTCGTTTTCAAAACGGATATCATCAATCAACTTACGTATTATCTCAATCTTCTTATCAAGGCCGTCAACTCCTTCAATAGCATGTCCAGCAGCAAGGGCAACAGAATGACTGGCCACCTGAAGTTTGGCCTTCTGATCAGCAAGCATGATCTCACCAGTTTTAGCAAGGCTCAGGTCACGCACCTTATTCCCATTCTGAATGGCAAAGAACATCATTATTAAAAATAGTGCTAAAATGGCGACGATTATAAGATACATCCTGCCTTTAACACTCAAGCTATTTAACATTAAGAACTCCTTTTCTAACAAAATTATTTTACAAAAATCAGGTTCTTCTTGATACGACTGACCTAGTACAAAAAAATACTAGCAACTATTTGGGGTATATCACCTGCCGTGTTAAATATGAAGAAAAATATTTAAACTCAAACGAGTTTTTCTCGAATCTAAATAAGTGAACTGAGGTAGGTTGAAAAAAGTGGATACCAAACTAATGTACAACTCAAGACATTACGGAGGTGTCTCTTTTCTGAAGAAAAGAAGATATGAAAATGCTTACAACTCAACGCAAAAGACCCCAGTTGAATTTGTCAAATTCAACTGGGGTCTTTAATTTTAAAGCTTCTGCCCAAAAAAACTATCCTACTGTACAGGCCTTCGGATCTACCATAGCGCCACATGCGGAACATTTTGCCTCTTTATCTGCTTCATCGGAAAATATTTCCCACTCTTTTGCACATTCAGGGCATTTAATTTTTATTTCATTTAAAGTTTTATTACTTTCAAATCCAGGACAATGTTGGTCTGTCATTAATGTCTCCTTTATCGTAGTGTTAAATGCTTCTTTACCAACGTTCGGTAATAGAAAAGATAAGACCCAAATACGAAAATGCCACAGAAACCTATCTCTGACAACGACTTTTATTTCGTCCAGTTCCAAAACACCTTAAAGCTGTATTGAACATACTTTCATTAAGAGAAAAATCAGAGGACTTTGCCCGAGGCAAGCAGTTTTCCTGTTAGGAGGGTCCCTGTCATGGCCAGACACTCCATATCAAGAAAATGTACTGCTGAAGACCGGTAAAGGACCGAGCAGGTCGCGGAGAAAAGGTCATCACGATCATTGAAATTGAGAATCACTGGGACACGGGGAAACGCATGAAATAGAAGCGATAGATCATAAGTGTCAGAATCTATCACCTGCCCTCCTATTTCCTGTCCCCTCTTTTTAAGTCTTGTGATGTTGCCGCTAAAAGTGGATTCCAAAGTTTTGTTTGTATTCGTTGTAAAATACGATGTGAGTGGTCCGGCATCTTTGAACTCTCGGTATGTAACCAGTACATCATTATCGTTGGGAAGTTTTTCAGGACAGGTAAGAATGTATTTACAAATCATTACCTGCAACGCTGGAGTAAGTTTTTCTCCATCATCACAAATAATTCCATCGCTACAAAAGCTGTACATTTTGTCAAAAAGTGGAATCCTTAAACACCCATCTTTTATCTTTGCGCCAAGAATTTCCGCTTTTGCAAGAAAATCAAGCTGAAGTATCTCGCGCATATAGTGTCTATAGGTTTCATCAAACACCTTTGCCCGATTGACACTCATTCCAATTCCCCTAGTTTTTTCAGCAAAACATCCCGCTCGTCTTCAAGTTCAAGGAGATCCATCATGACTGGTGGTTTGATCGAGTGTGCAGGTAATCGCCGCATGGTTTCGGCAATATCTTCTTCAAGCTGCTCCAATCTGGATTTTATCTTATCCACTTCAGACTTCATTCTTCTCCTCGCATCGATGAAAACTAATACAACCAAGCCACGTAAACATGACCATATCACTCGATAGGTATGGTATTCTTTGAAGATTCCTGTAGAATCATCTGCACTTCCCGCTCCAAGGCTTTGCGCTTATCTGTTCGATAAAAAACAGTATCACCCATCTTCATTGATCGGGAAAACGACACGACCTCATATCTATCTTCTTCAGTCTGCAGATCTTCAACCCAAAGAACACGTTCTATATCCAGAGAGAAATCTTTGCAAATCTGTTTGGCAAACTTTTCTGGATGTGCCGAAATTGACTGGCCGTCACCAGTTGATGCGTAGATACAAACAACAGGTTTAAGCTGCAGGACTTTTTTAGAAAACGATGGACATTGAAAGATTTTAACATCGTAGGCTCCAGGCGACCAGGCTATAGGTTCTTGCTCACCTTTTTTTATACCATCCCATCGATATCTTCCCTGAAAAATAGCCATATTCCTCCCCAAGCACCAAAACACCTTGATATAGGATCATTTGCTCGCCCAATAAGGGGAGACGACATACTTGCAAATATCTGTCGTCTCCCTGATATACGTATTATTCTATTGCAAGCGCTTGTCTGTCAGCCATATCCATAAGAACCCTATCACGGGCCTTATCTATACCAAGTTGAGCCCGCTTTTTATCAATATGGGCAATCATCAATCTGGCCATTTCTCTCGGACTGTCAGCGAATCCCCATTTGCCAAACCCAAGTTCCTCAAGCTCTTCAAAAAGATGCTTCTCAAATTTCGTTCCCTTAGTCATCGGGAAGGTATGCCCGAAGACAGTATATACTCCGGAAGCCACAAAATACTGCCCAATAGCTATGGCCTTTTCACTCATCCATTCCGGTGCACAACCAGCAGCAGGCAGGTCGGCAATAGAATCCCCGAGGCCACCGACCTTAACCATTTCAGAGGCTGCAATAAGAATCCTGCTATTGTCAACACAGGAACCCAAGCCAAGAACCGGCGGCATGCCGACTGTCTCACAAACTTCGGCAAGACCAGGACCTGCAAGAGCCGCAGCGCCAGGTCCGGTCAGCCCGGCTTTGGCGAGGGCCATTTGCGAACAACCGGTCTGCAGAACCAATACATCATTTTTGATCAACTCCTTAACCAATTCCACATGAGAGTAATCTTGCTTTGAGCGTGGGTTGGTACATCCGACAACCCCGGCTACTCCGCGAATCCTGCCGTTAATGATGTTTTCATTAAGTGGTGTGTAGCTACCACGGAAGGAACCACCCAACATATAATTTATATACTCAAAGGAGAAACCGTGTACGCCAGTTGCTTTATTTCTTGGGATCTGGATCGGTTTTTTACGAGTTTTGAACCTGGTAATTGCCTTAATGACAATTTCATCGGTACATTCGCGAGGATCGTGTTCATCCAGCTGGATATGCAGCGCACCTTCAATTTTAGCTCTGTAATTGGTTGTGATAAAAGGAGTGTCATAGAAATCAGCGATCTTCTGCATTCCTTGCTTAATGCACTGGATATCTACGGTCATGGCATCAATTGCCCCGGTCACCAGTACAGCCTCGGTACTGGAAAAATTTCCAGCATGAGGTAATCCGCGTCGCGAGAGAGCCTCAAGGCCGGAACAACACATTCCCACAAGATTTATTCCTTTAGCACCACCTTGCTTTGCCGCTTCAATCAATGTAGGGTCCGCGACCGAGACGACCATAGATTCAAGAAGATTCGGTTCGTGGCCATGAACAATGATATTAACATGGTCTTCTTTCAAGACCCCCATATCAACTTCAACTTCGACCGGAGATGGTGTGCCAAACAAGATATCTGAAATATCAGTTGAGACCATAGATCCACCCCAACCATCAGCGAGGGCGGTCCGGCTTATCTGTTTAGTAATGTTTTCATAATCCTGGTCAACACCCATAGCTGTCCGGTGCATCATCTCCATGATTTCCCGCATGGCCCCACGCGGTACAATCCCGGCGGACCGCCAAAGCTCAAGTGTTTTGGGCGGCACCCTCTTCATCATGGGAATTTCGCCCTCCACCTGAGTGTATGTTTTCTCAAGCTCTTGGTAAAGATCTATAGCGACATCTTTGAGCTCCCGACCTTCTGTCGCAATATCAAGAGAAGCAGCAACTTCCAAAAGTTTAATGGGGTCCTTGATTGAATAGTCTTTTGTCTTTCCATTAATGACATCGCGAAAAAGTTCGAGCATTGCCATTCCATGGTCGGTATGGGCCGCTGTCCCTGCTGCAACCATCCGCCCAAAATTACGTGCCACAATAGTATCTACAGTGGCCCCACAAACACCAACTCTATCGTACGGGCTGTTTACATTCATCCTGCAGGGTCCCATCGCACAGTGTTTACAACAGGCTGACTTTTCACCAATTGGACAGGGTTTTGTGGCATGAAACCTGTCGACATCAAGTACAACTCCGTCATTTCTTGCCTTGGTTATCATTTGTGCGGTAGATTCGCAGATTGTAAGGTCTTGTACATTGATAAGTTCTAATGGTTTTGCCATGATGTCTCCATATGTAATTGGTTACCGGGATATTTTGGTCCTCATGTCAGAGCATAATCCTCAAGACAGGACCACTCCTGCATTGCGGTAAACATGAACCAATACTCATGGTAACCGGCTACAGGTTATTAGATTATCATGTGGGAAATATTCTCAACTACCATAATATTGCACCACTCTGTGCCATTGTCAAGAAGATTCTAGAAGACTGAGTCGTGGAGCAGGCAAGCGTAATTCAACATAGAATTCATCAGATAAGCTTAAAAAAGCTAGCCGCACCTGTCAAAATCTTATGACAGAAGCGGCTATAATTTTATGGATATAAAAAGAGGTGCTAATTGTTCATTGCTGATAATTTTGCCACAACATCAAAAAGTTCCTGCGGAGCATCTGTAATATTTTCAAAAGCCCGTCTTCCATCTCTATCTGATTGCACAATTTCAAGTTGTTCTGGTAGAAATCCAAGTATTTCAAAGTCGGACAAAGATTCTCGTATTAATTTCTTATCCTCTGGCCCTTTTACACGATTACCTAAGATAAGTATGTTCTTTATGCCGATATCCTGTCCGAGTTTTCTGATCTTTGTTGCAGCGGATCTGCTTCTGGCCCCTGGATTAACGATGATGATAAGTGCATCAACAGATGCAGACGTTGCTCTGCCGAGATGCTCAACTCCCGCTTCCATATCCATTATAACGATATCATCTCTAACCAAGACCAGATGATTCATTAACGCTTTCAGGATGGTGCTTTCAGGACAAATACAACCAGAGCCACCGCTTTGGACTGTGCCCATTACCAACAATTTGACGCCATCCCTTTGCAAAGAAAACCTATCGGGAATATCATCCACCTTAGGATTTAGGGTAAAAAATCCACCCATAGTCCCAGCTTTTGCGCCAGTTCGTTCTTCAATAAGGTCAGTCAATCCTGAAATTGGAGTAATCGGCTCGTCTTCAGAAATACCTAGTCCAGCAGCTAGATTTGCAACTGGATCGGCATCTATAGCAATAACTTTGTTATTTGGATCGGCGGCAAGACATCTCGCCAATAGAGCAGTGATAGTGGTTTTTCCAACACCACCTTTCCCGCCAATTGCAATTTTTAAACTCACGTCAGTACATCTCCTTCCTCTAAATTATTGTCGAGTAATACTGGATGATCAGACAATCAGGGTCTAAAACGATTAGGACGAGGCGACATATCACTCAGCAAGAACATTGCCCTCACTATCAACCAATGCGACAGCAAAGCCGCTCTTAATTGCCATTTCCTGAAGTTCTTCAATGTGAACTGCCTGAAGTTCGTATTTTTTCTTTTTTTCCCTTGGCAAAGTCAGGAAGCAATCATTTGCATCCTCTTTACTCTGAAAGGCTGGAATGAAATTAACGTCTTTAGCCCCATTGTATAATCCAAGAAAACTTTCATCCTTTCCTGGATCACAAACAAAAACATATACCCATTTATCTCTCTCTGAATTTTCTTCTACCATGGAAGCTCTCTTTTAAAAAAATATTAGCGTTCGATCATCGTCTTCATTCTGAACAAAGTGGTAACCATTAATTGGTGAAAAAAAAAGCCCCATCCTGAAAAGGATGGGGCTTTTGGCAGAAATGTGCTTTATCAGATTTCCAGGTAAGAATCGGAAAAAAGATTTTCACCGGTGATAACCTTAACGGTTTTGACATAATCACCAAGTTCTTTAGATAAAGTGGACAAATCAGGGGCATTACCATCCATTGCCTGGTGGACAACTGCAACAATTTCAGGACGCTGCCCTTTGGCGACTGCGATAAGCTCGGCGTCAAGGGGATCAGCGATAACTGATTTCATACCATAGCGTTCCAACATGATCATGAAAGTGTTATTCAGGATCGGGCGAAGATGAACAGGAGGACCATTGGAAATGTTTGAAAGACCACAGGTAGACATTGCTCCTGGAGCGATATCTTCAAGCATCATCTGAAAATTCAACAATGATACACTTTGTGCCTGCTGAATGTTCACAGGAGTCACAATTCCATCAACCCAGATTTTTTCATTTGGGATACCTGCTTCGTTTGCAGCATAAACCAATTCAACGCAAAGAGCGGCACGTTCGTTCTCATCGCGTGGAAGACCATCAGGTCCCCACATCAGTGCAACAATGTCAGCTCCATATTTGGCAGCCATCGGCAACATCTCATTATATCGCTCAGGGCGGGCCATGATTGAGTTGACAATGTGTGGTTTATTTGAAGGCTTAAGAACTTTAAGGCCCGCTTCAATAGCCGCAATATTAGATGTGTCCAAAAGAAGTGGAATCTCAGGCACAACTTCCTGAACGACCTGGCAAACCCAAGGCATGAGTTCATGACCATCTTTTTTAGCAGGACCTAGATTGATATCAATATAGTCCATGCCAAGCTTCTTCTGCTCGAGACATTCTGCCTGAATTGGTTTTGCATCTCGTTCTCTGTATGCTTTCCCAATTACCTTGGAAATAACATTAAGGCTTTCGCCAAAAAGAATCATATTTTTCCCCTTTGTCTAAAATAAATAATTACAAGCTTACAAAAATTCCTGGTTGTTCGATGCACTGTGAAAAACTTGTCGGCGATCCATAGAATGAAACCGCCGACAAAAAAAAACTGCCACCAGAGATTATCTACTCTTCAAAAATCCAGCTATATGAGCAGCCTCTCTAGGACCAACGACAATATTCCAGCCAGGTAACTCTTCTTCAACGTCGCCGGCAATAGCAGCAGCATAACCAGGAATAATAAGCTCAGTATGTTTAACCTTGTCCATAATTCCACTCTTTTTGACGAACATACCAACATCATCTCCACCGAATTTTCCGGCAGCCCATGCGGTAAGAACGGAAAGCCCCTCGGAATCCTTGATAAGCAACCAGGCGGACACTTTGCTTGCCTCAATTTCGCCGGAGACAATAAAATATGTCAAAGCAAAATTGGTAGTTACAAGTACCGGTGAGTTTTCATCAGGGGTACCGATTTCGAATATACCTTCAACAACAGTCATTGGCCGTTGTGGGTCAGTGTATATGTTCAAGCGTTCGAGCAGCAGCGGAAAAATTACCTCGGTAGTCAGATCGGACATAACTACAATGCCGCCGTATTTGGCGACAAACATACTGGCAATAAGACCTTCCATTGCAACATTCGAAGCCATCTCACACGGAAAACAAATTGTCGGAAACCCAAGTGAACGATTACCGTCTTTTAAAGCAGCACGACGAATAGCAACCTGATCTTCAAGGGCTTGCTTTACTTCTCTTGAACCGGAATCAATAACAAGGTCCTTAAGACCCATACCTACTAATTTCTCAGTAAGTGCAACAACGCCATCTATTGAATCTGATTTTACAGCAAGAGGAAGATCGTTATCGAGTGCAATTTTGCCAAACGCATCGACGTTATCGGCGGTTGCGGCATAAATTAAAGGTCGTTTGAAACCTGCAGTTGCAACAGCCCCACTGATGATATCAGCTTTATCACTCATCAGAATGAGGTTAAATTCAGAGGTCTCTGCAATAAGCTTGGCAAGTGTGGCAAAAGCAACACCATCACCATTGACATCTTTTAAAGCAACGAGTTCAGGCCGCAAATTGAGACCTACACGCTCATACTGAAGTGCATTCCAAGACTTAAGCTTAGCCGCGACATCTGCTTCAGCGGTATCAGAGGTTACTATCCCAGCAAACATCGTAGGATTGAAAAACGTTTTTTCATGTCTGTAAAGAACAGTTTCACCACCGGTTTTAGCGGCACGAACACCTTTTCCTACAGCTACCGGACGAATCGGCGGAGCAGAAGCCTCAGCAAGCTGCGCCCTGGCATCATCGGACACGTATGGGCATGAATCGAGTTCGGCTTTGCTTGACGCGAGGTTCATTGCAAACGCCAGGCATGTTGGAACTCCGCACTCCTTACAGTTGGTTTTAGGCAGGAGTTTGAAGATTTGAATTCCTGTTAACGCCATTTTTTTAGTCTCCTTAAATATATTTCACAGCTGGATGTTCCCGGTCTCATCAAGAGATGAAACCGGGACCACTGCTAAAATAATTACTCCATGATTGAGGGCATGCTCAAAGCAGGATGTCCTTTTTCCTTGAGCCATGGCAAAATCTCGTCTTCAGTGATACCAACGGTCTCGTCAGCAATCATATCAGCAAAATTTTCCACACCCATTTCCGCGCCTCTGGCGTTCAATCTGTCACGGATCTCATCCTTAACTACTTTAGGCATCCATACCATTCTGAGTAATCCACCATCACCAAGGATAAATTTTTTCTGAGTGATGTTGAACTTGGAATGGCCAACAAATCCAGGAGAAGAAGCTCCACCGCCCATAACACCGGCAAGCGTGGTAAACTTCATTCCAGAAGGAGTTTCACCGGTATAATCCCGACCAACCGTCATGATGCCGTTACAACCTGGCAGCACTGCGGCAATACACTCACAACAACCACAAGTAGTCATTGGAGCTTTAACCATAGAGTAGAAATTGTAGGTATCGACTGCACCCTTAGATGCACCTTTAATGAACTCATCAACCCCCTGAAAACGACCAAGAAGCGGATCAAGTACTTTACCTTTCTGGACCGGCTGGTTGGGTCCGGTTGGATTGATTTCATAAGACGCTCTACAATCCATCCAGTTATAGGCACCACAAAGGCCTGTTCTTTCAGGGCTTACAGTACAAACATGGCTTGGTGCAAAAGATTGACAGAGACTGCAGGAATAGAAAGTCTCAACATCTTCATCGGTCATGTTGTCAACACGTGCATCACGTGTATGATATTCTGTCCGGGCGGTAGCCGTCAATTTGTCAACATCTGCTTTCTTGGTAAAAAGTGTTACCTGCACTTTGTCTACTATCTTCTGGAAGTCCTGATGGAACTTGGCATGAAGAACGACACCAATATGTTTCAGGGAAAATCCTTTTTCAACTGCAGATTTACTTACACGTATCCAGGAGATATCGCGTTGTCCAATATGCATGATTCCCTGGATATAATTGATCAGATGGTGCATCTGACGCTCCATGATCGGCTCAAAATCCGACTGAAACTCACGACCGGCTATCTGGACAAACATACCAAGCGGCAGCACATCGCCTTCCTTCATATCTGCGATATCAGGACCAACCACGGTAACCTTACCATCTTCAATCTCACTCATCTCCGCCATTTTAACCAGCTCGGTACACTGGGTTTTGCCTCCACCCATCTGGCCGAAAAGATCGCCACCGCGTACACGCTCTCCCTCAAAGGCAGGTCCAAAAGCCATGGGGATATCTATCTCTGTGACATTGATCTTCAGACCGCGAACCTCAACGGATTTCTGACAGATCTCATTGTGGGGCACATTAGCGACAACGTGCTCGTAAGTACAAATACCTGTTGGCAGGATCTCAGGAATATCGGTATCTGCGAGTGTTGGAAAACCCCAGTTAACGCAACCAGCAGCAGCAACTGCCCACTCGGTTCCTACGTCACCTAAAGCGTTGACAAAGGCAAATATACGATTCTTGTTATACATCAACATCTTGCGATAGTCGCCAGGCTGCACACCACCGAAGGCCATTGCCGCTCTATTGGCAAAACCGAGGGCAAATACTGCGGATGAGATATCCGGACCAAAAGGTACGATACGAGTATTCCAACCAACCTGCATACCAGCCTCAAGGCATTGCTCGATAAGAGTTTTGCCATTGTGGTTAGCTGCACAGAATATATAAAGGTTTTTCTTCTGATAATCTTCGACTATCATTTGGGCAATCTCGGCGTTAGGAGCGGCACCAACGATTGCCGCAAAACCGGGAGCCGAGCCGTCAACGAATTCAACACCCCGTTTTCTCAAAATAATGTCACTAGCGGGACCGACCCAGAGTTTACCGGCATCGATATCCGGATCCTCCGCGTCAAGGTAGAAATCGGGCTCTCTTAGAATACGGAGCGCCTCTTTTATTTCATAGGCAAAAATACCTGCCATACCAGCGTCAAGAAGAGGGCCCAGGTAAGGCAGATGATTGCTTCCTTTAATGTGTGGTGGCAAAAGTCCGCGGGCAAATGCCATGGGCTTTTTGAGATCTTCAATCGTCTCACATTTCATTCCGGTAAGTGAATAAATAACCGGAAGATAATACGCGGTATTGGGAAATCCAATTTTTGTGCTTGCATCATAGGTTTGAAGAGCTCTTTCAAGGTCACCTTCTACCTGGGACACAACTTTATAACCGCCCTGTATAGCTGCAAATGCTACTAATCTAGACATGCTTTACTCCTTATATTAGATATAACGTAATCGTTAATATTATATTATTCCATTCCAAGGGCCTGTCTGTCAGCCATATCCATAAGAACTCTATCACGAGCCTTATCGATGCCAAGTTCCTTACGCTTCTTGTCAATGTGGGCGATCATTTTTTGAGCATGCTTTATTGGATCAGGCTCACAATCCCATTTACCGCCGTACATATTTTCCATCTCTTTGTAGAGATAATCTTTAAATACCGGCGCACCTTCAACCGGCATATGATACCCAAAGACAGTGTATACACCTGAGGCCACAAAATATTGACCGATAGAGATAGCTTTCTCACTCATCCACTCGGGAGCGCTACCTGCTGCAGGAAGATCACAGATATCGTTACCCAATCCACCAGCTTTAACAACCTCAGTTGCAGCGAGCAAAATCCGGCTATTATCAACACAAGAACCTAGATGAAGAACAGGAGGAATACCAACAGTTTCACATACCTCACGTAAACCCGGACCACAATGAACAGCAGCTGATTCCGGCGTACAAAGACCATGCATACCAGCGGCAATTGCGCTACAACCGGTAGTTAAAACGATTACATCGTTTTTGATCAGCTCTTTGATAATAACAATATGTTCTTCATTATGCTTGGTACGAGCGTTATTGCAGCCAACAACACCAGCGATACCACGAATACGACCATTGATTATATTGTCATTGAGGGTGAAATAATCGCCACGGAAACTTCCCCCGAGGTGGTACTTAATTGACTCAACACCAAAGCCGGCTATCTGGCTTGATTTGTGTCGAGGAATCATAACCTCAGAACCACGGTTTTCGTAGTTATCAATGGCAATTTTAACAATGCGGATGGCGTCTTCCATAGCATGGTGCTCATCAAACTCGATATGCAGAACATTCGCCTGCTCCATCCTGGCAATTGGATGGGTGGTTATCAGCTTGGTATGGAAGCATTTGGCAACGTTGGCCAGATTTTGGAAAATACACTGAACATCTACAACCATTGCATCACAGGCACCGGTGATGATAGCAAGTTCCTGCTGCAGGAAAGTTCCTGCTGGTGGAACACCATGTCGCTGAAGTACTTCATTGGCCGTACAGCAGATACCACTTAACTGTATTCCCTTAGCACCCTTGGTTTTGGCATAATCTATCAGTTCCTGGGATTGAGAAGCAGCAACAATCATTTCGGACAAGAGAGGCTCATGGCCATGAACGATGATGTTTACGTGGTCTTCTTTCATAACGCCAAGATCAGCCTCGGCTTGAAGAGGAGAAGGAGTTCCAAACATAACGTCCTGCAGATCGGTACCGATCATTGAACCACCCCAGCCATCGGCCAGAGAGGCTCGAGTCCCCTGCTTCATCAAGTTCTTGTAATCTTGATCTACGCCCATATGGGTTCGATGCATGATTTCAACTATCTCACGATCAACGTTACGAGGAAGGACTCCTTGTTCTGCCCATTTATCCTGCAGTGGCTGTGGTGCTCGTTTGAGCATGTCGAGGTGACCGGATGTTTTGCCCCATTCACCGACAGCTCTTTCACCAACAGCAATAGCTATTTCTCTAATATCACGGTCCTTGACAACACCATCCACTTCAACTGTGGTGGCTACACCGTAATACGGAGCAATCTGCACAAGCTTGATAGGATCCTTAATTTTATAATCTTCAACATCTCCCTTGGCTGCGGCCAAGAAAGTTATTGCAACATTTCTACCGTGATCGGAGTGAGCAGCGGCACCACCGGCAATCATGCGAATGAAGTTTCTGGCACAAATGGTGTTTGCAGTGGCACCACAAAGACCTTTTCGAGTGTCTTCACCCTGAATGCCATCTTTAGGTAAAGGCAAACGGCATGGTCCCATCGAGCAGTTCTTACAGCAAATCCCCTGCATACCGATGGCACAAGGCTTCATGGTTACAGCGCGATCAAAGACAGTTTCAACACCAAGCTGTTGGGCTCTGCGGATCATCTCCTGGGTTGACTGGCTAATTGATGATTCAATCGGGTCAGCTAATTTAACAATTTTTTCTCTTACTTCTGCCATATCGAGGTTCCTCCTCGTAGAGTTATTGAGATTATCTATTATCTCAAGAGCTTTACATTGTTTTTTATACTAATCGATATCCTAGCCTATTTTCTCTTGTGGAATCTGTCCAGCATATCAAGAATTTTGTCTTGGGCAGTTTTTTGTTCCACAGCAGCTGTCATGCTCACTTCAGCAACAGGTTGGCTCCCAGCTGATTCCTCAGCTGCCTTACGAGCCTGTGCTCTTAGCCTTTTTAAAGCTTTTTCCTCTTCTTCTCTCTGTTTTGCTTCAGCCAGCACAGCATCTGCTGCCGCTTTTTCTTTTGCTTCTACATCCGCTTTAGCCTTGGCTTCTGCATCTGCTTTGGCTTTTGCTTCAGCAGCCGCTTTAGCCTTGGCATCCGCTTCCGCCTTGGCGGCTGCATTTGCTTTAGCTTCGGCTTCAGCTTTAGCCTGAACTGCAGGATCTACAGCGGGAGCCGCTTGAACTTCTGCTTTAGGCTCAGCTTTAGCAGGTGTTGCAGGTGCTGCTGCTTTAGCGGCAGGTGCCGCGGGTGCGGCTGTCGCTGCTGCTGCCTTCTTGGCAGGGGCTGCTTTCTTTTCTTCTTCAGCTATAGTCAGATCAGCTGCAGGAGCAATCGCTGCAAAATCGATATTTGCTTCATCCAAAATCTTGGCAATGGCTGCAGAATCAGCCAAGGAACCGCCATCAGCCAGAGCGTTGATAAACTCTTTGGTCAATCTTATGGCTTCCGGGTGACGCATGATGAGTATGTTGGAACCACTGAGAAGATAAGAGACTGCACCGACCGCTTCCATCATGACACCACGTTTTTCCGGATCGCCTAGAAGAGGAGCCTCTGCAGCAGTCTGCTTGGCTTCTTTACATTTCCAAACCTCGTTACCCAGATTATTGATCATCGGAAACTGGAGCTTTTCATCGCCTTGAACCATAGCAGCCATGGTCAATCGTTCCATTACAGAATAAGTATATTCTAATCCGTATCCAAGGCCACCCGTGGTAGGATCAACGACAACTCTGTCCATAGGCATGCCGAGATTTTCCAGCAGAATGTTCACCTGCTTAGCAAGGTTTACATCAATTGGCGAAGAAGATATGACTGCATGACCATATCCCATAGCGGCAGCACCAATCCCCTTATAGTTCTTTTCTTCAACTGGCCCCAGCACGAGATTGTCGCCCTGGCACTTTTCTGCGATGACTTTCAGAACCGCTTCGTCTTTAGCTGGGTTTGCACATCCCCAGACAATCAGCGGAACCTTGATTGCAGCTAAAACTTTTTTTACCGTTTCAGCAGCAGATTCAGGACTGGCATCCTTATCATTGGGATCAATACTTTTGAGCTGAATGACGATTGCATCAGCTTTAAAAACTTCAACACATTTTTTGGCCCAAGCGGCAGGGTCGGAGATTACATCTTTGAAGTGTTCCATAACCGGAGCAGGCCAGTCTTCCGGTTCAGTATCCCAAATCTCCATTGCAATGATGGGTTTGTTAGGCATGTCGCCTTCGAATGTGTAGAAGGGATAACATGTTTCACCTCCCACAGTAATGGCTGCATCACCTTTCCCTATGGAAATTGCCTTAATGCCGCCGCTATAGGATTCCTTCTTTAGTTTAAATCCCACTTTTGCCTCCTTACTGGTGAGTAATTTTTCTCCTGAGGGGTGCTTTAGATTTCTACACACCCTCCCTTTTTAACACTAGCCAAACAACAAGAGGTACAAAATGTTTCCTGAAATTTTTTCCTTTTTTTATTTATGCGGTGCTCTGCGTAAGCCGCATCATAGTTTATAATTATCTTATCGTGCTGAATTTCCCCGAGCCTTCATGCGCGCCTGTAAACGGGGAAACTTCTCTATTTCCGTATGCGGCAGAAACATCGCTGCGATATAATTATCCATATATGACGGTGTCTCAGATAGTTCGAAATTCGTCATTTTCTGAGTCACAGCCACAACATCTTGACGAATTCGGTTTGTAAGAGAACTCATTCGTGCGCCCATCAGAGAGCCGTTACCTATAAAAGTAACTCGTTCCGGGTCGACTTCCGGCAATAGTCCCAACACCATAGCTTTTTCCAAATCGATGTAGCTACCAAATCCACCCGCTAAAATGATATGTTCCACCGCATCCATGGATAACCCAACTTCCTCAAGAAGCGTCATACATCCACTATAGATTGCACCTTTAGCACGAATGAGATTATCCAGGTCAGGCTCCGTCAGGACAATGTCTCGATCGATTTGGGTTTCATTCTTCCAGGCTATGACATACTCCCAGATATGGTTGGTCTTTCTAATTCTCGGTGTGCCTAATTCGCGATTGAATTTACCACGATTATTGATTACTCCCATCTCGAACATGACTGCGGCCATGGTAATAAGTCCGGAGCCACAAATGCCCTTGGGTCGAACGTCGCCGATGGTAAAAATCATTGGATCAAAAGTAACCGGATCGAGGGAAAAATCTTCAATTGCTCCCTTGGCTGCACGCATGCCAAACTCAATACCACCACCTTCAAATGCTGGACCAGCCGAACAGGCTGTGCAGGCAAGCCAATCTTTATTTCCAACAACTAATTCAGCGTTGGTACCTATATCAAGAAAGAGTGTCAACTCTTCCTTACGGTACATCCCTGAGCCCATAACTCCAGCAACGATATCTCCACCAACGAAACTTGAAACCTGTGGATAAATAAGGGCGATGGCATGCTCATTAATTTCAACGCCTACAGTTCCGGCAGTAAACGGAGGATAAAGCGTGGCAGTCGGCACATACGGCGCCCTGCGGATATTACGTGGATCAATTTTGAGAAACAACTGGGTCATAGTCGTGTTACCGGAGAAGGTAATTGTTGAAATATCTTCCCGATCAACTTTTGACTGACGAATAATCTTTTCCAGCACGCTATTAATGGTGCCGACTACTACTTCCTGAAGCTTTTCAAGGCCACCTGGTTTTTCTGCATACATTATACGGGTAATGACATCCTCCCCGTAACTTATCTGACCATTAAAATCGCCCGCTTCCGCGAGACATTCACCAGTCGATAAATTAATGAGCTGGCCATAGATAGTGGTTGTACCGATATCCATTGCAACGGCATAATTTTCACTGGTTTTGTCTCCAGCCTGAACATTAACAATGAGATTTTTCCCGTCAGCCCTTACTGGTCTTATCACAGTCGCAGTCAGTTGAAAATTATTTTCCCGCATTATTCCAGGTAGTTTTCGGATAACCGGCAAGGTAAGTTCCAGCTTATGTTCGTTTGCTTCTAGCTTTAGATATTCTATAAGCCTGGTTACATCAGGCATATTATTCTGTGAATCAGGCGGGGCAAGGGTAAGAAATATTTTTGCTACGGGGGGGATAAAGAGTCCTTCCTCTTTTAAGCTCTCAAAGTCCATCTGCTGAATGGAAGCAGTCCTGCGCGGCGTCGCCTGCAGGTTCATGACACTTCTATCTATGGACGATTCGATGGGAATACGAACTGAGACATCTCCGTTGACCTTGACAAGGCAGGCAAGACGATATCCTTTGGCAATATCTTCTTTACTAATCCGTTCAGATATGCCCCCGGAAACGGTACCAGATTCAACTAAAACGCGACATTTCCCACAGACGCCTTCCCCACCGCAAGAAGCGTTAATATGAACACCGGCCTGAAGAGCAGCCCGAATAAGACTCTCCCCCGAAGAGACAGTAATGACTCGGTTATGGGGAAGAAATGTGATGGTGCATTCACTCATGCGGGTTACCTTTTCTGCCAAGAAAACAGATGGATTTAATGATCTTCTTTAATTCACTGCACAACAAAATCCGCCATGAACACAATTATTGTAAGACATGCGGGTAAGACAAACTTTGCAGCACAACAATACAAAAAGATTCACTCCGAAACTACCCTCGAGTTAGATTTTATACCGCGCCCAAATATATCATATATTTTCACACTTACAACTTGTAATTAGGAATTTTTCCCTTAAAACTCCATTAATTCACTAACAAACGAACAATCGTTTTCCTGTTGCTTTGCATCACTTTTTCTGATACAAAGATAGGCTTTGATGCATCCCCCTAATATCAGGAGACATGTTGAACCTACAATCAAGACCGCTTTTTAATATAATTGTTAAAACATAGGCCCAATTCCATTTTTGTAGAATTCTAATTTTAACGCGAAAATCTGGGTAACCCTTCTGAAAAGATCGAATTATTGTACAATAGTTATCGTAAGAGACTTATTTTTGCGCCTATTTGATGGGTGATCCGTTCAGTTTTTGAAATGGTCAAACGCTTTTTACGCAATGATTTTTTTTGTAAAACACAGGAAATAGCAGCCAAGTCGTTACTTTGATATTTTACGTTCAATCTCCACATTCTTTTCTCGTTTTTTTTCTTTTTCGATAAAATTTATCAAACAAGCAGACCGAAATTTACAATAAATCTGGGGATCTGAACATTTAAGACACTCAGAACATAGAAAATGTTTATGCTTGGAGCAGTAATATGACGATTCTACCAAGGGGTGAAACTTACATTTTCCCATTATTATTTCTCACAGATGAAACAAACGTGGTTACTCTCACGTGCATTTTTTGAATAGTTCAAAGGATCTTTTTTTTGAAGACGAATGCTTCAAGACTTACTTGAAATTAATAATTTCAAGCGATAGTATCGATATATACTAAACAATTGACAGACAATTCGCCAGGACAGCGTAGCTTACTCCAATGCGTAATTCCAAATGTTACCTTTCAAATAAAACTGATAATGATTTTACAGACCCAAGACGAAGGCATGGCTTATTGAAACAACTTCCTATTTATCATAAATCCAAAATACTTTCTCTTCTTTTCTGCAAAGAAATTATAGCCGGATCATCTCTATCCAGCAAAATTTCTAACGGATCCCCTTCTCAGATAATTGGTATTACCATTAGATCTTTTTTCACTCATCAACTACCCACTTGCTTAATAATTTACTAATTTACCAATACATTCGACAATTACAGCTCACATCTGTTTACGCTTGACATTGGTATTGGTATTTTTTATTATTGGTACTACCATTATACGCTTAGTAACGACTTATCTTGCCTTAAAGACTAAAAGTGTGCTGAGCACAATAGCGTCAAAAATATTTTTAGCCCGATTACGGGAAAGCATGAACCTACCAGGAAACAGGGTCGCCCCACAGTTTCTCAATCGATGGAGCATAGCATGAACAAAAACCAAATTGAACAATTACAAACCATCTTTGGTGGAGAGAACGTCCTCACCGATATTGAAGACATGGTCGCCTATAGCTATGATGCCTCCCATGTAGAAATCCAACCAGAAGCTGTAGTTTTTGCGACCAGTACTGAGCAAATCAGCCAACTCATGCGGCTTGCTTACCGTGAAAAAATTCCAGTAACTCCTCGAGGCCAGGGAAGTGGCTTATCGGGAGGCTCTGTTCCTCATAAAAAAGGTATTGTACTTTGCATGGATAAGATGAAAAACCTTATTTCCTTTGACCCAAGTAACCGCCTTATTACCGTAGAAGCTGGCATGACCACAGCCGACATAGATCCAATCGCAGCTAAAGCCAATCTATTTTATCCGCCTGACCCGGGCAGTGTTGCCTTTTCAACCATCGGTGGCAATGTAGCCGAAAACGCTGGAGGACTTCGAGGTCTCAAATACGGAGTTACCAAGGATTATGTTAAAATGTTGAAAGTCGTTTTACCCCAGGGCGATATTGTCACCATGGGGAATAAATGCGTAAAACACGTTGCCGGTTTTAACATGGAAGGTATCTTCGTCGGGAGTGAAGGATTGCTTGGTATCATGACCGAAGTCACCCTTGCCCTTCTGCCAATCCCCGAGCACCGCGAATCCGCACTAGCAATATTTAATAGCCTTGATGGCGCTGCCCAGGCGGTATCTGATATTATTGCTGCAGGTGTAACTCCATCGACCATGGAATTCATGGACAATACCACAATTAACGCCATCCAGAAATTTAAAGACTGCGGCCTGCCGTGTGATGCCGCTGCTGTATTGCTTATAGAGACAGATGGCGAGAAGAACTCCGCCATTGCCGAGATGGCTAAAGTTGAAGAAAAAGTAAAAAGCAACGATATCCGTGAATTTGCCAGGGCAAAGACCAGCATCGAACGTGACCGACTTTTTGAGGGTCGTCGTGTAGCGTTGAATGCCTTGGCCAGCGTCAGACCAAATCTGATTCTAGAGGATGCCACGGTAATGCGTTCTAAATTGCCGGAAATGGTTCGCGGCATCACCCGCATCGCCCAAAAACACCAACTCCAGGTTGGCATCTTCGGTCATGCAGGCGATGGCAATCTCCATCCAACCTTCCTGCTTGACATGAAGGACAAAGACGAAACGGCGCGCACCGATAAAGGGGTTGCTGAACTCTTCCAGTTGGCTATTGACCTTGAAGGAACCATCTCCGGAGAGCACGGAGTCGGATTGGAAAAGAAACCATTTTTAGAAAACCAAATCGGTGCAGAAGGCATCAGGCTCCTCCAAAACATCAAAAAAACCTTTGATCCCCTTAACCTGCTCAACCCCGGCAAGATGTTTGATATGCCGGCAGATCAGTTATCTTAAGTGGGGTGGATAATATATGAATACTCATGCTGCCGTTAAACAACAGGCTGAAACTCACCTGCTTGAAGCCGCAAAAGAATTTCAAAAGTGTATGCAATGCGGTAAATGCCGATCAGTCTGCCCAGTATTCAAAGAAATGGGCAACGAACTCTATGTAGCTCGTGGCAAAAATAAACTTGCCGAAAAGATTGTATCCGGAGACCTGCAAATCACCCAGAAAGTTAAAGACGCTATCAACGAATGTCTAAACTGCAAAACCTGTTCGGCGAATTGCCCGGCAGGCGTCAGTCCCGAACATGTTGTCCTGAGATTACGCTGGTATATAACGACTCAGCAGGGACTTGGATTTTTCAGAGCGCTTATTTTCAGACAGTTGGTCTGGCGAAAATGGCCGATCACCTTGGGTGCCATGTTGATAGGTGTTGCCCAACGTGCACTGTTTGGGATTGGCCCCAAAAACCCCGTACGACACCTCTTCCCGCTTTTCGGTTTTTCCAAGCGGAGATTTTTCCCACAAATGGCTCTCAAGAGCGCACAGAGTCAATACCCTGAAGTGATACCTCCCAAAAAGGGTCCGGCAAAAGGCCGCATCGGCTATTTCACAGGTTGTGCCGGCAATCTTATCTATACAAATGTGGTCAAATCAGTTGTCGATATCCTGACTGGCTACGGTTATGAAGTCGTTATTCCCAAAAAGCAGAAATGCAATGGTACTCCGGTACTTGCCAATGGTGATTATGATGGGGCGAAAATGCTCATGGAACATAATTTCAATTTGTTCCAGCTCTACGATCTTGATGCAATTGTTGTTGCTTGCTCTTCCTGTGGCATGGCCCTTAAAAAGGAAATAAAACTTTTTATTGACGACAGCAGAGAGCTCCAGGCATTTACCAATAAAGTCTACGATATCAATGAATTTATTGAAAAAAACATCGACATCAAAGAGGAGGAACTTGGTCGACTTCCTTATAGGGTCTCTTATCATGATCCCTGCCATATGGTTCGGGGTCAAGGTATCAGCGAACAACCCAGAAAGCTTTTAAAAATGATCCCCGGTGTAGAGTTTAAAGAGATGAAAGACGCTGCCGTTTGTTGTGGTAGCGCTGGCAGCTATTGTATAACTCACTACGACACCTCAATTAAAATAAACAACCATAAGGTTAAAAATATTCGCGATGCGAATGTTGATTACGTAGCGACTGGTTGCCCTACATGTGTCATGCACATACAGGACAACCTGCTTCAACATGAATCAGGTGAAAAAGTACGGTTTGTGGTCGAAATGCTGGCTGACTCACTTCGTGCTGCAAATACCATATAGTTGCACTTTTCCTGCGCCTGCCTCTCGGTTACCAATAATTACCGAGAGGCAGGCGCAGGCCTCAAAAACGTTCTCTTTCTTTTCTTCCCCACCCAGCATCTTTGCTGTATATCTACTCTTACGATAGCAATTATTCTGCTTTCCTGAAGCATTTCAAAACGATCCACTTCGTCGTTAAGGCCGGTAATACTGACATTTCTTACTTAACTATCTTCATCGACTACAAGTTATGAAAACCCAAACCCATCTTCTTGGAAAAGACCTCTCACTTGAAGATACTATTGATAAAGCCACGACTTTACTTACTGCCATGGATCTTCCTGTCGAAGCGGTAAGCTGGCTGAATCCGGCACCAAATTGCTGGTCTGTGCATATCCGGTCCAGCAAGTGCCCCCAGCTCTACACAAACGGCAAAGGGACATCCCGTCTGGCCAGTCTTGCCAGCGGACTGGGTGAGTTTTTTGAGCGATTATCTACCAACTTTTTCTTTGCCGACTATTTTCTTGGTAACAATGAGGAAAAGAAATCTTTTGATTTTTACCCTGACGAGGCATGGTTTGCTCCTGACCGCGACGGCTCAATTCCAAGACACAATCAGGATGGTACCGAGCTTTTGAACGAAGAATTGCGTTTGATTTACAATCCAGACGGGGATCTCACTTTTGATCATCTCTGCGACAACAACACTGACTCCATAAATCGTGGCATCAGCGCCCTGCCCTTCCAATCTCTGAAAAATGGTCAGACGACTTATTTTCCAGTCAGTCTGCTGAACAATTTATATGTCAGCAACGGCATGGCAGCTGGTAACTCCCCCTCTGAATGCGGATCACAAGCGCTTTCCGAAATAATTGAACGTTATGTCAAGAACATCATCATAGCAAAAGGCATTAGCCTTCCGGATGTACCTTCAGCTTTCCTGGAGCAATACCCAAAACTACAATCCATACTCGACACTCTCGCCAAAGAAAAATTGTCAGTCCGGGTAAAGGATGCGTCTCTTGGAGGAAAATTCCCTGTTATCTGCGTACTTGTAGCGGATCCAGAGAGTGGCGGTGTTTTTGCTGCTTTTGGTGCAAATTGCCGTTTTGAAACTGCAGTTGAACGAACGCTGACCGAGCTGCTGCAAGGTCGAAACCTTAACCAGTTCAGAGAATTCCAGCCGCCATGTCACGATCTGGAACAGGTGGCGGATTCTTTCAACCTGGAAAGTCATTTTGTCGATTCTGATGGTCTGCTTAGTTGGGATATGTTTAAGGATAGAGTGGACTTCAACTTTTCGCCCTGGGATTTCAACGGTTCAACTGAACAGGAGTTTGAACAGCTTCAGCGCCTTATTTCCAGCAACGGGTTTCATATTTATCGCGCAGAATACCTGCATTGCGGAATGTACAGCTGCCGTATGCTTGTCCCGGGTATGTCTGAAATTTACCCGATCGACGACATGGTCTGGAACAACAAAAGGACGGGTGCACTGCTTCGTCCTTACCTTCTGCTGCTCCCCGAAATGAAACAAAAAGAACTCATTAAATTGTTCGATTTGCTTGAAACTCTTGGGCTGAGTGAGCAACAATTAGTTTCCCACACCATAGGTGTTGTCTTTGATGAACATTCAAACTGGACGACTTTACGTATTGGCGAGCTGAAAGCCTTGATTCTGCTGGCGCTGAAGAAAAAGGATGAGGCCCTTGAGTGGTGCACATGGTCTCTGGATTATGGCGCACTTCCAGAAAAAAGAAGACGCCTTTACCGTCTGTTACAAACTCTTCTAAACTTCCATTTAGCAGGAAATGAGGTACAAGACTTCGGCGGGAGTTTACGTCTTTTTTATCAAGAAAAAGAACTTAATGAAGCAGAATCAATTATAAAAGGAATCACAAGATTTCCAGGTCTGGAGTTTGGTGAAACCTGGTCGGACATCTCCTCGGAGCATAGAAATCTTCTTCAGGTTTACAAGCGGCTCAACAGGATAAAAACTTCTGCAACGTACTAACGACACAGGTTGTTTTGGGATGGGTCACTGCTAACCCACCCCAAAGTATCTTATTCTTTTTCAAGAACACTCTTTGTTTCCCTGGCAATTGCCAATTCCTCATTGGTGGGAATACCCCAAATCTGCACCCGGCTCTCAGGTGTACTGAGTAGTATTGGCTTTTTAATGCGTTGATTGTTCACTTTAAGATCCATGCTGATACCAAACGGCTCCAGTCCACGTAAAGTCATTTCACGTACGATTTCATCATTTTCGCCAATGCCCGCAGTGAAAATTATGGCATCCACTCGACCGAGAACCGCCATATATGCTCCAACATATTTTTTATTCCGATATGTCTGAACGTCCAAGGCCAGTTTCGCCCGCTTGTCGCCACTTGCAATTGCATCGTGGATATCCCGCATATCGTTGAGACCACACAGTCCCTTCAGACCTGATTCCTTATTGAGCATCTCATCGATTGCGTCAATATCCATATTACAGTTTCTGGCAAGAAAGGCATGAAGGGCAGGGTCAACGTCACCGCTTCTGGTACCCATTACCAACCCTTCCAAAGGAGTGAGTCCTAATGTTGTATCAACGCTTTCACCATTCTTTACAGCTGTCATTGAACAACCGTTTCCAAGATGAATCGAAATCAAATTAAGTTCATCAAGAGGCTTGCCCATGAGCCCTGCACATTCATTCGCCACAAACTTGTGTGAGGTTCCGTGAAAGCCATAGCGCCGAACCCTTTGCTGTGCATACAATTCGTATGGAATGGCATAATGATAGGCGTGAGGTGGAATAGTCTGATGGAAAGCAGTATCGAAAATTGCCACCTGGGGTACCCCTGCAAACAATTCCTGCGCTACACGTATACCATCCAGATTTGGGGGATTATGCAATGGTGCGAGGGGAATGTTTTTTTCAATGGCCGCCAACACATCAACTGAAATAAGGGTCGGTTTCTGAAAATCTTCTCCTCCATGAACCACACGGTGTCCAATCGCATAAATATCGCTTCGATCCACAATTACACCTTGAAGAGGATCGGAAAGTATATCAACGGCGAGTCTCATCCCACTCTTATGATCAGGAACGGCTACTGTATTTTTAACCACTTTCTCGTCTTTGCTGCCGGGCCTGAATGTACATTTAATCAGTCCCTCGATTTCTCCAATTCTTTCAACAAGTCCTGTGGCTAAAACGGACTCATCGACCATATCGAGAAGCTGGAATTTTATAGACGAACTCCCCGAGTTTATGACAAGTATTTTCATTGTTTTTTTCTAATCCTTTTTGGTGCTGTTCAGTTCATCCAGAATAACTTCATGAATGGAGTAAAATCGGCTAAAATATTCACCTTGTTTTTTGTGAATATATTCTCTCCGAAAAGCGTTTCATAACCTGTAGACAACAAGAGGGCAACACATAAATATTATAGTGCACAAAAGAAGATTTGGTTTTTTATACGACCAAAGCAGAGTCAATCCCCTAACTACCACGACTCACTCTCTTTATTAGATAACTATATGATTTATAACCCGTATTTAATTCATTTATTCTTAATAATGATATTATTATTCACTGCTATTTCTTTTAATAATGTTATCTGAAAATTGGTCCTACCTTTTATTATCAACTTTGAAAGGCTTGACAAACCACACGACGAAAGAGTAGAAAACTCTATTTGTCGAATTCCTGTTGGTTTAGTTTCCGTTCTCTTCAGACAAAACACAAATTTTGCGACTTCAGGTGCCCTCATGCGATATGTCATTCTTCTCTCTGCAATATTGATGCAGATGTGCCTTGGGGCTACTTATTCATGGAGTGTGTATGTTCATCCCCTCAAAACGCTAACAGGACTCCAGCAGGGCCCGGTACAAATCCCTTTTACGGTTTTTTATTTCATGTTTCCATTGACCATGATGGCGGCAGGAACAATTCTACCCAAGATTGGTCCCAGAATCAGTGCTATGACAGGGGGCTTGTTGTTTGGCGGTGGCTGGATTCTAGCCAGCCTTGGGGCACACAATTTCATTTTCACTATTCTCGGTATTGGCCTCATGAGCGGAATTGGTGCCGGGCTGGCATATATCGTTCCGATTGCCGTTTGTATCTGTTGGTTTCCTAAAAATAAAGGCATGGTCACCGGCATCGCGGTGGCCGGTTTTGGTGGCGGGGCTGCCCTCGTCAGCCAGATAGGTGGCTGGCTTATGGAAAGTCTGGGACGAACCCCTTTCCAAACCTTTTTAATCTTCGGCCTGGTTTTCATGATAATAGTGATCCTTGCAGGATCTACCATGTGTTTTCCAAAAGATATGCGTTTAAGAAAGCATATCCCGGTTAAGATGTCTGAACTTCTCTCCCATCCAACTTTCAGACTCCTTTACGGGGCGATGTTCATTGGCCTTGCTGCCGGTTTCGCCGTCAACGCCAACCTCAAAGAGCTTTTTCAAGGAGGTGAGGATGCTGTTCAGATTGGTATCACCGCGGTCTCGCTCTTTGCCCTGGCCAACGCCACCGGTCGTATCGTCTGGGGGATGGTTTTCGACAGAGTTAAATCGACAACTGCCATTCAGTCTAATTTGCTCCTGCAGAGTTTTGTTTTGCTGGCCGCACCAGTCATGCTTCATTCAACAGCTGGCTTCTGGCTTTTTGCTCTACTAACCGGTTTCAACTACGGAGGAGTGCTGGTCATCTATGTCTCATCTGCATCTCGCTGCTGGGGAGCCGACCGGGTGAGCCAAGTGTATGGCTGGTTGTTTTCCAGCAATATTGCAGCTTCATTTTCACCAATAATGGCAGGATTCCTTTTCGACACTTTTCACACATTCACTGTCGCTCTATTAGGTCTGGCTGGTTTGCTGATTGTATTTTCCACAATAATACATCGCAAAGGTGACATCATAAACCTGGGTAACAGCCCACAACCGTAATGATTTGGTTAAGACGATTAACTCCGACTCTGAAGTCTCAGTAAGACTTGATTCAGACTGTCCATTTCAACAGGTTTTGCCAGATAATCATCCATGCCTGCTGAAATAAAACGTTCCCGATCTCCTTTCATTGCGTGGGCCGTCAGAGCAACTATCGGCACTATTCGATTTTTATTTATTACTGTGGAACGAATCGCCCTGGTGGTCTCCACCCCATCTAATTCCGGCATTTGAATATCCATAAGGATGCAGTCAAATTCCAACTCTGTTACTTTTTGTAATGCCTGCCGTCCATTTGTTGCCAAATGCACATCGTGCCCCATTTTGTTCAACATTGCAGAAATTACCATAGCATTAATCTTTTCATCTTCAACGACCAATATACGCTTTGCTGCAATGTCAACAGAATGCTTGTAAGAAGAATTCTGGGGTGCTATAACAATTTCTTCCGCAAGCCCTGCCTTTATATCAAAATCCACGACTGTTCCCTGTTGGACTGTGCTTCGTAGGCGAATCTCACCGCCCATAATTTCAACCAATTTTTTGACGATACTCAAGCCAAGTCCTGTCCCGCCGTATTTTCGTCGAAAACTCCCATCTTCCTGAACGAATGGTTCAAATAGCCTGCCAATAACATGCTCGGAGATACCTCTTCCCGAGTCGCGGATTGTAAAATTAAGAACTACTTGTGCATCAGAAGAAACGATGCTTGCATTCAATTCTATATCAATCCAACCATGATCTGTAAATTTAACAGCATTGCCGACCAGATTGAAGAGAATTTGTTTCAATCGCGATTCATCGGCCACCACAACGGGCGGGACGTTTTTACCTATTGAATAAGCGATGAGTACTTTTTCCTTGTCGATAAGGCTTTCAAATGCTTCAACCACTGATTTAAGCAAATGATCCACCGCCAAAGACTTCCCGACCAATTCAATTTTACCGGCCTCAATTTTTGAGAAATCTAATATATCACTTATTAAATTCAAAAGGCTTGTGCCGGAACTAAGTGCCGTCTCGACATATTTTTCCTGTAGCTGGTTCAGCGGCGTATCCTTCAATAATTGCAAAATCCCAAGCACTCCGTTCATCGGAGTTCTAATCTCATGGCTCATGTTGGCCAAAAACTCGGATTTGGTCTGGCTGGCGGAAAGAGCGATCTCTTTGGCCATTTCCAATTCCTTTTGCTCGCGCATCCGCTTGGTTGAATCTCTGATCACTCCGGTAAACCCTTTCAGGAAACCGTCACTATCCAACATGGCTGTGGTAATTATCTCTACCCAGATAACGTCGCCATTCTTTCGCAGGCATTCAAACTCAAAAAAACGGGCGGGGATTTCTTTTTCATTTTTGATAGTCAATGCCATCAACCTATTCAACCCATTAAACTTCTTTTTATATTTGGGCGTCATGTGAACGCTAATTGGCAGAGACAGGAATTCTTCCTGAGTATACCCGGAAAGTGCCTGAATAGATGGAGAGACATATGTAGGATTAAATTCGACATCTGACACCCAGAGAACATCCTGGATATTGTCAACTAAGAGCCGGAAACGCCTGTCATTTTCCTCTATTTTCTTTTGTATGGCAACGTCCTTGGTCACGTCACGACCAGCTCCGACAGTACCTATCAGTTTGCCATTTACTCCAAACAGTGGGGCTTTATGTACGTCCAGAACCAAATATTTACCCCGAACTAAACCGTCTTCCAGGAATTTTCCAGGTTGTAGACTTTTCTTGACTATCTCATCCGAATCAACACAAATCTCACCGAAAGTATGTTTGTACCCTCCAGACCGCTCGCGATTTGCAAAAAACAGGTCAGGTTTACCGATAGGACTCTCTCCTTCTCGACACATCAATAGCTTGTTGCGAATAGCTTTGTTGGCAAAAATATATTTATCATCAAGGTCTTTGGCCCAAATCATGTCCGTTACTGTATTGGCCATCAGTTTCATCATACAATACATTTTATGGTAGCGGGCTTCACTCTCCTGAAGGGCAGCCTCGGCCATCTTTCGGTCAGTTACATCAGTAAACACAGTATAAACAGCTGCGTTTCCTTGGAAATTAATTTTTATCGCAGACAACAAGGTGTGTCTCTTTACTAATTTTGCAGTCAACAATTCGGCTTCAAATTCTACAACTCGGCCTTTTTGTTCTAACAATAGGAGAAATTGTTTGAGGTCAGCAGCATCTTCCCAAAATTCGACCCCTTTTCTGTCTCGGGCTTCCTCAACAGATATAGAAAAATAGTCGGCGGCAAAATTATTAATATAAAGAACGGAACCATCTTCTTCACCTGTAATGATGATGGGAAACATGGCGCTGTCAATCAATGCTCTAACGGACACATCTGAACCTTGACGCCTGGATCGCTCGTTGATCATTTCAGTTTGGTATGAGCGGAGCATTGCTATTTCAGCCAACAGTTCCTCCCTACTGGCGCGATCATATTTGCTCTTTTCCATTTTTCACAATTTCGTTGATTTTATAATGCGTTACAGTTTTACAAATCCAATTTCAATCGCATTTCTTTGCTTGTAAAAGCTATAAGATCCTAAAACAAAAATGGTGTAGTCTTTCGCAGATCGGAAAGAGCATAATGTTTGCCTCGCCATGAAATCCCTCCTTGCCTGATGGTAACCACGGCCGATTTTAAAATTATATAGCAAGAGATGTATGGCGTAATCAAGCACCCAGGAAGATAATAGCAAGGCAAGCCCTGTAAACGCAAGCCCCTGTAGAATGTGACAAGACGGATCCCCACAGTCAGAACACAAATTACCCGTACATAATTATCCGCCAAGAATATTCCCCAAACAGGCAAAATAGTAACGATAATAATCGCTAAAAGAAGAACAGGTATGAGTAAGATCCTGTAATGTACCAAAGCAAACATATTTTTCTGTAAACCATTAACCATTTCGCTAACTGAGGCATACCATGGGATTCTGACGAAATCATAGGCCAGCAGACAATCCTGATAAAAACCATGCTCCTTTATTACCTTTCCGAGCATCATATCATCAATTGGATGCATTTTTATCGACTCATGACCGCCAATCTCCTGATATACCGTTTTTTTTACCATATTGAAGGCACCTATTCCTACAAAATGGCTTGTACCTCTTTTTTTAGCCATCCAAGGTTTAAAAGCAAACAGGAGGCCCAGTCCTGTATCAAGAATCAGACTGTTCAACAGCCATCCCTGTGTAAGGTTTTTAAAAGTCAGGGTAAGGTGATCAAGGCTTTTTTCGGTCATATATCCAACAGCCCTCGCAACAGTTGTCTTTTCCAGAATGACATCCGCATCGGTGAAAAGCAGATATTTCCCTTGTGCCACTGCTGCACCTCTGGCAAGAGCATGACTTTTGCCCATCCATCCCTTGGGTAGCTCAGTAATTTCGAGGACAATGAGCTGAGGAAAGCGACCCTTCAGTTTCTTCAATATGTTTGCCGTATTATCAATGGAACGGTCATTGACAACAATAATCTCCAAATTTTGGTAATCCTGAGAGACAAACGACAATAATGATTTTCCTATATTTTCTTCCTCGTTGCAAGCAGGTATTATTAATGACACCAGCGGAGATCTTACACTCTCGACCAATCCTATTTCACCAAGTTTGTGCATTTTTCTGAGCCCCACAGCAATGATAACTGAGGAAGTAAACACTATAAGTAATGCAATCACGGATAATATCAGAAATATCGACATAACAGTCTCCCTACCGACTCCCATCAGATTTTCAAAAATGATTTAATGTTCTTTTCTCTCATTCAATTCGAACATCCCCCCGCAGAAGAGACTCCTGTTTCCTCACCTCCTTGCTGGAGACAATTACTTTTCGAAGAGTGTATTTCTTGTTTTTTATGAACAATAATAATCTATAAAGCACTCAACAAAAAAACTGGTAATAATCAACAGAGATGGTAAATAAAAAGGTTCGGCAATCCTCTCTCCCTAAAGATAGCATGCCTTCATAAAATAGTATCTTCTCTGCCTAGAGTTTGATTCCGCAACATACCACGAAGATAATGAATCTCGTTTTTCCGGCTTAATCTTTCAATGTATGTGATATCTGAAATAGATAGCTATTTAGTTTCCAATCTGAAACGAGGCATTTTATTTTAAATTGAGGCGTTCGATAAATTTAACCCCAGGCATATAATTAATATCGGAGTCTGCGCTTACCTCCGAGGATTAAATTTTGAGAATAACGAAGATTAGGGAAAAAGTGCCGTTTCAGGATGAAAACTTTTTATAACCCGATTGCGAGTATTGCCCTGCCATGCTCCTTTACGACTCAATATAAATGACTCAAAATAATTTTTGACTCAATTAAGGTTTTGGAAAATGCACTCAAAAAATTACCGTGAAATCCCCTATAATTTCACGTCGGCTGATGATAAACTGATAATCAATCTCCTTTTCGGACCAAAGGTCTGGGAGGACCTCGAAGAACTGAGAAGCCAACGAATCACAGGCCGATCTGCAAGACTTGTCATGCGTTTTATGGGCGATCTCTTTATCCTTCGGAGAAATCCTTTTCTATATCAGGAGCTCATTGACTCCCCAATCAGACGACAAAAATTTTTCAACACCGCAAAAGAAGATCTGACTATCATTCAGGAAGCTGCAAAAATAGTTCGGGTCGGTGCCCAACGTAACGTGAAAGTGCTCCGACTGGTCAACCTTTGCCACGATCGACTTGGTGAATTAAAAAAGGAAATCACTGAAGTTTCGAGTCAACGCAGTCAGCTGCAGAAAAAGCTGGGTGCAATCATCGGTAAAGAAAATGTCCGATTCGACCCTTTCTCCCTGATCAGCCATGCGACAGATGCCACGGACTGGCGTCTTTTCCTTCCTCTTGCCGTCCTCAGACCTTGCAGGGAAGAACAGGTACCGGCGATGATTAGAGCGATTGCGGAAATGGGCTTAAAAATAATCCCTCGTGGTGGTGGCACCGGGCTGACAGGTGGCTCCGTTCCGGTCACTAATAACTGCGTCATCATTAACACCGAAAAGCTTACCAGGATACACAATATCGAACACAAGGATTTTCCACATTTGGGAAAAGGTATCAAGATTCCGGTTCTTAAGGTTGAAGCAGGAGTCGTGACCTCTGATGCAATGGCCCATGCGGAAAAAGAGAACCTCGTTTTTGCTACCGACCCAACCAGTGCCTGGGCATCGACTATCGGCGGAAATATCGCCGAGAATGCCGGTGGAAAAACAGCGGTACTCTGGGGAACGGCAATTGACAACATTCTGTCTTATACCATAGCTATGCCCGGACAGGACCTCCTTACTGTGCAGCGTATCAACCACCCGATGCGCAAGATTCTCCCCGAAGACAATGTCCATTTTCAGGTCATTGACAGTCATAAAAAAATCCTTCGTGAAATAACACTTACCGGCACTGACTTGCGCAAGAAAGGGTTGTGGAAAGACATCACCAACAAAACCCTCAAGGGACTACCAGGTTTCCAGAAGGAAGGGACCGATGGGATAATAACATCCGGCGAATTTGTCCTCTACAAGGCTTATGAAAAAAAGATCACCTTCTGCCTGGAATTTTTTGGCGAAGATATGGATGAGGCAAGCCGTGTTATAGTCGAGATCTCCGAAGAATTCGTCAATGAAGGAAAAGAAGCACTCATGGCGCTTGAACACTTTGACGAAGAATATATCCGGGCGATCAAATATAAATTCAAAGCGGCAAGAAGCACCCAGCCAAAAGCCGTTCTCCTTATTGACATGGTGGGTCATACCACGGAGCAGGTGTTGAACGGCAAACGAAGATTAAAAAATCTTTTATTGCCATACAAAAACACTGAACTCTTTACTGCACAGGATGCCGATGAGGCAACAAGATTCTGGCGCGACCGTAAGCGACTGGGGGCTATCTCGGCTCGCACCAATGCCTTCAAACTCAATGAGGATATTGTTCTGCCACTTCCTGCGCTTGCTGAATTTGCACGTTTTGTTGACGCATATAATATTGAAGAGGATATCTACAACAAAGAACAGTTTATCCACTCGATCACTGATTACCTGAAGACTGCCGAACCAATTGAGGATCCCGATTGGATGGAGGCAAAGATTCCCAAAGCCGACGAGCTCTGCAGGCAGACCCTTAGTGAATTTGCTTTACGCACCACAGAATCGGTTCGACACGAAACCCAAATTAAAAAGTTGATGGACGATTTACTCAAACTGTTCAGCGGTTACAAAAAAGTAAGTGCAAGCATAGAAAGGATTCATCACGAAGTTCGATCAAAACGGATCATCATCGCCACTCATATGCACGCAGGGGATGGTAATATCCACGTGAATATTCCGGTTTTTTCCAATGATCGCGAAATGATGAAGCGAGCAGAAAAAACCGCGGAAGATGTAATGTCAAAAGCTGTTGAGCTCGGTGGCGTAGTTAGTGGTGAGCATGGCATAGGTATCACCAAGATGAAGTTTTTAGAGGAAAAACGTCTTCAGGAATTAACGGCCTACAGGAAGGAGATTGACCCCGAAACCATTATGAACCCGGGGATGCTGAGCGATCCCTTCATTATCAACAAGGTTTTTACTCCTTCCTTTAACCTCCTCGAACTTGAGGCAAGAATTCTTCAGTACGGTTCACTCGCCGAACTTTCGTCGATGATTTCGAAATGTATCCGCTGTGGAAAGTGCATGCCCGACTGCTGTGTTTACCATCCGGCGAGCAATATCTTTTTCCATCCTAGAAATAAAAACATGGTCATCGGTTCACTCATCGAAGCCCTGCTTTATGATATGCAACGCTCCCATCTGCCAAGATTCAATCAGCTGAAAAACCTCGAAGAGATAGCCGACCACTGCACCATGTGTGGAAAATGTCTCACCCCCTGCCCCGTCGATATCGACACTGCCGAAGTTTCACTTCTTGAGCGCGAGATACTCAGCAATCTCGGTTATAAACATACAGCTCCGGCCACCAGACTGTCTCTTATGTACCTGCAAAACAGAAATAGTACGATCAACAGCATTTTCAGAAAAGGGGTTCTGCAATGGGGCGGCTCGGTTCAACGCCTCGGTGTAAAAGCTTTCAAAAAGGCCCCCCCCGCAATTACAGAAAAAGAGTGGCGATGTTTAAATATGCTTAAATCACCAATGACACCTGCATCACCAGCAACCCTTGGTTCTGCTCTGCCACAATGTTCCGAGCACGAAGCATTGCTGATCCGGCCCGAGGGAGACGTCAATAAAACTGTCTTCTATTTTCCTGGCTGCGGTTCGGAACGTCTCTATGCCAATATCGGTATGGCTTCGATTTATTTGCTACTCAAAAATAACATTCGCGTTATCCTACCGCCGCCATACCTCTGTTGCGGTTTTCCTGCAAAGGTCAATGCCAAGAAAAAAATGGCCGGGCAAATATCTCTCAGGGATACTATTATACTGAGCCAAATTAGAGAGATGCTCGGCCACCTGACGTTCGACGCCTTTCTTATCAGTTGTGGAACCTGCCGAGAATCCCTCCATGAAATGGGATGCACTGAGATTTTCGAATGTGACATCCAAGATGTTTCCCAATTTGTCCTGGAAAATTCTAACCGGAAATACGGAGCAAAAAGAAAAGAGACAGTGCTCTACCATACACCATGCCACGACTCCTTCGACGGGGATGGTCATATCCTTCTCAGCAGGTTATATGAATCCGTAAAACGTACCCCCAACTGCTGTTCCGAAGCCGGAACCATGGCCATTTCCAGACCAGACATTTCCTTTGCCATGCTCAAACGCAAACGAGAGTCGATAGAAAAATCAAAACCGGGAGAAGGCACTGCCATCATGGCGACAAATTGTCCATCCTGTATCTCGGGACTGGGCCGCAATAGTTACATGAATATAACTCCTCGACATATGGCGGTTCTTTTAGCCGAAACGCTGGGAGGTGAGCACTGGGAAAAGGAATTTGCCGATCTGGTTGCAGGAGCTGAGAAAGTGACGTTTTGATGTGCCTGGATGTCGAAATGACTCCATTCCGCTTCGCTGAGTAGCTCCTTTTTGCTCGTCAAGGAACCTGTCCGGCCATAGACATTAATAAAAAATTATGCTGGACGGGTTTCTATTCTGGTTTTCATCCTGAAACGAGGCATTTTATTCTAAATTGAGGCATTCGATAAATTTAAACGCAGGCATATATTTGATATTCCGAGGATTAAATTTTGAGAATAACGAAGAGTTCGGGTAAAAGGGCCGTTTTAGGAAGGAAACTATTCTAGTCCATCCACCTTTATAACAACCAGGGTGATATCGTCTTCAGATTTTTTCCCCATTGTAAACTGGTTGAGTTCATCGTACACAGCGTTAAGGATATTGGTTGCTGACTCGCCAGCTCTTTTGCGAATAATGTTTCGTAAACGGGTTTTACCAAACATTTCTCCTTGCCGATTGAACGCTTCCCAGATGCCATCTGTTCCAATGGCAATGATCTGACCGTTAGTTAAACCATCTCTCCTGTTCTCGACATAAGAGAACTTATCCTTTATTCCAATCGCAATCCCTTCGCCTTTCAGTTCTTCGAATTCGTCTCGAACTGGATCATAAAGAAGGGCCGGATCATGTCCCGCACGAACCCAATCCATGCGTTTTTGTTCTGGATCTATCGTCAGATAAAACAGGGTCATGAATCGGCCGGTTTCAAGTACATCCTGAGCCAAATGGTGATTCATGGAAGTAATTACTTCGGAGACGGTTCCTGGTTGCGATACCCTCATTCGCAGGAAGGCGCGTGCTGTTGTCATTAGAAGAGCTGATTCGACACCATGGCCTGTAATGTCTCCCACAACTACACTGAAAGGCCCCTTCTTTGATTCGCGACGCCAGAGAAAATCGTAATAATCACCTCCAATCTCGTCACAGGAAACGTTTTTTCCCGCGACATCGAGTCCTTTTACTATTGGTTTATCCTGAGGCAG
The DNA here is from genome assembly GCA_963798425.1 of uncultured delta proteobacterium. GTDB lineage: Bacteria > Desulfobacterota > Desulfobulbia > Desulfobulbales > Desulfocapsaceae > Desulforhopalus_A. The sequence goes on along the minus strand of CAWCTP010000004.1, from coordinate 187,620 downwards.
TAAACTTTTCTGAACTTCTCCAGCGAGTTTCAGGGCCTTTTTATGCTCGGTCATGTTGGTAATAAAGGCCATGTTTCCGATAATATGCCCTTGATCGTTTCTAAGTGTATTGCCATGAAGCAGCACCGGAATATGCCTGCCGTCCTTTGTGACCATTATACCTTCAGACTCCCTGGTTTCTTGGGCACGCAGATCTTCCCTATTAAAGAACATAAATTGTTTAAATTCATCAGAGGCAAAATCCAAGGGGGTTTTTCCGATTAATTCTTCCCGCGTATATCCAAGCATTCTGATGCAAGCGTTGTTAATATCAGCAATCACAAATTTTTCATCCATGAGCAGAAATCCTTCTGCAGCTGTTTCAACGATTCGGCGATATTTCTCTTCGCTTTTGCGCAGCGCATCCTCCGCGAGTTTACGTTTGGTAATATCAATCAAAATGCCCTGATTATGTGTTTTTTCTCCTGCTTCATTACGGACAACCGACGTTTGGTCTTCAACCCAGCGGACTTCACCGGACTTTGCCAAGATTCGATATACCTGAGTATATTCCTCCACATCAGCATTGGCATATTCGGTAATCTCCTCTCTGATCCTTTCTCTATCATCGGGATGGACAATATTTCGAAAATTGAGTCTACCAGTAAGAAATTCTTCTGCTGAATATCCGAATTGAAGTAAATTTTCAGAAATATATTCCAAATGTAACCGGTCACCCGCAGGTCGACGAAACAAAATGACAGGGCTTCGATCTACAATCAGCTTCGACATCCGTAGATCTTTCTTTATTTTATGACGTTCATTGCACTCCTGAGCAAACTCGTGGGTACGATCATCAAATCGCTTGGTCAGACTATTAAGTGCATCATGAGCGACATCGAGTTTCATTCGTAGCTCGTCGGCTTCTTGAGACTTCTGCCTGAGCTCTACCAACTCGTGGATAAGTTCATCTTGAGTTTTTTCCAGATCTGATTTCATGTTACTACCCAGTCTAAATGAGCGAACAAATGGTCCTGAAAGAGGCCACACTTTTGATTGATGATTTGAATTTATGGCAGAGAGCACGATGCCCGCGAGCATTGGAGACATGCATGACATTAGTCACTCTCAATATAATGACAAATATCATGGTTGAGATCATTTGGGTGAATTCCGATATTTCAGCAAGTCATCAAAAGTTCGTTAAAAAAAAGTCGTCACTTCAACACACACAAAAAAGGGTCAGGAAAGAGCCAATACACCCTTTACTGACCCATAAAGATCACAATCACAAACACACAATCAGGTTACTATTTTATCATAATACTTCCTGAGATCATTGTTCAGGAAATGTTGAATTTTCGTTAACCCTCTACCGTATCCACTCCACAAGTCTTTAACCTTCAGATCCTGCAGATTTTCTTTGACCTTGGTCTCCATTTTCATCCAGAGATTCTTACGGTAATCGTTATCAAGCTTGACTAAATCCGCACCGTTAATCATTGCTTTTTTGAGTTGACGTCTAAAAGCTATTTTACTGAAACAGAAGAAACCTAAAGACAAAGTACAAATAGCGAAAACACACGGTATTATAAGTGTCAGCACTGAAAAAGTATCTCCCTGGAGGGAGGTAATAAGCGTGTTTTCCGGATATGAAAACAAAGCACTGAGCAAAACATCACCGAAGAGAAAAAGAAGTATCGAAAGAAGAACAGTGATATTGGCAAATTTCCAGAAAATCTTACTGGTCCGTCTGAGAAATTCGCTGACCGCCTCTGCAACAATCTGCACCTCGTTCACTTGGCGATCAATATCCTCTAGAATATGGTTAATACGAAATCCCGGCGCCCTTTTAATCTTTTCGATAAGTTCTTCCCGCTCCTGAGGCCAACCTTCGGCTACAGTACTTGGGTCAACGACTGTTGGCGAATAGGTGAGAAAAATATGCGGAATGTCTTTTCGCCCTGTCATCTGGGACATATTCCAGCAGAGGGTACCATATGAGCGGGTGAAATCACTTAAACTATCACACTCATCGATCCTGCTCATCACAAATACGATTCTATGTTCGCCAGATTTTTCAGGTAGGGTGTTACGAATCGTGTCGTAGGATTCCTTAATAGTACCAGCCTTATGTGAATCAAACATGAGGACGATGAGGTCAGCCATCTTGGCGAATTCGCCAAGCACTTTCATATAATCATAACCCCTGTCATTTTCACTGGTCGCATCAATCATACCGGGACTGTCAATGATTGCCATATTCTCAAGCATCGGGCTTGCGACCTGTTTCAGGCAGATATGGGAAATCAGTTTTTCTCCGAATCCTTTAAAATGCTGAAAGGGCATTTTTTCGTCGTTGACAACTGTAGAGCCGGGAGTTTCGACAATCCCCACTCCAGAATCAGAGGTGATTATAGTGAAGGAATCGTCCGTTGGCGCCTGGCCTGTCCGTTGAACATGCTGCCCAACGAGCTCGTTAATAAAGGTCGATTTTCCAGAAGAGTAATTGCCTATGATGAGAACAATTGGTTTCCATTTCAAGGCTGCATCAATCCCGCCAAAGTCCATTTTGTAGCGGGCAAATAGTGGTCCGAGTTTTTTCCTCACCTTGGTCTGTAATTGCTTTTGCAGTTCTTTTTCGTTCATCGCATAACCCAGTTGTTATTTAATCTGATAAATAAAAATTTCGGAGTGTTTTCCCATAGTACCCGAACTGACAAAAACACTCTAACATTTATTAACTTTCACACCAGAAAATGATAGGCAACACCAAAGTATTAAGGGGATTTGACAAGATATCTGATGGATAAATAGAAAATCACTTAAGAGACCTTATTCTAAATTTTTTTACGAGCAGTCAAAGACCTGCTTGTTGCCCATCAGGGTTATTCATTTTTGAATCGATCAATATAAACCAAAAGTACCATCCATAAAGACTATTTCATTCTATGGCTTTCAGAAACTCTCTGCTTTCAGGGTTAGTACTGCAGAGACAGTCCGACACCTACCTCCTTTAAATCAACAACTTGCGAAAGTGCAATCTTCGACTGCAAATCGGTACAGTGACAGGCATGCATCTGTTTCATTTTTAATTCCTTGAGATAGCTCATGGTACCTCGCATCTGCCGGTCTGATGGCATTTGTAAGTGAAGCCCACCTAAAACATCATTAATTCGGCGTTCACTGCAAACTATTCTAGCATACTCAATAATATTGCAAATACCGGCATGGGAACATCCGGTAATGATAACCAGGCCATTATCAGATCTGTAAGCGAGAGCAGAATCCTCAATCACCCAATCCTCTTCATCTGAACCATCCTTTTTGCCAAATTTAAGAATCGATTCAAAATTATTTTCTCTCGGTATTTGACCTAAAAAAACTAACCGTTCTGTTAACCACCTGGGCTCATCAGTCAGTTCCATTTGAAAATGTTTGGCCAGTTTTTCTTTCGACATAAGGGAACCGAGTTCACAAAAGTTCTCTGCAACCACACTGGTAAAGGTTTCACTATGTGCGACAAGAGTAGGTTTTGAATAAGATATCCCTGTTATATTTAGTTCATTATAATACCTGACAAGAGGATCCAATCCCCAGGTATGATCCATGTGACCGTGAGACAAGACAAGAAAATCAAGATGACTCAAAGTCAATCCCAGTTTCTGACTATTTCGTATGAAAATATCAGAATATCCTGTATCAAATAAAATACGGCAATCATCATCTTCAATCAAAACGGAAAATCCCGGTTCGGCTACAAGGTATCTGTCAATCAAACTGTTATTGTCCACTAACACATGCACTTTCATATAATTTTGTTAAGCAAACCATCCCCTTGCAAAAGCGTATTTAGTCAGCATCCCCAAACACATGGCCACAACCAACAGTCTTAAATATTTTGGATGAATTCTAAACAGACAATGAGATCCTCCCCATGCTCCGACGAACTGACCAACCATCATTAAAAGACCAACAAACCACACCACTTTACCTGCGAATAAAAAGACGATCAACGACGCTATATTTGTTGAAAAATTAAGTGTTTTGGCAACAGCTGTAGCATCGATCAAACCATGACCTCTGAGAGAAACCCCTGCCAAGGCAAAAAAAGAACCGGTCCCCGGACCAAACATCCCATCATACCAACCTATTGAGGGTACTATGATTTTTTGGTATTTACCTATTGATATCAATGGCGTGGTTGCTCCTTCCCGAGGAAGTGGTGAAAACAGAAAATAGACTGCTATCAATAGCAGGACCACAGGTATCACAAAGGTCAGGAGTTCTGTATTAATAAATTGTACAGCGACAGTGCCTAAGACCGCTCCGGTAAACGCCGCGAGCATGAGAAACTTGACGTCATTCCAACTCACTCTTCTGTTTTTCAGCATCAAATAGGTAGCGGTTGCTGTACCCATAGTACCTTGTAATTTATTAGTGCCTAAAGCCGACAAGAGAGGTATTCCGCTCATCATTATAGCAGGCAGAGCAATAAGACCTCCACCACCTGCTAAAGTGTCGATAAACCCGGCTACGAAGGCGGCAAGAAATAGAAAAGTTAATAACTCTGTGGTGAAACCTGTGATTTCCAATTTAATTCCTTGCCTGATATATCGGTGGTCGTTGCACTCGAATGTTATTATGGACTTTTTCAGTGACCAATGTCTCTTGTTGATAATTGAAAATCAAGGAATATGCATTTACTATTTAATGCCTTACAGAATTTTTTGGCTTACATTCTGTTTACTCCCCCATAAAATGAACTCAAATCAGATAAAATTTTTCTATTTTGATAACTTGACAGTCAGAGCGGTTACAATACCCCAAATCAAGTTAAAAAAGACAACCAGCAAAGGCGTTAGTAACCCAAGGTCCAAACCACCTATGCCTTTATGGGCCTGAACAGGGAAAACATAAAACAATTGCATGGCAGTAGGTGCTAAACTCAGAATCGAACCTTGCAGCACCGGTTTTGATCTGAGTAGAGGGAGGAGAAAAAGTAATCCCCATATTCCGCCCCAAACTATCCTGGGATAGAGCCAACCAGCAGATAAATGCGGTGCGATAGCCACACCAAGTTGCCTTGAAATGCCCAAATCACCAAAAAGCCAAACAGTGACACTGTTTGCTAAGGCACCAAGACAACCTGCGGCAAAGCAGATCAATATTTTTTTCATGTTCCGTTCCTCGACAAAGGATAATAGAGTTAAAATTTGCGCCCTTAACCCAAAATCACCTTTATTCACTTAATGCAATTAAGTGATCAGATCGGTGGCGCAATTGTAACCACTATTCTCATATCGGTTGCTGCACGCACTCCATGGGGTTCTCGTATTTCTGAAATCAGAATATTACCAGTTTTTGCAGGAATCTCAGCATTATTTTCACCAAGGAAGACGCCCTCACCCTCAATAACTTGAATGGAAAGCTCGCCATCCAGATCATGTGAATGCACCGGAAAAGTGACCCCGGCTTTGAGATTAAAATTTATGATTTTAAAAAATTCCGAATCTTCAACTAGAAAAAATCTTTTCATAGCTCCCTCGGTAAATTCCCGAGTGCTATTGAGATCAAGTACTTTCATAAATTACTCCAAATATTTTGAGATTGGTACCTTCAAGAAGGTACCAAGAATGTCAGTATTTATTGCCGTTTATCGGTTATATATACTTATACCGAGACACCATAAGCACAAATTGTCTCGTGTCGCTGTCCACTGAAATTTACCATCACCAGGCAAATTCACTTTGACGTGTATCAAATATCCATTAACCTCACTCCCTTTTTCATAAAGAAATATTTTTTCGACAACTGGTGAGAACAATGCTGGAAAAAATCTCATAATTACCGTATTAATTGGAGACTCAAGGATGGCTTGACAGGTTATTCTTACCTAAAGCGCCTCTGTCGCTTCTATGACGAATTGGCCTTCTTCATGCGACGGAGGCGTATCTATTTACTTTTCACAGGTGCTCCCATGTCCCCAGAAAAAGCAGCGCAGAAGAAAGAGCAGTCTGGAACAGTTACAGACGAAACCATTCTGAAAATTGCCAAAGAAATTTCAATAAAGTTTATTGAGGTTGGGAGGATTACCCCGGCAACATTTGAACAGTCCTTTAAAAATATTTTTTCGGCTATAGATACTACGGTTAAAAAAGGTTAAAAAATGCTCTCTCTTGCAACAAATCTCAATTTCGCACCACAAAAGTTAACTCACATCCACTTGATGGGAATCTGCGGTACTGGCATGGCGGCTCTTGCCGGTATGCTCCAAAAATCTGGTTACACTGTTACAGGTAGCGATAGCCAGGTTTATCCACCCATGTCTGTTTTTCTCGCTGGTTTGAATATTCCCGTTTGCAGCGGTTATGGAGCCAACAATCTCACCCCTGCTCCAGACCTCGTTATTGTTGGAAATGTTATCACCCGAAAGAACCCTGAAGCAATCGCACTTGCAGAACTGGAAATTCCATATCTCTCTTTTCCACAGGCCCTTTCTCATTTTTTCATTCAGTCTCGGATTTCACTTGTTGTTTCCGGCACTCATGGCAAAACCACTACCTGTTCTCTGTTGGCAACTGCTCTGTATCATGCGGGGCTTGATCCTTCCTTTATGATTGGCGGAATTGTAGGTGAATTCGGAACCAATTTTCGACTCGGAGATGGAAAACATTTTGTTGTTGAAGGCGACGAATACGACACCGCTTTTTTTGACAAAGAATCAAAATTTCTCCATTATCGTCCCCAAATTGCGGTTATCACATCAATAGAATTTGATCACGCCGACATCTTCGCTGACCTCAATGCAATTAAGCGATCCTTTAAAAAGTTTGTTGCTCTACTTCCCCAGGACGGTTTACTGATTGCCAATTTTGACGACGCTAATGTTGTTGAAATTGCGGCTGATGCGCCCTGTGCTGTGCAGAGTTACGGGCTCGACCCTGCATTTTCCTGGTCCTTACATGATATAACCGTCGAAGCGGCTATGAGCCGTTTCGAGGTCATGAAAGATGGTAAACCGTGGTCCCCTATCGCTGTCGGCCTGCCTGGCAGACACAACTGTCTCAACAGTCTTGCCGTCTGTGCAGTTATGCATCACTTGGGGGTTGCCCCCCCGGCCATTAACAAAGGACTGGAAATTTTTGCTGGTGTAAAAAGGAGACAGGAGGTGAGAGGCGTCGAAAACGGAATCACCGTCATTGATGACTTTGCGCATCACCCTACTGCTGTTCGTGAAACATTGGCAGCACTTAAAAGTGGTTACTGCGATCGGAGATTAGTAGCGGTATTTGAGCCGAGAACAAATTCATCAAGAAGAGCAATTTTCCAAAACGATTATGCTACTGCATTTGACTCAGCCGATGTTATCCTCCTGAGGGAACCGACTCCCATTGAAGGTTTAGCAAAAGACGAGCTGTTCTCTTCTGTCAAACTGGCAAACGATTTAATAAGTAAAAGAAAACTGGTGGCAGAAGCCTTTGAGACGACGGATGATATTCTAAACCGACTGAAAACCATCCTTAAAGAGGGTGATGTCGTGGCTATACTTTCCAATGGAGGATTTGACAATATTCATATCCGTCTACTCGAACAGATCAGATCATCCGCTGCTGAACTATAAATTAGGGTTGCGAGGGAAATTTTCCTTTCTTAAGAGCCTTAAAAAGCGAAATAATATTTATTCAAGAACAATATTAACTTCACTGCGCAAATTTTCTACCAACTCTCTAAGATTTGCCGTATGATCACCAGCCTTACCTATTTCCTCGATGCGAAGAGCAATACTGGCACAGTCTTCAAGACCAAGATTAAGAAATGCTCCTTTTATTGTATGTCCGACTTTCCCTATTGAGACAGGATTGTTTTCTTCCAAGGCACTTTCCAGGTTCTGCATATGCATTCCCAAGGTCGCGATAAAACTTGGCATCATCATTTCAATTTGTTCGGGCGTCAGATTGAATTGCTCTGTCAGATATGTTTTGATACGTTGAATTTTCTGCTGACACATATTCTCACTCTTAGATTTAAAAACTGATAAAAACCCACTTTACAAGGCGTACGAGATACTTTCGGTTAGCCGCAGGTCGTGAAAGTGTTCCTGAAACCCCGCCCAACTGCCGAATATTCTCAACAATGAGACTTTTGATTGTATTTTCTACACACTACAACTTTACAGTACATTCAAACGTGCCGGATATTGTCTACCATGGTAAAGTACCTCTGAAACTTATAACAACCTGCAACGAAGAATTAAACTAAAACTGCACCTTTTGCAAAAAAAAGTATCAACCGGGAACTCTCTCATGCCCATCCTCCAAAGGGTTGCTTCTGTTATCCACACTCATAAACTGTTATGTGAAAATGACAGTGTAATCGTAGCCGTATCCGGAGGGGTTGATTCCCTTGCATTGCTGCATGTTCTCCACAATCTCAATTTGTCGCTGAACCTCGTGGCAGTCTATATCGACCACCAACTCCGTCCACAGGAAACCCCGCATGAACAGCAGAGCATAAAGGAGAGGTGCCTTGCACTCAATATTCCTTTTCAGGTACGTACGGTAAATGTGCACGCGCTTGTTGCCGAGAAAAAATATTCACCGGAAGACGCCGCACGAATCCTCAGATACAGATCACTGGAGGAGGTCCGACAAGAATGCAGGGCAAACGCCATTGCTGTCGGTCATACAGCCGATGATCAGGTTGAAGAGTTTTTTATCCGCTTGATCCGGGGGAGCAGCATGAGTGGATTATCAGGTATGCAGTTAAAAAGGGACCATATTATCCGTCCCCTTCTTTTTGAAAATAAGGAGCTGCTTGTTGATTTTCTTTCAGAACTTGGCGTGCCCTGGTGTTTCGATTCCTCCAACCTGGATCGACAGTTCCTACGAAATCGTGTTCGACTCGATTTACTGCCGCTTCTCGAAGAGAAGTTCAATCCCGCCATTCGTAAAACCATTCTGCAAAGCATGGATGTCCTTTCTGAAGAAGATAAATTTCTCGAAGAACAAGCAATGGAGGCATTTTTACGATGCATCGAATTTTCTGAGATGCAGACAAAGCACGAAAACCGTTCGCAGATTATCGTAAAAGGGGAACAGTTTCTACAAACGCATAAAGCAATCCGCAGAAGAATCATTGAAAAAAGCTGCTGGAATATCGGGATTCGCCCAACCTATGAACAGATCTGCACACTTGACGAATTTCTAGAGTGTGGAAAAAACGATAGTGAACTGCATCTTGCTGACGGTGTCCGTGCGGAAAAATCAGCAAACAACCTCCTTTTCTCACGGCCACTGGCAAAAGGTCAGGTTCGAGGCTCAAGACAGCCAGCTCCTTCTATCAACCAAACCATACCAGGCCCGGGTATATATTTCATTGAACAGGCAAATAAAGAACTCATTCTGGAAGAAATACCCTTCACTGAAAACCAGGAAAATGCCAACGAAGAACTGCGGATCGACCTTGCGAAAATTGCCTATCCTTTGCAGCTCCGTTCTTTTCAGCCGGGCGAACGTTTTCATCCCTACGGCAGTCCGGGTAAGAAAAAGATATCCCGATACTTCAATGATCGGAAAATCCCAACAAAAGAGCGGCCATCATGGCCGGTACTTCGTCATGAAAATAAAGTTATCGCACTGGTAGGGTTACAACTTGACCACGATTACCGAATTACCGACCGATACCAGAAAAATACTCTCTATACGCTGGAGAGACAGTAAAAAGTGAGAATTCAATCTATATTTTTTTCCTGAGAATCCTTTTGTCGCCTATCCGCATTGTCATTTTTATACGATCAAGATACTCAAGGATCGGAATGGAAAACTTTCTGGTAAGTCCGGTTAATTCCTTAAATGCCGGTGCATCGATTTCCCCGTTTTTTTCCATATATTCAATAACTGAGGCAATGAGCGGCTCGAGCATTTCTTTTTCGTAGTAGAGCGATTCGCTGATCTTTAATAATTTTCCTTCCCGCAGTTGAAGCTCAAGAACATCTTTCAACAAGCGGTCGGGATATTCGGCAAACCGTTCCATCGTTTCTTTTATTGTCGGAGTGGAAAGACCTCTTTCCCGATACCATTCACTCAGATCTTTCCTGAGCTGCTCTTCATCTGCCTTTAAAGCCACCTGATGATCGGCCATCCGGACGACCGATTCTTCCTGCACCACTATCGATTTTTTGATAAGGTCATTCATGCAGTAATTAAAAACTTTCAGGTCTACCTTCCGACCGAGACTGGTACGCAGTTCTTCTTTCGCCAAACCCGACTGCAGTGGATATTTCTTATGATAAGCCAGAAGGTGGTCAACCAGCATCGTTTTGATTTTTTCGGCAATTTCGACAATCACGTACCGTTGAGTGGCAGAATCGACAACAGCGATTTTTTTTGTTGAAATGGGCTCAGTTAAAGCTTTTTTCAGATGCTTCCCAAATAACCCGAGACGAATGCCCATTTCCTCTGCAGTAAGCCCGAGCTCTCTACTTTCACGGAGAAAGAACAAAGCTTTATCTTCAATGGTACCCTGCTGAAGAATTTCCAACATTTTTTGATTATACTGTCGATCATTGTCAGAAAGGCGTTTTCTTTTTCGTGGTGAAACATTGCCAAGGACTATTCCTCCACCAATTGTTGCTACAGGAGAATAACTTCGTATCACATACCGATCACCCGGCCACACTGCGACCATGTTTTCGAGCAGCAACTGAACAACTGCCTCATCCCCTGGCTGCAATTCGTCGCGGTCAAGCAGTGAGACCCTGCCGATAATTTCCGCGGTTCCCAGATGTACTCTCACTCTCGCCCGGTGTTTCATTGGTTTAGCATTGGAAGCCAGGTAGAGGAACTGACAGTCAAGCATATAATTCGGCTGAAGAGTCCCGGATGATGCAAGCACCATGCCTCTCTCAATATCCGCGACATCAACCCCTTGAAGATTTATCGCCGTTCTATGTCCAGCCTCCACTTCATCTACTGCTTTTGAATGAACCTGTATCCCACGGATTTTCGCAATTTTCTCGGTCGGATAAATACGCAGATCATCTCCCACAGAGGTTCTTCCTGAAATCGAAGTACCGGTAACCACCGATCCGAAACCTTTCATGGCAAATATCCGGTCTACCGATAAACGAAATGGGCCGAATACCTCTTGAAAATTGAAGACCTTGACTATCTTGTCGAGGGCTTCCCGGACCAGATCGATACCTTCGCCAGTGGTGGAAGAGACATTAATAATTGGTGCCCCTTCAAGGAAACTCCCCTCACAAAACTCCTCAATCTCACCATTCACCATCTCCAGCCATTCCGGCTCAACCATGTCTTTTTTGGTGACGACGATTATGCCCTGCTCGACACCCATCAGACGGCAAATTTCAAAATGTTCGATGGTCTGGGGCATGATGCCCTCATCTGCAGCAACGATAAAGGCTAATATATCGATACCCGATACCCCCGACACCATGGTCTTGACAAACTTTTCATGCCCCGGCACATCGACTATTCCTATTCGATGACCACAGGGTAAATCCAGGTAGGCAAACCCGAGTTCAATAGTGATCCCTCGTTTTTTTTCCTCTTTGAGACGATCAGTTTCAAACCCTGTCAGGGCCCTGATAAAGCTTGTTTTCCCATGATCTACATGGCCGGCAGTACCGAGAACAATCTCGCGCATATGTTCAATAAAAGGGAAGAAGTAAATGTGACAAAGCTAACCAGTGAGTATCACATCCAGAACCGGTTGTTGATACTCACTGATTAACCCGAGACTATAAAAAGGGGTTAGTGCGTTTTTCAGCACCAATCGTGGACTGGTGCCCCCCATAGCCATGACCCGGCCATACTATTGTTTCTGGAGGCAATACAAGCAATTTGGTACGAATTGAAGTGAGCAGGTCCTGATGCGATCCACCGGGGAAATCTGTCCTCCCCAGTCCGCCGACAAAAAGAGTGTCTCCTGTGATGAGATCAGGTGCGTTGTACAAACACATCCCTCCAGGAGTATGTCCAGGAGTATGAAAAACCTGGAATTTCACTTCACCTATGGTAATTTCATCACCTTCTTCGACTTTAAGGTCAGCAGGAGGCGATGGCTCCAACCCGAGCATGGAAAAATATTTTTTCACCTCGGATTTGCCGAAAAAAAGATCATCGGCAGAGTGCATAACTATCTTTGCCCCGGTCGCTTCCTGAATCTTCCTGTTGCCACAGACATGATCGGGATGACCGTGGGTGGCAATAATATATTCGACAGTCACTCCCATTTCTTCTACCTCGGCAAGAATTTTTTCTTCATCCCCACCAGGGTCAATGATAGCGGCCTTTTTTGTTTTTTCACATGCTACTATATAGCAGCACACAGCCATGGTCCCAACTATAATCTGTTTTATTATCATAGCGTTGCGTTCAGAATACCTGTTAAAAATAAAGTTGGTAACCACGAACAGGCTCACCAACTTTTATTTGATAAACTTTCCAGCAGTTAATTCTTGGCATGGGACGAGCAACTGCCACCGCAACCACAACTACTCTCAGTCGGAGCCATCTTCAGTGGTGCAGCAGCTGCGACAGGGGGTATACGAATCTCAATTGCCTTGACCACCTCAGCAAATGCAATGACTGCCGGACTATCTGCAGACGAAGACAAATAAGGCGTGCCATCATCTCCTGCCATAACGACCATCGGATCCATCGGAATTTTGCCGAGGAATGGCAGATCCAGTTCACGGGCAAGGCTTTCACCCCCACCGGATTTAAAGATATCGACGGTCTCTTTACAATGTGGACAAACGAAACCGGACATATTCTCAATAACACCGGCAATTTCCATCTTCACAGTTTTACAAAAATTTATCGATTTTCTCACATCGGCCAGAGCAACCTTCTGCGGAGTCGTCACCACTATCGCCTTGACATTAGGAATGGTCTGGGCAACAGACAATGGCTCGTCTCCGGTGCCTGGAGGAGCATCAATAATAAGATAATCCAGCTCACCCCAATCCATATCTGAGACGAACTGTCGAATTGCCTGAATCTTCAGAGGACCACGCCAGATGATAGCTTCATCCCTGTCCCGCATCATAAATTCAAGAGAAACCACTTTCAGGTTATCACTATATTTAAGCGGTGGAACCAGTCCGCCTTCTTTGGCAGGAGGCTCAACTGTTCCTTTCAAGTTGAGCATACGAACGACATCCGGCCCATGGATATCGACATCCATAAGACCGACTTGATATCCAATATTTGCAAGCCCAAGAGCGAGATTGACGGAAACTGTTGATTTTCCTACGCCACCCTTACCGCTCATCACTAAAATTTTATTTTTGATTTTACCAAGAGACTTTTTTATCGCATTTTCCTGCTGCGCAGCAGCAGCTTGCTGTGCTTCCGGGGTACTACAAGATCCTCCACAAGATCCAGACATTTCCAATCCTCCTTAACATGAACGACATAAACAATATTCCAACGTGCTGAAAGTCCCAGCCGTTTAATACTATCCGAAAAACGACACCCACTAAAGTAATGCTGTTACCTGGAAATGCAATCACTTTCATCTGTGCGGCAAATGAGTATCTTGTCCCCCAAAACCACACGATGCAGCAGATCGCATATTATTACGGGTTACTTTTTGTTGCTTTCTTTTAAGTCTCTACGTAATATGACAGATCGTGTGCCAATAAATAATTATTTCCACTGACAAATTACTTCAGGAATAGAAAATGCTAGGTTGGTTTAAGAAAAAATTCAAAAAAACAGAGCCAGTTACACCCACAGAGGCTTCTCTTGTAGAACAGGAGCAACCTGCAAGCGACGAAGCAACTGCAGTAATTGCTCCTCTTCCCTCTTCAGAAGAATCTGGGGTCTCTGAAACAGCAGTCACGGCAACCGAAACCATTGAACAGGAAGTTGATAAACAATCCGAGGAGTTTCCCCCGTCCCTAGAAATTGCCCCTGAAGAAACAGAGAAAGAACCTCTACCAGAAGCACAAACACAGGAAAAGAAAAATGAAATTCCGACGCCAGCAGAAAAACCAATAAAAATTATTAAAGAGTCCGATAGACCAAAACAAGCTGGAACCGAGAAAAAATCACTTTTTTCACGTCTTACAGAAAAACTCGGTAAAACAAGAGAGACATTTACCTATCAGCTCGACGCCCTGTTTTTGGGCAAAAAAGAAATTGACGCAGAAATGCTCGACGACCTCGAAGAGATCCTTATAACTGCTGATCTTGGCGTGGGAACAACACAGGAACTACTCGAAACCGCCCGGCGCAAGGTAAAGAGAAAAGAACTCTATGACCCTAAGTTATTTAAAGAATCATTGAAGGTACAAATCAAAAAACTCATCTCCGAAAATGATGAGGACGCCTCTTTGGTTATGCCCGATAAAGGTCCATTTGTCATCATGGTCATCGGAGTAAACGGTGTTGGCAAAACTACCACTATAGGAAAAATTGCCAGAAAGTTTCAACAGGCCGGAAATTCAGTCATGCTGGTTGCCGGAGACACCTATCGAGCCGCGGCTGTTTCCCAGTTAAAAATATGGGGTGAAAGGAGCAATGTACCTGTCATTGCTCACAAGGACGGCGCAGATCCCTCGTCGGTTATTTATGATGCGCTGGCTATCGCCCAGTCACAAAATGTCGATGTTGTACTCGTTGATACCGCCGGCAGAATGCATACCAAAGATAATCTCATGGAAGAACTTAAAAAGATCAAACGGGTCATCGGCAAGAAAATGAAAGGTGCCCCCCATGAAATCATGCTGGTCATTGATGCCACTACCGGTCAAAACGGTATTTCCCAGGCACGACTTTTCGGCGATGCGGTCGGCGTAACCGGTATAACCCTCACCAAACTCGACGGTACATCCAAAGGTGGAATCGTCGTTAATATTTGTAAAGAAATGAAAATTCCGATCCGGTTTATCGGTATTGGTGAACAAATGACCGATCTCCGGGATTTTGACGCCAATGACTTTGTCGATGCTCTTTTCCATAGCGGTACCACCGATTCTAAACAATAAAATAAACCCGTATACCTATCATGCAATATCAACGACAGCAGCAACCTGGTTGTGGCGGATGTTTGCTTATAGCCCTCCTGATTGTTTTTATATCTGGAGGTGCTCCTGCCCTCATCTCGTTTCTTGGTACTTTAATTTACACAGGATTGGCCGGAGTCTTGCTCTTCATCGCTTTGTTCTGGGGGTTTACCTACTGGGTACAGAGAAAAGTTGCCACCTACGAGCAATCACAATCAGAAAGCCATAACCGTTTTGTCTGGCTCCTTGTTCAAATTCTTATCCATACCGCCAAAATTGACGGTCAGATAACGAGAGACGAAATTCAGACTATTCACCGTTTTTTCCAATATAACCTGCGATATAGTCAGACGCAGATGCACTGGGTCAAGGAACTGATAAAAGAGGCAACAAACTCGACCCAGTCCCTTAACGCCCTGCTTCAGGAATTTAAAGCGACTTTTGCCTATGAACCCAGAATTATCCTGCTTGAACTCGTCTATCAGGTACTCTACACCAAGACGACCGTGCCCGAGAATGAGCTCAAGATAGCCCGCTCTATTGCTGCCTACCTCGACATTTCCGAATACGATCAGCGCACAATCGAAGCCAAATATCGTTACAAACAACAATACGGTGCGGGGACGAACCAGGACATGTCGGGACAGCATTACGCTACTCTTGGCTTAGAAAAAGGTGCGAGTGCTGAAGAAATTAAAACGGCGTATCGCAAACTAAGTATGCAGTACCATCCTGATAAGGTTAGACATCTCGGTGAAGAGTTCAGGGCAATTGCCGAGGAAAAAATGAAAGAAATTAATGCTGCATATGATTTTTTCAAAAAGCAATCAGGGTGAGATAACAAAAGTATCCCACCTAAAGTAATATTTTGTGAAAAATAATAATTTTTACCTGATTTTGTGAGGAGATATACGATGGCTGTTTCAGATAAAATGAGTTTTTTTGCGGAGAAATCTTCCTGGATACGAAAAATGTTCGAGGAAGGCGCAAAGATGAAGGCGGCCCATGGTGCTGAAAATGTTTTCGACTTCAGTCTTGGCAATCCAGATGCACCTCCTCCTTCACAATTCAATAAGGTTATCCAGGAAATTGTCCGGGATACCAGTCCCGGAACACATTCCTACATGCCCAATGGCGGATATCCCTGGGTTCGTGAAGCCATTGCTGTACGAATGTCAACCGAACAGAAAGTCACCATCAATCAGGGTGACATGCTCATGACCTGTGGAGCTGCTGGTGGTTTAAATATTGTTATGAAAACTCTCCTTAATCCAGGAGATGAGGTCATTATCCTCGCTCCTTATTTTGTCGAATACGGTTTTTATATCGACAACCATGGTGGTGTGAGCAAAACTGTGTCAACCGATGAGGATTTTAACCTTGATCTGCCTGCAATCGAAGCTGCGATTTCAGACAAAACCAAAGCAATTATTATCAACTCTCCCAACAATCCTACCGGTCAGGTTTATTCGGAAGAGTCGCTCATCGCACTCGGCAAACTTCTTGAGAAGGCATCAACTCAATTAGGGACTACCATTTACCTGATTTCCGATGAGCCATACCGTAAATTAATTTTTGATGGTTATGAGGTTCCAGGTATTTTTCCTGTCTATACCAATAGTATAGTCATCTCTTCTTATTCAAAGGATCTCTCCCTACCCGGCGAACGCATTGGGTATCTCGCTGTTCACCCGGAGATTGAAGAAAAGAAACAGCTCCTTAATGGCCTCACTCTGGCAAACAGAATTCTTGGCTTTGTCAATGCACCAGCTCTCATGCAGCGAGTAGTGGCACAGCTTCAGGATGTGAGCGTGGATATCTCTATTTATGCGAAGAGGAAGGAGATAATGTGCACCGTTTTACGTGATGCCGGCTTCACCTTCACCGAACCTAAAGGTGCTTTTTACGTCTTCCCCAAAACACCTCTTGCTGACGATGTTAAATTCGTGGCCCTTCTACAGGAGGAGAAAATCCTCACCGTACCCGGTGTGGGTTTTGGTTCGCCCGGTCATATGCGGATTGCCTTTTGTGTTCCTGACGATGTCATCATCAGATCCGCTGAAGGCTTTAAACGGGCGTTAGACAAGGCCCGTTCAATGTAAGCAGCGAATTGACAATTAAACGAAAAAGAGGGGGAGAGTCCAAGAGACTCTCCCTTTGTTATTTATTTTCCCCTCTCTGGTCGGATTTATCCTTGAAAAAGAGTTTGATCGACACCTTATCCAGACCGAGTCCCTCACGAAAACGATTGGTAAGGTAACGCTCGTAGGAAAAATGGACTCCTTTATAACTATTAGTCATAACAACAAATTTAGGAGGACAGGTGCCGACCTGCGCGGTGTAATAAAATTTGAGGCGTTTATTCTTGTAAATCGGAGGTGAGTGCTGTTCGACAGCCTCACGCAATAATCTATTTAGTGCGGAAGTGGGAAAAGTAGCCGAATATTGACGATGGACAGAGCCGATAACCGGGAAAAGACGTTTAATCCCATAGCCGGTCAAGGCAGAAACATTCAAAATTGGAGCATAGCCGACAAAAGGTAAAGCCCGGCCGACTTCCATCATGACCGCTTCTTGCCGCTTTTTATTATTTTCAAGAAGATCCCATTTATTCACCAGAACAATGAGCCCCCTTCCTTCATCCAACACATAGCCGATAACTTTTGTATCCTGCTCGGTAATACCTTCCTCGGCATCGATAAGAACCACAGCCAAATCACACCTGGCCATTGCTGCCAGTGATTTGAGAATACTGAACTTCTCCAGCTTCTCTTTGGTTTTGCCTTTCCGGCGGATTCCTGCAGTATCGATGAACAAATAACTATATTTACCATGGGTTACCAGGGTGTCGACACTGTCCCTTGTAGTACCAGAAATTTCGGATACGACCATCCGATCTTCGCCGAGAATCATGTTGATCATGGAGGACTTCCCAACATTAGGGCGGCCAAAAAAGGCAACCTTAACCGTCCCCTCGGGAAGATTAATATCGATATCGTCACTTTTAATGGTGTCGCAAAGTCCCTCCATCATGGTTCTGAAACCGTAACTGTGTTCAGCGGATATCGACCATAGCTCATCAATTCCCAGCTCATAAAACTGGGCGAGCAATTCCGTTTCAACTTCCGGACCGTCAATTTTATTAACCAGATGAAAAACTGGCTTCTCAGTCCGGCGAAGTATATCTACAACTTCCCAATCAGCAGGCGTCAGTCCCTGTTTTCCATCCATGAGAAACAAAATGATGTCAGCTTCCTCAATTGCCAGCATGGCTTGATTACGAATATGCTGAACCATTGCATCGTCAGGATTATCGTCTATTCCTCCGGTATCTACCAGGATAAAGGCCTTTTGTTCCCACACAACCCTTTCGTAGTGACGGTCCCGGGTAACACCCGGAGTAGGGTCAACCAACGCCTTGCGTGATTTGGTGATCCTGTTGAAAAGTGTAGATTTCCCAACATTTGGACGCCCGACGAGGGCGACGATTGGGAGAGTACTGGTCGATGACATAATGTATCCTACTAAGGCTCTGTCCGCTCGAAACGAGACAAAGCTAATTGTTAAATGGGGGATGGCAAAGCAACTCTGCCATGAATTGTCTACTGTTTCAAGCAGGTGCCAATTCTATCAGTCCCCTTTTGACCATGGTGCGGATAAGTGGGTAATCCTTAAACAGTGGATCCTCCAACCGATTTCTGAGGGATATAAGGGAAGGTTTTATAAAATCAACAAAAAATGGCTTTTGCCTTACTTTATACAAAAATGAAAAAGCACCTACTATCTGCATGTTTCTCTGAAAGGCAAGCAATGAAAATTGTTTTTTAAATTCAGTCTCCAGGATATTCACGTAGTGGCCGATGGCTTTTAGATATATTGTGACCAACTCATCCTGAAGACGAAGGGGTAAATTGCTATAAGGATCAATAAGTAGTGAGGCCAAATCATAGCCAAGCGGCCCCAGACGCCCCCCCTGAAAATCAATAAACCGGACAACGCCCTCTTTTATCATAATATTTCGAGACTGGAAATCCCTGTGCAGGAAAAAGTCTGCAGGTGCCTCACCGGCAAGTCGAGCTATCTCCTCAAGTTCTTCCTCAACCCCGCTTACAACATCAAGCCCCAGCAGTCCCTGCCAGAATGCTCGTAAAAAATATCCTGATTCTTTTTCGATCATTATTCGTTGATCATATCGAGGACTGTCCCAACACCACGATTCGTCAAAATCCTCAGCCCCCCGGCATTGCATGGCGGCGAGATGTTCGAGGGCTCCCTGGTAATAAGCAACAACAGTAGCTTGAGTCACAGGTTCCCTGCCCTTTTCTCGTACCACTATATCATGTAGCCTGATATCACCCAAGTCCTCAAAAAGAAGTACTCCGGAGCTACTATCCCAGCCATACAATTCTGGAACCGGCACACCTTTTTTACGCAAATGGTTGCCAATTTTCCAGGCAGATTTTGCCTCTGCCAACTCGTCTCGGCTCATGCGGGATGGTGCGGCAATAAAGCAGAAAGCAGAATTATTCTTACTCAATCGCCAGAATCTCCTGGTCGATCCGTCACTATTAATTTTGCAACACTGATCACTGACAGCGAAGGCTTCACCCTCCGGCTTGGTGAGCATGCCATTGCCAACGAGAAGATTTTTTGCGCACTGCAGTATATCGATATCTGATAATTCGTCTGTTTTCAAAACAAGCTCAATTTCTTCTATGGTTGGAAGATACAATCATATCCAACAGCCTGCTGCCGCCTGCGATAGAAATATCATCCCAAACTACAACCCTCTCAAGATGTGTACCGTTTTCAATATGAGCTTCACCGATACAAGCCCATTCTTTAAGCTCGACGTGCGCAGGCAGCTTGGCTCTCTTGGCAATATGGTACGGTTTTCTGATTGAGCCAATCTCCTGCCAGCAGGGAATAGTATCCGTAAGCAGACCCTGATGGAGATCCAGGTAATCGTCAACGGTCCCCATATCTGTCCAAAAACAGTCGTCCGCGCGATAACAGTCAATCATTCTGCCATCTTTCAGCAGATTTCGATAATGGTCTATGATACATGAAAACGTATTGCTTGCAATATCTTGAAGAACCGAAGGTTCAATAACATGTAAACCCGTAAATGCCAGTTGGGAGAACTCAACTCGGTTGTCAAAACTCTCCACCTTGCCGTCTTTTACAGCCACATTGTTAAAACGGGGATAATTATGCATCGCCAAAGTGACCTGATTTTGCTTTGCCACATGGTGACGATACAAGTCGAGAAGATTGACCGTGTGGTATATATCCCCATTGCAGACCAGCAGCGGTTCATCGTGCAAGTATTTGAGGGCTGTGCGCAATCCTCCACCGGTCCCCAATATACGATCCTCTTCCTGGACGATAACACCTGCCAAGCCGTCCAGGGCATCAATAATCTTCTCCCGAAGATGATGACAGTTCACTACAATTTTATCAAACCCTAACGATTGCAACCTTTTTATAGTGAGGAGCAGAAGTGGTTGGTTAAGAATAGGAAAGAGAGGTTTCGGCCGAATCAGTGTGTGCGGGAGCAGCCTGGTACCTAAACCGGCAGCAAGAATCATTGCTTGCATAGTACCTCTTCAGTTAAGTTGAGATGTGATCGAAATCACACCGACAAAGAGCGTACAATCTACTTTTTATTCCATAAGAAGGGAACCGTCCTCAAGTTCAGAAACGCCTACAACAACTATACCAGCTTTATTTGCCTCTTCAATCATTAACTCACGATCAAAGAGTAGAGATTGACCGGCCTCAACAGCAAGCACAGCTCCCTTCACTTTTTGCAGAGTCAGGATTGTAGTGATCCCCGTAGCAGGTAAATCAAAGCGAAAATCCTGACCTGGTTTCCTGACTTTGACAACCACTGCTTTCTCTTTGGCCAAAGTCCCACCCCGCAGAATTGTCGCATCAGTCCCTTCTATCGCCTCGACCGCAAGGACAGTACAGTCCCTGACCACTACACATTGTCCGATGTCAAGTTCGCCAATTGCCCGGGCGTTCTGCCAACCAAATTCGATATCCTTCCGTTGCTTTCTGTTGGGCTTTTTCTTAGTTAAAACTCCGGCAGGAAAGAGGAGATGTTGGAGATAAAGCGTCGATTCAAGCACCTGAATCCCCTCATCTTCGAGCGTTAAAGCAATAGCACGCAGAATAGCATCGTCCTGTTTCAGGTCAATCTTATTCCACAAAGAGATTCCCTTTAAATCCGGGAGGATATCACGAAATATCTGTGTCTTGGTAATAGTTCCCAAGAAAACCGTCTCCCCGACCTCTTCCTTTTTTAAGAAGGATATCACCTTGCCAAGCTGTCCCAGCTTGACCCAGCAGACAGCGTCAGCCGCCTGTACCACCGCTTCATCGGTTTCCCCTTTATGGGCCACAACCACCACACGTCTTCCTGCCTTACGTGCAGCTTCGATGAAGAGCAGGGGGAACTGGCCGCCACCCGCAATAATACCGATATTATTTTTGTTTATAACCTTGTGCAACCGACCCTAATCCTCAATCGTCTGTTTAACGACTCCACGTTTAGAATCCTGGAAAAATTTGACAAGCGTTTGCACTTCTTCACATTCAGGGAATTCTTCTTTAGCCATGCCGATAGCATCCTTCATCAGAAGATTCGGAGATCTAAAAATGATCTTGTAAGCCCTCTCGAGCATTTTGATCGTCTCACGACTGAAACCGTTTCGCTTCAACCCGACCTTATTAATCCCGGAAATTCTCGTTCTGTTCCTCGTTCCAGCGATAAGTATATAGGGAGGAACATCAAGACCTATCCCGGAAACCCCGCCAATATAACTGAATGTACCTATTCGACAAAACTGGTGTACGGCAACCAACCCGCCAATGGAGGCTCTGTCTCCGACCTCTACATGACCTGCTAGAGTTGCAACGTTAGCCATAATGACGTGATCTCCAATTTTACAATCGTGAGCAACATGAGTATAGGCCATAAGCAGGTTGTGATTGCCGATAACTGTTTTCCTGTGGCCATTCGGGGTTCCCCTATGAATCGATGTATACTCACGGATCTGGTTGTCGGAACCGATAATCAACTCCGTCGGCTCCCCTTTATAACCAAGATCCTGAGGCGCACCACCTACTACGGTGAAGGAGCCAATCAAATTTCTTTCGCCAATGGTTGTTGGCCCTGAAACGACTGCATGGGGTTCTACTCGGGTATCGGCGCCAATCCGAACTCCCGCTTCTATCACGGCATATGGCCCGACATAAACGGAAGAGTCGAGCTCGGCTTTTGAATCTACTACTGCGGTAGGATGTATGGGCATTATATTGTACTTTGTTTTTGGTAGAATAATTTCTAATTACTTCGTAGCAACTTGATAGCTTTGCAAGCTATAAAAACCGGTGTTGATTACCTGGTCACGCTGACTATTGCAAGATTTTTTGAAAATAAATACTATGGGTTTGGGCGATGTTGAACCGCCATCAATAAGAACATTCTAAAGATATTATTTATGTAAACGAAGCCATTAGCTCGGCCTCTGCAACCACCTTATCATCCACCGTGGCCTTTGCCGACATGATCATAATAGATCGTTTCTCTTTTACAAGGTCAAGGGTAAAAATCAGCTGATCCCCAGGGACAACCGGCCTTCTGAATCTGGCTTTATCAATGCCTGCAAAAAAGAGCAGCTTTTGCCCAATATTTTCAGGATGAGCATAAAATGCCATTATCCCTCCAACCTGTGCCATACCTTCCAAAATTAAAACACCTGGCATTACGGGTCTTTCAGGAAAATGTCCCTGAAAAAACGGTTCATTTATTGTTACGTTTTTTAGCCCGACAATCTGTTTTCTGATTTCCATGGAGAGAATACGATCCACCATCACAAAGGGATACCTATGAGGCAGAACCTTCAGGATCTCCATAATATCTATGCTTTCAGGGACAACAACTTCACTCATTAGTACATCTCCTTATCTATTCTTCATTGTCGGCCGTATTACGTAGCTCCGCAATAGCCTTACTGTTTTTTCTTACTATAGACTGTAATTCAGGAAGCTTCGCAAAAACCGCGCAGGCTTTTGTCCATTGGCGAATAGGAATCGCAGGAGCACCGCCAACAACCGCGCCTTTTGGCTGATCATTATGCACTCCACCTCGGGCGGCGACCATAACCTGATCACCTAAGGTCAGATGCCCGGAAGTAGCGGACTGTCCACCCATAACAACATTGCGACCTAGAATTGTTGAACCTGAGAGCCCGACTTGTGCAACCAATAGGCTGTTCTCTCCAACAATTACATTATGAGCTACTTGAACGAGATTGTCTATTTTAACTCCGGACTTAATCCAGGTAACACCATAGGCGGCACGATCAACGCAGCAATTCGCACCAATCTCGACATCATCATCAATGCGAACAATACCAACCTGCGGTCGTTTAATATGTTCCCCACGTTCATTGGCAGAATACCCGTATCCGTCACTCCCAATAACCGTACCGGAATGGATTGTCACTCTCTTACCGATAACACTATTATTATAGACGGTTACGTTAGCCTTAAGAGTCGTATCGTCACCAATTTCGACATCATCACCGATAACCGTCCCAGCTTCGACGGTAACCCTTTCCCCGATCTTGACCCTGTTGCCAACAACAACCAACGGTGCGATGGATATTTCTTTACCAAGCCGACAGTTTTCTCCGATAAATGCTCTGGGATGTAAACCTTTGGCTACAAAAGGTATGTCTACAAAAAAACTATGAATAATAGCGACAGCGAGATAAGGATCCTTCACCTGGATGAGGGGGACAGTCTTCAGCCTTCTCCACCCCTAAGGGAACAATCACTGCCCCGGCCGCAGTTGTTTTGAGTGCATCAACCATTTTAGACTTGGCCAAAAAAGTGATTTCTTCGGCACCGGCAGTGTCTAAAGGCGCAAAGCCACGAACAAGGACAGTTTTATCACCTATGACCTGGCCCTTTACCATTTCAGCAAGACTTTCAATGGATATTGATTTTTGTGTCGTCATTTCAAATGAGTTAATATAGAAAATATTTTTCTCTTGTTCGATCAAAGGACTGCAGCGCATCCTGCCAGCTCTTTTCAATCTCCAAGACAGGTTGCCCCTCTTCCAGTTGTCGCCGGACTTCACAATCACCTAAAATAAGATCCATAGGCAGACGCTCAAACTCATATTCATAGGGCGGTTGCTTATAGTGAAACTGTTCAGGATAAAGAAGTATTGCTGCCTGCATGATGACGAGGCTGGTTCGGTAGGGCATAAATTCCAGTGGGTTTGTCACATGGATCTGAAAACCATAACAAGGCTCACCCGCCCATTTTCCTGAGGTCGGTTCAAATACTATTGGCCGCAGACAACATCCAGGCAATTCTGTCTTTTCTATCAACTTCGACATTGCAGCATGTCGCCAATACGGTGCACCGACAAATTCAAAGGGAAGCGTCGTTCCTCTGCCTTCGGATACGTTGGTTCCTTCCCAGATAACCTGCCCCGGGTAAACAAGAGCAGTATCGGGGGTTGGCATATTGGGAGAGGGGCATACCCAGGGGAATCCAGTATCTTTGAAAAGCATGCTTCTCTTCCACCCCTTAAGTGCGACCACCTCAAGTTCGGCACCTATGCCGAACTCTTTGTTCACAAAAAGGGCAAGTTCTCCAAAGGTTAGACCATGTCGCATCGGCAAAGGATACAGCCCGACAAAGGAACTGCAGTCTGCATGGAGCAGGTTTCCCTCTATTTTTTCTCCACCAATTGGATTTGGCCGGTCAAGCACAACTACTTTTTTACCTACTTGTGCCGCCATCTCAAGGCAATAGGCCATAGTATACAAGAAGGTGTAAACCCGGGTACCAACATCAATCAGATCGATGAGCAGCACATCAAGCTGTTCGAACATCTCGGTCGTTGGCCGACGATGCTCTCCATATAAACTATAGATAGGTAATCCTGTGACAGCATCAATACTATGATCGGACTCGATCATATTATCCTGTTTTTCCGAAAAAAAACCATGCTGAGGGGAAAAAAGACAGGTTAACCTTTCACCATATTTTTTTTGTAACAGAATCCTGCCATGTATAAAATCGCGCGTTGTAGAAGCCTGATTGGATAAATATCCAATCCTTTGTCCCGGAAAGGACATCGACCCATCGCGCACCAGTACCTCGAGTCCTACCTGCAGCATAATTACCAGAAAAATAAAAAGTTATAGGAAAATGAACCGATGAGTCTGCTATCTTAATGGCGGGAACAAAAAAAGTCAAAAAGTAGATGAGCGGAACAGCACTCGATGGAAAAAATCTTCAACAAATTACCAAAGTCAGCTGGTTAAAAGATACCTTTAAAGCATTTGGGAGATCCATTTTCAGAATCCCCCAATATCAAATAAACTAACCAGCCTGACCGAACCGGCCATAATGGACAAATTCACTTATCGCTCTGCGCTTCGGAGCGGAAGGCTCATGGTCCGGGTAACCAATGGGGATGAGTGCAACCAGTTCATAACCAGTGGGAATCTGAAGTAGATTTTCAGCAGCTTTATGGTCAAAGGAGCCGACAATAACCGATCCCAGGCCGAGTTCGCACCCTTTTAAACAGATATTTTGGCTGATTATCCCGAGGTCATACAGAAACCAGTGTTCATACCTGGTAACCTGCTGATTATTGTAGTACCCGGATTTTAAAGGATTGCCGCAAACACCGATAACAACAGGAGCCATCTCCATGCATTTTGTGGCTGGATTTTTTTTGGAAAGAAGACCGGTGAGCGCCTTTTTATCTTGTTCGGCCTGCACCACGACGAGTTCCCAACACTGCAAGTTCCCCCAGGATGGTGCCATTCTGGCGGCCTCGAAAATCTCCGACAATACCTCCGGTTCAACAGGTTTGTCCTGGAATCGCCTGATACTCCTTCGCTTGCTGAAAATATCGTCCATGCTCACAACCTCCGATCCGACACAACGATGCGTCACTGCGTATCGTTAAAAGAAAAATTAGCTTCTTGCTACTCAGGAGAATTCATTCAAAATTTCTCTGGCGATAATCAGCCGCTGAATCTCACTGGTCCCCTCATATATCGTAGTTATTCGAGCATCCCGAGCATACCTTTCAATTGGGAAATCGTTGGTGTAACCATAGCCGCCAAAGATCTGCATGGCCTCATAGCAGGCCTTGTTGGCAGCTTCCGTAGCAAAGAGTTTGGCCATCGAGGCCTCTTTGGCAAAAGAACGACCCTGCTCTTTCTTATAGGCAGCATTCATTAAAAGCAATCGTGACGCTTCCAGGGCGGTATACATATCGGCAATTTTCCACTGAATAGCCTGAAATTCACTTATTTTCTTACCGAACTGCGATCTTTCCAGAGAGTATTGTGTGGCTTTATCCATTGCTGCAAGACCAATTCCCAGCGCCAGTGACCCAATGCCGATCCGGCCTCCGGCAAGTTCCATCACCGCGGCGCGAAAACCATCATTTAATTTCCCCATAAGTGCGTCTGCAGGAATGCGACAGTCCTGAAAAAGCAGCTCATTGGTAGGAGAGCCATGACTGGCCCATTTTTTTCTCTTTTTTGCCGATTATCAATCCATTTGTACCAGCTTCGACCAGAAATAGACTTATGCCTTTGCCCTTTTTGGCTTTCGGGTCAGTCACAGCCCAAACCACAAACACACCGGCAAAGGAACCGCTGGTAATAAAAATCTTCGAGCCGTTCAGCACCCACTGATCACCATCCAGCCTGGCTGTAGTCGTCATACCAGCAGGGTCGGACCCTGCCCCCGGTTCGGTCAGAGCAAATGCGCCGGCCTGATACTCCCCACTGCAGATTCTTGAAATATAACGGTTCTTCTGCTCGCTACTCCCTAAAGCCTGGATGACTTCGTTGACCATATTGTTAACAGAAACGGTCACTGCGGTGGAAGCACAGGCTCGGGCAATTTCTGTCATAGTTACGCTAAAAGCGACAACCCCGGCTTCCGTTCCCCCGAACTCATCCTTTATGTTGAGGCCCATGAACCCGAGTTCGGCTAGCTTTTTTAAATTGTCATAGAAACTGCTGTCATTTCCACCACGGTCAAGTTCTGCGGCTACGGGCTCCAACTCCGATTTCGCAAAATCTCGCGCGGTGTCCTGAATGAGTTTCTGTTCTTCGGTCAAATCGAGATACATGAATAGTCCTTTACGGTAGGATTTTTAATCAACAGATTCGTTATTTCTGAAAATTGGGCGTACGTTTTTCGAGAAAAGCAGTCATCCCCTCTTTCTGTTCATCCCCGGAAAAACAGAGCGCAAAGAGATCCGCTTCATACGAACAAGCCCTGTTCAAATCCATTTCCATGCCGTTGTTGACTACTTCCTTGCAAAGTCGCACGGCGGCAGGTCCCCGGGAACAAATCTTTAAGGCGAGTTCCCGACATTCCGTCATCAGTTTCTCCTGGGAGACAACCCTGTTGACCAGTCCGATCCGACAGGCCTCCGCTGCATCGATTATATTGCCGGAAAAAATAAGTTCATTAGCAAGTCCTTTACCAATCAATCTCGGTAATCTTTGCGTTCCACCAAAACCTGGGATAACGCCAAGATTAACTTCGGGTTGCCCAAATTTGGCATTATCACTGGCCAGCCGGATATCACAGGAAATGGCCAATTCACATCCACCACCAAGGGCAAAGCCATTGACCGCTGCAATCACAGGCTGCGGTAGGTTTTCGATGCTGCGGGTGACGGCGTGACCAAGCCGTGCGAAAACTCTGCCCCCGATCAGGATTCAAGCCCTTGCATAAAAGAAATATCAGCACCCGCGACAAAGGCTTTTTCTCCGGCACCGGTGATAATCACGACCTGTACCGTCCTGTCTTCGGCAAGTTCTCCACAACAGGCTAGCATTTCCTCAAGTGTCTCTTTGTTCAGGGCATTCAGTGATTTTGGCCTGTTGATTGTAAGTGTTGCGACGCCCTCGGTTTTCTCTAGCAATATATTTTTATATTCCACCTGAATCCCCCATAGTTTTTCAATTATTGGTTTATATTATGTTATTCCTGCAACGTGAACTTCCAGGCACAATACCAGTCCTCAGGATGACGATCGGGAGGACACCCCAGACATTCCGTGTGTATTCTCTTATCTATGGCACTTGCAAAATAGGTATATTCAACGAGTCCCCCTGACTTACAAGGGTAATCATCAAGTCCTTTACGTTTTCGGGCATCCTGCACTCGACACCGGTTCATTTGAAAGACAAAGCTGTTTTCCGTTTCTTCGACAATGGATTGGCTATTGATACTTTCATAAATTCTAAAACCAAGAGCCTTCTTCAGCCCCTCCAGCCCCGGATTTTTCGGTAAACCCAAAAATTTGCTTATCGAGTGAGCCTCAACTGGCGAAAACTGCGCCCAGCAGGAATCGTTACACCGCTTGGCATCGTTCATTCCTTCTGAAAATTCCAGGGTCTGAAACCAAACCCCGTCATTGACCAACCAGTTTTTGGCCATCCGGTCCTTCAGTTGGGCCAGCTTGTCAGCGTCCATCTCCAGTAGAAATGAAGGAATCCCATCTTCCATGGTAAAACCAAGAAGCTCTGCCAGATGTTTCATCTGAATCCCAAAGCTCTTTTTTGAGGCAATGCTCAACATCTCCAACGCCTTCTCCATTCCTACCTGGTGTTTAACCTCGGAAAACCAGAGTCCATGATGGATAATAAGTCGCTGGAAAAGATCAACAATAAAACGTGCAGTTTCCTTTTGGTCCAACTCGCTGGCATTACTGGCATTAATAGACATATTTTCTCCATTATCCCATTATTTTCTCTGTAATTACTGTTAAGTCAGAACGGCAATCTCATCCGGAAAATTGCTGAGTGGCTCAAGACCGTTTTCAGTTACCAGATGGGTATTTTCTATGCCGACCACACCCAGGCCGGGGAAAATCGTTTTTGGTTCAAGTGCAATAATCATCCCCGCTTCAAGCTCAAGGTGCTGACCTTTTGCAATAAACGGGAATTCATCAAGTTCAAGCCCGACCCCATGACCGGTAAATCGAATTCTCCTGTCTCCAACTCCCATAAAATTTTCCTGATATCCTTTTTTTTCAGCCATTGCTACCATCAACTCGTACAGCTCTCCTGTGAGCATGCCGGGCCTTGCCTGGATTTTGATATCTTCTTGAATTTCAAGCATTGCCTCATGGGCCGCCTCAAGTTTAGCCGGGAGTCGGCCAATGGAGAAGATCCTTGCATGATCGGAAATATATCCATCGTAAGCAAAAACATAATCGACCAGGATCGGTTCGTTTGCACCAATTTTTCGAAATCCCGCACCCTGACCGATAACATTGCTCACCCCTGTTCCACCGGTTGGCGAGGCCAGGTAACTTGGGACCGCAGCTCCGTCTCCAGACATCAGATGGCCATAAAAAAGCTCGCTGCCCCACATTCGCATTCGGACGATACCCTGATGACCAAGGCTTCTGGCGTAGCCTTCCAGTTCCCCTGCTATGGCTACCTCTGGTTTTCCAAGCTTCAGCAGTTCCGGTACCTTGGCAGCAACTTTATCCGACAACTTTGCCGCGACCCTGATTTTTTCGATCTCAAAATCCGATTTTATAGCCCGAATCAACCGGATTTCGAGAGAAATATCTTCAAGCTTGGAGTGTTTAAAAATGGAACAATATTGAAAGTAGAGGTTCGTCGGCAATACGTCCAACTCCAGCCCCAATACCGCGGGTGACTTGTATCCATACTGGTCAAGAATGGCTGGTATTTTTTTACTGCCGACAACAGAAATAATCTCCTCAAGAGGTGACTCTTTCCTGGCCCGATCATACTCTTTGAAAATCATCAAAAGAGGGGTGCCAACAACAGGCACATAGAGCCAGCCATTCTGGGAAGTTGCCCCGAAATAGAAAAGATCGGTCTTCTGACTGATCAGAGCCCCATCCATTTCTCTTGCAGCAAGAGCCTTTTGTAATTTGGCTATCCTATCCTTTATTTCATTGGACGGAACAGACACTATGTCGATTGTCATATGGCCTCCTCAGTTGCTCTCAACTATTTGGATTATTAGATCAAAAGAGA
Organism: uncultured delta proteobacterium; assembly: GCA_963798425.1. Lineage (GTDB taxonomy): Bacteria > Desulfobacterota > Desulfobulbia > Desulfobulbales > Desulfocapsaceae > Desulforhopalus_A. Next base: position 157,505 of record CAWCTP010000004.1, on the reverse strand, counting down.
TTTTCTCTGCTCTACAATCCTTTCAATCGATCAATACTGATAAAACCCTTTGCCGCTCTTTCTTCCGAGCCAGCCGACCTCCACATATTTTCTCAGCAACGGACAGGGACGGTACTTCGAATCTTTAAAGCCATCGTAGAGGGTTTCCATGATAGCCAGACAAGTGTCCAAACCAATGAGATCAGCGAGTGCCAGCGGGCCCATCGGATGATTCATGCCAAGCTTCATCACAGTATCGATATCTTCGGCCTTGCCAACCCCTTGGTAAATGCAGAAGACCGCCTCGTTGATCATGGGCATAAGGATTCTATTGGCGATAAAACCTGGAAAATCATTGGCCTCGGCGGCTGTTTTGCCGAATTTCTGGCAAAGTGACCAGGTCACGTCAAAGGTTTCTTTACTGGTAGCAAGACCTTTAATAACCTCAACCAATTTCATAACCGGAACCGGATTCATAAAATGCATGCCGATAACTTTTTCAGGCCGTTTTGTCTGGGCTGCAATCCTGCCAATAGGAATAGAAGAGGTGTTGCTGGCAAGAATCACGTGGGCAGGACAAGCTGCATCAAGTTCTTTAAAAATATTGAATTTCAGATCTTCACGTTCGACCGCCGCCTCTACAACATAGTCAACTCCTGACATATCGGCGAGATTCGTCGTGGTCGAAATCCGACCGAGGATTGCATCGCGCTCTGAACTGGAGATTTTATCTTTTTCCACGCTACGATTAAGGTTTTTCGTGATTGTCGCTAAACCTCTGGAAACGAATTCTTCTTTGATATCGCTCATCAGGACATGCGAGACCACTGGTCGCTGCGACCTGAACTATACCATTCCCCATCTGCCCGGCGCCAACAACACCGAATTTCCTTATATCCATCTATCCCCCTTCCAAAGAACCAAAGTTATGATAAAATGCCTCGTTTCAAGATGAAAATAAATATGATTTTTGTTCGAGAGTAAGGCATGTGTCAAAAATGTACTCAATAAACATGATTATTTATCGATTAACTATCATGGCTACCGCTTCACCACCACCTAAGCAAAGAGAAACCAGGCCTCTTTTAGCATCTCGCCTGGCCATTTCATGCAAAAGCGATACAAGCAGTCTTCCACCGCTGGCACCGATCGGATGACCCATAGCGACGGCGCCGCCATTAACATTGACGATCGATGTATCAAGCTCCAACACCCTGTTGATTGCGACCGAGGTACCGCTGAATGCCTCATTTATCTCAAACAAATCGACATCGGCAAGAGAGACCCCTTCTTTCTTCAAAACTTTCGGAATGGCAAGGATCGGCGCCATGAGAACATACTTAAGCTCTATTCCGGCCGACGCCTGAGCACCAATTTCTGCTAAAATGGTACAGCCTAATTCCTCTGCCTTTTCGCGGCTCATTATCACCACGGCGGCCGCCCCATCACTGATTACCGAGGCATTGCCTGCGGTACCAACCCCGTCTTTTTTAAATGCCGGACGCATCTTTTGCAAACTTTCGTAGCTGGTTTCCTGGGGACATTCATCAGTATCAAAAAACTGAGTTTCACCTTTTCTTTGCGGCAGAGGAACCGGAACTATTTCATCTTTAAAAACGCCATTCTGAACCGCACTCAGTGCTTTCTGATACGATTCCTCCGCAAAACGATCCTGATCCTCTCTATTAACCTGCCAGTTCTCACATATCAGTTCATTGGACATGCCCATATGAAAATCATTAACCACATCCCAAAGACCATCATGGACCATATGGTCCTCGATCTTGCCAGGTCCCATTCGGTGACCCCATCTGGCCTTTTCGAGATAATAAGGCGCCGAACTCATATTTTCCATGCCACCGGCCACTATGACATCAGCATCTCCGCACTGAATTGCCTGGGCTGCAAGCATTACGGCTTTCAACGCCGAACCACAAACCTTATTAACAGTGACCGCCTCAACTTCCTGAGGAAGCTCGGCCTTAATTGCCGCCTGCTTGGCCGGATTTTGTCCATAGCCACAGGGGAGGACCATCCCCATTATACATTCATTGACCAGTGCTTTATCTATACCCGCACGAACCACCGCCTCTTTGATAGCAAGGGCTCCAAGATCGGTTGCTCCAATTTTACTCAGCGACCCGCCAAAGCTGCCAAAAGGTGTTCTTACTGCACTGACAATTACCGCTTTTTTCATAATACGCCTCATTTTTCAGCACGTTTATCTCAATCCTGACTGGATTTCCGAGATTCCAACAATACCAGAATTCCAGTAGTTCAGGCTCAACTTTACTCCGGATTTAAAATGGTCTCATGCCCTCAATCAAAAATCCGACCAAGCGCTCAATCGTATTTTCACGTTTCTCCAGAAGTCGTTTTTTGTCAATGTTTTTTACCTAACGAAACAAAAAAACCTTCTGTGAAGGACAAAACCATCAGCTCATCATGAGTGACTTCTTATTGTTTTAATTTTAAATGGTTTTTATCCATACCGCAAAAGAGAAAAAATCCTTTGACAAATTCAGACAATTAATATTTAGTTCAATGTTAAATCCGACCGAGCGCTCAGTTGTTCTTTCGAGATTCAAGGAAGGAGTTTTTATCACCCCAAATCATTTTCAAATCTGAACTGTAAGGAGTCACCTATGGGTATGGAAAAACTGTACAGAGAAGTAATGGACCTTAACATGATGGATGATAATGACCACAAAAGTGATGCGGCAAAAGCCTTTTTTGAAAAGCTCAACTTCATGAAACTCCCTGAATATTTTAACTGGGCGTCGGAAATATTCGAAGGAATGCATGTCAAGGAACGTGGAGATAAAACCGCCCTTATCTGGGCTGATATCGTTACCACGGAAAGCAAAAGCTATAGTTATCGTGACTTCTCTTACCATGGCAATCAATGTCTAAACCGGCTGAGAAAGGATGGCGTTGTACAAGGTAACAATATGTATATGATGGTTCCGATCGTTCCGGAAACCTGGTTTGCCAGCTATGCCTGCATCAAAGGTGGGCTGGTATCCGTACCGACCGCAACAACCATGACACAAAGAGAGCTGGAATTTAGATTTGAAACCTATGCTCCCGATGCAATTCTCGCCGATGAAATTTATACCGAAGTCATCGATGCTGCTCTTGCGGTAACGAAGATGACTCCAAAGATTAAGCTGGTTCGTGGTAAAAAGGATGGTTGGGTCAGCTATTCCGATCTCACCAGTGAACCTGTTGAGGCAGAACCCGCCAAGACGAAATCCGACGATCTGCTCTTTTGTTTTTTCACCTCCGGCACAACCGGATTACCAAAGCGAGTTGGACATACAGCTGTTTCTTACCCCTTGGGCCATCTTTCCACCTCAGTCGTGACCGGCGTACAAACTACCGACATCCACCATAATCTCGGAGCTCCAGGCTGGGCCAAATGGGCATGGTCAAGTTTCTTTGCTCCTCTGAACGTTGGGGCTACAGCTTCCGGTTTCAATTTCACCGTGCTCGATGGTGATAAATATTTGAATATGATCACCACTCATAAAATTTCCACCTTTTGTGCACCGCCAACAGCCTGGCGTATGTTTATCAACCTTGACACCTCCAAATTCGATTTTTCGGCCCTTCGCCAATCGATTGGCGCAGGCGAGCCTCTCAACCCCGAGGTTATCACCACGGTGGAAAGCGCTCACCGGCACTGAAATCAGAGACTTCTACGGCCAGACAGAATCAACAGCCATGATCGGTAACCATCCATGGATGAACGGCAAGATGAAGAGCGGGTCTTTCGGACATCCCTCATTTATGTATGATGTCGCCCTCGTTGATGATGACGGCAAGGAACTCACCGTAGCCGACGAGCCTGGTCATATCGTTGTCAAATTGGACAAGTGGCGGTCGATTGGACTCTTTACCGAATACATCGGTAATCCGGAAAAAATGGCTGGGGTCTTCAGAGACAACTATTACTATACAGGCGACCGTGCATCCATCGATGAAGACGGATATTGGTGGTTTGTCGGTAGAAGCGACGATGTTATTAAATCCTCAGATTTTCGTATAGGACCTTTTGAAGTTGAGAGTGCCATCCTCGAACATCCAGCCGTCGCAGAATCTGCCATCGTCGGTGTTCCTGATGAAAAACGCCATCAACTGGTTAAAGCTTTTATTATTCTCAAACAAAATCAAGCAACCGTCAAGAGAACTCGCCCTGGAAATATTCCAGCACACAATAAAAATCCTGGCCAAATTCAAGATTCCAAGAATCATCGAGTTTGTCCCACAGGTACCGAAAACACTGAGCGGTAAGATTAGAAGGGTTGAATTACGACAACAGGAAATTGATCGCAAGTCACAAGGCGGTGAATCTCCAAAACTTGAATTCTTCTATTGGGATTTCCCAGAGCTGAAGACAAAAAAATAACTGCTTAAACATCCAGGGAAGAATAGCTTTCTCTTCCCTGGATCCGAAAAACCACTTTCTCCGGAGTAAATCTCATGAATTTTCAACTAACTGAAGAGCAGAACCTCATACGCGACATGGTTCGTGAATTTGCCGAAACGGAAGTGGCTCCCACAGCAAAAATCCGTGATGAAGAAGAGCGCTTTGATCGGGCGTTGATGTTTGATAAACTTGGTGAACTCGGCCTGACCGGCATTGTTTTTCCAGAAGAATACGGTGGTGCAGGCGCAGATTATATCAGTTATGCAATAGCCGTTGAAGAACTCTCCAGGGTCTGCGCGTCCACAGGCGTAACGCTGTCAGCCCACCTTTCCCTCTGCGCTAACCCCATCTACCTTTTCGGCAGTGAACCACAAAAACAACAATTTCTCGTTCCCCTGGCAAAAGGTGAAAAAATGGGTGCCTTTGGTCTCACTGAACCATCGGCTGGATCTGATGCCGGTGGCACGAAAACCACTGCTGTGCGAGAAGGTGATAAATGGATTCTGAACGGCACCAAAATTTTTATCACCAATGGTGGAGAAGCTGAAACCTACGTTGTCTTTGCAAGAACCGATAAAGATGCGAAGAAACATTATGGCATCAGCGCCTTTATCGTTGAAAAGGGCACACCTGGCTTTTCCTTTGGCAAAAAAGAACACAAAATGGGCATCCGCAGCTCTCCTACCCTCGAATTGATTTTTGAAAATTGTTCGATTCCTGCAGATAATCTTCTTGGAGAAGAGGGTCAGGGTTTTAAAGTTGCCATGAAGACCCTTGACGGCGGCCGAATCGGTATTGCCTCTCAAGCTTTGGGTATTGCCCAGGGCGCACTTGATCTGGCGGTAAACTATGCTAAAGAACGAAAACAATTCGACAGCTCTATTGGCAAATTTCAGGGAGTGCAGTTCCAACTTGCCGATATGGCCACCCAGACAGAAGCGGCAAGACTCCTTGTTTACAACGCCGCTTATAAGGCCAGCAACAAGCTTTCATATTCTCAGGCGTCAGCTATGGCCAAACTGATGGCAAGTGAGACGGCCATGAAGGTGACTACCCAGGCGGTACAGATCCTTGGCGGGTATGGATACACCAGAGATTTCCCGGCGGAACGGATGATGCGTGATGCCAAGATTACTGAAATCTACGAAGGGACAAGTGAAATTCAGCGTTTGGTTATAGGTGCCTCATTGCTCAGGTAACAACTGGGCTGAATGAATAGATAGGATTAATACCTTAGACCGGGTAACCGTTCTTTAATGAATGTTGCTCATATTTTCCTTTTGTTCTCCTGTTTTATTGTATACTTTTTCACGACAGATTTTGGCTACAGATTTTCAATAAAACGTGCAAAAAAGCATTACCGGGAGATAAATGAATGTTTGGTAAGGATACAGATTCACGTGAAGTTGTAACACACATTAAAAACCAGGAACTGGTGAAAGAACGCAGGCGACAGATTGTAGACGCGGCTGTCAAACTGTTTATTAAATTTGGCTATCACAAGACGACAACCCGGGCGCTGGCAAAGGAGACCGGTCTTTCCATCGGTTCGCTGTACGAATATGTATCCACGAAAGATGACGTTTTGTATCTGGTATGCATTGCTATTCATTCGGAGGTAGAACTCGGCGTGAAGGAAGCGCTCGCCCGACCAACCGTCGGAAAAGCTGCACTTGCCGAAGTTATCCGCGAGTTTTTCCTGGTATGCAATCGTATGAGTGACCATGTGCTGCTCATGTATCAGGTCACCCACTTCCTTCCCTTAAAGTGGCAGGAGAAAGTTTTAGAAGCCGAACTGCGAATTACCAATCTCTTTATAGAGGCAATGCGTGAACTACGGGAGTTAGGAAAACTTCCACAACTGGACGACGACACGATCAACCTGATAGGACATAATATTTCAGTTATCGGCCATATCTGGGCCTTTAGACGTTGGTATTTTGCCAAGCATTTCACGATTGAGCAATACATTGAACAACAGACAGAATTTATCATGAGTTTTCTTGAGGAAAAAAACAAATAAGTTTTCCTTACACTGCGATGCGATCGTTCGTCTATGATTTCCGACACATAAAGGAGAAACCCATGCACGCGGATGTTGAAATTTATCGACCTAAAAACGTTGTCAGAGTAATCACTGCCACTTCTCTTTTCGACGGCCATGATGCCTCGACAAATATCATGCGGCGAATCCTGCAGGATTCCGGTGTTGAAGTGATCCATCTGGCCCACAACAGATCGGTACAGGAGCTCGTCGACACAGCGATTCAGGAAGACGCTCAGGGTATTGCCATGTCCAGCTATCAGGGCGGACATATGGAAGCCTTCAAGTACATGATCGATTTGTTGAAGGATAACAATTCTTCACATATTAAAGTCTTTGGTGGAGGCGGCGGGGTTATTGTCGCTGACGAGATCAAAGAGCTCGAAGCTACGGGGTTGCCAAGATCTACTCCCCAGAAGACGGCGCGTCCATGGGTTTGCAGGGAATGATTAATCATATGATCAAACTTCTTGATTTCCCGACCCTGCCCTACCACGATCTTCGTCCGGAAAACCTGAGCTGCAAAAGCCCTCAAACAATAGCTGGTTTTATCTCTGCCGTACAGCAGGCAAAAGCCAGTGGTAACGGCAAACTGCAGGAAATCACAACAATCCTCAGCACCCTTATCGAAAAACACAACCCACCTGTTATCGGCATTACCGGTACTGGTGGAGCTGGAAAATCATCTTTAACCGATGAAATACTTGTCCGTTTCCTCCATGACCTAAAAGATATTCGAATCGCCATCATCAGCTGCGATCCTTCCAGGCGTAAGACTGGGGGCGCCCTTCTCGGCGACCGGATTCGAATGAACTCGCTCGGCAGCTCAGACAGGGTTTACATGCGCAGCCTGGCCACCCAGAATTCAGCTACCGAGATCTCCGAAGCGTTGCCGGAGGCCATCATGGTGGCAAAAGCTGCAGGCTTTGACCTGATCATCGTCGAAACGGCCGGCATAGGTCAGGGCGATTCGAAAATCACCGAGATGGCAGACATCTCTTTGTATGTAATGACCAGCGAATTTGGGGCCCCTTCCCAGCTGGAAAAAATCGATATGCTCGACTATGCCGATCTGATAGTCGTCAATAAATTTGAGAAAAAAGGCAGCGAAGACGCCATTCGGGATATCAGAAAACAGGTTCAGAGAAATCGTAAAGAATGGCAAACCGAAGCCGAAGATTTTCCTGTGTATGGCACCATTGCATCAAAATTTAACGATGACGGTGTAACCGCACTCTATCACGGAATCATCGAGCAGCTGAGCAGCAAGACATCTCTTAAACTTAAATCCAGCCTGCCAAAACCAAAACAGAAAATACCCTCTTCAAAATCCATTGTTATCCCGTCGGAGAGGATACGTTACCTCTCGGAAATTTCCGCAACCGTCCGTGACTATCATAAGAGATCCGAGCGGCAGGCAAAGGCTGTTCGGCAAAACTATCATGTGCAGCAAACCATTGAATTGCTCAGCTCAAAAGAGGGCGAGGATATTAGCAAGGCTCTGGAAGTGCTCAGGTCTGAAGCGGCGATCACTGCCAAAACTGTTGACAGTGATACAAAAGAATGCCTGAGCAGCTGGCAAGATCTCAAAGAAGCTTACACCGGAGACGATTTAGTCTACACAGTGCGTGGTCGCGAAATCCATGTACCGCTTTTTTCAAAATCCCTTTCGCACTCTAAAATCCCTAAAATCGCCCTGCCGCATTTTACCGACCCGGCAGATATCTATTGTTGGCTGCGAAAAGAGAATCTCCCGGGATATTTCCCCTATACCGGCGGTGTCTTTCCTTTAAAACGTACCGGTGAAGATCCAACCCGCATGTTTGCCGGAGAAGGCGGCCCGGTCCAGACCAATAAACGATTCAAACTGCTTTCGGCAAACTATACCGCAAAACGCCTGTCCACAGCCTTTGATTCAGTCACCCTGTATGGATGGGATCCTGCAATACGGCCTGATATTTATGGTAAGGTCGGTACCTCCGGGGTGAGCATCTGCACACTCGATGATGTCAAACAGCTGTACGATGGTTTTGAACTCTGCTCCCCCACCACCTCTGTGTCCATGACCATTAATGGACCGGCACCGATCATTCTGGCGATGTTCATGAATACCGTCATCGACCAGCAGGTAGAGCGTTTTGTGGCCGAAAATGACCGGCAGCCGAAAAAGAATGAATACGAAGAACTCAAAGCCCTCGTTCTTGCCAATGTTCGAGGCACCGTCCAGGCGGACATCCTGAAAGAGGATCAGGGCCAAAACACCTGCATCTTCTCCATCGAATTTGCTTTAAAAATGATGGGTGATATCCAGGAATATTTTATCGCTCAAAATGTAAAAAACTTCTATTCGGTTTCTGTCTCCGGTTATCACATTGCTGAAGCCGGGGCAAACCCGATCACCCAACTGGCTCTCACTCTGTCGAACGGTTTCACCTACGTGGAATATTATCTATCCCGAGGAATGGATATCGACCAGATTGCCCCGAACCTGTCGTTCTTCTTTTCCAATGGTATGGATCCGGAATACACAGTTATTGGCCGGGTGGCCAGACGCATCTGGGCAGTGTCGATGAAAAAGAAATATGGCGCGTCCACCTCGTCGCAACGGTTGAAATACCATATCCAGACTTCAGGCAGGTCCCTGCATAGCCAGGATATCCAGTTCAATGATATCAGAACCAGCCTGCAGGCACTCTGTGCAATCTACGATAACTGCAACAGCCTGCATACCAATGCCTACGATGAAGCGATAACCACCCCAAGTTCTGAATCAGTCCGACGTGCACTGGCTATCCAGCTGATAATCAATAATGAATGGGGTCTGGCCAAGAACGAGAACCCCAACCAGGGCAGCTTTATCGTCGAAGAACTCACCGACCTGGTCGAAGAGGCTGTTCTTGCCGAATTTGACAGGATCACAGAGCGAGGCGGTGTGCTCGGCGCCATGGAAACCGGCTATCAACGGAGCAAGATTCAGGAAGAATCAATGTACTACGAGCGGCTGAAACATTCGGGCGAGTATCCAATCATCGGAGTCAACACCTTCCGCAATCCGGATATTGATTTCGATAAGCAGGCTGCAACCATCGAACTCGCCAGATCCACCGACGAAGAAAAAGATGAACAAATTGCCAGGCTGGCCGATTTCCACAACAGACATAAGGACGATTGCCCTGCAGCACTCGAGCGGTTAAAAAATGTTGCCTTGAGTGGTGACAATATTTTCGAAGAACTCCTCGAAACGGTTAAGCACTGCAGCCTTGGCCAGATTACCAACGCCCTTTATTCGGTGGGTGGACAATACCGAAGGAATATGTAAGCGCATTGATGCGCCTGTGCAGTTGCCGGTCGTAACCAGACACTCTCACTTGCTCCAAACAAAATGGGGTTGCTCAAAACGAGCAACCCCATTCTTGCGTTCGGCTAGAGCATCTCCCCCACTTCTCTGGGACTGCTCTCCCCATGAGCAACTGGCATCGGTACTACGAGCGAGATCTATAGTAGTCTCTCACGCGTGGATCTGCCTCGATGCGGTTCTTATGTTCAAAAAGGCCGGGTGCTATTCGCTGAACTATATCTTTTGGAACATAATCAAGAATTCCTGAAGACAGCGAGCGCGTTTGTACAAACGATTTCAGGTCGGCTATGGTCAACTTGTTATCGGCGAAATACTCTCCACCACCACGGACCAAGAGTTGATCAAGGCCCCGCAGATAGATAGCCATCCAACCCTCTACGAGCTTTTCGCGGGCCAGCCGAAATTCTTCTCCTTTTAGTCCAAACGTTTTCCCGATGTGATTGGAAAGATCCTCGAAGGCACCCAACACTTCGTCGCAGTAAAGGGCCTGCATATTGTCCGAAGGGTACAGTCCTGCCATTTTCCCAATATATCGACAGATAGCATCGGATTGAGTTATCTGGGCACCATCGATTTCAAGCACAGGTACACAAGTAAAGCGTGTGCCCGACCGCATCTCGCTAAATTCGTCATGCGATATGCGAACATCCTCAAAATCTATACCCGCTGTGTAAAAAGCAATTCGGATTGGCTCAGCACGTCCAGCGTCGATATCGAAATAAGTAAGCTTGTATTTAGACATTGTTTTATCCCCCATTGTCCATTGAAGAGTTACTATAGAACAGTACCCAAAATTCGTTACGAATCCTGACGGTACCTGACAACGTTATTTGCCGGAAACCTGGTTTTATCTACGTAGTGTATTTTCAATGCTATTGGCTATATTAAGCACTTTCTTGAATGAGAACCATATTAATTCTTCGAGACGAGGCCGGTTACCAGCATGCAGTAACCACCGAAAGAAGAGGAGATTGGTATCATGAACACTATACCCTATAAGGCAATGATTACACTTGTAATTCATTCATGGTCTGCGGTAGAGTTGACCCGATAATTTGAGGAGAGTTAGACAACGTTAAAGATGGCTCATTATCAATAAAGGAAAATGAAATCTACCCCTTCGCAATCAGTTTTGCTGCACCGGCCTTTCATGTTTTATTTGTGCGCTCGTGCAGTTACCTATATGGCATTCCAGATGCTTGGAGTTGCGGTGGGATGGCAAATTTATGCAATTACCGGCAGTGCCATGTATCTTGGTTTTGTCGGGCTTGCTCAGTTTTTACCGATGTTTCTTTTAACCCTCGTCGTTGGTCAGGTTGCCGATAGATATGATCGGCGAAATATAGCTCGCACATGTCAGGTTATCGAAGGAATTGCAGCTGGTGTTTTGGCTTTGGCAAGTTTATATGGCTGGCAAAGCAAAGAAAGCATACTTTTGATGATCTTCATTATCGGGGCTGCTCGAGCCTTTGAAGGACCAACGCTCCATGCACTGTTGCCAAGACTCGTCCCGGAGAATATCTTCCCCCAGGCTGCAGCCTGGTCTGCATCTGCTATGCAGACCGCTACAATTATAGGTCCTGCCATTGGCGGCTTTTTATATACCGCTGGACCAACAGCTGTATATCTGCTGACAGGTATAGCTTTTCTGTCAGCCGGCCTGTTTATGTCCCTGATCAGGATAGATCGCCAGCCGTTGAAACTTGAGCCGGTCACTCTCAAGTCTGTATTTGCAGGCATTACCTTTATCCGGAGTCGCAGGGAGATTCTGGGCGCAATTTCCCTGGATCTGTTTGCTGTCTTGCTCGGCGGGGCAACGGCCTTACTGCCGATCTATGCCCGGGATATTCTGGCTACCGGTCCATGGGGACTCGGGCTTTTGCGTTCTGCCCCCGCTGTTGGCGCCCTGACAATGTCGGTATTCCTGGCGCGTCGCCCTCTTCGCCACCACGTCGGCAAAACCATGTTTCGAGCGGTTGCTGTCTTCGGTGCAGCAACAATTCTCTTTGCTGTTTCCACCTCGTTTCTGCTCTCTTTTGCAATGCTCGTTATACTGGGAGCTTCTGATGTCATTAGCGTTGTCATTCGACAATCCCTAGTGCAGCTCAGAACTCCCGACGAGATGAGAGGAAGGGTCAGTGCCGTAAATTCCATGTTCATCGGCACCTCGAATCAGCTTGGTGAATTCGAATCAGGTGTCACCGCGTCCCTCTTCGGTACTGTTCCTGCAGTCCTGATTGGAGGCATCGGAACGATCCTTGTGGTGATAATCTGGATGCGTCTTTTCCCGCAGTTAGCGGCAGCTGACACCCTTGACACATGAACAATAGTAGAATTTTTGTTTACAAGAGAGGCTTATCTGCTACGAAACAATCCTTTTCTCCCGAGAAAATGATTCTTTGGAATAATCTTCTAGCGGTGCTATATTTTTCTGTTATGATAACACCAAGGTTTTGGATTTTCATGTTCTATCTTTTCGCAGATCACTTTCTATGTGTTCATATTTAAAAACCGTTCAATACAAGAAATCAGCGTTTAAAAATCACATTTTGTCTGCTCGACGATCGGTCGATAACCTGTAAAAGTTAAACGGAGACGAAAATGAAAAAAGTAATATTCCTCACTGCGACAATTATCCTAAGTGCCCTTACTGCTGGCTATACACAGGCCGCTGAAACACCATCCGTTGTGCTTGGAGAAAAGCTGTTTAATGACTCTGCTCTTGGCGGTTCCAAAAACGCAAAAAGCTGCAACAGCTGTCACCTTGGAGGCAAGGGATTGGAAAATGCCGGAAGTAACCCCGACGTTTCTATGATTATCAACCAGTGCATTACCGGACCTCTTGGGGGAAAGGCTATAAAGGATGATTCAATAGAAATGCAGTCTATAAAACTTTACATTAAATCGCTTAAATAAAAAAGGATGAGGCAACACAGTGGAAATATGGGGATTAAAGGTTTGCAGGTTGTTGAGCTCAGCTTGTACATAGGCAATCCCTATACATTTACATCCTGCAGGCGATAATGTCCGAATTACAAAAGGGCTATTATTGCGGATAGATTTTTAAGGATGGGTGAAACAGACGAACCTCCCATAGACCCATATGGGAGGTTCATAGTGGTGGCGTTGATTAAATTCGGAAACCGGTGTTCAACTATTTGACAGGTGCAACCGTATAGATATATTCACCGATGATTTGACCCATATCTATTGGTAAAGATTTTTCAGATCCGTTCCATTCAGAGGCAAATGCGTTGTAGCTGGTGGCAATTATTTTTTCGTGAATCATTTTGTGACTCGCAGCATCAGTTAGCTTAAGATAGATGCTAACAGAAGAGGAACCGGCCATAGCTCCTGCCCAAAACCGAGCCTGGGAGCCCACCATTCTCATGTCGACAACCTTAGTGTCAACAATAAGCGTCTTTTTGGGGTGATTATTAACCTTTGAAGGGTGACCACCTTCCACACGCTTGTACACGTCTTTGTCTCTCAGGTATCCGATAGCGGAGATTATGAACTGGTTTTTCATCTGTGGGTAATCTTTGGCAAATTGGCTGGACATCTGAAGAGGGTTCAGCACAATATTCTCATAACCCGAAACGACTTTAGGTTCTGTTTGCACCGTTTCAATAGAAGCACCTTCAATGCGACTGACGCCAGCATACTCATCGATCACCGGTGTTGTCGTTTTTGTTCCCAACTGACCAGCACACGAGCATAATACGACACTTAAAATTAGCATCTGAATCGCTGTACAAACTTTCATCCTTTTTTCTCCTTTGGTTATTACTGGTTATTACTGATTTTTGCCTGCTTTTTCAAAAGGGACAATCACTTCAATGGAGTTTAGTATATCACAGAAAATGGATAAAAGAGAAAGACAGATGGTGAGGCTGTAGTTCTACCCAGAATTATTGTGGAAATGTTGTCAGGTACCCCGCAAGATATCATAACAGTACCAGGTATCAAGGTCAGTGAGGCAGTATACCCCAGCTTGGATCATCTGATTCACTACGGGCAGTAGGGAAGGAAAATCCTCTACCCAAAAGTGCCTCCATCTAAAGGCGGATCGATACCACCCCAGGAGGATTGCTTGCAGATCCCACCGGCACCAGCCACCATCGAGATAATTATGGTATCAAAACGGTCGCCGACCGAAAACCTGGAAAGTGTAAAATAGTATCATAAATCGAGATCCGGATCGGCTGCAGGACCCTTTTTTGATATCACAGAGAGAATTAAAATAACAGCTCCTGTTTAACGAACCCGCTGCAACCGGCTCCGAAGCCGGTTGCAAACACCTTTCTATCGGCTCGCAACCCGTCCTCCTGAAATAACTGTTGATTGCATTCACAGGTAAAACTAGATACTCTGTACTTTTGGTGCATTACCTTGGTCAAGATAAGTTGGAAATATCTTGACTTTTGAAGGTCCTTGAGCAAGGTCTCAAAAACGATGTCATCTTTCTGTATAACACCCAATTCGGGGTGATATGCAGTGTAGCTGAATTATTAATGAAATTTGGACAAATTTAGAAAAGAAAAATTACTTGAGCATTAATTGGAATAACATAAGAGCAATTGATGGCCAGCGGGAGGGGTTTGAGGAGTTAGTTTGTCAACTTGCCGGACAGGAAAAAATCGCTAAGCAGGTTCAGTTTACCAGAATTGGCAAACCTGATGGTGGAAAGGAATGCTACTGGGAATTAAGCAATGGTGATATTCATTGCTGGCAAGCCAAGTATTTTATTAACAGCCTGTCGGACAACCAATGGACACAGGTGGACAAATCCGTTAAAACGGCCATCGATAATCACCCTAAACTAATGAAATACTGCATAGCCATTCCCGTTGACCGACCGGACGGGAAAGGACGCGGTAAATCTATGCTTCAGAAATGGAAGGATCATGTGGCCGGTTGGAAAAAGTATGCTTCCTCAAAGAAAATCAAGGTTTCCTTCGAGTATTGGGGTAAGCATGAACTGGATACACGCCTAAGAAAGCCTGAGAATGAAGGTCTGATCTACTACTTCTTTAACGAAGCTGAACTAACAGACAATTGGTTTGACACAAAAAATCAGGAAAGCATCGATGCGCTCGGTGTCCGGTACACACCTGAGTTAAATTTCGACTTGCCGTTTTTACGTTTCCACAATGGATTTACGCGGGATCAATGGTTTTCCGATCAAATTAATGGCCATTACGAGGCGCTTCTTGATAAGCGAAGAAAGGCAAACTTTCGAGACAAGAGAAAGGAACTTGAAGGAAAGATTTCCATTTTAGATGATGCAATTGAGGTGTTCAGGAAACACTACGAAAACATAACATTTTCAGGTGTAAATGCTATTCCTTTCGATGTTATTAGATATGAACTAAAAAGCATTAATGAAGCTGTTGGATCAATATCAGACCTGTTTTACCAATGGCGAGAGGAGGAAGAAAACGCCAAGAAGAAAAAGAGGACAGAATCGGCTATTATTTAGGGCCTTACAATAACGAAATTTACGGGTTACAGCAAATTTCTGATGCAATAGACCAATTCTGCACATTTCTTGATTCGGAAGTATGTGCACTGGCCAATAATCCTTATTTGATATTGCTTGGACCAGCAGGTATTGGAAAATCTCATGCTCTTGCTGACATTATTTCCGAGAGAAAAAGTAGCTACAAAACCAGCCTGTTGCTACTTGGAGAAAACTTTTCTACCAATGAAATGCCGTGGACGCAAATTCTGCGGAATCAACTACGCTTTAATGGTAATGAGGATGTATTACTTTGTGCTCTGAATGCTAAGGCCGAACACCAACAGAGTCGCATCATCATTGTTATTGATGCCATTAATGAGGGAAATGGCAGACGTGTCTGGCCCAAAAATCTAAAGGCCTTCATCCGTTCATTTCAACGGTTTCCGTGGCTCGGTCTTATCGTAAGTATTCGTAATTCATTTGAAAATCTAATTGCACATAAAGATAATATTGATAATTCAATCGCTTTGCGTATTTACCATCCGGGTTTCGAAGGTTTAGAATACGAAGCATCAGTTCATTTCTTCAAACACTATGACATCACTCCTCCCGGCTCACCTTTACTAGATCCTGAATTTCAGAATCCCCTATTCCTAAAGCTCTTTTGTGAAGGTTTGAAAAAAAGAGGACTTAAACAAGTACCTGAGGGTTACCAGGGTATTTCAGTCATCATTGAGAATTACCTCGAAGGAATTGAACAGAAATTGTCACAACCTGATGAGTTGGATTATGACATAAAATTGAAACTTCTGAGAAAAGCAGTGGACGAAATACTGGTAAAAATGGTTGAAGAAGGGGAAGACCATCTACCTTACGAAACAGGTGAAGAAATTGCCAGTAGTACCTTTTCAGGTAAATGTGGAAGTGACGACAAGCAATACCTAAAACGTTTAATCTCCGAAGGATTAATTAACGAAGATCTATATTGGAAAGAACGAAATCACTATGATGGAATTCATTTTTCTTACCAGCGATTTCAAGACTATTTGATCGTTTCTGCTTTATTAGACAAATTCCTTGATCCAGACAACCATGAAAAATCTTTTGAATCCGGTCCGTTAAGGAAACTATTAGAGGATGAATTAAAGGCATATTACAATCAGAATATTGTGGAGGCACTTTCTGTGCAAGTGCCTGAACGTATCGGAAAGGAATTGCATGAGGTGGCTCTATATGCAGCCACTTACTATGCAACTGCAACAGCTTTTATTGATGGATTGATGTGGAGGCGTGCAGACACTATTGGTGAGGCTTCCCGGAAATATGTCAATGAGGTCTTGGAGAAGAATGATGACCTTTTTTACCGGTTTATGGACATGTCCATTTCAATGGCCACCAGGCCGAATTTTTATTTCAATGCCGACAGGCAACATAAATATCTGTTTCAACAGTCGTTAGCCGAAAGAGATTCGTGGTGGACGACTTGGTTACAAGACAAATACGGTGAGCACTCAGGCAATAACTCTATTAAACGTCTAATTGATTGGGCTTGGAGTGAATATCCAGTGGCGGAAGTTAGTGATGAATCGGTAAGGCTTGCAGCAGTTATGTTGGCTTGGTTCCTTACCAGTTCGAATAGGTATCTAAGGGATGCCGCCACAAAAGCATTGATCTGTCTTTTGCAAAATCGAATTTCAGTACTCGTGAAGGTACTGCAGCAGTTTGAAGGTGTAAATGACCCCTATGTTTATGAACGATTATATGCAGTGTCGTATGGTTGTGCGTTACGAACACGAGATCAGCAATCATTAGTCTCACTTAGCAACTATATCTATAAAGCGATTTTTCATACTGAAAATGTTTATCCACATGTTTTGCTTCGAGACTATGCCAGAGGTGTAATTGAATATACGATTCACCTTGATCTGATGCCTGCGATTGAGGTTGAAAGGATTCGTCCACCCTACAAAAGTGATTTCCCCGGTAAACTGCCAACTAATGAAGAAATTGATGCCAAGTATGAACCGAAAGGAGAGGATGGGCATCTTGGAAGAAAAAAAGCGGGAGCAACTGCCATTCTAAGTTCAATGACAACCGAATATGGTAGAGGAACAGGTCACTACGGGGATTTTGGAAGATACACTTTCCAGAGCGCATTGCATAGCTGGGAAGTTGATTATAATGGATTAAGCAATTACGGAGTACAGCGAATTTTCGAATTAGGTTACAATCCAGAGATTTTCTCCGATTTTGATTCCAGACAAGGTTCAGGTCGTGAAGGTGGGCATTTGGAGCGTATTGGTAAAAAATACCAGTGGATTATTTTTTATGAAATTCTTGCAATAGTATCGGACAATTGCAAGATGTACGATGAGGGGAGCTCCTCTTGGAGCAAGCGAAAAAAATATGCAAAGTATGATGGCCCGTGGCAACCATACGTGCGTGATATTGATCCAACTATCATCATAAAAGCAACGAAGAAAGAAAACCACCTGGAAAATGCGAAAGAATTACCTTGGTGGGTTCCATATAAATATCAGAACTGGAAAGAAGACGCAGAGCCTTGGAAAATGCGGTTCGATGATTTTCCACCCATAGAGGAACTGATTACGGCAACAGATTCAAATGGTGTGGAGTGGCTGAATCTAAATATGCAACCGAATTGGAGAGAGCCAAAGAAGTTAGGGGAAAATCGGTGGGACGATAATGGTAAAAGAGTTTGGTATGTTATCGGCAGTTGGTTAGTGGAGCCAAAAGAACTGCGCAAAATGTTCAAAATAGATCATTCAAATAATGCATGGAGAAATTGGTCGCTAGACGTATCAAACAGATATGAGGTTTTCAGCCGCGAGCATTATTGGTCTCCGGCTTCGCTTTTTTTTCAAACCACACCGTATTACGGAGGCGATGCTTTACCCAAAAAGCTTGAAGATCCGCAATCAAGACAACAGGTTGCCATGGCTCAAGGCACGGCAATGTATTTTATATGGGAGGAGGAATTTGATTGCTCAAAAGAGCATATACTAAGCTATTATAAGCCCTCGCCTGTACTTTCACTCGGCTTAAAGCCTTCACAAAAGGAAGGCGAGTACATAAACGATCAAGGAGAAGTAGTCTGTTTTGATCCATCTGTTTATGAAAAGGGGCCGGATTGTCTTTTAATGCGTAAAGACCACATCCAAAAAATTCTTAAAGGATCTGGGTTAAGACTGGTATGGATAATTCAAGGTGAAAAGCAATTGCTTGGAAATAATCGCGCCAAGCAACCAAACTTTGAACATAGTGTTGGTGGCCTTTATCACATGGATGTAAACGGGACTATTAAGGGTGATTTGCACAGCTATATCCTGGACTATGACAAAGTAGAATAATAATCAATAATTGGGAGAAAAGGGGTCAACTCAGCTTTTGACGTTTATACTTATTGTGTGAATACATCAAACATAGAAAGAGAGGGACACATCTATTTTCAGAAGTCAAGATAGCTCCTATTGCTCTAAACCGGCTGGATTTCACAAAAACTGTTCCGGGTGATACACAGATTATCGGTTACTATCAACCACGTCGCCTAACGCTTCTGTCGAAGAGACTAGCAAATATTTTCTGGAATAAGCTCAACTACACCCTCTCTCGACTGAGGTAACAGTGCTCTTTGGCAAGCTATAATCGGCAGTCGCTTAATTTTATCGCTATTTCGGGGAAATAGGTGCTTTCCATCCCTCACCGTGTCACGGTTGATCGGCAACTGTACCGCGGATGGAAGATCCCTATTGTTTGAGTTGGAAAATCAAAGGACAGTACGTTTGCTGGTCATTTCCGTTCCTCCATGGCCCTGCGGGTTGATTTCATTTTGTTACTGCCCGAGGAAGTCGAGGAATTGGTGAAAAACGCAGGTTGTTCCCTGGAAGAATTTACAATGTTGAAAATGGAAGATATCCCATCCCGTCGGCTCCGCTAAATCATCTATTCAAAATCCGGGGAAAGGACGGTCATAGAAAAGATTGACCAACCGGTTACCTCTGAATTTGGCGCTCTCGCATAAGCACAATGGAAAATCATTGACAAGAACACGTGCAACTTCTACAATTTTCTTAATTGGAGATACCAGTAGGCAAATCCTCGATTAGGTGCTTTATGCCGCCCTCAAATTCGATAGAGAAAGTTGGAGATATACTTATCGTAAGTTTTTCAACACCTCCATCTCTTGCTGATTACTGTGCTGCCATAGATGAAATTGCAAAACACGAAGACAATCTCTTACGCCTGTGGGACATGAGCTGCGGCTTTGAAATGTCAAGCGATGATATTGCAAGAATGGCGGAGTACGCCAAGCAGAAGCTGTCACTACCGGGTTCTAAGGTCGCTGTATACGCGCCGCAAGACTTGACCTTCGGTTTGTTCAGAGTCAATGAGATTTACAGGACTCACGCCTCGGTTGGCTACCAGGTTTTTAGAAAAAAAGACGAGGCTATTGAGTGGCTTAAACTGAGTTGATGTGTCGTTATCCCGTAATGGAAACAGGAGACAGACCACAACTACAGCTTTCCATGAACATATTTATCTCAGTTGTGAGAGGGCATAACTGAGCTTCTTCCAGAGAATCTACCAAGACAAATGCTCCCTTTCTGACCATCGTCGATGTTGATACTACTTTCCTCACAGTGCAGATGCCGAATTGACCCCCTCGTGTTGTGTCTCAGTTAGTATCAACCACGCTGCCTGACGCTCCTGTCAAGTGACCAGCAAATATTCTCTGGATAAGGTCAAATTTCAGATTCCCAAAATTTTGTTAGGATTTGGGGCTAGTAGAATTTCGTATAAACAGCAGGAATCTATAATTGAAGTGTTGAAAGAATTTGCAAAGCTTCTATTTGGCCACCTCACTGCCAGATCAACCCCTGCAATACCAAAAGCGGCAGGCTCGTACTAAATCCTTGAGCCCAAGGGAAATTAAAATTGGCTTTCTTGCCAGTATCATTTTCTTCTCATATTTCTCCGCCATGACGGCTGACCACTATTCAGGGGGAGCACAGATTCCGGTATATAAGTTTGCTTTCACATGGAAGGAGATGGTGCTGCGGAGAATAAAAGTAAGACGCTCTGTTTCATGGGCCACATTGTGGCATCATGTATTATCTTGATATGATCATGTATTCAGTATCAAGTGCACCGGAATTTTTTAAAAAGTGTCGTTTTTTTTAAGCAAAAGCGTTTTGAGAATAATTGGGAATAAACGATGCGAAATATTGAACCCTTCTACGCCGCGGTGGCGTCGCGCTGACCGGCATGACCATTATTATGCTTGCTCCAAGAGGGTAGTTGTCTTCTGTTTTTTAAATTTTGCTGTAAGCCTTGCAAGAAGAAAGTTGTCTATAGGTAACGCTATGTTGAAGAAAAGCCTCAAAGATTATTATGCTTTCTAAGAGGGTAGGTTATTGTATTTAATGATAATTGATCAGAAATGGAGTAAATGGAAACTATAGCTCACCAAAGACTACGTAATAAAACCTGTTCTTGCTGAATCGGGGCGATACCCTTTCACTGAGTTTGAGTAGGCCGAGCTACCAAACGGACACCAAGGGCTGCACATACCTTATTGATTGTGTCAAATCGAGGTTTGGCATTTGGTTTTAGCGTTTATACAGAGCTTCACGGGTTATACCTGTAGATTTTGCAACTTCGCTCATACCCCGAACTTTCGCTGCGCCCCTAAAGCATCGGCCAGTTCAGCTCATCACCATCCTCAATCACCATCGTTATATAAGCAGCGATATCTTCTTCGCTCTTTAGCTGTTGAGCCATATCGAAATCTGGTAAGTCGGCAATGTGTTTTTTCATAATTCAATCCTCCAGCGCAGCTTCACGCTCTTTGGCTGTTGCGATATCCTTCTCTTGACTGCCCTTGTCTCCACCGCCAAGCATGAACATTAACGTATCACCTCGCTTGGTATAATACATCCGCCAGCCCGGACCGAAGTGCTCCCGCATTTCGAAAAGGCCTTGTCCCACAGGCTTTACATCGCCGAGATTTCCTCGCTGGGCTTTATCAAGACGGCGGCTTAGACGAAGCCGTGTAATGCGGTCTTTTATGCGGTCCAGCCATTTATCGAATTCTGGTATGTTTTGACTGTATACATTCACCAAATTGTAATCGTTCGAATACAATATGTCAAATAGGATGTGGGCCAGGATTTACCAATTCTTGAGTTTTAAAAGCGAACCGGTATATGAGTTTGCATTGAAACGAGTAAGATCGTATCTGTAAAGATTTGAATCGCAGTAATAGGTGATAATATTCACTACAGGGTATAGATGTTTCCTGAGTCTTAGAGCCGTCTACTTCCTTGGAGTTGGCCCTGAATAGAGCAACCGCAAAGTAGAGCTTACCAAAGAGCATCTACCGAGACTATTGCTCCATTTATGACCATCATCGGCGTTGATACTACTTTCATCTCTGTCTTCCAAGAAAGTAACAATCAACCATTTTTCGTGGTAGATTTTTTCCAAAGTCTCTGAGAGATGGTAGAATTATTTGACGCGGAGGACGATGCCGACTCAGATTTCAAAAGTCAACATAGCTATATTAGATCTGAACAGCAGTCAGAGTCCGGGTATATCCTATCGATCTTGCCCCTATGTTTTCGACGTGAGCCAAAAACAGACCCGCTCTTTGAATTCAGCATTCAACGTGAGAACATGGATTAACGTTTCGTTATGGCATCGTTGTGACATTTAAGACATCCCTTAAAGCCGGGATGACTTGTGGGCGGTGCATCTGTCGCCGTTTTCGGATTGTGACATTCAAGACATTGAGAGTCTTCCTGGACATCACTGTGCATCTCAGGATTATTCCTGATAGATGGACCATGCAAACCGAGGAAGTGTCGATATGCACATCCTGTAGAAGAGACAAAAAGAAGTAGTAGGCCGATGGTTAACGCTCTTTTGATATTCATGTTCTCGCCTCTATAAAACCGTCTTTTAAGTAGATTTTACTCGTTGTCATTTCAATGAGTTCCGGGTCATGGGTGGCAATAATTAAAGTTGAATGCTGGGAAGCACATAGGGAGAGCATCAGTTCAATAAGTTGTTGTCCAGTAGCTGAATCGAGATTTGAGGTTGGTTCATCGGCCAGGAGCAATGGAGGTTTATGGGCAATGGCCCGGGCAAAGCTGATCCTCTGAGTCTCCCCTCCTGAGAGTTCGCCAGGCATGGCCTTATCATAGCCAGTAAGGTTAAATAGCATCAACAGTTCCCGTACCCTTTCTCGCTGCTCATGGCCACGAATATCATTGAGCTCCAGTGGGAATATCAGATTTTCTGCCACTGTCAGCCAGGGTATCAGATTGGATGCTTGAAAGACAAATCCAATCTTCTTTCTTTGAAATAAAGCACGTTGCTTTGAATTGAAGGAACAAATGTCTTCACCATTGTATAAAACCCTGCCGCTATCAGGTTTTTCCAACGCACCTATACAATTCAGCAGGGTCGTTTTTCCTGATCCTGATTTTCCCGCCAGTACGAAACTCTGAGATTCGGCCACAGAAAACGAGATATCGGAAAGAGCTTTGACATAACCTCGCCCCGATTTGTACTGTTTAGAGAC
Organism: uncultured delta proteobacterium; assembly: GCA_963798425.1. Lineage (GTDB taxonomy): Bacteria > Desulfobacterota > Desulfobulbia > Desulfobulbales > Desulfocapsaceae > Desulforhopalus_A. The sequence continues at coordinate 134,622 of CAWCTP010000004.1, read as the reverse complement.
AGACCGAATCTCTATCATTTTTTACACACTCCTCAAGATCTCTGTGGGGCTTTTACGAATTATATAAACCGAGGGCCAGAATGCAGCTCCAATACCAAAGATAAAAGCGAGGAATGGTGCCGCAAAGACAGAAACTGCAGTGAGTCGTGGATAAATAATTCCCGATACGGAAAAATACTGGTTATGAGAGGTAAGAGCGCTGAGGTCAATGCCGTTTTGAGAAAAATACGCTACTGCTGTACCCCCTGCAAGTACCCCAATAGTTGCAGAAAAAAGAATAAGCAGACCTATTTGAGTCGTAATAAGCAGGGCCGTGTCCAGAGGCACGACACCCATGGCTTTCATTATTCCATGTTCCCGCAGGCTTCTGAGGTTGAAGATAAGAAAGGCACATGAGATTCCAATAGAAACGATACCAAACACGAGGATCATAACGATACCCATACAAACAAAATTCAAGTCTATCAATTGTTTAAGATCCGGCATAAATTCAGGCCAGCCCTTGAATTTCCCCTCCGGCAGGAGCTGCCGGTATTGAAAAAGAATATCCTTTATGGGCGTACCTTCCTGCAAAAAAACGGCAAGAGATACGGAGCTGTCCTGAGTAGGGAACACTCCCATCGGACAGAAGGCCATTCCTTGATCAAGATGTGAGATACCTGTTTTGTAGATACCGATTACCGAAAAGGTTTTCAGTACATCCCCGGGATGACGCCCGAGTTGGACCTTACCGCCGACTCCTATCCGGAGCCTCTTGGCCGTTTCCTGATTCAGAAAAATACCATTATCAGCTGGGAGGAGATAGCGCCCTGAAACCGTTTTTTTCCAGAGGGCGGTACTCTTTTTTTCCTGCAATGGATTGACGCCCATAAGCAATATGGGCTCATAGATATCGCCTGCCCACAGGAGAAACCTCTGATACCGCCGGACAAGAATATTCTTGACACCGTGTACTTTCAGAATATCCCACCTGGTATTGTCTGGAATCTCACTACCTATAATATCTCCAGAAAAAAGGCCAACGGAGTTACGGATCATGGCGTCGTTTGTACCAATGGCAAGGGAGGCAAGAAAAACCAGTGCTGCCACCGCAGAAATGACCATGAATGACAGGATGACCGTTGCTCGCCATGAACGTAGCAAATTGAGAACAGAAAGTCTGAGTATAAACTTGTATTGCATAAACGACCTACTTCCTTTACTGGAGTTTAATGCCGATTCGTTCTGCGATAAAGTTCATTGTCGGATGAACAAGATACTGATGCTGGTTGAAAAACAGACGGCGCATTCCACCTTCAAGGTAATGCAATGCCTTTGCTTTAAGTTTGATTGAAATTTTCAGATTATGAGCATAAAAATTCTCTGCGGAATCCGCTGATTCCCGCTGTGCTTCAAGTTCTTGCCAGACATGTGGTGGCTCTTCGTGAAAAATAACTGAGGCGACATAGTTATGGCGCTTTTCATTCAGATCCATGAACAAATCGACCATGTCATCCAGTATCTGACAGCCCATGCCTATATTATAGAGGGCTTCCTGAGCGATGAGGCCCTCCGGGCTAATGGTTTTTTCAAATATTTGAGGTATTGCCCATGGACATTGAAACAATACACCCGTTTTGAAGTGATGAACCTTGGCCAGGATCTCTTCAGGAAGAAGCATTGTGTTAATCCCTCCCTCTTCAGATGCCTCCTGAGCGCCGCTCAACAACAGGGAGTGTAATGATGCATTGCTCGCCTGAACCACCTTTTCCATGGGCAGGCCATGCAACTGGCAATAATCCAACAGAATTTTAAAGAGAGCTCGATCTGAAACCATAATATCGAGGACGGAACGAAATCGGTGAGCCTGGCCCGGCAGATCAGTCTCAAGCGTTTTTTTGTACTCATCATCCAGGATATTGTCGCAACCGGTAACCATGCCTCGCAGGCATTGGTTGACAGAGGCATATAAGACTCGCCTATCTTCAGCTAAACCAGCTCTATAGTACGAGTACATAAAAAGGGCTGAGAAAAAATTGCGTTCCAGGGAAAAAGTTTTCTTATCCGGTTCTATGAGATGAACCGCACTTCCAGCCATAATGGTTTCAGCAACATTCCAGTAGCACATGAGCCCTTTCCGGAGTTCAGCTGCCAACATGTCCAAAGGTGCAGGAAGGGAAATACCATCAAAGGATATGGTCGTGGCTGGTGTTTGTGTCATTTTGTTGTCTCGAAAACTGATATATAACCAAAATAGTGAGCGACCATCCGGGGTGGTTGAAATCCCGCCTCTACAATCAAATCAGGAAGGACTCCCCGTATATTTTCCGCTATCTGTGGCTGCATGAAAAACCAGCGAGAGACATGGGAAACAAGTGATCCCATAAAGGTGGTTGGTGTGTGCATATCTGCGATTACGAGCTTCCCACCGGGTTTCAGAACTCGGAATGCTTCGGAAAGGCTGCGTTTTTTTAGATCGAGAGGAACGTGATGATAAAAAAGGCTTGAGACAACGCCATCAAAATATTCATTATCAAAGGTCAGGTTTTCAGCAGCCATAGCTTCAAAGAGGCAATGGCTGCTTCCTCTTTTTTTTCGGGCGATTTCGATCATTTTACCCGCGGCATCTATACCTGTTACGGCACCGTCATTTTCCGGCTGAAGTCGCTCTGCAATCATCTGGCATAATACACCTGTGCCGCAGCCAATATCGAGTATCCTGTCCGCAGGCTGGGGGGCCAGGGTGTCCAGAATGGTACGATCATACTCTGCCTGTTTGTTGAGTAGACAGATTGGCTCCAAAAGGTCGTAGACTGAAGCAGCATAATCGAGAGTTCGGCCGCGTGTCGGAATCGAGGGTATGGTCATAATTGTTTTTAAATTTTCTATGTTATTTGGTTAGCTGGTGACTCAGAGCATGACAGTTGAGGTGATAGACAGGTGATAAAAAGTTGCTTTGTACTGGCACTTTAAAAGCGGGGGACGCTCTACCCTTGTTTGTTCTACATGCCTCTGCAAATTAGCCTATTAACACTCGCGTAGCAACTATTTCCGTTTGTCTCATCCGGCATACCCCAGCTTCGTCCACTTGCATTGGCAGTGCCTGTTTGTATTGGCAACTCAGAATCTGGCTTAAGGCGGACCAGAATCTTTCTGATCACCACAAACCAATGAGAGCCAGAGTAAAATTAGTAATCCGATATGCTTAGTGAAGGGGAAAATATAATTTCACTCTGCCACCAATCAATTGACAATCACTTGAAGTTGCGGAAAAATCTCCTGTCTGTCACCACTTCTTTCGGTTATGATACAATGGAAATGTGTTTACGTTGGAAGAATCTCGATCAAGCCATCAAAAATGATGACATTTTTATGTACAACAAACAGTTCGAGGTTATATGTGGATCAGCAGATTCACTTGTTAACTGTCATGGACATAGCTCAAATACTAAAAGTATTCGCTGAAAGGTTTCTGTAATAAAGAAAGTTCAAAAACAATTCGTTCATGAAGCACTTAAAAGGCTAAAAGGATAACGTGAACAGATATTTTCCACCTTGTCACATCCGTGAGTATCTCGCAATGTCCTTTCGCAATATGCTGATGGTTAAAGGCCACATTAAAAGGATCAGGATGGTCATCATTGTCCTCATGCAGGTGCTGGCTGTGTCATCCTTGGTGCAGGCACAATCTATTAATTCTGATTTGGAATCCAGCTATCGATTTCTTATCAGCGACCGGGACACGGCGGATGGCATCCTCTACACAGCCACAGCCGGAAAACTCCAGGGTCGGCAACTGCCACTCAGCTTTGCAGACAGCGCAGCATATTGGGGTGCGTATGTATGCAAATTGCCTGGAAATATTTGTAGTGTTACTGATATCTACAATTCGGAAAACTTATTCGCTGACACCAGAAAAATCCTCTGCTGGTGATATGCAGACCGAACGCATCAATACCCACAACGGCATCAACATCTACGACGCTGCTACCTGGCAAATTGCCGTGATGCTCGGTGAAGTCTTCAATGAATTTGCCCTGCCGAACAATCAGGATACCTACGCTCTGGTCAGCAATCAAAATTATCTGCTCCAGGAAGGCCATAACGGGAATTCCAGCAATGCCAGTGGAAACGAAAATCGCGCTGTGACAACCGGCAAGGTATTTGTCTACAATCAAAAGGTCATTACCGATACCAAACAGGCATATGCCTTTCGCATGCTGCCGAGAAATTGGCTGTCGTCTGATCCCTTCAAAGGAACCTCGTATTCCGACCAGATTAAAACTGGTGCCTTGCCGACGAATAATCCTGACTATCAATCCGGCAAGGTCACCTGGACTGACTGGAAGCCGATCACCGGCGAAAATGGCTGGGCGTTTTTAGTGGGGCCGCTGCAAGCCGCTTACATCCATTTCATCATTGGTCAGAAATCGGCCTTTGTGCCGTTTCGCGATCCTGCCATTCAAAACGCCCTCGATATATTACCAACTTTTGCGGCAATGCAATCGACATCCGGTGGGGTGTATTACGCCCCGGCAGGTACGATGAGCAACCAGGGGATCCAGCCAGTCGATCCCTTATGGGGTGGCGGTTGAAAACAATTTTTCCTTGTATGCAGGTCTCAAAATACTTCGTGCCACCCTTCAGGCAACCTTGACTCATGAGAAACATTTAAATTCAAAGGATAAGAAGATCATCAACGAGGCCTTGCAGCTTAGTAATGCGATGATCAACGGCGGCACAATCGACAAAAATCGTAGCACCTCAGGCCTTCTTTCATTTTTCAAGAACCTGGCCTGGCACAATGGCGAGTTTGTCCAGGGAGGCCGTGCCGATGATCCGAAGCAGCACCGTCAAGTGGATGCCCAATTTGCAACCAAAAGCGGTAGATGTCAACACCTGGGGCATTACTGCCCTCGGGCCTCAGCAAATTGATGCATGGTTCGGCCTTGGCGCCGCTTATCAAAATTGGCAGCAGGTAAAGCAATGGGGTGGATATGGCATTGGCAAAACATTATGGGGCGTCGGTTTCTCGGATCAGGATGGCAACGGCATTGATGCGAGCGGCAATTACCGGCAAGGTATTCTCTCCACGGAATGGACCGCAGGTGCAATCACCATGCTGCGCAGCATGATTGCCTATTATCAAGCAATTCCGACCTGAATCTACGCAGTATATGGAGGCGCAACGCTTTCTGGAAACGCTCAAACAAGATGAACAATCGATGCTGGCGGCCATTAGTAAAAATGCGGGTCGATACCTATGCAACTGTCAATTTCCCTGGTCAACCGAAACACTACCTCCAATTACTGCCTCTTGGGCAAACCCGCCCCTATGTCTACGCGAGCAAACGGTACTTTATTCCATTTGGCTGGTATGCTAATCCGATTCCCAGCACCTGCGCAACAGCCTGGATTATAATGGTGGCGGATGGTTATAATCCTTTTGTTTACGGCGGCGGTTACTAGGATACCTACCAGGGGCAGACCGATGCCGGCACCCAACAGAACAGGGTTGGTTTTAGACAGGGTGTTTTGATCCTTTGTAATAATTATAGGCGAAAGTGAAAAAATCCCTGGTAATCTTGAGCTTCATTACAAGTATTTGAATACCGAAAAACGATGCACTCTCCCCTGTTTTGTTGACTCTCTATTTCACTTTAAGGAGAATTTTTTTGGATTTTCGAAATATTCATCGAAAAACATTCCATTACTGCTTGCGGATCATTTTTGTCCTAAGTCTGCTCATTGCACTGCTATCACTCATTAATGGTTGTTCCGTACTTACAAAACCATCTCAGCAACCAGAAGAAATTAAATATAAAGAACAAGGAATAGCTTCCTATTACGGGAAAACATTTCGGTACCAAAAGACCGCTAGCGGAGAGAAATTTGACGATAGGTTAATGACAGCTGCTCACAGAACATTACCTTTTGGCACTAAGGTGGTAGTCAAAAATTTAAATAATGGCAAATCTGTTAAGGTGACAATAAATGACAGAGGTCCTTTTATTAAAAACAGAATCCTTGACCTGACCAGGGGGGCATTTTTAAAAATTGAGAATACAGACAAAGGATTTGCAAAAGTGGAAATTACGCTTGTTGATTGAATATCAACAACCTATCTTGTAATTTGATATATAACAGGCTTTTGTGTTCCACGAACTTTTGCAAAGCAGCAGTGAATCAAAACGAACCCTCTATGGTTTTTAAGCAGGCAAAATGACTTTTATTACCAATACATTTTGGGAACATCTCAAAGATTCGATATTTACCCCTAAAGCAAGCAGCGTAGATGCCAAAATCTACGAAGTTAAGCAGCGCCTGCCGATTCCGGTTTTTTGGTTATTAGGTAAAACACAATCAGGCAAGACCTCCGTGATACGGGCACTGACCGCGAATGATGATACTGAAATCGGCAATGGATTTCAGGCGTGCACAAAAAGGTCGCGGTTTTATGATTTCCCATCGGCGAGTCATCCAATACTACGCTTTCTCGACACCCGAGGTTTAGGTGAAACAGAGTACAATCCGAGTGAAGATTTAGCATGGTGTGCCAATCAGGCGCATTTATTAATAGTTGTGATGCGGGCTTTGGATATGAACCAAGCGGAAGTGGTTGAAGCCGTTTTTACTATTCATAAGCAGCATCCAGGGTGGCCTGTCATTGTAGTACAAACCACTTTACACGAAGGATATTCCACTATTGATTCTGAACACATCCAACCCTATCCTTATCAACAATCACCGTTTTCCCCACAAGTCCCACATAGCCTAGCACAAGCTTTACTTCATCAACGAACCTGGTTCAAATCATTGCCGGTACATTTTGTGCCCATTGACTTCACACTGCCCGAGGACGGCTACGAGCCAGCGAATTATGGTTCGAATGCTTTATGGGACACCATTGAAGCTGTGCTTCCGGCAGGCATGATAGGCCTATTGCGCGGTACCGAACAACACAAGGAACTGCTGGATTTTCACGCCCGACAAGCCCACCCGCATATTATTGGTTACGCTCTTCTTAATATTGGCATTGGAGCGATACCGCTAGCTGGACTCCCTTTGGTGCTGGCAGTGCAAGCCAAATTATTCCATAGTATTGCATCAATTTATGGCCTGGAACTGACCCGCAAACTTTATACCGAATTTGCAGCATTAATGGGTACAAGTGTCGGAATAGGGCTATTAGGGCGAGAACTGATAAAGCTTGTCCCGGTGTTCGGCTGGGCGGTGGCGGGTGCCGGTTCAGGAGCTATGACGTATGCACTCGGCAAGGCCTTTTGCATTTATTTATATGGTGTTAAACGCGGTGCAATGCCAGATCAAGCGAACTTGAAACAAGCTTACAAGGAAGCCTTTAGCAAAGCCCGCCAACATCTCAGCAAGAAGGAATAAGGCTATGCCAATACCTATAACACGCTTTGGAATCATAGTCTCTGGAGTGTTTTTGTTGCCTTGGCTGGCATTAATGTTTTTGGGCGGCTACTGGCTATGGCAGCACGATTGGCTTTACCAGGGCATTGCAATTTTATCAGCTAGTTTTGCCCTGACTTACTGCTTATTGCACTGGCGTAAACATACAAAGAAGCCAGTGTTCGTAAATACTTTTTCAATTCAGCCCAATTCGAACTGGCCGGACAACGCCCAGTCGATTTGGCCGGAACTTGAGACATTAGCCGAGCGTTGGCAAAAAGAGGCCAACTTGTTAACCGACATGAGTAAGGTCCTGCAACTGACAAATGAAGTATTGATGATGGTTGCAAGGCACTTCCATGCCGATTCTAAGCGTCCTGTTCTGGAGTTTCCGCTTCCCTATTTACTTAAGTTGATCGTGCTGGTTTGTAACGATATTCAGCATGAGGTGCTCGATAAAATTCCGGGTAGCCATGCAGTTAAGGTTGGAGATTTTTTGCGTGCCAAACAAGCTCTAGAGTCCATCAATAAACTTAAATCTATTTTTAATGTCGGTTATTGGCTCTTTAATTGGCCAGGCGCTGCGATGACTCAAGCTCGCGGCATCTTATTCAGCAAAGGACTGAATACCGTCACCTCTGAAATATCGAATCGCCTGATCAACGCTTACATTAAAAAGCTTGGCTATTACGCGATAGAACTTTACAGCGGGCAATTAACCCTGGATGATATTGTCCCAGCTGAGCGCTTAAGTTCCGCCTCAAAAAAAGATACATCCGAAAGCCTGGCTCGAGACCAAGCCATTGAGCCGCTTCGGTTTCTGGTATTAGGCCAGGTCAGTAGCGGTAAATCCAGCTTGATTAACGCTTTGTTTGGCGAAATAAAATCCGCCTCAGGAATCTTGCCCACGACATCAGGAATAACACCTTACGTGCTCGAACGTGATGGCCTGCAACAAGCAATCATATTAGATAGCGCCGGTTATGGCGGTTTATCAAATGAGAAGAACATCGTTAAACTTAAAGGAGAATGGAAAAATATAGATGTCATTATAGTTGTTTGTAATGCAACCCAGGCTGCCCGCCACATGGACGCACAACAATTGCAAGCTGTCCGCCATTACTTCCAGCAAGAATGTCCAAACCAAACCTTACCTGTTATTATTGCAGTAGCTACGCATATCGACCGCTTACGGCCTGTACGTGAATGGAAACCGCCCTATCAAATCGTACAACCGGATAATGCCAAGGCACACAGTATCCGGGATGCCTGCCTGGCCATATCTAAAGAGTTGAACCTGCCACCGGGATACATTGTTCCGGTGTGTCTTGCCCCTGAAAAAACAGCTTATAATATCGAAGAAGGTCTGGTACCGTTGATTCACGAACATCTTAATGCTGCGCAGCGGGTACGCTATTTACGTTGTTTACGAGAGCAACAGACGGAAAGCTATTGGCGGCACTGGCGCAAGCAGGCAGTAAAGGCGGGACAAATACTTCTTGATAAGCTGTAAATGGCAAACTAGACAAAAACTATCAGTTTAGCATACACTTATAAGATAAGACGATAGTGATAAGCAGAGCACAACAGTGTAACTAAATGAATTGATGCCGTATGTGAAGTAGATTAACCAATGATGGGTATGTGTATTGAATCCTCATCGCTGAAATAAAGGAAAGATGATTTATCATGCGTTAAATCCATTCAGGATAAAACCCCAAACGAACGAGCCCATGCCTCAAAATGAAAATAAATATCACACGCTGATTCACCAAATGGCTCATGGATATGCCCTGCACGAGATTATCCGCAACAATCAGGGCCAACCCATTGATTACAAATTCCTGGAAGTTAATGCGGCGTTTGAACATATGACAGGGCTTAAGTCCAAATCTGTAGTGGGTCAAACTGTTTTGGAAGTCATGCGGCATACCGAACCGGGTTTGATCAATAAATACGCCGAGGTACCTCTCACTGGAGATTCCATCTCATTTGATTTTTACCACAGGCAGGTCAACCGTCACTTTGAAGTGACAGTCATCCGTATTACACCAAATCAGTTGGCCTGTTTTTTTACCGATAGTACAGAACACAACCAGATAAAGAAAGCTTACGAGAAGATTACCCTGGGCCAGACGTTGGTCAGTGAGAATATAAGCTTTGCTGAATTATTTAACCTGGAAGACATTCAACGCCTCCAAGATGAGTTTTCCGATGCAACCGGAGTTGCATCGATCATCACGCATCCAGACGGAACCCCGATAACCACCCCCAGCAACTTCTGCCGACTCTGCGCTGAGATCATACGCGAAACCGATACGGGACGTGCAAATTGTTTTCGCTCCGACACTCTCATCGGAAGAGCGTGTCAAGAGGGTCCAACCGTTCAAATGTGCCTAAGCGCGGGTCTTTGGGATGCAGGGGCCGGGATTACAGTTGGTGGTAGGCATATTGCAAATTGGCTGATCGGTCAGGTACGAGACGAGAACCAATCTGAGGCTATGATTCTGTCTTATGCAAGGGAAATTGGTGCCGACGAAGTCGCTGCCGTTGAAGCTTTTCGCGAAGTGCCAGTAATGTCGCGTTTACAGTTTGAGAAGGTATCTCATGTGCTCTTTACCCTCGCCAGTCAACTTTCTGCATCTGCCTACCAGAACGTGCAGCAAGCGCGCTTCATTGCCGAACATAAAAAGGCCGAGGAGGCGTTGCAGTTGACCCGCTTTTCAATCGAACACGCCTCGGATTCTGTTTTTTGGACGACACCTGACGCACATATCGTTGATGTCAATGAAGCTGCCTGCCGAACACTCGGCTATACACGACAGGAATTGTTGCAATTGAGCGTGGCAGACATTGACCCTCACTACCGGGAAGAGCTATGGACAAAATATTTAGCCGAGCAAAAGCGACACGGCTCAATCAAGTTTGAATCCGAACACCTCACCAAAGGCGGACGGTTACTTCCCGTAGAAATCGTTTCTAATTATGTGCAGTTCGGCGCTGAGGTGCGCATTTGCGGCTTCGTTCGTGACATCAGCGAGCGCAAGCAGGCGGACGCCGCTCTCCTGGCTGAACGTCGGTATTTAACAGACATCATTGACTCCCTGCCAGACCCCACCTTTATAATTGACAATGAACGTCGCATCGTTGTCTGGAACAGGGCGATTGAGGAATTAACAGGGGCCAAAAGAGAGGACCTTCTCGGCAAGGGAAACTATGCCTACGCAATTCCCTTCTATGGAGAATGCAGACCTATTCTCATAGACCTCCTTGACAATTCAGAAAAAGAAATCGAGACTGCATATTCTACCGTCACGAGACACAGGGAAAAGGTTTATGCCGAAACATTTATTCAGGAGATGAACGATGGCAAAGGCGTTTACCTTTGGGGTGTGGCTGCCCCTCTCTACGATCAAGCCGGTATACGTAACGGGGCTATTGAAGTCATCAAAGATATCACTGATCTAAAACGATCGGAAAAAAACACTATTCATCTGCAAGAACAATTAATGCAGGCGCAAAAGATCGAGTCTGTTGGTCGTTTAGCAGGAGGTGTTGCACATGATTTTAACAATATGCTTGGGGTGATCCTAGGGCATGCAGAACTGGCACAGATGCAGCTGGACGAAACACAGCCACTCTATTCGAACCTCGAAGAAATCCGCAAGGCAGCTCAGCGCTCGGCTGATCTGACCCGACAGCTTCTCGCCTTTGCCAGAAAGCAGACTATTGCCCCTGAGATAATCGATCTCAACACAGTCGTGGACGGCATGTTGACTATGCTGCGGCGGCTCATCGGAGAGGACATAAACCTGACTTGGTTGCCAGGCAACAATCTGGGAATGGTCAACATTGATCCCTCCCAACTCAACCAGATTCTCGCGAACCTTTGTGTCAATGCCAGGGACGCTATTGCCAGTACCGGAACAGTTACCATTGAGACCGATGTCATCACAATCGATGAGGCCCACTGCGGAACACACAACGATTATGTTCCTGGTGATTATATTCAGCTGACAGTCAGTGACAACGGTCGCGGCATGGATTCAGAGATATTATCCCATGTTTTCGAGCCTTTTTTCACCACCAAGGAGGTGGGTAAAGGTACCGGCCTTGGATTAGCTACAATCCATGGTATTGTCAAACAGAACAATGGGTTTATTGAAGTCAACAGTAAGCCAGATCTGGGAACTACCTTCAAGATTTACCTGCCCAGACATGAAAAAGGCAGTGTGGTAAAACCCAAGAGGGACTCGACATATGCTCCGGCGCGCGGCAACGAATCTATCCTGTTGGTTGAAGATGAGACAATGATCCTTGAAATGACCACGACGATGCTTGAACGTCAGGGATATAAAGTATTGTCTGCGTCAACACCCGGTTTGGCAATTCGTCTTGCCAGCGAGCACGCAGGTGTAATCCATTTACTAATAACTGATATTGTTATGCCGGAAATGAACGGTAAAGAGCTGGCAAAAATTCTATTATCTCTCTACCCCAAACTCAAGTGCCTTTTTATGTCTGGCTATACTGCCGACGTCATTGCTCATCACGGTGTGCTCGATAGTGGCGTGGACTTCATTCAAAAACCGTTTGATCTGAAGGACCTTGCCACTAAAATTAGAAACGTCTTAGATACAGATCCTCAAAACGGTTAACACTAGAGCCATGGCGGATTCACCCTCTGCAAGGGTGATTGGAGAGTACACCCAAGATATGTGACAGGTGAGCCTCATAGGTAAAATTGTCAGGCGTCATTTGGCATAAAGATTATCTCCATGCGAAATAAGGTTGCTCGTAATGTGCAACCCTTGTCGCTCGTCCGACAAGAGCTACTTCTCGAAACTGATAGAGTATTGCCGCAGTTGGAGTGGCAATGAAAGTGTCACCAACCGGCATGAAAAGTATTGGCCTGTCATTCTCATCTCCGCCTTCAAGTGCTGGCGCGTCACTTCGAAAAAGCTCTTTGCAGGGAATCCTGTGTATCGATGCCACCTCCTGATCATTTTTATTCAGGTGTTGAGCCGTTCCACCCCAGATAACCACCGGAGTGATATGAAATCCAGATCTGGTAACGAAGTCATCCAAGTAGCCAAGGAGCTGGTCTGCAGGAAGACTCAAACCCACCTCCTCTTCCAGTTCTCGAAATGCTGCCTGCTCAGGACTTTCTCCCGGATCAATACTGCCGCCTGGCAATGCCCATTGACCAGCATGATTTTTCAGTCCCCCTGCCCTTCTGGTGAGAATGAGCGCAGCGCTGTTATCCGGGGCATCACCTAAGCCACGCAAGCCACCTTTCCCGCGATAGTCTACGATGGTAAGGGAGACTGCGGCCCGCCTCAGTTTATCGGGATCCAGACTGGATCTTGAAAAGTCGGTAAGATTGGCTTCGATAAGGTTTCGAAAATCCTGATTACAAGAAAAGTTTTTCATAAGTTCCAGGTTTTTCACGGGATGTATTTTCCGGTAACAGAAACAGTTTCCCTCATTTTACCATGTTCGGAACCATGGGTATAGCCGATGACGTCAAAATCTTTGCCCATTTTTTCGACCAATTGTCTGTAGTCATCGTATTTACCGCGCATACAGGTTGATACATGAATAACCTGCACTCCCGCTTCCTTCATCTTTGCCAATTTGTAGTCTAAATCTCCGCCACTGTGGAAGAAACCTATCAATTCAATATCCGTATCCTGATAGCGGGCAAAACTTTCCGTCTTTGCAAAAAAACTTTGCAAGCACCCTTTCCCTGTGCATTTTTGAGTTGTTTGTTCACGGACCAGAATTGCAATTTTCAACATATTTTTTCCCCAAATAACAACAGACAGTGTTTGACAATCGGCAAAACCATTGATTGTTGCTGCCGAAGTTTATACTTTAACATTGCTATTGGATTGCGCAAGCCATAGCCTCTATACAGAGTTAACGTGCATTAATATTTACCCGAACCACATGAAATTCTTGCAAATAAATAAAATAGCACTACTGTTGGCAATACAATCTTTCAAGAAAAGGAACCAACACGAATGAATACATTTTCTTTTTATCTTGTGGAAAAACGTCCACCAGTGGCCTGGGTGTACCTCAATCGTCCGGAAAAGAAAAACGCCATGAACCCTGCCGCGTGGACCGAGCCGATTGAAATATTCGCCGAGCTTGATCGTGACCCCGAGATCAGGGTTGTAATCGTGGCCGGCAAAGGATCTTGTTTTTCGGCAGGAATAGACCTGATGGGAATGGTGCCGCAACTACCGGAACTCATGGACAAGAACCAGACTGGTGGCACAAAATGGAAATTTCTCCCCAAAATACGACAACTCCAGGCCGGTATTTCTGCTGTAGAAAATTGCCGCAAGCCTGTTATTGCAGCCATCCATGGCCATTGTGTCGGCGCTGGCCTGGATATGGCAACCGCCTGTGACATCCGGATCTGTTCTGAGGATGCGATATTCTCCCTGAAAGAGGCAGCCGTGGGTTTTGTGGCTGATGTCGGCGTTCTGCAAAGGATCCCTCTCATCGTTGGTCAAGGCCACGCCCGCGAGCTTGCCTATACTGCAAGAAGCATCACCGCAGCAAGAGCAAAAGAAATTCAATTGGTCAATGAAGTATATGCTGACCCCGAAACACTTATGGTAAAAGCCGAACAACTGGCCCACGAAATCGCCGACAATTCTCCTTTGGCAGTCCAGGCGTCTAAAGACGTCCTTAACTATTGTGTTGGCAAATCAATAGACGACGGCCTGAAATACGTTGCCTCGGTGAGTGCAAATATCATCCCATCAGCTGATCTGATGGAGGCGGTTACTGCCTTTAACGAACGGAGAAAACCTCATTTTACTGGAAACTGAGCAAATGATAGAAGACCTACAGAAATACCTGCAACCAACATTTTTCCTCGACTATAACACAAACGAAGTGGGCGACTTTGCAGCCTCCGTTTGCAAAGGCTGCAACACACCCACAGAAAAAGCTATAGCACTTTACTATGCTGTCCGGGACCAGATTACATATGACCCGTACGACCTGAAATATTCACGGACAGCGATGAAAGCCAGTTCTGTAATAAAGAAAAAAAGCGGCTACTGTGTGTCCAAGGCGGTAGTCCTTGCCGCTGTCGGAAGACATCAGGATATTCCCAGTCGAATTGGTTTTGCCGACGTAACCAATCATCTGTCGACTGCCAGATTAAGAGAAAAAATGGGGACAGATTTATTCGTCTACCATGGCTACACCGAAATGTATCTCAATGAAAACTGGGTTAAGGCCACTCCGGCATTCAACCTGTCACTCTGCACCCGGTTCAACGTAAAGCCACTTGAATTCGATGGCACACAGGATTCCATCTTCCACGAATGCAATACACTTGGTCAAAAACACATGGAATATGTCAGAGATCATGGTCATTTCTCCGATTTGCCTTTTGAAAAAATTTTCACAGCCTATGCCAAAACATATCCAGGATTCTTTGAACATTATGGAGATAAAAAAGCGTACGATTTCGCTGCAGAGGTTGAAACAGAAATTTGATATGTACCTGCTCTTTCGAAAGCTTTCCTGACAAATAATGGTTGATTCCGGTCATTAATGACGGGTAAACTGCAATGAGTCTTATGTTCAGATTAATCTGTTCAATGGAGGAATCGTTATGACAATTCGTCGTATCGCCAAGATTTTCAAGAGCCAGCCTACTACCGAAGGTGCCGGCGTTCACCTCAAACGTGCTTTCGGCTATGCTCAAGTACCCCAGTTCGACCCGTTTTTAATGCTCGATGACTTTCATACCAACAATCCGGACCATTATCTGCCTGGTTTTCCCTGGCATCCACACCGTGGTATCGAGACCGTCACCTATATTATTGAGGGGAAGGTTGAGCATGGGGACAGCATGGGCAACAAAGGAGTTATTGGAGCCGGAGATGTGCAGTGGATGACCGCCGGCAGTGGCATTGTTCACCAGGAAATGCCTAAGAAAAGCCCAACCGGGACCATGTGGGGCTTTCAATTCTGGGCCAACCTTCCCGCCAGCCATAAAATGATTGCCCCCCGTTACCAGGAAGTCAAGGCTGCTGACATCCCCGAAGTCACTATGGAAAATGGCGTCAAGATCAAAGTAGTTGCAGGCCAGATCGCCGGCGTGAAGGGCCCGGCCCAAAATATTATCATTGAGCCGGAGATGCTCGACATCTCAGTGCCACGGGATACTGTTTTCACCCATAACTTACCAGCCGGTCACACTGCATTCGTGTATGTACTGGATGGAGCGGGGTATTTCGATGACATTCGTGACGCCTACGCTTATGAAGTGGTGGGCCATGGTTGGACCGATCTCGAACGTCGATGTATCTGTGAACATGAAACAGTGGTGTTGTACGAGCACAGCGGAGACAGCGTGCAGGTGACGACAAATGATCAATCGGTTCGTTTCCTGTTCGTCTCCGGAAAGCCACTCAATGAACCTGTGGCCTGGTATGGTCCTATTGTCATGAACACCCAGGAGGAGCTAAAGGTTGCATTTGAGGAATATGAAAACGGAACTTTTATAAAATAACGGGATTTAGTACCTCTGAAGGAGGTATTAAATAGTTTCTATCCTGAAACGAGGCATTTCATTTTCAATTGAGGCGTTCGATAAATTTAACCGCAGGCATATAATTGATATCGGAGTCTGCGCTTACCTCCGAGGATTATATTTTGAGAACAACGAAGAGTTGGGGTGAAAGGGCCGTTTCAGGATGGAAACTAAATAGTTTTCATGGATTTTTCCTTATTGATTCTCTCTATGCTGGCAATGGCGTGCTCTCTGACATTAGCAATATGCTGTTTTAAAACTCTGGTGGCTCCATCTAAATCTGCTGCTGCGATATAGTCATATAATTGGATATGCTCCGAATCAACCGTTTCCATAGGGGTAACAAAAAGAACATTTCCCCGATATTTAAGGTATAAAAGGTCAAACAGCGACTTCAAGGTGTTGATTTGAATGGTGCATCCTGAAAGACCTGCCAAAACAAGATGAAATTCCATATCCCGCAAAAGCCTTTCCTTTAAATAGATATCTCTTACAGCCTCAAGGTGGCTGTCGAGTGCTTTTTTCAGGGTTTTAAGTTTTTTCTTATTCATCCCTGCTATGGTTTTCGGCAGAAGCGAAGTTTCGATTAATCCCCGAAAATCATAGATTTCTATGATCTCTTTTAAGCTTATATTTTCAGTATAATATCCCCGATTGGGCTCGTGGCGAACGAGGCCCTGATCTTCAAGCCGTTTCAATGCCTGTATCACGGGGGTAGTGCTCATCCCCAGCTTTTTAGCGAGATCCCCGTAGGAAATCTTTTGGCCCGGTGTGATCTCGTTGAGGAAAAACATTCGGCGAATGCCCATATAGGCTTCCCTCGCAAAATCATCGGCACTTTTGTTCTTTCTTTTAATTTTCTGTTCCATCAGCAAATCAATAAACTAACATCTTCATAAAATCAATAAAATAAGCTCTAAAACGGACAATTAAACTGCCATTGTGTCGTTCTGATTAATTATATTATATTATTGACATATAGAGTGATTAACGGTTAGAACATCAATGATCTAATCAGATATTTAATTAGATTTAAAATCACATTAACACGCGCAGGGAATTGTACACAGAGGAGAACGTATGGCTTTATCATTTATGGAAGGAAATGAGGCACTTGCCAGAGGAGCTATTGCCGCAGGTTGCAATTTCTTTGCAGGCTACCCCATCACACCGGCCACGACTATCTTCAACAACATGCTGAAAATGCTGCCTGCCCAAGGTGGTATCTGCCTGCAGGGAGAAGATGAAATTGCCTCACTGGGATATTGTATCGGTGCATCCATGGCTGGGAAAAAAGCACTCACCGCTACATCAGGTCCCGGTATCAGCCTGTATAGTGAGCAAATTTCCTTTGCAATTGGCAGTGAAATCCCTTTGGTAATAGCTGATGTGCAGCGTCTCGGCCCTTCGACAGGATCAGCGACCAAAGGGGCTGATAGCGATATTCAATTTTTACAATGGGGCAGCACCGGTGGTGTTCCTGTCATAGTGCTTGCACCGAAGGATGCTTTAGACTGTTACCTCCTCGCCATTCATGCTTTTAATTATGCAGAGGAATTCAGATGTCCTGTCTTTATTGCCTCGAATAAAGAAATTGGTATGACCAAAGAGAGTTTTGATCTTGAGTCTGTTCTCCTGCCGCCTATTGTTGAAAGAAAAATGTTTTCCGGCGAGATATATCAGCCTTTTGCAGCACAGCCAAATGAGGCGCCGCCCTTCCTGCCCATCGGCGGCAAAACCCTGGTCAGGCAGACATCATCGACCCACGGGCCCGATGGTTTTATCACTAATGACCCTGAAATTATCGCCCGGAATCAGGAGCGCCTGCGCCGGAAAATCTTGAGCGCCTGCAACAGAATCACCCTTTTTGAAGAAGACATCAAACCTCATACAGACACACTGGTCATCAGTTACGGCGTCACCGCGCGAGCAGTTGAAGATGCCGGCAGAATTCTCACCGACATGGGCAGACCGGTTTCTACCCTCACCCTGAAAAGTTTGTGGCCGGTGCCAGAGGAACTGCTCCAGGAAAAAGCAAAATCCTTTAAACGCATTATGGTATTTGAAATGAACCTCGGACAATATGTTCATGAAATACAACGGGTGCTTGGCGGGAAAAATGTCGAATTTTTCGGCCAGATGAACGGTGTATTGATCACGCCTGCTCAAATCATGGAGGTCATTGGCAATGAATAGTTTTTTAAATAAAAGCCGTCCTCCTGTCTACTGCCCAGGCTGCACCCATGAGAATATCACCGCCAGTCTCGACAAGGCCATGGTCAAGCTGAACCTTCCTGCAGATAAAACCGTGATGGTGACTGACATTGGTTGTTCCGGACTTTTCGACACTTTTTTTAATGTACACGCACTTCATGGTATTCATGGCCGTGCCCTGACCTACGCTACAGGGCTCAAACTTGCCGATCCTGAGTTGCATGTCATTGTCACAATGGGCGATGGCGGACTTGGCATAGGTGCTGCCCACGTATTGGCAGCATGTCGTAGAAATCTCGATTTGACATTGATTATTCTTAATAATTTCAACTTTGGCATGACCGGTGGGCAGTATTCTGTTACCACCCCGACAGATGCCGTTGTGGGATCGGAGTTTCTCAATCAGGCTGAAAGACCAATAGATATCTGTGGGATTGCAGAAAGTGCCGGTGCAACCTTTGTTGCCAGAAGATCAGGTCTCGATCAAGACCTCCCTGAAGTAATCGGCAATGCAATAAGACATAAAGGATTCTCCATCGTTGAAACCCTTGGCATGTGTACCGGACGTTACACCAAAAACAATCGTCTTTCTCCAAAGATACTTGAACAGATGGTAAGAGATCAACCACCTAAAAATGGGATTGTCGAGAAAAACAGCAGACCTGAATATGGCGAACGATACAGAGAACTTGCCAAAGAGAAAACTATTTTCCCCAAAGCCCTCACCGTCGAAAAACAGTTCGATCTCACCGATTACCAGCATGAGGAAGTGGCTATTTTAGGCAGTGCAGGTATGCGAATTGTGACCGCCGGAGATATCGTCTGTTACGCAGGCCTTTCTGCCGGAATGAACGTATCGATGAAAAATGATTACAACATCACTGTGTTAAGAGGCCAATCGGTGAGTGAGATACTCATTTCGCCAAGAAAAATTGGTTACACCGGCAGTACCTCCCCTACCGTTGTTCTGGCTTTGAGCAAAGAAGGCGTTCAGCAGAGAAATAAAATATTTGCAAGTCTCAAGCCTGATACTTTTGTTGTAAAAGAAAAGTCCGTCGACATCCCTGACACATTTGCTGATGTTATTGAAATTGATTTTAAAGATTTAAAAATAAACAAACAGGACTGGGCTCTTGCCGCCCTTTGCGTCATGGCAAAAAACGAAAAGGCCATAAACCTGGCTATGCTCAAATCAGCTTTAAAAGCACGCTTTAACGTAAAAGCATATACAAGCTCCATGGAAATTGTGGAAAAAGTTTTTGGAGTAGACACTCTCTAAACCAGGAGGAGCAATGGAAATTCTAAGTACACTCGGAATTAAAACCCACAATCAGGGTGCAGCAACCGGCGTCAAATGGAACACAACCAAGACCAACGGCAAGCTTGAAGTAATCTCCCCCGTTGATGGAAAACCACTCGCCACCGTCTTTCTCGCTTCAACAGAAGATTACCTTAACTGTGCTGCAGCTGCCAAAACAGCTTTTGCTGAATGGCGTAAAGTACCGCCCCCCAAAAGGGGTGAGGTCGTGCGCCAGATCGGCGATGCCCTGCGCGCCAAAAAAATGCCTCTTGGCACCCTGGTCTCCTGGGAAATGGGTAAATCACTCCAGGAAGGATTAGGTGAAGTACAGGAAATGATTGATATCTGCGATTTCGCTGTAGGTCAGTCGCGGCAGCTCTACGGTTGTACTATGAGTTCAGAACGAGTGGAGCACCGGCTCTATGATCAATACCATCCACTGGGAACGGTAGGCATCATCAGCGCCTTCAACTTTCCTGTTGCGGTCTGGTCCTGGAATGCAATGCTTGCCATTGTCTGCGGTGACACCACCCTCTGGAAACCTTCTTCCAAAACGCCGCTTACAGCCATTGCTATCCAGCATATCCTTGCCCATGTTATCACGACAAACAAGCTGCCCGAGGGATTATTCAACCTGATCATCGGATCGGGGGCGACGATCGGTGAGCAGTTATTGCACGACCGCACGATTCCTCTGGTGTCCATCACCGGATCGACCGGAGTCGGCCGCCGCGGCGCTGAGGTTGTTGCTTCCAGATTTGGTAGATCCATTCTGGAGCTTGGTGGTAACAATGCTATCATTCTAACGCCCCAGGCGAACTTGAAACTGGCAGTTCCGGCCATTGTTTTTTCTGCTGTTGGAACAGCCGGTCAACGCTGCACTTCTACAAGACGATTGATAGTCCATGATTCAATCTACGATTCTATAAAACAAAGCTTAACCAAGGCTTATGGTTCATTGAAAATTGGCTCTCCTCTTGATGAAAAAAATCATGTCGGACCACTTATCGATGTACAGGCGGTTTCTGCTTACCAGAAAGCCTTGCAAAGTTTAAAGGAACAAGGCGGAACTGTTCTCTGCGGCGGAAAAGTTCTAAAAGGCAAAGGTTTTGAATCAGGCTGCTACGTAGAGCCGGTGCTGGCTGAAGCTGAAAACAGCTATTCGATCGTTCAGGAAGAGACCTTTGCGCCAATACTCTATTTGATAAAATATTCAGGTGGAGTTGAAAACGCTATTGCCATCCAGAATGATGTCGCTCAGGGACTGTCATCCTCGATATTTACTGATAACCTGAGAGAAGCAGAACTTTTTCTCTCAGCGGCGGGCTCTGACTGCGGCATCGCCAATGTCAATATCGGCACCTCGGGTGCGGAAATCGGCGGTGCCTTTGGTGGTGAAAAAGAGACAGGGGGAGGGCGGGAATCCGGATCGGATGCCTGGAAGGGTTATATGCGCAGGCAGACCAATACTATCAATTACGGTTTGGAAGTGCCCCTGGCCCAAGGCATTAAGTTTGACCTGTAAGGACCTGTCAGAAAAATAAAGAAGAGAAGAGAAAGGAGAGTTGTGATGAACACCACCACCGAGTTGACTGATTATATGAATTTTCAGGATCTGCTGGAAGACGAAGAAAAGCTGGTTCGTGCAACTGCGCGGACTTTCGTCAACGAACATGTCATGCCGATTATTGATAAACATGCCCAGGAAGAAACTTTTCCACGCCATTTAATACCCCTGATGGGCGAGATGGGTTTTTTTGGCCCTACCCTGCCTGAGGAATATGGCTGTTCCGGTTTGTCCAATGTTGCTTATGGGCTGCTCATGTATGAATTGGAGCGCGGTGATTCCGGGCTTCGCAGTATGGCTTCTGTCCAGGGCTCTCTGGTTATGTATCCAATTTATGCCTATGGCAGCGAAGCTCAGAAAAAGCACTGGTTGCCGAAAATGGCCAAAGGAGAGGCAATCGGCTGTTTTGGTCTGACTGAACCGGATTTTGGCTCCAACCCCAGCGGTATGCGAACAAAAGCTGTCCGTGAATCGGACGGGAAATGGAGGCTTAACGGTGCCAAAATGTGGATCACCAACGGAACGATTGCCGATGTTGCGATTGTCTGGGCCAGAACCGACGAAGGAATACGAGGTTTTCTGGTGAAGAAAGGAACACCTGGTTTCACGACTCCGCAGATGAAGGGAAAGTGGAGCTTGCGAGCGTCTATCACCTCAGAACTTATCCTGGATAATGTGTTGGTCGATGAGGAAGAAAGCCTGTTGCCTGGTGTTATCGGCATTAAAGGGCCACTTGGCTGTCTGACCCAGGCACGGTACGGTATCGCCTGGGGAGCCCTCGGTGCAGCCGACAATTGTTATCAAACAGCACTGGAATACTCCTTGAATAGAATCCAGTTTGATAAGCCTATCGCCGGTTTCCAGCTGCAACAGAAAAAACTGGCTGAGATGGTCACCGAACTCACCAAGGGACAACTTTTGGCACTGCAACTCGGCCGTCTCAAAGACAAAGGGCGTTACAGCCCTGCCCAGGTATCCATGGCAAAAATGAACAATGTCAAGATAGCCCTAGATATCTGCCGTACAGCCCGAACTATGCTTGGTGCTAATGGGATAATGGGTGAATACCCTATAATGCGGCATGCCAATAACCTGGAATCCGTTTACACTTACGAAGGCACGCATGACATGCATACCCTTATTGTAGGCGAGGCAGTGACCGGGATAGCTGCCTATCGTTAGGTTGCTATCCTTACAGGGATAACAAAATTTCTGCGACACTCAGATATACTCTGATCACAACAGGAGATCGCCAATGAATAATCGCATCAAATCGGTATTAGTGCTCGGCTTGGGAAAAGTCGGAAACCTCGTTGCCCTCCTGCTCCACGAAACCGGATTCAAAGTCACTGGAGCGGACCTGAAACCAGCCGAAACATTTCCTTTCCCGGTGCAGGCACTTGACGTAACCAGTGAAACGGATTTGAGCAAAGCCCTCAAGGATCACGATGCAATCATTTCCTGCCTGCCCTACCATTTCAATGTACGAATTGCACGAATTGCAGCACAATACGACACTCACTATTTCGATCTCACCGAAGATGTAAGCACTACCAATGAAATAATTAAATTGAGTCGAAACGCATCTGTAGTCATGGCTCCGCAATGTGGTCTTGCGCCAGGTTTTATTGCTATCGTGGGAGCTTCTCTAGCCAGCACGTTTGACAAAATCAGATCAATCAAACTGCGCGTTGGCGCCCTGCCAAAACATCCGACAGGTCTGCTTGGGTATGCATTCAACTGGTCTCCGGAAGGTGTCGTCAACGAGTATCTCAACGATTGTGAAGTAATTGAAAGAGGTGTGCGTAAATGGGTTTCGCCTCTTGAGTGGCTGGAGAAAATCGTCATTGATGGCGTGCAACTCGAAGCATTCACAACTTCCGGAGGGCTTGGCACCATGTGTGAAACCTACGACGGTCTGGTGGAAAATCTTGACTACAAATCGATCCGTTATATGGGACACGCCTCCTTGATGAATTTTTTACTGCATGAACTCCTGATGCGTGAAGACAGGGAAAGCACCGGCAAATTGCTGGTCAACGCAAAACCACCTGTGAGTGAGGATGTTGTCTATATCCACGCCTCTGTCGAAGGTTGGATGAATGATCAGCTCATTCGGGAAGAATTTGTCAGAGCTTACCCTACCGTTGTCATTGCAGGTAAATCGAGAAGAGCAATCGCATGGACTACAGCCGCTTCTATCTGTGCTGTCGTTGAGATGGTCAATAGTGGCGCCCTGCCCGCTAAGGGTTTTATCAAACAGGAAGAAATCCCCTTGGCCACCTTTCTTGCCACTCATAATGGTCGCTTATATGATGGCCAACCCCATGGAGGGAAACTGACTGAATAGACAACGTCGAATAAAACAGAGATTATTGATCGGCGAACCAGGTGCCATCTTCCTATCGACACCTGGTTCCATATTTACTTCAAATCAGCCCAAATTAACCGATTCGTTTCTTGCCCTCCCACTCCTTATCTCTCAGCTTAAACTTCTGGATTTTACCGGTTGCCGTTTTAGGCAGTTCACTGAACTCAATATATTTCGGAGCCTTGAAACGAGCAAGATGCTCCTTGGTATAGGCAATAATATCCTCTGCTGAAGGATTTCTTCCGGCTTTCAGTACGATATAGGCCTTGGGAACCTCTCCCCATTTCTCATCAGGGACCGGAATGACAGCCACCTCCTGGACATCAGGATGACCGTAGATGACGCTTTCCACTTCGACCGTGGAAATGTTTTCTCCACCGCTGATAATGATATCCTTCTTCCTGTCCATGATCTGAGCGTAACCATCCGGATGCATGACCCCAAGATCCCCACTATGGAACCAACCGCCTTCAAAGGCCTCTGCGGTTGCTTCCGGGTCCTTGTAGTATCCAGTCATAACATTGTTTCCACGCATGACAATTTCACCCATTGTCTTACCGTCTCTTGCGACCGGTATCATTGTAACTGGGTCGACAACATCCATAAAGTGGGTAAGAACATAAGGAACACCCTGTCGTGATTTCGCAATTGCTTTTTCTTCGTCAGACATCGATTCCCAGGCTGGTTGCCAGGCGCAGACACTGTGTGGGCCGTACACCTCTGTGAGGCCGTACGTGTGGGTTATATCCGCGCCAATAGCTTCCATATTCCGAATGATTGCAGGTGCAGGTGGAGCACCGGCAGTCATAATTTTTATTTTCCGTTTCATTTTCACGTTGGCAGCACCCGGCCAGGTACTCATAGTAATGAGTATTGTCGGAGCAGCACAGAGGTGTGAGACATCTTCTTTTTCAATCAAACGATAAATGTCTTCAGCGACCACAGCGCGAAGACAAACATGTGTCGCTCCCGCGGCAGTGACACCCCAGGTAAAACACCAACCGTTGCAATGGAACATAGGTAGAGTCCAGAGATACACAGAAGACGCAGTCAACCCGGACTCAAGAACTTCACCGATTGCGTTCAAATATGCACCTCGATGGTGATACATGACACCTTTGGGACGACCGGTGGTACCACTGGTGTAATTTATAGCCAACAGCTGATCTTCAGAATCGATATTTGGCTCAATTGGCTCGGGTGAACCAGAGGCGAGAAATGCTTCGTATTCCATGCCTTCAAGAGATATTGCATCGTTTACATCACAGACAGTTACATAGGTTTTGACTTTTGGCAGATCACTCGGTTGAACCAAATGGGCGAATTCGCTATCAGCAACAACCACTTTGGCATCAGAATGGTCGATGATATAGGACACTTCTCCACGAGAGAGACGAATATTGACACTGACAAGGACTGCACCAATAAGAGGCACGGCATAGTGCGCTTCGAGCATTGCAGGGATATTGGGACAGATAAAAGCAACCTTATCGTCTTTGCCGATACCCCTTTGCTGCAACGCACTTGCAAGGCGATAAATTCTTTCAGAAAATTCTTTGTAGGTATATCGTTTTTCCCCATGGACAACAGCTACCTTATTGGGATAAACGAGGACACTTCTGGTCAGGAATTCTACTGGAGTCAGGATACTCTTATTGACACTTTGTGCTTGCATTGGATCTCCTCTTTACGGCGGGACGATTTGAGTGTCCCGTTGTGAAGTATAAGTTTTTTCACAAAATGAGCGAAACGATAAAAACTTTTTTAAGGCAAGTGTGGGCGGGAACAAAGAAACCATTCTCCCGCCCACACCTAATATTATTAACAGATCAATTATTTTTCGTGTACATAAAATGGCCATTTATGGAAAAACCACTCATTCCAGAGAAGAGGTACAATCCACCAGAAATTCCATACAAGTGACTCACCATGCGGGAATCTGTGGGAAAGTTCTTCCATATGATGGTTGCCCAATATCCAGTGACCAAAATTTGCGTAATAGAAGACCCAGTAGCTCCCTGCAGCAAGCAGACATACACCAACGGTCCTGACAAAAAACGCCGCCCAGCCATCCTTGTCCAAACCAAAGGCGATATCATCAAAATAATG
Organism: uncultured delta proteobacterium; assembly: GCA_963798425.1. Classification (GTDB taxonomy): domain Bacteria; phylum Desulfobacterota; class Desulfobulbia; order Desulfobulbales; family Desulfocapsaceae; genus Desulforhopalus_A. The sequence goes on along the minus strand of CAWCTP010000004.1, from coordinate 109,097 downwards.
GTGCCATATTAGAAATGGTATCAAGAAGAAACCGGCAATTTCGGCCGAATGAAGCCACAGAAATCGTTGTACTTCAGCTAAACCTTTAGCTTCTTCCAGTTGTTGAAAGGTTTCAGCGGGTACCCACATAGGGATATATATTTTACAAATGAGTGCTATAATATAGGCCAAAATAAACGAAAGGATTACCGATACAATTCCTTTCCATGGTTGGGGAAGAGTGATCGCAGACCAGGGTTTCATCCGCCAGACATTGGGTGTCATAAACAAAATAACTATTGCCCATTCCCACCAACCGAAAACCCAGTGGACATGGCCTGTCCCTCCAATACCTGCCCACCATGATGGATTAAGAGCCGGGCCCGGCAAGACAGTACCAAAAAAAGGCACGATCAGAATCGCATACGCAAACAAGGTTAATAAAGATCCCCAGGCAATCTCTGCAAACCCCGCAGCAGGCTGAGGAATGTTACTTGGTTGAACAGGCCACTTACCAAAAAAAATCGTGGCAACCGGATATGTGTAAAACCCTATCAATACAAAACAGACGACTGCGACCTGAGCCAGAACCACTGGTTTTCCAATAGCCTCAAGGCTATAGTAGCTTAAAAAACTAAACCCCAGGCCGAGGATGCGATAAAACAGGACATCTATCACAAACCAGACCAGGACTAAGTTGGTTACGGTCATTATGATTCCGCGCATCGGCTGCTCTATATTCTGAAAAGGCCAATCAGCGAGAAGCATATGTTGCCATATACCTACCAAAATCATCATCGCAAGATACATGACGAAAGGATACGGAAACCAACCTATCGGCCCTCTCGGATCACTGAAGATGTACCAGGTCACCAAGGCAATAGCCAAAAAAACGATGAACGAAATAAACCCCGTGAGAGGCTGGCCCCATCTCGGTTTCAAAACTCCTGCTGACATACGCTCCTCCTTTTAATACGTTTTGGTAAGAACAACTCATAAACCCCGAATATCGAACGAAAATGCAATTTTTCGATCTTTCTTCCGGAGTGCCAATTGTTGGATCTTTTCGATATACCAACAGATATTGACTGAGCGATCGGTCAATATCTGAAACGCTCACTGTAAAGGGAGTTCTTTGTACTAAAAGTGAAGAGCAGTTGGCATACTGACCAAGCGCTCAATCGCAATGGACGATCATTATTCAGTGCAGGTTTTTTGTCAATATTTTTTCTACTTTCTTTCAATCTTATTGTATTATTTTTCCAAACACTACCAATCCTGTCACCGGCTATCTGCCTTTATCTTCCTGACTACACGTCAAAACAATTACTCAATGATAAATTTTTCTGATTGACAAATAGTTAATCATTGATATAGGTTAATATTAACTTATATAAAATATTTTCTTTGTATGGTCACGATAATTTTCTCCCCACACAAATACAGTATTGAGGCTGCATGAATATAGGCACACTGATCAGAAGGTCCCGGAAGGAACAAAAATTAACTCTCAAAACTGTTGCAGAAAAGGCGTCAATCTCCGAAGGATTTCTCAGCCAGGTTGAAAACGATGTCAATTCCCCGTCGGTAGATACCCTTGTTCGAATCTGCAATGCCATTGGTGTAGATGCTGGCAATCTTATTACCCAGGCCAATAAACAAGAAAAAATCATCATAATCAGAAAATCAGAATGGGATGATATCGAGCTCTCTCATACCGGTTTTGTTACCCGACGATTTTTCCCACCAGAGACCAGGACGGTCATCGATTCATCGGTCCTGGTCGTCGAACCTGGCAAATCGATCCCCGCCCGGAAAAACATCAAAAACGGGCAGGAGCTCCTCTGTGTGCTGAAGGGGTCGATCGAATTGATGCTCAGCGATGAAAAATATTCTTTGGTTGAAGGTGATTCAGTGCACTTCTTGTCAAACCCTGTGAACCAGAAGATCACCAATAACTGTAACGATATCAGTTATGTTTTATGGGTAGGAACAATTTAGTGACTTAGAAATAATTCTCTTGCTCCTCAAAGAGAATTATTTCGTGAAGGAACTTACCCCGAGGCTTTTCATCGGGGTTGATAACTTCGATATATCTTTAGTGTTTTTTTTAAAAGAATTTCGTGAAGGAACTTATCCCAATGCTTTTCATCGGGGTTAATAACTTCGAAATATCTTTAGTGCTTTTGTTAAATTTTTTTCTAACAAACTCCCCTTCAAAGGACACTAAACGTGCCCCCCAAGGGATTATGATAAGGAATCCCATTTTTTGAGAAGATGAAACAAGGAGCAAAACCACAACCAACAAGGAGACCAAGATATGATCAAATTCAGCAAGCAGCAGTTGAAAATTCCTAAATTGCAACGACCTGTATATCTGGTAACAGCTGGACAGTCCAAGTTTGATCGTGCCTTTCCCGACAAACGTACGGAAGAACTGTGCATTGATGCGTTCAAGATGGCATCCGACCTTTTAGATCTCTCACCAGCTGAATTAAAGCGATATATACACACCTGTTATTATGGACACTTTGCTGATCATTTTGGTGATCAGCTGCTTGGAGAATCTGTCATTCACGATCGGCTTGGCCTGGATCCGCTTGGCAACGTCGGCGTAAAAACAGGTGGAGCCACTGGCGGATCGACCATATGGGAAGGCATGAAGGCCGTGGCATCAGGTTACTCTGATTGCGTTCTTGTCATGGGTTGGGAGCGGATGGACGAGGTCCCCACCGATGAAGGCAATTTCCTCATTTCATGCGCCGCAGATAAAGATTGGGAATCCCCCCTAGGCCATATTTACACTGGATATTATGCAGTTATGGCCCAGCGCTACTGGCAGATTTTCGGTAAATCAGAAGATTCTTTCAGAAGAACCCTGGCCGAAATCGCCGTAAAGCATCACGGCTACGCCAGGTTCAATCCTTATGCCCAATCCCCGATGAAAATAACCGTTGATGATGTATTGAACTCACCAGTAGTTGCCTATCCGTTGAGAGCCCTCGACTGCTGCCTGATGAGTGTTGGAGCTGCCTGCACCATTCTCTGTGATGAAGACACTGCAGTGAAACTGACCAAAAATTCCAAAAACAAGCCACTACGCGTCTGGGTAGCTGCCGGTTCACACACCCTTCGTCCTGCTGACAGGCTTGATATGGACATCCCACTGTTACCAAACGAAACGCCCGACCAATACAAGGATCTTGGCGAGCGTTTCCCCGGCGGAGACAGGTATCCTGGGTTTACCGGTTTTCTCGCAGCGAGAATGGCTGCCTATTACGGTTACGGTATGTGCGGTATCACAGATCCGACCAGAGATCTCGATGTGGTCGAACTGCATGATGCTTTTACTATCAGTGATGTCCAGACCTATGAGGATATTGGTATACGTCCCTATGGTTACGGGCGTGATTATGTTGAATCGGGGGATTGTTATCACACCAATCCAAAGACCGGTGAACCCGGCAAACTACCATCAAATCTCTCGGGTGGCTTGATTGGCTGTATGCACTCTGTCGGTGCCACCGGCATTATGCAGACGCTTGAAGTGGCAACCCATTTGTGGAACAGATGGGGAGAGCTCCATGGGGATGAAAAACTTTGGGATAAATTCAACCGAAAAAAACCAAGTGACTGGACAGATCTGCAAGTCAAAGGGGCAAAAAGAGGAATGGCGATCAGCCATGCAGGTGTGGGTTCTCATGTCACAGCGACCATCCTGATGGATCCTGATCATTTGATCAAGAAGGATGCTTAGCCTTCAGAGAAGGTATGGGAACTCTGTTTACAACCCCCTTGAGGGGTAAGTTCCTTCACGGGGAAATATTCATGCGAAAAGAACAAGAATATTTTTTCTAAGCCACTTAGGGAGATATACTATGAGTACATTCGGACAGGTTTTTGTCAAAGACAACAAATACAAACTTAAAGGTGAGTTTCATCACCTGACACCTAATACGCCAATACGAAACGCCGACGACGGCTGGAAACTCCTTGGTGTAACCAACCCAAGAGACATGACCTTCATTCATTCATATGGTGGCGAGGCGATTTTTTTTGAATCACTCAGTCTGGGAAAATTGCTGGCCACTCGCTGCGACCATTCCAATTGTGATTCCAAAGGAACGATATATATTCCGTTCCGAGTTCACTGCCCCGACTGTCTTGGAAAAAATACAGTTATCGATATAACGGATATTGCCAAGAAGACAGCGCGTGTTCATACCTTTATGGAATGTGCGCGATCCGGAGCTTTCAACCTGCTTGACAAGCCTATCAAATTCATCAATATTGAATTTGAGGGGGTGGCGACTATATTGATGAGTTATCTCAGCATAGGTGACCCCTCTTTCAACATGAAAGTAATTCCAATATTTAAAACCAGCGGACCTACCTTCACTATCCTTGATCTGTCCTGGGTTCCGGAAGGCACGACAGCAAAACAACTCCCGGAGGGGTTTAGTTTTTAAGTGCTGTTGCAATTGGTAGGTAAAGAAACCCAAAATCCCTTTTTCTCTGTTTCCTGGTGGGATGCCCGCAGCGAAGAACTTACTGTAGGTACCCGCCGGGAGGTTTTACCATAGACATATCTCAGCTATTAGTAATCATCATTTCATGTCCCAGGAGGAAAGATGAAAAAACCTGATATTAGAGTGGGAAAAGCTACCATCGGTAATGTAGTCGATATTCTGGCAGAAAATCTACCAGATAACATAGGGCTGGAGTATCATGCGCTGGGTATAAAAAAGAACTTCAAGCAATTGCGGGAAAAATTTGACGATGTGGCGAAAGGACTTATGGCTCTTGGTATCGCAGGGGGCGATAAAGTTGCCATCTGGGCAAACAATCTTCCGGAATGGGTATACACTCAATATGGCAGTGCCAGAATGGGAGCGGTCCTGGTAACTGTGAATACCAACTATCGCAGCACTGAGCTTGAATATCTTTTGCTGCAGTCTGATTCTTCAACCATTATCTTGACAGGAGGGGTACGGGAAGCCGACGAGTACCTCAAGGTGCTGAACAAGGTCTGTCCAAGTATCAAAGACAGTGAACCTGGGAAACTTAACTGTGAAAAACTCCCTTTCTTGAAAAACATAATCTATCTTGGCAAAGAGAAAATTGCTGGAATGTTCAACTGGGAAGATGTGCTGGAGATGGGCAAACAGGTGTCGGATCAACAGCTGAAAGAAAGACATGACTCACTCAATCCCGACGATGTCATAAATATGCAGTATACATCCGGGACTACAGGATTCCCAAAGGGTGTTATGCTTTCTCATACCAATCTTATCGGCAATGCCCTGAGCATGGCCGAATGCATGAAGCTGACCCCAAATGATGCGATGTGTATTCCTGTTCCCTTTTTCCACTGCTTTGGCTGTGTCATTGGAACCCTCTGCTGCATGGTCTCCGGCACCACCATGGCCCCGGTCGTCTCGTTTTCTGCCGTTAATGTCCTGAAGACTGTCGAGGCCTCAAAATGCACCGCTCTCTTAGGAGTGCCGACAATGTTCATCGCCGAGTTCGAAGAGATGGATAACAATCGCTACGACACATCAAGTCTTCGTACGGGCGTCATGGCCGGATCAACTTGTCCGGTAGAAGTTATGAAACGGGTGATCAAGGACATGGGCGCAAGCGAAATGACCATTGTATACGGTCAAACCGAGGCCTCTCCCGGAATCACCCAAACCAGGGATCGTGATTCCCTGGAACTGAAAACAACCACGGTCGGCAAAGCCCTGCCCAACGTTGAGGTAATGATTGTCGACCCGGTGACTGACAAAGAGTTGCCGATCGGCGAACAGGGAGAACTCTGCACGAGAGGCTATCATGTAATGAAAGGTTATTACAAGATGCCTGAAGCGACAGCCAACACAATAGATAAAGACAACTGGCTGCACACCGGCGATTTAGCGATAATGGATGAGAACGGCTATTGCAAGATCACCGGCAGAATAAAGGATATGGTCATACGCGGTGGAGAAAACATTTATCCCCGCGAAATAGAGGAGTTTCTTTACACCAACCCAAAGGTCAAAGATGTTCAGGTGGTAGGCATACCAAGTGAGAAATATGGCGAAGAAATCGCAGCCTTTATCCAGCTCAAGCCTTCTGAAACAGCAACAGATACCGAGATGATCGCCTTTTGTAAGGATCAGATATCATTTCATAAGATTCCCAAATATATCTTTTTCGTAGACGAGTACCCAACAACCGCCAGCGGCAAAATACAAAAATACAAACTGCGGGAGCTGGCCAAAAAGAAACTGTCAGAGAAATGATAGCGATGTCGATAACCGAAGAGGAAGGCCATGTTAAAACCGTTATGGGAGCCATCGAAACAGCGAATTAAAGATTCCAATATGTACAGGTTTATGCAAGGCGTGAACCAAACTTATGGAACCGATTGTACCAACTACCAACAGTTATACCAGTGGTCGATCGATAATATTGAAGCCTTCTGGGCTGAGATGTGGCGGTTTGCCGAGATCAAAGCCTCGATTAATTTTCAAAAGGTGATTGATAATCCAACGAAAATGCCAGGTGCACACTGGTTTACCGGTAGCCGATTGAATTTTGCTGAAAACCTGCTGCGCTACCGTGATGATAAAACGGCCCTGATTTTCAGGGGAGAAGACTCTGTCCGCAGGAGTCTTACCTATAAAGAACTGTATGCCGCAACTGCAAAAGTTGCAGCGTCTCTACGTCAAGCTGGAATTATTGCCGGAGACCGTGTTGTCGGTTTCATGCCTAATATGCCTGAATCTATTATCGCCATGCTTGCTGCAACGAGTATCGGGGCAATCTGGTCCTCCTGCTCTCCTGATTTTGGCATAAAAGGCGTATTGGATAGATTTGGACAGACCAGGCCAAGAATCCTCTTTACTGCCGATGGTTATTATTTCAAAGGTAAACCCCTTGACAGTCTTGGCAAAATTGCCAAAATCATCGAAGAAATACCGTCCTTAGAAAAGATCATTGTGATTCCTTATACGAAAGAATTACCAGATCTTTCAAATCTTCCGGGAGCGGTCCATTACAGCGATTTTAGCAGAAACGATACCAGCGAAATCGAATTTGCCCAACTGCCCTTCGAACATCCTCTCTATATCATGTATTCCTCCGGAACTACTGGTCTGCCCAAATGCATGGTACAAAGCGCTGGCGGGGTGCTGCTCAACCAACTCAAGGAACTGCTCCTTCATACCGATCTGAAACGGCAAGACACCATCTTCTACTTCACCACCTGCGGCTGGATGATGTGGAACTGGTTGACCACCTCTCTTGCCGTAGGGGCAACACTGGTTCTTTATGACGGCAATCCTTTTTATCCATCCGCTGATGCCCTGTGGAAGATGGCCCAGGATGAGAAAATTACCGTTTTCGGTACGAGTGCGGGATATATCGCGGCCCTCAAAAATGCCGGCATAAGACCAGGTAAACAGTTTAATTTAACCGCCTTGAAATCCGTACTCTCCACGGGATCACCTCTTTCTAAAGAGGATTTTCATTTTATTTACCAGGAGGTGAAAGAAGATCTGCAGCTGGCATCTATCTCGGGAGGATCTGATCTGAACGGCTGCTTTGCTCTCGGCAACCCGATGGGTCCTGTATTTGAAGGGGAACTTCAATGTCGGGGCCTTGGCATGAAAGTTTTTGCCTATAACGAAGACGGGATACCGGTTGTGGACACTCAGGGTGAACTTGTCTGTACAGCTCCCTTCCCTTCCATGCCGATCTACTTTTGGGATGACCAGGACGGCTCGAAATATCAGGCTGCTTATTTTAAAGGTTTTCCTGGCGTTTGGACGCATGGTGACTTTATCGAGGTTACCGAGCGTGGTGGCCTTATAATGTACGGGCGATCCGATGCCACCTTAAACCCTGGCGGTGTTAGGATCGGAACAGCCGAGATCTACCGAATCTTAGAGCAGATGAAGGAGATAGAGGACAGCGTCGTGGTAGGTCAGCAATGGCGAAACGACAGTCGGGTAATTCTCTTTATAAAAATGAAATCGGGCCAACAGTTGACTGAAGAGCTGCGACAGAAAATAAAAAAAGATATCCGGCAGAATTCCTCACCGAGGCATGTGCCAGCAAAGATAATTGAGGTTCCTGATATTCCGTATACCCTGAATATGAAAAAAGTTGAGCTTGCCGTGCAGAAGATGATCCATGGACGGGAAGTAAAAAACAAGGACGCCCTGAAAAACCCTGAAGCCCTGGATTTTTTTGCTGACATCAAAGAGCTGAACCCATGATCAAAGGAAGAATATATGAAGACATTTCCTCAATTGAATTTTGGCTTAGGGGATACTGCTAATCTGCTAAGAGAATCGGTGCGAGATTTCGTCAGTACAGAAATCGCACCGTTAGCGGCTGAGATTGATCGTGAAGACCACTTTCCGCCTGAGCTTTGGTTGAAGATGGGCGCGTTAGGCCTTTTAGGTATTACCGTCTCTGATAAATACGGTGGTGCAGAAATGGGCTATCTGGAACATGCTATAGCCATGGAAGAAATTAGTCGGGGGTCGGCCTCGGTCGGGCTCGCTTACGGGGCCCACTCCAATCTTTGTGTCAATCAGATCAAGCGAAACGGTACCGAAGTACAGAAAGAACGTTATCTGCCCAAACTTATCTCCGGTGAAAATATTGGTGCGCTGGCAATGAGCGAGGCGGGTGCAGGGTCGGATGTTGTCGGTATGAGGCTGAGAGCTGTCAAAAAAGGGAAGGATTATATTCTGAACGGCACCAAAATGTGGATCACCAACGGTCCCAATGCCGACGTCCTGGTAGTTTACGCCAAGACCTCACCAGAAAAAAAACACCAAGGCATCACCGCCTTTCTGGTCGAAAAAACCATGGAGGGGTTTTCCACCAGCCCCAAACTGGATAAACTCGGCATGCGTGGATCGCCTACCTGCGAGTTGGTATTTACTGACTGTGCCGTACCGGAGGAAAACATTCTCGGCACATTGGACCGCGGCGTCCAAGTCCTGATGAGCGGTCTTGACTATGAGCGACTGGTCCTTTCCGGAGGCCCGTTGGGCATCATGACGGCATGCATGGATGTCGTTTTGCCGTATATCCATGAACGCCATCAATTCGGGCGGGCTATCGGCGAATTTGAATTGATGCAGGGAAAACTCGCCGATATGTACGCGACCTGGAACGCCTGCAAATCGTATGTCTACACCGTTGCCAGGGCCGCAGATACCGGAAGCAATATCCGCAAAGATGCTGCAGCCGTTATCCTTTATGCAGCCGAACGGGCAACCTGGATGGCTCTCGAAGCAATCCAGTGCCTCGGCGGAAATGGCTATATCAACGAGTTTCCCACCGGCCGACTTCTGCGTGATGCCAAACTCTATGAGATCGGGGCGGGCACCAGCGAAATCCGTCGAATGCTGATAGGGCGTGAACTGTTCAAGGATACTGAAGATTAATACTGAAGATTAAGATTGATTGATTCCAGGGAGTGGACAACTTTTGTGGCAAGGGGGACTGAATTTTTTTCACTTTTTTTTGTGAAAATCATTCTGCCCCCTCTTTAATTTACTCCTTGCCATACAAGGACTTGACAGCTACCCGGTCCAGGGAACCATCTTTTGTCAGTGGCAACTCACTGACAAATTCGACATATTGGGGCTTTTTGAAGCGAGCAATACGTTCGCCGACAAAACTAATCAACTCGACCGCTGTAAGCGACTTGCCCGCATGAAGTTGGCAAACCGCTTTTATTCCCTCTTTCCATTTTGGATCCGGAACGCCGATAACCACCGTTTGAGCGACGGCAGGATGCTGCAGTATTACCTTTTCGACCTCTGCGGGATAGACATTTTCTCCCCCTGGTTTAATGAGTTCTTTTTCCGCTTTTCTTCCAGCGTAGAACAGGAAACCATCCATATCAAAACGGCCCAAATCGCCGGTATGATGCCAACCTTCACGAAAAGCATAGTCGTTATCATCCGGTAAGCCCCAATAGCCCTTAAAAACCATGGGCCCCTTAACGGTAATCTCTCCAACTTCACCAATAGCAACACTTTGATCGTGTTCGTCTACCAGCTGCACATCGCCAAGCGCGATAACTTTACCAGCCGATCCCGGCCGATCATTATATTTCCCGATGGTTGCGAGGCAGGACGTCTCTGTCTGTCCATACATTGCATAATAATTGCCTCCACTTACCAGTTGAAATTCTTCGATGACCTCTCTTGTTCCAAGGCCGACGACAGCCCTGAGCGAGCTGATATCGCGCTGATCTTCCGCGGCAGCTTTGATGATTGAATCAAGAATGGGTGGAAAATCAAAAAATACGGTGGCACTTCTGTCCTCTATAAGTTGTGCAGCCGCTTTTGCCTCAAACTTACTGATATTCAAACTTGAACCACCGGCATGAAAAGTACTGGTAGCCATGAAAAGTCCGGCCACGTGAAAAAGAGGCAACAAATTCAAATTCACATCTTTCGAAGTGAAGTCCATCGAGCAATTAAAATGCATGTCGGCGCACAGTATATTGCCGTGACTGAGGAGGGCTCCGCGCGGGCGTCCAGCCACAGCAGCGGTGTGAATGATAACAAAGCCGTCTGAACTCGACACCTCCACAGGCGATATCTGCCCATCCACCTCCAACAGTGAGGTAAATTTTGACGCATCACCAAGATCAGCCTTTAAATTGTAACAGGCTTTAACAGAAGGCAATTGGTCTCGATTGGATGTAACGATGTGTTGAAACTCTGCATCAGCAAAGACGATTTTTGACTGGCAATCGTTTAGGTTAAAACAGACCTCGTCGGCTGAAAGACGCCAGTTAATCGGCAAAACAATGGCACCTAAACGAGCAGCCGCCCCATAAATAAGGAAGAATTCGAGGCTGTTCTTGCCGATCACTCCGATACGGTCTCCCTTTTCCAGACCGGCATGGGACAGACCACCTGCCAGACGATCCACCTGTTTCTTGTATTCGTCAAAGGTCAAAAGTCGACCATCGTCGATCTCCTGCCAACAGATACGACTGCCGAAAGCAACCGCATTCCTGTTGATCAGGTCATAGAAAGTAAAGTCATAAAGTCCCATGGAAATTCCCCCTTTCTTTTAGCTCTTTAGAAATTTCTTATCTGAAATGTTAGAATCAATTTCGTAATGGCGCTAATCCCGCTCATTTTTTGCGGGGGTTTGACGTAGCCTCAGGTTCACTCTATTATTATAAGACACTGATCCTTATCAGTTTTGATGAAAGCAGCCAGCCTTATTAGGAATAATGTCGTACAGTCACGACTGGGCAGGGTGCTTTTAGAATTATATACTGCGCATTGGATCCAACAATTATCTTTTGGGTTCGCGATACTTTTTCTACTCCGATAAATATCTGATCGATACCATTTTCTTCAGCAAAACACACCAAATCTTCGCCAGGTGACATACCGCGAGCCAGTTGGTGGGTCTCGCATACAATCCCTTTTTCTTTTAAAAATTGTTCCGCAAACGCTAAATCTTGTCCGGCTTTGCCAATTTTCTCAGGTTTTTCACCCCTGCCGCCACCCATGGAAGTAATAACAAGAACACTCGCTTCAAATTTCTCAGCGTAGGTTCTTGCCAAAAAAAGAGCTGCATTGGATTCCTCCGAGCCGGTATATCCTACTAAAAATTTCATTCTCCCTCCGAGCCCCGCGAATAGGCGTTGGTAGAACTATTAAAAATCGTCATAAGACATTACATCCAGCGCTTACGCCTTTTGTAGGATTTTACTTCTTTAAAAGACTTCCTGCCACCTCCACGGGTTATCCCCATGTAGAATTCTTTAACATCCGGATTTTCCTGAAGCTCCTCGGAAGGACCCTCTAAAACAATCCTGCCGGACTCCATAATATAGGCATAATCGGAGATGCCCAAAGCAATTTTCGCATTTTGCTCCACCACGAGGATGGTGGTATTCAATTCCTTATTTATCAATTGGATATTCTCAAATATTTCCTTAACAAGCAGCGGTGCCAAGCCCAAGGAAGGTTCGTCGAGCATGAGCATCTTAGGCGATGCCATCAATGCTCTGGCAATGGCTATCATCTGCTGTTCACCTCCAGAACAATAACCCGCCATTCTGTGGGTGATGTTGGCCAATCGGGGGAAATGGGTATACATTAGCCGATGATCGTCCCTGATTTGTTGCGCTCCGTCTCGTCTGGTGATGGAACCGGCGCGGATATTTTCGTCCACCGAAAGGTGTTTGAACACCCGGCGTCCTTCTGGGACCATCACTGCACCAAGCTTTACCACATGGGTTCCAAGCAAATTGGTAATATCCTGACCTTTGAATTTTATATATCCTTCCCGGATGAAGCCATTTTCCGGTTTGAGTAGCCCGCTTATTGCCCGCAATGTCGTTGTCTTTCCCGCTCCATTTGTACCAAGCAAGGCCACAATGGAACCCTCAGGAACGCTCAGGCTCACTCCACGCAACACTTGGACGATATCATTATAGACAACTTCGATATTATTGACTTCCAGCTGATTCTCAATCTTTATTTTATCCATAGCATGGCTTTTCCAAAAAATCCTGCCAACAGACGACAACCTTCTGCACCATTAACACCATGGTATGTTATGGCGCAGAAGAAAGAGACAGGAGTTTTGTTCTATTAAATTTTCTGAGTATAGACTGGAATAAATGGCCTGCCTGCCGATTTAAAAGCACCTTTTTTAACAACATACAACTGAAGCGAATCGACCCCGGCATGATCAGTTTTCGAATACGTTACCGGTCCCACCGTGGTTCCAGGAGAAAATTCATTATCTCCATTCATTTCCTGCAGTTCGTCATAGAGAGTGGTCTGGTTAATTTCCTTTCCTTTTGCCTTGGTGCGCTTGATGACTTCTGTTGCAACCTGTGCCACCATCATACCATTTGCGTAGTTATGGGAATTTGCGGTTTTATCGTCACGATTATATCTCTTTGCCAGCTCAAGTTGAGCAGTTGCACCAGGACTTGGTTCGCTGGTAATAATATAAGAGGTTGTCCAATAAAAATTTTCAGCAGCACTACCGGCGAGGGCAACCAGATCATTACCTCCAGTATAGTGGCAACCCAAAAAAGTGAGCTTGCCCTCTTCGCCAAAGGTTTTTGCCGTAAGACCAAGACTGTTGGCATCTTTTAACATGGTAGCAACAGGGGATTGAACGGTCTGGCTGATCACATACTGGACGCCTTTACTGATGAGTCGTTTCAGCATGGCTGTATTATCAAGATTCTTGCCATGTTCAACAACTTCGACGACTTCCATGTCGAGCCCAGCTTTAACTGCTTTTTGCAGATCCTCAACAGGGCCACGACCAAATGCCGATGGATGGATAAAGAGAGCGACCTTTGGAGTGCCTCCTTTGTGATTTTTCACGATATACTCGGCAAGTCCTATAGCCTGCGCAGAATAGCTGGCGATGGGCAGGAAGATGTAATGTGAATCGACCAGATTTCCAGCATGAAAAGAAGCCGGAATAACAGGCATTTTCACCTCTTCGAAATCTTTTTTTAAAGCGAGGGTGCTCCCAGTTGAGTAATTCAGATAAAAGACGATTCCCTGATCGAGAAAATCTTCAAAATTTTGTTTGGTGATATCTGTTTTGTATTGATCATCCCGAATGGTGCAATCAATTTTGTCATCTCCCAACATCTTTGTGTCATTAACAAAATTAAAATAATCTTCAACGCCCTTGGCATAAGGGTCTCCGGCGTCAGAGGTCGGACCTGTAATAGCCAGAGACAAGCCAAGCTTGTAAACATTGCCGGCAAGTGCCTGAACAGGAAGGGTCACCATGAAACCAGCTACCAACAGAAACATCCATTTTTTCATATTGTTCTTTTTCATTTTTCCTCCTTGATGTTGGTTGTGTTGAGCAGGTACGGTGTTTCAAAACGGGTTAATACTTAAACCCGGCAAACTCATATAAATTTAAGGATATTGATGGTGACGCCCTCAATATCTAAATGGCCACAATTTCACATAAGACCGCGCAATACGCCACCAGTTTGCGATCCCGCGAGGTTCAAACATCAGAAACAGCACAATAACAAGGCCAAAACTCAAAGGTTTAAGAGCCGTGGCAAGATTTGAGGCAAACGCCAAATGGGCGCTTGCCCATTCTGAAAGTTTCTCTACCTGCATATCGAGCACCTTTATCGCCAGAGGTCCCATAAATGATCCTGGGAGCGTTCCAAGCCCACCAACAATCGCCATGGCGAGATAACTGATGGAGTGATGCAAGGTAAAGGACTCAAGCCCCACGCCTCGATAGAGATAAGCGTGTAAAGCACCGGCCACACCAGCGAGAAAACCTGCCAACGCAAAGGCATACACCTTGGTGAACCCCGGATGCATTCCCATCGCATCGGCTGCCCGATCATTATCTCGCACGGCAACCAGACACCGGCCGTAGCGGGTTCGAAGCAGATTGCGTACCGAAAAACCAAGCAGCACGATCACCACCAGGATAGCATAATACCAAAAGAGGTAGTGCTGAGAGCGGGTTACCTGACCGGTAATCCAAACGACCCGCCCAACAGATATTGTCTGGCCCTGATTGAAAAAATTCATAAAATTAATGATCCATTGAAATATCATCTGAAAAGAAAGCGTGGCGATGGCCAAATACAGATGTTTCAATCGAAGAGCGGGCAAGCCGACGATGGCACCAAAAATCGCCCCCATACATCCGGCCAGCAGGATCATCAATGGCCATGCATGGGTCAAAAGAACATGATTATCCCCCAGAACCCGAGCAAAAGAGGCAATTGTGTATGCTCCAATGCCCACAAATGCTGCGTGTCCAATGGAAATCAAGCCTGCAAAACCTGTAACCAGATTCAGTCCCATCACCGCAATGACAGCGACGAGTATGTTGTCAATGATCAACATATATTTGTTCCCGACATCTATGAACAAAGGCCAGATAAAAAAACCAACTATAAGAAGTCCCATTGCGGTCCTATCCAGGCTTGTGAAAAATATCCTCTGCTCTTCCTGATAGGAGGTAAAATAATTCCCTGTAGCCAGCCAACGATTTGATGACATAAATTACACCCGCTCTATTTCGTGTATGCCAAATAAGCCATGGGGTTTAAAAAGCAAAATCACCAGCAAAATAATATACGGCATGACTTCGCCAGTACCATTTAACCCCCAGTGACCATCCAGATATCCACTGGCAAATTGCTGTATCAGTCCCATAATAATCCCCGCCACAACCGCACCCATAATCGAATCCAGCCCGCCGAGAATAACCACGGGAAATACGACGATGCCAAAAGCGTGCAGAGTATCAAAATTAAGTCCGGTAATGTTACCGATAATTCCACCGGCAGCGGCAGCACTTAGCCCTGCCATGGCCCATGCCAGACCAAAAACTCGCGGTACAGAGATACCGATCGACATAGCTGCCAACTGATCGTCGGACACCGCCCGCATGGAAATTCCAACTGTTGATTTTTTAAAAAACCAGGTAAACCCGGCAATCAGGGTGAAGGTGGTAACGACACCTACCATCTGCGTCCAGGAAATGGATACGCCTGCTACTGCTATCGGCGTTGTGGGCAGAAAGGGTGGGAAGGAAAAATTTTCCGCCCCAAAGGGAGTCAAATAGATCAGCCCGTCCATGATGGACATTAAGCCGATGGTTACCATAATGACGGAAATTATAGGCTCGCCGATCAATCGCCGCAAAAACACCCTTTCCACACTCATGGCCAGAAAAAACGTCAGCACCATACTGACAGGAAAGGAAATATAGATAGGAATACCCGCCCAGACCGTCAGGGCATAGGTGATAAATGCCCCGGCAGCAATGAACTGCCCATGGGCAAGATTGAGCACCCGGCTCGATTTGTATATCAGCACAAATCCAAGCGCAGACAAGGCGTAAATAGATCCGACAACGACACCACTAATCACCAGTTGAAAAAAATAGCTCATCAGTCCCCTTCCATTGTGTAAAACCGGATGGTTGTATCGACCGTTGTTGTCTGGCCGTCCTGATACTGATAAAATGCTTCAACCCTTTTTTCTGTTATGCTTTCGTCATACAATGCTTCATACAAATCATTATATTTTTCCCGAACAAACTTACGCCGGATTTTTCCTGTTTTGGTCAATTCTCCATCATCCATATCCAACAGCTTATAGAGAATCGCGAACCTTTTGATCTTAAAGTGAGGTTTCTCACTATTGCCGTTAATTTCCACGACCGCACCCTTAATCAGTTCGGCAACCTCAGGCTGAAACGAAAGATCCATATAGGTACTAAAAGAGATACCTCTGTCCTCGGCCCACTTTCCCACAACGATGGGATCAACATTTATCAGCGCAGTCACATACTCCTTTTTGTCCCCAAAGATGACCGCTTCTTTAATATATGGGCTAAATTTCAGACGATTTTCAAGGAACATCGGACTAAACATATCGCCGTTTTCATTATGCATTACATCAGAAATCCGGTCGATTACCACCAGATGACCGTTTGCATCGATATATCCGGCATCTCCTGAATGAAGCCAACCGCCTTCAAGCAATTCGGCTGTCTTTTCAGGCAACTTGTAATAGCCTGGAGTGACCGAAGCGGATCTCGAAAGGATCTCCCCATTTTCAGATATTTTGCATTCAGTTCCCGGCAAAGGCTTTCCGACAGTATCCGGCCGAACATCTCCATCCCTATGCATATATGCAATGCCGACAATTTCTGTTTGACCGTAAATCTGTTTGAGATTAACACCGATAGCCTGGTAAAAAGTAAAGAGTTCAGGCCCAAGGGCAGCACCACCGGTATAGGCTCTTCGCAAGTCTTAGCAGTCCAATTTGATTAACCAGCGGTCGAAAAATTATCTGCTTGCCAAGCCAGGCCAAAAAACGAAGTTTACCAGGCAGTTGCTTGCCCGACATTCGATATCCAGCAGCCTCTTCACCAATTTTCATGAAATATCGATATAAAGTCCGGTTAAGCCAATACGACTCATCCATTTTTAGCCAGATTTGCGAGCGGATGGTCTCGTATATACGTGGTGCACCAAACATAAAATGCGGCCCGATCTCCTTCAAATCATCCATGCTGGTTTCAACAGACTCCGGGAAATTGACGGCTATGCCGCTGGCCATTGCAACACCGAAGGAGTTCATCTGCTCGCCTATCCAGGCAAAAGGCAGAAAAGACACATACTCATCGGTGTCTTTCAAAGGATCAACCTCAGTGAGCTGAAGCCCCATGTTGATATAATTTCGGTGGGTCAACATCGCGCCTTTTGGCAGGCCCGTGGTACCGGATGTAAGGCAAATATGGCAGACATCATCGGGATTTCCCTCGTCCACTAAGGCAGTAAATAATTCAGGCTCCGCAAGGTGGACTTCCTCCCCAAGAGTATACAGATCTTCCATGGACATGAACCAGTCGTCTGCCCGGTAACTTCGCATCCCGCGAGAGTCTTCATAAATTACTTTTTTGACACCTGGGATCTTGTCTCTCACCTCTGCGACTTTATCTACCTGCTCCTGATCGTTACAAAAAACGATACTGACATTTAAGTATTCGAGAATACCACCGATTTCATCCGGCAGACTGGTCTGGTAAATAGCTGCTGAAATGCCGCCTACGGCCTGGGCACCAATCGCCATATAGAGGGTTTCAGGGATATTATCGCTGATGATGGCGATTTTATCTCCTTTATCAAATCCGATTTTTTTGAGACCAAGCCCTGCCTTACGAACAAAGCTATAATATTCATCCCAGGTATAGCAATTCCAGCATCCGAAATCTTTTTCCCGTAAGGCGACTTTTTCTCCGGTTGCTTGTACGCGCCAACGCAGGAGTTGCGGGATCGAATGCAGTGCTAAATGATCTTGATTTTCCATGCGAAAATTATTCTTCTCCAATATAGGCCTCAATCACCTTGGGGTCGGATGCAACTTCTTTCGGATTTCCGGAGCCAATCAATATCCCAAAATCGAGGACATAGATCTGATCCGAAATATCCATTACGACTCCCAGGTCATGCTCGACCAGCACCAGCGTAACCCCCCACTCCTTTTTAAGATCCAGTATAAAGCGGACGATGTCTTCTTTTTCCTCAATATTCATTCCCGCCATCGGCTCATCGAGCAGCAGCAACTTGGGCGCCAGTGTTAGAGCCCTGGCGACCTCCACTCTTTTTTGAATACCATAGCTGAGATTGCCCACCATCCTTTTTCGATAGGGTTCAAGCTCCATGAAATCGATTACTTTTTCAACATACTCACGATTTTCCGCTTCCATTCGGGAAGCTTTGCCGAAAAAGACAATCGCGTCTAAGATGGAATACTTAAGGTTTTGATGACGTGCTAACAGCAAATTGTCGAGAACAGACAGGCCACGAAACAATTCAAGATTTTGAAATGCTCTGGCAATACCTATATTAGAGATCTGGTGTGGAGAGGAGTGGGTCAGGTTCCGCTGGCCATAATGAATCGTGCCTTTGGATGGGTGATAAAATCCCGAAATACAATTGAGTATACTGGTTTTTCCGGCCCCATTGGGACCGATAATGGAGGTGATGAGGCCAGGCTCGATAGTAATATCAACTTTGGAAAGTGCGTTTAATCCGCCGAAGGTAAGTGTCACATCAGAAACAATGAGATGCGTCATAAATCTCTCCAAAGCGCCTGTACGACACCCGAAAAGCCGGGGGAATCGTTATAATCCACCTTTAGTGGCTAGGTACCTTAAATACAGATTATTTTCTTTCAAAAAATCAAGAAAACATTCTGTGTGGTATTAACTGGCATCTGGCAAAAAGCAAGGCCTTATCAAATATATTTATATATATTACCTATTAATCAGATAATATCAAGTTTATAAAGCATTGGCACAATAGGAGTATTTTGCCACTATTGTGCTAGAGTGAGCAATTGAGAACGAAGGGATATCTTCTTGTTTTTTATGCCTTATTTACCTCGCATTTACCTCGCATTTTGTTCCGATGAAACAAGATTGTATTTGTTAAAACGAACTGCACTTCAGCTATTTCCTAGGTGGTCTTTCCTTCTGTAACCAGACTGGCCACTTTTATTTCAGCAGGCGTTAAATGAGCCACATCTGAAGGCAATTTATCGATAAACGAAGATGCAACTCTCTTTCCCGCAAGATAGCTTCCGTTCATTTCCGTTCGGCCAGTTCACGGTGTACATTTGTGTGTAAATGTGCCTTTTCCAGGGCAATTTGAGTGTGGGCGCGGCAAATCGTTCTAAATTAACCGGAGAGAAATTTCTTCAGCCTCTTTCAGACACTGATATCTCTGGGTTAATGCCGATTTCTGCTGTGTTAGATCTGCAAAGGAAGGTTTGCTGTCCATTTGCGATTTCCTTCAAACAAATTAGACACGCAATATGTAGGTTTTTTCTAGCAGAATACATCTTGAGGATACCGACCTGAACCACCTGTTTTTTCATCTACAACTTAGTGGAAGCAGATCGGTATGTCGGGAAAGACTTTGAAGAGTTACTGTAGAGCCGGTGCGCCAAACGTAGCGGGTCTGTTGGCTGCGGCCAGATCAACTGTGACGTAAAAATCTGCTCGAGTTTTTCCTAACGTTTTGGAAATACCCTCGGATAAAACGACCATACATGTTTTATTGGGCTTGGTGAAGGCAAGCATGACATTCTTATACGACGCTTCGCCTACCAGTTTCCATTTATTATTGCGCATAGAAGCAATGATATAATCTTTGAGAGAACCGATTTGAACATAACCACTATACCTGTGAATTCCCCCCTGAAAGGAGTCTGTCTTCATTCCTATGCTTTCATCAGGTATTAGTTTCATCTCAATAGGTAATTCGATATCACCGTAACTTTCTACCATCGTCGTTACTGATTCCAAGCCATCGTTTTCCGGTGGCACGCTTGATCCTGAACTACCCATAAGTCCATTCATGCATCCAGACAAAAAACCCATCATCAAAATTAAACTAAAAACACTTCCAACTTTCTTGCCAACTGATTTCAATTGCATAGTCTAAACTCCCTTGTGAAATTATTATACGTGATCTCTTGAGCTCGTACGTGTATATCTCTCTAGCATCCTGCCTTTTATTTGATAGCTGGACTATTTGCTAAAAACGTTTTTTTTAATAAAAAGGAATCAATGTGTAACAAAAGATATACCATAATAAATGAATTATTCGAACAATTTTACAAACAACTGCTTCACCAACTCACCACTAATAGAACTGGAGATCAAAATCGTGCCGACACAAAATAACAAAATCAAAGTGAAAAAACTTCCTATTCGCCTCGGTCAATTTCTAAAACTAGCCAATCTTGTTCAAGATGGATTTGAAGCAAAGTTGAGGATACAAAACGGAGATGTTCTGGTGAACAATACTCTTGAAATCAGACGAGGCAAACAACTCAACCACTTGGATATGGTAACCATCGACGGCAGTACATGGCTTGTAGATGTAGATTTGTAATTTTCGGTTGCCAAGACGACAATTACTTGCCGTAGTTACATTTTATTTACATCAATTGCAGCCAAAGAATAGACAGTGACCTCCGACTCCATCCCCCTCAGCAACATTCTTTCTTCAGCTCTAACCGGAAATTTACCACTCAATGACACATAAACCCGGTCGGTAATGAGTATTTGCCCAGAGTCAGTTTCAGAGGCCAACCGCTGTGCTATGTTTACATCAGCACCGATGACGGTATAGTCGAGCCTCTTGGAAGAACCAACATTACCAAGGAACATCGGTCCCCTGCTTACTCCTATTCCCAATCCAACTTTTTCAAAGATTTTATTTTTTTTCCCCCAAAGATTACGCAATTTTTCAAATTCAGCCATGATCTGGTGAGCAGCAAAGACTGCAGCTTCATTAGGATTGTTAATTCTCACAGGGGAACCAAAAATTACCAGCGCAGCGTCTCCCATAAACTTATCCAGCATCCCATGGTGAGAAAAGGCAATTTCCCCAAACATGTCGAAAAATCGATTAAGGAATACTCGCAATTGTGCAGGCTTCAGATGTTGTACAAGCAGGGTGAAATTTCGAATATCGGCAAAAAGAACAGTTAACGGCTGGACACGTCCTATTTCCAACAGATCTTGTTTAGTTTTCATCAACAGGCTGGAAACTTCAGGAGAGACATACTGCTCGAGCAACGCCCTCACCCTGCTAGTCTCTTCTTTTTCCCTGATGGTCCGAATGTTTTCCAAGGCCATCATCGCCTGGTCAACAATAATTGAAAGCATCTCAACATCGGCCTCGCTGAATTGAATACCACCTGTTGTCTCGCTGATATTGAGAACCCCAAGCACTCTACCCTTGCTAACAATAGGGAATGAGATTGCAGCTGAAAGCTCCTTCCGGTTCATTAAATCCTGGTACGGGGTCGGCTGTTGATTGATTTTATTAAGTATAATAGCTCGCTGGGACTGAAAGACCTTCCCGGCTATCTGTTCGCCTGGCCTTATCTGCAAATCCTTTACATAACTGGAGACGAGACCGCGAGAGGCAACAACTTTTAATAAATTTGCTGTATCATCAAACATCATCACAGATACTGAAGGGACTTTCACCTCCTGCGATACTGCATCAGCCAGCTCTTCGTATATGGCTTGCTCATTTTCTGCTGCTATGAATTTTTGGCCAAGTTTATAAAGAGGCAAAAGTATTTTCATTCGGGTAACTTCATCCCGAAGAGTCGAAATTTTCAACGTTTCGTTTACTGTTTCAACAAGTTGCTTTACATCAAGAGGTTTTTTGCATACCCTGCTAAATCCTTTATTCATTGCGTCATTCACCATATCGAAACTGGCGTGACCTGTAACAAGAATCCCCGCAAGGGTTGGGTTGGATTTTCTTATCTTTTCAAAGACATGCATCCCCACCATGTCTTCAGAGAGTTCATCGACAATAGCCAAATCAAAGTCAGTATTCCTTGCTATTTCAGGAGCCTGACTTTCCTTGGCACAATAAACCTCGTGGCCCAACCCACCAAGCTCGATACGGCAGGTATCGCAAATGAGGTCTTCATTGTCTACCACCAAAATCTTATACAACATTCCTCCTACTCTCTCTTGTTAAACCAGGCGCTGGCTAACGATCTTTGCTTGTTTTTACGTCTAAATCATCTCCATTACTCTCTCAGTTCAAATTATAGTTACTAAAATGAGGCAGAATCCCATCGCCTCAAAAGTTCAAGCAACGTCCTCACACCCACACCGGATGGGCCTTGGGGAATATATGATTTTTCGGTGAAATCCCATGCCGTACCCGCAATATCCAGGTGTGCCCACGGAACCTCGCCAACAAATTTATGCAAATACTCCGCTGCAGTGATACTGCCTGCAGCCTTGCCACCGGTATTTTTTATATCTGCAATCTTTGATTTTATTTGTTTGGCATACATTTCGCCCAGCGGCAGGCGCCACAGTGGTTCTCCACAAATTTTCCCTGCTTCCATTAGTCTTTCTGACAACCGGTCATCATTGCTCATCAGGCCGGTATAGTGATGTCCCAGAGCAATTATCACTGCTCCGGTGAGGGTTGCAAGATCTATAACACAATCCGGTTGGAATTTTTCAATGCCATAAGCAAGGGCATCTGCTAAAATAAGACGACCTTCCGCATCAGTATTCTCGATTTCCGATGTAATACCACCATAATGCGTTATAACATCACCAGGTTTTACCGCCCCTGCTCCGATCATATTTTCCGTTGAAGGAATAATTGCCACTACCCTTACCCCGGGTTTTTCATGGGCGATTGCCTCCATCACTGACAAAACAGCCGCTCCCCCACACATATCATACTTCATGTCCATCATTCCCTGAGCCGGCTTGAGACTGATCCCACCTGAATCAAAGGTAAGTCCTTTCCCGACAAGCAATACAGTATTTGTCTTCTTTGCGGGATTGTATTCAAGTATTACAAACTTGGGAGGTTCTTCTGAACTCTTGTTAACGGCAAGGATGCCCCCCATTCCAAGTTTGGACATGTGAGATTTTTCCAGGATGGTACACTTCAAATTGAGTTGCTTTGCTACCTTTGCCGCATATTTGGCAAAATGATCAGGAGTCCAACAGTTTCCCGGTTCGTTGGCCATATCCCTTGCAACACAAACAGACAGAGCACTATTTCTCCCCTTGTCTACACCTTTGCTCATTTTTGTTCTATCGGTGCTCGAAAAGAATTCAATTTTCTTTAGTCCAGGATATGTATCATCATCCTTTTTCTTATATTTCAAAAACTGGTAGGCTCCGAGAAGAATCCCTTCGGTTATGTAATTCCCTGCAATAGCAGCATCAAAACCTTCTATCGCAGGAATATGAATTCCAACAGTCTCGACCTTGTTTGTTTTGCAATGACAGGCAATAGTCCCCCCCAGAATTCTGAGCAGTTCGAATATTTCATAGGAATCAGTCAACTCACTAAGTTTCCCAAGTCCCAGAAAGAGAAGTCTTTTGCATCGCACCGGTCCTTCAGAAGCTCCAAGGACTGGATACATCTGAAAACATTCTTCTTTTTTGCCGGTAAATTCTTTAAAGTCCTGCAATGATTTCAAAAGAGGTTCAAGAAATCGGTCACCAATAATTTCACCTTTAGTATCCTGAACGACAAAGGTCACAAGAAATTCCCCTGAATATTCCTCAACTTTTTTTTTGGATACGATTACCTTTGTGGTCTTCATGCTGCTCCTGTATGGTGTTCATTAAATTTTATTTTCTCGCCCTTTATTATCTGGTAATTTACAGTATAATTCAAATATCGATATATAATAGCTATATATAATTCCAAATCAAATATTACCCTGATCGCTACAGATTTTTCTATAGCGGTTTGAGTCAATTTTCCGGAGTCACACGCTGGTGCTTCAAACATTACTGATTTCAGTTTCCCTTGCCCTGATTATCTCCGCTCTTTGCTCTATCTGTGAGGCCGTGCTGTATACCATAACCGGAAGTCAGGTGGAAATGCTCAGAAAGAGTGGCCATTCTGCAGCCGAACATCTTCAAGATCTCCGTGCAGATATAGAAAAACCCATTACAGCACTGCTTACCTTAAACACTATTGCGAACACTATTGGTGCTTCCGTTGCCGGGGCTGCAGCAGCTAAGCTTTTCGGTGATGAAAACCTTATCCTTTTCTCTGCTCTCTTCACCTTGTCAATTCTGGTTTTTTCAGAAATATTGCCGAAAACTATAGGAGTAGCATATGCCTTAAAACTGGCACCGAGTATCACATATCCCCTACGTGCGATGGTTTTTTTTCTTAAACCAGTAGTCTGGCTGTCAAGGTCCATGACCAGACTGCTTCCACAAAGAATGGAAGAAACGATATCCTCCCAGGAATTACAGACAATTGCAGCTCTTTCCAGACAATCAGGAGACATTGAAGAAAATGAAGCAAAAGTCATTAATAATATACTCGATCTAAAAGACAAAATCGTCCGGCAGGTGATGACCCCTCGAACAGTTACCTTTTCAATAAATGAGCATATAACTGTCGGAAACGCCATGGCTACGTTGAATGAATTGAGTGGGCATAGCCGAATCCCGATTTATAACCGCGAGCCTGACAACGTCACGGGTATTGTTATGCGAAAAGATATCCTCCAGGCTGCCGCAGAACGAAAAGATAAGCTTACCCTGTCCCGATTCAAACGGCCCGCACATTTTGTCCCTGAAACAGCTCCACTCAACCGCATTCTTATTGATTTTTTCGACAGGAGACAGCATCTTTTTATTGTCGTTGACGAATACGGCACAATGACCGGAGTTATTTCAATGGAAGATGTGTTGGAAGAAATTGTCGGACGTGAAATTATTGACGAATCTGACAAAACCAAAGATATGAGGGAACTGGCCAGATCCAGAAATCTTGAGACACTCCAAAATCTTCGAAAGATCGCCCAGAAAGACAAGCCTAAAACGTAACTGCCTACTTGCTGCATTTCACAGAATTGGGCAGAATTTTACTGGCTCTAAACACAAGGGACAAACGTCAACACCTCATTCATAGAATGGGTTAATTCATTGCAGTCAGGCGAAGAATAACTTTAAGCGACTCCCCATTTCTTAAGATTAAAAAAGGGACTTCCGCACCAACCTTAAAACGCTCAAGCTCGGTAAACAAATCTTCGGAAGATCGGATCTGTGTTCCTGCAACTGCTGTGATAATATCACCAAGGATAATTTCCCCACGATATTGCATTGTAGGCCGCAGGCCTGCTTCTTCGGCAGGGCCTCCACGTTCAACATTCAGAATCAACACACCTTCAATACCCAGCCTTTTTGCTAACCTTTCATCGGCAAATGTTGCACCAATGCCTGG
This sequence comes from uncultured delta proteobacterium, assembly GCA_963798425.1. Classification (GTDB taxonomy): domain Bacteria; phylum Desulfobacterota; class Desulfobulbia; order Desulfobulbales; family Desulfocapsaceae; genus Desulforhopalus_A. The sequence continues at coordinate 83,770 of CAWCTP010000004.1, read as the reverse complement.
TCGAATAATTTTACCATTCTTAATAAGCTGCGGAACAATATCGTTAACAATATCTACAGGTACGGCAAAACCGATCCCAGCATAGGCACCGGAGAGACTATATATAGCCGTATTTACGCCAATAAGTCTTCCTGCACTGTCGAGAAGCGGACCTCCGGAATTTCCTGGGTTTATAGCAGCATCAGTCTGAATCACACCATGTATAACCCGGCCTGTAACAGTGTTAATCTCCCTGTTAAGAGCGGAAATTATGCCTGAGGTTATGGTTTGATCCAATCCAAAAGGGTTGCCGATTGCAAACACCTTCTGACCAACCAGCAAATCCGTTGAGCTTCCTACAGCAATCGGCTTTAAGAGATGTTTTGGTGCATCTATCTGTAATACTGCTATATCTTTATCCGGAGAGGCACCAACCAACGTGGCCTTCCAGGTTGTATTGTCGGCCATGGTTACCTGAATCCGATTCGCATCACTTATAACGTGATAGTTGGTAACAATTCGTCCCTGATCATCCCAAATAAAACCAGAGCCGGTACCATGGGGGATTTCAACGGCATTAAGTGAAAAGAGTCCACGCCTGAGAGCAATGCTGGTAACATATACAACTGACGGAGAATTGGTACGGAAGATATCGATAGTATTCAACTCATCAGCGGCCAAGTCACCACGGGCGGTGACGGCTCGAGGTTTTGCATTATAGCTACTTATAAACCTGCTGATAGGCGTCGCAAAAATCCATAACGCCATACATACAACGACAATAACTGCTAGCGGTGAAGTTCTCATGGGACATTGTGCACTAATAAAGCCCTGATTTTGATTAAATATTATAAATTAAGCAAGAGCTTGGCAATCGAAAAAAACATTAGAGTTCCAAGTATATCCATGGAGGTAGTGACAAAAGGGCCCGTGGCAATTGCCGCATCGATATCAAACCTCTTGAGGATAAGAGGAATCATCGTCCCCAATGTTGCCGACATCATCATATTGAAAAAGATAGATATTCCGACAACAACACCCAAAAGAGCCGGTTCCGAAAAACCCAGAAAGGCAACAATACCCAGGAACAAGCCAAAGATGAGACCCAGGATAAGCCCAACCCGCATTTCTTTGAAAATTACACGAAAAGGTTCATCAAGATTTATCCTACCCGTAGCAAGCCCTCGCACTATAATCGTGGAGGATTGAGTGGCAATATTGCCACCCATGCCTAAGACAATTGGAATAAAAGAGGCCAAAGCAATTACCTTCGATAACTCATTCTGAAAAGAGCCAATGATCACCATGACAGTGACACCACCGATCCACGAGGCAAATAGCCATGGGGCTCTGATAAAAGCATTCTCTTTTGTCGATTTTAATAAAATTTCTCTGTCTTTACCAGCACCGGCCATCTGCAGGAACTCTTCAGAGGCTTCCTCTCTAATAACGTCTATAATATCATCAACTGTAACAATGCCTACCAAGGTATAATTTGAGTCGACCACAGGTACAGCGAGGATATTGTATCGTGCAACAATTTGGGCGACCTCTCCCTGATCAGTGTCAGTCGTAACCGAAATGACATTGGAATTCATGATTTCTTTTAGTTTTCGCTCTGCGGGATGCATCAACAATTCCCGCAAAGAAACGACACCAGATAACTTATGATCGCCATGAGTTATGTAGAGGTAAAAAACCATCTCCTTTTCCGCGCTTCTCTTCTGCACGCTTTTAATGGCATCACTGACTACCAATTCCTCGTCGAGATACATAAAATCAGGTGACATCAACCCACCCGCGGTCTCAGGATCATATTGCAGCAGGCCCTCGACCTCATCCCGATCTTTTTTACCCATGTGTTCTCTGATTTCGTCGGCAACTATATCTGGAAGAACTTCCAGAATATCAACAGCATCATCAGATGGAATGTCGGAGAGAATCTCTGCCATGTATTGTGGCGTGAGTCCTTTCACTAGTTCTGTGACCAACGAACCATCAAGTTCGCTTAAAAATTCCCCGACCGAATCCGTTTTAACTATAATGTTGAAAACTTCAGTTCGTTCAGTCTCCGCCAGATGTCGGTAAACCCAGGCCATATCGGCGGGATGAGTTTTTTTTATGAGCTTCATCAAATGCTCAAGTGCCCCACGCCTGTTTAACCTTCTGACCATATCAAGGATGACCATCCCTTCATTGCCGATGAGTTCTATTTTATTTTTAACTTCCATAGCTTGTACCGTAGAACATAGTAATTAAAGGGATAGAATCGCATTTCTCTCAAAATGCACATTCACGTGACAATGCACTCTACCCGTATTTACACACTGGGGTCAATTTCAAATCATTTTTCTAACTGCATTAACGAAATGATAATATTACTGCGGTTTCAGATGAATCAAAGATGAATTAAAACAGGAAAATATTCTGAGAGTTATGGGTTTCACAATCTATCCGCACGGCCCGGTGGAAACCAAACTATGAGAAGAGAGATGTTTTTTGAACCACGAAAATAATTAACAGCCCGATGAGCATAGCCAATACTCCCATCGACCGCAATTGCTTGGGATTAATGTCACTCAATTTTTTAAGCCAGACTTGCATGGCTTCAGGTGCTGCCACATAAGGCAAGCCTTCCAAAATCAAAACAAGACCGATAAGAAGTGTAAGTAATTTCATAACAGGCTTATCTAACAAAACAGCTGAATTATATCAACATGGACTTAATAAAACTTTTATATTCATATACATTTGTGGCAATTTGATGCAATTGCATTGCAATTTTGGATCTCCCCTAATATTATAGGTCCCTATACTCTCCAGAAAATCGATCTACTTCTTGATCCTAAATACAACAAAAAAACCAATCTGCTAATATGAGCGAACCAACAAAGAGTAAATACAGTGAAGCCGGTGTAGATATCGACAAGGGCAATGCATTTATCGAAGAAATCAAAGAAATTGTCGCATCAACTCATCAGCGAGGAGTCTTGGGCGGCATTGGCGGATTTTCTTCCCACTTTGCAATCGACACCAACAAATACAAGAAGCCTGTTATCGTCAATTCGACTGACGGTGTAGGAACAAAGCTCATTATCGCTCATCTCTGCGACAAACACGATACTATCGGCATTGATCTGGTTGCCATGTGTGTGAACGACTTGGTGGTAGGTGGAGCTACTCCTTTATGTTTCCTTGACTATTTTGCTGTAGGAAAACTGGAACTGCCCATAGCCAAAGAAGTCATCTCCGGTATCGCTGAAGGTTGCCGACAAGCAAACTGTTCTCTTGTCGGTGGAGAAACGGCCGAGATGCCGGGTCTCTACAAAGACAAAGACTACGATCTCGCAGGTTTTGTAACAGGAATCGTTGACCGGGATTCAATTATTGATGGCTCGGATATCCGCGCTGGCGATCAAATCATCGGCCTTACCTCAAGCGGCCTCCATTCGAATGGTTTTTCTCTGGTACGGAAAATCTGCTTCGCCGACCATAAACTGGATATCAAGCAGCACATAGATGAGTTGGGATGTGAACTGGGCGTAGAGCTATTGAAACCGACAAAAATCTATGTTCAGGCGGTCCTCAATGTTCTGAAGAACTACCCCCTGAACGGTATGGTACACAATACCGGGGGAGGGTTTATCGACAATATTCCGCGTATTCTTCCAAAGGGGTACAAAGCCGTCATTAATACAACAGCCTGGCCCCTACCTCCTATCTTTCCATTCCTACAGCGATTAGGCGACATCCCTGAAGATGAGATGTACCGTACGTTCAACATGGGAATCGGACTGCTGGCTATCGTTGATGAAGCACAAGCGAAAGACATTTGTCATCACTTTGAAGCAGTCGGCGAGGAGGCATATATCATTGGTGAGATCATGCCAATGACAGCTGGTGAAACATCCACTGTTCAAATACAAAAATAGTACTTCAAGTCGCATCCAATAAAACAAGGTGAAACAGAGTGCTCTGCATCACCTTGTTTTTTTTCGTTCATGCCACTCCGCAGTCACTCTCTCCACCCCTGATTTTTTCAAGGGCATGTGGAATAACCGGCAGGACAACCTCTAAATTTTCTTTCACAGCCTTCAAGCTACCAGGTAAGTTGATAATCAGACTTTGATTTCGTATCCCAACTTTCCCCCGGGAAAGCATGGCCCTTGTAGTTTTCAGAAGGCTTGCGCTTCGCATGGCCTCTGCCATTCCGGGTATTTCCCGTTCAATGACAGAAGCCATTGCTTCAGGGGTAATGTCAGATGGAGAAACACCGGTGCCACCCGTAGTAACAATGAGTGATACTTTTTGTTCATCGACAAGTGCTATAAGACTATCGATAATGATCTGTTTGTTATCAGGAACAACTTTATATGACCTGAAAACGTACCCTTCTTCTGCCAACTTCTCTTGAAGATATTGTCCGCTGGTGTCTTCCCGCTCCCCACGCGAACCTTTATCACTCATGGTTACAACAGCAAAAGTATAATTTTCCTGCATATCAGTACACGAATCTACCGTTAATTGTTTTCTGCATTTGCCTCTGCAACGATCTTCTCCGCGATCTGAGCTGGCACTTCCTCATAATGGGAAAAAGAGAGAGCAAAACTTCCAAGCCCGCCCGTCATTGAAGTAAGATCAGTTGCATAAGACAGAATTTCAGACTGAGGGACCTGGGCATTAATCACCTCAAGGCCATCAGCAGAATCCATTCCCATCACCTTGCCCCGCCGAGAATTGAGGTCCCCCATGACATCGCCGACGCTCTCCTTGCCAACTTTAATCACCATGTTCATATAAGGCTCAAGCAAAACCAGTCCGGCCTCCTGTGCCCCTTTTTTGAAAGCGAGGGAACCGGCAATCTTAAAAGCCATTTCCGAAGAATCAACATTATGAAAGGAACCATCAACCAAAGCTATTTGCACATCGATTACCGGATAGCCAGCCAAAACACCTTTTTCCATAGCTTCCTGGATACCTTTATCGACAGCCGGGCGGTATTGCTGAGGAATGACACCACCGACGATTTTATCGATGAATTCATACCCGCCTCCAGGCAGCGGCGAAATTTCTATCCAGCAATCACCGAATTGCCCACGACCACCACTCTGCTTTTTATGTTTCCCCTGAACTCTGGCTGTCGACCGAATAGTCTCCATGTACGGAATCTTTGGGGTACTCAGCTCCATTTGAACTCCAAATTTTTTCTTAATTTTGGAACCCACCACATCAAGATGAACCCTCCCGACACCAGACAAAAGTACCTGTTTAGTTTGTGCCTGCCTGGTGAGACTTAAAGTCAAATCCTCATCAAGCATTTTAGTAATTGAAGAAAAGACCTTTTCTTCATCGCCTTTTTTAGCGCTTACCGCAAAAGAAATTACGGGTTTTAAAGGTTCAGGAGCTTGCAACACTACAGGGTGAGAAGCATCACATAAGGTATCACCAGTTGCGGTCTCCTTAAGTTTCGCAACAGCAATTATCATTCCTGGCCCTGCACTGTCGATAGGCTTTTGCTCCTTTCCTTCGAGCACGTAAAGCTGTCCAAATCGTTCTGCAGTCTTCTTAGTAGAGTTGTAGAAGGTATCGCCTTTCAGAATGCCACTGAATACTCTTAAAATTGTGAGCCGGCCGGCATAAGGATCAGCCATTGTCTTAAAGACTAACGCGGTAAAGGGTTCCTCTGCCGTTGGCTTTATCTCTATGATTTCATCACCACCAACTTTTTGGGCGGAAACTGTCTGGCGATCAGAAGGACAAGGCATAAGATCATTGACGATGTCAAGAAGCGGGGCAGTGCCCTTATTGAGTGTGGCTGAACAGACACAAACGGGCGCGAGCGCTCCAGTTGCTATTGCTGTTTTTAATCCTGCCAGTAATTCTGCCTCTGTCAGGTCACCTTCTTCTAGAAATTTTTCAATTAAATCATCGTCGGTCTCAGCAACATTTTCCATCAGAGTTTCGCGAAGCAAGGCTGTTTCGTCTGCCAACTCTGCTGGAATCTCAGTCGGTTTAACCTCACCCTTATCGCCGTCATAAAGAAAAGCTTTACCGGTAATTATATCAACATATCCCTTATAGTTCTCCTCGGCTCCGATAGGCAACTGGATAACAACCGGATTAAACGCCAGTGATTCTTTAATTTCATCAAATGTTTTCTGAAAATCTGCACGCTCGCGATCCATTTTATTGATAACAATGAGCGTAGGTAACTTTCGTTCTTTTGCAATGTTCGAGAACTTGACGGTCTGCCCTTTCACTCCAAGTACAGCGCCGATGGTGAAAATAACACTATCACACACATGTGATGCAAAAACAGTCTCATTAAGAAAATTATCATCGCCGGGGGTGTCAAGAAGGAAAACACTATGTTTTTTCCAACTGTACGTATGAAAACTTGTATTGATCGATATTTTTCTGGCTATTTCTTCTTCTTCATAGTCCATCGCTGAATTGCCGTCATCAACCTTACCAAGTCTGTTAATTTTCCCGGCCGTGAAAAGCATTGCCTCAGCAAGAGATGTTTTACCACAATTACCATGACCAATTATTGCGACATTCCTGACCATATTTGTTTCCTGCATTTGTATCTCCTCTAAAACGACGATTTATCAATGCCATATCCAAATCACGACAACTCTCTCTACTTCCGCTGGCCTTCATGCGATATTGAAGACACTACTCATATATTCAATTTCAAAATACAAAGTCAAGAGAGAACAGCGACAACAAAGTGTTTAAAAAATATTATTTCTTTTGTACCAGCTGATTCGAATCAAAATGATGATTTTGTAGCATATATTTTATAATCGGAGTATTCTTCCAACGCGAATTACTATTTCAGTTTTTTTTCGGATAAATTTCAGTTGATCGATCAAACAGCCAATAAAAAAACAATAGCCAAATCGGCTGCGACCGTTGGCATTGCCGTCATGTGTAGCCGCGTCCTCGGCCTTGTCAGGGAGCAGGTATTTGCCGGACTTTTTGGTGCCGGTTACGCCTACGATTCCTTTGTTGTAGCCTTTCGTATCCCTAACCTTTTAAGAGACCTTTTCGGTGAAGGAGCGCTCTCATCCGCATTCGTTACGGTTTTCTCCGCGTATGACACAAACCGCACCCAAGGAGGACACCTGGCGATTGGCTTCCAATGTTCTAACCTTCATTCTTATTCTTCTTAGTCTTATCACCTTATCCGGAATTTTTTTTGCCGGATCGCTCGTTTCTCTTTTAGCCCCCGACTTCAGTCTGATCGCCGGCAAAAGTGTTCTCACCGAAAAGCTCACTCAGATAATGATGCCTTTTCTCATTTTCATCTCCCTTTCCGCAGTGGTTATGGGAGTATTAAATACCAAAGGGCGCTTTTTTGTTCCGGCAATCGCATCGAGTTTTTTCAACCTCGGTTCACTGATCGGCGGAACAAGTCTGGCTTTTATCCTGCCACATTTCGGACAACCGGCGATAGTTGGAATGGCAATCGGCACACTTATAGGAGGGTTGCTGCAGCTCGGAATTCAGATCCCCTCGTTGCTCAATACCGGTTTTAGATACAAACCAATTTTAGATCTTTCAGATCCCGGACTGATCCGGATTCTCAAGTTGATGATACCTGCAACTATTGGCTTATCCGCCACCCAGATCAACATCTTCATCAACACCAATTTCGCTTCTTCCTGTGCTGAGGGATCCGTTTCCTGGCTCAACTATGCCTTTAGACTGGTACAACTCCCAATTGGAATTTTCGGCGTTGCCTTATCTATCGCAATGCTCCCCATACTTGCCAAACAGGCTGCAAAGAAAGACATTTTTGAAATGAAAAAAACCATGGTGTCATCTCTTACCATGGTTTTTGCCTTGACTCTCCCCGCAACAGCCGGACTCATTGTTCTTGCGGAACCGATTATCCGGCTAATTTTTGAACATGGTGCTTTTACCGCAAGAGACACTTTTGCAACCGCCCAAACACTAGGCTTGTATTCGATTGGGTTGTTTGCTTATAGCTCGAACAAAGTCCTGGTGCCCGCTTTTTACGCCCTCGACAAACCCCGGTATCCGGTCATAGCCAGTTTTATTGCGATTATCGCCAACATCATAATTATCAACTTAACCATTGACCGCTTTCAGCACCTGGCAATTGCCTTTTCTACCTCCTGTACCATGCTGATCAATTTTATTTTTCTCATGACCGTATTGTACAAAAACCTCAATGGTTTTTCTCTTATATACCTTGGTAAAAGCCTCGCAAAAATCTCACTGGCAACCTTTGCCCTCACCAGTTTACTCTTGTATGCATTGCCATATTTTGATTCTTGGCTGCACGGTTCCATCATCGAGCAAACCATTTCTCTGTTTGTGCTCATTCTGTCAGCCTCGGGTTTGTATGGCTTGACCCTCCATATCTTCAAGCTTGACGAAATGAACATCCTGACTGAAATGATACAAACGAAATTGTTAAAAAAATAATTCTCAACCGGGAGCCTGAGCTACTCCTTTCCCTTTGACAGTGAAGAAACCTCTTCCCTTAAGCTCTCTATCTCACTTTTCAAAATCTCTATGTCCTCAACGCGAGCCAGCTTCATTTTGGCTATGGCATCCTGCACGAGGCTCTCTGTCTGTTTTTTCACCGTTTCTCTTGATTCTTCGGCACGGTTGAGCATTTCCTGGACTAGTTTTTCTCCCTCCTGTTCTGACATTTTCCCTTTATCTGTCAATTCTTTTGCGAGATCTTCAATTTTATCTTTAGTCAGAGAAGCTATCCCGACACCTGTCAAAACTGCCTTTTTTATAAGATCTATCATGTTCTCTCCTTAATGCTTTAGTGACTTAAAGATTGTTTTTATTAATAAAAACATTAAAAACAATCGATGAAAGGTACTTATCCCCTTCAAGGGGATTCAAAAATGTTTCATGAATCTAATTACATCGCTGGTTTTCTTAATGCACGAGTTGAACGAAAAAACGATCTGCTCGCCGACGAGCTTGTTCAATACTTCCGCTATTTTGAATTGAGGCTGCAAAGTGATGACCAAACTGAAATGAAGCGGCAAAATAACGAGTAAATTGTTTCAGACGACCTAAACGCCTTTCCGGTGCAAATCGAACCTCAAGAAGGTTCATAAAATCGAAATAAATCCTTGATCGTTCCCTCTTTTTTATCTCAATATCAACGCCATAAACTTCTCTTGCTATATCATCACACAACCAAGGACGTTCAACAGCTCCCCGACCAATCATCACACCGTCTGCGCAGGAGAGTTCAAGACATTTTCTTGCATCGGCCGCAGAAAAAATCCCTCCGTTGGCAATAATCGGTATAGAAACAGAATCTTTTATCTCCCCAATAACCGCCCACCGAGGTTTCCGACAAAATTTTTCTCCATTCAGTCTCGCATGAATAGTAATCATATCGACGCCTTGTTGCTCAAGAAACATACAAAACGATCGCAACTCATCTATGGCGTTATCACGACCCAAGCGAATTTTCACACTTACCGGTAATTCAGTACTTTTTCTCAAGAGACCAAGCACTTTGCGCAATTGCTCAAGATTCCCAGCGAGCATCGCCCCTGCGCCTTGCCGTCTTTGTACTGGTGCGGGGCAGCCTAAATTAAGGTCAATTCCATCAGCCCCAAGCAGGTGAAGTTTTTCTACCGCGGGGTTGATTTCCGCCTCATTCCCGGCAATGATTTGATATATCAAAGGTTTCTCTGATTCATCTCTTATTAACAGAGGTGAACATAATGCACTGTCGTGAGGTAACCGTTTCGCAGCCAACATTTCAGTAAACATCAGACCGACCCCACCCTCACCCTGCACCAAGCTACGAAAAGCTGAATGGGAAATCCCAACCATTGGCGCGAGAACAATGGGAGGTGATATTTCCAGCCCACGAATAACAATCTTTTTCTTAAATATTTTTTCCGACACGTCGCCCAATGTATAATTATTAATTTCGTCTGGCTACTGATGAAATTTTGCTAAAAGAGACATCATCTATTCTTTTTGAAAGTTTAACATGTACGGAGAAATCCTGCATGATCGGCTCATGCAGCCGTACACCAACGATAACACCATTTAATTGGGGTAACTCCTCGTCTCCAATAATTATGGTTGTGATGATATGCCTGCCAAGAAGTAGTCTCGCATTGTTCGTACTTGAAATTTTTATCGTAAACGCTAAGCCTTGTTTTGAGATATCAAACAACTGCCCATTAAAGACCCGTTTCCCTTTGTTGCCGTAGGGGTCCAACAAAATATTTCGAGTAGGGAGGTCCACTGAATAGCGCGGATATTCCCTACGATCATCTCCTGACATTTTCAGCAATTCCGGAACTTGAGCATGCTGCTGACAATACTGCCGCAATTTTTCTTCAATGCCGGGATAATTTTCTGAAATTTTTGCCAGCACAGCATGATCAAGAATATGCACCTGAATTTCGCCGAGGGCTTTAAGAGTAACAGTCCAAACAGATGGAGAGAAAAACTGCTCGGCACCGAACACATTGCCTGGCGGCATTCTTCTCAGAAAAACCTCTTTTCCGCCAACAATACAGTTGAGACTTATATAACCTGAATTAAGGAAGTATAAATGGTTGTCGGTCTCGCCGCTTTGGACAATTACATCACCTTTATGATAGTTTTCCTGTCGCAGGGCATAATAAAGTTCATTAAATTCGTCAGTAGTCATTTCCTCATATAACTCCCGCCATATTTCAAGGTGCTGACTCGTTAATGATGTGTTTTTTTGTTCTTCTATGAAATCACCAAGCTGGATAACCTCTGCCAGTGCCATCGGGTTAATTTCCAAGAGTCTGTCTCGCAGTAATTCTGCCACAGAAAAATCTCTTATTTTTGCTGAAGCAATTGCCTGATCATAAATCAACTGTCCGGCCTTTTGGCTTTCACCGGCACGCACAAGAACTTGAATTTGTTCTTCTGTTTTTTTTACCTTTTTGAAAGCCAGCTGTTGCTGTACAGGATCGCTGTCAAAAGACACAAGATCTTGAAACTCTTCAACGTTCTGAAGTTTATGTCGAATTTTCGGTTCGATAAACTTCAGAGCATCGTCAATATAGAGCAAAAGTTGCTCTGTGTCCTGTTGCCTTGAACACTCACTCCACATTTTCACAAGTTGCTCGACACTTTTTTTACAAGGAAATTTCTTTAAAGCAGCAATGATCGCAAACATCAAATCATGGCCGGATTGCACAGAAAAGGTTGTACTCTGGTCGGCCAGATCCAGTAGAGCTTCTAAAACGTTTTCGTCGTGCCCATCCTGTTCAGCCAGTAAATGAAGTATCTGAATTTTCAGACGATCTTTAACATAGCTAAGGCCGTTCACTAGACGTGATTGCATCATCTTCCCATCTAATTTCAAGGTACAACGGATCATTTCATGTTGTACCCGTTCATCAGCATGACCGAAGTATCGGGCAATCAGTGGATAATTCGCATCAGTGCCGATTTCGGAAATTATGTAGATAACATCTCTTACAACTGACCATGGAGGATTAGTCATCAGGCAATCTTCCAAAACGGGAACTGCGACACTTCCAAACGATGAAATCAGGTTGACCAGATCGAGTCTTTCTGTTCGACTACGCAGAGTGATAATCTTGTCAAATAGATACATTACAGCTTTATGACCAATGCAATGAAGTATGTTTTGAAAGAGGTGTTGTTTGTCGTTTCCCTGCAAATACTCGTCTGTCAACTTTTCAACAATAATATTATTTTCAAGAGACTGTAACGTTTTGTTTGTCAGACTCTTAATAGCCGTACTCTTTTTTAGGCTGCCAGACCTGATTCGATGCAGAAGGAAAACCACTTCTTCTGCTTCCAACCAGTAAGAGTTATTCATCAGCCAGAGCAAAACATCCTCCAGCCTTCTATTCAAAACAGAAAAACCGGGAAGCATTTCTGTTTCAAATTCAAGCCAGTTACAAAGGCCACGGACCAATACGAGCATTATAAATTTGTCATTTTTATCAAGATGATATTGAGTAACAGATGAGAGTAATGCGGAAGCTCTCTCCCTTATCGGGATTTCTTCAACAAGCACCCCTTCACAGATGCGTAGAAGAATCGGTAATTTTTTGTCTCTATTTTCAGAAGTAGGGTTTAAAAGATACGACTCCAGCCCCGCATAAAATTCATCGTTTTTCAGTACTTGAATGTTTCCCTGTTCAAGGTCATTCAGAGTATAGATAAAGCGGAGTTCTCGCCGCTCTTTTTCTGCAGCTGCGATGTTCTCTTTTATTTTTTTCAGAGCTTCATGTGCAGGGTCATTTTTATTTTCCATCAGAAATATCTCATAAAGGATATCGAGAGCACAGTCAAATAGGACAACGACGCTGATAAGAATACTTTCAAAATCTCATATAAGTATACTGTAACCAATTATAAAGAACCATGAAATAGATTTGGTACACAGGCTCCCTTGAACGTCACTCATGTGTTGCAAAAAATGCCAAGACAGTCTTATATATTTGAGAGGATCATATATCAGTATAGTCCTTCAATTGTCTCAGCACTATTCTTGTTGAATTTTCGTGCCAATTACTCTAATCTCTTTATCCTTGGATTTGGCGCAAGGTTCAGGAAGCCATTTTTCCCCTGACTGCCATACATACATCGCTGTTCATTTAAAACAGTTGAATTTCTTCAATATATAATTCCTCGGAAAAAACTTTATTTACCATGCAAAATCGAAGAATAGTTATCACCGGAATAGGTCTCGCAGCGCCAAACGGATCAAATCTTGAGGAATACAGAGATAAATTGATCAAAGGCATTAGTGAGATCCAGGAAATCGACTTGAGATATTTTGGCAAAGCTCCTGCCGGGGTATGTTCATTTCCAGAAACACTCTATCGAAAAAAGAAAGAAAACAAAAAAGGAACTCGAGCCGGCTGCCTTGGCGTCTATTGTGCCAATGAAGCACTGAAAAACGGTAATTTGGATATAAATATGTATGATACCTCCAAGATAGGTGTGTACATAGGCCTGACCGAACATGGCACGGTGGAAACAGAAAACGAAGTCTATAATATCAGCAAATACGGACACAATACCGATTACTGGACCCACCATCACAATCCACGAACTGTATTGAATAATCCCGCTGGCGAAATTACCATGAATCTGGGTATTACAGGTCCACATTACGTCATTGGAGCCGCCTGTGCTGCCGGCAACGCTTCACTCATCCAGGCCGTACAGATGTTGAGGCTTGGGGAAGTCGACATGGCGATTGCGGGGGGGATATCAGAATCTATTGGATCATTTGGCATCTTTGCCAGTTTCAAAGCGCAGGGAGCCCTTGGGGAAGCAGACGACCCAAGATTAGCATCCCGACCATTCGACGTTAACAGAAATGGCATTGTCATTTCAGAAGGCGCCTGTGTGTACACCCTGGAGTATCTTGAGAAAGCGCTGGAAAGAGGTGCACACATATACGGAGAAATTGTCGGTTATGCAATGAATTCCGATGCGCGCGATTTTGTGCTTCCCTACGGTAAGCGACAAGCAGAGTGTATGCGCCTGGCATTACAAAGAGCTCAGTTACGACCAGATGAAATCGATATTATCAACACTCATGCTACTGGAACAAAACAAGGCGACATTGAGGAGTGCAAAGCCATACGTGAAGTATTTTCCGACTGTCAAACTACCTATATAAACAATACAAAAAGCATTATAGGTCATGCAATGGGGGCTGCCGGCGTATTAGAACTTGCGGGAAATCTGCCGTCATTTGATGACGGAATTGTCCACCCGACCATCAATATAGAAAACCTTGACCCGGAATGTGACCTCAATAATCTGGTAATCAACGATGCTGTTCAGGCAAAATCTATTGATACGATACTTAATAATTCTTTTGGAATGGTCGGCATCAACTCCACAGTGATCGTAAAAAAATACACTGCCCGCTAATTTTTTCCTGGTTCGGTGAAAATAAATATAAACAAGAAAGCACAGGTATGTTATAGGAAGTGTTTTGCCATTAATAAAATACATACTCCCATTATTCTATGGGAATATTAATATTTGAAACTTTTTACCCCACAAGTCGAAGCCGGAGAATTTCATGACAAGTGAAGAAATTAAAGACCTGATACTGGAAATTATTGAAGATATTGATGATGAGGCAGACTTTGAAAGTCTTGACGCTGACCAACCATTACGAGACCAACTCGACCTCGATTCTATGGATTTTCTTGACATCGTGATGGAGCTCAGAAAACGTCATAAGCTGCAAATTCCTGAGGAAGATTATCCTCGCCTCGCCACTCTCAATAGTTGTGCAACCTATCTTGAGCCGCTTTTGAAAGACGCCTGATGTTGTGAGAATTCCCTTTTTGGTCATTGGCGGCGGTCTTTCAGGTTTGGCTGCCGCCATCCGAGTAGCACGGTTTAATCCACACGTCCTCCTCTTAGAAAAACATTCACGGCTAGGCGGACTTAACTCATATTTTTACAGAAACAAAACTCTCTATGAGACTGGCCTGCATGCCATTACCAACTATGCAGGCCCCAAAGATAAAAAGGCACCTTTAAACAGACTACTTCGTCAATTAAAGATGCGGCGAGAAGAGTTCACCTTTTGCCAACAACATCAGAGCGAAGTTGTTTTTTGTGGCTGCACATCATTAAGTTTTTCAAACGATTTCGACCTATTCCAAACTGAAATAAACGTCAAATTCCCTTCAGCCCGAGAGAAATTTCAACGACTGCTGCATTTTCTTCGTGAATTCGATCCTTTTATTCCTACCTCATTCAACTCATCGAAGAAGTTTCTCATGGAGATGCTGGGCGATCAACTCCTCGTTGATATGATTCTTTGCCCATTGATGTATTATGGCTCCAGCCATGAAAACGATATTGATTTGTCCCAGTTCGCCATTATGTTTCGTGCGATTTTTCAGGAAGGAATGTTTCGCCCCGAGGGAACCATCAAGGATCTCCTCGATCTTCTCGTTGCTCATTTTCTTTCGATGGGAGGAACATTAAGGAAGAGCTGCGGAGTTGAAAAGATTATTTCTCATAAAAATAAAGCAATTGGCGTACTTTTGGAATCGGGAGAGATTATCGAATGTGACTACATCCTCTCAACAATTGGGCGGGATGAAACAATGCACCTTCTCGATAACACTGTGGAACCATATTCCAAGAAACCTCAGCGCCTCGGTTTTGTTGAAACTATCTATCAAGTTCCCGACAAAACTGTAACGCATCTCCCGCGAGACAAAACAATTATTTTCTACAATGATTCCAGGTTGTTTTCTTACAAAAATCCTGATGATTATGTCGACTTTTCCAGTGGAGTCATATGCTTTCCTGGAAACTTCCAAGGCCTGGAACCCAAAGAATTGGTTGAAATCCGCTCAACACATCTGGCCAATTACACTAAGTGGAAGACTCTTTCTGAAAACGCTGAGCAATACAAATCTCAGAAATTGTCTACATCACACCGCTCAGGGCAATGTCTTGAGAATATAATTGGCAGTTTCACCACAAATATTGTATATAAAAATTCTTTTACTCCTGTTACGATAGAACGTTACACATCGAAAATTGACGGGGCCATTTATGGAAACCCGACCAAGATAAAAGATGGGAATATCGGCTTCACAAATCTTTTTCTGGCCGGTACTGACCAAGGATTTCTTGGAATTATAGGCTCCATGCTCAGCGGGGTATCGATCGTCAATCAGCACATCCTGCCCAAATTATAAGTTAACTGTTAATTGATTCTCTTTCTGTAAGTTGTTACTTTATGCCTGTTTCATTTTCCCAATTGGACAATAATTACGATGTCATAGTTATAGGGTCTGGCCTTGGTGGACTCACAACAGCCAACCGCCTGGCGTATTGCGGCCATAAAATCCTGCTCTTGGAACATCACCATAGATTGGGCGGTCTCTCTACCTGGTTTAAACGGCGTGGTCATATTTTCGATATTTCCCTGCATGGTTTCCCTTACGGCATGGTCAAAACCTGCAAGAAATACTGGAACAAGGCGATCATGCAATCCATCGTTCAACTGTCGAATATTGTCTTTGACAATCCACAATTTTCTTTGCGCACTACCTTCGATAAAAAGGATTTCACAGAACTCCTAAGGTCTCATTTTAAAATCCCTGTAGATACAATTAACCAATTTTTTGCGACTGTTTCCAGCATGAATTTTTATGATGACCGGACAATGACAACCAGAGAATTGTTCGAACGCTTTTTCCCTGGGAGAAGTGATGTACACAGACTACTCATGGAGCCTATCACCTACGCCAATGGTTCGACCTTGGACGATCCGGCTATCACATACGGAATTGTTTTTTCAAATTTCATGAATAAGGGAGTATTTACCTTTGAGGGTGGTACAGATAAGCTCATAGGTATGATGACTGATGAACTTGAGAAAAACGGTGTTACCATCTGCACTGGGGCAAAGGTCGACAAAATATTAGTTGAAAAAGGCAAAGTTCGAGGAGTTTCAGTTAACGGAACGACTATTTCCTCGAAAGCTGTGGTTTCTAATAGCGGTATCACCAATACCATAAGAAATCTCACGGATCGTGAGGTTTATTCTGATGATTTCCTTGAAAAAGCAGATAAAATTCGGGTTAATACTTCAAGTTGCCAGGTTTATCTAGGAATACGGGATGGCGAAAGAATCGATGACGTTGGCGATCTTCTTTTCACTTCCAAGGCACCGGAATTTGATTCAGAGGAACTCCTCGATATGAACACTAAATCAAAGACATTTTCCGTTTACTATCCGAAAACAAGACCAGGTTCCGACCATTACACCATCGTCGCATCCATGAACAGTCGTTATGACGACTGGGCAAATCTCGACCAAGAAACTTATCAATCCGAAAAACAGTCTCTTATCGCTCGGTCTATCTCGGATCTCGAAAAATACCTTCCAGGTGTCAAAGAAAAAATTGATTGGGCAGAAGCAGCCACACCAAAAACATTCAACAGCTATACTTTGCATACGCGTGGAACATCCTTTGGCACGAAATTCGAAGGCTTGGACATTTCTCGATCAATTTTCAAGGAAGTTGTCGGGCTGTTTCATGTTGGTTCGGTCGGAATAATTATGTCCGGCTGGCTTGGAGCAATAAACTACGGTGTTATTGTCGCAAATGACGTAGACGTTTTCCTCAGAGCATAAGGAAGGATATGGAAGATTTTCAAGGCCGGACCGTAGTTGTAAGTGGTGCGACAAGGGGCATCGGCAGAGCAATTGCAGCAAAATTTCTCGCAGCAGGCGCAAATGTCATAGGAATATACGCCGGCAATACTGAAGCTGCTGAAACGTTTACCAATGATTTCCAAAAATACTCCTCTCACCTCGATCTTCAAAAGTGCGATATTTCTAAAGAGGCAGAGGTTATTGACCTATTTGCAATGGTTGAAAAGAAATACAACTCACTCGACATCCTAATCAATAATGCAGGAGTCCGCAAAGATGCAGTACTCGCTTTAATGAAAACCGAGCAGTGGCAACAAGTAATTGACACAAATCTGACTGGTACCTTTTTTATGGCCAAACAAGCTGTGCTTCTTATGATGCAACATAAATACGGTCGAATAATCAATATTACCTCGCCGGTCGCGCACCTCGGTTTTCCTGGCCAAGCGAACTATGCAGCCTCTAAGGCGGGACAAGTAGCCCTGACCAAAACACTGGCGAAAGAAGTTGCTAAGAAAAAAATTACTGTCAACTGCGTCTCTCCCGGTTTTATAGCCACTGATTTTATAAACAATTTAGAAAAAGAACAATTAGCATCCTACAAAAAACTCGTACCGATGCGAAGGTTCGGAACTCCCGAAGAAGTGGCTGATGCAGTTTTGTTTCTGGCAGGTAGTCGAGCAGCTTATATAACGGGTACGGTATTGGAAATAAATGGCGGGCTGTAACATATGGAATCCTTAGAAGAAATTTCCAACCTGATTCCTCACCGGCCACCTTTTTTATGGGTAGATAAAATCATTTCCTATGCCGGTGATACTATCATTACTGAAAAAATTATTCCGGCTGATCTGGATGTATTTACGGGACATTATCCTGGGAACCCGATAATGCCCGGAGTGCTTCTTTGCGAGGCCATTTTTCAAAGTGGAGCCCTGCTGATAGGTAAAATGAAACATTTTGAAGATGCTGGTCTACAGACCCATCCTGTTTTAACTCGCATTAACAATGCCAAATTTAAAAGAAGCGTCATGCCTGGAGATATTGTTCGAATTAAGGTTCAATTTACAGAATTTCTTTCTTCAGTGAGCTTTTTCAAAGGTAATATGAAAGTCAGGGGGAAAACTGCTGTTCAGGTGGATTTTGCTTGTGCAATGGTCGCTTCCAACGTATGATTTTGCCCTGTGGACAAAGTGCCTATCCTGTTGAACAAACCCCTTCCATTCAATTGACATGTTGAATTTTTATTGAAAACAAGTAAGATATATTTCCTCATTTCTTACTTCCTATTGATCATAATTAATATTCTAGCACCCCATAAGGGGGGTTAAATATTTTTCGCAGATTATTTTTTGTGAACAAAAATAATCTGTAAGGAACTAATAATATCCGGATTATCCGGAACACACTATAATAAGTTAATCGTGTTATCTTAAAATTAAGGATTCGCCCGTGCAATTATCAATTACCAATATGATTTTGAATGCTGGTCCGGTAGGCAAGCTGGTGATGCTAACCCTGTTTATTTTTTCACTTTTATCCTGGACTATTGTTATAATGAAAGCCCGTTTATACAAAAAAGTCCGTCTGGATTCGGAAGACTTTGTCGAAACATTCTGGAATTCCGCCAATCTTAGTGAAGCATACAAAACCGCTTCAGAATTTGAGTATTCCCCCGAGGCTGAAGTTTTCATTTCCGGTTTTGCTGAACTCGAGAAAATCAATAAAATTCGTAACCGAAAAAATGATGTCAGATCACCGGAAACTCTTGATATGCAACTCGCCACCATGGACAACCTAAAACGTGCGGTAAGAAAAGCTGCATCTCAGAAAATGAATCAACTCGGCAGTAGTCTACCTTTTCTGGCTACCACTGGAAGTGCAACACCCTTTATTGGATTGTTTGGCACCGTTTGGGGAATCATGGCCTCTTTTCACGAAATAGGTCAAAGAGGTTCTGCGTCTCTTGCAGTTGTAGCCCCTGGAATTTCCGAAGCTTTGGTTGCCACGGCGGCAGGTCTCGCCGTTGCTATTCCCGCAGTTATCTTTTATAATTACTTCTCCAATAAATTAGACGAAATCGATGGTGAAATTTCGAACTTTTCCACTGACTTTCTAAATCTCGTAGAACGAGATCTGTTGAGCAGAGTGTAAAAATATGGGACCAGTAAGAAATAACGGCAGGAAAAGATTGGTTTCTGAAATCAATGTGACCCCACTTGTTGATGTTATGTTGGTACTATTGATTATCTTCATGGTTACTGCTCCGATGATGACTCAAGGAGTCAATGTAGATCTCCCGGAAACCACCGCGAAGTCATTGCGCCAGGAAGAAAAACCTCTTGTGATTACTGTTACGAAAGAAGGTGATATCAGTATCAACAATATCCCTTTTGCTCACGCGCCTATGATCGAAGAACTTCAAAAAAGTTATAATTTGAATAAAGACCAACCAATCTTCCTGAGTGCTGACAAAAATGTTCCTTATGGTAACGTTGTCACAATTATGGCTGATATTAAATCGGTTGGTTTTGATAAAATCGGCATGATCACTAAGCCACCTGAGAAAGAGTAAACGAGTGAATCAAGCTGATAGGGTTACCGCCATGCTAACGAATGAATGGAAACTCCCACTGAATGTGGCCATTGGTTTGCACGTGCTCGTCGTTTTGGGAGCATTATATTTACCTGGCCTTTTTAAGGCCAAACCGAGATTTGCTGACGTTTACTCGGTGAGCATTATTAATATTGCTGAACCCAGTACCGGCGCTCCACCGCCTAAAACCGCGCCTGCAAAAGCAAAAGCATCAACGCCACCGCCCGTTATTGCTCACCCTACTCCCCAAAAACCACAAAAAGTTGCTCCAATTGCAGAAGTTGAAAAAAAGGTTGAACCTGTTGTTCAAAAGGTGGTACCAGTACAACCTAAATCGGTTTCTCTGAAACCTTTAAAAAAGAAGAAAGTACAAGAAAATAAGCCACTGGAAAACCCAGACCAGAAACGAGAGGTTCAACGAAAGATCAGGCAAAGGCTTGCGGAAGCAATCAGGGAGGAAGAACTCTTGTCCGAAAAAGCCAAACTTGCAGAGGAAGCATTGGCAGATGAGCGAAAGCTGTTCCAACAACAGCCTCAAACTACTTTGCCGACAACTTCATCGGAGAATACAGGAAGTCAGTCGTCAACTTCCTCCGCTGCTGGTGGCAGTTCAAGTCTTATAGAAAGTCAATATCTTGCATCTATTCGCAATAGATTAGATCAATTCTGGGCACCTCCTGAATACTTGCAACAAGACCCAAATTTAACTGCAATCGTGGTGATTACTATAAACCTTGACGGTACGGTTGCGAACACACTTTTTGAAAGCAAATCCGGCAACAGAATTTTTGACCAATTTGTCATTAAGACACTCGAAGCAGCTGCCCCAATGCCTCCGATTCCTCTAGCCATGAAAAAGCAACGTTTTGAAATCGGTTTAATTTTCAAACCCGGCAGCATAGAGTAAATGCACGCAAATAATTTATAAGAATGGACCAACATACAATGAGAATCGCTACAATCAAATGCACGACATTTTTACTTTTTCTGATGTGTTTTGCACAAACCTCAATCGGTGCAGATCGAGTCTACCTTGATATTACCGCCTCGCAAGCTCGGAAAATCAACGTTGCAGTTCCATGGTTTCTGAATAAAGGTATGCCCGATCAAAAACAACTTCTCGGAAGGGAGCTTGCTGACACCCTCAGTAAGTCACTAACTTTTCATGGTATTATTTCCATTGTTCCCCCTGCGGAATATGGTGGGAATCAAGAGGGGGATTGGAAAAAACTTGGCGCCGATTACACGATTTTAGGGCAATATGCGATCACTTCCGATTCCATAAATATGGAAATTCGACTATTGGATGTAGCCGGAAATGAAGTTATTATGGGCAAAAGCTTCTCGGGTTCGATGACGCAAAAAGAACAAATGGTATTTAAATTTTGCGACAACGTCATCGAATCACTGACGGGAAAACCAGGGATCGCATCGACCAGAATTGCATTTGTTAATGGCGAAAAGAGAGTAAAAGAAGTTTATCTGACGAATATCTTGGGCACAAGCTTCAGACAAATTACACGTCACAAGCATCTCACAGTATCCCCACGATTTGTTCCAGAGGGACCGTTCCTGACCTACACTTCCTATCATACTGGTAATCAGAATTTATATATTACAGATTTGCGACAAAATAAGACCACGAAGGTGCTCTCAAGGCGAAAAGGTTTAAATTTGGCACCAGCTTGGTCCGCCGATGGCAAACTCATGGTCCTTACTCTTTCTAAAAATGGCAACCCGGACCTATATCTCTTGGACTCAAAGGGTGAGATAATTGAACAGTTGACGGACCGGGCTGGAATTAATGTTTCTCCTACCTGGTCTCCTGATGGCAGTAATCTGGTCTTTGTTTCTGATCGAAGTGGTAAACCGCAACTCTACCTGATGGAAATGCGGACAAGAAAGGTGAAGCGGTTGACATTTGAAGGTACTGAAAACGCCGAACCTTGCTGGTCTCCGAGCGAAGACCTGATTGTATACTCCAGTTTAAGGGATGGCGTATATCAATTATTTACTCTTAATCCATATAAAAATGATCCACCGGTTCAAATAACGGAAGATCTGAGTTACCACGAATCACCCTGTTGGTCACCTGACGGCAACCAGATAATGTTTGTAAAACGTGATGGCCAAAAGACCCAGATATACGGTATAATGAAAAACGGTTCGTTTCAAAGAAGACTTTTTACTCTTCCCGGAAGCCAGAGTTATCCTCAATGGTCAAGGTAAATCATTCAAAGAACAATTATAGAAAATAAATATATCATGAAAAAAACCATGAAAAAAACAGTGCTGAATTTTCTTCTTGTCGCGTCGGTTGCACCGTTTCTTGTTCAATGTGCATCACAGGCTGATCTCAATGATTTACGATACCAATTACGTATCGTCAATAAAAAGATAGAGGATATGAAGTCGACCACAGTTGGTCAACTCCAGAAACGTCAAGCTGCTGCCTCTGGCCAGGTTGATCTGGTTGAACGAGATATACGTGAGATGAAAAGTCAGCTTGAAGAGACATATCAGTTAAACCAAAGGCTCAAAGAACAAAACAAAGAACTTGAAGCGACCATTTCCAATGTTGCCCAATCAGAGGCTGCTAAGCGAGAGGAAGCCCTGAAAAGCTTTGAAGAATCTCAGCGCGAAAAAGAATCACGACTCACAGAAGCACTCAATGAGAAACTGAGATTACAGCAAGAGAGTGTTAAAGCCATCCAAGATGCACGTATCAGGGAGGCCGAACGTAGAGCGAAAGACGCCGCGCTTTCCGCTCAACTTGCCAAAACAAGAGCAAAATCAGCCAGTTCTGCTCTGCAATCATCCGGTTCCACCAGTCATATTCGATTGGACCAGAAAAAGATCAAACTGAGCACTGATGAACATGCTGCGACACCAGCTGAGTCGACCAAAACCAAACAGACTGAGAAAATTGTTCAATCCTCAGCAGAAAAAGCTCCTGTTGCTCAGGTTGCAAGTACTAATACTGGAGAAACATCGTTAGATAATTTTAAAAAAGCACAAAAGCTGTATGAGAATAATAAGTTCAAAGAAGCGTTACCGCTCTTTGAACAGGAGGCAGCGAATGCATCCTCCCCAGACAGTGTTGATGCCCGTTTTATGATGGGAGAATGCCTCTTTAATCAAAAGGAATATGATAAGGCGATTATGCAGTATCAGAACATTATCTCCCAGCATTCAGACCACCCTAAATCCCCTGCAGCAATGCTTAAGCAGGGGATGGCGTTTGAAAAACTCGCTGATAAGGACACTGCTAAGGTTATCTACAAAAAATTGCTGAAAAAATATGCTTCGTCACCTGAAGCGTCTACCGCTCAGGAACAACTCGGCAAGCTTTAACAAACGGAAAAATGTGGTTTTGAAGGATCGCCTTGATCAAATATTACTCAACAGAAAAATTGCCCTGACAGTCGAAGCTGCAAGGGCAATGATTTATGCTGGTGAAATTTTTATAGAAGAACAGGTTTCAGATAAACCAGGCCGATTGTGTCCAACCGAGGTGTTGCTCCGCGTTAAAGAAAAGTGCCGATATGTTTCACGGGGTGGTTTAAAACTGGAAAAGGCACTTTCTCATTTTCGTATCTCTCCTTCAAATTTGATCTGCATTGATATCGGCGCCTCAACTGGTGGATTTACAGACTGTCTCCTCCAGCACAATGCCCAAAAAGTACATGCAGTAGATGTGGCTTATGGGCAACTTGCATGGAAAATAAGACAAGATCCCAGAGTGGTCGTTTTGGAGAGGTTCAATGCAAGAAACATCACCTCCGAAAACATCAACAATGAGCCGATTGATCTCGCGGTCATGGATGTTTCTTTCATTTCCCTGACCACCCTTTTGCCCCCAGTATCTCAACTCTTTGCACAGAAAATAGAGATTATTGCACTTGATAAAACCACAATTTGAACTTACTCGAAAAGACGTTGGACCACGAGGAGTGGTTGGAGGGGCGTCACTGCACCAAAAGGCAATTGAGAAGATTGAGGCTTCTGTGCAGCAATCTGGATTGATCAGCAAAGGAATTGTCCCCTCCCCCATACTCGGCCCTAAAGGTAATCGCGAATTTCTAATCTACATCACCTCCAAATAAATCTCTAATGTGAGCTGACTGTTTCCATTCATTCTTCATGTATTTGCACGAACACATAAAACATTTAGCACAATTAGCCAATAAGGGAAATTAGCTATGAATCTAAACCTTATTACCCGGTTATCTCTTTTTATCATCTTGTTTTTTACCAGTTCTGGATATAGTCAAGCAGACACCCAGGTCCAACCGTCATCATTTTCTCTTCTCTATTCAAGCAACGTTTCCGGTGAATACGAACCCTGTGGATGAAAGGCAAATCAACTGGGCGGGCTGTCCGGAAAAGCACATTTAATAGATAGCATTAGAGCTGAGAAACAACAACCTGTGGTTGTTGTTGATGCTGGTAATCTACTATTTAAGCGGGCACTTGCAGCCAAAGACACCATGAGCAATGCATCAGACCTCGTCATCGCTCATGGGATAGTCCGAGCTTATAAAGCGATGTCGTATGATGCTGTTGCCATCAGTACAAAAGATCTTTCAGCTGGTTTTGATTTTTTTCATCAAAAAAGTGACGAGTCTTTCCCCTGGATAGCTGCCAACATTTACAATAAAAATGATAAGCTTATGTTTTTACCCCATATCGTGAAAAAGGCTGGCGATCTCACGATCGGTATTATTGGCTTAACAGGAGGTACGGCAGAAGGTGTTGATGATTTTGTCATCGGCGACTGGCGAAAAGCGTTGCGACGAGAAATGGCCTCACTTAAAAATAGCTGCGATATGCTTGTTGTGCTCTCAAATCTAAGTGTTCTTGAAAATGAAGAATTACAAAAAGACTACAACTCGATAGACATCATTGTTACAGCAAGTCAACACAGAACAAATGTTCAGCCACGAGTGTTAAAAAACAGCCTTCTCGTCCAAAGCGGTAATCGAGGCAAATATTTAGGGAACCTGAATATCACCCGATATGCTGCCGGAAATTGGTTCGTTGCTCCAACCCGTTCGCAGACTAATTTAAAAAACAAACTCAGTTCTATCGATCGGCAACTGAGCAAATTCAATAAACAAGGAGGCGAACTAAGTACATTGTCGTCCCAGAAAATTGTACAACTGCAATCGTATCGACAAAATATTTTAGATCAAATGGTAGGAGAACGGGAAAATGATCTGAGCGAAAAAGGAACAACGCTATCCAAATTATTTAAATTCTCTACTCTTCCGGTTAGACCAATATCCACCAGAGAGGACATTACTACCATTGTGCAGGATATAAAAACCAATATTAATACAATCAATAGATATCAACATGCACGCTTACAACCCGATGATACGGTTTTAAACACTGCATTGCAAAAAGATGAAATCAACGGTGTGACCGGTTGCTCTCATTGTCACGAAAAGCAATATGATTTCTGGAAAAACACCAAACATGCCAATGCGTTTGCCACACTTTCACAAGTGGGTCAATCTTATAATCTGCAATGCCTTCCATGCCATGTGACTGCTGGCACGATAAGCGTATCTTCAAGTGAACCTCAGAAACTATATCTCCTCTCACTCAGCACTGATCGACAAACAATCGGTTGTGAAGTATGTCACGGTCCTGGTAAAAAACACCTCCTTGCCCCTGATCATGTTACGCCTAATCGATTACCTCCTGAAGAAATCTGCACACAATGCCACACACCTGAACATGACAACAATTTTAATTATCAAAAGAAATTAGCAGCTGTTGCCTGTCCGGCCAACTAGCTCACGTTCACCAAAGGATAACCAATTTCAGCTGATACTGGTTATAAATGGGGGCTAAGAAGAGTAGATCGCCAACGAAAAAGGGCAGTTACATAAAATGTAACTGCCCTTTTTACTTCCCTGGATGTGACAGAAGAAGCAGGTCTTAACACCGCAATCTCATTAACAGCCGAAAGCTTTCTGCAAATTAGGAACAGTCTGCTTTTTACGACTCATCATTCCTGGAATCCACATAGAGTTGCCAGCAAGTTTGGTATCAAATGCTTTTTCGATCAAAGCAGGATCATCGGAAAGAACAACCAACTCAGTTCCTTCTTTTACAACATCAGTAAGCATAAGCAATACGGAGTGACGACCATCTGCTTTAACGTCTTCCATTGCCTTGACGAGCGCATCACGAACGTTTGCAACCTGATCAAGTGCTGCAAGTTCAAGTTGACCAACACCGACTTTTTTACCTTTCATATCAAAGTCTTTGTAATCACGGAACAACAGGTCTTTAGCAGGAACACCGTCAACAGCCGATTTAGCTTTTAACATTGCCATAAAAAGTTCTTCGGTGTCCGTCACACCAGCAACAACTTTCAAATCATTAACGGCAGCTTTGTCATCATCGGTACAAGTGGGTGATTTGAAATTTACTGTATCACTCAGAATTGCGGCAAGCATTCCACCAGCTACATCTTTAGGAATTGCAACCCCTGCATCTTTAAACATCTTGTTCAATACAGTTCCAGTACAACCAACAGGCTCGGCCCTGAAAAGTATCGGATTGTTGGTGGTTACATCCCCAATTTTATGATGATCAACAACTGCCACCAATTCAGCCGAAGCCAAATTAGCCGGTCCCTGAGCTAAATCACTGAAATCTACCAACGCGATCTTCTTGCCAGCTGCATCCATGAGTTGTTCGGGAGCAGCAAGACCGAAACGTTTCAAAACGGTAGTGGATTCAGGATTCAAATCTGCAGCGGCAATTTGCATACATGCTTTCGCTTCCATACCTTGAGCGTTGAGCAGAGTTGCAAGTGCGATCGCAGAAGTAACTGAATCAGTATCAGGGTTTGCATGTCCAACAACAGAAATAGCCATTAGCGTTCCTCCTAGTTTAATTGATAGTAGTAATCGAAATTTTGTCGCCTTAATCTATTATATTATTTGCTTAAATTATCTTTGACTTACAAATTTGTGTCCCCAAAATAGTGTTTTCGAGGATATCAGTCAAGGATTAAAAACAAGTTACATAGATTGACAGGTCGATACTCTTCACAAACCTCACCGAGCTTACCATTTGTTTCCAATTAGGCTTAAATGACCTATTCATACGTGACTTTGAAGGAGCTATAGAGTATCTTTTTCTTCGTATATTGTAAGCTAAACTTGATTATTTCCCCCAACTTTCTCAAAGAGTGAATAGACAATGGATGAACTAAAAGAGAGAGAACATCCTCAGTCCCGAGTTAAGAAAGGCTTGAGTACATTTCACTATATTGCCATTGTGATTGTTATCGTATTTGCGATAAGCCTCTATTATTATATAAAAAACACATCATCTACATCCTCTGTCAATACTGCAGGAAGTTCCGTTACTTTTGGAGATGCGCAGCCCACTGACCAAGACACTTCACAATTACCTGGACTTGTTACAACAACGAAAGATGAGCAGAAAAGTCAGAGATCGTCAGAATCTGAAGAAAATGCGTCTAAGTCTGATACAAACAGTCCGTTAGAGAGACTGTCAACCACTCCTCTCGACTCTCCAGAATCTGAAGGTGTGGTGCAAATTGATCCCTCTGCATCATCTGCCTTACGAGGCCTCTCCGACCAAACCCAACAACAGCCTTCTATTGAAGGCAATCCTCAACAACTCATAAATGAAATTAATTCATTTTATACTCACCTCGATCAGCAACCTTACATGCAGAGCTTTGGCTTGAAAAGGTCGAGCAAGGAATATTTTTCCAAACTTATTCAAAAGCTCGCTAACAATCCTCCGGTAATTTTCGGAGAAACCAATGATTTATTCACCCTTCTTCAAAATACTTCTCATTTTTTCAGAGTCCTCGGGAAGGGTAATATCAATATTCTCAGAGAAATGCTTAACAAGGAGAAAGCCTCTTTTGAACCTATTCTGAAAGCCTTTTATGGACTTGCTTCCCAACCAGAATATCTGCAAAAGGAGTATTCAATTTCTATTCCTCCTAAAGTATTTACCGATTATGCCGCATTTTTCCTTAACACGATGGGGGGCCGCCTTTATCTCTTCCGTCGTGATTCCACCTCTAGAATGGTCGTGAGTTACTACTCCATCATTACAATAGACCGTGCCAAATCACAAGGAAACGGAAGTTACGGAATTGATCTTAGACCTGCAATAAATTCTTTGGTAGAAGAGATGGAAAACGGAGGAAAACGTTTGCAATTCAAGGACGAGTATCTTGATAAACTCTATGATCTTCAGGAAAAGTATAATTAGCAGAATTTTTGATCAGTTTGTTATGCTTTGTCAAATCCATATGTCAACAACATGATTTGAACCAAAAAAGTGATTCTTCTTGTATCCATAGCGTCATTCTGCCGTATCGATACAAGAAGAATCACCGGTGAACACCATCAAAAAAATCATCCGAAGACGACTGCCTTTATAGAGCATCATAGTCTAGCTTTATTGCTGGTTTGCCATCGTTTTAAAATTGTTATATACTAATGAGACTGAAGCCCCCAAAGGAGTAATTAATGGAATTGTATTCAATCTCATCTACTATCTATAGCAATAATATAACAGGTGCTGCCGGTAAAGGAAACGGCACCACGACGCCACCCACTGATAGCCGGAAGAGCCCAGCTAAGACTGAAGATAGAGTAACTATTTCCCAGGAAGGCAAAGACAAGAGTTCCACTTCCAGACCAGATGAGATCGCTCAAAACCCTATGAGCAATCAAGATGCTGAGAATCTGGACCGGGAGGAGCTGAAACAACTACAACAGCTCAAAAGTCGCGATACTGAAGTCCGGACACACGAGCAGGCGCATTTATCCACTGCCGGTCGATATGCCACGGGTGGCGCTACCTTTAGCTATCAAAAAGGGCCTGACGGTGGCTCATACGCTATTGGTGGAGAAGTTGGCATAGACACATCAAAAGAGTCTACCCCCGAAGCAACGATAACCAAAATGCAAACCATCAAACGTGCCGCTCTGGCTCCTGCCGACCCTTCAGGTGCCGACAAACAGATAGCTGCTAAAGCTACTGCCATGGAGGCCCAAGCCAGAGAAGAGTTGCTTAAAACTCAGCAGGATGAGTTGCTACGAGGGGTCTCGACAACGCCTTCTCCATCTGAAGCTAAGGTTGCAACCAATAATAGTGATCCCAAAATAACAACATCTATCCAGAGAGGTTTACAAACGAAACTGGCTGCTTACGCAAAAATGGCCGCATATTAACCTAAACTCGGTGAACGGGAAGAAAGCCGGGATAGATATTTTTAGTACAAATTCGTTTCTTGCACAAAAACAAGATAAATCGGTAAAGTACTAGATAATTCATCAAATAAACTCAGCAGTTTTTCATGCGTTAAAATTGTCATAAACTATGAATCAATCTCACTACAATAAAACTTTATTCTCTTTTCTTGCTTCTTCCCCCACCCCTTATCATGCTGTCGCTTGCATTGAGGATGTACTTCGCTTGAATGGTTTTATCCAACTACAGGAAAACCTGCAGTGGCAACTTAAAAAAGGGTTTGCCTATTTCGTCACAAGAGAAAACAGTGCAACCATTGCCTTCACTCTAGGTAATGACGAAGAATATGAAGGTGGTTTCAGAATACTTGCTGCCCACACCGATAGCCCTTGTTTGCAGATTAAACCAAGACCCGATATTAAAACAGGGACGTATCACCAACTCGGGGTTGAGGTTTATGGCGGTTGTTTACTCAGCTCGTGGTTTGATCGGGACCTCTCCCTTGCAGGTAGAGCAGTATGCGAATTGGATGGCGGGAAGCTAGCAATTTTAATGGTTAATTTTAACCGTCCTCTACTCACCATTCCCAGTATAGCTATTCATTTCAACAGGGAGGCAAATACAAAGGGTGGTATCGACCAACAGAAACATCTTCCGCCGATTATCTCTCAAACCATCGACAAACAATTACCGGAATTTAGTTCTCTTCTTCTCGATCAACTTCAGCTCGAACATCCCAAGGCTAATATTAAGAAAATTCTGGCATTCGATATCTTTTGCTACGATTTTCACGGCCCCAGCTACACCGGCATAAATAATGAATTTATCAGCTCAGCCAGACTCGACAATCTGCTTAGTTGTCACGCCGGCATGGCAGCGATTGCTCATGCCAACAAGTCAAAAAACAATTTTCTTTACTGCGCCAACCACGAAGAAAACGGATCGACTTCGGCTACAGGCGCTCATGGTTCGTTTATCGATTCAGTGTTTGAAAGAATCATGCCTGACCCCGAGACAAGAAGAATAGCGCATAGTAATTCCTTTCTTATTTCAATAGATAACGCCCATGCAGCCCATCCCAATTTTATGGACAAAATCGATCCTGCCCATGAAATCCATCTCAATAAAGGTCCCGTCATAAAACTGAATGCCAACCAACGTTATGCCACAAGTAGCCTCAGTGCCGCCATATATAAGAATATTTGCAAAGAAGCCAAAATCACTCCTCAGGAATTTGTCATGCGCAGTGACATGCCCTGCGGCAGCACTATAGGCCCTATTACTGCCGCTCGCCTGGGAGTCAAGACCATAGACATTGGTGTCCCAAGTTTAGCAATGCATTCCATTCGTGAACTCACAGGCAGCTGTGATCCTTTTCTGCTTTATCAATCTCTCGTACAATTTCTAAGCAGTGATACTCACAAACAATTAACCTTCCCCCCGCAAAGCTCTGGATTTTGTTTGCTTCCCCCTTGAGGGGTGGTCTGACAGACCACGTGCTTTACCGGGACTCAGTTCAGTGACCTTGAGGGGGTATAGCTCCTTTAGAAAAGAGATGCAACAAACACGATACATAACTCCATATATTTTGCTGGGGATTATATTCATTCTCACGACTGTTTCGGAATCCCATGCAAATCTGCATAATTCCGTTAACAAATATAAAAACAACAAAGTAACCCAGAATGAGGTATTAAAACTGGCCCGTTACGACCATTTCATTCGCTATTTTTCAGGTTTTTCTTACTTTATCCCCAGACATAAGGTCAGCCCTAATTTTATTCGTGCACTTATCCTGGCCGAGTCAGGGGCAGACCACATGGCAGTTTCAAGCAAAAATGCTCTCGGCCTTGGCCAAATTATACTTACTACCGGGAAAGAGGCCGCAAAAATACTTGCTCAATCAAAGACTGATTTTCAATATGTCTCCAAAATTCAACTTGAAAACCTGAGTCAGGATGATCTCTTTGATCCGGCTGTCAACATTCTTCTCACCTGTTATCTAATAGCAAAATATAATTACAAATTCGACGGGAAACTTGATCTGGTGGTCTCTGCCTGGAATGCAGGAGAAAATACAGAGTCACTTAGTTATGGCCTTCACGCTCCTTATCAGGAAACTGAAGACCTCATTGGTAAAATCAATTCCTACTACATTTATCTCTTAAGGCACCGCATCTTCCCTTAAGCTTTTACCAAAACTGTGAACATTTTCCTGGCTGATATTTTTTTTATGTAGGAAAATACAATTTAGTTTTTAATTTAATTCTTACACTTCCGTTTAAGTAAATAACTGCCTATTTATTTATATTTATTGTGATTATTCTCGTCTTTCTGCAATACAAAGGAAGGGCATTAGACACCAAAATACCACGGTGTGGTATTTACAAAATGATATCTGATAAGTAATATATGAACCGGTTTACATTGTGGTACCATGGCTAGACCGTATAATCGACCAGAGATTCTCATACCTTCTCTGCAATGCTTTTTATTTTAACAAACTACACCCAATGCAAAAGAGTTCTCCAACCGATCACATCGCCACTCTCTATCGTTTCTGTGCCCAAAGCATGCAATATCCCGAGCCCGATTGGTTTTCCGATAATTACCTCAAAAGTCTCTACGGATTACTCGACGCATTGGGCGGCAAAATAGAAAGAGAAACACTCCAGACCGAACTTTGTAATAGCAAGGATGTTCTTGAGGATCTTCAGGTTGAGTACACCAGGCTCTTTATCAACGGCACTCCACATGTTGCCGCCCCGCCCTATGGATCGGTATATTTAGAAAAAACTCTTCGAGGACAATATTCCGACAAGATCTTATTGTACTACCGTTCTCTTGGCTATGACCTTACTGAAAATGCTGACTTACCCGACAGCTTAATACATCAGCTAGAATTTCTCTCTTTTCTTGCAGAAGATCAAAACAAGGACGGAGAGGAAGAATTTCTGGCTCGCTTTTTTCTGCCATGGTTTCCAATTTTTGCATCAAGAGTTAAAAAGGAGGCTCAGCATCCTTTTTACCGAATCATCATCAGCTTTATTGATTTTATAACACAGGAGGATAAGGAGTATGGCGTTCAATATAACGAGGCGTAAATTTTTACAGTCTGCCTCATTGGCAGCTGTCGCATTACCTCTTTCTGGAGCAATTGCATCAGAAAGTGGAATAACACGTTCCCCCCTTGAAGCTAAGGGCACTTTAAAAGATGAGGCTGTAGCTGGCGGCGTCTGTGAAATGTGTTTTTGGAGATGTCAACTTATCGGCAAAAAGCGTGGAGATCGACTTGTAAAACTTGAAGGCAATCCAAAATCGATCGACAATGGTAGTGCTATATGTGCACGAGGAAACGCCGGTATTCAATTGCTCTACGACCCCGACAGACTTAAATACCCTCTCAAAAATGTTGGCGAACGGGGTAATCCAAAATGGAAAAAAATCAGTTGGAAAGAGGCCCTCGATGAATGTGGGACAAAACTCAAGGCAATACAGGAAAAATATGGGCCACAGGGTCTTTGCATGTTCCCCCACGGATCAACCGCCAAGTATCCTATGCATTTTATGGAGCGAGTCGTTGGTACCCATAATATAAGCGAAGCTTCTTTTTTCCAATGCCGTGGAATTCGTGACACTGCATATGTTGCAACTATTGGCAGGGCACCGGGTGAAAATGTCGATATGCCAAATGCAAAAGTCATATTCCTGCTTGGTTGCCATTTTGGAGAGAATGTACACGTAAGCCATATAAAACGATATATAAAGGGATTGCAGAACGGAGCCAAGCTGATCGTTGTCGATCCACGGTACTCAGCCTCGGCTGCCAAGTCCGATATTTGGGTAAAAATAAAACCTGGTACTGATACTGCTTTTCTCCTCGCCATCATGAATTATCTCGTCACCAAAAATAAATATGACGCAGAGTTCATAGACGAATATGGAGATGGTTTCGACGAATTCAAAGATGGTATTAAGGAATGGAGCCTTGAAAAGGCTGCCAAAGAATGCGATATTCCTGCCAGTCAAATCAAGGAAGTTGCCGAAATGTTAGCGGCAAACGCACCAAATGTTTCCATTCATCCCGGTCGTCATGTGTCCTGGTATGGCAACGATTTCCAGCGACAGCGTTCCCTTGCCTGTCTCACCGGACTTCTGGGTGCTTATTTTGTTAAAGGTGGCTGGGTACCTGGAAAAGGGCCGAAGGTCGGAAAAACCAGCTGGGCCGCAAAAGAACATGACGAGGTACCGAATCTGAATCTCAATGCGGATGAAGATAAGCTCTATCCGTACTCTCCTCCAGGAACCCCAACAGAGTTGATAAGAGATGCAGCCCTGACCGGCAAACCTTTTCCAATAAAGGGATGTATTATTTGGGGTCAGAATCCTATCCAGACCATTCCCGGTCAGGAAAAGATGAAAAATGTTCTGAAGCAGATGGACTTTGTCATGTGTGTTGATGTCATGCCAACAGACATCACCATGTGGGCAGACATCCTCTTACCGGAAGCCAGCTATCTTGAGCGTTATGACCTCATCCAAACAGGAACACAATGGGATTTTGCTGACAAACAGCAACAATACATCACAGCGAGAATGCCGCTCGTGGCCCCGATGTTTGAACGTAAAGATCATGTTTATATCACCAATGAAATTGCCAAACGCATGGGTTATGCAAAAGATATCCCTGTCCAGACAGTCGAAGAACTTGTGGACAAAGATCTCAGCGTTGCCAAACTGTCGCTTGCACAATTAAAAAAAGAAGGTGGCATCCATCTCCGTGAAGGTAAAGATCCCTATCAAATGCCAGAGGATTTCGAAGTTTTATTCTACAATGAAAACATCGCTGATGCCGGTTTTCCCGGAGTCCCCACCTATGTACCGGTAGAACAAACACCTGCCGGATATGCGCGACTTCTCTATGGTCGCGTTCCCGTACACACCTTCAACAGAACCCAGAACAATATCTGGCTGCACCATGAAATGCCCAATAATCCAGTATGGCTAAACGACAAAGCTGCTGCTGAAATGGGTCTAAAAGATGGTGACATAGTAGGTTTCATCAATCAAGATGGGACAAAATCACGCACTACCACAACGGTTAAAACCACCCCGGGCATTCGAAAGGATTCGATTTTCATGGCCCATGGCTATGGTACCTCCAATCCGCTGATGAGCGTGGCTGTTAATGCCGGTGTTGATGATACGAGTCTTATAACTAAAATTACAGTTGACCCTGAGACCGGCGCCCATGGAATGCGCACTAACTTTGTCAAATTGACCAAAGATGGCAAGGTAATTGACATTCCGGCCACAGTCTAAATTCGGCTTTAAAGGTATTATTTCAGGAGGATACAATGCAATACGGAATGATTATCGACCTTGAACGATGTGTAGGCTGCCATGCCTGCGCTATCGCCTGCAAAGCAGAATGGGAGGTCCCTGTAGAATTTTATCGCAACTGGGTATTTCGCATGGGCCCCAGCCTGGTCGGCGATGAAATGGCGTCAACTTATTACCCTGGGCTTTGCAATCACTGCACCGAACCGGAATGTGTACCTGTATGTCCGGCTGATCCGGTAGACATGAAATTCACTAATTTCAAAACAGGTGAAACCAAAACCATGGAGGTTGCCGCCACCTGGAAAGATCCTTTTGACGGTACGGTACAGATAGATAAATATCGTTGTATTGGCTGCGGAGCATGTGTCGATGCCTGCCCCTATAATGCCAGATATGTCAATCCTGCTTTGGTTGATGATGTCTCACAAGATGGCAAAGCGGATAAATGTACTTACTGCAAACCCAGAGTGGAAGCCGGCGCGGTTCCTGCTTGTGTGCAGACGTGTATTACCGGTGCCAGAATATTCGGTGATCTTGATGATCCAAAGTCCGAGGTCGCTCAAATACGTCAAAAATGGTGCCAAAGGAATCGAGCCAAAAGGCGGTAACCTTGGTCCCAACAGTAGATATTTTGGCAAGAAGAAGGATATGGAGTTACTCTTTGCCAGTCATACTCCAGAACTCGCAGATTTGGATCAGGTAAGAAGAAGAGCCATGCTTGCTTCTATGGTAAAACCTGCCATGAAAAAAATTAGAAACCTCGGACTGCTTGGTGTGGTTGGAGCCCTGGTGGCCAAAGAGCTTACCGATCAAAGGTGAAAAAAAATAAACCATTAACCTACTAAGCTAATCTGATCCTATTTGGCAACAGATTCTAGCAAAGCGCGATAATCTCCTGTTTGATTATCGCGCTTTTTTTTGTACTATCAACGACGCTAATGTTTATTTTTTATACACCAATGCATCCAGCAGGACAATCCTGCGTTCTAATTCTGCAAATATTGATATAAGGATTTTTCTATGAGTACAGACGACAAAAAAGTTATCTATTCGATGATAAAAGTGAGTAAATATTACGAGAACAAACCGATCTTAAAAGACATTTCTCTCTCTTATTTCTATGGCGCAAAAATCGGCGTTCTGGGCTTAAACGGTTCAGGGAAAAGTACTCTCCTAAAAATTCTTGCAGGTATCGATAAAGATTTTAACGGAGAAACTCATTTGCCCCAGGGCACCGAGTTGACTACCTTGCGCAGGAACCTGAACTTGATCCGGACAAAACCGTTAAACAGATTGTCGAAGAAGGTGTCCAGGAAACAGTTGATCTTCTCAACGAATTCAATGAAATTAATGAGAAATTTGCTGAACCAATGACCGATGATGAAATGCAGGCTCTCATCGACAGACAAGGAAGCGTACAGGAGAAACTCGATAATCTCTCTGCTTGGGACCTGGACAGTCGCCTGGAGATGGCCATGGACGCCCTTCGTTGCCCTCCTTCCGACAACAAATGCGGTATTTTATCCGGAGGTGAAAAACGTAGGGTTGCATTATGTAGAATTCTTCTCAAACAACCGGAAATTCTCCTCTTGGACGAACCTACCAACCATCTTGATGCCGAATCCGTTAGTTGGCTTGAGCAGCACCTACAAGTCTACCCCGGAACAGTCATTGCTGTCACCCATGATAGATATTTCCTCGACAATGTAGCTGGTTGGATACTGGAACTTGACCGAGGAATGGGAATCCCCTGGAAGGGCAACTATTCCTCCTGGTTGGAGCAAAAAGAAAAGCGATTGGCCATGGAGGAAAAGAAAGAAAGCGACCGCCAAAGAACCCTGCGCCGTGAACTCGAATGGATCAAGATGAGTCCTAAAGGAAGGCGAAGTAAGTCTAAAGCTCGAATAAGTTCTTATGAACAACTGCTCTCCAAAGAGACAGAAAAATTTGCTCAAGAGTTGGAAATTTTTATACCGCCTGGTCCGCGCCTGGGCAAAGTAGTTATTGAGGCGAAAAATATCACAAAATGTTTTGGTGATCGCCTCCTTGTAGAAAATATGGATTTCAGTCTACCTCCAGGTGGAATCGTCGGTATTATTGGTCCAAACGGCGCTGGAAAAAGCACACTTTTTAAAATGATCACTGGGCAGGAATCACCAGATTCCGGGTCGATACGCCTTGGTGATACGGTAAAATTGGCCTATGTTGACCAAAGCCGGGATCATCTCGATCCAGAGCAGACAATCTGGCAGGCTATTTCCGAAGGACAGGATACTGTCTGGCTAGGAACTAAAGAAGTGAATAGTCGTGCGTATGTTGGAAAATTTAATTTTTCCGGATCGGATCAGCAAAAAAAGGTCGGTTTGCTCTCCGGTGGCCAACGAAATCGCGTGCACCTTGCCAAAACGCTCAAGGAAGGCGGTAATGTCTTGCTCCTTGATGAACCAACAAATGATTTGGATATCAACACATTGCGAGCACTGGAAGAAGCTCTTGAAAACTTTGGCGGTTGCGCAGTGGTAATAAGCCACGACAGATGGTTTTTAGACAGGATTGCGACGCACATCCTGGCCTTTGAAGGAGACTCGCAGGTTGTCTGGTTTGAAGGAAACTATTCAGATTATGAAAAGGATCGCAAAAGTCGACTCGGAGCTGCAGCGGATCAACCGCACCGCATAAAATACAGAAATTTGACCAGAAGTTAAAAACAGTCCAGCTATAGAATTTCATCACTTCATGTAATGTTCTGAAGTGATGAAATTCTCTCAGAGTGCCTGAAGATCAACCAGTAAAGAGCGTAAAATCTCAAACTTTTCTCGTGCTACGTCTAGCCCACCTGCCCGACTATCTACCTCAATCTAGCGTAGCAATTTCTTTTATGCCAACTATTCCAAGACTGGCAGCAGCACCCTTGATTGAATGTGCCGCACTACTGATCTTAGCGGCAGAGCCTTCTGCTAGTCCCTGTTCAATAAGTTGCAAATCTGACCGCAAGGATTCTTTGAAAATTTCCAATAGTTCCTGCAATAGTTCCACATCATCGGCGGCCTGTTCTAAAGCAAATTCTTTGTCCCATTTCAGTCCATTCATATTAAAATCCTATCTATTTGACATAAACGAAGGAACCGGAAATTTTAACCAAGGTATCGTTGTCATAAAAAGTCTTGCGCTGCTTAAAGTATCATACAATGCTCTTCCTGAATTAATCAATGGTAAGCTGATCAGTTAATGATCCCTTCACCAAGTTCTCCAGACAAATCTATCTGCCCGCGGCGAAGAACGACAAGCTTGCTCTTTTGAATACTGAGAATCGTCGAACACAAACCTGCCTTGGTTTGTCCTCCATCAACGATATAATCAATTTTATGTCCTAACGTTTCAAATACCTCTTGCGCTGATCGAGCAGGTAGAAGACCAGAGATATTGGCACTGGTCGCTGTAATAGGCTTTTCCATCCGTCTCACCAGTTCCTGAGCTATTGGATGTGGTGAAATCCGTACGCCGACTGTTCCTGTATTTCCGGTAATCAGTTTACTGATGCTCTTTTGAGCTTGAAAAATGAGTGTTAATGGTCCAGGCCAATATTTGTTTATCAGAGGCCAATAGACCAGTGGAACCTCCTGAACTACTGTTTCAAGTTGCTCAATTTTTTCAATAAGCATAAGCAATGGCTTATTTTCCCGACGGTTCTTCACCCTATACAATTTAGTTACAGCAGCAGCACAATCAGGGTCTACGGCCAACCCGTAATAGGTTTCAGTCGGGAAAGCAACGACTCCTCCTTTACGCAAAAGCGCCGTGGCCACTTCCAACGATGTCCCTACATTAGCGACAGAACTATCCTTGCTCATTTATCTTTCTGTCTTTTTCTTGGACTTCCATAACCATATCACGTCGAAATTTAACAAGTTTTTTGCCCAATTCAGGATTAACCATAGCGAGAAGTTTCAATGCAAAAACCCCGGCATTCTTAGCACCGGACTTACCAATTCCCATCGTAGCAACCGGGACACCGGGCGGCATTTGCACAGTCGACAGTAAAGCATCCAACCCTCCAAGAGAAGAGGCTTCCAAAGGTACACCAATTACAGGTAGATCCGTATGCGAAGCAAGTACTCCAGCCAGATGTGCAGCCATACCAGCACCGGCTATAATCACCTTCAAACCTCTCTGCTGCGCAGTTTTGGCATACTCAATTGCTTTTTCCGGTGTACGATGAGCGGAGGCAACCGTCATTTCACAGCAAATATCCATTGATCTCAAAAAATCAAATGCAACTTTCATAACGGATAAATCTGAATCACTGCCCATGACAATTCCGACCAAAGGCTGTTGTGTTGTTACAGAATTGCGCCGTAAAGCCTTCTCGCCGATATCCCTTCTGCAATAGCAATTAGTCCATCTTAATCTCATCAACAGCCTTATATGCTCTTGATATAGCATCTTTCAAGGTATTTCCCACTGCAGTCACACCAAGAACTCGACCACCGTTGGTAACAATCCGCCCCTTCTTTCTGACTGTACCGGCGTGAAATACTTCAACTCCCAGGCATTCAGAAGCTTTAGTTAATCCTCCAATAGTCTTACCATTTTCATATGCCCCAGGATATCCACCGGAGGCGATAACAACACAGACTGTTGGCCGTGGATCAATTTTCATCTCAACGCGATCCAGTTTTCCATCTATTGCTGCATCAAAAATGTCGATGATATCACTTTTCAACCGCATCAACAGCGGTTGAGCTTCAGGATCACCAAAACGGCAATTAAATTCCAAGACATTTATAGTATCCCCATCAATCATCAATCCAGCATAGAGCATCCCTTTATAGGGTCTTCCCTCCGTCTCCAATCCTTTTATCGTGGGCAGCATAACTCTGTTCATCACGAATTCAGCAATTTCATCAGTAACCACCGGAGCGGGAGAATACGCACCCATTCCGCCGGTATTTGGTCCTTCGTCTTTCTCAAATATCGCCTTGTGATCCTGAGATGTAGGGAGAGGGAGAACTGTTTTGCCATCAGTGAAAGCAATAAAAGAGGCCTCTTCTCCGGTAAGACAAGCTTCTATAATTATCTTGTCACCCGCACTGCCAAAAGCCTTGTCAGCCATTATAAGATCTACTGCTTGTTTGGCTTCTTCTACCGTTTTTGCAACAATTACCCCTTTTCCTGCGGCGAGACCGTCTGCTTTAACAACTATTGGCGCACC
Source organism: uncultured delta proteobacterium (assembly GCA_963798425.1). Classification (GTDB taxonomy): domain Bacteria; phylum Desulfobacterota; class Desulfobulbia; order Desulfobulbales; family Desulfocapsaceae; genus Desulforhopalus_A. Next base: position 44,170 of record CAWCTP010000004.1, on the reverse strand, counting down.
ATGGGAATCAATATATTCTTTTGCCTTGGCACTGTCTTTAAACACCTTAAACGCAGCGGTGGGAATATTATATTTTTCGAGGAACTCCTTTGAATACACCTTGCTGCCTTCAAGTTCTGCAGCCTTCATGGTGGGACCGAAGATCCTCAAACCGTGCTCTTCGAAGACATCCACAATACCGGCAACCAGCGAAGATTCTGGCCCAACAACTGTTAAATCAATTTTTTCCTTCTTAGCAAATTTCAGCAATTTTTTAATATCTGTAACTGAAATATCAACACAATCAGCCATTCGGCTAATCCCGGCATTGCCTGGAGCACAGTAAATTTTTTCTACCTTTTTGCTTTGCTTGATTTTCCATACAAGCGCATGTTCCCGTCCACCTGAACCAATAACAAGAATTTTCATAGGCTACTCCAATCAAGGTTTTATATTAATCTCTTCTTAAAAATCTTTTCACAACGAGAAAATAAGCCAAACATCCCTGTCGTTTTGATTGATCGTTGACAAAAGGGATGCGAAATATTACATGAATGAATAGTCATTCATATTTCTTTCACTTTAATTGTTTTACTTTCGATCTTTCTATGTTGGGAATGAAAGCAGAAAATAAACATTCTAAAATTATTTCGGCTGCGACTAAAGTCTTTGCAAAAAAAGGATTTTTCACCGCCAGAATATCCGATATTGCCAAAGAAGCCAAGGTTGCTGATGGAACAATTTATCTCTATTTCAATAACAAATACGACATACTGCTCTCCGTATTTGAAGAAGAAGTAGGAAAAATCGTCGAGAAAACCAACAAACTCCTCAGCAATGAAGATGACCCGAAGAAAATGCTGGAAATCTATACGATCCAGCACCTTATGGCTATGAAAAAAAACAAGAACCTTGCTGAAGTTATCCAGATTGAGCTTCGACAAACAAACAAGGTTATCAAAGATTACCGAAATAATCAATTTAATGAATATATTGGCATAATTGCAAATATAATTAAAATGGGCCAAAAAACAGGGATCTACAAAACCGATATTAAACCGGATATTGCAAAACGAGTTTATTTTGGTGCATTGGATGAGGTCTCACGGGTCTGGAATGCATCTCTTGAAACCCACTATACCGTTGAAGAGATTGCAGACGCAGATCCTTTCTATTTTTTTGGCGGGTATACTAGACAACCCGCCGAGCTCTGAATGAAGATCACAATCCGAAGGCGCCTTCCCCAAAAAACAACATCTTGGCCTTTACGAAAACTCCGAAGGATTGATAGCCATCACTTCAAATGTTCTTGTTCCACCAGGAGTAATAGCCAATACTTCATCACCTACCTCTTTACCGAGCATACTTCTCCCCAATGGCGAGAGAACAGAGATTGATCCTTTTTTCACATCAGCTTCCTCCGGTCCCAATAACTGATATATGATCTCCTCATCTGTGTCAAGATCAAGCAACTGAACCACAGTTCCAAAAACTATACTGTTCGTTTTCACCTTGAGACAGTCTATGACTTCTGCTCGTGATAATTTGTTCTTTAGTTCAATAATGCGTCCTTCGATATGCCCCTGCCGATCTTTGGCCGCATGGTATTCCGCATTCTCCTTCAGATCACCATGTTCCCTCGCTACCTCTATAGCTTTGACCACAACACCTCGCTCAACTCTTTCAAGATGCTGCAATTCGTCTCGCAATTTCTGATTGCCGGATTTAGACATCGGTATTCTTTGAATCATTTAAACCTCCATAAAAAAAACCTGCAAGACACTCAAACTACTGAGCCTTAAACAGGAAACATAGACAAAATAGAAATATCACCAGCGATAGTGCAGGGACATTGACAGCCCTTTTTCCTCATAATCATCGCTTTTTGATAATGTAAAGTTGCCTTTTAATAGAAAATGAGGACTCATTTCAAGAAAAATATCAAATTTGGTGGTAAAAGAGAGAATATCATTGTCTTCAAAACCAATAGCATTGTCGATTGCATAATAACTCATACTCTTTTTTGTTCCTTGCTCATATCCCAAAAAATCATGTTGAAAATGCAAGCTTATGCGCTGTTCGGAAAACGATGAGGGGCTCCAGTACAACGGTTCATCAGGTGAAACAATCTCGGACAATCTCGCTCTGGAGCTGTTTGCATCATCATTGGTCAGATACTGGTACTCATAACGCAATGCTGCCTGCAAAGATTCGCCGAAAATGCTATACGACGAATATCCGTGGAACCTATTCTGAGAGTTACCGTCATTGTAATAACGATGATGCACATCTCCACCAAAAGAAATGCCCAGAGGAGTTTCAACACTCAACCCTGTTTCAAGTGACTGAAAAGTTACTTGGTGCTGTATAGCCTCGATTGTATCGTACACCGCTCTCTTTTCAAGTAGCGCATATGCGTCTATATAATCGTCTAGCTGTCCTTTTAGCTCTATTTCGTATTGGAAACCGGTGTCGTTGGTACTCGTAAGTTTTTCAGCACCAGCGCCCATTGTCAATTCATACGCTTTAGTAAATTCGTAGGTTGCTACACCATAGAAGAAATTGCTCCCAGTTGATTCGTCAGTGTCCAAAGATTCATAACGGTTGTTTGCGTAAAGTAACCGTACATCCTTGTCAAGATCAGGAATCACCCAAAAAGACGTGCCAAAAGTCCTTCTCGAAATATTAATATTACCATTTCTGCCATCCTTTTCCTCGTATGCGGCATTAAAGATACTCTGAGGACTGAGCTGTAAATTATTTCTATCAATAGATTCAATCAAATCAGGAGAAGTGGCTCCGCTATTTTTTATCGCCTCATAAATCTGTGCTTTTTTACGATACTTACCAATTTTACCATAGACAGTCGCGAGATCGCTCATTCCTTCTGAGGAATCATCTTGCAAGAGTCGCTTGTAACTCTGCTCGGCATAATAATAATTATGATCATAAATTGCTTTTCGAGCCATATATTCATTACTGATCAATTTCTGCCAACTATACTTTCCAAACAATTCAGAGACGATTTCTCCTGCTTCATTGCCTCGATTCTCGATCAGAAATGATGGTTCCATCAGCTCCTGAAGGACTTCTGGTTCAGACTGAGACATTAGTACCAACGAGTTCCAAAAAGTATTTTCCCGTGTGAGATGATGATAGTTAATCTGATTTTGTTTAAATTTTTCCTTCAGTTCCTCTGATACAGGTTGAGACTAATAGCTGTTTGTAAATTTTTAAAGATTTTTCCTGCTGTTTATCACCCCACAAGAGTCTGGCGAGAGTGAGCACTTCTTCAATATCGTCGTTAGATTTGAGTTTTGCTGCAAGCATATCAACTCCCTCCGATTCCCTCTCTTTGATTTCCATGAGAGCTAAACCTTCTTTATACCTTCCCCTCCGTGATTCCACCTCAATGCGCTTTTTTTGATAATATGGTTCCTCAGGAAACTGTAGAATCAATTGTGACAGATACTCATAAGCGCTGTCACCATGTCCTCTGGTCATCATTAATTCAGCCCACAGGGTGTTTCCCACGACAGAACTTGGATATTTTTTGAGAACTGTGCTGAGGTTTTTTACAGCGTCAGCATATTCCTGATATTCTATTTCCTGAGGAACGATTGCCAGCAGTCTGGTTAAAACTGGATTCCCGGCGATATTGATTCTGTTATGGTGATCTATTTCCTTATCAATATTTTTCAATTTTCGTTCAAGAATGCTCACAATGACAAATAATTCAGGATCAAAAGACCCATTATCAAGAAGCTCTACGCTCTGTCTGTATGACTCCAGAAACTTTCCTTCGTAAAAGCTTAATAAGCAACGTTGTTTCTCTAATTGGGCTCCCAATAGCTTAAGCTCTTGTGATGTCTTAATTTTCACCAATGCTGTCTCATATGAATCAATAAGATCCTGGGCAGTACCATATTTACCTTCAGCTTTTAATATATCGACTTTTAAAAGAAGTAACTTACACCCCTCTGGATCAAAGGTGAATTCCGAATCTACCTGATTGGTGTTTTTCAGTAATGCTTGATACCAGTTTTCCGCTGCTATGACGTTTTTGTCTATTACAGCATTCTCTGTCAGCTGGAACAGTATATCTTCGATGAAAAAATTTTGATTCAGCAGTTGGCGGAGCATTTGTTCCGCTCGCCTTGTTTTTCCTTCTCTTCGCAAAGATGAAGCCTTATGAATATCAAATCGGGTAATTATTTCAGGTTGATTGGCAAAATATTTTCTTGCCCAATAATCCGTTTTCTCATATTCATTGAAAAGAAAATTATAGGAAAGCAAATCCAAATAGCTTATCACAAAATCTGCTGGCACTTTGGCAGAACTCTGCTTTAACCCTTCAGCAAAAAGAGATTTAAGCTTTTCTACATTGCCTATTTTTCCTGATAATTCCAGGCACTTCACTCTAATCACAGAATCCTGAGGATCTAGCGTCACCCCATGCTCAAAAGAAGAGAGAGCTTCCTTTTCCAACCCAAGCTGCTGCTCGGAATCACCTTTTAGTAAGAAATAGGATTTTGTTTTACTTTTCTCACCAGCAACTTCTCCGAGATAATTCAAAGCCTTGCGGTACTGTCTTTTACGATAATACTGATTGGCAATTTTTAAAGCGATGCTATCATTAGGGGCTGAATGTTTATAGATTATTTCAAGAACATCTATCAACTCTTCAACTTGCCCATTTCTCTCTAGAATGCCCGCTATCTGAAGATAAATCCCTAATGGATTCGTTGTAATCTCGTCAAGGTCTCTCCAGAGTTGACGAGAACCACCGTTTTCAACAATCGACAGGAAATCATTTGCAAGAATATTCTGGATATTGGTTATCTTCTGCCTGATTTCGACGTTTTCCGGATGCTTCTGTAAGTACCTCTCGTAAAATCTCAAAGCTTTGTCGGGCCTTTTCAGGTCACGCTGACAGACGGTGCCCGCCTCAAGAAGATATTCTTCATTATTGGTATTATTATCAGAAAGATATTCAAGCTGTGAGAGTGCTTTGTCATAGTCACCCCTGTCTATGTAATATTGGGTTAATTTATGTCGAAACGGTAAATAGTCAGGGTGACGTATCAGGTATTCCAACCACAAGGTGCTTCTTTTCTTCTCATAGCCAGGGGCATCAAAAACTTGTACAGCTTGAAATATTATGCGATCTTCAACATTTGAATTTTCCAATAGTCTTGAATAGAATGCTCTTGCCTTTTTATCCATGCCAAGCTCATGAGCGTCCAACGCCAGGTAATGAAGTATAGTGCGGTTCTCCGGATGTCGTAAGATATATTGTTCGAATAGTGCGAAAGCAAACACCTTCTTGCCTTGATTTCGTAAGCTGGTTGCGAGACCAAGAAGAGCAACATCCGCACTTCCCCCTGTTGGATTTGCTTCAAAAACTCTTCCAAAATAACGACCGGCACTTTTATAGTTCTTCCAATGGGTAGCAACAGCAGCAGACAGCAAGAAGATAATCGGTATTATTTGGATCGTTATCTAATAAGCTGCCAATGATCTTTGTAGCGGTGGAAAAATCTTCAACCTTCAAGAGGACTTTGCAATACTCCCATTTGGCCTCCTCTATGTTCGGTTTAATCTTGGACAATTCCGAATAGGCTTTTATTGCAAGTGAATAATCTTTTTCACCAACTAAATGCCTGGCCCTATCCCAAAGGACCTTCCATTCGGGAGATTCAGGTTCTCCTTGGACCATAGAGATATTTCTGTCTGGAGCAATCCCATCCCAAGCTAAACAGCCAGAGACAGGCACCACCAGTAAAAGGAGGAGAAAAAAGAAATATTTAGTGATAATAGATATCTTGAGCCGAAATAGGATGGTCATTAGCGAATGAGGGTCACCACATTAGATGGTTTTTTATAAAAACCATTCTAGATGTCTATATAGTATTTTCCCCGTTTCAGAGCATGCCGGATAATACAATTCAATGAAAAAAACTGTTATCCAGGCAGTGAACACGGGGAAGAATAAACGCTGTAGAAGTCACCCCTCATGGTAACCGCTTAACTATAAAACTGCACTATTTTCTCAACAACATATTCCTGCATGGCATTGGTAAGTTCAGGATAAATTGGCAAAGCAATGGTTGTCTCAGCGGCTTTTTCTGCCTCAGGATAATGAGTACTGGATGCCATGGCACCTAGACATTCCTGCTTATGCAATGGCACTGGATAGTAGATTTCACAACCGATATCATTTTTTCCAAGCCACGCTCTCAGTTCATCTCTTCGATCGACACGTAAAATATACTGGTTATAAATGTGCAGATTTGCTGCTTGCTCTCCTCCGGTTTCATCTTGATTATAAACAACTTTTGGCAGAACAATTTGCTCAGTCGCAACAAGACCTGTTTCTGAAAGAAGGGTGTCATATTTTTTGGCATTTTCCCCCCTTTGTTTATGCCATCGCTCAAGATAGGGCAATTTCACTCTCAGTGCTGCCGCCTGAATAGGATCAAGGCGAAAGTTACCTCCAACCAGTTTGTGGAAATATTTCGGATAGGCACCGTGATTACGCATCAATACAAGTTTTTCAGCAAACTCTCTATCCTGAGTGACGACCATTCCTGCATCCCCAATTCCACCAAGATTTTTGCTGGGGAAAAAGGAAAAACAACCTGCGATACCCATTGCCCCTGCTCTCTTATAGGCAACAGTTCCTGCATCGGTCATGGGATATTCCGCCCCTATTGCCTGGGCTGCATCCTCAATAACAGGAAGCTCATATCGATTTGCCAACTCCATAATGGCCGTCATGTTTGCGCATTGGCCATACAGATGGACAGGAATGATAGCTTTGATCCTTCGTTCGGTGTCGGCCGCCAGTATCTCTTCCATCCGGATCGGATCAATATTAAAGCTCACCGGATCAATATCTGCAAAAACAGGTATCGCGCCAACTCGAAGAATGACACCCATAGTAGCAAAAAACGAATATGGCGTAGTGAGGACCTGATCTCCCGCCCCTACTCCAAGACTCATAAGGGATATCAACAAGGCATCGGTGCCACTGGAAACACCTACACCGTAGGCAGCTCCGCAATATTCGGCTATTTCTTTCTCAAATTCCTCTACTTCTGGCCCCTGAATATAACGGGTGGACTTGACGACACGAGTAACTGCGGCGAGTATATCATCTTCGAGGTACTCCAGTTGCGCCTGGAGATCGAGCAAAGGTACTTTCATAGTTAGCAGATTATGTTGGATTGTTTTTAAGGAAAATGAAAAAATATACTGAATAAGGACAATGTTATTGCATTACGAAGACGAATTAATAACGATCTTTTCTCCGTCGAAATAATCTACAATATCAGGCATTTCAGCTTCGAGGTATTTTTTCATTTTTTTCAGAAGATTAACTTCAATCTGACGAACTCGTTCCCTGGAAATATCAAATCTGTCGGCAATATTCTGTAAGGTCAGCGGTTCGTCAGTTAATAAGCGTTTTTCAAGGATCATCTTTTCCTTGTCATTGAGCTTTACCTTCAGCGTATCCAAAAGCTCCGTGAGCTTTACCTTCATTTCCTTGCCTGCGACCGTGGATTCAATGCCCGGCCCATTACTTGGGAGGAAATTTTTCTGTTCATCGTCGGAATCCGAACGAACCGGGCTCTCCAAAGAAACGTCCCAGTTATCCATACGCTGCCCCATCTCAATAACTTCACGCTCTTTGACATTGAGACGTTCTGCCAGCAATTTAGGTTCAGCCTGAAATCCTTGTCCTTCCAGAAGTTTTCTTTCTTTATTGAGGCTGAAAAACAATTTCCGTTGGGCCTGTGTCGTACCGATTTTCACCAGTCGCCAGTTATCCATGATAAATTTCAGAACGTAAGCCCTGATCCAATAGGCGGCATAATACGAAAATTTTACCCCACGATACGGATCAAATTTTTTAGTAGCCTGCACAAGACCGACATTGCCTTCCTGGATCAGGTCCATAAAATTCTGCATCCAATACTTCTGGAAATCCATAGCCACTTTCACGACCAGACGCAGATTGGAACTCACCAGCCGGTACGCCGCATCCTGATCACCATCTTCACGGAATCGTACGGCCAGTTCATCCGTCTCTTCTCTTGTCAGCAGTTCATATTGACTGATTTCCTGTAAATAGCGATGGAGCGCAGGATTACTAAGGGCCGGTAGATTCTCCTCTGAAACAGAAACCAAAGGATTCTCGTAGGCTTCATCAATCCCCCTGATATTTGAATCCAATTCATTATCAAGTTCGTTATCGTCCACGGAATCTATCTCATTATCAGCGTCGATTATAGTGTTTTTGCTCATTTATTTGTGTCTCCGGTGAAATATACCCAGAAATTTTAGAAAGATTATGATATTACTCTACCAAGCTTAAACTGCAATCATATTGTGCTGAGAAATGGGTAAATCCATTCGACAATTCATTTCTAGTTTACCTCAAATAGAAGACAACAAGAAGAAAATTCTATTTTATTAGTTCGCGGGATATGATAAATATCATATCTTCGGCACAGATCCCGTGTCTTTGGAAGCAATCTGCTCATTCACGACCCACCTCAATTAAAAAATATGAATAACATTAGAAATTTCAGTATAATTGCACACATTGATCATGGTAAATCGACCCTTGCTGACCGTATGATCCAATTTTGTGGTCTTGTTACCGCCAGGGAATTCAAGGATCAACTCCTGGATAACATGGAGATTGAAAGGGAAAGAGGGATCACTATTAAAAGCCAGACTATATGTCTGCCTTATACTGCAAAAGATGGGCAACGCTACATTCTTAACCTCGTCGATACTCCTGGTCACGTCGATTTTAGCTATGAGGTGTCACGTGCTCTCAGTTCCTGTGAAGGCGCATTGCTCCTCATCGATGCCGCTCAGGGAGTCGAGGCTCAGACTCTGGCTAATCTCTACCTGGCTATGGAAAACGATCTGGAAATCATTCCGGTTATCAATAAAATAGACCTTCCCTCTGCTGAACCAGAGCGAATCGCTCTTCAAATAGAGGAAGACCTCGGCCTCGACAGTGATTTGGTTCAATTTTGCTCGGCAAAAAATGGTATAGGGATCGCGGAAATCTTCGAAGCTATTGTGAAATCGCTTCCGCCGCCCAAAGGTAATCCCGAAGAGCCTTTGCAGGCCCTAATTTTTGACGCCAATTACGATCCCTTTCGAGGCACCATTATTTCCGTCAGAATTATTAACGGCACAATTAAACCTGGCGATGTCATGCGTTTTATGGCCACAGGCAAAGAGTACAAGGTTGACGAGGTAGGCCTTTTCAAACTACATAGGGAAGCACAAAAGCAACTTTCCGCTGGTCAAGTAGGTTATATTTTAGCAGGCATTAAGACTGTCGAAGACACAAAACCAGGCGACACAATTACCTTACGAGACCGACCAGCCACCGCCGCACTTCCAGGTTTTCGAGAAGTTCAGCAGGTTGTTTTTTCATCAATCTACCCAATCGACACTGACGAGTATGAAGACCTGGCTTCAGCTCTTGAAAAGCTTAAACTTAACGACGCTGCCCTCACTTTCGAAAAGGACTCGTCTGCTGCCCTCGGCTTTGGCTTTAGGTGTGGTTTTTTGGGACTGCTGCACCTTGAGGTCATCCAAGAGCGTTTGGAACGTGAATTCGATATTTCCCTTATTCTTACCGTTCCATCAGTACAGTATGTTTTTCATCTCGCTGACGGGACTATAAAGCATGTTGACAATCCTGCTCATTTCCCAAATCCTGCTCATATACAAAAAATTGAAGAGCCTTTTATTAGAGCGACTATTTTGATGCCCGAAAAATATATGGGCACAGTAATGAACCTTTGCATGGAACGACGTGGAGAAAAAACCAACTTCAATTATCCCACCCCCGGCAGGATCGAATTACAATGTGAACTTCCACTGGCAGAGGTGATATATGATTTTTATGACCGTCTGAAGTCAGTTACACAGGGGTATGGTTCGTTCGACTATGAAATGCTCGATTATCGTAAAAGTGACTTAGTTAAACTTGATGTTCTCGTGAACGGCGAAGTCGTTGATGCCTTATCACAACTGGTACATAGAAACAGTTCCAGGGCTAGAGGTCTCCATGCTTGTGAAATGCTCAAACTGGAAATTCCCAGACAAATGTTTAAAATTGCAATACAGGCTGCAATAGGCGGCGCAATTATCGCCAGAACAACTATTTCAGCTTTAAGAAAGGACGTTATTGCTAAATGTTACGGTGGTGATATCTCTCGGAAACGAAAACTACTTGAGAAACAAAAGGCTGGAAAGAAACGAATGAAGACCATTGGTAATGTCGATATCCCACAGACTGCTTTTCTGGCGGTGCTGAAGTCAGAACAATAGCCAGTCGTAGCTCAAATATTTTATTTTGTTTCGGGGGGGGCCTATGAGAACAATATACAATATATTCTCCAAACGATTTGGTCGTTTCAGGTTTTTCCCTATTTTCCTGGGTCTTGTTGCTTTGCTCTCATCCTGTGCAACTGTGCAGGTCAGTCAGGATTATGATACGAATTATTCATTTAGCGAAGCAAAATCCTTCGGATGGAATGAGAAGCTGCAACTTGAAAACCGCGACGTACTTCACAACGACGAGCTTCTCGCAAAACGATTCAAACGTGCCATCGAAGAAGTCCTTATCAAGCGTGGATTCAGACTGGACGCACATCCAGTTTTGCTGGTCTCCTATTCCTACACGATAAACAGCGTACTCCAAACTGATCCTCTTGAATCACAATTCGGTTTTGGCTATGGGTATGGTCGATACGGCTACCGTAATAATGTGGGAATCAATGCGTGGAATACAATTCGTCAATACGACCAAGGCAAATTGGTAATCTCTATCCATTCTGCCAGAACAGGGCATCTTCTATGGAAAGGGACAGGGACCCAGGAGGTATTTAGTTACTCAGATCCTGACCAAATCACTCGAGGTGTCTACGAAATAGTTGAAGCAGTACTCGCACAATTTCCTCCTTTGCAAAAAGGATAGGTCGACAATATTTGCTGTATTCATAGCAGATTATCTGGTGATCAAACAGGAATGAGCAAATTTGTTTTAAATCAATGGTTGGCTATTATCGCTTGTAAAATGATTGAATTACCAGCCCACCCATGACCAAGACAAGACCTACCAGTGTCGAACTGTAGATTTCCTCTTCAACCAAAAAGTGAATAAAAAACAGCGAAGCGAAGGGTGAAATGAAAATTAAATTTGCTATTTTCGCCGTATTATCGGTAAGCTTCAACGATTTCAACCAAAGAACAAAGGCTATACCCATCTCGAAAAATCCTATGTAAATTGCTCCTAAAACTCCATCGAGTGCAACAAGCCGAAATCCTTGTGTAAAAATAATATAGAGGACAATAAAGGGTAGTGCGCAGACAAAATTCAGCAATAGACCGATTACAGGATCCCGCTTATCTTTGGTATTCATTATCCAGTAAAACGCCCATAATACAGTTGAAAAAAGTGCCAGACCAACTCCCAAAGGATTTTCAAAATGCAATCTTAGTAAATCACCTTTGGTGACTATAATCAGAACTCCGATATAACTCACTGCAATAGCCAGCCATTGCTTCAACACCACTTTCTGCCCAAGCAAAGGAATTGAGAGTAGAGATAGAGTGATTGCCCAGGTATAATTAATTATTTGTGCCTGTTGCGCTGGCAGCAGAGAGTAAGCTTTGAACAGGACGAGATAATAAGCAAAGGGATTGAGTAACCCAAATCCTATGGATGTCATCCAATCCCCTTTTGTCAGAGAAAATAATATTTTTAACTTTTTTTGTACTATGACGATAATAAATAAAACCACTGTGGAAACAGCAGATGCATATAAAAGCACCTCGGCGGGTGTAAGCAGACGGAGGGTGAGTTTGCTGGCGCTGGCAATCGTCGACCACAGCCCCACTGTGATCAATGCATAAAGATAAGCTTTTGTCTGATTTTTCATCAACATACAGTACGTTTCTGCCGGATAAGAGTCAATAGATTTCACATGTTAGATCCTTTGTTACCCCAATGGACATAACTTCTAATTGCTTTTTAAGATTTTTTTCTATAAAAACAGACTTGTTTCTATGTGAATTCATATAAAAAATGATCAATAAGTGCTATGTGATATCGGCATGCTCAAACCTAACGATCTTTCATCCTAAAACGAGGCGTTTTTATTCTAATTTGAGGTGTTTGATAAATGTAACAGCAAACATATAAGTAATATTCCGAGGATTAAATTTTGAGGACAACTAAGCGTTATGGTTAGAGGTCCGTTTCAGGACAAAAAATAAATAATATCATCACTTTTCGTCTTAAGTACAGGAAGTCAGCATGGATCAAAAAACTGCAGAGCAGGGAAAGAAGAAAATTCTCGACCCCACTTTCCACTATGCATCACAATTCATCAAGATAGGGGAAGATTACACAACTGATAAAATTCTGGTTTCCGAACTGGTTCATACGGGACAGCTTATTGCAGATTTCCCCAATTTTCACAGGTTTGCTGCCAGAGGTTTTGAAAAAGCAGCAATTGAACCAGGTGATTATGCCCACCATTCGGAAGATGGACTATCAATTTTTGCTTCAGTACCTGGCTATCCTAGAATTAAAAAAATTCGTCGACCTGATTATCCTGATTTCATAACAATTCTCTCGATAGAACCACTCTTTGTGATTTCGCCTGATAGAATGCAGGTAACCCTTGTCGTGCACCCTCCCCTCGACAATTGCAACTCAGTCCAAAATAAAGATATTATAAAAATGTTATCCGAAGAATCTATAATTTTCGGTATAAATAATGAAGCCCTTGGAAATGTGAGAAAGTTTCTTGATCAAGGGAGCAAAGAATTCAAAAAGTTTGTTATCGCCTGCGGGCAATCCGTTGGTGAAAGCAAAGATGCATACCTCAGATATGATATGGAAATTGGCCCCATTGCCGGCACTATTCTCGAAAATGGCAGCATTGATTTCCGGGACAGACGAATAATGGTTGGTGTAAACGCTGGACAGCTCATTGCTACAAAAATACCGGCAGTACAAGGTAAACCTGGAATCAATGTTTACGGTGAAGAGACATTAGCCCTGGAAGGAAAAGATCTTAAAATTGAAATTCTCAATGATGCACGATACTCACCTGCAACAATGCAGGTTACCGCTACCAAAGACGGTGTCCTCTCCATCGTTAATAACAACGTTATTAAAGTTCTCACTCATAAGACTATAGCAAGTGATATTGACTTTGAAACAGGCAATGTCGAAAGCATGAACGCAATAAGCATTCTCGGATCAGTGCAGCCTGGCTTTTCTGTAAAAGCCGGTGGTGATCTTAAAATAACAGGAAGTGTCATGTCCGCCTCTGCCATATGTGATGGCAATTTGGTTGTACGGGGGGGAACGACGGGGAAGAATAGTACGTTAACGGTCAGAGGTGATGCCGACATAAATTTTATTGAGCAGGGAATATTAAAATGCGGAGGTATTGCCGTCATTCGAAAACAAGCATACTACAGTGATATTTTCAGCGGTTCGGACATTCGATGCCATGACTCAAGCATAGTCATGGGAGGCAGTCTTATTGCCGAGGGAAACATTACCCTTGGCAGTGTCGGTGCGGAAAACAGTACTCCCTCAGTCATTTCGGCAGGTACTGTCTCTGAACGTTTAGAACATTTGCAAGAACTCAAGACCAGAGTAGTGGAACAGCAAGAGGCAATAATTCAATGGTTGCTTAAATATAAGGGCAGTTCCAAGTCCAAAAAAGTCCGTAAAATGGAACAGGAACTGGCGGAAACAAAACTCCTTCTTCTGAGAGTCAATCTTATTCCGGGAACAGGCAAATATTCGAGGGTTGCTGGTCCGGAAGATGCCAACGATCCCAAGATCAAGATTGATAATGAAGACTACAACAGCGAAGGAGGTATCCCGATAGAAAACATAAAAATAGATGTATTCGGTACTATCTTTGTCGGTACCTTGATACGGATTGGTAACCGATCAATGAAGCTCGACAAGACTGTGTCAAACCGGCAATTCAAGCTTCATCCCAACGGTAAACGACTTATCGCCGGACCAATCAAACGATAATAAACGACTGTTAATTCATACTCAGCCGACACAAATCGATCATTCACTCCCTTTCGAGTAATCCCTGTCTGTCGAGTAAGATTATTTTTCTGCCGTTTACCTGAATAAGGCCCTGTTCACTCATTTTAGCAAAAATTCGAGATAAAGTTTCCGGGATGGTTCCGAGCAAACTTGCCAGTTGACCTTTTGAAATATCGAGCTCCACCTCGTCACTGTCTCCCTGTTCGTGGCTGAGATAAACCAAATAACCGGCAAGCCGCTCCGGGACTTCCTTCAACGAAAGACTTTCAATCTGGCTTGCAAATCTTCGTAATCTGAGAGACAAAACAGCGAGCATATTCAAGGCGATTGAAGGATTAGCCTCCACCAACATGACAAATTTATCGCGCGGGAAAAATAGAGCTTTTGTTTTCACCAAAGCTTCAGCAGAAGCAGGAAAGGGTTGGCCATGAAAAACTGGTACCTCCCCAAATGGTTCTCCCTGATCAAAGATGTGTAGTATATGTTCTTTTCCAGAGAAAGAGACCTTGAATATTTTTACCCGGCCTTCACCAACCATATAAAAACCGATCCCCTTGTCCCCTTCAAAAAAGATATTCTCACCTCGTTGATAGGTTTTTACCACGGCGATATTGGTAATATCTTCAATTTGCTGCGCAGGAAGACCTTCAAAAAGTAGGCTCGAACCGATAATGTCTTTTATGTTCATAATGTTTATAATGTAACATTTTATCAATCAATTGAATATGACGAACGGGAGAAGAGGATGTCATCCAGATTCCTTGCTTTATCCCGATGAGACTCTACCATTAATTCGCTGATATGACATTATTTCCAACTTTGAAGTTAGAAAATATGCGAAATTAACTCTCTGTGAATGGCACTTTGTGTCCTACATCACAATAATCCTGCCAAGACGGAATATTCTCGCAAAAATTGCACAAAAGGGCCAATATAATCGCAAGTGAACAAATTCCCCTGAGTTCTTTCCCTTTTTCAAGCAAAGCTTACCCGACAATCGAATGTACAGTAAAAGGAAAATTATTCATATCGACATGGATGCTTTTTTTGCGTCTATTGAACAAATGGATAATCCAGCATTTAAAGGCAAACCGTTAATCGTTGGAGGAATGCCGCAGAGCAGAGGAGTCGTCGCCGCCTGCTCCTATGAAGCACGGCGCTTTGGTATCCACTCTGCAATGCCTTGTTCAAAAGCAGTCAGGCTCTGCCCACACGCCATCTTCACCCGGCCACGAATGGACAGATATCGTGAGATCTCAACTCAATTAATGTCTATTTTCCGTCGTTATACCGAACTGGTTGAACCTTTATCGATCGACGAAGCTTTTCTTGATGTAACGACGAACAGTCAGAATCATCCGTCAGCCACGATACTTGCACAAAGGATCTGCGCCCAAATACATCAAGAATTACAGCTAACAGCATCTGCCGGTGTATCTTTTAATAAATTTTTGGCTAAAGTCGCCTCTGGTTGCAATAAACCAAATGGACTGACAACTATCCCTCCGGAAAAAGCTCTTGATTTTCTCTCTTCCCTTCCTGTGCGAAAATTTTTTGGGGTGGGAAAGGTAACTGAAAAAAAGATGTTGAGTCTGGGGATTAAAACAGGTGATGATCTCCGTAAAATAGAAGAAGAAAGACTTATCTTCTATTTTGGCAAAACAGGTTCATTTCTCTTTAACATCGTTCGCGGAATTGACAACAGGCCGGTCGAATCAGTACAAATACGTAAATCGATAGGCAGTGAAACCACCCTTTCTTCCGATACATCAGATACAGATGAAATAAATGCCATCTTATTAGATCTGGCGGAACAGCTTGAACATTCACTCAAGAAGAAGAAAACTGGAGGTTACACTCTGACTCTGAAGGTTAGATACCAAAATTTCACTACAATCACGCGTTCACAGACTGTCCGGTCCCCAATCTATTCCAGTGATAACATCATTTCTCTTCTCCCCGGATTACTCACAACAACCGACATAGGTAAGCAAAAAGTTCGCCTGCTTGGCCTCACCATTTCAAAGCTTAGTGGAGACAAAAAGGTCCCTTATCAGCTGGTATTTCCATTTATGCTTCGTAACAGGTTGTAACCGGTTGTACTTACCTGGCATTATGGTTATCCTAGCAAGATATTTCAGGCCATACTCAATCAATAACTGACAACAAGAGCCCCAAACACTATGAAAGATCTCATCATTTCTGTCTTTAATATATTTAAATATGCAGGCAAACTTTTTACCCTTATCAGACATTTTTTCTTGAATCTGCTTTTATTACTCGCCCTAATATTAATAATTTTTGCATTTATTCCACGGGAAGTGCCCCTGCTTCCAGTTGGCACTGTGCTTAGCCTGGATATCTCAGGTGATATTGTTGAGGAGAAAAAACTGATCAGTTCCTTAGAAAAGCTGTTCAAAGAATCATTCACTCCCGACACTCGTGAGCCCGAAACTGCTCTTCAGGATATTCTTGATATTATAAATAAAAGTTCGAAAGATGACCGCATCGGTTCACTACTTCTTAATCTTAAGGATATGGGCCATGCTGGTATGAATCAACTGCAAAGTATCGGTCATGCCCTTGAGCTTTTTAAAGCATCAGGGAAAACTATAGTCGCAGCTGAGGATTATTATACCCAATCACAGTATTTTCTGGCATCCTACGCAAGTAAAATCCTTTTAAATCCTATGGGCGGAGTCGATATTCACGGTTTTGGAGTTTACCGTCTCTACTTTAAAGACGCTCTTGACAAGCTTGAAGTTGACTACAACGTCTTCAAGGTTGGTACCTATAAATCAGCAATTGAGCCCTTTACCAGAAATTCAATGTCACCGGCTGATCAGCAGCAGAGTGAGGTATGGTTATCCGCGCTGTGGCAAGTATATACAGACGAGATAGCAAAACATCGTAATATTTCGCTGGAAACCCTGCAGCACTATACGAACAATATCGACGTAGCTCTTCACTCTACCTCTGGGAACACGGCACAATTAGCGCTTGAAACCGGCTTGGTAGACCAGATTGCAACAAGACAAGAAGTTAAGTCTTATCTCGCCTCACTGACACCACAACTTACGGATTCTCCACACATTCTCTCATCTAATGATTATCTCCAATCCGTAACACCGTCGTACCAGGAAGATTCTTCTCAAACTTCTAAAGTCGCTCTTATAATTGCTGAAGGAACTATACTTCCAGGCGATCAACCTCAAGGTATGATTGGCGGGGATTCTCTTGCAAATCTCATCAAAAACGCTCGAGAAAATAAAGAAATAAAAGCATTGGTGTTACGTATTAATTCAGGCGGCGGGTCGGCCTTTGCATCCGAAGTTATACGCCAGGAACTGCTCGAGCTAAAAAAGAGTGGCAAACCATTTGTCGTATCCATGGGATCTGTTGCCGCATCGGGAGGTTATTGGATTGCTGCCGACGCTGACGAAATTTGGGCGACACCTGCTACTATCACTGGATCCATAGGGATTTTCGGTGCCATACCCACTTTCGACAAAACTTTAGCCTCACTTGGAATATACAGTGATGGCACAGGGACGACACCACTTTCGGCGGGTCTTGACCTTACCCAACCTCTCCCTGAGCAGCTGAAGTCAGCCATTCAACAAACAATTGTTTATAATTACGATCAATTCCTGCAAATCGTTGCTCAAGGAAGACATCTTGAAAAAGCCAAGGTTGCGGAACTTGCAGAGGGTCGGGTTTATGACGGTAAGACAGCCAAAGCCTTGGGTCTGGTTGACAAAATGGGTTCGCTTGAGGATGCCATCGGAGCCGCAGCCAAGCTTGCTAAATTGAAAAACTTCTCCACGGAATATATTAAGCCACCAGTTTCGATTAAAGATCATTTTCTACAATATCTTACTAGCGGTTTTGCGCTTTTTAACGAGGAATCGACTCTACAAAATCCAGTTCTCAATAGACTAAAAAATACCTTATTTGATCGCCTGAATAAAATAATCGTCCGTGACGATCCTCGTGGTGTTTATGCCCAGTGTCTGGAAACCTTAACCTGGTAATACGTTTTTCAAGGAGCAGATATTTCCATTTGTAAATTCTCTGCTCCTTTTCTTACTGTTGACAAAGTCAACGAAGCCCCCGGTACCTCTTGACTGCACCGTACTTTCACTTAAGCTTACCGTGCTGTAACAGCAGCATCTTTACCTTTTTTGTCTTTCTTCGGTTCGACCAAAGCAGTAGCAGCATTATCGCTATCCAGGTACATTGAAGCCAAATCGTTGACTTCGGATACACTGATTGAAGTAAAGTCGCTGAGTAATGTGCTTGGCCATTCCAGTTGCTGCGGATATCTCATGGACATCGAAAGCACTGAATTCAGCCAATACTGGTTTGTCCTGATACTCCCTTTCAGAGATGTCAGAAGTGGATCTTTGGCCCGAGCCAATTCATCGGGGGTTATCCCCTCCCTCTTTAGCTGATCACTTATTTTGAATATTTCTTTAATCAGCACATCTTCAGTACCCGGTTTGACCAACATTTTAGCCATTATATATCCATAGCCCTGGTACGCTCTGCTATTAAAACTCGAAACACTCGGAGAGTAACTGGCGGCCAGTTTTTCCCTGATGGTCTTCCGTAACCTGTCGCCAAAAACGCTGGCCAGTATATGCAACCGTCTTGTTCTATGAATATCCCAAAAGTCATTTGTTGGCCAGGCCACGACAACCATTGATTTTTTTACCGACGTGGTGACCGTTACATCAAGGTTTTTGCCAACAGGGAATTGCACAGAAGATAACTCTGCTTTTGGGGAAGATAAAAGCTCAATTCCTGAAAAATATTTTGTTATTATAGAAACGATATCGTCCCTGTCAAAATCACCAACCACTGATATTTCCAAACCTTCCGGCCGGACGAAAGAGTGAACCCATTGCGCCACAACATCATAGTCTATGCTGGCCACATCCTCCCAGGGAGGCAAGCCGAAACGTTTGTCGTCGCTTGACAGGAATGGTTGAATCGCGAGCGGAAATGCACCCTCAATCTCCTGACTCATTGTCTGGTACATCAACCCTAATTTTTCCTTTACCGATTCAAAAACACTTTTTCTCAGCCCTGGATCAAGCAGCAGGGTTTGTAAGACTTGACTAAAAAGCTCAAAATCCTTGGTCAAGGATGTCCCTGTCCATGAAAAAGCGGACTCGCCGACATTAAAAGACAGTTGAATTGAACTTCCGGCTAATACTTCATCAATTGCCGATTGAGGCAGTTTTCCACTCCCCGAATCATTGATTATATCCTCAACGAGCATTGTAATTCCCGGAATACGCTCATTCTGTTTTCCAGACCCGAAATTGGCACTCAACCGTATTCTATTCGGTTCAAATTTGGTCTTTTTCAAATTCACTATCAAACCGTTTGAAAAAGCCAGCCTTTCTACACCAATATCCTTAAAGAAGCTTTTTTGCGGATCAGGACTAATAGGAGGGGAGGATTTCAGATAGGGGAATTCAAGTGCATGATGCCCTATGGACGCCACCAGCGGTTTTTGTATAGCTTTTTGGTATACTGTAGCAATTTCAGCTTTGCCACCTTTCCCCAAAGCTACATCACCCGTCACAGAGACCAATCTACTGCTATGACTCCACCTCTCTTTAAAAACTCCATTCACCTCAGCCACGGTAATGTCCTTTACAAGAGGTGCATAGAGTTCCTTTTCCTGTTCAGCAGACTGATAAACCCGATTATTATTCAGATGATCGATAATTCTGTTGGCAATCGTCCGGGAATCTTCTGAACCAGCTGTTAAAACCCTGGCGTCCAGTTGAGACAGAATCTCTTTCTGGGCTCGTTCGACTTCGTTTTTCTTAAAACCATTAGAAATCGCCTGCCGTAAAATCTGATCAAGATAAGTTAAGGTGTCCTGCCAGTGTTCCTTATCAACTTGGGCGAAAAGAGCCTCATACCCGATACGATTAACAACATCTCCTGTATAATAACTAGCACGGGCAAACGGCACTTTTCCTTCCTGCAACTCAATCAGCCTATAGCCCATTATCATTGTCCCCATAACATTGAGGAGTTCTTTTTTTTCTAAGAGAAGAGAGTCGTTTTCAAGAGGCAGATCCCAGAAGGTCTGAATGGCGACATTGGTTCGCCCAAGTTCCGGTTCATAGTTATAAAATGTTTCGATTTTCTCATGTTTTAATTTTCCAAAATCAGGGCATAGAGGTTTTGGACCTGCTGCTGAGAGCTTAGCAAAATGTTTTTCAATCAGATCCTTCGTTAGCTTGGGATTCATATCACCAACCACGACGAGAACCATGTTATCTGGCCTATACCACGCGTCATAGTAGGATTTGAGCAGGTCGTGATTAGCTTCCTCTAACGTCTTTTGTACCCCAATAGGCATCCTGTCAGGATACCTTGTTCCATGGAAAGCAAATTCGTTGATGGCAACACTATTTCGATAGTTGGCTGAATCCCTCTCCCTTTTCTCCGAGAGGATAACCCCTCTCTCCTTTTCAATTTCATCTTCAAGCAGCAAAGCCCCCCTGGCATAATCGGCCATGACAAGGAATCCCGAATCAAGATCATTTTCTGAACCATTCGGTAAAACAATATTATAGACTGTCTGGTCATGGGTGGTACGGGCATTGGTGTCGCCACCAAAATTCATTCCTAATGATTGAAAATAATTGACCAAACTGCCTGGCGGAAAATTTTTCGAACCATTAAACATCATATGTTCGAGAAAGTGGGCGAGCCCTCGCTGACTATCGCTTTCCTGTAAAGACCCAGCCTGCACATCGAGATAAATAGCTACCCTGTTTTTCGGCTCGTGATTTTCCTTTATGACATATCGAAAGCCATTTTCGAGCTTGCCTCGAATCAATGATGCATCGGGAGCTAACTGGCTCAACTGAGAAGGCCATTTTGTCGAAAAACAGCTGGAATCAGAGTCCCCCGTGGAAGAGAAGCTGGTAACTGGAAAACCGGCTAAAATTGAAATCAGTAAAATGGAGAAGATGGTCTTATTGAAAAATCTGCGCTGTGTATATAAAGGAAACACTGCTTCACCCTAGTAAATATGAATAATCGAACAGATGAGCACAAGTCAGTTCCAGCAATTGCAATCGACGAAAACACTCACCTTTTTACCTAGTCCCCGTGCTTTGCAGGGTAGGTACTACGCTTTACATGACAATCTCATTTGTCAAGCGAGCGGTTTTTCAGTACATCTTGAAATAAATTGAGTATTATCAAAGTATTCTATATAAAAGCTAAAAGTAATTTCTCATATTTCAAGGTAAAAAGGCGGTAACCGATGAAAGTTACCGCCTATTCATATCCTAATACAGAAAAATATTTATTCAGATTTCGTAGACTTTGCTTTAATCCACCCCAGTCTGATGTAATATTGTTGTCCACAATTCTGCCACTTTGCACAATCGTCGTTTTTTTGTTTTACAGGATAATGTAAATCTTTATCTTTATCCACGCGGCAGATGCCAGTATCCACAGTCTCTAACCGGAATTTTTTACAACTCAAACAAATCTTCTTCACACAGTTCATATGTTCATCCCTTTGTGGTAGTACTTGTCCCTTCTTTATCTTCAATACTACTATTTACAGATATCGAAAAAGTTGAGCCTTTTCTCACCACTTTGATATTTTTCAAGAGGGAAAAAATCAATAACAGGACCGCTAAATCCATTTTTCATCATATACTTGGAAAACATTTCTTTAGAATCTTCTTCGATCCTTGGATCCGTTGGTTCAAAGCGATTGTATATTAATGCGACAACATCGATATTCCTGGATTTGGCCAATGCCAGAGCACTCAACGTATGATTAATCGATCCAAGCCTTGAGCTGCTCACCAGAATAAGCGGATATTGCTCAACCTCTATATAATCTATAAACGTCTCCTTCTCATTCAACGGCACAAAAAGGCCGCCCACCCCTTCAAGAAATATCAGATCAAACTGTTCAAGAAGCGATGCCGTCGCCTTTCGAATAACATTACAGTCAATACTCTGATTTTCCAGTTTTGCAGCAAGATGTGGAGAACATGGCACAGGGAAAATATATGGACAGGTAAGACCATTAAAATCAGCTGGCTGTAATTCGATTCCCATAATTTCGCGGTGCCGGATGATATCTTCACTCATCCCGGTACAACCTGTCTGGACTATTTTCTGGGTAATCGTTCGAATACCCTGTTGCAAGCAAGATCCGGCAAGGAGCCCGGTCACAATTGTTTTACCGATATCAGTATCTATTCCGGAAATACAATAGACTCTCGATCGGGGGGCATTTTTATTGATAATCATTTTTTCTGAGCAACCACAAAAGTCGATGTATAAGTAACCGAAAGGCCCTTTTCGGAAGCAAAACGGCTGCTATATTGTTTTTCAAATTCTTTAAATCTTCCCGTCATCCATTTACCACGTCCGACCCCGCCAACCCCTGTCTGCCGAACATGCTGCAGAACCGCCCTCACAGTTGGGAAATATAGCTGTCTTACTTCGCTCTGTAGTGAATTTATACGAAAATGATCGTGTAACATTTCAGTGAGCTCTTCTCTAGTATGATACTTTAAACTGCGCCCGGTGAGATCACTGATTTCTCCCATTGTTCCTGGTCCGAATATCGAAAAAACCAAATACCCCTCATCGTCCAGTGCACTATGAATTTTCCGAAATAAGGTCGGTAGATCAGACATCCACTGTAAGGTAGCAGAGGAAACAATCAAATCTAAATTTTCAGGCAATGGACACATTTCTATATCGCCGGGCATTGGTACCACCCTGTCCACACGCGTTGCAATACGCTCACCGGTTATTGCGCAGAACTCGTGGACTATATCGTTGAGAAAAATTGTGTCGATCTCTTTATTTCCAACCAGAAGTTCAGTCAGTATTCCAGTGCAACAGCCAATCTCGAGTACTCGTGAATAGTTTAGACCATCGCAATCTTGCAGGAAATTGATAAGTTGTTGGCTGATTTGCTTCTGGACAGTAGCATTATCTTCATAGGTGGCTGCACTAGCCTTAAAAGAGTTGGCAATGAGTTGTTTGTCGAGATGTTGCAAATGAGTTGTTTTCAAAGTGCTGTACCCGAGATTGGCTCTAATCCTGTGCAACTGCGTCAGAAAAATCGAGCAGATGGTCCCAGCTTTGCCAAAGATTAAAAAGAAAATGAAACCCGGAGACCGACGTCACCTGCTTTCCCTGCCAAAAACTAAACTGATTAGCGGATGGAACAATCCAGTCGTATTCTGAGATAATGATCTCTTTGTATAGAGACTCATCGGCAGGAAGGCAGTCAACCATTTTTTTTAAGGCTGCCAACTCTTCTCCTTGGTCTTCAACAGAACGTCGTGGCTGTTTTGTAAGAAATAATTTGAGATTCGTTTTTTCCCGACACATCCTTCTGTAGAATTTCAACCGTGCACTCTCACAATAACCGACCATTGTGGCATTGAACACCTCCTGCGGAATACCGAATCTATCATCAATTGGACAGAGGGTCCCATTGATGGCTATAGTTCGGCTAAACAGATGTCGTTTATCAGCAAAGAGTTTTTGACCGACCCAAACCCCCATCGACCAACTAATGAGATGGATCTGTTCATATTTCTCAGCCAGCGCTTGGACATCAGGACAATTTGCCAATTGACGGTAGTCATAGAGCATGTAGACATCGTATTCAACGCTCACCATCGATCGAAAAGGAAAGCCATCCATTCCCCAACCGTTGCAAAAGAGTATGAGACTTTTACGATCGTTTTTATGTAGCCAGGATGATTCCATCTTGTGTGAAATACTAAGCCGATAAACGTTGCATGAGTTCAGTAATATCCCCGGCAACGGATTCTATATCGGTCCAGACCATATCAGCTGTGAGCGACAAGCGGAACCGCGCTGTACCTTCAGGTACGGCCGGTGGTCTAACCGGGAAAACCAGATATCCTCGCTCTTGCATGCCATTAGCCAGAGTAACTGCAAGACTGTCATCTCCAAGCATTACCGGTACAATATTTGTCGATCCATCGGTCCGTAATTTGTGGGCAACCAAACTCTTTCGTAACTGAGCGGACATTGCCTTAAGGCTGATTCTCTTGTCGTTGCAGGAGAGCATCTCGTTAAAAATAAAATGATTCCAAGAGAGAACAACAGGAGGAAGTGCAGTGGTAAAAATAAGTGAGCGGCTATGATTGACCAGATAATCACGCATAGTTGCAGAACAGAGCACGAAAGCCCCAACTGAAGCAAGTGCCTTGCCAAAGGTGCCAACCAGAAAATCAATGGCTTCAAGCTGTCCCTGTTCTTCAGCCATGCCAAGACCTAATAAACCATAAAGTCCAATGCTATGTGCCTCGTCAACGTACAGCTTACAATCGTGTTCCGTTTTCAGACTGACGAGTTTTGCCAGATCGGCGACATCACCATCCATACTGAAAACAGATTCACTGACGATAATAACCTTCTGGAAATCCTTCCGATGCTTTGTCAACAACTCGGCAAGATGATCGTAATCACAGTGGCGATACCTTTTATGCTGAGCCACACTAAGACGCATTCCGTCCATAATGGACGCATGGTTGAGTTTATCGGACAGAATAAGATCTTTTTTCCCGAGCAGTGCCGGCAAAATACCTATATTGGCATGATACCCGGAATTAAAAAGGAGGCATGCCTCTTTTTTATATGTGTCTCTCAGTGTATGTTCAAGAAGGTGAGCATTTTGACTGTCTCCGGTTAAAAGGCGCGAGGAGGTAGCTCCAAGACCAAAGTTATCCAGTAAATTTTCGTCCGTCAGGGAACTGTAAAATTTCTGATGCAAACTTTTATCACCCGCAAGCCCCAGATAATCATTCGAGGTCAGGTTGAGCATTTCCCTGTCGCGATAGACAATGCGGCAACCGTTACGACCTGTTAACGGTTTGAACTCTCTTAATCGCCCTTCTACCTGCAATTTTTTCAAGGTTTGTTGATAGGAGGTACTCATTGTGACAGTTCCGCCTCCACTATCCGGCAAATTGTTTTGGTCAGAATGCAAAGATCATCACTACTAATAATATAGGGAGGCATTATATAGACCAATCGACCAAATGGACGAACCCAAACCCCGTTATCCACAAATCGTTTTTGGATCCTGGACATATTCACAGGCTGATCAAGCTCCACAACACCAATTGCTCCAAGAACACGAACATCCCTTACTCCGGTAAGCTCACGGCACGGTGCAAGACCCATTTTCAGTTCGTTCTCAATTCGGTGAATATTTCCCTGCCAGTCGGATGCAAGCAGCAGTTCAATTGAACGAACAGCAACACTGCAGGCGAGCGGGTTACCCATAAAGGTCGGCCCATGCATAAATATTCCCGGCTCCCCTTCGGAAATCACATGCCCAACCTCTGCCGTTGCTAACACTGCGGCGAGCGTCATATATCCACCGGTCAGAGCCTTTCCGAGACAGAGAATGTCAGGTGAAATACCAGCATGGTTGCAGGCAAAGAACTCACCACTTCTGCCAAAACCGGTGGCTATTTCATCAGCAATGAGTAACACTTGATAGTCATCACACAGCTCACGAACCCTGCTCAGATACTGAGGGTGATAAAAGTTCATCCCTCCAGCGCCCTGCACAATGGGTTCTAAAATTACTGCACATATGCATTGGTGATTTTCAGCGAGCAACTCTTTGAAAGAGAGGATATCTGATTCGTCCCACTCATCGTTGAAACGACAACCCGGTTTATCGGCAAAAAAATACTCAGGCAGGAGCCCCTGATAGATCTGGTGCATACCGGTAACCGGATCACAAACCGACATGGCATGAAAGGTATCTCCATGGTAGCCTGATCGTATTGTTAGAAATTTGTTTTTATCAGGATTGCCCTTGGCATAGTTGTACTGAATTGCCATTTTCATAGCAACTTCCACCGCCACTGAGCCTGAATCACAGAAAAATACCCGCTCCAAACCAATAGGTGTAACATCAGTTAACAGCTGGGCGAGCTTGATAGCCGGTTTGTGGGTCAATCCGCCAAACATGACATGGGCAAGCCTTGCAGCTTGATCCTGGACTACTTTGGTGAGATGAGGGTTATTGTAGCCATGGATAACCGACCACCAGGAGGCCATGCCGTCTATCAATTCCCTGCCGTCCTGAAGGCGTATTCTAACCCCCTCAGCCGATTCAACCAAGAAGACTTCAAGTGGATTATCGATAGAGGTATAGGGATGCCAGATATGCTTTTTATCGAATTGCAACTGCTCGGTAGTTTCCTTTTCCACGTAGTACCTGGCTCCTACCTTCTGCTACTTTTGTTCATCTGCCACATCAAAGCCGAGGGCTCGGAACATTTCAATATCTTCCCTCAGACTATTGCCCACAGTCGTCAGGTAATTGCCGACTATCGCGCCATTCGCTCCAGCGGTAAAACAGCTTTTCTGTTGATCACCCAACAGGTTTCTCCCACCTGCCAGTCGAATAACAGCAACTGGATTGATAAACCTGAACATGGCAACACTGGTAAGCACCTCGGCAACACTGAGCGGTTTTATATCTGCGAACGGAGTCTCTTTAATGGGTGTAAGAATATTTAATGGAATAGAAAGAATTCCCAATTCTCTAAGTTCAAAAGCAAGTTCAAGACGTTGTTCAAGGCTCTCTCCCATGCCGATGATGCCACCTGAACAGACATCCAACCCGGCCTCACGGGCAATCTTTATTGTTGCCACCTTCTCATCCCAGGTATGGGTGCTGCAAACCTCAGGGAAAAAACTCCGGCTCGTTTCCAGGTTGCAGTGGTAGCGAGTGACACCCATCTCTTTCAACTTCAGAGCCTTTTCCAGAGTTAGAAAGCCCATCGAAGCACAGAGCGAAAGCTGAGTTTCTTCCTGAAGGCGCTTATATATCAGCCTGAATTCCTCGAGATGTTTTTCCGAAACCGTTCTGCCTGCAGTCACCAGAGAAAACCGTTGCACACCAAGCTGCTCATTCTCCTTGGCCAGAGCAACGGCTTTTACGACATCAACTACATCATATGTAGCTACCTCAACATCATAGTGCGAAGATTGTGCACAAAACTTGCAATTTTCTGAACATTTCCCTGATTTGGCATTCACAATAGAGCACAGATCCAGACTGTTCTTATGCAGTTTCTGTCTCAACTCATCTGCCGCCTGATAAAGTTTCGCCGGATCGGCTTCAATAGCCAGCTCCAGTGCTTCAGCAAACTCCAGATCGTGACCGGCCACTATACGGTCTACATATTTTTCAATCACCTAACGCTCCACGCAACTTTGATTCGTTTATTCAACGTATAATCCAATCCCCAACAATTTCATGCTGTTTTGAGCATCTCTACACATTGAGCCAGAGAAGCCGGAGTGTCAAACTGCAAGGATGTCACTTTCATCCCTTTTGGAACAATTTTTTTAATCATCCCTTTGAGCACCGTTTTAGGCCCAACCTCTACAAAAGTATCAACCCCCTCAGCCAGCATAGCCTCAATGATCTCACACCACCGAACTCGCGATGCAATCTGCTTAGCCATCATATCTTTAATATTACCGATATCGGTCTCTTTTGCCGCAGAAACATTGAAATAGACAGGAAACTCAGGTTGCTTAAATTCAATCTCGGCCATGAACTCGGCAAAATCAGGGACGGCATCTGCCACCAGTGGGCTATGATTGGCGATACTCACATTAAGGGGAATGACCTTCCCTCCTCTTTCTTGTGCGACCTTGCCAATTTCGTCCAATGCATTCATGGAGCCGGATATGACGATCTGTTCCGGAGTATTATGATTGGCAGCAGTTACATCCCCCGGTCCCTGATACTGCTCAATAATTTCTTCTATTGTTTTAATGTCCAGACCTAAAACTGCTCGCATGCCACCTGGATTAGCATCCCCCTCCCGTTCCATCAGCGCCCCTCTCTTGCTGACCAGCCGGATGGTATCTTCTGCAGAAATAACTCCCGTGGCACAAAGTGCCGAGTATTCTCCCAAACTGTGTCCGGCGAAACAACTCACCTCTATTTCACTGCCCAATGCATTTTTTAAGGCCTGCCAGCAGATGAGATTGGTAATGGTAATTGCCGGTTGAAGATTTGTAGATCTGGTCAACTCTTCAATCGGACCATCGGCACACAAGGAGCCGAGGTTCAGTTCACATGTTGCTTCGGCCATTGCCAAAAGAGAAGCACATTCTGTATCAGTTTTGATAAATTCTTGCCCCATACCCAGATATTGTGATCCCTGCCCGGGAAACAGAACTGCAATTTTCATTAATTTTTCCTCAATTCCTGAATTCTTGTATCAAATATATTAACTAGTAAAAAGAGGCCGGCACCAACACATATTGCGGAGTCGGCGACATTAAAAGCCGGCCAATGATAGTTGCCCACATAAAAATCAAGAAAGTCGATCACCGCCCCAAATCGTACCCTGTCTATCAGGTTTCCGGCCGCCCCTCCTGCAATCAAAGCCAACGGCCAACTATATAAGCGATTTACCTTTCTCAATTTCCAATTAACCACAGTTAACCCGACCAGAGCAGCTGAGCCAATACAAAGGAAGAAATAATGGCGCCATGGCGAATGTAATGCCAGCAAGAAAACTAAAGGCAGCACCGCTGTTGGTGACATAAACCAGATTAAAAAATCCAGGGATAATCTCCCTGGATTCATACAGGAGCAATGATTTGACAATCAACGTTTTAGTCAGCTGATCAGCGACAATTGCCGCGACTATAACTGCAAAATATACCACGTTCTACTCTTTACACCTCCGCGTCCATATCCGTCAAAACATCAGAACACCTGCTGCAAATCCCTGGATGTGCCTGATTTTCCCCTACTGTGGTTGACCTTATCCAGCATCGCAGGCATTTTTCACCCGGTGCCGGCTGTACCTGAACGACAAAGCCAGGTACATCTTCACTGACAAAGCGTACCCCGACTTGGGGAGTATCATCCTGCAAATCCGATAGCTCGGATATAATCGAGATTTCCTTTACGGTTTCCCATTCACTCTTGAGGAAATCTGCAAGATCACCATCAGCCCTTAAGAGTACCTCTGCTTCCAGTGGATGACCAATAACTTTTTCCCGACGCGCAATTTCTAAAGCTTTGGTAATGTCCGAGCGCACTTTGATAAGTTTTGACCATTTGTCCATCATCTTATTATCGCACTCTATTTTGTCTTCGGGCGGAAATTCTGCAAAATAGATGCTCTCTTTGTCTAGCGGACGGTTTTCTGCAAATCCATGAAGCGCATCCCAGGCCTCCGCTGCAGTGAAACAGAGTATGGGGCTCATCAACCGGAGCATACCGTCAAGAATCGTATAGAGAACCGTTTGAGCCGACCGCCTCAGGTGTGAGTTGGTACCCGAGGTGTACAGACGATCTTTCAGGATATCAAGATAAAAAGCACTCATAGTGGTGCCGCAAAAATAGTTCAAGCTCTGATAAATGCTATGAAATTCATACTTTTCGTATCCCTTCGTCACCTTTCGCTTTAGTTCTTCGAACTTAGCGAGGGCCCAGCGATCAAGTTCCGGGAGCTCATTGAAAGGGACACTGTGTTTTTTCTGTTGAAAATCCTCCAAATTTCCAAGAAAGTACCGTATTGTATTGCGAATTTTACGATAGGATTCGGAGATCTGCTTGAGAATTTCATCAGAGACTTTAATATCATCCTGGTAATCTTCACTGGCGACCCAGAGCCTGAGAATTTCCGCTCCGTATTTTTCAATAACCTCGGAGGGTATGACAACATTGCCAACGGATTTAGACATTTTTTTGCCTTGTCCATCAACAACATAGCCATGGGTCAACACACCTTTAAAAGGCGCTCCGCCCCTAGTACCCGTCGAAGTAAGAAGAGAACTGTTAAACCATCCCCGATGCTGATCGCTTCCTTCGAGATAAAGGTCGGCAGGAGCTCTCAGTTCCTCTCTTTTTTCACAGACGGCCGCATGACTTACCCCTGAGTCAAACCAGACGTCCAGGATATCTTCCTCTTTCTTAAATTCTGTGGAACCGCATTGTGCACAACTGCTATCTTTGGCAAGAAAATCATTTACACCATGGCTAAACCAGGCATCAGCACCTTCTTTTAGAAAAAGCTCATCTATCCGCTCAACCAGTTCCTTCGTTTTTACTATCTCACCACAGGATTTACAGCTTATGACCGTCAGGGGCACTCCCCAGCTACGTTGTCGGGATAAACACCAATCTGGTCTCCCCTCAACCATTGAATAGATTCTCTGCATGCCCCATGCTGGTGTCCATTGCACTTTTTTAATGGCAGCAAGAGCCTTTTCGCGGAGCTGGTTATGTTCCATGGAAATGAACCATTGGGGTGTAGCTCGGTACATGACCGGTTTTTTACATCTCCAGCAATGCGGATAACTGTGATTGATGGCAGCCTCGTAAACAAGGGCTCCGGATTCAGCCATGTCGTGATTTATGATCTTGTTGACTGCCGGAACTTTTTGTCCTTCATACAGGCCAGCCTCAGCAGTGTACACCCCATCTTCGTCAACAGGAGAGAGAATATCCAAGACCGTATCTCAAGCCAGTTTGATAATCGTCTGCTCCATGACCGGGAGCTGTATGCACGCATCCGGTACCCGCATCGACTGTCACATAGTCGGCAAGAACCAGGAGAGAATCTCGTTCTATAAAAGGATGTCTGCACTTTTTATTTTCGAAATTCTTGGCACCAAAGGTGCTCTTGATGGTAAAATCTTCTTTACCAATGGTTGCCATTACCTTTTCGACAAGCTCGCGGGCAAGAATCCAGGTCTCGTCTCCTACCTCAACAGCGGCATAGATGAAGTCAGGATGTAAGGCCACGGCCAGGTTAGCGGGAAGTGTCCATGGTGTGGTCGTCCAGATAACAAAGAAGACTTTTTCGCCACTAAGGGCTGGATCAATATCCCCAAGATCATTTCCCGCCTTGAATTTCACATAAATAGAGGGTGAAGTATGATCATGATATTCCACTTCCGCCTCGGCGAGCGCAGTAGTACAGGTTGAGCACCAATAGACCGGTTTTCGGTTTCTGACGACCGAACCAGAGAGAAGAAATTTATTAAATTCTCTGGCGATGGTTGCCTCATAACCAAAATCAATGGTGAGGTATGGATTTTCCCAGTCGCCCAAAACACCCAATCGTTTGAACTGTTCTTTCTGGATTTTAATCCATTTATTGGCATAATTTCGACAGGCCGCTCTCTTAGAGAGTATAGGAATTGTTTTTTTCTTTTCACCAAGTTCTATATCGACATTATGTTCAATAGGCAGTCCATGACAATCCCAACCGGGGATATAGGGAGCATTAAACCCTGCCATCCTCTTGGAACGTAGAATTATGTCTTTCAGAATTTTATTGAAGGCTGTACCTAAATGTATATTTCCGTTGGCATATGGTGGGCCGTCATGGAGAACAAAAAGCGGCTTATCTTTGGCATTTTCCTGAACCCTGAAGTACAGCTGCTCTTTTTCCCATTGTTTGAGAATGAGCGGTTCCTTCTGAGTGAGATTTGCCTTCATCTTGAACCCTGTTTTGGGTAGATTAAGGGTATCCCTATAATCCATGTTCGTCTCCTTCATACATTTCAACTTGCATTATCAATCTGGCAATGGTTGCCAAAACACTCTATAATTAGACAGTAACTCCACCAAAAAATGCTAATAGTGAAACGCACAACAATAACAACTGCGGGTGAAGTTGCAAGATTAAATTGTTAATCACCTTGGAGTAACCAAAGAGTCGCACCTCAATAAAGGTCTTTTAAAATTAAATAGACCAACTGGAGCAAAAGATCTTTCTCTAATGAGATACATTGCGTTTATTTATCGAATACTATATATTTTTATTGAATTGCACTTAACTTGACAGATATTGGTTTTTTCTGACATTTTTTTTATTTTTCATACTATGGCACACTTTTTTTGTTCAATCAATACTCAGCCTCACAAAGATATAAAGTAAATGAACAAGCCTTTGACCCAAAAGACAGACACAATGATCGAAATGATCAAAGTCTCAAAAATTTACCCCCCAGACGTTGTGGCTTTAAAAGATATCTCCATTTCCATAACCAGCGGAGAGATGTTTTTTATTATTGGCATGAGTGGAGCAGGTAAAACGACGTTACTTAAATTACTCTGCTGCATGGAATCCCCCAGCAAAGGTTTGATCGAGATAGCTGGGCAACCCATTCATCAACTGAAAGGTTTTAAGTTAGCCAGGCTACGTCAAAAAATTGGAGTTGCCTATCAGGACTTCAAACTGCTGACCGATAGAACGACAGCCGAAAATATTGCCATTTCAATGGAAGTTTCATATAAAAAACCCCAAATAATCAGGAATAGGGTTAGAAACCTGCTTGACCAACTCAACCTTACAGATAAACATGATACGATAACAGGTGAACTCTCCCGCGGTGAACAACAGCGTGTAACATTGGCACGAGCTATCGCCAATTCACCAACAATGATCCTCGTTGATGAACCTACTGGAAATCTTGATTCAACGACTACCGAAAAAGTTATGCAGTTATTAACTAATTGTAATAAAAGTGGTGCTACCATTGTCATTGCGACTCATGACCAATCAATTTATCGCCAAACCTCTCACCGAGTAATGGAACTCAGGAAAGGACAGCTGCACACCTTGGTAGGAGGAGCGGTTTCATGAGTTTCTGGCTCACCGTTATCCGACAGGTTGGTCGTAATTTACGCATGACATGGGGTTCACAACTCATGACTCTGCTGACAGTCAGTCTTTCTGTCCTGATTTTTGCGTTTTTTTACCTCATTTATGCCAATATGCTCAACTTCGGAGACAAGCTTGACGATGATCTAAGTCTGATTGTGTACCTTGAAGATGAGCCAGGCCCAGAACTTCAGCAACAATTGATTAATAAAATCACTACCTTTGATGAGGTTGAACAGATACGGTTTATATCACGCGCTCAGGCTTTTGAACGGTTTGCCAAGCAATTGGGAAAGAACAAGGATGTTCTCAATGACATGCCAAAAGACTTTCTTCCGCCATCCATTGAGGTGGTTCCCATGAAAAATCTACGAAGTCTCAATCAAGTAAAGCTGTTTTCGGCATATCTGGCACGTCTTCCCGGCACTCTCAAAGTTCAATATGGCCAAGACTGGGTCGAGAGATTTTATTACTTCACTAAACTGCTGTCGATCATTGTACTGCTCAGCGGAACACTGCTCATTTTGACAACCATTTTCATGGTTGCCTATACAATTCGACTTACTATTCTTGGCAGGCAGGCTGAATTAGAATTGCTCAAACTCGTCGGAGCGACAAACAATTACATTCGAACTCCATTTTTGCTGGAAGGTTTACTCCAGGGCGTCCTCGGATCTTTCTTTGGAATTGCCTCACTGTACATTCTTTTCGCGTGGATTAAACTTCGTTTTTCAGGCCCAGGTTTCCTCAACCTATTTGAATTTTCTTTCTTTTCTCCGCAAGTCAGCCTCACAATAATCTGTGTTTCTATACTCCTCTGTACAATTGGGAGTTATTCGACAATGCAGAAATTTTTACGTATTTGAAGCAATTGTATCCTTTACACACAAAACGAGCTTTCAAAGTCAGCTCAATCACCTCTAAATCAGGTAGTAGCTTCAAGCTCTTTGAGACGGGGAAATTATCGTCCTTTATTCCAATTGCTTTTGCCATTGTCTTATTATTGACACTCACGTCACCAGTTTTTGGACAGGTGGAGAAGGTTCAGGACACCGCTGGCAAAAGCATATCTGAGATCAGGGGTACAATACATCTGCTCCAACAAGGTATTACCCAACAAGAAAATAAAATTTCCGAGACCCAGACTACAGAACGTAACATATTATCGGAACTTGAAGACCTCGATAAAAAACTTGCTGTCCAACAAACTAAACTAGACCACTTGGAAAGCAAAATACGAGAGCAGCAAGTCACGATCAACAAAGAGGAAAACGCGCTCGAAAAAAGTCGTACGCAGAAATCCATAGTGGAAAAACACCTGCAAAAAAGAATTACTGCATATTACACAATGGGTAACATTGGCCTTATGAATGTTACTTTTTCCACAAAAACGCTTCCAGAGCTCCTTACTTTCAATGATGCTTTTAATGTGCTGATAAAATACGATCAGGATCTTATCAAGGTCTACAGGGACACTATCGAAAGACTTGTAAGGGTTACAGCAGCTCTTGATTTAGAAAAAACCGTTTTAGAAAATTTTTTCAATCAAACCGTCATTGAAAAAGAAATGTTGCAGAAGACGGCGACAGAGAAGAAAACACTTCTTAGCCATGTACGAACCGAAGAAAAACTGCACGAACAGGCGGTTTCGGAAATGCAGCAGGCATCCGAAAACCTTGCGGCATCAATAGTAGAAATGAAGAAGAAAGACCAAATACACGAGCAAAGATTCCTCGCAGACAAAGGACACCTTCCTCCACCAGTTAACGGCATCCTTAGCACTCTTTTTCATCAGGAAAAAACCAACAAACTCTCTATAACACGTAAGTCCGAAGGCATTGAGCTACAGGCTCCTGATGGAACAAAAATCGTAGCGGTATGTGATGGGGATGTTATCTTTTCTGGGTATTTGCGTGGGTATGGGAATACAGTTATAATACATCATGGCTTTCAGTACTATACCGTGACTTCAAGAATTGAGAATATATTGGTTGAAAAAGGACAAAAAGTCAAACAACAAGACACCATTGGTATCATGGGTGACACTGCTACACTTTTTGGCGAAGGGCTCTATTTTGAAATTCGGCATGGCCGTGAATCCCTTGATCCTCTATTATGGCTTGACCCTAACAGACTCTCAAGTTTACATGAACAACCGGTTGCCCCTATAGGCTCAGATAGTTCAGTTAACTAGTGTCTGTCCATAAATGAGATATTTTGCTCTAAATAGAGGCGCTCAATGAATTTAACCACAGGCATATAGTTGATATTCCGAGGATTAAATTTAGAGAGCAACGAATAGGTAGGGAAAAATAGCCATTTATGGACAGACACTAACTAACACCCCGTCAGGGGTAGAATTGCCTTTCACAGATTATTTTTCTTATTTTATTGAACTTAAATAATCAGTAAGGCTCTACAACATTTTCCAGAGCTGAGGAAACATATGTTTTCTTATTCCCAATGTATGCGCAGATTAATTGGTTCCCTGCTTCTCCTCTTTTTCCCCCTCGGTTCTTTTGTTTTTGCCGGAATCTCGCAGGACGAAAAAACAGAAACCTACAAACAATTAGAGCTTTTTTCCAATGTACTCAGCATCCTTCAGGAAAACTATGTCGAAGAGATTAATACCAAAGAAGTACTGAACGGTGCTATCCGTGGTCTCCTTTTTTCGCTTGACCCCCACTCCTCTTATATGCCGCCAGAAAGTTTCAAAGATCTCCAGGAGGAAACCCGAGGATCATTTTCAGGTATTGGTATCGAGGTTACGATTAAAAACGACTTACTCACTATTGTAAGTCCAATAGCAGACACCCCGGCCGATCTGGCAGGATTGAAGGCGAATGATGTTATCATCGAAATTGACGGGGTAAGTACAAAAAACTTAGGTTCATACGAGGCAATCAAACAACTTCGCGGACCAGCCGGAACTGAGGTAACCCTTTCCATCCATAGAGAAGGTTGGGACAACCTCAAGGTAATTACACTCAAAAGAGAACTTATCCCTATCCAGTCTGTTAAGGCAGAATTCCTTTCTCCTGGATTCGTCTACACCAGAATTACCAACTTCCAGAGCCATACGACCAACGATTTCAAAGCCAAATTACAAGAATTAAAAAATGAACACCACATCAATGGACTTATCCTCGATCTAAGGAATAATCCCGGTGGTCTTCTCAACCAAGCTATAAGCATTGCTGATATTTTCCTCAATAAAGGAACAATCGTCTACACCAAAGGACGAAGAGAAGACCAGAATAACGTATATACCGCCCACGACAATGGCGAAAAAAAGATGTATCCTCTGGTGATACTGGTAAATGAAGGATCAGCCAGTGCCTCTGAGATTGTTGCCGGAGCCATTCAGGCCCACAAGAGAGGCATTATTGTCGGAACCCAAACTTTCGGAAAAGGCTCTGTACAGACCATAATCCCCCTGCCCGATGGTGCCGGATTGAGGATAACCACAGCAAGATACTACACCCCCGACAATCGGTCCATTCAGGCCCTGGGGATCACTCCGGATGTTGAAATTCCATTTATTGCCTGCACACCACCAGGAAAATCCAATTCAAAGACAAAACTTTTGAAAGAGGTGGACCTCGAACACCACCTCCCCGGGCTACAGGGTAAAAATTCAACCAACGAAGATGTTGAAGCTGGGAGACTGGAAGAACGATTGCTGACAGATAACCAATTGCGTACAGCCTACAACATTCTAAAAAGTCTTAATCTTTTTTCCGAGTTCAACCAAACACCAAAGTAACGTTAGGCAAAACACGTCTGTCAGGAACAGGATATCAGATAAGATATCAGACAATACACACTTTATCTCAAGTCACGACATTTAAAAGAAATAAGCACAGCCAAATCTTTGATATCGAAGACTATGCTTATCTACGAGCAGTAATTTTATGATAATGATGAGCTTAAACAAAAGAGCATTCCCGGACAGGCTCCTAGTAGCCGAGTTCCTTGAGGAATCGTTCATCCTGGGACCAGTTCTTTTTCACTTTTACCCACAATTTCAGAAGCACCTTCTCACCAATTAAAACCTCGATATCCTTTCTCGCCGCTATCCCGATACTTTTCAGTTTTTTGCCACCCTTGCCGATGACAATGCCTTTTTGTGATTGTTTTTCCAATACAATTGCGGCATGAATCGTCACAAGTTTTTTTACCTCATCCTCTTTAAATGATTCAATCAGCACCGCTGTAGAATAGGGAATCTCTTGACCTGTGAGTAGAAAAACCTTTTCCCTGACGATCTCGGCACACAAAAACCTCTCGGAAGCATCAGTAGGAATGTCCTCAGGGAAATATCTTGGTCCCATTGGCAGAAGGGCTAGAATTTCCGAGAAAAGGCTATCCAGTCCGTCACCTCCACGGGCAGAGATTGGAATTACTGCGTGAAAAGGATAGAGTTTTGAATATGATTCAATGAACGGGAGCACTGTTTTTCTATCAATCAAGTCAATCTTATTGAGTACCATGATAGCAGGACTTTTTATCCTTTGCATGTATTCAGAAAGTTCCGCATCCTTTTGCGCCTGCACCTTTACAGGAAGTGGCAGAGACACGTCGACTAAAAACAGAACAATATCTACATCAGTAAGACTCTCCATTGCCACCTTGACCATCTCAGTATTGAGTGGGTCCCGAGACTTGTGTAGCCCTGGTGTGTCGAGGAAAACGACCTGATGTTCCGCGTCATTAACTATGCCGACAATTCGATTGCGGGTGGTTTGAGGTTTTGATGTAACAATTGAAATCTTCTGTCCGAGAAGATGGTTCATCAATGTTGATTTTCCGGCATTTGGAGGCCCGACAATTGCCACCATGCCAGACTTAACCGGCTTCTCAATAAGATCCATAGCGTATCAATAATAATAATAAATTCATAAGGACAATAATAAGTGTGGGCAAAATAACATTCCACACTATACTGTGAAATGTTTGTCCATTTAGAATAGACAAACTCATAACTTTAAAATTATAATACGCCCTGAATATATTGCTTACACTATTTTACTGTAAATCAGAAAAGAACTGCAATTCATAGGCAAAACAGATATTGAACATTTAGTGACTAGATGATTGTTACGGGAAAACTGATAGAATACCTGGATAATGGCAAATTCATTTGTGCGCTGGTGACAGAGAGCCAGCCAAAACGGCTGCGCCTCGTCAACCAAAACGGTCGTGACCTCAACCTGCCGGAATCTCGAGTTGTCCATTGCTCAAAGGAAAGCCACCCGACAGAACTCAGCAGAGAAACCATTATCAAACACCTTCAGGAAACCACAAAAAAACGAAGCTCTCTCATGGGCCAAATCAATCTCAAGGAAATTTGGGAGCTCATCTCCGAAGACGGCTCAAATACATTCAGCCCGATATTCCTGACTGAACTCATCTTTGGATCAGAAGCGACCGATGATACTGTTTCGGCATTTCTTCGGTGTGTTTTTGAAGACAAACTGTTTTTTAAATACAAAGAAGGTCTGATTCAGGCTAATAGTCCGGAAAAAGTCGAGCTGTTAGAGGTCCAGCAGCAAAAGGAAGCAAAGCGAGCCGAGCTTATTCATGAAGGTGCTAGAGCTATTGCACTGATCATGGAATCAAATCCATCTCCGGAGAAACTAGATACCGTTCAGATGGAGATCCTAAGCATTATCCGTGACTTTTATCTTTTTGGTGCTGAGGCCACTGATGCCGACATCGCTCAGCAAATTCTCAAGTCAGCTGGCCTCTTTAAACCTCACGATCCATTCCACTTACTCGTAAAAGCTGGCCTCTGGAGTGCCAACGAGAACATTCCGCTCCTCCGCAATGAACTGCCTGTCAATTTCTCTCTAGCAGCGAGACAACAGGCGGAACTTATTCTTCAGCGTGGGCAAAACGATTTATTTCAGGATTCCGGGAGGACAGATCTCACCCATCTCTCGCCTATTACCATAGACGGCCCTACGACCCTCGATTTTGACGATGCTCTCAGTATCGAAGAACAGGATGGTAACTACCTTGTTGGAATTCATATCTCCGACGTGGCCCATTATGTTCGTCCAGGTGATCAGCTTTTCGCAGAAGCCATGCGCCGTTGCACATCCATTTATTTTCCAGAGGGTCAGGTGCCGATGCTTCCCCGGCATCTTTCACAAGGAATCTGCAGCCTCATTCAGGACGAGACCAGAGCCGCTTTAAGTTTTATGATTTTGCTTTCAGCTGAGGCTGAAGTTTTAAGAGTGAGAATAACCCCTTCGATCATCCGTGTAAAAAGGCGTCTCACTTACGAAGAAGTTGACAGAATGCTCTCGACTGACAGGGAGATACAACTCCTCGACATGCTTCGAAAAAAACTTCGATCCCAACGTCTTGCAAGCGGTGCACTCCTTCTTCCCTTTCCAGACGTGAATGTCTTCATTGATCATCACGGCAAAGTACATGTCAGCCTGGCAAAAAGCGACACCCCTGCCAGGACCATCGTTTCAGAAATGATGATTCTCGCCAATAGCGAGGCTGCAAAATATGTCGCGGACCGGATGGTGCCTGGAGTCTTCAGATCACAACCACCGCTCCAAAAACGGATTGTTCACGGGGAAGACGATGACCTCTTTCAGAACACCCTCCAAAGAAAAAATATGTCCAGAGGCGAACTATCGACTACGGCTAAGCCCCATAGCGGACTCGGGGTATCACATTACTCGACTGTTACTTCTCCTATAAGACGTTTGCTTGATCTCGTAATGCAACACCAGCTGAACAGTATAGTAAGAAGGCAAGAGCCCTGCTTCACCGAGGAAATGTGTAAAGATTTCACCTCAGTCCTCAGCCGCACATTAGCCACTGCCAACAATGTTCGTAATCAAAGACAAAGATTTTGGTTGCTCAAATACCTTGCTGATCGGCAGGGTCAATATGTTGATGCGCTCGTCATCCAGTCAGGTCCTAAACGGGTTAATCTGATACTCTTGGATATTCTTATGGATATTGATCTCCCCACACCAGGTTCCCAAGGGGCTAAACCTAATACGATAGTCAAGATACGGGTTGTCAAGTCTGATCCACTCGATAATATTATTCGTTTCGACTGGTAATTATTTCTTTTCAACAGTATTTTTTCTGTCCGACTTTATTTTTATTTCATTGCCCTTGGAAAATCCTTTAGTATTCTTACTACATTCAATGACCATTTTTTCCCCATCAACCTTTACAACAGTGCACTTCCCAGTTGCTGCCTGCGCTCCTCCCGCACTCAATCCCAATACTATTAACGCACAGAGCAACAGCATCATTTTTCTCATATCGCCTCCTATAAATTTTGTTTTTTATGATTTCTGCCTCAAATATACATCGTTTATACTCTAAGGACCAGCCGACATAGGGTTGAATCGAGCGATGTCTACCAACACACAGACGTCCGGAGAGGCAGAATTAAATAATTTGTTCTTTAATGGTGCTTAGGAAATTGGTATAGATAAGAAAATTTACTTCGAAACTCTCAACAACCATAAGACACAGATGACAGACAACTCGTTTGCCGGACCAAT
The DNA here is from genome assembly GCA_963798425.1 of uncultured delta proteobacterium. GTDB lineage: Bacteria > Desulfobacterota > Desulfobulbia > Desulfobulbales > Desulfocapsaceae > Desulforhopalus_A. Next base: position 3,785 of record CAWCTP010000004.1, on the reverse strand, counting down.
GAGCATGGTCAAGATTGATGGAGCTAAAATCAAACTGCTTCGTGAACAGCAAGGGCTCACTCAACTGTATCTGGCGACTGCCGTCGAGGTAACCACCGACACAATCTCAAGATGGGAAAATCGCAGGTATCCAAGTATTAAAAGAGACAACTGTCTTAAACTTGCAGAAGCACTCAATGTCCAGCTTGAGGACATTCTTGAAGAAATCCAAGATGAACTCCCAGATGAAGGTGATTTATCGGGGGTTCTTCCTTCAACCTCGCCACAAATTATTGATCAGCCGAATACCGTAAAATCAAAACTTACCAGGATATGGCCAGCGCTCATACTCTCTGGAGCGATTTTTTGTGGTATTGTAGTAGCCTCTATCTGGTATTTTTTACATGGTCCGTTTTACATCCCTTCGACTGCTGAGCGTATCATTCCGACACACTGCATCGCAGGCCAACCCTTTCCTGTGCTCATCAAAGTGACAGCCTCCCCCGACAAAGCTACTGCTCTGATAATAAAGGAAACTCTTCCCGACACAGGAACAATAGATGCTACGTCGCCAAAGGTTACTGCCGGTGGTTTGAAAAACAAACAAATCAAATGGCTCAAAAAAATCAAAGGATCAGCGCTCTTTGCTTATGTTGTCAGCATAACCGGCAAGGAAGGAGACAGTGTTTCTTTCAGCGGCACAGCTGCTGTCAGTAACGATTCAGAATCACCTATAAAAGGAAGAAATTCAGTCATTATTAGTCACTATCATTGGGCGGACACTGACGAAGATAACGTCATCAGTGATGATGAGATTCTCACTGTTTATGATCTCTATAGTGAAATTACCGATATTGACCTCGATATTGACCTTATCGAAGAAATCTGGTTGGGATCCGGATACCGCTGGGATGCTGCCACTGCCACCTATAAAATAATTGATTAGTGTTGAACCACAAAAATTAAGCACTATTTTTTATTTATTTGGAGAATTTGACGATGTCGAAATTTTTACCAGTACGCCTGCCCCATCAGGTTACTTTACTTTTTTTTCTATTTTCTATCTCTGTCTTTTGGAGTCTCGACACCGCGGTTGCGGCAAATCTTGTTTCAGGTAGATATCTTTCCGCATCCGGCACTACCCTGGTACTCAATTTGACTATACAAAACCCGTCGCCTGCGAACTTAATAGTCGAACAATATCTGTCCCCAGGTAACAATATCGTCTCGACATCTCCAAGGGCAATTAAGATCGACGCAAGCCAGAGTACTGTAAAATGGCTCTTTAGAAATATCCAAAGTGGCAACTTAACCCTTTCGATTCAACTCAGTGCACCAATGAAAGGGAAAGTAAATGCCAAGATCCGCTACAGATCCCCTGATGACGGTTCGTTTACTGAATTACGGATTTCATCTTAAGTTTTGAGCAGAACAAATTAAAATCCATTTTACCGGTTCACTTCGCAAACCAAAACCGTCTGGATTGACCAGTACACGCTCATCGGAAAAATAGCTACCAATCGTGCGCAATTAAAAGGAATTTAAAACGATCTCTTATTTAATTATTGCGCCTCGTAGCATTGTTAACCGCGCACTATCATACCGCCTCTCAATCGTTTTCGACGTCTGCCACTGAACACACTATCCAACGAATATCAATTTAAATACTACCATAAGTCGGCCGGATGTCGGGTAGCTACGACCCGATATCCCCACATGTCCTCTTTGTAAAACAATCGATTGAATATACATGTGAAGGAAAGAACAACAAACGAACTCATTCAATCACAGGAGGATTATTATGAAACTTTTAAGCATGACAATAACAGCAATTACTCTTTTGGCATTATCTCTGACCAATGTTTATGCAGGCGACAGACGAGTTGGCGGTCTATTGATTGGCGGCGGCACCGGCGCGGTTATTGGTAATAAGTTAGAAACGCACCATGGAACAGGCAATCGACATCCACAGATTGTCGTCCATTCCCAAAGATACGACAGGCAGCCCCGATCGGTATTCAGGCACAATTCTCATAATTACCCACGATATTATCATAACCGTGGCAATTGCAGAAAAATTGTTACAATAGAAAAGAGACGGCACGAAACCAGACGAGTGGTATCCACCGTCTGTAATTATAGACCTCGGAATAGTTTCAAAAATCACTATTCTTATAGATAAGATTCGTCGCTCTTCTCGTCTACTCAATACCTTTTACCCTTGCGCCCGAAAACTGGCATCATTTTCGGGCGCAAGTATTTTTTCCGGCATATCCGCACCTGCATTTCAGAACATTAGACTGACGTCGATACCTGACTCCAATTACCTAAAAAGAATGAAAAAAGAGATAATTATGATAGAATGTCAGAATCAGCTGACTACGCAGCTCACTAACCGCAGGCTCTTTAAGGATATAATGGTGGCAAATTGCAAGCGAATTATTTCGTTAACCGGTGCATAAGTGAAACACTAGGTGGCCTACAAGATGGTTTAACTTTGTTTTCAGGATCCAGCCGCTCTGCTATTATTTTTGCGTTAAACCAGACGGATGAACTCTCTATTTGCGATCCACAGAGTCTGCTCCGCGGATATGAACCCAGACTGAAAGCTCTTTATATCGAAAGAGACGACTGGTGCAGACCAATCGACAAAGATAGTTGCTACTGCTCATATAATCATATTGAACCACAGCCCAATCTACAGCTGGACGGACTTATTTCCAACGGAGGAAGTTCCAGTTCGGTATTTTATCAAATGTGGTTTACCGAGCAACACCCGAATATCTGTTCACTCGGCCCCACCGAATGCTGGCTGGAGCATGCTGTGCTTAGATTTTCTCACGACATGGCCAATGACAGCAATCTCTACACTGGGATTTCGGGAAGCTTTCTTCGAGAATATGCATCGCATGCCGTTCATGATTGCATCGTCGATAAAGCTGGACTCATCCTTGGCCTTGACGTTCAAATACATATCTATCCAATGCTTGATGCGATTCTCGGGATTTCAAAAACAAATGAGGAAGGGGCACGTCCACACGGATCTCTGACATTTATAGAACCGAGATTTCTTAAGGACATCCGCTTTCTGGCGCGATTTAAAAGCTCAGAACAACCTCCGCTCAAAAATTACAAACATGCGCGCAAACTCCTTCAGGCGGTCGAACATTCTCATCGAACGCTCATCTCTGATGGAGCAAATATACTTGGTATTGCAGAAAGGAATATACGGCCATTCCATATCACAGCAGATTTCCAGGGCAAGCTTGGCTTTCTCTTTGTTGGGGATGAAGTTATCTGCAGTTTTCAAGATGGCAGCTACAGTTCCGACACACACAGAGCCAAGCTTTTTGAGGTTGAGGAGGCTTTACTGGATTACGCTATTGATCCGACAGTCAGAAACGATATGTTTAAAATTATCGCCGCACTCGTGCATAATGCAGAAGACAACATGTTCGGCTGCACCTTTGTTATTGATCTGGCACCAGAACCAACTGCTATTTCAGGACAGTCATTAACCCCTCCGGTAAGCTTACTGGAACCAAATAAGCTCATGCTTGCTGCAGGACTATCCAAGGTGGATGGTGCACTGCACATCCGATCAGACCTGCATCTACACGGTTTTGCCTGTCTGCTCGACGGCCACAGAGTAGATAATGAAAATAGAGCGCGTGGAGCTCGTTATAATTCAGCTCTCCGTTTTACTGCTCAACATTCTGACACTATAGTCGTTGTAGTCTCATCCGACCGACCCGTATCAATATTTCAACAAGGGAAGGAGATAGTCGACGAGGACGGCATCTCCA
>CAWCTP010000003.1:0-264621 GCA_963798425.1 uncultured delta proteobacterium | reverse complement strand
GAAAGACCCCGGTCGACCTGGAAAAAATGATTTGGACTTGGCTCGACAGATTATCGACTCTTCGCCGGAGACGTTGCCTAACCTCGCACTACTCGGTGATAAAGCGCTGCTGTTTGACGATTGCCAAAGCGGCTTTGTCATGTATGGAGTTGAAGGTCGCACCTGGATTGCTCTGGGAAATCCTGTTGGACCACCCGAAGTCGCCAGAGAGTTGGCATGGAAATATCGTGAAATGGTAAACAGGTACCGGTGGACAGACGGTATTTTATGAAGTTGATACTTCCATGTTGCATGTATATCTTGACATGGGGTTAACGCTGTTGAAACTTGGCGAGAATGCAAGCGTACCACTGGCAGAGTTCACCTTGGATGGATCAAGTCGTTAAGGTTTGCGTTATACGCACCGTCGGTTCACCAAGGAAGGATGTGATTTCGAAGTGTATCCGGCATTGGATTTACCCTGGATTGCTGCCGGAATTGCGCAAAATATCGGATGACTGGCTCCGCAAAAAAAATACCCGTGAAAAAGGATTCTCTCTTGGATATTTTGATGAACAATACCTGCTGAATTTTCCTGTTGCTGTCGTAAAACTGCAAGGTAAAAATCGTCGCCTTTGCTAATCTCTGGCTGGGAGCAAACAAGCACGAGTTATCGCTTGATCTCATGCGCTTTGGAGAACAGGCTCCACCAGGGATTATGGAGTATCTGTTCATCAGCCTGATGTTGTGGGGAAAGAGCAGGGCAATAAATCGATGGATCTCGGCATGACACCCCTCTCTGGTATGGAAAGCCGCTCCTTTGCTCATCTCTGGAATAGGATCGGCGCGATTGTTTTTCAACATGGAGAACATTTTTACAACTTTGAGGGATTGCGCGAATACAAACAAAAATTTAATCCTCTCTGGGAACCTCGCTATCTTGTTTTTCCGGGAAGCTTTTTAACTTTGCCGTACATATTGCTAAAAACAGCTGCTCTGATCAGTGGTGGTATTAAAGGAGTGATAGCCAAATGAAGAACATCAACTACTTGCTTTCCTCGTATTATTTCTATTAGCATCTACAGCATTTGCCGCTGAGGAAACACTCGAGTATCGGCGATTTGGTAAAATCACACTTTATCGGAACACTAAACAGCCAGCACAAGTTGTGTTGTTCGTCTCGGGTGACGGTGGTTGGAATCTGGGTGTAATCGATATGGCACGGAGTCTGGCTGGTCTCGATGCGTTGGTGGTCGGCATCGATATAACTCATTATCTTCTAAAGAAATCGGCACCTCAGCAGAAAAGTGCTCCTATCCCGCGGGTGACTTTGAAAATATATCAAAATATATCCAGAAAAAAATTGGCCTGGACCGTTATCATATACCGGTCCTTGTGGGCTATTCATCAGGTGCTACCCTGGTTTATACCCTCCTGACGCAGGCACCGCCAGATAGCTTTCGCGGCGCTATTTCCATGGGATTTTGTCCTGACCTGCCGCTTCATAAACCCTTTTGTCAGGGGTATGCCTTGAAAAGTGATCCGGCGCCAAAGTTAAAAGGGTATATTTTCCGTCCAACACGGCTCCTCAAAAATCAGTGGATTGCCCTCCAGGGAGAAATTGACGAGGTTTGCAACACAACGACAGCAATTGATTTTGTTAAAAAGGTCGATTCCGCCAAGCTGGTTCTGCTCCCTAAGGTTGGACATGGTTTTTGGTGCCGAAAAACTGGTTTCCCCAATTACGAGAAGCCTTTACAAACTTGGTTCATGAGGAAAAACCTGTAATTAAAAGAGGCGTTCCAAATGCCATGGTTACAGATCTTCCGCTGGTAGAAGTCCCACTCCATGGGCCAAATACTGGACTTCTTGCTGTTATTCTTACTGGTGATGGTGGTTGGGCATCGATCGACCGAGAGGTCGGCGACACCCTGGCAAAAAATGGGATTGCAGTAGTCGGCCTGAATACTCTACAGTATTTCTGGACAGCCGGAAGCCGGATACGGCCGGTAGGGACCTTGAACGGATCATCCGTTATTACTTGAGGGTCTGGCGACGCCACGTGTGATATTGGTAGGCTACTCACTGGGAGCTGATGTCCTGCCTTTTATGACCGCGCGCTTACCGAAAGATCTGCAACAACAGGTGACAGCTGTATCTCTTCTCGGTCCGGCAAAAACAGTCAAATTTGAATTTCATCTTTCTGATTGGCTGGGTGGAGATAATCAGTCTGGAATCCAAATCGCACCGGAGCTCGAAAAACCAAAGGAATGAAGGTGCTCTGTATCTATGGAAAAGAGGAGCTAAACACTCTCTGTCCAACTCTCAAGGGTAAGGATTCGAATTTCAAAGTTTTCCCCCTGGATGGGGGACATCACTTCGACGGGGATTTCAAGAAACTAGCCGAACTGATTTTCTCCGAATCGATGGCCAAATAAAGGATTTTCTGAAATAAATTATATCATTTAAAATATACGGGCAAACTTCACTGCACTATGCTGCTATTCTTTGTTGTCACTTGTTTTTCCGAGAGTGTTTTTTAAGAACTTCCCATGCATTTCCAATGTGAGCCCTCAATCCGTAGACTTAAATCCTTTGTCATCTCCGTGAGTACCGTGTTTTGCTGCAACAGCTCCATTATCTGTGCAGTCTGTTGATTTGCTATTATTTCTCGTTGTTCGCTTGCCAAAGCCAAAGCTTCTCTATGTTGAGCATCCGCCTCAGTATTTACTTTATCTCGATCTGCCTGTCGAGTCTGGGCAAGCAGGATTAGGGGGGCTGCATGCTGCTTGAAGACTTAAAGGCAAGGTTCAATAAAATAAAGGGATACATGTCAAACTTGGTAAGACCCGCCACATTAGTTCCTATCCATACGGCAACGATAAGCGTCTGTGCAATAATAAAAAATGGCGTTCCAAAAAACCTCGCAAAGGCTTCTGCTTTTAACGCAAACCAATCATCTCCAAATACGGATGACAAATGAATGTGGGGAAGGTGATATCGAAGATACTGTTTTCTTAAATTATTTTGTGAGCTTGGAACTGCCCCTGGAACCGCTGTTTTTTGTTTGGCATTATGTCTGTATCTCCTCTTTTAAACGTGTTGATATTATGAGCAAAATCAGGGGAAATCGGTACCCTAGCACTGATTTTTTCCAACCAACCCTATGCACGAATCCCGAAATGTGCCTGCCTTAAGAGTACTGAACAGAGCAGAATGGTAAGGTCTCCATCCAACTTCCAAGAAGTAAGATACTATGGATCTATAACAACGAACATCATCACTTGAAATTTTGCTTTTACTCTGAACATTTCAAAAAAAAATGGGCTTTTTTTCAACCGCAACGGTAAATTCTTATTTGTACTCCTGTTAATAAGACGTGTTTAGGGGACAGTGTTGTATTGCTGTCTATTTTTATCAACAATTCAGAAGGAGGAACACCATGAATGACCGACGTTTGTTTTTAAAGACAGCTGCCGCCGCTTCATTAATAACTTTCACAATTATCCCGTGTTTTTGCGTCAAACACAACGGAATACACCAATATCATCCATACTAAGAATAACCCTGCCATATGGTCGGGTAAAGAGGGAATTCATGTCCCGCAGTTGACCGTAACCGGCTCTAAGGTTGTGGTAGTTACCAAACACCCGATGTCTGCTGCCCACTACATTGTCAGACATACACTTATTCTTGGGGATGGGACCTTCTTAGGGGGGATGACTTTTACTCCTGATGATAAGCCGGAATCCAGTTATGAATTACCTGCAGGCTATAAAGGTAAAATACATGCTACAAGTTTCTGTAATCTGCATGATTTTTGGCTAAATGAAGCAAGCGTTTAGCACCTCTCTAAGGTGTTTGGGGGGTAATAAATGTGCAAGGGGAGAAGGGTGAATTCCAGATCATCGTTCTCCCGTTGCCAGTTGACCACAAGCGGCAGAGATATCAGTACCCCGACTGGTTCTGATAAAGACTGTGTAGTGCGCATCAAGAAGTATTTTCTGAAAAGCCAGGAGGCGATCCTTGTTAGGGCTTTCGAAAGGAAGTTGTGAAGATTCATTGTATGGAAGAAGGTTGATTTTGCAGGGAATTCCCCGAAGCTTCCTGCTGAGCTCAATGGCATCTTTGTCTGAGTCATTAATACCTTTTAGGAGGGTGTACTCAAACATTATTCTTTTTCTTTTGGAAGGGGAAATTCACGACATGCTTCCAGTAATTCATCCAGGGAGTACCGGTCGTTCACCGGCATCAACCTACTTCGCACCTTATCGTCTACAGAGTGCAGCGAAATAGCTAGATTTACCGGAGACATTTCGCCGAATTTTTTGATTTTAGGTACTATTCCGCACGTTGACACAGTAATTTTTCTGCCGGAAATATCCAAACCCTTCTGCTCCATTATAATAGACAAAGAAGCGAGAACATTGTCCAGATTATTGAGTGGTTCCCCCATTCCCATATAAACAACATTGGTTATCTTGTCGGGACCGATGAGGCTTTCTGGAGGTTGGGCAAGTAGATAATCCCGTACTCCACATATCTGGTTAACAATTTCCGAAGGGGTAAGATTTCTTGTAAATCCCATGGTTCCCGTAAGACAGAAAGTGCAACCCATGGCGCAGCCAACCTGAGAGGAGATACATAAAGTATTTCTATCCGGCTCTGGAATTAGAACTGATTCAATGATATGCCCATCACTGAGTCTAAAGCCAAATTTGACGCAGCCATCGCTGGCTTTTTCAATAATGGTATCCGAAAATATGGATATGATAGCGTGTTCCTCGAGCATTTTTCGAAAACTTTTTGCAAGATCTGTCATCTGTGAAAACTCAGTAATTCCTGGTCGATACAGCCAACCCATTATTTGTTTACCACGAAACGCAGGTTGTCCAAGGCTCTCAGTGTAGTCAATCAGTCCCTCCTGTGTAAGGTTCTTCAAATCTGTTTTTCGCAAAGGATTCATAGTGCTCTCCTGTAATCCGGCACAAGAGGTGTGGCGCCGCTCAATGCCATCTCGATAGATGTTAGAAAAATATTTTTATCTCTCGGTAGGCGACCGGATAGAGGTAAGTAGCTTGACGCATGATTGGCATGGAATTGACATTTAATGTTTTTCAGGTGAGAAATAAGCAAATAGAGTTCCTTTAAAATTTCAGACGAAGTTGCTACGATAAATTTTTTATTAGCCACTTCTCTACCAAGGGAAGTATTCTGCAATGGCATTAGGGTAAGAATGGCTATTTGATTTGGCTGCATTTGATTTAAGACGTCTGCTGTCTCAATCGCATGTTGAGATGATAATGCGACCCCGCCAAGACCAAGCAGGGCTGTAACCGAGAGAAAGATCCCTGTTTCCTTGATTTTTCTGCCAGCATTCGTCATGGTTGTCGCTGTTTCACCTTTTCTGACATATTGCAAAACTTTATCGCAGCCGCTCTCTAAGCCCATATATACACGATCAAGACCCATGGATTTTAACTCTAATAATTGTTTTATACTCTTACCTCGAATTGCTCTCGCATTTCCATACAATGAAATTTTGTTTATCCAGGGGAGATGTTTATGAATCCGGCGAAAAAGTTGGACGAGTCTTTTTTGTGACAAGATAAGCACATCGCCGTCAGCCAGGAAAACGCGATGTTGATTGCGGTAATGCTTTTTGGCGAACGCAAGGTCTGCCTCAATTACATTATGTGCCTTCAGTTGGAATGGAGTGTCTTTGTAGGCACCACAAAAGGTACATTTATTATAAGAACATCCGACCGTCACCTGGAGGATGATTGAGTTCGCCTCACTGGGCGGTCGGATGACATTTCCCACATAATTCATGGTACAACGTTTCAGCCCACCGGATTTTTAGCTTCAAAATCTTTCATAAACTCCACAAGCTTAACGACACCTTCGACTGGAAAAGCGTTGTAAATAGAAGCACGACATCCACCAATGGAGCGATGTCCCTTAAGGCCGTTGAGGCCAATCTTAGTTGCTTCTGCAATAAACTTTGCCTCAAGTTCGGGAGTTGGCAAGTTGAAGGCTATATTCATCAAAGAGCGTGATTCTTTTTCGGCATGTCCCCGATAATAGTCACTGCTGTCAATGGTCTCGTAGAGAAGCCCTGCCTTTTTCCTGTTGATTTTTTCAATCGCTTCAAGTCCGCCAAGCTGCTTCAGCCACTTTAGAACCTCACCGACAACATAAATTGCAAAACAGGGTGGGGTGTTAAACATCGAGCCTTTGTCGGCATGTGTTTTATAAGTCAGCATAGTCGGGGTGTTTACCGGTGTCTTAGCGAGAAGGTCCTCTCGAATAATGACAATGGTTACTCCGGCTGGGCCAAGATTTTTCTGGGCTCCGGCAAAAATCAGACCAAATTTCGAGACATCCACCGGTCGTGAAAGGATATCAGAACTCATGTCACTTATAAGCATTTTATCTGTTTTGGGCAGTTCGGGAAACTCGGTGCCGTAAATTGTGTTATTTGACACATAATAAAGATATTCCGAGTCTTCAGCGACTGTGTACTCATCTGATTGAGGTACCTGCTTAAAACCAGTTTCTTCACTAGAGTAGGGGACCTCAATCTCGCCAAAGAGTCTGGCTTCTTTGATGGCTTTTTTTGACCAGGTACCGGTGTTGAGATAGCTCGCTTTTTTGCCTTTACCTAAAAGATTCATGGGGACCATGAAAAACTGACTGGATGCTCCTCCCTGTAAAAACAACACCTTATAGTTGTCTGGAATCTGCATCAACTCGCGAAGATTTGTTTCAGCTTCATCGGTGACGGCCATAAATTCTTTAGAGCGGTGACTAATTTCAATAAGACCGATGCCTGTTTCCTGAAAATTCACGACATCCTGACCAGCTTTTTGTAATACTTCATAAGGAAGCGTTGCAGGTCCCGGGCTAAAATTAAATACACGATCAGCCATTGCTATTTTCTCCTTTGGTTGTTTATTTAGATTGGACGATATCTGAGGTATTTATTATAACGTATCAGATTTATCTGCATTTTTTTTTACTTGATGGAACACTGTCTGACGGCCTCATAGAGAACTATCCCGGCAGTCATGGCAAGGTTCAAACTTCTGATATTGGGATTTTGCATCGGCAGAGTATAGCATCTGTCTTCATACAAGTGAAGTATGTCTTCAGGTAAACCTTTTGTTTCCTTGCCGAAGACTAAATAGCAACCTGGCTTGTACTGCGCAGAGCTGTATACTCTAGTAACTTTGGTAGTAAAGAAAAAGAGTTCAAGCTCATTTTGTGCCTGCAGGAATATATCAAAAGATTCCCAGTGGCGAATTTCAACATGCTGCCAATAATCTAAACCGGCGCGTTTAAGATGTTTGTCATCGGTTGAGAAACCTAGGGGGTGTATTAGGTGTAACACCGAATTGGTCGCTCCGCAAAGTCTGGCAATTGAACCAGTATTGGGAGGAATTTCAGGTTCTACCAGAACTATATTAAAAGGGTGAGGTGTATTCATGTCAGGAAACTACAGTATGATATTAAATTGGTAAAGGAGTATCGTTTATACTCATTGCGACGGATGAAAACAACGAAAAACAATCAGAAATCTTGTAGGGTGAGCATAAAAAGTTGCAATCTCAGATTGAACGAAGAAATATTAAGGCTGGTTGCGAAAAACAGGGCGTTCAAAAGACAATTTTTTATTGGTCAACAGTCTAAGGAATGGTGTATTGAAATTGACAAGTTCAAACAAGGGTGTTTCGGGCGATGGGCGTTTAAAAGTATTGCTTTTTCTTATGCTTGTCCTCTTTGTTTTGGATTTTAGTTTCCAGCATGACTGGTCTTTTTTGAATGGAAACACTGGGCTCAATTTCAATAAACAGCTAAGCGTTGCTAACCCAAACAGACTGGTGGTTGAAAATATTTCAAATACAGGTATCTTGCCGGGACACAACCCTGTGCCAGCAAGATACACTCCTTTCTTTTTTGAATTAATTCCGATAAATATGGCTGACAAGAATATGCTTATGAGCGTTCAAGGCATCGGACCTGCCATGGCCGACACTATCGTTACATATCGTCAACAAGTAGGACCATTTAGAAAGAGCACCGATCTTTTAAATCTCAAAGGAATTGGCCCCAAACGTGCTGCCAGTTTTTCGAAAGTATTTTCATTTGACGAGGTACCGTGACGCCTGAAACAATTGAATTACCATGTTTGGTTTTGGTTGGCCCGACCGCCATCGGTAAAACGGATCTTTCTTTAACCCTTGCCCGTCGATATAATTGCGAGATAGTTAGTGTCGATTCTATGCAGGTTTATAGATATATGGATATCGGCACAGCCAAGGCATCTCTAAGTGAGCGCTCAGAGATTGCGCACCACCTTATAGATATCGTTGATCCTGATGAACCCTATGATGCTGCACAGTTTGCAATAGATGGAATACTTGCCATACGCGACATACACTCCCGTGGTAAAATACCCTTACTGACCGGCGGAACGGGGCTCTACCTGCAGGCTTTATTTGAGGGTATCTTTCCAGGTGTTCCAGTAGATAATGAAACAAGGCAAATGCTAAAGGATAGATTACTTGCCGAAGGGTCATCCAAACTACATGAAGAATTGGTGATATGTGACTGTATATCCGCAAAAAGAATTCATCCAGGTGACACCCAAAGATTACTTCGAGCTCTGGAAATATTTCATGTGTCCGGAATCCCATGGTCGGAACATATAGCTACTCACAAGAAACAAATGAAAGGAGTGGTTTTCAAAAATGCACTCCAACTAGGACTAACCACTGATCGTCAAAGTCTGTACCAAAGGATAAACAGTCGGTGTGATGCCATGCTTGACACTGGACTTGAAAATGAAGTTCGTAAACTTTTGGCAATGGGATACGACCGAAATTTAAAATCATTCGGCTCAATAGGTTATCGACACATTATCAATTTCATAGAAGGTTCCTGGACCAAGGATGAGACTGTTCGTCTTCTTGCCAGAGATACTCGAAGATATGCCAAAAGACAATATACCTGGTTCTCCAAACTGAAGGCTTTGAGATGGTTCGATATCCATGAAAAAGAAAGCATTCTCAGGGCTGTTGAGTCCTGGTTTGCAAACCAACCTTTAAAATAAAAAGATGATAGGTAAGCCCCAGAACAACATTTTGGAAAAATTATCGCAAATCCCATCTATATTTATCGAATATCTCAAAACCAGAGGGGTAGTAGGGGACGAGGCAGCCTATAAATTTTTATATCCTGCCCTGAGTGATCTTCCAAAACCAACTACGATGAAAAATCTATCGGAGGCTGCAAAGCTCGTAGTTGATTACATAGTTACTGAGAAACAAATTATTGTTTGGGGTGATTATGATGTTGACGGAACCACCGGAACAGCACTTCTGGTGAATTTCTTTCGCGAATTAGGGACAGAGGTTAGGTGGCATATTCCAAACAGGCTTAAAGAGGGGTACGGTTTAAATGCAAAATGGTTTACAAATCCGGAAAATATACATTTAGCGACCGATTTTTTATTAATTACTGTTGATTGTGGTATCTCAGACTATGAGCAAATAGAGGTAATAAAAAAAATTGGTGGAAAGGTTATTGTAACTGATCATCACAGTCTTCCAGAAAAATCAATGCCCGATTGTCTTGTCTTGAACCCATCACAGCCGTCCTGTGGATTCAACGGTAAACAGCTTGCCGGCGTGGGAGTCGCTTTTTACCTGGCCGCCGGTATTCGTGGAGAGATTTCTTCACATTCTCATCTAGGTTCTGTAGCTCGTCAACTCAACCTCAAACGGTACCTGGCTTTTGTTGCTCTAGGAACGGTAGCGGACGTGGTCGACCTTACATCAACCAATAGAATCCTAGTAAGAGGAGGTCTTGAAACTCTTTCTGAATCGCATTTTATTGGCCTTACAGAACTACTAGCCTCATGTGAAATTTCAGGAGATTACATCACTTCTGAAGATATAGGATATCTCATAGGCCCTAAAATAAATGCTGCCGGCAGATTAGGTGAGAGCAAGATTGTAGTGGACCTCCTTACTGAACAAGACCGTAAACGAGCTAAACGATTGGCACAACAACTAACTGAACTGAATATGGAAAGGCGAAGGATAAGTGCCGATAATCTAGAATTAGCTTTAACTTCAATCAGTAGGTTTTCACTTGAACAAGACAGATGCGCGATTGTACGCGGAGATCTCCATCAAGGTGTCGCCGGGATCGTTGCCTCCAGGCTCGTTGATATGTTTAGAGTTCCGGCAATAGTTTTTGCAAAAAAGGAACATCCTGACGGTCAAATAGTTTTTACTGGCTCAGCGAGGTCTGTTGAAGGTGTAAATATTATAGCACTATTGTCAAAATGTGCGGAATGGATTGAAAAGTTCGGTGGTCATGAAATGGCAGCAGGGTTGACTGTGACTCATAATAACATACAAAATTTCGAAAGAGATTTGAAGATACTTACAAGAGAAGCGATGAAAGAGGCACATGTTAAACCCAAAAAACAATATGATATCCGATGTTCCACCGAATTGGTCATGAATAAGGAGCACTTAGGTTGCATTAGACTCCTGGAACCATTCGGGCCAGGAAACCCTCAGCCTGTATTTCTGGATGCGGCGGTTACGATAATTGATTCGCGAACCGTTGGTAGAGATTCCGAGCATTTACAAGTGACCATTCGAGGAAAATACTGTAATTTTAAGGGAATAGGTTTTAGTCTTGGCAATCGACTCAACGATATCCAGAAAGTGCCTGAAAGGAAAATGATTTATACTCCAACCATGAACAGGTTTCGCGGCAACGTGAACTGGCAGGTAAGGGTTATTGACCTTTGACATTCTGAAAATCGAAATAAAAGTTAAAATAAAATCAACGATGATGTTTATGAAGATCAACTCGACTATCAGTAATACAAACCTCATGTGATTCCTTGAAGCTTGTCTCAATCGACTCCCGGCGAGTTACACGGCACGCTTAATAGTTTTTTCTTTAAGTGTTTTCTAGATTTCGTATTGAGAAGAGGGCTGAGTAAAAACAAACCTTCAACTCATCAATCCGATTAAGTATCGCTAGTAATAGTTAATGTATGTATTTGTATTTTAACGATATATTTAATACTATACATAATATACATTATGCGACATTGCAACAACGGTTCGATTTAGCTAATGGCAGGATTTGTAAGGAGTTCATCTTTGGTTTTTTTATTGGAGTAAAAATGCTATAGATATTGATGTTTAAATCAATTTTTCCGAAAGCCTTCCTTTGTATCTTTAACTAACTATTTCCACTCAGTTATTAGATCGTAATACTTAATGTCATTTGGAGAGTGCAATGTCCCGTGAAATTTATCAGGAACCGCTAGTCAGTCGTTATACCAGTTTGGAAATTCAACAACTTTTTTCTGAAAAAACCAAATTCACACTCTGGCGTCAATGTTGGCTCGCATTGGCCGAAGCGCAATTCGAACTCGGTTTGACTGATATTGTCAGTGAAGAAATGTTAAATGAGATGCGCGCAAACATATCAAATATTGATTTTGACGTTGCTGCACAAAAAGAAAAAGAAATTCGCCATGATGTCATGGCTCATGTCTATGAATTCGGACTTAAATGTCCTAAATCTGCAGGTATAATTCATCTTGGAGCGACGTCTCAATTTGTCGTTTGTAACACAGACCTTATTGTTCAACGAACTGCAATGCGGTTTGTCCGGTCCTCTTTGCTTCAGGTTATCAAAAACCTTTCCGAATTCTGTTCACAATATAAAGCTTTACCGACGCTGGGTTTTACTCATTATCAGCCAGCCCAACCGACGACGGTAGGAAAGAGAAATACACTGTATATTCAAGATCTTATCATGGATCTTGAATATGTTGATAAGTATCTGGAACAAATCAAGGCTCGGGGTGCAAAAGGTACTGTGGGCACTCAAGCTACATTTTTGGAGTTATTTAAAGGAGATCACCAGAAAGTTCGCCAACTTGATATGCTTGTCGCAAAAAAGCTTGGCTTTACCGAGACTTTTGCCGTTACAGGTCAAACATATACTCGAAAACTTGACATGAAACTTGCCGAAACGCTCGCCGGCATTGGCGCAACTTCTCATAAATTCGCTGTCGATCTTCGATTACTTTCTAATCTCAAGGTTCAGGAAGAGCCGTTTGAAAAGAACCAGACCGGGTCTTCGGCCATGGCCTATAAGCGAAATCCAATGAGATCTGAAAGACTTACCGGTCTTGCCCGCAAGTTAATGACTTTGCCTCAAAACTTTGCCTCAACCTATAGTAACCAGTGGTTTGAAAGAACACTCGATGACTCTGCAATAAGGAGAATGGATATACCGCAGTGTTTTTTACTTACAGATGCTATTTTAAAGTTATTTATCAACATAACATCTGATATGGTTGTATTTCCGTCACAAATAAAGAAACATCTTGTTGCGGAATTACCATTTATGGCAACAGAAAAGATCCTTATGGAGGCTGTCAAAAAAGGCAAAAGCCGTCAGGAGATGCATGAGGTTGTCAAGGAACACTCACTCGCCGCAGGCAGAGTTGTTAAAGAACAAGGAAAGGAAAACGATCTGTTCGTTCGGCTTGCTGGAGATAATCGCATCCCCTTCTCTCTACAGGAACTTGAAGCCATGGTGAGTGATTATTCTCAATTCACTGGCCGTGCGAAAGAGCAGACTGAAGAATTTTTGACGGAAATAGTCTCCCCTCTTCTGGCGAAGAACTCAAGTCAGATGAAAGCGATAGACTCTTCACTCACGGTTTGAATTGAAACGATGATGAAATTGTCTGAAGTTTACTTGCGAATATCACCAGGAAAATTTCATTTTTTGAAATTTATTCTTGAGGGATATGATAACCTGGCAATATTATCAAGTTGCCAGAGCTCGGCTGGCGTTGTTGTTATTAGATATCCTCAAGAAATGACAAGAGATCTGTTTAGTTTATTGAACAGTCTCGCTAATTATTTAACAGAACCGAATTGAGTTTATTACACACGATTAACTGTAGGAAGGTATGAAACAAAAAATATTTTTTATTAAAACGTTTGGCTGTCAAATGAACGAAAGAGATTCTGAGATAATGGCACAATCTCTTTCGAACCATGGATATATTGAGGGGATGGAGATGTATGACGCAGATCTGGTCATCATTAATACCTGTTCTATACGAGCAAAAGCTGAGCAAAAAGTAATGAGTCTATTGGGCTATCTCCGGAAGGCTAAGCAGAAAAGACCTGACATGAAAATCTGTGTTGCAGGTTGCGTCGCCCAACAGGAAGGTGCTCGAATTATAGAGCGAATGCCTCATGTGGACCTTGTTATTGGGACACAAAACATCTACGATATTGGTGCGGCTCTTGAAAAAACCACAACAAAAGGCAGTCAGGTGGTGACCGATTTAATAAATAACTACGATATTCCAAGATTTTTGCCCGATCTACTTCTCCCTAATGCCTTTATTCCTGGTGCCCCTTCTGTGCAGTCTTTCGCATTCAGGAAATTTGTTACAATTATGCAGGGGTGCAATAATTATTGCACTTACTGTGTAGTTCCATACACCAGAGGGAGAGAAGTATCACGTAAAGTTAAAGACATAATCGACGAAGTTAAGGTATTGGTTAGATCTGGGATCAAAGAAATCACTCTCCTGGGACAAAATGTTAACTCATACGGTAAGACTAACCAGGTCGATCCAACAAATGAAAATTACACTTTTTCCAAACTTTTGAAGGAGGTGTCTGAAATTGAAGGGGTGGCACGATTGAGATTTACGACTTCCAATCCCAAAGACCTCACTGATGACCTCATGAAGTGCTTTCGGGATATTGAAAATCTTTGTCCCCAGTTTCACCTCCCGGTACAGTCCGGTTCGGATGAAACACTTAGAAGGATGAATCGTAAATATACAGTCGCTCAATATATTGAAAAAGTTAATAAACTACATGAATTTTGCCCAGAAATCGCCCTGACCACTGATGTCATTGTGGGTTTTCCCGGAGAAACCGAGAAAGATTTCCAGGATACAATGGACTTGTTGGAAACCGTTAGGTTTCATGGCTCTTTTTCTTTCAAATATTCGGATCGACCGGGCACCAAGGCCAGTCAATTTACTGACAAAGTAGACGAAGAGGTGAAGTCGACAAGGCTAGCCTTATTTCAGAAAAGGCAGGACGAAATCTGTCTTGAAAGAAATGAAGAATATGTTGGCAAGGTCAGAAAAGTGATGGTGGAAGAAGTCGGCAAAGATGGATCTAAAGGAAGAACAGACACCAACCATATTGTCCATTTCGAGGAACATCTGCCCGTTGCATTGGGTGACATCGTTTACGCAAAGATAACCTTTGCAGGTCAGCATTCTCTGAAAGGCGTAGTTGAGAATTAACATTAATAACTGTTCATAACGACCTGCCTTTGTGACACATTGGTCAATCAATCATCTGTGTCTCCTCGCTCGTCCGGCACTACTCCGTCATCCACTGCTTCTTTGTTTTCATGGACACGATCCAGCCCCGGAAGGGGCAGATTGTGTTTGACTGGCTCGGGGGTAATTCCGTTAGATCGAGAAACACGTCTGACAACACGGTTGGATACACGTTTTCCTTTGGCCGATGCATTTTTGATCAGATAGTCATCAAAGGCAATTTCCAGACTATTGGTCCTCGCTCTTGATGACGGCATCAAATTTATTTTCGCAAAATTGTTTTCACCAAGAGATAAAAGAAGGATTTTTGATTTCTTATGTTCAGCAAAGAGTCGATACTCTTTTTCTAAAATGAAGCTCGGCGTCTTGAACCGTTTTATGTAGGCGACATTCTCGGCACCATCACGATAGATGATGTTGAAAATGTTCTCCTTCTCGACAATGCCAAACCATTCAAGGTCGTGGCCAACATAAAGCTTTTCGGTAACCGGAATAATTTTATAGAGCCCATTGCTGTAGATCAGGAAAAGCTTGTCGTATTCGGAGCAAGTTACGGTCAGATCCTCTTTAGGGTCTTCCTCTTCCTTAATTTGGTGGCCCATGAAGCCTGATTTGCGATTATACAAAACGATTAGGTTGGACAGTGCCGCTTTTCTGAAACTAACTTCTGAAAAACTGGTTATCTCGGTCAACCTGGGATACTGGTGCCCATATTTTTCAAGCAATTTGTCGAGAAAATCGAGGGTAAAGGCGACCATATCTTTCAGAGAATTACTAATAGCTTTCATGCTTTTTCGTATATCACGGATTTCCTTCTCCTGTTTGTTAATATCAAAGCGGGAAATACGTTTAATTCTGATCTCCAATAGTTTTTCAATATCATCTTTTGTGACAGGTCGAATCAGCTGGTCCTTGTAAGCTATCAGTGAAGTCTCTACACTTTGTATAACAGCCTTGTAACTGGTCTCCTCTTCTATATTTTTATAGAGTCTCTCTTCGATAAAAATTTGTTCGAGCACTTTTGCGTGTAATTTGTCCTCATATCGGGCTAACTCGATTTCAAGCTCGAGCTGCAAGTCCTTCTTTAGTTTATCAGTGTTAGACCTGACGACCTCGCTCACCGTAGAGGTCTCTGGTGTATTCCCTCTAATAAGCGTTAAGTTGGGCGTAATAGGGACTTCACAATCAGTAAAAGCAAAAAGAGCTTTTATAGTATCCTTTGCATACACTCCCCGAGCGAGTTTAATTTCAATCTCGACATTTTCAGCTGTATAATCGTTGATCGAAATAATTTTGATTTTTCCGGATTTAGCGGCTTTCTCGATGGAATCCGTCAGCGATTGTGTCGTGGTTGTATAAGGAATGTCCCTTATGATAATGGTCTTATCGTTGAGCTCTTCTATTTTGGCCCGACACCTTATTTTTCCATTCCCATCATCGTAATTACTTACATCAACAAGACCTTTTTGCGGGAAATCGGGATAAAGGGTAAATTCTTCTCCTCGGAGAATTTTCTTCTGAGCTTCCAGTAACTCGCAGAAGTTATGTGGTAAAATTTTTGTTGCCATACCAACCGCGATGCCATCCGCTCCCATGAGAAGAAGCAATGGAATCTTTGCCGGAAGCGTAACGGGTTCCGACATTCTTGCGTCATAGGAATCAACAAATTCGGTAAGATCTTTATTAAAAAGAATCTCTTTTGCTAGAGGGGATAGCCTGCACTCGATATATCGAGCGGCCGAAGCCCGGTCACCCGTGTAAATATTACCAAAATTCCCTTGTCTTTCTATCAAAAAACCTTTGTTGGCAAGGTTGACAAGAGCGGCGAAAATGGATTGGTCACCATGGGGGTGCAGCTTCATCGTCTCCCCCACTACATTTGCAACTTTGTGAAAACGACCGTCTTCCATGTTGAAGAGAGTCTGCAGTATTCGACGCTGGACGGGCTTAAGACCGTCTTCAACGGAAGGAATAGCTCTTTCACGAATAACATAGGAAGTATATTCAAGAAAATTCTGATCGAACAGCTGATGTAGTTTTCCGAGATGCGTGTCCATGTTTACTTGATAGGGGATTTACACCTAAGTCATCGGGTGTATTAGAAATATGAAGTCGATATTAAAAAACTAATTCTCAATAGCAACCAGATTTTCCATAATGTACTGGCGCCGCGTTGGTGTGTTTTTACCCATATAGAACGAAAGCACTTTGGAGACCTCACTCAGGGAATCCAGATTCACGCTTTTTAGTCGGATATCCGGGCCAATAAACTGTTTGAATTCCTTAGGAGAAATTTCTCCCAATCCTTTAAACCTTGTTGTTTCGATAACCGAGCCTTTGAAGCCTGGGCCACTAAGTTTTTTGGTTGCCGTCTTCTTTTCCTGTTCAGAGTAGCAGTAGATAGTTTCCTTCTTGTTTCTGACTCTAAAAATAGGTGTTTCTAGAATATAAATATGCCCAAGTTTGACAAGTGGCTCAAAATAATGGAGAAAAAAAGTAAGCAGCAGATTTCTAATGTGCAATCCATCGACATCTGCATCTGTCGCAAGGATTACCTTGTCGAACCTTAAGTCGGAAATCGAATCCTCAATATTGAGAGCACGCATCAGAGCATACATCTCTTCATTTTTATAAAGTGTCGTCAACTTTTGCCCAAAAACATTCAATGGCTTTCCTTTTAAAGAAAAAACCGCTTGGGTGAATGGGTCTCTGGATGAAACTATGGAGCCAGCAGCCGATTGTCCCTCAGTAATGAAAACCATATTTTCTTTGCCTTCAGTAGAGGGTTTGGATTTTGAGGGGTGATGTTTGCAATCCTTTAGTTGATCAATTTTGAAAGCAACTTTTTTTGCATTTGCGCGCGCCTCTGTGCGGACACTTTGCAGTTCCTTTCTGACTTTTTCATTCCTGAGAATTTTATCTATCAACATTTGTGCCGACTCTGTATCTTTATAGAGTGCACTGGAGACAGCATCCTTTACCTTGTTGACGATCCAGGATCTAACTTCTGTGTTGCCTAGTTTGTTTTTGGTTTGTGACTCAAAAACAGGATCCTTTATTTTAACGGCCAAAGTACCGACGATGCCATCACGGACATCGGTGTTAATAAATTTTTTCCCGGAAAATTCATTAATTCCCTTAAGAATCCCCTCTCGAAAAGCTGAAAGATGTGTGCCGCCCTCATTAGTATAGGTTCCATTGACAAAGGTGTAGTAGCAGTCACTAAAAGAGTCGGTATGCGAAAAGGCAAATTCAAGCGTGGCGTCGCTATAATAAATTGGTGTGTAGAGCTCAGTTCCATCGAGTTCCTTATCTAATAAATCAAGCAAACCTCTTGATGAATAGAAAAGCTTTCGATCGAGATAAATTTTCAAACCGGCGTTAAGGTAGGCATATCTCCACAATCGGTTCTCTACAAAAGAGAGGTCAAACTTGAAACTTGGGAACATTTCAGTAGATGGAGAAAAATCGATTTGCGTTCCATTTTTTTCTTCTGAGTCACCTTCGCTCTTCTCTATTAATTTACCACTATTAAATAACGCAGAGGCATATTTCCCGTCACGATAGGAAGTTACGACAAAAACATCAGAAAGTGCATTAACTGCCTTTGTGCCCACTCCATTCAGGCCGACAGAGAACTGAAAGACATCGGTATTGTATTTAGCACCGGTGTTTATAGTTGAGACACACTCAACAATTTTACCAAGCGGTATTCCCCTGCCAAAATCTCTCACCTGTATCGAACCATTTTCATGAATGGAGATATTGATTTTCTTACCCGCTCCCATAATAAATTCATCGACGGCGTTATCTACGACCTCTTTAAGGAGGATGTAGATACCATCATTGGGATTGGAACCATCTCCAAGCCGGCCAATGTACATACCAGGGCGTTTTCTGATATGTTCGAGGGAACTCAGAGTCTTTATTTTGCTTTCATCGTAAGTGTGCGAAGATATGTTCATTGTAGTGCGGCCCATCACAGTGAAAAGATTAATAATAACAAGGCATATTATTGTATTTCTGGAGAATACGCAACAGAGATAAACATGCACGACAAAGAGAAGAAGTCTACATACCTTGGAATTTGAGGTGGGAATATTTCATTTTTCCACTAGGTGACAATGTTATCGCTTAAGGTAATATAAACTTTTTTGTAAGCGAGATGCCCTACATCATGCGAATGCGTTCACAGTCCGGACATATCCAGGTTGGACCATTGCTGATTCCCCATTTATTCTCTTCAAAGCAGTCCTTACATATCATAAATCCGCAGGGACAGCTCCAGCAAAATTCCTGTTTTCGTTTACAGCAATGACAAACGTACTCGCCGACTTTTCTTTTTCGATACCCCCCACTACCTTTTGCTGTCATTGTTGCACTTCTCCGTGAACCCACTCAGAATACTCATGACTGGAGTTGGCAATTTCCTGAACAATGATTTCCGGAAGATCGTAGGGATGTTCCTGAAGCAAGAGTGTTTTGACGGCTTCGGTTAGTGACGGTGCTGTTTTAAGACTCAAGGTGAATTCTGTTGCAGACGTTGTCTCCCCGTTCCATCTGTAGATACTGGTGATCGGGCCGGCAATTTGCGCACAGGCAATCAATTTTTGGTCCAGAAGTAAGCCAGCAATACGTTCCGCATCTTTTTTATTTTCAAGAGTTGAGGATATGAGACTAATTTGTTTCATAATTGTAGTAGATACCTCTCTGATATAATAGAGTGTTTGGGTTAAGAAAAACCTTATGCCGAATTTAAGCAACAAGTCTCCCCCCAAAATATTACATTTTAGCTGCGAAGAATTCTTTCGTTTTGTTACCTATTATAATATCCTGTCTGGCAATTCAAATTATTAGTGACTTAAAAAGTCTTTCACTGTTTTTCACCCTCAAGGGCCAATGAACCTTTGCTGTGAAAATTTCTATTAATAAATGGGTGCACTATGTTTTTAGTGGTTGATATCGGAAACTCTCACACAGTAACGGGCATGTACGAAAACAATGAGCTCATTAGCCAATGGCGGCTAAATTCCAACGCCAAGAGCACTGCCGATGAACTGGCGATTCGCTATCAAACATTGTTCGCAATGGCTGGAATAAAAAAAGAAAAAATCAAAGGTATTGTTATAGCAAGTGTAGTGCCCATTTTGCAGTCCGCCTGGATCACTTGCTGTAATAAACATTTCTCCGATTACCTTGAGCATGATCTCTTTGTTGTCAGGGTTGATAAGATTAAGAATTTAATTAGCGTCTTGCTCGACAATCCAGTTGAGGTAGGAGCTGATCGACTGGTAAACAGTATCGCCGCCTGGAATCTCAACAAATGTAAACAGGTAGTTATAGACTTTGGCACGGCTATTACCTTTGACTGTATAACAGAAAAATGTGAATATTTAGGCGGTGCAATCCTTCCAGGAATTGCGATATCACTTGAAGCTCTGGCTAATAAAACCGCTAATCTACCTCACATTGATGTCTCTGATCCGCCCCCATCAATAATAGGGAAATCGACCGTGCAAGCGATGAAAAGCGGAATTCTTTATGGTTATGGTGGAATGATTGATGGCTTGGTACAGGGTATTAAGAATGAAATGCTTATAACGGACGACGAAGAATTCAAGGTAGTCGCCACAGGCGGTATGGCACATTTAATAGCTCCTTACGCAACATCAATTGATTTAATCGAACCAATGCTGACACTACAAGGGTTACAGATAATATATAATCGGATTGTGCGCAGATGAAATCACCACTTTATCCTACTCCATTAATAAAAGGCGATACTCTTGGTGTTATTGCCCCAGCGGGGCAACTGCATGATAAAACACGTTTCACAAGAGGAGTCGAGATTCTTCGAGAGATGGGCTTTCAAGTCAATTTCCCAAAAGGCCTTTGGCCCGGAACCGAATATCTAGCCGACAGTGATGATAATCGAGGTTCTGAATTTAACCGTCTACTAATGGCTGACGAGATTTCCGGCCTCATCTCAATGCGAGGAGGCTATGGATGTCTTAGGATGCTTGATAAAATCGATCTTTCCTTAGTGACTAATAATCCGAAAATTCTTGTTGGTTTTTCCGACATTACAATTCTTCAAAATTATTTATATGAGAAAACGGGCCTGGTCTCTTTGCACGGACCCGTAGTCACTTCGTTGTGCGAAATGACCGATGACGCCCTGGCAAGTTTTTATTATTGCCTGACACATCTGAAAACACAGAGCATCATGACGGATAACATTGAAGTTCTGCGTGATGGGCCTGAAGTTACTGCACCAATTATTGGAGGCAACCTGGCCAGTTTAGTAACTCTTCTTGGCACCCCGTATGATTTTTCTTGGGAAGGAAAAATTGTTTTTTTGGAAGACACCAACGAACCTGCCTACAAAATTGATCGAATGTTGACTCAATTGAAACTGAGCGGTAAACTTGATAATATCGCTGGTTTGATTCTGGGTGATTTTTCGATGTCGACAAGTCGGGATGAGATAGAGAATCGTCATTATAAGAAGTCTGTTTGGAACAGAACACTTGAACTTTGTCCCAGCCATTTGATACCTGTCTGGGGAAATTTTCCAGCAGGGCATTGTTCTTGTAACCAGACCTTTCTCCTTGGGGCGGAGACGGAGATGAAAATATGAGGCACCTCATTTCTCCTTCAAACGTCAGCCGGATTAGTCAGGATTGTTATTTGACTTGAGCGGCTATTAATGCTATACAAACAGAGTCGGTCTTTCACCCGAGTATGTAACGTGCTCATTCACTTAGATAAAAAATACAAAAACATATATTCTTTCTTATGAAAAAAATATTTAAAATTTTCTTTGTCCTTGGTTGCACTTGTTTAATGACCTCTTCTTCAGCTTTTGCTGCAGAATATCTGTCGATAACAACTGATAATGCTAACGTCAGGACCGGTCCGGGAACGAATTATCCTGCATCCATGGAGCTTTTTCAGGGATATCCGCTCAAGGTCGAAAAACAAGAGGGAGAATGGTACAAAATCTCCGACTTTGAAAACGATACCGGCTGGGTTCACAATAGTATTGTGAAAAAAGGTGATACAGTAATTGTGAACGCAACAAAGAGCATCAATATGAGGTCTGGTCCATCAACCAAAGACCCCATCGTTGCAGATGTTGAGCGAGGCGTGGTATTAACTCGGATATCTGAAGAAGGCAAATGGACCCAGGTACGCCACAGTAGTGGAACGACAGGATGGATTTACAGCCCTTTGCTTTGGCCATAATTATCTGACAAATCCTTTAAGACTTTTGCGGCTTACAGATCACTTTCGATCACTCTTTGCAGGACCCCTTTGTGGGGTGTTAGAATTTTTTCTATGGCACTATCAAGGGCAAGGGGGAGCCTCACTACCTGCTTAGCCTTGTTGGCAAACAACAGAAATCCTCGCTCTAATGCATGATAGAGAATATCCCTGGTGATCTCCACATCCTTTTTGCAATAGTGTTGTATGAGATCTATCCTCCCCTCTTTATACCAGGCAAGTGCCTGTAGTCCGTCTGCTGTTTTTTTTGTCCCAAGTGTCTGTTCTGCGAGTCTGTTAAGGCTCAACCTGTATCCCAGATAATTGTGGACCTCCTCCAGGAGATCAAGAGTTGGGAACTGCGCGAGATCTATATCTGTATATGCTGACAACACCCTGTTATCAAACCGTTTATTATTAAAACCAACGATAAGATCAAAGCTCTGCAGGTGAATGATCAGTTTATCAATTTCATGCTCAAGGTAACTCACAAAATCGTTTAATTCCGAATCGTAAACTACTGCGACCGAAACACCCATTTTATGAGTATTTCCCCAACCGCCTACTTCGTCCGCGGATCTGATAGTTTCCAAGTCAAACACCCCGAACTTTGCAGGAAGAGCATCTAGCCCCTTTCGAGACTTTGCTGTAGCTTGAAGGAAAAGATCAATATCTACTGGCAATGGCTGAATTTTTCGCTTCAAATTGATAGTGTCGCTTTCTTTTGAGCTGTCGCGAAGAATTTCTGCAAGCAGAAATAGACAGGCTTTTTTATCAATTGGTCGATTTCCAGACCCACATTTTGGTGAGTGAACACAGGAGGGGCAGCCATTATTACACCCACATGAGACTATTGTCTGTTCAGTCTGTGTCAACAAGCTATCCATTTTTCTGAAGGCTTCTCTGGCTAGACCAACCCCGCCTGGATATCCATCATATACAAAGATCGAGGCCATTTCCGTCTGTTCATGCAATGGACAGGAAATGCCACCAATATCATTTCGGTCACAAAGGACTAACAATGGAAAGAGTGCAATCATTGCATGCTCCATGGCATGAATTGCCCCCATGAAATGGTGTTTTTCCTGTTCAAGCAAGTTGACCACAGCTTGGGGAATGTCTATCCATAAACCTTCAGTTTCTATGATTTGTTCAGGGAGGTCCAACGCAATGGTGGAAATCATTTTCTGAGTGACGCTATGTCGCTTTTGGTAACCGGTTACTCTTTCAGTCACCCGCAGCCTGCCAAGAGATACCTGTACTCCAAAACTGGTTTTCTGTTCGAGAACCTCAAGGATTTCAGTGCGTTTTTCAGTATTCGGCCTGGTAAAGAATTTTGGCATTTCTTTATGGACGATAATTTCGCTCGCCAAAAGGTCGAATTTATCGACAAGCCACGTCGTGGCTCGATGGATATAGACAGCACCTGGGTGACACTCTTTCATTCCTCTCAGTGTGTCTATTTCACCTACAATTTCGCCTTTGTCCATGTCGATTATTGACATGTTTTTTCCGCCGCCACGTAGGTTGATATGTCTCTGTGGATATTTTCTGGTAGCAATCCACCTCCCCCCTGTCGCCGTCTCCAGCAATGATCCATGCTTGGACAGCTCTGTAACTCTTAGCGATATTATATTGTTTATTAACAATTTTTCGTCTTTTGATAATGGCATTTCTGCAGCACAACAAATGAGGTGTTGATCCATGATGGTACTATTTTCAGGATTAAGCACTGCAGATTCGGGAGATCTTGCGAAGAAATCCTCCGGTCTCCTCATAAAATATTGGTCCAGAGCGTCCTCCTGCCCAATCAGGATAATCGCTGATTGGCGAAGAGTCCTACCTACCCTCCCTCCACGTTGCCAGGTTGCCATAATTGATCCGGGGTATCCAACTAAAATACAAAGATCTAAGTCACCAATGTCTATCCCCAGTTCCAGAGCCGAAGTTGAAATTACTCCGAGTAATTTTCCTGAAAAGAGTTGCTGTTCAATTTCCCGACGCTCCTCAGGCAGGAACCCAGCACGATAGGCACTGACCTTAGAGGCGAGTTTTCCAAGTCGAGGTGCAGTCCAAAGATTGATCAGCTCGGTCATTTTTCTGGACTGAGTATATACAATTGTCCGCAGGCCTCGCTTAACTGCTGCCTCAAGAAGCTGGCTTGCTGTATAGGCAGCACTGTCCCAGGGATTAATAAACAGCATATTTTTTTTTGCTTGGGGCGCTCCGGATTCAGTCACAACTTCTACCGGTTTGTTAAGAAGCAGTTCGCCAAGTTCTTTGGGATTGCCGATGGTCGCTGAAAGGAGAATAAAAGTAGGATGAGCACCATAGCTGGCCGCGACCCTCTGTAGACGGCGAAGGACCCAGGCCATGTGGCTACCGAGCACTCCTCGATAGCTGTGTACTTCATCAATGACAACATATCGCAGTCTACTGAAAAAAGTTGTCCAGTTTTGATGGTAGGGCAACATTGAAAGATGAACCATTTCCGGATTAGTAAGAAGAACGCGGGGTGGAGTGTCACGGATTTTCTTACGTTGGTAGCTGGTTGTATCTCCGTCATAAAGTGCCGAAGCACGTTGATACTTCTCATTAATGTCAACCGGCAGTTTTTGAAATAATGACTCCAGCACATTATGCTGATCCTGCGCCAATGCCTTCAAAGGGAAAAGGTAGAGAGAGTGTCCTGGATCGTCTCCAAATAGATCGTTTAATACCGGTAGATTATAAACCATACTTTTGCCTGATGCAGTCGGAGTTGCAACCAGGACATCTCTACCTGCGATGATAGAACAGATGGCACGATACTGATGGTTATATAATCGGGTAATCCCGGCTTGCGCCAAACTCGCTTGAAGAGCTGCATTCAGTGGTGGAAAAACAGGAGCGTATTGGGCGTCTATTGCGGCGAAGTCTCGATGACATACTACCTGAGGTCCGAATTTAGCAGAATTTTTGAGAGACGATAAATATTCAGTTACATCTGGAATCATAAGTGCCACAAAACCGGTGTATCAAGGTGATACCGTGATAAAACTTGCTTAAATAGCCGAAAATGTATATTTTACTGAGCGCGTTGTCGTTGTCTGTACAGTTAGATGTTCATATTATTATGCAAATTTCATAATAATACCACCCGATCACTTTGAACATACATACCTGAAAAATAACGTTGTGGTTTTTACCAAGAGAAAAACTTCTGAATGACACTTATTCCCCATTATTGTGGGCTAAACAGAGCACCCTCCTGCGGGTATAATAATTAAGAATTCCGTTTGTCGGAGTTTAATAATCATCAAATACGAATAGTCATGCCTTCCATTGCCACTTTGGGACCTGTTGGTTCAGACAGCTACCAAGCTTCCTGTCAGTACTCTGCCGATGCTGAATTGTTTTTTTATAATCGCATAGCCGATATTTTCGACGAATTCCGAAGGGGAAAAGTTCAATACGCACTTATACCGGTGTATAACACGCGCGAGGGTGAGGTCAAAGAATTTTTCAGACTGATGGCAAAGATGGAAGAAGGCCATTGGGTAGATAATGTGGTACTGCCAATTCATCTATCTCTAGGCGCTCTGCCCCATCCAAAAGAAGGTGAGGAGACGATAACCACAATCGTCGGTAAAAGCTCCGTTTTCCGGCAATGCGATGAATTCATAGAAGAAAATTATCCTGATGTTACCCTCATGGCTGTGAATGACATTGAAGCAGCTATGGCCTCTATTGTGCTGGAAAATAAGCAAGGATATGCGGTTATTGAATCGGAAGTTTTAGTAAAGAAACATGGACTTAAGCTTTTGGCCCGTGAAGTTGTATCTCACAATCGAACAAGATTTTCAATAATCGGCAGAGAACCTGCCCCTGCATCAGGCTATGATGCTACTGCCATAATCACTCGACCATTAAGAGATCGTGTGGGTATGCTCGCAGATATTTTGGGCGAGTTTACCCGACGTGGCATTAACATTCTCGATCTTCGATCGGAAAATGATGTACAGACCCAAAAATTGAGCATATATGTTGAAGTTGAGGGTCACATAAATACCCCTCTTTTGCGAGACGCCCTTACCACGATCGAATCGACCGTCATTCAGGAGAAGGATTCTCTCAAGGTTCTAGGATCTTTTCCCCGAGTCGATATGCGGGTGAAAAAAATCAAATCGTTTGGATTTGTCGGTAGTGGCGACATGAGCCAGTGGTTTGCCAATCGTTTGGCAAACGAGGGCTATAAAACATTTATCACCGGGCGAGAGACTCCACTCACTCCTGAGGCAATGATAGAAAAAGTAGATGTTGTCCTGGTGTGCGTACCCATCTCCGTAACAGCTCCGGTCATCGAAACCTATGGTCCTCTCTTGAAAGACGGTCAAGCTTTGATAATCTTGGCAGGTGAATCCGAGCATACAATTGCAACTGCCCTGGAATCAACAACTCAGGGAGTTGAGGTGATGTTTGTTCATAACCTTTGGGGACCACAAGCACTTACTATGAAAGACAAAAATGCCACCGTTGTACGTACACACAGGAGCGGCAGTTTTTGTAGCGAATTTGAGGCATTTTTATATAAACATGGAGCTGATATCAATCACGACAGTGCCCAAAAGCACGATTTGCTCATGGGAGTTAGTCAGAAGCTTCCAACAACAGTGTCGGTTGCCTTGGCAATGACACTGAGAGATCACCAAATAAATTGTGATGATATCAATAGCCATTCCACATTAACCTCACTCTATGGTATTTTGGCAATGGCAAGGATTCACAATCAGAATCCACGAACATATGCTGAAATTATGGCAACAGCTGGTGACGGAAGAAAAATTGTGAGGAGTTTTGCCGAGAACATTATTAGACTGATTGAACTGGCAGAACAGGGGCAAATTGCTGAACTTTCAAATATCATGGAAGCAAATAAAGCAATCATGCCGCAGTCTTTTCTTCAATCCCGAATGAAACAGGCGAAAGCAGTGGATGAAGTGATGAGTCGACCAAGTATGAAACTTGCTTAACTTTTTCCTCATTGAACCACCTAAATATTTTATTGTCTGGTATCATGTATCATTTTATTTCCAATCCCGTCTGTTACAGTGTACACAGAGGATCTGCTAACTGACGGTTTAATTTTTTTGAAGGAGCAGTTTTATGTTTCAAGATTTAAGTTATCTGGACGAGGTGAAAACTTGCCCTCATTGCAACCAAAATTTATCCTGTTGTGAAGCACCGCCTATCCATGTCGGTGATGGACTTGGTTGGGGGTCGGATGTCCTGTTTATCTGTTTAAACGACGGTTGTTCCCTTTTTTTAAGGGGCTGGGATAAGATAGAAAAGCAGTTCGGACATCATGCGTCATATAGGTATATGGAACTTCCAGGGAGCCCTGAGGGGAATTGCATGATGGTTGGCAATGCCGATGCATTCAAAGCTTGTATAGTCGACAAAGAAGAACTAAAAAGACAAAATAAGCGATATCGGCAGGAAAAAGAAGCTACTGAAAAGTTAAAAACTTGCATCGAGGATAATAACCTTGAACCAGTAATGACCCTTCTGCTTGACGAAGGATCAACGAAGACGGTCCGTTTTTCTGCTCTGAAATACCTCGCAGAACTCAACGACCTTGCTTGTGTTGATCCGTTACGAAATCATTCATTCAGGGATCCAGCCTTAGAAAATAGTGTCAACCTGACAATAACCGAGCTCCTCAAAAGAAATTTCAAGAAAGAGTGCCCGCATTGTTTGGAAATTGTCAAGGCACAGGCAAAAAAATGCATGCACTGCAAAGAAAACCTTTAATAAGTTTACCCTTGCAAAACAAAACCTGAACGGGTATATAACACTGTTTTTTTCAGAACAACGTTTTTTGTGGTGGGCGTGGCTCAGTTGGTTAGAGCACCTGGTTGTGACCCAGGAGGTCGGGGGTTCAAGTCCCCTCGCTCACCCCACAAATTATAAAGCGGGTATCAGGATTATTCTGATACCCGCTTTTTTATTCGGTGATCAACCGATTCTTTTACAAAAGTATTCGTCTGCTGTGTCCTTATGGTTTGTGTTATTTACCCAACGAGTAGCTTTTTTCGGCAATATCCTTTATTATAATTGCTTTTTGTCACACTTCTATAATTCTCTTCCTACTGATTCCATATACCAATGACTTCTTACAGTAAAATAGATCAACCTGCAGTAACTGCGCTGCTTTTCCCACAAAAAACTCAAACGGCCTCCTTGTGTCCTGCTAATGCAGAAGATATCAGCTTTGAGATCGATTCAGGGATGCTTTTAAATTGCAGATATTATTTTACAGATAAGCTGGCACCTTTGCTTTTCTTTTACCCAGGTACGGGAGGATTCGCGCTTTCATATGATATTATTGCGGGAAACTACCTTAAACATGGAATAAATGTTTTTTTTGCATCGTACCGAGGTTGCGGCCCTAATAATGGAACCCCTTCTGTTGGTGCAATGTACGCAGATTCTGAAAAACTGTTTCAGGTTGCTATCAATTGGTTGAGAGACAAAGATTTCACCGGTCCAGTTTTTGTATTGGGACAATCTCTTGGCTCCATATGTGCAATAGATACTGTTTTAAAAAATGGTGATACAATCAAAGGGCTGATTATAGAAAGTGGTATATGTTCCACAGCTTCTTTTTTGGAGGCAATGGGCCTAGCCCCAAACGATGCCGATATTTTGGAAGAAGATGGATTTAATAATATAGAGAAGATCGAAAAAATCAAAACTCCTACATTAATTTTTCATGGAGCCCGCGATGCCATAGTGACGGCCGCTGAGGCGGAAGAACTTCAGGCCTCAAGCGGAGCAAGAACCAAGCAATTCTTTATCATTCCAGGCGCAGAACACAATACACTTGGTGAAACCGGTGGAGACCTGTATTTTCGGACTATCAAACAGTTTACAGATACCGTGTGTGGCGTAAACACCTGGCGGAAAAAGAGGCAAGACCACAAGCGTAATCAGAAAGGTTAACAAGCATGAAACGAGAAAATTATCTATCGTGGGATGAATACTTCATGGCAGTTGCCCTGCTCTCTGCCCAGAGAAGCAAAGATCCAAATACTCAGGTAGGGGCATGTGTGGCTAACGATCAAAATAAAATTGTTGGTGTCGGATACAACGGTTTCCCCTTAGGATGTTCAGACGATGTGCTGCCCTGGCAACGACAAGGACAATACCTCGACACCAAATATCCTTATGTTTGCCATGCCGAACTTAATGCAGTTCTAAACTCAATTTCCACCGACCTCAGAAACTGTCGCATTTATGTCGGGCTTTTTCCTTGCAACGAATGCACAAAAGTAATAATCCAAGCCGGAATTGGAGAAATTATTTATCTCTCAGATAAATATAAAGACACAGATCAGGTCAAAGCGTCAAAAATAATGCTGGATATCTCACCGCATATCAGCTACAGGCAACTAGAGACCAAGCTTGATAATCTTATGGTCAGTTTTATCCCCCCTGAGTTATAAAAAGTAGTATCACGATACTGAAAGGAGCCCCCCTCAAAAGGGCTTTATGAGGCACTACAATTTCTGGCGAGAAGCAGCTTCTGAATAATTCTGCTTCTTTCGTTGTTATACAGAACGTGAGAACTATTTTACTCTTTTCAGTGTTGAGATCTTTTTCTTTGGTTTTAAGATTACTGGCTTACTCGCATCGCCCTGATCTCTGAAATCTACCGCCTTGACAAAACGTTCTTCCCCACCCATTGTAAAAATTTCTTTACCAGTCATCTGATCTGTCCGCAGAGTCCATGTCATTTTTTGCAAAGGTATCGCCAACATGGTGAGATGTACATGCCACCACTCATCCCTACGGCTTGTGTCTCTTTCTATTTCATTTACATGCGCATAAACAAGCAACTGAGGTTCTTTTGCGACAATGAGTACTATGTCACCTACATCGGTTGTATCTTTGAAAGGAATCAATTGTTTGAGTTCCTCGATCATCTTCTGCATGAGTTAATCCCTTTTAAATCGGCGTATTAGTTATATTCGTAATTGAATCAATGATGACCATTCCAGGTGTAAAATAACTACGTGTACAACTTTTATCATACATTTTCGCGCCTTCCAACAAAGGATTGATTACTTCGTCTATAACTGTACGGACTTTAATGGCCTTTTCCCTGTCCTCAATAGCTAAGGTCATTGCGGCAAGATCTAACACTTTTTGCAAAACATTTATGAGTGCAACATTATTAAAATAAATGATAGAGTTATTTTTTTTAGTAAATCCCGGATCGAGTGCCTTAATAGCTACATTATCAAGTAATGAAGATTTTTTAGAATTCCTTTCAACTATCATGCGCAATAAGCTGGAACTGTTGCCAAAGAAAATTAAATCTCCCCAAAAACCATAAACAGGTTGCAGACCATCTTGTGGAGATGGGGTCCAATATGTGTAGTGAATCGGACCATATGACTTCACACTTACCTGAATATCATACTCATCAATAATTTTTTCAAGAATAGTTGTCAATTCCGGAACATTCCGGACGTGTAAAAAAACGATGCCTAGTGGAACTGGAAAGAACTTATCTTCCGGACCATGTGTTACAGCCAGGCTCATCTCTTCTCCAAGCAAAGAAAACATTTCACTTGTGCTCTTTCCAGTAATACTCTCAATATTTGAGCAAAATTTTTCTATTTGCGGTTCTTCTATTCTGATCTTTTCAAGATACAGCAACAAATGTTTAATTTTTATAGTATTGGACCAATAAAAAGCCATTGGATTTTCGGTGGTCAGAGACAACATAGTACATTTGCTCGGTGCCACATTTATTTGATTTTTTACGACACGATTGACTTGGTTGCTGTTGTACTGAACAAGTATCCGACCATGAACTGTTTGTTTAGTTTTCCAGATACCATATCCAAAATTGGCAAACCCCACTGTGGTTTTCAATTCTTTTAGTAATAATTCCTTGCCGGTAAAAGTAAGATCAGCCACTGTTTGGTTAACAGAGGCCCTTGCATTGTTCATGGAAAGATAAAAAAAACTATCTGGTTTATCAAATTTATTGCTGATCGCCAGGAATCCGGTGTTTTTCGCTAAGGCGGGCAATTCGTTATCAAACGTATCTATGCAATGTCGTAATTGTTTTTCGTTCAGACTCATAATAAATGAGCCCTCGATGTTCACTATTGAAAGTGTATCATTGTATATTTGATATCTTCTAATACGATGGTTCCCATATTGTGCACTGGAGACAAAATACCTCTGATCGAATGTCACGAAATTATCGCTTAAAAATTCCAGCCCCCCTGCACTGTGTTCAGGCTTGCCGACAACAATAATATTTTCTTTGAAATAGTCTCCAAAATTGTCATATTGTTTTATGTCTTCCGGAGACAGTAATGCAATTGCAAACCTCTTTCCAAAAACTTCATGAAACAATTTGTTGTCTTTGGCTAATACGTAAAAAGACAGCATTTCTTCCAAATCATGGATTGCTGATCCTGTTAGCCCTATTTTTAAGCCAGTCTTTAAAAATTTAAGGCCTTCAAATTTTTTTCCGAGAGGTGATTTGGTAAATTCTTTAAGAACCCTTAAACCATGACGCTGTTCAAAATAAAGCAGTGCATTATCTGGGATAAACCTAGCCATATCCCTGAAACCATCTGTCTGAATACCGTTGACCAGTGGATAAACAACTAACAGCAGCATGGTGAGAAATCCGGCGATGGGGTTACTTTTCATTATGCCACTATCATTTTTGATGCGTTGATCTGCTGAATTGGACAGCTTCAGCAACATGAGCCTGCTGAACAGTTATAGAATTTTCCATATCAGCAATTGTTCTTGCCATCTTTAGAATCCGATGATATGCCCTTGCCGAAAGTCCCAATCGGTTCACGCTTTTCTCAAGAAGTGCCGAGGATCTCTCGTCGAGAGTACAATATTTCTCTACTAATTTGCTATTCATCTGGCTGTTACAATATATCCTGGGTTCCTTCGCAAACCTTTCACCTTGAATTATACGAGCCCGGTCTACGCGTTCTTTGATATTTACCGATTTTTCACCAAGCGTTCTGTCGCTCATTTCCTTGTAGTCGAGTGCCGCAACCTCAAGATGCAGATCTATTCTATCAAGCAGAGGTCCGGAAATTTTCCCGCTGTATTGTTTAATCTCCCTCTCAGAACAGTTACATCGATTACGACTATCGCCAAAAAATCCGCAGGGGCACGGATTCATTGCAGCAATCAGGGTGAAACGAGCTGGAAATGTCAATGTCATGTGAGCTCGTGCAATTGTCACCTCTCCGTCCTCAATTGGTTGTCTCATAACTTCAAGGACATGTTTTTTGAATTCGGGCAACTCATCTAAAAAAAGCACTCCGTTGTGGGCCAGGGAAACCTCACCTGGCTGTGGAATGCTTCCTCCTCCTATGAGCCCGGCATCTGAGATTGTGTGATGTGGTGCGCGAAAGGGTCGCGTTGTAAACAGGAGGTTTTTCTCAGAAACCTTTCCAGCTACGCTGTATATCTTTGTCGTTTCCAGTACTTCATTGAGAGTCATTTCTGGGAGAATAGTAGGAAAACGCCTGGCAAGCATGGTTTTTCCAGAGCCGGGAGGACCAGTCAGAAGAATATTGTGACCACCGGATGCAGCAATTTCGAGTGCTCTTTTAACATGATGTTGTCCTTTGATATCAGCAAAATCGACACCGCTTGGTGCGCATTGTAACATTTCGTGCAACGCGGTAACTCTCATCGGAGTAGCTACATCCATGCCCGCCAGGAACTCAACTGCCTGCTGAAGAGAAGAAACAGGTATAATGTCGATTCCGTCAGGAACTATCTGGGCCTCATCACAATTTTCTTTAGGAATGATTATGCCTCTAAGAGCATTCGTTTTGGCAGCCAGAATCATTGGCAGAAGTCCGTTTACCCTGTGCACCCCACCGTCCAGAGAGAGTTCGCCGACGATACAATATTGCCCTTCTCTTTTCGGTCTAAATATTTCAGTTGCCTCAAGAATTCCGATTGCTATAGGAAGGTCGAAACCAGCTCCCTCTTTACGTATATCTGCCGGGGCCAGATTAACGGTGATCTTCTTAGCGGGGAATTGATACCCGCAATTTTTTATAGCTGCTTTTACTCGATCCTTGCTCTCTCTAACCGTACTGTCAGGAAGCCCCACCGTCGAAAACATCGGCAGACCATTAGCAACATCGACTTCAACCTGGATTAACCAGCCTTCGATGCCCAGAACCGAGCAACTTGATACTTTAGCAAGCATAGATAAAAGAGAGTCTCAGTAGTCGAAATTTGACGGTCATTCTTTATTCTTTTTGTAGAAATTCTGCATTTCCGGAGAAAAATCGCCGTTTTTTTCACAGTAAATATAAAAGGGAGGCAGAACCTCATTTCCTGCTCCACCGTTTTTTATACATTGGATAAGTATCAAGCGTGCCGGAGCATCCTCGTTGGGGTAACTGTATACAAACTGAATTTTTTTAACCGCCAGTCGAATTTTTTCAGCAAAAGAAATAAACTCACTCATCCGTGCAGCTGGGTAAATAAAGTATACTGCTCCTCCATTTTTAACAGCAAATGCGGAGGCGGAAAGAAAGTCATGTAAAGTTGCCAGAATCTGGTGCCGCGCGATCCGCGACTCTGAATTCTTATTGGTTCGTCCAGAGGCCGGTGTATAAAAAGGAGGGTTGCAGACAATTTTTTCATAAGACTCGGGTTTGAGCATGATATTGATTTCTTTAATGTTGCACGTCCAAACCCTGCAGGATTGTTCAAAACTGTTAGCTCGAAAATTTTTTCTGGCAAGTTCGGCAAGTCCAGGTTGTACTTCAATCCCGGTGACTTCCTTAACCTTACACCGCCATCGATACATCAAAATCATGCTTATTATACCGGAACCGGTTCCCAGGTCCAGTATGCGATCACCTTGTTTGACATCGAGGAAATGACTAATAAGAACAGAGTCAATTGAGAAGCGGTACCCGTTTCTATGCTGAAAACAGATCAGGTCACCATCAAAGAGACTATCACGACTTAGACTATCACTCAACTCGTTATATTGCGGTTCGATCAACTGCCCAATCCAGTTCTCTTCGAGGTAGAAAAAATATTACAATAGTTTAGTAAATCAGCAAAAATAAAATATTTTACCAATTATCTACAACACAAAAACCTCCTTGATTAAAAGAGTATTTCAAAACAGAGGCTTAATGAATATTAAGAGTATCAAGACAAGTGAACGAAAACAACTAAAAAAATACTCAATCAGTAAGGGCTTAACGGACAAGCCATCCTTTAGTTCCTCTGGAAACAACATTAATCAAAAGTGTTCCCTGAAGAGCGCATTTTTTAGCGTGGTTTTAGATATGCCGGCAAAAGACTATTCCTTCCCTTACAATGGTGATTAGATTGCAAGGTAGCTGACGAATTTAAGTAGTGATGTACAATCAATTCCATCAGATTACAGTTTCGATTCATACTGTGATGAACAAATACCGTCCCTTCCAATCTAACCGCTTTATGCAATCATATTGCTCAAATAGTAGGTGATAAAAAGATCGGAAAGTATTAAGTTTGCCGGGATGTTTGAATCCTGCCTATACTTCTTGCAGAAGTATTTGGCCATATAAAAAGGAGATAAGTATGTTCGATATATTCATTGATACACATTTTGCAGGCGCGCATCACCTGAGAGAATATCCTGGGGAATGCGAGAAGCCACATGGACATAATTGGAAGGTAAAAGTAACAGTTCGCGCAACAGAGCTTGATCGGTACGGAATGGGCATTGATTTCAAGGTATTGAAGAAAATAGTAAAGGAAGTAATCAATATGCTTGACCATAATGATTTGAACACACTCCCCTATTTTCAGGATAAAAACCCTTCATCTGAGCATATTTCTAAGTTTATATTTGACGAAGTCAGTTCACGACTCTCAAGTGATAGCTATTCGCTTCACACTGTTACTGTACTTGAAACTGACACACAGGGGCTTACATATTATGGCAACCAGGACAAGAGAGGATTTTCTTTATAATGAACGCGCTATCGAATGTTGAACTCTGCATCGTTGGGTTAGGATATGTCGGACTTCCTCTGGCAGTTGAGTTTGCTAAAAAATATCGGACAATCGGCTTTGATCTCAACATCAATCGCGTAAATGAACTCAGTAGTGGTGTTGACTCCACCCTTGAAGTTTCCAATGCTGAACTCAGAGAAGCACAACAACTTGAATTTACCACCGATGTAAATTCAATTGCAGAATGTAATGTTTTCATTGTTGCTGTTCCGACACCGATCGATGCCGCCAAAAGGCCCGATTTCAGACCGCTTGAGGGAGCATCCCGCACTGTTGCAAAAGCTCTAAAAAAAGGAGACGTGGTCGTCTTTGAATCGACAGTTTACCCTGGCGCAACAGAAGAAGTGTGCGTACCTCTTCTGGAAGAAGGTTCGGGGTTAAAGTATAATCTGGATTTTTTCTGCGGATACAGTCCGGAAAGAATCAACCCTGGGGATAAGCTTCATCGATTGCCGTCTATCGTGAAAATCACCTCTGGTTCGACTCCTGAAACTGCTCTTTTCGTTGACGGCCTCTATAAATCCATCATTACCGCCGGAACTTTTCTGGCGAGCTCCATTAAGGTAGCAGAAGCAGCCAAGGTGATAGAAAATACTCAAAGGGATGTTAACATAGCTCTGATCAATGAGCTGGCTCTGATCTTTGAGAAATTGGACATCAATACACGTGAGGTGCTTGCCGCAGCCGGAACAAAATGGAATTTCCTGCCCTTTTTCCCCGGACTCGTAGGTGGGCATTGTATTGGTGTCGACCCCTACTATCTGACTCATAAGGCACAAGAGGTTGGATATCACCCCAATATGATTCTAGCCGGCAGACGGTTAAACGACAATATGGGACATTATATTGCCTCAACCGTTATAAAGAAAATGGTCCAAAAAGGTATCGATACAGCCAATAGTCGGATATTGGTTATGGGGCTTACCTTCAAGGAAAATTGTCCTGACCTGCGTAATACCAGGGTGACCGATATCATAACCGAATTTGCTGAATACGGGATTTCAGTAGATGTGTACGACCCTTGGGTAAAGACTGCCGATGCCTTTCGAGAATATAGAATTGGACTAGTAGAAAATCTACAAGACAATACCTATAGTGGTATTGTCATAGCTGTTGCCCACCAACAGTTTGCTGAAATGAGCATTGGTCAATTACGAAAGCTCTGTAAGGATAAATCTGTTATTTATGATGTAAAAAGTCTATTCCCTAGAGACCAAGTTGACGGTTGTCTCTAATTTGAAGTGAATTATTAAGGTTATTTGGCATGTTAAAATCGATACACGTTGAAAATTCTATTGGTATGGTGCTGCCGCACGATATTACAGAGATTGTCAAAGATGTCAAAAAAGGGGTTGCGTTTAAAAAGGGCCATATCATTAAATCCGAAGACGTCGAGCATCTTAAACGACTTGGAAAGGATAACATTTACGTCATCTCACTAAAATCATCTGAAATCCATGAGAATGACGCTGCCTCCGCACTGGCACGGTGCCTTGCGGGGCGTGGCGTGGAATATCAAGACAATCCAGAAGAAGGAAAAATTGCGCTAAAAGCGAGTTTTGACGGACTCCTCCGGATAAACAAGGAATCTCTTTATCAGTTCAATATGCTTGGCGAGGTGATGTGTTCCACGCTCCATGATAACACACCTGTCGAAAAAGGAGAGACTGTCGCGGCAACTCGTCTCATACCTCTTGTCGGTTCGCGTAAGATGATAGAGGAAGCTGAAAAAATTGCCCTATCATCTACCCCCATTGTTGAGGTTTTAGCTTTGAAAAAGGTCAAAATCGGATTGGTGATAACGGGTAATGAGGTTTTTTATGGACGTATCAAGGATCGGTTTGAAGAGGTACTTCGGGCAAAAGCCAAAGCCTTGGGTTCAACTATTTTAATGGTAAAGCGTGCTCCTGACGACAAAGCTGTTATTGCCCGTGAGATTGTTGATTGTATTGATCACGGCGCCGACCTCATTGTGACCAGCGGAGGCATGTCTGTCGACCCCGATGACGTCACCCGCGAGGGAATACTGGAAGCAGGAGCAACTGATGCTATTTACGGGACTCCCGTATTACCTGGGGCGATGTTTCTCAGTGGCATGATTGGCAAAGTTCCTGTTCTCGGTCTTCCTGCCTGTGGAATGTTTCATAAGATCACAGTCTTTGATCTGGTACTGCCAAGAATCTTAACCGGTGAAAAGATAGGACGAAAAGAATTTGCGGAATTAGGACATGGAGGCCTATGTAGAAATTGCAAAGTATGCCAATACCCTGTCTGCAATTTTGGTAAATAGTCAAACATTCATGAAATATTAAGTTGTTGGTTTTTCTTTTAGTATGTTAGAAGAACTTTTCTTATTTCTCCAACTAGACGTCTTGGAAAAAGCACAAAAATTTATATTTTGGGAGTTCCAAACGCTTTTTTCGGGAGGAGGCTTACGACGGTAGCTCCCCAACTGCCGTCGTGGTTCCCGGCTTGCCGATAGGCAATGACTATGGCATTTCGTCCCAATAGAGCATGCACAGAACGTCTTAGGTTACCTTTTCCCTTGCCGTGAATGATTTTTATCTCCAGTATGCCTTTTTTTCGACACTCTTCCAAGTAATCTGGAATGAGTGTTTTCAGGTCTTTTGGAGAAAAGGGATGGAGATCCAAAATGCCATCTATTTCCAAGGCAACGGGATCTGATTCATTGCAGTAATTGCCTTCGCTCATAACTTGGGCACCAGCATCTGCAAGGCAACAGTCGCAGCCTTATCGGATGCCCCACTCTCCCCAAGTTTGTCTCTTACTTCTTTAAGCGCTTGTTTCATTTCTTGCTTTCTGGCAGGCAGGGTGGTTATTGCCAATAATTCTGCAGCAATTTTTTCTGCTGTAACTTCATGCTGCAGGAGTTCCGGTACCGCTGCATAGCCGGCAATGAGGTTGACCAAAGAAAAAAAGTCTCCTTTAACGAGGAGTTTTCCTAATTGGTAAGTAAGCGGTGCCAACTTGTAGACAACTATCATCGGAACTTCGAGTATGGCAAGCTCCAAAGTAACTGTTCCTGAGGCGGTTACAACCGCATCGCACGCTGCCATCATGTCGTATCGATCTTGCTCGACAATTCGAATATCGAGATACTGCTGATATTTGGTAAGTCCGGCTGCTGCGAATTCCTGATTGTCAATTGTGGAGGCCTTCGGAATAAAAAAAATGATCTTTTCAGGAGATTTCTTCTGCAAGGATTCTGCAACGGTCAGAAAAATAGGGAGAAGTGAGGACACTTCACGCTTCCTGCTCCCTGGAAAAAGTCCAATGCATTGAGCGTAATGGGGGATCTCATTGCGCTCAAAAAACTGTTCTCTGGTTCCACTGACCTTTACAGTATCAAGCAAGGGATGGCCAACGTATTGGGCCTCAACACCCCGCTTGCAAAAAAACTCCTCCTCAAAAGGTAGGATGACGCCAATCTTATCCACTCTGGCTTTCATCGTTTTGACTCGTCCTGAACGCCAAGCCCATAACTGAGGGCTAATATAATAAAATACTGGGATACCAAGATTTTTTGCTTTTTTGGCCAGCATCAGGTTGAAATCTGGTAAATCGATCAGGATAAGAAGATCAGGCGGGTCTTGTGCTAATCTGCGTCTTAATACACGTTGGGCGCACCAAATATCTTTCAGATGTGGAAAAACTTCAAAAACCCCGACAACCGAAACCTTCGCAGCATCGAAGAGTATTTCTACTCCAAGAGACGCAAGCTCCGTCCCACCCATGCCGCAAAATTGAAGTTTGGGTTCTTTTGAACGTAACGATCTAACGAGATTTGCTCCATGAAGATCACCGGAAGCTTCTCCGGTGACAATCATAATTTTGCTGTTCATGTTTGTCGTGGGTGAAAAAAATCCTTGAAGAGATCGAGTTTTTGGTGCTCCTTAATCTGGTCCATAACCTGCAAGGCAACAGCGAGAGCGCGACGCCCCTCCATTCCGGAGACAGCCGGTTTTGTTCTTTCCCGCACATGTTCGACGAAAGATGTTATTTCACTCATCAATGCATCACTATCAGCAAAAGTACGAAGTTCAACAATCTGTTTGGGCATTCCGCTATCCCTCAGTTCTTCAGAAAGTTGTATCGTCATAACTTTCTTATTACCAAAATCCACGTTAATATAGGATCCAGGTTGGAATATGCGCATTTTTCTCACATTAGTCCTTGATATCCTGCTGACAGTGACGTTGGCAGTCGCGCCATTCTCAAAAATCAACCGAGCGTTGGCAATGTCAGTGCTGGTTGTAGCGACGGGGGCCCCAACTGTGTGGATTGTTTTAATAGGCGATTTGACGATATTCAAAATAATATCAATATCATGAATCATTAAGTCCAGCACAACATCTACATCAACACCTCTGCTTTTAAAGGTAGAGATTCTATTGCTCTCTATAAAAACAGGGGTTGTTAAAAACGGCTCCATGGCCTGAACCGCTGGGTTAAACCGTTCGAGATGACCAATCTGCAGTATGAGTTGTTTGTTCTCGGTCTTCGCGATGAGATCGTCTGCTTCTTCGAGGGTAACCGT
The DNA here is from genome assembly GCA_963798425.1 of uncultured delta proteobacterium. GTDB lineage: Bacteria > Desulfobacterota > Desulfobulbia > Desulfobulbales > Desulfocapsaceae > Desulforhopalus_A. Next base: position 225,304 of record CAWCTP010000003.1, on the reverse strand, counting down.
CATCGGTTTTTCAAGCAAAACATCGATTCCCGCATCAAGGCATTCCCCTGCCACCTTATGGTGATGGGATGTCGGGACGGCAATAGATACCGCATCCACCAGAGGTAAAAGTTCTTGGTAATCAGTAAAGCTAAGACAACCGCATTCGCTGGCAACCCGCTGCCCATGTTGAACGTCAACGTCCGCTACTCCAACCAAACTGACGCCTTCAAGGGCAGCGTATTTTTGAGCGTGAAATCGGCCGAGATAGCCGACACCAATAACTCCAACCTTTATATTTTTCATTTTTTTGTTTCTCTACGAAATTGCCTCCCATGGGGAAAGAGACAATAAATATTTTAAATGCCGAGGTATGCCTTCTGAATATCTGTGTTTGCCAATAATTCTTGTGCCGGTCCAGATAAGGTAATCTTCCCATTTTCCATTACATACCCCCTGTCGGCAATACGCAGCGCCTGGTTGGCATTCTGTTCAACCAGAAAAATGGTGGTGTTACTCTCCTGATTAATTTGCTTGATTATCTCGAAGATCTGTTTGATAACGAGTGGAGCCAGCCCCATTGAAGGTTCATCAAGCAATAAGAGCTTTGGTCTGGCCATAAGAGCTCTCGACATAGCCAGCATCTGTTGCTCGCCTCCGCTGAGATTACCACCGTCCTGATGCCTTCTTTCTGCGAGAATAGGGAAAAGAGAGTAGACATACTCCATGTCCTTTTTTACTTCCTTTTTATCGTTTCTGAGAAAAGCACCCATATCAAGGTTTTCCTTAACGCTTAATTGCGGAAAAATATGCCGCCCTTCAGGAACCTGGCAAATCCCCAATTTAACGATCTCCTCGGGGGCCATCTTGTGAATCTCTTTATCCTGAAATGTAATTGTACCAGCTCTACAGGCTACAACACTGCAGATTGTCATAAGAGTTGTGCTTTTTCCAGCGCCATTCGCTCCGATCAGAGAGATGATTTCCCCATCATTTATCTCGAGGGAAACGTCTTTTATCGCCAACTTATTGCCGTAGCCAGACTGTACATTCTTTAGGTTAAGCATCTACTTCCTCGCCCAAGTAAGCCTTAATAACAGTAGGATTTTCCCGAATTTCAGTGGGCGTTCCCTGAGCAATTTTTTTACCGTAATCCATAACAAAGATTCTATCGGATAAACTCATGACCAGCTTCATGTCATGTTCGATTAAGAGTATCGCCTGCCCCTCATCTGAAATCTTTTTAATCAATTGAACAAGTTCTGCGGTTTCCTGAGGATTCATGCCAGCAGCCGGCTCATCAAGAAGAAGGAGTAGCGGTTCTGTCGCCAAAGCACGGGCTATCTCCAGCCGCCTTTGTGCACCGTAAGCAAGATTATCAGCAAATTCATTGGCGAATTCAGCAAGACCCAGTTTTTCCAACATTAAGTAACTGATATCAACGATATTTTTTTCTTCTTTGAGAGTTGCCGTCGTTCTAAAAATAGCGCCAAAAATAAATGACTTAGTTCTACAGTGTCGACCTATCATCACATTTTCAAGCACCGTCATTTTAGGGAAAAGTCGGATATTTTGAAAAGTTCTCGCGAGACCCTTTTCCGTCACTTGATTCGGTTTCAGACCTTTTAGAGATACCTTTTTTGAACCATTTGGCAGACTAAGGAAAATATCCCCCTTCGTTGGCGTGTATATTCCGGTTATGCAGTTAAAAAATGTAGTTTTTCCGGCACCGTTTGGCCCGATAAGTGCGACAATTTCACCACTATTAACATCGAGATCAACTGAATTCAGCGCTCGAATTCCTCCGAAATCCTTCGTTAGTCCAGTTACATTGAGTATCGGTTGTTTCATCATTTACGCAATAATTCAGTTAGTGACTGAGAAATGATTTTCATATTCTTAATCCTTTGACGGTCTAAACAATAATGACAATCATTTCGTGAAGAGGCTTATGTTCATCAAGGATGAGTATTGTTAAGAATTCCTCTGCTTTTCAGAGAGGTAGATGTTTTTATCAATTTTATATGTGCGACGGATATTTGCAAACAATCCCTGTGGCCTAAAAATCATCATACACACGAGAATTCCACCGAATGCAAGCATTCGGTATTCTGATAAGGCTCGTAGATATTCTGGCATAAGTATAAGAATGAGTGCGGCGAAAACTACTCCAATAATTGATCCCATTCCACCGAGAACTACTATGGAAAGAATGATTGCCGATTCGAGAAATGTAAAACTAGCTGGATTTATAAAAGTAGTCTTTGCTGCAAACATAACACCAACTATACCAGCCCAGAAAGCGCCTAGAGAAAAAGCAACCAGCTTTGTTTTTCGTTTGTCAATACCCATAGCCTGGCAGGCAATTTCATCTTCTCTCAAAGCAATCCAGGCTCTGCCTAGTCTTGAATCCTGCAATCTATTGACAACAAAAATTGTCACAATCACAAAAGCAATCATCAGGTAATAGGTATAAAGTATAGATTGTTCAAGGCTGAAATCCATACCAAAAAATCCAGGACGGGAAATGTTGGAAATACCGCTTGGTCCTTTAGAAAATTTTCCCCAATTCTCTAGAATAAGGCGAATGATCTCCCCAAAACCTAAGGTCACGATTGCCAGGTAATCACCTCGAAGTCGCAGTACGGGAAAACCAAGGAGGAGCCCAAACGTCGCAGCCATTAGGCCACCTATGGGCAGAACGATCCAAAACCCCAGACCGAAATGTAAATTCAAAAGTGCGTAACTATAAGCCCCTACAGCATAAAAAGCAACATAACCAAGATCAAGCAGACCAGCAAGGCCAACAACGATATTCAACCCAAGCCCCAAGACAACATACATCAAGGCAGTAGTCATCACGTTAGTCTGGTAAGTTGAAAAATAAAGGGGAAAGAGTATTGCGAAAATTGCCACAACCCCAAATAGAACATTACGTTGAGCGGGTTTTTGCAGAATTCTGTGTATTAACGAAAGGGTCTGCTCTTTACTATCATCGTGGCTGGGTCGGTTTTCTTTTCTATGTTGAATGTATTTAACCAGCCAATAGACACAAAAAGTCCCCACAGCCATATACAGCGAATTTTGCCAGCGCCATATTACTGTTCGTTCTATAGGATCAACTTTTATAACAACTATAGGAAACGTCAAAAAAACGAACCAGAGGGAGGTTAGAAAAGCTTTTTTTAATTTCTTTTAATGAAACCATAACGAGCAAATTTATACTTTCTGATTGGTTGCCTTCCCAAGAAGACCTGATGGTTTAAAGATGAGGATGAGTACCAACAGTGAAAAGGCAAAAACATCTTCATAGTCACTTGAAACATATCCAGTTCCAAAGCTTTCTGTAAGACCGAGAACAAAACTACCGAGAACGGCTCCGGGAATTGAACCGATTCCACCAAGAACCGCTGCAGTAAATGCCTTAATACCGGCAATAAAGCCAATATAAAAATTTATCTGGCCGATATGAGAAGCAATGAGTAAACCGCCAATAGCCGCAAGACCTGATCCAACAATAAAAGTTGCAGAAATAACGTTGTTGACGTTGATACCGACAAGGGTCGCCATTGTCCTGTCCTGAGCCGTCGCTCTCATTGCTTTACCAATTTTGGTGAACTTGATCACAACGGTAAGCAACACCATCACAACAATGGTTGTTACAAGAATTACTAAATCTGTGGACCCGACAATAGCGGCAATTGGTTCCATAAATTCAAAATCAGGGATCAGCGTGGGAAATGGCAGAAAATCTGAGGTTTGGGCAAGTAAAACGTAATTTTGAAGAAAAATCGACATGCCGATTGCACTGATAAGTGGCGACAACCTCGGAGCGTGCCGAAGTGGCTTATAAGCAATTTTTTCGATTGTATAACCATAGGAGCTCGACCAAACCACGGCAGCAACTCCAGAAATTATAACAATGGATAGAAGAGGAAAGCCATAGATTGAAAGGACTGTAGCAACGATAAAAGCAGTAAATGCTCCTATCATATAAATTTCACCATGGGCAAAATTAATAAGACCTATAATTCCATAAACCATTGTATAGCCAAGAGCAATGAGAGCGTAGATGGAGCCCTTGGTCAAGCCACTAAAGAGGAGTTCAATAAAATAGTCCATAACTGCATAAAAAAATATCTGAAGCGAACAAGATATCCCTTGTTCACTTCAGATTTGAAGGGGGTAAATGCTATTTAACTACGACAAATTGTCCATTTTGAACAACGTACATTGAAAACCCTACTCCAATTGCGTCACCATGTTGATCAAAATTGATATTTCCGATTGGAGTAGCAACCTTTTCGGTTTGGAGAACCTTTTTCAGGTCGACAAGATTGGTTGATTTAGACTTATCAATGGCGTTTAACATAACCAGGGTCGCAGCATAAGCATTATAAAAAAATGCGCCGGGATCGCTACCAAAAGCAGCCTTATGAGCAGCTTTTGCTTCTATCAGCCATTGCGTTGTCGGAGTTATCCTGAGGACCAGCAGCATAGACACCTTCTGCTGCTTCTCCAGCAACCTTGATAAAGGTATCGTCTTTTACGCCATCATCTGAAACAAATTTTGCTTTCAAACGCTTTTTCTTCATGATGGTGACAATTTTTGAAGCTTCAGGATGGTAGCCACCGAAGACAACGACATCCGCACCTGATTGTTTGATTTTCTGAACGATAGCTGAGTAATCCATTGCGCCAGGCGTAATACCTTCAAAAAGAACGACTTTACCTTTTCCGGTCTTTTCTACATATTTCTTAGCACCCTCGGCAAGTGGCTTGCCATAGTCACCTTTATCGTGGATAATTGCAATTTTAGTCAAGCCGAGCTTATCGACTGCAAAGTCGATCATTGCTGGTGATTGAGCAGCATTTGGCGCAATCGTTCTAAAAAAGTTCGGGTAGTCACCACTTAAGGTCAACTCGTCACTAGTTGCTGATGGCGACATGACCAAGATCTCTGCATTTCTGTAGATTGGCATTGCCGCTTTAGTTGCACCAGAACAAATATGACCAAGAACAACCTGAGCTCCATCCGAGACAAGCTTTGTTGCCGTATTAGTTGCAATCTCTGGTTTGCAGACATCGTCCTCCACCAGCATTTCTACTTTTTTACCGTTTATTCCGCCGTTAGCATTTACCTTATCGATAACAAGCTTGGCAGCATTGACAGTGGGTAATCCATAAGATGCAAGATCTCCACTATGAGGACCTGCAACACCAAACTTAATTGTATCTCCGGCTACACCGAGTGCCGGAGTTGATAGTGCTAATAAAACACAAGCTGCAGTCGAAAGCAATTTACCTCTCAGAATAAACTTCATCTCTTCCTCCTTCTTAGTTATTAATTACAGTATCTCTCTCTTTTACAATCACATCAGAATTCACTATGAAAAGAGCGAGCATATACCACGAAGTCATGATATTAGTCTTTTACTCACTATTTTGCAAAATCTAAAGTTAATTAAGTCTCCTTTCATAATCAATTTTATTACAAAAAGTCATGTTAAAAGGTTTGGATCTCCTCTTTTTTCTTGGCCGTCCTTTCGGCCCCCTTTACAGTGCAGCAATGAAATATCGCGAAAAACTGTACACATCAGCAGTATTTCGCCAAAAAGCATTGTCAGTACCGGTTATCTCTATCGGTAATCTAGTATTAGGCGGAACCGGAAAGACACCGACCGTTCAGCACATTGCCAAACTGTTGTGGCAGCAAGGATACCATCCAGCAATTATTAGTCGGGGATATGGCGGTAAAGCCAAAGAGGCATAAATATTGTGTCGGATGGTGAAAATATTATCCTCTCCCCTACACTCGCCGGAGATGAACCGCATATGCTCGCCAAATCATTACCGGGGATTCCCGTGCTCACCGGTAAACGCCGTATAATTCCCTGTCGTTATGCAATTGATAATTTACAATGTGATGTACTAATTCTCGATGACGGATTCCAACACATCGCAGTAAAGCGAGACATAGACATTGTACTTTTTGATAGCACAACCCTTGCTGGAAACAGTCGAGTTTTCCCTGGGGGACCGCTGAGGGAACCAGTTTCAGCCCTCAAGCGATGTCACGCGTTTCTTTTGACAGGAGAAAGCATTACTAATCAAGAAAGGGCCCAAAAATTCTCCAATCTCTTGCAGACAACGGTTTCCCAATAGACCTGTATTCATATCCTCTTTAGAATCATATAAACTTATTCTACCTAACGGAACATTTGAAAAGACAAGTGATTCAAAAATCTTTTTTGGTTTTTGCGGTATTGCCAACCCTTTCAGATTTGAAAAATCTCTTGTAAAACTCGGTATTAATCTCGCTGCCTTTCAAGCATTAAGAGATCACGTTCCTTACAGTCAGGCCCTGGTCTCACGTCTGTGCAAAAAAGCGAGAGAGTGCGGAGCAGAAATGTTAGTAACAACAGAAAAAGACTACGTGAAGCTCCAGAACTTCAATTTGGATCTCCCTCTTTATGTTCTGCAAGTGCAACACAAAATCGAGAGAATCTTTCGACCTTTATCTGCTGGATTTGCTAAAAAGAATACCAAGACAAATGCCTCCACGAGTTAATTAGTGGTACTTTGGTGTGTTCTAAAAGCCAATATTTCCACGAAGTGTGTTGTTTTTAACACAAAAAATATTCTTATTTGTCTCTTACTATAAAGTATTTTAATATTACGATATCGTTAGAGTTCAGAACTAAAGAAGATCTTTCTCCTTGTCGGTACAAAATTTGCAACAATGGGTACAAATTTTTATTAAACAAGGAATAATTATGTCTCTACCTATTGATCCATATCAATATACTTTGCGAAAATCAGTTAGTTGTTGCGGCGTCGGATTACACTCAGGCAGAACTGTCAACCTTTCTATAAAGCCTTCTGGTATTAATAGTGGAATTCGTTTTTTTCGTGCTGATATGCCTACAAACAGTCACATCCAAGCACATATGGACAAAGTTGTTGATACGCAACTGGCAACGACGCTTGGTAACGAACATTTCAGAATTTCAACCACAGAGCATCTTTTGGCGGCTCTTCAGGGATTTGGTATTGACAATGCTGATGTGGAATTGGATTCAGCGGAAATACCAATCATGGATGGTAGCGCCGAACCTTTTTTCAATTTGCTGAAAACAACAGGCAAGACAAAACAGAAGGGATTGCGAAAAATACTTCGTATCACTAAACCAGTTACGTATTCTGATGGTGATAAAAGTCTTACAATTTCTCCATATAATGGACTTAGGGTAACTGGAGAAATCTGCTTTGATGATACTCTAATTAAGAAACAAAAATATACCTTTGATTTGACTGCAGATAGATTTGCAGATGAAATAGCCAGAGCCCGAACTTTTGGATATGTTGAACAGGTTGAAGAGCTGTGGGCTAACGGCTTAGCTCTGGGGAGTTCACTTGCAAATGTTATTGCTATCCACTGGAACCGAAAATCGGTCCTGAATGAAGACGGATTACGATATGATGATGAATTCATTAGGCACAAAGTTCTTGATCTTGTTGGCGATCTGACCCTCTTAGGCTATCCTGTTCTGGGGCATGTTGAAGCGTACAAAGCCGGACATGCTCAACATTTAGGGTTGATGCAGGCAATTGCTGTTTCTCCAGAATGTTGGGAGATTGTTGAAATGAAAAAAAACGGAGCACACACCGTTCTCGACCGCATCGCAGATAATTCAAGAGTTGCCGGTGAAGTCTTAATGCCACTTTTTAATTATAAGGCTCTCAATTCTATTGCCGTCGCGTAGTGTTTCCTGTTTTATCCGTGCTATAATTGAACCCCACACGAAAAATCAGTTGCAGCACTGATCTTTAATTGATTCCTTCATTATTCTTACCATAACTTTTTTTCACTTTTAACAAATTTACTATAAAAACAATATACCCAGGTTTTAAAATGGAGCTCTTTAACATGTAATTTCATGTTATCCTCTGGCGTATTTTGTAGAAAAAACGAATTAAGGAAACAATTTTACTCAGTGTTTTCTATGTAGTACCACCCTCTCAATACGAACGAACATGACGATATATCTACCTATATTTACAACGAATATTGCAATCTATTGAGGGTTTAGCAAAAAGTTCCATGGTTATCAAGTAGGAGTTGACGTCAATAATTTATGATGTATATATATAGTTATGAGTTAATGTCTGTCTCTTATGAATGTGGTTAGGCTTTTATTGAGTAAATGATCAGCATCAGGGACGATATTGCTGTTTTTCGTTTGTACTTATCCTTAGTCACATACCTATGGTTGTGAGCTTTTCTTAAAGTACCTACCGAAAATCACAGGAGAAAGCACTAATGACGTTATTTGAAGGCTTATTGTGGTTAACCCTCAATGTCTATCATGAAGCACGGTCAGAACCAGAAATTGGTCAGGTGGCGGTTGCTCTGGTTACCTTAAATAGAGCAAATGAAAGACACCTGCCAATTAAAGAAATAGTTCAGGAACCACATCAATTCAGTTGGACTTCTCAGAAAAATTCGTATTTGCCAGATGACCCCAAAGCATTTTTAAATTGCCTGAAATCTGTGTATATAGCTCTCCAGACCAAAGATTTCACCCAAGGGGCTACCCATTATCATCTGGATAGCATCACTCCTTATTGGTCGACCGAATATACCTATCTTGAACAATTCGGTTCTCATAAATTCTACAAATAGCTGAACCTATTGAAAGAATGGGCATTTCCTAATCCCCCCTCACTTGAGAAAGTGATAAGATATCCTTAAGGGGCACTCACCGTATCACCAACCTTCGGCAAAACAGATTACTTCAATAAATTTAAGATATTACGACTTACAGCAATGATTCCAACGACAGAACCATTGCGTAGGTTCACTTATATGTTTTGGGCTTTTTTCAGCGCTCTGCACATACCGGAGAGCTTTTCATCTGACATTTTTATTGAGATGGGATAAACAAGTGTCCGCTCAAGAAGAGATGAAGATTGCGGCAACTTAGAAGGATCATAAACAATTCTTCTTTTTCCGCCAGGTTCAGCGAAAGGATAACCGGATTTGGTCAACGTCTTCCCGTCAAGCAAATGCTCCCACTTTGGATAAAAATGCCAAGTGTTTTCAGCAAAATTAATCGCTCCCTGTCCATTACCTCTGAGCCATTCATTAACCCGTCGACAATGCTCACGATCTTGAAGGGTGAAGGTTAAAAACGTTGCTGAATCTCCTTGCACATCGACAAGTTCTCTAAAAACAACCCCCGGGAATTCCAGAGACTGCTTCCTTCAATACTGATTTGTTCTTTTGCTGTGCGGCAACGATACTGTCAAGTTTGGCTAACTGCGCTAAGCCTATCGCCCCTTGGAGTTCCATCATTCGAAAATTAAAACCGATAAAACGTCTGCCCTCTCCTCCTCTTGTGCCGGGATTAACTTTATGATCGTGGCCATGATCCTGATATTCCGACATGGATCGCCAAAGCTCGACATCATCGGTGATTATCATACCACCCTCACCGGTGGTGATAGTCTTGACGGAATCAAATGAAAAAGTTCCGCAGGTACCAAACGTCCCAAGATGTTTGCCTTTTATTCTACCACCAGCTGCCTGAGCTGTGTCCTCAATTACCGGGATGCCCTGCAGAGCTGCGATACGGACGATTTCCTCGATTCTTGCTTGAGCCCCAAGCATATGAACTGGAATAATACATTTTGTTTTGGAGGTGATTTTCTTTTTCAAATCCTCCGGATCCATATTCAAGGTTGCGTCAACTTCGGTAAATACCGGCAAGGCTCCAACTTCAAGGATTGCTTCCCAGGTAGCAACAAAAGTAAAACCCTGAGTAATAACTTCATCTCCAGGACCAATCCCTAATGCCGTAAGGGCAACTTTCAGTGCTGCGGTTCCTGATGTTACCGCCTGAGCTTGAGATGATCCGCAATATCTGGCGAATTTTTCTTCAAACTCTCTGACTTTAAAAACACCTTTCCGCTGTTCATTGAATTCATAACGAAAGAGAACACCCGTATCGAGAACATCCATGATCTCTTTTTTTTCCTCTTCCCCGAATATTTCAAATCCCGGCATGAGCGACTCCTTTCATATAACTTTTATGGATTCAGGTTAAGATATTGATGATAACCAGAACCGCCAGTTTTCAAGCAATACGTATCAATGTTAAATTTCAGTAAATTGTTAAACAATATTTTATTGTAGAGCCTTTAAGCGAGAAACCTTTGCATTCATCTCCGCTCGATCCTGTGCAAAAGACGGATCGTCGCCCATAAATGAGAAGAAAATCATTGTAAATGGCGATGGCTTTCTCTATAGTGACCTTGAGCTTCCTCAATTCTTCCCATGCCTACATAAGCAATACGCTCGTATCCTTTAATATTTTTCAAAAGATCATACTTACCATAGGCATCCTGAAAACGTTTTTCGCTTTCCATAGACTGTGCCAGACCGAAAAGTACCAAAGGATACAATGGATTTGAGGTCTTGACGTCAGGCAAAATAGCAGCATATTTTTTTGACGCATCAGCAAAGGATCCTTTTTTCATATCAAGATGGGCAAGCTCAACTCTAGCCCAGAGAGCAGACGAGGTGCTGCCGTATTTATCAACGATGGAGTGAAGTGCTTCTGGGCGTGCATCCTGCTCGACCTGCAAAGCCATCGATAACGCAGTAGAAGCTTCTGCTCGTATCCTTTCACGATACGATCCATAGAGAGACCAGGAAACCACAGCAATCACCAGTATCGCGATACCTATCTGAATCATCCGTTGATTAACTCCGAATGAAATCTATAACTTTTGGGGGAAGGTTGAAATGTTCCAACAGACCTTCAACCTTGTCCATATTTGTTTCGGCAGTCAGTTTTTTATTAAACGCACTTTCACTCGCCATGCGGTTTTCCTCCTCGGAATTTTTATGTTATGGTGCAATTTTATGAAATGTAATAAAGCGCGACAATATAATATATAGCTGTATGTCTGTCCATGCGTAAACCGCCAGTTACCTCTTCAAACTAATTTAATATAAAGAGAATGAACACTTTCGAAACTCAATGACCTCCTCACGGTTACTCAACTGACCCGCTCTATAAAAAATATTCTTGAAAATGAATTTCGTTTCGTCAAAATAAGCGGTGAAATTTCCAATTTTAAAATGCCCTATTCGGGACACTCTTATTTCACCTTGAAAGACGGTTCTGCGCAGATACGTGCAATACTTTTCAAGCAACAGAAAAGATTTGTCGATCTCACCCTTCAAGATGGTCAGGATGTTGTCTGCTTTGGAAGAATTACAGTGTATGAACCCCGTGGTGAGTATCAAATCATAGTCGATTCGGTGGAACTTTTCGGAACAGGCAGACTGCAAAAAGAATTTGAACAGTTAAAAATCCAATTAGATGAAAAAGGATATTTTGCAGCAGAGGGAAAAAAAGCTCTACCACCCTATCCCGCCAAAATAATAGTTATCTCATCACCTACCGGAGCTGCCATTCAGGATTTTCTTAAAATTGTCAAAATAAGAAAATCACCGATTCAGATCCAGATTCTTCCTGTAAGAGTTCAAGGTAAAGAGGCGGCCGGTGAAATTGCAGAAGCGATCAAAATGGCAAATACTCTTAAAGATGTCGACATCATAGTTTTGTGCAGGGGGGGCGGTTCACTTGAGGATCTCTGGGCCTTCAACGAGGAAAGTAGTGGCCGAAGCCATCCATGCATCAGTTGTACCGGTTGTGACCGGAATAGGACATGAGATCGATTTTACCATTGCCGATTTTTGCGCTGATTTTCGCTGCCCAACCCCTACCGGCGTTGCCGAAAAGTTAGTTCCCGACGCCCATGCTTTGCATCAACACCTTGTTTCTTTGCAAAATGGCTTACTCAACAGGATGCAAAGAAAAATGGTGTTTCTGGAACAACGTCTACAACATAGCATCCGAATGCTGGGGGACATGAAAAATTTGTTTCGCGATTCGGAATATCGGCTGCAATTAAGTAAATCTTATCTATTGCAAGCAACAACGAAAAATTTTAGCAACAGAGAAAGCAAATTAAATTCATGTATTCGTAGGCTGCAAGCCCAAGCACCCTCCAGCCGCATCAGCTTGCAGGAAAGCCATCTTCATTTCCTGACTACTCAATTACAAAACCACATTCAGCGTATACTTGAACGAAAGCAAATGGTTCTTGCTGAACAGGCAACCCTTTTAAACAGTGTCAGTCCCCTCGCCACTCTTGGCAGAGGGTATTCAATTGTCAGAAGATTTAACAAAGAGAAAAAATCCTACCAGATAATTACTCAGATCTGCTGACACAAATGTAGGAGATGAATTAAACATTCTCCTACATAAGGGCCAACTGAATTGTACTGTCAAACAAAGCAAATAAAATACTCAGGATGAATTTCATTCAAATCAGTATACTTTTCAAGCCGCCTCTGATTAAGCAGCCCGAAAATCATACTCGATGGCTAGAGCAATTCCAGGCCTGAAAAAAAATAGCCCATCTCAAACGCCGCCGTTTCCGGAGCATCAGAACCGTGTGTGGCGTTTTCTCCGAGTGACGCTCCAAACTGACGTCTGAGAGTCCCCTCAGCTGCATCCGCAGGATTAGTAGCGCCCATAAGATCCCGCCACTTCTGAATTGCATTTTCCGCTTCCAGGATCATTACTACGCAGGGGCCGCTTGACATAAAATCGGTGAGTTCTGCAAAAAACGGTCTTGCTTTATGGACATAGTAAAAACCTTCTGCTTCCACTTTGCTCAAATAGAGTTTTTTCAATCCGACAATTTTGAACCCCTCATCATAAATGCGACTGATGATTTTACCACTGTTACCATCGGCAAATGCATTGGGCTTTATAATAGCAAATGTTCTCTCCATTCTTATCTTCTCCCGGAATAAAATTTTATGATCATGCTTTTGAGTACCCCTCAAGGCACTAGATGAGCAACATACGCATCCCAACAAAAACAACAAAAAATATCAGTGATCCAACTATTACCAAACGGTTAGTTTGTTTAATATGCTCAGGAAATGGTTCGGAATCTGAATCTCCCATAAATGGTTTTTCAACAATTTTGTCAAAATAGTATGAGGGACCTCCAAGTCGAATACCAAGAGCTCCAGCTGCCGCGGCCTCTGTATGACCGGCGTTTGGACTTGAGTGATTTAATCTGTCTCTTATAAACACCTTTGCGGCTTTTCTGTAATCCAATTTCAAAAAAAATGCAGCTATTATCAAACAAACCCCGCTTATCCTGGCTGGAAAAAAGTTGACCACGTCATCAAGCTTGGCTGCAACTCTACCGAATTTGAGATATTTTTCATTCTTGTAGGCAATCATTGAATCCATCGTATTAACCGACTTATACAAAAAGGCACCGATAACTGAACAACTAAGCGGTGATATGTTTAACACAGGAGCAAAGCAGCTAGCGAGTATGGCGAAAAAAAATGGAGCAGTAATGCCGTCGACCATGTTTTCAGCTACCGTTTCGATCGCAGCCCTGCAAATTCCATCTTTGTTTAATTTACCAGTATCTCTTCCTACTATTTTTCCTACCGCCACACGAGCGTTTTCCAAAGATTTATTGTCCTGCAACTGCATATACACCTCATTACTATGACGAAGCAAATCTCTGGCGGCTAGGGTCGTGTATAAAAGAATCACTCCAACACCAGCTTCTACAGCAGGTGAAAATGATGCAGCGGCAAAGAGTATCAGGGAAATAATCCCCCCGGTAGTTCCTATCACCACTATAACAGTTACAAATCCGGCAAGATATAGATTGTTGATCAGCAAACGTGTAATGGATTCACTCCATGAACACAAAAGTCCGATACCTCTAACTGGATGTGGATACCAGCGCGGATCACCAATAAGGGCGTCCAAAAGAATTGAGGTAAGAAGTTGCAGAGTATAGATCATGATCGACGGCAGTCTTATATGTACGCCCTTATACTTTCAAAAGTCGATATAGAGCATCCATGTCGACATTTTCCCGGACACAGTCAGCCAACCTGTCAAAGGCGATTTCAAGATTATAAGGTGCAAGTATATCGCCTACCGGCCGCAAACCTGACCTCTGGCGCAAGCTATCAATAAACCATCTTCTAAATTCGTCACTGTCAAATATCCCATGCAGATAACAACCCCAAATTTTTTCAGATCGCTCCATTTGCCCACAAAACGTTCCGTCATCAAAACGAAGTACGGGGAATTGTGCTATAGATGAAATCCCATGGTGAATTTCATAGCCAAATATTTTCTTGCCTGAGAGTTGATGCAAACCGGATTTTCGAGTGAGGTTTTTATCGAGTTCTATCACCGTCTCCATATCAAGATATCCGAGACCGGACAATTGTCCATCAGCGGATTCTATTTTATAAGGATCACTTATTACTTTCCCAAGCATCTGATATCCGCCGCAAATGCCGATTATTTCGCAACCGTCTTGAAGGCATCTGTCTATTTTTTCGGAAAAACCACCGTCTTTTAAAAACCGGAGATCATGGATAACATTTTTTGAGCCGGGTAGAATAATCGCCCGCGGTGAGCCAATGTCTGAGGCATTTTCTACAACCCGCAATGTTACATCAGGTTCTTCTAAAAATGGTTCGATATCGGTAAAGTTGGAAATATGAGGAAGATTGATGACAACAATTTCAATGCCATCCCCGAAATGTTCTTTATTAAAACTTCCCTTTTTAAAAGATACAGAATCCTCTTCAGGAAGGCCGAGGTTTTTTAAATAAGGAACGACACCAAAGACATCGCGGCCTGTATGCATTTTAACATAGCTATGTGCGGCATCAAGAAGGGAGGCCTGGCCGCGAAATTTGTTTACCAGAAAGCCTGCAACAAGCTGTCGTTCCCACTCAGCAAGAACCTCCATAATTCCAACAAACGAGGAATACACCCCACCCCTGTCTATATCTCCCACGATAATGACCGGAGCCTCGGCATATTGTGCCATCTTCATATTGACGATGTCGTCTTTTTTTAAATTTACCTCTCCAGGTGATCCAGCGCCTTCGAGGACAACGACATCAAATTCTTCGGCGAGGGAATCATAACTTTTACATACTGAGTTCCACACTTTGGGTTTATATACGTTATAATCCAGCACTGACATATTACCAACCGCCTTGCCACAAACTATTATCTGGCTTCCCGTATCTGAGTTCGGTTTCAGCAATATAGGGTTCATCCGGCAATCCGGGTCTAGTCGTGCCGCTTGTGCTTGCACGACCTGCGCCCTGCCCATCTCATCACCCTGTAGTGTAACAAAAGAATTCAGGGACATATTTTGGGCTTTAAAAGGGGCAACACGCAGTCCATCCTGATACAATATTCTACATAATGCTGCTGTAATTATAGATTTTCCCGCATCGGAACATGTCCCTTGAAACATAATAGAACGGGCTCTTTTGCGTATAGCCTTCGTACTCTTATCTTTAGTGAAAAAGCAGTGCAACAGTTCAACAAGCCGATTGTTTTCACGTTTTGTTCTCACGGCTACACGAAAAAACAAATGAGAGGATTCAAGACCTTTATAATTTTCACACCGACGGATCATGACACCATGGGTGAGACAATAGTCGGCAAGTGACGCTGTGTCCCCACCTCCAATTATTTTTACAAAGAGATAATTAGCTTCGGAGCTAAATACCTTAAGCTGCTGGATACTCTGGAGTCCTATTTCCATATCCAAGCGCAACGTCTCGACAGCTCTGCCTGGTTTGCTCTTGATAAGCTGTATCTTTGAGAGCCTCAACACCTACAGCCTGGGCAAGGCTATTTACGGTCCATGGTGGGAGATTATCCTTCACCTGTTGCGCGAGAAAAGGCGCTAAGGTGCCATACCCTAATCGTAAACCGGGAACTCCATAAAACTTAGTCATAGAATTGAGTGTCAAGACATTAGGTGCCCCGGCACCAATTGTGTGAGCAGCTTCAATAAAATCAAGAAAAGCTTCATCAATGAGAAAAAAGCTCTGAGGGAAATCCTTTATCAGCAACAAAAGTTCGGATCTGTTGACTGTTTTCCCTGTTGGATTGTTGGGGGTGGCAATAATAACAAGATCATTGGGTTGGATTTTTTTTCTGAGCTTCATCAGATCAAGAACAAAATCCTCTTCTTCCAGAAGATTAAAATTTTCAACCGTTAAGCCAGCTATTTCAGCGGCTCTGGCATAATCCACATACGAAGGAACCGGAATAAGTGCACGTTTGCAAGGAAGGGCCCGCATAAAAGCATATAAAAGCTCTGTCGTTCCGTTGCCTACAACAATATGTTCTTTGGGGATTCGGGTATGTTCAGCGATTGCCTCGACAAAACATGTGTTTTCAGGATCTGGATAATGAATGAGATGTTCGAGCTGGCTACTGATCAGTGGACGGAACCATTCCGGGGGGCCAAGCGGATTTATATTAGCGCTGAAATCGAGGAGATCCTTGTTATTTACAGGTAAATCTCGAAGTATTTTATGAATATTTCCACCATGTTCAAATGTATTCATAGGTTTCCGGTTTTGCTGTCAGAAAAATAAGAAAGAAGAGGCGGTAAAAGCTATAGCTGTAATCGCCTCGGTTAATTCGCAAACGGCTCCCAGGGTGTCACCTGTTGCACCGCCCAATCGTTGCTTGCACCATCGGCCAAAGATCAAATTCACAGCCAGAATCGCAACGATCACTATACAAAGATGTGACGGTGCCAAAAGAGCGAGGATAATTAAGAGCACAAGGAAGGCGACCAGCGCAGCGGTTTTGCTCTTGTCGGAATAAAAAAGGAGGCCAAGACCTCCCTCCGGTCTTGCATAGGGTAGACTCGACATTGACAGTAATATTGCACTTCTTCCGGCAAGAGGCATGAAAAAAATTAAAAGACAAAGCTCTTCAGGGTCGATTGAACTGAGTGCACTATATTTTGCTAACATAACGCAGACAACAACTACTACCCCCATGGCACCAGCCCTACTGTCTTTCATTATAGAAAGACAATCCTCTCGAGGACGGGAACTAAGAAGACCGTCGGCACTGTCGGAGAGTCCGTCGAGATGAAGAAATCCGGAGATAAAAGCGAGATAAATAAGACTTAGAACGGCCACCACCTGTTGCGGGAAAAAAAGGAGCAAGGCGTATGCCCCCAGGTAACCAAAAGCGCCGATAAGAGCACCGACTATGGGAAAAAACGGCAAACATCTGTTAAAAAGACGAGGATCATCTTCAGCCCGCCAACTAATCGGAACAATAGTGAGAAACCGAACTGCTGTGCAGAATCGTGCCAGGAGAAGAGGTAACAGCTTTTCAGAGGCCATAATAACTTAGATTGGTTACTTGTCAGCTTGGGCTACAGAGGCCTCTTCAAATGTTGCTACCTTCGTGAGTATGGCCACTGCCCCCTCAACGAGGTTCATCGCCACTGCTGCTCCAGTGCCCTCCCCTAGTCGGAAGTTTAAATCAAGCAGAGGTTTGTTGCATCCGAGATACTCCTGCATGGCCTTATGACCAGGCTCAACGGATCTGTGTGAAAATATCAGATAATCTTTTGTGAACGGCTCAATCTTATAGGCAATGAGAGCTGCTGCTGTAGATATGAAACCATCAATCACCACTGGTTTATTGTTCGCCGCTGCTCCGAGTATCAAACCAGCAAGACCACCGATTTCAAAGCCGCCAACCTTGGCGAGGATATCAAGGCCATCTTTTATATTTGGCTTATTAACATCCAGTGCCCTTTTAATTACCGCGACCTTATGTTTCACTTGCTCGTCATCAAGCCCTGTACCTTTCCCTGTCAATTCCTCAACATCTTTGCCTGTACAGACCGCGGCAATAGCAGTTGACGGCGTCGTGTTACCGATTCCCATATCCCCGGTACCAAACACATCAAAACGCTCAGACAACTCATTGGCGATATCGATACCGGATTCAATAGCGCGTTTGGCCATCGCTTTACTCATGGCCGGCCCAACCGCAATATTACCTGTTCCTAGACCTACTTTTTTGTTGATTATCTTGTTACTTTCAACCAGGTCTTTAAGATCGGCAGCGACTCCCATATCGACGACAAATATCTCGGCTCCTGCCTGCCCGGCTAATGCATTTATTCCAGCACCACCAGCCACAAAATTATAGACCATCTGCGGGGTAACTTCGCTCGGGTATTTGGAAATGTTTTCGGCTACAACTCCATGATCACCAGCCATTGTAACAATGGCTTTTCGGTGCACCTCCGGTCGAACTGTCTTCATGATTCCCGCAATATCAATCGCCAGATCCATCAGATCACCAAGTGCCCAGTACGGAATGGCAAGGTTGTCGAGTCGATTTTTCGCTGCATCTCTGCTGGCTGTATCCTGAGGATAAATTTTTTCTATTGTTCTCTCCAAAAGGCCCATGGTAACACTTCCTCTATCTAATAATTAGTATTCAATCTTTTTCAAAAAGAGAGGTATTCCGCAACTCACCAGAATAACCTCACTCGCTTTTTTGCCAATCAGTTGATTGCATGTTCCAACGAGATCACGATATTTTCTTGCCAAGGCGTTGTCAGGAACGATTCCGAGCCCTACCTCATTTGTAACACAGATGACCGTTCCTGAAAACTGGTGTGCTGCTTTAAGCCATTCGCTGCACAACACACCAATAGTGTAGTCATCTACCGAAGAAGTTAGACCATCATTGGTAAAAAGCACGTTGTTCACCCAAAGAGTTATACAATCAATCAGTACAACGTCAAATTCATTGGTCTGCCCGGAGAAAACACCTGTCAAGTGAGTCTCGCTTTCGATTGTAACCCACCCCCGTCCTCTTCGTTCCTCCTGATGTCGCCTGACCCTCTCAGACATCTCCGAATCAACATTCGGACAGGTTGCCACAAAAAGTCGTTTCGTTGATATTGACTCAGCGAGATTCAAGGCATACGAGCTTTTACCACTTCTCGCTCCGCCGGTTATCAGAATGATTTTTGCCATTTGATTAGCCTTTAATGTTAAAACCCGTCAGGATTCCACCTTCAGCAAAGTACTGAATAGAACAAAAACAACCAGGTTTCACATCAAATATCAGGTATTTTTCGAAATCAAGCCCAAGAAGAAGGCAGAGAAGATGTCTGATAATACCGCCATGAGCAATCACTAATATTCTATCCTCTACCATTTCCTCCAATTGGCTCTTGAAACGAGTGACCCTCTTTTTGAAAGTATCGAGGGCTTCACCATCAGGAAAAGAAAAAATATCGGGCTCCGTAACCCAACGGTCAACAAGTTCTCTGTCAAGCTGGAAGATTTCAGCATAGGTTTTTCCTTCCCAACGACCAAAATCTATTTCTCTTAAAAGCTCGCTGAATTGGTGGGGACAAGGGAGTTCAAGCTGTTCCAAGGTTTGTCTACAACGGATCATTGGACTGCAGAGTATTTTATTTACACCTTTTCCCCTTAGCAATCCACCTGTTTTTCGAACCTGCTCTCTCCCTTTATCGGATAAGGGTGCATCAGTCGAGCCGATATAATGGCCGTTAAAACCGGTATCACCGTGACGCAATAAATACAACTTTTTTGCTCCCATTTTCAAATATCCTGCAGCAGACATGAAACAATCATTCCTACATTTCCCATCCTTTTGACCAGTAGGTTCAATACTCTAAAAGTAATCGATATTCAAAGAATATTCTCGAAAAGTTGAAGAAGTTGAAGCAACTATTGTAATGTTACCTGCTTTCTAGTTGGGGGAGTAATCAGAAGGAAACTAATTAATCAGTTGCCAATTGTCCGAGGAGTTCGCGAGCAAAATCAAGACTAGGGTCAAGGGTTAGTGCAAGGGTAAGAAACTCAACGGCCAACTCGGTCTTCCCAATTTTATTGTAATTGACCCCAAGATTCGCATAATCAATTCCAGATGCAGGATTCAAATCAACAGCTCGTTGAAAATGGAGAATTGCTTTTTCGTATTGTTGCATTTTAAAAAAGCAGACCCCAAGCGTATTGTGCAAATCAGGTCTCTCTTCATCTTCTTTCAATCCACTATAAAGGATTTCGACAGCTTCATCATATTGGCCGAGTTCTTTCAAACAACTGCCCATATACGAGTAAATATAAGGGAGATCTTCTGCTTCAGGATGCATGGTAAGTGCACAATTGAAATGTTGAAGGGCGGACTCAGGAAAGCCCATATCGGAAAAATTGCGTCCTCGGTAGAACTCAAGATAGTAAGCTTCAGGCAACAGATTTTCCATCTGTAACAACTTTTTCTCAAGGAGTTCTGTATCACTAACACGCTCAACAAGAAGCTTTGCAGAAAAGAGACCGACATCATTAATCATTGATCTTTCGCGAAAATGAGCCCCGGGAACTATTGTATATAAGGCAGGTATGTCAAGGCCATCATGGGTCACATCAATCATCAGGACTTCCATACCAATTTTCTTCAGTGAGGCTATACAATTGTCCACTTCGGTTTTGATATTGTCATGGGACAGGTTCGCCATCTCCTGAATAGTTACGGTTTCAGGAGAATCAGTTATATATTCAACCTCTTCCATGGTAAGAGGTTTTGGCAGTCCCGATGCAATATAATTTGAGTCGGTATTGAAATCTCCAGCTAGTTGCGCCACCTCGGTTACTGCCCTTATCAGAGCTTTTTCCGGGTCTGGCGTCGTTCCGGCAGTATAGACTATCTCGCTTTTTCCGGGAAAAGTTGAACGGTCAATAGCCAGAGCCGCAACTGTACAAATACCTGTATCCAAGCTAAAATCATTGAGATACAATTCAATATCATTGTCGCTAAACTTCTTTATGAGTTCTCTCGCCACCGCATCCTTTACAGAATCAGGTTCGATCTTCGGAGTGACACATTTCTTATTGTTGACAACAGAACAGACATGTCTTTCGACAATCTCACAGATGCCCTGCAGAGCTGCTTCCTCGTAAGTATTGCCTGCCGAGGGGCCATTAAATTCATTTATGGCAAAAAACCATGAAAATGGAATAAGCACATCACTTCTTGTGGTGACATTGGTGCCCCAAGCCCACTGCATTGGGATATTTTCCAGTAATTGTTCCAAGAGCTGAACAGAGGAATGGGTGTCATGAACCGACTGCAACAGATATTTCAGATCAAGCACCGGATAGCCTGCCTTGATCATGCTTTTATAATCACCTGAAAGAAAATTGCCGGTATTACTCTTAAAAGAAAAAAACGAAAATCGCTCTGCAAGCTCCATACAGGCAGAGGCCTCCGCCTGTATGGGGGATGCTCCTTTACCCATTTGTTTTTTTGTGCCTGTTAGTGCAAGGGCGTCTTCCCCACAAACGCTGAAAAACACTGGAATGTCCAGACGCCCGTTGTCGATCCTTCTTACTTCATTTAAAATATTCAGTTCAAGAGACTCTATTTTTTTATAAAATTTTGCCAATGTCTCTTCTGGAGTAATCGCTTTATCCTGGTCAACAGTGAAGGTCTTCAGACAATCATTGAATTGTATAGATTTTTTTTTCATTTTTCCCTAGAATAATAGTAAGTTGAAGCGTAAATGGAGTAAGAACAGTGACAAACCATTAATAATGGCAAGAGATAAAATTAGAGGATAATCCTAGGAGGATTTGACGCGAATCAATATACGAAAGAGATCGAAATCATCTTTATTGAACTCGGTTACAGCAGGATCCAATACTGCATCCATTTTTCCTTGCTAAAGCTAGGGGGCTTTCTCGCTCCCCTTTCGGCTGTTGCATTCTATATTAACCTCATTTCGATCTTTATCAAGAAAACAGGAACGGCTTTGCAAAAATCATCTTAATTTCAACCCCCTCGATCTTGGAATTCACTGCTGATATGCTCTAGCATTTCAGCATATCTTTTAGTGCCTCTAATAGTAACAGTACGGGAGAGATCGTCGTTCAGCAAAATTTTAAGGATTATCCTCTCGTTAGGTAGGATTTCAATTGCTCTGCTTGACCACTCAATAACAGTTAACCCTGCCAGGTAAAAATATTCTTCGAAACCAAGATCTTCAACTTCAACTGCATCTTGCAAGCGGTAGAAATCCATATGATACATCGGAATTCGCCCCTCATATTCATGCAGAATAGAGAAAGAAGGACTGGTAACATAGCAACTATCCGGGACTTCAAGGCCACGGGCAATAGCTTGAGCAAGGGCTGTTTTTCCTGCTCCGAGATCGCCATCGAGACAAATCACATCACCCGGAACAACCAATCTACCGAGGAGTCTTCCTAATTTTTCGGTGTCGGTAAGATTATTTAGCTGAATTTGCATTGTATCCACATGAAACTCCAGTCTTGATCAAGAAAGCGGAAAGGTATGACATGTCTTCCTCAGAAAAGCATTAAAAATTTATTATCTCTTGAGACAACAAACCCCGTTCAAGATTAAATACTGAGCAATCTTGAACGGGGTATACTGTTACTGTCAGATAATTATTTGTTCATTTTTCAAGAATTTTTTTCTTGAAAAACCGTATTCCCCTCAAGGGGGAATTGAACAACCCCCCAGCTTTCTAGAGGGAAGGATCTATATTTGTTTTAACTTGTTCTATCAACTTTGTCTGCTTGCAACCCCTTATCGGTCTTGGCAATGGAAAACTCAACGGTTTCCCCCTCCTCTAAACTTCGAAATCCATCGCCCTGAATAGCACTATAGTGAACGAACACATCAGACTCACCATCAGGCCTTTCAAGAAAACCATAACCTTTACTTGCATTAAACCATTTAACCTTACCTTTCACACGTTCCAACATACTATACCCTCCCCAGGAAATAGCGAATAACACCAAGAATGTCTATTGGCATACGGCATTATCCTTATTAACAATTATGTTCCTAACAGTTAAGAACATAGAAATATTGTATAAAACATATCGGCAAAAAGTCAAGACAGAACAGGACTTTTCCCTATAAACGGGGAGTTAGTCTTCGTTTATTTTAGTCGTTCTTTTCCCACCACGTCATAATCAACTGAAAAGGATCATAATAAAGAGGTAAAGTTTTCGGCATTAAAAATTTACTTTCGTAACTTAATCTATGTACAGGAAGATACCAGTTTGGAATAAGATAATAGCCGTACCAAAGAACCCTGTCCAACGCTTGGCAAGCGGCAATCAACTCCTCCTTTGTCTTGGCGTATATAACTCGATCCACAAGGCCATCAATAGCTGGAGACTTAATTCCAGCATAGTTTTGAGATCCCATCCTATCAGCAGAAGATGACTGCCAATAATTACGCTGTTCGTTCCCAGGGGACTGTGACTCACCATAACTGGTTACGATCATATCAAAATCAAATGTTTTGAGACGCTCTACATAGAGAGTAGGGTCAATTGTCCTATATGTCGCCTGTATGCCAAGTTTTTTCAGGTTCTTCACATACCCCGCCATGACCCTTTCAAATGTCGATTGAACAAGTAAAATTTTAAAAACAAATGGTACACCGTCGTTGTTGGTGAGCACCCCATCTTTAACCTGCCATCCCGCTTCTTCCAGCAGACTTTTGGCCTTCAGTAGATTTTTTCTCACATCTTGTTGGCTGGTGTTAACCGGAGAGGCAAGAGGTGTCGTAAATACTTCTTTAGGTATCATTTGTCGATACGGCTCAAGATATTCTAGCTCTAAGCCCTTCGGTATACCCTTGGCGGCCAGATAAGAATTACTAAAAAACGAATTATTTCTGGTATATTGATCATGGAAAAGCGATTTATTTATCCATTCAAAATCAAGCGCAAGTCCCATAGCCTGCCTGACCTTTCGATCCTGGAAGAGCCCACGCCTTGTGTTCATCAAAAATCCCTGTATTCCGGCATTGTTCAGATGAGGAAATGTTTTTTTAACTATTGTTCCGTTGGAAAATTTCTTTCCCTCCATATCCCGGGCCCATTGTTTAGCAATGTTAATTGATATAAAATCAAACTCACCTGCTTTAAAGGCCTCGAGCGCCACTATCGGATCCTTGTAATATTTGACTACTATTTCGTCAAAATTGTACATGCCCTTTCTTGTTGGATGATCTTTGGCCCAATAGTTTGGGTTTCGTTTGTAGGTAACAGATTTACCGATATTGATATCGCTCACCATATATGGACCGGAACCAACCGGGAAAACCAGTTGGTCTTGATCTTTTTGTTTCTCAAATCCGTTTTGAGCATCATATCTTTTAGGAAAGATATTTATTTGAGAGGCAATCATATGCAGCTCCCGATTTGCCCGCTTGAAATTAACTCGAATTTTTCGTTCTCCCAACGGGTCATATCCTGCAATATCTTCATAATAAAAGTTGAATTGAGGGTGGACCTTATTGCTTTTCATGAGATCGATCGAATAGGCAACATCCTCAACTGTTACCGGGCTTCCGTCAGAAAATCTTGCAGACGGATTAAGAGTAAATGTGACGGATTTCTTATCTGTAGCGACCTCTATGTCTTTTGCCAAAAGACCGTATTGAGAAAAAGGCTCATCAAGACTGGCGACAGCTAATGGCTCAAAGACCAAAGCCTCCAGACCATAAGGAGACGAACCTTTTAAGGTAAATGGATTCATCTTGTCAAAGCTGCCGATGTCATGCAAGATTAAGGTTCCCCCCTTACCTGCATCGGGTGAAGTGTAATCAAATTGAACAAAATCTTTATCATATTTTAGGGTACCGTCTAAAGAGATTCCATGGGCGCCAAAAACCTGAGAACTAAAAAAGAGGCTGATGAAAAAAACATAAAAAAATGCTTTGTAAAAATACATGGCCTGTAATACTCCTTCATAATGTGCGACAAAATTATCCCTGTAAGGTCGACGTAGTAAGATTAGTTATAATATTCTGGCAATATTACCATTCTTTGTGTAATCTGTCGAACCCTGCAACATGCGGATGTAAACTGGTTCTACCGCACTTATGCTTCACATGTGTGGACACAAAAGAATCATCTTCCTTATCAACACCGGAGTAAAACAATGGGACAAACCATAGCCGAAAAAATATTTGCTGCTCATCTACGTGATAAGCCATCCCCCGACAATATGGTCCTTGATCTTGACGTAGTGATGTGCCATGAAATCACCACTCCCATAGCCATTATGGATCTTATCGAAAAAGGCATGGACAGTGTTTTCGACACCACTAAAATCAAGGCAGTTATAGATCATGTGACCCCGGCCAAGGACTCAAAAACGGCAACGCAGGGGAAAATCATGCGTGACTGGGCAAAACGACATCAAATTAAGGATTTTTTTGATGTCGGAGCAAACGGTGTCTGCCATGCTCTGTTTCCCGAAAAGGGTTTCGTCCGACCAGGATATACTGTTATCATGGGCGATTCCCATACCTGCACTCACGGTGCGTTCGGTGCCTTTGCCGCAGGAGTAGGAACTACCGATCTTGAAGTGGGGATATATAAGGGAGTTTGTTCATTCAGGGCTCCCAAAAGCATGAAAATCAATATCACCGGCACACTTCAATCCAGGGTAACTGCTAAAGACGTCATCCTCTCAATCATAAAAATGATCACCGTCAACGGTGCAACCGACAAAGTAATTGAATTCACCGGCCCTGCAGTCGACTCTTTCACCATGTCGGCGAGAATGACTTTGTGCAATATGGCTGTTGAAGCTGGCGCAACCTGTGGCATATGCCTTCCGGACAGAGTGACAGCAGAATACCTCTGGCCGTTTATTAAAAACGACTATCCGACAATTGATGCTGCGGTGGAAGATTATCGAAAATGGCATTCTGACAAAGACGCTGTTTATACTGAAATAGTTGAGCTCGACATCAGTTCTCTTGTTCCCCAGGTAACGTATGATTACAAACCGGATAAGGTTAAAAATATTTCCGAAATGGCAGGTAGTCCGGTCGACCAGATCTATATCGGATCTTGCACAAACGGCAGGATCGAAGATTTACGTGATGCTGCCGAAATCCTGAAAGGTAGAAAATTGGCGACAGGGGTCAGAGGAATTGTTACCCCCGCTACTCCACATATCTACAACATGGCCCTCGACGAAGGTATCATAAAAATATTCATGGACGCAGGATTCTGCGTCCTCAACCCAACATGTGGTGCTTGTCTTGGTATGAGTTCCGGTGTCCTGGCTGAAGGTGAGATCTGCGCATCTACCACTAATCGTAACTTCAATGGTCGTATGGGAAAAGGCGGCATGGTTCACCTGATGAGTCCGTTCTCTGCTGCGGCCGCCGCAGTAACCGGCGTACTTACCGACCCACGAGAGATCAAGTAAAGATAAGAAGAGGTGTTGAAAATGAAAGAATTTGGTGGTCCTGCTATCTATCTTGATAGAAATGACATAAATACAGACGAAATCATCCCGGCAAAATATCTGACGGAAATATCCAAAACTGCACTAAAACCGCATCTCCTTGAAGACTTGATCATCAACGGGACCCCCTTCAACAATCAGAGCGATGAATTAAACCACGCCAGGGTTGTCGTTTCCCGAGCCAATTTTGGGTGCGGCTCCTCAAGGGAACATGCGGTTTGGGTTTTTGAAGTAAACGATATAAATGTTGTTGTTGCAGAGAGCTTCGCCAGAATTTTCCGGCAGAATATGTTCAACTGCGGCATCCTCGCTGTAGAACTTGATCCTACTCAACTCGACACGCTCTTTGAGATGCAGGGAAATATTACTATTGGGGTTGATCTCGATAAAGGACATCTTTTAGCATCTTCGGATAAACCTGAACAAAAGCAAGTAATCTGTTCCTTTGGGCTTAACTCCTTTGATAAAGAGCTGGTGGCTGCAGGTGGTTGGCTTACTTACGCCGACCGGAATTATTAGAGATATAAGCAAAAACCGCATCTTGCTGGCTTGCTGCAAGATGCGGTTTTTCTAATTTGATCAACAAACAAAAGAACTTATAATCCTGATGCCTGGAGTTGTTCGACAACTTTTACCTGATCATCAGTGAGTTCTCTAGGAACTTTCACCCCAATTTTCACATAAAGATCCCCACGTTCCCCTAAAGGACCGACCGGTAAACCATACCCCCTGATCCTTAACCGAGAGTCATGCACAGTTCCAGATGCGACATTTACCATGAATTTTTTTCCTTCTAACGTCTCCACCTCCATTTTGGTACCAAAGCAAGCCTCACTAAAAGAAATGAGCTTTTGCACGACAAGATCGTCACCATTCCTAGAAAATAAATCGTTAGAAGCGATTCCTACCTTTAGATAGAGGTCTCCCGGAGCGCCACCGTTTTTTGAGCTCCCACCCTTGCCCTGCAATCGCAATTTTTTCCCTTCTTCTATCCCTTTGGGGATTTTTACAGAAACATTGTGAGAACGTCCATTTTTTCGGAGAGTAATTGTCCGTTCGGCGCCATTCAACACCTCCTCAAGGGTGACAGTAATCTGGTAGGTCATATCCTGACCTTTTTCCGGGGTTGCATGACATCCCCCCCCACTGCAACCTCCACCATTGCCCTGGTTGAAAAACGAATTAAAACGACCATTATTTCCAGCATTTGATCGGAAATTTGCGGACGATCCTGCACCACCTACCCCAAATTGTCTCAAAATATCATTGAGGTCAAAACCCCTGAAAATATCCTCCTGTGAATATCGCTGATGGAAATCGTTTGAACCATAAAGATCATACTGCTTTCTTTTCTCAGGATCTGACAACACAGCGTAGGCTTCACTTATTTCTTTAAACTTAGCCTCAGCTTCTTTATCACCTTTGTTTTTATCCGGGTGATACTTAAGGGCTAGTTTTCGGTAAACTTTTTTAATTTCAGTGGGGGTAAAGTCTTTTTTTGCCCCAAGAGTCTGGTAGTAATCCATGGCAACAATCTAATCTAGATAAACATAAGGGATGAATAACAACTTGATATTGTGATCTTACAATATGAATTATTATGCGTACAGTCAACCAATGATTCTGAGTTTAAGCGCGATGTATACAACAGAAAAATGGAGCAAGTTCCCTAGTGGAACATTACTCCATTTCTTTAGGTCCGAAACGAAAGAACAATCGCGATTCGATTGTCAAAAAGGAACGTCTTCACCCGTGCCACTCCCCCCCATAGCCCCACCGAAAGGTTCAGGTGACAAAGGAGGCTCTTCGAAACCTCCGCCACCACCCTCACCGCCCCGTGGCGTAAGATTTCGCACTTCATTTGCTATAATTTCAGTAGTATATTTATCGTTACCACTTTGATCCTTCCACTTGTTTGTGTGCAGTCTACCTTCAACGTAGATTTTTGAGCCTTTTGAGAGGTAATTGCCGCAGAATTCGGCACTTTGCGACCAGACAATGATCCGGTGCCATTCCGTCTCATCCTGTTGATTGCCATCTTTGTCTTTCCATTTTCTATTCGTTGCCAATCTAAGTGTGGCAACAGCAGTTCCGCTCGGAGTATATCGCATCTCAGGATCTGCGCCCAAATTACCTATCAATATTACTTTGTTTACCATGTTACAATCCTCTGAGTTTAAGAGAGTTACAAAAAAAGATGTTATGTTTAAGTATTGCCAATATACGCTAGAATAAAGAAAGAACAAGGCTAAATTTACATAATGTCCTTACTGGCAATCATACGAAAAGATCAGCCACCATGTATTGCCTGGTCCAGCATTTTTGCCAATCCACCTTTAGCTCCGGGGATAAACCCCATCACCTCCTGCCAGATTTCATCACTTTCCATACAGAAATAGATGCAAGTAGTGGAAGCAGCTTTTTCTTTCAACCGATCGTATATTATTTTATAAAGCTCAACACGGTTTGGACGAAAATATCTTATTTTCCCATCAAGACCCTGGATAAACTCATTAAAATAAATCTTCGATGCCGGAAAACGTTTGATCCCGATTTCCTTCAGACTTGGAATAAAACGCAATGCCCCGAGTGAAATCCATGCTATCGCCTCTGCAGGCACAACATCAAAAAGTTTATCTATCGTAGCTGAATACCCCTCCTTCCATCCTGGATGGTCAATGATGGGATCGAAATGAAATGCAAGTTTATAACCCCATTCCGCACATTGCTTTGCAGCGTTGAGCCGCTCTTCGAGTGTCGCCGAACGTATCTCCTGGCTTTTCATGATCGAAGGACTATTCAGAGACCAGGCAATAACTGTCTTTCCATGATGCTCAAGATGTTGAAGATTATCAATTACTGCGCTTTTAGTCTTTAACTCGAGTACAGCATTGCGCTTTTCTCCTATGAAAGGCACAAGCCGTTGGCTCAATTTCGTCAACCTATCAATGGCAAGAGAATCTGTAAATTCTCCGGTCCCTATCCGAAAAACCTTTTGAGGGTTGGCCGTAAGAGTCTCTGTAAGCTCTCTGAAAAGTTGATCAATATTTACATAAAAAGTGAGCCACGGGGTGTTGAGGTATGCCTGTAGGATACAATAGACGCAGTCAATTGGACAGTTCGTTCCGGTATTGAGTACTTGATAATCACAACATTGGTATTCTCGCGTTCCCGGGCATGGTTTAAAAAAAACGCCTCTATTATTGCAGAGATACAATTGTCGTTTGCCGGCGGAGAGATTGTCCACGTATTCATCCGCCAGGTTATTTGGTTGTTCCCTATCCGGTACTATCGACCACGGAAGCTGTGTTCTGTGGAGAATTTCCTGAGTATAATCTAAGTCCAGGCATGACTCCTCCACATAAATCTCGTTTATATAATAAGATGGATCCTTCCATGTATGCTTAAGCATCAAGACACTCCCTGAGTTCTGGAAATTTATTCACAGCTTGTTCTTCGTAGACAGGAATAAGGTTAAGGTAGAAATTGCCAAGTTCAACATTACCGTGTCTCAGGCAGCCGGTGCCAAATATTTTAATCTTTTTTTTGAACTCTTTCAGTGTCGCACGATAGAGTAAATGGTCTAATGTGTCCGTATCCAACATTTTTCTGATGCTCAATATTCTCCATTTATCCATGCCAAGGCTGTATTGAGAGGAGAGTTGGTCGTTCCTGCCACCTTCTTTAACGGTAAGGGGCTCATCTATCAAAAGAAAAGGATACAGACAACTAATCCTCAACCACAGATCGTAATCCTCACAGCAAAGAAGTGACTCATCGAAAAACCCAACATGATCAAAAATCTCCCTTTTCATCATGACCGTTGAGGTCCCTACACTACATAGCTCAAGACAATGCTCAAAAATATTCCCATGACGGGGAATATGTTTTTTTTTCTGATTCAAGTGCTGTCCTTTCCTTAACCATATCTCACGAGTGTGGCTGATATGGTAGTCAGAATTATCTGAGAAACCATTATACTGCGTCTCAATCTTACGTTTATGCCAGTGATCGTCAGAGTCTAGAAAAGCAATGAAAGGAAATTCTGCCATACGTACGCCATGGTTACGAGCCGCCGCTACCCCCTTGTTTTTCTGCTTGAATACCCGGAAAGGAACGCCCACTGATTTGGATAAATTACAGAGTAATTCTTGAGTGTTGTCCATCGAGCCATCGTCAACAATGATAAGTTCTGAACATTGAACGGTTTGGCGAAGCACTGAGTTAACTGCACGCTCTAGCAGTAAGGCTCTGTTGAACGTGGGAATGATCACTGATACCGGACACCTATTCATCTTTCTTTGAATTTTTCGCAGATTTATAATAAAATTATTACATATGGCATTTATCTTTATCTATACTGTATACTACAAATTTTAAAAAAATATACTCCTTCCATTATGGAAGTTTCAATCTAGATTTAAATGGCCTCAGAATGACCACTGAAATACTAATTAACGCTACAAGCTATGAGGTTCGTCTTGCGCTTGTGGAAGATGGAAATCTCAGCGAATTCCACATGCAAAGGCCCACCGAAAAAGGCCTTATGGGAAATGTATATAAGGGCAAAGTTGTCCGTGTTCTTCCCGGTATGCAAGCTGCTTTCATCGATATTGGACTGGAACGTACCGGCTTTCTCTATGTGGACGACGTATGCGTTGCTTCGTCGGATAACTCTAGCTACAACCCCTGTATCACTGATTGTGCAAATACCCATATTCGTGCCCAGGGTCTCCACATAGAAGAAATCCTCAAAGAAGGACAGGACATACTAGTTCAGGTCAGTAAAGACCCTATTGGGACTAAAGGTGCCAGGCTAACCTGTCACATAACGCTTCCCTGCCGCAATCTTGTATTTATTCCGCAAACTAACCACATCGGAATTTCAAGAAAAATTGAGAATGAAGAGGTCCGGGAAAAACTCAAGACTCTCATCGAAGAAATGAGACCACAAGGAACTGGGTTTATTGTTCGAACAGTTGCTCAACATGCAACCAGAGAAGAACTTGAAGCTGACATGGAATTCCTCATGATCCTTTGGGATGACATTATTGACAAAGCAGAACATATGGAATCTCGGTCGCTTGTTCATAGGGATCTCGATATAACTCTTCGTTCCATAAGAGACTTTTTCACGATGGACGTTGATAGTCTCATCATTGACGACCCGGTTGCCCATGAAAAAATACTCGGCCATGTGAAAACCTTTGCTCCACAATTATTGGACAAAATTTCGCTCTATCAGGACAGTACACCCATCTTTGAAGCGTATAATATTGAGGTTGAAATCTCACGAGCAATCGAAAAGAAAGTGTGGCTTCGATCCGGGGGATACATCATTATCGAGAGCACTGAAGCATTGTCGGTAATTGATGTTAATACGGGGAGATACGTTGGGAAAAACGATTTAAGTGATACAATTTTCAAAACCAATATGGAAGCTGCTATTGAAATTGCTTATCAACTGAGACTGAGAAATATTGGTGGAATAATCATTATCGATTTTATTGATATGGAGAATGATATCCACAGGGAACAACTGTATACTACCTTCAAAGAAGCTGTAAAAAAAGATAAGAGCCGAAATAATATCCTAAAGCTTTCTGAGTTCGGACTCGTACAGATGACCAGAAAACGTAATAGTGAAAACCTGCATCAGCTGATGTGTGAACCATGCCATTACTGCGCTGGCGAGGGGATGATAAAATCTCGACGTACGATTTGTTACGACATATTCAGAAAGATCAATAGAAACTCAAAAAAACACAAGGGCGGTAACATTACGCTGCAAGTACACCCAAGAATTGCTGACTTGCTGAATAATGAGGAAGAACGAACAAAATCAAAAGTAGAAAAAGAAATTGGAAAAAGAATTATTGTTGCCCCATCAAAGGATCTTCATATCGAAAAATATGAAATTATATGGCAAAGATAATTTTATTCTTCTAGTCTTCCTTCAACCAAATTCACAAAAGGACAATGTTGTACAATGGCATTACGTAACAGACATAAACCAAGAGGATCTCACTTTTTATTGACGAGTTTTTTCTTTATCCTGTTGATAGCTGGAGTAGCTATTTTTATTCTTTTTTTCGAAGGAGAAAAGCCGGTTATCACTCTGCAGCAATCGAGTGCTTTTATAGGAAAAAGCGGCAATATCAATTATTCTGTCACCGATAAAAAAAGTGGTATTCACACCATTTTTGTGTGGGGGAGTCAGGGAGATGTGAGGAAACTGCTCTACTCTGTAACCTATCCAAGAGTCGCATATACCGGCACCGTCGGTCCTATGGAGGATACTCGAACTATCCCCATCGATGTACAGAAGGAAGGTTTCACTGATGGTGTTATGACTATTACGATTGAAGCCACAGATTTCTCCATGCGAGGTTGGTTCCAAGGGAACAAAACAATAGCCACAAAAGAGGTTACCGTAGATACAATACCTCCCCAAATAAGCATACTCCACAGTGAGAAATATATCTCACCCGGCGGTGCAGGAATTGCGATTTACCGAGTTTCCGATAAAGATAGCCAGCATGGAGTAACCGTTAATGGTTTTTTTAATCCTGGCTTTCCGCTTGGAAACGGTCGGGAAGATACGTACATCTCTTTTTTTGCCCTTCCCTATGATGCCGAAAATATATCGAATTTGAATGTTTCCGCAACAGACTTAGCTGGCAATAATACAGTTGTACCATTCAAATCTGTCTACAAACAACCAAACCAAAAACATGATACAATTAATATAAGTGATGGTTTTTTGGACAGCAAGATCCCTGAGTTTCAGCAGTATTATCCTGAGATGAAAGGTGAGTTTATCGATAAATATCTCTATGCCAATTCCACAATTAGAGATCAAAACAACAAAAAAATCAGCGATTTATGTCGAAGCCCTCAACCTGAACGACTCTGGAAAGGACATTTCGACCGCATGCCAGGAAGTACTCGGGCTGGCTACGCGGACCATCGAACTTACTATTATAAAGGTAACGCGATTGATCACCAGGTGCATCTCGGTATGGATATTGCTTCTACCAGTAGAGCTGATGTAAGGGCGGCAAACAAAGGTAAAATTGTTTATGCCAGCTACCTTGGCATTTACGGCAATATGATACTGATCGATCACGGGCAGGGTGTTTTCAGTCTCTATTCCCACCTTAGTCAAATAAATGTTTCTCCTGGTGAGATGGTTGATCAGAAAACAGTTATTGGTCTAACAGGCACAACCGGCATGGCTGGCGGAGATCATCTCCATTTCTCTGTTCTGATTAATGGTGTATTCGTCACGCCAATAGAGTGGTGGGACCAACATTGGGTTAAAGTCACCATTGATGACCCTATCAATGCTTCGAAATTTTAATATCTGCGTAAAACTTGAATATTCGTTTCTTGTTTTCAAGAATTAAGATCGTGACAATAATGGGTTTCCCAGGCAAGGATATTCAACAACTTGCCCTTGCCTGGATTTAAACAAGCCCCAATTGTCGGGGTGGTTAGCTATGAAAGATGTAGCAGGTGAGTAAGAGCGAATCCACTTTGATTTGTACTGGACGTTATTAGTCCTCAATCTCATAATCAGGATGTTTACAGAGTGAACAACGAAGAGTCTGGTCATGTTTATCGAAACACCATTCCCATTTTTTTTCGCTAATCATCGCCTCTTGTTCAATTCCACAGGTAATGCAAACCCACTTATCTCCATCTTCTGTTTCAAATAAATGCATGATTTACCTTCTTTGCGTAGGCCGGGTGGTTTCTTGGCTTGAATTTAATAAATATAGTAGGGTCGCACCAACACAACCTTACCACGCTGGACTAATTCCTTATACAGCATATCCATGGAAAACACAAAACCACGTTATGTTTTTTCCCTCTGCGGTTAAACTGCCAATGTCACCATGAAATTTCACTCTAAAACACCACAACTCCTCTATATTTATCTTGCAACAGAAATGCTTGGACCCTTTTTCGCAAGCTTTCTCATAATGAATTGTGTTTTCTTTTTGGTCAAGCTCATCCCCTTTCTCAACTTCGTACTCGAACTCAATATTGGATTTGCAGACTTTGTACGCCTTTTTTCCTACCTTTTCCCAAATATTTTTCTGTATTCAATACCAATGTCAGCGATGATGGGGGTGACCGTCGGTTTTGCCAGATTGTCAAGCGACTCTGAAATTCTCGCTCTAAAGGCAAGTGGAATAAGCATGTACCAGATCCTGCCACCAGTAATAATTGTTGCTACTCTTATTGCCCTGTTGACAAGCTTTGTCTCCATTAAACTTATTCCGATCAGCAACGTTGCAATGAAACAACTTTCCTACCTGCTGCTAAAGGAAAAAATTAGCAAAGGGATCAATGAACAAACATTTACTGAAGCCCTCGGTGATGTTGTCGTGTATGTAGATAAAATTGATAAGATTTCAGGTGAATGGCACAATGTTTGGGTTTCTGATATGCGTGGAGTCGACAATCCCGTCGTAACTATGGCATCTACAGGGAGAATGAATAGTAGTCTCAAAAATATGATGGTTTCTATTATACTTAGAAACGGGAGCTTGCATAAACCAGGAATTGATTCTGCTCAAATCATCCAGTTTGATCAATACCAGATTAATATTCCACTGCAGATACCCGAGACTTCGGCAACTCGCTTAAAGAGAACATCCCTGACAATGAATGAGTTAACAAGAGAAGCACAACACGCCAAAGATAACACAAAAAGCAAGAGATCAATTCTTGTTGAATATCATAAGAGACTTGTTTTACCCGTTGGCTGTCTCATAATAAGCATCATAGGTCTGCCGCTCGGACTGCAGGCGCGTCCTGGTAAAAAAGCTCTCGGTATTCAGGCAGGTTTAGCTATTTTTGTTCTCTATTATATCGTTTTCACGTTTGGTAAAAATTTGGCTGAAAATGGTACTCTTCCTGTATGGCTGGCAATGTGGATTCCTAATTCAATCTTCTTTGTTCTCGCTGCCTTCTGGATATTCAGAATTTCAAACGAGAAGCCACTCATACCCACGGTAGTTACAACTTTCTTCCAAAAAGTACTCCATATGACCTTTACCCCTTTCAAAGTTCTCTACCAACCAGTACTACTTTGGATAAGGGGCGTTTCAAACAAAACTAGCTTCCGTGAAACACGAGATACTTTAGCAAAAAGAAAAGTCATTATACGAGGAAATGCGAAAAGCCGTGAGTACCATTTACCGATTTGTGAATATTACAACTGTAAAAATTGCACTCTGGAATTTAAAGACATTCAAGTTGCACGCGAAGCTGGCTTTAAACCTTGCATTGTCTGTAAAGACCTCATCGATGATTAATCATTGCCCACTGATCTAAAGGACAAAATTTGGCCTGGCACTAAAGGAGAAACATATGAAATTGCCTACAGCCCTCGAAATGAAGAACCTCGACCACGCTGCAAGTAATCTTTTTGACATTCCAAGTATTGTGCTCATGGAAAATGCGGGCCTTGGAACCGTAAGGATGATGGAGAATGAACTTGGCCCCTGTCAAAATACTTTTGCCTTGATATTTGTAGGTCCGGGTAATAATGGTGGAGATGGATTGGTTATTGGTCGGCACCTTCATCAGCGAGGATGTCAGCCGGTATTCTTCTTCCTCGTTAATCCAGACAGTCTTCAGGGAGACTCCGCTGTTAATCTACAAATCATCAGAAAACTCCGGCTGCCGTTTCATGTAGTTGATAACGCAGCAAGAGTGGAAACCATACCAGTTCTTTACAAGCATTTTGAGTCCAGAGGATTGCCCTGTTATGCTGTGGTTGATGCAATATTTGGCATTGGTCTCTGTCGTGACGTCGTCGATCACTTCGCAGATGTCATAAATCTCATAAACAGGTCTGATTTTGCGCACAAGCCCCCTGTCATTTCTGTTGATACTCCATCAGGTATGGATTCCGATACCGGTAAGATACAAGGAACCTGTGTGCGAGCCGACTATACTGCAACATACTGTTGTGCCAAACCCGGTCACTTTATCCATGGTAATTTTTCCTGGACCGGCAAATTGCAAATTATCGATATTGGAATACCACCGGAAGCCATTTATCGCGCCAACATAACAACAGAACTTGCAACTGAGGACATGTTCACAACCATTGCTCGTCCGCTGCTACGTAAAAAAGCTTCGCACAAAGGCAGTCACGGCCATCTTCTTATCCTGGCAGGATCCACGGGAAAGACCGGAGCTGCTGTTCTGACTGCACGAGGTGCTCTTCGAAGTGGTGCCGGTCTCGTCAGCCTCTGTGTACCTCACGATCTCAATGCTATTTTCGAGACGACACTTATAGAAGCAATGACTATTCCCCTTCCAAAAAGCTCACAAATTCTATCCATGGCCGATTGGGAATTAATCTCTGACAATGTTCAAAAGAAACAGGCAATCGTCATCGGTCCTGGTATAGGCACTGATCCAAATACTGCAGAACTTGTGCTGCAACTCTACCATACTATCCAATGCCCTCTTATTCTTGATGCAGATGCCTTAAATATTCTTGCGAGTTCCAGGGATAGATTGGGCGCACCTGCGGGACCAAGAATATTCACTCCTCACCCTGGAGAACTAGGCCGACTGCTCGACAGAACTACCGAAGATATTCAAAATAATCGACTAGATGCAGCTATATTAGGTTGTGATCTTTTTAAAAATGACCTCCATGAAATCATTCTGATCCTTAAAGGTGCAGGGAGTATAATTGCCAGAGGTGATGGTTCGACGGTTATCAACACAACTGGAAATCCCGGTATGGCGGCCGGTGGAATGGGAGATGTTTTAAGCGGAGTAGTAGGAGCTCTTGTCTGCCAGGGATTAGCTCCGTTAGATGCCGCAGTAGCTGGAGTTTACCTGCATGGAGCAGCTGCAGATAAACTGTATGAAAAGTGTGGTGCTGGTTTTCTCGCTTCTGAGGTGGCTGATATGATTCCTTTCGTCATCAAGGATCATCTGACAAAAGAGTAGTCTCTTCCCTTACCATTCTATTGGCTGGATGTTGTGTTTTTGAAGATATTCATTGCATTTGACGAAAACCCCCGAACCCATAAAACCTCTATGTGCAGAGAGGGGAGATGGGTGACTGGTAGCCAGAACCAAATGTTTGCGCTTGTCGATGAGTTCTGTCTTTTTTTGAGCGAATGCTCCCCAAAGCATGAAGACGATATTATCTTTGTTCTTCGAAATAGTTCTAATTATATCATCGGTAAGTTGGTGCCAGCCGAGATTTGCATGGGAATTTGGACGCTTGGCCATTACTGTCAGACTGGCATTCAGAAGTAAAACTCCTTGATTGGCCCATCGTGTCAGGTCACTTTGGGTGCTGATCTTTCTTCCGTTGTACACGCTACTATTTATTTCCTGTAGGATATTTCGCAAAGAGGGTGGAATGGGTATTCCCTCTTTCACCGAAAAGCATAATCCGTGGGCCTCTGGACCTTTGCCTGGATGTTCGTTGAAATAAGGGTCCTGACCGATGACCACAACTTTTGTTGCATCGAGTCCAGTCAGTTGCATCGCCGCAAAAACATTCTCCCGGAGTGGAAAAACACGATAGCCTTTTCCAGAATCTTGGTACGCTCGTTGGACTAACTCTTTATGTAACCCCTGTTGCATTAGGGGAACAGTTTTTTCCCAAAAAACTGCTTTTGTCTCTGTTTCCTGCCCCAATATAGACTCCATCTCCTGTCCCCAAGCAGCACAAATTTAAGAACTGACCGCTAGAAGAAATTCAATGTAATAAGAGAAAACGCCTTAATGACAATGAAGTTTCATTTTTCATGATAATGCAATTTTCGTATTGTATCCACTATATGAGTTAGAGTAGATGTTTTTGAAATATTGCATTTTTCTGCAATTTGACGGCCCATATTTTTACAATAACACTCCTCTTCGTTCAGAATCGCATGCACCCCACCATTCTTCATAAGTATAGAAATGCCTTTTTCTCCGTCACTTTCATCTCCAGATAAAATTATTCCAGCTGCTCTTTTTTTTAACACAGTACTGACAGACGCCAGAAGGATATCAAACGGTCCCCCCTTAAGCGAGCTTTTCGGTACCTTTTGTAGGGTGAATTGAGCACTATACGGTTTAATACTCATATAGTCAGAACCTGAAACAAGATAGCATTTTCCACCTTCAATAGTAATCCCCTCTCTGGCCCTTATAACTTTTATCGCCGAAATAGAATCAAGATACTCAGCAAATCCATTGATATGTCCAATGTCCTGATGGATAACAGCAATTAAGGCACCACCCATGTCTTCGGTGAGCTGGGGGATTATTTGCAGCAGATTGGAAAAACTACCTTCTCCACCTCCGAACACTGAAATACAGGTGTTTCGGCGATATTGTGAATTTTCTGACAAACCAAGCTCTATAGTATCTCCACACAGGGAACAACTTACATCGTGAATCGGCTGAAATCGTATAACAGACACGACTTCCCGGTTTCCACACTCTTCACAAAACACCACTCTCTGCTCAACTTCAGCTGCATTGCTATTCATTGATGCTTTTGCAAAGACCGGTTCTTTCGCCTGAAGTTTGACAAGAGCTGCCATTTTAACCTTGTCTATGAGAAGTTTTTTATACGTCAACAGGCTACTTTTTTTGAAAATGAAATCTTTGCAGAAAAAATCGACAGCACCATTTTTCATAGTATCAAAACATCGCGCAGTTCCTTTTTCTGTTAGACTTGAAAACATAATGGTTGGAGTTGGCCGGTGAATCATTAGATGCTGCAGGGCCGTCATGCCATCCATCAGAGGCATTTCCATATCTAACAGAATCACATCCGGGCTCGTTTTAAGCACCATATCGAGAGCCTCAATCCCATTCTGTGCTTCTCCAATGACAACGAAGTCTTCACAATCGTCGAAGATATCACCTAAAAATTTACGAAAGACGAGAGAATCGTCTACGATGAGTATTGAGATTTTTGATAAATTATTTAATGTTTCTATTTGTTTCATAACAGATGTTCCACTCAACATTTACTCCCGGAAAATCATTCCGATCGCAGGATATCGCCACCCACATTTTCCACCTGGTAGAGTTTATGTTTTTGTATATATTCGATAACATTTTTTGGTAACAATCGTTGAAGAGACACTCCTTTTCCGATCATATTCCTGATAACAGATGAACTAAGATCATCAGGTATTTCTTTCAGTATATAAATATCCTTCTGTCCATCATTGCCCTGCCACGACTTCTCACCCATTTTATACCCTAATTTATTAAACAAATCGCATAATTGTACTTTTTTATACCCTTTCCTCTGAGAGAGAATGATATTGACCGAGTGTAAAACTTCCTGATGAGATTTCCAGGTTAAAATATCAAGAAAAGCATCTGCCCCAATCATAAAATACAAGCGACAACCGTTTTCATAATGTTTCAGAAGCACTCGGAGAGTATCAATGGTGTAGGAAGGCTTTGGCAATGTGCCTTCGATAGCATTGCATTCAAAACCACTAATGCCTTGAACAGCCGAGGCGAGCATTGCCAACCGGTGCTGAAATGGTGTCAATGATATTCCATTTTTATGAGGCGGCTGAGCCGAAGGAATGAAGACAACCTTATCTAAGTTACATTCTTTCAATGCAGCCGCCGCCAGCTGCAAATGCCCGTAATGTATGGGATCAAAGGTTCCGCCGAGCAAACCAATCTTTTTAGCCGTCACTCTCTCGCTTGTCCTTGACCGAAAACGACAAATTTACGGGTAGTTAATTCCTCAAGGCCCATGGGACCATATGCATGCAACTTAGTCGTGCTGATACCAATTTCCGCTCCGAGGCCGAGCTGTCCTCCATCATTAAACCGCGTTGATGCATTGACCATAACTGCGGACGCATCGATTTCGGCAATAAACCTCTGAGCAGTGCTGTAATTTTCTGTTACGATTGATTCGGTATGTTTGGAACCATATTCCTGAATATACAGCTTAGCCTCTTTAAAGTCCGAAACAACCTTTACGCACAGGATCAAATCAAGAAATTCACTCCCCCAATCTCCATCACCTGCCGGTTTTATCTGACTTGAGATATTCACACACTTAGGACACCCACGCAGTTCTACACCTAGCGCCGTAAGGGCTTTAACAGCTTGGGGCAAAAATATTTTTGCCACGTTGTTGTGGACAAGAAGTCCTTCAAGGGCATTACACACTCCGGGCCTGTGGGTCTTGGAATTAATTACCAGGCGAGTTGCCATAGCTAAATCGGCATCTTTATCTACGTACATATGGCAGACACCTTTGTAGTGCTTGAGCACTGGTATTCTGGAGGTCTGAGAAACGAAACGGATTAAGCTTTCGCCTCCACGCGGAATAACAAGATCAATATAATCCTCAAGTGTGAGCAGATGAGTAATCGCCAGTCGATCGGTGACTGAAACAATCTGCACTGCATTTTTGTCAATATTATGTGCAACAAGAGCCTGTTGAAGAACAGCCACAAGTGCGAGGTTGGACCGAATAGCCTCTGAGCCTCCTCGCAGTATTATTGCATTGCCGGTTTTTAAACAAAGAGCAGCAGCATCTACAGTAACATTGGGACGAGATTCATAGATCATGGCGATTACCCCTAGAGGTACGCGCATTCTCCCAACCTGCAGGCCATTTGGCCGTTTAACGAAATTCTCTATTTTCCCGATTGGATCCTGTAATACACAGAGTTCTCGAAGTCCGGTTACCATCGAATCGATAACAGTATCAGACAATTTAAGCCTATCAAGCATGGCGGGAGACAAGCCTTTTTTATATCCGGCCTCAAGATCCTCGTTGTTCTCAGTTTGGAGATGATTTCTATTTTGAATCAGGAGATCCGCCATGGTTAACAGAACACTATTCTTCGTCTCCGTTGAAAGGGCGACAAGAGTTGCTGACGCAACTTTTGCTTTTAGAGCCAATTCAGTAATATTCAATTCGAGTGTCATCAGCGCGTCCTTTCCCGTCTCATTAATGGATCTAATCAGTTAGCCCAATAGTTTTGAATTTAGTCTAAATTCTTAATCCCCTCTTGAGGGATGCTCTTTTAAGTGAGTTATCTATGGAGACTCTTTTGAGTCCTTTTATAGGTGCTAGAGGATGACTAAATTATCCCGATGCATTACTTCGTCGCTCTCTTTACTACCTAATATTAATTCAATCCGATCAGAACGCATCCCTTGAATCTTTCGCAGATCATCGGAGCTGAAATTGGACAGACCGACAGCTATCGGGTTATTCTGAAGGTCAACACACTTTACAGGATCTCCCATTCCGAATTGCCCATCAACTTCAACGACCCCAGAGGGGAGAAGGCTTCTGCCTTTTTGAGTGATCGCATTGCAAGCGCCTTGATCAAGTACGAGTTTCCCTTTAGGTTTGAGGACATAGGCTATCCATCTCTTACGACTTTGCATTTTATCCTTACTCGGTAGGAAAAATGTTCCGACGTTTTCTCCGGAGAAGAGGTGTTTGAGGATATCCGTCTGCCGTCCTGGGCCTATAAAAGAGCTACCTCCACCGGCAGAAACCATTTTAGCTGCGAGTATTTTACTACGCATTCCACCGGTACCCAACACACTTTTACTGTTTCCGGCCATCGCTAAGATTTCATCGTTAATTTCAGCCACGGTATAAATGGCCTTCGCCTGCGGATCAGTAATGGGGTTGCTATCATACAATGCATCAACATCGGTGAGGCAGATGAACATATCTGCTTCTATCAGATTGGCGACCAGTGCTCCGAGGTTGTCATTATCACTGAACTTTAATTCCTCAGTAGACACTGTATCGTTTTCATTAATTACTGGAATGACCCCATATTTCAATAAGGTCAGGATGGTATTTCTAACATTAAGGTACCTTTTGCGATTGGCTAGGTCTGAATGAGTTAGTAGTATTTGGGCAATATTCTTTCCATATACGGCAAATGCTTCATCATAATCATGCATTAAACAGGACTGACCAATCGCTGCAAGTGCCTGCTTTTGTTTGATAGTCAATTCCAGATCATCACTTATGTGAATCTTCCGTTTGCCAGCAGCTACTGCTCCGGAAGTCACCAAAATCACTTCTCTGCCACTACTATGCAGAAATGAAATTTCTTTGGCCAGATTATCTACAACATTCTTGTTCAGCCCGTGTTCACACGTCAAAATCGCGCTTCCAACCTTGACCACAACCCTCTTGGCTTTGTCAAAAAGAGTCTGCCGATAATATAAACCGTCTTCAAGTTCGATTTTCGAATTCATTCAGTGTTGAACCTGCATAAATAACATTACAAACACTTGAGGAAGAGGATCATCGACATCCGATAAACATCATCCACGAAAAATCCCATATTAACAGTGCCCTACCAACTTAAGTCGTGTCGCCTCTAATTTGTTCAAGAGATTCTGCTATTATTTCTTTCAGAGACTCAATTCCTTCTCCGTTAATCCCTGATATAGTAATAACATTTTGTCCCAAATGTTGGAAATATATTTCTAGTTTCTCTAGATCAGCGTCATCTACCAAGTCTTTTTTATTTAATACCAAAATTTGGACTCTGTCTGCCAGTTCCTCTTTATACAAAAGTAATTCGTTGGAAATAGTTTCATAATTTACCTCGACATTTTCGTCAGCTGCGTCAACCACGTGTAACAGCATACTTGTTCGTTCGATGTGTCGAAGAAATTTATGCCCAAGTCCGACTCCGTTATGCGCTCCTTCGACCAGACCTGGGATATCAGCAATAACGCACGGTTTATAATATTTATGCTGGAGTACCCCTAATTGCGGTTCAAGGGTTGTAAACGGATAGGAAGCTATCTTAGGGTTTGCAGATGAGAGCTTGGACAAAAGCGTTGACTTCCCGGCATTGGGCAATCCTACCAATCCGACATCGGCAATAAGCTTAAGCTCAATTTTCAACCAGAACTCCTCACCGATTTCACCATTAGTTGCTATTCTCGGAGTACGGTTGGTCCCACTGGCAAAATGGGGATTTCCCATACCACCTTCTCCGCCTTTAGCTATAACAATAGACTCCCCATCAGTTGCTAAGTCCGCAAGCACCGTACCGCTTTCCGCATCTTTTATCACTGAGCCTACTGGAACATCTATGAGACAGTCTTTTCCTGACCGTCCATGCATATCCTTTCCTTTGCCATGCACCCCCCGTTCTGCTTTGAAATGAGATCGGTAGCGAAAGTCTATCAGCGAGTTCAATGAGTTCGTTGCACGCACCAGGACACTGCCACCTCGCCCACCGTCTCCTCCGTTGGGTCCACCTCTTGGAACAAATTTTTCTCTATGGAAACTTACACAACCGTTTCCACCATCTCCGGCTTTCACAAAAAATTTTGCTTCGTCAATAAATGCCATCACGTTACCCGCAAGGTTTCGATTGCCGAAATCTTGCATAAAAAAAACTCGACCATCAATTCACGATTGAGGTCGAGTTCAAATTTCTATAGTGAATTATAATAAGTATTTCACTATAAAACGATATTCGATAAAACTAATCCCGACAAGCAGGGAAACACCTTCAGTCAATTCGATCTCATACTTTTAGCACCCTAAGGGATAAAATAAGATCAGAATTCTCAGGTATCAATCAGGCTACAGGATAAATGCTGACACGTTTTTTATTTTTACCAAACGCTTCATATGTCACAACACCCTCAATCTTGGCAAAAAGCGTATAATCACGTCCGCAGCCAACATTGGTACCGGGATGAATTACCGTACCCAGCTGACGTACTAAAATATTGCCGGCCTTTACCACCTGTCC
The DNA here is from genome assembly GCA_963798425.1 of uncultured delta proteobacterium. Classification (GTDB taxonomy): domain Bacteria; phylum Desulfobacterota; class Desulfobulbia; order Desulfobulbales; family Desulfocapsaceae; genus Desulforhopalus_A. The sequence continues at coordinate 181,257 of CAWCTP010000003.1, read as the reverse complement.
GCCAAATCGTTTAACGCCTCGCCGTTGACTGGCACTGTCACGACCGTTCCTTGAACTACCACCTGCTTTCTTATGAGCCATCTTCTACTCCTTTTCTCCGACCGAAAATATAGTATATATACCGCTAATTATTTTTTAAAATAATGTTACGCGGAAATTTCTTCAATTTTTAATGCGGTGTACGATTGTCTATGTCCATTTCTCAATCGATATCCTTTACGTCGCTTTTTCTTGAAGACAATAATCTTTTTTGCTCTGCCCTGTTCTGCTATTTTAGCAACTACCTTAGCATTTTCAAGAACCGGTTGACCAACTTTCACCTCATCACCGGTAACAACCATGAGCACATCATTCAAATCTATATTGTCTCCGACATTACCTTCAAGTTTCTCTACCCGAACTTGATCTCCGCATGCAACTTGATATTGTTTTCCACCTGTACGAACTATAGCATACATATATGAACCTCTTTGAGTAAATCTTCTCTATTGACGAAATAACCATGTAACATAACAAGAACCCTACACTTAACCCGAAGGCACCATCAATGTCAACACAATTATAATGTTGTCCATTTTTTGGTCACGGCACAGATTCCGGCAGAAAATCAGGTAATGGATATTCAAAAAGCGGATTATGTCATCATTCAATTCCAGCAATTATGCAAGCAACCTTAACTAACTCCGGACCGCTCTATTAATTGAGGATATGAAACTAATAAAAAATACTTTGTATCAACCCGAGTATTCCAAACGAGCCTTCTCTTTTTCGGCACGAATAGAACAAGCTCTTGTGAAGGCAGCTTTTTTTCCATGTTTTGATATTGAAACAGAAGTTTTACCTTGCTTTCCGAGATGTGTAACCCAACTCACCTCATACCTGTTGAGCTTGTCGTTGAGTCGAACTCCAACAACACCAGTACCGGAATTACTAACGGTAACCATATGTTTATTTGTCCTAACCTTACCAAGTTTCTTCTCTGTCTTGTCACGCCAGGAGATTGCCGACAACAGACTGGAGTACCTCCCCCCACATTTTCTATCTGAAAAGAACTTAGAGTGCGTTCTTCCTAAAAACCTTACCCTAACGTACCACCCATGGGTTCTTTTTGATTCTTGGTCTATCCTTGCAATATCCTTATGCTTTTCAAGCAGCAGTTTTTGTTTCTTGTCATCTTCCATAAACTTACCTCAATAATATATTGATCCAGATTGTTCTGCGAAGGACCCATGTCCTTCATAGAAATGTACACCTTAAAAGAAATGTACATTTTGAAAAAAGATGGTATCGTATAAGTCTAACGACTTAAAACCTGACAACACATTCCAGTAGAGCTAAATAGTTCGTCAGTAGCAGAATGTCAACTCTTTTTTTTTACGACGAAACAAAAAAGGTGTTGAGTTTTCGGTTTGTTCGTCTTTTGTTAAAGTTTATTTTCCCCATCAATGCCTAACCCATTTAAACCAAATGCCAGACGATAATCTTGGTTTGCCTGAACTCATCTCGACCATTAAATCCCTGCGAGGAATTAACGGTTGCCCTTGGGACAAACGACAGTCACCATCTTCTTTACTTAAACACCTCAAATCTGAATGCGAAGAACTTGTAATTGCAATACAAAACGACGACCAGGTAAATATTTGCGAAGAACTTGGTGATCTTCTCTATTTGATAGTTATGATTTCGGAGATACACAGCGATCAAGGTGTTTTTAATCTTTCGGATGTCATTCGCACAATCAACGAGAAACTCATTCGTCGCCATCCTCATGTCTTTGCAGGCCAACCGTATGAGAGTGAAGAACAATTAACAGCACAGTGGGCGACCATTAAAGCTGAAGAAAAGAAAAAAAATACCGTTTGACACATCCGCTCCACTTATGTATTATAGTCAGTTTTTTACTGTGAGGCAAACTACGTTGTATTTTTTTTCACTAAGCTTCCAGTATATACATAATAACAGAGTGTTATTATGCCCTTCTTGCTCTCTGCCGATAGCAAAATAAAGCGCGAGGGCCGAAAATTGCGGTACAAAACTTCCGCAAAAAAATCATACGTCCACGAGGAGGAACGCATGCGCAGGTATGAAACGATCTTTATACTTCGTCCCAATGTTGGAGAAGATGAGATCACTAGAATCGTAGAAAACACCACGAATATCATTCTCGATGAAAAAGGAACAATTATCGAGCTGACAAGATGGGGCATGAAAAAACTGGCTTACCTTATTAAAAAGGAGAGTCTTGGTTACTATGTTTATTGTGACTATGCCGCAACTCCAGCAGCTGTCGCAGAAATTGAAAGAAAATTCAGAATTGATGACAGCGTATTGAAATATTTGACAATCAAGACTGCTGTCTCCATCAACGAAGAAGGCATTCAGGACGCAATCGCAGCAATTTCTGAAAAACAAACTGCCCTGCTTGATGATGAGGAAACGGATGAAACAGATTCCGATGACTCCGATGACTCTGATGATTCTGACAAAGAAGACACCTCTGAATAATCTGTGTAAAAATTAATTCAGAAAGTTTTCAAGATATTCCACCCTGGAGGGTATTGATATGGCACAAAGACCACAAAAAAAACTGTTCACTCGCAGGAAGTCTTGTCGTTTCTGCGGAGAAAAAGAACTCCTTATAAATTACAAAGATGTAAAAACACTCAGAAGCTTTGTTTCTGAGCGAGGTAAAATCATACCTCGCCGTATTGTCGGCACCTGCGCCACTCACCAACGTCAACTATGTGAAGCTATTAAGCAAGCAAGACAAATCGCCTTTTTACCCTATGCAGGATCAACTCAGGGATAATAACAGGTTATTTGTAGGGAACACAAAGTGACCAGCCAGGGAAATCAACCGCTAAAGATAAGCTCTATCATCCGTGCTATTATTCTGACTTCCCTGGTAATTGTTCTCCCAGGACTGGACTGGTCGCTTTTTGGTTGGTTACATTTATTTTTACCTTTGGTTGCCTTTTACACGCTGGGCAGGCATGGAGGATATACCGGGAAACGGTTACTCATTATAGCCGTAGTCATATCCCTAATAGGATATCTCCTGTTAAAAAACTTTGACCTTTTTGTTTTTTCCTTTGCATTGCTGCTGGCTGGTTATGTACTTTTTTTTTCGGCAGAACGCCAGGACTCTCCAGCTCTAAGCGGGATAAAAGGGTCACTTGCTCTTACATGTGGCTGGGTAATCATCTTTGGTGTCCTTTCTTTCGGTTCGGAAATGTCGACATACAGACAGATGGTGACTTCTTTAGATGATGGAATTGGCGAGGCTTTAAACTATTACCGACAAAGCAAAGATATATCGACAGACACATTGCTGATGCTCGAAACCACACTCAACCAGATGAGAGTTATTGTTCCAATGATATTGCCATCGATTCTTGGTGGTTTTATCCTGGTTATTACTTGGTTTACAATGGTAATGGGAAATTTGCTCCTGCTTAAGACTAACGGAAAAGCACCTTGGGCAAGTTACAGCTATTGGCAGCTGCCGGAGAAAATAATTTGGGTTGTAATCGGTACGGGGCTACTTGCAATTTTACCGATTCAACCATTTAGAATCATTGGGATCAATAGTCTCGTTTTGTTAAGTATAGTTTTTTGTTTTCAGGGTGTTGCAATAGCCGTTTTTTTCATGAACAAATGGAATGTACCCCTGCTACTAAGATCATTTTTTTATGTTATGATGATTTTTCAATCGGTTGGAACGTTAATCCTTCTGGTATTCGGAATTGCTGATATTTGGTTTGATTTTCGAAAACTAAAACTGGAAACAGTCGATCAACCTAAGTTATGAATTAACCTGCTGAGTGATACTGTTATCAACTTGCAGGTTTATAATACCTATATTAATAGGAGCTTAAAGACATGGAACTTATTTTAAAAGAAGCAATCAGCTCCCTCGGCCTTGAAGGCGATGTGGTAACTGTTAAACCCGGATATGGTCGAAACTATCTACTGCCACAAGGCAAAGCCGTTTTGGCTACATCTGCGAATCTTTCTCTGCTGGAAAAAGATAAAGCAGCTATTGAAGCCCGTCGCGCTCAAAACCAAAAGCAAGCAGAGGAAACCGCTAAGAAAATCTCTGGTCTTACGGTAGTGATAGAACAACTTGCTGGTATTGACGAACGTCTTTTCGGTTCCGTCACGACTGCAGATATTTGCACAAAACTTGCTGAGCTCAATATTACATTGGATAAAAGGCAGATTCTTCTGGGCGAATCTATTAAGACCCTCGGAGAAACAAAAGTTCAGGTGAAGGTTGGCTTCAATGTAGTTGCCGAATTTACTTTAAACGTCGTACCAATCAAGGCAAACTAATGTTGTCTTAATCATCGGCGATCTCATCGACGATCGAGATAACAGCCTTGCTGGACTGGTTCTCGTCCAGTTATTAGAAGACACAAACACACCTAGAGGCTTGACCTTCAAGGTGTGTTTTTGTTTAATGTTGATTCTTAAGGTTCAAAATTTACTTTTTGAACCCCACTAAGCAAGACTTTTTCTCTTTGGTCAATGATGAATGAATTCCAGCACAAACCAGATCCTGCCAGGACAATAGTTCCCTCAGGAATTCCACCACAAAATGTTGAGGCCGAACAAGCAGTTCTTGGCTCGGTTCTCCTCAAGTCCGATTTGCTCGGCACTGTTCTTGAAATTCTCACTCCTCAAGATTTTTATAAAAATAATCATCGTCTTATCTATGAGGCGATGATTGATCTTTTTGAAAAAAATGAGCCGCAGGATTTACTTACCGTCTCGAACCTGCTCAAGAACACGAACCAACTCGATCATGCTGGAGGGCCGACTTATCTGGCTTCATTGACCTCAATCGTCCCTGTTACTGCCAATGTAGCAAGTTACGCAAAAATTATTCGAGAAAAATCCATACTTCGTAGACTCATCTCAGTCAACACCAACATAGCTGCCCGATGCTATGAAGAACAAAATGATATAGATATACTGGTTGATGAAGCTGAGCAGGCAATTTTTGACATTGCGGGGAGCAAGGGAGACAAATATTTTACCCATATAAAATCAATTGTTCCGAAAGCATTTGCCACAGTTGAACAGCTCTTCAAAAGAAAAGAATTTATTACAGGAGTTCCAACAGGCTATAATCAAATTGACAAAATGACCGCCGGACTACAACCCTCGGATCTTATTATCGTCGCTGCCCGTCCATCTATGGGCAAAACCTCCTTTGCAATGAACATCGCTCAACATGCTGCACTTGTTGAAAAAACAGGAGTGGCTGTTTTTAGCCTCGAAATGTCAAAAGAACAGCTTGTTATGCGCTTGTTGAGCTCAGTTGGACGAATCGACTCCCAACGAATCAGGACCGGGAATATGCACAGCGAGGATTGGCCAAAACTTACCAGGGCTGTGGGAATGTTGTCTGAAGCACCAATTTTTATCGACGATACCCCCGCCATCTCCGTGCTTGAAATGCGCGCAAAAGTCAGAAGACTTGCATCACAACACGATATAGGCCTAATTGTCGTAGATTATCTTCAGCTTATGCGTGGCCGAAGCACAGAGAACAGGACCCAGGAAATTAGTGATATTTCTCGTTCTTTGAAGGCACTTGCGAAAGAACATGGTATCCCGGTCATGGCCCTTTCTCAGCTCAACAGAGGCTTGGAAAGCCGTACCGACAAACGTCCTATGATGTCTGATCTGCGTGAATCTGGTGCTATTGAGCAGGATGCCGACGTTATATGCTTCATCTACCGGGATGAAGTGTATAACAAAGAAGACTCCTCCGACCCAGGAGGTGCGGAAATAATTATCGGCAAGCAGAGAAATGGCCCAACCGGAGTTGCGCGATTGACATTTATCAAAGAATTTACCATGTTTGAAAACATGAGCAGGTTGGATGACCAGCAAGGATTTATCTAAAGCAGCATTTCCTTCTTTAACAACAACTATAATAAATTATCAAATGAATTCTGAGGCAAGCCAATGACCGAAAATAGCGCCACTTCTATGAAATATGATTTTAAAACCATTGAAAAAAAATGGCAATCACTGTGGGAAGAGGGTGAAGTTTACAAAGTCACGGAAGACGATTCAAAAGAAAAATATTATGTTCTGGAAATGTTTCCCTATCCATCCGGGCGAATACATATGGGACACGTTCGTAACTATTCAATTGGCGACGTGGTTGCGAGATACAAAAGAATGCGAGGTTATAACGTCCTGCATCCAATGGGGTGGGACGCTTTTGGCTTACCGGCAGAAAACGCTGCGCAGAAAAATAACAGTCATCCCGCCACTTGGACATATGCAAATATTGATTATATGCGTAACCAACTGCGTCAACTTGGTCTTTCATATGATTGGGCTCGGGAAATTGCTACATGCAATCCAAAGTACTATCGTTGGGAACAGCTTCTTTTTATTGAGATGTACAAAAAGGGGATTGTATATCAGAAGGTTACTACAGTTAATTGGTGCGAGTCATGCCAGACCGTTCTTGCCAATGAACAAGTCATTGATGGTGCCTGTTGGCGTTGTGACGATCCGGTTTTTCCCAGAAAAATGAACGGATGGTTTTTTAAAATCACTGATTATGCCGAAGAGCTACTCCGCGATCTCGACCAGCTCAAAGGATGGCCAGAAAAAGTATTGACGATGCAGCGCAACTGGATTGGTAAATCTACCGGACTGACTTGCGACTTTGCAGTAGATGGTTTGGAATGTAAAATTTCTATTTTTACAACCAGACCGGATACAATCTTCGGTGTTACTTTTATGTCACTTGCAGCTGAACATCCCCTCATCGACACCCTTATAGGCGGCACTGACAGTGAAAACGAAATTCGAGAATTTATCCAGGATATTATCACCCAAAAACAGCGCCAATCCGTACAGGAAGAGTTGGAGAAACGAGGCATTTTTACCGGAAGGTATTGTATAAATCCTTTTAACGGAGAGAGAATACCTATTTATGTAGCTAACTTTGTATTGATTGAGTATGGCACCGGTGCTGTCATGGCAGTACCGGCTCACGACGAGCGAGATTTTGAATTTGCAAAAAAGTATTCTCTAAAAATCACCCCGGTTGTTATCCCTGAAAATATTGCACTTGATCCCAACACCATGGAGCAAGCATCCACCGTTCCCGGAGTGTTGCAAAATTCTGGAAAGTTCAGCGGAATGGATTCAATCGCTGCACAAGGGGCAATCATCGATTATGCCAGAGAACATCAGTTTGGCTCTGCTCATGTTACCTATAGACTAAGAGATTGGGGAATTTCCCGGCAGCGCTACTGGGGAGCTCCCATTCCCATGATCCATTGTGATGTATGTGGCGTACAGCCGGTACCTGCAAGTGATTTGCCTGTAGTGCTCCCTGAAGACACTGAGATGGGCAGCGCGTGTCTACCTCTACACCAGCGCCCATCATTTATTGCAACCTGTTGCCCAAAATGTGGTGAAGCCGCCAGAAGAGAAACAGATACCATGGACACCTTTATGGAATCTTCCTGGTATTTTGCCCGATATGCCTGTCCGCGGTTCACAGAATCCCCACTCGAAAAAACCAAGGCAGCGTACTGGCTCCCCGTAGATCAGTATATCGGTGGAGTTGAACATGCTATTCTCCACCTACTCTATTCCCGGTTCTTCACCAAAGTTTTGAGGGACCTTGGGCATCTCGATATTGATGAGCCATTTACCAATCTACTTACCCAAGGTATGGTCATTAAAGATGGTAAAAAGATGTCCAAGTCAAAGGGTAACGTTGTCGATCCAAATGACCTCATCTTGGAATATGGAGCTGACACTGTCAGACTGTTCAGCCTTTTTGCTGCGCCACCGGAAAGGGACTTAGAGTGGAGTGCGCAGGGGGTTGAGGGATCTTCCCGCTTCTTAAATAGAGTCTATAGACTAATATTATCAAGCAGTCAATTTCTCGACTGTTCTACAGAAATACCAGCTCACTTAAGCGAACAAGGCAAGAACCTGCATCGAAAAACCCATCAGACGATTAAACGGGTAACCGAAAATATCGAACAGAATTTCCATTTTAATACTGCAATTAGTGCAATGATGGAGCTTTTTAACGTTCTTTCGGCGTCTGTTGGAGAAAACAACCAACAGAATGCAGAACCGCAGGTTATTCGTCAGGCAATTTCTGTGCTTTTACTCATGCTCTCGCCAATGGTTCCTCATTTTTCCGCCGAAATGTGGGAGATAATTGGCAACAGTGATTCCATCGAAAATGAGAGTTGGCCGGTATTCGACGCTGAAGCGGCAAAAGAAGAACTGCTCACTATAGTTATACAAGTCAACGGCAAGGTACGTTCGCGCCTTGAGGTTTCTGCTGATGTTGCCGATGAGGCTTTGATTCAGCAAGCCTTAGCTGACGAAAATACCATTAAATTTATCGATGGAAAAACTGTGAAGAAGACCATAGTTGTAAAAAAGAAGCTTGTGAATCTCGTAGTTTGATACTACTGTTTTTTGTCTTGAACCTACTAAAATAATAGAAATATTCGTTTGCAATACAGGAGAAATGAAGTGAAAAAAGCTTTTCGATTTTTTCCCCTCTTAATTGTAGCTTTAATCGTTGCGGCCTGTGGGTATCATAATCCCAATATTTATAATGGCCCATCCAAAACAATCTATCTTACGGAATGGAAAAATAGGACCAGTGAATTAGGGCTGGATTCGCAAATATATAGATCATTGACAAGATGGTTCCAAAAATCCGGGTCCATCTCTACGGTAAGGGAAAAAAAAGGCGCTGATCTAATCCTGGCTGGTGAAATCATATCACTGGAGCTACCCAGCTTATCATATGGGGCGAACAGTAAAACCACTCAAGTAAATGTACTCCTCAGGGTCCGTTATATCCTCAAGGATATTTCGTCTAAAAAGATAATAATCGAAATCCCCGACGAAACCTGGACCGAGGAGTACTTGGTATCATCAAATTATTCTTCTAATCTAGACAATGAAAGGAAAGCTCTGGAGACTATTATTGAAAACCTCTCCAAAAAAATTTACCAGCGAACGGTTTCTGAATTACCAAAACTATAGAATTTCTCATATCAAGAGTAAGGCAGAGTAACTAAGTTACTCTGCCTTACGTCTACGTATTGTTCTTGGAAAATATTTCCCTGTTTTTTGAAGTATCTCTCGCTGAGTATTGAATTATTTCCCAACTCTATCCAATTTGCTGAGATTATTACCTTTCACATGCTCCAAATAGCTCATTTATCATTTACATCTCCTTTTGTTCTTGCACCACTAGCCGGATATACCGACCTCCCTTTCCGACTTCTTTGCCGTCAATTCGGAGCCGGATATTGCGTTTCTGAAATGATCAGTTGCCATGGTCTTGTCTACCAGCAGTCAAACACGCTTAAGATGCTCGAATCAATTCCAGAGGAGAAACCTGTATCTTTCCAGCTTTTTGGTTCAGACCCGGAAGTGATGGCGGAGGCAGCTGAAATCATCGAGTCTTTAAATCCGGAAATGCTCGACATTAATATGGGCTGTCCGGTTAGAAAAGTCACCAAAAGAGGCGCCGGTGCAGCACTAATGACAGATCCCGATCTTGCAAAATCCATTCTGGCCAAGATAGTATCTAGAGTATCTCTGCCAGTTACTGTCAAAATCAGATCAGGAAAAGACTGTAACTCAATAAATGCCCCAACATTTGCCAAAATGCTTGAAGACACTGGTGCCTCGGCTATTACAATTCACGCAAGAACCTGGTCTCAGGGGTTTGCAGGTCTCATTAACAAAGAAATCATCACTCAAGTAAAAAAAGCAGTTACTATTCCAGTAATCGGAAATGGCGATGTCTTGTCTTGTTCTGATGGGCACCAGATGATGAACCAAACTGGCTGTGATGGCGTGATGATTGGACGTGGTGCTCTCGGAAATCCTTGGATCTTCCAGGAATCCGGACGACCCGACGATGTGAACGAGATTATAATCGGTGCCAGAACTCATCTCGCATTAATAGAAGAATTTCTGCCAGCCGAAAGGGTTCTGGGCTACGTAAAGAATCATATGTGCCGATATTTCAAAGGATTACATGGAAGCTCGGCACTTCGTCAAAAAATTTTCGCCGCACCTGATTTGACCACCTTAAAGAAACAGTTAGAGTTGTATCACCATTAGTACTCTAGAAGTGCTTTTCTCAAATCAAGACAAAACCACCTTGCAAATTACCGGAATGACATCTGGCTGGTTTATTCTTCCAATTTTTTAATTTTTTTAAGGAGTTCTTTACTCTCCTCTTTCATTTTATCTGGTAACGTGCCTGATCGTAATGCGTTTTTAAAATTATGCTGAGCCTGTTTCAACTCGCCCTCGTAAAGATTGTACTTTCCGAGATAAAAACTGGAATTTCCTGTCAGTTTTTGATCGGATGCGATTTGTCCCAATTCGAAATACACGGTAGGATATTCAGGTAATTCATACCTCACTGTCTGGAAATATTTTTCAGCCTCGTTGATGCGACCGGTCCTGTAGAGTAGCTTAGCCAAGGTGAAAGTAGCAAACATATCAGAGCCATCAACCCCCAAAGCCGTTCTAAGAGTCCTCTCAGCTTCTTCAAACTGCCCTGCTGCAAATTCGATATCACCCTTGTCAACCATTAGAATATTCTTGTCCGGAAAATACGCTATAACTTTCTCCAGAAACATCTTGCTCTTATTATTGTCATTTTCTTCCAGTGCGACTTGAGACAGACCATAGTAAGCCATCATCTGCATAAATTTGGTCGATCTGCTATCTGATATTACACTTGCAAGAAACGCCTTGAAATCCTGAGGTTCTTTTACTTTAGAAAGAATGCGGTACTTAAACCGGAAAAACTCAAAATTATCAGTGGGTTTTGTTGTTTTTTTGAGGTTAGCCCTATCGCTATCGAGTAATGATTCTATGTAATCCAAACGTTCTTCAGGATTTGGATGAGTCAGTAAATACTGGGGTGGTTTCTCGCTGCGATACCGGGCAATCCGACGCATTGACTCCAGCATTTTAACTTCTCCTTCCGGGTCACGATGGAGCTTTTTCAACCAGCCATAGGACAAGAGGTCTGCTTCTTCTTCATCTTGCCGACTGAAATGCAAATTAAAACTCTGTCCGGTTGCCAGCGCACCAGTTAATAAAACGGGTGTGGCAGCTCCACCAAATGCCAAGGCTGCCAGAGCTAGACCGAGCGACGCGGCAGTAGTATATTTTCCTTTTTCAACTCTGGATGCGAGATGACGTTTGACTATGTGGCCAATTTCATGAGCCAAAACGGCGACGAGTTCATCTTCAGAATTCATCATCTCAATCAACCCCGAGTGAAAAAATATCAACCCGGATGGAGCGGCAAACGCATTGAATTCTTTATTGTCTATGACAAAAAAATGATAATCAAAATATTGAATTCCTGCCACGTCCAGTACACTCTGACCAAGTTTATTTATATACTGGGTAATATCAGGATCATCTATTAACTTAAATGAAGATCGCACAGTGTAAAGCAATTTTTCTCCGACTTCACGTTCGTCTCCAATGGAAAAAGCAGAGGCTGGGGCGACTGTACAAAACTGACAAAACGCGCAAATCAGAAGCCAAACTAACCATTCCATTTTGCGTCGTGTCATTTCGATTTTAGCCATTTCACTGTCCTCCTGAGTCCTTCTGTTGTAGAAATGACGGGTTCATAACTCAAATCATTTTGGGCATTTTTTATTGAAAAATAGTGCGATTTAGCTAATTGTTCAGCAAGAAAACGCGTCATCCTAGGCTCTTTTTGTACTCCTGTAATTTTATACATTGCCTCCATAGCTCCACCAAGCCAATATGCCAAAGGAAATGAGAGCGCTGCCTGCACCTTGTCAATATCCATTGCAACGAACAGCTCATTTATCCAATCCCAGAGATTTACCGGCTCGCCTTGACTAATAAAATACGGTTTTCCAGCAGCTGTTGCTGCCTCGGACAGGTTTTTTGCAGCAAGGATATGGGCTTCAGCTACATTATCAATATAAGAGATATCAACCATATTGGTACCGTCCCCTACCCTTTTGAGTATTTTTCTACGTCCACTCGCCAGCAATCGCGGCAAAAGATGTGGATCGCCAGGTCCCCAGATAAGATGAGGACGGATGGCACATGTTGAGAAATTTCCGCAATTAGCATCCAACACTCTCTGTTCGGCCATGACCTTACTTCTCGCATAATGGCAGAGAAATTTGGTGGCATACGGCAAATCTTCGTCTCCTTGTTCTATATCTGTTCTATTAAAAACCACAGAAGGTGTGGATGTGTGGACCAGCATGGGCACATTATTTTTGTGGCAACTTCTGACAACATTTTCAGTACCAAGCACATTAGTCGAATAATATTTTTTCCAGGCTCCCCAAACACCAGCAAGAGCCGCGACATGAAAAACTACATCAACACCCTTGGTGGCACTATCCATAATCCCAGCATCACAAACATTGCCGACAATACACTTGCCACCAAGCAACTCAATCTCCGGATAGTGGTGCCTGCCAAGAACCGAAGTCTCCACGCCAAGAGCTAGAAGTCTTTTAACTACAGCCTTTCCAACAAATCCGCCCCCGCCGGTAACCAGTGCCTTTTTTATCGACAGGGAAAAATTTTCTTTTGTGCCCATAATGCCAGTTTCTCACGAAATATTTTTGCGTTATGCCTGATATCAACAGGAAAGTTCTTATGAATCAGGAAATGATCAATTTGTAATGTAAGTTCTGACTGCCTGGCTCTTTGTTGGATTTCTTCTATTAGCCTCTTTTTATTGATAGTTCTATTTTTTTTGGGCTCAACAATGATGACTGGAACAGTAGTACCCCCAGCGTCACAATTCTTTACGCCAACCAGAGCAGATCGGTACACATCAGGATGCTCATTTATTATCGCCTCACATGGAACAGAAAAAAGTGTTCCACTTTTTGTTATTACCCGATGGGCCCGTCTGCCACAAAACCATAGGCGATTAACCTCATCGAGATAGCCAACATCGCCCATCCGATGCCAAAAGGTATCACCGTCTATAATTTTTGCCAGTTCTGTTTCTGTAGAGTTGTTCAAATAGGCTTTGGTCACTACATCTCCCCGGACAATTATTTCACCGATTATGCCACGTCCTACTATCATGTCCCCTGTCAACTCTGGCACAGGATCATCTGAGATTTCAATAATTTTAATTTCAATTCCAGGCAACGGACGACCAACGCAGGTCCCCCTCCCGATCCGACTCTGTTCCCAGGTGTCTGAGACTATTTCGGAACCTTCAATCGAGACTATAGGGAGACTCTCAGTGGCACCATATGGTGTGAAGACTAAGGCCTCTTTGGGAAGTATATCACGCACCCTCTTCATAAGGTCGTAGGGTACCGGGGCGCCTGCCATCAAAACTTTTTGGACAGAATCAAGGACTATCCCCTTGTTCTGGCAAAATCTGCTTACGACATTCCAGATAGCTGGGGAGCCAAAAGAATAGGTCACCTTATATTTCTGGATGGAGTTAATAAATTTTTCAGGGTCCACCCGTGCTGGTTTAGTTGGATCCATGTCAGGTATCACAGAACACGCACCAAGTGCAGCGGAAAAAAGGGCAAAAAGTGGGAATGCAGGTTGGTCTACATCACCTGGGCCAATGGCATAGTACTCTTTTATTAGGCGCAGTTGCGCGCTGAAAATGGTATGTTCATACCTCACTCCTTTAGGAGGACCTGTAGAACCAGTAGTGAAAATTATTGCCGCAAGTTCAGTTCTTGTGGGTTTATAAACTGGGTATTCCACATAAGTACTTTGGATGTCTTTTGTTATATCAGGTCCAAGCAGACCAAAAGAATTGCCACAACAAAATACTTTCTCAACCGTCTTAAAAGGTTTTGGAAAAAATTTTGAGAATACTACTGCTTTTGGAATGCCTATGAGAAATTTCGGTTTAACCCTTTCAATACACCGCAACAGGTTTTTATAGCCCATCCCTGGGTCTATGAGTACTATGGGGGTGCCTATCTTGAAAAGGGCCAGGGTAAGGCAGATAAAGTCCACTGACGGGGTGACCATCAGAATAGTAACTTCTCCCGGGCAAAGACCTTCCAAAGCAAAAAAATTCGCATATGTGTCGGCTCTGCGGTTTAGCTCAACAAAAGTAATCTTTTCCTCGGTACGAGCATCTATCACCGCCAGTTGCTCACCATGTTCCTTTGCAACACCGACGAACGTTTCGGCTATATTTATTGCCACCTGTCTTCTCCTGAATACTTATACCCGAAAAAATGATTTTACAATGGGAAGGATCTCTATGAGCTTGTCTTCAAGGATATAATGACCCCCATCTTGGAAATAGTGATTCTCAGCATCAGGAAAGCGATTCTTCCATTCCAGAAAAAATTCGTCGTTGAAACAAAAATCCTTTCCTCCCCATATAATAAGTAAAGGAATAGCCAAATCATTCAGACGGGAGAGACTCTTCTCTATATTAACAAGTGTTGCATAGCTTTTGTGAGTTGGATTAAGTGGAATATCCCGTACAAAACGATAAACAGCTACCCGATTTTTCCAACTGTTATAGGGTGCAAGATACGCTTTTGCGATATCCGAAGCCATTTTCTTTTTCACAGCCATGTATTTAGCAGGCCAGGCGAAGCCATTAAACAGCCGGACAATTACTTCTCCTACCACCGGCAACCGACAAAGCTGTATTCGCAAAGGTATTCGGCTAGAACGAAAAGCGGCAGTGTTCATCACGACTATTTTGTCGATACTGTTGATATGGTTAACGGCACAACCTATACCTATTGCACCGCCCCAGTCATGGACGACAAGCGAAAAACGTTCAATGTTCAGATGTGTCATCAAACACTCAAGATTTTCAATATGTTGAGCAAGATGGTATGAATAATCCTGAGGTTTATCCGAAAGGCCGCAACCCATATGATCGATAGCAATAATCCGGTGGTTTTTTTTTAACAGGGAGATAAGATGTCTGAAATAATATGACCAGGTCGGGTTACCATGAACCATTACGATGACAGGTCCCTCGCCTTCATCTACATAGTGCAGTCGTCCACCGTCAAGTTCCAGGTAGTGAGATAGAAACGGATAATCAGGATACACAGTTTTTGACACCATTTTAAAAATTATTCAATTATAACAGACGGGAGAAACAGCCTCAAACACAAACGCTAAACTTATACTCCAGGCAATTTGAGTGTCAACTACTTATCGTAATTGCTGACTCCAATTGAACCTCATCTCTTGATTTTGATACTGGTGTTCAGCGTTGCAAATCCAATGATAAAAAAACATTAAGAAAAATTCCTATCCTCCTATTATCTCTATTTTTTTTAAAATATTCTATTGCTTTCACATGACAAATGTGCTAAACGAATTGTTGTGCTAGGGTAGTCTTTTTTAAGCGATTTAATGAATGCACGGGCCCACTTAAGGGCTAGACGAGTATCTTCATTAGGTCGACGCAACTAGCGATGTCTGACCAACGAGTGGTCGGAAAATATTAACGGTTCGAAACTGAACTGAGGGTAAAAGGAGTAGTACAATGGCAGAAGGAACAGTAAAATGGTTTAATGATGCGAAAGGTTTTGGTTTTATCGAACAAGATGGTGGACAAGATGTTTTTGTACATTATTCCGCTATCAAAACTGAAGGATTCAAGTCCCTCGAAGAGGGTTCCCGGGTATCTTTCCAGATAGTTGATGGCCCAAAAGGTCCTGCCGCTGATAACGTTCAGAAAATTTAAATAACTTAATAATACCTATAAAAAGCCCCCGGTACTATTTAATGTACAGGGGGCTTTCTTGTTTACATTGAAACGAGAGGAAGATATTCAGGATTCCATCTAATTCTGTCGATAATCTTTCTCATTCTCGCCTCATCATTATTATGCTGAAAATCGGAATAGACACAAGGTCTGCTCACTCCGTTTTTCACTGCACACATAGCTACTGCGAGGGCAACATTTTTGCCCACCTTGCGAATATCATTTATGGGAGGCATTAACCTCCCCTCCTCAAGCTGTTCCGAGGTCATCATTTCTGAAATTGCTTTGGCAGCTACGGTAAAAAACTCCGGCAGCACTTCCCTGGCTCCTGAAACCAACACTCCAAGCCCAACACCCGGAAAAACAAAAGCATTATTGCATTGGCCGATGTTATAATTTTTTTCAAGTACCTCCATAGAATCACAAGGATTACCGGTGGCAACAAGAACTCCTTCTTCACTCCATTTACTTATATTCTGACAAAAAACCTGCGGAGTGGAAATATGCTGAAAGAGGGGCAAAATAAGCGGCCGTTTGGTGTTTTTCTTGATCTCTTTTATAGCCTCTTCGTTAAAAAAGAAATCCTGCCCAGTCGTTCCAATCAAGATGGTGATATTTGCCTTCCTGATAATTCCTGGAATGTCAATTTTATCAATCTCGCCAAGCCAAGGGTGACTGGCCATATCTTTAGCAAATTTCTTCTTATAGAGTTCTCTCTTGTTTGAGGTGGTAATAAGTCCCTTTGAATCAATCAAGAAGATACGTTTCAAGGCATCTTTCTCCGAGAGACCTTCCTCCATCATCGCATTCATGACCTGCTCGCCAATCCCAACCCCACCAGCACCGCCGCCATGAATGAGAATTCTCTGGTCGGTAAGTTTCTCTTTTTTGATTTTCATGGCCGATAAAATAGCAGCCAGGGCAACCGCCCCGGTACCTTGAATGTCATCATTAAAAGAGATCATTTCATCAACAAAGGCATCTCGAATACTGAAGGCATTCTGTTGTGAAAAGTCTTCCCACTGACAGAGGGCATTGGGAAAAACATTTCGGAATGCCCTGACAAATCTTCCAATAAACGACAGATACTCCTCACCTTCCAGCCGTCTGTGCCGCCAGCCAAGATATCTTTTGTCGTCCAGGAGTTGTTCGTTATTGGTTCCGACATCAAGAGAAATAGGTAAACAATGCCAGGGAGCTATTCCTGCGCCCTGGGTATATAACATCAATTTGCCGAGACAGACGGCAATTCCACCTGCGCCTTGATCACCAATACCGAGAACCCCCTGGTTATCGGTCACCACAGCCACTCTTATATCCCGGTGGGCGAATCTTCTTAAGATGTCTTCAGCTCCATCGATATTGCCTGGATAGAAGTGAAGACCGTTGGCTTGCCTGAACATGGATGAATATTTTTGAACAGCCATACCAATGGTGGGGGTGTAAATAATTTTTATATAATTTTTTATGTCACTTTTTATGAGAGCGTGTGCAAGTGTTGCGTTCCGATCGAACATAGAGCGAATAAAGATAAATTTTTCGATATCATCAATCTTCTCATTCACCTTTGTACGAGAACTTTCCACCTGTCCTTCAAGATTTCTAAGACCTGGGGGAAGTGTGGCTTCCAGGCCGAGAGATTTCCTTTCCTCAAGGCTAAATGCTGTACCTTTATTTATATAGCTACAGGAGCGAGCGGCGGCCCCGCTGGCATAAACAAAAATTTCACGTGTGTTTCCATACTCATCGTATTTAAACCTATACAGATTTGTAGACATCCCCAGTCCCCTTCTTCGTATCAAAAGAAAATGTGCAATTGACAAGTAGTCTTCTTTACCCCATAATGGCCAGCCATGGAACCCTGGCAAATTATTTTACAAAACAGCATAACCACTCTTGATGATCTGCAGGAGCATTTGGATTGTGATAGTAACGCATTACTGGATGTAATAGCAAACTTTCCAATGCGGATTAATCCATATTTTTTTAAATTAATCCAACATCCCGGTGATCCGATTTGGAAACAGGCGATTCCCGACGTCGCTGAGATAAACGATGGTATCTGTGAGCAGGATCCATTAGATGAAGAAAATCTCAGTCCGGTTCCAAATTTAGTCCATAAATATCCTGACAGGGTACTCTTTTTGGTGTCGAATAAATGTGCAATGTATTGTCGATTCTGCACAAGAAAACGAAAAGTCGGTACCGAGAAAATGAAGATCAGTCCAGAGACACTTCGAGCCGGTTACGGCTATCTGCGACAACATCCGGAAATCAGAGAAGTTCTTATCTCCGGAGGAGACCCACTCCTTCTCCAGGATGAAGAGATCGGTGCAATTCTTAGAACCCTCCGATCAATCCCATCTATAGAGGTGATTCGTATAGGCACCAGAGTCCCATCTGTTCTCCCTATGAGAATCACCAAAAATCTTGTTGCTATCCTCAAGGCCCATCATCCACTTTATATAAATACTCATTTTAATCATCCCAATGAAATAACTAAAGAATCAAGCCTGGCCTGCACAATGTTAGCCGATGCAGGCATACCTATGGGATGTCAGACAGTGCTGTTAAAAGGAATCAATGATGATGTGAAAACGCTAAAAGAACTTTTCCTTGGCCTGTTGCGTATCCGAGTAAAACCCTATTACCTTTTTCAAGCAGACCTCACAAAGGGAACCAATCATTTCCGTACACCTACCAAAACAGGGATAGAAATCATGAGACAACTCTATGGCCATATCTCAGGCATGGCAATTCCCACCTATGCTCTTGACGGTCCAAAAGGAAAAGGCAAAATCCCCCTTACTCCACAGTATATTCTTGAAAATGGGAATACTCTGATCTTTGAAAATTACCAAGGTGAAGTTTGTACTTATCCCGAAGCTGGCGAAAGCTGCTGAAAAAACAATATTTTTTTTCGACCTTAGCCCGCCATTTTAAACGGAACCATTCATGCACCCTTCTTTCTTTTTCGTGTAAACTTGATAACTGTGTCCCAAAAACGATATAATTGTTTTCAAACAAAAAGCTGGTTATTCAACACAATCTAAGCAACTGTGAATAAGCTATGAATAAAGATGAACTTATACAGAGTATCCTTAAATCTGATGAGTTGCCGACTTTACCCACCGTCGCCTCTAAACTCATCACACTTACCTCAAGAGATGATGCCACTCTTGCTGACATCGGAGAGTTAGTTGCACAGGATATTTCTCTTTCTGCCAGAATCCTCAAAGTGTCAAACTCTGCTTTCTACAGTTTTCCTCAACAGATAGGCTCGATCCAACAAGCAGTTAGTATCCTTGGTATGAATGCTGTGCGCAGCCTTGTGCTCTCCTTTTCTTTTTTAACAATTAAAGCTGGGGAGGTAAAAAATCGTTTTAATTTCGAAAAGTTTTGGGAAAAGTCACTTGCTTCAGCCGTAACGGCCAGACTTATTCTTGAAAATGTTAAAGGAGCAGATACCGAAGAAGTTTTTGTTTCCGGACTCCTACAAAATTTAGGAGAACTTATACTAGCCAGATCATTTCCAGAGGAATATGACAAAGTTTTGCAGGCCATCGAGGAAAATCAACAGGATACCTTTACTGCTGAGGAAGCTGTTTTTGGGATTAATCACACGGTTGTAGGAACGGAAGTTGCGAAAAGCTGGGGCTTTCCCGAGGTACTGCTCATTCCCCTCCAGTACCATCACCATCCAGATGAATATACCGGAAAAAATACTACCATCCGATCAACTATACGAGCAGTTTATCTGTCTGATCTCTTGGTTAACATTCTGTTTTCAGATAAACCCGAAATTTACCACAAGCAGTTTCGTAAAGAAGCAGGAAAATTACTTGGACTCACAACAGAGAGCATTGAGACCATCCTTGATCAGGTGCATACAAAAGTAAAAGAAGCAGGCACCTACTTCAATCTCAAAATTAAAACCACCAAATCGGTCCAGGAAATCCTTCAGGAGGCAAACATTCGTTTAAGTCTGATAAACCTTGATTACGACCAAATGAATAAACAACTTATTCTGGCGAAAATTAATCTTGAAAACCTTACCAAAGAACTGGAGGCAAAGAACAAGATCCTCGATAATCTGGCTAACATCGACGGCTTGACAGGATTGTATAACCATAGATACTTCCAAAATGTTCTTGACCAGGAAATTAACAGGGCAGTTCGACACGGTTCCTCTATGTCAATTCTCATGGTAGATATCGACTTCTTCAAAAAGGTCAACGACACCTACGGTCATCAGGTGGGCGATTTTATTTTATCGGAATTTTCAAAAATCATACAGGAGAACATCAGACAATACGACATTCTCGCCCGATACGGTGGTGAAGAATTCGTCGTCCTTCTTCCCGAGACGACTATCGAGGACGCATTAGTTGTCGCAGAAAAATTACGGTCCATTATCGAACAAACACCTTTTCAGGATAACCGTGAAAAATATTATATCACTGCAAGCTTTGGACTGGCAAATTGTACACCTGCAACAGAAGACAACTTCAGTAAAAATACCTTTATAAATCAAGCCGATCAAGCACTCTATGAAGCCAAAGAGAAAGGCCGCAACCGGGTAATGCAATATAGCTTGAAAAAGAAATGGTTTTCATTCTGAGCTATCTGTTAGAAATTAAAATTGATACTGCTGAAAATATTGTTAGATACAACTCATGAAAGATGGCTAAACATTCCAAGACTACATCATATTTTCAGGATCAACATCGATTGCCAGGGTACATTCTTTTCCGACCAAAGCCTGCCGAGCCCCTGTTAGAGCTGCACATAGAGCGTGCATCTGATCCGTGTTCCCGCCCTTTAAAAGGATTTGCCATCGATAGTTATCCTTGATCTTGTCAAGAGGTGAAGGTGCCGGCCCAAGTGTTTCAATTCTAAATTTTTCTTTTTTGACGGTTTGTCTACAAAATTTAGCAACGCGCACCGCAGCTTGTTGAACATCGCTTTCTACACAACCCTGAAATCGCAAAGCAGTCAATCGTAGATACGGCGGAAAAGCGGGATGCTGCCGTAACCTCATCTCATGTTCAAACATTTTGCCATACAGGTGATCTCTCGAATATACAATGGCGTAGTGGTCCGGACGCATAGTTTGGATGATAACCTCTCCCGGATGTTCACCACGTCCAGCCCTGCCGATCACCTGGGTAATAAGTTGAAATGTCCTTTCCGCTGCTCTAAAATCGGGCATGCTCATTCCACCATCAGCCCAGACAACTCCAACAAGAGTAACATTAGGAAAGTGATGCCCCTTGGCAATCATCTGCGTGCCTATCAGGATGTCAATTTCTCCTTCATGCATTTTTGAGAGAAGAGTGAGAAATTTTTTCCGATCAGAAGCCGTATCAGAATCCAGCCTTTTTATTCTCGCTTGGGGAAAAAGTTCCAAGACCTCCTCTTCGACACGTTCAGTCCCAAATCCCGCAGGAACAAGATCAGTGGACCCGCATTGCAGGCAGGTATTCTTGTTGGCTATTGAAAAGCCACAGTAATGACAGATCAGTCTGTTCCTGTCTTTGTGAAGTGTAAGTGAAACATGGCAATGACTGCATTGCACGGGTGTACCGCAATCCCGGCACAACACTACAGCAGAAAACCCTCTCCTGTTCAAGAGCAGGATACTTTGTTTTCCTTTAGCAAGGTTTGTCGCTAACTTTTCCTGCAGTTCCGGTTTGATAATGCCTTTGGTATCTTTCGCCTGTTTTTTATTGAGGTCGACTACTGAAACAACCGGCAATGATCTCTTGCCCACCCTTTCTTTCATGGTAAGTAGCGTATACTTGCCTGATTGAGCATGTGCATAACTTGTAATGGAAGGCGTTGCCGATCCGAGTATAACAACAGCATCATGGTGTTTGGCCCTTAGTACTGCGAGATCACGTCCATGATATCGGAAACTATCGTCCTGCTTGAAACCGGCATCATGTTCCTCATCAACAACTATCAAGCCAGGGTCCCTGAAAGGGGCAAACAGTGCAGATCTTGCACCAATAACAACTTTTGCTTTACCGGTTAAAGCCAGATAAAATTGATCAAATCGTTCCGAAGCAGACATTCCTGAATGGAGCAGCACAACCAAATCACCAAACCTTGAGATCAGATGCGCCTCAAGCTGGGTAGCCAGCGCAATCTCAGGAACCAGTATTATCACGTCCCGCCCTAAGGCCAGCGTTTCTTCCGCTGCTCGAAGATACACCTCGGTTTTGCCACAACCTGTCACACCGTGTAAAAGGAAGGGACTAAACTGTTTTGCCCTTATAGCTGGCCGTATGCTGTCTAAAACTGTTTGTTGTTCAAGAGTAAGGCAATCAGGACGAGGATAGTGTTTCAACTGTTCACCAAAGGGACTCCGGAAAACCCTTTGGCTGGAACTGACAACGATTTTTTTTTCCTCAAGTGCAATCAGCGCTTTCGAGGCACCAGGATAATCATGCCGTAAATCTTTTAACGCTATCGCTTGGCGATTTTTACTTTGTGTAAGAACTTGCAGACTGTAAAGAGCTTTGACCTCTGAAAGTTTTAAATCAATTCCTGTATCCAGAATGACCTTTTGCTTATACTCCTTTAGGCCTTCAGGGCTTCTATCGATTTCTTTCGGAGCAAACTGATAAGCAGACCTGAAGGCATAACAAACTTCACTTTT
The DNA here is from genome assembly GCA_963798425.1 of uncultured delta proteobacterium. Classification (GTDB taxonomy): domain Bacteria; phylum Desulfobacterota; class Desulfobulbia; order Desulfobulbales; family Desulfocapsaceae; genus Desulforhopalus_A. The sequence goes on along the minus strand of CAWCTP010000003.1, from coordinate 158,800 downwards.
TTCCCTGACACTATCTTTTGCCACAACATTCACAATGCTGACTGCGTCTTTTCCGACAAGTCGAGCCACCAGCCCCTTGCTTTTGCGGTCAGAGAGGATCGCAGCACTCTCTACGACACCAAGCTCACCCTTCGTGGCTAGATTGCGTGCCCACGGGGGAATTTCTGTCTCAAATAATGCGAGGAAATCGTCTCGATTTGTCTTTAAAATAATCTTATTTTGACTTCTGGGAGTAAGACCTCCCGGCAATGCGGTTTTGATTACCAGGCCCAGAGGATAGTGATAATAATTTGCCACCCACCTATAGAACGGGACACTATTCTCATGAAAAAGAGGATACTCATCGAGAAACGCACTTATTTCTCTTATTCTATAGGATGTTTTTTCTATAATAGTTGTTATTTCAACTATGTAACCAGTTACTTTTCTTTTACCAAGTGCTACCAATACCCGTCGGCCAATATACCTTTGTCGGTGGTCTTTATAAACCTCAAGGTCTGTGGACTCCGGTAAACAGTAGGTCAATGTCTGTTCAAGGGGGACAGCTACTGCGACCTCCACATGAATCATAAGGTAGCTACAACCTCTTTAAGATGTTTCGTCAACTGCTTGCCAAGGGCGGGATGCCTAAGTCCATAGGCGATGATTGCCTTCAGATAGCCCATTTTATCGCCTGCATCAAACCTCGTTCCCTCAAACTCACAGGCATACATGCCTCTTCTTTTGGTCAGAGCAAGCAAGGCATCAGTCAATTGAATCTCTCCACCATGCCCAGGTTTAATGGTGTCCAGAATTTCAAATATTTCCGGCATGAAGATATATCTACCAATAATTGCCATGTCCGAGTCTGTAGTACCAGGAGATGGCTTTTCAACCATACGAGTGACCTTGAAAGTTTTTTCCCGATCAATTTTGTCGCCTTCTACGATACCGTACTGTGGGGTCTCCTCCATTGGCACCCGCTGGATTGCAACAATAGATTCCCCTACTTCATCAAACAAGATTGAGGAGTTGCTTTGCACAGGGAGTTTTGCTTAAAACCATGTCATCCCCAAGCAGGACCATAAAGGGCTCGTCACCAATAACATTACGAGCCGTCCAGATCGCATGACCAAGTCCAAGTGGTTTTTTTTGTCGTACAGATACAATATCAATGAGATTTGAAATATTATTAAGCTCTTCCCCAAGAATAGTTTTGTTTTTTTCTCTTAAGACAGCATCCAGGTGGAAGTTATAATCGAAGTGGTTCTCAATTGCAGATTTCCCCTCACTTGTAACAAAAATGATCTGATCAATTCCAGATGCCACGACTTCTTCGACTATGTATTGTATAGTGGGACGATCGACAATAGTGAGCATTTCTTTTGGAATGGCCTTGGTCGCCGGCAGGAATCTGGTCCCAAGACCGGCAACAGGAATAACCGCTTTTCGAATTTTCATATAATCCTCAATTTTAAGAGTAACGGAAAACCAGATGCTATGGTATCTATCCGAGCAAACTTCTGACAGAGACTTAACACACTTTAAAGACTACATCTATTTTTTTCATGAAATATTTTTATCCCGACAATCTGCCGATAATCGATCATAAAGATATCATTATCGATTCCATTATAAACCACCAAGTTGTTGTTATTGCTGGAGATACCGGTTCAGGAAAAACAACACAACTTCCTAAAATGTGTCTTGAGGCTCTCCCTGAAAACGAGTTGCTCATTGGCTGCACCCAACCAAGACGCATAGCCGCTTCCACTGTCGCGACCAGAGTCGCCGAAGAGCTTGGGGAAGCGGGAGATACAGTCGGCTATAAGATTCGTTTTCACGATTACACAACCCCATCTACTAAAATCAAATTCATGACCGACGGGGTGCTACTGGCTGAAACTCGACAGGACCGACTGTTATCCCGATATGGCGTTATTATTATTGATGAGGCACATGAGAGAAGCCTCAATATTGATTTTCTGCTTGGTTACATTAAACAATTACTCCGCCGACGCAACGATCTTAAAGTAATTATCACTTCAGCAACTATAGACACAGAGGCATTCTCAAAACATTTTAACGACGCGCCTATCATAACCGTTTCGGGCCGTACCTTCCCTGTCACTGTTCGCTATACCCCACCAGAGGATGATATCTCCGGTGAAAAAGAGAGTGAATTGGAACACTGCGTACAGACCGTTTGTGATCTGGTTGCCAGTGAACCTCCAGGAGATGTCCTTGTTTTTTTACCAACTGAACGCGATATCCGAGACTGTTGCGCCCTGCTTGAAAGGAAAATAACCCGAGCCGTAATTTTACCGATCTTCGGCAGACTCCCGGCAGGCGACCAAAAACGTATTTTTCAAAACTTTAATCAGGTAAAGATCGTCGTTGCTACCAATGTTGCTGAAACATCGGTCACTGTTCCCGGCATCCGGTATGTTGTTGATAGCGGGCTAGCACGTATTTCCTACTATAATGTCCGCGCAAAAACCACCAGCTTACCGGTGAGCAGAATTTCAAGAGCCAGCTGTGACCAACGAAAAGGCCGATGTGGACGGGTAGCTCCCGGTCTCTGTATCCGCCTCTATTCGGAGGAAGATTTTAATGATAGACCCGAATATACCCAACCGGAGTTGAAACGTTCTAACCTTGCCGAAGTGATACTGCAAATGATATCCCTTGATTTGGGAGATCCTGAAAAATTCCCTTTTCTTGATCCACCTTTTAAAAACGCAATTAGAGAAGGGTATCGGATGCTCCGCGAACTCAGCGCAATTGATGATAAGATGCGGTTGACTAAACGGGGACAAATAATGGCCGACCTACCGATCGATCCCTGTATCGCCAGAATTATCATTGAAGCTAAAGAAAACAACTGTCTTCGGGAAATTAAAATTATTTCTTCTGCGCTCGCCATCCAGGACCCGCGCATACGCCCTGCCGACCACGAAAAGGAGGCTGATACTGCCCACAAAGAATTCGGTCACCCCCACTCTGATTTCATGGTACTCCTCAATATTTGGAATCAGTTTCACAACCTGCAAGACAGCTCTAAGTCATGGTCAAAGCTGAAAAAGTTTTGCACTGCACATTTTCTGTCATTCCAGAGAATGCGTGAATGGTTCGACCTCCACACCCAATTAAGCCGAATCATTGATAACAGGGAAGGTTTTGCCGACAACTCCTCAGACGCATCCTATGAGCAGATTCATAAATCGTTTCTTGCCGGTTTCCTGCGAAATCTAGCCAGGAAAAAACAGGGCAACCTCTATCAGGGCACCCACAATAAAGAACTGATGATCTTTCCAGGATCACATCAGTTCACAAAAGGCGGTCAGTGGCTGGTGGCTGCTTCTTTTATTGAAACAAGCAGGCTCTACGCCCTTACTGTTGCTACCATTGAGTCGGACTGGATTGAATCGGTGGCAGGTCAGCTCTGTAAATATTCCTGGTCGAGTCCTCATTGGCAGAAAAAAACAGGACAAGTCATTGCCGATGAAAAGGTGTCACTTTTTGGATTAATTATTGCCACCGGTCGGAAAGTAAATTTTGGCAAAAGGAGCAAAAAAAATATTGGGGCTGCCCGAGACATTTTCATTCAATCTGCACTCGTGGCAGGTGAGATAAACGGCTTATACCCTTTCCTTGCCAACAACCTGGCTCTTATAAAGAAATGGCAGGATACGGAAGAAAAACTAAGGGTAAGAAATATTGTTACAGACGAACTGGCATTACACGCATTTTATGCACAAAAGATTCCAACCGACGTTTTTGACCAGACAACGTTTAACCGATTTTTAAAGAAAAACAGAAACAAATCCTTCCTCCTGATGACGGACGATGACGTGCTAAGACGACGGCCGGAAGAAAAGGAGTTAATTGATTATCCGCTCACTCTTTCCCTTGGTAGTATAGAGCTTCGCCTGGAATACCATTTTGAGCCTGGATCGGAGAGGGACGGCGTGACCTTTCGAATTCCTTTCGCTTTTGCAGACACTCTTTCACCCGACATCTTCGAGTGGCTTGTCCCCGGCCTGCTTCAGGAAAAGTTATCTTTCCTGCTCAAAGCGCTTCCTAAGAGTATCAGAAAAAATTTGGTGCCGATAAGTGATACGGTGAACAGGTTGCTCGATGACATGAATACAGGTTCCGGCTCTTTATACTCCGCCCTCGAAACATCCATTTTAAAACAGTTCAATCTGTTAATTCGTCGTTCTGATTGGTCAGACAATCTTCCCCTTCATCTCCAACCGCGCTTTCTCCTCTTTGATGACACGGGGAAACAAACTCTGCACCGGACGAAATTTGAAAGAACTTCTTACAACACAAACGATTTCGCGAAGTACCGGTGCATCAGCAAACATTGCGCGAAGCGGAACAAAACCTCATTGACCGTTGGGGCGACACAACACATACAAGCTGGAATTTTTCAGGATTACCTAACGCAATACCCACCTACACTCCGCAAGGCGAAGTTGCCGGATTCCTCTATCCGGTACTCATTGCTCAACCGGAAGGCAATTGTATCAAGGTTACATTTGAAAAAGACAAGAGGGTCGCCGAGGCACTTAACAGAAAAGGCATACTGTATCTGTACACGCTACAATTCAACAATCAATACAAAGCGTTGAAAAAGCTATGCACGACCACACTTTCCGGCCCCTCCTCCGTCTGGCTTATGAACCTTGGTAAAACGCGCAAAGAGGTCGTTGATAGACTTCTCGACGTTATTCTTTCGTCTCTCTTTGGTCCAGTTGCAAAGGAGATCATCTCCAAAGAAACATTTTACACGAACATTAAAAATATCGAGAATCGAGGTCTCTATGCAGCTGGCCAGCAGATCTGCGATGAAATCATGGCTCTTGTTCGTAAAAGACGAAACGTGCAAGACACTATCCGGAAAATATTTTCACAAGATTCTAAAAAATTAGCGTTTCCGGCCGAAAAAGAGGCTGAGCTTAACGCCCATCTCAACGATATTTTTCCTCTAAATCTTTTCACCGAAACAGCGCCACTTGATTTACAGAATATCGACAGACAACTGCAAGGTCTTCTTGTTCGACTCGAAAGGTTTCATGCAAATCCTGGTAAAGACAACCAAAAATCAGCACAACTTTCTCCCTATCTGGAAAACCTTTATCAGCTTATGGAAAAAAGGGAAGAATTATCCGGTGAAGCTCTCGAACGAGTACTTCGCTTCCGCGATCTGGTCAATGAATACAGGATTTCCCTGTTTTCTCCGGAAATAAAAACTCGGGAACCGAGTTTCACCCAAAAAACTCGATCAACAATGGAGATTAACACTGGCCAAGTGTTAAGGGTTTTAATGAATAAGGTCACCCTTGGAGTGCTGCTTTGTCTCTCTTCTCTGATTCTGTTAAACGGCAGTCATGCAGTCATTGGCATCATCATGTTTATCGTAGGTATCATTTTCATGTACGGATGGGAACGACCCAGAAAATAGATCTCGGTTCAATTTTGCAAAACCGTATTGGTAATATGCCTGAGACTGTCCATTGAAAATGGTTTAGGTAAGGTACAAATAAAACCATATTTCCGGGAGTTCGCCATCTCTGGATCGATAATCGTTCCACTCGTGGCAATGACTTTCAAATCTGGATCAATTTCATGCAATAACCGGCAGGTCTCGACTGCCGATTCACCTTCTGTATCAGACAGAGCGAGAATGACCAATGGTCGTGACTGTTCAGGGTCATCAGTAAACTGCTTAAGCTCATGTATTGCTCCAGCGCGATCACCTACAACTCTAACAGTGAATCCTAGGTACCCAAGCATTATTTTACCTATTTCGGCCATTTGCTGTTCAGGCTCTATCAGTAGAACAAAACGATCTTCGATTGGTCTCCCATCCTGGGGAAGAAACGTCTTTTTATCATCTCTTCGAACAGGAAGATATAAGGAAACTGTAGCACCTTGGTTCAGTTTGGAACTGACTACAACATATCCCCCATGATTTCGTAGGATAGCATAAACCACAGTGAGACCAAGCCCCATGCCTTTTAACGCGCCACGTTCTTTCGTGGAATAATAAGGATCAAAAATTCTGGATAACTGTTCCGGATTAATTCCTTTGCCCAAATCGCATATATCAATTCTAACATATTTTCCAGCAGCCAAATATTGACCAGATATCAACCGAGGTGAGGCCAATTCGTCTTCGGCTATAATTACCTCAAGCTTCTGTCCTGAAGATGCTTCGACCGCATTCTGCAATACGTTGATTATTGCCAAAGATAGTTCTGCTGGATCAGCATAAACAAGCAATTGTTTGTTGTTAACCTTAAAATTATATCGGTCCTTTTCTGACTTGAAAAATGTATCAACGGTATTTCGCACAAGGAGGTCTATCTTGACATTTTCCCTACTTATAATGCCATAATTTGAAAAACAGGATATCTGCCGGGTAAGATCTACAGCAACAAGTGCAGCCTTCTTAGCGTGATTTATTAGTTTTGTACGCTCATCAATAGTTTGGTTTTCGCCATGCAAGGTAATAATATCAAGGTTGCCACATATTACAGTGAGCAGATTGTTAAAATCGTGGGCAAAGCCGCCTGCCATACAACTCATGGCATCCATTTTTTTAACGAGTTTAAGTGCATTGTCCAATTCGGCATTCTGTTTTTCTGCGTTGTATTGTCTTGAAATTTCACGCAAGATACAAAGCCCGAAAATCGACATATCCTTCAAAACCGGGATAAAAGAAACAGTTACAACTTTATCATCTAAAAATAGAGGATCGGCTTCGATAATATCATATTTACCCATGCCTAAGGCTATGAGCTGTCGTTCGGTCCATTCTTGAATAGCGTTTTTAAATTTTCCCCAAACTACAGCCTCGGGCAATGCAATCCCGATAAGTTTTTCTTCACGACATGAGAGTATATTCAGAGCAGAAGTGTTTGCTGCAACCACCTTCCCTTCAGGGTTTAATTCAATTATGCCCTCATCAAGATTAGATAATATATCGGCGAAATGATGTTTTTCCTCAAGAAGTTCGCTTGTCATTCCAGAAGGTCTCAACCACTTTGGAACATGCGCAGACTTTAGGTCTTTGCCAGAATCCTTTAGTTTTTCTTAGCTTATATGTTTGCAATGCTTCCTGAACATGTTGTCGTATGGATTGCAAATCACCCTTAGCAATACATACATCACATTGAACCTCACGAAGTATCCTTTCGCGGTCCTCAAGAAAAATGGCTGATAAAACTACTATAAAAACACCTTCGTGTTTTTTGGTGTTTCGAAGAATTCTACACAATTGTTCCCCGCTCACCATGGGCATGATCAGATCGGTAAAAACTATATCTGGAGAAAATATCATCTGCAATTTCAAGAGCTTGTAAGTCCAGTTTCGGCAGTTTTCACAACACAGCCTTCCTGACTGACAAGAGCCGAAACGGCCCTCAACAATACTGGATTGTTGTCTACAACGAGAACTTTTATATCCATTTAAACAACCTTTAAAGCCGATATCTGACTACCAAACACTGTCTCATCTCTCCCATTCCTTAATTGTGTCAATGAGCACCGGCATATCTACAGGCTTAGTAAAGACTCGCCATGCTCCGAGGTGCTCAGCAACTGCCAAATAAGAATCAGGACCTATTTTCCCACCTCCAGAGATAGCAATTATGCCAATTCGCGGGAAATTATCTCTAAATTGAGTAATTGTCTCAATTCCTTCCTGAACTGGCATGATGAGATCACAAATCAGCAAATCAACAGAATTAGCCTGTTGAACCTCCATTGCTTTTTTACCATTTTCTGCTTCATACACTTCGAAACCTTCTCTTTCCAGCCACATACGAAAGAGTTCACGGATTCTGTCGTCATCGTCTACAATGAGTATTTTCATTTTTTTAACCAAATCAATGGCCGCCAACCACCATTAATATTTTCAACTGAAAACCACATCCTTAAAGAACTCAATCATCTTTCGTCGTCTGTCTACCATCCTCAGCTGCTCTGGAATAAGATCAGTCTGATTGATTTTCATAATCGACATTTTATACTCGATATGACTGGCAAAACGATTGTCTATATACCAAGCGTACATAAGCCCCATCAACAATCCTGGTGGAGTGAATCCTTCGCCATTATTTATCAACCTGGTATAATGATTTTCATCTTTGTTGGACCACATCCGTGCAAGAGAAAGGAAAATACACAATTGTTCATGATCGAAAAAACTTTTTCTCTCTTCCCTGGCTCTCAAAAAAAGATGATACACTCTACCGAGATGAATCTGATCAATTTCTACACCTTTCATTAACTTTTTCTCTGCATAATCGCCAAGCAAAGACTCTCCCAGAGCTATCATCAGAGCCACTTCAAGTTTCTGTCTGACCAAGAATTGATCTCCTCTAATTTTGATACATCTATCGTCAGGATCAAAAAAAGAAAACACGTTGTCCCATTGTTGGTCCCTGTTCCACTTATCACGGTCAATACAATGCAGATCTTTAAAATAATCAAGGTGGCTGAGTGGAATAACAGGGTGGTCGAAAAGTATGTCCGCGAGTGTGTTTTTTATCAGTTTCTCTTCGAGCTGATTCTTTTCGCCAACAAAAGAAATATTTAGATTATTCAGTCGTTCCATTATACCAATGTTTCTCTGAAAGGGTTGTAGGTGCGCACCCTCCAGAGATTGATATGTTGTCGATAAGAGCTCTGATTGAATTTCAGTTGGTTGTGAAGCTTCACTAAAACAACTTCGTCCATTATACAAGCCCTTAATGGCCAGAGCGAGGGTGTCAGGATCGTGCTGAATCACGCCTCTTTCGGCAAGCGCGTCCAGAGAATAGACACCGCATTCCACAGGAATATATTTCTGGAGAGACAATTGCTCCTTATCTAGGAAAATAGGTATCTTCCCTTCAACTGCATACCTTTGCAGGATAGAAGCTGGAATATCTTTCAGAGAAATGCAAAGAACCTCGTTAAACAGTCCCCTTGTCCCACCGGGAATATTTTTTTCATACGCACGAATCATATCGGAAACATGAAATTTCCTCTCTGGATCAGCAATAGAGATATCGGTCTCACCAGCTTGTACCCAAAGGTTTGAAACGAGCACTTTCAATGCTTTACGGTTATTCCTGACAGCATTTGCCAATCCAGGCACTTTAAAAACCGGAATTATAGAGGAGTACAGACTGCCCGGAGCGAGAATAACGATATCTGCTTCTCTGATATCTTCAAGAATTTCTTCATAAACACGCACAGTGTCACAATAATCTACCTGTACACTCTCTACAGCAAAGCCTCTTCTTGCTTCACTCAGTTTGTGTTCTCCTTTAATTTCAACTCCATTGGTGTAGAGCACCCTGAGTTGAGCTGGCGTCGAAGTACATGGGAGAACCGCCCTCTCACCTGCACCAATTACTTGAGCCACAGCACTCAAACCACTGTAAAGTGCCTTATGCAGCACCTTTTGATTGCAGGCTAATTCAACATTGCTCATCCCTTGATCAATCTCACGGTAAATGGCGGCGGCGAGAAGGAGGTTACCAAAGCAATGGGAACGTTTCAACGTGGCAGCAAGTCTCTGATCACTAAACAGATAGTTAAAAAGAGATCTCAAAAATTGTTCAAATGACCGGGGAAGATTGCTGAGTTTTGCCTCAATGGACAAAAAATCAGGACGAGTCCTCTCCAGAGGACCTGTAAAGCGCCAGTTAAATATATCGGATAATATAAAAGCAACCTCAGCTGCTTCTGTTGTGTCGATATTGTATCGTTTTTGTAAATTAGTCAATTGTACTGAAGACAACAAAACGTGACGCATATCACCGATAGCAACAATTGGCAAATCTTTGAGTAACTCTCCGGTTGAACCGCCATTGTCGGTGATACACACAACAGATCGTGTATGCGGAAAAATTTCTTTCAAACCGATAAAAGGCTTTTGAGCCCAACTGGCAAGACGAGAATCACCTCCAATAATATTCGACAACCCCGTACCACCACCAAAAACCACCACTTTAACGTCTTCCACGTTTGCAGCTAACAACTCCTGACGCAAAGACTGAAGATGGGCTTTGGCAGCTGAATGCGCCCCGGCAGGAACCCCCCGCAAGACAAGATCCAAAATTTTTTCGCGAAGATCAAGCTGCGGCAGCAGATCAAGAGGGGACAGTCGAACTCCCAGGATATGCTGAAGTTTTTCTGATATCAAAACAAGCCTCGCAAGAGTATGTCCAACGATTGAAACCTATATTTTGTGCTATTTATGTAGCTGGTAAAAATATCATGCTCCACTTAATAGATATTTTTCCACTCGGAGAAGATCCTCGGGAGTATCAACTTCTATTGAATCATGCTCAGTTACGATAACTTTTATCTTGTAACCATACTCCAATGCTCTCAGTTGTTCGAGTTTTTCAAATCTCTCCCATTCCCCTTCAGGTAAGGAGACAAAAGAAAGCAAAAAACTTTTCCGATATGCATAAAACCCTAAATGTTTATAATAAGTGGGTTTAACCTTTTCGTTTGGATTACGCTGAAATGGAATTGGAGATCTCGAAAAATAGAGGGCATAATTGTCTCTGTCAAAAACAGTCTTCACATGATTGGGATCGTTTATTTCTTCCGGTCTTATGATTTTATAGATGAGAGTTGACATTGGCAGCGCAAGGTCATCAAGCAATGGTTGCGCGACCTGTTCTACTACCTCTGCCGAGAATAGCGGTTGATCACCCTGAATATTAACGACTACGTCATGTTCGGAAATTTTGAGAAGTTCAGCAGCTTCGGCTAATCTGTCTGATCCGGAAACATGATCTGCTCTGGTCATCACATATTCCCCACCAAAATCCTCTACACAACGAGCGATGCGCATATCATCTGTTGCGACAACTACGCGGGAGAGTATTTTTACAGCACGAGCTCGTTCCACCACGTGCTGAATCATCGCTTTACCGGCAATCTTGGCAAGCGGTTTTCCCCGGAATCGATTCGACTCGTAGCGAGCAGGTATGATAGCTATAACTTCAGGTTTTTGATTTTGCATGGTATACTTGTCGGTTTTTAAGATTGAGTCGGATACTGAATCCCGGATTCAATCTGATAATTTATCAGCTAACGAATGAAAAACTCATGCTCTCACTTAATTCAATCTCTGTTTCATCTACAATAAATTCATCGACAATTCTACAAAAAGCTGATGAATTGGCGGCGAAACTACATCTGTCCTTCAATTCTTTAATAGAACATCGATCATCCGAATTTATTCTTGCATACACCCCTGAAGGCTTGCAGCTTTTGCATATGCCGCTGAATGCAAAGAAATCCACGCGGCTGCTTTTTGTTGATTTTGTGCATGGCAAGAATGGTTTCAGACTGGCACAAAATTGTACTATCAAACAACCGATCGCTCGTGCAGTAGGAGTTAAACCGGGATTTAGACCTACGATTCTGGATGGAACCGCTGGACTAGGTGCTGATGCCTTCGTGCTGGCAAGCCTTGATTGCGAGGTAACAATGTGCGAACGATCTCCAATTATTGGGGAGCTCTTAAAAGACGGCCTTTATCGAGCTGCGATGGAGGAAAGAACTAAAGAAATCGTTGAAAAAAGGCTGCGCTTGATACAAAGAGACACGCTGGAGTACCTGAGACAAGATACAAGTACTTTTCACACAATATATCTGGATCCAATGTATCCTCACAGTAATCAATCGGCTCTCAACAAGCAGACGCTACGAGTAATTCGATCCCTTGTCGGGAGTGATTCTGACGGCGCCGCACTCCTTGAAACCGCCAGAGAAAAAGCCATTAACCGGGTTGTTGTAAAACGACCGCTCAGAGCACCTTTACTCTCGGATGCCCTTCCATCCCACGTTATCGAAATGAAGAACAGTCGCTTTGATATATACTTAACGTTTAGAACTTTATAGATCTTTATCTGGTTTTTCTGCAAGAAAATGATCTGTCTAAAGGTTCTTATCCCTCTGCTTTGCTGAGGTTAAATCATAGCAACCAGCGCTTATTTATGATATTGCTCTCCAGCCTTAATGGTATATGCTCTGTACAGTTGTTCAATGAGCAATAGTCGAGCCATATCGTGGGTAAAAGTCATTTTTGAAAGTGAAACAATGAGATCCGCTGCCTGCATAACTTCAGGCGCGTGCCCCTCCGGTCCTCCAATCAGGTAGCATACTTGCTTTATCCCCTGCATTTCCCATTGATCAATTTTATGAGAGAAAGATTCGGAAGAGAATTGTTTACCACTCGAATCAAGAACTACGATTGTTGCCCCTGATGGAACTGCCTGAAGCAAGAGTTTACCTTGTTCTTCGGCAGACATTATCTTCCCCCGCCCTCTCCCTTTTTCCTTGAGGATAGTAATTAAAAAGGAGGTGTAATGTTGCAGACGGGAGCCATATTCGCGCACTCCATCTTCTATAAACGTATCCTTTATTTTACCAAGGAAAAGGAGCTGATGTTTCATTATATCAGTGAGGGAATACTTAAACTCAGCATTTTATAACAGACTCGTCCATCAATTGCCGGAGCACTTGACAAAACTTTTCGTAACTGATGCCTTTGTTTATGCCCGGGCATGACTCAGAAATGGTATGAAAATTGTTCTCATCAGACAGAATTGACGGATGGAGTGGCCATTGTCCACAGCGCCATGGTCTCCCATTGTGAACCTTACAGCCTTTCTCATAAAAAACGCAATGTCCGTCAAAAGTCTTCATCTGAACAATTTTCCCGGTCAGACGCCAAAAGTCTTGTTGAACCTTTGCTTCTGGTAAATTAAGAGCTTTTACCATACGCTCTTGATCTTTCTGATCCAAAGAAACTGTAGTTTCTCCGTGGCAACAATAACCACATCGTTTACAGGTAAATATCTGGGACACTAAAGTCATTACAAGCCTTTTATTATAACCCTTTTTGCAGAGTAATCGTCGATTAACAACAAACCGAAAGCCGACTGTTTTTTTGCGTGATAGAGAAAACAATTCACACAATACATCTCTCTTTCTTAAGTTTCATCCCAAACTGTTATTGACAGAAAAAATGGTGTTGGAAAAAGAGAGTGAATCAAGAACAATTGATGTTGATCAGTGCGTATAGCAACAATCAGGCATAACCGATAACATCCTCAAAAGTGGCTATATCTATACCATATTGCATTGCGGCGGCCTTCCATTTAAGTTCATCAGGCATATCAAAAATGATGTTGTCATTTGCAGGCAAGGACAACCACCCGTTCTCCAAGAGTTCATTCTCAAGCTGACCTGGTCCCCATCCGGTATATCCTAAAATAAACAGATAAGTCGACGGTCCTTCACCTCTGGCAATCTCTTCAAGAACCTTTGTTTCTCTCGTAAGGGAAACCGTTTCGCTGATATCCAGTTTGTGTTCCGCATAATAATCAGAGAGATAAAGAATGAAAGCCGATTCAAGTTCGACCGGACCGCCAATATAAACCGGGCCCAGGTTTTTATCCGGTACTGGTAGATTTGCCCCTTGGAGTATCTCCGCCAGTGAGAAAATATGATTGGGCCGATTAATAGAGACCCCCATCGCACCTTCCGCATTATGAGCACAAATGTAAATCACATGCTCTTCAAACCGAGGATCAGGCATTTGCGGGGTGGACACGAGAAAACTTCCTACCAAAGAGTTACTATCAGGGGGTGATTGTTCGTTCATAGCATTCTGTTCCTGAGTGTATGTAATATTTGGGGGAAGAAAGTTAAAGGAGAACGATAGGCGGTCACCATCGTTTCCATACACGCCTCTCATTGTAATTCTTCTTAATTATATTCATTCTTTCTGTTTGAGTCTATCAAACACAGGTTCTCTCCGTCAAGAGTCAAGCTGAAAAAGTAATTTGAGTACTGTTGCAATAAATCAAATTAAAAAAGAGAATCATCATGACAAAGAACCATTTATAACATACTATTAATGACGTGAGACACAATATACAATTGTAACCGGACAACTCCCTACCACCTAGCCAAAATTATCATGAAAAGCGATTTAGAGAAAATTTTAAGTTGTAGCCATCATGACCCCTTTCATTACCTCGGAGCACATTTTTCCGTCTCTGAGGAAGGGTTTGTGACTCTGCGGACTTTCCAGCCCCATGCATCCCATGTAAGACTACTCCTTAACGGAAGCTCCCATGACATGGAGCGCATTCATCAGGAGGGCGTTTTCGAAATCACTCTGGATGTTGACCAGCTCAACGATCCTTTTTTAGAACCAGACTCTTACCAATATGAAATACACTTTCATGACGGAGCAGTATGGTCGACAAATGATCCATACAGGTTTACGGTACAACTTGGAGAACAAGACCGGTTTCTGTTCAACGGTGGGAGAAATTATAAATTATATAACCATCTGGGCGCTCACTCTGTTAAAATTGGTATTATTACCGGCGTCATTTTTCGAGTATGGGCTCCGAACGCTCAAGCCGTTTCAATTATCGGCGATTTCAACAGCTGGGATGGTCGGATCCATCAAATGCGAAGCCTTGGAGTCTCTGGAATTTGGGAGCTTTTCATACCTCATTTGCAAGAAAATGAAATTTATAAATTCGCGATAAAGACACAGCAAGGACACATTCTGGAAAAATGTGATCCTTTCCAATTCTATGGTGAATTGAGACCAAAAACCGGATCGATTGTTAAATCAGTCAACACCTTTAACTGGAGTGACCAACAGTGGCAAGAAAAGAAACGAAAAAATAAGCCATACGATGGACCACTATCAATATACGAAGTGCATCCAGGTTCCTGGCAAAGAGATCCCGGTGACCCAGACCGTTTTCTCACCTATCGAGAACTTGCTGACAATTTAATTCCATACGTTAAAAGGCTGGGTTTTACCCATATCGAACTTATGCCTGTTATGGAACACCCTCTTGACGAATCATGGGGATATCAGGTCACTTCGCCCTTTAGCATAACCAGCCGATACGGTACCCCGGATGAATTCATGTTTTTTGTTGAATCATGTCACAATAATAATATTGGGGTCATCCTTGACTGGGTTCCTGCTCATTTCCCAAAAGATGCACATACTCTCGGTCAATTCGACGGTACAGCACTTTATGAGCATGCAGACAGCCGTCAGGGTTCACATCCGGAATGGGGCACGTATATCTACAATTACGGACGAAACGAGGTGAGCAACTACCTCATAGCCAATGCGCTCTTCTGGCTCGACAAATACCACATTGACGGATTGCGGGTAGACGCTGTGGCCTCCATGATCTATCTTGATTATGCCAGAAATGACGGTGAATGGCTACCCAACTGCTACGGAGGAAAAGAAAATCTTGAGGCTATCGAGTTCCTCAGACATCTCAACGCCATAGTGTATGATATCTTCCCTGACACCCTGCTAATTGCTGAAGAATCAACAAATTTCTATGGAGTCTCCAAGGCTACAGATCAAGGTGGGCTTGGCTTTGGCTTTAAATGGAATATGGGTTGGATGAACGATATTTTAAATTATTTTTCCAAAGACCCTCTCTATCGCAAATTCCACCACAACAGCCTCACCTTCTCTATAATGTACGCCTTTTCAGAGAATTTTATACTCCCTCTCTCCCATGACGAGGTTGTTCATGGAAAGAAATCACTCATCGATAAAATGCCGGGCGATGTATGGCAAAAATTTGCCAATCTTCGTCTGCTTCTGGTTATGATGTGGATGCATCCCGGGAAAAAACTCCTTTTCATGGGAAACGAATTTGGTCAATGGTCGGAATGGTACTGCAAACGAAGCCTGGACTGGCACCTTCTTAAAGAAGGCAATTTTCATAGCCAGATGCAACAATTCGTCGCTGACCTTAATATGATGTATCGAAGTCAACCCGCGCTTTGGGAGGTTGATTTTTCCGATGAAGGATTTCAGTGGCTTGACCTTGAAGACAGAAATAATTCCATCATTTCCTTTGCAAGATTTGGCAAAATCCGTGACAACCATCTTGTAGGTATTTTTAATTTTACCCCGCAAACCTTCTCTGATTACAAAATCGGCTTGCCTGATAATTGCAAATACAGGAAATTATTTTGTTCCGACAACTCAAAATACGGCGGGTCAAACGCCAGTAGTCAAGACGTTTACAATCCGGTTGAGATCCCTTACGCCCAAGCACCATATCATACAACCATGTTGATTCCACCGCTCTCTGGGGTCATACTTGAACCAATCAGAGAGTAGATACCTTTAAAAATCTACTAAGGTGATATCTATGCCCAAAACAACTATCCATCCCCCAGGGGAGAAGATTCAGAAAGCAATCAGGGAATTTTCAGAATTATTAAATGAGAAACCTGAAATAGAGCGCTGGAAACTGCTCGAAAATGTTATCAAAAAATTCGATTTATCACCAAAGGACTGTGATTTTCTTGAACGCCATTTCAAAAAGAAGTAGGGAGCGACATGGAAAACGTATAACTGACCACACTATTTGCTTACAAACTGTCCAGCCCCTCATATAGCAGTGCACTTCTCCTTTCATCATGAAGTTTCGGCCGAAAGAGGACTATTGCAGGTTTTTGAACCACCATTTTTTTAAAATCAGATCAGCACATCGCTGAGCTTCACTGAGTTCTATTTTTTCGTTCTGAGCAATATCCCCTCTTTCCCAGGCTTTAAAGGACATTACTAATTTTTTTTCGAATAAAATTTTTTCATTTCTTTGAAACTTACTGTTTTCCCTAATCCATCGCACGGGGAAAATTCCTACGTTGCAACCTGCAGTTATGGCTTCATAGACCATAGAGATCGAATCGGCAGAAACCCACACCACATCGCTTTTGTCGTACTGTTCTTCTATCCAGCCCGGAAGAGTATTTTGGTAGTCAAAAAAGTTAATATTGTCATACACATCCACCAGCTTCTTGATCATTACAATTGTATCTTGTGGGGTTCTGGGAGAAGAAGAAACAGACCAGTGTATCTGAGCTTCCCTTTTGACGATTTCCTCAACCATTTCTGCCATCTGTCGGCTTTCCCAGTGATGGCTTTTTATATCAACACCTCCCAGCAGGATCAGTCCGCACTCTTTCTGATGTTTTCTTTTATTCTGTGAACAGTTAGGAGCTCCAATGGTGAGGTTGATGTTTCTTGTTTCAACTACGCCGTCATGCTCCGGGACAAAACACAGATCAAAACGATTTCGCAAATGTGAGGCCGGCGTCATGCAGGTAACCGCCGGGATTGCGTATTTCTTTTTGTAGAGCAGCATTGGCAGATGGGTACGACTTCCGGTACCTATCAACACATCACCGCCTTCTATGTGCTCATGAGACAAGCCAGCAAGAGGCAAAAAAACACGACAAGTCTGCACCACCTCTTCAATCAAAGAAAACTTTTTGACATTAATCCGAATGACCTGAACAGGAACTTTTGCTTGCAATGCCTGAACGATCCCCATCGTCTGCTTCTCATGGCCCGGCCTCCCATCAAACAGAGCAATTACACGCAACTCTTTAGCTTTTTCAGAGTCCATTAATCTAATACATAGCTAAAAAAATAAAATTTCGTTGCCTGGCTAGTTTCTGACAGGTGGCGGACCTGGCGGCGGTCTGCGACCTCCGCCAGCGAGTTTTACGATGATCTGGTTTGACTTTTGTAATCGTCTTGTCATAGTTTTGAAGAGAAACCTTGAGACATCAGGATATTTTTGAATTATTTCCTCTAACTTATTGCCTGGAAAACGCTTAACAGTCGATCTTCCCATAGAAATAATTGAAGCGGTACGTTGCTCACCGGTAATTGATGCCATTTCCCCAAAGTATTCACCAGGTTCAGTAAGTTCGGCAATCTTCTTTCCACCCTTAATGACAGTAAGACCTCCCCGAATAAGTTTGAAGAAATCTATATCCTTATTCCCTTCTCGAATTATGACATCTCCATCCTCATAGAGTTCCTCATCCGGATTCACCATATATGCGGGAAGGCTTTCCTTGTGCGCCACTGTCCGTCGTAATGCTTCTTCAATACTGGTTATACCCTTCCTGACTTTTTGGAGGGCAGCCTCACGCAGAGGTGTCATGCCTTCCTGAACAGCTATTTTTCTTAGTTGATCTTCAGGAACTTCGGCGCTGATAGCTTTGCCAACCTCATCAGTTATCTCCATAAGTTCGAAAAAACCAACCCTGCCTTTATAACCCAGGTTATTACATTCCAGACAACCATTCGGCCCATAGATTTCAAGATCATCTACCTCATCTTCCCTGAAACCTACTTTAATCAATTCCTCTGGTTCATATTCGACAATCTTCTTACACTTTGAACACAGTTTCCGGCCAAGGCGTTGAGAAAGTACCATGGTCACTGAAGAAGCTAACATATAAGGCGGAATGCCGATATCCACGAGTCGAGCGATAGTGGCAGGACTATCGTTGGTGTGGAGAGTTGAAAAGACAAGGTGGCCAGTCATGGCTGCCTTGATTGCAATTTCTGCCGTCTCAATGTCTCGAATCTCACCGACCATTATTATATCAGGATCCTGTCTGAGAAAGGCTTTGAGTGCAGCGGCAAAGGTCATGCCTACTTCCTGATGGACATTAACCTGGTTAATACCTTTAAAATTGAACTCGACCGGATCTTCAGCAGTGAGAATTTTGATATCCTCACTATTCATGGAGTTGAGAGCGGAATAAAGGGTTACTGTCTTTCCAGATCCGGTTGGACCGGTTACAAGAAGCAGTCCCTGCGGATTGCTGAGACATCTTTTCAGCATCTCAAACGTTTCAACCTCAAAACCAAGCTTAGTTAAATCAACATTCAGCGAAGATTTGTCAAGAATACGCAAAACTACAGATTCGCCATACAACGTGGGCAATGACGAAACCCGGAAATCCACGGATCGGTTTCTGCCCATGCGCATTTTAATACGCCCATCCTGGGGGACTCTTCTCTCTGTAATATCAAGTCCGGAGAGAATTTTCATCCTGGCAACCAAAGCGTTTTTGATCGTCAGAGGCAGGTTCATCGTTTTAAAAAGTGCACCATCCTTACGGTATCTAACCTGCATCGTTTTTTCATAAGGTTCGATATGAATATCAGAAACCCCGTCCTGAACGGCCTTGATCAGAATACCATTTACCAGCTTTATAATCGGTGCATCAGAGGCAGCAAACTGCTCACCCGTTTCATCTATGTCATCTGCCTCAATTTCGAAGTCATCTGCTGCCTCGGCAACTATCGAACCAAAATCATCGACCTGGGTTATATCAAGTTCTTCATCGATTTCTTCTTTATTGCCAAGAAAGGATTTTGCTTCGTTCTCGTCAATGCCATAATATTTTATATAGGCATCAACGATATCGCTTTCAGTGGAAACACAAATGGATAATTCTTTATTTACAAGATTTTGGAGCTCTTCCACCGCCTTACTGTCGGAGGGCTCCGTCATGGTAATCTGCAGTGTGTTACCGGCCATCCGTAGGGGAAAGGCCATGTATTCCTTTGCCTGCTGATACGGAAGCAGCTTGAGAACATCCTTTGAGGGCGGTTCGTTTTTTATAACAACCCCAGGATAATTATGCTGGCGACTGAGAAAAGTAAAAACAGTATTTTCGTCGATATAATCTAACTGCCGTAAAATTGTGCTGAGTCTCCCACCATTTTTTTTCAGTATCTTCTTCGCGGTCTCCAACTGACTTGGAGTTATATACCCAGCCTTACTTAACAGCTCACCAATCTTAATTTTCCCTGCACCGGATTGATCCTTGACCGTCTGCTTCATTGAAGATCTACGTTGCGTTCCAGTACTTCGTATTGCCATAACCAATAACCATTAAATATATAGAATTGAAACCCGCTGCGGGCCAACGGTTTGAAAAAAATTACTTACTCTTAAAATAAACCACACAAACAATCTACTTAAAAGGAATACCTTTAGTTGAGTAAAAATAATGCAAAAAAAAATCTTCTTACCGAAGCAGTAAGAAGATTTTTTCAAATCTTTCCAGAGTCCAGACACGCTTTCAATTAAATTCTTAAAAGTCGATTCACTCTTTTATTGTGTACACGAATAATTTACATTTCCATTAGCACACCAGTTGACAAGCGAATCCCTGTCACCTCACCCTTTCCAAAATGGTGACATTTTCCTTAGAGACTCAATAATAGCCGGCATTTTTTCCAATACAAAATCGACCTCATCTTCCGTATTATACACACTGAGGGAAAAGCGGATGGAGCCATGTGCCGCGGTAAACGGTACTCCCATTGCCCTCAATACATGGGACGGTTCGAGAGATCCTGAGGTGCAGGCAGAACCAGATGAAGCACAGATCCTGTGTTGATTCATATGAAGGAGAATAGCTTCACCTTCAACAAATTCAAAACTAATATTTGCCGTATTCGGCAGACGATTTGTCTTGTGTCCATTAAGCATTGACTTCGGAACACACTGAAGCAACCCTTCCTCAAGTTTATCACGAAGTTGCCTTACTCTGCCGTTCTCCTCAGCCATTTTTTCACCAGCAAGCTCGCACGCTCGACCGAGGGCAACAATTGAAGCTACGTTTTCGGTCCCCCCTCTTCGACCAATCTCCTGATGACCTCCGATCAGAAAAGGAACAAACAACGTTCCCCGCTTGACGTAGAGAACGCCAACTCCTTTGGGAGCATGGAGTTTATGACCTGAGAGTGACAGGAAATCAATATCCAGTTCTTTTAAATCTATGGCAATTTTACCAACTGCCTGCACAGCATCCGTATGAAACAGGATTCCTCTCTGTTTGGCCATCTTCGCCATTTTTTCTACAGGAAAGATAACTCCAGTCTCGTTATTTGCCCACATCACACTGACGATGGCTGTATCCTCAGTCAGGGCGGCCTCATATTCGGACATATCCAGCATTCCTTCCGAATCGACCTTCAAACGAGTGACTTTATATTTATGACCAGTTACCGTTTCGAGGTTATCACAGAGACTTTTCACCGCCGGATGTTCAACTCTGGTAGTTATAACATGTCTCTTTTCAGGATAAGTCCTCAGTGCGGAAAGTATGGCAGAAGAATCACTCTCTGTTCCACAACTGGTAAAAGTAATTTCTTCAGGCTCAGCCCCCAATAACGCTGCAACTTTCTGACGTGCCGTCCGGAGTGCATCCCCCACCTGTCCGCCGAAAGTATGCATACTGGAAGGATTGCCGTATGCATCCGTCAGATAGGGCATCATTGCCTCAATAACTTCAGGAGCAACCTGGGAGGTAGCATTGTTGTCCATGTAGACGATTTTTTCCTTTGTAGTGGTCATTAATTCTCTTCCTCCACTATCAGGCTCTCCAGCACGAGTTCCCTTAATTTCTTTTCGACATATTCTTTGATAGTTGTTTGGGACTTATGACAACTCTTACATGCGCCTCGCAGGGACACTATCACAAAATCACCATCCACATCTATCAGTTCGATATCACCGCCATCTTTTCTCAATCCCGGTCGGATCTCTCGCTCAAGGACTTCTTCAATTTTCTTTAATCTTCTGCAGTGAGGTCATTCTCGTTTGTTTTACCTTCAAAACGGGTGCTTCTGATTTATTCGCTCACAGTATTTCGGAGGATTTCTCGTAGCTTATCTTCACACTTGCCGCATCCACCGCCAGCTTTGGTAAAATTGGTAATCTCCTCGACTGAGCGCAGGCTGGATTCTTTTATTGCCCGGATGATCTCTAAATCAGTGACACCAAAACACTCACAGACGACCTCCCCCTCTGCCATAGGCAAAATCAGCCCACGATAATCTGCAATTGCTGCCTCCAGCGCTTCCCGTCCCATTACCGAACAGTGCATTTTTTCTTTGGGGAGTCCACCAAGGGCATTGGCAATATCTTGATTGGATATTTTAGCTGCTTCTTCTACCGACATACCTATTACCATTTCAGTAAGTACGGAGGAGGAGGCAATGGCACTGGCACAACCGAATGTTTTAAATTTGGCCTCGGTGATGATGTCATCACTATTTATTTTAAGTGTGAGTTTCAACGCATCACCGCAGGCAAGCGAGCCAACATCTCCAGTACCGCTTGGTTTATCAATTTCCCCAACATTCTGAGGATTAAGAAAATGTTGCTGCACTTTGTCAGTATATTCCCACATACAAAACTCCTGAATTTAATATGATAATAATTATTTTTAGTTACAAGCTGACAATAATACCTGAAACATAAAATGCAACCAGGTTGCCAATACGCCTGTCACTTTAAGTTTTTGCAATAAAACAATACTACTCCGCAATTACAAAATCCCAACCTCGACCAGCATTGCTTTTGCAGCCAAAACAAGATCAGCCGTACCGGTCGACGTTCTGGATTCGACATAAAAGCGAACTTTAGGCTCTGTACCAGATGGCCTTATCATTAGCCAGGAACCGTCTTCAAAAACCATTTTACGCCCATCAATGGTATCACTTTTTTGATTCGCCTCGGGATTCCACCAATCTCTACCATACTCCCTTCATCGTATTTTTCGAGACCAGCCAACAATAGCTGTAAATTTTCTCCTTTAGCACTTACTACAATACCGTCACGATCTGGATAGTAAGCTCCAAAGCTTTTTTCAATCGATCGGAGATAGTCACCGAGATTCATGTTGGTTGCGAGCATCATTTCCATAGCAAGGAGCAGACCTATGTAGGCGTCCTTTTCAGGGGTATGCCCTATTATCGATATCCCATCCGACTCTTCAAAATAAACAATTGCTTTTCCTATTACGGGTTTGAAATTTTTAAAGCCGACACTTGGTTCGAACAATTCTTCTTTAAAGCTTTCAGCAAGACTGTTGGCCAGATTGGAGGTTGCAACCGTTTTGGCAACCATTCCCCTCTTTTTTTTGTATTCGTGCAAAAAATGGTAGGCCATGGCACCGAAATGATTCATGCCGATTTCCGTTTTCCCATCGGTAAAACGGATTCTATCGCCATCCGGATCAATGATTGCGCCCAGTTTTAAAAGTTCACCCCTTTCTTTCAGAACTCTTACGACCTCCACGCATATTGGCGGTCGAAGGTTCAGGTGCCACCCCGCCAAAAGTCACATCTGCATTGTCACGCAGCAGAATCAGCCGAGGACAGGAACAATCATTAAAGAGTTCCCTGATATGCAATCGACTGGCACCATGCACACAGTCAACAGCAACAACCATGTCTTTACGGTTTAAAAATGAAGAAACAGAGGCTTCAAGATCTAACCCATGAACTTGGTGATTCTTTTTTACAAGTCTTTTCCAGGTGTCAAGGGAATGAAAAAGCTTCACATTCCCAAGATTTTCGATATCGCCTACTGTACGACATGGAATTGTTTTATGTGTGAAATTTCCATCAGTAAGCCTACCAGCATTGGCGGTTATTCTCTTAGTAATCTCAGAAGCCGCAGGCCCGGCATCGGCTGCGTTGAATTTGTATCCCCCGTATTCCAGGGGATTATGAGAAGGAGTAAGATTTATCGAAAAAGCAGCGTGCAATTCAAGCACAGCCGCAGAAAGTACGCCCGTCGTCGATTCTCCAGCGTAATGCACAGCGAAACCGGCATCCGTAAGAACGGCAGCCACCTGGCAGGCAAGAAGCTCTCCGGCAAACCTGTTGTCAAAGCCAAGGACACAACCACGCTTTTTTGCTTCATCCAGGCTTTTGACTCCGAGCAGAATGCCAAGACTCACTTCACTATCGATTGCTTCATACATTTGAACGATTGCGGTGGTGACTAGTGCAACAGAATGGCAATATATATCTTTTCCGAGTTTCCCTCGCCAACCAGATGTGCCAAATGCTATAATCTCTGTCGGTTTGTTGCTGTTTTCCTGAATTTCCTGCAAAACCAGTTGATATGCCTCGTCCAGTGCATCTTGCCAGTCTTCACCTTCACTTTGTTTTTTTACAACGAGCTCTTTTATCAAGCCAAAGTAATCACTGCGCTTATGGTCTCCTTTAACTGTGAAACGATCGAACAACTGAGCGGATTTTTCAGCTATAGACATATTCTTCCTCCATTTCAGGTTCGCCACCAAGATAACATGATGCACAGGGAAATTACCCGAAACCCTCTCAAAAATTAAAAGTGCTTTATTATTTAATTTTTTGGGCTTGATCGATAAGCATTATAGGAATATCGTCTCTGATTTCATATACAAGCATGCATTTTTCACAGACAAGTCCATCTTGATCTTTCAGCTTTACAGGCCCCTTACATTGTGGACAGGCCAAAATCTCTAATAAGTCTTTATTTATCATTTCATCCTCTTGTATTTTTTTTAACAATGCAAAATTAATGGAAAACTCAATGTCATCCAAAACTGATGGTCCGTATATCCATACACATATATATCATTGAATAAATGAATCGAATTTGATATTTACCTGAAACCGATTATGATTGCATAGAAATAATTTTTCTTCTTCGATATAGACTAAACACACTACTCAGGAAAATAATGAAACAACAAATTGGTTTTATTGGCGGCGGACAGATGGCTGAGGCGTTAATCAGGGGAATTATCGCCTCCGGCCTTTATAAAGAAATTGATATCCTTGTAGCTGAGCCCAATGACTTCCGACGAGAACATCTGGAACAAACCTATTCTGTAAAGACCTACCAAAGTAATTTGCCAATATTCGAGAACTGCCGGATTATCATCCTTGCCGTCAAGCCGCAGACCATGAAATCACTCCTTGAGGACTGCAGAGAACGAGTCCAGCCTCAACACATTATGATAAGCATTGCAGCGGGTTTGCCGATTTCTTTTTATATGCAGTTGATTGGTAAAAGTGAGACAAAAATCATCAGAGTTATGCCGAATACACCGGCACTCGTTCTCGAAGGAGCATCCGCTCTCAGCAGGAACAATAATGTCAGTGACCAGGAATTACAAACTGCCGAGGAAATTTTCCTTGCCGTAGGGGAAGTTGTCATCCTCGATGAGGTACACCTTGACGCAGTTACCGGCCTCAGCGGATCCGGCCCAGCATATGTCTTTTCATTTATAGAGGCGCTCGTTGACGCCGGAGTCAAATCGGGACTTACCCGGGCAATTTCTGAGAAACTGGCACTTCAAACCGTATCCGGCTCTGTAAAACTTCTTAAGGAGAGTGGCGAACATCCCGCTGCATTGAGAGGCAAAGTTACCTCTCCAGGCGGGACGGCTATTACGGCTATGCACGTTCTTGAAAAAGTCGGCTTCCATGGCATTATCATGGATATAGTCGAAGCGGCCGTAACACGATCAAAAGAATTAGGCAAAGTTAAATGACCTACAAGTCTACGCCTTTTCGAACAGAAACAAGCCTCACAATCCGAAAAGCCGGTATCATTACGAAAAAAGATGACGCCCGGTCCGATCGATACGCGACAACACTGTCGACCTGGCTCCAACAACGGGCTATCACCGTCTCCCTGAACGAAATCAGTCCTGATCTTGACATGATCATTGTTCTCGGCGGAGATGGTACTCTCTTGCATATCGCCGAAAACGCCGCTCGTCATGCAATTCCTGTACTTGGCATAAATCTTGGTAATCTTGGTTTTTTGACCGAACTTACCGAAGATGAAACATTCCAGGCACTTGAGCATATCCTGGCCGGCAAGATAACTGTCGAAAACCGGCTTATGCTCAAGGCTCG
This sequence comes from uncultured delta proteobacterium, assembly GCA_963798425.1. Classification (GTDB taxonomy): domain Bacteria; phylum Desulfobacterota; class Desulfobulbia; order Desulfobulbales; family Desulfocapsaceae; genus Desulforhopalus_A. The sequence goes on along the minus strand of CAWCTP010000003.1, from coordinate 133,188 downwards.
ACTCATGTCTAATGGACAGGCAACCGACTATCGCTATGCACTGAATGATGTTGTCATCACTAAAAATGTTCTAGATCGGCTACTTCGTCTCTCGACCAAAGCCGATGACGAGTACATCACAACCTACAAGGCAGATGGTTTGATATTTTCATCCCCTACCGGATCAACCGGCTACAATCTATCTGCAGGTGGACCATTAGTTTATCCTGGTTTAGCCACCATCACAGTAACTCCCATCTGCCCTTTCATGCTCAGCAGCAGACCCATCATTCTTCCGGCTGACAAACGGATAAAGACTCGCTTCAATGCTACAAATCATACCGATCGTGCACAGGTCATAATTGACGGACAAGCCTTTTGGGAAATGAAGGATTGCGATGAGCTGGAAATCGAAACTGCAGAACAGTTTCTTCAACTCATCATCTCATCGACCAGAGACTACTTCACTATCCTTCGTAATAAACTGCACTGGGGCGTTTCTGCAGAAAAGACATCAACAGGATCATCTGACGAAACGACTTGAACCAACCTCATTTTTTCTTTTTTATCTGATATTTCTTCATTTTGTATTGGAGAAGGCTTTTTGTTATTCCCAGGTTTTCTGCTGCCCTCGCCTGCACATAATCAGTATCTGAAAGAGCCTGGGTGAGCATTTTCTTTTCAACCGCATAAAGCACCTCATTTAGCCCGGCATCTTCTGGAATTATCTGCCGCAGATCCAAATCCTGGCCCCACACTGACCTCTCCTCGCTGTAGAGGGTGTCCGGCTGGACATCTTCAGCTTCAATAATATCTTCGCTACAAAGGATTGCAGCCCGCTCTATTGTGTTTTCGAGCTCTCTGATGTTCCCCTCCCATGGAAGTTTCATAAGCAGCTTCATTGCATCTGCTGAAACCATCAATTTGGGTTTCTCCAGTTCCTTTTTGTATTTTTCAACGAAAAACTCAGCCAGGAGCCGCATGTCATCCATTCGCTCCCTGAGTGCCGGTAGATTAACAGGAATCACATTCAGGCGATAAAAAAGATCCTCTCTAAATCGACCTCCGGCAACTTCCTCCCGCAGATCCTTATTCGATGCACTGATGATACGAACATCAACTTCTATAGTTTTGGACCCACCGACACGTTCAAAGGTTTTTTCCTGAAGTACCCTGAGCAATTTTGACTGCAAAGCAAGAGGAATTTCTCCAACTTCATCAAGAAATATTGTCCCCATATCAGCCAGTTCAAAGCGCCCCTTCCGCATGGCTACAGCTCCCGTGAAAGATCCTTTTTCATGACCGAAAAGTTCACTTTCAAGCAGATTGTCGGAGAGAGCGGCACAATTCACGGCAATAAAAGACTGTTGCTGCCGAGGACTGTTCATATGAATTGCCTTGGCAACCAGCTCCTTTCCAGTGCCACTCTCACCGGTTATCAATACCGACGCATGGGTTGGAGACACCTTTTCAATAAGCTGATAGACCTGCAACATCTTCGGATTTTTCCCGACCATGCCGCTGAACCCGCTTTTTCCTTTAATTTCATTTCTTAATCGCGTGTTTTCACGAATCAAGGAATAATGCTGAGCACCTTTTTTAAGTGTAATGATCAACTCATCATTAGAAAACGGTTTAGCGAGGTAATTGTATGCCCCTGCCTTCATCGCAGCTACTGCTTTATCAATTTCCGCAAAGGCAGTAATAACAATAACCGGTAGATCCTGATTTTTTTCCTTAATTTTATTAAGGAACTCCAAGCCATCCATCCCTGGCATTTGCATATCGGTCACAACAATATCAAGATCTACATCTTCCACTATTTTCAGTCCCTGCATACCGTCAGAAGCAGTAAAAACTTCGAAACCTTCATCCTTTAGCAGTTCTGATAGTACAATGAGATAATTCGGCTCATCATCTACCACAAGGATCGAATACATCGTCATAATTTTCCTTTTATCAGCTTGTTTTTTTACAGTGAATATTCCGATTAAACTCAACGCGTTCTTTCATTTTGACCAACAGTTGCGCTGAAACCGAGACATTCTTTCCACCAGCGAGGGTTGTTCCCGGTCTGATACTGCCGTGATAATCACTTCCACCCGTCACCAGTAAGGATTCTTTTTCGGCAAGAGCAATAAGACGTTTTCTGAATTGTCTTGAATGTTTTGGATAATATACCTCGATTCCATCTAAGCCCATCTCGCTCAGTTGATGCAAGGCATAGGGAAGGTTATCGATCGATTTATCCAGTTGGAACGGATGGGCTAAGACAGCAATTCCACCGGCATTTTTTATGAGCTCAATTGCATCTCTTACCCCATAAATAAATCTGGATTCATATGCAAGCCCCCCATGCCCAAGATATTTTTCAAAAGCTTCATCCATTGAATGAACGAAATTTTTCTCGACCATAAGCCTTGCAATATGCGGTCTCCCGCTTTGCCATGAATCCGCTGTTTTTTTCAGCTCACTAAATTTAATAGAAAGACCAAGTCTATTAAGGTTTTCAATTATTTTCATGTTTCGTTCAGTTCGACCAGCCTGCAGCCGCACCAAGGCTCCATGTAATTCTTTATTTCGCCAATTAAACAAATATCCAAGCAAATGAACATTATGATCGGAGTATTTGACACTCAGCTCAATACCCGGTACAACCTCGATTCCCAAAGCATTTCCCGCTGCAACAGCTTCGTCAATTCCGTCAATGGAGTCGTGATCGGTTATCGAAATCGCTGACAACCCTTTTTTTTGGGCATATTTGACAAGATCAGCAGGACTCATGGTCCCATCAGAAGATGTCGAGTGTGTATGTAAATCTATGGACATTATTTTACACTGACAATCAAAACGAGAGATAATATTCGTGGGACCGTAAATTCCAATACCCTTACAACCAGTGACTTGCGTTCTCTTACAATATAAGTACCTATTGCTTCCAAGATCAAGATAGCTATGGATAATAGCATATTTTGCTTTACTTTTTCTCCAGCCGTCCGATAAAGTTTGTAGGAAATATGCAGTTCAAAACCCAACAGAAGAAAGATTCCCCACTTGGGAGTATTCTTCTTAGCCCCCCATTAAAGAGATAAGGCCTTCACGGGATTAATCTCCGAAGCATACATATTGTGGAGAAATTCTATGCGATCGTTCGCTGTTTATGTTCTGATATTCATGTCTGTTTGCAGTTGCAGCAGCCGAATCCCCGAACCGATCAGTTATCAATATTCACAGCAGAAAAAAATGCAGGCATCAGCTCACTGGGATGTTTTAGCAGCAGATCTTGCAAATCGCATTAACAACCAACTTGTTATGACCGATAATATTGCCAAAACGGTTTTTGTCAAGCAGACCTGTGGTGATGAGAGTAGCTCCTGCAAACCCAATGAAACGAGTAGTTTCAATGAAGCTTTTCGGGATTTATTGATTACTAATCTTTTTGGATTTGGTGTTCCAACAAAAAGTCGACCAGATGATGACACTATAGAAGTGCGTTATAAGGTCCAGATCGTTTATCACAACTCCGATCGTATTCGCAGCCTGCAACCGGGTCTTTTGACCAGTCTCTCCGCAGCAGTGGCGGTGTTGCGCAATGCCCCAACCGAGTTTATGCTCATGGCAGTGGGAGCGATGGCCGATGTCGCCAACACAAGCCTGGTACTCAGTGGACATTACGAAATAATTATTACAACCTCTATGATAAACGATGAGAAATATCTCTTCAGAGCGTCTGATATCTATTATATTAACGATAAGGATTTCTACCACTACCAGCAGAATATGCCCCAAACAAAGACTATCCAGCTCTCAAGTGGCAGCCCATCAAAACAAATCAAGCCACCAGAATTAGCGGTAGTAGAAGAACCACTACCATTAAGGGGTTTTGGAACAAACTCTGTTAACATAAAAAAAGGTAACGAATAATCGACTCATGAAACCATCCTCCCCACTTCTACTCCCCACTACCTTGCCGGCATCATGGCCCTTCACCTTATTGGCCCTAGCTTTAATGCTCTTTGTCAATGGTGGTTGTGCGTCTTTCAACGGTACCCGATTGGAAAAACTCCTCGGAGCCGATACCAATCTCATACAATTTTCCTACACCGTAGCTGACCATCTTGCAGAAAGAGCCATGCCCCCTCTGATACCGCGTCACCCGGATATGCCTGTTCTTGTTACCACATTTGTTGATAATAACGACCTTCAACAAACATCACATTTGGGCCGTATTCTCCAGGAACATATAAGCTCAAGATTCGTTCAACTTGGATATACTGTCAGAGAGATGAAACTCACCCGCACTCTCCATATAGAACCAAAATCCGGGGAAACCATATTATCAAGGGATTTAACACAGCTCATAGAAGGACAACAGGCACAAGCCATACTGGTTGGCACAATCTCCAGATCCGACAGGGTCCTGTATATTTCGGCACGACTTATCAACCCAATTAACAATAACATTCTGGCAACCGATGACTACCAGCTCTATATGGATGATAACATTCTAGCCATGTTCGGTTTGCAGCACCAGGATGATATCGATACGCCCATAGCAGAACCCCGACAACCTTTTCTTAACTCGATCTTATAAGTATCCAAATGATACAACTAGAAGATAAAACAGTTCTTATCCCCGGAGCTTCGCGTCCAATAGGCAGAGCAATCGCTCGCAAATTTGCCAGCAACGGTGCGACACTGTTTCTCCCGGTTTATGACTGGTCCGAGTCGATCTTAGAAATGAAAGAGGAGTTTACAGCGTCCGGCTTTAACTTTTTTGTCATTCCTGTCGATTTGCGCAAAAAAAATGAAGTAATACAACTCGCAGAATTCATTCAAACCGAGACACAGTCACTCAATTTTCTTATAAATAATATAGAGCGAGGTGGAATGCCTGTAGTCCATGGCAGCTATGATCTTCCCCACAACCAGGACCAGTGGGATTTAGAGTTTGATACAACTGTAAAAGCCAAATGGCTCGTCTTCCATCATCTCTTTCCCCTCATGAAACAGAGAGCCGGTGGTGCTGTGGTTAATATTTCGTCAATTGCAGGAATGACAGGTCGAAGTGGAGCGGCAGCAGTCTTTTTTAATGACGGCTACAGTGCAGCCAACAGGGCAATCCAATCTTTCACAGAAACCTGGGCCCGGGAAGCGGCTCCTACAGTGCGGGTGAACGAGTTGGTACTTGGTCTTATCCAGCAGAGACATGGGGAAGGAACCCGTGGCTGGGCAACCCTTTCCAAACAGGAAAAAGACTCTATCCGAAGAGATATTCTTCTGGGACGTACCGGCCTGCCACAGGAAGTAGCTGATGCAGTCTATTTTTTAGCTGTGGAAGCCTCTTATATAACCGGCACAAGCCTGCGAATGGATGGTGGCTACCCCCTCGGAGGTAACAAAGTGCCACCAATGCCAAGTGGTGTACTTTAAGGAAGAAACCATTTAATCTAACAGGCAATTAATATTCCGCCGATTAAACATCTTGCTGAAATAGAAAATCACACTCACACGACCAGATAGTGCATTGTTTTCTAATTTTTAACAACGCACGACCAAATCTTTGTCATCTGGTGCCACAGCCAGAGCGCTCCGAACGAGCTCTGCCACGGATATATGTCGAAATTGTTTGTTCAGGAAAAGACATAATTCTTCATTGCAATGCTCAAAACGCCGAATCAAATCCAGCCCACTCTCAACTCCGAGAAGTCCTAAACACCAGATGGCTAAACCAACCACATACACATCTGCAGAATCTAAGTACGAACTAACATCTGCGAGAATTTGTTGTTCAATCATTTCGGTTCGATGGTCTTGACACAATCTACCGATGCCCCACAACAGCCCACGTTGGAGCAGTGGTAATTCGAGATAGTTGCCATCCTGAAACAGAGCCTCACCGTCTTCGCGCATGTACGAAATGAGCATGTGCAGGTATTCTTTACGAAGGGGTTGACTATTACACATAATTTCAGCCATGGATTCAGGTACACCCCACCCTATGCCTCCAGACTCATCATTGAGTGACCAGAGAAAACGCCGCATTACAATTCTACCCGCCTCGATATCCCTTTCGGCAATAGCAGGAACAAAACGACCAAGGCAACACACCGCATGCCATCGTACCCTCTCAATATTATGACAGAGAGCAATAATCAGCGGATTGAGTAGACGATGGTCCTCGTAACTATTTAGATGTTGGAAGATCTCCTCAAGGTTTGGATTCTGCAATATCTCGAAGACATCTCTTTTTAGCTGCCTTCTGTTCATTATGAATATCCCCTCTCGACAAACCTCCTCTCAGTAGCGCTGATGAATCATCAAGACGCTTCATCCCTTCCATGAGCATACCCATGAAACCACCGATAACATCTAGAGATTTCTCCCGTGCGGACAAACCTTGGCTGAAATTAAATCGTCCAGTGTCAATTGCAAGAATCCGATAAAAAGCATCTTTGCCAAACAAGCCATCAAGCTCGACATGCACCAGCTCTCCCTCATTGAACATGATCAAGCCTCTTTTCTCTTCACTCTCAAGATTAAGCTTGCCGGTTTTTTGATTGGAATTAATCATTTGGCAGAGCTCTATTGGGGAGATATCGGAAAGCTGCCCAACCATCCCTGAAGAGAGCTCTTCCGCCCTCTTCATGTTCATTTTTGTAATCCTGCTGACAAGAAGCTTATAGAAAAATATTTGGAGAACAGGAAAACGGTTAAGGACATGTCTAAAGTTTTTCTGATTCATTACGGCAATTTGACATGTTTCAGCCGTCATAATTGTCGCAGAGACCCGGTCACCCGAGAGCAAACTCATTTCGCCGAAAACCTCACCTTTTGTTAACTCCGCGAGTGCCACACCATGATCATCGATAACCTCAGCTTTGCCGGACAAAAGAATAAAAAGCCTGTCTCCCGGATCCCCTTTCTGGGCAATGGGAAACTGCCAGGGGAATTCATTCAATTCCAGTAAAGTAGCAAGATCAAGCAAATCCTCAGATGAAAGCGATGAAAACACCTCTACAGAACGTAAAAGACCAGCGAAGGCACTCGTTCCTCTGATTTTTTCCCGACGCTCAGTAGCGGCCAATAATTTCATCTGCAGTGTTGCAAAACCTTTATCCTTTTTATATTCAAACCGAATAAGTCCAGTACATCCTCCGCATTCGAATTTGGCTTTTTTGTTCATTCCATGAGAAAAATCTTCATAACTACTGTCCTCGGACGCTATCGCCAGCAGTTCCTTTGCAAGGGTAAGGCAAGTCGGTTTACTCGCAGGCAACGTCAAGATGCCATCACCTAACTTTAGTTCCTCGCGAACATTATAAAGAGGGCAATGGTCTTCCTCTGTTATTATAAATATACCTTTTCTAAACCGCATAAAATTCCTGATTAATCAGATCTGCCAAACAACAGGTAGATGACAAAACCTAAAAGCACGGCTCCACCAAAAACCACGGGCAGGATTTTTTCGATTTGAATCTCACCATTTACGAGAAGAGAGTGCATGTAGTTAGTTCCAGACACCCACCAGACAGCAACAAATATCGTAATAATAATAAGATCCTTCCATTTTTGCTTAAAAAGCATATACAAGATCATCAGTGCAAAAGGAACTATAAACCAAGGATTGGTAAACAGTCCGACAAAATCGACATCCTTGATTTGCGCTTGTATATGAGTCGAAGCAAACCACTCCGTGAAACTTGTCCACAATTCCATCTGTTATATCACCATGTTAAATAAATTAATATTTTTTAACTTTTTCCTGAGATTCGTTGGATTCTGAGTAAAGTATAGCACATTGCAATGCTTACACCTTATACTAAATTTCTAATATTAACGCCTTTTATCAAACTATCTGTAATTGTCATTTTGAAAATCGCCTTTTTTCAAAAGGTTGTTTTCTTATCTGATTATGACTAATAGTCCTCCTCTGTCGGGGGAGATTGGTTTTTACGAGAAAATGTGAATAACATCAGTTATTATGCAGATAATCTAAAAAGTCGATAAAATTTTAGTTGTGACTATCCTCCCTGTTCGCAACAAAATGAACAAATCTCTGAAATCGCGTAAAATCCTGTTTATTTATGCTTACTCTGATGTCAGTGCGTATTTAATAAGATGATCGGCTTTACTTTTTTATTGCAATACACAACAAACTGAAAGTTCAGCCGGAGTCGAAAATGCAACGAGAGAAGTCTAATATTATTTTAATCGGAATGCCAGGTTCCGGGAAGAGTACAGTCGGGGTAATTTTGGCAAAACTACTTGCGAAGAGATACCTGGACACCGATATTCTGCTCCAGAATATTGAAAAAAGGAGTTTACAGGATATAGTAGATAAAGACGGTCATATGGCTCTTCGCAATGTCGAGCAAAAGGTACTTCTTTCAATACATTGCCGAAATCATGTCGTAGCAACAGGGGGAAGTGCAGCATACAGTGAGCCAGCTATGGTACATCTCAAAAAGAATGGAATTATTGTATTTCTGCATGCCGACCTTCCTGCCCTGAACCAACGCATACATAATTACGAAACCAGAGGCCTAGCCAAAAGACCTGATCAAAGTTTTCAGGATCTCTTTGAAGAACGGTTAGCACTCTATGAAAAATATGCTGACATAACAGTGGAGAGCTCTAACATGACCCAAGATCAAGTTTGCGATGTCATTGTCGCCCACCTGCCCCCTGACTGTAAGGCAAGCTTCTAAAAATGGTAGAAGACCACTGGATAAGAGCTATCAATGCAAATACTCTACTAGAAAATGGAATCCTAAATGCCCCTATCTCCCCGTCTTTCACGAGAATTAAAGACAATCAACACCATGGTGCAAATCTATTGTCGCAGCCATCACAATTCCCCAAAAACAACCATTTGTGAAAATTGTACTGAATTTCTTAATTACGCCCAAACGAGACTGTCACGTTGTCCGTTCAAGGAACTGAAGCCCACCTGCGGAAAATGTCCAATTCATTGCTATAACAAAGAGATGCAAGCTAAAGCTCGACAAATAATGCAATATTCCGGCCCCAGAATGATATGGAAACACCCGATAATGGCATTTTTTCATATTCTGGACGGCAGAAAAAGAATACCGGACATCCGATCCTGTCGCCGAACAGACCAAAAGCAGCAAAACAAATAATTGCAGGATGCAATAATCATGAAGACACTTATTACCGGAAGTTCTGGGTTGGTTGGCAGTGCATTAATAGAAGATCTGTTTAAAAAAGGACATTCCTTACAATGTCTCAAACGCAATAAAGAAGGTGGTTCAAAGCGTTTTTGGGCTACTGACGATATCCCTGAAAATGCGGACAGCATATTTCAAAATGTTATCCATCTTGCAGGAGAAAATGTGGCACAGGGGCGCTGGACCCAAAAGAAAAAGGAACAAATTCTACAAAGCAGGGTTGATGGGACAAGAGAACTAGTCGATTATATTTCAAGTCTTCGAGAAAAACCGAGCGTTTTTTTATGTGCATCTGCCATTGGCTATTATGGCAGCAGAGGAGAAGCTATCCTTGACGAAAACAGCCCTCTAGGTAACGGTTTTTTAGCCGATGTCTGTCAGCAGTGGGAAAAGGAGACCTATCGCCTGTCCTCAATGGGCATACGGATAGTAAATCTACGTTTCGGGATGATTCTCAGCCCTAAAGGCGGAGCTCTTCATAAAATGATTCCGCCTTTCCGAGCACGACTGGGTGGTATAATTGGCAATGGGAAACAATTCATCAGCTGGATAAGTATTAGAGATATAGTTGAAATCGTAAATTTTATAATTTCAAAAGACCGTATAAAAGGTCCGGTCAATGTCGTCTCTCCGATTCAGACAACCAATGCGGAGCTAACGAAAGCTCTTGGCAGAGCTCTCGACAAACCAACACTGTTAAGGATTCCCACGTTTATGGTACAGTTGCTTTTCGGTCAAATGGCTGATGAAATGTTATTGAGCAGCTCTCGTGTAACTCCCCGAATCCTTTTGGAATCAGGTTACAACTTTAAAGATCAATCTCTTGATGCCGTTTTGAATTACTGCATTGAAGGTAAATGAAATATAACAGCATTATAGAATCTCATTGCGAAGCTGTGTTGTTGAGCTACCAAATCAAAAACAAAAGAGGCCGTCTGAACTCCATAGAGAACGCGGCCTTCTTTTAGCGATACTTCGTACCGGACGCAGTCACTCCCTAAGTGTCAGGGAAGTTACTACTAATCATTTTACTGTTTGCCCGTGATCTTTTGAACAGCTTCTTTGTACCTCTGTTTTGTCTTCTCTGTGATTTCTGAAGGCAAAGGCGGTGGAGGGGGAGTTTTATCCCAATCTAATGTTGAGAGATAATCTCTTAAAAACTGCTTATCAAAACTCGGTTGAGATTTTCCCGGCTCATATTTATCCACAGGCCAGAAACGTGACGAATCAGGGGTCAAGACCTCATCTATCAAAATGAGCCTACCATCAAGTTCACCCAGTTCAAATTTAGTGTCAGCTATAATAATTCCTCTGGAACGGGCATAGTCAGCTGCTTTTTTATAAAGAGCAAGACATATCTCTGAGATCTCTTTAGCTTTTTCGGTGCCTACAATCTCCATCATTTGTTGTAGGGAAATATTTTCATCGTGGTTGCCAAGTTCCGCTTTGGTTGATGGGGTAAACAATGGCTCGGGAAATTTGTCAGACTCCTGCATGCCTTGGGGCAGATCAAAGCCACAGACAATAGGATTTTTTTTATATTCACTCCAGAACGATCCGGAAATGTAACCTCGGACTATACATTCTATAGACAGCGGTTTAGTTTTCTTTACCAACATCGACCTGCCCTGCAACTGTTTGGCATAGGGCTCACATACCTCTGGATATTGATCAACATCAGCTGTAATTAGGTGATTTTCGACAATATCTCCTAAAAGATCAAACCAGAACAGAGAAAGCTCAGTTAATACCGCCCCCTTGCCAGGAATTGCGTCATCCATAATAACATCATAGGCCGAGATTCGATCAGTTGCTACCATAAGTAACTTATCGGCATGGCCCGGTATTTCATACATATCGCGAACTTTACCTCTGTGCTTTAGTATCAGGTCCGGAAAATCAGTCATTGTTACTGGTGTTGTCATGTCCTACTACTCCTTGAAATCCATTTATTTATTTGTATTCATTTTTTCGTTTCTGGAGGATACAGTTTACAAGCGGGGTTATCATATGCTGTAAGTTCAGCAGTGAGAGAGCCAATGGTGATTTTAGAATTAATTCGTACTGGTACCCGGCAAACATCGTCAGTATACCAGATTACCGTATCACCTTTTTTATCATACAAACCCTTAAATTTCATAACAGGCATAATCTCTACTGTAGTAACCGGTCCGAGAATTGTCTTTTTAAACTTTCTTTTTGCTACTGCATGAACGACAACTTCAACTCTCTTTTTGTCCGCAAATGTCGGAACCACAAATTGTTTGCCGATCTCAAACGTCATTAATCTGCTATTGAAAAAGGAAGAGAATTCGTTATTCGTCTCCCCTTTAATGTGATATTCACCATCGAGTTTATCATTTTTCATATAGAGAATGTAACCTTTTTGCTGATCATATTCGATCACACGGTGTGCTCTATACTTATATCCCTCTTTCTGCCAGACTTCATAATGATAAGGCAGTCTTTTCGCCCCCTGTACTCGGGTGACATGTACATCTTCTATGGGATAAATAAGGTTAAGTGCACCGTTTTTTGTCGTAACATTCGCCCTAATCTCAAACCCATCTTCAATTTCAGGCAGAGCATTGACTTCCAGGTGTAATTCGCCGATCTTAATACCACCGGTCCAGGAAACATCGTAGGTAAGTTTCTCCTTCCCGGAATATCCAATCGGAAGCATATGAAGGTCAATAACCCCTAAGGGAAGAACCATTTTATCATCGAGCACCAAATCCTTGGCTCCTGCCAAGGCTACTTCGAAGAACAGCAGACCAACAAGCAAAATAACAATTCGTTTTATCCTCACGGCCTCAAATCCTTTATCAGCCAAGCGTGGCAAGAGAGAGCCAGGTAGCAATAAAAAGGGTAACGCTGACAATGCCGTTCATTGAGAAAAATGACGCATGTATACGGGATAAGTCTTCCGGTTTAACCAGCATATGTTGATAGAGTAACGCACCGGACGCAAACACAATCCCTATGTAATAATAAATATTCAAACCTGCTTGATATCCCGTCAAAGTAAAGAAGACAAAGGCTAAGAAGTGAAAGAAACCAGCCAATCTAAACGCACTTTTTTTACCCATTCGCGAAGGAAGCGACTGGAGTTTAATCTTCCGGTCAAAATCGGCATCCAGACAAGCATAAATAGTGTCGAAGCCTGCCACCCAAAAAATAACCCCAATAGAAAGCACAAAGGGATACTCTACCAGGCTTCCCCGAACTGCGACCCATCCACCTAAGGGCGAAAAAGCGAGTGCAGCTCCAAGAATCAGATGACAAAAATAAGTAAATCGCTTGGTAATTGAGTAAAATAAAGTAAGGCTTAGGGCAAATGGAGACAGAAGCAAAGTCAGATGATTAAGATTGAAACAGGCATAGAAAAACAACATTCCAGATAAAACTACTAAGGCCCAGGCCTCCCGGAGCCTGACGTCACCTGCAGGAAGAGCTCTAGCCGCAGTTCGGGGATTAGCTTTATCAAACTTTCGGTCAATAATCCGATTGAACCCCATAGCGCAAGTCCTGGCTCCCACCATTGCCAGAACGATCCAAAAAACGATATTGAGATCAGGGATGCCACGCGAAGCTAGAAATGCTCCGGTAAACGCAAAAGGCAGCGCAAAGATAGTCAGTTTAAACTGGATCATTTCCAGTAAAATAGATATCTTTTGGCTTAAGTTCGCTAGTTTTTCCATCTCTTTCGACTGGGTATGTTAAGACCAAGCTGGTCAGCAAGACGCCACGAGTAACTTTCCGCAGCCTCTTCAAGTGTTTTGGGTTGCAGGTAATAACTGGGCATGGTTGGACAAATGATAGCCCCGGCATCATGAACGCTCAGCATGTTTTTCAGGTGCGTTCTGTTAAAAGGCGTTTCCCGAACAGCAAGAACCAGCTTCTTTCGTTCTTTGAGCATTACATCGGCTGCACGATGTATCAGATTAATGGACAATCCCCCGGCAATTGCTGCAAGAGTTCCCATGGTACACGGCAATACGACCATTGATGAATAATCACTTGATCCCGAAGCGGGTGGAGCAGACAAATCATCAAAGTTAAACCATTTGGAGACCACGGGCAATTCTTCAGGCAGGAGTCCCTGTTCCATCTTTAAAACATTCCTGCCCGATGCAGAGCATATTCCATGCACTGTCAATTCCAATACTGCAAGGGAATCAAGAAAGGAAGTAAGAAAAAGCATTCCCGTAGCACCGGTAATTCCTAGAAGTATCTTTTGTTTTGGGGGAAGTGTTGTCATCTGTCCTGTTCAATGAGCATCTTTCGTTTCACTCAGTTGAGGTTTGCAAAAATCTTTAGCGGCAAACAGCTCTTAACAAGATCTCCACGTATGGTTAGAAAGTCAAAGTACGTTTCAAGGGCCTTGCGCTTCTGAGCGCCAAGATCGTATTCTATTGCACTAAGATACTGATGACATTTCTTTTTGGAAATGGGAATGCGCGATGCCGAGAAATCACATATCGCGTCCAGATCCGCTCTTCCCTCATCCCGACATCTGATAAGCTCACGATGTATTTCTATCAGTATCTCTGGATGGTTAGTGCAGAATTCTTCACGAACAGCACAAACAGAAAACACGAAGGGAAGGCCTGTTTCACGTTTCCAGATATCTACCAAATCATATTCATACAGATAGGTGGATTTTTCAGCCAGTCGCAGGGCATCATCACCAATCGCCAGTACTGCTTTGAAATCTCCATCTTTTATTGTTTGAGTTTCGTCCGTCAAATAGCAGGGATGAACATTTTGGAACTTTTCCAGAAGAATCTTCACCAAACCGATCAATGTTTCCGACTGCGCACTGAAGAGTACATGGGCTTTATCGAGTTGGTTCATCGGCACGTGAGAAAAGAGTATTATTGACCCCACCGGTCCATTTGCGCTTATAGAAATTCCTGATAGAATTTTATATTTCTCTGGATGGAGCCCGTATTCATAGCAGGAGATAAAACTCAAGTCGAGTTGACCTTCTGCCATTTTTTTGTTCAAAGCAGCAGGATGGTCTTCCACCAGAATCCAGTTTTCCGATTGCACTGAACTCTTCCATTTTTCATAGATAGGTGCAGTGTTGAGATAGTTGGCCATTCCGATCCTGACTATGGTTTTCCCTGACTCTTTCATGCGAGGCACCTTTGTTTTTCTACTAATTTAGTCATGAACAACAGTCGACACCCACTCAATTTCGGTGGGTTTTCCACCTGAAACCAATTCATTAATAAGTTGTTTTCCATCACTGCACCGCTTAAGAGATGCTGATGACACATGGATAAATTTTGCTTTTTTTCCAACAGACAAACTGCCGAAGTCAGCATCGGACCGAAGCGCTTGTGCCCCACCCATAGTGGCCATGGCCAAGAAAATAGAAAGTTCAAGGGTTGGGTAGCTTTTTGCCATCAGCTGCATTTCCCGCCAAATATCAATTGAATGGTTTGATGCAGGAGAATCAGTGCCTATCGCGGGAAGTAGACCTACAGCCACCATCTGCTCCACCGGAGCAAGTCCAACGCCAAGAAATTGGTTACTTCCCGGACAAAGACAAATCCGCGCTCCCCGTTTTTTAATTAATTGCAGTTCATTCTCAAAAATATGAACACAATGAACGAGCAGAGTCTTATCATCCAGGATTCCAAGATGATCAAAATATTCTATGGTACCCGGAAAATCAGATTCAGGAAAAGGAAATACTCCATCCCAGCTGTTTTTCTTTTCCAGAAAATCACGAAAACACCCGGTACCAGTTCGGATAAACTGGCGTTCCTCTCGGCTTTCACACGTATGTATAGAGAAAATGTGCTGTAGTCTATTACACCTCTTCTTGGCTGCCAAAAGAAGCTCCGGCGCGGTTGAATACGATGCATGTCCGGTTACAGCAATGCGATCATCTAACTGAATCAGGTTCTCCAACGCAATCCGACAAGCTTCCCTGTTTGGCCCAAGACATTCAAGCATTCGCAAAACATTTGGCTGGGAGTCCTCTTTGGTGCGATGTAACTCACCAAAATACTCATTGCCAATATCACCAATCAGTACAACCCCTGAGCTATATTGATCTTGGAGGGCAATGGTAAAGATCTCTACTATTTTTTCCCGGCTGATTTTCTTTGTAGCTCTTTGTGCCAGCAGCTTATCAATCCAGTCAGTAAAGTTTTGGCCCGGCAGAGGTTCTACAGCATTTTGCAGGTGAGAAAGTTCCAGATGCATATGAGCATTAATCAGCCCCGGCATGAGTACACAGGAATAGGATATTTCCTGGCATTGCGAATATTTTTGAACAATATCAACTCGCCGGCCGATATCGACAATCCGCCCATCAGCAACAACAATACTGCCTTCCCGAATAACAGGTACATCCACCGGAACAATCCACGGGGCGGAAAGAATTACCATGGCTATCTCTAACTATCAGAAAAGGAAAGCATTATCAGAACAGCTCAAGCCCATCTACTGATACATGGCCAAATAAAAACCTACGAGACAAGAGTATAATCCATCAGTCTTTGAACTGGCCTGTAGCCCGCATCGATGACAAGCCGTTTAATCTCCTGTTCAGATAACCTGAAGTTTACACCGGCTGCAGCCACTACATTTTCTTCAATCATCGTACTGCCGAAGTCATTAGCTCCGAATGAAAGTGAAAGTTGTGCAACTTTTGGACCTTGGGTGACCCAGGAGGCCTGGATATTATCGAAATTATCAAGATAGATTCTGGAAAGAGCCACCATACGTAAATATTCAAAGGCTGTAGTCTTTTCAACCTCGGCAAGCACTGTATTATGTGGTTGAAACGGCCATGGAATGAAGGCAGTAAATCCATGGGTACGGTCCTGCAATTCTCGAAGCCTACGAAGGTGTTCAAGGCGCTCCGCCTTTGTTTCAATATGTCCGAACATCATCGTTGCCGTAGTTCGTAGCCCCTGATGATGAGCTTCTTCCATAACCTCAATCCACTGATCTGCAGTACATTTTTGGGGAGCGGTAAGCTGCCGTACCCTATCACTCAGTATTTCCGCACCACCACCCGGGATTGACCCCAGACCTGCAACGATGAGTCTTTCCAAAACTTTTTTGACAGACAATCCTGAAACATTGGCAAAATGACAAATTTCCGGAGGAGAAAAGCCGTGGACGTGAATACCGGTCGCTTTCATAAAAGCAACCATCTCTTCATAGTATTCCAGTGGCTGTCCGGGATGCAAACCACCCTGCAGAAGTATTTGAGTACCACCCAGGGACTGTGTCTCACTAATTTTTTCCGCCAATTCCTCAAAGGAAATCAAATAACCTTTTTTATCTTCCGGATGCTTATAAAAAGCGCAGAATTTACAGGCAGAAATACAGATATCCGTATAGTTAATGTTCCTATCGATAACATAAGTAACATTTTTTTCAGGATGTTTAGTTTGCCTGATTGTATTAGCGAGAAAGCCGAGCTGATAGAGATCACCCTCTTTTTCCAACAGCAGATAGTCATTATCGCTGATACGCTGGCCTGCAGATACTTTGTCAATTATTGTTTCAAGCGGCATTATATACTAAACTCCTCTGTCTACCAGCCCAGCCCAACAGCGTCGCGGGACAAGTTCAATCACGAAGAAGCCCACTGAACCACACGGTGGGCATTTTCTATTTCACTAGCTATGTGCTTCAATGACATTATACAGGGTGTCTCTCTGCACAGGAATGCGACCGGCCTCTTTAATGAGACGTACCAGGGTAGAGCTGCCAATGGCTTGATCAGTTTCGGCACCTGCCATATGGGTAATGACCTCCTCTTTCACCGTCCCATCCATATCATCTGCCCCAAACGAAAGGGCAATCTGGGCCATTTGTGGACCAATCATCACCCAGTAGGCTTTGATATGTGGAAAGTTATCGAGAAAAAGTCGGGCAACCGCTATATTTTTAAGATCGTCAATTCCTGTTGTTCTGGAAAGATCGGACATAGCAGTGTTTTTCGGATGGAAAGAAAGTGGAATAAACGCTAAAAATCCGTTTGTTTCGTCCTGCACTTCGCGCAGTGCCTGCAAATGTTCCAGACGTTCATCAATTGTTTCTATATGTCCGTACAACATAGTAGCGTTGGTGTTCAATCCTTGCTTGTGGGCGATTTTGGAAATTTCGAGCCAATCAGTTCCTGATAGTTTTTTTTCGCAGGTCAGTTCTCGTATCCTCGGACTAAATACTTCCGCACCTCCACCCGGCAGCGAACCAAGCCCGGCATCCATCAGAAGCCTCAGAGTGTCTCCCACAGACTTGCCGGCAAGGTTGGCAAAATGAGCGATCTCTACACAGGTAAATGCTTGAATATGCAATTCAGGCCTCACCTCTTTTATCCCACGCAATAATTCTAGATAGTATTCAAAAGGCAGATCTGGATGAATGCCACCGACCATATGAACCTCAGTTATCGGTTCATCAAGGCGGTCCCTCACCTTTTGCTTCACTTCTTCAACACTCATCTCGTAGGCAAGATCAGAATCTTTTTCACGACCAAAGGCGCAGAATTTGCAAAGGTTAGTACAGATATTGGAATAGTTTATATGCTGATTGTAGATAAAGTAGGTGTTATCTCCATTCAATCTGTTTCTGACGATGTTGGCGAGGTATCCAAGAGCGAGAATATCGTTGCTGTTGTATAGACTGTCGTCCCTCATCAAAGGTTAATCTCTCCGCTGCGTTAACCTTTTCGAGAATTCGTCCAAACCCTGCATTGTAAATATATTTATCCACAGTAAACTAAAAAGCCGGGCTTTCACCCGGCTTTCTCAATATGTAATATTTGATCAGTCTATAAAAAATTTCAATTTTTCACGACGACTGGAGTGACGCAATCGGTTTAATGCCTTCTTTTCAATCTGCCGAATTCGCTCTCTGGACACATTAAAGAGTTTGCCGATTTCCTCAAGGGTGTATTCAGCCTTCTCACCAATGCCGAACCGCAAGCGAATGATCTTTTCTTCTCTTTCGCTGAGGGTCTCAAGGATATCATTCACCCTTCCAGACAATTCTCTTGTTTGAACAGCATCATAAGGTGATTGTGATTCTTGGTTTTCAAGGAAATCACCAAGGGTAGAATCATCATCTCCAACTGGGGTCTCAAGAGAAATAGGCTCCCGTGATGCTTCAAGAATTGAAAGAATCTTATCCATCGGCAGATTGGTTGCCTTGGATATTTCAAGAGGTGTAGGTTCCCGGCCGAGCTCTTTAAAAAGCGCATAAAAAGCCTTGAAAAACTGGCTTCTCAGTTCAAGGAAATGAACAGGTAAGCGGATCGTTCTCGTTTTATCGAGAATAGCCCGGGTAATGGCCTGCCTTATCCACCAACTTGCATAGGTGGAAAACTTATTTCCCTTAGTATAATCAAAACGGAAGACCGCCCGCATTAAACCAAGATTACCTTCCTGAATTAAATCTGCGAGGGTAAGACCTTGATGCATGTATCGTTTTGCAATTGACACAACCAGCCTCAGGTTGGCCCTGATCATGGTGTCTTTTGCTACTTCAATAGATCTGCTATATGCTTCGAGCTTAGCCTGCAACTCGAAGAGTTCGCGAATATCTGTGTATTTCTTCGCGGCACTGATAACATTGTACCGCATAAAATTAAGTTGCTGCTTTTTCGGTTTGAGGGTTGGATCTCTTCTTTCCCAAAGATCAATCCTCTCGCAAAGAAGCTGAATCTCCTTAACGCCGGAAACATCTTCACGAATAGCTGCTATTATCGACTCAAACCCCTGACGAATAGTCTTACTGTATTTCGCCTCCTCTTCAGGAGTCAGAAGATCAAACCGCCCCATTTCCCGAAGGTAAGTGGTAGTCGTCTCTTCAGCTTCATGAGTTTCCTCGTCAGGGAGACTCATCTCATCCTCTTGATTTACATTAGAGTTTGAGGCATCATTTCGTTCCCAAATTTCACCGGATAACGTACGCTTTTCGCCATCCTCTTCAACGGTTACAATTTCAATGGAATGCGCACCGAGAAAGTTAAAGATCGACTCAATTTCATTTGGATCTTTTATCTCATCTGGCAACAATTCATTTAAATCATCAAAGCTAATACAGCCTTCTTCTTTTCCGGCTTTCAGAAGGTTTTCTTTAAGTTCAGGCAGCACCAGACAACCACTCCATTTCTTGAATTAAAAAGACTATCTATTGTATAAATGCCATAAAGCATTGTTCCAATAGTCTCAAGAGAACCAACAAGGCGATTTATTTAATGATTTTTTTGACAAAAAAAAAGCCGACGAGAAAGACCCCGCTAGCGCATAGTAGTGTTCAAAAGATCATATTAGTACAGCATCCATGCATAAAAAGCAATTTATAATGTTAGCCATACTTGAGACTCTGGAAAAATTTTACGTAGCACATTGTTTAACTGACTTATAGTATAGCATCGAAAGTATGAGATACAAGGAACAATACTGCTTTTATTTTCATGCCTCTAAGCAAATCCATTTTTCTTTATGAACAATTTTTCACTTTCGTGACGAGACAATGTTAAACAAACGATCCAGCGGATTCCTTGCCCACATCACTTCTTTGCCCTCTCCTTATGGTATCGGGGACATTGGAACCTCAGGGTACCAATTTATTGATTTTTTAGTTGAGAGCGACCAAACCTATTGGCAATTTTTACCGACCGGTCCGACAAATTCTCCTTTCGACTACTCCCCATACATGAGTAGTTCCGCATTCGCAGGTTCCTATTTATTATTCTCGCCTGAACTGCTTTTTGAGGCTGGTTTTATCTCTCAAACAAGCCTTCGAAATCATCCCGCTTTTTCGCCCTACACGACAAATTACCAAATGGTGGAACTGTACAAAAAGAGCTTACTAGAGGAAGCATTTAACAACTTCCACCCTGAACGGTTCCCTGAATATGCAAACTTCTTAAAAGAAAGTTTCTGGCTTGACGACTACGCAATTTTTATGGCTGCCAAAGAAATCTTTCACGAATCAGGTTGGTTCTCCTGGCCACGCGAGCTCGCTACAAGATCAACCCAAGCTCTTCATAAGTTCTTTGTATTACACTCCAAACGTATTGACTATTACCGTTTCGAACAATTTGAGTTTTTCAGGCAATGGCAACTACTCCACACGTACGCTCGCAACAAAGGGATAAAACTTTTCGGAGATCTGCCTATTTACGTCAGCTATGACAGCGTAGAGGTCTGGGCCAACCAGGATATTTTTACTCTCAACCCTGAAACCTTACGTCCAACCCATGTCGCAGGTGTTCCCCCCGACTATTTCAGCAATACTGGTCAACGTTGGGGAAACCCCTTGTATAACTGGCAAAGTAACGATAAAAGAATTCAGGAAAAACTAACAAAGTGGTGGTCAGACAGATTGGCCCATCTATTTACTCTGGTTGATATGGCTCGTATTGATCATTTCCGGGGCTTTGAATCCTATTGGTCTATTCCCGAAGAATGCGAAACTGCAGAAGACGGTGAATGGCTTAAAGGCCCGGGAAAGAATTTCTTTAACCAGATAGCCGACAGACTTGGCCCTCTTGATATTGTCGCGGAGGATTTGGGTATAATTACCCCGGAAGTGGAAGCTCTTCGAGACGAACTTGGATTCCCCGGAATGAAAGTCCTGCAGTTTGCCTTTGATGATAATCCCGACAATATATTTCTCCCCCATAATTTTCAGACACCTCATTGTATCGTGTACACTGGCACCCACGACAATGATACTACAATTGGCTGGTTTCTAAGCGACAGACTCAATGATAGACAACGCGAGCATATCAAACTCGTTGCCAATCGGGACCCTCATGATTCGCGAGGAAGTCACCATGATTTAATCTTTTTAGCCCAATCTTCCATCAGCATACTTTGTATAATTCCCCTACAGGATGTTTTAGGTTTTGGTGGTGACTGTAAAATGAACAGCCCCGGTGTTGCTGAAGGAAACTGGCGATGGCGCTGTGGTATGGAATTCCTTACCCCTGAAACAGCTCAACAACTGAAAGAATCCACTCAACGCTTTAACCGCGGCAATCACGAACGAAAGACAAATTGCAAACCATCGTGATGAAATTACCCCGGACCAAACAATAATTATTTTCCCCGCTAACAAAGTGTTGACAACCACCGCGGGGTCAGTTATAAAGCAGCACCATTTGGCCCCATCGTCTAGTGGCCTAGGACACTGGCCTCTCACGCCGGTAACAGGGGTTCGAGTCCCCTTGGGGTCACCAAGCAATTTCAGGCACTTAGCGATAACTCGTTAAGTGCCTTTTTTGTTTTGGTGATTATTTTGGTGGTTTTCCACCCTGCTCGTCCATGTTTTTATCGAAAACACTTATCGATTGCCGAACTGATTTCAGTCTATGAATGTACCTCTCTGTCGTAGATATGCTTTTATGTCTGAGGATGGTTTTTATATCTATAAGAGGTACATCATTCTCCATTAGTATGGATGCAGAAAGATGACGTATTGCATGAAGACCGAAATATGGGACTACCCAGGATACTTCCATAGAGATAGGAACAGACCATTGATTTACTTGCACCGCCCCAGTTCTCTGCGACGCGCACTATATGTGCCACCGCCACAATTGAAAAGATCGTTCCAGAAACAGCCAAATATATTCGATTGCTCATGCCATTTGCTCCTAGAAAGTAGGTTTTTGCATCGCTTTCGATTTGATCTCACTCATCTGTTTTGATTCAAAGAAACACGGTTGAGATTCAGTTAGATAGGGGTCGGGAAGGACAATGTCCTCCCCGCCCTCCGAACCGTGCGTGCGGTTCTCTCGCACACGGCTCTCCAGTTGGTAGTTGCCTCATCGGGATTGGCTCGCTCTTATCCAGGCTTCATTCATGGTGAAAAGCCCTAATTTGCCGAAGAATGCATTTGACCAGCTCAATTTATCGCTCC
Organism: uncultured delta proteobacterium; assembly: GCA_963798425.1. GTDB lineage: Bacteria > Desulfobacterota > Desulfobulbia > Desulfobulbales > Desulfocapsaceae > Desulforhopalus_A. The sequence continues at coordinate 111,103 of CAWCTP010000003.1, read as the reverse complement.
AAGCGGTTCCCTGACCAGGGCGTTTTGTCTGTTTACGAAGGACTGCACGAAGTCGACGTCGAACAAAACCGTCCACTCCCTTGAATGTAGTGGAACGGGCATGCTTAAAGTATCCAAACCATCCTATGAGGCTCGGATTCAGCTCTTCAACTATTTGTTCGACACTCATTCCACACGTTCTTTTCGTTTTCTGGCGAATCCGATCGCGTAAAGCCATAAGGCTTTTCTTTCGGACATAACGATGCCCAGCTTCGAAAAGGTACCCGAGAAACTCAAAGCCTTGGCCTTTCTCGAGGCAATTACCAATGTGAATTTTGTCTGGATGCAGAGTCAAACCGTTTTTCTTTGTCCATTGCTGAACCTCGGTTAATATTGCCTCTGCTTCAGCTTTACTCTGACAAAATATCACGAGGTGAGTCGGCCGAGGTACCGCCCCCTCGGCCGCTCTCAGAACCCGGCGTGAATCTCTCGACTCACCGGGCTCCCATTATCCAGCCGTCGGTTTCACCCCTATCTTCCAGTGCGGGAACAACCAGGGTTGCCTGTTGGCAATTATCCCCAGCCAATGTTCCGCCCTACGTCGATGGCGCTTCAATCTCTTAAATTTCCGTGTAGCCCATCTGACCAGTGTCCTGTTCAAATGGCGTAGTGTCGGGTACAGCGCTAACTTATAAAAGCGGCCATAAGTTTATCCATCCCTGAATAACAGGACTGAACATCTTCGACAAATCCTCCAGGGACTTATCACTACGAAGGTGCATATTCCAGCCTCGGGCCTTTTCCCTCATCCCCTTGCCCGCCTTATTACTTACAGCTGGCGAGAAGTTAATGAAAAACTTTCCATTGCGGTTCTTTGATCGTCGAGGCCTAAAGGTATAAACAAGAAAATCAAAGCTCGTGACAGAATAGTCTTTACGACGAAAATCGTCTTTACAGTAAGCAATCTTCGTCTTCAATGGATGGAGTTCCAGACCACATTCCCTAAATCTGACGTCAAGCTCTTCCTTGAGCGCAAAAGCCTCAGCCTCAGTTCGACAGTGCACAACAGCATCATCGGCGTATCGGCAGAATGGACTACCGGGATGATTCCGATCCATCCATTTATCAAAGACATAGTGCAGAAAGAGGTTGGAAAGCACCGGACTTACGATACCTCCTTATGCAAAGTTAGTAATTATGCAAAGTAAGGCATAAAAATCCTTATAATACAAGGGGCTCTCGCCGATTTACTTAGCATAATCTCCCTTAAAGATAGCTGGCTAAAGAGCTCAAAAATCATTGAAAGAGACATTTTTTATGCAAAAAAAGCCTCTGAAAGAAAAATGCTGTACTATTTGACGGCTTTCAAGTCTGAAGTAGTCGTGATATTATGCAAAGTAAATTCATTGAAAACGGCGGAAATCTGCCTGTTTTAGCGATTTACTTTGCATAATCGTCAACTTTGCATAAGGCGGTTTATGCAAAGCTTTGCATAAACCACCTTGAGGAGTGCCCTGCAGCCTCTCCACCAACGTGCCATCTTCTTTCTGGAATGGAGCCTTCAGCCATCTTTCGATGTAAAGGATTACCCAGCTACCCTCCGTGTGATGCCGCACTGCCCGCATCAACAGATCATGTCCGATATTATCGAACAGTCCTTTGATATCAAACTCAAGCAACCAGTCATACCGCCAGCATCGCTTGCGAGTTATCTCAATTGCTTGAATCGCCGATTTCCTCGGTCTATATCCATATGAATCCTCATGAAAGAAAGGTTCCACGGTTGGCTCAAAGTGGATCTTGACCACCATTTGCGCTACTCTATCGGAAACTGCGGGAATTCCAAGCAACCTCACTCCTCCTGACGCTTTCGGTATTTCAACCCGACGCACCGGCTGAGGTTGGTAACTCTTCTCCTGTAATTCCGTCAAGATTTGGTCTATGTTGCTGGTTAGCGATTCAGCAAAATCTTTAGTGCTCTGACCATCTATCCCGCCAGCCCCATTTGAAGATTTTACCTTTAGGGGTTCTAAGCCCAAACCGGCGGAATTTATCCAATTAGAGGATGTAAGCCGCCTCCTCCCTCAAAAAAAAGTCAAGCAAAAGCCTGAACCTGACGTTTAATTTTGTCTGCTCCCTGCATAGCTCGCCAAAGATCATATTGTGCCTGTTGTGTGATCCAACTTTCAGCACTGCCGCCAAATGCCACTGACAAACGAATTGCCATTTCGGGGGATATTCCACGGCGACCGTTTAACAACTCAGATAATGCTGTGCGGGACACACCCAGTCCTCTGGCCGCCTTGGTGACGGACAACCCCAAAGGCTTAATGCAAAATTCCCGGACCGCTTCTCCCGGGTGTGGTGGGTTATGCATAACCATAGCTTACCTCTTAATGATAATCCAAATAATCTACATCAATTGCATGATTGTTCTCAAATCGGAAAATAACACGCCAATTGCCGGAAACAGAGACAGACCAAAAGTTTTTTAACGGTCCTTTCAGCGAGTGCAACCCTAGTCCGGCCAGATTCATATCCTCTGGGGCGGCGCTTGCGTCCAGCCTTGCCAAGATTAATCGCAGCCGAACAACATGTTCCGGCTTAACACCTTGTTTGCTTCCGGTTTCGTAGAGTTTTTTAAGCCCTTTATGTTTTAAGCTTTTGATCATGATAAATTGTAACCCGTAACATTACGCATGTCAAATGGCTTTTGGCTAATTTTTTAAATTTTGATGTCAACTTGAAGTATACCCTATCCTGATGTCAAAAATGGTTGTGCTAAACGTCAAGATAGAGTTTGTTCTGCTATTTACTGACATTCTTTATCAAAGGTCTTAGAGTTCATCCTGACAATTTTCTCTCTTGGAGGAGACGTTTTGCAAGGTCACCGCATTGGTTACGTCCGGGTCAGCAGCCTCGATCAGAACCCGGAACGGCAACTAGAGCAAGTTGAAGTCGAAAAGGTGTTCACCGACAAGGCATCGGGCAAGAACACACAACGGCCGGAACTCGACGCACTGCTGTCCTTTGTGCGCGAGGGCGATACCGTGGTTGTGCACAGCATGGATCGCTTGGCGCGCAACTTGGACGATCTCCGCCGCCTCGTGCAAAAGCTGACCAAGCGTGGCGTGCGTATCGAATTCGTCAAGGAAAGCCTGGTCTTCACCGGCGAGGACTCGCCGATGGCGAACCTGATGCTGTCGGTCATGGGCGCGTTTGCTGAATTTGAGAGGGCCTTGATCCGCGAGCGACAGCGTGAAGGTATTGCGCTCGCCAAGCAGCGCGGGGCCTACCGTGGCCGCAAAAAAGCATTATCGCCCGAGCAGGTGGTCGAACTACGACAACGGGTTTCGACTGGCGAACAAAAGACCAAGCTGGCTCGCGAACTCGGTATCAGCCGGGAAACATTGTACCAATACCTAAGAACGGATAACTGACCATGCCTTGCCGCTCAATCCTGTCTGCCGTCGGGCGCGAAAATCTGTTGTCTGGTATAGCGGGAATGCGAAATGCGCGGTGACAGCAATGAGCGAATGACCATCCTCTCGGAAGCGGAGAAGACAGCGCTATACGGCATTCCCGATTTCGACGACTTCCAGCGCATTGAGTTTTTTGCAATGACCGAGGCCGAACGTTCCTTGGCTTTGCAGCGTAGGGGCCTCTTGAAACAGGTCTATTGCTTTCTGCAAATTGGCTACTTCAAGGCCAAACAAGCATTTTTCCAGTTCTCTTTGGATGAGGTGTCGCCAGAGGATGTCGCGTTCCTGCTGCAACGGTATTTCCCTGGACAAACGCTAACTCTAGCGCCGCTGAGCGACCAGAGCTATAACGCCCAGCGCAAAGAAATTGTCGCCTTGTTTGGTTATCGCCTTTGGACGGACGAAGACCTGCCGGACATGCGCGACAAGGCAATACTGCTGGCCAGAACGGACGTGGCCCCCACCTTTTTGTTGGCTGAGGTGATGGTTTTTCTGATTGGTCAAGCGCATTGTGCGGCCAGGCTACTCCACGCTGCAAACCATTATCAGCAATGCACTTACCGCTGAACGTGAACGTCTGGAGCAATTGGTCGAAACGGCCCTGACTGACGCCACACGCGAAGCGCTGCAGCAATTGCTGACGCGAGAAAGCACCCTGTCCGATTTGGCCGCTCTCAAACAGGATGCCAAAAAGTTTTCGCTATCGCCAGATGGGCTTGGAACGTCAAAAACGCCTCACTCTGGCCCCCCTGTATGCTATCGCCAAAGCCCTGTTGCCAAATCTCGACCTCTCGCAACTCAACATTGCCTACTACGCCAGTCTGGCCAACTTCTACACCATCTATGATTTGCGGCGGCTCAAGTCTGGCCAGACCTACCTCTATTTGCTGTGCTACGCCTGGCAGCGCTACCGGCAACTTACTGACAATGTAGTGGAAGCCTTTGGTTACCACACACGGCAGCTCGAAGACGACACCAAGGCAGTCGCCAACAAACAGGCAGCCCAAATTCACAATGAACGCCAACAAGCCACGCCAAGAGTGGGCGAATTGCTCTTGCTGTATGTGGATGACACGCTCGCCGATGTGACCCCTTTTGGCACAGTTCGCCAACGGGCATTCCGGATCATACCGGAAGAGAAGCTGCGCTCGACTGGCAAGCTCTTGACGGAGAAACCTGTCAGCCAGATGGATTTACGGTGGCAAGCGGTGGACAAGCAAAGCGGACTTTGCACGAAAAATCTGCGTCCGTTGGCCATGGCCCTGAATTTCGAAAGTGTCACCGCCAGTGGCAAGATCTGGCTTGACCGCGTTGCAATGGATGAAGGAGATATTTGCTCGCCAACAGCGACTTGCCAAGCAACCGCTGGCAGAAATTCCGCTACGCACGCTCCCCAAACGCCTGCGCAACTTTCTGCTGGGCTTTGACCAAGCATGGCAAGCCAGTTGGCCTGCATGGCGACCGATATGAATTCTGGGTTTACCGGCAACTACGCAAACGCCTTGATATTGGTGACATTTATCTTGACGACAGTGTGCAGCACCGGCGCTTCGCCGATGACCTGGTGTCCATGGAGGCGAAGGCGGATGCGCTTAAGGCACTGGACATCCCCTGGCTGCGCCAGCCAGTTGACGCGACGCTTGATACCCTGTTCGCTGAGTTGGATACGCAGTGGCGAGCATTCGATGATGAACTGCGCAGCGGCAAGCTCAAGCACCTGGAATTCGATTCAGATAGGCAAACACTGACTTGGCACCGTCCCAAGGCCGACAAGGACAAGCTGCTGCAACAAGGCTTCTACGCCAAGCTCCAGGCACGCGACATTGCCGACGTTTTCCGGTTTGTGAATGAACAATGCCACTTCCTGTCAGCAATGACGCCCTTGCAGCCACGCTACGCAAAGAAGATCGCCGACGAAGACAGTTTGATGGCGGTGATTATTGCCCAGGCCATGAACCATGGCAATTTCAGCATGGCCGAGACCTGCGATATTCCGTACCACGTCCTGGAGGCCACGCATCAGCAATACCTACGACCGGCCACGCTGATCGACTGCGAACGACCAGATCAGCAATTTCATCGCCAGTCTGCCCATATTCCCGTACTACTCCATCGACATGGAAGTGCTCTATGGCAGCGTTGACGGGCAAAAGTTTGCCGCTGCCAACCCGACGCTCAAGGCACGCCATTCGCGCAAGTACTTTGGTAAGGATCGCGGGGTTGTTGCCTTCACCTTGCTGGCCAACCATGTGGCCTTACAAACCGAGATGTTGGGCGCAAACCAGCATGAGAGCTACTGGGTGTTTGACATCTGCTACAACAACACGTCCGATATTGTGCCAACCACGATCACCGGCGACATGCACAGCATCAACATGGCCAACTTCGCCATCCTGTATTGGTTCGGTATGAACCTTGCGCCGCGTTTCACCAATTTGCAGGCGCAGTTGAAGCACCTCTACTGTGGCGCTGGTCAGGAAGGATACTCTGATTTCCTGATTCAGCCTGTGGGTCAAATTGACCGCAGCCTGATTGCCTCAGAGAAAGCGAACATTGATCACATTGCTGCTACGCTGGGACTCAAGGAGATGAGCCAAAGTGTCCTGATGCGCAAAATATGCACCCTGTCCGGGCATCACCGTACGCGCAAAGCCATCTTTGAGTTCGACAAGCTGATCCGCAGCATTTACACGCTTCGCTACCTACGAGACCCTCAATTGCAGCGTGATGTCCATCGTTCTGAAAATCGCATCGAGTCCTACCACCAGTTGCGCACCACCATCGCCCAAGTGAACGGCAAAAAGGAACTGACTGGGCGTACTGACCTGGATGTGGCTGTCAGCAACCAGTGTGGCCGATTGATTGCAAATGTCGTGATCGCCTACAACTCCATGTTGCTTTCTGGGCTGCTTGGCCGCTATCTGGCAACTGGCAATGAAAAGGCACTTGCTTGCTACGGCGAATTTCACCGGCGGCGTGGCAGCACCTGCATTTTCTTGGGCATTACGCTTTCCGCGACAAGCGTAACCCAATTGACCTGGAGGCCATTTTGGCGGGGATTGACTGGAAGTAAGTAGCCGCCAGTTTGGCATGTTGGACAAATTCCGCCGGTTTGGGCTTAGAACCCCCTTTAAGAATGCTTTGACAAGATTGCTCCTGTTTAACATCCTGCTATACAGACTGTACCAGACTTTGACCATTCTCTTGTCCTGCGTTTTCTTCTACTTGCTTTGCATACAACCATTGGGTCTTCACAGCAGTCCTGCTGCCTTCTAGCCATAAGGCAATGTACAGTGGGGGCCTCTGCTACTCCAGTGGACAGCCAAAATCAGCAGTGTTCCTGTCACGGTGTACCGCCGATAACGCGCCTCGCCCCGTCGGGCAACTTATGTCCAGACTGTATGTCTTGCTGAGTTTCTAAAAACCTTCAAATGAACTTCCTCCCTTCGCAGCGTCATGGCTTTTGGCGCATACGGCCCCCGCGAACAAGCCGCGGGTCATCCCGGTTTTCCCCTCCAGACTGTTACCAGCTTTCTCAGGCCGGGACTTCATCACTACTACGGATTCATCTGCCACCTCGCACCGCTTCGATCGGCCTTGAGTCTCCTCTTGAGCCTCCCTATCCCGCTACTACGCTACAGGAACGATACAAGGCTTCCCCAGTTAACTCGGACTCCCTGTGAACTATCGCATCCTCAATCACTCTACGGGTCTGATCAGGTATCGGGCTTTGCGCTATTTTGCACGCTTACCCACCCGTAACGCCGAATCAGGTTCGCTTGCGCTATGTGCAGCTCACTTCCTATCGCTTCCTTCAGACCCTGCCGTTGCCAGCAACGCCCTTGCGATTCGGATTATCTTCCCCCTGATCGGGGTGACGCCTGTCTTTCAACAGGCCGGGTTTGCCCGCTACGCTGGGCAAACAAAAAAGGCGGTAGAGTCTGCAAACTCTACCGCCTTGAACTTTGGGGCTAGCACCCCACTATCAAAAAAACACTCAGCAATGCTACACTTTGTCGACGTTATTCTCAAGGATGTTTTCGATCAAGGTCGCGATTACAAATGGAACAAGCCCTCCCATTGTCCTCGCTGTTTCCATTGCAGGGTATGGGGACATGGTTTTGTAGACCGAATATTTGATCACTTCACTGCCCCCTTGCTAATAAAACGATTTCGATGTGACCGCTGTGGTTGCATCATTTGTTGTCGACCTACAAGTCATTTTCGCCGCATTCAAGCTTCAGTTTCCTCCATCAAAGTCTTTCTGAGGCATCGTCTTGCCCATGGTCGCTGGCTATCTCATACGCCCCATTCCCGTCAGCGCCACTGGTTGCGCAATCTGAAGCGGAAGATTCTCGCTCATTTTGGGTTTATCGATATTGGTGATTTACTGGAGGGTTACGAGAAACTTCTTCGGCTCGGGCAGATACCCGTAAGTAGTTCAAATTAGCTTTAGCATGGGCCTGAAAAATACCACCCTACCTATGGCTGCTGCTGCGCTCCACATTATTTTTGTCTACAGTCTTCGAAATTTAACTTTGGAGGCAACTGTATGACAGAAGAGGAAAAACATGAGATCGCGGCTTTTCGATTCAGTATTATTCATGATCGGTGCACATAAACTTGAATATGGGGAACGACACAGGTTGCTTGAGAAAAAATGTTCTCTGCAATGGACAATTCCGTACTCAACAAAAACGAGTATAGGAAAAAGCACCATTTTAAGCTGGGTAAAGGCGTATCTGGAAGGAGGGAGACGAATTCAATCCCTCTATCCCCAAGGTCGATCTGATAATGGTGTTGCCCGCAGTTATGACCCGGAAACCAGCCTCACGCTTATCCGGCTCCGTAAAGAGTTGCCGACCTTGTCCGTACCTAACTTCATCAAAGAGGTTTCCGTGAGGAAAGTATTGCCACCGGGAACAGAGTTGAAGCAGACAACTCTGTATCGTTTTTTTCACCAGCAGAAGATTATGACCGAAAAGTCCGTTCCCGATGTGGATAGAAGAAAGTTTGAGGCCGAGTTGCCCAATGATTTGTGGCAAAGTGATGTCATGCATGGACCTAAGCTCGATTGTGGCGGTCAACGTCTGCGCAAAACCTACCTTATTGCTTTTATCGATGATCATTCGAGGCTCATCACCCATGGACGGTTTTATCTTGCCGAATCACTCATCTATTTTAATCAGGCATTTGAACAAGCCCTGCTTGTCCGAGGATTGCCGCGAAAGCTCTATGTCGATTATGGTGCTGCCTATCGTTCAAAGCGGTTGGAATTTACCTGTGCCTCCTTCGGCATTGCATTGATTCACGCAAAACCATACACGCCCCAAGGAAAGGGTTATGGAAAGCTCAGGATAATGGAAAGTTGACGTTTTTCGATTTCTTAACATGCTGAAGTATCGATACTATTTAGCAGTTCGACTTTTTTGTCTGCACATTATACTCCAAACTGTTTGTGATCATTTTTCTAAACTGAAAACAGATTGGAGGTAATATGGCAAAATATCAGGAAATTGAGATAGGTACGTTGATAGGTGCAGTTAAAGGAGAATTGAAAAAACGCCGCTATTCAGATTCATATATCGGGGGTCTCTCCACAGTATGGAACCGATTAACAAAATATCTTGAAAAGAAAGGTACATCGACCTATTCAGCCAAAGTCGGATTGGATTTTTTGGAAGCCGAATACGGGATTACGGTTTACAAGGAACTTTCGAAAAAAAGCAAGCTTTACACCAGGGCCATCAACATTCTTTCGGACTATTTACTCCATGGGATGATCTTTCCCAGGAAAAGGAAAGAAGCACGTACATATCCACCCCAATTCCAGAAGTTGTTCCAGGAATATATTGACCAAAAGCGGAAAGGCGATTTATCAAATGATACATTGCAATCCTACGAGATATACCTCGGCAGATTTTCCGATTACATGGAAAGCCGTGGTATTGTCAACATACGTGAGATGGATGAGACTGTTGTTTTAGGTTTCTCAGAGACATTTATCCGCTATTCACCCTCAGTAATTCACTGTACTCTGAGTTCTTTACGTACTTTCTTTCATTATATGTTTGAACAAGGATTTGTTTCAAAAAATTTCGCCTATAGCGTTCCCCGTGACGGGTATAGACAGCAGACGAAGGTTCCGTCAGCGTATCCCAAAGAGGATGTGGAGAAAGTACTGAAGTCGATTGACCGGGGTAACCCAAAGGGGAAAAGGGATTTTGCTATTATCTTGATTGCTGCAAGATTGGGACTTCGAGCACAAGACATCTGCGACTTGTCTTTTGATAATCTGAAATGGGAAACGAATACCATTGAGTTGCTTCAGAGAAAGACGAAAAAGCCAATTGTCCTCCCATTACTCAATGATGTAGGTCTAGCAGTCATTGACTATTTGAAATATGCGCGCCCAGAATGTGAATGCGACAATGAAATTTTTCTTCGTTTAACTCCACCTGTTGGAAAGCTTCAGGCCCCCACACTCCATAGCATTGTTAAACAGCATATGCGCAATGCCGGTATCAGAATGCAGAATGGGAAAAAGCATGGCCCTCACGCACTTCGTCACAGTTTAGCGAGCGCACTATTGGAGGAGAACACTCCTCTACCAATCATTTCTGAAGTTTTGGGACACAGCAACACACAGTCCACATCCGCCTATCTAAAAATAAATGTAAACCAATTAAGAAAATGTTCATTTACCAACCTCGTTTTATTGGAATAAAGGAGAGGAGGTATTCTAATGACAAGCGTAGAAAAACCATTCGTAGGAGAATTCAAACAATTACTTGAGGATTTTATCCAGTATAAAAGGAATCTTGGTTACAAATATGAGATTGAACGCGATCATTTCCTCAGATTTTCCCATTACACCCTAAATCACAAGGTTGAAAACAAGTGCTTAAGTAAAGAACTTGTTTTGGTTTGGACGGCAAAAAAAAACGAATCGGTAAAAACATGGGGACATCGTGTCAGTAATATACGGCAGTTTGCATTATATCTGCAGAACAGAGGGCATGAAGCATATATGCCGATTAAAAATCGTAAAGTCAGAAGAAGTGAATACGTTCCTTATATCTTCACCCATAAGGAAATAGGCCGTTTTTTTCTGGCTGTCGATTCTATCCCTCCACATCCCAGATCAAGTAAGCACCTTAGTTTTCCCTTGCTTTTCCGCCTGTTATATTGCTGTGGACTGAGAATATCAGAAGCGTGCAGCATTAAAATATCCGATGTCGATTTTAATAGCGGCGTACTGTCTATAAGGGGATCGAAATTTGATAAGGATCGATTGGTACCGATGTCCGCATCTCTGACAAACATGTTTGTCACGTACCACGGTCTATTCAACCAAAATAATCAAGGGGGAGATTATTACTTTAGAAATAAAGCAGGAACTCGTCTGAAACGTGATCACGTATACAAAAATTATCGCAAATTATTATGGAAAGTCGGTATTTCCCATGGCGGCAAAGGAAAAGGTCCAAGACTTCATGATTTTCGCCACACGTTTTGTGTTCATACGTTGGCAAAGCAAGTAAAAGAAGGTGTCGATTTGTATACCGCGCTGCCTATTCTCTCTACTTACTTGGGACATACTTCAGTCGGAGCAACACAACGCTATGTCAGGTTGACCGCGGAAGTTTATCCTGAATTGATTGAGAAGATCTCTAAAACATGTGCGTTTGTTATTCCGGAGGTAACAGGAGATGAAACCTACTGATTTTGCATATTATTTAACAAATTTTCTCTCTAACTATCTTCCCGGTATTGCCGGACTCAGCCAGAATACCATCATGTCTTATAGAGATACATTTAGCCTTTTTCTTGAGTTTTGCTCTACAAATAAAAAGATCCGACCGAGAAGTTTACACTTGAGTACTTGAACAAAAAACTCGTTGAAGAATATCTGGAATGGTTGAAATAACCGACAGTGCATCACTTCCACGAGAAATGTTCGTTTGGCCGCCATTCATTCTTTCTGCCGATATCTTCAGATGGAATTTCCTGACTTTATGCATCCAGCCCAACAGATACTATCCATTCCTATGAAGAAAACTAGAAAAGTACCTGTTGAATATATCACGCTGGAAGCAATTAAATGCCTTTTGGCAAAACCGGATTGCAGCACCAAAAGAGGACGTAGAGATATGGTTTTGTTAAGCCTGCTGTATGATTCCGGTGCCAGAGTTCAAGAACTGGCGGACATAAAAGTCCGAGATTGAGAACAACATAACCTGCAACCGTCAAACTAACGGGAAAGGGAAACAAAACAAGGATCGTTCCTTTGATGAAACCGATGGCAGAGCTTTTAAAATATTATATGAAAGAAAACCTTTTACTGATCCCCATACGGGATTACCCTTTGTTTCATAACCGCTCAAAAAAAAATTTACCCGAGCTGGTATTGCGTATATTGTTAAAAAATATGCGGCCCTCGCAATAAAAGAACACCTGAATTGTTCCCGGATAAGTTCTCGCCACATTGTTTTCGCCACACAAAAGCGATGCACCTGCTGCAGTCCGGGGTTAATCTAATCTACATCCGTGATTTCCTTGGACATGTCGATATCCAGACGACAGAAATTTATGCAAGAATTGATGGAGAAATGAAAAGAAAAGCCTTGGAAAAAATACAATCATGCTGTTATCTCGGGTAAGATGCCGAGTGGCAGAACAATGAAGGGTTAATGAACTGGCTAAAAAATCTAGGCAAATAGATGGAAACATAATGGGAAGTTGGTTCTGAATCCACTTTGCAAAGCTGTCAAAATATTCGCTGGTTATGAGTACGTTCTACTATCAACTTTCCATTATCCTGAGCTTTCCATAACCCTTTTAATGTGAAGCTTCACATTACCGCGGAAAAATTGAAAGATTTTTTAGAACGGTGCGCAGCCAGTTCTACTGTGCTTTAAGGGAACATCTCTTGAGGAGATCAACAAAGCGTTCGAGATATAAAATCGGTTTCATCGTCGCTTAGCAGGCATGAGCGAAGCTTTCCCTCAGATGTAAGCCGAAGCCTGTTACATTGATCACAAAAATGATGACTTATAGGACTTATAAATCCCACTACTCCATTTCTTCCGTCAGTGGACTCTAGTTCATACATCCGGGCAGGACCCTTGCCATGTGGGTGTCGAAAAGGAGTTAAAGTCCCAACTTTGGCAAGCAGTATCATGATTTCTTCCGCTCTGATAAACTTACCTTTCTTCCAGCTGGTTTTCTCACCGACAGGCATAAATTCAATAAATCTTACATGAAAAGGATGTTCGAGAGCCAACCTGGCAAAATCTTGAAATTCGTCATCATTGACGCCTTTCATGGCGACAACATTCAGCTTTATTTTAAAACCTATCTTTTCTGCTGCAAGAAGACCAGCCCAGACTTTGTCGAAATGCTCTTTACCATTAATATATTTGAATTTTTCAGGTTGAAGGGTGTCCAACGAAACATTGATATAGTGTACGCCTCCGGCAAAAAGTCTTTCAGCATACTCTTCCAACAATACGCCATTGGTAGTCAACCGTACCTGATCCAAACCATCTATCAGCGACAACTGGTCGATAAAATCCAGCACACCTTTTCGAACAAGCGGCTCGCCACCGGTCAGTCGTAATTTATTCATGCCGAGACACACAGCAAAACGAACCACCCTTAGCATTTCTTCATAACTAACCTGAAAATCGGATAAAGCGCACACTTTAAGCCAAAAAAACAACTCCACAAGCACGATTTAGTTGAAAAACCGTGCTTTTTTTCTTGCTTTTTAACGTGTACGTATTATATTTATACGCACATCTTAAAGGGGAGTTTATGCATGGCTAAACCAATAACAGGAAAAACTCACGTCGGCGAACGGCGTGAAAAGCGTCCGAATGGCGATATTTACATCTATGAACGGATTACGGCCTACGACGAAAAGACCAGAAAGACCTATACGGTCAGTCAGAAGCTCAAGGGAAAAATCAAGTCGGGAACACAAGAAATTGTGCCGACTCGTCCGAAAAAACACAAAGGCGAAGGAGGCATTGCCGATGCAACACGTCAGCATACCGGCCTCACGGACATCCTGGAATGGGTGGGCAAGGTTTCCGGCATTGATGATGATGTACGTGCTTCATTCAGCGAGGGTGATGCGGCGAAGATGCTTTCTATCGCACGCTACTGGATCGGTTCCGGCGGCAACACGCTGCCGCGCCTTGAGAGCTGGCAGGTGATGCACCCCCTTCCATATGGTGAAGCGATCACTGAAGACGTGTATGGTGAGCTGTTTAAGGATGTTGGTCGCAATGAAGAAGGCGTTCAGTGCTATTTTTCAGCTCGGGCGGCACGCCTGGGAGAGTCCCCTGTGCTGGCGTTTGACTCGACCACTATCTCGACCTACTCTGAAAATCAGTCGGAGGCACGGCGGGGGTTCAACAAGGATGGCGACGGACTCAATACGATCAAGCTTTTGACCTTATATTCCGTGAAGGCTCGCGAACCGATAGCCTTTGCTAAACAACCCGGTAATATTCCGGATGTCATATCCATTGAAAACACTCTGGCACAACTCAAGTGTCTCAATCTGGAAAAGCCTCTGATCGTCACCGATAACGGCTACTACAGCCAGAAGAACATGATGGAATTCGCCTTGCGCAATGTGAAGTTTCTGACCCTGGTTGATCCAGATATTATCTGGGTCCGCGAGACAGTTGATGCGCTCCGTGCAACGACTGGCGGGTATGTCCAGCACTTGTCCGTTCGACCCGTCAATCTGCGGAGCAACTTCGCCCAGAATGCACCAGTTCAGCCGGGTACGCCAGCGATCACGCAACGGCAAAGTCGCCGGTGAAAAAGAAACGATCTCGCGCCGTCTGTATGTGCATGTTTACTATTCTCCCGACAACGAAGCCAAGAAAGAACTCGCCTTCCGTAAGGACCTGCTTGAACTGAAGGCGCAAATAGAAGAAGGGAAAACCGAGTTCACGGAATCAGCGCAAAAGAAAATAGACAAGTACCTGACCTGTTCCAGAAAGGGGCGTGGGGGGCACCTGAAGGTGGGATTCAACGACAAAGCCATTACCGAAGCAAAGAAGTACTTTGGCTATTTCGCCCTCGTCAGCAATCAGGCCATGGACACATTTACAGCACTTGAAAACTATCGGCTGCGAGAAAAAATCGAAGAACTCTTTGCTGTGCAAAAGGGAAGGCTCGACGGTGCCCGGCCGCGCACATGGTACCCGGACAATCTGCGTGGAAGGCAATTCACACAATTTATCTCGCTGGGCTATCATTGTTTTCTGACGAAAAAAATAAAAGAAGTACAAGCCAGGCTCGGGAAGAAAGAACCCGGAAAAACCGAATCACTTATCAAACTCGAAAAGAAACTGGATAACTGGCTTGCGCAACGCTCTCTCGCCCAGATCCTGGATTGGTTCGACTGCATTGAAACCACAAAGGTACAGACTGTCATGGGCAGCTATCGATGGTCCACCGAATCAGTGGCCAGAGACAGACTGTTCTTGGAGTACTTGGGAGTAGACACCAAATAGTGTACGCTTTAGCCGACTTTCAGGATAACTAAGTAGATCTTTATGATCCAGAAATTTTATAGTTTTTATCTGTGTATCTCTATCCTGACTTTCTTCGGGCATGCAATAGATGCACCGCAAATTACAGCGGTCGGTTAAAGACAATCTTAGGTAAGAAATAGTCCGAGAAAAACGATCGACAAGGGGAGAAATAATCTGTATTTTTTCAGTCATGCTATACCATTCAAGAGCTTGAGACAATAAAGAATGGCGCACGAAGTAATTATGCTGAAAATATGTTGGTCGGTGAAAACATCTGATAACTAGTGTCTGTCCAGAAATGAGATATTTTGTTCTAAATAGAGGCGCTCGATGAATTTAACCACAGGCATATAGTTGATATTCCGAGGATTAAATTTTGAGAGCAACGAAGAGTTAGGGGAAAATAGCCATTTATGGACAGACACTAACTAGGCAAACCCATACCCAAATTCTCTGAGTATGGGTCTGCGAACTACAAACAGCTTATACCGACAGAATGGTAGTACCGCTATTGCCCATCAAACCGTAGGTCTGGGCCATAGCAACTTTTGCACCTTCCACCTGACGATCGCCGCATCTTCCCCTCAGTTGATTCGCACATTCGATGACCTGCCAGAGAGCTTGAGCTGAAAGCGCCTCACCATGTGAAGAAAATCCACCACTTGGGTTTACGGGCAGTTTTCCACCGATTTTGGTCTCACCGTCCCGCAGCATCTTATCCGCTTCTCCCTCTTTACAGAACCCGCATGTTTCCAAGTACACCAGGTAATGCCAGGAGCTGTTGTCGGGCAGTTCCAGAATATCGATGTCTTCCGGTCCGATGCCGGCTTTCTTGTA
The DNA here is from genome assembly GCA_963798425.1 of uncultured delta proteobacterium. Taxonomy (GTDB): domain Bacteria; phylum Desulfobacterota; class Desulfobulbia; order Desulfobulbales; family Desulfocapsaceae; genus Desulforhopalus_A. The sequence goes on along the minus strand of CAWCTP010000003.1, from coordinate 95,244 downwards.
TGCCTGTTGTGAAGCCGAGTAGCTTTCACTCAGCATGGGGGCTTCAGCAACGGCCGGGCAGGACAGCAGCCGATATACGGATGGTCGGGTCACCATATATGGCGCTGCCCATGGTGGTGGCGTTAATCTTCACCGGTTTGTTGGCTTTACTGATCAATTCCTTGTCGGCTGTAACAATAACGGCCGCAGCACCGGTACTCACCGGGCAAATCTCATAGAGTCTCAAGGGATCACAAACATAGACAGAGTTCAATACCTCTTCGATGGTATATGCCTTTTTAAACCGGGCATGCGGATTCTTGGAGCCATACTCACTCATCAGGACCTTAACCATTGCCAGGTCCTCTTCGGTGGTGCCGTATTTTTCCATCCTTTTCCGGCATTCCAGCGCCCAGTAAATCGGGTTAGGCAGACCACCCATTTTCCATCTGATCACGTCCCTATCCTGAACCGCATTATCTGATTTAGCGGTCAGGAAACCTTTCGGTGATACGTCGGCACCAAAGGCCAGGGCAGTATCGGTTTCGCCGGCAGCGACACTGTTGTATGCCATTCTGATAGAGGCAGATCCTGTAGCGCAGGCGTTGTAGACGTTTACCACCGGAATACCGGTTTCGCCAAAAATGGACTCCAGATATTGACCGGAAAGGTGACCGGCGTTGCCGCCATAAATAAAAATCCCGGCCATGATTGCCTGAATTTTTTTCCATTCTATGTTCGCATCTTTCAGAGCGTTGTCAACAGCCACCGCCGCGAAATCGGCGAATACCTGTCTCAGAGAAACCCATCCAGGGGTGTATTCCGGTTCCAATAATATATACATCTCTCATTGTCATTATCCCTTCTTATAGTTATCGCAAAATCGGTTATTTAACCGCCCGAAACGCCCAGGTCACCACTTGCTGTTTTTCATCATTGGTAAACATCTCAAGAATGGTCGTTTCCATTTCCATCCCAATCTTAAGAGATTTCAGATCGGTATCTGTTATAATGCCGGTAACCTGAATTTTTTCGTCTTCAAACTCAACCAGACCGATACCGTATGGAGTAATCTTTTTCTCTGTTTTAAATGGTGAGGGACAGGGATAATATTGAATGGTATAACTCGCCAGCTTGCCTTTTTTGGGAAGCAAGACATCTTCCACACCCTCTCTTGAGCAGCCGGGGCGATGTTGATAATGCTCTTTTGGAAAGAAGTAGGTTCCGCAAGAGTTGCATTTTGCACTCATTAATCTGACTTCGCCAGTCGACCAATCTACTAAATTCGGTATACGAGCTACCTTATTTGCCATGTTTTCCATTGTCTCATTCCTACCTGTTAAGTATCCTCATTATTAAAAAATGCTGTTAACGGCCGACAAACTTCGGAGCCCTTTTTTCAAGGAAAGCATTGACACCTTCCGCTTTGTCTTCCAGGCTCAAAGAAATACTATAGAGTTCGTACTCGTATTTCAAACCGCTTTCCAAATTGGTCTGCATGCCGCGGTTGATTGCTGTTTTGGCCAAGCTTGAGAGCCGCTGCGCTCTTGGTGGCAATTTTTTTGGCCATCTCTTTGGCCGTAGGCATCAGTTCATCCATAGGCACTACCCGGTTGACCAGGCCGATACGGTCGGCCTCATCAGCACGGATAATATCGCCGGTGTAGATCAGCTCCTTGGCCCGGCAGACCCCGATGAGTCGCTGCAGCCGCTGGGTGCCGCCACCGCCCGGAATTATGCCGATGTTAATTTCGGTCTGGCCGAATTTGGCTTTTTCCGAAGCGATGATGATGTCACAGCCCATGGCGATTTCGCAGCCGCCGCCCAGGCAGAAGCCGTTGACAGCCGCAATGACAGGCTTCTCCAGCTTTTCAACCATTTCTCCAAGCCGCATGATGTTGTGGGCGGCAAAGGGAGTAGTTTTATTGAACTCTTTGATATCGCTGCCGGCCACAAAGGCCTTGCCGCTGCCGGTAAGAATAAGCACCTTGATCTCATCATCGGCAGCCACGTCGGTAATTGCTTCACGGAATTCGACCCTGGTCTGGTTGTTCAGGGCATTCATCGCCTCGGGACGGTTAAAGGTGATAACCGCGATATTCTCTTCCTTTTCGTAAATGATATTCTCGTAAGCCATTTGCTTCTCTCCTTCTAAGGCTGATATTTTTTGTCGGCGGATACCGTACTCACACAATTTACTCAAGGCCTTAACCCCGGAAATAAGAGATGGAAACACCGGCAGCTCTTTGCCCATTTCGTCCATTATGACGTTTTTATATTTGTTGTATCCAACGATCATGCAGACAACCACCGGCTTGCCGACCTCTTTGACGATTCTCTGAATGATTTTTTTCTGAACAGCCTCCTGGGTATATTCAAATCCGGCCAAGATAAGTACGGCAGCGTCTATGTTTGCATCTCTGAACGCTTCAGGAAATGTGGTTTCCAGGGTTTTTGTAAAACCAATTTTGGTTACGCTAAAATACAAATCGACAGGATTTGATACAGGCGTATCGAACATGTCCTTTAATTTCTCAGTCGTTTCTGGAGTCAACTTGGGGAGTTCCAGCCCATGGCTTGCACACAGATCCGATACATTAACCCCGACACTTCCGGCCAGGGTGATCACCGCTATGCGATTGCCTTTGGGAAGTGGCTGCGTGGAAAAAATCTTGGCGAAATCTTTCAGTTCGGTAAAATCATCAGCCATGATCATACCCGTCTGTTTGACTGCCGCTTCGACAATTTTAGCGTTGCTGGCAATACTGCCGGTATGGCTCATGGCGGCTTTAGCGCCCGCTTCAGTACGCCCACCGCTCAAAAAAATGACTGGCTTTTTTGCAGCAGCTTTCTTGGCGATCCTGGTGAGATTGCGGCCATCAGAAATGGTTTCCAAATACATTGAAATAACATCGACGCTATCGTCATTACCAAAGTATTCCAGTAAATCATTTTCGCTCACATCGCACTTGTTACCAAATGAAACAACTTTACTGATATTCAAGCTTTCATTTTCTACGATATCAGCAGCCATCCCAGCCGCTAAAAGGCCGGATTGACCGATGAGTACGACATTTCCATTAGCGACTTTTTTGGTCATAGGATAGATGGATGTAACGATATTTCGTGAAACAATACCGGAGCAGTTCGGCCCCATCACCCTAATATTATTTTTCTTTGCAATATCTACTATTTGCTTCTGATACCCAACACCATCTCCACCCATTTCAGCAAACCCGGCAGATTCGATAATTACTGCCTTAACCCCCTTTTTGGCACATTCCTCTATTGTGGCAACAGTCATTTTGGGAGTTGGAAGAGCGGTAACAACAAGGTCAACATCCCCTGGTATTTCGCTTACAGATTTATAGACCTTATAACCAAGGATCTCATCTGATTTTGGATTTACCGGATACACCTCTCCTGCAAAATCGCTATGGGCGATATTATTTACAATCACATAACCCAACTTTCCTGGAGTCCCACTGGCCCCAATAACAGCAATAGATTTGGGTTTAAAAAAAAGATCCATCATAATTGCACCGTCCTTATGTCAGTTTGCATGAAAGTTTGTAGTTTACGCGGATAAAATAATTCTGGCATCAACGACAACGGCGCCATCTTTATACGCAAACACCGGATTCATATCGATCTCTTCTATTCCCGGAGTTTCATCCACAAAGTCGGAAAGTTTCACAAGCATCTCCTGCAGACATGTTACATCTGCCGGGTCCTGGCCCCTGTATCCTTCAAGAAGCTTTTTGCCCTGGATCTCGCTGGTCATTTCTTGTGCATCCGCTTTCTCAATCGGGACGATTCTAAAGGACACATCCTTTAACACTTCAACCAGCACACCACCGAGTCCGAACATTACCACCGGGCCAAAACTTGCGTCCTTGATCATGCCCATAATGATTTCGGTTCCCGTTTTCGCCATGCCCTGAACAGCAACCCCTTCTATATTTGCATCAGGTGCATAGGCCCTGCAGGATGTCATGATCTCATCATATGCCTGCTCAACAGCTTCTTTGTTTTTCAAATTGACCTTGACCCCACCGGAATCGCTTTTATGGGTAATATCCACCGAGGAGATTTTCAGTACCACCGGATAGCCTATTTCTTCACTGATGGACACCGCTTGTTCCTTGGTGGTTGCAAGCACCGTCGGAGTACAGTTAATTCCAGCTTCACCCAGGATCTGTTTAGCCTCTATCTCAGTAAGCACCGTCCTCTTCTCATCCCTGGCCCTACTCAAAATTTGAGCTGTTGTCATTGATGTATCCTCATTTTTAATTTGTCGTTTGATCTTTTATCGGGGCAGGCTACCGATTAGGCGGCAGTGAGTCCACCATCAACGTAAATGGTCTGACCGGACACAAAACTTGCAGCATCGGAAACCAGATAAACCACTGCTCCCACCATATCTTCCGGCAAGGCCAATTCTGCCCATTGGAACGGCGGCATGCATATTTTGCGGCCAGCTTGGGATCTGCTGCAATATGCTTGGTGCCAGGAGTAATGACCAGAGCAGGCCCCAGGGCATTGACCCGAATTCCTCTCGGTGCCCATTCGAGAGCAAGAGCCTTGGTGATAAGTTCCACCGCACCTTTGGTTGCACAGTAGCCGGTATTGCCGCCGGTATAGCCGCGAATCCCTCGAACAGAAGACAGATTGACGATAGCACCGCTTTTTTGCTTGCGCATAACTTTACCGGCCGCCTTACAGGCTATCATGGTCCCTTTAACATTGACGTTAAAAAGTTTATCCCAATCTTCCATGGAGTACTCAAAAGCATCATGCTTAATATTCATGCCCATGGCATTGACCAGGATATCGACTCGGCCGTATTTTTTAACCACTTGGTCGATCAGATTCTGAATGCTTTTTTCGTCGGTTACATCTGAAGCTATAGCGATAGCCTCATTGCCGGATTCCTCGGTGATTTTCTTGGCCACCTTGTCAATCGCTTCCTGGTTTCTGCTGGAAACTACTACGGTGGCACCATGAATTCCAAGACCAAGGGCCAGGGCTTCCCCTATTCCACCTGCTCCACCGGTAACGATGGCTATTTTACCATCCAGTTTGAACATATTTTTCATCCCTACTCTCCTTGCATATTATTTTACATGCCAACTAAGATACAAATTTATGGAGTGACAATTGTCACCAGCACTTCCGCTGGCTTACCGCCGTTGATCACCATATCTCGTTCTTCACCCGGCGCAATATAGATTAAATCGCCTTCGTTAAGCACATGCTTCTCATCAGGACCGCATACTGTAATGGATCCTTTGACCACGTAGTACACTCTCTCCTTGGGAGAAGAGGTCATTTCTGCGCCACCGTTGGGCTGAAAATAAGAATAACAGATCGTGGTACGTTTGGACTGGGCCTCAGTAATCTTCTGCAAGCCGTATACTTCGGAATGCTTGGCAGCGTCGTAGGGCGTACCCTCGGCATCTTTTACACTGATCATTTCTGAACCTCGCTGATACGGATGAAAATAAAATCAAGGAGTAGACCGATCCAAAGCGGTCTACTCCCATATCAAACGAACTGTTATTTTGCTTCCAGTACAATTTCACCCAGGTTCACGTCTTTGAAGGTGGTAAACTCCACCTTCTTTTCTGCATAACCGTCAGCAGCGACAACGACCTGATATGTTTACATTCTTACCCAGTCCTTCAAACTCAAAATCACCGAAAATATCGGTGACGGTTTCGCAGCTTGAGACCGCCGCCGGACAAAGTGACTTTCACCCCTGGAGCACATTCGCCTTCATTGCCTTTGAAAGACAACTTCACCTGCGACGAAATGTTTTGGAATTCCGACATATTGAACAAGAGCATCTGTGTCAAACTCAGGATGCAGGCTCTCGGTTGCAAGGCTGGCAGAAAGCTTGGCGATCTCGCTGTTTGGATCATCCAGATCGCCGAACACCAGTGCTTCGGTTGGGCAGGATTCAACGCAGCGTGGCATTTTTTCGCCTTCATCAAGGCGATGGGCACACATGGTGCACTTCTGCGGTATCTGCTTTTCAGCATTCCAGAAGATCACCCGATAAGGGCAGGCATTGATGATGGCTTCCTGGCCTTTGGCCTTCTCCGGATCGATGATCACAATACCATCATCTCTGCGATACACTGCGCCGTCTTTTGAAGCAGTCTATGCAGGGAGCGGATTCGCAGTGCATGCATGGTTTCGGGATATAGGAGACCTTGGGTTTTGGATAGACACCTCGCTCTACCTCCTGCACCTGCATCCAGAACTGACCATTCAGGGGTTGTGCTGCAGAATATCCGGAGGTAATCGTTGCCATAATATTCATCACGGCAGGAAAGAAAGCAGTTGTAGCAACCGTTACATTTGTTGACATCTATTAATATGGAATATCGAGACATTGTATCAGTCCTCCCATTTTTCGATTTCGATGAGACAGGAATTCGGAGTCATTCCCGGCACATTCTTTGATACCATCCGTGAAGACGTGAGGATGGCAACACAACCACCTCTATCTGGAGAATCGGAATCTTCCCGGGAGTGAGCGGATCGTACTTGGCCGACGAACAGTAGCTATGGATAACGCCATGTCGTACCCGCTCTGTGACCACAGCAATACAAAGGACAGAGCCCCGATCGTTATGGAGGCGAACTATATCACCCGACTGAATCCCACGCAGCTTTGCATCTTCAGGATTAATCCGCGCAGGCCACCAGGCATAGCCATCTTTTTTGATACGGTGAACAGGAATATCATCGAGCCAATCGGTATGTTTATCGTAATGGCAATGGAAGCTGAAACGCGGATGGGGTGACATCAATGCCAAGCGGATATTTGGCAAAACTCTCACTGTGGTGTCCTTCCCAACTCTTGATATACTTCGGAGTAACCGGACGCTCCTCATCATCTGGAAACTTCGATTTCAAGCTCTCGGAGGCAAACTCGATCTTGCCGCTGAAGGTACCGAGCTGCTCGGCTTTTTCCGTACCCCTTTTGGGATTGTTGGTGTCGGGAGTGTCACAATCACGACCTTCTGCAAACCAGCGAAGCGATGGAGTCGACTTGTAATCATCATCAATATTGATGATGTAATAGCCTTTCTTATTAAACTCTTCCCAGCTGATATGCTGCGGCAGATCAGAGGAATCAAAAAATGCCTTCACCCATTCAAGTTCTGTTTTACCATCGGTGAACTCTTCTTTTCTGCCCAGTTTCTCGGCGATGAGAGTGAAAATCTCATAATCAGATTTTGAGTCCCACATCGGTTCCAGACACTTTTGCTGACGGACCACGATCCTGTAGTTACAGCCACTGCTCGCATGGCAGGTATAGCCACCGCAGGCGCCCCACTCTCCAACATCATCACGCTCGAAATTGGTACAGGCAGGCAGAATAATATCCGCCATCTGGGTTTCACTGTTATACCAGCAATCCTGATTGACAACAAATTCAAGTTTAGGACTCTGGTACATTCTTACCCATTTAGAGGTATCACTCATGGTTCCCATGAACGAACCACCATAGCGGTAGAACAGCTTGATTTCCGAACATCCTTCCATCGGATATTCAAAATGGGTGAACTGTTGTTGCAGCGACTGACCGCAGAAACCTTCGCCGTACCAGCTGATTGGCGGATTAAGAATCGCATCCGGCAAGGTCAGGCGCCATACCCGCTGTTTGTTTGGATTAACCGGCAGGTGAGCGGCAACCTTAGAGGTTGCAACGCGTCCCTGGGGATCTGCATAGGCCGGGAACCAGTTTTTGGTATCGGAAGGTGCACCCATGGTGGTACCCCAGATGGAACGGCCCGGTTTACCAAGCCCCTGCATACCCTGGAGCAGAACCATCATCCGGGCCCACTCCGTTCCATAGGCCACACGACAGGCACCGCCTTCACCACCGCGGGAGCCTCCGGACAAGCATCGTCCGTTTGGCTGCCCATTCGCGGGCCAGAGCACGAATAACGCGGGCCTTTATGCCCGATTCCTCTTCCGCCCATTCAGGGGTTTTGGGTTGACCGTCGGTCTCGCCGAGAACGTATGGCTTAAACTCATCAAAACCAATGGTGCGATCTTTCACATATTCTTTATCGTAGATGTCTTCGGTAATCCAGACATAGGCAATGGCCATGGCCAGAGCGGTATCTGTGCCCATTCTGGGGCCAGCCATTTTCCTTCCATCACACCCGCAGTGAAATTATAGAAGGGATCGATGAAGACCATCTTGACGCCTTTTTCTTTCAGCCATTGACGCCATAGTGCGGATTCCTGACCGGTGTAGGTTCCACGGGTAGAATCAGGATCGTTGGACCACAAGACGATCATTTCCGCATTTTGCAGCGAATCTTCCAGGAGGTCGTACTGCTCCGGCATACCAAGACGCCAGTAAAATCCATAGGTATGCGTCGCACCCCAATGCCAGCCTTCCCAACTATCGGGATTATCAAGCACCGGTGTAAATTCCAGCATATTCATAAAGCGGGCAAAGGGGCCCATTTTATAGCCGACTATACCCCAGTTATGATGGGAGGAGGTCATACCGCTGATCGCGGAGCCGCCATAGGTTTCCGTGACCCGCTTGATCTCACTGGAAACTATATTGAGGGCTTCATCCCAGGAGATCCGCTCATAAGGCGATTTCCCTCGGTTTTGAGGATTCCTTTCACCATTGGGATCAAAATCGACCCTTTTCATGGGATACTTAATACGATCATCTGAATAGAGTCTTCGCCTGTCCGCATGAACGTACGGAGCTACATTAAATTTTTTAGGTGGAGAATATTTTTTACCATCGGCTTCAATCACCCATGGTTTGAAATCTTTCTCGTCTGCAACCAAAGCCCGCATACGCGTTACCTTACCATCCTTCACATATACACTGACTGGTCCGGCGTTGGTACAGTTGGTAAAAACTTGTTCACTCATCATTTAACCTCCCGGATTTTAGCATTTTGCCCGATATTCTTTTCCGATACAGAGAGTAACGCTTAAAAATTGAAATTCCATGTTTTGTTGCATGCAATGCAACTATGGCCAATCATTGGCACGAGGCAGTATGTATCCTTATCTTGTCATGATCAAGCACACAACCACTAAAACAGACCCGAAATCATTCAAGCATCAAGTTGTGTTAATCATATTTTCTTGCGAACAATGGACAATTTGACATTGTCCTAAATACTCAAGTTGTTCCACATATCGAAACAGTTATACCGACATACAAAACCAATAATACACTGGCAAGCGCACATGTCAAGATCATTTTACATGTAATTACCTACGGTGAAAATAGCTTTTTCTGAATGCACCTTAAATCAAATTGTTACGCCAAATCGGCTAAGATGAAATGACAAACTTTCTAGACAAAACGGCTTGACAGAAGCAAAATAACGCTCTAAAAAGTTTCACCATACGAGACACGATACCGATCAGCAAAACAAAACGCTCTCGAAGTAAACTGAAAAAATTTACACCTCTCTTGTGGAGAAAAGCGTCAGCCCAGGCTGTCGTGCAGAAAATTTATAATTGACAAGATAATATGGACACCAAGACAAAAAATGGTAACAGCTCTTCAGCTGAAAAAGCCCTTAATATTTTACTCGCCTTTACACCAGACAACAACGAGCTGGGCACAACCGATCTTAGCGTGAAGCTCGGTCTGCATAAATCAACCACCAGCAGGTTAATAAAACTTACTAGTAGCCACCAACTTTCTCCAGCAAAACCCCCTCACCAAAAAATATCTGCTCGGAAGTTCGGCCTTGAGAATAGGCCACGCGACAACCAGATCGCTTGACAGCAAACTCCTGGCTGTGGCGCATCCATGCCTCGCCGAACTCTCTCAATTATTAGGGGAAAGTGTTGCCATGGAAATGCTCTCAGGGACCAACGTGGTATTGGCTCTCCATGTGGAGGGACCAAGCCATATTCGGTTCAATTTTGAGCAGGGGAACAAGTCCCGATAAATGTGGCAGCCGGCGCAAAAGTCATTTTGTCACAAAGCAATCCCTAAACTGGTCGAGATATTCCTCGAACAGAAATTTCAGAAATTCAATGAAAATACCATTGTCTCCAAGACCGAGTACCGAAAACTTCTCAAGGAAATAAAAAAAACGGGCATTGCCTATGATAAAGGTGAACGCTATCTCAACACTCACGCCATGGCGACTCCTATCTATAATTTTGAAGGCCAGACAAAAGCCGCTGTGGTCATTGCCGGACCGGCTTACCGATTAACCGACAGTTTTCTGGAATCCGCAATTCCAGCCTTGCAGGAAACCGCTGAGAAAATATCAAAACTTCTTTTCCATTAATCTGTACGGTAACAGTAACGTCTTTCAAACAAGAACCCCGTGTCCTTAACCACCTCCAAATTGAGGTTCTTACGAGTTCATCAACATTAACTTTACAACTGAAACTGGTGTCAGTTCTCATAAAAATATCTATCAAAGTAAAAAATAGGATCCAGGTTTGCTGTCCAATTGACGACCTACTCCACCTTTGTTTAATTCATGATATAAAGAAGGAGTTTTGCTTTCATTATCCAAAAGGCTAACAAGCCCCACCAACATGGTAAGCGCAGCAGCGGCAAATATTGACTGGAAACCGAAAGAGTTGCCCAATTGTCCCATTATTACAGAACCGATAAACAAACCGAGGTCAACACCTCCGGTGATGACACCAGTAACTTTCCCTCTATCGGCAATGGCAATGGGCCGAATGGTCAGAGCAATGAGACAGGGGAATAGCAAGCCATGCCCCAAACCCGCAGTAAAACCTGCACTTATGAGCCCCAGGGACGATGTTACCTGTGCCAAAGTGATAAATCCAAGCCCGGAAAGCACGAGTGCGTTAGGGATAATTCTCATCTCGCCGAATCGACTTGACAATCTACCAACGAACAACCGCGACAATACCGCTGCAGCAGAATAGAAAGCGAAATACCAAGAAATTGAGAGGTGTATGGATTTTGCAAATGGGGCTACAAATCCTCCATGGGCGGCAAATGCAAGGCCAAAGCAGAGGCAGATACAAGACATCCTCCAGACCACTGGGAATCTAAGTGCCCTTATAAAGCCCCCTCTTTTTGCACCAAAGGACGGAGCTAACCGTTCTTTTACCTGCGTTATCATGATGCAGCCGGTGAAGAAAAAGAGGGCTGCTGTTATAAACATACCATCCAGGCCATATCTGTTTACGATCATTTCTCCGGCAATCGGTCCAATGGCAATGCCCACCATGGGCATCAGCCCAAAAATCCCAAATCCTTCGTTGAGTCGAGGTCCTGAAACCAGATCAGCTGCAAGGGTCAAGGTGGCAATAATACTCAAACCCATACCAGCACCAAAAAGAAGTCGAAGACAAACCAGGAAGGGATATATCTCTCCAATTGTGCCATTGCAGAAAAGATGTGCAATACTCACCAGTGTCAAGACCAGCCCGGCACATATAACACTGCGCTTTCGCCCAATTTGATCGACAAGCCCGGATATCCATGGGCGGGTAAGTACCGCAGATAACCCCATCATACCCATAAGAAACCCAATATCGGTTTTATCTCCCCCACGATCTAAAACAAATAAAGGAAAGAGATAAAAAACACCAATCCCGGTCATCAGTAGCAAACTGCATAACATTAAAAAGACAAACTCTTTGGTGAATAGTGTTTCTTTATGTTCCTTTGAAACGGAGTTGAGGCTTCTTTTGCGCAACTGTGGAAGCCAAGGTAAACGAGTGTTCTTTTTCTTCTGATTATTTTTCAAGATGTGGGCCTAATCTGCAGAAAGATCATTTTGATTTCGACAAAGAAAGTTTTGGTTTATTGAGCCTCTTGCAAAAGTCAGCTCATCTTTTTTCTTCTGCCAAGCTCTTTAACTGTGCATTAACTCACTGTCGAGTCTTTTATTGCAGGATCATCCAGGAAAGACTTCCCAAGTAGTGAGGTGTTATCGCGATTACTCGGATTGCTATAAAAGCGTCTCACCTTAAGGGAAATTACCGATGGTAACATTAACAGTCAGTTGTTATAGAAAGGTCATTATTCCCTGAGCATTTTGGCCTTGATCATGACCAAATACCACGATCGAATTGGTACGGTTATAATCAACCTTTTTAGCTCAACCTCATTTGCAGTAACCTATATACAGGGTTGAGAGTTGCTGTGAAGTCAGATTAATTCCAAACTCCTGCCTAAGAATCTCAGCTAAATTATCATTTGATGAAATCCGCGAGATCATGGCTTTTCCATCTTTAAGACGATGAAACTCATTATTTCTCAAAAAACGAATATCAGCATAAGATTTTCGTGAAACAACAAGATTATTCACAAATATCGCATCAGGGTGTGTTGACGAGAAATGATGTCCACAAAGACAATCGGCTTCTGTATAAAGGCCGTTATCAAAGCTATATAGAGTGAACCATCCATCGACTTCTTTTGTTTGCAGAAGATAGCATCCCAAATCAGGTTGAGTTATGCGATATACATAGTCACCCTGGTTTTGAGGTTTATCTAAATCAAGAAGCAAGGGTTCGCGTGGGCACAATGGACCAAAACCCACATCAACGAGGTAAGTACTGTCAGCAAGAGTCACTCGGGTAATTCTATGGGTCCGTGGGACATCTATGTTGCGATTATGAAGTACCCTCCCTAAAACTATGTCACATTGAAATCCCAAATAATTTAAAACCTCAAAAAAAATTTTATTTTGCTCGAAGCAGTACCCACCTCGTTTGTTTGTGACAACTCTCTCAAAGAGAACTTGCAACTCGAGAGAAAGATCCTCGTGCAGCAGCACGCCCAGGTTGCTAAAGGGAAAGGTTGCAATATGCGCATTTTTAAGTTCTTTAATAAACGTCACTGAGACTTCAGGCTGAAGTAACGAAACCCTGTTCAGATAGTTCTGTATATTCTTTTTCATAAAGCTCCAGTAGTGCCCACCTTAAACTTCCAGGGTAGTGCCTACACAACCGAAGAAGAATCGTTCTCTTAATTGAGCATGTAACATTGCAGCTCGTGGCAGACCGGTACAATGGGAAACGCCGATACGCTCAATGTGATGACGGTCAATCACTTCCAGGGTTTCTTCGAACCGTTCGTCACTGGAGAAACCAAGGTGAGTCCCTCCGATTATCGCATGAATACGATCACGCCCAGTCTGTGCCAAGGCGTACTCGATAATTTTAATCATGCCCGCGTGTGCACAACCGAGAACTAAGATCACACCCTTTGGCGAATCAACAATGAGTGACAAATCGTCCTTGAGAGGATCGGGGTGGACAGCACTACCGTTGGGAAGAATTGCCGTCTTACTGGAATCGCCCTTCTCGAAGGTGTTATGCCGCGGAATTTCCCCAGTCAAATAGACGCCGGGACCAACCACGACCAACTCCTTACCTAAACGGAAGTTCGCTCCCAGAGATTCCAGATAAACACGACGTTACGGAATGCCAACAAATTTGTTTTTATCCCCAGCAGACCAGACCCGTTCTGTAAAGATATCTAGGTGGCCATAGACGTCGACCGCCCCTCTTAATTGAAGAACTGCAGGTAATCCGCCAGTATGGTCGTAACCTGAAAGTCGGCTAAAGCGTACACTATTTGGTGTCTACTCCCAAGTACTCCAAGAACATTCTATCTCTGGCCACTGATTCGGTGGACCATCGATAGCTGCCCATGACTGTCTGTACCTTTGTGGTTTCAATGCAGTCGAACCAGTCCATGATCTGGGCGAGAGAGCGTTGCGAAAGCCAGTTGTCCAGTTTCTTTTCCAGCTTGATAAGTGATTTGGTTTTTCCGGGTTCTTTTTCCCTGAGCCTGGCCTGAACTTCTTTTATTTTTTTCGTCAAGAAACAGTGATAGCCCAACGAGATAAATTGTGCGAACTGCCTTCCTCGAAGATTGTCCGGATACCATGTGCGCGGCCTGGCACCGTCGAGCCTCCCTTTTTGCACGGCAAAGAGTTCTTCGATTTTTTCTCGCAGTCGATAGTTTTCAAGAGCTGTAAATGTATCCATGGCCTGATTGCTGACAAGGACGAAATAACCAAAGTACTTCTTTGCTTCGGTAATGGCCTTGTCGTTGAATCCCACCTTTAGTTGCCCCCCACGCCCCTTCCTGGAACAGGTCAGGTACTTGTCTGTTTTCTTTTGCGCTGATTCCGTGAACTCGGTTTTCCCTTCTTCAATTTGCGCTTTCAGGTCAAGCAGGTCCATACGGAAGGCGATTTCTTTCTTGGCTTCGTTGTCGGGGGAATAGTAAACATGCACATACAGACGGGCGCGAGATCGTTTCTTTTTCACCGGCAACCTTACCGTTACGTGATCGCTGGCGTGCTCGGCTGAACGGGTGCATTCTGGACGAAGTTGCTCCGCAGATTGACGGGTCGAAGGGACACGTGCTGGACATACCCGCTATCGTTGCACGGAGCGCATCAATTGTCTCGCGGACCCAGATAATATTTGCATCAACCAGGGTCAGAAACTTCACATTGCGCAAGGCAAATTCCATCATGTTTTTCTGACTGTAGTAACCGTTATCGGTGACGATCAGAGGTTTTTCCAGATTGAGACACTTGAGTTGTGTCAGAGTATTTTCAATGGATATGACATCCGGAATATTACCGGGTTGCTTAGCGAAGGCTATGGGCTCGCGACTCTTCACGGAATATAAGGTCAAAAGCTTGATCGTATTGAGTCCGTCGCCATCCTTGTTGAACCCCTGCCGTGCTTCCGACTGATTTTCAGAGTAGGTCGAGATAGTGGTAGAGTCAAACGCCAGCACAGGAGACTCTCCCAGGCGTGCCGCCCGAGCTGAAAAATAGCACTGAACGCCTTCTTCATTGCGGCCAACATCCTTAAACAGCTTACCATACACGTCTTCAGTGATCCCTTCACCATATGGAAGGGGGTGCATCACCTGCCAACTCTCAAGGCGCGGCAGCGTGTTGCCACCGGAACCGATCCAGTAGCGTGCGATAGAAAGCATCTTCGCCGCATCACCTTCGCTCAATGAAGCACGTACATCATCATCAATGCCGGAAACCTTGCCCGCCCATTCCAGGATGTCCGTGAGGCCGGTATGCTGACGTGTTGCATCGGCAATGCCTCCTTCGTCTTTGTGTTTTTTCGGACGAGTCGGCAATTTCTTGTGTGCCCGACTTGATTTTTCCCTTGAGCTTCTGACTGACCGTATAGGTCTTTCTGGTCTTTTCGTCGTAGGCCGTAATCCGTTCATAGATGTAAATATCGCCATTCGGACGCGTCTCACGCCGTTCGCCGACGTGAGTTTTTCCTGTTATTGGTTTAGCCATGAATAAACTCCCCTTTAAGATGTGCGCATAAGTATAATACGTACACACAAAAAGGCAAGAAAAAAAAGCACGGTTTTTCAACTAAATCGTGCTTGTAGAGTTGTTTTTTTGGCTTTAAATGTGCGCTTTATCCGATTTTCAGGGTCGTAATGACCGTGGCTGATCATAACGGCATTAATACTGCGCAGATCCTTGCTAAGCGCCAGTGAGTTCTGCACGATGCCGAACCCCTGATCGGTATCAAAAAGGTAGTTACCTTCAGGGGTCTCCACAAAACAGGCAAATCCGTGTTCGCCTATCACTCCAAAAGGGATACCTGCCGTATTTTCACAAATAATTGTCAGTCGTGTTGTCGTTATTCTTCTCCATACTAAGGATTTGCCTAAAAAATGACTGAGACCCTCGGAGTTTACTTGATCATCCTGCCATTTGGTTTTCCAGAACTAAAACTCCGTCCTCAATGCTTTTGGCATCAATTGTAGGATTGTCCATTTTGACCATCACTTTAGGATTGATTTGTTTCCTGAAAGTATGCCCGAATATTGAGCAGCCGTGCTATGGCAATCAAAACAGCTGCTGTATAGAAAGCGTCATGCATCCCGCTAATTTGAGCCTGGACCGGAGCCATGGTAGCCCCCTCGCTATTACCTGCCCCAGCATAGAAGATTGTACGCCCAGCCCAGATAGCGCCGATAATAGCCACTCCAACTGTTTGGCCTAAAGTACGCGACTGGGCCATCATTCCCGAAACAATGCCCAATTGCCGACGAGAAGCAGCCCCCATAATAGCGCTGTTGTTGGGCGACATAAACATGCCAATTCAGGCACCAATAGTGAATATCCGAACTATGTAACCTGCAGCGGTAGTATCCTGATTCAGGGTACTGGCAGCAAGATAACCAGTAAGCATCAGTATGAGACCGGCCGTGGTAATTTTACGACTGCCAATACGGTCCGACAAAGTGCCCGAAAAGGGAGAAGTGATACCCAGCATGACGGGAATTATGCCCATAAGCAAGCCCACCTTCATGGAGGGGAACCCCAGAATATTCTCCAGATAAAAAGGCAAGAGGATCACAGTACCACCTAAGGCAATAAAACTAATAACGCCGGTAGTGAGGTTTGTACTGATTATTAGATTACTAAATAATTTCGGATCAATCATGGGTTGGGCAACTCTATGTTCAACAAAAACAAAAATCACCAGCAAAAACAAGCCTACTCCCATGAGAACATAGATCAGCAGCTGAAAAAAATCCCTGTTGCTGTCCAAAGGTCAAGCCCAGTAACAAGAGTAGAAGGCTCAAACAGAGGGACAGAGCTCCCAAGACATCAAATGTCTGACGGCCGCCAGGCTTGAAATCAGGCACATAGCGTTCCGCCAGGAGAATCCCTAAAATACCCACCGGCAAATTGACATAAAATATCCAGTGCCAGGAAAGCACGCCCAGTATCACCCCTCACAGTGCCGGGCCCGCAACAATGCCTACCGAAACAATAGCACCGATAAGTCCCATGGCCCTCCCCCGTTCTTCCGGTGGAAATGCTTCGGTGACAATTGCAGCTCCAAGAGCCATGGTCATAGCAGCACCAAAGGCCTGCAGCACACGAAAAGCGATAAGCCAGTTCACTGTTGGAGCCAGGCAACACAGGGTGGAACCCAGAGTGAAGACGGCAAACCCCAGCATATAGATAGTTTTTTTACCCACCATGTCTGCCAGCCGCCCGATGGCGGCCATGGTGCAGGTAATGGTGAGCAGGTAGGCCAGCACCACCCACTGAACAACTGCAAATTCGGAGTGCAGTGCACGTACCAGTGTCGGCAGTGATACATTGATAATACTGCCATCCACCGTCGCAAGAAAAACTCCCGTGCCCACGGCTGCCATAACGTACCATTTGCAGCTATAATCAGTCATGCCGGAACTGGGAATGGTGTCAGGTTTCATATATTCCAGCTGTTTTTCCGACCATAGGCGGTCTCGATTATCATTTTTTTTGCAACAGGTAGGCCCTGATGGCCTGACTACCGAGGTGCAAAGAGGACCATCTTGGGCCGTTCTTCCATCAGCTTTACCAGGTCTCGCAAAAATCCGAATTCCATACACCGGGACTGGCAATGCTTAACGCAGGCAGGACGCTGCCCCTCCTTGTGCCTGGCAATACACAAATCGCAGAGATCAGTCGGGTAGGGTAAATAATCTATTGCGAGTCCTGTTAATGTTTCATACTCAAACTCTGTGACCGAAATACCATTTTTACCTGTGAGGAACCCATGTTCCTGCTGACAGGCCACCTCGCAGGCATGACATCCTGTACAATAGTTATAATCAATAAGCAATCCGTATTTAGCCATTATTACCTCCCCCGGCAGCAATCTTTACCAAGGTCACAAGAGTAGTTTTATACTGACCACCACCAAAACCAGAAGTACTGCACTGGGGTCCGGGAATCAGTTGATTTATCTGGTAGTTACACCACCAAATGCTCTTGTATTTTGCGCAGAAACCGCTCGATATGGTCAACCGCTACTGTCACCCCATCCACGTTTCGTAGCCGGTTCGATAGCGCTTGTGACCTCTCCAAATATTTCGGATCAGCTAAAATCATCCCAATGGCCTCAGTAAGAGTGGGGACACTGCACTCAGATTTAGGAACGACTACTGCTGTCCCCAGCCGTTTGGCTCGAGTGGCTACGCCTGGTTGATCTCGCCCCCATGGTACGAGCACCGTTGGTATGCCATAAGTCATTGACTTCATGACAATTCCGTGACCGGCGTGACTTATAACAAAACGACAATGGGGTAAAATTTTGCTATGGGGCGTATATCCACTCACATAAACATTGACCGGAAGCGGACCAAGATCATCTTTGTTATGACCGAGCGCCAAAGTCACCAAAATGCGGAAATCCATCGTCTCGAGCGCTCCTAAGGCATTTTTAACAATAGCCAAATCACCGGGTTGAGGACTCGTACTTACAGCAATGAGAACCCATGGTGGACCGGACTTCCTTAATTGCTTTTGAGCCTCGCCTGGCATTTCCCAAAATAGAGGACCAACATATTTATGGTGGGGAGGAAGATCATTACAACAGGAATCAAAAGACTGATCAGTCGCATGGAGTACCAGGTTTGCCGTTTTCGCAAGTGACAAGAGCCAGTGTCGATACATCTGCGCCCCCATTGCAGAGAAATCTTCTTCTCTAGGAGCCGGTAAAAGATGAGCTGAAACAAAAAGAGGGATTGAGAAAACACCAGGGCCTCGCAAAATCTTTAGACAATATTTTCCCGAGTCCCAGTCCCAACAGTGAGCTCATTACTAAAGCAGGGACACCAGCCATTCAGTGATATTTTTATATAATCGACACAAGATATTGCCCATACTTCCAAAGGGTTTTCGTCTTCCTGAGAAATGCCTTCTTCTTTGGACAGAAGGCGTGAGATGAGCCGGTTCAAAAACGTTTGCCAGGTCAAGCGCTTGCGGAAGGCAGAGAGGTATCAAGCCGGAGGCTTGTACAGCTTTCACGGTGATCCTGTCACAAACCACCACTCAGGTCATGGCCACGTCGTTTCAGACCTGCTGCAAGGGCAAGCAATGGAGGCCAATCCCCTCCACCACATCCAGTCATGACACATAAGATACGATAGGAATGACACCTGCATTTTCCCTGCATTGATAGTTGCTCCACTTGAAAATCAATAATCTCGGTACAACAATAATTTTAAAGAGAACATTTGCCTATTCATAATATGTAACTATTTTTTTTATGATTTTAAGATTCCAAACGGAATTCCTCACTGGAGAGAATACCCGATGTCCCCGAAGACATATCAGCTATCCCCGAACTTGTAGAACAAATCCTTACAAAACTGGGACTTACACAGATGCCAACAGTTGATTATTGCAGGTTTGACGCAGTTGTACAAGGCTTGGTGTCAAAAAATTCCTTTTGATAACATCCGAAAACGTATCCACCTGGCAAAGAACAATCCCTTTCCACTCCCTGGCCATGATGATACAGAATTTTACCGTGGGTGGTTGCGTTTTGGTGTGGGCGGCACCTGCTGGGCTGGCAATGCTGCCCTATACGCCCTGCTAGACGCTCTCGGCTTTTCCTGTGAGCTAGCCACGGCTACTATGTTGACAGACGCCGTACAGCCCCCAAACCACGGCAGCGTTTATGTTCAATGTGAAGGAAAACAATTTCTTGTGGATGCCTCCATGCTCCACAACACTCCCCTTGTTACTCACCCAGAACCAACGGTCATCCATTGATCATCCGGCCTGGGGACTGGCCTGCACTCCACTCAAACAACGCTGGGCCATTAGGTGGCGTCCCCTGCACATGCCTGGTGGCTGCATATGTAGAATTGAAAAATTCCCGGTTAGCAGGAATACCTTTCAACGGTTAAATGAAGCAAGTCGTACCCGAAGCCCTTTCAATGATGCCCTGTATATACGAATCAACACAGCGGAGAGTGTTATAGGTATATTGGGTGAAATATGTATCGTTTTCGCCCCTTCCGGTGAGATTGTTAAAGAACTTCTCTCTCTTGAAAGCAGAGATCAATTGTTGGTTGAAAAGATGGGGGTCAGTGAAGAAATAATTTTCAAAATACCTAAAGCCACAAAATAGATGAAGGTTCCTTCACAAAATTCATTCATAAAAAATAAGCTCTTTGACCCACCTCTCAGATCACATGGTGCAATCAAGTCGCAGGAATTTGGACCATAATCACAGAACCGGTGGCGCAAACAGTTTGTTCAGCTAAAAGACACAGATCGACAATCACCTTACGGCCTTTTATCTCGACGACCTTGCCACGTATCTCAAGCTCAACGCCAATAGGTGTTGGCTTGAGATAATCCACTTTAAGTGAGGCTGTAACAAATCGGGAGATCGGTTCCCCGCTTTCTCTTGCTTTAGCTGCGGCAGCAGTTCCGGCACCATGGCAATCCAGCAGCGAGGCGATCATGCCACCATAAACAAAGCCTGAGAAACCACCTGAATATTGGGCCTTTGGAGTATGATGGCAAACAGTTTCATCTCCATCCCAGTAACTCTTGAGATGCAATCCATGGGAATTGTTCCGACCACAACCATAGCAGTGTGCATAATCCTCAGAGTACTGGTCTTGAAAAGCCTGCTCCGTCATTTCTGCCTCGTTTTCCTGAAATATTTCATGATGCCGGTTCGACATTACGACTGTGGTTTCGAACCGCCGTTAAAATGAATTATCAATACTGGTAAAATCCCCGGCCAGACTTACGCCCCAGCCAACCTGATTCCACATACTGGCGAAGCAATGGGCAAGGACGGTATTTGGGGTCGCCAAGGCCTTGATGAAGGGTGTTCAAAATGGCCAGACAGGTATCAAGACCTATCAGATCCGCAAGAGCCAGGGGACCCATTGGATGATTCATGCCAAGTTTCATCACGGTATCGATGGATTCTTTGTCACCTACACCCTGGTAGAGGCAAAATATCGCCTCGTTGATCATTGGCAACAGAATTCTATTGGCAATAAAACCCGGAAAATCATTAGCCTTAGCCGGAGTTTTCCCCATCCTTACGGCCAACTCCACTGTTGTTTGATAGGTCTCATCAGATGTCGGTAGCGCTCTAATCACCTCAACCAGTTTCATAACGCGGTACCGGATTCATGAAATGCATACCGATAACCTTGTCCGGCCTTTGGTTCTAGAGGCGATACGCCCAATCGGAATGGAAGAGGTATTGGAGGAAAGAATAGCATGGGAGCGGACAGATTTCATCCAGCTGGGCAAAAATTTTAAATTTAATCGCTCAATCTCTGATGCGGCTTCAACCACAAAATCAGCTGCTTTCATATTTGCTAAATCCGTGCTGGGGCTGATTCTAGCGGAGATTGCCTTTGCCTCCTCACTGGATATCTTTTCTTTCTCTACACTGCGCTGCAGATTTTTGTCGATTACAGCCATCCCCCGTTCAACGAACTCCGTCGAGATATCGTGAAGGATAACGTTCATTTGTATGTTGCTGCGACCTGGGCAATACCACCGCCCATCTGGCCTGCACCGATAACACCAATTGTATTTACTTGCATGACTTACTCCTGTAAATGTTTCTGATGTTTCCTAATATTTATAATGACACAGACGGTCCTGCTGGCAGAACACCGCCTATCATTTTAATTAACCATGCGTACGGTTTATTGCAGAGTACTTATCCTTAGAATCCATACAGTGATTCGGCAAAATATTTATCACCCAGTGAACGTCCGGCTAGACGAGCAATGTCCGAAGTAAGGTCGACCAGAGCTGCATTGTCAGGAGCCAGAGCCCCATCGGGTAAATACTGGTTATTTTCAAAACCAACCCGGGCATGGCCACCGAGATCTTGCAGCCTGAGCCATTATTTTATGCTCCTCCGGCCCAAAACCACATGCCATCCAAGGACTCTTTCTTTTGAGCGCAGAGACATAACTCTAGAGGTCATAATTTTCTTTACCTGCCTGCCGATACCGGCCCAGAACAAAAAGAAGCAGGTGGGTTTCTCCCGGGAAGCACTCCCTCGGCACAAAGTGTTTCATACCACTCAACGTCTTTAGGACTATAGAGGATATACTGCACCAGCACGCCGGCACGGTGCAGGTCAGAAAAAAGGCATGGCCAGCTGTGTAGTCATTTTGATCTTTAATGATTTCCCGGAGGCCGCAGGAAAGGCAATGGGGTGCCAATCTTTTCATCTGCTCAATCTGTTCATTCTGGCCTGGTATACGCCAACAGATTCCGAGGAGACCTGGAGCAACATCTTCTCTCCCACTGCCGCCTCCAGTTCCCGCAAAACCGGTCCATAGATCTTGTGGTCCAGGGTATGTTTACCGTTGGTCTCGAACATGAAAATGCATCATGGCCGCCCCCGCTTCCATACAGCTTACTGCCGTTCTTATTAACTCGCTTAGAAGTAAGGGGCAACTCCGAGTGATCTCAGTTTTGTCTTCCTGGCACCATTGGGCGCTACCGCGATCAACATCGGTCCGGCAGCCATTAATTTCTCCTCACCAATGCTTCTAGTCTGCATATACCACCCCGGCAGCAATACCAATTTCCGGCATTACCTCATAAAAGCCGACTTGCGGAGAATTTCCCCCGGCCTGCCTATGGGCTGCGGCACCGGCAATCCAGGTATGAAGTTCCATGGAACCGATACCGGCCTCGGCAATGAGTTGATTTTGATCCCAGTTGTCATATTCATCTAATCTGTTTTCTTTCATGACATTGAGAAAACGCCAGTCAGCCTCAGCATTGAGATGCATTTGTGCAGCCGTACGTTCTCCCCGGGCAATCATTTCGGCACCTTCGTGGTGCATGTTGTGTAAACGTTCGAGCCATTGCTGTTTGGTCAGTGATTTTGGATCGTCTCCTCCTGAAATCTGCCAGGCCTCAACCGACTCTTCAGCGTCTCCCAGAGCCGGATAATATCTCGCCGGATGATGGGACATTCCCCCAGAGGCCAGGAACAACACTCTTTTACCCAATTTCTGCACAAAAACGTCCCACGGCTTCGCCAAGCAGGCGGGACCTGATAAACGGCACAAAGGGCGGGGTTATACAGTTGATAAATATGGGTATTACCGGTCGTGCAGAAAGGCCCCCGAGCATAAGATGAATTGTCTGCGAAAAGGCGTGATCGACGGTCATCCGGTAAGAAACCCCGGTGTCGATCTTCTGCCGTCGAAGATCTGCCACAAGGCTTTTGGCAAGATCTTCCGGAACATCAAGAGATCCCGGAAAGCCGCCGATATCACCCACCGCCGTTGCCTGAAATCCGACGCAAAACGACGGCATCATTTTCAGAAAAAATCCGTTGAAATGGTCTGAGCCAAAAGCTATGACAAGCTCGGGATCAAAATCCCTGATTGCTTCCGCCTGAGCTGTAAAGGCCTGCTGCAGCTCCGCCCATCTTTCCGGCTCCTTTTTATAGCAGTACAGCAGAGGGCTGTGTGAGGCACAAAGCAATCTGGTATTCATGATATGCTCCTTCTGTGGTTACTGTTGGTCGGCCAGGCCAACCGGCCCCTTATTTTCACTCGCTGTAAAGATCCGCTCTATATGTCTTTTCCGGATACGCCAGCTGCCATCCGCACAGTATTGATATTCATCGATAAAATCTGCCACGAGAAAAGGTGTTGCCGGAGAAACAGGTGGAGGGCCGTCGCAGGCAAACGTTAAACAGACACTTTTTCCTGTCGCTTCCCGGGAGTTTCTGAGAGTGATTTTGAGACCGGTCTGCATATGCCTGGAGGTGCGTACGCCTTCCTTTATCCTGTCGGTAAAAAGTTTACGAATTTCATCTCTGCCGCAACTGAGCCGAAGACCGTGACTGTACTTGGCTTTTTCGGTAAAAAGCTCAACCAGCTCTTCGATCATATTACCATCAAGATAGTGACAAAAATCCGCATTCAGGGCTTCGATGGCCAGCCGGGCTTCGATACTGTCCAACCTTTCTAGACGAGTCTCCATTTACCTATTTCCCTCTGTTCAACAGTAATAGGATTGTATTGGGTACCGAGTTTTTCTATGCTGATTTCAACAGGACCACCGGTCACCAGAAAATTTGCCTGGTGAATGGATTTTCTGTTTTTGGAAGGCTTAAAGGCCGTACCGCAGGAAATAACGTCACCCGGGCTAAGAGTATGAAACTGACTGATAAAACTGACAATTTCAGCAACTTTATAATTATAAAACCGGGTACTATCGTCAGCGACCAGCTCCCCATTCACCCTGCAGGTCACCGCCAGATTATCCGGGTCCTCGACTTCATCCCTGGTAACCAGCCAGGGACCAAGCACACCGAAATTATCCGTACCCTTGTATCGACCGGCATAGGAGAGATGCTGTTCCCGCTGCTCTATTTTGTTTGGATCCTCCTTTGAGGCATAGAGGGCCTGGTAATGAAAAAGATCTGCCGCCCTCATCTCATTGCCGGTAATGTCATTAAAGATTGCATAACCGTAAATGTAGTTGAGAGCATCCACGGCATCCACATCGCGGGTGGTCTTACCTATTATCAGAGCCAGTTCCGGCTCCGGGTGCATACTGCCGTAATAGCTGCGCATGACCAGAGGCTGGCCATGCCCGACCAGACATGAAGCGGGTTTAAGGAAAAATGCCGGATGCTCCGGTGCCGAGATCTTCCGGCTATTGCTGGCAGAATTGTTCAGGGCTACACCACAAATCTTTCCCGGCTGCGGTACTGGTGGCTGCCATATAACTTCATCTGCAGAAATGATCGCTGAGCTTTGGTCTGAAACCAGAGCCTTTGCCGCGAGTGCCAAACCCTCGTCACCCAGCTTGATGAGGTCAATCATAGTACGAGGGAGATTTTGTTCTGCAGGCAGAGCTAGACCAAGGTCGACTATTTGCGATTGATTTTTGATAACACCAATCCGCTCCAGGCCCAGATATCTGAAACTAACCAATTTCATTTTTTGCGCTCCTTCCTATGCTTACTAATTTCAGGCAAGCCTCCTTACATACTCAACATACTACCCTTGATTAAAAGGTACAAAGACACCTGCCCGTTGTGAGTTGATTACGCCATTAGAGGCGCAAGACAGGATCTCGCGCCATCGATTGACAAGAAACAAAGAGACTCACACGGGAATGATTACTTTACTCCGGCAAAATCGGTCACCGACAAGACCAGAGTCCCCCTGCCCTAAAGATCCGAGGACATATTGCTAGTTTGGAAATATGACTGGAAAGAGATTTTTCTGAGAAGATTTATGGTGAAATTTCAACAGTTCTTTTGCCTGTTCGACATCTTTCAGACGAATCGCCTCAAATATTTCGTGATGTTCATCCGCGATCTCGCTGATCCTGCTCAGGCGTAAATCTTCTGTCCTGAAATCGCAAAAAAATCTTCTGGCAAATATCCCGATATTGGGTAGTCAGAGTATCATTTCCAACCATCTCAAGTATTCCTGCGTGAAAATCTGCATCTAATATAAAGAATTTCCTGGTAACATGGCCGGTAATAGCTTTTTCGTAAGCTATTTTACGTTTTTTTAAGACTTGCAGTCCCTTATCGGTCATATTGCGAATTGCCTGTCCAACAAAACCCACATCCAAGACTTCACGTATCGCATAGTGGTTTTCTGCTTCTTTTTGAGTCAGTTTATGAACGGAATAGCCCTGGTTCGGTACAAAATCCAAGTATCCTTGCTGTGCCAAAATGCTTAAGGCATTATTGACAGGTGTTCTGCTGACATTTAACTGTTTAGCCAGATCGATAAAGACCAGTCTCTGGCCGGGAACAATTTCATAATTGAGCATCAGCTCAATTATCTGTTGATACACTTTCAATGTGAGGTTGCTTTGTTTCTTCAAGGACGTTAACTCCATCAAATGCAATTAAGGAATCTGATCACCCACCAATGTCTCAAATCGAGGTTGGATTAGCTATATTTTGTAGCTAACCGCAGGAAAATCAAGTCACAAATTCTTATTACATTACGAATAGTATGTCAACAAGGTGAAAATCTAGTCGGTTTTTAAAACCAATCTGCAGACTCTCTTTAAAGACATTCGTATCCTGATTTTTTCCAAATCATATTTGCAAGATATCCCCAACAATCATCTGTCTACAATGACAGACAGCAACAAGAAATCACGAGGTAACAAGCTTGACACGAACTATATTGTATGTAATATAGCATGTAAAGATTTTTCTTCGAATATCCAGGTACAATGCAAAAATATCACCTTTTTTCACCTTTATGAGTAAGAGATCGAATCCTCTGCATCTGGCTGGAAGCCATAAGAATATCGCATTGCAAAAACAAGCAATGTTGACACATTCTGCTGTCTTACAAAATGGAGTAAGGATATGAATACCTTTCAAATATTGTTAAATGAATCAGTGAGCAAACATGGCCATTTATGCGCAGGCCAGGTCATCGGTGTCCGTATGGCTATGCTCGGTTGTCGCCTGATAGGCATAGAAGATCCGAAGGACCCGCGATTTCGCAAAAAAATCATGGTCTTTGTTGAGATAGATCGATGCGCGACCGATGCAATTGCCAGTGTCACAGGATGCCAACTGGGAAAACGAACCATGAAGTTCAAAGATTTCGGCATCAATGCGGCAACCTTCCTTAACCTGGAAACCGACATCGCCTATCGAATAGTTTCTACGGAAAGCTCCCGTGAGCACGCTCCTGAATACGCACCGCAAGAGACCTCCCCGCAAAAACAACAGCACTCGTTGGCTACCAAAACATGCCGGACGACTTACTTTTTACTATTCAGCAGGTTCAGGTTCCCTTTCCGAAGACGACATGCCCGGCCCTCCCACGCCATCATGCCATCTGCGAGCGCTGCGGGCAGAAGGTACGGGATGGAAAAGAGTTACACCTCGGCCATGAGACTATATGCCGTCCCTGCAGTGACAAAAGTTATTTTAAGGTCCTCGACCTATTCCGGCTTCCAGACACACAATATAATTTGATTGAGGAGAGAATATCATGAAACAGGTTGTCACTCTCGAAGAAGCCATAGGCTTTCCCCTTGCCCACGATATCACTGAAATTCGACCCGGTGAATTCAAAGGAGCTGCCTTTCATAAAGGGCACATCCTCAAAGCCGACGAACTGGATCATTTGCGTAAATTGGGTAAAAACCATCTTTATATTATTAAGACCGAAGAAAATGAGATGCATGAAGATGAAGCGGCTGAAGCTCTCGCCAACGCACTTTGCGGAAACGGCGTTGGCTGGCAGGACGCGCCAAAAGAAGGGAAAATCACTTTAAAAGCCACCCGGGACGGTTTGTTTAAAGTTGACGTTGACGCCCTCATGCAATTCAACATGCAGGGAGATGTGATGTGTGCAACCCGTCATACCAATACCATGGTGAAAAGTGGCGAAACAGTGGCAGCCACCCGAGCCATTCCTCTTGTTGTTGCAAAGGACAAGGTTAAAGAGGCAATTAATGCGGCCCTCCTGTCCCCCACTAAAGTCTTACGCGTGATTCCCATTCAACAGCCGAAAGTTTCAGTTTTAATTACCGGAAACGAGGTCTTTTACGGACTTATTAAAGATAAATTTGAGCAGATAATAACCAAAAAGGTCAAAGAACTGGGCGGAGAAATCCTTGAAGTGGTTTTCCTGCCGGACGATGATGACATGATATCCGAGGCGGCAGTACGGCAGCTGGATAATGGCGCCGATCTGCTGATCACCACGGGAGGAATGAGCGTTGATCCGGATGACCGAACGCGACATGCCATGGCAAAAAGCCGGTATACATGACATTGTCTATGGCACACCCGTCCTGCCGGGCGCCATGTTTATGGTTGCATATTTAGGAAAAGTTCCGGTACTGGGAATACCTGCATGTGGCATGTACGCTTCCCGCACGATTTTAGACCTTGTCTATCCGAGGGTTTTAACCGGTGAGAAGATCACTCGTAAGGAAATTGCCGCACTGGGTCACGGTGGACTCTGTCTTAACTGCAAATCCTGCACATATCCTATTTGCCCTTTTGGCAAATAGCAGTGCAACGATGATTCGGCCCCTTAATTGAGACAGTGTCTATGATGCATAATTCGTTGTAAGCAACAGCACCGAGGGGACAATCGTAGAATTTACATTCTTGGCGGTGGAGTTGTCCTGTTTTGTCCAAGGATTTATGGAATTCCCCACAACCAGAAAGACATGGGGAAATCATCATGATTGAAGTCACAACAAAAGCAAACCAGGCAATTGCCGACTACTGCAGGACAAAGAAAAGCTGCCGGTCACGGATTTTTCTTAAAATGGGCGGTTGTGGTATCAGATCCTTCGGACTGGCACTTGAGGCAGCTCAGAACCATCAGACAAACTTTTTCACATTGACGGCTATCACCTTTATAATTGAACGCTAAGCTCTTAAATCAATATGGCCCCATTAAGTTAGACAGTGATGGCTTTAGCTTTCGCATCAGCGGTAATGGAATTCATCCACCGACTGGATGTGGAACCTGTGCCTACGGCTGCGGTTCAAGGGGAGGAACCCGGTGCTCTGGTGTCTGCTTTCGTTGTGAAACTCCCTGCCCCACCGGCCAACGCATCAGGGCAAGACGTAAAGAGCGTGGATGATGTCAACTACTCAATTCGGAGAAAGCGCACATTTCTTGGTGAGGTTCCTTATTAATTACATGCAATTATGCTTCAATTTGTTTAACACCCGTAATCACCTTTGAATTTGTATTTGCATGCAAATACACTAATCAATCCAAAAAAATATTGACATACCATTAGGTTCAAGTAAAATGGACATTGACATGCAAAATCAAATTTCTGATGGATAGTTAGTGTTATTTTTTCATTGCATGTAATTTATCATACACTATTTTTGTTTTGCAAAGTCCCCAAAGTCCGCACTGGCTTGCGTTATAATCACGACAAACGGTCATTCCATATTTAAAAATAGTTATAACAAGTCCACTGGCTTATTCAGAGGCAGTAAATTTTCAATCGGAGAGGATATAGTATCGATGAAACCGATCAAAACAAAAGACAAAACAGTCTTGCGATCTCTTGGCCTCGGCGGATACTTTGGCGGTGGCGCCGAAGGCATGGTAGACGTCAAAGATGGCAAGATTGTCCGAGTTCGTCCGATGCGATATGGCTGGAAATACGACAAAAAAGACATCCGCCAATGGAAGATGACGCGAAACGGCAAATCCATCGAACCGACCTGGAAATCTTTACCCGGACCATTCTCCCTGGCGTACAAAAAAAGAGTCTATTCCCCGAACCGGGTGCCCTTTCCCATGAAACGGGTCGACTGGGATCCGAATGGCGAAAGAAACACCCAAAATCGTGGAGTAAGTAAATTTGAGCGCATCTCCTGGGATGAGGCCAGTAAACTGATCGCCGATGAAATAAGAAGATGCCATAAAGAGTATGGCGTTAATAGTATTTTGATGCAGGGGGATGGCCACGGCGAATGCAAAACCATCAATACCCCCCACGGCCATCCAGGCGTGCTGCTGGAATATCTGGGCGGTTTCACCCTCCAGGTACGTAATCCCGACAGCTGGGAAGGCTGGTACTGGGGTGCCAAGCATGTCTGGGGCCAGGGTGCCCAGGGCATAATGTACCCGGCTGCAAATATCGTCAAAGATACCATTGAGCACTCAGAGATGGTTCTGTTCTGGGGCTGCGACCCCGAGACGACTCCCTGGGGCTTTGTCGGCCAGTTTGCCAGCAGACTCTGCTACTTCTTCACGGAAGTAGGCATCAAGCAGGTCTACATCTGCCCTGACTGCAACTACGGCACGGCAATTCATGCCGACAAGTGGATTCCGGTATTACCCAACACCGATGCGGCTCTGCAGCTGGCCATCATCTACATGTGGGTCACTGAAGGCACCTATAACAAGGAGTATGTCGAAACCCATGCTGTCGGTATGGACAAGATAGAAGATTATGTCCTGGGCAAAGAAGATGACGTTCCCAAGACTCCTGAATGGGCATCGCCGAAATGCGGTGTTCCTGTCTGGACCATCAAGGCCCTCGCCCGTGAGTTCGCCAGCTAAAACTACTTCTATCGCCCACTACTTCGGCGGCGGTTTCATCCGTGGACCCTTTGCCCACGAACCTGCCCGTCTTGAGTGTATTCTGCTCGGCATGCAGGGACTCGGTGGACCGGGTGTCCATCAGCATCAGTTCACCTATTTCGGTCTGCCTCGCGCAGAGGGCTTGGGCGGAACATTCTTCTGGAACCCGGAAATTGAAGAACGCATCGCCTTGCCAGTTCTCAGTGCCGTCAGTGCCTGGCAGCAGCAGGTCATCCCCAAAACCCTCATTCAAAATGCAATCCTTTCCGACGAGCCGATCACCTTTAGAGGCACCGGTGCTCAGAACGCCTTGACCCATGACCAGTTTGAACACTATGTCTTCCCGATCTCCAAAGAAGAGAATGGTTCAAGAATCCATATGATCTGGACCGACAGTCCCTGCAGAATCACCTGCTGGAACTACGGTCACGAGACCGAGCTGGCCATGCAGAACTCCCAGGTCGAGTGCATCGTCGCCCAGCATCCGTGGTTTGAAAATGATTGTGTCTATGCCGATATCGTCCTGCCGGCCAATACCTATATGGAAGTTGACGACATCGTCACCAACATCCGTCAGGGCACGATGCAGCCTAATATCATGATTACTGAAAAAGCCATTGAACCGATCGGCGAATCCAAGAGTGACGCCGAATGCGTTCTGGAGGTTGCCAAGCAGTTTGAAGGCATGGAAGAAAAGATGACCGAAGGCAAAACCACTGCAGATCTGCAAAAACTTATCTGGGGCTACATGGGTGGTGAAAAGCTTGTTTCCTGGGAACAGTTGAAAGAAAAACAATACTGGATTTACAACACTCATCCGGACTGGGAAGAAGATCCTCCAGGATTCCGTGAATTCTACGACGATCCGGAAGGACATAAACTCAACACCCCGACAGGAAAACTGGAGTTTTATTCAGAAGCCCTGGCCAAGGCCTATCCGCACGATAAAGAGCGAGGACCTATCCCGAAATGGATCGAAAAAAGCCATAACCACGACGAACGAATGTCCAGTCACCGGGCGAAGATGTTTCCGCTGCTGCAGATGTCCAACCATGGCCGCTGGCGGGTACATGCCCAGTGTGACGATATCACCTGGACACGCGAAACACCGACCATGAAGGTAACCGGGCCCGACGGTTATAAATACGAGCCATGCTGGCTGAATCCCAAAGAGGCCGACAAACGAGGGATTAAAAATGGCGATATCGTCAAGGTCTTCAACGAGCGTGGGATCGTTCTTGCCGGCGCCTATGTGACCGAACGTCTGCGCGATGGCGTCGCCTATATGGATCATGGCGCCAGACACGATCCAATTAAAACAGGCAAGATCGAACGCGGCGGTGCCATCAACACCATCACCCCCGGTGCCGTTACCTCAGAAAACTGTGTCGGTCAGATTGGCGGCGGTTACCTGGTAGAGGTGCAAAAAGTAAGCGGCGAAGAGATGGATCGGTGGAGGCGCGACTACCCTGATGCCTTTGCCAGAAAGTATGATGCGGCGGCCGGTCTTCGCGTCGATGCCTGGATTGTTGACGGAGGAAAAAAATAATGAAAGTATTTACTGTAGATCTCTCGGTTTGTAACGGCTGCTACTGCTGCCAAATCGCCTGCAAAGACGAGCATGTAGCAAACGACTGGACGCCCTATGCCAAACCGCAGCCTGATACCGGACAATTCTGGATCGGCCTGACAGAAAAGGTTCGTGGCCATGTCCCCCATGTCAAGGTCACCTACGTTCCTTTTCTCTGCAATCATTGCGACGATGCTCCCTGCATCGCAGATTGTAAAGCAGAAGCCATCTACAAGCGTGACGACGGCATCGTCATCATTGATCCGGTAAAATGCACCGGCTGCAAGCTTTGTGTTGATACCTGTCCGCACAACTCGATTTACTTCAATGAGCAGATAAATATCGCCCAAAAATGCACCGGCTGCAGCCACCTCCTGGACAATGACGAGGAGTGGACGGTACCCCGCTGTGTCGATCAGTGTCCAACCGAGGCTCTGAAGTTTGGAGAAGAAGAGGATTTTGCCGATTTTATCAAAGATGCTGAACTGCTGAACCCGGAAACCGGAACCAAAGGGAGGGTATATTATAAAGGTCTGCCCAAGAAATTTGTCGCCGGCACCCTCTATGACCCCTCAGGAAAAGAGGTCATCATTGGGGCAACCTGCACCATGGTTGACGAGGAGTCTGGATTGAAATTTACCGAAACTACCAATAATTTTGGCGATTTCTGGTTCAAGGAACTGCAGGACGACAGAAGCTATTCCCTCACCTTTGCAAAAGATGGAGTGACCCAGACCATAGAGGATATAAAGACCGATATTGACCGCGGACTTGGCGATATTGCCATGGATATCTCCTCGAAATAAAAGCATTTTATTCAGATTTACTCAATTCTCTGACAAAAAATCGCGACAAAACAAGGATCCGACCGAATGTGTTCTCCTGATCGGGTCCTTCTTTTGTCGCGATTTTGGCTTTAAATGGGCAATCTCTTCTTTTAGTACCTTAGAAATTCATTTCTTGTTTTTTATGAATGAATTTCGTGAAGGTACTTGCACCCCTCAAGGAGGTACTGAAAAGAGTCCCGGCTTACTTCCCGTTTACCGGGATTAGAACCTTACAGATTATTTCCTTATTTTTTCAGACCACTTCTAGAAGTTCAACTTTATAGTTCAGGTTCAATCCGGCCAGGGGATGGTTTCCATCTATAGTAACTAGCTTATCATCTGCGGCATTGACCACGAAGTTGACCCTTTCTCCATCTCTGTTTTGATACTGAACTGTCTTACCGACAGTCACATTGATGTCATGGGGAAAGTTTTTTCGCTCGACTCTGAGTACCAGCTCTTTGTTGTACTGCCCGTAGCTATCCTCCGGAGATATTTTTATTAATCTGACCTCTTTTTCAGCCATTCCTACCACACCCGCTTCAAGCGCCGGCAATATTTTGCCATCACCAATTTTAAAATTTAGTCGGCTTTTGTCTTCTGGTATCACAACAACACTCCCATCATCAAGTGTAATGTTAAATTGGATTTTTACGGAACTCCCCCATTCTGCTGTTTTCATAATTTTCTCACAAGAGCCAGAGTCTTAACGTATAATGGCGATACCACCTTTTCTCTGACATATAATTAATAGACTAGCCTTCTCAGTTGATCTGGAGCGAACACCAGGTTACTCAGAAAACTGTTTTATCCGGCGAGCGGCGCTCAGGAACATACACTTGGGCTATTGACCCTTCATTCCATTCTTTGGATACATACAGGTTGCAGTAACAGCTTCCAAATTCTTCGATATCCGGTTGACAGTACAAACACGGACAGATTATATCACGGTCATTCTCCAAATCACCTGAGCTCAACCTGCATGGGCAGGACATATAACCATAACGTTTTCTGTTTACCAGTAGTCCCTCAAGGAGTTCCAGGGTTTTAAATCTATCCTTGTTAAAAATGAGGCCCTGCTTTTCCCGGATGACCTTCAGTTTGTCATAGAGTTGTTCTGCATTCATCCGATCCCCAACGCCTCCATTATTTCATTTTCTTTGTAGCCAACAATGACCTGCTCTCCAATAACCATTGTCGGAAAAGAACAGCGCTTATTAAACTGCCTCACTTCCTCTAACATATCCCTCCGCTGTTTACCTGCCAGAAGGTCTACGTCGACACACTCAAAGGAGAATTTTTTCGTCTCGAGCATTTTCTTTAGTGTCTTGCAATGGGGGCATGTGCTGACGGTATACAGCTTAATTTTTGTTTCATTCATGGAGAAGTCCCCGATAGCCTGTCCCCATTTTCAAAGCCCAGGAAATATTCCATTGTTTTCTTTGTACCACACACCCCCCCCAACCAGTAAGGCACCTTATTTGTCACCTGAAGGAACCACTGTAACCGCAATTTTACTCTTTTTCAGTACCCCTTTCGCTGTGCTGCCGAGAGAAGATTTGGAGAAAACGTTTCTGTGGCCGCCAAGCACAATCAAATCGCAGTCATTTTTCTCGGCACTGCTCAGAATATCCTCTATAAGTTCGCCATCAGTAATGATAATTTCACTGGATTTAAAATCACAGGAATTCTCCTCAAGACCTTCCTGTTGACAAAAATTGCGTAAAGACTCTCTGATACCACTGCTGGTAGATTGCTTACCGAGAAGGGATTTATGAGCACTCTCCTTATGAGAACCAACCATATCATCCCACTGATGGGTACCAAGCAAACCTTTTAACCTCCCGCTGACATTCTCTGGTAATTTCTCAATGATGTGTAACATGTAGATAGTAGCCTGAAAACGAGTAGCAATGGCTATTGTGAAGTCAAGAGCCGGCTGGCAATTTGGTGTTAAATCTGTGGCAAAAAGAATCGATCGAATTGGTTTTAACATAATTTTTTCATCTCCTATTTTTATAAATAAACAGCAAACCTGAAGAAATGCTGCGGCTTTCTCAAAATTTAAATTTTCTGGAAATATTCTTCAAAAAAGCATGATAACCGCTCCGCTCTCCATTTTATAAAAAACACCTACCTGCTGACACGCCCATTTCACGTAAGAACCCTCAATCAACATCCAGCCTGATCATCGAATTTTCCTAGTTTTACAAAAGAAACAAGGATCGGACCCAGAACAATACAACATCCCGTTAACAGTATACCGGTTGAAAAGGTATGTGATTCCGCGAAATAACCCAAAAACTGAGGCGTCAACCCGCCTCCTATAAGAAAGGCCAGTGGGGGCCCAATAGCATTTGTAACACTCCTCATGGAAGGTGGTGCAATTCGTGACAATGCAGCAAACCCTGCGGGGAAAAAAGCAGTCAGCACAGCAGGCTGCAGGAACAGGACGAGAATCAGGGTCCATCCTCTGGTACAGGAAATAAGCACAGTCAAAATACCAGTCAATAGCAAAGATAGGGCAATTATCCTCTTTTGACCAACTCTGTCAGTAAGCCAGCCTGCGAAGAATATCATGATAATGCCCGAGAGCTGGGACAAGCCGATCAAAGTATTGGCCGTGCTTAAATCAAACCCCCTTTCTGTCACAAAATAGAGGGGAAGCATGGCAAATATTCCGGCATTGCCACTCATTGCCAGCGTAAAAAGGGCGACCATGAGCCAGAACGAGCCTTTAGAACCAACAATCTTAGCGTTTTGCATATTGACAGGTTGACCGGGAAATGCCCCCCCCTTACCTACAAAACTGTAAAGAAGAGCAGAAAAGAGTGCTATTCCTGCCCAGATAAGTACTATTTCCCGCCAGGAAAACCAGCCCAGCAAGAAAGATGCGATAAGGGGAGCACTGACAAAGCTAAGCGGTGGAGCACACTGATGCACACTCAAGCCTTTTCCCCAGTCGGACTTTTGAATCTCTGCGGTAATTGTGGTAATAGCAGAGGGCACATGAAGGGAGCCGGCAAAACCGACAACCATCAGCCAAAACCCTAACCCCCACATGCTCTTGCTAAAGCTGCAGGGAATCAGCGCAACTCCTACGAGCAGCGCAGATAATTTCAGAGTTCCCAGATGATTAATCCTCGATGAAATATACCCAGAGCATATCGAAGCGAGCAAATACCCCAGAGACAACATGAGAAATAACGTTCCGACCTCACTATGTCCAATGCCTAAACTTTTTTCAATTTCCGGCATAAGAGGAGCAAACAAGACTCGGCTGACGAAGCCAAGGTAAAAAAGCCATGCCAAAAATACCGTGAGTCCCATCTTGTCACTAAATGATTCGGGCATGGGGCAATCATAGAGACCTACATCATCCATCGTTTTCCCTTGTGTGCTTTATGAAATAACGGAGAGCGGCATCACAAATGTTATCATAGTCGAGAGATATACTCCTGATATTATATAAAAGATATACACCAATTTTGCCATACTATATTGCATGCAAAATACTCTTGACATGTTTGCCTGTCGATGTACAATGAGTTTCGTATGCTGGTTTTTTTGTTTTGCTATGTGAAACATTATTATTTTTCACGTTATTTTCATGAAATATCGAATACCTGTCTTTCAACAATATTTTTTTGAGAGAAGGGCTGTGGGATATATCAACGCGTCAGAGGGGTAGTTTTTTGATTTTTCCAGCAAAGGCACTCCCCGAAATTATTTCATGCTATACGCGCTCATACCCTTGATACCTTTTTGTATTTCACTTTAAAGTTTACAGTGCTGGCTGCTCAATGGCCGAAATAAGATGGCCTGCAAAGACAACGCGAACCTTAGAAAAGAGGTAAATTATGACAGAAATTACCATTGACCCCTATAGTGGGTTGCAAACTATTGAACTGAGCCACCACTGGGGGCACGGCGTGCCTTCCTATCCAGGACAAGACGACGTTAAGATGTTCCGTGCTGTAAAATTCGCTCAACATGGGGTTCTCGCTCACCGTATCAATACGGTCATGCACACTGGAACACATATGAATGCTCCTCTTCATATGATCCAAAAAGCAGCGGACCTGGCGAGCATCTCCGTTGATCTTTTTTTTGGCAACGGTGTTGTCCTTGATCTCCCTAAAAAAAGTTATGAAGTTATAACTGCAGCAGACCTCGAAGCGGCAGGCGCAAAAGTTCAGCAGGGTGATATCGTCGTTATCAATTCCGGCTGGCATCACAAGTATTCGGACGCCATAGAATATTATGGCGAATCTCCTGGCCTATCCAAGGATGCTGCCGAATGGCTGGTAAAAAAAGATTGTAAACTTGTTGGCGTGGATATGCCCCAGGTAGATCATCCTCTGGCGACGTCTTTTGGACCCCATCGAGGAGGTCCCACCATGAGGCGGCTAGCCGGAGACTATCAAGAGGCAACCGGTTTAGATCCTAAACAAGAACATCCAGAATGGAACGTAGCCCATAAAATTCTCCTGGCAGCCGGGATCCCCACGATTGAGCAGGTTGGGGGGGACGTTGACATCCTTTCCGGCAAGCGGGCAACCTTCGCTGCAACCCCATGGAAGATTGAATATGGTGATGCCTGCCCTGTCCGTTTTATGGCGATGATTGATCCTAGCGGAAAATGCCGGATCGACTCTGGTAAATAGTAAATCTCAACGGTAAAGGAACTAAAAGATGAGCCTTGAAATATATAATTTGAGTCATTCCTTCCATCAACATATGCCGGAATGGCCATCTACCCCCAGTGTTAACTTAACTGTGGATAAATTCCACGCAAAAGATGGGATCTATCAACTCAGATGGGATGGCATAATGCATCGCTGCACTCACATGGATGCCCCCCTCCATGTTACAGAAAACACCGGGAGCATAAACAGTTACGAGACATGGCGTCTCTGCGGTACTGGTGTTGCTGTGTCAATCCCCAAAGGCAAGTGGGGGATCATTACCCCTGAAGAGCTTGAGAATGCCACCCCTGCAATCCAGGAAGGTGACATTGTCATGATCAACACAGGCTTTCACCATAAATGGGCCGACAGTGATGAATACTTCGCCTATGGCTGCGGTATCTCCCATGCTGGTGCCCAATGGCTGGTTGACAAGAAGGTAAAATGTGTTGGCTACGGACACCAAGCCAACGATCATCCAATAGCAACTAAACTGGTAGATCATGGTCTCGGCCCCACCCAGCCACATTTGATTGAAGAATACAAAACTGTCACTGGACGTGATGCAAAAGAAGATTTCCCCGATTGGGAACCAGCGCATAAGACCCTGATGGTTAAAGGAGGTATCCCCGGCATAGAAAATGTAGGCGGAGATCTCGATATAGTAACAGGTAAACGATGCTTTTTCATGGCTTTCCCCTGGCGCTGGGAAGAAGGTGACGGTTGTGTCGTACGTATCCTCGCCGTCGTTGACCCTGATCAGACATTCCGTTTTGAGACCGGGCGATAATATGCACAGCTGATTTCAATATTTTGCTCACAATCGAAGTATGGATTTAAAAATCAAACCCATTGGAGGAAGGAATGAAAAAACAGCTCATGACTTTTTTGATCACACTCGTGATGACAGTGCCTTTTGGTATACAAGCAGCGGAGAAACCCATTGTTTTACGCTTTGCTCACCAAAACCCGGAAAGCGGGCTGAGCTCAGTAAATGCCTCCGAGCCATGGTTGAGGCAAATTGAAGAAGCAACCGGAGGTAAAGTCAAGATTCAAGCCTTTTACGGCCAAACCCTCGCCAAAGGGAAGGATATGTGGGAGGCCACTAAATTAGGCATC
Organism: uncultured delta proteobacterium; assembly: GCA_963798425.1. GTDB lineage: Bacteria > Desulfobacterota > Desulfobulbia > Desulfobulbales > Desulfocapsaceae > Desulforhopalus_A. Next base: position 57,156 of record CAWCTP010000003.1, on the reverse strand, counting down.
ACCGACATCGGCTGGTGTTTTCACGGCTATTGGCCAGGTCTCACTCCGATAAGTGATGTGATCAGCCTTCCGGCCATGCCTTTCACAAGCGCAGAAAAGGGCAGTGAAATACTCTGGAAATTATATGAAAAATTTCCAGCAATCCAAAAGGAATATGATGACGTCAAAGTATTGCTTTTTTATACCAGTCCCCCATACACTCTGATAACCGTCAACAAGCCAGTAAAAACCATGGCAGATCTCAGTGGAATGAAAATTCGAATGACAGGTGGCCCCCCAACCGAAATGGTGAAAGCGCTGGGTGGAGTGCCCATGCTCATACCTATGCCTGATAACTACATATCTCTACAAAAGGGCGTAATTGATGGCATGGGCGCACCTTGGGAGGCGATTCACGTCTGGAGATTTTATGAGGTTGCCAAATATTACACTGAAGTACCATTTCCTGCAGTTTATTTTTCTCTGGTTATGAACAAGGCCAAATGGAACAGCCTACCTAAAGACGTTCAGGATGCAATTATGAGTGTCAGTGGAGAAGCTGGATCAAAATTTTGGGGCCGTCACTTCTTTGATGATATGCGGGCATTGGGATTAGAAAAAGTTAAGGAAGCAGGTAATGGAGACAACGTCTTTAGCCTGACCCCGGAAGAACGCCAAAAGTGGATTGATGTTGGTGGAAAACCGATATGGGACAAGTGGGTGAAGGATATGGAAGCGAAAGGTGTTAAAAATGCCCAGGAAATTCTAGACACAACCCTTCAGCTTGGCCAGGAATAAGCTGTAAAGTCTGTAATTGTCTGTGTGGCGACAAAGTACAACCCTACTCTATCGCCGCACAGCAAAGTCTTTTCATTTGTATAAAGTTATTCGTGTGCTGATTTTGGAGAGATGAACTATGCAACCTAATTGGTCGGAAAAAGTGACTACGTTTGTCACCGAAGTTTTAACAGTTTTTGCCGCGACTGCGCTGATTCTCATGATGTTCTTGACAGCAGCCGATGTCGTTTGTCGATATTTTTTGAACAGTCCAATCCCCGGTGCAATGGAGGTAGTCGAATACTTGATGGCTATCATCGTTCCATTCAGTATTGCCTACTGCGCTTTTGAAAAATCTCATGTTGCGGTTGATCTGATTGTTGATCACTTCCCCAAAAGGTTGCAAACAATCAGTCATTTTTTCGTTACTATCCCATCCATAGGCTTTGTCCTGCTTATTAGCTGGCAAAATTGTTTAGCAATTTTGGACACCTATGATTCAAAAATGACCTCTGCTGTCTTACTTATTCCTGCATACCCGTTTTTCATTCCAGTTGCCATAGGCACCTTTGTCTTTGCCGTCATTATGCTCGTTCAACTATTGAGTTCAAAAACAAAAGAGGCATCCCATGGGACCTTCTGAAGCCGGTTTCCTTGGCATATTGGTCATGCTTATTCTCTTATTGTTGCGAATGCAGATTGGCATCGCTATGGGATTGGTTGGATTTTTGGGATTCGCCTATATTACCGGCTGGGGCCCTGCTTTTGGAATTCTTAAAACGGTACCCTATACTACCTTTGCCAGCAATGATTTGAGCGTCATCCCACTCTTTGTTCTCATGGGCTCCTTTGCCTTTGCTGCTGGCATGAGTGAAGATCTTTACCGATCGGTCCGCACGCTCTTTGGCAGTCTTCGTGGTGGGCTTGCAATAGCTACAGTTGCTGCTTGTGCCTGTTTTGCTGCCATCAGCGGCTCCAGTTTGGCAACAGCAGCAACTCTTGCAAAAGTGGCTATGCCGGAGATGAACAAATATAAATACGACACAGCACTGGCAACAGGTTCAATTGCCGCAGGTGGCTGTATCGGCATTTTGATTCCGCCCAGTGTGATTCTAATCATCTATGGTATTATCACCGAGCAGTCCATTGGCAAATTATTTATGGCAGGCTTCATCCCAGGAATTTTGGAAGCTGTCTTTTATATCATTACCATCATGATACTGTGCCGTCGCAACCCTGCCCTCGGGCCCTCCCGGACCGCGTACCACAACAAGTGAAAAATTTCTATCGTTTTTGAAGACCTGGCAGGTAATAGTACTTTTTCTTATTGTTATTGGTGGAATCTATTCAGGTATCTTCACACCTACCGAAGCAGCTGGTGTAGGCGCTTTCATTGCCTTTACCTTTATGATTTTGCGGGGCAAATTAACCTGGTCAAATTTGAAAGACAACTTTGACCAGCACGGCATCAACTACAGGGATGTTGTTTCTGATTGTTCTCGGAGCTATGATTCTAGGTTATTTTTTTTCTGTGACTAGATTACCTTTTGAACTTGCTTCAATGGTCTCTGAGCTGCCCGTCAATCGTTATGTAATTTTAGTTTTAATCCTTTTAACATTGCTGGTGCTTGGCTGTTTGATGGATTCTATGGCAATTGTATTGCTCACAGTTCCAGTATTTTATCCGCTCATTCTCCAACTCAATTTCGAGCCGATCTGGTTTGGAATTCTCGTTGTCAGGGTAACCGAAATGGGCTTAATTACTCCTCCTGTGGGATTAAATGTCTTTGTCATCCAGGGAATTACCCGGGTTCCAATGCAGACAATTTTCCGTGGCGTGACTCCTTTTCTTATTGCCGATGTCGCCGAGATTATAGTTCTTATTGCTATCCCACAATTAACCATGTTTTTACCAAATATGATGGGGTAACGAGTTACGATTGATTTTTTAATATAGCACACGTAACTAAAAATATCTGAAGTTTCCCCTTTTTGAAATATGCCAGCTCGGGGAGACGATCCCCCCAAAAAACAAGAGGTAAAATTGTTCAATAATTACAACAAGATGCTAGTGAAAAAAAATCGAAACACAAGTGCTTGATATTACAACACAAATTCGAACAAACTTTTTTCAGAAAATTCAACAATATAAGCAATAACAGTAAGTTAATAGTGATTGCGAGGCCCAATTATGGTAAAGTGTAATTCTCCAAAAACAAACTACCAGAGGAACCTCGCATGCTCATATTACACTCCCTGCTCAATGAACTCAAAGACGAATTTCCCTCATCCAAAAATGGTAAGGAACGTAGCGTCTGGTTTCTTCATACCCTACTCGCGATCATCGTACCATTTGCCTCATCAAGAACCTCCAATCTGCTGCGAGTGCTTCATATCCTGTTCGGCTTTGCCGAGATCGGCAAGAAGCGGTACTACACCTTTATGGCCTCTCCGAAGATTCCTTGGGACAGGCTCTGGACGAGGCTGTGGAAAATGATCCCCGAACCGGTAACAGGAGGAAGACTGATCATCGCCCTCGACGATTATATCAATCCTAAAACAGGGAAGAAGATTTTTGCCTGCGCCAAGGTGTTTGACCATGCTGCCAAGCAAAATCAGGCAAAATATCCCTGGGCTCAGAATGTTGTCGCCATCGGCCTTCTCAAAATGATCAAGGGACGCTGGGCCTGCCTGCCCCTCAGTCAGCGGTATTATCTGCCGGAAGCAGAAATCAAAGAAAAGAAACCAACATTCAAGGGCAAGACAATTGACTTCCAAAGCAAGCATATCCAGGCTGTCGAGATGCTCGGCAAAGTTGCTGTGGAATTTTCCCAGTCGGATATAATGGTTGTAACCGACTCCTGGTTTGGCAACAATGGCCTCTTCAAGCCTTTGCGAAAAGAAATAGGGAAGCGTGCCCACTTGCTGTCCCGGCTTCGTTCGAACAATAATCTCTTTAACGTGCCTGTCCCACCAACGGGAAAAGTCGCCGGTCGCCCGAGAAAATATGGGGACAAGCTTGGTACGACATCGTCACTTGCCGTGATAAATAGAGCGCGGGCTCGGGAGATAACGGTCAACTTGTACGGCCGGGTGCGAAAAGTTTTAGCCTATGATCAGGTTGTCATGCAGAAAACGCTCAAGTGCCGGATTAGAGTAGTGTGGGTGTATCGCCGGACGCAATGGGTTGCTCTCTTTTCCACCGATCTGACCCTGTCAGTCACCGAGATAATCGAGTATTACGGCGCTAGATGGAAGATTGAGGCCGGATTCAAAGAACTGAAAAGGGATATCGGCAGTGCCGAAACCCAGACCAGAAATCCGGTAGCAGTAAAAAACCACCTGGACTTTGCTTGATGGCCACATCACTTACCTGGATTTACACCTGTCGCCTGGAGAAAACTCCGCAGCGACGGCATACGGTCAAAGGCCGCAACTATTTAGTCTATTTCCGATATCAGAAGGTTGGTGGCCGAAGCAGCATTGGACGTACGATTTTTCCAATGCTTTGCCCAGTTCCACGCAAATCGATGGTTAATACGCTCGTGACCGCCCTGATACGGATGGCGGCATGAGACTTTTATCAGAATTTCAGTAAAAATATTTAAGGAACTGACAAGAGTAGGGACGGAAATAAATAGAGGCACCAACCCCCTCTTGTGGGGTGTTGGTGCCTTATTTTACTTTCTGTTTAGCCAGACTACGTGTTCATCAGCCCATCCGCTCGGCGATCATGGCCATTCCCATACCACCACCACAATACACATACTGAAAAGTCCTCGATTTAATCCATCTCGTTGCATCTGATACATGCCGGTCACTACTTGGCGAGCACCGGTGCACCCAATGGGATGACCGAAAGTGAAATACCGCTGCCCAATTGGTTGGGAAGGTTTAACGGAATATCCAGTTCTCTCATGCAGGCTATGGCTTGTGCGGCGAATGCTTCGTTAAGCTCAATCATATCAATTTCGTCGATCAACAGACCGGCTTTGTTTAGAGCGGCCTTAATCGCCGGTACCGGGCCAAGCCCCATGTACGCAGGATCAAGCCCACCAGAAGAAAAAGCTGTAATTTCAATGATAGGTTTAAGACCGAGCTCTTTTGCCTTTGTCGCCGACATTAGGAGCACTGCGGCGCTGCATCATTTAACCCTGATGCATTTCCTGCAGTAACAGACCCATCCTTAAAAAAAACTGGCCGGAGCTTGGCCATTTTCTCCAGGCTGGTCTCCATTGGCCGTTCATCGGTGTCAAAGATTATATCGCCTTTACGGCTTTTAATAGTAATCGGCACGATTTCATCATTGAAAATTTTATTTTCTATAGCACTGCGGGCCCTTTTATGACTCAAAACACTGAGTTCGTCCTGTTCCTGACGGCTGATACCATATTTAGCAGCGATATTCTCGGCCGTAATGCCCATATGGTATCCGTAAAAGATTTCATACAGCCCGTCAAAGACCATAAGATCAGTGACCTCGCCCTTGCCCGTCACCTCCATCCTGTGTCCCAATTTGGCTTTAGGCAGGGCCATTGGCACCATGCTCATATTTTCCATGCCGCCAGCTATGACCACTTCTGCCTGTCCCGCCATAATCGATGTCGCAGCCAGGTTTATGGCTTTCGATCCAGACCCGCACACCTTGTTGAGGGTAAAGGTAGGAGTTTCTTTTGGTATACCTGCATGGATCATGGCCTGGCGGGCCGGATTTTGTCGCTGACCTGCTTGAAGCACATTGCCCATAGTTACTTTGTCGATTGCTAGTGGTATTGCTTTCAAATTCCAGTCATCCGCTACGGTTTCAAGGGAAACTTGTCCCTGCTCCTTAAGGGTTTTCGGCTTCCCTGCCTGCATGAGGGTATTGACTTGCGGGCGAAGGCCTGCTCGCTTGAAAACTTCTTTTATCACCGTCGCACCCAACTGTATAGCGGGAATATCTTTCAAGGATCCCCCAAAACTTCCAACTGCTGTACGAACTCCACTTACAATGACAACCGTTCCATTGTTACCTCCAGAATTGGTTTGTAGTAATACAAAATATTAAATTTTCGCTCGACAAAAAGTACTTGTTTATCAAATATTCACAGCTTTAGACATACTTCACCAGCTTACTCGAAAGAGCATCAGCAAAGTACCGAAAAGGAGTTCTAACTTAAGGTTTCAGGGGAATTCTTTAACGGAATTTTTCAAATATCAATACATGAGGTTAGGTAAATAAAGAATAATTTGTGGAAAAATTGCAAGGATAATAGTGCCAATGAGAACTGCGACCATAAATGGCGCGATACCTTTGAAGATGGATTCAAGAGACATTCCCCCTCCGGGTAATCCTCTTGCTACCCCATACACCACATATACATTTATGCCTACAGGAGGAGTAATTACCCCCATCTCCGTAACCATCACTATGATAATTCCGAACCAGATCGGGTCAAATCCAAGGCCAAGAATTAAAGGGAAAAATATTGGCACCGTCAGCATAACCAGCGCTAGGGAATCCATGAAACAACCGCCAATGAAATAGACCATCACCACCATGCCAAGAATTAAAATTGGCGGCAGATCAAAATTACCAATCCATGTGGCAATATCGTATGGGATTCTTGTTACGGCTAAGAATTTACCGAAAACAGTTGCGCCGGCGACGAGCATCATCACCATGCAGGATGTTTTGAGCGTTTCATACAGGGCCTCGACGAATCGTCGCCAGGAGAGCTGCCTGCGCAGAACTGATACAGCCAGCACGCCCATAACCCCCACAGCAGCGGCTTCGGTAGGGGTAAACAGGCCAAAGAACAGGCCTCCCATAACCAGGGCAAAAACGGACAAGGTTTCCACCATCCCGCTCAATGATTTTATTTTTTCTTTCCAGCTAAATGACTCTCCTCGTGGCCCTTGTTCGGGCATGAAATGACACCAGATCATAATAGTTATGATAAAGAGGACAGTCACCAGAAATGCCGGCAGAATTCCAGCCATAAACAACTTGCCAATAGATTGTTCCGTCAAAATACCATACACGATCAGAACAACACTCGGAGGCATAATCATGCCTAATCCACCACCTGAGGCGACAGAACCTGCTGCCAGTTCATCAGCATAACCAAATTTCCTCATTTCAGGAAGTCCGACAGTAGCCATAGTTGCAGCTGTTGCCGCACTTGAGCCACAGACAGCTCCGAAAGCAGTACAGGCTGAAACCGTAGCGATGGCCAAGCCACCTTTGGTATTACCTATAAATTTATATGCCGATGCATAGAGCTTAGCGCTAATCCCTGAGTTAAAGGCTAATTGGCCCATCAGAATAAAAAGCGGAATTGTGGTCAGATCGTAAGAAGAAAAGACATCATAAAAATCTTTGGCCAGAAGATTCATGCTCCCACTTACCGAGCTCATAATGCTAAATCCTAAAAAACCTATCATGGCCATAACATACGCTACCGGCATTCTGGTCATAAATATTGCGATCATTAAAACAATGCCACTGATACCAATCAATGAGGAATTCATTTTTTTCTTAATTTGGCAAGAGTTTGAAAAATGCTATTGATGATTGTCATGGTAAATATGACAAAACCGCAGGCTAAAATAAAAATTATGGAATACTCAGGAAGTTGCAGATTCATAGACAATACTCCTGATTCTTTCTGGCTTATGCTGAAGAGAAACATTCTCCAGAATACCAGGACAAACAAAGCCAGACTCAGCAGTTCAGTGCAAAGCTCTACGATATGCCTTATTTTGCTTGGTAATTTACGAGTGAAAAGTTCAACACCAATATGCCCTTGCTCTTGATGGGTGAAAGGCAAGGAACAGGCGATTGCAATAGCACCCATAAAACTGACCAACTCAACGCTACCAAATATCGGATATTTAAATAGTCGGCCAATGACGTCCACGCAGGTCAATAGCGCCATACCAATCAAAAATACGGCCCCAACCATTTTGAGTTTTTCCGATACGAACAATAATGTTTTCTGGATCGATTCCATTGAGGCTTTTCTCTCTGCAGTACAAATTAGCTTTCCGTCGGGGGACCTACCTCTCAACAGGTGGCCCCCCGCTCATGGTTCAACAGCGCCGATTTACTTATTTGCCTCTAATGCATCACGAATAGCCTGAACAACAGCTTTCCCGTCTATGTTCTTTTTATCCAGATCCGCTGCATAGTTATCAATGACAGGTGCGACAGCCGCTTTCCACCGATCAGCCTCTTTGGCGTCGAGTCCTGAGGCAGTATTGCCCTGCTGCATGAAAAAAGCAAAACCAGCCTGGTCACTGCTGTCCCACGCTTCACCATGCTTAACTAGCCATGCCGCGTTAATTGCTTCTATGGCCTGTTGGTCTTTTTTGTCCAGAGTTGCCCATTTAGCTTTATTCATAGTTACAAAAAATGTGGTGGTATAAGCAACTGTGTAACAACAGGCGGCATTTTTCGTTACTTCACCAAGCTTCCACCCCAGATTTGCTTCAAGCGGATGTGCACTACCGTCAACAACACCTTTTTGCAAACTCTGATAAGAGTCAGGCATACCCATCGCAACTGGCGTGGCGCCAAGTGCTTTTACCATTTCAGCACTCATGCCGGTGGACCTGATCCGCAGTCCTTTCAGGTCTTCGAGTTTTGTAATAACCTTATCACGGGTATGGATAAATCCTGGTCCATGGGCATGGAGGTACATCAATTGTGTATCATCGAATTCCTTAGGGTGAAATTTAGCATACACCTCATTGGCGACCTTAGTTGCCACCACACCTGAGGGGTAACCAAAAGGAAGATCCAAGGCTCCGGCCACTGGAAATCGCCCACGGCTGTAGGCAAGAACTGAAAAACCGATGTCAGCAATGCCATCAGCGACGCCATCATAGATCTGTGGTGCTTTCAGCAGACTGCCTCCTGGGTAATATTCTACCTTTACACGCCCCTCTGTCTGTTTCTCCACTTCTTTGCACCACTGTTCGGCAAGTTGGGACTGAATATGGGTTGGTGGAAAAAAGTTCGCGTATTTCAGAGTAACTGTCCCCGCAGTCGAACCGCCGGGGAAGACCATGGACAATGAGAAAAGCGTAAGGATTAAGGTACTGTAAAACAGGTTTTTCTTCATGTGCAGCCTCCGTAGATGATGTTTACTGTGAAACTACCAATACGAGATTACTCCTCCTGATACTATCCTTAAAAATGCGGGAACCGATTGCTCCTGGCAGTGAATATTCCCCCACGTGATTCATCTTACTCGTTAGCACCTAACAGATTGATTTTTTGTGTTTTTCATGAAATTAATCTGTTTCAAAATATTTATACCCCTCATGTGGGTACTGAACCAAGTCCTGGCTTATTTCCCGTTTACCGGGGTTAGGTTTATATATACATTCCGTTATCAAAAAAGGTTAATATAATTTTTCTTATTTCCAACTACTCCATCAATTCAATTTTACACCCGAACATCTGATTTTACAGGACATTGCAATGAAGCTAGGGTCCTGCTCGATTGTTTTAGCAGCGGCAATAACAAACCTGCCGAGAGCATTGCAGCAACACAGCCAAGATTAAACGCACAGGTGTAGGAACCAGAAAAATCGATACTCTTGCCGCGGATAAAGCCGAAAAACAAGTCAACGGTATGCGAACATCAAAACGATCGGAGAGTGTACCAAGTATTTGCGAAAAGACCGTATAGGCAATAAAATATGCTGCATAAATCACCCCGGCCTGGGTCTTTGTTTTCTCCAGCGACACCAGCATTCCATACCCATATCGAACAGCGTAGACGATGGAAGCGGTAAAAAATGCAGCGATGCAAACACCGTAGCCACGCAAATTCATTAATTTCCCCCCTCACGATGTTTATCGGCATCTCTCAAGTGAGGATTGAAGAGAATCCCGCCCGTCAGGGTTAGATTGTACACTTCGGTTCGTTCCGACTATGCCTGACAACATTCCCACCACAATTAGAATGCAATATTACATGCAACACACCTTTTGTCAATATTTTACTTAGCGAACATATCAACAATACAAATAATTAAAGCAGTGTACCATAATCAGATATTCTGAGTTTCTCAACCAAACTGGGCAATAAACCACAATTACATGCAATCACCATATGCTTTTCTTAATGTGAATGTGAAATGCAAGTTAGCCAAACTTCCGGTCTCTCTTTGCCTACATATAAACTATACCCAGAGGGTGCCGACAAAACTGCTCTTTTGCAGTTTTCCGATTTCCTTTTTTGTCGATTTTCCGTTAAAGATCACTTCGATTTCATAGCTGCTGCTGTTTTCCAGAAGGCTATCAAACTTATAGTCCCCGAAATCATCCGTCTCCTGTTCAGATAGAGTATTGCCATCTTTAATCAATCGTACAGTTGCACCAACAACGCATCCGGTAGCACCCTTTTCCCCTGTGGCCACGCTGCCGACGATGATACATTTATTGAAGCGATAGAGATTTTTGTAAAAGACTCTTGGTCGTGTCTCCATTCCTCCGGAGGCCAAAGTTTCCAGCTCCTCTGCCACCCTCAACAGGGCCAGCTCCTCATCCTCAAGATGCTGAATAGTCAGCGCTCCTGTCGGGCAAACTTGTACACATCTCGGAACGTGCCACCCTTTATCCAGCAAATGGGCGCAAAAGGTACACTTCTGGGCCACCTGCTCCTCTTCATTCCACCAGATTGCACCATAAGTGCAGGCACCGACAATCGTTTTCTGTCCTTTGGCTTTTACCGGATCTATGAGCACAATCCCATCCTGCCGTTTATACACAGCTCCGTTTTTTGCTGCCGCAATACATGGAGCATCGTCACAATGCATGCAGGGCTTCGGCAGATAGGCTACATCAATGAGGGGGAATTGTCCCCGCTCTCTTCTCGAAATATTCATCCAACGCTGGCCGTGCAGTGGCTGTGAGAGCGAGTATCCCGGCCAGTCGTTGCCACAATGCTCATCTTTGCAGGATAAAAAGCAATTATTGCAGTTTTCACATTTGGCCACATCAATGACAAAACAGTATTTTTTCATTGCACTGCTCCTTCTTCCCACAACTCAACCTGTATCAGACAGGAATTGGAGGCCGTAGAGTGAGATTTTTTAATGATATTTCTGCTGGGTGTGAGCACATTGATACACCCTCCCCGGTCAGGGGATTCTCCTGGCTCACCGATGGGATCGTATATAGCCGATCCTTCTGCGGACTGCACTGTTCCAGGGGGAAGCCGATCGGTGAGCTGGGCCGCGCATATGACTGCCCCTCGATCATTAAAGAGTTTTACCAGACTATTGCCGGTAATACTACGCTCTCGAGCATCGTCAACATTAATCCTGGCAATCCAATAATAATATCCATCGATCAAAATCCGGTGATCCTTTACATCGTTTATGCCACAGTCTTTCCCGTCAAACATTGTATGAAAACTGTAGCGGGGATGGGGAGAAATAAGATTCAATGGGTATATGGCATAGAGTTTGGTGTTGTGATGCCCTTCCCATGAGGGAATAAAAGTCGAGATTGGCGGCCGCTCCGGATCGTCCGGGGCAAATCTTTTCAGGCTGGAAGACTCGAACTCCAGCTTGCCGGATTGTGTCTGCAGCCCTTTTCGCCACTCATCGTTATAATCCGAAGGTAAGGGAGTCAACTCCGGAACATTCTTTTTTGCTCCTTCTGCATACCAACGATACGATACCGGAGCACGATTCTCCTCCTTGGGAGCCGGAACAACATAATAGCCCTTTTTCAGAAATTCCTGCCATGACACCACGGTGGGCAGATCACTTGCGTTAAAGAGCCTGTGACACCACTGAAGCTCGGTATTCCCTTCAGAAAAAAGGGCACCCATGCCCAGCCGCTCGGCCAGTTCGTGGAAAATCTGATAATCTGACTTGGATTCACCGAGGGGCTCAATACATTTATGTTGCATGGTAATGACCCTGTGGTTCCACTGAATAAACTGATGATGACTATAGCCCCCGGAGTTGGCAGTCTCGCCGATGTCCCAACGTTCAAAATTGGTACAGGCCGGTAAAATGACGTCTGCAAACTTGGCCTCTCCCTCAAACCAGATTGACTGATTAACGACAAATTCGAGGTTGTCGCTTTTATAAGCTCGGGCAAAACGGTTGGAATCTGCCATGGTGCCAAAATGCGAGCCGCCGTACTTGTAGTACATCCTTGACGGTGAGTGGCCGGGGGCAGGATAGATTATTTTTTTAAACTGTCCTTCAATGCTCTTAGGATCAGTGGGATAGCCCTCACAGGACTGATTGAGAATGGCTTCGGGGATGCGCAATCTTGGAATCATCTGGGAGACCGAATTCATCGATGGCAGCTGCGGCATGCGTTGATACATGCTGACTCGTAGCCCCGTATAGTCGAGATCTCCGGAGAGTCCCCCTTCCGCATACCCAGGGAAGTAAAAATTAGTATCAACCGGCGCACCCTGCTGCAGACAGCCCAGGTTCACCCCTGGTTTACCTAAACCCTGCATCGCCATGAGACAAACCATGGAACGCGCCCATTCAATACCCGTAGCACACCTGCAGGCTCCACCAAACCCGGCCAGTCCTCCCGGCGACAGGTAGGTCTTTCTCGTTCCCCACTGGCGCGCAAGGGAGCGCACCACACGTGCCGGCACATTAGTTTCCGCTTCCTGCCACTCGGGTGTCTTGGCAATGTTATCGACCTTTCCCAGTATGTAATCACGCCACTTGTCAAAACCGACAGTCAAACTGTCAACATAATCCTTGTCATACAGATCTTCTTTTATCCATACATAGGCGATGGCAAGGGACATGCTGTTGCCGGTGTCCGGTCTTGGGGCAATCCACTTTCCGCCAAGCAAAGCCGCTGTGTGATTATAATATGGATCGATATGGACCATTTTAATACCCAACGATTTTGCCCACTGCCGACGTACGGTTCCTTCGAAGGCTCCGTATACCCCACTTGTCGATTCAGGGTCACTGGACCAAAAAACAATCATCTCCGCCTCTTTGAGGCAATCCTCTACAGTTCCGTAGGTGTCAGAAGCTCCATTGCGAATAGAGTTGCCCCAATGATGCATGGCCCCCCAATACCAACCTTCCCAACTGTCGGGGTTATGCACCACATGACTCGAGCCGATGGTATTCATAAACCGGGTTTTACCGCTCAGCCAGTAGCCGATATTACCCCAGGTATGATGAGAACCGCTGCCGTTCATGATCGCGCCTGGACCATGTACTTTTTTGACTCTTTTAATTTCGGCTGCGACGATATCAAGCGCTTCGTCCCAACTTATCCTCTCGTATCCTGAGACGCCCCTGTTTTGACAGTTGCGCTCACCATTGGGGTCAAAATCAACCCTCTTCATGGGATATAAAAGCCGGTCTTTGGAGTAAATCAGCGACTTGAGCCCCAAGACATAGGGACTTACCGTGCCCTTTCGCGGTGGGGTGAAGGACTTACCTCGGGCATTAATTGTCCAGGACTTGCCATCTGTATCGTCAAATTCAACCGGGGTGATCCGAATGATTTTACCGTCTTTTACATAAACATAGACGGGCCCTCCATTGGTGTTATTAACATATCTGGTCATCCCATCTTCTGCTGGCGTACCGTACTGGAATGTATCAGACACTGAGAAAAGCATACTCATGGTCTGCATGAACCAAAAAACATAAGCATCTTTTCCCTCGACATCAACCTGGAAATTTTTCATCGCATTGATCTGCTTCAGATAATCCCTCGTCGAAAGCATCAATCGCACAGCTATTGCCGTGCTGGTGAAAATCATACACACTTCCGGATTTGGCACCACACCTGCAAAAGAGCTGACCTTCCCGTCTTTAAAGATATAGGTGCGACCATACCTGTCGCCGCGTATTTTTATCTGGGCAGTCAGGTCCTTCTCCTTCAGACGTAGCTCAAACGATGGGGCCAACATCCTTTTAGCCTTCAACACTAAAAATATGGTAAACAACATCAACTGAAACAACAGGTTCGATGTATTTTCTGATCTGGTCAAAAAACTGTCAACAGAGAATTTCATCTTCTACTTCCTCCATAAATTAAGCCTTCGGTTGTCTATAATTACATGCAATCACCGCGCCAGTAATTTTAAAGTTTATTTACAGGGAGTTACAATCTTGGTTGTGATTATTTACCATATTTAGTAAAAGTAACTTCGAAATACGGTTAAAAAATCACAAACTAACCATATATGGTGTTTTCAAGAGGAGTCTTTTATGGATGAAAATCTCTTTTTTAAACAGGCAACTCTACTTTTGTGCAGTAGCCTGGATGTGGAGATAGCACTTTCCCGATGCTTCCAGTTCGTCCGAAAACACCTTCCCGCCGATGCCATGTACCTCAATATCTACGAACCAAGTATCAGTGGCATCAGATATATTGCCATGGCAGACGCCCACGGCGGACGCAAAATTGAAAAATCAATCAACCTGCCGGCAGATCTTATCCAGGCCATAGAAAGCGGTCGGAGGTTAAAGGATTATCTGATCATCAATAGTCCCGAAGATGACCCCTTGGGCCGGATAATCACTTCGGAGTTTGACCTGCCAAACCATAGCTTTATTGCCCTGCGCCTCTTTATCGAAGTTCAAAGGCTTGGGGTTATCGATCTGTTTGCCAAAGGGAGTAACCGCTTCACTGAAAAAGATGCCCAGCTTCTTGCACAACTTCGAGAACCATTCGCCATTGCTATGGCCAACGCCCTGAAACATCAGGAGCTTATCGACATTAAGGAAAAGCTGATTTCGGATAACCGTTATCTACACAGTGAACTCATATCTCAGTCGGCGATAAAGTGGTGGGAGCCGAAACAGGGCTAAAGAAGTGATGGACAAGGTGGCTCAAATAGCCCATTTGAAAAACACTATCCTCATTCTAGGCGAAACCGGTACAGGCAAAGAAGTCATTGCCAATGCCATTCATCGACAGTCTCCCCGCAAGAGTGAGCCCTTCATTAAGGTGAATTGCGGGGCTATTCCGGAAAACCTGATCGACAGTGAACTCTTCGGCCACGAAAAAGGAGCTTTTACCGGTGCAGTGACGCAAAAACGTGGACGCTTTGAAAGAGCCCACAAGGGTACCATTTTTCTCGACGAAATCGGGGAGCTCCCGCCATGGGCCCAGGTCCGCCTTTTGCGAGTACTGCAGACTCAGGAGATCGAGCGGGTTGGCGGGTCGCCCCCCATAAAGTTAGATATCCGGGTTATTGCCGCCACCCACCGAGACATGCAACAGATGGTCAGCAATGGCTTGTTCAGGGAAGATCTGTGGTTTCGTATCAACATGTTTCCCCTCGTCATCCCACCCCTTCGCGAACGGATTGGCGATATACCAATCCTCACAAACTATTTTCTGGAAAAAAAATCCAAAGAACTTGGGATCTATCCCCAACCGGAAATCGCGCCGGAAGAACTCAAAAGCATCATGCAACAAACCTGGCCGGGAAATGTCCGTGAACTTGAAAATGCCGTCGAACGTTCCCTCATCCTGCATCGTCAAGGCCCCCTCTACTTTCAAAGGCCGCAGGAACCGACGCCGGTTATAAAAAATGATTTCTATCTCAAGATTGATTCACAGATCAAGCCTCTTGATGATGTCGTGCGCCATCATATTATTCAGACACTCAAGAAGACCAAAGGAAAAATAAACGGCAATGATGGAGCAGCTGCCCTGCTGGGCATTCACCCCAATACCCTCCGCAATCGTATGAATAAGCTCGGGATCGAATTTGGCCGCAATGCCAAAACATAATAACTATCAAACATTATCAGGAAGTCAGCAATGGGTTAGCCGATCTACCCATGAGACCAGGTCTTTCAAATACCTGTCGAGCCGTCGCATGGTGTCCTCGTCAATAAGCTCCCCCTGCTGATTGAACTTTTCTTGAGCCAGTGGCACCAAAAAGGGGAGAGAAGGAACCACCGGTGTTAATGTACTCGAAAATACGTCTCGAAGATGAAGCTGCACTCGCGCGCCACCAACGACACTCTTTGCCGCACTGATGATCCCCGTAGGTTTTCCAGCCAAAACCGATTTATAGCCAGGTCGAGAAGCCCAGTCGATGGCATTTTTCAAGACTCCTGGGATACTGTAATTGTATTCAGGGCTGGCGATCAACAAACCATCACTCTCGCCGATGGTACGCAAGAGTCGTGCAACCGATCTCGGCTTCGTTTCTTTATCGAGATCACTATTATAGAGAGGCAGATCTCCACAGCTGACGAAACTGATAGTAACCCCTTCGGGTAAACATTGAGCTGCGGCATGCAAGAGTTTGGCGTTGTATGATTCTTTTCTTATGCTGCCACTGATTCCAAGTAACTCCATTATGCTCCCTTTCTAGATAATTATTACAAAAATTATGCTTCTTCAACAGAAGTAGTCTCGTTCTACAAAGCACGGATCGTCAATAATAATTCATAGACAATGCTGCAAAAGAAAGCCAGAACATAGTCAGAGAAAATTACATCGAAAGTATAGCAACATAGCCCCCGACCGATCATTTTTTCCCAGCATTAATATGTCTACTGGAGAAGGGTACAATAATTAATGGCATAGGGGCTTTTTAGTTCGCTGTCTTAACCTTCTAGAGGAAAGAAATTCAAGCAACTTTCAGGTCCAACAGTCAATTCCAAACCATCTTTTGTTGGCGCTTCGCACTCAACCGCATTAAATTTTTCAGCCAGCGGTTTTGCTGCTGGAGTAAAATAGAAAACAACCTTGTCTGTTTCGGCGTTCTTTTTGGAATAAACTCCCATATCATAGGGAGATCCGTATTTGATAGATAAGTTTTCATATGTAATTTGTATCTTTGATACCATTTTTTTAAAATTACCCAGCCCATTAACTTCAAATGCATACCAACTTTTCATACGTTCCTCCTTATCAAAATTTGTTTGTCTTTGAAGAATTATCTTAACGAACAACTGCTAACGGGTACCTTGACTTGGCAGTTTTCCCGGTTAAGCCATGGTCACAAAACTCTTTAACATTACAATTAATTAGCATGTTCCCTAGGCCATTTTTTACGAATCCATCAAAATGGCCAAAAGGTGATATTAATGCCTCGTCATATGTTCGGGTTTCCGTATTTTATAAACACGAGCCGCATATTCCTTACTCTCTGGCAGTTTACCCATCTTATGGTACATTGCCGAAAGTGTTTCAAAGACAGTCGCCAGATGCATACTGTTGGAATCCTTTTTTTCAAGAATTCTTTTGGCGGTCAAAAGAGACTGTTCCGCCTCCTGGTATTTTCCTGAGTCTATATACAAGGTAGCAAGATTGTGATAACTCTGAGCAGTGGCAGGATGTTCGACACCATGAGCCTTTTCCCAGATAGCCAAGGACTGTTTGAGCATGTTTTCGACTTCACTATTTTTTCCCTCAGCCCGGTAAATGGCGGCCATGTTCTCCAGGGATTGAGTAATAGCTGGATGGTCGTCACCAAAAGCAGCCTTTCTGATTTCAAGAGCACGCATGTGTTGCTTCAGGGCAAGAGTACTGTCTCCCCTCTTATCGTAAATGACTGCCAGATTGTTAAGAGACTGTGCAACTGCTGGATGTTTGCCCCCCAAAGATTTCTCTCTCGTGGCAAGAGACTTCTCCAAAAGAGGTAGCGCGTCAACATGACGCCCTTTGCTAATAAAAATCTCTGCCAGACTATTTTGAACTTCCGCAAGAACAGGGTGCTCTTTTCCAAGGGATGCTGTGTAAATTCTCAAGGCTTCCTGCAGAAGAGGCTCAGCTTTTTCTATCTGGCCAGTAGCTCCGTATAAGGCGGCCAGCCTGTCCATTGCAGAACCAATTTCAGGATGATCTTCAGGCAGAGTGCTTTTAAAAATATCAATAGCCTGTTTCAACAGCGGCTCAGCAGCTCCAATGAGTCCCTGAGCTAAGTAGACTTCAGAAAGATGGGTCAAGACCCTTGCAAATTCAGGGTGTCCTGGGCCAACACTGTTTTCATAAATGACCAACACCCGGCGCAACTTTTTTTCAGCAGCCTCCATTTCTCCGGCATGCCTATCAATGACAGCGAGGCTTTTTAGAATCGATCCAAGAGCTGGGTCATCTTGCCCCTGATTTTCTTCTATGAGCTTCAGAGCCTTTTCAAGTTGCACTTTTGCCAAATCCGGCTTTCCCTGTCCGAGATAAATTGCGGCGAGAGTATTGAAAACAGGAGGCAATAATGAAGGTTCATCTGCATGATATTTCTCATATATGGTGGAAACCTTCTCCATTCTTGGCTCTGCTTCCTCAAACCTTTGCTGGGAAATATATATTTCAACGAGGTTAACTAGAGTATCCGCTACTTCCAGAGATGTTTCCCCATGAACTTCTTCACTCACTTGGATAGACTGAAGAAGCATCTTTTCTGCCTCTTCAAAATTTTCTATCATATGATATAGTTCACCTAAATTATTCAGCGTCACGGCCACTGCCTGGCTTTCTTGTCCGTTTTCCCTGACGGCCATGGATAGTGCTTCATTGGCTCTCTCCATGGCTTCCTGGAATTGACCTTTTTGCATATATTCTATTACCTGTTGGTTCAAATTTTCCCAGGTATCAGCCATTAACTCTCTCCTTTCCTGATTTTTTCAAACCAGTCATATTCAACAATCTTATACAGTCAAACATTAATGGGCGCAGACAGATTGCGTTATTGTCTTTCTCAAAAGGCCACACACACTTCCAATATTATCGTACTCACCCAACATGTCTCGCACAACAAACCATAGCAAACCAAATGTATCGACATGTGAAACCAATAGTACTACGGCATATGATCATGTCAAGATCATTTTACATGTAATCGCCAATACCAAGTCCTCTAAGAAAAAGATATCAATCCAAGTTTCCTGTGCCGAAGATAAGCAAAATAAGCTTGTACATAATATAAAATATTCTTGATAGACCTTGCCCAACACTCTATTTGATGTCAAGAAGACTACCTTTTCCCCCTTTAGCAGTTTCAGTTTGCCTATTGAAAGTAAACCTCTTTTCCAAAGCGCCTTACAAGGAACTTATTAATAGATGGTGCCAACAATGAGGGGAGGAAGTACATCGGAATCTGACCAATGGCAAAAAAAATAAGTAGCTCCAGTGACGCCTGGTCCATCAAGATTAAATACATCAAACCCATATTGCAATTTCCGCTGACAAGCCCTATTGCCATCGCTGCACGTGGTCCGAGCCGCCAGAAAACACCGTTGCCAATTATATATAAAGTCAAGTACCAGCAGGGTTGAGACCAGAAGAATCTGGAAAACATACCAGGGTTGTTGTAGAAAGGTAGCCGTCACCCCATGCATAACACCAATAATAAAGATACCAATAAAGATAACTGAGATGCCATCCATGGAGGCTGCGTTTCGATGAACTCGACTTTGCCCCATCAACTTTTTGATAAGCGCGGCAACAAAAAATGCCAACACTATAAAGAGCGCGAGGCGCAGACTTATTTTCCATAACCCTGCGTTGATTTTTAAGTCTACAAGATAAAGAACCACCGGTGGTAATGATAATGGAACCAGAAGCATAGTTGTGATAGTTATCACCACAACCATTGCCGCATCGATACCCAAGAAAATTGCAATGGCCGCACAGGCTGTCACTGGAGGTGCCGCAGCAGTTATAAGTGCTGCTTTGAAAATGGGTTCAGGAAGCGTGAAGAATTGCAATACGAGCCAGACTGCAAAAGGACGCAGTATCAAGATCCAGACACTCAGCAAAACAACCCATTGCCAGCGGATGAAAGATTTCGCGTAATTGACGCGTTTCGATACGAACCAGTGACAGTGTTAAAGGAACGAACAAGGCCGGAACCAATAAAGGTTGGAGCCTCTCCGCCAGATATGGCACAAAGAGACCAAGAAAACTCCTAGCCGTAATACACTTGATGCATGGTTGCCTAGTAAAATTAAAGAAAATCGCATATTTTTTTACATGTAAAATTTAAGTGTTATTTGTTTTACCCCATGTGAATGGACGTCTATGCGTGTATAAAAGTTTCTCATTCCAGCTCAGAATAGCTTCTGGTAGATAAAATCTTATCATTTCATCACTTGTTACGATATTTTAAGTCGCTTATTTTTCTGATAGCTCAAACTTTTTGAATTTTAGCACCTTACCATGAGATGATATTTTAAGGTACTAGAATAAGTTAAAATTTATTGAGGAGTTTATGCTGATGATACCCGATTATCCACCCATTTTCTGGGTTTATGCCGTTATCGCTATAACTTTACTGGGTATTTCCAAAGGAGGTTTTGGCGCTGGAGCCGCAGTACTCGGTACTCCTCTGCTCTCTGTGGCGATTCCAGTAATTGATGCTGCCGCGCTGCTCTTACCCCTACTGATCATCTGTGATATTTTCTCGATTCTCCACTACCGTAATCGATTTGACCGACTAAGCCTCAAAAGGCTTCTTCCTGGAGCAATTACCGGAATTGCCCTAGGAGCTTTCTTTTTTGGTTTTTTCCAGGGAAACCAACAAATTCTTAAAACATGGAATCGGTATTCTGGCGGTTGCATTTGTCCTCCACCAAGTATTTAAAAACACGCTGGCAGGTGTCTACAAAAATCACAAACCGGCTGCGATGGAAGGTACTGTTTTGGGATGTGTCTCTGGGTTCACCTCCACCCTTGCCCACGCCGGAGGCCCACCTGTCATGATGTATCTGCTCCCCCAAAAACTTGCCCCGAGACCTGTTTGTGGGTACAACCGTCATTTTCTTTGCCACAATGAATGTCATTAAACTGATTCCCTACCATTACCTCGGGCTCTTAAAGGTCGGTAATTTGGTAACCGTCCTGATCCTCTCTCCTTTAATTTACTGTGGGTGTCGTCCTTGGGATTTATTTAAACAAGCGGTTTAATGACCTCTGGTTCAACCGGGTCATTTATACCCTGCTTTTTTTTACCGGAGTTCAACTCATTGTCGGTAAAAGCTTACTGAAACTGGTATTCCCCTAAGAAGCGTCATATAACAAAATAGTCCAGAAATGGGATGCAAAGATGATCTTTTTGTTGTTTGACACTCCCTGAGCACGATCGGGATAGTTTTATAAGAAAAATAGAACCGGAAATCAATGACTAAAAATAATCGATTACTCATAGCAGGAGGAACAGGCCGTGATGTTTGGTTGTGCTAACCTAAAATTGACCAGCAAAGAGGGGTAGTGATTACCGAAAATTGACCACCCTGAGCAATCAATCTTCTGTTAGAATGTCCCAATTTTTGACATTCAGCCAGGAGGTGAGGAGTTGCTCAAGATGGATCAGTACGAATACATCAGGACGGCCCAACGGGTCTATGGCACGAACATCAGCGAACTGGCGAGACAGACAGGGCATTCGCGAAACACGATCAAAAAAGCCCTTCGAGGTGAAGCGTGGGGATACAGTGAACGAGAACAGCAACTGTTTCCTGTATTGGGGCCGTATCGGCACGATTATTGAGGAATGGCTGAAGAAGGACAAGGACCAGCCGAAGAAGCAACGGCACACAGCTCGGCGGGTATACAATCGATTAAGAACAGAGCAGGGTTATCAAGGCAGTGAATCGAACGTCCGTCGTTATGTGCGGATGGTACAAATGGAATTAGGGCTTGATATTGCGGGCCAGGCGTTCATAGCATGCGAACCGGAAGCTGGGCAGGAAGCGGAAGTAGATTGGGGCACCGCAACGGCGATTGTTGGCGGTGAAAAAGTTCGGCTGAAGTTTTTCTGCATGCGGAGCAAGTATTCCGGCAAACACTTTGTTCGTTTTTATCCCTGTGAGCGTCAACAGGCGTTCTTTGACGCCCACATCCAGGCCTTCATTTTTTTTGGTGGGATCTTCCCTGTTTTGATCTACGATAATTTGACGACGGCAGTGCGTAAAATACTCCAGGGTAAGCGGCGCCTCGAGCAGGAAAGTTTCAGTAAATTCAAGGCCTATTACAGTTTTACTGCCCGGTTTTGCAATGCTGACAGCGGCAATGAAAAAGGAGGAGTGGAAGGATTGGTTGGTTTTGCTCGCCGGAACTACATGGTTCCGATACCTGAGGCGGAAAGCCTTGAGGAACTCAACGAGAAGCTCCTTACCGACTGCCTGTCTTACGGTTCGCACAAGATGGCGGGCCGTTCAGAGAGCGTCAGCCGACCTATTTGAGGGAGAGAAAGCCCATCTTCTCGAGCAGCCGAATATAGCCTTCAGCAATACCCGTCCGGGTGATGCGCGGGTTGATAAATACGCCACGGTAACGGTCGACAAGAATCGTTACTCCGTGCCGTGGAAGTATGCCGGGCGTAGGCTGAAGACCATTGTCCATGTGGACCGGGTGGAGATTTTTGCCGACGGCAAAAGACTTGCCGTCCATGAACGTCTACCTTCCTGTCGTTCCACCTCCAACCACGTGATGCGCCCGATCATCGCTTTAACTACCACTTCAGCGTGATCGGTGATTTCCAGGCTTCGCCATTCAGTTGCAGGCTCGCCGCAAACACCCCGCCGAATCGAGTTCGTCATCCTGCGGACCGACAATTCGCCTCCAGTTGCTCTCCACCCCGCCTCACGACGACTCAGTTACTTTCGGCTACAGAGCTGTGGTATACTCTGACACGGACTTACACCGTGCTGATACGGCGCCATCGTGGGCGCACAACTGAACCGCTACGCGGAAAAAAGCCACCCTGTGCCTAAACAATCTGTTCAGCTGATACCCCAGATTATATTTCCTTTCCCCTGACAAATTAACCAACGACCAAGTGCGGTCATATTTTCGGCATCTCCTTTTAGAACGAAAATTAACACGATCAACATGTGGGTCATATCTGTGCGGCATTACGTATTTCTACAGACATCTCTGTAATCGAGAAGTTGATGACCGTTTTGGATTACCAACACTGCCTCGAAGCAAAAATTGCCACAAATCCTTAGCATGGAAGAGGTTAGTCGATTGCTATCCTGTGCTGAGAATCTCAAACAACGGGTTTTACTCAAAACAATTTATAATGCAGGGCTGCGAGTATCTGAAGCCATCCGCCTCAAACCCGAGCATATCGAAAGTGACCCATCAAGAATGATGCTTAGAATTGAGCAAGGCAAGGGACGCAAAGACCGCTACACTGTTTTATCCGAAAGGCTACTTTGCGAACTACGAGAGTACTGGCAGAAATATTCTCCAGGGCAATGGCTCTTTCCCGGCCAAAAACCTAACTCACATATCACTGTTACTTCTGTGTCAAGAGCTCTTTACAGAGCAAAAAAAAAGCTCAGATTACCAAGGCGTGCAGCCTGCATACGCTTCGACATTCATTCGCTACTCACCTATTATACAACGGCTACGACCTCTATACCATCAGCCAACTTCTTGGTCATACCTCAATAGAAACAACCACGATCTATCTCCATATCGTTCCAGCAAGATTTGCCGATCTTAAAAGTCCTCTAGATTTCCTCGAACTGGAAAAGGAGGATAATAATGCAAAAAAAAAATGAAAGCAAACCAGAATTAGCGGATATTTTCCGTAAATATGGGGAAGATTATCGACGAAGCCACTTCTTGTCTACTGAACAATCCAAAACAATGTACCACATCGAAATCTGCCGTACTGCTCTACTTGGGGGACATACTGAAGCCTGTGATCACTGTGGTTTTAAAAAGAATGCTTACAACTCATGCAGAGACAGGCACTGTCCGAAATGCCAGACACTTGTGAAGGAAAAGTGGCTGGATGCCAGGAAGTCTGAACTGCTGCCCTGTCCATATTTTCATAACGTTTTTACTCTGCCCCATGAGCTCAACCCTCTCATTTTGAGCAATAAGAAAATTATGTTGGCAATGTTATTTGGTGCCGCGAAAGAAACTCTCCAGGTTCTCGAATGTCACTTTTTTCCCTATCGGCGAGCGACCCACAGTGGCGACTTGTTGGGCAGCTTGGCTTTATTTCGGTTCTGCACACATGGAACCAGAAACTTATGGATCACTTCCATTTACATTGCATTATCCCGGCAGATGTACTCACATTTGATAAGACAAAATGGGTTGCTGCCAGGGACAAGTATCTTTTCAGGGTGGAATCTTTGGCTAAAGAATTCAGAAAAAGATATCTGAATAAACTCGAAAAAACCTATGGGCAAGAAAGACTATGCTTCAATGGAAGAGCTTCTGAATTTGCCGACAAACAGATCTTTGTTCAGATGATCAACGCATTAAAAGACAAGCAATGGATCACCTACTCAAAACAGCCATTCGGTGGGCCTGAGCATGTGCTCGAATATCTCGGTCGCTATACACACCGAGTGGCGATAACAAATAACCGGATTTTATCTATCGAGGGTGGTGAAGTCACTTTCAATTATCGCGATCGCAGTGATGAAAGAAAATAAAGTCAAAGCTCTTACTCTCAAAGCAACAGAGTTCATTCGCCGTTATCTTCTGCACATATTGCCTCGTGGGTTTAGGTAAATCGGTTATTTTGGGTTACTTGGTCATGCAAACAAAAAGGTGAGTATTCCTTTGCTTCGATTATTGATAGATCCAGAGGCCAAAATCGCTGTAAAATTATCAGAGACTGTACAGGAAACGATGATGCGATTGACAGGAGTTGATTTGTCTCTCTGTCCAGAGTGTGGTAAAGGAAAAATGGTCTGCATTGAGGAGTTACCAAACCTGTTACGGGATACGTCCTGACTGTTGCTTAGTTGATACTTTAAGGTTTTAAGAAAATTGGATTTTATATTACACAGGAGAGGTGCGCCTACTTTTAGCTAATACAGCTCCGAAATTAACCTGTTTAACGGTTCAAAACAAAAAATGAATAATTCTTCCATAATTCATCAAATTGCAGAAGGATTAAGCTTCTCTGAGCTGTTTTGTCTGCAAAATACATCCATTTTGCAAACTGTCGCCCGCTCTCTGCTATTCTTTACATCCCCATAGAGGAAAATATAACACTCCCAGATGCACCGCAGTTCAGTTCTACGGTTTTATCAATAATTGCGGGAGATTAATCTGGGCATAAATAGTAGAACAGGATTTTGTTCTCTGATTAGCGGTTGAGGTATAGCTAAGTCGCAACAATTGATAAAACCTATTCTTAATATCTTGCACACTGCCTAACGCTTCTGTCGAAGTGACCAGCAATTATTTTCTGGAAGTATTTTTTTTTTGGAGATACATGAAACTTAAGAAGAATAAGGATAAAAAACCTCCCTTTATTTCAAAAGGTTTCATCTACGGTTCTACAAACATCAACGTTACAGTTCAATTCACTGAATGTTACTTTGCATTTTGTCCCATCCATTACATAACTGCCAACTAAACCAGGTGCGAAAAATTGAGGAAACGAAAACCTGACACTTGGTACCGATGGATAGAGTTCACGCGCTTTTTGTTTACATCTTGCCATCGCTTCGCTTACCCATTCGTTCTTACTTGTGCATCGTTCAACACCGCTAAATGAATAAGGTAATGCACTAAAATGTTTAACTTTGCATATAGTTTCTGCGTTGACACTCATCGGAAAAAGAAAACAACAAAGTATTACTAATGCTTTCATGTCTTATCTCCTCTTTTCCATAGGGGGTGTTTCCTAAAATTCTTCTTGGCCAAAAATCATCATTGACTGTCCTTTTTTATCAACAATAGTGCAATGAGGAAGATAATCAATAAGTGTAATGAAAATTCCCTAGTGTAATGTGCAATCCGAATAATAAAAGTTACGCACAGAGAATCAACCAAGACAGTTGCTCCATTTATGACAATCGTCGGCGTTGATACTACTTTCCTCATAGTGCAGATGCCGAATTGACCCCCTCGTGTTGTGTCTCAGTTACTATCAACCACCACGCCTAACGCTACTGCCGAAGTGACCTGCAAATATTATCTGGATTATTTTGGATTTCAAAATGCTCCATTTTGGACAATTCTTTTTTCATGATCCCAGTGAGATTTACAGGAAGAAGGTAATGGTTTTTGGGTTTAAGGACACCTTACATTCTCATGGAGAACCTTTTCTCTCAAATTCCTTTTTTATTGTTAGGTTTTAAGGGTGGCGCAACTTCATGTAAAAAAGAACTTTTAACCTGACACATAACTTGAAAATGTAGACCTTCGATATGGCAATAGTAAAGTTGTGGAAATCCCATTGGGGATTTTACTGTTCTTTTGGTTTTTCTCCGTCCAGTCCTTTCCTGACAAGGGTAGCAAGATCCTTTATAGCCAGTGGCTTCATCGCAAACCCCTTGATCCCATAAATTCTTGCCTTTTCTTCGGAAATTTGATTGCTGAAACCTGTGCAGAGAATAATCGGCAGCTTAGGCCGTATCTGCAATATGCGTCGTGCGAGATCACTTCCGGTCATGCCTGGCATCGTCTGATCGGTGATGACAAGGTCGAAGCGATCAGGATGGTTTTGAATAGTTTTTAGAGCCTCGATGCTGTTTGTCTCTACTGTCACCCTATAACCAAGTCGCTCGAGCATAGTTTTCCCCATTTCGGCCAGCATCTCCTCATCGTCAATAAAGAGAATATGCTCAATACCGGATTGGACTAATTTCAGCGGTGTTATTTCGGCTTCCTGTGGAGCCGTAACTGCCTGGACTGGGAAATACACATAAAAAGTTGTCCCTTCACCCAAAAAACTCTTACAGGATACAAAGCCCCCGGATTTCTTGGCTATGCCATGGATGATTGCAAGACCCATCCCTGTTCCTTTACCTACCTCTTTTGTAGTGAAGAAAGGATCAAATATTTTATCCATAACTTCCGGTGCTATTCCTAGGCCTGTATCTCCGACAGAGATTTCAACAAACTGTCCAGGTTTCACATTAGGTTCGCTAACTAAGTTGTCCGGGGTCAGTTCTTTGTTTTTCAGAGAAACTTTGAGAGTGCCACCTGTTTCTTCCATTGCATGGAAAGCATTAGTACAAAGGTTTGTAATTATCTGATGGATCTGGGTTGGATCTGCGAGAATCAGTCCAGCCTCTGGATCGATATATTGCTGGATATCAATAGTCGTAGGGAGTGATGCACGAAGCATTTTCATCGCTTCTTTTATAATTAAAGCTGGTTGCAAAACTATTTTGTCAGACTCTGCTTGGCGACTAAAGGCGAGAATCTGCTTCACAAGCTCTTTAGCCCTGTTGCTTGCTTCGACTACCCTGTCGATATCACTCCTCATTATCGATCCTGGTGGGCAATCTTCCTGCACCATCTCTGCATAACCAAGGATTGCCCCGAGAATATTGTTGAAATCATGGGCAATTCCCCCTGCAAGAGAACCGATGGCCTCCATCTTCTGGGCCTGTTGTACCTGTGTTTGAAGGGCTACCCTGTCGCTTATATCACGTGTGGCCCCCTGTGTACCCACGGGGCGTCCAGCATCGTCAAAAAGGGCTCTGCCGTGGACCTCAACTGGAAGGGGGAAACCGTCTTTTCGAAGTAATTTCGTTTCCAGTATGATACCTGCCTGATTCAATCCTTTGGCAATTTCCTGCTGAATCACATTCTGCAGTTCAACAAAGACCTTTTCGCTGCAATGTTCATGTAATTGGGTACCGATAAATTCATCGACGCTGTAACCCAGCAACTGTTTAATTGCTGGATTGACGTAGGTAAACCTCTTTTCCATGTCCATCGACCAGATGACATCGAGTGTGTTTTCTGCAAGCAGGCGATACTTCTCTTCGCTTTTCATCAGAGATTTTTGGGCCTGCACTTCTTCGCTAATGTCCCTAACAATGCTCACTACTCCCTGTCGCCAGCCGCGTTCGGAACGGAGGGCAACTACCGTGTTTTCTGTGTCAATCACTTTGCCGTCCTTGCGCCTCATTCGATACCGACATCGGAAAACCTGTTTTTTCTCCAGAACGGGTTCGCTGATTTCACCGAAACGTAAGTATGAATCATGATCCACGTGGATTATTTCAGAGTTTCTGCCGATTAGCACATTCGGTTCGTAACCAAAAACGCTTTGGGTCGCGGCATTACACGATCTGATGCTGCGGGAAGGAGGATCTATGATTATTACCGCATCTCCAAGATTTCCCTGTAAGGTCTTGAGCAGATTTTCCGCCTCGTTTAGCTGATCAACCAGCACTTGATTCTGAATTGTATGAAAAGCACGATACGCCAACCAATAGACTAGGACAGCGGTGCCAAGTACGTAAAGGAGCCCTTTTATGGTCTGGATTGCATTTGATGCCTTTTCAGGGGCGAGCCATTCCACGACGAGGTCCGAGAAAATGATCCAGAGACAGCCGAAAACGGCATAGATCATTACAGTCCTAAGAGGCCATCTATGCGTGAATTTTCTTTCTGTATTTTTTGGCATCTTCCGTTATGGATCTGAAATGATTCGGTCAATCAGATGTTGACGCGACCTAAAGTGGATACAAGGAAATCATCAACTCGACTGCAAGGTTGTCGCTCATGCTCAAAGGGCATCGGTAATAAGAAGTTGAATTGTAAGACACCCTTAATTCCCCAGAAAAAATCATCCAAACAGGCACCAAATACCATAATGCTATTCCTTTCCATCCGCCACTCCAAACAATATTGAATAAACCAAGCGACACTCAATAATCTCAGAGGAGAAAACAGATTTCTTTCATTAGGGGGTCATTATTGCACGCTGAATGACAACCATTACCTCATCGAAGTTCTGAATATCCTGAAAGTACCTCTACTTGGCCTTATTTCTAACGGCGATAGGATCGGCTAAATTCAGAGAATAGATCAGAAATGGAGTATCTGCCAACTTTAGGTATCCAAAGACAAGGTACCGATCTTCTCCCTCGTCCTGCACTTGATCTTCTTCTTGTAAGTTCTGGTTCTAATTAGCCCAGATACCTATCATCTTTTATCGTGCCGCTCATCCGAGAGGTTCCAGATCATCAACCGAGAAACTTGCTCCATTTCTGACCATCACCGGCGTTGATACTACTTTCATGGCAGTATCTCATTTACTATCTTGCAGGTTGCCTAACCTACATTCTTTCTGTAGAGTACTCATTCTGTAGTGTTTCACAGTAACTGCTGAATAACTTGTTAGCCCCTTTTTAATCCGAAGAACACTTTCGATGGGAGGATAACCGTGGAAACGAGCGCTAAGGAGCTACAATTGGTCTTCACCATTTTGAAAGTGGTTATATTTCCTATCGTTGGATTTCTCGCAGGCTTCT
Source organism: uncultured delta proteobacterium (assembly GCA_963798425.1). Classification (GTDB taxonomy): domain Bacteria; phylum Desulfobacterota; class Desulfobulbia; order Desulfobulbales; family Desulfocapsaceae; genus Desulforhopalus_A. Next base: position 28,224 of record CAWCTP010000003.1, on the reverse strand, counting down.
TCATGAAATGGTTCCTTCAAAGCCGCAAATCTCGTGATGAGTTGCTTCGTGCACTCGCTACCGATCGGGCAAAAGCGTTCCAATCTCTTTGGAAATATTCAATTCTCCCTGGGCATATCCGCCGTATGAAGGACGATGACATTGTGCCGAATGAGTTCTTGCGGGAGAGAAATGGAGAATTGGTAGATTGGTACTACTCACAAGCAAATGCGCTATTCTTATCTTGGAAGTCAACAAGAAGCCTTTTCGCGGTTCTCGACCTATTGCGAACTGAGAATCCATCCAAGGAGATGGTTCGCAAAGCATTCTCATCTTTACGAACGGCTCTAAAGCGGGACTGTGGAATATACTCTGCGTGGGCTGCTTGGAGACAGCTACCAACGCCAAGATTCGAACCGTGGTCGGCTACGTAGCATCGCTGAGCGCTACGTTCTACTTCATTTTTCTCAAGTCAGTGATTGATAGATATAATGGTTAACACATAAGCAAAAATAGACCTGCCAACCTTGCAAACGTGGGTTAAGTTGAAGCACAACCAACAACTCAGAGCCAAAATCAAGGAGGCAGGTCATGCAGAAAACAATAAAGAATATCGGCTTAGATGTCCACAAAAACTCAATTTCAATTGCAATCGCCGATGAAGGTCGTGATGGTGAGGTCAGATATTACGGTAAAATTGACAACGACATGAATCAATTGGACAAAGTTATCCGTAAACTTATATCAAAAGGAGCCGTCCTCAGGTTTGTTTATGAAGCGGGCCCATGTGGATATGGCATCTATCGCTATTTGACGAATAATGATATGGATTGTGCTGTTGTTGCTCCATCCAAAATACCGCAACCAAGTGGTAACCGGTTGAAAAACGATAGGCGCGATAGCCTTTCCTTAGCCAGGTTGCATCGAGCAGGTGAACTTACGCCTGTATACGTCCCAACTGAAGAAGATGAGGCTTTGCGCGATTTAGTACGTGCCCGAGAAGATGCAACTCGTGCACTTCGGACAGCAAAGCAACAACTTGGTGGATTTCTTCTTCGACATGACGTCGTATATTCAGGGAGAAGTAAATGGACAAAAGCCCATTTCAACTGGTTGGCTGATATCGCTATGCCACATCCTGCGCAACAGATCGTATTTCAAGAATATATCGATACTGTCGTTGACTGCGGCAATCGTGTTCAGCGCTTAACGGAGCAAATACGACAACAATCCCAGCAGAGCAGATTGCATGAATTGATCAAGGCCCTTCAGTCCATGCGGGGGATCTCTCTTATTGTTGCAGCAACCATAGCAGCAGAGCTTGGCGATCTGACTCGTTTTGAAAATCCAGGAAAGCTGATGGCTTTTCTTGGTCTCATCCCCTCTGAACATTCAAGCGGTGAGCAGGTGAAAAAAGGCGCAATTACCAAGACGGGTAATGGCCATGTACGCAGAGCCTTAGTGGAAGCAGCTCATGCTTATCGATTTGCCGCAAGAAAAAGCAGAGCAATTCTTAAACGGCAAGAAGATTTACCAAAAGAAGTTCTGGATATTTCATGGAAAGCTCAGTGCCGACTTTGCACACGTTATCAATATTTAATGGCCAAAGGGAAAAAGACAAATGTTGCAAAAACAGCTGTTGCCAGAGAGATTGCAGGTTTTTCCTGGGCAATTGCCCATGCTCTCCCTAAAGCCGCATAACTTTTGAGCGCCGGTAGCAGTGAATGGTTGGGGTGTCAAGGTCAAGCTGTGTGCTCGTACCTCGCAACCTTGACACCCCAACCACTCACTGCTCAACCTGAAGGTGGCGATGCGGAAGAGCGCCGCTGGCAGGGCTCAAACAAAAGAGCTGACTCAGCTATATTGTGGGAATTCAACTAATAACTTCAATCAACAGGAGTATTTGATAAAAAGGACACAGTCCTTCCAGTTCATTGTCAGAGGCGCGGTCACGGTCAGGAGAACCCTCGAAAGTACTATGGGAATAAGCATAACAGCTGAAACTCCCGATTATAGATAGAGGCAGCTCCACGACGAAGCCAATTCATACGGTACCCAACCCGCGCATATCAGACTGATCAACCGTCGTTAAACGATGACCCCGTCTCTGACCATGAACTGGAAGATGTTAATTAACCTCGTTGCAAACACCGATGGACCGGTGATAAAAAAGAGGCAATGGACAACTGTTTATTATTGACAGTGTTAACCATATCAGTACTTTCGTAGAAGTATCTCAGTTACTATCAACCACGTTGCCTGACACTCATTACGAAGTGATCTGTAAAAATACTCTGGAATAATCTCTTAGCTGAGTAATATTCGTTTTCCGTGTTTTTTGGGGAGGATCATAGTAACCCATTTTGAAAAGCTAATCGGGTGAGTTCGACGACCGAATTACATTTGAGCTTTTTTAATAAGTTTCGCCTATGGGTGTCGACGGTGTGGTTACTGATAGAGAGTTCTTTGCCAATTTGTTTACTTGTTTTGCCCGTAGCGAGTTTCTGCAAAATATCAAGCTCTCTGCTGGTGATATTTCCAAATACTGTTTTTTCAGAACTGTAGGTGTCAGAAAAAAATATTCCAAGTAAACCATCACCTTGCAAAATTTTTATAGTGAGCCTTATCGGCAAAACTGCGTTATTTCGAAGAATGATGATATTACCAAGAAACAATGACGGTTTGCCCGTTTGGTCGGTTTCAAGGACATACAGGTGCTCCAGAAAATTATGATACACACCGCTTTTGGTTTTAAATCTGTAATTAAACTGTGTAACGGTTTTTTTTATATCATCTTTTTTTGACAACTCTCTCAGAGTGCCTGCAATTTTTGGGTATATTTCCTCTTGCAAAATACCTACTTCATCAGGATGAAGACACGCAAAGAGAAATTCCATGCCTCGGCTCATCACTTCATCATTTGTATAGCCAGAAACACTTTCCTGCTGCTTCCCCATGAAATGGTATCTGTGGTTAGCTGGTTCCACTATAAAGAAAAAAGAAGCAGAATCAGGCAAGAATTCGTCGATTAGAATCTGGCGTTCGATATGTTTTTTGACTATGTCTCCCTTAACGAGACCACTTTGAAATATATCTGCACATGCTTTTAAGTATTCCCGGACAGCCATATCTTTTCTCCATGTAGTAAAAAATACTCAATATTGAGTATTTACAAAACAAGCACAATCCTGGCAATATATATCCGTTCTATTTTTAGAACCATTTGAACTTTTGCTCATTATAAATTCGTTTTCGTTCACAACATTTGTGAATTTTTCTATAGAGAGCAGGAAAAACGATACGCCATATCAACCTCCTAATCTCTATCGGGATGTCATGAGCAGTTGACATCCCTTTAAGGGAGAGAACCTTTTTGGTTTTCTCCCTTATTTTATTCACTTGAACTGTCATAGATGAGAGATTCTAAAGGCGAGTCCAATCTAGATACAGTGTTGGATGAAGTGTTTCACTCAGGCTCCGATCTCGACATGTTTGTCGTTATCATTTTCGTTTTTTCGTGCAAATATGCTTGTGGGAGACAAAACAAAAATGAAAAACCACCATGAAAACAAAAATTGAAGAAATCTGTGGATCTTTTTCTGTAGTAAATGAACAGCGAGAATTAAAAAAAGTTGTAGTAATTCAAGATGTTCTTTCTTACTACCCAAAAGAACGAAGGTGCTCGAAAAAATTTCGTCTAGAATCACTGGACGGTGTTTCTGTATATAAAACTGACGATCCTGATATTTTTCAATTAATTGACGGAACCCTACTCAAGAAAACAATTCGATAACAAATACATTTCTTGTTGAATCAGATTAGGGCTAGTCAAAATGTTTTTTCGGGCATTCAAAAAGTGAACGCTAAAGTAGTGTTGCAACGTTAACACTGACGTGAAAAAAGAATACTCTGCATGGATTATACATACGCAGCATTGAGCCTTGTCCAAGGAGAGTGCTAAAAATACGATGGGTGTGTGCTGATAATACCAGACGAATCAACCGAGAAACTTGCTCCATTTCTGACCATCGTCGGCGTTGATACTACTTTCCTCACAATGCAGATGCCGATTTGATCCCCTCGTGTTGTGTCTCAGTTACTATCAACCACGCTGCCTAACGCTTCTATCGAAGTGACCAGCAAATATTTTCTGTAATTATCTCGGATCTAGTTGCTCGTTTTTATTGTCCGGAAAATCCGCATAACCGGAAAATAAAAAAATAGAAAGTGTGTTTTTTGTTGTTAGGTTATTGAAAGAGTTTTGTTATGGATAAAAGTTGATATATAACGCTGGCATTGAGCGCGATTTGCTCTGCATTCATTCTAGGAGTCTGTCGGATTTTGAACCTACATCAAGAGGCCAACCCTAACAGTCGAGTTAAATATTTTAACTTAGTTGATAATGTTTATCACTTATCCGGCTATTTGCCTCCAACCTGAGTTGAAATCTGCTCTTGTTGACTCGTTCTTTGACATCTTTTAGCCCTTCAGGGCAAACATCCGCTTCATATTCCATGCTATGGACACAAGTGTCCATTCGCCGGAGACTGACTTTAATCCACGCAGGAAAAATTGTCGGAAACCCAAAACTTGTTTTAGAATGCCAAAAACTGGTTCAACTGTGCTTTTTCGTTGCGCGTAAACCCTGCGGCCCTCAAGAGTTTTGAGTTTTTGCCTCATTTTGTCAATCGGTGCGGCATCTTCCTGTACCGGCGGAGAGTCGATGAATCGTGCGGCAAGAGGTTGGTTGTGCTTGTCCCGATTTGGAGGAATATACGGTTCCATTCCGGATTTCTCGCAGGATGCTGCGTTATCATCGCTGTAATAACCGGCATCAGCCAGTATGGTATCAATTTTGCCTAATTCTTCCGGCAACTCATTAAGGAATGCAAGAGTCGGGGTGATCTCTTGCTTGTCGTTCGGTGCCTGGGTGATATGAGATTCGACAATAAGCATCGTGTCAACGTCAACAGTTGCTTGGCCATTATAAGCCTGGACAAACCCTTTGTCAGAAGACGGCATGATGCGGGATTCTTCGTCAGTCAAATTAACTTGATCTTTATTACGAGGTCCCGGCGTAGGTGGTTTTGGACCAGGACCACGAGGCTTTTTGCCGGTATCGTTAGTTTTTGCCTGACGTTTGGCGATCTTCTCTTCGTATTCTTTTTGTTCCTGTGCGTATCTTTGCGCAGCCCTTTCTTCAATTATTACCTTTGCCTGGGCTATAGCCTTTAGCCGGTCTTTGCGACGACAAAGTTCTTCAGGAATATCCATTTCAGCAGGTATTTCTTCGGCATCAGCCTGTTCGGCAAGACGGAGAAGCTCTTTAACCTCGTCCTGCAATTGTTGCTCAAGTTTACAGGCATGTTCCCAGCTCAAGGCGTGGTGCTTGGAGGCATTGGCTTTTATTTTGGTGCCATCAAGACTGACCCTGCCCAATTTTAACAGACCCATTTCGCGGGCAAGCATCAGGATCTGGACAAAAAGCGGCTTCAGTTGTTCGAGAAATCGCTTGCGAAAAGAGGAGATGGTATCGTGATCGGGATGGGTGTTGGCGGAGATAAAACGAAAAGCAACGGAATCATAGGTTGCTTTCTCGATCTTTCGACTAGAGAAAACTCCGGTGGCATAACCGTAAAACAACAAAGATATTAAGATCTCAGGATGATACGCCTTAATTCCTTTTCCTGCATAGGTTTCTGCAAGAGGGCGTAGATCGAGCTGCGAAACGATATCGACAATAAATCGGGCCAGATGCCTTTCCGGCAGCCAATCTTGAATTGCAGGCGGGAAGAGGTACTGTTGGTCCCTGTTGGTAGGAATGAATTTATTAATCATATTTTTCTCACTATGTAATTTCCTGGAATTACATAGTAATTAACCAAGGAATTCGAGAAAATTCAATACTTATATTGTTATATCAATACTATACGTTGATTCCGTCCATTTTTTTTGCTATATCTAATTGAGACTAAATCCGACAGACTCCTAGCAAACTTTGATAGAGATTTTTGACCGGAATATCTGATTGAGAAGAATAAATTAAATCCCATTTATGAACCCATAAATGGGGAAAAGAACAGCTAGTGTCACGTCAACCTTGAAATGTCGTAAATAAATGCTATAATTTGTTCATACTCAACTTAGGAGGTTCGATTATGAACAAATACATTGTTACACTCACCAAAGAAGAGCGCGAACTTCTGGGTGACCTTACATCAAAAGGGGAGCACAAATCACAGAAAATTCTCAACGCATTGATATTGCTCGGTTGCGATGCTGGTGATTATCAAACTAACCGTTCAAAGAATGAAGAGATTGCGAAGGTTCTGAATATCAGTATGAAGAAAATTGATCGAGTAAAGAAGCGGTTTGTTGAGGAGGGTATTGATATAGCTCTCGATAAAAGAAAAGCAGACCGAATTTATAAAAAGAAAGCCGACGGAGACTTCGAAGCTCATATCATTGCATTGAGTTGTGGAGATCCACCAGAGGGATTTTCCCGATGGTCTCTGAGATTACTGGCCGATAAGGCGGTTGAACTTGAATACATAGACAGTATTTCCCATGAAGCAATTAGACGTATTTTAAAAAAAACGAAATCAAGCCTTGGCTGCAAAAAGGGTGGCTGATTCCACCTGAACACAATGGCAGTTTTGTTGCCAATATGGAAAAGGTGCTGGATGTTTACAAACGACCGTATGACCCGCTCCACCCTGTCGTGTGCATGGATGAGTCGCCAAAACAATTGATCGGAGAGAAAAAAGTGCCAATTCCAGCTTCAAAAGGACAACCGGAAAAGCACGATTACGAGTATATCCGCTATGGTGTTTGCAATATTTTTATAGCCTGTGAACCACTGGCGGGAAAGCGTATGGTGACGATCACCGAAAGAAAGACTAAGCGAGATTGGGCAATTTTCCTGGAAGAGATAGCGGAGCAATACAAAGAAGCAGAAAAAATAACTCTGGTGATGGATAATCTGAACACTCATGAACCGGGATCTCTTTATGAAAGTTTTCCACCGGTAAAAGCAAAAGCTCTGTGGGACCGATTCGAATTTGTGTACACCCCGAAACACGGGAGCTGGCTCAATATGGCTGAAATAGAACTGAACGTCCTCACAGGTCAATGTCTAAATAGAAGAATCGACAACATCGAAGAAGTTAGAAAAGAAGCAAGCGCGTGGCAGGATCACAGAAACAATAAAAATGCTAAAGTGAATTGGCATTTCACTACTGAGAATGCTCGGATAAAATTACTGCGTCTTTATCCGACACATGATAGTTGACGAGACACTAGCTGCCAAGCATATTTTCCTCTGAAATAGAACTTGGGTGTATTGTTTGAACCAAGATTACCGTTGCCCTAAACAATCTCCTCTTCGAGTATTCTCCGAATAACTCTCCCAATTTCGCTCTTGACCAAAGGCTTCATTGCAAACCCTTTAATGCCCACAGCTCTGGCTTTCTCTGCTGAAACTGTACTGCTGTATCCTGTGCAAAGGATGATGGGGAAGTTCGGCCGAATCTCAAGCATTTTCTGGGCCAAGTCAATACCAGTCATTACCGGCATAGTCTGGTCGGTGATCACGAGATCAAAAGCATCGGGTTTTTCCGTGAATAAGCTAAGTGCTTCCAGACTGCTTGTGCTAACAGTTGTGCTATAACCGAGTCGTTCAAGCATGATTTTACTCAGATCGACCAACATTTTTTCATCATCGACAAAGAGAATATGCTCTGTTCCACCAGAATTCTGTTCTTGCTCCTGCGAATCCTGTACGTGATGTTCGTGAAGCTCCGGCAGGTTAATATTGAAAACAGTGCCTTTCCCCAATTGGCTACTGTAAGATATAATGCCACCACAACTTTTTATTATGCCATGAACAATAGCAAGTCCCATGCCGGTACCCTTGCCGGTTTCTTTCGTCGTGAAAAATGGATCAAAGATTTTATCCTGAATAACTGGATCTATCCCCTGTCCATTATCGCCTATTGACAATGTAATAAAATCGCCCGACTGTGCGTTTGGCTCGCTCTTAAGATCTTCGCTGTGTAAGAAAGTTCGTTTCAAAGTAACAGAAAGAATACCACCAGTTTGTTCCATTGCATGATATGCGTTTGTGCAGATGTTCATTATTATCTGATGAATCTGGGTGGGATCAGCAAGAACGAGACCGGATTCCAGATCAATATCCTGCTCGATCGTTATAGTCGTTGGCAGTGAAGAGCGGAGAAGCTTGAGTGCTTCTTTTACGATAGTGGCGAGTTGAAGAGGGACCTTTGCTGTTTCTGCATTGCGACTGAAGGCAAGTATCTGTTTAACAAGTTCTTTGGCTCTGAGGCCTGCCTGTATGACTTGCTCTAGATATCCTTCAACTGGTGAACCTGCCTGACTCTCCACCTGCGCCATTTCCGTATATCCTAGAATTGCCCCGAGAACGTTATTGAAATCATGGGCAATGCCACCGGCAAGAGTGCCAATGGCCTCCATTTTCTGGGCTTGGCCAAGTTGCTTCTCGAGTATCTTCTGTTCGGTAATATCATGAGCTATGTGTATAATTCTGCACAAGTCACCTTCTGAAGAAAAAAGTGGAAAAACTGGAGGCCAAAAATGTTCTGTTTAACTTTTCATGTTCAATTTTTGCAGTATGAGGAAGATTATCTATAAGAGTTGCATTTACTGGGTTGTCGTGACCGCAAAATTCAGAAAAAGGCCTGTCAATGATTTTCTCTGCTGGAATTCCGTGTATACGGATGGCAGTCTCATTTGCCCGTTCTATATTACCTTTTCCATCAAGCAGCATGATACAATCACCAATTGCATTGAAGGTATTGATCCACTCATCCCGAGACAAACTGATTTTTTCTAAAAAAGCATTTCGCTCTGCCAACATGACATTGGCTAACTTGCTTATTTCTTGAAATTCTTTATAGTCAAGTATGTCACTTTCCATGAACTCTGATACGGTACTCGCCCTTCTGAAAAAGTGCGAAAACAAGTCAATTTGTTTCCAGATTTTGCGGGAGATCAAATGAGAGATAGTAGAGTGAACGATAAGCAAGACCAAAAGGACTATGAGCATTATCTCAACATGTTGAACTACCTTGTCCTTGAAAAGTTGCTGATTTTTGGCTATAGCCGTTTCGATTTCATCAATATAGACACCGGCCCCAACGTACCATTTATATTCCGGGATTGGTGCGGCATAGCTTAGCTTTGGTTTTGATTGGACTCCTCCCAGCATAGGCATTACATATTGAACAAATCCGCCACCCGCCTTAGCTTTTTTTATAAGCTCTTTTACAACAAACACTCCATTCGCATCTGTCGTTTCCAGCATATTTTTTCCCGTTGCGGGAAATGACTTACCAATACCGTCCCAAGTCGCAACAAAAACATAGTCCTTTTTTTCCTTGCCGAATCGTACTTGTTCAATTCGTTGGCATATGTCTTTTTGCAGCCCAGAAGTGAAGTCATCAAGGTATTCTCCGGTACCGATCACCCAGTTAAGTTCTTTGATGTATTTAATAAAGGAAATCTTCGGATATTCTTTTCCGGGTTGATTTGGTTTGCTCCAAGTATATTGATAAAATCCTTCGCCTGAGGATCGTGCAATCTTTAATATATCCTCGGCAACAAATTGTCCGCTATCGTTTCTTAGCGTCCGAAGGTCTTGCCCTTCCAGCTCAGGGAGTATTGGATTAAGTTCAACAGTCCCATGCATATTGATGGCGAAATAGAATCCACTGCCGTTATTAAATCGAATATTTCGCAAGCTATCTTTTACTATTTTTTTCAGAGTGACATCGTCAATTGAATGAGCATTCTCACTTATGATGCTTTTTACGGTCGTCCAGGCTTCATATGTCCGCTCTTTTATATTTTTTCTTAATTTTTGCTCTGTTAGTGATTGTTCGTACTTTATTTCGGTAACTACTCGATCAACTTGATATCGCAACGAGTCTTCGTATTCCGACATGTATTTTGTGCGGAGACGTTCGGCTTCCAATTGAAAGCCCTTGTAATCATAGAATATCCAAAACCCACTCAGAAAAAACATTGAGATAGCAATGGTAATGACTGACAGATATTGGAAGTCTCTCTTAATGCTTCTTTTCATAGAGTTTTTCTTAGGTCTTCGAGGGGCAATCTGTGTCGAGATTGTATTTGCTACAGAATATCATCAATCTGAAAATTAAAACAATACTACTTTATCAAGAGTGACTTTCATGACGGGGGAAAACCATTCGCAAAATATTTTCAACAAGAATAAAGCTGCACGGTGAATGCTCAGTCCTCGACTTACTTGGACTTAGTCAATCTTCTAAAATATCAAAATCGGGGTAGTGCGTTCTGATGCATTCCGGGCAAATACTGTGACTGAAATCAGCCTCGGAATGCATTGACACATAGGACTCCAGTTGGTTCCAGTACCCTTTGTCATCACGTATTTTTTTACAGTGAGAGCAAATTGGCAGTATACCTCTTAAAATTTTTATATCATCCAAAGCTTCTTTCAGTTCAGCAACCTTCACTTGGAGTTCTTCCTCAGCTTTTTTACGTTTGCTGATATCGGTTATCATTCCGAAGGAACCATTAAAGACCCCGTCATCTGTGAAAAGCGCCGATGCCGAAACCAAGGTCCAGAGCGTGCGACCATCTTTTGTCTTAAATCTACGTTCGAACTTGCTGCTGACACCGCCAATTCGGTCGCGCTTCTGTTGAGCGAAATCATTCATATCATCTTTAAAAAGTAAACTATCAAATGACTTTCCCATGAGTTCTCCTGGATTATATCCAAACATCTGAGACAGATGGTCATTGGTATAATTGATGCTCCAGTCGGCATCCAGGATCATGATACCCTCGTTTGCGGTAGTCACGATACGACGATATTTCTCTTCACTTATCCGCAGTTGATCCTCTTTACGTTTGCGATCGATGGCAAGTGCAACCTGCTCGGCGACGGAGACCATCAACACAACATCACTCTGATCATAGCAGAGAGGATTCTCATAATTCTGCACAGCCATTACGCCCACAATTTCATACCGAATTTTCAATGGGACCCCCAGCCAGATTTCTGCCGGTGTACAGCTTGGTATCCTGAACGTGCTTTTCTCACGCTCTCGTAGTACTTCCGATTTGGTCATCAACACAGGAACACCGGTTCGTATAACCTTGGCGGTTAAGGATTCCGTTTTACTGATTTTAAGGACAGGCGGATAAGATTCGTCAACAGAATCGACAATGTAGGGAAAGGTGATGCTGTCTTGATTCTGGTCATAAAGTGCAATGAAAAAATTGGTAGTATCAACAATAGGACTCAGAGCACTGTGTATCGATTTGAAGAGTTGTTCGAGGCAGATTGTCACATTTACAGCATGAGATATTTTAAAAAGCACTGCGTTTATTTTTTCAAGCCGCTTCAGTTGTTCCAACTCCGTTTCCAGGCCATCCATTCGCTCTGTCAGCAATTGATCAATAAATTTTTCAGCCATTTTAAACATCTCCCGAGGAAATCCAATGTCTTGCAGTCTACCCGATATGTCGACACAGAATGTCGCAACAAAAACACATAATGAAAACTGTAGCATAGAATTTTTTTAAATTGAAGCAATTGAGAAAAAAGAGCAGATTATCTGTTTTAATCTGGCAAAGTAGCAGATCAGCCACATCGTCAACAATTCATACCAGGTATAGCTGTGAGTACTATTCGATGCTTAAATCGTCCTTTCATTTGAGCCTGCTGATTCAAGAAATTGATGCTCATGCTGTGCTAATGTTTTCAGCAGGCGGTCTCTATGAAAACTTATGTTTTTGGCAGAAACTCTCAGCCATCGAGGTAACTCATTCGGATTAAAAAGCATTTAGGTAAAGAAAGTTAACCGCTCGCGAGCCTTGTGAAATAGGAGCACATCTTTTGGTTTAAGACTATTCCTGATAGTTTGAACTTGATCATACCCAACAAAACTCACAGTTTATGGAGCATTTGGAGCACGTCTGGAAAGCAGAGGTTTGTTCCAAAAAATTGATGCTCAATGGAGTGTTTGAGATTAATGATGCTTTCGGAGCTTCATCCGAGAATATTGCTCCATTTCTTCAAATCTCAAAAGTTGATACTACTTTCGAATCAATCGTTGACGACCCCATTTAAAACTTTCCAGCATGAACCTCTTAAATCTCGGTTTTGACCCATTGATAAGAGATCTACTGTGCCATCAAGGGCGAGGAGCTGTCCTCGCCGGAAGATGCACGTCTATCCATAAAGTGTCTCAATCCACCGGATCGCTTCAGTATCATTGACTTTCCCAAGATACCGTTGAGTGGTAGAATAGTTTTCATATTGCACCTCTTGATTACCTGAGTGATTATAGGCCTAAAAAAATATTTGTTATCAGATAATTAGCTCTGTCATTCATTACAATTGAAATTGACGCCGGGATGCTCATAAAGGCATCCGTTTCGATCATTGTAGGGATATGTTTTGATAGTGCCCATCTTTCCCCGCCGCCTCACTGTCGCAACTGTCACGCACAACAGGCTTGCAACTTCATTTGCGGTCAGCTTACCAGTTGCTCGTAATCTTGCAAAGCGGGTCTTGAGTTTATAGCTGTGGGTGATACCTTTCACGACGGTCCTGTCGAATCGATGACCCTGTCCGGATTTATGGCCACGTTTGTTGAGTATAGTCGCTATTTCCGAGTAATTATGGCTGCTTAGTAACTCATCAACAATTTTGACGATTTCCGGATCCGTAACATTATGTTGCCAGCCCTTGAGTGGAAGCGGTAAAGACATCGTTTTTGTTGCCCCACCTTTAAATCGAACACACAGTAAAATCTCTTCTCCTCTAGTCATTGTCACATCCTCAATCAGGAATCGGATCATTCGCTTTTTCTCACGAGCGGGTGTTTTGGGATTTTTCCATAATCTTGGAAAATCCTTGGCAAGTTTGAGTACCTCCTTCTGTTGCCCTTGTTTCAGTTTTTCTGATTCTCGATGACGATGGGTTTCATAGTAGTCATTGGCATCCTGTAGCCCTCTGAGCTTTTCATTCCATTCCGCCTCAAGCGTATCTGCCACAAGTCGATTGTCAGGATCAACCTTCATAAAGCGACGCCGTGCGAGATTGGCCTCATATTCCGCCCGTTCCACCTGTTGTTTGCGCAGTTTGTCGGCCTCATTAAAGCGGTTCTCCAGTTCTTCCTGAACTTGTAATGCCACTTCTAATGTCAGTGGTGTGACTGACTCAAGAAGCAGTTTGCCGATGGCCTCATCAATAGTGGCGCCGGGAATATATTGACAACTGCTTTCCCACCGTTCTATTCTGTGGCGCTGGCATAAATAGACCGGATCGAGTCTTTTCCGGCTCCGGTATTTATATCTGATTGTCATCCGCTGACCGCATTTACCGCAAATCGCCAAACCCTGGAGAAGGCACGGCCCTTAAATGCACTTATCGCCTCACCTATTGAACTCAGATGCCGGAATGTTGCGCAAAGTTGAAGGAGCGGAGATCACATACGCCGGATTAATGCGAGATGATTTGCAGTGAGTGCAGGTGCTTCGTTGTGCCGGAGGACGGCGGAATACGTTTCAAAACCTCGAAGAAATGGCCCAGTGGCAGGAACATTAGAAAAAACAATGCGAAGGAGATAAAACATGGCAAAAGAAAGATACCAGATCAAATCGGAATGCCCTGAATGCGGATGTGGCCTTATAAACAATATGACACCTGATGAATTCCGGGAAAAATATGGCGACACCAAGGATAAAGTGCCCGTTAATTGTAGTGAGTGTGGTAAAGAGCACGATGGCTGTGTAACTGAGAAAAACACTGCTGCCCAAAACAGGTCAGATTCGTAAAATGATCGTGTAATTTTATTGGGTTTTGAGGATTGGACAGCTCGTTTCTCAAAATCAAGTTCCCTTTTTCGTTTTAAAGCATTTTCGGCTGCCAGCAATCAGACACTCCTATACTTTCATAACCTATCGCTTCACCAGACCAAGGGGGGAGATTAAGTTTCTATACAACCGCTAGGTTGTCCCCTTCGTCGGTGATCTTAGCGTTAATAATATCTATTTTAAATTATAGATATTGTTACTGTGGCACCAAACAGATAATGCAGTAAGTGATCGATCGCTGGTTTCCTTCAGCGAGTTTGGCGTATATACTCAGGAAAGCTCTACATCATACTTCGCTGGTGATAGCAGGATATTGCCGGTGCACACCTAAATCATGGCTCTATTCTGTCCAGAAAATCGGGACCATCTCTGTAAAAGAACCGCTATTTGTCATTCTATGACTGCTATTTTTGTATTTCCTTATTTTCTTGTTCAATTCTGTTTCATGATTCCAGCTCAAATTGCTATACTGAAGTATTCCACATCAATGAAAATCGCATCATGGCAATAAATTTAGCCTATGATCTCTTAATCTTAGGAAACCCCAGTATGCCTCAAATTCCTACCTACGAAGAACTTGTAAAGAGAAATCAAGAACTCGAACAACAAGCAACAGAGCATCTACGTTCAAAGGGTGCGCTCAAAGAAAGTGAGCGAAATTATCGGCTTCTTGCAGAAAACATTGGTGATATCATCTGGACCATGGATGCGGAACTTACCCATTATACCTATATGAGCCCATCAATCAATGGGTTGGGATATACCAGTGATGAATTGATGTCCAAGCCATTCGATGCATTTATTATCCCTAAATATCAAAAACATATTCGAAATGCTGTTGCGGATCGGCTGCAACAGGAAAGGGAGGGCAAAGGCGACAATACGGTTCGGCGCTGGGAGCTCGAATTTGTGGGAAAGAATGGCAAAACAATCCTTGTCGAAAGCATCACCAGGCCACTACGAGATGAAAATGGTTTGTTTCAGGGACTCGTGGGAGTGACCCGGGATATTCGCAGAGGAAAAAGGCGGAGGAGGTCATCAGCAATTCGAACAAGCTCCTTCAGACCATCATCAATACAGCTCCCACGAGAATATTTTTTAAGGATTTGAAATTACGCTATCTCGGCTGCAATATAGCTTTTTCCAGAGATGCAGGTGTTGAATGTCCTGAAGACCTGATTGGCAAAGATGATTATCAGTTGGCCTGGAAGAATCAAGCAGAACTGTATAGAGCCGACGACCGTCGCGTGATTGAAAATGGCGTTCCAAAGCTTTCTTATGATGAGCAGCAGACCACGCCGGAAGGGGACCTGATATGGCTTCGCACCTCAAAAGTTCCGCTCCGCAATGAGGCTGAATGAAATCATAGGTGTTCTCGGTATGTATGAGGACATCACCGAGCGCAAGAGAGCAGAGGATACTTTACGTCTGCGTGAATCCTACCTTTCGGCGATAATCGAAAATCAACCCGGTTTGCTCTGGTTGAAGGATACGGAAGGCAGGTTTCTCTCCGTCAATACTGAATTTGCCAAATCATGTGGTCTTAACAACCCGGAATTTTGGTCGGTAAGACTGATTTTGACATTTGGCCTAAGGAATTGGCAGACAGATACACTGTGGATGATGCTAAGGTTCTGAAATCAGGAGTACCATTGATTACCGAAGAACCCATTTCAGCCAAAGGTCAAATAGGATGGTTTGAGACCTTTAAAACTCCAGTTTTTGACAATCAGGGGGGAGTGATTGGGACGACAGGTTATGCCCATGATATTACCGAGCGCAAAAAGGCTGAATATGCGCTTCGAGAAAGTGAGGACAAATTCCGCCTGACGTTTGATTCCAGCCCTGATTCCATTAACATAAACCGTCTTGCCGACGGCCTGTATGTTGATATTAACGAAGGGTTTACCCGTATAACCGGTTACAGCAGAGACGACGTTCTTGGAAAAACCTCCCTGGAACTCAACATATGGGGAGATCCGGCAGACCGGCAAAAATTGACACAGGGCTTGCAGGAAAAAGGTTTTTGCGAGAACCTTGAGGCACAGTTCCGCAGGAAAGATGGCACATTTCTTCATGGGTTAATGTCTGCAAGAGTCATTTACCTGAAAGACGTACCGCACATTATCTCTATCACACGCGATATCACCGAACGCAAGATATACGAAAAAGAGCAGTTGAAGATAGAGAAACTGGAATCCCTAGGTGTTCTCGCCGGAGGTATTGCCCACGATTTCAATAATATCCTCACAGGTATCAGGGGAAACGTCTCTTTTGCCAAGGTCTATCTTGATACTGCCCACAAGTCCTACAAGCCTTTGAGTGAAGCCGAAAAAGCGACGGAGCGGGCCAGAGAACTGGCCCATCAGCTCCTGACCTTTGCACGTGGTGGCGAACCGGTCAAAAAGGTGGTTTCGCCCCAGAACCTCGTAAATGAAGCGCTCACCTTTGTCCTGCATGGCTCAAATGTCAAAGGTACCGTCGAAATCCCCGATTCGATTCATGCCATCGAAGCCGATGAAGGCCAAATCAACCAAGTTTTTCAGAATATCATCATCAATGCCACTCAGGCTATGCCCGGGAGGAGGAATCCTGAGTGTCACCGGCAAAAACGAAGAACTTTATGAAAAAAATACCCTGTCGCTTCCTCCAGGCCCATATATCTGCATGACATTTATCGATCAGGGTTGGGGAATATCGGATGAAAACCTAAAAAAAATATTTGACCCCTATTTCACAACCAAGTCGATCGGAATTGGTTTGGGACTTTCTTCTGCCCATTCGATCGTGAGCAGACATGGCGGGCATATCGGAGTCCGTTCAGCAGTAGGCAAAGGCACGACTTTTACGATCTACCTGCCTTCTCTTGGAAAGGCATTCACCGAATACCAGGCAGATGTCACCGAACGGGTGACCGGTGAACACACAGGCGGCTCCATCCTTGTCATGGATGATGATGAAATGATCAGGGATATTGCCTCATCAATACTTACCCATCTTGGTTACCGGGTGACAGTATGTGCCAGCGGCGAAGAAGCCATTGAACTTTACAGAAATTCCATTGAATCCGGGACGCCTTTTTCACTGGCAATTATGGATCTGACCATTCCTGGCGGCCTTGGCGGAAAGGATGCGGCCAAGCAGATCCTCGCTTTCTTTCCGGAGGCCCGTCTCGTCGTATCAAGCGGGTACTCCAACGATCCAATCATGTCCAACTATAGCGAGTATGGTTTCAGTGGTGCGATTGCCAAACCCTACAACATAGGTGAATTCGAAAAGGTACTTGGTTCGTTGTCCGCTCATTGAGCGATTACGTCGTCCACCTGCTCTCTTAAGCCGCGGCTACTGACACGCAAATGATCTTGATTAATGATGCCTTCTTCTCAATTTTGGAATGCGCAAAGTTCTTATTTTTGCCGAAAGTAGACTCGGATACGCGGATAAGAATGCCATATCGAATCTGCCGCATATCCTCGTGCAGCTAGAGTGAACGTGACTACTGTTCAGGGAAGGCATATTGTCAGGAATAATGTCAATTTGCAATTTTGCTTAAATGGTTGAGGTTGCCAAGGCCTACCTTTCATGCGGGGGGAAGAACAAAAGCGCAAACCACCAGCACCTCCAAAAAAAATGTTCGGAAAAAGTTGTCGCCCTTTCGATGATGGCTGGCCTGAATATGAGGAAATTGTCATCGATGGCAGGCATGATAATCCTCTGCTGAGTGATACTCTTGCCAAATTTCGGTGAATATTTTCTGTTATTTACTGGAAAAGGCCTTGTTGACTTTGATTAAATACCAGTTATTGATTTCAGAGCAGAAATAGTTGTGCAAGCTGCCAAAAAGTGGTTTAGGCGCCTTGGATTGGATGGACCTTCGTTTGAAGGGCTTTTTAGGAAACCCGAAAAAAACGATGACTTATCACCCTCCCAGATGAAAACCGCGACAGGCACATCCAGAACCTATTGGTCTATTTCAGAGCCATAACAGGGCAGTGCCCCAGAGGTTCTGGATCAACTCGGCGCCCAAGCTAGCCATGGCCCGTTCCGACACATCGGTTATGGACCGAAAAATTCCCAACTTCGGGGATAATTCCCCATCTTTGGGGATAATTCCCCGGCTGCCGCATGGCCCATGATCGTCATCCATTCTGCCATCGAACCCGAATTGCAGCCCCAGGATTAATCCGGGACAGTTCATCCATAAAGAACATTGGCTCACATATCCATGTACTTACCCAACCACCGGTAATAGTTATGGTGCGGCGACGATAGCGACTACTTCATTTGGTGTGGTTATTGCATGCAGCGTAGCACACATAAGCAGCAGCCGGACAAGCTGATCCGTCCGGTTGAAATAAGTTATTCATGGGCATCGCGCTGGCCGGAGAGTGGCTCTATGTCGATGTTGGATGTGGCTTTCGTGGCGCCCTAATTTTAGCAGAAGTGTAAGCAGAAGAGAATTAAGGCAAGAGAACTGATTTATCCTATTTCCCCAAAGGAGGTGAAAAAAGAGGAAAGGCGGACAACAGGGTCTCAGCCTGGCCGGCGTCTTCTTCGTCTGGGGTCGGGGAGAGAGGGCGCAGCAATCTGGTCACTCCAGGCAGCTTGGGAAACGAGAAACAAACGTTTGATTAAACACCAAAACCACATGCAAAGGGAGGATAATGTAATGATGGCAAAAAAAGCAATTGTGGGCTGTTTCGCCGCCCTGGCCCTGGTCGCAGCAGCCTGGAGCGCTGCAGCAGCAGACCTCACCCAAAAAGAGAAACTAGGCAAGAACCTGTTCTTCGACAACCGACTCTCCAATCCGGCCGGACAATCCTGCGCCTCGTGCCACAGTCCCGGGTCGGGATTCAACGGCATCGGCGATGCCAACATCATGGTCTTTGAGGGCGCAGTCAACGGCCGGTTCGGCAACCGAAATCCGCCTACCGCGGCCTATGCGAGTTTCAGCCCGCCCCTGGCATGGGTTGTGGATGGAGAGGACGCTCTCTATATAGGCGGCCAGTTCTGGGACGGCCGAAGAAACACCTTGGCCGAGCAGGCCAAAGATCCGTTCCTCAATCCGGTCGAGATGAACAACAAATCCAAGAGTGCAGTGGTGGCCCTGGTAGCCACCTCCAACTACGTCAACCTCTTTATCAAGGTCTACGGGGTCGAGACCTGCTCAATGTCAACAAGGCCTATGACGCCATCGCCGATGCCATCGCCGCCTACGAGAGTTCCTTCGAGGTCAATAAGTTCAGCTCCAAGTATGACCACTACCTGGATGGTACTGCAACGCTCACAGAGCAGGAGCTTATGGGACTCGCCCTGTTTAACAACCCGGAAAGGGCAACTGCGCCGCCTGTCACCGAGCGCGGTGAAGTGGACGGCAGTATCCGCTATTCACCGATTTCAGCTACGACAACCTCGGCATGACCGGCGATCCGGCCACCCCGATCTCGGACTCGGCGGCTTTCTCAACGATTTAAACGAGTACGGGAAGTTCAAAGTGCCGACCTTGCGAAACGTGGCATCTCCGCCCCGTATGGTCACAACGGCTACTTCAAGACATTAAAGGAGATCACCCACTTCTACAACACCCGAGACGTAGTCGCGGAGAACTGGCCGCTCCGAGTACCCCGCACCGTCAACGTTGACGAACTGGGCAGCCTCGGCCTGACTGATGCGGAAGAGAACGCCATTGTCGCCTTCATGATGACCCTGACCGATGGGTACGCACCCCCTAACCCCCGCTAGGTTTTCCGCTTGAGGCACTGGACGCTCAAGCAGTGCTGCTAATCTGACCTGAGCCTTTGGGGCCGCGCAACCCGGTCGCCTAATGAAACAATGGAAAAATCCCCGCAACCATGCGGGGATTTTTCATGCCAAGGCCAGGCTCTCCATGGGTCGCCACTTGACAGGCGTTGCGCCTTCACATTACTTACTTCGAGTAAGTAGTTTGCAATACGCAGCTGGCGCAGTCCTGCTCGCAGATGGACAACACATCCAAGAAGTCTTCAGGGATATCGCCATTGGGCATATTCCAGCGATCGGACATCCAGTGTGCGGCGTCCAAAAGGTCGAAGAGGCTGCCTCGGTAGCAGCATTGGGCATATGCCTCCACTGTGCGCTCCAGAAAACCCGCACCCAGCGTGCGGCCGCAGACCTTGATGAGGTCGGCCGATCCTTCGTAACGGTAGACATCCTCCGGACGGATGAAGGGCGAGGCCAGAATTCGGTGGGGAAACTCGATCAATTGGCGCTGGCAGATACCCTGATGAGCAGCGATGCCGTTCAGGGACTCCGGCTCTTTATCGGCAAGGCAAAATGCACCAACTGCCATCTTGGGCCACTCTTCACCAACAGTGAGTTTCAGGACACCGGCTTGAACGATCCGTTGGACCAGGGGCGGGCTCAAGGCATCGACCAGGTTTTAGCCGACGAGTTCAACTGCTTCGGAAAATATAGCGACGCCAAACCTGAAGAATGCACGGAACTCAGGTTCATGGATACCAACCGCAGCAAATACCTCGGCAAATTCAAGACACCCACCCTTGAGAAATGTTGCGGAGAGGTCGCCCTACATGCATGCAGGCCAGTTCAAGACCCTTGATGAGGTGTTGAATTTTTACCAAAGGAGTTCCAGTCACGAGGTCGGACACCAGAACCTTTCCGGGGAAGAACTACAGAAGATCAAGGCCTTTCTCAAGACACTGAGCGGACCGATAGACTATACCCAATAAGCTCGGTTGAGCCACGGTTCTTTCTCCAGGAATCCAACCAACCATTCGGAAAGTTTTGATTGTCTCTTAAAAACGCCAGGTAACCGCAGCCTTGACCCGATAGTCAGGGACCAGTTGCAGGGCCGTGTTATCCATGACGACAGGAAACTCTACACCCAAATCGGCGCTCAGACGTTCCTTCCAGGTAAAGGTCAATTCCGGACCAATGAAGACCGAGATGACACCGGTATCTTCGGCTTTGACCCCATTCAGATCGTCCTTGCCCTTGGTCTCACCCGATACAGCCAGCTGCAGGCCGAGCGTTTCTTCATGTTCCAGCAAAAGGTACCCGCCGGGCTTGAAATACCAGCTCAGGTCGTTGGCATAGCGATAATCGAAATCGCCTCTGCTGCGGATGGAATATTGCAGGCCGCTGGTGAGAAAAAATCGCTGCCAATTGAAGAAAACGCCTGTCCCTACGATTCCGTCATACGAACCGCTGCCCAAGGCAAGGTCGTGTCCGTGAATTCCGGATTCCGGCGCTCCCGGAAGAGGGTCCTCCTCGGCCAGCTCTTCTGCTATCCGGTCGCTGCTCCCGGTAGGTAATTTAACCCCACCGAGCACCTCCCAGACGAAAAGAGTGTCTTCGGTTGAATGCTGGTAAGCCCTGAAGTGACCGGTCAGGGTAACGTCCCCGATACCCGCCTCGGTTCCCCTGTCGATTGCAAAACCATCCGCTCGTTTGAACGAACGATCTATATAAGGAACATTCACCTGAACGCCGAATCTATCGTTGACCTGGTAGCCGACGATAAACTGAGTTATGGAACTGTTCAGGGACTGATCGGCGGGATCGTCCACCTCATCACCATCCAGTTGCAGAGTGCCGAAATGGGTAAATTGCTCGAATAAACCGATATTGAATCCCGGATGAGACGATTTTGCTTCCATGACCGATAAACGGCACAGAGGTCACAGGCAAACGTTGAAGCTGTTAGGTTTAATACCAAGAGACACCCCATTGTCAGTACACGTACAACCGGTTTCATCCGCCCTTCTCCTTATAGAATATGTTCATCACAGCAAAGCAGCTAGTGCAATGCTCAGTATCTTATTACCAAGCTATCTGAAATAGATTCTGACAATTGAGAACATTTCTCAGGATTTGTAAACTGTTTTTAGCGGGTGTAAACGGAAAAATGCCGCCGACAGGAATCCAGATGGCCAATAACTGCACGAATAAGATAGGTTGAAAAAAGTGGATACTGAACTTCGACACTATTTCTTCGCTGATTGACACGATTAATGGAAATTTACTCCAGTTCAATTTATGCGGTTAATATTGCCACAACTAAGCTGCAGCTTTTTTGCCAATTCTCTAGCTGAAGGTTTCTACTGTACCCAGGAAGTTCTGCTTTTTCAAAATCCTAACACCAAAAAAGGAATCTGAGAGAAGACTTTATCCATGAACTCTTACAGAACATCGGGTGATAATGATAAATGACATCGCCTGCTGACGTTCCTTAGACCTTGTCTTTGGATATCTTCAGTTTGGAGTTACTCCATTTTTAAACAACTCTTCATACATACGCAGGTCTACCCTGTCAGGAAAAAGGTTAAAATCTATCTGATTATGCATGCTTGAGATTGCCAAGGAATATTTCTTTCCCGAGAATGGAACATGAATGAAGGTGAATAATAACTCCATATGAGCAGATATCCCAGCATTCAGACATGGAAAGGTTAGCAGTCCATAATGGAGGATTTTCCGGCTATGCTTTTGCAATGGGATAAATCAGCAAACCTCCAATATTAGTTACTCTTACCAGTCCTTTCTTGGAAATTTAAGCCGGTTAATACGATTAAAGTGGACCTCCCTCGATTGCCTGTTTGTGTTCATTGTGAGAATCCACTTGAGGATGACCATGGGTTTGTGAGTATTTTACTAAGGGACTTGGAAAATACTAAATTACCGTTTATAATGTTTTCATACTGCAAAAAAGGAGGAATTGCATATGAAGACATCGACTTTGGTTCGGAATGGAGTATCGCCAGAACTGGTGGGCCTGATTTCACGTTTGGTTGATTTGATTCCCTGGCCTGTTAGACGATCTGCAATGGGAGATGTGACATTGTTGTTACTGGACGGCAAGCATCGTGTAGCTGAGGATGTATTTGGTTGGGGCAGGTCTGTTGTGGAAGTTGGCATCAAAGAATTTCAAACCGGCATTTCGTGTGTGAATGATATTTCCACGCGGCTCAAACCGAAAACTGAGGAGAAGAGCTCCTGAACTGCTTGCCGAAATACGCGCAATTATGGAACCACATAGTGAAGCTGAATCTCATTTGCGCACAACATTGCTGTACACGAACATGACCGCTAAAGCAGTATACAATGCTCTTGTGGAGAAGGGGTGGTCGCCAGAGTCATTGCCGACCGTGCGCACGATTTCCAATATCCTGAGTCGTCAAGATTACCGATTGCGCACCGTGGCCAAGACCAAGGTACAAAAAAAACAGCGGAAACCGACGCGATCTTTGAAAACGTCTGGCAGATAAATGCTCTGGCGGATGCTGATCACGAAACTATGAGAATCAGCATAGACACAAAGGCAACTGTCAATGTCGGTGAATACTCCAGAGGTGGTCGTTCACGTGGTGTTGAGGCAGTTAAGGCATTGGATCATGATATGTGCCCCAAGAAAAAATTGGTTCCTGGTGGCATCCTGGAGCCGGTTACCGGCAGATCGTTTTTGTTTTTCGGGACCAGCCACAAAACCAGTGACTTCATTGTTGATGGACTTCTTCTCTGGTGGGAGGAGAGAAAGCAGGAGCTTGGCGGTCTGAAACAGCTTGTCATTAATGTGGATAACGGGCCGGAATGCAGTGGTCGCCGCACCCAATTTCTGCTCCGCTTGACAGAATTTGCCGATATGACCGGACTTTGTGTCCGAATCATTTATTACCCTCCCTATCACAGCAAATACAATAGTATTGAGCGTTATTGGGCAGGGTTTGAGAAGTCATGGAACGGATATCTGTTGGACTACCATGGAGACTGTGTTGAAACGAGCTGGCAATTTCTTTTGGAAGGGGCTGCGGGCTGTGACGCGGTTACTTGATGCACCATATGAAAAAGGTATCAAGGTTTTCGGCGAAGAAAAATCATACCTTGAACAACGGTTGCAACGGTCACCCGTTTTACACTGGTGGGATATAACAATCTCCCCTAAAATGGTAAATTTGTAATTTCTGTATCCCTAAGACGTGGTATCACTGAGTGAATACCGATGAAAATAGTTTGGCTGAGTCTTATACGTAATCAGGTTTTTTGTCGGATGGTAAAGTATGGTGAATGGGGCCGCAGTACTTAATCCGCTGCAGCCCCTTATCTTAGTGGAGATGTTTATGGACCGACAACGTTTGGCCCGGAAATGACCACGTCTTGGGTGGCCGTACCACCTGCGGAAGAGACTACGGTAACCCATGCCGTTGGGAAGATCGTAAAGGTACCTGCCACATTATCTGTGATAGTTCCTATTTCGGTGCCGTCATCGCTGAAAACCGTCAGAATCACCGGACTGCCGGCACTGTTGTCCGAGCTGTTTGCCCTCACCGTAAGCGTGCCGGTTCCACCTGGATTAACACCGGTGGTGTTAAAGGTCGCCGCCTGAATAGTCACTGCATCGATCAAGGTGCTGGTCGAAGTGGTATCAGGCGTATCGGTTAGGTTAGTCAGAGAGATAATACGGTCCGCCGGTAAAGGCCTGGCTGCTGTGTTGAAGGCAAACCTGCCAAAGTAGCGGCCCGATCCGAGGGGCTCTTCAAAGAGTTGAATGGTGCGCCCTGGAATTGCGGCCTCTAAAGTCATGCCTGCAACCGTTGTGGCGATGACATCGATTCGGCCGGTGTCAGCAGGAGTCCGAGTATAGGTTGTGCGAATCGGTTGTACTCCGAAATTTCCAGCCAACTGACCTGAAATATTGAAGAAGTTGGTTTCGACACAGTCGGTGGTAACATTTGGGTTCGGACCCAGCGCCGGATCTGCGCAGGCACTGGTCGAACCCGCTCCCTACTCCAGGACCTTCTACACGGAAGAAGTTGGCAAAACCGGGTACACCAGCTGCCCCGAAATCATGGGCAACCGGTATCACGCTGCCGACTACGGTGTTAAGATCCGCAGGGTCGGCGATATACGCGACACCATCCGCGTCAAAGACTGTCGGACTGGCGGCGTTAAATAAGGTTGGCACCAGGAAGGGACCGATTTTAGCGTTGAGGACGACCGTGAAGTCTCCTTGAACCAGGCCGATGTCTTCTGTGACATTGATATCTCTCACCCCGGGTGCGGCCGCATCCGCAACCTCGGTAAAGATGCCGTAGGGTGTGGTAATTGTATAGGTTGCCCCGGCCACGAGATTGTCAAGCCGGAAGCGAATACGACCGAAGACGACCTGGTCCCCGGCCACGACCGGTCCATTAAAAAAGGCCGCCTCCAGTCCCAATACCAGTATGCCTCTACCGCCGCCCGCGGTCACAACGTCAGCCCCGCCACTCCAATAGAAGGCCTCATCGGGGAAGGTCCCGTTATAGTTATTCGGGAAGGCTACCCCTGGGGTTGGTGGGTTAACATCAGCCGGCAGCAGACAGAGCGGTCCCCCGGCTGGATTCCCCACAGGGGGAACATTTTTTAGACAGAGCGACAATAGGAGGGGATCTCTGGCACCTCCCGCCACCCCGGCTGGAAGACCTGCATCCTGATAGTAGATGGGGAAGCCGTTATCCGGGCTGATAGCCCCGACTTTCTCAACTGGGCCAGGACAGGCGTTGCGAATCCGCCTAAAGTCAGTCCTGCAATGGCTAAAAATGCCAGCATTCTCTTATTCATGGTTTTTCCTCCCTCTAAGGTTCGAATAAAATGTTTTCATTTATTGCGCCTCCCACGAACCATTTTTCCTGCTATTAACCCCTTTAACAAATTGTCAACTGGGAAATATATCGACATAGCAATGCATCCACATAAAAAGGATGTTCCGGATACGCCAAATGGATTTGATAATATTTGTAAAATCAGCAATAAAATTAAAATAAGGTTAGGGTTGAAAATAGCTGATCGGCCCTGTGGAAGCTTCATGAAGATTTCATGAAGTTAGTGTGAATAAGCAAAAAACATACCACGTTGTGGTGTCGGTCTTTCGATGATCAGAAACCGCCTGTAGGCCTGGAAAATCGGCATGGTGAGCCATTGGGAAATTATTTGATTGATTTTTTTAAGATGGAAAAGGGAGGGAAATTCCAATCAGGTATCAATTAGTCCCCACATCTGGGGATAATCCCCAGATGTGGGGAATTGGCTTTATTTTGAATCAACATGATTCTATGAAAACCTTCTCGCTCAAACAGTAAACGCTCTGATCGCTGACTTTAACCCAGTAATTGCCTAGAACAAAGATGATTGGAAACCTGATCAATCACTGTGGTCGCTCCGCCTGGTATGATTATTGCTCTAGCAGTATGACTACCACAAAGCAGGATAATGTAGCCAATTTTTTCTAGGCAGGATGAGTAGAGTTAAGAAAAGGAGAACATTATGAATGAAGCGATCAGCAGAAGGGCGTTTTTGAAGTGGGGCGCGATAACAGGAGCCGGGCTGGCATTTGAAGGTAGCTTTATGCGTCACCTCACCTATGGCGCCCTTCCCCCTAATAGCACTTGTGCACTCCCTTTGGATTTGGAACCTATGCCGACCAGCCCGTTTATACTGCATCCGTTTAAGGACCCGCTGCCGATACCGAAGGCTTTGAAGAGGGGATGGCAACCTGACCCGGCGAATCCGAATCAGGCTAAGTGGACGGTGCGTAAAGCAAGATTTCTTGGGCCAGATGATCCGATACGGTATCGCCGGCCCAGGAGTTGTCCCGCCGGGTCCCCGTGAACACCAGCAGGACACCTATGGCAGCGATTGGTGGGAGAATTCCTTCCCGATGGTCAAGCCGTCCCTGTTGAACACGACGGAACACACCAGGTCTGGCCGAGCCCCGAGGGACAGAATTTTGATCGCCTTATCAACTGGCAGCCCATCGAGCCAATCAGGTACCACATAAGGCTGCAGGTGGCGCAGCATAGTTTCACAACATCCCCGGTCCGACCTGTTAATGCTTTGGGCAATCGCGTAATTCCGCCGGCCGGCTCCGGTATAGCACCTGATCGGCAAAGATCGTTATTTTTTGCCACCCAGCACCATTTACGGCTTCAACGGAACCTTTCCCGGGCCGATGATCAATGCCGAGATATGGCAAACCTGTTATAGTCCGCTTCGAGAACGATCTCGACCGGAACCCGGAAAACCTCGACCGCGGTGATTTCGGGGCCCCCGACTTTGCCTTCCTGACCCATCTCCACAACGGTCATACGGCACCGGAGAGTGATGGCCAGCCGCACTATATGCAGATCAACGAAGGCGGCTACATCCCGGGAGACTGGGTCGACAACCTCTATCTCAACTATCCGGCCGGAGGTGACCCCAGCGAGATAATGTCTTTTCTCTGGTTCCACGATCACCGCATGCATCACACCGGAGCCAATGTCTACAAAGGCATGGTCGGACTCTTCCCCGTCTACGATCCAGGTATCCCCGCCAAACCCGGCGAACCGGCGATAGTAATGGCAATGTTCCGGGCACCGGTCTGGATACCGGCAACGAGAGCGACCCGGCGCCCAACCTGAAATTGCCGGGTGTCCGTCAAGTCCATCGTAACGGTGACTTCAATGTCAAATACGATATCCCGATGGCCTTCTATGACTGTGCCCTGGACGATGGTATCACTCCGCATGCAGACATGCATATTGATGACACAATACCGGGAGTTTGCGGTGCCACTCATCCGGAACAGTGGGGAAGAACCTTTTTCAAGCACTACCCTGGATCAGGCTTTGTGGGCGACATCTTCACGGTAAACGGCGTTGCCTTTCCAAGACTTCGTGTCTTTAAGCGGAGGTATCGTTTCCGTTTTCTGGACGCTTCGGTGGCCCGCATTTATGAGCTGTGCCTGATGACCTCGGCCAACGGCCCGCAGCCGATGCCGGGAACCCAGGGACAGTGGCAGATCCCCGACGGAGTATTGTGGCGGCCCTTTACCCAGATCGCCGGCATGGGTGGACTTTTGCCCACTCCACTCATCCGGGATTCCATTCAGATCTGGCCCGCCACCCGAAATGAGCATGTGATCGATTTCACTGATGTGCCGGCTGGTACGGTGATTTACCTCACCAACATCCTGGAGATGCGTGACGGCTTGAAACCCGACAAGACGCCCAGCGATACCTGGGATAAAACCCAATATAAGGTGCCCATGGTGAAGATCGTCGTTTCAGGCGCTCCGCTCCCTGAGCAGGATGAAAGCGTCATGCCGCTACCGGGTGACACCTTACGGCCGATGCCGTTTTTTCCAGGCACTACTGAACTCTCTCTGCCGCCAAACGTCGAACATTCTAGACAACACACAGACGCCGCTGGCCGGGGCGGGCGCAGGGGGACTTGCCTCCCTCTTCTTCTATGGATGTGGAGTGGGTGGATGATGATGGTGGCGGCGGTGGAGAGCGGCAATGGCCATGGCGGCAGATGGAG
>CAWCTP010000002.1:0-12207 GCA_963798425.1 uncultured delta proteobacterium | reverse complement strand
TGTGTGCGACATCAATAAATTAGAGTGCTCCATTTCAGGCATGTTTTTTCGGCACGATCACAAGCAAACTTTCAGGAAATCTTAACGATACCAATCAACAAAACGCTTCGGGTTGGCGGTGTAAACCCTAAATCTGAGGTTCCTCAATCATGTCGTGATATCTTCCATGTTGCTTAACAAACAATCTTTTTGTATATCATGATTAATCACTGGGTATACAGTTCTGCAGAATTACTTGTTGGACTTACACAAATGATATATCAGCAACATCTTATTAGGATGAATCTTTTTGGAAATTACATCTCAAATTCAGCGCTTTTATGCCGATTACATTTTATGTGAATGTTTGACATGCAAGAACAGCTGGGAATCGCAAAATGAAGAATAATAAATGCGTAATTTGCCATAAAGTAAAAGGCAAAAGGTTATGTAAACAGAGAGAAAGATCTTTTGTGTGCCCACGCTGTTGCGCAAAGATTCGTAATACCGATTGTGACGGATGTGCTCATTATGTCCAGGCTGCGAAGCATTCTCTTGAGAAAATGAAAAAAATGAAATTTAAGGAATTTACGGCAATTTCAGTTTCCGAGATAGATGATGCTGTTGATAAAGCGTTGGCATTGGTAGAGAGAGGAGATATAAACGCGGGCGAAAAATCTCTTATCATCTAATAAAAAAACACCCAAATCTCTATATCGTGCAATATGGCATGGGAACAGTTTTGGCCATGAAGGGAAACTATGCCGAATCGATTGTGCATTTTGATATTTGCCTTGAAATATTTCCTTATTTTGCAGAGGCTTGGTTTAATAGAGGCAACTCATACAAAAATTTATTTAATATTGGGGAAGCCATTAGGTCGTTTCAAAAAGCAATCGAATTTGGCGACCCACAGGATGACTTTGTGAAATCAGCGAATCAGATTATTGACCACATGGCGCAAAGTATTTTCAAAGACACAGGCTTATCCTTGGATTTATATTTAAAGTCATTGGATGATTTTAACAACGCATTTTCGATAATGCAAAACCGTGAATATGAAAGGGCCATCGTTGAATTTCAAAATGTGCTGAAGTTTAACAAAATAAACTCCCAAACTCATGGTAACCTTGGGTTATGTTATGCATTTTTGGGGCATAAAGAGAAGGCCATAGAAGCGTTTGATCAGGCTTTGGCAATTGATCCGGAATACAAGCCGGCAACTATGAATAAAGCAATTGTTTTATCACTGAAAAATGGTGAGAAATTACCAGATGATAGTGTCAAGACCATAGAATATTACAAAGAAATTGCTGAAGAAAAGCATTAGCCATCAATAGACAAAAAAAATATGCATCTGAAGGACCCCGAGGACATGGAACCTAATTCCAACGACAAAATGCACCGAATAAACCGATGATTATCACGTTAAGACTATGGGTATAAATTGAAAAACGAAATCATCAATTTGAACTTGCTGATTGGATGGGAAATAATCCATATTGCAAAAATCGGGAAGAAACTGTCCGTTATTCTTAGAGAATTCTCCGGTAAACACAGCAAGTTTTTCCGTATCACTTTCAATAAATGCTCGGTAGCGACGATTCTTGATTTTGTAAGTGCCAAAACTGAAGACATCGCATCTTTTAATTTTATTGGTTGTATGTTTTCACGGATACAAATGGAAGGTGACGGACTGATAAGCATCCATCTTTTAAAGCATTCCCAGTTTGTCGGCTCATTAAAAATTGTATCACAGGAAATAGGCTACGATTTTACCACAAAATAAAAGCCTTAACCCAGCGCTCAGCAAATCCCGATTTAACCGTAAAATATTGAATTTTAACAATAAATACTAACAAGGCTTCCTGAACATTTTGGGCCAATTGTTAGGCTTAAGAATCAAAATTACCATGTAATTTCAGCTAAATAAATTATCACAGGGAGTGCATTTTTAACTTGACAAGGCTGGTGAGGCCGGTTCGCGTTTTTTCTATGGAGTTTCAATTACTTACATAGGAGAACGCAATGAAGTCACGAAAAAAACACTACCCCGTTACAGCCCTGGCCGGTCTTGCCGGCGACGTCAAAATCACTATGCGAAAAAACCTCAACGCTGACGCAATGTTCGCTGCCATCCGAAAGGATTTTGGCCAAATTGCCGATCATCGGGCCTCCAACAAAAAGATCCCTCTGGTTGATGCCCTGATGAGTGGTTTTGCCATGTTTTCCCTCAAAGATCAGTCCCTGCTGGCATTTGACGAGCGGCGCTGTGAGGAACCGGAGAGCCTCCATGGCGTTTTCGGAGTTCGGATTATTCCCTGCGATAGCCAAATGCGCACCACCCTCGATGGTGTCACCCCCGACTCTCTGCGCCTGTCTTTCCGCACTCTGTTCAACTATGCCCAGCGAGACAAGGCCCTGGAGAAACTTGTTTGGCTTGACGGTCATTATCTGCTGGCTCTCGACGGTACGGGCATCTACTCCTCGGCAAAGGTCAGCTCTCCTTACTGCATGAAAAAGGTCAAAAGAAATGGAAAAATCGAATATTACCAGCAGATGCTCGCCGCAGCCATTGTCAGTCCCGACCAACTGGCCGTACTCCCACTTTGCCCGGAAATGATCATAATGCAGGATGGGAGTACCAAGCAGGATTGCGAGAGAGCGGCCGCCGGCCGGTTTCTCGTCAAATTCCGCCAGGATCATCCGCACCTGAAATGCGTGGTGATCGAAGATGGGCTCAGTTCTAACGGCCCGCATATCACTGATTTGATCGACCACAATATGCGCTTTATCCTTGGGGCAAAACCCGGTGACCACGCTCATTTGTTTGCCCAACTGGACCGGGCCATCGAGGACGGTGAAGCGACTGAATTTTCCCAAACCCGCCAGGGCGAGGAAGGAATCACCCATACATACCGCTTTGTAAATGGCGTATCGCTCAATAAATCGAACCCGGGTCTTCTTGTCAATGTCCTTGAATACTGGCAGTCCGACAGTAAGGGGAAAGAAATAAAGTTCAGTTGGGTTACCGATTTACCCCTCACGACCGAAAACGTGTACCAGATTATGCGCGCCGGTCGCGCCCGCTGGCGGATAGAAAATGAGGTATTCAACACCTTGAAAAACCAAGGGTACAACCTCGAACATAACTTTGGGCTGGGCGAAAAGCATCTCTCGGCCGTGTTTAATCACTTAATGATGCTTGCATTTTTGGTAGACCAGATCCAGCAACTCTGTTGCCCTCTCTTTCAAGCCGCCTGGCAGAGATGCAAGAGGAAAAAAAGTCTATGGCAGATCATCAGGAGCTATTTCGACCTGTTTGTCATGCCCTCGATGGAGGTGATCCTGCAGTCTATCGTCGCCGGAGTTAGAATCGTTTTCCGCTGACGCTTAAGTAGGCAGTAAAGCAGGCTGATATCAAAGAACGAATCCCAACCGGAAACTTGTCCGGAAGGGCGAAAGGTCGTAGTATGCCTTTAAGATATAGTTTTTCAGCAATTTTCGGTGCTTTTTGCCGGTAGCGCCTACATTGTCACGGCTGGGACACTGGATACAGTTTCTAAGGGCCGTCTTTTTTTTAAAAGGCGCTGAAGTAACATGTGATCGTTGGCTCTTGGGCAATTACTCCATCATAAAGGGAACGCCTGCCATAAACGACAGACGGCTGGTAGCGAAGTGCTTATTTGATACATTCGGTGCAGTGAACTTTTTTCTGGATTTTCCGGACGGAAATGCTTGTCATTGTAAACCCGCCATAGGTTAGCTTCGACATTACTCCACCAGAAGACCCTTAGTGCTCGATAGTATTTTCCTTCAAACATTAAGGTTGGTAGGGCACATCTCATGTGAAACGGTTTTCGCCAGATGTAAAGCATAACTACTGTATATACGTAATAAAATAGTGACCTAAAAGGTATTATAATAAGGTTATCAACATCCTGTTTTTTCACAAGAAGAAGGAGGACGTGATGACCATTTCGCTACATTTATCCGAAAGCTATTACCCTAATGATTGGCTCCATTCTGTCCAATCGTCCAACCATTCTTTTCTTTTTCCGCTCGAAGATCATGCGAATGTAGATGCAGAGTCGATCCGCACATTATTTGCACCCTCTGCCGGCGCTTTTTATGTTTACCGCCCAAGTAAACGTCGACGTGCCCTTAACGTAGCTGTCGACAGATTGGAAGCAAGTTGTCTACCCGGCTTTGAATATGTCATTTCTTATCTCTATGACAAGTATCGTCGTAATCATTCTGTTTCCTCCCTCAGCCAAACAGGACAAACACTCCGCGTTTTCCTATCTTTTTTCAGGACGTTACGAAGGACTGACATCACAGAAATTAGGAGGAGTGATATCGCTGCGTACGTTGAACATGAACAAGAACGTGGACTGAAAATTAATTCTGTGAGAAATCACCTCCATACAGTGTACGCCTTTCTCCAGTACCTGGTTGATAATGATGTACTGACTGCGGATATCCTGCAGAAGAAAATTCGGATAAAGTTACCGGTAGTGTTGCCAAGAGCAATTCCG
Source organism: uncultured delta proteobacterium (assembly GCA_963798425.1). GTDB lineage: Bacteria > Desulfobacterota > Desulfobulbia > Desulfobulbales > Desulfocapsaceae > Desulforhopalus_A. Next base: position 7,690 of record CAWCTP010000002.1, on the reverse strand, counting down.
ACGGAAGATCTGCAGAAAATACTTCAAAATATAACAAGCGTAAGAAATCGAGCTCTTATCTTACTGTTACTGCATACGGGGATGCGTATCGGAGAGCTGCTCAGGGTAGAGATGGCAGATATCGTTCTTTCAGAACGAAAGATACTGTTATACCTGGGCGAGAAAAATCTACATGGTCGGGTTGTCTACTACAGCAGTGCTGCTGAGCACGTTCTCAGGAAGTGGCTGGCTCTAAGGGAGACGGCGAGCAAGTACCTGTTCTTTGGCTATGCAGGCCAGAAACTTTCCTACGTTGCGGCATGGATGATAATGAAAAGTGCTGTGCAACAAGCAGGACTTGAGCACAAGGGATACAGTCTTCATTCATTAAGGCACACGTTTGCAACAAATATGCTCAATGCCGGACTGCGTTTGGAAGTGCTGCAACAACTCCTGGGACACCTCACTATTGATATTACCCTGCAGTATGCAAGGATCTCAAACGTAACGCGGGAAGATGCCTATTTCCAGGCTATGGCAATTATAGAAAAAGGAGGCAGCCATGAACATGACAGAGTCAATCCTGAACTACAGGCTGTTTTTGAAGAGAAAAAACTTCTCGGACCTCACGGTTAAGAATTACCTCCATCGGCTGAAACAATTTTTCAGCTGGGTGGCAACGCCGGTTGAATCGACAACAGTGATGGAAGTGAGGCATACATTGATTATTTGCTGGAGAAAAAGATGGCACCACGTACCATCAACTGCCATATCTCGTGTATTAGGCAGTTTTACAGCTACCTGAAGGATGAGGAAGGTGTTGCAATTGACAACCCTGTTGTCACCGGATGATGTTACGAGAACCTCATCCGCTTCCCAGGTATATACCTGATAGTGAGCTCGACTCTTTTCTGTGTTGCGTTACAAGCAAGCGGGATCTTGCGATATTCATGCTGATGCTTCGTTGCGGGTTGCGGGTGCAGGAAGTGGTCAATCTCACTCTCGATGTTATTGACTACAGACATAGCCAAATTTTAGTCCGAGCAGGTAAAGGCGCTAAGGATCGCATGGTATTTATCAGCAATGATGCCGCAGTGGCCTTAGCCAGTTATTTGCGGGAGAGACTGGTAACTGGCAAGCAACAGATTTTCTTAGCAGAAAAAGGTCGATGTAAAGGAAAGCCCATCTCAGTTCGTGCTATCCAAAAACGGGCGGAGTTTTATGCGAAAATAAGTGGCATTCCTGTAACTTCACATCGACTACGCCATACGATGGCCACGCAGCTTCTCAACGCAGATGCAGATCTAGTGAGTATCCAGGAAATACTTGGTCATACGAAAATCAAGACAACCCAACGGTACAGCAAGCTCTCTAATCAGAAGGCACAGCGGGATTACTTTCAGGCTATGGAGGTGGTAATGGCGAAAACAGCCATTACTCAGTTGGAATAAGAACAGGTAGTAATAATCCGCCTCGCCAGGGACCGATTTCTCCGACGAGCATTCTGGGAGGCCCATTCTCGAAATCGGTCCCTGGCGAGGCTAACCGAGATAAAAACATTGACATAAAGTGTTCATATGACCAATAGTAGAGACAGGTAACGCACCAATATAAAGGAAAAAATAGGATCTATTACGTATATAGACTGTGAAGTTCTGGTTTGCAGGAGGGCAAATGCCTATCACATTTTGACTTGTCGCCGGTCCCAGATTGTTCCAGAAAATATTTGTTGGTCACTTCGACAGAAGCGTTAGGCACTGGATTGATAGTAACTGAGAGGCAACACGGTGCGGCTCAACGGATACTGCACAAATGACGAAAGTAGTATCAACGCCGACGATTGTCAGAATTGGAGCAATTGCCTCGGTTGATTACTCTGGAACAATCTTAAATCATCAGATGCTCCATTGGGAGTATGCTTTGGAATCAGGTCCAAGTTCGATCTGCTCAGGAAGAAAGTTTAAGCAGGGATCTTGCTTTAATCTCTGAGCTTGGCAAAGGATACATTTATGCTCCTGGATGGCGTAGTAATCATCTGTAGAGCATATTTCAAAATTGATAGAATGATTTTTACTAGAATGGGCTACATCTACTTTTCGCAACAAAAACACAGTATGCCAATAATTGCTGAGCAGTATTCAACCCTATCAAATAATTTCAAATTGTGTGATCATTATATAATCATAGAATATTTCTTTGGAGCTTTCTTGAATCTTTTAAGGGATGTCTGACATTCAAATGGTTAAAACAATATCCAATGGACTGTAACCCAATTGACGAACGGCGGAGGACTAATTGAGAAAAGAACAAGGTTGGCTAATCACAGATGAAAGCCAGGAAGGCAGGCTGGCTAGATTTTGCCTCAATCATGCATCTGTCTGTGTCCTCAGACTGGATCAGGAAGGATTATATCGTATACGCCAACTTCAGAGCTTGTGAATCCCTCGGCTATTCGCAGGCAGAGATTTTGGGAATGTCGCTTTTTGACATAGATCCCGTCATGAAGAGCGTCAAATGGCCATTCATATGGAAAACGTTATGCGAAGATGGCGCCACGACCATAGAGAGTCAACATCGACGGAAGGATGGTTCGATCTTTCCGGTTGAAGTGAACGCGACCTTAATTGAATTCGAGGGTCATCGCTATTCTTTGGCATTTATTCATGACATCACAGAACGAAATCATGTTTATGAATCGTTGCGCACCACGCAGTTTATTTTCGATAAGGCTCCACTTGGAATTTTCCTGATCAAGGACGGCGGAGATATGTCAACGTCAACGAGCATGCCTGTAGATATCTCGGATACACGAGGGAAGAGCTCTGCTTGATGAATGTGATGGATATCGATTGTGGTTTCTCTTCAAAGGAAATTGATCAAATATGGCTCCAGCAGCAACAGAAAAGAGGCATAAACATTTTCGAAACCGTCCATTGCGGAAAGGACGGCACCGAGTTTCCCGTCGAAATTAGGGGAATCATGTTAGAATTTGACAACGTACCCTATAGCGTCTCTTTTGGTAAAGACATTTCCGAGCGAAAAGAGGCCGAAAAGCAACGCATCAAGATGGAAGCGCAAATGCGCGAAAACCAGAAAATGGAGTCGTTGGGAACCCTTGCCGGTGGAATTGCCCACGATTTCAACAATATTCTGAGCGCTATTTTAGGATATGCCGAGTTGGCGCAACTCGTATGCCCAGTTGATGCCAATCTTAAAAATTATGTTTCCCAAATCTCCAAGGCTGGGCATCGCGCAAAGGAACTAGTTCAACAAATTCTATTATTCAGCCGTCAGGGTGTTTCGGAAAAAGGACCGGTGGTTTTAGGTCGGGTGGTCGATGAAGCTTTTAAACTCCTTAAAGCGTCCTTGCCTGCAAATATTGAAATCTTTGAAAACATCTCGGCGAATCTTGCTCTGGCATTCGCGAATGAAACCCAAATTCACCAGATCGTCATGAATCTATGCACAAATGCCTACCATGCCATGAGAACAACTGGAGGTATGCTTAACGTGAGTCTGACCACAGTTAACATTTTGGAACCGATAGACAGAGTTATAATGGGATAAGTCCTGGAAACTACATAAAGCTTTCCATTGGCGACAACGGTTTCGGCATTCCACCGGATATGATCAATCGAATTTCGAGCCTTATTTTACCACCAAGCCCACCGTCGAAGGCAGTGGCCTGGAACTCTCCATTGTGCATGGCATTATCAAGGATCATGGCGGCTGCATTAAGGTATACAGCGAAGTGGGTTTTGGCACGAGATTCCACGTATTACTGCCTGCAGTGATTCAGCTGGCCAGAAAAGGCATTCAAGCAAGCTGAGCAACTCCCCAGGGGCAGTGAACGTATTCTCTTAGTGGACGACGAAAAAGTGCTTATCGACCTTGGCAGAGATTTGTTGGAACGTTTAGGTTACCTGGTGGAAACCAGGGAAGCGCATCGATGCTATCGAGGCTTTCCGGTTCAATTCCCACATATACGACCTAGTCATCAGCGATATGACCATGCCAAAGATGACCGGTGATGATATGGCTAGACAGATGAGACGATCAGACCCGACATCCCTATTATCCTTTGTAGTGGGTTCAGCGAAAGGATACAGCCCCAAACAATGGAAGCCATCGGAATAAATGCTGTGCTCATGAAGCCAGTACTCTATTGAGACTTGGCTGATACTTCCGTCAGGTGCTGGGAACTGGATCAATGAAATTGAAAAATCAGTAAGCGGGAGACGTCATTGCCGTTTAGACACTGCCAGCTGAAGCAATCATCACTTGATTTTGCCCATTAGTTCTTACATTGATTGTGATATACATTTTCTTATCCTACAAGAACGCCTATAATGCCAAAAAGTAGCGCTGTTTTTTTGTTAACATTACTTGCCATTCAGAAGGATAAGGTTAAAAAACTCTTACCTCGAATGTTACCTTACTATAGGGCCTATAAAACGCAGCTATGTTTTCATAGGCCCAATACAGGCTGAATCAATATCGAAAATTGTCATTTTGCATAATTCTTCATTTGTGAGTCTGAGTGCGACTTCTCCCATCATTTCGTTGTCACTTCTAAAATTTGTGCCTTCTTTTTTAATAGACTTTAAAACTGCCGACAATACTCTGGAGTTCTGAGGCCATGCGCTGCAGGTCCTCGGAACTGGCTTGAACTTCCTTGCTACTCTGAGAAATCCCGTGGTCGCAAGATTAACTTTGGAAATTTCCTGAGTAATGTCGCTGGCCACGGTTGAGCTTTGGCTGACATTTTCATTAACCTCTTGAATTCCCTGACTGGCCTGGGAGATGTTATTGGCAATCTCTTTGTTGCAGCAGTCTGTTCTTCAACTGCTGTGGCAATTGTGCCTACGATATCATTCACCCTGCGGATTACATCAGAGATCTGATTGATTTCTGTTACAGTCGAACTTGTTGTCCGCTGAACATCGTCGATCTGGCTTTTGATATTTAAGGTCGCCTGGGCGGTTTGCTTTGCCAACTCCTTTATTTCATTGGCAACTACAGCAAACCCCCTGCCAGCCTCTCCTGCTCGTGCCGCTTCGATCGTCGCATTCAAAGCCAGGAGATTAGTCTGTTCGGATATTTCCGTAATCGTCTCGGTAACCATACTGATTTTCTGGGCCGCGTTCCTAGTTCTCTCATTTTTCCAGAAGCACTTTTCGCCTGGGTCACGGCTTTACTCGAAATGTCCCGTGCGCGCTCGGCATTTTCGGCAATTTCATTTATTGTTGCAGTCATTTCCTCTGCGGCTGAAGCAACCATATTGGTATTGGTTGAGGATTCCTCCATTGCAGCGGCAACATTATTCAGATTGGCGCTCATCTCTTCCGAGGCAGTCGCTACATTGGCTGACCGTTGAGATGTGTCTTCTGCGCCGGCAAACAGTTTCTTGGCTATGGATGAGAGTTGTTGGGATGAATCGTTGACTTGCCTTGAGTATTCCGAAATTCGTTTAATTATTCCCTGCAGCTTTTCGATGAAGGAGTTAAACCAGAAACCGAGTTCGGCGATTTCATCCTTCGATTTGGCATCCAGGCGCATCGTCAAATCACCTTCACCTTCAGCAATATCCTTGAGCATTGCTATAGTACGGTTGATTGACGAAGTAACTGAGCGCACACTGAAAAAAAGGGGCATAACAATAGCTGCAAGCAATGCAACACACAATATGATGATTCCCCACTCTATTTTCTTCATCGTGTTAAACATATCAGTTGCGTTTACAACATATGCCATTACGCCGATTTGTTTACCGCTAATATCCTTGATGGGAGAAACGCAGGTATAATAGTTGTTGATTCGAACAGCCGTCAGCCCGGTCTGTCCACTTTGTAACATTTTCGGTGTCAATACAGCATCTGTGATTTTTTTGTCGGTTGATGATACAAAGACAAAGTCTTCTATGATCGGGTTTTTTGAAGCATCTTGTACTGGCCGTAAGCGGCAGAAACTCCTTTTTCATGTAGACAGCGATATACTCCTTGTTGTTACTGATGCTGTCCTTCACAAGAGGATCGAAGGAAGAGAGGGACTCCACTGAGCCCAAATACTTCCCACCTTCGCCGATAACCGGGACGATTCCGCGAATTTCAAACCCGCCGCGCCCGATTTCGATGCCTGAGATTGGTTTATGATCTATGCTGATTGATTTCACAGAATCTCGGAAAGAACTGAGATCATCACTCTTCGTTTGATTTTTGTTCACAGGCGTAAAAGACTTCTAGCTGGAGGAACATGGAAATGAAGGCGCAGCGATTGGCCGTTATGGGTTTCCTTGTAACCTTTTTCAATTGAGGCAAAATAGGTATAGAGTTGTTGACGAGCCAGTCCCATTTGAGGATCATCTGCGGCATTTAAATTTCCTTGATAAGCGGTTTCATAGGCCCCAGGACAGACTTTTCCTGGCTGAACAAGGATGCCTTGGTAAGTGAATCTTCGGCGGTACGCTTTTCGATGTTGGAAATTTCGGCCATCTTCAACTGGACTATTCGGTCAAAACTCTGTTCCATCAGATGATGGAATACGCTGTTCCCAATAAAGAAAAGAGCTATTGAGAAAATTGCTGTAACACTGACTGCAGGTATTAAAATTCTTGAGCCTATTTTTTGTATGAATTTCATAGTATCCAATATCCTCTGTGGTGCATCAAATTATTTTTTTAAATCCATCTTTGATAGTCAGTAACTTTTTTGTGATTTCTAGTATTTCTAACTGACGTGAATTTCATCACAGAATTTAAATTTTCTACGAAATATTAAATCAGAAGGCGACCGATATTGACGAATCAAATTTCTCGTTAAATCCATATAACCTCAAGCTAACACTGCTACTGAATAGAATCGACGAGTCGTCTCAAAACCTAACAATATAAAAACTGTATCCTTTAACCTCTGTCAATTTGAATCTTGCTTAGAAATGTCTCTGGCGGGAAGAAATCTTTTTGAAGTGCCAAGAGTCGAGTCGCCCCGGGGGAATCCACGCCTGTGCTCCGTATCGGTATTTGTATCCTCGTAGGGCCTCCGCCTGGATTTCTCCCTTAGAATTGGAACGACAGGCTTCCACGTTGATTTGTGAAGGCAAGATCATGTTCAGCCACCTTTATGCCGGCCCCGATCGGGCAGTAAACAGGTTTCCTCAGACCTTATCCTGGGGTAGAGTCAGCTCCCACAGTTTTGACACCACGACACTATTGGGTCACGTACGTAGAGAGAAGATTATAAATCGGCACGATCAAACGATTTTCAGAAACATTCACTTGAGCATATTTCTGAATATTTTGACTTGGATCTACTTCTTTGTCATGCATACTGGATGGCCAGATAACCTGCTCACTCACATCAGGATTTTGGTCGAGTCTGAGGGGCTGTCAGATCAGAAGATCTTGGTTTCTGCATCTAAACACGCTGCAAATTAGAAATACAAAAATCCTACTGCAATATTTGAACGAATCGTTGCTATACTAAATAAGGATTTAAAAAATATGACTCAAACAGATTTGCCATGGTTAGTTGCCAACATCAGCTACGGACCCTCATACCTACTTTTTATGGGGACTAAACTAAAGGAGACAAATTAATTTTGAATAGTTAGAATAATACATTTTTACATGTAACAAGCCCTACGCTAACATTCAAGATTTCCGGTTAATCGGTCTTTCTACCCCGAAAAATCTTTGTTGGTCACTTCGAAAGAA
>CAWCTP010000001.1:0-16597 GCA_963798425.1 uncultured delta proteobacterium | reverse complement strand
GCCACGAAATTAATGCATTTCTGAATGAGGCTGATCCGGCCGATAATGCCAAGATTTTGCAACCGGCCGCGAAAATCATTCTGATCCGACGCATTCCTCCGATCTGCTCTGGCGATAGTGCAGGGCGTGCTGGACAAGCTCCGGCAGCACCTTCGCCGGATCAGGATCAATGAGATACTCCCAGACCCCACTTTTAAGGGCAATTTCCGCCTGTTCTACATCTCCGGCAGTGGTAAAGACGATAATCTCCGCTGGGAAGCTTTCACCCTGCTGCAAGTCCTCGACAATATAGCAGGCATCTCCATCCGGTAGAGAAGCCCGCAGCAGAATAACCTGGGACTTGTCGTTCCGGCTTTTTTTGATTCCCTCGGCCAGGGTCGATGCATAATCAAAATGCACCGCGCTTTCATAGGTGCAGTGCACCATCGTATCGAATATTTTGGGGTCCCGATCAACAATCAGAACGGAGGCAGCAGAATCCGGCATTATGATCATCACAGAGGATAATGGTTTGCTCAGTCCGGTAAGCAACAGATTCATTTGCAATGAGCGGGCGACAAATGATTAAAATACCTTAATCCCCTTTTTAAAAAAGGATAGGTAGAAAATTAAACGAGGTAAGTTCTTTTCTTTCCTTCATCGTGCCACTCGGTATGTTAATTGCAAAATATAAATGTATGAAAGAAAAAGTTACCGGGACCGATAATCGATGCAAAGGAAGTAAAAATGAACAACATTTCTCTACTCCTCGTTGAAGGCAGTCCGGAAGAGAGAACTCTTATCCAGGAATACCTTGCAGCAGCTCCATCTTTTCAATGCAGCCTGACAGGAGCGGAAAGTCTGGAGGCATCACAGTCTCTGCTCGAGCACGACGATTTTGACGTGGTCCTGCTCGATCTTGAGTTGCCGGATTCGTCCGGGCTTAACACCGCCCGCAGAATGATCAGCGAACTTAGGGAGACCGTTGTTATTGTCCTGTCGAATCCCCAGGACGAGGAAATTGCTGAGCAGGCTGTCCGCTACGGAACCGAGGATTATATTCAGAAAAGATTTCTTTCCGCGGCCATGCTCGTCAAATCGATACGGTATGCCATGGAACGAAAGAAAATCATCCAGGAAAAATATGATGTGTTGAGCGACCTGGTTCTCGCCCTGGAGAAAATTGATTACCTCGAAAGCCTTCTGCCCATTTGTATAGGCTGTAGCAAAATCTGTGGTGAAGATAATCATTGGCTAGAACTTGACGAATTTGCCAGGCAAAAATCCAAAGCTAAAACCAGGCTCATCTGTTCGGATTGCAAGAATGATCTGGTAAGAAATTAATTTCATAGACGAGACTTGCAACTGCTGTCCAAAACTGCTCCACCTAAACTTCCTTATCGTTCAACAAAAACTCAGTTATCAAAGTCAATTAGGACCATGTTGTTATTCAGGAGCACAAAAGAAAACAGAGGCTGTTGTCAGGAGGATGAGCGTCTCGCTGCGGTGAGCCGGTTTTCGGCAGCTATCGCCAAGAAGTTAATGATCCGCTCCAGGCAATAACCAACGCTCTAGGCGGTATTAATCGCCGAGGATGCCTGGGGCAGGAAGATATGCCACTGATCGATCTGGCTGCCCAGGAGACATCGAAGCGAAACTCCACGACGTCACCTCCTCGTTTATTACCAAACTTACCCAACAGACAGTCGGGATCACCCCGATGGTAATCCAGGTAGCACCGCATGTCAAACAGGGAAAAGCGACTAAAGAAATCGCCGAAATCCTCCGTCTGGCACAGGACATGATCAATATCCAGCAAAAAAAATCCGCAAAAAGCTGGGTCTGAGCAACAAATCAGATTATCTGCAAACCTTTCTCACATCCCTTTCCGAGGACTGATTTTTTACCTTTATGTGCCAGTCAAAATAGGTATTCCACCTAACCATTCTCCCCCCAATTATATAACCTTGGCAATTATCATCTTAAATGTGATGATAATAGGTATGAAGTAAGAATTATTGTCAGCTAAAAGCCTCAAGCCCACAGACTTTAAAGGAACCGTCCATTGATAATATGTTGTGCTGTATAGGTTCGTCAGCAACTACTGAGAAGGAATTCTATGCAGACAAGCGCACATTCACTTATACGTAATACTGCACCGGGAACTCCTGTTTGTCCGGCAGGTGATCAATGCAGACAGATAGTCGATCTACCTGCATTGATCAATGATTTCTGTACCTGGTACAGCCAGTGTCTTACCACCAAGAACCTGCGGTTGATTACCAGCACCAGCCCGAACATTCCAAAATATGTAATGGGAAATCTATTACTTATGCATCGAATGCTCAGGGAGCCTGCCAGAAACAGTCTCTCTTACCTGGGGAAAGGTGCCGTCCATTTGAACATTGAAGCCCAGCAATATTCAAAACGTCGATACTCTCTCTTGGTCAATCTTGTTCTCACCGGTGGGGCTATCTCTCCAGCCCGGAGCAAAGAGCTCTTTCAATCCGGTTCCAGTTTGTCAGCAAGAGACGGCTTCCGGCTGCGTTCGAAAAATTTATATTATTCCAAGATGATAGCAGAAATGCTAGGCGGCGACGTCCGCATTGATGAGTCCAACGAACTCGGGTTACGTTATCTGATGGAAGTCAAACTCTTCGTCCCCCATTCTGAGTGGCGAGAAAATATATGATATCGCTGGAAAGCTCTGCAGATCGATTTTTTTTATTCCAACCCTGGGCTACGGGACACTCCAACAATGGGTAGTACGCTTCACCATTTTGTTCCCAATTTGATCACCTAGGCAAACGAACGCATTAATGGCACAATATAGCGTAGGATAAATAATTGCGTTATTTGGCTTCAAGGAGGTCTTCGATGAACAGGAAAAGCCTGCTGCTTGTAGATGATGAAATGAGCATCCTGCGTTCCTATGCCAGAGACCTCAGGGCAGAAAATTATGACGTCACCACTGCTTCAAGCGGCGATAAGGCGATTAACGCGATTCATTCAGGCAACTTCAATCTGGTGATTACCGATCTTGCTATGCCTGGCTCAAGCGGCATCCAGGTATTACTGGAGGCCAAAAAGCACGATCCTCAGGTCTGCGTCATCGTCCTTACCGGCTGCGGCGACATGGAATCGGCGGTGGAAGCACTCCGCCTCGGGGCCGACGACTATCTCCTTAAGCCTCTCGAAACCGATGCCCTGCTGCTGCGCATGCAGGAGCTGCTGAAAAAACAGCAAGACCGACAGAAAATCAAATTAACCGACAAACTTCTGACCGTCTGTTCCTATTGCCGGGATGTAAAAGATGACCACGCATGCCCTGCAAACTGGAGTTGGCTCAACTTGGAGAATTACCTGACGCGTAATACAGGAGTCAGCCTGTCCTATGGCTGCTGTCCGAAATGTTTTGAAAACCTGAAAAAAGAATGGAAATTATAGGTTTACGACCGGGAGATATATATATGCGAATGGTTGATATAAAAGCTATTGCCCGAGAGCGGGTCATAAAACCGGGTAAAATGAATAAAGCGGAGTTGATCCGGGCAATTCAGCGCCAGGAAGGTAATATTGTCTGCTACCGGACCAGAACTGAATGCGATCAGTAGGCCTGTTGTTGGCGCAACAGTTGTCTGCGCAAGTAAACAAACGTCTTGCCTTATGGACTCTGTTGACGAAAATATCAACAAAACAAGGAGATACGCAATGGCCCAGGGAAAAGTTAAATGGTTTGACCAGGCAAAAGGATATGGTTTTATCGAACGTGAAGGTGACAAAGACATTTTTGTCCACCATTCCTCCATCAACACAGTAGGCTTTCGTTCGCTTAATGAAGGAGAGCAAGTCACCTTCGACGTCACCCAAGGGGAGAAAGGGCCAATAGCCACCAACGTTGTAAATTTATTAAAAAAATCATTACTTTCATCTTCCAGGCCTTATATGCAGTTAGTGATTTAGAAATTATCTACGCTGTCTACAGCATAATTTCGTTAAAACACTGATCCCGCAAAGCCTTTGGCGGGATTAGTGCTTGCAATTAATCGCAACACATTCCTTGAAAATTTTAGGGGTAAAGAAACGTATCCACTCAAGAGGTTACCAAGACGAGAATCTCGCAAGGGGTATCAAAATTCCATGTTCCCTTGAGTGATCCCATAAACAAATAATCTTCTTGTTCCCTTTAAAGGGATTTTATTAATAATAGCTGCCAAGTGAAACCGCATGAATCCAATAAAAATACTCGTTGTTGACGATGACAAGATACTCTGCGAAATAATTGCCGCTATACTGGACATTAACGGCTATGAAGTTAAATCGGTCTTTAATGGAGAAGAAGCGATAGAAGCACTGGAGAAGGAGCGTTTTCACGCAGTTATTACCGACCTCAAAATGGGCAAGGTCGATGGTCATTCGGTGGTGCGTCATGCCAAGCGGCTGAAACCGGAGACATTGCTCATAATGATGACTGGATATTGTGAGGAACAAAGCAGACAACAGGCCCTTGACAATGGTGCTGACTTCTTTTTCTGTAAGCCGGTAGTTATGAAAGAGTTGCTTCAGAGGCTCCCAGCACCGACAGGGGCAGTAAGCTAACTCCCGTCGCACTTACCGGCAATCACTAATACAATATTTATTTTTCATTGCCCCGGTATTTCGTCCACTCCAGGAAAATCTGTCCTGTCGCATTGACAGAATGACACCTGGCCGAATTGAACGGTAAGTATCGTGATTGTATCCATGATTTTGTCAAAGGATATGGGTGGGTTTTGCGGGAATTCGCTTCTCGTTTTACCGGCAGTTTCGACCTCTGTGAAAACTCCTCGCGTCTGCCTTTTGCCAACATCAATTTTGTCACCCCACGATGGATTCACCCCGAAGGATCTGATTTCCTGCAACAAGGATGGCGCGGATAATAACCGTTCCTGGAACTGCGGTATCAAAGGGGCGACTGATGATTCCGAAACTCTTGATGTCTTTTTGAACGGCGATATCAAGACCCCAATAGGCAGAGAGAGACGGCAACTGATGAAGATTTTTACATCCTGATCAACTCCTGGCATGAATAGGTCAGCTGCATTCTCCCCGATGCAGAATGGGACAAGAAATGGCAGATGGTTTTTGATACCGTGACCGGCTGGGAAGAAAAAGAAGCGACACCATGAGCATCAAAAGCCGATCCTTGGCCGTTCTTCGCGCCGTGGAAAAAGGTGTAGATTACCCCATGTGAAAAGTCAAGCCTCGGTAATGAAGGTAGATTGCAGAACCGAGAAAAGCTTAATAACAGAAATTCCGATTACGTGAATTATGCCACCTGCATTTTCCGGAATAATGGACCCAAAAAACGAAAAAGCGGACAGTAATATAGCCGTATTACAATTGCTTACTCGATATCTCCTTGCAGAATTGAGCACAGATATTTGTGCTACAAAAGGCACATTTATTGCAAAGAAATGGGTAAGATTGCCATGGCCACTGTCTCAACTATAGAGAATATTTTGTCGAAGCACCTCTGAATTTCAATCATCATCTAGAGGAGGTCACATGGGAAAGTTATCTTTTTGGTTGATTGCTCTAGGTTCATTGATTTTTGCGCTTGGTTCATTTTACTACATGGGTTTTATAGATTTTATACCAAAGAGGGATCTATCTGATCCAGTTGCCTTACTCTGTATTGGAATTTGTTTAATAAGTTTTGGCAAATTCGATTTTGCCAAGAAAAAACGCTAATGTAATTTCCATGGATAAAAACCGCAGGAGAAGCACCCGAGTGGCAGTGCGGGGCTGTATTGCAAGTACTCCGGCTGGAATCTGCCAGATCATCAATCTCAGCCCGGAAGGCCTTTCATTCAAGTGTGTTAAAGAATGGTCTTTCTCCCAAGATATATCCTTGGATATATACGATGCTGCAAACCTGAGTCTTGAGCAGTTGCCAGTTAGAAAAATCTGGGAAAAACATACATATAACCAAAGAACGTCATTACAATTTTTGATAATAGTTGGAGTGGCATTTAAGAATCTGCCAGCTGTACAAAAAGAGCAGCTCAATTCATATGTTCGGCGACTGGTGAGCTTATCCGCTTAAATGAACTTCCTCCATCACAGATAGGAAACTGCACACTTAGAAGAAAACAAATCTAGTTAAAATTGAGCGAACCGAAATGCCGGTTTCAATGATCTTGAAAATGAGATTGGAGCAAGGCTGGAGCCCGACCCTGCATAGGAGAAGACTATGACCAAACATCGCTTAGTCGTGGCCGAAGACCATATTATCATGCGGCAAGGCCTGTGTTCGATGCTCGAATCAACTGGACTTTATGAAATTGTCGGCCAGGCGAAAAACGGTCTGGAGGCAATCCAACTGGCCCACAAAGAACTCCCGGATTTGATGATTCTCGATATTTCCATGCCCATACGGAACGGGTTGTCCGTCATCCATGATCTGAAAAACAAGTATCAGAAATTAAAATTCATTGTTCTGTCGGTACACGATACAAAAGAGTATCTGCAGGAATCACTCTATGCCGGAGCTAATGGATATTGCCTGAAAACGGGCGACTTCAGTGAGTTGCGTACGGCAATCGATACTGTTCTCCAAGGCAAAACCTATATCAGTCCGTTTTTCACCCAACCGCTGCTCGATAATTCCATGCGCAGCAATAGGAATGCCAAGCCTGCTTCCACGGTCAAAGGCGAATTGACCCAGAGGGAAATAGAAATTTTAAAACTTGTTGGGGAAGGTCGCAAAAATAAGCAGATCGCCAAACTGCTCTCAATCAGCGTCAAGACCGTCGACAAGCATCGCTCAAACCTGATGGCCAAGCTGGATCTGCACAATTCCTCAGCGTTGACTACCTACGCCATCAGAAGGGGCCTGGTCCTGCAACCAACTCAACAAAATCCCAGCTGGCCTGATTAGTGTCCTTTTCGTTTGGCCATCCGTTTACTCGGCCTTGAACTATTGTTGCGCAGTCCCCTGCTTCTGTGCGTCATCTGCTGCGGTAGAAATATACTGCAGGCGATAACGCTGTAAACTGCTGACATCGCTTAATGCTTCCCGGCCGAGCATCAACAAGTTCTGAGATCTGCCGGCATTGTTACCAGGGATTGCGATTATCCGTTAATGCTTGATGAATAAGGATCCAGCCGTTCGTTTTTTATATAATCAGCTATGATGAACTGATTAATTATCAGTGGGTTCATTGACTGCATCGAAATTATTTTTAGAATATGGGGCTTGATGTCCAACGGGAATGGATCGGTTGGGTTTTCTTTTAAAGAAAGACACTATTAATCACCAAAACAACGAGGAAAATATGAACAAAAAAGAGCTAGTTGACTACATTTCAAATTCAGCAGATCTTACTACAACCCAGGCAGAGAAAGCTTTGAACGGTTGTCTTGGGACGATTGCAGAAGCGCTCAAGAATAAAGACAAGGTGTCGTTGGTTGGTTTCGGAACTTTCTCTACCTCCAAGAGAGAAGCCAGGACTGGACGAAATCCACAGACCGGTCAATCTATTAATATTCCTGCTAAAACTGTTGTCAAATTCAAAGCAGGTAAGGTAATTGATGACGAAGTGAACAACGGCTGAATTAATAATAGGTTAGCCAGGGCTCCTGAGCTAACCTATTATCTTCGTTTAACGGCCCATGGTCAATCAACCCGAGGGGTTCCAATTCACACGCCTAACGCTCTTCCTCCCTCTAGTTTCACAGAGATTTCACAAATATGGAGAGCATGCAAAACCGGGAGAGGCTAAATAGCCGCCTTGAGTTTTTCATTGCCCTCCATCTGGAAAACGGTGATGTTCCAGAACAATTCGTCTTCGGGCTCTGGGGGCAATCACCGGCATTCTGAAAAGGCTCCCCCGATTTTGCATGCTCTCATCTTGAAGGGGTCTCTTCAGAAAAGGGAAAGTATAGCACGCTAAGCCGATTGCAGTAGCTACTAGCCCCTTCCAAGGGGGCTTTTTTTTTTCTTTCTTTTTTCATTATTTTATGTAATATGGTAATATACAAACACTAAACAACAAATTAAAACCGGGGACAAAATGAAAGAAGCAAGAACACTACTGGCAATAAAGAAACTTCATGACTCGCAAAATTTAATTTGCGTGGCCTGGTCCGGTGGGAAGACAGCTCTGTTATTTTGGACCTTGTTCTGAGATCAGCGATACTCCACCCCTCCCCCTGCCCCAATTGTTGTCACCCACGCTGACACCGGAATAGAAAACCCGGAATTGCCTTGTACGTCAAAAACGAGATACAGAACGTCAGGAGAGTATGCTGCAAGGCATAATCTCGATGTGACCGTCAAAATAGCCACTCCATCGCTTAATGATTCATGGGCTGTCAAGGTAATTGGTGGCCGGGCTCTTCCGAGTTTTTGCAATAATAACCGGGACTGCTCGGTTGATTTTAAAGTGAAACCTCAAAAACGACTCCGTAAACAGTTATTCAAAGAGTTTTCCAGTTTCACGCCGGTAACCGTAATCGGCACACGTTACTCCGAGAGCAGGTCCCGCAAAAAGAAAATGGAGGCTCGCCAAGAAAGCGATTTCGAGACATGGGTTGGTAAAGATTCAACGCACAATCTCTCCCCTATCGCCTATTGGTCGACCGACGATGTTTGGGATTATTTGGCCAGGCAGCAAAGCGCCGGTACCGGATATTCAGACTACAACGAAATCTTCCGGATTTATGGTGATGCCACCATTTCAACAGAGGTCGACGCTTCGATTTTAGCTACCGGCCAGCAGGGAAAAGGCTGCGGCCCCAGATTCGGTTGTTTCCTCTGTTGCGTCACCTCCGACACTTCCATGGAGAATCTCATCGACGGAGATCCCGGGCTATACGGTTACATGAAAGGCATTAATGATCTGCAGAAATTTCTTATTGCCACACAATATGATTTTGAAAGGCGCGACTGGTTTGGCCGGTCAATAGACGAGGAGGGATTTATCACCATCCGGCCGGATGTTTATTCACCTAACATGCTTGAAGAGTTATTGTTGTATTGCCTCACACTCGATGTCAGAGAAGCAGAAGCGGCCTATCACCAGGGGATCTCCAAACGGTTTCAGATTATCACCCCGGAAATATTGATAGCAATAGATGCAATGTGGTTTTTATCCAACGCGCCGTAAAACCCCTTCCTTCAGGTTGGGGATATAAGGCGCAAAGCTGTTAATCTGGTGTCTGCTGTTGTTCAACGTACTGGCGAATAATGGAGATCGGCGCACCACCGCAGGAAGCGGCAAAGTAGCTCGGGCTCCAAAGCACGTTTTTGTAGTACCGCCCAGCTATCTCGGGGTAGTGATTTCGCAATAGTCTGGAAGATGCACCTTTCAGGCTATTCACCATAGCGGAGATAGCCACCTTCGGCGGGTAATGGACAAGTAGGTGAACGTGGTCGTGTTCGCCGTTAAACTCGATCAATTCCGCTTCGAAATCGCTGCAGATCTTGGCGAAGGATTCGCGGAGGATCTCGATAGCCTTGCCGTCCAGTACCTTCTTCCGATACTTGGTCACGAAGACCAGATGGACATGCATATTAAAAACACAGTGTCTGCCAGTGCGAATATCGTTGTTTTTCATCATAGACCAAAGTATAATATGACTCATGAAGATACGCAAGGCATATAAATACAGACTGAAGGCCAAACCGGAACAAGAGTCTCTTTTTCGGCAACAGGCCGGGTGCTGCCGGTTCGTCTGGAACAAAGCTCTTGCTTTGCAGAAAGAACGCCTCAATGCCGGGGAAAAGGTCTTGCGGTATGTCGAAGTTGCTAAGCTTCTCACCGGCTGGAAACGGGAAGAGGAAACAATGTTCCTCGCCGGGGCGCAATCGCAAACCCTGCAACAGACCTTGAAGTTTCTCGACCAGGCCCTCAAGGAGGCTTTTGATAAAAAAAACCCGAAACGGTTCCCCCGGTTCAAGAAAAAGGGAAGAACACAGATTCCTTCAGGTATCCGCAGGGCTTCAAGTTGGACGGAAGCCGGGTCTTTCTGCCCAAGATTGGCTGGGTCCGGTTCATCAAGAGCCGGGAGATCGAAGGGACACCCCGGAATCTCACAGTGTCCAGGCGGGGCGATCACTGGTACGTCTCGATCCAGACCGAGCGGGAGATCCCGGAGTCGGTCCACCCCTCCGCTTCCTCCGTGGGGATTGACATGGGTATCGCCCGGTTCGCAACCATATCGGATGGCTCCTTTCTGGAACCGCTGAACAGTTTTAAAAAACTTGAGAAGAAACTTGCCAAGGAACAGCGAAAACTCGCCAGAAAGGTCAAGTTTTCCGCCAACTGGCAGAAACAGAAGAAGAAAATAACCAGGCTCCATATCAGGATTGCCGACACCCGGAACGACTATCTCCATAAATCATCGACCACCATCAGCAAAAACCACGCGATAGTGTATGTCGAGGATCTGAAGATTCGGAATATGTCCAGGTCAGCAGTCGGAACGACTGAAGCGCCGGGTAAGAATGTCCGGGCCAAGTCCGGGCTAAACAGGTCCATCCTCGACCAAGGATGGTTTGAGTTCCGCAGGCAACTTGAATATAAGCTTGCCTGGAATGGCGGCTGGCTCGTCAAGGTGCCACCCCAGAACACAAGCCGGACCTGCCCGGAGTGTGGCTTTGTTGCAAAAGAGAACCGCAAGACACAGGCCAAATTCAGGTGTATGTCTTGCGGTTTTGAGGAACATGCCGATCTCGTCGGCGCTATAAATATCAAAAGGGCGGGACTCGCCCGGTTCGCCTGTGAAGTGAGCGGTGCTGTAATGCCGCCAGCAGCAGGAACCCATCAAGACAGCTATTCAGAAGTGTATACTTGTGCGTAACTGTCGTTGGAATCCCCTTCCTTCAGGTGGGGGAGGATGTCAAATGGCAGACACAAGCCATTTCATGCCCTTCATTGTTATGATCTGGTCTACAACAAAAACCAACGTTTTGACGTTCTAGAAGTTGAAGTTATGAAAAACAAGATTGTGCCGCCGCCCAGAAAGTATTTTGTCGGCAACGCCTGGGAAGCTGAACGAGAAGCGGGAATTGCTATCACTGCGATCCACGCAGCTGATGATTGGTATTGCATGGGCAACAAAACCATCTCTAATGGGAAACAAGTCGCTGATTGCGAAACAGGAACCGTCTTTTCTGTCGAGGCGGCTTGGCTCATCCTTGATCCCGACATGGGCGAATTTGATAAGTTGATGGAACAGTATAATCGCGGTGGCTATAATCCTACCTACGGATATACCTACTAAGTTGGCCTCATGGCAATTCAACTCGCAACAGGCAAAGAGTGGGTCATTGATAAGATTTTAAAAAGAACCAACTGGAAAGAACGCAACTGCCTGGGAGATGGTGTTCATTATTCTGAGATCATTGAAAAGACAGTTCCTGTCCAGGGCGAGAGAAGGCGACTCATCAGGCGTTCCCTTTATGATGGAGTAATTGCCCAAGAGCCAACGATCACATGTTACTTCAGCGCCTTTTAAAAAAAAGACGGCCCTTAGAAACTGTATCCAGTGTCCCAGCCGTGACAATGTAGGCGCTACCGGCAAAAAGCACCGAAAATTGCTGAAAAACTATATCTTAAAGGCATACTACGCCCTTTCGCCCTTCCGGACAAGTTTCCGGTTGGGATTCGTTCTTTGATATCAGCCTGCTTTACTGCCTGCTTAAGAGTCAGCGGAAAACGATTCTAACTCCGGCGACGATAGACTGCAGGATCACCTCCATCGAGGGCATGACAAACAGGTCGAAATAGCTCCTGATGATCTGCCATAGACTTTTTTTCCTCTTGCATCTCTGCCAGGCGGCTTGGAAGAGAGGGCAACAGAGTTGCTGGATCTGGTCTACCAAAAATGCAAGCATCATTAAGTGATTAAACACGGCCGAGAGATGCTTTTCGCCCAGCCCAAAGTTATGTTCGAGGTTGTACCCTTGGTTTTTCAAGGTGTTGAATACCTCATTTTCTATCCGCCAGCGGGCGCGACCGGCGCGCATAATCTGGTACACGTTTTCGGTCGTGAGGGGTAAATCGGTAACCCAACTGAACTTTATTTCTTTCCCCTTACTGTCGGACTGCCAGTATTCAAGGACATTGACAAGAAGACCCGGGTTCGATTTATTGAGCGATACGCCATTTACAAAGCGGTATGTATGGGTGATTCCTTCCTCGCCCTGGCGGGTTTGGGAAAATTCAGTCGCTTCACCGTCCTCGATGGCCCGGTCCAGTTGGGCAAACAAATGAGCGTGGTCACCGGGTTTTGCCCCAAGGATAAAGCGCATATTGTGGTCGATCAAATCAGTGATATGCGGGCCGTTAGAACTGAGCCCATCTTCGATCACCACGCATTTCAGGTGCGGATGATCCTGGCGGAATTTGACGAGAAACCGGCCGGCGGCCGCTCTCTCGCAATCCTGCTTGGTACTCCCATCCTGCATTATGATCATTTCCGGGCAAAGTGGGAGTACGGCCCGTTGGTCGGGACTGACAATGGCTGCGGCGAGCATCTGCTGGTAATATTCGACTTTTCCATTTCTTTTGACCTTTTTCATGCAGTAAGGAGAGCTGACCTTTGCCGAGGAGTAGATGCCCGTACCGTCGAGAGCCAGCAGATAATGACCGTCAAGCCAAACAAGTTTCTCCAGGGCCTTGTCTCGCTGGGCATAGTTGAACAGAGTGCGGAAAGACAGGCGCAGAGAGTCGGGGGTGACACCATCGAGGGTGGTGCGCATTTGGCTATCGCAGGGAATAATCCGAACTCCGAAAACGCCATGGAGGCTCTCCGGTTCCTCACAGCGCCGCTCGTCAAATGCCAGCAGGGACTGATCTTTGAGGGAAAACATGGCAAAACCACTCATCAGGGCATCAACCAGAGGGATCTTTTTGTTGGAGGCCCGATGATCGGCAATTTGGCCAAAATCCTTTCGGATGGCAGCGAACATTGCGTCAGCGTTGAGGTTTTTTCGCATAGTGATTTTGACGTCGCCGGCAAGACCGGCCAGGGCTGTAACGGGGTAGTGTGTTTTTCGTGACTTCATTGCGTTCTCCTATGTAAGTAATTGAAACTCCATAGAAAAAACGCGAACCGGCCTCACCAGCCTTGTCAAGTTAAAAATGCACTCCCTGTGATAATTTATTTAGCTGAAATTACATGGTAATTTTGATTCTTAAGCCTAACAATTGGCCCAAAATGTTCAGGAAGCCTTGTTAGTATTTGTTGTTAAAATTCAATATTTTACGGTTAAATCGGGATTTGCTGGCGACTCATCCTCTTTCCTCAGGAGCCTGTTTATCGGATTAGAGAATCACTACTGCAGGTGGTGGGTGCATAGAAGAAGGAGGTGCTAGCTATCTGTCCTTTGCACAGAATCCACCTCTTTTCTTAGCGATTCTTCAACAAAATCCAGAAACATTTCTTTAAACAAAACCGACTCAACTCCGTTTTCTCTAAATGATTTTAACAAAACGGGCTTTAAGGATTCCTCGAATGACTTCTTTATCAACTGTTGATCCTTCTCACTCTTGTGTGAGAAGGTTTTTTCTAACTTCAATATCCGATTCTGAGTCTGTTCCTCAACCTTCTTTTTCTCTTCAATATCTTGCCGCTGTTTTTCCTCTATCTCAGTTTTTTGAAAAGTTTCGTAATCACTTTTCCCTGTAATCTTTTCTTTCAATAAAAACGCAAGATACCCACCACCTTTGTTTTTTACTTTACCAGCCGCTAGACAAGCTTTGTAATACCTTAATATTTCATTAGTTTTGTCTTCACCTAAGTCTTCAAGATAAGTCTTTGCTGTTGAATCGGATAACCCATAAGTTTCTAACTCTTTAAGAATCTCATCAGAGATGCCTGAATATTCATTGCTAATAAATGGTAAACTTTCTTGATATCTTTGATTTTTAATAATAAATTTAATTTTTGTTATAAATCTACCTTCTCGTATGGTCTCCAAATCAAAGGTTAGATCACACTGGTAGAAGCCATTGTCATCCTTTTTCTCAAACTCTTTCTTTGCTTGATTAATGACCCAAGCTCTGAACATTTTGAACTGTTTATATTTTTCTTTGGATACACCCAGAATTTCTTTCAGATCAGTGACGACGAACTCTCTGTAGCCTATTTTTTTGTATTGTTTCAACAATTGATAAATACGGATTGAATATATGCTTTGAAATTGGGCAAGAATGGTAAGTTTTGATTGGGTGAACTCTCTTCGGAGTAGTAACAGTAGGGTTTCAGTGTAGGGTCAAATCTAAAACTAATTGATCCCTTTGAGGTATTATACTTACATGAGGAAACCCAACCTACTTTTAAAGGGCCATCATCCTCTTGGATAATCAGGTTTCTACTCATCAATTGGTCAGTTATTTTATCAGCATCCCTATACGCATTTTTTATGTCAATTTTGAGTAATAAAGCCAAATCTTTAATTTTTATTTCATATGGGTAAAAATCGACATCATCGGGATGAATCATAGAAGCTACCGCAAAAACTAACCTTTGTTCACCTACACTCAAGGTGTATCGAGATTCAATTAGCTTGTTTGATTGGACCACTACTGGCGATTTTTCTAATTTATCCAAAATAAAATGTCCTCTGTTAAATTAAATGACATCGCCAAATTTTACAAAAGTGTAGGTATCTTGTCAACACCTATACCTTAAGATACTCTAACATATTTTATGTCGTCATTCCCTATACCTATGGTGTCAATCCCTGTACCTGACGCCATCATTCTCTATACTTTTAGATCAATCCCTATACCTTTCCTTCCGTTATCCCTTTATTTCGGCACTTACAGAGGACTGAAAACAAGTCTTTTAAAACAATTTAAAAAACAACTACAGGCTTCATCAATCCCTATACCTTAATCGTCATGGTGTTGTTTTCTCATTTATGTTTTTGATATTAT
This sequence comes from uncultured delta proteobacterium, assembly GCA_963798425.1. Classification (GTDB taxonomy): domain Bacteria; phylum Desulfobacterota; class Desulfobulbia; order Desulfobulbales; family Desulfocapsaceae; genus Desulforhopalus_A. The sequence continues at coordinate 1,685 of CAWCTP010000001.1, read as the reverse complement.
TTAAAATAAATGAATAACTTCTGTAAATATCTCTCCTTGAGATAATATCTACTCACCTATAAGGCTATAGAACAGGACCACCTGTAAACGGGTGTTTATTCACGGCCCATCATTTCCTATACCTTAACAAACAAGAATGTTATTTGTATCTATCTTATTGTTATTATTATATTTTCAATCTCTATAAACAAATATCCGCTTTTATCTTAAATGAGAGGTCTTTATAAAAAAGCGAATATCTTAGTATTCCAGCAATTAGCGGTTCATAAATTTTCACCCCCTTAATTAACTCTCTGTATTCATGAAATAACAGCCAGATAACTCTACATCATATCCTTTGGTTTTATTTCTTGTTTTCGAACAATATTTCGTTTGTGGAAATTTAAGGTATAGAGATTGACGACCGGAAAACACCACCAGCTTTAAGGTATAGAGATTGACGACCAGTGAACACCACCAGCTTTAAGGTATAGGGATTGATGACCAGAGAACGCCACCAGCATTGAGGTATAGGGATTGATGACCGAAGAACGCCACCAGCAATAAGGTATAGAGATTGACGACTGGAGAACTCCACCGGCATTAAGGTATAGGGATTGATGACTGGAGAACTCCACCGGCATTAAGGTATAGAGATTGACGACTGGAGAACTCCACCGGCATTAAGGTATAGGGATTGACGACCGAAGAACTCACCGGCATTAAGGTATAGAGATTGACGACCGGAAAACTCCACCAGCATTGAGGTATAGAGATTGATGACTGAAGAACTCCACCAGCCTTGAGGTATAGGGATTGATGACCGAAGAACTCCACCGGCAGTCAGGTATAGAGATTGACGACCGAAGAACTCCACCGGCATTAAGGTATAGGGATTGACGACCGGAAAACTCCACCGGCATTAAGGTATAGAGATTGACGACTGGAGAACTCCACCGGCATTAAGGTATAGGGATTGACGACCGAAGAACTCCACCGGCATTAAGGTATAGAGATTGACGACCGGAAAACTCCACCAGCATTGAGGTATAGAGATTGATGACTGAAGAACTCCACCATCCTTGAGGTATAGGGATTGATGACCGAAGAACTCCACCGGCATTAAGGTATAGAGATTGACGACCGGAAAACTCCACCAGCATTGAGGTATAGAGATTGATGACTGAAGAACTCCACCGGCATTGAGTATAGAGATTGATATTGAAGAAGCTCCACCGACATTAAGGTATAGAGATTGACGACCGGAAAACTCCACCAGCATAGAGGTATAGAGATTGATGACCGGAGAACGCCACCGGCAATAAGGTATAGAGATTGACGACCATAGAACTCCACCAGCGTTGAGGTATAGGGATTGATGACTGGAGAACTCGATCACCTTTAAAGTATAGGGATTGACGACTCCAGAACTTGACCATCTTTAAAGTATAGAGATTGACGATTGGTAAAACCACGGTTGAATTAAACGCTAAAAGAACAACGATCGCTGGTTTAATTTTGCAGAGATAGCTGAAACAACAAGATTACGCTTGGCAGGTCCACCCTTCTTTTTCGAAAAAGGCCGATTATTTCCTTTGAGCGCCGGCAAAAATAATTTAACCGCCCAGAGCTCTCGATCTTCTGGATGATTCCTTCTTGTGTCTCCCCCTGGACACCTATCGATGATAAGGAATTCTGCCAGGACT